>CAVOKK010000001.1:0-948271 GCA_963696455.1 uncultured Actinomycetota bacterium
TGGGGGGTGCGTGGCTGTGCAGGGTCTTGGCGCCGTCGGGGCTGATCGGCGGTGGTGGTGCCGTCGGCGTGCAGGGTGATCGTCCAGCCCCACCGGTGGATGGCGATGAGGTGGTGGAACCGGCACAGGAGCAGCAGGTTGGTCAGGGCGTGCCGGCCGCCGTCTTTGCGGTGCACGAGGTGGTGGACGTCGCAGGCGGCGACGGGCTGGTCGCAGCCGGGGAACCGGCAGTGCCGGTCGCGCTTGCGGACGGCGCGGCGCAGGTGCACGGGGATGGTGTCGAACACGCCGGGGATGTCCAGCGGCAGGGTCACGGGGACGGCGGGGCCGCCGGCCAGCTTGCGGCGCAGCGCGGCGGCGTGGCCGTGCCGGGCCGGACAGGACCGCGGTGGCCAGTTCGAGCAGGATGCCGTACCGGGCGTCGTTCTCGGTCGCCGGCGCAGCGGGCGGCGAGCCTGGCTGCGGAAGGTCCGTCGTCGGTGAGGCAGTTGCTCCAGCCGGTCGTAGTCGGCGTGGCCGGTGATGACGGGCTGGATCAGCGCGTCGCAGCCCAGCCCGCCGGTGTTGGCGGCGAGCTCGTCCAGGGTGATGTCGAGTTCGAGGCGGACCGGCTGCCCGGCCCGCTGCGGCAGCATCCCGGCGGCGATCAGCCGGGTGCACGCTTCCTCGAGCGCGTCGTGCTGCCGCTGGACGATGCGTGCGGGTGTCCTCGGGCCCGGCCGGCACCGACAGGGAGTCCAGCACCGCGGTGAGGGCGGCGGCGCAGCGGGCGGTCAGGTCCCCCTCCAGCCGCCCGGCGCCGCCGAACGTCGCCGCGACCCGGACCGCCCGGTCCGCGAACCCGTTCTCGCCGTCGGTCGTCGGGGCCGGCGTGGACGCCGCCGCAGGTCCTCGGCCAGGCCGGCCAGGGTGCCCAGGTCCGCGCCCCGCCCGGCGCCGGCCAGGAAGTCCGCGTCGGCCTGGTCGCCGCACGTCGCCGGGGAGGTCGCCGGTCCAGGCGGCGAACTGCGGCCGCCCACGACACCGAGATCGTCCCGGCGGCCAGCGCCGCGGCCAGCACCGGGTGGCCGGCCAGCCGGTTCTTCCACGCGACTTTCGCGGCGGCGGACCGGGCCGTCGACTGGGTCTGCCACGACAGCCACATCCGCGCCGACCGGTGCCCGTCGCCGGTTCAGGCCGCCGCCCGGCACGGCAGAACGCGGCCAGCACCCGCGCATGCACCGCCGTCTGCCGCGACTCCGCCACCGCCAGCGCCCGCAGGCAATCGGCCTGCAACCCGGCCGGCCACTCCGACGCGTCCGCGCCAGCCAGGAACTCCAGCGCCGCCCGACAGCGCACGCCAGCGCCTCCGCCGCAGTCGCCGGCGCAGTGAGCGGCGGTGGCGGAGGCGGAGGCAGACCGGACGAGCCAGACCCGGACGCGGCGGACCCACGGCGAGGCGGAATCAGCGCGGCGGATCAGGAGCGGCGGAGTCAGGGGCGTCGGAGTCAGGGGCGGCGGAGCCTCAGGGACCCGGGCGCGACGGATCAGGGCAGCGGTCAGGGCGGCGGAGTCAGGGGCCGCGGAGCCGGATGAGACGCCCTCGGGTGAGTCACCGGGCCGACCGCCGGCGCTGGCCGGCCGCGCGAACGCGCCCGCCGACGGGCCGCCCAGCGCCGACACGCTCACCACCCGCCGCGCCCCTCCGCGGCCGCTTCGGGCCGCGGGCGCCGGACTCCGCGGAGCCCGGCGGCAGCGGCCGCGCGGGAGCCGGCCGCGGAAGCCGCGCCGTCAGCGGACCACCCGCCGCGGCCCCGGCGCCCGCGCGGTCAACCCCGGGAATGTCCCAGCCAGGATCGCTCACCGCCGGCCTCCCTCCGCCACCGGACAACAGCCCGTTCCCTCACTCGATCACACATTCGATAATACCGCCCGGCACTGACAATTCCGCGGGCACCAGGCAGCCTGTGGATAACGCCAAAGCCAAGCCCCAGCGGGGGCGGCAACCGGCACGAGCGCTCGGACGCGCAGACATCTGCCCGCTACGCGGCCTGGCGAGGGACAGGCGTCTGGCCCCTCCTGCATCAGCGTCCCCGGGCGGCTGGTGAGGCGTCAGATCTAGCCTGATTTGGCAGTCCCCGAAGTATGATCCCGTTAGGCGTGACCAGGGCGGCAGCGAGCGTCACATTTTCCGGTAACAGGGGAGTAGCACCGATGGGACTTCTGAACGAGGCTCGCCGCGAGTTCATCGCAGCACCCGACACGTCCAAGGGCCAGATCGTCTTCAAGTGGCCCGACCAGAACATCCGCAAGTTCTCCAGGGCGATCGTCGAGCCGGATGCGGTAGCCGTCTTCACGAGCCAGGGCCAGATCATGGGCATCCTGCCGCCCGGCCAGCACACGCTGGACGCCAAGGAACTCCCCTTCCTCGGCATGTTCGTGGACTGGGCCTCCGGGGGGAACGCCTTCAAAGCCGAGATCTACTTCGTCGGCACGCGCGAGTTCCCCAACAACCGGTTCGGCGGACGCCTGGACGAGGTTCAGGACCCGCAGACCGGCCTGATCGTCACGCTGCGCACGTTCGGCGAGTACTCGCTGCGGGTCAACGACCCGACCAAGCTGATCCTGAACCTCGTCGGCACCGTCGACGTGACCAACAACCAGGCCGTAACCGCCTGGGTTACCCAGCAGCTGCTCAAGGTCACCCGCACCACGGTGACCACCCAGCTGATGTCCGGCGCCTGGCCGATCCTGGGCCTGTCGATGCACAGCCCCGAGATCGAGGCGCAGTCGCTGCCAGGCTGCTAACAACGAGCTGGGCGACTACGGCATCAGCCTCACCCGGCTCGGCAATCGTCGACGTCAACCTCGACGACGACGACAACAAGCGACTGAAGAAGCTGGCCGGCGACACTGCCTACAGCCGGCTGGCCGGCGGATTCCTGCAGGCAGCGCAGGCTGAGGCGCTGCAGGGAGCCGGCGAGGGCATGGCCCAGGGCGGCGGCGCGGTCTCGCCGATGTTCATGGGCATGGGCGTCGGCATGGCCGGCAACATGATGCAGGCGCCGGGCCAGGCACCGTACAGCCCGCCGCCGGCCGGCCCCGGATTCGCCGGCGGCGGTCAGGGCTATGCCGCTCAGGCGGCTGCGGGAGCCCAGCAGGCTGCCCCGCCGCAGGCCCGCCAGCAGCAGCAGGCCGCGCCGGCAGCAGCAGGCCAGCGCCCGCGGCCGAGGCACCTGCGGCCGCGCCCACGATGGCCTGCGGAAACTGTCAGAGCCCGGTCCAGGTCGGCGCGAAGTTCTGCCCGGAATGCGGCACCCCGACTCAGAAGCACTGCACGAACTGCAATGCCAGCCTGAGCGCCACGGCGAAGTTCTGCGCGGAGTGCGGCACCCCGACGGCACCGCCGGCTGCATAAGCCGGAGGGGCCTAGCTGCCTTCCGCTACGATCACAGCCTGTATCAGCCGCTGTGTCCGAACATCCGGGTACTGCGGAGACGCCGGGGGAGCTGGACGTTCCCGTGGCTCTCGCGCCCGGTCGACTCTCCCCGCTGTTTCGATGGTGCTGCGCTGACCCCGCGCAGGACCGGTGGTGTTAAGGCCCTCGAGCAGAAAGGCCTGCCCGGATGGACAGGATCGAATGTCAGTGGTGCAAGGCTCAGAACGAGCCGGAGCGGACCAGTTGCAGCACCTGCGGCGCCCCGCTCGACAAGAAGAACATGGTCTCGGACTCCGGCTGGGCCGAGGCTCCGCGGCTGCGGGACATGACGGAGTTCCGTTTCTCCAACTCCACCTGCCAGATCGAGGGCGAGATCGTCCCCGTCGCCGAGCTGGCGCTGGCCCAGGGTGACTCGGTGTTCTTCGAGCACCACGTCATGCTGTGGAAGGAGCCCGGCGTCCCGATGTCCGCGCTGAACACCCCGGCGGCGGCCCGAACCGGATGATCGGCGGCATGCCGCACATCCTCAGCGTCGCTCACGGGCCCGGCCGGATCGCGCTGTCCAAGGACGCCACGGGCGAGGTCGTGGTGCTCCCGATGCATCCGTCGCACGAGATCGACGTGCGCGAGCACGCGTTCCTGGCCGGCACGCACTCGCTGAACTACTCGTTCGTCCGCATCAAGGGCCTTGCCAACGTCATGCACGGCGGCAGCGGCATGTACATGGATCGCTTCGTGACGGCGGGCGAGCCCTGGCCTCCTGCTGCTGCACGGCTACGGCAACGTGTTCCAGAAGACGCTCGCAGCCAGGCGAGAAGATCCTGGTCGAGCCAGGCGGGTTCCTCTACAAGGACTCGTCGGTGACAGATGAACACGGTCCAGCAGAACGTTCAAGACCGGCATGATGGGCAGCCACAGCATGTACCTGGCAGAGATGACCGGACCGGGCCGGGTCGGCGTCCAGTCCATGTACGTGCACCACGGATCCGAGTAGGCGGCGGATATGTCGACGCACGACCTACACCTGCCCGTACTGCCGCATCCCGAGCGACGGCGGCGGCACGACCTGCCCGCACTGCGGCGCGCCGACCGACGTCCGGGCGCGCGTCACGAAGTCGGGCTGGGCCGAGCAGCCGCCCATCCGCGACATGGCCAGGATCCGGTTCAGCCGGTCGACCTGCCAGATCAGCGGCAAGTACGTCCCGGTCGCCGAGATGAAGCTGGATCCCGAGGACTCGATCTACTTCTCCCATCACGTGCTGCTGCACTCCGAGCCCGAGCGTCAGGCTCGACATGATGCAGATGGCGGGCGGCTGGAACCGTGTCCTGGCCGGGCATGCCGCTGCTCATGATGACGGCCAGCGGTCCCGGCCACATCGCCATCTCGGCGGACGCCCCGGGGGAGACGCTGGCCGTGCCGCTGCCCGGCGAATCACGCGGTCGACGTCGTCGAGCACCGGTTCCTGACAGCGACCGGCAACGTGGGCTACCAGTGGGAGAACTCCGGTATCTGGTACACCACCAGGAACGGCGACGACCAGGAGTACCACTACCCGCTGGGCCAGACGATGGACCGGTTCAGTGCCCAGGGCGGTCCTGGCCTGCTGCTGCTGCACGCGCCAGGCAACACCTTCATCCGCGACCTGCGCGCAGGGTGAGCGCATCCTGGTCCAGCCCGGCGGGCTCATCTGGAAGGACCGCAGCGTCCGGATGTTCCTGCACTTCGAGTACCCGCACGGCAATTACTGGTTCAGCTCGGCCCGCTGGCAGGCCAAGTCGATCTGGCTGACCCTGCAGGGTCCCGGCCGGGTCGCGATCCAGTCGGTGTTCGAGCAGCCGGAGGGCACGGGCAGCGTGTACAACAGCTCCGGGGCGACGACCCAGTACTGGTAATCAGGCCCGCCACCCGAGCCGGCGCTGCAGCCAGCTAAGAGCGCCGCGGCCAAGCTCCAGCTTGGCCGCGGCGATCGGCCGGAACGCAGCCGGCGTCTCCGCCAGCGCCCCGGCCAGATAGAAACCCGCCAGCGCGGCGAGCACCGCGTCGATCGTTTCGCGGTCGACGTCCGGCTGCGACCGGCTGCGCGGCGAGCAGCTCGTCCAGGCCGATGCCGTCCGCAGCCCGCGCTTGCGAGCAGCATCAGCAGGTCGATGAAGGGCGCTCCCAGCCGCGCGTGCGGCCAGTCCACGAACCAGACCTGTTGCCCGGCGCACAGGATGTTGTGCGGCAGCACGTCGAAATGCACCAGCGAGGTGCCGTGCGCGGCAGCCAGCCCGGCCCGCTCAAGCGCGATGAGCTCGGCCAGGTGCCCCGCGGCCCGTACCGAGACGCCCGGCAGCCTGCCCAGCGCCGTCCGGTCGCCGGCCAGCTCAGCCCAGCCGCCGATCCGCGGCTGGTCAGCCGCCACCGGCACCGGCGACGGAGTGAGCGCGAGCGACATCGCGCTCACGGCGGTCGCGGCCCGGCCGAGCTCATCCGGCTGCCACGGCCGGGCCGGCTCGCGACCCTCGATGCACTCGAAGACCAGGGCGACCCACTGTCCGTCGTCGCTCCAGCCGCGCAGCCGCGGCGCGGGGATCCCGGCAGGCAGGCCCGCCGACACCCGCGCCTCGTCCCGGCACCAGCCAGCCTGCAGCGGCCACGCGGCGCCGTCCATTGCCTTCGCGAACGCGCGGCGCCCGCCCGTCAGGGTCAGCCGCGACGCGAAGCCGGCCGAAAAGCCTCCCTCGCAGTTCTCGGCCGCCAAGACGCGGCCGCCGGCCAGCTGCTCGATCTGATCGCGGACCTGCTGCGGCAGCTCGTTCCAGCGCGGCCGGTTCTTGCTGGACAACATCAAAACCTCCATGAAGGCCGGGAACGAGGTAATGGTGACTAACTCCAGCCCGCCGGGCCGCGGTAACCGTGGCCAGTGCCGGGGGAGTGAGAGAGCAGCGGCAGCCGAGAGCGAGCACGCTCAATCGGGAACCGCGACCGGCCAGGATGGCCGTGCCGTGACTATACGGCCGGACCGCCGAGCAGCTCTAGTGGTCCAGGCGAGCGATCCGATGCCCTGACAGGACCCGGCATGCCGACAGTCCTATGGTGACGGACTGGGCTAGTGGCCGATCCGTGGTGCGCCTGCTACTGCTATAGCGATAGCTAGCGCACACGGAGGGACGAGCGGCGTGGAATTCAGCGAGTCGAGCGACCACCAGGCGATCCGGGCGGCGATCAGGGACGTCTGCGCGAGCTTCCCCGACGAGTACTGGGCCGAGGCCGATGCGACGCACACGTTCCCGTGGGAGTTCTACAACGCCATGGCCGGCGGCGGCTGGATCGGCATCGCGATTCCCGAGGAGTACGGCGGCGGCGGCGCCGGGATCACCGAGGCGTCAATCATCCTGGAAGAGGTCGCCGCGTCCGGCGCATGCATGAACGGCGCGAGTGCCATCCACCTGTCGATCTTCGGCATGCATCCGGTCGTCAGGCACGGCAGCGAGGAGCTGAAGCGCCGCTACCTCCCGGACGTCGCCAGCGGCAGGCTGCACATCGCGTTCGGCGTGACCGAGCCGGACGCTGGCACCGACACGACGGCGATCAGCACCAGGGCGCGTCAGGGACGGGACGGCTACCGGGTCACCGGGCGCAAGGTCTGGACGTCGAAGGCACTTGAGTCGGACCGGGTTCTGCTGCTGACGCGCACCACGCCGGCCGAGGACTGCGCCCGGCGGACGGACGGGCTCACCCTGTTCGTGGCCAGCCTGAAGGACCCGGCGGTCGGCATCCGGGCCATCCCCAAGCTCGGCCGGAACGCGGTCGCCTCCTGCGAGGTCAGCTACGACGGCCTCTACGTCGATGCCGCTGACCGGGTGGGCGAGGAAGGACAGGGCTTCCGCTACCTGCTCGACGGGCTGAACGCCGAGCGCGTGCTGGTCGCGTCCGAGGCGCTCGGTACCGGCCGGGCAGCGCTGCGTCGCGCGGTCAGCTACGCCAGCAACCGCGTGGTCTTCGGCCGTCCGATCGGCGCCAATCAGGGCATCGCGTTCCCGCTGGCCGAGGCGCACGCCCGGCTTGGCGCAGCTGCGCTGGCCATCCGGGAGGCATCCTGGCGGATCGACAACCGCCTTCCCTGCGGCGAGCAGGCCAATATCGCCAAATTCCTCGCGGCGGACGCCGGCTTCCAGGCTGCCGACGCCGCGGTGCAGACGCACGGCGGGTTCGGCTATGCGAGCGAGTACCACGTCGAGCGGTACTGGCGCGAAGCGCGGCTGATGCGGATCGCGCCGCTCCCGCAGGAGATGGTGCTCAACTACCTGGCCGAGCATGTGCTCGGACTGCCCAGGTCGTACTAGCGCCCGCAGGCGCCGCAGAAATTATCCTGCCCGCGGTGTTTGACCGTCGCCTGGCCAGGTAGTTGACGGCCACTATTACACAAGCCAGGAGCTAAGAATGATTATCCTCGGGCTCATCCTGCTGGTCATCGGGTTCGTGGTGAAGATCGCGATCCTGTGGACGATCGGCATCATCGTTCTGATCGTCGGTCTCATCCTTGCGCTCTTCGGCGCAATCGGGCGAGGCGTCGGCGGGCGTCGGCACTACTGGTAACGCTGGCTAGAAGCCAGCACGTCCTGACGCTTCGGGACCGGTCCTTCGGGGGCCGGTCCCGTTGTCATTTGTTATCGACTGTCATATGTCAGCGCTAGTAACTCGGCATTCACTGTTCCGAGGCGGTCGGCGAGGTTCCCAGGCAGCCGTGCGCCATGGCCTCCAGCAACGCGGCCTGCCGTTCATCGGCCAGCCCGCTGCGGAAGAACAGCGTCGACTGGATCGCTCCGATCGCCGCGTGCACCGCCAGGCGGAGCTCACCGTCGGCCAGGTCGGGCCGCAGCGGCGCCAGCACGTGCACCCAGTCCTCGATGTAATGCCGCTGGCTGCGCCGCAGCCGGCGGCGGTCCTCCTCGGGCAGCGTGTGCGCCTCCCTGTGATAGACCGCGAGCACGTCCCGGTCCTCGATGGCCACCGCGATGTGGTCCCTGATGAGTTCCGACAGCGTGACGGCCGGGCTGCCGCCCGCTGCCAGGATCGCCGCGGCGCTGGTCAGCAAGCCGGTCCATGACCTGGTCGAGCATGGCCACCAGGATCGCGGTCTTGCTGTCGAAGTGCCGGTAGATGCCGGAGCCGACGATGCCAGCCTCGGCGCCGATATCGGCCATCGAGATCGCGTGGAAGCCGCGCCGGGCGCCCAGCGCGGCGGCGGCGGCCATGATCCGCTGCTTGCGGTCAGGATCGCGGGTCCGCGGCGACGATCTGGCGGTGTCCACCTAGTTATCCTGGCATCCTTCCGTTAAGGTCGCTAGTGAATGCTTCTTCACTAGCGGGACTTTCTGGGGCTCTGACCGCACCGTGGACTTTGCTGAGACCGCCGAGCACCGGGACCTGCGGGCCGCCGTGGCGGCGATAGCGCAGGACTTCGGGCCGCAGTACTACGCGAGCCAGGGCCGCCGAGCGCCGTCCCTGCACCGAGCTGTGGGCCACCCTCGGCGAGCAGGGATTCATCGGCGTCAACATCCCGGTCGAGTACGGCGGCGGCGGCGGCGGGCTCACCGAGCTCGCGCTCGTCTGCGAGGAACTCGCCGCTGCAGGGCACGCCGCTGCTGCTGCTGCTGGTCTCGGCGGCGATCTCGGCCGAGGTCATCGCCGAGTTCGGCACCGAGGAGCAGCGCCAGACCTGGCTGCCGGGCCTGGCCGCCGGCACCAGCCAAGGTGGTCTTCGCGATCACCGAGCCAGACGCCGGCTCGAACACCCACCGGCTGTCCACCACCGCCGTCCGGGACGGCGACGACTGGGTGCTGCCCGGCACGAAGTACTACATCTCCGGGGTGGACGAGGCCGAGGCCCTGCTGGTCGTCGCCCGGACCGGGCACGGGCGAGGACGGGTCCGCGCCGGCTGTCGCTGTTCCTCGTTCCCGCCGACGCGCCCGGGCCTGGACAGGCAGCCTGCTCCCGGTCGACCTGCTGCTGCCCGAGCGGCAGTTCACCCTGCACTTCGACGACGTGCGGGTCGGCCCGGACGCGCTGGTCGGCGCAGGAGGGCGACGGCTTCCGGCAGGTCTTCCACGGGCTGAACCCGGAACGGATCACCGGCGCCGCGCTCGTGCGTCGGCGATCGCCCGGCACGTGCTGGCCGCCGCGGCCCGGTACGCCAGCGAGCGGCAGGTCTGGTCCGAGCCGATCGGCGCCCACCAGGGCGTCGTCGCACCCGCTGGCCAAGGCGAAGATCGAGACCGAGCTGGCGGCGCTGATGATCCGGCAGGCCGCCTGGCAGCACGACCACGGCGAGCCCGCCGGGGAGTCCGCGAACATGGCCAAGTACGCCGCCGCCGAGGCCGCGCTCGCCGCCTCGACGCGGCCATCCAGACCCACGGCGGGAACGGCGTGGCCACCGAGTACGGCCTGCTGCCTTACTGGGGGCTGGCCCGGCTGCTGCGCATCGCGCCGGTCAACCGGGAGATGATCCTCAACTACGTGGCCCAGCACAGCCTGGGCCTGCCCCGGTCGTACTAGCGGAGACGCAGGAGTGCCGTGGACCTCGCGCGCAACCTCATCCGGCGGATCAACGTCGGCGACACCCTGACCCGGACCGCCGCCGCCCGGCCGGGCCAGCTCGCGGTCGTCGACGGCGACCGCCGCTTACCTACGCCGGAGTTCAACGGCTGGGTGAACCGGCTCGCGCACGGGCTGGCCGCGCTCGGCTACGCAGCGCGGCGACGCGCTCGCCTGGCCTCAGGCAACAGCGCCGAGTTCCTCGCCGTCTACTACGCCTGCGCCAAGCTCGGCGTGGTCTGCGTGCCGGTCAACCTGGGCTGGCGGCCGGACGAGGTGGCCTACGTGCTCGAGCCACTCCGGCGCCCGCGGCATCGTGGTGGAACCCAGCTGGTCGGCGCGCTGCAGCGACGCCATCGCCAAGGTGCCGGCGATCGCCGACGTGATCGTCGCGCCCGGCACGGGCGCCGGGTACGAGGCCGAGCCCGCCGACCGGGCCTGGCTGACCGGCGAGGCCCTGACCCTGCGCGGGACGCGAGCGAGCCGGAGTGCTTCGTCGAGGACCGCGACGCGCTCAGCTACCTCTACACCTCGGGCACCACCTCGTTCCCCAAGGGCGTGGTCGGCACGCACGTCGGCGATCTACCTGGAGTCGATGTCCGGCGCGCTCGACTCCGGCTGGAACGGCCGACCGACCGGTTCGCCGCGATGATGCCGATGTTCCACACCGCCCAGCTGAACGCGTTCTGCACCCCGGCGGTCATGGTCGGCGCGACCATCTACGTGCTGCGCGGCTTCGATCCGGCGGCCCTGCTCGACCTGATCGAGCGGGAGCAGATCACCCAGGTCTTCGGGCTGCCGATGATGTTCCGGGCCGCGCTTGACCACCCGTCGCTTCGCCGAGCCGGGACCTGTCCAGCCTGCGCCGCGCGGTGTACGCGATGGCGCCGATGCCGGACGAGCTGATCCGCCGCTGCCTGGACGGCGTTCGGCTGCGACTTCGCGCTGCTGTTCGGGCAGACCGAGATGAGCCCGATCACCACGCTGTTCCGGCCCGAGCATCAGCTCTCCCACATCGGCGCGGTCGGCACGCCGCTGACCGGCGTGCAGGTCGCGATCATGGGCCCGGACGGCGAGCTGCTGCCCGCCGGGCGAGCAGGGCGAGATCGTCTACCGCGGGCCGTCCACGATGGCCGGCTACCTGGACAACGACGAGGCCACCGGACGCGGCGTTCGCGCACGGCTGGTTCCACTCCGGGCGACGTCGGCCGGTTCGGCGACGACGGCGTGCTCTGGTTCGCCGACCGCTACAAGGACGTGATCAAGACCGGCGGGGAGAACGTCGCCTCGATCGAGGTCGAGAAGGCCGTCTACGCCGCCGACCCGCGGGTGGCCGAGGCCGTGGTGGTCGGGCTGCCGCACGAGCGGTGGACCGAGGCGATCACCGCGGTGGTGGTGCCCAAGCCGGGCGAGACCATCGACGGCGGCCGAACTGATCGCGGCGCTCAAGCAGCCAGCTCGACGGCTACAAGGTGCCCAAGTCGGTGATCGTGACCGACGAGCTGCCCAAGACCTCGACCGGCAAGATCCAGAAGAACGTCGTGCGGCGAGCACGCCGGCACTACAGCCGGCCACGCACGACGGAGGGCTGACGCGCGTGCCGGTCCTCACCTCGCACGTCGATACCGGCGCCGACGACCTACCGCGCCAACCGGGCCGCCCAGCTCGCCGTGCTCGACCAGCTGGACGAGCAGCTCGAGCTGGCCATCGCCGGCGGCGGCGAGCGCTACCAGCAGCGGCACCGCGACCGGGGCCGGCTGCTGGCCCGGGAGCGCATCGAGCTGCTGGTCGACCCGGACAGCCCGTTCCTCGAGCTGTCCCCGCTGGCCGCCTGGGGCACCGAGTTCACCGTCGGCGCCAGCATGGTCACCGGCATCGGCGTGGTCTCCGGCGTCGAGTGCGTGATCATCGCGCACGACCCGACCGTCCGCGGCGGCGCGATGAACCCGTACTCGCTGCGCAAGACCCTGCGCGCCCTGGAGATCGCCCGCATCAACCGGCTGCCGGTGATCAACCTGGTCGAGTCCGGCGGCGCCGACCTGCCCACCCAGGCGGACCTGTTCGTCCCGGCCGGGCCGGATCTTCCACGAGCTGACCGAGCTGTCCGCGCATGGCGCATCCCGACCATCGCGCTGGTCTTCGGCAACTCCACCGCCGGCGGCGCGTACGTGCCCGGCATGTGCGACTACGCGGTCCTGGTGGACGGCCAGGCCAAGGTGTTCCTCGGCGGCCCGCCGCTGGTGAAGATGGCCACCGGCGAGGAGGCCGACGACGAGTCGCTCGGCGGCGCCGAGATGCACTCGCGGATCTCCGGGCTGGCCGACTACTTCGCCGTCGACGAGCTCGACGCCATCCGCATCGGCCGCGACGATCATGGCCAGGATCAACTGGCGCAAGCTGGGCCCGCCGCCGCGGGCCGGCCGCGCCGCCGCGGTACGACCCGGACGAGATCCTCGGCATCGTGTCCGCCGACTGCAAGGTGCCGTTCGACCCGCGCGAGGTCCTGGCCCGGGTCGTCGACGGCTCGGAGTTCGACGAGTACAAGCCGCTGTACGGGACCTCGCTGGTCACCGGCTGGGCCGCGGCTGCACGGCTACCCGGTCGGGGTGCTGGCCAACCACCGGGGCGTGCTGTTCAGCGAGGAGGCCAAGAAGGCCACCGAGTTCATCCTGCTGGCCAACCAGACCGACACGCCGCTGGTCTTCCTGCAGAACACCACCGGCTACATGGTCGGCACCAGCTACGAGCAGGGCGGCATCATCAAGGACGGCGCCAAGATGATCAACGCGGTGACCAACTCGGCCGTCCCGCACCTGACGATCAACATGGCGTCCTCGTTCGGCGCCGGCAACTACGGCATGTCCGGCCGGGCCTACGACCCGCGGCTTCATGTTCGCCTGGCCCGGCGCCAAGCTGGCGGTGATGGGCGCGGCCGCAGCTGGCCGGGGTGATGTCGATCGTCGGGCGGCGCCTCGGCCGCGGCGGCCGGCCGCCCGTTCGACGAGGAGGCCGACCGGGCAGCGGACCGCCGCAGATCGAGGCGCAGATCGAGGCGCGAGTCGCACGCCTTCTTCGTCACCGCGCGGCTGTACGACGACGGCATCATCGACCCGCGCGACACCCGGACCGTGCTCGGCATGGCGCTGTCGGCCGTCGCACTCCGGCCCCGTCGCCGGGCGCCGCGGCTTCGGCGTCTTCCGGATGTGAGGCCCGTGCCAGCACCGTGCCGCCACCGTGCCGCATCAGCAAGCTCCTGGTCGCCAACCGCGGCGAGATCGCGTCCGCGGATCATGCGCACCGCGCACGCGCTGGGCATCGCCACCGTGGCCGTCTACTCCGACCCCGACGCCGGCGCGCCGCTACGTGCAGGCAGGCCGACGAGGCGGTCCGGCTGCCCGGCGCCGCGCCGGCCGAGACCTACCTGCGCGGCGACCGCATCATCGCCGCGGCCGCCGCCACCGGCGCCGACGCCGTCCATCCCGGCTACGGGTTCCTGTCCGAGAACGCCGGCGTTCGCCCGGGCCTGCGCCGCCGCCGGGCCTGACCTTCGTCGGGCCGGCGCCCGGAGGCGATCGCGGCGATGGGCTCCAAGATCGCGGCCAAGGAGCTGATGGCCGCGGCGGGCGTGCCGGTGCTGCCCGGCGGCGATGATCACCGGCGCCGACGCCGACCGCCGATGACCTGCGCCGAGGCCGCCGGACGTCGGCTTCCCGCTGCTGGTCAAGGCGGCCTTCGGCGGCGGCGGCCGCGGGCATGCGGCTGGTCGGCGACGCCGGCGAGCTGGCCGGGGCGGTCGGCCGCGCCCGCCGCGAGGCCGCCGTCCGCGTTCGGCGACGGGACCGTGTTCCTCGAGCGGTTCGTGCACCGACCCGCGCCACATCGAGGTGCAGATCCTCGGCGACACCGACGGGACCGTGGTGCACCTGTTCGAGCGCGAGTGCTCGATCCAGCGGCGCTACCAGAAGATCATCGAGGAGTCGCCCGTCCCCGGCCGTCGACGACGACCTGCGGGCCGCAGCTGGCCGCGGCGGCGGTCGCCGGCGGGCCAGGCCATCGGCTACGTCGGCGCGGGCACCGTCGAGTTCGTGCTGGACCGGGCCGGGCCGCTTCTACTTCCTGGAGGTCAACACCCGGCTGCAGGTCGAGCACCCGGTGACCGAGGTGGTCACCGGCCTGGACCTGGTCGAGCTGCAGCTGCGCGATCGCCGACGGGCGAGCCGCTGCCGCCGCAGGTCGCCGGCGCGCGGCTCACCGGCCACGCCATCGAGGCCCGGCTGTACGCCGAGGACGTCGCGGCCGGCTTCCTGCCCGCCACCGGCGACGCTGCACCGGTTCGAGATTCCGGGCGGCCCCGGCGTCCGGGTCGACGCCGGCTTCGCGACCGGTCGCGTGGTCAGCCCGCACTACGACGCGATGCTGGCCAAGGTGATCGCGCTACGGCCGCACCCGCGACGAGGCGGCCCGGCGGCTGGCCGCGGGCGCTGCGGCGGGCCCGGATGCACGGCGTGACCACCAACCGCGACCTGCTGGCGGCGATCCTGCGCGAGCCGGAGTTCCTCGCCGGCGCGACCGACACCGGCTACCTGACCCGGCACGATCCGGCCGCCCTGGCCGCGCCCGACCGAGCGGCCACCGCCCGTGCACGCCTGGCCGCGGCCCTGGCCCGGCAGGCCGGCCACCGGGCGGCCGCGCCGGTGCTGGCAACGCTGCCGTCGGGCTGGCGGAACGTCAGCTCGATCCGGCACACGGCCGAGTACCACACGGGCACGGCCGACCTGATCGTCGCCTACCGGGTCGACGGGCCGGAGGTGCGCGCGACCGTCAACGGCGAGGCGCCGGGCGAGCACGTGGCCATGCGCGGCCTGCACGCCCGATGCCGTCGATCTGGAGATCGACGGCATCCGCCGCCGCTATCGCGTCGACCGGGTGCCCGGCGACCGCGTCTACGTCGACGGTCCCGGTACGCTCGGTCGCACTGACAGAGGTCACCCGGCTCGGCCGACCCGGCAGGCCGCCGTCCAGCCGGGTCACTGCTCGCCCCGATGCCCGGCCTGGTTATCACGCGTCGCTGCCACGCCGGCGGTGCGGTCACCGCGGGCCAGCCACTGGTCGTGCTCGAGGCCATGAAGATGCAGCACACCGTCCTCGCGCCCGCTGACGGCGTGGTCGCGGAGCTGCGGGTGAAGGAGGGCGACCAGGTGACGACCGGGCAGGTACTGGCCGTGATGGCGGAGCTGGAGCATCCCGATGCCGGCTGACCTGAGGGCGCTCGCGGCCGACCTGGCCGCCGAGACCGGCGGTGCTGCGGCAGATCCTGGAACCGCTCGGCGACGACAGCTGGCAGCTGCCGACGCCGGCCCCCGGCTGGACCATCGCCGACCAGGTCAGCCATCTCGCCTACTTCGACCAGGTGGCGATCACCTCGGCCACCGATCCGGAGGAGTTCGCGGCCGAGGTGAGCAGGCTCACCGCCACCGGAGCCGTCGACCCGGACGCGATCGCCCGCCGGTACCGCGCGATGCCACCGGCGCAGCTGCTTGACTGGTTCGGCCGGGCCCGGGCCGAGCTGATCACGGTCTTCGCAGACCTGGATCCGGCGGCCCGGCTGCCCTGGTTCGGGCCGGCCATGAGCGTCGCCTCCTCGCTCACCGCCCGGATCATGGAGACCTGGGCGCACGGCCAGGACATCGCCGACACCCTCGGCGTGCGGCCGCGAGCCGACCGACCGGCTGCGGCACGTGGCGCACATCGGCGTCGGCGCCCGGGCATTCAGCTACGCCGCGAACAAGCGCCCGGCTGCCCGCGCAGCCGGTGCGGGTCGAACTGGTCGCGCCGTCCGGCGCGGTCTGGGCCTGCGGTCCGGCCGGACGCCGCCGACCGGATCACCGGCCCGGCCCTCGACTTCTGTCTGCTGGTGACCCAGCGGCGGCACCGCAGCGACACTGCGGTCGAGGCCACCGGCCCGGCCGCGATCGAGTGGCTGGCATTGCGCAGTCCTTCGCCGGGCCGCCCGGCGCCGGGCGGGCGCCGGGCCAGTTCGGACGTCAGCGATGGCTGCAGCGCCGCCGGTCCGGATCGCCAACTGCTCCGGCTTCTACGGCGACCGGGTCGCCGCCGCCCGGGAGATGCTGGCCGGGCCGATCGACGTGCTGACCGGCGACTACCTGGCCGAGCTGACCATGCTGATCCTGTGGAAGGCCCGGCAGAAGGATCCCGCCCGCGGCTACGCCACCACCTTCCTGCGCCAGCTGGAGGACGTGCTGGGCACCTGCCTGGATCGCGGCGATCAAGATCGTGGACAACGCCGGCGGCCTCAACCCGGCTGGCCTGGCCGCGAAGGTCGAGCGAGCTCGCCGGCCGGCTCGGCCTGCCCGCCCGTGTCGCGCTACATCACCGGCGACGACCTGGCCCCGCGGATCGGCGACCTGCAGGCCGCCGGGCACGCGCTGGCCAATCTGGACACCGGCGTGCCGCTGGCCGCGGCGGGCCTGCCGGTCGGTCACGCGCCAACGCCTACCTCGGCGGCTGGGGCATCACCGCCGCGCTGCAGGCCGGGGCCGACGTGGTCATCTGCCCGCGGGTCACCGACGCCAGCCTGGTCACCGGGCCGGCCGCCTGGTGGCACGGCTGGCAGCCGGGACGACTTCGACGCGCTGGCCGGCGCGCGTCGTCGCCGGGCACGTGATCGAGTGCGGGCCGCAGGCGACCGGCGGCAACTACAGCTTCCTCGACGAGATCACCGACCGGCGCTACCCCGGCTTCCCGATCGCCGAGGTCGCCGCCGACGGCAGCAGCGTGATCACCAAGCATCAGGGCACCGGCGGCCTGGTGTCGGTCGGCACCGTCACCGCCCAGCTGCTGTACGAGATCGGCGAGCCCGCGCTACCTCAACCCGGATGTCGTCGCGCACTTCGACACGGTGCGCGATCGAGCAGGCCGGGCCGGACCGGGTCGCGCTCAGCGGCACCAAGGGCAGCCCGCCGCCGGCCGACGCTCAAGGTCGCGATCAACATGCTCGGCGGCTACCGCAACACGATGACGATGGTCCTCACCGGGCTGGACATCGAGGCCAAGGCCGCGCAGGCCGAGCAGCTGCTGTTCGGCCATGCTCGGCGGCGCGGAGCAGTTCGGCGAGGTCGACGTGCGGCTGCTGCGCTTCGACCGTCCCGACGCCGCCACCAACGAGCAGGCCACCGCGCACCTGCGGATCACGGTCAAGGACGCCGACGAGCGCAAGGTCGGCCGCGCGTTCTCCGACGTGACCTTGGAACTCGCCCTCGGCGGTTACGCAGGCTTCCACACCACCGCGCCGCCGACGCCGGCCAGCGCGTTCGGCGTCTACTGGCCCGCGCTGATCCCGGCCGCCGAGGTAACTCAGATCGCCCACCTGCCTGACGGCAGCGAGCAGGTCATCCCGCATACGCCCGGCACCTGCGCCGCAGCGGCAGCCGCGCAGCAGTCCGCGAGCCCCCGGTTCGCGAGCCCGGCAGAGTCCGCGAGCCGGGAGTCCGCGAGCAACTGTGCCGCTGGGCCGGATCGCCGGGGCCCGGTCGGGGGACAAGGGCGGGAACGCCAACGTCGGGTTGTGGGCGCGCACCGACGGCGGGCTACGCCTGGCTGCGCGACTAGCTCACGGTCGACTTGTTCCGCAGGCTGCTGCCGGAGGCCGCCGGGCTCGGCGTGCTCCGCTACGAGCTGCCGAACCTGCGGGCGGTCAACTTCGTCGTCGAAGGCCTGCTCGCGCCCGGCGTCGCGGCCACCACCCGGCCGGACGCGCAGGCCAAGGGCCTGGGCGAGTACCTGCGCTCCCGCATCGTCTCCGTCCCCGCCGATCTGGTGCCTGACCGATGAGCCGCGGGTTCGCGATCCTGCGCGGTGGCGTCGCCGACGCCGCCGCAACCGCGGCGGCGGCCGAGCAGCTGGGTTACGACGCCGCCTGGAGCACGGAGTTCTACACCAGATCCGCAGTCGTCAGCCTGGCGGCGATGGCGGGCGCGACCGCGGCCGTCCGGATCGGCAGCTCCATCGCCTACGCGGTCGGCCGCACGCCGCTGGTACTGGCGACTGAGGCACGCAGCCTCGACGAGCTGTCCGGCGGCAGGCTCGATACTCGGGCTCGGCACCGGCACCACCAGGATGATGGCGAACTGGCACGGCGTCGACCCGGCCGGGCCGGCCTCCCGGATGGAGGAGCTGATCCCGCTGCTGCGCCGACTGTGGCGGCTGGACGCGGAGCCGGTCAGGCACGATGGCCGGTTCTACCACGTGGACATCACGCCCACGGCCGAGATGACCGCGCCGGTGCGCGCCGACATCCCGGTTTACACCGCGGGCGTGAACCGGCGGATGATCGAGGTGGCCGGCCGGGTGTCCGACGGCTTCATCGGGCACCCGCTGTTCACCGGCCGGTACTTCGCCGAGGTGGTGCGGCCCGCGATCGCGACGGGCGCCGCCAGGGCCGATCGCGACCCGGCGGCGGTACAGGTCGCGGCCATGGTGATCTGCTGCGTGGCCGACGACGAGGAGCAGGCGCGGGCGGAGGCAGCCGCGCAAATCGCGTTCTACGCCGCACCGCGGACCTACTCGACCTGCGTGGAGGTGGCCGGGTTCGCCGCGGCCGGGGAGCAGATCCGGGCGGCGTTCGCGGCACGGGATTACGAAGCGATGACGCGAGCGGTGCCTGATGAGATGGTCAGCGCGATGGCGGCGGCGGGCACGGCCGGTCAGGTCGCTGAGCAGCTGGCGGCGTTCGGGGAGTACGCCGATCACGTCATCGTGTACCCGGCCAGCTTCGGCATGCGTCAGGCGCGCAGCGAGCAGGTGGCGCCGCGACGTGCTAGCCGCGGGCGCGCCACGCTAGCAAGCCGGCGCCGGCGCGAACTGGGCCACCGCCGCTGCCAGCCGGCAGTAGCGCATGGGCAGGAATCTCCGCTAGCAGCGCGCGGAACGCCTGGCTCGCACCGTCGCGCTTCCAGCTCAGGTACTCCTCGTATTCAGCTGGATGCTGGTCGAGATGGTTCAGGTAGCGGGCCAGGCCGGCCGGATCGGCGAAGTCCGCGGTATTAATGAACGAGCGCGGCGCTGGCGCGAAGTCGCCCACGTTCGGCGCGCCCAGATAGACCGGGACCGAGCCGGCGATGAGCGCGTCGAAGAACTTGTCCGACACGTAGTCGCACGAGACCGAGTTCTCGAACGCCAGGGTGAATTTATGCTGCGCCATGATCGCCAGGCGGGCGTCCCGGCCGCGGACCTCGCCGGGACTCGGCACGGTCGGCAGCACGGTCCCGTACGAGGCGATCTTGACCCGTTTCATCAGCTCGGCGACATAGGCGGTCCGGCCGCTGCGGTCGTACCAGTTCGACTGGAAGTGGCAGACCGGGAACGCGGCTGTCTTCGGCCGCGGCGCCGCCAGCATCGCCGGCAGGCTGACCGGGCCGACGTACGGCATCCAGACCGACGAGTCCCGGCGGTAGGTCATCGACAGGTCGAACTGCGCCATGAACTCCGCGTCACGCATGGCGGGGACCGTGATGTCGCTTCTCCAGCGACCAGGCGACTCGCAGCGGGCCAGCCTGGCACATCCGGCGCAGCGCCGAGCGTCGGCAGGTGGAACACGATCGCATCGGCCTCGCTCAGCAGCGCCGGGTCAGCGCTGTACCGGCCGAGCGGCTGGCACTGCCCGCAGGCTGGCTCCGGCCACTCGCCGAACATGCTGTTGTAGAAGACGACCAGCGGCTGCTCCCGGCTCACCGGGCCGCCAGCGACCTGGTCGTACACCCAGCCGTACGTGCGCGCGAGGCCGTCGCGCAGCGGCACCGACGGCTCCCAGCCGAATGCCGACCGCAGCAGCGTGTTGTCGCTGTTGCGACCGCGAACGCCGGCCTGCGCCGCCAGGTTGTAGCGCCGCTTGAACCGTGCCCCGGCGATCTCCTCGACGAGGTCCGCCAGCTGATTCACGGATACCAGCTCCGAGCTGCCGAGGTTGACCGGCTCGGCCAGCTCACCCTCCGTGATCAGCAGCGTGCCGCGGACGCAGTCGTCCACGTGCATGAAGCTCCGGGTCTGGTTGCCGTCGCCCCAGATCTCGATCTCGTCAGCGCCGGTGAGAATCGCCTCGGCGACCTTTCGGCAGAGTGCGGCGGGTGCCTTCTCCCGGCCGCCGGTCCACGCCCCGTGGCTGCCGTAGACGTTGTGGTACCGGGCGACTCTGGTAGCGAGGCCGTAGTCAGCGGTGAAGGACCGGCAGAGTTGCTCGCTGAACAGCTTCTCCTCGCCGTAGCCCGGCTCCGGCAGCGCCGGGTAGGCGGCATCCTCTGCCAGCGGCGTCACCGCCGCCGACGTCTGCAGGCCGACCGGGTAGACGCAGGCCGACGAGGCATAGAAGTAGCGCTCGCACCCGGCTGGCGCAGGCGGCCTGCAGCAGTGACGTGCTGATCAGCACCGACAGCATGCAGCGCGCCCGGTACTGCGAGATGAAGCCCATGCCGCCCATGTCGGCGGCCAGGTTCACCACGTAACGGCAGCCGGCCACTGCGTCGGCCGCCGCCGCCGGGCTGCGCAGGTCCAGCCGCAGCTCCTCGACGCCCGGGTGCCGCTGCCACCAGTCCGCGGGCGCCTTGCAGTCGGCCGCCCGGATGCGGCCGAATCCGCTGGCGCGCAGATATCCGATCAGATGGCCACCGATAAATCCGCCGGCACCCGCGACGAGAATAGGATCATCCCGGCTCAGCACGTTCCTGCCCCCGTTAAGTGCCATTATCGCAATTGTTTCCTGGCCTATCAGACATTCGTTTCTGCCAGCCACCGAAGAATGGCCTGCCGCTACCATGCCACCATGCCGGTTATGGCTGCCGCCACCGATAGCGACACACCAGTCCTTGTGGATCTCGACACGGCGCTGAGGCTGTTCTTCCCGGCCGGGCTATCGCCGGGAGCGCGCGCTCGCGCCGCCGAGATCGCCGGCAGCACGGCTGTCGATCTCGCCGGCCTGCGCCGGGTCCTCGGGCACCTGAACCGGCTGGCCGAGCCGTCGCCGGCCAGCATCAGATTCAGTCAGCAGGACCTGGTCGCCACACCGGTGAGCGGCTTGCTGCTGCTAGTCGACGGCGCTGACGGCTCGGTGTCACACCTGATCCGCCAGGATCACGTCTACGAGCCGCACCTGGCCGCGGTCTTCGCGCACTACTGCCAGCCCGGTACTACCTTCGTCGACATCGGTGCGAACATCGGCTACTACTCGGTGCTCGGCGCCCGGCTGGCGGGCAGCAGCGGGCGCGTGATCGCGGTCGAGCCGAACACGGAGAACTGCCGCCTGCTGCTGCTGTCGGCGGCCATCAACGATGTCAGCACGATCGAGGTGCTTCCCGTCGGGCTTGACCGCCGACGGGGCTGGTCCTGCTTCTCCACCGCGCTCGGGACTAACGGCAGGCTCACGGAAGCAGGCCTGGCCGACAGCACCAGCTTCATCGTGCCCACCTTCACGCTCGATGAGCTGGTGACGGATCCGGTCGATCTCATCAAAATTGATGTCGAAGGCGCCGAGCACCGCGTATTCAGCGGCGCCCGGCGAGTCCTCAGCGAATCCCGGCCGGTGATTATCTCGGAATTCAGCCCGCGCATGCTCAGCGAGGTATCCGGCTGCACCGCGGAGGACTATCTGCGGCAGTTCACCGACCTTGCCTATCGCCTGTATCAGATTGACCGGACGACGTACCAGCCGATCGAAATCCATGATGTGACCGATTACCTGCGCCGCTGGGATGATCCAGACCGGATCGAGGATCTCCTGATGGTGGCTGGCTGAGCGGTGCGCGGCATCCGGTACTTTTCCCATCTGCCCGGCACCGGGCAGGGCGACTCGGCGCAGGAGTACCTGTCCGCGCTCAGGGCGGCCGGCGTCCCGGTGGCCTGGACTCCGCTCGCCTACGGGACCGGAACCTGGGGAGACCACTACCCGCTGGCGCCGGTGCCCGGCCCGCCCGCTGGCGCGTGGCGGCATCGCGACATCGCAGGCGATGCCGTCGACTGCGATACCGCGATCGTGCACAGTACCCCGTTATGGCCGCCAGCCTGGGCGCTCGATCCGGGCATCAGGCGGCTGGCCTGCACGACGTTCGAGGCCGACCGGCTGCCCGCCAGGTGGCTGGCGATTCTCAGCCGGTACGACGGCGTCTTCGTGCCATCGCGGCATAGCCAGCGCGTGTGCCGCGACTCCGGGCTGAGCGTCCCGGTCGACCGTGGTGCCGCACATCGCCGCTCCCGGCCAGCCCGAACCCGGCCAGCCCGAACCCAGGCTAGCACTGTCAGCACGGCCGACTTCGGCCTGCCTGCCCACACGATGGTGTTCTACCTGATCGCGACCTGGACCATGCGCAAGGCCGTGCCCGATGCGGTGCGCGCGTTCCTGAACGCGTTTACCGCAGCCGACGATGTCGCGCTGGTGCTCAAGACCTCCGAGCAGGACCGGGTCGCGCTGCGGAGCGGGGGCACAGGTCCGCACGCGGGGATGTCCTGGTTCAGCCTGGCCCGGCTGCTGGCTGGCTACCCGGCGCCACCGCCGATCCGGCTCATTACCGGCGACGTGGGCCCAGAGGAGATCGCGCAGCTGCACGCCCGCGGCGACTGCTTCGTGTCGCTCTCCCGCGGCGAGGGCTGGAACCTGGGCGCGTTCGACGCCGGGGCGGCCGGCAATCCCGTGGTCGTAACCGGCTGGGGCGGCCACCTGGATTACCTGCCGGCCGGCTACCCGTACTGCGTCCGGTACGACCTGGTGCCGACCACCGAGGACGCGCCCGACGACTGGTTCGAGGCAGAGCCGGGGCAGCGCTGGGCGCGGGCCGACATCGGGCACGCCAGCCACCTGCTCCGGGAGATCTACTCCCGGCGGCAGGACGCCCGCCGCTGGGGTCAGCTGCTGCAGCGGCACATCCTGGCGAACTTCACCGCCGAGCGGATCACGCCCCTGCTGCTGGCGGGACTGGCGGCCGCGACGATACGGTCCGGTTGTGACGCGTCTTCCGAATCTTCGCCGCGACGAGCTGACCCCGCCTGCCCGTGAGGTCTGGGATGCGGTCGTGGGCACCCGCGGCGGCCAGCTTGTCAATGAGGCCGGCGGCCTCGTCGGTCCGTTCAACGCATTCGTGCAGGCGCCCGATGTCGGCCGGCACCTGACCGCGCTCGGCGCTGCCCTGCGCTTCGGCACCTCGATCGAGCGCCGGCTCACCGAGGTGGCCATCATTACCGTCGGCAGCCGCTGGAAGGCCGAGTTCGAGTGGTGGGCGCACGCCCGGATGGCCCGCGAGCACGGCGTGCCCGACGCCGTCGTCGACGCCATCGGCGCCGGCGAGGATCCGCCGTTTGCCGCCGGTGACGAGCGGACGGTGTACGCCGTCGCCCGCGAGCTCTCCCGCGACGGCCAGGTCAGCGACGACAGCTATGCCGCCGCCCGCGACCTGCTCGGCGACACCGGGCTCGTCGAGCTCGTTTCCCTGTGCGGGTACTACACGCTGATCTCGTATCTGCTCAACGCCTTCACCGTGCCGCTCCCGCCTGGCGCGCAGCCGCAGTGGCCCGCCTCACTAGATCCGGTGACTGCGTTAGCTCTGGTACTGGGTCTGCCAGCTGCGACCGCCGTCGGCCGTGTAGGCGATGCGCTGCCCGGCCGGGCCAGCGACGCCGGCGATCCAGCCAGTCTGCGGCGACAGGAAGCTGGCCGCCTCCGGCTGGGTGATACCGGGCACAGGTGCCTCACGGGTAACCGTGGTGCCTGATCCGGTCACCAGATCCCACGGCGCCGTGCCGTTGCCGCAGGCCGGGCACCAGTCCACGAACGCGGCCGCGGCCGGGCTGATGGCGGACATCGCGCCGGCATAGCTGCCGGGCGCCTGCGCGGACACGGTGACGCCCGGGTGCGGGAAGTACTGCTCCGCGAAGACTGGCACGACGCCGGTCGCGGCCCGGCGTGATAGCCGACGTGCGGTTCCTGGCTGGAGGCGGCACCAGGACCGACGTCGAGCGCCCAGGCCGATCCGCTTCCGGCGCACTGCGCCACCATCGTGGCCAGGTAGCCCGCTGACGGTGGCCGGGATCCGGCAGCGGCGAGCGACCAGGTACCTCCGCTGTCCGCAGACCGGTACAGCTCGCCGCCCGCGCCGAGCCAGCCGTGACCGGTGGCATCGACGCAGACGCTCTGCGCGTTCCGCGGCGCGGCCAGCTCCCGCCAGGACCGGCCGCCATCAGTGCTGCCCAGGACCAGCCCTCCGCTGCCGGGCGCGCCGAACGGGCCGGGAGCGCTGCCACCGGCGATCGCGTACCCGGTGCTGGCCGACACGAAGTGCACGGAGCGCAGGCACGGGTCAGGCAGCGCGGACCAGCGCGCACCGCCGTCGGTGGTGGCGAGCAGGGTGCCGGCACCGACGGCCCAGCCGTCCTGATCGCTGACGAAGTCCACTGAGGTGAGATTGAGCGCGCCGGTGTCCTGCGTCGTCCAGTGCCTGCCGCCGTCGGCTGTTGCCAGGATCACTCGCTGACCCACGGCCCAGCCACGGGACGGCGAGACGAACTGCAGGCCGGCCAGATAGCCAGCCGGACGGCCTGGCCCGGCTGCGGCGCAGGTCCGCACCCTTGCGGCCGCGCCGGGCGGCATCGATACGCCGGCCCCGGCAGTGCCGCTCGGGGGAATGGCGGCACTGGACGGGGCCGGCGAGGCCGGGATGCTCCCGCATCCGGCCATGAGCAGCACGCTGCCGCTGAGGATCGCTGTCCATCGCGTTCGCATGCACTGTGGGACGTCAGGACGACCGTCCTGGTTGCGCCCGCACGCGCCCTGATCTGGTCAGTACCCGCCTTGACTGGCAATAACATAAGTACGTAATATAAGCGCGTTATGGAAAAGCCCATCGTGGCAGCAGGCCATCCGCGCGCCGGTGAGGTGGCTGCTGGCCTGGAGCGACTGGTCTCCCTGATCCGCTGGCTGAGCCCGCCGGGTCTGTCGCTCACGTCGGCTGCCACCCTGGCCACGCTGGAGAAGTCCGGCCCGTGCCGGCTGACCGACCTCGCCGCGCAGGGAAGGCGTCACCCAGCCCGCCATGACCCAGCTTGTCGCACGACTGGCCGACTCCGGCCTGGTGGACAGATGCGCCGACCCCGGCGACGGCCGGGTCGTGCACGTCCGCATCACCGACGCAGGGCGCGACCTGGTCGCACGCCGCCGCGCCATTCGCGCCGAGCGGCTGTCCGGGCTGATGACAAGGCTCAGCCCGGAGGATCAGGACGCGCTCGCAGCGGCACTGCCGGCTATGCAGGCACTGGCCAGTGCCAGACGCGACGCGCTTGAGCCGTTCGCGCAGGACTGAGGACGCCGGGCCACCCGGCAGGTTGGAGCACTGATGAGCGGGACTGCCGCCAGCCCGTTCCGGCAGCCGAAGGCAGTTTTCGCTGTCGCGTTCGCCTGCGTGGTGTCCTTCATGGGCATCGGACTGGTGGACCCGATCCTGCCCGCCATCTCCCACGAGCTGAAGGCCTCGCCAAGCGAGGTCACGCTGCTGTTCACCAGCTACCTGGTGGTCACCGCCGTGGCGATGCTCATCACGAACTACGTCTCCAGCCGGATCGGCGCCAAGCGCACGCTGATCGCGGGCCTGATCCTGATCGTTGTCTTCAGCGCGGCCGCCGGAGCGTCTCCGTCTATTAGCGCGATCATCGGCTTCCGGGCCGGCTGGGGCGTCGGCAACGCACTGTTCATCGCGACCTCGCTGGCCGTCATCGTCGCCTCTGCCAGCGGCGGGTTCGCCGGTGCCATTGTGCTGTACGAGTGCGCGCTCGGCGTCGGCATCGCGGTCGGCCCCCTGCTCGGCGGCCTGCTCGGGGAGGTGAGCTGGCGCGGCCCGTTCTTCGGGGTGTCGGCGCTGATGGCGATCGCACTGATCGCCACCATCGTGCTGGTGCAGCCGATGCCGCTGCCGGAGAAGAAAACCGGACTCTCGGCCCCGCTGCGGGCGCTGCGCCACCGCGGCCTGCTGACCCTGTCGCTGACAGCGCTCTGCTACAACTGGGGCTTCTTCACGGTGCTCGGCTACGCGCCGTTCCCGATGAATCTCAGCCCGATCGAGCTGGGGCTGGTGTTCACCGGCTGGGGCATCCTGGTCGCCATCTTCGCCGTCTTCGGCGCGCCACGGCTGCAGGCCAGGCTCGGCATCGCCCGGACGATGTACGCGAACCTGTTCCTGTTCGCCATCGTGATCCTGATCATCGCGCTCTGGACGACGGACCGGGCCGTGCTGATCCCGGCGGTCATCGTCTCGGGCATCTTCATCGGCGTCAACAACACCGTGACTACCCAGGCCGTGATGACCATCGCACCGGTCGAGCGCCCGGTCGCCTCGGCGGCCTACAGCTTCGTCAGGTTCATCGGCGGGGGGCTGGCGCCCTACGCAGCCGGCCGGCTGGTCATCGCGCTCAACATCCACGTTCCCTTCTTCATCGCATCGGGCGCGGTCCTGGCCGGAATCGTCATCCTGTCGACCGTGCACCGGCGGCTGGCCGATGCTGAGCGGGTGCAGGCCGAGCAGGTGACCGGCAGCCACGCGCCTGCCGCCAGGGCTGCCGAGCGCGTCGTCGCGGTACCCGCGAGTTCCGGGCTCGCCAGTGCTGCCCTCCGCACGAGCACCGAGCCGACCGGGGTCATCCTGGCCGCGGTGAACGACCAGCCGATCGCGAGCATGGTTACCGAGGCAGCCGCACGGCTTGCCGCCCAGGACGGCCGCGCTGTGCATGTCGTGCACGCACGGGAGGCCGCGGTCGCCAGCGACATCGGCGTCCAGGACGAGGACCTGGCCGCCGCCAGGGCGCTGGTGCGCCGGCACCTCGATCAGCTGGCTGCCCACCGCGTGCCGGCCGAGGGACAGATCCTGCTGCATGCCGCCGATCACGGAGCCGCCGGCCGGATGGTCGCCGAGTACGGCACGGCGGTGGCCGCGGAGACGATCGTCATCGGCACGCCCGCCCACGGCGGCCTGCCGGCCGCCATTGACGGCAGCGTCAGCCGGGAGCTGCTGAGGTCGGCGCAGAGCAACATCCTCATTGTCAATCCGGCCGCTCTGCTGTCTCCGGCCACCCCGGCAGCCGAGCTGCACCCGTCCAGCGAGGCCCCGGCGGCAGTGTGAACCAGCTGCCGCGTGAGCCGCCGAGCAGAGCAGTAACGAGCAAGAAGTAAGGGGCGACGACATGGCAGGACGCGTAGCAGGCAAGGTCGCCTTCATCACCGGCGCGGCCCGCGGCCAGGGCCGCAGCCACGCCATCCGGCTCGCGCAGGAGGGCGCCGACATCATCGCGGTCGACCTGTGCGCGCCAGGTCGACTCCGTTCCCTACCCGATGGCCACCCCCGAGGACCTGGCCGAGACGGTCAGGGAGGTCGAGGCACTGGACCGGCGGATCGTGGCGACGCAGGCCGACGTCCGCGACTACGGCGCGCTCAAGGCGGCCCTCGACGACGGGCGTGGCGGAGCTCGGCCGGCCTCGACATCGTCTGCGCCAACGCCGGCATCTGCCTCGGTGCGGACGCGCGGACGAACTGCCGGAGCAGACCTGGCAGGACATGATCGACACCAACCTGACCGGCGTCTGGCACACCGCCAAGGCCGCGATCCCGCACCTGAAGGCGCGGCGGCCGCGGCGGCTCGATCATCCTGACCAGCTCGACGGCCGGCCTCGATGGCGATGGCAGAACATCGGGCACTACGTGACGGCCAAGCACGGCGTGGTCGGGCTCATGCGGACGCTGGCGCTACGAGCTGGCGCGCGCGACAGCATCCGGGTCAACTCGCTGCACCCGACGACGCGTGAACACCGCGATGATCCAGAACGCGCCCACCTACGCGCTGTTCCGGCCGGATCTGGAGAACCCGACGGCCGAAGACGCCACCGAGTCGCTGCTGACCCTGAACGCGCTGCCGGTCACGTGGGTGGAGCCGATCGACATCAGCAACGCGCTGCTGTTCCTGGCCTCCGACGAGGCCCGCTACATCACCGGCGTGACGCTGCCCGTCGACGCGGGCTGCGTCATCAAGTAGAAGGGAACGATCCCATGGCTGGGAGAGTGCAGGGCAAGGTCGCCTTCATCACCGGAGCGGGCCGCGGCCAGGGCCGCAGCCACGCCATCCGCCTCGCCGAGGAGGGCGCCGACATCGTCGCCGTTGACATCTGCCGCGACTACGACACCGTGCCGTACAGCATGGCCACGCCCGAGGAACTCGCCGAGACGGTCAAGGCGGTGGAGGCGCTGGACCGGCGGATCGTCGCCAGCCAGGCCGACGTACGCGACGCCGCAGCGCTCAAGGCTGCCGTCGACGAGGGCGTGGCCCAGCTGGGCCGCCTGGACATCGTCTGCGCGAACGCGGGCATCTGCACCGTGCAGGCCTGGGACGAGGTCACGCCCGCAGGTGTGGCAGGACACGCTGGACACCAACCTGACCGGCGTCTGGAACACCATCGTCGCCTGCGTCCCGCATCTCATCGCGGCGGGCGGCGGCTCGGTCATCTGCACCAGCTCGACGGCCGGCATCAAGGGCCTGCCGTTCCTCGCGCCGTACGTCGCCGCCAAGCACGGCGTCGTGGGGATTGCCAGGACGATGGCCAACGAGCTGGCCGCGCACAGCATCCGGGTCAACACCGTGCACCCGACGGGCGTGCAGACGCCGATGGGCGAAGGCCTCGGCGGCCTGGAGGCGCTGATCGAGCGCGACCCGAACATCGGGCCCATCTTCATGAACACGCTGCCAGTCGAGAGCGTGGAAGCGCGCGACATCAGCAACGCGGTCCTGTTCCTGGCCTCGGACGAGGCCCGTTACGTCACCGGGCTGGAGTTCACCGTCGACGCCGGGAGCACGATCCGGTGACCCGGCCTGAAGGCTCCCTGCGGATCAGCCGCCGTCAGGGACAGCAGTCCGCCAGCACCTTGTCGGCCGCGAGCGCGAGCTTGACCTGGTGCTGGCGGCCGTGGCTGCCGGGCGCGACATCATCCTGGAGGGGCCGCCCGGCACGAGCAAGAGCACCCTGCTGCGGGGCATTACCGCGGAGTGGGGCATCCCGCTGGTCTTCGTCGAGGGCAACGCGGACCTGACGCCCGCCAAGCTGGTGGGCCATCACAACCCGGCCCGGGTGCTGCGAGAGGACTACAGCGCGGACAACTTCGTCGACGGGCCGCTGCTTGAGGCGATGCGGTCCGGCGGATTCCTGTACATCGAGGAGTTCAACCGGGCGCCCGAGGACACCATCAACACGCTGCTCACCGCCATGGCCGAACGGCAGATCGCGGTGCCGAGGGCCGGCACCGTGACGGCCGGCCCGACCTTCCGGGTCATCGCCTCGATGAACCCCTACGACAATGTCGGCACCACCAGGCTGTCGACGTCCGTGCATGACCGGCTCTGCCGGCTCGCGGTCAGCTACCAGGACGCCGAGGCCGAGCGCGGCATCGTCGCGCTGCGCGCTCCGCTGCCCGATGCCGACCCTGAGCTTTACGACCGGCTGGTCGCTGACGCCGTGGCGGTGACCAGGGCCACCAGGGAGCATCCGGACGTCCGGCAGGGCAGCAGCGTCCGCGGCGCGATCGATGTGACGCTCGTCGCCGGTCAGCTGCTTGACCTGGCCGACGTGACCGGGGCTGGCGGGAGCGGGGCCGATGACAAGCGCTACCCGGAGATCGTCTACGACGCCATGGTCGTCGCGCTGTCCGGCCGGATCTTCCTGGACGAGACCGTCGAGGCGACGCCCGAGGCCGTGCTGCGGCAGATCTGGGAGGACCGGTTCATTCTCGGGCCGGCCGCGGCCGCTCCCGGTTGAAGAGCAGTCGAGGCCGACTCGCCGGTCCGCAGGCCGGACGGCCGCATCCAGCGACTGCAGCCGCTGCGGCGCAAGCCGAAGGCACTCGACACCGAACCCCGGCTGCTCGAGCCCGCGAATGGGCGGTGCGGGCGGTTTCGTGCTGACCGGGACGCAGGACCGCAGCGGACGCGGCCCCGCACGTCCGGGCAGCGGGGGCCCGGCGCTGACGGGGGAGCAGGGCACGCTGCTCGCAGCCATCCCCGAAGACGGCCAGCCCGATCCTGAAACCGTCCGGCGCGCCCGTCAGATCGCCGCGCGGCTGGCCATGCCGCGGCCGCGGCGAGATACCAGCGCCCGGCGCGGCGCCGGCGAGCTCGCCAGCGTCCGGTACCGCGGCGGCTCAGACGAGATTGACCTCGACGCCACCATCGACCAGCTCGTCGAGCACCCGGTGCCCGAGGATGACGACATCATCGTGCGCGAGCGGGTGCGCACCCGGCGCAGTGTGGTCCTCCTGGTCGACGTGTCCGGATCCATGCGCGGCGAGCGCGTCCGCACCGCCGCCGCCACGGTCGGCGCACTCGGTGCCGAGCTGGCTCGTGATGACCTGGCCGTGGTGGCGTTCTGGTCGGACGCGGCGGTCCTGAGCCACCTGGGTCAGCGGATACCGCCGCAGCAGCTGCTTGACGCCATGCTCCGCATTCCGGCCAGGGGGCTGACCAATATCGCCTTCCCCCTGCAGGTGGCCGCGAGGGAACTGGGCCTCGTTCCCGCCCTGGATGCCAGGGTCATCCTCCTGTCCGATTGCGTGCACAACGCCGGCCCGGATCCCCGCCCGTTCGCGGCTCGCCTTGCCCGGCTGGACGTGCTGCTCGACGCCTCCGGCGAGCAGGATCCTGATCTTGCCCGCGACCTGGCCCGCCTCGGGCGGGGCAGGCTGCGTAGTATCCGGACTTACCAGGACGTCGCGCCCGCGCTGAGCGCGATCTTCGCGAGCTGAGGAGAGCCCATGTCCGTTGTCGTCGTCGCCACCATCGTGCCGCTGCCCGAGCACCGGGACGAGGTCATCGCCGCGTTCACCGAGACGATCGCGCAGGTCCATGGCGAGGACGGCTGCGAGCTGTACAGCCTCAACGAGGCGCCGGACCGGCTGATCATGATCGAGAAGTGGGCGAGCCCGGAGGCGCTGGCTGCGCACAGCAAGGGCGCGAACCTGGCGGCGCTGAACCCGAAGCTTCGCGGGAAGGTTGCCGGGGCGCCTGAGGTCATCGTGCTCCAGCAGGTGCCAGCCGGTGATGCGGCGAAGGGCGCCCTGTAAGCAGCAGAAACCCAGTTGCGGCACTGCCAGTGCCGCTGCTGAAGTTGCCAGCATGAGGGGCATCACGCCAGCTGAGCTCGCCATTTTCCGCGAGCAGGGTTTCCTGGTGATCCCTGACGCACTCGATGCGCGGCAGCAGGCGTTCGGGCACCGGACCGCGGCCGCGATGCTGACGGCTGAGCCGCCTGCCGCCGGGCAGACCGGGCCGTACTTCCTCTGGCCGCGGTTCGGCGCTGCCGCCGCGGCCGCGGCCGCCGGAGATGACGCGGTACCGGACGGCTGCGGACATCAGCACGGCCTGCTGCGCTTCTACCATGCCTCTGGCATTGCCGACCTGGCCGCCGGGCTGCTGCGGCCGGACCTGCCGCCGGAGGAGCCGGACTTCGCGCAGCTGGCCACGACGATCCCGCCGTGGCCGCACCGTCCCGGTGGCCCGCATGTCGATGGCATCAGCCCGCCTTCGGCGGACGGGATACCGGGCACGTTCTCGCTGCTCGCGGGCGCGTGGCTCACCGACCACCGGCAGCTTGGCCAGGGCAACCTGTGGGTCTGGCCCGGCACCCACCTGCGCGCTGGCGCGTATCTGGCCGAGCACGGCGCCGACGCGCTGAGTGCACTGCATCCCGAGCCCTACCCGCCGGTTGAGCTCGGCGAGCCGGTCCAGCTGACGGGGCCGGCCGGCAGCGTGCTGCTCGCGCACTACCTGCTCGCGCACAACATCGGCGGCCACGACGGCCCGGCCGGGGCGCCGGTGCGGCAGGTTGTCTATTACCGGCTGCTCGCCGCCGGGCACCGTGGCCGGTGGCGCGAGGCTGTTACTGACCCGCTGGCTGAGTTCCGGGAGCCCTAGCGGCTACAGGTAGAAGCTGGTGCCGACCGCATTGGGAACGAACACCTCGCCGAACCTGGCGGACATGGCGTGCTGCGCCCGCCACCCGGTGCAGTGCGCCGGCACGAGCCAGTCGGGATCCAGCCTGGCCAGGTCATCCAGCACCTGCGGGATGAGCGGCTCGAAGACCGGCCCGTTGAGGTGGAACCCGCCGATCAGCGCGTGCAGCGGCTGCCCGCCGGTCAGCAGCCGCGCGTACCTGGCGATGTTCACCACCCCGGCGTGCCCGCAGCCGGTGATCACCACCAGGCCCTTGTCCGCCACGTTGACGATCAGCGCCTGGTCATCCAGCACGAGGGGGTCGGGCTGCCAGCTGCCGGACAGGAAGGCCTGCTGCGGCGGGAAGCCAGGCTCGTAGCCGGTAACGCGCGGTACCTCCCCGGTGATCAGGACGGAGTCGCCGAACAGGAAGCTGGGCTGCTCCTCCTCGATGATCTCGAAGCCCGCCTCGGTCAGGGCACGCTTGCTGGTGGTGGGCAGCTCCAGCGGATCCCGGCCGGGCAGGATGATCCGGCGGCGGCGCCAGAAATGCGGATGGATGAGCACGGGCAGGTTCGCCCGTCCGACCGCGCGGACCAGGCCGTCGAAGCCGGTTGTGTGATCGAAGTGGCCGTGGCTGCACACGACGGCCTCAATCGACGACGGGTCGATGCCCAGCCGGCGCATGTTCTCGGTCATCCCGTCCGGGCTGGTGCCCGTGTCGAACAGGAACCGGTGCTCGCTCCCGCCTTTGCTGATCGTGACCAGCGCGGAGAACCCGTGCTCGGCGATGAGCACGTCGGGCGCCGTTCCGCCGTCCATCAGCGCCGCGGGCCGTGCCGGGCCGCGGCTGGCACGACCCCGGCGAGCGGGGCCCTGGTCCGGCATGAAGGTGTCGGTGACGTTGTCGATCAGCGTCGTCACCACCACGGAGTCGACCGGTTCCAGGGCGACGACCATGCGCGCCTCGGCGTCCTCAGGCAGCGACTGCGGTCTCTGGCTCGTAGCGCTCTCGTCGATGCACACTGACTCATCGTAGGAACTTCGTCGGCCGGAGGCCGACCAGTTATGCTCGCGGGGTGCGGGTCACGGGTCCTGATGGCTACTGGGTCAGCGATGACGCGGCACTCCTCGACGTGGACAAGGTCCATCAGTGGCTGAGTCGCGAAGCCTTCTGGGCAGCCGGGCAGACGGCCGAGGTAACGGCGCGCGCTATCTCGAATTCGCTCTCAGTGGGGCTGTATGCGCCGGACGGGACGCAGGCTGGCTACGCCCGGCTGGTGACCGACCGGGCCACGTTCGCCTATCTGTGCGATGTGTTCGTTGACAGTGCGCACCGCGGGCACGGTCTCGGCAGCTTCCTGGTCGCGCAGACAGTCGATCATCCAGAGGTCGCCTCGATCCGGCAGGTGCTGCTGGCGGAGCCCGGCCGGTCCCTGTACCGGCGGCATGGCTACGGCGGCCTGGTTCAGCCCGAGCGCTGGATGGAGCGCCCTGCGGCGCAGTGAGGTTCTCGCGTTTCCCTGGGGCAAGATCGCTTGCCGTGGTTAGTTTTCAGTGAATATCGCTGAGAAGTAACCACAGCAATTGATCTTGGCCTGAGTCGACCGCGCGGCTGTGCCGCGTTAGCGCGACCGAGACTGACCGTGCGTCAGCCGGGCGAGCAGCCTCCGCAGCGGTCCGCCTGAGTGGCGATCGCCAGGCTCGCCGGGGCCATCACCTTGCTGCTCGTGGTCCGTGATGAGCTGGTTCATGACGTCATGGCGGTGCCGGTTGCCGGCCACCTCTGGATCACCTTCATACGGCTGCGGAACCTGGCCGCCGCCGTCAGACAAGTACCGCGGGTAACTCACACTCTAACGGTACCCGGATTACTGCGGGGGCGAGTAGTCCGCCTCTGGTGATAACCCGGTCTGTCCAGGCAATCAGCGCGGCGATGACCTCGTCCTTGTTGGTCTCGTTCAGGATCTCGTGCCTGCCGTCGGGATAGGTCACCACCGTCACGTCGGTCAGGCCAGCTTCCCGAAGCCGGTCGACGAGCGGGTGCAGCAACGTGAGTCCGCCGTTGACCGGGTCAGCCTCGCCGACAGCGATGTAGACCGGCAGGCCCGGCCGCAGGGCGGCGAGCTGTGCCGGATCTGCCAGCCTGCGCGCGCCGACGAACATGTCCTTCGCTCCCTGCGTATCGATGCCGAAGCCGCACAGCGGGTCGGCTACATACGCGTCCACCACGGCCTCGTCGCGGGACAGCCAGTCGTAGTCGGTTCTCGCAGGCTGGAAAGCCGCATTGAACATCGTCAGGTCCAGCTCCTGGTCCAGGTCGAGTGCCGGCTCCAGCAGGTCGATCACAGCGGTGCCGGTCAGCACGACGGCGTCTACGTCCGCGCTGTGATCGAGCAGGTACTGCTGCACAGCAAACGAGCCCATGCTGTGGCCGAGCAGAATCAGCGGAATGCCCGGGTGCTCGGACCTGATCTGCGCGGACAGCAGTCCGATGTCGTCGACGAGCCCGCCCCACCCTGCCTTGCCGAGGTCGCCCAGCTCGTCGCCGTGAGCGCTCGCGCCGTGGCCGCGGTGGTCCTGCGCGTACGACGACGTAGCCGGCGTCAGTCAGAGCCTTGGCGACATGGGCATAGCGCTGTGCGTGCTCGCCCATTCCGTGCGTGATCTGGACCGCGGCCCTCGGCTCGCCCGCCGGATCCCAGCGATAGGCAGCAATCTCCGTCCCGTCGGCCGACGGGTACCTGAAGCTAGTAGATGGCATGCTGGGTCCTTTCCCGGAGACGAGGTCCCGACCATGCTGTCCCGCGGGAGCCCGGCGCGTCCAGGCCTACTGCGCCGGAACGGCAGTCCCGTCTGCCGCCGGAGCCCCGTCAGCCTCGGGCCGGGCGGGGGACGGCGCGAATTGCAGCACATCCGCCGCCGGACGGCGCACGCTCGCAGCCGTCTGTATCACCGTGCCGAGCCTCAGCACGAGCTGCGGGTAGGCGCCGCCGCAGAGCTGGCTCCTGAGGAGCTCACGCACATAATCCACCTCGACCGGCTGGCTGTGCATCGCGGCCGCAACACCGGCCGCCGCGCTGGTGAGCAGCAGTCGCTGCAACGCCTGGCCCGCATTGATCCAGTCCGCTCGCCGGTCCTGCGCCGTCGTCAGCAGGCACACCACTCCCGGTGAGTGATACGCGGTCGGGGAGCCAAACGACTGCATGCCCCAGTGGTGACCATAGGCAAAGTCGCGGCCGGGAAAATCCGGATCAGTGTGCTCGGGCCGGTTCGGATAGGACGTGGCCGGCACACCGTCCGGGCGGATGCTGAGCGGGGGCGCTACCCATGCCGACAGCTCCTGGACGTAGTCGCTGCTCAGCCGCAGCGTCTGCTCGGCTGTCTGGACCGCGCCGGCGAGCAGGGCCCGGTCCCGGACATCGGCGACGGTCAGCGAGGCGCCGTCCCGGTCCGCCCCGGCCCGCAGGACAGCGAGGAAGTCGGGTGCGAGCGGCCCCGGATCGAAGCCGCCGCGGTGCGTACGGCGAGTCCTGACCTGGCGGAAGAGCCGCCGCTCGAACGCCGCTGGCGGGGCCTCGGCCGCCCAGGTCAGTCTCGCGACCAGCGACGGATCATCGGGATCTGGCCCGTCTGCCGTCGTCGGCACGAACCCGAGCTCGCGGAGCGCCAGCCGCGCCGTGAACAGCGCGGCTCCGCAGCTCATCAGCATCTCCCGGCCCGCGGGATCGGCCACCATGAGCTGCCTGCCGAGATCGGCGTACAGGCTCAGGCCGCTGTCGTCGGCCCGGAACCACCACGGCTGCGTGTTGTGCACGGACGGCGCCCAGACAGCAGACTCCACCACGAACTCCGCGGTCCTGCGCACAGAATCGCCAGTCATCTCCGCACCTCCCCGGTGAGCCCGGTGCCCCCATCCTCTTCAGCCGGCCGCAGGTGGCACCGGGCCGGCAGGTGCGAAAGTGAGAACTGACCAGGACCTAGGTCCCGAGCGGCAGGGCGGGGCCGCCCTGAGGCGGCCCCGCCTGTCTCGCCGGGTGATCAGGGCAGAGCCGGTGATCAGGGATAACTGGTGACATCCACGGGCAGGTTGTCGGGATCGGTGACGTTTGTGACCGCACCGCCGGTGCCGTTGATGATCGAGTTGTCGCCGCCTGAGCCGCCGATCCACAGCGCGAAGATGTTGTGGAACTGCACGCCGGGCGTGTCAGGTGACTCGAAGGCCTCGGCGTCGTACAGCGTCGCCGAAGTATCGATGAAGACGACGTAGCTGCCCAGGCCGTAGCCGGCGAAGGTCCGCACGTCCGGGGTGACCCGGAACGCCGGATAGCCATCCTGAGTCGGGCTAGCCATCCAGTCCGCCTGGGAGGGCGGGTCGTAGGGCAGCTCGTTCTGGAAGAACACCGTCGTCCCGCCCTGGCCGGACCAGACGACCTCGTCCTTCTGATAGTGCTCGACAGCCAGGCCGTACGCGGTGACGTCGGTCCCGGTGACCACGACCCCGGTGGCTGCGGTGTTCTCCGTCCAGCCGACATCGCCGCCGTGGTCCGCCCGCCACGCCCACACGTCGTCGATGATCGAGTGATCGGCGTTGTCGAGCAGGCTGACGGTCGCCGAGACGGGGGTGGTCTCCGCACCGCCGATCCGGAAGAAGACATCCTGGATCGTGTCCGGGTCCGCCGCCGTGCGCTGCCCGAAGCCGGGAACGCCCACGGACATGAGCACCGGCGAGTTCACCGGCCCGGCATCGATGATGAGGCCGGACACCTTCACTCCGGTGTTGGCCGCCACGATCAGCGCCGCGTTCCCGCGCTGGGGGACCAGGGTCGCGAAGCCCAGGCCCAGCACCACGGTGTCGGGCCGGCTGACCAGGATCGGCGAGCTGAGGTCATAGACGCCGGGCTCGAGGATGAGGTTCTTCCCCAGTGCCAGCGCCGCGTCGATGGCCAGCACTGGCGTGCCCGGACTGGCGATGAAGAATCGTCGACAGCGGGATGGACCGGCCCGCCTCGCTGCCGCTGGCCCAGGACGGGCCGCTCGTATCGTGCTGCACGGCCGGCACGAAGACATCGTCGGCCGCCGCCCGCGTTCGTGTACAGGAACGGCTCTTCCTCCGTTACCGGGCTCGACGTCAGCACCGTGTTCTGATCACACTGCCCGCCGAACGCCGCCGCCGGCGCTCCGGTCACGCCGGAGTAGACGTTGTTCCACAGGCCGCCGTTGTCCGGCGCGCATCCGTTGGCCCCGCCGATCTCGCTGTTGCGGAGCAGGTACTGCTGGTTGCCGTAGCTGTCGAAGTCGCCGGTGATCTCGCTGTCGGCGATGAAGCCGCCGCTGGCGTAGTTCTTGGCCGCGCAGTAGTCCTGCACGACGAGGTTGCCGTTGATGATCGCGCGGCGGATCGGGTCTGCCTGCGAGGCTCCCCACAGCTCGGCTGAGTTGTCGCAGCCGGCGCCGTAAGGATCCAGCGTCGGCGGCGCGTAAGCCGGTGGCGTCGTCGGCAGGGTGACGTTCAGCGTCAGGTTCGACATGGAGCGCCAGAAGTTGTCGTCGGCGTTGCAGTCAGACGTGCCGGCCGTGCACAGATTGTTGAACACGTCGATCGCGCCGTTGATGACCGTGTCCTGCGGCATGGAGCCGAGGCCGGCCACCTCGGTGTAGTAGCCGACCTGGAACACCAGCGGGCTGGCCGCCGATCCGTACGTGCCGGGCTCGAAGAAGATCGCGTAGCGGTCGCTGTCGAACTGGCTCGCCACCGGCACCTGCTGGGTGGAGATGGCATTGAGATCGGCCTGGATCGCCGCCTGGGTCATGCTGTCGCTGAACACGCAGACATCCGGCCCGAAGGCGGCCACATTCGCGTCGGGGCACAGCGAGGCGGACGTCGCCGCTGCCGTCGCTGCGCTGGCCGTGCCCGCAGTCGCGACCACCCCCGCGGTCAGTCCTGCGGCCATGCCAGCGGCAAGCAGCGGTGCGGCTAACAGCGCTACCAGCCGCCGCAGCCGACCACGCCGGTGCTGCTTTTCGAATCCAGGCTGCTCTTCGAATCCAGGCTGTGCGAATCCAGGCAGGCTGGCTTCCCGCATGATGACTCCCTTTCCTGACTCAGTGCGCAACGAGGCCGAGGCGGGAACTCGGAGTGGTCACCGTTGAGAATGAGCCGTCACCTTTCGCCCGTCAAGACATTAGGCGAAAAGGGTTGGAACCATGCGGAAGAGGGTCATCGGTACAAGGGCAGGACCAGGCACGATGGGTGCTGGGCGTCGGCGAAAATCTCAAACCGGCACCGCTGCCCGTGAGTCCCGGTGCCGAACGGCGAGGCCGTCCCGAAGTTCCGGGCATAGCGCGGGAACGCGCCACCAGACACCTGCAGCCGGAGCCGGTGCCCGGCCTGCACGCGATAAGCCGTGGGGAACAGCTCGACCTCCACCTCGCGGATGCCCTCGGAATCGGGCAGCAGTCGCCTGATCCCGTCGACGACGTTCCGCGAGATTCCCTTCTCGTCGACGTCGCAGAGCCGGACGAACACGTCCGCGTAGCCCGTCTCAGTGCGCAGGTAGATGCGCGCGCTGACCGGGCCGACGAGGTCCTGGTCGGCGGGCAGCGGCTCGGTCGTGTAGGTCAGCACGTCGGACCTGGACTCGATCGCCGCGTTGTCGACCTGCTTGCCCGGCGGCTGCAGGACCGGGCCGCCCGCGGACGGCGTCGGGTCGGCCGGGTCGTACACGAACCAGGCAGGCATCGGGTCCCCCGGCTCGCCATCGGTCGCGAGGCGGCCGGCCGTACGCAGGAAGTACGTCGTCTCGGTCGCCGGCGGCGGCCATTCGTCGAGCTCCAGCCAGTCGTCGGCCTGCTGCAGGTAGAGCCGGACCGGAGGGCCTGACGGCTCCCGGGCGCCGCCCAGATGACGGCTCAGCCAGGCGACATCCTGCTGGCTCATCGCCCGGATCTCGGCAGGCTCGCCATGCAGCCACGGGCCGACCGTCAGCCTGGCCTCGACTCCGGCAGCCCGGATGGCGGCGTAGTCGCGGAGCTGCTCGGCCAGGAACAGGTCCCACCAGCCGGTCACCATGCTCACCGGCGGCAGCTTCGTCAGGTCGCTGTCCTGGTGGTCCACGCCGGCCCAGAAGTCGTCGCCGGCCCCGGCGTGGTCGACGAAGTCGCGCCAGAAGGCGACCGGCGCGCCGGCGACGTCGGAGTCGGCAGCCTGCAGCGGCAGCTTCTTCAGTGCCTTGCGCATCCGGGCCTGCTGCGCCGGATTCGGCACCATCGTCAGCGGGCCGCGCTCCTGCCGGCCGATCTGCGCGCTCCAGCCGAGCGCGTTCCGCAGGCCGGGCGCGCCGTGCTCGTAGAACGCCGCGGTGATCCGCGCGGCGGTGATGTTCAGCGAGACGGACTCCAGCGGCGGGTCCACGTACGGCGCGATCGCCCACTGGGTGTGGCCCAGGTAGCTCGCGCCGATCATGGCGATCCGCCCGTCGCACCACGGCTGCTCCCGCAGCCAGGCCACGGTGGCGATCCCGTCCTCATGCTCATGCAGGAACGGCCGGAACTGCCCGCCCGATCCGAACGTGCCGCGGGTGCTCTGGATGAAGACCTGGAAGCCGCGCCGCGCGACTGGCGCCGCGAAGACCGTCCCGGCGAGGCCCGCCCGGCCGTAGGGGGAGCGGATGAGCACCACTGCCATCGGCGCATCGTTCCTGGCCGGCCGGTAGTGGTCGCCGAGCAGGACGACGCCGTCGGGCATCGGCACGCCGACGTCGCGGCGGATGGTGACCGGCTCAGCTGGTCCGGCCAGGCCGATCGCCCGGTCAACAGCGCGCCCGGCGATACGGGACAGTGGATTCATCAGGCAGCCTCCGGACCTCAGGCTAGCTGTATGCATCGTCTAGCGTGAAGGCCGACAAAGGAGGACCTGCGTGGCGGAACCGATAGCTGAGCCGGACTGCGTGCTGATCGAGGACACCGGCCCGGTCCGGATCCTCACACTCAACCGGCCGCGCACCAGGAACGCGATCGACCTCGTGCTCCGGGCGGTGCTGGCCGAGGCGATCGAGGACGCGATGGCGGACGACCTGGTCCGGGTCGTCATCCTGACCGGACACGGCCGTACCTTCTGCTCCGGCGGCGATATCTCCACGATGAAACGTCAGCCAGCGGACGCCTCCGCGGACCGGCTGGCCGCGGCGCAGCGCGTGATCAGGGCCATCTGGCGCGGCCGCAAGCCGGTGCTGGCCGCCGTCGAGGGCTTCGCCGTCGGCGCCGGTGCTGCCCTCGCCTGCGCCTGCGACCGGGTCGTAGCCGCGTCGGATGCGACGTTCTCGACCGCCTTCACCGGCGTGGGCCTCAGCGGCGACATGGGCATCTTCGCCTCGCTGTCGGCTCGCGCCGGAGCCGGTGCCGCGAAGCAGCTGCTGCTGCTCCCGCGCCGCCTGTCCGCGACCGAGGCACTGCAGCTGGGGCTTGCCGACGCGATCGCCGAGCCGGGCGCGGCCCTGGCTGCTGCCATCGCGGACGCTGAGGTGCTCGCGGCCGGGCCGCCGCTGGCCCTGGCCGGGATCAAGAGCATGCTGTCCCGCTGGCAGGCCAGCCCGGAGGAGCTGCTCGACGCCGAGATCGAGCTGGGGGCCGCGCTGATGGACACAGACGACTTCGCCGAGGGCATCGCGGCGTTCGCCGAGCGCCGGCCGCCGGTGTTCCGCGGCCGCTGATCCCGGTCGGGTATTCTAATCCGGGTTAAGAAATGCGTCCCAGGGAGCGCTGATCGGGCATGCTCACCAGGCCTGACTACGGACAGCTGATCAAGCCGGACCGCGTGCACGGCTCGCTGTACACCGACCCGGAGATATTCGCCGAGGAGCTCGAGCGGATCTGGTACCGCACCTGGGTGTTCGTCGGGCACGAGAGCGAGGTCGCGCAGCCCGGCGACTACGTGCGGACGAGCATCGGCCTGCAGGACGTCATCATGACCAGGGGCGCCGACGGGCAGGTGCACCTGCTGCTGAACCGCTGCGCGCACCGCGGCAACCTGGTCTGTGAGGCCAGCCGCGGCAACTCCAGGTCGTTCCGCTGCCCTTACCACGGCTGGACGTACCGGAACACCGGCGAGCTCATCGGCGTCCCGTTCAACCAGGGTTACGGCGGCAAGGCCGCGATCGAGCGCGAGCTGTCGCTCGCCAGGGTGCCGCGCATCGGCTCGCACCGCGGCTTCGTGTTCGCCAGCATGGCCGCCGACGGGCCTGACCTGGCCGAGCATCTGGGCGAGGCGGCCGGCGAGCTGGACCGGCTGGCCCGGCTCTCCCCGGACGGCCAGGTCGAGCTCACCGCCGGCTGGCTGCACCACCGGACCAGGGCCAACTGGAAGCTGCTGGCGGAGAACGAGACCGATGGCTACCATCCGCAGTTCGTGCACGGCTCGATCTTCAGCGTCACCGGGAGCCCGATCGGAAGTCTCTATAGCGATAAGTCGACAGCAGTCACGAGGAACCTCGGCAACGGCCACAGCGAGAACGACCTGCGTCCTGAGTTCCGCAAGATCGGCGAGCCGATGCGCTGGTTCGGAACGACAGCGGAGCGCGTTCCCGCCTATGTCGCCCGGATGCGCGACGTGCACGGCCGCGCGGCCGAGCAGATCCTCGTCGAGGGCGCGCCGCACGTGATGATCTTCCCGAACCTGTTCGTCGCCGAGATCCAGGTGTTCGTCATCCAGCCGGTGTCCGCCGGGGAGTGCATCCAGCACTCCACCGCGGTGCAGCTGTCCGGCGCGCCCGAGCTGAACCGCAGGATGGTCTCGCAGTCGGTCGGCTCGGTCGGGCCGGCCGGGATGCTGCTGGCCGACGACACCGAGATGTACGAGCGCAACCAGCGCGGCGTCGCCATGCGCCAGCCCGAGTGGCTCGACCTGCGGCGGGGCCTCGCCAGGGAGCGGACCGACGAGCGCGGCCTGACGATCGGAACGGCAACCGACGAGACCGCCATGCGCGGATTCTGGGCGCACTACCGGTCGCTGATGGAAGCCCCGTGACCAGATCCGACGAGCTGGCGCGGATCGAGCAGTTCCTGTATCGCGAGGCCCGGTACGCCGACGAGCACGACTACGACGCCTGGGAAGCGCTCTGGACCGACGACGCGCTGTACTCGGTGCCGGCCGGCGGCGACCTGTCAGGCGACCAGGGCGCTCAGATGTCGGTGATCTACGACAACCGGAACCGGATCTCCACCAGGCTGGCACAGCTCCGGACCGGCAAGCGGTACTCCCAGACGCCTCCTTCCGACCTGCGGCGCCTGATCTCCAACGTCGAGATTCTGGGCCGCGATGGCGACGACACCCTGGTCGGCGCCAACTTCCTGCTGGCCGAGTCACGGGAACGGGGGACCGAGATCTGGGCCGGGCGGGTCACCTACCGGCTGCGGATCTCCGACCGTGACATCCGGCTCGCAGCCAAGACCGTGCTGCTGGTGAACAGGGAGCGGCCGCTCCCGACACTGGCGTTCCTGATCTGAGGTCCCTGTGCCAGCTTCTGCCGGAACTGTGAACAGCGAGTTCGCCGACGTGCGCGTCTCGGTGGACACCACCGCCAACGGGCCGCGGCTGCGGCTGGAGGACGCGCGGACCGGCCGGGTCAGGTTCCTGGACGCGCTGGAGCTTGAGGCGATCGTCTGGCTGCCCGAGGGCCACCTCACCCGGCTGCTCGACCCGTCCGCCGACCGCTGGCGGGACGAGCCCGGCTAGGCAGCCACCCGCTCGCCGATCCAGTCGAGCGCCGCCGGGGCCTCGTCGAGCACGGTGATGTGCCCGGCATCCGGCACCAGGCGCAGCTCGGCCGCGGGGCAGTGCGCGGCTAGCCACTCGCCGTGCGCGCTCGGCACCATCTTGTCGGCGGTGCCGTGCAGCACCAGAACCGGCACGGTGATGTCAGCCAGCGCATAGCCCCACGGCGCTACCGCCGCCAGGCCGTCCTCGATGGCGCCGTCGTTCCCCTGCTCCATGGCCGCGCCGGCGACGCTGCCGACCCAGGACCACCGGCCGCCGAGGGCGGCCAGGTCCTCCTCAGTGAAGAAGGCCGACATGTCCTCTGGCTCAGCGTGCGCCAGGTGGTACTCGAGTGCGGCCCGGCCGGCCGCGGCGGCGCGGTTCTCGGCCGCGATGCCGGGCGTCCAGCCCGCGTGCCAGTCCAGGCCCTCGGCGTCGTACGGGGCCGGTGCGGCACCGCTGACCGCGGCAATCACCCGGTCCGGGAGAAGCGCCGCGCAGGCCAGAGCATGCGGGCCGCCGCCGGAATGGCCGAGCACGGCGAACCGGGCGGCGCCGACGGCGTCCGCGATGGCGGCCACGTCGGCGGCCGCCGAGGCCACCGTCCGGCCCGGATCAGGGCTCGAGCCGCCGTAGGCGGGCCGGTCGTAGGACACCCACCGCAGCCCGTTACGCGCTGCAGCGTCAAACAGCGGCTCCGGCGGGGAGCCGATGTTCGGCGTGCCGTGGTGCCAGAACACCACCTGGCCGGCACCGCCGGTGTCGTAGTAGTGCAGGATCCGCCCGTCCGCGAGCGTGAGATCAGCCTCGGCAGCCATGCGTCAGAAGCCTAGCCACTGCCGCTCGCCGCGGTGGCGGCACCGGCCGCGCTCGCGCGGCACCTTCCGGGAGAGCAGGATGGCGGTCATGAGCTATCACTACTCCCGCGGCTGGCGCGGTCTGACCATCGTGGCCGTGCCGCCGCTCTCGCGTGCGCTCGTGCGGCGCGACTGGCGCAGCCAGAACCGGGTCCCCACGACGGGTGCCCTGATCGTGGCCGCGAACCACAACTCCGAGGCCGATCCGCTCGCGCTGTGTCATTACCTGTGGGCCAGCGGCCGCCGCTATCCCGTCTTTCTCGCCAAGTCAGCGCTGTTCGGCAAGGGGTTCGTGGCCAGAGTCGTTCGCGGCACCGGCCAGATCCCGGTCCTGCGCGGCGGCGCGAGCGCAGCCGACTCGCTCAAGCCAGCCGAGGAAGCCCTCAGGGCGGGGCAGTGCCTGGTGGTCTATCCGGAGGGCACCTGCACCCGCGATCCTGACCTGTGGCCGATGACCGGCCAGACGGGCGCGGCGCGGCTGGCACTCGCGACCGGAACTCCGGTGGTGCCGGTGGCGTCCTGGGGAGCGCACGAGCTGCTGCCCTACCGCAAGGGCGAGAAGGGCGGCCTGGCGAGCTCGCTCAGGCCCGGCTTTCACCCGTTCCCGCGCAAGACCATCAAGGTCATCGCCGGGCCGCCAGTGGACCTCAGCAAGTACGCTGGCCAGCCGCTGACGACGGCCACCCTGCGCGCGGCGACCGCGGACATCATGCAGGCCATCACGGCGCTGGTCAGCGAGCTGCGGGGTGAGCGAGCGCCGGCTCAGGTCTATGACCGCCACCAGGCGGTCGAGCAGCGGCGCGCAGCCGCCGACTAGCACCGGGCCGGAGTTGCGATCCGATCCGGGCTATTATTTAATCTGGATTAATCAGATGCGCAGGGACCAGAGGCGCGGGGACCAGAGGCGTGACCGGAACGATGGCGGGCAGGGCACTGGCCATGGACAACGGTCAGCAGCTCGCGCAGGATCTCTACCAGGCTCTCGGCGCCTGGGACCGCACCCGGCTCGGTGAGCTGCTGCACCGCGATTTCGAGGGGCACGCGACCGAGGGCCTGCCACTCGGCCTCGGCGGCACCTACCACGGGCCGGAGGCCATGTGCCGGGACTTCTGGGCCCGGATCGGCCAGGCCTTCTCGGGCGCGCGCGCCATTCCGGCCGGCTATGCGCCGCTGCCGGACGGGCGGCTGATGGTCACCGGCCGGTACCAGGGCACCGCGCGGGAGACCGGCGTCGCGCTTGACGCGGAGTTCGTGCACATCCTGTCGTTCTCCGGTGGTCAGATCAGCGGGCTCGACCAGCTGACCGACAGCGCGCAGTGGGTGCTGGCGCTTGCCCCGCCGCTCGCGCCGGCGGCCGGGGAAGAGGCGGCCCGGGAAGACACCCGGCCCGCTGGCAGCCAGCCGCCGACGGTGACGTTCAGTCTGGCCGACGGCGGGCTCGGCATCCTGCAGCTCAGCCGCCCGGCCGCGCGTAACGCGATCGACGCGGACTTCGTCGCCGGCCTGGCCGCAGCGGTCCAGCAGTGTGCCGCCGAGGCCGCGCTGCGCGCCCTGCTCATCAGGGCCGACGGCCCGGCCTTCACGGTCGGCGGCGACGTCAGGATGCTGGCGGCCACCAGCCCGGGCGAGCTGCCGGCCACGCTGCGGCAGCTGACGACCAGCTATCACTCCGCCCTGCGCATCCTGGACGGGCTCGCTGTCCCGGTCGTCGCGGCGGTGCAGGGTGCCGTCGCCGGCGGCGGCCTCGGCCTGATGCACGTGGCGGACATCGTGCTGGCAGCGGAGGGCACCAGATTCGCCACCGGCTTCGCTGCCCTCGGGCTGTCCGGCGACGGCGGGAGCACCTGGTTCCTGCCCCGGCTGATCGGGACCAGGCGGGCAGCCGAGCTGTATTTCGAGCAGCGCGTGCTCGACGCGGCGGAGGCGCTGGACTGGGGCCTGATCTCCCGTGTGGTCCCGGCCGCGGAGCTGGCAGCCGAGGCGGAGCGCACCGCCAGCCAGGCTCGCGGCCGGCCCGACCCGTGCTCTCGGCGAGATCAGGGCGCTGCTGCGCCGCTCACCGCAGGCGGGTCTCGGCGATCAGCTGCTGGCCGAGACCGAGGCACTGTCCCGGGCCGCCGCCACCCGTGACGCGGCCCATGGCCTGGCGAGCTTCATCGCCAGGACGAGTCCCGACTTCCGCGGATGGTGAGCATGTCCGGCCTGGTTGCCGACACCGACGAGCACCGGCTGATCCGGCAGAGCACCGCCACGATCGCGGCCCGTTACGGCCAGTCCTACTTCGCCGGGCGTGCGCGCTCCGGCGGAACTGTCGACGAGCTGTGGAGCGAGCTCGGCGCGGCGGGCCTGCTCGGCGTGCATCTGCCGGCCGACTACGGCGGCGGCGGCGCGGGCCTGTCGGAGCTCGTGGTCATCCTGGAGGAGCTGGCCGCCCACGGGATGCCGATGCTGATCGCGGTGATCTCGCCGGCCATCTGCGGCTCGATCATCGCGGCCCACGGGTCAGCGGACCTGAAGGCCCGCTGGCTGCCCGGCCTCGCCGACGGCACCCGCAAGATGGCGTTCGCCCTGACCGAGCCCGACGCCGGCTCGAACAGCCATAATGTCAGCACGGCCGCCACCCGCACCGGGTCCGGCTGGTCCATCTCGGGCGGCAAGTACTACATCTCCGCCATCGACGAGTGCGAGGCCGTGCTCCTGGTCGCCCGCGATGACGGCAGCTTCCGAAATCGGAGTGGCGCCCGGCGGCAGGCCCCGGCTGTCGCTGTTCGTCGTCCCCACGGACGCGCCCGGCCTGACGATCACTCCCATCGAGACGGCGCTGATCTCGCCGGACCGGCAGTTCACCGTCTTCCTCGACGACGTCGCAGTGAGCGAGGACGCGCTGATCGGACAGGCCGGCGACGGCCTGCGGCAGGTGTTCGCCGGCCTCAACCCCGAGCGCATCCTGGCGGCAGCCCTCTGCAACGGAGTGGGCAGGTACGCCATCTCCAGGGCGGCCGACTACGCGCGCAAGCGCCAGGTGTGGTCAGAGCCGATCGGAGCCCATCAGGGCATCGCCCACCCGCTCGCGGAAACGCACGTCGGCGTCGAGCTGGCCCGGCTGGCGACGCAGCGGGCGGCGGAGCTGTTCGACTGCGGACAGGACGCCGCCGAGGCCGCGAACATCGCCAAGCTCGCCGCCGCTGACGCCGCCCTCGCGGCTCTCGACCAGGCCATCCAGACCCATGGCGGCAACGGACTGGCCACCGAGTACGGCCTGGCCGACCTGTGGTTCATCACCCGGCTGATGCGCACCGCGCCGGTGTCGCGCGAGATGGTGCTCAACTTCGTGGCCAGGCACAGCCTCGGCCTGCCCCCCTCCTACTGATGCGGGACGCCATGGACTATGACGTGCTGGTGGTCGGCGCCGGCGCCGGCGGCCTGCTCACCGCGGCCCGGCTCACGCAGGCCGGCTACCGGACGCTGGTGGTCGAGCGACTGGGACACGTCGGCGGCCGAGCGTCCACTCGCGACGTGGACGGGTTCAAGGTCAACAACGGCGCCATCGTGATCGAGACCGGCGGCATCACCGAGCAGACCTTCGCCGAGGTCGGCGCGGAATTCGACGTCCGCAGCCCGGTGCCCCCGGTCCTGTACCGGGTCGGCGGCCGCGACATCGACGTCACGGGCGGCGGCTGGGGATTCCTGCTGTCCAGGCTGACCCGGCAGGGCGCGAAGGTGCTCGCGGGCCTCGCCGACGCCCGCCAGGATTCCGGGCTGCCTGAGGCCGGCCTGTCGACGTCCGACTGGCTGGGAAAATTTACCGGGAACGAGGCCGTCCACGGCATCTTCCGCGCCATGTGCGGCTCGGTCTTCGCCGTCGGCCCTGACGAGCTTCCTGCTCGCGTGTTCCTCACCTACTTCACCCGCAAGAGCGCCTTCAAGAAGTTCGGCTTCTGCCCGCAGGGCACCATCGGCATCTGGCAGTCGCTGGCGCGGATGATCACCTCCGCCGGGGGAGAGGTCTGGCTCGACAGCGAGGTCCTGTCCCTGACCGTGGCCGGCGGTGTCGTCACCGGTGCGCAGGTCGCCCGAGCCGGAACGCCGCTGGCCGTGACCACCAGAGTCGCCGTCAGCGATGCCGGGCCGGCGGCGACCGTGCGCCTGGTCCGGCCGGACAGCCTGCCGGGCGACTACCTGGATGCCGTGAAGGCGGCGGACCGGCCGTGCGCGATGATCTCGGTGAACTTCGCCAGCCAGCAGCCGCTCCTGGAGGCGCCCGGCCTGCTCAGCTTCGCCAGCACCCGGCGGCTGTGCTACGCCGCCAACTTCACCGCCACCTGCCCCGAGATGGCCCCGCCCGGCTGGCACCTGTACGTCGGCGCGGCCGTGCCGCGCCCGTCGGTCGGCGACTTCGACGAGCCTGCCGAGACCGGGCTGCTGCTGGCCGACCTGCACGATCAGATCCCCGGCTTCGGCAGCGCGCGCATCCTCTCGACGGTTGTCACCAGGGACGACTGGCCGCCGCAGCGCGCGGTCGCCGGCTTCGATCTGCCCAGCGGCACGCCTATCGCGAATCTGTGGAATGTCGGCGACGGCGTCAAGGAGTACGCGAACGGCGGCACCACCGCATGCGCGGAGACCGCGAAGCTCGTGGCTGCCCAGATCACCGCGAGCTATCCGCCGCCCGCACGCTAGGTCCGCGCGTTTATTGCGAGGGCGCGTACTGCGGCGGGTGAGCTAGATTCGCGGGATGTTTGCCTCCGAGCGCGTGCGCCTGCGGCCCATGGTCCCGGACGACGCCACCGTGCTGTACGAAATGTGGTCCGACCCCGATCTCCACATGATCACCGACGACAGCCCGATGCTGATTGAATCGCTCGCGGCACGCCGGGCCAGACTGGAGAGGTCACTGGCCGAACCGGACGCCGATACCGCGAAGTTCACCGCCGAGACGATCGCCGATGGCACCGTTATCGGGACGTGCAGCCTGTGGGGCCTCGACGCTTTCAACCAGTTCGGCCACATCGGCATCTCCCTGCTCCCGGCCGCACGCACGCAGGGGTATGGCCGGGAAATGCTGAAGCTGCTCTGCCACTACGGCTTCCGCTTCCGCAACCTGCACCGGATCGAGCTGGAAACGCTCGCTACCAACGCCGCGATGCGGAAACTAGCCGAAAGCTGCGGCTTCGTGCTCGAAGGCATCCAGCGCGAGCAGGCCTACGACGGCGACGGCTTCTCCGACATCGTGCTGTACGGGCTGCTCAGGCAGGAGTGGAGCAATATCCCGCATTAACTGCGCTCGTCGCAGAATGCGCTGCGGGAACACTGAGAAATGGTCCCTGTTCAGCGCTCAGGAACAAGGTGCCGTGGCCAATTAGGCCATCAGCATCGGGCTTAGCGTCTGGCTCGATTATCGTCTTCAGAACAATGAGTGAATCAGACGCTGACGACGAGAAGAGCGGGCTTACCCGCGCCGAGCTCCTGAAGGCCGTTGCCGTCGCGGCGCCGGGAATCCTGCTCGGCCGGGCTGCGGGCGCATCGGCGGCGGTGACGAAACCGCGCCGCCGCCTGACCGGGAACGGCAACGGGATCGACGGCATGAACGTGCTCGTCTTCCTGACCGATCAGCAGCGCGAGGTCCAGCACTTCCCGCCCGGCTGGACCAGGCGGTATATGCCGGGGCTCACCCGCCTGCAAGAGCACGGCATGCATTTCGTGAATGCCTTCACCAACGCGTGCATGTGCTCGCCGGCGCGCTCAACCTTTATGTCGGGCTATTTTCCCGCCCAGCACGGCGTGAAGTACACGCTGGAAATCGACATGCCCGCGCCTCGGTATCCGCAGGTCGAGCTCTCCACCAGGTTCAGGAACCTGGCCAGCGTCGCGGCGGCGTCCGGCTACACCCCGGTCTATAAGGGCAAGTTTCACTGCAATAAGCCGGCTGAACGGAGCCAGACTGGGTGCCGGAGGACGTCAACAAGTACGGGTTCACCCGCTGGGATCCGCCAGACGCAGGCGCCGACCAGACCATCCCGGAGGAAGGCGGCGGCATCTTCGACAATGACGGCCGCTTCATGAACTCGGAGGGCACGCCGGAAGCGGGCACCGAGGGTGCGGTGCAGTATCTGCGTGACACGGCCGCGAAGAGCCAGCCGTTCTTCATGGTCGTGTCACTGGTGAATCCGCATGACGTCCTGCTCTACCCGAAGAGCTTTCACGACGGCGGCTACGACGACGCCTGGCTGGAGGGCGACATCGAGCTCCCGGCGACCGCGGACGAGGACCTGTCGACCAAGCCGACCGTCCAGGCCCAGTTCCGGCGGCTGTTCAACGCCTCAGCACCGATCCCGACCCCGCAGATGAAGCGCAACTACCTGAACTTCTACGGCAACCTCATGCGGGCCTCGGACGCCTACCTGGTCAAGATCCTGGACACGCTCGCGGCGCACCGGGCTGCTGGAGAACACGCTCGTCATCGGGACAGCCGATCACGGCGAGATGGGCATCACGCACGGCGGGCTCAGGCAGAAGAACTTCAACTTCTACGAGGAGACGACGCGGATTCCGCTGACGTTCTCCAACCCCCGCCTGTTCCCGAAGCCGGAGATCAACCGCTCCCTCGTGTCGCACGTGGACTTCCTGCCGACCCTGGCGGGGCTGCTCGACGCGCCGGCGAAGGCTCGCGGCCGCTGGGAGGGGGTCGACTACTCAGATCAGGTCCTGCGGCGCTCGGCCAGGCCGCCGCAGGATTACGTCGTCTTCACCTACGACGACTGGCAGTCCGGCCAGGCACGCGGGCCTTATCCGCAGCCGCCGAACCACATCGTGAGCATCCGCGAGCACCGCTACAAGATCGCCCGCTATTACGACGCCGACGGTGTCGTGCCCGAGCAGTGGGAAATGTACGACCTCGCGGCCGACCCGCTTGAGCGCGTGAATCTCGCCTATCACGCACTACCAGCGCACGCCCGAGCAGGAGCGCGAGTACGTGCGGCTCCGCCGCAAGCTCGCACGGGTCGAGCGAACGCGCCTGCAGCCACTGCGGGCCTGAGCGACTTCTCCCTTTCTGTTACCGTCTGAATGCGACCGGAGATGGGCTCGGCATGGGGGTGTCGCGATGTCAGCGGACAGCGTTCCCGGCGGTGACAGGCCCGCCGCCCAGCCAGGCCAGCCCGGCTCGCGGCGCTGGTTCGTGCTGGGAGTCGTCGGACTTGCCCAGCTCATGATCGTGCTCGACCTCACGATCATGAACATCGCGCTGCCGTCGGCACAGCGGGCGCTGCATTTCTCCAACGCCGACCGGCAGTGGGTCATTACCGCCTACGCGCTGGCGTTCGGCAGCCTCCTGCTGTTCGGCGGACGGCTCGGCGACCTGTTCGGCCGGAAGGTAACGTTCCTGACCGGGCTCATCGGGTTTGCAGTCGCCTCGGCTGTCGGCGGCGCGTCGGTTAACTTCACCATGCTCATCACCGCGCGGGCCTGCCAGGGACTGTTCGCCGCGCTGCTGGCGCCCGCCGCGCTGGGGGTGCTCACCACGACCTTCAGCGAGCCGAGGGATCGCGGGCGGGCGTTCGGGGTGTATGGAGCCATCGCGGGCGGCGGCGGGCTTGTGGGCCTGCTGCTCGGCGGCCTGCTGACCGAGTACCTCAACTGGCGCTGGTGCCTGTACGTGAACCTGGTTTTCGCTGCCGTGGCGGCGGCCGGTGCCGTGGTCTTCCTGGCCGGCGGGCGTCCGGCCGGAGCACGCGCGCGGCTGGACGTGATAGGCGCGCTGCTCGTGTCCGGGTCGATGTTCTGCCTGGTCTACGGGTTCTCCAACGCCGCGACCCGCAACTGGCACGCGCCGTCGACCTGGGGCTTCCTGGCCGCTGGCGTCGCTCTGCTCGCCGCCTTCGCCGCCTGGCAGACTCGCGCACCGAATCCGCTGCTGCCGCCGCGGGTGGTGCTGGACAGGAACCGCGGCGGCGCGTACCTGGCGGTGCTGATCATCGGGGCCGCCATGTTCGGCATCTTCCTGTTCCTCACCTACTACCTGCAGACGGTTCTGGGGTACTCCCCGGTGATCACAGGCGTTGCGTTCCTGCCGACGATCGCCATGGTCATGACCTTCGCCCAGATCTCCAACATCGTCCTGATGCCCCGCATCGGACCGAAGCCGCTGGTCGGGTTCGGCATGCTGATCGCTGCGGCGGGGATGGCGTGGCTCACCCGGATCGGCGTGCACTCCGGGTATGTATCCGCGGTACTCGGCCCGCTTCTGGTCACCGGGGCCGGCATCGGCCTGTCGATGCCCCCGTCGATGAACACCGGAACCTTCGGCGTAGCGGGAGCCGACGCCGGCGTGGCCTCGGCCACGCTCAATGTCGGCCAGCAGCTAGGCGGCTCCATCGGTACCGCGCTGCTCAACACCATCGCCACCGGTGCGGCCGCTGTCTACTTCACCAGCCACCTGACCCGCGCCCTCGCCGCGTCACCCTCATCGCGGGCAGCGCTCCAGGCCGCCGCGGAGGTGCACGGTTACACGACCGCATTCTGGTGGACGGCGGGAATCTTCGCCGGCGGTGCCGCCGTGTGCGGGGCACTGCTGCGGCGGGGTCCGCTGACCCGGCAGGCCGGGGCCGCCCCGGCCGCGCCCCGGCACCAGCGCCGGGCCCGTCCGTGCGGACCTGAAGCCAGCGAGGCCGAGGACTTGTCAGGATGATGATCGGCCCGACGGCGTAGGCAGCGGCAGCGGCGAGCGCGGCTAAAGTGAGCCCGACCGACACCGCCGGAGCGGCGTTGGCCATGCCGATGACCGTGTCCTGGGCTGGCCCGATCGCGTCGGGCTGGAGGTCGGTGGCCTCAGTCTGCGCGGTTTCTGGCACCGTAGCTGTGCGACGATCCGGCATGATTTCTCCTATGTGTCGGCCCGCCACCAACATCGCCGAGGCCGCCGCGAAAGGCAATGGCTAACACCGGCTAAATCGGGAGGAATGCTCGGTGGGGGAGGATCAGATCATGAATCCGGCGACGGCGCTGCGGCAGATCGCGTTCCAGCTGGAGCGCGCAAGCGCGCCGACGTACCGGGTGCGGGCGTTCCGGCGGGCCGCCCAGGTGGTGACTGACCTGCCGGCCGGCGAGCTGGCCGAGCGAGTCGGCACGGGCACGCTGACCGCGCTGCCCGGCATCGGCCCGGCGACGGCGGCGGTCATCGAGCAGGCGCTGGGCGGCGACGAGCCTGCCTACCTGACCCGGCTGCTGGAGGAGGCGGTGCCCGCCGAGCGCACCGGCCTGCGCGCGGCGCTGCGCGGCGACTGCCATACCCACTCGGACTGGTCCGACGGCGGCAGTCCGCCGATCGAGATGGCCGAGGCCGCCCGCGACCTCGGACATGAGTGGATCGCGCTGACCGACCACTCGCCCCGGCTGACTGTCGCGAACGGACTGTCAGCGGAGCGGCTTGAGGAGCAGCTGGAGCTCATCGCCCGGCTCAATGCCGAGCTTGCCCCGTTCCGCATCAGGTCCGGGATCGAGGTCGACATCCTCGACGACGGTGCTCTCGACCAGCGTGATGACCTGCTCGGCCAGCTTGATGTCGTCGTCGCGAGCGTGCACTCCAAGCTGCGCATGCCGGCGGCCGAGATGACGCCGCGCATGGTCGCCGCGATCGCCAGCCCGCACGTCGATGTGCTGGGCCACTGCACCGGCCGGATGGTGCTCGGCCGGGCCGGCCGGAGTCCGCGTTCGACGCCGAGGTGGTCTTCGCCGCGTGCCGGGAGCACAACGTCGCCGTCGAGATCAACTGCCGCCCGGAGCGTCAGGACCCGCCGGACCGGCTGCTGCGGCTTGCCGCGGACGCAGGGTGCGAGTTCGCTATCGACACTGACGCGCACGCGCCCGGCCAGCTGGACTGGCTCGACAACGGGTGCGAGCGCGCCGAGCGATTCGGGATCACACCGGACCGGGTCATCAATGCCCGGCCGGGAACTCCACCAGGGAGATGATCCGGCTTGCCATGAACCTGGCGGTCCTGACCGGCGTGCCGGTGCGCGTCACCTCGCTCACTTCCACCAGTCCGCGGCGGTTCGTGATCTCGATGCGCCGTCCGGCGCGTGTCGCGATTACCTCGTAAGCACGGGTGCCGTCGCCAATATCGACGACGATCTCGACGCGATCACCTTTCACGTGCGCTCACCTCACCAGTCGAACACCCTTTCGATACCCGGATGCGGCAGTGACGAAACCGCCGGGCCAGTAGACAACGGCACGGCAGGGGTGGAAAGTAGCGGCGGGAGAATCTCTAGCTAGGGGAGGGTCCGAGATGCCCAGGTTCATGGACTACCACGATGACCTCAGGCTCCCGCAGGACGCGATCGACCAGATCGCCCAGGGAACGCGCGACGGGGCGACCGACGAGTTCGGCGTCCGGCAGGTTGAGCTGTTCCACAATGCCGACGGCAAGGTGTACTGCCTGCTCGAGGGCCCGGACGAGGAAGCGATCCGCCAGCACCACGCGGCGCTGAATGTCCCCTGCGGAGACGTTCATCAGGTGGACAGCCTGCTTTAACCTGGAACCTGCAAAGGTGTGGCTGATGGTAGGGAGGCCCGGATGCCACGCACGATCAGGTACTGGCTGGGGTCGGCGGTAGCTGCCGTCGTGCTGGCGTGGGCCGCCTGGCCGGGTGCGCCTGGCAATCTGGCGACGCTCATCGGCCGCGTCGATGTGGTCGCGATCGTGCTGCTGCTGACCGCGCTTCCCGTCGGGGTCCGGCGCCGGTTCGGGCCAGTGCGGGCCGGCTGGGCTCCGGCGCTTCTGCGGGCAGGCGGCTATGCCACCGTGTTCGCGCTGATCCTGCTGAAGGGTCACGTCGAGCAGTTCGAGATGGGCCTTCCCGGCAAGCCGCTCGCCGGCATATCGCTCGCCGGCCTCTGGGCGGGCGAGGTCGTCTTCCTGCTCGTCATCGGCGCGTACATCGGCGGGCTGCTCGCGGTCACCGCCGAGCGGCCGCCGGCGTAGCCGGCCACGCTCGCCATCGGCACCGGCGCGGGCGTCGCGCTTGGCATCGCCGTGTACGCACTGCGGCCGCTGATGAACTACGTCCATGTCAGGAACGAATGGCTGGAAGGCCTGTACGGCATGGCGAAGATCGCCGCGGTGATCCTGGTGCTGCTCGCAGCCGTGCGGGCCGCGGCCGCAGCCGCCCGGCGCTGTGCGCGCCGGGAGGGCAATCTGCCGCTGACCGAGGTGCGCGCGCGGCAGGGAGTCGCCGCCGGCGTCTGCGTCGGTGTCGCGGCTGCCCTGCTCGTCTCGGTACTCGGCCTCGCCACCATCGTGCTGCTGCCGCACACAGCTAACAGCATTCAGTGGACTCTGCCCGGCGATGTGCTCACCCCCGCCAGAGGCACCAGCATGGCCCCCGGCTTCGTGTCGGCCTTTGAGATGAGCTTCAGCCGGGCCGCGGCCGGCTATCTGCTCGTCCTCCTCGTATTCCCGGTGGTGGGCGCCGGGCTGGGCGCCTGGGGCGGGCTCTTCGCGGCTGGCAGTTCCGGTCACGGCGGCGGCGGCGGAGGAGGCGGCGGTAACGGCCCCGATCCCGAGCCGGCGCCGCCCGGCGGCGGACGGGCAGCTGGAGTTCGGGCCGGATGTCGTGACGGCTGATCTCGGCTGGGACGAGCTCGAGGAGTTCCCCGAGCTCCGGCCGGACGAGGAGCGGGTCCCGGCCGGCCTGCCGTAGCTAGGGAGCCGCGCCCACGGCCTTACGCCGCGCGGGCGGCGCGCTGGCATCAGTACCAGTGTCCGTGGCTGCGAGGCCGTGCCTGACGAGCGACTGCGCCGTGCGCACGACGCCGTCCAGCGAGCCGCGGCGCGGGTTCCACCATTCGGCCGCCCAGTTGAGCGCGCCGAGCACGAGCATCCGGGCCGCCATCGGCTCCAGGTCAGGCCGGAGCAGGCCGGCGCTCTCGGCCTCGCCCAGCAGGGCGCGCCACAGCTCGCCGTATCTCGCGGCCTCGGCGCTGTAGCGGATCCTGATCGCGTCAGGTACCTGGCCGGCATTGCGGATGGACGCCGTCGTGTAGTCCGAGATCTCCAGGGCGTAGCGCAGGTGCGCCTCGACCGCGGCGTCGATGCGCTCGAGCGGGTCCGCGCCGGCTGGCAGTCCGGCGAGCACGTGGGCGATGTGGTCTCGCATCCGGGCGATCCCAGTCCACATGACCTCCTCGATCAGGTCGTCGCGGGACTGGAAGTAGTAGTAGATCGCCGGCGCCTGGATCTCCGCCTGGTCGGCCACGTCAGTCAGCCGGGTGCCGGCATAGCCCGTCCGGCTCAGCACATGGGCGGCCGCATCCAGGATGCGCTCCCTGGTCCGCGCGGACTTGGAGCCGGAGTCCTCACCCGCAGGTTTTCTAGCCACGAGTCAATTATAGATTTGGCCGGCGCTAGCGGCCGAGACCGCCGCGCGACACTAGCTGCTGCGCGATGACGTTGCGCTGGATCTCGTTGGTGCCCTCGCCGACAATCATCAGCGGGGCGTCGCGGAAGTAGCGCTCCACGTCGAACTCGGTCGAGTAGCCGTAGCCGCCGTGGATCCGCACCGCGTTCAGCGCGATCTCCATGGCGGCCTCGGAAGCGAACAGCTTTGCCATCCCGGCCTCCATGTCGCATCGCTCGCCGGCGTCATAGCGCTCGGCAGCGAACTGCACCAGCTGCCTGGAGGCGGTCAGCTTGGTCGCCATGTCCGCGAGGTAGGCACCGACCTGCTGGTGCTTCCAGATCGGCTGGCCGAAGCTCTCCCGCTCCTGCGCATACCGCAGCGCGTCATCGAACGCGGCCTGCGCGACGCCGACCGCCCGCGACGCCACCTGGATGCGGCCGATCTCCAGGCCTTTCATCATCTGGGCGAAGCCGCGGCCCGGCACGCCGCCGAGCACCGCCTCAGCCGGGGCGGCGTAGTCGGTGAACGACAGCTCGCAGCTCTCCACGCCCTTGTACCCGAGCTTCGGCAGGTCGCGCGAGACAACCAGGCCCGGCCCGTGCTCGACCAGCAGGATGCTGATGCCGCGGTGGCGCGGTGCCGCCGTCGGGTCGGTCTTGCACAGCAGCGCGATGAGCTGCGAGCGGCGGGCGTTCGTGATCCAGGTCTTCGACCCGTTCACCAGATAGCCGTCCCCGTGCGGGCGCGCGACGGTCGTCATCGCCTGCAGGTCAGACCCGCCGCCGGGCTCGGTCAGGGCCATGGTCGCGCGGATCTCGCCGGTCGCCATCCTCGGCAGGTAGCGCTCCTTCTGCTCGTCGGTGCCGAAGGTCAGCAGTAGTTTCGCCACCACCGTGTGACCGCCCATCGCCCCGGCCAGGCTCATCCAGCCGCGGGCCAGCTCGGCCGTGACCTCGGCGTAGCACGGCGTGGACACCGGCGCGTCCCCGTACGGCTCGCCGATGGCCAGGCCGTAAATGCCGAGGGCCTTCATCTGGGCGATGAGCTTCTCGGGATACTCGTTAGCATGCTCAAGATCGCGCGCGACCGGCCGGACCTCGCGGTCCACGAATTCCGCCACCGTGCTGACGACCGCCCGCTCTTCCTCAGAAAGACCCACTCTGCGCTCCCTGGAGCTGCCGAGGCGCTTACCGCCACGTTCCCGTCACATCTTCTCTTAGGGGGAATCCGATGCAGGCTGGCCAGGGCCCTTATTTCGACGAGCTGGCCGTCGGCCAGCAGTTCACCGGCGCGCCCGCACTTACGCTAACCGAGGGCCTCGCCGCTGCGCACCAGGCCATCACGGGGAACCGGCTGGCGCTGACGCTCGACCACGAGCTGTGCCGGACGGTCACCGGCGGCGGCCCGCTCGCGCCGCCCGGCCTGGTCTGGGACGTCGCGATCGGCCAGTCGACCGTCGTCACGCAGCACGTCAGGGCCAACTTGTTCTACCGCGGCCTGGCCTTCCGGCGGCTGCCGCTCATCGGGGACACGCTGCGCACCGTCACCGAGGTCGTCGCCCTGCGGCAGAATCAGCCCCGCGAGGGCCGTGCTCCGACCGGGCTGGCCGCGCTGCGGATCACGACGGCCGACCAGGACGGCCAGCCGGTCCTGGACTTCTGGCGGTGCGCGATGCTGCCGCTGCGCGACCAGTCGGCGCAGACTGGCCACGCCGGACAACCTGGACGTCGTCGGCCACGACGTGACCGGCGACCTCGGCGCGGTCGTCAGCGGCTGGCAGCTGGACGCCTTCGGGGCGCCCGGGCCGCATCCGGCCGATCTGCACGCGGGCCAGCAGTTCGAGGTCGCGGGCGGTGACGTGGTGTCGAGCGCTCCGGAGCTGGCCCGGCTCACGCTCAATATCGCGGCCGTGCACCACGACGCGCAGGCGGCCGGCGGCGAGCGTCTCGTCTACGGCGGGCACACCATCGGGCTGGCACTGACCCAGGCTGCCCGTGCGCTGCCCGCCCTGGTCACCGTCACCGCCTGGCACGGCTGCGAGCATCTGGCCCCGGTCCGCGAGTACGACACGCTGCGCAGCACGATCACGGTCGAGCAGGTCGACTACCTCCCCGACGGCGGCGGCCTGGTGCAGCTGCGCTCCGTTGCGCGAGCCGGCGAGCGCGATGTGCTCGACTGGCGGTTCGCCGCCGTGCTCGCGTGAGCCCGGGCCCGGCCTCGCGACCTGCCTTAACCCGGATTAAACTGCCCATCGTGACGCGGAGACCCGCTCGGTGACGACCGAGATCCCCGACGTCAGCTCGCTGGATCTGGCCAGCTACATCAGGCCCGGTGACCTGGTGGTCTGGGGCCAGGGCTGCGCTGAGCCACTCACACTTACCGAGGCGCTTGCCGCGCAGCGCAGCCGCCTGGGCGGGGTGCGCTGCTTCACCGGAATCTCCAGCTCGGCTGCGGTCCGGCCGGAGACCTGCGACTACCTGACCTTCATCTCCTACTCCGGGGCCGCGGCCAACCGGACCCTGGCTGCGGCCGGAGCGCTCCGCATCCTGCCGTCCCACTACTCCGACCTGCCGCGGCTGCTCAGCAACGGACCGCTGGCGGCCGACGTGCTGTTCCTGTCGCTGCCGCCGCCGGCACCGGATGGCAGTTTCGGGCTTGGCGCCGGCGCCGACTACACCGCCACCCTGATCGGCCGCGCCCGGACCGTGATCGCCGAGGTCAATGACCAGATGCCCGACGTGGCCGGCGACCGCAGGCTGCGCCGCGATGAGATCGACGTGCTGGTGCCGGTCTCCCGGCCGCCTGCCGCCTACCCGCAGCCGCCGGGCCGCGGCACCGAGGACGCGATCGCCGGGCACGTCGCCGCACTGGTCCCGGACGGCGCGACGATTCAGCTCGGCATCGGCGCCATCCCGTCGGCGGTGGCCAGCCGCCTGCGCGGGCATCGCGATCTCGGCATCCACTCGGGCGTCATCACCGATGCCGTCGCCGAGCTGATCGAGGCGGGCGTCGTGACCGGCGCCCGGAAGAGCACGGATGCCGGACTGACCGTCACCGGGTTCCTGCTCGGCACCCGGCGGCTGCTCGACCTGGCCGCCGCCGACCGGTCGGTTCAGCTGCGCGACACCCGCTACACCCACGACCCCGCCGTGCTGGCTGCGCAGCACCGGCTGGTCGCGATCAACTCCGCTCTCGAGGTCGACCTCACCGGACAGGTCAATGCCGAGACCGCCGCCGGCCGGTACGTCGGCGCAGTGGGCGGCGCCACCGACTTCCTGCGCGGCGCCGCCAGGTCCGACGGCGGCGTTCCGGTGATCGCCCTGCCCTCGACGGCCGGATCCGCGAGCCGGATCGTGGCCAGGCTCAGCGGGCCGGCCAGCCAGTCCCGTGCTGACGCGGGCGTGATCGTAACCGAGTATGGAAGTGCCGACCTGCGCGGCCGCACGCTGGCACAGCGGCGCGAGCGCATGCTGGCCATCGCTCATCCCGACTACAGGCAGGCTCTGGAGAAGGAGTGTCAATGACCACGCGCCGAGCCGCGATTGTCGCCCCGATGCGGACCCCGGTGGGTACCTTCGGCGGCAGCCTTCGCGCCGTTCCCGTCGAGACCCTGGCCGCCACCGCCATCAAGGCCGTCCTGGCCCGGACCGGCATCGACCCGGACCGCATCGAGGATGTCAGCTTCGCCCAGTCGTATGCGAGCGGCGAGGCCCCGTGCATCGGGCGGTGGGCGGCGCTGGAGGCCGGCCTGCCGGTGAGCGTGCCCGGTTTCCAGCTCGACCGGCGCTGCGGCGGCGGGCTGCAGGCCATCGTGACGGCGGCGATGATGGTGCAGACCGGCGCCGCGGACGTCGTGCTCGCCGGCGGCGTCGAGAGCATGAGCAACGTCGAGTACTACACCACCTCGGTTCGCTGGGGTGCCCGCTCGGGGAACCAGTTCCTGTACGACCGGCTGGACCGCGGCCGGGAACGCTCCCAGCCGGAATGGCGGTTCGGCAAGATCTCCGGGATGATCGAGACCGCGGAGAACGTGGCCGGGCAGTTCGGCATCACCCGGGACGAGGCCGATGCGTACGCGGCCCGCAGCCACCAGCGCGCGGCAGCCGCCTGGTCCGCGGGCCTGTTCGACGACGAGGTCGTGCCGGTCGAGGTACCGCAGCGCCGCGGCGACCCGGTGACGGTCAGCAGGGACGAGGGCGTGCGGCCGGACTCAACGGCCGAGTCGCTGGGCAAGCTGCGCGCCATCATGCCCGGCGGCACGGTGACCGCTGGCAACGCCAGCCAGCAGAACGACGCCGCCGCGGCCTGCCTGGTCGTCGCCGAGGACAAGCTCGCGGAACTGGACCTGGAGCCGCTCGGCTATCTCGTCGGCTGGGCCGCGGCCGGGTGCGAGCCGCCACCATGGGCATCGGCCCGGTGCCGGCGGTGGCCCGGCTGTTCGCCCGGACCGGGCTGGACTTCGGCGCGATGGACCTGGTCGAGCTCAACGAGGCGTTCGCCGCCCAGGTGCTCGGCGTGCTGGCAGGCTGGGGGTGGAACGATCCGGACAAGCTCAACGTGAACGGCTCGGGCATCTCGCTCGGTCACCCGATCGGCGCGACTGGCGCCCGGATCCTGGCCACCGGCCTGCGCGAGCTGCGCCGGCGCGACGGGCGCTACCTGCTGGAGACGATGTGCGTCGGGGGCGGCCAGGGTGTCGCCGCCATCTTCGAGGCCGCGCGCTGACGCCGAGCCAGACGGCATGGCGTCAGGCCGTTAACTGGTAAGATCGCGCGGCCTATAAGCCTTGCGATCTTACGAGATCACGGGTCAGGTTAGGGCAGCAGTCCGAGCGCCGCGCCGAGGCTGCCGAGAATGACGGTCAGGCTCGCGTCTGACGGCGACGTCGACGGAGACGACGTCGGGGTCGGAGTGGGTGTCGGGGTCGGCGTCGGCGTGGGTGTCGTCGTCGGCGGCGAGGACGACGGCGGGGAGAAGCTGTGGGTCGGTGACTTTGACGGCCGCGGCGAGGATGACTTCGAGGTCCCCGGAACCGGCACGGTGGCGCCTGCCGTCGGATGGGGCGTGAGACTCGTGCCGGGGTGCGGCTTCGGCTTCGCCCGGTGCGACGAATGCGCCGGAGCCGAGCCGGGCGGCGACGTCGTCACAGGTGTCCCGGCGGGCGCTGCGGTCTTGCCGCCGTGCAGGTGACTGACCGCGTGCGCGACCCCGGCGAATTCGGCGTAGCCGGCTGCCCCGGCCGCGACGGGGGACAGCAGCAGCCCGGCCAGCATCGCCGACGCGAGCAGCAGCTTCCGCCTGGAGGGCGGCGCCGGTTCCTGGGGCAGGGCCGGGAAGCCGTCCGGTCCCAGCTTGCCGGCGTGCGCGCCGATTGCCTCACGCGCCACACGGAACCGGGGGTCAAGCACGGACCTGGCCGTGCGCCGCCAGATGGACGCCGGGAGGGCAGCCAGCGGCAGGGCACGCAGCCGGTCAAGCGGGCTCTCGTCCGGCGCTTCCGCATCGGCCGGCGCATCAGCACTGTCCTGGAGACCGGCACCGTCCTGGCCATCGGCACCGTCCTGGCCATCGGCACTGTCCTGGCCATCGGCACTGTCCTGAGCGCCGAGCGGCTCCTGTGAACTGGCACCGTCCTGAGCTCGGCACCGTCCTGGGCCTCGGCATCGTCCGGCGGCAGTCGGCAGCCGTCCGCGCAGTCAGCACCGTCCTCCATCGGCACCGTCCGCCGGATCAGCACCGTCCGCCGGATCAGCACCGTCCTCCAGATCAGCACCGTCCGCCAGATCAGCACCGTCCGCCAGATCAGCACCGTCCGCCAGATCAGCACCGTCCGCCAGATCAGCACCGTCCGCCAGATCAGCACCGTCCGCCAGATCAGCACCGTCCGCCAGATCAGCACCGTCCGGCAGGTCAGCAGCCGCGACCGCCGCGCAGAACGTGGTCGTCGCCGCCGCCAGCCGATCCGACGCGCTCGCGGCCGCGATGCCAAGTACCGCGGCCAGGTCGGCGCCAGTAACGGCGTGCCGGTAAGTCAGGTCGAGTACTTCGCGCTCGTCGGCGGTCAGCGCCAGCCACTGGGTCTGTACCGTCAGCCGCCCAGCGGCCTCAATGTCGGCCACCCCGACCACGCTGGTGTCCGGCTCGGCCACGTCACTGTCGGTCTCTCCCACCACGGCCAGCGCGTCGGCCAGATCGGCGTCAGGCGGGGGAGGGACTCCGGGCTCCGGGCTGGCGGGCAGGCATTCCCGCCGGGCAAGGGCGAGCAGCCAGGCCCGCATGCGATCGCGGTCGCGGAGGCGGCTGCTCAGCGAGTGGGCGGCGACCAGTGTCACTTGCGTCGCGCTGGCCGCCCTGGCGCGATCGCCGAGCAGGCCGCAGCAGTAGTCGAATACGTGCTGGGCATGCGCGTCGAACATCTCGGCGAACGCGTCGCGGTCGATCTGCGGCGGCAAGTGATGTGCCAGCGGAAGCGGGGACAACTGCCCAGCCTGGCTCGTCACTGCTCCCCCATCCCAATCTCCTGCTGCTACCTGACTATGCAGTTCAAGCAGGGCCTACTCGAAGGTAGCGGAAGTACCAAACCTTTGCCAGTTTTCCGGCGGGCCCCGGAATGGCCCCCGCCGGCTTCTGCCCCGGTCAGTCCCCGCCTGTCGGAGAAGACGTCGGGCTCGGACTCGGCGACGGCGATGGAGTCGGTGACGGCGTCGGGGTAGCCGAGGGCGGTGGCCCGGTGGTGGGCGGCCCAGAGCTTGGCGGGGGCGAGAACGCCGGGGTCGTCGCCGACGAGGACGGGCGCGGAGATCGCGTCGGCGGCAACGTCGGGACCGACGACGGCGTGGGCGCGGGCAGCAGCGGCAGCACCGGATGCGCGTGCCGGGCCGGGAACAGCGAGCCGATCGGCAGCCGGGCCGGGACACTGGGCCGGGCGACCGCGACGGCCGGCGGGCTCGGCGCAGCCGCCGGCGGGACGAGCGGCCGCGGGACGGGCCCCTCCCGCCCCAGGGTGAAGTACAGGACGAATGAGATGCCAGCGGCTGCCGGGATGAGCACCAGCCCGGCCAGCCGGAGCCGCGTGCGCCCGAAGCCGCCTGCCATTCCGGCCGGTCCAGCCGGGCCCGGAAAGCCGTCCGGCCGGAAGGGGCCCGAACGGGCGATGACAGCCTGCCGCTGCGGCCGCAGGTCAGGATCGAGCAGCATCCGGGCCGATGCCTGCCAGACCGCCCGGGGCAGGCTGGCAAGCGGCAGGCTGGCGAGGGACAGCGCCGAACCCTCCGCGGCCGGGTCCTGCCCGCCTCGGGCGGCACTGACCAGGTCAGCGGCCCGCCCGGGCGGGGTTCCGAGGACGGCGGGCAGGTCGTCCGGGCTGATGCCGTGCCGGTCAAGCAGGTCGAGCACTTCGCGGTGTGCCGGCTGACAGGCCGGCCCGGGCGGCAGCGCCCAGGCCGTGCGGATCAGTGTCGGCGTCGTCGGCCGGGACGCGGGGCAGGCCGAGCCCGGTCAGCTCCGCCCTCGCGGGCGCGTTGCTCAGGCACTCCCGGCGGGCCAGCGCCAGCAGCCACGCCCGCATCCGGCTGGGGTCCTGCACCTGGTGGGCCAGGGCGCTGGCGGTGATCAGCGTTGCCTCAGCGGCGCCGGCCGCCGCGTCCGCGCTGCCAAGCAGGGAACGGCAGTAGTCGAACAGATGGGCCGCGTGGGCATCGAAGATCGCCGCGAACGCCCGGACATCCGGCGCAGCCCGCTGCGAGCCGCTGCCGCCGGTCATGCGCCTGCCCGCGACGAGGTGCCAGGTCCTACCGCCGAATTCGAATCTGGATTAAACTCGGCCTGCTGGCAGCCCGAGCCAGGCTCACCGGTCCGCCACGGCGCCCGACGGAGAGTCATGCCGATATATCCCTACCTCACTCAGGTTGTCCGCTCAGCTGCCCGAGCGCGTCCGGGCGAAACGTGCCTTATCTTCGGCGCCCGCAGGCGCGCGAAGGCCGGGTTCAGGCACCGCGTTGCGCGGCTCGCGGGCGGCCTGCTGGCGTTCGGCGCCGCACCCGGCGAGCGGGTCGCGAGCCGACGGCTTCATCTACCTGGTCGACCGGATGAAGGACATGATCATCACCGGGGCCGAGAACGTCTACTCCACCGAGGTGGAGGCGGCGTTGGCCAGCCACCCGGCCGTGGGCATGTGCGCGGTCATCGGCGTGCCGCATGCAGACCTGGGGAGAACAGGTGCACGCCGTGGTCGTGCTCCGGGAGGGCCCGAGCCGCGAGTCCGAGGCGGAACTCGACCGCGAGCACTGCCGCGACCGCATCGCCGCCTACAAGGTGCCCGCGCAGCATCGACTTCGCCAGCGCGCTGCCGGTGTCGGCTGCCGGGAAGATACTCAAGGCACGCCTGCGGGCTGAGTACGCCAGCAGGCGGACGCAGGCAGGGCGGGACATCGTGACGACTCAGACCAGCATTCCGTCCATCGACGCCAGGCGAGCTGCCCTGCGGGCACGGTTCCCCGTCTGGCAGCCCGGCCACGCTCAGCGACTTCCTGCGGCGATCGGCCGCCGAGTACGGCGACCGCCCGTTCGTCATCACCGACGAGCAGACGGCCAGCTACGCCACCATCGACGCGTGGGCGACCGAGCTGGCTGACGGGCTGGCGGCGCTCGGCGTGCGGCCGGGCGACCGGGTCGGCATGCTGATGGCCAACTACCTGGAGTTCGTCCCGGTGAAGTTCGCGATCGCGCGGGCGGGCGCGGTCGCCATCCCGTTCAACTACCTGTACCGCACGGCCGAGCTCGGCTACGTGCTGCGCCAGTCGCAGTGCAATGTCCTGGTGACCATGACAAGCTTCGCGGGGCTTGACTACCCGGCAATGCTGGACGAGATAGCACCAGGCTGGGAACGAGGCCCGACCACCGGGCTGCCTGACCTGCGCGCGGTCGTCCAGCTTGATACCGGCGGCGGCGCCAGGGACGGCGTGCTGCCGGTGGCGGGCCTGGCCGCGCTCGGGCGCGAGCATCCCGGCGGCGCGGATGCCGCCGCGATCACGCCCGATAGTCCTGGCGACATCCTGTACACCTCGGGCACGACCGGGTCGCCTAAGGGCGTGGTCGTGACCCACGACGCGGTGCTGCGGACCAGCTATGCCTCCGCGCTTACCCGCGCCTACGAGGACGGCCGCCGGATCCTGTTCTCGCTGCCGTGCTACCACATGTTCGGTTACGTCGAGGGGCTGCTGTCGGTGATGTTCGCCGGCGGGGCCATCATCCCGCTGCCCGCGTTCTCGCCCGCCGGCTACTTCGCCGGCATCGAGCGGCACCGGGCCACCGAGATCCTCGCGGTGCCGACGATGACAGTCGCGCTGCTCGAGCACCCGGACCGGAAGAGCTACGACCTGTCGTCGCTGCTCGCCATCTTGTCCGGCGCCGCGCCGGCGCCGGTCTGGCTGTGGCAGAAGGTGCAGGCGGACCTTGGCGTCACCGAGATCACGACCGGCTACGGCATGACCGAGTGCGGCGGGGCGATGACGCTGACGCTGCCCGAGGACCCGCTGGAGTATCACTCGGCCACCGTCGGGCGGCCCAAGCTGGCCGGCGCTGGCGGGCCTGCCGGATGGCGACCTGTGCGTGTACGCGACCGTGGATCCGGTGACGGGGGACAAGCTGCCGGCCGGCGCCGAGGGCGAGCTCGTCTCCACCGGCCCGACGCACATGCTCGGCTACTGGGCCAAGCCGGAGGAGACCGCGCAGGCACTGCGCGATGGCTGGGTGTACTCGGGCGATCTCGGCGTCGTGCAGCCCGACGGCTACCTGCGGGTGACCGGGCGGAGCAAGGAGCTCTACAAGAGCGGCGGCGAGCTGGTGATGCCGAAGGAGATCGAGGATCTGCTCACCCGCCATCCGGGTGTCAGCCAGGCCTTCGTCGTCGCCGTGGCCGACGAGCGCTGGGGCGACGTCGGCTGCGCCTGGATCGTGCCCGAGGCGGGCGCGTCGGTTGATGAGGCCGAGCTGCTGGCGCTGTGCCGCGACAAGCTGGCCCGGTTCAAGGTCCCGAGGCACGTCCTGTTCACCGACGCGGCCAGCCTGCCGACCACGCCAACCGGAAAGGTGCAGAAGTTCCGGCTCGCCCGGCTTGCGACGGAACGACTGCAACTTACGGAACGGGCGCGTCCGGAATGAGCGCCTCATTCCGAGACGACGGCGTACCGTAACCTAGGCTGCGATCCGAGACGGCCTCGTTCCCTAAATAACGGGACGACCGGACCGCGGTCACGGCATCGACGAACCGCCGCCCACGGCGATGACCTGGCCGGTTACCTGCCGCGCGGCCAGCGGCGAGGAGATCCACAGCACTGCGCCGGCGATGTCCGCGGCAGTGGTGAGACGCCGCAGCGGCTGCGTCCGCAGCACGTAGTCGGTCTGCTCCGGCGTGAAGAGCGCGTCCCGGCCGTCCGCCCAGACGCTGTGCGGGCCGACCGGCTCGTCCTCGTCCGGGATGACGAGGCCCGGCGCCACCACGTTGGAGCGGATGCCGTGCCGGCCCTGCTCGCGCGCGATCGTGCGGGCGAGCGCGATCAGCCCCGCCTTCGTGCTGCCGTAGATGCCCTGCCGGATGGCACCGAACGCGGAGTCGCTGGAGATGAACACGACCGCGCCCCCGCCGCCTGCCCGCATCGGGCCGAGCACCGCCTGCGTGCAGGCGTACGCGGTGTACAGGTTCACCTCGATCGTCTGCTGCCACAGGGCGCGGTCGGTCTGCTCGGCGAAGAAGCCGGGCCTGCTCCAGCCCGCGTTGTTCACCAGGACGTCGACGCCGCCCCACTCGCCGACCGCGCGGCCGACGACGGCCGCGGCCGCCTCCGGCTCGGTCAGGTCGGCAGTCACGTACTCGACGGCTGCCGCACCTGCCGCTGCCGCCGCATCGGCGACCCCGGCCGCCTGCGGGCCGTCGATGTCGGTGATCAGGACGCGCGCGCCCTCGGCGGCGAAGCCCAGCGCGATCCCGCGGCCGATGTTGGCGCCGCTGCCGGTGACGATGACCCGCGCGCCCGCGTGCCCGAGGTCCATCGGGTCAGCGTAGTCTAATGTGCCTTAAAAAATGAGGTCAGGCACCTGGACACCCGGAGGAGCTCATCGTGGCCCACAAGCTGATCAGTGACGGGATGGCGCTGCTCGACCTCGACGATGACGGCGTCGGGCGGCTGCGGCTGAACCGGCCCGAGGCGTCCAACGGCATGAGCGTCGAGTTCCTCCGCGCGCTGCACGAGGCCGTGCTGACGGCACACGGTCAGCCTGGCCTGCGGGTGCTGCTGCTGACCGGCGAGGGACCGAATTTCTGCGCCGGGGGAGACGTGAAGACGTTCGCCAGCAAGGGCACCGCGCTGCCTGACTACCTGCGCGAGGCGACCGCCTGGCTGCAGTCCTGCACGGCGGGCCTGCTGGCGCTGCAGGTGCCGGTCATCGCGTCGGTGCACGGCTATGCGGCGGGAGGCGGCGGCTTCGGCCTGGTATGCGCGAGCGACCTCGTCATCGCGGCGGAGTCGGCCCGGTTCCTGGCCGGGGCAACCAGGGTCGGGATGGCGCCGGATGCGGGCACGTCGGTGACGCTGCCGCTGCTGGTGGGCCTGCGCAAGGCAATGGAGATCATCCTGACCAACCCGGTGCTGAGCGCGGCGCAGGCGCTCGAGATCGGCCTGATCACCAGGGTCGTCCCGGACGATGCGCTGGCCGCCGAGTCCCTGGCGCTGGCGCGGTCGCTGGCCGCCGGTGCCACCAGGGCGCTCGGCGCCTCGAAGCGGCTGGTGTGGTCTGGTCTCGGCAGCCGGGTCGAGGCGCAGCTGCCTGAGGAGGCGCGCACGGTCTCGGAGCTGTCCGGGACGGCCGACGCGCGCGAGGGCCTGGCGGCCGTCATCGAGCGCCGCGCCCCGATCTTCACCGGCCGCTGACGATAACGTGGTGTGATGAGCGACCCGGCCGCCGTCGACGGGCTCACCCGCAGCGACCCGCGAGCTCCGGGCATCCGCCGCGAGCGGGCCGGAGACGGGCCCGAAGACCCTGCGCGCTACCTGGACCCGGCAGGCGCCGAGATCACCGACGCCAGCGAGCTGGCCCGCATCCGGGCGCTGGCCATCCCGCCGGCCTGGACCAGCGTGTGGATCTCGCCGGATCCGCTCGGCCACATCCAGGCGACGGGCGTGGACAGCAGGGGACGGACGCAGTACCGGTATCACCAGCTCTGGCGGGAGCAGCGCGACGCGCAGAAGTTCGACCACATGCTGCGCTTCGCCGGCGCGCTGCCCGGCCTGCGCACCGCGACTCTGCGCGACCTGCGGCACCGGGCCCTGGACCGGGACCGCGTCACCGCCAGCGCGGTCCGGCTGATCGACCTCGGCCTGTTCCGCATCGGCGGCGAGCGGTACGCCGAGCTCGACCACCACTACGGCGTGTCGACGCTCGAGAAGCGGCATGTCAGCCTGGGGCGCGACCGGGCTGTATTCGACTACGTCGCCAAGGAGGGGAAGCGCCGGGCGATCACCGTCACCGACCCGGCGGTGCTGGCCACGGTGCGCGCGCTGGCCCGCAGCGACAGCAGTACCGAGGCGCTGTTCGCCTTCACCGACACCCGTGGCTGGCATCCGCTGCACTCGCATGACGTGAGCGCGTACATCGCCCGCCGGGCCGACGGTCACTTCACCGCCAAGGAGTTCCGGACCTGGAACGCGACCGTCCTCATGGCGCTCCTGCTCGCGAACGCGGAGCCGCCGGCCACGGCCCGCGCCGCCGCCAGGGTGATCAGTGCCAGCGTGCGCGGCGTCGCCGACTGGCTCGGCGATACCCCGGCGGTGGCCAGGTCCGCCTACATTGATCCGCGGCTGATCAGCCGCTACGAGGCCGACCTGGGCCTGCCCCCGGTGCCGCCGGTGCCGCCGGTGCTGCCTGCTGACGCGGCCGCGGAGGCCGCGGTGGCGGCGCTGCTGGCCGGCCGCTAAGCAGGCGGGTCGTTCTTGCTGCCGCTGCCGGCTTCCGGCGCCAGGTAGCGCCGGGACAGGCGTTCCGCCGCCACCGGCGCGACTGCCAGCAGCAGCCAGCAGTACATGGCCGCGCTGGTGCTGTGCCAGGCAAGGCCGACAGAGACCGCGATCACGAGAATGCTCGCCAGAGCGCGCGCCCGGTCGGCCTTGAGCTGCCGCATGCTGACGCCTGCCTTGAGCAGGTGCCTGCGGCGGCCGAGGACCATCGTCGCCTGGGTCGCCAGGCTGGCGGCGAGCAGGTTCAGCGCGAAGATCGTGACGGCGAGGGGATTGTCGGAGTACTGGCCGAGCAGATCACTGGTGAACGGCATGATCGTGATGGTGAACAGGAACGCGAAGTTCCACCAGGCGAGGCTCTCCCGCTGGCCCGCGATCTGGCGGAACACCCGGTGGTGGACCAGCCAGAACTGAGCGATCACGTAGAAGGAGATCACGTAGCTGGCGAACTGGTCCGCGTCCTTGCCCAGCTGCGTGGCCAGATCACCGGCCGCCTTCGGATTGCTGACCGCGGCGACCGACGGCACCCGGAGCTGCAGGACCAGCAGGGTCAGGGCAATGGCCACGACGCCGTCGGACAGGGCCAGCAGCCGCTGGACGCCGGGCAGGCCGTCGCCCCTCTCGTCACCGCCTGTCTCGTCGTCGTCGGCAGGTTCGGTAGTCATCAGGACCTAGCGTCCCAGATCGCACCGGGCCGTGCCGCGATCGTCAGCGGGACTCGCCGGACGGACCGGCCGATCCGGGAACAACCAGGCCCGACTCGTAGGCCGCAACGACGGCCTGCGTGCGGTCGCGCAGGCCCAGCTTGCGCAGGACCCGGCTCACGTGCGTCTTGACCGTCTCCTCGGTCACCACCAGCCGGACGGCGATCTGCGGGTTCGACAGCCCCTCGGCAACCAGGCTGCAGCACCTCGGTCTCCCGCGGCGTGAGCGTGTCGAGCGGGACGCCCCCGCGACCCGGGCGGCGGCGCCGGGGCGGGCCGCAGCCGGGCGAACTCGCTGATCAGGCGCCGGGTGACGGTTGGCGCGAGCAGCGCCTCGCCCGCGGCGACCACGCGGACCGCATCGAACAGGCCGCTCGGCGGTGACGTCCTTGAGCAGGAAGCCGCTCGCACCGGCCCGCAGCGCGTCGTAGACGTAGTCGTCGAGGTCGAACGTGGTCAGGATCAGGATCCGCGGCCCGTCCGGCGGGCCGGAGGCGAGCTGCCTGGTCGCCTCGATGCCGTCGGTGCCGGGCATCCGGACGTCCATGAGCACCACATCCGGGCGCAGGTCGCGGGCCAGCCGCACTGCCTCGGCGCCATCGCAGGCGGTGCCGACGCACGGTGAAGTCAGGCTGGGTGTCCAGCAGCGCGGCAAAGCCCGCCGCGCACGACCTGATGGTCGTCGGCCACGATGATGCGAACCGGTCCGGCCGTCATGCCGCGGTCTCCTCTGCTGTCGCGGGCAGGCTGGCCTCGATCAGGAATCCGCCGCCGGGCGCCCGGCCCGCCCGCAGCGTCCCGCCGGCCGCGGCGGCCCGCTCCCGCATGCCGAGCAGGCCGTGGCCGCCGGGCGGCGCGCTGCCGGCCGCAGGACCGGGCCCGTTGTCGCGGACGCGCAGGTGCAGCTCGCTCGCGTCGTACCGGAGCTCGACATCGACGGCCGCACCGGGCGCATGCCGGCGCGAGTTGGTCAGCGCCTCCTGGATGATCCGGTAGGCGGCCAGCTCGACGCCGGGATCGAGCGGGCGCTGCCAGCCGCTGACGATCAGCCGGGCTCCGCTGCCTGCGGCGTCCCTGGCCTCGTCGAGCAGCTCGTTAAGCTGAGCGCAGCCCGGGCTGCGGCTGCCGGTCTGCGGCACGGTCGGCACCGGTGTCCTCGCGCAGCACGCCGAGCAGCCGGCGCATCTCGGTCAGCGCCGACCGGGCGGTGTCGCCGATGGCGGACAGGCGCTGCGCCCCGGCGGCCGGCATGCCCGGCGTGGTGAGCCGGGCGGTCTCCGCCTGCACGGCGATCATGGAAATGTGGTGCGCGACCACGTCGTGCAGCTCGCGGGAGATCCGGGCTCGCTCACCGCGCGCGGTGTGCTCGAGCAGCGTGCCCGCGATCGCCTCGCTCTCGGCGCTGCGGGCCTCCTGCTCGCTCCGGGCGCGCCGGGCGTACCCGGCCCACGCGGCCAGCGGAGTGCAGGCCGCCAGCAGCACCGGGACCAGGGCGGCGTCATGGCCGGATGACCGGGCCAGCGCCAGCACGGCAAAGGCCGCGCACAACCCCGCGGCCAGCAGCTGGGGACCGCGATGCCCGAGCCGGCCGAGCGCGATCAGCAGCGCGACGGCGCCCGCGACCGTGAAGGCGTCGGTCAGCCCGGCCGAGATCAGGCTCGCGGCGGCAATGATCACGGCCGCCGCCCGCGGCTGCGACCACAGCAAGCCGAGCGGAAGGGTGGTGGCGGCGGCCAGCAGGATCGTCACGGCCGCCGGGACTGAAGCTCCCGGAACAGGGCCGCCGGGAATGGGGTCGGGCGCCCCCTCCGCGCGCTGGAGATAAGCCTGGAGCAGGGCCAGGATGCCCAGCACGAGGCAGCCGGTGACGGGGGCATGCGGAGCCGCGGCCGCCCGCCGGAGCGGCGCCGCCCAGGGCTTGCCGGCGAGCCGCTGCCAGTAATCCGGCCCAGCGTTCATGAGGTCATTGTCGCCGGTCACCGGCCCCGTGGCGTCCCCTGGGCCGGGACCAGCAGCCCGGTCGCGTCCCCCGCAGGAGTGATGCCAGCGGCCGGCACTCACCCGCATCGGCGGGCGAAGACGCTTCCCGCGCGGGACGCCGGCGACAGGCACTCGTCCCTAGCCTGACCACTATGGAAGCGACTATCCAGGTCAGCGGGCTCCGGAAGCGGTTCGGCCCCGCTATTGCGGTAGACGGGCTCACGTTCACGGTGACCCCGGGCGAGGTCACCGGATTCGTCGGGCCGAACGGCGCGGGCAAGTCCACGACCATGCGGGTCATCCTCGGCCTGGACGAACCCGATGAGGGCAGCGCTCTCGTCGGCGGCCAGCGGTACGCCAGCCTGCGGCACCCGCTGAGTCACATCGGCGCGCTGCTGGACGCAGACGCCCTGCAGCCCAGCCGGCGGGCGCGCGACCATCTGCTGTGGCTGGCGCATTCCCAGGGCCTGGGCGCCCGCCGCGTCGACGAGGTCATCGGGCTGGCCGGGCTGGAGAGCGCCGCCCGGCGCAGGGCAGGCGGGTACTCGCTCGGCATGCGCCAGCGGCTGGGGATCGCGGCGGCCATGCTGGGCGACCCTCCCGTGCTGATGTTCGACGAGCCATTCAACGGCCTCGATCCCGAGGGCATTATCTGGATGCGCGAGCTGCTGCGCTCGCTTGCCGCTGAGGGCCGGGCCGTGCTGGTCTCCAGCCATCTGATGAGCGAACTGCAGGACAACGCCGACCACCTGGTCGTGATCGGCCGCGGCCGGCTGCTCGCGGACACCAGCGTGGCCGTGCTCCTCACCGCGGCCTCCGCGGACCGGGTGATGCTGCACACCTCAGCGCGTGCGCAGGCCACCACGGTGCTCACGCGCGCGGGCGGCACCGTGGCGGTGACCGGACACGACGTACTCGCCGTGTCCGGGCTCGCCGCCGACCGCATCGCCGCCCTGCTCGGCAGCCAGGCCGTGCCGTTCTCCGGCCTGGCCGCGCACCGGGCGACACTCGAAGAGGCCTACATGGAGCTGACCAGAGACAGCGTGCAGTTCCACGGGCAGGCGCTCGAGGCGGCCGGCCAGGCGCCGGCACCGGTCACTGAGGCGACTACGGAGCCGGGACGATGACCACGACAATCCCGCGCTATCAGTCCGCGCAGCCTGCCGGCCGGGATGGCTTCGGCCAGCTGCTGCGGGCGGAATGGACCAAGTTCCGCACTGTTCGCGGCTGGCTGATCGCTGTGCTCGCGGTGACAGCCCTGACCGCGGCGGCTCCGGTCTGGCTCGCCGCTACGGCGGGCGGCAAGAGCGTTGAGTCCTGCGCGAATGCCGGGCAGTGCCAGGCCGAGGGACAGACGATCGCCGTAGGGCCCGCCGGCACCGCGGTCATCGACACGTTCTATTTCGTGCACCAGCCGCTGACCGGCAACGGCAGCATCACGGTCAGGGTGACCTCGCTGCGCGGCTCGCAGAAGCCGCTGCTGCCACCGGGCGCGGGGCCCGCACCGCAGACGCAGCCGTGGGCGAAGGCCGGGATCATCATCAAGGCAGGCACCCGGCCGGGATCGGCTTATGCCGCCGTCATGGTGACCGGCAGCCACGGCGTGCAGCTGGACTACAACTACACCCACGACATCGCGGGCAGCGACACCACGGCGACCGCGGCATCGCCGCAGTGGCTGCGGCTGACCCGGCACGGCGACACGGTCACCGGCTCCGAGTCGGCGAACGGCCGCCAGTGGACTGCGATCGGCACGGCCACGCTCACCGGGTTCCCGGTTACCGCGCAAGCCGGGCTGTTCGTTGCCTCGCCCGATTTCACCGAGGCGGTCGGCACCGGCGACAGCAGCATCGGCGGCCCGACGCAGGCTTCCGCCGCGTTCGACCACCTCAGCCTGCGCGGCGAGTCCGGCGGACAGGCCTGGACGGGCACGCAGGTCGGCAGTGGCACAGATCTGCGCACGCAGACGCCAGGGCCGCACGGCAGCATCAGGATCGGGCCCGGCAGGTCGCAGCCCGCGCACGGCTTCACAGCGCGCGATGGCTCATTCGTGCTGCGCGGCTCTGGTGACATCGCGCCGTTCGAGGCCATCGTCGACCCGCTGCACGTTGTCTTCTTCGGCACGCTGTTCGGCCTGATCGTGGTGATCGCCCTCGGCGCGCTGTTCATAACCGCCGAGTACCGGCGTGCGCTGATCCGCACCACTGTGACCGCGAGCCCGCGGCGCGGCCGGATCCTGGTAGCCAAGGCAATCGTGGTCGGCGCCGTCACCTTCGTGGCCGCGCTGATCGGCGCCGCGATCGCCTTCCCGCTCGCCGAGCACAAGCTCGACGCCGCCGGCTGGAAGCCGCCAGTGTGGCCCCAGTACGCGCTGACCAGCGGCACCGGCCTGCAGGTCGTGCTCGGCACCGCAGCCATCGCGGCTGGCGCGGCCATACTCGGCCTGGCGGCCGGCGCTGCCTTCCGGCGCAGCGCGGCCGCCGTGATGACCGTGATCGGCATCGACCATCCTGCCGGTGGTGCTGGCAATCCTGCTGCCGCTCAGCACCGGCAGCTGGCTGCTGCGCATCACGCCCGCCGCCGCCTTCAGCCTGCAGCAGACAGTGCAGCGGTATCCGCAGGTCAGCAACGTCTGCGCGCCGTACCACGAGTGCTTCCCGCTGTCGCCCTGGCACGGGTTCGCGGTGCTGTGCGGCTGGGCCGCGATCGCCCTGGCAGGCGCTATTTACCTGCTGCGGAGGCGGGATATATGACGCAGGCAATCCACGCGGAGTGGACGAAGCTCCGCACGACCCCCGGCCCGGCGATGCTGCTGGTCGCCGTCATCGTGCTCACAGTCGGCACCGGGGCGCTGACCACCGGGATCGTGCAGTGCCCGGCGTCCTGCAGCGCGGATCCGGCCAGGCTCAGCCTGGCCGGGATCATGCTCGGGCAGGCGGCGGTCGCCGGGCTGGCCGTGCTGGTAGTGACCGCCGAGTACAGCACCGGCATGGTCAGGGTCAGCCTGACCGCGGTGCCGCGCCGGTCGGTGCTCTTCGCCGCCAAGGCGTCAGTCGTCACCGCAGTCGTCCTGGTGGCCGGCGCCGTGTCGGTGCTCGGATCGCTGCTGGCGGGCCGGCTGCAGCTGCCGGCCAACGGGTTCACGGCCGCGCACGGGTTCGAGGCACTATCGCTCCTGCATGGCCCGACCCTCCGCGCCGCATCCGGGTCGCTGCTCTACCTGCTCCTGATTGGCCTGTTCAGCCTCGGTGCGGCTACCGCAGTGCGGGACTCGGCGGCCGCGACCGCGGTCGTGCTCGGCGTTATCTACGTGATCCCGCTCATCGGCGACTTCGCACTCAGCCCGACGTGGCAGCACCGGATCGAGCGATGGACGCCGATGGACGCCGGGCTGGCGATTCAGGCGACCAGGAACATCGGGAAGCTGCCTATCGCCCCCTGGCCAGGGCTCGGCGTACTCGGGCTGTGGACCGCGGCTGCCCTGCTGGCCGGCTGGCTCGTGCTCAGGCTGCGGGACGCCTGACAGGCCGCCGGCCTTACGCCGAATGCGAAATCACTTCCGCCCTGGCCGCAGCGATGGCTACCGTGACCACATCCTGATGGCGGGTCATCGGCGCGAGGAGGGCAGGGCATGCTCCATCCGCTCGTGAGCAGCCAGGAGGAGCGGGACCGGCCAGCCAGGCCGCTGCTGCGGACCACCCTCGGCGAGGTACTCCGCCGGAGGCGGCTGGAGCAGGGCCGTACGCTCGCCGACGTGGCACGGGCTGCGACGGTGTCGATGCAGTACCTCTCCGAGCTGGAGCGCGGGCGAAAGGAAGCCTCCTCGGAGGTCCTGGCCGCGATCTGCGACGCCCTCGAGACCGAGCTGCCCGACGTCCTGGCCGAGGTCGGCCGGGACCTGGCCGGCGCCGCACAGCGGCCCGCCACGGTCCTCCGGCTCGGCGTCGCCCGCACTCGACCGCCGCCCTGCCTCGCCCCGGGCTGGCTCCGGCGACGCTCACCTGCCTGCTGGCCGCCTGATCAGCCAGTCAGCTCGCCGCTGCCGGCAGTGCCTGCCGCGCGCCGGCAGTGCCGCGCCAGCCGGCAGTGCCGCCGCGCCAGCCGGCAGTGCGCCCCGTCCGGCGAGTGCGGCCTTCCGCGTCGTGATGACCTCGTCCGCGAGGCCGTAGCTGACGGCCTGGTCCGCGGTGAAGGTCTTGTTCCTGTCGGTGTCAGCCCGGATCGTCGCGATCGGGTGCCCGGTGTGCTCGCTGAGGATGGCATCAACCTCGGCCCTGACCCTGGCCAGCTCCTTCGCCTGGATGGCCAGGTCGGGCAGGGTGCCCTGGGACTGGCTGGACGGCTGATGCAGGAGCACCTTCGCGTGCCGCAGCACGGCGCGCCTGCCGGGCGCCCCGGCCGCCAGCAGCACGGCCGCCGCGGACGCAGCCTGCCCCATGCAGACGGTGGCGACAGCCGGCCGGACGTACTGCATCGTGTCGTAGATCGCGGTCAGCGCGCTGAAGGACCCGCCAGGGGAGTTGATGTACAGGCTGATCTCCAGGTCAGGGCTCGCCGCCTCGAGATGGAACAGCTGGGCCATCACCACATTGGCGACGCCGTCGTCGATCTCGGTGCCGAGGAAGATGATCCGCTCGGACAGCAGCCGCGAGTAGACGTCGTACGCGCGCTCGCCGAGCGGGGTGCGCTCGACGACGGTCGGGATCGTGTACTGGCTCATCGCTACAGCCCCGCCATCCGGCCGACAACCGCCGGGCGGATGTCCTCAACCCGCTCCAGGATGTGGTCGATCATCCCGTACGCCAGCGCCTCCTCCGCGCTGAACCACCGGTCCCGGCGGCTGTCCGCCTCCACCCGATCGGCCGGCTGCCCGGTGTGCTCGGCGGTCAGCCTGGTCATCAGCGCGCCGGTTCGCTCCAGCTGGGCTGCGTAGATCTCGACGTCCGCGGCCGTCCCGCCGAAACCCGCCGATCCCTGGTGCATCAGCACCTGAGCATGCGGCAGGCTGAATCGCTTGCCGCGGGTGCCCGCGCACAGCAGGAACTGGGCCATGCTGCCGGCCAGGCCCATCGCGAGCGTGCTGACGTCGTTGGGGATCAGGCGCATGGTGTCGTAAATCGCGAGACCGGCGCTGACCGAACCGCCCGGCGAGTTGATGTACAGGCTGATATCCGCGCGCGGGTCCTCCGCCGACAGGAGCAGCAGCTGTGCGCACAGCCGGTTGGCGACCCGGTCGTCGACCTCGGTGCCGAGCACGATGATCCGCTGGTAGAGCAGCCTGGTCAGAAGCTGATCGTCAAGCGGCCCGGCTAGCGGGACCTGTTCCGCGCCTAGAGTGTGCATGATCTCCTGCCCCTGCGCTCGGTTCCGGAAGCCCGGCCTGTCTCCACGATGCTGCGGCCGAGTGCGCCGGAACAGGGCAATCTGCCGTCAGCAGAGAAGATCGTTCCGCCCGGCCCCGGTAAGCTCGGAGGATGACGGACGCGCCGGCCGCCGACCGGCGAGCAGCAGTGGCGGCCAACCTCGCCGCCTTCCAGCGCACTGCCGCGGACCGTCCCGAGCTCAAGCAGGCATCGGTGGCCGTCTGCATCCTCGCCGACGCCGCCGGCGACACGCTCCTGATCACCCGGCGAGCACGCGGGCTGCGCAACCACCCCGGCCAGTGGGCGCTGCCCGGCGGCCGCCGCGACCCCGGCGAGACCAGCATCGATGCCGCGCTTCGCGAGCTGCGCGAGGAGACCGGGGTGAAGGCGGCCCCGGACACGGTGCTGGGGCTGCTCGACGACTTCGTCACCCGGTCCGGCTACGTCATGACCCCGGTCGTCCTCTGGGGCGGCGACGCCGGTACCGAGCTCACGGCCGAGCCGGCCGAGGTCGCCCGCATCTTCCGCGTGCCGCTGCGCGACCTCGACGTCGAGCCGCAGTTCGTGCAGATCCCGGAGACGGACGCACCGGTGATCAGGCTGCCGCTGCTCGGCCGGTTCGTGCACGCTCCGACGGCTGCGATCATCTACCAGTTCTGCCAGGTCGCGCTGCACGGCAGGCCGCAGCGCGTCGCGCATTTCGAAGCCCCGCCCTTCCTGTGGCGCTAACGGCCGCGGAGCGGCGATCGCTACGCTGCGGAACATGAAAGATGCTGAATTCGCCGACGTGCTGGCTGCGGTGCGCCAGTTCGTGCGCACCAGGGTCGTCCCGCGTGAGGACGAGATCGAGGACACCGACGCGATCCCGGACGACGTCCGGCGGGCCGCTGCGCAGATGGGCCTGTTCGGCTACACCCTGCCGGAGGAGTTCGGCGGCCTCGGCGCAAGCCTGACCGAGGACGTGCAGCTGGCGTTCGAGTTCGGGTACACCACGCCGGCCTTCCGCTCGATGTTCGGCACCAACAACGGGATTGCCGGGCAGGTGCTGGTCAACGCCGGCACCGACGAGCAGAAGCGGGACTGGCTGCCGCGGCTGGCGCAGGGCGCCGTAGCCTCGTTCGCGCTGACTGAGGCCGAGGCAGGCTCCGACCCGTCCGGCCTCACCACCAGGGCCACCAGGGACGGCGACGGGTACCTGCTCTCCGGCTCCAAGCGGTTCATCACCAACGCGCCCATCGCCGATCTGTTCGTGGTGTTCGCCCGCACTGACCCGCAGGCCCGCGGCACCCGCGGGATCTCGGTCTTCCTGGTCGGGGCCGGGCTGGACGGCGTCCGGGTCGGGCCGAAGGATGCCAAAATGGGACAGGCCGGGGCCTGGACATCCGAGGTGTTCTTCGATGACGTCCCGGTTCCGGCGTCCGCGCTGGTCGGCGGCAAGGAGGGTGCCGGATTCGGCGAGGCGATGCGGTCGCTGGTGCGCGGCCGGGTGCACATCGCCGCCATCTGCGTGGGCATGGCGGAGCGGCTGCTGGCCGAGTCGGTGGCGCATGCGCGCAGCAGCAGGCAGGGCGGCCAGCCGATCGGCGAGTTCCAGCTGGTCCAGGCCATGCTGGCGGAGATCCAGACCGGCGCCTACGCGGGCCGGGCCATGGTGGCAGAGGCAGCCAGGAACTACGACTCGGGCGCGGACAGGAAGATCGGGCCGAGTGCGGCCAAGCTGTTCTGCTCGGAGATGGTGGGGCGCGCTGCCGACCTGGCGGTGCAGATCCATGGCGGCCTCGGCTACATGCGCGGTGTCCCGGCCGAGCGGATGTACCGCGACGCCCGGCTGTTCCGCATCTACGAGGGCACCAGCGAGATCCAGAAGCTGATCATCGGGCGGGCACTGGTGCGCGACAGCGGCTGATCCGGCCCGTGCCGGTGTCCTAGGTCCCCGCCTCCCGGGACCATTGACGGCTCCCGCCGCGTGACCCTCGGGCTTACATTCGGGTTGATATCAGGACCTGACCTGCGGGAGTCCCTGTCCGCGGCACTGGGAGGCGGCATTATGAAGCAGCTCAATCCGCTGGACGCCCAGTTCATTGACGCCGAGAACAGCGAAGCACAGACCTCGATGGCGATCGCGTCCATCGCCATCTTTGAGGGCCCGGCGCCCGCCTATGACGAGTTCCTTACCGCCATCAAGGGGCGCCTCGGGGATGTCCCGATCTACCGGCGCAAAGCTGCATCAGGTCCCGCTGGGACTAGGGCCGCCGGTCTGGGCCGATGACCCGGACTTCGACCTGCGCTACCACGTGCGCCATACGGCCGTGCCGGCTCCCGGCGATGAGGCGCAGCTCGTCAGCCTGATGGCAAGGGTGATGGGGCAGCGGCTGGACCGCGACTACCCGCTGTGGGAGTACTGGCTGGTCGAGGGCCTGCGGGATGGCCGCTGGGCGCTGATCTCGAAGATCCACCACTCGATGGTCGACGGGGTGTCCGGCACCGACCTGTACCGGGTCATCTTTGACTCAACTCCGGAGCCATCCCCGCCCGCTTTCGACACCTGGCAGGGCTCGGACCCGCCGTCCCCGCTGGCGCTGGCCGCGCAGGCCGCGCTTGACCTGGCGGTGCTCCCGGCCCGCTCGGCGCTGGCCCTGCGGGGCGCGCTGGCCGACCCGGCCGGTGCCGTCAGGCAGGCGGCCTCGACCGCGCAGGCCGTCGCGAAGCTGGCTAGCTCAGCCAGGCCGGCCGCTCCGTCCTCGCTGAGCGGGCCTATCGGCCGGCAGCGCCGGTACGCCTGCGCGCGAGCAAGCCTCAGCGACATCAAGGCCATCAAGGCAGCGCTCGGCGGGACTGTCAACGACGTCGTTCTCGCCGCCATCGCCGGCGCCTACCGTGACCTGCTGCTCTCGCGCGGCGAGGAGCCAGCCGCGCACATGGTGCCCTCGCTGGTGCCGGTCTCGATGCGCGCCGCAGGCGAGGAGAACAACTACGAGAACCGCATCTCCGTCCTGGTGGCAGATCTGCCCGTCGAGATCGCGGACCCGGCGGAGCGGCTCGCCCGAGTCAGCGCCGAGATGGCGGAGCTGAAGGCCGCGAGGGAAACGCTCGCGGCGGAGACGCTCGTGACGCTCGGTCGCTACACTCCGTATCCGCTCGCGTCGCTGATCGTGCGGCTTGGCTACCGGCTGCCGCAGCGCGAGGTCGTGACAGTGACCACGAACGTGCCGGGCCCCAGGCAGCCGCTGTACGGACTGGGCCGGCGGCTGGTTGAGCTCATCCCGTACGTGCCGATCGCGACGTCGCTGCGCACCGGGGTGTCGATCTTCAGCTACTGCGACCGGATGACCTTCGGGGTCACCGCCGACTACGCATCGGTGCCCGACATCGACGTTCTCGCCGAGGGCATCGAGAAGGGCGTCGCCGAGCTGCTGGCGCTGGCCAGCACGCAGCCGGGAGAGACGGGCGCGCCATGACGGCTTCCGGCCCGGCGTGGACGTCACGCTGGGCCGATCTCGACGGTCCCGTCAGGTACCTCGATTTCGGCGGCCCGCGACGCGCGCCTGCTCTGGTCTGCGTGCACGGTCTCGGCGGATCGGCCATGAACTGGCTGGCCCTTGCGCCCCTGCTGACCGGCAGTTACCGGGTTCTCGCGATCGACCTGGCAGGGCACGGCCTGACCAGGTCGGACGGGCGCGGCAGCGACGTGCACGCCAACGCCAGGCTGCTCACCGCATTCCTGGGCCTGGTGGCCGGCGGTCCGGCGGTCCTGGCCGGCAACTCGATGGGCGGGATGATCTCCGTCCTGGCGGCAGCCGCTGAGCCAGCCGCAGTCAGCGCCCTGATACTGGTCGATCCGGCCCTGCCGTTCCGGCCATCCCTGCCCGACCCGGCCGTCGCGGCCATGTTCGCGCTCACCGGCGTGCCAGTGCTCGGGCGGGCCACGCTCAGCCGGGTCGCGGCCCTGCCGCCCGCGGCGGTCGTAGACGGCGCTCTCGCACTCTGCTGCGCCGACCCGGCACGGGTCCCGCCGGATGTGGTTGCCCGCCACGTCGATGTCGCCCGGCAGCGCCAGGACAACCCGGACGCGGGCAGCGGCATGGCCAGCGCGACCCGGTCCGTTGTCGCAACAGCCGGCCTCGGCCGCGGTGCGCTGGCCTACCGGCGGGCGCTGCGGTCAGTGACCCAGCCGGTGCTGCTGCTGCACGGCGAGGCCGACCGGCTGGTGCCAGTGTCGGCAGCCCGCGCCGCCGCCCGCGCGCATCCGGACTGGACGCTCGTCGTACTGCCGGGGGCAGGTCACGCGCCGCAGCTTGAGGTGCCGGCCGAATGCGCGCGGGCCATCCTCGCCTGGCGGGCCGACACGGGCGAGCGCGCGCCGGGCCGCCTGCGCCGGCGTCAGCGGATACGGAGCGGATGATGAGCTTCAACCTCGCCATCATCCTGCGCGAGGCAGCGCAGGCGGCACCGGACAAGCCGGCTGCCCTGTTCCAGGGCGGCAAGCTCACCTACGGCGAGCTGGACACTCTCTCCGACCGGATGGCCGTCGGGCTGCTGGCAGCCGGGGTCGAGGCCGGCGACCGGGTGGCGGTGCAGCTGCCGAACATCCCGCAGTTCCTCATCGCCTACTTCGGCATCCTCAAGGCAGGCGGCGTCGCCGTGCCGCTGAATGTGCTGCTCAAGGCCCGCGAGATCGAGTTCAGCCTGCTGGACTGCGGCGCTGTGGCGATACTGACCTGGGCTGGCTGCCTCCAGCAGGCGGGCGCGGCCGCGGCCAGCGCCGGAGTAAGCCGGGTGTACGCGGTCGGGCATTCCGGCGACGGCGCGGTGCCGTTCGAGCATCTGCTCGCCAGCGCTGCCGACGGCCCGCAGCTGGCCCCCCGCGAGGTCAGCGACACCGCCGTCATCGTCTACACCTCGGGAACAACCGGGCGGCCCAAGGGCGCCGAGCTGACCCATCTGCAGCTGTACATGAACGCCGACATACCAGGGCGCCTGTTCGGAGTTCGCCCCGATGACGTCGTCATCACCGTCCTCCCGCTCTTCCATGTCTTCGGGCTGTCCAGCATCCTGAACGTCTGCGTGCGATTCGGCTGCACGATGTCGCTGATCCCGAGATTCGAGCCGGCCACGGTGCTCGCCGCGATCCAGCATGACCGGGCGACGATCTTCGAGGGCGTTCCCACCATGTTCATCGCGCTGCTGGCGTACCCGGACCTGGCCAGCTACGACGTGTCGTCGCTGCGAGTCGCGATCTCCGGCGGCGCGTCGATTCCCGGCCCGGTCCTTGACGAGTTCGAGCAGCGCTTCGACGTGCTGATCCTGGAGGGCTACGGCATGACCGAGACCGCCTCCACTACCACCTTCAACCGCAGCATCGACGACCGGCGCGTGTACAGCGTCGGCAAGCCGATCTGGGGGACGCAGACGGAGGTCTGGGACCGCGACGGCAAGCCGCTCCCGCCCGGCCCGGAGCACGTCGGCGAGATCGTCACCCGGGGCCTGCACGTGATGAAGGGCTACCTGAACAACCCGGAGGCAACTGCCGAGGTCTTTACCGGCGACTGGCTGCACACCGGCGACCTGGGCTACTTCGACGAGGACGGCTACCTGTTCATCGCCGGCCGGATCAAGGAGCTCATCATCCGCGGCGGGTACAACGTCTACCCGGCTGAGATCGAGGATGTCCTGCACTCGCATCCGGCGGTGGCAGAGGCGGCTGTCGTCGGCGTTCCGCACGACGCGCTGGGCGAGGAGGTCAAGGCCGTCGTCGTGCTCCGCCCCGGCGCTGAGCTGACCCCTGCCGAGCTGATCTCGTTCTGCCGCGAGCGGATGGCCGCGTACAAATATCCCCGCATCGTGGAGATCCGCGCTGATCTGCCGAAGAACGCGATGGGAAAGATCCTTAAGGATCTGCTGGTCACCTCCTGACGCCGCGTCCGCCAGCCGCCTTCCGGGAGGACCGGGCGATACCGCATGATGGGTGGGCAGACCACCCTGAGGAGGCGCCCTGATGTCCGACCTGACCGCCGCGCAGGAGACCGCTGTCGCGGCCGCACTCGACCGTCTCGACCTCGAGGCAAAGGTGCGCATACTGGCCGGCCAGGACACCTGGAGCCTGCCCGCGCTGCCGCAGATCGGCCTGGCCTCGATCGTCATGTCGGACGGCCCGGTCGGCGTGCGCGGTGTCACCTGGAGCGCGGAGGACCCGTCGATCGCGCTGCCGAGCCCGACCGCGCTCGCCGCCACCTGGGATCGCGACCTGGCCCGCTCGGCCGGGCAGCTGCTCGGCCAGGAGGCGCGGCGCAAGGGCGTGCACGTGCTGCTCGCCCCGACAGTCAACCTGCAGCGCAGCCCGCTCGGCGGCCGCCACTTCGAGGCCTACTCCGAGGACCCGCTGCTCACCGCCGAGATCGGATCGGGCTACGTGACCGGGGTTCAGGATCAGGGCGTCGCCACGACGGTGAAGCACTTCGTTGCCAATGACTTCGAGACCGAGCGCTTCACTGCCAGCGTGCAGGTCAGCGAGCGCACCCTCGGGAGCTGTACCTGGCCGCCTTCGAGCCCATCGTCACCACGGCGGGGGCGTGGGGCGTGATGTCGGCGTACAACGGCGTCAACGGCGTGTCCATGACGCAGAACGCGGAACTCCAGCTCGGCGTGCTCAAGGACGAGTGGGGCTTCGACGGCGTGCTGGTGTCCGACTGGCTGGCTGCCAGGGACACGGCCGGGGCGGCCAACGGCGGCCTGGACATCGCGATGCCCGCTATGGGCAATCCGTGGGGCGACCGCCTCGTCGCCGCCGTGCGCGATGGCTCCGTGGCGCAGGAGGTCATCGACGAGCAGGTGCGCCGGGTGCTGCGGCTGGCCGCACGGGTCGGCGCGCTCGACAGCGCTCCCGAGTCGGTGCCGCCGGAGCGCCGCCCGGCCGCGATCGACGGCCGCGGCTTCGCCCGGCAGCTCGCGGCCCGGTCGTTCGTGCTGGCCGCCAACCCTGACGGCGTGCTGCCGCTCGATCCGGCCGCGCTCGGCAGCGTCGCGGTCATCGGCGCGCTCGCCCGCGACGCCCGGGTGCTGGGCGGCGGCAGCGCCACCGTGTTCCCCGAGCACATCGTCTCGCCGCTGGAAGGCCTGACCGCGGCGCTTCCTGACGCGGTCAAGGTGTCTTATGCCGTCGGCTCGGACCCGCGCACCAGCAAGCTGTCCCCGGCAGCAGAGCCGCAGTGGACCGGGCTGACGGCGACGTTCCGCGACCAGGACGGAGCCGTGCGCTATCACACAGCGCTGGCGACCGGAGCGGGCCGCTGGATGGACCTGCCCGACGGCGTCGACGCCGGGACGCTGGCGAGCGTGGAGATCGCCGGCACCCTGACCGCCGAGGTAGCCGGCGTTCACCAGCTCGGCATCCGCGGCATCGGGCATTTCACCCTGGCCGCCGGCAGCCGGGTGCTCTTCGACGGCCCGGTGGAGACTGACTCCGACGACCTGGCCGTGGCATTCCTCGCGCCGCCCGAGCAGCGCATCCCGGTGACCCTGGAGGCCGGCGACGTCCTCGCCGTCTCGCTCACCCAGCAGGTCAGCCTGGTCCGCGGCTTCGCCGTGGTGTCGCTGACGCTCGGCTACGGAGCGCCGACCGGCACCGCGACCGAGCTGCTGGCCGAGGCCGAGGCGGTGGCCAGCGCCGCCGACGTGGCGGTGGTCGTCGTCGGCACCACCGACGAGGTCGAGTCCGAGGGCTTCGACCGCAGCACCCTCGCGCTGCCCGGCGACCAGGACGAGCTGGTGCGGCGGGTCGCGGCCGTCAACCCGCGCACGATCGTCGTGGTGAACGCGGGATCACCGGTCGAGCTGCCGTGGGCCGGCGACGTGGCGGCAGTGCTGCTGATCTGGTTCCCCGGCCAGGAAGCCGGGAACGCGCTTGCCGACGTGCTGCTCGGTGCCGCCGAGCCGGGCGGACGGCTGCCCACGACCTGGCCGGCCGCGGACGCTGACTGCCCGGTCCTGTCCGTCACCCCGGCCGACGGCGTGCTCCGCTACGACGAGGGCGTCTTCATCGGCTACCGGGCCTACGAGCGGTCCAGCGTCACGCCGCGCTTCGCCTTCGGGCACGGCCTCGGCTACACCACCTGGGCCTACGACGACCTCGCCTGCGATGGCCGGCAGGTGCAGGTGACCGTGCGCAACACCGGCAGCCGCCCGGGCCGCGAGGTCGTCCAGGTCTACGCCGGCCCGGTGACGGCTGACGACAGCAGGCCGCGGCGCTGGCTGGCCGGGTTCGCCGGCGTCACCGCCGGCCCTGGCGACAGCGCAGCCGTCACTGTCACCCTGCCTGAGCGCGCCTTCCAGGTCTGGAACGACGGGTGGCAGACGGTGCCGGGGGAGTACCGCATCGAGGCCGGGCACAGCACTCGACGATGTCCGCGCCGAGGCAGTCATCACGGTGAGCTGACCCCGGCGCCGCCGCACCGGGACCGGGTGGCTGCGATCCTCCGGCGGCTGTCCGATTAGGCTGGCGAGGTCATGGATGACCGCACCGGAGGCTGGTTCGCGCGCCGTACCTCGCGCTGGCAGGACTGGCCGCAGGACTGGCTGGTCGCGGCCAAGCACCGGCTCGGCGTCACGATCAGCGTGGTGATCCCGGCGAAGAACGAGCAGCGCACGGTCGCGGGCGTGGTCAGCTCGATCGCCAGGACGCTGGTGACCAGGGTTCCGCTCGTCGACGAGCTCGTGGTGATGGACTCCGACTCGACCGACGGCACCGCCCATGCCGCGGCCGAGGCCGGCGCGACCGTCTACCGGGCCAGCGAGGTCGTGCCCGCGTCCGGCAGCTTCCCCGGCAAGGGCGAGGCGCTGTGGAAGTCGCTGCTGGTCACCACCGGCGATCTGGTGGTGTTCATGGACGCCGACCTGACCCGGTGGGGACCGCACTTCGTCTCCGGCCTGATCGGCCCGCTGCTGGCCGACCCGCAGGTGCAGCTGGTCAAGGGCTTCTACGACCCGGGTGCGCACCGAGTCCGACGGGTCGACCTCCACCGAGGGCGGCCGGGTGACCGAGCTGGTGGCCCGCCCGCTGCTCAGCCTGTGGTGGCCGGAGCTGGCCGATGTCGTCCAGCCGCTGGCGGGGGAGTGGGCGGCACGGCGAACGCTGATGGAGTCGCTGAGCATCCCGGTCGGCTACGGCGTCGAGCTGGCCACGCTGCTGGACACCGCATCCGGGCACGGACTCGACGCGGTGGCCCAGGTGGACCTGGGCAGCCGCGCGCACCGGCATCAGGCCAATCACGACCTCGCGCTGATGGCGGCGGAGCTGCTGGTGGTCGCGCAGCGACGGCGCGGCGCCTCAGGCACGCTCCCTGAGTTCCCGGTCCTGCGGCAGTTCGTCCGTGCCGCCGACGGCCGGGCCGAGCAGGTGGCCCGCCCGGTGCCGGCGTCCGAGCGCCCGCCGGCCGCATCGCTGCGCAACTACGCCGGAGGGCCTCGGGCGGTGGCCGGTGACTGACATGCCTGCCGCCGGCCCGGATCCGGACGCGGCCGGCTCCGGCACGCCGCGCGCCCAGGGGATGCTGCGTCTCGGGCGCAGCACGTTCCCGCCCTCACAGCCCTTGATCATGGGCATCGTCAACCGCACGCCAGACTCGTTCTTCCGCCCCGGCCTGACCTGGGACGAGACGGCCGCGATGGAACGGGTGCACCAGGTGATCGCCGAGGGCGCCGACATCGTCGATGTCGGCGGCATCCCGGCCGCGCCCGGTGCGCAGGTGGACGTCGGCGAGGAGATCCGGCGCACGGCCGGCTTCATCGGCGCGATCCGCGCCAGCTATCCCGGCATCGTGATCAGCGCGGATACCTGGCGGCACGAGACCGGCCGGGCCGCGTGCGAGGCCGGGGCGGATCTGCTCAACGACAGCTGGGGCGGGTATGACCCGCGGCTGGCCGACGTGGCTGCCGAGTTCGGCGCGGCTCTCGTCTGCGCGCACGTCGGCCGCCAGCAGCCGAGGACGAGACCGTTCCGGGTCGCCTACGCCGACGTGATGAGCGACGTGCTGGGCCAGGTGCAGCTGCTGGCGCGGCGCGCGCTCGCGGCCGGCGTCCAGCCCGACCGCATCATCATCGACGCGGCCCATGACTTCGGCAAGAACACCTGGCACTCGCTGGAGGTCACCAGGCGGCTGGGCGAGATGACGGACACGGGCTGGCCGGTCCTGGTCTCGCTGTCCAACAAGGACTTCGTCGGCGAGACCCTGAATCTGCCGCCCGAACTGCGGCTGCCCGGCACGCTCGCGGCGACCGCCGTCTGCGCCTGGCAGGGCGCGAGAATCTTCCGCGCGCACCAGGTCACCGAGTCCCGGCAGGTCGTCGACATGGTCGCGGCCATTCGCGGTGACCGGCCGCCCGCGCGGGCCGTCAGAGGACTGGCCTGACTCCGTGATCACTGCCGCTGCCGTGTGCCCGGCCCCGCCGCTGCTCGCGCGCGAGCTGACCGGTGCCGATCCGGTTGTGCCGGACCTGCGGCAGGCCTGCCTGGAGGCGACGCGGGCGCTGCTGGCCACCGGGCCTGCCCTGGTCGCGGTCGTCGGCGTGGCGGGGGAGACCCGCGTACTCGATCCGCGCGGGCGTGCGGACCTGGCGGCCTACGCGCCCGCCCTGGCCCGGCAGCAGGACGGTCACGACGGGCCGCCGGCCAGGCCCGCGGGGGAGCCGCTGCCGTTGTCACTCGGCCTCGGCAGCCGGCTGCTCGATGAGGCGGGCTACGCTGGCCGGAGGGAGCTGCGGTCGGTGAGCGAGCAGGCGCCGGCGGCGGACTGCGCGGCACTCGGCGCCGGGCTGGCCGGGCTGGCAGCGCGTGTCGGCCTGCTGGTCATGGCCGATGGCAGCGCCCGGCGGGGGCTCGAAGGCGCCCGGCTACCTGGACGAGCGGAGCGCATCGTTCGACGCCGGGGTCGAGCGGGCGGTGCGGGACGGCGACATGGCGGCACTGCTGGCGCTTGACCCGGCGCTGGCCAGCGAGCTGATGGCGACCGGCCGCGCCGCCTGGCAGGTCCTGGCCGGAGCGATGAGCGGGCCCCGGCCAGTCAGCGAGATCCGGTACAGCGGCGACCCGTTCGGCGTCGCCTACCTGGTCGCGGTGCTGACCGCGGCCGCTGATGGCAGTACCTGAGAAGAGCAAAGATCGGGGAGGGAACGTGGTCGATTCCGGTGGCCTGTCTGGCCAGGACGTGCTGGTGTTCGGGGCAACGGGCGCGCTTGGTGCCGCCGTCGCCGCCGGATTCGCGGCACTCGGAGCCTCGGTCCGGGGCGCCGACAGGATGGCGCCTGCGGCGGAGCACCGGCTGGCCGGGGTGCACTACGAGATGGTCGACGTCCTGGACGACGCCGCGCTCGGCCCGCTGTTCGATGCGCGGCCCGCGCCCTGGGCCGTGGTCAACACCATCGGCGGCTACGCACCGCGGCGGCCGCTGGCAGAACTGGACCCCGCCGAGCTGACCAGGCAGTTCCAGCTCAACCTGATGTCCGCCGCCCTCATCACCCGGCACGCCCTGCGGGTCATGCAGCCCGCCGGGCGCGGGCGCATCGTGCACACCGCCAGCCGGGCCGCGACGGTGACGGCGGGCAGCGGGTTCGCCTACTCGGTCTCCAAGCTCGGCGTGCTGCACCTGGTGTCGATGGCCGCCGACGAGGTCCGCGGCACCGGCGTGACGGTCAACTGCGTGGTGCCGAGCATCATTGACACGCCCGCGAACCGGTCCGCGCTGCCTGATGCCGATCACGACGCCTGGCCGAAGCCGGCCGACATCGCCCGCAGCTACCTGTTCCTGGCCGGCCCGAGGCCGGGCTGGTCAACGGCGCCGCGATCCCGGTTTAGGCCAGACTGCCGGTGACCTTCTCGACCCGCAGGCGCACCACGACGCGCACCGCGCCCGGCCGGTCCGGGTCAGGGTCCCGGCCGTCGTACTTCCAGGACAGCTGCGTGTCGACCTGCCGGCCGATGTCCAGGCGTCATCGTCACGGTGCCGCGCAGTTCCGCGTAGTTCTCCGGGTCAGCCGAGTCGATGATGCTGACGCTGACCCGCGGGTCGCGCACCATGTTGCGGTGCTTCACCCGGCCCTCGACGGTCGAGAACAGCAGGTCGTCGCCGTCCCGGCCGACCCACACGACTGATGTCTGCGGACTGCCGTCCGGGTTCACGGTGGCCAGTGCCGCGTAGTTTCTCCCGTCGGCCAGCCTGCGTACTGGTTCGCTGAGCGAGACTGCCATGCGGGAACGCTCGCCGGCGGTCGGCGGGCCGCCTACCTCGTCCCTCGTCAGGCGGCGGCCTGGCCGGACGCCGGAGAGCCGGGATCCCGGCGCGGCGGCAGGGTGATGAGAGTCCCCTCGGGCGCGCCGCCGAGTGCCTCCCAGGTGCGGTTCAGCTCATTCTGGTAGTACAGGGCGTGCAGGCCGAAGAAGAAGCTGGCGATCAGGCCGATCAGCCCCGTACAGCTGCGCGGCAGGCCGGCCGCCTCCTGCATCCGGCCGATCCGCTCGCCAGTCTGGTAGATCGACACGTACGGCGGGATGATGATCAGCACCCCGAGGGTGATGGCCAGAACCGACAGGGCCGGGTTGACATCGATCTCCGGGTCCAGATCGTGCGTCTCCCGGTTGATCTTGTACCACCAGACGAGGTGGTAGATGCCGAGCGTGATCAGCGGCCAGACAAGCCATACCAGAAAGATATTTCGGTATTTCCCTATTCGTCCGGTCATGGTGGCGCTCCCCCCGAAGCTGACGCTGCCTAGCCTGCGCGAACGCGAAGTATCACCATAGGCAGGGTCAGGCATACCCGCGTCCGGCGGGGCCACGCCAGGCCCGGCGGGACACTGTGACAGTTGCGGTTATTCGGCGAGGTGATATGCGGCTTTTATTGCCCTGGAAGTGTCACTATGTTCAGCCGATGCGAAGCGGCAGCGCGCGCGGCCCGCGGATCTGGCCCGCCGACCAGGACACCCCGTCCGGGTCCGCCAGGCTGAAGTCCGGGATGCGCTCCAGCCAGGTCTCCAGCGCCACCCGCAGTTCCATCCGGGCCAGGTGCGAGCCGACGCAGCGGTGGATGCCGAGACCGAACGCGGCGTGGCGGTTGACCTCACGGTCGATGATGACCTCGCCGGCCCGGTCGAACTGCGCCGTGTCCCGGTTGGCCGCCGGGAACGACAGCAGGATCCAGTCGTCCGCCTTCATGTCGGCGCCGCGCCAGTGGATATCGTTCCTGACCAGCCGGGCCATCGTCACCGGCGCGTAAGCGCGGAGGAACTCCTCCATCGCGGTCGGCAGCAGCGCCGGATCGGCGACCAGCCGCTCGCGGTCGCGCGGAGTCCTGGCCAGGTGCCACAGGGACGCGCCGATCGCGCTCCACGTCGTGTCGATGCCGGCGATGAGCAGCAGTGCCATGGTGCCGACGACGTGCGAGGGCTCGAGCTTGCGGCCGTAGAGCTCGGCGTTGATCAGGTAGCTGGTCAGGTCGTCGCGCGGGGTGGCGAGGTGATCGTGGACCTGCGCCAGCAGGTAGTCGAACAGCGCCGTCATGCGCTCGATGCGCTGCTCCGGCGGCAGGTTGACGCCCTCGAGCGTGTTCTCGACGAACTGCCGGAACTGCGGGCCGTCCTGCGGCGGGAAGCCGAGCATGTCGGCAATGACCCGCATCGGGATGTGCTGAGCGTAGTCGCGGGCCGCGTCGACAACGCTCGCGCCGTCGAACGCATCGATCAGGGAGTGGCAGAACGCCCTGGTGGCCGCCTCCTGCCGGCCGACGGCGGTCTTGGTGAAAGCCGGCAGCAGCAGCTTGCGCGCGTCGTGGTGGAACGGCGGGTCGGAGGAGATGGGCGGCGAGCCGCCAATCGGGGCCAGCTCGGCGGGCGGCCGGAAGTTGCTCATGATGATCGCCCGCGACGAGAAGTGCTCGGTGTCGTAGGCGACCGCCGCGACGTCCTCGTAGCGGGTGGGCAGCCAGCCGCCGCCGAACCTGCCGGTGTGCGCGATGGGGCAGCGCTGGCGCAGGTCATCCTGAATCGGGTAGGGGTCGGCGGCCCACTCCGGCTCCAGGTGCGAGAAGTCGGTCGCCCAGTCCGAGACCGGCCCGGTAATGATCTCGCTCCGGGTGCCGACTGGCTCCTCGCCGCGCGTCTCGCGGTAGTCGCGGGTGAACCGGTCGTCAACGGTCATGTCAGCTCTCCTCGACCAGTGCGATCGCGCGCTCCGGGCAGTTGGCGACCGCGAGGCGCGCCTCGCGGTCTTTCTCCGGCGGGACGACGCCGTCGGCGAGCACCATGCCGAAGCCCTCGTCGTCGTCGCCGAACAAGTCGGGGGCGAGGTCGTAGCACCGGCCATGCCCCTGGCAGAGCTCGGGGTTGATCTGCAGCTTCATTACTGCGCTCCCTCGGTCCGCTGCGAGCCGTCGCTGTGCAGTCTCGTCGGCGCCTGCAGGCCGGGATCCTGCGCTCCCGGCCGGGCCGAGGCCGCTGACGACGCGGGCAAGCAGCGCGGTCCACTCGCTGTCGGCTACGGCCGCAAGGTCCGGCCCCACCAGCTCGCTGCCCATTGCCAGCAGCAGGCAGAAGTGCGCCAGCGCGGCCGGCGACAGCGCCGGGTCGAGCTCGCCGCGAGCCTGCGCGACCCGCATGAGGTCAGCGAGCCAGTCGGCCCGCTCGCCGAGGTAGTCCCGCATCGCGCGGGCAACGTCGCCATCCCGGCGCGCCGCGACCAGTGCCTCGACGATGAGGTAGCCGCGCGCATCCCGGCGGCGGACCAGCCGGCGGCCGCTGGCCAGGAGCAGCGCCGTGACGGGCATGCCGGGATCGGCGGCGAACAAGTCAGCCAGCAGGCGACGGCCGTGCGCGCGCAGCGCGCCGACAAGCAGCTCGGCCTTCGAGGCGAAATGCGCGTACATGGCGCCGTTGCTGACCGCGGCGGCCGCCGCGATGTCGCCCACCCGGGCGCCGTCGTAGCCGCGCGCGGCGAAGACCTCGGCGGCAGCAGCCAGCAGGCGCTCGCGAGTCTCGGTGGCGGTCACTCCGGCAGTCCGGCCCATAGCCAGAATTAAACGAACGTTCATCCAATTCGTCAAGCCAGCCGCTGAGCGCCTCGCGGCTTTGGCGCCACGATCCTGCATGCGGCGCGGCGCAGCGGGGTAGGGCTGTTCGCAACTTATGGCCGAGAACCCCCCGCGAGCACTTCTCGTCGTCGTCCCCGTCAGCCCGGCTTGCGCCGCCCGCGCGGCGAGGCGCTTGCCGGGCTGCTGAGTCTGCGGCGGCCGTCCGGCGTGCTGCTGGCCATCGTCGCCATGGCCGTGGTGGCAGTCGTGTCGGTCGTCGTGTCACTGGCCGTCACGCCCATGCAGACGGTCACCGTGGCCGGGCAGGTCATCAAGGTCGGCGCCACTCCTGCACTCAGCTGGTCGGGGCCGGGCCAGGTCTCCCTGTTCGGGCAGACGCTGCCGACGGTGATGTCGCTGCCGGGCCCGGTCCGGCCGAAGCTGGAGCTGAGCCAGATCACGCTCAACAGCGAGCTGACCAACTTCGTCCAGGGCGCCTCGCCGAGTAGCGCCGAGCTCACCCTGCGCTCAGCGCTCATCACCGGCTGGGAGCACTACTTCAGCTGGCAGGCGGCAGCGGCGGGCCTCGCCGCGCTGCTGCTCGCCGGGGCAGTCGCCGGGTGGCGCCGGCTGTCGGCCCGCGGCACAGTGACCGTGCTGGCCGTAGCGCTGATCGCGACCGAGCTTGTCAATCTCGGCGCGATCGCGGTGGCAGCGAACGGCGCGCGGCACGCACTGACGAACGTGCACTCGCTGAACCAGCTGGTCGCCAGCGAGCCCGTGCCAGCGGCGCCCGCCAGGAAGTCACGCGCTGAGGTAACCGGCGTGCAGGAAGTGGTCCTGGGCGACTCGACCGCTGCCGGTGCCGGGCTCCCGCTCGTCGCCAGTCCCTCGGCCATCGACCGGGCCTGCGGCCGCAGCGCGGACTCCTACGCCGTCGATCTCGCTGCTGCCAACGGCTGGAAGGCCGTGAATCTCGCCTGTGACAGTGCCACGGTGCCGCAGGGCCTGCTCGGGCCTGAGTACGAGAACGGCCAGCTCATCCCCGCGCAGATCACCTCGGCCGAGGACATCAGGGATCCGTCCGTCGTGATCGTCAGCGTCGGGGCGGACGACCTGCAGTGGGCAGCGATCCTGGAAATCTGCGCGGCGTCCGGTACCTGTGACAACCGCGCGTCGGGTGCGTACTTCCAGCAGAAACTCGCCACCTTCAGCGCTGACTACCTGCAGCTGCTCATCCGCCTGGGCAGCCTGCCCGGCCACCCGGAGGTGATCATCAACCAGTACTACAACCCGTTCGGCAGCGACCTGCAGTGCATCACCAACCGCGGGCTGACCGCGGCCAAGGTCCGCACCCTGAGCACCTGGCTGGGCGCGCTCAACAAGGTGCTGGCCAAGGGCGCGGCCGAGTTCAGCTTCCTGTCGCCGCAGCCCAGCTTCGCCGGTCATCAGCTGTGCTCGCCGCAGCCGTACGTGCAGGGTCTGACCGCCTCGGCGCCGTTCCATCCCACGCCCCTCGGTCAGTACGCGATCGCCCTGGCTGACCAGGCGGCGATTGCCAGGCAGGCCGCTACTCCCAGCGGGACGGCCTCGCCTGCGCCCTAGCGGAGCGGGCAGCACCGGCCGCGGTCCTGGCAGCCACGAGGACGGGCAGTCCCGTGTCAGGCACGGCGGCGTCAGGCACGGTTTCATCAGACCCTGTGCGCCTGCGGCGCACTGTCCCACTCACTTCGGGCAGTCTGCGGGTACGCGCGCGGTCATCGCAGCTGGCCGCGGACGCCGCGCTGCGGCGCTTGTGCGCGCGCCGCGGGTGGCTGTCGGCATGAAACACCAGTCCGAGCCAGAAGGCCATCGCCACGAATGCCATGATCGGGACGACGATCGGGATAAGGCTAGATCCGCTCACTGCTGCACTCCTGTCTGGCCCCGCCGGGCACGACCGCCGGCTCCGCCCTCAGCATCGGCAGAGCCCGTTGGGCGGCGGCAGGGGCGGAAGGTCCCGGCGGCGCAGACGTTGGTCCCCCCTGGCCGGCCACGACGAAGATAGAGTACTTAGTGCTCTATCACCGTGCCGTATCTCCACGGGAGGAGGCGAGCGGTGGTCAGCGACACCCGGCAGATCGGGCAGAACCTGCGGCCCGTCAAGACCGGCGAGATGATCGCCTCGTACCTGCGGGGCAAGATCGTCCGCGGTGAGCTTGCCCAGGGCGCATGCCTGCCCGCCGAGGTCGAGCTCATGCGCCAGTTCGACGTGTCCAGGCCGACGCTGCGCGAGGCCTTCAGGATTCTCGAGACCGAGTCGCTGATCGAGATCAGGCGCGGAGCGCGAGGCGCGCGGATCACCGCCCCGAGCCCCGAGGTCGCGGCCCGCTACGTGGGCCTGCTCCTGCAGACCTGCGGCACCACCCTTGCCGACGTGTACGAGGCGCGCTCGGTGCTTGAGCCTGCCGCTGCCGGGCTGCTCGCGCGGCGGCGGACCGAGCAGGACCTGGCCGACCTCACCGCCTGCGCCGATGACCTCGAGGCGCTGATCAGCGCAGCGCCGCCGGATGTAGCAGCCTGGATGCGGTGCGCCCAGCGCTTCCACGACCTGCTGATGGAGCGGGCCGGCAACAAGACCCTGGCGATCCAGTCGACGGTGCTGCAGGAGGTCGTGGCGCTGCACCTCGTGCTGGCGACCCGCCAGTCGGCCGGCACTGTCGGAACGGTCAGCAACTTCACCAAGGTGATCAGGTCGTACCGCCGCCTGCTCACGCTCGTCCGGGAGCGGGACGCCGCCGGCGCCGAGCAGCACTGGCGGGCCCACATGGATGTCGCGGGCCGCTCGCTGCTCCCTGAGCAGCTCAAATCCGCCACCGTTCTGGACATGTTCAGCTAGCCCGCAGGCCGCGGCCTCGCCAGCCCGGCCGAAGCTAGCTACCATAGTTAACTACCTCGCATCACGAGTCAGGCCTGCCTGAGAAGCCGGCGGGCGGTCAAACCCCGGGAGGGTTCATGCGCGACGCAGTCATTGTCCAGGCCGTCAGGACACCGGTCGGCAAGCGGAACGGCGGCCTGTCCGAGGTTCAGCCAGCCGACCTGTCCGCGCATGTACTCAAGGCGCTCGCCGAGCGGTCCGGCATCGACCCGGCTGTCGTGGAGGACGTGGTCTGGGGCTGCGTCGGACAGGTGGGGGAGCAGGCTCTCGACATCGCCAGGACCGCGGTCCTCGGCGCGGGCTGGCCGGAGTCGGTACCCGGAGTCACCGTGGACCGGCAGTGCGGCTCGTCCCAGCAGGCCGTTAGCTTCGCCGCGGCCAGCGTGATCGCCGGGCACTACGACGTGGCTGTCGCCGGCGGCGTCGAGTCGATGAGCCGGGTGCCGATGGGCGCATCCGTGCAGGGCCAGTGGCCGTTCGGCGAGGGGTTCCGCGCCCGGTACAACGGCATCGCGCCGAACCAGGGCCTCGGCGCCGAGATGATCGTCGACCGCTGGGGCCTGTCCCGCACCCAGCTGGATGAGTACAGCCTCGGCTCGCACGCCAAGGCCGCGGCTGCGCAGGACGAGGGCCGGTTCACCGGCGAGATCGCGCCGGTGACGAACCCGGCCGGCACCAAGGTCGAGGCGGACGAGGGCATCCGCCGCGGCGGCAGCGTCGAGGGACTGGCAGGCCTGAAGCCCGCGTTCAAGCCCGACGGCACGATCACGGCCGCCAACAGCTCGCAGATCTCTGACGGCGCCGCGGCGCTGCTGATCACCACCAGCGAGAAGGCGGCCGAGCTCGGCCTCACCCCGATCGTCGCGCATCCACACCGCGGTCGTGACCGGCGACGACCCGGTGATCATGCTGACCGGCCCGATCCCGGCCACCGCGCTGCGCCCTCAAGCGCAGCGGCCTGTCCATCGGCGACATCGGCGCGTTCGAGGTCAACGAGGCATTCGCGCCCGTCCCGCTGGCCTGGCTCGCCGAGACCGGCGCCGACCCGGCCCGGCTCAACCCGAACGGCGGCGCGATCGCGCTCGGCCACCCGCTCGGCGGCAGCGGCGCCCGGATCATGACCACCCTGGTGCACCACATGCGCGCCACCGGCACCCGGTACGGCCTGCAGACCATGTGCGAGGGCGGCGGTCAGGCCAACGCCACGATCCTCGAGCTGGTCTGACGAGACTGGCCCCGGGCCAGCCCGTTCCCTGCCCTGATAGCGGCGGGCTGGCTACCGGCGGCCCATCGACTTCGGCGTGTTGACCTTGTCCGGCTCAATCACGAAGATGACGCGGCCGCCGGGGCCGATCGGGTTCGCGTAGTCCCGCCCGACGTACTTGTTCGAGAGCTCGTCGATGTGCTCCCTGGCCTGCTGGCCGGTAATCGTCGACACCACATGGCCGCGCACCTCGGCCCAGTCCCACGGATCCGAGGCGGAGTGCAGGAGGACCGTGACCCGCGGGTCACGACTGATGTTCCTGGACCGCTGCCGCTGCGGCTCGGTGTTGACGAGCAGGTGCTCGCCATCGGTATCGATCCAGGTGAGCAGCGCCTGCGGCTGCCCGTCGGGCATCAGGGTCACGACCGACGCGAGGGTCGGGGCCTTGGCCAGCCGGACCACGTCATCATCAAGAGGCATGGCGACGAGCCTAACCGCAGTGCGGCTCAGTTAGCGTGGTTGCCTGTGAGCGTGCTGGCAAACGAGATCGACGGTCATCCCGCTCGGGCAGCTGATCTGCGTTTCCCGGCCCTGATCAACTACGGTCACTTCACCGTGATGCAGGTGCGCGGCGGCGCGGCCCGCGGTCTGCAGCACCATCTGACGAGGCTGGAGCAGGCAACCAGGGAGCTGTATGACGTCGGGCTTCCGCCTGACCGCGTACTCCGGCATATCCGGCACGCCCTCGGCACCGTCGCCGACGCGTCGGTGCGGATCAGCGTCTTCCAGGCAGATCCCGGTGCGGAGCCATCGGTGATGGTGACGGTCCGGCCGCCCGCCGGACCGCCGCAAGTGCCGCAGCGCCTCCAGTCGGTGACCTACCGGCGAGCGCTGCCGCATCTCAAGCACAGCGGAACCTTCGGCCAGATCCACTACGGCCGCGTCGCCGAGCGCAACGGGTTCCATGACGCGCTGTTCACGCAGGACGGCGCCGTCGTGTCGGAGTCGGCGACCGCCAACATCGGCGGCTACGCCGGCGGAGAGGTCAGCTGGCCGGACGCCCCGCAGCTGCACGGAGTGACCATGCGGCTGCTGGAGGAGGCGCTGCCCGCCGCCGGGCTGCGCTCGCGCCGGACCCGGATGACGCTGGCGGGCCTGCGCTCGTTCGACGCGGTCTTCCTGACCAGCTCGCTCGGCATCGCGGCCGTCGGGCAGGTAGATGATCGCCGGCTGCACGTCAGCCCGTCGGTACTGGATGCGCTCAGCGGCATCTACGAGCGCATCCCCTACGATCCGATCTGATCCATTCCAAGCGAGGGAGCTGCGCATGGCGAGCGCACTGGACGGCACTGTCGCCCTGGTCACCGGGGCATCGAGCGGCATCGGCGCCGCGACCGCGACGACGCTGGCTGAGCGCGGCGCTGCGGTCGCGCTCGCGGCCAGGCGCAAGGACCGGCTGGAGGAGCTGGCCGCCGCCATCCGGGCGGGCGGCGGCACCGCCCTGGTGCTCGAGTCCGATGTCACGCAGGAGCAGCAGGCGACCGATGCGGTCGAGCGGACCGTCGCCGAACTCGGCCGGCTCGACACGCTGGTCAACAACGCCGGCGTGATGCTGCTCGGCCCGATTGCCGGCGCGCCGCTGTCGGAATGGCAGCGGATGGTGGAGCTCAACGTCCTCGGCCTGCTGTACTGCGCGCATGCGGCAACGCCGCACCTGCTGCGCGCGGCTGCCGATGGCCCGCGTCAGGTGGCCGACATGGTGAATATCAGCTCCGTCGCGGGCCGGCATGCCCGGCCCGGCAACGGCGTCTACAGCCTGACCAAGTTCGGCGTGGGCGCGTTCAGCGAGTCGCGCGCGCCAGGAGCTGGCCGGGCGCTACGTCCGGGTGTCACTGGTGGAGCCGGGAGCGACCGCGACCGAGCTGGCCGGCCACAACCGGCCAGGAGATCCTGGACAGCATCCGGTCCCAGTTCGGCCAGACGATGGCGGCCGCGGACATCGCCGACGCCATCGGCTACATCGTCACCAGGCCGCGGCATGTCGCCGTCAACGAGATGCTGATCCGGCCGACGGAACAGGAGCGGTAGCCACCGCAGTGCCGTCGTAGGCTGGAGGCCGAGCGAGGAGGGGCCGATGGGCTTCGAGCACATCACGATGGAGCGGTCCGGCGAGTTCGCCACTATCACGATGAACCGGCCGCAGCGCCGCAATGCGCTGTCCCTGGCGCATATGCAGGAGCTGATCACGGCGTTCGGGCAGGCGGGGGACAGCGACGCTCTCGGCATCGTGCTGGCCGGCAACGGCCCGGTGTTCAGTGCTGGCCATGACTTCGCCGACATGGCCGACGCTGACCTGTCCGCCGTCCGGTCCCTGCTCATGACCTGCACCGAGCTGATGAATCTGATGCAGCAGGTACCGCAGCCGGTGGTGGCGCGGGTGCATGGCCTGGCGACGGCGGCGGGCTGCCAGCTGGTGGCCGCTGCCGACCTGGCCGTCGCCAGCGAGGATGCCGGGTTCGCCGCGCCGGGCGGGAACGGCGGCTGGTTCTGCCACACGCCCATGGTGGCGATCGCCCGCAACGTCGGCCGGAAGCGGGCCGCCGAGATGGCGCTGTCCGGCGACGTGATCGACGCGCGGACCGCGCTGGACTGGGGCCTGGTCAACCGGGTGGTCCCGGCCGCGCAGCTGGAGTCAGCCACGACCAGCCTGCTCGAGCGCGTGACCCGCGGCTCCGCCGAGAGCAAGGGCATCGGCAAGCAGGCGCTCTATGCCCAGATCGACCTTGACCAGCCCAAGGCATACGCCTACGCGGTGGAGGTCATGGCTGCCACCAGCCAGCTGCCGGACGCACGCGAGGGCATGCGCGCCTTCCTGGAGAAGCGCAAGCCGCAGTGGCGCCGCGGCCGCGTCAGCTAGCCGACGTGCTGGCAGCCCCTCGCGGGCGGGCTCGGGAGCCTCAGGACGACCGGGACTCCAGGATGCTGAGGTCGCGCTCGGCGTACAGCCGGTGCTCCCACTCCTCGTTCACGATGGCCCGCAGGCAGCGCCGGACGGGAAAGCTCTCAGGCTCGGGGTAGCCCGGCTCCAGGACCGGCTCGGTAGAGCCAGCCAGCTGCTCGGCGGTCAGGTCCGCCAGCACCTGGCGAACCGTGGCCATCCGGTCCGCGCGCAGGACCAGCATCTCGTCCAGGGACGGCCGGGCGGCCCGGTCGCGGGGAACTCCAGGCAGATCCGGCATCTCGTCGTGCGGCAGGTCCAGCGGATCCCACGGCGACGGCTCGCCCAGGATGGCGCGACGCACCCAGGCATCGGTGGCGAACACCAGATGACGCAGCGTCTCGATGAAGGACCACTCGCCGTCAACCCGCTGATGGAGCAGCTCCGGGGGCATCCCGCTGGCCCGCCCGACTGTCTGCTGCCACAGCCGCTCCAGGATGTCCCACGCCTCGCGGTACCCGTCGGGATCGGCCGGCCGCATGCGGGCCCGGTCAGGGTAGCGGCGATTGAGCTCAGCCTCGACCAACGGGACGACGTCTACGCCATTGACCAGAACGTTCTCGCAGTCGCCGCTGATGTCCACGTTCACCAGGGCAGCGCCTCTGATGGTGACGCCGCTGAGGTCCACCAGCCGGAAGCTGGCGTTGCTGAGGTCCACATCGTGGAACAGGGCGCCGGTCAGGTACACGTCCTCGAACCGCGAGCCGGTCAGGTCCTCGCCGGTAAATTCAGCCACCACGGCAGCCTGCCACGAACGCGCAGCGTTACTGCCCGCGCCCCGCCCGGTCAGCCAGTGAACTCGTGCGCTGCGCGGGCTGCCGCGCACGGCGCGCACATCGGGACGTCAATGTCGCCCAGCAGATCCGAGCTGAACGGCCGGGTGATGACGGCGCCGAAAGTCTCGCAGATGCCCCGGTCCTCGGGGTGCGTGCGAGAGCAGAAACACAGGCAGGGCCTGCGCCCCAGGGCCCGCTCGACCCGCTCGATCACGGACCTGACCTCGGGCCGGCTCGCTGCCTCAGCGAGCGCATCGAAGGCCGGCCGGGCGCGCTCGATGGCGTCGTCCATGGCCTGCCCGACCCTCCGGCCCATCTCGGCCAGGGTCCCGGCCAGATCGGTGTCCCTGCCAGCGCCCACCTGCCCATTGTCGCACTCCGGCGCACTGAGTGCCAGAGATCCGATTTGCTGGCCGATGTTAGGACCGGCGCGTTCCCGGTAGTAGAAGCCCGGGGGTTACACACGGGAGCGCCCCGGATCATGGTGCAGATCCGGGGCGCTTCCGCTGGGGACCGCCGCCGCACGCCGGAAGTTTCGGCTATTTCCGGCCGGCTCGCCCGCCGATAGGATGCCGCCCATGCCGCGCGCCGCTGATCCGACCCCCGAGGAGCCGATCACCCGCGCCGTCCTGATGGACGCCCGGCTGCGCCAGGCCAAGGACACCGGCCGGGTGGAGGTCCGCGAGATCCGGATCCTGCCCGGTCACGCCGGCGGCCAGCACGTGCACAACGGCCCGGTGCTCGGCAGCATCACCGAGGGCTCGGTCATCTACCAGCTGGAAGGCCAGCCGGCTGCGCTGCTGCAGGCGGGCGACGTCTTTTACGAGCCGGAAGGCGTGCGCATCGCGCGCTTCGACGCCGGCGACGAGGGCGCTACGTTCATCGCGTACTTCCTCCTGTCACTCGGGCAGCAGGCCGAGATCCGATACACCGGCCGGCAGGCTCCCGGCCGGCAGGCCTAGCGGTCGGCCGGCCCGGCCAGCAGGTTGCGGATGCCGACCTCGTCCGCGCGGCTCAGCAGCTCGCCCGGATCGGCGTAGACCCGGTAGGCACCGGCCCGCTCCAGTTCCTCGCGCCCGTAGCCGCCGGACAGCAGGCCGATGCCGAGCGCGCCCGCGCGCCTGGCCGCAAGGAGGTCCCAGACGCTGTCGCCGACAACCCAGGCATACCGGGTGTCGGCGCCGATCAGCGCCGCGGCGGCGAGGAACAGGTCGGGGTCCGGCTTGGCGTGCCTGACCATGTCACGGGTCACCATCGGAGCGTCATCGGGCAGGCCGAGCATCGCCAGCGCCTTCTCCGCCATCACCCGCCGGCCGCTGGTCGCGATCGCCCACGGAACGCCGTGGCTGGTCAGCGCCGCCAGCAGCTCGGGCGCCCCGGGCAGGGCCCGGACCGAGCCGACCTGGGCCAGGTACTCGGCAGCGTGGTCTTGCTGGAGCAGCTCGATGTCGTCCTCGGACAATGTGCAGCCGGTCTCGCGCAGCAGCGCCGACACGAACAGCCCGCCGCTCATCCCGATGCGCCGGTGGATGCGCCAGACGGACAGGTCGATGTCCAGCTTGGCCAGCGCGTTCCGCCAGGCGATCACGTTCTGGTACACGCTGTCGATGAGCGTCCCGTCCAGATCGAACAGGAAGGCTGGAGCAGGCGGCTCGTCGTAGTCAGCCAGATCCGTCACCCTTCTCACCCTAGTCAACCTCCGGCTGCCCGCCGGGCGGCGGGCAGCAGGCCGGGATGGCGGTCAGCCGGCGGGCGCCGGTCAGCCGCGGGCGCCGGTCAGCCCGCGGGCGGGCGGCCACGCCGCCAGCGCGGAGCCATGGTAGACAAGGCGCATGGCCCCAATCGTTGTCTCTGCCGGGCGGGTGATCGACGCGCCGGCCGCGACCGTCTATAACTACATCGCGGACATGCGGGAGCATCATCCGCGGTTCCTCCCGCCGGCGTTCTCCGGCTTCGAGGTCGAGCAGGGCGGCACCGGCGCGGGGACCGTGATCCGGTACACGCTGACCGCCGGGGGCCGCACCCGGCAGTACCGGTCAGTCGTCGCCGAGCCCGATCCCGGCCGGGTCCTCACCGAGTCCGACTCCGGCTCCACCGCGGTGACCACCTTCACCGTCGTTGCGCAGGGCGACCAGCAGGCCCAGGTGACGATCTCGACGACCTGGCAGGGCGCGGGCGGCATCGGCGGTTTCTTCGAGCGCACGTTCGCGCCGCGGGTCATGCGGCAGCTGTACGCCGATGAACTCGAGCGGCTGAACGCGTACGCACTCGAGCGTCGCGCCGGCTGACGGAGGGGCATCATGGCAGAGGCAGTGCTGTACTCGGTCAGCGACGGCGTCGCCACCATCACCCTGAACCGCCCGGACCGGCTCAATGCCATGAACGACGCCATGTACCAGGGTGTCCTGGCAGCGCTCGATGAGACCGACGGCGATGACAGCGTCCGCGCCGTCATCGTCACCGGGGCGGGCCGGGCGTTCTGCGCCGGCGCTGACCTTGGCAGTGGCGCGGCCACGTTCAACTATGGCGATCATGCTGACAGCGCGGAGGCGCACCGGGACAGCGGTGGCGTGCTGGTGCTGCGTATCTTCCGCTCGCTCAAGCCCGTGATCGCGGCGATCAACGGCCCTGCCGTCGGAGTGGGGCTGTCGATGACGCTGCCGATGGACCTCAGGCTGATGGCCGACACGGCCAGGGCTGGATTCGTGTTCGCCGCCCGCGGGATCGTTCCGGACGCGGCGTCCAGCTGGTTCCTGCCGCGGGTTGTCGGGATCAGCCAGGCGCTGGAATGGACGCTGACCGGCCGTGTTTTCCCGGCGGCCGAGGCACTGGCCGGGGGACTGGTCCGCAGCCTGCACCCGCCCGGCGAGGTCCTCCCGGCCGCGGCGAAGCTCGCCAGCGAGATCGCCGCGAACGTGGCGCCGGTGTCAGCCGTCCTCACCCGGCAGCTGCTCTGGCAGATGCTGGGAGCTGATCATCCGATGGTCGCTCACCGGCTCGACTCGCGCGCTATCTACGAGACCGGCCGGATGGCGGACGCGGCGGAGGGCGTCGCGGCGTTCCTGGAAAAGCGCCCGGCCAGCTGGAGCCTCGCGCCGAGCAGGGACCTGCCGGACTGGTTCCCGTGGCGGCCCGAACCGCCCTTCTCCGCATAGCTTCCCGGTCATCAGGACGGCCGCTCGGCGGCAGGCGGTCACGCCGCGGCCGGCTGGCTGGTGATGCCGGGCGCCGGGTGGCCCCGGGCCAGCGCGCCGGCGATGTCCCGCGCCACCGCCCTGGCCTCGTCGCGGAGCTGAGATGGGCTGACGTGGATGACACGAATCCCGGCCGCGCTCATCTGACGGTGCCGTCGCATTGTCCGTTCCCAGTCTTCTGGCAGCAAGTGCCACTGCTTGCTGTCGACCTCGACGGCCACGGCAGACTGCGGCCACCAGGCATCCGGGCAGGCCAGGAACTTCCCATTCAGGAACAGGGACGGATTGAACAGCGGGACGGGCAGGCTGAACGCGGTAATCAGCTCCTGCAGGTCCGCCTCGGGCGCGGACCTCGCGCCGGCCGCCACCTCAGCTAAGACCCGGCGGAACATGGCGTCCCGCGCATCGTGCCGCTCCCGCAGCTCCGCCGACAGCTGCCTGACCGTGCACCGCCGCTGCTGGACCGCGCTGGCGACGACAGTGCGAGCATCGGACAGCCCGGTCAGCGCCGCGACCGCGTCAGCCACCGCCCGCGGAGGAAGTGCATAACGCAGCGCCAGGTCAGGGCTCCACGACTTCGGCATCCGGCGGGTCCGGTGCACAGCTGCAAAGTCCCGGCTCCCGGCATGCGCGGATGCGCGCGCGAGCACGTCGACGACCTCAGCCCGGCGACCCTGGATGCCGTAGAACTCCAGCGCAGCCGACCCGGTGATCAGGCTGTCTGGTCCGGCGTACAGCTGAGCCGCGACCTTCAGCTGCTCGCGGGTGGGCTCGCCGGATGCCGTCAGATAGACACCCGGCAGCAGGCGCCGCCATGGGCCGCCCGGACGCAGCCGGTGCTGGAGACTGCCCGGAGTCTGGCCGCAGGCAAGCGACTGCGCACGGGAGAGCACACCGCGCTGGCTGAACAGCAGCCAGTCGAGATCGGGACGGGGCGACTCGGCACGGCCAGCACGGGGCGACTCGGCACGGGGAGACATGGCTCGAGGCTCCCACGCAATACCGACAAAACACTGTGCCCGGCCAGGTCCGTGCGCGCTTGCTATCGCTATAGCAGTAGCAGGCGCACACGGACGCCCGCCTGGCCCGGCTAAGCGCCGATCCAGACCGATTTGATGTTGCAGAACTCGCGGATTCCGTGACTGGACAACTCCCGCCCGTGACCGGAGTTCTTCACGCCGCCGAACGGCAGCTGCGGATACGAGGTCACGTTGCCGTTGATGAAAACCATCCCGGCGGCCAGGTCGCGGATCAGCCGCTGCCGCTCGGCCTCGTCATTGGTCCAGCCGTTGGCGCCCAGCCCGAACTCGGTGCCGTTGGCAATTCCGATCGCGTCGTCCAGGTCGGCAGCCCGGTACAGGGTGGCCACCGGCCCGAACACCTCCTCCTTGTGCACTCGCATCTGGGCGGTGATGCCGCTCAGGACCGTCGGCGGGAAGTAGAAGCCCGGCTTGTCCGGCACGGCGCCGCCGCACAGGACGTGCGCTCCCTCGGCGGCAGCGTCGGCGACCAGTTCCTCGACCTCGTCGCGCTGCTGCTCGGTCGCCAGCGGTCCGATGTCGGTACCGTCCAGCATCGGATCGCCCACGGTCTTGGCCGACATCGCCGCGACGAACAGCCGCTCGAACTCGTCGTAGACCGCGTCGTGCACGATGAAGCGCTTCGCGGCAATGCAGGACTGGCCGTTGTTGAGGCAGCGCGCGTCCGCGGCAACCTGAGCCGCCGCGGGCAGATCAGCGGAGGGCAGCACCACGAACGGGTCGCTGCCGCCGAGCTCGAGGACGACTTTCTTGATCTCGCTGCCCGCGATCGCCGCCACCGACTGCCCGGCTGGCCCCGATCCGGTCAGCGTCGCGGCCTGCACCCGGTCATCACGCAGGATCGGCTCGATCCGCGCCGACCCGACCAGCAGCGTCTGGAACGTTCCCGCCGGGAAGCCGGCGCGCGCGAACAGGTCCTGCAGGAACAGCGCGCTCTGCGGCACGTTCGATGCGTGCTTGAGCAGGCCGACGTTCCCGGCCATCAGCGACGGCGCGGCGAACCGCATCGCCTGCCAGAGCGGGAAGTTCCACGGCATGATGGCCAGGACCGGGCCGAGCGGCTGATACGTCACGTACGCTCGCCCGGCGCCGACGGCGCTGGCATCTGCGGGCTCGTCCGCCAGGAAGCCGGCCCCGTGCTCGGCGTAGTACCGGCAGGCGGCGGCGCACTTGGCGACCTCCTGGCGGGCCGACGCCAGCGTCTTGCCCATCTCCGTCGTCATCATCGCCGCGATCTGATCCTGCTCGGCGTCCAGGATGCCGGCGGCCTGCCGCAGCCATCCGGCCCGCTCCTCGAACGACGTCAGCCGGTAATCGGCGAACGTGCTCGCGGCCCTGCTCAGGCAGCGCTCGACATCCGCCTCGCTCATCTCGTCGAAGGACTTCACCAGCTCGCCCGTCGCCGGGTTAATCGTCGCGATCGCCACGTTTATCCTCCTCGGCCAGTGTCACTATGGCTCTTTACCGGCCTGCCCGGTAGCCAGCCGCCCACACAATGGCTTCGGCAGCCGTCATCGCCCGGCCCGCCCGCCGCGCCCAGCGGATATCCGCTGGCAGGAGCCCGGACAGCAGGCACATACTGGCCGGAGCATGGACATCGACGTGGCCGAGCTCGCGGCCTCGCGCTCGCTGGTACTCGTCGAGGGCGATAGCGACAAGGCGGCCGTTGAAGCGCTGGCGATGAGGCGCGGGCGGAACCTGGCGGGCGAGGGTGTCGCCGTCGTCGCGATGGGCGGAGCCACGAACATCGGCCGGTTCCTCGCGCTGGCCGGCCCGCGCGGGCTCGGACTCAGCATCGCCGGGCTGTGCGATGCGGGCGAGGAAGATCACGTCCGCCGTGCCCTGGCGCGAGCGGGCGCCGGGCGTGCCGACTGCCGGGCGGCGCTGGAGGGCCTCGGCTTCTGGGTGTGCTCGGCCGGATCTCGAGGACGAGCTGATCCGCGCGGCGGGTGTTCCCGCGGTCGAGCAGGTCATCAGCTCGCAGGGCGAGCTGAAGGCCTTCCGGACGTTCCAGCGCCAGCCGGCCCAGCAGGAGGTCAGCGTGGTCGCCCAGCTGCACCGGTTCATGGGAACGAGGTCCGGTCGCAAGCGCCGGTACGCCACACTGCTCGCGCTGGCCATTGACCTGACCGCGATACCCCGTCCGCTGGACGGGGTACTCGCGTCGTGCGGAGAAGCCGCCGTCCGGGCCGAGAGGTATGAGCCCCGCGGCTGATACGGATCAGCTCATCGGCTGATGCCGGCAGCGGGGGCACCGGCGCATTCTGCTGCCGTGGCATCTCGCCCGGCGCCTGCCGTTCCCGCCGTCCCCTCCGCTCCGGCACAGAGGCCGCGCGCCGCCCGCACCTGGCCGGCCGCCGTGACGCTGTTCTTCGCCGCCGGCCTGATCCCCGAGTCGGTGGCCACCTTTAACACGCCGCCGCTGCGCCTGCTGACCAGCCCGGTCTCGCTGCTGTTCATCAGCGCCTTTTACGGCTCCGTCGCTCTGCTTGTCCGCGAGTTCTGGCGACGGACCGGGGCTGGCTGGGCCGCGGTCCTCCTGCTCGGAATGGCGGGCGGGGCCATCAACGAGGGGGTCATCGCCGGCACCTGGTACCGCGTGCAGTATCCCGGCTACGCATTGGTCGGCGGCATAGACCCGGCGGTGGCGGCTGGCCTGACCGTCTTCCACGCACTGGTCAGCGCGGTGCTGCCGATCCTCCTGGTCGAGCTGGCGTTCCCGGCGGCTGCAGGCCGGGCCTGGCTGCCAGGGCCCGCGCTCGCCGCGTGCTGCCTCTTGCTGGCGGCGACCACAGCCAGCGGGTTTGCCGCGCAGGCGGACCGCGGCCTCAAGCTCGCCGTGCTCGCCGGAGTCGCCGCCACGGTCGCGGTCGCGATGTCTCTGCCGGGCAACCGCGAGGCGGCCGCCCGCCCGGCGCCCTCGCCGCCGGCACCGGATCCGCCGCCACCCGCCCCTCTGGTGCCCGGTCCGCCGCCACCCACCCCTCGGTGCCGGTGCTAGTGCCAGCGCCAGGCCCGGCCGGTCCCCGCGCTGGCCCGGCTGCGGCTGGCCGGGGCCGCCGCCACCGTCGCGTTCTACGCGGTCTTCGCGCTGGCGGCCGGGCTCATCGCGGCGGCGGTGCCACCGCCGGGCCGGACCGCCTGGCAGCTGCTGCTCGTGCTGCTGATGGCGGCCTACCTGGCCCTTCTCGTCAGGACCGGCCGGCGCTGGACACGGCGCCCGGGCTGGGGACCGCGGCAGACGCTGGCGGTCATCACTGGCGCTCTGCTGCCGCCAATCCTGGCCTCGTTTGTGCTGCCGGCAGCTTTGCGCGGCCTCGAGCCGCTCATCACGCTTCCGGCGCTTGCCGTGCTGATCTGGCTGCAGCGGCGCCGGCGGGCCGATTCGGGCCGGTCAGCGCCGGGCCGCGGCCAGGGCCCGCTGGTACAGGGCCGCCAGCCGGGTACTGAACCGGGCGGCATACGACACCGACGGCGTGTCGCCGCCCTGCTCGTAGCCGCCGATTACGCCGATAACGGTGTCTACTCCCGAGAAGGCACCCACATCCGCCAGAAGCGGGCTGCCGCTTGTCCCGTCGGTAAAGCCGCCGCAATCGAACTGATACTGGGTCGGGCTGAACTCGCCGGCGGTGTTCTCGCAGCTGATCAGCACATCCCCGGCGTTGGGGTAGCCGGCCACCTTGACGGTCCGCCCTGGCGCGACGCCGATTCCGACCGCCTCGCCCCCGGTCAGCGCCTGGACGCCCGAGTTTGTCCCGGCCTGGCGGACCACCAGGAAGGCGAAGTCGTCGTCGGGGTCACTGGATGACGCCCACTGCCGGTCCACGATGAACTGGCTGGCCGTCCAGGCACCGAACGGCTCCTGCCCCTCCGAGTAGTCGGGCACAAACGCGACCTCGCCGGGGGTCCGGCCCGCCAGGCAGTGCGCCGCCGTGAGGATGAGGTCGCCGCCAGGACTGTCAACGACGCTGGCAGTGCAGAAGTGGTCCTGCAGCTGGCCAGACGAGGTCACGGTGAAAAGCGCGCCGACGGTCGAGGTCTCGCCGAACGAGGCTGTCCGGGCGCTGACCTCGCTGAGCGGCGGCCCCAGCGCAGACACCCACGGCGACAGCAGCGGAGATAACGGTGAGAACGACAGCAGACCGCCCTCGCCGCAGGCGCATCTGCCCTCCCTCACCTGGCCGGTCCGAGCTCGCCGGAGCACGGACTTAGTGCCCCGGTTGTGACCAGTTTGAGATCCCGGGCAGGTTCTAGACAATACCTGCGACCAGTAAAGAACCTCAAAAGCAGCTGAGCGTTGCCCGATCAGGCCGGCCAGGCCTCGCCGGCGACCGCGAGAATCTCGGCCCGGTCCGCGGGCAGCAGGAATCCCGCCTTGATCGCGGCGTCGAGCGAGAGCTGGAACCGGCCCAGGTAGTCAGCGCGGCCACCCGGATACAGCCGGGCGAGCTCAGCGTCAGTCAGCGACCTCGTGGTGCCGAACAGGAAGGCAAACAGCTCGCCCTTCTGCCCCGTTCCCGACAAGATCGCTACGGGAACGTCGGTCCAGGGCGTCCGGATGCCCCCCGTCGCGCGGCCGAGTTCGTCGCGCCTGAGGTCCCGCCCGCTGGCGGCCACGTCGAGCCGGGGCGCGGCCGGCGGGACGCCACGGCCCGCTACCCAGGCATCCAGCTGCGCGATGGCCGTGCAGGCCACGTAGTGGTGCTGCGGGCCGCTGTTGATCGGCGATTCGGTCTGGCCCATCACGATGCTGGTCGTCGGCCTCAGCAGCTCGGCGAGCCTGGCAGGCGGCAGGTGGCCGTCGTCCTGCCCGCTGGCGAACAGCAGGTAGGTGTCGGCATGCGCGGCGCCGGCCAGCTCCCAGTTCCGCAGCAGGTCGTGGTCCTGCTGCTGTACCAGGCCGCTGCCGAGCAGGACCACGTCCGTCTCGGTCTGCAGCACGACCACCGGGACGCGCAGGTCGGCGCGGATGCGCTCGCCGACGCCGGTGGTGCTGGCACCGGGCCGGAAGCCGATGTCCAGGGCCGCTCCTGATCCGGTGCGCCCGTGCACCAGGAAGCCGTCGTAGACCGCCGCCAGCGGGTCAATGCCGTTGACGTAGGTGACCAGGAACGCCGCGGACTGCGACTGGCCGCCGGCCAGCAGGCGGAGCGGCCGGCTGCTCACGGGTGCGGGCAGGATGCCCTGCTCGGCCCGCAGCGCGTGGCCAGCCTGGCTGAAGATGTCGAAAGCCCACGCGTCGCCGGGATGGGACAGCTCCGCGTACCTGGCGGGATGTGACTTCTTCAGGTGCAGTCCTGGCACCAGGCCGCCGCCCTCGATCCCGGCGCGCTGGGCCGAGACTCCGGCCCACGCGTGGCCGCTGCGGATCAGCTCGGTATGGGCCATCATCCAGTCCGGCGCCGCATCCAGGCCGCCGGACACGTTCAGCCACTCGACGAGGACGGTGCCGCTGAACGATCCGCTGTCGGCGGGCTGCCGCACTACCACTCTCGTGGTGAAGGGCGCCCGCAAGGCCGGACGAACGCTCCACTGGCCATCAGGCGTCCGCGGGCCGGCGAGCTCGTAGCTGCAGGCCGTGCCGGTCAGCAGGAACTCCTGCTCCGTATAGCCGAGCCGGGCCAGGTCGAACGCGCCGGCAGCGAGCGTAACCGGTCCCGGCAGCGGGCGCAGCGAAGCGGTCATCGCTCTAGGGTGTCACCGTGGCCGGCGGGTCCGGTACCGGTGTCCGGTGCCCGGTGTCCGCTCAGGCAGCGGACTTCTCCAGGATGTGGACGGCGCACGCGCTGCCCAGGCCGATGACGTGGGTGAGCCCGACCCTGGCGCCCTCGATCTGCCGGTCGCCGGCCTCGCCGCGCAGGTGCGCTCGATCACCTCGTAGATGTTGGCGATGCCGGTCGCGCCCAGCGGGTGGCCCTTGGACAGCAGGCCGCCGGAGACGTTCACCGGAATCTGCCCGTCCCGCCACGGCCCGCGCCGGTCGATCCACTCGCCCGCGCCGCCCTCCGGGCACAGCCGCAGGTTGTCGTAGTGCCGCAGCTCGGCGGTGGCGAAGCAGTCATGCAGCTCGACCAGGTCAAGGTCCTGCGGGTCCACGCCGGCGAGCTCGTAGGCCCGGTCCGCGGCCTCGCGGGTCAGCGTGTTCACGTCGAACTGGACCGAGCCGCCGTCGACGTAGGGGTCGCTGGTCAGCACCGACGCCGACACCTTGACCGCGCGCCGCCGGACCGCGGCCGGCATCGAGGCCAGCCGCTCGCCGCTGCACAGCACCGCCGCCGCCGCGCCGTCCCCGGTCGGGCAGCACATCAGCAGCGTGTTCGGGTAGGCGATCATCTCCGCGTTCATGACCTCAGCCAGCGAGAACGCCTTCTGGTACTGGGCCAGCGGGTTCAGCACCGAGTGCGCGTGATTCTTCTCCGCCACCTTCGCGAACTGCTCGAACCCGACGCCGTCGTGCTCGTAGGCGTACTCCATGCCGGACTGCGCGAACGTGCCGGGCATCAGGCTCGTGCCCAGGATGCCCTCGACCGGTCCGACCGCGCCGTACCGCCCGGCGGGCTCATACGGCTTGTCCGCCGCCCCGCCCGGCCGCGCGCCCAGCAGGCCCAGCTTGCCCATCTGCTCCAGCCCCACCGCCAGGCCGATGCTCGCCTCGCCCGCCCGGATCGCCATCGCCGCCACCCGGAACGCCGTCGCCCCGGTCGCGCACGCGTTCGTGACGTTGTACACCGGGATGCCGGTCTGCCCGATCTGCTTCTGGATCCGCTGCCCGATGCCGTTGGTGTCATACAGGCAGCCCGCCGCGAGAATGTCCGCATCGAAGATCGTCAGCCCCGCGTCGGTCAGCGCCGCCGTCGCGGCCTCACTGCCCAGATCGATCAGGTCCTTGTCCTTGTAGCGCATGAACTTCGTCATCGCCACGCCGATAACCCACAGCGAGTCAGCCATGCCGTCAGCTCTCCTGCCTCGCGGCAGCCCTCTTACAGGGCAGTAACCGGAACCTCAGCCTAACTTCCGGCTAGCGATTGCGGTACTCAGGAGCGCGGCGCTCCCGGTAGGAGGCCATCGCCTCGCTGGCGTCCGCAGTAGTGGAAGCGAGTACCTGCTGACGGTTCTCGACCTCCACCATCGCATCAAACGACGGGATCTCGAGCGCCAGCCACATGCCCTGCTTGGTCAGCGAGACCGACAGCGGCGGCGCGCGACAGCAGCGCGTCCATCGTGGCGTCGACGCGGCCGGCCAGCGCGTCAGCTTCGGCGACCTCGGTGACAAGGCCGATCCGAGCGCCTCGGCAGCGTCGAAGCGGCGGCTGGTCAGCATCAGCTCGTGCGCGCGCGCCGCGCCGACGAGCCGGGGGAGCAGCCAGGATGTGCCGATGTCGCAGCCGCTGACTCCGATCCTGATGAACGAGGTCGAGAACACCGCGCTCGCTGAGGCAATGCGGATATCACTCGCGCACACCAGCGCGAGGCCGCCGCCCGCGGCCGGGCCGTTGACGGCGGCGATCACCGGCTGCGGCAGGCGGCGGATCTCCTGCACCAGGGCGGCGATCGAGCGCTGCACCGCCCAGGTCGCCTGAACCGGACCGAGATCCTCGGTTCCGGGGATGGTCCCGAAGCCGCCGAGGTCCAGGCCCGCGCAGAAGCCCCGGCCCGCGCCCGTCAGCACCAGCACGCGGCAGGCCGGGTCGGCGGCGGCGGCCCTGAGGTGCTCATGAAGCTCCGCCACCAGCGGGGCCGTCAGCGCGTTGAGCTTCTCCGGCCGCGACAGCGTCAGCTGCACGACGCCCGGCCGCGGCTGCGACCGCGCCGACCAGCTCATCAGACTGCTCGGTCATCGCTCGTTTCCTCTCGCCGTGCGGGGCCGTATATGGCGCCACTGTAGCGATCGCGCCAGCATTGCAACCTGGCACGAGCCGCGCGCATCTATTCCGGCGACAGCGGCTGCACGCGGGCCGCGCCACGGACCGGAGGAGCGCAGGCCACATAACGGCCACCGAAGAGGAGTTCGTCCGGTTCGCCGAGGCGGCGGCGCCCCGGCTGCGGCGGACGGCATTCCTGCTGTGCGGCGACTGGCATACTGCCGAGGACCTGACCCAGACAACGCTGGCCAGAGGTGTTCGCCGCCTGGCGCAGGATCAGCAGGCGGGATGCGGTCAGCGCCTACGCCATGCGAACGCTGCTGAACACCTATCTGGCCGAGAGCCGGAGGAAGCGACCGGGCGAGCTGCTCACCGGCCGGGTGCCTGACCGCGCGGTCGAGCCGAGCATCGCCGGAGCTGCGGGTTGCCGTGCTCGGGCCTGGCAACGCTGCCGCCGCAGGCACGAGCCGTGGTTGTGCTTCGCTACTGGGCGGACTTGAGCATCGAGCAGACAGCGGCAATGCTGGGCTGCACGCCCGGCAACGTCAAGAGCCAGAGCGCCCGCGCTCTGGACAAGCTGCGGGCTCCTGCTGGACGAGGCGACGAGCGAGCCCTGGCCGCCGGGTGAGTCAGCCGGAGGGCCGCAGGACACGAGGAGGGCCGGTCATGGACGAGACGTCGCTCCGCGCGAGGTTTGAGCAGGCGACTGTCGCCCGAGCCGCCGTTGGGCAGATTGCCCGCAGCTCGCTGCGCGCGGCAGAATGCTGCGCCGCCGCCGCCGGGTGACCGGAGCTGCCGCCCTGTCGGCGGTGCCGTCGTTCTGGCTGGCGGCCGCCGGCCCTCACCGCGGGACCGAGCCATCAGCCGGCAGCCCGGCCCGCCCGGGCCGGCGGCCCGGCACGAGCGCGAGGACACCACCGCCTTCGTCGTGACGAGCCAGAGCACAGTGGTTCCGGTCGGACCTCGCGAACGAGAGGCCAGGTAAGGCAATCGCGGGTTGCGGCGTTCGGGGCGGCCGCCAGCGCCGTCACCCGCCCGACCGGAAGTCCATCTACGTCTCAACCGGATTCGTCAGCCGGGCCAGCACCGACACCACACCGGCGTGGCAGCCGGTGAGGCGTCGCAGAACCTCAGTCCGCTGGCGTCCTGATCACCCCGGCCGGAAAGACTGTCTACCTGAACGGGCAGCGGCGGCATTCTCCCGATCAGCACGGCACGAACCGGCTGGGCAGGATGATCACGACGGGGGCGCAGGGGCCGGGGCTGAAAATGGCGATGACGCCGGACGGAACGACGCTCTACGTGTTCAGCACGCCGGAACCCGACCGGGGTGAGGACCGTCATCCCGATCGATGCGGCCACCGACACCAGGCTGCGGCCTATCAGGCTCGGCGTGTCCGGCGACGAGCGCCGGATCAGCTGTCCAGCATCGCGATCACCCCGGACGGCCGGACCGCCTATGTCGCCGACAGCGTGCAGGGAGATACGCCGAACGCCAGCTCAGTGTGCCGATCAGACCTGGCAACCGGCACGGCACTCAAGCCGATCAGGCTGAAGGCGGCCGGATCCGCTGGCGGAATCGTGATGGCGCCGGGCGGCAGGACCGCCTACGCGCTGAGCGCCGCACGAAGTCACGCCGATCAATATCGCCACGAACACAGCCGGACCAGCCGATCAGCCTCCCAGCCTCAGCCGGAGCCGGAAGGTAGCTGGCGATCACACCGGATGGCAAGACCCTGTACGTGCTGACCCCGCGCGCCGTCGTTCCGGTCAGGACGGCGACCAGAACCGTGCTGCCATGATCGGCAATCAGGGGCGGGACAACCTGATGTGCTCGCCATTTCCCCGGACGGCAGGACCGTGTACGTCGGCGCAGGCACGGGCATCGTCCCGGTCAGTACCGCGACCAACACGGCGGGTGCCGCCATCAGACTCCGGGCGGCCGGCCCTTCTCCATCGCCTTCGGTCGGTAGCCAGCCGCGGCACGGCGCGATCGATGCCCAGGTCCCACCACGTTCCCGATGTCCAGGTCCGCCCCGCCCAGATGGCCCACTCGGCCCGGCCCGGGTGCGGCTCCTGATGCGGGTCACCATCGAGGATCATCGTCAGCTCATCCGCCGCGCTGAAGGTGTCCCAGCGCGGCAGCAGCTCGCCCTCGGCGCCCGCGGCGGGCGGCCCGCCACGGGCGAACCGGGCCCACGCCACGGCCATCGCCAGGCCGAGCTGCGCCTGCGCATCGCCGGACCGCGCCCGCTCAGCGAAAGCTGCCGGCCCCCAGACGGCCAGCATGTCCAGGCCGTGGCCGCCTGCCAGCTGTGCCGGGGTGCCGGGCGGGCGGCCGTCGTACCGGTAGCGCCAGACGGGTGCGTGCCCTGCCTGGGCCAGCGCGAGCCGCTGGGTCGGGACGCCGTACCGCTCCGCGCCCAGAATCGCCACTCCGATCCCGGTGTCATCGAGGTCGGGCCTGACCGCGCCGTAGGCCGTCAGCATCTCCTCCGCGGCGGCCGGGCCGAATAGCGCAGCCAGCACCCGCGGTGCCTGCCCGGCCGCAGTCGGGTCCATCGCCTGGTAGCTGGCACCCTCGTTCCCGTTGCTCCCGATCAGCAGCGGGATGCCCGCGCCCGCGCCGTCGCTGATGGCGTCGATGGGCAGCACCGGAATCCCGCTGCCGCCCAGGACCGGCCGCCACACCCAGGTACCTGCCGGGCCGCTGGCGATCGCGTCCTGCGCGACCACGAGGTCGGCCGGCGGGACGCCCAGCAGCAGCCGCAGCCCGGCCTCGTCGTCGGTCAGGCCGAGCTCACGCAGCAGCCTCCGTCGCACCCGCGCAGCCTGCTCAGGCGTCGCCACGTGCTCCGCGCCCCCGCTGCCGGAGATGGCGCGGCCGATCAGGCCGGCTGCCAGGGGAGAGGCGAGCAGGTTCGCGATGCTCTTGGCGCCCGCCGATACCCCGTACACCGTCACGCGGCGGGGATCACCGCCGAAGCCCGCGATGCTGGTTTGCACCCAGCGCAGCGCCGCAACCTGATCCAGGAATCCGGCCTGCCCCGCATCCGCGAACTCCGGGCCGCCCACCCCGGCGAGGTGCAGGAACCCGAGTGCGCCCAGCCGGTAGTTGAACGTGACGACGGCCAGCCCGTGCCGGGCCAGCACCGCGGCGTCGCCGACGATCTCGCCGGCACCCGATCCCTGCACGTAGCCGCCGCCGTGCACCCAGACCAGTACCGGGATAGCCAGGCGGATCGGGCGGCGGGGCGGCGGGCACGGTCACGCTGACTGACAGGCAGTCCTCGTCGCGATGCCGGACGGCAGGGGCACCGCTGAACGGATTGACGGCATCGCTCTGCCAGGCTGCCGGCCCGTGCTCGACGGCGCGCCGGATGCCCGACCACGGCTCGGGTGGCTGCGGGGGGCGGAACCTGAGGCCGCCTGCCGGCGCACGGGCGTAGGGGATGCCGCGCCAGACCAGCAGGTCGCCGGCCACCTCACCGCGGATCCGGCCGGCGGCGGTCTCGGCTACCGTCTGACCGGCCCCGCGCGGCGCCGCTCAAGAACCGGCCGGGATGAAGCGCGCAGTACCCGCCCGGAAGAGCGTCTCCTGCGCGATGCCTGCTGCCAGCAGTCCGTTGCGGCTGAAGATCCGGCCGGTGTAGAACGACCGGCCGCCGGAGGCCGACTCAGGCTGCAGGTCCATCAGCACCCAGTCATCGACGGCCACCTTGCGGTGGAACCAGACGGAGTGATCGATGCTGGTCAGCGGACCGGTGATGGTGACGCCGGGTGCCGCCGCGAGCCCGGTGAACATGTCCGAGACGTAGGCCAGCGCGCACACCTGGGTGATGTCGCTGCCCAGGGGGTACCGCGACCTGATCCACAGTCGCGACGGCATCGGCTGGTCCGGCTGCGGCTGCGCCGGGAGCCTGATCTCCACGCCGTGCCGCCGGTGCCAGCGGTCGTTGTCCGGCAGGTCCTCGGGCTGCTCGACGTCCGGCATCGATGCTGCCTGGTAGTCGGATCCGTCCTCGGTGATGTGGAACGACGCGGCCATGTTGAAGATGACCTTGCCGTTCTGGACGGCGATCACCCGCCGGTTGGAGTACGAGCCGCCGTCCCGGTCGCGGCTGACCGTCAGCAAGACGCGGCGGGAGGCATCGCCGCGGCTGAGGAAGTAGCCGTGCAGGGAGTGCGGGTGACGGTCCGCGGGCACGGTCTCGGCTGCCGCGCGCAGTGCCTGGGCAGCGACCTGGCCGCCGAACAGGCCGGCTGATTCCTGGCTCACCACGACGGTGCGGAACAAGTCGTCCTCGATCCGCTCCAGCGTCAGCACCTCGGGCAGGCCGGTCCCCGGATTCCCGATCACGGGCTCAGCCAGACTCGCCATGGCCCCATTGATATCACAGCACTTCGGGCCGGATGGGTGACCTGATATGTCGGTAAGCTGCGGTCAGCGCAGCCGCTTCCGCCGAGGTGAAGGAGACCTGCCATGGGCGCTCTCGACAACCGGGTTGCCGTGATCACCGGAGCGGGCCGCGGCCTCGGTCGCGAGCACGCTCTGCTGTTTGCTGCCGAGGGCGCGAAGGTCGTGGTCAACGATCTCGGCGGCGGCCCGGACGGCTCCGGCAGCGACGCGACGGCCGCGGAACAGGTGGTCGAGCGAGATCCGGGCCGCAGGCGGCCAGGCCGTGGCGAACGCCGACGATGTCACCACTGCCGACGGCGCCGACGGCCTGATCCGCCAGGCGATCGACGAGTTCGGCGCCCTGCACGTGCTGGTGAACAACGCCGGGATCCTGCGGGACCGCACGATCGTCAACATGACCGACGGTGAGTGGGACGACGTGATCAGGGTCCACCTGCGCGGGCACTTCATGCCGACCAGGGCAGCGGCGCGCTACTGGCGGGAGCAGTCCAAGGCCGGAGCGAGCCTGCAGCCGTCGCTCATCAACACCAGCTCGACCTCGGGCCTGTTCAGCAATCCCGGTCAGGTCAACTACGGCTCGGCCAAGACCGGCATCGCCACGCTGACGATCATCGCCCAGCGCGAGCTGGGACGGTACGGCGTGAAGGCGAACGCGATCGCCCCGGCCGCCAGGACCAGGCTGACGCTGGCGACGCCCGGCATCACCGACGCGATCGCGACGACGCCGGAGACGGGCTTCGATCCGATGGACCCGGCAAACGTGTCACCGTTCGTTGCGTACCTGGCCACCGCGGACTGCCCGATCCAGGGCCGGGTGTTCTTCGTCGCGGGCGGTACTGTGCAGCTGTTCCAGCCGTTCGCCATCATCGACAGCGTCGAGAAGGACGGCCGGTGGACTGTGGCGGAGCTGCAGCAGCAGGCCGGGCGGCTCGCTGATGTGCCGTTCGAGCTCGGCCGGATCGTGCTCTAGGTGCCGCGCCGGCCCGTCAGGCGGGCTCATATCCGAAGCTGACTGCCTCTGTGCCCTCGCAGTCAGTTCCGATCGGGAACGTGGTCAGCTTTACCTTCATCCCGAGTGCGACGTTGCCGGGTTCGGGGTCAATCCCGACGATGTTGGCCTTGACCATGCCGCCTCCGTCGAGATCGACAATGCCGGACACGTACGGCACTTTCACGTCGGGCGTCGCGCGGTGCACGATCGTGAACGCCCGCAGTACCCCGTGATTGGCCAGCCGGGTCGCGCTGAACGCGCGCGCGCCGCAGTTCGCGCAGGCATTCCGCCGGTCGAAGAACAGCGCGCCGCAGGACCGGCACTGGCTGGCGGTCAGGTGCGGATCATCGCCGATGCTGAGATAGCCGACGTAGGGCACTTGTCGCGGCATCTGGATCCTCCTGCTCGTGCGCGGTGGCGGCAGCTGCGTGCGCTATCCCATCCTCGCGGCTGCGGCCGTCAGTGGCCAGTCTCAGCCGGTCTCGGAGCGTACGTGGTGGCCGGCTCGGTCGCGTAGCGGGCCATCACCGTCTCCAGCGCCGCGGGCGTCGGCGGCTGGCCTGCCGCGATCATGTCCCGCAGGTCACGGAAGTACTGCACGTACTCGTCGGGCGTGAACGTGTTCAGCAGTACCGCCGGCTCGGCACCGGGATTGGCGAACGTGTGAGGTGCCCCGGGCGGGATCATGACCAGCGTTCCGGGCGGCGCCTCGTATGTCTCCTCGCCGACAGTGAACACGGCGGTGCCGGACACAACATAGAAGCCCTCGTCGTGCCGGCCGTGCCGGTGCTGCGGCGGTCCCGCCGTATGCGGCGCGATGGTGATCTCCGCAATGCCGAGCCGGTGCGACGTGGTGCTCCCGTCCTCCAGGATCCGCAGCCGGGTCGGGCCCGCTCAGCGCGACCTCGCCGCCAGCCGGGCCGGTGATCGAGACCTCGCTCATGCCCGTGCGCCCTGCGGCTGCGTGCTGCCGGCGGCGAACTGCCAGGCCAGCGTCAGCAGCTCGGCGGGCGTCTCCAGCTGCGGAAGGTGGCCGGCCTCGGCGATCACGCTGAGCTGGGCGCCGGGGATCGCCCGGGCGTAGGCCCGGCCGTGCTCGGGCGGGAACATGCGGTCGGCGGCGCCCCACACGACGAGCGTCGGGATGCTGACGGCCGGCAGGCGGCCGAGCAGGCCCGGGTCGGCCATCGCGCCGCCGTACACCAGCAGCGTCTCCCGGTTCGCCGCCATCGCCGCCCTGCGCTCCTCCGGCAGCACCGCCGGGTTGATCCGGAACGCGTCCGGATTGAAATAGCTGAGGTCAGCAACCTCGTCGAGGGTGAGCGAGAAGAAGTCGGCTGCGGGGGCGCCGTCGACCACCAGGCCTGCGGCGTCCACGAGGACAACAGAGGTGACCCGGCGATCCGGCGCCGCGCTCTCCGCCAGCGCGAGCTCGGCCGCGATCCAGCCCCCGATGGAGTTGCCGATCACGCAGACGTCGGTCAGGCCAAGCTCGCGCAGCAGCCGGGCATAGACAGCCGCGAGGCCGCGAACGCTCGCCAGCGCCTCCGGGCGCGGCGTGCCGTCGAAGCCCGGATGCACAGGAGTAATTACCCGGGCGGGCTCGGACGAGGACAAGAGGTCGGCGAACCCGGCGACAGAGAACGGCCCGGCTCCGCCGTGCAGAAGCAGCACAGGGCGGCCGGCGCCCTGCTCGGTGTAGGTGACGGGCACGGTGTAGGTGGCGGGCACGCTGCCGGTGCCGCTCGACGGTGAGCTGCGCAGTTGCGGTGGTCATGGAACTCCTCCGGCTTCAGTTTCGTGAGAGCTGACTCTCACGAACAGTGACTCTAGCCGCCTCCCGAACATTATGCAAGCTGACTCTCATCACGAGAACGACTTGACGTCATGCGAGTTAACCGGCATATTGGGGTGATGACCACGCAGGCAAAGGCCGGGCGGGCGAACCAGAAGCAGCGCACCAGGACGGCCATTGTCGAGGCAGCACGCTCGCTTATCACCGGCAGCACCGAGGTAACCATGCCCGCGGTGGCCCGCGCGGCGCTGGTATCCGAGGCGACGGCTTACCGCTACTTTCCTGACCTCGTCTCCCTGCTGCGCGAGGCCGTGGACGACACCTGGCCGAGTCCGGCCGAGGCGCTCGGCCCGGCGGGGGAGAGCCCGGACCCCGTCGAGCGCGTGGGCGCCGCCACCGAGCGGCTGCTCCGGCACGTGCAGGCCCGCCAGGGGGCGGTCCGTGCCATGATCGCGGCTTCGGTCGTCCGGCCGGGCACGGACGGCCTGCGGCCGGGACACCGCCTCGGTCTCATCGATCACGCGCTGGCACCGCTTCAGGCGACCATGGGCCGCGACCAGCCCGCGGCGCTGGCTCAGCTGAAGCGCGATCTCGCCGTCGTCGTCAGCGCCGAGGCGCTGTTCACGCTGACTGACCTGTGCCAGCTGCCGCCCGCCGACGCGATCGCCAGCGCCGTGCACACCGCACGCGCGCTCACGGCCGCCGCTGTCTCTGCCGGGAGCCCGCCGGGAGGCTAGTGCTTCAGCCGGTGTTCTGCAGCCCGGCCGCGACGCCGTTCACGGTCAGCAGCAGGAACCGCTCGAGTGCCGCGCGCTCCCCGGCATCGTCGCTGGCGCGGATCTCCGCGAGCGCGCGCAGCTGCAGGTGCGAAAGGGCGTCGACATAGGGATCGCGCAGCGCAACTGCCCGCGCTAGCACCGGCCGGTTCGCGAGCAGCCGGTGGTGGCCGGTGACCGCCAGGACCAGCTTCCTGGTCAGGTCGTACTCGGCCAGCACCCGCGCGGACAGCTGGTCGCTGCCGCCGAGCTCGAGGTAGCGCTCGGCGATCCGCCGGTTTGTCTTTGCCAGGCTCATCTCCGCGTTGTCCAGCAGCACCGCCAGCAGCGGCCAGTCGCGGTAGGCGGCCTGAACGGCCGCCAGGCCGCCGGGCCCGTCTATCGCCGCGGCGAGGCCGCTGCCGAGGCCGTACCAGCCAGGCAGGTTCGCCCGGGTCTGCGCCCAGGCGAAGACCCACGGGATCGCGCGCAGGTCAGCGAGGCCGGCCGGGCCGGCCAGGCCGCGCCGGGCGGGCCTGGAGCCCAGCCGCATGCCGCCGATCTCCGCCAGCGGGCTGAGCCTGGCGAACCACTCGGCGAAGCCGTCAGCGGTCACCAGCTCCTGGTACGCGGCGAGGGCGCCGGCCTCCAGCGGGCCGGTTACCGGCGCGAACGCCGCTGCCGGGTCGGCGTCGCCCGGGCCCGGCGCAGGCGCCGCCGAGGCGAGCAGCACAGCCGCGGTGACCTGCTCCAGATGCCGCTGGCCGATGACCGGGTGCCCGTACCTGGCGAAGATCACCTCACCCTGCTCGGTGACCTTCAGCCTGCCGCCGACCGAGCCCGGCGCCTGGGCAAGGACCGCGCGCCCGGCCGGGCCGCCGCCGCGGCCCACTGCGCCGCCGCGGCCATGGAACAGCACGAGCCTGATGCCGTGGCGCGCCGCCCAGCGGGCCAGGCGCAGCTGCACCTCGAAGAGCCGCAGCGTCGCGCTGACCATGCCCAGCTCCTTGGCCGAGTCGGAGTAGCCGAGCATCACCTCAAGGCGCCGCCCGGTGCCGGCCAGCCGGCGCGCGACCGGCTCAAGCGCGACGACCCCGTCGAGCACGGAGATGGCGTGCGCCAGGTCAGCACCGCTCTCGAACAGCGGCACCACATCGAGCACCGGCGGCCCGTCCGGGCAGGCATAGGCCGCCAGCTCATGCACCGCGGCGATGTCACCGGCGGAGGTGGTGAAGCTGACAACGTAGCGGTGACACGCGTCCACGCCATGCCGCTGCTGGATCGCGCCGATCGCGGCAATGGTGTCGAGCACCTCCCTGGTCTGCGCGGACGGCGGCGCTCCTGAGCGCAGCTCGGCCAGAGCAGCGGCATGCACCGCGCTGTGCTGGCGGACCTCGAGCTCGGCGAGGTGGAAGCCGAATGTCTCCGCCTGCCAGATCAGGTGCTGCAGCTCACCGTAGGCCTGACGGCGGGCGCCGGCCCCGGCCAGCGCTCGCTGGAGCAGGCGCAGCTCCGCGATGAACTCCGCGGCGGAGCCGTACGCTAGGCCGGCGGCGGCATCCCTGGAGGCACTGTCACTTGCGGCCTCATCCTGGCTGCCACCGTCGACCGCGGTGAGCGACAGCCGGGTCGCCCGCAGCCGCTGCGCCGCGTGCAGCAGGTAAGTGCGGAACGGCTCGCCGGGTGAGCGCGACATCAGCTCAGCGAGCAATCCCGGCTGCGCCTCGGTTAGCGCCGCCAGGGCGGCGTCCAGCTCGCTGGTGGCCGCGGCCGCGTCCTGCCCGCCGCGGTCGGCGGCGGACGCGGCCAGCAGCACCGCGTCGACGGTCAGCGACCGGCCGATCCTGGTGGCCGCGTTCTCGAGCGCGCGCAGTGCGTGGTCGGCCTGAATGCGCGCGGTCTGCTGCGTCACCGTGGCGGTGACGAACGGGTTCCCGTCCCGGTCGGCGCCGATCCAGCTGCCGAACCGCAGGAAGGCCGGCGCCTCCGGCAGCTGCAAGCCCGATCTGTCGCCCTGCAGGGCCAGGTCCAGCGCCCGGTACACGCTCGGCGCCAGGCGGAACAGCGTCTCGTCGAAGATCGCGGTACCGGACCGCACCTCATCCAGCGGCTGCATGGCCTGCGTGCGCAGTGCCGATGTGCGCCACAGCAGGTCAATCTCCTCCCGCAGCCGGCGCCTGGCCTCGCCGTGCCCGGCCGCGCCAAGGCGGGGATCATCCAGGTCGTCGAGCTGCGCGCTGATCCGGCGCAGGGCCTCGGTCACGGCGCGGCGCCGCGCCTCGGTCGGGTGAGCGGTCAGGACCGGGTGCACCTCAAGCCCGCCCAGCAAAGCCGCGCGGCGATCCGGGCCGATGGTCTCGGCGAGCGTGACCATCGCGGCGGCCAGCGACTCGCGCACCGGCGCGGACCCGGTGTCCCGCTCACGCAGAGTCCTGATGCGCTGGTGCTCCTCGGCCAGGTTTGCCAGGTGGAAATAGACCGTGAAGGCGCGGGCCACCGCCTCGGCCCGCGACAGCGGCCAGCCGGCGATCAGCGCCGCGATGTCGTCGTCCGCAGCCGCGGCCGCGGCACCCGGCTGAGCGCCGCCTGCCGCCGCCGGCCTGCCAGGCCGCGGCGGACGCGCAAGTCTCCTCCTGCGCGCCGGCGTCCGCTCCGTCCGGCGTGTCGTGCAGGCGCGCGGCGATCACCCGTCGCCGCAGGTCCTCGACGTCAGTGAGCAGGCCCTCGCCATCAGACTCGGCGATCACCTGACCGAGGATCTCGCCGAGCACCCGGACGTCCTGCCGCATGGGAGCCGGGACCCGCCGGGAGTCGGCGTCCCGGCTGCCGGTAGACATGGCCACCGCGCCAGCGTAATCGGGACCCCGGCGGTGCCTGGCGGCCGGTGCTCCGATGTTAATTCGAGGTTGTGAACGGCCGGCCCCGATGTACAGCGCCGCGCCGCGATGACAGCATGGAGTCGCATGTCGTCCAGTGCCGTTGCCGCCCAGTCTCCGAGCGTCCATGGGCCGGAGGCTCCCGCTGGTGCGCCCGGCCAGCCCGGCAGCAGCGCGTGGTGGCGCGTCTCCTGGTCGGTTCCCGCTGCGCTGCGCGCCGTCCGCGCGACCCTGGTCATCCCGCTGCTGCTCGTGATCACCTACAAGGTCATCGGCAATGCGCAGATGACGCTGTTCGCGGTATTCGGCGGCTTTGCGACACTTGTGGTGACGTCGTTCGGCGGCACCTGGCGGGACAAGCTGATCGCTCACGCCGGTCTCGCGCTCGCGGGCAGCCTGGCCGTGATCATCGGAACACTGGCCAGCGGGTCGGCCTGGCTGGCGGCCCTGGTCACGCTGCCGGTCGCATTTGCCGTCTACTACGGCGGGTCAGCCGGGCCTAATGCCGCCTCCGGCGTCACCGGGTGCCTGTTCGCCTACGTGCTGCCGATCGCCTCGGCCGGGCTCGGCGAGCGTGCTGCCATCCCGGCTGGAGGGCTGGCTGCTGGCGTCGGCGGCCGGGACTATCGCGGTGCTGCTGCTGTCGCCCCGCTCGCCCGGCGACCGGCTGCGCGCGTCAGGCAGCCGCACCTGGCCGGCCTGCTGGCGGCCCGCCTGTCCGAGGCCGTCGGCAGCGCGGCTGACAGTCACCGGGCTCGACGCTGGCCGGGCTGACGAGACGACGCCGCTGCTGATCCCGGCACCAGCACGGCTACGGTACTGGCCGCCAAGGCCGACCTGTTCAACGCCTTCGTGGCGACGCCGTACCGGCCGATCGGGCTTGCGGCGGCCGACCAGGGCCTGGCCAGTCTCATTCACCTGCTGGAATGGTGTACCTCCCTGATCTGCGATGCCGCCGACGGGCACCTGGACCTGGCCGCTGCGACGGCGGAGGACCGCGCGCTGATGGAGGTATCAGCGCACACCCTCCGGCAGGTCGCGGCCGTCATGTCCGGCCAGGCGGCAACCGCGGACCTGGAGCCGGTCTGGCGGGCGCGCCTGGCCAGCGCCCGCCGCCTGCATACCCTGGCCGACGATCCGGCCATCGCGGTCCGGCGGGCAGATGACGCCTTCCACGCCCAGGCGATCGGCGTCGCGACTTCGGCCGCCCTGGGCGAGGCCCTCATCGCGGCGCGCCTCGCGACCCCGGCGGCGGTGGCGACGCAGCGCCGCAACTGGATCGCCGACCTGCCCGAGAGTGAGCAGTCAGCGCTGGTCGACAGCCCCGATGCCAGCCACGGGCCGTGGGCCGCGATGCCCAGCAGCACCCTGGCCACCGTCAGCTCCGACGCGAGCCTGCGGTCAGTCTGGTTCCGCAACAGCGCGCGCGGTGCGGTCGCGCTCGCCGCGGCGGTCGCCGTCGCCAAGCTGACCGACGTCCAGCACGCCTTCTGGATCGTCCTCGGCACCCTGTCGGTCCTGCGGACCAGCGCGGCCGCGACCGGTTCCACTGCCCTGCGCGGGCTGGCCGGCACCGTCGCGGGCTTCGCTGTCGGAGCGGCGCTGCTGCTCGGCATCGGCACCAGCCCGACGGCACTGTGGATCGCGTTCCCGCTCGCGGTGCTGGTGGCCGCCTACGCGCCGGGGACCGCGCCGTTCGTGGTCGGCCAGGCAGCCTTCACGGTGACCATCGTGGTGCTGTTCAACCTGCTGGTTCCGGCCGGCTGGCGGGTGGGTCTCCTCCGGGTCGAGGACGTGGCCATCGGCTGCGCCGTCAGCCTGGTCGTCGGCTTCCTGTTCTGGCCGCGTGGCGCGTCCGCGGTCGTCGGGGACAATCTGGCGGACGCCTTCCGGAGCGGCTCGGCCTACCTCGGCGACGCCGCCCGGTGGGCGCTCGGTGACCGGCCGAGCCGTCCGCAGCGAGCGACCACGGCCATCGCGGCCGGCAACCGGCTCGATGACGCCGTCCGCGGCTTCCTGACCGAGCAGGGGTCCAAGCGGATGAGCAAGACAGACCTGTGGGCGCTGGTGATGGCGTCGACGCGGCTTCGCCTCACCGCGCACTCCATGGCCAGCCTGCCGAGCCAGGCAGAGCCGCATGCCGACGACGGCCGCCTGCATCAGGCACTCGAGCAGCAGCTGGCGGACCTGGCCGGCTTCTACGACCGGCTGGCCGTGCAAGTAGCCAGGCCGATGCACGGAGCGGCCCCGCCGGCGCCGGTCGCGCTGCCGCCCGGCAGCATCAGCACCGGGGCGCTGGCGCCGTGCGGCGGCTCAGCCGCCTACCGGTCCGATGCCCTGTGGGTCGGTCACCACCTGGACCAGCTGCAGTCCCACGTCCGGGAGCTGACCGGTCCCGCTGAGCGCCTGGCGGAGGTGCGCCGGAGGCCCTGGTGGCGCTAGTCGTCCCGGCCAGCCTGGCCGTCAGGTACCGGCAGGATCACGGTGCCTGCGGCTGTCGGAGTGCCGGCGCCTGCTGAGGTGCTGGCAGCCGCGGGCGGCCGGAAGCGTTCCCGCCGGGGGCCGGAGCCGCGGTAGCCGCTGAGCCGACTGCCGTGGCACTGCCCGCCGCCGTCGCCGCATGCGGGGCGATCGTCAGCTCCTCCGGCCGCCGCTCAGGCACCGGGCGGCCGGCGATCCGGTACACGTCGGCGGCGTCGATGGTCTCCCGCTCCAGCAGGAGCGCCACGAGCTGGCTGAGCTCATAGTGGTGGGCCCGGATGAGCGCGACTGCCGTCTCCTCCGCCTCGCGCAGCAGCCGGGTGACCTCCGAGTCGATCGTGGCCTGAGTCGCCTCGGCGAACGGCCGGCTGGACAGCCCGCCGCCACCACCGCCGCCGAGGAAGACCGAGCCTCCCTCCGGGTAGCCGACCGGACCGAGCGCGGGCGACAGGCCGAATTCGCGCACCATCTTGATGGCCAGGTCGGTGGCCGACGCGAGGTCGTTAGCCGCGCCGGTCGAGCCCTGGCCAAGCTCGACCAGCTCGGCCGCGCGGCCGCCGAGCCGGACGGCCAGCGACTCATTCAGGTAGGTCTCGCTATACAGGTGACGCTCGAACAGCGGCAGCTGCTGCGTCACGCCGAGCGCCTGGCCGGCCGGCAGGATGGTGACCTTCGCGACCGGGTCGGCGTGGTCGGACAGTGCCGCGACGAGGGCATGGCCGGCCTCGTGGATGGCCACTGCCTGCTTCTCCTCGGGCAGCAGCACGTTGGAGCCCTCGCGGCGGCCGAGCAGGATCCGGTCCCTGGCGTTCTCGAAGTCGGCGGCCGTGAGGACATTGCGGCTTTCGCGCACCGCGAAGATCGCTGCCTCGTTAGCAAGGTTGGCCAGGTCAGCGCCGGAGAAGCCGGGTGTGCCGCGGGCGACCACGGTCAGGTCGACATCGGGACCGAGCTTCTTGCCGCGGCAGTGCACCGCCAGGATGGCCGCGCGCTCGTCCAGAGTCGGCAGCGGGATGACGACCTGCCGGTCAAAGCGGCCAGGCCGCAGCAGCGCGGGGTCGAGGACCTCGGGGCGGTTGGTAGCGCCGAGCACCACGATGCCGGACGGAAACGTCGAACCCGTCCATCTCTGCCAGCAGCTGGTTGAGTGTCTGCTCCCGCTCATCGTTGGCGACCACCGCGCCGGAGCCGGCCCGGCGCTGTCCGATCGCGTCGATCTCGTCGATGAAGATGATGGCCGGCGCGGCCTTGCGCGCCTCGGCGAACAAGTCGCGCACTCGCGCGGCACCGACGCCGACGAACATCTCGACGAAGCTGGAGCCGGTCACCGAGAAGAACGGCACCGACGCCTCGCCGGCGACCGCACGGGCGATCAGCGTCTTGCCGGTTCCCGGCGGGCCGACCATCAGCACACCGCGCGGCGCCATCGCGCCGGCCCGCTGGTACCGCTCGGGGCTGCGCAGGAAATCGACCACTTCGGAGATCTCGGCCTTCACGCCGTCGTAACCGGCCACATCGGTGAATCTCGTCGTCGGCCGCTCAGCGTCGAACACCTTCGCCCGCGACCGGCCGACGCCCATCACGCCCTGCAGCGAGCTGCCCGTTGTCCTGGCCATCCGGCGGAACAGGAACAGCACGATGCCGAACGGCAGGACGACGAAGATGATCAGCTCCAGCAGGATCCCGCCGATGGAACTGCCGGGAGCCGAGTACGTGGTGCTGACTCCTGCTGCATGCAGGCTGTCCGACAGCGTGTCGCCCGGCTGAATCGGCGGCGTCACCACCGTGAAGTCTTTCCCGCTGGTCAGCGTGCCGGTGGCCGTCACATTAGCGCCAGCTGCGGACGGGCTCGGAATGTCCACGCTCTTGATCTTGTGCGCGGTTATGTCGTTCTGGAATTGCGAATATGTCAGCACGCTGGTGGCCGTCGTGTGCACGAACGACGGGAGGATATAAAGCAGCGCGATCACCAGCGCCAGCAGCCAGAGCCAGTGCCGCCATGCGGGGGGCGGCGGCGGCGCGGTCCGTACCGGCTTGTCACCAGGCGGCGGCGCTAGCGGCGTTTTGCTCATGAGCCATTCTTACGCAGCTGAGGAACCACTCTGATCACCCAGCCGCTCCCTGCTCGCGCAGCGGGCTGCCCCGCGCCGCCTGACGGCAGGCACGGGGCAGCCCCTGAGCCGCGCGCGGAGCATTCGCGCGGCTCACGCAGCAAGCGGCACGACATCCGGGTCGGCGCCGGCGGGCAGGTCCGCCACCGGCTCGGGGGCCGAGCCCTGCGAGAGCTCAGCCACGGCGGCGAGGGCCATCACCGGCGGCCGCCGCCCGGCGCTGGCCGCCACAGTGCTGGCCGCATCAGTGCTGGCCGCCTCAGTGCTGGCCGCCGCGTCCTGACCGCTCAGTCGGGGCCGACTCGGTCCCGGCAGACTCAGGCCGGGCCGCTGCAGTGCCAGCAGGCGTCGCGGGACCGCCGACCAGCACCGATGCCAGCCTGGACCGCAGCAGCTGGCGGCCGCGGTGGATGCGCGACATGACCGTTCCGATCGGCGTGCCCATCATCGAGGCGATCTCGGCGTACTGGTATCCCTGCACGTCCGCCAGGTAGACCACGGTCTTGAACTGCACGGGAAGCTCCGTGAGCGCCCGCATCACGGGGGAGTCGCTGAGGCCCTCCAGGGCCTCCGCCTCCGCTGAGCGGGCTGGCGGCACGAACCCGTCGGGGCTCTCGGTGCCCTGGAACAGGTCCGTTTCCAGCACCTCGGCTGGCCGGCGGCTGCGGGAGCGGCAGCTGCTGTAGAACGTGCGGGACATGATGCAGTACAGCCAGGCCCGCAGGTTGGTGCCGGGGGTGAACTGATGGAACTTCTGGAAGGCGCGGGCGAAGGTCTCCTGAAGTAGATCTTCCGCATCGCACCTGTCCTTGGTCAGGCGGACTGCGGCCGGGAACATCTGCCGCATGTAGGGGATTGCCTCTGCTTCGAATCGGGCCCGGTTGTCGCTGGTGGGGTCAGCGGTGACCGTCACTTGTCCTCCTTTGCCCGGGCACCAGCGCAGACAGGCGTGCAGCCGGGGGTGTGGGGCACCGAGGCTGCAGGACTGGCCGGGGGAGCCGGTGCTGCAGGTATTAGCGAGTAGAACTACTACTCAGTAAGCGTCACCGATCTGGGCTTTTGGCGCATCGGGCCCACCCTGACCTAGTGACAGCCACCGCCTGAGTTAACAGCCGGCCGCTGCAGCCAAACCGAAGGAAAGACCTCATTACCATTTCAGGAACGGGCAAACCGGGCAGCATGCGCTACCAGTTCGCGGCGGCCCGCCTGACCCGTCTTTGCGACCAGGTTCGCCACGTGCGTTTCCACTGTTTTGGGCGAAATGAACAGCTGTCCCGCGATCTCAGCATTGGAGTAACCCTGCGCCACCAGCAGGAAGACGTCCATCTCCCGGCTGGTCACGCCCAGGCGCCGCATCTGCGCGGGGACCTGCGCCAGGCCGCGGCCGGACCGCGGCACCCGCTCGCCCGCCTTGCGCAGGATCCCGCGGCACGCGGCCGCGAGACGGTCATGACCGCTCGCGTCGAAGGATGCGGACGCGTCCCGCATCCAGAGTGCTGGCTGCCCCCAGCCGTCGGCCAGCGCTGACGGCGCCACCAGCCGCTGGGCCAGGTGATTCCACCAGGGCGCGAACGGGGCAAAGGTGACGCTGCCCTCCTGCGCCAGCAACGTCGCGCGGTCGGTGTCGCCGGCCCGGCCCGCCAGCACCGCCTCGGCGTAGGCCAGGCAGCCGCGGCTCCAGCTGACCCGGGCGCCGACCTGCTCGGCCCGGTCGATCGCGCCCTGGGCGTCGCCGCCGCACACGGCCCGCAGCAGCGCGGCCAGGCCCCAGGCCCGTCCGCGCCCCATCAGCGGCACCTGAGCGGGCGAATAGAACCCGCGGACCTGCTGCGGCCCGCGGAGGGCTTCCGCACCGAAGGCCATCCCGGTATCGCTGTCCCTGAGAGCGCGGCCGAGGTCATCGCGGAAGAGCGCGATCAGCACGCGTATCTGACCCCAGATGGTGGCCAGGAGTTCCGGATCGTCGGGCAGGATCGCCTCGGCCCGTGCCGCGGCCTCGCGCGCAGCCCTGGTGTCGGTGCGGATGCCGGAGACGAGGGCCTCGACGCAGACGGCCATGGCCTCGACCCGGTGCGCGCCGATCTGGGTCGCGCCGTGCTGGCACTGCAGCGCCGCTGTCAGGGCACCGTCCAGGTCGGTGCCCAGGCTCCGCAGGTTCGCCAGCTGCAGGTCGATGATCGTGGCCGTGGAGAAGATACCGGCGTGGTGAGCGAGCTCGCGCACTTCGCGCAGCTTGTCGGTATTGCCGTCCGTCAGCATGTCGATCGTGGCCAGCTCGTGCAGAGTCTTGATCCGCCACACGCCGAGTGCGCGCTCATTGGCGATCTGGAACGCCCGCTCGAAATACGGGCGTGCCGCGCTCAGCTCGCGGGCACGTTCCCTCCGGCCGATGACATCGAGCGACTCCAGCGCCACCTCGGCGGCCCAGCCGTCCAGCCCGGCCTCCTCAGCGGCGGCCAGTGACCGCGCGGCCAGGGCCGCCGCCAGATCCAGCTCCCCGCCGACGAGCGCGTGCCGCGCGGCGATCGCGTCGATCCTGCCGCTCAGCTCGGCGTCATTCAGCCGCATGGCGATGTCGGCCGCTGCGGCCAGCTGGCCGGCGGCGGCCGCCGCATTATCCTCGGGCCGCGCACTCGCCGCCCGGAGCCGGATCAGGGCGTGCCGGCGCGGATCCGCACCGGCGGCCTCCAGCCGTGACAGCAGGCCGTCGGCCAGCAGCCCGAGCTGCTCATAGTCGCCGGACAGCGCGTACGCCTCGGCGAGAGTCTCGTCGATCTCGATGTCCATCAGGTCGTCCGCTGGCGCGTTGCCCGCCAGCAGCTTGTGCGCGTCCTGCAGCGCGCCGATGGCACTGGTCAGTGCGCCCCGGCGAATGGCGCGGCGGCCAGCCGTCAGGAGCAGCCTGGCCGCCTCCACTGGCTGGCCGGCGGCGGCCTGCAGCTCAGCCACCTGCTCGCACCAGCCATCAGGCAGGCCGGGATGGCTCTGCTCGATGGCCGCGGCGGCCCGCGCCGCGCGGCTGGACAGGTCGGGCGGCAGCAGGTCGGAGACGATCGCGTCCCTGGTCAGGCTGTGCCGGAACCGGAAGGTGCCGGCATCAGTGCTGACCGGCTCAATCAGCTGGACGCTGTGCGCATGGTGCAGCGCCTGCAGCACGTCAGTCTCGGTCACCCCGGCGACGTCCGGCAGCAGCATCCACTCGAACTGGCGCCCGATGACCGCCGCGAAGACGATGACGTTCCTGGCACGCGGGCCGAGTGCGGCAAGGCGGTTGCGCACGGACCCGACAATGGACGCGGGCACGCCGGTGACCACGTCGTCGTTGACCTCCCAGCCGACCTGACCATGCACGAGCTCGCCCGACGACACGGCCGCGGCCAGGATCTCCTCGACGGCGAACGGCAGGCCGTCGCAATCCGCCAGCAGCCGGCTGACGGCGCGGGGCACATCCTGGGTGTTGAGGCAGGCAGCCGCCATCTCGGCGACCGCCCGCCGTCGCAGGCGCGGTACCTGGATCTGGCTGGCGACACGACGGGCGCTGACGGAGTGCAGCAGGTCCAGGCAGGCGGATGGCTGGGTGTCCCTGAGCGTGACCAGGCAGAGCACCTTCGCCGTGGCGACGTTGTCGGCGAGATACTCGACGATGGCCAGCGTCTCCGGGTCGGCCCAGTGCAGGTCCTCGAGCACCAGCAGCCCGCCCGGCTGGCCGGGCATCGAGAGCATGCGCAGCAGTGCCTCGCCGAAGATCACCGGCGACACCTCAGCGTCGCCGTCACCCGGGCGGCTCCACTCCGGCACGAGGGTGCCGAGCGCCGCGCGGTACTCGGCGGTCCCCGGCGACTCAGGCACGAGGCCAGCCCGGGCGGCGCCCATCAGCGCTTCGGTAACCGGACGAAACGGGACAGGAACGCTCGACTCCGTTGCCCGGCCCGTCAGTACCTGGAACCCGCGTGCCGCCGCCTCGCTGATGACCTCTCTCGTCAGCCGCGACTTCCCGACGCCCGCGTCGCCGGTGACGAACACGGCCGAGCCATGGCCCTCGCCGGCAGCATCGAGCGCGCCGGTGAGAGCACTCAGCTCAGCGCTCCGGTCGATCAGCACCGGACACAGCATCGACTCCACTCGCGAGATACTACAAGAGCTACTAGATCATTACTATCTGTCATCCCTGCAGGCTGAGGGCATAATTAAGCGGCGAAAGCGGCAATCAGCCCGGCCCTCCCGCATCCCCTCAATCGCCTATCTAGGCTTATACGGCCACACGAGACCCGGGCGCTCAAGGCGGCTGACCGCAGGAGCGCGGGCAGAAACTGGTAGCACAGAGCGCCCGATATACCGACATCATCGCTGCCGCGCAGCCGCCTGGTCGCTTCGCTCGCGCGGACAGCACCGCCGCCTGGGTCCAGTCACGCGGATTCCGCTGCCAGCGCACGAAAATCTATCCCGGCGGGCAGCCCGCGGGTCTGCTGGCTCCCCGGCGGCGGCTGCGGCACAATCGCGAGATACCCGGACTGAGGAGGCACCCCCGATGGCCGCAGGCGGCGGGAAGATCGGCGACGCGGGCCGCAAGTGGGCGGAGCTGAGCGATCGTCAGCGGGCGCTGCTGCTGACGGCGGCCGCAGCGGAGCTGTCGCTGAAGATTGCCGCGCTGATCGACATCAAGCGGCGTCCGGCAGAGCGCATCAGGGGGCCGAAGGCTCTGTGGCGGGCGGCTATGGCCATCAACCTGATCGGGCCGCTGTCGTACTTCACGATCGGCCGCAAGCGGTAGGCAGCCGGGTCTCAGGCCCGCCGGAACACCCAGATCGACTCCGCACCGCCAGCCAGCCGGAGCGGCACCTGCCTGCGCAGGCGCAGCGCTGCCGGGATGGCGGACCGCGGCAGGCCGGGTGCCAGCAGGACGACTGGGCCGCCGGAGCGGGTTACCCGGCTGAGCTCGGCGAGCGCCAGCCTGGCCCACTCTTCCAGCCGCCGGGCGGGCGGTCGCCGCGCGGGCGGTCGCCAGGTCGGGGCTCGCCAGGTGGCCTGCCCGCGGGCAGCCAGGACGCGCAGGCCGCGACGCTGTCATCGGCGAGCAGTAGCTCGCGAGCATCGCCGAGCTGCACATCCGCGCCGGGCAGCCAGGCCGACGCGGCCGCAACTGCTGCCGGGTCGATGTCTGTTCCCGCTGCCGACCAGCCCGCGGCCAGTGCCTGCGCGAGCACCGCCCCGGTGCCGCAGCACGGGTCGACAAGCGTGCGGTCACCCCGGCCCGGCGGCGGACCTGCCAGCTGCACCATCGCGGCGGCGGCGCTGTCCGGCAGCACGCCTGGACCGGACCGTGGCCGGCCCGCAGCGTCGCTGCCGCCCGTGCTGCCGTCCGCGCAGCCGCAGGCCGGCAACGTACTGGCCGTCATGCCACTCGCAGATCCGGATGTCCAGCTGCGGCGCCGCCGCGTGCCGCCAGCGCGGCTTGTCCCTGGCGACCAGCTCCGCCAGCGACTGCCGGAGGCGCTGCCGCGGGAATGTACTGTCGCCCAGCACCCTCGCGGTCACCCCGGCGGTCATCGTCCCGGCCAGCGGCCGGACCTCCTGAGCCCAGACCGACAGTGCGCGTTCCACGCCGCCGGGCTGCCACGCCATGCTCGCCACAGCCTCAGGCCCGGCCCGCGCGGCGCGGTCCGCCCGGCCGATCTCGGCAAACACCTCGTCAGCCAGCCGCACGTGCAGCACAGCGGACCTGCCAGCGGCGTCGGCGTCAGCGAAGACCACGTCACACTGGCCGTCGAAGCCTGTCCCGGTCACCTCGACCCCGTCGATGGCAGCAAGCTCGCGCCGCAGCATCCGGCGCAGGCCCGGCGCGCAGGTGACGAAGAGCGGCATCCGGCGCGCCCGTCCGCGCGGCTGTCCGGCACTGCCGCTCATCGCCCCTCCGGCCGCTCGCTGTCACCTGACTGCCCAGTGTTCCTGCTGACAGCCGTCAGAATCCGATGGCCTCGCGGAGCAGCAGGACGGTGCCGCGCCCGGCCTCGGGTTCAGCGTTGAGTATGAGCACGCGGTTGACGGCACTGGGCCGCCGTAGACCTTCATGGCGCGTTCGCTTTCCAGCGGGAGACAGTAGTCCTCGATGCGGCGCAGCGCGGTGCTCAGATCGGGCACCAGCTTCTGCGCCCCGACGACCCAGATCACGCGGCTGGCGGCACCGGCGCAGCCGGGCAGCTGGCTTCCGCTGGCCGAGGCGACCACAAGGGAGCCGGTCTCGGTGACCGCGGCGACGCTGCCCACGAGGACGTCGGGAGTGGACAGCGCCGCCCAGATCGCATGCCGCTGGGTGGCACGATCCATGGGCGGCCGTGACTTCACCGAGTCGTACCGTCCGCTGCTGTTGATGTCCTCCTCGATGCCGGACAGGCGGAGGGTCTCGCTGGCCCCGGTGAAGACGCTGGCGCCCGCCGGAATCAGGTCTTTGACACGGGCACGCGCAGCGGCGGCGTCATCGAGGATCTCGGCGGCGAAATTCTTCGCCGCCAGCGCGGCGGCCGCGCGCTCCAGGCGCTGCTCGGGCGCCGGCTCGGCGAACGCCTGACAGTCAGTCATCGGCTTACTCTCCCTGCCTTAAAGGTGGCGTGTTCTTCTCACCGGTCTGACGACACAGACCCGCGAAATGTGAGGCGGCGCTCCGCCTGACACTCTGGAGGCCTGTGTCGTCGGACTGGTGAGAGCAGCTGCGAACCGACGGAGGCCGGCCATGAGTACTCAGTCCGGGCCAGGCGACGGGTCCGATCCGGGCCTGGACGCGGTCATGAGCGAGCGGCGTCAGCTGATCAATCTGGCCTACCGGCTGCTCGGCTCGCTGGCTGAGGCCGAGGATGCCGTGCAGGAGACCTACGCCCGCTGGTATGCCATGTCCAGGCAGGACCAGGCCGCCATCGAGTCGCCGGGCGCATGGCTGACAACGGTCGCCAGCCGCATCTGCCTTGACCTGCTCGGCTCGGCTCGCGCGCGCCGGGAGCGCTACGTCGGCGAGTGGGTTCCCGAGCCGCTGCCCGAGCCTGCCGAGTGGATCAGCGGCCGCCCGGATGCGATCACGGCCGACCCCGCCGACCGGGTCACCCTGGACGAGTCGGTCAGCATGGCCTTCCTCGTGGTGCTCGACTCGATGACCCCGGCCCAGCGGGTGGCACTCATCCTGCACGATGTCTTCGGCTACTCCTTTGCCGAAGTGGCTGACATCACCGGCCGCAGCCCGGCCGCCTGCCGCCAGCTGGCCTCCTCCGCCAGGCAGCGGGTTCGTGCCGCCCGGCCTCCGGCGGCGCCGGCCAGCCAGCAGGCCGCACTGGTCGCAGCCTTCCGGAAGGCCTGGGAAGCCAGGGACATCGGCGCCCTCATCGCCCTGCTCGATCCCGCGGCCTCCGTGACGGCCGACGGCGGCGGCCTCGTCAGCGCCGCACTGCATCCGATCGAGGGCGGCGAGCAGATCGCGCGCTACCTCGTCGACCTGGCCGCTAGCGCGCCCGCCGGCCTGAGGTTCCTCGAGCGCACGGTCAACGGGCAGCCCGGCCTGGTAGCCCAGCAAGACGGCGTCACCGTGACGGTGTTCGCGTTCGACATCGCCGGGGATCAGATCACCCGCATCTGGGCCGTGCGCAACCCCGACAAGCTCCGGCCCTGGACGGAGCGGTAGCACGCGCCGCGTCCGGGCCGGCGGTGGCCGGCCCGGACGTGCCCGTTCCCGGCATTATGCGGTCAGACGTTGCCGATGATCGGGCCGACAGCCGCGCACGATGGCTGGAAGCCCGCGCTGTCGGGGCCAAGGGCGTTGATCATGTCCTGCAGCGCGTTGGAGTCATACGGAATGGAGATGTGATCGCTGGCATCCTGCGGGCACTGGTTCTGCAGCGTGATGTTCTGCACGTTGGCCGCGGCGGGCAGGAACGCGTTCGTGTACGGGGTGACGACATCGTCATCCGCGGTCTCGATCACCACGTACTTCACGCCGGGAACGGTGGGAGCCTGGTTCAGGCTGGTCAGGAACGATGAGCCCTGGAACTGCTGCGCGCACGCCGTGCAGGTGACGGACAGCAGGGCCGTGGTGACGCCGAGAGCGCCGAAGTCGGAGACCAGGTTCACCAGGCCATCGAGGTTCGTGCCGTAGTTCGATGGCGCGAAGCCGATCAGCATGTTGACCTTCGATGCGCCGCCGAGATTGCTGATGTAGTAGCGGGGCATCATGCCGCCCTGCGACCAGCCCACGATGTCGACCTTGCTGGCGCCGGTCTCACTCAGCACCTTGCTCACCTCGGTCGCGAGCTCGGAAGCGGACGTCGCGATACTGCCCATCGCGTAGAAGCCGGTGAGCGGAAGTGTCTGCCCGTAATTGAAGGCATAAACGCAGTAGCCGTTATTCACGAGGTCCGGGGAGATTGCGCCGAAGCTGTTGTACATGCTGGCGAAGGTGCCCTCGGACAGAATGACCGGATACGGGTGCGCGGCGGACGGCGTGCAATGCTGGTTGGCGCCCGCTGGCGCGGCGCCGTAATTCCAGATCAGTGTTGAATTCAGGAATGCGGCCGCTTCGCCCTGCAGCGGCAGCGTTGACGCCTGGGCCGGAACGCTGCTCGCTACGAGCGTTAAGACTGTGCCCGCGACAACTGCGGACAGCCCGATGAGCCCGCGGGCTCGCCGAATATTCATGCTCCCTCGCACATTCATGACCGGGGGGTCAGCCGCGTCAGCCGACGCGGCCAGGCAGGAATGGATCAGCTGCCGCGCCGTTGCGGCACATGAAAGCGCGCCGCGGCAATGCCGGGCCGGCCGGCACGCCGCTTGTCACCTCGAGGTTACTGACGAGTATCGGCCGGCCGATTTAGGCTGTCAATGCCCGTTATCTATGCCTTGGCAGAAGGCAGAACGGGTGGCCCGCCACATCGGCGAATACCCGCCAGCCGCGCGGGTCCGCGCGCAGCAGCGTGCCGCCAGCGGCGGTGACCTGAGCCTGCGCGGCGTCGAGGTCGGGAACCTCGATATCGAGATGGCAGTGCTGCGGGCGGGCCGCTTCCGGCCAGCGCGGCGGCAGGTAGCCGGTGACCCGCTGGAAGGCGAGAACGAGGCCGGCCTCGGTGTGCAGCGTCGCGAAGTCCGGGCCGGCTGCCCAGCGGGGATCGGGCTTGTTGACCTCGCCGCCGAGGATGCCCGCGTAGAAGGCGGCAAGCTCGCCAGGATCCGGGCAGTCAATGACGACGCACTGCACGACGCCGGGCGCGGGGGAGCCGGGCGGCGGCTGGCTGCCGGTCACCGGGCGAGGAAGTCCCTGGCCAGCTTCTTCGGCGCGCGGGCGAGCCAGGCATCGGTGATGAGCTCGGTGAGCTCGCGGGCGCCGATGCGGTCGAGCTCGAACAGGACGGCGGAGTAGCCGTCGAAGTGGGGCGTGGTGAAGAACACCGCCGGGTCGTCCGCGATGAGCGCGAGCTTCACGCCCTCGTCGGCCGGTGTGGGCGGCGAAGACCGGGCCGGCTGGCACCCGCTCGCCGAGGGCGGCCACATCGCCCTTGCGCAGCGGGCGCTCCCACACGAAGCCCTTGTCCCGGACGCGCCAGTCCAGGCAGCCGCGGGACTCGCGCTCCGTGGCCTCGGGCAGGCCGAGCGCGATCCGGCGGACATCATCTACAGTCGCCACGCAGCGACTCTAGCCCGCCCCGCCGCTGCGGGCCGCTGGTACGCGCGCAATGCCTGAGTCCGGATTGACAAATCCGGACTTTCTTAATCTGCTGATGTCCGGACCGGCTTTCGCTGCATTAGTCGCCGCTTTTAAAGACCCGGCTGCGCATTTCCAGCGCCTCAACAGCGCTCTGACGAATGCTGCTGCTAATGTGCGATTACTGACTGGCAGGGCGGGATTACAGAGAGCAACTAATGGCCAGCGCAATGGTCCGTCGGAGCCGACCCGTGCTTGACCGCCCAAGCCACCGGAATTGAGACGTCGGCACCGGCACATCCGACAGGAAGGAAACACCCGATGCGCAACCGCTACGGCAGGGCGATGATCGGGCTGACGGCCGCGGTGGCCGCCAGCGCGACGCTCAGCCTGACGGCTGCCGGGATGGCAGCAGCGGCTCCGGTCAAGGCTAAGCCAGCTGTTACTCCGGCGTGCTCGTACAACAGCTACTGCAGTGACCCGCTGTTCAATGTCGAGTTCGGCATCCAGTACTTCGTCAACAACGCCAACTCCAGGGCCGTCGTTGGAAACAACATCGACTTGCAGTGGGCCAACTGGGACAAGGCCTCGCAGGACTGGCGGGTCAACTTCCAGTACCCGGTGTGGGTGCTCTACCACCTCGGCTTCATCAGCGCCGGGATGGAACTGCACTACCACTTCCGCCCCGCGTTCGAGGTCATGTGGACGCCCTACGGCGTCACCAGCAACCTCTGCCGCGGCGTTGCCAGGAACGCCTACCAGGGCGAGAAGGTGTCGCTGCAGCCGTGCGGTAACTTCCCGAAGACCCTGTGGGTCGTCAAGAGCGGCTACTACACCAGCGGCCAGTACGGCGGCTTCCAGCTGATCAACGGCTCGACCACCAACCCGAGCGTGCCGTACGTGCTGACCGCGGGCGGCAGCGTCTGGGGCGGAAACCCCGAGGCTCAGCTGCAGCTTGACCAGCCAGTGGCCGACGATGGCGTGGTGAACCCCGGTCAGCTGTGGTGCACCGCGTCCGAGACGTTCGCGACCGCGACGTCGACGCCGACTCCGACGCCGAGTGTTGGCCCGCCGACGGTCGGCCCGCCGACCTTCACGGCCAACCAGCCGACCTGCTTCCCGAACGTCGACATCGGCAACATCGTCGTCGGCTAGCAGATTCCGGTTTCCCCGCGGCCGGGCACAACCCGGCCGCGGGGCCCGGTAGCGGCGCCCTACACCGTCAGCGTCGCGCCGGCCGGGTAACCCGTCCGGCCGTCGGCGGTCAGTACCCAGGCCTGCTGCCGTCCGTGCACGTCGAAAGTGTGCCCGGCACCGGTCAGGTCCACGACGGCGGTGTCCTCGTCGATCCCGATCGCCGTGCTTCCGGCTGCCAGGCCGGTCGTGGCACGGTCCAGCAGATCCGGCGACCAGCCCAGCATCCGGTCGAAGTGCGGGAGAACGCGCAGCCAGGGCACGGCCCCGAGGCCGGGCTCGGGATCACGCTGCGGCTCCCGGACCGACGGGACCCATCCGCTGAGCGCCATCGCGCCGGCCGAGCAGCCGGCCAGCGCAGCGCCGGATTCCCAGGCGGCGGCGATCGCCTTCCACACCTGCGTGCCCCGCAAAGTCGCTGCCAGGTAGCGCGGGTTGCCGCCGGACAGGTAGATGAGGCCGGCACCAGCGACCAGCGCGGCCAGGTCCGGCCGCTCCGCATCCGCGCGGTCCCGCACCACAACGGGTACCTGCTCGACGCCGAGCCGCTCCGCCTGCGCCGCGCCGAGATCAATCCAGCGCTGCAGGCTCGCCTGCCCCTCAGGCGCCGCGGCCGTGGGCAGCTGCACGTAGCGCGGCGCGCGCCCGCGCAGCAGCAGGCCCTCCACTGCCGTCATGACCGGCAGGTACTCACCGCTTCCGACCAGTGCCAGCGGCCCGCGCACCCTCAGTCCCCGCGGCCGGTGCGCGGCGGAGCCGTGACGCGCCGCGCCGATCATCAGCCAGCTGCCGGCCGGGCGATGGCGATCACCACCAGGGCGAGCGCGCAGAACGCGAGGAGCCTGCCGCCGAAGACCATGCCTCAGGCTACCAGTTCTCGGCCCACGCCGGGCGATGGAGTGACGGGTGAGTGGGGATGCAGGGCGGCCGCGAGGTGGGTGCAGGCGCAGCTGGGTCGTAGTGATAGCCGGCAACGACACGCACGTTCAGCAGCTCAGCAGTGAACAGCACGGAGCGTCATCGCCTCACAACGACGGAGAAATGAGATGTCTGAGCTGTCCGGGAAAGCCGTCCGATCGCACTGATTTCAGTGACGCACTGACTTCGCTAACGCAGACAGGGGTTCTCGGCACGCTGAAGCCATGGTCATCAAGGCTGCGGACGGCCGCGTGGTCTGGGACATGGACTCTGGGGGTTCCTGGACGCGGCCTGCGGACACGCTAACCGAGCCTGTGGCGGCAGGCCAGCTCACCGCCAAGCACGGCCTGTACGAGGTCACCGACGGCGTCCAGGTTCGCGGGTTCGAGATGTCCAACATGACGCTGGTCGAAAGTGACCATGGGGTCATCGTCATCGACCGCTTATCTCGGCGGAGGTCGCGGCCGCGGCGATCGCCTTGTACCGCCGTCACGCGGCGACCGGGCCGTCACCGCCGTCATTTACACCGACGCCACCTGGACACTTCGGCGGGGTCCTGGGCGTGCCAGCGCGGACACGGACATTCCGGTCGTCGCGCCGGAGCACTTCCTTGAGCACGCGGTGTCGGAGAACGTCTATGCCGGTGTCGCGATGCTCCGCCGGAGCTACTACTACGCCGCGGTCAGCCTGCCCAAGGCCGCGACCGGCACTGCGGGGAATGGGATGGGAGCTGGCGGGCTCCCGGCACACCGGGCATGATCGCGCCGGACGGCTCGACATCACTCGCACTGGCCAGGAGGAAGTCCTCGACGGGGTCGCATCATCTTCCAGATGACGCCGGGCACGGAGGCTCCCGCGGAATGACTTCACTTCCCGGACAAGCGAGCGCTGTGCATGGCCGAGAACGCCACGCACAACCTGCACAACCTGCTAACGCTGCGCGGCGCCCAGGTCCGCGACCCGCGGATCTGGTCCCGCTACCTGGCAGAGGCGATCGAGCTGTTCGCCGGCAGTCGGACGTGGCGTTCGCTCCACCACTGGCCAACCTGGGGCACCGACCAGATCACCGCCTACCTGATCCAGCAGCGAGACCTGTACGCCTACCTGCATGACCAGACGCTGCGACTGATCAACCAGGGCCATATTCACAGCGAGATCGCCGAGACCATGGAGTTGCCGCCCGAGCTGAACCGGGCCTGGCATACGCACGGCTACTACGGCTCGGTCAACCACAATGTCAAGGCCATCTATCAGCGCTACCTGGGCTGGTACGACGCCAACCCCGCGCACCTGTGGCAGCATCCGCCGGAGGCGCCGGGACGCGGTACGTGCAGGCCTTCGGCGGGATCGACGCCACCGTAGCCAGGGCGAGGGAGTTCTCCGAGCAAGGCGACCTGCGGTTCGCCGCCGAGCTGGCCAGCCACGCAGTGTTCGCCGAGCCGGACAGTGACGCCGCGCGAGAGCTGCTGGCCTCGGTTCTGGAACGGCTTGGCTACGGTGCAGAGAACGCGACGTGGCGGAACAGCTTCCTGACCGGCGCGGCTGAGCTCCGTACTGGCAAGATCGAGCACACCGAGGTCAGCAGTGCGGGCATGGCGCCTGCGCTGACCATCACCCAGCTTTTTGACTCCATCGCCATCCGCATCAACGGCCCCAGGGCCTGGGACGAGCGGCTGTCGATTGGCTGGCATTTCACCGACACCCATGAGAATTACCGGATGGAGCTCAGCAATGGCGCCCTTATCCACTACCTCACCACTGACAATCGTTCAGCGGACCTGACGGTGACGTTGACCAAGCCGCAGCTGCTGCAGCTGCTGGCCACGGCCAACCCGGACGGGATCGACATGTCCGGCGACGCCGCTGTGTCGGGCGGCTGATGTCGCTCGTCGACAACCCCGACCCCGACTTCGCCATCGTCACGCCATAACCGCCTCACGGTCAGCCGGGACCCCCAAGGGCGATGTGTCGCGGCGGCCACTTGCGATTTTCCCGGCGCGGCAGGATAAGCACATGCCACGCCCAGTCCCGCGCCACGACCGCGACGCCGGCGGCCCCGCGGAGCTGCTGGCCGCCAAGGCCGCGCTCCGCGACGAGGTGTGGTCGGCCCTGCGCGAGGCGGGCGTGGCCAGGTTCCCCGGCGCAGCCGGGCGCATCCCGAACTTCACCGGTGCCGAGGCGGCGGCGCAGCGGCTACGCGGGACACCCGAGTGGCAGGCCGCCGCCACCCTCAAGGCCAATCCGGATTCCGCGCAGCTGCCGGTACGCCAGCGCGCACTGGAGGACGGCAAGACCGTCTACATGGCGGTGCCGAGACTGGCAGGCGCCGAGCCGTTCTTCGCGCTGGATCCCGACCACCTCGCCGAGCCCCCGCGCAAGGCAGCCTCCATCAGCGGCGCCACGCGCTCGGCCCGCCGCGTGACGCTCGCGGACCTGCCGCCGGTCGATCTGGTCGTGATCGGCAGCGTCGCCGTGGGAGCGGACGGCACCCGCCTGGGCAAGGGGGGCGGCTTCGCGGATCTGGAGTTCGCCCTCGCCGCAGCAGCAGGCCTGATCGGCCCGCGCACGGTCACCGTGACCACCGTGCACGAACTGCAGCTCCGCCCGGCCGCAAGCATCCCGCGCACGGATCACGACGTGCCGGTCGATGTCATCGTGACACCCGACCGCGTCATCGACTGCCGCCGCGGGCGCGAGCAGCGGCCGGCACCGGGCATCTGCTGGGATGACCTGACGGAGGAGAAGATCGCGGCCATTCCGCTGCTCGCGGCACAGCGGCCGCGAGCCGGGCGCTAGCGGGCACCGGCGGCTAGGATCAGCCGGTGCGACGCGAGTCATCCACTGTCGTAGCCGTGGTCGGCGAGGTCAGCAGCGGCCTGCTCGCCGGCCTCGGCCGGTCGCCCAACGTGTCATCGCCCGGCCGCCCGAGGCCGGGCGCCGGCCGGCCGCGGCAGCGGGGCCTCGCCGCAGGCGGCCCCGGCCAGGACGGACGACGCCCCGCGGCCAGGCTGGGAGCCAGGTGCGGAGGCGATGCGGGAGGCCGCCAGGCGCCGCTCCATGTACGTGCTGGTTCCTGACGATCCGCTCAGCGGGGTCGCGGCCGGCTGGCGCGCGATGTGGGACCTGTCGGCCGGGCCGGCCTGGCAGCGTTCGAGCAGAGCGCCGCTGACGCGCTCGCGGCCTGGCGCGGCAGGCAGTTCGAGCTGCCCGATTACTACCTGGTGGTGGCACCGGTCCAGCCGGAGTCCGCAGGCCAGGACTTCTACCTCGGGCCGCTGCGCGCCGCGCGGCCGCGCCGGGTCGCCGTCGCCGGCCTGACCGCCGCGGCCGGCCTGGCGACCGCGCCCGGCCAGGCCAGCCCGGTGCTGGATGCGCTGCGCACCCTGGAGCACGGTCCGTGGTGGCCGCCGCTCGACGACCTGCTGTCGGCCGCGCGGAACTTCTACGCTGGCGGCCTCACCGAGGCACAGCAGACACTGGCGTGACCGGCAGCACCCGCCGCCGGCCAGGTCTCACGGGGGGATCGGACAATGACCGCACGGCCGCCGCTAGCTGAGCAGCTCGACCTGCAGCCGCATCCGGAGGGCGGCTGGTTCCGCGAGACCTGGCGATCGCCGGTCTGCTTCCAGCCGGCCGGATACCCGTCCGCGCGCAGCGCCGCGACAGCCATCTACTTCCTGCTTCAGCCGGGCGAGGAATCCCGCTGGCATGTCGTCCGGTCGGCGGAGCTGTGGTTCTGGCACAGCGGCGGCCCGCTGGCGCTGCGGCTGGGCGGGGACGGCAGCGAGCCGGCGGCCGGGACCGCGATCGTCCTCGGCGCAGACCTGCAGGCCGGACAGCAGCCGCAGGCCGTCGTGCCGGGAGGGACGTGGCAGTCCGCCGCGCCGGCCGGCCAGGATCCTGTCCTGGTCAGCTGCGTGGTCGCGCCGGGCTTCGACTTCGAGGACTTCCGGCTGCTCGGCTAGGACACCGCCCGCCGCCAGGACACCGCCGCGCGCCGTCCGGCCCAGCTGCGTCCGGGCCGGCTGACCGCGCGCGGGCGCTGCTAGCCTGCTCTGGCACGCGGGCGCAGCCGAGCAGGCGCAGTCAGGAGGCGCGGATCACGGTGGGTCCAGTTGGCTCGGGGCTGTCAGACGGCCTGGTCCTTCCTGTTCAGTCGTTCGTCGCGCTGGGTGACAGCTTCACCGAGGGGGTCGGCGACCCCTATCCGGACGGCACCTACCGCGGCTGGGCCGACAGGTTCGCCGCCCACCTCGCGTCCGCATCACCCGGCCTGCGCTACGCCAACCTGGCGATCCGCGGCAAAGTGCTGCGGCAGGTCGCCGATGATCAGGTCCCGGCGGCCGTCGCGCTCGCGCCTGACCTGGTCAGCATCGCGGCCGGCGGCAACGACCTGCTGCGGCCCCGGTCCGATCCCGATGCCCTGGCGGCGGCATTCGGCCAGGCAGTCGCCGCGCTGCGCGGAGCGGGCAGCCAGGTCATCCTGTTCACCGGCTTCGATCCGGGCGGCTTCCCGCTGATCCGGCTGATCCGCGGCAAGGCGGCCGCCTTCAACGCCCAGCTGCGGGAGATCGCTGCCAGGCAGCAGTGCCTGCACGTCGACCTGTGGTCAATGCGCGAACTGCTCGATCCGCGCCTGTGGTGCGAGGACCGGCTGCACCTCGCGCCGGACGGGCACCGCCGGGTCGCACTGCGCGCCTGCGAGGTAGCCGGGATCCCCGTGGCAGAGGACTGGCGTGACCCGCTGCCCGCTGACCCGGCCGGCGCCCCGCCGCTGGCTGACCGCGCGGCAGCAGGACCTGTTCTGGGCCAGGACCTATGCGGCACCGTGGCTGCGGCGCCGCCTGCGCGGCACCTCCAGCGGCGATGACATGGATCCCAAGCGCCCCGACCTGCTGCCGCTGTAGCGCGCCCGCGCCCGCTAGTCGTTTCTCCCGAACGTAACACCGCAGGTCAAGCGGCCGATTCAGGCTGCGGGTGGTGCCGCGATTCAAGAAATCTGGCCGCCATGCCAATCCGGGCCGCGCCCTCAGCGCGAATGTCCGCGTGTGACATGCCTCACGGGCGTGTTCCAGATCTGGGAGGGAACTGATGTCTCCACTTCGACACGGCACGATGACGCTGGGACGGCGCGTCGGCCTCGGCCTGACCGGCGTCGCTGCCATCGGGCTGGCCGCCGCCTCGGGCACGGCGCTGGCCTCATCCAGCTCGTCGGCCTCGGCCGGCTCGATGTCCGGCATGACGATGGCAGCCAGCAGCAGCTGGCACAGCCACGTCGGCACGACCAAGGGGTTCTACGACGGGCGCACGGTCACGTTCTACTACACCAGGAACTTCCGCTGCGCCGCGCCGCCGGCCAGCAACGCCAAAACCAAGTGCGAGGGCGGCACTAACTACACCCAGACGCCGTCCAGCACCTTCGACCCGCTGTACGTGATCGTCCCGCTCGGCTTCACGCCGAAGGCGAGCACGCTGCAGTGCAAGGCCGGCCACTGCATCGATCACCCGAGCACGATCGACCTGTCCGGGATTCTCGGCTCCACGTACAAGAACGTGCCGCTGCCGGCGCACAGCCACATCGTCGCGACTAACAACAGCCGCCAGTCCGAGTGGTGGAACGTCGACGTCGTCGGCGTCACCAAGGCCTCGTCCTGGTACAAGCTCGTCGGCGCGAAGAGCGACGCCGAGCTCCAGCGGCTGCAGCGGACAGCGGGCAGCGGCGTCACCGGCAACTACACCACCAACCTGTTCCTGTACTTCGCCGTCAGGTAACAGGCGCCGTCGAAGCTGCCTGGTCCTGGCCGTCGGCAAGGCGGGGAACGGCCAGGATCAGGCGCTCAACCGGGGGATTCAGGCAGAACGGCAAGGGAGTCCTGGTCATGACACAGACATCAGCGCCGGCAGTCGCCGGCCGTAGCAGCTCGCAGCACGGGGAGCTCCGATCGCGGGCCGCAGCCCTGCGCAGCTGGCGCTCCGCCGTCGGCCTGGCCGCCATCATCGGCGGCGGCACGGTCATCGCCGGCTGCCTGCTGCCGTGGGCGTCGACGTTCGCCGGCCTCATCAGCTTCCCCGGCATCGACGGCCCGCACGGGCGCGTGCTCGCAGCCGCGGGCGCCGTGATGGTGATCGCCGGGCTGTGGCAGCTCGCCGGGGCGACAGCGTCAGCCGCTGGATCGCCGGCCTGGCCGGATTCGCCGGGCTCGGCTACGCCGGGCTGCTTCTGCTTCAGCTTGAGAAGAGCCTGCACACTCTTGGCAGCGACGCCATGGTCGTGCTGCGCGGCGGGCCGGGCCTGTGGGTCGTGGCCGGCGGCTCGCTGGTCGCGTTCGCCACCCTGTTCCTTCCGTCGTCGGACCAGCGCACGCTGCGGTCCGCAACCGAGCGGCGGCGGGCTGGCGGCGTGGGCGGCCGACCGCGAGTCCGCCGGCGCGCGCCGCTGGCTGCAGCTCGGACTCGGGCTCGTCTGGCTGCTCGACGCCGCGCTGCAGTTCCAGCCGTTCATGTTCGGCCGCGGGTTCGTGACCCAGATCGTCGACCCGACCACCATGGGCAGCCCCGCGGTCATCGCGAATTCGGTGACCGCATCGGGCCAGGTCATCCTCGCGCACGCCGTCCTGTTCAATGCCGCGTTCGCAGCGGTCCAGCTCGCGCTCGCGATCGGGCTCTTCTGGCGGCGGACCACCCGCGCAGCGCTCGCCGGGACGATTGTCTGGGGGCTGGCCGTCTGGTGGCTCGGCGAGTCGTTCGGCATGCTGTTCTCCGGCTCGGCCAGCCCGCTGACTGGCGCGCCGGGCGCAGCGCTGCTGTACGTGCTGCTGGCAGTGCTGGCCTGGCCGCGCAGGCCGGCTTCCGGCCGAGTGACCGGCCGGGAGCCGGCGCCCGCCGCGATCGATCGCGGAGTCAGGGCCGCTCGGCCGCCGGTTCGCGCGGGCCGTGTGGGTCCTGATCTGGGGCGGCTTTGCCGCGCTGATGCTCCAGCCGCAGGTGCGCGCGCCGGGTGCGCTGCGCGCCGCTGTCGGCGGCATGGCCTCGGGACAGAACCTGCTCGCCTCCCTCGACCGCTCGGTGGCGGGACTGCTCGGGTCTGCAGGCCTCGTTCCCGCCCTGGTATTCGCGGTTGTCTTCGCCGTGATCGCGATCGGCGTCCTCGTGCCCGCGGCGGCCCGGCCCGCTCTGATCCTGGCGGCCGTGCTCGCGGTGGCGATCTGGGTGATCGGCGAGAACTTCGGCGGGCTGGCCAGCGGATCAGCGACCGACCCGAACACCGGCCCGCTGCTGCTCCTGCTGATCGCCGCGTACTGGCCGCGGCGGTCAGCCGATGGTGAAGTCGCTCAGCCGGAACTCGCGGGTGCGGCGGCGGAAGTCGAAGGTGAATCCCGGCCACAGCGTGAGGTTGCGGCCCTCGCTGTCCAGGTACCAGCTGGAGCAGCCGGATCCCCACACGGTCGCGGGTAGCTTGCGCTGCAGCTCGGCGTTGTAGGCGGCGGCCACTTCGGGGCGCACCTCGAAGCGGCCGCCGCCCGCCTCGGCCTTGGCGATGCCGTCAGCGATGAAGTTCAGCTGGCTCTCGATCATCAGCAGCATCGAGGAGTGACCGAGGCCGGTGTTCGCGCCGGTCAGCTGGAAGTAGTTGGGGAAGCCGGGAACCACGGTGCCGAGATAGGTGGTTCCGAACGCGTCCGCGAGCGTCTGGCCGCTCCTGCCGGTGACCCGGCCGAATGTCGGGTTGTCGGTGACGTGGAAGCCGGTGGCGAGTATCACCGTGTCCACGGGGTGCTCGGCGCCGTCGGCCGTGACCACCCCGTCCGGGCGGAACTCGATGATCTTCTCGGTGACGAGGCTGACATTGTCCCGCGCGATTGCCGGGTAGTAGTCGTTCGACGGCAGCACCCGCTTGCAGCCCAGGTCGTAGCTCGGCGTAAGCGCTGCGCGCAGTTCCGGATCGGCGATCGCGCCTTCCATGTGCTTGCGCCAGGCCACCTCAGCCCGCTTGAGGATCTTCGGATACCGGACGAAGCCGAGAGCGAGGAACTCGCGCATCAGGTAGACGGCCGTCCTGGACGCGCGCTGGGCGCCGGGGACGACCCGGTACAGGGCCTTCACCTGCGGCTTTACCCGGTGATTGGTGTGCGGCACCACGAACGGCGCGGTGCGCTGGAACACCGTCAGATGCTCGACGTCCGGCTGAATCGACGGCACGATCTGGATGGCCGACGCGCCGGTGCCGACGACGGCGACCCGGCGGCCAGCCGCCTGCCAGCTGTGGTCCCAGCGGGCGGAGTGCATGATCGTGCCCTGGAACGTGCTCGATCCCGGCGATGTCGGGCAGCGACGGCTCCACCAGCGAGCCCACGGCCGCGATGAGGTAACGCGCCGCGAAGCTGCCCCTGGTCGTGGTGACCTGCCAGCGGCCTGACGCCTCGTCCCAGCGGGCGTCGGTGACCTCCTGGCCGAAGCGGAGATAGTGCCGCAGGCCGTACCTCGACGTCACTCTGCGCAGGTAGTCCCACAGTTCCGGCTGGGAAGGGAAGCTCTCGCTCCAGTCCGGCTTCGGCGCGAAGGAGTAGGAGTAGAGATTCGACTGCACGTCGCAGCGGCAGCCCGGATAGGTGTTGTCACGCCAGGTACCGCCGACGTCGTCAGCGCGCTCCAGGATGACCAGGTCGGTGTAGCCACCCTGCCGGAGCCTGATGGCGGCCCCGAGGCCGGAGAAGCCAGCCCCGATGATCAGGAACGTCACCTGCTCGGCCTGCTCCGGCTGCTCCGCCTGTCGGCTGCTCGGCTGGCGCGGGCGTCGGGCTGGCAGCGGTCATCACATCTCCCGGCAGGACTAACGGTGTTTACAGAACTCCAGGGTAGGTGGCCGGCCCGCGGCACCGCCACCGCCACCTGCCGCCGGTTACGCTCCTGGCGCCGCCAAGGTCGTAGAACTGGCCGCCCGCCGAGGTGTGGCTGGAGTCGGCGCCGGCCTATGCGTGCCGCGCCAGGGCCGGGCTGCCCTGATTCAGTACTGGCCAATTCCAGTTGCCCGGACGGCGTCATCCATGGTGAGGTGCAGCCTGTGACTGCTCTGGATATCCCTGCCGTGCGGGCCGCGTTCGATGCCCAGATCCGGCGGAATGCCGATGCCGGCGAGCCCGGCGCCGCGGTCGAGGCCGATGACGGCGTGCTGCGCTGGGTCGCGCCGGGTACCCAGACCTCCTGCATCCTGTGGTCCTCGCTCACCGGCGCCACCGCCGACCAGGTCATCGCCGCGCAGAAGGAGTACTTCGCGCGCCGCGGCACCGCGGTCGAGTGGAAGTACTACGACTACGACCAGCCAGCTGACCTGCCGGCCCGGCTGATCGCGGCCGGGTTCGAGCCCGATGACGAGGAACTGATGCTGGTCGCGGAGACCGCGTCGATTGACTCGCGCGATCGTGCTGCCGGACGGGGTGCGGCTGGTTCCGGTGGCCGACGAGGCGGGCATCGAGGCGATGATGGCCGTGCATGACCTCGCTTTCACCGATCATCCGTCCTCCGAGCTGGGGGAGCGGCTGCTCACGCAGTTCCGCGAGGCCCCGGAGACGCTGGAGATGGTCGTGGCCATGGCGGGCGGCGAGCCGGTCAGCGCCGCGCGGATCGAGTTCATCCCGGGCACGGATTTCGCCGGGCTGTGGGGCGGCGGGACCGTTCCGGCCTGGCGCGGCCAGGGCATCTTCCGGGCGCTGGTGGCCTACCGGGCGGGCCTGGCTGCGCAGCGCGGCTACCGCTACCTGCAGGTCGACGCGCTGCCGACCAGCCGGCCGATCCTGCAGCGCCTCGGCTTCGAGCCGGTGGCGAGTACCACGCCGTATATCTTCACGCCGCCCGGCGCGACGAGTGCCGAATAGGGATCGCGACGGAGCAGGCCGGCGCCGCGAGCGCGCGGGCTGACACCATGTACCCGTGGTAGAGCTCAAGTCACCAGCCGAGATCGAGGCGATGCGGGCCGCCGGCCGGGTCGTGGCGACCGCGCTGGCGGAGATGCGCAAGAGCGCCGGCGTCGGCGTCAGCCTGATCGAACTCGACGAGGTCGCCAGGTCCGTGCTGGCGGAGAACGGCGCGACATCGCCGTTCCTGCATTATCAGCCGAGTTTCGCGCACACTCCGTTCCCGGCCGTGATCTGCTCGTCCGTCAACGACGCCGCCCTGCACGGCATCCCGACCGGCTACCGCCTGGCCGACGGGGACCTGCTGAGCATCGACTTCGGGGCGACGCTCAACGGCTGGACCGGCGACGCGGCGATCTCGCTCACCGTCGGAACGCCCCGGCCGGATGACCTCAGGCTGATCGACGCGGCCGAGCGGGCACTGGCCGCGGGCATCGCCGCGGCAGTGCCCGGCGGCCGGCTCGGCGACGTGTCAGCGGCGATCGGCGCGATCGCGCGGAAGGCTCGCTTCGGCCTGCACACCGACTTCGGCGGCCACGGCGTCGGCCACACCATGCACGAGTCGCCGTCAGTACCCAACGACGGCAGGGCAGGACGCGGCATGCGGCTGGAGGCCGGCCTCGTCATCGCCATCGAGCCATGGTTCATGGCGGGAGGCAAGGACAGCTACCGCGTCGACGCGGACGGCTGGACCCTGCGCAGCGGCGACGGCAGCCGGGCCGCGCACGTCGAGCACACGGTCGCCATCACCGCAAACGGCCCTCGCATCCTGACGGCGCTGTAGCGGCGCGGGCGCCAGGCGGAAACCTGGTTGCCCGCGGCCGCGTGCTGTCGCGATCATGACCGCATGACAGATCAGGCCCGGCCCGCGCACGCCGCGCCGCCCCCGGCGGCGGGACGGCGGCTGCCCTGGACTGACGTTCCCGCAGGCCTGCGAGCTGACGCCGAGCGGATCCTGGGAAGCCGGGTGCTCAGCGCGGTCAGCCAGCCGGGCGGCTTCTCGCCCGGCGTGGCCGCGCGGGTGGTTCTTGAGGACGGGCGGCGCGCCTTCGTCAAGGCGGTCGGCGACCTCAATCCGGAGTCGCCAGACATCCACCGGGCGGAGGCCAGGATCGCAGCGGCCCTGCCTGCCGGGACGCCGGCGGCACAGGCTGCTCGGAGTGATCGACGACGGCGGCTGGGTCATCCTGCTGTTCGAGGACGTCGACGGCCGCATGCCCGTCCAGCCGTGGCAGGCGCCGGAGCTGGCCAGGGTTCTGGACGCGCTGGCGGACCTCGCGGCCGCGCTGACGCCTGCGCCGATCGACGCGCCGCCAGCTGCCGGCCGGTTCAGGAACCTGGGCTCTGGCTGGCAGCAGCTTGCCGCCGCCGTCCGGTCGGGCGCGTCCGACCCGGCCAGCCTGGCTCCCTGGGCCCGCGCGCACCTGGAGGAGCTGGCCGCGCTCGAGACGCAGTGGCCCGCGGCGGTCAGCGGAGGCTCGCTCGCCCACGCCGACGTCCGGGCGGACAACCTCCTGCTGACCAGGGACCGGGTGGTCTTCGTCGACTGGCCATGGGCCTGCCTGGCGCAGCCGTGGTTCGACCTGGCCGGGCTGCTGCCGAGCGTGGCCATGCAGGGCGGCCCGGATCCGGAAGCCGTGTTCGCCGCGCACCCGGCCGCGCGGGGCGCGGACCCGCAGAAGGTGACGGCCGTGGTGGCAGCGCTGGCCGGAATGTGGACCTTCGCGGGCCGTCAGCCGGATCCGCCGGGACTGCCCACCCTGCGCCGTTTCCAGCGGGCGCAGGGCGATGTCGCCCTGGACTGGCTGCGCGCTCGCGACCCCGGCTTCTGACCGGCTCGGCTGACCGGGGAGATTCGGCCCGTAACCGTCAGTGAGCTCCGCAAATGGCCCTGCAGGACTTCCTGAGATACCCCTGAGTTTGCTCTTCCGTTGCTCTCCCATTACCTATACTCCTCGGCCAGGGCGCCGTGGGTGGCCCAGCCGGCCGGTCGGCCGGAACAGTGGGAAATGGGGGATTTCGATGGCCGCGGACGATCTCCTGCTGCAGGGCGGTACGCGCCTGCTGCACATCGGCCCGCACAAGACCGGGACATCTGCCATCCAGGGCGCCTTGCACCTCGCGCGCGAGCGCCTGGCCACCCACGGCGTCGTCTACCCCGGCCGGGGCAGGCAGACGCTGTGGCCGATCCTGGCTGTCACCGGTCAGCCCGCACTGCTCGGCGAGCCCAAGCCCGATATCGCGCACTGGGATCTGCTGGTCCGGGCGGTCAGTGCCGCCGCTGCCAAGCGCGTGGTCATCAGCAGCGAGTTCTTCGCCGAGGCGAGCGACGCGACCGCCAGCCGCGTGATCGCCGATCTCGGCGGCGAGCAGGTTCATGTCGTCACCACGCTGCGGCCGCTGTCCCGGATCCTGCCCTCGCAGTGGCAGCAGTACGTGCAGAACGGGTTCCGGCTGTCCTACGACGAGTGGCTCGCCGGGATCCTCAGGCATCCGCCGCGGACGCCGACGCCCGGATTCTGGCGCCGGCACCGCCACGATGACCTGATCGACCGGTGGGCGTCGGCAGCCGGAGCCGGGAATCTCACCGTCGTCGTCGTGGACGAGTCGGACCCGCTCATGCTGCTGCGCGTGTTCGAGTCGATGCTCGGCCTGCCGCACGGCTTCCTCGAGCCGGCGGCCGACGCGGCGAACCGCTCGCTGACCTTTGCCGAGGCTGAGGTCGTCCGCATGCTGAACCAGGAGTTCAAGCACCGCGGCTGGCCGGACAGCAGCTATCCCCGGTTCATGCGGTACGGCGCGATCTTCCAGATGAAGACCGGCCGCCAGCCGGCTCCGGACGAGCCGAGGATCGTCACGCCGGCCTGGGCTCTGGAACGGGCCGCCGACATCGGTGCCGAGATGGCCGCCAACATCAGGGCTCTGGGCGTCCGGGTCGTCGGTGATCTGTCCGCTCTCGGCCAGCACCCGGCGGACCCGGCCCGCGAGGCGGCACCGGGCGCGGCCCGCGCCTATCCGCCGATCCCGGCCCAGCCTGCCGCGGGCGCGCATGCCAGGGTCGCGCTCGTGACGACCGGGGCCGCGAGCGAGCCGCTACCGGGCGCGGCCCCGCGTGGTATGTGGCCCCGGTGACGTCGGCCCCAGCGACGCGGGGTGCGCTAGCACCTGAGGCGGGCCGGGCCGAGAGCCTGCTCCCGGCCGAGGCCGCTGTCCATGCCGTTCTCGGGGCCCTGGTCGCGGGCGGCGTTGCGATGCAGGGCGCCGCCGACAAGCTCAGGGACGTCGACGCCCGGACCATGGCCAGGGTTCTGGCCCAGCGCCTGCGCCGGCGGCTGCTCACCAAGCTGCGCCTGACCCGGCAGGCGTAGGACGGCCGCGCTCACCCCGGGTTGACCTGCTCAGCGCCAAATGGCAGGTTTTGCCCTGACAGCAGGAAGCTGGCCGGGGCGACGACAGGCGGGCGAAGACCATGGGCAGGCTGGACGGCAAGCGAGCGGTGATCACCGGGGCTGCGAGCGGGATCGGGGAGGGGACAGCCCGCCTGTTCGCGGCCGAGGGGGCGACAGTCGTCCTTGCCGACGTGGACGAGCGCCGGGGCGAGCGGCTCGCGGCCGAGCTGGGGGAGCGCACCAGATTCGTGCCTGCTGACGTCTCCCGCGAAAGCGACGTCGACCGGGCAGTGCAGGCCTCGGTTGACACCTTCGGCGGCCTGGACATCATGTTCAACAACGCGGGCGTGCCCGGCTCTACCGGCAGCATCCTCGATATCACCGTCGAGTCGTGGGACCGGACCCTCGCCGTGCATCTGCGGGGCGTCTTCCTCGGGATCCGCGCGGCCGGCCGGGTTATGCGCGAGCAGGGCCACGGCAGCATCATCAACACCTCGAGCGTGGCCGCCCGCCGCTCCAACATGGCCGGCCACGACTACAGCGCAGCGAAGGCGGCGATCACTCACCTGACGACGACCGCGGCGAACGAGCTTGGCGAGGACGGCGTCAGGGTCAACGCGGTATGCCCGGGAGCCATCGCTACCTCCATCTTCGGCCGCGCCGCCGGGCTGGACGGCGACGAGGCGCAGCGCACCATCGCGTTCATGACGGCCGCGCTCAGCGACGCCGCGCCGATCCGCCGGGTCGGGCAGCCCGCCGACATTGCCGAGGCCGTCCTGTGGCTGGGCAGCGATGCCTCCGAGTTCGTGACCGGCCAGGCCATCGCCGTCGACGGCGGGATACTCACCGGCAGTCTCCGCCGCAATGCGCCGATGGCACAGGGCGACGTGCTCGACCTCATCAGGGAGTCGGCCAGGCAGGAACCCTGATGGCGGCGGCTGCCGAGCGCAGGATCGCGATGGACCTTCCTCCTGACGTCGGCCGGCTGCTGACTGGCCTGCTGGACAGGCTGGTCGCGCGCGGCGGCCTTGTCGGGCTGTACCTCTACGGGTCGCTGACCACCGGTGACTTCAGCCCGGCCCGCAGCGACATCGACGTGATCGCGATGCTGGCGCAGGATCCTGACGAGGCCGCCGTCAGCGATCTCGGCCGACTGCACGCGGCTCTGGCCGCAGCTGATGACCCGGCTGGCCGGCTGCACTGCCTGTACGTGCCCGCGGACGGCGCGGGAGATCCGGAGGCACTGCGCGCCTACTGGTACGGCAGCCGGATGACGCAGTGGCAGCTGAAAGTGCTCACCAGAGCCGAGCTGCGGGACGGGCTCTCCCTGCACGGACCGTGGCCGCCGCCCGGCATCACGACACCGTCGACGGGAGAGGTGCAGGCCGCCGTGCACGCGGAGATCACCGGCTACTGGCGCCGGATGGCCCGCAGGCGGCGGATCTGGCTGTCCGACAGCTGGGTCGACTTCGGCCTGGTCACCCTGCCGCGGGCGGAGGCTGTGCTGACCGGCGGCACGCTCATCACCAAGTCGCAGGCCATCAGCAGGCTGGCCGGCTTCGGCGTCCCGGCCGGGCTCGGCAGCGGAGATCAGCGGACGCCGGGCGGGCGAGACGATCCGGGTGCCGGCGCTGCAGCGGATCTCGCGCGGCTACCTCGCCCGGCGGATAATGCAGCGCGGGGTCAGACGTCTGGGCAGCCTGCGAGCGGGCAGCATGCAGGCAGAGGGAGGTACTCGATGACGACGCCGGTGACACAGATCGATCCCCGTTACAGCGAGCCCGACTCCGCCGTCTCGGAATGGAGCGAGACGCTGCGGATCATCGAGCAGGCGGAGCTGTTCTGGATCTCTACCGTCCGTGCCGACGGGCGCCCGCACGTCACGCCGATCGTCGCCGTCTGGCTCGACGGGGCGCTCCATTTCAGCACCGGCGCGGCCGAGCAGAAGGCCGTCAATCTCACCGCGAACCCGCACGTCGTGCTCACCACCGGCTGCAACGGCTGGGACGACGGCGTCGATGTCGTCGTCGAGGGCTACGCCCGCCGGGTGACCCACAAGGCCCGGCTGCAGCAGCTAGCGCAGGCCTGGGCCGCCAAATGGGACGGCCGCTGGCAGTTCGAGGCAGCCGACGGCTGCTTCCGCGCGGACGGCCACGAAGCGCTCGTATACGCCGTGCGGCCGGCCAAGGTGCTGGCGTTCGCGAAGGGCACCTTCGCCCACACCCGGCACAGCTTCTGAGCCTCCCGCGCTAAAGCGCGCGGTCGAAGACCAGCATGTCGTGGCCGGGCCCGTTGTAGTCCGGAACCGGCCCGGTCACGGTGAAGCCCATGGCCTGATGGAAGTCCGCCGAGCGGAGGTTGACCGGCGCCGTGATCGCCGACACGCGGCTGCGCCCGTCTGCGCGGGCGAGCCGGAAGAACTCCTCGTACAGCAGCCGGCCGTAGCCGCGACGGCGGCCCTGCGGCGCGACGCCGACGAAATGGATGTAGGCCTCGCGGTCATCCGAGGGGGAGAAGGCCCCGATCAGGAACGCCTCCGGACCGTCGGGTCCGTCGATCACCAGGCTGGTGCGGTAGAAGAGATCGACAAACAGCCTGGGCAGCGAGCCGAGGATCGGCCTGCCCCACCAGTCGTCGATAACCGGCGCGATCGCGTCGTAATCAGCCGGCGAGGCCATCCGCATCTGCTGCATGGCGCCATGATGACGCACCCCGCAGCCGCGCCGCGGGCATATGCCCGGTATGCGGCGATCGCTCCGCTAGCCCTGTCAGTGACAGCAGAGCGCGCGCCCCGGACAAGCAGTGAGACCGGGACCGGCGGGGGGTCGGGCCCGGTCTCACTGGCCGGATTGCCCGCAGAACAGCGGGCAGGTCACGTGCCGCCGCGGCGGCTCCGCGCCAGCGTCAGCTGGCGTAGTCGAGCAGAGGCTGCGCCCGGCTCGGGTGCCGCAGCTTGGAGAGCGACTGCTTCTCCAGCTGGCGGATCCGCTCCCTGGTCAGCCCGAGCGCCTTGCCGATCTCGTCGAGCGTGTGCGGGTTGCCGTCGTACAGCCCGAACCGCATCGACATGATCGTCGCCTCGCGCGGCGTGAGCGCGCTGAGCGCGTTCCGCAGCTGGTCGGCCATCAGCTGACGGTCGACAAGCTCGCCTGCCTCGGGCGCGTCCACGTCCTCGATCAGGTCACCGATGCTGGTCTCGCCGTCCTCGCCGATGGTCGAGTCCAGGCTGATCGGCTGCCGGCTGGTGCGCAGCAGCTCCTCGATCTGGTCCGGCGTGCGGTCAAGCTCGACGGCCAGCTCCTCCGGGGTGGGCTCCCGGCCGAGCCGCTGGTGCATGTCCCGCTCGACCCGGCTGAGCTTGCTCAGCATCTCCAGCACGTGGACCGGCAGCCTGATGGTACGGGCCGAGTCGGCAAAACCGCGCTGGATCGCCTGCCGGATCCACCACATCGCGTAGGTGGAGAACTTGTAGCCCTTGGTGTAGTCGAACTTCTCGACTGCCCGGATCAGCCCGAGGTTGCCTTCCTGGACGACGTCCAGCAGGGACAGGCCGCGGTCGGAGTACTTCTTGGCGACCGAGACCACGAGCCGCAGGTTCGCCTCGAGCATGTGCGCCTTGGCCAGCCGGCCGTCCTGGGCCACCGCCTCCAGGTCAGCGCGCAGCTGCTTGGACAGCCGCCGCTCGGTCTCCAGCTTGTACTCGGCGAACAGGCCCGGCCTCGATCCGCTTGGCGAGGTCGACCTCCTGCTCGGCGGTCAGCAGCTGGCGACGGCCGATGGACTTCAGGTAGGTGTGAACCGAGTCACCCATCACCGAGGTCTGGTCGTCCAGGTCGGTCTCGGGCACGCCCGGCCCGGCGTCCGGCACGCGCGGCGCCGTGGCGACCGGAGTCTCCGCCAGGTCGGCCAGCTCGGCGGCCACTGCGCCAGCAGCAGGCGCTGCCGCGCCCGCCGCAGCGGCCTCGGCCGAGTCGGCTGGCTCGTTGCCGAGCACCACACCCGCCTCGGTGAGCTCGCGGATGATGGAACGGGCCTCCGTCGGGGACACTCGCGCCTGGTCAAAGGCATCGCGAAGTTCAGGCAGGGACAGATAGCCCTGGCCGCGGCCGCGCTGGATCAGCTCGTCCACGTGGGTCGTGGTTTCCTCATCCTCGCGGGCAGCAAGTACCGTCGCTGTCCTCGGCATGAGACACCTCCCTGTGGGCGCATAACGGGCATGCGCTGGTTGCCGCGCCTGCGGTAGGCGCGCTCGTCAGTTGTGTGGCGGGGACCCCCGGCGGACTTGGCAGTGAGCACCGCGGGCACTATCTTGTAACGCACGAGGCGGCTAAATGTTCCCGCGTGGTTGCTCCGCGCCTGCTTGCAGGCCCTGTCTGGCTCCTCAGGCCCGCTCAGCTCCAAATCGCCGCAAAGCCGCCCTGTCCGGCTTTCCGGACGGCAGTAGCGGGAATTCTGGCACAAACACCAGCCTCCTGGGTGCCGCATAGGCAGAGATCGCCGCGCGTACATCGGACCTCAGCTGATCAAGTTCTGGCGGCGCCGCAGGATCAGCCGCCACCACGAAAGCCGTGACTGCCTCGCCCCAGTCAGGGTCCGGCAGCCCTACTACTACAACGTCCGCAACGCCCTGGCACGTTCCCAGCACTGCCTCGACCTCGCCGGGGACGACCTTCTCCCCGCCGGTGTTGATGACGTCGTCAGCCCGGCCGCGGACCTCCAGCCGGCCATCGGCCCGCCAGTGGCCGAGGTCAGAGGTCGTGAACCAGCCGTCGCGCAGCACGGCCGCCGTCAGGTCGGGCTGGCCCAGGTAGCCGGAGAACAGCACCGGGCCGCCGATCTCGATCCGTCCGGCGTCCCGGCCGGGGTTGTCGCCGGCGTCCTGCCCGGCTTCCGGACCGAGCCGGACCCGCACGCCGTCGAGCGGGACACCGTCGTAGACGCACCCGCCGCACGTCTCGCTCATGCCGTAGGTCGTGATCACCCGCCAGCCGCCGGCGCGCGCCTCGGCCAGCAGGCCGCCGGCGGCTGCGGCGCCGCCCAGCAGCACTGTCTGGACCACGCCGGGACCGCAGCCGGCATCGAGCAGGCGCCGCAGCTGCGTCGGCACCAGCGAGACGTGCGCGCAGCCGCTGGCGGCCAGCACGGCCGGGCTCGCCGAGGCCGCCAGAACCGGCTCAGTGCCGGTCAGCATCGACCGGACCAGGACCCCGATGCCGGAGATATGGAACGTCGGCAGGCAGCACAGCCACCGGTCGCCAGGTCCGGCGCCGATCCGGCGGAGCGACGCCGCGGCCGACGCCGTCAGCGCCGCGGCGCTGAGCTGCACGCCCTTCGGCACGCCGGTCGAGCCGGACGTGGCGATCACCACCGCCGTGTCATCCGCGAGCGCAGCCGGAGACCCCCGCTCCCGGCGACCCCCCGCCAGGCGAGCCGGGCGGGCGAGGCGGCAGCGCGCGCGTCCCGGCCGCGGTCTCGATCGCGTCCGGCGCGAACGCCGCGAGCGTCCGGGCGAGTGCGGCCTCGGGCAGGTCGGGATCCAGCGGCAGGATGGCCGGACCGGATCCGTCGAGCGCCGCGGCCAGCGCCGCCAGCATGCGCTCGCCGGCCGACGGCGGGAACTGGACCGCGTGCAGGGGCCTTGAGGTCACGGTCGTAAGGTTAATCGGGCAGATCAGGGCAACAGCAGGAGGGCGACTCGTGGTCGACTGGAAGGCATCGGGACCGGCGGACGGCCAGGAGTACACCGACATCCGGTACGAGACTGCCGAGGGCATCGCCAAGATCACCATCAACCGGCCCGAGGTGCGGAACGCGTTCCGGCCGACGACGCTGTTCGAGCTGCAGCACGCGTTCGGCGTTGCCAGGGACGACTCCGAGATCGGCGTCATCATCCTGACCGGCGAGGGCGACAAGGCGTTCTGCTCGGGCGGCGACCAGCGCATCCGCGGTGACGCCGGCTACGTCGACCCGCACGGAGTGGCCCGGCTGAACGTCCTGGACCTGCAGGTCCAGATCCGGCGCACGCCCAAGCCGGTGATCGCGATGGTGGCCGGCTACGCCATCGGCGGCGGTCACGTGCTGCACGTGTGCTGCGACCTGACGATCGCTGCCGACAACGCGATCTTCGGCCAGACCGGCCCCAAGGTCGGCTCATTCGACGCCGGGTACGGCTCGTCACTGCTGGCCGCGACGGTCGGGCTGAAGAAGGCGCGCGAGATCTGGTACCTGTGCCGGCAGTACAGCGCGGCCGAAGCGCTGCAGATGGGCCTGGTCAACACCGTGGTCCCGCTGGACCGGCTGGAGGAGGAGACCGTCAGCTGGGCCAGGGAGATGCTGTCCAAGTCGCCGATCGCGCTGCGCATGCTGAAGGGCGCGCTGAATGCGGTCACCGACGGCGCGGCCGGCATGCAGCAGTTCGCCGGCGACGCGACGATGATCTACTACATGAGCGAGGAAGCGCAGGAAGGCCGCGACGCCTACGTGAACAAGCGCACCCCCGACTTCACGAAGTTCCCGCGGCGGCCGTGACCAGCGCGCGCCCGGCCGGTGCCGCGCGGCGCCGGCCGCGGACCTTGTCGCCGAGCTGCTGCCGACACTGCGCGCGTTCGCGATCCCGATGCCGGTGAAGTTCCGCGGCACCACGGTCCGCGAGGGTGCGCTGCTGCGGGGACCGGCCGGGTGGGGGGAGTTCTCCCCGTTCCCCGAGTACGGCCCGCGCGAGTGCGCTCGCTGGCTGGCCTGCGCTCTCGAGGCTGCCGCTCACGGCTGGCCCGACCCGGTCAGGGACAGCATCCCGGTGAACGTGACCGTGCCGGCTGTCGGCCCGGAGCAGGCGCATCAGATCGTGTCCGGCTCCGGCTGCCGCACCGCGAAGGTCAAGGTCGCCGAGCGCGGCCAGCCCGGCTCCGCCGACATCGCCCGGCTGGAGGCTGTGCGGGACGCCATCGGGCCCGATGGCAAGGTCCGTGTCGACGCGAACGCCGGCTGGAGCGTGGACGAGGCCGCGCGCATGCTCACGCAGCTGTCGGCCTTCGGACTGGAATACGCCGAGCAGCCCTGCGCGACGCTGGACGAGCTCGCCGAGCTGCGCCGCCGGGTTGAGGTGCCGCTGGCGGCGGATGAGTCGATCCGCCGCGCCGACGACCCGATGAAGGTGCGCGCGGCCGGTGCCGCGGACATCGTCGTGCTGAAAGCCCAGCCGCTCGGCGGCGTCCGGCCGGCCCTGGAGATCGCGGCGGCGTGCGGGCTGCCGGTCGTGGTGTCCAGCGCCGTGGACACCTCGGTCGGGCTCGCGGCAGGCGTCGCCCTGGCGGCCGCGCTGCCCGACCTGCCGTACGCGTGCGGGCTGGCCACGATGAGCCTGCTGGCCGGGGACGTTACCGCCGACCCGCTGGCCGAGAAGGACGGGCAGCTGCCGGTCCGGCCCGCGATCGTGGACGACGCTGCGCTCGCCAGGTACGAAGTGGATCCGGCCGACTGGCGGGAACGGCTGCTCGCCGCGGCGCAGTTCCTGCCCGGGCGCCCGTGAACCCGTCGACCGCGCTGGCCACCGTGCTGGTGGACGAGCTCGTGCGCTGCGGCCTGCGCGAGGCAGTCGTCGCGCCCGGATCGCGCAGCGCGCCGCTGGCCATGGCGCTGCACGCCGCCGCCGCGCGGCCAGGCTCAGCGCTGCGGCTGCATGTGAGGATCGATGAGCGGTCAGCGTCGTTCCTCGCGCTCGGCCTGGCGAAGGCGAGCGGGCGCCCGGTCGCGGTCGTCTGCACCTCGGGCACGGCGGCCGCGCATTTCCACGCGGCCGTCATCGAGGCCGGCGAGGCGGGCGTGCCGCTGCTCGTGCTCACCGCGGACCGGCCGCCCGAACTGCGCGGGACCGGCGCGAACCAGACGATCGACCAGCTCAAGCTCTACGGCGATGCCGTCCGCTGGTTCTGCGAGACCGGCGCGCCGGAGAACCGGCCGGGGCAGGCGGCGTACTGGCGTTCGCTGGCCTGCCGTGCCTGGTTTATTTCAGGCGGGAACGAGGCCTCCGGGGCCGGTCCCGTCCACCTGAATCTGCCGTTGCGAGACCCGCTGGTGCCTGGCCTGGCCGACGCGGGAGCGGCTGGTGACGCCGACTGGTGCGAGCCGCTCGACGGGCGGCCGGACGGCTCCGCCTGGACGCGGTTCGGCGGCCAGGCTGATGCGAGTCAGTCCGGCCAGGGCGTTCCCGCCATAAGCCTGGACTGGACTGAGCGCGGGCTGGTGGTCGCCGGCGATGGCACCGCCGACCCGGACGCCGCGGTGCGGCTCGCCGGTCAGGCCGGCTGGCCGCTGCTGGCCGAGCCGTCGTCCGGCGCCCGCCAGGGCCCCGCGGCTCTCGGCAGCTATCAGTACCTGCTCGACTCGGCCGCGTTCACCGGCGCGCACCGGCCCGATGTCATCGTCTCGGCCGGGCGGCCCGGCCTGTCACGCGGCCAGCAGGCGCTGCTGCGCGGCGCGCGGCACGGGGCAACGGCACGTCGTGCTGACCCAGGGACCGGGCCGCTGGTCCGATGCGGCCCGCTCGGCGACCGACGTGGCCGCGCGGGTAGAACTGCGCGGCGCCCCGGCGGGAGCCGGGGACTCGGGCTGGCTGCGGTCGTGGCGAGAGGCCGATGCCGCAGCCCGTACGGCTGCGGACAAGGTACTCGCCGCGGACGGCAGCCTCAGCGAGCCGCTGACGGCGCGCGAGGTCGCGGCCGCGCTGCCGCCCGGAGCCCTGCTGTGGGTCGCCGCGAGCATGCCGGCCAGGGATCTGGACCGGCACATGAGCCCGCGGGCTGACGTCCGGGTGCTGGCGAACCGCGGCACGAGCGGGATCGACGGCCAGGTGTCGGCGGCAATCGGCGCGGCGCTGGCGCACCAGCGGGCCGGCGGCGGCCCCGCCGCGGCAGTGCTCGGCGACCTCGCGGCGCTGCACGACGCGCCCGGGCTCATGTTCAGCGCCGCCGACGCGCGCCCTGACCTGTGCCTGATCGTCGTCAACAACGACGGCGGCGGGATCTTCTCGGCGCTGGAGCCGGCTGCGTTCACCGATTCCTTCGAGCGCGTTTTCGGGACACCGCATGGCACCGACTTCGCGGCGCTGGCCGCGGCGGCCGGCCTGAAGTACACGCTGCTTGAGTGCGCGGCCGAGCTGGCGGCCGCACTGTCCGGCACGGGCCTGCGCCTGGCCGAGGTGCGCACCGACCGGGCCGGCAGCCTCATGCTTCGCTCCGCGATCAGCGAGGCCTGCGCCGCCGCCATTGCGGAGGCGCGATGACAACGGCCGATCCTTACGACCTGGAGCGGTTCGTGAGCGCGCAGGACGCCGGCGGGACATACCAGCGGGCAGTCGCCGAGCTGCGCTCGGGCCGCAAGTCCAGCCACTGGATGTGGTTCGTGTTCCCGCAGATCGCGGGCCTCGGATCCAGCCCCACGGCCCGGCGGTACGCGATCAGCTCACTGGACGAGGCTCGCGCCTACCTGGCGCACCCGGTGCTCGGGCCGCGGCTGGCGCAGTGCGCCGGGATCGTCTGCGCCGTGCAGGGCCGCAGTGCGGAGCAGGTACTCGGCACGATCGACGCGCAGAAGCTGCGGTCGTCGGCCACGCTGTTCGCGCGCGCCGACCCTGCTGCGACTGTGTTCAGCCAGGTACTTGACCAGTACTTCGGCGGGAACGCCGACCCCGCGACCGACGCGCGGCTATAACCGCAGGCGGTCAGCTGAGGTGGTCGATGTCGACCGGCGGCAGGTCGCCGACCTCCTGCTTAGTCAGGCTGAGCCGGATGCCGTCAGCCTCGACCGCGGTCACGGCCGAGATCGGGATGGCGACCTCCTTGCGGCCCCACAGGTGCCCTTCTCTCAGCAGCACGTGCGTGACATGCGCGCTGTCCCGGTCGATGACGAGACCCTGGACGTGCCCGATGCTGCCGTCGGCGGCATGCACGTGATCGCCGCGGCGGACCTCGACCTCGCCGGCCGGCACCGTGTCGTAGGTGACGGCGGGCGGGACGGACGCTCCTCCGGCAGCGCCCATGCCGCCGAGACCGTAGTAGGGCCACGTGAGTACCTCGCCGCCGCCGTACGGGCCGTAGGTGCCGCCGCCGGCAATGAACTCGGTCTCCTCCGCGGGGTCCAGCTGCTCGAACTCTGACTGCGTGCAGCGGAGCCGGATGCCGTCGCCTGAGGCGTCGACGAGGCTGAGCGGGACGAGCCTGCCGAGGCCCTCCCAGTGCACTGGCTCCACCACCAGGTGAGTGACGGACCTGGCCAGCGGATCCACGACAACGCGCGAAAGGTGACCGCACGGTCCGTCCGTGGCGGTGACGTCAGCGCCGATTGCGAACGGCACAGCTTCTGCCATGGCTGCCTTCCTCATCGAAGCGCGCCCGGAACCGGGGCCACGGCCCATCATGCCCGACGGCGAGGATGGCCGGGCCTCCGGCGGCCGGCCGCGAGCGCCAGGTACCGGCCGGAACGGCGCGTTCCGGCGCAGAACTCTCCCGGCCGGGCTAGTGTGCTGCGCGTGCCGAGACACCGGGTTCAGGCGCAAGCAGACGCCGACTGCTGCTCAGCGGAGTCGCCGGGGGCGCCGCCATCGCGGCCATCGCGCTCGGCGCGTTCTATCTCGCTGACCCTGGCTCTGCCCCGGCCGTGACCGCCGCCCGCGCTGCCGATGCCTCCGGCCGGGCGGCGACGAGCCCGGCCGGGCGGACGGCCACGCCGGCGGCGAGCAGCCCGGCACCGTCGCCGCCGGCAAAGTCATCGTCGCCCCGGCCAGCCGGCAGCAGGACGCCTGCGCCGGCCCTGGCGCCGACGTCGCCGGCTGCCGCGCCGTCATCATCGGCCCCGCCGACCGGGGCGGGCGTCAGCAGCGCCGCCGCGAGCGTACTGGCGCTGATCAACCAGGCCCGCGCCAGCGCAGGCCTGCCCGCCTACACGATCCTGGCCGGACTGCAGACGAGCTCCGGCCAGCACAACATGCTGATGGCCGACGGGTGCGGCCTGTCGCATCAGTGCCCTGGCGAGCCCGCGCTCGGCGCGCGGGAGACGGCGGCCGGGGTGCAGTGGACCGCCGCGGGGGAGAACATCGGCGAGGGCGGCCCCGTCGCCGATACCACGGCAGCCATCACCTCGATGGCGACCGCGCTGACGCAGGACATGCTGAACGAGAAGCCGCCCGACGACGGCCACCGGCTGAATCTGCTCAGCTCGAGCTTCACCTCCATCGGGATTGCCGTTTACCGGGGGAGTGACGGCACGGTCTGGATGACGCAGGACTTTGCCAACTAGCCGGGCAGCGGCACACTGGCGTGATGGACGGGATGGACGCGGACCTGGTGGTCATCGGGGCCGGCGCGCTCGGGCTCAGCACGGCGCTGCACGCCGCGCTGCTCGGGCAGTCGGTCATCGTCGTGGACCGCTACGCGGCGGGCTCGCAGGCCTCGGGCAGGGCGGCCGGACTGTTCAAGTCCGTCCAGGCGGACGAGCTGCGCACCAGGCTGGCCCGGCGCAGCATCGAGCTGGCGCTGACGTTCGCCGACTGGGCCGGCGTCGGACTCGCGGTGGCCCGCTCGGGCAGCTTCCTGGTGGCGCGGACACCGGAGCACGCCGCGTACCTGCGGAGCGAGGCTCGCCAGTCGGCGGGCTGGGGCGCCGACGTGCGCGAGGCCGCGCCTGGTCAGCTGGCCTCGGCAGCGTCCTGCTACGACGGCGATGCCAGCACCGAGCTGGCACTGTGGTGCCCGGAGGATATCTACATCGAGGAGCCGGTGAGCCTGATCCGGGCCTACCTGGCGGCAGCGCGCCTGCGGGGCGTCGAGGTAGCTCGAGTCCGAGGCGGTCACCGGTATCACCGTCTCCGGCGGACGGGTCACCGGGGTCGAGACGGCGAAGCGCTCCATCTCCGCCAGGGCCGTGGTGGATGCCGCCGGTGCCTGGACCCGGCAGGTCGCCGGGCTGGCCGGCGGGGAGGTGGCGCTCGCGCCGGTCCGCCATCAGCTTCTGATTACCGGGCCGTCGGCTGACGTCAACCCGGCCGGCCCGATCGTCAGGATCGTCGACGCCGCCGTGTACCTGCGGCCCGCGCGCGGCGGCCTCATGGCGGGCGGGTTCGAGGCCGCGCCCCTGCCGGTGGACCCGCGCGACCGGCCGCCGGACTTCAGCACTGACGACGTGCCGCTCGATCTCAGCGTCCTGCAGGCCATGACGGCACAGATCGCGGCCGAGGCCCCGGCGGCGGCCGGGCCAGTCGCGGAGCACCGCGGCGGCCTGTTCACCATGTCGCCGGACGGCCGGTTCGTCACCGGGCCGGTGCCGGATGTGGCCGGGCTGTGGGTCGCGAGCGGCTGCAACGGGTCGGGCTTCTCCTCCTCGCCGGCCATCGGCGAGGCGCTGGCAGCGTGGATCGGCGGCCAGCGCGAGCGGATCGACCTGGGCCCGCTGTCACCCGCCCGGTTCGGCCCGGTGACCGATGAGGCGCTGGTGAAGGCGGGCATCTGGCAGTACGCGCACTACTACGATCCGGTCGCCGGGTAGCCTCAGGCGGCCTCGGCCAGGATCTCGCGGGCAGCGCGGGCACCGGAGGCGAGCGCACCCTGCACCGAGCCGGTCGCCCGGTAGTCGCCGCAGACGTAGCGGCCGGGCGACAGGCGCGCACGCCGCATCAGCGGGTGCGGCGCGGGCATGGCCGGCAGCGCGCCGGCGATCTCGTAGGTACCCAGGTGCTCCCAGCCGGAGGTGTCCGTCAGGTAGAGCTCGGCCAGCCGGTCCCGCACGGCCCGCTCCCTGCCTGCCGCGTGCCGCTCCGCCGGCTCCGCCGAGCAGCGACGTGGACACCAGCGCGCGCCCGTCCGGCGCGTAGCTGCGGGCGACCTCGGTCAGCACGCTGGTATGCAGGACAACCCCGGCAGTGTCCACCAGCAGCGTGGGCTCGCGCAGCGGCGACTGCGGCGCGGCGTGGTAGAACGTCGTCACGGTCCTGGTGGCCGGCACCTCCAGGTCCGGCAGCAGCGCGGCGGCAGCGACGGGCCCGGTCGCGACGACCACGGCGTCCGCTGACAGATCCGTGCCGTCCGCGAGCAGCACTCCCTCGCCGGTCAGCGCGGCCACCGGAGTGCCCAGGCGGAGGGTTCCGGGCGGGAGCGCGCCGGCGAGCTGCTCCGGGATCGCCTGCATGCCGCCGCGCGGCAGGCACAGGGTGCCGCGCAGCATGCTGCGCCAGACCAGGTGGAAGAACCGGCTGGAGGTCTCCAGGCTGTCCTCAAGGAACACGCCGGACAGGAACGGCCGGAACAGCAGCTCGATCAGCCGGCCGGACACGCCCGAGCCCGCGAGAGCGGCCACGGTGGTCTGCTCCCGGCCATGCCTGATCCAGCTCGGCGGCAGCAGCATGTCCCGTGCGCTCAGCGCGGCGAGCGCCGCGAGGTCACCAGGGCTGGCCAGCCGGCCCGCCAGCATGTCGGCCAGCTCGCCCGGCTGGCGGGTGGGGTCGGCGAACCGGATCCGGCCGTCGGCGGTGTGCAGCAGCAGTCCCGGCGTGAACGGGCACAGCTGCAGGTCGCGCAGCCGCATGCGGCGCTGGACCTGCGGATAGGAGGTGTTGAAGACCTGGAAGCCCCGGTCGAGCTGGTAGCCGTCGCGTACATCGGTCCTGACGCGGCCGCCCGGCGCGTCGCCGGCCTCCAGTACCGTCACGCCCGCGCCGGCTGCCGCCAGGTCCTGCGCGCAGGCCAGCCCGGCCAGCCCGGCTCCGACCACGACCACCCGCAGCCCGTCTGTGACCGGCATGAACCGCACCGCCCTCCGTCGTCGCGGGGCGCGGCATCCGCGCCCGTGCGGCCAGCTCCGCCCGGCCGTGCTGAGGACTACCCGCGTTCGGCGTCTGAAAAGCCCCGCCGTGGCGGGGGCCGCCGGTGTCAGAGCGAGCGGGGCTTCGATCAGACGGCCGGATCGGGCAGGATCTCCCGCACCTCCTGCGCACAGCGGCAGGCGACGGCGATCTTGGCAGCCCACTCCAGTGCCTCCTCGCGTGAGGGCACGTCGACGACCGAGAACCCGCCGATAACTTCCTTGGTCTCCGGGTACGGGCCGTCGGTGACCATCCCGCTGGTGGCCACGATGCTCGCCCGCTGGCTTCTCAGCCCGCCGCCGAAAACCCACACGCCAGCGTCCTGCGCCTCCCGGACCACCGCGTGCGCGGCCTCGCCCACGGCGGGCACGTCCTCATCCGGGATGTGATCCATCGCGCCGTCATCGAACGAGATCAGGTACCGCGTCATCGCATGACTCCTTGTCCCGGCGGCCTCCTCCGGCCGCCTGTCACCCCTGCTACGAACGCCCGGTCCCGGATCCGACAGGCTGCCGGCAAGAATCTGTCACGGGACCATAGTGGCGCTGCTGGCGACGGGACCGCTGCCGGACCGGGCGAACAGTCCCGCTGTCCGCCGGACGGTGACAGCGGGTCACATTCAATGTGAATCGCTTTAATTGGGAATTGGGAGAGCTGATGACCGGCGAGAACACTGCTGACCACTGGCACCGGCCGCTGATCCGGGTACGCGGTCAGGACCTGCTCGCCGACACCGGCCAGACCAGCGGCATGAATCGCCGCGAGGCTATCTCCGGCAAGAACGCGGGCTCGGAGAAGCTGTGGATGGGCCAGACCCATGTCGCGCCTGGCGTCAGGTCCGGCGACCATCACCACGGTGAGGCGGAGACGGCGATCTACGTCGTGGCCGGCCGCCCGGCGTTCGTGTTCGCCGACGGCGACGAGGAGATCCGGCTCGAAACCGAGCCCGGCGATTACATCTTCGTGCCGCCCTACGTGCCGCACCGGGAGGAGAACCCCGGCGATGACGAGGCGGTCGTCGTCATAGCGCGCAGCAGTCAGGAAGGCATCGTGGTCAACCTGACCAGCCTGTGGCCGGACCGCTGAGGGCAGGCGGGACCTTCCCCCGGACCCGTCAGGACCCGGTCTCGGCCAGGTGCATGGCGACAATCGAGTCGACGTCAGGGTCCGGCACCAGGCCAAGCCGGGCTGCCCGGTCGGTACGGAACCGGGCCGGCCAGCTAGTCACGATGGCCGCAACGGCCGGATCGGGCAGCCAGTCGATCAGTGCCCCTGCCTCCGGGCCGGCGACTCGCTCCAGCGCGGCGGCCATCTCCCCGACGGTCACGGTCAGCGCCGGCAGGTTGACCGCGGTCCGGTCGCCCCAGGCCCGGTCGCAAGAGGTGGCGGCGCACAGCAGGCCGCCGATGGCGCTGGCCGGCGAGGCGAGTGCCACCTCAGTCTGCGGACCGACCGGACACCTGGCGCGCTGACCAGCGAGCGGCTCCCGGATGATGCCGGACAGGAAGCCGGATGCCGCGGCGTTCGGCCGTCCCGGCCGCACGCAGACGGTCATCAGCCGGATGGCCCGCCCCGCAGGAAGCCCCTGCGCGTGTAGTCGGACAGCAGCTGCTCGCCGATGACTTTCTGCGACCCGTAGCTGGACTGCGGATTCGGCATCGTCTGGTCGTCCACGACATCCGGCAGCGGGTGCTCGCCTGATGGCCCGAACACCGCCAGCGAGCTCGCGAAGACGACAACGGGGTTCGTCCCGGCGGCGCGGCACGACGCCAGCAGCGACTCGGTGGCGCGCAGGTTCGCCCGGATGCCCAGGTCAAAGTCGGCCTCGCATTCCGCGCTCACCGCCGCCGCGAGGTGAAAGATGACGTCGGCCGCGGCGACGGCGTCCCGTGCCTCGCCCGGGCCGCCGAGCAGCTCGCCAAGGTCTCCGCAGAGCATGGTGACCCGCTCGTCGGCGGCCAGGTCCTGCGGCGCGGGCACCTGATCGGCGAGCGTGAGCCGCGCGAGCGGCTGGTCGCCGCTGCCCGCCACGTCCAGCGAGCCGAGCGACAGCAGCTGCCGGGCCAGGCGCGCGCCCAGGAAGCCGGCGCCGCCAGTGACCAGCACATTCGTCACATAGTCTCCAGCCTCACAGCGGACAGGACGCGGACTACTGTGATCGTATGCCGCCTCGCCCGTCGCAAGCCTGAGGGAGCGGAGCGGTGCCGCGCTACACCGGGCCTGCCGCCGCAGACGTCTTCGCCGGCCTGCCTGCGGCCCGTGCCGACGGCGCCGCCCTGCGCGCGTCGGTCCGCGCGATGCGAGCCGCGGGCCGCGTGCTCACCGGGGTGATCGACGACGATCCGACCGGATCGCAGGCGATGCACGGCGTCGAGGTCGTGACGGTGCCGGAGCAGGGTGCGTGCGAGGCGGCGCTCAGCGGACCCGCCGGCGCCTGCTTCGTCCTGACGAACTCCCGCAGCCTGGACGAGCCGGAGGCGGCAGCCCTGACGGACCGTGCGGCCCGCGCCCTGCTCGCCGCCGCCGGCCCGAGCGGCGGCGCGCTGCAGCTGGTCAGCCGCAGCGACTCCACACTCCGCGGCCACGTCACCGGGGAAGTGGCGGCACTGCAGGCCGCCGGCCGGGACGTGCTCGGCAGCGCCTTCGACGCAGTGCTGCTGATCCCCGCCTTCCTCGAGGCCGGGCGGCTGACTGCGGCTAACGTTCACTGGGCGCGGACCGCCGCCGGTCTCGTTCCGGTGGGCGAGACCGAGTTCGCCCGCGATAGCGCGTTCGGCTATACCGCGTCGGACCTGACGGAGTTCGTGGCCGAGAAGTCCGGGGGAGCGGCCAGGCCGCAGGACGTCGCCAGCATCAGCCTGGGCGACATCAGGACCGGCGGCCCGTCCCGCGTCCGCGACCTGCTGGCCAGCCTGACCGGCGGCACCTGGGTGGTCGTCAACGCGACGGAGTACTCCGACCTGGAGGCTGTCGCCTGCGGCGTGCTGCTGGCCGAGCAGGCCGGCCGCCGGTTCCTGTTCAGGACCGGGCCTTCCTTTGTGCGCGCGCTGACTGGCACCGAGCCAGCCGCGCCGCTGCGCGGTGCCGCGCTGCGACCCCGCGGGCACGGCACCGGGCCCGGCGGGCACGGACTCATCGTCGTCGGCTCCCATGTCGGCCAGACCAGCCGGCAGCTCGCGGTGCTGCGCGAACGGGCCGGAGTCACTGGCGTTGAACTGTGCGTTCCCGCCATTCTTGACGGCAGGCAGGACACCGCGGCCCGGGCGGCACGGGACGTCGCCGGCGCGCTCCGGCGGTCGGACGTGCTGCTGTTCACCAGCCGGGCCGTCGCCGGGGGAGGCAGCGCCGCCGAGAGCCTGGCGATCGCGCGCGCCGTCTCCGCGGCCGTGGCGCGCACCGTCCGCCTGGCGCTGGCGGCCCGGCCCGCCTGGATCCTGGCGAAGGGCGGCATTACCTCGCACGACGTCGCGGTGCACGGGCTCGGCATCCGCCGCGCGGAGGTGGCGGGCCAGCTGTTCCCCGGCCTGATCTCGGTGTTCCGCCCTGTCGATGCAGCGCCGGAAGCGGTCGGCGTGCCCTACGTCGTGTTCGCCGGCAATGTCGGCGACGACAGCACGCTGGCGGACGTCGTGGCGATCCTGAACGATGCCGGATAGCGCCCGGCCGGCTTCTATCCTGCTGGGATGCGGCTGGAGTTCAGCGGTGAGATCTGGTTCTGGCGTGGACCGGCGCCATTCCACTTCGTCACGGTCCCCGATGAGGAATGCGGTGCGCTGGAAGCGGCCTCGGCGTCCGTCACCTACGGCTGGGGCATGATCCCGGTGACGGCGCTGATCGGGAGTACCAGCTGGACGACGTCGCTGTTCCCCAAGGACGGCCGGTACATCGTGCCGGTCAGGGCGCAGGTACGGACGGCGGAAGGGCTCGACGTGGGCGACGTCGTGACGGTGCGCCTGACTGTCGGCGCCTGATCCGGACTGCCTCATCGCTCTAGCGGCCGGGTGCCTGATCCGCCCGGAGTCGCTACCGTGGCCGCTATGACGAAATTCGGCGTCCAGCTGCCCAACTTCTCGGGGTTTGACTCAGCCCGCCTGTTCGACCATGTCGCCGGCCTGGCGACAGCGGCGGAGGCATCGGGGTACGACTCGGTCTGGGTGATGGATCACTTCTTCCAGCTGCCGCCGCTCGGCGGCCCTGACGAGCCGATGCTCGAGGCCTACACGCTGCTCGGAGCGCTGGCCGCGCGGACCGAGCGGGTACAGCTCGGCACGCTCGTCACCGGCGTGACCTACCGCAACCCCGCCATCCTGGCGAAGATCGTGACCACGCTGGACGTCATCTCGCGGGGCCGGGCCATCCTCGGCATCGGGGCTGCCTGGTACGACGCCGAGCATCAGGGGCTCGGCGTCGCCTATCCGAGCGACCGGGAGCGCCTCGACATGCTGGAGGAAGCGGTCCAGGTGTGCCGCGCCATGTTCACCGGCGACGACGTGAGCTTCACCGGCGCGCACTACCGTCTCGACCACGCTCGCAACCTGCCCCGTCCGGTGCAGGCCGGCGGCCCGAAGATCATGATCGGCGGCGGCGGCGAGAAGCGAACGCTGCGGCTGGTCGCCCGGTATGCGGACAAGTGCAATGTCACGGGTGATGTGACCACGCTGGCCCGCAAGATTGACGTGCTGCGCCGGCACTGCGCCGACGTCGGCCGCGACCCGGCCGAGATCGACGTCACCTGGATGACCCCGCTGATCCTCACGACGTCCGAGCAGAACACGGCCGAGATGCGCGACATGCTGGCGGCGGGAGGCTCGGCCGCTGAGACCGCCGGTTTCACCGTCGGCCAGCCGCACGAGATTCCCGACCTGATCGCCGGTCATATCGAGGCTGGCGCCGATGAAGTGATCTTCAGCTTCGCCTTCGCCGACACCGACGGGATAGCCGCGGTCGGCCGCGCACTCGGACTTGACCGGCAGTAACGCGCCGGGTTCGGCGAGATCGATGCAGCCTGGTGAGCCCGTGGCCGGGCCGTGGCGAGTTCAGCGGCTGGCCGCCCTGGCGGACTCGCTGACCCGCCGCAGATCCGGCTCACCGACCGGGCGGCCGGTGATCCTCGCGATAGACGGCCGCAGCAGCGCCGGCAAGACGACGCTGGCGACGCGGATCGCCAGCCTCGTCACCGGGTCGGCCGTGGTTCATACCGACGACATTGCGTGGCGGCACTCCCGGTTCGGCTGGGCCGATCTGCTGACCGACGGGATCCTGACACCGCTGCACCAGGGCCGCGCGGTCGCCTACCGGCCGCCGCGCTGGATCGAGCACGGCCGGCCGGGATACATCGGCGTCGGGGCGCGGTGCCCGCTGCTGATCGTCGAGGGAGTCGGCGCCGGCCGCAGCGAGGTCACGAACCTGATCGACTCGCTGATCTGGGTGCAGGCCGACTCAGGCGATGCCGATCGTCGCAGTCATGCGCGGATCGGGACGCCCGGCGGCCCGTCCGCGGCCAGTGCCCTGGCGGACTGGATGGCGGAGGAGATCCCGTTCCTCGCCGCGCAGCGGACCTGGGAGCGCGCCGACATCGTCGTCTGCGGGACCCCTCACCTGGCGCACGACCCCGTCCGTGATGTCGTGACCGCGCCGCGGCCGGGCGGCTGACGCCGGCGCCTTACGCCGGCGGCTGGCGGCTGTCGGCTAGCCGGTCTCCGTTCCCGGCTGCTCAGGCGTGGTTCCTGCCGGGCCGGGCGTCTCGCCGGCGGGGGACTCCGGCGGCAGCTCGGCACTCCGGCGGATGATCCGCAGGCTGTCGTGCAGCGCCTGCCAGACCGTGCTCAGGCTGGCGCTCACCGGAAGGTCACCGCGGATCGTGCCGGGCGGGTCGGCCCGCTCACCGAGCGCGGTGAGCGCTGAGTGAGCAAGATCGACGATCACCGGATCGCTGGCCTCGATCGTGAGCTGCCCGTCGGTCACGCGGACGACCATCTGGCGCCGGCCGCCTCTTCCGGCTGCTCATCACTGGTGCCGGTGACGTCGGCATTGCGCAGCGCCTCCCTGGCCTGGTCGAGGTCAACGCCGAGACCGGCCAGCGTCCGGGCGGCCGCCGCGTCAGGATCGCCGAGGGCGGCGAGCAGAAGATGATGCGAGCCGACCGGATGGGGTCCGGCCAGCCGGGCGGCCTCGGTCAGGCTGACATCGGCGGCAGGCGTGGTGCGCAGCTCCGGCGACTCGCCGGGCTCGGGCGCCTCGCCCGGGCTGCCTCCGTACCGCCGGCGCAGCCAGCCCCGGCCGCGCGGGGCTCCGGCTGGCACCGCCGCCACCAGGTCCAGTACCGCTGCGCGCACCTCGCTCAGGTCGGAGCTGTGCTCTTTCAGGATCTGCGCGGCGACCCCGTCACCCTCGCGGATCAGGCCGAGCAGGATGTGCTCAGTGCCGATGTAGTCGTGGTGCAGCTGAAGGGCCTCGCGAAGCGACAGCTCCAGGGTTTTCTTGGCGCGCGGAGTGAACGGGATATGCCCGCTGATCTCTCGCTTCCCGGTCCCGACGATGCCCGCGACCTCCTCGCGGGTGCCGTCCAGCGACAGGCCGAAGCGCACCAGAACCTGGCAGCCAAGTCCGCCTGACTCGGCCAGGATCCCGAGCAGCAGGTGCTCGGTGCCGATGTAGTTGTGCTTCTGCCGCCGCGCTTCTTCCTGCGCGAGTACGACGACGCGACGAGCGCGGTTAGTGAATCTCTCGAACATGGGACCACGGTGCAGCATGCGCTGACCCCCGTCAATACCATGCTATTAATAGGGTGTGTCGAAAGGATGGGGGTCGCCATGGACTGGGAGGACCGGCTCGACCAGTGGGAGGCAGAGCTTGACCTGGCCGCCCGGCTCGAGGGCTCGGACTGGGTGACGCTCGAGCGGGCGGCGGCCGACACCGGTGCCAGCCGCGCCGCCCTGCGCACCTGGTACCGCACCGGCCAGATTCCGTCCCGGCTCGTCGACGGCCCGCATGGCCCGCAGCGGCTGGTTCCGCTGGCTCTGGTCGCCGCGCGGGCTGAGGCGTCGCCGCGGCTGCGGCACACCGCGCAGCGCCGCCTCGCCGACGAGGCTCAGCTGGAGATACTGCGGCACCGCGTCGATCAGCTCGAGCTGCGGCTGGCTGCGCTGGAACGGGTAACAGGCGGGTAGAGGCAGCAGCGTGCCAGAGTACGTCCTTGATCATCACCGGGAGCTGGCAGCTGGCGGTCGCCGAGCTGCGCCCGACGCTTGAGGCCTTCGGCACCTGGACGCCAGGGCGATCGACGCCGCGCCGCCGCCGCCCGCGTCGCGCGGGTGGCCTTACTTCTGCGGCGGGACGATCACCACGGGGCACCTGGACTGCTGGATGACCTCGGTGCTCACCGAGCCCGTGACGAGCCGGGCAAAACCGTGACCGCCGCGCGGGCCGACAACGACGAGGTCCGCACCCTCCGACGCATCCACGATTTCCTTGACCACGAAGCCGCTCACGGCCTTGACCTGCACCGATGGCGGCTTCACGGCACCAAGCCCGGCGGCGACCCGCTGCGTCATCTCTTCCGCGGCCTCGCGCAGTCTGGCCAGTACAGCCTCGTCTGCCGGGCCGACGACCGGAATGCCGCCCCAGTAGCTTTTGGGCACCTCGTGCACTGCCAGGGCAATGAGCGGAACCTGCAGGGCAGCTGCGTGTCCCATCGCCCATTCAAGTGCGCGCTCGGCGTTAGGCGAGCCGTCCACGGCGACCACGATTCCAGGCATTGAGCGCTCCTCCCGCTGGCCCGGCACCGGGCCCGCTGGCCAGGGCTGCTGCCTGGCCGCGCCAAGGCTAACAGTCAGCGGGCCAGGCGCGCGGAATTGGCGTCATATGTGCGCCAGGATCACCGCCAGGGTCAGGACAGGACCCGCAGCCGCACGGTCTGGCTCATGGCGCGCAGCTGGTCGACGACCGCGCCGGGGTAGTCGATCCCGATGTCGGTCAGCGCGTACCCGAGGTCGCCCCGGGTGCCAAGGAGCTGGGCCTCGACGTTCACATCGTGCGCGGCCAGCACCGTGTTGATCTCTGCCATGACACCGGGGACATTGCTGTGCACGTGCGCCAGCCGGTGCGTTCCGGCCAGCGGCGGAAGCGCGACCCGGGGCAGGTTGACCGACAGGGAGGTCGTTCCCTCCCGGACGAAATCAGCCAGCTTCGCGCCGACGAAGGCGCCGATATCTGCCTGCGCTTCCTCGGTTGACCCGCCGATGTGCGGGGTCAGGATGACGTTCGGCAGGCCGCGCAGGACAGACACGAACTCCTCGCCGGCGGCCTTCGGCTCGTCCAGGAACACGTCGACCGCCGCGCCCGCCAGATGGCCGGACAGCAGGTGCGTGCGCAGCGCGTCGTGGTCGATGACGAAACCGCGGCACAGGTTCAGGAACAGCGCGCCCGGCCGCATCCGGCTGAATTCCTTCTCACCGAACAGCGAGCTGTTCGACGGGCGGCCGTCGACGTGCAGGGTCACGATGTCGGACACCTCGAGCAGCTCGTCCAGGCTGACGCAGCGCCGCGCGTTCCCGAGCGCAAGCTTGTCGGCGGTGTCGTAGAAGACGACCCGCAGGCCCAGTGCCTCGCTGACGACCGACAGCTGCGCGCCGATGTTCCCGTAGCCCACGATTCCGAGGGTGCGCCCGCGGACCTCGTGGGCGCCACGGGCGGACTTGTCCCACACGCCCGCGTGCATGGCCCGGTCTTTCTCGGTCAGCCGCCGGGTCATCCCGATGATCTCAGCCAGGGCCAGCTCGACCACGCTGCGGGTGTTGGAGTAGGGCGCATTGAATACGGCGATGCCCAGGGCTGACGCCGCGGCCAGGTCGATCTGATCGGTGCCGATGCAGAACGCCCCGACCGCAAGCAGATCGGGAGCCGCGGCAAGGGTCGCCGCACTGAGCCGGGTCTTGGAGCGGATGCCGAGCAGCGCAACCCCCGGCAGCGCGGCGGCCAGCTCGGCCTCGTCCAGGGCGGCCGGCCGCGTGGCGACCTCCAGCCCGGCCTCGTCGAGCAGCCGGACAGCTTCGGGATGGACATTCTCCAGCAGCAGCGCCTTCACCGGCCCAGGCTAGTCGACGCCGACTGCGGGGCTGCGCCGGCGCCGGCCGGGCGATGCCCGCACATCGCCGCTTCCGGCGCCGGCCGCCGGACGGCTCGCAGGTGGCGAGCGCGGGCCGCGCGGAGCTACATGCGGTGCATTTTCAGGTAGCGCTTCATATCAGGCACCCCGGCGGCGAGCAGCCAGCCGCCGGTGACGGCGGCCAGCCCGAGCGGGACGATCCACAGCCTGCTGCGAACGAGCTTCTTCATGTCACGACCCCCGGTACGAGAAATGCGGCGGCTGCAGCCCACGGCGCAACCCCCGGCGTTCCGGTGGGCGGCTCGCCTGGCTGCTCACTGTACGCGGGGCAGCCCGCGGGCCGGCCGGGAAGCGCCATTTCCTACAGTGAGTGCAAGGATGATGTGACCGCAATATTGTTCTCTGCGCAATGTTATACTCGCTGCATCATGTCTCTCGCACCTGATACTGCCCCGCTCGCCGATCAGCGCCCGTCGCTGCGGGAGCGCAAGAAGCTGGCCACCCGTCTCGCCATCCGGCGGGTCGCACTTGACCTCATCGCTGAGCGCGGGTTCTCCCACGTGACCGTCGAGGACATCGCCGCGGCTGCGGACGTCTCGCCGCGCACGTTCTTCAACTACTTCCCGTCCAAGGAAGGCGTCTTCTTCGGGGCCGATCCCGGCCAGGCCGACGAACTGCACGACCGGCTGGTGCATGACCTGCCCGGCCGCAGCGCCCTCGACGTGCTGCGCGCCGTACTCGCTGACCGGGTGGCCAGAATCGGCCGGGAGGTCGCCGAGCTCGGCGACGATCCCGCCCGCTGGGCCAGGCAGATGAAGGCCGCGCATGCCGATCCCCAGCTGCGAGCGGCCCAGGCGGCCCACATGGCCCAGGTCGAGGCCCGCTTCGCGAGCGCTCTCGCCGAGCGCCTCGGCACCGATCCCGACCGCGATCCCTACCCGCTGATGCTGGCCAGCGCCGCCGCCGGCGTGCTCAGGGCGACCTTGTCGTTCTGGGCCTCTGCCGGCGGCGCCGTGTCCCTCGAGGACCTCACCGACGCCGCCTATCAGGCCTTCGCTGACGGTTTCCCGGAGGACTGCGCGCTGCGCGGCCTGGCTGGCCGGCTGACCTCCGCGTCCACCTCAACCCAGCCTGCCGGTGTCCGGCAGGACGGAAAGGACAAGATCAGATGAGCGTGTCCAGCCCTGCCGCCGGAGACACCGCGCTGCCAGGAGGCCCTGGCGGCGAGGGCAGCGGCGCGCTGCCCGGCCTGAGCCACCGTGCCGTCCTGCTCATCATCGGCGCGCTCATGCTCGGCATGCTGCTCGCGGCGCTGGACCAGACCATCGTGTCCACGGCGCTCCCGACGATCGTCGGCGATCTGAAGGGCGGCTCCCACATCGCGTGGGTCATCACGGCCTACCTGCTGGCGACCACGGTGTCGACTCCGCTGTGGGGCAAGCTCGGCGACCAGTACGGCCGGAAGATCTTCTTCCAGGCCGCCATCGTCATCTTTCTCGTCGGCTCGGTGCTGTCGGGGCTCAGCCACTCCATGATCGAGCTGATCGCCTTCCGCGCGATCCAGGGCCTCGGCGCCGGCGGTCTCATGGTCGGCGCCCAGGCCATCGTCGGCGACATCGTCTCGCCCCGCGAGCGCGGCCGGTACGTCGGCCTGTTCGGCGCCGTCTTCGGCGTCGCCAGCATCGTCGGACCGCTGCTCGGCGGCGTCTTCGTCGACAACCTGACCTGGCGCTGGATCTTCTACATCAACGTGCCGATCGGGATCATCGCGCTGATCGTCGTGGCCAGCCAGGTGCCGGGCAAGCTCCGCCGGGTGCACCACGTCATCGACTACCTCGGCACGATCGTGCTGGCCCTGGCCGCGACCTCGTTCATCCTGCTGACCAGCCTCGGCGGCACGACCTATCCGTGGAGCTCGGCGCCGATCTGGATTCTCGGCGTCTGCGGAGTTGTGCTGGTCGGCGTGTTCGTCCTGGTCGAGCGCAGGGCTGCGGAGCCCGTCCTGCCGCTGCACCTGTTCCGGCTGCGCGCATTCTCGGTCACCAGCATCGTCGGCTTCATCGTCGGGTTCGCGATGTTCGGTGCGATTACCTACCTGCCGGCCTTCTTCCAGGTCGTCCGCGGCGTCTCGCCGACCTTGTCAGGCGTGCAGCTGCTGCCGCTGATGGCAGGCCTGCTGCTGGTGTCCATCGGCTCCGGGCAGATCATCAGCCGGACCGGGAGGTACCGGTTCTGGCCGATCGCCGGCACGGCCTTCATGACGATCGGCCTGTTCCTGCTCTCGCGGATGGGCGTCGGCACCTCGTCGGCGCTGGACTCGCTCTACATGCTCGTGCTCGGCATGGGCATCGGCGGCGTCATGCAGGTGCTGGTCATCATCGTGCAGAACGCCGTCCCGCACTCGGAGCTGGGTGTCGCGACCTCCGGGGCAACGTTCTTCCGGTCGATCGGCGGCTCGTTCGGCACGGCGATCTTCGGTGCCATCTTCTCCAACGTCCTCATCGGCAACCTCGCCTCGCACCTGCACGGCGTCCACCTGCCGGCCGGCTTCTCCAGCGCGGACGCCACGCCAGCGCTGCTGGCGCACCTCCCGGCGGCGATTCATGCGGGGTTCGTGGCCGGCTACGCGGAGTCGATTCAGACTGTCTTCATCGTCGCGGTCCCGATCGCCGCGCTGGCGTTCCTGGCCAGCTGGCTCATCCCGCAGGTGGAACTCAGGAAGTGGTCCGCTCCGGAGACGGTCCAGGCTGGCGAGTCCGCGGCGGATGCGCAGGACAGCACCGGGCGGCGAGGCCGCCAGCGGTCAGGGCATCGGCATCGGCAGCGGAGCGGACCTGCCGGGCGGCGGCACCGCGGACGCGGTGCGGCCGGGCTAGGCGGCTGAGCTGTCACGGGCCGGGCACTCTCAGCGGGCGCCATCAGGACGGCCGCCCTGCCTCGGCAGGGCGGCTGGTCCGGCTGCCGACGAGCTTCCCGGCAGGACAGCGGGCACGCCGGGTCAGGCTAGCCGCCGAGCAGCTTGCGGATCCGCTCCGGGCCGGCGGCCAGCAACAGCGTGGGCAGCCGCGGCCCGGTCTCCCGGCCGATCAGCAGCCGGTAGACCAGGGCGAAGAAAGCGCGCTGCGCGGCCTTGAGCTCCGGCGTCGGGGCCGCGTCAGCGGGAAGTCCCGCCTGCGTCTTCGGGACGGCATAGACCAGCTTTGACAGCCCGTCCAGCGACCAGTTCGCGTCCAGGCCGGCCAGCAGCAGGTCGAGCGCGCCTCGCTCGGCCGCGCTGAGGGCGGCCAGCGCGGGAATGTCAGGCTCGTCCGCGAGGCGGGTGCGCTGATCGGCGGGCAGCTGCGTCGCGGCCCAGGTCGCCGCGCGGTCAAGGCGCGGCCGCACCTCGTCCAGCGTGGCCAGCGGGCGCACGGGATCGAGGTCGCTCAGAATGCGCAGCATCTGCTCGCTATCGCCGGTGGTGATATCGGCGACTGAGGCCAGCGTCCGGTACGGCAGCGGGCGCGGTGTCTGCGGCAGGGGCCCGCGCGGCAGTGCGCACCGCCCGGTCATAGGAGGTGGCATCCAGCACGGACGCGGTGCCGTCCGCGACCTTCCGCGCCGACAGCGTCCCACTCGTCGTACAGCCGCTGGATCTCCTGGTCGAACGCGACGGTGAAGGCCTGCTGGGGCCGGCGCCGCGCGTACAGCCAGCGCAGCACGGGCTCCTCCATGATGGCCAGCGCGTCGGACGGCGTCGGCACGCCGCCGCGGGAGCTGGACATCTTCGCCATGCCGCTGATGCCGACGAACGCGTACATGGGGCCGATCGGCTGCTGTCCGCCGAAGATCTCGCTGACCAGGCGGCCGCCGACGGTGAAGGACGACCCGGGCGCCTGGTGGTCGACTCCGGAGGGCTCGAAGATGACGCCCTCGTAGGCCCAGCGCATCGGCCAGTCAACCTTCCACACCAGCTTGCCCCGGCGGTGCTCGGTCAGCCGGACGGTCTCGGCGTGACCGCACGCGCAGGTGTAGGAAAGCTCGGTGGTGGCATCGTCGTAGCTGGTGACCGTCGTCAGGTCCCGCTCGCACACCGAGCAGTACGGCTTGTAGGGGAAGTACCCGGCGCTCGTCGCGCCATCTTCCTCGGCGGCAGCGCCCGACCCCAGCGCGGCGGCCTCCTCGGCGGTGGCCTCCTCCGCCGCGGCGTCATCCCCGGCCCTGGCGTCCAGGCCCGCCGCGACGGCCGCGGCCGCCGCCTGCCGCGGCTTCGTCCGGTACTGCCCGAGTACGGCATCGATACGGGCCCGCTCGCGCATCGCGAGCAGCACCTGCGCGGTGTACGCGCCCGACGTGTACATCTCCGTCTGGCTGACACCGCGGTATTCCACGCCGAGCCGTGCCAGCGCGTCGGCCATCGGCGCCTTGAAATGCTCGGCCCAGTTCGGGTAAGCGCTGCCGGCCGGCGCAGGCACGGACGTCAGCGGCTTGCCGACATGCTCGGCGAAGGACGGGTCGATGCCGGCCGGTACCTTACGCAGCCGGTCGAAGTCGTCCCAGGACAGGATGTGGTCGCACTCGACGCCGCGCCTGCGGATCTCGTCGGCAACCAGATGCGGGACCATCACCTCGCGCAGGTTGCCGAGGTGGATCGGCCCGGACGGACTCAGTCCGGAGGCCACCACGACGGGCTTGCCCGGCGCCCGGCGGCCGGCCTCGGCGATGACCTCATCGGCGAAGCGGCTTACCCAGTCCGGGTCGGGCCTGAGGTGTGCCACGGCTGGCTCATCCCTTTCTCAGCGGCAGCATGCTGCACTTCAGCATCCAGCCCGTAGCCTACCCGGGGCCGCGGCAGCGCGGCTGGCGCGGCAGCGCGACCCGCCCGGCGGCGGAACCCGCCCGGCAGCGTGACCGCCACGCCCGGCAGGCCCTAGCCCTCCAGCGCGCGGCGCATCGGGCGGAACTTGGTCTCCGTCTCGGCCAGCTCAGAATCGGGCTGCGAGCCGGCCACGATGCCGCAGCCGGCGAACAGCCGGGCGCGGCTGCCGTCGATCTCGCCGCAGCGCAGCGCGATCGCCCATTCGCCGTTGCCGCGGGCGTCGACCCAGCCGACCGGCCCGGAGTAGCGGCCGCGGTCCATGCCCTCCAGCTCCCTGATCAGCTCCATCGCTGTCTCGGTCGGCGTCCCGCAGATCGCGGCGGTGGGATGCAGCGAGGCGGCAAGTGCGAGCGCGGAGGCGTCGCGGGCGAGTACGCCGGACACTTTTGTGGCCAGATGCTGATAATCAGCCATCTGCAGCAGGAACGGCTGCGGGTCCACCTGCAGTTCAGTGCACAGCGGCTCCAGCAGGTCGTGCACTGACTCGACCGAGTAGCGGTGCTCCTCGGCGTTCTTGGCCGAGGCCAGCAGCGCCCTGCTGAGGGCATCGTCGTCGGCCTTGCTGCCGCCGCGGCCCATGGTGCCGGCCAGGACCAGCGAGCTGACCGCCCGGTCCTCGCGCCGGATGAGCAGTTCCGGGGTGGCGCCGACCAGTCCGGCGCAGGCGAAGGTGAAGCAGCCGGGGGAGCGGGCCGCGAGCCTGCTCAGCAGGACCCTGATGTCGAACGGCCCCGAGGCGCAGGCCTGCAGGTCCCGGGCGAGCACCACCTTGCGCAGCTCGCCGGCCTGAATGCGGGACACGGCCGCGGCGACGGCCTGCTCCCACTCGGGCGCGGTCAGGCTCCCGTCGCTCCACCGCACCTCGGCCGGGCTCGCGCGGACCGTCAGCGGCATGACCGGATCCGGGTCGCCCGCGGTGATCGTCGTCTGCCAGCTAACACCCGCGCGACGGCCGACAATGACCGAGGGCACGATCAGGACAGAGCCCTCTGAGGCCGGGTCGAACGTGAAGCTGCCGAATGCGGCCGCCCCGGAGCCGGGTACCTGGACCTGGTCGCTGACCGAGGCCCCGTCGAACAGCTCGGCCAGCCACTTCTCGCCGGCTGCGAATCTGTCCACGCCCGCCGGGATGGTCAGCCGGGCGGCCTCGCCCCAGCCCACCAGGCCATCACCCTGGTGGATCCAGGCAGACGCCGACGGGCCCGGGAGCCGGGACAGAAGGTCGCCCGGATCGGCAATGCTGACTGTGCTGACAGTCAGGCCATCCTGCACGGGCCGCTCCTGGCTCAGGTGCTGTCCTCCCACGGCAGTCAACTCTACGTGCGATGCCCGGCCAGGCTGACCGAGGGATCGCCGCCGGCGTCGCTCAGGCTCAGGCGCAGCCGGGGCTGGCGGGCGTCTGCCGGGCGCAGCCGGCCGCGGATAACAGCGCGCCCGCGAGCAGGTAGCCCAGCCATGCCATCAGCACGCCCGCGACGAAGGCTGCCGGCCACGTTCGCGCCGGCCTCGCCGAAGGCACCGTCCTCCACCAGCCGCAGCGTCTCGTAGCCGAAGGTCGAGAACGTGGTGAGGCCGCCGCAGAAGCCGGTGCCGAGGAGCGCGAAGACGACTGGCGGCAGCCCGAGGTGCCGCTCCGCGCCCAGCAGGAAGCCGAGAATGGCCGACCCGGCCAGGTTGACCGCAAACGTCCCCCACGGGAACACGCTGTCGTGCCGGCTCTGCACGAACCGGTCGGTGAGGTAGCGGGCAGGTGCGCCGGCCATTCCTCCCGCCAGCACGGCCAGGATGATCACGGCGAGGTGCCGCCCCCGAGCGCGCCGGCGGGCCCGTCGTCCCTCGCGGCACTGGCCCCGGCGGCACTGCCTGCCCCGGCGGCACTGCCTGCCCCGGCGGCACCGCCGGCGTAGGTATGCACGTCCACGTCGTCCACGATGACCAGGCCCCCGGTGACCAGGTCGGCGGCCTCGTCGAGGAAGGCGTCGATCCGCTCGGCAGTGTCGACGATGATGATGGCGACCGGCAGGTCCTCGCTGAGCGACAGCAGCCGGCTGGTGTGAATCCGGGAGGCAGCGCCGAACCCCTCGATGCCGCGGAACACGCTCGCGCCCGCGAGACCACGCTGGTGCGCGCGGTGCACGATCTCGGCGTAGAGCGGCTTGTGGTGATAACGGTCGGACTCGCCGATAAAGATGGTGATCCGTCGCGCTGGTCCCTGCAGCCTCACTGGCCACCTCCGTCGCCCTGCTCCCGCCAGTTCCTGATCCGCGCGGGCAGCCGGGAGGTGTTTCTCGCGGCCCGCACGCCACACCATACGGCGGCCATTGCCCCGGCGATGCTGCCCAGCGCGTACACGACCGCGATCGCTGGCCTGCCCCCGGTCAGCAGCGTCATCACGGCGGCCGCGTACGTGGAGAACGTGGTGTATCCGCCGAGCAGCCCGATCCCCAGCAGCGGCCGCAGCAGCCGGCGAGGCGGCCAGACCTCCAGCAGGTAGACCATCAGCAGCCCCAGCAGGAAGCAGCCGGACACGTTCACCGCGAAGATGGCCCACCCGAACCCGTGCCCGGCCGGGAAGGCTGCCGAGATCAGGTACCTGATCACGCTGCCGGCACCGCCGCCGACCGCGATGGCCGCGATATCGGCCGCTCCGGGGCCGGAGGCGCGATGCGAGCCGCTGGCCGTCGCCATGCGGGCGAGCGACCGCGTCTCGTCGGGCACCTGGCCTCCCTGACTGGTTTCGTGCCTGCCCCGCGCGGCGGCGCCGCCCGGCCGTCTGACCGCCGCGGCTGACTGTGACCAGAGTAAAGCGCCGTGACGCACGCGAGAGCAGCGGCCGTGCTACGGTAGCGAAAACCCATTAACCCGATTGGATTCATAGGATGACGACTGAGATCCTCGGCCTCGCATCTGATCAGGGTCATCGCGCGGCAGTCGCTGTGCCGCCGGCCGCGCGGCCGGACGGCATCAGGCTCAGCCCGGCCAGCCTCGCCGAGCTGGCGGGCGGGGTAGCCGCGGCCCCGGCGCGCTGGCAGCCGATCGTGCAGTTCAGCGAGGAGCGCCGCTGGTTCCGCCGGCTCGAGCTGACGCCGGAGTACGAGATCTGGCTGCTGAGCTGGCTGCCGGGACAGCACACCGGCTTCCACGATCACGGCGAGGCGCACGGCGCCTTCGCGGTCGCCCGCGGCGAGCTGCGCGAGACGCTCGCCGCGCCGGGCAGCCGCCGCATCCGGCACCGCACGGCCCTGGCGGGCTCGGTTACCCCGTTCGGCCGCAGCCACCTGCACGACGTCAGTAACGTGGCGGCCGTGCCGGCTGTCAGCGTCCATGCGTACTCCCCGCCGCTGACGGCCATGCGCCGTTACGAGATGACGGCGGGCGGCCTGGCCCACGTGGGCACGGACTGGGCGGAGACCGACTGGTGAGCAGGCCGTCCGGCGCGCTGACGATCGACGAGGTCCTGGCGGCCGCCCGATCCCGGCTGGCCAGGCTCAGCCCGGCCGGCGCGGCGCAGGCCGTGCAGGACGGCGCGCTGCTGGTAGACATCAGGCCGCAGGCGCAGCGCGCGGCCGAGGGTGAGATACCGGGCGCGATGGCCGTCGAGCGGAACGTGCTCGAGTGGCGCTTCGATCCGGCATCGGCAGCCCGCCTGCCGGCGGCCAGCTACGACCTGGAGATCATCGTCGTCTGCTCGGAGGGCTACACCTCCAGTCTCGCCGCTGCCAGCCTGCAGGACCTGGGCGTGCGCCGGGCCACCGACCTGGCGGGCGGCTTCCGGGCCTGGCAGGCCGCCGGCCTGCCGGTCACCGCACCCTCCGGTCACAGCAGCGCGAGCTGAACCGGTCCGGCGGCCACTGAGCCGGCGATCGCAGCCGGGCTGACCGGCCGCGGCCCGCCCTGGCGTCCGTGCAACCCCTTAGGGGCGGGAACGCGCCGCGCTCCCGCCGGTGTCGTTCGCCCGACGCCGTGCTGCCGGGCCAGCTCAGCGACCTGGGCGGCGATCTGCCGCTGGTAGCCGGCGGGCGCATAGGCACGCCCCCGGTACAGATCGCGGTAGGCGCCGGCGAGCTCGGGATGCGTCCGGTGCAGCCAGCGCTCGAACCACTCCCTGGCTCCCGGCCGCAGATGCAGCACGATCGGGGTGAGGTGCGCGGCCCCGGCTCTGGCGATCTTCCCGACCGCCTCGTCCAGCTGCTCGGGGGAGTCTGACAGGAACGGGATGACCGGGCCCATCAGGACGCCGCAGCGCAGGCCACGCTCGCTCAGGGCCGCGCAGACGGCGAGCCGCCTGTCCGGGCCGGGCGTGCCGGGCTCAATAGATCGAGAAAGCTCTTTATCGACAATTCCGACGGAGACGTTCAGGCCGACGTCGGTGACCTCGGCGGCCCTGGCGAGCAGGTCGATGTCCCGCAGTACCAGGGTGCCCTTGGTCAGGATCGAGAAGGGATTCGCGGCCTGCGTCAGGGCGGCGATGATGCCCGGCATCAGCTGGTACCGGCCCTCGGCCCGCTGATAGCAGTCGACGTTCGTGCCCATCGCGATGTGCTCGCCGGCCCACCGCGCGGACTTCAGCTCGCGCCGCAGCACCTCGACCGCGTTGACCTTGACCACGATCTGGGAGTCGAAGTCCTTCCCTGAGTCGAGGTCCAGGTAGGTGTGGGTATTCCGGGCGAAGCAGTAGACGCAGGCATGACTGCAGCCCCGGTACGGGTTGATCGTCCACCGGAACGGGACCCTGGACGCCTCCGGGACCTTGCTGATCAGGCTGCGCGCGTGCACCTCGTGGAAGGTGATGCCGCGGAATCCGGGCGTATCGAAGGTGCGCGTGACCACCGTCTCCCGGCCGAACAGCGCCTGCTGGCCGGCCGGGCCGCCGCCGCGGGCCGGACCGGCCGTCGCCGGCACTGGCGCCGGGCCCGTGCGCGGCCACTGTGCCAGGAGTCACTGCGTCGTCCGGCACGGTGTTGTGCATCGACTGTGTCCTGCGGCACTGTGCCCTGCGGCACTGTGCTCTGCGGACACTGTGTCCTGCGGCACTGTGTCCTGCGGACACTGTGTCCTGCGGCACTGTGTCCTGCGTCACACGAAGTGAGTCCCAGCGCATGGCCCCGATACTAGAATACATATTCGATTAACTCAAATACACTTTCGACGGCAGCCGCCTGGGCTGCCCAGCAGGATGCCGCCGCAGCCTCGTCGGGTGGCGCGGGAGCGCACGAGAGGCGGCTTCCTCTTGCCGTGAGCAAAGGCCTGGTAAAGAATCGGGGGGAGCGGGAGCTAGGACTAGCGGCCCGGGACATGTCAACGTCTGGCCGGAGGTGGCGCTGTGGCCTTGTCGATGGAAGAGCAGCGCATGCTGGACGAGATGGAGCGGCAGCTCGCCATCGATGATCCGAGACTTGCCTCGCGCTTCAACTCGTTCACCCAGCAGCGCCTGCCGGGAGCATTCGGCTCTCAGCGGGCAAAGACCGTCAGCGGCGTGCTGGCCCTGGTGCTGATCGCGGCCGTCACCCTCATGATGTTCGTGCTCAGCCCGTACAGCGGCCGCCATGGCACGACGCCGCGAACAACACCGTCCACAGCACCTAAGTCGCACGGCTCGGCCGCCGCCGCGAAGGCAAGCGGCTAGCGGGCCGCGGCGACTGCGCCGGTCAGGACTCCCGCCACAGCTGGACCAGGTACTGCTCCATGCCCTCAAGCTGCTTGCGGCCCTGCTGGAAGTCGTCGCTCAGCGGGTCGGCGAACTGCTGGAACAGCTCGCCGTAACTGCGCAGCGCGGCGGCCCTGTTCCTGGTGTAGATCCGGACCCCGTAGTCGCCGACGCCGCCCGACAGGCGGAGCGCCTCAACGGGCCGGTCCGCTGTCCCGGTGTCGACGCTCAGCCGGCCACGCAGGTAGAGCACGCATTTCGCCTCGTCCTCGTAGCCGTCGCTGAACGGCGGCGGAGCGTCGTCCCACTCCTCGACCGTGACCTGGACACCCAGGTGCTCCTGGGCGCAGGACACGATCAGCTGATCGCGGCCGGTACTGATCAGCGACTCGGCCGGCGGGACGGGCGCGCCGGCGTTGCCCAGATCCGCGACCGGATCATGCAGCCGGAACATGAGCCGCTCCGGGAAGACCGGAATCTCCAGCCGAAGCAGCCTGCGGCTCACTGGCCCCCCTCGGGCGATGGCACCGTGACAACTCCCTGCCGCGGTAGCGGTGTCTTCTAGCTCCCACGGACCGGCTCTCCGCCGACCGTACAGTTTCCCTGGCTTACAGAATGCTCCGAAGTGGGCGAACTTGCGTACACAATCGGCCAGAAAGACTAGCGATAACGGCGATCTATCGCACTACCGGGGGTCATGAGGGCTATCCTCCGCCCATGACCGAGCCGGCCGCGGACGTGCCCGAGATTACCCATCGTTACGTGCAGGCCGGCAGCCTGAACATGCACATCGCCGAGGCGGGGCAGGGCCCGCTGATCCTCCTGCTGCACGGCTTCCCGGAGAGCTGGTACTCCTGGCGGCATCAGCTCACCGCTCTCGCCGCGGCCGGCTATCACGCGGTGGCCCCTGATCAGCGCGGCTACTGCGGCACCGGCGCACCGGGCGGGGCGGACACCGGCGTCGGCGAGTACACGATCCTGCACCTGACCGGCGACGTCATCGCGCTGATGGACGCACTCGGGGAGGACCAGGCGGTCGTCGCCGGCCACGACTGGGGCGCGCCGGTCGCCTGGCACACGGCGCTGTTCAGGCCGGATCGCATCCGCGGGGTCGCCGGCCTGAGCGTCCCGTACCGGCCGCGCGGCAGCTCGCCCCCGATCGCCACCCTCCGCGCTGCGCTGGGCGAGAGCTTCTACATGGTCTACTTCCAGCAGCCGGGCGTCGCCGATGCCGAGCTCAGCCGGGATCCGGCCGCAACCTTCCGCAAGGTGCTCTGCGGCCTGTCCGGCGAGGCCCCGGGCATGGGCCTCATCCCGGCCGGCGGCGGCTTCCTCGACGCAGCCCCTGATCCGAATGAGCTTCCGCACTGGCTCAGCCAGGACGACATCGACGCCTACGTCGGGCAGTACCGGGAGGCCGGGTTCACCGGCCCGCTGAACTGGTATCGCAACCTGGATCGCAACTGGGAGCTGACCGGGGCCTGGCAGCACGCGCCGATCAGCGTGCCCGCGCTGTTCCTGGCGGGCGACAGGGACCCGGTGCTGGCCTTCATCAGCCCGGACGACCTCGCCGCGGTGCTGCCGCGCCTGACCAGGTCCGTCATCCTGCCCGGCTGCGGGCACTGGACCCAGCAGGAGCGCCCGGCGCAGGTCAGCCGCGAGCTGATCAGCTTCCTGCGCGGACTCGGCTAGCGCGGACTCGGCTAGCGCGGACTCGGCTAGCGCGGACTCGGCTAACACGGACTCGGCTGGCACAGGCCCGGCCGTCAGCAGGGCCGATGAAAGCCGCGTTACTGGTGCTCTGGCCCCGCTAACCCGGCTTCCATGACGCTGCCAGGGCGGCCCGCCGGCGCAGGACGGGGCGAACACGCCAGGTGGCGGCACCGGGGACAGCTGCGCCCGGTCATCGGTGATCGGGCGCGCGCCGGAGATGAACCGCTCCAGGTCCGGGCCGTCCACGACCCGGCCGGGAAACGGATCCGCGGCCACGCGCCTGGCCAGATCCGGTGGCGGCAGGTCGCGGTCGGAGGCCGCCAGCACGAGGTTCCCGAACCTGCGGCCGCGCAGCACGGCCGCGTCAGCGATCAGGCAGGCCGAGCTGAACACCGTCAGGGCGGCTGCCGTCCTGGCCCGCGTGTGCGCCAGCGGCGGCCCGTCCCCGATGTTGACCGCGAAGATCCCGTCCGGCCGCAGGGCCGTGCGCGCTGCTGACGGCGAACTCGGCGGTGGTCAGGTGCGCGGGCGTGCGCGCCCCGGCGAACAGGTCCGCCACCACCACATCGAACGAGCCCGCAGGCAGCTGCTCGAGGACGGCGCGCGCGTCCCCGATCCTGATCCTGATCCGGCCCGCCTGGCCGCCTGCCCGCCGGCTCGGCTGGCGTAGCGGCAGTCGTTCCCGCACAAGGCTCACGACGTCAGCATCGCTGTCCACGGCGAGCTGGCCGGAGCCGGGGCGGGTCGCGGCGACATACCTGGCCAGGGACAGCGCGCCGCCGCCGAGGTGCAGCACCCGCAGCGGCTGTCCGGCCGGAGCGGCCAGATCGAGCAGGTGGCCGAGCCGCCGCACGTACTCGAAGTCGAGATACAGCGGATCATCCAGGTCCACGTAGGACTGCGGCGTGCTGCCGATCAGCAGCGTCCAGGCCCGCGGCCGGTCCGGGTCGGCCAGCAGCTCCACTGCGTCCGGCTCGCCCTCGCGGCGCACCGCTGGCTCGCTGTTGCGGGCACGCCGGTCAGCCATGGAACCCATTGTCTCCCGGCCGCTGCCCGCTCCCGGCCGCTGCCCGCTCCCGGCCGCGCGCGCCCGCAGGACCGACCAGCTAGTCGACGATGATCTCGGCGGAGTCGGTCAGCCGCAGCTTGCGCCGGGCGCGCTCGTAGAAGGTCGTGCGGCCGAGCCGGACCACGTAGGCCGCGCCGGGTCGCGGCTGCAGCTCGACCCGGTCGCCGGGGCTCACCCGGGCCGCCAGCTGGCCGTCGACCTCGACAGCCAGCTCCCCGCTGTCGGGGAGCAGCTCCAGGGCAAGGCTGTCGTCGACCGACAGCACCAGGCCGCGGTTGTAGGCGGAGTGCGGGGAGGCGGGTGTGACCAGCAGCGCCTCGACCGCGGGGCTGACGATGGGGCCGCCGGCCGAGAAGCTGTAGGCCGTCGACCCGGCTGGCGTGGCCACGACGATGGCGTCCGCCGCGTAGCTGACGAACGGCTGACCAGACGCCAGGACAGAGACCCGCGCGGTGGCGTGACCAGGGAACCTGACCACCGCGATGTCATTGAACGCGGTGACGACCTGATCGCCGATGATGGCATCCAGCGCCATCCGCGGCTCGACGGTGAACTCCCTGGCGTCCACTGCCGTCAGCGCTGACGGCAGGTCCGGCACGTCGACCTCGGCCAGGAAGCCGAGCTTGCCCAGGTTCACGCCGAGTACCGGCGCGCGCTGCCGGTCGGCCAGCCGCATGGCGCGCAGCATCGTGCCGTCTCCGCCCAGGCTCACGACCAGGTCGGCGCGCCGGCCGAGCTCGGCATCGGTGACCCCGGTGGCAGCGCAGTTCAGGCGGCTGATCTCGGTGTCGATGCCGAGCACCTGGATGTTCCGGCGCGTGGCCCAGTCCAGCACGGCGGCCACCGCCTCGGCCGAGTCGCGCTTCGGGTGCAGAACCATGCCCACGACGTGCATCTCAGCGGTAACACTAACCTGCCTGCCGCCGCGCCGGGCAGGTCGGCATAACGCGACCGGACCCGTGGTTAAGTGCTGGGCGGAAGAACGGAGGAGCTGCGATGAAGGCAGTGCGGTTCGACAGGTACGGCGGCACCGACGTACTCGACGTAGTGGACGTGCCGGTCCCGGAGCCGGGCCCCGGTCAGGTCCTGGTGCAGGTCAAGGCCGCAGCGATCAACCCCGGTGAGGCCAAGATCCGGGAGGGGCTGCTGCACTCGCGGTTCCCCGCGACCTTCCCGTCCGGCGAGGGCAGCGACCTGGCCGGGATCGTCACCGCCACCGGCGCGGGCGTGACGGCATTCGCCGCCGGCGATGAGGTGCTCGGCTACACCGACACCCGCTCCAGCCACGCCGAGTACGCGGTCACGGAGGAAGCCGACCTCACGCCGCGCACGGCCGGCGTGCCGTGGGAGGTGGCGGGCAGCCTGTACGTCGCGGGCGCGACGGCCTGGGCTGCCGTGCGGGCCGTGGCAGCTGCCGAGGGCGACACGGTCGTCGTCGCCGGCGCCGCGGGCGGCGTTGGCTCCATCGCCGCCCAGCTGGCCAGGCTGGCCGGCGCGACCGTGATCGGGCTGGCGGGTGAGACCAACCATGTCTGGCTGGCTGAGCACGGCATCATCCCGGTCAGCTACGGCGACGGGGTGACCGAGCGGATCAGGAGGGCCGCACCGAAGGTCGACGCCCTCATCGACACCCAGGGCGGCGACTACGTGCAGATCGCGCTCGACCTCGGCATCTCGCCGGAGCGGATCGACACCATCGTCAACTTCGACGCGGTTGCCAGGCACGGAGTGAAGTCGGACGGGAACGCAGCAGGGGCAAGCGCGGCCGTACTCGCGGAGCTCGCTGGTCTAGTCGCCGCAGGCGAGCTCGAGGTGCCGATCGCCGGCACGTTCCCGCTGTCGCAGGTGCGGGACGCCTACGCCGAGCTGGCCGGGGGGCACATCCGGGGGAAGATCGTCCTCATCCCGTAAGGCCCGCCCGCTGGCGGGCCTCGGCCCACAGCGCCGCGTACTGCTGTGCCGCGACACTGCGCGGGGCGAACGCCGTCACCGGCGCGCGGCGCACCGACATCTGCTCGATGACCGACAGCGCCCCGATCGCGGCGTCCGCGAAACCGGAGCGCTCCGCCGGCAGGTCCGCCGCGATCTGCAGGTGCAGGCGCTTGCGCCGGTCGATCATCGAGAAGAACGGCAGCACGTCCGGCCGGTGGCCGTTGAAGCCGGACAGGAACTCGGTGAGCTGGTCCAGGGTGCGGACCGACAGGGTGGTCGGGATGAGCGGCACCAGCAGCAGGTCGGCGGCGTGCAGCACGCTCTCCGACAGCAGCGAGATGCTGGGCGGACAGTCCAGGAAGACCGCGTCGTACTCGGCTCTTCAGCGGTGCCAGCAAACTGGCGAGGCGGCGCTCCGGCCGTTTCGCCGCGTCAAGCAGCAGGTCCAGATTGCGGTAGGTGAAGTCGGCCGGCAGCAGGTCAAGGCCGTCGTAGTCGGTGCCCTTGATCGCCGCGTCGAGTGCCTTGGTGCCACGGATCAGCGCCTTGCCGCCGCCCTTGACCCGCGGCTTGATCCGGAACAGGAAGCTCGCAGCGCCCTGCGGGTCCAGGTCCCACAGCAGCACCCGGTACCCGTCCCTGGCTGCCAGGTAGCCAAGGTTGACGGCGGTGGCCGTCTTGCCGACGCCGCCCTTGATGTTGTAGGTCGCGAAGATCTTCACGCCGCCCCCGGCTCCGCCAGCGCCGCCAGGCGGGACTGGCTGGCCGGGCTGGCAAACGCGGCGAACCTTCCGTCGAACTCGCTCCTGGCCGCGGCCTGCGCGCCGGGCCAGGCCGGCCGCGATCTCGCCCATCGCCAGCAGCGTCGCCGCGGGCGCGCTCCTGGCGGCCAGCATCTGCTCGGCGAACGCGCGGATCTCAGCGCGCTGCACCTCGGCGTCCTGGAACTCGCCGAGGCAGTCCTGCAGCGACTTCAGCTCCCTGACGGCCTGCCAGCGCTGCGCGGGCTCATGCAGGGACCCGAAGATCTCCACCAGGTACCGCAGTTCCTTGCAGCGCTTGCGCAGGTCATGCAGGCTCTGCGCGGGCGAGTGGGGAGTGATCAGCAGCCCGGCCTGCAGGGCCTTGCCCTGCGCGGCGCTGATCCTGGTGCCGGCCAGCTGCGTCACCGTGGGTCGCTTGCGCGCCGGCGCGGACCGACTCGAGGGCGGCCCGCCAGCTGGCGGCGAGCCGGGCGAACCTGGCCGACCGCAGGCCCCGGGCCAGGGTGCGCTGCTCGGCGGCGCGGGTGCGCTCGAGGTACTGATGGAACGGGCCGAGGTCGCTCTCGGCGCCGCGGCGATCAGCCCGGCCGCCATGCCGTCGAAGTCCAGCAGGTAGACGTCCAGATCCCGGCTGGGGGTGGTCAGGTCGCCCAGCCAGCGGAACTCCGGCCTGAAGTCGCGGGCCATGCCGCCGGGCAGCGCGCGCCCGCAGAGCTTGAGCGCCGACCTGGTCCACCGCACCGCGATGCGCAGATCATGCAGGAACTCGGTGTCGATATCGCGAATCGTGCCCGGCACGTTGGCCTCGAGCGAGTCAAGCAGGGCGGTCAGGATCGCCGCCATCCCGGCGGCGGCCGGCATCGACGGGGTGAGCTCGACCGCGGCCGCCTTGCCCGGCCGGTCTCCGGCGTGCTGGCCGGCCAGCGCCAGTGCCGTGTCCAGCGCCGACCCGCGCCCCGCCGTGATCCCCGGCACGCCGGCGATGGCGCGGCTGACCCGGTCGGCAAACCCGGTGTAGCCGCGCACCGGCGTCAGCGTCAGCCTGGGCGGCGCCGGCGCCCGCACCGGGAACGTCACCGACATGCGGTCGACCGCGAGCCTGGCAACGGTCTTGGCGTCGTCGTTCAGCGCCCGCAGCTCGCTGACCTTGCTGGTGGCCCTGGCGACGGGACACAGGGCCCGGATGCCAGCGACCGGCTCGATCAGCTCGCGCAGCGGCCCGGCGGGGAGCGCGCCGGCCAGGCTCGGCCACGCGGGACCGGCGGCCAGCCGCTGCGTCGCCAGCACCTCGCCGTCGCGGCCGGTCAGGACCAGCTCAGTACCGTCGCGGCCGGAAACCTGCTCGAGGGTCAGCCCGGCCCGGTACAGGCGCCAGTCGAAGGTATCGAGCCAGCTGCGGCGGCAGGCGCGTGCGGGACCCCCGTTAACCCAGGAGAGCCCGCCCGCCAGGCTCGCCCCGCCGGCCATGGCAAGCAGGACGTCTGAGCCCGCTCTCGCGTCGCCGTCGAGGACGAACTCGCGCGAGGTATCAGCCACGCCGGCCACCTTGCTTAGAAATCCGGGCTCGCGTTATTCGCTAACAATTCCGAGAAATATCCACTAAGAGACATCTGGGATTAATGCCGTGTTAACCATCCTAGCAATCCCGTCCGGCACAGACTAGCTGCTCAGGCTCGGCCAGGAGCACCGCGCGCGGCTCAGGTACCGTTGAGTAAGTGAGCTTGAGCTGGACCGAGGTGTCATCGCTGGCAACCGGCTTTGGCACGCTGGTGCTGGCCGTCGCCACATTCGCGGCCGTCCGGTCGGCCAACCGGGCGGCGCGCGTCGCCGAGCAGTCCCTGATGGAGAACCTCCGGCCGCTGCTGGTGACCTCGCGCCTGGATGACCCCCGGCAGAAGATGTTCTTCCAGGAAGGCCACCATATGGTGCTGGAAGGCGGCCGGGGCGGTGCCGAGTTCGAGAACGGCGTGGTGTACCTGGGCCTGTCGCTGCGCAATGCCGGCCGCGGTATCGCGGTGCTGCACGGCTGGCGCTTCAGGGCCGGGCAGGAGATCAGCCCGGGGAGGCCGGACCCGGAGACGTTCCGCCATCAGGGCCGGGACATCATGATCGCGCCGGATGACGTCGGCTTCTGGCAGGGCGCCTTCCGGGACAGCGACGATCCGCAGTACGACGAGGCCGTCGAAGCGGTCAAGGATGGCGAGGTCATCTCCATCGACCTGCTGTACGGCGACAACGACGGCGGCCAGCGAGTGATCAGCAGGATGACGCTGCGCCGCCGCCCGCCCGAGCCGCCGCCGGAATTCATGATCTGCCTGACCGGCAGGACGAGCCGGAGGTGCCGGACGAGGGTGTCCCGCAAGTCTCGCAGCCCGCATGGTCGTGCCAGGCCGCCAGACCAGCCTGACCAGCCGGAGCGGCCCTGGATCGCGTCTGCCGTCCGGCACTGGAACATCGACCGGCCCGATCCGCGCTAGCTTCCCGGCCGCCGGCCAGCGAGGATGGGAGCAAGCAGGTTCGGCGGAGGTAAGGGAGGCCCCGGGTGCTTCAGGTGTTCGGCTTTGACCGGATCGGGGTCGTGATCGGCGACATTTACTTCATCGACCCGGCCCCGGCCAAGGGCCAGGAGGGGCCCGAGCGCGGCGTCCGCCTTGAGGTGCGCATGCTGGAGCCCGGCGAGCTGACCGGGTCGATCTACTCGGCGCGGCCGATCGGCATCGCCGAGCCGGTCTGGCGAGTCGATCTGCTGGAGAGCGCCGACGGGCCGCCTGGCAGCCTCAACCGCGCGCACCATCACCCGCACATGCATGGCTGGGAGCCGGGCAAGCGGGTCTTCGACCGCGACCTGTCCGGCGACCCGGTCGGCTGGGTCGGCACGATGCTGTCCGACCTCGAGGGGCTGCTGGACCGGGCGGGCATCACGGTGGATGCGTCCCTGGCCGCAGACGCGACCAGGCTGCGCGAGACGGTCCCGGATGTGCAGCGGGCCGTTGCCAGCATGCTGGACCAGGTCAAGGCAGGGCAGCTGGCTACGGCCCCGGCCGGCGACGACCTCGCGAGCGCGCGGGTCAGCTGGCTATAGAGCGATACCAGGCGCTGGAGGTGGCGCGGATGAGCCCGACGGAGGCAGTACCCCGGTTCGAGCGGTGGGTGGGCCAGGACTCGAATCTGGACCGGTGCACCCGGTGCGGGCGGCCGCGCTCCGTGCACGGCGACGACTGGAGCTGCCCGTCGCTGCTCCCGCACCGGACGGGCACAGCGGCCCTGATCACCGGCGGCGCGGGCGCGGTCCTCGGCATCGTGCTGCGGCTGACCTCGGCCTTCGCTGACCGGCAGATCGCGGCCAGCGTGTTCCTGGCCGGCGTGGTTCTCCTCATCGCCGGGCTGAGCATGCTCGGCCGGGACGCCTAGCTCTAGCCAGCGTCGCGCCCTGGATCCCCGCCCCGCCCGGGATCCTCGCCCCGGCCTGGATTCTCGCCCCGGCCTGGATCCGCCCCGGCCTGGATCCGCCCCGCCTGGATCCCCGCCCGGCCTGGTCGCCCGGGCGGCGTGCGCGCCCGGCCCGGCGTCCTGCCCGCTGTCCTCGCGCTCCGCTGCGTCCCGCCGCCGCTCGCGCAGCGCGGCCCGCAGCCGCTCCACGTCAGCGCGCAGGCCGGCCAGCTCCGCCCGCAGCTCGCTGACCTGCTCTGACAGCGACGGAAGGGCGGTCCACTCCCGCGCCTGAGCGTCCCGGTCGACAAGCAGCCCGGTCTCGCGGTCACTCAGCTCCTCGGCATGCCGGAAGTCATGAGCATCGATCGCCGCCTCCTTCTCACTGCGCACGCGCGCGATCGCGGCGTCCAGGCCAGCCAGGTCCGGAGCCATTCCGGTCCGCTCCTCGACCGCCGCCAGTCGCTGCGCGAGTGAGTCCAGCTGCGCGGCCGTCTCACGGGGACCTCCGGCAGGCCCCGCTGGCGGTATCCGCACCGGCACCCGTGCCTGCGCCGCCTGGCGCCGCGGCAGCACCTCCATCACCCGGAGCCGGACCGCGCCAGGCTGGGCGCCGAGGGCGGCCAGTGCCTGCGCGCCGCTGTCGTCCTCGCGGATGACGCCGAGCAGGATGTGCTCGGTGCCGATGTAGTCGCAGCCGAGCTGCATGGCCTCGCGCAGCGCGAGCTCCAGCGATCTCTTCGCCGGGGGAGTGAACGGGATATGGCCAGCGCTGGCCTTGCCGCCCTCCGTCGTCTGCCCGATCTGCTCGCGCGCCGCGTCCAGGGTCACGCCGAGCGAGGTCAGCGCCCTGGCGGCGACACCGTCCCCGCCGCGCAGGATTCCGAGCAGGATGTGCTCGGTGCCGATGTAGTTATGGCCGAGCAGCCGGGCCTCGTCCTGCGCCAGGACAACCGCCCGTCGCGCCCTGTCGGTAAACCGCTCGAACATGGCTCACCCGCCCTTCGCCCTTAGAGCATTGGCATCCGCGGGCGCGCGAGTCAAGCGACGGGGCGGCCGGACAGGCTCAGAACGGGGTAGCAGCCAGCCAGCCGCTGAGCAGCGCCGCGTCCCCGGTCACCGTGATCCGGGGGTCGTCCGGCGGCAGCCGGCGCACCAGCACGAGCAGCAGCGGGCCGGCCGGGCCGGTCACGGTGGCATCGGCGCCCGACCCGCCCGGGGCGCCGGAGCCGCTGCGCACCGTCACCTCGCCGTCGCTCGCGCTGATCAGCCAGTCACTGCTGGCTCCGTCCGCCGCCACCGCTCGCAGGCCGAGGACGGCGCCCGGCGGCAGGACCTCAGTGCCCTCCGCCCGGCGGCCGTTCCGCGGATCCGCCACCATTGAGAGCCACTCGTCGATTCCGTCCGCGGCAAGCACCGGGTCGAGCACGACCTCCTGCCCGGCGGCGATCTCACCGTCAGCGCGGTGCACCATCGTCTCGTGTGACTGGCGGCGCGCCCAGAAGCCAGCCGGCGCGAAGCTGCCGAACGCCCAGACCGGCGCCGGCCCGGCCGCGCTGGTCGCACTGATGACCTGCTCCGCTCCGGCCCGGAGCCAGGCGGCCTGCTCGTCCTGGCCCGCCGGGTACTCGCAGCCGGGGACGGAGCTGAACGGGATGCGCTCGGTAGCCCCGCTAGTCACGATCTGCGCCGCCCACCGGTGCACGCGGCCGAGGTGCGCACCGAGGTCGCGCAGTGCCCAGCCGGGGCAGCTCGGCACCGGCAGGTCCGGGTCGTGCGTGGCGATGAGGTCCGCGAGCCGCCCGGCGCTCGCGCGGATCTCGGCGCAGTACTGCTCAGGCTGTGGCTGGCGCAAGGCGGTCCTCCGGCGGTCTTGCCTCAGCTTAGGCGGGAAGACCGGCGAGTGTTAGCTCAGGCCGGAAGACCGGCAGTGTTAGCTCAGGCCGGAAGACCGGCAGTGTCCGCGGACTCCAGCAGCGTCTTCAGGCCGGACAGGATGACTGGCCAGCCGCTGCTGATGCCCGCCAGGACGGGGCTTCCCGGCTCGAACCCGTCGTGCACGACCGTCAGCCTGACGCCGTTCTCTGTCTGCTCGATGTCAAAGCTGACCTTCGACCGCGGCCCCTCCGCGAACCGGGCGAGCCGCTCGGCGTCGACTCCCGCGGCCTGCGCCCACTCGGGCGTGAACGTGTGCCAGGTGTAGGCGAGGCGGCGGTACGGATCCGCCTCGAGTATGACCTGCTCCGGGTCGGTCATCGTCGCGCCCCGGTAATGCCACACCATCGGCGCGCCCGGCGTCAGCTCAGCGTCGAAGGTCGATCCCCAGTACCGGTCGAGGAAGGCAGGCTCGGTCAGCGCCCGCCACAGCCGCTCGGGCGTGGTGGCGATGTAGGTGGTGTAGACGAAGGCGTTGTCGGCCATGCCCGGATGCTCCAATGCTGTCTTCAGGTCCGCGAGCGCATGCACGCGGGCTCGGTCGTACCGGCTGATCCACCGGTCGGCGATGGCGTTGATGGGCTCGGGGTTGAGGTAGTGCAGTTTCTCCCGGCCTCGCCAGACGGTGGTCACGAGATTCGCCGCCTCCAGGACGGCCAGGTGCTTGCTGACCGACTGGCGGGCCATGCCGAGCCCGGCGCACAGCTCGCGAAGGCTCTGGCCGTTCTGCGCGTTGAGCCGGTCGAGCAGCCGGCGCCGGGACTCATCGGCCAGCGCCCGGAACACCTCGTTGTCCACCCAGCTGCCTCCGGTTTGTCCGCCGGCGAGCCCGACCGTTCATGCAGCCTGGCGGCTGCATGACAAGAAGATAGGCAGCCAGTCGGCTGCATGTCAACCTGCCGCGCACACTGTGACAGTTTCAGGGCATCGAAACGGGCATACCGCTCGCGAAAGTAACCGCAATCGTCACAGTGTCCGCGGCGGGCGACAGCACGGCATCGAACAGGTGCTCAAAAGCCAGCCGGAGTGGACCGCTCCGGCGCAGCACTACCGAACCGGGCCCGATCTGGTCACACTGGGCGGTGTGCATGATTTTGACGTTCTGGTCATCGGCTCGGGCCCCGGCGGGCAGAAGGCGGCCATTGCCGCGGCCAAGCTCGGCCGCCGGGTCGCGATCGTGGAGCGGCCGGACATGCTCGGCGGCGTGTGCCTGAACACCGGCACCATCCCGTCCAAGACGCTGCGCGAGGCCGTCCTGTACCTGACCGGGCTTGACCAGCGCGAGATGTACGGGCAGAGCTACCGGCTCAAGGACGAGATCACGATCGGCGACCTGACTGCCCGCACGCATCACGTGGTCAGCCGGGAGAACGACGTCGTCCGCAGCCAGCTGACCCGCAACCGGGTGAGCGTCCTGACCGGGTCAGCGCGGTTCACCAGCCCGACGACGGTGGAGGTGGTCACCGGCGCTGACCGCAGCCGCGAGGTCAGCTCCGAGAAGATCATCATCGCAACCGGCACGAAGCCCGCCCGCCCGGCGAGCGTGCAGTTCGACGAGCGGACGATCATCGACTCCGACGGCATACTCCAGCTGGACCGTGTGCCGCGGTCGATGGTCGTGGCCGGCGCCGGCGTTATCGGCATCGAGTACGCCTCGATGTTCGCCGCGCTCGGCACCAAGGTGACGGTCGTCGAGCAGCGCGAGCGGATGCTGGAGTTCTGCGATCTCGAGGTCGTCGAGGCGCTCAAGTACCACCTGCGCGACCTCGCGGTCACCTTCCGGTTCGGCGAGACCGTGTCAGCGGTTGAGCGGCGCCCGGAGGGCGCGATCGCCGACGCTGGCGAGCGGGAAGCGGATCCCTGCTGACACCGTGATGTACTCGGCCGGCCGGCAGGGAATGACCGACGATCTCGGCCTGCCCGCGGCCGGCCTGTCAGCCGACAAGCGGGGCCGGATCAGCGTCGATGAGTTCTACCGCACCGCGGTGCCGTCCATCTACGCGGTCGGTGACGTCATCGGCTTCCCGGCGCTCGCGGCCACGTCGATGGAGCAGGGCCGGCAGGCCGCGCACCACGCCTGCGGCGAGGCCCAGCACCAGGTCAGCCCGCTGCAGCCGATCGGCATCTACAGCCTCCCGGAGATCAGCTTCATCGGCCAGACCGAGGATCAGCTGACTGCCGCCTGCGTCCCGTTCGAGGTCGGGGTCTCCCGCTACCGCGAGCTCGCCAGGGGCCAGATCATCGGGGACTCCTACGGCGTGCTCAAGCTGCTGGTCTCGCCGGCCGACCGGACGCTGCTCGGGGTGCACGTGTTCGGGACCGGTGCCACTGAGCTGGTCCATATCGGCCAGGCGGTGATGGGCTGCGGCGGAACCGTGGACTACCTCGTGGACGCGGTCTTCAACTATCCGACGCTGGCGGAGTCCTACAAGGTCGCGGCGCTGGACGCGACCAACAAGATGCGCGAGATCGAGCGGTTCTCGGCCTGACCGGGGGAGCAGCGCCCTAGCCGCAGCCGCACGCCCCGCCGCAGCAGCCGCCACCGCCGGCCCGCGGGGCTGCCGACTGGCCCGCCCGGCCGCCGACGGCCACGGTCGACAGCAGCTTCACGGTGTCGTCATGCCCCTGCGGGCAGGCGGCCGGGGCAGCGGACTCGCTCATCGGCCGGGTCTGCTCGAAGGTGTCTCCGCAGGCACGGCACCGGTACTCATAGCGCGGCATAACCGGATTGTACCCGTCAGGACACCGCTCGCGGCTGACAGGTTCAGTGAGCTGCGTGACACCTGCCCGTTCCGTCTCATCCCTGGCGGGTGATGTCCACCGCCGGCTCCCGGCAAAAGCTGACAGGTGTATCAGGCAGCGGGCGAGCCGCCTGGTGAGCCGTCGCGAGGGAGAGCCGAGGTCCGGCATGACGAGACGCAGACGGCCGGTCAGATTCCGGGACTCCTGATGAGCCTGGCGCTTCCGATCGTGCTGCTGGGTCTGCTCGCCAGCGTGTCCCCGAGCACCATCGTCGTGTTCATCCTGCTGCTCGCCACGACCAGGGCCCGCGTCAACGCTGCTGCCTTCTTCGTCGGGTGGGGCATCTCGCTCGTCGTCGTGTTTGTCGTGAGCTATGCCGTCGGCGGAGCCGGCACCGTACGCCGCGGCAATGGCAGCACCGTCACGGCGGTCCTGGAGATCCTGCTCGGTGTCGGCCTGGGCTTCCTTGCCGCCCGGCAGTGGCGACGCCGGAACGAGCCCAGAACCCCCTCCGGCGTCAGCAAGAAGTTCACGGCTCACCTGAAGACGCTCAGTCCGTGGGAGGCAGCCACAGTCGGAGTCCTGAAGCAGCCGTGGACGCTCACAGCCGCTGCCGCCGTCGTTCTGGTGCGTCACCACTCGGCCTTTGTCATCGCCGTGGTGTCGTTCGTGGCGTTTACCCTGCTCTCCACGGCCACCGTCGGACTGATCTTCCTGTATTTCGCCCGGCGTCCGGGAGAAGCCGAGGCGCACCTGTCGCAGCTGCGGGATCGCCTGACGCAGGCGGGCCCTGCGGTCTTCGCGATCGTGTGCGTCGCGGTCGGCGCCTTCCTCATCGTCGACGGCGCGCTCGGCATTGCCGGACGGTGAGGCGCTGGCCCGGCTGCGCGCCTCACCCCGGCAGGGTGAGTTCCGGCGCGGCGCCGGGCGAGAGCATGGGGCTGCCTGAGAGAGGTTGCGCCATGTCAAACAGGTCAGCGTGGTCGGTGCGGGCGGCTGAACGCCGCCGGCGCGCGGTACTGGTCGCGGTCGTGCTCGTTGCGCTCGCGCGCGTGCCGCGGGACAGCCGCTTCCAGGAGCACGTGCTCACGCTGGCGATCGTGCTGGCGGCTGTGGCGTCCATGGGAAAGGAAAGCCAGGCGCGCGCCCTCGCGCGGCTGATCGCCTGGGACGACCGGCAGTATCAGCGATACCTGAGCACAGTCAAGAAGCTCTGAGCGTCATCTGCCCCTGAGGAACCCGTCGGTGCGCCTTCAGAACCACCCGGTCAGCGCAGACGGCGCCGCGGCTACTCGAGGTTCGCCGCGCCGCCGAAAGCACATGGAGGCGGCCGCGGGCCCGACGTTGTGGGCGCCCGGGGCACGGGGATGGTGGATCGCCGTGCTGTTCGCGGCCGGTTCGCTGCTGTTCGCGCTCGGTGCCGTGCCTGGTTATGTCACCGCGCTGGGGGCCCGGTGGGACGCGGTGACGTTCTTCACCGGCTCACTGTTCTTCACTGCGGCCGGCTTCCTGACCTACCGGGAAGCCGTCGATGCCGGGCCGCATGCTCCGAACGCCGTCAGGCGGCGTTTCTTCGTCTTCCAGCCGCGCAGGATCGACTGGCTGGCGACCGCTGTGCAGCTTGCCGGCACTGTTTTCTTCAACATCAGCACCGGGAACGCACTGCGGGCGGATCTCACCGCTCAGGCCGCGCACCAGCACGTCTGGCGGCCCGATGCGGTCGGCTCGGTGTGCTTCCTGGTCGCAAGCGAGCTGGCCTGGTACGAGGTGTGTCACGGCTGGGGCACCTGGCGCCCGCGGTCGCTGTCCTGGTGGATCACGCTGGTGAACCTGCTGGGTTCCGTCGCATTCGGGATATCCGCAGTCGCGGGCTACATCAACCCGGCGACGGGCGAGTTGCACAACGCCGAGCGGTCGAACCTCGGCACGCTGATCGGGGCCGTGTGCTTCCTCGTCGGGGCCCTTCTGCTGCTGCCTGAGCGCACTGAGCAACCCCCGTAGTCACCCTTCTCGGGTGGGCGACCTCGCGCAACTGCGGGCTAGCGTGACGCCATGCTGATCGCCCTGCTCGCAGTGCTCGGTGTCAACTTGTGGGTCATCGCTCTTGTCGTCGCCGGCGTGTCTCGCGCCGGCGCTGGATAAGCCAGCGGCCCGGTGCCTTCAGGGGAGCAATCCGGGTCGTCGATGGCAACGTGCACGGGCTGAGCGGGAAATGGAAGCGCGGCTACGGCCGCTGGATCCGCGACGTTCTCGTCTGGACGAAGACACCGCTGCTCCTCCGGAACCAGCTTCTGGCCGTAGATGCGCTGGCGGCTGACGTTCGGGCAGGCGAGCCAGGCGAGGTGAGGCGGCTCGGTAAGCACCCGGCGGTCGTGCCGCTGACAGTCGACGGCGGTGCGCGGATCGAGGTCGCCGCTGCCGAGACGAGCCGCGAGAGGGCCAGAGGGCCGTTCGCCACGGATGCAGAAGGACGGCACAGCCGTCCGCGCCCGTGATCAGCAGCGCTGGATCACAGGTGACTGAATCCGCTGGACTCCTCCTTGGACATGGGCACGGTGACGGGATGCTTCGAGAAGTGGGCGATCGGCATCCCGGAAGTCATCGAGCAGCAATGAGGCCATGTCCTGGCTGACGCCCAGCCGGACCAGAATGCGCTGGACCGGTATGTCGGCGGCCGCGCCGGTGAGCGTGTACGCGGGAACTTGCCAGCCTCGCGCCCGAAGCCGGTCGGCCAGGTCGAACAGGGTGTAGCCGGGGTCCTCGCCGTCACGGATGCGCCAGGTCACGGCCGGGATGCCAGTGGCGGGGTTGCTGTCGGCCAGCAGCTCGAACGGCCCGGTCTTGACGATCTCCGTGGCGAGGTACTGGCCAATCGCGTAAGACGCGTCGTGAACGCGTTTGTAGCCGTCATACCCGAGCCGCAGGAAGTTGTAGTACTGGGCGATGATCTGGCCTGCCGGGCGGGAGAAGTTGATCTGGAACACCGGCATGTCGCCGCCCAGGTAGTTCACGTGGAAGACCAGGTCCTCGGGGAGATCCTGGCGGTCTCGCCAGAGTACCCAGCCGACACCAAGCGGGGCCAGGCCGAACTTGTGCCCCGAGGTGCTGATGGACTTGACCCGGGGGAGCCGGAAGTCGAAGACGACATCGGGGGCGCAGAACGGCGCCAGGAACGCGCCGCTCGCGCCGTCCACGTGAATGTCGATGTCCAGGCCGCTGTCCGCCTGCAGCTGGTCCAGGGCGCGGGCCATGGCCTCGACCGGCTCGTATGCGCCGGTATAGGTCACGCCGAAGGTCGGCACCACCATGATCGTGTTCTCGTCCACCCGCGCCAGCATGGACAGCGGATCCATGGCGTAGCGACCGGGGGACATCGGCACCTCCCGCATCTCGATATCCCAGTAACGGGCGAACTTGTGCCACACCACCTGGACCGGGCCGCACACCATGTTGGGCCTGTCGGTCGGCTTGCCGGCCGCCTGGCGCCTGGCCCGCCACCGCCACTTGGCTGCCAGGCCGGCCAGCATGCAGGCCTCCGACGATCCGATGGCCGATGCGCCGACGGTGTTGGCAGCCTCCGGTGCGTGCCAGAGATCCGCCAGCATGTGGACGCAGCGCCGCTCGATTTCCGCGGTCTGCGGGTACTCGTCCTTGTCGATCATGTTCTTGTTGACCGATAGCGCCATCAGGGCGAGCAGTTCGGGCTCGGCCCAGGTCTGGCAGAACGTCGCCAGGTTCTGGCGGGCGTTGCCATCAAGCATCAGCTCATCCGAGACCACCTGAAAGGCCTCTCGCGACTGCGTTTCGTCCCGTGGGAAGCGGTACTTGGGAACCGACATGGTCAGCTCTCGCCCGCAGAAGACCGAGTCGTCCAGTTGCTGACGGACCGTGTCACGCTCGTGCAGGGGCATTTGTAGTTTCTCCTCGGCTAAGCGCGACGTGAGAGCGCACATCAGGCAGGCGCGCCGCTGGTGCCGGCTGGCTCGCTGCGGCCAATCTCGTTGACGCTGATCAGGTGGAGCGCGAGATTCTGGATCTGATCCAGGAGCCCGTAGAGTGCCGAGTCATCGGGCACCACCGCCACGATGCTGGTGACACCGCCGCCAGTCTCGATCACGGCGTCCTCGAACGAGGCCGCCAGCAGCCGACCGCACTCGCCTCGCACGATGATGCGGTACCGGCCGTTTCGTTCTGAACACGGCATTGATAGGGCATCCCTCAGTCCCGGCAGCATTCTGATCTCGTCCGGCACAATCGCGGGTTCCGCAGAAGCGCGACCGTACCTGCTTCCTTTGTCGCCGGCGAGCGGGTGACCCGTCGTCACCCGTCCCGGCTGTTCACCCCGGTGAAATCACCCGGCCACATGCTGTCAAACATCAGATAATCCCCGCATCGCGGCCGCGCGCGACGGCTTCCTCCCGAGTGGAGACGCCAAGTTTGCGGTAAATCGCCTTCATGTGAGTCTTGACGGTGTTCTGCGAGACGAAGAGTTGCCGGCCGATCTCACGGGCAGACAGCGTGCCGCCGAGCAGTCGCAGCACCGCCACCTCACGCTCGGTCAGCGGGCTGCCGGCCGTCAGCGGTGCCTGCTGGCTCGCAAGCTGCCGGTCGAGCCGATCGAGCCGGGCCAGCTGAGCATCGGAGCCTTCCGGCAGTGCGATGAGCAGGGACCTGGCCTCCTCGGCCAGCGCGATGGCTGCGGTCCCGTCGCCCTCACCAGACAGCACCGGTGCCAGGCGGAGGAGGACCTCGATCGTGGCCCACGGGCTGATTCCGGACTGAGTGCGCCGGATGCGCAGAGCGCGCTCCAGCTCCCTGCGTGCCTGCGTGAGCATCCCCCGTTCAGCGAAGACCGCGCCGATCGCCGTATAAGCCAGGGCACTCTGGGGGCTGTCGCGAGAGCGTAGTCATCCTCAACCAGGATGTCGTAGGCCGCGCGGGCCAGTTGCTCTGCCTGCTCCAGTTTTGCCTGGTCAAGCTCGGTCAGCGACAAGGTCGCGGCCGCTAGCATCCGGATGATTCCCACGCATCCCGTAGCGGACAGCGCCTGCTCGGCGCGGGCAGCCGCCGCATCAAGGTCACCGGACCAGTAGAGCGCCGTCGCGTAGGCGGCGAGTGCCAGGGCGTGCCACGGCGATGCCGGATCTGGCTCAAGCGTGATGGCCTCGGCGGCCGAGTCGCGCATCGGTCCGATGCCATCGAACCCGAAGGTGCCCTTGAGCAGCGCCGCCGACGAGCGCATGGATCGGATGAAGTCCGGAAGCGGCCCGTCATGGTCGGCGGCCGCGACCACCGGCAGCCAGCGCCGAACGGAGTCCCTGTCACCGGATAGCGCCGCCGTCCAGGCAGCGCAATGCGCCGCGACCGGGTGGGCGGCGACCCTGTCATCGCCCAGCCAGTCCAGCCAGCCTCGGACAGTCGCCACCCGCCCGGCATTGACATAGACGTACCAGTTCGAGGTGATGAGGCTCACGACACCGGCCACGTCGCCGGCGGCCTCGGCGTGCCGGATGGCCTCCTCGGGCAGGCCCGACCGCCGCAGCCAGTCGCTCGCTCGATCGTGCAGGGCGGGCACGATCCCCGGCTCCGTCCGCGCCAGCTCGCTGCGCAGGACCTGGGCGAAGAGATGGTGGTAGCGGAACCACTGCCGCCTGTCATCGAGCGGCACCACGAACAGGTTCTCCCGCTCGAGCAGGTCGATGATCTCCGCGGCATCGGCCGAGCCGACGACGGCGTCGCAGAGCGATGTGCAGAACCGGTCGAGAATCGACGTCCGGGCGAGGAACTGCCGGACGCCGGGCGGCTGCCGGCTCAGCACCTCTTCGGCCAGGAAATCGACGACGAACCGGCTGTTGCCGGTGAACTGGCGGATGAAGGTGCTCGGTGCCGGGTGCCCGCGCAGGGCCAGGGCCGCGAGGTAGACCCCGGCTGGCCAGCCCTCCGTCCGCTCGGTCAGATCGGCCAGATCACGGGCGCTGATTTCAATGCCGGCCGAGGTGGCCACAAGCTCAGCCACCTGCTCTGGCGCCGAAGCGCAGCTCCTGCGCCCGGATCTCGGCCAGCTGGCCGGCCGCACGCAGCCGCGCCAGCGGCAGCGGCGGATCAGCGCGGGTTATCAGCACGAGCTGGACGTGCGGCGGGAGGTGCGACAGCAGGAACGCGACCTGGTCGTGACAGCTGCGATCCCTGATCACGTGGTAGTCGTCCAGCACCAGCACGACCGGCTCCTGCAGCTGCGCCAGTTCGTTGACCACCGCCGGAAGCAAGGTACCGGCGATATCGGGAGCGGTGACGCGCAGTGCCCGGAGGATTTCTGCGGCATCGAACGCAGGGGCAGCCCGCTGCAGCGCCGGACGATGTACCACAGCAGACGGGCGGGATCGTTGTCGCCCGGATCGAGCGAGATCCAGGCGGCTGGCCGGACCTCAGCGGGGCTGGACAGCCACTGCGTCACCAGCGTGGTCTTGCCGGAGCCCGCGGGGGCGTCCACCAGCACGAGGCTGGCCCTGACGCCGGCGAGATAGCCAACCAGATCGTTGCGGTCCACCCAGTCCTGGCGGGCTGCAGGGGCGTGAAGCTTGGTCTCGACGGGGACATCGAAAGTGACGCGAGCCGACCCGGCGCTGGCAGTCAGAGCGCTCGCGTGGCCTTCTTCCGCGCGAGCGGCCGAGTCGGAGGGTGTTGATGTGACGGGACTCCCATCGGGCGCAGCGAAGGCAGACATCTGACCAGCTCGCTAGCTTCTCAGGCCAGTCGTGCTGCCGGGGTCCAGAGCAGCTCTTACACCACAGTATGCACCGGTGCGTGACGTTCCCGGCTGAGTTCTTCAGCACACTTGCAGCCCGCAGCTTGCCGGATACCGCCCGTCGGGCGCACGCATCCTCCAGGACGGGTGATGCCGCCGGCTGGCGGCTGCGGGGACCATGAGCTACGGGCTCGCGACCGGAGGTCGCGGCGCGCAGCCATCGTGGCGTCATTCACCTCGGGGGGCGAGCACTGATCAGCGACCCCCTCAGCGACCTGGCGCCGGCCAGGAGAAGGCGGCTCGATCTTCCGGGCGGTGCTGCGCGGCCTGCTGGCCGCGACGGTGCTGGTGGTGCTGTACTACCTGCTCCCGGATCAGTCCTGGAACGGCGACACGGCGCTGCGCGTGCTCATCGGCCTCGTCGCCTTTGGCGGGGTCACCAGCTGGCAGGTCCGGTCTATCAGCGCCGCGCGTTATCCGGGCATCAAGGCAGCCGAGGCGCTCGGCCTTGTCTTTCCGCTCTACCTGCTGGTGTTTGCGTCCACGTATTACGTGATGCAGCACGCGTCGGCCTCGAGCTTCACCCAGCCGCTGACGAAAACCGACGCGCTCTATTTCACCGTGACCGTCTTCTCGACGGTCGGCTTCGGTGATATCGCCCCAAAATCCGAGGCTGCGCGCGTGGTGCTCATTATCCAGATGCTCGGCGACCTGGCCCTGCTCGGTGCGGGCGCGCGAATTCTGCTGGGAGCAGTGCGGCGCGGCCGTGAACGGAACGCCAATCCCGGCGAGAAGGGCGACCCGAGCGCGTGACCTGGCACCGGAAGGCGGATCACGCCGATGTCGGACAAGCCATTGAAAGGGGCCGGTCATGGCCGGAGTCGCCGCGGGCGCAGCACAGCCTGCCTTGCCTACCCGAGCTTCCGGACCGCGACGCGCAGCGGGAATCTACGGGACGATCATCACCGCCGCCATCCTCGCTGCGACCGGGGGCCATATAAAAACCCTGCCGCTGACGGTCTCCATCCTGGTCACGCTGGTGGTGTACTGGCTCGCGGAGGAATATGCCGAGCTTCTGGGCGAGCAGCTCGAAGGTGGCCGGCTGCCGACGCGCGCGGATGTCCGGACGGCCCTGGCGGCCACCTGGCCGATGGTCAGCGCCTCGTACCTCCCGCTGCTGGCGCTGGTCCTGGCGAGCCTGGCGGGGGCCTCGCTCTCGACGGCCGCCAATGCCGGGCTGGTGACGGCGATCGTGCTGCTGATGACCTACGCCTGGGCGGCCGGGCGGGCAGCTCACCTGCAGGGGCAGGCAGCTGCTTGCCGTCACCTCGGCTGGCGCCGCACTGGGGATCCTGATGATCGTACTCAAGGACGTCGTTCTCGATTCACCTTCACTGAGCCCGGACGCGGTGCTGACCAGCTGTGCCGTAGCGCAGATTCAGACCGCGTCAGCCGCGGTATCCGGCGCTGCGGCGGCGTCGCCCGGGACGGTACCGGGGGCTTCGGCGGGAAGGTCGGGGACCAGGGGGAGCGAGTAGACGTCGCGCATGATCTGGATCTGCTGGGTGGTGAAGGCCCGCTCACGCCGGACGTCCCGGGTGAAGGCCACCCACCAGGTCAGGATGGCGCCGAGGCGGTTGCGGTAGCCGGTCAGGAACGCGATGTGGATGAAGAGCCAGATCACCCAGCCGGGAAACCCGCCCACTTCCAGCGGCCCGGCCGAGACCACGGCACGGCCTCGCGAGATGTAGGCCGCCGAGCCAAGATCACGATAACGGAACGGCTTCTCGGCCAGCGTGCCGGCCGCCCGGCGCCGGATGCGGTGCCCGGCGTAGAGGCCGGACTGCATCGCAACCTCAGCGACTCCGGGAAGCTTGTCCAGGCTCATCATGTCGCCGAGCACGGAAATCTCGGGATGCCCGGCGATCGTCAGGTTGTCCTCGACCATGATGCGACCGGCCCTGTCGGTCCCGGCGCCGGTGGCGGCCGCAAGGGCGGCCGCCAGGGGCGGTGCCTCCACGCCGGCCGTCCACAGCACGGTGTTGGCGTCATAGCGCGTCTCACTGCCGGCCTTGTCCCTGACGAGCACGAAGCCCTGGTCGACATGGGTGACGATCGAGTTCATGTGCTGCTCGACACCGAGTTTGTCCAGCGTCGCCGCGGCCTTCCCGGATAGCTTCGGCCCGAATACGGCAAGGGGGGCGCTGCCGCCGTCGAACAGAAGCACCCGCGCGTCCTCTGGCACGATGGTCCGGAACTCAGCGCGCAGAGTCTTGGTAGCCACCTCCCGGAGCTGGCCCGCCAGTTCCACTCCGGTCGGGCCGGCCCCGACAAGGACGAACGTCAGCCAGGCGCGGCGCTCCTGCGCGGTCGGCGCCGTCGCGGCCATCTCAAAGGCGCCGTAGACCCGGCGGCGGATCGCCAGCGCGTCGGAGATCGTCTTCATTCCCGGCGCCCACCGCGCGAACTCGTCATGGCCGAAATACGACTGCCGGACGCCGGCAGCAACGATGAGGTCGTCATAGGAATAGTCGAGGCGGTCCCCGCCGACTCGCCTGGCGATGACGCGGCGGCCCGCGGTATCGAAATCGACGACCTCGGCCATGACACAGTCGACGTTCTTGTACTTCTTCAGCAGATCACGCAGCGGGGTCGCGATCTTGCCCTCGGACAGGATTCCGGTCGCGCACTGGTACAGCAGCGGCTGGAAGACATGGTGCTGGGAACGATCGATGATGGTCACTGAGACGTTGCTGCGCTTCAGCGTCCGCGCCGCGAACAGGCCGGCGAAGCCGCCGCCCACGATCACCACCCGGCGCTGGCGGGATTCGTCAGTCATAGCCTGCTCCGGTTCGTCGCTCAGGCAGTCGGGTCGTGCCAGGTATCGCGGCCTGCCAGCAGCTTCGCGGCCTCGGCCGGACCCCAGCTGCCCCTGGCGTACGGATGCACCGGCGTGACGTCCCCGAGAACCGGATCCACGACCTGCCACGCGGCCTCGACGGTGTCCTGCCGGGCAAACAGCCAGCGGTCGCCGTCCAGGGCCGCGCCGATGAGGCGGTCGTAGGGGCGCATGTCCGAGCCTTCCTGGCCGGCGAACGCGAGTTCCTCCAGCACCGGTTCCAGTCCGGCACCTGGCTTCTTGCCGGCCACATCGAGGCTGACGGCTGTCTCCGGCCAGACCCGGAAGCGCAGCGAGTTGGCGACCGTGAACGGAGCGATGCCGAACACGTCGTGCGGCGGGCGCCGGAAGCGGATGTCGATCTCGGTGGCGGTGACGGGCATGCACTTGCCGGCCCGGATCAGGATCGGCACATCGGCCCAGCGCCAGGTGTCGGCGGCGAGCCGCACTGCGACGTAGCTCTCCGTGGTCGATTTCGGGTCGACGCCGTCCACATCGTGGTAGCCGTCGTACTGGCCCCGGACGGTGTCGTCCGGAGTCAGGGGCCGCAGCGCGGCGACCACACGGGACTTCGCGTCCCGCCAGGACGCCAGGCCCGCGCCGTCCGGCGGGTCGGCGAGCACGGTGGCCAGGACCTGGAGCATGTGGTTCTGAACCACGTCGCGGATGGCGCCCGTCCGGTCGTAGAACCTCCCGCGGTCAGCGACGTCGAACGCCTCGGCCATCGTGATCTGAATGCGCTCCACGTAGGTGCGGTTGAGCAGGGGCTCGAAGATGGAGTTCGCGAACCGGGCGAAGAGCACGTTCTCGACCGGGTCAAAGGCCAGCCAGTCGTCGACCCGGAAGAGCGCCTCTTCCGGGAAGTACTGATGCATGGTGTCGTTGAGCTGCGCGCGAGCTGGCGAGGTCAGTCCCGAACGGCTTTTCCACCATCACGCGGGCGTCCTTGGCCCGGCCGGCCGTCGCGATACCGTGCGCGATGCGCCCGAACAGCGGCGGCGGCACCTCGAGATAGAACAGCACCCTGGTGCCAGTGCCGACGGCGTCCGACATCGCCTTGTAGGTGGCATCGTCGTCGAGGTCCCCGTCGACGTAGCGCAGCAGCCCGAGCATCTTCTGCGCGGCGGCGCTGCCCGGGTCCATCTTGTTGAGCCGCAGCGAGGCTTCGGCGTAGTCGCGGAACTGCGGCAGTCCCCAGCCGCTCTTCGCGACGCCGATGACGGGCACGTCGAGCACGCCGCGCTCGACCAGGCCCACGAGTGCCGGGAAGGTCTCTATTTTTGCCAGGTCACCAGTGGCGCCGAAGATTACCAGCGCGTCGACTGAGTTGGCCGTCATGTCTGCTCCTCTTCCGGCCGGAGCCGGTCGCTGATTGGTGCTGTCCTTCGCTGTGCGGGCGGCTCCGGCTGGCTGCCGTCCGGTGCGGCCGGGCCGTGGTCCGGCTCGAAGTCACCCCGGCTGACCCGCCGCCGGAATACGTAATAGGTCCAGGTCTGATAGGCCAGGACGACGGGCAGGAGGATGACGGCCACGACTGTCATGACCTTCAGCGAGTAGGCGCCGGACGCGGTGTTGTGCACCGTCAGGTTGTAGGCCGGGCTGGTACTGGACACCATCACGTTCGGATACAGGCCGGTGAAGATCGACACGATGCACGCGGCCATCGTCACCGTGGTCGCGGCGAACGCGAAGCCATCGCGCCGCTCGTGGACCAGCCAGATCGCGGCGATGACGGCTAGCACCGCGAGCAGCTCGATGGGGTTGAGGAAGAAGGTGCTGCGGGCCGTCACATGTGTCCAGATGACGAAGGCCACCACGGCAGCGCCGGTCAGCGGAGCCACCCGCCGGGCCAGCCGGCCGGACCGCTCGCGCATGTCACCGGTGGTCTTCAGGGACAGGAACGTCGCGCCGTGCAGCAGGCAGATCAGGACCAGGGTGATCCCGGTCAGCAGCGCGTAGGGCTGCAGCAGGTCCCAGAACGATCCGGTGTAATTCTGGCTGGAGTTGATCGGCAGCCCGTGCAGCAGGTCGCCCAGCGCGACGCCGATCAGCAGCGGGGCCAGCAGGCTGCCTGCCGTCAGCAGGACGTCCCAGGTGCGGCGCCACCGGATCGCGTCCCGCTTGCCGCGGTACTCGAACGACACTCCCCGCACGATGAGTGACGCGAGCAGCAGCACGAGCGCGAGGTAGAAGCCGGAGAACATGGTTGCGTACCAGCCGGGAAACGCGGCGAAGATGGCAGCGCCGGCCACGATCAGCCAGACCTCATTGCCATCCCAGAGCGGCCCGATGGTGTTGATGGCAGCCCGGCGCTCCGGCTCGTCCCTGCCGACGGCGTTGTGCAGCATGCCGACGCCGAAGTCGAAGCCTTCGAGGACGAAGAAGCCAGTCCACAGAACCGTGATGATGATGAACCAGAACGGCAGGAGTGTCATCGCGGCCTCAGTACCGGACGGCCGGAACCGGCGCGTCCTGATCGGCCGCGGTGCGCGCCGGCGGCAGCTGCTCGCGCGAGTACCGCAGCATGAGGAGCAGGTCGGCTGTTCCCAGCGCCGCGTACAGCAGGACAAACGCCGCCAGGCTGATCGCGATATCAGCTGTGCTGACGGAAGCCGAGATCCCGTTCCTGGTCAGCATGATGCCCTGCACGATCCACGGCTGCCGGCCGCTCTCGGTCAGCAGCCAGCCGGCCGTGTTCATCAGGAACGGGAGCACGGCCGCCCAGACCGCCACCCACAGGAACAGCCGGGACGTGGCCACTTTCTTGCGCCGGAGCAGCCACAGGCCCCAGAGCCCGAGCAGGAGGACCAGAACCCCCGCGTAGGCCATCACCCGCATCGACCAGTACTGGATGAACACGTTGGGCACGTAGTTCCCGGCGCCGTACTTGGCGGCGTACTGGGACTGCAGCGGGCTGAGGCCGATGACCTTGCCGTTCCAGTGGTTGGTGGCCAGCAGGGACAGCAGGTGCGGGATCGCCAGGATCTGGGTCGGGGTGTGGTCGTTGTTGCCGCCGCCGATCTGGATCAGCGAGAACGAGCACGGCTGGCAGGTGGTCCACTGCGCCTCGGCGGCGGCGATCTTCATCGGCTGGTAGGTGGCCTCGATGACGCCGAGCTCGTCGCCGACCAGCATGGTGAACAGAATCGACGGCACCAGCACGATCAGCGCGAGGCGGGCCGACCGGACGAACACGGCGGCCTCGCCGCCGCGGCGCAGCTGCCAGGCGGACACCGCCAGCATCACGGCGGCGCCGGTCACCAGTGACGCCAGCAGCACCTTCGAGTATCCCCAGACGAACACGGGGTTGGTGAGCAGCGCCCAGATGTCGTTGAGCTGCGGCTTCCCGTGGACCATCCGGTAGCCGACCGGGTGCTGCATCCAGGAGTTGGCGGCCATGATGAACGCCGCCGACAGCACCGAGCCGAACGCGACCAGCCAGATGGTCGCCAGGTGCACCCGCCGGGACAGCTTGTCCCAGCCGAACAGCCACAGCCCGAGGAACGTGGACTCCAGGAAGAAAGCGGCCAGTCCTTCCATGGCCAGCGGCGCGCCGAAGATGTTGCCGACCAGCCGGGAGTACGCCCCCCAGTTCATCCCGAACTCGAACTCCTGCACGATGCCGGACACCACGCCGATGGCGACGTTGATGACCAGCAGCGTGCCGAAGAACCTCGTCAGGCGTAAGTACTCATCGCGCTTGCTGCGATACCAGGCGGTCTGCAGCAGCGCGATGAGGAAGGCAAGCCCGATCGTGATGGGAACGAACAGGAAGTGGTTGATCGACGTGAACGCGAACTGCCACCGCGCAAGGTCGACGTTCGCTCATCTCATCCCCTGGCGTCAGGAACGGCCCGCCTGGCTACGAGCCGGTGACAGCGTGCGCCTGCGACCCCGTTCTGCCAGGCGGCGGTTCCTGCCGCCGCGGCGGACTTGGCCTGTGCCCATTTGATCTTGGCCAGCTCGCTCGGGGGCACCTCCATCTCCTCGACCCACTGGCGGGTGGCATGAAGCAGGTGCAAGCCGCCGACGGCGAGACCCGCCAGCACGATCAGCCCGCCGACGGCGACGAGCGAGCCACCGGTAATGATCGGGCCAGACCTGACTTGCGGCCAGCTGCTGTTGTTCTGCGTGCTCGTGGACATGGCACCATCCCCGGACGAGTTGGTCGTTGACCGTTACTGTCGTCGTTCCGGGGCGGCCGGACATCATCCCTCAGGGGTGATCCGCCCGGGCAATCCGGGCGCCATCGTGACTGTGTGACTGAGCACTATGACGTGATAATCGTCGGCACCGGCGCGGGCGGAGGCACGCTCGCGCACACCCTGGCCCCCTCGGGCAAGCGGATACTGCTGCTCGAGCGAGGCGATTTCCTGCCACGGGAGACCGCGAACTGGGATCCCGGCTCGGTCTTCGTGGACGGCCGGTACATGTCACCCGAAACGTGGTACGACGCCGACGGCAAGCCGTTCCAGCCGCAGGTGCATTACTACGTCGGTGGCGCCACGAAGCTCTACGGGGCCGCGCTCTACCGGCTGCGCCCCGGCGACTTCGGCGAGATCCAGCATGCCGACGGCCTGTCGCCGGCCTGGCCGCTGAGTTACGACGAGTTCGAGCCCTGGTACACGAAGGCCGAGTGGCTGTACCAGGTGCACGGTGCGCATGGCGAGGATCCCACCGAAGGCCACTGCTCGAGGGAGTATCCGTGGCCCGCGGTCTCGCATGAGCCGCGAGTCCAGCAGATCTCCGACGCGCTGGCCGCCGGCGGGTACCACCCGTTCCATGCGCCGGTGGGCATCCTGCTGAACGAGGCGACCCGGCCGCTGAGTGCGTGCGTTCGCTGCGCCTGGTGTGACGGCTACCCGTGCATGGTGCACGCCAAGTCCGACGCGGATGTGATTGCCGTCCGCCCGCTCCTGGACCAGCCGAACGTGACGCTGCTGGTCAACGCCGAGGTGGAGCGCCTCGAAACCGATCCGTCCGGGCGGACAGTCAGCCGCGTGCAGGTCAGCCGCGGCGGGAGCACGGAGTTCTACGAGGGCGACATCGTCGTGGTCTCTGCGGGCGCCGCCAACAGCGCCAGGATCCTGCTCCGGTCAGCCTCCGACCAGCACCCGGACGGCCTCGCGAACGGGTCCGGCCAGGTCGGCCGGAACTACATGTACCACAACAGCAAGGCGATCGTGGCGCTGGACAAGGAGGCCAACGAGACGGTCTTCCAGAAGACTCTCGGCCTGAATGACTTTTACTTCAGCGGGAACGGGCACGAGTGGCCGCTCGGCAACATTCAGATGCTCGGCAAGTCCAACGCCATGGCCATGAAGGGCGAGGAGCCGGCGCTGACCAGGCTGGCCCCGAAATTCAGCCTCGAGGAAGTCGCCCGGCATGCGGTGGACTTCTGGCTGACGACGGAGGACATTCCGAGGCCGGACAACCGCGTCACCGTCGACTCAGACGGCCGCGTGCACCTGGCCTACCGGCAGACGAACGACGCTGAGGCCGACGGCCTGTACGCCGAGCTCAGGAAGGTGCTGAACCACGTCGGGATCGCCGCCCACCATGTCCTCGGCAAGAACTTCTACGCCAGCATGGACGTGCCGGTCGCCGGCGTTGCGCACCAGTCAGGTACCTGCCGGTTCGGCACCGATCCGGCCAGCTCAGTGCTCGATGTCAACTGCAAGGCGCACGAGCTCGACAACCTGTACGTGGTCGACACCAGCTTCTTCCCGAGCATCGGAGCCGTGAACCCGGCGCTGACCGCCATGGCGAACGCCATCCGCGTCGGCGAGCACCTAACGGACCGGCTGGCGTGAGCCAAGGACAACGATCGAGCGCGGCCTGACGGTGATGTGATCGGCTGCCAGCAGCGGCCCGGCCGCGGCGGGTGGCGGGCCGGAGTCGTAGGAGTCGATCTCGACCTTCCAGGCCGCCTGCGCCCTGGTGGACGGAAGCGTGAAGTCGAGCGGCTCCCACCAGGCGCTGACCAGGACCAGGAAGTCGTCGTCGAGCAGCGGCGTACCGTCAGCGGCGCGGTCCGGGTCGTCGGATCCGTCGAGGTACAGCGCAATGGCGAGCGCGCTGCTGTCCGACCAGTCCGCGCCCGTCATCTCGGCGCCGCCGGGCGTGTACCACCGCAGCTCTCGACGCCTCGGCTCCGGCGAGGAACCGGCGGCGGCGGAATACCGGGTGGCGCTTGCGGAAGCCGACCAGCCGCCTGGTGAACTCCAGCAGCTCGGCGTCAGGCTCCGACCAGTCGAGCCAGGCGATCTCGTTGTCCTGGCAGTAGGCGTTGTTGTTGCCCTGCTGGGTGCGGCCGATCTCGTCGCCGCCGAGGACCATGGGGATCCCGAACGACAGCAGCAGGGTGGTGAGGATAGCGCGGGACTGGCGGCCCCGCAGCGCGAGTACGGCAGCGTCGTCTGGTCGGGCCCTCGGCGCCGCAGTTCCACGAGCGGTTGTCGCTGGTCCCGTCCCGGTTCGACTCGCCGTTCGCCTCGTTGTGCTTGTCGTTGTAGGAGACGAGATCGCGCAGGGTGAAGCCGTCGTGGACGGTGACCAGGTTGACCGACGCCGTCGGCCTGCGCCCGGCGCCGCCATACAGGTCGGCGGACCCGCAGAACCGGGACGCGAACTCGCCGATGCCGACCGGGTGGCTGCGCCAGAAGTCCCGCATGGTGTCGCGGTACTTACCGTTCCACTCCCGCCATGCTGCCGGAAATCCGCCGAGGTCGTAGCTGTCCAGCTGGCCGACGTCCCACGGTTCGGCGATGAGCTTGGCCCTGGACACGACGGGATCCTGGGAGACCATGTCGAGGAACGCCGACCTCTTCTCGAACTCGCCGTCCTGGCGGGCGAGGGTCGGCGCGAGGTCGAACCGGAACCCGTCGACTCGCATCTCGGTCAGCCAGTAGCGCAGCGAGTCCATGATCAGCTGGAGTGTCAGCGGGTCGCCGACGTTCAGCGAGTTGCCGCAGCCCGTCGTGTCAACGTAGCCGCGCGGGTCAGCTGGGTCGAGCCGGTAGTAGGCGGGATTATCCAGGCCCCGGTGACACAGCGTCGGCCCGTGCTGATCTGCCTCCGCGGTGTGGTTGAACACGACGTCGAGCAGCACCTCGAGCCCGGCGGAGTGCAGGGCGTCGACCATGGCCTTGAACTCGGCGACCTGGCCGCCGGGTCGCCCGGCCCTGACCTCCGCCGAGTAGAGCTGGTGCGGCGCGAAATACCCGATCGTGTTGTAGCCCCAGTAGTTCGTCAGCCCTCGCTGCACCAGGAATGACTCGGGCACGCTCTCATGGACCGGCAGCAGCTCGACAGCGGTGACACCGAGGTCGAGCAGGTGGCCGATCGCAGCCTCGTGCCCGAGCCCGGCGTAGGTTCCGCGCAGTTCAGGCGGCACCTCCGGGTGACGCATGGTGAAGCCCCTGACGTGAGCCTCGTAGATGACCGTATCCGCGTACCGGTAGCGGGGCCGGGCGTCATCGCTCCAGCTGTAGGTGTCGTCGACGACCAGGCTGCGCGGTACCTTCCCGGCCGAGTCGAGGGTGCTGGGCACGTCGGGGTCGCCGCCGGCGTAGCCGAGCACCTCGGGCCCGAAGCTGACGGTCCCGCTGATGGCCCGCGCGTAGGGATCGAGCAGGAGCTTGGCCGGGTTGCAGCGCACCCCGCGAGCGGGATCGTAGGGGCCGGTGGCCCGGTAGCCGTACGCCTGCCCGGCTCCGACGCCCGGCACGAAGGCGTGCCAGGTGCCAGCGTCGCAGTCCTGCAGCGGGATCCGGGTCTCGGTACCTGTCTGGTCGAACAGGCAGAGCACTATCCCGTCGGCGACGCCAGAGGCCACGGCGAAATTCGTTCCGCCGCCGGTGATCGTCGCGCCCAGCGGGAACTGGCTTCCCGGCAGCGCGGTCCGCGCGCGCCGCGAGCGCGGGCGGTCATCGCGCCGGCTCCTCGCCGATGAGCCGGAGGATGTCGCCGACCGAGCGCACAGCGCCGTGGCGGCGGCGGATCACGTCGGCGATCAGGCCGGTCCAGCCCGTCTGGTGAGCGGCGCCGATCGCGGCGCCGTTGTCACCGTGGAAGTACTCGCTGAAGACCAGGTTGTCGTGCCAGGCCGGGTCGGTCTGCAGCCGCTCGTTCCCGCCAAAACACGGCCTCCGGCCGTCCGGGGAACGGGTGAAGATCGAGATCAGCCGGTCGGACAGGTCGTTCGCGACCAGATCGAGGGTGAGCTGCCTGCCCGACCCGGTCGGGTACTCGATCGTCAGCTCGTCGCCGAAGAACCGGTGGTAGCGCTCCAGCACGCTGATGACCAGGTAGTTCAGCGGGAACCAGACCGGGCCCCGCCAGTTGGAGTTGCCGCCGAACATCGCGGTAGTAGACTCGGCCGGCTCGTAGTCGATGCTGGCGCTGACTCCCTCGACGCTGAGCTCGTAGGGATACTCACGATGCCAGGCCGACAGCGCGCGCAGGCCATGCGGGGACAGGAACTCGCCCTCGTCGAAGAGCCTGCCGAGCAGCCGCTCCAGCCGCGCCGGGCCGGCCAGGCTGAGCAGCAGCCGCTCGTGCCCCGGCGCTCCGCGCAGCAGCCCGAGCTCGCGCAGCTTGCCGGTCTCGGTGAAGCCCTCCTGGCCCAGGAAGTCCGCGAACTGCTTGCCCATCACCAGCGCATGCTGGAGATCGGTCCCGTCGACGACGGCGGCGGCGAGCACCGGGATGATGCCCACCATCGAGCGGGCCCGCACCGGCACGGCCTCCCCGGAGGGCGTCACGAGCTTGTCGTAGTACAGCCCGTCGTTCTCGTCCCACAGCCCCTGGCTGTCCAGGGCCGTGCGGATGGCGGCGAAGTGCTCAAGGAACTTCAGCACGAGGTCATTGGCCGGCCGCTGGCCGGACCGGTTCAGGACGGCGGCGATGCCAGCCAGCGCGATGGCATAGAAGCCCATCCAGCCGGTTGCGTCGGACTGCTCCAGGATGCCGCCGACGGGCAGGTGCGACCGGTCGATCGGGCCGATGTTGTCCAGCCCGAGGAAGCCGCCCTCGAATACGTTGTTGCCGACCTTGTCCTCGAGGTTCACCCACCAGGTGAAGTTGACCAGCAGCTTGTCAAAGACGCGGCTCAGGAAGTCGAGATCGCGGCCGCCGTCGATCGCGAACAGCTCCAGCGCGGCCCACGCCTGCACCGGCGGGTTCACGTCGCCGAAATCCCACTCGTACGCCGGCAGCGCTCCGTTCGGATTCTGGAACCACTCCCGGCACAGCAGGACTAGCTGGTACTTGGCGAACGCGGGGTCCACGTGCGCAAGGGCGACGGTGTGGAAGGCCAGATCCCAGGCGGCGAACCAGGGGTACTCCCACTTGTCCGGCATGGACATGATGTCGAAGGCGTTGAAGTTGCGCCATCGCGAGTTGCGCCCGGTCAGCCGCTGCGACGGCGGGGTCGGCTGGGTCGGGTCGCCGTCCAGCCACCGGCTGACGTCGTAGTAATACAGCTGCTTGCTCCACAGCATCCCGCCGAAGGCCTGGCGCATCACCATCGCCTCGTCGCCGCTCGCCGTGGCCGGGGTGAGCTCAGCGTAGAACTCGTCGGCTTCGGCCCGCCGCCCCGCCATGACCGTGCCGAAACCGGCGCCGAGGCCGGCCGCTGCGCGAGCCGCGGCTGCCTTCGCGGTGACCGCTTTCGCTGGCGCCGGCCGGAGCCGCAGCCGCAGCTCAGCGGTAGCGCCAGGCTGCACGGTGACCCGGTACCAGAACGCGGCCTTAGTGCCGGTCCGATCGGGGTTGACAGTGGCCGCGCCGCTGACGACGTGATCGTTGATGCCGTCTTTCGGGTACGGCGTGAGCGGGTCGGCACCGAAGAGGCGGGCCGTGTTCGTCTCGTTCTCGCAGAACACCGCCGCCGGCTGCGTTCCGTCCGGTGCCGGCCCGGCGATCAGCTCGAGCGCGCCGAGGAACGGGTGGTCGATCAGCACTGCCGACTCGCCCGCTGCCCGCATCGCCCGGCCTCGGGCGCGCCGGCATCCCAGGACCAGGTGTTGCGGAACCAGGCTGTCGGCAGGACATGGAGGGTCGCGGCCTCCGGCCCGGCGTTGGTCACCTGAACGGCCATCAGGAGATCGTCCGGGCTGGCCTTGGCGTAATGCACCTCGACGATCCAGTACCGGTCGTCATCGAAGACCCCGGTATCGAGCAGCTCGTACTCGGGCTCCTCGCGGCTGCGCGCCCCGTTCTGGTCGACGAGGTCCTGATAGGGGAACTCCGCCTGCGGGTAGTGGTAGCGCCACCGGTTCCAGGCGTGGCTCGGCACCGCATCGAGGTACCACCAGTAGTCCTTGACGTCCTCGCCGTGATTGCCCTGCGCGCCGGTCAGCCCGAACGGCCGCTCCTTCAGGATCGGATCCTTCCCGTTCCACAGCGCCAGGCCAAGGCACAGCCGCTGCTCGATGTCGCAGAAGCCGGCCAGCCCGTCCTCGCCCCACCGGTACGCCCGCGACCGGGCCTGATCATGCGGCAGGTAGTCCCAGGCCTCGCCGTCCGCGCTGTAGTCCTCCCTGACGGTGCCCCACTGCCGCTCGCTGACATACGGCCCCCACCGGTACCAGTCACCGGCCTGCCGCAGCCCGTCCTCCAGACGGCCGAAGCCGGCCACCCGTTCCCGCTCAGCGCTCATGGCCAGCTCCTGTCACTGTTTCGGTGCACCGCCGTCGATTGCATCGTCGCACGCCATTTCTACCCGGCCGGTAAATGCCGGCTCATCACCTCCGGCGGGTGATGATGACCCAGTCAGCTTCGATCACCGTGGTAGCCGAGGTAATTGCAGGCCCCGTTATCGGAGGCGGGAATTGACGACAAACCAGATCCTTGTCGGGGTCGGGCTGATTCTGTTTCTCGCTGCCGGTTCCCAGGTACTGGCGGGCCGGCTGCGCATCCCGGCGATCATCGTGCTGCTGCCAGCCGGCTTCGTCGCGGGCGCGCTGACGACCGACGTCAACCCCGAGCGCCTGCTCGGCCCGGCGTTCGAGCCGCTGGTGTCGCTGTCGGTGGCGGTCATCCTGTACGACGCGGGCCTGAGCCTCAATCTGCGGAAGCTGGCCGGTCACGTCCGCACGGTCGTGATCCGCCTGATCGTGCTCGGCGTCCTGATCACCTGGATACTGGCTGCCGCCGTGGCCGCGCCGCTGCTCGGAATGTCGCGCGGCGCGGCGGTCATGCTCGGGATCATCCTGGTCGTCTCGGGGCCGACAGTCGTGGGCCCGCTGCTCAGTTTCGTCCGGCCGGCAGAACGGCTGCAGCAGGTCCTGATCTGGGAAGGGTCACTGATCGACCCGGTCGGCGGGATTCTCGGCGCGCTGGTGTTCCACGCCGTCAGCGCGAGCACCCACCGGGGACCGGGCAGTCAGGTCGGGCAGTTTCTGCTCAGCGTCGCCGTCGGCCTGGCTGGCGGCCTGATCGGTACCGTGCTGCTCTGGCTGCTGCTGCGCAAGCTCGACGTCGGCGAGATCCTCGGCACCACCGCGCAACTGGCGACCGTGATCGCGGTGGCAGCGGCATGCGACGCGGTTCGCCCGGACACCGGGCTCATCGCGGCGATTTCCATGGGGCTCGCTCTGGCCAACCGGCGCGGTTTTGACATCCCGGCGCGGCGGCCATTCTTCGAGACATTGGTGCAGCTTATTATTGGCATTCTGTTCATTTCCATTTCGGCTACTGTTACCCCGCAGTCATTGCGCCATCTGCTGCTGCCCACGCTTGCCCTCATCGCCGTGCTCGTGGTCGCGGCCAGGCCCATCGCCGCCTTTGCTGCCACCCTGCGGACGGACCTGAGCAGCGGCGAGCGCGCGTTCATCGGCTGGATGGCCCCGCGCGGCATCGTGGCAGCCGCTACGGCGTCCACGTTCGCGGCCGGCCTCGTCGCCAAGGGCATCGGCGGCGCCGCGAAGATCCTGCCGGTCACGTTCGTCGTCATCGTGGTGACGGTGACCTTGTACGGCCTGACCGCGACGCCGGTGGCCCGGCGCCTGCACGTCAGCCGGCCGGCGCGGCGCCAGGCCGCTTCTGGTCGGCGGCGGGGCGTGGGTGATCGACCTCGGCCGGGCCCTGCAGTCCGCGGGCCTGGACGTGGTGATGTGGGCAGGCCTCGATGAGCAGCGCGCCGAGATCACGGCGGGCCGGGCTGGAACTGGCGCCGGGTGAGCTGCTCGCGGCCGCCACCGGCCGCGGCGCGCGGCTGGAGGGAATCACGGCCGTGCTGCTGCTCACGGAGGAGGATGATTTCAACGCGCTGGCCTCGGTGCTGCTGGCTGACAGCGTCGAGGGCCGCGTGTACCGGCTGGCGCCAGCGGAGCGCAGTCACGGCGTCGTCGCGCCGTACACCACGGGGGAGATCCTGTTCGGAGCCGGCCTGACCAGGCCGGCGGTCAGCGAGCGCTATCAGGCTGGTGACCGGATCAGCGCGCGGCCCGCTGACGGCATGCACGGCACCTGCGGCGGACCTGCTGTTCCTCGTCCGCGCCGACGGTCAGCTCGCGGCCGTCACGCAGTCCGGATCACCGGGCCCGCAGGACGGCGACGTAGTCGTGGTGCTGGGCCCGGTCGCCGGCGGTGCCGCCACCGCGGCTAAGCCGCGCTGCCGCGGCTTCAGCCGGCGGCGTGGATGCTCGCCCAGTCGGCGGCCATGTCGATGACGGTCCAGCCGTGCTCGGCCGCGGCGGCGAGGATCTGACCTGTGCCGCTGCCGAGGATCGGGTCGCGGTCGTAGGCATACTCCCGCTCGCCGTCGGTGTGGTGCACGACCAGCTCCAGGGTCCGGTGCGGACTGCCGGCAGTCCACTGGAGCATGGCCAGGTCGCCGTCGGTGTTCCCGGCGGCCAGGATCGGGCGCTGCCCGACGTGCCGGTGGATCGAGCTCGGCTTCTGCGGTCCGTCGTTGATGACCTGGATGGTGCTGCCCTTGAGGAGCTCCGCGGCACCATCGGCGATGCGGAAGTCAGTCTCCCCGACGCTGCCGATGATCCGGTGCGGCGCCAGCCCGTAAACGCCGGTTGCCCAGCTCCGCATGAAATCCGTGCCGCCGCCGGAGAAGATCCAGCAGGAGAAGCCGTTGCTGCTGCAGCACGGCCAGCAGGTCCAGCATCGGCTGGTACACCAGCGCCTGGTACGGCCGGCCGAACCGCGGGTGCCGGGCTGACGACAGCCAGCTCCGGCAGATCGCGTCGAACTCATCGGTCGTGATGCCGGCGTGGGTGAGGGTCACCAGTTCGGCCAGGGCCGCCATCCCGCCCGCGTGCAGCTTCTCGAGGCTGGTGGGCTGGCCGAGCTCGGCCGCCCGGTCGATCGCGAAGGCAAGCTGGGCGTACAGCGGCTGCTCGGTCCACAGCGTGCCGTCGTTGTCGAACACCGCCACGCGGTCCTGCTCGGGTACGAAGTCCGGCGAGTCAGGGGAGGTGACGGCGGCGACGAAGTCGGCGACCGCCTGCTTCGCAGCTGTTGCGCGCCAGCTCGGCATGAAAGTCAGGCATCGGGCGATCCTCCATCTGAACTCAGTGTCCGTCAGAAAGGCTTCGCCCTGGCAGCCGGCCGAACATCACCCCGGCCGGGTGAACCACGCGGCGGGGTCGGCGGCAGGCTTCTTGCAAAAGGGCCGCCGAGCAGCGCCCGGACGGGATATCCAGTCACCACCGACGGAGGCTCAGGATGCCGGAGCAGAGCAGGGACGGCGCACTGGATCACGTGATCGTGGTCGTGTTCGAGAACCGGTCGCTGGACAACGTCCTGGGCCGTCTGTACGGGCCGGGGGACGGCAAGACCTTCGACGGCGTGCTCGGCAAGGACCTGTCCAATCCGATCCCGGAGTGGGCCGAGCACGGCGCCGACCGCAAGGTGGTTCCGTACACGGTCGCCACCGACATGGACAGCCCCAACCCGGACACCGGGGAGGAGTACCCGCATACCAACACCCAGCTGTACAACATCCTCAGCGAGGCGAACCGGTTCAAGCTGGGCGAGGAGATCTCCGCGCCGTACAACGCTCCTGAGCCCGGCCAGGTGCCGACGATGGACGGCTTTGTCACCGACTACATCAGCACGCTGACTGCGGAACTGGGCCGCCAGCCCACCTGCGAGGAGTACTCGCAGGTGATGACCGGATTCACGCCGGAGCAGACCCCGGTGCTCAGCGGGCTGGCCCGCGGGTTCGGCGTGTTCGACCACTGGTTCTGCGAGGTGCCGTCGCAGACGTTCACCAACCGGTCGTTCTGGACCGCAGCGTCATCGTCGGGGCTGGTGGTGAACCAGCCGGTCATGAACTGGCTGACCGGCAACACTGCCGAGACGATCTTCAACCGGCTGGAGCAGCACGGCAAGACCTGGAAGGTCTACGTCAACGAGCCGGACCGATTCTCTATGACCGGCCTTATCCACTACCCGCGGCTGAAGGACCGGTTCGCTACGCATTTCGTGCCGTTCTCCGAGTTCGAGGCTGACGCGGCCAGAGCGGCCTGCCCGACTTCTCGTTCATTGAGCCGTGCCTGCTCCTCGGCCACGGCGACTACCATCCCGCTGCCGCCCGCGCTCTCGGGCACGGCATCGTGATCCCCGGCCTCGACCCGCCCTCGTCGATCCTGGCCGGCGAGGCGTTCCTGGCCCGGATCTACAACGCCTACAAGGGGATGCAGTCCCCGGCCGGGACCAACGTCTGGAACACCGCGCTGCTGATCGGCTGGGACGAACCAGGCGGCACCTACGACCACGTGCCGCCCGGCCCGGTGCCCCCGCCCGACCCGTCCGCTCCGCCCGGCCAGCTGGGGTTCGCCTTCGACCGCTCTGGCTACCGCGTCCCGGCCATTCTGGTGTCACCCTGGGTAGCCGAAGGCGAGGTATTTAACGACGAGTACCGGCACACCTCGCTGATCGCCACGCTGCGTGCGCAGTGGGGACTGGGAGATCCGCTGACGGGACGCGACGCCGCCGCCCGGACGTTCTCGCACGCTTTCACCCTCGACGCCCCGCGAGACCCAAGGACGTGGCCAGTGCCGGACCCGCAGCCGGTGCCGGAGTACATCCAGAATGCGCTTGGCGTGGGGCAGGCCCTGTCTACCCTGGGCAAAGCCGTCTTCAGCGGGATCCGGGCTTACGCCCGGCAGAACGACATCCAGATCGACGGCCTGCCGGAAGATCCCGACGCGGCGATTCCGCCGGAGCAGGCACTGCACATCATCCATAGCTTCCTCGCCATCCAGTTCCCCCTGCTGCATCCGCGCGCCGCGAGCGATGCCTGACTAGCTATCGCCGGGCCGGGGATCACCCCGCCGGGGTGAACCACCCGGCGCGGGTTCGGACGCAAGCTCATCGCATGGGGACGCCGAGCAGCGCCCGCGCGGTCGACCGGCGGCTGCTGCGCTACGCCGGGGCAGCACGCGCTCAGCTGGTGGTGACCATCGCCCTCGGGCTGGCCAGCGCCGGCCTGATCCTGGCCCAGGCCGGCCTTCTTGCCCGGGCGCTCGCCGCTGCCGCGCGCGGCGGGGGAGTTGCCGTGCTGTCCGGAACGCTCGCCGCGTTGCTGCTCGTGATGGCGGGCCGCGCGCTAGTCGGCTATGGCGGCGAGGTGACCGCGCTCCGCGCCGCCGCGGCGGTGAAGTCGCAGCTGCGCCGGGCGCTGATTGCTCGCTCTCTGCGGCTGGGTCCGCTGTGGCTGACGGACCAGCGAGCGGGGGAGATCACGGCGCTCAGCACGAGGGGCCTGGACGGGCTGGACTCGTATTTTGCCCGCTACCTGCCGCAGCTTGCGCTCGCGGTGCTGGTGCCTGCCGCCGTCCTGATCAGGGTGGCGGCCGCGGACTGGATCTCGGCGGTGGTCATCGCCCTGACACTGCCGCTGATCCCGGTGTTCGCGGTCCTGATCGGCTGGCACACAAAAGCCCAGACGCGGCAGCAGTGGAGACTGCTGGCAGCGCTTGCCGGCCACTTCCTCGACGTGGTCGAGGGCCTGCCGACCCTGAAGATCTTCGGCCGTGCCCGCGTGCAGGAAGAGGTGATCGCGAAGGTCACCGATGACTATCGTGCTGCAACCATGTCCACCCTGCGGGTGGCGTTTCTGTCCGCACTGGTGCTGGAACTGTCGGCGGCTGTCGCAACCGCGCTGGTGGCCGTCGAGGTCGGGCTCCGGCTGCTGTACGGCCACCTGGGGTACGAGACCGCGCTGCTGGTGCTGCTGCTCACCCCGGAGGCTTTCCTGCCGCTGCGGGCAGTGGGCGCGCAGTTTCACGCGAGCATGGAAGGCGCGGCCGCGGCCGGACGCGCTTTCGAGATCCTGGACACCGCGGTGCCGGATGAGCGCGCGGCAGGAGCCCGGCACATTCCTGGCCACAAGAGTGCCCGGGCCGACCTGCGGGCGCAGGAGATCAGGCTGGCCGGGGTCAGCGTCGTCTATCCCGGCCGGGATCGACCCGCTCTGGACGGGGTAAGCCTCACGATCGCGCCGGGAGACCGGATCGTGGTCAGCGGGCCAAGCGGCGCGGGCAAGAGCACGCTGCTCGCCGTGCTTCTGCGGTTCGTCGCGCCGACTGCCGGGACCATCGAGCTGGCTCGGCGGGACGGCGCCGTCGGCCTGGCCGCTACGGATGTCGAGCAGTGGCGCTCCCAGATCGCCTGGGTGCCGCAGCGCCCTTACCTGTTCAGCGGCACGGCGGCCGACAACATCGCGCTGGGCCAGGGCACAGTGAGCCGGAACGCGATCCGGCGGGCCGCCGGCCTGGCGGGCGCGGCCGGCTTCATCGAGGACCTGCCAGCCGGATACGACACGCCGCTCGGCGAGCACGGCCTGCGGCTGTCCGCCGGCCAGCGCCAGCGGATAGCGCTCGCCCGCGCGTTCCTGCGTGATGCGCCGCTGCTCCTGATGGACGAGCCCGCAGCTCACCTGGATCCGGCCAGCGCCGGACTACTCGGCACGGCCCTGGAGACGGCCCTGGCGGAGCGGACGGTGATCCTGGTCAGCCATGGCCAGGGCTGGACGGGCGGCGGCAGGCCCATCCGGCTGGAGCACGGGCAGCTGGTGTCACCGGTACCCGGCGGGCCGCCAGCAGGCCGGGGCGCGGCTGCGGCGGTGCCGTCACCGGTGCTGCCATGAGCGGCCAGGCTCTCGCGCGCCGCCCAGCCTGTCGCTGGCCGCTGCTGCGCCTGATCCGGCTGGCCCGGCCGCTGCGGGGCAGGCTCCTGCTCTCCGTCCTCGCTGGCGCGGCCGCCACCGGCTGCGGTGTCGCGCTGCTGGCCACCTCGGGGTTCCTGCTCGCCCGCGCCTCGCAGCATCCGGGCATCCTGGCCATCTCGGCGGCTGTGGTGGCAGTCCGGGCGCTGAGCGTCGGCCGGGGTGTCTTCCGCTATCTCGAGCGGCTGACATCGCACGACGTAGCGTTCCGCGTGCTGGCCGACATCCGGGTCGCCATCTACCGACGGCTCGAGCGGCTGGCGCCGGCCGGGCTAGCCGCGTTCCGGTCCGGTGACCTGCTGGCCGCACTGGTCAGCGACGTGGACGCGACGCAGGACTTGTTCATCCGCGGCATCGGCCCGCCGCTGGCGGCCGGTCTCGTCGGCGCCGGCGCGGTGACCGTCTGCCTGCTGATCCTCAGGCCGGCGGCCGGCGTGCTGGCTCTCGGGCTGCTGGCCGCGGGCGCCGCGGTGCCGGCGCTGGCAGTCGCGGCGTCACGGCGCGCGGCGAGGGCGACGGCAGCTGCCCGCGGCGAGCTCGGCGCGACCATCACCGACCTGCTATCGGGTGCAGCGGAACTCCAGGCCTTCGGCGGCCAGCAGGCTGCGCTCGCGGCCGCCGGCAAGGCGGACGGAAAGCTGACTGCGCAGGCCAGGCGGCTGGCAGTCGCCATGGCTCTCGGCAGCGGGCTGAGTACGGGACTGACCGGGCTCACTGTGTGGGGAGTGCTCCTGCTCGGGGTAGCGGCGGTGGGGGACGGCACCCTCACCAGGGTGCCGCTCGCGGTCCTGACGCTGACAGCGCTAGCGTCGTTCGAGGCAGTGACACTCATGCCCGCGGCCGCGCTTCAGCTGGGGGCTGCCCGGGCCTCGGCCGTCCGGATCAGCGCGATCCTGGACGCGCCCGAACCGGTCGCGGAGCCGCAGGCGCCCCCGGCGCTGGCGGCCGGCCCCGTTCAGCTAAGGCTGTCGAGCGTGCAAGCCCGGTACGAGCCAGCCGGGCCGCTCGTGCTCGACGGCCTCGACCTTGACCTGCCGCCCGGGCGGCGCGTCGCCCTCGTCGGCCCGAGCGGCGCCGGCAAGTCCACCGTGGCGGCGCTGCTGCTCCGTTTTCTCGAGCCGGCTGGCGGCACTGTCACGCTGAACGGCACCGACCTGGCCGCCTACTCCGCCGACACGGTCCGGACGGTGATCGGCGGATGCCCCCAGGATCCGCATATCTTTCAGGGCAGCATCGGTGACAATCTCCGGCTGGCCCGGCCCGATGCCAGCGAGCAGGAACTGGCGGCTGCCGCCGCCTCAGCCCGGCTCCTGCCCTGGATCGAGTCGCTGCCGCGCGGCTGGGACACTCCCCTCGGGGCACGCGGAGCTGCAATGTCCGGCGGCGAGCGGCAGCGGCTGGCGCTGGCCAGGGCGCTGCTCGCGGATCCCGCCGTCATGATCCTCGACGAGCCGACCGCGCACCTGGACGCCGAGGCCCGGACCGCGCTGACCGGCGATCTCCTAGCGCTCACTGAGGGCCGGACAACGCTGCTCATCACGCACGAACTCGACGGCCTGGATCAGGTGGACGAGATCATCGTCCTCGAGCACGGCAAGGTTGCTCAGCGCGGCACCCATGAGCAGCTCATCCGGGCTGCGGGCCCGTATCGTCAGCTGCATCAGGCACCGTCTTTCTGGCGACGCGGTACTTCACGGCCTCCATCACCAGGAAGGCGGTGATAACAGCGATCAGCACGGGTGCGGTCTGGAGCGCTCCCACCTGCGTCATGAACGCGGCGAGCAGCACCATCGAGAACGGCGCAGCGACGAGTGAACCCGGAACCGCGGCGAGGAGGCAGGTGAACGCCAGGCCCAGTGGCACGGCGGGGATCACCAGATGGACGAAGACTCCTGCCGTTCCGCCGATGAACAGCGCCGGGAAGATGGGGCCGCCCACGAAGCCGCTCTCCTGGCTGATCGCGAAGGTGAGCATCTTCGCGATCATGATGGCGACGACCAGGCCGACGCCCAGGGCTCCCGCATCGCTGAGTACCGTCTTGAGCTGAGCGCTGCCGGTGAACATGGTCAGGGGCAGGGCCACCCCGACGATGCCGAACAGCAGGCCCCCCAGCGTCGATTTCGCGACGCCGGGCACCTTGAGCCGGCCGAACAGGCCGGCCGCAAGCCTGATGGCCGCCGCCAGCACGGTCACCACGATGGCGGCGAACAGCCCGAGTGGCACCGCGGCGAGCAGCTGCCAGTCCTCGAATTTGTACTGCGGCACCTGGTAGGCGTCCAGGAAGACCGATCCGGCAATCGCGAAGTAGATCCCGAACGACACACTGGACGCCACGATTCCGCCGACAAGCGTCTTCGTGAACCGGTGGCCGCCGGGCCGCGCGACCTCCAGGATCAGCATCACCACGATCACCGTGGCCGAGAACAGCCCGCCGTAGGCGCCCGCGAAGCCCGACAGCGTGTTCGCGTTCGAGTCCTCGGTGTCGAGACCCCGGCGCCGGGCGATCCAGCCGCCTGCGCCGCCGCCCATGGAGCCCAGGGCCTTCTCCGGCCCGAGGCTGGCCCCTCCGATCAGCGACACCGCCGACACCGCGACGATGCCGGGCACCAGGCGGCCTTCAACGTGCCCGCCGGTGAGATCCTCTATCAGGCTCGGAATCTGGTCGGGCAGGTGCAGCATCCGGCGCAGTAGTCCGACCACGACACCGGCCGCGGCGGTGACCGCTATCCACCACCAGTGCCCGCCGAACCAGCGCGGGTCGGCGTCGGCATACCACTCGCCGCCGACTCTGACGACTCCCATGAACACCAGGCCGGCGAATGCGCCGAACACGCCGAGTAGGCTGCGGCGTACCCCATCAGGACCCAGAACTCTCGCTTCTGCGTCAGCGGTGGTGACGCCGCCGTGCCCGTGGTCGCGGTCATCGCAGGACCCTCTGCGTCCGGGTTACGCAGGTTCAGATGACGGGCGCAGAACTGCGCTCCGGTTCCGAGTCGATCAGCAGCGATACTGCCTCAATGAGGGCGAGGTGCGTGAACGCCTGGGGGAAATTCCCGAGGTGCTGGCCGGTCGTGGTGTCGATCTCTTCCGCATACAGCTGCAACGGTCCGGCGAACGACAGGAGTTTCTGGCACAGCGCATGCGCGCGCTCAGTTTCCCCGATCATGGCCAGCGCGCTGACCAGCCAGAACGAGCAGATGGTAAAGGTGCCCTCTTCGCCCTCGAATCCGGTGTCGGTGCCTTCGACCCGGTAGCGCAGGACCAGGCCGTCCTTGGTCAGCTCGTCGGCGATCGCCAGAACGGTCGCGGTGACGCGCTTGTCGTCGGGAGGCAGGAATCCCATAATCGGCAGCAGCAGCAGCGAGGCATCGAGATCATCGGTCTCGTAGTGCTGCCGGAAGACGCCGCGATCGGAGACGCCCTTATCCAGCACCTCAGCCATGATCTCGTCCGCCCCGGCCCGCCAGCGGCTGGCGCGCTCGGCACTGCCCCGCTCGGCGGCCAGGTCGGCGCCGCGCGAGGCCGCGACCCAGCACATCACCTTCGATGCCGTGAAGTGCTTCGGGTCGCCGCGCACCTCCCAGATCCCCTGGTCGGGCTCCTTCCAGTGCTCCAGGGCAGCGTCGACGAAACTCGCCAGGCCTTCCCACACCGGTGCCACGATTTCAGCGGCTCCGCTGCGGAACTGGACGTCCAGAGCGTCGAGAATCATTCCCCACACGTCGTGCTGGTGCTGATTCCAGGCTCCGTTGCCGATCCGGACCGGTCTTGCTCCCTGGTACCCGGACAGGTGGTCGAGAGTCCGCTCGGTCAGGTCGCGCTCACCACCGATGCCGTACATGATCTGCAGTTCGAACTTCCGGTTGAGATCGCCGCCGCTCACCGCGTCAGTGACGAAGCCCCAGTATTCAAGCGCCTCCCAGTCGAAGCCCAGGCGGTAAAGGGAGCGGAGCATGAACGCCGAGTCCCTGATCCAGGTGAACCGGTAGTCCCAGTTACGCGCCCCGCCCGGCGTCTCCGGGAGTGACGTGGTCGATGCGGCCATGATGGCGCCGGTCGGGGCATAGCTCAGGCCCTTCAGCGTGAGAGCGCTGCGGTCGAGGTAGGTCTTCCAGGGATGATCGGGGATCCTTGCTGAGCTCAGCCAGTTGCGCCAGAAGTTGACCGTAGTGTTCAGGGCACCGAACGCCTCGTCCTGGCTCGCCGGGACATGCGCATCGCCCCAGGACAGGACCGAGAACGCGGACTGCCCTTCGGTCAGGGTCGTGCGGCCATAGCAGCGGGCGCCGAGCACGCCCAGCGAGATGCTGCCGGACAGCTGGAGCCGGGTGTCTCCCTCGTGCGCAACGATGGCCATCGAGTCGTATCCGTCGCCGGGATAGCTCCAGGTGCCCCCCGTAGTCCCGTAATTGAACTGCGGGGCGCAGTTCACGACGGCTTCGACCCGGCCGCTCGTGCAGGTAGCGATCCGGACGAGCGCACCGATCGCGCCGAAATCCGCCGGGGCCCGGTGATAGTCCGGCCGTCTTCCCTCGTGCCGGACGGGCCCGATGGCCATCAGGTCATGGACGGTCATCCATCCCGTCGGGGTCTGCCAGGTCGTTTCCAGCACCATCGTGCCCGGGACATAACGGCGGTGCTGGGGAACCCGGGCGTTGCTCGGGCCGAGCCTGAACATGCCGGCTGTCCGGTCCAGCAGGGCACCGAATACGCTGGGGGAGTCCGGCCGCGGCAGGCACAGCCATTCGACTGAGCCGTCTGGCGCAACCAGGCAGTTCTGCTCGCAGTTGGACAGGAAGCCATACTCCGCAATTGGCGGGAACACGCTCATCGTTGCGTGACCTCTCCGAAGAGTGAGACGTCCGGCACTGGCAGACCGCCTGACCGTAACGACGCAAGCACAGTGACGGCATCACCCCGGAAGGGTGAGCCCACGCCGATCAGGGCCAGAGCAACGATCGCTCCCGGCACGTCACTTCAGGATGTTCACCGCCCGCGCAATGACCAGTCCGAGGATGGCGAGGGAACTGACCGCCTGGACGGTCATGGCAGCTTCGCCCACCGGGCGAGTGGCATCACGTCGGTCGGGCTGAACGCGGTGGAGTTCGTGAAGCCGAGGTAGAGGTAGTCGGCGAACGCAGGCCGCCAGCCCGGTCTGGCAACGCCCGGATTGAACTGCTCAGGGAAGGCGAGATCGGGGAATTCCGGCGCTTCCGAGCGCGCGTGCCTGAGGACCGCCACCGTCCAGCGCCCAGTACAGGAAGGCGCAGGTAATGATCATGTAGAGCCAGACCAGAAAGCCAATCTTGAGCAGTGCCGCCGCGTTATTGTCTCAGGACCGCCGTCAAGCAGGTCGGCAATCAGGCGGACGGTGAGCAACGCGGCGTCGCCGATCAGGACGGTCACGAGATCCCAGCGAGAGGGCCCGGCCTGTCAGGCTCGCGAGTATCTGTCGGCCGCGATCAGCGATGAGCGACGGCGAGCAGCAGCAGGCCCTCACTGCCGGAGAAAACCCACCGCAGGTCCAGGCCAAACCGTGGCGGCAGCAGCACGCGGAATGGCCAGCGCAACAGCTAGCGTGACGGCCATGGGCCACCATGTCTCTGACCCGCAGTCCGCTTCTCCAGTCCGGAGGTTCCGCCTGCCTGCCTGCGAGCTTCGCTGCGTGCCCTGCGCGCCCACCACGCGCGGACGGTCGCTTCCGTTCGCGCCGGCGCGACGGGCCAGCGTGCGTCCTCTGCCTCGGCGACGAGCCCGCAGGCAGCGTCGAGCAGGGCGAGCAGCTCCTGCTCGCCGGTGCCAGCAGGCAGCTGCACGACGATCCAGGCCGGTCGTGCCCGGTCTCGACGTACGCCGGAACCCGCTCGCTAATGCGAGGTCGCGGTAGCGGCCGCGCCACTCATCCGGGACCGGCCCGGCCAGCGCAATGCGCACCGCGACGTGGTCATCGGCAGCGCTGGAATTCGAGCTCCGCGCCGGGATCGATGTAGGTCACGCGCGCACGTCATCGCTCGGCCGGCGCGTCATCCGCAGGCGGATCCTGGTCCCGGATGCGACGCACCTCCAGGACACTCAGACCGAAGATCTCCAGTCTGGCCAGGAGTCCCTGCAGCGCTGCCTGATCATGAAGCGGGCCGTGCAGAATCGTCTCGACGGGCTCCACCGACGCCGTGAGCCGCTCGAAGTCCAGCAGTACTTCGGGCGGCACGACTCCGGCTATGCGGATCTCGTAATAGAACGGTCGCACTGCGGCTCCCGGAGGTGGTGGACATCGCCCCGACAATCAATCGTCACCCTGCCTTCCCGTATGCGCTCCACTCATGGCGGGTGATTAGGTCACCTCGGTGAGATTGTCCGGAGGGTGAGGACGGCTCACCCGATAGTGCGCGACAAAGAGACATCAGCGCGATGCTCGGGGTCACCCTCCACGCGGGGTGCGCTGCCGGCGTTGCGCTCGCGGCGACGCGACGGGCTCACCCGGTAAGGAGATGGCAACGGTGACCAGCGCCCAGGTCCGGGTGGCAGAGCGCGCCGGCAAGCACGGGCCGGGATCTCAGGACCCGGTGCTGCTGTCCAAAATTACCGAGCCGCGCCTGCCGGGCTGGGCCATCCCGCGCCCCCGGCTCGACCGGCTCATCGCCAGCGGTGTCCGCGGCCCCCTGACCGTCCTCACCGGCCCGCCGGGCGCGGGTAAGACGATGGCCATCACCTCATGGGCTAAGGCCAGCGCCGAGCCGGGCATCCTGGCGTGGATCGCGCTCGACGAATACGACAACCGGCCGAGGGTCTTCTGGTCCTACGTCGTCGCGGCCCTCCGCCGGGCCGGGCTGTCCGTTCCCCGAATTGGATCCTCAGCAGGCGGCAGGACTGCGGTAAGCCATATCTTCCTGCTGAGGCTGGCCTCTGCGATTGCGTCGCAGGGGCAGCCGGTCGTCATGGTCATCGAGGATTTCCATCTGCTGACCGACGGCGAGACCCTCGACGGCCTTGCCTACGTACTGCGGAACGCGGCGCCGGGCCTGCGCCTGGTGATCTCGTCGCGTATTCAGCCGCTACTGGCACTGCACCGATACCGCCTGAACGGGGAGCTGACCGAGATACGGGCCGAGGACCTCGCGTTCAGCGTTGCCGAAGCGGGCCTGCTGATGGAGCAGCTCGGCGTCACACTGACCCCCTACTCCCTCGAGACCCTCACTCAGCGAACCGAAGGCTGGGCCGCGGGGATACGGCTGGCGGGCCTCTCCCTCGACGGCCACCCCGACCCCGAGCAATTCGTCAAGGAGCTCGGTACCGAGGACAGCGCGATTACCGGCTATCTGGTCGAGGAGGTGCTGAACGCGCAACCGCCAGCCGTCCGGGACTTCCTCCTGCGCACCAGCATCCTGGACCGAGTCAATTCGGCTATTGCTGCCGAGCTGACCGGTAACGAGCAGGCGGCGGACGTACTATCCGGTCTCGCCGCAGCGAACGCTTTTGTCCGCCCGCTCGGCGGCGGCTGGTATCGCTATCACTCGCTCTTCGCCGAGATTCTGCGGCTCAAGCTCCGCCGTCAGTTCCCCGCCGAGCTGCCAGACCTGCACCGGCGGGCGGCCAGCTCGTGCCTGCGGAACGGGCGCCTGACCCAGGCCGTGCGCCACGCCGGAAGGGCCGGGAGACTGGCAGCTGGCAGCCCGGATGGTCCTGGACGAGCTCGCGATCGGCCAGCTCATCGAACCTCGGGGCAGTCACTCGCTAGCGGAGGAATTCCGTGATATGCCGGCGGACCCGGCCGGGGCCGCGCCGGAGCTGCTGCTCATCATGGCCGCGATGGATCTGTTCTCAGGCGCGGCAGAGCACCGGCGGCCACGCACTTGCTGTTGCGGAGGGGATCCTTGAGGGCCTTCCAGCTGAGGACGCGCTGCCAGCCAGAATCGCCGCCGCGCTGATCCGGATCGCCCTGTGCCGCAACGCCGGCGACCTGGAGTCCGCGACCGCCTATGCGGCCAGGGCTGAGTCCCTGCTCAGGGCGATTCCGCCAGGCTCTCTCACTCCGCATCCGGCCGTCGAGGGCCATATCCTGCTGCAGCGCGGAATCGTGGAGCTCTGGCGAGGTGACCCCGAAGGAGCGCACGCACCGGCCACGGCCGCGATGGCCGCCGCCGTCTCGCCAGACGGCTGGCGCGACAGAACCGAGTACCTCGGGCAGCTCGCCCTTGCCGAGGCCTTGCGCGGACAGCTCACCAGCGCTGTACGGCTCGCCAGCGAGGCTGCCGCGACGGACGAGGATGCCACCGAGGCCGGCACTCCCGCCGCGAACATTGCTCTTGCCTGCGTCCACGTGCAGCGCTACGAACTGCGTCAGGCGCACGGCGCGCTGGTCCGCGCCGACGCGGCGCTGCGACAGCGCCCGGACAGGTTCATGGGCGCGGTGGCGAGCCTGATCGCGGGGCAATGCCGGCTGGCCGAGGGCCGGCCCGGAAGCGCCCTGGAGCTGGTTGGCCGTGCCCGTCAGGGCTGGACGCCGCCACGCTGGCTTGATCACAGGCTGACCCTGCTTGAAGCGCGCGCCTGCGCGGCATCGGGGGATGCCGGGGCTGCCGCGAACGCAGCGCGCCGCGCCGGACCGCAGTCCGCGCCTGACGCGTCAGTTGCCCTGGCCTGCGCGTCACTGGCCGCCGGCGATCATCAGGGCGCCCGGAACGCGGCGCCAGTGCTGGCCACCGGCCCGGGCAAGACGGACCAGCAGGTGAGCATCGAGCGGTGGCTGATCGAGGCCCGGCTCAGCTACGCGGACAGGGACGCCCAGCGCGGCCGCCGGGCACTCGAGCGCGCCTTGCAGCTGGCCGGGCCAGAGCAGATCAGACTGCCGTTCGCGCTGGAGCGGGCCTGGCTTCGGCCGGTGCTCGGACAAGATCCTGGCCTCGCCCGCGCCTACCGGGAACTGCTCGATCCTGATCTGGTCACGCCACCCTCCGCCCGCGTTAAGCGGCCAGTGCTGACTCAGGCCCCGGTGCTTGTCGTCGACCAGCTGAGCGACCGCGAGCGCGAGGTCCTCCAGCGCCTGTCCGGGATGCTGAGTACCGCCGAGATAGCGGCCGAGATGTACATCTCTGTCAATACCGTCAAGACCCACCTCAAGAGCATCTACCGCAAGCTCTCGGCGGATCATCGGGGTGAGGCAGTGCGCCGGGCGCGGCAGCTCAACCTGATCTGATCCCCGCCGGCTCCCGGCCCGGCGCATCTACCCGGAACTGGTCAGACAACACCGGCCGCGCGGCCCTGCCGGATGGCGTCGCTGCGCGTGGCGACGCCCAGCTTGCGGTAGATGGCCTGGGTGTGGGTCTTGATCGTATTCTGCGAGAGGTTAAGTTCCTGCCCGATTCCGCGGAGCGAAAGATTGCTGCGGAGCAGGCGCAGGACCGCCACCTCGCGTTCAGTGAGCGGGTCCGCGAGTGCCGTGCGCTGCGCTGGGGTCACCGCGAAGCCCGGTTCAAGCAGCCGGAGCCGTGCCAGCAGTGCCCCGGCTCCGTCGGGCGATGAGCTCAGCAGGCGACGGGCCTCGGCGAGATACTCGATCGCTCCTGCCCGATCACCCAGGTCCAGCAGCACTGGTGCCAGCCGCAGCAGAATCTCGCAGGTGTACCACGGGCTGATGCCGGACCATCCGCGCCGGATCAGGAGTGCGACCTCCAGCTCGGTGCGCGCCTCCAGGGGGCGCCCGAGTGCGCCGTACACCGCGCCAGCGGCTGTATGGGCGATCGAACTCTGCGGGCTGCCAGCCAGGCCGAGGTCAGGATCGGCCGCGATGGCGCAGGCCGCATCCGCCAGCTCGGCCGCCCCGCTGAGCCGTCCTTCCTCGATCTCTGCCAGCGACATGAAAGACAGGGACGCCATCCGGACGAGTGCGATAGAGGAGTTGCTGAGCAGCGCCTTCCGCCCCTGCGCGGCGGCGGCCGCGGTATCACCGGCGAAATACAGCGCCGCCGCATGCGAGGCCAGCGCCAGCGCGTACCAGGGCGAGTCCGGATCAGTTTCGAGGGTCACGGCTGTGGCCGCGGCTGCCTGCATATCACCGAGTCCGCCGAACCCGAAGGTGGCCCGGAGCAGCGCGGCCGATGACTTCAGGGACTGCATTCCGTCTGGCAACGGCTCCTTGGCCTGTCCGGCCTCGATGACAGGGAGCCAGCGCCGCAGCGACTCGGGCTCGCCGCTGAGCGCCGCGAGCCACGCCGCGCAGTGCGCAGCCAGCGGTCTGGCGGCGATGTCGTCATCGCCTAGCGAGGCGATCCACCGCGACACCGTCGCCATCCGGCCTGAGTCGACCTGGGCATACCAGCACGAGGCGATGATGTCGACAGCTCCGGTGAGATCACGGGCGGCCAGTGCGTGACTGATCGCTGCATCGGCCGATCCCGCGTGCCGGTGCCAGGCGCTGGCGCGCGCGTGCAAGGTCGCCATCAGCTGCGGCTCGGTTCTGGCGAGCTCGCTGCGGAGCACCTGAGCGAACAGCCGGTGGTACCGGAACCACTGGCGGGTATCGTCCAGCGGCACGATGAACAAGTTGTCTCGCTCGAGGACGTCGATGATCTCCGCTGCCCTGACTGAGTCGGTCACGGCATCGCACAGCGGCGCGCAGAACCGGCCGAGAATCGAGGTCCGCACCAGGAACTCCCGGACGTCGGCCGGTTGCCGGCTCAGGACCTCGTCCGCCAGCAAGTCGACGATGAACCTGTTATCGCCGGTGAACTGGCGGATAAAGGCGTCCGGCGCGGGGCTTCCGCGGAGCGAGAGCGCGGCCAGATAGAGGGCGGCGGCCAGCCTTCCGTGCGCTCCATGAGAACGGCAAGGTCGGGCTCGGCAAGCTCCGCCCCGGACACGGCCTGCAGGAGCGCTGCCGCCTCGGCGGCACGGAACCGCAGCTGGCGCTGCCCGAATTCAGCCATCTGGCCGGCCGCGCGCAGCCGCGCCAGCGGGAGCGGCGGAGTGGTTCGCGTGATCACGACGATCTGGACCGAGGAGGGCAGGTTGAGCAGCAGGAAGGCGAGCTGCTGGTGGCAGCTGCCGTCGCTGATGACGTCATAGTCGTCAAGCACGAGAATCACCGGGCCTGACAGCCGGGTGAGCTCGTTGATCAGGACCGGGAGCACGGCACCGGTGTAGTCAGGCTGCCGCACGCGCAGCGCCCGCAGGGTGTTGCCGCCATCGAATTCCGGGGCGGCTCGCTCCAGCGCACGCACGACATACGACCACAGCGTGCCCGGGTCATTGTCGCTGCCATCCAGCGAGATCCAGGCGAAACGCCGCCCGTCGAGGCGCGCTGGCGCGCCACTGTGCCACGACGGTCGTCTTTCCGAAACCCACGGGCGCATCGACGAGGACCAGCCGGGCCGGAGCATTCGCCAGCTCGGCCACGAGCTCCGGCCGCTCGACCCACTCCCGGCGAAGTCCCGGAGCGTGCAGCTTCGTCTCGATCAGCACATCCCGATGACCGGGCTCAGGCCGCGTGTCAACGGCCCGTAGCCCGCCGCTTTCTGACGGTTGCCCAGCCACGTCTCATCGTGAGCCCGAAGCGCCCGCGTGTCCAGGGACAAAAGTCCCGGGCGTCGCGCCAGCCGGCAGAGCGCGAATCACCCCTGACGGGTGGGGTGCGCCTGGCGTCAGCTTGATGAAATGAGCGCGGCTCGCACCAACACGAAGGAGATACAAACGCCATGGCTGATCTGATTGCGATCGGATATCCAGACGAGGCCACAGCCGAGGCGGCCGCCGAAGAAGCTCGCCGGCTCGCTCGCGACCTCATTATCGAGCCCGACGCGATCGCCGTGATCGTGCGGGACGCCGACGGCAAGTACCACGTCCATACCAGCCACCACTTCGTGGGCCAGGGGGCGACCTGGGGCATGTTCTGGGGCCTGCTGTTCGGCGTGCTGTTCTTTGTCCCGGTCGTCGGGATCGCGGTCGGCGCCGGGCTCGGCGCCCTTATGGGCAAGGTCACCAAGTCCGGCATCGACCAGCAGTTCCAGGACCAGGTCCGGGCCTTGCTGAAGCCGGGATCCTCCGCGCTGTTCCTGATGGTGGAGAAGGTAACGCCGGACAAGGCCGTCGAGGCCATGAGCAAGTTCGGCGGAACCGTCCTGAAGACCTCGCTGTCCAAGGACGGCGAGAAGGAGCTGCAGGATGCCCTGCATGGCGGCGGCGCCACCGCCTAGCTCCAGATGACGTGACTGAAGGAACTGATACTGCGTCAGGCCGGGGGGAGCCCGGGCTGACGCAGTATCAGCACGATCGACAGGATTAGCAGTACCGAGCCGAATGTGACCAGGAAATAGCGGACGCCGTGCAGCTTGAACGAGCTGCCGATGCCGACCAGGAAGAGCACGGCGGCCAGGAACACGGTGATCCGGACGTAGTTGTCCCCGATCGAGCCCGGCCTGGTTGCCTGAGTCGAACTTCGCGTCAGCTTCGTTGTCGAGCGCGTTCGCCTGCGTCTGGACCGGCAGCTTGTACTGGGGCATGTAAGTCGGGCCGGCCGGGGCATGCGGATTGTGCAGCGGGTTGGTCGCCATCCAGGCGTTGAAGGCGACCCGGAACACCGGCCGGAACCGGCGCTCGGCGATCACCTCCTTCTGCGGGCTGTTCAGGGTGAACGCGAGGAACCAGGCGTTGAACGTCGAGGCATCGAAGTTGCGCTCCGAGAGCGCCGTAAGGTCGTCGCGGGTGGCGAGGTTGCGCAGCGTGGATGACTGCGCGATGTCGACGCGCGAGGCGGTGCCCCACCGTGCTGCCGAGTACCCGGCCCAGGCCGCGGTGATCGTGACGAGCGCCAGCAGCAGGGCCTCGCAGACCTGGATGATCCGGGAGTGGCGATCCTCGCCCTTACCGTTGCCGTCAGCATGCTCGTGCTGCTTCTCGCCGTGCTCGTGGAGCTTCTTGCCGGCCTTCGATCGGGTCCAGTCCCTCAGCCATCAGCGCACCCGCCCCCAGGACACCCAGTGGAAGTCACCGACGATAGCGGTCAGGACTTGCCGGACTCGTAAGTCTCGGTGAAGAGGTCACCCTGGGCAGCCCCGGCGGCCGACTTGTCGCCGCCTCGGCCGCGCAGGACGAAGGCAATGCCGACGGCAATCACGGCGCCAGCAATCGGCCCGGCGATGTAGACCCAGTAGCCGGTGAAGGTCGTGCTGACCACGTCGGGCCCGAACGTGCGGGCCGGGTTCATCGAGGCGCCGGAGATAGGGCTGCCCCACAGTCCGGCCAGGGCGATGTAGCCGCCCACGCCGAAGGCACCGATGATGCCGACGTTCTGCGCCCCGGACGCCGTGCCCAGGATCACGCTGACCAGCCCGGTGGTGAGAATCAGCTCCATCCAGAAGGCGGCCATATCGGAGTACCCATGGGCGGGATAGTTGCTCCCGTAGCTGGCGGAGACGTTGATGACCGCATGCAGGAACAGGGCGGCGAGTGTGGCTCCGGCCAGCTGCATAAGGATGTAGCCGGGGACTCGCCTCCACTGGAAGTCCCTGCGCAGGGCGAAGGCGATGCTGACGGCCGGGTTCAGATGCGCGCCGGAGACCTTGCCCATGAACAGGATGATGGCCATGACCGTGAGCGCGGGCGCGACGACGGCGGCGCCGTGACTGATCACCCCAGGGAAGGCCTGGCCCATCATGCCGCCGCCGGCCGCCGCGAGCACCAGGAAGAAGGTGCCGAGCAGCTCCGAGAACAGGCGCCGCCACTCCTGGCGCGGGTCGTTGAAGTCGTTAATGCGCTCGATGACGCTTCGCTCGTAGCGGGCAATCGGGCCCAGCGGACCGGGCGCAGGTGCGATTTGTTCGGCGGTCACGGCTGCCTCTCATCCGACTAGCAGGTAAATGCTCTTGCCGGCCAGCCAGAAGCCCAGCAGCAGGCACAGCACGATGATGACTTGCTCGCGGTGGGTGTCCAGCCACGTCCGGAGCTGGGTCAGCCGGACCTCAGCAGACGCGGGCGCGAGGACCGCGTAGAGCTCCAGGTAAAGGAAGCTGGCTGTGGCGAGCAGGATGAAGAGCACGAGGGCCAGGTAGCTGGCCGGCCCGGTCAGCTTGGCCTGAGCGACCGTCGCCGCGCCGGCCGCCACGAGCGCCCACGGCTGGAGGAAGACGGCGAGTCCGGCGGCGGCCCACAGGGACACCCGGTCCAGCCTCGCCATCCAGGCCGGCTTGCTGCGCTGCGCGCTCCCCAGGCGCTGCCAGCGGCGGGCGCCGTACAGGACCAGGGCGACGCCCAGGGCGAGCTTCGCCGCCAGGACGGCCGTCGACTGCGAGGTGCTCGGGGCGGGCGGCTTCCCGCCGGTCGCCAGGACTACGGCCGCGATCACTACGACCAGGCACGCCAGCCAGCCGATGATCCAGGCCAGGCCCTTCCTGGTGCCCTTCTCCGCGCTCAGCAGCAGGATGAACGCCGTCAGCGGGAACGGCTCCAGCGCTATCCCGAGGCCGATGAGCATGAGGTCGAGAACCACCGCCGCGCTCCCCGGTCAGTTCCGCGAACGGGATGTCACAGGCCCGGCTCGGCAGTGATCCGGCCGGCCGCGATGGCATCCACAAGCGCCTGGTGGTCGCGCTCGTTCTGATCCGCGTAGGCAGCAGCGAACTGGACGATCGCGCGGTCGAAGACATCGCTTCCGCCCAGGTAGGCGGCTATCGCGATCCGGTCGCCCGAGCGGGCGTGCGCGCGCGCCAGCGTCCAGCCGCAGAGCTCGCCGTACAGGCGAAGGCCGGCAGGCAGAATGTTCTCGATATCGACGGAGAACTTCCAGTCCCGGAGCTGCCGAACGTAGAAGTCACGGGACTTCCCGTCCAGTCCGGCCTCGACCCGCTGCCAGCCCAGGAAGATATCGCTCGATGCCTGCATCAGCCGCTGGCCGGCGACCACGCGCTGGCCCTGATTGGCGTACTTGCTGGCACCGACGAAGCGGCAGAGCACCGATTCCTCGGCTTCCTTCACCTGCAGGAAGAGCGGATCGGACTCGTCCCGGCCGAGCATCAGGACGATCCAGCACCTGGTGCCGACACTGCCAACGCCGACGACCTTGCGGGCCATGTCGGCGAACGTGAACTGCTCGAGCAGGTACCGCCGGTCCGTCTCCAGCGTTCGCCGGTACTTGCTGATCAGGCCGTCGAACTGCGCCTCAAAGGCGGACCGCTCCGTGCCCGCCATCAGCTCGTCGATAGGCACCAGCAGCGGCGGATCGGAGATGATGCGCGGCCGGCCGTCGACGATGTGCGTTAGCTTGGCCACTTCCTGCATGCTGTCCCTGGTCCTCGCCTTGGCCAGGCCCTTGTCGACGACCTTGCGCTGCCGCGGCTGGAGCCGGGAGGCGAACTGCGCGCGCATCTCGTCCATATCCACGTGCGCGTACCAGACATCGAGGTCGCTCATCCCGGCGAAGGTGCGCATCGCCTGCCGGTAGCGCGCAACAGCCGCGCTGACGATCCCGCGGCGCTCCTTGCCGGCGAAGCCGTTGCCGCGGGCTGCGACCTCGAGACTGGCGGCCAGCCGCTTGACGTCCCACTCCCATGGACCCGGAGTCGTCTCGTCAAAGTCGTTGACGTCGAACATCAGGCGGCGCTCGGCGGAGCCGAAGACACCGAAGTTCGACAGGTGCGCATCCCCGCACGCCTGCACGGCCAGCCCGGATACCGGCGTCGGCGGCGAGGTCACTCGCCATCGGCAGAGCCGCGCCGCGGAAGTACGTGAACGGGGAGACCATCATCCGGCCCCACCGGACCGGCACGAGCTCGGGGACCCGAGACTTCGCCTGCTCCTCAAGCAGGCCTATCGGGTCGGGCCGGTTCGCTGGCGGATCGAAAGCCGCATGGCTGTCGCGCGGTACCTCAGCCCGCGCGGCTTTGCCCCGGACGACCCGCTCGGCTGGCGTCAGCCGCGTCGCGCCCGAGTCGAGCTGGTAACGCTGGGCATGCCGGGCCGGGACCTGATCTGTTACAGCCGTCATCATCGGGCCCTCTCTGCGCGTTGCGCCCGACGCGCCATCAGTAAGCAGACATTGCGCAGCGCTCCCGGCCAGAGCGGCGCTCAGGCGGGCAGGTAGACGCCGTCACGACCACGATGGCGGGCCCGGCAGTCGTGCGCCTCACCCTTCCGGGGTGACCTCCGCGGCCGGCGTGAGTGCCTAGTCTCGAGACGCGCGCGACTCGCGAAGGGGCATGCTGCGGTGGCAATCGAAGAGAACGCGCCCGACTCGCCTGACACAGTGCCCGCTGACACAGTGCCCGCTGACATAGTGCCCGCTGACATAGTGCCCGCTGGCCGGCGAGCTCAGCTGAGGCGGATCATCCGGGCAGTTGGCGACAGTGATCAGGCGGCCGTTGAACAGGCGGTCCTGCAGCTCAGCCGCTCCCGGCGGATCTTTGCTCCGCTCGCTCTCGCCGTCGGCGCCCTGCTCATGCTGTTCGCCGGCGTCAGGCTGCTGGTCACGAACTGGCGGCTCTCCCTGATCCAGGTACTGCCCGCGATGTGGATCTGGGCGGCCATGATCGATCTCAAAGCCCATGTCCTGCACGGGAAGTCGTTCCATGTGCTAACCGGACCGGTCGTGATCCCGCTGGTGCTGGCCGTCACGGCGGTTACTGCGGCGAGTTTCTTCCTCAACGCCGTCTTCGCGTTCGCGATTTCCGGGCCCGGCAGGCCGGTTATCCGGCCGGCCTTCGGCGAAGCGCGCGCTCACCTGCCTGTCGTCCTGGCCTGGGGGACTGCGGTCGGCCTGGCACTCGGGCTGTCGACGGCGGTGGTCACCCGGTGGGGCCTGCTGTGGTTCGGGCTGTCGCTGAGCGTCACTGTCGCGGTGATGATGGTCTGCTACGTCGCCGTGCCAGCGCGGCTGATCGGCGTGGAGAAGACGGCCCATTCCCAGCGGGACAAGCTCACGGCGAGCGTCGTTGGCGGCGCCCTCGGAGCTGTCGTCAGCACGCCGCCGTATCTGCTGGGCCGGCTGGGCCTGGTCATGCTCGGATCGCACACCCTGTTCATCCCCGGCATCATCGTGCTGGCAATCGGCCTGACGCTGGAGGCTGGCGCGACCGGCGCGGTGAAGACAGTCAAGCTGAGCGCGAAGCTTGTCTCCGCGCCGAAATCGCCGGCAGACGGGCCAGCTTCGGCCGACGATAAGCCGTCCCCTGGCGACGCGCTCGAATCAGCCGGCTGATGACGCTGGTCACCCTGGCCGGGTGATGCAGCGCGAGCCACCTAACGGGATGCTGCAGGCTACTGGTCGCAGGAGAAAGGCAAGAGCATGGCAATTGGTCCTGTGCAACTGCTCGTACTGGGGTTCAGCCAGCCCGACTTTCACGGCGAGATCATCGCCGAGCTGGAACGGCTTCGCGAGAGCGACACGGTGCGCGTGATCGACGCGCTCGCGGTCTACAAGGACGCGGATGGCGAGATCGGGGTGGAGCACCTCAGCAACCTGTCCGAGCAGGAGGCGATCGAGGTGGGCAGCACGATCGGTGCGCTCATCGGGCTTGGCATCGCCGGCGAGGACGGCATGGAAGCCGGCGCGGAGGAGGGCGCGGAGGAGGTAGCCGAGGAGGGCGGTGTCCGAGTCTTTACCGACAGGAGGCCTGGGACGTCCTGGACGACATCCCGAACGACTCCGCCGCGGCGCTCGTCCTGATCGAGCACCACTGGGCGGTGCCGCTGCGGGACGCGATCGCCCGCGCCGGCGGCTTCCGCATCAGCGACGGCTTTATCAGCCCGCTCGACCTCGTGGCGATCGGCCTTGTCACCGCCGAGGAAGCTCAGGAGCTGCACGATCTGGAAACCGCAGCCGCCGCAAGCTAAGTGCCACTTCCGCCCGTCACCACAATCTGGAGGACAAAATGTTCGGAGCACGCAGAGTAGCCCGCCGCACGGGCCGCCGCACCGCCAGGCGCGTTTCCCGCCGGAGGTAACCGCCCAGGCAACTGAGCTAGCAGGCGTCGCGGCCAGTCAGCGGGAGGAAGATGAGCGCGTCCGACCTGGCCATCGTGGCGGCGCTGGTGTACGGATGGGGCGCGTTCTCCGGCCCGGCTGGAGCGGTTCGACGTCACCGCGCCGATTACGTTCGTGCTGGCCGGTGTCGTGCTGACCAGCGGACCGCTCGCGCCGCTGGGCTTTGCGCCGTCTCATGAGGTGGTCAAGGGCCTCGCCGAGGCGACGCTCGTCCTGGTGCTGTTCGCGGACGCATCCCGGGTGCGGCTGCGGGACCTGCGGGCGGACACGGGCCTGTGCGTGCGGCTGCTCGGGATCGGGCTGCCGCTGACGGTCGGCCGTCGGGACCGCTGCTGGCGCTGGTTCTCGTCCCGGGGATGACGGTCTGGCTCGCCCTCCTGGTGGGCGCGGCGCTGGCGCCGACAGACGCCGCTCTGGGGGCTGGCGTGATGGTCAATCCCGCCGTGCCGGCCAGGCTCAGGCGGCTGCTCAACGTCGAGAGCGGTCTCAACGACGGGATCGCCACGCCCGTAGTCCTGGTCGCGGTGGCGGGAGCTGCCGGTCATGCCGCGACGTACGGGTCCGGGCGACGACCGTCGCCGAGCTGGTCCTGGGCGTTCTCATCGGGGCGGTGGTCGGCGGCGCTGGCGGCTACCTGATGAGACTCGCGCGGCGGCACGGCTGGTCTGAGGGCGGCTTCGCTGGCTCGGCGGTGCTCGCGCTGGCCGTCTGCGCGTACGCCTGCGCGCTGGCCCTGCACGGCAACGGCTTCATTGCCGCGTTCGTCGGCGGGCTGGCCTTCGGCGCGGCCAGCGGGCGGAGCGGTGAGCGGCTGGTGCCGTTCGTCGAGGAGACCGGCGCGCTGGTGTCCCTGCTGGTCTGGCTGGCGTTCGGGGCCGTCACGGTCGTCCCGGCGCTGCAGGAGCTGACCTGGCGGACAGTGCTGTACGCCGTGCTCAGCCTCACCGTGATCCGGATGGTGCCGGTGGCGATCGCACTGGCCGGCGCCCGCCTCGGCCTGGCGCAACGTCGCGTTCCTGGGCTGGTTCGGTCCGCGCGGCCTGGCCTCGGTGGTGTTCGCGCTGATCGCGCTGGAGGACCTGGGTGGGCACGCGCCAGGCCCGCGGTCGCGGTCATCAGCTTCACGGTGCTGCTGAGCGTACTGGCTGCACGGCGTGACAGCGGAGCCGCTGGCCCGTCGCCTCGGGCGGCTGGCATCCGCCGGAGGAGGTTCCGAGGCCGAGGCCGCGATACCTCAGCTGCCCGAGCGCCGGCTCATCCGCCGCGCGCCCTGACTCGCCCTGGATAGCACGAGGACCTCACGCCTCCCCATCACCGGACGAGCAGGATGGTCTTGCCTGGCGGGTGCGGCCGGGTGCCGCTCTCGTACGCCGCGCGGCCCTGGCGAAGCGGGAAGGTCTGGCTCACCACCGGCCGGAGCTCGCCGGAGTCGGTGAGTCCGGCGAGCCGGGCAAGATCTGCCGCGTCCGGGGTAACCACGAAGAACATCGCGTGGATGCCGAGCTGCTGCGCGCGCTGCGCCGACGGCGGGGCGCTGAGCGTCACCAGCCGTCCGCCGCGCCGCGTGAGACCATAGGCCGCCTCGAGCAGCGGCCCGCCCACCGTGTCCACGACGACATCGAAGCCATCCCTGACCTCCCGCGCATTCTGGGTGAACGTCCGCGCGCCCAGGGACCGGACGAAGTCACCCTGCCCGGCGCGCCCGGTGGCGGTGACGTCCGCGCCCAGGATGACGGCGAGCTGGACCGCGTACACCCCTACGCCGCCCGGCGCCGCCCTGCACCAGGACGCGTTCGCCCGGCTGGAGGCCGGCGTGATCAGTCAGCGCCTGCCAGGCCGTGAGCGCCGCCAGGGGAAGCGACGCGGCCTGCACGTGGGACACCGAGCGCGGCCTGTCCGCCAAAGCGACCACCGGGATTGTCACGTAGCCGGCGGCGGCCCCGTCCCGGTCGAACGCGATGAGGCCGTAGATCTCCTGTCCGACGGGCAGGCCACGCGCGTTCTCACCCAGCCCGCGAACGACGCCGGACACCTCGTGCGAGGGGATGACCGGGGTGCGGTCCCGGCCGTCCCGGGTGGTCCACGTCAGGTCCCAGGCCAGCTCGGCAAAAGTAATGCCCGCCGCATGCACCTCCACCAGGGCCTCGCCAGGCCCGGGTACCGGGATCGGGGCCTGCTCGAGTACCAGCTGCTCCGGGCCGCCGCGGGCGTGCGCGCGGAGCGCCATCATCGTGGCCGGGACCGTCATGCTGAACCCCCTGCTCTCAGGCTCGCACACGAGGACCTTCCCGCGGGCGGCGCGGGAAGGTCCTCGGCTGAATCTGACGGAAGCGCTACTCGCGAGCCAGCATGGCCTGGGCCTCACGCTCCAGGTCAACGTAGGGGTCGCCGCTGACGTCGACCGCGACCCGCCTGATAGTGCCGCCGGTGAAGTGGTGCGGTGACACGCCAGGGTAGTCCGGCGGTGACCGCTTCGCCGGAGTCACGGCCTACGCACAGGCCCTCGCCGGCCAGGCTGAACAGGCCGGGCTGCGTCCTGATCCGGCCTTCGCCGACTTTCTTGTCCCCGTGGTAAAGGGACAGAATGCCGGTGGAGACGCCGGGCGGGTCCTCGCCGTCCTTGTCGAACGAGGCGGACAGGATCAGGTTTTCGCCCAGGGGCACGTCCTCGAGGCCGTCGATCTTCTGCTCCATCAGGCCCACGAAGTTGTAGACGTAGCGCAGTTTGTTGTCCTTGATGTAGAGGGCGTGGCCGCCGAACCGCGAGCCGTGCGCGAACAGCACGCCCTGCGCGCCACGGCCGGGAATGTCCACCAGCGCCCCGATCGTGTACGACCGGTTGCGGACGTTGACGGCTTGCTGTTCGGGCACCTCGGCAGTGCCGGGGAAGTAGGCGTAGCGATGGCGAGCTGCGGACAGCTGCGGGCGCGCAGTGGTAATGATCTCCAGCGCGGACCGGTCATCGAGCGGGAAAGCGTCGTTACGGCCCGCCTCCGCGTACCAGAGACTGATGAGCTCGCGGAGCTTGCCCGGCTGCTCGGCCGCCAGGTCGTGCAGCTCGGCGCGGTCCACATCGGTGTGGTAGAGCTCCCAGGTATCGTCGCTGAAGTTGCTCCAGCCACTCAGGGTGGGGTGCGTGGTGATGGCCTTCCAGCCGTCATGCCAGATCCCGCGCGAGCCGAGCATCGAGTAGAACTGCGTGCTCCGGGCCGACGGAGCCGACGCCATCTCCACGCTGTACTTCATGCTCACCCCGTCGAACGGGCTCTGCACGTGGCCCTTGATGGTGCCAGGGGGCTCCACGCCGAGAGCGTCCAGAATCGTCGGCACGAGGTCGATGGCGTGGTGGTACTGGTGGCGGAGCTCGCCCTTGCCCGCAGCGCTGCCGCAGCCGATGCGGGCAGGGAGATGATGCACGGGTCAGCGGTACCGCCGTTGAACTCATACCGCTTCCACATCTTGAACGGCGTGTTGAAGGCCATAGCCCAGCCATTGGGATAGTGGTTGTAGGTCTTCGTCCCGCCCAGTTCGTCGATCATCGCGAGATTCGACTTCATGTCATCGGGGATGCCATTGGCGAACTTCATCTCGTTGACCGACCCGTCCGGGCCGCCCTCACCGCTCGCACCGTTGTCGGACACCACGATCACCATGGTGTTCTCGCGCTGACCGGTTGCCTCGAGGTAATCGAGCAGCAGGCCGATGTGGTGGTCGGCGTGGGCCAGGAAGCCCGCGTATACCTCGGCCATGCGGCTGAACAGCCGCTTCTCCTCCGCCGACAGCGACTCCCACGGCCTGGTGTAGTCCAGCGGCGGGAACGGCTGGCCGTCCGGCCCGGTGCGGGTTTCGGGCGTGCCGATCGGGTTGACGGGCGGCAGGCTGGTGTCGGCCGGGACGATGCCCAGCTCCTTCTGCCGGGCCAGGGTCTGCTCCCGCAGGGCCTCATAGCCCATGTCGAAGCGCCCCGCGAACTTGTCGGCCCATTCCTTCGGGACGTGGTGCGGCGCATGCGCAGCCCCGGGCGCGTAGTACAGGAAGAAGGGCTTCTCTGGTGCCACCGCCTGAGCGTCGCTGATGAACTCGATTGCCTTGCTGGTGATGTCGTCGGTGAAGTGGTAGCCCTCCTCGGGCGACTTGGGCTGATCTACCGGGTGATTGTCGTAGACAAGGTCCGGATACCACTGATTCGTCTCCGCGCCCAGGAAGCCGTAGAACCGCTCGAAGCCCCGGCCAGTCGGCCAGTTGCGCCGGGTCGAGGCGAGGTTCATCTCCACGGTCGGGCACAGGTGCCACTTGCCGACGAGGTAGGTGTTCCAGCCGAGCTCGCCGAGGATCTCCGAGATCATGCCGTTCTCCGGCGGGATGGTACCGCTCGGCGTTCGGGAATCCGATCGCGGCCTCAGTGATGCAGGCCATCGAGTTACGGGTGTGGTTCCGCCCCGTCAGCAGGCAGGACCGGGTCGGTGAGCACAGGGCCGTCGTGTGCCACTGCGTGTAGCGGATCCCGTCAGCCGCAATGCGGTCAATGTTCGGCGTCGGGATCGGGCCGCCGTAACAGGACATCGCCGAGAAACCCACATCATCCAGGACGATATAGACGACGCTGGGCGCGCCTTCCGGCGCGGTGGGCGGCTCGAATGGCGCCCAGTCCGGCACCGAGTCACGGATGTCGACGTTGATCGTGCCCTTGAACGGCTTAGCCATCTTGCTAACTCCTCGCGCCCCGACGGGCCTAACGACGGTTCGTCTCCGCGGAACGATGCTTCCAGGCCCGGATGGCCAGGGCATCACTCGTCAGGGGTGAGCGAGCACCGGCTCCGCCGCGTCCTTGAGCACCCGCCGCAGCATGAGCCCGGCGATGATCTCGAAGATCCCCATGATGATGAACCAGATGCCGAGCAGGACGGCCAGGAACGTCAGCGAGGAGGCCGGGCTGACCGTGACTACTATCCCGGCGATGAGGCTGACCGCTCCGAACGCGATCCACCAGGCCTTCCCCTCGCGGACATCGCCCGCGATGCCGCCGATGAGGGCGGTCAGACCCTGAACGATCCAGGTGATGCCGATGATCACGCCCACAAGTGCCCTGGTGAGGTGCAGATGACGGATCAGCAGGACGCCGACGACGACGAACATCAGGCCGGTGATGCCCAGCCAGACGCGGTGCTGCTCGTCCCGGCTGAAGACCCGGAGCAGATGGAAGATCCCGGAGAGGATCATGAGCACGCCGAGCAGGACCGCGACCACGTTCAGGGACCCAGTCGGGTGGAAGCTCACGACCAGCCCGAGGATCAGGGTGAGCACGCCGAGGATGAGCGTCGGCTGCCAGCCGCTTTCGAACACCGGTGAGGATGGCGGCTGCGCGCCGTAGTCGTCAGTACTCATCGAACGCCTCGTTCCCAGACTTAAAAGGTCTCTTGCCTTCCGTGCTGATCGTGAGGCTCTGCCCGACCGGTCGCGCCTCACCCGGCGTGGATGAGTGCGAGCCGGCAGCGGCGCGAGAGGATGCGCTCAACCATCGGGCGCCGAAGGGGAGAGCGATGAGCGAGGCACTGACTGGCCCGAGCCCGCTGCGGCCGGGGAGCCCGCTGCGAACTCCGCGGGCCGCCGCCTGGGCCGGGATCATCTTCTCGGTGCTGCTGATCACGGCGCTTGTGCTGCTGCGGAATTTCCGTGCCCGCCCATGCCGCAGGTGCCGGGGGAGTGGCTGACCGACTCGCGGCGCCGGACCGCGGTCGCGGTCGCCCTGAACCTCGTGCCGTTCGCCGGGCATCGCGTTCCTGTGGTTCATCGGCGTGCTCAGGGACCGGATCGGCGAGCGCGAGGATCGTTTCTTCGCCACCGTCTTCCTGGGCAGCGGCCTGCTGTTCGTCGCCATGATCTTCGCGGCCGCGGCCATTGCCGGCGGCCTGATCGCGGACGTGTCGGCCGGGCCGCCGAGTGCGGGCCCGCTGGCACTGGGCCGTAATGTCTCCGCCATTCTGATCAATGTCTACGCGATGCGGATGGCGGCGGTCTTCACGCTGACGACAGTGACCATCGCACGCCGCACCGAGATCGTGTCCCGCTGGCTTACTGTCGCCGGGCTCGTCAGCGCGCTGGTGCTCCTGATCGGTGTCGGGTTCTCGCCCTGGGTCGAGCTCCTGTTCCCGGCGTGGATCTTCGCGCTGAGCATCGACATCCTCGCGGCCGGCCTTCGACCCGCCGCGGACACCGCGAAGATGGCGCAGTCCTGACAGCCGGCTGACGCAGCTGACCGGCCAGCGCCACCTCGCGGACCGCGACGGGCAGGAGTCAGCTCCCGAGCAGCTGCGCCTTGGCCGCGGTGAACTCGGCATCGGTCAGCGCGCCCTGCTGGTGCAACGTGGCCAGCTGGTTCAGCTGATCGATCATCGACGATGCCGGTGCCGCGGGCGCTGCCGCGGCCGCGGGCGGAGGCGGCTGGGCTGGTGCCTGCTGCTGCTCGAGATCGCTGATGCGCTCGTTCTGCTCGTCCTCTTGCTGTGCCTGCGCCGCCGACTTGTTCGCCATGTGCCGGCCAGCGGCGTAGGCACCGCCGCCGACCGCGGCCGCGCGCAGCAGCGGGCGCCGCCGCAGCATCACGCACCGTCCGGCAGGGCCAGGCCCAGGGCGATCATCAGCTCAGGTGCCGCCGCCACTACCTTGGGCAGGCCCACCTGCGGCGCGACAGCACGGAGCACGCCGATGAGGTCTTCCGCGGTGACGCCAGCGTCGAGCGCGTTACCCACCTGCCACAGGTACGAGGCAGGCGGTGCATCCAGCGCGATGAGCGCGGCGATTTTGACCAGAGCATAGCTGCGCGCATCCAGCCCGCTGTTGTGCTGGAAGTCTGCCCGTACGCCGAGCGCCGTCTCCAGAAGCTCCGGATCGCCGAGGGCGAGCTCGGCCAGCGCCTCTCGCATGCCTTCGTCGATCGTGGCCCTGCCTGACATATTCATGATCAAGTCCTCTCCGTCGCTGCGCCGCCGGGGTTGCTGTGGGCAGCGGCACCACCCGCCAACGATCCCGGCTGCGGGCCGGCGCTGCCTCACCCGTGGTGGATGAGGTCAGGCCACGACAGGCGCGGTAGCCCGGACAGGCGACCACCGCCGCCGGCCCGGCTACTTGCGGCCCGCGCCTGCCTCAGCGTCGCGGGCGAGAAAGCGGATGCGGGCGGCGCGCGCATCCCAGGCGTAGATGACCGCGGTGCCGGCGATGAGATCATGCAGGGCACGATGCTCGCGCTGGACCAGGATGCCGAGGAATCCGAGCCCGAAGAACAGGAAGCTGAGCGGGAAGACGAGCGCGCGCACGACGCCGCGCCACGGATCGAGGCCGTGGCCGTCCGCGCGGACGACGCGCACGCCGAGCACGGCCATCCCGAACGTCCTGCCGCTGGCCGCCCAGGAGTAGCCGAAGTAAAAGAACTCCCAGACCGCGAAGATGATGGCGACGACGATGTTCGTCCGGCTCCAGCTGACCGAGTGACCGGTCACGACCTGGACGACAAGAGCAGTAGCAGCGAGGCCGAGCGCAGCCAGGCCGGCACTGACCAGGCCGTCGATGACGAAGGCCAGGAACCGCGATACCGCGCCGGCGTAGTGCCCCTGCGAACTGACCCATCCGGCTGGCGGCGTGCGGGCGCTCACGACTCGGCCTGGCCATCCAGCAGGGCGGCCGGCGCAGGCGGTCCGGGCTGCCTGCGCCTGATGGCGCGTCCTACCCAGCGGTCGATGAACTGATCAAGCCCGACGGCCTGGCTGCGGGCCGCATCGAGCGCCTCGCTGGCAACCCCGCCGGACGACTTCGCGATGACGGCGCCCAGGTCCGTGTCCTGCACCAGCGAATCCAGGTCCACGCGCCTGACCAGGTCGTTGACATCGACGCGATCGATCAGGGCGGCCACATCAACGCGCCCGATCAGGTCATCGACATCCGCGCGGTCCAGCAGTGCGTCAACGTTCACCCGGTCGAGCAGTGCGTTGACATCGACGCGGTCGAGCAGCGCGTCCACGTCGACCTGCGCCAGCAACGCATTCACGTCGACCTGCGCCAGCAGCGCGTCGACGTTCACCCGCCGTAGGAGTGCGTCGGGGTCGACCTGCTCGAAGTACCGCGTTGAGGTCGACGCGCTGCACAAGCTGGTTGATATCGAGCGCCTGGACGATCAGGTCGACCGCGCGCTCCGCAATTCGCTGGGCCAGCGCCTCGGCCGGATCGGTCAGTCGCTTGCCCGCCGACAGCAGACGTTCGCGCGGATCCACGCACTCAGGATGACTCCTGTCACGCAGCGGCGAACCATCCGCAGCGGGTGATGCCGCTACCCGCTGGCCAGACCCGCCGAGCCATCAGACGGACCCGCCATGACCGGCTCCGCGGGGGGCCTGCCAATCAGCTCAATCAGGCCGAGAACGACCAGCAGCAAGACGGTGATGACGATGGCTACCATGACGGTCGGCAGTCCCCAGAAGACGAACAGCAGGGCCGCGATCGCGACGGCGGTGATCCGGAGCGCCTTCCGGTGCGCGTAGGTAAATGAGCCAACCGGGCCGGTCCGCAGGCCTGCGTGCTCACTGCCCGTGCGAATCCAGCCGAACCCCGACCGGAACGCCCCGCGCGTCTGAACCGCCGTCACCGACGGGCCGGTGAAGAAGGCGCCGATCGCGACGATCAGGCCGACGACCAGCAGCAGCCGCAGCGCGTCCTTGATGAAGCGGACCAGGGTGTCGAACATCGCGGCCGCCGCGTCACTGGGCAGCACGCTGGCGGGCACGGTGTTCAGGTACGTGGCACGGGCGACAGCCAGGACGGCGCCGAGCACGAGCATGCTGGCGGCAAAGCCGAGCCCGGCACCCACCAGGGCCCGGCGATGACCACGCGCGACGTACACGCCGAGGCCCAGCAGCAGGATCGTCAGGATCGGCAGCACGATCTTCAGGTCGTTGATCAGCCGGTAACCGGTCTGGGCCCGGACCAGGTCGCGCGAGGAGAAGAGTGCCAGGTCCGGATGGATGGGCGGCAGGCTGTTGAGGATGGTGAGGCCGCGTCTGACCAGGTCCTGCTTGACGATGGCGATGAACGGCGCGAGGTCGATGTACACCTTGCCGTTGCTGACCGTCACGCTCGTGCTGTTCCCGGACAGCGCTCCCACCAGTTGCTCATGCGCGACGGTGTTGACCTGCAGCCAGGCGTGTTCGAACCGCGCGCTGGTCACGATCTTGAGTACCTGCTTGTGGATGAACCCGTCGACCGAGCTCGCGATCGCCGGGCTGAAGGTCTTCAGCAGCGCGCCCACCCGGGTCAGGCCCTTGGCGGTCAGCAGCGAGGCGGCCTGGTTCGTCAGCCCCGCCACGTTGAGGTGGCTGGTGATCTGGAGCGTTACCTTGTCCGCCAGCGCATTCTGGATCGCCGGCTCGTGGATCAGCGGCTCGATGTTGGCGATGTAACGACTGGTGTCCGACACCTGGTTGGCCGACCAGACCGCCAGCACGGAGATCGGTGCCAGCAGGCAGCCGACGACGATGAGCAGAGTGGCGACCGGAAGCCGCCAGCCGAGCCGGTGCTTACGGGCCGCGGCCGCTTGCCGGCTGCGCAACTCGGCCACCTCAGCGCGCAGCCGCGCGAGCTCAGCCTCCTCGGCCGCGCTGATGCCCGGACCGGCAACGGCCTCTGGCTCATTGCCCAGGTCAGACATGGTCACCTCCGCCGAGTCCGCAGCACACGGCCAGTAGTGCCGCCGTGCGGGCGCCGGAAATGCCCGGCACCGTGCCCATTCACCGTGCCGAACCTGGCGGCAACGCACCTCACCCGCTGCGGGTGGCTCCTGCGCGCGCGTAGTCTGTCTAGGCTCAGGAGACCTGCCTGCCGGGCGCGGGCAGCAAGACCGCCAGAACCGAGAACCGGGAGCCTGCACCGCATGTCCGCATCGCGTTCTTCGTCACCAGCTGTGACAGCACTCCAGACTGGCATGACGTGGATTCCGGGCGGGACATTCCGGATGGGCTCGGCGGATTTCTATCCCGAGGAGCGGCCCGTCCACCGCGTCACCGTGGACGGCTTCTGGATGGACCGCCATCCGGTGACGGTGGCGGAGTTCCGCCGTTTCGTCACCGCGACCCGGTACGTCACCGTGGCCGAGCGTCCGCTGACCGCAGCCGATTACCCGGACGCGGATCCGGCGCTGCTGGTGCCGGGATCAGCCGTCTTTCAGGCAACATCGGGTCCGGTCGATCTGCACGACTACCGCAACTGGTGGGAGTACGTGCCCGGTGCCTGCTGGCACCGGCCGGACGGGCCGGGCAGGAACTACCGTGGCCTTGGCGAGCACCCGGTCACCCAGGTCTCCTATGCCGACGCGGAAGCATACGCCGCCTGGGCCGGGAAAGAGCTGCCGACCGAGGCGGAGTGGGAGTTCGCGGCGCGCGGCGGCCTCGATGGCGCCGTCTACTCCTGGGGCGACGAGTTCATGCCCGGCGGCCAGCCGATGGCGAACACCTGGCAGGGCGAGTTTCCCTGGCAGAATCTGCTCACCGACGGTTACGCGGGCACTTCTCCGGTCGGAAGCTTTCCCGCCAACGGGTACGGCCTGCATGACATGACCGGCAACGTCTGGGAATGGACGTCCGATTACTTCAGCCCGCGGCACCCGGCTGACGCGGCCAAGTCCTGCTGTGTCCCGCATAACCCCACGGGTCAGCTCACCGGATGGCAGCCGCATCGCCGGGCAGCCGGGGGCGCACCTGCCGCGGAAGGTCATCAAAGGCGGCTCGCATCTGTGCGCGCCCAGTTACTGCCTGCGCTACCGGCCTGCTGCCCGGCAGAGCGAGACCCTGGACAGCGCCACCAGCCATCTCGGCTTCCGCTGCGTGAGCCGCGGCGAGCCGCCGGCCACGCCCTAGGTGACTGGCTCATCCGCCGGCTGCGTCACGAGCCACGCCTCGGCGTCCAGGTAAGCATCCAGGGTTGACTCGCCGACAAGCGCGGTGGCCTCGAACGTGCGGATCGGGCCATGGAGATGGCCGGATCGGGTGAGCAGCTCGGTCAGGCCGGGCTCGAGTCCGCTGAGGTACAGCCTGCCGCCGGCACTGGCCAGGCGGTCGGCGTAATCCGTCACCACCTTCACGAACGTCGCTCCGAGCGAGGTGCGGCGGCGCAGCCGCAGCACGACGACTGGCGCCTGCGCGCCCGCCGGGTCGGGCAGGCGGGCCTGCAGGGTGCGGGCGCCTGCGTACAGCAGGCTGCCGTAGACGTCGAGCACGACGACCTGGTGGCTCGTCAGGGTGGCCGGCGGCTTGTGCTCCTCGAAGCGCCCGTCATCGCGCGGGATGAGCTCGACGACGGTCACGTCCATCGCGCCCTGGTTCAGCTGCAGCAGCAGCGACAGCGCCACCCCGATGCCGACCGCGGCGGCGACCGGCAGGAAGAGCGTGGCGCCGAACGTCGTGATGACGGCGACCTGAGAGGTGCGGCCGGTACGCAGGATCGTGCCGATCTCGCGCGGTTTCAGCGAGCCGACGGCCGCGAAGATGAGAATCGCGGCGAGAGTGGGCAGCGCGATCCTGGCGACCAGGCCGGAGAAGATCGCGAGTATCACCAGCATCCAGATGCCGGACCAGATGGCCGCCCACCTGGTCCGGCCGCCGGCGGTCACGTTGAGCGCGGTCTGGCCGACCGAGCCGCCGACCAGCGAGCCGCGGAGGAAGCCGGACGCCAGGTTGCCTGCACCCTGCGCGATGATGTCCCGGTTCGAGTCCGACGGGACATTGCCGGGGTTCGGCGCCGCCTCGGCGACGCCCGCTCCCTGGACCAGGACGATCGCCGCGATCGCGAGCGCACCGGTGATCAGGCTGAACGACAGGAACCGGATGTCGGGCAGGTGGGGAAGCGGAATACCGCGAGGGATGTCGCCGGCGTCGCCCACTCTGGTCACGCTCTGCCCGCCGGCGAGTGCGACAACGACGGTCGGGATCACCAGCGCACCGAGGGCGCTGATGACGGCCAGGCGCGTCCGGGCGAGGCCGAACAGGATCGCCAGGGCGCCCAGCCCGGCGAACAGGCTGGCCAGATTGATGCGGCCGGGGTGGCTGAGCACGTCGACTGCCTTGGCCAGCGGGAAATCGCCCGTCGCCGCCACACCGGTCAGGTCGCCAAGCTGGCCGCACACGATGTTGACCGCGATCCCGGTCAGGAAGCCGATCATCACCGAATAGGAAACGAACCGCGTGTACCGGCCGAGGTGCAGCAGCCCGGCGGCGGCCAGGACGAGCCCGACCAGGATCACCAGCAGCGGAATCGCTTCTGGCCGCTGACCGGCAGGCACACTCTGCAGCGCCGAGCCTGCGGCCAGCGCGGCAGCGGACGTCGTGGTGATCACCATCAGCCGCGTACTGGAGGTGAGGCCGCCGGCAACCGGCCCGGCGAAGCTCGCGTACAGGCCCTGAACCGGATTGACCCCGGCCAGCACGGCGGCGGCCATCCCGTCCGGCACGCTGGCGATCGCGCCGGGCAGGCCGGCGACCATGTCAGCGCGCAGGCTCTTGCCGTCCGGCCGGACCGAGCGCAGCCATCGGCGAACGGTGCCCAGCGGCGAGCGAACCACCCGCATCGTCCTTGTCTGCATCCGGCGGCGCCGCGCCGGACTGGCGCATTCTGCCGGCGGATGCAGACACATGATCGGCGGTGATCAGCGGCGCTGCCTCACCCTCACGGGGTGGTGCCGGGGATCCGCAGACCTCCTTAGCTTCCAGCTAAGAAGATCAGGGAGGATGCGGTGACCATCCTTGCCGGGGAAGGCGAGGTCAGGGTCCGGACGGCACAGCGGCTGCGCGCCGCTGTGCTCGGACCGATGGGCGGGGGAACGACGCGCCGGCGTGCCTCCGATGCGTTCCGGCTCGCGCTCGCCCTCCTGGTGGTCGTGGTGTCGATTCCGGTCATGCGCGACAACACAGCGGCGGAGCTGGCAATTGTCCGGGCACTGCATCCGCCTCCGGCCGCGATCGCCTGGCTGGTCACCAGCGCGTTCTGGCTCGGCTCCGCCGGAGTGATCGCCGGCCTGGCAGTGCTGAGCCTGCTGACGCCGAGGCTGATAGCGGTCCGGCGGATCGCCGTGGCCGCTCTCGCCGCCTGGGCGCTCTGCGAGTTGCTCAGCATCCTTCTCGGGCCGGACGCCGGCAGGCCTGTCACCAGCACACTGTCCGGTGTCGACGTCAGCTACCCGGTCACCCAGCTAGCGGTCACCGTCGCCGTGGCCGGAATCGCGCTTCCGTACCTCAGCCGCCCGCTGCACCGGACGATGGCGCTGCTCATTTCCGTGGCCCTGATCGCCGCCGTCGCGGGCGGGTTTGCGCTTCCGGTCAATGCCGTCTCCAGCATCGCGATTGGCTGGGGCGTCGTCGCCGCCATGCACCTGGCCACCGGGTCGCCGCTGGGGCTGCCGTCAGCCCGGGAGGTAATGGACGGGATAGCTGAGCTCGGCGTGACGGCCGACGAGGTGTCGCGCGCGCCGCATCAGGTCTGGGGGGTGGAGCAGTTCGCCGGCCGCGACGCCGCTGGCGCCCCGATCGAGCTGTCGGTCTACGGCCGGGACGCCACCAGCGCGCGGCTGCTGGCCAAGCTCTGGCGGTTCTGCTTTTACCGGGACTCCGGGCCGACCCTGATCGTCAACCGGCTACAGCAGGTGGAGCACGAGGCTTATCTCACGTTCATGGCCGGGCGCGCCGGAGTGCCGGTACCGGAGGTCCTTGCCGCGGGGCGATTCGGGCCGAGCCAGGACGCGGCGATCGTCACCCGGCTCCCGCGGGGACCGGCGCTGCGGGATGCGGAGCCGGCGGCGCTGTCCGACGACATGCTCGGCGAGATTCTGCGGGCTGTCCTGCAGCTGCGCAGCGCCGGCATTGCCCACGGCGCGCTCGGCGTCACCACCATCCTGCTGTCCTCCGACGGCGCCTGCCTGCGGGACTTTCGCAGCGCCTCGTTGTCGGCGCCGGCCGGGCGTCTCGACGACGATGCCGCGGCGGTTCTGGTCGCGCTCGCCCTGAGGTTCGGAGTCGAGCGGACCGCAGCAGCGGCCGCGCGCACACTCGACGCCGCAGCCCTGCGCGGCACCATCATGCATCTGCAGCGATCGGCGTTCGATCCGGCCGCGGCAGCGGCGCTCCGGGGGCACAAGGGCCTGCTCCCGGACTTGCGGACGGCCGTTGCTCTCGCGGCCGGGATCGAGGTACCCAAGCTCGCGGAGACCAAGCGGATCAGCTGGATCAATCTTGTTTTCGGCATCGGGTCACTGATCGGCATCTGGGCCATCATCGGCGTCCTGGCCGACGTCGTCGGGTCGCTGGACGTGATCAAGGGGGCCGCCTGGGGCTGGGTGGCTCTGGCCTTCGTCTTCGCCCAGCTTCCGATCGCGAGCAACGCCATGGCGCTGGCCGGCGCGGTGACCGGCCAGCTCCCGTTCGGCCGGTGCCTCGGCCTGGAAGCCTCCAACGAGTTCACGCAGTTCGTCGGCGGCGACGTTGCCGCGTTCGCCGTCCGGGTCCGGTTCTTCCAGCGTGAGGGGTACAGCCCGGCCACCGCACTCAGCTCAGGAGCCATCGCGTCGACTGCGAGCTGGGTCGCCAAGGGAGCGCTTCTGCTCATCTCGCTTGGCTTCACGGCCGGGAGCTTTGCGGCCCCTGAGGGCTCAGGCGGGCACCATACGGCCATCTGGATCGTCGTCGGAGTGGTACTGGCCGCGGGCATCGCGACCGCGCTGATCAGCGTCGTCCCGCGGCTGCGGCGGCTGGCCAGCGCGCGCATCAGGCCGCAGCTCGCCCAGATCTGGGCCGACGTGAAGGCAATCGCCGTCGAGCCCAGGAAGATCGCCTATGTTGTCTCGGGCTCGGTGCTGAGCCAGGTTCTCGTCGCCCTGTCGCTCGGGGCGGCCCTGCACGCCGTCGGAGAGAAGGCCAGTATCGCCACGCTGCTGGTCGTCATCACCGGCGCTGCCATCATCGGCGGCGCCGTTCCCGTCCCCGGGGGCGCCGGCGTGATCAAGGCCGGCCTGATCGCCGGACTGACAGCTGCTGGCATCCCGCAGGATCAGGCGGTCGCGGCGGTCTTCATCCAGCGCCTGTGCACGGCCTACCTTCCGCCGATCTGGGGTTGGGTCGCCCTCACCTGGATGCGGCGGCACGAGTACCTCTAGGCACTGCACGGGAGTCCCCCGTCGCGGGTGAGCCCGCCGCGCTGCTGCTGCGCCAGGCTGAGGGCCATGCGGCGCCTTACGAACAGCCTGCTCTGCTGTGCAGCGATCCTGATCGTCGGCACCCTGGCCGCCTGCGGTCAGAGCGGCAGCGGCCCGATCAGCGGCCTGTCACCGACTCGGTCCATCTCCATCCCGAGCAGGAGCAGCCAGCCGGTGCCCACCGCGCCGGCGACATCGAGCGCCGCCTCGGCGCCCGCCACGACCAGGGCAGCCAGCACGCCGCGCGCCAGCGCGAGCGCCGCGGCCGCAGACAGCAGCTCCGGCTCCACAGCGGTCTGGTGGTGGGTTGCCCTCGCCGTCGTCATTGTCGCGGGCGCGATCACCTGGATCGCGCTGGCGGCCCGGCGCCGGTCAGCGGCCTCGGCTGAGCAGAAGTCGAGAGAGATCGAGGCCTACGCGCGGGGCGCCGCACTGTACGACGCCATGAGCGTGGCCGAGACACCCGGCGCGTTCACCGGCCCGGACGCCGCGGCGCGCTGGTCCGACATCCAGATGCGCGCAGACTCACTGGCCCAGTCGCTCTATGCGCTGCGTGAGCGGGCGGACGACGATGCTGAGCGCATGCGGGTGACCGAGCTGCTCACCGCACTGCAGGCCGTCCGCTCAGCAATGGATGCCGAGCGTGCGCCGACGGGAGCCGGGGCGGGTCAGGCACAGGTCGTCCGCGGCCGTCTGGCCGACTTCGAAACCGCCCTGCGCGCCTTCCGGGCGGGCGGCCAGCCGGCACCGTAGCCTCCGGCACCGTGCCGCAGGCACTGTAGCGGCAGGCACTGTAGCTGCAGGCACTGTAGCTGCAGGCACCCGAGCGGAGGCACTGTGACGCCAGGCCGGCGCGGGGCCGGTGTCTCACCCGTGGCGGGTGATGCCGATGAGCCCGGGCTGACTGACGCTGTTACGTGCCTCGATATCGTCCAGGCTCAAAGGAGCAGAAATGCCGCTCGCCGCATCATCGTCGTCCTATCCGCTGCTGAACCTCTTCTGGACGATGCTGTTCTTCTTCATGTGGGTGATCTGGATCTGGATCCTGATTACTGTCTTCATCGACATCTTCCGCAGTCATGACCTCAGCGGCGGCGCCAAGGCCCTGTGGTTCCTGTTCGTGCTGTTCATTCCGCTGATCGGCGTGCTGGTCTACCTGATCGCCAGGGGCACCGGGATGCATGAGCGCGCCGAGCAGCGCGCTCAGCGGCAGAACGAGCAGCTCCAGAGCTATCTCCGGCAGTCAGCCGGCAGCACTCAGAACTCGACGGCGGACCAGCTCACCAAGCTCGCCAGCCTCCGTGACAGCGGAGCCATCACGGCAGAGGAGTTCGAGCAGCAGAAGGCCAAGGTCCTCGCCTGATTCTCCCCGCTGACTAGTCGCTGAACGCGGAGGGTGACGGCGCCGGGCGCGGGCCGGCTGATGCCGGTCCGCGCTCGCGCGATCCCTTCGCCTCGGCGGCGCTGCTGACGGTGACCGGGCTCGCGGCCGCTGCCGCCGGGACAGCCGCGCCGGGCACAGACCCGGCGGGCACAGACTCGGCGGCAGCCGGGTCCGCGTAGTAGTACTGCTTGCCCCGCAGCAGCGAGATCACGGCACCGAGCAGCGACAGAGCGATAGCGGCGCTGAAGACGATCACGAGCCCGTGGTGGAACGGCCCGGAGATGAGGTTCGGGAAGAAGGACTTGCCGGTCAGGATGGCCGCGTTGCGGGCCGGCAGCTTAGCCAGCGTGCCGGTCGGCGCCAGCATGCTCTTGATCGGGTTATAGCCGAGCAGCGCCGAGAACAGCGTGCTGACCGGGGGGAGGCTGGCCACGTGCGCCGCGGCGGCGGCGGGAACACCCTGCGCGCGCAGGCCCGCGCTGAGCGTCTTCGACAAGGTGGCGGCCAGGCCCGCGATCATCAGCGAGAAGAAGAACCCGATCGACAGTGACATGCCGGAGTTCTGGAAGACCGAGCGCATGCCGGAGGCCGCCCCGCGGTGCTGGGCCGGCACGCTGCTCATGATCGACGAGGTATTCGGCGAGGCGAAGAGCCCGGATCCGACGCCGTTGCAGAAGATGAGCGCGGCGAAGACCGGATACGGGAAGTCAATAGGCAGCAGCATCAGCCCGGTGAACCCGGCCGCGGCGACCAGCAGCCCGGCTGTGGCGAACGGACGGGCACCGTAGCGGTCGGACAGATAGCCGGAGACTGGTCCGGCGATGAGGAAGCCGGCGGTCAGCGGCAGCATGTAGATGCCCGCCCACAGCGGTGTCACGGTGAAGTCGTAGCCGTGCAGCGGCAGCCAGATGCCCGCCAGCCAGATCACCAGCATGAACTGCAGACCGCCGCGGGCCATCGAGCTCATCAGGCTGGCCGCGTTCCCGGCCGCGAAGGCCCTGATCTTGAACAGGCTCATCTGGAACATCGGCTCGGCGATCTTCGTCTCCACGATGCCGAAGATGACCAGCACTGCGGCCCCGCCGATCAGGCCCGTCAGCACCATCGGGCTGGTCCAGCCGGTGGTGTGGCCGCCGTAGGGCTGGATGCCATAGGTGATGGCCGCCAGCAGGCTGGTAGCACCGACTGCGAACAGTGCGTTCCCGGCCCAGTCGATCTTTGCCTTTTTGCTGGTGGTGGAGATCTCCCGCAGGCTGCGGTAGGCCCAGACCGTGCCCCAGACGCCGATCGGCACATTGACCCAGAACACCGCGCGCCAGTCCCAGGCGGCCAGCAGCCCGCCCAGCAGCAGGCCGATGAACTGCCGGAGATGCCCGCGATCTGGTTGATGCCGAGCGCCATGCCGCGCTTGTTGGCGGGGAACGCGTCCGTGAGGATGGCGGCCGCGTTCGCCATCAGCATCGCTCCGCCGAACGCCTGGACCACGCGCCACAGGATCAGCCACAGCGCGCCCTGGCCGCCGGTCAGCGGGTCCAGCGACAGCGCGATCGAGGCGAGCGTGAACACGACGAAGCCGAGGTTGTAGATCTTGACCCGGCCGAACATGTCACCGAGCCGGCCGAGGGTCACCACGAGCACTGCCTGCACCAGCAGGTAGCCCATGATCATCCACAGCACGTACGTGATGTTGCCGGGCGCGAGCGGGCTGAGGTGGATGCCGCGGAAGATGGCGGGCATCGCGATGATGACGATCGAGCCGTCGATCGTCGCCATCAGCATGCTCAGGGTGGTGTTCGACAGGGCGATCCACCGGTAGCTGTCCGGTTGCCCGTCCGACGCCTGCAGTTCCGGCTGCCGCCTCGATATCACGCCCACGTTGGCTCAGCCTACCTCGAAAAGGTTGCTTGCTGGCAACTACCTATCGCCGCGCCGGTCGCGCGGCGTGGCGGCCGCGGCGGGCGGCCGGGGCCTGGCCAGGGCTGGCTGAGTGAGCTCGTAATCAATTGCGGGGTATAAGCCGGGCAATCTTTGGAGATCATGGTTTAGGCAGCTATTTTCAATTCGCGAGTACCATAAATGCGCTGACACGGGCGATAGCCATGAGCTGGTTAAATTCGCCTTAGGCGCAGCTCAGCGCATTCTGGTCTGCCATTATCGCGATTGCGTAATCCGGCGATGCGCTGCTGTCACTGCGGGCAGCCGCCGGTGCCTTTTATCCCGCGATGAATGGACTGCGGTCGTGCAGCAGGGACTCCACGCGATTGACACCACGCCCGGCCGTCTCCGGACGCCGCAGGCGGGGACCTGGATGGTCGTGGCACTGGTAATCGTGGCGGCCTGCGTCGCCGCCGGGGGCCTGGTGGCAGTCATGCGGTCCGGGGGACCGCCGGCCAGCGCCGCGATCCGCGGCCGCGAGCCGGTCTCGGTGAGTTCCGTCCTGGCCGGATCGCCTGCCGCGGTCAGCGCCGGCACGGCCCGGCTGCTGCTGTCGTCCGCGCCCGCCGCCGTCATCGCCGACGCTAACGTCCGCGCGGACGTCAGCGCAGGCGCGGCGAGCGCCCGCCGGGCGCATGCGCCGCTGCTGCTGCTGTCGCCCGGATCGGATGCGCCGGCTCAGGCCGCCGTGCTCGACGCGGCGCTGCGGGCGCTCGCACCGAGTGCGGTCCTGGCCGTCGGCATCGGCGCGGACACGCTGTCCGCCGATCTGCCCGGCATCCACGTCGTGACCAGCGCTGGCGATCTGCCCGCCACTGCGGCGGCTGCCCCCGAGCGGCAGGTTGCCGTCCTCATTCACCAGGGCCGTTCGGTCGCTGGCTCCGCGATCGCGCTCGCCGCGGCGGCGACTGCGCGGGCTGCAGGCGCGGCCGTGATCAGCCTGCCGGGCTATAACCCGGGGGCCGACCCGGCGGCCATCAGGAAGCTCGCCGCGGCCCGGCCGCAGCGCGTGGTCGGGATCGGCGCGGGCTTCGGGTCCGCCAGGCTGCTGGCAGCGCGGGTGGCGGTCGCCGAGACCGGCGTCCAGCTGCCGGCCGGCGGGCAGGTGCTCTTCCCGATGCGCAGGATCGTCGCCCTGTACGGGAATCCCGGCACGCCCGCACTCGGCGCGCTCGGCGAGCAGGGCCTGGCCGCCAGCATCGCGCGGGCGAAGGCGACCGCCGCCCGGTACGCCTCGCTGAGCAAGGTACCGGTTGTCCCGGCGTTCGAGATCATCGCGACGGTGGCGCAGGCGTCGCCGGGCAGGTCCGGCATGTATTCCTATGAGACCAGCGTCGCGGACCTGCGCCCGTGGGTCGACGCCGCCGTCCGGGCCGGCCTGTACGTGACCCTGGACCTGCAGCCCGGCCGCGCTAACCTGCTGACCCAGGCGCGGCGCTACCGCTCGCTGCTCCGGCTGCCGGACGTCGGGCTTGCCCTCGACCCGGAGTGGAAGCTCGGGCCCGGCCAGGTGCCGCTGCAGCAGATCGGCAGCGTCAGCATCGGCGAGGTCAACAGCGTCGTGACCTGGCTCGCCCGGCTGACCTCGCGGTATCGCCTGCCGCAGAAGCTGCTGGAGCTGCACGAGTTCCGGCTGTCGATGATCCAGAACATCCAGCAGCTGGACACCCGGCACAGCGACCTGGCCATCGTGATCAACATGGACGGGCAGGGCGCCCCCAGCACGAAGCAGCAGACCTGGCAGGCCGTGGTCGCGAACGCGCCGAAGGGCGTGTTCTTCGGCTGGAAGGACTTCTACGTGAAGGACACGCCGATGCTGGATCCGCGGCGGACCATCGACCGCACGCCCGAGCCGGTCCTGATCTCCTACCAGTAGCCCTCAGCGGGCCGACCGCAGGTCGGGCTCCATGGCGGCCACTGTCGCGCAGTCGTCAGCGAAGGTGAACAGGACGCTGATGTGCTCGCCCGCCAGCACCCGGGGCAGCCAGTACTGCGCGTCATCCCACATCCTGGGCAGCGGCAGCTCGTCCTCGCCGAACCAGTGCGGGGCGACCTCGTCCGACTCGGCAGGCTCGCCGGTGAAGACGGAGGTGGCGAATACCTCCGCCGTCTGGTCCCAGGACGGCCGGGCCGGGAACCGGAACTCGATGCTCGCCACGTGCTGCAGCGAGTCGGCCGGCACCTCGAGCCCTGACTCCTCGCGCACCTCGCGGACAGCCGCGCCCACGGGCTTCTCGCCGTCCTCGATATGGCCGCCGAGCCCGACCCACTTGCCGGCCCCGAAGCCCGCCTTCTTCAGTCCGAGCAGCACCTCCGGGCCAGCCGGAGTCTGGCGCCTGATCAGGCACAGGCAGGTCCGCGTTATCGTCGGCATCGGCTCAGCCTAGCCGCAGCAGCGCCCTGGCCCTGTCATTCAGGACAGCGCGTCGTCACCCGCGGTTACTTTCCGTTACCACCGGGCAGGCCCGCGTGGCTCAGGCGTTGCCCCTGGCCAGGGCGATCAGCCGGTCCAGGACCGCGCCGTCGCTGACGCGCAGGCCATCATGCTCGTACTCGCTGGTGACCCAGGGCCGCAGCCCGCGAATAGCCGCGGCCGCGGGCACCGACAGCTCGGCCGGCACGTACATGTCATGGAAGTAGACCGCAGCGGCGGCCGGCACCTCGTTCCGGCTCAGCTGAGCGGCGTCGTACAGCGGCGGCCAGTCCTCGCGCCCGGCCAGCAGCTCGGCCGCGGCGGCCAGCGGCACCAGCGCCGGGTCCACGGAGAACGCCCACGGGTAGACCATCTCGCCGGTGAACATCGGCGGCGCGTCCCCGTCGACGGCGGCTTCCGGCGCGAACTCGGCGAACTCCGCCCTGATCCGCTGCGCCGACCAGCGGGTCGCCGGCCCCTGGGCGTAGCAGGCCTCGTGCACGGTCGCGTAGAGCGGCGCCGCGGCATACGACAGCGCGCTGTCCAGCTGGTGCAGGAAGGCGTCGCTCAGCTCCCGGCCGGCGAACGGGTCCTCGAGCAGGTAGTGGAGCGCGTGCGAGCCGGTGCCCGACCCGAGCATCTGGCCGAGCGTCAGGAACCGCTCCACCGTGAGCGCGCCTGCGCCGGGCAGCCCGACCGGGCTGCCTGCCGCCTCGCGCGCGTGCAGCAGCCGGGCGACCTGGCGGGCCGTATCCGCGTCCTGCGGGTACCGCTCGTAGTGGGCCCGGCATCTGGCCGCGACCTTCTGATAGGTCAGCCGGTACACATCGTCGGCGCGGGCAGACAGGCCGGGCAGGCCGCCGGTGATGAACGCCTCGCTCACGCCGCCGGGCGCCGTCGACAGGTAGCTGACGGTGCAGAATCCGCCGAAGCTCTGCCCGAGCACGGCCCAGGGCGCGCCGCCCGTCACCTGCGGCCTGATCAGCTCGGCGTCCGCGACGATGGAGTCGGCCCGGAAGTGAGCCAGGTAGTCGGCCTGCGACTGCGGATCGCCGAACCGGGCCAGCGTCTGCCGCGTCGCCGGCGTGGACCGGCCGGTGCCGCGCTGATCCAGCAGCAGCACCCGGAACTCGCGCAGCGCCCGGTCCAGCCACGCGTCCCGGCCGACGGGCCGGGGAGCGCCAAAGCCGGGACCGCCCTGCAGGAACAGCAGCCATGGCAGCGCGGAAGCTCCGCCGCCCGGGCGCGCCGCGTCCGCTGCCACGACCTCACGGGCGAAGATCTCGATCTGCTCGCCCTCCGGCCGGGCATGATCGAGCGGGACGCTGAAGGTGCGATCGGTGACAACAGTCCCTGGCTGGCGGTAACTGAGCATGATCAGCACAGTAGCGCCCGGCCCGGCGCCGCCGGAATTACGATACGCACGAACGTCACCCCGTCACTTCGCAGCCACCCGCAGACAGGAGCCAGATGCAGGGACTGCCGCCCGCGGGCGAGCCGGGCCGCGACATCCCGCGCGGCCCGGCCGCGGCCATGTTCGCCGCCGACCAGGCCTCCCGCGGCCTGGGCATGGAACTGCTGCACGTCGGGCCCGGCACGGCCGTGGTGCAGATGCGGGTGGCCCTGCAGATGCTGAACGGGCACTCGATCGGGCACGGCGGGTACGTGTTCATGCTCGCCGATACCGCGTTCGCCTGCGCCTGCAACAGCCATGGTCCGGTCACGGTCGCTTCCGGGGCGGACATCACGTTCATCGCGCCGGTGCGGGAGGGTGACATCCTGGTCGCCACGGCGGCCGAGCGCGCCCGTTACGGCCGCAGCGGCATCTACGACGTCACCGTCCGCCGCGGCGACGACATCGTCGCCGAGTTCCGCGGCCGCAGCCGCACCCTCAGCTAGCGCGGTAGCCCGCGCGCTCCCGTCCGCCAGCAGCGGGTGCAGTTGGCTAGCCTGCTGTGCATGGCTCCCGGTGCCGTTCTCGCCGACGCGCTCCGCCCGCTGCCGGCCGGCTACCACCGGCTCGCAGGCAAGGTGGTCGCGGCCGCCGAGCGCGACGAGCGCATCCGGGCGCTGTGGCTCAGCGGATCGCTGGGCCGCGGTGTCGCCGACGCCGGCTCTGATCTCGATGTCGTCGTCGCCCTCGAGCCGGCTGCGTTCGATGACTTCGCCGCGACCTGGCGCGACTGGCTGGCCGGGATCACGCCGACGCTGCTGGCACGGGACCTGCCCCGGCTGCCCGGCAGCTTCTACAGCGTGACGGCCGACTGCCTGCGCCTGGATGTGGTCGCCGAGCGGGCCGGCACGGCCTCAGCAGACGCGCTGGCCCTGCGCCTGCTGATACTCGACAAGGACGGCGCGGCCGGCCTGACCGCGGCTGCCGCCGCCGCGCACCGCGGCCCCGCGGTCCCCGCGGTCCGCGCGGCGGCGCCGGACCGGACCAGGCGAAGCTGGCGGAGCTGACCGAGGAGTTCCTGCGCCAGCTGACGATCTTCCCGGCTGCGGTGGTGGCGCGCCAGGACTGGCTGCTGGGGGTCGTCGGAGTGCAGAACATCCAGTTCCTGCTGTACCAGCTGTTCGTCGAGTCGAACCAGCCGCTGCCGCCGATGGGCGTGAAGCAGTGGTCGGCCAAGCTCACCGCCGGGCAGCGGGCAGTCTGCGCCGGGCTGCCCGCGCCGGCCGCCAGCCGCGAGGCCGTCCTGAGCGCGATGAGAGCCGCGGCCGCCGCATTCCGGCAGGCAGCCCGCGACATCCTGGCCACCCGGCAGATCCCCTGGCCAGCCGGGTTTGATCAGGCTGTCCGCCGGTACTGGCTGGCCGAGCTCGGCTGGACCGAGTGAGCGGCAGGGGCTAGATTCGCCACGTGCCGCCGCTCAGCAAGATCCGCATGCCGCTCCGCAAGCTCGCCGTCCGGGTGTATCAGCGGCGGCTGCGGCGCCAGCTGACCCGCGGTCCGCTGCCCCGCCACGTGGGGCTGATCATCGACGGCAACCGGCGCTGGGCCAGGCAGGCCGGCCTCGCCAGCCCGAGCGACGGCCACCGGCACGGCGCCGCGCACATCTGGGACGCGCTGTCGTGGTGCCAGGCAGCCGGCATCAGGCACGTCACCGTGTTCATCTGCTCGGCCGAGAACCTCGCGCGCCGCGACGATGCCGAGGTGGCCGCGCTGATGGACATCATCGAGCAGGTCGTGGTCGCCCGGATCGCGACGCCCGAGCCCGCCTGGCGGGTGCACATCGCCGGTCTGGTCGACATGCTGCCAGCCAGCACTGCTGATGCGCTCAAGCAGGCCACCGAGGCCACCAGGAAGTGCACGACCGGCGCGCACGTCACGCTGTGCGTCGGCTACGGCGGAAGGCAGGAGATCGCGGAGGCAGTCCGCCTGCTCCTGCTCGAGCAGGCCGCGGCGGGCGTCACCCTGGCCGAGCTGGCCGCGGCGGTGGCGGAGGATGACATCGCGAGGCACCTGTCCGGCGACGGGCAGCCCGAGCCCGACCTGATCATCAGGACGAGCGGTGAGCAGCGCATGTCCAACTTCCTGCTCTGGCAGGGCACCGGCGCGTACCTGCATTTCTGTGACTGCTACTGGCCGGCTTTCGGTGAGGTGGACTTCCTGAGAGCGCTGCGCGACTTCGGCCGGCGGTCCTCGGCGGTACCCGAGCATGCGCGTAGCGGTCTTCTGCGGTAGCTCAGCCGGCCGCCAGCCCGTGTTCGCGGCGGCGGCGGCTGACTTCGGCACCACCCTGGCGCGGGCTGGCGTCGGCATCGTCTACGGCGGCGCGAGCGTCGGGATGATGGGCGCGCTGGCCGACGCGGCGCTATCAGCCGGAGGCGAGGTCATCGGCGTCATTCCCGGCGGCCTGTTCGCTGCCGAGATCCCGCATCCGGGGCTCACCCGGATGGAGGTGGTCGCCACGATGCACGAGCGCAAGGCCCTGATGGCCGACCTTGCCGACGGCTTCGCCGCGCTGCCCGGCGGCCTCGGCACGCTGGACGAGCTGTTCGAGATCCTGACCTGGCAGCAGATCGGCCTGCACGCCAAGCCCGTCGCTCTCGTCAACGTCTGCGGATTCTGGGATCCGCTGGCCTCGCTGATCGCCGAGCTGGCAGCGACTGGCTTCGTGTCGGACGCTACGCGCCGCTCGCTCACCCTGGTCCGGGACGCCCGCGAGTTCCTGACCCTGCTGCCCTGACCCTCCTGTCGCGCTGCCCGGGAAGATAGAAACGTCAGCCTGGCGCGGAAGATAACGCGTCGGAGCGCGCCTCTTTCGTCAACCTAGATTGACTTTGCATCCTGTCGGTGACCTGCGAATCGGGCAAACCCTGCTAAAAGGGCGGCGGGAAGCGCTGGTATGAATGAACAGTCGGTGGCGGGCAGCGCATACCGGGATATAACGGTCTACGGATGCGGGGCCGCGGCCGCTTACTGCCGCCAGCCGGGCCTGCGGTACACCGCGCGGGCTGTGCCGGCGAGCACCGCGGCACGCTCTGCCGCAGTCGTGCGGACGACCGCCTAGTTTCTTACGTCCCGGGGCATGGCCGCTGCCGCGGTGGCGGTGCTGAGCAGCAGCTGCGCCGTCGTGACCGGGCCGACGCCGCCGGGCACGGGGGAGAGCGCACCAGCCACTGTGCTGACGCTGTCGGCGTCGGCGTCGCCGGTCAGGCCGCCGTCGGCGGTGGGATTGGTGCCCACGTCCACGACCACCGCTCCGGGCCGCACATGATCAGCGGTGATCAGGCCGGGGTGGCCGGCTGCGGCGATCAGCACGTCGGCCTCGGCGGTCACCCGGGCGAGGTCGCGAGTGCGGGAATGGCAGATCGTCACGGTCGCATCCCTTGCCAGCAGGAGCTGTGCCAGCGGCTTGCCGACCACGGCCGACCGGCCGACCACGGCCACGCGCCGGCCGGACAGCCCGACGTCATAGGAGTCCAGCAGCCGGATGACGGCGGCGGCGGTGGCCGGGGCAAAGGCCGGCAGGCCCGCGCTCAGCCGGCCGAGCGACACCGGGCTGGCCCCGTCCACGTCCTTTGCCGGGTCGATCGCCAGCGCCAGCTCCGCGGCCCGGACGCCGGGCGGCAGCGGCGTCTGCAGGATGATGCCGTGCACGCCGGTGTCGGCCGACAGGCTAGTGAGGACAGCGCCGATCGCGCTGGCCGCAGCGGCGCCGCCGAGGTCGGTCACGTCGCACTCGATGCTGAGTCTGGCTGCGGCCCGGCTCAGCGACCGGACGTACCAGGCAGCCGACTCGTCGCCAGTGGCGCGGACAATCGCGAGCCGGACGGTGATGCCTCCGGCTGCGAGCGCCGCGACAGCGCCGGCCGCCTCCTCGCGCAGCTGCGTCGCGGCAGGCGCGCCGGCCAGCAGCCGCGTCGTCACCGGGCCAGCTCCGCCCGCACTGCGGCGGTGACTTCCGCGGCCCGGGCCAGCAGGACGTCGACGCCGGCGAGCACGGCCTGGTAGTGCTCGCGGGCCGCGGGATCGGTGATGCCGGGCAGATTGACCTCGACGTTGATCCGGGCCGTCGCTACCGCCGCCCGGATCGCCTCCGCCGCGGCGGCCACATCGCTGAGCACATTGCGGTTGGCGACCGGCCACAGCACTTCGGCCAGCTCGATCAGCTGGCCCAGTGGCGGCGATCACCTCGGCGGGCGGCTCGGCCGCGGTGATGAGCGTCGCGGCGATCGCGGCTGACCGGGCCGCCTTCTGCTCGGCGGTCTGTCTCGGCAGCGCGTAGGCCGCGGCCACCGATGCGAATGCCCCCGCATCGGCGTCAATAAGTTCCGCGCACCCGATGCGCAGCCGCTCTGCCTCCGTCTGCACCCGGCCGATCGTCTCGGCGTGGGCGGCGTATTTCGGCCCGTCCGAATACCGCGCGACCATCTCGATCAGTGCCGCTGCCTGCGCGGCATGCAGCCCGGCCGCCGCGCCGCCACCGGGAGCCGGCGTTCTCGCCGCCAGCTCGGCCAGGAACGCGCTGACTGTCGCCGCCAGCAGATCCGCCATCGAGCCGGCTCCCCTCGGTCAAGGCCGCCCGGACTGTCAGCGGCGGCTGGCAGACTATCGGCCGTGACCCTAGCTGACCCGAAGACCGACCTGCAGCATTACCTGCAGTCCGCCCGCGACGCCGTGCTGTGGAAGCTCAGCGGCCTGTCCGAATACGACATCCGGCGCCCGCTGACCCCGACCGGGACCAATCTGCTCGGCATCGTCAAGCACCTGGCCGGGGTCGAGCTCGGCTATTTCGGCGAGACGTTCGGCCGGCCGGCCGGCGTGCCGCTGCCATGGGAAGGCCACGAGGACGAGCCCAATGTCGACATGTGGGCCAGCCCCGCGGAGTCGCGGGAGCAGATCGTCGGCCTGTACCGGCTGGCCTGGGCGCACGCGGACACCACGATCAGCGAGCTGCCGCTGGACGCGACGGGCCGGGTGCCCTGGTGGGGCGAGCGCGGCGAGGTGAGCCTGCATCAGGTTCTGGTCCACGTCATCGCCGAGACGAACCGGCACGCCGGGCATGCCGACATCGTCCGCGAGCTCATCGACGGGGCGGCGGGCCTGCGCGACACCAACAGCAACCTGCCAGACGGCGACGCGGCCTGGTGGCAGAGCTACCGCGGGCAGGTCGAGCAGGCCGCTCGCGCGGCTGCCGTCACAGCCGCCGCATCCGCCGACCCGGACGGGGCCTGACCGGGGTCAGATCTCCCTGGCTCGCAGCCGCGCGGCCGCGGCCGCGAGCGCAAGGCGGCGCTCAGCGCCGGCGGCATATGCGGTTCCGCGGAGAAGTGCGGCACCGCCGACAGATGCAGGCTCCCGGCCGTGGCTGCTGCCGGCGTTATCGCGTGCCCCACTGGCTCGTCACCCACGCGCTGATGAGCCGCAGGATCTCCGGGCTGACTGGCTCCCGCACCGCCCGACGGTAGCCGCGCGGGCCGATACAGTCCGGGTCCGGCCGCAGCAGATGGCTGAGGTCACCGACGACCTGACCCTCGAATGGCCCGGCCACGAGCTTCCCGATCGCCTCGACGTCTGCGGGCGGCACCTGCAGGTCGTGTCCTCCGGTCAGCGCCAGCACGGGAACGGTCAGGCGGCCCAGCGCGGGAGCGGGATCGTAGCGGGCGAAGTCGCGGAGCCAGCGCGCGTTGACGCGCGTCCCCTGGATCCGCAGCACGTCAGCGGACGAGGCCATGATCCGGTCCTGGTTCTTGCGCTGGGCCCGGACGACGTCGGTGCGCATCAGCCGCAGGATAAGCCGGGAGGAAGCAGGTATCCGGTCCGCCAGCTGCTGCGTCTGCCAGGCCAGGATCGCGCTGCCGGGCTGGGCCGGCCTCGACAGGAGCACCACGCCGGCAATGGCCTCGTGGCCGCCGGAACCCTCCGCCAGCTGCGCGGCGTAGAAGGTGCCTTCGCTATGGCCGACGGTGATCAGCGGCAGCCCTGGCTGCGCGGCGGCCAGCCAGCGAAGTGCCGCCCTCGCGTCGGCCAGCCGCTGTGCCATCCCGGTGCTGAAGTAGTCGCCGCCGCTGGCGCCCACGCCCCGCTTGTCGAATCGCAGCGACGCCACGCCCGCGTCCGCCAGTGTGGCCGCGATCGCGCCGGTAATCCCGGCTCGCAGCATCAGGCCGCCGGGCATGCGCACGTCGGAATTGCGGTCGGTCCGCCCGGAACCGGGGATGAGCAGCGCGGCTGCAACCGGATGCGGCACTTCAGTGAACGTGCCCGCGAGCGCGCGGCCTTCGCTGTCAAACGTGATGTCCCTGCTGCTCACTGGTCCCCGCCTCGGTCGTCTCGTCCGCTGGTGATTGCCTCATCGGCCGGCATGAGCACGGATGCGAGCAGACGCCGCCGGCGCCCGGGCCCCGGCCCGCTGGCACGCAGCGGCTGCAGCACCCAGTACAGGTCGCGCAGCATCCGGGCCAACTCGGCGTCATCGAGCCACAGGCCCTCGATCGCGAAAGCGACTCCGTCCTCGACCAGGTCGGGCTCACCTCGCTGCAGATAGCGGTCGAAGTCGGCCAGCAGGCCGGCGGTGAACGCCAGGAACATCTGGCGGTAATCCTCGCCGTCCATCCGGGCCAGTTCGTCCGGCCCGACCCGGCTGGCGGCGACCCGCAGTACGTAGGTGCGCTCGACCGCACCACGCACGCGGCGCTCAGCCACTATCTGCAGCACGCCGGCACCGACCAGCCGGGCCACATGGCGGTACAGGCTGGCGGGCGGAACATCGGCTAGCTCGGTGCTGAGCTGCGAGGTCGTCAGTGCTCGGTCACCGAGGAATGCCTGGATGATTCGCAGCCGGACAGGGTGCAGCAGCAGGTCAGCGGAGGCGCTCACGCAGTAAGGCTATCTCATTGCTATCAGTTTTGAGAATAGTCTCAATAGCGAGACGGGAACGGGCGCTCCACGGCAGCGGCGTCCCGTCGGGGCGCCGCTGCCGGGACCTCAGGAGCCGCGACTCAGGACGCGCCGCGCTCGCGTGCGCTGCGCTCCACGCAGAACTCGTTGCCCTCAGGGTCAGCCAGCACGACCCAGCCGGTGCCGTCTGGCTCGCGGCGGTCGGCGACCAGGCGCGCGCCGATGCCGAGCAGGCGGCCGACCTCCTCGTCCCTGGTGGCGTGCGCTGGCGTCAGGTCCAGGTGCACCCGGTTCTTGACCGCCTTGTTTTCCGGCACGGGGATGAACAGGAGGCTGACGCCATGCGGGTCCACGATCCGGCCCTCCGGGTCACCGGGCTGGTTCGGATCGTCCGGATCCTCGGGCCAGCCCGTAACCTCGCTCCAGAAGAGCGCCTGGCGGTAGGGGTCGGCGCAGTCGACAGTGATGCTGCGGATAGTGAGCATGTCGCTTCCCTTGCTGCAGGATGCGCGCGCTCCGCGGCTGAACGTCAGGCAGGGATGCCCGTCGGAGGCGCACTGGTGCTGACGATGGACATGGCGGCCTCCTTTCCTGCTCAGTGACGCTTCCTGAAGCGTGCCAGCGGACCCGCCGGGCGGCAACCAGATTTTCGGCACCGGTGCCCGGGTCTGCCGGCGGCAGCGGTTCCCGGCAGGTATGATGATCACGAAGGGGAGTAGTCCCGCGGCTGGCAGGCCGACAAACCCGGCGGAAGTCTCGCCCGGTCGCCAGGCCACGTACCACGTGGTGGACGAGACCTTCGGCTGTTGAATCGATCCGGCCGAAGAGCTCCCTGACCCGGGATTCTGCGGACGGGCTCCAGAGCGTTAGGACTCTCGCGGAATGCCCGAGCTTGCGGTCGTCGGCATCGCGCTGGCGGTGACTTTCCTGGCCGAGCTGCCGGACAAGTCGATGTTCGCCTCGCTGGTCCTGAGCACCCGGTACCGCCCGCTGTGGGTCTGGTCGGGTGCCGCGGCTGCCTTTACCGTGCACATGGCCATCGCCGTCTCGGCAGGCCAGCTGCTGACCCTGCTGCCGCACCGGGTCGTGGACTGGGTGGTCGCCGCGCTGTTCCTGGCCGGCGCGGTCTACCTGTGGATCGCCAGCTTCCGGCCCGGACATCATGACGGCGCGGACGCCGCCAGGCAGGGCGCCCGCGCGCCGACTTACCTGCGGGTGGCGGGCACCAGCTTTACCGTTATCTTCCTCGCCGAGTGGGGCGACATCACGCAGATCACCGCGGCGAACCTGGCCGCGCGCTACAACCCGGTGCTGGTCTTCGTCGGCGCGACACTCGGCCTGTGGGCAGTCGCGGCGGTCGCCGTGACCGTCGGGGCCAAGACCCTGAGCCTTCTCCCGATGGCCTGGATCAGCCGGATCACCGGGCTCATCCTGCTGGCGCTCGGCATCTATTCCGCCGTCGCCGCGATCAGGGCCTAGCCTGCCGGCGGGACCGCGGTCATCCTCCGGAGGTACACCGCCGGGCTGACCCGGCGCCGCCCGCGCAGCCCCGTGGCCTGATGTGCCGCGGCCGCGCGCTGCGGCACGATTTCCCCGCGGCACGGTTTCAGTGCGGCAATGGCGGGCTGTCGGAGCCGACGGGGGATCAGGGATCATGACCGAAGCGCAAACCAGATCAGCGGCGGCGCCCGCGCCGGCCCGGCGCCGCGTCCCGGCCCGGACCCGGCTGGATCTCTGCCTCGATGCGGCCATCTTTGCCGCGTTCCTGGTGGCCGAGGCGTTCGGCTTTACCGGGGTGGCCATCCATGAGTGGCTGGGACTCGCCCTCGGCCTGGTCCTGCTCGTTCACCTCACCCTGCACTGGGACTGGGTCATCCGCACTACCCGCAGGATGCTGACCCGGCGGGGCCGCGACCGGTTCAGCTGGCTGATCAATCTTGCCCTGCTGGTCTCCATGACGCTATGCATCCTGTCGGGCATCCTGATCTCGCAGGTCGCGCTGCCGGACCTGGGATTCACCATGGCGGGCGCCGGCTTCTGGCGCGGGCTGCACGGGACGACGGCGACCATCACGCTCTTCCTGGTCGCCGTCCATGTGGCACTGCGGTGGCGGTGGATTGTCAGCGTCAGCCGCCGGGTACTGTCCCGCCAGCCGCGCGGGACGTCCCGATGAGATTCCTGCGCCACCTCGCGGCCGTGCTGCTCGTCGTCGGCATCATCGTCGCGGCAGCGCTCGCCTGGGGACACGGCAGCACCGGCGGCATCCGGGCGCCCGCGGGCAATCCGGGCACGCTGATCATCGCCGGGAGCGGGAAGCACGTGGCACTGCACGGCCCCGCCGGACAGGCCACTGCGCACTCTCGGCAGCGGGGCGGGGCCGGGGCCGAGCCTGTCGAACGCCGGCGATCTGATCCGGAAGTCGGCCGCGGAGGTGGCCGTCATCGTCGCGGTAGCGCTGCTCAGCTCCGTGTACCAGCGGCGCCGCCGGGCCGCGCGGCACCAGTCTTGACGGCCCGCCTGGTGCTGTGACTGGATTGTGGCGAAAGATCCGTCGCACGGAGGTCGTGGCTGTGGCTGAGACACCGAACGAGGCGCTGCGCCGCAGGTACGCCCTCGAGCGGGACAAGCGCCTGCGGCCCGACGGCAACGACCAGTACATCGAGCTCGACGGGCCAGTTCGGCCGCTACCTCGACGACCCCTACACCGAGCGCGTCGAGCGTGCGCCCCGGCCCGACCACGTGACGGTCGCGTTCATCGGCGGCGGCTTCGCCGGCCTGGTGGCCGCCGCCCGGCTGCGCGAAGCCGGCGTCAGCGATGTCCGCATCATCGAGAAGGGCGGCGACTTCGGCGGCACCTGGTACTGGAACCGCTATCCCGGCGCGCAGTGCGACATCGCGTGCGATGATCTACATGCCGCTGCTGGAGGAGACCGGCCACATGCCGACGGAGAAGTACGCGCACGCGCCCGAGATCCTGGAGCACTGCGAGCGCATCGGCAAGCAGTACGGCCTCTATGACAGCGCGCTGTTCCACACCGAGGTCACCGGCCTGGAGCTGGGACGAGGCCGCGCAGCCGCTGGATCGTCCGCACCAACCGCGGCGACGCGTTCACCGCCCAGTTCGTCGTGATGGCCACCGGGCCGCTGCACGTGCCCAAGCTGCCCGGGCATTCCCGGCATCGAGACGTTCAAGGGCCACTCGTTCCACACCAGCCGCTGGGACTACGCCTACACCGGCGGCGATCCCGCGGGCGCGCCGCTGGACCAGGCTCGCCGACAAGCGCGTCGGCGATCATCGGCACCGGCGCGACCGCCGTCCAGTGCGTGCCGCACCTGGCCGCGGCCTGCCGGGAACTCTACGTCTTCCAGCGCACGCCGTCGTCGGTGGACGTGCGCGGCAACCGCCCGATCGATCCGGACTGGTTCGCCAGCGTGGCGACGCCGGGCTGGCAGGAGCGCTGGCTGGAGAACTTCATCGCCAACCAGTCCGCGGGCGAGCTGCCGGACGAGGACCTGGTGCAACGACGGCTGGACCGACCTGCCAAGCGGCATCCGCGGCCGGCGATCGCCGCCGCTGCCGCCCCAGCCGAGCTTCGCCGACCATGCTGGCCGACTTCGAGAACGCCGACTTCGAGAAGATGGACGAGATCCGGGCGCGGGTCGACGCGGTCGTCGCGGACCAGCGCCACGGCCGAGCGGCTGAAGGCCTGGTACCGGCAGCTGTGCAAGCGGCCGTGCTTCCACGACGAGTACCTGCAGCGCCTTCAACCGCCCGAGCGTGCACCTGGTCGACACCGACGGCAAGGGCGTCGAGCGCATCACCGAGACCGGCGTCGTCGTGGCCGGCGTGGAGTACCCGGTCGACTGCATCATCTACGCCTCCGGCTTCGAGGTCGGCACCGAGCCGACCCGGCGGGCCGGGTTCGACCTGACCGGCCGCGACGGCGTCCGGCTGTCGGAGCACTGGTCCGGCGGGATGCGCACGCATGCACGGCATCCACGTGCACGGCTTCCCGAACGCGTTCTTCGTGCAGCCGACCAGGGCGGCAACCTGATCTCCAACGTCCCGCACAACCTGACCGACGCCGCCAGGACCATCGCGGCCGTCGTCGCGCACATGCGGGCCGCGGGCTCGACACGCGGTCGAGGTCAGCCGCAGGAGGCCGAGGACGCCTGGATGGAGCTGCTGCGCACCGGATCCGGCTGCATGAGCTCGTTCCTGGCGGCTGCACGCCCGGCTACTACAACAACGAGGGCAAGGGCCCTGGCCCGCACTCAGCTGCTGGCCGGGTACCAGGCCGGCGCGCCCGCCTACTTCCGCTACATCGGGCAGTGGCGCGATTCCGGCCGGTTCGAGGGGCTGGAGTTCAGCCGCCGCGCCTGATCCGGGACAGGGCCAGCTCGGCGTCGCGGGCGAGATCACCCGCGAGATCGGCGGCGGGCCTGAGGTCGGTGATCAGGTCAATGGACTGGCTGGCCCAGGCCGGGACCGGCGGCAGCTCGCCCTGGCTGACCGCCTGCTGGTAGGCCGCCCGGGCCGCGGGTCGCCGGCCAGCTCGTACTCGCGGCCGCGCCACTGGTCGATCGAGGGATGGCGCATGGTGCGGGCCAGGTACCTGGCCGGCCAGCCGGTGTCCCGGACGATGTCGAGCACGGCGCTGCGCTCGGTCTCTTCTCCGGTTCCGGTCCAGGATCGCCTTCACCGCCGACGGGTCGATGAGGGCCTCGGGCGTTGCCAGGAAGCGGGTACCGATCAGCGCTCCGGCGGCTCCGAGCGCCAGCGCGGCCGCGACGCCCCGGCCGTCGGCGATCCCGCCGGCTGCGAGCACGGGCGTGGGTGCCGCGAGGTCGGCGACCACCGGCACGAACGACATGGCCGACCGTCCCGCCCGGCCGCTGTGGCCGCCCGCCTCGGTGCCCTGAGCGACGATGACATCGGCCTCCGCGTCGATCGCCTGCCGGGCCTCGATCAGGTCGGTGACCTGCGACGATCAGCCTGACCCCGGCGTCGCGTACCAGCGGGGCAAGCGGCCGCAGGTCGCCGAAGGACAGCATCACCGCCGCCGGGCCGTAGGCGAGCGCTCGCTCGATGACGTCCGGGGTGGCGGCCCAGCTGAGGAACCCGGCGCCCCACGGCCTCGCGGTCAGCGAGGTGACAAGCTCCAGTTCCCGGTCCAGCCAGTCCGTGCCCTCGCGGCCGCCGCCGACCAGGCCCAGCCCGCCGCCCTCGCAGACGGCTGCGGCGAGCGCGCCGCCGGCCGAGCCGCCCATCGGCGCCAGCGCGATCGGGTGCGGTATCCGGAACAACTCGGTAAATGCGGTCCGCAGCGTCATAGCTCCAATGTGACCATGAGCGGTCAGGGAAAGCTCACCTCGACGTCGAGTCCGCCGTCCGGCCGGGCGCCGGCGGTGATCGTGCCGCCGTGCACGCCGACGATCGCGCGGACGATGGCCAGGCCGAGCCCGTGCCCGCTGGCATGGCGGAGCCGGTCGGTGCCCAGGCGCTGGAACGGCTGGAAGAGCCGCTCGACCTCGGCGGCATTGATCCGGGGCCGGTGTTGCGGACGGACACGACCGCGCGGCCGTCGGCGATCGTTGTCGAGACGGACACCCAGCCGGCGTCCAGGTTGTGCCGGATCGCGTTGTCGACCAGGTTGACCAGCAGGCTCTCGGCCAGGCTCGGGTCACCGGTGGCCGGGGCAGCGCCGAGGTCAGCCTCGATGCGCAGGCCGCGGCGCTCGGCTTCCTGGTGCCGGTCCAGAATCACCTGGCCGGCGATCTCCGCGAGGTCGAACGGCTCCCACCGCTCGATCCCGCGCTCGCTGCTGGCGAGGGTGAGCAGCGCCTCGATCAGGCGTTCCTGCTGCTCGCCCAGGGCGCAGCACCTGCTCGCACGCCAGGCGCAGAGACTGCTCATCAGACTCCGGATCGGCCAGCGCGACCTGAAGCAGGGTGCGCTCGGCGGCCAGCGGCGTCCGCAGTTCATGGGAGGCGTTGGCGACGAAGTGCCGCTGCGACTCGAAGGACGCCTCCAGCCGCGCGAACAGGTCGTCGAGAGTCTCGCCCAGCTCGGCGAACTCGTCGTCGCGGCCGCCCAGGCCGAGGCGCTGGTTCAGGTTGCTGGCGGAGATGTCCCTGGCAGTTGCGGTGATCGTGCGCAGCGGCCGCAGGAGCCGGCCGGCGATCAGCCAGCCGAGCGCGAAGGCGACGATGACCATGGCCACGAAGACGGCGGCGGCGACGACATCGAACTGACGGCCGTTGGGCTGGGCAGGGGCAGCAACCGAGGTCCCTGAGGTGCCAGGCGGCGGCGGCACTCGAAGAGCCGGTGCGGAACAGAATCCCGGTCACGGCGAGCAAGACGAGCCCGACGGCGATGAAGCCGCCGGCGTACAGCAGCGCCAGCTGGGTCCGCAGGGTGCGGCGGCGCAGCAGGCGCAGCAGAGCCGACGGGGTGCTCGGGATGCTGGTCATCATGCTGCCCCGATCTGGTAGCCGCCCTCGCGGACGGTGTGGATGACGGGCGGCTCGCCGAGCTTGGCCCGCAGCCGCCGGACAGTGGTCTTGACCGCCGTGGTGAACGGGTCGGCCTGCTCGTCCCAGACTCGCTCCAGCAGTTCCTCGGCCGAGACCACCCGGCCGGCCGAGGCGAGGAGGCACTCCAGCAGGGCGAACTCCTTCGGGCTGAGGTCGAGCCGCCGGCCCGCCCGGAGCGCGACCCGGCGGCCGGGTCGAGGATGATGTCGCCGGCGTTCGAGCGTCGGCGGCAGCGCCGCGGAGCTGCGGCGGCCAAGCGCGCGCACCCGTGCGGTCAGCTCGGCGAAGTCGAACGGCTTGGGCAGGTAGTCGTCGGCGCCGAGACCGAGGCCGTCCACCCGGTCCCGGACGGTGCTGGCCGCGGTCAGCATCAGGATCCGCGCTGTCGCTCCGGTCGGCGACCAGCTGCCGGCAGACCTCGTCGCCGTGCACTCCGGGCAGGTCCCGGTCAAGCACCACGACGTCGTACCGGGTAACGGCGAGGTGCTCCAGGGCGTCGTTCCCGTCCAGAACGACGTCGACAGCCATGCCCTCCCGGCGCAGGCCGGTCCCGATGGCCGTCGGCGAGGACCTCGAAATCCTCCGCTACCAGCACTCTCATGATCGTGAACTCGCGATTTCTGTAGGCGGGCTGCCCACCCGGCTTAGGGGCGAGGCTACGTGATTCAACTCAGACAGTGCCAGGTCACGGGTGTCAGCCCGGTGTCAGCTGACGACACCGGGCTGACACCGGCCGGGGCGTAGAACCAGGTACGAACCTGACCGCCCCTACCAAGAAGGCAGCAGATGAGCGAGGCAACGATTGAAGTCAGCGGGGTGCGCAAGCGCTTCGGCCCGACGCTGGCGCTGGACGGCATGACGTTCACCGTGCGGCCGGGAGAGCTCACCGGCTTCGTCGGGCCGAACGGTGCCGGCAAGTCGACAACGATGCGCGTGATTCTCGGCCTGGACGCTGCCGAGGCCGGCACGGCGCTCGTCGGCGGGCGCCCCTATGCCAGCCTGCGGCGGCCGCTCACCCACGTCGGCTCGCTGCTGGACGCCGCCGCCCTGCAGCCCGGCCGGACCGGCCGCAACCATCTGCTCTGGCTCGCTCACTCCCAGGGCCTGACCGCGAGCCGGGTCGGACGCCGTTATCGAGCAGGCCGGCCTGGAGCAGGCAGCGCGGCGGAAGGCGGGCGGGTACTCACTCGGCATGCGGCAGCGGCTGGGCATCGCCGCGGCCATGCTCGGCGACCCGCCGGCGCTGATGCTGGACGAGCCGTTCAACGGCATGGACCCGGAGGGCATCGTCTGGATGCGCGGGTTCCTGCGGTCGCTGGCTGCCGAGGGCCGCTCGGTCCTGGTCTCCAGCCACCTGATGAGCGAACTGCAGGACACCGCCGATCATCTGGTCGTGGTCGGGCGCGGCAAGGTCATCGCCGACACCACCGTGGCCGACCTGATCGCCGCCGCATCCGGTGAGCAGGTCATCCTGCGCACCAGCGCGCCGGGGAAGGCGGCGGCGGTGCTGGCTCGCGCGGGGGCCACCGCCGCCGTCACCGGCAGCGACGAGCTGACGGTCACCGGACTCGGCGCCGAGAAGGTGACAGCCGTACTGGGACAGGCGGCCGTGCCCTTCTCCGAGGTCTCAGCGCGCCGCGCGAGCCTGGAAGCGGCCTACCTGGAACTCACCCGGGACGCGGTCGAGTTCCGCGCCGCCGCGCCGCCCGGTGATCCGGGGCAGCCCGCCGCCCGCGCCGAGGCCGGGGAGGCCGCGCGATGAGCGCCGCGACCATCACCGGGTACCGGTCCGGCCTGCAGGCAGCGCCGGACCGGTTCACCTCGCTGCTGCGGGCCGAGTGGACCAAGTTCCGCACCGTCCGCGGCTGGGTCATCGGCATCCTCCTCGCGGCACTGGTCACCGCCGGGATAGCCCTTCTTGACCACAGTGAGTGCGGCGGCCCGAACGGAGCGGCCTGCACATCTCCGGTCGGGCCGGGCGGCGAGGCCGTGACCGACAGCTTCTACTTCGTGCATCAGCCGCTCACCGGCAACGGCAGCATCACGGTCCGCATGACGGCCCTGACCGCCATGGCCGCCGGACAGAGCGGGCTCGACCCGTGGACCAAGGCCGGCATCATCATCAAGGCCGGCACCCGGCCGGGCTCGGCCTACGCCGCGATGATGCTCACCGGCAGCCACGGGGTGCGAATGCAGTACGACTACACCGCCGACATCGCCGGACTGCCCGGCCGCGTCTCGGCGGCAGCCCCGCGCTGGCTCCGCCTGATCCGCGCCGGTGACACCGTCACCGGGTACGACTCCGCAGACGGCACAGCCTGGACGAAGGTGGGCACCGCGCACCTGAGCGGGCTGCCGGCGACGGTGCAGGCCGGGATGTTCGCCGCCTCACCGGGAGCCACGGTGTCCGGCTCCCGGTCCCTGACAGGGTCGAGCAGCGGCGGGGCCCTGTCTCTCGCCACCGGTGCCTTCGACCACGTCAGCCTGCGCGGCGCGCAGGCCGCGGGCGCCTGGACGGGCAGCGGAGTCGGAGGCGGCGGCGCCGGATTCGCCGGGCCGGGGACATCGCCCGGCTATCACCAGGCCGGCGGGTCGTTCACCGTCACCGGCACCGGCGACATCGCGCCCGTCGTGGCCGGCAACGGCGACGGAACCCCGATCGAGCAGCTGCTGACCGGCGTTTTCGGCGGGCTCATCGCCGTGATCGTCGTCGCGGCGATGTTCATGACCGCCGAGTACCGCCGCGGCCTGATCCGGGTCACCCTCGCGGCCAGCCCGCGGCGCGGCCGGGTCCTGGCCGCGAAGGCGATCGTCATCGGCTCGGTGAGCTTCGTGGCCGGCCTGGCCGGCGCGGTCGTCGCCCTCGCCGCCGGCGAGCCGCTGCTGCGGTCGAACGGCAACTACATCCTGCCGGTCAGCATGCTCACCGACGTGCGCGTGGTGGCAGGGACCGCGGCGCTGGTCGCTGTTACCGCCGTCCTCGCCGTGGCGCTCGGCGCGCTGCTGCGCAGCAGCGCGGCCGCTATCACCATCGCCATCACCGTGGTCGTCCTGCCGTACCTGCTCGGGCAGACGGTCCTGCCCGCCGGAGCGGCGGACTGGGTGCTGCGGATCACCCCCGCGGCCGCCTTCGCCATTCAGCAGACCACGCCGCAGTATCCGCAGGTGACGGCCAGCTACACGCCGGCCCAGGGGTACTTCCCGCTGGCGCCGTGGGCCGGGTTCGCGGTGCTCTGCGCCTACGCGGCCGTGGCCCTGGGCCTGGCCGTCGTCATCCTCCGGAGGAGGGACGCATGACCAGCATCGCGGCGGCCGCTTCCGCACCTGCCAGTCCGGCCGGCTCTCCGGCCTGGCTGACCTTCCGCGACGCACTGCACGCGGAGTGGACAAAGCTGCGGACCGTGCCGGGAACGATCTGGCTGCTAGCCGGCGTCGTCGTGACGACCGCCGCGCTCGGCGCGGTCGCGGATGCCGCGACCAGCTGCGCCGCGGCGGCAGCGGCCTGCCAGGTCGACCCCGCTAAGACGAGCCTGACCGGGATCTACCTGAGCCAGGCCGTGGTCGTCATCCTTGCCGTGCTGACCATCGGAAACGAGTACGGCACCGGCATGATGCGGGTGACGCTGACGGCGGTTCCGCGCCGGACCACGGTGCTGGCGGCCAAGGCGGCGATCCTGACGGTCCTGGTACTCGCCGCGGGCACGGTCGCGATCGCCGCGGCGATCCTGGCCGGACGGCTCATCCTGCCCGGCCACGGTTTCACTGCGGCACACGGCTATCCGGTGCTGTCGCCCGGCGACGGGCCAGTGCTGCGGGCCGCCTGCGGGTCCGTTCTCTACCTCGCGCTCATCGGCCTGCTCAGCCTTGGCGCGGCCGCCGCGCTGCGGGACACCGCGGCGGCTACCGGCGTCGTGCTCGGCCTGCTCTTCCTCTTCCCGATCATCGCCACGGTGGCAGGCCCGGACTGGGACAGGCACTTCCAGCAGATCGGCCCGATGAGCGCGGGCCTGGCCATCGAGGACACCACCGGGCTGCGCGGCCTGCCCATCGCGCCGTGGGCCGGGCTCGGCGTCCTGGCCGCCTGGGCTGTCGCATCGCTGCTGGCAGGCTGGCTGACACTGCGGCTGCGAGATGCCTGAGCCATCCCGCGCCGGCCACTGCTTCACCGGATATGGTGACGTGCCCGGCCTGATCGCCGAGTCCGCCGCCTATCTGCAGGAGAGGCTCCGTTGAGCGCAGCCGCAGGATTCCAGGACATCTCCCCGACGACGCTGGCCGACATTCTCGGCCGCGAGCAGGTCATGGATATCGGCGTGCGGCCGCTGTGGCCGGGCATCGCGCGCGTCGCCGGTCCTGCGTTCACCGTGCGCTGCGGTCCGGGCGACAACCTGATGCTGCACGCCGCTATCTACCGCGCCGAGCCAGGCTCGGTCCTCGTGGTCGAGGCCGGGGACACCGACTACGCGCTCGCCGGCGGGAACGTGTGCGCGATCGCGCAGCGCCGCGGCATCGCGGCGCTGATCACCGACGGCGTCATCAGGGACGTCGCCGAGGTACGCGACAGCGGCTTCCCGGTGTTCGCCAGGGGAGTGATTCCCGTGCCGGGCGCGAAGCTGATCGTCTCGCCGCTGGGCGGCCGCGTGCGGTGCGGCGGCGTGGACGTGAACGGCGGAGACATCGTCGTCGCGGACGAGGAAGGCGTTGCGGTCGTTCCGGCCGCCCGCCGCGACGAGGTGCTGACGGACGCGCAGGAGCGCCAGGATCTCGAAGCGGGGGAGTCGCTGGAGCAGTGGCAGCGCAGGCATCACGCCCTCGTCGAGAAGCTCCTCGGCGAGGGCGGCTCCTGAACACTGCCGCCAGGCCAGCCGGACGGGCTGGTAGGTGAGCAGGGCGAGGCTGTCGCCGAGCGTGCGGGTACTGGTGAGGCGCACGGGCTTCGCGTCGCTGGTCTCGCCGAACAGGCGCTCGCCAGCCCCGGCGACGACAGGGTAGACGATCAGCCGCAGCTCATCGATCAGGTCGTGCTCCAGCAGCGCGGCCACGAGGTGACGGCTGGCGTAGACGACCACGTTCCCGTCCAGATTGTCTCTTCAGCTGCGAGACCTCGCTCGGCACGTCGCCCTTGATGATCGTCGAGTTGGTCCAGCGAGGCTTCGGCGACGGTGGCCGAGACGACGTACTTCGGCATGCTGTTCAGCCGGTCCGCCCAGCCGCCGCTGCGGGCCAGCCACCGCTCCGCGAACCACGCGTCGCTCCGCCGGCCGAGAAGCAGAGCCCTGGCAGCCAGTGCCTCCTCGAACAGGAACTGGCTCCACTCCTGGCGATCCCTGCTGGTGAGCTGGCCGGCCCAGCCGCCACGATCGAAGCCCTCGTCGCCGGTCGGATCCTGGACGACTCCGTCGAGCGAGACGTTCTCGGTCACGATGATCTTTCCCATTTCAGTTCTCCCTCACTGGCGTCGTCAGCTACTACGGAGGAAGACACCGCGATGCCGCGAAACTGGGCGCACCGCGGCCGCCCAGTCCGCGGTCCGGCCGGTGTCTGTACGCTGAAGGCGACAGCCGGGAAGCGGGGAAAAGGGGACGCGGCCGTGCAGGCAGTGACAGCGGACCTGATCACGAAGGCGCAGGCAGGGGACGGGGACGCCTTCGCGGAGCTGACCGAGCCGTACCGGCGCGAGCTCCAGGTGCACTGCTACCGGATGCTCGGCTCATTCCAGGACGCCGAGGATGCCCTCCAGGACACGCTGCTCAGCGCCTGGCAGGGGATCGCCGGGCTTCGAGGGACGCGCCTCACTCCGCACCTGGCTCTACCGGATCGCCACCAGCCGCTGTCTCAATGCACGGCGAGCCGCGGGCAGGCGCGCGGACCAGGCAATGGGACATGCCCGGGGTTGAGGCACCCGAGCCGACCCGGATGGGCGAAGTCGTCTGGCTCGAGCCGTTCCCCGACGATCTCCTCGGTGACGCGGTCAGCATGCCGCCAGGACCGGAGGCTCGCTATGAGCAGACCGAGTCCATCTCGCTGGCCTTCGTGACCGCCCTTCAGCTGCTGCCGCCCCGCCAGCTCGCGGTGCTGATCCTGCGCGACGTCCTCGGCTTCCGCGCGAGTGAGGTGGCCGGAATGCTGGACGCGACCGTCGACTCGGTCAACAGCGCACTCAAGCGCGCCCGCGTCAGTCTGCAGCAGCGGCGGCGGCTGCCAGCCGCGGGCCATACGCCCCCTCCCGCCGCCGGCTCACCCGCCGAGGAGGCGATCGTGGCACGGTTCGCGCGCGCATACGAGTCCGCCGATCTCGACGCGGTGGTTGCCCTGCTGACGAACGACGTCTTCATGTCCATGCCGCCGATGCCGTTCGAGTACGAGGGCCGGGACGCCGTGGCCCGGTTCTGCGCCAGCGTCTTCGACTCCGGGCGCAGGCTCACGCTCGCGCCCACCCGGGCCAACGGCCAGCCCGCCTTCGGGACCTACCTGAACGTTGCCGGCGGTGTCCGGCCGGGCGGCCGGCCTGTTCGTTCTCACCCTCAGCGGCGACCGGATCTGCGCCCTCACGCGCTTCGACGACAGCGTGCTCCCGTCGTTCGGTCTGCCGCGATCGCTCCCGTCCCGGTAGTCATCCCGCGGCAAGCCAGTGCGGCCAGCCCCTGTGGCCCGCTCGCCGCCGTGGCGCTGCTCAGTAACCTGATCTCAGCGGCCGGACGACCGGCCTGTCTCACGATTCGCCGGAGGATCACGCCTTATGAAGATCGGCCTGCACGTTTCGAGCTTCACCTGGACCGGCGGGCCGGCCGCAATCGGCCGGGACCTGCGCCGCATCTCGGTTGCTGCCGAGGATGCCGGCTTCGCCCGGCTCAGCGTGATGGACCACGTCTGGCAGATCGGCATGATCGGGCCGCCCGAGCAGGACATGCTCGAGGCCTACACCACCCTCGGCTACCTGGCCGCGTGCACTTCGAGAATCGAGCTGCTGACCTGGGTCTCCGCGGTCGTCTACCGCGAGCCGGGCCTGCTCGCCAAGGCCGTCACCACGCTCGACGTCCTGTCCGGGGGCCGGGCCTGGCTGGGTATCGGCGCCGCGTGGAACCACGAGGAAGCCGCAGGGCTGGGACTGCCGTTCCCGCCGACGGCCGAGCGATTCGAGCGGCTGGAGGAAGCTCTTCAGATTTTCCTGCAGATGTGCAGCGACGACGATGGCGCCTACAACGGTCAGCACTACCACCTCGGTCGCACCCTGAACTCACCGCAGTCTCTGACGCGCCCGCACCCGCCGATCATGATCGGCGGCGGGGGAGAGCGGAAGACGCTCCGACTCGTCGCCCAGTACGCGCAGGCGTGCAACCTGTTCCCCGGCCCGGATCTCGAGCGCAAGCTCGGGCGTGCTGCGCGGGCACTGCGATGCGGTGGGCCGCGACTACGACGACATCCAGAAGACCGTCATGGGCCCGATCGATCCGGGGCCGAACGGGGAGAACGTCGGCGCGCTGCTGGAGCAGCTGCAGACGCTGGCCGGCCTTGGTGTGACGCACATCCAGGGCAGCCTTCCCGCAGCCGACACCCTCGCGCCGATCGAGATCCTGGGGGAGAAGGTCATCCCGGTCGCGGCGGCATTCTGATCACGCGGTCCCGAGGCAGCATGGCCAGCTGCTGAAGAAGCACTCTGGTCGTGGCCGTGCAGGCCGGGTTCACTGACACCGATATGGCGGCTAATCACCCGCCGTCACGCAGCACGGCAGAGCGCGTCAGCGTCTGGTGCTGCCGGGTTCGCCTGCATCACGTCGGTCAGAGACCGGATCCAGCGCATCCGGTCGCGCGCTTCCTCGGGGTGGTCGCCGAACTCCTGCGCCATCCGGCAGGCACAGCCGTCCGGGCCCAGCAGTTCGACGGTGCGGCTCATCGCGGCCTTCGCCACCTCGGCGGAGACGGGCTGTGATTGCTGCAGGGTCGAGGCAAACAGGGCCTCGAGCTGGCTGTCGCTAATTTCTGATGCGGTCATGATTGTCCTCCGCGGGGCGGGACGTGCACACTCTTCCGGAGTCGCCTCCCGGTCATCCTCGCCACCTCCTGGCTCGATATCCGGTGATGTCTGGTGACTGTGATTCGCGGGGACCGCCTCGCCGGCTCGGTGAAATGCGCCTGATTTCGCGGGCCGTCCGGTGATCATCGCCGGAATCCGCAGCCACTACGGGCTTACGCCGTCGACATCTGCCTTACCGACAGGAGCGTCTTAAACACCGGAAGTTATGCGCACCCGCCGCAGGGGATGACCGGCAAATACCGGTTTGCCCGGTATATCGGCACTATCCCCTGAGTCAGAGGACAGTCACGTTCCGTAGTCAGCGTCAAGCCCGGCCTGTGCAGGCTCGCTCCTGAGGCGGTCCCAGCGCGGGTCCGGCGCTGTCGAACCGGGCTGTCAACCTCCGGCCGGCCGCCGGCATCGGACCGGAGTGAAATTTCATGGCCCGCGCCGGGCCATGTCGCATGTGCTGGCCGCATTCCGGAGGCGGAGTTACGTCGGCTAGCTGGCAGGACGCTTCTGACATTTGTCACCGCGAACGGGTGCGGCAGGGCACTACCCGCCCGAGGGCTCGGTGAGACACGCTTCCTGGCATGGCTGCTGACATCATTTCCGGCGGGGGGATCACCCTCGCCGGACTCTCCAAGTCGTACGGCGCCGTCCGGGCCGTCCGCTCGATCGACCTCACGATCGCCCCCGGCGAGACGGTGGCGCTCCTCGGCCCGAACGGCGCCGGCAAGACCACGACCATCGACATGATGCTCGGGCTGACCCGGCCCGATTCCGGCCGCATCTCGCTGTTCGGCATGCCGCCGGCGGAAGCGGTCGCGGCCGGCGCTGTCGGCGGGATGCTTCAGACCGGTTCGCTGATCCCGCACCTCAGCGTCCGGGAGCTCATCACCATGGTCGCCTCGCTGTATCCGCGCCCGCTTGCGGTGGACGAGGTGCTGCAGCTGACCGGCACCGCGGAGGTTGCCGGCCGCCCGACCGGCAAGCTCTCCGGCGGGCAGGCGCAGCGAGTCCGCTTCGCTGTCGCCCTCGTGGCGAACTCAGATCTTCTGCTGCTCGACGAGCCGACCTCGGCTCTCGACGTCGAGGGCCGGCGGGAATTCTGGGCGTCGATGCGCGCGGTCGCCGCCCAGGGGAAGACCGTGGTCTTCGCGACGCACTACCTGGATGAGGCCGACTCCTACGCGGACCGGATCGTCCTCATCGCACACGGCCGGATCGTCGCGGACGGATCGCCGGCCACGATAAAAGCCAGGGTGGGCGGCCGCACTATCCGCGCGACACTGCCCGGCGCCGACCTGGCCCGGCTCGCGGCGCTGCCGGGGGTCGCTAGCGCGGACCAGCGGGGAGACACCGTCATCATCTCGTCCGCTGCTCCTGAGGTTGCACTGCGCTCGCTGCTCGACCAGTACCCCGCAGCGCGCGACCTCGAGGTCCGCGGCTCCGGGCTGGAGGATGCGTTCCTCGCCCTCACCACCGACGACGGCGATGCCGCGTTTCCGTCCAGGAGGTCCGATGACCAGCATGACCTACGTCCGCTACGAGGTGGTCCGCAATTTCCGGGTCTGGCAGTTCGTCTTCTTCGCCCTGGCCTGGCCGCTCATCGTGTTCTTCACGGTCACGAGCGCTAACCGGCACGCGACCTTCGACGGCATCGGCTTCCCGCTCTACTTCATGGCAGGGATGGCAGCCATGGGCACCATCTCCGGCGTCGTGTCCCGCGGGTCCCTGATCGCTGCCGAGCGCTCGATCGGATGGACCCGTCAGATGCGGATCACGCCGCTGCGCGCAGGTGCGTACTTCGGGGCGAAGGTGCTGTGCGGCTACCTGATGGCACTGCTGACCGTCGGGGTGATGTGCCTGGCCGGGGCGGTGATGGGCGTGCGGCTGTCCGCCGGTGCCTGGCTGGCGTTCGCTGGCCTGCTGCTCGTCGGGCTCGTGCCCTTCGCCGTGCTCGGCATCCTGCTGGGTCATCTGCTGAAGCCGGAGGCCCTGCTTCCGGCTGTGGCGGGAATCACGACGCTGCTCGCCCTGCTGGGCGGCGCCTACGGGTTCCTGGTGGCGACCTCAGGGCCGGTTTTCGAGGCCATCAGGGCCCTGCCGTCCTACTGGCTGGTCCAGGCAGGAAAGGCGGCGCTCGGCCACGGCGGCTGGCCTGCCGAGGGCTGGATCGTGGTCGCCGCCTGGACGGCCGTTCTTGCTCCCGCTCACCGTGCTGGCGTACCGGCGCGATACGAGCCGTGGTCTGAGCGGGCACTCGGCAGAGCTAACCTCGATGAACGTGGACGCAGATATCGCGCCGGTGAGCGCGGCCGAGGCGCAGTGGTTCGCCAGCCAGCGGAGGTGGGGCCAGGGCTGGCGGCGTTTCGTCATGGCCGCGCTCCCGGCCGTCTACCTGGTCTTTCTCGTTCCGGCGGTGACAAGAACTCGCACGGCTACGGCCAGGCGGCTGGCTACGCCGTCGCCGCGGCCTTCGCGGCCTGCTGGCTCGCTGCCCCGCTGGTCCTGAGCGCAGAAGCGGCCCCCGCGCGGCGGTTCTGGCCGTACTGGGGCCTGCTCGGGATCCTGTTCCTGGCGGAACTGCCATTCGCGCGCGCCGCGGCCTTCGTCATGTGCGTGTTCCTCACGATCCTGATCGTCGGCCGTCTCGGCGCCCGGTCCGCGCCGGTCGTCGCCGGGCTCGCCGCTGCCGCGCTCATCGTCCCGGTCGCCGTCCCGTCCTGGCACGTGAGCCTCGGCAGGCTCGTTCGACGACATCTCGCCGGTCGCGATCCCGGTCGCCGCCCTCGTGACATTCGCGGTTCTGCAGGTGCTGCGCGGCAATCAGGCCCTGGCCGAGGCGCGGGCCGAGCTCGCGCTGCTGGCGGCGGAGAACGAGCGCATCCGGATCGCCCGCGACCTCCACGACCTGCTCGGCCACTCGCTGACCACGATCACGGTCAAGGCCGGGCTGGCCAGCCGGCTGGGAACGGCGGATCCGGCCCGGCGCCGCCTTCCGCGAGATCGCCGAGGTGGAGACACTGGCCCGGCAGGCACTCGGCGACATGCGCGCGGCGGTCACCAACTACCGCGATGTGACGCTCGCCGCGGAGCTTGCCGCCGGCCGGGAGCTCCTGCGGGCCGCCGGCATCGCGGCCGACCTCCCGCGCGCGGTCGACGTCGTGGATCCCGCGCACCAGGAGCTGTTCGGCTGGGCCGTCCGCGAGGGGCTACCAACATCGTCCGGCATGCCCGGGCCAGCTCCTGCGAGGTCCGCCTGTCCGCAGCCGAGGTTGAGATCGTCGACGACGGTGTCGGCGGCGCGGTCCGACGACGGGCAACGGCCTGTCCGGGCTGCGCGAGCGGGCCGCCGAGGCCGGGGGAGTCGTCGAGGCGGGCCCGCTGCAGCCGCAGGGCTGGCGGCTGCGGGTGGTGCTCTCGCCGGGCGCGGCGGCCTGATGATCCGCCTCCTGCTCGCCGACGACCAGGAGCTCATCCGCGCCGCGCTCGCCGTGATGCTCGGGCTGGAGGACGACTTCGAGGTCGTCGCCACCGTCGGGCGGGGCGACGAGGTGGTCGGCGCGGCCAGGGCGCACCGCCCCGACGTCGCGCTGCTCGACATCGACATGCCGGGGATCGACGGCCTCGCCGCGGCGGGGGCGCTGGCGCACGAGGTCCCTGAGTGCCGCTCGCTGATCCTCACCACGTTCGGGCGCCCCGGCTACCTCCGGCGGGCGATGGAGTCCGGCGCCTACGGATTCGTGGTCAAGGACGCGCCGCCCGACCGGCTTGCGGACGCAATCCGCAGGGTCGCGGCCGGCGAGCGGGTCGTCGACCCCGCTCTGGCAGCTGCCACGCTCTCCCTCGGCGCATCCCCGCTCACCCCGCGGGAACGGGACGTCCTGGTCGCGGCCCGGCCAGGGGCCACGGTGGCCGAGATAGCCAGCAGGCTGTTCCTGTCTGAGGGCACCGTCCGCAACTACCTGTCGGCCGCGATCGCCAAGGCCGGCGCCCGCAACCGGGCCGAGGCCGTCCGGGCTGCGGACGAGCGCGGCTGGCTCTGAGTCCGCGCAGCCGGCCGGTGGCCCGGGAACCGGGGGACTGGGGAGCTAGCCGGCGGGAGGGCCGGGCCGGAGCAGGATCTTGATGTCCTGCGCTGCGCCGGCGCTGAGATCCGCCAGCCGTGCTGGGGCCTCCTCAAGGCTGGCGATCGTCGTGATGATCTGGCGGCAGGGAATGCGGCCGGCAGCGATGTGGCCCAGGGCCTCGCTGAAGTCGTCCTCGTCGTAGCACAGGGACCCGCGGACGGTGAGCTCCTTGACCGCCAGCACGGCCAGGTCGATCGGGGCAGGGTCGTCGGGAAGTCCCACGACGATCAGCCGCCCGGCGGGCGGCAGCAGCTCGATGGCCAGCGGGGCACCGCTGGGATGCCCGGTCGTGTCGATCACCACCGCGGGTCGGCTCTCCGGCGAGCAGCGATTCAATCCTGGCGGCCGCCTCGTCCGGCGACACTGCCGGGACGCCGAGCCGTCCGGCGGGTCGCGGCGGGCGCGGCCCGCTCGACGACGGCGACCCGCCCGAACCCTCGCGCCAGCAGAACGGCCGCCGTGAGCATGCCGAGCGGGCCAGGCGCCGAGCACGCAGACCGGCTCGCCGGGCGTCGCGCCGGAGATCCGGATGGCCCGGATCGCGACCGCGAGCGGCTCGGTCAGCGCGGCGTCCGCGCTGCTCACCGTCACGGGCAGGGGCCGCAGCATGCCAGCCGGGACCGCGACCGACTCGGCGTACCCTCCCTGGCGGCCGATGCCAGGGCCGCAGTCGATGCCGCTGCCGCACAGGTTGGGATGACCGGTGCGGCAGGCATCGCACTCACCGCAGGCGATCATCGGGAACACCACCACCCGATCACCAGCAGCCCAGGTTGCCCTCGGTCTGCGGGCCCAGCTCGGCGATCACCCCGGTGAACTCGTGCCCGAGCACGTGCCCGGGCGGGAGTATCCCGGCAGGCATTCCCAGCATGTGCACGTCAGACCCGCAGATGCCGCAGTAACTGACGTCCAGCAGCACCTCGCCCGCGGCCGGGACCGGACGGTCAATGTCCACCAGCGCCGCAGTCCGGTCGCCGGTGATCGCAACGGCTCTCACCGGCTCAGTCCGCCTGACCGGACGAGGTGACTGGCTCAGGCATCAGCATCTCTCCGATCGTGGCATCTGGCTCACGGAAGACAAGACTGGCCATCAGCGCGAAAGTAATCGCCACGCTGCCGGAACTGACTCCGGGATCGTTTTAGCCGGTTATGATCCAGGCCCATGGGACGGGCGATGGTGGCGCGGGCACAGGCACAGTCCTTCGACCAGGTCGCGGCGGACTATGACCGCCTCGGCGAGCTCAGCGCAACCGGAGGGGACTCCTGGCTGGCAGGCCTGCTGCCGTCAGCCGGCGGGCGCGCGCTCGACCTTGGCTGCGGCTCCGGCCGGCATGCGGAGCTGCTGGCTGATCACTTCGAGCAGGTCGACGCGATCGACGTGTCCGGGCCGATGATCGAGCTGGCCAGCGTGCGCCGGCCCCGCCCGAATATCAGCTACCGGCAGGCTGACCTGCACGAGGTAGAGGCGCCAGGCCGGTACGACTTCGTCCTCAGCGTGCTGACACTGCATCACGCTCCGGACCTGCATGCCGCGCTCCGCCACGTCAGGGCACTGGTGGCGCCGGGCGGCCGCGCGGTCGTGATGGATGTCCATCCGGCCGAGTCCGCGGTGCGCCCGCCGGAGCGATCCCTGCGGCGGATGGTCCACCGGGCGGTTCCGCTGCGGCCCCGGATACGCGTCATGGCAGTCGCTGAGACTCGGAGCGAACCTGCCGCGGCGCGGACCGTCGGCCGCCTGGGAGATCTACCGGCTCACCACCAGGAAGGCATGGGTCGATCATCTGGCTTCCGACCGGTTCTTCAGCCGCGAGGAACTGCAGCGCTGCTGCGATGAGCTGTTCCCGGCTACCGCTCGATCCGCTGGGCGGCCCGCGCGTGGCGCTGGTCTGGGACGCGCCGGCAGCCGCGACCTGACCTGGCTATCGGCCGGGCCAGTCACCTGGCCCTCCTCGGCCTCGCGCTCACGGCCAGCTGACGGGTGCGATCTGCGGAACGATCTGACGATTCAGTCCTGGTAGTACTCCATCCCCAGGTGGGTGATCTGCTCCTCGCCCATCAGCCAGCGAAGCGTGTTCTTCAGCTTGGTCTGCTGGATGAACAGGTCGTGCTCGGGATAGAGGCCGGGAGCGTGCTGCGGGCTCTTGAAGTAGAACGACAGCCACTCCTGCACGCCCTTGAGCCCCGCTCGCTGGGCCAGGTCCGTGAAGAGCACCAGGTCGAGTACCAGGGGCGCCGCCAGGATCGAGTCACGGCACAGGAAGTCGACCTTGATCTGCATCGGGTAGCCGAGCCAGCCGAAGATGTCGATGTTGTCCCAGCCCTCCTTGCTGTCGCCGAGCGGCGGGTAGTAGTTGATGCGCACCTTGTGGTAGACGTCGCCGTAGAGCTGGGGATAGAGGCCCGGCTGCAGGATGTGCTCGAGCACGCCGAGCTTGGACTCCTCCTTGGTGCGGAAGCTGTCGGGGTCGTCCAGCACCTCGCCGTCGCGGTTACCGAGGATGTTGGTCGAGTACCAGCCCCGGAGCCCCAGCATGCGGGCCTTCAGCATCGGCGCCAGCACGGTCTTCAGCAGGGTCTGCCCTGACTTGAAGTCCTTGCCGGCGATGGGCACGCCGGCCGTGCGGGCGAGCTCCGCCATCGCCGGCACGTCAAGGGTGAGATTGGGCGCGCCGTTGATGAAGGGCACGCCCTCCCTGAGAGCCGCGTACGCATAGAGCATCGAGGGCGGGACGCTCGCGTCGTTCGCGTCGATCGCGGCTTCGAGCGCGTCCAGGTCCTGGTGGGCCGGGCCGGGCTCAAGAAAGATCTCGGTGGATGCGCACCAGATCACGACCATCCGGTCGCAGGAGTGCGCCGCCTTGAAATCGCGGATGTCCTTGCGGAGAGCCTCGGCAAGGTCTCGCTTGCCCGCTCCGGACTTGACATTGGGGCCGTCGAGCCGCCGCACGTAGCTCTGGTCGAAGACGGCCGGCATGGGCTCGATCTCTTTCAGTTCGGCCGCGATCGGCTCGATATGGGCGTACCGGTCGAGCACGCCGCATTTCAGCGCAGCCTCGTAGGCCGTGTCCGAGATCGGATCCCAGGCGCCGAAGACCAGCTGCTGAACGCCGGCCAGCGGCACGAAGTCGCGAATGAGCGGCGCCCGGCCCTCAGTCCGCCTGCCGAGGCGGATGGTGCCCATCTGGGTGAGCGAGCCGACGGGCTCAGCGAGGCCGCGCCTGATCAGCTCGACGCCGGCGATGCACGTCGACGCCACGCGCGCCGAGCCCCACTGTCAGGACGCCCAGCCTGCCGGCGGCAGGCTCGATCTGGTGCCTGGATGTCTCCACGAATACTCAGCCTCCATCAGATGGCGATCTATCAATTCGATGTATCGAACCGATACATCGGGACGATATGCTCTCGTCGCCTACTGCGCAAGGGGTACCTACCGTCCAAGTCGGGTGAAAGCGACTCGCCGCGCACTGGCCTCGGATGACTGTCCACCGACTGATCCGGCGGTGGCGCCGCAGCGGGTCTCAGCTGATCCGCTCGGTGAAGCGAAGCGCTGACCAGCACAGCTGGCAGATCGGATTGGTTCCTCGCCGCTTCAGGTCAGCGGCTTCTGCAGACCATCCAGTCGCCTGGTCACCGCGTCGAGTGTCGGCCAGGGAGGACCTTCGCGCAGCAGGCGCAGGAGTTCTTCTCCGAATCGCCTCCCGTTCGGAAACTGGTCGCCGAGCTCCCAGCGCCACGCTGCGACCATCGCGAGGACGAGCTCCCGGCAGTCGTCCAGCAGTCCCTGGTCAACGCTCGGGTAGTGCTCGCAGACCGCCTGGGGAACATGGGCGAGATCGAACTCGACGGGTCCGCGGCAGCAGGTCTCAAGGTCGATGAACAACGGCCCATTGCTCGTGCTGAGCACGTTGCCCGGGTGCGGCTCGCCGTGCAGCAGCTGCTCCACGGCGCCGTGGCCCTCGATCGCCCGTCGCAGAGTTCCTAGTCTGCTGCTGAGAAACACGCGGTCTGCGTCGGCGAGCTCCGGCGAGAGATCCGGGCGGGCAACGATTTCTTCCGCTTCCGCGATTCGATCCGTGAACCGCGGGCCTGGCACGTCAACCGTGCGCATGCCGGCATGCAGCCGCTCCAGCGCATCGGCGTAGTCGGCGGGTGAGACATGAGATGTCACGGGCTCGTAGTAGGTCCACAGCGTCACTGCGAAGCCGTCGCGCGTGTATACGCGCGGGTCCACCCGAGGCTCCAGGCGGGCCACCGGGCAGCCGGCCTCGGCGAGCCGCTGAGCAAGCTCGACTTCTCGCTGTGCGACCTCCTGCCCCACATGGGCAACCCGGGCAAAGACGTCGCATGGCGTCAGCCGCAGCGCCAGCTTGTTCGAGTTGCGGAGAACGACTGCGTCGCTGACTGGCAGGCCGAGCGATGCGGCAACTGAAGTCGCAGCGCCGATCGCACGCATGACGTCGGCCATTTCCACCCTCGAAGCCTGGCACAGACGAGGGTGCTCCCATCTGCACGCTGCCGGCCGCCGCCCTCGACGGACCATCTCATGGGCCAGTGCCGTCTTCCCAAAACCCCAGCCGGCTACTGCCCGGCAAATCACCGGCCTTGGAAAGAGCCGCGGCATCCGCCTGCTCGATGGGCTGGAGGCCGCCACCGCGGCCATAGAGATCGTCCGCGTCGTGGACGCCCCCGGCGTTACGCTCCCGGCCTATCGGAATCTGGTCCGTGAGCGTCGTCTCACCTGGCAGTCGTGAAGGCGAGCAAGGGGGAGGGGTATCAGCCCGCCGGCCGCTGGCGCCATCTCGCCGTTAGGGGGTATACGGCCCTGGCTATGGTGGCCGAGATCCACCCGATCCACCATCCTCCGCACAGCACCAGGGCGGCGCGCAGGACGGCTCTGCTATCCAGGGCCGCGGCTGCGGGCAGAATGATGGCCCAGGCGATGAGGCAGGCGATGCTGTATGCCGTGTAGGTCCTCAATCGTTGTTTCATGACGACGACTCTTTCTTGGTCGGGGTGGCGCACCGCGATGCGGGCGCTCAGCCGTCGCTGCTCACAGGGTTTTGCCGAGCTAGCGGCGGCCGGACGTTCGGTGTCCGCGCCTTTGCCGGAAAACTGATATCATTACGATATCGCATGTCATCGGCTCGGTAAAGGCAGGGCGGTGACAGCAGGCGGCCTGACGTTCCCCCATGCTGCGTCCTGGAAGCTGGTCCGCGCCTGCGGGCGGAAGGTGCCGTCCGGATAGACACCGGGCCGAACAGAAGTCCCGTCTCACTCGGCTTGCTCGGTGACCGAGGCCCTGACCAGGCGAGGTGGCAGACCGATGCGACGCATCGCCAGCGTTGTCTCATCTGGTCCGCTCGGCTTGCCGCCCTTGGGCTGCCACGGGAGCAAGGGAGGTCGCCGTCCAGTGACACAGGACGACAGCCGGGAAGGACGACCGGGCGCACAGGGAAGGGTCCCGCCTACTCTACTTAACATAATGTGCATTATCGGCGCTCCAGGAGGAGGGGCTGCCGGGACGGGGCCGGGGTGCCGCCCAGGACGGCGCTGCCTGGCTGCGGCAGCTGATAATCACTGGGTTCGCCGTACGCGCCGCCGTAAACTCACGGCCCATGACAGACATCGACGAGCACGGGCGTCCCGAACCTCCGCCGGCGGCTGACGAGGTGGCCACGCTGACCGGATTCCTTGATTACCAGCGCGCCACGCTCGCGTGGAAATGCGCAGGCCTGGACTCGGCCGGGCTGGCAGCGACCGTCGCGGCGTCCTCGATGACGCTCGGCGGGATGCTGAAGCACCTGGCCCTCGTCGAGGACGACTGGTTCTGCCGCGATTTCCTCGGCCAGGAGTATCCGCCGCCCTGGGACGCCGTGGACTGGGACGCCGACCGCGACTGGGAATGGCACTCGGCCGCGGCGGACACGCCCGAGCAGCTCATGCAGCTCTGGCAGGCGGCCGTCGGCCGGTCCAGGGCCGTGGTGAGCGACACGCTCGCCAGCGGAAGCCTCGATCAGCTGGCCCAGCGCGCCTGGCCCGACGGCCGGGCTCCGAGCCTGCGCTGGATTCTGTGTCACATGATCGAGGAGTACGCCCGGCACAACGGCCATGCCGATCTCATCCGCGAGTCGATCGACGGGCAGACCGGGGAGTAACGGGCAGGCGGGTGGGCCGGCCCGGCTCCCCTGTCCCCCGCAATGTTGATCTTGAGGGACCCGCGGCGGCATCGCCCGGGATCGTCCGGCCGCCCGGGAAGCCTCTTCGGCTGACTGCCGGTTGCGCTGGTGCCCGGCGCGCTGCAGGCAGGCCAGGCGTGCTGGGCATGGCCACCTTCTGGGCATGGCCACCTTCCGGGCATGGCCACCTTCCGGGCATGGCCACCTTCCGGGCATGGCCACCTTCTGGGCATGGCCACCTTCCGGGCATGGCCGCCTTCTGGGCATGGCCACCTTCTGGGCATGGCCACCTTCCGCGCCTGCGGCGGCGATCCTTCGCGACCGTGCCGGTGATCGTCACGCCGCTCTCCTGGCAGCAGACCCGCCGCGACCGCATCGCTGCCCGCCGGCATGCGTTCTCTCACTCGTGGCCGCGGCCGGCCCGAGTCCTGACTGCAGGAGGATATCTATTAAACGGAGAGATCTCCGGTTACATCGGAGGACCTAACGGAGAGTTCTCCGGTTAGCCCGCCGGACAGATCCGCCGCGATAGAGTGACGCATGGCCGAGCCGCGGCACGAGTCCCTCCGGGCGGACGCCCAGCAGAACCGCGAGCGCATCCTCGAGGCTGCTCGCGACGCTCTGGCCGCCAGCGGCGATGCGTCGCTGAACTCGATCGCCAAGCGGGCCGGCGTCGGCCCCGGCACGCTGTACCGGCACTTTCCCAGCCGCGAGGCGCTCATCCTGGCGGTCTACCGCTACGACGTGCAGCAGCTCGCCGACGCCGCGCCGGAGCTGCTGGCTGACCATCCCCCGATCGAGGCACTCCGGCTGTGGTGCGACCGGCTGGCGCACTACGGGATGATCAGGCACGGCCTGGCCGACGCCCTGCACGCGGCTGCCGCCGACGGCCTTGCCGGGGAGACCTACGATCCGGTCGATCGGCGCCATCAGGCTGCTGCTGAGGGCCTGCGAGCAGGACGGCAGCATCAGGCCGGGCCACGATCCGGATGATGTCCTGCTGCTCCTTACCTTCCTGTGGCGCATCGACCCCGGTCCGGGCGCGAGCGCCAGGACCGCCCGGCTGCTCGACGTCGTCATCAGCGGACTGCGCGCCGGGGCTCCGGCACCGGAGCGGCCGCCGGGCCGCGGATCCCGCCGGGCGCGCCGCCTGCTCCGGACCAGGCGGACCTCCCGGCTGTCGCTGCTGTCGATTGTCAGAACCCGCCCGCCGGTGCACGAGGCGGAGTCAGCAGCCCCGCCTGGCCCGCGCGCCTGATGCGGCGGGCCGACAGGCCGAGCCATGCGATTGCCCCGAGAGCAAGGACAGCGGCGGGCCAGAAGCCGTAGGCAGGCAGCGCGACCGCGGCGGCCGCCGTTGCCGCCTGCCCGGCATCGTCCAGGATCGGCCGGCGGCGGCCGCCCGGTGCCACGCCGTCAGTACGGGGACGGCTGGTTGCGGACGACGATCTGGCTGACGATCTTGCCGTCGCGGACGCTGAAGTAGCTCGTCATGATCAGCTCTCCCGGCAGGTTCGTCTTGTCGTAGTCGCCGTCGTACCGCGCCCGCACGATCGTGTCGCCGTAGTGGTCGGCCACCTCGACGACCTCCATCGTGACGCGGTCTCCGGCCAGTTCCTTCGCGGAGAACGCGCGGATCGCCTCCCGGCCGGTGATCTCACGCCGGTTGTCGTTCACGTAGGCGTCCTCGGCGAACGCGGCCGCGATGGCCTCAGTGTCGAACGCGTTGACGGCGGCCAGGTAGTCGGCGATGACGGCGGGAAGTTCGGCGGTCATGATTCTGGTCCTCTCAGCTCGGCGGCCTTCCGGCCTCGTGCTCATCAGCCTGGATGCTCCGGCAAGGGGAGGAGCAAGAGTCCTTCCGCCAGTTGAATCTCCCCTGAGGGGAGGTCTCATACTGGCCAGATGCGAGCCTCACTGCCCATCGGCGATTTCTCCCGCGCCACCCACCTGAGCGTGAAGACGCTGCGCCATTACCACCGGGTCGGCCTGCTGGAGCCCGCTGACGTCGACCCGGATACCGGTCACCGCCGGTACACCACCGACCAGATCCCGGTCGCCCAGGTGATCCGCCGGTTCCGGGCGCTGGAGATGCCGCTGGACGACATCAGGGCCGTCATCACGACTCCCGACGTCAGCGAGCGGAACGAGCTGATCACGGCGCACCTCGGCCGGCTGGAGGACACGCTTGCCCGTACTCAGGAGGCGGCGGCGTCGCTCCGCGAGCTACTGCAGCCGCCGCCGGCCGCTCAGTCGGTCATTGAGCACCGCAGCGTGCCGTCCGCGCCGGCCGCTGCCGTCCGCCAGGTCATCGACATCGAGGACGCGTCGGCCTGGTACCAGGGCGCGGTCGGCGAGCTCTACGCCACGCTGGCTGCGCAGAAGGTCGCACCGTGCGGCCCGGCGGGCGGCATCTTCGCCACCGACCTGTTCGCGCACGAACGGGGCGAGGCCACGGTCTTCCTGCCCTGCCCGCAGCCCGTGCGGAACACCGGCCGGGTTGAGCCGGTCGTCATTCCCGCCGCGGAGCTGGCGATCACGATGCATGCAGGCCCGCCGTCGGGTATCGACAGGGCCTACGGATCCCTGGCGACCTACGTGGCCAGCCACGCTCTCGGAGTCGACGGCCCTATCCGCGAGTACTACGCCGTCGGCGGCCGCGACACTGCCGACGAGTCCCAGTGGCGGACGGAGATCGGCTGGCCGATCTTCCGCACCGGCGCCGGGCCAGGCAGCTCTTAGTCTTCGCCCGGCCGCGGCTGCCAGAGCTCGAACCTGTTCCCCTCAGGATCTGTCGCCCAGCCGAACCAGCCGTCCGGGGTCTCATCGGTGTCATCGTCGACGTCGACGCCGGCCGCCCGCAGCTGGGCGAGCATCGCCGCCAGGTCGTCGACCCGGTAATTGACCATGGACATCTGGTGATGGCTGCCGAAGTACTCGGTGTCGGAGGGGAAGACCGCCCAGATCAGCGGGCTGTCACCAGCCGGGAAGACGGCGCCCTCGAACTCCGGGTTGATCTCGATGCCAAGCTTCTCCGCGTACCAGGCGCGCAGCGCCGTCGCATCCCGCGCCCGCAGGAAGATGCCGCCGACGCCCGTCACCCGTTCCATGACTCAACGGTAGAGCAGGGACCGCGGCTCGTGCCGCCGCGGCCAGGTTCCGCTGCAAGATCACTTGCCGTGGCGACTTCTCAGCGCTATCTGCTGAGAAGTCACCACAAGAACTGATCTTGACCGCAGGGAGCCGCCACCGCGGTCAGCGGGAGCCGGCCCGGAACCTGTTCGCCGGGTGCCCGACGCGCCGGTCACGCCGAGTCCGCCGACGACCGTCAGTTCCTGCCGGGTGAACTCGCCCGTCAGCATCGGCATCGCGGCGGCGATCGCGGCCCTGGTCGCCGGCAGCTGCAGGGAAGCGTCATGCTGCCCGGCCGAGCCCCAGATCTCGGTTACCCAGATCCGGTCGTCGTCACCGGGGTCGGTGCATACCGCGTACAGCTGGCAGCCGGCCGCTCGCAGGCCGTCGGCTCCGGACAGCAGGATCGCGATGACGTCGTCGCGCCGGCCAGCGTGCGTGCGCATGGACCCGACATACCCGTACGGCACTGGCTGCCCCTCTCGCGGCGGTCTGACTCACACCAGTGTAATTCGCACGGCCGTCAGCAGGTCGCGGGCCGCAGCGCGGCCGGGAAGCCAGTCCAGCGCAGCGGCCGGGTGAGATGCGAGGCGTCGTTGAAGCTCACCAGCGCCGGCGGCAGCTCGGGCCGGTAGATGATGACGGTGAGCGCGGCGTTCTGCTGATTCAGCCCGAGCCAGCGCCAGTCCTCAGCGCCCAGGGCATCCCGCACGAACCACCCGATCACGAAGTTGTGCGTCACCAGCAGCTCGTGCGTATCCGCGTCAGCCGCGCCGCCCGGCGGCCCCGCGAATTCGCCCAGGGCCGCGCGGGCGATCTTCGCGCCCTCAGCGCGCTCCTCCGGCGGGTAGCTGCTGACGAAGCTGGCGTAGGCCGCGGGCAGCTGGCTGAGGTCCGGATCGGACGGGACGACGTCGTCGATGAGCCCGGACTCCCGCACCGGAACGCCAGGCAGGTAGCCGCCAAGGATCTCGGCAGTGCGCCGCGCCCGCGCCTGCGGGCTGTGGTGGATGGCCGTCAGCGGGACATCCCGCAGCCGCTCCCCCGCGAGCCGCGCCTGCTGCTCGCCGTTCTGGCTGAGGACGCCTGCCTCCGTCGCCTCGCCGTGCCGCATCAAGTACAGGAACCGGCCCGCCATCGCGCCCCCGTCCTTCTGTCGCCGCGCTCGCCCCGTGCGCGAGACAACGCTAGCGGATCAGGCGACCTCCGCCATGGCCTGAGCGAACTGCGCCTGGTAGAGCCGCGCGTACGCGCCGCCAGCTGCCAGCAGCTCAGTGTGCGTTCCCTGCTCGACGATGTGCCCGTCCTCCATCACCAGGATCACGTCGGCGTCGCGGATGGTGGACAGCCGGTGGGCGATCACGAAGCTGGTCCGGCCCTGGCGAAGTGACGCCATGGCGCGCTGGATCAGCACCTCGGTCCTGGTGTCGACCGAGCTGGTCGCCTCGTCCAGGATCAGCACGGCCGGCCGGGCCAGGAACGCGCGGGCGATCGTGATCAGCTGCCGCTCCCCGGCGCTGACGTTGGTGCCCTCGTCGTCCAGCACGGTGTCGTAGCCGTCGGGCAGCGTCCGGACGAACCGGTCGACGTACGTCGCCTTCGCCGCCTCGACGACCTGCTCGTGGCGTGGCGCCGAAGGAGCCGTAGGCGATGTTGTCCTCGATGGTTCCGCCGAACAGCCAGGCGTCCTGCAGCACCATGCCGGTCAGGCCGCGCAGTTCCTCGCGGCTCATCTGCGCGATGTCGACGCCGTCGAGCAGGATCCGGCCCGAGTCGATCTCGTAGAACCGCATCAGCAGGTTGACCAGCGTGGTCTTGCCCGCGCCGGTCGGGCCGACGATGGCCACCGTCTGCCCCGGCTCCACGGCCAGCGAGACATGCTCGATCAGCGGCCGGTCCGGAACGTAGCGGAACGACACGTCGTCGAACTCGACCCGGCCCTGCACGCCCGCTGGCCTGGCCGGCTCGGCCGCGTCCGGCGCCTGCTCGGGCGCGTCCAGCAGCGCGAACACCCGCTCGGCCGATGCGACGCTGGACTGCAGCAGGTTCGCCATGCTGGCCACCTGGGTCAGCGGCTGGCTGAACTGCCGCGAGTACTGGATGAACGCGGTCACCGCGCCGAGGGTGAGCGTGCCGCCCGCGATCAGCAGGCCGCCGACGACGGCGACCAGCACGTAGTTCAGGTTGCGACATGAACATCATCACCGGCTGGATCGTGCCGGAGATGAACTGAGCACGGTAGCTGGCCTGAACAGCGACTCGTTCTGCTCGGTGAAGGTCTGCATGGCCTCCTCCCGCTGGCCGAACGCGGTCACCAGCGCGTGCCCGGTGTACATCTCCTCGATGTGGCCGTTCAGCCGGCCGGTGTACTTCCACTGGTTGATGAACTGCGGCTGCGCTCGCTTGGCGATCTTGCGCATCGCGATCGCCGAGGCCGGCACGGTGACCAGGGCGATCAGGGCCAGCTGCCAGGACACGATGAACATCAGGGTGATCACGCCGACGATGGTCAGCAGCGAGGTGACCAGCTGGCTCAGCGTCTGCTGCACGGACTGCTGCAGGTTGTCGATGTCGTTGGTGACCCGGCTGAGGATCTCGCCGCGCGGCTGCCGGTCGAAGTAGCTCAGCGGCAGCCGGGACAGCTTGGCCTGCACCTGCTCGCGCAGCCGGAACACCGCCCGCTGGACCATGGTCGCGGTCAGCCGGCCCTGGAACAGCGCGCAGACGCGAGCTGCCGACGTTCAGCGCGAGCACGACGGCCAGGATCTGCCCGACGTGGTCGAAGTCGACGCCCGTGGTGCCGACTCGTACGCCGTCGAAGACGAGGTTGATCGCCTCGCCGAGCAGCCGCGGCGCGAGCACCGACAGCGTGACGCTGCCGACCGCGAGGGTCAGGCCGAGGATCGAGCAGCAGCCGGTACGGGCTGAGCATGCCGAGCAGCCGCCGGCCCGAGCCCTTGAAGTCCAGCGCCTTCTCGGTGGACATGCCGCCCATGAAGCGAGCCGGACCGCCCATCGTGGCCGCCGGGCCCGGCCCGCGCTTGGGCGTGGCCCGCTCCCCCGTGCCCAGGCCCTGGCCAGGGTCGGCCTCCTCCGCGCTGCCACTGACCGCGGGCGTCCCGTTCACTGCCGGCGTCCCGTTCGGCCGGCGTCCCGTTCCGCCGCGTTCCGCTGCGCCGCCGCCGGCTGCTCCCCGTTGACTCCCCCGCTCACGCTGCGGCCTCCTGCTCGGTCAGCTGGGAGAGCACGATCTCCCGGTAGGTTTCGCTCGGTCTCCATCAGCTCGTCATGGGTGCCGCGGGCCACGATCCGGCCGGCGTCCAGCACCAGGATCTGGTCGGCATGCCTGATGGTGGCGACCCGCTGCGCCACGATGATCATCGTCGCGCCGGTGACCTCGGTCGCCAGCGCCGACCGCAGCCGCGCGTCGGTCGCGTAGTCGAGCGCCGAGAACGAGTCGTCGAACAGGTAGATCTGCGGCTTGTGCACCAGCGCCCGGGCGATCGCCAGCCGCTGCCGCTGGCCGCCGGACACGTTGGTGCCGCCCTGCGCGATCGCCGAGTCGAGCCCGTCCGGCATCCGCTCGACGAAGTCGCGGGCCTGGGCGATCTCCAGCGCCCGCCACAGGTCCTCGTCGGTGGCCTGCTGGTTGCCGTACCGCAGGTTCGTCGCGACGTCCCGGAGAACAGGTAGGGCTTCTGCGGCACCAGCCCGACCGCGCCCGACAGCTGGGCCGGGTCGAGCTCGCGGACGTCGACCCCGCCGACCAGCAGCGAGCCCGCCGGTGACGTCGAGCAGCCGCGGGATGAGGTTGACCAGCGTGGTCTTGCCGCTGCCGGTGCCGCCGATGATCGCCGTCGTCTCGCCCGGGCAGCGCGGTCAGGCTGATGTCGTGCAGCACCGGCTCCTCGGCGCCGGGGTAGCGGAACTCCACGTGCCGCAGCTCGAGCCGGCCGGGCTCCGGGCCGGCGTGCAGCGGGCTGGCCGGCGCGGCCGACCGCCGGCTCGGTGTCGATGACCTCCATGATCCGCTCCGCGCTGACCTCGGCCCGCGGCACCAGCATGAACATGAACGTCGCCATCATCACCGACATCAGGATCTGCGCCAGGTAGGTGATGAACGCGGTCAGCGACCCGATCTGCATCGTGCCGTCGGCGACCAGGTGCCCGCCGAACCACACCACCGCGGTGGTGGACAGGTTGAGCACCAGCATGCACGGACGGGAACATCAGCGCCATCAGCTTGCCGGCCCCGAGCGAGACGTCGAACAGCTGGTTGCTCGCGACCGCGAACCGGTCCCGCTCCTGCGGGTCGCGGACGAACGCCCGGATCACCCGGACGCCGGTGATCTGCTCGCGCAGCACCCGGTTGATGTTGTCCAGGCGCTCCTGCATCTGCCGGAACAGCGGCCGCATCCGGGAGATGATCAGCGTCACGATGATGCCCAGCAGCGGGACCGCGACCAGCAGCAGCGACGACAGCGGCACGTTCTGGTTCAGCGCCAGGATGATGCCGCCGACGCACATGATCGGCGCGGACAGCAGCAGCGTGAACGTCATGATCGCCAGCATCTGGACCTGCTGGACGTCGTTCGTGGTCCTGGTGATCAGCGACGCGGTGCCGAGATGGTTCACCTCACGGTCGGAGAACATCAGCACCCGGCTGAAGATCCCGTGCCGGACGTCGCGGCCCAGCGCCATCGCGACTTTCGCGCCGAAGTACACCGCGCCGACCGCGCAGAGGATCTGCACCAGCGTGATCGCCGAGCATGACGCCGCCGGTCGTCAGGATGTAGTGCGTGTTGTGCGAGGATCACGCCGTTGTCGATGATGTCGGCGTTCAGCGTCGGCAGGTACAGCGTCGCCAGCGTCTGCGCGAGCTGCAGCACCAGGACGAGCGCGAGCGGCTTGCGGTACTGGCGCAGGTAGATGCGCAGCAGGCGGATCAGCACGGGACTCTCTCAGGGGGTTCAGTAATGCATTCAGGGGCGGGAACGAGGCCGTATCCGGTCAGCAGCCGTTAGCCCGAGTCGGCCGTATCCGGCGGCGGGAGGACGGCGCGCATGCCATCGGCAAACTGGCGGAAGGCCTGCCGGATCAGCGGCGCGAGCGGGACCGGCGGATCGGAGCGCAGCCAGCGCTCCATGGCCGCCTGCATCGCTCCGAGTACGGCGCCCGCCATGATCCGCGGGAACATGTCCGTCTCCAGGCTGACCGACATCCGCTCGGCGATCACCTCGGCCAGGTGGTACTGCGCGAGGCCCTGGACCTTGTGGTACTCGCCGGCCAGCGGAGGGCTGGTCACCACCAGCCGGATGCGGTCCATCCAGTCCTTGTCCGGTGCCCGGTTCGCCGGGCCGAACTGCGACAGAACAGCCGCCGTCACCGAATCCCAGAGCGGCTCGCCTGCGGGACGGGCCCGCAGCTCGTCGCCGATCCGCATCGCCCGGTCCTGCTGCAGCGCGCAGATGGCCTCGTACTTGCTGGCGAAGTAGTTGTTGAACGTCCGCGCGGACACGCCGGCCGCGTCGGCGATGTCGTCGACCAGGACCTTGTCGAGGCCGCGCTCGACGGCGAGCCGCATCGCCGCCTCTCCCAGCGCCTGCCGGGTGGCGACCTTCTTGCGCTCGCGCAGCCCGGACACGTGCTCCGGCCGCGGGAACGGCTGCTCCCGGGCGAGCTACTCGGCTGCGGTCGCTGGCTGGTGCGAGGTCACGGCGTCCAGCATACTCAAACTTTCGTATCGCGCAACTTTGCCGAACACGAAAATAGATTGACACTCCCGGATCCGCGTGATCTGTCGTCGGCGTGCCGGCAGGCAGGCACCGGATGCCATCATGGGCGCATGCGCGGACGGACAAGAACCGACTGGTGGGGCGTCGCGCTCGAGGCACCCGACGGACTGGCCCTGGCACAGTTCTACTCGAGCCTGCTCGGCTGGCCCATCGCCGAGCCGATAGAGCCAGGCGGCGCGGCTATCCAGGTCCCCGGCACGTCGTCGTATCTGGCCTTCCACGACTCGCCGGGCTACGAACCGCCTGCCTGGCCTGCCGAGGCGGGCAGGCAGCGGCAGATGATGCACCTGGACATCGCCGTCGATGACCTGGAGTCGTCGCTCGCCGATGCCCTCGCGCTCGGGGCGAGGCTGTCGGACTTCCAGCCGCAGGACGATGTCCGGGTACTGCTCGATCCGGCCGGGCACCCCTTCTGCCTGTATCTGGACCTCGACGGCTAGTCAGGCCGCCCGGCGGCAGCCTGCGACCGTATTTGTGCCTGCTACCAGCGGAAAGTCAGATAACGCTAGCGATTTTCCGACACTATGCCGCTGAACTGCTGATATTCGCGGAGGGATCACTGCCTTGGTCTAGCGGATTTGCGACGCCACCCTCTGGACCTGCCGCTGCGCCGCTACCGTGTCGGAAATTCGCTAGCCACGGGCCGTCCTGTAGTCGATGCTGAGGTCATGACCGAGGACCGCATTCACGCCGACCGTGACCGCTGCATCCGCGCCGTTCAGTCAAAGGACGCGCGGTTCGACGGCTGGTTCTTCACCGCGGTGCTCACCACCGGCATCTACTGCCGGCCGAGCTGCCCGGTAGTGCCGCCCAAGCCGGAGCACATGCGCTTCTTCCCCAGCGCGGCCGCAGCGCAGCAGGCCGGCTTCAGGGCCTGCAAGCGCTGCAGGCCGGATGCCAGCCCCGGCTCGCCAGAGTGGGATGTGCGGGCCGACGTGGTGGCGCGGGCGATGAGGCTCATCGCGGACGGAGTAATGGACAGCGGCGGAGTGCCGGCACTGGCCAGCAGGCTCGGCTACAGCGTCCGCCAGGTTGAGCGCCAGCTGCTCGCCGAGCTGGGGGCCGGGCCGCTGGCGATCGCCAGGGCGCAGCGCGCGCAGACGGCCAGGCTGCTGATCGAGACGACCGCGCTGCCGATGGGCGACGTGGCCTTCGCGGCCGGCTTCGCCAGTATCAGGACCTTCAACGACACTGTCCGCGAGGTGTTCGCGCTGTCGCCGAGCCAGTTGCGCGAGCGGGCCAGCCGGGGGCGCCAGCTGGCGGCAGGCTCGCTGTCACTCCGGCTGCCGTTCCGGGCGCCGCTGCAGCCGGACAGCCTGTTCGGCCATCTGGCTGCGACTGCCGTGCCCGGCGTCGAGGAGTGGCGGCACGGCGCCTACCGTCGCACGCTGCGGCTGCCGCACGGGCACGGCATCGTGGCGCTGCGCCCCGGGCCCGATCATGTCAGCTGCCAGCTGGCCCTCACCGACCTGCGGGACCTGGCTAGTGCGATCAGCCGCTGCCGCCGCCTGCTCGACCTGGACGCCGACCCGGTCGCGACGGGCGACCTGCTGTCCGCGGACGAGGTTCTCGCCCCGCTGGTGCGCAAGGCGCCGGGGCGGCGGGTGCCGCGCACGGTCGACCCGGACGAGTTTGCGCTCCGCGCGGTGCTCGGCCAGCAGGTCTCGACGGCAGCCGCCCGGACGCACGCAGGCAGGCTCGCGGCCGTCTACGGCGAGGAGGTCGAGGATCCGGGCGGCGGCCTCAGCCGGCTGTTCCCGGCGCCGGACGTGCTGGCCGCGGCTGACCCGGAGCACCTGGCCATGCCGCGCTCGCGACGGCAGTCGTTCGCGACCATGGCGGCGGAGCTGGCAACGGGACGGATCGATCTCAGCGTCGGGGGCGACTGGCATGAGGCCAGGGAGTGCCTGGCAGCACTGCCGGGTGTCGGGCCCTGGACGGTCGAGACGATCGCAATGCGGGCGCTCGGTGATCCTGACGCCTTCCCGGCATCGGACCTCGGCGTGCGCTCGGCGGCCCGCGAGCTCGGCCTGCCTGATAAGCAAGCGACGCTGGTCAGCCGCGCGGCCGCCTGGCGGCCATGGCGGTCCTACGCGGTGCAGTACCTGTGGGCGACCGGAGAGCACGACATCAACCGCATGCCCGGCGACGACCACGCGCTTGCCGTTGTCCGGTCCGGATGAGTTCAGCTATCTAAGGAGGCACAGATGAGTACCACCAGCACCAGCACCAGCACAGCACAGCGACGCTTGCGCCGGAGCGGACCCACGTCACGCTGCCGAGCCCGATCGGGCCCCTGACCCTTGTGGCGCAGGCCGGCCGGGTCACTGGTCTGTACATGGATGCGCAGCGGCACCGCCCGGACGCCGTCACATTCGGCACACCCGGCGAGGCCTCGGACGAGCCCTTTGCCGCGGCCGCGCGCCAGCTCGCGGCCTACTTCGCCGGCCAGCTGACCGAGTTTGACCTGCCGCTTGCCCCCGCGGGCACGCAGTTCCAGCTGCGGGTATGGGCAGCGCTGCAGACCATCCCGTACGGCCAGACCTGGACCTACGGCCAGCTCGCGGCGAAGATCGGCAACGCCGCTGCCATCCGGGCGGTCGGCCTGGCCAACGGCAAGAACCCCATCGCGCTGGTCATCCCGTGTCACCGTGTCATCGGCTCCGACGGCAGCCTGACCGGCTACGGCGGCGGACTCGACCGCAAGCGGTTCCTGCTCGACCTGGAGTCCGGCGTCACGGGCGCCGGCCAGCTGAAGCGCCGCGCCAGATGTGCCTGCGGTCCGTGGTGCGTTTGCTGCTGCTATAGCGACAGCAAACGCACCACGGATGGCTAACGCAGGCGGCTGGCCGATTCCCGCGGCGCTTCAGGATGACGCAACCGTCGCTGCCGCATCCGGCACCTGCCCGGCCGCGCGTAACAGGCGGCCGGCCAGCGCCGATCTGGTCACCGTGAGGGCACAGACGCTGGCCAGCCAGTCCCGCCGCGGTTCCGCCTACACCGGGCGGCACCGATCAGCCGGGCCTGCCGTGCACCTGGCCCCACCACCGCAGCCTGGCTGCACGCCGCTGGCCCCGCCACCGCAGCTGCTGCGCCTGCCCGCTGACTGGTCCCGCTGCAGCGCCGTTGCGGCTGACTCGGTCCTGCTGCCAGCGCCCGTTGAGGCTGACTCGGTCCTGCTGCTCGCGCCGCCGACTGGTCTCGCGTCCGGCACCCCGCCGGTCGTCCGGATGCTGCCCGCGGCCCGAGTGCCGGACTGGACGGCGGCCATGCGTGCGCTCGAACAGGCACGAAAGACTGTGTCGCACGGGCCCAGCCGTCCGGGGCCCACCTTGCCCAGCCGCACGGGGCCCAGCCGCACGGGGCCCAGCCGCACGGGGCCCGCCGCACGGGGCCCAGCCGCCCGGGGTCGTGTCGCCCGGACTGCATTCGGCCCGGAGTCACCGAGTCCGTTGCCGTCCTCTCCAGTGCCGTCCTCTCCAGTGCCGCGCGATCCCGCGGCCGGTTCGCCGCTCCAGGCCGCCGTCCGGCCGCCGCTGCCGCAGCCGGGCGACACGCAGGAGTTCGGCGCGGACTGGCTGGCGGGCGATCCGGAGTGGCAGGCCAGTCACCCGGACTGGCCGGCGCACGGGACGGGACGGTCCAGGCGGCGCCGCGTTCTCGCCCGCGGTACCGAGGTCCTCGTCGCCGCTGCGCTCGCCGCCGCCTTCGCACTGTTCCCGTCCGTGCCAGCCGTCGCTGCACCCGCTGCCAGGCCGGCCGCACCCGCCACCGGACCTGCTGCGCCCGGCACCGGACCGGTCGCCGGACCGGCTGCATCCGCCGCTGCCGGGCTGGCCGCCACCAGCACGATCTCGGTGGCCATGCGAACGATTGCATGCGGTATCGCTCGTCTGCCGGGCTAACGAGCACGCATTCGGTCAACTAAGGACGAATGGCCAGTATCCGCCGCCTCGGGAGTTATGGTAGATACTGGCGATTGCGTCACCTGACGCTCGCTGCCCGGATCCGAGCGTCGATCGAAGAGCCCATGCGTGACCTTGCTTATCGGCCGGAAGAGTTCAGCAGTTTCGTCGGCCGCATCTCCGAGGTCGGTGAGCTGCGCGAACTCATGCACGTCATGCGCGCTGTCACGCTGTGCGGCGTCGGTGGCATCGGCAAGACCAGGCTGGCCTTAAGGCTGCTCGCGGCAGTGGCCGCCGACTTCCCTGACGGCGCCTGGTTCGTCGAGCTAGGCGAGCTGAACCAGCCCGAGCATGTCCCGGCCCGGGTCGCTGCAGCGGTCGGCGTGCATGAGGAGCCGGGACGGCCGCTGCTCGACACGCTGTCCGACTGGCTCAGGCATCGCCGCGCCATTCTCGTGCTCGACAACTGCGAGCACCTGGTCAGCGCGTGCGCCGCGCTCTGCCAGCAGCTGCTGGCCCGCTCGCCGGGCCTGCAGGTCATCGCCACCAGCCGCGAGCCGATGCGTGTCGCGGCCGAGGCGATCTGGCAGGTCCCGCCGCTGGCGCTGCCGTCTGACGACACGGCCTCGCTGGCGGAGATACAGGACTGCGACGCGATCCGGCTGTTCGCTGCCCGCGCGTCTGCTGCGGCGCCTGGCTTCGCGCTCGGGCCCGCCAACATCGCCGCCGTTGCCGCCATCTGCCGCGCTCTGGACGGGCTGCCGCTCGCGATCGAGCTCGCGGCCGCCTGGGTGCGGGTGCTGTCGGTCGATCAGATCGCGGCCCGGCTTGACCATCGGCTCAGCTTGCTGACCAGCGCTGACCGCAGTGTGCCTGCCCGCCAGCAGACGCTGCGCGCGACCTTCGACTGGAGCTTCGACCTGCTGTCGGGCCAGGAGCAGATCCTGCTGCGGCGGCTGTCGGCATTTGCGGGCTGGTCGCTGGAGATGGTGGAGGAGATCTGCGCCGACGACAGGCTGCCTGCCGAGGACATCGTGGACCTGCTGACCACCCTCGCCGACAAGTCGCTGGTGGAAGTGGAGCCTGAGGCGCTCGGGCAATCCCGGTACCGGCTGCTGGAGACCGTGCGCGAGTACGCAGCGGGTTGCCTGGCCATCGCTGGCGAGACCGCCATCATGGAGCGACGTCGCCGCGCTTACACGCTGCGCGAGACAGAGCGCCTTGCGGCTATCGGCATGGCAATTCTGCCCGCACCGTGGTCGGCCAGAGTTGATGTTTTCCGGCGGTTCGACCTGGAGACCGCCAACCTGAACGAGGTGCTGAGCGGCTGCCTGGCCGACGGCGACGCGGAGACCGGTCTGCGCATCTGCACCGCCATGCGGCCGGTGCTGATCGTGCGCGGCGCCTTCGCCGAGGGCGCGGACTGGATCGAGAAGTTCCTTGCGGGCAGCGAGCGGGTGCCGGACGCCGTGCGGGGCCCGGCGCTCGCCAGCCTCGCGCAGTTGCTGATGGCGGCCGGCTCGCCGCAGGCCGAGGAGCTGGCACTTGCCGGGCTAGAGCTGTGCTGGGCGTCCGGCGAGGAATTCTGGGTGGCAGCCGCGCTCAACCTGCTTACCGAGATCGCGCTGCACTCCGGGCATCTCGACGACGCGGCAGCACGAGCCGACGAGGCACTCAAGGTTGCGCAGTCAGCCGGTGACCGCTGGAACGAGGGCTATGCGCTCGGCACCCTGGCCGCTGTGGCCGCCGCCCGCGGCAACCTGCGCGAGGCCGAGCAGCGCGGCGAGGAAGCACTGGCGATCACGCGCGCCATCGAGCAGCTGTGGGGATCAGCACGGGCGCTGCTCGGGCTCGGTGACCTCGCGCGCCTGCGCGGCGAGTTCGGGACCGCGCGGGACTACTACCTCGAGGCGCTCTCGTATCTGCGCGAGATCGACGCCCGGCCGGAGATCGCCCGGTCGCTGGCCGGCCTCGGCCGCATCGCGATCGAGCAGTGGGACCTGACCTCGGCGCGGCTGCATCTCACCGAGAGCCTCCGGCTCAGCTACGCATCAGGCAGCCGGATCGGGCTGGCCCGCGGCCTGGAGGTGCTGGCGCGGCTGGCGGTGATGGAAGGCAATCCCGCGGTCAGCGTGCAGCTGGCGGGCGCGGTGACGGCGCTGCGCGAGCAGGCGCACCTGCCGCCAATGCCCGGCGCCCGGACGCAGCACTTCCTGGATGCGGCCGCACCACTCGGCGAGCATGCCGTGGCTCGGCTCTGGTCGGAGGGGGCCGCGCTGACCCCGGACGACGCCGTCCGGCTGGCGCTCGGCGAGGAGGGCAACGGCAGCTGCCTGCTGCCGCACGCCGCCGGCGACCCGGCCGGACCGCTCAGCCTGGTCCGCTCCCACGGCACAGTCCTGGCCCACGGCGCGGCCCCGCCGGATGGCACGGCACCGTCCGGGGCAGGGCACCGTCCCAGGGCAGCGCACCGTCAGGTGACCCGGCCGTGCACGCCGCGGGCGGCCACGCCGTCAGCTTCTTCCGGTCCGGCCAGCGCGCTCACGGTCCGCGAGCGGGAGGTCGTCGCGCTGCTGGCCGCCGGGCTGAGCAACCGGGACATCGCGCGACAGCTGTTCATCAGCCCGGCAACGGCGGCCAGGCACGTCGCCAACATCCTGGGCAAGCTCGGTTTCACCTCGCGCAGTCAGGTCGCGGCCTGGGCCGCTGCGCGGCCGGCTCAGCTGGCGCCGAACAGCGCGCTGACCGACTCGCCCTCGTGAATGCGCCTGATGGCCTCGGCTAGGGCGGAGGCAACGGAGATGACGTGCAGGCCGGTGCCATCGGCGTTCTCGTCGGCTGGCAGGGTGTTGGTGCAGACGATCTCCCGCACCAGCGGCTGAGCGGCGATGCGCTTGAGCGCGCCGTCGCTGAACAGCCCGTGAGTACAGGCGATTCGCACGGAACGCGCGTTGCGGTCCCGCAGCCGGTCTAGCAGCTCGATGATGGTCGTGCCGCGGGCGATCTCGTCGTCCAGCACGATCACGTCCCGGCCCTCGACGTCGCCGATGATCGAGGTGATCGCCACCTTCTCGTCGCTGTAGCGCTCCTTCGCGCCGGCTGCGACCGGCAGCTGCAGCAGCCTTGCGAGGGCGGCGGCGTTCTTCGCGTTGCCGAGGTCAGGCGACACGACAACCGCGTTCGACAGGTCCAGCGTGCTGAAGTGGTTGGCGAACTCGCGCAGCGCATGCAGGTGGTCGACCGGGATCGAGAAGAAGCCGTGTACCTGGGGCGAGTGCAGTGTCATCGCCAGGACCCGGCTGGCGCCCGCGGTGGCCAGCAGGTCCGCGACCATCCGGCCGCCGATGGAAATGCGCGGCATCGACTTCTTGTCCGACCGCGCATAGGCGTAGTACGGGATGACGGCGGTCACCCGCGCAGCCGAGGCACCGCGCGCGGCATCGAGCATCAGCAGCAGCTCGACCAGATTCTCCTGGACCGGCGGCCCGAGCGGCTGGATGACGAAGACGTCGCGCTCCCGGCAGTTCGCCTGGAGCTGGACCTCGAGGCAGTCGTTGGCGAAGCGGCTGAGCCGCACCGGACGCAGCGGCACTCCGAGATCCGCGCATATCTCCGCCGACAGGGCCGGATGGGCGCTCCCGCCGAACACCACGATCTCCCGCACCCCGCCAGGCTATCGGGCGGCCTGCACGTGCTCAGCCCGCCGGGTGCTGACGTCCGGCCGCTCCGCGACGGTGTATGAAGAACGTAGCGGCGGTGGAGGTCGGGTCTATGCGTGCGGTTGACATTGTGGTCGGCGTCGGCTGGCTCGCCTTCTGGATCTACTGGCTGGTGTCGGCTGCAGGTGCCAAGCCGGGGCAGAGCCGCTGGCTGCGATTCGCCGGCGTCCGGGTGGTACTGATCCTGCTTTTCCTGCTCCTGCTGAGGCTGAGGGCTTTCAAGCAGCACGCGGACACGCATGATCCGGTGCTGTGGGGCATCGGCCTGGCCGTCTTCTTCTGCGGACTGGCGCTGGCGGTCTGGGCCCGGATCTATCTCGGCCGGAACTGGGGAATGCCGATGTCCACGAAGACCGACCCTGAACTGGTCACCTCGGGCCCGTACCGGGAAATCCGCCACCCGATTTACACCGGCATCCTCCTTGCCGCGATCGGCACGACGATCGCGGTGAGCATCTACTGGCTGGTCGCGGTGGTGGTACTGGGCGCGTATTTCATCTACAGCGCGGTCGTGGAGGAGCGCAACATGATCAAGCTGTTCCCTCGCGCCTACCCCGAGTACAGGCAGTCAACGAAGATGCTGATCCCCTTCATCCTCTGACCGCCCGGTCCCGGCCGCGGCCAGCAGCGCCCCGGCCTCGGCCAGCCAGCGGCCGGGCTCGGTCATCGCGGCCTGCGTGCCGCCGGCGAGCGCGGCCAGCTCGACCGCCCGCACGCCCGGCGGCGGCGCCGCGGCGACCCGCCCGGCAATAACGGCGACCGGCACGTCTGCCCGCCAGGGCCCGCACCGCGCCGACCACCTTCCCGGTCTCCGAGGTCACGTCGTACTGGCCCTCGCCGGTGATGACCAGTCCGGCGCCCGCCAGGGCCTGCGGCAGCCCGGCGATCACGGCAAGCTCGGCCGCGCCGGGCAGCAGCTCGGCGCCCCACGCCGCGGCCAGCCCGTAGCCGCAGCCGCCTGCCGCGCCCGCGCCCGGCTGCGCCGGGTCACCGCCGAGCAGGCTGGCCAGCGTTGCGAGTCCGGCGTCCAGTACGGCGACGTCACCAGGGGTGGCGCCCTTCTGCGGCCCGAAGACGGCCGCGGCCCCGGACGGCCCGAGCAGCGGCGCGCGGACGTCGGTCAGGCAGCTCACCCCGCCGGGCGGCGGCGGTCGCAGTGCCGTCAGGTCCACGGCCGCCAGGCGGCTGAGCGCCCCGCCGCCGGGCGGCAGGCAGGCACCGGACGCGTCGAGGAAGCGGGCGCCCAGGGCGCTGAGCGCGCCCGCTCCCCCGTCGGTGCACGCCGATCCGCCGAGCGCGATGACGACCCGGTTCATGCCGGCGTCCAGGGCGCTCCCGATCAGCTCGCCGACGCCACGGGAGTGTGCCGCCAGCGGTCGCAGCTCCCGCAGGAGCGGCAGGCCGGCCGCAGTGGCGAGCTCGACGACGGCGACGTTCCCGTCCAGCTCAAGCCAGCCGGCCATGACCGGCGCATCGCCCGGCCCGCTGACCTGCACGGGGTGCCAGCGGCTGGCGGGGACTGCCGCGGCCAGCACGGCTGCCGTGCCCTCGCCGCCGTCCGCCAGCGGCAGCTCGATCACCTCGTCAGCGGGACAGACCCGCCGCCAGCCGGACGCGATGGCGGCGGCCGCTGCAGCCGCGCTGATGCTGCCCTTGAACGAGTCGGGCGCCGCGACTACCCGCATGCGCTAGCCGCGGAACGGGGGCAGCTTCAGGGCCGTCCTGATGGCCTGCTGGACCTCGAACTTCTCCGGGCGGGCGTCGATCGTGACGACGTACTCCTTGCGCCGGAAGATGTCGAGTACCGGGTTGGTCTTGTCGTGGTACTCGCGGAGCCGGACGGCGAGCGCCTCCTCGGTGTCGTCCTCGCGCTGGACGAGCTTCCCCCCGCAGACGTCGCACTTGCCTTCCTCGCGCGGGCTGGAGTCGATCAGGTTGTAGTCCATGCCGCAGCCGTCGCAGTGCCGGCGGGCCATGACCCGGCGGCGCACCTCGCTGTCGGGCAGGTCGAGGTGGATGACCCCGTCGATGTCGTAGCTCTCCAGGAAGAACTCAGCCTGGCGCTGGTTGCGCGGGAAGCCGTCGATGATGAAGCCGTAGTTCCAGTCATGCTCGGCCAGCCGCTCCTTGACGACCCCCTCGACCAGGTCGTCGCTCACCAGCTCGCCGGAGGCCATCGTGCGGCGGACCTGGGCGCCGAGCTTGGTGTGGTTCTGCACATTCCACCGGAAGATGTCCCCGACGGCGATGTGGACCAGGTCCAGGTCGCTGGCCAGCATCGCACTCTGGGTGCCCTTGCCGCTGCCCTGAACACCCATGATGACGTACTTGCGCATGCGGTAACTGTAGGCATCGCCAGCGCCTGCGCGCGCCGTGCCCCGGCTGATCCCCTCAAGATCACCTGCCGTGGAGAGTTTTCAGCGGTATTTACTGACAACTCACCACGGCAAGTGATCTCAGGATGCCGGGCCGTCCTGCTCGTGCGCGCCACGGTGGTGCAGCCCGTAGTGATGCGCCGGCTGCTCCTGGTCGTCCCGCTCGTGCGTGCCCCGCTCGTGCGCACCGCGGCCGGCCGCGTGGGCGCCGTGCGGGCGGGCGTCCGGCGTCGTCGGCGACCTGGCCCGTCAGCGGCCCGCCCGTCAGCTGCCTGGCCCGGAGCGACGGCGGCCGCTGTCTCCGGTCCGCCGCCCTGAGCCGTCCGCGGCCTGGCCGCCGTCCTGAGCCTGGCCGCCGCCCTGAGCCGAGCCGCGCGCCCTGCGCCAGGGCCGCCGCCCTGGCCTGCGCCCGCGCCCTGCTGGTGCGCGAAGTCCCTGGTCCGGATCAGCGCCAGGGACAGCACGCCCGAGACCAGCGCGATGATCGCCGCCACCAGCAGGATCTGATTCAGGCCCGCGGTGAAGGCCGACCTGGTCAGCAGGCCAACCGCCGGGCGGGCCTGCGCAGGGAGGCTGGCGATGACCTTGCCTGCCTGCCCGGATTTCACCGCCGACGCGATCTGAGCGCCCTTGGCGCTCAGGCCGGGCAGCCGGGCCGCACCCGCCGTGACGTCCGCCGTGACCTTGCTGGCGAACAGTGATCCCAGCAGCGCGATGCCGGTCGCGATGCCTACCTGCCTGAAGGTCGAGTTGATCCCGGACGCCATCCCGGCCCGCTGCGGAGCGACCACTCCGACGGCCGTCGAGGCCAGCGGCGGGTTCACCATGCCGATGGCCAGGCCGCTGACGATCATGCCGGGAATCAGGTGCGTCCAGCTGGACGTCGCGTCCAGGCCGCGCATCAGCAGCAGTCCGACGCCGATCAGGATGAGGCCCGGCCCGATCAGCAGCCGCACAGGTACCCGGGAGGAGATCCGCCCGGCGATGGTCGCCGTGATCAGGATGCCGCCGGAGATCACGGTCAGCCGCACTCCGGTCGCGAGGGCGGAGTACCCGAGGATGTCCTGCAGGTAGAGCACGAGGTACAGCAGGATCGAGAAGATCGAGGCGCTGATCCCGACAGCGGCGATCAGGCCGCCGCTGAAAGTCGGCAGCCGGAACAGGCTGAGGTCGAACATCGGGTGGGCGATGCGGCCCTCGAGCAGCACGAAGGCGATCAGCAGCAGGGCCGCGGCGGCGAAGCAGCCCAGCACCACGCTGTCGGTGAAGGACTTCTGGCTGGACTCGATCAGCGCGTAGATCAGGCTGGCAAGCGCGGCAGTGAACAGGACGAAGCCCACCCAGTCGGGCCTGCTGGCCTTCTGCTGCCGCGACTCCGCGACCCGCATGGCCGTGATCACCAGCGCCGCGACGCCGATCGGCGCGTTGACGAAGAAGATCCACCGCCACGAGATGCCGGAGGTCAGGATGCCGCCGAGCAGCGGGCCGATGGCGACCGCCAGGCCGGTGATGGCGCCCCAGACGCCGAACGCCAGGCCGCGATCCTTGCCGCGGAACGCGTCGGCCAGCAGCGCCAGCGAGACCGCGAACATGATGGCGCCGCCAACGCCCTGCAGCCCGCGGCAGATCACCAGCATGAGGGTGCTCACCGAGAAGCCGCACAGCACCGAGGACGCAGTGAAGACCACGAGGCCGACGAGGTACAGCAGGCGGCGCCCGTACATGTCCGCCAGGCTGCCGGCTGTCAGCAGGAACGCGGCCAGCGTGAGCGCGTAGGCGTCGACGATCCACTGCAGATCAGAAAAGGTCGAGTGCAGCGCATGCTGGATATCCGGCAGCGCCACGTTCACGATCGTGATGTCGAGCAGCAGCATGAAGGTGCCGAGGCAGACCGCGACCAGCGTCCACCACTTGTTGCCGCGCTGGACCGGCTCAGGGCGGCCCGTCGCGCTCGCCGGATGCTGCGAGGCCGCGGTCACGGCGCTGGCATCAGACACTGGGCCTCCAGGATTCGGGTGACTGGGCGTCGCAGAAGTGGGTCCGCCGCCAGGCGATCCCCGGCACGGAGCAGGCCATCGCCCCAATGCCCGGCACGGGGGATTTATTTCCCGATCACTGCGGTGGCCACAGCGGCCTTACCGTCCATAATGCCGCCGCCGCGAGCCACACCCCGGCTCTGACCCCGGTTACACCTCGGCTGCGGCCTGGCCGTTCAGCTCGAACCGGCGCTCGCAGGCACCGCGCAGCTTGGGGTCGAGCGCATCGCAGATCAGCGGCCAGTCGGCCCGCAGCAGGTCCGGATTGAGGAACCTGGCGACGTCATTGCGCTGCCCCTGGGTCAGGACGATGCCGTACATGGTGCGCCGGGTGGAGTCGTCGGTGACATCGCATTCCCGCATGCCGGGGAAGGCCAGGTGCCTCGGCAGCACGATGACGCCCTTAGCCGGGCCGCGCAGCTCGTCGATCCCCTCCGGCAGGCGGGCCGCATGAGACTTGCGGCCTGAAAGCCAATCAGCGAGAGACATGGGTCCGATTATGACCGGTCTCCCTGAGTGCCGGCACGGTGACGCGCTGGAAGGCACCGCCGGCGATCAGCGGCGCCGGCGCGGAATACCGTTTGCGCGGTCCGCCCGCAGCCGGTCATGATCGGCCGGTGGACACCCCGCCCGAGTACCTCAGCCACGGCATCGCCGAGCTGCGCCGCTGGCGGGCAGCCGACGCCGAGCTGGCCTGCCGGCTGGTGCGGGAATCGCTTGAGCACCTGGCGCCGTGGATGCCGTGGGCCACCGGGAGCTACGGCCTCGGCGATGCACGCGCATACGTGCAGCGCTGCGAGGACAGCTGGGCCGACGGCTCGGCGTTCCAGTACCTGATCCTGGCCGGGGGCGAGCCAGCCGGGAGCGCCGGGCTGATGGCGCGGATCGGCGCCGGCGGCCTGGAGATCGGCTACTGGGTGCACCCGGCGTTCACCGGCCGCGGCCTGGCGACCGCTGCCTCGGCCGCGCTGACCGAGGCGGCCCTGGCGCTGCCGGGCATCGACCGGGTGGAGATTCACCACGACATCCTGAACCTGGCCAGCGGCCGGGTCCCGGCCAAGCTCGGCTACGACTGCGTCGGCACCACCGTGTCCACCGTCGAGCTGGCACCCGGCGACAGCGGCACCACTCAGGTGTGGCGGATCACGCGCTAACCGGACAGCCGCGACGCGCCTACAGGGTGTAGTAGCGCTACCCTCGTAGCATGTCCAGCGCTCAGTCACGCCCGCGGTGGTTCTTCCTGATCACCCCGCGCTGGCTGGCGTGGCACGCATTCGCCGTGTTCGCCGCCTGGGGCATGCTCTGGCTCGGCGACTGGCAGTTCCACCGGGCCGAGGGCGGCAACGCCCTGAGCTGGGCATATACCTTCGAGTGGCCGATCTTCACGATCTTCGGCGTGGTCTTCTGGGCCAAGACGATCATCGACGAGTACCGCAGGCCGGGCGGCGCGGCCGGGCAGGAAGCGGCACGCGCCGCCGCCGGGGAGCCGGAGCCAGGCCTGGCGCTGCCGGGAGCGGCGCACACCCCCGCCGGTCATGACGGCGAGGCAGACGACGATCCCGAGCTTGCCGCCTATAACGCCTACCTGGCGAAGCTGAACAGCCGGCCTGCGGCTCGCTGACGAGACCAGCACTGACGAGACCAGCGCCGAGAACGATGAGGAGGTCCGGGTGAGCCCGCAACTGATCCGGCTGGTGGTGCGCGCCTACCGCACGATGGCGTACGTGACCGGCACGATGCTGTGCATCCTGGTCTTCATCTGCATCCCGCTGCAGGTCTGGGCGCACGACGACGTGCCGGTCGACATCGTCGGCACGCTGCACGGGATCCTGTACATCATCTACATCGTGATCGCCTTCGCGATGACCAGGGCGGTGCGGATGAAGGTCGCCAGCCCCGGCACGATCATCGTGCTCGCGGCCGGGACCATCCCGGTGCTGACGTTCATCGTCGAGCGCTGGGTCAGCCGCGCCTACATCGAGCCGGCGCTGGCCGGGACCGCGGCCAGTGAGCAGCAGCCAGTACTTCGCTGAGCAGCCCGCCGCCGCGCACCGGCCGGGCACGGTGCAGGTCGTGCTGCCGGACGTTCATCTGACGCTGGCGACCGACGCGGGCGTCTTCTCCCCCGCGCGCCTCGATCCCGGCACCCGGCTGCTGCTGGAGACCGCGCCACTTCCGCCGGCCTCCGGTGACCTGCTCGACCTGGGCTGCGGCTACGGCCCGCTCGCGCTGGTGCTGGGCTGGCGGGCGCCGGGCGCGCAGGTCTGGGCCGTCGACGTGAATCAGCGCGCGCTCGACCTGTGCCGGGAGAACGCGGCAGCGGCGAGGCTCGCGAACGTGCACTGCTGCCAGGCCGACGACCCGCACCTGCCGGCCACCTACCAGCTGATCTGGTCGAACCCGCCGATCAGGATCGGCAAGAAGGCGCTGCACGCCCTGCTGACCGGCTGGCTCGGCCGCCTGGCCCCGGGCGGCGCCGCCTACCTGGTGGTGCAGCGGAACCTCGGATCCGACTCATTGCAGCGCTGGCTGGCGGGCGAGGGGTTCAGCGCATCCCGCGCCGCCGCGCGGGCCGGCTACCGGGTACTGGAGGTCCGCCGATGAGCCCGCGCCAGCTCGGCATGACCGAGGTGAAGCGCCTCAACCGCGACTGGCGGCGGCGCAGCAGCGCCAGGCTCGGCCTGCTGCTGGACGGAGTCGGCCAGCCCTTCAACGTCGGCTCGATCATCCGGTCGGCCGCGGCGTTCGGAGTGAGCCAGGTCTGGCTGTGCGGTGACACCGCCCAGCCCGGTCATCCGTCCGCGCGCAAGACCGCCCTCGGCACCGACCGGCTGCTGACCTTCGAGCAGGCTCCGACCGGAGCCGCAGGCGCGGAGCGCCGCGCGGGCCGCGGGCTACCTCGTCGTCGCCGTCGAGCTGGCGGGCGAGGCCGTGCCCCTGCACGAGGCGCCGCTGGCCGGCGATATCTGCATTGCGGTCGGGAACGAGGACCACGGCTGCTCAGCCGCCCTGCTGGCCGCGGCCGACGTCATCGCCTACATCCCCCAGCCCGGCAGGGTCGGGTCACTGAACGTCGCGGCGGCCGCCGCCATCGCGCTGGCCGAGGCACGGCGCCGGGAGTGGGCCGGCGGGCCGGATGCTGACGGGACGGATTAGGCCTGGCGGCCTCGTTCCCGCCCTGGTCGTGGTTGTCCGGGGTGCCAGCCGGCCGGAGCGGCCGGCTGTGTGCATACTGAGGCCGTGCCGGCCGGCTTCCTTGATCACGCGACGCCGCTCGCCTTCGCGCATCGGGGCGGGTCCGGGCAGTTCCCGGAGAACTCCTGGCGGGCCTTCGAGCACGCCGTGAAGCTCGGCTACGCGTACCTGGAAACCGACGCGCACGCGACCGCCGACGGGACCGTCGTCGCCTTTCACGACAGGACGCTGGACCGGGTCACCGACGGCACCGGCCGGATCGCCGAGCTGACGACAGCGCAGGTGACCGCGGCCCGCATCGGCGGCTGCGAGCCGATCCCGCTGCTCGCCGACCTGATCACGGCCTGGCCGGGCGTCCGCTTCAACATCGACGTCAAGGACGAGCCGGTCATCGGGCCGCTGGTCGAGGTGCTGCGGGCGACCAGCTGCTGGGACCGCGTCTGCCTGACATCGTTCTCGGCCCGGCGCCTGAGCGCCGTCAGGCGGCTGCTGCCGCGGCCGGTCTGCACCGCCACGACCCCGGTCGGCATCGGCGCCATCCGGGCCCGGCTGCCTGCCAGCACGCTGGCAGCGCGATTCGCCGCGCTCTCGCGTCCGCTGCGCGCAGATCCCGTACTCGATGGCCACCAGGCAGTTCCTCGGGCACGCCCACCGCGGCAGGGCTCCAGGTCCACGCCTGGACCGTGAATGACCCGGCGGAAATGGCGCGGCTGCTCGACCTCGGCGTCGACGGAATCATGACCGATGAGACCGAGACACTGCGGGATCTGCTCGCCGCCAGAGGGCACTGGCCGCCCCGGATCGCCGGCTGCAGGCCGGCATTTTCGTCAGATCAGAGTGCCAGCGCGCGGTTGGAACACCCGCTGGCCGGGAATCTTGTCCGGGACCTCACCGTTGGTCATGTAGGACGGCTGATCGCCTGGGGAGGCAGTTACAGATGGCGGAGCGAGCACTTCGCGGCACGCGTCTCGGAGCCACAAGCTACGAGAACGACCGTAACACCGACCTGGCGCCACGCCAGGAGGTGGCCTTCGACTGCCCGAAGGGGCACCGCTTCACGGTGCCGTTCTGCGGCCGAGGCTGAGCTGCCTATCAACTGGGAATGCCGGGTTTGCGGCGCTCTGGCGGTTACCGCCGCCGGCGACATGCCCGCGCCCAAGAAGATCAAGCCGCCGCGCAGCCACTGGGACATGCTCATGGAGCGCCGCAGCATGGCCGACCTGGAGGAAGTGCTGGCCGAGCGGCTGGCCGTCATCCGCGGCCAGCGCGAGCCCGAGGCACCCGAGCCGCGGACCAGGCACCGCAAGAGCGCCTGACCCTGCCCGCGCCGGGAAGCCGGCCTGCGGCCTGAACTGCCGCTCGCGCAGCGGCTGCTGACTTGCGACTGCCCGCCGCGCCACTAGTCGTGCCTGCGCACTGACTCTCGCCCGCTCAGCTGCCGCGCGCATTAGCCGTCACGCGCACGCTCCCCGTCTGCACGGCCACGGGAAGAGGGCCTGGGAATTCCCTTCGGACCGGAGCGCGTCCCGTCGGCAGCGGGATCGCCTCCGTTGTCTACTGGGTGCCCAGGCCCCTCCCGGATCCAACCCCCCGCCCAGCCAGGGCTCGGGCCCGTCGCTCACATACTCAGCGGCCGCGTCACGGCGCGGCGGGCGGCCCGTCTAACCCTCCCTGACCTGCTGGCCCGGTGCTGGACTGCGTAGCAACATACCGTTGATCGCGACGATGTCAACCGGTCCTGCCAGGACTGATACTCGTTAGCTACCTGCGCGGCGCCGCATCCTCCGGGCCTGTTCGCTGATGTCCCCCGGCGTTACGATTGAGGTTCCCGTAACGTGTGAGGGCGCCCATGACAAGGTTGTCTGCGGCAGGCTGCCGATGGATGGCTCAGCCCTCGTTTGCGCGCCATTCGCGCGGGAAGCCCGTTTCGCGGTGAGACCGCTCAATGTCAGACCGCCCGCGCACCGTCGCGCGCGGACTCACCTTCGGCATGGAGGACAGGAATGACAGAAAATTCGGAGACACCACAGGTCTCTGAGTCCCAGATCGCCGTGCACTGGCGGGAGGAGGAGTATTACCCCCCGCCGGAGAAGTTTGTCGAGCAGGCTAACGCCAAGGACCCGGCAATCTTCGAGCGGTTCACCGAGGACAAGTTCCCCGACTGCTTTACCGAGTACGCGGATCTCCTCACCTGGGATAAGCCGTGGGACACCGTGCTGGACACCAGCGACGCGCCGTTCTGGAAATGGTTCGGCGGCGGCAAGCTGAATGCCTGCTACAACTGCGTGGACAGGCACGCCGAGAGCGATCCCGACAAGACCGCGATCATCTGGGTGCCCGAGCTCGAGGAAGACGAGACGGTGCGCATCAGCTACGGCGAGCTGCTGCGCCGGGTCAACGAGTTCGCCGCCCTGCTCGGCGACTTCGCCGAGCTGAAGACCGGTGACCGGGTCACCCTGCACATGCCGATGGTGCCCGAGGCAATCGTGACAATGCTCGCGTGCGCCCGGCTCGGGATCATTCACTCGCAGGTATTCGGCGGGTTCAGCGGCAATGCCTGCGGGACGAGAATCGCCGACTCCGGCAGCCGCGATCCTGATCACCATGGACGGCTATTACCGCGCGGGCTCGCTGGCCGATCACAAGGTCAAGGCGGACGAGGCAGTAGCCGAGGCAGCGCGGCAGGATCAGGAAGTGGACAAGGTCCTTGTCTGGCGCCGGAAGCCGGGCGAGTGGGAGTCGCCGACGCCGATGGTCGGCGGCCGCGACTTCTTCGTCGATGAGGTCATCGCGAAATACGAGGGGCAGGTCGTCGAGCCGGTTTCCCAGCCGGCCGAGGCGCCGCTATTCCTGATGTACACCAGCGGCACTACCGGCCGCCCGAAGGGCGCGCAGCACAGCACCGGCGGCTACATGTCCTACGTGGCCGGCACCTCGAAGTACTACCAGGACATCCACCCCGACGACGTGTACTGGTGCCTGGCCGACATCGGCTGGATCACCGGCCACTCCTACATCGTCTACGGGCCGCTGTCGCTCGGCACGACCACCGTCATCTACGAGGGCGTGCCGAACTATCCCGACGGAGGCCGCCCCTGGCGGATCGCCGAGAAGCTGGGCGTCAACATCTTCCACACCTCGCCGACCTCGATCCGGATGCTGCGCAAGGTCGGTCATGACGAGCCGGCCAAGTACAACTACCACTTCAAGCACATGACGACCGTGGGCGAGCCGATCGAGCCCGAGGTCTGGCGGTGGTATTACACCGCGGTGGGCAAGGGCGAGGCGGCGATCGTCGACACCTGGTGGCAGACCGAGACCGGCGGCTTCCTCGGCAGCACGCTGCCGGCCCTGCAGCCCATGAAGCCCGGCAGCTGCGGCCCCGGGGTACTCGGCATCTACCCCGTCATCTACGACGAGGACCGCAATGAGATCCCCATGGGCAGCGGCAAGGCCGGCAATATCTGCATCCGCAACCCCTGGCCGGGCATCATGCAGACGGTCTGGGGCCAGCCCGAGCGGTTCCTCGACGTGTACTACCGCAAGTACAACGCCGATCCGGACAGCAAGGACTGGCGCGACTGGCCGTACTTCGCCGGTGACGGCGCGCTGCAGGCCGAGGATGGCTACCTGCGCATCCTGGGCCGCATCGACGACGTCATCAACGTGGCCGGCCACCGGCTCGGCACCAAGGAGCTGGAGTCGGCCGCGCTGACCGTGCCGGAGGTGGCCGAGGCAGCAGCCGTGCCGGTCATCGACGACATCCGCGGCCGCATGGTCGAGATGTACGTCTCGCTCAAGCCCGGCGTCGAGGCAGACGGGATGGAGGCCAAGGTCATCACCGCGATCGAGACAGAGATCGGCAAGATCGCCCGGCCGAAGAACGTCTGGATCGTGCCGGACATGCCCAAGACGAGGTCCGGCAAGATCATGCGCCGGGTCATCGCCTCGGTGTCCAACTTCGCCGACGTCGGCGACGTGACGACGCTGGCCAACCCGGAGGTCGTCGAGGGCATCCGCCAGCAGGTGCAGCGCGCCAAGGTCGCCAAGGGCGACACTCCGCGCGAGCTGTCGGAGACCGAGCTCGCCGAGATCCAGTCCTTCGGCAGCGAGTAAACGCAGCACGCCGCGGCGGCGGCCGCCAGCCCTGCGGGGCTGGCGGCCGCCGTTCTCGTTGCGCTCCGGCTCCCCCGGGCCTTTTCCTTGTTTATCGCATCGTGATAGAGCGAATCCGCTACATTGTCCATTGAGCGGGGTGCATGCGCAGGCAACGCTGCCAGCGCGATCGGCATATGGCCTTATGTCTAATGTCGTAGTCGCGAGTTCGTTCTCCGGAACGAGGAATGGTAGAGCTAGGAATGCATTTCCGCCACGCACCCCGCATTACTGCGGTCGGCGAGCCCGGGCGCGGCAGCCGGAAGCAGACGATGCTCATCCTGGCTGTCCCCGCCCTCAGCCTGGTGGTGCCCGCACTCGCCGTCGAGATCGCCAGCGCCGGCGGCACGGGCCAGCTGACCAGGATCGCCGCGGCAGTTGCGAAGTTCCTGCTGTTCTACTCGGGCGTCTTCGCCCTCATCGCGCTGAGCGCCGCAGTCGCCGCTGGCCTGCTCGCAACCGACCGGGCCGTCATGTCACCGGAGCGGCGCATACTCGCGCAGGCGCTGCACCGCACCATGTCGCTCATCGGGGTCTCGGCGCTGGCCAACCACATCATGCTCGAGATCATGGCCAGGCGGGCCAGCCTCGCCGACGGCTTCGTGCCGTTCATGGCGGCGCGCAGCACGTTCTACATGGGCCTCGGCACGCTGGCATCCGACCTGTTCATCGTCATCATCGTGACCGGGATCCTGCGGCGCCGGTTCGCGGGCCGGGCAGGCCGGTGGATCTGGCGCAGCCTGCACGCAACGGCCTACGCCGCCTGGCCGCTGGCCATCCTGCACGGGCTGCTGGCAGGCCGCTCGGCTAAGCCCTACGTCGACTGGAGCTACGGCGGCTGCCTCGCCGCCGTCGCGCTGGCGCTGACGTTCCGGTACATCGCCGCCATCAGGGGCCGGGCAGCGGTGCCCGCGGCGGCGGGCGCCGGCGGGGGCCGCGCCCGGCACCGCCTGGCCGCGATGCCTTACCCGCCAGGTCGAGCAGCAGGCCGCGCTGACTCAGTACGGCACGGCGCAGTACGACGGGTACGGGGCGGGACCGTACGACAGGCACGGCACGGGACAGTACGACCGGCGGCACAGTACGACGCACTAGCGGCACGGTACGGCATGCGCGCGCCCCGCGCGCTTCCCCCGCCGCGACCCGCGCCCACCTGGTACGACCCGATCGGTCATCCGGCCGGCCAGGACCGCCAGTGACTCAGCCGCAGGCAGTCATCCGCGTCGGCCAGGCCCGGCTGACCGCGGGGCTTGACCGGTACGCGCGGCTTGACCTCGCGGCACACCGCGAGGTGTTCGGGCTGGCTCCGCAGCTCAGCGCCGCAGACCTGATCGCCATGTGCGAGCAGGTCGACCTGCGCGGCCGCGGCGGCGCGGCCTTCCCCGTCGCCCGCAAGCTGCGCTCGGTGCTGGCCAGGAAGCGGCGCCCTGTGATCGTCGTGAACGGCACCGAGGGCGAGCCCGGCAGCGCCAAGGACACGACGCTGCTCGCGCGCTCCCCGTACCTGGTTCTCGACGGCGCGATGCTGGCAGCCAGGGCGCTCGGCGCGCGCGAGGTGATCGTGGCGGTCGCGGCCGGGCGGCCCGCACGGGCAGTCAGTCGCTGATGCCGTTGCCGCCGATCGCGCGTTCAGGAGCGTGCGCGTGGTGTCCGTCCCGGAGCGGTTCGTGTCCGGTGAGAGCAGCGCGCTGGTCAACGCCATCAACGGCCGGGCGGCCCTCCCGTCCGGCGGCGCCGCCAGGGCCAGCGACGCCGGCGTGCGCGGCCAGCCGACGCTGCTGTCGAATGCGGAGACCTTCGCCCAGCTGGCAGTCCTGGCCATGCTCGGCCCGGACGGCTACGCCTCGGTCGGCGCGCCGGCCGAGCCCGGCACGGTGCTGCTGACGGTCGGCGGCTCGGTTGCGCACCCGGCGGTCGTCGAGACGCCGACGGACGTTCCGCTCGGCCACATCCTCGATATCTGCGGCGCCGGCCCGGCGTCGGGCGTGCTCGTCGGCGGCTACCACGGCCGGTGGCTGCCGGCCGCGGCCGCCTACGATCTCCCGGTGAGCCGGGCGGCGCTGGCCGCGGGCGGCGGCACGCTCGGTGCCGGCATCGTGCTGGTGCTCGGCGCGGACACCTGCCCGCTCGCTGAAGTGTCACGGGTGGCCGGCTACCTGGCCATGCAGTCCTCGGGTCAGTGCGGCCCGTGCAAGCAGGGCCTGCCGGCCGTGGCCAGCTCGCTCGCGGCCCTGGCGGCGGGCTCCGGGGGGATGGACGACCTGGAGTCCGTGCGCCGGGCCGCGGCCGGCGGTCCGCGGGCGGGGCGCCTGCCACCATCCGGACGGCACCGCGAACTTCGTCTCCTCCGCGCTGGACGTCTTCACTGCCGACATCACCGAGCACCTGTTCCGCGGGAACTGCGGCCGGCCGGCCGCGGGCGTGCTGCCGCTGGCCGCCGCCAGCGAGAGCAGGCTGACGGTGGACTGGACCCGGTGCCAGGGCCACGGCCTGTGCGCTCGCCTTGTACCCGAGCTGATCGAGGTCGACCAGCATGGATATCCGGCGTTCCTGGACGCCCCGGTGCCGTTCTGGCTCAGCAAGGACGCCCGCCAGGCCGTCGACATGTGCCCGGCGCTGGCGCTCAGCCTGACCGCACCCGAGGGCGCGGCATCCCGTCCGCGGCTGCGCGCGGCACCGAAGGCGGCCGCGCTGTCCGCAGGGCGCCCGGATCGCCGGGCCATCAGTCGCGGCGCGCCCGACCGCACCGCAGGCAGCGGCGCCCCCGGCTAGCGGCGCCGCGAACAGCGGCGCCGCGAACAGCCGCACCGCGCAGGACAAGACCGCGCGCAGCCCGGCCGTGCCCGATCGCACCGCACCCGGCCGCAACGCGCCGGGCCGCCAGCCGGCCCCGGAGGTCCCTGGTGCGCTTGACGACGAGCCGCCGACGCTGACCGGACGCGCTCTGCGGCGGGCCGATCTCGCGGCGGCGTCGGCCTGGCTGGAGGAACTCGGCGGCAGGCCGCTCCCGAGGGACGACTGAGCTCTCGCTCCGCTGAGCACGTCGATGAGCTGTCCGGCGATTGACGCCGCCGGCGCAGTGCTCGTCGATGCGCACGCCGGTCATCGCCGAGTACGACGGGCAGGAGAGCGAGAGAGTCGCGGAGGATCGCTCCGGACTCTTCCGGGTCGATGCTGGCGCAGATGTTCTGCACCCATGTCTCCGTCTGGCCGTCTGAGTAGATCCAACGGCCCTTCGGCTTCTGGCAACGCGGGACGGGTGCCGTGCCGATGAGCATGTGCGCCGATGTCGAAGCTGGTGCTGATCAGCAGGTTGAGCCAGTCGCCGGCCCTTACCGGGTCATCCGGCAGTTCCGGTGGCAGGCCCGACGCCTGCTCGCCACGGACTCGCAGCACTTGCGCTATAGTCCGGCCTCGCTGCCGCCTGCAGGCGGGGGGCCACCTCCGTCAGCAGCAACTCGACGTGCCGGCTGGCGAGGTCGGCGGGCAGTCCGGGAAGCGTCGCCCAGCAGTAGACCTCCTCGAGCGGGATGTCGTGTGCCATGGACGTGAGGTGCGTGATCGCACCCTGGACGTCAGTGAGCACGAACCAGGGGCTGCCGCCGCGGGACGGGGCCCACCGGTCCACGTCGAACCGGCGGACCGGGACGTCCTGGTCGCCGGTTCCGGCTGGCCGGTAGTTGTTCCACTGATAGTCGACATGCGGCCGCATCAGCGGCCAGGCCGCCTCCGGGTCATCGGCCAGGATGACCGGCGACAGAGCCCGCAGGCGCGCGCGAGCCGGATCATGCCCGGCCTCGGTGAGCCCGGCTCGATAGGGACCGAGCAGGTCGGGCTTGGCGGCGAGGAGACCGAGATCCAGCCGGCCGGCCAGGCGGGCCCCGCGCGGCCCGAAAAACCCGCCCCACAACGGGAGCGGTGCCTGGATCGGCTTCGGCGTCACCGGGCCGGCCCACGCCGACCGCAGTGCCCCGACGTGCGACTCAAGGTCGGCAAACCGCCGGTTCATCCGGGCACCGAAGGCGGCGAACTCCGCTGGCTGGTAGCCGACGCCGATACCGAGGTCGAGACGGCCGCCGCTGAGGATGTCCACGATCGCCGCTTCCTCGGCGACCTGCACGGGATTGCGGAGCAACGGGAGATACACCGCGGTGCCGATGCGCACGCGAGTGGTGCGGGCCGCCACAGCGGCCGCCATGGTCAGCGGCTGGGGAAGGTAACCGTCGGCAAAGAAGTGATGCTCGGTCAGCCACAGAGCGCTCGCGCCCAGGGCCTCGGCCTGCTCCATCGTCTCGAGTGCGCGCGCGTAGTGCTGGGCCCAGGGCACTTCCCAGGCTGGCGGATTGCGCAGATCAAAGTAGAGCCCGACCCGGGGCACGTCAGCCGGGCTTCCGCGCCTGGTAGGCCGGGCCGCCGAAGAGGGCGACCATGCCGAGCAGTTCGGCGCGCATCCCGGCCTGCACGGCGCCGTGCCAGAAGCCGTCGACGGTCTGCTTGATCATCGCGAGCGCGTCAGGCGGTGCCGTCGCGATCGCGGCGGCCAGCGCGCCCGCGACCGCATCGAGTTCCTCCGGGACGACCACGTCGTCGACCAGGCCCCAGGCCAGCGCGCGATTCGCGTCGATCGGCGTGCCGGTCATCAGCAGCCACTTCGCGCGGGCCGGCCCGGCGAGCATTGTGGCGAGCGGCGCGCCGCCGGTGTCGGTCATCAGGCCGTAGCGGATCTCCGGGAAGGCCAGCCGCGTATCGGTGGCGGCGATCCGGATATCAGCCGCCAGCGCGATCTCGAGGCCGCCGCCCAGCACGTGCCCGTGCAGTGCCGCGATGACCGGCTTCGGCGTGTCGAGCTCCGTCTGCCGGAACTGCTGATGCGCCCTGATGCTTGCCAGGGCACTGTCATGCGACGGACCGCGGCCGAGCGCGGCGGTGTCGCGACCAGAGCAAAATGACCGCCCTTCGCCGCGCAGCAGGATGACGCGGGCGGCTGGGTCGGCCGTTACCCGCGCCCACGTGGCGACGAACTCCTCATGCAACTCGTCGTCGACCGCGTTGTGCTTGTCCGGCCGGTTGAGGCTGATGGTCGCGACGCCATCGGCGACCGCGAGCGTAACTTTCGGGGCCGTGCTCATCTCAACTCCTGACGCCCGTGGTGCGTCCACGACATCTGACCATAAGCTTACTGTCAAGAGGTAAACCATCGGCAGACCGCAGAACTACGGCGGACGAGACTCAAGGAGCAGGCAGTGGGGGACTACGACGCGCGGATGATCATCTTGTCGACGGACGACCTGGATGAATCCATCCGGTTCTACAGCGAGGTACTGGGAATGGGGCTCAAGTTCCGCGACGGCGCTCATTACGCTGCTCTCGATGGCGGTTCGGTCACGGTTGCGCTGGCGACCGATGTCGATCACCCGCTGCCAGGAAAGGTCGTCGTCGGCATCAAGACCGCCGATGTCGACGGCGCGGCTAAGGCGATCGAGGAAGCGGGCGGGGCGATCGTCAAGGGCCCTTACGACGACGCACACGAGCGCCGCGCCGTGGTCTATGACAACCAGGGCAACGGCCTGGTCTTCTACAGTCCGCTGCAGCGGTAGGCCGGGCGCTAGGCCGGCTCAGCCGATGCTGCCGTGGGCGTGCTGCTGCGCACGCCCGGCGCAGCCGTGTCCAGGCCCAGATCCAGCACACACTGGCCAGCTGCCAGCTTCTGACGCGCCACCGGGTCCATCCGCTGGTCACCGGCCGGGCTCGGGCAGCGCCGGGGGCTCGAGGAAGGCGGGCGGCGCCTCGAGGTCCAGCGCGTCCAGCAGGTCGGCAGCAGCCGCGTCACGGTCAGTCAGGGGAGGCAGGTTCCACTTGCGCTGGATGAGGCGCAGGATCGCGGTGTGGTCGTAGTCCAGCTCGGTCACGTAGTCGCGCCGGGCGTACGGGGAGACGACGACGGCCGGGACCCGGAAGCCGAGCTGCGTATAGGTGCGCGGGCCTGCGTCCGTTACCGCGATCCGGCGGCCGAGCGGAGTATGGCGGAACAGCCGCAGTACCGGGTACCGCTCCAGCGGGCTGAGGGCCGGCACGTCGTCCGGCGCGGGCGCGGCGGGCGGCGGCACGTGGTCGAAGTAGCCGCCGTGCTCGTCGTAGACCCAGATCAGCAGCGTGCGCGGCCAGCCCTTGCCGGACATCACCGCCCTGATGACACGCGCGGCGAACTGCTCGCCGACGGCGATGTCGTGCGGGTTCTCCTCGGAACTGCGGGCGAAGTCCGGATCGACGATGCTGACTGACGGCAGCGTCCCGGCCGCTGCCGCCGACCAGAAGTCGGCCATCGGCCGCACGTGATTAACGGACCGCAGGAAATCCAGCGGATACAGGTCGGCTGTCACCTGCAGCTTGCTCTCGGCCACCTTCAGCAGCTGCGGGACGACGCCGAGCAGGGCGCCGGTCAGCAGCCGCAGGTACTGCAGCCCGCGAGCGTGCGTCAGCCGCCGGAAGCCGATCCGCAGCCGGGACAGGTGATGGTAGTTCGCCCAGCTGATGCCGTGCGCGCTCAGGTGGTCGAAGATCGTGCCGTTCCGCGGCTGGTCGATCATGCAGAACGGCAGGTCGTCGATGAGGCCGTTCGCGGTGCCCGCGACCAGGAACCGGCGGTTCGGGAACGTCGGGCCGAGGCAGGACGAGAACCACCGGGTCGCTAGCGGGAAAGTCCTGGCCAGCCCGTAGTAGAACGGCAGCTCACGCTCGGTCCAGTAGCGCAGCGGCTGGCGGGCGTCCAGGCCGGGCACAGTCTGCTCGACGCTGCGGACGAAGCCGTCGCAGCGCCCCTCATCCCACTGGATGTGGCTGGCGTGCCAGCTCTGCGTCGGGACGTCCTTCTCCTGGGTGGTGGCCGTCGTCGTCCAGAAGCCGATGTCGCTGCCGTCGGCTGCCTTCTCCCCGCCAGCCGGCCTGCCATCGGGCCCGAGCGTGAAGCCGGCGCCGCCCGCGGTTCAGCATGCCGAGGTAGTTGTCGTAGGAGTGGTTCTCCATCATCAGGACCACGATGTGCTCGATCTGCGGCAGCGCGTCGGTGCCCGCGGCCGGGCCGGCCGGGCGGGCGCCGGCCGCCACGGCGGTCCCGAGGCGCCGCCGGGCCGCGGCCATCTCCGTTCGACGTAACATGCCGACAGCGTCGCATGCTCATGCCGGACATATCGAGGCAGCCGGCCGGCAGCGGGCTGACCGCCGGCCGCCCGCTCATCTGGAAGACTCAGAAGCCGGCGCGACAGGGACGGTGACCATGGATCTTCAGCTCGCTGGCCGGCGGGCGCTCGTGACCGGCGGGAGCCGCGGCATCGGCAAGGCCGCCGCTGCCGCGCTGCTCGCGGAGGGCGCGGAGGTCCTGATCGCGGCGCGCGACCCTGGCCGGCTGAGCCACGCTGCCGCGGAGCTGGGCCGGAACGCCGGCCGGACCGTCGCGGCGGCCGAGGTGGACACCGGCGACGATGACTCGGTGCGGCAGCTGGTCGCGACCGCCGGCGAGCTGCTCGGCGGCGTGGACATCCTGGTCAACTGCGCGGCGCGGCAGGCCGGCCAGGCTCCCCCGCTGGCGCTGCCCGACATCACCACCGACGCGTTCTGGTCGGATGTCAACGTCAAGGTGATGGGCTACCTGCGCTGCGCGCAGGCGGTCGCACCCGGCATGGTGGCCGCCGGCTGGGGCCGCATCATCAGCGTCAGCGGTCTCGCCGCGCTGAGCACCGGCTCGATCATCGGGTCGATCCGCAATGTCGCCGTCTCGGCGATGACCAAGAACCTCGCCGACGAGCTCGGGCCGCACGGCGTCAACGCCACCGCCGTGCATCCGGGCCTGACCAGGACCGAGGCGACTCCGGGCGTGATCGCCGCCCAGGCGGCCGCCACCGGAGCGGAGCCCGCCGAGATCGAGCGGCGGATGGGCCGCCGCAACCTGACCGGCAGGCTCATCGACGCCGCTGAGGTCGCGACCGTGATCGCGTTCCTTGCCTCGCCGCTCAGCGTGTCCGTCAACGGCGAGACGATCGCCTGCGGCGGCGGAGCGCCCGGGGTCATCAGGTACTGATCCGCGGCCGGTGACGGCGGCTGCCGGGTGAGGCTGCCTCGTTCCCGGCCTGAAAGGTTGGTCTATTCGTCCGGCCAGGTGTGCACCGGCTCGTTGGTGTGCATGAGCTCGATGTAGCGCTGCGTCATCTGGCGCAGCGCCTCGGGCCTGCTGGCGCCGCGCTCGGCGGCCCTGTCGACGGTGGCGATCTGCCAGGTCGCGCCGTTCCGGCCGGTCAGGCAGCGCTGCTCGATGATGCCGAGCAGCCGGTCAGCGTGCGCCGTGTCGACGCCGGAACGGCGCAGGCCCTCGTGCGCCATCGGCAGGAGCCGCCGCAGGACCAGCTCGGCGACCTGGGCTTCCCCGAGGCCCGGCCAGTAAAGCTTCGCGCCGATGCCGTGCCGCGCGGCGGCGTGCAGGTTCTCGCCCGCGGTGGTGAACGACAGCTGCGTCCAGATCGGCCGCTCGGACTCGGCGAGAACGCGGACCAGGCCGTAGTAGAACGCCGCGTTCGCGAGCACGTCGACGACCGACGGCCCGGCGGGCAGCACGCGGTTCTCGACCCGCAGGTGCGGCGTGCCGTCGACCACGGCGTAGACCGGCCGGTTCCACCGGTAGATGGTGCCGTTGTGCAGGCTCATCTCGGCCAGCTGCGGGCACTCGCCGCTCTCCAGGACCGCCAGCGGGTCCTCGTCCTCGCAGATCGGCAGGAGCGCCGGGAAGTACTGGATGTTCTCCTCGAACAAGTCGAACACCGAGGTGATCCAGCGCTCGCCGAACCACACCCGCGGGCGCACGCCCTGTCGTTTCAGCTCGTCCGGGCGGGTGTCGGTGGCCTGCTCGAACAGGGTGATCCTGGTCTCGTGCCACAGCTGCCGGCCGAACAGGTACGGGGAGTTGGCAGCCAGCGCCACCTGCACGCCGGCGATCGCCTGGGCCGCGTTCCAGTAGCGGGCGAAGGCCTCGGGGCTGACCTGCAGGTGCAGCTGGACGCTGGTGCAGGCGGCCTCCGGGGTGATGCTGTCGGAGTGGGTGAGTATGCGCTCGGCGCCGTCGATCTCAATGCGCATGTCCTCGCCTCGCGCCGCGAAGATCTGCTCGTTCAGCACCCGGTAGCGCTCGCTCGCGGACAGGGTCCCCTCGTGCACGTCCGTCTGCGCCAGCGTCGGCAGGATGCCGATCATCACCAGCCGGCTGCCAGTACCGCGGGCCCTGGTGTCGCCGGCGTTGAGGCTGCCGCGGATCTCATCTTCCAGGCCCGCCAGCGCGTCGCCGGACAGCTGCCGGGGCGGCACGTTGATCTCGAGGTTGAACTGGCCGACCTCGGTCGCCCAGGCCGGGTCCGCGATCTCGGCCAGCACGTCGGCGTTGCACATCGACGGCTCGCCCCGGTCGTCGACGAGGTTGAGCTCGATCTCCTGCCCGACGAGCGGCGGGCCGGTGTCGAACAGGTGCTCGTGCAGCATCCGGGCGAACACGTCCAGCGAGCGCGCCAGCTTCGCCCGGTAGGTGCGGCGATCCTCGCCAGTGATCTTGATCGCCTGAATTTCCCGACCCATATGCCCCCGCTCATGTCCTTAGCGGACCATGTACCCCGTCAGGTACCTTGCTTCCAGATTCGCATGTTCAGCTGCTGTCTGACCAGCGTGACGAGAACTAAGCCGCCTGCAGGCGGCTGCTCTCGTCCCTGACCCACAGCCCCGTGAGGCCGCGCAGGTGCGCGGTGAACTGCTCGTGCTCGGCCGCCGGGTACACCGCCGTCACGGTGTCGGTGAGCAGCCGGTCGAAGGCAGGGCCGGCGACCCAGTCCAGGACGATCTCGTCCAGCCGGCCCAGGCTGGTCGCGCAGAAGTCCTGGTAGCGCTCGGTGTCGAAGTAGCCGTCGGCCAGCTCGCGGTAGGCGGCGAGCTTCTGGCCGTAGCTGGCCGAGGTGTCGTCAGCGATCTCGAAATAGGCGTCGGTGTTGAGGTCGAGCTGCGGCCGGCGGCCGGTGACCAGGGCGAACGCGCACCACTTCACCATCGCCTTGATGGCCCAGGGGAAGTAGTAATGCAGGCTGGTCAGCGCCACGTCCGGGCAGGCGTTGGCGTAGTCGATCGGGTAGACCATGCCGTCCTTGACCAGCGTCTCGCAGGAGTTGAACTCCCAGCGGAAGAAGGCGTTGACGAGCCTGCCGATCGTGGTGACCTCGGTGCCCGCCTCCGGCGACAGGAACGAGTGGTCGACCGCGTAGCGCAGGTGCATGGGCTGGTCCGGCTGGAACTTCATCACCATGGTCTCGGCGCCGATCGACAGCGACCGGGCGAACACGTCGTAGTCCACGGCCTGCTGCAGGTGCATGAGCATCTCGCCGCTCTCGTCGTAGGCGCGGTGCAGCTCCGCCGGGTTGCTGATCTTGGAGACGCCCCGCCAGGCGCCGCCGTCGTACGGCTTCATGAACAGCGGGTAGCCGATCTCGGCGGCGATCGAGTCCAGGTCGAACGGCCGGTTGTACCGCGCGGCGGTGTAGGCGTACCTGGCGTTGTCCACCGGGTTCTTGAACGGCACCAGGACGGTCTCCGGAACGTGCAGCCCGAGCCGCAGCATCGCGCAGTAGGCCGCGTGCTTCTCCATGGACTGGAAGGTGAACGGGCTGTTCAGCAGGTACACGCTGTCCATCAGGGCGACCTTCTTGAGCCACTCCCGCGGGACGTAGTACCAGTACGCGAGCCGGTCGATGACCAGGTCGTAACGCGGCCGGTCGCGCAGCCGGAAGGGCTCGATGGTGATGCGCTCGCAGCCGAACTCGTGCCGGCTGCCGCCGGGGCCGGTCACCGGGCCGAGCCGGCGCAGGACCTCCTCGAAGGCGAGCGGCCAGTCCTCCTCGGTGCCGAGCAGCAGGCCGATCAGGTGCCGGCTCGAGGTCAGCGGTGTCGTCACCAGGGCTCTCCCTTCGTCCGCGATTCGTCCGTGCGGTTCGTTCGTGCGGTCCGGCTCTCAGCAGAACCGGGGCAGATGGTGGGCAAGCTGGGCGCGCCAGGACGGCCAGTCGTGCGGCACGTCGTAGCCCCACAGGTCGAGCTCATGCCGGATGCGCTTGCCCGCCAGCAGCCCGGCCAGCTGGCGGGTACTGTCCAGCGCTCCGGTCGTGTCCTCCCACTGGCCCTGGCCGCAGACCAGCAGCAGGCTGAGCTGGCCGCGCAGCCAGTCCAGGTGCTCGCCGTGCAGGTTGGGCACGTAGTCGACCGGGTTGTTGAAGTACGCCGCGCTCCCCCGCTCCCCCCAGCCCTGCCAGGACGACGGGTCGTAGTTGCCGGAGAAGCACAGCGCGAGCGGGAACGCCTCAGCGTGCTTCAGCGCGAAGTTGGCCGCATGGAAGGCGCCGAGGCTGCAGCCGGCCGTGGCCACCTCGAGCTGGCCGCCGCAGTCGGCATAGATCCACGGCAGCACGAGCTGCAGGATCCAGGACTCGTACTGCCCGTGCGCCCGTGCGCGCTCCTCGAGCGGCAGCGCCACGTTCGACCAGGAGGCCGAGTCGTAGCTGTCCACGCAGTAGAGCTTCACCCGGCCCGCCTCGAGCAGGCCGCCGATCGCGGCCACCATGCCGTTCTGCTCGAAGTCGCCGGCCTGCCCGCGCTCGGACGGGAACGCCAGCACCGGCCGCCCGTAATGGCCGTACCTGATGACGGACCCGGACGCGCCGATGCTGTCCGACCACAGCTCCGCGGTCACCCGGCTCACGAGACGACCGCCGCGATGAGGCCGGCCAGGTGCGGGTGGAACGCGTCCCGCCAGGCCGTGAAGTTGTGCAGGTCCGCTACCTCATGCAGGGCCACCGGGTATCCGGCCGAGGCCAGCAGCCGCTGGGTGAGGCGGTTGTTCTCGACGTTCTCCTCGATGCTGCCGCAGGTCATCACGACGGGAACGGGGTCGCCAGAAACGCCGCCGCCCGCCAGGGCCGCGGTGAACGCAGTGATCCTCCGGAAGTAGGGGAACCGCCGCTCCTGGCCGTCGAGCGGCGGCGTGAAGAAGCTGCCTGACTGGAGGAACAGGCCGCCGAGCACGCCCCGGTAGCGGCAGTGCGCGTGCAGCATGGCCAGCGCTCCGAGGCTGGTGCCCATGCCGATCCAGGCGCTGGTCGCGGTCGCGTCGGCCAGAGCCGGGATCACCTGGCCGGTGAGCGCGCGGGCGTACCGGGCGCTGGCCGAGTACCAGCTGTTGCGCTGGCCGGGGCTCAGCAGGGCGGCCCGCAGCCGGGGCAGCCAGCCGCCCGCGATCCCGGTGCCGAGATACTGCGTCAGGCTGGCGAGCGAGTCGTATTCCGGGCCGTCGTTGACAAGCAGCAGCGGCAGCGGCTCGTCATCCGCAGCGCCGGACGGCGCCCACAGCCGCACGCCCACCGGCTCGTCGAGCGCCGGCGCCCTGATCTGCCAGGTCACGCTGCGTGCCGGGGTCGGCCGGCGCCGCGAGCCAGCCGGGCGGGGCGTAGCCGGGGAACTCCAGCACGCTCTTGGGGCCGAAGGCTCCCGGCACCTGGCGCGGGTTGGCCGGGTCGGTCACCACCTTGCTGCCGCCGCCGGCGTAGTTCAGCTCCAGCAGGTACTCCAGCCGCGAGACCGGCGGCCGGGGCAGCACCAGCTTCCAGCCGCCGGCGGCTGGCCGGAAGTCCAGCTGATCACCGGGGATCCGCGCCTGCTGCTGAAGGCGGACCCCGGCCAGCGCCCGGCTCTCGTCCGCGACCCGGAAGGTCATGCTGACGTCATCCGCCGTCGGGCCCTGTCACCGCGCCCGTCACCGCGGCGGCATCGGGGTCACCGGCCACGGCTGCAGACAACAGGAAACTCGATCATTACCCGCACATAGTGCCTGCTCCCGGCCGCCGTGACAATGCCGGAAGGTCCCGTTTAACGGACGTCTGGCCCGATCGCGGGACGGACGGGCGTCAGCCCCACTGCCCGGGCTGGTAGTCACCGGCCGGGTTCTGGATGATCACGTTCAGCCGGTTGTAGGTATTGATGAGGGCGATGAGGCACACCAGCGCGGCGAGCTGGTCAGTGTCATAGTGCTTGGCGGCGCTGGCCCAGGCCTCGTCGGTGACACCGCCGGCGGCGTCGGCGATGCGGGTGCCCTGCTCGGTCAGCTCGAGCGCGGCCCGCTCGGCGTCGGTGAAGACCTTCGCGTCCCGCCAGGCCGCGACCAGGTTGAGCCGCACTGAGGTCTCCCCGGCGTGCTGAGCGTCCTTGCTGTGCATGTCTGTGCAGACCGAGCAGCCGTTGATCTGGCTGGCCCGGAGCAGCACGAGGTTCGCGGTCCCGGCCGGCAGGGCCGCCTCCGGCACGGCTGCCGCCGCCGAGTTGATGTGCTTGACGAACTTCTGCAGGATCTCGCTGCTGCCGAAGTCGAGGCGCGCGTCCATGGATGATCTCCCTTGGCCTGGTTTCTGGTTCACCTCACTGACACGCCAGCCCCGGCCGATGTGACACAGGCGGCTACGAAGTCCGGCCGGCGCCCGGCTGCTCTGCCCGCCGGTGCGCGGCCAGCAGGTCCGCACCGAAATCGCCGCGCGGCCGGCGCAGCACCGTGTGCGCGTGACTGCCGTCGTCCGCGGTGCTGTCGTACTCGATCAGCAGGTCGTCGGCCTGCACGCGGTAGTAGTGGCGGGCGCCCGGCGCGACCGGGCCCTCCCAGGCGAAATACAGCTCGCTGCCATCGATCCTGGCGGCCTCCTGCGCGGCCAGGCCAGCCGGGAGCCGGGACAGGTACAGCGCTGCCAGCTCCTGCAGCAGGGCGCGCGGCGCCGGGCCGAGGCTGGCCGCGCCGATGCCGCGCGGCTGCAGGCCGTCGGGCGCGCTCGCCGACGTGCCGGAGCGGATGTCGCCCGGCGCCCGCCCGGACACGACGGCGACTGCGCGGCCCTCCGGTCCGAGCGCGTCCAGCAGTGCCCTGGCCAGGTCTTCTTCCTCCGCCAGGGGGCGGCACACGTCCCGGCCGGCGTAGCGCACGAAGGCGGGATTGGCTCCCAGGAAGACCGGCGCGGGCGAGACCTCGTCGCCGGAGATGGTCATCGTCACCGACAGATGATGCCCCTCGAACCGCCATGACCACGGCTGCCTTCCGGCCGGGTCGCCGAAGACACTCACCCAGTAGTCGCCGCTGTGCCGGCCGAGCTGCCAGCCCTCCCGCCGGTCCAGCACCTCCTCCAGCGCGACGATGACCATGGCCTGCGCGTAGGCGTGCTCGCTCAGCGCGGTGGACAGGAGCCGGTGGGCGGCCTTCCGGCCGGCCGGGCTCAGCAGTGCCAGGCAGGCGCCGGGCCTGCGCTCAGGGCGGTACTCCAGCCAGCGCCTCGCGCCATCGTCGCCGAACGGCAGCGCCGCGAGCGCCAGCTGATCGCCGTCCAGCTCGCCGAGCAGGACCGACGCGGCCCCGCGCATCTGGTCGGCCAGGTCGTTACCGGTCATCCTCCCGGTATAGCAGGACACGGTGCCGGACCCGTGTTCCCCGCGGCAGTCGTGGTGACCGTGACGGCGAAGTTTCGCCTGCTGCGCATGGTGTGTTGTCGCCAAGATCGTGACAATGGTCTGTATGCGGCACAGGCTGCGCGAGGGGGTGGAAGGTGGCGGACGCCGGAGGCAGACGCACCGCGGGACGGATGCCCGGCTCGCCGGGCCGTCCCGGCCTGCGAAGCGGCCGGGACGGGGGGCGCAGCGCCAGAAGCGGCGTGGACGAGCCGGTTAAATGGCGGTCGCTCCTGCCGCTGCGGATCATCACCGCGGTGACGGCGCTAGCCGTGCTGATTTTCGTCCTCTGGCTCGCGTGGGTCGGCTACCTGTATGTCGCCCGCGGCGGCCCGTCGGGTGTGGCATTCGACCCCGACCGCCGGTGCGCGTCGCTCGGCTTCTCCTGCGGCATCGTGACCAACGTGCTGGCCTCGGGCGTCCTGGTGGCACTGGCCTCGTCCTTCGTCCTGTGGCGGCTCTTCGGCCTGCAGCGCAGCTACCGCGCCCGGGCGCGAACGGAGTCGCGGGAGCTGGTGCCGACGGCGGGCGCGATTATCGACAAGGTCGTCGGCCGTGATGACCTGTGCCACACCGTCATGGCGGATCTGCACGATCACGGGACCAGGCCGCACGTGATCGCCGGCGGCGTCGGCACCGGCAAGACCGCGGTCCTCGTGCGGCTGACGGAATTACTGGCCGAGAAGCGCGCCATTCCCGTTCCGATCCGGCTGCGTGACGCGCCCGCCGACCTCGACTTCGAGATCCTGGCGCGGGACCGGTTCCTGAGCGAGGTGAATCCCCGCCTCATCTCCACCGCGGAAGGCGAGACGATCTGGCGGCGCCTGCTCAAGGACCGGAAGATCATCGTGCTCGCGGACGGGCTGGAGGAGGCCCTCGCCGCCGAGCCGGAGCGGGACAACATCATCCGGGCGGCCATCCGCCGGGCGCACCAGCAGCACCTGCCGCTGGTCATCGCCTCCCGGCCGCACGACCCGCTCCGCGCCACTGACGCCGCGGTGCTCACTCTCGAGCCGCTGAGCTACGAGGCCGCCCTGGTCTACATCACCGGCGGCGCCACCGGCGAGGACGAGCGCAGGCTGGCCTGGATCGTCGAGACCGCGGAGGTCGTCGAGGCGCCGATCTACCTGCAGATCACCCGCGAGCTCAAGGTCAAGGGCCTGCTCGAGCCGACGTCGGCAAGTCAGCGCGGCGTCGTGGACACGCGCGGCGTCGACCGGTCGAAGCTGCGGCTGAGCCTGCTCGAGACCTGGGAGCGCGCGGTCATCGCCGGCCACCTGCGGGAAGATGTCCCGCTCAGCCGGCCCGAGCGCCAGGCCGCCATCGAGCACGTATCCGCGCTTGCCTGCGTCGGGCTCAAGCTCGACACGCTGGAAGTCGAGTTTGACCAGCTGCGCGACCGTGAGCTCATGGCCGAGGTCAGGCGCAGGCTGGCCGCCATCGACCGCCAGTCCGGCCAGGCGCCGGGCGTCCACAACGTCGACGTGCGGCTCGCGGCCGCCTGGGCTGCGCAGCTGGATCTGCTGGAACTCCGCGGGAACAGCGTCCGCTTCCCGCACAGCCTGATGCAGGCCTACCTCGGCTCCCGGCTGCTGCACATCGCGCTGCTCGATCCGGGCTACCTCAAGCAGGCGATCAAGCGGCCGAAGCCGGGACGCGAGTTCCTCATCGCCCTGGTGCTGCGGTCCAGGGCCGGCGACGCCTCGGTGTCGGGCGCCGTCGGGCTGCTGCGCACGCAGCTGGCCCGACGCGAGGACACCAAGGTGCTGGATGTCTACGCGGCCGCGCTCGAGATCGACTGCGTGGCAGCCGAACCGCAGCACGACAGCATCGCCTCCGAGATCCGCGACAAGTGGTCGCAGATCCATACCCAGGACCCGCGGACACTGGAAGAGGGCAAGCTCGCGGTGGTGCACCGCCTCGGCGAGGCCGCCAGGACCATCGACGAGCGGCGCCGTCGCGGCGATGGCTGCCCGGTGCTTCCTGCCTACCCGCAGCTGCACGCCATCGCCTGCGGCGAGCGGTCCTATCCGGTCCAGCTCGCGGCGGCGCAGGAGATCGGCGGCGGGGGCGCCGAGGCCTACGAGGCGCTGGCGGCACTGCTGGCCGCGCCGCCGTGCGCGGTCTGCCGCGAGGAGCGCGCCGCGCGGGCGACCGGGCCGGCTGACGCGAATCCCGCGCCTGACGGCGGCGCCGACGACACCCGGGCCGCCATGATCAGCGCCTGGCTCGCGCCCATGCTGGTCGGGACCGTCGGCAGCGGATTCCGGTCTGCCGCGGGCACCGGCCTGGCCGCGCAGGCGCAGGCTGACCTCGCGCAATGGCTACGGCACGTCGGCCCCGACGAGCGCCAGCCCTGCGAGGCCGACCTGCCGATCTCCCTGGAGATCGCGCTCGCGCAGGGGTTCAAGTACGCGGCCAACCGCCGTCCCGCGCACCCTGACAGCCTGCGGGAGGCACGCATGTACCTCGCCGAGCAGGCGCTGGAAATGCTGAAGGGCGCCCGCTACTGGTTCTCCCAGCTGACCTTGCTGCATGCGCTGTGCCTGCTGAACCTGTCCGACGGCTCGCGGCCGGCCGACGACCGGCGCGGCGCCAAGCCGGAGGCGATCGTGCAGCACTGGCTCGATGTGGCCGGCCGCGAGCACCGCCTGCGCGGCCAGCCGGCGGGCACCTCCGCGCGGCTGCATCCGTTCGTCCGCGAGACCGCGCAGCTCGTGGTGCTGGCGCTGAGGACCGGCCGCCCGCAGCGCTACTGCTGGATTGACGAGAGCGGCGTCGTCGGACAAGTCGGATCGCGCAACCTCGGCCAGGGCACGCCGCACGGCCGCCATCATCTGTGGATTCCGCCGTCGGCTGGCTGGACCGCACTCGACGGGCGCGCCCAGCAGCTCGTTGCCGATGTCCTGCTCCTGCTCAACCTCGCCGATCGCGGCGATCACCCGGCTGAGCGCGAGCGCCGCCTGAAGCGCTCGAGCAGCAACGAGCTGCCGCCCTGCATCACGCACTACCGGGACGCGCTCGAGCCCGGCCGCACCGTCGGCACCGCCGCTTCCTCGGTGCCCGGCACCAGCTGCGTTGACGGCTGCATCTTCGAGCTGTGCCCGTATCCGCCGAAGGGCACTCAGCCGCGGGTGGAGATGAGCGAGGCATTCTGCCGCCGCCAGCAGACGCTGATCACCAAGCCGCGGGATCCGCGCACCGGCCGGGCGCCCTGGCAGCAGGCCCGGCCGCGTGCGCTCAAGCAGTTCTGGGAGGAAATGGCCGATCGCGCGCGCGGCCCGCGACTCGGCTCGTCCGCCTTCTACCGCGGCAACGGCTCGTAAGCCGGCCGCGGCTAGCGGGGCGCGTCCCCCATCCGGTACCCGTGCGTCACCTCGTCGAGCTCGCGCTTGAGGTCGGGCTCGATCCTGTACCCGGCCGCCGCCAGGCTCGCGTCCAGCTGGCCGGGGCTGCTGGCGCCGATGATGGGCGCCGTCACGGCCGGGTGGGCCAGGACCCACGCAACGGACAGCGTCACGAGGTCCACGCCGGCCCGCTCCGCGAGCTGGCCGAGAGCATCCACGGTGTCGAACTCGCGGTCGTGCCAGTACCGGTCCTGGTAGTTGTCCGCGGCGGTGCCGAGGGTGAACCGCGTGCCCGCGGTCGGCGTCCCCCGGGCATGCTTGCCCGTCAGCAGGCCGCCGGCGATCGGGTTGTACGGGATCACGCCGATGCCGTCCTCGCGGCAGTACGGCAGCATCTCCCGCTCGATCTGGCGGAAGAGCAGGTTGTAGCGCGGCTGCACGCAGTCCAGCCGGGCCAGCCGCAGCGTCTCGGTCCTGCCCACCGCGCGGACGAGCTGATAGGTCAGGAAGTTAGAGCAGCCCAGGTAGCGCACCTTGCCCTGGTGGACCAGGTCGTCCAGCGCGCCCAGCGTCTCGTCGATCGGCGTCTGCCGGTCATAGCCATGCAGCTGGTACAGATCGATGTAGTCGGTCTGCAGCCGCCGCAGCGACGCCTCGACGGCGGACATGATGTGCTTGCGTGAGTTCCCGCCATCGAACGGTGCCGGGCCGGTCGGCGCGAAGCACTTGGTCGCGACGATGAACCGGTCGCGCTGTCCGCGCAGCCAGCGGCCGAGGATCTCCTCGGTGATGCCCCTGGTGCTCAGGTCGCCGCCGAGCGGATAAGCGTCGGAGGTGTCCAGGAAGTCGATGCCGCCGTCGGCGGCCCGGTCGAGTATGGCAACGGAGGTCGGCTCATCGCACTGCAGCCCGAAGGTCATGGTGCCGAGGCACAGCCTCGACACCTGCAGGCCGGTGCGGCCGAGTCGGGTGTGGTCCACAACCGCACGCTACCCGGCCGCCCCGTCGCGGCTCGGCGCGGGACCGGCTCAGCCAGGCGGCAGCACGAGCGCGCTTCCCGTCACGGCACGGTAGTCCGCTTCGAGCTGGGAAAGGTTCACTCCCTGCTCGAAGCTCTTCGTGCCGAGATGCTCGGGCCAGATCACCGCCCAGGCCTCCTCGACCAGCGGGCTGCCCTGCACAACGCCGTTCCAGAAGGACGGCGCGAACTTCGTCTCCTTCGCCCACGTGATGAAGCTGATGTCGGTGCGGTAGCCGCCGCCGAGGATGGCGTGACCGCCATCGATCTTCGAATTCGCCACGTCGGTCCAGGGCTTGCCTTCCGCGAACTCCTGCTGATTGGCATCCAGCACCTGGATCCCGAGCCACAGGCCGCCGAAGATGGCGAGCGCCGCCTTCACCTCCGCCAGCTTGGTGTGATCGACCTTGGCGAAGGCGACGACCTTGACGCCGTCGGGACCGCCGCTGCCGTGCAGGTACTCCAGCCCCGTCTGGATGTCCATGCCCTGGTCATGCGAGCTGCCGGGGCCGTTGGTCTGGCTGGTTCCGTTCGGGTCGAAGCCCGGATTCTGGGTCTGGTAGAACTGCCACACCTGCGCCTGCGTCGGGTAGTACTCGGTCGCGAGTGTCGCGGTGATCAGCAGGCGCATGTTCGCCCAGGTGACGGCGTTGCAGTCACCAACCTTGTCATTGCCGAGCAGCTGCCAGCCCGGCAGCCTGGCGAGATAGTCCTCCTCAGCCGGGTGCGGCGGGGCTGCCGCAGCTAAGAAACTGCTGAAATGCAGGGCGGGCGCATTCTTCGGTGGCCTGCGGCCGTATTTGTACGCCATCGTGTTCCTCCTCGACCAGGGGGCGATATATCCAGCGGGCGCTTGCGCTGAAGTCAAGCACGCAGCAGCGATTATCACCCGGTTACCAGCGAACTTGCGCGGCCGGAGCCCACGCCGCCGATGCCGCACAGGGCTGCCCGGATTGCCGCGTGCCGGCCGCTGCCACCGGCCATGGGGGGCGTGATAGTGGATCTGCCGCCCTTCTATGGTCTGCAGATCCAGCATTGCGCCCCATCGGCCTGTCATCGCGGTCATGTCGCCGGCCAGCATGCCTACCGCGCACGCGCGCCGGACGTCACAATGAAGCGGTGAGCGAACAGCAGTTCATGGCGGCGTGCCCGCAATGCGGCAGCGCCGCCGCAGTCCACGCGATCAGCGAGCTCGCGGCGCTGGCCCAGCTGAAACTGGGCCAGGCGGCGCAGGGTTCCCCGGCCGGTCCGGCCGCAGCCCAGCCCGGCTTTCTGGGTGAGCCCCAGGCCGGCCCGCTGCCCGGATACATGCAGGAGCCGCAGGCCGGGCCGCCGCCCGGCAGCGGCCTCGGCGGCCTCGGCGGCCTTGGCGGCCAGGGCGGGCTCGGCGGCCTCGGCGGACGCGGCTGGCGCCGGCCGGTCCCCGACGGCTCGGCCGACGACGTCATCGAGGGCGCGATCGCCGATGTGGCCTTCGGTGCCGCCGCGTCGTTCATCGGCCGCGCGATCAGGAAGCGCGTCGAGAAGGCGATGAACGAGCGCGTGGTCCCGGCCATGGCCCAGGGCGGTGAGGCCATCCTGCGGCAGCAGATCGCGATCGCCGAGCGCTACCCGGCTATCCGCGCCTGCTTCACCGACCAGGTGATCTTCCTGGACGGCGGCAGCGCGACGCTGCCGGTACCGAACCTGGCCACGCTGACGATGGAGCAGGCAGACGTTCTGGTCGCCCGGCTGCAGCAGGGCTAGCTGAGCTCGCTCAGCGCCGCCGCGAGCGGTTCCAGCACGGCCGCGGAAAGCGGCGGCCGCAGGTAGACGATCGCGAGCTGAGCACCGGCGTCGCCGAGCGCGGCAGCGGTCGCTGCCGTCCCGGCCGGGTCCCCGGTGAACGGCACGTGACTCGACAGCAGGATCTCCGCCGGGTCGCGGCCGATGTCCGCGCAGTGCTGATGCAGCACGTCGCGCGCGTGACTGAACTGCTCCGGCGTGCCGCCGACGAAGTTCCAGTGGTCCGCGAAGCGGGCGGCGGTGCGCAGCGTCCGCTTCTCGCCACTGCCGCCGATGCAGATCGGCGGATGCGGCTGCTGGACCGGCCCGGGGTTGCACATCGCGTCGGTCAGCGTGTAGTACCTGCCGCTGAACGTGGTGGTTTCCTGCGGGCCGAGCAGCCCGGTCAGCACCTCGCACGCTTCCTCGAACCGGTCGCTGCGCTCGCGCGGCGTGCCGAGCTCGATTCCGTACGCACCGGATTCCAGCTGGTTCCAGCCTGCGCCGATCCCCAGTTCCAGCCGGCCGCCGGAGATGATGTCGAGAGTCGCCGCCATGTTGGCCAGCACCGCCGGGTGCCGGTAGTGAATTCCGGTCACCAGCGTGCCCATCCGCAGGCGGCGGGTTGCCTGCGCCAGCGCGGTCAGCGTCGTCCAGCCTTCCAGGCACGGGCCGGCCGGGTCGTTGTCGCCGATCGGGTAGAAGTGGTCGAACGTCCAGCCCGACTCGAAGAGCTCGATGTCATCAGCCGCGCGCCAGACGTCGAGCATGGCGTCCCAGGTGGTGTTCTGCGGGGAGGTCTTGAAGGCAAATCGCATGAACCTATTGTGTTCTGTGCGGGCAGCCGCCGGATGACCGGCACGCGGCCTGCGGCAGACCAGTCGGCGACACGCGAGGGGGTACGGATGACGGGCGGAACGGTAGCGATCGTCGGCGGCAGGATCGTTCCGGTGAGCGGGGACCCTGTTGACGACGGCACCGTCCTGGTCACCGACGGCACGATCACTGCCGTCGGCGCCGGAGTCGCCGTTCCCGATGGCGTGCCCGTCATCGATGCCCGCGGCAGCTGGGTGCTGCCTGGCTTCATCGAGGCCCACGGACACGTCGGCGTGCACGAGGAAGGCGAGGGCTGGGCCGGCGCGGACAGCAACGAGCTCACTGAGCCGGTAACGGCGCACGTTCGCGCGCTCGACGCGATCAACCCGGCCGATCTCGGCTTCCGGGACGCCATCTCCGGCGGCGTGCTGGCCGTGAACGTCAATCCTGGCTCCGGCAACCCCATCGGCGGTCAGACAGCGGCGCTGAAGTGCTGGGGCCGGACCGTCGACGAGATGCTGCTGCGGGCGCCAGCCGGCATGAAGTCGGCACTCGGCGAGAACCCCAAGCGGGTCTACGGCGAGCGCAAGCAGCAGCCGGCCACCCGGCTGGGAACGGCGGCAGTGATCCGCGGCGCCCTGGTCGACGCGGCCAACTACCTCGCCAGGATCGAGGCCGAGGAGCGCAAGCCCGCGGATGAGCGCAAGCCGGTCGATCGCGATCTGAAGCTGGAGGCGCTCGGACTGGTCCTGCGGCGGCAGATCCCCTGGCGCCAGCACTGCCACCGCGCCGACGACATCGCCACGGCGCTGCGCATCGCCGACGAGTTCGGCTACGACCTGGTCATCGACCACGGCACCGAGGCGCATCTGCTCGCGGACATCCTCGCCGCCAGGGACATCCCCGTCATCATCGGGCCGCTGTTCACCAGCAGGTCCAAGGTCGAGCTGCGGAACCGGTCGCTGGCCAACCCCGGCAAGCTCGCGGCCGCGGGCATCACGATCGCCATCACCACCGACCACCCGGTCGTGCCGATCAACTTCCTGGCCCATCAGGCGGCGCTGTCGGTCAAGCACGGCCTGGAGCGCGACGCGGCGCTCCGCGCGCTCACCATCAACCCGGCGCGCATCATCGGCGTCGGCGACCGGCTCGGCTCGATCGAGCCCGGCAAGGACGCTGACCTGGTGATCTGGTCCGGCGACCCGCTCGACGTGCTGAGCCGGGTCGAGCGGGCGCTCATCAACGGCGAGGAGATCTACTCCTGGGCGGACGGCGAGGGCTCCTTCGCGGAGAGGTAAGCGGCCTGCCAGCGTGACCATGGGCCGGAACATCCGGACCTTCGGCACCTGCGGAGCGGACCGCGCGCACGCAGACTGGAGTCAGCGCGCACGCGAACGCCAGGCGCGATGTACCTGAGACCGTCCCGGACGGGTGCGATGATGTGGACCCGGCGCAGCACGATAATCGCGGCCGCGGCTGCAGTGGCCGCCGCCGGCCTGGCGGCCGGGGGCCTGCTCGCCGTCAGCGGCGGCGCGCCGCCGCACCCGGCAGCCACAGTGCGCCCGCCCTCCGCAGGTGGTACAGCTGCAGTCACCATTCACCGGCGAGCCGGTGCGCTCCCTGAGCCGCGTCCTCGCAGTGAAAATCGACAACATCGTGTACGCCCGGCCGCAGACCGGGCTCGGCCGTGCCGACATCGTCTACGTCCTGCCGGTCGAGGGCGGCCTGAGCAGATTCATGGCCATCTTCTCGTCCAGCGTATCCGCCGGTCGTCGGGCCGGTGCGCAGCGCACGGGAAGATGACCTGCAGCTCCTGCAGCAGTTCGGCCGGCCTGCCTTCGCCTACTCAGGCGCGACGCCAGCGCTGCTGCCCTACATTCGCCGGACTGCGAACATCGTGAACCTCTACTCCGGCACGTCCGCTGGCTACTACCGGGACCCCAGCCGGGTGGCACCGTACAACCTGTACGCCCGTACCCGCCAGCTGCTCGCGCAGGCTCCGGGCGCGAGCATCGCCCGTAACATCGGGTTCCGCTTCGGATCGCCGCCGCCCGGCGGGAAGGTCACGAGAGTCGGCGTCCGTGTCCTACCCTGCGGCATCGTTCCGGTTCACCTGGTCCGGGCCGGGGAACGGCTGGCTCGTCACCATGGACGGCACTCCGGCCGTGACCACGGACGGCGGCCGGCTGGCCCCGGCCACTGTCGTGATCCAGTACACGACGGTCCGGACCTCCCGGTTCCTGGAGTATGGCAAGCCTCCGCCGTACGCCGAGAGCGTCGGCTCGGGCACCGCCCTCGTGCTGCGCGACGGCAGGGCCTGGACTGTCCGGTGGTCACGGCCGGTCGCCGACGGCGGCACCAGCTTCACCACCGCGTCCGGCCAGCCGATGACGTTCGCGCGGGGTCAGGTCTGGATCGTGCTGACCAGCCGCTAGCGGCCGGCTTGCCCGCGCGGCCTGAGACGGCCGGCAGGACCTAGGCCTCTGGCAAGGCGGCTCACCTGCCGGATGTACTAGGGGCATGCTGGTCACCAGCGACGTCGTGATCGATGTTGATTATCCTGCCGCCCGGGCCAGATTCGCGGGCCTCGTCTACAGCTCCCTGGTCAGAGCATCGGAAGATGCCTACGGTGAGGGCCTGGCCGGCCTGATGAGGGTCGGTCCGCTGGGCGCGAGGCCGGCTCGTCTCGCAGCTGGTGGACGTCCAGATCCTGGAGCTGACGGAGCGAGAGGACGAAGCCGTCCTCACGCTGCGATGGGAAGCCGCAGGTCCGCGCGGCGTCTTTCCGGCGCTGGACGCCGACATTACGCTGACCTCCGCAGGGCCGGGCGCCAGCCGGCTGTCCCTGTCGGGCTCATACCGTCCGCCGCTCGCCGCGCTGGGTGCGGCGCTCGACAAGGCGATCCTGCACCGGGCCGCCGACGCCACGACCCGGTCGTTCCTGAGCAGCATCGCAACCCGGCTCGAGCCGTGCCGGACGGCTGCGCCGCAGCGCCCCGCAGGACGGCGCAAGCGCAGGGCTGGCTGACTAGGGCACGACCACGGTGCCGGTCGCGGAGACCGCGACGATCGGCTCGTCCAGCACGACGGCGGCCGACGGGCTGCGCTCGGGCTCAGCCCGGCAGATCACCCGCGCCTCGAACGACAGCTCCCGGCTCCGGCGGCCGACGCGGGTCACGGTCGCCGACACCTCCAGCACGTCACCGGCGATCACCGGCGCCCGGAACTGCACCTCCGAGTAGGAGGCGAACAGGCCCTCGTCACTGTCCGTCCGGATGCAGACCTCGGTCGCGACGTCGCCGAACAGGCCCAGCATGTAGGCGCCGTCCACCAGGTTCCCGCCGTAATGGGCGTGGCTGTACGGCACATAGCGCCGGTGGGTGACGGTCAGCCCGAGCCGCGTGTCGGCGCTCATGCGGCCGCTCCCGGCGTTTCCGCGGAGACGCCGGCCGCGTCGCCGTCGGGCGCCGGTTCCCCGGCGGCCCAGGGGGTCGCCCGGGGCAAGCACTGCGCCAGGTAGCTGGCGACCTCACCCGGCGTCGTGCCCTTGCCGAAGATCTTGTCCACGCCCAGCTCCGCCGTCATCGCCGGGTCGAACCGCGGGCCGCCGACGACAAGCAGCGGCCGGCCCCCGCGGCGTCGAAGGCCGCGGCCATCTCGCGGGCGTTGCAGATGTGCGCGTCCCGCTGCGTCACCACCTGGCTGACCAGCACCGCGTCCGCGTGCTCGGCCTGTCGCCCGGGCGACGAGGTCAGGGACGGCGACCTGGGAGCCGAGGTTGACCACCTTGATCTCGCGGTAGTACTCCAGGCCCTTCTCGCCCGAGTGCCCCTTGACGTTCAGGATCGCGTCGATCCCGACCGTGTGCGCGTCCGTGCCGATGCACGCGCCGACCACGACGAGCTTGCGGCCGAGCCCGGACCGGATGCGCAGGTTGACCTCGGCGGAGCTCAGCAGCGGGAACTCCCGCTCCGTCACCGTGACCTCGGACAGGTCGACCAGGTGTGACACCCGGCCGTAGACGATGAAGAACGTGTAGTCAGGGCCCATCCCCTTGGCGTGGACCACCATCGCGGGGTCGAGGCCCATCTTGCCGGCCAGCTGCATCGCGGCGCCCTCGGCCCGCGCCTTCTCGGTCGGTGTTCCGAAGGGCACCGGCAGCGTGAACGAGACCTGGATCCGCCCGTCGCCGGTGGTGTCGCCATACGGGCGCACGATGGTGCCGCTCACTGACCCGCTCCGATCTCCGTGAGGGACGGTACGCGGTCCCCGCCGGCCTGCTCGTTCCCGTCCTCAAGGATGTCTGCTGCCGGGTTGAAGTAGCCCTCAGCCCGGCTGATGACGCCGTCGAGGCCCCGGCCGCCGTCGGCCGGGCGCCTGGTGATGCCGAAAGTCCCGTCCGCGATCGCGTTGAGCAGGCCCTCCGAGGTGATGCGCTGCAGCAGGTCCACCGATTCGCCGAGTACCTGCCTGGCCCGCTGCTCGATGAAGCCGCCGGGCGCGGGCACGAAGCTCTCCCCGAGGCGTCCGGCCGCGTCGCGGACGTACCGGACGTTCTCCAGGGCAAGGTCACGATCGGACAGGAACGGGGTGTGAATACCCTCGGTCATCATGCCGATGAGCAGGATTGACTGGTCGGTCATGACCCCGCAGAGGTTGAAGAACGCGTCCAGCAGGTAACCGGCGAAGACGTTGCCGGTCATGTGCTTGGTCGGCGGCATGTACTTCAGCGGCGCGTCCGGGAACAGCTCGCGGACCAGCTGAGCGTGCGCCAGCTCCAGCAGGAACGAGTCAGGGACGGCGGGGTTGATCTCGAACGCGTGCCCGAGCCCGAGCTGCCCGTCCGCGAGGCCCGCTTCCTTGCCGAAGAACTCGTTCAGCAGCTGGCTGACCACGACGGTGTGGGCGGCGTCGACCGCGTCCGCGGTCGTCAGGTAGTTGTCCTCGCCGGTGTTGATGATGATCCCGGCGCGGGCGTGGATCTGCCGGGAGAACCGCTGGTCGATGAATGTCCGGCGCGGGTTGATGTCGCGGAAGATGATCCCGTACATGCAGTCGTTCAGCATCATGTCGAGCCGCTCAAGGCCGGCCAGCGAGGCGATCTCCGGCATGCACAGCCCGGAGGCGTAATTGGTCAGCCGGACGTAGCGGCCGAGCTCCCGGCTCGTCTCGTCCAGCGCGGCCCGCATCAGGCGGAAGTTCTCCTGGGTGGCGTAGGTGCCCGGCGAAGCCCTCGCGGGTCGGCGCCTTCCGGCACGTAGTCAAGCAGCGACTGGCCGGTCGACCGGATCACCGCGATGATGTCCGCGCCTTCGCGGGCGGCGGCCTGTGCCTGCGGGATGTCCTCGTAGATGTCGCCGGTGGCCACGATCAGGTAGATCCACGGCCGCGGCGGCTCGGACGTCTCCGCGATCATCGCCTGCCGCTGGGCGCGGCTGCGCGTCGATCCTGCCGATCCCGGCCGTCAGCGCGGCCTGCGCGGCCTTGCGGGCGGCAGCGGCGTCGGCACCGGCCGGGATGCGGAACGCTGCCTTGCCCTGCGCGGCCGCCTCGGCGAGCGCGCCCAGGCTGTCGTAGCCGCCGGCCAGCAGCGCATCCCAGGCCGGCAGGGCGACGCCGTGCTCCAGCCCGGTGGTCTCGCGCACCGCGTCCACCAGCCGGTTCACCCAGGGCATGCCGTCGGGATCGGCGCCCTGCAGCCCGGCGAGCCGGAGCACGGCCCGCTCGACCGACACGGTGGTGTGGGTCCGCGCCATCTCCACGATCGGCTGCCCGGCCTTCGCGGCCAGCGCGCGGGCCTCGCGGACGACCGCGGGGTCAAGGTTGAGCCGAGTCTGCATAGCCTTACTCCCCGTTCCGGTCGTTGCTGTCGGCACTGTGCTCGTCGATCCGGCGCTGGAACATGCCGCGCACGCCGGGCTCGGTCCTGATCAGCTCGATGGCCAGCTCGGCGTGGCCGGGCACGTAGCCGTTGCCGACCAGCATGGTCACGTCGGCGGCGACGCCCTCGGCGCCAAGCGCCGCGGCGCTGAACGAGGTCGCCATCGAGAAGAAGATGATCGTGCCGCCCTGGGCGGTGGACAGGATCGCGCCGCCCTCGCACCCCGGCACGTCGACGCAGACGACGGTCACGGCGGCCGGGCCGCCCGCCGACGCGATCGCGCTGGACACGCCGACCGGGTCCCGGGCGTCGGCGATGACGACCTCGTCGACCAGGCCGTGCTCACCGTCGGCCGCGACAGCGTCGCGCAGCAGCTCCGCCTCGGCCTCGTGCGGAACCACGCCGATGATCGTTCCGGCGCCGGCCCGGCGGGCGGCGGCCGCGGACAGCGAGCCGCTCTTGCCGGCCGCGCCGATGATGGCCACCACGGGGCGCTCGGCCGCTGCGGCGGCCACGACCCGGTGCGTGAGCGCCGGGGCGCCGCAGACGTCCATGACCGACAGGGCAAGCCCGGCTGGCAGGTCGTCCGGCAGCTTCGCCGCGATGGACCGGCCGAACAGGATCGCGTGGCCCTCGCACGGCACCTGCTCGGACCGGGCGTCCCAGCGGGCCAGGCCGTCGGTGATCGCCAGCGGCGTCAGGCTCAGGGAGACGAGCGTGGCGATCTCGTCGCCGGCCGTCAGGCCGAGTGGCGAGCGCGGCCCGGCCTCGTCGACGACGCCGGTCAGCATGCCGCCGGAGCCGGTCACCGGGTTCTGCATCTTGCCGCGGGCCCGGATGATCTCGAGCACGGCTGCCCTGATCCTGTCCGGCTTCCCGTCGTGCGCTTCCTGCAGCTGGCGGAAGGAGGCGGCGTCCAGGTTCAGCCGCCGCACGCTGACCCGGACCTCATCGGGCCAGATGGCAGGCCGCGGATCGAGCCGCCAGGCAGCCTGGGGCAGCACGCCGGCCGGCTCAAGCACCCGGTGCAGGCCGAGCGGTGACCCGGGCGCGCTGGCCTGGCCGTTCTGGCTGGCCCTCGGGAGCGGGCCGCCGGCGGCGGGTCGCGGATCGGGCTGCGGGCTGCTCATCCAGGTCCTTCCTTGCCGTGCTGCGCGGGCGCCGGCGGTGCTGGCCCGCGGCGCGCCCGGCCAGTTGCGGCCGGTCTATCAGCTACAGTAGCTGCACAGGCATATTCGGTAGAATTTGTCGTCCCAGACTATACGGACAGCATGATCTTGCGTAGTCTGCCAAAACCGCAGGCTATCGTCCTGGCCTGAGGGCAGCCATGAGGGGCAGGTGCAGTACATGATCGACCAGCCGTACGTCTACCGGCATAAAGAGCTGGCGGAGCCGGACTGGCGGCGCCTTCCGGGCTGGGCCGCCGTCACTCCGCAGGAGTGGGCCTCGGCTCAGTGGCAGCGCGCGCACTGCGTCAAGAACATCCGGCAGCTGCGCCAGGTCGTCGGCGCTGGCCTGGACGAGCGGTTCTATGCCGACCTGGAGCGTGACCAGGCCGAGCGGGCCACTATGTCGATGCTGGTGCCGCCGCAGATGGTCAACACGATGGTGCCGCACCTCTCCCCCGCCGACCCCGGCTTCACCGAGGCGTTCTTCGCCGACCCGGTGCGCCGGTACATGATCCCGGTGTTCAGCGACCGGCGAGCGGACTGGCCGTCGCACCCGCAGGCGTCCCGTGACTCGCTGCACGAGGCCGAGATGTGGGCGGTCGAGGGCCTCACTCATCGCTACCCCACCAAGGTGCTGGCCGAGCTGCTGCCGACCTGCCCGCAGTACTGCGGCCACTGCACCCGGATGGACCTGGTCGGCAACCCGACTCCGGTGATCGAGAAGCACAAGTTCGAGCTCGGCCGCGATGACCGGCTCGAGGCGATGATGGCGTACCTGCGCGACACCCCCGGCGTCCGGGACGTGGTCGTCTCCGGCGGCGACGTGGCCAACCTGCCCTGGCCGCGGCTGGAGTCGTTCGTGGCCAGCCTGCTGGAGATTGAGAACATCCGCGACATCCGGCTTGCCACCAAGGCCCTGGTGGGCCTGCCGCAGTACTGGCTGAGCGACGAGGTCAGGGCCGGGATGGAGCGGCTGGCGGCCACGGCGCTGCAGCGGGATGTCAGCATCGCCATCCACACCCACGCCAACTCGGCCCAGTCCGTCACGCCGCTGGTCGCGCAGGCGACCAAGGCCATGCTCGCGACGGGCATCCGCGACGTCCGCAACCAGGGCGTGCTGCTGCGCGGCACGAACGACAAGACGGAGCAGCTACTCGACCTGTGCTTCGCCCTGCTCGATGACGCCAAGATCATGCCGTACTACTTCTACATGTGCGACATGATCCCGAACAGCGAGCACTGGCGGCTCTCGCTGGCCGAGGCCCAGCAGCTGCAGCACGACATCATGGGCTACCTGCCCGGCTTCGCGACGCCGCGGTTCATCTGCGACGTGCCGTACGTGGGCAAGCGCTGGGTGCACCAGGTCGCCCGGTACGACCAGGACCTGGGCATCTCGTACTGGACCAAGAACTACCGGACCGGCGTGGAGATCGGCGACCCGCTGGCGCTCCAGCGGGAGTACGAGTACTACGACCCGATCTACCTGCTGCCCGAGGCCGGGCAGGAGTACTGGCGGACGCGGAGGTCCGCTCCCGTCGCGGTCGGCTAACCCGCCCGGCTTCCACCCGGAGGGCAGGCGGCTCAGTCAGGCCAGAGCCCGGGGGCGCGGGCGGCCACCTGAGCGCGGAGCCTGCTCAGGGACTCGGGTCCGGGCAGCGGCCGCAGCTTGCGGCCGTCGCGCAGGCGCAGGGAGACGTCGCCTGACGCAGCCTCGGCCGCTCCGATGACGGCCTGGTAGGGCACCAGGCGATGGTCGCGGATGCGGGCGCCGAGACTGCCGTCGGAAGCGACCTCGGCCCGGAGGTCCTGGTCCATCGCGGCGCGAGCCAGGGCCTCGGCCTGCGGCCGCTGAGCGTCGGACACCGGCAGCACGACCAGCTGGACCGGGGCCAGCCAGGGCGGGAAAGCCCCGCCGTGCACGTCGATCAGGTGGGCCATCATCCGCTCCAGGCCGCCGATGACGCTGCGGTGCACCATCACCGGCCGGCCGCGGCCGCCGTCCGGCCGGACGTACTCGAGCCCGAACCGCTCGGGCAGGTAGAAGTCGACCTGCACGGTGGACAGGCTGGTCTCCCGCTCAGCGCTGTCGGCGACCTGAACGTCGATCTTGGGCCCGTAGAACGCGGCCTCGCCCTCCTCCGCCTCGTACGGGACGCCGGCATCCTCCAGCACGTCGCGCAGCACGGCGGCAGCCCTGTCCCACATCTGCGGGCTGCCCGCGTACTTCGCTGACCGGCCGGCGAGCGACAGCCGGTAGCGGGCCGCCTCGATGCCGACAGCCCGGTAGGCCTGGCGGATCATCGCGAGCGCGGCGGCCGCCTCGCTGGCGACCTGATCGGGAGCGCAGAAGATGTGGGCGTCGTTCAGCTGGATCGACCGCACTCTGGTCAGGCCGCCGAGCACTCCGGAAAGCTCAGCCCGGTACATGCCGCCCAGCTCGGCAATCCGCAGCGGCAGCTCACGGTAACTGCGCGCACGGGAACGGTAGATGACGGCATGGTGCGGGCACAGGCTCGGCCGCAGCACGACCTGCTCGGCGCCCGCCGCGGAGCCGGCGGCCATCGGCGGGTACATGCCGTCGCGGTAGTGCTCGAAGTGGCCGGAGATCTCGTAAAGCTCGCGCTTGGCAAGCACGGGCGAGTACACGTGCTGGAAGCCTGCCCGGCGCTCCAGATCCCGGACGTACTCCTCCAGCTCGTGCCGGATGGCCGCGCCGGCCGGCAGCAGGTACGGCAGGCCTGCCCCGATCAGCGGGTCAGTGTCGAACAGCTGCAGCTCGCGTCCGAGCCGGCGATGGTCGTGGCCGGGCGGTGCCGGACCGGAGCAGCGACGGGATCGGACAGCAGGATCGGACGCGGGATCGGACAGCGCGGGATCGGACAGGAAGTGGTCAGGCATGGCGGTCTCCTCGCGGGTGCGATGTCAGCAGGGCGAGCGACCACGGACATAACGAAGCCCCGGGGCGCTTGCCCCGGGGCTTCGTGAAAGAACAGCAGTCAGCGCGCCGGGACATCCTCCGGCGTCGTCGTCAGTCCAGCGCGCTTCACGGAACCCAGAATATCAGCCGCCCCGGCGCCCGGTCGTCAGGGTTTCCGGTCAGTCGCCGTCCGCCGCGGCCGCCACGATCGCGCGATCTACCGAGCCGAGCGTCGGCCGCTGGCGGAAGTACGGACTGCCCATCGCCCAGTAGATGACCAGCGGGATGAAGCCGATCGCCAGTCCGCCGAGCGCGACCCAGTTCACCACCGCGTCGTCGAGGTTCGACGAGACGGACTCGCCCAGGATCCAGAACATGAACGCCGCCCCGGCCAGCGGCCACAGGCCGATCATCAGGAAGTTCTTGACCGACGCGAACAGCACCTTCCGGTACGCGACCACCACGGTGAGACCCGCCAGCCCGTAATAGACGCAGATCTGGATGCCGATGGCATCAATGGCGTCGCCGAGGATGGTGCCCACCGAGCCGATGTAGTTCGACCCGATAAACAGGCCGAGCGACACGATCGCCACCGCGATCGTGGCCAGCCACGGCGTCTGCCGGCCGCGCAGGATGCTGCCGAGGAACCCCGGCAGCGTGCGCTCCCGCGACATCGCGTACAGCGTCCTGGTGACCTGGATGAGCGTTGTCTCCAGCGTGGCGATCGTCGACAGCATCACCGCGATCACCAGCAGCTTGCCGCCCGGACCGTGCCAGACCTCCTGGCCCAGGACCGCGAGCACGTCACCGGCGTTGTTCTGGATGGTCTTGGCCGGCATGGCGAGGTTGGTGGCGACGGTGAAGATCTCGTACAGCGCGAAGACGATCAGCACCCCGACGATGCCGCCGATGCCCGCCGCGCGCTTGCTGTCCTTCATCTCCTCGTTCAGGTTCGAGGCGACGTCCCAGCCCCAGTAGTAAAACGCCGCCACCAGGCCGCCAGCGGCGAAGCCGGCCATCCCGTTGAAGTGGCTGAAGCCGAACCACGACCAGGAGAACGCCGTCACGCTGTGGCTGGCCGAGTGAATGATCGCCAGGACCGCGAACAGGACCAGGATGGCGATCTCGATGCCGGACATGATCCACTGCGCCCGTGCCGTCACCCGCACGCCCATGATCACCAGGCCAACCATCACCAGGAACCAGACCGCGCCGACTGCCGTCACCAGGCCGGTGTTGTTCGCCGATGACGGGCTGAACAGGTCGATGGTCACTGAGCCGGCTGGCAGCGATCCGGCCACCATGAAGATCGTCGCGGACACGATAAGCGACCAGCCGGCCATGAAGCCGAGCGCCGGGTGCAGCACCCGGCCGACCCACGCGTAGGTGGCGCCGGCGTTCGCCTCAAGCCGGTTGAGGTAAGCGAAGGCCCAGGCGATGCCCAGCATCGGGATGCCGCACCACAGCAGCGCCGCCGGGCCGGCGAACGCGACCGCTCCGATCAGCACGGCCGTGCTGCCGGCAATGGTGTAAGCGGGCGCGCTGCCCGCGACGGCCATCACGATCGAGTCGAACAGGCCGAGAACGTTAGCGCGCAGGCCCGTCTCAGCCGCCGCCGGCGGCGAGGCAGGCTCGGTGCTTGTGGTCATGGATGCTCCAGAGTCGTCCAGTGTGACACCAGGCATCGCATTGTGTCCGGCTGTGATAAGAATGCGCAACTGATTCCGGACAGAACCACAGCAGCGGATCGCGATCCGATTGCGGCAGTCGCTCAGGACTACCGATTTAGTACCGGGAACGGGCTGTCCGAGCGGACTGCCTGCCTCGGGCTAGCGCTCCTGAGCGCCGCCGGGGCTGACGACGCCGTCCGGCTCGGAGGCGCCGCGCGTGCCCGCCGCCAGGTCATCGCCGTCCTGGCCGGGCAGATCCGCCGCGCCGGCCGGGGTTGCCGCCAGCTCATCCGCGGCAGCGGGCGAGCCCGCCAGGCTGGCCGGATCCTCGCTCGCGTTCCGGCGCTGGGCCAGGATGAACCAGCCGATGCCGACAAGGGTCATGATCGTCGCGACGTAGAAGTTCAGCCGCAGGCCGAGGAAGTGCTCAGAGGAGTCAATCCTGATGGTCTCCTCGAAGATCCGGTAGGCCGAGTATCCGGCTACGTACAGGGCGAACAGCCCCCACGGCCGGATGCGCCGGTGGTGGCCTAGCCAGACCAGCGCGGCGGCCAGCGCCAGATCGAAGATCATCTCGTACAGGAACGACGGCTGGAAAGTGCTGTAGCCCAGGTAACCCGCAGGCCGGTGCGCCTGGGAGATTTCCAGCGCCCAGGGCAGGCCGCTGGGCTTGCCGAACAGCTCCTGGTTGAAGTAGTTGCCGATCCTCCCCACGGCCTGCGCGACCAGCAGGGCGGGCGCGATGGCGTTCGCGAACAGGCCGGCGTTCGCCCCGGCCTTCCTGACCCGCCAGATGCCGACCAGGGCACCGCCGGCGATGCCGCCCCAGATACCCAGGCCGCCGGACCAGACGGCAAAGACGCCCCACCAGTGCGGCGGAATGTCGGCGGGCGTGGTGATGTCGAAGTAGATCCGGCCGCCGATGATCCCGGCCGGGACGGCCCACAGGGCCACATCGCCGACGAGGTCCGGGTTGCCGCCCGCCGCGCGCCACCGGCGCCTGGTGATGATGATCGCCAGCGTGATGCCGACCACGTACATAAGGCCGTACACGTGGATGAAGAGCGGCCCGATATGGAACCCGTTGACAGACGGGCTCGGGATGAAGCTCAGCAGATGGCCTCGGGCGTGCAGGGGCATGAGTCGAGGGTACTGTCACCTGACGGCCCTCGCCCCCTGGCACCCGCCAGGGCGCATTCCGGGCCCGGCGATAAGTCCGGTTCGCCCGACCCTCCGGGTGCCATCAGCGAACGTCAGGCTGAGCCGGACGGCAGCGGCCTCTGGACAGCAGAAAGCCCCCGGCAGTTGCCGGGGGCCTCCCGCACGGTGCTAGCGGCTGCCCTTGCCCGTGTCACCGCCATGAGAGCTGGCGAACGCCTGGTCCGGCTCGATCTCGATCCGCTCCCGGCGAAGCTCGTCCCTGACGGTGGTGTCCTCCTCGACGCGCTTGGCGCGCAGGCGGATCTTCTCGACCGGCACGATCTCCTTGCGGAGCACGGCGCGCTCCTCGTGCAGGATGATCTCCTGCTCGCCTTCGGCGATGTTGCCGGTGATCCGGTCCTCGGCCGTGATCGGAATGCGCTCGACGTCGTATTCCTCGTGGTAGATGTGCACTGCCTGCTCGATGGGCTCGACGTCTACGTACTTGTGCAGCCGGACGCGGCCGGTCTCGAGCATCTCCTTGCCGACCTGGAGGCGCTCCTCCTGGCGGACGAGCCACTCAGCATCGGTCATGCTGGGCTGGGCCATGGTGTCCTCGGCCATCTTGCCGCGAGGCTGCTGCGCAGGGACCGTAAGGCCGTAGTAACGGCTGAGCTCCTCAGCCTGAGCGGCGGACATGTGCTGGCCGGCGTCGATGTTCGGGCCGCCCATGATCTTCTGCGTGTCGAACGGGACGCTGAGACCGTCCGTGGTGACCTGGCTGCTGCCGAGCGGGATGAACCGGCCCGTCTTCCCTGACCGGACCCGTGCCCACGCCGGCGTTCCGTCCACGTCGTCCCTGAACACCTGTTCGACGGTGCCTACCACTTTGCCATCGGCGCCCGTTACCCGTGCGCCAAGGAGTTCCTCGGCCTGCGTCGTCATGGTGACATCTCCCCCCGAGTCGCTATCACCGGTCCGGGCATAGGCCGCTGCAGGCGCCCATGCTCGCCTACCAAGCGTAACCTACCCACTACGGGCCGTTCCAACGTGTGCCTGCCAGGGGCCTGCTGAGGGCCGCCCGTGGCAAGATCGTGGCGCAAGTGCGAGAAGCTGACAGCAGAGTGTTACCCCGGCTCGCTAGCATGTCCCGCTATGGCGGCATTGTTCAGCCGGATAATTCCGATCTTGTTCGTCGGCGATCTGCAGGCAGAGCGCGACTTTTACGTGGGCCTCGGATTTCACGTGACCTACGAGGGCCCGGAGTACCCCTACTTTCTCGCTCTGGGCCATGGCAAGGTCGAATTCGGCATCGAATGGCGGCAGGACTTCTCGCCCGCCGGACCTGACAAAGTCCTGACCTGGCAGTTCGGCGTGAGCGACCTCGAGCTCGCTAAGAAACGGCTGGCTGAGGCGGGTGTCCGCTACCGCGAGGAGCTGATGACGCCGAGTGAGGACTGGCAGTACCGCGTCCTGCACGCGCGCACGCCTAACGGCTATCACCTCCTGCTGGAGGAAGGCAGCGAGTAACGCAGCAGGCCCAGTCGCCGTCCGTGGTGCGATTACTGCCGCTATATAGGGACGGCAATCGCACCACGGACGGCAGAGCGGGCCGCGATCACTCGTCCGCGACGATGGATCCGACGCGCTCGGCGACCCCGGGGTCGCGCCGGGTGAGGATGAAGGCGTAGACAACCGAGACGACCACGATGGCAGCCGCAGCGTAGGGGAACCAGTCGTAGGGCGCCGGCTGGGGCGGCTTGCACAGGTAGTAGACCGGGATGGCAATGGCGATCATGCCGAGGACGGGCAGGACGGCGTGCTTCACGACGCTGAACTCGGCCGGCCGGTAGCGGCGGTAGTAGAACGGCAGCGCCAGGTTGGCCAGGAAGTAGACGACCAGCACCAGGATCGTGCCCATGGTGCCGGACTCGTCGAAGAACGTGATCGGATTCATGTTCGCGCGCGCGGTGGCGCCGCCGATCAGGTGGCCCAGCGCCCAGACCAGGATGATGAGCGAGGCGATGCCGACGAACGTGAAGATGGCATTGCGGGGCACCCGGCGCGCGGGTGACACGCGGCCGATGATGCGGGGCAGCAGCCCTTCCCGGCCGGCGTTGAAGATGAGCCGGGCCTGCGAGTTCACCGCGGCGATCAGCACGCCGAGGGTCGAGGTGCAGGCCGGCCAGGTAGGCGAACACGGCAAACGCCGCCAGCGCCGAGTGGGCGACGGTGATGAACGGGATTGGCGCGGCACCCAGCTTCGCGGCGTTGTAGCCGAAGCCGGACACCGTCGCGTAGGCGAACAGCACGTACGACACGAGCATCAGCGCAACCGACAGGAACACCGCGCGCGGGACGTTGCGGCGCGGGTTGCCGGTCTCCTCGGCCAGCGCGGCGGAGTTCTCCCAGCCGATGAACAGGTACACCGCCAGCGGGAAGCCCGCGGCCAGCCCGGAGAACCCGTTGGTGATGTGGCTCGGCTCGAACGGCGTGATGGACAGGTGGCCGCCGTTCTTGATCAGGGCCGCGATGGAGACCACGAGCAGTACGAGCATCTCGAAGCCGAAGAAGAACCCGGCCAGCTTCGTGGACACCCCGACGCCGCGCAGCATCATCACGACGGCGCCGCCGGTCAGCAGCACGCTGAGGATGATCCACGGCACGTTCCAGCCGAAGTAGTAGTTCAGCGTGATCGACAGGAACCCGCCCGAGACCGCCAGCACCGAGGAGATCGCGATGATGTACCCGGCGCCGCACAGCAGCGCCGTCGTGACCGCGCTGGTGCCGCCGAAGGTCTTGCCGACGAACGTGATGAAGCCGCCGGTCGAGGGATGCGCGCGGGAGAACTGCGCCAGCGTGTTCCCGAGCAGCGCCACCGCGATGCCGGCCGCGATGATGGTCAGCGGCGCGGCGATGCCGGCCGTGAGGACGATGAGCCCGAAGCCGAAGAAGAAGCTGTAGGCCGGGCCGATATTCGCCATCGTCGACGCCGCGATATCGACCAGGCTGAGCGCCCCCCGGTGCAGCCGCTCAGGCGCCTCCGGCGCCTTCGTTTCTGAGAACGGAACGGACGTGGAGTCGGCCATTTCGCACCCCTTGCCTCAGCCGCACAGTTTGCGGCGCTGCCGGCTATTGTCCGGCGCCGCGCCAGTCAGGGGAAGAGGCGGCAACCGTCCCGTTCGGTACGGCTTCGCCGGGGAGATAGCGGGATCGGCCGGCCAGGAGGAGAATCGCCCGGACAGTTGAGGCCGGGCACGCGCCCATCAGCCGCGCCATCGGTGACAATGGCGTCGGCACGTTCGCGGCCAGCGGCAGGTCTGCTGCCCGACAGCCTTACCAGGGAGCGGCAGCCAATGAGCAGGTCAACCGATCCGGTCTACCTGAGGGTGCTCGAGGATCTGCGGATGCGCATCAGGGAGGGCGTGCTCGAGCCCGGCGCCAGGGTTCCCTCCCGCAACGCGATCATCGCCAGGTACGGCGTCGGCGAGACCGCTGCCAAGCACGCGCTCCAGGTCCTGGCGACCGAGGGCCTGATCGAGGCACGGGCCGGCTCAGGCTCCTACGTCCGCAAGATGCCGGCCGCCAGGCACCTCGAGCATGACCGGCTGCACTTTCCCGGCTCGCCCTTCGGCATTGACGAGTCCGGCAGCGTTGCCGATGGCCTGCTGATCGCCGACCGGCCTGCCGCCCGGTATGTTGCCTGGGAGCATCACACCGAGCAGATCGCGCCGCCACCGCACATCGCGCGGCGGCTCGGCACCGGCACGGCTGCGGCGTTAGTGACCGCGACACGGTACCTGATGACGGCCGACGGCCAGCCCGTCCAGCTCGCCACCAGCTACGAGCCAGCCGGACTGACCGAGGGCACCCCCGTGGCGCTGCCGGAGCAGGGCAGCTTCGCCGGCCGGGGCGTGATCGAGCGAATGCGGTCGATCGGCATCGAGATCGACCAGGTACTGGAGGAAGTGTCGGTGCGGACCTGCCTGCTGGCCGAAGCGGCCGCGCTGGCGATGCCAGCCGGCTCAGCCGTGATCGCGATCGAGCGCACCCACCTGTCCGGCGGCGAGCCAGCCGAGACGGCCGACATCGTGATCCCGGCTGAGCGATACCGGCTGCGCTACCGGTTCGCCGTGCCGGGCCCGGCCGCGTGATCAGGCCTGCCCGGCCGGCTGACGTGCCCGCCATCTATCAGCTGATCCGCGACCTGGCCGCGTATGAGCGCGCCCTGCCGGAAGTAACCGGCACGCTGGAGGACCTGCAGCACTCACTGTTCGCGTCAGATCCGGCGGTGTTCGCGCACGTCGCCGAGCATGACGGCGAGGTGGCCGGCTTCGCGCTCTGGTTCCTGAACTACTCGACCTGGCAGTGCCAGCAGGGCATCTACCTGGAGGACCTGTACGTCCGGCCGGAACTGCGCGGAGCCGGCTACGGCCGCCAGCTGCTCACCGAGCTGGCCGCCCTGTGCGTGCAGCGCGGGTACGGCCGCCTCGACTGGGCGGTGCTGGACTGGAACAAGCAGGCCCGCGGCTTCTACGCCAGGCTCGGCGCGACCCGTCAGGATGAGTGGACGACCCATCGCCTGACCGGGGCCGCGCTCCGCGAGCTCGCAGCCACCCGAACCGCCGGCGGCACGCCGGGTTAGGGCTGCCAGCGCGTGGCACGATGACAATATGCAGATCGGCGGCGTTAACTCGACTGACCTGTTCGGCGGGACCGTGGCCGAGCCGCGCCAGATTGTCAGGGTGCGCCTGATCAACTCCGGCCCTGACCTGATCAGTGATCCGCGCCAGCCGGTGACCGTCGAGGTCTCCGGGCGCGGCGTCAGCACACCGGAGCCCGTCGTGGTGACCGGGCTGCAGCCTGGCGCTGAGCTGACAGCCGAGGTCGCCGTCCGGGCTGACGCACCGCCGGGAGCTGCCCTGCCGGTGCTCGCCACAGCGTCCTTCGCTGGCCGGACTGCCGCGCAGGCGGCACACCTGACCGTGGCCGAGCCCGGCTGGGTGATGTGGATGGTGAGCCACTTCCACTACGACCCGGTGTGGTGGAGCACTCAGGGCCAGTTCCTCGAGAGCCGGCTCCTGCTGCCGGATGAGAACGGCGAGATGCCGGAGGTCCGCACTGCCTTCGAGCTCGTCCGGCTGCATCTGGACGCTGCCCGCCGTGACCCCGACTACAAGTTCGTGCTCGCCGAGATCGACTACCTCAAGCCGCACTTCGACGCGCACCCTGAGGACCGCGCGGACCTGCTGGACTTCATCAGGGCCGGCCGCATCGAGCTTGTCGGCGGCAGCTACAACGAGCCGAACACGAACCTGACCTGTGCCGAGTCCACCATCCGCAACGCCGTCTACGGCATCGCCTACCAGCGGGACGTACTGGGCGGCGACCCGCGTACCTCCTGGATGCTGGATGCGTTCGGCTTCGATCCCGGCTATCCCGGCATCATGGCCGCCGCTGGCCTCACCAGCTCGTCCTGGGCCCGCGGCCCGTTCCACCAGTGGGGGCCGAACCGCTCGGTCGGCGACAACCGGCTGATGCAGTTCGCCTCCGAGTTCGAGTGGCTCTCGCCGGATGGCACCGGCCTGCTCACCAGCTACATGGCCAACCACTACGGCGCGGGCTGGGTGCTGAACCAGGCCAGGACGCTCGACGCAGCCGAGGCTGACGCCTACGAGCAGTTCCGCCAGCTGGCCGCCGTCGCGGCGACGAAAAACGTGCTCCTGCCAGTCGGGGCCGACCATGTGATCCCGGCGCGGTGGGCGACCCAGGTGCACCGCGACTGGAACGCGCGCTACGTCTGGCCGCGGTTCGTCACCGCGCTGCCCAGCGAGTTCTTCGCTGCCGTGCGGGCCGAGGCTGCCGAGCGGGACGTCTGGATCACGCCGCAGACCAGGGACATGAATCCGGTCTACACCGGCAAGGACGTCAGCTACGCCGACACCAAGCAGGCCCAGCGGGCCGCCGAGACCGCCGTGCTGGACGGCGAGCGGCTGGCCACGCTCGCCTGGCTGACCGGCGCCGAGTATCCCGGCGCCAGCCTCGACAAGGCCTGGCGCCAGCTGGTGTTCGGCGCTCACCACGACGCCATTACCGGCAGCGAGGGCGACCAGGTGTACCTGGACCTGCTGGCGGGCTGGCGCGAGGCCTGGGAACGAGGCGACCAGGCCAGGACCGCCGCGATCACGCACCTGGCCGGGCCTCGCGGACACCGCCAGCGTCGCGGACACCGCCAGCGTCGCGGACACCGCCAGCGTCGCGGACACCGCCAGCTGACGGCAGTCCGGCCCGGATGCCGCCGGGTCAGGAGCCGCCGGGCCTGGCCCCGAGCCTCTCGCCGTTGTCGTCGTCAACTCGCTGTCGCTGGACCGCGCCGCCATGGCCACCATCGGCCTCGAGCTGCCGCCCGGCTGGCCGGCCTGGCTGAGCCTGCATGACGACGGCGGCAGGCCCGTGCCGTTCCTCGCCGAGGGCACGGTCCGCGCCGATGACGGCGGCCTGCGCTCGGTCACCATCACCTTCCGGGCCGAGGTGCCGGGCGTGGGATACCGCACCTTCCTGGCCCGGCCGGCGGCCGATGCCACCGCGGCCAGCTGGGAGCCGCGGGAGGCGGGAGGCGCGTTCCGGCTCGAGAATGAGATTTTCTCGATCGTGGTAGACCCGGCGCGCGGCGGGACGCTCTCCCGGCTGCTGGACCGGCGGTCGGGCACTGAGCTCCTGCAGCCGGGCGGCGGCGGCAATGAACTGCTGCTGCAGCCCGAGCATCCGCAGCATCCGCGCTGGGCTGAGGGGCCCTGGCTGCTCTGCCCGGCCGGGCCGGGCACCGGCAGCACAGCCGGGCCTGCCGTCGTCCGGGCGGAGCGCTGCCCGGTGGGCAGCAGGCTGGTAGCCGAGCTCGCGCTCGGCGGACTGCGGATCACCCAGGAGACGGTGCTGTGGGACGGCGCCGACCGGGTCGAGTTCCGCACCCATGTCGACGGCTCGATCGGCCAGGACCACCTGCTGCGCGTCGTCTTCCCGGCCAGGGTGCCCGGCGGGCTGCCGGTCTACCAGACCGCGGTCTCGGTCATCGGACGGCCGCCAGGCCCGGTCGACTCCGACGTCGCCGAGCACTCCTACACGCTCGACAGCCCGGCCAGCGAGTGGCTTGCCGTGGGCTCCACCGCGAGGGTCGCCGCTCGCGGGCACCGGCCAGGCCCAGGCCATCGGCGTGGCTGAGGTCGTCGCGCCGGCAGCCGTGCGCGCCGAGGCGCGGCAGGTGGTCGCGGCGCTCGCCGGGCAGGGCGTGACCGCGACCTGCTCGCTGCCCGGCGGCCCGCGATACGGCTACCAGGAGCTCGACTCGAACCTGCCGGACTTCCGCATCTGCCTGGGCGGGCCTGACCGCAATAGCCTCACCGCTGAGATCCTTGCGCTGGCAGGCCCGGGTGCGGCTGCCGCGCTCGACGCGCAGCTGGCCGCTGGCGGGGCCGCGCGGCTGTGGGTGCCCGCCGTCCGCAGCCGCGCCGACGCCTTCGCCGCCGGGACTGACCTGCGCGGCCCGCTCGATCTGCCCGTCCTGATCGTGGCCGGCCCGGATCCTGGCACGCAGGCAAGCGCGCTCGCCGACGATCTGGCCGACGGCGTGATCGAGACGGCCGGGCTGCCCGCAGCCACCGCCGGCGCCGCCGGAGGACCTGCGACGGCCCTGGCCGGGCATACGGTCGCCCTGCTGAACCGCGGCACCCCGAGCGGCCTGGTAACGCCGGACGGGCAGCTGACCATGGCGCTGATGCGCGCATGCAGCACCTGGCCGTGCGGCATCTGGATCGACGGCGAGAAGCGCACCGCGCCGGACGGCACCAGCTTCGCCTGGCAGCACTGGAGCCATACGTTCGAGTACGCGCTCGCCGCCGGTCCGGGTGACTGGCGGACTGCAGGCTTCCCGGCGGCAGGCCAGGACTACAACCATGAGCTGCTGAGCGTCGCGACCACGCTGCACGCAGGCCCGCTGCCGGCCAGCACCCGGATGGCCGCCGTGGACCGGCCGGCGCCCTGCTGTCGGCGCTCAAGCCGCGCGGCAATCCGCTCTCGCCTGGCGGCCAGCCCGATCCCGCGGACGGAGTGACGGTCCGGCTGCGGGACATCGGCGGCACCGGTGCGGTGCGGGCGAGGGTCGGCCTGTTCTGCGGCGTGTCGGCGGCCGCATCGAGCTCGCTGTGCGAGGACGCCGAGGGCGAGCCCCTCCCGGTCAGCGGCGGCGCCGCGCAGGCCACGGTCCCGCAGGCGGGCCTGGTGACCCTTTCCGTCCGGCCCGCCCCGGTCGGCCTGCCGGGCGCCGCGCCGTCGCAGCCGGACCCGGCCGCGGACCCGGCGCGCGGGGACGGCCCGGACGACGCTGGGCGGACAGCCAGCGCAGGCAGCGCAACTGCCGGAGCCGGCCCAGCCTGTGTACGCGCGGTACTGGCTGCACGGGAAGGGGCCCGCCCCGGCCGGCAATATGCCCGTCGCCGTGCACCTGTCCCCGGCCGCCCTGACGCTGGACGACGGCCAGCCGGGCACCCTGCGGCTCACGGTCGCCTGCGGCCCGGAGCCCGCGACCGGGCTGGTGCAGCTGTCCGCGCCAGACGAGATCGTGCTCAGCCCGTCCGGCCCGCTGCGCTACGACCTCGGCCCGCTCGGCCACTGCTCGTTCGACCTGGCCGTGGCCGCGAAACCGGGCACGCAGGCGGGACGCCGGTTTGCGACGGCCCAGATCACCGATGCCGCCGGCCAGGTCATCGAGGACAGTGCGCTGCTCGCTATCGGCCAGCCGCCTGATCCGCGCCTCGATCTGCCGCTGGCGGAAGTACTGGCGATGCAGCAGGCCGCAGCTGACGCGACCACCAGCGAGGCTGAGGTCACGCTGGCCAGCCGCGCGATCTCGGTGGCGCCAGGAGGCACCGCGGCGATCGAGGTACTGCTGCGCAACGGGGCAGCGTCCGCTATCCGGGGCGAGGCTCAGCTCATCTCGCCGCACGGAAGCTGGCGGCAGGCCGGCCCGTGGACGACCGGATTCGCGCTGCCGGCGGGCGCCGCGCAGACACTGCGGTTCGAGGTCGCGGTGCCCGCTGCCGCGCGACCCGGCGAGCGCTGGTGGGCGCTGGTCAAGGTCATGTACTTCGGGCGGCTGCGCTACACCGAGACCGCCGAGGTGACTGTGGCGGCACCAGGTAACTGACCAGTAACACCGGCCGGCAGCTGCCCTTTTTGCGTAGTCAGCTTGCGCCTGTACCGGGTGAGAGACTAGACCTGATCACCCGAAGACATACCGAAGTGGCAATGACGGCTGACACTGTACCCCGCCTGGGCAATCTCCCCGCCGAGCCGAACAGCTTCGTCGGGCGTGAGCGCGATCTCGGTGATCTCGCGCTACTGCTCAGTAACGTGCGTGCCCTGACGCTGTGCGGACCCGGCGGGATCGGCAAGACCCGGCTCGCTACCAGGCTCGGCTGGCAGCTCTCCGAGCAGTTCCCGGACGGCGTCTGGGTCGCCGAGCTCGCCGACACCGCCGACCCGGCGCTCGCGGCCCGCCGGGTGGCCAGCGTTCTCGGGATCGGCGAGGAGCCGGACCGCCCGCTGCCGGCCACTCTCGTCGACGCTCTGCGCGGACGGCAGCTGCTGCTCATCCTGGACACCTGCGAGCACGTCGTCGACGCTGTCGCCGATCTTGTCCGCGACCTGATCGCCGGCTGCCCTCAGCTCCGGCTGGTCGCCACGAGCCGGGAGCCGCTCCGCGTCCGGGGCGAGACGGTCTGGCGGGTGCCGCCGCTGTCGCTGCCCAGCCCGGCCGGCGTCAGCCGGGCGGCTGACAGCCGTCGCCGCAGCGACGCCGGAAGACGTGCTCGCAGCCGCGGAGCACGAGGCCGTCCGGCTGTTCGTCGACCGGGCAGCCGCCGTCCGGCCCGGATTCGCGCTGACCCCGGATAACTGCGCTCAGGTCATCCAGCTGTGCCGGACGCTAGACGGCGTCCCGCTTGCCATCGAGCTGGCCGCGGCGCGCATCCGGGCGCTGTCGGTCGAGCAGATCGCGACGCGCATCGATGACCGGTTCCGGCTGCTGGCCTCCGGTGACCGGACCGCCCCGCCCCGGCAGCAGACGCTTCAGGCGGCCGTGGACTGGAGCTTCGAGCTGCTGACCCCGGACGAGCAGATCCTGCTCCGGCGGCTGTCGGTGTTCGCCGGGTGGAGCCTGGAGATGGCCGAGGAGGTCTGCGCCGACGAGCAGATCGCGGTCGAGCGCGTACTCGACCTGCTGGCCGCTCTGATCGATAAGTCGCTGGTGGCGCTCGAGGACGAGCTGGCGGGCGACGCGCGCTACCGCCTGCTCGATACCATCCGCGAGTACGCCGCCGCCCGCCTGGCCGCCTCAGGCGAGCAGGACGAGACCCGGCGCCGCCACCGTGACGAGATGCTGCGGCTCGTCGAGGACGTCGTCAGCCAGGCCTTCGTGCGCGATGCCCTGCCCTGGGCCGAGCAGGTCAAGCTCTATAACCGGATCGCCGCCGATCAGGCTAACCTCCGCGCGGCCCTGGCCTTCTCGCTTGAGACGGCAGACGCCGAGACCGGACTGCGGCTGTGCTCGGCACTGCGGTCGTCCTGGGTCGTGCAGGGCGACGTCACCGAGGGACTGGCCTGGTTCGCCCGGTTCCTGGCCCTGAACGGCCGGGTGCCCGCGGGGGTCCGTGCACGCGCGCTCATGCTCGGCGCGGAGCTGGCATTCGAGCACCAGGAGTACCACCAGGCCCGGCAGCGTGCCACAGCCGCAGTGGCCATGTGTACCGCCTACCGGGCCGCCTGCCCGGCCGGCGGACTGCGCATCCTCGCGCTCATCAGCCTGCGCGCCGGCCAGGCCGATGCGGCGCTGACGCAGGCCGACGAGGCCGTGGCGGCAGCGCGCCGGTCCTCCGACGAGTGGGAGGAAGGACTGGCGTTCACGGCACGGGCCGCCATCCTCGCCCGGACCGGCGAGCTCGATGCTGCACAGCAGTCCTTCGAGGCCGCGCTCGATCTGCTCACCGGCAACAATGGCTGGGGCGTGGCGAACGCCCAGTACGGATTCGGCAGCCTGGCCCGTGCACGTGGCGACAATGCCGCCGCGCTCCGGCATTTCGGCAGTGCCCTGGAGATCTTCCGGCAGATCAACTCCAGGACCGAGATCGCCCGCTGCCTGGCGGGCATCGCCTGGGTGTCACTGGCCAGCCTGGATATCGCCACCGCGCAGGCGAGCCTGGCCGAGAGCCTGGACCTCAGCATGGCCACCGGCCAGCGGCTCGGCATAGCCCGCGGGCTCGAGGCCTTCGCCGCGCTCGCGGTCCTGCACGCTGATGATGTGACGGCGATCCGCCTCGAGGGGGCGGCGGCGGCACTGCGCGAGACCATCGGCCCGGTCCGCTCAGCTGCTGCGGAGGCTCGGCTCAGCACTCTCCTCGCGCCGGCTCATCAGCGTATCGGCGGGCCGGCGGCCGCGAGCCTGCTCGCCGAGGGGCGCCGCCTGACCATGCACGAGGCCGTCAGATTCGCGCTGCGCTCCGGCCGCGGCCCCGGCCCTCCGGGCGCCCGTCCGCCCGGCACCGCCGCGACAGGACCGCCGGCCGCTCCCGCCGCCGGCCACAGCGGGCCGGCCGCCCTCATACCGGCATCCGTCCTGACGGCGAGAGAGCAGGAGATCGCCCTGCTGATCGCGCGCGGGCTGTCGAACCGCGGCATCGCGGACGAGCTTGTCATCAGCCCGGCAACCGCCGCCCGGCACGTCGCCAACATCCTCGGCAAGCTCGGCCTCAATTCGCGCGCGCAGGTCGCTGCCTGGACCGTCGACCAGCGAGCCTCCGGCGGGCTCGGACCCGGCCCCCGGAGCTGAGAACGGAGACCGGGCTGAGCGAGCGCGGCCCGGATCTGCTGAGGTCCGGTCGGATGTGTATGTACACGGCCGCGGCGAACCGGCAGCTCGCGGCGCTGAGCGGGTGCCGCGCGCGGCTGGCCGCCAGGAACCCCGGCCGCCTCACTACACAGCCCGCCGGTCTCATCTGCATACCGGAATGCGCAATCTTGCCGATGTCACGGCGGCGAACTTTCCCTAGCGTTTTCACCGGGACCCTGGGTCACCGGCGCTGCCGGCCATCGGAGGGGGATGACCGGCAGGCCGGTGACCTACCTGGGTACCAGGACGCCGCAGCGCGGTGCGCAGGCACCGGGCGGCCCTGCAGGCAGCGCGCTCCTCAGGCCGGATTGCCCGGGCGGCCAGCCGCGATGACACGGGTCGCCGGATGACGGTGACGCCTGACGCGGATGCGCAGCCCGGGCGCTGACTACATATCCAGCTACACATTCCTGACGATGTGGCCCGCCTGCCCGGCGGCATACCGTCGGGCAGGTGGGATCAGCCGACTGGCAGCAGGGAGGCGGACGCGGTCACGTGGCCAGCTCGAGCCTGAACGGGGAGATGACCGTTACGCAGCGCCTGATCGAGATGACAGCCCGGTACGGGTGCCGGCCGGCGCTGGTCACCAGGAGGACGGCGCAGCCGTACTCCTTCGCCGACCTGGCCAGCACGGTGCAGCGCGCCGCCGCGGGCCTGGCCTGGCGCGGGCTGCGGCCACGGGACATCGTCGGCGTGTACGTCCCGGATGCGGCCTGCTACGTGCTGGCCTGTCACTCGATCAGCGCGGCAGGCGGCATCCCGTGCCCGGTCAGCTCTGAGCTGTCAGTCGCCGAGACAGCCGGTCAGCTGGCCGACTGCGGCGCCAGGATGCTGCTGACAGCACAGCCGCTGGCGGCCGCCGGACTTGCCGCGGCTGACCGCTCCTGGGTCCGGCAGGTCATCTCGTTCGGCGACGCGCCGGCCGCGACCCCGTTCAGCTCACTGCTCGGCATGGGCTCACTGCGGCCGCCCGCGGTCCGGCCGCACGATCTCGCGCTGCTGCCGTATGCGCGGCAGCCGGATGGCAGCCTGCAGCCGGCGGGCCTGACCCACCTGGACATGGCCGCCGAGCTGACCGCCCTGAGCGCGGCCGCCAATGTCAGCGAGAGCGATGTCGTGCTGGCAGCACCGCCAGCCGGCGACGGCCGGTCTTACACTGCCTTCCTCGACCATGCGCTGCTGCACGGCGCGACGGTCGTCGAGGCCAGGACCGATGAGCTATCCGCTGCGGCGACCGAGCACCGGGGCACCGCCGCGATCGTTCCGCTCGGCGTCGAGATACACGCCAGCGAGCCGCTGCGGCTGTTCGCCGTGGCATCCTGATCAGCGCGTCCCGCAGCTAGATCCGCGGCGGCCGGTTCTCGAACGGCGTGCTCAGCACGATCGTGGTGTGCGTGGAGACATTGGCCGCCGCCCGGATTTCCTGCAGCAGGTCCTCCAGCTCGTGCGGCGACGCCACCCGGACCTTGAGGATGTAGCTCTCGTCACCGGCCACGCTGTGACATGCCTCGATGGCGGTCAGGTGCGCGAGCCGTTCCGGCGCATCATCGGGTGCGGCGGGATCGAACGCCTTGATCGACACGAAGGCGGTCAGCGGCAGCCCTATCTCCTCGGCGCTGACGACGGCGCTGTAGCCCTTGATGACGCCCCGCTCCTCGAGCCTGCGGACCCGCTGCTGCGCTGCTGACACCGACAGGCCCGTCCGCCGGGCGAGCTCGGTGAAGCTCATCCGGCCGTCGCTGGTCAGCAGCGAGACGATCGTCGCGTTGATCTCCTCCACCCGGCAACCGTAACGTGCCGGTCCGCCCGGCAGCGGGCGCTTGGTTGATAACGAAATGATAACGGGCTTTACGCTACCGTAACATGCACTTCCGGACGATAGCCCGCACTCCGGCCTGACCGTTACGCTCCGGCCAGGACGGCCCGCCGGGGCCGCTGCGAGGCGAGCGAGGTCTTCATGGCGCAGATCGTGCTGGACGGGGTCGACAAGGTCTACCCCGGCGGCCACAAGGGCATTGACGGGCTGGACCTGAGCATCGCCGACGGCGAGTTCATGGTGCTGGTCGGCCCTTCCGGCTGCGGGAAGTCAACGGCTCTGCGCTCCATCGCCGGGCTGGAGGACATCTCGGCCGGAACCATCAGCATCGGCAGCCGCGTCGTCAACGACCTCCCGCCCAAGGACCGCGACATCGCGATGGTCTTCCAGAACTACGCGCTCTATCCGCACATGACGGTGGAGCAGAATCTTGCCTTCGGCCTGCAGCAGCGCAAGACCCCCAAGGACGACATCAGGCGGCGCGTCCTGGAGGTCGCGAAGATGCTCGGCCTGGAGGAGTACCTCAAGCGCAAGCCCGCGGCCCTCTCCGGCGGCCAGCGGCAGCGGGTCGCGATGGGCCGCGCGATCGTGCGCGAGCCGCAGGCGTTCCTGATGGACGAGCCGCTGTCCAACCTGGACGCGAAGCTGCGGGTGTCCATGCGCGCCTCGCTGTCCCAGCTGCACGACCGGCTCGGCGTCACCACGGTGTACGTGACCCACGACCAGGTCGAGGCAATGACACTCGGGCAGCGCGTCTGCGTGCTGCGAGACGGCAGGCTGCAGCAGGTCGACACCCCGCAGGCGCTCTACAACTCGCCGGTCAATCTCTTCGTGGCCGGCTTCATCGGCTCGCCCGCGATGAACTTCGTCACCGCCCGGCTCGTGCGCGAGGACGGCCCGGCGGTCGCATTCGCCGGCCACCGCCTCGCGGTCGGCGAGCGCCTGCTGCAGGCCAGGCCCGGCCTCGACGGGTACTTCGGCCGGGAGCTGATCCTCGGCATCCGGCCGTCCGACTTCGAGGACGCAGAGCTGGCTGAGCCGTCCTGGCCCAGGATGGCCATCCGGTCCACGGTCACCGAGGAGCTGGGCAGCGAGATTCACGTGATCTTCCCGATCGACGCTCCCCCGGTCCAGCACGCCAGCATTACCGAGGCCAGGACCGACGGCGAGGACGACGAGGCAATCCCGCTCGCCGACAACAAGACCATGTGGACCGCGCGGGTGGCGGCGCGCAGCGACATCAGGCCGAACTCCGCTGCCACTGTGGCCGTGGACACCTCGCACCTGCAGTTCTTCGATGCCGCCAGCGGACTGTCGATTGGTCATCCCGCGAGCCAGCCCGGCGCTCAGAACGGCTCGGCGGCCTAGCCGCAGCCGCTCGCGATCTCACCCGGCCCGGAGCGCGGCGACACGCCGTGCTCCGGGCCGATTTTTCTGGACCGGCAATCCGCCCGTAACAAGCCTGCTGCCAGCGAGAGCAGCCCGCCCGAACCGGACGGCAGGTCTCGATTGGTGTACCAAGGGCTAATGGAGTATTGACGCCACCCTTAGCGCAGGAGTACGACTATTGAATCGGTTCCATGGCAATAGCCGCAGGTAGGGGTGCATGGAGGTGAAAAGGTGCGGTCAAGTCGTCGCGCCACGATCGCTGATGTCGCCACGTCCGCCGGTGTCAGTGTCGGCACCGTCTCGCGGGTGCTCAACGACAGCCCTAACGTGCGCGAGCACACCCGCCTGCGGGTCACTGAGGTGATGAAGCGCCTCAACTACCGGCCCAGCAGGACCGCGGCGAGTTTATCGCGTGGCAGCACGCGAACCGTCGTCATCCTTGTGCCGTTCCTGACCCGGCCGTCCGTCGTCGCCAGGCTCGCCGGCGCGATCGGCGTGCTGGACGAGCACGGCTTCGACACCGTCGTACGGAACGTCGAGACTGCCGGCCAGCGTGACCGCCATCTCGCGGCGCTGACGACCCGCCAGGAGGCCGACGGAGCCGTCATCGTGTCGCTGCAGCTGACGAGCATTCACCTGGCCGCGCTCCGGCACAGCCGGCTGCCGCTGACCATGGTCGACAGCGACGCGCCGGGCGTCCCGTGCACCGTCGTCGACGACATCAAGGGCGGCTGGCTCGCGACCGAGCACCTGGTGAAGCTCGGTCACCGCCGCATCGCCTTCATCGGCGACGAGCGCGTCGGCAACCTCGGCTTCCTGTCGACCCGGCGCCGCCTCCTCGGCTACCGCCGCGCCCTGGATCATTACGGCCTCGGCTATGACCCGGCTCTGGTGCAGCTCGGCGAGCACTCCGCCGCCGGGGCGGCCAGCCTCGCTGCGAGACTGCTCGGCCGCTCCGGCTCCCCGACCGCGATCTTCGCGGCCTCCGACACGCAGGCGCTCGGAGTCCTGGCCGCGGCCGAGAAGCACGGGCGGGCAGTACCCGCCGACCTGTCGGTGATCGGCTTCGACGATCTGGACTCCGCGGCTCAGCTCGGGCTGACCACGGTTCGCCAGCCACTCGCGGAGAGCGGCGCCCGCGGTGCGGGCCGGCTCTGCGCGCTCATCAGCGGCCAGCCAGTGCGGCCGCTGCGGGAGGAACTACCACTATCAGTCGTGGCCAGGACGAGCACGACAACCGCGAGGCGGCCTGGCCGGGCCACGCGAGCCGGCCCTGCCGCACCCTGTGCCGTCGCCGGGCTGGGATGACCTGCCCGCCAACCGGCGCCACTACAGCACATCCCGCATCAGCAAGGAAGAGGCGACCAGGCCGCGGCAGCGGCTGTCAGCGCTGACAAGGAGTAGCACACATGGCACGACGAACAGCATCCGGCCTCGCGCGCACGCGATCCCGGAAGACCATCGTTTTTGTCGCGGCGGCGGCCGCCGGGGCGCTGAGCCTGGCCGCATGCGGCGGCAGCAGCAGTCCCTCCGCGAGCTCGTCCTCCACGGCCGGGCTCGGCTCGACCACCTCGGGCACCATCGTGTGGTCGGCCAGCCCGATCGCCGGCTCTGGCGCCACCGACACCCGGACCGTCCTGATCAGCGCGTTCGAGAAGGCGTATCCGAAGATCAAGGTCACGCTGGTATCCGCGTCTACCCAGACCGACACGAACCGGGCGACGCTGGCGACCACGATCTCCGGCGGCTCGTCCACTCCGGACGTTTACATGGGCGACGTGATCTGGCCCGCGCAGTTCGGCGCGCACCAGCTGGCCGTCCCGCTGTCGAAGTACCTGCCCAGCAGCTACTTCAGCAGGTTCGCGCCCGGCCTGATCCAGGGCGCCACCTACAAGGGCCAGGTCTACGGCTCGCCGCTGTTCGAGGACCAGGGCTTCCTGTACTACCGCAAGGACCTGCTGGCCAAATACCACATGTCCGTGCCCACTACCTGGGAGCAGCTGGAGTCCGACGCTAAGACGATCCAGTCCAAGGACGGCATCAAGTACGGCTTCGTCTGGGAAGGCGACGCCTACGAGGGCCTGACCTGCAACTTCATGGAGTATCTGACCGACGCCGGCGGCGCCGTGACCAACAGCTCCTACTCCAAGGCAACGCTCGACTCTCCGGCCGCAATCAAGGCCGTCACCTTCATGCGCAGCCTGATCACCTCCGGCGTCTCGCCTTCCGCGGTGACCACGTTCCAGGAGCCGCAGGCGATGTCCACGTTCGCGGCCGGCCAGTCGGTGTTCCTGCGTAACTGGGACTACGCCTACTCCTACGCCACCACCCCGGCCACCTCGAAGCTGACCAAGAGCCAGGTCGGCGTGGCACCGCTCCCGACGTTCCAGGGTCAGTCCTACCCGGGCTACTCCAACATCGGCGGCTGGAACATGTACATCAACCCGCACAGCAAGCACATCGGGCTGGACCTCACCTTCATCAAGTGGCTGGCCAGCACCGCAGGCTCAGGACATCCTGTCGGAGCAGTACTCCGAGATCCCGACGGTGGAGTCGGTCCGGACGTCCGCAGCCGTCATCTCCTCTAACGCAGTCCTGGCCATCGTGCCGAAGACCAAGCTGGTCCCGCGCCCCGCGGGCACGCCCAACTACCCGGCCCTCAGCACCGCGATCTACACCAACGTCAACGCCATCCTGGCCGGCTCGGCGTCCCCCTCATCCGGGCTCGCGAACGCGCAGAGCCAGGCAGCCGCGGCTCTCGCCTCCACTTCCGGTGGCGGGCTCTGATCCGCAGCGGCCGTCCGGGCCGGGGCGCTCCGGCGTCCCGGCCCGGGCGGCCACCCGGCAGCATCTGTCCCTACCGGCTGCAGCCAAAGGACTAACTGATGACCGCAATCTCCAGCGCCGCCCAGCAGCCGGCCGCCGTGGCTGCACCGCCGGTCGGCCGCCCCGACACTAACCGCAAGAAACTCGCCCGGCTCGGCTGGCTCTTCGCCGCCCCGGCGCTGATCTTCGTCGCCGGCGTCACCATCTTCCCGATCCTGTACTCGGTCGTGATGAGCGTCCGGAACGTGTCGGTCTCCGGTGGCGGCATCGACATGACCGGCGTCACCGGCACGAACTACTCGGCTCTGATCCACAGCTCCGTGTACCGGTACGCGCTCGGCTTCACGATCGTCTACACCATCATCACGGTGCTGGTCGAACTCGTGCTCGGCACCATCATCGCCCTGGTCCTGGAGCGGCTCACCACCGGCCGGGGCTGGATGATGGCGCTCCTGCTCATTCCCTGGTCGATGATCACCGTCATCAACGCCGAGCTGTGGGGCTATATCTACGAGGGCACGTACGGCGTCCTGGAGTCGATCTTCCAGGCGGTCGGCCTCGGGCACCCCAACATTCTCGGCACCTCAACTCCCGCGATCATCGGCATGATGGTGGCCGACATCTGGAAGACCACGCCGTTCGTGGCGATCATCGTGCTGGCCGGCCTGGTGATGCTGCCCGGCGATGTGTACGAGGCAGCCGAGATGGACGGCGCCTCCGGCTGGTACACCTTCTGGCACATCACGCTCCCGCTGCTGCGGCCCACGCTCGCCCTGGCCGTGATGTTCCGCGTCCTGCAGGCCTTCGGGCTGTTCGACCTGCCCTACGTGCTCACCGGCGGCGGTCCGGGAACGGCGACGACCTCGCTGGCCGTGCTCGGTTACCAGGCCATGTTCAAGAACCTCGACTTCGGCGGCGGCGCGGCCGTGGCTACGAGTACGGCGCTGCTCGTGCTCATCGGGTGTCTGCTGTCGCTGCGGACCTTCCGGGTCCAGGTCGGGAAGGAGAACTGATGCGCAACCGCAAGCGAACCGGCTGGCACCGGATCATCAACGGGGTCAACATCGCCACATTCCTCGTCGCGCTGTTCATCGGCCTGCCGCTGTACTGGCTGATCGCCTCCAGTTTCAAGACGCCGGAGGGCATCGGCGCCAGCCCGCCGCAGTACTTCCCCGACCCGCTCAGCATCGCCAACTACAAGTCCGCGTTCGTGCAGTACGACTTCGGGATCTACTTCCGCAACTCGCTGATCGTGACGCTGGTGGCGACCGCGCTGGTGCTGATCATGGGCACGCTGGCCGGCTACGCGCTCGGGCGCCTGCCCATGCGGGGCAAGTTCACCATGCTGGTCGCGCTCCTGATGATCTCGGTGTTCCCGGAGATTGCCCTGATTGCGCCGCTGTACATCCTGCTGGAGCACCTCCACTGGCTGGACAGCTATCAGGCACTGATCATCCCGTACACGGCCTTCAACCTGCCGTTCGCCATCTGGATCCTGCGCAACTACATGCTCGGCATCCCCAAGGAGATGGAGGAGACGGGCCGGATCGACGGCGCCGGGCCGCTGCGCACCCTGTGGTCGATCATCCTGCCGCAGGCACTGCCCGGGATCTTCACCGCCAGCATCTTCTGCTTCACCGCGTGCTGGACTGAGTTCCTCATGGCACTGACCTTCAACATCTCCAACAACTTCCGGACGATCCCGGTCGGGGTGTCGCAGTTCGGCACCATCGACGTGACACCGTACGCGACCATCTTCGCGGCGTCGGTGGTCGCCACGGTTCCGATCGGCATCCTGGTCTTCATCTTCCGGAAGTTCGTCATTTCCGGCCTCACCTCGGGCGCGGTGAAGGGATGAGCCTGCGCCAGTTCGACTGTCCCCCGCCCAATCCCGCTGAGGAGGCACCGTGGCCACGGTGAGCATGGATAACGTCAACAAGGTCTACGACAACGGATTCCACGCGGTGCACGACCTCAGCCTGGATATCGCCGACGGCGAGTTCATGGTGCTCGTCGGACCGTCGGGCTGCGGCAAGACCACTGCACTGCGCATGGTCGCCGGCCTGGAGGACATCACCAGCGGCGTCCTGCGGATCGGGAACCGGGAGGTGAACGAGCTGTCGCCCAAGGACCGCGACATCGCCATGGTGTTCCAGAACTACGCCCTGTACCCGCACATGACGGTGGCCGAGAACATCGGCTTCGCACTGAAGCTGCGCAAGCTGCCCAAGGACAAGCTCGACGCCCAGGTCAAGGAGACGGCCGAGATTCTCGGGCTGACCGAGTGGCTGGACCGCAAGCCCGGCCAGCTGTCCGGCGGCCAGCGGCAGCGCGTGGCCATGGGCCGGGCCATCGTCCGGGAGCCGTCAGTGTTCCTCATGGACGAGCCGCTGTCCAACCTGGACGCCAAGCTGCGCGTGCAGATGCGGGCCGAGGTATCCCGCATCCAGCGCCGGATCGGCGTGGCCACGATCTACGTCACTCACGACCAGATCGAGGCCATGACGATGGGCGACCGGGTAGCGGTCATGCGGGCCGGCGTCCTGCAGCAGGTTGACAGCCCGCAGGTGCTCTACGACCGCCCGGACAACCTGTTCGTCGCCGCGTTCATCGGCTCGCCGGCCATGAACCTGTACGAGGCCACGGCCGGCGAGGGCGGCCGGTCGGTCCGCATCGGCTCCCAGGAGGTCCCGCTGCCGGACTCAGTCACGGTCGCGCACTCGCGGCTGGCCTCGTTCGCGGGCAAGCCCGTGATCGTCGGCCTGCGGCCCGAGCACCTGCCCGCCGCAGCCTCAGGCGCCACCGGCCCGGAGCTGACCGGCGACGTGGACCTGGTGGAGGCACTCGGCTCTGAGCTGGTGGTCCACTTCACCATCGACGCCAAGCGCGTGCAGGCCGAGGGCGCGCACTCCGCCGACGCTGAGGCGGCCACCATCTCCGGGGAGGGCGTGGCCCGCGTCGATCCGAAGACGCCGGTGAAGGCCGGTGACCGCATCACGTTCGCCGTCGACACCGGCGGCATGCAGTTCTTCGACCCCGACGGCGGGGCGGCCATCTGGACCTAGCCGCGACGGAAGGCAGACCTGAAGGCCGGCTCGGGAAAGGATGACAACCATGGCCGCGCGCCCATGGTGGCATGGCGCTGTGCTCTACCAGCTGTACGTGCGGTCCTGGCGGGACAGCAACGGCGATGGATACGGCGACATCCCCGGCATCACCGCCGGTCTCGACCACCTGTCCTGGCTCGGCGTGGACGGAGTCTGGCTCTCGCCGACGATGCCGTCGCCGGATGAGGACTGGGGCTACGACGTCAGCGACTACACCGGCGTCCATCCTGAGCTCGGCACCATGGAGGACCTGGACGCCCTGATCACCGCGGCCGCCAGCCGCGGGATCAGGGTGCTCCTTGACCTCGTGCCCAACCACACCAGCTCGGCCCACCCGTGGTTCATCGACGCCGCGTCGGGCCGGGACAGCGCGCACCGCGACTACTACGTGTGGGCCGACGCCGCGCCCGGCGGCGGGCCGCCGAACAACTGGCTCGACGCCACCGGGCAGTCCGCCTGGCAGTGGCATGCCGCGACAGGCCAGTACTACCTGCACAACTTCCTGGCCGGGCAGCCCGACCTCAACTGGTGGCTGCCGGCCGTGCACGCGGAGTTCCGCGACATTCTGGAGTTCTGGTTCGACCGCGGGGTCGCCGGCTTCCGCATTGACGTGGCGCACGGGCTGTACAAGGACGCCGAGCTGCGGGACAACCCGCCGCTGCCGCCGGGCGCTGACGAACTCGAGGGCCGCTTCGGCTTGCGGCCCGTCTACAACTCCAACCGCCCGGAAGTTCACGGCGTGTACCGCGACTGGCGCAAGATAGCGGACAGCTACACGCCGGAGCGGCTGCTCCTGGGCGAGACCTGGGTGCCCGACGCGGCCCGGCTGGCGACGTTCTACGGCAGCAACGACGAGCTGCAGCTGAGTTTCAACTTCCCGTTCGCGTTCAGCAGCTTCACCGCGCCCGCCCTCGCACGGGTGATCAGCGACACGCTCGCCGCCCTGCCGGCGGGCGCCTGCCCGGTCTGGATGGGGTCCAACCACGACATCGGGCGGTTCCCGACCCGCTGGTGCGACGGCGACGAGCAGCGGATCAGGCTCGCGCTGCTGGTGCTGGCCACGCTGCCCGGCACGGTCGTGCTCTACTACGGCGACGAGATCGGCATGACCGATCTCGACGTCCCGCCGGAGTTCCAGCGCGACTCGATGACCATCGGCGCCGCGAATCCGCGGGGCAACCGGGACCGCGCGAGAACACCGCTGCGCTGGGACGATTCACCGGACGGCGGATTCACGGCCGGCTCTGCCCGGCCCTGGCTCCCGCTGCCGCCGGCCTCCGCGCCGAACGTCGCCGGCCAGCGCGCCGACCGCGGATCGGCCCTGTGGCTGTGCCGGGAGCTGATCGCGCTCCGGCACGCCGACGCCGGCTTCGCCGTGAGCAGCCCGGAGTTCCTGCCCGGACCGGACGGACTGCTGGCCTACCGCGCCGGGGACCTGCTGGTCGCGGCGAACCTCACCGCCGGGCCGATTGAGCCGCCGGCCGCCGCCGGAGAGGTACTGCTCAGCACGAGCGGACAGGCCGGCCGCCCGGAGGTGCTGCCACCATGGCAGGGCCTCATCGCGCGGTGGCAGGCCTGAGGCGCTCTAGCCTAGCCAGCCACCACGATCAGGTCCCTGCTGACGTTGTTCAGGCGGCGGCCGCCGTCCTCCGTGCACACGACGATGTCCTCGATCCTGGCTCCGTGCGGCCCCGGGTAGATGCCCGGCTCCACCGAGAACGCGTGACCGGGCTGCAGCACCTCGGTGTTGCCGGACACGATGTACGGGTCCTCGTGCGTCTCCAGTCCGATCCCGTGCCCGGTCCGGTGCACGAAAAACTCGCCGTAGCCGGCCGCGGTGATCGGCTCCCGCGCGGCCGCGTCCACTGCCTCGGCGCTCACGCCCGGCCGCACGGCAGCGCAGGCCGCGTCCTGCGCGTCCTTCAGGACCTGGTAGTACGCGGCGAAGTCGGCCGGCGGCGTGCCGATCGCGTAGGTGCGGGTGCAGTCTGAGCAGTAGCCGCTCGGCATCGTGCCCCCGATGTCGACGACGACGGCGTCGCCCGCCCGGAGCACCCGGTCAGCGGCCGTGTGGTGCGGGCTGGCGCCGTTCGGTCCGGAGGCCACGATGGCGAAGTCCACGGTCACGTGCCCTTCGGCCAGGATCGCCTCGCTGATGTCCGCCGCCACCGCCCGCTCAGTCCGGCCCGGCCGCAGCCAGCCGGGAACCTGCGCGTGCACACGGTCGATGGCCTCTCCAGCCGCCAGCAGGGCAGCGATCTCGGCCGGGCTCTTGCGCGCGCGGAGATCACGCAGCGCCACGCTGGCCAGCGCCTGCCTGACGCCGGGCAGCGCGTCCCGCAGCCGCAGCACCATCAGCGCCCACATCCGATCGGCCAGCCCGACCGAGGCGATGGCGCCGAGTCGCCTCGCCACCAGCGCGTACGGGTCGTCGGTCTCATCCCAGCCGACGATCTCCAGGTCCAGCCTGCCCGCGGGAGACGCCTTCGCGGCCGGCTCCTCCAGCCTGGGCACGACCAGGAACGGAGCCCCGTCAGCGGGCACCGCCAGGCAGGTCAGCCGCTCGAGCTGGTGGGCGTCATAGCCCGTCACGTAGCGCAGGTCAGGTCCCGGCGTCAGCAGCACCGCATCCAGGCCTGCCGCGGCGGTAGCGGCCGCGACCTCGCGCAGCCTGCCAGCGGGGAACAGCGCCGTTCCCTCCTGATCGTGTCCCATTCCACTCCTTCAGCCGTTGCTGCCACGCTAGCCCCCGCCCCGGGCATCATCTCATCCTGGAGAGGTGTGTCCGCATCTAGACAGCAGCGTCCCAGATGCGTCACCCTTGGTACACGAGTGCTGACCTCCCGTGCAAAATATGCTGACATCTGACACCGCAGCCATCCGGGCGCACCGCCAGAGCGCGGCGCGCGGTCCGGCGCTGGCCGGGACCGCACCCGCCGCCCGCCGTGACGCCGCCGAGGACGAAGACACGGGCCGCGATGCCGCTGCGAGCGCGGGCACGGGACTGGCGGCGGAGCTGGCGCAGCAGCGGCACATCACGCTCGAGCTGCAGCGGGCCATCCTGCCGCTGCATGACGAGCCGTTCGCCCTGCCGGGGCTGCGGGCCGTCGTCCGGTACCTGCCCGCCTCGGCCGGCAGCCGGGTCGGCGGCGACTGGTACATCACTGCCGAGCTTCCCGATGGCCGGGTGCTGCTGGCCATCGGCGATGTCGCCGGGCACGGCCTGACTGCGGCAGCCGCCATGGCCAGGCTGCGCGGCGCGCTCGCGGGCCTGTCCATCACCGGGGCGCCCCCGCAGCAGCTGGTCGCCTGGCTGAACGACCTCGTCCGGCACGTGGCGCCCGAGCACACCGCGTCGGTCGTGGCCGGCTACTTCGATCCGGCCAGCCGGATGCTCACCTGGGCGCAGGCGGGGCACCCGCCGCCGGTGCTGATCCGCGGCAGCTCGGCCCGTGTGCTGCCGCAGCCGGACGGCGTCCTGCTCGGCGCCGGGAGCCGCGGCTACGCGGCTGCGACGGTGCAGTTACAGCCTGGCGACGTGCTGCTGCTGTACACCGACGGGCTGGTGGAGCGCCGGGCCTTCCTCGATCAGCCAGGGCCTGGCCGCGCTGCTGACCGCAGCCGCCGGGCGAGCCGATGCGGAGGACGCCGTCGCCGCGGTCCTGCACGCGCTCGGCAGCGCCCATGCCGATGACGACACCTGCCTTGTCGCGCTGCAGGTGAGCGAGTCGCCGGATTACTCAGGGGGCGGCGGCGAGCGCGGCCAGCGCCCGGCCCAGTGATGAGCCGAGATCCCACTGCTCGTCAAGCGCGGCAATCCTGCTCCGGTCCGCCGGCACTGAGGGCAGGTCGCCGCCGGCCAGCGTGACTGGCGCGTCGGTCGCGACGCGCACCACCGGCATGCAGGCGTCCAGGTACGGGCGGGCCGCGACCAGCTTGGCCCGGCTCCCGGCCGGGAAGCCGCCGTGGCCTGCGTCGATCGCCGCCAGCATCGCCTCCACGGAGCCGAACACGCGAACCAGGGCCGCAGCGGTCTTCTCCCCGACGCCCGGCACGCCGGGCAGCCCGTCGCTCGGATCGCCGCGCAGGGCGGCGAACGCGGCGTAGTCCCGTCCGGGAATCTGGTACTTCCTCGTCACGGCGGCCTCGTCGACGATCTCGAGGTTGGCCAGGCCGCGGGCGATGTAGGCGATCGTGATGCCGCGCTCGTCGTCGACGAGCTGGAACAGATCCCGGTCACCGGTAACGACCTCGACCGGACGGTCCGCCTGCGCCGCCAGCGTGCCGATGATGTCGTCGGCCTCATACCCGTCGGCCCAGGCCATCACGATCCCGGCCGCTGACAGCACGTCCACGATGATCGGCAGCTGCCGCTCGAGCGCTGCCGGGACCTCTTCCGAGCCGTCCGGCCTGGCCCGGTGGGCCTTGTAGGAGGGCAGCGCCGCTACCCGGAACTCCGGCCGCCAGGAGGCGTCCATGCAGGCGATCAGCTGCGCCGGATGCCGGGCCCGGACCAGCCGGGCGATCATGTCGAGCAGGCCCTTGACCGCGTTGACCGGCGTGCCGTCCGGAGCGGTCATCGTCTCCGGCACGCCATAGAACGCCCGGAAGTACATCGAGGCCGCGTCCAGCAGCATGATGGTGCCCATTCCGGCATCCTGCCAGCCGGACAGGCGACCCAGCCGCCATTTTGACCGGTCGCCCGGCGTACTCCCCTCCTGGCACGCCACTACGGTGACGCGCGACGGCGCCTGCCGGTGTACCCGGCAGGACGGCTTCCGTCGCCTGACCTGCGGGGCATAGGTCCCGCCTATGAACCCATGGATAACTGGCATTGGAACTGGGCACACCCGTACCCGTACGCTATTGTCGACCGATCGAGTAGGCAAGGAGCGAGCGTATGACGGTAGTCAGCCCGGTTCGTACCCGATGTCCGGCCGATCTCGTGACCGGCATCCGCGCCGCAACCCGGCAGCACGAGGACTGGCAGCGGACCTCTGAGCTCGTCGCGGCCCAGCTGAGCCGCCACCTTCCCGGACCCGACATCCTGACGGCGGACGAGCGGGCCGGGGACCCGGACAGCTACCGCTGCCATGTGCTGCACGTCGAGCCGGACGGATCCTTCTCGGTCACCGCCCTGGTGTGGCGTCCCGGCCAGCTCACGCCCATTCACGATCACGTGACCTGGTGCGTCTTCGGCGTCATCCAGGGCACCGAGTACGAGGAGCTGTACGCGCTGTCCGCCGACGGCAGCCACCTCAGCGAGGTCGGCCGCAACCAGGCCGGCCGCGGCGAGGTCAGCGGCTTCGCCCCGCCAGGCGATATCCACCGGGTACGCAATATCGGCGCCGGCGTGGCGATCTCCCTCCACGTCTACGGCGCCGACATCACCCGCCTCGGCAGCAGCGTCCGCCGGACCTACGATCTGCCGGTGGCGGCGCTCGCGGCGCGCTAGCCAGCGGGCGCGGACCGGGAGGCTCAGGCCTGCCTGAGTGGCAGGGAGAGCTCCTCTTCCCACTCCTGCGGCCGGATCAGCTGCCGCGCGCCGGTCGGCGCGAATCCGAGCCGCCGGTAGAACGCGCGCGCCCTGTCATTCACCTCGGTCACCCACAGCGTGACCGAGGGGGCACCGGACTCGCGGGCCAGGTCGCAGACCGCTGCCGACGAGCCGGCCCGCGACCCCCTGCCCGCGGCAGCCGGGCGACACCCACATGCCGACAAGATGCCAGCCCGGACCCGGCTCAGCCGGGAAGCCCGTCGCCAGGCCGACAATCACGTCGTCCTGCCAGGCGCCGAAAGTCCGGCCGGACCCGGCTCGCTCGCGCCAGGTGTCCTCGGCGAACTCCTGCTCCCTGGCCAGCGTCGACGCGAATGCATAGGGCGCCTCGGCCAGCGCTGCCAGCCGCGCCGCGCGCAGCGCCCGCCAGTCCCCCGCCGTCAGCGGTCGCACCGGGGCGCTGCCGTGCATCTCCCCGCCGGGCGCTGAGGTCATGGACACCGAGAATGGCGGGGCCGCGTCCGGCCCGCAACCGGTTCAGCGCCTGTCACCAGGACCGGCCGGCAGCAGTCCCGCCCGCGCGACATCGCCCTGGCTGATATGTGACACTCAACCCGTGGTGCCTGACCGCGACCTCGGCGCATTCGACCGGCGCGCGCCCGGCTACGAGTCGGGCTGGCTCGGCCGCCTGCACCACGAGATCGCCGACCGGGCGACGGACCTCGCACTGCGCTGCGAGCCGGCGCCCCGCCGCGTGGTCGACGTCGGCTCCGGCACCGGTTACGCGCTGCGGCGGCTGGCCAGCCCGCTGCCGGCGACCACGGAGCTCATCGGCATCGACCCGGCGCCGGGCATGGTGCGGGTCGCCGGCGACGGCACGCAGGCCGGCCGGCTGACCTTCGTCCGCGGCACGGCCGAGCAGCTGCCGGTGCCCGACGGAAGCGCCGATCTCGTCATCAGCACCACCTCGTTCGACCACTGGGCCGACCAGCAGGCGGGTCTCGCCGAGTGCGCGCGGGTCCTGTCCCCTGGCGGCCACCTGGTACTCACCGATCAGTTCTCGCTGCTGCTCAGCCCGACGCTGGTCGGCAGCAGGCGGGGAAAGGCACGAACCAGAACCCGCGCCACCCGGCTGCTGGCAGCCGCCGGATTCGGTCAGCCGCGCTGGCAGCACCTGTATGCCGGGATCATCCAGTCCGTGACGGCGACCAGGTAGGCAGCCAGAAACCGGGACAGCAGCCGGAAACCGGAGCAGGAGCCGTCCGGCGCGCTGACTCGTCAGCCAACCGACGAGTAGGCGACCACGCCGCGGCGGAGCAGATCAGCCGCGGCGTGCGCGGTCTTGCCCAGCTCACCCCCGCCATCGGCCACTGCGAGCTGGCCGAGCAGGTCGATCAGCTGCTTCATCGAGCGGACGAAGTCACCGGCGGTGAGGTCGGAGCCGACCAGCTTCTCCAGCGCCGTGCCCCGCGCCCAGGCGTGCACCGTCCAGGCGAACCCGAGGTCGGGCTGGCGCAGGAAGGACAGGTGCTGGCCAGTCTCGGCCGCCGACAGCTCGCCCCACAGCGTGAGCATGCCGGCCAGCACCTCACGGGCCTGGCCGTGCGGCAGCCGGACCGGGCTGGCATCGTCCGGCCGCCGCGACTCAAACGTCAGCGCCGACACGCAGGCGGCGAGGTCAGCGGGCGGCAGGCCGGCCCAGGTACCGCGGCGCAGGCACTCGGCCGCGAGCAGGTCAAGCTCGGTGTTGAGCGCGGCCAGGCGCCGCCCGGCCGGGGTCACCTCGTCGCCCTCGATGTAGTCAAGCTCCTCGAGCACGGCGCACACCCGGCCGAACGTGCGGGCCAGCACATGCGAGCGCCCGGACACGCGCTGCTCCAGGGCGGCAGCCTCGCGTTCCAGCCGCGCCCGCCGGGACAGATCCCGCAGATGCAGCTGCATGTCCGGGCAGCCGTGGCAGGCATGCTTGCGCAGCCGGCGGCGCAGTGCCTCGATGGCGGCCGCTGACGCCTCGTTCCGTCCGCCGCCGCGCTCCTGCCGGGGCAGGTCGCGGCCGGCCAGCCGGTTCCGCACGGTGGACGCGAGGTCGCGGCGCGCGGCCGGCGACCGCGGGCTGAACGACGGCGGGATCCTGATCCGCTCGATCGGGCTGACCGCTACCGGGAAGTCAGCCACCGAGAGCCGCTTCACCTGCCGGTTAGCGGTCAGCACCAGCGGCAGCGGACGGCCGTCGCCGGAGCCGCCGCTCTGCAGCACGACAGCGATGCCGGCCTGGCGGCCGCCGGGCACGTCGATGATGTCGCCCGGCCTGAGCTTCTCCAGCGACGCCAGCGCCTCCGCGTGCCTGGCGGCCGTGCGCTGCCGTGACTCGTCCCGCTCCAGCTCGCCAAGCTCGCGCCGGAGCTGGTCGTAGCTCTCGATGTCGCCGCGCTCGCAGGTAACGGCAAGCCCGGCGATCTGCTCCTGCAGCTTCGCCGCCTGGCGGGCCAGCCCGACCACGCCGCGATCGGCCTGGAACTGGGCGAACGACGACTCAAGCAGCCGGGCCGCGCGCGTGCGGCCGACCTGCCCGACCAGGTTCACCGCCATGTTGTAGGTCGGCCGGAAGCTGGAGCTCAGCGGATAGGTCCTGGTGCCGGCCAGCCCGGCGACCGCCAGCGGGTCCAGGCCGGGCTGCCAGAGCACGACCGCGTGGCCCTCGACGTCGATGCCGCGACGACCGGCGCGGCCGGTGAGCTGGGTGTACTCCCCCGCGGTCAGGTCGGCGTGATGCTCGCCGTTCCACTTGTCCAGCTTCTCGATCACCACCGTCCTGGCCGGCATGTTGATGCCCAGCGCCAGCGTCTCGGTGGCGAAGACCGCCCGGATCAGGCCGGCCGCGAACAGTTCCTCGACGACCTCCTTGAACGTCGGCAGCAGCCCGGCGTGGTGGGCCGCGATGCCGCGCCGCAGGCCGGTCAGCCAGTCGGGATAGCCGAGGACCTGGCGGTCGGAGTCGGCCAGCCCCGCGGTCCTGGCCGCGGCGATCCGCGCGATCTCGGCCGACTCCTCCGGCGTGGTGAGCCGCAGCCCGGCCGCCAGGCACTGCTGCACGGCCGCGTCGCAGCCCGCCCGGCTGAAGATGAAGGTGATCGCCGGCAGCAGGCCCTCGGCGTCCAGCCGCTCGATCACCTCCGGCCGGGAGGGCGGGCGGTACCGGACCGGGCGGTGCCCCCGTCGCCGGCGCCGCCGCGACCAGGCCGCCGGCTGCCATCGCGGTAGGCGGCCTGATCACGCTGGGCCAGGCGGCGCAGCTCGGGGTTGACGGCCCCGTTCCTGGCAAACAGGTCGTACACCCGGCGCCCGGCCAGCATGTGCTGCCACAGCGGGACCGGCCTGGTCTCGTCCACGATCACCGTGGTGCCGCCGCGGACCTGCTCCAGCCAGTCGCCGAACTCCTCGGCGTTGCTGACCGTGGCGGACAGGGCCGCGACCTGCACCGACTCGGGCAGCTGGATGATGACTTCCTCCCAGACCGCGCCGCGCGAGCGGTCGGCCAGGTAGTGCACCTCGTCCAGCACGACGTAGCCGAGCCCGCCGAGCGTCACCGAGCCGGCGTACAGCATGTTGCGCAGCACCTCGGTGGTCATGACCACGACCGGCGCCTCGCCGTTGATGCTGTTGTCGCCGGTCAGCAGCCCGACCTTCGCCGCGGAGTAGCGGCTGACCAGGTCGGCGTACTTCTGGTTGGACAGCGCCTTGATCGGCGTGGTGTAGAAGCACTTGCGGCCCTCCGCCAGGGCCAGGTGCACGGCGAACTCACCGACAACGGTCTTCCCCGAGCCCGTCGGCGCGGCGACCAGCACGCCGTGGCCGGCCTCAAGCGCATCGCAGGCCTCGACCTGGAAGTCGTCAAAGTCAAAGTCATAGAGCTGCCGGAACGAGCTAAGCCCTGGCCGGTCAGCCACCTCGTCACGCGGACCCGCCTGCGAGCTCATGGCCCAAGACTAAGCGGCCGGTGGCGCAGGCGCGCAGCCCAGGCGCCTCAGCGCAGCGTGCAGGTGGCCAGCCAGTAGTAGGTCAGCCCGGTCCAGTCCAGCCCGGTGGCGGCCGCACCGAGATCGGCCGCCAGCTGTGCGCGGTCAGGGAAGTTCTTCAGCACCTCGTACTGGCGGCCGTCAGCCAGCCTCCGCTGCTGGTAGGTGTCGCCCTCCGGCCCGGTCCTGGTGACCGGGTAATTGCTGCCCGGAACGTACCGGTTGTCCAGCAGGACCAGGGTGGTGCCTGGCGCGGTCCGGCCGCGCAGGCCGGCCAGGAACCGCGGAATGTCGGCGCGCAGGATGTGCGACCACCAGAAGCCGCAGAACACCAGGTCGAAATCGCCGGGCACGGCGTCCAGCTGGTAGGCGTCGGCTGTGCGGAGTATGACCTCGGCCGGGCCGCAGTCGCGCTGCGCGGCGATCGCGATCGTCTCGGCGTTGATGTCAGTCGCCGTGATGGCCGCTGCGGTTGTGGCCAGCACCTGCGTCCAGTAGCCGGTGCCGGCAGCGATCTCGAGGATGCGCCGGCCAGCCGCCAGCGGCGGCAGCAGCTCCCTGAGCCGGGCCAGATCAGCCTGGCGCTCCGGCTTGCGGTAGACCTCGTCATACTCGGCGGCGCGCTCCGCATAATACGCGGCGAGCGAGCAGGCGGCTGCGGCTGTCAATTCTGCCTCCGTGAGTTACCGGGAGGCCACCAGCGACCCTGAAATCCCAGCCTACTGGGTGGCAGCCGCACCGATCGAACCGGTTATCTCGGCGCTCGGGCCTGCTCGCCGAGTGGCTTGTCGAGGCCGTACTGCGCGACCTCATCGTCGGTCAGGCCGGGGAACTGCAGGCTGCCGTGCCGTGCCTTGCGCCGGTCGTGGATCCAGGCGAAGACCTCGGCCGCCTCGACCAGTACCAGGCAGGGAATGGCGAGCAGCAGCATGCTGATCGGGTCCGGGCTCGGCGTGAAGATTGCCGCGAAGGCGAACACGCCGAAGATGATCATCCGGCGCCACTTGCGGAAGCGCTCGTGGGTAAGGACGCCGGCCAGGTTCAGCAGCACGAACAGCAGCGGCAGCTCGAAGGCGATGCCGAAGATGGCCAGCATCGCCCCGGCATAGCTCAGGTAGGTGTTGATGGTGATCAGCGGGGTCACGCCCGGCGGCACCAGGCTCAGCAGGAAGTGCAGGCCGCGGGTCATGGCGAAGTAGGCGATGGTGCCGCCCACGACGAACAGCGGAACGGCGGCTCCGGCGAAGTAATAGGCCCAGCGCCGTTCCCGCCGGTACAGGCCGGGAGCGATGAACGCCCACAGCTGGTACAGCCAGACCGGGCACGACAAGATCACGCCGGTCACGATCGCTATCTGGAGCCGCAGGAAGAACGCGTCGAAGATGCCGGTGACGAAAAGCTCGCACTTCCCGGATCCGGCCACGCCGGGGATGGAGCGTGACCTGCCGGGCAGGCGGCAGTACGGCTGCTCGATGAAGTGCCAGACGTGCGGGTACAGGAACCAGCCGATAATCGACCCGACCGTGAGCACGACCGCGATCTTGACAACCCTGTTCCTGAGCTCCCGGATGTGCTCCATCAGCGACATCCGGGCCTCGGGGTTGGGCCGCCGGCCCAGGCCCAGGTCCCGGTGCCCGGCCTGCTGGCTCAGCCCGTCGTCTGCCGCCGTCATGTCAGCCGGCAGTTACAGCGGCTGCGAAGTCTGCGTCTCGGCCGGCTGCGCGGCGCTGGCCGCACTCCGCGCCTGCAGGTCGGCGACCTGCCGCTGCAGGTCGATCAGCTGCTGCTGAGTCGGGTCCGGCGCAGCAATCGGGGCAGGGGGCGTCGCTGTGCCTGTGAACGGGCCGCTCGCCATCGGCTGCCCGGTCGGGTTAGCGGCGCTCGCCTGGTCGTCATCGTGCAGACCCGAGACCGACTTCTTGAAGATATGCATCGACTGCCCGAGCGACTGGGCTGCGCCGGGCAGCCGCTTGGCGCCGAACAGCACCACCAGCACGATCACCAGGATGATGATGTGCCAGGGAGCAAGTGCATCGCCCATTGTCAGATCCCCATTCAGCGGAGCCTGTGCTCCTCATCCGATATCCGGAGTCTACACGCGGCCTCCAGCCAAACGACTGTACGTAGCCTTCCGGCCGCGAGTCGGTGTCCGGCGCGTTAACATGACATTTCGGTACGGGATATTACGCATAGTTATCAAGTGCAAGCGCAGCGTCAGCAACTACCTGCTCGGCCAGACGCGCGGGCGCTACCAGCCGGCCGTCCTCACCCAGCCGGAGCGCCAGCCTGCGCACCATCTCAGTGTCCGGCGTCCGCAGCTCGATCCGGAGCCGTCCGTCGGGCAGTTCCTCGGTCTGCTCGCACGGGTAGTACTCGGCCACCCAGCGCCCGGCCGCGGACAGCTCGAAGACCACGCGGACGTCCTGCGGCGACGGCCGGAACAGGCCGTGATCGACGTCGACGTGCTCAGCCCCGGCCGGGACCTGTCCGGGAACATCGAGTACGTCGATGGCCAGGATCCGGTCCAGCCGGAACAGCCGCACGTCCTCCGCCCGGCGGCACCACCCTTCCAGGTAGCTGCGGCCCTCGACCACCAGCAGGCGCATCGGGTCCACGTCGCGCTCGGTGGCCTCGTCGCGGCCGGGCACGTAGTAGGAGATGTGCAGCCGGCGGCCGCGGTTCAGCGCATCGGCAACCTGGGCCGACGCCGACTGCGCGGTGATGTCATCGACCTGGACCGCGACCTGGGCGCTCGGCCCGGCGGCCGCCCCGGCCGCCGACTCCAGCTTGGCGATCGTCCGGCTCAGGGCCGAGCCGTCGCCCACGCCCGGCAGGTCAGCCAGCATCCGCAGGGCGATGAGCAGCGCGCTGGCCTCGTCCACGCCCAGCCGCAGCGGCCTGCCGATCGACTCGGCCTCGCTGACGACGATCTCGCCGCCCTCGTAGGACAGGTCGATCGGGCAGTACGGGTCGGGCGAGCGGAGCTCGACGCACCACAGCAGGTTGAGGTCATCGACCAGCTCCCGCTCGGTGACCCCGAACGCCGCCGCGGTCTCGGCCAGCCCGACCACATTGCGGCTGACGACGTACGGCACCAGCGCCAGCAGGCGCTGCAGCCGCTCGGTGGCGGTCGCGGTCGCCGCGCCCCGGACGGCCGGGCCCGGCCGGGCCGACGCCTGCGCGGTCATGCCAGCACCCCCTTCAGCCGCCCGATGACGGCATCGCGCAGGTCGCGGGCTCGAGCACCACCACGTCGGCGCCGAACGAGGCGAGGTGCTCGCTCGAACCAGCCGATGTCGGTGAAGTTCAGCTCGGCCAGGTCCCAGCCCGGCGTCTGCGTCCGGCTCGATGCTGACCGCGTGCCAGGCGCAGGCCATAGCCGGCGCCGGCCCGGACCGCGCAGCCGGCCGTCCGCGGCACCGGCGGGTCGGCGTCCCAGTCCCGGACGGCGGCGCGGACGTCGGTGCCGGCCGGCACGATGACCGCGCCGGCCGGCCCGGTGAACGTCACCGGGCCGTCGATGCGGCTGAGCCGGAACACGCGCTCGGCTCCCGCGCTCGGTGTCCTGGCCGGCCACGTACCAGCGGCCGCGCCGGTTCACCACGCCCCAGGGCTCGAGCCTGCGCTGCTGCGCGGCGCTCCGGCCTGCGGCCCGGTAGCCGAACGTCACCGGCCGCCGGTCTCGCACCGCCTCCCACAGCGGCCCGAAGGCCGCCTCGGGCGTCTGCAGCCGCGGCTCGATGCCCGGCTGGGTCAGGTCCTCGGCCTCGATCCCGGCCGCCCGGAGCTTGAGCAGCGCGCCCTCGGCCGCGCCCGGCCAGCTCGGCCCGCCGCCAGACCCGGGCGGCCAGGCCGAGCACGGCCACCTCGTCCGGCTCCAGCCTGATCTCGGGCAGCTCGTAGGCCTGCTGCGGGATCCGGTAGCCCGGCTCCTCGTCGCCTGGCGAGTTCGTGCCCGTCTCCAGCGGGATGCCGAGCTCCCGCAGCTCGTCCTTGTCCCGCTCGAACATCCGCTTGAAGGCCTCGAACGACTCCGGGTAGCCGGGCACCGCCTCCCGGATCTGGGCTGCGGTCAGGTACCGCGCGCAGACAGCAGGCAGACCACGAGGCTCAGCAGCCGCTCAGTCTTCCGCCTGGACATCCCGTCCCATCGCCGCTCCTCCTCGCCGAGCGGTACCTGACGCTACCCTGCCGGAGTGATCAGGTGGCGTAGTGGCGTGGTTTCCGCGCGTGGCCGGCGAATGGCGCGGCGCGTCGAACTGGAGCGTACCGTCCAGGTGGGCGGCGAGGCCGTCCGGGCGCTGGCCTACCCGGTGCTGACCGGCCGGCCCGAGCCCGGTGACCGGGTGCTGCTCAACACCAGCGCGCTCGAGCTCGGCCTCGGCACCGGCGGCTACGCGCTGGTCGTGGCGCTCCCCGACCGGCTCCCGGCGGACTCCGGCGGCCCGGGCCACCTGGTCAAGGCGCGGTACACGCCGCTGCAGGCGCAGCGTGCTCGGCGCCGACGAGCAGGGCTCGGCGCACCACGAGGTGCTGCGCGAGGCGGACGACCTCGGCCGGGCTGCCGGTGGTCGTGGCCGACCTGCACTCGGCGCTGCCCGCCGTCCTGGCCGGGCTACCGGGCCGCGCGGGCGGGGCCAGCGCCAGGCGGCCGCCTACGTCATGCTCGACGGCGGCGCGCTGCCGGCCTGGTTCTCCCGCACCGGCGCCGCGCTGCGCGAGCGGGCTGGCTGGCCGGGACGGTGACCGTCGGCCAGTCCTTCGGCGGCGACCTGGAGGCGGTCACGCCTGCACAGCGGGCTGCTCGCCGCCCGGCACGTGCTCGGCGCGGACCTCGTCGTCGTGGCCCAGGGTCCGGGCAACCTGGGCACCGGCACCCGCTGGGGCTTCTCCGGGGTGGCGGCCGGCGAGGCGGTCAACGCGGCCGCGGTGCTCGGCGGCCGCCCGGTCGCCTCGCTGCGGATCAGCGAGGCCGACCCGCGGGAGCGGCATCGCGGCATCTCCCACCACAGCCTGACCTCCTACGGGCGGGTCGCGCTGGCCCGGGCCGACGTGGTCGTGCCCGAGCTGGCCGGTGAGTTCGGCGCGCGGGTGCTGGCCGCCGCGCAGCCGCTCGGCGGCCCGGCACAACCTGGTCCGGGTCAGCGTGGCCGGGCTCGAGGCGGTGCTGCGGGACACTGCCCGGTGCCGCTGTCCACCATGGGCCGCGGCCTGGACGAGGACCTGGCCTACTTCCTGGCCGCCGCGGCGGCGGGCCGCCATGCTGGCGGCCTGGTGGCCGGAGCAGGCACCCGGCGGCCTGCGACGGCCGGAGCCGGCGGACTGACCGCCGCTGCGGAGCTGGGCGCCGCTGCCGGGCTGGGCGCCGCCCTCACGGCGCCCGACCCGGATCTGCGGTACGAGCTGGAGCGGTCCTGCGTCCGCGTGGTGCTGCAGGATGCCGGGGGCCGGGTGCTGCTGTTCCGCGCCCGGCTGGCGTCCCGCAGCCCGGAGCACTGGTGGGAGCTGCCCGGCGGGGGCATCGAGCCGGGCGAAAGCTACCAGCAGACCGCTGTGCGCGAGCTGGCCGAGGAGACCGGCCTGCAGGTCAGCCCGGACCAGGTCGGGCCGCCGCGCTGGCGCCGGTCGGCGACCTGGACGGCCCGCGGCATCCGGCGGCTGCAGCACGAGGTCGTCGTGCACGTCCGGCTGGACGCGCACGAGCCGCCGGTCGCTGACAGCGGCCGGACCGCCGAGGAGCTCGAGGACTACACCGGCGCCCGCTGGTGGCCAGTCGCCGAGCTGCTGGCCAGCTCGGAGCGCTTCTATCCGGGCAGGCTGCCTGACCTGCTGCCGGCGTTCCTGGCCGGGGCCGACCTGACCGAGCCGTTCGAGCGGTGGAACTAGCTGGCCGACTGCACTCCGAGCACGTCGATGACGAACACGAGGGTGTCGGTCTTCTTGATGCCCGCGCTGGCCTGGCCGCCCTCCGGCCCGTAGCCGAGAGCCGGCGGGATGACCAGCATGACCCGGCTGCCGACCGTGACCCCGGTCAGGCCCTCGTTCCAGCCGGTCAGCACCTGGCCGCCGAGCTGGAAGCTGAACGGGGCTCCCCGACGCCGTCGAGGCCGACGGCCAGGTCGTGCCGAAGACCTTGCCCGGTCCGCCAGATCGAGCCGACGTACTGGGCCACCACGGTGTCGCCCTTGACCAGCGCGGGTCCGGTGCCCTTGATGAGCGTGGTCACGGAGAGCTTGGACGGCGGCGAGGTCTTCGGTATCGAGATGACCGGCGCCTGGCCGGCCTTCGCGGTCACGGTCGGCAGCGAGCCGCCGCCGTGCGACACCTGAGAGCCGGTGGCCGCCTGGGTGGCCGAGTACTGCTGCAGCAGGTCAATCACCCAGACCAGGGTGTCGCTGCCGGTGATCTGCAGCTGAGACTCGCCAGTCTTGCCGTAGCCGTACTTCGGCGGTAGCACGGCAACGATCCGGCTGCCCATCTTGGCGCCCTTGAGTGCCGTCGCCAGTCCCGGCAGGCCCATCTGAGCTGGGATCATCTGCGGTCCGGACGTGAACGTGGTGTCCACCAGCGTGTGCGTCGTGCCGCTCCACTTGTAGACCGCAACGTTCGCGAGGGTCGCGTCGCCGCTCTTCAGCGTCGCGCCGGTGCCCTTGATCGGCGTGCTGATGGCGAGGTTGGTGCTCGCCTTCTCGGCCGGGATGGTGACATTCGGCGTTTTGTTGAAGGTACCCGTCACCTTGACCGCTGCGTTCGAGTTGGCAGCGGACGAGCCCGATGACCCGCACCCGGCGAGTACGGCGCAGGCAGCAAGCGGGACCAGCAGGGCTGCGGCAATGCGGCGCATGTGATTCCTCAGCGTTGGGATTGTAAAGACGAGTCAGCCTACCGCTATCAGCCGGCTGCACTGCGTGCGCGACGCCAGCGCGGCGCCAGCCGGGCCAAGCTGGCGTCATCCCGAGCCGGGCGAGCAGGTTAGCGTTCCACACCAGCACTGTGTAGTCCGCAAGCAGGTAAACCCTGGCTGGCTGCCCGAACGTGCGGATCACGTTGATCGCCGAGGGGGCACGAAACCAGGGCCCGGGCCCGTAGCTGGGCATAACCACAAAGTTTGCTATGTGTTCGGCCGGCGAGTACCAGCCGGGCTTGGACTCCCAGGTATGCGGCCAGGCCGCGTACTTGCCGCTCGTGATCGCGCGCACAGCCACTCTGCCGCCGCTGTCCACGGTGACGGAGTTGGCCAGCCAGTAGTCGGCCAGCCCGTAGCTGAGCTTGTGCGCGGCCAGCCACCCTGCCAGGGCCTGGTTCTGGGCCGGGACCGGCTCGCGGTGCACGTAGGTGACCAGGCCGGCCACGTAGATCGCCAGGACGGCCGCCATGGCCGGTACCAGCCGGGCGCGGCGGAGCCTGCGGGCCAGCAGCAGGCCGGCCAGCGCCGCGCCGAGCGGCAGGACAGCGGCGAATTCTCTGCTGGTACCGCCCCTTCGGCGTTGGGACCGAGCAGGTAGGCAAGGACGCTGCAGGCCACGCTCGCGGCCAGCAGCTGAACGGTGATCTTCGCCCTGGCGAAGCGCCGGAACGCCGCGCAGACGGCCCAGATCACCAGGCCGGCGCCGATGAGGTGCACCAGGCCGACGGCGGCCAGGAAGCTGACCGACCGGCCGGGAAAGTCCGCGCCGAACAGGACCAGGATCCCCTGCAGGACCTCCAGGGCGTTGTGCGGCAGCGTCGTGAACGGAGCGAGCTGATTGCTGACCGGATACACGGTAAAGCCGCCACTTGACCGGATCAGCGCCAGCGCGCGCTCCCCGGCGTAGACGCCCGCGGCGGTCGCCGCCACCAGCGCGAGCTCGAACCAGGCTGTCCGCAGCTTGCGCCGCAGCCGGATCACCAGGTGGTAGGCGCGAGCCAGCGCGACGAGCGCCAGCGGCGCGGCCGCTGAGATGAGGATCACCTGATCGGCGACGAGCGCCCAGCCCACCAGCACAAGCACCAGCGGCGGGACGAACCAGCGCCGCCCGGCCCGGTCGATCAGCAGCAGGATGAGCAGCACCGGCACGGCGCTTCCCACATGGTCAGGCTGCAGCATCAGCACCGACACGCTGGACTGCGGCGGGGCGAGCATGATCCCGGCAGCGATAGCGACCCGCACCAGGCCCTCGGGACCGGTCGCGCTGCCCTTGGCCAGGCGGGCCGCCAGCAGCACCAGGATCGTGTAGGTCAGCGCGCCGGCGATGTGGGTCACATCCGGGCTGACGCCGCGCACCAGCTCGATCAGCATGTACTGCGGCAGCTCGGTGGTGTAGAACGACACGTCCGAGAGCACCCAGCCCCGCAGCAGCGGGTTGCCGTGCAGCATCGACCAGGCCTGCAGGACGTTCGCGGCTCCGTCGGAGTTCGCCGGAACCGTCCTGGACAAGTGCAGGTAGCAGCTGTACAGGACCGCGCCGAGCAGCAGCCAGCCGACGGCGGCTGCCGCCTGCACCGGCCACGGCGCCCGGCGGCGGCTGGCCTGGCTCCGGCCCGCGGCGGCAGGCTGCTCACCGGCAGCAGGCGCTGTGACCGCGCCCGGCGCGGCGATCAGCGGCAGGCGCGGCACGCGGAACTCGCGGCGCGGCAGCAGCAGGTCCCGGCGCGGCACCCACAGATTCAGGTGCCGCACGAAGCGCAGCATCCGTCTGGGCAGCCGGCGCAGCCTCAGCGTCAGTTCCGGCCGGGTGGCAGTGGCAGGCGCTGGCGGTGCTGGGGGTGCGGCCGGTTTGCCTGGCCAGGCGCGGACTGGCCATCCCGTCCGCCGGAAACGTCCGGGAGCAGCGCGGCGTCCGGGAGCACCGCGGCGTCAGGAAGCACCGCAGCATCAGGAGCACCGCGGCTTCCAGCGCCACCGCGGATTCCGGAAGTACCGCGCCGTGCGGCGGCCGCAGCCGCCCTGGCCGCCACAGTCCCCGTTCGCTCAGCCCCGCCGCCAGTCTCCGCGCCAGTCTCCGCAGGCCCTGTCCCGGCCGGCGCAGCGTCCGCCGCCGCAGTGCCCGCAGCGCCCGCCCCGGCCGTCGCGGCCGCCGGCCAGGGCCGCCCGGCTGGCCGGAGCGCCCTGGCTCACCAGGACGTACGGACTCACCGGGCCGTCCGGACTCACCGGACCGGGCGCCGCGGTCCTGGCGGACCGGGCGGCGCAGCGACCCCGGCAGCCGGAACAGCAGCCACAGCCCGGCCACCCGCAGAATGCCGCGCATGAGCCTTCCCGGCCGGATGCCGATGGCGCTCATACCAGGCCCGCCTCGGCGGCCCCGGCGATCCAGCCGATCACCTCGTCCAGCACGTCGCCGAGGCTGGTCTGCGCCTGGAAGCCGAGCAGCCGCCTGGCCTTGCCGGTATCCGGCTCCCGGCGCTCGACGTCATGCCGGAACGGCGTGTCATGCGCAACCCGCAGCGGGACGCCGGGGCCCTTGATCTTGATCCAGATCAGCTCGGCCAGCTGGAGCACGGTGGTGCCTGCTGCCGTCGACAGGTTGAAGTCCTCGCACCGGGCGGCCGGGTGCTCCATCGCGGTGACGATCCCGCGGGCCAGGTCGCCGCCGTAGGTGTAGTGCCGCAGCTGCCGGCCGGAGCCGAGAATGCGCAGCGGGTCCTGGCCCTTCAGCACCTTCGTGACCAGATCGGGCACGACGTGACTGAGCGCGAGCTTGATGTCGCCTGAGCTGACCCGCTCGGCGCGCAGTGCCCGGCTCTCGCCGACGCCCACGCAGTTGAACGGGCGCACGATGGTGAACGGCAGCCCGTACTGATCGAATGCTGCCCTGGCGAAATACTCCCCGGCCAGCTTCTGGAAGCCGTACGCCGATCGCGGCGGCGGCACCATGGCCTGCTGGCCCTCGCGTGATGGCCAGCTGTCGGCGTGCTCGTACACCATCGAGGACGAGACGTAGGTCAGCTTCCGCAGGCGGCCCTGGCGGAACGCCGTGACCGCGGCGTCGCAGCTCCCGGCCATGATCCGCTCGTTGGTGGCGAGCAGGTCGTAGGGATAGGCATGGAAATAGGAGATGCCGCCGACCATGGCCGCGGCCGCGATGAAGTGGTCGCAGTCGGTCAGCAGGCTGGTCATCAGGCTGACCTCGGCAGCGTCGCCCTCGACGAAGGCGAAGTCCGGGTTGCCCTCGTGCGGCGAGTGGCGCGGGCCGTACTTGCTGAAGTTGTCGACGCCGACCACCTGGTAGCCGCGCCGCAGCAGCTCGCCGCACAGGTAACCGCCGATAAAGCCGGAAGAGCCGGAAACCAGGACACGCTCACGCACCGGCGGCTCCGCCCGTCCGCACGGCGTGGTGCCGTCGTCCGCCCGTGGTTGGAGCAGCCGTGATCTGGGCGCCCGTGATCTGAGCGCCCGTGATCTTGGCGCCCGTGATCTTGGCGCCCGTGACCTGGGCGACCGTTAACGGACGGCCGAAGCAGAACAGGTACCAGCGAAGGTAGGCGGGCAGCCAGCGGATAAGCCGGAAGCCCGAGCGGCCTGCCTGCCGCTCCCGCCAGGTCGTCGGGATCTCGGCCACCGGAAGCCGCAGCCGCCGCGCCTTCGCGGTCAGCTCGATGCCGATCGCGAAGCCCAGACCGGACTCCACCCCCACCGACCGGATGAACTCAGCCGAGTACGCCTTGAACGAGTTCGTGGCGTCGCACGTGCCGGGCCTGGCAAGTGCCTGCAGCGTGGTGCCGGCCAGCCGCGACAGGGCTCGCTTGAGCGCCGGGCCGCCGACCTGGCGCCCGCCGGGCGCGTACCGGGAGGCCGCGGCCACGGCGGCGCCGTCCTCGACCAGGGCGGCAAGCTCATCGATCTGCCGCGCATCGTCGCTGCCGTCCGCCATCGTGACGACGATGACCGGCGCGCTGGCCCGGTCCATCCCGTACCTGATCGCGCTGGCGGGCCCGGCACCGTAACTGCTCACCAGGCAGGTCAGCCGGGGCTCGGCGGCGCCGTAGGCCGCGAGCACGCCGGCGGTGCGGTCGCTGATCGTGTCCACGACCACGAGGACCTCCGCAGGCCGCCGGACGGACGCGAACAGGCGGTCTAACACCGGCCTGATCCGCTCCCCCTCGTCCCTGGCCGGCATCACCACCGACACTCGCGGCCGCTGACCTGATTCCGAAGCAGTCTGACCTGGCCTCGCCAACGAAAAAGCCCCCCGACGATCCGGCTGAACGGCCAGCCCGCTGGCCGATGACCTGCACCGGGCTTCGCTGCCAGCCCCGTTGCCCCCGGGCGGCCCGCGTCCCCGTCACTGCGCTGGCGGCCGGCGTAGTAGCGGGCCGCGTCCCCCGCGCAGCCCGAGTTTAACAACTCAGAGTGCCTGCACGGATACGAACAGCAACGAGCGGAGTGTTATCTGCATCAAGGCGTAAGATCACGCGGGTCAGGACCCGTGCGATCTAACGAGATAACCGATTCGCCGCCTCGCCAGCCGGCTACATGCCGGCGATGAGCTTCTCCACGCGCTCGTCGACCGAGCGGAACGGGTCCTTGCACAGCACTGTGCGCTGGGCCTGATCGTTCAGCTTCAGGTGCACCCAGTCGACGGTGAAGTCACGGCGCCGCTCCTGCGCGCGCCGGATGAACTCGCCGCGCAGGCGCGCCCGTGTGGTCTGCGGCGGTATCGACTTCGCGGCGAAGATGTCCAGGTCCCGGCAGGCGCGCTCGACCGCGCCGCGCTTCTGCAGCAGGTAGTACAGGCCGCGGCCGCGGTGCACGTCGTGATAGGCCAGGTCAAGCTGCGCCACCCGGGGCGACGCCAGCGGCAGGTCGTGCTTGGCCCGGTAGCGCTCGATCAGCTGCAGCTTGGTGACCCAGTCGATCTCGCGGGCGACCAGGCCCAGGTCCCCCGTCTCGATCGCGCGCAGCGTCCGCTCCCACAGTTCGAGCACCCTGGTGGTGATCGCGTCGGCGCCCTTGCGCGCGGTGAAGTCCTGCGCCTTGGCCAGGTACTCCTGCTGGATGTCGAGAGCGCTGACCTCGCGCCCGTTGGCCAGCCGCACCCGGCGACGGCCGGTCATGTCGTGGCTGACGTCCCGGATGGCCCTGATCGGGTTCTCCAGAGTCAGGTCCCGCATCACGATGCCGGCCTCGACCATCCGCAGCACCAGGTCAGTCGCTCCGACCTTGAGCAGCATGGTCGTCTCGCTCATGTTGGAGTCACCGACGATCACGTGCAGCCGCCGGAAGCGCTCGGCGTCGGCGTGCGGCTCGTCCCTGGTGTTGATGATCGGCCGGGACCTCGTCGTCGCGGACGAGACGCCCTCCCAGATGTGCTCGGCCCGCTGGCTCACGCAGTAGACGGCGCCGCGCGGGGTCTGCAGCACCTTGCCCGCGCCGCAGATGATCTGCCGGGTGACCAGGAACGGAATCAGCACGTCGGCCAGCCTGCCGAACTCGCCGTGCCGCCCGACCAGGTAGTTCTCGTGGCAGCCGTAGGAGTTGCCGGCGGAGTCGGTGTTGTTCTTGAACAGGTAGATGTCCCCGGCGATGCCTTCCTCGCGCAGCCGGGTGTCGGCGTCGACCAGCAGGCCCTCGAGGATGCGCTCGCCGGCCTTGTCGTGGGTCACCAGGTCGATCAGGCTGTCGCACTCCGGGGTCGCGTACTCGGGGTGACTGCCCACGTCCAGGTAGAGCCGGGCGCCGTTGCGCAGGAAGACGTTGCTGCTGCGGCCCCACGACACGACCCGCCGGAACAGGTACCTGGCCACCTCATCCGGCGAGAGCCGCCGCTGCCCCCGGAAGGTGCAGGTGACGCCGTACTCGTTCTCCAGCCCGAATATCCGCCGGTCCACTGATTCTGCCTACCAATCGACGGCGATGTACTTGGTCTCGGTGTACTCGAGCAGTCCCTCGTGCGCGCCCTCGCGCCCGAGCCCGGACTGCTTCACTCCGCCGAATGGCGCCGCCGGGTCGGACACCACGCCCCGGTTGATTCCGACCATTCCCGCTTCGAGCGCTTCCGCAACCCTCAGGCTGCGGCCCAGGTCGCCGGAGTACAGGTACGACACGAGCCCGTACTCCGTGTTGTTGGCCAGACTGATCGCCTCGTCCTCCGCGCTGAAGCGGACGATCGGGGCAACCGGGCCGAAGATCTCCTCGGACAGGATTCCTGCCCCGGCCGGCACATCGTCCAGCACCGTCGGCTCGTAGTAGTAGCCCACCCGGTCCGGGGCGTGGCCGCCGGTGAGGACCGCCGCGCCCGCGCCGGTCGCTGAGTCCACCAGCGCCGAGACCTTGTCCCTGGTGTCGGCGTTGACCAGCGGGCCCAGGTCCACGCCGTCATCAAGGCCGGGACCGACTGCCAGCGCAGCCAGGCGCGCCGAGAGCTTCGCCGCGAACTCGCCGGCGACCTGCTCGTGCACATAGAACCGGTTCGCCGCGGTGCACGCCTCGCCGCCGTTGCGCATCTTGGCCAGGAACGCGCCCTCGACCGCCGCGTCGATGTCAGCGTCCTCGAAGACCAGGAACGGGGCGTTGCCGCCGAGTTCCATCGAGCAGTTCAGCACGTAGTCGGCGGCCTGCTTGAGCAGCATCCGGCCCACCTCAGTGGACCCCGTGAACGACAGCTTGCGTACCCGCGGGTCCGCCAGCACCGCCTCGGTCACCGGGCCGGGCTTCGCCGTGGGAAGAACATTCACGACACCAGCGGGAACGCCCGCTTCTGCCAGAATCCCCGCCACCGCGAGCGCGGTCAGCGGCGTCTCCTTGGCCGGCTTCAGGATCACGGTGCAGCCGGCCGCCAGCGCCGGACCGATCTTCCTGGTGGCCATCGCGGCCGGGAAGTTCCAGGGCGTGATCAGGTAGCTGACCCCGACCGGCTGCCTGGTGACCAGGATCTTGTTGGCCCCCGACGGCGCGACCGACAGGTGCCCGTCGATGCGCACGGCCTCCTCGGCATACCAGCGGAAGAACTCGGCGGCGTAGGTAATCTCGCCCCGTGCGTCCCGCAGCGCCTTGCCGTTCTCCAGCACCATCAGCCGGGCCAGCTGCTCCGACCGCTCGGTCATCAGCTCAAAGGCCCTGCGCAGGCACTCGGCCCGCTGCCGCGGCGGCGTGGCGGCCCAGCCCGGCAGTGCGGCAGCCGCGGCACCGACGGCGTCCAGCGCGTCCTCGGGGCTGGCGTCCGCGACCTCACCGATCGAGTCCTCGGTGGCCGGGTTGAAAACAGGCAGCGTCCCTGACCGGCCCGCCGACCACTGCCCGCCGATGAGCAGGCCGGTAGGAACGTCAATTCCGGTGATGGCTGCCAGGTCCGATGTCACGAAGGCCTCCTGCGCGGGTGCGGGGAGCACGACCTCGCGCTTCCCACCCTGAGGCTATCAACGCCGGCATACCCGGTCATGACACCGTGACCTGCGGCACGCGCGGTCAGCTGCCAGCCGCGTCGCCGGGGGTGCCGGAGTCGGTCGCACCGCCGGAGCCGTTCGCGCTGCCAGAGCCATTGGCGCTGCCCGAGTCGGTCGCACCGCCAGCACCAGTGCCGGCAGCAGGCTCCGTCCCCGCAGCGGGCTCTGTCCCGTCAGCTGGCACAGCAGCGCCGGCACCGCCAGCGTCCGCACCGCCAGCGTCGGCCAGCAGCGACTCAAGCCGGGCGCCGGTAATGCGGCGGAACGCGCGGTGCGGCCGCGCCCGCTCCAGCAGCGCGACCTCCAGCTGAGTGCTGGTCAGCGGCTCGGTGCCGGAGCCGTCGCCCTGCCCGGCCAGCGCGGCCATCGCCAGCCGCATGGCCTCAGTCAGCGACATCGTCGGGGAGTACCGCTCCTTCAGCACCGAAGCGACCTTGTCCGCCGGCCCGCCCATCACCACGAAGCCGTGCTCCTCGGCAACCGAGCCGTCGAAGATGATCCGGTAGATCTCGTCAGTCTCCGGGCTCGTGCCGACCTCGGCCACGACGATCTCGACCTCGTAGGGCTTCGGGCTGTCGGTGAACAGCGCGCCGAGCAGCTGGGCGTACCAGTCGGCCAGGCCGCGCGCGGTCACGTCGCGGCGGTCGTACTGGAACCCGGTCATGTCGGCGTACCGCACGCCCGCCTTGCGCAGGCTCTCGAACTCGTTGTACCGGCCGACCGCGGCGAACGCGATCCGGTCGTACAGCTCGCTGAACTTGCGCAGCGCCCGGTACAGGTTGGGGGCGACGCACAGAATGCCAGCGTCACAGGTCATCACGACGCCGCTGCGGATCTGCGCGATGCGCTTGCGCGCGTAATCGCCCTTGTCCTTCATCACCTGCTCAGGTGACACGTAGAACGGCATCGACACTGCGGGCGCTTCCTTACTCGAGTGGGGTTAGGTGCTCGGGCTCAGTCTGGTCCGGTCAGTCAGCTTCCCGTCAGGACACCGGGGGCCGTAGCGGCGCGGGCGGTCCGTCCGGATGCTGCCGCCGCTCGCTGACCACGGCGTCGGCGTACCGTCCGGCGTCCTCGTCGCTCAGCCGCTCGAAGCCGTCCGCGGTGACGGTGGCGACAACGGGGAAGATCCGCCGGGCCACGTCCGGGCCGCCGGTCGCCGAGTCATCGTCGGCGGCGTCGTACAGCCCCTCCATCAGCACCATGGTGACGTCCTGCGCGCTCATGCCGTCCCGGTACAGCTTCTTCAGCGAGCCGCGGGCGAATACCGAGCCGGAGCCGATCGAGGCGAAGCGCTGCTCCTCGTACTTGCCGCCGGTGGGATCGAAACTGAAGATCCGGCCCTTGCCGGTCTCCTCGTCGTAGCCGGCGAGCAGCGGGACCGCGACAAGTCCCTGCATCGCCGCACCGAGATTCGAGCGCACGAGCCCGGCCAGGCGGTTCGCCTTGCCCTCAAGCGACAGCATGCGGCCCTCGAGCTTCTCGTAGTGCTCCAGTTCCACGCCGAAGAGCCTGACCATGTCGACGGCGATGCCGGCCACGCCCGAGATGCCGACGGCGGAGAACTCGTCGCCGCGGAACACCTTATCCATGTCGCGCTGCGCGATCATGTTCCCGGACGTTGCGCGGCGGTCCCCCGCCATCACCGCGCCCCCCTGACAGACCGCGGCGATAATCGTGGTGCCGTGCGGGAAGTCAGGCGAGCTCCCGCTCTGGCCCGGCTGGGGCAGTCCGTCGGCGTGGCGCGACCGCGGCAGCAGGTGCGGCGCGGCAGTCGTCAGGAAATCCGCGAACGACGATGGCCCGGCGGCCAGGAACGCTGATGCCTGCCACCGTGACTCGGGTTCAAAGCCGCTCACCGCGAGAATCCTTCCGGTCGTGTGCCGCCACTGCCGACCGGGACGGCAGCGCGGACTGGCCCTGCGCTACCCCGTTCCCGGTATGAAACTGGTTCTTAGACCCTAAGCCCTGCCGCCGGCCACGGCGGCGATGCCGCGGCCGCAGTCAGTGCGAGATCACTCGCCGCCCTTCTGCACATAGGACCTGACGAACTCCTCGGCGTTCTCCTCGAGGACCTCGTCGATCTCGTCCAGAATCGAGTCCACGTCGTCAGTGAGCTTGTCCTGCCGCTCCCTGACTTCGCTGTCCTCCTGGACGTCGACGGCCTCCTCGTCCTCGGCTCGCCTGGTTGTCTGTCGCTGTCCGCCGGTGTCCTTCGTCGCCATGCCCCAACCTCCGTGCTCCGCGGTGCCGCCCGCGGTCTCAACGCTATCCTCGCCTGCCGGTATGCGATCCAACCCTGGCGCACTGCATTCGGTATCACGCCGAGACAACTCGTCGCCAGCATAGACACACCGGAACGACTGCCGCGCTACCGATTTAGTACGCTACGACCGCCTATGTTATGTGTTGCGCCAGCTAACGTCCCGTGAGCGCGGCGACGAGGTCGCCGGCCGTCGCGCAGCTGTCGAGCAGGCCGCCCACATGGGCCCTGGTGCCGCGCAGCGGCTCCAGGGTCGGCACCCGCTGCAGGGACTCCCGGCCGGGGATATCGAAGATGACCGAGTCCCAGGAGGCCGCCGCGACCGCCTCCGGGTACTGCCGCAGGCAGCGCCCGCGGAAGTACGCCCTGGTGTCCTCCGGCGGCTCATCCATCGCCGTCAGCACGTCGTCCTCGGCGACCAGCCTGTCCATCCGGCCGCGGCTGACCAGCCGGTTGTACAGGCCGCGGTCGGCCCTGACGTCGGAGTACTGCAGGTCCACCAGCTGCAGCCGCGGGTGGCCCCAGGAAAGGCCGTCCCTGGCCCGGTAGCCCTCGAGGATCTCGAGCTTGGCCACCCAGTCCAGCTCGCGCGAGGTCTGCATCGGATCCTCGGCCAGCCTCGTCAGCACGCTCTCCCAGCGGCTCAGCACGTCGCTGGTGATGTCATCGACATCCGCGCCGTACTTGTCCTCGCTGTACTTGCGGGCGAGCTCGAGGTATTCCATCTGCAGCTGCACCGCGGTCATCTTCCGGCCGTCGCGCAGCGTGACCAGATGCTTCAGCGACGGGTCGTGCGAGATGGCGCGCAGCTCGGCGACCGGCGACTCGATGCTCAGGTCGCCGGCCAGGAACCTGTCCTCGATCATGGCCAGCACCAGCGCGGTGCTGCCGAGCTTGAGGTAGGTCGAGATCTCGCTCATGTTGGCGTCGCCGATGATCACGTGCAGCCGCCGGTACTTGTCCGGGTCCGCGTGCGGCTCGTCCCGCGTGTTGATGATCGGCCGCTTGAGCGTGGTCTCCAGCCCCACCTCGACTTCGAAGAAGTCGGCCCGCTGGCTGAGCTGGAAGCCGTCCTCCCGGCCGTCCGCGCCGCGGCCGACCCGGCCCGCACCGCACACCACCTGCCGGGACACGAAGAACGGCGTCAGGTGCCTGACGATGTCGGCGAACGGCGTCGATCGGTTCATCAGGTAGTTCTCGTGGCAGCCGTACGAGACACCCTTGTTGTCGGTGTTGTTCTTGTAGAGCTGGATCGCCGGGCCGCCGGGCGTCGCCGCCGCCTTGGCAGCAGCCTCAGCCATCACCCGCTCGCCCGCCTTGTCCCAGATCACCGCATCGAGCGGGTTCGTGCACTCAGGCGCCGAGTACTCCGGATGGGCGTGATCGACGTAGAGCCGGGCCCCGTTGGTCAGGATGACGTTGGCCAGGCCGAGGTCCTCGTCGGTGAGCTGGGATGAGTCCGCCGCCTCCGCCGCCAGGTCGAATCCGCGGGCATCGCGGAGCGGGTTCTCCTCCTCGAAGTCCCAGCGGGCGCGCCTGGCTCTGGCCGCGGTCGCCGCCTGATAAGCGTTCACCACCTGCGACGAGCTGACCATGGAGTTCACGCCCGGCTGGCCGGGCACGGAAATGCCGTACTCGGTCTCGATGCCCATCACACGGCGCACGCTCATGTCTTAGAGCCTAATGCCGGGCTGGCAGCAGGCCGCACGGCGCGCCCGCCCGGCGGCAGCATGCGCCACAGTGTGCGCTGCTGCCGCCGGACCGCCGCTACAGGTACTGGCCAGTGTTGGACACCGTGTCGATCGACCGGCCCGCCTCAGTGCCGCTCTTGCCGGAGATGAGCGTGCGGATGTAGACGATCCGCTCGCCCTTCTTGCCGGAGATGCGCGCCCAGTCGTCGGGGTTGGTCGTGTTGGGCAGGTCCTCGTTCTCCTTGAACTCGTCCACGCACGCCGTCAGCAGGTGCGCGATCCGCAGGCCCTTCTGCCCGGTCTCCAGGAACTCCTTGATGGCCATCTTCTTGGCCCGGTCGACGATGTTCTGGATCATCGCGCCGGAGTTGAAGTCGCGGAAGTACAGCACTTCCTTGTCACCGTTGGCGTAAGTGACCTCGAGGAACCTGTTCTCCTCAGTCTCCGCGTACATCCGCTCCACCACGCGCTGGATCATCTCGGCGACGGTGGCGTCCCTGACGCCGCCGTGCTCGGCCAGGTCGTCCGGGTGCAGCGGCAGGCTGCTTGACACGTACTTGGAGAAGATGTCGCGCGCCGCCTCGGCGTCCGGCCGCTCGATCTTGATCTTCACGTCCAGGCGGCCCGGCCGCAGGATGGCCGGGTCGATCATGTCCTCGCGGTTGGAGGCGCCGATGACGATGACGTTCTCCAGGCCCTCGACGCCGTCGATCTCGCTCAGCAGCTGCGGGACGATCGTGTTCTCCACGTCGCTGGACACGCCCGAGCCGCGGGTGCGGAAGATCGAGTCCATCTCGTCGAAGAACACGATGACCGGCATGCCCTCGCTGGCCTTCTCCCGTGCGCGCTGGAAGACCAGCCGGATGTGGCGCTCGGTCTCGCCGACGTACTTGTTCAGCAGCTCGGGGCCCTTGATGTTAAGGAAGAAGCTGCGCCGCTCCTTGTTCGGCGCTGCCTCGGCCGCGCCCTCGCCCGCGTCCTGAGCGGTGCGCTTCGCGACCTGCTTCGCCAGCGAGTTCGCCACCGCCTTCGCGATCAGCGTCTTGCCGCAGCCAGGCGGCCCGTACAGCAGCACGCCCTTGGGCGGCCGCAGCTGGTGCTCCTTGAACAGGTCGGCGTGCAGGTAGGGCAGCTCGATCGCGTCCCTGATCTGCTCGATCTGCGGACCGAGGCCGCCGATCTCCTCGTAGCTCATGTCCGGGACTTCCTCGAGGATGAGCTCCTCGACCTCCGCCTTCGGAATGCGCTCGAAGACGTAACCGGACCTCGGCTCCAGCAGCAGCGAGTCGCCCGCGCGCAGCGTATGGCCGCGCAGCGGCTCGGCGAGTCGCGCGATCCGCTCCTCGTCGGCGTGCGAGATCACCAGCGCGCGGTCGCCATCCTCGAGGATCTCCTTGAGCATGACCACTTCGCCGATGGACTCGAAGCCCTGAGCGATCACGACGTTCAGCGCCTCGTTCAGCACGACTTCCTGACCGGGCCGCAGGTCGTCAAGCTCAACGCCAGGACTGACGCTGACGCGCATCTTGCGGCCGCCGGTGAACACGTCCGCCGTGCCGTCTTCGATCGCCTGCAGGAAGATGCCGAAACCACTCGGCGGCTGCGCCAGCCGGTCGACCTCTTCCTTCAGCGCGATGATCTGGTCACGCGCCTCGCGCAGCGTGCCGGCGAGCCGCTCGTTCTGGCCGGTGATGGCCGCGAGGTTCGACTCGGCTTCGCGCAGCCGCTGCTCCAGCAGATGCGTTTGCCGCGGCGAGTCGGCCAGACGACTGCGCAGGGCGGCGACTTCCTCCTCGAGGAAGGAAACCTGCGTGGTCAGGACTTTGACCTCGTCATCGTGCCGCCCCGAGTGAACGCTGTCGTCACGAGAGGCCATGCCCCTCACCCCCTCCTGAGAGCCGAGTTACCTAGACCCTACCTATCCACGGTCAATCCGTAACCTGGCGGCAGGCCCAGACTCGGCATTCTGCGTTACGATCCGGAAAACTCGCAGCCTGTTTACCTGCTTTAGCGGACTGTCCCTCCTGCAGCTTCCATCGCTTCGACCCCGGTGGCAACGTTGCCTGGCCCACAGGCCGGCGCCGGGACCAGCTGATGCACTGGCGCGGGTGCCCTGCGGCCAGGTCCGCAGGCCTGTCACCTCGCCGGACTCCGATTCGGGGGCGGAGTTCCGCCCTAAGAGGACAGGGCCTCCGGCTCCGGTCCGGGCGCGGCGGATCCGCTGCGGGAAGCCGGAACGCCCGCGTCCTGCGCCGCCTCAAGCTCTGCCGCTCCGGCGATCTGCGCGGCCTCGGCCGCCTCCGCCTGAGGCCGCGCCTCGGCCGCCTCCGCCTCGGCCGCCTCCGCCCCCTTGGACGGACGGCGGCGACGCGGCGGGGCGGTGACTCCGTCCGCGAGCCTGCGCGCGGTGATCAGGAATCCGGTGTGCCCGATCATCCGGTGCTCGGGCCGGACGGCGAGGCCGTCGACATGCCAGCCGCGCTGCAATGTCTCCCAGGCGGCAGGCTCGGCGAAGCTGCCGTGCTCGCGCAGCGCGGTCACGGTCCTGGCGAGCTGCGTCGTGGTCGCCACGTAGCAGCACACCAGCCCGCCGGGAATCAGCATCCCGGCAGTCGGCGGCCACATGCTCCCACGGCGCGAGCATGTCCAGCACCACGCGGTCCGCCTCGGCGATGCCGTCCGGTACCAGGTCGCCGACAATCAGCCGCCAGGCCGGATGCGGGCCGCCGAAGTACCGCTCGACATTGGCGGTGGCGATCTCGGCGAAGTCGGGACGCCGCTCGAACGAGGTCACGCTGCCCTGCTCGCCGACCGCGCGCAGCAGCCAGCACGACAGCGCGCCGGACCCGGCCCCGGCCTCGACGACGTGCGCGCCGGGAAAGATGTCGGCCAGCCCCACGATCTGCGCGGCGTCCTTCGGGTACACGACGGCCGCGCCGCGCACCATTGACACTGAGTAATCAGCCAGCAGCGGCCGGAACGCCAGATAGGGCGTGCCGCCCGCGGACGTGACCAGGCTCCCCTCCGGCTGGCCGATCAGGTCGTCGTGCGCCAGCTTCCCGCGGTGGGTGTGGAACACGCGGCCGGGACTCAGCACCAGCCGGTGCTGGCGGCCCTTCGGGTCCGTCAGCTGCACCTGGTCGCCTGCCGCGAACGGGCCGCGGGGATGCGTGATCACGGCTGACAGGCTAGCGCCGTTCCGCCCGTGCGCAGGTCAGACCCTCGCGCCCGCGAACGCCTGGTCCAGGTCGCGTCGCCGCGAGCACGCCGTAGACCTGACCGGACGGCTCCACCAGCAGGTACTCAGAGGCCGGGGCCTTGCGCACCGCCTCGATCAGGTCCATGCCGGACAGGTCAGCCGAGAGGATCATGTCCGGGTCCAGCGTCCTGGCCAGCGATCCGGCGTCGATCCACGGCCGCCGCTGCTCCGGTGTGGCGATGACCGCGCCCTCGTTCACGATCGCGATCGGCTTGGCGTCGTGGTCGACGACCACCAGCGCCCGCGCCTGGGCGAGGTCAGCCCGCCGGATCGCCTCGGCGAGCGGCAGGCTGGGCGGGATCGGGATCGCCCGCCTGGCGAGCGCCCGTGCCTGAATGGCGGGCAGCCGCTCGCGTACCCGCGCCGAGCGCAGCGCCTGGCCGGCGCTCATCCACATGAAGGCAGCAACGGCGACCAGCCAGATGCCGTAGCCGCTGACCAGGCCGAACTCGCCCTCGGGCGAGACCAGCACGAGGGCGACCAGCACCAGGGCGATCACCCGGCCGGCCCACGCGGCCAGCTCCGTGGAGTAGCCGCTCTTGCCGGTCAGCTTCCAGAGCCCGGCACGCAGCACGCGCCCGCCGTCCAGCGGCAGACCGGGCAGCAGGTTGAACACGCCGACGACCGCATTGGCGAGTATGAGGCGGTCCAGCAGCACCCGCGGGATGCCGTGGAAGCTGAACAGCGCATCGACGCCCAGGCCGATCCCCGCGAGCAGCAGCGACATTGCCGGGCCGGCCGCGGACACCAGGAACTCACGGCCGGGCGTCTGCGGTTCCTGCTCGATCTCGGAGTAGCCGCCCAGCGGGTAGAGCAGGATCCGCCGGACCGGCAGCTTGAAGCTGATGGCAACCACGCAGTGGCTCAGCTCGTGCACAAGGACCGACAGGTACAGCAGCACCACGAAGGCGACGGCGACCAGGTACCGGGCTACTGACCCCTGGACGGTGCCGGGCAGGGTGTCGGAGTTGGAGTACAGGACGACGAGAACTGCAGCGACGAGAAACCAGTACGGCGAGACGAACACCGGGATGCCCAGCGGCCGCGCGATGACAATTCCCAGCCTGGAGTCCGTCCGGCCACGCTGCGCCTGGCCCGGCCGACTCGCCTGCTGCGGGTCGTCCTGCTGGAGTCCTCCTGCCACGCATTGATGCTACGCGGCAAACAGCGTCATCAGATCACTCCCGACGCCCGCGCCCCGCCGGCGCGCCGACTCCGCCAGCCAGGGCTCTTCTGTCAGAGCTCTGCCCTAGTCTGCCTGCATGAGCGACACACTCGCGGAGCAGCCGCCGGCCGTGGTTCTGGACGCGGCCGCCCCCGGTGCGTCCGGCCCCGGCAGCTCCGGTGCGGACCCGGCGATGGACGCGCAGTCGACCCCGCCCGCCGGGCTCGGCATCGCGGCCGGCGCGACGGCAACCGGATCCGGGGCGAGTGCCGCCGATCCGGCACGCTCAGACCAGGACGCCGACGTCCGGATAACCGGCCCGAGTCTGTCACCGTCTCGCGCCGCTGACTTCATGACATGTCCGCTGCTGTACCGGTTCCGCGTGCTTGACCGCCTGCCAGAGCCCCCGAGCCCGGCAGCGGCCCGCGGCACCCTGGTGCATGCCGTGCTCGAGCGGCTATTCGACGAGCCGGCCGCCGGCCGGACCCCGGCCGCCGCCCGCACCCTGCTCGCACCGCAGTGGGAGCGGCTGGCGGCGGAGGAGCCGGCCCTGACCGGCCTGTTCGATGACGACGCGGAGCGGGTGGCCTGGCTCGATGAGGCAGCCCAGATGCTCGACCGTTACTTCACCCTGGAGGACCCCACCCGGATCGAGCCCGCCCACCGCGAGATGTCGGTGCGGACCATGCTGGAGTCTGGCCTGACGCTGCGCGGCTACATCGACCGCCTGGATATCGCGCCGACGGGTGAGATCCGGATCGTCGACTACAAGACCGGCACGGCCCCGCGCGAGGAGTACGAGGCGAGGGCCCTGTTCCAGATGAAGTTCTACGCGGTGGTCCTCTGGCGGACGCCGCGGCACGATTCCCCGCCTCCTGCAGCTGATCTACCTGGGCAATGGCGAGATCGTGCGGTACGCGCCGGACGAGGCGGACCTGGTCGCCACCGAGCGCAAGATCAACGCCCTGTGGCAGGCCATCGACCGGGCTCGCACGTCCGGGGACTGGCGGCCGCGCCAGAGCCGGCTCTGCGACTGGTGCTCGTACCAGTCGCTGTGCCCGGTCTACGGCGGTACGCCGCCGCCGTTGCCGCCCCTGCCCGAGCTAGCGCCGCCTGAGGCAGCGGCCGAGCCGGTCCTGCCCGAGGCAGCCCAGTCCGGGCCGACACTCCCCGAGGCAGTCCGGCCCGAGCCAGGCACTGCCCGAGTCGGCACTGCCCGAGTCCGGCCAGTTCCGGCCGCACCGGGACTGACCGTCCCGGCGCCGCGCGCGGAGAATATATAGCCTGGTATATCCGCCTTCGTGCTTAGCGCGGCGGCGCCAGGCCGAGCACCGCGTAGTTGTACATCCCGTAGGCCTGGTCAACGTACACGTTCGTCAGGCGCGGGTTCCGGTAGAGCAGGACCAGCTGGTCGCTGATCGGCAGGATCGCGGCCAGGGCCATGATCCTGGCGTCGATCCGCGGCCAGGTCGCGGCCGCCGCTGCCGCGCTGCCTGCGCGCGCCGCCCGGCTGAAGAGCGCGTTGATGACCGGATCGTCGAGCTGGGCGATGTTCGCGTTGCCGCTGTAGGCGATCGCGCTGCCGTCAGACAGCTCGTCCAGGAAGGCATAGCCGTCCGGCCACGCGGCGCGCCAGTCGCCGAGGGCAAGACCGAAGCCGTGTGCGTCCAGGTAGGACGGGCTCCCGGCGTAGGCGGTGTAGTAGCTCGCGGCCGGGAAACCGGCGAGCCGGACAGTGATCCCGGCGCTGGCAAGCGACTGGCGGAGCGTCTGCCGCGGCGCGAGCCGCCTGCGGCTGGCCGGCTGGGTAGGCCAGGCCAGTCGTGAACCCGCCCGCCTTGCCGCACAGCCTGAGCTGCTGCTTCGCGGCCGCGACCGCGCCGCCTGGAGTGCTCAGCGCTCCGTACGGATCCGACTCCTGGTAGCCGGTTACATCCGGCGGCAGGAGCGTGCTCGCGATGGCGGCTGCCGCCGGTCCGCCGTAGGCCGACTGCAGTGCGGACTTGTCGGCCGCGTACTCGATGGCCGCCCGGCAGTGCACATCCGGGATCAGTCGGACGTTGAGGTAGGCGAACGTCACTAGTCCGCTCAGGGCATCATCGGCATTCGACTTCAGCGCTGGCGAGGCCAGGACCGACGCGGCCGCGGGGCCCTGCAGCCCGGTGCCGCCGAGATCAGCGTCGGCTGTGCCCGCCAGCAGGCTCGCGTCCACAGCGGCCGGGGTGCTGCCCATGCTGACGACGATCCTGGCGGGCAGCTGCCGGACCTGCGGGTCATCGGCAGCCGTCCAGTACGGATTCGGGACCAGGACCAGGCGGCGGCCCGGCGCGTAACTCTGGAACTCGTACGGGCCGGAGGAGATCGGATCCAGCTGGAAGCTGGCGCCTCGGTGCCGGCCGCTGTCCCAGCCGGGCGGGACCGGCGTGCACTGGATGGAGGCCGCGACGTAGTCGAAGTCCGCGAACGGCGCCAGCAGGTGGAACTGGATCGTGGCCGGCCCTGGCGTGGTGATGGAGGTGAGCGTGCCGCCGGGATCGGCGTACGGACCCGGGTAGCCGGGATCGGCCAGCAGCGGCTGGAAGAAGCCAGGACCATACGGCAGCACGGCCCTGGCGTAGCTGCGCTCGATGCCGTACTTGACGTCGGCAGCCGTGATGGCCTGGCCGTTCTGGAACCGCACGCCGGGGCGCAGGTGATAGGTCCACACAAGACCGTGATCGCTGACCTGCCCGAGACTGGTCGCCAGGTCGGGCACGAGCTCGCGGCCGCAGGCGCCGGGGCAGGACCGGTAGGTCAGCAGCTGGATGGAGTAGAGCCGGGCGAGATCCCAGACGAAAGGCTCGTTCGTGTCCTGGTAATCAAGCGAGTCAGGACTGCCGGCCAGGTCCAGGGTCAGCGTGCCGCCGCGCACGGCAGAGGGACGCACCACGGCGCTCAGGCCCTGGTTGTAAGCCGATGCGGCCGGCCGTGGCGGATGATGAGCGGCCGGGCGTGCGGCGCGGGCCGGGCCGGGCCGCTGGAGGAGCAGGCCGGCTACCGCGAGTGCCAGGACTGCCGCCAGCGCCGCGAGGGCGCCGCGCCCGTGTCTCAGCACGGCCGGCTCCCTCGAGCGCGGAAACACCTAGGTAACGCGGCGGACCTGCTCACTTCACATCCGCGCGAAAGCGCCAGATCATGTGCCAAAGCGTTATCGCAGTTCACTTCCGGATGAGGCCTCCACACAGTATAACTTCCCGTTAAGGAGGCACCAGATGAGACAGATGTTGTCAAAAGTTGCTAACCGGGCCGGCCTGCCGACTGGACTCGGGAGCATAGCTGCTCTTGCCGTAGTTGCCCTGGCTGCCGCGGGCTGCGGCAGCAGCTCCGGTCCGTCGAGCAATTCCAGCAGCTCGACGTCCGGTCAGGCGGGCGGTACCTTCACGATTCTGGCGAACTCGGCGTTCGGTGTCGCGGATCCTGCGCAGAACTACACGCTTGAGGAATGGCAGCTGCTGATCAACACTCACGATGGCCTGACCGCCTTCGCGCGCGTCGGCGGCGTTGCGGGCACCAAGATCGTGCCAGACCTGGCCACCTCCATCCCGGTGCCGACCAACGGCGGAAAGACCTACCTCTTCCACGTTCGCCGCGGCATCAAGTTCTCCAACGGGCAGGTGCTGAAGCCCAGCGACTTCCTCACCACTTTCGAGCGCCAGTTCACCGTTCCCGGCGGCAATCCTGGTTTCTACTCCGGCATCATCGGCGCTAGCGCATGCTCCACCAAGGGCTGTGATCTCAGCAAGGGCGTTGTCGCCAACGACTCGAATTACACGCTGACGATCAACCTGTCGGCGCCGGATCCGGAGCTGATGGACCAGCTGGCGCTTCCGTTCGCGTTCGCGGTCCCGGCAAACACCTCCATGCACCTCACGGGCAATAACGTGCCGCCCGGCACCGGCCCGTACATGTGGAAGTCCTACAACCCCAACACCGAGGCGGTGCTGGTCCGCAACCCCTACTTCCACGTCTGGAGCAAGGTGGCCCAGCCGCCGGCTACCCGAACGAGATCATCGAGAAGTACGGCCTGCCGGTCTCGGACGAGGTGACCGAGGTGCAGAACGGCGAGGCCGACGAGGTCTTCGACGGCGACCAGATCCCGTCCGACCAGCTCTCGACGCTCAACAGCTCTCAGTACGCCAGTCAGGTCCACGTCAACACGCTCACCGCTGACTGGTACATGGCGCTCAACACCCGCCGCCCGCCGTTCAACAACCTGGACGCCCGCCAGGCCATCAACTACGCGGCCAACCGCTCCGCGTACGTCAAGATCGCCGGCGGCCCGTCGCTGGCCGTGCCGGCCTGCCAGATCCTGCCGCCCAACTTCCCGTCCTACAAGGCGTACTGCCCGTACACCGCCGGCTCGCAGACGGTCTGGTCAGCACCGAACCTGGCCAAGGCGAAGGCCCTGGTCAAGGCCTCCGGCACCCTCGGCGACAAGGTCGTCGTGAACGGGACCAACGACCAGGTCGGCACAGAGCTGGCCGAGCAGATGGTGTCCGACCTGGACTCCATCGGCTACAAGGCGAGCACCCAGCTCCTCACGGCGGCCGCGCAGTACCCGTTCGTGCAGAACTCGGCGAACTCGAGCAAGTGGAACGTCGCCTGGTCGGCCTGGTACCAGGACTACCCCGCGCCGTCTGACTTCCTCAACGTGCTGCTCGGCTGCGGCAGCATTGCCAAGAACAGCGACGCCAGCCCGAACATCGCCGCCTTCTGCGATCCGAGCATCCAGAAGCAGATCAGCCAGGCCGAGTCGGAGGAGGCCACCAACCCGAGCGGGGCGTCCGCCCTGTGGACTCAGATCGACCACGAGGACACACTGCAGGCGCCCTGGGTCGACCTGTACAACCCCAAGCAGATCGACTTCCTGGCCAAGGACGTGCACGGCTACGAGTGGAATCCGCAGTGGTACATCCTGATCGACCAGCTGTGGCTTTCGAAGTAGGCGCCGCGACCCTGGCGGAGACCAGTTAATGGCTGCTCTGATCGAGCAGGTACAGACCTCGGAGCTGCGGTCGGCTGCGGCCGGCCGCAGCCCGTGGGCGCTGGCCTGGCGAAGGCTCCGGCGCAACCGCATCGCGCTCGCCGCGCTGGGCCTCTTCCTGCTGATCGTCATCGTCTGCCTGGCAGCGCCGCTGTACGCGCACCACGTGGCGCACGACGGGAACGTGCTGAGTCCCAACCTGAACGGCACGACCGTCGTGCACGGCAAGGTCGTGCCCGTCATGCAGGAGGGCGGCGGGCTGCTCAAGCTCGGCGAGACGCCCATCGGACCGACCTGGGATTTCAGTCACTACTTCCTCGGCGCTGACGGTCTTGGCCGGGACGTGGCGGCGCTGGTGCTGTACGGCGGCCGTGCCTCGCTGCAGATCGGGATCTGCTCAGCGGTGCTGTGCTGCATCGTGGCGACCGTGGTCGCGCTCATCGCGGGCTTCTTCGGCGGCGTGACCGATGCCATCCTGTCCCGGCTGATGGACGTGATCTGGGCGTTCCCCGTCTACCTGCTCGCGATCTCGATCGCGACCGAGCTCCTGACGCACTCCAACGGCCTGCAAGTCGGGTTTCTGCATGTCAGCGCCACGAGCCTGTGGACACCCACGGTCATCATCGCCTTCATCTACGTGCCGTACGTGTACCGGCCGGTCCGCGGTCAGGTGCTCTCGGTGGTGAACAAGGAGTTTGTCGAGGCCTCGATCGCGCAGGGCGCGTCGAACTTCCGGCTGATCTTCGCCGAGATCCTGCCCAACGTCGTGTCGACGGTCATCGTCCTGCTGCCGCTGATGATCGCGACGACGATCCTGACCGAGTCCGCACTGTCGTATCTGTCCGTCGGCGTGCAGCCGCCCAATGTCAGCTGGGGCACCATCATTTCCGACGGACAGGATCTGCTGTATACCCGGCCGTGGGTCTCGCTCGCGCCCGGAATCATGATCGTGCTGACCGTGCTGGCGCTGAACGTGCTCGGCGACGGCGTCCGGGACGCACTCGATCCACGCGCCAAGGTACGGGTGTAGCCATGGTCCTGCCTGGCGCCGGGCGGCGCTCATGCTGACTTTCATCGTGCGGCGGCTGCTGTGGACCGTGGTCGTGATGTTCGTGATCACGGTCGTCGTCTTCGTCATCTTCTTCAAGACGCCGGGCGTGGATCCGGCGCGAGCCCTGGCCGGCCGTAATCCGAGCCCGCAGGTCCTGAACGAGGTCCGGATTCAGCTCGGGCTGAACCGGCCGCTGTTCGTCCAGTACGGCCTGATGATGAAGCGGATCTTCATCACCCGCAACCTGGTGTCCTACTCCGATCAGGGCGAGCTGGTAATCCCCGAGATCTTCGCGGCCGCCCCCGCAACGCTGTCCCTGGTCTTCGGCGCGGCGGTGATCTGGATCGTGGTGGCCATCCTCATGGGCGTCACCGCCGCGCGGCTGCGCGGGACCGTCTACGACCCGATCCTGATGATCCTCGCGCTGATCGGCGTCTCCACTCCCGTCTTCTGGCTGGGCCAGGTCTGCAACCTGGTCACGCAGGGCCGCCTGCATAACACGTTCGTATTCAGCTGGGTCCCGCCGCTGGGCTATACCCCGTTCACCACCAGCCCGCTGCTGTGGTTCCAGGGACTGGTGTTCCCCTGGATCACCCTGTCGATCCTGTATATCGGGCTGTACGCCCGGGTGCTGCGGGCCAACCTGCTGGAAATCCAGAGCGAGGACTACATCCGGACCGCGCGGGCGAAGGGCCTGTCCGAGCGGCGGGTGCTGATGCGGCACACGCTGCGCACGTCGATGATCACCTTCGTCAGCCTGTTCGGCCTGGACTTCGGCGCCCTGGTCGGCGGCGGCGCGATCCTCACCGAGGTGGTGTTCGGCATCCACGGCGTCGGCTTCCTGACCTGGCAGGCTCTGCAGAACCTCGACCTTCCCACGATCATGGCGGTCGTCATCTACGGAGCGTTCTTCATCGTGCTGCTGAACGCCCTGGTGGATATCGGCTACGCCTGGCTCGACCCGAGAGTGCGGCCCACCTGATGGCAGATCCGCTGCTGGAGATTCGCGACCTCAAAGTCACCTTCAGGACCGACGACGGCCTGGTACGCGCGGTGGACGGCGTGAACGCCACGCTGAACCAGGGCGAGACGCTCGGCATCGTGGGCGAGTCGGGCTCCGGCAAGAGCGTGACGATGATGTCGGTGATGCGCCTCATCACCGATCCCAATGCCCAGTTCGAGGGCGAGGTCATCTACAAGGGCACCGACCTGATGTCGCTCTCCCAGAGCCAGATCCGCTCGATCCGCGGCTCGGGCATCGGGATGATCTTCCAGGACCCGATGACCTCGCTGAACCCGGTCTACAAGGTGGGCTGGCAGATCGAGGAGCAGATCCGCGAGCACGAGAAGGTCAGCAAGCACGCCGCCCGCGACCGGGCGATCGAGCTGCTCGCCTCGGTGGGCATCCCGAACGCGCGCGAGCGCGTCGACGCCTATCCGCACCAGTTCTCCGGCGGCATGCGCCAGCGCGTGATGATCGCGATGGCCGTCTCCTGCAACCCGGACGTGCTGATTGCCGACGAGCCGACCACCGCGCTGGACGTCACGATCCAGGCCCAGATCCTCAGCCTCATCAGGAAGCTCAAGGACGACTTCGGCACCGCGGTCGTGCTGATCACGCACGACATGGGGGTCGTGGCTGACATGGCGGACCGCATCGCCGTCATGTACGCGGGCAGGATCATCGAGCAGGGAACGCAGCGTGACCTGTTCTACGACCCGCAGCACCCCTACACCTGGGGGCTGCTCGGCTCGATCGCGAGGCTCGACCGGCCGCGGCCGCGGCGGCTGGCCGCGATTCCCGGATCACCGCCGTCCCTGATGCGACTGCCCGCCGGCTGCGCATTCGGCGACCGCTGCGCCCACAGGTTCGACCGGTGCACCGAGCGGCCGGAGCTTCAGGACAGGCTGGGCAACGGGCACCTGGACGCCTGCCACCTGAGCCGTCAGCAGAAGCAGGACCGCCGGGACCGGACGATCCACCCTGAGCTCGTGGAGGAGAGGCCGTGACCGACGAGGCAGCGGAACTGCCGGTCCTGGAGGCGGGACCGGAGGTCGCTGAGGGCGAGGTACTGCTGCGGGCGGACCATCTCAAGAAGTACTTCCCCATCCGCAGCGGCATCCTGATCCAGCGGGAGATCGCCCGCGTGCACGCCGTCGACGACGTGAGCTTCGAGCTGCGGGCAGGCGAGACGCTCGGCCTGGTCGGCGAGTCCGGCTGCGGCAAGTCGACGCTCGCGCGGTGCATCGCCCGGCTGTACGACATCACCAGCGGAACGCTGACGTTCGAGGGCGCTGACATCTCGCAGTACTCGCGGCGCCAGCTCCGCCCGGTCCGGCGCGATCTGCAGATGGTCTTCCAGGATCCGTACGCCTCGCTGAACCCGCGCAAGCGGGTCGGCACCATCATCGCTGACCCGCTCCGTATCCACCGGGCTGGCAGCCGCGACCAGATCAAGAAGCGGGTTGCCGAGCTGCTCGACCTCGTCGGGCTGTCGGCCGAGCACATCAACCGCTATCCGCACGAGTTCTCCGGCGGCCAGCGGCAGCGGATCGGCGTGGCCCGCGCCCTGGCGCTCAAGCCCAAGCTCGTCATCGCCGACGAGCCGGTGTCGGCGCTCGACGTGTCAATCCGCGCGCAGGTCATCAACCTGCTGGACGACCTGCAGGACGAGCTCGGGCTCACCTACATCTTCATCGCCCACGACCTCGGGGTCGTCCGGCACGTGTCCGACCGCATCGCGGTCATGTACCTCGGCAAGATCGTGGAGATCTCGCCGGCCGAGGAGCTGTACCAGCGCCCGGTGCATCCCTACACCGAGGCGCTGCTGTCAGCGGTGCCGGTCCCCGATCCCGATCTGTCCGCCAGCCGCCAGCGGATCGTGCTGGAAGGCGACGTGCCGAGCCCGATATCGCCGCCCTCTGGCTGCCGGTTCCATCCGCGCTGCCGGTACGCCACGCAGATCTGCACGACTGACGAGCCGCCACTCGTCCTGCACGGCAGTGCTGGCCACCTCGCGGCCTGCCACCACCCGCTGAGCCTCGACCAGCCGCTGACCGATGCCGGGGCAGCAGAGCGGGCGACAGCGCCAGCCGCTGACTGATTCACAGGTCTGTGGCTCGTTTGCTGCTGCTATAGCGACAGCAATCGCACCACGGATGTGCTTCCGCGGCCGGCTCAGCTGATCCCGTGGCGCTTCAGGATGTCGCGAACGTCGCTCAGATCGTCGTCATCAGCCGGGACGGCGGGCTGCTTGCGGCTGGCCCGGACGGCCGGAGCGCTGCCGGTGGTATACCGCCGGCGGCGCTGCGCTGAGCAAGCGCGCGCTCCTTCTTCTTCTCCCGCCGCTTACGCGAGCCGACCAGCGGGATGCCGCCGGAGACCAGGAACAGCACCACCGCGATGCCGATCAGGATGACGCCGAGCCAGGCTTTAGGCGAGAAGATGAAACTGCCCGCGAAGGCTACGACGGCCGCAACGAGCCGGCCGACCAGCGCCAGCGCGTGCAGCAGGTACACCGCCAGCGGCAGCAGCGACCAGGCCATGCCCCTGATGCCGCTGCGAGCGCCCTTGCGGCGCCAGGCGACGACACTCAGGACAAGTCCGACAACTGTCACAGCCAGGCAGACTGGGCCTGCCCAGCTGCCGGTGACGAAGCTCAGCCAGGTGCTCACTCTCGCCTCCCCTCGTGGCCGGATCGCTAGCGCGCGGCCTTAGGCGTGATCAGGTTCATTGTCGCACATATTCGGGGCCCTGCGGCGCTGCCAGGCCGCGCGGTCAGGGCAGCCTGAGCCCGGTCAGCGCGGCCAGCTCGGCCAGCGCGACGCCGGCCAGTGAGCTCAGCACCGGGCGTCCTGGCCGGCCTGGCACCGGCACCACGCTCGGCACTGCCACGACGCGATAGCCGGCCGCCTCCGCCGCCGTGACGCCGTTGCCTGAGTCCTCCAGCGCGATGCAGGAACCTGGCTCCGCGCCGAGCCTGGCCGCGGCCAGCAGGTAGCCCTCGGGATCGGGCTTGGCGTGCGCGACATCGGCCGCGCAGACGACCACGGGAAAGGTCCCGGCTCCCAGCCGGCCAAGGACCGCGCTGACGATTTCGGGCTCCGACGATGTCACCAGCGCGTGCGGCAGGCCGGCCGACCTGACCTCGGCGAGCAGGTCGAGGGTGCCGGGCAGCACCGGCAGCGGCCGGGCGGACAGCAGCGCCACCATTTCCGCGACCAGCCAGGCGGCGACGTCGGCGGGCTCGGCGGGCGTCGCTGCCTTGCTCAGCAGGTAGGCGACCGTGGTCTCCATCGAGCCGCCCACCAGCACATGCTGGTCAGCGGCGGACCAGGCACCGCCGAGGCGGCCCATGACCGCGTTCTCCGCCTCGAACCACAGCGGCTCGGAATCGACCAGCAGCCCGTCCATGTCGAACATGACGGCCTGCAGGACCGCATCAAGCCCGGCCGGGCTGCCGGGGTCCGCGGCCGCGACTGGCCCGGATTGGGCGGGCGGCTGCCCAGATCGAGACATGATCACACATCCTAGGGAAGAGGCCTGTCCGCCCCGCAGGGAAGCCCGTCCTTTCCCCGCCGGTGGTCTTTGAACATAGGCTTGACCTAACCGGCCCGGCCGGGACGGCTGCGGGCCGACACGGTCGCGCGCGAACGAAGGGAGGTGGCTGGCGATCGAGCTCGACGCTGTTGGCAAACTCACCTCGCCTGCGCTTATCGCTGCCTTCGAGGGCTGGAACGACGCTGGCGAAGCCGCCAGCAGCGCGATCAGCCAGTTGTCCGCGGCCTGGGATGCCAAGGCCGTCGGGGAGATCGACCCGGAGGACTACTACGACTTCCAGGTCACCAGGCCTGTGATGGAGGTGACCGAGGGACAGGCCGAGGAGCTCGTCTGGCCGACCACCAGGCTCGCCATCGCCCGGCCGCCGGAAGCGGGCAGGGACCTGATTCTGCTGCAGGGCATCGAGCCGAACATGCGCTGGCGCGGGTTCACCGCAGAGCTGGTGACGGCGTTCACCGACCTCGGCGTCGAGCTGGTCATCCTGCTGGGCGCGCTGCTCGCCGACTCCCCGCACACCAGGCCCCTGCAGGTCACCGCCGCCACGTCGGGGGCAGAGCTGGCCGCGCAGCTGCACGTCGAGCCGGTGGACTACAAGGGCCCGACCGGCATCGTCGGCGTGCTGCAGCAGGCCTGCGCGACGGCCGGGATGCCGTCAGTCTCGCTGTGGGCAGCCGTGCCGCACTACGTCGCCCAGCCGCCGAGTCCCAAGGCCACGCTCGCCCTGCTGCGCAGCGTCGAGGATGTCCTGGACATCTCGCTGCCGCTGGCCGACCTGCCCGCCGAGGCCAGGGCGTGGGAACGAGGCGTGGACGAGCTGGCCGAGCAGGACAGCGACGTGGCCGAGTACGTGCGCAGCCTCGAGGAGGCCAAGGACGCTACCGAGCTGCCGGAGGCCAGCGGTGACGCGATCGCCCGCGAGTTCGAGCGGTACCTGCGCCGGCGCGGCGACCGGGGCGAGCACGGCGGCCGCTAGCCGCCTTGCGGCCGCTAGCCACATCGGCGGCCGCTAGCCACATCCGCGCCCGTTAGCTAGATCGGCGGCCAGGGCACCGCCGGCCAGTCGGTCGGCGGATAGGGATGCGTCTGGAGCGCGAGCAGCCGCTCGGTGCGCCGGACCGTCGCGGTCACCTCGGCAGGGGTCAGCCAGCTGTGCAGCTCGGCTGCGAGGTCCCCGGATGTCAGCGACTCGTGCGAGCGCCGCAGCGCGTCGACCGCGGCCGCGGTCAGCTTCTTGCCCCGCCACTGCCACAGGACCGTGCGCAGCTTGTACTCGGCGGAGAAGCACACGCCGTGATCACAGCCGTAGAGCTGGCCGCTGGCCACGGGCAGCAGGTGGCCGATCTTGCGGTCGGCGTTGTTCACCACCGCGTCGAAGACCGCCATCTGCCGCAGCCTGGCATCGGCGCTGCGGGCCAGTTCCACCAGGTCGACGGTCTCGTCCGCGTCGATCCAGAGCTGGCACATGCCCGGACCGAACGGGCCATCGCGGTACACCGTCGGCGGCACCACGTTCCAGCCGCCGGCCCGCGACACCAGGTAGGCGGCGATCTCCCGGCCGGCCAGCGTCCCGTCCGGGAAGTCCCAGAGCGGCCGCTCCCCCGCGACCGGCTTGTACACGCAGGCCGCCTCAGCGCCGTCAGCGCTGATCGTGCAGTACATGGTCGCGTTCGAGGCATCGACCAGCCGTCCCTGCACTTCCAGTGTCCCGGTCTCGAGCAGCCGCAGGCTGGCCGCCTCGTCCGGGTTAGCGGCCGGGCTCAGGCCGGCCGCATCCTGGCTGCCCCCGTCCCGGCTGCCGGCGTCCTGGCTGCCGCGTCCGGCCGGGCGCCGGCCGGGCGGACCGGGGGCCGGCGTCCGGGCGGCCCTGGCCCGCCGCTCCCGTCTCGCCCTGCTGGCAGCTGACGCATCAGCCATGCCCGACCCGGTGCCCGTTCTGCCGCGGGCACACGTGACCGGCAGGGTCGAGCGGCAGGCCGCACAGCGGGCACGGCGGCCGGCCCTGGTTGACGACCTTGATGGCACGGCGGGAGAACGCGCGGGCGGCATCAGCGGTAATCCGCACCCGCAGCACGGCCGGGCCGTCATCGGGCACGTCGTCGGCCAGCGGCTCGAGCGGCTCCTCGCTCTCCTCCTGCGCCTCGATGATGACGCGCTCGCCGTCGTGGTCCCAGGCCAGCGCGATCGCGCCGACGCGGAAGTCCTCCGTCAGCGGCAGGTCGAGCGGGCCGTCGTCGACGTCCGGCAGCAGGCTGGCGCCCGAGTTCGCGCCGGTACGCCGCGCCACCTCGTCCAGCAGCTCATCGAGCCGCTCGGCCAGCTGGCTCACCTGGCCCTTCTCCAGCGCCACGCTCGTGACCCTGCTGCCCACCGTCGCCTGCAGGTAGAACGTCCGTTCTCCTGGCTGCCCGACAGTGCCCGCCACGAATCGCTCCGGCGGGTCGTACGAGTAGACCGGCATGACCCCTATCCTCCCGCGCCTATCCTCCCGCGCCGAAGCTGCCCGCGCGCTGACTGGCCGCAAGCTGGTGCCTGCCAGCCCGGTCCACAGTCAGGCTACCGGCGCCAGGCTCGTTGCCCGCAGCCGGTTGCCGAGGTAACCGGGCGGCCTTGTCCCGCTTCCGCCCGGCTCTGGCAGGCTAGCTGTCCGCGCCACCGGCTCCGCCGCCGATCTGCGCGTCGGCCTCGGCCTCCGGCCCCGGCCGTCGCGGGCGCGTGCACCAGGCCGCTCAGTGCCGCCGCGTCCGTGCCGGTGTCGTTCACCCGCAGCACGAACGGCCGCAGCGTCGTGTACCTGATGATGCTCAGCGAGCAGGGGTCCACCTGGATCCGCTGGGACATGTCCAGGTGCATGCCGAGCGCGTCGGCCAGGATCGCCTTGATCACGTCGCCGTGCGAGCAGACCAGGTACGTCGCGTCCTTGCCCAGCTTGTCGTTCCAGTCGCGGATGGCGGTGACCGCGCGCTGCTGCATGCCGCTCATGGACTCGCCGTCCGGGCCGGGAAAGGTCACCGCGCTCGGATGTGCCTGCACCACCCGCCACAGCGGGTCGCGCGAGAGCTTGCGCAGCGGCTGCCCGGTCCAGTCGCCGTACTTGCACTCGCCCAGCCGGTCATCGGTGAGGACCTGCATCGGATCAGCCTGACCGCTCGGCGATGGCCGTCGCGGTCTGCACGCAGCGCTCCAGGGGGCTGCTCACGACGGCGGCCAGCGGGAGCCGGGCCAGCCGCTCAGCGACCGCCTCGGCCTGAGCCCGGCCCCGGTCGTCCAGCGAGATGCCGGGCAGCCAGCCCGTCAGGGCCTTGCCGGTCGTGGACGTCAGGCCGTGCCGGACGATCAGCACCACCGTCATATCCCCACCGCCGTCATAGCCCTGCCATCGTCATCGGCCTGCCATCCTCATCGGCCCGCCATCGTCATGTCAGCACGTCCATCACCTGACTCTAGCGATGCGCGCGGACCGGTCACTCCGCGCGTCCCGGCCGCGGACGCGCCGGATGCCTGCCGGTTACGGGCGATCGGCCAGCACGAACGTGACGGCGCCGAACGAGACCAGGTCGCCGGGTCGCACCGGCATCGGCGCGCGGACACGCCAGCCGTTCAGCCGCGTCCCGTTCATCGAGCCGAGGTCGGCCAGCAGCCAGCCGCCGGCAGCCCGCTCCAGGCTGGCGTGCCAGCGCGAGACTGTCTCGTCGGCGAGCGTCATGTCGCAGTCGGTCTCGCGGCCGATGGTGAAGCGGGGCTGTGACCCGGCCGGGAGGGTCAGCACCGGCGGCCAGCCGCGCAGCCAGCGGTCGGCCGCCCGCAGTGCCCGCCGGGTGGCCTGGCGGGTCGCGCGCCTGGCGGCCGCGCCGAGCCGGCGCGGCCTTGGCAGATCGGCGACCAGGACGCGCAGCTCTCCGCTCGCGCGGGCGCGCAGCACCTCGCCGACCCGGTAGCTGAAGGTGTCATGCGTCAGCCTGCCCGCGGCGAAGCCCTCGCGAAGCTCGGCCAGCGCCTGCTCGCGCTCAGCGTCAGAAACCCGGACCTGCGCGGGCCCGGCTGCGGCGATGTCGTCCGGTGCCACAGCAGGATTATCAGGCTCAGCGCGCCGGGCGACAAGACGGCCGGCTGCTCAGGCAGGCCGGGCCCGCGAACTCAGCAGGCCGCGCGGCTGCTGGAGGCCGCGGCGGCGGCGGCCTCGTTCCCGTCCTGATGCCTGTCAGACGCCGATCGCGTGCACGCCGCCGTCGACGTGCACGATCTCGCCGGTGGTGGCCGGGAACCAGTCCGACAGCAGCGCCACGCAGGCGCGCGCGGCGGGCTCGGGGTTGGTCAGGTCCCAGCCGAGCGGCGCGCGCTCGGCCCAGACGTCCTCGAACTGGTCGAAGCCGGGGATGCTCTTGGCCGCCATGGTCCGCAGCGGCCCGGCCGCCATCAGGTTCACCCGGATGCCCTGCGGCCCGAGGTCGCGGGCCAGGTAGCGGGCGGTCGACTCCAGGCGCGGCCTTGGCCACGCCCATCCAGTCGTAGGCCGGCCAGGCGACGGCTGGCGTCGAAGTCCATGCCGACGATCGCGCCGCCCGGCCGCATCAGCGGCAGCGCGGCCATCGGCCAGCGACTTCAGCGAGAACGTCGACACGTGCAGCGCCGTCGGCCACGTCCGGCCACGGCGTCTGCAGGAAGTTGCCGCCGAGCGCGGTCGCCGGGCGCGATGCCGATGCCGTGCACCACGCCGTCCAGCCCGTCCACGTGCTCGCGGACGCGGTCGGCCAGCGAGCCGAGCTGCGCCGGTGTCGGTGACGTCGAGCTCGAGCACCGGCGGCGGGCTCGGGCAGCCGCTTGGCGATCCGCTCGCACCAGGCTGAGCCGCGCCGTAGCCGGTCAGCACCACGGTCGCGCCCTCCTGCTGCGCGATCCGGGCCACGTGGAAGGCGATCGAGGCGTCGGTGAGCACGCCCGGCGACCAGGATCCGCTTGCCGTCAAGGATTCCCATCGCTGCCACCTTCCTGTCCTTGTGCGGGAACGATGGCCCGCTCTCAGTGGCCCATGCCGAGGCCGCCGTCGACCGGGATGACGGCGCCGGTGATGTAGCCCGCGTCGGCGCTCGGCCAGGAACGCGACGGCCGCCGCGACCTCGGCCGGCTCGGCGTAGCGGCCGAGCGGCACCCCGGCCAGGATGGCCTTGCGCTGGTCCTCGGGCAGGACCGCGGTCATGTCGGTGTCCACGAAGCCGGGCGCCACGACGTTGACGGTGATGTCCCGGCTGGCCAGCTCGCGCGCCAGCGACCGGGCCAGGCCGACCAGGCCGGCCTTGGACGCCGCGTAGTTCGCCTGGCCGCCCGAGCCGAGCAGGCCGACCACCGAGGAGATGAAGATGATCCGGCCGCGGCGCATCCTGATCATGCCGCGGACGGCCCGCTTGGCCACCCGGTAGGCGCCCGGTCAGGTTGGTGTCGATCACGTCGGCGAAGTCGTCCTCGCTCATCAGCGCGAGCAGCTGGTCCCTGGTGATGCCGGCGTTGGCGACCAGCACCTCGACCGGGCCGTGCGCCTCCTCCGCCGCCTTGAACGCCGCGTCGACCGGGCGCTGGTCCCGCACGTCGCAGGCGGCGACGGTCAGGCCCTCGACCGGCTCGCCGGACCGGGAGGTCACCACGACATTGTCGCCGTCACCGGCCAGGCGGCGGGCGATAGCCAGCCCGATGCCGCGGTTACCGCCGGTGACAAGGACGGAACGGCCCATCGCGCTCCAGCCTCCTGATCTCGCCTGCCGCGCCGGGCCGGGACGGACGAACCCGGCCGCAGTGCTGAACGCGGTCGCGAGCGAGCGTACCGGGCGGCCCGCGGCGCCGCAGCGCGGGATAGGTTGGCGACTCGTGCGACCACAACCAGATCGATCCGGAGTTCACCGCCTACCCGCTGCGCGAGCTGGCCGACGCCGCGCTGCAGCCGCGCCCGGAGCTGGGCGCCGAGCACGCCGACTTCCGTGCCGAGCGCATCACGGGGCAGCAGATCGGGCTGTCCGACGGCCACCTGGAGACCCTGATCGATTCCGACGAGCTCGGCCTGGCCGTCCGGGTCGTGCGTGGACGGCACCTGGGGTTTCGCCGTCCGCCGTCGACCTGACCGCCGCAGGCGGCGGTGCGCGCGGCCAGCCGAGGCCGTCGACGTGGCCAGGGTCGCCGCGGCGATCAACACCGAGCCGATCGAGCTGGCCGCCGAGCCGCGCCTACGGCGACGTCAGCTGGGTCTCCGCCTACGAGGTCGATCCGTTCAGCGTCAGCGTCGCGGACAAGATCGCGCTGCTGGCCGACTGGAGCGCGCGGCTGCTGGCCAGCCCGGCGATCGACCACGTGGACGCGTCGCTGCTCGCAGGTCAAGGAATGCAAGTTCTACACCGACGGCGGCGACCACCGCGACCCAGCAGCGGGTGCGGCTGCACCCGGTCGCTCACCGCGGTCGCGGTGGAGCGCAGACGGCCGGTTCGAGACCATGCGCACGCTGGCCCCGCCGGCCGGCCGCGGCTACGAGTACCTGACCGGGACCGGCTGGGACTTCGACGCCGAGCTGGCCGAGATGCCGGAGCTGCTGGCCGAGAAGCTGGCCGCGCCGTCGGTCCAGGCGGGCCGCTACGACCTGGTGATCGACCCGTCCAACCTGTTGCTGACCATCCACGAGTCGATCGGGCACGCGACCGAGCTCGACCGGGCGCTCGGCTACGAGGCGGCCTACGCGGGGACCTCGTTCGCCACCCTCGACAAGCTGGGCAGCCTGCAGTACGGCTCGCCGCTGATGCACGTCACCGGCGACCGGACCGCCGAGCACGGCCTGGCCACGGTCGGCTACGACGACGAGGGCGTCGCGGGCCCAGTCCTGGGACCTGATCTCCGGCGGCGTGCTGACCGGCTACCAGCTGGACCGCGCGGATCGCGCAGCTGAAGCGGGCTCGGCCGGTCGAACGGCTGCGCGTTCGCCGACTCCCCCGGCCACATGCCGATCCAGCGGATGGCCAACGTCTCGCTGCAGCCCGCCGCAGGGCGGCCCGTCCACCGCCGAGCTGATCGCCGGCGTGACCGACGGGCATCTACATCGTCGGCGACAAGAGCTGGTCGATCGACATGCAGCGGTACAACTTCCAGTTCACCGGGCAGCGGTTCTTCCGGATCCCCAACGGCCGGCTGGCCGGCCAGCTGCGGGACGTGGCCTACCAGGCCACGACGACGGACTTCTGGAACTCCATGGAGGCGGTCGGCGGCCCGCAGACCTACGTGCTCGGCGGCGCGTTCAACTGCGGCAAGGGCCAGCCCGGCCAGGTCGCGCCGGTCAGCCACGGCTGCCCGGCGGTCGCTCATGCGGGGCAGTCCGGATTCTCAACACCGCGGAAGAGGCAGGCGCATGAGCGCGAACTCGCCGCAGGACGCCGTCGAGCGGGCGCTGGCCGCCGCGCGCTGCGATGACTGCGTGGTGATCGCCGACGAGACCTCCTCGGCGAACCTGCGCTGGGCCGGCAACACGCTGACCACGAACGGGGTCTCGCGCTCCCGCCAGCTGACGGTCATCGCGGTCAGCCGCAGCGCGGACGGGGCCCGCGTCGGCGTGGTCTCGCGCGCCGGGCGTCGCGCGGACGACCAGATCGCCGAGATCGTCGCCGAGGCCGAGCAGGCCGCGGCCGAGGGCTCGCCCGGCCGAGGACGCCAGCCGCTGCTGGGCACGGACCGACGATGCGGCGGCGAGCCGCGGCCGCAGCGGGCTGGGACGACGAGCCGGGCGAGCACTCAGATCGGGGTGTTCAGCGGGTTCGCCGGGGACCTGGGCGGCGCGTTCGACACGGCCGCGCGGCGCCGGGCGCAGGCTCTACGGGTTCGCCGAGCACGGCGCTGACGTCGACGTTCCTCGGCAGCTCCGCCGGGCTGCGGCTGCGCCACGATCAGCCGCCGGGACGGCTCGAGCTCAACGCGAAGTCCGCCGACCTGGCCAGGTCCGCCTGGGCAGGCGCGGGCACCCGCGACTTCACCGACGTCGACGTCGCCGCGCTGGAGGCCGGCCTGGCGCAGCGCCTCGCCTGGGCCCAGCGCTAGGTCGAGCTGCCCGCGGGCCGCTACGAGACGCTGCTGCCGCCGACGGCCGTGGCCGACCTGATCGATCTACTGTACTGGTCGGCGCGGGCGCCAAGGACGCGCTGGACGGCCGCACGGTGTTCAGCAAGCCGGGCGGCGGCACCAGGATCGGCGAGCGGCTGGCCAGCCTGCCGCTCTCGCTGTGCAGCGACCCGGCGCGCCCGGGCCTGCAGTGCTCGCCGTTCGTCATCGCGCACGCCTCCAGCCGGGACTCCTCGGTGTTCGACAACGGCCTGCCGCTCGGGCGCACCGACTGGATCGCCGACGGCGACGCTGGCCGCGCTGACCCAGACCCGTCATACGGCCCGGCTGTCCGGGCTAGCCGGTCACGCCCGCGATCGACAACCTGATCCTGGCGGCTCCTGGTGCCGGCGGCGTCACTCGCCGAGCTGGTCGGCCGGCACCAGCCGCGGCCTGCTGCTGACCTGCCTGTGGTACATCCGCGAGGTCGACCCGCAGACCCTGCTGCTGACCGGGCTGACCCGCGACGGCGTCTACCTGGTCGAAGACGGCGAGGTCACCGGCGCGGTGAACAACTTCAGGTTCAACGAGAGCCCGGTCGGCATGCTCAGCCGGATCACCGAGATCGGCGGCACCGAGCAGACGCTGCCGCGCGAGTGGGGCGACTACTTCACCCGGGCGGCGATGCCGCCGCTGCGGGTCGACGGCTTCAACATGTCGTCGGTCAGCCAGGCCAGCTGACGGGCCCTCAGCGGTCAGGCGTCCTCGAGGCGGAAGCCGACCTTGAGGCCGACCTGGTAGTGCGCGACCTCGCCGTCAACGATCTGACCGCGGACCTGGGTCACCTCGAACCAGTCGAGGTGCCGCAGCGTCTGCGAGGCCCGGCGCAACCGCCCCTCGGATGGCGGCCTCGATGCCGTCTGGCGACGTGCCGACGATCTCGGTGACGCGGTAGGTGCGGTCGGTCATGCTGTCCTCCCGGTGCGGGCCTGCGGCGCGGCTCAGCCGATCAGCTCCGGGCTAGCGCCGCCGCAGCCGGAATGCGGCCAGCCCGTAGACAGCTAGTACTACCACCCAGATCACGAGCAACGCCTTCGGCCCGGTGCCGCTCGCGCTGAGGGCGTGGCCCGCCACCAGGGTCAGCGGAACGCCGACCACAGCCGAGCCGGCGACGACGCCGCCGAAGGCGAACCGGTACCGGGATAGCCGGACCGGGTCAACCGGCCGCCGCGGCCTGGCAGCGGCCGCCAGCCGCTCGTCGACACGCGCCTCAATCTGCTTGTCGATCCTCGCCAGGAACGACTCGACCACGGCATCCCCGTACTCCGGGCCGAGCTCGCCGTGTACCTCTGCGGCAGCCCGGATGTCCTGGCCGGTCACTGATGAGTCGCTCATGCGGCGGAGACTAACTCAATTCAGCCGGTTCGCCGCGAAGGCGCGCCCGTCCCCCGGGCGCGCCGCTTCCCGGCTCGTTCCTGGCTCGGCGGGCCGGCTGCCCGACGCTGCGTAGTACCCCTGGTAGCGGACGGTCAGCGAGCGGCATAACGTTGGGGGAGTGAAAGCCAGCCGGGCGCTCAGAAGCGCACCTGGTGACCGAGGCGCGCCCGGGCCTGTCCCAGGACATCTCCTATCGCGAGCGCCGGTACCTGATCATGATGGGCATCCGGACAATCTGCTTCATCGCCGCGGTCCTGATGTTCGTCAATCGCCTCGGCTGGCTTACGGCGATCCCGGTCGTCGGAGCGATCGTCATCCCGTATTTCGCGGTGATCTTCGCCAACGGCGGCCGCGAGCCGAACGGCCAACCGGACATTCCGGCAATACGAGCCAAACTCACCGGCAATTTACCGGCCGCCGACGCGGCCTGCAGGCCCCCAGGGGCCCCACGTGCCTCCGGCGGCACCGCCTTCCGGACAGTAGCCGCGATCCTCTCATCGGACGCGTCATCGGCGCGTCGCGGCATTTCGCCTGATCAGTCAGTCAAGTCGTTCCCAAACGCGGCTAAACGGTCCTGACCAAGTCGGCAGGGATGGCCGAGATTACGCTCGTAATCCGGTCTTGACGCACAAGGGGGGGGTTCGGTGTAACATGCTTACCGGTGCTCTGGTCCCCCGCCGGAGCGCCAATTGCCGGCGTTCCGGGCCCCCGTCGGAGCGCCGATGAATGCGACGCCGGGTGGTTTGCCCCCGTAGCCACCCGGCGTCGCTCTATGCTCGGGCTCTTTCAGAGCCCTCGCCAGCGGCTCGCAGTGCTTGCCCGGGGGGAGACCCCCCGGAGCCCCCCACCAGCGCCTCGCTGAGGCTCGAATTCGCGCGTGATGTCAGAGATCGTGGTGAGTTCGCGTGCGCATGGGACGCGAACTCACCCGCTGACGGTCTGGGCGCGAGCGCGGGGCTACTCGGTCTTGCTGAACTCCGCGATCGCCACGCCCATCATGACCAGCCCCATCACCGCCACGATGCCGAGCGAGAGCCAGATCGGCACCAGCCAGCCGGCCCAGGTGATGCCGGGCGCCAGGCGCGTGTTCAGGAACGCGGCGATCTGCGGCGAGACGTTCAGATGGCTGAAGACCGCGTGCCGCATCGGGCCGACCACGTAGGTCAGCGGGTCGATGCGGGTCAGCACGCTCAGCCAGGCAGGCAGCCCGGTCAGCGGGTAGAGCGCGCCGGACAGGAAGAACAGCGGCAGGACCAGCATCTGGGTCAGCGCCATGAACGCCTGGAACTGCTTGATCCTGGCCGCCATCATGACCCCGAACGCGGTGAGCGTGAAGGACAGCAGCAGCAGCTTCCCGATCAGCGTGAGGATCAGCACCGGGTTGTAGGGCACGTGCGCGATACCAGGCCAGGCACAGGAAGATCACGCCCTGGAAGGTGGCGATCGTCGCGCCGCCGAGGCACTTGCCGATCACGATCGCGGCCCGGCTGACCGGCGCGACCAGGATCTCCCGCAGGAAGCCGAACTCCCGGTCCCACACGATCGACGCGGCCGAGAAGATAGCCGTGAAGAGCACCGACATCGCCAGCACGCCGGGATAGATGAAGGTCTTGAAGTCGAACCCCGAGTGCGGCAGGCTGCCGCCCGCCAGGCGAGACAGGCCGGTGCCGAGGACGAACAGGAACAGCAACGGCTGGATCAGCGAGGTGATCGCGCGCAGCCGGTCGGTGCGGAACCTGATCAGCTCCCGCCGCCAGACGATGCTGACGGCGCGCAGGTCATGGCGCAGGCCCCGCTCGGGAACCGCGACCCTGATCTGGTCGACCAGGCCCGCGTCCGGTGCCGGCTGCCAGGCTCGGTGGTCTGGGTCGCCATCGCTATCGCCTTCCTCGGAAGCGCGCGCCATGCTGCCGCATGAACTCGTCCGGCGCCGACGCCTCGGCGTCGCGGATCGTCGTGCCGGTGTAGGACATGAACACGTCGTCCAGTGACGGCCGGGACACGCTGACCGACCGGATCGGGAAGGCTGAAGCCCGCTGAACAGCTGCGGCACGAACTGCTCGCCCGAGGCCACCGAGAACGTGACCGCGCCCTCGTGGATGGCCGCGTCGAGCCCGAATTTCGATCGGCCAGTTCCGCGATCGCGGCCTGGTTGTCTGCGGTCTGGATCTGCACCCGGTCCTTGCCGATGCTGGCCTTGAGCGCCTCGGGCGTGTCGATCGCCACGATCTTTCCGTGGTCGATGATCGCGATCCGGTCGCAGTGCTCAGCCTCGTCCATGTAGTGCGTGGTCAGGAAGATCGTGATGTCCTCGCGCGACTTCAGGTCGTTGATGTAGGTCCAGATCGACGGACCGGGTCTGCGGGTCGAGCCCGACCGTCGGCTCGTCCAGGAACAGCACGCGCGGCGCGTGCAGGAGCCCGCGGGCGATCTCCAGCCGCCGCTGCATGCCGCCGGAGAACGTGCTGACCAGGCTGTCCTTGCCGGTCCCACAGACCCACCATGTCCATGACCTGGTGCATGCGCGGCATCACCGCGGCCTTGGGGACCCCGTACAGTTCCGCGTGGAAGCGCAGGTTCTGCTCGGCGGTGAGGTAGGTGTCGAGCGTCGTGTCCTGGAACACCAGGCCGATGTTGCTGGCGCACGGCATCGCGCTGGGTCGCGGAGTCGTGGCCGGCCACCATGGCCGTGCCCGCCGTGGCGGTCGCGAGCGTGCAGAGGATCTTGATTGTGGTTGACTTCCCGGCGCCGTTCGGGCCGAGGAAGCCGAACGTCTCGCCGCGCCGCACCGCAAAGTCGATGCCGCGGACCGCCTCGATCTCGCCATAGCGCTTGACCAGGCCGGAGACCGAGATTACGGCCTCCGGCCCGGTGCTGTCCGCGACCTGCCGGGCGCCGGGGCTAGTGCCAGCCTGCGCTGTCATCGCGTCCGCCTCCCTCAGTTGGCCCGTCATGAGCCTAATCGCGTGTGCGGCTGCCAGCGAGGATGCGTTACTCTCCATCGCCGGCGGACTCGTCGTCATCGGCTGCCAGGATCCGGTACAGCGACTTGCGCGCGTCCGTCAGGACCTGCTTAGCCTGTCCCGCCTGCGCGTCGGTGCCCGCGCTGACGACCTGGAAGGCCGCCATCGCGACCTGGCCGATCAGCTTGCGCATCTCAATCGCCACGCCGCCGGCGCTGCCCGCGACGTCATCCCAGGGGGCCTTCAGCTCGGCGGAGTGTGACTCCGCGTACGCCCGGCCCTCGTCGGTCAGCTGGTAGGCCCTCCGGCCGCCGTCGCCAGCCTCGGCCCTGATCAGGCCCTCATCCTCGAGTTGCTGGAGCGCCGGGTACACAGAGCCGGGGCTGGGCCGCCAGACTCCCCCGCTGCGCTCGCCGATCTCCTGGATGATCTGGTAGCCGTTGAGCGGCTGCTCGGACAGCAGCGCGAGTGCCGCCGCCCGGACGTCGCCGCGGCGCGCCCGCGGTCCGCGCATGCCGCGCGGTCCGCCGTGGCCGCCTCGTCCCCACGGCCCCAGGTCGTGGACCTCAGGACCGGGAAAGCCGGGCCCGAATGGCGGGCCGCCGAACGGGCCGCCGAAATGCTCACGGCGCCCTCGGCTGCGGCTGCGGCCGCCGCCGCGCCTCTCCTCGTCGTCTCCGTGCCAGCGGCGGTGCTCGTGGTTCTCAGCGGGCTCCCACTGGCCTGGACCGCGGCTCCTGCCGCGCTCGTTGTCGTATCGCATAGGTACTGCTCCTTTGTGTAGGTGAGCCGCGGTGGCAGATGCCCGACTTCACTCGGGCAGTCACCGTAGCTCGGCGATACGTCAAAGATATATCGTTAACTTCGCGATGGCAAGCCCCTGGCGCAGTGTCCTGCGTTGGTTTCCCGGCTGGTGCCCTGTGTCGGCGCCCGGCCAGGCGCCCGGGATTAGCTGTCCGCCCAGCCCTCGGCCAGGGCGGCCAGGCGGGCCGCGGCCTCGCTGCGCGGCTGTCCCGATCCGACCGCCAGCCCGAGAAGGTAGGCGGTGACCGGGGCTGCGGGCCGCTCCACCTGATGCGCGGCGACCCTGGCAAGATCGAGAACCTCCCGGATGTCGATCTGAGCGGGCTCGATGCCAAGCTGCGCGCATGCCGCCGCGGTCCAGTCGTCGATGATGGCCATGCTTCTCCGTTCGGTCCGTTAATACGCTGCGCCCGCTACTCCGCGCGCCCGCTACTCCGCCGCGCCCGCTACTCCGCCGCGCCCCCTCCGCCCCCCTACTCCGCTGCGCCCGCCAGGCGGCGGGCCGCAGCCAGGTCAGCCGGGCTGTCACAGTCCAGCCAGGGCGGCGGGCCAGACCCGGCTGCGGCCGGGCGGACCAGCACCGGCGCGAGCGGGCCGAGCAGCCCGCGCAGTGAACTACCCGGGTACGCCGCCAGTGCCGCCCGCAGCGGGCCCGTCTGCCATCCGCCGGCCAGCCATTGCGGCCGGCCGTCCTCGTCGGTCAGGACCGCTCCCGCCGCGGCCGCCGCGCGACCGCGGGCCAGCAGGTCCGCGAGCACCGCGCCGCGCAGGAACGGCAGGTCGGCCGCCAGCACCAGAGACCAGGTCGCGGCCGTTTCCGCCAGCCCGCGCCGGAGCGCAGGCACCGGGCCGCCGCCCGGCGGCTCCTCGCGCACGACGACTGCGCCCAGTTCGGCCAGGGCGTCGCTCACGGCTCCGGCTCGCGGGGGGCCGACGACGATCAGACGCCCTGTCCCGGCGGCGGCAGCGGCCTGCGCCACCAGGACCAGCATCGCGGTCCGCCCCACGGCGATCCCCGGCTTGTCCGCGCCGCCCATCCGCGCAGCGGAGCCGCCGGCCAGGATCACTGTGTCGAAGCCGGCACCGGGAACTGCCGCATCGGGGCCGGCCCCGGCCGTCCCGGTCACCGGGACATGCCCGGCTAGCCGCCGATGGCCGACATCGGCCTGGCGGGCTGCAGGAAGCCCGGATCGTTGATGCCGTGACCGGGCAGCTTGGCGGCGATGCAGCGCTCCCACTGCACCGTCAGCTCGTCATCGCTTGCCCCGGCCCGCAGCGGGGTGCGCAGGTCATTCTCGGCCGTGGCGAACAGGCAGTTGCGCAGCTGGCCGTCGGCGGTGAGCCGGATCCGGTCACAGGCCCCGCAGAACGGCCGGGTCACCGAGCCGATGATGCCGACGGTCTGCGGGCCGCCGTCGATCAGGAACGTCTCCGCCGGTGCCGAGCCGCGCTCGCCGGGATCCGCCGGCTCCAGGCTGAACTCGGTGCCGAGTGCGGCCAGGATCTCCTCCGCGGTCACCATCTCGCTGCGGCGCCAGCCGTGCTGCGCGTCCAGCGGCATCTGCTCGATGAACCGCAGCTGGTAGCCGTGAGCCAGGCAGAACCGCAGCAGGTCAGCAGCCTCGTGGTCGTTGACGCCCCGCATCAGCACGGTATTCACCTTGACCGGCGCGAGTCCCGCCTCGGTGGCAGTGACCAGGCCTTTCAGAACGTCGTCGAGCCGGTCCCGGCGGGACAGCCGGATGAAGACCTCGGGCGTCAGCGTGTCGAGCGAGACGTTGATCCGGTTCAGGCCCGCTGCCTGCAGCGGCGCCGCGAGCCGGTCCAGCCCGATGCCGTTGGTGGTCAGCGAGACTTCCGGCCGGGGCTCGAGCGCTGCGACCTGCTCCACGATGGCGGGCAGCCCGCGCCGCAGCAGCGGCTCGCCCCCGGTGAACCGCACCTCGGTGATACCCAGCCGGGCGACAGCGAGGCTGACGAGCCTGACCACCTCGTCATCGGTGAGCAGCTCTGGCTTCGGCAGCCAGTCAAGGCCCTGCTCCGGCATGCAGTAACTGCAGCGCAGATTGCACCGGTCGGTCAGGGAGACCCGCAGGTCAGTGGCCGTACGCCCGAAGGAGTCAGTCAGCGCCACGGCACCTCCTCCAGTCCTGAACGGCGGCCTTGCACGCGGTCTGCGGCAATGATCCCCCTACCCTACGGCCGGGCGCGAAACAGCGCACGGGCGCGCGCTCCTGATGCTGCAGCAACGGCGGCGCGCCGTTCCTTCCGGCTCAGGCGGAATATTCGGCAGGGTTCCGGTCCCGCGCGCACAGCGCGGCTTGACCAATTTAGTTATACACAACATAATAATTGTTATGTCTATAACTAATCTCGGACCTCCCCCTGTCCCGCCGCCGGCCTCAGGCAGCCGGGTGCTCCTGATCGGCGCATCTCGCGGTCTTGGCCTGGCACTGGCCGCAGAGTGGGCGCAGGACGGCCGGCATGTCGTGGCCACCGTGCGCGGCCCGGGCCGCACCCCGCTGCACGACCTCGCCGATGCCTGCGCCGGGCAGCATCGAGATCGAGACCCTCGACGTCACCGAGCCCGGGCAGATCGCGGCGCTGCACGATCGCCTGGCGGACCAGATGTTCGACCTGCTGTTCGTCAACGCCGGCGTCACGAACCAGCCCGAGGGCACGGTGGCGGAGACCTCGACGAGCGAGTTCAGCCGGGTCATGGTCACCAACGCCCTCAGCCCGCTGCGCGTCATCGAGGCTCTCCAGGACCGCGTCGAGCCCGCGGGCACGATCGGGGTGATGTCCTCGGGCCAGGGCAGCGTGGCCAACAACGAGCGCGGTGGCCACGAGGTCTACCGCGGCAGCAAGGCCGCGCTGAACACCTTCATGCGCAGCTACGCGGCACGGCACAGCGGCGAGCGCCGGACTCTGGTGCTCATGGCCCCCGGCTGGGTGCGCACCGAGCTCGGCGGCCCGGACGCCCGGCTCAGCATCGACGAGAGCATCCCGAGCCTCGTCAGGACACTCGACGGCCTCCAGGGGCACGCCCGGTCTGCACTACGTCGACTACCTCGGCCGGACGGTGGCGTGGTGAGCGGCGGAAGATCAGGTCCAGCAGGCGTGGGCCATCATGCAGCGGTTCGTCGAGGCTCACAGCCGCCGGGGCGAGCTCGCCGAGGCGCTCGGCTTCCGGCTGGGCGGCGGCCGGGGAAAGATCCTCTTCCAGCTCCGCGGCGGACCGGCGACCCTGAGCCAGCTAGCGGCGGCCAACGGCGTGGACGCCCCCTACGCCACTCTGATCGTCGACAAGCTGGAGGCCCACGGTCTGGTCGAGCGCCGCCCGCACCCTGACGACAGGCGCCGCAAGCTGGTCACGCTCACGGCCGCCGGGCACAGCGCCATCGCGACCGCCGACGCCATCCTGCTCCGCCCGCCCCCGGCGATCAGGAGCCTCCCGGCCGCCGAACTCGGGCAGCTCACCAGGCTTCTCACGCGGCTCGCCGACGCAGACGCGGCGGAGCCGGAAGGCCGGCGGCCGTCCGCTCCCCCGGCACCGGCTCCCGGCTCAGGCGAGGAGCGCCCCTGAATCGGCGCTAGGCCAGGTGATCCGCCGTTGCCGTCATCGCGGACCAGCCGCGGCTGGCGTAGTCGGCAAAGGTGGGCTGCACGCGGTCGTAGGCCCGGCTGAACAGCGGCGAGGAGATCATGTAGTCCGCGCTCGCCCGGTTGCAGGCGACCGGGATGTTCCAGGCCACAGCCAGCCGCAGCAGGGCCTTGACGTCCGGATCGTGCGGATGCGGCTCGAGCGGATCCCAGAAGAAGACCAGCATGTCGACCTCGCCATCGGCAATCCTGGCGCCGATCTGCTGGTCGCCGCCGAGAGGTCCGCTGCGCAGGCAGGTGACCGCCAGCCCGAGTTCGGCCACGAGAAGGTGACCGGTCGTGCCAGTCGCGCACAGGTCGTGCTGGGCGAGCAGCCCGCGGTTGAACCGGGCCCACTCCGCGAGGTCGCTCTTCTTGTTGTCATGCGCGATCAGGGCAATTCTTCGCCTGACCGGGTACTCGGGCTGGAGCGCCATGCGACCAGGCTGCCGGACGGACGTTTCCGTGCGGCGAACGCCTGATTGCCGCCGCGTTTCGGTCCGGACAGCGTTGCTGGCAGCTGCTCGGCGGCCGGAGGTCGCCGGTGTGGCCACTGTCGCCTACGATGCACAGGCTGGCACCTTGCATGCGGGCGTCCGCAGACCGCGATCAGGCCGGCCACCCGGCTCGATGACCCAGGATGAGTCACATGACCGTGAACGGCGCTATCTGGCGTGATCAGCTCACCGCAGCGGAGCGGGCCGTGCTCGGCCGGGCTGACGGCATTGTCGCGGATGCCACTCCCGACGTGCTGGTGGTCGGCGGCGGCATCCTGGGCGTGGCCACGGCAGCCGCATGCGCGGAGGCGCGCCTCGGCGACGTCCTGCTGATCGAGACCGGCCGGCTCGGCGCCGGCGCAACCGGCGGCGCAACCGGCCTGCTGATCCCCGAGCCGCATCAGTGGAGCGACCCTGAGCCGTTCGTCGACCTGGAGCGCGCCGGACTGGAGCGCTGGCATGACCTCCAGGCGGCGATCCCGGGCGGGGTTGGCCTGGTCGAGCTGGACTGGCTCGGGCTGGCACCGCACGACAGCGGTTATGCGGCCCATCAGCCGCGCGGCGTCGAGTGGCTGAATCCCGGTCAGGTGGAAGAGCTCATCCCCGGACTGGCCCGGCCGATGGAGGGCGCGCTGATCCACCGCCAGGCGCGGGTCAACCCGCTCCGCGCGGTTGCCAGGCTGGCCGCCGGGCTGCCCGCTGTCGCCACCGGCGTCGCCGCGACATCGGTGGAGATCAGCGGTGACCGCATCGTGAGCGTGGGCACGTCGGCTGGTGAGATCAGGCCCGGCGCCGTGGTGTTCGCCACCGGCAGGCCGCCGATGCTCGACGGCCTGCAGCTGCGCATCCCGTCCGACCGGGTCAAGGGCCACCTGCTGGTGACGGAGCGGACGGACGTCGCCCTTCCCGGCATCGTCGCGCCGCTCGCGACCCAGATTGAGGACGGCCAGCTGCTGGCCGGGCGGCACGTTCGATCTCGGCGACGAGAGTCCCGCGGTTCAGCCGGACGTCATCGACGCCATCGTCGGCGGCCTGGCCGCGGTGCTGCCAAGCCTGCGCGGCATCGGCGTGGCCTACCAGTGGTGCTGCTTCCGGCCGCGGCACCCTGACCGGCGGCCGGTGATCGACATGGTGCCGGGACTGAGGAACGCCTGGCTGACGTCAGGGCACTTCAGGACCGGAATCCTGAACGCCCCCGTTACCGCGGCGGTGCTGGCGCGCTGGATCGCGGCCGGCGAGCCGCCGGTCGAAGCCCGCGCCTGGTCAGCTACCCGGTTCGGGACGCACTAGCAGCGCCGGCCCCGCGCCGGCGGCGGCCGCGCCCGCCTGAGCCGGCGCAGCCGCGCCCGCGGCGCCGGCCTGCGCGGCCTGCGCGGGCACGCCTGCCGCAGCAGGATCCGGGCTCGCTCCGTTCGAGGCGGCAGCTGCCTTCATCACTCGCCGGTCGTCCGGCTGCCGCTGCGGTGATGCCGGCTGCGTCCAGGTACTCCAGCAGCGGGATCGCGGTGCGGCGCGTGGTGCTGAGCGCCTGCCGGGCCTCAGCCGCCGTGAAGGGCTGCTCCAGCCGGGCCAGGATCGCGACCGCGGCGGCGTCGGCGCCCGGAGCCAGCACCACCTGATCGCTGATGCGCATCAGCTCGCCTGCTCGCACCGCCGCGGCGATGCTCCGCGTGTCGAGGCCCAGCTTGCGAAGCCGGTCAGCGTCCGGCGACGCGAACGGGGCGGCCGCGAGGTCAGCCCGCAGCACCCGGATAGCCGCGAGCAGCGGCTCGGGCAGCCCCGGCCCGGCTTCCCGGCCGGGGTGCCTGGCGATGTGCAGCGCGCCGCACGAGATCCGGAACGGCGGTCTGGCCAGCGCGATCACGAGCCTGCGGTCCGGCAGGTCGAGTGCCGCCCTGGCGGCGTCGATGGGCATGCCGGCGGCGAGCGGCTCGGCGGCCGCATGGGTTGCCAGTGCCTCGCCGAGCTGATGCCCGAGTGAGCGCCAGCGCTCCGGGTCGGCCAGCCACTCGCCGGTGACCGGGACCGGGTGGTCGGTGATGCCCATGGCGAGCAGCGCGCTCGCGCGCAGCAGCCCGTGCCGGGCGAGCAGGTCAGCCGCACTCGGCTGGTCGGGCCAGGTGGCCAGCAGTTTCGCCGCCGCGGCCGCGGCACCGCGCCGGGCGAGCGGCGGAGGCGCCACGTCGAGCACGACTGCGCCTGCTACTGCCGCGATTGCGCCGCGGCGGCCGCCGGTGTCGCGCAGCAGCACCCGGTCGCCCACCTGCAGCGGCAGCGGGTCCGTCAGGCTGAGCCTGGCCAGCCCGGGCCCGAGCGGCCGCACCCGCGCGATCACGCGGGCCGAGCCGATGTGCAGGGCGGCGGCGCGGGCGAGCTGACCGGGAGTGACGGTGTCGCCGTGCTGGTCGCCGTGCTGGTTTCCGTGCAGCCAGCCGCCGCCTGGCGACCCCCCGCCGGCGATGCGCACGTCGATCAGGTCCGTGAGCGTCCAGCGACCTGGCTGCGCCAGGGCCATGCCCCGGTGCAGTGGCTCGCGCCCGGTGCCGCGCAGGTTGATGGCGACGCGGGCCGGGCCGGACGCCGCGCGCACGGGCACGCCGAGAGCCTGCAGGTCCGCGACCCTGACCGGCCGCATCGACGGCGTGATGACGAGCTCGTCGCCCTGGCGCAGCGTGCCGGCCGGGAGCGTGCCGGTGACGACCGTGCCGTCCCCCGGCATGCTGGCCGCGCGGTCGATCCAGATCCGGACTGGCCCGGCGGGATCCGGATCAGCCGGGCCGCGCCCGAGCGCGCCGAGAGCGGCGAGCAGCTCGGGCAGGCCCGTGCCGGTGGCGGCGCTGACCGCGATGGCCGGCACCTGACCCAGGCTCGTCTGCGCGATCTGAGCCGCCGCCTGCGCGATGACCGGCGCCGGGTCGGCCAGGTCAGACTTCGTGACGACGAGCAGGGCGCGGCTGATGCCGATCGCGACCGCCACGGCCAGCTGCTCGGCGGCCTGCGGCACCCAGCCCTCGTCAGCTGCCACGACGAACGCGACCGCGGGATCCGGGCCGGCGTTGCCGAGCACCGTCGTCACGAACCGGTCGGCCCCGTACGCGTCCAGGGTGGCCAGCTGCTCGCCGGACGGCAGCGTCAGCCAGCCAAAGCCAGGGTCAGTGCTGACGCTGCCGCGGCGTTCCCCGGTCCCGCGGTCGGGCTCGGCGCCGGTCAGCGCCCGCACGAGCGCCGTCTTGCCGTGACCGGCCGGGCCGGCGATGACGAGGACCTGCATGGGGCTCATTCCCGGTCCGCCTGCGCTGCGCTCGCCGCTGCGACTGTCACCGCTGCGATCAGCTGCTCGTCGTCCGCGGCAGCGACGGACCGCAGGTCAAGCAGCAGCCGTCCGTCCTCGATCCGGCCCACTACGGCCGGCAGGCTGCCGCGCCGCACCGCCGGACCGGCCCGCAGCCCGGCGGCGAGCGCTTCGGGGAGGCTCACCGCGGCACTGGGCAGCGCCACGCCCGGTGCTCCGCCGCCGCCCACGGCGGCCTCGCAGTGCACCGCGTGCGCGTCGATGTCCGCGGCAGCGAGGCTGTCCGCTATCGTCCGCGCGCGGGCCGCGAGCCCGGCCTGGCCGGCCGTCAGCTGGCTGGCCACCGGCGGCGGCGGCCCGGTCGAGCGTCGCCTCCAGGGCGGCCGCTGTCAGCTTGTCGACGCGCAGTGCCCTGGCAAGCGGATGCCGGGCGGCCGCGGTAACCAGGTCAGCCCGCCCCAGCAGCAGGCCTGCCTGCGGACCGCCGAGCAGCTTGTCCCCGCTTGCCGTCACGAGGGCGGCGCCGGCCTCGAGCCAGCTGGTCGCGTCTGGCTCATCGGGGAGCAGCGGGTGCGGGGTCAGCAGACCGGAACCGATATCACCCACGACGGGAACGCTCAGGCCCGCCAGCTCGGCAACTGACGCGCTCGCGGTGAATCCCTCGATCCGGTAGTTAGAGGGGTGCACTTTGAGCACGAACGCCGTGTCCGGCCCGATTGCCGCCGCATAATCGGCGGCTGTCGTGCGGTTTGTGGTGCCGACCTCGCGAATCCGGGCGCCGGTCGATTCCAGCAGTTCCGGCAGCCGGAAGCCGTCGCCAATCTCGATGAGCTCGCCCCTGCTCACCACGATCTCCCGGCCGGACGCAAGCGCCGTCGCCGCCAGCACCAGCGCGGCGGCATTGTTGTTGACGACGTGCACGCTCTCGGCCGCCGGGACTGCCGCTGCGAGAGCGCTGAGCATCCCCCGGCCCCGGCGCCCGCGCAGGCCGGACGCGAGGTCGAACTCAAGGTCGGTGCTGCCGGCGGCTATCTGGATCGCGTCCCGCGCCGCGGCGGACAGCGGGGCGCGGCCGAGGTTCGTGTGCAGGAGAACGCCGGTCGCGTTGATCACCGGCGTCAGTGTCGCTGCCAGCGACGGGAGGCTCTCCGCGGCAGTGTCGGCCACGCTGGCGGGATCGATCTCGCCAGCCCGTGCCAGGTCCTGAGCGCGCCGCACTGCTGACAGCACGATGCCGCGGCCGAGCCGCTGCTCGGCAGCGGCAAGCCGGGCATCGGACAGTACCGCGTCGGTACGAGGGGTCAGCCTGCGGACGTCCACGTGCGCGACCATACCTGCCGGCGCGCATCAGGAGGCAGGGCCTGAAGACCTCTTCCGAGGCGATTTACCAGCACTTTGCCTAAGGAACTCGCCAGCGAGCGCAGCGCATGTGCAAGTCTTTAAAGATCCGATTACGCAGAGAGTGAGCAGACATGAACCGTCAAGGCCGTATTCCGCGCAGTCGCGGCGGAATCTGCGGTGTCCTGCTGATCTTGCTCGGCCTCTGGGGTGGCCTCGGCCCGTTCGTCAGCCCGTATTTCCACTTCGGCTATACGCCGGACAAGACCTGGTATTACAGCACCGGCCGCCTTTATTTCAGCATCATTCCGGGCGCGGCCGCCGTACTCGGCGGCCTGCTTGTGCTCGCGACCAGGCATCGCGGCGTCGGCATCTTCGGCGGCCTGCTCGGCGTGCTCAGCGGCGCCTGGTTTGTGACCGGAACCAGCTTTGTCGCGGATGTGCTGCACCGGTCGGTTCCGTTTGGCGTCCAGATCGTGCCCGCGAGCCTGTCCGGGCAGGCGCTGGTGCTGCGCGGCGTATCTCGAGCTCGCCGCGCTGTTCACCGGTGTCGGCCTGCTGCTGCTGTTCGCCGGCGCGCTTGCCATGGGCCGGTTCTCCATGATCGGTGCCAGGGATCTGGCGGCCGACGGTGCCGATGGCTACTACACCGACTTCCCCGCTGGCCAGCCGGCGAGCCAGCCCGACGCGGCCTCGCCCGCCGGGCAGTACCCGCCGGCGACCCAGTACCCGGCTCCGGCCCAGTATCCGGCAGCCACCTCATACCCGACCGCTGCCGGGCAGTTCCCCGACTCTCCGTCGGCGTTCCCGGACACCACGACCGCGGAGATCCCGCCGGAGGCGACAGCTACCAGCTGAAGCAGCTCAGGCGACCCGCCGCGCGCCGGGTCCTGGCTCGGGCGTGACCTCGCGCGCAGAGCCGAGCACGTGACCGTCCGCGCAGGCCAGCTCCACCCCGACCGGCGCGCCGCAGTCGCGGTGGGTCAGCCTGACCGGCGGGCCGGCCGGGCTCGCCGCGTACTTGTCGCCCCAGGCCAGCAGCGAGGCGACCACGGGGAACAGGTCGAGCCCCTTGTCGGTCAGGCGGTACTCGCTGCGCTGCCGCTGGCCCTCCTCACGGTAGGGCGCCTTGCGCAGGATGCCCTCGGCGACCAGCCGGGACAGCCGGCTGCTCAGCACCTGCCGCGGCAGGCCCGTACGGCGCTGCATGTCGTCGAACCTGCGGATGCCGTTGAACGCCTCGCGCAGGACAAGGAACGTCCACTTCTCGCCGACGATCGACAGCGCTGCGCCAATCGTGCAGTTCGCCGTGTCGTAGTCCAGCTGCCAGGGCCTGGTCATGAGCCAGAATGCTAGGTCTACTTGACAGACTTAGCAAGCTGCGCTCAAGCTGGGTCTATGAAACGAACTCCGGCCAGCGGGACGCGGCTGGCGGCGCCAGCCAGTGACATGACCCTGGCGCCCGCGCGCATCAGCCCGGCCGCCGGCCTGCTCCGCGACGTGCGGCCGGACGACGCCGACGGCATCAGGGAGCTCGTCTGCGGCCTCTCGCCGCAGGCGCGGTACTTCCGGTTCTTCGCCAGCGTCGCCCCGCCGAGCACCGGCCTGCTGCGCGTCCTGTGCGGCAGCACGGGAGCGGACATCCTGCTGCTGACCGATCCGGCCGGCCGCATCATCGGCCACGGGATGGCGGCCGACGCACCCGGCGGCGCAGCGACCGACATCGGCCTGGTCATCACCGACCAGTGGCAGGGCCACGGCCTGGGCACGCTGCTGCTGAGCACCCTGCTCAGCCGGGCCGCCAGCCGGGGCATCGCGACCGTGGTCCTGGACGTGCTGCCCGCCAACACCCGGATGCTCGGCATCATCGACAGGCGCTGGCCGGATGCGCCCCGCACCAGGACCCGCGACGCCATCATCATCCGGGCCGAGATCACGACCAGGCAGGCGGCCGCGTCGCGGCCCGTTCCGGCGGTCGTCAGCCTGCGGCCGCGCCGCGACGAGCAGTCAGGAGACCCGCATGCAGCCAGCCGGCCTGCAGCCTAGCCAGTCCGCCCCGCCCGCCGGGGACGGGCAGCCCGCCTCCGCGCGCACCCGGTGTTACAGCTGGGCCGACCCGGCCGCGAGCGCCGCGGCTGCGCGGGAGCAGGACGGTGCCGCGTTCCTGCGGGGCATACTGGCCGGGACCATACCCGGCGCCCCGATCGCCGCGACGCTCGACTTCGCCCCGGTCTCGGTCGAGCCGGGCACCGTCGTGTTCGCGTTCACCCCGGCCGAGTACCACTACAACCCCATCGGGTCGGTGCACGGCGGGGTGATCTCGACGCTCTGCGACTCAGCCTGCGGCTGCGCCGTCCAGAGCATGCTGCCAGCCGGCAGCTACTACACCAGCCTCGACCTCAGCGTGAAGTTCCTGCGGGCAGTCAGCGCGCAGACCGGCGAGCTGACCTGCGAGGGCACCGTGATCCACCTGGGCGGCCGGTCGGCGCTGGCACAGGCGCGCCTGACCGGCCGCGACGGGAGGCTGTACGCGCACGCGACCAGCAGCTGCATGATCTTCCGGCCTGCGCCGAGCTGATCTGAGCGGGCGGGGCGCCCGGCGCGGTCCGTCCGGATAACCCGGTGCGCAGCCTCAGCAAAGCGGCTACGTTGCGGACGTGACCAGCGAACCTGACTCCGTTGCGGCGCATAACCGGTCTGCCTGGGACCGCGAGGTTGACTCGGGTAACGAGTGGACCGTCCCGGTCGGGCCCGAGGTGATCGAGGCCGCCCGCGCCGGGACCTGGTCGGTGGTGCTGATCGGCTACGACCCGGTGCCGCGCGACTGGTTTCCTGACCCCCTCGCCGGCGCGGACGTGCTGTGCCTGGCCAGCGGCGGCGGCCAGCAGGGGCCGGTGCTCGCCGCGGCCGGCGCGACCGTCACCGTGCTGGACAACTCGCCGCGGCAGCTGGCGCAGGACCGGATGGTCGCCGGCCGCGACGGCCTGGAACTCACGACAGTCCTCGGCGACATGCGCGATCTCAGCGCGTTCGCCGGCGCCAGCTTCGACCTGGTCTTCCATCCGGTCTCGAACGTCTTCTGCCCGGAACTGGCGCCAGTCTGGCGGGAGTGCTTCCGCGTGCTGCGGCCCGGTGGCAGCCTGCTCGCGGGATTCATGAATCCGGATGTCTTCATCTTCGACGCGGACGCCAGCGAGAATCGCGGCGAGCTCATCGTCAGGCACGCGCTGCCGTATTCCGACCTGACGCACCTCAGCGCCGAGGAGCGCGAGCGGCTGTGGGGCCTGGACGCGCCGGTCGAGTACAGTCACACGCTGACCGAGCAGATCGGCGGGCAGCTTGATGCCGGGTTCGTCATCACCCGCTTCCGCGAGCGCCCGCATCACGTCGGGCCAACCGCCGATTACCTGCCCGGCTACTTCGCGACCTGCGCGGTGAAACCGGGCTAGCGCGGCCGGCTGTCAGCCCCCGCTCGCATAGAGCGCGTCGATGACGTCCGCGTACTTGGCGTGCACGACCCGGCGCTTGAGCTTGAACGTCGGCGTCAGCTCCTCGCTCTCCGGAGTCCACTCCACCGGCAGCAGCCCCAGTACTTGATCTGCTGGACCCGCGCGAGGCGCGCGTTGGCCTCGGCGACCGCGCGCGCGACCTCGGCCAGCACCACCGGGCTGCGCGGCCAGCTCGGCCAGCGAGCCGGCCTCGATGCCGTGGGCCCTGGCCCACGCGGGTGCCACCTCGCCGTCAAGGGTCAGGATCGCGACCAGGTACGGCCGCCGGTCCCCGTAGGCCAGCGCCTGGCCGATCAGCGGATGTGCGACCAGCAGGTTCTCGACCGCGGCCGGGCGACACGTTCTCCCCGCCGGCGGTGATGATGAGCTCCTTCTTGCGGTCCACCACGCGACAGGAATCCGTCGTCGTCGATCGACCCGATGTCGCCGGTGTGCAGCCAGCCGTCGGCGTCGATGAGCTCCGCCGTCTGCTCGGGCAGGTTCAGGTAGCCGGGCGTGTTCAGCGGGCCGCGCGTGAGGATCTCGCCGTCGCCGGCGATCCATGACTTCACTGCCGGGAACGGGCCTGCCCACCGTGCCGAGCCGGAAGGCCCCGGGCGTGTTCGTGGTGAAGGCGCCGGTGGTCTCGCGTCATCCCGTAGACGTCCAGGATCCTGCACGCCGAGGCCGGCGAAGAACGCGCCGACCTCGGGCGGCAGCGGCGCTGCGGCGCTGACCACGATCTCCGCCTCGCCGAGTCCGAGCAGCGACCGGATCGGCCGCAGGATCTGCTCTTCCGCGGCCGCGAAACGCCCGGCCAGCTCCGCCGGGGTGGTCTGGCCGTACTCGCAGCTGTGCACGTACTCCAGGCCGGTCGCCATGGCCGCCGCGACGGCGGCCTTCCTGTCCGCGTCCTGCTCGCCCGCGAGCAGCGCCTGGATGCCGGCCATGACCTTCTCCCAGACCCGCGGCACGCCGAAGAACGCAGTCGGCTGCACCGCGGCCATCGTCGCCACGAGCTGCGTCGCCGCCTCGTGGCAGAAATACGTGTGCGCGGCGTTGCCGATGGCGATGTACAGGGTGAACATCCGCTCCGCGATGTGGGCCAGCGGGAGGTAGGACACCCAGCGGACGTGCATGGGCGCGTTGCCGCCCGCCCTGGCCGTCTCGAACTCGTACAGGGCGTTAGCGTGCGTGATGATGACGCCCTTCGGGTTGCCGGTCGTGCCCGAGGTGTACAGCAGGGTCAGCGGGTCCTCCGGCCTGATGGCGGCCACCCGCCGCAGCGACCGGACCGCGGTCCTTCGCCAGCCGCTGCGCGCCCAGCGTGACCAGGGCCTGCCAGCTCAGGTACGCCGCCCCGGCCGGGCAGGCGGCCGCGTCCCTGACGATGACCCGCCGCAGCGACGGAAGCTGAGACAGCACCGGCTGCCAGCGGGCGAGCTCGGCCGGCCCCGTCGATCACCGCGATCTTCGCGTCGCAGTTGCCCGCCATGAAGGCGATCTGGTCCGGGGCCAGCGTCGCGTAGAACGTCACCGGGACCCCGCCGGCGTGCAGTACGCCGAGGTCGGCGAGAACGTGCTCGACCCGGTTCGGCAGCATCAGCGCGACCCGGTCCCCTGGCCGCAGGCCAAGCTCGATGAACGCGGCACCGAGCTGCAGGGCCAGCTCGCCGGTCTGCGCCCAGGTGATCGTCTGCCAGTCGCCTGCCGTCCTCGCGGTCGGAGTACGCCGGCAGGCCGCCGAACTGCTCGCGCCGTGCGGGCCAGCACGTCGCAGATCGTCTGACCGGCCCGGGCCTGCTGCAGGGCTGTCCGCTGCTCGGCTATCTCACTCGTCACGGCCCGCCTCCGGCTGTCGTTCCCCGCGCCCGGCTGATCCTCCGCGGCGCGTGCCTACCAACTACGCATGGCACCATGCGGGCGCTGACTTCGCAAGACCGGCCCGGACTAGAGTTTCGGTTCATGACCGTCGAGACGAACGTGCGCCTCACCCAGTACGCGCGCGGGGGTGGCTGCGCCTGCAAGATCCCGCCCGGCGAGCTGGAGGAAGCCGTCGCCCGGCTGATCCCCGAGCGCCGTCCGGCCGACCTGCTGATCGGCGTCGAGCACGGCGATGACGCCGCCGTGGTGCTGATCTCCCCGGGCCGCGCCGTAGTCGCCACCGCGGACTTCTTCACCCCGGTGGTCGACGACGCCTACACCTTCGGCCGGATCGCAGCGACCAATGCGCTGTCCGACGTGTACGCGGTCGGCGGCGAGCCGCTGGTCGCGCTCAACCTGCTGGGCTGGCCGCGCGACCTGCTCAGCGCTGACCTGGCCGCGCAGGTGCTGCATGGCGGCCTGGACGCGGCGACCGCGGCCGGCTGTCACGTGGCCGGCGGCCACAGCATCGATGACCCCGAGCCGAAGTACGGCATGGCCGTCACCGGGCTGGCCGACCCGGCCCGGCTGCTGCGCATCGACGCCGGGCAGCCCGGCCTGCCGCTCTCGCTCACCAAGCCCATCGGCAGCGGCGTGCTGAACTCGCGGCACAAGGCCACCGGGGAGGTCTTCCCGGCAGGCCATCGAGGTGATGACGACGCTGAACGCCGGGGCCAGCCGCCAGGCGCTGGCGGCCGGGCTGGGCTGTGCCACCGACGTGACCGGGTTCGGCCTGCTCGGGCACTTGTTCAAGCTGGCCAGGGCCAGCGGCGTGACGGCCGTCGTCGACAGCGCGGCAGTGCCGCTCATCGAGGGCGCTGCCGATGCGCTGCGCGACGGCTATGTGCCCGGCGGCAGCCGGCGCAACCTGGACTGGGTCGCTCCGCACAGCGACTTCGGCAGCGTCGGCGAGGACATGCTGCTGCTGCTGGCCGACGCGCAGACCTCAGGCGGGCTGCTGGTCGCAGGCGAGATTCCCGGCGCCCCGGTGATCGGCGAGCTCGTCGCCCGCGGTCCGGCGACGCTCGTCATCCGCTAGCGCCGCCGCTGCTGGCGGCGCCGTCCGGCCCGATCCGCAATCGCGACGATACCGGATCAAGCCGACAATTCCCTCCGGCACTCTGGCGGCCCCCGCGGGAAGCGGTTCACTCCGGGCGGGTGATGACGGCGGACAGCGCGTGCCCGACTGTTGGATAGGCGGGGTGCTCTGCGCTGCCCGCCCGGCTGGCCGGATCCACGGGGAGGTCCTTTCGATGCAGGCGGTACTGGACGCGAACTCAATCGGGCCCGTAGACGTGGCCGTGATCCGCTTCGAGGGGAACGAGTTCAGCGGCGACGTGGCTCCGGCGCTGGCGGAGCTGGACCGCAGCGGAACCGTTCACATCATCGATCTCGCGTTTTTGCGCAAGGAGCCGGATGAGTCCGTTTCCTGCCTCGAGGTGGGCGACGAGGGCGTCGCCGCGTCCTTCGAGGGCCTGGCCGACAGTCAGTTCGACCTGCTGAACGACGAGGACCTCGACCTGATCGCCGCCGGGCTCGATCCCGGCTCGTCCGCGATGGTGGTCGTGTGGGAGAACACCTGGGCCGCCCGGCTGGCGGCCGCACTTCGCGGCTCGCACGGCCAGGTGGTCGCCCAGGAGCGGATCCCCCGTGACAGCGTGGTGCGGGCCATCGCCGCACTCAACGGAAGGTAGGTGCCGGTCATGCGCAGACGACCGATGGTGGTGGCGCCGAGGCGGATGGGCCGCCCGGGCCTCATGGGGACCATGGCCCGGACGGCGGTAGTGGCCGGTACCGCCACGGCCGTCGCCGGCGGAGTGTCCCGGCATAACGCGCAGCGCGCTGACCAGCAGGCACAGAATGACGCAGGGCAACAGCAGCAGGCCGCTGCCGCCGCCGCGCCGCCGCCCGGCCAGGGCGAGGCAGCGACCCCGTCCGCAGCCGACCAGCTCGCTCAGCTCTCGTCCCTGCACCAGCAGGGCGCGCTCACCGACGACGAGTTCGCCGCGGCCAAGGCGCACGTACTCGGCAGTTAGCCGCCGCCCGGGCCGTCGGCCACCGGACGCTGGCTGGCCACGACGTACTTCGGGTCCGCGGCTGACGCCACGCCGGCCCGGAAGACTCCGAACCTGGTCGCCAGCGCCCCGCCCGTGAGGAGGCCGGCGGCCGCGATCGCGGCGATCCTGCTGCGGCCCGCGGCGAGCGCGACAGCGCCGCCCGCCGGAGTCAGCCAGCGCGCCGCGCGCAGCGCCTGGCCGGCGCTGCCCTCGCGATACGGCTCGCCGGCCAGTCCCGGCCGGTGCTCGAGGCGGGACGCCGCCGCCAGCTCGAGTGCCGCGCCCAGCACCGCCAGCCGGATCGCAGGGCCGCGTTCGGCGGCGGCGTCCAGGGCCGTTCCGGCAAGGCCCGCCGCAGCGGCCGAGGCCATGGCACTGCCGGCGAACAGCAGCGGCAGCTCACGCCGCGCCTCCCGCCAGCCGGGCACGGCCGTATTGGAGAGCAGCACGCCCGTGTAAGTCGCGAGCAGCGGTCCGGTGACGGCCGATCCGACGCCCGCCGCCGTGCCGAAGGCTGGCAGCCGCCCGGTCACCTCGGTGGCGGCCGCGGCGCCCGCCAGCCCGGAGTGCGCGGCCAGCAGCCACGAGCCCATGCTCATCGGCGAGGTCGGCTTGGCGACCCGCAGCATGTGCAGGAACCGCTCGGGGCGGCCGAGCTCCGCGATGAGGAAGGCCGTACCGCCGAGCGAGGCACCGGCAGACGTCAGCCGGCCCTGGCCAGGCCCGCATTGCCTGCCGCCGCCGCTGCCGCTCCCATGGCCGCGGCCGCCCCGGACAGCCCGCCGAGGAACAGGTACAGCGGCAGGTGCGGCTCCTTCCACCGCGGCACCTTCAGGATCGGCCGTCCGTAGTAGGACTGGAAGTCGGCTGGCGGGACCTGCAGCTGCTCGGTCATGACCGCTTTCCTGACCACGGGGTCCGGCGAACGCGACGGCCACGCCGGCGGCCAGCAGGGCCGCGGCGCCGCCGGCCCAGCGCCAGGCTGACGCCAGGTCCCTGGTCGGCACCACCGGATCCGGCGGCAGGCCGTAGACCTCCGGCTCGTCGAGCAGCAGGAAGAACGCGCCGGTCCCGCCGACGCCGTCGGCCGGGTCCGCGCCGTACAGCCGGGCCTCCGCGCGGCCCGCCGCGTGCAGATCCGCCAGCCGGCCCTCGGCGACCGCGCGCAGCTCGTCGAGCGGGCCGAACTGAATCGAGTCGGTGGGGCACGCCGTCGAGCAGGCGGGCTCGAGCCCGCCGCGCAGCCGGTCGTAGCACATCGTGCATTTCCAGGCGCGCCCGTCGCCCTCGCGGCGGTCGATGACCCCGTACGGGCAGGCCGACACGCAGTACGCGCAGCCGTTGCACACGTCGGGCTGCACGATCACGGTGCCGAACTCGGTCCGCACCAGGGCGCCGGTCGGGCAGACATCGAGGCAGCCCGCATGCGTGCAGTGCTTGCAGACGTCGGAGGACATCAGCCAGCTGGTGGTGCCGCCGTCAGCGACCTCGGAAATGACGTCTTGCTCGATGAAGGCGACATGCCGCCAGCTGTTCGAGCCCAGGGCACCGGTGTTGTCGTAGGACATGCCGGTGAGCAGGAGCGCATCCGCGTCCGGCTCGGGCAGCCCGTTCCACTCCTTGCAGGCGACCTCGCAGGCCTTGCACCCGATGCAGACGCTGGTGTCGGTGAAGAACCCGACCCGCGGCGGGTGACCCTCGGCGTAGCCTGCGTCGCCCGAGACGTCCGCCAGCGGCCCGTACAGCGAGTTGTGCCTGCCCTGATCACTCGTCATGATGCCACGTCCCGCCCGGCGCGGCCGGGCCGCTGCCTGTGTCCGGTTCGGCCGCGGAGTCCGACTCCGCGCCCTGTGCCCGCCCGGTGGCGGGCCGCTGCTCCTCATCCTCCAGCCCGGCCCGGTGCCGGTAGGAGTTGACGAGCTCGGTCCTGGCCGGACCGCGCGGGCGGCGGCCCGGCCGGACGTCGCAGGTGGCAACCTTGCTCTCCTGGATGAACACGTTCGGGTCGAGCACCAGCGGCAGCAGGTCGTTGACCGAGTCCCCGGTGACCAGTCCCTGGCTGCCCCAGTGGTAGGGCAGCCCGACCTGGTGGATCACGCCCTCGCCGGGGATGCGCAGCGGGCGCAGCCGCCGGGTGACCAGTACCCGTGCCTCGATCGCGGCGCGGGCGGTGATGATCGTGGCCCAGCCGCCGTTCTCCAGCCCGCGCTCGGCCGCCAGCCCCGGTGAGACCTCGCAGAACAGCTCCGGCTGCAGCTCGGCCAGCCGGGACAGCGTCCGGCTCATGCCGCCCGCGGTGTGATGCTCGGTCAGCCGGTAGGTGGTGACAACAAAGGGATACGTGACGTCATGGCCCGCGACCTGACCGCGGGTCGGCCGCCGGTTCCGGTACTGAATCGACACCGGGCTGGCGTCCTGCTGGTAGACGCGGTTGCGCTGCGGCGACTCGGCCGCCTCGAAATGCACGGGCAGCGGGCCGTCCTGCAGCCCCTTCGGCACGAACAGCGCCGCCTTGCCGTCCGCCTGCAGGATGAACGGGTCGGCGCCGCCGATAGCGGCCGGCCCGGTCGCTCCCGGCCTCGGGGACGAAGTCGGGCCGCTTGGTCTTCTCGAAGTCAGGCACGTCCTTGCCGGTCCACTCGCCGGCCTCCTCGTCCCACCAGACGTAGGCCTTGGCCTCGCTCCAGGGCCGGCCCTCCGGATCGGCGGAGGCCCGGTTGTACAGGATGCGCCGGTTCGCCGGCCAGGCCCAGCCCCACTCGGGCGCGACGTAGGACTGCTCCCGCCAGGGCCTGCGCCGCGCGGTCTGGTTGACTCCGCCGGCAAAGCAGCCGGCGTGGATCCAGCTGCCGCAGCGGGTGGATCCGTCGTCGGCCAGGCCGGCGAACGAGGCCAGCGGCGAGCCGTCCGCGGCATACCCGTTGAGCTCGGCCAGGACCGCCGCGGCCGACACCTCGCCCTGCTCGTCGACCGGGTAGTCCCAGGTCAGGTCCAGCACCGGCCGGTCGGCGGGGTCAGCCGAGCCGGCCAGCCGGGCGCGGATGCGCTGACCCAGCTCATACATGAACATCAGGTCGCTGCGCGCGTCGCCGGGCGGATCCAGCGCCTTGGCGTGCCACTGCAGCAGCCGCTGGGTGTTGGTGAAGGTGCCGTCCTTCTCCACGTGCGACGCCGCGGGCAGGAAGAACACCTCGGTGCCGATCCGGCTGGTCACGAGCTCGCCGGTCGCGATCTCCGGCGCATCCCGCCAGAACGAGGCGCTCTCGATCATCGCCAGGTCCTTGACCACCAGCCAGTCCAGGTTCGCCAGCGCCAGCCGCTGCAGGCGGCCGCCCGCGGACCCGACGGCCGGGTTCTCGCCGAGCAGGAAGAAGCCCCTGACCTTGCCGTCGATCATGTCAAGCACGGTCCGGTACGTGCCGTGGTCGCCGGTGATCCGGGGCAGGTAACCGAAGCAGAAGTCGTTCTCGGCCGTCGCGGCGTCACCGAACCAGGCCTTCAGCATGCTGACCAGGTACGCGCGCTTGTTACCCCAGAAGCCGGTGTCCGGCATCCGGGCCAGGTAGGTATCCAGGTCCTCGCCCGGGCCGGGCATCGGCATGTAGCCGCCGAGCAGGTGGAACAGCGTCGGCACGTCGGTCGCGCCCTGGATGTTCGCGTGCCCGCGCAGCGCCAGGATGCCGCCGCCGGGGCGGCCCATGTTGCCCAGCAGCGTCTGCAGGATCGATGCGGTCCTGATGTGCTGGACGCCGGTGCTGTGCTGTGTCCAGCCGACCGCGTAGACCCAGGCGGTCGTCTTCTCCCGGCCGCTCGCCGCGACGAGCGTGTCCGCGATCCGGCCGAAGTCCGCCGGCCTGATCCCGCAGACGTCCTCGACCAGCTCGGGGGTGTACCGCGCGAAGTGCCGCCGGAGCACCTGGAAGACGCAGCGCGGGTGCTGCAGGGTCTCGTCCCGCTCGCCGGTCGGCTGCCAGCTGGAGTTGTCGTAGGTCCGGGTGTCCGGGTCGTAGCCGGAGAACAGGCCGCCGCCGTCCTCGGCGTCGGTGTACTCCTCCGGCAGGATGTCCGCGGCGTTCGTGTAGGCGCGCACGTACTCGGTGAACTCGTGCCCGCCGGACAGCACGTGATTGATCAGCGCGCCGAGGAACACGATGTCGCCCCCGGCCCTGGTCGGCACATGCAGGTCGGCCAGCGCGCTGGTGCGGGTGAACCGCGGGTCCACGTGAATGACCGTGGTGCCGCGGGCCTTGGCCTCGATGACCCACTGGAACGCGACCGGGTGACACTCGGCCATGTTGGAGCCGCAGATAACGATGCAGTCGGAGTTGACCAGATCGCGCGGGAAGGTGGTGGCGCCGCCGCGCCCGAAGCTAGTCCCCAGACCGGGAACTGTGGCGGAGTGTCATATCCGCGCCTGATTCTCGATCTGGATCGCGCCGAGCGCCGTCCAGAGCTTCTTGATCAGGTAGTTTTCCTCGTTGTCCAGCGTCGCGCCGCCGAGGCTGGCGAACCCGAGCGTGCGCGCCACCCGCTTGCCGTCGGCTGTCTCCTGCCAGGTGGCCTTCCTGGTGGCGAGGACGCGGTCGGTGATCATGTCCATCGCCGTGTCCAGTGACAGCGGCTCCCAGGCGGTGCCGTACGGCCGCCGGTACAGCACGGTGGTCACCCGGCCCGGCTGGGTGACCAGCTGCTTGCTCGCGGCGCCCTTCGGGCACAGCCGCCCGCGCGACACCGGCGAGTCGGGGTCGCCCTCGATCTGAGTGACGGTGTCCCGGCCGTCCACGGTGCTGACGTAGACGCGCTGACCGCAGCCGACTGCGCAGTACGGGCACACCGAGCCCACGACGCGGTCGGCAGACTGGGTGCGGGGCGCCGCCGCCTCGGTATGCGGTGACCGCACCGCGTCACCGCGCCCCAGGCGATCCCGTCCGGTCACCTGACGGAAGACTGGCCAGTTCTCGATCCAGCCACGGGGTTGCGACGGCACCGTCCTATCAAAACGGACGTAGCCTGCGAGGGGCAAGCTCGGGGTAGGCATAGCGCAGAAGGCAGCAGGCGGGAGGGGCCATGGCCGGACGAACGACACGCAGGCGGATCACCCGCGTCACCGGCGCGGACCAGGCCGGCGACACTGCCGCCCGCGCTACCGCGAGCGAGCGCGCCGACCTGCTGGCGACCGAGGAGCCGCTCGGCATCAGAATCGGCGGTCAGGCGGTCAGCCTCACCATGCGCACGCCCGGTGACGACATCGACCTGACGGCCGGCTTCCTCGTCAGCGAGAGCATCATCGGCTCCGCGGCGGATGTCGCCGCCATCCGGATCTGCGACGGTACCCAGTGCGGCCACGACCACGCGGACGGCGAGCTGACCGGCAACATCGCCGACGTGACGCTGCGCCCTGGCCTGGAGCTGCCGGCCGGGCTGCGCCGCAACTTCCTGACCAGCAGCGCCTGCGGCGTCTGCGGCAAGGCCAGCATCGCCGATCTGCATGTCCCCGGCAGTGCCGCGCTGGCCGCCGATCAGGTCCGGGTGAGCGCCGCCGTGCTGGCCGGACTCCCGGACGCGCTGCGCCGGGCTCAGCGCGTCTTCGACAGCACCGGCGGCCTGCACGCGGCCGGGCTGTTCACCGCCGCGGGCGAGCTGCTGGCGATTCGCGAGGATGTCGGCCGGCACAATGCCGTCGACAAGATCGTCGGCTGGGCGCTGCAGGCCGGCCGGCTGCCACTGCGCGGCTGCGTCCTGCTGGTCAGCGGACGGGCCTCGTTTGAGCTGGTGCAGAAGGCGGTCCTGGCGGGCGTGCCGGTGCTCGCCGCGGTCTCGGCACCCTCGTCGCTGGCCGCCGACCTCGCCGCCGATGCCGGGCTGACCCTCGTCGGGTTCCTGCGCGGCGGCACGATGAACGTCTACGCGGGCGCAGAGCGGATCGCCGGGCTGACGCCAGCGGACTAGCCACGCCCGTGCGGCCCGGCGGCCGGGCCGCTCACGCAGCCCGGCCCCGCTCGGCTACGCTGCCGCCGGGTCCAGCAGGCCGCGGCGCCGCCGCAGCGCCAGGTCGGCCTTGGTGAAGATCGTGTCGACGACGAGGCCGATGATGAGGATCACGATGAGCATCGAGGCGGCGGCCGCGAAGTCCAGGTTCTCCTGATCCACGCTGATGGACTGGCCGATCGAGAACTGGCCGACGATCTGGACGACGATCTCGCCGGCCATCAGGCTGCGCCAGGCGAAGGCCCAGCCCTGCTTCATCCCGGCCACGTAAGCGGGCAGCGAAGCGGGCAGGATCAGGTAGCGGTACAGGGCGAGCCCGCGCAGGCCCATGGTCTTGCCCGGCCCGCAGCAGCAGCGGCGGGGTGTAGTCCACGCCCGAGATCAGGCCCGCCGGCAATCGACGGGGCCGCGCCCAGGATGACGACGAACAGGATGGCCGACTCGCTCTCGCCGAAGATGATGATCGCGAAGGGGACCCACACGATGGACGGCATGGTCTGCAGGCCGGTGATGATCGATCCGACCGCTGCGCGCAGCGGCAGGATCCTGGCGACCATCAGCCCGATGACCGAGCCGATGACCAGCGCCGCCGCATAGCCGACGATCGCGGTCTCCAGCGTGACCCCGATGGTGCTCCACAGCGACGGGCTGCCGTGCAGCATCTCGTTCCAGAGGGTGGAGAACACCGGTGCCGGGCCCTTGAGCACGTAGTGCTTCCAGCCGGTGAGGGTGACGGCCTCCCAGACGACCAGGATGAGGACGATCGCCAGCACCTTGGGCCACAGCGCCGCCCAGGCCTTGCGGGCAAGCCGGCCCGGATCGCGGCGTGCCGGGAGCGCGGCTGCAGCTCCAGATTGTCAAGCCCGCGCAGTGCCTGATCAGTGACCATGCCGCCCCATCTCCTCGCGCAGCCGGTCGGTCAGCCGGGCCGCCACTTCCGACACCTCGGGCGAGTCGATCCGGCGGTGACCTGACCGGGGCAGGCTGTACTCGTCGATGACCCGGCCGGGCCGGCTGCTCAGCAGGATGACCCGGTCGCCGAGCCGCGCCGCCTCCCGGACGTTGTGGGTGACGAACAGCACCGTCAGCGTCCGCTCCGCGCAGATCCGCTCCAGCTCGTCGTGCAGCAGGTCACGCGTCATCGCGTCCAGCGCGCCGAACGGCTCGTCCATCAGCAGCACATCGGCGTTCTGGCCCAGCGCCCTGGCCATCGCGACCCGCTGGCGCATGCCGCCGGACAGCTCGTGCGGCCGCTTGCCGCCGAACCCGCCCAGCCGGACCGTCTCCAGCAGTTCCTCGGTCTCCGCCCGCCGGGCCGCCCGCGGCACTCCGCGTGCCTGCAGCGCCAGCTCGACGTTGCTGCGCCGCGGTGAGCCACGGGAACAGGGCCGGCTCCTGGAACATCAGGCCGACCTTGCGGCCGCTGGTGTCGACCTGACCGGTCGTCGGCTGGTCAAGCCCGGCGACGAGATTGAGCAGCGTGCTCTTGCCGCAGCCGGAGGCGCCGATCAGGCAGACGAACTCGCCGTCGTGCACGGTCAGCGACACGTCGTCCAGCGCGTGCACGGCCCGGCCGCCGGTTCCGTAGACCTTGGACACGCCGGTCAGCCGGACCGCGGCCCGCTCGTCTCCGGTCGCGACCCCGGACCCGGACACGGCGGGCGCCCCCAGGGACCATCCCTGGGGGCGCTGCCGGGTAATCCGAGTTGCTCACGAGCTGACCTGTGACTGCCCGTCAGCGGCAAGCAGCTTGTTCAGCGGGCCGAGGTCGTAGATCGCCGACAGGTTCTTCACCGGGCTGAGCAGGCCGACCGCCACCGCGTGCGACGCGTCCGTGATCAGCGACGAGGCGATGGGGTCGTTGGTGAAGGTGACCTGGGCGAACGCGGCCTGCAGGATGGGCGTCTTCAGGCTCTTGCCGCTCAGCGTCGCCAGCTCGGCGTTGGCCGCCGTCTCCGCCGCCGACTTGTTGCTGGCGATGAAGGAGTTGGCCTCGAATCTGCCCCTTGAGCAGGTCGCTGACGACCGTCGGGTTCTGCGAGATGAAGCTCTGCGTGGCCACCAGCTCGGTGGTGACGAACTGCCCGTTCGGCCACAGGCTTGCCTCGTTGACCAGCACGTGACCGCCGTCGGCGACCATCTCGGCGTCGTAGGGCGCCGGCTCCCAGGCGCCCGCGATCGAGCCGGACTCGAACGCCAGCACGGCGTCGGAGTTGGGCGTGATCGGCGTGATCGGGACGTCACCGCCGCCGGTCGAGGTCGTGGTCAGCCCCTGGCCCTTCAGCCAGTACCGCATGCGACACGTCCTGGGTGTTGCCCAGCGACGGCGATGCCAGCTTCTGGCCCTTGAGCTGCGAGGCCTTGGTGATGCCCTTCTTGACGACCAGCTCGGCGCCGCCGGAGGCAGAGCCGGAGATCACCCTGATGAGCCTGCCGCCTGAGGTCTGCCAGGCCTTGATGGCCGGGTTCGGGCCGACATAAGCGGCGTCCAGCTGACCTGCCAGCAGCGCCGTTGCCTCCTCGGTCCCGGTGCTGAACGGATACAGCTTGAGCGTGACGTTCTTGCCGAGGTTCTTGGTGAAGAAGCCTTCCTTGATCCCGACCAGCGCGCTGGAGTGCGGTGATGTTCTCCAGGAAGCCAAGGCGCAGCACAACCGGCTTCGCCGCGGTGCTCGAGCCAGAGCTCGCAGCTGACGAGCTGCAGCCTGCTGCCAGCACCGCAAGGCCGGCAGCGGCAAGCCCGGCGAGTACTTTCTTCATCGTCCACCTTTTCCGATCACTTAACTTGGGTTTAACCGATCGGAAGTCTACAATATCTACGGGAATTAGCTAGAGCATCGCGCGAACTCCGCCGCGGCAGCGCCCGGCCACTGGCTCGTGGCCGCCGTGGTTAACCGCAGGTCAGGACGATTTCCAGGGTCCGGGAACGCGCCGGGAAATTTCCTCAGCGGAACATGATGCGCAGCCCCGGCGCGGTCCGCCGGGCGGTCCGGAGATCAGCTGCCCTCGTCGCCGACATCCTCGGGATCCACGCCCTGGACGGACGGGAACTTACCCAGGCACGTCTGCAGCTGAGCCAGGTTCGCCGGGCTTGAGTTCGTGGTGTCGTACCGGACGCCGTACATAATGTTGATCACCGAGTGCCTGGCCGGCAGCGCCATCGGCGGGGTGTCCTGAACGTGCGAGCAGGCAGCCCGGACCTGCAGCGCAGTGGCGACCGTCGTGCCGGGGTTGAAGTCGACGACCATCCACTGCTTGTCCATGGCCGCGTCCATCTTCGCGCAGCCGCTGACGCCGACCAGCGCGATCATTCCGGCGGCCAGTCCCGCCGCGGCCGTCCGGCCGCGAGCGCGCCCTTTCCGGCCCGCTGAGACCGCCATTCGCCCGTGCACGCCGCCACTCTACGACCAGGCGCCAGATGGACTCGCAGCGTGTCACGCTTAGGGTCGAAGCAACGCGGTCGGCGGCTCCGGCAGCCGGCGGCCGCGCCGCGCCCGGACATGGAGGCTTCAATGACGAGCCTGATCGAGGATTACGCCCTGATCGGCGATATGCAGACGGCCGCTCTGGTGAGCCGGGAAGGCTCGGTTGACTGGCTCTGCCTGCCCAGATTCGACTCCGACGCCTGCTTCGCGGCCCTGCTGGGCGACGAGCGCAACGGCCAGTGGCGGATCTGCCCGACGGTCAGCGACGGCCCGGTCTCCCGGCGGGGCGAGATCCAGCGGCAGTACCAGGGCGATTCGCTGATCCTGGAGACGACCTGGACCACGTTCAGCGGCGTGGTGAAAGTGACGGACTTCATGCCGCCGCGTGATCACGGGGACCCGATCCTGGTCAGGATCATCGAGGGCATCAGCGGGACGGTCGAGATGGAGTCGGTGCTCCGGCTCCGATTCGGCTACGGCAGGGTCGTCCCCTGGGTCATGCGGCACGGCAACGACATCCGCGCGATTGCCGGGCCGGACTCGGTGTGCTTTCACGGCTCGGTCCGCAGCCGCGGCCAGAATATGGCTCACCAGGCAACCTTCGATGTCACGGCCGGCCAGCGCGAGTTCTTCGCGCTGGCCTGGAAGCAGTCGCATCTGGACCCTGATCCGTGCGTGATCGCAGAGGTGTCGCTGGAATCCACCCGCGCCTTCTGGGCGGACTGGTCGTCGCGGTGCACCTACTCCGGCCCGTACCGGGACGCGGTCATGCGGTCGCTGATCACGCTCAAGGCGCTCACTTACGCGCCGACTGGCGGCATCGTGGCCGCGCCCACCACCTCGCTGCCGGAGGACATCGGCGGCGTGCGGAACTGGGACTACCGGTACTGCTGGCTGCGCGACGCCACGATCACGCTGGAGGCGCTGCTGCGCACCGGCTACACCGCGGAGGCCGACAGCTGGCGGCAGTGGCTCGGCCGGGCGATCGCCGGGGATCCGAAAGACGTCCAGATCATGTACGGGGTGGCGGGCGAGCGGCGGCTGGCTGAGTGGGAGGTGAGCTGGCTGCCCGGCTACGAGCGGTCCGCGCCGGTGCGGATCGGCAACGCGGCCGTCGACCAGCGCCAGCTGGACGTCTACGGCGAGGTCATCGACGCGCTGACGCTGGGCCGCCAGGCCGGGCTCGACTTCGATAAGCACACCTGGAGCCTGCAGCGCCAGCTGCTGGACTTCCTGGAGAAGCACTGGCACGAGCCGGACGAGGGCATCTGGGAGGTCCGCGGGCCGCGCCGGCATTTCGTGCACTCCAAGGTGATGGCCTGGGTCGCCTTCGACCGCGCCATCCACCTGGTGGAGCAGGGCAATCCTGGCCCGCTGCAGCGGTGGACGTCCATCCGGGACGAGATCCACGCGCAGGTACTTGACCAGGGCTACGACAGCGGGCGCGGTGCCTTCACGCAGTACTACGGCAGCACGGAACTCGACGCCTCGGTGCTGCTCATCCCCGAGGTCGGTTTCCTGCCCGCCGACGACTCGCGGGTCGTGTCGACCGTCCGGGTCATCAAGCGCGAGCTGATGCGGGACGGCCTGGTGCTTCGCTACACCCAGCCCGCCAAGGCCGCCAACGGCGCCGGCCGGGCCGATGTCGACGGCCTGCCCGGCGCCGAGGGCGCGTTCCTGGCCTGCAGCTTCTGGCTCGTCAACGCACTGGACATGATCGGCGAGCAGGACGAGGCGACGGCCATCTTCGAGCGGCTGCTCAGCCTGCGCAACGATCTTGGCCTGCTGAGCGAGGAGTACGACCCCCGGTACGGCCGCCAGGTCGGCAACACGCCGCAGGCATTCAGCCACGTGCCGCTGATCCAGGCTGCCCTGAACCTCGAGAACCACGCCGGGCACCACACCCGGCGCCCTGGCGGGCGGCGCCGGGCAGCCGCGAGGCGCCCGTCCTGAGCAGGCGCGGCAGCCCGGCACTGGCGGGCCGCCGGCCGGTCCCGGCCGCCTTCACCGTGGCTGGCCCGCGCACGGCACGGGCAATGCCACACTGATGTGTAGTCATGCCACCACGTCCGCACATTCTGGTCGTAAACGGCCGTAAGGTCCGCCAGCCGGTCTTCGTGATCGGCGCCCCGCATTCGGGCGCGGACCTGCTCGGGCGCGCGCTGAAGCAGTCGGCGGGCTTCCACGTCACGATCGGCCAGGAGGCCGTGCAGAGCGTCGTCTACGCCTTCGCCCGCAGTCCGTCGATCCCGCGCGGCCGCGGCGAGGCGGCCGCCACGGTGCTGCGGGATGCCTTCGCCCAGGCCTGGCAGGTGACCTCGCACGGCTGCCTGGCCTGCTCGCCGTTCTGCCGGGACGCCGGGCACGTCAGCGGGTCATCGTGCTGCGTCGAGGAGCGCGAGATCACCCGCTACGGTGACGCCAGCCCGGACCTGATGTACTGCGCGGACGCGCTGCTCGATGCCTTCGGTGACGCCCGGCTGGTGCAGACCGTCAGGGACGGCCGCGACGTGGTCGCGGCGATGCTCGCCGACCCGCAGGCGCTGGCGTGGTTCCGGCCCGGCATCGCCAATGTGGAGACCGAGTTCCCGAACCCGTTCTTCGGCATCGAGACGGAGCATGACCTCGCGCGGTGGCCGGACCTGACCCCGGCGGGCAAATGCGCGATGCGATGGCGCGGGTCAGTGCGGGCCATGGCCAGGCTGCGCGCCTCGCTGTCGGCCCAGCAGCTCACCACCCTGCGGTACGAGACCATGCTGGAGCGGCCAGCCGAGACCGCGGCAGCCGTGTCCGCGTTCGTCGGCGACCCGGTCGGCCGGATCGAGGTGCGGCCGGGACGCGAGGGCCTGCCGAGCCCCGAGCCAGGCAGCTGGCGGCGGCAGCTCACCGACGTCCCAGGTCGCCGAAGTCGAGTCCGTCGCCGGGCCGGACCTGCGCCGGGTCGGCTACTTAGACTGACCGGCGGCGCGCGTGGGGGCCCTGCTGGTGCTGCCAGAGCGACACCAGCCAGGCCCCCGTGAAGCTCACCGGCTCGCTACCGCGTCGTCCGGTGCCGGTGCCGCGCTCTCCTGCCGGGCGAACTGCGTCTGGTACAGATCGGCGTACAGCCCGCCTGCCGCCAGCAGGTCGGCGTGGCGGCCGCGCTCGGCCACCCGGCCGCCGTCAATGACCAGGATCTGGTCGGCCTGGATGATGGTGGACAGCCGGTGCGCGATCACCAGCGAGGTCCGGCCGGCCAGGGCAGTCTTCAGGGCGCGCTGGACGGCGGCCTCGGACTCCGAGTCGAGGTGCGCAGTCGCCTCGTCCAGCACGACAACCGACGGGGCCTTCAGCAGCAGCCGGGCGATCGCGATCCGCTGCTTCTCGCCGCCGGACAGCCGGTAGCCGCGGTCGCCCACGACCGTGTCAAGGCCGTCCGGCAGCGCGGACACCAGGTCCCAGATCTGGGCCGCCTGGCACGCGAGCACCAGCTCGTGCTCGGAGGCAGCTGGCCGCGCGTACAGCAGGTTGGCCCTGATCGTGTCGTGGTACAGGTGCGCGTCCTGGGTGACCACGCCGACGACATCGTGCACCGAGGCGAGGGTGACGTCTCGCAGGTCAGAGCCGCCGATCCGGACGATGCCGCTGGTCGGGTCATACATCCGGGACACCAGGTGGGTAATCGTCGTCTTGCCGGCACCGGACGGCCCGACCAGGGCGCTGAGCTTCCCGGCAGGGGCGGTGAAACTGACGTCGGTCAGTGCCCGGGTGCCCGGCCCGGCCCGCTCCGGCGCCGGCAGCGCGATTGACTCGAGCGAGGCGAGCGAGACCTCGGCCGCGGACGGGTACCGGAAGCTCACGTGATCGAACTCGACCGCGGGCGCGGCGCCGCTCCGGGCCGGGCCGTCGCCGCCGGCCGCTGCGGCGAGCGGCTGCGCGCCCGGGCGCTCGTCGATCAGCGGCCTGAGGTCGAGTACCTCGAAGACACGGTCGAAGCTCACCAGGGCCGTCATGTAGTTGACCTGGACGTTCGACAGCGACGTGATCGGCCCGTACAGCCGGGTCAGCAGCGTGGCCAGCGCCACCAGGCCGCCGATCTGGAGTGTGCCGCGGATCACCAGCTCGCCGCCCAGCCCGTAGACGACCGAGGTCGACAGGGTGGCCAGCAGGCCGAGGCCGGTGACCAGCGCGCTGCCCCACAGCGCCGTGAGCACGCCGATGTCGCGCACCCGCGAGGCGCGGCCCGGAGAACAGGTCAAGCTCGTCGGCCGGGCGGCCGTACAGCTTGGACAGCATCGCGCCGGCGACATTGAACCGCTCGGTCATGGTGGAGCCCATCTGGGCATCCAGCTGCATCGACTCCCTGGTCAGCCGCTGCAGCCTGCGCCCGACCCGGCGGGCCGGATACAGGAAGACCGGAATCAGCACCAGCGCGACGAGCGTGACCAGCCAGGAGTAGAAGAACATCGCGGCGAGCACCAGCACCAGCTGCAGCACGCTCGAGACCACCGACGACAGGGTCGAGGTCAGTGCCTGCTGGGCCCCGATCACGTCGCTGTTCAGGCGGCTGACCAGCGAGCCGGTCTGCGCCCTGGTGAAGAACGCGATCGGCTGCCGCTGCACGTGCTCGAACACCTGGGTCCGCAGGTCATAGATGAGACCCTCGCCGACCCGCGAGGTGAAGTAGCGCTGCACGACGCCGAGGAAGGCGTCGAAGATCGCCAGCCCGGCGACGATCGCCGCGATGGTCAGCACGACGCGGCTGTCCTTGGGCAGGATGCCCTTGTCGATGACGATGCCCAGCAGCACCGGGTACAGCACCGTGACCACGGCGTCCAGTGCAGCCGCGATCAGGAAGATCGCCAGGTCCAGCCGGTACGGCCGGGCGTAGCCGACAATCCGGCGCACGGTGCCTGGCTTCAGCCGCTGCTTGGTCACCGACGGATCACGGGTGAACCCGCGCATGGCGTGCCACTGGTTCTGCATGCTCATGACGGGTGAACCTAGCAGTTAGCCCTGATCATCCCGGCTTTGCTCAGGGCGAACCGGGCCGGGCGCGGGTGAGCGCGCTCAGCGCGCCTGGCGGGCGGCCAGCAGCGCCGCCTGCGCGCTGCGCTCGGCAGCCGCCTGCTGCTCCAGCGTGTTCCCCGGCGCCTGCGCGAGCAGTGCCTTAGTCGCCCGCGCGGCGGCCGCATCCGTCGACAGCAGGGCGGCTACCAGATCGCTGACCGCGCCGTCCAGCTCGCCGGCCGGCACGACCAGCTCGGCCAGCCGCAGGGCCGCGGCCTCGTCGGCGGCGATCGTCCTCGCGGTCAGGCACAGCTCGATTGCCCTCGGCAGCCCGACGATATCGACCAGCGGCTTGGTCCCGGTGAGGTCGGGCACCAGGCCGAGCGCGGGCTCCTTCATGCAGAAGCTCGCATTGTCGGCGATGACCCGCAGGTCACAGGACAGCGCGAGCTGGAAGCCGGCACCGATGGCATGCCCCTGCACCGCCGCGATGGAGACGAACGACGGATTGCGCAGCCAGGTGTAGCCAGCCTGGAAGCCCGCGATGGAGTCACCGAAACCGGGATCGGCGGCGCTCGGATTGCGCTCCTCGCCTGGCACGCCCTCGGCCGTGAACATGCGCAGGTCGATACCGGCGCAGAAGGACGGACCGGCGCCGGCGATCACAACGACACGGATGTCGTCAGGAAGCGCCGCACCGGCGCGCGCGAGCCCGCGCCACATCCCCGGCGTCATCGCGTTGCGGCGCTCCGGCCGCGACAGCGTCACGGTCGCGACGCTGCCGTCGATGGTCAGCTCCAGCCCGGTACCGGTCAGGTCGGCGAGGTCAGCAGACACAGCTCCCCATTCTGGCAGGCATCGTCACAGGTGGCCGGCAGGCGGCCTGGCTCAGCTCCTGGCCTTCGCCTTGCCCCTGGTCGCGCCGCCGCGGCCGCGCAGCGATACGCCGCTCTCGCTGAGTATGCGGTGAATGAAGCCATACGACCGGCCGGTCGAGGCGGCCAGCGACCGGATGCTCTCGCCGGCGCTGTAGCGCTTCTTCAGGTCGCCAGCGAGCTTCGTCCGATCGGCACCGGTGACCCTGGTGCCCTTCTTGAGAGTCTCGGTCACGCGAACCTCCCGGGAGCTGAAGTGACCGCTGCGTTACCGTATCTCGCCATGATCACCCATTAGCTCGCGATCGGCTACCCGGACGACCCCGAAAAGATCAACATTTTGCGGCTCAGGCGGGCAGCCCGGAGCCCCGGCTCAGGCCAGTGCCACCAGATCGGCCAGCTCCGCGCTCCAGGCGTCCTCCACCCCGTCGGGCAGCAGGACGACCCGCTCCGGCTGCAGCGCGTCGACGGCGCCCTCGTCGTGCGTCACGAGCACGATGGCGCCCTGGTAGGTCCGCAGCGCGGCGAGTATCTCGGCGCGGCTGCCCGGATCCAGGTTATTTGTCGGCTCGTCGAGCAGCAGCACATTCGCACCCGAGACCACCAGCAGCGCGAGCGCCAGCCTGGTCTTCTCCCCGCCGGACAGCACCCGCACCGGCTTGAGCACGTCGTCGCCGGTGAACAGGAACGAGCCGAGAATCCTGCGGTGCTCGCTCTCGGCCAGCTCAGGCGCAGCCGACCGCATGTTCTCCAGGATCGTGCGCGCGGTATCGAGAGTCTCGTGCTCCTGCGCGTAGTAGCCGAGCCGCAGCCCGTGGCCGGGCATGACCTCGCCGGTATCGGGATCCTCGACTCCGGCCAGCAGCCGCAGCAGCGTGGTCTTGCCCGCCCCGTTCAGGCCGAGCACCACGACCCTCGATCCCTTGTCGACCGCGACGTCGACGTCGGTGAACACCTCCAGCGAGCCGTAGGACTTCGACAGCTGCTGTGCGCTGAGCGGCGTCTTGCCGCAGTGCGCGGGCACCGGGAAGCGCAGCCTGGCCACGCGCTCCGGGGCCCGGTCGGCGCTGACGCCGGCCAGCAGCCGCTCGGCCCGCTTCTGCATGTTCTGCGCGGCTTTTGCCTTGGTTGCCTTGGCGCGCATCTTGTCGGCCTGCGAATGCAGCGCGACGGCCTGCCGCTCGGCGTTCATCCGCTCACGGCGGCGGCGCCGGGCGTCGGTCTCGCGCTGGTCCAGGTAGGCCTTCCAGCCCAGGTTGTAGATGTCGAGCACGCTGCGGTCCGCATCCAGGTGGAACACCTTGTTGACCACGGCCTCGAGCAGGCTGGTGTCGTGGCTGATCACCACCAGGCCGCCGCGGAAGGTCCGCAGGTGCTCGCGCAGCCAGCTGACCGAGTCCGCGTCCAGGTGGTTGGTCGGCTCGTCCAGCAGCAGCGTGTCCGAGCCGCCGAACAGGATCCGGGCCAGCTCGATCCGCCGGCGCTGCCCGCCGGACAGCGTCCGCAGCGGCTGCTTCAGCACCTTCTGCGGCAGGCCCAGGCTGGCTGCCAGCGAGGCCGCCTCAGACTCGGCCGCGTAACCGCCGAGCACGGTCAGCCGCTCCTCCAGGTGCCCGTACCGGCGGACGCCCGCGTCGCGCCTGGCCGGGTCAGGGTCGGCCATCTGGAGTTCCGCCTCGCGCAGGCCCGCCAGCAGCGAGTCGAGGCCGCGAGCGGACAGAATGCGGTCAAGGCCGAGCGCCTCAAGATCGCCGACCATGGTGTCCTGGGGCAGGTAGCCGACGGAACCGCCGGTCGTGACCTGCCCGCCAGCCGGCTGGCCCTCTCCCGCGAGTACGCGGGCCAGCGTCGTCTTGCCCGCGCCATTGCGGCCGACGAGGCCGATCTTGTCTCCCGCGGCGACCTGAAAGGTGGCGCCGTCGAGCAGCAGCCGCGCGCCCGCGCGCAGCTCGACATCACGTGCCGACATCATGAGAAATTCGCTCCATCTGACCGGGACCGGATCGGACGCCCATCACCTCGAAGGCTGCTCGCGGGCAGACTTCACCCCTGATACGGGGCACGGCTTCAGGTCAGGAGCGGTTGCATGCCTGCCAGTTTACGGCAGGCGCGCCTGCTGCCAGCGACCGGGTTTCCTGCTGCTGATCTGCAAAAACCAGCGCTGACCTGCGCGGAGTCCGCTACTGCGGCCGGTCCGGCGGGGCGGCAGTCTCGCTCAGCAGGACGCGGATGGCACGGAACTGCCGTGGGGTGCCCTGCAGCACTACCAGGCGCGGGTCGGGCACGGTCAGGAACCGGCCGACGGCCAGGTCGAAGTACGGCCGCAGCCGGGCGTCCTCGCGCAGCGCCGCCATCGAGCGCTTGTCCCCGCCGAGTACGACGGCGTCGATGCGGCCGGTGAATCCGCCGAAGACCGCGACCGCGTTGTCGGCCGCGGCCTCCAGCGCCTCGCGCGCCTGCTTCTCCCGGCGGCGGGCGAACCGGTGCTGTGACGTGCCACCGGCCGCGCTGCGGCCGTGCACCAGGCGGCTGCCGACCTTCGAGGCCACTAGCTTCGGCTGGGCTCCGGTGAACACCCCGGCGGCATAGCCGCCCAGGCGCACCAGCAGCACCGCGACTGTCCGGTCCGCCGCGGCGTGCGCGGCGAGCTCAGGCCCGGTGCCGCGCGCGGCGGGCGGCAGCGGCGGGAACGGAACATGGCAGTCAGCCAGGCTGCCGTCCCCTGCTGAGACGGTAACGACGTCGCGCTCGTTCCCGATAGTGATGCTGGTGGCGCCATGACGGCTGGCGAACGAGTCCAGCCAGCCCTCGATCCGCTCGGGGCCAACATCGAGCCAGCGCTGGGTAGCGCGTGTGCTGTTTTCCATTACGCACCGCCCTCCAGCGCTTACTATCCGTCAAGGTGAACTTACGGCCAGCTAACGCCCGCCCCGCCGTGCGGGGAGCCCGGTCCGTGCATCTTTGCCGGCCCTGGCCCCTCTCGAGGACGTGATATGAGCATTGCGACCGACAGCAACACTGCCACGCCGGCGCCGCCAGCGGCACGTCCTGCCAGCGACCCCGCCACCGACCCCGCCAGCGATCCGGGAGCGGACCCGGCCAGCCGCGCCGCGGCCGCCGGCGGCGGCCAGGCCGCGGACGGCCCGCCGGCTCGCGGTGCGGTGGAGCGCGCGCTCGCGGACGCCATCGCCGACGCGAGCCGGATCGGAGACCTGCTCGATGTGCTGAGAACGGAACGGCTGTGGCTGCCGCTGCCCGACGACGGCAGCCCGGCGATCACCGGCACCTCGGTCACCCTGCCGACGGTGTCCTATCTCGGCAGCGACTTCGTGCCCGCCTACTCCTCAGCCGAGCTGCTGGCCGAGCTGACGGCCCCGCCGCCTGCCGCAGGCGGCGCAGACGGCGATCCGGCCGGCCGGCCCGGCGAGCCGCGGCCGGTCGTGCCGCACGCTGTCGTGCGGGCCGCCGACCTGGCGCGGCTGCTGCCGCCGAGCGTCGGCATCGCGCTCAACGCGGGCGCCAGCCAGAGCGTGCCGGTCTACCCGCAGGGTGTCTCCTACCTGGCTGCCGAGAACACCGGGAGCGAGCTGGACCGGATCACCGTCGGACCGCTGCCGGTCCGGCCGGACGGCCTGCTGGCCGACATCGCGGCCGGGCTCATCCAGATTGCCGCCGTGCGCGACGCCAGCGCCGCCTGGCTGTCGGTGCAGTTCGCCGGCGAGGGCCTGCTCATCTCGGTCACACTCGATGACCCGGCCGACGCGGCCGTGCGGGATACCGTCGCCGGCGCGATCGAGCGGGCCGCGTGGCAGGCAGCGCCGCAGGACGCCGGCTTCCCGATGGACGTCACGTTCCCCGGCGAGGCCCCGCCGGACCGCATCGACGAGTGGATTGCCGCCTTCGCCACGCCGTTCTACCGGCGCGACTAGCTGCTGTGTCCGCGGCAGGGCCGGATCACTGCTGAGCCTGCGCCCGCGCGGCCCGGTTGAGTGCGCTGATCACGCCCGTCACTGACGCGCGGACGATCGACGAGCTGACCCCGACGCCCCACAGCACCTGGTCGCCGACCTCGATCTCCAGATAGGCGGCCGCCTCGGCATCGCGCCCGGAAGTGAGGGCATGCTCCGCGTAGTCAAGCACCCGGACGCTGACGCCGCCGAGCCCGAGGTCGACTTCGGAGACCGCTGCGCAGAACGCCGCGATCGGCCCGTTGCCGATGCCGGTGAGCTCGTACTGCGTCCCGTAGGCGCGCACCGTGCAGTCGACCCGCTCCGTCCCGCCCTCGCTGGCGGAGGTGTAGCTGACGAGCTGGAACGGGCCTGGCTCCAGGTACTCCCCGGCGAAGATGTCCCACATCCGGGCGGGCTCGACCTCGCCGCCCTCGGAGTCGGTATGCCGCTGGATGACCTGGCTGAACTCGATCTGCAGGCGGCGCGGCAGGTCCAGGTGGTGGTCGGCCTTCATGATGTAGGCGACGCCGCCCTTGCCCGACTGCGAGTTCACCCGGATGACGGCCTCGTACGTCCGGCCGACGTCCTTGGGGTCGATCGGCAGGTACGGCATGTGCCAGGGCAGCTCGCTCACCGGCTTCCCGGCCTCCGCCGCCTGCCGGTCCAGGTCGTCGAAGCCCTTCTTGATGGCGTCCTGGTGCGAGCCGGAGAACGAGGTGTACACCAGGTCGCCGGCGTACGGGTGACGCTCGTGCACGCCGATCCCGTTGCAGTACTCGGCTGTTCGCCGGATCTCGTCGATGTCGCTGAAATCGATCATCGGGTCGATGCCCTGGCTGTAGAGATTCAGCCCGAGGGTGATCAGGTCCACGTTGCCGGAGCGCTCGCCATTGCCGAACAGGCAGCCCTCGACCCGCTCGGCCCCCGCGAGCACGGCCAGCTCGGCGTCCGCGGTCGCGGTGCCGCGGTCGTTGTGCGTGTGCACCGACAGGGCGATGTGCTCGCGCCGGGACAGCTTCCTGCTGACCCACTCGATCTGGTCGGCATAGACGTTCGGCGTGGACCGCTCCACGGTGCACGGGCAGGTTCAGCACGATCTCGCGGCCCGGCCCCGGCTGCCAGACGTCCATGACCGCCTCGCAGATCTCCAGCGAGAAGTCCAGCTCGGTGTCCATGAAGATCTCCGGCGAGTACTCATAGCCGAAGTCGGTGCCGGCCAGGTACTGCTCGGCGTACTTCATGACCGCGCGGGTGCCGTCGACCGCGACCGCCTTGCATTCCTCGCGGCCATCGCCCTCCCACCCGAACACGACGCTGCGGAACAGCGGCGCGGCCGCGTTGTACATGTGCACCGTCGCCATCCTGGCCCCGGCGAGCGACTGGACGGTCCGGTCGATGAGCTCGTCCCGCGCCTGCGTGAGCACGGAGATGCGAACATCACCGGGGATGAGGTCGCCCTCGATCAGGCTGCGGATGAAGTCGAAGTCGGTCTGGCTCGCCGCCGGGAATCCGACCTCGATCTCCTTGTAGCCCATCCGGACGAGCAGCTCGAACATCGCCTGCTTGCGGGCCGCGTTCATGGGATCGATCAGCGCCTGGTTGCCGTCCCTGAGGTCAGTAGACAGCCAGCGAGGCGCGGCAGTGATGCTGCGGGATGGCCAGGTGCGGTCCGGCAGGTCTACTGCCGGGAACGGGCGGTACCGATGACACGGCATACCGGAGGGGCGCTGCAGTGATGGGCTACTCATGACGATGCTCTGCTCCTGAGGACTGTCGCTCCGGGGTGATCCCTGGAGGCGCGAACCGGACGAGGATCGGTCGGCGCAGCAGAACGACCCGCGGCGAGGGGCCGACCGGAGTGGTTACCGGGCCTCGCCGCGGCGCAGAAGAAGCAGGCCGCGAGTCATGATCTTCCTATGGTAGCCCACGGGCGCCACGGACAGTGACGGACCGGCGGAATTCGCCCGGCCAGGCGAACTGTCAGCGTGCCGTGGTAGGACCCTGGCATGGGGAACGAGATGCGCTTCGGCGCGGTCCTGCCCGCCGGCACGGCTACCGAGCAGGTCGAGCTGGCACGCCTGGCCGAGGACACCGGCTGGGACGGGGTTTTCGTCTGGGAGGCGGCCTACGGGCCCGATGCCTGGAGCATGCTCGCGGCGATGGCCACCAGGACCAGCCGGGTCAGGCTCGGCACCATGCTGACGCCGCTGCCGTGGCGGCGCCCGTGGAAGGTCGCCAGCCAGGTCGCCACGCTGGATCAGCTCTCCGGCGGACGGGCCATTCTCGGGGTGGGGGTCGGGGCTGTCGACACCGAACTGCCGGCCACCGGCGAGGTGACCGACCTGCGCGGCCGGGCCGAACTGCTGGACGAGGGCATCGACCTCGTCCGGATGCTGTGGGAGGGCGGCCGGAGCTACCACGGGAACCACTACGACTATCAGACCGGCAGAGCCGATCTTTCGGCCGCGGCCAGGCCAGTTCAGGACCGGATACCCATCTGGGTGGTGGGAGTCTGGCCCGCGCCCAGGTCCATGCGCCGGGTGCTGCGCTGCGATGGCATCATCCCGCAGTACGCCCCGGCTGACGGCGAGCCGGGCCCTGGCCGGGCCGCCGAGGTCAGGCAGTGGCTCACCGGGCAGGGGCTGCCCGCCGATTTTGATGTCATCGCCGACGGCGAGACCCCGGCCGGCGACGCCGCGGCCGCTGCGGCAGCCGTCGCGCCGTGGGCCGCCGCGGGCTGCACCTGGTGGCTGGAGACCCGGTGGGAGGCGCGCGACCAGTTCCGCGAGCGGCTCGCCGCCGGGCCGCCGCGGCTGCCCTAGCCGGTCAGAAGCGGCCTGCCCGGCGCATCGACGGCGGCCTGCCGTCCGGGTCATAGACCAGCCGGTACGGCACCCCGGTCCAGGCTCTGGTCCACGCTGACATCCGCAGCTGCGGGTAGCGGCGCAGCTGTCCTGGCGGCCGCTGTCCGGCCCGGCCGCCGTCGTGCCATCCGTCCAGGCGCGCCGCGGCGGCCCGGAATTCCCCGAACACCTCAGGCAGGGCGGGCACGGCCGCGCCCGGCGGAATGCCCAGGTGCTCGGCCACGAGCCAGTCGCGCAGCGAGCCGGCGAACGACCCGCGGGCAGCGTCAGGGGCGCCAGCCGTGCCAGGGTCACGAATGAGAGCTGCCGGGTCATCCAGGACCGCGCAGCTCAGCTCGGAATCATGCGTCCACGACCGCCGGTTGAAGTTGTCCGACCCGATGACCGCCCAGGCGTCGTCGGCGATGCAGACCTTGGCATGCACGTAGACGGGCGTGCTCTGCGAGTTCTCGAGCCCGTAGACAGCCACCCGGTCGCCGCCGGCCTGCTGCAGCGCGGACAGCGCCGCCGCCCGGCCCACCAGGTTCAGCGGGGTGGACAGCCGGCCGTCCTGGTCGGGGAACCTCGGCAGCACCGCGATTACCCGCAGGCCGGGATTCAGCCTGAGCGCCTTCGCCAGCGGGGCCATGATCTCGGCTGACCACAGGTACTGATCTTCGAGGAAGACCAGCGACTGCGCTCTCGGCAGTGCCTTGAGATAGGCCCTGGCGATACTGCGCTCCCCCTGCGGCGCGAAGTCATAACCCTGCCGCCGGTACGGGAAGGTGCGCAGCACCTGAACGAGATGCGAGCCGCACGGCTGCGGATCCGGCAGCTGCGGCGGCAGCGGCCGCGCCCGCACCTGCTCGCGCCCGAGCAGGTCGCGAATGCGGTGCGCCGGATTGCGGGACAGCGGCGCCGGGTCCTCCCAGCGCTCGCGGAAGACGGTCTCCACGTCGCCGACAGCGGGCCCGCGGATGAGCGCCTGCACGTCGTGCCACGGCGGGCGCTTCCCGTACACGCGGGCCATCGGCTGCGCCTGCGGGTCGCCCGCATGCGAGCTGTCGTCGCGGCGGCTGTGACACAGGTCGATGCCGCCGACGAACGCCACGTCCCGCTCCGGGCGGTCCGGGTGCCTCAGCACGACCATCTTCATGTGGTGCGAGCCGCCCGGACGGACCCGCATGTCCAGCAGGCACTGACCGCCAGCAGCCTCGATGTCCTCGCCGAGATGGCGGTTCTCGTCGGCGCTGAACGCGAACGCGTCCAGGTGCGACCGCCAGACAAGGCCGGCGACCCTGACGCCGCGGCTGGCCGCCGCGCAGAACGTGCTGGAGACGGCTGGCCCGGTGGTTCGCAGGCGCTGGTCAGGATCGCCGCGCCAGTCCGTGAACAGCAGCAGGTCCCCGGCCTTCATCGCGGCCACCCGTGCTTCAAGCTCGCTGAAATAGGTGGCGCCGTGGATCAGCGGCTGCACCTCGTTCCCGGCCGACCAGGCCGTGCCGGCCGCATGCCGGGAATCGATCCGGGTCGAGGGGTTGCCGCGCTCAGCGGCGGTCAGGAACCAGTCAGCGGGATTCACGGCCCCGCAACTACCCGGCGCAGCCCGGTCAACTCGGCTGCGCGCGGATCAGTCTGCGGGCCGGCTCAGACGTTGAAGCCGAGTGCGCGCAGCTGCTCGCGGCCGTCCTCGGTGATCTTCTCCGGGCCCCACGGCGGCAGCCAGACCCAGTTGATCCGGAAGTCCTGCACCAGGCCGTCCAGCGCCACCCTGGTCTGATCCTCGATCACGTCGGTGAGCGGGCAGGCCGCGCTGGTCAGCGTCATGTCGATGGTCGCGGTCTGGTCGGTCTCGAGTGTCACGCCGTAGACCAGGCCCAGGTCAACCACGTTCACGCCCAGTTCCGGGTCCACGACGTCACGCAGGGCCTCGAGCAGGTCCTCGGTCTCCTGGTCAGTTCCGCCGCTCAGGCCGTCCCCGCTGCTGAGTCCGTCCGCGGCGCCCGCTGACACGTCCGCCGCCTGCGCCTCAGCCTCCGCAGGCTCGGTCACGACATCCGCGCTGTTGTCCGTCATGGAAGTACCTCGTCTCTGTCTGCCCCGGCGTACGCGCTCTCGCCCCGCTCGGACAGTGCCCTCGCGGTGGCGTCCTTCCAGGCCATCCACCCGAGCAGCGCGCACTTGATCCTCGCCGGGTACTTCGATACGCCCTCGAATGCGACCGCGTCTCCCAGCACGTCCTCGTCCGGGTCGGCCTCACCGCGCGATTGCATCAGCCGGAGGAACTCCTCGCTGATCGCCATCGCCTCGCCGACCGTCTTGCCGATGATCATGTCGGTCATCACCGACGCACTCGCCTGGCTGATCGAGCAGCCCAGCGCCTCGTAGGAGACGTCGGCAACCGCAGGCTCGCCCCCGGCGTCCTTCAGCGTCACGCGCAGTGTGACCTCGTCACCGCAGGTGGGGTTGATGTGCTGTACCTGGGCGTCGAACGGCTCCCGCAGCCCGGCATGCAGTGGCCTGCGGTAGTGCTCCAGGATGATCTCCTGGTACATCGACTCGAGTCTCCATCACGCGATGCGTCCCGGAAGAACTGCTCCTCGCGCCTGCCTCGGATGCCGTCCGCGAGCGCCTCTACCTCGTCGTGGGTGTTGTACACGTAGAACGTCGCCCGCGTGCTCGACTGGGCGCCGAGCGCCCGGTGCAGCGGCCAGGCACAGTGATGACCGGTCCTGACCGCGATGCCGAGCTCGTCGAGCACCTGCCCGGCGTCATGCGGGTGGAGGCCATCGAGGACGAACGACACGGCACCGCCGCGATGATCGGTGTCCAGCGGGCCGAGAACCCGCAGGCCGCCGATGCCCGAGAGGGCCTCCAGCGCATGCGCTGTCAGCGCCTCCTCGTGCGCGGCCACGTTTGCCATGCCCAGGGCGTCCAGGTAGTCGCAGGCCGCCGCCAGCCCGACCGCCTGCGCAGCCGCGGGCACGCCCGCCTCGAACCGGTCCGGCGGTGGCAGGAAGGTCGAGCCCTCCATCCGGACGACCTCGATCATCGAGCCGCCGGAGATGAACGGAGGCATGGTCTCCAGCAGCTCCCGCCGGCCCCACAGGACGCCGATGCCCGATGGGCCGAGCATCTTGTGCCCGGAGAACACCAGGAAGTCAGCGCCGAGCGCGGTCACGTCAACGGGCTGATGCGGCACCGACTGGGCACCGTCGGCCAGCACCAGGGCGCCGCGAGCGTGCGCGGCCGCCGCAATCTGCGCGACTGGCGGCACCACGCCGGTGACGTTGGACTGGTGGGTGACCGCGACCAGCTTCGTGCGGCTGGTGATCAGCTCGTCCATGTCGGCCAGGTCGAGCCGGCCGTCGGGCAGGACCGAGAACCAGCGCAGCGTGGCTCCGGTGCGCTGGCACAGCTGCTGCCACGGCACCAGGTTCGCGTGGTGCTCGGCCTCGGTGACCAGGATCTCGTCGCCAGCACCGAGTACGAATCTGGCCGCCTCCGGCCCGGCCGTCGCGGCGTTGCTCATCGCGTAGGCGACCAGGTTGACCGCCTCAGTCGCGCTCTTGGTGAACACGATCTCGCCCGGCTCAGCAGACAGGAATGCAGCAATCCGGGCGCGCGCGCCCTCGTAGGCGTCGGTCGCTTCCTCGCCGAGCAGGTGGGCACCGCGGTGGGCGGCCGCGTTGTGCGTGGTGTAGAAGTCGCGCTCGGCGTCCAGCACCTGGCGGGGCTTCTGGGACGTCGCGCCGGAGTCCAGGTAGACCAGATGATTGCCGCCGCGGACGGCACGGCCCAGGATCGGGAAGTCCGCCCGGACGGCATCGACGTCCAGCGCACCGGGTCCGCGCCAGGTCGTCCTGCCGCGCGACCCGGCGGTCACCGTCGTTGCCTCGCCGCCGGCGCTCACGCAGCCGCGCCCGAATTCAGGAAGCGCTCGTAGCCACTGGTCTCCAGCTCATCCGCCAGCTCCGAGCCGCCTTCCTCGACGATCCGGCCGGCCACGAACACGTGCACGAAGTCCGGCTGCACATACCGCAGGATCCGGGTGTAGTGCGTGATCAGCAGGACGCCGTGCGAGGCATCCTCGCGGAACCGGTTGATGCCCGCGGAGACCACCCGGAGGGCGTCGATGTCCAGCCCCGAGTCGGTCTCGTCGAGGATCGCGATCTTCGGGTTCAGGAGCTCCATCTGCAGGATCTCGTGCCGCTTCTTCTCGCCGCCGGAGAAGCCCTCGTTGAGATTGCGCTGGGCGAAGGCCGGGTCCATCTGGAGCTGCTCCATCGCCTCCCTGAGCTCCTTGCCGAACGTGCGGATCTTCGGCGCCTCGCCGCGGACGGCGGTGATCGCCGTCCGCAGGAAGTTGGACACCGAGACGCCGGGCACCTCCACCGGGTACTGCATGGCGAGGAACAGCCCGGCCCGCGCCCTGGCGTCGACGCTCATCGACAGCACGTCCTGGCCGTCCAGCGTGACCGAGCCCTGCGTGACGGTGTACTTCGGGTGACCGGCGATGGCGTAGGCCAGCGTCGTCTTGCCCGATCCGTTCGGTCCCATGATCGCGTGCGTCTGGCCGGCCGAGATGGTCAGGTCGACGCCGCGCAGTACCTCACGGCTCTCCCCCGCAGCGTCCGTCACACTGGCGTGCAGGTCACGGATCTCTAGGGTGGACATAAGTAGTCTCTCCTGATCTGAGGAATCAGCTGTGCTTATCCGGGCACGGCCACGAGCACGTCGTCGCCGTCGATCTTTACTGGGTAGGTCGCGACCGGCCTGGTCGCGGGCGGACCGGTCGGCTTGCCGGTACGCAGGTCAAAGCAGGAGCCGTGCAGCCAGCACTCGACCGTGTGGTCGTAGACCTCGCCTTCCGACAGCGGGACCTCCTCGTGCGAGCAGACGTCATGCAGCGCGAACACCTCGTCGCCGGTGCGGACGACCGCGACCGGGACGCCGGCCACCTCAACGCCCACGGCGCCCTCGGGTGGCAGCTCGGACAGCGCGCAGACGCGCTGGAAGTCACTCATGCAAGCTCCGCCTCGATCGCCGCGGTGACCCGCTCCTGCAGCTCGGGTACGCCGATGGTGCCGATGAGCTCACCGAAGAAACCGCGGATGACCAGGTTCCTGGCCTCACGGAACGGGATGCCCCGCGCCATCAGGTAGAACAGGTGCTGGTCTTCCAGCCGTCCGCTGGCGCTCGCGTGCCCGGCGCCCGCTACCTCGCCGGTCAGGATCTCCAGGTTCGGCACCGAGTCGACCCGGGTCTCGTCGGAAAGGACAAGATTCCGGTTGTACTCGTAGGTGTCGGTCCCGGTCGCGGCGGCCCTGATGACCACGTCCCCGATCCAGACGGCGTGCGCGTCCTTGCCCTGCAGCGCGCCCTTGTAGCTCACCCGGCTGCGGCAGTTCCGCTCGGCGTGATCGACGAACAGGCGGTGCTCCAGGTGCTGCCCGGCATCCGCGAAGTAGAGCCCGCGCAGCTCGGCGTCGCCGCCGGGGCCCGCGTACCGCACCGACGGAGCGAGCCGCACGACTGAGCCGCCGAGCGTGACGGCCGTGTGCGTGAGCTTCGCGTCCCGCCCGAGCTGAGCGTGATGATGCGACAGGTGCACCGTGTCGTCCGCCCACCCCTGCAGCGAGATGAGCGTCAGAGCGGCCCCGTCACCAACCACCAGCTCGACGTTGTCCGCGTAGGTAGCGCTCCCTGAATGGTCAAGGACGACCACGGCCCGCGCATTCGGCTCCCACGTCAATCACCGTGTGCCCGAACGCAGCGCCCTCCGCGCTCTCGCCCCGCGCACGCGACGTGCGTCGGCTACCATGCTGACTCGAAGTCCGGCCGGAACGGTGAGATCAGCGTGGCTTCGCGCGAACGCCGCGAAGGCCCTGGCCGACTGACCCGGTCGGCGGGGACGTAGGCGGTGCCGAGCCTGGAGTCACCATGTTCGAGGCTTCTCAATGGTGACGCCAGGTGCGGCATCGACTGCGCCACCGCTGACCTTCCCGTCGCCGAACGGACCAAGGTCGGTGTGCAAGCCCGCGAAGCCGGCGCAGCGGAGTGAACCGCCACTCCTCCTCGCGGCCCGACGGCACCGGAAAGTCCGCAGGGTCAAACGACTGCTGCTCGTGCAGCCTGGATACGGGAGCCGTCTCGACGGCTCCCTGCAGGCCTGACATCAGCCGACCGCCCCTTCCATCTGCAGCTCGATCAGCCGGTTCAGCTCGAGCGCGTACTCCATCGGCAGCTCGCGCGCGATGGGCTCGACGAAGCCGCGCACGATCGTCGCCATCGCCTCGTCCTCGGTCATGCCGCGGCTCATCAGGTAGAACAGCTGGTCCTCGGACACCTTGGAGACCGTGGCCTCGTGGCCCATCTCCACGTCGTCCTCGCGCACGTCCACGTACGGGTAGGTGTCGGAGCGGCTGATCGTGTCGATCAGCAGGGCGTCGCACTTGACTGTCGACTTCGAGTGCTCAGCGCCCTCCTGCACCTGAACCAGGCCGCGGTAGGAGGTCCGCCCGCCGCCCCTGGCGACCGACTTGGACACGATGGTGGACGAGGTGTTCGGCGCGCAGTGGACCATCTTGGCCCCGGCGTCCTGGTGCTGGCCGGCGCCCGCGAACGCGACCGACAGGGTCTCGCCGCGCGCGTGCTCGCCCATCAGGTAGACGGCCGGGTACTTCATCGTCACCTTGGAGCCGATGTTGCCGTCGACCCACTCCATGCTCGCGCCCTCATGCGCCACGGCGCGCTTGGTGACGAGGTTGTAGACGTTGTTCGACCAGTTCTGGATCGTGGTGTACCGGCAGTGCGCGTCCTTCTTCACGATGATCTCGACCACGGCCGAGTGCAGCGAGTCGGAGGAGTAGATCGGCGCGGTGCAGCCCTCGACGTAGTGCACGCTCGCGCCCTCGTCGACGATGATCAGCGTCCGCTCGAACTGGCCCATGTTCTCGGTGTTGATCCGGAAGTAGGCCTGCAGCGGGATGTCGACCTTCACGCCCTTCGGCACGTAGATGAAGCTGCCGCCAGACCAGACCGCGGTGTTCAGCGCCGCGAACTTGTTGTCGCCGACCGGGATCACCGTGGCGAAGTACTCCTGGAACAGCTCCGGGTACTCCTTCAGCGCGGTGTCGGTGTCGAGGAAGATGACGCCCTTCTCCTCAAGATCCTCGCGGATCTTGTGGTAGACGACCTCCGACTCGTACTGCGCCGCCACGCCGGCGATCAGGCGCTGCTTCTCCGCCTCCGGGATGCCGAGCCTGTCGTAGGTGCTCTTGATGTCCGCCGGCAGCTCATCCCAGCTGGCCGCCTGCTTCTCGGTCGACCGGACGAAGTACTTGATGTGATCGAAGTCGATGCCGGACAGGTCGGAGCCCCAGCTCGGCATCGGCTTGCGCCCGAACAGCTTCAGGCCCTTGAGCCGCAGGTCGAGCATCCACTCCGGCTCGTTCTTCTTCGCCGAGATGTCCCGGACGACGTCCTCGTTCAGGCCGCGCCGGGCGGCGGCGCCAGCCTTGTCCGAGTCCGACCAGCCGAACTTATAGCGGTCCAGACCCTCAAGCTCCGGGTGGGCGATAGTGGTCATGCGGAGATTCCTCCGGCCTCGTTGGTCGTGCGGTTATGTACCAGGGACGGTGCCGTGACGTGCGTGGTGCAGACCCCGTCTCCGTGGGCGATCGTCGCGAGGCGCTGCACGGGGGTCCCGAGCAGCCGCCCGAATGCTTCTGTCTCCGCCTCGCAGAGCTGCGGGTACCTGGCGGCAACGTGCGCCACCGGGCAGTGATGCTGGCAGAGCTGCTCGCCCCCGGCACCGCCCGGTGATCCGGAGACCGAGGCGGCGTAGCCGTCGGCCGACAGCGCCTCCGCCAGCACTCGTACCCGCTCTGCGAGCGGTGCCGACTCCAGCGTCGCGCTCGTACCGGCGCTCCAGCTCAGTGATCTGCTGCCGGGCGAACTCAGCGACAGCGCCCGGTCCGGCCCGCTCGGCCAGGAACCGGAGCGCGCTGGTGGCCAGGTCGTCGTAGGCGTGCTCGAAGGCACTGCGGCCGGCGTCGGTGATCGCGAACAGGCGGGCTGGCCTGCCGCGGCCCCGGTTGCCGTAGGTGCGGGCGCTCCTGGCCTCAACCAGGCCGTCCGCGATCAGATTGTCCAGGTGACGGCGCACGGCGGCGGACGTCAGGCCCAGCCGGGCCGACAGGCCGGCGGCGGTTACCGGGCCGTTCTCCAGGATGAGCCGGGCAATCCGGGCCCTGGTGCCGGAATCAGAGCCGAGCCCGGCGGACGGCGCGCCGGCCCGGCCGGAGGCAGCCTGACGAGGCGCACCCTCGGTGCGCAGCGCCTCATCTGCTGCTCCCACGTATTTCACAACATCATTGTGCCGTAATTACTTCCGGCACCGCAATCGGGGCCCCGAATGTCGCGCGTCACAGTCCGGAATCCGGACAAATACCCAGCAACCTGATGCCACGGCGGGTCACCCCGTCGGCAGAACGCCGCCCGTCCCCAGAGCCTTCCCCAGTTCCCGGCACCAGGATCCGCCCGGAACGGATGTATCGATTTGTCCCGGGGGCCTGAGATGATGACGGCATGAGCGATGCCGCGGCCACGGCCAGGCAGATGTGGACGCTGTTCGAGCCCGTGCACGTCATCAGCTACTTCACGCCGGCCGCGAAGGGCGCCTTCGAGCAGGCGGGCCTGCGGGGTTTCTGGCGTGGCTACTTCGCCGGGCGGGCAGCGCCGATCGGCCCGGTGGGCGCGGCGCCCGTCGTCGCGGCCTTCTTCTCGTTCTCGCCGCCGATGGTCGCCAGGGCGCTGCCCGCCGTGTGGGACCTCATCTCGCCCGAGCAGGCGCTGGACGTCCGCCAGGCGGGCGCGGTGGCAGCCCTGCGCGGGCTGCTCGGGCTGAGTGCCGGCGATCCGGAGCCGGCGCAGGTCGCCGCTGCGGCTGACCGGCTGACCGCTGCTGCCGCCGCCCTGGACGGCGCCGGGCGCACCCTCGGGGCATCGAACGCGGCGCTCCCGGTGCCCGCCGGGCCGCTCGCGCGGCTCTGGCACGCGGCGACCGTGCTGCGGGAGCACCGCGGTGACGGGCACATCGCGGCGCTGGTCGCGGCCGACATTGACGGCCCGGAAGCGCTGGCCCTGCGGACGGGCGTCGATCTGGCTGCTGGCGGCGCGCACAGCGAGACCGCGGGCGGCTGGGGACGCGGGCAGCTGCAGCCCGCCCGCGGCTGGACCGACGAGGAGTGGGACGCCGCCGTTACCCGGCTGACGGCACGCGGTCTGCTGCAGCCGGACGGCGCCGCAACCGCGGCAGGGGTCAGAGCTGCACGAGAGCATCGAGCTGGCCACCGACCGGGCAGCCGCACGCCCGTGGGCCGCGCTCGGCGGCGACGCGGCCGGCGAGCTCGCCCGGCTGCTGCTCCCGGTCGCCAGGGCCTGCGCGGTCGCGCTGCCGTACCCGAATCCCGTCGGCGTCCCCGCGCCGCGTGCCTGAGGCGGACCCGAGCAGACCAACGGAGCCCTGAAATGAGCACGCTGCAGCGACCGTCGCTGGCCAGTCTCGCTGACCCGGCCGTTCTGCCTGATCCGTACCCGGTGCTGGCCGCGCTGCGCGAGGCGTCGCCGTTCACCGACCTCGACGGCGCGCTGGTCGTGGCCGGCCTGGCACGCAGACTGCTCGGCAGTGCTCCGCCACCCGAATGCGAGCAGTGAGCGAGGCCGCTCGCTGCTCGCGCCGAACGCACGCCGCGTCCGGGACCGCCCCTCGTTCCTGTCTCTCGACCCTCCTGACCACACCCGGCTGCGGCGGCTGGTGTCGAAGGCATTCACCCCGCGCACGATCGCGCGGCTGGAACCGCGGATCCGGGCCATCACGGCCGAGCTGCTCGGGGCCGCCGCAGCGGCGGGCCAGCTCGAGGTAGTGAGCCAGCTGGCCTATCCGCTGCCGGTGCGCGTCATCTCCGAGCTGCTCGGTGTCCCGGTCGAGGACCATCCGCGGTTCGCCGGCTGGTCTGCCCGCCTGGCCAGCTCACTTCAGCCGGGCTTCGGCGTAAACCCGGAGGAGGCGCAGGCCAGGGCAGATGCCGCGCAGGCCGCCAGCGACGAGTTCGCTGGCTACTTCCGGGAGCTGATCGCCCGCCGCCGCGCCAGCCCGTCCGACGATCTGCTCTCACAGCTGATCCGGGTCGAGGACGCCGGCCAGATGCTGACCGAGGATGAGCTGATCGCTACCTGCGTGCTGCTGCTGGTGGCCGGCCACGAGACGACAGTCGGGCTGATCTCGAATGCGATCCTGGCCCTGCTGCGGCATCCCGGTCAGCTTGCCCTGCTCAGGCAGGACCCCGGCCTGGCCGGGGGCGCCGTCGAGGAGACGCTGCGGTTCGACGCGCCGGTCCAGCTCACCGGCCGGGTCGCGCGCGGCGGACTGCCGGTCGGTGCGGTGGCCGCGCCGGACGGGGCACTGGTGCTGCTGCTCCTGGCGGCCACCGGGCGGGATCCAGACGTGTTCCCCGACCCCGATGTCTTCGACATCCGCCGTGGCGCCGGGCAGCATCTCGCTTTTGCCGCAGGCCCGCATTTCTGCCTCGGCGCGCCGCTAGCCCGCCTTGAGGCGACCATCGCGCTGCAGGAATTTGCCGCCATGGCGGGCGGAGCAGAACTGGACCCGGACGGGCTGCACTACAAGGCCAATCTCAACCTTCGCGGCCCTGATCAGCTGGTCGTGCACCTCGGCGGTGCCAGGTCCCGGTAATCAGCCCAGGAAACCGCGCAGCAGCGCGGCCGTGCCCTCCAGGTGCTCGGCCACCGCAGTCCTCGCGGCCACGGCATCGCCGGCCAGGATCGCCGCGACGATCGCCTCGTGCTGGCCGGCGGTGTGGTCGATGTTGCGCTGCAGCACCGGGATCGCGTTGAGCAGGTCGTTCAGGCGCATCCGCGCATCCGCGCACGCCGTTGCCAGCAGGCTCGACCCGGTCAGCTCCCCGATCGACAGGTGGAACAGGGTGTCCAGCCGCCGGTAGTCGGCCGGCCCGGCCGCGTTCACGTCGGCCAGCCGGGCCAGCAGGGTCTCGCGCACCGGCAGCCCGGCGGCGTCAGGGAACTGCCCGGACAGCACGTCGGCAGCACCGGTCTCCACCGCCAGGCGGAAGGTCAGGGCGTCCGACAGCTTCTCGCCATCCCGGAGCGCCAGCCGGCGCAGCTCGGCCGAGCTCGGCGCCGGCCGGGTATAGGTGACGAACGTGCCGCCGAAGCGACCGCGGCGCGAGGACACGTAACCCGCCTCGTGCAGTTCCCTGATCGCCTCGCGCAGGGTCAGCCTGCTGATGCCCAGCTGCGCCGCCAGCTCACGTTCGGCCGGGAACCGCTCGCCCGGCCCGACCATGCCGAGCTTGATGACGGTGAGCAGCCGCTCCACCGTCTCCTCGAACGCGTTGCCCTGCCGTACCGGCCGCAGCAGTCCGGCTAGATCAGCTCCGGCAGGCCGCCGCTCGTCTTTGACCTCCGCCTGCACGCATCCCTCCGCCTGCTGGACGACGAGCCGGCTCCGGGCGGCCGGGCACCGCCCCCGGCGCCGGCGAGTCGCGCGAGACGAATCTGGCCAGGGGTCTTGACAACCGCCCAGACCTGCTCATCATTGGTCTGTTAACAGACCATTTAAGTTCACACTCTCGCAGATGTAAAGCGAAAGTTACCGAAACCGGCAAACCCCCGCATTCACCGCTAGTCGTGTCCCCCAAGGAGCCTGTCGTGTCGGTTAATGAGCAAACGCTCAGCAGCGACGAGGAGACCCTGCACCATCTCGGCTACGCGCAGGAACTGCGCCGGCGGATGTCGGGCTTCTCGAACTTCGCGGTCTCGTTCACCATCATCTCGATCCTGTCCGGCTGCCTCACCCTGTACGGCTACGGCATGAACACCGGCGGTCCGGCCATCATCGTCTGGGGCTGGCCCATCGTCGGCATCTTCACGCTGCTGGTCGGCCTGTCCATGGCTGAGGTGTGCTCCAGCTTCCCGACCGCCGGCGGCCTGTATTACTGGTCAGCCAAGCTGGCCAGGCGCAACGGCGCCGCGGCGTCGTGGTTCACCGGCTGGTTCAACTTCCTCGGCCAGGTGGCCATCACGGCCGGCATTGACTTCGGCGCGGCGTTCTTCATCAACGCCTTCCTCAGCCTGGAGTGGGGCGTCAGCACCGCGCACTGGGTGACGATCCTGATCTTCGCCTGCGTGCTGCTGCTGCACGGCGTGCTGAACCAGTTCGGCATCAAGCTGGTCGCACGGCTGAACGACGTCAGCGTCTGGTGGCACATCACCGGCGTGCTGCTGATCGTCGCGGTGCTGATCTTCGTGCCGTCCCACCACGCGTCGGCCAAGTACGTCTTTACCTCGACCTTCAACGGAACCGGCTTCCACAGCATCTTCTACGTGCTGCTGCTCGGCCTGCTGCTGGCCCAGTACACCTTCACCGGGTACGACGCCTCAGCGCACATGACCGAGGAGACGCACAACGCCTCCCGCAGCGGCCCGCGCGGCATCGTGATGTCAATCCTGGTGTCGCTGATCGCCGGCTGGATCCTGCTGATCGGCATCACGTTCGCCATCCAGAAGACCCAGTACACCAGCGACCTGGGCGCGCTCGTGCCGCCCGCGCAGATCTTCACCAATGCCATCGGCGCGACCGGGGCGAAACTGCTGCTGCTCATCGCGATCGGCGCCCAGCTGTTCTGCGGGATGTCCTCGGTCACCGCCAACTCCCGGATGATCTACGCGTTCTCCCGTGACGGCGCGCTGCCCGGCTCCCAGCTCTGGCACAAGGTCAACAAGCGGACCAGGACGCCGACCAACGCCATCTGGCTTGCCGCCGCCGGCGCGCTCATCCTCGGCCTGCCCTACCTGTGGAACAGCGCCGCCTACGCCGCTGTCACCTCGATCGCGACCATCGGCCTGTACATCGCCTACGTGTCACCGACCTACCTGCGGCTGCGGCAGGGCAGCAGCTTCCAGCGCGGCCCGTGGCACCTGGGCCGGTGGGCCTACCCGATCGGCATCATCGCCTGCATCTGGGTGGTCTTCATTACCATCCTGTTCATGCTGCCCACCGCGAGCCCGATCCACTGGTCGAACTTCAACTACACGATCGTCGCCGTCCTGGCGGTGATCGGCTTCGCCGGCATCTACTGGCTGGTCTCCGCCCGCAAGTGGTTCACCGGGCCGCGGGTGCAGGGCACGCCTGAGGAACTGGCCGCCATCGAGCAGGAACTGTCGGCCTGAGCATGACGGACGACTCAGCGCGCGCAGCTCGCCCGGGGATGCTGTCCCTGGACGAGCTGCGCGAGCTCATCGCGCTCGGCGAGATCGACACCGTGATCCTCGCGCTCACCGATATGCAGGGGCGGCTGCAGGGCAAGCGGCTGTCCGCCGAGTTCTTCCTGGCCGAGGTGGCCGAGCACGCCTCGGAAGGCTGCAACTACCTGCTCGCGGTTGACGTCGACATGAACACCGTCGACGGGTACCGGATGTCGTCGTGGGAGAGCGGCTACGGCGACTTCGTCCTGCAGCCGGACTTCGCCACGCTGCGCCGGATCCCCTGGCACCCCGGCACGGCGCTGGTGACCGCAGACCTGACCTGGCTGGACGGCACGCCGGTCACGGCCTCGCCGCGCCAGATCCTGCAGGGCCAGACCGCGCGGCTGGCCGAGCGCGGGCTGGTCGCGATGGCCGGCACCGAGCTGGAGTTCGTCGTCTACAACGACACCTACGAGCAGGCCTGGGCGAAGAACTACCGCGACCTGGCGCCGGCCAACGACTACAACGTGGACTACTCGATTCTCGGGACGTCCAGGATCGAGCCGCTGCTGCGCCGCCTGCGCCTCGGCATGGCCGGGGCCGGCCTGTACGTGGAGTCGGCCAAGGGCGAGTGCAACCTCGGCCAGCACGAGATTGCCTTCCGCTACGCCGAGGCGGTCACGACCTGCGACAACCACTCGATCTACAAGACCGGCGCGAAGGAGATCGCGGCGCAGGACGGCATGAGCATCACGTTCATGGCCAAGCCGAACCCCCGCGAGGGCAACTCGTGCCATATCCACCTGTCGCTGCGCGGCACCGACGGGACACCGGTGCTGGCCGGCGACGGGCAGCACGGCCTGTCGAAGACCGGCGAGCACTTCCTGGCCGGGCAGCTGGCCGCGCTTCGCGAGCTCACGCTCTGCTACGCGCCGAATATCAACTCCTACAAGCGGTACGTGCCTGGCAGCTTCGCGCCCACGGCGGTCCGCTGGGGCGTGGACAACCGGACCTGCGCGCTGCGGCTGGTCGGCCACGGGCACTCCCTCAGGGCGGAGAACCGGACACCGGGCGGCGACGTCAACCCGTACCTCGCGGTCGCGGCCATGATCGCGGCCGGGCTGCACGGGATCGACAACGAGCTGCCGCTCGAGCCCGCGTTCGAGGGCAACGCCTACGCAGACGACACCCTGAAGGTCCCCGCGACCCTGCGCGATGCGCTGGAGCTGTGGGAGGGCAGCGAGCTGGCCAGGGCCGCGTTCGGTCCCGAGGTGACCGCGCATTACGCGAACTACGCCAGGGTGGAGCTCGCCGCCTACGACTCCGCCGTGACCGACTGGGAGCTGCGCCGCGGCTTCGAGCGGCTGTGACCCGATCGATCCCCGACCGTAGAGGACATGACAGCGACGCCATGACCACTTACACCGTGATCAATCCCGCGACCGAGCAGCCGGTCAGGCAGATCGAGCAGACCACGGCCGCCGAGGCGGACGCCGCGATCGAGCGAGCGGCCAGGGCGCAGGAGTCCTGGCGCGCCGTCGCCCCCGGCGACCGGGGCCGGCTGCTGCGCCGCTTCGCCGAGCAGGTCGACGCGCACGTCAGCGAGCTCGCCGCGCTGGAGACAGCCGGATCCGGGCACCCGGCCGGCGCGGCCACCTGGGAGGCCGGCCAGGTCCGCGACGTGCTCGCCTACTACGCCGCGGCCCCTGAGCGCCTGACTGGCAGGCAGATCCCCGTTCCCGGCGGTCTGAACGTGACCTTCAAGGAGCCGGTAGGCGTGGTCGGCCTGATCGTGCCGTGGAACTTCCCGATGCCGATCCTGTCCTGGGGCATGGCGCCGGCCCTCGCGGCCGGCTGCACCGTGGTCGCCAAGCCGGCCGAGATGACGCCGCTCACCGCGATGCGGATCGGCGAGCTCGCGCTGGAGGCGGGGATCCCCGAGGGCGTGTTCCAGGTGCTGCCCGGCAAGGGCAGCGTGGTCGGCCAGCGGCTGGTCGATCACCCGGCCGTCAGGAAGATCGTGTTCACCGGCTCCACTGAGGTCGGGCAGCAGATCATGACCGGCTGCGCCCGGCACATCAAGCGGCTGACGCTCGAGCTCGGCGGCAAGAGCGCGAACATTGTCTTCGCCGACGCCGACATCGAGAAGGCCGCGGCCACCGCGCCCTATGCCGTGTTCGATAACGCCGGGCAGGACTGCTGCGCCCGCTCCCGGATCCTGGTGCAGGTCAGCGTGCTACGAAGCGTTCATGGCGCTGCTGGAGCCCGCGGTCAGGGGCGTCCGGGTCGGCGATCCGGCAGCCGACGGCACCGAGATGGGCCCGCTCATCTCTGCCGCCCACCGCGAGCACGTGGCCGGCTACGTGCCGGACGACGCGCCGGTCGCATTCCGCGGCAGCGCCCCCGACGGTCCCGGCTTCTGGTACCCGCCGACTGTGCTCGCGCCAGTCGCCGCCGACGCGCCCGCCTACACCGAGGAGATCTTCGGGCCGGTGGTGACGGTGACGCCGTTCGCCGACGAGGCCGAGGCCATCGCGATGGCGAACGACAGCCCGTACGGCCTGTCCGGGTCCATCTGGACGGGCAATCTCGGCCGGGCCATCCGCGTCGCCCGCGGCGTCGAGACCGGCAATCTCTCGGTGAACTCGCACTCCTCGGTCCGGTACTGGACCCCGTTCGGCGGCTTCAAGCAGTCCGGACTCGGGCGCGAGCTCGGGCCTGACGCCGTTGATGCGTTCACCGAGGTCAAGAACGTCTTTATGGCAACCGACTAGGGAACGAGGTCGTTTCACATGCAGCGCCTGCAAGATCGGGTGGTGGTGGTCACCGGGGCCGGCAGCGGTCTCGGCCTGGCCAGCGCGCGGCGCATGGCCGCCGAGGGCGCGCGGATCGTCGCGGTCGATATCGACGAGAACGCGGGCAAGGCCGCCGCGGCGGAGACCGGCGGCGAGTTCGTCGCGGCCGACGTCGCCAGCGAGGAGCAGGTGCGGGACCTGTTCGACGGCGTCGCCGGGCGGTACGGCCGCGTCGACGTGGCGTTCAACAACGCCGGCATCTCCCCGCCGGAGGACGACTCGATCCTCACGACCGGCCTGCAGGCCTGGCGCCGGGTGCAGGAGATCAACCTCACCTCGGTGTACCTGTGCTGCAAGTACGTGCTCCCGCACATGCAGCGCCAGGGCAAGGGCTCGATCATCAACACGGCGTCGTTCGTCGCGATCCTCGGCGCGGCGACCTCGCAGATCTCCTACACCGCGTCCAAGGGCGGCGTGCTGGCCCTGAGCCGCGAGCTCGGCGTGCAGTTCGCCCGCGAGGGCATCCGGGTCAACGCGCTGTGCCCGGGGCCGATCAACACGCCGCTGCTGCAGGAGCTCTTCGCCTCCGATCCAGAGCGGGCGGCCCGCCGCCTGGTGCACGTTCCGATGGGCCGGTTCGGCGAGCCGGAGGAGATCGCCGCCGCCGTCGCGTTCCTGGCCAGCGACGACTCCTCGTTTGTCACGGCGTCCCAGTTCGTGGTGGACGGCGGCATCACCGGCGCCTATGTGACACCGTTGTAGCCATGTCTGCCGTCAGCGAGACCACCAGCCCCGTCATCGGCATCAGCGCGTACTCGCAGAACGCGCGCTGGGGCACCTGGGACCTGCCTGCCGTTCTGCTGCCGCGCCGGTACACCGACATGGTCGCGCAGGCGGGCGGCCTGCCGGTGCTGCTGCCGCCGATGGAGGGCGTCGCCAGCCTGCTGCCGCGGCTGGACGGCCTGATCCTGTCCGGCGGCGGCGACATCGACCCGGCGCTGTACGACGCGGAGCGCCATCCGTCCTGCGGCCCCGCGAACCCGGCCAGGGACAGTGCCGAGCTTGAGCTCTGCCGCCATGCGCTGGCCATCGGGCTGCCCGTGCTCGGCATCTGCCGCGGCCTGCAGATCATCAACGTCGCACTCGGCGGCACGCTGCACCAGCACCTGCCCGACCTGGTCGGCAACGAGAGCCACTCCCCTGACCCGGGCGGCTACGGCAGTCACAAGGTCACCATCGCACCGGCCGCGCAGCTGTCCGCGCTGCTCGGCCGCACCGAGACCGCCGTCCCGACCCATCACCACCAGGCGATCGACCGCCTGGGCGCGGGCCTGGTGGCAACGGCCTGGGCCGACGACGGGGTGATCGAGGCCGTGGAGTTCGAGCAGTCGGCGGGGCACTATCCCGCGTCCCTCCGGGACCGGAACGGCCACGCCAGCCACGCCCGGCCGCCGTTCATGATCGCCGTGCAGTGGCATCCCGAGGCCGGCGATGACCCGAGCCTGTTCACCGCCCTGATCGCGGCAGCGACCCAGGCAGCGAGCGGTACCGTCCAGCTATCCCGCCAGAGCGGCTAGCCGCGGCCGGGCCGGGTCGGTCGCGCCGCGCCTGCACCTGCGCCGGCCGGGCGTCGTCACCATGACCGGGTGCCGCGGGCAAGGCGGACGGCGATCTGCTCGACGGCGTCAAGTGACCCGTCGGCCACCGCGATGACGAGATCGTAGGCTTCGTCGTTCGACAATGTCAGCCGACGTCCGTTGAGGCCATAGAAAGCGATGACGCCGGCCAGGGCAAGTCTCCTATTGCCGTCGACCAGGGCGTGATTGCGAGCCAGCGAATGCAGCAGTGCCGCCGCCTTCGCGTCCAGGTCCGGGTAAGCGTCCGCGCCGAAGGCCGTCGCCTGCGGCCGGGCCAGCGCCGACTCCAGCAGCCCGATGTCACGGACCGTCGGCTCGCCGCCCAGAGTCCGGTCAGCGACGTGCAGCAACTCCGGCAGCGTCAGAAAGATCACTGCCCGAGCCGCTCCAGCGCCTCGGCGTATCGCGGCAGCTCCTCATCGAGGACGCGGTCGAGCAGCTCAGCGCGGCTGTGACCTTCGACGTACTCCCGGATCGCCCGGCGCGCCACCTCCTGCATCGGCCGGCCCTCCAGCTCGGCCCGCCGCCGCAGCGCCCGCGCCTCGTCGTCAGTAAGCCGCAACGTCATCGCCATGTCGTAATGGTATCACTGGTGATACCATCCCGGCTGCGGCGTCCGCGGCTCTAGCCGCCGCCCTCGAAGGCGATCAGCGTCACGATGATGCCGTTGCCCGCGCCCGCCACGATGGCGTCGAATGTGTGCTGAGTGATGGGATTCCACCTGGTCAGGTCGGTGTTAGTCCACCACCGCGCCGCAGGCCCGGTCAGGCGGGCCAGCTCCGCGAAGATGTCCGCAGGCTCGTCCGCGTAGCGCCGGCGCAGGCGGCGGTGGGACACATGACCAGGGCGATTACTGCCGGCCAGGCTCGTCAGCAGTCCGATCGCGACAGGCTCGTCAATCTCCCACAGCAGGCTCATCAGCGCGTCCGCGTCCGCCGGGACAGTAATTGGCTGCAGGAAGTCGCCTTCCCCCAGAAGGCCAGCCTCCCGGACGACCCTGTAGACCTCGTCCGGCACCGCGGCGATATCACCCGCGCTGGCCCACCCGAGCAGGTCGCCGCTGCCCAGCGCGCTTCCGAGCCCCGCGAGCAGGTCACGCATGCTGTCCAGATTGTCGCTGGCTGGAAACCCACCGGAATCCACGACCGCCAGTATGTCAGGCGCCGGCCCCGTCCCTGGTGCGCTCGATCACCATGTCACAGCGGACCGGGGCTATCTCGTCTCGGGACTGAGAGTCCGTTCCTCCGGAAGCCGGGAAGGTGATGACAGTGCGGGTATTCGTGGCAGGCGGCACGGGTGTCATCGGGCGGCGGCTGGTGCCCCAGCTGGTGGCCCGCGGCCACCAGGTGACAGCGACGACGACGAGCCCGGCCAGGCTGGGGCTGCTGCGGCAGCTGGGCGCCGACGGGGTGGTGATGGACGGCCTGGATGCGGTGTCAGTCGGTGAGGTGGTGGCCGCGGCCCGGCCGGACGCGATCGTGCACCAGATGACCGGCCTCTCCGCGGCGCACGCCGGCAAGCCGAACCTGAGGAGGCCCGGCCGCTTCTTCGCCGCCACCAACCGGCTGCGCAGCGAGGGGACAGACCACCTGCTGGCCGCAGCCCAGGCGACCGGCGTCTCGAATTTCGTCGCGCAGGGCTTTGCCGCTTTCAACGGCCTCCGCGAGGGCGGCTGGGTGAAGACCGAGGAGGATCCGCTCGCGGCGCTGCCGTATGCGGACGCGATCACCCACCTTGAGGACGTGGTCACCGCGGCCGGCGGCGCGGTCCTGCGCTATGGCTCGCTGTACGGGCCGGGCGCCACCGACGATCAGGTCGCTCTGGTGCGGAGGCGGCTGTTCCCGCTGGTCGGCGGTGGCACCGGCTACTTCTCGTGGGTGCATCTCGACGACGCGGCAAGCGCCACCGTCCTCGCGGTGGAGCAGCAGGCGCAGGGTGTATTCAACATCGTCGACGACGAGCCTGCCCCGGTCAGCGAGTGGCTGCCTTATCTGGCCGAGTGCGCGGGTGCAAAGCCACCAAGACGGCTCCCCCGCTGGCTGGCCCGGCTGCTGGCCGGCGAGATGGTGGTGGGCATGATGACCGAGGGGCGCGGCTTCTCCAACGCCAGGGCCAGGCGGGAGCTCGGCTGGGAGCTGATCTACCCGTCGTGGCGGCAGGGGTTCAGGAAAGAGCTTGCGTGAGCAGAGCCGAGGAGTTCCAGGAACTGCGGCCGCTGCTGTTCTCGATCGCTTACCGCATACTCGGCAGCGTGAGCGAGGCCGAGGACGCGGTCCAGGAGACCTGGCTGCGCTACGCAGCCTCGCCGGCAGCGCCCGCCTCGGCCAGGGCCTTCCTCTCGGCGGTGGTCACGCGGATCTCGATCGACGTGCTGCGCTCGGCCCGCGTCCGGCGGGAGCAGTACGTCGGGCCGTGGTTTCCTGAGCCGCTGCTGACCGATCCCTACCAGGACCCGGAGCGGTCGGCGGAGCTGGCCGACTCGGTATCGACGGCCGCCCTGCTGCTGCTTGAGCGGCTCAGCCCGCTGGAACGGGCAGTCTTCGTACTGCGGGAAGTGTTCGGGTTCGGCTTCCCCGAGATCGCGTCGGCGGTGGGAAGGTCGCAGGCAGCGTGCCGCCAGCTGGCAGCGCGGGCGCGCCGGCACATGGATGAGGGCCGTCCCCGGTTCGAGGCCGGCCGGCGGGAGCGCGCGGAACTCGCCGGGCGGTTCTTCGATGCCATCAGGAACGGGGACGTCGGCGGCCTGCAGGAACTGCTCGCGGCTGACGTTCAGCTGGTCGGGGACGGCGGCGGCAAGGCCCCGGCGCTGGCGCGGAGCGTCGTCGGGGCTGCGAAGGTGGCGCGGCTGCTTGCCTCGTTCTTCGCCGGACTCGGCCGGATCGACGTGACGCTGGAGCCGCGGGAGGTCAACGGCCAGCCGGGAGCGATCTTCCGGGATCGGGACCGCAAGGTGCTGTCAATCCTGACGCTCGACGTACTCGACGGGCAGATTCAGATGGTCCGCTCGGTGAGCAACCCCGACAAGCTCGGGCACGTGGGTCAGGTGGCCGACGCCTGGGCCGTCGCCCGCGAGGCGAGCCGGGCTCGCCGCACCGCGGACTGACACGGCGTCAGGCTGCCGGTGCCATCGCGAGGAGGGTTTCCTGGATCAGGTCGATGCGGGACCACGGCTCCAGAAGCCTGCTCAGGTCGGCGGTGAAGCCGGCCTGCTCCTGCTCGGTGTAGTTCAGGAACGTGGCGCGGGTGCGCTCGACGTGCAGGATTGCCTGCACGGGCAGGCTGAGCTCCATGGTGTGCAGCTGCTCGACTGGCTCGCCGAACAGGGCTGTTTCCCGCAGCTGCCCGACCCAGGCCGGCTGGCTGGCTGACCGGACGACCCGGCGGCTGTAGCGCGTCCACAGCTCTCGCAGCCGCGTCGCCGAGCGGCTCGGGATACCGTTCCTCGGTGGTGATCAGCGCCAGCCAGCCTCCGGGCCGCAGCAGCCTGGCGGCCTTGGCCAGGCCGATGCCGGGATCGATCCAGTGGAACGCGGTTGCGGACACGATGAGATCGAACTGCCCGCCGGCCTCGAAGTCCTCAAACGAGCACACCTGGAACCGGACCCGGGGGTCGGCGATGTTGCGCCGGGCGATGGCGATCATCGCCGCGCCGATATCGATGGCGGTCAGGCGGAGGTCCTGGCCGGCGAGTTGCCGGGTGAGCTGGCCCGTTCCGCAGCCGATCTCCAGCACATCGGAACCGGGGCCGATCCCCGGAGCTCGCGTAAACGGCATCGACAATCTCGGCCGGGTAGCCCTGGCGGCTCGCGTCATACTGCCGGGCGACACCGTCGAAAAGACATCGCAGCTGCTCTCGCCTGCTGCGCTGCTCATCAGTCTCGGCACTCACGGGGACGGAACCTGAACACGGGACGCTCAGCCCGCTGTGTCGGGCGGGAACTCTACGGGGTACGGCTGGCCGGAATCGGCGGCCGGACGCGCGAGTTGATGGCACCGACGGTCGGGACGTACGCCTCCGGGATGTCGCGGACGATCATCGAGGATCCGGCCCAGTCGGTCCTGAAGCCGCTCTGGCTGCTCGCGGAGCACCGGAATCGCCGCCTTCGAGACGTTGTAGACACCCAGAAGTTGTCTCGAACTGCGCGCGGAAGTCCTGGTCCGCGGTGGTCTCGATCGGAGACACATTCGCGTAGCCGGCGTTATTGACGATCACATCGAGCCGGCCGAAATGACGACGGGCCTCGTCGATGGCCGAGCGGGCGGCCGCAGCATCGGTGACGTCGAGTGCGATCGGTGAATGCGGTTCAGCGCCCGGCCGAGGCCGCGCGAGGAGCCTGTGACGAACCAGACCTGCTGCATGCGACCCAGTAAAACACCGCGCGCGGGCGACCTCGCCCGGGCTCCGCGTCTGAGCCCAGCGCAGGTGAGCGGCAGGCCGTGCCACATCTTGCCCGGCGGTCTCGTCCGGCCCTACGGTCGGACGCAGCGCATCCGGCGGATGCTGAGGTTTCCGGTCAGGCAGGGAAAGGCGGGACATGCAGGAACACCTGCTGTACATCGGCGGCAGCTGGCGTCCTGGCGGCGCCGGGACGGCCGTGGCGGAAGAGCCCGTCGTCGGGCGAGGCGTTCGCCTCGGTGGCAGTCGGCAGCGCCGCCGATGTCGATGCCGCGGTCGCCGCGGCGTCCGCGGCCTGGCCCGCGTGGGCGAGTGCGTCGGCGTTCGACCGGGCCGGGTGGTGCGAGCGCATCGTTGCCGGGATCCGGGTGCGGCGCGACGAGCTGGCCAGGGTGCTCACCCTCGACCAGGGCAAGCCGCTCGCCGAGGCCTGCGACGAGGTAGACGAGCTGGCCGCGTACTTCCTGATGGCCGGCGAGGACGCCAAGCGCATCGAGGGGTCGCTGCCAGCCTCCGTCTCGGCTGGCCGCAGGATCCTGGCCGCCCGTGTCCCGCTCGGTGTCGTGGGCGTGATCAGCCCCTGGAACTGGCCTTACACGATGGGGGCAGAGCTGATCGCGCCGGCCATGGCGGCCGGCAACGTGATCGTCTGGGTGCCCGCGCCGACGACTTCCGCGTGCTGTGCCGTGCTGGCGCAGGTCATCGCAGACTCGGGCCTCCCGGCCGGGGTCTTCAACTTCGTCCCCGGCCCTGGCGCCGTCGTGGGCGATGCCCTGGCCGGCCACCGCGACGTGGCCGGAGTGGGCTTCGTCGGCTCGGTCGCCACCGGTCTCAGCGTTGCCACCAGGGCCGCGGGCAAGACCCAGCTGCTCGAGCTCGGCGGCAACGGCCCGATGGTCGTGCTGGAGGACGCGGACCTGGAACTCGCCGTGGCCGCGGCGCTGGAGGCCGCGTACCTGTGCTCCGGACAGAGCTGCACCGCCGGCGAGCGCTTCCTGGTGCACGCCAGCGTGCGCGCCGAGTTTGTCGAGCGCGCAGTGGCGGCGACGAAGGACAAGGTCAGGCTCGGGGATCCGTTCGACGCGGCGACGACGATGGGCCCGCTGAACAACGAGCCCACTGCCGGGAAGTTTGACCGCCACATCGCCGATGCTCTGGCTGGAGGCGCGCGGGTCTGCTGCGGCGGCAGGCGCGCGGCCGGCTTCCCGACCCGGCTCTACGCCGAGCCCACGGTCCTCGACGCCGTGACCATCGGCATGGCGATCGAGCAGGAGGAAACGTTCGGGCCGGTGATCCCGGTGGTCGAGGTCCGCTCGGCGGCCGAGGCGCTGGAACTCACCAACGCCTCCCCGTTCGGCCTGACCGCAGCGGTCTTTACCGAGGATCTCGAGCGCGGCCTTGCATTCGCCGAGCACGCACGGGCCGGCTGGGTCAACATCAACGCATCGACCAATCTGTGGGAGTCGCACCTGCCCTTCGGCGGACGGGCCGGAAGCGTCAGCGGCAGGGGCCGGGTCGGCGGCCGCTATCCGATGGAGACATTCACCGAGCCCAAGCTCATCACGTATCCGGCCCCGCAGTACTAGGTCGCGGCTGCCGGGAGAACGTCCGAGGTTCGGGTCAGCCGGGCGGCAGGAGCTGCGCAATCATCCGGTGGCCTTGTGCCTCGAATGACTCCTCGCCGAGCCGGTAGGCCCAGCAGGCGGTGCCTCGTCCCGGCGTCGCCGTGCTCCAGAGCAGGCGCCCGGCTGGCTACCACGCGGCCGGAGCGGGCCGCCGGGGGCGATGCGGATCAGGTCGTCCCGGAGGGCCAGCAGGCGGCGTTCGCCCAGCACGCTGACCCACGGCCGGATCGTCTCCGCAGTGGCCTCCTCGGCGGCACGGGTGCACGCCCGGCCTTTGCTGGTGAGAGTAATCAGCCGGGCCCGCGCGTCGCCAGGGTGCGGGCGGCGCTCGACGTAGCCTCTGGCGGCGAGCTCATCGACGAGCTGGGCCGCGGCCTGCCGGGTGACATCCAGGTGCTCAGCCAGCTGGGTAATGGTGGCGCTGCCAGCGGACAGCCGGGCGAAGGCGAAGCCGTGGGCAGGGCGCACATCGTCAAATCCGCGGGCGGCGACCCCGGCGGAGATCCCGTCTACCAGCGCGCGGCTGGCAGCCAGGAGCCCGAACGCCAGGGACTGGGCATCGTCGTATCGCATAGGTCCACCTTGACAGATTAGGCAAGCCACTTGAATATATACGCAAGCTACTTGCGCATATCGAGGGAGTGCCTGATGCCTGTCATCCATGCCGCCGAGACCACCGTGCACCAGATGCACGGAACAAGCTTCACCTCCTACGCCAGCCCGGCACACGGCAGCAGGGAACTCTGTGCCTGGCGCATCGAGATCCCCGGCCACACCAGGGGAACGCCGCACCACGTCTCCCGCGAGGAGGTCCTGTACATCCTCAGCGGGACGGCCCGCGCCACTATCGGCGACCAGGCTGAGGACGCGGCAGCCGGGGAGGTGATCCTGGTGCCCGCCGGATCCAGGTTCGGCATCGACAACCTCAGTGCCGAGCCCGTGATTGCCTGGGTCACGACGAGCGTCGGCCTCCTCGGAGTCCTGCCGGATGGCTCCTGGATCAGCCCGCCCTGGACGCGCTGACGCTCAGATCGCACGACCACGGAACTGACACCGGAGCCGGACACCGGAGGAACAGTGGCAGGCGTGTACGACAGCGAGCGCCTGGCGGCCGGCTACGCCTTTGACAGGCCTCCGATACACGAGCAGATTCTCCGGTCGGCCCGCCTGGCCCGGCGCGCCGATCGCGCACTCGACGTCGGGTGCGGCGCGGGCCTGTCCACTGCGGCCCTGGCGCCGCTGGCGCGCCAGGTAGTCGGCCTGGAGCCGGTCCCCGCCATGCTCGCGCACCGGCGGACCGTCGCGCCGCGCGCCAGGTTCGTCATCGGCCGCGCGGAGCGGCTGCCGTTCCCGGCAGAGTCGTTCGATCTGGTCGCGGCAGCGGGCTCGCTGAACTACGCCGACCTCCCGCTGGCTCTCGCCGGGATAGCGCGGGTGCTCACCAGGGACGGCACGTTCCTGCTGTACGACTTTTCCGTCGGCCGGCGCTCGGCGACCGGCGACGAGCTGGCCAGCTGGTTCACGTCATTCGAGCAGCGGTTCCCGTGGCCGCCGGCTGGCAGCCTCTTGACGCGCGCGAGCTGCCCCTCGCAACGTACGGCCTGCGCCTGCTCGATTACGCCGAGGCGGAGGTCCGGCTGCCGATGTCCCTCGATGCCTACCTTCGCTACATGCTGAGCGAGGTCAACGTGGACAGCGCCGTCGCGCGCGGGGCCTGTACGGCCGGGCAGGCCCGCGACTGGTGCCGGGCGACGCTGACGGCGGTGTTCGCGGACGGCGAGGTGACTGTCGTCATTCCCGGCTACGTCGCCACGCTTGGCCCGCTCATTCAGCTGAGCAGGTCGGCGACGGCGGCGATGGCTGGCTCAATGGCCCGCTCGCGAACGTTGCCGAAGCCAAGCACCAGCGCTGGGGGCGCCGCCGTGCCGGGATCGCCGCGGTAGGCGCCGATGCCGTGCAGCCCTACCCGCCGCTCGCGCGCCGCGGCCAGCACCGCGATCTCGTCGGCACCGGGCGGCAGCGGCGCGAGAGCGTGAAAGCCAGCCGCGAGCCCGGCGAGCTGGATGCGGGGAGCATGCCTGGCGAACGCGCCGGTCAGCGCGGTCCTGCGGGCGGAATAGACAGCTCGCATCCGGCGCAGGTGCCGGTCATAGCGGCCAGCGGTGAGCAGGGTTGCCAGGGCCAGCTGGTCCAGGGTGCAGGAGCCGCGATCGCTCATTTCCTTCTCGGCCGCGACTGCTGCGGCGAGCGCCTGCGGAGCGTGCACCCAGCCCAGGCGGATCGCAGGCGCCAGCGCCTTGCTGGCGGTGCCGAGCAGGAAGACCTGGTCCGGGGCGAGTCCCTGCAGCGCGCCGACAGGATCCCGGTCGTACCGGAACTCGGAGTCGTAGTCGTCCTCGATCACGTACCCGCCGCCGCGCCGTGCCCAGTCGGTCAGGGCATGCCGCCGCAGCGGGGACAAGACCACTCCGGTAGGAGACTGATGGGCCGGCGTGACGACGACCGCGTGGGCTCCGCTGGCGGCCAGCTCGCTGACCACGAGGCCCTGGTCGTCGACCGGCACGTAGGTGACGTGGATGCCCATCGCGAGGGCCGCGCGGATCGTCTCATCCGCCTGCGCGCCGCCATAGCCGGGATCCTCGAAGGCAACGCGGGTGGCGCCCCCGTGGCGGGCCAGGGCGCCCAGTACCAGGTTGATCCCCTGCGCGAAGCCGGTGCTGATGACCATCCGCGACGGGCTGGCGTCGGCTGCCCGGACCCGCCGCAGGTACCCGGCGAGAACCTCGCGCAGGACCTGGCTGCCGCGCGGGTCGCCGTATCCCAGGTCCGCGGAAGCGGCCTGCGTGCATGCCTGCCTGACCGCCCGGGCCCAGTCGGCACGCGGGAAGCTGGCCAGGTCAGGCACGCCGGGCTGGAAGTCAGCGATCAGCGGCGCTTCCGCGGCCTGGCCGGGCGGAGCAGGCGCGGGGAGCGAGCCGGCGGCCGGGACGGCCGCAGCCTGGTCCCCGGCGTGCTGGCCGCTGAGATCGGCGACGCGGGTGGCCGACCCGGTGCGGCTGGTCAGGTAGCCCTCGGCCAGCAGCTGCCCGTAGCACTCCTGCACCATGCCGCGGGAGATGCCGAGCGCGCGAGCCAGCTCCCGCGAGGACGGGAGCCGTTCTCCCGCGAGCAGCCGGCCGCCCCTGATCGCGTCGCGCAGGCTCGCCTCCAGCTGGGCGCGCAGCGGCTGGGCGGCCGAGCGGTCGAGCCGCACCAGCAGCTCCGGGCTCAAACCGGACCACTCTATCGTCATGAAATCGGACCTTAGCAGGAGTCCGGCTGGCTCCTAGCGTGCTTGTTATGAGCACCCTGACGCAGGCGCAGCCAGCTACCGCGGTCCCTGACCGGCTTCTCAGCGTGCCGCTGGCAGTGACGTTCCTGGCCGAGTTCACGTCGCTCACCAGCTTCTTCCTGCTGGTGTCGGTGATGCCGATGCTGGCCGCCGCGGCCGGCGCGGGCACCTCCGCTGCCGGGCTGATCACCGGCGCCCTGCTGCTCGGCACCGTGGCAGCCGAGGCCGCGGCCCCGGCCGCGATCAGGCGGCTCGGCTACCGGGTGGTGCTGGCGACCGGAGCGGTACTGCTGGGCGCCCCGGCCCTGGCCCTGCTCACGCGCGAGCCCCTGGCCGTCATGGTGAGCGTCAGCCTGATACGCGGGCTCGGCTTCGGCCTGTGCGGCGTCGTCACCGGCGCGCTCGCCGCCAGGCTGCTGCCGCCCGGGCGGCGCGGCGAGGGGCTCGGCCTGCTCGGGGTCGTTTCCGGTGTACCGGCCGTCGTCGCGCTGCCGGCCGGGATCTGGCTGGCCGGGCACCACCAGGCCGCCGCGGCCGCGGCGATGGCGGCCGCTGCCGGCCTGCTGCCGCTGCTGGCGATCCGCTGGCTGCCGGGCGGGCGAGAGGCACGGCCTGCCGCCGCGCGCCGGGCGGATGGCGGGCGCCGCGCTGCGGATCCCGCTGATCTTCGCGGCCGTCACCGTCGCGGCCGGCGTGCTCGACTCGTTCCTGCCGCTCGTGAAGGGCATCCCGAGCAGCCTCGTCTCGGCCGCCCTGCTCGTGCAGGCGGTCACCGCCACGCTCTGCCGCTGGCAGGCGGGCAAGCGCGGCGACCGGTACGGTCACGCCCGGCTGCTCATCCCGGCGCTCGCCGTCGCGGCGCTCGGCATGGCCGCGATGATCGTTCTGGGCTCCCCCGTCGTGATCTTCGCGGGCATGGTGCTCTTCGGCGCCGGGTTCGGGGTGCTCGAGAACGCGACGTTCGCCCAGCTGATCGAGCAGCTGCCGGAGGCCAGGGCCAGCGCCCTGTGGAACCTGGCCTACGACGCCGGATACGGCGCGGGGCCGGCCGTCTTCGGCCTGATCTGCGTCCGCACCGGCTACCCGGCGGCGTTCGCTCTCACCGCCGTGCTGATCCTGGCCGCGGTCCCGCTAGCCGTCCGCGAGCAGAAGGCCGTCGCCGAGCGAGAGTAGTCCGGAGTGAGAGCCGCCCGGCCGCGCGTTCCCGCGAAGGCTAGCCGAGCAGGCTGCGTGCGGCCGCCGCGATGTGACCCGCGCTGAGGCCGGCCGCGTCGAGCAGTTCCTCGCTGGTCCCTGATCCGGGAAGCTCGGAGACGGCCAGATGGCGCACGGTCAGGTCGGCGCGCCCGGCACCGGTCAGCGCGTCCACGACAGCGGACCCGAGGCCGCCCTCGGGATGATGGTCCTCGGCGACCACCAGCCTGCCGCCGGTGGCCGCGGCCGCCGCGGTCAGCGTCTTTGTGTCGATCGGCTTGACCGAGTACAGGTCGATGACCCGCGCGCTGATCCCGTCGGCGCTGAGCTCGTCGGCGGCCGCGAGGCAGGCGTGCAGCGTCACGCCCGCCCCGATCAGGGTGACCTGGTCAGCGTCGCTGCTGCGCAGTACCTTCGACCCGCCGGCGCCGAACTCCTCTCCGGCGGCGTACAGGACCGGGTAGGCGCCGCGCGTCGTGCGCATGTAGACGATGCCGTCCCGGTCGGCCATGGCCTGCACGAGAGCAGCCGCGCTGGTCGCGTCGCTCGGGTACAGGACCGTCGAGCCCTGAACGGCGCGCAGCATGGCGAGGTCCTCCAGCGCCATCTGCGAGGGACCGTCGGCGCCGATCTCGACGCCCGCATGCGAGCCGGCCAGGCAGATGCTGGCCTGCGAGATGGCGGCCATCCGGATGAAGTCGTACGCGCGGGTGAAAAACGCCGCGAACGTCGAGGCAAACGGCCGGTAGCCGCGCACGCTGAAGCCGACGGCGGCGGCCACCAGCTGCTGCTCGGCGATGAACATCTCGAAGTAACGCTCGGGATACTTCGCCGCGAACTCGTCGGCGAAGGTGGAGTTGCTCACCTCGCCGTCCATCGCGACCACATCGCGGCGCACGCCGAGAGCGGCCAGCGCGTCGCCGTAGGCCTTGCGGGTCGCGACCTTCTCTCCGACCGTGTAGGCCGGCAGCACCACCTCGGCGTCAGCCCCGTCCGGGCGAGCGGGCGGTGCGGCCTGATCCGGCTTCGGGCCGCGCACGATGAGGCCGCGCTCGCCGCCGAGCTCGATGATCGCGCGCTCGGCCATGGGGGCCGGAAGCGGCTTGCCGTGCCAGCCCTCCCTGTCCTCGACCTCGGAGAATCCGCGGCCCTTGATGGTCCGCGCGAGAATGACGGTCGGCTGGTCGCCGGTCATCTCCCCGGCCCGGGCCATAGCCCCGTCGATCTCGGCCAGGTCGTGACCGTCGACGGTGAGCACGCGCGCCCCGAAGGCCGAGGCGCGACGGCCGTAGGTCTCCAGATCCCAGGACAGCTCCGTCGGGCCGCGCTGCCCGAGCCGGTTGATGTCCACCATCGCGATGAGATTGGACAGCTTGTAGTGGGAGGCCTTGTCCAGCGCTTCCCAGATGGAGCCCTCGGCCATCTCGCTGTCGCCGCACAGGACCCAGACCCGGAACGGCAGCTCGTCGACGTACTTGCCGGCCAGCGCGACCCCGACCGCGTCCGGCAGTCCCTGGCCGAGCGAGCCCGTCGCCACGTCGACCCAGGGCAGTACCGGGGTGGGATGGCCCTCAAGCCGGGACCCGAACCGGCGGTAGCCGGTCATGAGCTCCTCATCCGACACGACCCCGACCGCCTTGTAGACCGAGTAGAGCAGCGGCGAGGCGTGGCCCTTCGAGAAGATCAGATGATCATTGAGCGGATTAGCCGGATCGTCCCAGTCGTACCGGAGATGGCGGCCGACGAGGACGGCGAGCAGATCCGCGGCCGACATGCTGGATGTCGGGTGACCCGAGCCGGCCGACGTGCTCGACCGGACGGAGTCAACCCGGAGCTGCTGGGCCAGCTCGCCCGCGAGCGGGAGGTCAACGTCTGTCCTGGTGACAGCTGGCGTAGCCACGAGCGCCTCCTGGGCTTGCGGTTGCGAGTCGCGGACGGACCCACTACGCCAGGCTAAGCCGAGGCATTGATGAGCTCGTCAGTGACCCACTGAGCGACTCCCGCGGGATAGGGCGCTGGCAGTCCGAGGACGATGTGCCCGAAGCCGGCCTCGATCGCCTCGGCGATGGCGTCCCGGGTGGTCGCGGGCTGCTGGTAGGAGACCGCCAGGTGGATCGAGCGGGTGATGGCAGGCGGGGTCGCGGCCGATCTCGGCGCAGTAGCGGTCAAGCAGGGCGCTGCGGCTGATGACGTCCTCGATGTCGCCGCCGGGGATGTTCCACAGGTCGGCGTGCTCGGCGACCACGCGCAGCACCGCGGCCGAGCGCCCGCCGATCAGGATCGGCGGATACGGGCGCTGGACGGGCTTGGGGTTGCCGAACGCTCCGGTGAGCTGGATGTAGTCGCCCTCGAAGTCGAACGGCTCGGCCTCGGTCCACAGCCGCCGGATGACCGTGCACGCTTCGGCCAGGCTCGCCACCGAATCCCCGAAGTCGTCGTACGGCAGGCCGTGCGCGTCGTACTCGCGCCGGGCCATCGGGAGGCTGGGTCGTGAGCCGGCGCCGATGCCGAACTCGAGCCGCCCGCCGGAGACGATGTCGACGGTCGTGGCGATCTTGGCCAGCATCGCGGGCGGCCGGAAGCGGTTGCTGGTGACGAGCAGGCCGAGGCGCAGCCGCTGGGTCTGCGCGGCGAGGGCCGAGAGCAGCGTCCAGCCTTCGAAGATCGGCCCGTTCCGGTCGCCGGCGATCGGCAGGAGGTGATCGAACAGCCACGCGTGCTCGATCTCCGGGATCGAGTCCGCCTCGCGCCAGACTCGCAGGATGTCCTGGTACTCGACCTGCATCGGGGCGGTCGCGATCCCGAAACGCGGCCTGGCTGCCTGCGGCATGGGCTAAATCCTTTCAGGGCGGGGAACGAGCACTGGGCACACGCGGCTTGCCGTCCGCCCGGCGGTTCTGGCATCCTGAACAAGCGGATCGATGTTCCGCTAACTATACGGAACATTGTTCCGCTTGCCAAGCCGGATGACGGAGGTAACCGCGGCCGTGGTCGACGTCGCCGGCGGAGCAGCGCCCGCAGCGCCCGCGGAAGCGGGCCGATGCCCGGCGGAACGAGGAGACGCTGCTGGACGCGGCTGCCGCGGCGTTCGTTGCATCCGGCGTCGACGTGCCCGTCCGCGACATCGCAGCCAGGGCCGGCGTGGGCATCGGCACGATCTACCGGCACTTCCCGACGCGGGCCGATCTCATCGTCGCCGTCTACCGCCACCAGGTCGAGGCCTGTGCTGAGGCCGGCCCGGCACTGCTGGCGAGCAGCAGCACACCGCACGCCGCCCTGGGGAGCTGGATCAGCCTCTTCGTCGACTTCCTGGTCACCAAGCACGGGCTCGCCGGGGCGCTGCAGTCCGACAAGGCCGCCTTCGAGACCCTGCACGCCTATTTCCTCGATCGCCTCGTCCCCGTCTGCGCGGAGCTGATCGACGCGGCCGCCGCGGCCGGCGAGATCCGCCCCGGCGTTGATGCCTACGAGCTGATGTTCGCCGTCGGCAATCTCTGCGTCGGCGCGGACAGCAATCCCCGTTACGACGCGCGCCGCATGGTCGGGCTCGTCATCGCCGGACTGCGCCTGCCTGCGGGGGACCCGGCTAGTCTCGGCTGACATGGCATCCGGACCGGGGGCGCAGCCAGGGCAGCAAGCGCAGCCAGAGCGGCGAGCAGAGCCAGACGCAGAGCCAGACCGAGGCACTGCTGAAGATCATTCTGGCAAGCACCAGGCTCAGTTCCGTGCCGCTGGTTCCCGAGGTCGAGATCTATCAGGCCAGCGAGCCGATCAGCCTGTGGGAGGACACGGAGCTGGCGACCGGGCGGACTGGCCTGGACCCGCCCTTCTGGGCGTTTGCCTGGGCTGGCGGCCGCGCACTGGCGCGCTATCTGCTCGACCATCCGGAGGTGGCCCGCGGCCGGCGCGTCATCGACATCGCATCCGGTTCGGGCCTGGTCGCGATCGCCGCCGCGAAGGCCGGCGCCGCGACTGTCACCGCCTACGACATCGACCCGCTCGCCGCCGCGGCCGTGCTGGTCAACGCGCGTGCGAACGAGGTCACGATCGAGAGCGTCTGTGCCGACGCCTTCGGTGCCGACGGCCCGGTCCCGGCTGACGGCGATCTCGTGCTTGTCGCCGACGCGTTCTACGAGCGCGACCTGGCGGCCGGCGTGACGGCCTTCCTGGAGCGCGCCCGCGAGCGCGGTGCCGCCACGCTCGCCGGCGACTTCGGCCGGACGTACCTGCCGCGCGAGCGACTGGTCGCGGTGGCGGCTTACGACGTTCCCGGCCTGCTCGTTCTGGAGGGCAGCGAAGTCAGGCGAACGACGGTGTGGACGAATTCCTCCGGCCAGGGCGATCAGAAAACCGGTCTGGCTCCGTCTATAGATCAGCAGGGTCTGTAGACCAGCGGGCTCATCAGCACGCTGAGCACCCGACGACCGACAGCACAGGAGTGCCGATGACGGCGAAACCCGAGATCGTGTCCGGCGAGGAATGGCAGCAGGCCAGAGACGACCTGCTCAAGGCCGAGAAGGAGGCTACCCGCGCGCTTGACGCCATCGCCGCGCGGCGCCGCAGGCTGCCGATGGTCAGCTTCGCAGCCGACTACGCGTTCGACAGCCCGGCGGGACCTAAGAGCCTGCTCGACCTGTTCGGCGACCAGGTGCAGCTTGCCGTCTACCAGTTCATGGACCGCGGCCCGGATGAGTACTGTCCCGGCTGCACCTGGTTCACCAATAACGTGGCCAACCTTGACGGGCTGGCCCGCTGCGGAGTCGCCTGGGCGACGGTCTCCGACATGCCGCTCGCGCAGATCGAGGCGTACAAGGCGCGGATGGGATGGACGCTGCCGTTCGTCTCCTCGCACGGCACGTCGTTCGCGCGGGACTGCGGCGCCGACGGCGGCTTCATGCTGAGCATGTTCCTGCGCGATGGCACGAGCGTCTACCGGACCTACTCCACGACTGCGCGCGGCGTCGACAGGCTCCTGTTCGTCAACAGCCTGCTCGACCTCGCCCCGTACGGCCGTCAGGAGGACTGGGAGGACTCCCCGGCGGGCTGGCCGCAGCAGCCGACGTACGGCTAAGCCCGACTGCCGAGGCCGGGGCGGGCTTCCGTGGGGTGGGCAGCCTCGTTCCCGCCCAGGAATCTGACCAGGTCAAGTACGCAGAGCTGCTCCGGGCCTGACTCGCCGGGCACGGTGATCTGGCCCGCCTCGGCGAAGCCGGCCTTCTCCAGCGCGCGGACGGACCGCCGGTTCTCCGGGTCCGGACTGGCGAGCGCCTGCCTGGCGGCCGGATGGGCGGGTCTGACCACGTCTCGCAGGTAACTCCAGATCAGCTGGGGCCCGAGCCCACGCCCGGTGAGCTCAGGCAGCCCGATCGCGTAGTCGAGGCCGGCCGCGTCGGGCAGGCCGGTCGCGGCCGCGTAGTCCGGGTAGTCGCCGACCCGGTAATGCTGCAGGAAGCCGGCGTCCCGGCCGTCCACGACCGCCACGTGCACGCGGGTCGGCGACTGGCCCGCGATGCGCGGGCCGTACTTGCGCTCGGCCGCGGCGAGGTCGAGCCGCTCGGGGAACCAGCGGGCGACATGCGGCGCGTGCTGCCAGCCCAGCAGGGCCGGCAGGTCAGCCATGGCCAGCGGGCGGAAGGTCACGCTGGCCGAGAGTGCCCCCTCTGCCAGCCGCAGGCCGTCGGCGACGGTCGCGGGCAGGCAGCGGGCGACGGCCGCGGCTGGCTCGAGCCACTCCATCCGGTCGTGCTCCGCATCGAGCCGGGCCGTTGTCCCGGCGGCCGCCTCCAGCCTGAAGCGCACCCAGCGGCCGCTGAGATCGATCGCCTGCAGGTCAGCCGGGGCAGCCTCCAGGCCCGTCTCCTCCGCCAGCTCGCGCAGGGCCGCGCCCAGCACCGGCTCCCCCGGCTGGCGTGAGCCTGACGGCGGTGTCCAGGCCCAGTCGCCGGCGTAGTCGGGGCCATGATGGGCGCGGTGCAGGACCAGGTACTCCCGGCCGCCGGCCGCCTCAGGAGCGGGGCGCCGGACGATGATCGCGGCGCCGTGCGGCGGGTCCGCGGCGATCGGCAGCCCGTCGTAGGTGTACCGCTGAAACGCTGCCACCTCGCGAGTATCTCAGCTGCTGACGACGTTACTGTTCAGCCATGACCCAGCCCCAGCAGGACGACAAGCCCGACAAGCCCCTGACCGCGGAGCCGGCCGACGACCTTGTGACCACCCGGCACGCGATCAGCATCGACGGCACGGAGCTGAGCTACACGGTCACCACCGGGCGGATTGTGCTGCGCCAGGAAGGCCACACCGACGACAAGTTCGACGGGCCGCAGCCGAAGGCGGAGGTCTTCCTGACCGCGTACACCGCCGACGCGGCCGGCTCCGGCGACGAGGCCGCGGACCCGGCCCGGCGCCCGGTCACGTTCGCGTTCAATGGCGGCCCCGGCTCGTCCAGCGTCTGGCTGCATCTCGGCCTGCTCGGCCCGCGCCGGGTGATCATGGGCGATGCCGGGAGCCTGCTGCCGCCGCCGTACGAGCTGGCCGATAACCCGCAGACGCTGCTGCGCTACAGCGACCTGGTCTTCATCGACCCGGTGTCGACCGGCTTCTCCCGTGCGGTCAAGGGCGAGAAGTCAGCGGACTTCCACGGCTACGGCGGGGACATCGCGTCCGTCGGCGAGGTGATCAGGCTGTGGACCACGCGCAACGGCCGGTGGATGTCGCCGAAGTACCTGTGCGGCGAGTCCTACGGCACGACCAGGGCCGCCGCGCTGGCGCGGTACCTGCAGGAGCGCTACGGGCTGTACCTGAACGGGCTGATGCTGATCTCCGCCGTTCTCGACTTCGGCACCGCTGAGTTCGGCGGCGGCAACGACGACCCGTACGCGCTGTACCTGCCGACCTACGCGGCGGTCGCGCACTATCACGGCAGGCACGGTGACCGGCCGCTGCCGGAAGTGCTGGCCGAGGCGGAGGACTACGCCGCGCGGGACTACCTGTGGGCGCTGGCACGCGGCGCCCGGCTGTCGGCGGCAGAGCGAGCCGAGGCGGCGGGCCGGGTGGCCGAGCTGGCCGGGCTGTCCGCCGACTACGTCGACCGGGTGAACCTGCGCCCGGAGCACATCCGGTTCCTGACCGAGCTGCTGCGCGACCGGCGGCTGGTCGTCGGCCGCATCGACGGCCGGTTCACCGGCTGGGATTCGGACTACGGCCGGGAGACGTGGACCTCAGACCCGTCCATCGACGCGATCGTCGGGCCGTACACCGCCGCGCTCAACCACTACGTGCGCGCTGAGCTCGAGTACTCAAGCGACCTGCCCTACGAGGTCCTCACCGACCGGGTTTACCCCTGGTCCTACTCCGAGTTCGAGAACCAGCACGTGCACGTGCTGGAGAAGCTGGCGGAGGCGATGCGGACCAACCCGCACATGCGGGTGCACGTGGACTGCGGCTATCACGACCTGGCCACCCCGTACTTCGCCGCCGAGCATTCCTTCGCCCATCTGGCCATCCCGGCCGAGCTGGCCGCGAACATCTCCTTCAGTTATTACGAGGCCGGGCACATGATGTATGTGCACGAGCCGAGCAGGCTCGCGCAGGCGGCCGAGCTGGCCGCGTTCGTGCAGGGCGCGGCCAGCCGGACGGCGCGACAGCCGTCCCGTAGCCGGGGAACCCGCTACCAGCCGTAGACTCGCGTCCGTGAGCCTCGCTCCGGCCCTCGAGATCCATGATCTGGTCAAGCGCTACCGGGACACCACCGCGGTTGCCGGGCTGACGCTGCGCGCCGAGCGGGCGCAGGTCACGGCCATTCTCGGGCCGAACGGAGCCGGGAAGACCACCACCATCGAGACGTGCGAGGGCTACCGCCGCCCCGACTCGGGCACCGTCCGGGTGCTCGGGCTCGACCCGGCCGCCGACGCCGCCGAGCTGCGCTCGCGGGTCGGCGTCATGCTGCAGTCCGGCGGCGTGCCCACAACTGCCCGAGCAGGCGAGTACCTGCGGGTGATGGCGGGCTTCTACGCCAATCCGCTCGACCCGGCGATGCTGCTGTCGGCGCTCGGCCTGGACGGCTCGGCGCGAACCGCGTACAAGCACCTGTCCGGCGGGCAGCAGCAGCGGCTCGGGCTGGCCGCCGCCGTGATCGGCCGCCCGGAGCTGGTGTTCCTCGACGAGCCAACCGCTGGCCTCGACCCGCAGGCCAGGCACGCGACCTGGGAGCTCATCGAGGGCCTTCGGGCCGGCGGCGCAGCCGTGATCCTGGCGACGCACTACATGGAGGAGGCTGAGCGGCTCGCCGACCAGGTGGTGATCGTCGATCATGGCCAGGTTGTCGTCAGCGGACCGCCGGCGACGCTCACCGGGTCCGACGGGCAGCTCCGGTTCAGGGCAGAGCCCGGCCTGGATCTGGCAGGCCTGCTGGCAGCCCTGCCGGCCGGGGCGATGGCCAAGGAGTCGCCGGCCGGGCACTACCTGGTCGAGGTACCCGAGCGGGTTGATCCGCAGCTCATCGCCTCAGTGACCGCGTGGTGCGCCGAGCATGGCGTGCTCGCCCGGGACCTGCAGATCGAGAGCCGGACGCTCGAGGACCTGTTCCTTGAGCTGACCGGACGGGGGCTGCGATCATGACCGAGCTGCTCCGTGCGGACTGGCCCGCGCCCGCACCCGGTGCCGCACCGCTGTCCCGCATGGTGCGCGCGCAGGCAGGGCTGGAGCTCCGGACGCTGGCACGCAACGGCGAGCAGCTGCTGCTGACCCTGATCATCCCGGTGCTGCTGCTGCTCGCGTTCGGGCACGAGAACCTGATCAGCGTCGGCGCCGGCAGCCGGATCGACTTCGTCGTGCCGGGCATCCTGGCGCTGGCGGTGATGTCCACCGCGTTCACCAGCCAGGCCATCGGTACCGGCTTCGAGCGCCGGTACGGCGTGCTCAAGCGGCTCGGCGCGACGCCCCTGTCCAGGCGCGGGCTGATCGCGGCCAAGACCGTGACCGTGCTGGTCGTCGAGGTGGCGCAGGTCGCCATCGTGCTCGCGATCGGCGCGCTGCTCGGCTGGAGCCCGCTGGCCAGTCCGGCAGCGGCGCTGTGGGTGCCGCTGCTGCTGCTGGCCGGGACTGCTGCCTTCAGCGGTCTCGCACTGCTGATGGCCGGCACCCTCCGGGCCGAGGCCACGCTCGCCGCGGCGAACCTGCTGTACCTGGTCCTGCTGGGCCTCGGCGCCGTGCTGTTCCCGCTGTCCAAGTTCCCGGCCGGAATCCGGCCGGTGCTGAGGCTGCTGCCGTCCGGTGCCCTGGCGGACGGGCTGCGGACCGTGCTCGCGCACTCAGGCGGCCTGCCGGTTCGCGACCTGCTCGTCCTGTGCGTGTGGGCGGTGGCCGCCATCGCGCTGGCCGCCAGGACCTTCCGCTGGGAGTAGCCGTCCGCGACCGGAACCCGCTCGGCGCCGCCCCGGCGTCGCTGCTCGTCTTCGGCGGCATCATCGCCGTCCAGGTCGGCGCGGGACTGGCAGCCCGCTTGTTCGCGCAGGCCGGCCCGGCCGCCGTCACCGGGCTGCGACTGTGGTGGGCGGCGGCGATCATGGCCGTCCTCGGCGGCCGCGGCCTCGCCAGGACGCTACGGTCCGTCGCCGAGCGCCGGGCCTGGCTGGACCTCGGCATCGGCGTGGCGTTCGGTGTCGTGCTCGGCGTCATGAACTTCTCGATCTACCAGTCCTTCGCCCGCATCCCGCTCGGCGTCGCCGTCACGATCGAGTTCCTCGGCCCGCTCGCGGTGGCGGTGGCGTCGTCGCGGCGCCCGCTCGACGTGCTCTGGGTCGTGCTGGCCGCGGCCGGCGTGGTGCTGCTCACGCAGGGCGGCGCCCGGCTGGCCAGCGGCTCGCGGGCCAGTCAGGCCGGCCCGCTGCTCGGACTGAGCAGCACCGCCGCCGGCATCGGGTTCGCGCTGGTCGCCGCCGCCTGCTGGGCCGCGTACATCCTGCTCAGCCGCGCCACCGGGCGGCGGTTCAGCGGGTCGTCGGGCCTGGTTCTCGCCATGCTGGTCGCCGCGCTGGTGGTAACCGGGCCCGCGGTTGCCAGCGCCAGTCCGGCACTGTCCGATCCGAGCGTCATCGCCGAGGGCCTGGCCGTCGGGCTGCTGTCCTCGGTCATTCCGTACCGGGTCGAACTGGAGGCACTGCGCCGCGTGCCGGCCGGCGTTTTCGGCATCTGGATGAGCCTGGAGCCCGCGGTGGCGGCGCTGGTCGGGCTGGTCCTGCTCAGCGAGGCGCTGATCGCCAGGCAGTGGCTGGCGATCGCGCTGGTGATCATCGCGTCGGCAGGCGCGGCCAGGTCGGCAGCCAGCGCGCGGCAGTCGCCGGATGAGCTGCCGCCTCCCCCGGCCGGCTGACGCGACCCTGCCCGCTAGCCCGAGCGCCTGCCCGCGTACCCGCCGGCCTCCTGCCCCGGGCCGCTTGTTCCTACACGCGGTAGTAGGCCCTTGCGCGCGTGGCCGGGCTTCCCCCTACCATGGGATCCGTGCCCGCACCCCTCACCGACCCGGACGCGCCCGCGAGCGCGGCCGCCCGGACCCGCTCGGCCCGGTGGCCTGCCTGGACGGACTTCGTCCTCGCTCCGTCGGCCGTGGCACTGCGGCGCTGGGCACTGGCCGGCGTGATCACCTCGGCCCTGATCATCCTGACTGGCGCTGCTGTGCGGCTGAGTCAGTCGGGTCTTGGCTGCCCGGACTGGCCCGCCTGCACGGCGCACAGTCTCGGGGCGGCCGATGCCACCGGTGACTCGCTCATCCACCGCTGGATCGAGTTCGGCAACCGGATGGTGACCATCGCCATCTTCGTCGTCGCGGTCGGGGTGAGTGTCGCGGCCTGGCGCTTCCGTCCCCCGGCCGGCGGGCGCCGCCGCGACCTGCTCTGGCTGGCAGCGGCGCAGCCCGCCGCGATCGTGCTGCAGGCGGTACTCGGCGGCCTGGTCGTTCTCACGAAGCTCAATCCGGCGCTGGTCTCGCTGCACTTCCTGTGCTCAGTCGCGCTGATCGCGGCCACGATGATGCTCTACCTCCGCTGCCAGGAAGGCGCCGGCCCGGCCGCGCCCCTGGTGCCGAGGCCGGTCCGGCTGGCCGCGGCCGGCGTGATCGCCACCGTCGCGCTCATGATGACAGCCGGAACGGTGGTCACCGGCACCGGGCCGCTCGCCGGGGCGGCCGGCGTGGCCCGCTATCACCTCCCGCTGGAAGGCGTCACCCAGCTGCACGCGGACATCGGCTGGCTGCTGGCCGGCCTGATGGCGGCACTGCTGCTCGGGCTGCGGCTGACCGCGGCGCCGCGCAGGGCCGTGCGACTCGGCTGGATCCTGCTCGGGCTGATCGGCCTGCAGGGCGTGATCGGCTACACGCAGTACTTCACCGGCCTGCCGGCCGGGCTCGTCTGGTGCCATGTGACCGGCTCAGTCGCGATCTGGATCACCGCGCTGCTGCTGCCCTACGCGCTGCGCGACCGTGGCTCGATCAGTGACGTCACGCCGGCGGCGGCCCAGCCCGTGCCGCAGACCGCGGCAACCTGATCTGCCCCTTTCGGGTACCGCCCGCGGGCGGTACGTTGTGCGCCATGGCGACTGCATCCGTGAACGGCATCACCGTCTCCTACACCGACAGCGGCGGCGACGGCCCCGCGGTCGTCCTCAGCCACGGCTACCTGATGGACTCGTCCATGTTCGAGCCGCAGGTCGCGGCCCTGGCCCCGGAGTACCGCGTCATCACCTGGGATGAGCGCGGCCACGGCGGCACGCGCGCCACCGGGCCCTTCAGCTACTGGGACTCCGCCAGCGACCTGCTGGCCCTGCTGGATCACCTGGGTATCGGCCAGGCCGTGCTGGGCGGCATGTCCCAGGGCGGCTTCATCAGCCTGCGGGCCGCCCTGAAGGCCCCCGAGCGAGTGCGCGGGCTCATCCTCATCGACAGCCAGGCCGGCCTGGAGGATCCGGCTGCGGTCCCCGCGTACGAGGAGATGGAGCGCATCTGGCTCGAGCAGGGCCCTGAGCCCGTCCGGGACGTCGTGGCCTCGATCATCCTCGGGCCACCGGACGGCCCGGTCGACTACGCGCCGTGGTTCGCCAAGTGGGACGCGATCGACCGCGAGGAGATGGCCTATCCGTTCCGCTGCCTGGTCGACCGCGACGACATCACCGGACGGCTGGGCGAGATCAGCTGCCCTGCGCTGATCATCCACGGCACTGCCGACGCCGCCATCCCGATGGAGCGGGCTGAGGCGGTCCGGGCCGGGCTGGCCGGGTCCGTCGCGATGGTCACGATCGAGGGCGGTTCGCACGCCGCGAACCTCAGCCACCCGGACCAGGCGAATGTGGCGATCGCGGAGTTCCTGCAGTCCCTGCCGTAGCACATCGGACTCCGATTGTTAACCCGCGTCGGCCAGGGTAGCCAGAGCTGCCAGAGATAGGGTCGTTAGCGTAACGGCTCGGCGGCGAAAGGGGCCTGAGGCAGCGTGAGCAGCGACGCGCGAACCGCGCTTGACTGGTCGGAGACTGACGGGCGGACGGTGGACCTTGTCCGCGTCCTGGCGATGGACGCGGTACAGCGGGCCGGCTCGGGTCACCCCGGCACGGCGATGAGCCTGGCGCCCGCCGCGTACCTGCTGTACCAGAAGATCCTCCGGCACGATCCGGCTGACCCGCTGTGGCCAGGCCGGGACCGCTTCGTCCTGTCCTGCGGTCATTCCAGCCTGACTCTGTACATCCAGCTCTATCTGTCTGGGTACGGGCTGACCCTGGACGACCTTGAGCACTACCGCGCCTGGGGCAGCAAGACCCCGGGACACCCCGAGCACCACCACACCGCCGGCGTGGAGACCACGACCGGCCCGCTCGGCCAGGGCATCGGCAACGCTGTCGGCATGGCCATGGCCGCCCGGCGCGAGCGCGGCCTGTTCGATCCCGACGCCGAGCCCGGAGCCAGCCCCTTTGATCACTTCATCTACTGCTTCGTCTCTGACGGCGACATGGAGGAAGGAATCAGCCACGAGGCGGCCTCCATCGCCGGCCACCAGCAGCTCGGCAACCTCATCGTGCTGTACGACGACAACGACATCTCGATCGAGGACGACACCAACATCGCCAAGTCCGAGGACATCGCGCAGCGGTACGAGGCCTACGGCTGGCATGTGCAGCGGCTGAGCTGGCGGCAGGCGGACGGTTACCACGAGAACGTGCGGGACCTGTACGACGCGTTCCGGGCCGCCAGGCAGACGACAACGCAGCCGTCGTTCATCTCGCTGCGCACGATCATCGCCTGGCCGGCGCCGCACGCCCAGAACACCGGCGCGGCCCACGGCGCGGCACTCGGCGCGGATGAGGTGGCCGCGACCAAGAAGGTACTCGGCTTCGATCCGGACGTGTCGTTCCCGGCTGAGGACGAGCTGGTCACGCACGCCCGCAAGGTCGCCGACAGGGGCAAGCAGGCCCACGCTCAATGGGACGAGCAGTTCGCGGAATGGTCGAAGCGGTACGCCAAGCGGCGGGCGCTGTTCGACCGGATGTCCGAGCACCGACTCCCGGACGGCTGGACCGACGCACTGCCGGAGTTCCCGCCCGACGAGAAGGGCGTGGCGACCAGGAAGGCATCCGGCGCGGTGCTGAACGCGCTGGCGCCGGTGCTTCCCGAGCTGTGGGGCGGCTCGGCAGACCTGGCCGGCAGCAACGACACCACGATGGCCGGCGAGCCGTCCTTCATCCCCGAGATCCACCAGACCAAGATGTTCCCCGGCAACATCTACGGCCGGACCCTGCACTTCGGCATCCGCGAGCACGCGATGGGCGCGATCATGAACGGCATCGCGCTGCACGACGGGACCAGGCCCTACGGCGGAACATTCCTCGTGTTCAGCGACTACATGCGGGGATCGGTCCGGCTGGCCGCACTCATGGGCCTGCCCGTGACCTTCGTGTGGACGCACGACTCCATCGGCCTCGGCGAGGACGGCCCTACCCACCAGCCGGTCGAGCATCTGTGGTCACTGCGCGCCATCCCCGGCCTGGATGTGGTGCGGCCGGCCGACGCCAACGAGACCGTCGTCGCCTGGCGCACCATTCTCGAGCGCACTGACCACCCGGCCGGACTGGCCCTGAGCAGGCAGAACCTGCCGGTCGTGGACCGCTCGGCGAACGGGCCGGGCCTGGCCAGCGCGGAAGGCACCGCCAGGGGCGGCTACGTGCTCGCCGACCCGGCCGACAGCCAGCCCGACGTCATCCTCATCGCCACGGGCAGCGAGGTCGACCTTGCTCTCTCGGCCAGGGACATCCTGGCCGCCGACGGCATCAAGGCCCGGGTGGTATCGATGCCGTGCGTCGAGTGGTTTAACGAGCAGGACGCTTCCTACCGGGACCAGGTCCTGCCGCCGCATATCCGCGCCAGGGTCAGCGTGGAGGCGGGGGTGGCGCTCGGCTGGCGGCAGTTCACCGGCGATGCGGGCCGGAACGTGAGCCTGGAACATTTCGGGGCCTCGGCGGACTACAAGAAGCTGTACACCGAGTTCGGCATTACGGCTGACAGCGTGGCGGAGGCGGCGCGGGACAGTATCGCGAATGTGCGGCCCGGCGAAATAAATCGGTAACGCGGCGCAGTAAGAGTAGGTACTGGGCGCGCAAGCGGAGGAGTGCGATTCAACATGACGGCACAGCAGGACACGCTGGCCCAGCTCACCGAGATGGGCGTATCCATCTGGCTCGACGACATCAGCCGGGAGCGGCTGGCCACCGGCAACCTGGCCGCGCTGATGCGCGACTACGACGTGCGCGGGGTGACCTCCAACCCGACGATCTTCGCCAAGGCGCTATCCAGCGGGGACGCCTACGAGCAGCAGGTTGCCGACCTGACCCTTCGCGGCGTCACGGTCGAGGAGGCGTCCAGGGACATCACGACCTACGACATCCGCTGGGCGGCCGACGTCCTGCGGCCGGTGTATGACGCCACCGACGGCCTGGACGGGCGCGTATCGATCGAAGTCGACCCGAGGCTCGCGCACGAGACCGAGAAGACCATTGCCGAGGCGCGGGCGCTGTGGTGGATGGTGGACCGGCCGAACATGTACATCAAGATCCCGGCCACCCGTGAGGGCCTCCCGGCGATTACCCAGTGCCTGTCGGAGGGCATCAGCGTGAACGTCACGCTGATCTTCTCGCTGCAGCGCTACGGCGAGGTCATCGACGCGTACATGGCGGGCCTGGAAGCCGCCTCCGGCCGGGACATCTCGAGCATTGCCTCGGTCGCGTCGTTCTTCGTCAGCCGGGTCGACACCGAAGTCGATGGCCGGCTGGACAAGCTCGGAACACCGGAGGCGCACGCGCTCAGGGGCAAGGCGGCGCTGGCTAATGCCAGGCTCGCCTACGAGCTGTTCGAGCAGCGGTTCGACGAGGGCACCGAGCGCTGGGCCGCGCTGCACGCGCGCGGAGCCAAGGTTCAGCGTCCGCTGTGGGCCTCGACCAGCGTGAAGGATCCGTCCTTCGCCGACACGATGTACGTCACCGAGCTAGTGGCACCGGACACGGTGAACACGATGCCCGAGGCCACCATCAAGGCGACGGCCGACCATGCCCAGCTGCATGGTGACACGATCCGCGGCACCTACGACGAGTCGCGGCAGGTTTTCGCGCAGCTGGAGGCACTCGGCGTGCACTATGACGACGTCGTGCAGGTGCTGGAGGACGAGGGGGTCGACAAGTTCGCGGTCTCCTGGAACGAGCTGCTGGAGACCATCAGGCAGGAGATGGCAGCGGGCGGCAGCACCACATGAGACCGAATCCGCTGCGCGATCCGCGCGACCGGCGCATCCCGCGGCTCGCCGGACCGTGCGTGCTCGTGCTGTTCGGCGTAACCGGTGACCTGGCCAGCAAGAAACTGCTGCCGGCGATCTACGACCTGGCGAACAGGGGCCTGCTGCCGCCGGGCTTCTCGCTGGTTGGCTTCGCCCGCCGGGACTGGGAGGACGCGGACTTCGCGCAGATCACTCACGATGCGGTCAAGGCGCACGCGCGCACGCCGTTTCGTGAGGAAGTGTGGCTGCAGCTGCGCGAGGGCATTCGCTTCGTGCAGGGCGAGTTCGCCGACGACGAGGCCTTCGACAACCTGGCGCAGACGGTGCGGCAGCTCGACGCCGAGCGCGGCACCGGCGGGAACTACGCGTTCTATCTGTCCGTGCCGCCGAACGCCTTCCCGGTCGTCGTACAGCAGCTGAAGCGGTCCGGCCTGTCCAGCCCGCCTGAGCAGCAGCCCGGCCGCAACCGGTCGTGGCGGCGGGTCGTGATCGAGAAGCCATTCGGCCACGACCTGGCGAGCGCTCGGGAGCTGAACGCGATGCTGGACGCGGTCTTCCCGCCGGAGGCCGTCTTCCGCATCGACCACTACCTCGGCAAGGAGACTGTCCAGAACCTGCTGGCCATGCGCTTCTCCAACACGCTGTTCGAGCCGATCTGGAACCGCGGCTACGTCGACCATGTGCAGATCACGATGGCCGAGGACATCGGGATCGGCGGCCGGGCCGGCTACTACGACGGCATCGGGGCCGCCCGCGACGTCATCCAGAATCACCTCCTGCAGCTGCTGGCGCTCACCGCCATGGAGGAGCCGCTCTCGTTCGCGGCCGAGTCGCTGCGCGCGGAGAAGGAGAAGGCGCTGTCCGCCGTGCAGATCCCGGCCGACCTGGCGGAGGGGACGGCACGCGGGCAGTACGCGGCGGGCTGGCAGGGCGGCATCCCGGTGCGCGGCTTCCTCGAGGAGGACGGCATACCGGCGGACTCCGCTACCGAGACCTACGCCGCCATCCGGCTCACCATCGACAACCGGCGGTGGGCCGGCGTGCCGTTCTACCTGCGGACCGGCAAGCGGCTGCCGACGAGGATGACGGAGATCGCGGTCATCTTCCAGCGCGCGCCGCACCTTCCGTTCGACGCCACCGACACCCAGGAGCTCGGCCAGAACGCACTGGTCATCCGGGTGCAGCCGGACGAGGGCGTGACGCTCAGGTTCGGTTCCAAGGTGCCGGGATCGGCGATGGAGGTCAGGGACGTCAACATGGACTTTGCCTACGGCGAGTCCTTCACCGAGGCCAGCCCCGAGGCTTACGAGCGGCTGCTGCTGGACGTGCTGATCGGCGACCCGCCGCTGTTCCCGCGGCAGGAAGAGGTCGAGCTGTCGTGGAAGATCCTGGACCCGATCGAGGACTTCTGGGCCAACCACGACAAGCCCGAGCAGTACCCGGCAGGAACGGCGGGGCCGCCGAGCGCCGACGAGATGCTGGCGCGCGACGGCCGGGCCTGGCGGCGCCTGTAATGGCCAGCACAGTAATGGCCAGCACCGTGAGTGGCCGGCACCGCGATCGGAGCGCAGAGGGTGAGCGCGACATGCTAACCGACCTGACCAACACCACCACCGGCGAGATCCGGGCCGCGCTGGCGAAGACCCGCGATCAGATGGGCGGCCCGGCCACCGGCGTGGTGCTGAACCTCATCATCATGACCGACGAGTCGGGGCAGCACGACGCGGTCCGGGCGGCCAGCCAGGCGGGCCGCGAGCATCCGTGCCGCGTGCTCGCGGTGATTGCCCGCGATGCCCGGTCGACCTCCAGGCTCGACGCCGAGATCAGGTCAGGCGAGGGCACCCCCGGGCAGACCGTGCTGCTGCGGCTGTACGGGCCGATGAGCGAGCACGCCGACTCGGTGATCATGCCGCTGCTGGTGCCGGACACTCCCGTCGTGACCTGGTGGCACGGGCTCATCCCGGCCGTGCCGTCGGCGCAGCCGCTCGGCCTGCTCGCGCAGCGGCGGGTGACCGACGCCGCCCGCGCGCCGGGCGCCGGCCGAGGCGCTGGCCGCGCTGAGCGCCGGCTACAAGCCGGGCGACACCGACCTGAGCTGGACGCGCGCGACGCCCTGGCGCTCGCTGCTCGCGGCGACCGTCGATCAGGAGCTGGACGACATCTTCGGCGGTGTCGTGCTGGCGGAGGAGCACAATCCCACCGCCGACCTCCTCACTGCCTGGCTGAGCAGCAGGCTGAAGGCCCCGTTCACCCGCGAGATCTCGGCCGGGCCCGGCATCACCGAGGTCCGGTTCGCCACGACCGGGGGCGATGTCGTCATCAGCCGGCCGGACGGGCGGGTGGCGACGCTGTCCCGGCCCGGCCAGCCGGACCGGCACGTTGCGCTGCAGCGCCGCGATATCGCCGACCTGCTCGCCGAGGAACTGCGCAGGCTCGACCCGGACGAGATCTACGGCGAGGCGCTTGAGTCGCTTGAGTCGGTCGCCGGCATCCCGGCAGCGCCCGGCTAGCCGCCCCCTGGCCGCGGTCGTCACTCTCGCCAGGGCCGGCGCATCCCGGGTCAGGCTGGTGCGGTTTGCACGGCATTGACACTGCCTGGACCACTAGGCTCGGTTCGTGCCCTCGCAGTCCGGCGAGCAGCTCCCGCCAGCCGAGCTCGCGGATCACGTCATCCTCTGCGGGGCCAATGCCCTGGCGTCGCGGATGGCCGAGGAGCTGACAGCGCGGTACGGCGTCACCGTGGCCGCGATCGTGCCGTCGGCAGCCGATCGGCACGCGATCCGGATGGCGGCCATGCCCGGCGTGCGCGTGCTCGAGCGCGCCGAGCTGGCAGACGAGGCGTTCCTCGCGGCTGGCCTGCCCGCCGCGCGCGGTCTGGCCATCCTGCACCAGGACGACCTGGGCAACCTGCACGCGGCGCTGCGGGCGCAGGAGCTGAGCCCTGACCTCCGCCTGGTGATCGCCATCTTCAACGCCGGGCTCGGCGACCGGATCCGCGGCTTCTTCGCCGACTGCGCGGTGCTCTCCGAGGCCCAGATGGCTGCGCCGTCGCTGATCGCCGCGGCGCTCGGCGAGCCAGCGCCGAGTCATGTCCGGATGGCGAGCAGGACGATGTACGTCGCCAGGCGCGAGGACGTCGGCGCCGACCAGATCATCTGCGGCCTGGCCGCCGGCAGCGACGCCGACGCACCGAACCTGCTGCCGCCCGGCGACGAGCGCGCCGGGCTGGTGCTGGCAGTGGCCGACGGCACGCCGCGCAATCCGCTGTCCCGGCAGGGCGGTCGCCGGCTCGGGGCGCCGCTGCGCGCCGTCCGAGGGCTGCTCGCGACGAAGCTCGGCATTGCGTTCGCGGCGCTGCTGGCCGTGCTGGCAGCCGGCTTCGCGCTGCTGGCCGCGGCCGCGGGCTTCACCCCCCTCACCGCGCTGTACCTGACGCTGCTGGACGCGGCCGGCGCCGCGGTGACCGAGCCCAGCCTCAGCTCCGCGGAGAAGGTCGCGCAGGTCCTGCTCACGTTCGACGGGATGGCGTTCCTGCCGCTGGTCACCGCCGCCGTCGTCAGCGCCCGCCTGCCCGGTGCCGTGCGCTCCGGGCAGCCGCCACCGAGCGGGCATGTCATCGTGGCCGGGCTCGGGAGCGTGGGAGCGCGCATCATCGGCCAGCTGCACGACCTTGGCCTTGACGTTGTCGGCGTCGACAAGGATGCCGACGCGATCGGCATGCCGTTAGCGCGCCGCCTGGGCATCCGGGTCGTGATCGGCGAGACGCATCGCGAGGAAACGCTGCGCGCTGCCGGCGTCGCCAGCTGCCAGGCGCTCGTGTCGGTCACCGACAGCGATGTCGCCAACCTGGAGACCGCACTCAACGCGCGGGCCCTGGCGGCCGGGCCGCGGATTGTCGTCCGGCTCTACGACGACGACCTGGCCGCGCGGGTGCAGCGCACGATCGGCAACACGGTCTCGCGGTCAACCTCGTACCTGGCCGCGCCGGCCTTCGCCGCAGCCGTCCTCGATCACCAGGTACTGCGCACGATCGACGTGGGGCGGCACGTGCTGCTGCTTGCCGAGGTCGCCGCCGCGCCGGGCGTGGCCGGCCAGCCCGTGGCCGCCGTGCACCAGCCCGGCAGGCTCCGCGTGATCGCCATCCGCCCGTCCGGCGGGACCACCGCGGACTGGTCGCCGGCTCCCGGCTATCTCATCCGGCCCGGTGACCGCGTGGTCGTCCTCGCCACCAGGACCGGGCTGTCCCGGCTGCTCCGCCCCGGCGAAGGCGAAAGCGCCTGAGGACGATGCCCAGCACTTCCGGCATTTAGCTCGACCCGCCAGAAAATGGGTCTCCCTAAATAGCGCAACCAGCGTTACGCTCAGGACAAGATCTTCTATCTGGTTCTGGTGAGCCGGATGTGAAGACCAGGAAGGGCGCAGCGACCAATGCTCGTTCCGGTAACTGGTGATCGCGGGACTCGTCGTGCCGGGCGCTCCGGCCCCGTGTCGTGCAGTCCTGCCCGGACGGCGCTGCCGCCTGTCCACCATCCATCGCGCCTGCCTTGCCCCAGCAGCGTGCTTACGGCCAGGCAGGCAAGCCCTTCAGGAGGAAACAGTTGAGCACCACAGATGATGCTCCCGCAGCTGTAGCTCCAGCAGCCCCGGTCTCGCTGATCGCCGATCCCGCTCCGCTCGGGCTGGCGGCGTTCGCGCTGACCACGTTCCTGCTGTCCGCCTTCAACGCCGGCTGGATGAAGAATGCCACGGGTGCGGCCTTCCTCGGCTTCGCGTTCGCCTATGGCGGTGCCGGGCAGTTCGCGGCCGGCATGTGGGAGTTCAAGAACAAGAACGTCTTCGGCTCCACCGCGTTCTCGACGTACGGCGGGTTCTGGATCGGAATCGGCCTGTGGTTCCTGCTCGTCGCGCCCAAGGCCACTGGCCTGGAAGGAGCCAGGGATCTTGCCTGGATCCTGCTGGCATTCGCCATCTTCAACACCTACATGCTGATCATCAGCACCCAGGTGAATGCCGCCGTCTTCCTGGTGTTCCTGACTCTGGAAGCTCACCGAGATCCTGCTGTTCATCGGGAACTTCACCACCAAGACCGGCTCCGGCTGGCCTGATCAAGGTCGGCGGCATCGTCGGCGTCATCACAGCCATCGTGGCCTGGTACACCTCGGCCGCGGGCGTGATGAACGGGCACAAGGGCCGGGTAGTCCTGCCGGTCAGGCAGCCCGCTGTTCAAGCTGTAGCACCACGCTGGTCAGGAGATCATCGCGCGAGCCCGGGGACGTATTGTTCCCGGGCTCGTGCGTGTATATGGTCACACGAGTCCCGGCATAACCGCTCGCACGGTCCCGATAGCGTGGACGGGTGGATCTACAGGAACGCCGTCAGCTCGATTTGTCCGCGTCAGTGGCGAAGGTCAGAGACAAGGCCAGGCCGTGGCGATCCATCTTCGCGCTCCTGGTCGCCATCGCCGGGGCAATCGCCGCAGAGGTTTCCGGCGTGCAGGGATGGGCCGGGTTCCATAAGACGCGTCCCAGACTCAGCAGCTCATCTTCATCTGCGGCTCCGCCGTCTTCCTGGTGTTTGGCCTCGCGGCCGCCATCGGCCTGTCCGGCCTGGTGCAGTCGACCTCGCAGAAGGTCATCGGCCAGGCGCACGCGGGCATACTCAGGTACGTCCTCCTGCTGGTCGGGGTGTTCGCGGTTCTCATTATCGAGCTCGCGATCGGCCGGATCGACGTCAAGCAGCTGCTGGTCAGCGCTTCCGTTCTGGGAGTACTGCTCGGCATCGCGGCGCAGCAGTCCCTGGCCAACCTCTTCGCGGGCCTGGTGCTGCTGTTCGCTCACCCGTTCCGGGTCGGTGACCACGTCCGCTTCCGCGCGGGCGCGCTGTCCGGCCAGATCGAGGGCATCGTGATCGACCTGAGCCTGACCTACGTCCGGCTGGAGACCGACGAGGGACCGGTCCTGCTCCCCAACTCCCAGGCGCTGGCCGCAGCCGTGCTGCTCGTCCCTGACCAGCTGCCCGCTGACCCGGCGGACGTCACTACTCCCGGCATTCCCGCCGGACCGTCAGTACCCGCCAGCCAGGGCGGAGCGCCGCGCTAGGCAGCCCAGCCAGCCGGGCAGGCCTGGCGGGCCGCGGCCAGGCATGGCGGCGGCCGGCGCCCGGAGGGCACCGGCCACCACGGCTGCCGGCTAGTGATTCGCGTCGTATTTCGCGATGACGTTCGCCGGAATCCGGCCGCGCTCGCTGACGTCCATCCCGCTCCGCTTTGCCCAGGCGCGGATGTCGGCGCTGCGCTGACGGTGCGCGGTGGTCCGCCGCTTGGGCTTCCCGACGCGGTTCGTCACCTTCCTGGCCTTGTCCGCAAACCTGCTGAGCACCTCGTCGAACTTCTGACTGTGCTTCTCGCACAGGTCAATCTCGTAATCCCGGCCGTCCAGGCTGAATGCGCGAGTCATGTGCTCGCCCTCGGGAATCTCTCGCGAGTCGTAGTCACAGGCAAATGTGACAGAGATCTTCTGAGCCACTTGTATAACCCCCTCCCCCCGCGGAAATCTATTCCCAGCCTCATCACCGCTGTAACGACGGCAACGCCAGCTTTCTTTCCTGCTGTTTAGCGCCTGCCGGAAAGCCAGCCCTCGGCCCGTACCTGCCCGCGCCGACCGCCCGGGCCGCAGGCCGACGGTCATGACCTGGGGATTGGCTGCTCCGGCCGACCGCCGGAATGCGAGCGCCAGGCGCTTCCTTTACCGCCCCGGCCGACTCCAGAAATCTGCCGGCGGTACCTGATCAGCCACCGCGTCCAGGTCCTCTTCCGCTGGCGGCAGGGGCTGCTCCGCGCTGGTTCGCTGGCTGCTGTGCTTCCCGGCCGAATGCCGGCTGCCGTCCGCGGTATCGGCAGTTAACCGATAATCGGAAGCGCCGGAATATCCGGGCTGCGGGCGGGCTCGCGAACGATAGGCATCGCCCTCGGCGTATTCCGAACTCCGATCGGCGGGATAAGCAGCGCCAGGGTAAGAGCCGCCAAGGGCCGGGCCGGCGGCCGGATTGTCATTCGGGTATCCGTCGCCATGCGGCCGGAGATAGGGCGGCACGAATCGCTGCTGGCTGTAGCCTGCCTGGCCGGCGGCCGGGGCCTCCGGATGGCCGGCGTCAAGCCGGTACCCGCCCTCGTCCCGCCAGTAGGTGCCGGTCGAGTCGACGTCCCGGTCGCCGTAGTCATCGCCCGCCGGGTCGCCATCGGGCCCGGCGTAGCCATCCGACCCGGCGTAGCGCCTCTCCGCGGCGTAGCCAGGATCGCGGCCGTACTCGTCGCCCTGCGCATACCCGGCGTACCCGGCGTACTCAGGCTGGCCAGCGGGCTCATATCCGGCGGCCTCGGGCCGTCTGGCCCCGTAGCCGCCGGTCTGGTCCTGCCCGTAGTCGTCGTAATCAGCCTGCTGGTACGCGGCGGTCCGGTAGTCGTCGCCGGCGGCACTGACCTGCTCGGGACCGGGCCCTGGCAGCTGCGGGCCGCCCTGGCGGCCGTGCGGGCCCCGCTCCAGGATCTCGATCATCCGGGGCAGATCGTCGATCGGCAGCCGGAACGTGCCCGTGCACCTGCCGCCCTGCCAGATGCTGAAGACCGCCACGCCGGTATCTGCGTACCAGCTCAGCCGCATGCTCCGGGAATTGCCTCTGACGTCGAAAAACACCTCACCGAGGCGCGGCAGTGGCGCTGCGTCGGACGCGGACATGATGCCTATGGTGGCGTGAAGGACGGAATCTGTCCAGTTAATGATCACTTAGGGTGACCCGGCACGGTCGCTCGCGGCGCCCGGAATTTGTGACATATTCGCGATCCCGGCTGCGCAGCCGGGATCGCCAGTGGCATGATGAGCAGGCGGTGCGCGCCGCCGGACTGGCATGCAAGCCAGGGCCGCGGCCATGCTGCAGCCGTCGCCGGGAACACCACGCCACTGCGGCGCGTTGCACCATGCGACGGGGCAAACTGCCACACCGCGCGAGATTTCCTTCGTCTAGGGCACCCTACCGCGTTGCGAGGGGTCCCCCGGACGTCAGCGACCTCGCACTAGGACCTCGCACCACGACCATGCAGACCAGCCGTGCAGCACCGACCATGCACCACCGAATACGCCCGGGCAGACACCTGCCTGGCTGAACGACCGGATCCGAGCTGTTTATCCGCCCGTTGGACCTATGCACCGCGGCCACTGACGACCGCGGTCAGCTGTTGAGGAGAGCTATTCATGTCTGAGGTACGCCGTCAAGCCGCCCTGATGCAACGGCCGAACTGGGGCTGGCAGGATGAGGCTGCGTGCCGCGGCAAGGAGGTCGTGCTCTTCTTCGGACCCGACGGTGAGCGGCAGCCGGAGCGCGAGATCCGCGAGCGCAAGGCCAAGGCCGTGTGCGCCGCGTGCCCGGTCCGGGCCGAGTGCCTGACTTACGCTGTCAGCCGGCCGGAGAAGTACGGCACCTGGGGCGGCCTGAACGAGGACGAGCGCTCCTCCGAGCGGCGCCGCCGGATGCGCCGGGCCAACGCCGCCTGAGCGGGAATTTCCGTTCTGCCATGGTCTGCGCCGACTGCCGGGTTCAGCAGCACGACCGGTGCCCTGGCGGTACCTGGTGTGACTGCCAGCATCAGCAGCCCGTGCCCCCGCCGAATTCGATGAGCTGGCTGCGGCAGGGCTGACCGAAGCCGGGTCAGGGCTACGCGGAATCGCCCCGGCCTGCGCGGATTAACCCGCCCGAAGCGGGCAGGAATAGCTGCGCTGGCGCGAAGGTTGCCTCAGCTAGCAGATGGCAGTAGCGACAGGCCGGGCAGTTGCGACGTCGGCGACAGATGTGACTTACGCGACAGACCGTGCACAGGGCGGCGATAAGCCCTACTGTGTTGGGTACGACCTGGTGTGTTCCGGTGCGCAGTTCCCGCTGCGCGCCAGCCCGACCCGCTAAGCTGCCTGGACCGGACGGACCGCCGCGAGGAGGACCCCAGCGCGATGGAGAGGCTTGCCGCTGAAGCGGCCGATGCACTAGCCGGGGCGCCAGCCGACGAGGTTGTCGCCTGGGCCGCGCGCACATTCGGCCGCCGGATCTGCATCACCTCCTCGATGACCGACGCCGTGCTGGTCAACCTGGTCTCCAAGCACATGCCGGGCATCGACGTGCTGTTCCTTGACACCGGCTACCACTTCCCGGAGACCGTCGGCACCAGGGACGCGGTCGCGGCCATGTACCCGGTCAACGTCGTCAACGTGACGCCGCCGACCACCGTCGAGGAGCAGGACACCGAACTCGGCCCGCGGCTGTACAGCCGGAACCCGGACCTGTGCTGCTACCTGCGCAAGGTCGTCCCGCTCGAGGAGGCACTCGGCCCGTACGACGCCTGGTTCACCGGCGTCCGCCGGGAGGAGACTGACGCCCGCAGCGACACCAGGGTCGTGGCCTGGGACGCCAGGCGCGAGATGATCAAGGTCAACCCCATCGTGGAGTGGACCCAGCAGCAGGTGGACGACTACATCGCCGCCAACAACATCCTGGTGAATCCGCTGGTGTACGACGGCTACCCGTCCATCGGCTGCCGTACCTGCACCGCCAGGGTCGAGAACGGCGCCGACCCGCGCAGCGGCCGGTGGGCCGGCACCGCCAAGACCGAGTGCGGCATCCACCTCTAAAGACACCGCATGACCGGGGCAGCGCGCCACACCACCCATGAGGTACTGAACCAGGTTCCGCCGCTCGTCGGCTACGACGTCGCGGAGGACGCCGCGCTGCTCGCGGCACTCAGCCGGGAGGGCGCCAGGCTGGGCCGAGCCCGGCCTGCACGAGCTCGGCATCCTGGCCGGCTCGGCGGCCACGCAGGAGCAGGCCCGGCTGGCGAACGTGCACAAGCCGGTGCTGCGCACCCACGACTCCCGCGGCTACCGGGTGGACGAGGTGGACTTCCACCCGTCCTGGCACGCGCTGATGACCACGGCAATCGGGCGCGGCCTGCACGCGGCGCCGTGGGCGGACAGCCGGCCAGGCGCGCACGCCGCCAGGGCGGCCGGCTTCATGGTCTGGACGCAGGCCGAGGCTGGCCACGGCTGCCCGGTCTCGATGACCTACGCCTGCGTGCCTGCGCTGCGGCACGCGCCGGAGCTGGCCGCGAGGTACGAGCCGCTGCTCACCGCGACCAGCTACGACTTCGGCCTCCGCCCGCCGCAGCAGAAGACCGGGCTGCTGGCCGGCATGGCCATGACCGAGAAGCAGGGCGGCTCGGACGTGCGGGCGAACACCACCACCGCCGTCCCGGCCGGCGACGGCAGCTACCTGCTCACCGGGCACAAGTGGTTCTGCTCAGCGCCGATGTGCGACCTGTTCCTGGTGCTGGCCCAGGCCCCGCAGGGCCTGACCTGCTTCCTGCTCCCCCGCGTCCTGCCGGACGGCAGCCGCAACGCCATGCACATCCAGCGGCTGAAGGACAAGCTGGGCAACAGCTCCAACGCATCCAGCCGAGGTGGAGTACGACCAGGCCGTCGCGTGGCCGGTCGGCGAGCCGGGCCGGGGCGTTGCCACGATCATCAGCATGGTCAGCGCGACCCGGCTGGACTGCGTGCTCGGCAGCACCGCCGCCATCCGGCAGGCGACCGTGCTGGCCGCCAGTTATGCCAGGCAGCGTCAGTCGTTCGGCAAGCCGCTCATCGGCCATCCGGCCATGGCTGCCGTGCATCGCCGACCTGACGCTGGAGTCGGAGGCGGCGACCACGCTGGCGATGCGCCTCGCCGGGGCAGCTGACCGGGCCGCACGAGGGGATGCTGCCGAGGCGGCACTGCTGCGCCTCGCGCTGCCTGCCGCCAAGTACTGGATCTGCAAGCGAACGCCGATGATCACCAGCGAGGCGCTGGAGTGCCTGGGCGGCAACGGCTACGTCGAGGACTACTCGAGCATGCCGCGGCTGCTGCGCGACTCGCCGCTCAACTCCATCTGGGAGGGCTCGGGCAACGTCACCGCGCTGGACGTGCTGCGGGCGCTCAGCCAGGGCACCGGACTCAGCCGACGCCCTGCTGGCCGAGGTCGACCTGGCCGCCGGCCAGCAGAACGCGGCCGCGGCCGCGGCCAGCCTCCGGCAGCTGCTCAAGGACGCAGCGCACCAGGACGCGCAGCGGGACGCCCGGCGGCTGGCCGGCCAGATCACCCTGACGCTGCAGGCAGCACTGCTGGCCAGGTACGCCCCGGCGGCTGTCGCCGACGCCTTCGCGGCCACCCGCCTGGCCGCCGGGACGGGGACGGGACCTGGGACCCCGTTCGGCAGCCTGCCTGCCGGGCTCGACGTCGCGGCCATCACGGCGCGATCCGTCGTTACCAGCAGGTAAGGTCAGCGGATGCAGATCTGGCCGGGCGCTGCCTACCCGCTTGGCGCCACCTGGGACGGGTCGGGCACGAATTTCGCGCTGTTCTCCGAGGTGGCCGACAAGGTCCAGCTGTGCCTGTTCGACGCGGACGACGCCGAGACCCGGGTGGACCTGACCGAGGTCGACGGCTTCGTCTGGCACTGCTACCTGCCGGCCGTGGGACCCGGCCAGCGTTATGCCTACCGCGTTACCGGACCTTATGATCCCGAGCAGGGCCATCGCTGCAACCCGGCCAAGCTGCTGCTTGACCCGTACGGCAAGGCCGTCGACGGCGAGCTTCGCTGGAACCAGGCCCTGTTCGGCTACCAGCACGGCGATCCGGACCAGCGGAATGACACCGACAGCGCGCCGTTCATGCCGCGCAACGTGGTGATCAATCCGTACTTCGACTGGACCGGCGAGCGGCAGCCGCGGACGCCCTACCACCAGACCGTGATCTACGAGGCGCACGTGCGCGGGCTGACCATGCGCCATCCGCAGGTCCCGCCGGAGCTGCGCGGCACCTACTCGGGCCTGGCCTCGCCGCCGGTCATCGAGCACCTGACCAGGCTGGGCATTACCGCGATCGAGCTGATGCCGGTGCACCAGTCGGTGCCCGAGCATGACCTCGCGGGGCGGGGCCTGACGAATTACTGGGGCTACAACACCATCGGGTTCTTCGCCCCGCAGAACAGCTACTCCAGCTCACCGGAGCCGCACGGCCAGGCGGCCGAGTTCAAGTCGATGGTGAAGGCGCTGCACGAGGCGGGCATCGAGGTGATACTCGACGTCGTCTACAACCACACCGCCGAGTCGGGCGCACTCGGGCCGACGCTGTCTTTCCGCGGCATCGACAACGCTGCCTACTACCGGCTCGCTGACTCCGACCCGTCGGTCTACCTCGACTACACCGGCTGCGGCAACAGCCTGAACGTCCGGCACCCGCATGCGCTGCAGCTGATCATGGACTCGCTGCGGTACTGGATCCTGGAGATGCACGTCGACGGCTTCCGCTTCGACCTGGCCTCCGCGCTGGCCCGCGAGCTGCACGAGGTGGACCGGCTGTCGGCCTTCTTCGAGCTGGTCCAGCAGGACCCGTTCGTGTCCCAGGTCAAGCTCATCGCCGAGCCGTGGGACGTCGGCGCCGGCGGGTACCAGGTCGGCAAGTTCCCGCCGCTGTGGACCGAGTGGAACGGCAAGTACCGCGACACCGTGCGCGACTTCTGGCGCGGGCATCCGGCCGCGATGGGCGAGTTCGCCTCCCGGCTGAGCGGGTCAGTCGGACCTGTACGAGACCAGCGCCCGCCGGCCGGTCGCCTCGGTGAACTTCGTGACCTGTCACGACGGCTTCACGATGGCGGACCTGGTCGCCTACAACGTCAAGCACAACGAGGCCAACGGCGACCACAACACCGACGGCACCGACGACAACCGCTCCTGGAACTGCGGCACCGAGGGCCCGACCGACGACCCGGCCATCTCCGCGCTGCGGGCCCGCCAGGTGCGCAACTTCCTGGTCACGCTGTTCTGCGCGCAGGGCGTGCCGATGCTGCTGGCCGGCGATGAGCTCGGCCGCACGCAGCAGGGCAACAACAACGCCTACTGCCAGGACAATGACATTTCCTGGGTGGACTGGGACGCGGCGGGCAAGAACGCCGGCCTGCTGGAGTTCACCAGCGCGCTGATCGCGCTGCGCCGTGACCATCCGGTCTTCCGGCGGCGCCGCTTCTTCAGCGGCGAGCTGCCCGCCGCCGACGGCGGCGAGGAACGCGACATCAGCTGGCTCACCCCGGCGGGCAGCGAGATGACCGTCGACGACTGGCGCAGCGGCGCCCGGTCGCTGGCCGTGCTGCTGAACGGCAACGCGATCACCGAGCCCGGCAGCCGCGGCGAGACCATCACCGACATGAGCTTCCTGCTGCTGTTCAACGCCGGCGACCAGGACGTGTCGTTCACGCTGCCCGGCCCCGAGGCGGCGGGCGGCTGGCAGGTCATGACGGACACCGCCGAGCCGGCCGGCCAGGAGCCGGGCGCGGGGGCCGGCCCGGGGGCCGCGGGCACCGAGGTGACCGCCGGCGCGACGCTCGCGCCGGCCAGCACGCGCGAGGTGATCAGCCGCTCGGTCGTCATCCTGCGCGCTGCCGGCAGCTAGCGATGCTGAGTCCGCGCCCGGTTAGCCCGGCCGCGATTCCGCGTCAAGCCGCGGCAACGCCACGCCATTTCCGGGCCGTAACTTCCGCCACTGCCCGCACCCCGCGCATGCGGGCGCCTGCTATCTGATTGACTGCTGGCCGTGCGCCAGATCTATCCGGTTCAGGGGCCAGAGCTGCCGCTCGTGCCGGCGGCGAGCGCCGGCCCGCTGCCTGCTGCGGTCCTGACCCTGGCTGACCTCTACGGGAACGGGGCATCCAGTCCCCCGGCGTCCCGCCACCTGCGCGCGAACATGGTCGCGAGTACCGACGGCGCCGCCTCGCTCGCGGGCCGCTCGGGCGGGCTGTCCGGAGCTGGCGACCGGATGGTGTTCACCGTGCTGCGCAGCCTGTCGGATCTGGTTCTGGTCGGCGCCTGGCACGGCCAGGGCGGAGCGCTACCGGCCCGCGCAGTCCGCCGGGCTGTGGACCGGCCTGCGGCCGGCCGGCGCACCGCCGCCCGCCATCGCGGTCGTGACCGCGAGCCTGCAGCTCGATCCGGACGCGCCCGCTGCTGACGGGTGCCGCCGAGGGCGCGCAGACCATCGTGATCACCACCTCGGCCGCGCCCGCCGCGCGCCGGGAGGCCCTCGCGCGGCACGCCCGGATCATCGAGGCCGGCGAGAAGCAGGTCGACGTCACCATGGCGATCGGCGAGCTGGAGCGCCTCGGCTACTCGCGGATCCTGTGCGAGGGCGGCCCGACGCTACTCGGGCAGCTTGCCGACGCCGGCCTGGTCGACGAGCTGTGCCTGACCACCAGCCCGGTGCTCGCGGCCGGTCCGGCCGGCCGCATCGTCAGTGCGCCGCCCGCCACCGGCGCAACGGCCGGCTTCGCAGCGGGCACGGCCATGCCGGCGACGCCGACCGCGGCCGTCGCGGCCCGGCTGTCGCTCGCGCACGTGCTGGCCGACGACAGTTTCCTGTTTAGCCGCTATCTGCGTGAGCACTGAGGCCAGCACCTGGTGCCACCCGACGAGGTCAGGAGTGTGCCATGCCACTGCATGCCAAGGTCGACGAGCCCGACGAGCCGGCTGAGCTTGTCGTCAGTCCCATCTACTGCCGGCTCGAGCACCCGATACCCAAGCACCGCATCCCGCTCAGGCCGACCGATCCGGACGGTCGCGCTGCAGCTGGTCAGGGACGAGCTGATCCTGGACGGCAATGCCCGCCTCAACCTGGCGACGTTCGTGACCACCTGGATGGAGCCGCAGGCCGAGGAGCTGATGGCCGAGTGCTTCAGCAAGAACATGATCGACAAGGATGAGTATCCGCAGACGGCCGAGCTGGAGCGCCGCTGCGTGAACATCCTGGCGAACCTGTGGCATGCGCCGCCGGCCGCAGGCCCTGCTCACGACGGCACTTCTGACGGCGACGAGCCAGCCGGCGCCACCGGCTGCTCGACGACCGGCTCGAGCGAGGCGGCGATGCTGGGCGGGCTGGCCCTGCTGTGGCGCTGGCGCCAGCGCCGCGGCGAGGCGGGCGGCAAGCCGAACCTGGTGATGGGCGCCAACGTCCAGATCTGCTGGGAGAAGTTCTGCCGGTACTGGCAGGTCGAGCCCAGGCTGGTGCCGATGGAACCGGGCCGCCTGCACCTCACCGCGCCCGAGGCCGTCGCGCACTGCGACGAGAACACGATCGGCGTGGTCGCCATTCTCGGGTCCACCATGGACGGCAGCTACGAGCCCGTCGCCGAGATCGCGGCCGCGCTCGACGACCTGCAGCGGCAGTCCGGGCTCGACATCCCGGTGCATGTCGACGCCGCGTCCGGCGGCTTCGTGGCACCGTTCCTGGCACCTGAGCTGCAGTGGGATTTCAGGGTGCCGAGGGTCGCCTCGATCAACACCTCCGGTCATAAGTACGGCCTGGTCTATCCGGGCGTCGGCTGGATCATCTGGCGGGACGCGGCCGCCCTGCCGGACGACCTGATCTTCAAGGTGAACTATCTCGGCGGCGAGATGCCGACCTTCGCGCTGAACTTCTCCCGGCCCGGCTCGCAGGTGGCCGCGCAGTACTACAACTTCGTCCGCCTCGGCTTCGAGGGCTACCGCCAGGTCCAGCTCATGTGCCAGGAGATCGCGATGTACCTGGCGGCCGAGATCGCGGCCATGGGGCCGTTCGAGCTGCTGTCCGACGGCACCGAGCTGCCGGTGCTGGCCTTCCGGCTCGCCGATCCGGACAAGTCCGGGTACTCGGTGTTCGACGTGTCGGAGCGGCTCCGCCAGCGCGGCTGGCTGGTGCCGGCCTATACCTTCCCGGAGAACATGCAGGACACCGCCGTGCTCCGGATCGTCATCCGGAACGGCTTCAGCCACGATCTGGCCAGCCTTCTGCTCGCCGACCTCCGCACCCAGGTCGAGGCGCTGGAGGCCGCTCCGCGGCCGCCGGTGCCGCTGCTGCCGGGCGCGCAGCGCAGCTCCTTCGCGCACTGAGTCAGGACCGCGGATGCACGACGATGCCTCTGAGATCGCCGTCTTCGTCGAGGCGGGGAGGCAGCGCGTGTTCGCCTCGGCCCTGGACTGGCCCGGCTGGGCCCGCCGGGACCGGACCGAGGACCTGGCCGTCGCGGCGCTTGCTGACTACCTGCCGCGCTATGCGCTGATCACGCAGCGGGCAGGGCTCGAGGTACCAGCCGGCCCGCTGGTGATCACCGGGCGCCATCCTGGCGTTGCCAGGAACGCCGACTTCGGCGCACTCGGCGAGATCGCGGATGGCGAGGACCGGCCGCTGACCGGGGCGGACGGCGCGCGGCTCGCGGTGCTGCTCGGGGCTGCCTGGGCTGCCTTCGACGAGACGGCCGCGGCGGCACCCGCCCAGCTGCGCAAGGGACCGCGCGGCGGCGGCCGGGACACAGCTGCGATCGTCGAGCATGTCACCGGTGCCGAGGCGGCGTTCGCGCGCAAGCTGGGCCTGCGGCTGCCGGCGGAGGACCGGACTGCGCCGGAGGCGCCGGCCAGGCTCCGCGCGCTGATCTCCGCGGCACTGCGTGACCCTGTGCGCCTGAGCCTGCCACCGAACGGGTGGCCGCCCCGGTATGCCGTCCGGCGCGCTGCCTGGCACGTCCTGGACCATCTGTGGGAGATCGAGGACAAAAGCGAGCCAGCGGCCCCAGGGTAGGCGCCGGATCAGCCGCCGCTGCCGCGCAGCAGCACCTGCGCCACGAGCTCGGGGTCGTCGGTCATCGGCACGTGGCCGCAGCCGGGCAGCAGCACGAACTGCGCGGTCGGCAGCGCCGCCCTCGCGACCACGGCCTGCCGCCGGGATAGCAGCCGGTCCCGTGCGCCCCAGGCGATCGTCACCGGCACGTCCGCCGGGATCGTGCCGCTGAACTGACCCACCCCGGCCAGCACCGCCCCGAGCGCGTCGCCGGACGCCAGGAAGGCAGCCATGTCACCGCCAGCCTGCTCCGGGGTGAGCCGGGACGGCCGGCGCGACCACCGCGCCGTAGACCAGGCCCCGGCCCGCGGTGGTCCGCAGCAGGGCGGGGCCGACGGGTTCGAGCCGGGCGCCGGCAGCCTGCATGGTCCGGAAGACCGCGCGGACGTACCGGACGTCGCGCCGGCCGCGGAAGAAACCGGCCGGCGACAGGGCGGTTACCGAGGCGGCCCGGCCGGCGACTCCGGCCTCCAGCGCCAGCAGGCCGCCGAGCGAGTTCCCGGCCATGTGCGGCCGGTCCAGGCCGAGGTCAGCCAGCAGCCCGAGAACGGCTTCCAGCATCACCCCGACCGGCGCCCGCTCGCCGGCGACGAGCGGCGGAGACTCGCCGTGGCCGGGCAGGTCGATCAGGATCAGCTCGCGCTCAGGCGCGAGCAGGTCCACGACGGCACCAAAGGCCTGGCGCCGGTGCCCGACACCATGCAGCAGCACCAGCGGCGGCCCGGATCCGACTCGGTCGTAGGCAAGTCCCGTGCTCATGGCCGCCGCCTCCTGCCGCTCGCTGCGCTGCGCGGTCCTCAGGCGCCCTTGCGCAGCCGGTCCAGCGCCTCGGCCAGGATCGCGGCGCCGTCAGTGTCGTTGCGCCGCTCCTTCACATACGCAAGGTGGGTCTTGTAGGGCTCGGCGTGCGGCGGGGCGGGCGGGTTGGCCTCGTCCTGGCCGGCGGGCAGTCCGCAGCGGGGGCAGTCCCAGAACTCCGGGATAGCCGCGTCACAGGCGAAGCTCGGGATGGTCTCATGCCGGTTGCAGCACCAGAAGGACACCCGCACCCGCGGGGCCGCCTCGCCGCGCTCGGCCTCACCCATCGGGCCGGCTTCGACCCGGCTGCCGCGTATGGCGTTGCCACTACTCACCGCTCACCCCTTGCTCGAAAAACGTGCGATCGCTCGGCCGCACCCAGCGCCGCACCGGCCCTGTCATTCCGTGCTTATGAAGTTCCGTGCCCGGCCAGCGAGCCGCCCGCGGGATCAGGTCTTGTTCAGGATCCCGAGAACGACGATGCAGATAAACCAGATGATCCCAGTGAAGATGGTGATCCGGTCCAGATTCCGCTCAACTACCGACGACGAGCCCAGTGAGGAGGAGATCCCGCCGCCGAACAGGTCCGACAGCCCGCCGCCCTTACCTTTGTGCAGCAGCACGAGCAGGATCATCAGCAGGCTGGTGATGATCAAGATCACGGAGAATGCGATAGTCACTGCGCTTTTCTCGTCTCTCCCGGCTGGTCCGGTGCGGTCTCAAGCTCCAGTCAGGCGGATGTGCCCTGTTCACGATACCGGCAGATTCTCACGAAATCGCCGGCATCGAGGCTTGCACCGCCTACTAGCGCCCCGTCGACATCCGGCTCGGCCATGATCGCGGGCATGTTGTCGGGTTTTACTGACCCGCCATACAGGATACGCGTAGTAGCACTGGTCGCGCCGCCGTGAGCGGCGGAAATCCGGGCCCTGATGGCCCCGCAGACCTCCTGGGCGTCTGCCGGCGTAGCCACCTCCCCGGTCCCGATCGCCCAGACTGGCTCGTAGGCCACGACCATCCCGGCCACCTGCTCGGCCGTCAGGCCCGCCAGGCCGCCGTCCAGCTGGTGCAGGACATACTCCAGCTGCTCGCCTGCCTGCCGTACCTCCAGCGGCTCCCCGACGCACATCAGGGGGGTCATCGAGCGGCTCAGCAGCATCCGGACCTTGGCATTGACCAGGGCATCGTCCTCGTGGTGATACTGCCGCCGCTCCGAGTGCCCGGCCAGCACGAACTGGCAGCCGAGCTTGGCCAGCATCCGCGCCGAGATATCGCCGGTATAGGCGCCGTCCTCGTGCGGCGAGACATCCTGGGCCCCGTACAGCAGGCGGAGCTTGTCGCCGTCGATCAGCGTCTGCACGCTGCGCAGCGCCGTGAACGGCGGCAGCACGGCGACGTCGACGGCGTTGAAATCCTTGTCGGTCAGCGCGAACCCGAGCTTCTGGGTCAGCGCGATGGCCTCGAAATGGTTGTTGTGCATCTTCCAGTTGCCGGCGATGAGCGGCTTCCTGGCGGCGCTCACTCCGCGCCGTCCCCTGGCAAGCGCGGCCAGGCCCGGCAGCGTGGCGCCCTCCAGGTACTCCAGGCTCGCGCCGCCGCCGGTGGAGATGTGGCTGAAGCCGTCCTCGGGCACCCCGAGCTGCCGGACGGCGGCCGCGGAGTCACCGCCGCCGACGACGGTGAAGCCGGGCAGGGCACTGATCGCCTCGGCCACGGCCCTGGTCCCGGCGGAGAAGGCCGGGAACTCGAACACCCCGACCGGGCCGTTCCAGAACACCGTCGCCGCATCGGCCAGCTTCGCCGCGAACAGCTCCCTGGTGGCCGGTCCCATATCCACGCCCTCCCGGTCGGCAGGGAAGGCAGTCACCGGGTAGATGTCATGCTCCGCGTCCGGCGCGAAGTCCGCGGCCCCGACCAGGTCGACCGGCAGCACGATCTCGACGCCGCGGGCCTCCGCGTCCGCCAGCACCCTGGTCACCTCGCCGACCTTGTCGGCCTCCAGCAGCGACTTGCCGACCTCGTAGCCCCTGGCCTTGAGGAAGGTGTACGACATGCCGCCGCCGACCAGGATCCGGTCAGCCGAGTCCAGCAGCCTGGAGATCACCGCGAGCTTGTCGGATGGCTTCGAGCCGCCGAGTACGACCACGTAGGGCCTGGCCGGGTCGTGCGTGAGGCGCTGCAGGACCGCGACCTCCGTCTCGACCAGGTACCCGGCGGCATGCGGCAGCAGGCGGGGCACGTCATAGACGCTGGCGTGCTTGCGGTGCAGGGCGCCGAAGCCGTCCGCCACGTACACGTCAGCCAGCGCGGCCAGCCGCCGGGCCAGCTCGGCCCGCTCGGCCGGGTCCTTGCTGGTCTCGGCGGGCTCGAACCGGATGTTCTCCAGCAGCGCCACGTCACCGTCGGCCAGGCCGGCCGCGAGCTGGCGCGCCGACTCGCCGGCCACGTCGGTCGGCCAGCGGGACCGGCACGCCGAGCAGCTCTGACAGGCGGGCCGCAACCGGCGCCGAGCGACGGGCCGCCGGCCGCCCGGTCGGCGTAGGTGTCGCCCTTCGGCCGCCCCAGGTGCGCGGTGATCAGCACCCTCGCGCCGCGCTCCCGCAGCCGGGCGATCGTCGGGAGACTGGCCCGGATGCGGCCGTCATCGGTGATCGCGGTCCCGTCCATGGGCACGTTCAGGTCCGCCCGCAGCAGCACGACCCGGCCGGTCACCGGCAGCGAGTCGATGCCCGCCATGCCGGTCACGAGCGCGCGGGCAGGCTGGAGCCGACGAGCGCGGCCAGGTCGGCGAGCCGGTTGGAGTAGCCCCACTCGTTGTCGTACCAGCCCACGACCTTCACCTGGTCGCCGGAGGCCATCGTCAGCCCGGAGTCGAACGTGCAGGAGTACGGCGTGCCGACGATGTCAGAGGACACGATCGGGTCCGCGGTGTAGTGCAGGTAGCCCTTGAGCGGGCCGTCGGCGGCGGCCCGGTAGGCGGCGTTGATCTCCTCGGCCGTCACGTCCCGGTCCAGCTGGACGACCAGGTCGGTCACGGAGCCGTCCATCACGGGTACCCGCATGGCCAGCCCGTCCAGCTTGCCCTTGAGCTCGGGCAGCACCAGCGCGGTCGCCTTCGCGGCGCCCGTGGTCGTCGGGATGATGTTCTGCGCGGCCGCGCGGGCCCGCCGCAGGTCCTTGTGCGGGAAGTCCAGGATGACCTGGTCATTGGTGTAGGCGTGAATGGTGGTCATCAGGCCCTTGCGGATGCCGAAGCTGTCGTTCAGGACCTTGGCCATCGGCGCCACGCAGTTGGTCGTGCAGGACGCGTTGGAGATGATGTGGTGCCGGGCCGCGTCGTAACGGTCGTCGTTGACGCCCATGACGATGGTGATGTCCTCGCCCTTGGCGGGCGCCGAGATGATCACCTTGCGCGCGCCGCCAGCCAGGTGCTGGCCGGCGTCCTGCGCGCTGGTGAACCGGCCGGTCGACTCGATCACCACGTCCACGCCGAGGTCGCCCCACGGCAGCTGCGCCGGGTCTCGCTCCGCCAGCATCCTGATCGAGTGGCTGCCCGCCCTGATCACGTCGCCGTCAGCGGTCACGTCCGCGTCCAGCGTGCCCAGCAGCGTGTCGTACTTCAGCAGGTGAGCGCAGGTCGCGAGGTCACCGAGGTCGTTGGCCGCGACGATCTCGATGTCACCGCCGCCGCCCGCGTGCACGGCGCGCCAGAAGTTCCGGCCGATCCGGCCAAACCCGTTGATCCCCACCCGCACACTCACCGCTGTGCACTCCTTCGCTTGTGGGCTCGCAGCCCATCCGCAGCCTGCGGTCGAACCCTACCGGAACAGCCGTCAGCCGCGAGCCTGCCGGGTCACGGGCGGTCAGGCGGTCAGGCGGTCAGGGCACCAGCATGTCCGCGGTCAGCGTCGACTCGGTGTTCGGCACGCCGAGCTCCATGGCGCGCCGGTCCGCGAGCGCGAGCAGCCGCCGGATCCGGCCCGCGATCGCGTCCTTGGTCAGCGCGGGCTCGGCCAGCTGGCCGAGTTCCTCCAGGCTCGCCTGCCGGTGCTTGATCCGCAGCTCGCCCGGCGATGATCAGGTGGTCGGGCGCCTCTGGCCCGAGAATCTCCAGGGCCCGCTCCACCCGTGCGCCGGCCGCGACCGCCGCCCGGGCGCTGCGCCGGAGGTTCGCGTCGTCGAAGTTGGCCAGGCGGTTGGCGGTTGCCCGGACCTCCCGGCGGATGCGGCGCTCCTCCCAGGCGAGCACGCTGTCGTGCGCCCCGAGCCGGGTCAGCAGCGCGCTGATCGAGTCGCCGTCCCGGACGACCACGCGGTCGACGCCGCGGACGTCGCGGGCCTTGGCGTGAATCTTCAGCCGGCGGGCGGCGCCCACCATCGCCAGTGCCGCCTCCGGCCCCGGGCAGGTGACCTCCAGGGACATGGACCGGCCCGGCTCGGTCAGCGACGCCGTGCGCCAGGAAGGCGCCGCGCCAGGCCGCCTCGCAGTCGCAGGTCGTGCCCGACACGACCTGCCGGGGCAGCCCGCGCACCGGCCGGCCGTGGTTGTCGACCAGGCCGGTCTGGCGGGCCAGGCTCTCGCCGTCGGCTGGAGACCCGTGACCACGTACCGGTTGCCCTTGCGCAGGCCGCCGGGCGCCACCACGATCAGATCGGAGGCGTGGCCGAACACCTCGGCGATGTCCTTGCGCAGGCGGCGCGCCGCCGCCCCGGTGTCCAGCTCGGCCTCCACCACGATGCGCCCGGCCGCCAGGTGCAGCCCGCCCGCGAACCGCAGCAGCGTTGACACCTCGGCCTTGCGGCAGCACGGCTTCAGTACCGGCACCCGGCTGAGCTCATCTTTGACCAGGGCGGTCATCGCCATCGGTTCACTCCCCCTCGAATATCTGCGCGAACGCGCCCGCCAGCCGCCGCGGATCATGCCGCGGTGACCCGTCCGCGACGGCCAGGTCCGCCAGTACGAGCCGAGCGCCCAGCAGGCCCGCGGCCTTCTCTAGCTCGGTCGTCGCGCCTGCCGCCGCGGCGCGGTCGGCGAGCACGACGTCAATCGCCAGCTCGGGCGCATGGTCTGCCAGCACCTCCAGGTGGGTCTGCGGCGAGAACCCTCCGTCTCCCCGGGCTGCGGCGCCAGATTCAGCGCTACCAGCCTCCGCGCTCGAGTGCCGACCAGCGCCTGCGGCCAGCTCAGGAACCAGCAGGTGCGGAAGCACGCTGGTGAACCACGAGCCCGGCCCGAGCACCACCCAGTCCGCCGCCCCGATCGCCTGCACGGCCTCCGGGCACGCGGGCGGGTCAGCGGGAATCAGTGAAACCGACCGTACCCGTCCTGTCGTCGTCGCGCAGGCCACCTGGCCCTGAACCGCGATCACCTCGTCCGGCCTGTCCGGATCTGCCCCTTCAACCTCGGCCACCAGGTCCAGCGGGACAGCCGACATCGGCAGCACCCGGCCGTGGGCGCCGAGCAGCCGGGCGACCCAGTCGAGGCCCTGGACCGTGTCGCCGAGCAGTTCCCAGAGCGCCACGATCAGGACGTTGCCGACAGCGTGGCCCGCCGAGCTTCCTCGCCCGGCAGATCGCCGCCGCCGGCGAACCGGTGCTGGACGACCCGGCTCCAGGTCGTGCCCCAGGCATCGTCGCCGCACAGCGCGGCGAGCGCCATCCGCAGATCGCCCGGCGGCAGCACGCCGAACTGGCGGCGCAGCCTGCCGCTGGAGCCGCCGTCATCGGCAACGGTCACGATCGCGGTCAGGTCCCTGGTGACGCGGCGCAGGCCGGACAGCGAGGCGTACAGGCCGTGCCCGCCGCCGAGCGCCACGACGTTCCGGTTCTGCGGGCGGCCGGGCAGGGCTGGTCGAATCGATCACGCCCGGCCCGCTTCACTCGCGGCCCAGGTCGCGGTGCGTCACCTGGATGCCGGGCCACCTCCGCGACAGCCGGGCCGCCATCTCGTCGGCCATCACGACGCTGCGGTGCTTGCCGCCGGTGCAGCCGACCGCCAGCAGCACGAAGTGCTTGCCCGTGCGGTCGATAGCCCGCCAGCGCCACCCGACCGCCCGGACGTAGGCGTCCAGGAAGTCGGTCGCGCCGGGCTGGCTCAGCACGTAGTCGATGACCGGGCTGTCCTGGCCCGTCAGCGGCGCGAGCTCAGGCACCCAGTGCGGGTTCGGCAGGAACCGGCAGTCGGCGACCATGTCGGCGTCGACCGGCAGGCCGTACTTGAAGCCGAACGAGACCACGCTCACCCGCAGTGCCGTGTCGGCCTCGGTGGCGAACGCATCCCGCATCCGGGAGCGCAGCTCGTGCACGTTCAGGCCGGTCGTGTCGAGCACCAGGTCCGCCTCGGCGCGCATGCCCTGCAGCAGCTCGCGCTCGGCCGCGATGCCGTCCACGACGCGGGCGCCCTCCTGCAGCGGATGCGGCCGGGACACGCTGTCGAAGCGCCGCACCAGGGTCTCATCGGAGGCCTCGAGGAAGACGACGTACGGCCGGACCCCGCGCGCGGTCAGGTCGGTGATGGCGGATTTCAGGTCGGTGGAGAACGCCCGGCTCCTGATGTCGACGACCGCCGCCAGCCGCGGCACCGCTCCCCTGGACCGCCTGGCCAGGTCGGCCATGGTCGGCAGCAGGTCGGCCGGCAGGTTGTCGGCGACGAACCAGTCCAGGTCCTCCAGCGACTTGGCCGCCGTGCTCCGGCCCGCACCGGACAGCCCGGTGATGATCACGATCTCCTGCTGCGCCAGCCCGTCAGCGTTCATGCACTGCCCCCGTCGTCCCCGCCCGCACCCGCACTCGCACCCGCGCTGCCAGCATCCGCTGCGGCGGTGTGGCCGTTAGCACTGTTCCCGTGCAGGGCCCGGTGCACCGCCTCCGCGGTCCGCGGGCCGAAGCCGGGCACCGCCGCGATCTCCTCCACCGTCGCGGCCCCGAGCTTACGGACCGAGCCGAAGGACTTCAGCAGGGTGGCCCGCCGCGCCGGGCCGAGGCCGGGAACATCGTCGAGCTCGCTGCTCGCGCATCGCCGCGCCGCGCTTGGCCCGGTGATAGGTAATGGCGAACCGGTGCGCCTCATCCCTGACCCGCTGCAGCAGGTACAGGCCCTCGCTGCTGCGCGGCAGGATCACCGGGCCGTCCTCGCCGGGCAGCCAGACCTCCTCCAGCCGCTTCGCCAGCCCGCAGACCGCGACATCGACCACGCCGACCTCGTCCAGGGCCCTGACCGCAGCCGCCACCTGAGCCGGGCCGCCGTCGATCACCAGCAGGTTGGGCGGATAGGAGAACTTCCGCCGCGCCTCGGCCTCGGCGCCGGGGCCGGCCTCCTGACTCGGCGGACTCGGCTGCCTGCTCCTCCAGGTAGCGGCGGAACCGCCGGGTGATCACCTCGTGGATCGCCGCGACGTCGTCAGAGCCGTCCAGGCCGCGGATGGCGAACCGGCGGTACTCCGACTTCCTGGCCAGGCCGTCCTCGAACACCACCATGGACGCCACCACATGCGTTCCCTGCAGGTTGGAGACGTCGTAGCTCTCGATCCGCAGCGGCGCCTCGTCGAGACCGAGCGCCTCCTGGATCTCGCTGAGCGCCACGCTCCTGGTGGTCAGGTCACTGGCCCGGCGCGTCTTGTGCAGGGCCAGCGACTCGCCGGCGTTCCTCGCCACGGTGTCAAGCAGCGCCCTCTTGTCGCCGCGCTGCGGCACCCGGAGGCTGACCCGGCCGCCGCGGCGATCGCTCAGCCACTCCTCCACCGGACCGGGATCCGGCGGCAGGACGGGGACGAGCACCTCACGCGGGATGCCGGAGCCGGCGCCCGCCCGGCCGCCCGCCGGACTGCCGCCCCGCCTGCTTGCCGTGGGCTGGCCGGCCGCGACGGGGTCGGTGTCATAGACCTGGCCGAGGAAGTGCTCGACCAGCTCCGCGGTCGTGACGTCCTCGACCTTGTCCAGCACCCAGCCGCGCTGCCCGCGGACCCGGCCGCCGCGCACGTAGAACACCTGGACGGCCGCCTCGAGCTGGTCCTCCGCAAGTGCGATGACGTCGCAGTCGGTGCCGTCCGGCAGCACTACGGCCTGCTTCTCCAGCGCCCGGTGCAGCGCCTGGATATCGTCCCGAAGCCGGGCCGCGCGCTCGTACTCCTCGGCCGCCGACGCCGCCCGCATCTGCGCCTCGAGCCGGCGGGTGAACTTGCCGGTCTGGCCGGCCATGAAGTCGCAGAACTCCTCGGCCAGGGCCCGGTGCGCGGCAGCGTCGATGCGGCCGGTGCACGGCGCCGAGCACTTGCCGATGTAGCCGAGCAGGCACGGGCGGCCGATCTGGCCCGCGCGCTTGAACACTCCGGCTGAGCAGGTCCTGACCGGAAAGACGCGCAGCAGCGTGTCGACCGTGTCCCTGATGGCCCAGGCATGCGAGTACGGCCCGAAGTACCGCACGCCCCGCCGCTTTGCCCCGCGCATGACCTGCACCCGGGGGAACTCCTCGTCCATGGTGACGGCCAGGTACGGGTAGCTCTTGTCGTCGCGGTAGCGGACGTTGAACCGGGGGTCGAACTCCTTGATCCAGGAGTACTCCAGCTGCAGGGCCTCGACCTCGGTGCCGACGATGGTCCAGTCGACCTGCGCGGCGGCCAGCAGCATCGACTGGGTCCGCGGGTGCAGGCTAGCGAAGTCCGCGAAGTAGGAGTTCAGCCTCGAGCGCAGGCTCTTGGCCTTGCCGACGTACACGACCCGGCCGCGAGCGTCACGAAAACGGTAGACGCCAGGCGATTCAGGGATCGAGCCGGGCGCCGGGCGGTAGCTCGCCGGATCTGCCACAGGGCAACTCTATGCATCCGCCAGGACAGTGCACCCAGAAGGACAGTGCACCCAGAAGGCCAGCGCACCCAGAAGGCCAGTGCACCCAGACCAGGACAGGGCGCCTCAGAGAAAGCCAGGGCGCCAGAAGGCCAGGGCGCCCGCAAGCAGAGTCGCCCGGCTGTGGCCCGCAGTTTACTCGCCGGCCTCCGAGTGCGCGGCGCGCAGCAGCGCCAGCACTTCGCTCTCCCGGTAGCGCCGGTGCCCGCCCAGCGTGCGCACCGAGGTGAGCCTGCCGTCGCGGGCCCACCGGGTCACGGTCTTGGGATCGACCCTGAACATCGCGGCGACTTCGGCCGGCGTAAGCAGGCGCTCGGCATCCGGGACTGTCCTACCGCTCATCCGGACTGCCTCCTGCCCCTAAGACCGGCGTGTCCCAGCCCCAGACGTATTTCACGAACCTTTACCCACTGTAGCGCTAACTTCCTAATACGGGTAATAACGAAATAACGCGCTGCTGGGTTCCGTCAGCCCCGCGAGTATTCCGCCGGGGCGAAGACGACCACGACCGCGAAGTCTCCAGTAATCCCGGTGAACTTATGTGATTCCCCGGCTGGCACGTAAATAACAGAGCCAGGCCCGACCTCTGCCCGCTGGCCGCCCGACTCCAGCGTGGCCTGCCCGCTCGTGACCAGGTAGATCTCGTCCTCGGTGTGGGGCTCCTGGTCGTCGCTGCCGCCCGCCGGGATCGAGTACGTGCCGACGCTGAGGTCCGGCACCCGCAGGTGCTCAGTCCACGCCACCTGCGCCCCCTGCGCGGCGAACTTCCCGGCACCGTCTATCACCTGCATGACCCTGGAACCTCCGTTACTGGGGATTGCGCCACATCAGCCACAGCGTCGGGCCGCCGCCCGGCACGGTCAGCTCGCCGGTGACCCTGAAGCCGTGGCGCTCGTAAAAGGGCACGTTGCGCTCCTTGCTCGATTCCAGGTAGGCCGCCTCCCCGGCGGCATCGCAGCGGGCCATCTGCGACCGCATGAGCGCGTTGCCGACGCCGCTTCCCTGGGCGGGCGGATCGGTGCCGATGCCGGACAGGTACCAGTGCGGCCGCTCCGGATGCAGGCGCATCATCGCCCCGTACGTCGCGCTGGCGACGGGCAGCCGGGAGCCCAGGCGGATGATCGTGGCGGGCAGCGCCGCCAGCTGGCGGCGCAGCGGCGGCCGCCACGAGCCGGGCGCCATCCAGATCGCGCAGCCAAGGACAGTGGTGCCGTCCGTGACCACCTCGGTGCCGTCCTGATGCAGGCTGACCCCGCGCAGCGTGGAGGCGAAGAACGGCGGCAGCCGGCGGCGGCGCATCTGCTCGTCCGGGAAGATCCACGTCATCACCGGATCGTCGTCGAACGCGCGGGCGAGGGCGGCCACGGTGGCGCTGCAGGTCAGCGCGCCGGAACGGGCGGACGGTGCGCTCACCGCCGCTGCCCTGGGCCACCCTGGCAGGCTATCAGCGGGCGCGGCGGGGTCAGCCGGCCACGAGGAGGACCTCGAGGGTGCGGGGGCCGTGCACGCCCTCGACGCGCTCCAGCTCGATGTCGCTGGTTGCCGACGGCCCGCTGATCCAGGTCAGCGGGCGGCCGGCGGCGGCCGCCAGCCGCGCGACCCCTTCCGGCACCAGGTGCACGACCTGCTCCGCGCCGACCACGCACAGGTGATAGTCGGGAACGAGCGAAATGGCCCGGCGGCCCTGATCAGGTGCGCCGTCGAGGACGATCGTGCCGGTCTCGGCGATCGCCACGGCGGCACGGGTGACGACGGCGTCCATGCTGTCCAGGTCCTGCGCCGTCAGGTCACCGGAGCCGCCAGGTTCGCGCGAGTCAGCAGTGACAGCCGCGAAGTCCGGCAGCGGCAGGCCGAGCGCGGGCGGCACGACCACCGTCCGGGCGCCGCGGCGCCGCAGCGCGGCATCGATCTCGCGCCGGCAGCGTCGCCGGGCGTCACGACGTGCACAATCGCGCGGTAGTCGGCCAGCCGCGCGGCCAGCAGGTCAAGCAGCGCCCGGCCGGACAGCTCGCCGCGGGTCCGGTACCCGCGCGGCGGGTTCGTCAGCTGGGCGGGCCGGCCTGCGCGGGACCGCCGGACCTGTTCGCTGTCCTGATGCGGGCCAGCACCTCGTCCCGCGCGGTCATGCCGGGTCCCCGTGGTCCGGGTCCCCGTGGTCCGGATCCCCGTGGTTCGGGTTCGCCGTGCTCGGTGCGCCACCACTGCCGGAAGGTCTGGCGTGGTGGCAGCGGCGCATCCCTGGCCCTGGTCCAGGCGGCCAGCGGCGGCGGCAGCGCGGAGATCACGCCGCGCCGCCGGAGCAGCCGCCCGGCCCGGCTGGCCGACTGTGCTGCCGCGAGCCGGCCGGCTATCGGCGAGCACCCAGGAGGCCGCGGCCATGGCCACGGCCTCCGCGGACGGCAGCCGGCGGCCCAGCCGGGCTTCCTCGACGTGCCTGGCGCGCAGGTGCACCAGCAGCTCCGGAATGTTGATCTTCACCGGGCAGACGTCGTAGCACGCGCCGCACAGCGACGACGCGTACGGCAGCGACGCGTTCTCCTCGACGCCGGTCAGCTGCGGCGACAGCACCGCGCCGATCGGACCCGGATAGACCGAGCCGTAGGCGTGCCCGCCGGTCCGCTCGTAGACCGGGCACACGTTCAGGCAGGCCGAGCAGCGGATGCAGTGCAGCGCCTCGCGGCCCGCCGGGTCCGCCAGCGCCGCGGTCCGGCCGTTGTCCAGCAGCACCAGGTGGAACGGCCTGCGGCCCGTCGCCGGGCGTCACGCCGGTCCACATCGAGGTGTACGGGTTCATCCGCTCGCCGGTCGAGGAGCGCGGCAGCAGCTGCAGGAACACCCCGAGGTCGGCCAAGGACGGGATCACCTTCTCGATGCCCATGACGGTGATCAGCGTCTGCGGCAGGGTCAGGCACATCCGGCCGTTGCCCTCGGACTCGACCACGCACAGCGTGCCGGTCTCGGCGATGGCGAAGTTCGCCCCGCTGATGCCCACCGGTCGCGGACAGGAACTTGCGGCGCAGGTGCCGCCGGGCCGCCTCGGCCAGCGCGGCCGGGTCGTCGGTCAGGCCCGGGTCGACATCGCCCATCTCGCGCAGGAAGATGTCGCGGATCTCGGCCCGGTTGCGGTGGATGGCCGGCACCAGGATGTGCGACGGGCGGTCATGCCCGAGCTGGACGATCAGCTCGGCCAGGTCGGTCTCGTAGGCCGCGATGCCCGCGCCGGCCAGCGCGTCGTTGAGGCCGATCTCGTCGGTGACCATCGACTTGACCTTGACCACCTCGGTGGCACCGGCCGCCTGGACCAGCCCGGTGATGATCCGGTTCGCCTCGGTCGCGTCCCGCGCCCAGTGCACCGTGCCGCCGCGGGCGGTGACCTGCTCCTCCAGCTGCTCCAGGTAGCGAGTCCAGGCCGGGCCATGGTCTCGTGCCTTGATCGCCTGCCCGGCCGCGCGCAGTTCCTCCCAGTCCGGCACCTCGCCGACCACGGCGGCTCGCTTGGCCCGGATGGTGGACGTGGCCTTGCCGAGGTTGCGCCGCAGCTGAGTGTCGGCGAGCGCGCGCCGGGCGGCGACCGGGAACGGCTCGTCCTGCCGCAGGTGCCCGACTCCCCGCGGCGCGCCGGGCAGGCCAAGGAACGTGCTCACCGCTGGTGGCCGCCAGGATCTCCGCCAGGTGGACGGTCCGCACCCCGGTCCGCAGCCGCGACAGCCCGCCGCCGATGTGCATCAGGCAGGACGAGTCGCCCGCCGTGCAGACCTCGGCACCGGTATCCAGCACGCTGCGCATCTTGTCGGCCAGCATCGCCGTCGAGGTGTCGGCGTTCTTCACCGCGAACGTGCCGCCGAAACCGCAGCACACCTCCGCATCCGGCAGCTCGACCAGCTCCAGCCCGGACACGTGCCGCAGCAGCCGCAGCGGCCGGTCGCCGACCCGCAGCAGCCGCAGCGAGTGGCAGGTCGGGTGGTAGGTCACCCGGTGCGGGTAATGCGCGCCGACGTCTTCCACGCCGCAGCACGTCGACGAGCAGCTGGGACAGCTCGTAGGTGCGCGCCGCCACCGCCTCCGCGCGCACGGCCAGCTGCTCGTCCCCGTGCCGCCGCGCGACCATCGCATGCTGATGCGTGATCGAGCCGACGCACGACCCGGACGGCGCGACGATCACCTCGTAGCGGCTCGAAGGTGTCCACGTAGCGGCGGACCAGCGGCAGCGCCTCGCGCTGGTAGCCGGTGTTGACGTGCATCTGCCCGCAGCAGGTCTGCTCGGCCGGGAACTCGACCTGGTGCCCGAGCCGCTCCAGCACCGTGACGGTGCCGCGAGCCGCGGCCGGGAACAGCGTGTCGGCCAGGCAGGTCGCGAACAGGGCGATGCGCATCAGCTACGCCGTCCCGGTCAGGCTGGACCGGCGGACCTCGAGCTCGGGCTGGAAGACGACCTGGCGGTGCTGGTGCCGTGCCGCCGCCCGGCCTCCTCCATCAGGAGCTGCGCGGCCATCCGGCCCGAGCTCCTGCCGTGGCTGGCGGACTGACGACAGCGGCACGGCCGCGGCGGCCGCGAACTCGATGTCGTCGTAGCCGACGATGGCGACCTCGCCGGGCACGGCGATGCCATGCCGTGTCATTTCCTGCAGCAGGCCGAGTGCGAGCAGGTCATTGGCGCAGAATACGGCCGTCGGCCGGAGCGCGGGCGACATGGCCGCGAGCGCACGGCCCGCGGCCTGGCCGCCTGCCACGTTCAGCGCGGTGGTCTCGATGACACGCAGGTCTGCCGCGGCCCGGCCGGCCCGGACCAGCGCGCGCACGGCGCCCTCGCGCCGGTCGGCCACCTGCCGCAGCCCGGCGGGGCCGCCCACGAAGGCCGACCCGCTGGTGGCCGCCGTCCAGCAGGTGCGCTGTCGCCATGTCACCGCCGAGAACGTCATCCACCGAGACCGAGCACTGCCGGGCCGAGGTGGACCGCGAGTCGACCAGGATCACCGGGGTGCCCCGGTCCTGCAGCCGGGCCAGCCGCTCGTCCGACTCGGTGACCGGCGTGATGAGGATGCCCTGAACCCGGTGCTCCTCGAGCAGTTCCAGGTACCGGGCCTCGCTGCGCGTCTGCTCGTCGCTGTTGCACAGGATGACGGACAGGCCGGACCGGCTCGCCTCGTCCTCGACGCCGCGCGCCAGTCGGTGAAGAACGGGTTCGCCACGTCCAGGACGACCAGGCCGATCGTCCGGCTGCGGCCCGCTCGCAGCTGGCGGGCTGACTCGTTGCGGACGAAGCCGAGGATCTTGATCGCCGCGTGCACCCGGTCCCTGGTCGGCGCGGCAACGATCTCCGGCCGGTTCAGCACGTTCGAGACCGTGCCCACCGAGACCCCGGCGTGCGCCGCGACTTCCCTGATGCTGACCGGCGCGCTCACCGGCGTCCTCCCTGGCCAGAGCCCTCCCCGGAGGTCAGTTTCACGGGCCGCATTGGAACGTGTCAAATCTCCAGCCCGGCAGCTGCGGCCCGCCAGCGCGCGGCGCTTCCCCGCGGCCGGTACCGCCGCAGCCGCTGGGTGCCCCTGACCAGCGCGCGCATGCCGTCCAGGCCGGATGGCACCGCGCCATGCGCGCGTGCCTGCACCAGGACGTTGCCGATCGCCGTGGCCTCGTCCGGGCCCGCGATGACCGGCAGGCCGCAGGCGTCCGCGGTGAGCTGGCAGAGCAGCGCGTTCCGGGCTCCGCCGCCCGTCATGTGCACGACATCGGCGTGCAGGCCGGACAGGCGCTGGGCGTCGGAGACCGCGCGCAGGTGCCCGAGCGCGAGACTGTCCAGGATGCACCGCACGGTCTGCGCCGGGCTGCCGGGCACGGGCCTGCCCCCCGCCCGGCACGCGGCCTCGATCCTGGCCGGCATGTCACCGGGCGCCAGGAAGGCCGGGTCGTCCACATTTACCGACGCACTCCAGGGCGGGCAGGCGGGCCGCTGCGGCCAGCAGCTGGCGCAGGCTCACTGCCTGGCCAGCTTCCCGCCAGGTACGCACCGACTCCTGCAGCAGCCACAGGCCCATGACGTTGCGCAGGTACCTGACGGTGCCGTCGACACCCGCCTCGTTGGTGAAGTTAGCGCTCTGACTGGCCGTGCTCAGGACTGGCCCGGTGAGCTCGAGTCCGGCCAGTGACCACGTTCCCGATGAGATGAACGCGAAGTCTTCTCCGGCCGCCGGCGTGCCGACGACCGCCGATGCCGTGTCGTGCGAGGCGACGGCGAGCACCGGCAGCCCAGCGGGCAGCCCGGCCTGCGCCGCCGGCCCGGGCAGCAGGCGCGCCGACCGGCTCGCCCGGCTGCCGCAGCGGCGGGAAGATGGCCGGCGGGATCCCGGCCCGCGCCATCAGCCCGGTCGCCCACTGCCGCGTGCGCACGTCCAGCAGCTGGGTCGTCGACGCGTTGGTGACCTCGGCACCGGCCGCTCCGGTGAGCCAGTAGCCGAGCAGGTCGGGCAGCAGCAGCAGGGTCCTGGCGGCGGCCAGCTCCGGGCTGCCCGCGGCGGCGGTCAGCTGGCACAGCGTGTTGATCGGCAGTTGCTGGATCCCGGTGATGGCGTAGATCTCCGCCGCCGGCATGCTGAGCCGCACGTGCTCGGTCCGCGCGTCGCGGTAATGCACCGGGTTGCCGATCAGCGTGCCGGCCGCATCCAGCAGGCCGTAGTCCACTCCCCAGCCGTCAATGCCGACGCTCGCGAGCGCGCCGCCCTGGCCGGCCGCCCGCAGGCCTGCGAGTACCTCCGCGTGCAGCCGCAGGATGTCGGTGTACAGCCGGCCTGCGACGGGAACGGGCGCGTTGCCGAAGCGGTGTACCGCCCGGATCTGCCAGCCTGTCCCTGCTCACCACCCCGACCATGACCCTGCCCCCGGACGCTCCGAGGTCAGCGGCCGCGACGGCGATCTCAGCGCAGGAAGGCAGCGGTGACACCCCCGTCGACGGGAACGAGCAGGCCGGTGGTCAGGCTGAGCTCGCCGGTGGTCAGCGCGATCACGGCGGCAGCCACGTGCTCCGGCAGCACCTCCCGCTTCAGCAGCGTGCGGCCGGCATAGAAGGCGCCGAGTTCGGACTCGGGGACGCCGTACACCGCGGCCCGCTTCGCGCCCCAGCCTCCCGCGAAGATGCCCGATCCGCGGACAACCCCGTCCGGATTGATGCCGTTGACCCGGATGCCGAGGCAGCCGAGCTCGGCCGCGAGCAGCCGGACCTGGTGCGCCTGGTCGGCCTTCGCGGCACCGTAGGCGATGTTGTCCGGCCCGGCGACCACGGCGTTCTTGCTGCAGATGTAGATGATGTCGCCGTCCAGGCGCTGCGCCGTCAGCTGCGCCGCTGCCGCCTCTCGGAGACCAGGAACGAGCCGCGCGCCATCACCGCGTGCTGCAGATCCCAGTCCGCGGCGGTGGTGTCGAGCAGCGGCTTCGAGACCGACAGCCCGGCGTTGTTGACCACCAGGTCCACGCCGCCGAAGGCCAGCGCGGCGGTCTCGAACGCGGTCCCGACGGCGGCCTCGTCGGTGACGTCAGCGGCGACGGCCACGGCGATGTCGGCCGGGTGCGCGGCCGGATGCGCGGCAGAGCCAAGCTCGCTCGCCGTCTCCTGGGCCGCCGCCAGGTTGACGTCCGCCACCACCACGCAGGCGCCCTCGCCGGCCAGCCGCCGTGCTATCGCCCGGCCGATGCCCGAGCCGCCGCCGGTCACCAGCGCGACCCGGCCGGCCAGCGGCCGCGGCGCCGGCCGGCGGGCCAGCTTCGCCTCCTCCAGCGGCCAGTACTCGATCCGGAACTTCTCCGCCTCGCTGATCGGCGCGTACTGCGAGACGGCCTCGGCGCCGCGCATGACATTGATGGCGTTCAGGTAGAACTCCCCCGCCACCCGGGCGGTCTGCTTGTCGGCGCCGAAGCTGAACATGCCGACGCCGGGAACCAGGACGACCGCCGGGTCGGCACCGCGCATCGGCGGCGAGTCCGCGGTCGCATGCTGCTGGTAGTAGGCCTCGTACGCCGGCCCGGTAGGCCTCGTGCAGCTCAGCCAGCCGGGCGGTGACCGCCTCGAGCGGCGCCGCCGCCGGCAGGTCAAGCAGCAGCGGCCGCACCTTGGTCCGCAGGAAGTGGTCGGGGCAGGAGGTGCCGAGCTGCACCAGCCGCGGGTGCGCCGCCCGGGCGAGGAAGTCGAGCACGGCCGGGCTGTCGGTGAAATGCCCGACCTGGCGGCGGTCGGTCGGAGGCCAGCCCGCGCAGCACCGGTGCGAGAGCAGCCGCGCGGGCCTGGCGCTGCTGTCCGGGCAGCGCCTCGAAGCCGGGCAGCACCCGGCCGAAGGGCTCGCGCCTGCCGGTGTCGTCGATGAACCGCTGCGCCGTGGCAATGATCTCCAGTGAGCGGCTCTCGCACTCGTCACTGGTTGCGCCCCAGGCCGTGATGCCGTGGCCGCCCAGGATCACTCCGATCGCCGCGGGCTGGCCCCGCTGGATCTCGGCGATCTCGAGGCCGAGCTGGAATCCGGGCCTGCGCCAGGGCAGCCAGGCGACCCGGCCGCCGAAGCACTCGGCCGTCAGCTTCTCCCCGTCGGCTGCGGCCGCCAGCGCGATGCCCGCGTCCGGGTGGAGATGGTCGACGTGAGCGGCGCCCACCAGGCCGTGCATCGCGGTGTCGATCGACGGCGCCGCGCCGCCCCGGCCGTGCAGGCAGTAGTCAAAGGCGGCCACCATCTCGTCCTCGCGCTCCGGCCCCGGATACACGCCGGTCAGCGCGCGCAGCCGGTCCAGGCGCAGGACGGCCAGGCCGCCGGTGGTCAGGGTACCCAGATCGCCGCCGGAGCCCTTGACCCACAGGAGCTCCACCGGCTCGCCGGTGGCCGGGTCGGTCGCCGTGCCCTTGGCCGAGGCGTTGCCGCCCGCGTAGTTGGTGTTGCGCGGGTCGCTGCCGAGCCGGTTGCTGCGGGCCAGCAGGTCGGCCACCGGGTCACTCGCCATCAGCTGCCCCAGCTTGCCTGGACGCCGCCGACGCGGTCGGCCTCGATCTTCTGCTGGTACCCGGACTCGCGGTAGGCGGCGGCCGGGTCGGGAGGCAGGCCCTGCTCAGCGCGAAGCTCGGCCAGCAGCGGCCGCACGTCGGTGTTGTAGGCGTCCATCAGCACGTCGTGGGCGCCGAGCACGTCGCCGTCGCGCTGCGCCGTTGCCAGCGCCGCGGCGTCGACGAGCAGCGCCTTGGCGGTCGCCTCCTGCACGTTCATGACCGACCTGATCTCCGCCGGGATCTTCTGCTCGATGTTGTGACACTGATCCAGCATGAAGGCGATCCCGGCATCCGGCCCGAGCGCGTCCGCGAGCACGACCTCGCGCATGATCCGGAACAGCTGGAACGGGTCAGCCGCGCCGACCAGCAGGTCATCGTCGGCGTAGAACCGGGAGTTGAAGTCGAACCCGCCGAGGCGCCGCTGCCGCAGCAGCACCGCCACGATGAACTCGATGTTCGTGCCCGGCGCGTGGTGGCCGGTGTCCACCACCACCGCCGCGCGCGGGCCGAGTGCCAGGCAGTGCAGCAGCGACGTCCCCCAGTCGGGCACGTCCGTCGCGTAGAAGGCCGGCTCGAACAGCTTGTACTCCAGCAGCAGCCGCTGGTGCCCGCCCAGCCGGTCGTACACGGTCCGCAGGGCCTCAGCCAGCCGGTCCTGCCGGGAGGAGATGTCGTCCTGACCCGGGTAGTTGGTGCCATCGGCGAACCACAGCTTCAGGTCCGCCGACCCGGTCGCGTCCATGATGTCGACGCACTCAAGCAGCCGGTCAACGGCCTTGCGCCTGATCGCCGGGTCGGGATTGGCGACACTGCCGAGCCGGAAGTCGTCGTCCTGGAACACGTTGGCGTTAATCGTGCCGATCCGCACCCCGGCGTCGGTGGCGTACCGGGACAGCTCGCCGTAATCGGGCACGCTGTCCCACGGAATGTGCAGCGCCACCGCGGGCGCCGCGCCGGTCAGCGCGTGCACCCGCGCCGCGTCGTCGATCTTCTCCTTGACGGTCCGCGGCACGCCGGGCTGCGCGAATACCTTGAACCTCGTTCCCGTATTGCCAAACGACCAGGACGGCAGCTCGATCTGCAGCCGGGCGACTGCGTTCTTGACGGCGGTCAGGTCAGCCATGGGCATCTCCTGAGTGGAACGTTTCAACGCCCCAAACTTCAGACGGGTTGCGGAGGTCTGTCAAGGGCAAATCCGAGTCGTTGCCGACAGCCGCGGCCGAAATCGGGCGCGATAGAGTGCTCCCCTGCGCAGCGCTTCGGTGCCGGCCTGGCGCGATCAGCGCAGCTCAACCCTCAGGAGGCCGCGGTCGTCACCATCTGCGTCCTGACGTCGGCGGCCGCGCTCGCCTGGCTCTACCTCCTGACCCTGCACGGCGGCTACTGGCGGACCGGGCACCGGCTGCCGCCACTGCCCGCGCAGGCGACACTGCCCGCGCAGGCGACACTGCCCGCGCAGGCGACACTGCCCGCGCAGGCGCCGGGAGCGGCGCTGCCGCCGGTGACCGTCGTCATCCCGGCCAGGAACGAGGCCGCCATCCTCCCGGCCTGCCTGCCATCGCTGCTGAGCCAGGAGTATCCGGCCGGGCTCTCGGTCATCGTCGTCGACGATGACAGCACCGACGCGACCGCGAAGGTCGCGGCCGAGCTTGGCACGGGCAGCGACCTGACGGTCGTCAGCGCGCGGCCGGCGCCGCCGGGCTGGGCGGGCAAGGTGTGGGCGATGTCCGAAGGCGTCCGGGCCGCCGGGCCTGATGCCGCGTACCTGCTGTTCACCGACGCCGACATCGCCTACGCGCCGGGCACGCTCGCGCGGCTGGCGCGGTGCGCGGCGGCCGGGCAGTTCGACCTGGTGTCCCTGATGGCGCTGCTGCGGACGGGAAACCGGGCGGAGAGGCTGCTCGTTCCCGCCTTCGTGTACTTCTTTGCCCAGCTGTATCCGTTCCCGCGGGTCAGCAGGCGCCGGGCCAGGACAGCCGCGGCGGCGGGCGGCTGCATGCTGGTGCGCGCCGACGCACTCGCTGCCGCCGGCGGGCTTGCGCAGATCGCCGGCGCGCGGATCGACGACGTCGCGCTCGGCCGGCTGCTCAAGCGCGCGGGCGGCCGCTGCTGGCTCGGGCTCACGACGGATGTCACCAGCGAGCGGCCCTACGACCGGCTCGCCGACATCTGGGACATGGTCGCGCGCAGTGCGTACACGCAGCTGCACTACTCGCTGGCGGCCACCGCCGGCGCGGTGCTCGGGCTCGCCTGGCTGTACCTGCTGCCGCCGGCGGCGGCCATCGCCGGGCTCGCGCTGCTGTCCGCCGGGGCTGCTGTCGCGACCGCGGGCTGGCTGCTCGCGGCAGGCCTGGCGGGCTGGCTGCTGATGTCGGTGACGTACGTGCCGATGCTGCGGCTGTACCGGCTGTCGCCACTGCGCGCGGCCGCGCTGCCGCTGATCGCGGCGATGTACGCGGCGATGACCGCCGACTCCGCCCGGCGCCACCACCTCGGCCGCGGCGGCGAGTGGAAAGGCCGCCTGATCCAGCCTGGCCGCCGCTGATCTTCATGGAAGCCGAGTTGGTGGTGCCAGAGCACCACTAACACGGCGTTCATGATCGGGCCGGCGCGGCACGGTGGCATTCTGGAGACATGCAGAGCGTGTATGAGGCAGCGGGCGGCAGCGACGGCATGCTTCGCCTGGCCGAGGCCTGGCACTCCAGGGTCCTGGCCGACGAGATCGTCAGCCATGCGTTCAGCCACGGATTCCGCCCGGACCACAGCGAGCGGCTCGCCGCCTACTGGACCGAGGCGCTTGGCGGACCGGCCGCCTACTCCGGCACCTACGGAGACGAGACCTCGGTCGTGCGGATCCACAGCGGCAACGGCGAGCACGCGGAGATGGACCGCCGGGCGATCGACTGCTTTGATCAGGCGACGCAGGACGTCGGAATCGACCCGGCCAGCCCGCTCTGGCAGGTCCTGCACGACTACTTCGCCTGGGCCACTACGACGCCCATGGCCAGGTACCACGAGTCTGCCGATGACGTCCCGGCAGGCCTGACCGTGCCCCGCTGGTCCTGGGACGGGCTGCAGGGCTAGGCGCTCAGGGCGCGGTGGAGGCCGGGTTCAGCCGCACCAGGCGCACCGGGGTTGCCTCGTCGAGTTCGGCGATGTCCTCGCGCGACTTGACGAAGTCGGAGAATGACCGGTAGCCGAGTGCCCGCTCGCTGAATGACGGGTCCATCCGCTTCATCTGGCTCTTCACCGCCGAGCTGTGCAGCCAGTCAGCGTCATCCTTCTCCTGGCCGAGCCGCAGCGCTCGCTCCAGGAGCCGGGTCGCCAGTTCCTGCGGGTCCTCGGCGTCGCGGGCCTCAGCCTCAGCCTCTGCTTCCTCGGCCGGCGGTGCCGCTGTCTTCTTCGTCCGCCGCGAGCCTCGCGAGGGCGGCGGGCTCTCGGGCTCCTCGGCCTGGGGCTGCGCGCGGGTGCCCTGGCCGGCTGGCTGCCGGGGCGCCTCAGCGGGCGTGATGCCGGGCAGCGCGTCGTAGGTGACGAGCTCGTCGCAGGCAGCCGCGAGCGCCCTGCTCGTTGATCCGGCGACGCCGACGCCGACCACGTAACGGCCGAGCCGCCGGCAGCGCTGGGCGAGCGCGATGTAATCGGAGTCCCCGGCGACGATCACCATGTGCGTCAGGTCGGGGAGCCGGAACATGTCCTCGACCGCGTCCACGGCCAGCCTGATATCGGCACCGTTCTTGGCGTAGGCGGCGGTCGGGAACAGCTGCACGAGGTCAACGGCGCGGCTGACAAGCTGCCCGCGGTAATCGGCGTTCACCGGGGCCGACCAGTCGGCGTAAGCGCGGGTCAGCACCAGCGTGCCGAACGAGGAGGCGAAGTCGATCACTGCGCCGACGTCCACCGTCGCGCGCCGGAGCCGGTCTGCAATCTCGGGATCCACCGGACCATCAGGCCTGGTGAACCCGCGCGCCTTGTCCCGCTGGAACTGGCCACGGCCGTGAACCTGGTCATAGCGCGAGATGACGATGTTGTCGAAGTCGATGTAAACGGCGACACGGGCGCCGCCGGGATCGTTCATAAGGTCCACTGTGGCACAGCAGTCACCGTCGCGGGCGCGGCGCCGGGCCGCCTAACGCGGTGGCCGGCTGCCGCAGGCCGCGGGCTATGCCGCCGTGCCGCGCGCTGCGCGCGCCGGCCGCGACGGCAGCGCCGGCCGCGACGGCAGCGCCGGAGCGCTAGGCAGGCGGCGTGTCGCCGATCAGCCAGCGCGCCCCGGCCCCGCGGCTGGCCGCCGTGTCGTCCGGGTTGGACAGCCGGCAGGTGCGCAGGGACAGGCAGCCGCAGCCGACGCAGCTGTTCAGCGTCTCGCGAAGCCGCTCAAGCTCGGCAATCCGCTCGTCGACGCGGCGGATCCAGGTCGCTGAGACCTTGTTCCAGTCCGTCTTGCTCGGGGTGCGCTCGTCCGGCAGCCGGGCCAGCGCGGCTCGCACCTCCTCGAGGCTGAGCCCCACCGTCTGGGCCGCGCGGATGAACGCCACCCGGCGCAGCATGGCGCGGGCGTAGCGGCGCTGCCCGCCCGCTGTCCGCGTCGAGGAGATGAGGCCGAGCTCCTCGTAGTAGCGCAGCGCCGACGTGGCGACCCCGGCGCGGCGGGCGAATTCGCCGATGGTGATCCTGTCGGCAAGCATGGCCATGAGACCCGATCATAGCCCTTGACTTCAAGTGCGCTTGAAGTTGAAGGATAGTTCCATGACCACGACACAGCTCAGCCAGTCCGGTTACGCCGACCTGGAGTCACTCATGGCGCTGATGACCGGCGACGAGAAGCACGGCCCCGCGGCGACCTCCACGCTCGATGTGCTGTGGGTTCTCTATGACCGGGTGCTCAGCATCAGCCCGGCGCGCGCCGACGACCCCGGGCGCGACAGGTTCCTGCTGTCCAAGGGCCACGGACCGATGGCCTACTACGCAGTACTCGCCGCCAAGGGGTTCATCGACGCCGGCCTGCTGCCAGGGTTCGCCGGCTACTGGTCCCCGCTCGGCCACCATCCGGACCGGACGCTGATTCCGGGCGCTGAGATCGGCAGCGGCTCACTCGGCCACGGCCTGGGCCTGGCCGCCGGGATGGCACTCGGACTGCGCGCACAGGAGCTGACGCGCCCGCGCGTCTTCGTCCTGGTCGGCGACGCCGAGCTGGACGAGGGCTCCAACCACGAGGCCATCGCATTCGCCGGCGCGACCGGGCTCGATGGCCTGCACGCCGTCGTCGTCGACAACGCCTCAGCCACGCACGGCTGGTCCGGCGGCATCGCCACCAGGTTCGACCGGGAGGGCTGGTCGGTCCTGATCGCAGACGGCCGCGACCACGATGCGCTCGAAGCCGCGCTGAACGCGCCGCACCCCGGTCAGCCGCATGCGGTGATCGCGGTCGTGGAACCCAAGGATTCTCCCGTCGCCCGCCCAGCCGTCAACGTCCGCTGAAACTGAGGTAGCCATGGAAACAATGCGGGAACGCTTCATCGCCACCGCCACTGAGCTGCTGGACGACGATCCGCGGCTCGCGGTCGTCCTGGCCGACATCAGCGCGGCTCAGTTCGCGTCCGCCGCGGCCCGCCACCCCGGCCGCGTCATCAATGTCGGCATCCGCGAGCAGCTGCTCATCGGCGTGACCGGCGGTCTCGCCCTGGCCGGGCTCCGCCCGATCGCGCATACGTTCCCGTCGTTCCTCGTCGAGCGTCCCTTCGAGCAGGTCAAGCTCGACCTCGGCCATCAGGGAGTCGGGGCCGTGCTGGTCAGCTTCGGCGGGTCGTACGACATGGCGGCGGAGGGCAGGACCCACCAGGCGCCAGGAGACGTCGCGCTGATCGACACACTCGATGGCTGGACTATCCACGTGCCCGGCCACCCGGACGAGGCGGAGCTGCTCCTGCGGCACGCCGCTGCCGGGACCGACCGGGTCTATCTCCGGCTGTCCGGCCAGAGCAACCCGGGGCCGCGAGCGACAGCGCCAGGCGCTTTCGAGACCGTCCGCGCCGGAGGGAGGGGAACGGTCATCGCCGTCGGGCCGATGCTCCAGCCAGTCCTGGATGCGGTCGCCGATCTCGACGTCACCGTGCTCTACGCCGTCACTGTCCGCCCGTTTGACGCCGGCGCGGTGCGCCGCGCCGTCCATGCCGCTGACAGCGCGGACGTCGTGCTGGTCGAGCCGTACCTGGCCGGGACCTCCAGTCGCGAGGTCGACGACGCGCTGATCGACGTGCCGCACCGCGTGCTCGCGCTCGGCGTGGGCCGGGCCGAGCTGCGCCACTACGGCACGGCCGCGGAGCATGCCGCGGCGCACGGCCTGGACGCGCCATCGCTCCGCGAACGGATTTCGGCCTTCCTGCGGTGATCGTCAGCCCGCACGGCAAAGCACGAGATACTGATCACATGGTTGATGACACAGCACGGGATCGGGCCATTTACCACGCGCTGAAGGCGGTCGACGAGGTTGCCGCGGCCCTGCAGACACACCTGATCGAGGAGCACGGCGCGGACCCGGACCGGACCGCCCCGCAAAGCTCCTCGTCGAACTCGCTCAAGCTGCTGCGGCAGGCTCGCGAGCGGCTGGGCGAGGGACTGCGCGCCGTCGAGGCCGACGACATCGCCGGGTCCGACGCGATCTCGCTGCGCAATCAGTGACCGGAGACCAGCAGCTCAGCCTCGGCGTTACTGCCCGGTCGCGGAAGGAGCACGAGCGCCGGCTCGCGATCCATCCGCTTCATCTCGGCCGGATCCCGGCTGACCTGCGGGAACGGATCTACCTGGAGCGCGGCTACGGGGAGTCGTTCGGCATCAGTGACGAGCAGCTCGGCCGCAGCGTCGCCGGGCCTGCGCAGCCGGGCCGAGCTGGTCGCCGAGTGCGATGTCATCCTGCTGCCCAAGCCGCAGACAGCGGACCTGGCGGAGATGCGGGCGGGCCAGATCCTGTGGGGCTGGCCGCACTGCGTCCAGGACGAGGAGCTCACCCAGGTGAGCATCGACCGCGCGGCTCACGCTGATCGCCTTCGAGGCGATGAACTACTGGGCGCCGACGGCTCGTTCAGCCTGCACGTCTTCCACAAGAACAACGAGATGGCCGGCTACTGCTCGGTCCTGCACGCCCTGGAGCTGGCCGGGCTGACCGGCGACTACGGCCGGCGGCTGCGGGCGGCCGTCATCAGCTTCGGGGCCACCGCGCGCGGCGCGGTGACCGTTCTCAACGCGCACGGCGTCAGCGACGTTGACGTGCTGACGCACCGGGCCATCAACGAGGTCGCCTCGCCGATCCACTCGGCCCGCATGATGCACTTCGCCCTGGACGCCGATGATCCGGGCCGCTGCCTCGTCCTGCGCGATGGCCGCCCGGTGCCGATGGCAGAGTTCCTCGCCGGGCACGACATCGTGGTCAACTGCGTGCTGCAGGACACCGATGCGCCGCTGATGTTCGTCACCAGCGACGAGCTGGGCTCCTTCGGGTCCGGCAGCCTCATCGTCGACGTCTCCTGCGACGAGGGGATGGGCTTCAGCTGGGCGCGGCCGACTTCCTTCGCCGAGCCGATGTTCACGGTCGGCAATAACGTCCGCTATTACGCCGTCGATCACAGCCCGTCGCTGCTCTGTGGAACTCGGCGACCTGGGAGATCAGCGAGGCGCTGCTGCCGCTCCTGCGGCCCGGTGCTGGCCGGCCCCGCCGCGTGGGAGGCGAACGAGACGATCCGGCGCGCCATCGAGATCCGCGACGGCGTCGATCCTCAACCCGCGGATCCTGTCGTTCCAGCACCGCTCGCCCGCTTACCCGCATCAGCGGCGCTAGGAGCGCACGGTTCCGCGGCTGTCGAAGGTCATCGCGCGCTGCAGAGCCGCGGCCCGCATCGCCGGGGGAACCTCGACCGGCCCGCCCAGCCCTCCGGCATTGATGCCCGCCTGCGCCGCCTCCTCGACCACTCCGCCGATCATGATCGCGAGCTCCGGCGTGCGGTGGAACACCAGCACGCCGTGGTTGGCCAGCAGGACGGCCGGAACGCCAGGTCGGACCGCGGCCCGGATGCTGTCGACCGCCTCGTCGGATCCGCGTGGCGCGTACCCTGCCAGCGGCACCCCGTCAGCCAGGCCGAACATGGCCAGCGCCTCCACCCAGCACCCGATCGGCCGGTGCGCCACTGCGTAAGCGGTGGCAAACGGCGAGTGGGTGTGCAGGACGCAGCCGACGTCGGGATCGGCGTACATGGCGGTGTGCATGGCGACGACGGCGGCCGCGATTGGCGGCAGCTCGCCCTCCAGCAGGGTGCCGTCCAGCCTGACCCGCACGACAGCCGAGGCAGGATGGTCGCGCAGCGAGGGGCCGGCCGTGAAATACATCTCGTCCTCGGCACCGGGCACGCGGACGCTCACGTTGCCATGCCCGTTCGCCGAGATCGCGCCGCTGGCGACCACCCGCCTGGCGATGTCGACGACCTGCCCCGCCAGGTCTGCGTCCATAACCAAACCCCCTTGACGAGCCGGGAACGAGCGAATGCACCCACGGTAGCGCGCCGGTTGCGCCTGGTCATTCCGCGGGATCGTCAGCCCGTAGCGGCCGCCGGCTGCCACCGGCGCAGGGCGGCGGCCAGCCGCTCATAGTCCGCCAGCGTGTTGTACAGCTGCGCCGACACCCGCAGCCAGTGCGAGCCGTCGTGGCTGGTGACGGGCACGACCACGCCCTCGGCATCGAGCAGGTGGCGCTCCAGGGCCCGGGCATCATCGTCCGTCACCGGCCAGGGCAGGCCGACCAGTCGCATCGCGGCGCCCAGTCCGTCGGCGGCGGCGGGAGCGCTGGTCCCGGCCAGATCGGCGATCAGCGCGGCGCCCTGGCCTGCGAGATCGTTGTTGTGCTGCCAGACGGCCGGCCAGCCGGCCTGGCCGAAGAACGCGAGCACGGCCGGGACGGCGAGCAGCGGACTGGGATCGCGGGTGCCGGTCCAGTCGAAGGCCGGCTGATACCCGTCGGTCACGCCGTGCGAGGTGACCAGCGGCCGGAGGGTGTCCCGCCAGCGCGGCGCGGCGTACAGGACAGCGGACGCCTTGGGCGCGCACAGCCACTTATGCATGTTCCCGACCCAGAAGTCAGGATCGATCCCGGTCAGGTCGACCGGCACCTGGCCCGGCGCGTGCGCGCCGTCGACCGCCACCGGAACGCCCTGGCGCCGGCACTCCCTGGCTATCTCCGCGACCGGGAACACCATGCCGCTGCACGAGGCAACGTGATCGACGATCACCAGCCTGGTGCGCCCGCTCAGCCGGGACAGCACCGCCTCGGCTACGGCCGCCCGGCTGGCTGCCGGAATCGGCACCGGCGCGACCTGCAGCACCGCCCCGGTACTCGCGGCCGCACGGTGCAGCTGCGCGAGCACCGCCGGGTAGCAGTGGTCGGTCACGACCACCTCGTCGCCGGGCGCGAGCCTGGTCTGCGCGATCACCGTCTGCATCCCGGTTGTCGCGTTGTCGACAAACACGACGCCGTCCGGGCTCGCGCCGAGGAAGCCGGCCACCTCGCCGCGCACCCGCTCGAGCAGCTCGGGAAGCTGGCGCACAAGGAAGCCCGTCGGGTTGCGCTCCAGGGCGGCACGCCAGCGCTGCTGCTCTGCCTGGACCGGCAGCGGCGTCGCGCCGAACCCGCCGTGATTGAGGTAGGCAAGGTCAGGATCGAGCGCCCACGCGGACGCGTCAGGAAGCATGCCTGCCACTAGGCCTCGAACGCCTCGGGCGGCGGGCAGGCGCACATCAGGTTCCGGTCGCCGTAGGCCTGGTCGATCCGGCGCACCGGCGGCCAGTACTTCGCCCGCCGGTCGCCGCCCGCCGGGTAGGCCGCGGTCTCCCGGTCGTAGTCGTGCTTCCAGTCACCGCTGATCAGCATGCTCGCGGTGTGCGGCGCGTTCTTCAGCGGGTTGTCCGCCGGGTCGTACTCGCCGGAGGCGACCAGCTCGATCTCGCGGCGGATGGCGATCATCGCGTCGCAGAACCGGTCGAGCTCGGCCACGTCCTCGCTCTCGGTCGGCTCGACCATCAGCGTGCCGGCCACCGGGAACGACATGGTCGGCGCGTGGAAGCCGTAATCGATCAGCCGCTTGGCCACGTCCTCGGCGGTGATCCCGGTCTGGGCGGTGATCGGCCGCAGGTCCAGGATGCACTCGTGCGCGACCAGCCCGCCGCGCCCGGTGTAGAGCACCGGGAAGTGCCCGGTCAGCCGCCGCGCCACGTAGTTCGCGGCCAGCACCGCCACCTGCGTCGCGCGGCGCAGCCCGTCCGCGCCCATCATCGTGATGTAGGCCCACGAGATCGGCAGGATGCCCGCGGAGCCGTACGGCGCCGCCGCGACCGGATGTCCCTGCTCCGCGCCGGGCAGGAACGGCGCCAGGTGCGCTCGCGCGGCCACCGGCCCGACGCCCGGACCGCCGCCGCCGTGCGGGATGCAGAACGTCTTGTGCAGGTTCAGGTGCGACACGTCGGCGCCGAACCTGCCTGGCTTGGCGAGGCCGACCAGCGCGTTCAGGTTCGCGCCGTCGACGTACACCTGGCCGCCCGCCTCGTGCACGGCCGTCGCAGACCTCGCCGATCGTCTCCTCGAACACGCCGTTCGTCGACGGGTAGGTCACCATGATCGCGGCGAGCGAGTCGGCGTGCGCGGTCCAGCTTCGCGCGCAGGTCGCCCGAGGTCGATCGCGCCGTCGGAGCCGCACTTGACGACGACCACCTTCAGCCCGGCCAGCACCGCGCTGGCCGCGTTGGTGCCGTGCGCTGACTCGGGGATCAGGCAGACGTCCCGCTCCGGCTGGCCCTGCGACCGGTGGTAGCCGCGGATCGCCAGCAGCCCGGCCAGCTCGCCCTGCGACCCGGCGTTCGGCTGCAGGCTGATCGGCGTCGTAGCCGGTGATCTCGATCAGCGCGGCCGACAGCCCGTCGATCAGCTCCTGGTAGCCCGCGGCCTGCCCGGCGGGCGCGAACGGGTGCAGGCCGGCGAACTCGGGCCAGGTGATGGGCTCCATCTCGGCCGCCGCGTTGAGCTTCATGGTGCACGAGCCGAGCGGGATCATCGACCGGTCCAGGGCGATGTCCCGGTCGGCGAGCCGGCGCAGGTACCGCAGCATCGCGGTCTCGTTGCGGTAGCTGTGGAAAACCGGGTGGATCCAGGAACTGGTCGTCCGGACCAGTCCCGCCGGCAGGGCCTCGGCCGCCGGAGCCTCAGGCGAGCCAGCGGGCAGCGACACCGGCTGGCCGGCCAGCGCGCCGGCCACCGCCGGCAGCTGCTCGTCGGTCGTGGTCTCGTCGCAGGCGACCTGCACCACGTCCGCGCTCGGCCGGTCCAGAGTTGAAGCCGGCCTCGGCCGCGCGGGCAGCCGCCGCCCTGGCCTGCCCGGGCATGATCACGCTGACGGTGTCGAAGAACTCCGGGCAGCGCGTTTCGTAGCCTAGGTCCTTCATGGCCGCGGCGAACGCGGCCGCCTTGCGGTGCACCCGCCGGGCGATCGCGGCCAGGCCGTCGGGGCCGTGGTAGGCCGCGTACATGGCGGCCATGACCGCCAGCAGCACCTGGGCGGTGCAGATGTTGCTGGTCGCCTTCTCCCGGCGGATGTGCTGCTCGCGGGCCTGCAGCGCGAGCCGGTAGGCGGGATGGCCGTCGGCGTCGACCGAGACGCCGACCAGCCGCCGGCAGCTGCCGCTTGAGCGCGTCGCGCACGCAGATGTAGCCGGCGTGCGGGCCGCCGTAGCCCATCGGCACGCCGAACCGCTGGGTGGTGCCGACGGCGATGTCGGCGCCCAGCTCGCCCGGCGGGGTCAGCAGGGTGAGCGCGAGCAGGTCGGCCGCGACCGACGGCGAGCGCGCCGGCTGGCTTGCGCGGCGCTCGATAGCGGGGCGCAGGTCGCGGACCTCGCCGCTGGCGCCCGGGTACTGCAGCAGCACGCCGAACAGCTCGCCGTCCGGCTGCTCCGCGATCAGCTCGCGGCTGACGCGGCGCGGTGACCAGCTCGATGCCGAGCGGCTCGGCCCTGGTCGCGAGGACCGCGAGGGTCTGCGGCAGGCAGTCGGCGTCGGCCAGGAACACCCGGCCCTTGCCCCGCGCCGCGGCGGGCCAGCGTCATCGCCTCGGCCGCGGCGTGGCCTCGTCCAGCATCGAGGCGCCCGGCGACCGGCAGCGCCGTCAGGTCCTCGACCATGGTCTGGAAGTTCAGCAGCGCCTCGAGCCGGCCCTGGGAGATCTCCGGCTGGTAGGGCGTGTACGCGGTGTACCAGGCCGGGTTCTCCAGCACGTTGCGCCGGATCACGGCGGGCGTGTGGGTGCCGTAATAGCCCAGGCCGATCATCGAGGTGGCGACGGTTTGCGGCCGGCCAGCCGGCGCAGCTCGGCGAGCGCCTCCGTCCTCGGTGAGCGCCGGGGGCAGGCTCAGGTCGCGGTCGCGGCGAGTCCGGCCGGCAGGGCCGCCTCGGTCAGCTCGTCGAGCGAGGCGTAGCCGACGGCCTCGAGCATCCGCGCCTGCCGGCCTTGGCGGGTCCGATGTGACGCTGCGCTGAAATCCACGGGAGCCTCCCAGAACGGTGACGGAACTCCCCCTCTGTCAACCGCCGCGCGGGCTCCAGAGTGCCACACCGTCCGGTCCCTGATGCCTGAGAGGTTCCGGGGAGGTTGCCCCTTCGGCGCTCCGCGCTGGCTGCGCGAAGACTCTCCCGGCCGGTGTCGTCCAGCGCCTCCGAGCCTACCCGAGCCGGGCCATCATTCCGGGCCGCTGGGTAAGAACACCCTACGGGGCGATGCGAATGCCGAGACGGTGGATATCGGCGCTGCTCAGCCTGATGGCGGTGGTGCTACCGGGGTGCCTGGCGCCTGCTGCAGCCTGACATGGCAGCTTGTCCGCGAGCATGTCTGGAAGCACGGTCGTTGTCCATGACGCCGCCTACGAGCACGGCCTGGCGGCCGGGGAGGCGGCCAGGCACGGCCACAGATTCGGGCGGCACCATACGTACTACGACGTGGCCTCGTTCTGCGTGAAAACCGCGTATAAGGACATCCAGAAGATGAACGGCTCGCTGCTGGACTGGACCGAGCGCTCGAGAAGGGCTGCCGTACCGCGCAGTAGCTAGCCAGTCTTCCGGCCCTGCGGCTGGCCGCTCTCGGCGGCGGCTCTCGGCGGTACCGTCATCGGCCCGCTCGGCGGGCAGCTCGGCGAGGGTGCCCTCGACCTCCTGCCAGACCCGGCCGAGCGCGATGCCGAACACGCCCTGGCCACCCTGCAGCAGGTCGACGACCTCGTCCGGCGAGGTGCACTCGTAGACGCTGACGCCGTCGCTCATCAGCGTGACCTGAGCGAGGTCAGCTGAGCCGCGCTCGCGCAGGTGGGCCACTGCGGCCCGGATCTGCTGCAGCGAGATGCCGGTGTCGAGCAGCCGCTTGACGACCTTGAGCACCAGGATGTCGCGGAAACCGTAGAGCCGCTGCGTGCCCGAGCCGCTCGCGGACCTGACGCTCGGCTCGACCAGGCCCGGTCCTGGCCCAGTAGTCGAGCTGCCGGTAGGTGATCCCGGCGGCGGAGCATGCCGTCGGGCCGCGGTAGCCCAGGTCGTCCGGCTCGGTCCCGACCTCGGCGCCTGCCTCCTCGCCGAAGAGCAGCTGCTGCTCTCCCGCGGCAGGGACGCGCCGAACGGGCGCCGGCGCCTCGTGTTACCGCCACGCCCACCTCCGGCCCGGGGCCACCCTGGGTACTCTTCTCGCACGGTAGGCCGCGAGGCGTAGCCACGTCAACGATCACCGGCGGCGCGTCGCGCTCTGGTCAGGCGGCATCCCCGGTGCGCCATCCCGGCACGTTAGGTGGACCTGCCGAAGTCCTCGGGCGTGATGGAGTCCAGGAACTCCCGGAACTTCTCGACCTCGTCCTCCTGCTCGTCCGGAATCGCGACCCCCGCCTCATCGAGGATCTCGTCCCTGGCGTAGATCGAGCGCGCCGGTGCGCAGCGCCAGCGCGATGGAGTCGGACGGACGGGCGCTGACCTCCGGCCGTTCGAGAAGATCAGGTCCGCGAAGAAGATGCCGTCCCGCAGCGCGGTGATATTGACTGTCGTGAGCCGGACCTCCAGAACCTCCAGCACGTCACGCATCAGGTCATGGGTCAGCGGCCGCTGCGGCACCATGCCCTGCTGGGCGAAGGCAATGGCGGTCGCCTCGTTCGGCCCGATCCAGATCGGCAGGTACCGCTCGCCCTGCGTTTCCTTCAGAAGGACGATCGGGTTATTCGTGGCCATCTCGACCCGGACGCCGACGACCTCCATCTGCCTCACGGCGGCTCCGTCCCTCTCCGCGCCTGCGCGCTGCGGCTACTTCCGGATCTGCCTACTGGCATTCCCCTTCTGCCTGCAGGCACTCCCTTTGTCAACGTACACCCGCAATCGCGGGAGACCAGACCGTGGTCGTCACGCGCTCGCTCCCCCGACGTCCCTGACCTGCTCGCCCGCCGGATGTCCGGCCGCCGGAGCGCCCGGCTCGGCATCAGTCAGCCCGGCCTCGGCCAGGGTCCCGGCCACCAGCGCGCCGTGCAGGCGGAGCACCAGGTCGGCGAGCTCGCCCGCGGTGCGGCGCGGCCAGCTCCCTGGCACCGCTGCCCCGCTGCCGCAGGATCGGCGCCACCAGGCTCTCGATCATGGTGGTCTCGCGCTCGGCCGCTGCCCGCACGGCCCGCAGGTGCCGCGCCTCGACGCCGTAAGCCGACAGCGCGACCGCGGTCCTGGCGACCTGCAGCGCATCCGGGCCGTAGTGCCGCCCGACCCGCTGCACCAGGCCGAAGGTCTCCAGCTCGGTCAGCAGTGCCTCGGTCAGCCCGGCCGCCTCGACCAGCTCCCGCCGGCTGAGCGGCCTGCCCGGCTCCGGCTCACTGCCGCCCGCGGGCCCGGCCGGAGCGCCCGGCGCTGCGGCAGGCGGCTCGCCCGGCGTTCTCCAGCCGGTCGAGCCGCTCCTTGATCACCCGCAGCGGCAGGTACTGATCACGCTGGGCGGTCAGGATGTAGCGCAGCCGGTCCACGTCGGCCGCGCAGAACCGGCGGTAACCGCTGGGCGAGCGGGCCGGCTCGACCAGGCCCTCGGACTCCAGGAACCGGATCTTGGACACGCTGACGTCCGGGAAATCAGCGCGGAGCTGGGCGAGGACCTCGCTGATGCCAAGGTAACCGGAGCGGTCGTTCATCCCCCGACCTGCGGGCCTCCGCCGAATTCGGCTGCGGACCGCGGGCCCGAGCAGGAAGACCAGCCGGAACTTGCCGACCTGGACCTCGTCGCCTTCGTGCAGCTCGGCTTCCTCGATCCGCTCGCGGTTGACGTAAGTGCCGTTCAGGCTGCCGACATCGCGGACCACGAACCTGCCGCCCTGGCGGTAGAACTCGGCGTGCCGCCGGGAGACGGTGACGTCGTCAAGGAAGATGTCGCTGTCCGGATGGCGGCCGGCCAGGGTCAGGTCGCTGTCCAGCAGGAACCGGGCACCGGTATTGGGCCCGCGCAGCACGGCCAGCAGCGCGGTGCCGGGCGGCAGCGCGGCAACCGCCGCGGCGTCGGCCGCCAGGATGTCGTTAGTCTCGCTGTCGAGATCAGTGCCGCCCAGCGAGATAGTCGAGGTGGTATCAGCCGCCACCCGGTCGGCTGGCAGCCTGACCAGTGCCGTGCCGCAGTGCGAGCAGAACCGGGCACCTTCCGGGTTCTCCGCTCCGCAGGCTGTGCAGTAGACGCTGGGCATCAGATCGCCGAGCCTCCCATTGGTCTGATGAGGGGTGGACACAGCGCCCGCCGCAGCGGGGATACGCGCGAAGTCCGGCGGCACTGTCAACGCTACCTGCGCTGGCCGGTGCCGGTCCACGCGCCGCGCACGCCGCGAGCGGAAACGCACGGGCGCGCGCTCGGCATCGCGCCGCCGACGCCGTCCCCACATGCTGGCCACTCCTCCGCGAACCGCTCGCTATCCAGATCGGCGATTCTCTCACGGTTGGCAGCGTCTCGCGGCCACTCTGCAGATCAGCGGCCAGCGCGCTCGACCACCGCGGCCCATTCGTCGAGCAGGGCCTGAGCGGTATCGGCGTCCGTTCCCTCCGCCCACAGGTGCGTCACGGCTTCCGACGGATCGGGCAGCACCAGGATCCAGCCCCGGTCCGGCTCGATCACCCGGACCCCGTCGATCGTCTCGAGCTCGCGATCGCCGGCCGCCTCGACCACGGTCCGCATGACCATGCCCTTGGCCGCCCACGGCGTCGGCATCGAGCGCTTCAGCAGGCTGGCCTCCGGGATCCTGGCCTGGATCTGGCTGAGCGTCAGCCGCGTCCTGGCCACCAGGCCGAGCAGCTGGGTGAACGCGGCGATCCCGTCGATGGAGCGGGAGAAGCCCGGCACCACGAAGCCGCCCTTGCCGTCCGCGGCGAAGATGACCTCCGGATCCGCGGCCGCCTCGTACAGGCCGTGCAGCGACGTCGGGGTCCAGATGACCTCGAGCCCGTGGAACCGGCAGACGTCCTGCGCCACCCTGGTGGTGGTCACCGGCAGCGCCACCTTGCCGCTGCGCCGCTCGGCCGCGATCAGGTCGAGCACGATCAGCAGCGCCCGGTCGTCGCTGACCGTCGCGCCCTTGTCATCGACCAGCGCGATCCGCTCGCCGACCGGGTCGAACCGGACGCCGAACGCCGCCCCGAACGACGACACCAGCTCGGCCAGCCGGTTCATGTCGGCCCGCACCGCGCTACCGACTGCGTCGGCGACGACTCGTCGAGGCGGTTGTTGACGGTCAGCACGTCCACCCCGAGCTTGCCGAGCAGGCCGGGCAGCACCAGGGACGTGGTGCCGCCCGCGCAGTCGGCGACCACGCGCAGCCCGGCGTCGACGACACCGGTCATGTCGACAGTGCCGAGCAGGTCGTGGGTGTAGGCCTCGACCACCCGCGGCGGGTAGGACAGCTCGGCGATCTCGCCGGGAAACGCCCGGCGGTACTCCTGCCGGGAGAACACCCGCTCGAGCTTGCGCTGCGCCGCCTCCGACAGGTCGGCGCCGTCGGAGTCCATGAAGATGATGTCGAGCGACTGCGGGTCGCCAGGCGTCGTGCGCAGCGCGATCCCGCCGCTGCAGTCGCTGCGGGCGGTCTCGAACCTGGCCACCGGCATCGGCTGGGCTTCCAGGTCGACGACGTTGATCGCGCTGGCATTGAGCGCTCCGTGCACGGCCCGCTTCAGCGCGCGGGCCGCGCGGGAGACGTCGCGCGCGGTGGTGACGACCGCGCCCTTCTTCAGCGTGGTCGCGTACGCGCTGGCGAGCCGGACGCACAGCTCCGGGGTGATCTCGACGTTGACCAGGCCGGACACGCCGCTCGGGCCGAACAGGGTGCGCTGCCCGCGCGACTCCCAGATCACGCTGGCGTTCACGACGGCGCCGGCCTCGATGGTCTTGAACGGGTAGACCTTGACCCCGGCCGACACGTAGCTGTCCGGCTCGATGACGCACTCGTCCCCGACGATGGCGCCTTCCTCGATCCGGGACTGGCTCATCACGTCGGTGTTCTTGCCGATCACGCAGCCGCGCAGGGTCGCTCCGCGGCCGATGTACACGTTGTTGTGCACGATTGCCCGGTGCAGGAAGGCGCCTTCCTTGACGATCACGTTGCTGCCGACCACGGTGAACTCGCGCAGCTGGGCGCCGGCCTCGATCTTGGCGTAGTCCCCGACGCACAGCGGCCCGGTCAGCACGGCATCCGGATCGACCTCGGCGCCGTCGGCCACCCAGATGCCAGGCGACACCTCGAACCCGGCGATCTCCACGTCGACCTTGCCGGTCAGGACATCGGCCTGGGCCTTGACGTAGCTCTCGAGCGAGCCGACGTCCTCCCAGTAGCCGTCCGCGATCCAGCCGTACAGCGGCGCGCCGCTCTCGAGCAGCTTCGGGAACACGTCAGCGGACCAGTCGACGACCTGGCCTGCCGCGACATGGTCGAGCACCTCGGGCTCCATCACGTAGATGCCGGTGTTCACGGTGTCGGAGAACACCTGCCCCCAGGTCGGCTTCTCCAGGAACCGCTGGATCTTGCCGTTGTCGTCGACGATCACGATGCCGAACTCGAGCGGGTCGGGCACGCGCGCCAGCGCGACCGTCACCAGCGCGTTGTTGTCCTTGTGGAACGCAATAAGGTCAGACAGGTCGATATCGGTCAGGGCGTCGCCCGAGATCACGAGGAAGGGCTCGTCCCGCAGCGCGTCCTCGGCGTTCTTCACGCTCCCCGCGGTGCCGAGCGGCGTCTCCTCGGTCGCGTACTGCAGGCTCATCCCGAAGTCCTCGCCGTCGCCGAAGTAATTCCGCACCATCGAGGCGAGGAACTGCACGGTGACAACGGTCTCGGTGAGCCCGTGCTTGCGCAGCAGCCGCAGTACGTGCTCCATGATGGGCCGGTTGACCACGGGCAGCATCGGCTTCGGCTGGTTGGCCGTCATCGGGCGCAGCCTGGTGCCCTCACCGCCCGCCATCACCACGGCTTTCACGGCCGTCAGGCCTCCTTACCCTCAAGATGATTCAGCTGGGCTCCGGGCTAGCAGCCTCCGGGCCTGCACGACGTACAGCAGGGCAGCGCACCAGTACAGGGCACTTCCCCAGATAACAAACGTCCAACCCGCCACCCTCGCAGTCTGGGCATAGCTGGCGACATGCGACCCGAGGAAAAGCAGCGGGAAGGCGTACAGCAGGCAAAGCGTGGCTGCCTTTCCGACAAAGCTCACCTGCAGCGTGCCCCAGCCGCGGCGGCGCAGCACGGCCAGCACCACGGCCATCAGCACCTCGCGGGCGCCCAGGACGCCGACCAGCCACCACGGGATGATGCCGCGAACCGCCAGGGCAATGACGGTCGCCACGATGTAGAGCCGGTCGGCAGCCGGGTCGAGCAGCTGGCCGAGCCGGGCTCTGCTGGTTCAGCGCCCTGGCGATCTTCCCGTCCAGCCAGTCAGACGCGCCGGCCGCGATCAGCAGTCCGACCGCCCACCAGTCCCCGGCGGTCGTCCGCACGCCGAGCACCAGCCACAGGAACACCGGCACGCCCAGTAGCCGGGCGACGCTGATCGCGTTGGGAATGGTGAGAATGCGGCCGGACAGATCCTCGGGCGGCTCCTGCGGCTCCGGGGGTACTGCCGGGTAGCCGGTGACCTGCTCCTGCTTGTCGGTCATCGGCTCCCCCTTCGGGCAGGACCTTACCTCGCGTAATCCCCCGGGGTGCAGACTGGGCCGGTGCACAGACTGCCTGCCGGCGCACTCGCCGTCGCCGCTCTCGCGCTCGCCGCCTGCTCAAGCACGCCCCAGCCTACGGCCACTCGGTCACCAAGCCCGTCAGCAAGCGCGACGGCCAGCGCCCCGTGCGGCGACGCCGTCGGCGAGCCCGGCGGCTGCCACCGACTGGTTTCAGTACCACGGGAACGAGGCCAGGACCGGGACTGCCTCCGGCCTGCCGGCGGCCGGGCGGCTCTCCGTGGCCTGGTCCCGCGCGCTCGGCGGTACTGTCGCCGGGCAGCCGCTGGTCATCGGCACGACCGTGATCGCCGCGACCGAGCTTGACGACGTCTACGGTCTGGACCGCAGCACCGGCGCGGTGCTGTGGAAGACGCGGGTCGGCACGCCGATACCGATCGGCGACCAGCCGTGCGGCAACCTGAACCCGCTCGGCATCACCAGCACCCCTGTCTACGATCCGCAGACCAGGCTCGTCTACGTCGTCGCCCAGAACGGCAGAACCGGCCACCTGCTCGCCGGGCTGACGCTCAGCGGCCGCATCGCCGTGCGCAGCGAGGTCCCCGCGCCTGATCACGAGCCGTTCTATGACCAGCAGCGCGGCGCGCTCGCGCTCACCGACGGCCGCGTGTACGTCGTCTTCGGCGGCCACTACGGCGACTGCGGCCCGTACGTCGGCACCGTCGTCGGCATGCCGGCTACCGGAACGGGCCAGATCGTGGACTACGTGGTCCCGACCGCGAAGCAGGGCGGCATCTGGGGCTCCGGCGGGCCAGTCGTCGGCCCGGACGGCACCGTCTACGTCAGCGTCGGCAACGGCGCGACTACCAGCACGCACTTTGATGGCAGCGACTCCGTCACCGCGCTGTCGCCGCAGCTGAAGCGCACCGGGATCTTCGCGCCTGCGGACTGGCGGATGCTCAGCGACGACGACCTCGACCTGGGCTCGATGTCTCCGGCGCTACTCAGCGACGGCCAGATCCTGCAGGTCGGCAAGAGCGGCGTGGGCTATCTGCTCAGCGCCGCCCACCTCGGCGGTGTCGGCGGCCAGCTGGCGCAGGGACCGGTGTGCGCCGCGTTCGGCGGTGCGGCGGTCAGCGGCACGATGGTGTACGTGCCGTGCTACCCGGCCGGGCTGGCGGCGGTAGACACTGCCGGGAACGCGGTGCGGGTGCGCTGGCGCGGCCCGTCCGCCGCCTGGGGCTCACCCGTGCTCGGCGGTGGCGCCGTCTGGGTGGCCGACTGGAACTCAGGAACCCTGTATGAGCTGAGCCCGGCCACCGGGGCGGTGCGGCACAGGATCGGCCTCGGCGGCTCGCTGCCGCACTTCGTCTCGCCGGCCCTGTCCGGCAACCTCGTCCTGGTCGGGACGCTGACCGGGGTGACCGCCATCGCCGGGGCCTAGACAGCCGGGAGCACGTGCAGCTCGGCGTCGATGACCAGCCGGGCAAGCTCGCGCAGGACCGGATAGCGGCTGACCGAGCGGCCTCTGCTGAGCACCAGCTCGGTCGCGCCCACCTGACTGGCATACGAGGCCAGCGCTGCCGCTGCCGACGGTCCGGCCAGCACCGCGAACTCGCCGCCGAGCTGCTCGGTCAGTGCGGCATAGGCCTCGAGCAGCTGGTCCTCCTCGGTGCCCGGCTGCGACATCCGGACTGCCGCGACCCGGAACTCGCCATCGACCTGAGCTGCCAGCGCGGCCGACCGGCGGATGAGCGGTTCCATCCCCGGCAGCGGGGCGGCACAGGCCACGATCGACGGCCGGCGGTCGGGTACGGCGAGCTCGAACGGCTGCCCGGTGTAAGCAGCCAGCTGACGCTCGCCGTGCTCAGCGACGATCCGGAAGGCACGCTCCCGCTCCCGGCGCAGCACTTCCGGCGCGAAGGTGCTCGCGAGTGCCGACTCCACCTGATCCGGCGGCACGATCTCATCCCGGCGGACGCGGTCGATCAGGATCGACGGCGGCACGTCGACCAGCTCGATCTCGTCGGCAAGCGACAGCAGCGCCGTCTCGTCCAGCAGGTTCGCCGGGCTGCCGTTGCCGCCAGGGCTGCCGAGCCTGCCAAGCTGGGCGGTGGTCACGACGGTGATGCCTGCCTCGGCCAGCCGGCGGGCGGCCGCGAACCGGCGCTCGGCCGTGGTCGTCTCGCCAGTCAGGTCGTCGAAGCACACCACCTCCGGCCGCCGGGCCAGCACCGCGGCCGTGTCCAGGGCCTCGCCGCGGCCGATCAGCTCCAGGTGCTCCAGTTCCGCGGCCACGTCCTCGCGATCGGGCGCGTCGACCGCCGCGACGACAACGTCGCTGCCGCGGGACCGGCGCCGGTTCGCCTCCTCAAGCATCGCGGTCGTCGTCCCGCAGCCGGGGGCGTAACCGAGGTACACCCGGACGGCGCCCCGCCGGCGGCTGCCAGCCCGGTCGCCGTCGTTCCCGGCCTGATCCTGGTCCACCCCGGCCGGCGCCTCGATATGCAGGTGAACGGCCGGCAGCTGGGCCGCCAGCCGTTCCAGGAGCGTGCCGCGCCAGCGCATGAGCAGGCCGGTCGCCGGCACGCCGACCACGAGGTGCCGGGCGCGGATCTCCTGGACGGCCGACAGGATCGCGGCGCCGGAGTCCCGGCTCTCCCTGACGACCACGGTCGCGCCGCCGACGGCGGCGGCTGCCTCGACTCGCTCGGTCAGCGCCAGGCCGCCCGGCGTGTGCTCCAGCGCGAGCACGCAGCAGCGCGCGCCGCGGCGGCGGGCTAGCCTGACTCCGCGCTGCACCAGGGAGTCGACCTGCTCCGGCCGCCAGACCGCGACCAGCACGTCCTGCGAATGGCGCTGCAGCGGAACCTCCGACTGCAGCCCCTCCGACTGCTGGGCCACAAGCCGCAGCCCGATCTCCCGCAGCGCCGCAAGCCGGGCGGGCTGGAACTCGCTGCTCAGCGCCCGCTCTACCTGGTCCAGCGGATAGATGTTGCCGTGGCTGAGCCGTTTGCGCAGCGCCTCGGGCGAGGAGTCAACGAACTGCAGCGCGTCGATGCTGGCAAGCACCTCGTCGGTGATCGTGGCCGGCGGCGCCGTGCCGGTCACTGCCTCGACGTCAGCGGCGACCAGCCGCACGTCGCCGACGAAAGCCGTGCTGATCACGTGGATGCCCGGCGCTGCGGAGCGCCTCGATCGCGGCAGCGTGCCTGCCGAGATCGTCGACGAGCGCCACGGCTGGCTTGCGGGCCAGGACGGCCGCCACGTCCATCCCGTCGCGGGCTGGCACCGTTTCCAGGCCGCCGATCGCCTCCGTCGGTGTGCTGGCGGCCCCGCGTGTCGACGTAGCCGATGACGACGTCCTCGCCGTGCGCGCGCAGCGCGCGGGCTTCCTTGAGCATGGTGAACGTCGTGCCCGCACCCGGGGCCGCGCCGAGGTAGGTCGTGAGCGACCCGCGCTCGGCCGGAACCGGCGCATCGGCGATCGTCGCGCCGATGCCCTGCTCCTCCCGGATGATCTGACCGCGGGCGGCGTCGTAGTCGTACAGCTCCGCATAGCGGCCCCAGTTGATCGCGACGTCCAGCTGGGTGTTGGCGTCCTCCTCGCCGAAACTGGTGCGCAGGATGTCGGTGAAGAAGCCGGCCGGCAGCGTGCCGTCCTTGGTGCCGCGCAGGCTCCGGTAGATAGTGCGCACCAGCGGCGCATGGTCCAGGCAGGCCCTGGCAAAGATCTCCTTGGAATCCTGGATGCTGGCGCCGGCGAACACCTGCCCGCTCCCTGTCAGCTCGAGCCGGTCGCCGCGCAGGTCAGCGAACCCGAGCATGACCAGCGCGTCGACGAGCGGCAGCAGGTCATCCACCTCAAGGCCGAGGCTGTCGGCCAGGTCGGCGAGATCGGCCGCGCCGCCGTGCCGTGCCAGCAGGATCTCCGCCAGTCCGGACAGCCCGTCGACGGTGGCCGGCGGCAGCGGGGTGTCGCCGACCGTGCCCGCCGGGCCGGACACGGTGGCGGGCTCCTCGGCCTCGACCACGCGCCTGGTCATCATCCGGTAGATCTGGTCGACCAGATCGTCGAAGTCGGGCGTCCGCCGCCGCCGCGGCCTCGGCAGCGGGTTGATCATGTCGGACCTGATCTGGCCGGGGTTGGTCCCGAGCACCAGGATCCGGTCCGCCAGCAGCACCGCCTCCTCGATGTTGTGGGTCACCATGACGATGGTCTTGGTCGGGAACTTGTGCCCCTCCCACAGCTCAAGCAGCTCACCGCGAAGGTTCTCGGACGTGAGCACGTCCAGCGCGCTGAACGGCTCGTCCATCAGCAGCGCGGCCGGCTCGACCACCAGGGCCCTGGCGAAGCCGACCCGCTGGCGCATGCCGCCGGACAGCTCCTTGGGATAGGCGGACTCGTAGCCGTCCAGGCCGACGATGTCGATGGCACGCAGGGCCCGCTCGTCCCGCTCGTCCGGAGCCACGCCCCGTGCCTCGAGGCCGAGCTCGACGTTCTGCTGCACGGTCAGCCACGGCATCAGCGCGAAAGTCTGGAAGACCATGGACGTCTCCCGGTTCGTGCCGGTGAGCGGCTGGCCGCGGAACCGAACCTCGCCCGCGGTCGGCGCCATCAGGCCGGCGATGCAGCGCAGCAGCGTGGACTTGCCGCTGCCGCTGCGGCCGAGCAGGGCCACGAACTCGCCCTCGGCCACGTCCAGGGTGATGTCCTCGAGCACCGGAATCGGCCTGCCGGCCGGCCCGGCGAACGACTTGCTCAGCGACCGGACGCTGATCAGGGGGGTCGTCATGCCCGTGCTCTTCTCATGCGAGTGCGAACTTCGTCTCGGCCAGCCTGTACATCCGGCGCCACAGCAGCGCGTTGATCGCTGTCACGTAGAACGACATGACCAGCAGGCCGGCGAAGAGAGCGGGGAGTTCCCCGGTGTGCTGCGCGATGAAGGCGCCCAGGCCTTTCGCCACCAGCGTGCGATGGTTGTAGTAGACGATCTCGGCCACGATCGTCGCGTTCCAGGCGCCGCCGGCAGCCGTGATCGCACCGGTGATGTAGGCCGGGAAGATGGCGGGCAGGATCAGCCGCCGCCACCGTTCGACGCCGTGCACGCCCAGGTTGTCCATGGCTTCCTTGAGGTCCGAGGGCACTGCGCTCGCGCCGGCGATCACATTGAACAGCACATACCACTGCGTGCCCAGCAGCATCAGCAGGATGGCCCCGTAATTCAGGCTGATGCCGAGATTGAGGAACACGACAATGGCGAACGGGAAGACGAAGTTCGCCGGGAAGCTGGCCAGCACCTGAACAATGGGCTGCATGAACTGGGCGACCCGCGGGTTGAACCCGATCCAGACGCCGACCGGCACCCAGACGATCGAGGATACGATCACGACGACGCTTACCCGGAGCAGGGTCAGGAAGCCGTAGTAGAACGTGGTACCGAAAACGGCCAGTCCGTCCTTGCCGGTCGCGATGTAGGCCAGCATGCTGTACAGGCCGTAGCCGAGAACTACCGTCACGACGGTCGCGAACGCCCAGTCCGCGGCCCGGCGCCGGGCCGCATGACTGGCCAGGCTCTGGTCGTCGATGCCGGTCGCCTTCCCCATTACCCGGTTGACCGGCTGCGCGAGTGCGCGCTTCCCCCGGCCGAGCACAGCGGGCCAGCTGGACCGGCGGAGCATGTTCAGCATCAGCGACTTCGCCTTGAGGTCGGATCCTTCTTGCTCGACCCGGAACCTCTCCACGTACGCGACGAGCGGCCGCCAGAAGAAGAAGTTGACCACCAGGATGATCACGATCATCGTGACGATTCCCCAGACGACGTCGCCCAGCTTGCCCTCGTTCTCGGCGACGCCGACATAGGATCCGACGCCCGGCAGCGTGTATTTGCGGCCGCGCACCGTGATGAGCTCGGATGCGGTCAGGAAGAACCAGCTGCCGCCGAAGCTCATCATGCCGTTCCAGACCAGCCCGATCGCGCCGCCCGGCACGTCCACAGTCCAGAACCGCTTCCACCGCGACAGCCCCATGAGCTTGCTGGCCTCGTTGAGCTCAGGCGGCTGGCTGATCAGCGAGTGGTAGAAGGAAAACGTGATATTCCACGCCTGAGAGGTGAAGACGGCGAAGATCGCCGCGCATTCGAAGCCAAGCTCGGACCTGGGGAACAGCGCCACGAAGAAGGTCACGGTGATGGCGAGGAAACCGAGCACCGGGACCGACTGCAGGATGTCCAGGGCCGGGATCAGCACCCGCCGCCACCGCCTGCTGCGCGCCGCCACATAGGCGTAGCTCAGGCTGAAGGCGTAGGAGAAAAACAGCGCGATGAACATCCGCAGCAGGCTGCGCGCCGCATAGTACGGCAGGTTGGACGGCGAGAGATTGAGGGTCGCGGACGGATGCGCGGGAGCCCGCGCGCCGGCCCCCACCCGGACCACGATGTAGATCAGCAGCAGCACGAGGATGCCGACGGCGAAATCGAGCGGCCGGAACCTGAGTCTGTCCAGGCTGTCTTTGCTGGGGAACGTCGGAGTGACCGCCACAGGCTAATCATGCAGGCCGGCGGCGTGGCCGGACGGCGGGACCCACCGAGTGGCGACTTGCCGCCTGTCGCCTGTTTTGTTCCGGCTAACTCCGGTACGGCGAATAGCACCCGGTCGTAGTGGGCATCCTGACCAGACCGCCGGGGGAGCGGCAGGTACGGGGGAACTGACGCACGTGACGTCTTCGCAGGTCTTCGCGCTGCGTCCGACTGCAGCCGGCAGCTACCGGGTGGCCTGGGCCCGGGAGCGGCTGGCCGATAGCTTCTGGCCAGTGCCGGTGGCGTTCCTGGTCGCCGGTGCCCTGCTCGCCGCCGGGACCGTCTATGCCCCCGGCCTCGGGCTGAAGGCGGTGCTCCCGGCCGGACCGCCGGTCGCCTCCGGCGAGGCGGCCAGCGTGCTCGGCATCATCGCCTCCGCCACCCTGACCTTCCTGGGCGTCGTCTTCACCCTGACCCTCGTGGCTCTTCAGCTATCCAGCTCGCAGGCCTCACCGCGGGTGCTGCGCACCTTCATCAGGTCCGGCATCACCAAGGTGGCGTTCGGCATCCTGCTGGCAACCTTCGCTTACTCGGTGGCGTTTCTGGTGCTGGCAGGCGGTCGCGGGCACGAGCCCGAGTCCCGCGGCCTCGCCATTGCGGTGCTCCTGGTGGCGATCAGCCTGCTCCTGTTCGTGGCCTACGTCGCCTCGACGCTGCGGCTGCTGCAGGTGGCCTGGGTCATCACCGACGTCGCGGACCGGACCAGGCACTCCGTCCGGGTGCACTATCCGCCGGCCGGGGCCTATCAGCTCAGCAGGGCACCGCCGCTGGACGGCCCGCGCCAGAAGGTTGCCCTCCAGGCGCACGCCGGCGTGCTGCAGGGCGTCGACCACGAGCGCCTCGTCCGTCTCGCCCGGCGGCACGACTGCGTGCTGCGCCTGCTGGTCAGGGTCGGCGAGTACGTGCCGTCCGGCGACGACGTCCTGATGGTCTACGGCGAGAACGACCCGCCCCGCTACCGGGAGCTGATTGCCGGGCTGAACCTGGGCCGCAGCCGCACGCTCTACCAGGACCCGGCCTACGGCCTGCGTCAGCTCGTCGACATCGCCATCCAGGCGCTCTCCCCCGCGATCAACCAGCCGACAACGGCTATCCAGGTCATCGACCGGCTCGAGGACATTCTGCGCCGCATTGCGGCCAGGCCGCGGCTGACCGGCTGTTACGCCGACTCAGCCGGTCAGGTCCGGCTGGTCGAGGCCGGTGCCGTCCTTCGAGGACACCCTGGATCTGGCCTTCACCGAGATCGCCAGTTACGGCGCGACCTCGCCGCAGGTCGTCCGCCGGCTCCTGGCGGCCTACGACGTGATCGAGCGCGGCCTCAAGCCGGCTCTGCAGCCGAGCATCATCAGGCGCCGCGATGCCCTGCTCGCGCAGTCCTCCGGACTCGGTGCGGCAGCCAGGCAGCCTGACGCGCTCGGGCTGGGCTGAGAGGAGGCGGAACGTGGACTTCCATGGTCTTGAGACGCTCCTCGGCGTAGCGCTCGTTGCCGCGCTCGCGCCCGTCATCGTGTCGGTGCTGCCTGGCCCCAGGATTCCGCAGATCGTGGTGCTGATCTTCGGCGGCCTGCTGATCGGCCCGCACGGACTCGGCCTGTCGGTGACCACGAGCATTCAGCTGCTGTCCAATATCGGGCTGGGCTTCCTCTTTCTGCTGGCCGGCGTATGAGCTCAACCCGCGGCTGTTCCGTGAGCAGTCCGGGCGGCTGGCCATGATCGGCTGGGCGATCAGCGCGGTGCTCGCGGTCGGCGCGGTCGGCATCCTCGCGTCGGTCAGGTTTCGTGCACGACTTCGTGCCCATCGGGCTGGCCCTCACCACCACCGCGCTCGGCACGCTGCTGCCGATCCTGCAGGACAACAACATGCTGGGCGGCAAGTTCGGCCGGAACGTGATAGCGGCCGGGGCGGTCGGCGAGCTGTTCCCGATCGTGGCGATCTCGCTGTTCCTCACCAAGCGCTCGCAGTACATCGCCCTGGCCTCGCTGCTCGCCGTCGTCGTGGCCGCACTCCTGCTGACGGTCGTGCCGCGCCTGCTCGGCGAGCGGCGGATGAAGGCACTCATCGACCAGGGCAGGCGGGCCACAGCGCAGACCACGCTGCGCTGGACTGTGGTCCTGCTGTTCGTGCTGCTCGTCGCCGCCGAACGGTTCGGCGACGATGTTGTCCTTGGTGCGGTGCTGGCCGGAATGGTGCTGCGCAGCTGGACCCACCGGATGGTGGAGGACGTCAAGCCGCTGGAGGACAAGCTGGAGGCAGTCGGGTACGGCATCTTCATTCCGGTGTTCTTCGTCGTCTCCGGTATGACGCTCGATATCGCCTCGATCGCTGCTGACCCGCTGCGGCTGGTGGTCTTCGTCGGCCTGCTGCTGGTGGTCCGCGGCCTGCCCTCGCTGTTCGTTTACCTGCGGGTTCTGCCCTTCCGGCAGCGAGTGGAAATGACGTTCATCACGGCGACGACGATGCCGCTGCTGATCGCGCTCGCTGAGATCGGGCTGCACGACGGCGTCATGCTGCCGTCGAACGCGGCGGCTCTGGTCGGCGCTGGCGTCACCTCGGTGCTGATCTTCCCGGCCGTTGCGGCCTTCCTGCACCGCAGGGGCAATCCGGGCCGGCGTGACCTCGGCGAGCCGGTACCGGTTGCCGGCAGTGCCGGCGAGGAGGTCGCCGGGTTTGACCAGAGCCGGGTCGACCAGACCGGAGTGGACCCCGGAGTCGTCAGGCGCGAGGGCGAGTCAGGCTCCTGACCGGAGCCATACTGTCGACGTGAGTGGTAACCCGGGCGTGAGCGGTGGCATCATCGGACCTCCGGTCAGCGCCGTGCTGGTGCCGCCGCAGGCGCAGCGGTTCGCGTCCCTGGTCGGCGTGAACCCGGACGAGCTGGTGCTGAACGTCACCGGCTGGAACAAGCTCGTCCTCCTCGGCACTGACCGGGTCTTTCTCTTCCCGCGAGCCATGACCGGCGTCGAGTGGTTCGAGCGAGAGATCGCCACGTACCGGGCGCTGGAAAACTCGCAGCTGAGCGTCGTGCCGCGCCTGCTTGGCCGCTGGGAAGACCCGGACATCTACCCGTTCCCGTTCGCGGCTGTCAGCCGCCTGCGCGGTGAGGTGCCGGCCGAGCCCGAGAGTCTCCTCGGACAGCTGGGCGAGGCCATTGCCTGCTGGCATGAGATCGCGCCGCCGCGCGAACTTGCCGGGTCACGACCCCCTGCCCACCACAACGTTGCTCATCAGCGCTGGCTGCGCCGGGCGCTCGACCCGGCCACCAGCGCCGAGGCGGCGGCCGAGGCAGCCGAGCGCCTTGGCCAGCCGGGACGTGCTCCGGCCTGGGCGGACCTGCTTGGCCGCGCCGCTCAGCTCAGGCCGGTTCTGGTCCACGGCGACATCCACGAAGACCAGCTGCTGGCGGACGGCGACCGGCTGACCGGCGTGATCGACTGGGAAACGGCCCGCATCGACCACCCGTTCTGGGACTTCGACTTCGGCGAGTGGGGTACCGGGCTGTGGCGCCGCCACCGCCGCGACTTCAGCTCCCTCTGGGCGCGGGGCTGGCGTGCCTATGCCGGGAAGCGCGGGCTCGATCCGGACTCGCGTCCGCTCGAGACGGCCTACCGCCTCCGGCATGCGCTTCAGCTTCTCGACGGCGACGGCGATCCCGCCGTCATCGGCACGATCGAGGAGCACCTCGCTCAGCTGCCGGATTGAGCCCGCTACCCGTTTGCGTGCGTGCCCGGCCTGCCTGCGGGACCTGCGCGGCCGTCCCGCCTGCGCCACTCTGCTCCGCGCCGGCCTGCCCCGCCCTGCTTCCGCCGCGCTGGCGCCTGCTCAGCGGGCGTGGGCGTGCCGTCTGACCGCATGGTGAGGTGCGGTCAGACGGCAGCGCGGTTGAGCTGGGCGGGTGGCTGGTCAGGCGGCCCTGATCGGCGGTGCGTGGCTGTGCAGGGTCTTGGCCCCGCCGGGGCTTTCGGCGGTGGTGGTGCCGTCGGCGTGCAGGGTGATCGTCCAGCCCCACCGGTGGATGGCGATGAGGTGGTGGAACCGGCACAGCAGCAGCAGGTTGGTCAGGGCGTGCCGGCCGCCGTCTTTGCGGTGGACGAGGTGGTGGACGTCGCAGGCGGCGACGGGCTGGTCGCAGCCGGGGAACCGGCAGTGCCGGTCGCGTTGCGGACCGCGCGGCGCAGGTGCACCGGGATGGTGTCGAACACGCCGGGGATGTCCAGCGGCAGCGACACCGGCACCGCCGGGCCGCCGGCCAGCTTGCGGCGCAGCGCGGCGGCGTGGCCGGCCGGGCCGGACAGCAGCGCGACCGCCGCGGCCAGCACGTCACCGAACCCGCCGTCGCGGGCCGCCGCCGCGCACGCCGCGGCCAGCGCCGCCCGCGCCGCCTCCGCCTCCGCCTCCGCATCACTGCCGGGGCCGGTGTCCGCGTCGCTGCCGGCGGCCGGGTCCGCGTCGCTGCCACAGCCGGGGCCCGCGTCGCTGCCGGGGCCGGCGTCCGCGTCGCTGCCGGGGCCGGTGTCCGCGTCGCTGCCGGGCGCCGGCGTCGTCGCATCGGCGTCAAGGCCGGCGGTGCCGTCACGTCCGGGGTCGTCAGGGCCGGCCGCCGGGTCGCCGGGGTCACTGCCGCCATTGGCGAGCTGGGCGAGCAGGTCGTAGTCGACGTGGCCGGTGATGACGGGCTGGACGAGCGCGTCGCAGCCCAGGCCGCCGGCGTTGGCGAGGAGTTCGGCCAGCGTGATCTCCAGTTCCAGGCGGACCGGCTGGCCCGGCCCGCTGCGGCAGCATCCCGGCGGCGATCAGCCGGGTGCACGCCTCTTCCAGCGCATCGTGGTACCGCTGCGCTGCAGTCCGGTCATCCTCCGGGCCGGCCGGCGCGCCCAGCGCGTCCAGCACCGCCTCCACCGCCGCCGCGCACCGGGCGGTCAGGTCGCCCTCCAGCCGTCCCGCGCCGCCGAAGGTCGTCCCCAGCCGCACCGCCCGGTCCGCGAAACCGTCCTGATCCTCATCGCAGGAGGCGTGCCGGCGGTGCAGGTCCTCGGCCAGAGCGGCCAGATCGACCAGATCCGCGCCCCGGTCCGAAGCCGCCAGGAACTGGCCGTCGGCGTCAGCGCGGACGGCCTCGGGCAGCCGGCCCGACCAGTCGCAGAACAGCCGCGCCCTCGACTCGGGCACCCGCCCGTCCGCCAGCGCCGCGGCGATCAGCGGGTGGGCCTCCAGCCGCCGCATCCACGCGACCTTCGCAGCCGCGGCCTTGCCGCTCGCCTGGGTCTGCCACGACAGCCACATCCGCGGGGACCGGTGCCCGTCCCCCTGCAGGCCTCCGCCGGGAACGCTGAAGGCGGCGCAGCATCCTCGCGTGCGCCGCCGTCTGCCGCGACTCGGCCACCGCCAGCGCCCGCAGGCAGTCGGCCTGCAACCCGGCCGGCCACTCCGACGCATCGGCGTGGGCCAGGAAATCCAGCCCGCCCGACAGCCACGCCAGCGCCTGCCCCGCATCCGCCGGAACCGGCGAGGACGAACGCGACCCGCAACCGTGTGAGGAGGAGCCGGACGAGCCGAACTCAGGAGCGGCCGGGCCGGGAGCCGCAGGACCCGCCGGGTCAGGACCAGCCGGGTCAGGACCAGCCGGGTCAGGAGCACCGGCGTGACTGCCAGTGCTGCCCGGCCGCGCGAACGCGCCCGCCGACGGGCCGCCCAGCGCCGACACGCTCGCCAGCCGCCGCGCCTTCCGCGGCCGCCGCCCGGCCGCGGCCGCGGCACCGGACTCCGCGGACCCAGCGGCAGCGGCCCGGGAGCCGGCCGCGGAGGCCGCGCCGTCAGCGCACGAACCCGCCGCGGCCCCGGCACCCGCGCGGTCAACCCCGGGAATGTCCCAGCCAGGATCGCTCACCGCCGGCCTCCCTCCGCCACCGGAAAACAGCCCGTTCCCTCACTCGATCACACATTCGATAATACCGCCCAGCACTGACAATTCCGCGAGCCATTACAGGCAGCCTGTGGATAGCGCGAAAGGAGGCAACAGACCGGCCCTGACACGGCCCGGAGCCTGGAACTGGACGTGCCCGGCCGCCGGGCCACCGTCACAGCTCTGAAGCAGACGCCGAGCGGTCAGATCCGGTCGGCGATGAACGCAGCGAGCGTCCCGAGCGTCTCCAGCGAGTCGAGGTTCAGATCCTCGGCCGCCACATCGACGCCGTACCGCCGCTGCACCTGGCGCAGCAGCAGCGTTCCGCCGAGCGAGTCCAGGCCAATGCCAGCGCCAAACAGCACCGTCTCCCCCGGCACCGACAGCAGGTCAGCACGCCCGGTGATCTCCGCCAGCAGCGCCCGCAGCTCATCGGCTACGGCAGCAGCCTGGCTGGCGGTCACCCGACGCTCACCCAGTCCGGCAGCGCGGGCAGCTCGCCGGTCAGCGAGCGGGAGAAGGTCGCCCTTCCGTCCGGCGCCACGCTGCCAGGCTCAGCCCGCAGCCCGGCCGCAGCGAGCGCCAGCCGCATCGGCACGTTGCGCTCACTGACCAGGCACGGAATCTGCAGCTCAGCAGCCCCGCTCGCGGCAGCCGCCCGGCACAGCCAGGCCAGCAGGGCGTCGAGTGCACCGCGGCCGAGCGCCCGGCAGGACATCATGATCAGCGGCACAGTAACCACAATCATGGCGGGAACGCTCTCGATCGACCCCCGGCTACCGTCGTTCCCGGTCGTGATCGCAGCGCCGACCAGGCCGTCGTCGCCGAAGTCGTCGGCCAGGGTCACCCGGACCACCGCGTCGCCGGGGGCGGCGAGGTGGCGGGCGAGCTCGTCCTGCGATACCGGCTCGCCCGCGGAATTCAGCTGATGCGTCCGCACCGACAGCTCGTGCAGTCGCGGCAGGTCAGCCGGCTCGGCAGGCGCGATCGTGACGCGGGTCCCGACGTGCCGAAGGAACTCGTCCCTGCTGCCGCCGAACGCGGCCGCCTCGGCCTGCCGAAGCTGCCGCTCGGCGTACATCTGGCCGCGGCGCCGGGCCTCCGCCGTGATCACGGCGGGGCTGAACTGGGGCCAGTCCGGTGCCTCCGCGGCGTCCTCCGGTGTCAGCACGAGCACGTCAGGGAACGCGGCCGCGACCTCAGCGCGCTCGATCATGTCGTCGTCGACGAACGCGAGCGCGTCCGGTGCCAGACTCAGCCCGGCCGCGATCCGGCCGACAGCATCGGCCTTGCTGCCCCAGCCGCACTCGATCGCGGCGAAGTTCGCGCCAGTCAGCTTCTGCACGTAGTCGGCGGCGGCGGGCGGATTCCGGCTGGCGAGGGCGTTGAGGATGCCGCGGCTGGCCAGCTCATGCAGCACTGCGACCAGCTGCGGGTCGGCCTCCGGCAGCTGTTCTCCCGACTCCAGGTAGACACCGCGGAGCAGGGTGTTGTCGATGTCCCAGACCACGCACTTGATCACGGCCGCCTCGCTGGTCACGGGCCGTCCGCCTTGCGCTCCATGGTGATGTGCGTGGCGGTGAAGCCGAACTTCCGGTAGAGCGACCGCATGCCCAGGTTCGCGGCGTGCACCTTGCCGGTGAGCTGCGTCATCCCGCCCTCGTCGGCCGCGGCCAGGACGGCCGCCATCAGCAGCTCGCCGATCAGGCTGCGATCCGGCACGTCGGAGACGGCCAGCGAGCGGAAGTTGCCGTACCGGTCGCCGGTCAGCGAGTTCCTCCGCGCGGACAGCCAGGCCCAGCCGAGCGGCAAGTCCGGCGCCTGCGTGGCGGCTGCGACGAGGGTAATCTCACCCGGCTTCCCGAGCGCGCCAGATACCCGCTTGCGATGCAGTGCCGGGATCGGTGATGGCCTCGTCCCCGAACGAGATGACCGCGATCTCGATCTCATAGCCGACTAGCGCCTCGAGGTCGCTCTCAGTGGCGGCCCTGACCAGGTAACCCGCCGCTTGCGGCCGCGCTCATCGGGCCGCCAGCGGCATCGGGCGGAAGGTCGAGCCACCGCACTCCGGGCAGCCGGCCTCCTGCAGCGCGGCGATCCGCGGCCACTGGCTGCCGGGCCCGACGGCCTGCACTGTCTTGCACTGCGCGCACCGGTACGGGCGGGTCACGGCCGCCCTGCTGTCCGCGGTGTACAGCGGTCCCTCGTACGCCCCGTCGATGAGCGGCGCGGCGCCCTCGGCAGTGCGCAGGTGGTACAGGTTGCTCGTGCCCGCGAGGATGCCGGCGCCGACGTACTCGTTGAAGCCGGGGATCAGGGCCCGCTGGACCAGGCCCATGTCCGTCATCGCGCGCTGGACGGCCAGCGTCTCAGCCGGCCGCCGCGCGCCGAAGGAGAAGAACACGTGCCGCCCCGGCTGCGCGGCCAGCCCGGACACGGCCCGGCTGAGGAACAGCTCGGCTCCGGCAACCGTGTACGGAGGGTCGGTCATGGCCACGTCGAACGCGCCCGTCAGCCCGGCAGGCAGCGGCTGGCGCAGGTCGTGCTCGACCAGCTCAACCGCGACGCCGGTGCCGGCTGCCTGCTCGCCGATCCAGGCCAGCACGTCGGGGTCGGCGTCGACCACGGCCAGCCGGCGGATCATCGCCGGACTGCCGGTCCAGGCGGCGAACTTCGCGATCGCGACCGAGATCAGGTCGTCGTCGCCGAGCAGCAGGATCCGCTGCCCGGCCAGTGCGTGCGCCGCGTGCAGCCGCAGCACCCGGCTGAGCTTCGTGGCGACCGTGCAGTGAGTCTGGTCAAGCTCGGCCTTCGCGCCTGGCGCCCCGTCAGCCGCCGTCAGCAGCGCGTCCTCCAGGCCGGCCAGCTCGCCGGGGATGATCGTTCCCCGTCCGCCGCAGTGCGGGCACACACCAGACGGCCCCGCTCCCCCGGTCGCGGCGGTCACCGCCGCCCGTCCTGCCTCGGTGAACCGGACGGGCCGCTGGGTGTCGACAACGCCGTGCTTGCGCAGCTCGTTGCAGGCTGCGGCCACGATCGGCACCGGAAGCTCAGCCAGCCGGGCGACCTCGCGCACGGCGGCCGGCTCAGCCGACAGCACGGCGGCCAGAATGTCACGGATGCCCGACTCGCCTTCGGCCAGGCCGACCGCGGCGGCAACCTGCGCTACCACCTCGTCGATGTCCATCAGCTGTGTCTTCTCACCCTGGTCCGGGCCGGCGGTCCGGCCAGACCAGCAGGCAGTACGGTATCCTCGCACATCATGCCGAGCATGGAAGCGGCCAGCAGCTATACCGACCTGCGGCGCCAGGAGGCCGTTTCGGCCAAGCGTCTCTACGCTATCGATGCCCGCTGCACGCCCGCGTCGCCGGTGACCGATATCGACGTGCTCACCGGCCTCGCCACGGACGCCGTCAGGTCCGGTGACGGCCACGTGCTCGACACCAGCCACGTGATCTTCCCGAACGGCGCGATCACGCTGGTGCTCATCCTCGCCGAGTCGCACTTGTCGATCCACACCTGGCCCGAGGAGAGCCTGATCGCGATCGACCTGTTCAGCTGCGGGGCGATCGACGGGGAGCGGGTGCTGGCCGAGCTCACTGCCGCGCTGCGGCTGGAGAATCCCCGCGTCACCACTGTCGACCGCGGCACTCCGGCTGCCACTACATAGCGGCGTGCGATCCCGGTACACCGCCGCAGCAAGCTGAGCTACGCCTATCCGGCATTCCACCGCGCCGTGCAGGGACGCGATCACCGGGCTGGGCTAGCCCGCCAGGGGTTAATCACCCGGAACGGGTGACAGCGGCTGGCATGCGCGCGGGCAAACCCTCAGCACTGCACGTCGTGGTAACCAGTGCTGAGGGGACGAGATGCGAGCTGACCTGGCCAGGTGGCAGTTCGCGTTTACATCGATCAACCACTTCCTGTTCGTTCCCATCACTATTGGGCTTGCCGTTCTTACCGCCCTGCTGCAGACCGCGTGGTACCGCAAGCAGAGCCCCGAATACCTCAGGCTCACCCGGTTCTTCGGCACCCTGCTGGTCATCAACGTCGCCATCGGCGTAGTGACCGGCCTGGTCCAGGAGTTCGAGTTCGGGATGAACTGGTCGGCGTACTCGCGCCTGGTGGGCAACGTCTTCGGCGCGCCGCTGGCCATGGAAGGGCTGGTGGCGTTCTTCCTGGAGTCGACCTTCCTCGGGCTGTGGCTGTTCGGCTGGGACAAGCTGTCCCGGCGGGTGCACCTGGCCACCATCTGGCTGGTCGCGCTCGGGTCGATACTGTCGGCGGCGTTCATCATGGCCGCCAACTCCTGGATGCAGCACCCGGTCGGCTACCACCTGGTCCACGGGAAGCCGCAGCTCAACGACATCTGGGCACTGTTCACCAACCCGGTGTTCGTCTGGGGCTACAGCAAGGTCATCCTGGCCGCCCTCGCGACCGGCGCGGGCGTGATGCTCGCGGTGTCGGCCTGGCAGCTGCGGCGCGGGGCTGACTCGGCTGTGTTCGGCCGGTCGGCCCGCCTCTCGCTGGTCATGCTCGTGCCTGCCATCCTGCTCGCCATGCTGGTCGGCGACGAGCTCGGCGTCATCGAGGCTAAGTACCAGCCGATGAAGATCGCGGCCGCCGAGGCGCAGTGGACCACCTGCCAGCCGTGCTCGTTCTCGCTGATCCAGATCGGCGGCGGCAACAACGACCACACCCCGACCCAGATCCTCGCGATCCCGCATCTGCTGTCGCTGCTGGCCACCAACCACTGGAACGGCAAGGTCATCGGCATGAGCCCGCTGCAGGCCCAGTACGCGGCCAGGTACGGGCCCGGCAACTACGTGCCGAACGTGTTCATCCAGTACTGGGGCATGCGGGTGATGGCCTACCTGGCCGTCGTCGTAGTGCTGGTCGCGCTGTGGGGGCTGTGGCTCAGCCGGCGCAAGAAGCTGGCGACGTCCAGCCTGTTCCTTCGCATCGCGACCTGGCTGGTCGTGCTGCCCTTCCTGATCAACACGGCCGGCTGGCTGCTGACCGAGAGCGGCCGGCAGCCGTGGATCGTGCAGGGCATCATGCTCACCAAGAACGGCATCTCGCCGTCCGTCAGCACGACCCAGCTCATCATCAGCCTGACCGTGTTCGTGCTGCTCTACGGCACGCTCGGGACCGTCGACCTGCTGCTCATGCTGCGGTACTCGCGCAAGGAACTGGGGCCGGCGCCACCGCCGACCCCGTCCGGTGACCGCGTCCCGGCGATGGAGTACTGATGGCATTCGTCCCGCTCTGGTTCATCCTGATCACCGTCCTGTGGGCAGGCTTCTTCGTGCTCGAGGGCTTCGACATGGGCGTCGGCATGCTGCACGGCGTGCTCGGCAAGGACGAGGCCGGCCTGCGCGCGGTGATGAGCACCATCGGACCCCTCTGGGACGGGAACGAGGTCTGGCTCGTCGTCGCCGGCGCGGGGATGTTCGCAGCGTTCCCCGGCTGGTACGCGACCCTGTTCTCGGGCGCCTACCTGGCGATCGTCCTGCTGCTCGTCGCGCTCATCGTGCGCGGCGTGTCGTTCGAGTACCGCGGCAAGAGCCCGGCGGAGCGCTGGCGCAGCACCTGGAGCCGGCTGCTGATCGTCGCGAGCTTCCTCGCACCGCTGCTGATCGGGATCGTGCTCGGCGACCTGCTGCACGGCCTGCCGATCGGCCCGAACCACGAGTACACCGGCAACTTCTGGGACCTGCTGCAGCCGTACTCGATCCTGACCGGCGTCGCGCTTGTGTCGCTGTGCCTGCTGCACGGGTCCACGTTCATCGCGCTGAAGACCGAGGGCGCGCTGCGGTACCGGGCGGCGAAGTTCGCCCGCCGGATCGCGCCGCTGACCGCGCTGCTCGTTCTGGCGTTCATCGCCTGGACGCACGTCACGGCTGGCGGCGGCGCCTTCCTGAACCCGGTCGAGTTCATCGCCATCCTCGCGGTGCTCTTCGCCTGGGGGGTCGTGCGCGGCCACGAGGGCTGGGCGTTCACGGCCACGACCATCGCGATCGCGCTGTCGATCATCACGATCTTCGTGGACCTGTATCCGCGGGTGATGGTGTCCAGTACCAACCCGGCCTACAGCCTCACCGTGTACAACAGTGCCTCCACGCCGTACTCGCTCAAGGTCATGACGGTCATCGCGCTGGTGATTCTGCCGATCGTGCTGGCATACCAGTCGTGGACGTACTACGTGTTCCGCCGCCGGATCAGCGACAAGTCCTTCCGGCCGTCGCTCACCACCCGGCCCGCAGTGTCCGCGACCGCCGCGATGGCTAGCGAGCAGGCGGGGCCGTCAGGACAAGCAGGGCAGGGCGCGACGCAGACCGGTCGCGTCGTTCCGCCGCCGTCCGGTCGCGGCCGTAGCCGCAGGCGCTGGCGCCGCCTGCTGCCCGGCCAGGGCAGGCGCGGCGGGCGAGCCTGATCGTGTCGAGTCCGGCAGCCGCGCAGGCACACTTTGACCGTCAGGACGCCGAGCCGGCCGCACCCCGGCGGGCTCGCGCCCGGCGGCATCGCTCCCGGCGGCATCGCTCCCGGCGGCAGCCGGAGCCCGGCGCGCGGCTGCGGCCGTTCGACCCGCGGCTGCTGCGGTACGCGAGCGCAGCTCGCGGGTACCTGATCTCCGCCGTCGCACTCGGCCTGCTCACGACGGCGCTGGTGCTCGCGCAGGCGACGCTGCTGGCGCGTGCGCTGTCGGGAGCCGCGCTCGGCACCGGGCTGGCGGCCCTGCGCGGCACGGTGATAGCGCTGCTGCTCGTCGTGGCCGCGCGGGCGGCGCTGACCTACGGCGGTGAGGCGGCCGCGCTGCGGGCCGCTGCGGCCGTCAAGTCGCAGCTCCGGCGGCGCCTCGCCGCGCACGCGCTGCGACTCGGGCCGGCCTGGCTCACCGGGCAGCAGGCCGGCGAGATCACCACGCTGACCACGAGGGGACTCGACGCGCTCGACCCGTACTTCGCCCGCTATCTGCCGCAGCTGGTGCTCGGCTGCCTGGTGCCGGTAGCCGTGCTCATCCGCATCACGGCCGCGGACTGGCTGTCCGGCGTGGTGATCGCGGTCACGCTGCCGCTGATCCCGGTGTTCGGCGTGCTGATCGGCCTGTACACCAGGGCGCACACCGACCGGCAGTGGCGACTGCTGGCCGCACTCGGCGGCCACTTCCTCGACGTCGTCGAGGGGCTGCCCACGCTGAAGCTCTTCGGCCGCGCGAAGGCACAGGCCGCGGCGATCGGCAGAACCACTGACCAGCACCGCAGCGCGACGATGGCGGCCCTGCGCGTCGCCTTCCTGTCGGCGCTGGTGCTCGAGCTGGCCGGTGCCCTGGCCACCGCGCTGGTCGCGGTCGAGGTCGGACTGCGGCTGCTCGCCGGCCGCCTCGGTTACGACACCGCGCTGCTGGTGCTGCTGCTGACACCCGAGGCCTACCTGCCGCTGCGCAACGTCGGCGCCCAGTTCCACGCCAGCGCCGAGGGAGCGACGGCAGCCGGACGCGCCCTGCAGATCCTGGACACGCCACTCCCCGAGTCAGCGCTGCCTGCGGCGGACGGGCGGTCAGGCGGGCCGGTGCGCCAGCCCGACCTGGCCCGGGACGCCATCGAGCTGCGGGCGGTGAGCCTGCGCTATCCCGGGCCGCGACGTTCCCGCACTTGACGGTGTGACCGCGACCATCAGGCCGGGCGAGCACGTGCTGCTGACCGGGCCCAGCGGAGCGGGCAAGAGCTCGCTGCTCGGGCTCCTGCTCCGCTTCACCGAGCCCACCTCCGGCGAGATCACCGCTGGCGGCACCAGCATCGCCGCGATCCCGGCCGGCTGGTGGCGGCAGCAGATCGCCTGGGTGCCGCAGCATCCGTATCTGTTCGCCGGGACCATCGCGCAGAACATCGCGCTCGGCGCGCCGGCCGCTACTGACTCCGCGATCGCGCAGGCCGCGCGACTGGCGGGGGCCGAAGACTTCATCGCGGCGCTGCCGGGCGGCTTCAGCGCCCTGCTCAGCGAACGCGCACTCGAGCTGTCCGCCGGCCAGCGCCAGCGGCTCGCCCTGGCCAGGGCGTTCCTGCGGGATGCGCCGCTGGTGCTGCTCGACGAGCCGGTCGAGCACCTGGACCCGGTGACCGCGAGAGACATCCTGGAGGTGCTTGGCACGGCGCTGGCCGGGCGCACGGTGGTGATGATCAGCCACCGGCTGCAGCTGCCGGCCAGCCGGGTCCTGCTGCTCGACCGCGGGCGGCTCGACCCCGCGCCGGTCGAGCACGTGCGGCCAGATCCCGCGCAGCGCGGCGCTGCGCTGCCCGGGCATTCGCAGCCACGCCACACCCGGCTCGCGGTGCCAGGGGCGGCAACGTCGTGAGCCGCCCGCTCAGCTGGCCTGCTGACAGCGGGACGCCCCGGCTGCCCAGCATGCCGCATGAGACCCGTGCGCCCAGTGCGGCGCGGGCGCGCACCGCGCCGGTCACGTCGTGACGCGGAGCCGCTGCTGCGCCTGCTGCGGCTCGCCCGGCCGATGCGGGGACGGCTCGCGCTCGCGGTAGCCGCCGGAGCCGCCGCCACCGGATGCGCGGTCGCACTGCTGGCCACCTCTGGTTTCCTGCTCGCCCGCGCCTCACAGCACCCCAGCATCGTGGCCATCACCGGCGCTGTGGTCGCGGTGCGGGCGTTCAGCGTCGGCCGGGGCGTGTTCCGCTACGGCGAGCGCGTTGGCACACACGATGCCGCCTTCCGCGTGCTGGCCGACCTGCGGGTCGCGGTGTACCAGCGACTGGAGCGCCTGGCGCCAGCCGGGCTGCGCGCGTTCTCGGCCGGCGATCTGCTCGCCCGGCTGGTCTGCGACGTTGATTCCGCGCAGGAACTGTTCATCCGCGGCATCTCGCCACCGCTGACGGCCGCGCTGGTCGGCGCGGGCGCGGTCACTGCCTGCCTGCTCATCCTGGTCCCGGCCGGCGGCGTGCTGGCGGCCGGGCTGCTGGCCGCCGCGATCGCGGTCCCGATCATCGGCGCTGCCGCGGACCGCCGCTCCCGCAGGCGCACCAGCCCGGCCAGAGGAGCGCTGGCGGGGACGCTGGCGAATCTGCTGGCCGGCTCCGCTGACCTGCACGCGTTCGGTGCCGAGCAGGCGGCGCTGGACCGGGTCGGCGCCGCCGACGCCGAGCTGACCACCCTCGCCCGCCGGTCCGCGCATGCCGCCGGGCTCGGTGCCGGCCTGGGCTCGCTTGCCGCCGGCCTGACCCTGTGGGGCGTGCTGGTCGCCGGCGTCGCCGCGGTCGGGTCCGGCACGCTCAGCCGGGTCCCGCTCGCTGTCATCACGCTTACCGCGCTGGCGGCGTTCGAGGCAGTCACCGCGCTCCCGGCCGCCGCGCTGCAGCTCGGGCAGGCGCGCACGGCCGGCCGCCGGATCTGCGCCGTCCTCGATTCCCCTGACCCGGTCGCCGAGCCCGCCGGGCCGCGGCCGGTCCCGGCCGGACCGGTGACTGTCGAGCTGCGCGGTGCCTGCGTGCGCTACCGGCCAGACGGCCCGCTCGCCCTCAGCGACCTGGACCTGGACCTGACGCCGGGACGGCGCGTCGCACTCGTCGGGCCGAACGGCGCGGGCAAGTCGACGGCCGCGGCCGTGCTGCTTCGGTTCGTCAGCCTGGCCGCCGGCAGCGCCACGCTCTGCGGCCAGGAGCTGGCCAGCTTCGACGCCGACCAGGTCCGCACCATCATCGGCGGCTGCCCGCAGGACCCGCACATCTTCGCCACCACCATCGCGGCCAATCTGCGGCTGGCCCGGCCGGACGCCACCGACAGCGAGCTGACCGATGCCGCCGACCGGGCCCGGCTGCTGCCCTGGATCAGCACGCTGCCCGACGGCCTGCAGACCCTGGTCGGTGCACGGGGAGCGGCCATTTCCGGCGGCGAGAGGCAGCGCATCGCGCTGGCCAGGGCACTGCTCGCTGATCCGGCGGTGCTGATCCTGGACGAGCCGACAGCCAGCCTGGACGAGGAGACCGGCACGGCGCTGATGGCCGATCTGCTGGCCGTGACCGCGGGCCGGTCCACCCTGCTCATCACGCACGAGCTCACCGGCCTCGAGCAGCTAGACGAGATCGTCGTGCTCGACCGCGGCCTGGTCGTCGAGCGCGGCACCCATCGGGAGCTGATCGCGGCCGGCGGCCGTTACTGCGAGCTGCTGGACCAGTCCGGCTAGTCGGCGGCAGGCACTGGCGGTACCGGGGGCACGGGCGGGCGCGCCGTCCACCGGCGCCAGATCAGGCGCTGCCCGCGCAGGGCCAGCGCGCCGACCACGATCAGCACGCCGACGTTCAGCAGCAGCTGCATCAGCGACCCCACGGCCTCGTGCCAGGCCCCGAAAGCGGTCGAGAGGGCGATGTCGGCAGCGGCCGGGATGGTGGTGACCGAGATAAAGACGCCGATCAGCGCACCAGTCCTGGACTCGGTCAGCGACACCACGCCGACCAGCCCGGCCACGACGGCGACGATCAGTGAGAACAGGTTGGGCGAGTTGATCAGGTCCGAGACCGGCCTGACCCCGTGCAGGTACGGCTCCGGCGCCTTGCCCAGCCCGCGAATGCAGAGCGCGAACAGCAGCGTCACCGCGATCGCGCCGAGGAATCCGAGCAGCAGGACCAGCAGCCCCCGGCCGACTGGGCGGGGATTGCGACGCTCCAGGCCGAGCGCGACCGAGATGATGGCGCTGTACTCGGGCCCGACCACCATCGCGCCCACGATGAGCGTCTGCGAGTTGGTGAAGATGCCGCAGGCTCCGATCAGCGCCGCCAGGACCAGCAGCACGAAGAAGCTCGGCGGGTACCGCGCGTCGTCGGCGATCCGGGCCTCGATCAGCTCCCAGACCGGCGCCCGCTCACCGTGCGAGGCCGGCCGCCGGGCGGGCCGGCTCGCCGGGCTGGTGATCGCCGCGTCGACGGTCTCGATGATGATCGAGCTGGTCCGGTCCAGGCCGAGGTCCCGCAGCTGGCGCAGCACGGCGTTGGCGCCCGCGCTGGAGACGTCGAACTGCACGGCGTCGGCCGCCTGCGTGCCAGCCTCACCGGGTGCGGCCGCGGGCAGCACGACCAGGTTGATGACGCCGTCATCAGCGCGGAGGAGCGCGAGCAGGCGTCCGGTCACAGCGGGCGGGCTTACCACCCGGATATGCAGCATTCAGCAGTACCGGGCCTGGTCAGATCATGTTGTCTCCGCCCTCTTGCGCCCGGAACTGGTTGACTGCCAGTCGCAGCCGGTCCTGGTCAGGTACCGACAGATCGGTCCTGATGAGCTCCATGGGCTGGCCCTCGAAGGCATGCACCACGGCATCAATCTCGGCGTTCGAGCTCAGCAGCACCATCGCCGAGGTGCCGGGTCGCATGTCGCCCTTGACGGTATCGAGCATCTGGCCGTCGATGGCACCGTGGCGCATCTTGTGCACCATCGCGGCGACCTTGCCGCCCTCCTCGGTGACGTGCTCCTGCGTGATGGGCGAAGAGGAATGCTCCGGCCACCGCATCACCGCGACGTCCATGACATTGATCAGGTCAGCGTCGTTCAGCTGCTTGATCTTGAGTACAGCGTTGTCGGCACCCTCGGTACCGAGAAATCGCCAGGCCGTAGTGGGCATGGTTCAGCTCCCTCCCCGCAGTCGTAGTCATGGTCTCGCCGCCGGCGGGAGGATTACCTCACCCGGCCCGGGTGATCAGCCTCCCGGCCGGGCCAGCCGACCTCGCGTTCGGCACCAGCCGGGCAAAATCACCCGGCCCGGATGACGCCAGCGCGGGTACAGACGCGGAGCGTGGCACGTACCGGCCGCGCACCGGGCACCACTGGGGGGAACGAGTGCCAGCAGAGTACGACGTCATCGTCATCGGGACCGGCGCTGGTGGCGGCACGCTCGCCCATACGCTCGCGCCGACCGGCAAGCGGATCCTGCTGCTAGAGCGGGGTAACTTCCTGACCCGCGAACTGGAGAACTGGGACCCGGGCCCGGTGTTCGTCGACGGCCGGTACATATCGCCCGATACCTGGTATGACGGAGACGGCAAGCCGTTTCAGCCGCAGGTGCACTATTTTGTCGGCGGCGCCACCAAGCTCTACGGGGCCGCTCTCTACCGGCTCCGGCCGTGCGATTTCGGCGAGCTGTGGCACGCCGACGGCGTCTCCCCCGCCTGGCCGCTGAGCTACGCCGAGTTCGAGCCGTGGTACACCAGGGCCGAATGGCTGTACCAGGTGCACGGCGAGCACGGCACGGACCCGACCGAGGGATCCTGGTCGAAGCAGTATCCGTGGCCGGCCGTCTCGCACGAGCCGAGGATCCAGCAGATCGCTGATGCGCTGACATCCGGCGGGTACCACCCGTTCCCGGCGCCATGCGGGATCCTGCTCAATGAAGCCGACCGCCCCGCCAGCCACTGCGTCCGGTGCGCGACCTGCGATGGCTACCCGTGCCTGGTGCACGCCAAGGCCGATGCGGACGTGATCAGCATCCGGCCGCTGCTGAGCCAGCCGAACGTGACGCTGCAGGTGGACTCCGAGGTCATCCGGCTGGAGACCGATCCGTCCGGGCGGACAGTCACCGGCGTCGTGGTGTCCCGCGACGGCCAGCAGGAGGTCTACCAGGCCGGCATCGTGGTGCTCGCCGCCGGCGCCGCCAACTCCGCGAAGATCCTGCTGCGGTCGGCGTCAGACGCGCATCCCGCGGGCCTGGCCAATGGCTCCGACCAGGTCGGGCGCAACTACATGTTCCACAACAGCAAGGCCGCGGTGGCGCTGGGCAAGGAGCCCAACGACACGGTGTTCCAGAAGACGCTGGCGCTCAATGACTTCTACCTGGCCGGGGCAGACAACGAGTGGCCGCTCGGCAACATCCAGATGCTCGGCAAGTCGAACGCCATGGCGATGAAAGGCGAGGAGCCGCACCTGACGAAGCTGGCGCCGAAGATGAGCCTGGAGGAGGTCGCGCGGCACGCGGTGGACTTCTGGCTGACGACGGAGGACCTGCCCAGGGCGGATAACCGCGTCACCATCGACTCCGGCGGGAACGTGCACCTCAGCTACACCGCGACCAACGACCACGAGGCCGACGGGCTCTACAACGAGTTCAGGAAGATCCTCAACCACATCGGCATGGCCGATCACCACATACTGCACAAGAACTTTTACATGGACATGGACGTCGCGATTGCCGGTGTCGCCCACCAGGCAGGCACCTGCCGGTTCGGCACCGATCCCGCCACCTCGGTGCTCGACGTCAACTGCCGTGCCCACGAGGTCGACAACCTCTACGTGACGGACACCAGCTTCTTCCCGAGCATCGGCGCCGTGAACCCGGCGCTGACCGCGATGGCGAACGCCATCCGGGTCGGCGAGCACATCGCTGACCGTCTCACCTAGTCAATCACCCGCTAGGGATGACGCTGCCCTCCCCGGTGCGGGAACGGACAGGGTCTCCTACAAAAGCCAGGAAGGACGCAATGAACAACGGTCTTCAGTACACAGCGAACGGGTTCAAGCTGAACAGCACCCCGATGATCGTGGGCGCCTGCCTGATCGGCGCCGGCAGCATCATCGGCATCACCGGCATGATTGTCGGCGGGACCGCGATGTTCTCCGCCACCCGGCAGTGGTTCCGCGAGCTGGAAGTGCCGCCGAGCGAGGTAGTCAAGCACAAGTGGGGCCAGACCAAGGCAGCGACTGTCGCCGGCGCCAGCGCCTGGCAGCAGCACCACCACAACGGCGTTCACGCGCACGCCTGAGTGTCGTCAGCAGAACCTGGCAGCAGCAGCATGCCGGGCGGTCCGCCTGAGGGCCGCCCGGCTGCTGCTCGCCTGACCCCACCCGATCTCCGGCTCAGCGCTGCGGACTTCCGGGCGCTCTACCAGCGGGTCCGCGCGCTGGCACCCTGGGGTGCCGATGACCGGCGCGGCGCGCTGAATTACCTGACACCGCAGCGGATAGCGGCTGCCGCGAGCAGCGTGCGCGACGGGCGGACAGTCTCACTCGCGGCTCCGGTCGAGGGCGAGGCGGCCGCGGACAACCCGGAGCCCTGGGTGGACGACCTCACCCACCCCGCCGCCGCGGCCAGGCAGCCGCCACGGACTCGACTTCGCCATGGACACCCTGTTCCTGCACGTGCACGGCAATGCCGACAGCCACCTGGACGCGCTCTGTCACGTCACCTACGACGGCGTGCTGTACAACGGCGTCGCGCCGGATCCCGGCAACCTGTCCGTCGACCTGGCTGGCCAGGGCATCGCCGGACGGGGCGTGCTGCTCGACATCCCGCGGCTGCGCGGCGTGGAGTGGCTGGAGCCGGGCGAGCACGTCACCGTCGAGGACGTGACCCGCGCCGAGGAGGCCCAGCAGATCCGCGTCGGCCCTGGCGACCTGCTCTTCATCCGGGTCGGGCACCGGCGCAGGCGCAACCGGCTCGGCCCCTGGGACGCTGCGGCGAGCCGCGCCGGGCTGCACCCCTCGGTGCTCGAACTGCTGGGCGAGCGCCAGATCGCGATACTCGGCAGCGACAGCAACAACGACACGGCGCCGAGCGCGGCCGACGGCGTCGACTTTCCCGTGCACGTGCTGGCGCTGCCCGCCCTCGGCCTCATGCTGCTTGACTACCTGCAGTTCGAGGATCTCGTCAGCGTGTGCGAGTCAGCCGGACGCTGGTCATTTCTGTGCGTCATCGCGCCGCTGCGCCTGCCCGACGGCACCGGCTCGCCGGTCAACCCGATCGCCATCTTCTGAGGCGGCGGCGGTCCGCCGGACGGAAGGCTCCGTCAGCCCGAGCTCTGCGCATCCCCCGGCGCAGGCCAGGTGACCTGCCGCAGGGCCAGCATCACCCGGAGCGGGTGGCGTGCGATGCGGGCTGGCGGGGTCAGATGAGACTAGGGGACCACTGTGCAGGCAGCCGGGACGGGAGCGGACATGACAGACGATCGCGCGGGCGCACTGGTGATCTTCGGCGCCACCGGGGACCTGGCCAAGCTCGAGACGTTCCCGGCGCTGGTCGGGCTGGCCGAGCGCGGCGTACTGGACATGCCGGTGATCGGCGTGGCCAAGAGCGGCTGGGGCCTGCAGCAGTTCCGCGACTACGCCGTGGCCTCGCTCAAGCTGAACGGCATCGATCCGGGCAGCCCGGCGGCTACCAAGATGCTCAGCCTGCTGAAGTACGTCGACGGCGACCTCGGCGACGACGCGACGTACCGGGCCATGTCCGACGCGGTTGGCAGTCAGGCCAGCAGCGTCCTGTTCTACCTGGAGGTGCCGCCGCCGCTGTTCGGCCGGATCGCGCGAGGGCATCGCCGGCGCGGGCCGCGCTGACGGCGCGCGGGTCATGGTGGAGAAGCCGTTCGGCACCGATCTGCGAAGCGCGCAGCAGCTCAACGCGACCATGCACCAGTACTTCGCCGAGGACGACATCTACCGGGTCGATCACTGGCTCGGGCTGGACCCGGTGGAGAACCTGCTGTTCGTCCGGTTCGCCAACTCGGTGCTCGAGCCGCTGCTGAACCGGACCTACGTCGAGAGCATTCAGATCACCATGGCCGAGGCGTTCGACGTCGCCGACCGCGGCAGCTTCTACGACAAGACCGGCGCGATCAGGGACGTCGTGCAGAACCACATGCTCCAGGTCCTGGCCAGCGTGCTGGCCGACCCGCCGGACGGCCGGGGAATGGACCGCCTGGCGGGAGTCCAAGTCACAGCTCATCGGCGCGCTGCGGCCGCTCGGCGCCGAGGACACCGTCCGCGGTCAGTACGAGGGCTACCTCCAGGTCGACGGGGTCAGCCCGCAGTCCAGCACGGAGACCTACGTCGCGCTCCGCACGGCCGCCGACTCGTGGCGGTGGGCGGACGTCCCGGTCGTCATCCGGGCCGGCAAGTGCATGCCGGTCACGGCGACCGAGATCAGCCTCCGGTTCCGCCGCCCGCCGCACGACGTGTTCGGCCTGGCCCCGTCGGCGGTCGTCGAACAGCCTGCGCTTCCGGATCTGGCCCGGACGACCGAGGTCGGCCTGAGCCTTGTCGGCAAGAAGCAGGGCGCCGGCTGGCAGCGCCGCAGGAGGAGGATCTGTCCTTCGCCGAGCAGCCCGGCGCCGACATGCGGCCCTACGACCGGCTGATCGGCGCGGCGCTGTCCGGCGAGCGCTGGCTGTTCGCCCGTCAGGAGACCGTCGAGGCCGCCTGGCGGGTCGTCGACCCCGTGCTCGGCAACGTCGTTCCCGTTCACACCTACGCCCGCGGCAGCTGGGGGCCCAAGGAAGCCGACGCGCTGCTGCCCGACCACGTGCCCTGGCACGATCCGGCGGCCTGAGCACCCTGAGCGCACCGCGAGCGGGAACGAGGACCTGTGCCTGACGCAGAACAGCACAAGACCGAGCAGGACACGCAGCCGCGCGTCGTCATCGTCGGCGGCGGCTTCGCCGGGCTGTTCACCGCCCGCGCACTTGGCGAGGGCCCGTTCTCGGTAACCATGGTCGACCGCACCGCCCAGCATGTGTTCCAGCCGCTGCTGTATCAGTGCGCGACCGGGATCCTGTCGGAGGGCCAGATCACCGCTCCGCTGCGGCAGCTCCTGCGCGACCACCGCAACGTCGACTGCATCGCATCCGAGGTCGTCGATATCGATGCCGACCGGCGCGTGCTGATCTGCCGCCGGCCGATGGGCGAGCAGATTGAGCTCGGCTACGACCAGCTCATCATCGCGGCCGGGGTCCGGCAGTCGTATTTCGGGCATGACAACTTCGCGGCGCTCGCGCCCGGCATGAAGACGATCTCGGACGCCCTCACGATCAGGCGGCGGGTCTTCGGCGCTTTCGAGATGGCCGAGACGGCCGCGGACGCCGACGAGCAGCGCCGATGGCTCACGTTCGCGCTGGTAGGCGCCGGGCCGACGGGTGTGGAGCTGGCAGGTCAGATCCGCGAGCTCGCCACCAAGACGCTGCGCTCGGAATACCGGAAGATCCAGCCCGAGGATGCCCGGGTGCTGCTGTTCGACGGTGGCGACGCGCCGCTGGCCGCGTTCGGCAAGCGCCTGTCGGGCAAAGCCGCCGAGGCGCTCAGCGGCCTGGGCGTTGAGCTCCAGATGAAATCACTGGTGACCGACATCGACCTCGACGGCCTGACCGTCAGGGACAGCGATGGCAACGAGGTCAGGCATCGCGTCGGCACCGTGCTGTGGACCGCCGGCGTCGAGGCTCCGCCGCTGGCCGCGGCCGTCGCCAGGGCCACCGGGGCCGAGCAGGACCGGTGCGGCCGGATCGTGGTGCAGGACGACCTGACGATTCCCGGCCATCCGGAGATCTCGGTCATCGGCGACATGATGAGCCTGCGCAAGCTGCCGGGCGTCGCCGAGGTCGCCATGCAGAGCGGCTACTACACCGGCCGCCGGATCCGCCGCGAGCTGGCCGGGCAGGTGACCGCCAGGTCCTTCCGGTACCGCGACTTCGGCTCGGCCGCCTATATCTCCCGCGGCAGCGCCGTGGTGTCGGCCGGCCCGGTCCGGCTGTCCGGCTTCGCCGGCTGGCTGGCCTGGCTGTTCATCCACATCGGGTTCCTCACCGGCTTCCGCAACCGGTTCAGCGCGGTCCTTACCTGGTGGCTGGCCTTCACCCTGGACCTCCGCCGCGAACGCGCCTACACCACCCGAGCCGTCGGCATGGCGCGGGACCTGTACCAGCCGCTGGCTGCCGAACTCGAGGAGGCAGCAGGGCTGGCCGAGACACCGGCCCAGGACGATCAGGCCGACCAGGGTAAATCGGCGGATCAGGGCAACGGTTCCGCGGCCGCCGAAGCAGCGACCGGCACCGCGGCGCCCGGCCGGACGCAACCGGGGCAGTTAGGTTCACCCGAGCCGGATGATGCCGCGCCAGGACAGCCGTCCGTAGCGTCGAAGACGCAGGGGCACTGTCTCAGTTCGCGTCAGGGAGGCAGCACATGAGCACACAGGGGCGGTCGGCCGCGGGTACCACCGAGTACCAGGCCGGATACGAGCGGGGCAGGGGCGAGGTAGACCGGCGGCGGGGCGGCGGTCGCGGCCACGCCGGCGCGATACTCGCCGGAATCCTGATGATCCTGGCCGGTGTGTACGATTTTCTGGCCGGACTGGCGATGGTCCTCAAGCGGGCCTTCTTCATCGCGCCGAGCGGCTACGCCTATAACTGGTCCATCCACAACTGGGGCTGGACTCAGCTCATACTCGGGGCGGTGGTGTTCCTCGCGGGCGTGTGCGTCCTGCTCGGCATGACCTGGGCTCGCGTTGTCGGGGTCATCCTGGCGACGCTGAGCGCCGTGGCCAGCTTCCTGGTGCTGCCGTACTACCCGGTGTGGTCCATCGTCCTGATCGGAGTCGATGTGTTCATCATCTGGTCGCTGGTTGCCTACCGGCGGGGCGCGCGAGCCTAGCGCGGCCGGGCTGAAGACTGCGGCGCTCCGCCTGGAGCGCCGCAGTCTCGCCATGTACCGCCTGGCTACCAGGCGAGTACCGTAGGCGGCATGCGGAGCGTCAGCACCCGCCGGACCGCCGCCGCGATCCCGCTCGCCATGCTGGGGGCCATCGCGGCCGCGGTCATCGCTGCCTGCTGGCAGCCAGCTTTCTCGCTCCCGTCCGGGCTGATGGCGCTGGGCGCCGTCGCCCTCGCCGGAGCCATCAGCGCACTGCTGGCCCGGTCCGCCGGGCTGGCGAGCGCCCTGCAGGCCGGCCCGCTGCTCCAGCGCGCCGCTGCCTTGCGCCGGAAGTCCCGCAGCGCTGTGTTCCAGCGCCAGCTCAACCCGGACGCGGCAGGCCGCGCCCGGCCGAGAGCACCCTCGGCGGCCCCGGCGGCCGCCTGATCTCACCGCGTCCCGCGGCAGCTTGAGTACGGCCGCCTCCAGCTCATTCCGTCTCAAACCCGCTGGAGGGTCTTGTCATGCTCGGATTTCTCAACGCCCCGATGGGCGCTGCCTACCTGATTGTCAGCACGCTCGCTCACGTACTCACCACCCCGCTCGGAGCCGGGCTCGCCACGGCCGCCGCGATTATCGTGTTCACCGCGGCCGTCCGGCTGCTGCTCTCCCCGCTCAGCTATCACGCGTTCCGCGGGCAGGCGCGCATGTCCGCGCTGCAGCCGCGGATCGCCGCCCTGCGCGCCCGCTACGCGCGCCAGCCGGACCGGCTGCAGCAGGAGCTGACCGCGCTGTACCGGGCGGAAGGCGGCAGCATGCTGGCCGGCTGCCTGCCGATGCTGCTGCAGCTGCCGTTCTTCAGCGTCATGTACCGGCTCTTCCTGTCCCGGACCGTGGACGGCCACGCGAACGGCCTGCTGACCAGGGATCTGCTGACGACGCCGCTCGGCAGTCACTGGCTGACCGGGGCCGGGCCGTTCAGCGTGCACGGCCTGGCCTTCCTCGTCGTGTTCGCGCTGCTGGCCGGTGCCGCCTACCTGGCCGTGCGCGTCGCCAGGACTGCCGCGCCGGCAGCTGCCGGGTCGCAGGCCGCCGGCTCCCCCGCCGCCACCGCGGTGCTCACGCGGATCCTGCCGTACACGACGGTCGCCATCGCCGCGTTCGTTCCGCTGGCGGCCGGCCTCTACCTCGCTGACCACGACAGCGTGGACGGCCGCCGAGCGGGCCGGATTCCGCTGGTGGACGACCTCACGGGCCGGCCGGTCTCGGCCCGGAGCCGCCATCGCCGCCGGGAGCTAGCCGCTCGGGTCACACTGTGACACTTCCGGTTACCAGGAGCGGCATTATGCCCCTTTTGTTGCCCTGGAACTGTCACAGTGTTGGCCCGGGGCCGCGGTAGGCGGCGGTCGCCGCCCGGATCGCCGCCGTGAACGCGCTGATCGCGGGATGGCCGGCGGCTCCGCTGCGGCAGGCAATGAGCGTCCGCCTGCGGGCGGTCAGCGGGGCCAGGCGAATGCCGGCGGGGCTGTCGCCGAGCGCCAGCTCCGGCACCAGCGCTACGCCCTGGCCGGCGGCCACCAGCGTGAGCACGGCAGCGAAATCGTCGGCGTAATGCCGGACGCGCGGCGTGAACCCCGCCGCCTGGCAGAGCCGGACCGTCATCAGGTGGCACAGCGTGCCGGGACTGGCGGCGATCCACGGCTGCTCCCGGCACGCCAGTACCGGGTCGGCCGGCCAGTTCACCGGCCGGCCTCTCACCCGGCACTTCCCCCGCCTGCACTTCACCCGCCGCCACTTCCCCCGCCGCCACTCCCCCGCCGCCACTTCCCCCGCCGCACTGCCCCCGCTGCCGTTCACCCGCCGGCACTTCCCCCGCCTGCACGCACCCGCCGGCCCTCGCAGGCCGGGTCCGCGGCGCCAGCCTGCCGCCGGGAGCGTGCCCGCTGCCGTCCGGCGGCCTGGCGGCCGAGGCGAGGAAGATCGTTTCGTCCAGCAGCGGCCAGCAGGCCAGGGCCGGATCGGGCTCGGCGGGCACGTAGTCGTACTCGTGCACGAGGGCGATGTCGAGCACCCCGGTCCGGAGGGCGTCCGGCACTCCGGCCGGGTCGAGCTCGGTCACTCGCAGCTCCAGCCGCGGGTGCTCCGCGCCCAGAGTGACCAGGGCTGCCGGAAGCACCGTCCTGACGGCGGTCGGGAACACCCCGATGCGCAGCTCGCCGGCGATCTCACCGCGGGTCGCCGCGAGTGCCGCGCTGGCCTGCTCGAGCAGCGCCAGGACTGGCCCGGTCCGCTCAGCCAGCTCGGTTCCGGCTGCCGTCAGCTCCACCCCGCGGCCGCTGCGCCGGATCAGTGGCACGCCGGCTTCCCGTTCCAGGGCGCTGAGCTGCTGGGACACCGCCGACGGGGTGCAGAACCGCGCCTGCGCCACCGCCGCGATCGTGCCCAGGCGCGCCAGCTCGCGAAGCAGGTCCATCTTCCGCACGTCAAGCATCAGCTCAGCTTACGTATCAGAGCCAGAAAGCTGAACTGGACCTGCCTAATCCTCGTCAGCCAGGATCGTTGCATGGGAGAACTGACCGGTCTTTTCGTTCCGCTGATCACGCCGTTCAGGCAGGACGGCGAGCTGGCCGCCGCTGTGCTGGAGCGGCTGGCGCACCGCGTCCTGGATGACGGCGCGACCGGCATCGTCGCACTCGGCACGACCGCTGAGACCGCGACTCTCAGCGACCAGGAGCGCGCGACCGTCCTGCAGATCTGCAGCCAGGTCTGCCGCGACCGGGGAGCGCCGCTCATCGCCGGCGCCGGGACCAACGACACCGCCAGGTCCGCGGAAGCGCTGACTCGCCTGAGGGACTATCCCGGCGTCAGCGCGGCCCTCGTCGTCGTGCCGTACTACGTCCGGCCCGGCGAGGCTGGCGTGCTCGAGCATTTCAGGGCGCTGGCTGCGGTCAGCCCCGTTCCCGTCCTTGTCTATAACGTGCCCTACCGCACCGGGCAGCCTCTCAGCTGGCCGGCGCTGGCGCAGCTTGCGACCGTGCCCGGCATCGGCGGGGTCAAGCACGCGGCCGGATCTGTAGACCAGGACACGGTGGCGATGATGGCCGGGCGGCCCGGCGGCTTCGCGGTTCTCGGCGGCGATGACCCGGTCATCTCGCCGCTGCTCGCGCTCGGCGCTGACGGCGGGATCCTGGCCTCGGCCCATGTGCGGACCGCCGACTTCGCCCGGCTGGTCAGCCTCTGGCGCGACGGCGAGGTGGCCGAGGCGCGCCAGCTAGGGCACAGCCTCGTGCCGCTGTCCCGCGCGCTGTTCGCCGAGCCCAACCCGGTCGTGATCAAGGCCGTGCTGCACGGGCTGGGCGAGATCCCGAGCCCGGCCGTCCGGCTGCCGCTGCTGGCAGCAAGCAGAGGCGCCGCCGCAGCGGCTCTCGAACTTGCCAGCCAGCAGGTTGCGACCCCGGCCCATCTCACCGGGTCAGCCCGAGTAGCTTAGATGCGATCGAGCGGACCAAGGGAGGGCGGCGGTGGGCGGCGGAGTCGAGCACCTGATCCTGTCCGGCCCGGTACTGCTGGCTATTCCGGTCGCGGCTGCCGCCGGGGCGATCACCTTCATGTCGCCATGCTGCCTGCCGCTGGTTCCCGGTTACCTCTCGTACCTCACCGGCATGTCCGGCGCGGCCGCGAACGGCCGCGGTGCGTCAGGCGGCGCGACGGCGGAGGCCGGCCAGGCCGTCGCCGCAGGCTCGCTCAGCCTCAGCCCGGCAGTCGCGGTGGCCGGCGCAGCCGGGCCTGGCGTCAGGTCCGGGAACTCGAGTCCGGCCGCCGCAGCTGACGCGGCTGGCACTCCTAACACTGCGGGGATCAGCACGGGCAACGGAGCGGGAGCCGCGGGTACGGCCGTCTCCGGGCAGCCACCCCGCGGCCGGGTCATGCTGGGCACGCTGCTGTTCGTGCTGGGGTTCTCCGTCCTGTTCGCGCTGGAGGGCGTGACCGCCGCCAGCGTCGGAGACGCTCTCCTGCGCCACCGCGAAGGGCTCACCCAGATCCTCGGCGTCCTCATCATCGTGCTCGGCCTGCTGTTCATCGGGCTGTTCGACCGGTTCAGCTTCGCCGGCCGGATCGTGAAACCGGGCCTGCGACCGCGGGCCGGCCTGGCCGGAGCGCCGCTGCTCGGTGTCCTGTTCGGCCTCGGCTGGACGCCGTGCACGCGGCCCGACGCTGAGCGCCGTCCTGCTCCTCGGCAGCACCAGCGGGACCGCGCTGCGGGGCGGCCTGCTCGCCTTCGTGTACGCGCTGGGAATCGGCATCCCGTTCCTGATCGTGGCGTTCGCGTTCCAGCGCGGGGTCAACGTATTCGGCTTCGCGCGGCGGCACGCCCGGACGATCACCCGGGTCGGCGGCGTCCTGCTGATCGTGGTCGGAGTGCTGGAAGTCTCCGGAGCCTGGGCCAGTGCCATCACCTGGCTGCAGGTCCACTGGCTGTCCGGCTACACCACGTCCCTCTGAGACCAGCCCGGCCGGGCGGCGCCAGTTCAGCCCGCCTCGCTCAGCCGACGCCTCGCTCAGCCCGCCTCGCTCAGCCCGCCTGGCTCAGCCCGCCTCGCCGGGCCCGGCGAGGCCGTCGGCCACCAGTGCCAGTGCGTCGCGCGGCGCCGCCAGCGTGACATCAGCGGGTGCTGAGCTCTCGTACTGGTGCCCCCATCCCGCCGCGGCGCTGACCGCTCCGACTGCGCTGGCAGCGCGCAGGTCGTTGGGCGCATCGCCAATGTAGGCGAGGTCGGCAGCGGCAGCGCCGAGCCGGCGGGCCGCCAGCAGCAGGCCGTCGCCAGCCGGCTTGGGCCGCTCTATCTCATCTCCGCCGACGAGCACGTCCACGCTGATTCCGGCGCCGGCCAGCAGCATGGACGCGGCTCGATGGCTGGCGCCGGTGAACACCGCGACCGGCTGGCCGCCCGCCCGCAGGGCGCCGAGCACGTCAAGGATGCCTGGATACGGCAGCACGGTGGCACCAGACAGTTCCTCGTAGTACACCTCCGACTCACCGGCGGCCAGGTCGCGGCCGAGCAGGTGAGCCAGCAGCACGTCTGACGGGCCACGGGCGTAGCTCGCGACCACGTCCTCAGGACGCAGCTGCGGGCCGCCCAGCCGGCGCACCGCGGCAACGAACGAGACCGGCACCGCGACGCCGGAGTCCAGCAGGGTGCCGTCCATATCCCAGACGAGGTGGCGGACCGGCATGGTGTCAGCGCGACCGGGGATTAGCGACACGGGTCCGGCCACACAGCGTCAGCAGCACAGGGTCAGCAACACAGCGCCAGCAACACAGGGTCAGCGCGACCGGGGCGGTAGCGGCGGCCGGCGGCGGGACGGCCGGGTGGCCGGATCCGGCGGCCGTACCGCCGGGGTGACGGTGAGCGCCTCCAGCGCCAGCCTGACCGCGGTCTCCAGCTGCACATCGCGCCCGGCCGCCCAGTCCCCCGGCGTCGGAATCACCTCGACGTCCGGGTCGACGCCGTGGTTCTCCACCCCCCAGCCGAAGCCGTTCATCCAGAAAGCCAGCTTCGGCACCGTCATGCAGGTGCCGTCCACCAGCTCGTGCACGTCGTCGTAACCGACGACGCCGCCCCAGGTCCGCGCGCCCACGACTGGCCCGAGGCGCAGAATGCGGATGGCAGCGGTCACGATGTCGCCATCCGACCCGGCACATTCATCGGACAGCGCGATGACGGGCCCGCGCGGAGCGTCCTCGGGGTACGTCGACGGCAGCAGGCCCCGCGGCACATCCCAGGCGATCACTCGCCTGGCCAGCTTCTCCACGATCAGCTGCGAGGTGTGGCCGCCGGAGTTGCCCCGGACGTCGATGATGAGCGCGTCCCGGAGCATCTCGTTCCGCAGATCACGGTGGAAGTCGGCCCAGCCCTCGCTCACCATGTCCGGCACATGCAGGTAGCCGATCTGGCCGTCGGCCAGCTCGCGGACCTCGGCGCGCTTGCGGCTCACCCAGTCCTGGTAGCGCAGCCGCTTGTCGCTGCTGAGCGGCACGACGGCGGCACTGCGGCGCTCGCCGCCCGCGCCGCCGGCCGCCACGGTCAGCTCGACCGGCTTGCCCGCCGTGCCGGTCAGCAGCGGACCCGGCCCGTCCGGCCCGACCCGCTGGCCATCGACAGCGAGCAGCACGTCGCCGGCCGCGATGCGCGATCCCGGCGCGGCCAGCGGCGAGCGCGCCCGCGGATCGGACGTCTCGCCCCTGACGATCCTGGCGATCCGCCAGCCCGCCGGTGTCTGCTCCAGATCCGCGCCCGAGCAGGGCCGCAACCTCGTCCCCCGAGTCGCCGCCCGGCACGACGACATAGGCGTGCGAGGTGCCGAGCTCGCCGAACAGCTCCCACAGCACGTCGCCGAACTCGGTTCTGGTCGTGATGCGATCCAGCAGCGGCCGGTACTGGTCCTGGATCTCGTCCCAGTCGACATCGGCCATGTCGGCGACCCAGAACTCATGCCGCATGATCCTGGCCGCCTCGGCGTAAGCCTGATGCCACATCGTCACCGGGCTGGCCATGAAGCGCGCGCGGCTCCGGTCGACGCGGACCCGGTCATCCGGGCTGTCGCTATCTGCCTTGTGCGCGGCCGGGATCACGGTCAGCGCGCCCCGGTCGCTCACCACCAGCCTGGTGCCGTCTCCGCTGGCCTCGAACCAGTCCACGTCGTCGGTCAGCTCGGATGCTTCCCGCCGGCTGAAGTCGAACCTCTCGACGACCGGCCGCGGCGCGTCGTCGGTGGGCTGAGCGCCGCCGACGCCGAGGTTCCCGGTGAGCGGCTCGCGCAGCCAGGCCAGGCCGTCCTTGACGGCCCGCAGGCGCGAGTAGCGCCCCTCCGGCACGGGCAGCGCCACGATGCGGTCGGCCATGCCCTCGGTGTCCACGCCCACCCCGGGCCCCGTGTCGGCTGCGCCCTCGCCGGCAGGCCAGCAGCGGTGGCGGCCGGTAGCAGCAGGCGGAGCAGTGCTGTCAGCGGAGCCAGTGCTGTCGCCGGGCAGAACCGTCAGCGGGCCGAGCGCAGCAGCGGAGCCAGCGCCACGGCGGGCGCGGCCCTGCGGCGGCCGGAGTGGCAGCGTCAGGGGCGCGGTCGCCCGTCTCGCCGCTACCGGACTTTGCCTCGCCGATCGGCCGGCCGCCCAGCTGCGGTCCGAACGGTGACGGCGTCGAGGCCAGCAGCGGGAGCAGGAACGGACGGGCACCGTAAGGGAACGACAGCTCGAAGAAGTGCGCGTCATAGACCGGGTCGAAGCTCCGCCGGGACAGGAACGCCAGGTAGCGGCCGTCGGCGGTGAACACCGGCTCGGTATCGACGAACCGGCCGTCGGTGATGTCGGCGACCTCTCCGTCGGCGATCCTGGCCAGCCGCAGCCGGCGTAGCGGCTGTCCGCCCATGCCGCCGGGTCCGGCCGGCTGCGACCAGGCGAGCCAGGCCGAGTCCGGCGACCAGGCCATGCCGCTGATGCGGCCGTTGCCGGACGCGGTCAGTTCCCGCACCTGCCCGGACGACACCTCCACGATCAGCAGCCGGCCGTCCTGCGCGGCGACCGCGACCGCGCTGCCGTCCGGCGCGGCAGCAAGGCCGCTGACGCGGCCGATCTGGCCGGCGGCCAGCCGGCGCGGCGGCACATCCGGGTCGGGCGGGCTCGCCGGGTCGCCGCCGCCGATCTGGAGTGCGTCCGTGCCGTCCGCGTCAGTCGCCCAGACGACCTGGCCGTCGTCGCCCAGCACCTGCGGGTAGCGAGCACGGACGCCCGGCACCACCGACAGCGCCCGCGCGGGCCCGTCCCGGTGGGTCAGCCAGTGCACCGTCCCCCGCACCTCGACGGCGCTCGCGGTTCCCGCGCTGTCGACCGAGAGCGACCCGACATGGTCCTCTGCCGTCACCAGGCGGGGCAGCCTGCCGGCGGCGGGCGAGCCAAGGACGATCTCCAGCCGCCGCGGCGCCGAGCCATCCAGGTCGGGCAGCAGCCACAGTTCGCCGCCGCAGACGTAGACGACGCGGTGCCCGTCGGTACTGGCCTGGCGGGCGTACCAGCCGTCGTGGTCGGTGTGCCGGCGCACGTCCGTGCCGTCAGCCGCGCAGGAGTACACGTTGCCGGTGCCCTCGTGGTCGGACAGGAACGCCAGGCGGCCGTCCACGATCATCGGGCTGTCAAAATGCCCGTCCACGTCGGCCAGCACGCGGCGGAACTGGTCTGCTGCCGATGGCCCGGCCGGATCAGCCGCCTGGCCAGCGACCGGGTCAGCAGCCGAGTCAGCCGGGAGCAGCACGGCCGCCGGGCCGAGCCACAGCCGCCCGGCGGTGCCGCCGCGATACCGCTTCCAGTAGGCAGGATCCCCGTTGAAGCTGCCGAACGTGCCGTTCAGCAGCGCCATCATGGCCGGCCGCGTCCCGGCGGTCCCGGCCGCCGAGGCGCCCGCGTCCGCGGCCGCGCCAGACGGCAGGTCGCTGGCCGACAGGTCACCGACCGGGCCGAGCGGCAGCAGGCGCTCCGCGCCGGGCCCGCCAGAGGCCGGCGTCGGCAGCGCCCGCGCCCACGAGTAGTGGTTGAAGGGCTGCCCGGCATTGCTCACCGCGAGCACCTCGCCGCCGGCCGTCCAGCCGCAGACGCGCGCCCACGGCCCGCCCCAGTAGGTCAGTCTCGTGCTGACCGCGTCGCTCAGGCTGGCCTCATAGACCTCGGGATCGCCGTCCTTCCGGCTCGCCCATGCCAGCCGCGCGCCGTCCGCGGAGAAGCGCGGCGTGACCGCCGGTGCCTGATCGGCGGTGAACCGCCAGGCCCGGCCGCCGTCCGCCGGCGCGAGCCAGACGTCATCGGCCGACACGAAGGTAACAAGATCACCGTTTATGTGCGGGAAGCGCAGGTATCCGGGTGCAACCACCAGGTCATCTTATTGTCCGGACGGGCTGCGCGCGGGACTGGCTCAGCTGCCGTTCTGCTGACAGCCGATTACCATGCGTAACCGCCGAATGATTACTGCGCAATTGCGCAGCGCTCTTAATCCGCCATTCAGGGCTCAGAAGTGCGACAGCTTACGAATAATCGCGCCGACTGCGAGACGCCATCGTAGCTCCTGCCGAACGGCATTCCGTAACCCTGCGTACTGGATGACAGGGCTTGGCTGAAATGGGTTGTATGCATCACGTGAGGATGCCAGAATCGCGCTGTGGCAATCGCGCTTGACAGGGGTCTTCCTGATTCGAGTCCTGACGACGGACTACCAAGTCAGGCCAGTACCAGGCAGCTCAGCGTCAGGCAGATCACCGCCACCCGGCTTGGCAGCCGATCCGCGCGCAATTACGCAAGTCCTTCTGACTTAGCGGAGGCTTATACCCGCCCTGGCCTGGCCCGCGGCGAAAGCCTGCTTCCGACCGTATTCGCGCGAACCGAAAGCTCACCATCGGAGCCGGCGGCGCCGGAAAGGCCCGTTACTGCCGATGACCTCGAGCCGCGGCTGGTAAAGGAATCTTTTGCCCTGCTGATGTCCGAAGGTCCGGCGGCAATGGAATATTTCTATGCGCGCCTTTTTGCCGCGAGTCCTGACACCAGGGCACTTTTCCCGATGAGCATGACTGCGCAGCGGGAACGCATGTTTACCGCACTGACGCAGATTATCTGGAGTCTGGATAATCAGCCCGGATGCACCGCCATGGTGGCCGGACTCGGCCGCGATCATCGCCGGTTCGGCGTTACCGACCGGCATTACGCGGCCTTCTTCGCCTCTCTCATGGACACCGCCGAGCACTTCACCGGCAGCGCCTGGACACCGGAGACGGCAGCGGCGTGGCAGCTGGCGCTCGACTACCTGGCCAGCACCATGAAGTCGGCGGCGACGGCAGACGCCGCGATCGCGCCGCCGTGGTGGATCGCGGAGATCGTCTCCCATGAGCTGCGCTCGCCGGGCGTCGCCGTGCTCCGGCTGCGGCCCAGCCAGCCGCTGCCCTACCGCGCCGGCCAGTACGTTCCGGTGCAGGTCACGCGGTGGCCGCGGATGTGGCGCCCGTACTCCATCGCGAATGCCCCGCATCCGAGCGGGCTGATCGAGCTCCACGTCCGGGCCGTGCCGGGCGGGCTGGTCAGCAACACCCTGGTGCACCACTCAGATATCGGCGACTGCATCATGCTGGGCGCCCCGGGCGGCAGCATGACGCTGGCGGACTCTGATCGTGACCTGCTCTGCGTGGCCGGCGGCACGGGGCTGGCCCCGATCAAGGCCATCATCGAGCAGGCGCTGGCCGCCGTCGCGCCGGGCCGCGGCCGCAAGATCACGCTGTTCGCCGGCGCCCGGCAGCACTTCGACCTTTATGACCTCGAGGACCTGCAGCTGCTCGAGTCAGCCTGCCCGTCCTGCCTGCGCGTGATCCCGGTGCTGTCGGACGAGCCCGGTTACAACGGCCTGACCGGCAATCTGCCGGATGTCGTGGGCGGCCACGGGCTGTTCGAGAACACCGAGGCGTACGTCTGCGGCCCGGCGCCGATGGTCAGCCGCACGGCGGCGCTGCTCGCGGCCAGCATCCCGCCGGACCAGCTGCACCACGATCCGCTCGGCCTCGGTCCGCTCAGCTTCCCAGGTAGCGGCTGAAGAACGCGAAGATGCGCTGCCACGCATCCGCCGCGTCGGCAGGCTGATAAGCTCATCCTGGTGACCTTGGCGAAGACCGCGCCCGCGCCCGACGCCTCGGTCATGAACCGGTGCCCGGCGCCGGGATAGACGTGCACGTCATGCGGCACCTCGAGGACGGCCAGCGCGCGCTGCAGCCGCTCCGGGTGCTGCGTGCCCATCTGGTCGCGGCCGCCGAAACTGCCAACGACGGGGCAGGCCCCGGCCAGTACCGTCTCGGCGTCCTTCGGCACGTCGCCGTAGTTCACGGCGGCGACGTCGAAGCCGGGCCGCGGCGCGCACATCAGCGCAAATCCTCCGCCCAGGCAGAAGCCGATGACCCCGGTCTTGCCCGTGCAGTCGGGCCGGGCCGCCAGGAATGCCCGTGCGCCATCCAGCGCATCGAACGCGGGGCCCCGGCCAGCCCGCAGCTGCAGGAAGGCACTCCGCACGCAGCGAATCCACGCCTTGCCGTCGAACAGATCGGGCGCCAGCGCCAGGTAGCCCCGGCCCGCGAGTTCGTCGGCCTTCTGCCGGATGTCGTCGTTCAGGCCGAACGCCTCGTGGATGACCACGACCGCGGGCCACGGACCCGGCGTGGCGGACGGCACTGCCAGGTAACCGGGCCAGGACGCGCCGGCTGCCGGATAGCGAATGTCAGGCATGCGCAAACAATGTCACACCGCGGTGGCGCGTACACCATCAGATGACCGACAAAAGCGGCCTGCAATAGGCGGGCTGCCAATTGCAGATGACACAAGCGCAGGAGGTTCGGCTACTCTCGGTACTTCTTCTCTCACTTTTGGTAGCGTCAGACACGCTGCCCTTAGCCAAAGGCCAGCCGTGATTGCGCACAATGGCCGCGGGGTTCCAGAGCAGGCACGGCTAGCACCGTCTCATCAGCCATCGTTTTATGGGGGAATTGAATGCCTTCACCTCGATTCATGAAAGCGGGCGTGTCACTGCTGGCGGCAGCCGCGGCGTCGGCCATGCTCGTCAGCCCGGCGTTCGCCTCAGCCGCGACAGCGTCCAGCTTCGGCCAGTACTCGAGCTGGTCGAAGGCACAGCACGCAGCGCACTTCACCCTGAAGCGCCCGTCGACCACGTTCGGCCTGAAGCGCAACGGCAAGATCATCGTCTCTCAGTGCGTGATCAGCGGGAAGCTCAAGGACAAGGTCGTCGACGTCCAGTACGGGTCCTTCACCAAGCACGCGGTCGGCCTGGAGCAGGACAACGCCGGGGTCGCCTGCTCCGTCGCACCGACCAGCGCATCGCTCGGCTCGTACAAGGTCGAGGGCGTGACCGCGCACCTGCACGGTTTCTGCGGCAGCGAGACTCCCTATTCCTGCAGCAGCACGAAGATCGAGCTGTGGCTCAGCTGGAAGAAGGGCAGCGACTACTACACCGCCTCCTCGTTCAACGAGTCGCGGTCCAAGCTCGTGCACTTCGCCCGGACGCTGAAGACGGTCTAGGCAGCGCACCTGCCCGCCGCCGCGCGTTCATGGGTCGTGAGGCTGGATCTGCCTCCGCCTATGGCCGGCAGATCCAGCATCACGCCCTGTCGCGCAGCCGGACGACTCCGGCCCGGCCGCGCTGCCGCCAGTCGGCCGCCTGCCGGCACAGCCGCAGAACGTTGCCGATGATCTGCTGGCCAGCGCCGCCGGCCGTGGTCAGGATCGACTCCGGGTGGAACTGCACGCCCCACCGTCGCCGCGGCCCGTCCTCGATCGCCATCACCACGCCGTCCGGCGTCACCGCCGTCACCTCGAACGCGCCAGCGACCTGCTCGGGCCGGGCGTGCAGCGAGTGGTAGCGGGCCGCGGTGAACTCAGGCGGCAGGCCGGCCAGCAGCTGACCGCCGAGCACGCGCACCTGGCCGGGCTTGCCGTGCACTGGCGTCTCCAGCAGGCCGAGCGACCCGCCGGCGTGCTCGACCATGGCCTGCAGCCCGAGGCACACCCCGAAGGCGGGCAGGTCGCGCTCGTCCAGCGCGCTCAGCAGCTTGTCGCAGCCGAAATCCGCCGGGCGCCCCGGCCCCGGTGACAGCACCACCAGATCGGGAGCGAACTCATCGAGGAGCGCCATGTCGAAGCCCGCTCGCAGGGTGGTGACCTCGGCCCCCTGCTCGGCGAAATAGCTGCCCAGCGTGTGCACGAACGAGTCCTGGTGATCGACCAGGAGCACGCGCAGGCCGTCGCCAGGCCGCGCGGGATGCAGGCCTCGTTCCCGCCCGGGTGAGACACCATCGCCCTGGTCAGCACGCGCAGCCTCGGCCAGTGTCTCCAGCAGGGCGCGGGCCTTGAGCGCGGTCTCGCGCTCCTCCTCGTCGGGATCGGAGTCGAACAGCAGCGTGGCGCCGACCCGCACCGCCGCGACACCGCCGCTGATATGCGCGGTGCGCAGCGTCAGGCCGGTGTTCATGCCGCCGTCGAACCCGATCATGCCGACCGCGCCGCCGTACCAGCGCCGCTGGGACGGCTCGTGGTCCTCGATGAACTGCATCGCCCAGTTCTTCGGCGCGCCGGTGACGGTGACCGCCCACATGTGGGTGAGGAACGCATCCAGCGCGTCGAAACCCGGCCGGAGGCGGCCCTCGACGTGGTCGACGGTGTGGATGAGCCGTGAGTACATCTCGATCTGCCGGCGGCCGATGACCTTCACGCTGCCGGGGACGCAGACCCGCGACTTGTCGTTGCGGTCCACGTCCGTGCACATGGTCAGCTCGGACTCGTCCTTGGGTGACGTCAGCAGCGTCCTGATCTGCGCGGCGTCCTCCAGCGGTCCGGCGCCGCGCGCGATCGTGCCCGAGATCGGGCAGGTCTCCACCCGGTCGCCGGTCACCCGGACGTACATCTCCGGCGAGGCGCCGACCAGGTACTCGTCCTCGCCGAGGTTCAGGAAGAACTCATACGGCGCCGGGTTGCGCTCGCGCAGCCGCTCGAAGAACGCCGCCGGGGCCGGGCACCGCGCGTAGAACGTGTGCCCTGGCACGACCTCGAACAGGTCACCGCGCGCGAACTTCTCCCTGGCCTGGGTCACTACCTGCGCGTACCGGCCGGGCACGGGGTCAGCCGGAAGATCCTTCAGGACGGGAACGAGGCCGCCTCCCGCCCCGCCTTCCTCCGGTTCTCCGTCCCTGGCGCGCTCATCCCGCCTGGGCAGGCCCTCGGTCCGGCCGGCCCGGGTCTCGAACTCATAGCTGAACCGGGTCGCCGTCTCCCGCTTCCTGTCCACTACCCAGACCTGGTCAGGCAGGTGCAGCACCAGATCGCGGGCGGCAGGGTCGCGCTCCAGCCGCTGCCGCACCGGCTCGAACTGAAACGCCAGGTCATAGCCGAACGCGCCGTACAGCCCGAGGTGCTCGTCCCGGCTCACCGGGCCGGGGCTGCCGGGCTCGGACTCGGGCGCCGGAACGCGGCGATGATCTCCCGCAGGGCCGAGAAGACCGTCGGCTGGCGGCTGCGCTGTTCCTCGGTGAAGACCTCGTCCGACTCGGCGACCGTGACCTCGGCGTACCGCTCGCCGGTCACCACCTCGCCGACCCGGCCGAGCGCCGCCGCGAGGACCGGCAGCAGCACCAGTCCGCGCTGGTTCAGCGCCCGCGCGGTGATCGTGCGGCCGCGGGCGATGATGCCGGCCGGCGGGTCGACGTAGGCGAGGTGCCAGCGGCTGTACCGGCCGGGGTACTCCATGCCCGAGCTGAGGACGCCGCCTGGCCGCAGCTCAACCTGCCGGGTGATGTCGTCGAGCTGCCCAGCATCGAATTCCTCCGCTACGCGGCGTACCAGGACGCCGCCCGCGGTCAGGTAACTCGTCTCATCCATGGTGGCCCTCGCCGGATGTCATGCCCGGCCGTCGGCCAGCAGAAAAGGCGGCCGCCGTACCGGGCGGTCGCCGTCTGAATGGTCTGCTTGCGCGCGAACCTGGCACCGCCTATGGGCGGCGCCACCAGCCTGACCGGAGCATCGCAGCGCGCATGCGGTGAGCATAGCCGGCCGGGGCATCGGCCGGGGGCCGCCGGGAGCTGTCAGAAGGTCAGCCAGCTGCCGATCTCGTCCGGGCGGCCGCGCCGGGCGAGCGCCTGGCGGTAGGCGTGCCCGGCCGCGGCCAGGTCCTCGACCGCCAGCCCGAGCGACTCGAAGATAGTGATCTCAGCGTCGTCGGCCCGGCCGGTCGCGGTGCCGAGCAGCAGCTCGCCGAGCTCGGCGCGGACTTCCGGATCAGCCCCCTCGGCCGCGGCCAGCCGGTAGTCGCCGGACTCAGCCAGCAGCGAGTCGCGGCGATCGGCGAACAGGACCCCCGCTGCAACTGTCGCCGTATCCAGCTCACGCTGGTGCGGCAGGCAGGCGCCGACGGCGTTGATGTGCGTTCCCGGCTCGATCCAGTCCCGGCTCAGGACCGGGTGCGGCGAGCTGGTCGCGGTGACGATCAGGTCCGCGCCGGCGACCGCCTCCCGCACGGCCGGGCAGGCCCGGACGGGAGCGCTCGTCTGACTGTGCAGTGCCGCGGCGAACCGCGCCGTCCGCTCGGCGTCTCGCCCGGCCACCCGGATCTCGGTGAGCTGCCGGGCGCCGTCGAGGGCGAGAATGTGCGCCCGGGCCTGGACGCCGGCCCCGATGACGGCCAGCACGGCGGCGCCCGGCCTGGCCAGCAGGCTGGTCGCGACTACCGAGACGGCAGCGGTCCGGATCTCGGTCACCGCGGCGGCATTGAGGACGGCCGCCGGCTGGCCGGTGCCGCCGTCCGAGAGCAGCACTACTCCCTGGTGGGTGTCGAGGCCGGCGGCCGGGTTCGCGGGGGTGATGCAGATGGCCTTCAGCCCGTAGGCCGGGTCGTCCCCGGCCAGGTAGGAGGGCATCAGCGCCATGAGCCCGGCGGCGCCCTCGGGCACGATGACGGTGCGCAGCGGCTGCTGCGCCTGGCCGGACGCCAGCGCGGTCAGCGCCTCGCGCATGGCCGCCGCGCAGTCGGCGTAGCCGAGCAGCGCGTGCACATCTGCCGCGGACAGCACCAGCAGGTCCATCAGCCGCCCGCCTCCGGCGACGGCGACGGCGACGCGGCGGCCGCCGACCGCGGCGAGGATCTCATTCACTGCCTGCTCGATCGCATCCTGCTTGCCCGGCATGTCCTTGCTGGCGAACGTGTTGAGCATGGCCAGCACCGTGTCCTGGCCGTGCAGGATGTCGATCTGCTGCTTCGCCATCTCGTGCAGTGAGATCAGCGTCTCGTGGTCGGCGATCGCGCGCTTGTCACTGGCGGCCTGCGCCCGGTTGGCGCTGACCTGCAGCGAGACCATGATCGACAGCTGCGGCAGGTTGAGGATGGTCAGCAGCAGCGGCCAGGGCGTCTTGTCGAAGCCGATGATGTTGCCGAGGAAGAGCCAGGCGATGATGCCGATCGGTGATGGCGAGGAACACCCACATGGAGCCGCAGATCCGGTTGACCACGTCGGCGATCTTGTCCAGGATGCTGCTGCCGCGGACGTGGTCAGAGACCACCAGCTTGGGGTGAAACTCGGCGGGAGCCTGCTTGATCTGCAGGGCTTTCTCGGGCAGGTGCCTGAGCTCATGCCTGATGTCACGCAGCGCCGCCGCGTCGGTGGCCGGCTTGCGGTAGCGCCAGGTCGGCGGCTGGGGCCCGGTAGCCGGTGTATCGGTGGTCGCGGTATCGGTGGTCGGGGTAGCCGTCATGTACGTGCCTCCGCTGTGCCCCCGGACTGGCTGACGGCCAGTCAGGACGTGTTTGATCAGGCACAACGTAGCGCTAGCAAACCGGCACCACGTCACATCTTGCCCGCTTCTGACCGGCCGATGACCTGCCTCCGGCTGCGGCAGCAGGGCACGGCAGGCTGGGCAGGCTGTCAGCGGATGACGTTAACGTGACCTGGATGAAGCTGGAAATGATGGCCGGGGAGGATGTCGAGCTCCGGGTGCGGCTGCAGAATGACCCTCAGCTCATGGCCGAGCTAGGCGGTCCCCGGCCCCGCGACGCCATCGAGCAGGCGCACGCGAGATCGCTGGCTCTGGCCGCCGAGGGAAGGTGCTGGCCGCTCAGGATCATCCCGGAAGGAGAATCCGTCCCCGGCCGGCGGGGTCGACGTCTTTGAGTCGTCTCACGACGGTGAGCCCATCTATGAGATCGGCTGGATGATCCTGCCCGAGTTCCAGAACCGGGGGATCGCCAGCCAGGCCGTGCGCGAGGTTCTGCAGCGGGCGCGGGCGGAGCGGAAGTTCCGGCAGATCCATGCCTTTCCCGCGGTCACGAACGGCCCGTCCAACAAGATCTGCGAGAAGACCGGCTTCACGAACCTGGGAGAGTCCGAGGCCGAGTTCGCCGGGCGGGCGCTTCGCTGCAACCACTGGCGGATCGACCTGTTCTGAAGCCACCGGGCTCACGCCGGCGACGGCGACGCGCGGCCTGACATCGGCTCCGATCCGGTACCGGCGCCCAGCACGTTGCTCGCTGGCCGCCGGGATCAGAGTATCTGCGGGCCCAGATCACGCCCACTAGCCTGGCGCCGCCGCAGGAGATAAGGCGCTTGCTCACCTGAGCAGAACTCGCCTCAGCCCGGTTAAGGTCGAGACGTGAGCCTCACATTCATGGTCAACGGGGCCGAGTACGCCGCAGATCCCCCCGCCGGGCAGAGCCTGCTCGAGCTGCTGCGCGACGAACTTCGCCTCACCGGCTCCAAGCTCGGCTGCGGCGAGGGAGCCTGCGGCGCCTGCACGGTGCTCATTGGCAGCCGGGCGCTTCAGGCGTGCCAGGTCGAGGCCGCCAGCGTGGCCGGGCAGCGGATCACGACGGTCGAGGGGCTGGCCGAGGACGGCATCCTGCATCCGGTCCAGCAGGCCTGGCTGGAGACGGGCGCCTGGCAGTGCGGCTACTGCACGCCCGGCTGGCTGACCGGCACCGCCGCGCTGCTCGCCAGGATCCCGCATCCGGATGACGAGCGGATCGACGCTGAGCTGGCCGGCCACGCCTGCCGCTGCTGCGCTTACCCGCGCATCCGGCAGGCCGTGCACCGCGCAGCCGAGCTGATGGACCAGCCGGAGCTGCTCGAGCCGGTGCCCGCGGCATCCGGGCCAGCCGGGCCGGCCGCGCCCGAGCCTGAGCGGCCGTGGGACCTGAGCCGCTCGGACCCTGCGTCGTTCGCGGCGGCAATGCCCGACGGCCTGCTGACGGTCGTCGCCGAGGACGGCGAGCAGGGCTGGGGCGGCCCGGATGACGCCTGGGTGCACGTCGGGGCCGACGGCGCGATCACCGCGTTTACCGGCAAGGTCGAGGCCGGGCAGGGCACGAGGACCGCATTGTCGCTGCTGGTGGCTGAGGAGCTGGCTGTCCCGCCTGGCGACGTCCGGCTGGCCATGGCCGATACCAGCGTGTCGCCGTTTGACCTCGGTACCTTCGGCAGCCGGTCGATGCCGCATGCCGCGCCGCCGCTGCGAGCCGCGGCGGCGGGCGCGTTCAGGCTGCTCCGGCAGGCCGCGGCGGCCAGGTTCGGGCTGCCGGAGGACGCGCTGACGGCCGGCGGCGGGATGCTGGCCGGACCGGACGGCGCGCCCAGCGCGCGGTACGGCGAGCTCGTGGCAGGCCGGCGCCGCGTCGAGCACGTGCCCGCGGACGGCCCGGTGACCCCGGCCGCGCAGTGGCAGTCGGCAGGACGGCCAGCCAGGACAGCGGGCGGGACCGGGGTGGTCACCGGCGCCAAGCTGTTCCCGTCCGACCTGAGCCTGCCCGGCATGCTGCATGGCTGCGTGCTCCGCCCGCCGTCAGCCGGGGCGACGCTGCGGCGGGCCGACACCGCCGCGGCGGCTGCGATACCCGGTGTCACCGTGATCGCCGACGGCAGCTTCACCGGCGTTGTCGCGCCGAGCCAGCTGACGGCCAGCACGGCACTGGCCGCTATCGAGGCGGACTGGGCTGAGCTGCCCGGTCCCGGCCCGGATGACCTGGACTCCTACCTGCGCGCGCACCCGGCGCCGGGCGAGGGGCGGGGCGGCGCGTTCGCAGCAGGAGGCCGGCGATCCGGACGCGGCCGCGCGGACCGCCGCAGTGCAGCTGGACGCGACCTACACGGCCGCCTACGTCGCGCACGTGCCGCTCGAGCCGCGCGCGGCCCTCGCCCGCTGGGACGGTGACCGCCAGCTGACCGTGTGGACGGCCACGTCGACTCCGTTCCGCGCGCGGCAGGAACTGGCCGCCACCTTCGGCCTGGATGAGTCGTCGGTGCACGTCATCGTGCCGGACTTCGGCGGCGGCTTCGGCGGCAAGCACGGCTCAGTGGTCGCGGCCGAGGCCGCCAGGCTCGCGCGGGCAGCAGGCGCGCCGGTCCGGGTGCAGTGGAGCCGCGCCGACGAGTTCACGGCCGGCTACCTGCGCCCGGCCGCGGTCATCGATGTCTCCGGCTGCACGGACGCGGCCGGACGGCTGACCGGCTGGACCATCACGAACATCAACTCCGGCGCAGCCGGGCTGCTGGCCCCGTACCGGGTTCCCGAACTGGCGCGCGGCGTACCAGCCGGCTGCCGCGCCGCTGCTGCAGGGGTCCTACCGCGCGCTCGCCGCGACCGCGAACAACTTCGCCCGCGAGTCGCATCTGGACGAGCTGGCGGCAGCGACCGGCGCCGATCCGGTCGAGTTCCGGCTGCGGCACCTGGACGACGAGCGGCTGGCCGAGGTGCTGAGGGCTGCGGCCGCCGAGATCGGCTGGCACGACGAGGTGCCGGACGGGACCGGCACCGGGATCGCGCTCGGCCTGGAAAAGGGCGGCCGGGTCGCGACCGCCGCCCGGGTGCAGGTCGGCGAGGACCGGTCGCTGCGGCTGCTTCGCCTGGTCACGGTCGTCGACTGCGGTGCGGTCGTGCATCCGGACGGCCTGGTTAATCAGGTCGAGGGCGCGGTCGTCATGGGTCTCGGGCCAGCGCTCTTCGAGCGAATCGAGTTCGCGGCCGGACGGATCAGGAACGGGTCGATGGCGGACTACCGGGTGCCGCGGCTGGCAGACGTGCCGCCGGTGTCGGTGCTGCTGCTTGACCGGCCGGGCGAGCCGCCCGCCGGCGGCGGCGAGGCGCCCATCATTGCCGTCGCCCCGGCGATCGGCAATGCCATCGCCGCGGCCTGCGGAGTGCGGCTGCGCGCCATGCCGCTCGCGCCGGCCGGCCGGGTGCCGGATTGCTAGTTCCCGTGCAATTTCACGACGATATGTTTACGCTGCCTCTGAGGGGGATCTAGAGACCGGGAAAAGCGGGCACCTGCGTCGGGCGGGAGGTGCGTCTGTGTGGCGTAGACGGCACCGCCTCCAGCGGCTAGAGACCGAGATCGCTGAAGGCAAGGCCGAGAGGGCTGAGCTGCGACGGCGGCTTCAGCAGTTTGAGATGATCGCGGCTGCCGCCGGCGCGTCGCTGCCAGACGGGCAGCAGGAACCGTGGCAGCACGGCCCGGCGCCGTCGGCACCGCTGCCGCCCGTACTCGTGGCGGCAGCGCACGAGGTGCGCTCCTGGGATACGCCGGTCCGCCTCGACGTGGCCGGATCGCGAGTCGTCGCCGTTGTCGGCGGCAGGGGCGACCCGCGCGAGTGGTGGACGGCCATCTGGCAGCTGGCCGGGCCGGAAGTGGCCGGACCGAGAGAAGCGCAGGCATGATCCGCGTCCGCCATCTGCCTCTGCCGACCGGCCTCAATGCGTTCGTGCGCAAGGGCGCGGACGGCGACATGGAAGTCTTCGTCTCCGACGGGCTCGATCCCGGCCGCGCCAGGGCCGCGGTGCGGCTGGCGCTGCGCTCGTTCGGACCCGCCGGCCGCACGGCCGGCCTGCTGCCGATCCCGGTTGTGCTGCTGCTCGCGGGCGGCCGGTCCTGGCTGAGGGCACTGCTCCACGCGGTGCGCACGCACCTGGTCGCGAGCGCCGCGACTGCGGCCAGCGTCGCCGTTGCGACGTCGGCGGTCGTCGTGGTGGCACTGCCGCAGCAGCACCATCCGGCCGCCGCCAGCAGGGGCCCGGCACCAAGCCATGTCCAGGCACCGGCGCCGAGGCCGGGAACGACGACCGCCGGGCCGCAGCCAGTGTCGGGCGGGAGCGCGGGTCCGGCGCCAGGCGCCCGGTCGTCAGGTCAGGCACCGGCCGGGTTACTCACTCGACGGCACCGGCCCCGCACCCGACCACCGCAGCGGCCAGCACCGCCCCGGCGCCGCAGCCGTCTGGGTCATCGGCACCCGCGCCGTCACCATCGCCCACCTCTACCTCGTCTGGCGGCGGCAGCGGCGGCGGGACCTGCGTCGTGCTGCTGGGTCTGACTGTCTGTCTGTGACCAGACGACCTGACCAGACGACCTGACCAGACGACCGTGGCGGCGCGCCGACCGGCGGCCGTCAGGCGCGGCGCTGGGCGGTTCCGTCCTGATCGCCGGCGCTGTCGTCGTCCCGCCAGTTCCTGGCCAGCGCGATGAGGCCGCGGACCACTTCCGGCGGCAGCCCTGGCGTACTGGCGAGATGCCTGAGGGTCGGGTCGTTGTACTCCGGGCCAGCGGGCGGGCCGGACAGCGCCGCGGGCTCGCCGCCCGCCAGGATCCGGCGGCAGGATCCGGGAGCCCAGCCGAGAACGTTTTCCAGGACGCCGAGAGTGCTGGCTGAGACCCGGTGGCCGGTCTCGAGCTTGCCCAGGGTCCGGTCGGTCACGCCGGTGGCTGCTGCCAGTGAGCGCCGGTCCCGCATGCCGAGTTCAACCCGGCGCGCCACCACGTAGTCGGCCAGCCGCCGCCACTCCTCGGTGATCATGAACTGCTCCTTCCGCGAAGAAAGCAGAAGTATCTAGCGCCGGTCATCCGTCTCCGCAGTGTACAGGCCCGGGACAGCGGTCCATTTGACATAGCTTCCTGTTTCTTCCTAAAGTTATCAATGAGTTCGAGCCCGTTCGCGGACCCGGACACTCCCGCTGCAGGACAACAGACCCGGATCCCGGAGCGCGCCATGGGCGATACCGGCAGACTCGACGATGATGAGACCGGCATGCAGCCGGGATTGCCGCTCGCCTCCGCAGCCAGCTGGGCTGCCTATTACCGCCCGCTGGTGCAGCTCGCCGCCCTGCTGACCGGCGATCCGGCCGCCGCCGAGGCTGTGGCCGCGGATGCGCTGGCCGCCGTCGCGTCCGCCGCCGCCCTGGCGGGCCAGGCTGACGCATCCCAGCCGGCCGGGGCTGAGTTCCTGGCGAGCCTGCAGCGCGAGGTCGTCGAGCGGTCCCGGCGCAGCCGCCACTACCGGCGGGTGGCGCAGCGGCAGCGGCCCCGAGCTCCCGGCAGCACAGCTCCCCGGCAGCACAGCCGCCAGCAGCCGGACCACAGCGGCCGAGCCGCCGCAGCCGGACCCCGGCCTGCGAGGCCCAGCCGCCGCTCCAGCCTGCCGACTCGACCCAGCCTGCCGACTCGACCCAGCCTTCAGGCCCGGCCCAGCGCTCCCGGCAAGGCCCAGCCCTCCGGCCCGGCCTGCCCGGCAGAGCCCGAGTTCGCCGAGCTGCCAGTGGTGCTGGCACTGCGCGGGCTGCAGAGCCGGCTGCGGGAGGCCATCGTGCTGACCCACTACCTGAACCTGCCCGAGGCGCGGGCAGCAGCAATCGCCGGAGTGACGGAGTCAGCGCTGCGGGCCAACCTGGCCACCGCGATGCGCGCCCTGGATCAGAGTCAGATCACAGGACCTTGCCAGGGTTCATGATGCCGTGCGGGTCGAGCGCGTTCTTGATCGCGTGATGCACCGTCATCGACTCCGCGCTCAGCTCGTCGCCGAGCCAGCGCCGCTTGATGATGCCGACCCCGTGCTCGCCGGTGAGCGTGCCGCCGAGCTCAAGCGCGGCGCGGAACACCTCGTCCGCTGCGGCCCAGACCTCGGCCGGCACATCAGGCAGCCCCCTGTCGAAGACGAACACGGGATGCAGGTTGCCGTCGCCGGCGTGCGCCACGGTGGCGATGTAGACACCATGCCGCGCACCCGCCTGCTCGATCCTGGCGACCATCTCGGGCAGCCTGGTGCGCGGCACGCAGACGTCCTCGACCAGGGCGATGCCCAGCCGCTCGATCGCCGGGTACGACAGCCGGCGAAGCTCGAGCAGCTGCCGCGACTCGGCCTCCGAGACTGACACCTCTGCCATCGACGCGCCCGCGGCCAGGCAGAGATCGCGCATCCGCGCTCCCCCGCGCTCGGCCGACTCGCTGTCGTCCTGCGCGATCAGCAGTGCCTGCACGCCGGAGCCGAATCCCGTGCTCTTCCAGTCGTCGATCGCCCGCAGGGTCGCGGCATCCATCAGCTCGAGCAGGCTCGGCCTGATCCGGGCCGCCAGGATCGCGGTCACTGCCGCAGCCGCGGCGCCGAAGCTGGCGAACCCGGCCGCGACCGTCACCGGATAGCCATCCGGCCGCGGCCGCAGCCGGAGGGTGGCCGAGGTGATCACGCCCAGCGTCCCCTCCGACCCGACGAACAGGCCGGTCAGGTCGTAGCCGGTGACGCCCTTCGCGGTCCGCCGGCCGGTGCGCAGCACCTGACCACCCGGCAGGACGACCTCCAGGCCGAGGACGGAGTCACGGGTCACGCCGTACTTCACGCAGCGCAGGCCGCCGGCGTTCGTTGCCAGGTTGCCGCCGATTGTCGAGATCTCGTAGCTGGACGGGTCGGGCGCGTACATCAGGCCGTGCTCGGCGGCGGCGCGGTCCAGGTCGGCGTTGATCACTCCGGCCTCAGCGACCGCCAGCTCGTTCGCCGGGTCAAGCTCCCGGATGGCCGACATCCGGGCGGTCGACAGCACCAGGCAGCCGTCCGATGCGGTTGCGCCGCCGGCCAGGCTGGTGCCGCCGCCGCGGGGCACCACCGGCACGCGGTTGCGCTGCGCCCAGTCCAGCGCTGCCGCGACGTGCCCGGTGCTTGCCGCCAGCAGGACGCCGCAGGGCTCGCCTGGTGTCACGGCCGGAGTCTGGTCGCGCCGGTAGGACTCCATCTGGTCCGGGTCAGTGATGAGGCGCGCGCCCGGCACGGCGTCGCGCAGCTCGTCCAGCTGATTCCTGCCTGTCACCGCGCCCGTCACCGCACCGTCCTTCACTGTGTGCCGCCATTATCCCCTGCCAGGCCAGGCCCCCGGTCTCAGAACTGGGCGCTGCTACCGTGGTGACGTCGGCCACGACCCCGGAGCCAGGATGCCCTCGTCAGTTCCCGTCATTGACCTCACGCCCTGGCGCAGCGGCGACGAGACCGCTCGCGCAGCCGTCGCCGCCGAGGTGGACGCGGCGCTGCAGAGCGTGGGGTTCTTCCTGATCAGCGGGCACGGCGTGCCCGAGAATCTGCGGGCGGACGTGCGTGCGAGGGCGCGTGACTTCTTCGCGCTCCCGGCCGAGGTCAAGCAGCGCTACGCGGTGACCGTGGGCGGCCGCGGCTGGCTGCCGCCCGGCGTCGAGGCGAACGGCTACGCCGAGGGCACGCAGACACCGCCGGATCTCAAGGAGTCCTACGCCGTCGGCGCCGACCAGCCGACCGGCGATCCCGAGGTGGACGCGTTCTGGTTCCAGCCCAACGTGTACCCGGCGGAGGTGCCCGGCCTGCAGCCAGCCGTGGTCGCCTACCTGGCCCGGATGCGGGAACTGGCCGACGACCTGCTGCGGCTGTGCGCGGCGGCGCTCGGCCTTGACGGCGACTTCTTCACCCGGCACACCGGCCACGCGACCCACACCATGAACGTGAACTGGTATCCGCCCATCGCGGTGGCCGGCCAGCCCGAGCCAGGCCAGTTCCGCATCGGCCCGCACACCGACTTCGGCACCGTCACCATCCTGGACCGCGAGCCAGGACGCGGCGGCCTGCAGGTCTGGACCGAGCAGGACGGCTGGGAGGACGCGCCGTACGAGCCGGGAACGTTCACCATCAACACCGGTGACCTGCTCGCCCGGTGGAGCGGCCGCCGGTGGAAGTCGAACCGGCACCGCGTCCTGCCGCCCCAGGCCGAGGCGCCGGACGAGGACCTGGTCTCCCTCGTCTACTTCTACGAGGCCGATCACGACGCGGTGATCGAGGCGCTGCAGCCGCCGGTCGGCAGGCCGAACGACTACGGACCGGTCGTCTCGGCGGCGTTCATCAAGAAGCGCCTGGACGCGATCACCACCGGTTAGCGCTTCACGCAGACTTTTCCTGCCTGTCACTTTCGTTCTCCGCTGCCGTCGCACGGGACGTTCAGCGTGCTATCACGTGAAGCCACATCCCCGCGCAGCCGCTGCGGCTGCACTCTGCCTGACCACAGCAGCGCTCTCGCTGGCACTCGCGGGCCCCGCGCTCGCGTCCGGCACCCCGCACCTTGTCCCCGGTCACGTCCACACGGCAGGCCGCCCGGCGCCGGGCACCATTCCGGTCCGGCCCGCGGCCGGCACCCGCCAGAACGCCGATGCGACAACCGCCACGCTGACCGAGTCGCCGTCGTCGGTGCCTAACGGCGCCACGCTGACGTTCACCTATTCGGTGCCGGCGGCCGAGGTGAACTCAGAGAACTGGATCGGCATCTACGAGCCAGGTCAGACACCCGGCGATGTGGACTCCACCGACTGGAACTGGTCACCCGGCGGCAGCGGCACGCTGACGTTCTCCAGCACCGGCCTGTACGGCGTCGGCTCCTACGTCGCCTACCTGTTCTACGACAACGGCTACAGCGAGCTGGCCGGCCCGGTCACGTTCACGGTGACGCCGTCCAGCCCTGCCCCCGCGCCGCGCTTCGCCGGCGTCATCGGGCAGCGGGGCGCCGGCCAGCTCGCCGATCCGTTCGGCGTCGCGGTCGCGCCCGACCACAGCATCTGGGTAGCCGACCGGGCCGCCGGCGTGGTCAGGCAGTTCAGCCCGTCGGGCCGCTACCTCGGCTCCGTCGGCCAGGGCACGCTGCTGCACCCGGACGGCGTCGCGGTCGATGCGGCCGGCAACGTCTGGGTAGCGGACACCGGCCACGACCAGATCGCTGAGTTCTCGCCGTCCGGCCGCGAGCTGACGGCGTTCGGCTCGAGCGGGTCCGGCAACGGGCAGCTCGACGATCCGCAGGGACTCGCCTTCGACGCCAGCGGCGATATCTGGGTCGCTGATCAGGACAACAACCGGATCGAGGAGTTCTCCGCGACCGGCACCTACGAGGCGCAGATCTCCGTCGCCACGCCGGACGCGCTCGCCATCGACGCGGCCGGCAACCTGTGGGTGTCGAGCCCGAGTTACGCGGACGGCAACGCGGTCTACGAGTTCGCCCCGGACGGCACGAACCTGCAGTACTTCGGCAGCACTCAGGCCAGCTACGGCGCGTTCTCCGACACCGCGGGCATCGCGATCGGCCCGGCCGGCCGCATCTACGTGGTGAACGAGGACTACGGACTCGTCACCGTCCTCAACCCGGACGGCAGCTTCTACACCGAGTTCGGCCTGCAGGCGAACGCCGGGCAGGGCGGCGAGGACCTGGAGTTCCCGCAGGGCATCGCGGTGACCGCGGCGGGCACGGTCTACGTGGCCGACAGCGGCAACGGCCGGGTGGTCGAGTACTCCCCCGCTCCGGGGTCAGCCGCCGCCGCGGCCGCGGTCCCGCCGCCGGGCGGCAGCCGGCTCCGTGGCTGCCGGCCGGGCTGGCCGCTGCACTGCTGGCCGCCATCATGGCGATCGCCGTCACCGCGCGCCGTCGCGTGCAGCGGCCGGCTGGCGCGACTGCAGGCCGCGGCCGCACGGAGCGCGCCTGGCCGCCGCCACGGGCAAGGTCACGACCCATGAGAACGGGAACGGGCACAAGCCAGGGCTGATCGTCAGCCGCCGCTCGCTGATTGCCAGCGCGACGGCCCTGACCGGAGCAGCGGCCGGGGCGACGATGCTGCCTGCGAGCCTGAGCAAGGCGATGGCCTCGACGCTGCGCAGCGCGGGGACCTCGGGCGGCAGCATCTACGACATCGAGCACATCGTGATCCTGATGCAGGAGAACCGGAGCTTCGACCACTACTTCGGCACGATGCCGGGCGTGCGCGGCTTCCGCGACCCGACGGCCATCACGCTGCCCAGCGGGAACCCGGTCTTCTACCAGCCGGACCCCTCCCACGCGCAGGGCTACCTGCTGCCATTCCACTACGACACCTTCGCCACCAGCGCGCAGGCCACGCCCGGCACTGACCACAGCTGGCCGACCCAGCACCAGGCCTGGGACAACGGCAAGATGGACCAGTGGGTCGCCGCCAAGGGCGAGTACACCATGGGCTACTACAGGCAGCGGGACATCCCGTTCCACTGGGCCCTGGCCGAGGCCTTCACCATCTGCGACAACTACCACTGCTCAGTGCTCGGCCCGACCAACCCGAACCGGCTCTACATGTGGACCGGCATGATCGACCCGGACGGCACCGGCGGCGGCCCGATCATCGACAACACCCCGGCGTTCAACAACATCATCCTGTCCTGGACGACTTACCCGGAGCGGCTCGAGGCGGCCGGCATCAGCTGGAAGGTGTACCAGGAGGAGGACAACTACGACGACAACGCGCTGGCCTGGTTCAAGCAGTACGGCTACGCGGCGACGTCGTCGCCGCTGTGGCAGAAGGGGATGTACAAGGGCCCGGCGGGCGCGTTCGAGCTGGACGCGCGCAACGACCGGCTGCCGCAGGTGTCCTGGCTGGTGGCGCCCACCGCGCAGACCGAGCACCCGGACTACTTCCCGGCGGCAGGCGCGGAGTACATCGCGCAGAAGCTGGACGCCATCGCCTCCAACCCCGACGTCTGGGCCAAGACCGCGTTCGTCCTCTGCTACGACGAGAACGACGGGATGTTCGACCATGTGCCGCCGCCAGTGGCACCGGCCGGGACGGCCGCCGAGTTCGTCGACGGCACCAACATCGGCCTCGGCTTCCGCACGCCCACGACGATCGTGTCGCCGTGGACGGCGGGCGGCTTCGTCTGCTCGGAGGTGTTCGACCACACCTCGCTGATCCGGTTCATCGAGGCCAGGTTCGGCGTGCCCGAGCCCAACATCAGCGCCTGGCGCCGGCAGACCTGCGGTGACCTGACCTCGGCGTTCCGCTTCGGCGGCAGGTCGCCCGGCTACTCAGGGAACGGCGAGCTCGGGCTGGCCGTCACCGAGAGCCGGCTGCTGCGGGCGCAGGCGCAGGTCAACGACAACCCGTTCCCGGTACCGCCGGCGGTGAACGAGCCGCTGCCAGTCCAGTAGCGGCCGCTCGCTACCTCAGCGGGAGGGACCAGGTCCTGGTTCCTCCCGCTGACCCTTACCGGAACAGCCGCGCCGAGGCCAGCAGCCGCCCGGAGCCCGAGCAGCCACAGGGACGTCCCGGCGTCGTGCCTGGCCGTGACCAGCTGCGGCCTGCAGCCGGGCTCGATGGCGCGGTGGTACTCGATCTCGGCGCGCGACGGCAGCCAGCCGGCGTCCGCCAGCTCGTCCTCCGCTGCCGCCCAGTGGACCGCGTTATTGACGTGCCCGGCCGTGTCGAAGTCCGTCGCACGCAGCGGCCAGTCTCTGGGCGGCGGACCGGAGGCGGCCTCGTTCCCGTCCGCAGGAGCCTGGCCGGGACGCGGATGGCTCAGCCGCACGGACACCACATGGTCGCCTGCGGACGGCCCGTAGATGCGGCGGAACCCCTCCGACAGCGGCACCGGACGGCCGTCGGCGCGGCTGACCGCTGCCCAGACCGCGCTGGCCTGCACCAGGTCACCGTCCGGGCCCGATACCGTCGTGGTGCGCTCCGCCCAGCGCGGCCCGGTGCCCGAGCAGAAGGTCCTGATCGCCAGCCGCTCCCCCATCGGGGGCAGCGCCCGGATGCGCAGCTCGCAGCGGCGGACAAGCCAGACGACAGGCTCGGTCAGGCCCGAGTCGGCCAGGTCATCCTCGGCCGCCGTCTGCAGGTACCGGGCGAGCGAGTCCAGCCGGAGCCGGCCGGACGGGACGACGTCGGTGCTGCGGACGATCCGGCGGGTCGCGAACACCCGGCCTTCCCGTGGCTCGGGGCGGAAGGTGGTGGCCATCCCGGCATTCTTCAGCACGCCGCCAGGCGGCGGCCCGATGCCCCTGCCAGCCACGGTTGCGGACGCAGTAATGTGACCTGCGGCACAATGAGCACGCCGGCGGCCATCGTCCGGTCTCGATCTGGTCAGGCTGCCCTGACTACCCCGTCCGGTTTGGTAAGAAAGAGGCCATGAAACCCGCCGAGCTCCAGCTCCTCACTTCCCTTGAGGACCGCCACTGGTGGTACAAGGAGCGCCGCGCCATTCTCGCCCGCGAACTGCGGCGGCTGCCCGCAGCCGGGCAGGCGCTCGACATCGGCGCGGCTGGCGGCGGCAACACCCGGGTCCTGCAGGAGCACGGCTGGCGCGCGCTCGCGCTGGAGTACTCCGACTCGGTCGCCGACGTCGCCAAGGCGCGCGGGATCAGTGCGATCCGGGCCGACGCGCGGGACCTGCCGCTCAAGTCCGACAGCTGCGGCCTGGTCACGGCGTTTGACATCCTCGAGCACATCGACGAGGACTACCTTGCCGCCGGGGAGATCGCCCGGGTGCTCAAGCCGGGCGGGACGGCGCTGATCGCGGTGCCCTGCGACATGGCGCTCTGGTCAGCTCACGACGACGAGGTCGGGCACGTTCGCCGCTACACCCGGCCTGAGCTGGTCAACGTTATCCAGAAGGCCGGCCTCACCGTCGACGAGGTGTGGAGCTGGAACGTGCTGCTGCGCCCGGTCGTGGCACTGCGCCGCAAGTCCTCCACGGGCAGTGACCTGAACGAGGTCGCTGCCGCCGGTGAACGCGGCGCTGACCGCGGTCATCAGGGCCGAGCGCTACCTGCCGGTCCGGTCGCTCCCCGGCGTCTCGCTGTTCCTTCGCGCCCGGCACCCGTAGCCAGGCTCACAGGACGCGGACCGGCGAGCCGGCCAGGAAGCCCGCGATGTCCTCGACGGCCTGGCCGTACATCTGCCGGAAGTTCGGCTCGGTCACGTAGCCCAGGTGCGGCAGCAGCACGACGTTGTCCAGCGTCGTCAGCTCGCTGCCCGGCGGCAGCGGCTCGGTGCCGTAGACATCAAGCCCGGCTCCGGCGATCACGTCGTTCCGCAGCGCCTCGATCAGCGCCTGCTCATCGACGATCGGGCCGCGCGAGGTATTGATGAGCACGGCCGACCGCTTCATCAGCGCCAGGTCAGCAGCCTGGAACAGGCCGCGGGTCCGGTCGCTCAGTACCAGGTGGACCGACAGCACGTCGGATCCGGAGAGCAGGTCCGCCTTGGCGACCGCGCGCACGCCCCGCTCGCTGGCCCGTTCCGCCGTCAGGTTGGGGCTCCAGGCGATGACGTCCATCCCGAACGCGCGGGCCGGGCCGACCATCGCCGAGCCAAGGTTCCCGAGACCGGCCAGGCCGAGAGTCGCGCCCGGCGAGGCCGACGGGCAGCCCGGTCTGCCAGTGCCCGGCGCGGATGGCCCGGTCCTCGATGGTGACGCGCTTGGTGGTCGCGAGGATGAGGGCCCAGGCGATCTCGGCCGTGCTCGGGATGCCCGGGCTGCCCGCCGCGCTTCCGCCTCCGGTGCCGCAGTAGAGCACGCCGCGTTCGCTCAGGCAGGCCGCGTCGACCGAGGCGTTCCGCATGCCGGTCGTGACGAGGAGCTTAAGGCGCGGGAGAGCCTCGAGCACGGCGCGGGGGAAGGCCGTCCGCTCGCGCATCAGCACCAGGATGTCGAAGTCGGCGAGTGTCGCCGGCAGGGCGGCGGACGGGATCGGCTCGGCGAAGAACACGACCTCGGTGTCCGGGCCGAGCGAACCCCAGTCCGCGTCAGCCGGCCGCGCGGCGCTGGTAGTCATCGAGCACGGCAATGCGGGTCACTGACATGCCCTCAGTATTCCGCTCGCCGGGCCAGGCCCGCGCTCGCCTCCTGCTGGCTAAATCACGAACTCGGGCAGGCTGTCTTCAGCTCGGCGAGCAGCGGGGCACCGAGCGCTTTCAGGCTGCTGATCGCGGACGACAGCGTCGCCTCGTTGGCAGCCGTGGGATGGCTGGCCAGGTCCCGCGCGTCGGTCCCGAGGGCCTTGAGTTCGCCGCTGACAGCGCTGCTCTCCGCGGACAGGCCGCTGAGCTGCTTAGTCAGGGCCGTGAACTGGGTCCGGATGTTGGTCAGGTCGGCCGAGATCTGGCCCGCCGTGTGCTGGCTCACCCTGGTGCCGAAGAGGCTGGTCACCGAGGCTCGCAGGGACGTGATCCGCGCGCAGGACACCGACGGAGTAGCGGCGGGTGTGCTGGCCGCCGGCGTGGTCGCGGCCGGGCTCGGCGAGGCCGCCGAGTTAGTCGTGGCCGATGCGCCGCACGCCGCCAGCGTGAGCGTCCCGGCGGCCGCGAGCGCAGCGGCCAGGAGATGGAATACCCGGTTGTCACGAGTCATCCACTTACTGGTGCCCCGCCAGAGCGTCCTAATGCGCCAGACCATCAACTCGTGAGAAGTCAGGTCGTTTTCCGCACATTTTCTTACCAGGTCATGGTCCGCCCGGGCGAGATTGACTATGGGTTAGCCATAGTCAATACTGATCCGACGTGACCATGGCACCGGCCAGGCCGTACCGCTCCGCCCGGCGGGCCGCGCAGGCCCGCGCGACCCGCGGCCGGGTGCTGCAGGCAGCTACCGGGCTGTTCGCCCGGCTGGGCTACGGCGGGGCCACGATGCGGGCGGTCGCCACGCAGGCCGGCGTATCAGTGCCGACGGTCGAGGCACTGTTCGGGACGAAGGCCCGCCTGCTCAAGGCCGCGATCGACGTGGCCATCGCCGGTGACGACGAGCCGGTCCCGATGCTGGACCGGGACTGGGCCGCGCAGGCGCGCGCCGCGGCAGACCCGGAGAGCCTGCTGGCCACGGTCTCCGGCGTCATCGCCGCGGCACAGCAGCGCTCGGCCGGCCTGGTTCTGTCGGTGTTCGAGGGAGCCGCGTCCGACCCCGAGCTGGCCGGCCTCGCCGGGCAGATGAGCGCGCAGCGGGCCACGATGGCGGCCTGGATCGTCCGGCAGCTCGCCGGCCTCGCGCCGTTGCGGCCCGGGATCACCGGCGAGATGGCCACCGATACCGTGTTCGCGCTCATGGAGCCGGCTCTGTTCGACCGGCTCACCCGCCAGCGCGACTGGACGACCGCCCGCTACCGCGACTGGATCGCCGAGTCCCTCCGGCACCTGCTGGTGCCAGATGAGGCGGCGGCCCTTCGGTCTCGCCCGAGCAGAAGGAGGGCCAGCACATGAGCGACGGAAAGGCCTGGCTGACCGGACCGCACCCGGTCCACGGCCAGGCGGTCTACCTGCAGCTGCCTGCCGTCGACATCGCCGCGTCGGCCGCGTTCTACCAGGCGGTCTTCGGCTGGTCGGCCGACCCGTCAGCCGCCAGCTTCGAGGCACCCGGCATCATCGGCGAGTGGACAACCGGGCGTGCGCCCGCTGCCGGCGGCACGGGGCCCGTGGTGTGGCTCCTGGCCGACCAGCTCTTCCCCCTACTGGACCGGATCACCGCGCATGGCGGTCGCGTCGCCGGGCGGCCTGAGCTCGACCACGGCGAACGCTACCTCGTCGAGTGCGACGACCCGGCCGGCAACCGGATCGGCGTGGCCGTGCCGGTCCGCCGTCCGGCGCAGGCCCAGCCGCTCATCGCCGTCCGCGACGTCGAGGCGTCCAGCCAGTGGTACCAGTACCTGCTGGGGCTGCGCAGCGACCACGGCGGCCCGACTTACGAGCGCCTCCTCGCCGGCGACACTCTCGTGCTTCAGCTGCACCGGTTCGAGTCCGACCACCAGCACGGCACCATCGGCGACCCTGGCCGCGATCTCGGGAACGGCGTGCTGCTGTGGTTCGGCGAGACCGCCGACTTCGACGCAGTCGTGGAGCGGGCGGCCGAGCTCGGCGCCGGCGTCGTGCTGCCGACACTGCACAACCCGCCGGAAGGCGGGATGGGCGGGCCCGCGCACCGGGAGATCTGGCTGACCGATCCGGACGGCTACACCGTCGTCGTCGCCAGCCCTGACGGCGAGGCCGCCGAGCCGGCTTAGAGCCACATGCTCCGGTAGGACTCATCCCGCACATCGAGTGCGCTGAGAGTGACGTCAAGCGGCAGCACCGTGTCGACCATGAACGCCCACATGTCGAGAACGGGCTCGACCGGCATGCTCTCGTAGCCGGGCTTAGGACCGTGGGCGAGGCTGCGCGGGTGGAACGTGACGGAGCGGGCCAGCGGCCCTTGCGCTCCCGTCCGGGCGAACCGGTACATCAGCTCGTCGTAGTCCAGGTTCATGTGGTGCGCCTGCGCGGGGTTCGCGTTCGGATCAGTGGAATTGGGATGCGGCATCATGATGCAGATCGCCACGCCCCGTGAGCCGAAGATCTGGTACTGGTCGGGCAGCGGGTGCACCCGGCCGCTGATCGCCTCGTAGTCATCGACATTGAACGCGTACGGGTACAGGTACCCGTCCCAGCCGACCGCGTCGAATGGATGCCGGTCGAACAGGTACCGCCCGGCCCGGCCGCCGGCCTTGATCAGCACGCCGAATTCCCCGGCCTCATCCACCGGGTCGGACAGCCTGGGCGTGCGGATATCGCGCTCGTGGTACGGCGCGCTATCGAGCAGCTGACCGCAGGTACTGCGGTACCGGGGCGGCGGCCCGACCGGTGCGTCCGTCTCAAGCACCACGAGTTCCTGCGGTCCCGCATCGGGCAGCCAGCGGAACGTGATCCCCCGCGGGATCACGACCAGATCGCGCTCGCGGTAGTCCAGGTCGCCGAACGCCGTCTGCACCCTGCCCGAGCCGGCCACGACGAACATCACCTCGTCGGAGCTTCCGTTGCGGTAGAAGCCGTCCGTGGCTGCGTCCGGCCGGCAGACCGAGTACGTGACATCGGCATTCGCGAACAGCGGGACCCTGGCGCTGTAGATGTCGCCCGAAGCCGCGATCCGGTCGGGGCGGAACAGCATGTTGTCCGCCGGGCCCTGGTAGGTCTTCTGCTCGGGCACGGCCAGCTCTTCGACCCTGGCGATCCGGGTCGGCGGGTGCAGCCGGTACAGCGTCGACGAGGCGCCGGTAAAGCCCTCGGTGCTGAGCAGTTCCTCGTGGTAGATACCGTCCGGGCCGCCACGCAGGACCGTATAGCGCTTGGGCGGGACACTCCCCTGCCGGTGGTAGAACAGCACGTTCAGCAGCCTATGCCGGCGTTACCGGGTGTCAACCGGGTGCCAGCCGGGTGCCAGCCGGCCCGCGCGATTCAGGCCGGGGGCGGAGCGGAGGCTCGCCGGCGGCCCGTTTAGAGTCACGGCAGCGCGATCGATGCGACTCCCGGCCGGCGGTCGCGCCCGTAAGGAGGCGCCGTCCGTGCTTGGTCAGCAGCCGCCGCGCGGTGCGAACGTCCCGCTGTCCGCGCTCCCGCCCGGTATCGAGTACGAGCCGGTCAATCTCGTCAGCGCCGACGGTGCCCCGTCGCGCGGCATCGTGTACCGCCGGAACGGGACGCGCCCGCGGGTCGGCGTGCACCTGATGCACCCGCGGACTGACCAGTCGCACAACTACAACATCGGCCCGCTGGCTGCCGCGGGTTACCTGGTCCTTGGCCGCGGTGGCCGGTCGGTCAACAACGACGTCGACACCGTCCACGAGGAAGTACTCCTCGATGTCGCGGCCGGTGTCCAGTTCCTCCGCGAGGCAGGCTGCGACCAGGTGGTGCTGCTGGGCAACAGCGGCGGCGGATCGCTCGCAGCGCTGTACCAGAGCCAGGCGACGACCGCGCCCGCCGCGAGGCTCGCCCCCGAGCCCTACACCGAGGCCAACCTGCGCACGGCCAGCCTGCCCGCGGCCGACGGACTGGCCCTGATCGGCATCCACGTCGGCGAGGGCCGGGTGCTGATGGACATGCTCGACCCGTCCGTCACCGACGAGCACGATCCGTTCGGGGTCAATCCCGATCTGGACATGTACGACCCGGCGAACGGCTTCGTGCTTCCGCCGGGCACGGTCCGCTATGACCGGGCCTTCCTCGAGCGCTACCGGGAGGGCCAGGCCCGCCGCGTCCGGCGCCTCGACGAGCTTGCCCGCGCCGCGATCCGCGCCCAGGCCACAGCAGCGGCAGCGGCCGCCGCGCTCAGCGACGCCGCGCCACTCGGGGCACGGCTGAACCTGGAGCGGCGGGCCACGCAGGTGCCGTACCTGACCATCTACCGCACGACCGCGGACCCGGCCATGCTCGACTTGTCGATCGATCCCGACGACAGGATCGCCGGCGGCCACGACAGCCACCCGCGCCCGGACCTGCAGAACTGGTCCGGAGCTGGTTTCGCCCGCTATCTCACGCCGCGCGCCTGGCTGAGCACCTGGAGCGGGCTGTCCTCGCACGCTAACACCGCCCGGTCACTGGCCGGGGTCACGGAGCCGACGCTCGTCGTGCACTACGCCGGCGACGTGTACACCCGGATGCAGGACGCTCGCGCGATCGTGGACGCGTCCGCTGCCGCCGACAAGACCCTCGTCGTGGTCCGCCACGCCGACCACTACGGCAAGCCGATCCGCGACGGAGCCGCTGGCGGGCAGCGCGTCGCGGAGGGAACGGACGCCGTTGTCAGCTGGATGACCGGCAGGTTCCCGCCGGACGGGAAGTAGCACAGAACCGTCCGGCTCTCCGCCGCACAGTTACCGGACTCACTGCGGTCACTGCGGTCGCCGCAGGGGCGGATCCGGCGGGTGCGCGCCGGGGGTGATCAGCGCGGACTCGTAGGCGAGCACGACAGCCTGAACGCGGTCGCGCAGGCCGAGCTTGGCCAGGATCCGGCCGACGTGAACCTTGACGGTCCCGGCGGACAGGTGCAGCCGGGCGGCGATCTCGCCGTTGGACAGGCCGCCCGCGACCAGCGCGAGCACGTCCTGCTCCCTGCTGGTGAGAACGGTGCGTATCTGATCAGCGCGACCGTCGCCGGACGGCTCGGGCTGCCGGGCGAACTCGCTGATGAGGCGCCTGGTCGCGCCGGGCGCGAGGACGGCATCGCCGGACGCGATCGTGCGGATCGCCGCCACCAGGTCGTCGGGCTGGGTGTCTTTGAGCAGGAAGCCGCTCGCGCCCGCGCGCAGCCCGGCGTAGACGTAGTCGTCCAGGTCGAACGTGGTCAGGATCAGCACCTTCGACGGCAGCCCGGCATCAGCGATGTCGCGCGTGGCCGCGATCCCGTCCCGGCCGGGCATCCGCACGTCCATCAGCACGACATCGGGGCGCAGCGCGGTGGCCATCGAGACCGCCGTCGTCCCGTCGCTGGCCTCGCCGGCTGACCCGGATGTCAGGCTCGCCCTCCAGAATCAGCCGGAAGCCTTTCCTGATCAGGGCATGGTCATCGGCCAGCAGGACGGTGATCACGACGTCGCCGCCGCGTCGGGATACAGCCGGGCCGTGACCCGCCAGCCGCGCGGACGGCGCGGGCCGAAGTCGAGGTCGCCCCCGAACGCGCCGATCCGCTCGCGCATCCCGGTCAGGCCGCCGCCTCCGGGTCCTGCCGCGGCCGTCCGGGGGGTGCCGTCGTCCTCCACGTCCACGCGCACCTCCGCCGGCGTGAGCTGAAGCCGGACCGCTGCGCTGACACCCGGGCCGGCGTGCTTCATGGTGTTGGTCAGCGCCTCCTGGACCAGCCGGAAGACGGCTAGCTGAAGCGCGGCAGGCAGGTCCGCTCCGGTGCCGCTGAGCTCGTACTGCACCGGCAGGCCGGCGGCCCGGACCCGGCCGATCAGATCGTCCAGGTCGCCCAGGCCGGGCAGCGGCTGCAGCGATCCCTGCCCGGGACCGGTTCTCAGCACGCCGAGCAGGCGGCGCGTCTCGGCGAGCGCCTGCCGCGCGGTGCCGGACACGTCCCGGATGGCATCGACGGCCTCGGCCGGGGCACGAGTGACGGCACGCAGGGCGCCGTCGGAGAGCGCCACGATGACGGTGAGGTGGTGGGCCACGCTGTCGTGCATCTCGCGGGCGATCCGGGCGCGTTCCTCCGCTGCGGCCAGTGCACTGGCCTGATCGCGCTCGCGCTCCAGCCGGACCGCCCGGTCGCGCAGCTCGGCGAGGTAGGCCCGCCGCGTGCTCACGTAGAGGCCCACGATGAGGACGGCGGCCGCGTACCCGGCGGCGTCCGAGACCGCCACCGCCCAGTGCCGCGTGCCGTCCTGCGCGATCACCAGGAGCATGACGCCTGCCACGAGCACCGCCGCGGCCACTGCCTCCGCCCGTCGCATCAGGGTCGCGACGGTGTACAGGCTGACTGCCAGCGCGATCGGGAACAGGGCGCCGCGATCCGGCCACTGCGCCAGGACAGCGGCGGCCAGCAGGGTCCACGCGAACACCGGGCCCGGCCAGACCCGGCGAAGCGGCAGCGCTGCCGCGGTGGCGACGGCGACCAGCACGGCCGCAGCCAGCGACAGGTGGGCTGCGGGCGTGTCCTGGCCGAACGAGAAGTGTGCCAGCGATGCCGCGCCTGCGACGACGGCGCAGCCAATGTCAAGAGCCCAGGCGCGGGCTGGCCGCGTTCCCGGGCTCTCGGCTGGCTTCCAGAAGGACACGCCTTCATCATCCTCGCAGTTCACGCGCTGTGACACAGCGCCGTTACCTGGCCGCCGCCGGCACGGCCTTTGCAGCGGCGGTCACCTCGCCGGACGGCCGGGCGGCCGCCTGCCACACCCGGGCGCCGAGCAGCACCATGGCCACCGCAAACGGCAGCGTGAGCGCGATCACGCGGACGGGTCCGGCGGACGGGACCTGCTGGGCGTACTCAAGGCCGGCCACGAAGAGCACTGCGAGCCAGCGCGGCACGCTCCGGCTGCGCCACAGGGCAATACCCATCAGGACCGGGGCGATGGCAATTCCGGCGAAGTACACGGCCGAGAACACCTGCTCGAAGCCGGAGTTGAAGGTGGTCACGAGGAACTGCGCGGCCGCCTCGCGAGTCAGGTGGGCTGCCGACGCGGCGGCAGCGAGGTTTACGCCGACCAGGACGTTGACCATCGCGCCGCAGAAGGCGCCGATCCCGCCCAGCAGCGCCGCCACGGTGGCGAGCGCTGAGCCGCGCTCTCTGACCAGGCTGGCGATCGCCGCGTAGGCGACTGCCAGCGCCCCGAGCGCCAGCAGCGTCAGCGAGCCGGAGACGTAGAGCCGGGCCGCGTGCCGGGCGGCGATGGGCAGCACCTGCAGCGCGGTCGCCTTCGTCTGGATGATCTTGTCGGTACCCCTGGGGTTGACGGCCTCGGCGCTGACGTACAGCACGGCGGCGACGGGCAGGAACACGGCCAGCACGCGCTGGCGAATCCGGGCGGCATGATCCACTGACTTCTCCGGTCTGCTTGAGTGCGGGCCCCGAGGGGATCCCTGACCTGCGGATCCGCGTCGTGGTTCCGACGCCAGGTGCCGGGCTGCGCGCCGGTGATTCCTGGCAGTCACAACGCTACGAGCCGGGCCGGCGGCAGGCATCTGCCGCGAGACCACACTTCGGCGCCCGCCTATGCCCCGTGGCATAGGCGGCAAGATGGTGCCCGCGGAAGGCTAGCGGCCGCAGCTGGTCACGATCATGAACATGGTCAGCGCTCTCGGGGGCTGACCGCGGACGGGAGCGAGCGTGCGGGTAGTGGTGGCCGGGGCCGGGTTCGCCGGCCTGCTTGCCGCGTACCGGATGGCCAGGGCCGGTCACGAGGTGGTCGTCCTGGAGGCACGGGAGCGGGTCGGCGGCCGGGTCTGGTCGCAGGCACTCGTGCCCGGCGACCCGCGCACTGTGGTCGAACGGGGCGGCGAGTTTGTGCTGGACGGCTACGACCTGATGCGCGCGGTTCTCGGCGAGTTCGGCCTGAGTCTCGCGGACACGACCATGTCCTATTACCACCGGGTGCCGCGTGGCGGCGGACAGACCACGCAGGACGACATGGCCTCGTGTGCCAAGGTCCTCGCGCGCGCGGCGGCCACGGCCGCGCCGGGCACATCACTGGCGGAGATAGCTGCCGGATGGCAGGGCCCGCCCGCTGCACTGGCTGCCTTCATGTCGCGCGCCGAGCTCACCAACGGCGTGACCGCCGGATCTCTTGCCGCCGCGGCGGTCGCGGACCTGACGGCTGGCTTCGGGCCGCGGCCGTGCTGGCGGGTAGCAGGCGGTAACGGGCTGCTGGCCCAGCGGCTGGCCGGCGGCTCGGCGAGTCAGTCTGGCTGCGGAGTCCGGTCCGGGCTGTCGAGCATGACCGGGACGGAGTCCGGGTGCTCACCAGCGACGCCGAGGTGGCCGGCGATGCCGTCATCGTCGCCGTGCCGCTGCCCGTGCTGCGGACCCTGCCGTTCTCGCCTCCGCTGCCGGGCAGCTACCAGTCGGCCTGGCGCCGCGCCGGGCTGGCGCATAACGCGAAGCTGCATGTGCCGCTGACCGGCCCGCCGCTGCCTCCGCGGTGCACAGCGTGCCGGAGCGATTCTGGACCTGGACGGCGACCGACGGATCGGGCCAGGTCCAGCCGGTTGTTCATGCGTTCGGCGGTACCGAGGAAGGGCTGACGGCGCTGGGCGTGGCCGGCGGCCCTGCGACGTGGGCTGCGCGCGTGGCGGCGCTGCGGCCCGAACTGCCAGTCGATGCCGGCCGGGCCCTGCTGACGACCTGGAACGACGACCCGTGGGCAGGCGCGTCGTACACCGCGCACACCACCACCGTGGCCGACGGGGACGACGATCTCATGGCAGCACCCGCCGGACGGGTTCACTTCGCCGGGGAGCACACTGCCGGAGCGTGGGCCGGCCTGATGGAAGGCGCGCTGCGCTCCGGTGAGCGCGCCGCCGCTGAGGTCATCGCCAGCACGGCGGCCTAGATCATGGAGGCGCTGGCGTGCAGGCGCCCGATTACGCCGCCTCAGCGGGCCGCCAGCTGCCGCAGCAGGGACGCCTTCAGCTCGCTGAGGTCGAACACGTCCTGCGGCGGCGCGTCCTGCTTCTCCGTGCTCTCATCGCACGCGCTTGCCGTGCACTCGCTGGGCGCCTGGCAGAGGCTCGCGCTGCAGCTTTCGTGCGCGCAGACGCTGTCGAGCGCGCAGATGCTCTCGTGCAGGCACCTGCTGTCCTCCGGGCAGTGGCTCGCACCCGGGCAGATGCTCCGGCGGTCAGGCAGCTATCGGCCCCGCAGGTGCTGTCCCCCACCGGGCAGATGGTGCTGCGGCCGATGCACGTGCTGGCCGACGTCTGGCAGACGCTGTCGTTGGCACAGCTATCGGGAGTGCAGAAGGTCGGGCCCGCGGGGCAGCTGCTGTCGGACGGGCAGCCGCTGTCGGCACAGCTGTCCGCCGCGCACGCGCTCGGGAAGTCGCAGAAGCTGATGGCGTCGCCGCCGCGCTGAGCCCATCGCAGCCGCTGTCGCCGTCGCCGCAGCCGCTGTCGTCACAGCCGCTCGCGTCGCAGCCGCTGACGTCGTCGCAGACCTCGCCGGGCTCCGCATTCGCGGCGGCGTGAGCGTCGCCGCCCTCGGCGCGCGGATCCGGTCCGCTTCCGGCAGCCGCAGCTTCGGACCGCGGCTGGACTGTCGCCCATGAGCTCTTGCATCTCGAACACGAACGGCTCCTTACCTGTACCGATCCGCGGCGGCGCGTGCCACCGCTCGACCTCGAACATCGGCATGACTGCTGATGCCGGCGCGCGCAGGTCCGCGGCAAGGACCTCCAGCGCGAAAGCCCCCTTGTAGAGGCTGTTGGCGGCGAACGGCTCGGCCTGATGACGCTGCGCCGCCCGGCTCGCCCAGCTGATCCGCCAGGCGCAGCCACGACTCGGCGGCGGTGGCCCGGTACAGCGCGATCAGCGCGGCCACGCCGCTGCTGCCGCAGCACAGGCTGGCGTTCCGGCCGGCCGTCCGCGCGGCGTGGCGCGCGGCTCGCCCGGCAAGCTCCAGGTAGCCGGGACCGAGGATGCGACTGACCTCGCAGAGCAAGAGAGCGTGGCCGGCTGAGCCATGACACCATCCCGGCCACGGGCTATCCGTGCCGTGCAACTCCGGGCCCGCTATCCGCGGCCAGTGCGCTTCGGCGCGGCCAGTGCCCGGCCGGGCCTGCTCACCAGTTCGGCCAGCAGCGGCCGCGCGGCCGCGGGAAGGTCCCGCTCCCGTCGCCGGCACCAGGTGAAGGTGGCGAACAGCAAGCCCGCCCAGCCGTGGGCCACGCCGACATAGGCCACATCACATCCGGGCACCGGATCGCTCAGCCGCCGGGGCGCGCCCACAGGCCGTCAAGCGCGGTGTCGCCTGCCCGCCGGATCCTGTCCAGTGCCGCGCCCTGCGCCGGGAGCGCGGCCAGGGCGTGCGCGCCGCAAGGAGCTGCCGGCACGGCCGGTGGCCAGGTCAAGCCGGTCGTCCTGGGGCAGGAACCGTCCAGCATCCTGTCCAGCGCGGGCTGCCAGCGTTCGCCGGACGCGCTCGCGATGATGGCCTCCGCCAGGTGAACGCCCAGCGCCGAGTGGTACAGGCTGGCGGTGCCTACCGTTTCAGGCGTAATGCCGATGAGGGAACTGGTGAAGGCGTCCGGCCCGGGTGCCAGCGCGGTCGCGCGGCGCACCAGGGCGTGAGCGCAGGCCAGCAGGGCGCCGTCCTGCGCGGCCTGCGCCATCCGGTACCACCCGAAGGCAACGCCGGCAGCGCCGTAGTTGAGGCTGGCAGTGGGCGGGCACAGGTGGTCAGCCACCATGTCGCCGGTCAGCGCGGCCGCCGCATCGGCTATCGGCCTGCGGACCCGCGCGGGCTCGCTGGCTGCGGCCCGCCGCCAGATCGTGCCGACGGCACCGGCAAGCCCGGCCATGCTGTCGTGCCGGTCAGCCGGGTTCTTCGCGAGCGCGGGGGCAAGGGCGGCCTCAAGGTCAGCCCAGCCGCGGGTGCCGACGGAATCAAACTCGCGGGGCGGAGCCGTTGCTACCGTGCCGCGGAACGCGCTGGCACTCACCGAGCGGTCCAGCGGGAACGCGCCGGTAGCCAGCTCGAAGCACAGGCAGCCGACCGCGTACTGCTCGCTCGCGGCGGTCGCCGGTCGGAATGCGCCGCGAACCCGCCACAGTTCAGGCGCGCGGTAGCAGTCCACGCCACCCTGAGGCGCGCCGCCCGCGCCGAATGCGGTGCCGTCGGCGCGCCGCGCGAACTCGAAGTCCAGCACGCTGACCTCGAGAGTGTCGGCGTCAGCGAGCACGTTGCGCGGCTGTACATCTCCGTGGATGACTCCGAGACCGTGCAGCTCGGCATAGATTTCCGTGATCCGGGCCAGCAGCTCCAGCAGCCTGGCACGAGACAGCGGCATGCCCAGGCGCCGCAGGCTGGCTGCAGCCTCGGTGCAATGGCTCCCGGGGCGCAGCTGGAGTATCAGGTAGGGGGCGCTGGCATCAGCGTCGCCATCGATGACTGCGGGTACCGCCGGGTGGCTGATCTCCTGCAGCGCCGCCAGCTCATTGCGGATGGCGGCCTTCTGCCAGCTGGCCTGCGCGCTGACTATCTTGAGTACGGCCTGCTGCCCGCCACGGCTGACGAGGTAAACGCCGGTGTCCGCGAGCGCATGCAGCGGCCGGAGTACCTCCCAGCCCGACAGCAGCGAGCCTGGTTCTGCCAGCCCGCCGCCCGGCGGCACGGCGACGGGGGCGTCGGCGCGGATGAGAAGCTGCGACCGCAGCAGCGCCTCAAGTAGCGGAACCGCTGACTCCAGCGTCGCGACCGGGTCGATGTCCTGGTCCCTGGCCGTCGCCAGCACCGCGGCAGTCACGGCGGCTGGCTCGCTGAACTGGGCAAGCAGCCTGCGGGCCAGGCTCGTCAATCAGGCGGCTGGTGGTCCGCAGGCCGGGTGCGCTGATGGCTGCCGTCCACTGCTCGCCATGACTGCGCTGCAGGGCGCGCGGCCACTCCTGGCGCGGGACTCGCTGCACTGCCGGATTCAGGCGGAGCATGACGTCGCCCAGCATCAGGCGGCTCCGGGCAGCTCGGCGAAAAACCCGTCATCGACCCGCCACGAGGCGGGATCCAGCCCGAGGAGGCGGCAGCGCTGCATCGCGGCCGCTACGGCGAGCTCGGCGCTGTCCGGCGGAGCCTGATGCAGCGCCTCGGCCACCGTCTGGCAGAGCCAGCCGCGCCAGCTGGCCCTGGTCGCCGCGGTCGCCGGGGGCGGAGGAGGATCCAGACCCGAGAAGACCGCCGGGGCTATCCGCTCGGCGAACGGCAGCATGTCAGCCGGTATGCCGTCCAGCGCGGCCCGCAGTGCTGCCCCGACCTCCTCGGCCTGCTGCCGATCCCGGGTGTAGAGCACGATCCGGTCCAGGCAGGCGCAGGTTGGCGTAGTCGGCGCCGAACTTCACGACGGTGATGTCGGACTGTCTGGCGGTCTGGAACACAGCCCTCAGTGCCAGCGGCAGGTGGTCGAGTTTCGCGGTGATGTACAGCTTGCGCATGGCCGCCGGGCGGCCAGGCCGTCCGGGTACGCACTGCGCCGGACGAGGCCGGCCGCGCTGCGCCAGTAAAGCCAGCCAGTCGCAGGCTCCGTGGTCAGGGTGTACTCGCCGCCTCCCCCGCGCCGGTCAGTCCGGCGGCCGCCATCAGTAACTGGCGCGCGGCAACCGGATCGCCCAGCAGCCGGGCCTGCGCCGGCGTCGGCGGGGCGGTATTGAAGCGATACAGGCGCGCCGTAGTGCGGTCGGCGTCGCCATCGCGCACGGCAGCCGCGTACCGCAGCGCGAGCAGCGAGATGTCGCCGCGCACAGGGCCGTCAGCTGCCGCCATGTCTCCCCCAGCAGCTGACAGCCCGCCTCAGCCGTGCCTGGTCAGTGCGGAGCTGAACTGCTGACCACAGGCTAGCGATCTACCTTTGCTTTGCCAATGGATTAGCTTCAGATGACGGTAAGGCGGCCGGGGTTATCTGGCACCAGTGAAGCGGGAAGTTCACCCGGGCAAGAGGACCAGCGCCTGTCCGTTGAGCCGAGTCAGGTGCACGACCGGGCCTATAAAGCTTCCGGTGCGGAAGTCGAAGGCTACGACGTGGTCCTCCCCGACGCAGTACAGGCGGCCACCTGGCCCGAAACGCAATCCCCGCGGCCTGCGGAATCCGACAGAGGGTTCTGGTGCGAAGACGCGCACGAGCTGCCCGGTGATCGGGTCGTATTCGCGTACGCTCGGCACCGCGTCTGCGGCGCCGAGCGGCCATTCGCTGGCCACCACGATGTTCCCGTCGGGAGCGAGCTTCAGGTCCAGCGGGCTCAGCTCACGGTCCGTCACCAGGCGAGGCGTGAGCAGCGCCCCGAGAGCGATCGAAGACCGCGATGGTGTTATCGCCTTCTCCGGACGGCCCGACTCCCGAGGAGGGGTAAAGCCGCCCGTCGGCCCCGAAGCCGAACCCGCGCGGAAACGGGACGCTGGCCTCTGGCAGAAGGTTGTCTCCTCCGCATCGAGGGCAGCAGGCATCGCCCGTATCGTCCGCTGACGGCGCGCCGTGAGGTAATAGCGGCCATCGGGCCCGAACTCGGCGCCGCCAGGGTCAAGCCCGGGTATCCGCCCCGAATCGCGCACGACGTGCGTCTACGGCCACGGGGGACGCGTTCATGCCCATTCGCGGCCATCGCGGCTGCGCGGTCCCCTCAGTGGTAGGGCGTCAGGTCCGCACCGGGGTAGCGCGTCTGGGTGTCGGCCAAGGTCTGCTCGTCCCAGTACGGGTCGCCGGGAGCGGGCCATCCGAACACCGACCGCTCCCGGGGAGTCGCCCGCTCGACGATCTCGGACCAGCCTGGTTGCGTCGCGCGCTCGGCCCAGGCGACCCTGCCTGTCCAGCGCGGTCCCCACGCGTCGTAGTCGGCGAGCAAGGCGAACCGGGCTGATCGCTCGCCGGTCATGCGCGACCCACGGTGAAGCACATCGGACCGAAAGGCGAACAGGGTTCCCGCGGGACCGGTCATGGAGGCCTCCTCCTCGGCGAACATCCCCCCTGGGGGGTCGTTCGTGATGTCGTGATCCCCGGGGATCGGCCAATACGGGACGCTCTCGCCAGCGGATAGCGGAACGATTTTGGTTGGGCCGTCCTCGTCGCCGACGTCTGAGAGGAGGATCCACGTCAACAGCTGCGTGGCCGGATGGGCGCGCTTGGGCACGACGAGGCTGTGGTTGACGAAGTCGCGGTGGTGGCGCTGGTCGTAGTCGACGGCCCCGGCGTACTTGGCCCAAAGCTCTGCCTCATAGAGACGCAGGTCGGCCGAGCCCAGGAAGCGCTCGGCCAGGTCGAGTAGGTCGGGGTGGAAGGCCAGTCGGTTGAGGCTCCAGGACGGCCACGGCGCGCGGATCAGGCCGGCCCACTGGCTGGTTGCCAGCCAGGCATGAGCGGCCGGGTCGGCGAAGTACTCCTCGGGCCGCGGATAGTGCAGCCACAAGGCGTCCTGGGCCGCCGCCAGCTCGTCGGCCTCGAGGAACCCCTCGAAGATCAGATAGCCCCGGTCGCGCAGATCCACCACACGTCGGTCGGGAACTCTCATCGACGCCGCCCCCTAGACGCCTCGCCGGCCTCGCTCAAGAGCGATTGCAGCATCGTCCACATGTGTCGGGTGTCTGGATCGTCGACGTGCGGGGACTGAAGGGTTCCGGTGCTAACGCAGAGTCCCCACAGCAACCCGATGTGCCAGTACAGATCGACCGCCGACGGATTGACGCCCGCGCCAACACCGGCCGAGGTATACGAGGCCCAGTCTTCGCGGGTCTTGGGTTCAGCCAGCCCACCCCAGTGCCTGCCCAAGTCGCGCTCGCGCGGTGCCAGGGCCACACAGTCCCAATCGATCAGTATGGGCACGCCGCTGGTGGCCCGCATCACATTCGCGGAGTGCAACTGACCGTGGGTGATCACCCATTCCACCCCGGAGCCACGGACCTCGTCCGCCAGCTGGTCGCACCGATGCCAGAGGTCCCTTAGGAGGCTCTCGCTATCGCGCAGAAGCCGACGGGCGGACTCGCCGAAGGGACCGTGGTCCCAGCCCGAATGCAAGACGTCGAGGGACTCGAAGAACTGAGAGCGGATAGGAACGGTGAGTGAGTCCCGACGTGGCAGGTCTGCGGGTACGACGTCGGTGCATGCGTGCAGCCTCCCGACCGCCTCGAGCAAGCGGGGCCGGTCTAGGTCGGTCATCGAGTGCGAAGCGCCGTCAATGAACGGAAACACCGACACGGCATAGTCGTCTCCGAGCCTCGCCACCACGGCCCCATCGGGGCGAGTTATCGGTGCGTGGACGAAGTCGAGGCCGCCATCGCGCAGCTTTACGGCGGTGCGAAAGGCGCGATCGAGGCCATCGAGTCCCGACTCGAGGTCGGGGGTCACCCACGGGTCGAACGTCGGACCGAACATGCCGTAGAGCTTCCACTCCAGCACGTCCACGGTTACGAACCAGCGGGTGCCGGCAGCGTCTCGCGCCAGGTAGTGATGACTCCCAGCGCCCAGCGGGAGGTAGCTGAGCGACGTGATCGAGAGTTCCCATTCCCGGAGCGCCGCATACAGGGCGGCCCGGTCGAACCCGGGTGGCTCGGCGTTCATGACCCGTTGACGCGCGTACAGCGAACGTCGATTCGACGCACTCGATGTACGGCAATCCCAATGGCACGAATCTGCCGGCCTCGATCTCCCGCCCCGCGGGAGTTCAGTGGCGAAGAGGCCCGGACGAAACCGTTGGACCGAAAGACCTCAGCAAGCGAGACCAGGCTGAATGATGACACGGCGAAGCCAACTCCTCATTGGTCACGGAGGAGCGTGCCGCGCAGTCTTGAGCGGCACGCGATGACAGGTCACAGACCTACGCGTCAGCGCGTGCCCTAGCAGCCGGGTTGCACAGCCGCAACGATAGCAGGCCAGGGCCAAGCCGCCGGGTGCCGCTATCCGACGAAGGCCAGAACGTGGCCAGAGATCAGCAGGTCTGGAACGGGTACAGGCAAACGTCCGCAGCGTCGGCGAGATCGACGTGACCTTCGTTATGGACGGCAAGCGGTTCCTGCTCGAAGCCAAGTGGGAGCAAGCACCGGTCTCTTTCGACCCCATCGCAAAGCTCTCCCGCCGGCGGAAACCGGATTTCACGGGCCATTAAAGATCCGCGCCAGCGCCATGACCTGCGGCTATTACCGCACGTCAAGCCCGGTGACGGCCCTGCCGATGATCATGCGCTGGATCTCCGACGTGCCCTCGAAGATGGTGAAGATCTTCGCGTCCCGGTGCCAGCGCTCGACCGGGAAATCGCGCGTGTAGCCGTTCCCGCCGAGGATCTGGATGGCCTGCTCGGTGACCTTCACCGCGGTCTCCCCCGCGACCAGCTTCGAGATCGAGCCCTCGGCGTGGTCGAACGGCTGGCCGGTGCGCGCCATCCAGGCGGCGCGCCAGGTCAGCAGCCGTGCCGCGTCGACGGACGCCTGCATGTCGGCGAGCATGAACGCGATACCCTGGTTCTGGCCGATCGGCCGGCCGAACTGGACCCGCTGCGCCGAGTACTCGGCGGCGTACTCGAGCGCCGCCCGCGCGACGCCGACCGCCATCGCCGCCACGCTCGGCCGGGACCGCTCGAACGTCTTCATCGCCGCCTGCTCGCCGCTGCTGCCGCCCGCGGCGATTCTCGCGAGCCGCGCGTCCAGCCGCTCCTTGCCGCCGACCAGGCACCGGCCGGGCACCCGCACGTCGTCCAGGATGACCTCGGCGGTGTGCGACGCCCGGATGCCGTGCTTGCGGAACTTCTGGCCCTGCGACAGGCCGCGCGTGCCCGGCGGCACGATGAAGGTGGCCTGACCGCGGCTGCCATGGGCCGGGTCGACAGAGGCCACCACGACATGCACGTCCGCGATGCCGCCGTTGGTCGCCCAGGTTTTGGTGCCGTTCAGCACCCACTCGTCCCTGGCCTGGTCGTAGACCGCCCTGGTGCGGATCGCGCCGACGTCGCTGCCGGCGTCGGGCTCGGAGGAGCAGAACGCGCCGAGCTTGATGTCACCCGGGCTGCCGAACATCTGCGGCAGCCACTCCCCGATCTGCTCATTCGTGCCGTTGCTGGCCACCGCCACCGCCGCCAGGCCGGTGCCGCCCAGCGACAGCCCGATCCCGGCGTCACCCCAGAAGAGTTCCTCGAACGAGACCACCATGCCGAGTCCGCTCGGGTCCATCCACTGCGTGCCGAAGAAGTCGAGCGAGTACAGGCCGATCTTGGCTGCCTCCTCGATAATCGGCCAGGGCGTCTCCTCGCGCTCGTCCCACTCAGCGGCCGCCGGCCGCATGACGTCCCTGGCGAACTCGTGCAGCCAGTCCCTGGTCTGGCGGACGTCATCGGACAGAGCCAGGGAGAACCCGCCCGCGGTCTCGTCGGGACTGCTCATCTGGTGCTCCTCGCTCGCGCCGCCGCGGCCCGGCCAGTCCGCGGGCCCGTCGCTGATAAGTTACTCACTAGTAATACAACTCTATGCCGCGTGGGGCCAGCTGCGCCAGACGGCCCCCGGCCGGGTGATCAGCGGGGCAGCACGAGTTCCAGCTCGAGCCAGCGGGCCAGGTCCTCGATCTCGCGCTCCACCGCAGCGGCCGTGGTCTCGTCGAAGGGCGCATCCTCGTGGATCGCGGCGACCCGCAGCACTCCGGCCTTGCGGTCGGCGGTGGCGTCGAGCTTGCCCACGAGCCTGTCGCCGGACAGGATCGGCAGCGCGAAGTATCCCCAGCGGCGCTTGCGGGCGGGCTTGTACATCTCCAGCTGATAGTCGAACTCAAAGAGCTCGAGCATGCGCTTGCGGTCGAATACCAGCCGGTCCAGGGGGGACAGCAGCGCCACGCGCCCGGCGAACGGCTGGTCAGGCTGCGCCCGATCAAGCTGTGCCTGATCAAGCAGAGCCGGATCAACCCGCCACCTGCCCCTGACACCGTCAATGACGGCCGGCTCCCCCGCCTCGCCCACGTCCTGCGGCTCGGTCTGGCAGTCCGGTCCCCTGGCGCGCGCGATGCCGAGTGCCCGCAGCCGCCACTCGTTGCGGATGCGCAGCGCCTCGTCTGCCGGGACCACCGGGTCGTCGGGATAGATCCGGCTCGCGAGGTCCCACAGCCGCTCGCCTCCCTGGCGCCCGGCGGCCGCGACCTCACCGCGCAGCACCATGGACTCCAGCAGGAGCGTCACGTTCCGGTTGTTGTTCCACCCGCTCGACTGCCACGGCACCTTGCAGGTATCCGGGAGCTCCGCCGACGTCAGCGGACCCGAGGAGGCCAGCCGGTCGAGGATGTCCAGCCGGCAGGCGTCGTTGGCCACCACCCACTCGTGCCGCGACCTACGCCAGCCGGTGACCTCGCCGCGCTCCCAGACCGCCATGTCCGCGCGGTAAAGCGCGATGTCCTCGCTCGGCCTGATCATCCCCAGCAGCTCGACCAGGGCGTGGCCCTGCAGCGCGTCCGCCAGTTCCGCTGGCGAGTAGGACGAGCCGAGACGGCTCCAGGCCACCAGGTCGGCGTTCGGCGCGACCGCTGCCGTCCGGTCGTTCTGCAGCATGGTCAGCCTGCGCACGACGTCGAACAGGCCTGACGGCCGCTGCCCGTCGAGCAGCTGGGCACGCACGGCAATGCGGCGCGCATCGGCTCGGGAAAGCTCACGGACGACCACAGCCCGAGCCTAGGCGAACGGTCTGACAGCCCCGAGGCGCTCAGCCACTGCGCGGCGCACCGGCGCCGCCGGGCCTGCGCTCGACCCGGAGCACCTGCTGCAGCCGGTAGCTGAGGCCGAGGCCGACGTACATTCTGATGGCCGCCTCGTTCGAGTTCCCGACCATCAGCGCGACCCGGCCGCGCGCCGCCAGCAGCGCGTCGAGCACGAAGGCGCACACATCCCGCCCCTGGCCAGCGCGCCTGACCTCGGGCAGCACCGCGACGCCCGCGAGAAAGCCGATGCCGGGTGCGCTCCACGCGTCGGCGGCGATACTGGTCAGCCAGCCCGAGTCGGCCATGACTCCCGCCCACCTGCGCACGTCAGCCACGCCTGGCCGCGCGTAGGAGTCGGGGAACGCAGCGCCAAGCACCCGGCCGACGTCCGGCCACTCCTGCCGCGCCAGCCACCGGACCTTGTGCGAGGCCGCGCGCCGCGTCAGTCTGACGCCGTCCATCCAGCCGAACAGGTTGCCAGGCACCAGCCAGGAATTCTGCGCGAGCAGGCTGGCCATCAGCGACGGATCACCGATCGGGACGAAGGTCGGGCCGAGCACCTCGATCGCGGCCCGCACCAGGCCGGCGGCCGCGCCGGGCGGTCCGCGCACGATCAGCCGGTCACGGCCCGACAGCGCGGGACAGCCGACCACGACCGCGCCGCCGTCAGCCCACGCCACCCCGCCTGCTGTCAGCCGCTGAGCTGCCCACATGCACTGAGGGTCGGCACGCGATGCGTCTGCTACCTCGCCGAGCGTGCGTAACTGCTGCATGTGTCCGTGCCTGCCATACATCACAGGGTAACGAGCTAAGAACAGCCTGTCTCTGCCCGTCTGGCCGCGGTGTGCGGTTCAGTCAGGGCAGACGATCAGTGCCTGCGGGCCGCGGAACGAGATATTCGGATGGAAGCTGAGTTCCTGGCCGGCCGCGAGCCGCAGGGCCGGGATATCTCCTGGCCAGCTCGGCGACGGCGATCTGCGCTTCTAGTTTCCCCAGGTTCGCGCCCAGGCAGTAGTGCAGGCCCTTGCCGAACGCCACATGGCGGTCCGCATCGGGCCGGTGCAGGTCGAATTCGTCCGGCCGGTCAAAGGCAGCCGCATCACGCCCGGCGGCGGCCAGCCAGAGGAACAGCCGCGCCCCGGCGGGCAGCGCGACGCCGCCGAGGGTGACCGGCCGCGTGGTGATCCGCCGCCAGACCGGAACGGACGGGTCGTACCTGAGGGCCTCCTCGACGGCTGCCGGGATCAGTGACGTGTCCGCCGACAACGGCTGCCCAGCGATCCTCGTCCTCGAGCAGCCGCCGGACGGTGTTGCCGATCAGTCCTGTCGTGGTCTCGTGCCCGGCGAACGACAGCGAGAACAGGATCGAGCCGATCTCATCCAGGGTCAGCCGGCCCGGGTCCTCGCGGTGGATCGCCAGCAGGTCACTGGTCAGGTCGTCGCCCGGAGCGGCGCTCTTGGCATCGACCAGTGCGCGCATGTAGCCGCGGTAGGCGGCGATGCTGCGGGCGATGTCGACCTGGTCCGCGGGCGCGCGGACGGCCGAAGGACAGCGCTGCCCGGTAGCCGCACCACTGCTTGAGCTGCGCGTAGTCCTGCTGCGGCACTCCCATCAGCGAGAACACGATGTTGGCGGGCAGCGGGAACGCGAGCGCGGCGACCAGATCGAACTGCGCGGCGCCGGCGACAGCGTCGAGCAGCCGGGCTGTGGTCTGCTCGATCGTCGGCACGAGCGCCTGCACCCGCTTCATGCTGAACGCGCGGGCGGCCGGCCTGCGCAGCCGGGCGTGCTCGGGCTCGTCCAGGCTGACCATCGTCGGCTGCGGCTGATGACCGCCGGCCAGCAGGATCTCCTGCGCCTGTGGTACCAGCGGGACAAGCGGCGCCTGCGTGACCGCGGCCGAGTACGTGGCTGAGTCCCTGAATACCTGCTCGATGTCGGCGTGCCGGGTGACGACGTAGTAGCCGATCGACGGCGCGAAGAACACCGGCCGCTCGGCCGCGGGCGGCAGCCCGGCCAGAACGGCGTACGGGTCGGCCAGGAACTCCGGCGACAGCGGATCGAACGTCTCGTCGGCCGGGCAGGCAGCCGGGGCCTGGTGTGTCGTCATGCGGTGCCTCCGCCCGGCGGTTCGTCCTGCGGTCCTGCTGTGAACTATGCAGGACCAGCGCCGCGGGCGGAAGGTGTCAGCCGGCGACGACCCGCCGCAGCACACTCGTCAGCTGGTCCTGCTCGGCGCTGGTGAGCTGATCGAGCAGCGCGACGCGGATGGTGCTCGCGTGCACCGGGATCGCGGCGCGCAGCAGGTCCCGGCCGGCCGCAGTCACCGTGATCAGCACTCCCCTGCCGTCGTCCGGGGCCGAGCTTCGCCTCAGCCAGCCGCGGCCGCTCATCCTGGCGACCATCCGGCTCAGCGCGGCTGGCTGACTGGCACGGCGGTCTGCAGTTCGCCGAGCCTGACCCCGGCTCCGCCAGCCCGGTCGAGCCGCAGCAGGATCTCGAACTCGTTGATGGTCAGCCCGCACTCTGCCCGAGCGCGCCGGCCGGCTGGCCACCCGCGCGTGCGCGGCAGTCAGCGCCACCCAGGCCTGCGCGCAGCCGTAGTCATCTCCGGCACCAGGCGGCGTCACCAGAAACCCCAGCGGTCCAGGTGCGCAGCGTGCCCGAGATCTGCTCTTCCTCATAGTCCAGGTGCGCGAGCAGGACAACGGACAAGTCAGCCAGTGCGCTGATCAGCCGCTCTCTGGTCGCCGGCTCCTCCTGCCCGGCCAGTTCCATCGCGGCGGCGGACACGTCATCGAGCAGGTCCGACACCGCGGCGTGATCGGCCTCGAGCTTGTCGACGACCGGGCCGAGTGCCGGGTCGGACAGCCGCAGCCGCGGAAACAGCAGCGCCGACTCGTGGTGGTGGTGCGCGATGCACAATGCGGCAGTACTGCAGGCGAACTTTGCCCCTCTGTCGCCGCGGCGCTCGGCGCCCGCGGCCGGTTCCGGGTCAGCGCCGACACGCCGGACCAGGTGGATTGTTCCAGCGTGTCGCCCGGCGGGTGAGCGAGATGCTCCGGCGGCCGGTGATCAGCATGCCAACGGCAGAGGATCGCATCACCTCGGCCAGGAGCAGGCGGCGGCCACCTGCCGGCCGGCAGCGGAGAAGCTGCCATGATGACGAAGTCCCGCATCCGGTCATGAAAGGACGCACAGTCGCATGGACCTTGCCAGCTATCAGCATCTGAAGCTCGAGCGCCAGCCCGGCGGCGTCATGCTCATCACACTGAACCGGCCGGACGTGCTCAACGCCGCCCACGAGGAGATGCACTCGGAGCTGGCCAGCATCTGGGCCGACCTGAGCCAGGACGAACAGACACGCGTCGCGGTGGTCACCGGTGCGGGCCGCGCGTTCTCAGCCGGCGGCGACCTCGGCATGGTCGAGCGGCAGATCGGCAACTACGACCTGGTCACGCGCATGCTCAGGGAGATGAGCGACCTGGTCTACAACATGGCCAACTGCGAGAAGCCGATCGTCTCGGCGATCAACGGTGTCGCCGTCGGCGCCGGGCTGGTCGTGGCGCTGCTGGCGGACATCAGCATCTGCGCCGCCGACGCGCGGCTCGGCGACGGTCACGTGCGGCTCGGGGTCGCGGCGGGCGATCACGCCGCGATCATCTGGCCGCTGCTGTGCGGGCTGGCGAAGGCCAAGTACTACCTGCTGACCGGCGAGATGGTGACGGGCGCCGAGGCGGAGCGGATCGGGCTGGTGTCCAAGGCACTCCCGGCGGATGAGGTGCTGCCCGAGGCGATGCGGGTCGCCAGCCAGCTCGCTGCCGGACCGCAGCTCGCGGTTCGCCTGACGAAGCGCGCACTCAACGGCTGGGTGCGCAATGCGGGCCCGATCTTCGACCAGTCGGCCGCCTACGAGATGCTCACCTTCATGGGCGAGGACATCAAGGAAGGGCTGGCATCCCTGCGCGAGAAGCGGGCGCCCCAGTTCGGCTGACCGGGTTCCTAGGCGGGCCAGCCGGCCCGGCCGTCGATCCGCTCGCGGATGAGGTCCGCCTGGCCGGCGTGCGCCGCGTACTCCGCGATCAGGTGCGTCAGCGCCCAGCGCAGTGACATCTCGCCCCAGCGCTCGCTCACGAAGATCGCATCCAGCGGCAGGCCGGCGACTGCCTGCCGGGCCAGGTCCTGCTCGGCCACCAGCCGCTCGAGGTCGCGCTGCGCCTCAGCCGGGTCGGCGTCGTCGAAGGCGCCGTCCGGCCGGTCCTGCGTGGCGTAGTAGCTCGCGATGTCCTGGCCGCCCCAGCGCCGGCGGAAGTAAGTCCGCTCCACATCGGTCAGATGCCGGACGATGCCGAGCAGCGACAGGTTCGATGGCGGAACGGACCGCAGGGCGAGCTGCGCGCCGGTCAGTCCTGAGCACCGCATCAGCAGGCTGGCCCGGTACCGGTTCAGGAAGCCGTCAAGCATCGGCCGCTCCGGACCGGTGAAAGGCTCGTCGGCTCGCGCGTACTCCGGCGCCGTCCACTCCGCTTTAGCTGCCGGCATGCCGGTCCAGGAACTCGAAGACGTCAGCCTCGTCCACGCCGGGGAAGCTGCCGGACGGCAGCGCGAGCAGCACATGGGAATGCGCGCGGGCCGATGGCCAGGCCTGCCCTTCCCATCGCGCGGCCAGCGCGGCCGGCGGGCGCTGGCAGCACGCCGGGTCCGGGCAGGCCGACCGCATCCGGACTGTCGTGTCCCGGCCGCGGAACCAGCGGCTGTGCTCGTACGGGGCTCCTAGCGTGATGGCAAAGCCTCGTTCCCGTCCTGAATCGATCAGAGCCTGACACCAGTACGTGCCGGACGGGGTGTCGGAGTACTGGTAATAGGGGCTGAACCGGTCCGCGGCCGTGAACACCTGACGGCCCGACCACTGGCGGCACATCCGCTGGCCCTCGATCGCGCCGGCCGGGTCGGCCGGGAAGACCACGCCGTCGTTCTCATACGCCTTGTAGATGGTGCCGCCCTCGTCGTTCTTGACGAAGTGGCACGGGATGCCCAGGTGGTGCGTGGCCAGGTTGGTGAAGCGGTGCGCGGCCATCTCGTAGGAGACCGAGAACACGTCCCGCAGGTCCTCGACCGACAGGTCGCGCGCGTCCTTGGCTTCCCGCAGGAACTTCGCTGCCGCCTGCTCGGGCACCAGCACGGCCGCGGCGAAGTAATTCGCCTCGACCCGCTGCCGGAGGAACTCGCCGAAGTCAGCAGGCGCCGAATGGCCGAGCACGAAGTGGCCGAGCGTCTGCAGCAGGACGGCGCGGGGCGTGTGCATGCCGAGTGACTCCTGCTTCAGGTAGATCCGCCGGTTGCGCAGGTCAGTCACCGATCGCGCGGAGCGCGGCAGGTCCTGCACGTAGCGCACGGAGAAGCCGTGATGGCTGACAGCCGACAGCAGCATGCCCTGCGACAGCGCGCCGCCGGAGTAGCCGACGGGCGCCAGGGCCTCGGCCGCGGCCGCCTCGATCTCGGCGAAGTAGTTGCCGCGGTCGCGCATCATCTGCCGCAGGTCGGCGTTGGCCGCCCTGGCCTCCTCGGGCGTCGCTGTCGGCTTCGCCCGCTGCCGGCGCAACTCGGCGTGCAGCGCCAGGACGTGCTCGAGCACGTCGCTGGGGACCTTCGCGCCGACCCGCAGCGGCGGCAGCCCGAGATCGGCCACCGCCGGGTCCCGCTGCGCCTGCGACAGCGCGATCTCCAGCTGAGCCCGCCTGCTGGGCGGCTGCTTGTTCATCAGGTCATCGGCCGAGACCGACAAGGCGGAGGCAAGCGCCTCGATCAGCGACAGCTTGGGCTCGCGCCGGCCGTTCTCCAGCAGCGACAGCGCCGACGGGGCGCGGCCCACCCGCTCCCCCAGCTCGGCCAGGGTGAGGCCGCGCGCACGCCTGATGTGCCGGAGCCGCTGGCCGAACATGCCGACGTCGATGCCGGTATCCGGCAAAGATCGCGATTCTTCTTCCGTGAAGATTGTCACTTCTTCACTATAGCGCAAGTCTCGTCGAGTTTCAGGACGATGGTCCCTAGCCTTCGCCTGAGGGCGCAGGCAGGCTTGTTTACATCACCGTTACCTTCACCCGGGGACGACTAACAGGAGGACTGACCATGAGCGAGCGTCGCCTCGAGGGCACATCGAACGGCACCGCACCAAACAGCACTGCACCTGCTGGCACTGCCAGCGCCAACGGCCACACGGTGGCCAGCAAGATTGAGAGTCAGGCAGCGGCGTTGCACCGGGACTGGGCGACAGATCCCCGCTGGTCTGGCATTGAGCGCACCTACAGTGCCGCGGACGTAGTGAAACTGCGCGGATCGGTGCAGGAGCAGCACACGCTCGCGCGGATGGGCGCCGAGCGGCTGTGGTCGCTGCTGCAGGAGGACGGCTACGTCAACGCGCTGGGCGCGCTCACCGGCAACCAGGCTGTCCAGCAGGTCAAGGCCGGGCTCAAGGCCATTTACCTGTCCGGCTGGCAGGTCGCCGCCGACGCCAACCTGGCCGGCCAGACCTATCCCGACCAGAGCCTGTACCCGGCGAACTCGGTGCCTGCCGTGGTCCGGCGCATCAACAACGCACTGCTGCGGGCCGACCAGATCACCTGGGCCGAATCGCAGAACGAGGGCGCGCCGCACTGGCTGGCGCCGATCGTCGCGGACGCCGAGGCCGGATTCGGCGGCGTGCTCAACGCCTTCGAGCTGATGAAGTCCATGATCGCGGCCGGCGCTGCGGGCGTGCACTGGGAGGACCAGCTCGCGTCCGAGAAGAAGTGCGGTCACCTCGGCGGCAAGGTCCTGATCCCGACTGGCCAGCACATCAAGACGCTGAACGCGGCCCGGCTGGCCGCTGACGTGTGCGGCGTGCCGAGCCTGATCGTGGCCCGCACCGACGCGCAGGCAGCGACGCTGATCACCAGCGACATCGACGAGCGGGACGAGCAGTTCGTCACCGGCGAGCGCACCGCCGAGGGCTTCTACCGGGTCCGCAACGGCATCGAGTCCTGCATCGCCCGCGGGCTGGCCTACGCGCCGCATTCCGAGCTGCTGTGGATGGAGACGTCCACGCCGGACCTGGCAGTCGCCCGCAAGTTCGCCGAGGCGATCAAGGACGTCTACCCGGACCAGATGCTGGCCTACAACTGCTCGCCGTCGTTCAACTGGCGCGCGCACCTGGACACCGAGACGATCGCGAGGTTCCAGCGGGAGCTCGGGGCGATGGGGTACAAGTTCCAGTTCATCACCCTGGCCGGCTTCCACGCGCTCAACGAGTCCATGTTCACCCTCGCCCGCGGCTACGCCGAGCGCGGCATGTCGGCGTACGTGGAACTGCAGGACGCCGAGTTCGCGGCCGAGGCCGCCGGCTACACCGCGACCAGGCACCAGCGCGAGGTCGGCACCGGGTACTTCGACCAGGTGACCCAGGCGATCAACCCCGCTTCCTCGACCACGGCGCTGACGGGCTCGACCGAGAGCGAGCAGTTCGCCGCCGCGCACTGATCGCAGGACATCGCGGCAGTTCCGCCATCCGCGCTGCGGGGTGGCGGAACTGCCGTTTTCTGCGTCTCCGATCTGGCCGCGGATGACGCCTTGACGATTATCTCCCTAGCGGGGTTATATACGGGTTATAGTTGCGGCGTACGCGGGGAGTACCTCATGAGCGAGGCCGGCCAGACCCTGGAGCAGAGCATGCCGAAGATCAACATCTACCTTCCCGACGATCTGGCGGACGCGGTGAGAGACGCGGGCGTGCCAGTGTCGGCGATCTGCCAGCGCGCCCTCGAGCAGGCCGTGCGGCGGGTAACGGTGCTCCGCGAGGCTGCGACGGGCGCGTTCGATGACGGCGGGCCGGCCGGGGCGCCCGCCGTCCCGTTCACCCGCCGGGCGATGACGGTGCTGGAGTCCGCGCATGCCAGCGCCAGCGCCGTTCCCGGCGCCCAGGTGCGCACCGAGCATGTGCTCGCCGCTCTGATGGCGGCTGACAACATGGCCGTCCGCGTCCTCGGCACGCTCGATATCACGCCCCGCCAGGTCCAGGCTGAGCTCGCCCGGCGACTGCCCGCTGAGCCCGGCGCCGGCACAGCCCCGGATCCCGGCCGGCCGTGGATCAGCCCGGCCGCCAGCCGGGTGCTTGAGCTTGCCGGGAACGAGTCGTCCGGCCTCGGCAACGGCTTCGTCGGCTGCGAGCATCTCCTGCTGGGCCTCATTGCTGAGCCGGACGGGATCGGCGGCAGCGTGCTGCGCTCACTCGGCGCTGACCTGCGCGTCGTTCGCCGGACCGTGGCCGCCGCCCTGGCCGGCTGGTACGCCGCGGCTGCCAGGCACGAGGAGCAGGCCGCCAGCCAGGCCACCGGGCCCGCAGCCGGAACGCCCGCCGCCGGAACAGCCGGCCGCCGGAACGCCCGCCTCCAGCACCGATCCTCTCGCCGGGCAGCTCACGGCCGTCATCCAGGCTGAGCTTGCTCCCATCCTGGCCCGGATCGAGCGGCTGGAGAGCAGCGCACGGTGACCGGCGACAATCAGTCGTAGCGCCAGGGAGGGTGCCTGCTCATACAATCAGTGGACTCGGGCAGGGCGCCTGCGACGCTGGGGCTGACGTGGCGGGCGCGGACTCCGCAGGAGGTCACATGACCAGGAAGTCACGGCGGGACTTGCCGCCGCCGACCTTCGTTGAGCCGCCCTATGTCGCAAACGTGCACCGGCCGGGTGACAAGACCACTTCTGACCCGTTTTACCGGTTCAAGCGGCTGGCCCGCGACGATGGCAAGCCGTATAAATCACCGGAGCCAAAGGCTGAACAGGGGCTGCTGGCCTTGCTGGGGACCAACGTTGTGGTGGTGGTGATGAGCTGCCTGCTCGTGGCCGTCGTGGCGACCCTGCTGGTGCTGCTGGTTGTCAGAGCGTGATCACTGGCTGGCCGCGTCTCAGCGGTAGCCACTGCGGTGATGCCCGATGATGCCGATCGGCCGGTGCTGCGGGGCGAGCCAGACCTCGGTGCAGCCCGGACTGCCGCACGCGACCCTGATATGACCACCGCGGGCCCTGCCCGCGGCCGCGCAATCGCACGGCTCCCAGGTCAGGCTGACGGTCCCCGGCCGCCAGGGATGATGCAGCCTGCACTCGGCGGGGATGCTGGACCAGATCTCTGACCGTCCTTGCTGCACAGGTAAATTCAAACATACGATCGATAACTGCGGTAGGCGCAGGATTGGTAGCGGGCCATCCCCCGCAGCGTAGCCCGGTCCCCCGGCCGGGTCCTGCGGCGCTGACTCGTAATGTGGTGTACCGGGGGGTGCTGATGGGGGTCAGCGAGAGCGCGCGCGTTCCCGTCCTTATTGTCGGCGCAGGCCCGTCCGGCCTGCTCGCAGCGGCGGAGCTAGCACGGCACGGAGTCCGCGCCCGCATTGTCGAGCGCGAGCCGGTGCCGCCGCGCCAGGCCAGGGCGACGGCGCTGCAGCCGGGAACGCTGGAGATCCTCGCGCAGGCCGGCGTCGTCTCGCAGGTCCTGCTGTCCTCGGTGCACCTCCGGTACGCGCGGGTGCTCGACACCGAACTGCAGCCGGTCGCCGAGACGGACTTCGCCGGCGTCGGCTGCCCGTGGGAGTTTCAGTGCAGCCTGCCGCAGTGGCGGACCGAGCAGATCCTGGCCAGGCTCGGCGAGCACGGCGTCGTCGTGGACCGCGGTACCGAGGTCGTCACGATGGACGACGGCGGTGACCGGGTGCGGGTCACGCTGAAGCGACCGGACGGAACAACCGAGATCATCGAGGCTGACTGGGTCATCGGAGCCGGCGGCGCGCACAGCGTGACGCGCGAGTCGATGGCCGTCGACCTGACCGGCGACACCTACCCCGGCACGGCCCTTGTCGCCGATGTGCGCGTGACCTGCCCCATCGCGCGGGACGGCTCGGCGCTGATCGCCTCCCCCGGCGGATACGTGCTGCTGGCTCCGCTACCCGACGGGCACTGGCTCACCTTCGTCGGAGACCTGCACGAGGACGAGGCGGAACGGCTGGAACATGACATCTCGATCGGCGCGGTCGCGGGTGCCATCCAGCGGCGGGCGCCGGACGCGATCAGGCTGACCGACGTCGGCTGGGCGGCGACGTTCCGCATGCACCGCCGGCTCGCGCCGGAACTGGCGGACGGACGCCGCTTCCTGCTCGGGGACGCCGGGCACCTGTCCAGCCCGTTCGGCGGCGAGGGCCTGAACTCCGGCCTGCATGACGCCCACAACCTGGCCTGGAAGCTGGCACTCGAGCTGCAGGGCCGGGCCCGTCCGGCTCTCATCGACAGCTTCGCCGCCGAGCGCGGCGCCGCTGCCAGGCACGTGCTGGAAACCTCGGACCGGCTGCATCAGCTGGTGCACGCCGCGGTCGAGTCGGCCCGGACCGGCAGCCGCAGTGCAGCCCCCTCGCCTGAGCAGGCCAGAGCGCTGCTGCGCGCCAGGTCGATGCTCGATGTCTGCTATGCCGGGAGCGCCCTCGCTGCTGAGTACGCCACGTCCGGGAACGCTGCTCCCGAGGAGGCGGCCTCGCCCCGGCGATCGCTATCCGGGTCGCGCCCGCCTCACCGGCGCCGCTCATCACCTGCTGCTCTCCGGCGACATCGACGCCGGCGCGGCGGCGCGGCTGACCCGCCGGTGGGCCGGTCTGGTCGATGTCGGAACGGGAACGGGCACGGGCACGGGCACGGGCACGGCAGGCGAGTCGGGCACGGGCAGCCCTGCCGCGGGCGACACAGCCGGACCCGGCGTCCTGCTGATCCGGCCGGATGGTTACATCGGCTTCCGTGCGCCGCAGGCGGACGCCGCCGCACTGCGCGCTCTCGATGCCCACCTCGCCTCGTACCTGATTCCTGCCTGACGCCCTCGGCGGCCGGCGAGAGCGCGGTGATGCGGCTCGTACCTGATTCTCCTGACGCCCCTCCGGCGAGAGCGGCGGGTGATGCGGGCTCGTTCCCGGCCGGATTCTGGTTGTCAGAGCCGGCGCCTAGCATGTTCCGCGGGCGGATCGAGGCATCCCGGAGGGAGCGCGATGGCTGACGCTGAGGACGTGCGCAGGCTCGCGCTCGCGCTTCCGCAGGTCGAGGAGGTCGACAGCGACGGCTTCGATTTCAGGGTTGCCGGCAAGGGATTCGTCTGGTCGTATCCCGAGCGCAGGCCGGGACAGGCGCGCGTCATCCGCGCTGACATCGCCGTGCTTTACGTGGGCGATGAGGCGGAGAAGCAGGCACTGCTGCTCGGCGAGCCGGAGCTGTTCTTCACCGCCCCCGGCTATGACGGCTGGCCGCTGGTGATGCTGCGCCTGGCCGGCGTCGGCCCGGATCGCCTGGCCGAGCTGATCACCGACGCATGGCGGATGCGGGCACCGGACCCTGTCGTCGCCGAGCTCAGCGACGCCCCGGCGGAGCGGAGCTGACGCCGGCGATCCGCAGGACAGCTGCCACGACCTCGCTGAGCGGCGCCGTCGTCAGGACCTCGTGATCAGCCACCCGGCGCAGCAGCGGCTCGACTGCCTCGACGTCATCGAGGAACCGGCGCAGCTCCTCCGGTTTCTTGCCAAAGGAGTTGCTGGTCCTTGTCGCCAGGCGCTCCGTCAGGACGTCGACCGGCGCGCTCAGCAGGATGATGTGGTCGAACCGCGGGTGGAAGCGCACCTGGTTCTCCTCGCAGCCCGCGACGAACAGCACGTCCGCGTCCTCGGTGGCCAGCAGTTCCGCGATGGCGTCCTCACGCCACATCTGACGGCCGTCCGGCAGTGGCTGGCACCAGCCGTCGTCGGTGTCGATCGCCTTGTAGCCGCGTTCGGCCAGCGCGTGCGCGACGGCTGATTTCCCGGTGCCCGACATGCCGGTCAGCAGGACTCGCTTCACCCGCAGGAGCCTACGAGATGCCCTCGCTCACGCGGTGCCGCAGGCCTCGCGGGGCTGTGGCCCGGCCTCTGGCAGACCCGGTTTGTCAGTGGCGGCTGGCACAGTGGGCGGTATGCGACCGACCGAGACTGCGAGCAGCGCACGCGGCGCGGGCAGCACGGGCAGCGCGGGCAGCGCGGGCAGCGCGGGCTTGCGTGCGGAGATCCGTGCGCCTGGTAGGACGGGCAGCGCGGGCCTGCGTGTGGGACGGCCCGCCGACGCGACCGAGGCGGAGCACCGAGCCGGGTCCTGGCGTGGGTGGACGGCACGGCGGACTTTTCCGCGGGTGTCGCCGCGCACGCCGTCGCCGCACCTGGTGTCCTATTTCCTGCCCGTCGACCCGGCGAGCGGCAGCGTGCTGCTGGCCGACCACCGCAAATCGGGCCTGTGGCTGCCGCCAGGAGGCCACATCGAGCCGGGTGAGCACCCGGCCGAGACGGTGCGGCGGGAGACTCGCGAGGAACTCGGCATCGACGCCCGCTTCTCCCCGCTGACAGGCGAACGGCCCGCCTTCGTCACCGTCACTCCGAAGGCGGTGCCCGGTCCTGGCAGGGCGGCTAGCACAGTGGGCGGAATGCGACTGACCGTGCAACCGAGCGCGTGGAGGAAGCGAGCAGCGCAGACTTGAGTGAGCAGATCCGCGTCCTGGTGGACGGCCTGCGAGTTCCGCGGCGTGCGCTGGTGGACCCGGACGGAGATCGCGCGGGCCGATCCGGGGATCTTCGATCCGAATTTCCGCCGCATGCTCGCCAAGATCGACGGCGAGCGCACGAGATAGGAGGGTTATGAACTGGGCAGAGATGGCTGCGGCCCAGCCCCGCCTGGCCAGGATCGGACGAGCAGCGCCTGCTCGGGAAGGGAGTTGTCCTCGTCGCGACGATCCGCGGCGACGGCACGCCCAGGGTCAGCCCGGTGGAGCCGTTTGTCCTGTCGGGTGTCCTGTGGCTGTCCATGCTGTGGGGCTCGACGAAGGCCGCCGACCTGCTGCGGGATCCGCGCATCCTGGTGCACAGCATCATTACCAACCGGGACGGCGGCGAGGGTGAGTTCAAGATCCGCGGTCTCGCTCAGCCGGAGGAGGACCGCGATGTCCAGCGACGGTACGCCGCCGCCGTCGCCGAGGCGCTGGGCTGGAACCCTGAGCCGGGGCACTTCCACCTCTTCGGGGTTGACATCAGGCACGTGACCTTCATCCGGTACGACGACGCCACCGGCGACCAGACCGTGGTCATGTGGCCACCGGGCCGCGAGTACATCCGGCGCGGGACGGGCGCGACGACGCTCGGGCCGCCCGAGCCGGTTACCGCGGTTCTGGCTGCCGGCTAGCCGGCCCGAACGGCGACTGCCCCGCCCCAGGAGCTGGGGCGGGGCAGTCGGGCAGTTCGCCGGTCGGGCGGTCGCCGGTCAGGCGGTCGCCGGTCAGGCGGTCGCCGGTCGGGCGGCGATCAGGAAACCGGGGGTCGCGCTGGAGATGTCGTAGTTGCTGCCCCAGTACCACTGAGTGGCGCTGGCGCCCGGAACGATGTGCGGGATGCCAGTCGGGTCGGCAATCCAGTAGCGAACCTCGGACTGCATGTGCTCGGGCAGAGAGCCGATCTCCGCGCGGACGGCGGCCCAGTCCGAGCGCATGGTGTAGATGATCGCAGGGCTGTTCGGGTCCGCGGCCAGCTTGGCCCGGGCCCAGGTGGCCGCCCCGGACGGGGTTGCGTCACCAGGCTCGACGTCCAGGACGGCGGCCCGCGGGTCGCTGCCGTTGGTGTCGATCCACAGCACGTTCCTGTCGTGCGAGACCGCGGACGGAGACACGGCGTAGCCGCCGTCTGCGTAGGTAGCGATCCTGTGGTGGCCGGGGATCTGCGCCGGGGTCACCGAGTCGTAGATCTCGTAGGGCCTGCCCACCGCGGCGTGGCTCGCTGTCGCGGGCCGGACGGCGCGCTGTCGCTGGGGCGGGTTGCTGCCGAGTGGTGCGTGCTGGCCGCCAGCTGGACGGGCCTGCGGGCCGGGATGGCGTGCGGTGCCGACTTCGGCGCCTTCGCGGCGACGGCGGCAGCCGCGTGGTGCGCCGGAAGCGTGCCGGTCAGCGTCACGACGGAGCCGGAGCCGGTCAGGGTTCCAGCGCTCGAGCCCAGGCTGAAGTTGTCCGGCCGGGCTGTGGCCGCGGCGTGGGTCGCGGGGCTGACGGTTGCGGCGCTGGCGGTGCCAGCGACGCTCGCGACGGCGGCGGCAGCAGCGCCGGCCAGTGCCAGGGCGGTGCCGTGACCTCGCAGGGCACCGGAAATTCGCTTGGTGCGGGGCATGGGGGGCGTCCTTCCTGTCAGTACCGCGCCGCAAGGGGGTGTGAGACGAGCCGTAGCTCGGCGGTCACGGTGTGTAACGGAGACTTCGACGCCCGGCCCGCCCGGCCGGTTTCGCAATGAGACCCAGTTCACTACCAGCGAGTAACCTCGGGCCTGTTTTACCCGCTTTTACCGCCATACTCCGGAACGCACACTGGCCACCTCGGGCCGTGCGCCATTACTCGCAAACAGGGCATAATCATGCCGCCGCAGCGGGTCCGCCAGCCCGCCGGAAGGAGGCCGGCCGGACAGGTCTTAGGGTGACTCTTCATGGCGAGGAGGCCGGGGACAATGCTCGCTGCCCGTAAGAGCCAGGTCATTAAGCTGCGGCTGATGCACGCCAGGGAGATGTTCGAGCTGCCGCAGACAGACTTGTTCTCGGAATACCGGAATTTCCTGACCGGAGTGGATTTCTGTCTCAGCGAGCTTCGCGGGCGGCAGTCGTTCCGGCCCGTCCGGCTGGAGATATCCCTTCCGCCACGGGAAATCGACGACGGCATGGCCGAACGGCTGGCCCGCACCCTGCGCCGGTACTGCGAGCACAGGGTGCACTACAACGGCAGGGAGTCGCGGGCCCAGCGGTTCGGCGGCATCAGCGCGCTGCGGATCGGAGTGCCGCTGTGCCTGCTCGGTCTCGCCCTGACCGTCGGCTCGGACGTGATCAGGCCGCCGGACGGCATCCCGCACATCATCGCTGACCAGCTGGGCTGGGTGCTGGTCTGGATCGGCCTGTGGTTCCCGCTCGATCAGATCGTGTTCTACCCGCTGTTCTACGGCCGCGAGAGCCGCGTGCTGCGGCAGCTCGCCGGGGCCGAGATCGTGCTGACCCCGCACGAGCCCGGCAGCGGCAATCACGCCGTCACGGCGGCAGCCGCCGCAGCCGTCTTCGATAGGGGCCCCGCGCAGTCGGCTGACGCCCGGCGGAACAGACAGGGGGGCACGGACGTTTTATCGTCGTACAGCATTATCGACGTGAAAGACGGATTATGGCACGGTGCATTACGTGCGGAACTGAACTACATCCGGAGCGGGCACTAAAATACGACTACTGCACTGCTCCTGAGTGCCAGGAGAAGAACGTCCAGGGCCTCACCATGGTGGCCATAGGCATGAATAAGGCCGCGGACGAATTCTTCATCCTGGACGAGGAAACGCGTGCTGATCTTGCCAGCGGCAAGTACCGCGACCAGCGTCGCGGCACGTTCGGCCCGACAGCTGCCCCGGCGACGCCCGCGCAGCCGGCCACTCGCAAGCCCGCCCCCGGCCGCGACCGCGGCCGAAGGCACCGGAGCGACTGCCGTGGACCCCGTCGCAGGAGCGGCTGGCCCTGCTGTACAACGAGCAGGGCCTCCGGCCTGCCGAGATCGCGGCCAAGCTGGGCGTGAGCAGTCACCTGGCGACGCAGATTGTCCTGGCGGCCCGGAAGCGCCGCCGGTCATGACCGGTACCGTTGCCGGGTGACCGACCTGGACGCCGTTGTCGAGCGGATCCTGACCAGTTATGACACCATCGCCGTGGTCGGGGCCAGTGCCAGTGCCATCAAGGCAGCGCACTCGGTTCCGGCCTGGATGCAGCGGCATGGCTGGCGCATCATCCCGGTCAATCCGCGCGGCGGCGAGATTCTCGGCCAGCGCGTCTACCGTTCCCTGGCGGACATTCCCGGGCCGGTCGGGCTCGTCGACGTGTTCCGGCCGTCTGCCGAGGCTGCCGACGTCGCCCGGCAGGCGGTCGCGGCCGGCGCCACCGCCCTGTGGCTCCAGCTGGGGATCGCAGTCGGCCGAGGCCCGCGCCATTGCCGCGCAGGCCGGCCTGCTCTACGTGCAGGACCGCTGCCTGAGCATCGAGCAGCGGCGCCTCGGACTACTCGCGCCCCCTCGCTAAGCCGGGCTCCCGTCGAGCACACTGGGTGTGCCCTGACATGTCCTGACCACGCCCGATCATGGAGCCCCGATGAACAGAGTTGTGACGGGATTCGACGCCGATGGCAAGCCGGTGATCATCGCCCAGGGCGAGCCGCCCACGGTCATCCACGCGGGCCGGTACACCACGACTGAGCTGTGGGTCTCCGACCGCGGACCGCTGACCGCCGGAACCGCCGACACCTCCACCGGGGAATGGGCACTGGAGCCGCCGCCGGGCGGAGCCTGCTTCCGCATCGTCGAGATCGCCCCGGATGCCGCGGACGGCGCCGACAGCGCGGAAGGCCCGGACAGCGAGCCGGGAGCAGACGAGCATTCCGAGTTCCAGGGAGCGCACGCGACTGACTCGCTGGATTACGTGACGATCCTGCGCGGCGAGGTGACGCTCGTCGTCGGGGGCAGCGAGATTGTGCTGGGTCCTGGTGACTCGGTCGTCCAGCAGCCCGGCGTTCCGCACGACTGGCAGAACCGGTCCGGCGAGCACGCTGTCATGGTGGGCGTCCTCCTGAGCGCCCGCTAGCTGCAGATCGCCGGCGGTCAGCCCATGAGGCGGGCCAGCCGGGCGCGCTGCGCGTCGCTGAACGGGATTGCCTTCCGCTGCCCTGCATCCCAGAGAACGGTGACGACCCGCGCCTGGGCCGCAATCTCCTGCGCGGAGGTCAGAATCGTCTCGCGGGTCGTGAGACTCGTCGTCCCGAATCGCTCGACCTCGATCCTGACCGTCACTGCCCGGTCCTCGTGCCTGACCTCCGCCTTCAGGTCGACCTCCAGGCGCACCACCACGTAGATCAGGTCACCGAGTACCTGCAGGTAAAAGGCGTCCCGGCCCTCCTCGAGATAGGTCAGGAACACCGCGTTGTTGACGTGGCCAAGTGCGTCCGTGTCGCGCCACCGGACCGGGACCTGGCGCTCGAACACCTCCGTCATGCGCTGCCTCCCCGTCGTCCCGGAACAATGCAGTAGCCTCGCGCGCCCGGCCCGGTGATCATGCGTCTATGGAATCAGAAGCCGCGCCGGTGCCGCGGCAGCATGGCGGCGCCTCCGCAGAAGCTCTCGCGTCACCCTGTGACGATTGCGGTTACATTGGCGCGCGATTTGCCAGTTTTGATGCCCTGGAACCGTCACAGTGTGCGCCACGGCCGACGGCTGGGGCCAGATTCCGCCATGGTCAGCTCCAATGCGTCCGCTCGCGATAACTGCGAACACGATCCCCGCGCCGGCGTCGACCCGGTCAGCCAGGGACAGCGCCGGCCATCGCGGTCCGCAGCGTGGTGCGTACCGGCGCCGGATCATGGTCCCCGGAGATGCGCAGGTGACCGAGGTCCAGCTCGCGCAGCCGGTCGAGCGAGCCCTCGCCCGCCTTGACCAGCGCCTCCTTGCGCACCCACTGGCGCAATACGGCGGCGTGCTGATCGGCTGACTCGCTGATCGCCCGCAGTTCCCCGGCAGTCAGCGCCGGGGCCAGCAGGGCCGGGTCGAAGCGCGGCCGGCGCAGGCTCTCGATATCGACGCCGACTGGCTCCGCCGAGGCGGCCGCGATCACCGCGCCCCTGGTGTGGGCCAGGCTGATGTGCAGTGCCAGCGATGCCCGGCAATGGCCGGCCGCCCGTGCGGGCCGCCGCAGCGGGCGCACTCCTGGATGACGGCGAGCGCATCGGGCGAAGTCCCGGTCAGCCGCGCCGCCACCTGGCGCACCAGCAGGTGAGCAGCGCGGAAGTCGCGACGGTCGGCCGCGTCCCGGTAAGGCCGATGGCCCGCGCTCGCTCGCTGCGGGTCAGCACCCGATCGGCGGCAGCGGCCAGGTCACCGCACCCTCGGTGAGCAGCACGGAGGCGACGGTGTCGGCCCGCACGGCAGTCACGGTCACCGTCCCGATCGTAGCGGCGCCGCGATCAGCCGCAGCGCGGCCGATTCGTCAGCCCAGTGACTTTTCATCCAGTGGTGACTTCAGAATCGGTCATATCCGGATTAAAGGTCGCGCAGGCGCTGGAACGGATGAGCAGCCAGGGGGCGCGCAGACAGTCCCGCTGAGAGCTAGCGCGAGCGGCGGGCCAGCTTCCGGATGGCGACGCGCGCCTGGTTGAGCGGCTCGAGCCACGAGTAGGACCGGTAGGCGCCGCGCTCGACCAGCCGCAGCTTCGCGCCGCGCGGGCCGGCCGGGTGCTGGTAGCCGTCCGGCCGGTAACGAACGAAGTCCTCGTGCATCCGCCGGAAGAAACGCTGCCGTTCCGCCCGCGGCACCAGTCCCGGCAGCCCGACCCGGCCGACGCCGAAGCCGGTGGTCTCCAGCACCGTGCTGTAGTGCCAGATCGCCCGCTCGAAGATCGCCGCGCGGACCGCATCGCTGACCGGCTGCCCGGCAGCGTCGCGGGCCGCGAGCAGCTCGAAGACCCGGCGGTAGGAGTCGAACACGGCCAGCTGGCCCAGGCTCGTCGTCGCCATCGCCGAGCCCCGGCGCTGCCGGCGGTAGCGGTAGCAGACCCCCTGGACCGCGCCGATCACCTGCGCCGACAGCAGCGCGGCGCACGTCACCAGGATGTCCTCGTGAATGCCGCCGGCGAAGCTGACGTCCAGGCCGGTCAGGAAGTCCCGGCGGAACAGCTTGCTCCACGACGTCATGGTCAGGTTGACGAGCCGGGGCTCGTCCTCGAGCGTGCAGCCGCCGGGCGGAACGAGCGCGAGCACCGCCGCACCCGGATTGGGCTCGGTCCGGCCGCCGGGGTAGGTGCTCACCCAGTTGATCAGCAGCACGTCCGGCTTGCCCGCGGCGGCGAGCGCCGCGCCGATGGCGGGCAGCGCGCCGGCGGCGATCATGTCGTCGCCGTCGACGAACCAGACGTACTCTCCCGCCGCCATCCCCAGCGCGAGATTCCGGGCGGCGCCCTGGCCGCCGTTGCGCTCCAGGTGCACGACGCGCAGCCGCGGGTCGGCGGCCGCGCGCTCGTCCAGGATCGCGCCGCTGCCGTCCGGCGAGGCGTCGTCGACGGCGATGACCTCGAGATCGGCGTCAGAGGTCAGGATCGAGTCGAGGCAGCCGGGCAGGAACTCAGCGACGTCATAAACGGGGACGATGACCGAGATGGCCGCCACCGGGCCGCCCGGCTACGCGAGCTCTCCGGGCACGGCCGCGGGGGTGCCCGGAGACTCGACAGGAAGCTCCCCTGGCTCGTCGACGGTCAGCTTGGACGGCCACCAGTTCCACCGGCCGAGCAGCACCACGGTCGACGGCACCAGCAGCGTGCGCACCAGGAAGGTGTCCATCAGGATGCCCAGCGCCAGGCCGAGGCCGATGTCGCGCACCTGGCTGGCGCCCGAGCCGCTGCCGGCGGCGACAGTCAGCACGATGAACGAGCCGGCCAGGACCAGGCCGGCCGAGGTCACGGTGGTGCCGGTAACCCCGACGGCCTTGGCGACCGCCTGCCGCAGCGGGAGGCGGTGCGCCTCCTCCCGTATTCGCGTCATCACCAGGATGTTGTAATCCTCGCCGAGCGCGAGCAGGAAGATGAACATCAGGAACGGCATGAAGAACACCAGGCCGCCGCTGCCGCCGATCTTGATGAAGACGATCACCGACAGGCCGAGCGCGGCCAGGTAGGACACGCCCACGGACGCGATCAGGTACAGCGGCGCGACCAGGCTGCGCAGCACCAGGGCCAGCAGGATGCCGATCGCGATGATCGCGACCGGGATGATATGCACCAGGTCGCTGGTCGAGATCTTGCTGATGTCGTACAGCGCCGGCGCCTCGCCGCCGACCCCGGACGCGACGGCGCCCGACGGACTTCTGAACGCTCGTGGTCTGCGCCCGGATAGCCGGGATCGCGTTCAGCGCCGGCGTGCTGCCCGGATCGCCTGCCTTCAGCCCGGTGGAGAACTGCACGGTCCTGCCGTCGGGACTGACGTAGTTCGCGGTGACCCGGTACAGCTGATAGGCCTGCGCCGGGATGCGGCCGTGATCGAGCGCGGCAGCCGGCGGCGTGGCGGGCAGCTTGCCCGCCGGGCCGAGTGCCCCGCACAGCCCGGCGTACTGCGCCGGGGTGAGCGTGATCCCGCCCGACCGGGTTGAGCGGCCCGGTGACCTGCGTGAACAGCCCGCTGGCCCGCAGCTCGCTGGTGGCCTTCGCCAGCGGCGCCGGATTCGAGCAGACGGGCGTGCCGAACTTGAAGATCAGCGTGGTCGGGTTCGCGGCCGACTGCGGGAAGTGCTTGGCCAGCAGCGCTGTCCCCGCCGCCGAGTCGCTGCCGGCGGGCGGGCCGGTGTTACCGCCGAATCCGGCCGCGGTGTAGCCGAGCACGGCGAACGCCAGGCCGCCGAAGAACACCACGCCGGCCAGCAGCGTCGGACCCGGGTACTGGACGATCCGGCCGGCCACCCGGCCCCAGACGCCGATACCGCCGGAGCCCTGAATGCTCCACGGCAGCAGCTTCGGCTTGCCGAACCAGGACCGGAACAGCGTCCGCTTGACCGCGAGCAGCGACAGCCGGATCGACAGCAGCGCGGGCAGCAGGCTGAGGCCGGCCAGCAGGATGACGACCACGGCGATGGCGAACGGCCAGGCCAGGTCGGAGTAGAAGGAGAAGCTCGCCAGCAGCAGCGTGAGCACGGCCGCGATCACCGTCAGCGCGGACGCGCTGATCGACTCGCCGACCCTGGTCACGGACCGCACGACGGCGTCTCTGGCGGGCTGCCGCGGGTGCACCAGGTCAGCCAGCATGCTTCGGCCCGCAGATGCCACACCGGGGAAGTTCTCGCCGCTGCTGTCGTGCTTAACGCCGCGCAGTTCCTCCCGGACGCGGAAGACCAGGAACAGCCCGTAGTCGGTACCCGCCCCGATCACCAGCACGATCAGCAGCAGCTGGGCGATCGGCGAGACCTGCAGGCCGTGCTTGGCCGCCTCGGCCACGAGCGGGCCCGCGATGGCGACGGACAGAGCCGGGGGCAGCACCGTCGTGATCGCGAGGCTGAGCGACCGGAAGATCAGCACCAGCAGCACGATCACGAACAAGATGGACAGGAACTGCACCTTGTTCCCGGTATTACCGGAGGCTTTCTGCTGGTCCACCTGGATCGCCAGGTCACCGGCGGCGTGCGCCTGCAGTCCGGGCGGCAGGTGCGCCGCGGTGATCGCGGCCCGCACGCCGTCCACCACCGTCTTGGCATAGGTGGGGTTACCGCTGCCGGCCACGCTCGCGAGCGCGACCAGCTGCACGGCCTGGCCGTCAGCGGAGCGGCCCGCGTTAACGACCTTGGCAATGTCAGGCGCCGCGGCGAGCCGCGCCTGCCAGGCCGCTGATCGCCGCGGTATCCGCGGCCGTCAGCTTCCCGCTGGTCGTCGCGACGATGACCGGGATCGGCTGCTTGTTCGCGGTGCCGAACGGAGCCGCCAGGTCGGCAGCCTGCGAACTCGGCGCGTTCGCCGGCAGGAACTTCTGGTTGTTGCCCTGGGTGACACTCGACAGGGCCGGAAGCTGGGTGGAGGCGGCGATCGCCCCGGCGATCCAGATCAGCAGAATCAGCCAGCGGAATCGGACACTGAACCGGCCGATCGCCCCGTAGATCGCATCGACTCGCATGTCCAGCGATCCTACTGGTCAGCAGCATCAGCCAGCGCGTCGACTGCGCCCGTCAGCTCCCGCAGCGCCGGCAGCGAGGACGTCAGCGTCCGCCTGCTGGCAGCGGGGAGTGCGGTCAGCGCGGCGGCCAGAATGCGCGCGTTCACCTCCTGCCACTGCGCGACGACCGCCTGGCCGGCCGCGGTCAGGTCGAGCGCGGCCGTGCGCCGGTCCGCGAGCCCGCCGGAGCGCACCACAAGTCCGGCCCGCAGCAGGCCGTTGACCAGGGTCGCGACCGAGCTCGGGGCGAGCCGGAGCAGCCGGGCGACCTGGCCGGGCCTGGCAGCCGGATTCTCCGCCAGGCAGGACAGGAACTCAAGCTGCGCGACCGACAGGCTGCCCGGCAGCGTGCCGCCGGGTCCGAGCGCGCGCCCGGCCCGGCGCATCGCGCGGCGCAGCCGCGACACCGCGTCCGCCACAGCAAGGCCGGCCGGGTCGGCCACGGCTGCGGGCTGACTGTTCTTATCACCCGTCATGCCGGGAACGGGCCCTGCACCCCGGCGGCTCTCGCCGGCGCCCGGCCGCTCAGCTGAACGCACCGGAATGCTCCGCGCTCGCCTGCCGGTCCGCCTCCGACGGGGCGGTGCCAGGCGCGAGCGGCCTGATGGCCATCGCGATGGCCGCGGCGCACGCTGCGGCGGCGGCGAGAATGCCGAACGCGAGCGCGCCGCGAGACGGGCCCGGCCCGGCGAGGTGGAGCGCCAGCGTCACCAGCGCGATCCCGAAGGTGGTGCCGATCCCGCGCGCCATGTTGACCAGGCCGCCGAGTACGGCCGCCGAGCTGACGGCGCCGCTGCGCATGATCAGCGCGTTGTTGGCGGGCACGAACACCCCGAGGCCGAGGCCGGCGAGCCCGAGCAGCGCGACAGTCCCGGCCGTCGATCCTGCCATGACCACGAGCATAGCCAGCGCCGCCGCAGTGACGGCGGCGCCGATACTGCCCCTGGTGCGGTTCGGCATGGCGGCCGGGAACACAGACTCGGCGGTCAGGGCCGCCACCCCGAACCCGACCGGCAGGACGGAGAGGATCAGCCCCGTCTGCAGCGCGTTCCCGTGGCCGGCTCGAAGCTGCGGAATCAGGACCAGCGGACCAAACAGGACGAGATAGCCAAGGAAGGCTCCGGCCAGGCCCAGCGCCAGCCGCGCCGACCGCAGCAGCGGCGGGGGGATGAGCGGGAACCTGGCGCCGCGCTGCCTGAGGGCGAACGCGACCGCGGCGGCGACCGCGACAACGGCCATCACGGCCGCGAACCAGCCGGGCACCGGCAGGCCGCCGATCACTGACAGCGCGACGAGGAGCGCGGTTGTGCAGACGCCGAGCAGCGTCGCGCCGAGCCAGTCAAAGGAGTCGGTGCGACTGAGCTGGCGGGTCCGCGGCAGCAGGTAACGGCCGGCCACCACGGCGATGATGCCGACCGGGACGTTGATCCAGTAGACCGCGCGCCAGCCGACGGTCTGGGTGAGCAGCCCGCCGAGCGTCGGCCCGAGGCCGAGGCCGACGGACTGGGCGGCTGCCTGGATGCTGAGCGCCAGCCGCATCCGGTGCGGCGGCACGCTCGTGGTGACCAGCGCCACGCTGTTGGCCTGCAGCATCGCGGCACCGGCGGCCTGCACGACGCGGCATCCGATCAGGACGCCCAGCGACGGAGCGAAGCCGCAGGCCAGCGAGCCGGCGGTGAAGACAACGAAGCCGTAGGTGTAGATGAGCTTGCGGCCGACGCCGTCTGCGAGCCGGCCCGCGGGAGTGACCAGCGCGACCAGGACCAGCAGGTACGCGAGGGAGACCCACTGGACGGCGGCCAGCGGTGAGCTGAACTCGTGCTCCATCGGCCGGAACGTCAGCGTGACGATGCTCGCGTCCAGCTGGCCCATGAACGCGCCGAAGCAGACAACGCCGACGGCGAGCCACGGCGCGCGCGGGTTGGTGCGGATGAAATCGGGCCGCGGCGCCTCAGTGAATATGTTTCTGTAAGCGAACATTTCTGTTACAGAGCTTACCCCGGCCCCGGCGCTGATCGCGAGCGGGCAGCCGCCCGATTATCCGGAGTTGAGCGGCCAATCGGCCGTAGGCTGATTACGCTGCCGTCAGGGCCGGTCACAGGCTGGTCAGCGGGACTGCGCGACCCGGCACGAGGGGGTCTAACCCGGATAGTCTCCGGACATGCCGGGCGTGGTGCTGGCCTGTGAGCAGTAATGCCGGCACACTCAGCTAAGGGCAGTTCCGTGCCCCGCCTCTGCGCGGCCGGGCAGCCGCAGGAGGGACACCGATGCAGGAGCTGCGCCTCGTCGCAGTCAGCGAAGACGGCAGTTATGCCATCCTCGCGGTGCCCGGACGGAGCGGGCGGTTCCTGCTGCCCATAGACGACCGGCTGAGGACGGTGGCCAAGGGTCAGTTCTCCCGGCTCGCCCAGTACGAGATCGAAGTGGAGAATCCGTTGCGACCCAAGGAGATCCAGGACCGTATCCGGGCTGGCGAGACGGCAGACGAGATCGCGGACGCCGCCGGGATCCCGCCCGACCGGGTCCGGCGGTTCGAGGGACCGGTCCTGGCGGAGCGCCAGTACCGGGCACAGGAGGCGCAGCGCGCGTCCATCCGCGGCCGCAGCGACTCGGGGCCAGGTCCGCGGCTGGGCGACATCGTCGCCGAACGGCTGACCGGCATCGGCGCCAGCGCGGACACCGCCGAGTGGGACTCGCGCAAGCGGCCCGACGGGAACTGGCAGATCCTGCTGCAGTTCGCCATCGGGGGCCGGGCGCTGGCCGCCGAGTGGATCTACGACCCGCGGCGGCGGCACGTGATCCCCGACGATGACCAGGCGGTCAGGCTCTGCCTGCCCGAGGACGAGTGGGCGGCGATCTCCTTCGAGGAGCGGCCGCGGGCGACCGCGACGGTGACGCCCATCGGGGCGCGGCACGCAGCGTTCGGTGACTCCGGTCGCGACTACGACCGTCGCGGCGTCCCGGCTCCGGCCCGGTCGCGCGACGCCGGGTTCGCTGCCGTGCTGGGAAGTGCCGGAGCGGGCAGTGCAGTGCCGGTCAGCGACCCGGCGGCGGCAGGGGCCGGGCGGCCCGGGGCAGCGGCTGGCGGCTCGGAGGACAGGCGCGATCAGGCTGGCCGCGCGGATCCCGGGTCCGCCGGGTCCGGGGAGGCGCCGGCAGCTGCGGCCGAGCCCGAGGCTCCGCCCGGCGGCGGCCGCGGCAGGTGGCAGCGCGAACGCGGAGGCACGGCCGGGACCGGCCAAGAAGGCGGCCGGCGGCCGGTCGCGGCGCGCGTCCATGCCGTCCTGGGATGAGATCATGTTCGGTAACTCCCGGCAGCAGGACTAGCCGCTGACAGGTAACAGGCTGCGCGGCCTGCCCGTCGTGCGGTGGCCCGCGGCGCAGCGGCCGGGGGCGCAGCCGCTACGGGGAGCGGTCGGCTGCGGTTGCGGCCGGACTGCCATGAGCTGCGGCGTAGGATGCCAGGCACCCCCGCGGCAGGCACGGGGATATCGGACTCGGGCAAAGGTGAGGCAGCGTGCGCCGGGGCGCAGTAAACGGCCGCAGCAGGCCGGTGACGGCGACGCTAGCCGCGGCGCTGTGCGCTGGATGGCTGCTAGGCGGATGCGGCCTGCTCGGCAAGCCTCAGCCGCTCAGCGCGGACGCCCCGCTGGTGATGTCGGTGACCAGCCCGAACTTCAAGGGCGGCCTGATCCCCGCCGAATTCACCTGCTACGGCCAGGGTGGCGGCGTGAGCCCGCCGATCTTCTGGTCGGGGGCGCCGCCGGGTACGAAGTCGATCGCGGTCGTCGTCGATGACGCGGCCGCGCCGATCTCGCCGAAGGTGTACTGGATCGTGTTCGACATCAGCCCGAGCACGACCGACCTGCAGACCGGGGCCCTGCCCCCGCACGCCAGGACGGCCTACAACACCGCCGGGACCGATACTTACGACGCGCCCTGCCCGCGCGGCTCGGCGCACAGCTACCGGTTCACCGTCTACGCGCTCAACACCTTCTTCGGCTCCGCTCTCCCCGGCCATCCGCAGCTGCTGCCGGCCTGGACGGCGATCGCCCAGCACGTCATCGCGCGGGGCACGATGACCAACCACGCCGTGCCCGGCCGCCGGCCGCTGCCGCAGCTGTCCCCTGGTCACTCCGCCAGCCCGACACCGGGAACTTAAGCAGGCCCGGTTTATCGTCAGGCGCTTGTCACACCCCGGAAACAATAGGCAGTTCGCTGCCGTCATTATTCGCGCCGGCGACTTCGCTGAGTAATCAACGCTTAGCAGATAGTCGACACACGCGCGTAAAGTTCCCGAATTGCGTGACAAGGCGTATAGCGTCCGACACAATCACTGTTCAGGCAGATCAGCCGTTGCATTAAATCGGGTGCTTGCACATCAGGGGGAGGCTCGCGTAGATGGCCGCGCGAGTCTGGCTAGCGCCACCCCGAGGCCACTTCAGTGGGATGGTGTGATGATCACTACGATCTTGGAAGTCCTCGTGGCTGTGGTCGTGCTGATCGTGATAATTACCGTTGCCGCACTGCATTTCCTGCGGGCGGACGACTCCGACACCTTCGACGACATTCCGGCCGAGCCGCGCCGCACCCGGCGGGAGCCAGCCGGGCCTGCGCACGACGACCTGCCTGAGCTAGCGCCAGCCGGCCGCTCCCGCCGGCCCGAGGCAGCCGGCCAGTTCACGGCCGAGCGCGGCAGGGCCCAGCAGCAGGCTGGCGGTTACCGGGGCAGCACGGGGTACCCGGACGACGACTTCCGCGACACTGACAGCCGGCGGCGCGAGCCGGACGGACGCAAGGGTGCCGGCCAGCCCCGGCCGGCGACCGCCGAGCGCCGCACCGCATCGCGCGGCAGCGCGCCTCGCCCGGCCGCGCGGCGCCCGCCAGCCTCAGGGCCGGCCGGCCGACTCTGACGCCTGGGACTCGCTGTCCGATGTCGACTACTGGGCCGAGCTCGCGGCGGACAAGCCGATGCCCGAGGCAGACGCCACCGCCGGCAAGCAGGCCGGCCGGAGCCGTCGCAGCCTGGAGCCGAAGGCAGACGCTCCACGGCCGGCCAGCAGGCGGCCCGGTTCCCGCGGCCCATCCGACGATCTGCCAGTCCGGCAGCGGCAGTCCCGCGCCGCAGCCTCCGCGGCCGACCTGACCGAGCAGATCGACGTGCGCGCTGCCCGCGCCGCCCGCCGCCACGGGACAGAGCCCGCAACGGAGAGTCTGGCCGCGCTGGCGCGGCTGGCCGAGCAGCCGCCGGCCCCGCGCCCCAGTTCCGCCAGCGGTCCCCACGCCGCTAACGGCCTGCCTCCGGCTAACGGCCTGCCCCCGGCTAACGGCCTGCCCCCGGCCAACGGCCTACCGCCGGGCGGCCGCCAGCGTCCGTCCGCAGGTGGCCGGGCTGGCTCCGCTAGCAGGCCCGGTCCGGCAGGGCATCGCTCCGCCACTGGCCAGCGGCCGCCGCAGGCAGGGCTCCCCCAGCCCGGCCTGCCCCCGGCTGCAGCGGCGTCGCACTCAGGCGGGCACGCACGGCCACCGCTGCCGCTGGATGACGACCCGCTGACCAGTCCGTCGTTCCCGGCCATCAACACCTCGGACAGCCGCTCGTACCGCACCCGCGGTTCCGCGGCGCCGCAGTCCGTGCCCCCCGCGGCCGCCCGCGGAGACGGGCGGCTACACCGACCCGGCGCAGCAGCTCCCGCCGTATCCGGAGCGCGCGGCCAGCGCGCCGCGCGGATACCCGGTGCAGCCGCCCGCTGCATCAGCCGGACGGCCCGGACCGTCCCAGCCCGCCGGGAGCGCGCCGGCCGGGCCGCCATCGGCTCCTACGGCCAACCCCTATGGCAGCTACGTCAGCGCCCCGCCGCCGGCCTACCCGGCACCTGACGTCTCGCATCTGGACGCCGTCGCCTACGGCACCGGCTTTGCGGCCGGACGGCAGGCAATAGCCGGGGCGAACTGGTACGCCAGCACGCCCGACGACTCCCCGGCCACCTCCGGCTACCTGCCCGCCCCGCCTGCGAGCGCCGCGGCACAACGGTCGGGCCACAAGGTCGGCACGGCCTGCCGGGCCGCAATGGCTCCGGTGACGGCGGTCCGCGGGGCCGCGCCGGGTACTCCGCCGCCGACTACGGAGCCAGCTACAGCGACCCGGTCTATCTGGACGGCCGGCCGGGCGGCAGCGGACAGCGCGGTTACCAGCCAGGGCCTTACGACCAGCGCGGCAACGGCACGCCAGAACGCGGCTTTGACCAGGACTACCGCGGCTACGGCGGCGGTGCGAGGTAGCCGTCCGGCTGGGATGCCGGAGCCTCGAGGGTTAGCGCCGGGCTTGACAACACCGGGCGGTCGGCGACCACAATGTGCCGACCCCATAAGTAGGTGACATGCAGCCCGGTGCCAGAGATCACGCGCGCAGTTATCACCTGCACAAGCTTGCGACCGCGCTGGACACCGAAGGCTTCAACGCCACGGTGAAAACGTCCTACCCGGCTGCCCTGCACGTCTTCATGCCTGGCGCCTCGATGCTCGCCGAGAGCATCGACTGCGTGCCGGGAACCGACGACGACGGCCGGCTGCACTGGTATTACCGCTGGTCGTGGGGCGAATTGCTGCACGATGCCAGCGATCCCCCGGCTGCCGCCGCGAAAATTGCCGAGGTCCTCTCCGCGCGGTAATTCCAGGCCATAAGCCGGCTGCCCGCGTGATCAAAGTCATAGCCACGGTAATCTTGCCTGCACGTGTGCGCGCCCCTGGCGCCGGCGAACTAGCCGACGACCAGGGACGCGCGTTTTTACCGGCGACGGACGGCAGTCCGACGGCTAGGCGGAGTGGAGGGATCGTAAAAGTGCAAGTTGCTCAGGCGGGCAGGCTCAGCAACGTCAGGTACGACATACGCGGGCCGGTCCTTCGGCGAGCTCGCCAGCTCGAGGCTGCCGGACACGAGATCATCAAGCTGAATCTGGGGAACCCTGCCCCGTTCGGCCTGGACGCCCCCGACGACGTTCTCAATGACGTGGTCAAGCACATCCAGGACGCCCAGGGCTACAGCGACGCCCGCGGCATCCAGCCTGCCAGGCAGGCCGTCGCCCAGTTCTTCGACCGGCGCGGCGTCAGCGGCATTACGGCGGACGACGTCTTCCTCGGCAACGGCGTCTCCGAGCTCATCGTCATGTCGCTGCAGGCGCTGCTCGACACCGGCGACGAGGTCCTGGTGCCGAGCCCCGACTACCCGCTGTGGACCGGCGCGATCAACCTGTGCGGCGGCTACGCGGTGCACTACCGGTGCGATGAGCGCAACGACTGGAACCCGGATCTCGAGCACGTCGCCAGCCGCATCACCGACCGCACCAAGGCGCTGGTGATCATCAACCCGAATAACCCGACCGGCGCGGTCTACTCCCGCGAGACGATGCTCGGCCTGCTGGACCTCGCCCGCAAGCACGGGCTGCTGGTGCTGACCGACGAGATCTACGACCAGATCATCTACGACGGCGCCGTGCACCACTCGGCGGCCGCGCTGGCACCCGACCTGCTGGTGCTCACCGCTCGGCGGCCTGTCGAAGACCTACCGGCTGGCCGGCTTCCGGTCCGGCTGGCTGGTCGTCTCCGGCCCTCGCGAGCATGCCGCGGATTACCTCGACGGGCTCGAGCTGCTGGCCAACATGCGCCTGTGCCCGAACGTCCCCGCTCAGCACGCAATCGAGCCCGCGCTCGGCGGCCGGATCGACATCACCCACCTGCTCGAGCCCGGCGGGCGGCTGCGCGACCAGCGTGACCATGCCTGGGAGAAGATCACCTCCGTACCCGGTGTCACCTGCTACAAGCAGGCCGGCGCGCTGTACCTGTTCCCGCGTCTCGATCCGGCCGTGTACCCGATCCGCGACGACGAGCAGATGATGATCGACCTCCTGGAGCAGCAGCATGTGCTGCTCTCGCACGGCAGCGGCTTCAACCTGCCGACGACCGATCACCTGCGCATTGTCTTCCTGGCTGCGGTGCCGGTACTGGACGACGCGATCGACCGGCTCGCCACCTTCCTGGCCGGTTATCACCAGTAACCGGAAAGCCCTGGACCGGGATGCCGGACGGTGCCGGCGGTCAGCGCCGGCCGCTATGCCGGCCCCGGCGTCCCGGTGCGGAAATGCCGGTCGAGCTCATTGGCGTAGTGGCGGCCGAGTTCGTCGCCGTGCGCGCTGATCCAGTCCGTCAGTACCGTCGTCCCGGTCGCGGGGCCTGCAGAGTCGGCGCGGCCCGCAGCCATCGATGCGTACTCATCAGCGGTCAGCAGCGTGTCCTTGAGCGCGACATTGAGGCCGGCCGCCAGCAGCGGTATCAGCGCGCCGGGAGCCGGCACGAGCACGGACCGGCTGCCGACGGCTGCCTTGATCGTCTCGACCAGCTGGCGGAAAGTGACCGACTCCGGTCCGACGGCATCGACTGTCACGGTCTCGGCCTGTGCGCCGAGGTCGGTGCAGAGCGCGGCCAGGTCATCAACATGGATGGGACGCAGCCGGTAGTCGCCGCGGCCGCCGATGGCAAACACCGGGAGGTGCCGCAGGAGCCACGCAATGTTGTTGAGCAGCACGCCGTCCCCTCCGAACAGCACTGCCGGGCGCACGATGGCATAGGACGGCACGCCGGAGGCAGCGAGCGCCTGCTCGACCGCGGCCTTGCCACGGAAGTACGGGTCCGGCGAATCCGTCACTCGGATTCGTGATCGAGACGTGCACGATGCGCTGAACTCCGGCGGCCACGGCCGCGGCGAACAGCACTCTGCTGTTGGCGACGGCCACCTCGTGGCTGACGGCTCCGTGGGCAAACCGGACCCAGTACGTGTTGTACAGGGTCTGCACGCCAGCCAGCGACGCGGCCAGTTCTCGCTCATCGCCGAAGTCCAGCGGCCGGACTTCGATCGGGGTGCCGGCCGGAGCGCGGCCGGGGTGGCCGGTCAGCGTGCGGACCGCGTGACCGCGCTGGATCAGGTCGCGCGCGATGGCGGCTCCCGAATAGCTGAACGCGCCCGTGACCGCGTCGAGCTGAGTCATGTCTGCTCCTTCGATGGTGCCGGAGAGCTCCGGACGCCCGGCCCGCTTCCTGCTGTCCGGGCGGTCCGGTGGCCGGCCGCGGGCAGGCGCAGCGCGCCGAGAACGTCGAGCATGCGCGCGAGTGACTGCATCCGGTCGAAGATCGCCAGCGCCGCCTCGCGGTCGCCGTCAAGGCTGGCCAGCAGTTCCAGCCCGAAGAAGCCGGCCACCAGGAGATGCGCTGCCTCGGCCGGCGGGAACATCCGCGCCGCGGCTGACCGGCCGAGCGCGCGACGCATGGCATCCTCGGCCAGGTCGCGCCAGGGCTGCAGCCGCTGCGCCACCTGCTCGCCCATGCCCGGCACCGAGTGGGCGCCGGTGATCATCTCCACGAGGACCCGGACGTGGCCGGAGTCGAGGTCGCGGCTGAAGATGGAGCGCGCGGACTCGGCGAGCGCCGCCACTGAGGTCGCGTCCTCCAGCAGCCCCCGGTAGTCGTCCATCCGGCGCCTGCTGACCTCGTCCAGGGCGGCGAGCAGCAGGTCATTCACCGAGCCGAAGTGGTAGAAGACCAGCGCCTGGCTGCACCCGGCCCGCCCGGCGATCTCCCGGGCGCTGGCGCCGGCGAAGCCGGTGTCGCGCAGCGCATCGATGGCCGCGGTAACCAGGGCGGTGCGCACCTCAGCGGACTGCGCCCGCCGGGCCGCGCCGTCGGCCTTCGGACCTGCCTTCGCCATAGCGCTGCCAGTCCTCTGATCTATTAGTTTGAGCAACTGCTCAGACTGTAGCATCCGGGCGGCTCGCCGGGTCGTGCCCGGTGCGGCAGAGCCGGTACCGGAGGCATGATGAGCTGTGGCCCAGGTACCCGGCGGCGCAGGCCAGAGCGAGCACGAGGAGATCGTCGAGTTCGGCAGCGGCCGCGCGCCCGGCGGCCGCTGGCTGTCCCGGATTCTGCTGGCCTGCCTTGTCGTGGCCGCGGCCACGGCACTCGCGGTGCGAGCGGGTACCGGGTCGCCGCCGCGTGCGGCTCACGCCCAGCCTCCGCCGCCCCCGATGATCGTCAACGTGACCGGCCGCCATCTGCTCGGCGTGACCGCAGGCTGGGATCTGTTTGCCCGCAGCGGCACCGAGCTCATCCGCATTCAGCTCGCCGCGGGCCTGATCAAGCAGACTTTCGTCCCGGCACTGGAGTCGGGGAATCCGCAGGTATCGCTCGTGGTCGGAGCGCACGAGGCGGTCATCCGGTCATTCGACGACGTACCCGGGTATGTCGTGCCCGACAACGGGGAAGCGCGGGTTCTCACCGGTCCGCTGTCCGGCGGCGGCCCGTTCGTGCCCGGACCCGGCCAGCAGTCGGCCTGGGTCACGTCCGGTCCGCCGACGCGGCCATCGCTGTCGCTGGTCACGCTCGCGGGCCGCGCGCTCGGCCCGACCATCCGCTTCCTGGCCGCCGGAGCGCCGATACCCGCGACTGCGGTCTCCGACGGCCGCGGCGACGTGATGCTGACCGGCGGGAACCTCGGTACCTACGACGCCGGGCCGGGCTGGGACAGGCCCGTGGCAGGAACCGTCGCTGCTGTCGGCCCGGCCGAATGGCTCGTCGTGACCTGCCCGCAGTACCAGCACTGCCGCAATGAGGCCGTCAGTCCCTCAACCGGAGCCCGGCGCCTGCTGCCGGGACCAGCAGTGCCCGGCTACCTCTACGCGACCTGGCCGCCGGTCGGGGTCACCTCACCCGATGGCACCACCGCCGCGATCCCGGAAGGCCGGCCGCACCGGCCAGGTGACTCTGCATCTCATCAGCCTCCGCTCGGGCGCTGACCGAGGACTGAGCGTGCCGCTGCGCGGGACTCCGCTCGCGCAGTCGATGGTCTGGTCCCCTGACAGCCGCTGGCTCTTCGTTGCCACCGCCGACGGCCAGCTTGTCGCGGTGAACCGCAGTTCCGGCCAGGTCAGGACCCTGCCCCCGGGCATTACGCTCCCGCCCGTCGAGCAGCTTGCGATCAGGCCCGCGCCTGCCAGCACTGCCCGGCGGACGCCATCGCCGTCGTGATCGTCATCGGTCGGTGCTGGCTGCGCCGGACAGCTCGGCTGCCGCCAGGCTGGCCAGCCACCGGCGCGCTGCCGCCGGCGAGGTCAGCCGGACGACCTCAGGACCCGGCGGGTCCGCCGCCCAGGCCCGCATCTGGTCGCGCTTGCGCGCGAACGACCGGAAGTGCCAGACGATGATCGAGTCCCGCGAGAAAGTCTGGCGAAGCGACTCGGTATTGCCGTTGCAGATGGGGCGGTGATCGAGGTTCCGCCGCAGGGTGCGGCGAACCAGCCGGCTCAGCGAGCGCCAGCGCGGGTAGTCCAGCGCCACGATCAGCTCGGCTCGTGCCATGACCACGTCGATCCACGAGCTGTAGGCGGAGTCAAGTACCCACTGCTCCCCCGCGCAGATCGCCGCCATCCGCTCGCGCTGCACGTCCCCCGGCACTACGAGCCAGCCCGGCTCCCAGGTCAGGTCGTCGACCGGATGCCAGGGCAGCCCGGTCCGCTCCGCCACCTCCGCCGCCAGCGTCGACTTCCCCGATCCGGTCACCCCGTAAATGAGGATCCTGTCGGCCACGGCGTGATGGTACCGGCGCGCCCGCGGACAGGCTAGCGAGATTCTTTCCCGGGGTGGACGATCAGATCAGCCGGCTGACGTCAGCCGGCACCAGCGCGCGAGAGGGGACTGGCATGCCCGTCGTGCAGGCCAATGGCATCGACATTTACTACGAGGTCCAGGGCGAGGGCGAGCCGCTGGTGCTCATCCCCTACCTGGCCGCGGACCAGGCGTGCTACGCCTTCCAGGTCGCCGAGTACGCCACGCGCTTCACCTGCTTCACCGTCGACCTGCGGGGCGCGGGGCTGTCCGGCAAGCCCGAGGGCCCCTACTCGACCGAGCTGCTGGCCGACGACATCGCCGCCTTCATGCAGGCGGCCGGCATCGAGAGCGCGCACGTGGCCGGCCTGTCTCTCGGCGCGGCGACCGGAATGTTCCTGGCCGCCCGGCATCCGGACCGGGTGAAGTCGCTGTCGCTGCACAGCGCCTGGCCCGCTACCGACCCGTTCCTGCGGACTGTGGTCGAGGGCTGGCGCATCATCGCCCGCGGCCTGGACAGCGTGACGGAGATGGTGATCAGCGGGGTCTTCCCCTGGTGCTTCACCCCGGAGCTGTACGCCGCGAGGCCGGAGTACATCGACTCGCTGGCCGACTTCGTCCGCAGCCGCCCGATGCCGCCGGTGGACGCCTTCCTGCGGCAGTCCGGCGCCGTCCTCGGGCACGACGCGACCATGGTGCTCGGCTCCATCACGGCGCCGACGCTGATCACCTTCGGCGAGCACGACCTGGTCACATCGACGCGGTTCGCGGCGCCGCTAGCCGACGGCATACCCGGCGCCGAGGTCGTTGTCTTCCCCGGCGCCGCGCACGCGCCGATCTACGAGATCACCGAGGAGTTCAACCAGCGGACGCTGGCATTCCTCCTGGAGCACTCCGGCTAGGTGCCGCGGATCGCCCGGATCGACTCCCGCAGCGACGACGTGGTCGCCAGCACGGCCGACGGCTCATACCCGCAGTGCGCCATGCAGTTCGAGCACCGCGGGTCCTTGCCGCGCCCGTAGGCATCCCAGTCCGTGGTCTCGATGAGCTCCTTGTAGGTCTCGACGTACCCGTCGGACATCAGGTAGCAGGGCTTCTGCCAGCCGAGCAGCGAGTAGGACGGGATGCCCCAGGCGGTGCAGGCGTAGTCCTTCTTGCCCTCAAGGAAGTCCAGGAACAGCGGCGTGTGGTTGAGCCGCCACTTCTTCCGGTTGCCGTCGAAGGCCTTGCGGAACAGCTCCCGCGTCTCGGTCACCCCCAGGAAGTGATCCTGGTCCGGGGCCTTCTCGTAGGCGTAGGCGGGCGAGATCTGCATGCCGTCGATCTTGAGGTCGTCGTTGAGGAAGCTCAGGACGTCGATGATCGTCTGCGGCGTGTCGGTGTTGAAGAAGGTGGTGTTCGTGTTGACCCGGAAGCCGCGGCGCTGGCACTCCCTGATCGCCGCGACCGCGTCGTCGAAGACGCCGTCCTTGCAGACCGACTCGTCATGCCGCTCCTTCAGGCCGTCGATGTGCACGACCCAGGCGAAGTACGGCGACGGCTTGAACTTGTCCAGCTTCTTCGGGATCAGCAGCGCGTTCGTGCACAGGAACACGAACTTCTTCCGCTTGATCAGCTCGTCGACCAGGACATCGATCTGCGGGTGCATGAGCGGCTCGCCGCCCGCGATCGACACCATCGGCGCGCCGCATTCCTCGATCGCGGCAAGCGCCTGCTCGACCGGCATGCGCTGCTTGAGCAGGCTGGCAGGCTGCTGGATCTTTCCGCAGCCAGCGCACTTCAGGTTGCATGCGAACAGCGGCTCCAGCTCGACGAGCAGCGGAAACTTGTCCTTGCGGCCGAGCTTCTGGCGCATCAGGTACGACCCGACCCGCAGGCTCTGGCGCAGCGGCATGCTCACGATGGCACCATCTCTCTCATTGGGAACTTCCGTTGTGTCCGGAAGCTATCTAGTTGTCGGCTGAGTCAGCGGACCGCTGCCTCAGCTCCTTGGGAAGCCCGAACTGCACGGACTCAGTGGCCACGACCACGTCCCTGGTCTCAACATCGCCAAGGCCGGACAGGGCGGCCACGATCTGGCCGACGATCGCCGGCGGCGCTGAGGCACCAGCGGCGATCCCTACCGTGCTGGTCCCGGCCAGCCACTCGAGCTGGATGTCCTCCGCGCCGTCGACCAGGTAGGCCCTGGCGCCGGCTCGCTGCGCTGTCTCCACCAGTCGCTGCGAGTTGGACGAGTTCGCCGATCCGGCCACCAGCACGACGTCCGACTCGGCCGCGATGGCCCGCACCGCGCGCTGCCGGTTCGTGGTCGCATAGCAGATGTCGTCGCTGCCTGGCCCGGTCGCCGTCGGGAACCGCCCGGTGATCGCGCCGACGATCTCGCTGGCCTCGTCCGCGGCGAGCGTCGTCTGCATCAGGTAGGCAACCTTGCCGGGGTCGGCGGGCTGCAGCCTGCCGACGTCGGCGGCGCTTTCCACCAGCGCCATCGAGTCCGGCGCCTCGCCCATGGTGCCGTCCACTTCCTCGTGGCCGGAGTGGCCGATGAGCGCGACCAGGTAGCCGTCGGAGGCGAACCGGCGTGCCTCGGCGTGCACCTTGGCCACCAGCGGGCAGGTGGCGTCGACGGTCGCCAGGCCGCGGCGAGCGGCCTCCGCCCGGACGTCAGGCGACACGCCGTGGGCGGAGAACACCACGCTGGCACCGTCCGGGACCTCGCTCGAGCTCGTCGACGAAGATCGCCCCGGCCCGCTCCAGGTCGGCGACGACCGTCGCGTTGTGCACGATCTGCTTGCGCACGTAGACGGGGGCCCCGTACTGGGCCAGCGCCAGCTCGACGATCTCGATCGCACGCTCCACGCCCGCGCAGAACGAGCGCGGGCTGGCCAGCAGCACCTGCCGCGATCCGGCTGCCGCCGCCCAGCGGGCCAGTACCGGCGCTGCCTGCTGCAGGGACCGCAGCGCGGTAATGCCGCCGGAGACGGTGCGCGGGCTCAGCACGGAGTGCCCGGGCGTGTCGGAGATCGCCCGGACGACGACAGCCGGACCGCCGCCGGCGCCGGCCAGCAGCGGCGCGGACTCCATGTCGACGGCGATCGCGCCGGTGGCCGCAAGCGCCGCATGCTCCCCGGGCCGCACCAGGTGGTCGACGGTCACGATCGGCCCGGTGGTGACCCGCAGCCCGGCCCGGCGGAGCTCGCCGGCCAGCAGCGGCGCCGACGCGCACTCGATGGTGGTCACGCCGTCAGTCACCCGGGAGGCGACGACAAGGTCGCCGACCTGCAGGTCCTCGGTCAGGCTGCCGGCCACGCCGCCGACGGCCAGCATGCCGGGCGCGGACGTGGCGATGCTGACGGCCGCAGCGGCAGCGCGGGCGGACCCGTAGCCCGTCCTGATCACGCGCACCCCGGGCGCGCCGTCGGCCGTGCCGCGCAGGCCGCGGCGCAGGGCCCTGGCCTCCAGGCTCAGCGGAGCGCACACGGTGAGGTCGGTCATCGCGCACCGTCCGGCTGCACCGCGTCGAGGTACCGGCCCAGTGCGCTGACCGGGAACACCAGCCGGTACAGGTGGTAATTGATGTAGAAGTCACCGGGGAAGCCGGTGCCGGTGAACTGCGGCTCGTCCCAGGTACCGTCCGGGCGCTGGGTCGACGCCAGCCACGCCGCACCGCGCCCGGCGCTGGCCATCGCGTCGTCGCCGCCCGCCGCCAGCAGCGCGAGCAGCGCCCAGGCGGTCTGCGAGGCGGTGGACTCGCCGCGGCCGGACCAGCCGGGATCGGTGTAGGACCGCAGGTCCTCCCCCCAGCCGCCGTCCGGATTCTGATGGTCAGTCAGCCAGCTCACGGCACGCCTGATGCATGGCTTCTCCGGTAGCACGCCAGCCGCGATGAGCGCGGGAACGACGGCTCCTGTGCCATACACGTAATTGGCTCCCCAGCGACCGAACCACGAGCCATCTGGCTCCTGGGCGCGCAGCAGCCAGGCAACGCCGCGGCGGACCGGCTTGCTGCCGCGCAGCCCGGCCGCCGCCAGGGCCTCCACGGTGTGGGCGGTGACGTCGGCGGACGGCGGGTCGATCACCGCGCCGAAGTCGCAGAACGGCAGCTTGGTGACCAGCTGGGAAGTGTTGTCGGCGTCAAACGCGCCCCAGCCGCCGTCGGCGGACTGCATGCCGACCAGCCAGTCCAGTGCGCGGGCCGCCGCGGCGCCCGCCTGCCGGGCGGTCGCCTCGTCTGGCTGCTCCACCCGGCCGAGTGCGAGCAGCACCTCGGCGGTGTCATCGACGTCCGGGTAGCCGTCATTGTCGAACTCGAAAGCCCAGCCAGCGGGCGCGAGACCGGGCCGCTGGACCTGCCAGTCGCCGGGCCCGCGGATCTCCTCGGCCAGGACCCAGCGCGCCGCCGACTGCAGCGCCGGGTGGCTCGCGGGCAGCCCGGCGTCACCGAGCGCGACCATCGCGAGCACCGTGTCCCAGACCGGCGACTGGCAGGCCTCGAGCCGCCGCTGCTTCCCGTCCGGGCCGTCTTCCCAGATCGTGAACCGGTCCAGCCCGGCCAGCCCGCGCCGCATGACCGGATGCTCAAGGCCGTAGCCGAGCAGGCTGAGCGCCATCAGCGAGTAGACCCACGGCGGCTGGATGCCGCCCCAGCAGCCGTCCTGCTCCTGCCGCGCGATGATCCACTCGGCGCAGCGCCGGAAGGCCGCCGTGCGAGCCGCGGTGACAGGCTTCAGCTGGCCGGCGTGCCGCTCCAGGCTGTGCAGTGCGCGGTCCAGGCCGGAGAACGCCCGGCCCCAGGCATCCTTCTTGCGAGGCCGGCCGACTCCGGTCGCGCGCCCGTTCGCCGCCCGCGGGACGCGCGCGCCCCGCGAGTCCAGTTCCTCGAGGCCGAACGCCAGCGGCCGCACGGGCCGGACGGAGCACACGACCGTGAGCGGCACGATGGTCTGGCGTGCCCAGCAGGCCCAGTCATAAACGTTCAGCGGGAACCATCGGGGCAGATAGATGATTTCCGGTGGCATAACGGGCAGTTCGTCCCACGGCCACTCACCGAACAGCGCGAGCCAGATGCGGGTGAAGACCCGGGTAGCCGCTATGCCGCCGTGGGCGCTGATGTAGGCGGCCGCCCGTGCCATGTGCGGGTCGTGCGGGGCATCACCGGCCAGGCGCAGCGCCACGTACGCCTCGACGCAGGTGGACAGGTCGGCGTCGCCGCCGCGAAAGTTGGCCCACGTCCCGTCGGGGCGCTGGCTGGACCTGATCCAGCGGGCGGCAGCCTGCGTCTCCTCCTCGGTGCGGATGCCGAGGAACTCACGAAGCAGCAGGTCCTCGGCGTCCATGGTGACGTTGGTCTCCAGCTCGCCCTGCCACCAGCCGCCCGGGTTCTGCAGGCCGGTCAGGTGACGGGTGGCGCGGTCCAGCGCGGTCCGCACTGCCGCGGGCCGACACTGCTGCCACAGCTCGGCGCGGCGGCGACCGGCCGCGGGGTGTCCTCGCGGCCTGGCCTGGTGACGTTCTGGGTCACCATTGCCGCGCCGTGATGAACTCCGCGATGGTGGCGAACTCGGCACGAACGTCCTCGGGCATCTCCGCTGCCTCCAGGCAGCTGAGCGCCGACGCCAGTTCCGTGTCCGCCATGGACTCGACCTGCTCCTTGCCGCCTGCCGCCTCGACCAGGGCCGTAGCGCGGGCCACCTGGTCTTCTGTCAGCGGCTCCGGCTGGGCCAGGAGCTGCCGGAGGTCACTGCCGGCTCCCGTGCCGCTGGTCAGCGCCGCGACGACGGGCACTGACTTCTTCCTGGCCCGCAGGTCGGAGCCGACCGGCTTGCCGGTCACCTCCGGCGCGCCCCAGATGCCGAGCAGGTCATCGGTGAGCTGGAAGGCCAGGCCGGCGTGCGCGCCGAAGCCGCTCAGGCTCATCGCCAGGCTCGCGGGCGCGCCGAGATAGATGACGCCGATGCTGCAGGCGCAGGCCATCAGCGCCGCCGTCTTGTCGCCGGCCATCTCCAGGCACTCCTCGACCTGGACATCGTCACGTCGCTCAAAGGCGAGGTCAGAGCCCTGGCCGGCGATCAGGCGCTGCACCGCGGCGGACAGGCAGCGAGCCGCCCAGACGCCGTACGGCGGCGTCTCCAGCAGGATGTCCTGGGCCAGGGCAAGCAGCGCGTCCCCGGCCAGGATCGCCGGGCCGACGCCGAACACCGTCCAGGCAGTCGGCCGGTGGCGGCGCTCGGTGTCCCCGTCCATGATGTCGTCGTGCAGCAGGGAGAAGTTGTGCACCAGCTCGACCGCTACGGCGGCCGGAACGGCACGCTCGGCGTTCGCTCCCGCGGACCGCGCGGACAGCAGCGCCAGCGCCGGGCGCAGCGCCTTGCCCGCACTCCCGCCCGGGGCGGCCGGCTTGCCGTCGGCGTCCGCCAGGCCGAGGTGATAGGCGGCCACGGTCCTGACGGCCGGGCTCAGCCTGTCCACGGCCTCGGCAATCGCCGGGCCGACCAGGTCTCTGGCCGTCTGCACGCCGGCCGGCATAGTCACGGTCATGACGCGCCGGACCAGGCGTTGTCGAGGCCTGCGGCCCTCAGGTCAGCGGCACGCACTGCAGGCGGCACTGCCACCAGCTCGCGCGCCAGCTCCTGCGCAGCGTTATGTCCGCTTCGCACTGCACCCTCCATTGTGTCCGGCCAGCCGGTGTCCGTCCACGCACCGGCCAGCACAAGTCCCGGTACCGAGGTCGCGGCACCGGGTCGCAGGGCACCAGAACCTGGTCCCTGCCGGAACGTCGCCCGACGTTCCCTGGTGACGAAAAAGTCCGTGATGCCCGCCCCGGCCGCAGCCGGGAACAGCTGCTCCAGCGCGGGCAGGAACAGCTGCCGCAGCTCAGCGGTCGGCATGTCCACGTACTCATCCGCCGCCGACAGCGACACCGCCAGGTACTGCCCGGCCTGGAGGCCAGATTGCCTGGTCTTGTCGAATACCCACTGGACTGGCGAGTCCACCGCCGCGACGAACGGCAGATCCATTACTTTCCGGTCGTAGATCACGTGCACGTTCACGATCGGAGAGTGATCAATCTGCCCGAACCGGGCGGCCTGCTCCACCCCGGCGCTGGCAGCCAGCCGGGCCGCCTGCCCGGACGGCACCGCGAGTACCACTCCGTCGGCCAGCAGCGACTGCCCGTCGGCCGCGGGAGTGTCCGCCCCGGAATCGTCCGCCTCACCACGGCTCAGCCCGATCCTGAAGCCGCCCTCCGGCAGCCGCTCGATACCCGACGCCCTGGCTGCCATCCGCACCTGCACGCCCAGCCGGTCGAGCAGACTGGCCGTTGCGTCGGCGTGCAGCGTGCCGAGCGGCACTTTCGCCATGCCGATATCCGCGGCATCCTTGCGGCCGAGCAGTGCCGTCTTGATCACCGTGGCCGCGAGGCCCGTGCTGGCATCGTCCCCGGCGACATTCAGCGCCGAGATGATGAACAGATCCCATAGCCGCCGGCGCGCGCGCTCATTCTGGCCGCGCGCCGCGAGCCAGTCCCCGAGGCGCTGCCGGTCCAGGTCAGGGCTGGCCGGATCGGCGAACCGGAACGCGAGCGCCGCCCGGCCCACGCGGGCCCGCTCGGCCAGTGAGAGCAGCGGGTAGCTGGCGAGTGCGCCGGCCAGGTGCAGAGGACTCGGCAGCGAGCTGCGCCGGAGCCGGGCGTTCCGACTGCCCGTTCCCGTCAGGACGGTCACGTCGAAACGCTCCTGCACGGCCACCTGGCCGGTGACGCCCAGTCTCGCCAGCAGGTCCTGGTAGCTGGTGCAGCACCGCAGGAACACGTGCTGGCCGTTGTCGATGGTCATCCCGGCCCGGACGTACGACGACGCCGCGCCGCCGAGCCGGGGCCTGGATTCCAGCAGCGTCACCGCGATCCCGGCATCGCGCAGGCCGGCCGCGGCGGTGATGCCCGCGAGCCCGCCGCCGATCACGACCACCTGCCGCTCGCTCATGGCCGGCCTCCGGACGTCCGGGGCGCCCTGACCCGGCCGAGCCCGGTGAGCGCGGCGGCTGCGATGAGCGCCTTCTCCCTGCCGGGCAGCGACATCCTGGCGGCCAGCGCTTCCTCCGGTCGCTTCGCGATGTGCTCAAGCAGCCGCCGGTAGATGCCGGCCATCGCTCCGGTGCAGGCGGCGCTCCGGCGGTCAAGCAGTGGAAGCAGGCGCAGGCCGGTCGCATACCAGCGCCGCGCCCGGTCGGCCTCGAACCTGATGAGCTCAGCCATCGGGCCCTCGGCCGTGGCAGGCGGCGTCAGCGTGCACCCGAACCGGGCCAGATCCTCGGCGGGCAGGTAGACGCGGTCGTTGCCGAGGTCCTCGCGGATGTCGCGCAGGATGTTGGTGAGCTGGAGTGCGACGCCGAGGTCGTCGGCGAGCGGCGAGGCCACCGCGGGGTCGGCGCAGCCGAAAACGCCCAGCGAGAGGCGGCCGATCGAGCCCGCCACGCACCGGCAGTAATGCTCAAGATCGGCGAAGGTCGCGTAGCTGACGCCGCGGACGTCGGCCTCGCACCCCTCGATCAGCTCCCCGAAGGCCAGCAGCGGGACCGGGAACCGGCCGGCCGCATCGCGCAGCGCGATCAGCACCGGGTCACCGGTGGCGGCCGCGTCGGCAGCGCTGCCCTCGGCCAGCGCCGTGATCGACGTCCGCTCGGCGGCGAGCGCGGCCACCTTCTCCGGCACCGGGAGCGTCCCGTCGCCGATGTCGTCGATGCGGCGCGCGTAGGCGTACACGGCCGACAGCGCTCTCCGCTTGGGGCCTGGCAGCAGCGCGATGCCGTAGGCAAAGTTCTTGGCCTGCTGGCGCGTGATCGTCTCGCACTGCCGGTAGGCAGCCTCGACGTCCGCGACCTGAGGTGCTCGGACCGTCATCAGATCACCGGCCTCGCACCAGCGTGCGGACGAGCTCGCGGACGGTTCTGCCCGCGCCCGGCGTGCGGGTCGCCGCCAGGACGTCGTAATCGGCGGCTGCGATCGCGGCAAGGGCGGCCCGGCCGCCCGCCAGGTAGCCGGCCACGGCCACGCGCGCCGCGCCGCGCAGCTGGCCGACCAGCGGCGCGCCCGCGTCGATCAGCGCGGCAGCCCGGCCGGCCTCGGCCGCGATCAGCTGGCGCAGGCTGGGCGAGGCGGAGCTGGCGGCGAGGTCCTGCTCGGTAACGCCGTAGCGCCGCATGTCGGCAGCCGGCAGGTAGATGCGGCCGGCCCGCAGGTCCTCGCCGACGTCCTGCAGGTGCTCCACCACCTGCAGGCCGCTGCAGACCGAGTCGGAGAGCTGCTCGCGGGCCGGGGTGTGACATCCGAACACGTACAGGACGATCTGCCCGACCGGGTTCGCCGACAGGCGGCAGTACCCGAGCAGGTCATCGAAGGTCTCGTACCGGGTGACGACCTGATCCTGCTGGTTCGCGCCGATGAGATCCAGAAAGGGCTGCATCGGGATGGCGCAGTCGCTCACCACCCCTGCCAGTCCCCGGACGGCGGGGTCACGGGGCTGGCTGGCAGGGCAGGCGCTGGCACTGCCGATAGCTGCCTGCCCGGCCGCAGCCTGCACGGACGGCCCCTGGAGCGCGTACAGCCGCTGCAGGTCCTCCTCCAGGCCGGCCAGCAGGCTCAGGCGCTGATCCGGCGGGGCCTCGTCGCCGGCGTCGTCCACGGTCCGGGCGTAGGCGTAGACGGCCATCAGGTGATCGCGGTAGCGGCGCGGCAGCAGCCGGAGGGCAACGGGAAAGTTCTCGGCAGCCGCTTTTCCTGCCATTACGGTGTCTGCTGCGCTCGTGGCGAGCGGCTCCGGCGGCACCGGCGCGGGCGCAGGCGGGCGCGCAAGCATCGCCTCAGTCCCGGTCCGGTCGCGAGTCATGATCTCTATTTGCGCACGCCTCGCTAATTTGATGCAAATAATGACGCGACCGTCACCTGATATAGGCGTCAGCTTTCTGTTCTCTTGGCGTCCGGCGCGGTGCTCTTGACCTGCGGGGAAGCAAGTTTAGCGTGGCTTGCTAGCTTTCGCGGTGTATCATCAACTTCAATGACGAATCTCCGCTTCTGCGAAGTTGGGGCCACAGCAGTGACCCCAGCCCTACCCGGGAGCTTCTGACCCACTAGTCTCTGTACATGGGCGGAACCCGGCATGGGCCCGCCAGGAGCAGCACCCGGCGTAGCCGAGGACGAGCGCGGCAGCCGCCAGCGCCAGGTTCGCCGGGCTAGCGATCAGCAAGCTGACAGAACGCACGTCCCGTTAGGGAATCAAGGCAGCCCACAGGGGGTTCAGGCAGGCGTGAAGGCGAGCCCGACGGATCTGCCAGCCGAGTCGCCGGCTGCTGCTGCGAGCGCGCCCGCACGCCCCGCCGCTCCCGCCCAGCGCGGCCGGCCTGGCGGTACGGGCGGACGGCTGCGGCCCTCGCTGGACGGCGGCGTTCCGGCGCTGCAGCGCGAGCTTGGCGCCCATGGCCGCGACACGGTGCGCCGCCTGCTGGCAGCGGGTCTGGTGGAGTTCGAGGAAGCCGGGTTCCAGGCCGCGCGCGTCGAGGACATCGTGCGGCGCGCCAAGACCTCGCACGGCACCTTCTATCTGTACTTCGCCAACAAGGACGATCTCTTCCGCACTCTGCTGCGGGACGCGCTGGTCGACATGGCCAGCATCACCGACGAGTTCCCGGTGGTGACGAGCAACGACGCCGGGCGCGCGGCACTGCGCCGCTGGGTGCAGAGCTTCTGCGACACCTACGCCGCGCACGCCACCGTCATCCGGATCCTGAGTCAGGCCGAGATCGTCGGCGAGAGCGTGTTCAGTGACGGCCTGCAGCTCTTCTTCCGGCTGTCCGAGGTCATGACGCAGGGCATGACAGCCGCGCAGACCAGCCCGGCCGGTGACGGGGTCCTCACCGAGCACGCGGAGCTCACAGCGGTGGCCTGCCTGATGATGCTCGAGCGCATCAACTACCTGATGAGCGCCGAGGTCCGGCTGCCCAAGGACGAGATGATCGACCGGCTGACCGCGATCATCTACGCCGCGTTCCGGTCCTAGCCAGGCTTCAGCCGGCGGAGTACCGCTCGACCAGGCTCAGCGCCACCGACCCTGGTCCGGCGTACCCGCCGACGGCCGTGCAGGCCGTGGCCGACGGGCACGCTACCCCGGAGAGGGCGTTATTTGTTTTTGATGGGTTCACTGTCGACTGAAGCACCCATGCCCTGCCGTTCCAGGATTCGGCGAAAGTATAAATTGGCCCTGTTTTCGTAAAGTACTCCCCGACGGCGGTGCACGCACGAGCCGCGCTGCACCCCACCGCGGTGAGCGATGAGTCACGCTGTCCTCTCGGATACGGCACGGACTGGATCGTCCAGATTCTCCCGTTCCAGCGTTCTGCCAGCGGATAATTCAGCGATGCCAGATCTCCGTAAGTGCCGGCAGCCGTGCAGCTAACCCGCGATGTGCAGGAAATGCCGAGGAGCTGACTGGCGCTACCGGGGATCTGCTTTGCCGGCCGAATTGACCAGCGCTTGCCCGTCCAGCACCTCGGTGAACGCGAGCGCCCCGCCGGAACGCGGCGCGTAATAGCCCGCGGCCATGCACCATTCACGCGTGACGCACGAGACGCCGTAGAGCATGCTGGACGTCGAGCCCGGCGGGCCTGGGCGCGCGCTGTATCGTCCACTCGGGCTCCGCTCCAGTGCTCGATGAGTGCCTGCTGATCCGCGAACCCGACGGCCATGCAGTCGGTTGCCGAGGTGCACGAGACCGCGCTCAGGGAGTTGTACAAGGGAGCTTTGAGCGGTGGGGTCCTGGTGATCTGCCAGCGTTCGCCGCGCCAGATCTCTGCCAGGGTGATCGAGCGTTTCGAGGTGAGCACGTCGCTGCCCACCGCGACGCAGAAAGTGCGCTTCGGGCACGACACGCCGTCGAGGTGGCTGTAGCTTGTCCGGGCTGGCGCCGCGGGCCGGCTGCTCCGCCTCCAGGCCGGCGCCGCTCCACGAGGCCACGAGCGGGCGGGCCTGGCCGAATGTTTATAATAAGATCCCACCGCGAGGCAAGCCCTGGAGCCTGTGCATTCGGAACGCCATTAAAGCCGCCGTTTCCCGAAGGGATTCGGCGACTTCTGAACTGTCCAGATAGCTGCTGACTATTTCCGGGTGACGCTGCCGCTGCCGGAACCAGCCGACTGCGCGCTCATGGCAGAAAAACTGGTCAGCAAGAGGCAGATCCCCGTTGTCTTGCGCATGCGGGAATGGTAGCGGAGTGATTACCGGGGATCGTGCCTGACGTCCGGTCTAGGACAGAAGTGACCGTGCCGGAGGCGTAGCCTGACGACCCAGGAACCAGACTGAAAGGCACACGCAAACGTCCTTTTGATTCTCGCGGAGTATCTTCATTGTGAGATATTTCCGCCTGCCTGGTGAATGCCACCTCTGGTGAAGGGACTGCGGAAGCCCTCGGCCAGTCCTGTCCGACGTCGTAGCCGTAATCGGCCGGCCGCAGGTACCAGGTCATGGATGCGGGGCTGCAGATCGCGGGACCTCGACCTGCGGGCCCGTTCGTTGCGGTGTTCAGGCTGAATATTAGGAAACCTTCCTAATAGACTAACTCCGACCACGCTGCCCCCGCGTTCGTCGCGGCCCACCGGTCCGGTCAGCCGGGCGAGCCGTCAGGAGATGCCATGCAACCTCGATTCCGCCTGGCTCTGGCCGCCACTGCGGCCGCCGCACTGCTCGCCGGAGCGCGGCCCCGGCGGCGGCGTCGGCGTCGCCCTCGCACCACTCATCCTGGCTGCGGCCCCTGCCGTCCCGTCTGTACGCCCCTTATTACGAGTCCTACCTCGCTCCCGAGACGCCCAGCATCACGGCGACGGCCAGGGCGTCTGGCGCGAAGTTCATGACGATCGCGTTCCTTCAGTCCAAGGGAACCAAGTCCTGCGCGGTGGACTGGAACAGCGCGGCCAGCCAGCCGCTGAGTTACTACAAAGCCGACATCGCGAGCCTGCGCAAGCTCGGCGGGGACGTCATCCCGTCCTTCGGCGGATACAGCGCTGACACATTCGGCTCGCATGATCACGGAACCGAGATCGCCGACTCGTGCACGAGCGTGCAGCAGATCGCGGCCGTGTACGAGCGGGTCGTGCAGACGCTGGGGGTGACCCGGCTGGACATGGACGTGGAGTCCAACGCGGAAACCTACGCGGCCGGCATCAACCGGCGCGACGAGGCCATCGCGATCGCGCAGCGGTGGGCGGCCCGGCGCGGAATCCGGCTGCAGATCCAGTTCACGCTGCCGGTGGAACCGAACGGGGCTGGGTTCGGCCGGGCTATCGGTGCTGCGCAACGCCATCGCCGACGGCGTGCGCGTGTACTCGGTCAACATCATGGTTTTCGACTACTACCTGCCGCACGAGGGCGTCATGAACATGAGCAAGACCGCCATCACGTGCGCGAATGCCGTGCATGCCGAACTGGCCAGGCTGTATCCGCGGCTGAACTCGCGGCAGATCTGGCGGATGGAGGCCATGACGATGCTGCCGGGCATCTCCGACTTCGGCAAGGACGAGACGACGACCGTTCATGACGCCCGGGTCATGCTGGCGTTCGAGCAGAAGATGCAGATGAACTTCCTGTCCATCTGGGCGATCCAGCGGGACAACGAAGGGCCGAGGAGCTGCCGTGGCCAGGCGGACAGCAACACCTGCTCGGGCATCCGGCAGGCGCCGTGGGCCTTTGATCATGCGCTGGTGCCCTTCACGCGGTCGTTCCGCAGCCGTTCCAGCGCGGCGTGGTAGACCAGTGCTCATGACGGACCCGCCGGTGCATCTGTTCGCTCGTCCGGACGGCGTGGAACTGGCGTGGCGGGAGGTCGGGTCGGGGCGGCCGTTCGTCCTGCTGCACGGGCTGATGGGCAGCGGGGCGCTGCTGGCCGGTCAGGGCCTGGTCGCTGCGCTTGCCGGGCGCGGCTATCGGGTCATCCTTCCTGACCTGCGCGGGCACGGTGACAGCGGACGACCGCACGATCCCGCGTGCTACCCGCCCGACATTCTCGCCGACGACATGCTCGCGCTCATCGAGCACCTGGGGCTCGAGGACTACGACCTGGGCGGCTATTCCATGGGCGGCAAGCTCGTGCTGCGGTTGCTTGCCCGTGGCGCGCGCCCGGCGCATGCGGTCGTGGGCGGGCCAGGGCCTCGATGCGCTCGATGCTGAGAGCGACCGGACTGACGGGCACCGCCGGATACTGGCCGCCGTCGCAGACGGAGCCGCGTTGCCAGCCGGGTCGCCCGAGGCGGCTACAGCGGACTGGATCAGGCAGAGCGGGACTGACGCGCGGGCCGTCGGGCTCGTGCTCGGCACCTTCGTGGCGACGGCTGCCGACGCGTTGCGACCAGTTTCCGTGCCCACGCTGGTCGTCGTCGGCGACCAGGACAGCCGGGGCATGTCGGCGGGCTCGCTCGCTGCCCTGCTGCCTTACGGGCAGCTCGTCCTGGTACCCGGCGACCACCTGACGGCCCTCGGCGCGGCCGAGTTCACAGCGGCAGTTCTCGAGTTCCTCAGAAGCTCCGTGCCGGCAACTGGCCTGGCGCGGATAACGGGGCTTGCTGTCAGGTCTGGTCACCGTCGGCGGACCCACTGGCCGCCTGGGGCAGTTCGAGGCCACGGGCCAGGCGGTCGGCGAGCCTGAGCGCGTCCGGCATGCGGAAGGATCCGGCCATCTCCTCGACCAGGTGGGCTGCATCGGCCACCGGCATTCCAGCCGTCGTGACATAGAGCGGACGGGCGAGACCGCCCGCGGAGGACCTGCGCGGCATGCGTCGCGGTCCGGAACGGAGTCTTGGCCACGCCGATGACCGGCACGCCGAACTCGGCGCTGCACGTAAGCACCCAGTCCTGGCCGGCCGGCGGCGTCCAGGTCCGCGTAGCCATCGACCACGATGAGAGCCAGCCGGCCTGAACGCGGGATCACCGCTCGCAGCGGCGGCAGCTCCCGCCGGTAGAACTCGCCAGGCCGATAGGCTGCTCCCGCCTCCACCAGCGCCGTGCCGCTGAAGGCAATCACCGCAAATCTCCGGTCACCTGCCGCGACAGCCGCCGCCCGTGCACGAGAATCCGCCAAATAGTGCACATCGACAGCAATGAACAGGAGTGAGCCGGCCTCTGGCGACGTGGCCACGCACTCAGCATTCCATGACGGTGCCGCGAGAAGCCCGAGGCGGCCGGGGCGGCGAGTGGCTGCATAAACCGTTCGACGGCCGCGCGAGATTCTGGCAGCGTGGCGTCTCGTGAGTGAGTCCGATCTCGTCACTGCCGCGGACGTGCAGCTCATGCAGGGTCTGGCGCAGCGCGTCACCGCGGTCCGCCGGACCTGGTGAACGCCGATGCGTCGTTCGGGGAGCTGGCCTGGATCTGGGGAAAAGGACACGCCGGCGACGGCTGCACCTGGCCGCGTCGGCTGTGGTTCTCCGGCGACGGTACTGGTGGCGTGGGGCTGGGCCTATCTGCCGCACCAGGTATGGCGCAGCGACGGATCGGTGACCGACGTCACTGACGCCTATCTCGGCTATCAGGTACACCCCGACCACGCCGCGCTGGTGGATGAGGTGATCCGCTGGTACGACGCGGTGGCGGCGGGCCTGGACCGCACGGTGACACCGCAGGCTGCCGACGAGGCCGGGCTGAAACGGTGGGCGGCATGCGGATACCAGACCGACCCTGCTTCGTCGGGCGACACCGGTTCCTGGACTCAGCTGAACGAGCGGGACCTCACCGAGGTGCCGAATCCCGTGCTACCGGACGGGTTCCGGTTCCGCACCGCCGACGAGGCCGGGCCGGAGGCCGCGGTCCAGGCGCACGTGGACGCCTGGGCTCCCTCGACGTACACAGCCGAGGGCTATGAGGGCGTCCGGAGGACGGCCTCCTACCGCGGCGACCTTCACGTCCTGGTGGAGGCGCCAGACGGGACGATGGCCGCATCGACAATCATGTGGCTGGACGAGGCCAACAAGACCGCCGAGTTCGAGCCGGTCGGAACGCATCCTGGCTACCGCCGCCGAGGCCTCGGCACGGCGATGCTGCTGCACGGGATGCATCTTGCGCGAGCCGCCGGTGCCACTCACATGACGGTCGCTTGCCTCGGTGCACCGGGGCATCCAGGCGCGCGCGGGCTGTACTACGGCGTCGGATTCCGGGAGCTCACGAGGGACGCGCCGCTCATCAAGCCTGCGGCTTAGGACCAAGCCCCACAAAGACCCCGTCCTGGCCCCCCGCATCCTCGCCGCTATCAGGGCTGGCCCCGATACCGCCGGCTCCGGACCAGGGTCGAGCCGGGGTTGATCCGGATCGACCGGTGCCTCTTCCGGCGGCAGTCTTGGAATCACCGGCCGGCGGACACGGTCCAGCTGGCCAGGAACCCGACTATCGCGAACGGAGACCGAGCGAAATGCTTCGGATCATTGTCGTTGCCCTCATCGCCATCGTGGCGCTGAGCATCCTCAGCTTCAGCCTGCACATCCTGTTCTCCCCCTGGCTGCTGCTGCCCGCCATCGGAGTCCTGCTCTGGATCAAGCTCCGCCCGCGCCGCTCCCACCAGTAGCCTCCGTATCGCGGTGGATCCGGGCACGGGATAGGGTCCGGCATGTGACCTCGCCTGGACCTGAGCACCTGGACAGCCGCCACCGCGATACCGTGCGCCAGATCTTCGAGCATCCGACCAGCCATAACGTTGAATGGCGTGCAGTGCTATCACTGCTGGAAGCTGTCGGAACGGTTACCGTCCGACACGATGGCAAGGTGGCCGTCAAGGTCGGATCCGAGCTGGAATTCATCGAGCCGCCCGCCGGCAAGGACGTTGACGCTCAGACGGTCGTGGATCTGCGCCGGATGCTGACCAGCGGCGGCTATCGCCCGGCTTGAGGTCGCCGGTCGCGCTGGTTCTCAGCACGTCATGGCTGCGCAGCCGCCCGCAGCCGCTCGGCCCGCGACGTTTCCGCGGAAACGTGGCGACCTGCAGGGCTGAGGGCGGCGTGGCCCACGGTGGTCCCGTCTTGTGCCCGTCCCGGCTTACTGCTGAAGGTCCTGGCAGACCTGGAACTTGTAGCCGCCGATCACGGCGTCGAAGGCGCGTGCTCCGAACGGGCGATCCGACAGCGCCACGGTGACGACGCCGCTGTCCGTCATTGCTTGTTCCGGTCGTCTCGATCCACCCAGTAGCCGCGGGTACTCGTCTTACATAGCGTCATCTAGCCAGCTGGCCGAACCCGACCAGTTACCGGCGGCGGCACCGCCAAGCAGGTATGTCGGAACCGGAGCTGGCGGTTCGACGAAGTGCTCGGCTTCCAGTCCGGCGTCAAGCAACGCGTTCAGGTAGGTGGAAAGCTTGCGGTGCGTCGCACCTACCCGGATCCGAACGCCCTCGGGGCTGTGGTCTTCTGGCGAGGTCCACCACCCCTCGTACTCGTAACCCTGCCCTGGCGGCCAGCTGCTGGCCCCCCGCTCACTGCCGGCAAGGCACGGATGCACGATCGAGGCGACGAACCAGCCGCCCGGCCGCAGCAGCGTTTTCACGGCAGACAGCGTGCCGGCCAGGTCGTCAATGTCCATCAGCGCCATCTCGCAGGTGCATCCATCGAAGGGCCGCCCGTCCCACCAGGCAGGGCCAGCGGTGACGTCGGCGTGGATGTAGCTGATGTTCACCGGGCCAGCTGCGCGTGCCCTGCCGAGCATCGCGGCCGAGATGTCCACCCCCGTTACTTCGGCCGCCAGGCCGGCCAGATAGCGGCTCATCCGGCCCTGCCCGCACCCAATGTCCAGCACCCGGTCGCCGGTCATGGCCGGCAACAGGCCGGGCTGCGCCGCTATGAGTGGCGGCATGTCGCTACTCCACTGCTCATACCACTCGGCGAACTCGTCATACCGCGCTTGCGTCTGAGTCATGGTCCGACGCTAAATGCCTGCCGGGCGGGGACCGGCTCTGTTCGCGCGAGGCTGAGACACTGCCAGCCACCTGGGGCCACGACCCGGGTCGAGCGCCGCCGCGCGGCTGCTGGCACGCCGAGCGGGAGGTCCCGTTGAACTACGGGCCGATGGTCGGCCGCCAACCCACGGTAAGGAGGTTACTGCCCGCTGCTGCTGAGCATCAGCTAGGACTCGGCACCTGGCGCCAGGTCGTGCCGTTCCAGCGCTCGGCGAGTGAGAGGTAGATGTTGGCGGCGCGTGTGTAGTTTCCCGTCGCCCAGGCTCTGACCGGGGAGGTGAGGGCGACCGCGTACAACGCGCTCCCGGCCGGCGCTCCTGGGCTAGGGCTCGCGACTCGCAGCCAGGCGGAGCCGTTCCAGCGCTCAGTCAGGGTGCCGCCCACCGTACGCGTGCGGTTGAAGTACAGCCCGACGGCCCAGGCTTTGCCGGCGGCGTCCGCCGCAACGCCGTAGAGCTGACTGACCCCGGCGCCCCCCGCCGGGCTGACGCTGGCTACCTGCTTCCACTGCGTGCCGTTCCAGTGCAAGATCAGCGTCCTGTCGGCGATGGCGATGACGTTGCCGTCGTAACCGACCGCCCAGGCGCTGGTGGCGGACGTCATGGCGACGCTGTTCAGCACATTCTGGCCGCCGTGCGGGCCGGGGCTCGGACTAGGCACGATCGTCCAGGACCGGCCGTTCCAGTGCTCGATCAGCGTCTTATTTTTGCTTCCCGTACCGGAATAGCCTACCGCCCAGGCGTTGTCCGGCGAGGTCGCGGCGACTCCGGTCAGGAAGCTGGCGGCGGCACCTGCCGGGTTCGGGCTGGGCACATGAATCCAGGTCGAGCCGTTCCAGTGCTCGGTCAGCGTCAGGTAGTGAGCCGTTGGCGGAGTAGTAACCAACGGCCCAGGCGTTAGATGCCGAGGTGGCTTCCACGCCATATAGGTTTCTCGAGGTTATCCCGGCACCAGGACTGGGGCTAGGCGTTTGCAGCCACTTGGCCCCGTTCCAGTGGTCGATCAGGGTGAAATCGGCCAGGCCATTGGTGTACGAGCCAACCGCCCACGCGTTAGTTGCCGAGGTGTCGGCAACGCCATTAGCGCGTTCTGGTTGGAGGACAGAGCGCCTGGGTTAGGGCTCGGCACGACCTTCCACGCGCTGCCGGTCCACTGCTCGATGAGCGGATGCTGCGAGATGCCGTTAGTGGAGAGCCCGACCGCCCAAGCACGGCCGCCCGGTGCTGCTGCCACGCCAACCAGCGGGCTGTAGTGGTACTTAGCGGCCGGGGCAATGATCTTCCGGGGCGCGGGCACGCGGCTATGGATCAGCCCGGCCGAGGCACCGGCAGGACCTGCCAGCAGCGCAGCTGTACTTGCAGCGACCGCGGCTACCTTTGGTGCCGCCAATATCCATCCGGGAACGTACATGGCTCTCCAATAAGATAAGTGCACGCATTCTCGATGGATGCCCACGGATATCGGGAAACGCGTAACGGCCTGCTCGGGACCACTTGCAATCAGAGCGGGCGGAATAACCACGATCCGCAATACCCGGATCTGAATTATGAGGCGATGAAGCAACCATACTGATCGCCCGCAACGATTCCGTGAATCGCTATTAAGCACGGCCGGCTTCTTCTTATCCCCGGGTAATTGCCCTGAGCGCCTAACATGCGCTGACCCTGCGCACACCGTGCCGGCTCTTGCGTCAGCGCTGGCGGAACATAGCCGGAGCAGAGCCGGGGCGAAGCCACCGGTGACTGGGAGCCTGCAGGTCACAGCCGCCTGACCTCTCGCCTGCGCGTGCCGATCTGGCTCCTCCGCAGCGATTCTCACGTCGCCGAGGAACCGGGGCGATGCGGCGGTTCGCTCAGTTGTGGCAGCCGCCCGCACGAGCCATCGTGGGTTCGCCTGGCCTCGCTGAACCAGCCGGCCGCTGCGATTGCCGGGTGATCACTCGAGGGGCCAGAGATCGACCATGAGTTCTGATCGTGTGCCTAGCTCGGCGCGCACGGCAGTGGCCAGATCATCTGCCTCGCGGGCCCAGCGGTCCCGAATGCTAGCGGACCGCCAGCCGGATTCCCAGAGGTGATAATTGTCGTCGAAATCTTGCTGCCAGGCGGCAAGCCGGGCATACCCTTTGTCGCCTTCTGCGCATCAGTCTGCTGCCGCGGATGCCTCATCAGCCCGATCGTGCGCAGGTCGTACCTCAAACGGCTCATCGCCGATGCGGGCGCCGGGTCCGCTCGTGAAGGGAGTTTCGCCTCCCTCCGGGATCGTCCTTGCATCCACAATCATCTCACCGTGAGACGGCCGTCCGTCTGGTTCTCGTTCGCCTCCCGCGCTTACGCGGCAGGCTTCCTGAACTGTTTGTGAGCACGGGTGCTGGCGCTCCCCCGGATTGTTGCGACACCTGTGCCGATCCTGCACACCAGCTGTCGGCCGGGACCAGGTTCCACGATCTGCGGTATTTCCACGACTCGGCCCTTCTCCGCCACCGCCGCCGGCGCCTACGTCGCCAGAGGAGGCCAGTGGACACCCGCAGAGGAAATGACCAGAGGCGATCTGCAAGACCGGCCGAAGCGGCAGCCGCAGACCCTTCAGATCCTCGCCGACTACTACCAGACCGGCGACACCCGCGACCGCGACCTCTGGCGCGAGTACAAGCGCGCCACCGCAGTCTTGCGGCCGTGCGCTGGTCACGGGGCCGTCGGGCGATGATGGCTGGGTCGGCCACGGGACCTGAACGCAGCGATGAGGAGCTAGCCGCGGCGGACATCGGCGGCAACCTGATCGTCGTCATCCAGTGTCCGGTCTGGTCTCGTGCACAAACAGCCGGTCTGGAACACGCTGTGCTCGTGGCCGCCGAGGACGGTGGACTGGAAGCCGTAAATGCACTCATCAGCGAAGCTATTAGCGGCGAAGCCTGCTTGGCGCCAACCCTTTCTGGCTGCACTATCGAATAGGCCTCTGCGTATCATCAGGGCGGCTCCGCCACCCCTCGCGTACGAATGCGCAGACAGCCGCGAATGTCAGACCCCGCTATTAGGCTCCCCGCCATGCGAGAACTCATCGACGGCCTGGTCCGGTCTGCCGAACGAGACGGTATGGAACTCTACGGAGTGCACATCTACCGCCGCGGTGCCGAGCCGGTCGAGCGGCGGCTCCGCTCGGACGACAGGGCGAACCTGTGGTCGGTGTCGAAGACGTTCATGTCCGTCGCGCTCGGCATCGCCGAAGCCGAGGGCCGCCTCGCCCTCGACGACCCCGCCCTCAAGTACTACCCGGAGCTGAAGGGAACTCGCCGCCCCCGGCCTGGAACAGGTCACGCTCCGCCATCTGCTCACGATGACGTCCGGGAGCCCGTATTCCTGGTTCGCCGACGAGCCGGTCGTGGTCCCCGACCTGGCGGCTGACTTCTTCGCGACCCCCCTCGCGCATGAGCCCGGCAGCTACTTCAGCTACACCGGCATCGGCCCGTACGTGGCGGCCCGCGCGCTGCGCGCCGCGACCGGCGCCAGCGTCCGCGACTACCTGATGCCCCGGGTCTTCGGCCCGCTCGCCATCCACAATCCCCAGTGGCACACCTGCCCCCTCGGCCACCCGGTGGCGGAGAGCGACCTTTCCTGCGCACGTCCGAGCTGGCCCGCTTCGGCAGGCTGCTGCTGGACGATGGCCGCCACGAGGGCCGCCAGCTGGTCCCCGCCGGGTACTGCGCGCGGATCGCCGCCGAAAGCGTCGCCACCGGTGAACGACCCCGAGGACCAGGGGTTCCGCCTGGCGCCCCGCTACGGCCTCGGCGCCTGGTGCAGCCACGGCGACGGAACGTACAGCATGGCGGGCCGCTACGGCCAGCTCTGCATCATCTCCCCGGCCCCGTGAGGCGGTGGTCACGATCACCGCCCACGTGGAAGGGGGCGGCTCCCGGCGAACCTCTATAACAGCCCTAATAGACGAAGAGATCGTAGCCCGCCTATAAAGGCAAGCGTTCCTTGGATGAAAAAGAATGGCGGCTCGCAGCCCATGGAGGCCCAGGGCCCCGGAGTGTTCCGTGCTTGACCGGGTTTGAGGCTGTTGTGACTGGGGGCTTGGAGTGACGAAGCCGGTCGCGTCGTCCCGATCGGTGACTGGGTTATCGAAGAGATCGCCGGCCATCTTGAGCAGTTCGGGCCCGGCGCCGGCCAGGTCATCATCTCGATGCCGCCAAAAAGATCATCAACCGCCACGCGTTCGGGATGATGTGGCGGCCGACCGTCGCGGCCGCACGCACCTGCGGCAAGCCGCCCGCTGATGCTGGCGCTCCCCCGGAGTGTGGTGACACGAGCTGCAGGTCAGAGTGCAGGCAGCGGGCGAGCTGGCCTGTAGGCCGGGTTCTGTGCACCCGCTTGCGCGGGCCGGCGGCCATCCATCTAGGACTGCCGTTGCCGGCAGTCTCGTGCGGTCTACCCGCGAGCTCGGGCGGGCAGCCCTCAATCGCTCGCGCAGGAGCATGCACCCCTGCGGGTGCGGCTCCCTCTTGACCTTGCTCCGGGTGGGGTTTACCTAGCCGCTCAGGTCGCCCTGAGCGCTGGTGGTCTCTTACACCGCCGTTTCACCCTTACCCCCGGACGAGTCCGGGGGCGGTTTGTTTTCTGTGGCACTATCCCGCGGGTCACCCCGGGTCGGCGTTACCGACCACCCTGCCCTGCGGAGCCCGGACCTTCCTCGGCGTGCCAGGCATGCCTGGCACGACGCGGCCGCCCGGCCAGCTCGCCCGCTGCTGTCCACCAGGATATGCGCCCGCGCCCTGGCGACAGGCAAAGCGGGCGGCCTGGCGTCGTTGCCAGTGCCGCCCGCTTTGCTGCGAGCTACTTACGTGCTGGTCAGTGAATCAGGCTGCCCAGCAGGCTGCCGTACTCACCGTTGCTCCGCGACGGAGCCGACATGCTCAGCGAGGACTCCGGCCGCATCGCCGTCGTAGACGGACGGCTGGACGACCGGCTCGTGCTCCGGCGAACTGCCGGGCGCGACTTCGGTGCAGCCGACTTCGGCCGCGACATCGCTGACTTCGGCTTGGCGGTCGTCGCCTTCGGCTTGGCCATGGTCTTGGCCTTCACCGCGGTCTTCGGCGCAGACCTCTTCGCCGCGGTCCTCGGCTTGGCCGATGCCCGCATGGCGGTCTTCGGCTTGGCCTTGGCTGCGGTGCTGCCCGACCTGGAGCTGCTCGCCCTGGCCGTGGTGGCCTTGGCGGCAGTGCCAGCTGACCTGGTTGCGGTCATCCTGGACGCAGTGGTCCTGGACGCGGTCCGGGACTTCGGCCGGGTCGCCCCCGCCGTCGGCCGTGCCGCTGGCCTGCGCCGGGCCGCGGTCCTCGGCTTCGCAGCTGCCCGGCGGGCAGTGCTGGTCCGAGAGCTGCTCTTCCGGGCAGTGCTGGTCCGCGAGGTGCTGGCGGCCGGCTTGGCCGAGGACATGGTCTTGGCAGCAGCCGTGAGGGCCTTCGCTGCCGTGGTCATGGCCTTGGTGGCGGTGTTCATCGACTGCATAGCCGAGGACATCGTCTTGGCCGACGCCGTCGCCTTGGTCGCGGCAGCAGTCATCTTGGTCGCCGCCGACGTCACCTTGGTCGCCGCCGACGTCACCTTGGTGGCTGCCGCCATGGGCGTAGCCGAGCTGCGGCTCGCGGTGCTCCGCCGTGCTGCGCTGCTGCGCGTCGAGCGTGACGCGCCAGTGCGAGAACGAGAAGCGGTGGAACGTGACGCAGTCGATCGCGATGCTGTGCTGCGGGACGACCGCGACGCGCTGCTCCGGGTCGCCGGCTTGGCGGCCGAGCTGCGGGCCGGCTTCGCAGCGGAGCTGCGAACGGTCTTCGGCTTGGCGCTTGACGACATAGAGCTGGACGTGGACTTCGGCCTGGCTGTAGTGCCCCTTGACGCACTGCGGCTCACCGACCTGCTGCGAGCGGTACTCGCCGAACTACGGCGGCTTGCCGCTCGGGTCTTGGACTGAACAGGCACTGATCTCCCCCCGTCTTGATCAATTACGGAGAGTGCTATTCCACACACCGCGAGTATTTACACACATGGCGGTTCGATAGCTCAGAACAATGAGCCCAACCGGGCCGAAATCATCTCGTACTCGCGGCGGATCAGCCTCGTCGCAGGTGCGCGGTGTCGTTAAGAGACCGTAGCAAGGCCGGTCCGTCGGCGAACCAGGCGGCCTCCGTTAGCGACGCTACATCGAGGTGAATCCGGAACAGTGCCGCCGCCGGCGCCAGCAGCGCGCGGCACACGAGTGCCTTGATCGGCGTCACGTGACTGACAACCACGACCTGCTTCCCGCGATGCGCGTCAAGAAGGCGGTCAAGAGCGGCGTCGACGCGGGTGATGACGGTGGCGAAACTCTCGCCGCCCGGCGGCGCAGCGCCCGCATCGGCCATCCACGCCGCCATCTCATCGGGCCAGCGCGCCATCACCTCAGCGAACGTCATGCCCTCCCAGCTGCCGAAGTCGGTCTCGGCCAGGTCATCGTCCACGGCCAGCGACGCACCGGTGCGCTCGGCGACGGCCTGTGCTGTCTGCCTGGTGCGCCGCAGCGGCGAGGTGAGGACCAGGTCGATGCCGCCCCGGCGGGCGAGCGCGTCCGCCGCGGCCGCGGCCTGCTCCAGGCCGAGATCGGTGAGCGGGATGTCACCGCGCCCGGCGAACCGGCGCTCGGCCGACAGCGGCGTCTGCCCGTGCCGCAGGAGCAGGGTCGTCGTCGCCTGACCGCGTCCGGCCTGCCAGCCGGTGCTGCCCCGCCTGGTAGCTGCGGTGCTGCCTGACTCAGAGCCCGCTGACTCAGAGCCCGGACTCATCGGTCCGGACCAGGATGCGACGGCACTCCTCGCAGCGCAGCACATCGTCGGCCGCGGCGGCACGGATGGCGTTGAGGTCGACGGTGTTGAGCGACAGGTGGCAGCCCTGGCACTGGCCGCGCCGCAGCGCCGCAGCGCCCACGCCGCCGTGCCGGACGCGCAGCTGCTCGTACAGGTCAATCAGGTCAGCGGGCTCCTCGGCGACGACCTCCGCGCGGCGCGCGGAGGCCTTCCCCGCCAGCTCGCCGATCTCAGCGAGGGCGATATCCCGGCGGGCCGTGATGGCGCTCGCATCCGTCGCGATCTGGCCTCGCTCGGCCGCGGCTGCCGCGAGCCGGGTCTGCGCCGCGTCGAGCCGCTCCATCACGTCGAGCTCGACGTCCTCGAGATCAGACTGGCGCCGCAGCAGCGACTCGATCTCGGACTGCAGGTTCTCCAGCTCCCTCGGCGAGTTCACCTGGCCGGCCTCCAGCCGGGCCCGGTCCCTGGCGATCCTCGTCCTGACCTGCTCGACGTCAGCGTCGGCCTTGCTCTGCTCCCGTTTGAGATCCCCTTCGCGCGCCTCCAGCGTCGCGGCCTCGTCCCTGAGCTCCCGATCTCGCTGCTCAAGCTCGCTCAGCTCGGCGTGCTCAGGCAGGCTGCGGCGGCGGTGCTCCAGCCTTCCCAGCTCCGCGTCCAGATCGGCAAGCTCAAGCAGCCGCAGCTGCGCTTCGGGGGATGCTTTCACGGTCGCCACGTTAGCCTGCCGCGCGCGCATATGTCGCCTCGGCAGCCCGTCAGCGGTCGAGCGCGACCAGGACGATCGGCGCTGAGGTCGGACGGGCCGCCCCGGCAGCCGGGCTCCACGGTCAGGCCGAGCTGATCGCCTGCCGCCAGGCGCCCGACGACGACCGGTCCTGACATCCCGTGCTGGGCTGGCGCCAGCATGCCGGCCGGCCTCGGCCCGGCCGGGCTCATCAGCCACAGCTCGTAAGCCTGCGATGCAGGCAGCCGCGGGAGGCCACGCGCGACGAACACCAGCGACCGCTCCCGGTGTGACATCACCACGGTGGCCATGCCCCCGGTGCTGACCCTGGCCGTCATCGTGGTGGCATCGCGGGCCCCGACCACGGCTGCGATCGCGTTGTCCCGCCGCTGCGCCGCGGTCAGCCCGGCTCTGCATCGACGTCAGGTGCAGGCCCAGCACCGTCGCGGTCACTGCGAGCACGACGACGGCGGCCATCGCGATCCTGGCAAGCCACGGCCGCGGCCCGGCCGGCCGCACCAGCCGCCGGACGGCCAGCCGCAGGCGGCGGGCGGCGTCATCGCCAGTCTCGCCGCGAACGACCGGGGGCAGCTGCCTGATCCCGGCGGCGGCCCGCAGGGTCTCATCTCGGAGCTCCGGCCGGGGCGTGACCGCCGCCGCCAGCGCGAGCCGGGCAGCGGCCTCGCGCAGGCCGCGCGCATCCTCACGGCACTGCTCGCAGGTCAGCATGTGCCGCTCGAAGCCGGCCCGGTCACTGTCAGGCACGGCATCCATCACGTAGGCGCCTACCAGCGTGTGCTGCCCGACCCCGCGTGAGCGTCGCATCACTCCACCCCCAGGCAGTCCCGGAGGCGGATCAGCCCGTCGCGCATCCGCGTCTTGACGGTGCCGACGGCGACGCCCAGCAGCTGCGCTACCTCGCGGTAGCTGTAGCCGCCGTAGTAGGCGAGCGCGACCGACTCCCGCTGCAGCTCCGTCAGCCCGGCCAGGCAGCGCCGGACGCGCTGCTGCTCAAGGCTGGTCTCGACGGCATCGGTCACCTCGTCGTAGGCGATCGAGGCCCTGGCCGCCCGAAGCTCCCGCTCCGATGCCCGCTGCTCCGACCTGACCCGGTCGACGGCACGGCGATGCGCGACGGTCATGATCCATGCCGATGCCGAGCCCGCTGCCGGGTCGAATCGCGCGGCCGTCCGCCAGACCTCCAGCAGGACCTCCTGCATGACCTCCTCGGACTGAGCCGGGTCACGCACCACCCGCAGGGCGGTTCCGAGTACCGCCGGCGACACCCGGTCATACAGGGCGCGGAAGGCGGCGTGGTCGCCGCGGGCGACCGCCGCGAGAACGGTCTCGAGCCCGTCCGGTCCCCCGCTTCGGGCAGGCCGGAGCTGCCGCACTCGATCGGCCGGGTCCCCGTGAACGTCCACACTCCATATTCGTACCTGCACCGCGGTCCGGCTTGCTCACGCGGGCAGGGAACGCGGCCGCAGGACGCCGGTGACGCCAATCCGGCAGCCCGGCTGCTACGAATACCGGTGTGACCTCTTCACAACAGCCTCCCCCGCACCGGCCCGGCCGGCGCGCCCCGGTGCCCGGCCGCTCTGCCTCTGGCCGGGCCGGGCTCGCTGCCGCCGGGGCCGTTGCCGGGATCGTGACAGCGCTCGTAGCGCTCGGTGTGGCCCAGATCATCGCCGCGATCCTCAGCTCGCCGATCGGCGCGCCTGTCGCCGCCGTGGGCGAGCTGTCGATCAACCACACGCCGCCCGCGGTCAAGAACTTCGCGATCAGGGAGTTCGGCTCCAATGACAAGACGGTGCTGGTCTGGGGCATCCGCGGGATCCTGATCATCTTCGCGGCCGTGATCGGCATCGTCGCGGTCCGCAAGCTGTGGTACGGCGTGGTCGGGCTGGCGATCTTCGGCGGCATCGGCGTCTACGCGGCGCTCAGCCAGCCAACGGCGAAAGGCACCGACGCGCTGCCGTCCATCATCGGCACCGCCGTCGCGTTCTTCGCGCTGCGCTATTTCAGCAGCCGGGCCGCGGGCCTGCCCGTGCGCCAGCGCCGCGCCAGCGCCAGCGCCGGAGCCGAACCGGGCCCGTCTACGGCACCGGAGACCGCGAACGCGGGGCTGCGGGCCAGGCGCCCCGCGAGCTCCCGGCGGACCAGGCAGATCCGGGCGGCCCGACGGCACCGGACGGCCCGGCGGCACCGGACGGCCGCCCGCTCCGGCGGCGCCAGGGCCGGTCTGGCGCGAGATCGAGCCGGGCCGGGCCCCTGCCGCCGCGGCGCCCGATCGCCGCCGGTTCCTGCTGGCCAGCGCGGCCGTGGCGGGCGTCTCGCTGCTGACTTACGCAGGCGGCTCCTGGCTCGCCGAGTCCAGGGACGTGAACGCGATCCAGCAGGCTCTCAAGCTCCCGCCGCCCGCCGTCCCGGCGCCGCCACTGCCCGCGGGCGCGGACCTCCGGATTCCCGGCCTCAGCTCCTTCATCACGCCGAACAGCAGCTTCTACCGGGTCGACACGGCGATCGTGCTGCCGGAAATTCTGCCCGCCAACTGGCAGCTGCGGATCCACGGCATGGTGAGCAGGGAGCTGGTGCTGACCTTCGACGATCTCATCAAGCGGCCGCTGCTCGAGGACTACGTCACGCTCTGCTGCGTGTCGAACCCCGTCGGCGGTCCCTACATCGGCAACGCCAAGTGGCTCGGCGCCTCGCTGCGCAGCCTGCTCCGGGAGGCAGGCATCAAGGCGGGCGCGGACCAGCTGTTCTGCACCTCGTCCGACGGGTTCACCTCCGGCACGCCGGTGGCGACGGCGATGGACGGCCGCGACGCGATGCTGGCAGTCGCGATGAACGACGCTCCGCTGCCGGTCGAGCACGGCTTCCCGGCCCGGCTGGTGATCCCCGGCCTGTACGGCTACGTGTCGGCCTGCAAGTGGATCGTGGACATCGAGGTCACCACGTACGCCTCGAACGTGTCCTACTGGGCGCAGCGGGGCTGGGACGCCCAGGCGCCCATCAAGACCGAGTCCCGGATTGACGTGCCTACCGGGCTGAACCCGATCAAGGCCGGCAAGCCGGTCACGATCGCCGGCGTGGCCTGGGCGCAGCACAAGGGCATCGAGGCGGTTGAGGTCCGGATCGGCGGCGGCGCCTGGCAGCAGGCGAAGCTGGCAGCGGTGCCTGACATCGACTCCTGGCGGCAGTGGGTGTACGAGTGGGACGCGGGCGTCCGCCCCGGCAGCTACGTGATCGAGGCCCGCGCCACCGACAAGACCGGCTACACCCAGACGTCCCTGCAGGAGCCGCCGGAGCCGAACGGGGCCAGCGGCTATCCGGGCGTGCAGGTCAGCATCGTCAGCTGAATTGCGAGCCGGGCTTACAGCAGCTGATCGCGGCCGTGGCCGTACATGTAGGCGCCAAGCCAGCGGCCGAGCTCGTCGAAGAACCCCTGCCGCCCGTCGTCAGCAGGCCTGACGGGATCGGGCAGCTGGAGCCAGGTCACGTGCCCGCCGAGCTGAGCTGCGGCGGCCGGTGCCGCCGGACGGCGCGGCAGCAGGCCCCGGCGACCACCGGAGGCGGGCGGCCCGCCGGTGGTGACCACGAGCACCGGGCAGGCGATGCTGAGGGTCAGCGGCGGCCGGACCGGCAGCTCCGGGTCGAGCAGCACCAGCGCGTCGGCGCCGCGAGCCCCGTCACCGCGAGGCCCCCTCGTCGCTCCACAGCGCAGCCGCGAGCGCGCCCCGGCGCTGCGCCGTCACGATCACATGGCCCATGCCGTCGTCGCCGCGCAGCCGCGCGCAGGCGGCGTTCAGGTCGGCGCAGGCGGAGCCGAGCGCGTGGCCGCCTGGCCGCGCAGGCAGGGTCACCCGGCCTGGCAGCCGCAGTCCGGCCAGGTAGAAATGGAAGGCCCGCTCGGTGAACCAGTCCGCCAGGTCCGCCGGCACCGCGGGATCTCCGGCCGCCTGAACGTGCAGCACGGCCCGCCGGCTGGGCTGCAGCGACCGGCGCCGGAACATCGGCGTCTCCCCCGCGGCACCAAGCCCGGGCGCCGGCACCCGCTCGTAGCCCTCAACCCCGGCGTGCCTGGGACTGGTGATCACGCGCTCCCCCGTTCCGGCCGCGGTGCCGCCGGCAGGCGAGCGCCGCGTCCGCGCCGCACCGCTCCCCTGGTATCGGCCACCAGCTGCGGTGCCGCATACCCCGGTGCTCGCAACGCCCGGCTCCCTGCCTCGTTCGGACTGTGCCCGCCCGCGCCCGGCACCACCGGAGCACGGCAGCCGGGCCGGGCTCGCGAGGCGCACGAGAATGCACGGAACGTCACTCATAAGTCTCGCACCGTGATCGGTCGATCAGGCGCTAAACACGCCATGCTGACCGCAAAGAACGGCGGTTCCGCACATCCCGGCGGCTAAAATGAGGCGATTTACCAGCAGGGAACGTGGTTTGCCCTGGCCAGTCAGGTTTGCTGGCTGTCGGCCGCGGGAATCACCGGGCCAGGTTCGCGCCTAACGACGACGAGGCCCCTCCATGTATGAGATGGAGGGGCCTCGCCTGCTGCCTCGCCGCCCTGGCAAGCCGATTGCTCGGCCACCGTGCGCTGCGTGGCGGTCACCTCGTGGCCGTGGCAGCCGATTGCTCGGCCACCGTGTGCTGCGAGGCTGCCGCGCTGCCCTGGCATTCCGATTGCTCAGCTGCCGTGCGCCGCGCGACCCCACCGGCTGCCAGTCTCCCGCCGTCCGCGCCGGTTGCCCGGCACCTCTGGCGTTCCCCGGGTTTCCCCGGAGGCGGATCCCGTCTTCAGTGGTGAGAGATTTCTACTGCCAATGCCGCTGGCGGCACAAGGCCTTTCCGCGAGAACTTCAAGATTCTTTAGTCGTCCACAGGACATCTGTTGTTTATCCCCTGTGCATGGCCGCTTTCCACCGCGCCGTGCACAGCTTCGTCCACAGGGCTGGGGGATAACCGGCCGCTCGTCTCCGCCCGCGCAAGTCGCCGAGGCCGGCGCCTCTGCGCGGGCGGTCAGCGGGCGCAGAGCGAATTCAGAGCAGGTGCAGGCAGGCTGAGATGCATCAGCCCGCCATACCGCTCACCGCACGACTGAGAGGCCAGCAATGACGCCAGCTCCCGCGCCCCGCCCCGCCAGCCGGAACACCGGCGCGGCCATCAGGGACCGCGACCGGAACCGGGCCAGGCTGCGCAAGGTCACGGCTGCGGCGGGACTGGCGAGCGTCCTGACCGCGGCGGGGGTGGCCGTGACCCTGCCCGCGTCGGCGCACACCACCGCCGGCCAGTCGACGTCCCGCAGTGCCCGCTCGGGCAGTTCCGGCTCCGGCAGCTCCGGCTCGGGGAGTTCCGGCTCAGCGAAGTCCTCCAGTTCGTCAGGCTCCGGTTCGTCCAGCTCGAGCTCGTCGAGCTCAGGCAGTTCCGGCAGCAGCCTGAAGGGCACCTCGAGCCCGTCGTCAAGCTCAGGCTCCGGGCAGGTCACTTCCGGCGGCTCCTGACCCCGCCCGGCTCCCGGTCCTGTGCGCGGACCCGGTTCGTCCTACGATGTCGCCAGGACCGGAGCCGGCGGCAGGGAGAGCTGATGACGAACGCGGACACCACGCCAGCCGAGCTGACCGTTGAACTCGGCGATGACTACGTGGCGACGCTGGAGATCAGCAGGCCGCCCAGCAACTTCTTCAGCGTCGGGCTGATCGAGCAGCTCGCGGGCGCCTGCGAGGATCTTGCCGCCAGCGGCCGGTGCCGCGCGATCGTGCTGTGCAGCGCGGGCCGGGTCTTCTGCGCCGGGGCTGACTTCAGCGACGCTCACGCGATCGGCCGTCCGGACGGCGCGCATCTGTACGACTTCGCGATCCGGCTGTTCGAGCAGCCGCTCCCCGTCGTCGCCGCGATCCAGGGCGCCGCCGTCGGCGGCGGGCTCGGCCTGGCGCTGGCGGCCGACTTCCGGGTCGCCGCTCCCGAAGCCAGGTTCGCCGCGAACTTCGCGCTGCTCGGCATCCACCAGGGGTTCGCGATCAGCGTCACGCTGCCTGCCGTCGTCGGCCAGCAGAAGGCACTGGAGCTGCTGTACACCGGGCGCCGGGTCGCGGCTGCCGAGGCGCACGCGATCGGGCTCGCCGACCGGCTGACCGAGTCCGGCCAGGCCCGCGCCGGTGCGCATGCGCTGGCCGCCGAGATCGCGGCTGCGGCTCCGCTCGCCGTCCGCTCGATTCGCGCGACCATGCGCGGCCAGCTGGCCGCTCAGGCCAGGACGGCCATGGAGCGCGAGCGCGCCGAGCAGGAGCGGCTGATGCAGACAGCCGACTGGACCGAGGGCACTGCGGCGGTCAGCGCGCGGCGCCCGGCGAACTTTACCGGCCGCTGACCGGAAGGCAGGCTCGCAGTGCCCGATCTGAACCGGCCCGGCGGGAGCATCCGCTACCAGGTCAGCGGCAGCGGACAGCCCGCGCTGCTGCTCACGCACGGCTACGGCGCCACCGCCGCGATGTTCGGCCAGAATCTCGCCGCAGCCAGCGCGCGCAACCAGGTCATCACCTGGGACATCCGCGGCCACGGCGGCAGCGACTACCCCGCTGACCCGGACTGCTACGGCGCGGCGGCCGCGCTGGACGACATGGCCGCGATCCTGGACGGGCTCGGCCTGGCCCGTGCCGTTCTCGGCGGTCACTCGCTCGGCGGTTACCTGTCGCTCGACTTCACGCTCGCGCATCCGGAGCGGGTGGCCGGCCTCGTCCTCATCGATACCGGCCCCGGCTTCCGCAACGACGCCGCGCGGGAGGACTGGAACCGCCGGGCGCACGCCACCGCGGCGCGCCTGGAGACTCGCGGGCTCGCGGCGATGGGCGGCAGCGCCGAGCTGCACGACGGCGAGCACCGCGACGCCAGCGGCCTGATCCTGGCCGCCAGGCACACGCTGACGCAGCGCGACTCGCATGTGCTGGACGGGCTGCCCGGCATCGGGGTTCCGGTGCTGGTGATCGTGGGCGCGGACGACACTCCGTTCCTCGGCGCCGCTGACTACATGGCGGCCAAGATCCCGCAGGCGCGCAAGGTCGTCATCCCGGCGGCCGGTCACGCGGCGAACGTCTCCCAGCCCGAGCTGTTCAACGCCGAGCTCAGAACGTTCCTGGACGAGATCGCGGCCGCGGAGAGCTCGTCGTGACCGGGCCGCCGCCGGCGCCGCCTGAGCCCGGGCAGGTCCGGGCCGAGCTGGCCGCCTGGGTCGCGGAGCACTGGGATCCGGGCATGGCGCTGCACGACTGGCGCACGCTGCTGCTGGCGGCGGGCTGGGCGGTGCCGAGCTGGCCGCAGCGCTGGCACGGCCGCGGCTGGCCGGCCTGGACCGACGAGCTGGTCGGCAGCGAGCTGATCCGGCTCGGCACGGCCGGCGTTCCGGTCGGCAGCGGCACCTGGCTGGCCGCGCCGACAATCCTGGCCCACGGCAGCGACGAGCTGCGCGACCGGCTGCTGACCCCGATCCTCACCGGCGAGCAGACCTGGTGCCAGCTGTTCAGCGAGCCCGGCGCCGGATCGGACCTGGCCGGCCTGTCCACCTCGGCCGTGCTCGACGGCGACAGCTGGGTGATCAACGGCCAGAAGGTGTGGAACACCAGCGCCCACCACGCGGACATGGGCATGCTGCTGGCCCGCACCGATCCCGGCGTCCCGAAGCACCAGGGCATCACCTACTTCGCGCTGCCGATGCACCAGCCCGGTGTCGAGGTTCGCCAGCTCCGGCAGATGAACTTCCACGCCTCGTTCAACGAGGTCTTTCTCACCGACGCGCGCATCCCGCGGGACAACGTCATCGGCGGAGTTGGTCAGGGCTGGACGGCCGCGCTGACGACGCTGGCCTACGAGCGGCGGTTCTCCGCACTGCGGCGGCCGGACTATTCTCCCGCGCCCGGCCGCGCTCTGGATGAGGCCAGGGCCGAGGCCGACGACTACTTCGCCACCTACTCCTGGTATCCGCAGCGAGCAGGCCGGCCGGATCTGGTCGTCGAGCACGCCCGGGCCGCCGGAGTCAGCGACGATCCGGTCATCCGGCAGGCCATCGCCCGCCTCATCACCATGCAGCGGGCCAGCGCCTGGACGGCCGAGCGCGCCCGCGCTGCGCGGGCACTCGGCGCACGACCCGGTGCCGAGGGGTCCATCGGGAAGCTCGCTGCCAGCAACATCGCCCGTGAGTCCGCCCGGGTGCACGCCATGATCGCCGGCGCGGGAGCGCTGCTGACCGGGCCTGACTCCCCCTTCGGCGGCGTGATCGCCGAGGTGCTGATGTCGGTGCCGGGCCAGTCCATCGCCGGGGGTACCGACGAGATCCAGAAGAACATCCTCGCCGAGAAGGTTCTCGGGCTGCCGGGCGAGATCCGGGTCGACAAGGACGTGCCGTTCAGTCAGATCCGCCACCGCGGCTGAGGCGATCGCGCGCCAGGACGCACACTGTGACAGTTCCAGGGCAACAAAGTACGCATAACGATCGCCTGGAGAACCGGAAGTGTCACACTGTCGCGGCGGCCCGCGTTCAGAGGGTGCGCAGAGGCAGTCCAGAGAGCGATCACGGCCCGGTACCCGATCCTGCATGAGTAAGGCCGCGGCGAATGCCGCCGCCAGACCTCATCAGGAGGCTTTTCGTGGGGATCACCTCCAGCACCGCGCTGTGGTACGCCAGCCGGGCCACCGGCGTGGTCGCGCTGGTGCTGCTGACCGCTGTCGTCCTGCTGGGCATCCTGGTTACCCGCCGCGGACGGCTGCCGGGGCTGCCCAGATTTGCGACGACCAGCCTGCACCGCAGCATGTCCCTGCTCGCCGTCGCCTTCATCGCCGTGCACGTCATCACCGCGATCGCCGATCCCTACGTGACGATCGGCATTGCGGCCGCGGTCATTCCGTTCACGTCGCCGTACAAGCCGCTGTGGCTCGGGCTCGGCGCGATCTCGCTCGACATCATGATCGCCCTGATCGTGACGAGCCTGGCCCGGGCGCGGATCGGGCGGCGGGCCTGGCGCGCCGTGCACTGGCTCGCCTACGCCTGCTGGCCCGCCGCCCTGCTGCACGGCATCTGGTCAAGCACTGACCTGCAGGCCGGCTGGCTGCTCGCGCTGACCATCGGCTGCTGCATCGCGGTCGCTGCCGCGCTCTGCTGGCGCATCGCCAGCGCGCTCACCGCACCCGGACGGGCCGATCGGGCCGCGCGCGCACTGGCCGCCGCAGCAGCCGACACCGCCCGCCAGGACAGCAGCCGCCAGCTCACCGGGGCTGGTACCCGGTGAGCCCGACCATGACACCGGGCCGGGTGCGGCCAGGTCACGCGGCCGCGCCCGGCGAGGCGGGACTGCCGCGGCTGCTTCCGCCCGCCGCGGAGCTAGCCGCGGAGGACCCGGGACTGCCGCCGGGTCTCGACCTGGCGGCGCACCTGCGCCGGCGCGGCCTGCCGCGATTCCGCGGCCGCGCGCTGATCGAGCAGGCCGCGGCAGCCGGGCTGACCGGGCGTGGCGGCGCCGCGTTCCCGCGTGGCCAGGAAGCTCACGGCGGTGGCGGCCCGGCGGCCGCGGGCGTCGTCGTCGTCGGCGAACGGCGCCGAGGGCGAGCCAGCCAGCAGCAAGGACGCGGCCCTGCTCTGGTACTGCGCCGCACCTCGTGCTGGACGGCCTGCAGGCGGCCGCGGAGGCGGTCGGCGCCCGCACCGCCTACCTGGGCCTGCACGCCCGCCGCGACCCAGGGGCGGCCCTCGCGGCCTCGACCTGGCCGCCCAGTGACCGCGGCCCTGGCCAGCCGCGCGGCTGCCGGAACGGACCGGGTCGGCGTGGAGCTCGTGGAAACGCCGCCGCGGTTCCTGGCGGGCGAGGAGTCGGCGCTGGTCGCGTTCATCAACGGCGGCGCGGCGCGTCCGGCCGACAAGGCGCGGCGCGTGTTCGAGCGCGGGATCGGCGGCCGGCCGACGCTGGTGCAGAACGTCGAGACCCTGGCGCACCTCGCGCTGATCGCCCGGTACGGCGGCGAGTGGTTCCGCACCGTCGGGACGGCCGAGGAGCCCGGCTCGATGCTGTGCACGATCCGCGACCCCGACGGACGCGGTGCGGATCGTCGAGGCCGCTCTCGGGACGCCGCTGCACCGGCTGCTCCCGCTCGGCGACGATGTGCAGGCGGTGCTGGCCGGCGGCTATCACGGCGGCTGGCTGCACGCGGCCGACGCGCGGCGGCTGACGCTGAGCAACGCCGATCTGCGCCCGGCCGGCGCGTTCGTCGGCGCCGGGGTCCTGGCCGCCCTTCCGGCCGCGCACTGCGGCCTGGCCGAGACGGCGCGCGTGGCCCGTTACCTGGCACTGGAATCGGCAGGTCAGTGCGGCCCGTGCTTCAACGGGCTGCCGCGCCATCGCCGCCGCGCTTGCCGCGGTCGCGCAGCCGCGCCCGGCCGAACGGGAGCTCGCGGACCTGCGCCGCTGGGCGGGCCTGGTGACCGGGCGCGGGGCCTGCCACCACCCGGACGGAACGGTCAGGTTTGTCGCGCAGCGCGCTGGAGGTGTTCGCGGCCGAGGTAGCGCTGCATGCCCGCGGCCGCTGCTCGGCCATCCGGCCGGGACCGTTCCTGCCGTTGCCCGCCGCGCCCGTCACCGAATCTGACTGGAGATGATCATGTCGCACGACGTCACGCGGCTGCGCGTCGATCGCGATCGCCTGCACCGGGCACGGGGTGTGCGCGGAACTGCTGCCCGAGCTCGTCTCGCTGGACGAGTGGGGCTACCCGCTCGTCGGCGAGAACGGCCGGTCGTCCCGGCCCGCCTCGCGAGAGCAGCGCGCCGGGCGGTCACCGGCTGCCCGGCGCTCGCGCTGTCGCTGGCCAGCGGCCCGGCCGCGCTCAGAGGATCTTCAGAAGGAGCTCAGATACCCTCCCGAGCAGCGCGAGCAGACTGAGGACATGATGACAGTGATGGAACCCATGGCACCGTCGGACGAGCGGCCGGATGCCAGCCTGCAGCGCGCCGACGGCTCGCCTGATCCGGGTGCTCGTCGTCGACGACGAGCCCAGCCTGGCCGAGCTGCTCGCCAGCGTGCTGCGCTACGAGGGCTGGGAGATCCGGACCGCCGCGGACGGCAGCAGCGCCGTCCGGGCGGCGCGCGAGTTCCAGCCTGACGCGATCGTGCTGGACATCATGCTGCCTGACTTCGACGGACTTGAGGTACTGCGCCGGGTGCGGACGATCCTGCCGCACGTCTGCGTGCTGTTCCTGACCGCCAGGGACTCCGTGCAGGACCGGGTGAGCGGCATCACGGCCGGCGGCGACGACTACGTCACCAAGCCGTTCAGCCTGGAGGAGGTGCATCGCCCGGCTGCGCGGGCTGCTGCGCCGGGCGGGCATGGCCCGGGCGAGTTCCGGCACCGAGCTGATCGTGGCGGATCTCACGATGGACGAGGACGCCCGGGAGGTGCGCCGCGGCGGCGAGCTGATCGAGCTGACCGCGACCGAGTTCGAGCTGCTGCGCTTCCTGATGCGCAATCCGCGCCGGGTGCTGTCCAAGGCGCAGATCCTGGACCGGGTGTGGAACTACGACTTCGGCGGCCAGGCGCACGTGGTCGAGCTGTACATCAGCTACCTGCGCAAGAAGATTGACACCGGCCGCGAGCCGCTGATCCACACCGTCCGCGGCGTCGGGTACGTGCTGAAGCCGCCGGCCTGACGATGACCGGCCAGGACTCCCCCAGAAGCTCCACCAGGGTCGGCCGGCTGGCTGGCCGCCCGGACGCTGCGCGGGCGCCTGATCGCCGGCCTGCTGGTCCTGCTGGCGCTGGCGTGCGCCGCGGTCGGCGCGGTCACCTACACGCACCTGCACCCGTGCTGATCAGCCAGCTGGACGGCTCGCTCAGCGCGGCGAACTCGCGCTACTTCAGCTGCCTCAACCCGCCGCCCCAGCCGCAGCACGGGCCAGGCTCCGGCGGCGACCAGCCTGACATCGACAAGATGCCCGCCCGAAGCTGTGCCCAGTCGCCAGCAGACGGCCGTCTTCACCGCGCAGGTCACCCGCGACGGCGCCGTCATGAATCCGTACCTGGCCAGCACCGGGACGAATGCCGACTTCTGCCACCTGACGGCTGCGGACGAGGCCGAGATCGCCAGTGTCCCGGTCGGCCGGGCCGTCACGGTGGACCTGCGCGTCCTACGGCGACTACCGGATGACGGCCAGTCAGACCAAGGACGGCACTGTGGTCAGCGGGCTGCCCCTGGCTCCGGTAACGCACACGCTGCAGCAGGTGGCCTCGCCGAGCTGGCCGTCTTTGCCGCCGCGCTACTGATCACCGGCGTCATCGGCACCGCCTGGGTGCGCGCGTCGATGCGACCGCTGCGCCGGGTCGCCGCGACCGCGACCCGGGTGACGCAGCTGCCGCTGAGCAGCGGCGAGGTCAGCCTGCCCGAGCGCGTTCCGGACGCCGAACCCGCGCACCGAGGTCGGCCAGGTCGGCGCCGCCTTCAACCGGATGCTCGGGCACGTCGAGTCCGCGCTGGCCCGGCGCGAGGCCAGCGAGTCACGGCTGCGGAGCTTCGCCGCTGACGCCAGCCACGAGCTGCGCACGCCGCTTGCCGCTATCCGCGGCTACGCCGAGCTGGCGCGGCGGCACCCGGGGCCGATCCCGGATGACATCGCGCACGCGCTGAGCCGGGTCGAGTCGGAATCCGCCCGGATGAGCGAGCTGGTCGACGAGCTGCTTCTGCTCGCGCAGCCTGGACGCCGGCCGCCCGCTGGCCAGCGAGCCGGTGGACCTGACGAGGCTGGCTATCGACGTCACCAGTGACGCACGGGTCGCCGCGCCCGATCACCGGTGGCAGCTGGAGCTGCCCGAGGAGCCCGTCCAGGTGAGCGGCGACGAGCTCAGGCTGCACCAGGTGCTGGCCAACCTGCTCAGCAACGCGGCACGGCACACGCCGCCGGGCACCAGCGTTACCGTGGCGCTGAGCAGTTCCGCGGCGGAGGCACAGCCGGGCAGGCCCGGCGCGGCCAGGAGCCGGGGCCCTGCCGCCGCGGACGGCCCTGCGGCGGCCCGGCGCTCCGCGACCATCAGCGTGACCGACAACGGCCCCGGCATCCCGCCTGACCTGCAGCCTGACGTCTTCGAGCGGTTCGTCCGCGGCGACTCATCCCGGTCACGGGCGGCGGGCAGCAGCGGACTCGGGCTCGCCATCGTGCACGCCGTGACAGTCGCGCACGGCGGGACCGCGGACGTCGTCAGCCGGCCGGGTGAGACGAGGTTCACCATCACGCTCCCGGCCCTGGACGACGCCGGGTCCGCCTGAGCCTGCTCGCGGCCAGCGCCTGGCCTGCCCCAGGATGCGGGCTGCCGAGGCAGGGGAACTGGCCGGGCGTGTCGCCGTGCGGCTTCAGGCCGGCAGGCGGGATGTCCCCCGCACGAGGCCCGGTACTTACTGCCCGTCCCGTGCGCTGCTGGCATCCCGGTCGCGCAGCCGCCGCAGTCCGTCGACCAGCGCGTCGTCCGCGAGACTGATGGCCTCGGCCACGCTGAACCAGCTGACCTGCTGGCTCTCCCCCGGCCGCGGCGCCGGGTCCGCGTCCTCGCTCAGCACCAGGTAACGCAGGTCGAGGTGGACGTGCTCACCGGCCGGGTGCGCGTCGAGGTGGATCAGCGCCGGGCCGTCCGGCGGATAGCGGACCGGCAGTCCGGTCTCCTCGGCGGTCTCGCGCAGCGCCGCGTCCCAGGGCGTCTCACCGGGATCCACGTGGCCGCCCGGCTGCATCCAGCCGCCAAGCCGCTTGTGCCAGTGCAGGACCGTGCCGCGGGGACCGGAGACAATCGCCGACCCGGTGACATGGACCGGATCCGCGTCCCGGCTGAACGGATCGGCAAGCCGGTCAAGCTCGGCCAGGAACCGCGCGCGGGAGGCGATTTCCCGTGGCGTCGCCGCGTCGAAAGCAGTGACCTGCGCCCGGACAGCGGCGGCAGTGTCCGGTGGCCTCAAGCTGGCATCCGGTGACTGGTTCACGACAGCCATCATGCCAAGCTCGGCATAATGCGCCAGACAACGCCGATCAGTCCGCGCCCCGCCGGGGCGCTGGTGCCCCGCGCGCTGGTGCCCCGCGCGCTGGTGCTCGGGGCGCTGGTCATTGCGGCTGTGCTGCTGGCCGGCTGCGGGACCTCCCGTCCCCTGCCGCCCAGGGCGACACCGGACGGCTGCTATGCCTTTGCCGTCGGGGCGCTGCAGCGGCACCGCACCGTGACCGCCATCCCGCCCGCATGCAGCGGCCTGAGCAGCGCGCAGGTCAACGAGGCCGTCGACCGGGCCATCAGGGCAGCGATCGGGCCGCTGCCCAAGGCAGCGGAGCGCGCCAGAGCCGCTGCGGAAAGCCGCTACCTGGCCGGGCTGATCCGCCCGGTCCCGGCGCAGCCCGCCGCGCCGTCGCAGCCCGGACCCCCGGGACCGGCTCCCAGCACCCTGCCCGCTGACCTCGCGGCGCTGGCAGCGTGGATCGCCACCGCCGCGGCCGGGGCGTACCTGCTGGCCGGCCGCCTCAGCCGGGACCCGCGGGGCCAGCGGCGACTCGCAGCCAGCGGAACTCCGCCGCCGGTCATCACCGCTCACGCCGGGCTCGGCGTCGCCGGCCTGGCGGTCTGGATCGCCTACCTGGCCGTCGCGGTGCCCGCGTTGGCGTGGGCTGCTGTCGGCATAACCTTCCTGCTCGCCGGGCTCGGCATGGCGACGCTGCTGACCGCGAGCAGCGACGTCCAGCCGGCCGCCCCGGACCCGGCGGGCGCGGCACCCGCGGGCCCGCGTCCAGGCCGCAGGCCGCCAGTCATCGTCATCGCCCTGCACGGGGCGCTCGCCACCGCGACGATCCTGCTGGTGCTCCTCGCGGCCATCGGCGCTGCCTGAGCTCAGCAGGAGCACGGCCTGGCGCACAAGCCGGGCTAGGAGTCGCTGGACGGCGCCCAGATGTTGATGCCCGCCTCGACCGCCTGCTTGTCGATCTCGGCCAGCTCTCCGGAGGTGAACGAGGTGTGCCCGGCGGCGGCGAGATTCTCCTCGAGCTGCGTCACGCTGCTGGCGCCGATCAGCGCGGACGTGACGCGCTGGTCGCGGAGTACCCAGGACAGCGCCATCTGCGCGAGCGACTGGCCACGCGCTCGGGCGATCTCGTTGAGCGCCCGGACATGCGCGAGGTTCTGCTCGCTGATCTGGTCCGCGGACAGTGACCCCTCCCGGCTGGCCCGCGAGCCTGCCGGGATGCCGTCGAGGTACTTCGTCGTGAGCAGGCCCTGCGCTAGCGGCGAGAACGCGATGCAGCCCATGCCCTCCTCACCGAGCACGTCCAGCAGGCCGCCCTCGATCCAGCGGTTCAGCAGCGAGTAGGACGGCTGGTGAATGAGCAGCGGGGTGCCCAGCTCCCGCATGATCGCGGCAGCCTCCGCGGTCCGCTCGGCTGAGTAGGACGAGATCCCGGCGTACAGGGCCCGGCCGGACCGCACGGCGGTGTCGAGCGCGCCCATCGTCTCCTCAAGCGGCGTCTCCGGATCGAACCGGTGGCTGTAGAAAATGTCGACATAGTCCAGGCTCATCCTGGCCAGCGACTGGTCCAGGCTGGCCAGCAGGTACTTGCGCGAGCCCCATTCGCCGTACGGCCCCGGCCACATGTCGTAGCCGGCCTTCGTGGAGATGATCAGCTCGTCCCGGTAGGGGCGCAGGTCCGTGCGCATGATGATGCCGAAGTTCTCCTCGGCTGAGCCGTACGGCGGACCGTAGTTGTTGGCCAGGTCGAAGTGGGTGACACCGAGGTCGAACGCCCGCCGCAGGATGGCGCGCTGGGTGTCCAGCGGACTCTCGCCGCCGAAGTTCTGCCACAGCCCGAGTGAGATCTCGGGCAGCTGGATCCCGCTCCGCCCGCTGCGGCGGTAGGGCATCTTGTCGTCGTATCGGTCAGGCGCAGCAATATAGGTCATGGGTACGAGTTTGCCATCCGGCCGTGCAGGTGCCTGCCGCTACTGAGCACGCGGATATTCAGCATATCTAGAGGTAATGCCTGGCAAGTGTTCTGCAATTCTGCAGTAGACAGTCAGCCTGAGCACAGAAGCTGAATCTGGCTCCTCCTGGTGCCCGCCGCGGACGGCACCAGGAGGATGCCCAGAACGCGCCCCGTCGGCTGGCCCTTCCAGAGGCACCCCGGCCGGCGGGGTGCGTCAGCAGCGCACCGGAGCTGGCAGGCCGCTCTTCCGGCGCTTCTCAGCTCCGCCAGCGTTCAGGAGGACCACATGACCGAGACAACCCGGCACCGATCAGCGCTGCGCGCAGCCGTCGCGGCTGAGCAGGTCGCCCGGCAGCGCCGGGGAGCAGCCTTACTCGGCACCGTGCTGGCACGTGCCGCAGCCGACGGCCTGCCTCCGGTCGCCTGGACGATCGGCAGTTCCGGCGCCGGGCTCGCGGGCCAGTGCGAGGCCAGCCGGATGGATCAGCGGCGGCAGGACTTCGACGCCTGGCGCCTGGCGGTCGGCACGTGGGCCGGACGGGCTGCGGACGCCAGGCGCGAGTACGCCCACGCCAGCGGAACGGTCCGGCTGGTCGACCAGTGGGACCAGTTCGAGGGTGTGATCGTCACGCTGACTGCCGACATCTGGGCGGAGTGCTAGCGCGCCGCGCGCGCCTGCCTAGCCCGGGCACCGCAACTGCGAGTCAGCGCCGCGCCTCGCCGTCCAGTTCGGCCCGCGCCTGCTTGAGGGCCTTCCGGGCGGCTGAATCAGGGACCGGGTAGTGCGGGTCGATCTCAATGAGCGTCCGCGCGATGACGGCGGCGGCGCAGACCCGGGTGAACCACTTGTGGTCCGCGGGCACGACGTGCCAGGGAGCCCATTCGGTGCTGGTATGAGTCAGCATCTGGGCATAGGCCCGCTGGTAGCTGTCCCAGTACTGGCGCTCCCGGACGTCGGCCGGGGAGAATTTCCAGTTCTTCTCCGGCAGGTCGATCCGCTCCAGGAACCTGGAGCGCTGCTCCTTCCTCGACACGTTGAGGAAGATCTTGACCAGCCGGATGCCATTGCCGGTGAGGTAGCGCTCCCAGTCGTTGATCTCCTGGTACCGGCGCTTCCAGATGTCGCGCCCCCTGGCCTCAGGCGGAAGGTGCTCGCGATCCAGATCATCCGGGTGGACCCGGACGGCCAGGACCTCCTCGTAGTGCGACCGGTTGAAGATCCCGATCTCGCCGCGGGCCGGCAGGCGCTGAGCATGCCGCCACAGGTAGTCGTGGCTCAGTTCGCTGGCCGACGGGGCCTTGAAGCTTGAGACGTGCACGCCCTGCGGGTTCACCCCGCTCATCACGTGCCGGATCGTGCCGTCCTTGCCTGCGGCGTCCATGCCCTGCAGCACGACCAGGACCGCGTACGTGTCCTGGGCCGCGAGCCGGTCCTGGTACTCCGCCAGCAGTTCGACACCCTGCCCGAGCAGGCGGCGCTCCGTCCTTCTTCTTGCGGACGCCGAACCGCTCACCCGGATCAAAGTCCGCCGGGAGTCGTACCGTCGTTCCCGGCCTGATCCTTAGCGGCTCGACCAGCCCGTCCACCCAGCTGACGTCCAGCTCACCCACGCGTGTCCTCCCCTGACCCAGCCGCGGCGCCGCCGGCCTGTCAGCCGGCTGCACGGCCACCGTGACCTGCTGCTTGTCGAAGGCGACGTAGCCGCTGTAATCCTTGCCGACGCGGCTGAAAGAGGCCGGGTAGGGGTCCGGGTAGCTCCACGCTGCGTCGTGATGCGTGGAGCCGCCCGCCAGGACGTCGTGGTACTGGGCCGCGCCCTTCCACGGACAGGTGTACGGCGTCGGGCTGTCGCTCAGCGCGCCAGCGGTGATCGACGCGGGCGGGAAGTAGTAGTTGCCCTCGATGGAAATCAGGTCGGATTCCGGGGCATCTGCGACGACTGTGCCATTGATGGTGGCCTTCATGCGGTTCCCTTCTGGCTGGCGGAGCGTTCTTCCTCGCTAACCCCGTGCCCGCCGCGCAGCTTCCCGGCGGCCCCGGACATACGACGATGCGGCCTGCTTGCGCAGACCGCATCGGTAGGGACTCGACCGAGGAACGGGCCGTCAGACGGTCTTGCTGCTGACCGTCGGGGTCCCGGCCGCCACTTGGCTGAGCAGCTTGCGGATGGGGGTGTGCAGGCCACGCTCGTGGTGGTGACGCTGCCGGTAGCCGGCGATCAGGCCGTCGACGCCGATCCAGCTCGAGGTCCGCCACATGACCAGGATGACGATTGCGAACAGTGCGTAGAAGGCGCACACGCTCGCGGTTCCCGACATCACGTAGGTGAACAGCAGGGCCAGGCTGCCAATCGAGGCGATCCGGGTGAACAGGCCGAGGCACAGCGCGATGCCGATAGCGAACTCAGCGACCGCGACGAGGATGGCGATCCAGCTGGCGTTCGGAACCACGAAGCTGTGCAGGAAGCTGCCCCACCAGGAGTAAGCGGGAGTGCCATGCCCGGCGAAGCCGGCCACTGCCGCGCCGCCGTTGTGCAGGAATCCAGCGTTCTCCGCGCCCCACAGCTTGGCGACGCCGGCCTGGATCCACATGATGCCGAGCCAGACGCGCATTGCCGTCCAGCCAAGGGCCATGATCTTCGACTGCTTAACCCACTCCCACACCTGCAGATTGCGGCGCGCGGCCGGGTCTCCGAGAATTTCGACTGGGGTCGCCATTCGAATCCTCCTTCTTTCCTTCGCTCATGAGCCCGGTTCCTGCGGGTTCTGAGATCATGGTGCACCCGAGGGGGCTACCGCCGGCATGATCGAATGTCACCTCTGCGCAGGACTAAAGGCATCAGGTGACAAAAATAAAGGTCCCTGCTCAGGACCGGGAACGGGCCCGGGAAAGGTCAGCCGCCGGGCGTACCGGCAGCGTGGTCGGGCGCCCGAGTGCGTGACTACCAGCCGGCACTGGGCCCGTCCATGATCCGGTAGATCTTTTACGGGCTCTGGCGTGCTTAAGTCGTCCTCATAACGAACAATCGGTGCGTGGAGGTCACCGTTACCTTCGCCGGCAGCGGCGACGCCTTCGGCAGCGGCGGGCGCTACCAGGCCTGCATCCATCTGCGCGGCCCCGGCGCTTCAGGTCCGGTGCTGCTCGACTGCGGCGCCACGTCACTCAGCGCACTCAAGCGGCTCGCACTCGATCCGGGCGAGATCACCGCCGTGCTCGTGTCTCACCTGCACGGCGACCACTTCGGAGGCCTGCCTTTCCTCATCCTCGACGGCCAGTTCTCCCGTCGCACGACGCCGCTGACCATCGCTGGCCCGCCGGGCACCGGCCGCCGCCTGACCGAGGCGATGGAATGCCTGTTCCCCGGATCGTCAGCGACCCCGCGCCGCTTCGGCGTCGAGACCGTCGAGCTCATGCCCGGGCGTGCCACGGCCGTGGCCGGGCTAGTCGTCACCGCCTGGGAGTGCGATCATCCGAGCGGCAGCCGCTGCCCTCTGCCTGCGCGTTCAGCTGGCCGGGAAGACGCTTGCCTACACCGGCGACACCGCCTGGACGGATGCGCTGGCCGAGGTTGCCGAGGACGCCGACCTGCTCATCGCCGAGGCCTACTACCGGGACAAGGCCATCCCCTACCATCTCCGGGTCGCCGACCTTGCCGCCCACCGGGACCAGCTGACGGCCAGGCGCATCGTGATCACCCACATGTCCGCGGACGTGCTCGACCATCAGGATGAGCGTGCCCTTCGAGCCCGCCTACGACGGACTGGTCGTCAGGCTGTAAGCGACGCGCTCAGGCGCGCTCCCCTGGCTCGCGGCTCAGGCTTGCGTGATCACGCGGGCTCGGCGCCGGGCTGCATCGCTGTCAGCTCCTCCAGCAGTTCCTCCGCCACCTCGTCCAGCTGCCTGGCCTGCTCGACGACCTCCGCAGCCTCGGCCTCGGCGGCCTGATCGGCCTCCTTCAGGGCGGCGTTCTCGGCCTTGATCTCCTCGACGGTGGCCTTGGCCTCGTCGGTCTGCAGGTTCATGCCGGCCGGTGCGGCCTGAACGGATGAGTCCGCGTATTCGCTCGAAGTCGTCATGGTCAGACAGGTGTCCCGGGATCGGCTGTCTACTCGCCGCCAGCCCTTTCAATTCCGGCCGGGCGGTCCGATGATCAGGTCGCGGAAGACCACCTCGAAGCCGCTCCCGTCGGGCGCCGCGCACATGGCCCCGGCTAGCACCGGCTCGCCGGGCGGCAGGTACGCAAGCGCTGCCAGCCCGCGCTCCCCGCCATCGAGGCGATAGCGAACCTCGATCGCATCGCCGCGACGGGTGACCAGCAGGTCGAGCTCACCGGCGTCACCGGCCAGGTCGGCCACGGACCAGCTCGAGTACTCAAGCGTGATCACCGTGCTGAACCGCGGCCCTGCCGTCGACAAACTCGATGCCGGTCTTGAGCCAGCGCCGCTCGTCGACCCGCACCATCGCGCCGGCCTGGTCGTACTGCGCCGCGTAGGAACCGCTGACTCGCACTGACAGATCGAAGTCGCCGTCAATCTGCTCCGCCGTACAGGTGGCCGTTGTCGCGGATGAACCCGTACCCGGTCGTCCGCCAGAAGTCGGTGCCCGCATCGGCGGTCACGACCAGAGCACCCGCCTGCTCAGACCACCGGGCCGGCTCGTTCAGCCACTGCATCATGCCTCCCAGAGCGCGCTTGCTCAGGCCCGGAACCTATCAGCGCGACGCCCGGGCCGGCTGGCGGCGCGGTCTGGGACCGGCCGCGCTCGATGACCGCGGCGCGCCGGGCAGCGACCCGGTCGCCGTCGATGCCGGCGGCGTGCCATCGCTTGCTGGCCTCCGTCTCGATGCGCAGCGCCTCGCCGGCGGTGACCCGCGAGCCCGGCGCGATAGGTGGCGAATATCGCCTGCACCGCCGCCGGATCGCTGGAGGCAATGTCGGCGGCGAGCCCGACGCTGACATCGAGCAGCTCATCATGCGGAACCACGTGATTGACCAGTCCCCATTCCATGGCCGTCCGCGCGCCGACGAAGTTCCCGGTCGCGCTCATCTCCCGCGCCCGGCGCAGCCCGACAGCCTCAGGCAGCTCGACGGTAAGACCCCAGCCGGGCATGATGCCCACCCGCGCGTGCGTGTCGGCGAACCTGGCCCGCTCGGAGGCGATCAGGAAGTCGCAGCGCAGCGCCAGCTCGAGCCCGCCGGTGGCGGCTACCCCGTTGATGGCGCCGATCAGCGGCTTTGACAGCTCGGGCAGCACCGGGCCTGAGGCGACCCCGGACAGCGGGCTTTCCGGCTGGCCAAGCTCGGTCAGGTCGAGGCCGGCGCAGAACGCGGGGTCCGCGCCGGTCAGCACGATGACCCGCACGGCGGGATCCGGGTCGAGCTCCGTCAGCTGCAGCCGGAGACTCGTCAGCAGCCCGCCGGACAGCGCGTTGCGGCGGGCAGGCCGGTTCAGCGTCACGACCGCGATCTGATCTCGGATCTCGCACAGCACGTCTGTCACGGCAATCGCCTTCCCGGCCCGGCCGCGCACGCGCCCGGCGCCAGCCACAACCGTAAACGAGCGCATTTGGCCCGGTCACCAAGATGGCTTCTCATCGCCGGCGCAGAAACTCACGACAGCAAGAAACAAGTGTGCCCCGCGATGCTACCGGCATGACAACCTCCGTCCTCCCCGCCGAGACGCCGGCCGGGCCCGGCATCGGGCCAGCCCAGGTCGAGATCGTCGTGCCGGTTACCTGGCAGCAGCGGGACCTGGCCCTGAGCATCATCCGGCTGCATGCCTTCCTGACCGGCACCTTCCCGTTCAGCGCGCGGGTGACGATCGCGGACGGCGGCGGCAGTGATGGCACCCGGGCTACGGCCGCCGGCCTGGCCGCGACATTCAGCGAAGTCAGCGTCATCCGCGCCGGCGCGCCAGGCCGCGGTCCCGCCCTGCGCGCCGCCTGGGCCCGCAGCGACTGCGCCGTCCTCGCGTACCTGGACACCGACCTGTCCATTGACCTGTCCGCCCTGGTTCCGCTGGTCGAGCCGCTGCTCTCGGGTAAGGCCGACGTGGCCGCCGGCACCCGGCTGTCGCCTGGCGCGCGCCCGCAGCGCGGGCCGCGCCGCGAGATCACCTCGTGCGGCTACAGCCTGCTGGTGCAGGCGGGCCTGGGCACCGGGCTGGCCGACGTGCAGTGCGGTTTCAAGGCCATCACCCGGGCCGGCGCGCTGGAACTCCTGCCGCTGACCAGCGACGCGGACTGGTTCTTCGACACCGAGCTGCTGGCGGCGGCCCGGCGCGCGGGACTGCGCGTGCACGAGGTCGCGGTCAACCGGGGCGGCGATCCCGGTGCCCGGCCCGGCCGCGCCCGGCGGCGCCGTCTGCTCGCCAGCCGTCATTACCGCGGGAACGTGGCATGACCGCCATCGCAGCCGCCCGCCGGACCGCGGCACGAACGGGCGCCGACCACTGATGTCAGCGCCCGCCGGCACCGCTACCTGCTGTGGTCACTGCTCGCCCTGACCGCCCTGCTGTACCTGGCCGATCTCGGCCGGAACGGATGGGCCAACGACTTCTACGCCGCCGCCGTGCAGGCGGGAACGAAGAGCTGGAAGGCGTTCTTCTTCGGCTCGTTCGACGCCTCGAACTTCATCACCGTCGACAAGACCCCGGCGTCGCTGTGGGTGATGGAGCTGTCGGCGCGGCTGTTCGGACTGAACTACTGGAGCGTCCTCGTGCCGCAGGCACTGCGAGGGCGTCGGCAGCGTTGCCCTGCTCTACGCGGCGGTGCGGCGCTGGCACGGGCCGTGGGCCGGGCTGCTGGCCGGGCTGGCGCTGGCGATCACGCCGGTCGCGGCGCTGATGTTCCGGTACAACAACCCGGACGCCCTGCTGGTGCTGCTGCTGACAGCGGCAGCGTACGCACTGGTCCGGGCGATCGAGTCGGGCCGGACGCGCTGGCTGGTGCTGGCGGGCGCGCTGCTCGGGTTCGGGTTCCTGGCCAAGATGCTGCAGGCGTTCCTGGTCCTGCCGCCGTTCGGCCTCGCCTATCTGGTCGCCGGGCCGCGACGGCTGCCGGCGCGACTCGCGCAGCTCGCTGCCGGGCTTGCGGCTGTCGTCGTAGCCGCAGGCTGGTGGGTCGCGGCGGTCATGCTGACGCCGGCGGCGGACCGGCCGTACGTCGGCGGCTCGACTGACAACAGCATCCTGCAGCTCGCCCTTGGCTACAACGGCCTGGGGCGCATCGACGGCGACGAGACCGGCTCGGTCGGGTTTACCGGTAACCGCGGCGGCGGTGCGGCCTTCGGCGGCCCGACTGGCCTTGGCAGGCTGTTCGCCAGCGAGATGGGCGGCCAGATCAGCTGGCTGCTCCCGGCCGCGCTGCTTGCCATCTGCGCGCTGGCCTGGCTCGGCTGGCAGGCCCGGCAGTCACGACGCAGTCAGAGCGCACGCGGCACCGATGCCGCGAGCCCCGGCCGCGATCTGCCCGCCGTGCTGCTGTGGGGCGGCTGGCTGGTGGTAACGGGCCTGGTGTTCAGCTTCATGGCCGGCATCATCCATCCCTACTACACGATCGCGCTGGCACCGGCGATCGCGGCGCTCGCCGGCATCGGCGCAGTCCGGCTCTGGCAGGCAGCACGGACGACGCCGGCCGGCGCCGGTACTGGCTGGCCGCGGGCGTCGCGGTGACCGCGGTCTGGTCGTTCGTGCTGCTCGACCGCAGCGCGTCCTGGCTGCCCCGCGCTGCGGTTCGTGATCCTGGTCACCGGCCTCGCCGCGGCGGCGGCACTGGTGCTGGCGCCGCGCCTGGGTGAGCTGGCCGGCACCTCAGCACGTCGCCGCCTGCTGGCCGTAGCGGTGGCGGCGACGGCAGCATCCGCGTCACTGGCCGGGCCGCTGCGTACACCCTGGACACCATCGGAACGAGCCACACCGGCGCGCTGCCCACAGCCGGGCCCGCGGTGACCTCCGCGTTCGGCGGGCCGGGCGGCGGCGGGTTCGGCGGAGCAGGAGCGGGCGTTCCCGGCAGTACGGGGCCGCTCCGGCACGGGCCGCTCCGGGCACGGGCCGCTCCGGCACGGGCCGCCCGGGCACGGGGTTCACGCCGCCGGGGTCGGGAACCGGCAGCTCCGGCAGCGGATCCGGCGTGCCCGGTGGCGGCACGTTCGGGCGCCCGCCGGGCGGGCTCGGCCGGGGCGCGCCGACTGGCAGCCGGCCGGTCGGGTCAGGTCCGGCCGGCGGCGGCGGCGCGCGGCGGAGCGGGCGGGCTGGGCGGATCCACCACAGTCAGCTCGGCGCTGGCCAGGCTGCTTGAGGAGGATGCCAGCCGCTACACCTGGGCAGCCGCCACGGTGAGCTCCGACAGCGCCGCCCCGCTGCAGCTCGCGACCGGCGACCCGATCATGTCGATCGGCGGCTTCAACGGCACCGACCCGGCACCCACGCTCGCGCAGTTCGAGCGCTACGTCGCGGAGCACAAGATCCACTACTTCGTCGGCACGAATGCCGACAGCTTCGGCGGCGGCTCCGGCGACGCGGCGGCCATTACCAAGTGGGTGGCCAGCCACTTCAGGTCGCAGACAGTCGGCGGCGAGAAGGTCTACAACCTCACCAAGCCAGTGTCCGGCTAGGCGCGGCTATGGAAGCCGGGTTAGTGGTGCCAGAGCGCCACTAACCCGGCTTTCACGGCTTCACGAGAGAGCGGCCAGCTCCGTCAGCTCGGCGAACACCTCACCGAGCGGCAGGTTCATGTGGCCGGTGCCGCGGGAGAAATGCGTGCGCGCGGCCGGCAGCCGCGCGGCCAGCCACTGCCCGTGCGCGAACGGCACCATCCGGTCCTCGTCCCCCTGCCACACCGAGACCGGCGCCGCGTCATCCGGTGCCGGGAACGACAGTCCCCACTCCCTGGTGAACGCCAGATCGTCGTCGCGCCAGCCGGGCAATCCCCGGCCGCAGCCCGGCCCGGAACATCGCCGCGACGTAGCCGGCCAGCGGTCCGCGCAGGACCTCCTTGTCGGCGGCCGAGGCCAGGTCGCCGATGCCGTCGGCCAGCACGTCGCCGGTGATCTCGCGCATCAGCGGCGCCACCTCCTCCAGCAGCGCGGTCAGCTCCCGCTCCCCCGCGAGCGCTGCCGTGAATTCGCCGACGTTGTCCTGTGCCATGCCGGCCAGCCAGTCCAGGCCGTCCGCGTCGTAGGGCGCTACGCCGGCCAGCGTGGCGGCGGCGAGGCACCGGCCCGGCAGCAGCTGCGCGCACGCGAGCGCATGCGGTCCGCCGCCGGACCAGCCGACGGTGACGAACTGCGCTGCGCCGAGCTGATCCAGGATGGCAGCGACGTCAGCGGCCGCATCCGCGACCGCCCGGCCGGGCTGCGCAGTCGACGCGCCGTACCCCGGCCGGCCGTACAGCACCAGCCGCAGGCCGCTCCCGGCGGCGGCGGCGGCCATCGGCGGGTAGACGGCGACTCCGCCGGGGGTGCCGTGGTGGAACACCAGCGGCAGCGCGTCCGGCGATCCGATGGCGAGCGCCTCCAGCCGGCGGCCATCAGGAGTGCGGACAGTCAGCTCTGCAATCTCCGGGTCCTCGGTCATCTGACTATCTTGCCGCGCCCTGCTGGGAACCGCGTGCTGTCCTGGCGTACGGTGATCAAGAGCCCCCGAGGAGACGCCGTGCAGGTTCCCGTGCTCGACAAGCGCAACAGCTTTGCCCGGCAGCTGTTCACCCCGTTGCCGGCGCGCTACGACAGGCTCGCTGAGATCCTGTCGTTCGGCCAGAACGGCCGCTGGCGCCGGGCCATGGTCGGCCGGATCGTCGCCGGGACGGGCGGTACTGCCCGGCCGCGACGGCGGCGTCATCGCGGACGTGGCAGCGGGGACAGCCGGCGTCTCACTGCAGCTCGCCAGCCGTACCGGCGCCCGCGTCGTCGGCCTGGACCTGACCGAGCAGATGCTCCGCCAGGGCGCGAGCAACGTCGGGGCCGCGGGCGCCGGCCAGCAGGTTTCCCTGGTGAACGCGAGGGCAGAGCAGCTCCCGCTGCCGGATGCCTCGGTAGCCGCGCTCACCTTCACCTACCTGCTCAGATACGTCAGCGACCCGCAGGCCACGCTGGCCGAGCTCGCCCGGGTCGTCCGGCCCGGAGGCACTGTGGCAAGCCTGGAGTTCCTCGTCCCGCCCTCGGCGTTCTGGCGCTTCTGGTGGCGCCTCTACACCTTCCTCGTGCTTCCGGTCGCCGGGCTGCTGACCGGCGGCCGGGAGTGGTACGAGGTCGGGCGCTTTCTCGGGCCGAGCATCTCCGGCCACTACCGCAGGTACCCGGTTGACTGGACGGTGCGCGCCTGGGAGCAGGCCGGGCTGCGGGACGTGGGTTATGCGGTGATGAGCCTCGGCGGCGGGCTGGTCATGTGGGGAACGCGCGAGGGTGGGTGACCGCGCGCCCGGCGCTCCCGGCGCAGAGAACGCCCCCGCAACGGAGGACGCTCCGGGTGCGGAGGGCGCCGCCGCCGCAGGCGTGCAGCGCCCGGCCTTCTACGCAGCCCGCTCCGGCCGCTGGCGCGACTGGTGGACGCTGCTGCATCCGCCGTACACCGCCTGGCACCTGTCTTACGTCGTCATCGGCGCCGCGCTCGCACCCAGGGTCACGCTCGCGCCGCTACTGGCGACGCTGGCGGCATTCTTCCTGGCAGTCGGCCTGGCCGCGCACGCGCTCGACGAGCTGCACGGCCGGCCGCTGCGCACCAGGATCCCTGGTGCCGTGCTCATCGCAGTCTCGGTGCTGGGACTGGCCGGGGCCATGGCCATCGGCGTGGCCGGGGTCATCAGGGTCGGCTGGCCGCTGATCCCGTTCCTGCTGGCCGGTCCGCTGCTCGTGATCGCGTACAACGCCGAGCTCTTCGGCGGCATCGTGCACACGGACGCCGGCTTCGCCGCCGCCTGGGGCGCCTTCCCGCTGCTGACCTCCTACGTCGCGCAGACGGGCGCGATCTCGGCGGGCTCCGTGCTCGCAGCCGCCGGCGCATTCGGCCTGTCGGCGGCGCAGCGGAGCCTCAGCACCCCGGCGCGGCTGCTGCGCCGCCGGGCCTCCGGGGTCACCGGCAGCGTCACCCTCGCCAGCGGGGACGTGCTGTCACTCGATGCGGCCCGGCTGCTCCAGCCACTGGAGAAGGCGCTGCGGGCGATGTCATGGAGTGTGGTCCTGCTGGCCGCAGGGCTCGCGATCGCCCGGCTGACCTGACCGGCGCTGCGCTAATCACCGGCTTACCGGTTATTCACGTCCATTAACGGACGCACGCTCACAGGTGCGACAGGACTTTTGCGCGACGGCACAATGGTCATTTACAGTGGTGAGCGGGGACCAGCTCAGGAGATTTCCTGACCACGAGCGAAGGCTCAGTTAATGGTGAATTCCGGGTATTCACCCCGGCATTCCGCGCGCACGGTGGCAATACCAGTGCCGGCGGCGCGCCGGGGGGGCAGGCGGCTGCAGTTTGGCATCGTGGCCGTGGCGGGCATCGCGCTGCTGGCCATCGTCATCGGACTTGCCGTCACAAGCGGGCCGGGCGGCCGGGTCCGGGTGCAGGCCAGCCAGACCGCGAGGCCAGCAGCAGGCTCCGCGCTGGCTGCGTATGCGACGGGGCCTGTCTCGGTCCGCACGCTCGCGGGCAGCCGCTACCACTTCGGGGGCCCGACCGCGGCCGCAGTCGCGGGCGGCGCGCTGTGGGTGACCAGCGTGCTCGGCGATTCGGTGACCAGGCTGTCCGGGAAGTCCGGCACGCATGCCGCGAATTTCCGCGGATCCGGATACTCGTTTGACGGGCCGAATTCACTGACGATCGGGAACGGCCGCGTCTGGGTCGCCAATGTCCCGGCGAATTCCGTTACCGAGCTAAATGAGTCTACCGGTGCGCCGGTGCGCATTCTTTCCGGCGGTTACGGATTCTCCAGCCCCTACGCGCTCGCGCTGGCCGGCAGCCGCCTGTGGGTTGCGGACGCTGCCAGCAACTCGGTCACCGAGGTGAACGCGGCGACCGGCGCCAGGATCACGGCGGTCGGCGGCGGCCGGTACCAGCTGGACAACCCGTATGCGCTGGCGGTGACTGGCGCAGACCTGTGGGTGGCGAACTCCGGCGGGAACTCGGTGACCAGGCTGGACGCGACGAGCGGTGCCTGGCTGGCGAGCTACGCCGCGGGCTACGGCTTCAGCGATCCGGTCGCGCTCGCGGTCGCCGGCGGCTCGCTGTGGGTTGTCAACGAGGCCAGCGACACGATCTCGCAGCTCAGCCTGTCCTCGGGCAGGCTCGTGCGGGTACTGCACGGTCGCCAGTACGGCTTCGACGATCCGGCTGCCATCGCCGCGTCCGGCGGCGCGCTGTGGGTCGCCAACGCGCTCGGCAGCAGCGTCACCGAGATCGCGGCCGGCACCGGCAGGGTGATCCGGGTGCTGTCCGGCCCGCGCTTCCGCTTCCATGACCCGACCGGCATCGCGGCCGCAGGGCCCGACGGTGTGGGTCACCAACCTGGGCGGCAACTCGGTCACCAGGCTGCACCTGCGCGCCTGAGCCGCGGCCTGCTGCAAGCTGCCGCAGGCCACTGACGGGCCGCTGCGGGCCGCTGCGGGCCGCCGTGGTCAGAGCGCGTCGTGGCGCTGCAGGTAGTTGAGCGCGACCCAGCCGACCGGGATCGGCAGCCAGAAGCTGAGCAGCCGGAACAGCAGCACGGCACTGAGCGCGCTGGGAGTCGCCACGTGCGCGATGGCAGTCAGCCCGGCGGTCAGGGCGGCCTCCACCGCGCCCAGGCCGCCAGGTGTCGGCACGACCGAGCCGATGGCGCTGCCGGTCAGGTACACCACGGCGACCTCAGCGAACGGCGGTCTGCCGCCCACCGCGAGCACCGACACGTACAGGCACAGGATGTACGACAGGGTGAGCAGCAGCGCGCCGCCGATGCCCTCGGTCAGCTTGACCGGGTTCTGCGCGATGTCGAGCAGTCGCGGAATCACCTGGCCCAGTGCCGGGGCAACCCGGGCCCGGACCAGCCGGCGGCAGGCGGCAGCAGCAGCACGGCCAGGACAATGGCGCCGAGGACGGCGAGCGCGATGTAGGCCCAGCTGGGAACGCGGAACGGCGTGGTGTGCGCGCCGCCGCTGACGGCGAAGAAGATCACCAGCAGCATCAGGTGCAGCGCGAAGGCGAAGACCTGCGAGACTCCGACGCTCGATGCGGCATCGGCCGGCGCGACCTTCGCCTTGTGCAGGAAGCGGATGTTCAGCGCGACCCCGCCCACGGCCGCCGGCGTCACCAGGGTCACGAAGGACCCGGCGAGCTGGGCCAGGAGAGTCCTGGTCCAGCTGAGCTTCTCGAGCACGAAGCCGGTCAGCGACCAGGTGGCGCCCACGTAGGTGAGGGCGGCCAGCGCGAACCCGACCAGGACCCACTTCCAGTCTGAGTGGTGGAGAACCGGCCCGAACTTCACCCGGTTGAACTCACCGATGACGATGTAGGCCGCGATGACCGCGGCCACCAGCGTAATGACGCCGCGGGGCCGGATGCGCTCCAGCTGGACGGGCGGCGGGGTCGCGTCGGGCTCGCTTCCGAGGAGTCCCTTCCGCAGCGCCGGCAGCACGTCCTTGCGGCGGCGCAGCTCCGCCCTGGTTGAGCGGTGCAGGACCACCGGCTGCAGCAGCGGCACCAGACTGGCGACCGCGGCAGTGCCGAGCTTCCTCCTGGCCAGGTCAGCGGCTTCCGCCGGGCCCACAAGCAGCGCGATCGCGGCCGTCAGCTGGGCGAGATCAAGGCGCGCCTGCAGGTCACTGGCGGCCACGTCGCCGTCGCCGGGCTCCAGCAGCGTCACCCGGGCCCGGTCGGGGCCGGACAGCTGAATGTGCTCCGGGGTCAGCGAGCGGTGCGTGACCCGGTGCCGGTGCAGCTGCAGGACTGCGTCGTAGATTCCGCCGAGCTCATCTTCCGAGGGAGGCTCTGCCAGCTCGGCGAGAGTCATGCCGTCGATGTGAACCTTGGCGATGGCGGCGGCCTCGGGCCCGACCCGCACCGCGGCCTTCAGGCGCGGCGTCGCCACGCCGGTGTCGCAGACGGCATAGGTCATCAGCACCTGCCGCTCGACAGCCCGGCTCACGGTGACCGCCGCTTTGCGCAGTGCCTGGCTGCTGACGCGCACCCGCCGGTAGATCCGGTAGAGCGCGTCGGCGGTCTGCTGGTCGCGGTCGAACACCGTCACGTCGAGGCGGGTGCCGTCCCGGCTGATAGCGGTGTACCGGCGGTTATCCATCGTGCCGTCGGCGACGCGGCGGATCTCGACCAGCGGCGCATCGGCCTGGCCCAGGGCGGCGGCGATCTCTGCCGCGCTCGGCCGGTCGGAGGTCGTGCCGATCGCGTAGCGCAGCCCGGCACCCACCGCCTGGCCGATCAGCAGCGAGAGCAGCAGCGAGAGCACGGTCGCGGTGTGGGGCAGCGCCAGGCTGGTGACGCAGTAGAAGGTAATCGCCAGCCAGAAGTAGGTGCGCCACTTCGGCCGGCCGCTCAGGCCGATCACAGTCAGGTAGGCCGCCAGCCCGGCCAGGTAGGAATCCAGAACGCTCGCGCCCGGATGCGACGACCAGATCAGCGCGCGGTACAGGACGGCCAGCCCGGGCAGGGCCAGGATGGCGTTGCAGGCGAGGGCAACGCCCGCCGCGACGAGCCCGATCACCAGGGCCTCGATCAGCCGCCGGAACTGGCTCAGCCGGATCAGCATGACGCCGAGCGCGACCGGCAGCGCCAGCAGGGCGATGAACGCCAGCGAGTGCAGCGGCTTGACCAGGCTTCTGGCGATGTGCTCGCTGGTGTCCACGACGTCTTGCTCGAACGCCTTGGCCGTTGCGTTGCCCAGGAAGCCGATGCCGATCAGGATCGCCATCTCGGTACCTGCCGTTATGCACCGCAGCAGGTCGGTGGGCATCCGGATCCGGGGCTCAAGCTCGTCCACGACCACCAGCTCGGCCGCCAGGCCGGCCGGACCGGAATGTGCGAGGGCTGGCTGGCCCGACCGCAGATCCTCCTGGCCGTCGTGAGGCATGTCAGCAGCCGGCCCGGGCGCGGCAGCCGCCGGACCGTCTGGGGCCGCCGCGGGCCCCACGGGGGCATCCTCCGGCGGCTGTCGCCGCGACAGCCTCATCGGGAGATCGTTTCACCTGCTCAGCGAGAACCCGCAACCGCCCTTGACCTAACCCTGCCGTATGGTGCCGATGTGGTGCACGACGCTAGTACCCGCGCGCTCGATGCTGAAGCAGCCGCGCTGGCAGCGCGGCAGGCCACCCGAGCGGGTACCGGGCGGCGACTTATCTCTGGTCGGGAAGTTTCATCCGTGTGACACTCGTGACGTGATACATCGTGGCAACTGGCTCTGGTGGCTCATCGGCGCCGCCATCTTCGTTGCCATCGTGCCCGTGGTCATCGCCATCTTCAGCGGCCTTGCCTGGCTGGTTATCTACGTGATCTCGCTGTGGATCCACCCGTTCATCTCCTGCCGCACCTGCTCGGGGACGGGGCGCCAGGGCGGGTCGCTGTTCGGCTACGCGCACCGGCAGTGCGGATCGTGCGGGGGCCAGGGACGGCACCGCCGGCTCGGGACCACATTCGTTTACCGGGGGCGCGTGACGCGGGCGGAGGACCGCGCGGCGACCGCCCGTGATAGCCGGCGGGCACGTCCGCTGCCCTGACTGCCGCCTGTGCGGCCCGGCTCGCGCTGGGCTGAGCCGAGCCGCAAACCTGGTTGCCCCCGGCGTGGTGGCCGTGTCAGGCTCGGCCGGTGGGGCTGCCGCGCGATTATGACGTCGACCCGGACCGGTACCGGCTCGGCATGCAGGTCACCGGGAGGTACCTGGATCCGGCGCAGACGCCGCTGCAGGAGCGCATCTGGCAGCTGCTGCCCGATCGCGGCCGGGAGATCATCGCGGATGTCGGCTGCGCCGACGGCGCGCTGACCGCCGCCCGACCGGCCGGGCGAGGAGCGCGGCTGGCGGGCTTCGATCTGTCGGCCGCGATGACGCGCGCCCATCCGCCGCCGGCGGTCCGCGCGGATGCCGCCGCCCTGCCGCTGCGGGACGCCTCCGTTACCGCGGTCGTCGCCGCGAACATGCTGTATCACCTCGACGACCCGCTGCCGGCGATCCGCGAGGCGCACCGGGTGCTCTGCCCCGGCGGCATCTTCGTTGCCGCCACGATCAGCAGGGCGGACAGCCCTGAGCTGGCCAGTGTGTGGCGGCCGCAGCCGTCCACGTTCGATGCGGAGGACGCGGCCGGGCTGACGCGCTCGGTGTTCGGCAGCGTCGAGGTCGAGCGCTGGGACGCGCCGCTGATCACGCTGCCGGACGCCGATGCCGTCCGCGACTACCTGGTCGCGAGAATGATGCCGCCGGAGCAGGCAGCTGCGGCAGCCGCCCGGATCCGCAGCCCGCTCGCGGTCACCAAGCGCGGCGCGCTGCTGTGGTGCACCCGCTGACACAACTCCGGCCGTTCACCCCGGCCAGCCCGGCCGCGCACGCTGCGAAGTTCCGTCGTCACTGCGTGAAGTAGGCGCCCCGCCGGGGATAGGCACGCGCTGCCCGCCTGGCCTAACATGCGCTGGTGGCAACGGGATTTGCGACGGTTAAGCGGCTGCTGGTCGGCAGGCCGGTACAAAGCGAGCGGCTGGGCCACACCCTGCTGCCGAAGAAGATCGCGCTGCCGGTCTTCGCCAGCGACGCGCTGTCCTCGGTTGCGTACGCGACGCAGGAGATCCTGCTCGTCCTGGCAGCAGGCGGGATCGCCTACATCGCCTACACGCCGTGGATCGCGCTCGGGGTCGGCCTGCTGATGCTGGTCGTGGTGGCGTCCTACCGGCAGAACGTGCACGCCTACCCGTCGGGCGGCGGTGACTACGAGGTCACCACGACGAACTTCAGTCCCCGCGTCGGCATGACCGTGGCGAGCGCGCTCATGGTCGACTACACGCTGACCGTCGCCGTGTCGGTGTCCTCGGGGGTGGCGAACCTCGCCTCCGCGTTCCCGGTGCTGAACTCGAACGTGACGCTGATCGCCGCCCTGGTCGTGGCCGTCATCGCGGTCATGAACCTGCGCGGCGTGCGGGAGTCGGGCACCGGCTTCGCCATCCCGAGCTACTGCTTCATCGGCGTGGTCATGCTGATGATCGTCTGGGGCGGCGTCCGGCTGGCGATGGGAGACCACCTGCGGGCTGAGACGGCGGGCTACCCCATCCGGTCCACCGGCGAGTTCGCCGGGCTCGCGCTGGTGTTCCTGTTCCTGCGCGCCTTCTCCTCCGGCTGCACGGCACTGACCGGCGTGGAAGCCATCAGCAACGGCGTGCCCGCGTTCAAGCCGCCCAAGAGCAAGAACGCGGCCACCACCCTGGCGCTGCTCGGCGGCATCGCGGTCGTCATGTTCGGCGGCGTCACCGCGCTCGCGCTCGTCAGCCACGTGCACGCCGGCTCGCTGGGCGGCACCCCGGCAGGCTTCGTCCAGCCGACCGTGATCGCCCAGGTGGGCCGGGCTGTGTTCGGCTACTCCTCGCCGCTGTTCTACATCCTGCAGCTGTTCACGGCACTGATCCTGGTGCTGGCGGCCAACACGGCGTTCAACGGCTTCCCGGTGCTGGCCTCCATCCTCGCCAGGGACGGATTCCTGCCCCGCCAGCTGCACACCCGGGGCGACCGGCTGGCCTTCAGCAACGGCATCCTGCTGCTGTCGGGATTCGCGATCCTGCTGATCATCGCGTTCCACGCCTCGCCGACCCGGCTGATCCAGCTGTACATCGTCGGTGTCTTCGTCTCCTTCACCTGCAGTCAGACGGGCATGATCAGGCACTGGAACCGCCTGCTGCGCACCACGACCGACGGCTCGGTCCGGCTGCGCATGATGCGGTCGCGCGCGATCAACACCGTCGGGGCCTGCGTGACCGGCCTGGTGCTCGTCATCGTGCGTCATCAGCAAGTTCGCGGACGGAGCCTGGATCGCGGTCGCCGCGATGGTGGTGATCTGGTTCACGATGAACGGCATCCGCCGCCATTACGCGGCGGTCGCCGAGGAGCTGACGCCGGACGTGGAGGCCGCGATCACGCTTCCGGCCAGCAACATCGCCATCGTGCTGGTGTCGAAGCTGCACCGCCCGACGCTGCGCGCGCTCGCCTACGCCCGCGCCGCCCGGCCCGCCCGGCTCGAGGCAGTCACCGTCGACGTCGACGAGGCCGAGACCATGCGGCTGAAGGAGGAATGGGACCGCCTCGGCATGCCGCTGCAGCTGACCGTGGTCTCCTCCCCCTACCGGGAGATCACCCGTCCGGTCATCGAGTACGTGCGGCGGCTGCGCCGGGAGAGCCCGCGCGACATCGTGACGGTCTACGTTCCCGAGTACGTGCTCGGGCACTGGTGGGAGCAGGCGCTGCACAACCAGAGCGCGCTCCGCCTGAAGACGCGCCTGCTGATGGAACGCGGTGTCATCGTGGCGAGCGTGCCCTACCAGCTCGCCTCCGCCCGGCGGGCCGCGGCGACCGCCGACCCGCTGGCCGGCCAGCGGCTGCTCGCCAGCCGCGGAGGCGCTGCACGCCGCCGAGGTGCGCCAGCAGGTCAGCGAGCTGCCGGCCGAGAACGCCGATCAGCCCGATCCCGATCGCCGACTGCCGGAGCAGGGAAGTCGTCGACATCGCCGGGACGCTGCGGCACGTCACGCTGCGCCCGCGCGGCAGCACCCCGGCCATGGAGGCCGAGCTGTGGGACGGCACTGGCCGGGTGCTGCTGGTCTGGCTGGGCCGCCGTGACATTCCCGGCATCGAGCCGGGACGCAAGATCATCGTGCACGGGCGCATGGCCAGCGTGAAAGGCGACCGGGCGATCTACAACCCGGCGTACGAGCTGCAGCCAGCGGTCAGCCAGCCGCCGGGCTGACGGCTGGCCGGGGCTGACGGCCGGCCCGGGCTGACGGCGCCGGGCTGACGGCGCCCGGGCTGACGGCGCGTCAGGCCCGGAACCGGTAGCCCATCCCCGGCTCAGTGAGCAGGTACCGCGGAGCCGACGGGTCGGGCTCCAGCTTGCGGCGCAGGTTTGCGACGTAGACGCGCAGGTAATTCGCCTCCGTCTGGTAGCCGGGTCCCCAGACCTCCTGCAGCAGCTGGCGCTGGGTCACCAGCCGGTCGCAGTTGCGCACCAGCACCTCCAGCAGCTGCCACTCCGTCGGAGTCAGCCGCACGTCCGCGCCGCCCTTGCTGACGATCTTGCGGGCGAGGTCCACCGTGAAGTCGCTGGTCGTGACCACCGGCTCGTCCGGCGCCGGCGAGGCGCGCCGGACCGCCGCCCGCAGCCGGGCCAGCAGCTCGTCCATGCCGAACGGCTTGGTCACGTAGTCGTCCGCGCCCGCGTCGAGCGCGGCCACCTTCTGGCTCTCCTGGCCCCAGGCCGACAGCACGATGATCGGCGTCGACGTCCAGCCGCGCACGCCCCTGATCACCTCAGTGCCGTCCATGTCGGGCAGGCCCAGGTCGAGAATGAGCACGTCCGGCCGGTCCCGCGCCATCGCTGCCAGCCCGGACGCGCCGTCAGCGGCCGTGCTGACCTCGTACTTGCGCGCGGTCAGGTTGATCTTCAGAGCCCGCAGGATCGGCGCCTCGTCGTCGATGACCAGGACGCGGGTCATGGCCGGGCCGGCACGCTCGCAGTGCTGGCCGGCGCGCACGGCAGCGTGACCCGCATGGTCAGCCCGCCGCCGGGCGTGTCGGCCGCCTGCACGGTGCCGCCCATGGTGTCCAGGAAGCCCTTGACGACCGCGAGGCCCAGCCCGACGCCCGCGCCTGCGCGCGGATCGGCGCCGCGGCCGTCCAGCCGCTGGAACGGCTCGAACATCCGGTCCTTGAGATCGTCGGGAACGCCCCGGCCGTGGTCAATGACCTCCAGCACGACCGCGCCCGCCTCACATCGGGCCCGCAGGCCCGGCCGCTGCCCGGCCGGGGAGTAGGACAGCGCGTTGGCGAACAGGTTGGCCAGCACCCGCTCCAGCAGCCCGGGATCGGTGAGGACAAGCGGAAGGCCATCGGGAACGGCCAGTTCCAGCTTGCTGCTGCCATCCAGGCCGCGCAGCGCGACCGGAGCCACCTCGTCGATGGCGGTCGGCCGCAGGAACGGCTGCAGCGAGCCAGTCGCGAGCCTGCTCATGTCCAGCAGGTTGCCGATCAGCGCGTCCAGCCGGTCTGCCGACGCCTCGATCGTGGCCAGCAGCGCGGCCTCGTCAGCCTCGGTCCACTCCACATCCGTCTGCCGCAGCGTGCTCACGCTGGCCTTGATCGAGGCCAGCGGCGTCCGCAGGTCATGACTCACCGCTGCCAGCAGCGCCGTGCGCATCCGGTTGCCCTCCGCCAGGGCTTCTGCCTGGGCAGCCTGAGTCCGCAGCCGGTCCCGGTCCAGGGCGGCGGCTGCCTGCGCGGTCAGGCCGTCCAGCAGCCGCGGTGACAGCGCCCGGTCCTGCCCGCTGACCTCTAGCAGCAGATCGGGCCGGGCCACGGTGCGCTGCACATCGCCCGCGCCCGGGTCCGCCTGCGTGCCCGCCACCCGGACCCAGGTCTCGCCGGAAAGCTCGAGCAGCTGCGGCCCGGCCGCCGCGGCTGGCGATGAAATGCTCGAGTACCGCGGCAGGTGTGTCCTGGCCGCCGAGCACCGTCTGGGCCAGCGCAAGCAGGTCCTCGGCCTCCTCCGTGCTGCGCGCGGCCTGCCGGGCGCGAAGGGCTGCCAGGTGCACGACGCTGCTCACGGTCACCGCGACGGTGACGAACAGCAGCAGGGCCAGCAGGCTCTTCCCGTCGGCAATGGTCAGCGTGTGCACGGGCGGGGTGAAGTACCAGTTCACCAGCAGGCTGGCAGCGATGGCCGCGAGCACGGCCGGCCAGAAGCCGCCCACGACCGCGACGGCGACGACGGCTACCAGGTAGATGAGCAGATCGTCACCGAGGTCCAGGTGCAGGGAGGACAGCAGCATCGTCAGCAGCGGCAGGCCGCCGGCCAGCAGTACGCCAGCCAGAACCCGGCGGCCGCCGATGCCGCCGCTCAGGTCGGCGAGGCGGCGCCTGCCGCGGTACTGCCGGCGCAGCCGGGCCCGGTCCGGCGGCCCGGCCTGATCCAGTGCCGTGATCTGGCCAGGGTCAGCACCCTGACCGGGGTCAGCGCTCTGGTACGCAGGCCCGCCTGACGGCTCCGCGCCGCCGGGGCCCGTGTGCCCGAAGTCGGGCTGACCAGGTGTGTCCACAATCCACAGTGTGAACGATGCGGCGACGCGGCGCACCACCACGCCTGCGCCAATCCCGGCTGCGGTGCAGGCGGCGATCACGATCGCGGCCTGCAGGGCCAGCGTGCTCGCGGGCCGCAGGTGGGCATAGGGAGCACGGGAGAAGCCCGTGACCGTCAGCCACGCGATCGCGCCCAGCACCGGTGCGACCGCGGGCTCGGCGACCGCGGCCCCCAGAAAGGCGATGATCGCCGCCAGGACGAGGACCCAGCCCGCCGACACAGCCCCGTGGCTGGCCGCTGCCAGCGCGCCGACGGCCAGCAGCGCGGCAAAGCCGGCCGGCAGCGCGAGCGGGGCGCTGAGACCCCGCCTCCGCGGCGGCGCTCCTGCTGACTGGCTCACGCTGCCAGTTCACCGCGCGAGTGGCGCTATCTCGATGATCTTGACACGTTCTTAACACCGCTGGCTTAGGTCTTCACGTGTCCTTTGCGCCTGGCGAGGCTGGCTAGCGGCCTGCCACGGCGCGGCCGCGGCCCAGTGTGCGACTCAGCGTGCGGGCCAGCCGCAGTGCCACGGTCAGAGCGAGTCCCATGACCAGCAGCTCCGCGCCGTCCACCAGCCCGGGGCGGAACAAGCCCGCGCCCGCACGCTCCCCTGCCAGCCAGATGACCGCGCCGGACAGGAAGATCATGGCCGCGCCCGTCGTCAGCTGCGCCAGGCGGGTGAGGTAGCGGACGAGGCGGGCCGGCAGGCTGAGACGGCGCACGGTGACGGCGGCGGCGACCATGAGGGCGATCCCGGCGGCGGGGCTGACGGCCATCCAGGTGAGCTCCGCAGCCGGGAAGCGGGCCAGCAGTGCCGGGTGCGCCCAGAACGACGACACCGACAGCGTCGACGCCCAGCCGAACGCGGCCATACCGCCGGGCACGAGATGATGACTGGCCCCGGTACCGCCCGTTCCCGGCCAGGCGTTCTGGAAATGCCGAGCGCCGGCGACAAATGCGGCCGCGCAGGCGGCCGCGATGGCGGCCGGGCGCATCACCCGCGGGTCGCGGCGGCGGAACGCGGCAACCACACAGCCATCCGACGGGAACGACGGCACCGAGGCCGAGCACGGCGAGGCAGGCCGCGGCCAGCGTCATGATCACCGTGGCCGCTGTCACGGTGGCTGAGCCCGGCGAGGCCCACTGCCAGCCGGTTGCCAGCTGCGCCAGCATCGCGGCCCCGAGCGTGCCGAACACGGCCAGCGCTCCGGCCAGCGCGGCCATCCCGGCCGGGGCGGGCTGCTCGCGGCTGGTCAGGCCCGCGCTGGCAAGGCGCGCCAGCAGGCCGTGGACCGCGATGTCGGCGCCGCGCCGCCAGTCACGCGGCCGGCTGGCCAGCTCGTCAAGCAGCAGCTCAGTGAACTCCTCGCCGTACCGGTCCCGCCAGGATCGGGGGTACCAGCGCAGCAGCCGCGCGGCCCGCCGCGCCCCGGCGCTCATGCCGGGCCCCAGCTCCTGGACAGCCGGCGCAGGCCGATATCAGCGACCCGGCGCTGATCGGCGAGGTGGGCGCGCAGTGCCTCGGCACCGGAGGCAGTCAGCTGGTACGGGCGGCGCCGGTCCTCGCTCGGCAGCGCCTCGATCAGGCCCTGACCCTCGAGCCGGCTGAGCGCCTCGTACAGGGTCCCCGGCGCGAGCCGGACGCCGGAGAACTGCTCGATGTCCTTCGTGAGCGCGTAGCCGTGCTTGGCGCCGTCGGCGAGGCTCGACAGGATCAGCGTGGCCGGGCCGGCGTAGCGGCCGAAGGTGACCAGCGACGAGCTGGCTCCAGATGCGTCGGGCACGCCGTTATCCTATATCGCCAGGCGATCGATCGGCAGCCGGAATTCCCGGCGCAGCCAGCAGGTAAGGCAGCCTGGCCCGCAGGAAGGCACGGGGGAAGTCCGCTCGCAGGCGCCAGAGCCCGGCGTCGACAACGAAGTGCGCCATGACCGCGCCGGTGAACATCCCGAACAGCGCCCGCAGCACCGGGCCGGCGGTCAGCTGGTCGGAGGCGGCCGACAGAGCTGCGCCGCCGGCCAGCGCGATGTTTGCCAGCATCGCCAGCTGGCCGGCCCGCCGGGCACCGCCAGCGCCGCCGGCCGCGACCAGCCCCGTCAGCAGCAGGTACTGCAGCCCGTGCGCGATGGTGAGTCCCGCGACCGCCGCGTACGGCGAGGTGAACAGGAATACCGGCAGGCTGAACGCCAGCGAGGTGAGGTATGCCACGCAGAATCCGGGCGGTCGCTGCGCTCCCGGGCGGGACAGCAGGCAGCCCGTCCCGAACAGGACGGAGGCGGCGAACGCGGCAGCGGCCAGGCCGAACAGCCCCGGAATGGCGGCCCGGGCGGGCAGCTGGAGCAGACCCGGCCGCGCGAGCAGGGCGGCGATCCCGGCGACCGCGGCCGCCGCGAGCGAGCGCCGCTCGGGCCGGCTGAGCGGCGCGATCCCGTGAGCGGATGCCGCGAGTGCCGCCAGCCCGAGGTTCTGCCTGCCGTAGTGCCAGAACTGCCAGCCGAAGTACGGCAGCAGCAGCCAGTACAGTGCGCCCGGCGGCAGCAGCATCGCGATCGCGCCGGCCCCGGTTATCAGCGCGAGCGGCCACCAGAGATACCTGGCCCGGTTCCGGCGCATGTGCGCTCGCACCTCCGGAACCGTGTAGAACCAGCCGGTCGACGCGACGTGCACGGACGAGCCGGCGAACAGCAGGAACGCCAGCGCCTCGGGCGCGGCCGCGCCGGCCGGCGGGGCCAGTGCGATCGCCGCGGCCGCCGCGCCGATTGTCACGGCCAGCGTCGCCGCCAGGAAAGCTCTCGCGGCGCGCGGCGGGCGCTGGGCTCCGGTCAGCTGCTGGTGCTGCTGGCCGTGCTGCTGGCCGTGCTGCTGGCCGCGCTGGCGGCCGGCCGGCGCGGCGAGATCAGCCGCCACCGCAGCCTCCGGTGGCGGCCGCCGAGCTGGCGGCCATCCACCACAGGACCGCGATCGCGATCAGCGCGGAGAGCGGGATGAGCCCCATGAGGACGGCGGCCCGGCGCCCGGGGCGAGACTCGGGCTCGCGGCCGGGTGCTGCTGGTGTCAGCTCCATGCGGCTGATCATAGGTCGGCTGCCGGTATAACGTCAACCGATACTTCGTGATCCGGAATACCATGGCCGCTCGCTGGCCGTTGCGCGGGCAGGCGATGATAGGCAGGTGATCGACCTGATCCTGCGCAATGCCCGGCTGGCCGGTGCTGAGACACTGACCGATCTCGGGGTCGCCGGCGGCGTGCTCACGGCCGTGGACGCGAGCACGACCGCGACGCAGACCATCGACCTGGCCGGACGCCTCGTCACGCCGCCGCTGGTCGAGCCGCACATCCACCTCGACGCGGTGCTGACGGTCGGGCAGCCCCGGCCTAATGTCTCCGGCTCGCTGTTCGAGGGCATCGCGGTCTGGGCCGAGCGGGTGGCCGACCTGACCTATGACGATGTCCAGAGCCGGGTACGCCAGGTGCTGCGCTGGCAGCTGGCCTGCGGCGTCCAGCACGTGCGCAGCCATGTCGACGTGTGCGACCCGGAGCTCACCGCGCTGCGCGCTCTCGCCGACCTGCGCGAGGAAGTCCGCGGCCTGATCGACCTGCAGCTCGTGGCGTTCCCGCAGCAGGGCATCTTCGCCTTCGACGGCGGCACGGCGCTGATGCGCAAGGCGGTCGAGCTCGGGGCCGACGTCGTCGGCGGCATCCCGCATTACGAGCTCACCCGTGAGGACGGGGTCGAGTCAGTGAAGTTCGCGATGGCCCTGGCCGACGAGCATGGCCTGCGCGTCGACATCCACTGTGACGAGACTGATGACGATCACTCCCGGTTCGTGGAGGTGATGGCGGCCGAGACCATCAGGCGCGGCATGTCCGGCCGGGTGACCGCCAGCCACACCACTGCCATGCACTCCTATAACGGCGCGTACGCCTACCGGCTGATCAGCAACATTGCCAGGGCCGGGCTGCACATGGTCACCAACCCGCTGGACAGCTCCGTGCTCCAGGGCCGGTTCGACACCGGGCCCGTCCGCCGCGGCCTGACCAGGGTGAAGCAGCTGCAGGAGGCCGGCGTCAATGTCTGCGTCGGGCACGACTCGGTGATGGACCCGTGGTACCCGCTCGGCTACGGCGACCCGCTCCAGGCCGCGTTCGTGCTCGTGCACCTCGGCCAGATGTCCGGCGACGCGGAGCTGCGGCGGCTGATCGACATGATCACCGTCAATCCGGCCGCCGCACTTGGCCTGTCCGGTTACGGCCTGCGCACCGGCGGGCCCGCTGACCTCGTCGTCTTCGACGCCCCGTCCGAGGCGGACGCGCTGCGCGCTGGTCGCGCCGCGCACGCTGGTGCTGCGCGGCGGGCAGATCATCGCCAGGGCCGAGCCGGCCCGGCACACCGTCAGCTGGCACGGCACCGAGGAGCCGGTCACCTTCCTGCGGCAGTAGCGGCCGGATTCCGCGAACTCCCCCGGGGTCCGCCGGGACTCGGCGCCGGGCGACCGGGTACTGTATCTACACGCCTGTAGAAGAGCCGGGACGGATGCGCGCATCGACCGGCGCCGCGAAGGACACTCATGGACTCGTTTCTGACGCACGCCGGCTATGCCGCCGTGATGCTGCTGGGCTTCCTGGAGGCCTGCTGCGTCCCGATTCCGTCCGAGATCACGTTCGGCTTCGCCGGTGTCCTGGCCTACCAGGGCCACCTGAACCTGGCGCTGGTCATTGTCCTCGGCACTGTCGCTGAGGTGGCCGGCTCGTTTGTCTCCTACGGGGTCGGCCGGGTCGCCGAGCGCCCGCTGATCGAGAGGCTGGGCCGGTACCTCCTCATTACCCGCAGCGATATCGACCGGGCCGAGCGCTTTCTGGCCGGGCGCGGGTCATGGGCCATCCCGGTCGGCCGGACGCTGCCGTTCGTCCGCTCGTTCACCTCGGTCGTCGCCGGGCTCACCGGCGTGCCGGCCCTGCGGTTCGGGGTACTCAGCCTCATCGGCACCGCGGTCTACGCCAGCGTCCTCGCCTGCGTCGGCTACGGCGTCGGATCGGCCTGGCACAGCGTCGCGCACGGCCTCTCGGTGGCCGGCTACGTGCTGGCCGCCATCGTGGTCGGCGCCATCGCGGCCTTCATCGTCATCCGGCTGCGCCAGCAGCGCCGCGAACCGCGTGACGCGGCAGCAGTCACCCAGCAGGAGCAGGCTCGCGAGTCAGATCACAGCTGCTAGACCCCGCGCCTGCTCAGGAGACGGCTGCGGCCTGGGCGAACTCGACCATCGCGTGCAGGTCTCCGGCCGCGTGGAAGGCAGCAAGCCCGGCCGCCGCGACCAGGGCGATCGCCAGGAGCAGCAGCATGATCTGGCGCGGCGGCGGCGGGCAGAGCAGTGCGTCCACGCGGCGGGGCACGGAGCCCGCCCTGCGCAGCTCGGCCCGGCCCGGGACCGCCGCGAGCACGCCGGCTGTACTCATCCGGGCGGGCGGTGCGCCAGCGGCAGCCAGGGCCGCCTTCGCGATGGCGCGGGCGGCCAGCAGCCTGCTCCCGGACACCACCGCCGCCCGCTCGTCAGCCCACCGCTCCACGCTGTAGCTGATGGCAGCGGCCATCGGGCGCAGCAGCGGGTTAGCGGCCGCGGACAGCCGGGCCAGCGCGGTGAACAGGTAATGCCGCCCGGCCGCATGGGCCCGCTCGTGCGCCAGCAGGACTCCGCACTCGGCCTCGCTGAGAGCAGCCAGCATGCCGGTCGTAATGACGATCCTGCCGCGCGGACCCGGAACGGCGTACGCGTCGGCGCTGTCGTCCTGCACGACCGCGACCTGGCCGTCGCCGGACAGCCAGCGCGCCTGCCGCCGCACGGCTATCAGCGCCGCGGTGCGCAGCCACGCCGCCCGCACTGCCGCGAGCGCGGCGGTGAGGAAGAACGCGCCGGCGATCACGCCCAGCGGCAGCGGCGCCGGGTCGAGGCGGAGCACGGCCGCCAGCGACATGCCGCCCAGCGAGTCGATCACCGGCAGTCGCATCGCCGCGGCCATCGCCAGCAGGCCGAGCGCCGCGCCGCTCGCCGCGGCCAGTGCGACGGCGCTCACCGTCAGCAGCCACGTTGCCGTCCTCGGCGGCAGCCGCTCGGCCAGCGGCCGAGCACAGACCGCCGCCAGCACCGGGACGAGCAGCGGCACGTAGATCAGCACATGCATCCGGGCACCTCAGGCCTCCGGGTTCTGCTGGGCGGCCAGCATCCGGCGCAGCGCCTGCTCGTCCTCAGCCGACAGACCGGACACGAACCGGGCGAGCACTGCCTCCCGGTCCGCCTCGGCGTCCAGCACGCCGCGCATCCGGCGGGCGGCCAGGCCCGGCTCATCCGCGACCGGCGCATAGCTGTACGCGCGCCCGGACCGCAGCCGGGTCAGCACGCCCTTGGCATGCAGCCGCGACAGGATCGTCACGACGGTGGTGTAAGCGAGGTCGTCGCCGAGCCGGTCCCTGACCTGTCCCGGCGTCAGCGCAGAGCCCGCCGACTGCAGGACCGCCAGAGCCGCCGCCTCCAGCTGTCCGGCGGCGCGCCGGGAGCCCGCGCCTGCCGCGCGATGATCGGCATCGGACACCGGCAGCTCCCGGACTGCGCTCAGGCCGGCTTCCCGGCTTTTACACGAGTGTAGATGGCAGCTGTTCTCAGGCGTGCACCGCAGGCGCCTCGGTCTCGCCCGGGATCTCCAGCACTTCCTGCACCTTGCTCTCTCCCTGCAGGCGGAAGAAAAGCGCGTAGAGCACGGCCGCGAGCACGAAGCCGACCTCGAAGGTCAGGTCGCCGAAGGCAGGGTGATGCTTCGGGACCACGCCGACGTAGTCGGTCTGGTTGGCGAACAGCCAGATCGACACTGCGATCGAGATGGCCATGGCCGCGAACCCGGCCCACGGGTTGTGCCTGCGGTCGAACAGGAACCCGTCCACCCGCTTGCCGCGCCGCAGGAACTGGTCGGCGAAGAAGACGCCCAGCCACGGGCCGATCCAGTACGCGATCACGAGCAGGAAGTTGTTGTACTTCGTGCCGGCATCGCTGAGCCCGGACAGCGCCACGAAGAATCCCGCGATCCCGAACACGATGGCCACGATCGCCCGCCGCAGCGTCAGCGGCAGCCTGACGCCGAGTGCCAGGAAGGACATCGAGCCCGAGTACACGTTGAGCGCGTTCGCGCAGATCGCGCCGAGCGCGATCGCCAGCAGGGTGATGTCGCCGATCCAGGTCGGCAGGTTGCTGACGAATCCGGCGGTCGGGTTGTTGGCGTACTTGTCGATGCTGGTAATCGTCGCCGCGGCCGCCCCGACGACCTCAAGCACAAGGCAGGAGATGAAGACGCCGAGACCGGCCCACAGCCCGGTGGCCCTCCGGTTGGTGTCCTTCGGCAGGTAGCGGGTGTAGTCGCTGGCGTAGGGGTTCCAGCCCGCCGCGTATCCGAAGGCCGCGCCGAAGGTGATGAGCCAGCCGCCGAGCGAGCCGCCCGGGATCGGGCTGACGTGGGTGCCCGGGTGGGACTTGCTGAGGATCACGACGGATGCGATGGCGAACACGACCACCAGGACGGGGAATGCCCACCGCTCGAAGGCGTGCACCAGGTTGTGCCCGAAGAACGCCACCGCCAGCTGGATGACCACGATGATCAGCAGGCAGATCTTGTCGTTCCAGCCGAACAGGGCGCTCAGCGCGAACGCGCCGCTGACGCTGTTGACCGCGAACCAGCCGACACCCGCGACCAGCGCGTTGACGCCGGCCGGGAGGATGTTGCCGCGCCAGCCGAACCCGATCCTGGACAGGACCATCTGCGGGACGCCGAACAGCGGGCCGCGGGCCGCCAGGGCGCCCATCGAGACCGAGCCGAGCGCGGTGCCGAGCAGGATGGCCAGGGCCGCCAGCCAGAACGACAGCCCGAAGAACCACACGCCGATGACGCCGACGAAGATCGTCGCGAACTCCATGTTCGGCGATACCCAGGTCCAGAACTGCTGCAGCGGCTTGCCGTGCCGCTCGCTGAGCGGGATGTACTCGGCCCCGCCCGGCTCGATCGTCGCTATCTTGTCGCCGTAAGTACCCTCACGAACATCGGCCTCGATCACCACGGCGTTGCCCGCGCTTGTGGTCTCGGTCACTTTCTGTACACCCCTCGGGTAGATATGAGCGCCTGCAGGAGGGGCTGCGCGAGCAGCCGGGCTGGCTGCCGGGGGCAGCCGGAAGCAGTGGTCACGACCAGCCGCCCGCGCGGTTGCCGCCCATATCGGATCGGCCGTCACGACCCGGGCCTAAGTGTGACCGACGAATGTTTCCAACGTGTATCGGGCGAATCCTGATTCCCCTGCTCCAGCCGCCGGGAAGCCGGTGCCGGGCAGCTTCCGCTGCCCGAGCAGCGGCTACCCTCTGTGCCCGGCCGGTCACGTGACCAACGCCACACCGGCCTCCCGCACCTCGCCCGCGGACAGCGCAACGGCGGAGCGCGGGCCCCCGCTCAGGGCACCGTGCTCCGCCGGCTGACGCGCGCGGATCCGCGCGCTGACCGCGCCTCAGCTGCCGGGAACCGTGCAGACCGCGCCCGGTGTCGGCTCCGGACACCAGCGCCGCATACTTGGCCATCGCGCCGGTGGTGTAGTTCGGCTCCGGCCGCTTCCAGTCAGCCTTGCGCCGCTCCAGCTCGGCGTCGTCGACCAGCACCTCAAGTCGCCGCTCCACCACATCGAGCACGATGCGGTCGCCGTCGGCGACCAGACCGATCGGCCCGCCCTCGTAGGCCTCGGGCGCGACATGCGCGACGCAGGCCCCGAATGTGGCACCGGAGAACCGGCCGTCCGTCACGAGCACGACGTCCTTGCCGAGCCCGGCGCCCTTGATGGCGGCCGTGACCGCGAGCATCTCCCGCATGCCCGGGCCGCCCTTCGGCCCCTCGTACCGGATGACCAGCACGTCGCCCTTGCTGACCTTGCCCTCGGTGACCGCGGCAAAGCAGTCCTCCTCGCGCTCGAACACGCGGGCCGTGCCCTCGAACCGCAGCGACTCGATACCCGGCGTCTTCACGACGGCGCCCTTAGGCGCGAGGTTGCCCCGCAGCACGGCCAGGCCGCCGTCCGGCTTGAACGGGTCCTTGACCGGCCTGACCACCTTGCCGTCGGGCTCGAAGGCGTCGGCCACGTTCTCGCCGAGCGTCCTGCCGTTGACCGTGACCGCGTCGCCGTCGATCAGTCCTGCCGACAGGAGCTCCTTCAGGATGACCGGAACGCCGCCCACCTGGTCGAGCTCGCTCATCACGTACAGCCCGGACGGGCGCATCGAGGCGATCACCGGGGTGCGCCTGCTGACCTCGTCGAAGTCCTCCATGGTCAGCTCGACCCCGGCCTCGCGCGCGATCGCCAGCAGGTGCAGCACCGCGTTGGTAGACCCGGCGGTCGCCATCACGACCGTTGCCGCGTTCAGGAACGCGGCCCTGGTCATGATCTGCCGCGGCCGCAGCCCGGCCGCCAGGGCGCGCACGACGGCCTCGCCGCTGCGCCGGGCCAGGTCGGTCCGCTCAGCCGACACCGCAGGCGCGGTCGACTCGCCCGGCAGCGTCATGCCGAGCGCCTCGGCGCAGGCCGACATCGTGTTCGCGGTGTACATGCCCGCGCAGGAGCCCGCGCCCGGGCAGGCGGCGCGCTCGACCGCCGAGCAGATCGGCGTCCGACATGGCTCCGGCCGAGTGCTCGCCGACGGCCTCGAAGACGTCCTGGATGGTGATGGACTTGCCGTGGACCCAGCCGGGCAGGATCGTCCCGCCGTACAGGAAGATCGACGGGATATCCAGCCGGGCGCAGGCCATCAGCATGCCCGGCAGGGACTTGTCGCAGCCGGCGATCGTCACCAGGGCGTCGAACTGCTCGGCGTTGACCATCAGCTCGACCGAGTCAGCGATGATCTCGCGGCTGACCAGGGAGGCCTTCATGCCCTCGCTGCCCATCGAGATACCGTCCGAGACCGCGATGGTGCCGAACTCCAGCGGGACCGCGCCCGCCTGCCTGACGCCCTCCTTCGCCGCCGCGGCCAGCCCGTTGAGGTGGACGTTGCAGGGGGTTACCTCGTTCCAGGATGACGCGACGGCCACCTGCGGCCGCTCCAGGTCCTCCTCCTGACAGCCCGACGGCGCGCAGCATGGCACGGGCGGCGGCGCGCGACGGCCCGGTCGTGAGCGGGCCGGACCGCGGCCGGGGCAGGTTGGAACTCATACGGCCTCCGAAATTTTGGGCTCGGCCGCCCCGCGCGGGGTGCCGGGCTGCGTTAGTTGATCTTCCGCAAGCGGCTCAGCGCCGGCCCGCAGCAAGCCGTAGGCAATCCCGTCGGTGAGCGCCTCCCAGGAGGCGGTCACGATGTCGTCGGACACGCCGACCGTGGTCCACTCTCCGTCGGCGTCGGCCGAGGTCAGCATGACCCTGGTGACGGCGCTGGTGGCAGCGCGGCCGTCCAGGATGCGCACCTTGTAGTCGACCAGGTGGATGCCGGCCAGCTCCGGGTAGACCTCGGACAGCCCGCGGCGCAGCGCCTGGTCCAGCGCGTGCACCGGGCCGACGCCCTCGCCGACCGCCACGATCCGGTCGTCGCCGAGCCGCAGCCGCACGATCGCCTCGCTGCGGTCGGCCGCGTTGGCTCGCTCGATGACCACGCGGTAGCCCTCGAGCTCGAACCAGGCCGGCAGCACGCCCGCGCTCTTGCGGACGAGCAGCTCGAACGAGGCATCGGCGGCCTCGAACGCGTAGCCGCGGTGCTCGGCCTCCTTGACCTGCTCGAGGACCTGGCCGGCCAGGCCAGGGTCGTGGGACAGGTCGAGCCCGAGCTCGGCGGCCTTGGCCAGCACGTTGCTGCGCCCGGCCAGCTCGCTGACCAGTACCTGTGCCTTGTTGCCGACCATGCCGGGATCGATGTGCGAGTACGCGTCCGGCCGCCGGGCGATCGCGGAGGCGTGCAGCCCGGCCTTGGTGGCGAACGCCGACGGCCCCACGTACGGCTGCCTGGTCTCGAACGGCAGGTTGGCGAGGTCCGCGATCGTCCGCGCGGTCGAGGCGAGCGCGGTCAGCCGCCCGTCCGGCAGCAGCGAGTGGCCGCGCTTGAGCTCCAGGCTGGCGATCACCGAGAACAGGTCGGCGTTGCCGCACCGCTCGCCGTAGCCGTTGGCCGCGCCCTGCACGTGCAGCCCGCCGGCCGCGACCGCGATCACCGAGTTGGCCACCGCGCACGACGCATCATTGTGGAAGTGCACGCCGATCGCGGTCCTGGACCGGTCCGCGACCTCGGCCACGATGCGGCCGACGTCGTCGGGCAGCGTCCCGCCGTTGGTGTCGCACAGCACCAGGGTGTCGGCGCCAGCCTCGGCAGCCGCCGCGAGTACGTCCAGGGCGTAGCCGCGGTCGGCGCGGTAGCCGTCGAAGAAGTGCTCGGCGTCGAAGACCACGCGCCGGCCGTGCGCGGCCATGTAGGCGACAGAATCGGCGACCATGGCCAGGTTCTCGGCTCCTGGTGGTCCGCAGCGCCTCGTCGACGTGCAGCGTCCAGGACTTGCCGACCAGCGTCACGATCGGGGTCTCCGCCTGCAGCAGCGCGGCGAGCGATGCGTCATCCTCGACGTTCCGGCCGGGCAGCCGGGTCGCGCCGAACGCGGCCAGCTGTCGCGTGCCGGAATTCCAGTCGCTTCACGCGCTCGAAGAACTCGGCGTCCTTGGGGTTCGAGCCGGGCCAGCCGCCCTCGATAACGTCGACGCCGAGCGAGTCAAGCGCCACCGCCACCCGCAGCTTGTCCGCGACGGTCAGGTCGAGGCCGACCTGCTGCGAGCCGTCCCGCAGCGTCGTGTCGTAGATCTCGACCTTCGGCGTCAGTACCGCGCCCCGGTCAGTGCCCGTCTGAGCAGTCCTGTCCGCAGTCATGACGTCCCCCCGCTGGTCAGCCGGCCGAGCAGCTCCTTCTCCCACTCCCCCGTGCTGGCAGGCTCCCCGGCGGCCAGCACCGAGGTGACGACCGCGTCCAGCTCGGCCGCTGCCGCGTCCTCGCCGAGGTGGCTGAGCATCAGCCCGGCCGACAGCACCGCGCCCGCCGGGTTGGCGAGGCCCTGGCCCGCGATGTCCGGCGCCGAGCCGTGCACCGGCTCGAAGACCGACGGCCCGGTGCGGTCCGGGTTCAGGTTCCCGCTCGGTGCGTAGCCGAGCCCGCCGGTCAGGGCGGCGCCGAGGTCGGAGATGATGTCGCCGAACAGGTTGTCGGTGACGATCACGTCGAACCGCTTCGGGTCGTCGACCATCCACAGGCAGGCCGCGTCCACGTGCGCGTAGCTGAGCTCGACGCCATCCTCGGCCGCGACCTCGCGCGCGATCCTGGACCACAGGTCACCGGCATGGGTGAGCACGTTGGTCTTGTGCACGAGGGTGAGCCGTCCGGACCGGCTGGCGGCCAGCTGCGCGGCGTACCGCACGCAGCGCCGGACGCCGGCCCAGGTGTTCAGCGACTCCTCGGTGGCGGTCTCGAACTCGGTTCCGCGGTGCACGGTGCCGCCGGCGCCCGCGTACAGGCCCTCGGTGTTCTCCCGCACGATCACGAAGTCCACATCGGCCAGCTCGTGCCTGCCGTGCGTGCCGGTGAGCTGCGGACCTGCGACGCCCGGCCGCAGCTTGGACGGGCGCAGGTTGATGTACAGGTCGAGCTCGAACCGCAGCCGCAGCAGCAGCCCGCGCTCCAGTACGCCCGGCGGCACCTCCGGAGTGCCGACGGCGCCGAGCAGGATCGCGTCGGACCGGCGCAGCTCCTCCAGCACCGCGTCCGGCAGCACCTCGCCGGTCTGCAGGTAGTGCTGGCCGCCCAGGTTGCAGTTCCGCCAGTCGATGCCGAAGCCGTGCCGCCCGGCCACCGCGTCCACGCAGGCCCGCGCTACCTCGGTCACCTCCGGGCCGACGCCGTCGCCCGGCAGATGGGTGACGACGTGCGTCCGGGCTGCGTGCTTGGGCTCGGCGGCTACCTCGCCCGCCGTTACGTCGCCCCCCATTACTCGTCCATCTCCTTCGCGGCCGGGTTCAGCCAGGTCATCATCTTCCGCAGCGGCTTGCCGACCTGCTCGATCTGAGCGGTCGTCGCCTCCTCGCGGAGCTTGGTGAAGTTCGGGCGGCCGTTGTCGTCCTCGGCCACCCACTCGCGGGCGAACTCACCGGACTGGATGTCGGCGAGCAGCTGGGCCATCGCCTGCTTGGTGGCATCGCCGATCACCCGCGGGCCCCGGGTCAGGTCGCCGTACTCGGCAGTGTCGCTGACGGAGTACCGCATCCACGACTCGCCGCCCTCGTACATCAGGTCGACGATGAGCTTGAGCTCGTGCAGGCACTCGAAGTAGGCGACCTCGGGCTGGTAGCCAGCGTTGACCAGGGTCTCGAACCCGGCGTTGACCAGCGCGGTCACACCGCCGCAGAGCACGGCCTGCTCGCCGAACAGGTCGCTCTCGGTCTCCTCCTTGAACGTGGTGACCAGCGCTCCTGCCTTCGTCCCGCCGATCGCGGCAGCGTAGGACTTGGCCAGCTCCCAGGCGTTCCCGGTGGCGTCCTGCGCGACCGCGATGAGCACCGGAGTGCCCTGTCCGTCCTCGTACTGCCGGCGGACCAGGTGGCCGGGCGCCTTCGGCGCCACCATGGCCACGTCGACGCTCTCCGGCGGGGTGATGTAGCCGAAGTGGATGTTGAAGCCGTGCGCGAAGAACAGCGCGTCGCCGGCCTTGAGGTTGGGCTCGATGGCGCGGGCGTAGAGCCCGCGCTGGGTGGTGTCCGGGGTGAGCACCATGATGAGGTCCGCCCAGGCACTGGCCTGCTCCGGCGTGGTCACCTGCAGGCCGGCGGCCTCGGCGCGCTTGCGCGAGCGGGAGCCCTCGGGCAGCCCGACCCGCACCTCACAGCCGGAGTCGCGCAGGCTCAGCGCATGCGCGTGGCCCTGGGAGCCGTAGCCGAGCACGGCAATCTTGCGGGCCTGAATCAGGCTGAGATCGGCGTCGGTGTCGTAGTACACGGTGGCCATGGTCGGAACGTCCTCTCGAAATCAAGATCTTTTAATTGCCGGGAACGAGGTCTTCAGGCGGCAGTGTCAGCCGCATCGGGAACTGCCTGCAGGGCCGGCCGCCATCGGTGATCGACGCTCGCACCCCGTGCGAGCGCGATCCGGCCAGTCCGGACCAGCTCGCAGGTGCCGTAGGAGTCGAGCATGGCCAGCAGGGCGTCCAGCTTGGCCGGGCTGCTGACGGCCTCCAGCACCAGGGTCGTCGGGCTCATGTCCACCACGCTGGCGCCGAACACGCCGGCCACCTCGAGCAGCTGCCCGCGCAGCGCCGGGTCGGCTCGCACCTTGATGAGGGCGAGCTCGCGCTCCACCGCGGCGCCCTCGGACAGCTCGCACGACCTTGAGCACCCGGACGAGCTTCTCGAGCTGCTTGCTCACCTGGTCGACGGGCGTGGAGGCGCCGTCGACCACGATGGTGAACCGGCTGACCCGCTCGTCCTGAGTCGGCCCGACCGCGAGGGAGGAGATATTGAAGGCCCGCCTGGAGAACAGGCCGGCGATGTGCGAGAGCACACCGGGCTTGTTCTCGGCCAGCACCGACAGCGTGTGCGTCGTCATCAGATTCCCATCTCCCTGCGCGTCGCCGCGCGCTGCTCGTCCGCGCTGAACTCCGGGCCCAGCACGATGTCGTCATTCGGGCGGCCGGCCGGGACCATCGGGAAGACGCCCTCCCGGTCGTGCGTGCGGAAGTCGACCACGACCGGCACGTCGGATGGCGCCAGCGCCTTGTCCAGGACGGTGTCGACCTCGTCGGCCCGGTCGCAGCGCAGCCCGACGCACCCGTAGGCCTCGGCCAGCTTCACGTAGTCGGGAATGGCGGTGCCGAGCTCGACTGAGGAGTAGCGCTCGTCGTAGAACAGCTCCTGCCACTGCCGGACCATGCCGAGGAAGCCGTTGTTGAAGATCAGGACCTTGATCGGGATCTTCTCGATGGCGCAGGTGGCAAGCTCCTGCGCCGTCATCTGGAAGCAGCCGTCACCGTCAATCGCGACCACGGGCTCGCCGGGCCGCCCGACCTGGGCGCCCATGGCGGCCGGGACGGCGAAGCCCATCGTTCCCGCCCCGCCGGAGTTGATCCAGCTGCGCGGCCTGGTGAAGCCGTAGTGCTGGGCGGCATGCATCTGGTGCTGGCCGACCCCGGCCACGATGACCGCGTCGCCGCCGGTCAGCGCGGACAGCCGCTCGGTGACGTACTGCGGCTTCAGCGGGCCGTCGGCGTCCTGGCGAGTAGCGCAGCGGGAACTGGCGCTTCCAGCCGTCCAGGATGGACAGCCAGTCACCGGTGTCCGGCCGGGTGCCTCCGTCGCTGAGCGCGGCCGCCATAGCGTCGGCCAGGCCCGCCATGGTGAGCCGGAGGTCGCCGACGATCGCGACGTCCGGCGCGCGGTTCTTGCCGATCTCGGCCGGGTCGATGTCCGCGTGCACGATCCTGGCCCGCGGCGCGAAATCGGCCAGCTTGCCGGTGACCCGGTCGTCGAACCTGCGCGCCGAGCGCGACCACCAGGTCAGCCTCCTGAAGGGCGGACACCGCCGGGTAGGTGCCGTGCATGCCGGGCATGCCGAGTGCGAGCGGATGGCTGTCGGGGAAGGCGCCCCGCGCCATCAGGGTCGTCGTCACCGGCGCCCTGCGTGAGCTCGGCCAGCCGGAGCAGGTCGTGGTGCGAGTCGGACTTGATCACGCCGCCGCCGACGTACAGCACCGGGCGGCGGGCCTGCAGCAGCAGCGCCGCGGCGGCCCGGATGGCGGCAGGGCTGGGCGGCCCCGGCACCTGGTAGCCGGGCAGGTCCATCTGGGCTGGCCAGTCGACCGAGCCGGTGTTCTGCTGCACGTCCTTGGGCACGTCGATGAGGACCGGGCCGGGGCGGCCGGTCGTGGCGATGTGGAAGGCCTCCGCCACCGCCGCCGGGATCCGCTCCACCGACGTGACGATCTCGTTGTGCTTGGTGATCGGCAGCGTGATGCCGGTGATGTCGGCTTCCTGGAACGCATCGGTGCCGATCAGGCTGGTCCCGACCTGGCCGGTGATCGCCACCATCGGCACTGAGTCCATGTAAGCGTCCGAGAGGGCGGTGACCAGGTTCGTCGCGCCGGGCCCGCTGGTGGCCATGCAGACGCCAGGCCGGCCGGTCGCCCATGCGTACCCCTCCGCCGCATGGCCGGCGCCCTGCTCGTGCCGGACGAGTACGTGCCGCAGCGACGACGAGAGCAGCGGGTCGTAGGTCGGCAGGATCGTGCCGCCGGGAAGGCCGAAGACGACTTCGACTCCCTCGTGCTCGAGGCTGCGGACAAGTGCCTGGGCTCCGGTGAGCTCGTGCACGGTAACTCCTTCTTCTTCCGTTCGTGCTGCTCAGTTAGCTGCTGTCCGCGTCGTTGCGGCGCTCCGTCCAACAAAAAACCTCCCTGCCGTCTGGCATAGGAGGTGGTAGCGCGAGCCCGGTGCGGGTTCGCGCTACGTGATAATAAGTACGAGCTGGTGGCGGAGGCTTGGCGTCTCCGCAGACCTGCGTGTCATGGCAAACACTGCTGATCCTGTCTGGGGTGTGATCCGGCCCGCTTCATCGCCGGGCCTTCAGGCTCGCATCATCGCCAGCCTGGCTGTTACTTCCGGTTAACACAGTACAGCATCGGACCGGCGCCGGCGGGCAGTTGGCTCAGCTATCCGTGCCGATATAGGTGTGCACGCCCAGCCGGAATGCCCCTTCGGCGGCCGGGCTGGCCTCGATCCGCCAGTCCTGGTGGTAGATGCCCCCGTCCTGCGCGATGTCGAACCACACCAGGCCGAGTGTCCGCTCGGCCGCCATCCCGCGGAACAGGTCGGCGATCTTGGCTGCCTGCCCTGCCTGCGGCCCGACCGCGGTTTCCGACAGCAGGACGGGCCTGCGGGTGAAGTCCCGGACCTGGGTGATGGTGGTACCGAAGACGGCCGCGAAGGTGTCCGACGGCCGGTAGTAGTAGCCGTCGATCCCGACCCAGGTGACGTACTGCTTCCCCGGCCACCAGGCCCGGACCGGGCCGGTGCCGGGAATGTCGGCCTGCACCGTCCACAGCCAGGTCACGTTGTCAGCGCCCTGCTGGCGGAAGATGGTCACCAGATGCCGCCAGGCGCGCACGAAGGTCGCGGCGGGGACGTGCCGGTACCCCCAGGAGTACCAGGTCGCGTTCATCTCGTGCCCGAAGCCGATGACGACGGCGTGCCCGAAATCGCGGACGCTGTCGGCGTAGGAGCGCAGGTACTGGTCATAGGCTCCGTCCGCGATAGCCGCGACCGAGGCACCGGTCGGGTCGATCTGGACGACGGGAGTGATCCCGTGGCGGTGCAGCGTGCCGGCAAACGCCGTCTCGAACCCCTGCCCCCAGCCGCCGTAGTAGCCGGCCAGGTTGGGCTGGCGCCCGGCCACCTGGCCGAAGGCCCGGATCTCGGCGTACCGCGGCACCACCCCTGGCTCGTAGACCCCGAGATAGGACCGCGGGCAGGCGGCCAGGGTCGCGCGGGCGACCGGCCTGGCCGCCTCCGCATGCGAGCGCGCGATCACGACAACGGCGACGGAAACCATCGCGATCGCGACCGCGAGCACCACGGCTATGCGGGATTTCATCCGGAGCTATCTCCGGCCGCGCACGGCGCGCACAGTGAGATTGCAGTGTAAATACACACTTATCCGAAATCACTCCTGGTCATAGCCGACGTGAATGCTGAAATAGAGCAACAGTACTTAATTCAATGCGTTAGTGTCTCTTGAGCCGTCACGCCAGGGCCCTGGGACGGCAACTGAGATGTGCGTGGGACTTACAAAGGGGGGGCCCTTGTGACTTCTGTCACGACCACGTTCGGCTCGAGCCCAGGGCCAGTTGCAGAGCCCGATCTCCTGGTGATCGGGCTGGGCTACGTCGGCCTGCCGCTGGCAGCCGAGGCCGTTCGGTCCGGGCTTGCCGTCACAGGCTATGACGTCAGCACGGACGTCGCCGACGGCCTGATGGCCGGGCAGTCGCATGTTGCCGATATATCGCCAGGGGACGTCGCGCTCATGCTGGAGAGCGGCTTCGTGGCCACTGCCGACGCGGCCGCGCTCGGCTCGCCGTCGGCAATCGTCATCTGCGTGCCCACGCCGCTGCACTCCGACTATGGTCCCGATCTCACCGCCGTCAGGGCCGCCTCCGAGCTGGCAGCCCGCGTGCTCAGGCCCGGCACGCTGGTCGTGCTGGAGTCCACGACCTATCCGGGTACCACCGAGGACGTGGTCAGGCCGCTGCTCGAGGCCGGCTCTGGCCTCCGGGCCGGGCAGGACTTCTGGCTGGCCTTCTCGCCCGAGCGCATCGACCCGTGCAACCGCGAGTTCGGCATCCGCAACACGCCGAAAGTCGTGGGCGGCGTCACGCCCGCGTGCACCGATGCCGCGGTGGTGTTCTACGGCAAGCTCTGCGATCAGGTGGTCAGGGCCGCCTCAGCGCGCGAGGCCGAGATGGCCAAGCTGCTGGAGAACACCTACCGCCACGTCAACATCGCGCTGGTCAACGAGATGGCCGTGTTCTGCCACGAGCTGGGCATCGATCTGTGGGATGCGATCAGGTGCGCCGCCACCAAGCCGTTCGGCTTCCAGGTTTTCTATCCCGGGCCAGGGGTCGGCGGCCACTGCATCCCCATCGATCCCAACTATCTGTCCTACAAGGTCCGCATGCTGGGCTATCCGTTCCGGTTCGTGGAGCTGGCGCAGGAGATCAACAGCCGGATGCCGGCCTATGTCGTGGACCGCATGGCCGAGGTACTCAACCGGCACGCGAAGCCGCTGAACGGTGCCCGCGTGCTCCTCCTCGGAGTCACCTACAAGAAGGACAGCGCCGACATGCGCGAGTCCCCGGCCATCGCGGTCGTCCGCAAGCTGCGCGCACGCGGCGCGCGGGTCAGCTATCACGACCCGCTGGCGCCCCCCTGGTCCGTCGACGGGATCGCCGTGGCGCAGGAGGCCGACCTGAACGCTGGTATCGATGCTGCTGACCTGGTCGTGCTGCTCCAGGCCCACAGCGCCTTCGACCTCGGCGAGATCGAGCGCCGCGCCGCCGTGCTCTTCGACACGCGCGGCGTCGCGACCACCGGGGAACGCCTGTGACTCAGCTCACCGACCCGAGTCGCCTGCCGGACGCAGCTGACCGGGAGCTGAGCTCGACTCTGCCCTTCGATCCCGGCGCCGTCCTGCTGTACGCGCCGCCAGGATCGCAGCCCAGCCGCACGACCCAGCCGGAAGGCACCGCCGGAACCGAGTACGAACCAGCACGGATTGGAACGGCCGATGATGACTGGCGTGGACGGCCGCGCCGCAGGCGCTCTGGACGGTCACGAACTCGTGGTCAGAATTACCCACCTGGCCGGGTGGGACATCATCGGGTCGGCAGCGCTGGTTTTGACGGCGATACTGATCTACCGGCTGGCTACCATCAGGGTGCGCAGGCGTTCAAGATCCTCGCAGTTGCCGTAGTCGTCCTTCTGCTGTCAGCGACGGCGCTGGTGGCGGCAGAGCTCAGCAAGAGCCCGGCCCTGGCCTTTTACTGGATTTTCAATGCAGTAGTTATCTCCGTCTGCCTGATCGCCTTTATCAATGAGCGCAGATTCGCAAACTTCCCGGTCGCCCGCGGCCGCACGATCGCCATCGTCCCTGCTTACAACGAGCCTCCCGACAAGCTCGAGGCCTGCGTGCGGAGCCTGATCGACCAGACCGTCCCGATCGACGCGATCGTGGTGGTGGACGACGGCTCAGCCCGTCCGGTCGAGCCCTTCTATCACCCGCGGGTGCTCTGGATCCGGCAGGACAACCGGGGCAAGAGGGGTGCCCACGCAACGGCCCTGCGTCAGTTCGAGCCAGACGACGTGCAGTTCGTGCTGACCGTGGACAGCGACTCGACGCCCTATCCCGATGCTCTCGAGCACCTGCTGCGCGCGATGAGCAGGCGCAAGGTGCAGGCCGCGACCGGCTGGCTGCACGTGCGCAACTACGACGACAGCCTGGTCGCACGGGCCGCGGATATCAACATCGGCACCTCCTGCGTCATGATGCGCGCCTCCAGGTCGATGCTCGGCGCGCTGGAGACAACGTCCGGCGCATTGTCCCTGTACCGGTCCGCCATCCTCTACGACAACCTCGCGGAATACGAGGTCGAGTGCGGGACGGGCGACGACCGGTGGCTAACAATGCGAGCTTTGCTGCGCGGCGAGGTAATCGGAGTGAACCAGGCGCGCGTCCAGACTGATATGCCCGCTACTGTGCACGGAACCTTCCGGCAGCGCCTGCGCTGGGCCCGATCGTGGTGGTGGATGCTGCCGTTCGCCTACTCACGGCTTGGCTGGCGGCCGCTGGTGTCGCCGACGATCGGCCTGATCCAGCTGCTCGCCGCGCCGGCCATCCTGGTGTGGAGCATCGTCAGCCTGTGCTTCGGCGCCTCGGTGCAACTGGCGCACCCGCGGACGGCGCTGCTCTTCGCGCTGGCCTACCTGGTCGTGAAGTACGTCGTGGCCGCCCTTTACCTGGTCGGCCGGCAGGACATGCCGGCCCGGCAGAAGCTTCTGTCACTCGCCATCGCGACTCCGGTCTCCATGCTGCTGAGCATGCTGCTGCTGATGCCGATCCGCTTCTACGCGCTGGCCCGGCTGCGCGACAACCGGTGGCACACTCGCCAGGTTAAGGCTCAGGCCGCATGAGGCGGTCGGACAAGTTCACGCTGCTGGTCGCGCTGGTGGCACTCGCGCTCATCGCGGCTTTCTACGTGGCGGTGCACCGTCCCCGGTCGATCGCGCCGGCGGTCGCGACGGCGCTTCCCGCGACGCCCGGCCATTACCTGGGCGTCGCCGAAGCGAACGAGATAGGTTCCTACAACCCCGTCGACACCTTCGCGGCGGCCATCCACCAGCAGCCGAACGTCGTGCTGTACTACAGCAAATGGGGCGACCCGTTCGAAACAGGGCTGGCGAAGGACGCGCGCGCACATGGGGCGACCACCTTCGTCCAGATCGACCCGCTGCAGAGCACGCGCATGGCCGCCGTCGCGGCCGGCCGGTACGACAAGTACCTGCGTGCCTTCGCTACGCAGGTCCGGTACTGGAGGTACCCGGTCATCGTCGGCTTCGCGCCGGAGATGAACGGGGACTGGGACTCCTGGGGCTGGGGCCACACTAAGCCGAAGACCTGGATCGCAGCCTGGCGGCATGTAGTGACGATCTTCCGGCAGCAGGATGCAACGAACGTCACCTGGATCTGGACAATCAACGCGAGCAGCAACGGCACCGGGCCGATTCAGGACTGGTGGCCCGGCGCCAGTTACGTGACCTGGGTCGGCATCGACGGCTACTACTTCTACTCGGCCAGTACATTCCGCAGCACTTTCACCGCCACATTGAACGAAGTGCACGCGCTCACGAACAAGCCGGTCCTGTTGTCCGAGACGGGCATCGGCGCGAAGTTCCAGGTCAGGAAGATCCCGGATCTGTTCGCAGGCGTACGGAGTTCCCGAGTGCTCGGCTTCGTCTGGTTCGACCAGAACCAGAACCAGGGCGTCTACCACCAGGAATGGCGCATCGACGACGATAAGGCCGCCCTCGCGGTCTTCCGCCGCGAGCTCCGGGCGGGCGCATGAGGATGCGGGCCGCAGAACGGGCCGGCTCCCGGCACCGGGCGGCGTCGGCACGCGCCGCCCAGCGCCGCGGCTGGCGGTCCTGGCGAGTTCCGGCGGTCGCGCTCGTCATCGCGGCAGTCGCCGTCGCAGCCGTCCTCGTCGCGGTTCACCGCTCGCCGGCCGCTCCTCAGCACGTGAGCTCAGGTGCGGCCAGCCGGGTCGGATCGGCGACGGCAGGTCAGGGCGGATCCGCCGGCCTCAGCACTACTCCGGAGCAATACCTGGGCGTTGCCGAGGCCAACGAGATCGCGTCCTATCAGCCCATCAGCGAATTCGCCGCCACCGTCGGCCGTCAGCCGAACCTCGTGCTGTACTACACCGCCATCGGCACCCCGTTCTACGTCCGGCTCGCCACCGAGGCACTCGATCATGGTGCGACGACGTTCGTGCAGATCAATCCGGGCAGCATAAAGCCTGTCCGCGGTCGCGGCCGGCCGCGAGGACCAGTACCTGCGCTCGTTCGCCGACAGCGTCCGCTCGTTCGGTCATCCGGTCGTGATCGGCTTCGCGCCGGAGATGAATGCCAGCTGGTACACCTGGGGCTGGCACCACACCAGCCCGGCTACCTGGATCGCGGCCTGGCGGCACGTGGTGACCCTATTCCGCCAGCAGGGCGCCACCAACGTGACCTGGCTGTGGACGGTCACCACCGACGTGCCGGGCATGACCGGCCCGATTCAGCGCTGGTGGCCAGGCTCGGCCTACGTGGACTGGGTCGGCATCGACGGTTATTACTACTACGCGTCCAGCACGTTCGCGAGCGTCTTCAGCAAGACCATCAATCAGGTACGGGCGCTGACGACCAGGCCACTGCTGCTGTCGGAAACCGGAATCGGCCAGCTGGCCGGCCAGGCGGCCAAGATGGCGGATCTGTTCGCCGGCATTCGCGCCTCCCGCGTGCTCGGCTTCGTCTGGTTCGACGAGAGCCAGCACGGCGGCGTCTACCACCAGGACTGGCGCCTGGAGGGGCACCCGGGGGCCATCGCCGCGTTCCGCCGCGGCCTGGCGACCTACGGCGCCAGCGGGTAACTCAGCGGCGGCACCGGCTCAGCCAGACGACCCGAAGAGGACTTTAACCCCGTACTGGAGCGCGGGCCTCGCGGTCGGACTGGACTCGATGCGCCAGTCCTGCGGATCAACCCCGCCGCGCTGCGCGATGTCGTACCAGACCAGGCCGAGGACGTTGGCCTTCCGGGCTCCGGCGAACAGGTTGATGATGTTCGCGAACTGATTCGCCTGCGGCCCGACAGCCGTCTCCGCCAGCAGCACCGGCCTGTTCGTCAGCGCCCGTACCTGGTGGATGGTCTTGCCGAATACGCTGGCGAAGGTGTCGGTCGGCTTGCTGTAGAAGCCGTCGATCCCGACCCAGGACACGTAGCCAGGGCCCGGCCACCAGTTCCGGATCTGACCGGTACCCGCCTGGTCGGCCTGCAGCGTCCAGAGCCAGTACACGTTATCCGCGCCCTGCTGGCGGAAGACCGTCACCAGATGCCGCCACGCGGCCACGAAGGTCTGAGACGACACGTGCCCGTAACCCCACGGGAACCAGGGCGCGTTCATCTCCTGCCCGAAGCCGATGACCACGCCGTGGCCGAACGTGCGGACGCTGTCGGCAAACGAGCGGAGATACTGATCGTAGGTGCCGTTCGCGATCGCGGTGATGCTCGCGTCCGTCGGATCAATCTGGATGAGCGGCGTGATGCCGTGGGAGTGCATCGTCGCAGCGAACGCGCCGCCGAACGGCTCGGCCCAGCCGCTGATGTAGCCTGCCAGGTTCGGCTGCCGACCGGCCACCTGGCCGAACGCCTGGATCGGCCGGTAGCTCGACGGCGTCGACGACTCGTAGACGCCTAGCCAGGAGCCCGGTGACGACGGCAGCTTGGCGTGCGCTGGGGTCACCGGCGTCAGCCGGTAGCTGAAGTTGTTGGCGGCGAGGACAACGGACAGTGCCGCGACGGCGAGGGACATCAGCATCACGAGGCGCGATTTCATCGGCTGCTGCCTCCCGCGAACAGGACACGGCTGACGACCGCGAGGTTGAGCACGCCGAAGACCAGCAGGACCGCGAACCGCACCGAGCCCGCCGACCAGGTCCGCCAGACCGCCAGCAGCAGCCACAGCGCGGCGGCGCCGCCGCTCCACCAGGTGACGCCAAGCCGGAACCGGGGCAGTGAGCTGCCGGGTGTCCGGGACGGATGCCAGCTCATGTTCTTGCCCAGGGCGCCGTCCCAGATCGCGAAGACGTGCGCCCAGCCCCGGGCGACGCCCAGGGACAGAGCTGGACGGACCGTACCGGGACCGGTGCCAGAGCGGATACAGGACGAAGCCGGTGAGCATGGACGGCACCAGGATGATGAAGTTCCGCAGCTGCACGTCGCCGGGCAGGAACGCGAGCATCACGATCGGGATCAGCGGGCCGAAGAAGACCAGCAGCGCGGTGTAGGCGTAGTAGCAGAAGCCGGAGATATACGTCAGCCGGGCCGGGAAGCTCATCGGGATCGACCACAGGCGCCTGGAGAACACGATGCCGACGTTGCCTGAGCACCACCGGTACTGCTGGCGCACGAAGGCGTCCAGGTTGTCGGGGCAGATCCCGGTCGACAGCACGATGGGCAGGTAGACCAGTGACCAGCCAGCACGGCGGACGTCCAGGCCGGTGTGCACGTCCTCGGCGTACGGGATCAGCGTCGGGCCCGCCGAACGGCTCGAGCGCGACCCGCCGGTAGACAGCTGAGGTACCGACGCAGACGGCGGCGTCGAAGCGGTTCCTGGCGGTCTGTATCGCCCGGTAGAAGACCTCCTGCACGGATCCGGCCGCGTTCTCGATCCAGTTCTGGTGCGGACTGGTCCGGAAGTACTGCGGACTCTGGACGATGGCGACGTCCGGGTCGTCCAGGTACGGCAGCAGCTCGGCCAGGAAGTCACGGCGGGGCGCGAAGTCGGCGTCGAAGATGACGATCAGCTCGGCATCGGTACGGGCGAAGGCATACCGCAGGTTGCCTGCCTTCTTGCCCTCGGGCAGATCCGGCCTGCGGATGTATTCGAAGCCGAACTCCGCTGCCATGGCCTGCGCCTCGTCGGACGCGCCGTCGTCGAGCACGTACGGCTGGGCCACGCCCTGATAGGCGGCCACGAGGTCCGATACCGCGGTCCAGGTGTTGCGCAGTACCTCGAGGGGCTCGCCGCAGACGGGCAGGAAGATGTCGAGCCGGGGATAACTGGCGGGGCACCAGGCTGCGATCCGGGCCTGATGCGCGGCCAGGTCGAAGTCCCTGCCCGTGAAGTTCACCGGCAGAGTGATGGCCTGGTAAGCGATGTAGGTGCCGGTGAAGAGCAGGAACGGCGCCAGCGCCCAGTCATGCAGCTCGAAGCGGAGCTGGCTGATGGCCAGGCAGCTGGAGCCGACCACGAGAATCGTCAGCAGGTAGCCGAGGTTGCGCTCGATGTAGGTGTATTTCTCGGTGTCATCAGGCGGCAGCGGGACCACCAGCCGGGCCGGGCCACGCCGCTTCCTCGTTACGGTGGTGAGAGCGCTCACAGGTGCGGCTCGTAGCGGTAGATCACGTAGGTGCCGCGTGCCGGGCCGTATGGCACGACCGAGATGATCTTGTAGTCATGGCTCTTGCGCAGGTCGGCGACGATGCTGTGATCCAGCGGCGTCGTGTCCTGGAAGTTCAGCGCGACGAGGGTGAAGTAGCCCTCGGCGATGAACCGGGCGAAGGCGGCGGGGTCGCCCGCCCCGACCACGCCTGCTGCCGTGCTCGGGCCACCGGTGCTCGCACCTGAGTACAGGACGATGTTCCGGGTGCTCGACCAGCGTTTCCACTGGCTCTCGGCGTGCAGGTAGTACTCGGCAGGCGAGGGATCCTCGACCAGGATGGGCCCGGTGGTGCGCGCCAGCAGGGGCCGCAGGATCGCCACGAACGCGCCGGATTCCGGCCACGCGGTCGCGAAGGCGCGCGATTGCCGCACGCCGAGTGCGGCCGGAAAGGCCAGCGCGACCACGCAGGCCCCGCAGGTCACTGTCTGCATGCTGCCCGCCGGCGAGGCCCGGATCAGCCGGTCGATGACATAGCCGGCGGCGATGACGGCGAACCAGATGCCGAGGTCGCCATGCTTGTTCAGCGACGCATTCGTTTGCAGCAATGCCTGCTCGGCCGGAGTGAGGAGGACGGCGATCGTCAGCAGTCCGAGCAGCAGCGTGCGCGTCACGCGCCTCGCGGGTGAGGTAGCTCACCGCGACCCCGCACAGCGCTACCACGAAGATCAGGCCCGTCCAGGCCCAGGCATCAGCTCAGCACGGTCAGGGCAGGGTCGCTGCCGCTCACCCGCTCCAGCGTCGTCGACTCGACGCCGTGCAGGTAGAAGCTGCCGCCGACCAGCAGCCCGACGCACAGCAGCGCTGCCAGTACGGCCAGGACGATCAGGCTGCGTCCGGCCGCGAGCCGCCCGCCGGGCCGCGGGAACGCCGTGACCAGCGCAAGCAGGATGACGACCGGATCGAAGATCGCCGTGGAGTACGAGGTGGCGTTCGCGAGAGCCAGGAAGACACCAGCGATGATCATGCTGACCGCGGCGTCCTGCCGTCCGCCGGCCCGGACGACGAACAGCACCGCGACCGCAACCAGGAAAGCCCCCATCGCGTCAAAGGTGGCGAACGACCCCAGGTGCAGGGTTGGCCCGGAGACCGCGAACAGGATCGCGGCGAAAAACGCCGCCTGCCGGCCGAAGAGACGCCGGGCGACGAAGTACAGCACGGTCGTGGTAGCCGAGCATGAAGGCCAGCGACAGCAGGCGGGCACCGGCAAGGCCGCCGAGGCTGTCCGCCAGCGCGCCCAGCGGCGGGTAGATGACAGGCGCGCCGGAGAAGTACGCCGGGAAGGGCGGGATCGGCGTGCCGTGCAGCCAGGTGCGCCCACTCGAGGTGCCCGGCCCACAGATACGCCGCCTCATCCTGGAATGCGGTGTCGGCGTGGAGCAGTCGCACGGACAGCAGCGCCTGAACCAGCAGCACCACAATCAGCGGCACACCCGCTGGCACGCGGATGGCCGGGTAGTCAGCCCCCCGCTGCGATCCCGCGGAATCAGCTGTCTGCGCGGTCGCGACACCGGCGGATTCCGCCGGCTGCCGGGGCGTTAGGCCGTTGTCCATGGATCGCACCTGCCTGCTATCTGCGGGCAGGCGGAGGCGGTCGGGCCACCCCCTCGCTGCCCGGGAAGCTTCACTCTCAAATCGTTACGGAGCGTAGTTTTGGCGCACGGAAACGTACACCACCTACCAGAAGGTACTGTCCGTTGCTGAGCAGAGTGCGGTATTCCGAGAATTTCCCGGTCAGCGAGCCAGCACCCGCGCTCGTGACGACCCGCTGACCGAGCGGCTTGCACCGGTATGCGCGCTATGCCGGTCACTGGAAAGTCACGATAAGTCAGCGAGGTTGAGAAGTTATCGATCTTGTGGTGCCCTTTAGTGGGGAGTGACCTTATTCAGGCTTCTCCAGGGGGGTTCGGCCAGTGGAAGACGATGGCCAGCCGCTGAGGCGACGCGTGCCGGGCGAGGCCCGGTCCGCTCCTGCTTCATCCGGGCGGCCGGTGTTGTCGCAGTCCGTGCTGCTCCGCATGCAGGCAGCGGTCGACGCAGCCAAGGCGGAAGCAGCCAGCCAGGACGACGCGCCAACGGGTCCGCTCGCGCGCGTGACCGAAGCGGCGCCGGCCGACGACAGAAGCGGCGAGCACGGCAGCAAGAGTCGTGCCGATCGCGGCCGCGGCAAGCGGCCGAGCCGAAGCGCGGCCACCCGGCGGTTCCGTCAGTCATCCGGCGGCGCCGCCGCGCGGAGGAGCCGGCCAGTGGCACGGTAAGCGCGCAGCCAGCGACCGCGAACGGGACGGGGGCTGCCACCGGCGCAGGCACGGGGCGGCCCGAGCAGCCTCCCCTGGACCTGCCCACCGTGCCGACCTACGGGCCGGCCGCGGAGGCTCAGATGCTGTCGTCCGGTCCCGACGTGCTGCCCCGGCGCAGCCGGGCGCACCCCGCAGCGGAAACTCCGCCGACGGCAGAGGCCCTGCCCGCTGCTGAGCCTGCTGCGCTGCCTGCCCGGGCCGCACCGCCCGTCCGCCTGCCGCGACCGCACCGCCACCGCGCCACGACCGCCAGCCGCGCCCGCCAGGCACGCGCCGACCGAGCAGCCGGAGCGCTCAGTCCCGCCCACCCCGCCAGCACGGCATGCAGAGCCACGCCGGAGCGCGAACGCGGCCGACGGCAGCTGCCGGGCCACGCTGAGGCGCCGGACACCTGCGGCTCCGGCACGTCGCACCGGCGCCCGCTGCCAGTCCGAGCGACAGGAGAAGCCGTCGGCGTCCCGTCCGGGTGCTCGTCGCCGCTGGCGCCGTCGTCGTTGTCGCGGCCGCAGCGGCTGCAGCGTTCGTCCTGCACAGTGCGCCGCGTGCGGACGGCGCGAGGACGACTGAAAGCAGCCTGCAGCGGCACGAGGCAGCCAGCCGGAAGGTCGCCGCGGCCTGGATCAGCCAGCAGCTCAGCCCCAGCTCGATCGTCGCCTGCGATGCGGCCATGTGCTCCGTGCTCGAGGCGGACGGATTCCCGGCCAGCAACGTCCGCGTGCTTGTCCCCTCATCGCCGTATCCCTGGAGCTCCACCGTCGTCGTGGAGACGGCAGCCGTTCGCGGCATGTTCGGCACCAGCCTGGGCGCTCAGGCGGCCCCTGAGGTCCTGTCGACCGTCGGCTCCGGCAGCGCGACCATCAGGATCCGGGTGGTCTCCCCGCATGGCGCGGCGGCCTACCGGCGAGACCTCGCGAACGACCTGGCGATCCGGAAGCAGACCGGAGCCGCACTGCTGGGTAGCGGCGGGCAGATCGGCACGCAACCGCTTGCGCATGAGCAGCTAGCCGCCGGTGCCGTCGACACGCGGCTGCTGTACGTCATCACCGTGCTGGCCGGGACCACGCCGATCGACATCGTCGACTTCGGCAACATCGCCACCGGCGCGAGCCCTGGCCTTCCGCTGCGCTACGCGGACCTGGCCGAGAAGGACAAGGCGGCCCATCTCAGCCAGACCGCGTATGTCAGCGCGCTGCAGCGGGTCCTGCGCGGGCTCCCGGCCCAGTACCGGCCGATCCGGGTGCTGACCGTTCAGCTCGGGCCTGCGGAGAAGGTGCTGCGGATCGAGGTCCCCGCGCCGAGTCCGCTCGGCCTGCTCGGGCTCATCGGGCAAGCCGTAGCCGCCCGTCGGGCGCCGACGGCCGCGCGAGGCAGGCTCGGCTGCTGGCTGCCTCGTCAGCTGCCCGTCGTCGTGGCCGCTGGCAGCCAGGCGGGGCGCCGGGCCTCGAACGCGGCGATCGCGTCCTCGTGCCGCAGGGTCAGGCCGATGTCATCGAGGCCCTCGATGAGCCGCCACTGGGCGTAGTCCGCCAGCTCGAACGGCTCGGTGACGTCAGCGCCGGCCGAGATCGTCCGCGCTGCCACGTCGACGACAACCTCGGCCTCGGGCGCCGCCGCCAGCGCCGCGCCCAGCCGGGCGGCGGCCTCCTCGGTGACCTGGGCGGGCACCAGCCCGGAGCTGATGGCGTTGCCGCGGAAGATGTCGGCGAAGCTCGGCGCGACGACCGCCTGGAAGCCGAAGTCCTGCAGTGCCCAGACCGCGTGCTCGCGAGACGACCCGCAGCCGAAGTTGGGCCCGGACAGCAGCACCCTGGCGGTCTCCGCGCCCGGCTGGTTCAGCGGGAACGACGGATCGGCCCGCCACGCCTCGAACAGCCCCGCGCCGAATCCTGTCCGCTCCACGCGCTTGAGCCACGCGGCCGGGATGATCTGGTCGGTGTCCACGTCGCTGCGCTGGACCACCACGGCCCGGCCGGCGATCTGCTTGACTCCGCTCATCGCTTGGTTCCCCTTGGTGTCAGTGCGTGCTGTCGGACTCGGACTGGGGCCGGAGGCCTCGTTCCCGCCATGATCTGGCTGCTGCGGCGCGGCGGCATCACAGGTCCGCCGGCGAGCTGAACCGCCCGGCCACGGCCGTGGCCGCGGCCACGGCCGGCGACACCAGGTGGGTGCGCCCGCCGGGACCCTGCCGCCCTTCGAAGTTGCGGTTGCTGGTCGAGGCGGACCGCTCGCCGGGCGAGAGGATGTCGCCGTTCATGCCGAGGCACATCGAGCAGCCGGCTGACCGCCACTCGAAGCCGGCCTCGGTGAACTGCCGGTCCAGGCCCTCCTCCTCAGCCTGCGCCTTGACCAGCGCGGAGCCGGGGACGACCAGCGCGCGGACGCCGGGTGCCACCTTCCGGCCGCGGATGACGCCCGCGGCAGCGCGCAGGTCCTCCAGGCGGCCGTTCGTGCACGAGCCGATGAAGACCGCGTCCACCGCGATGTCCCTGATCGCGGTGCCCGCCTTGAGGTTCATGTAGGTCAGCGCGCGCTCGGCCGCCTGCCGCGCAGCCGGCGTGGCCGCGTCCTCCGGGTGCGGCACGACGTCGTCGAGGAAGACCGACTGCGCCGGGGTGGTGCCCCAGGTCACCGCAGGCCGGAGCTTGCTCGCATCGATGCGGATCTCCCGGTCGAACTCTGCGCCGTCGTCGGTCACCAGCGAGCGCCAGTCGTCGAGTGCCTGCTCCCAGGCCGCGCCCTTGGGCGCGTGCCGCCGGCCCTCCAGGTAGGCGAACGTGGTGTCGTCGGGCGCGATCATCCCGGCCCGTGCGCCGCCCTCGATCGACATGTTGCAGACCGTCATGCGGCCTTCCATGGACAGCGCCCGGATGGCGTCACCGCGGTACTCGATGACCGACCCGGCGCCGCCGCCGACGCCGAGCGCGCGGATGATGCCGAGCACCAGGTCCTTGGCGGTGCACTCAGACGGCAGCTCGCCCTCGACCGTGACGGCCATCGCCTCGGGCTTGGGCTGGCGCAGCGTCTGCGTCGCCAGCACGTGCTCGACCTCGCTCGTGCCGATGCCGAAGGCCAGGGCGCCGAACGCGCCGTGGGTTGAGGTGTGGCTGTCTCCGCAGACCACGGTCATGCCGGGCTGGGTGAGGCCGAGCTGCGGCCCGATGACGTGCACGATGCCCTGCTGGGCGCTGCCGAGCGCGTAGAGGGTGACGCCGTACTCGGCGCAGTTCTCCTTCAGGCGGGCGATCTGCGCGGCCGCGAGCGGATCAGCGATGGGCTTGTCCAGCCCGATCGTGGGCACGTCGTGGTCCATGGTGGCCACGGTGAGGTCAGGGCGGCGCACCCGGCGGCCCGCGAGCCTGAGGCCCTCGAATGCCTGCGGTGAGGTGACCTCGTGCACCAGGTGCAGGTCAATGTAGAGCAGAGCGGGCTCGCCCTCGGGACTGGCCACGACGTGGCGATCCCAGACCTTGTCAAACAGGCGTGCTGCCATGTCCGCCTCGCCTCTCTCGTCTTAGCGGCGCGCCGCGCTGTCTCACCAGCACGGGCTCGCGATGCACTGTCTCACATGATGAGATAGCATGTTCAAACTATGGACAGCATACATCGCGCGAGCACGAGCGGCAGCACAACCACCGGCGTGGGCGTTCTCGACCGCTGCGTGACCCTGCTGGACCTGCTGGCCGGCGGCCCGCAGTCGCTGCGCAAGCTCTCCGATGACAGCGGGCTGCCCAGGCCGACTGCGCACCGGCTGCTGGTCGCGCTGGAAGCGCACCGCCTGGTGGCGAGGGACGCATCCGGCGCGTTCCGCCTCGGTCCCCGGCTGACCGAGCTGGCGGCGGTGGCCGGTCCCGAGCTCGACCTCGCCAGCGTCGCCGGCCCGGCACTGGACCGCCTGCACCGGGCCACCAGCGAGAGTGTCCAGCTCTACGTTCGGTCCGGAGATCACCGGCTGTGCATCGCGGCCAGGGATGCCCGGCACTGGCCTGCGGGACAGCGTTCCCGTCGGTGCGCTGCTGCCGCTGGAGGTCGGCTCCGGCGGAAAGGTGCTGCTGGCGTGGCCGGGGCACGGCTCGGCCGGCGCGCAGACCGCCGGGCGCGGGAGACGGAGAGCCACTTGTGCCGGAGGCCGAGCTTGCCGCGGTCCGCAGCCGGGGCTGGGCGGCCAGCGTCGCCGAGCGGGAGGCAGGCGTGGCCAGCGTCAGCGCGCCAGTCTTCTCCGGCGGCGTGCTGCTCGCGGCCCTGTGCGTGTCCGGTCCGGTGAGCCGCCTCGGGCAGGCGCCGGGCCGCAAGCTCAGCAGCCAGGTCGTCGAGGCTGCCGCCGAACTGTCCCGGCAGCTGGGCGAGCCCGCCTGACGCCCGCGGTCAGCCCGCGACGGACAGGATCGCCTCGGCGACCGCCTCCGGGCGGGTCACCAGGTCCAGATGCGCGCCCGGCTGCCTGATGACCGGCCAGCCGGCCGCCTCCGCCCGCTCGGCCTGCGCCGTGTAGGCCTCGCTGAGCAGCACGTAGCCGCACCGGGTGCGCATCCAGCCGTCCGGCACAGGCGCCCGCGACTCGAAATAGGACAGCGGCACCTGCGGCAGCTCCGCGGTGACGATCTTGCGCTGGCTGTCATCGGGGATCATCTCGCGCATCGCGTCCGGCCCGAACCACTCCGACCAGGGCGGCAGCCTGGTGCCGATCGCGAGATCGCGCAGGACGCCGAGGAACTCAGCGGGCACCAGCGGCGTCTCGCCTGATGCCGGCGGTATGTCAGCGTCGACGAACACCAGGGCCGCGGCGCCGATCCGGTCGCCGATAATCGGCAGCAGCGGTCCGGCCCCGCTGTGCCCGACCAGAACCGGCTGGCCCTTCGTGTCCGCCAGGGCTGCCACTGAGCCGACGAACGCGGCCCAGCCCAGCGACGTCGCCACTGGCGGGACCGCGGGCACCGTCACCCGGTGACCGCGGTCCGCGAGCTGTCCCGCGACCCACCGCCAGGTACTCGGACCGGTCGCCGGGCTATGCACGAGCACGAAGTCCGCCATCCTCACATCCTGGCGCTGATCGGCCCGACCCGGGAATGTCTGCGCGAGGAGCTGCGCGGCCCGCGGCCGGGAGCCGCAGTTGTCCTGGTTCGGACCGCACGCCAGACTGTCCCGGTGAATACGGCCGCTGTGCAACGACGTCTGGACGTGCTCAGCCTGGCCAGTTTTGTCGCTCTCGGGCTGCCGGACGGAATGCTCGGCACCGCGTGGCCAGCCATGCGGCAGAGCCTGCACGCCCCGGTCGGCGCCCTCGGACTTGTGCTGCTGGCGGCGACCGCGGGCTCCGTCCTGATCACCGTCTTCATCGGCCGGATCATGCGCCGGACCGGGGTGGCCGCGCTGCTGGCCGGCGGCCTGCTCTGCTTCGCGGCCGGCGCCGCCGGATTCGCTGCCGCGCCCGTCTTCGGGGTCATGCTCGGCGTGGCCGTGCTCTTCGGCCTGGCCGCCGGGACGATGGACGGCGGTCTCAATACCGCGGTGGGGCTGTCGGGACGCCAGCGGCTGCTCAATCTGCTGCACGGCGCGTACGGAGTCGGAACGGCCATCGGCCCGCTGGTCGTGACGATCGCTATCCTGACCGGCTCCTGGCGCCCCGCCTACGTGGTGCTCCTGATCGTCGACGGATGCCTGGCCGTCGCGTGGATCCGGCAGCGGTATGCGGCAGGCCCCGCGACGCGCGGCGCCGCCAGCCCCGTCACCGCCGCCCGCCGCCCGGCCGGCCCGCGCCGAGCCGGCGAGGCGCGCCCGGCACCCAGGCGCCGGAAGCCGAGCCGCAGGCCAGGCGCCCGGCCGCGTCCCTACCGCGCCGTGGTCGTCGCCGGAATCGCGGTGTTCTTCGTCTACACCGGGCTCGAGGTCGCGGCCGGGCAATGGGAGACCACGTTCGCTCGCGGTGATCTGCACCTGTCTGCCTCCGCAGCCGGCCTGGCAACTTTCGGCTACTGGGCCGCGCTCACCGCCGTTCGCATCACGCTCGGGCTGCTCCGGCGCGGTCCGGCCAATCAGCGCGTCGTGCGCTGGGGTGGCGCCGTCGCCGTGCTCGCCGCCGCGCTCATCTGGTGGCAGCCAGGACCAGTGCTCACCGTGCTCGGCTTCGTCCTTCTCGGCGGATCGCTTGCGGGCATTTTCCCCGCCCTGGTTGCCCTCACCCCCGGCCGTCTCGGCGCTGACCGCGCCCAGCATGTCATCGCCTGGCAGATCGGCGCGGCTGCTGCGGGCGGCGCGGGCATCTCTGCCCTGGTCGGCCTGTTCATCGGCAGCTTCGGGCTGAGCGTGCTCGGGCCCGCCCTGACCGTCCTGGCTGGCGCTCTGGTCCTGACCGAACTCATCCTGAGCCGCCTCGCGCCTGCCGGCGTCAATGCGGCCGCCATTCCCGGTGAGGGCTGAATTCCGCCGCGCTTAGCGCCAGAGCACCATGCCCAATAACCGCGTATCGCCATAATTGTTGCCCGACACGGTAATTCGCGAGGTCAGGGCTCAACATTGGCGCTAGAAACGTCTGTGCTGCCGGGGTCTGAATGGTTTACGATCCGGCCATGTCGACAACGGTTATCTCCGGCGTATTCGCCGTCATCGCGGCGATAGTCGGTGCGGTGCTGACGGCCTGGCTCAGCCGCGGCAAGCCGCCGATGCAGGAGCAGGCGAAGTCCGCTCCGGCTCAGGCATTTGCCCCTGCGCAGCCGGGCTGGTCTGGGTCTGGGCAGCAGGGCTGGCCCGCGGCCGGCCAGACAGGCACGGTCGCGCCGGCGCTTGCCCCGGCCAAGGTGACGCGCGCAATGTGGTGGGCCGTCGCCAATCTCATCTGCTGGCTGATCCCGCTCTTCGGTTTCCCGGTGGGCTGCATCGCGCTCGGGATCGCATTGCGTGACCGCAAGCCAGGATCAGTAGCCCGGTACGCTAACGCGGCGCTGGGTCTCGCGATATTCACGCTGCTGCTGACGGTGATCAGTTTCGCCTATGGCTGGCAGCATCCGATCCATTTTGGCAGTTCCCAGGGATAATGGCTGCTATCTGGCCTAGCGTCTCAATTGGCACCTGTGGTGCAAATCCGCTCATGCAGGCCTAGGGCGCGGTCACAGCGTGAAGGACGTCCCGGCCGTGCTGCTCATCGACGACCCCGGCTGCGGATCAGCGAGCGACCTGATCGCCGTCACGCTGTAGCCCAGCGCGAAAATCGCGACGAACGCGGCGACGAGCCAGGCGATGACCAGCCAGGCAGTGCTGAGCTCGGAGAACCAGACCGTCAGCACGGTCAGGATGCCAAGCTCGGCCCCGGCGCCGAACATCGTGACCATGGCGGCGAGCACAACCATGCCCATGGGTCGGCCAGCGAGTTCGTCCCCTGCGGCAGGCGGAACGGCAGTCGGTTAACCGCGATCTTCTCGCAGGCAGCGTACGGCGCGCTGACCGATGTCCGGTCCGGAAGCTCGACCGAGGCGACCCCGGCGACGGTGACACGGGCGCCGGCCGGCGCCGCGATGCAGACCGGGAACGGCAGGCTGGCGTCCGCGCCGGGGTGGTCTTTCGCCGCGGTGATGTCGGCAGCCGGGATCGTGAGCGCGGCACCGGCGTCGCGGCGCCCGAGGTAGATCGCGCTGGATCCCTGGACCAGGACATCCGCCGCTCCGGGCAGCGCAATCGAGCGGGCCAGGACGTTCACCTCGGTGAGCGGCGGGATGTCGAGCTTGGTCCCGGGTCCAGGTGCACACCCTGCGCTGGCGCGTCGGCGGCCAGGCACGCCACCGTGGCACCCCAGGGGACAGTGACGACGGCACCGGACTCCGCCCAGCAAGGCCGGGCCCCCGGTTTTCGGCCTGCGGGCAGCGGATACCCGGGAACCGCGGGATCGCTGACCTGCAGGCGCATCCAGTCAATGGCGTCCAGGTCAGCCACGGCGCCCGAGGGCAGCAGCGCTGGCACGTCGCCGGCCCTGAGCGCGGCCACCGTGCCGTCAGCCGTCGTCAGCCGCGTGCCCGCCGGCAGTGTCACGGCAGGCGGCGGCGCCGAGACGAGCACGACCTTTCCGCGCTCGACCGGCAGCGCCGCTGCGGCCGGGGCAAGCGACAGGTAGCGTCGCACAGCACCGCACGGGCAGGGCCCTTCGGCGCTTCCGCCTTCTGCTTGCGCCCTTTAGGCGGACCGGACAGCGTGTCGGCGGCCACGCTGACGACAGTGCCGGGTGCCAGAGTCACGGCCAGAGCGGGGTCGGTGAGCGTCATAACGTCGTGCGGCCTGCTGCCTTCGGCAGCCAGAGCGTGGCATTGTCGGTAACTCCCGGGTAGCGGCGCTGCCGGCGGGCGTAACAGATGCCGAACACCAGCGGCGCCGCCGCGGCCACGCCCGCCGCGACGGCGTTGAGAATCGCGAACCGGTCCAGCGCCACACCGCGGAACAGCGCGTCGGTCGCCGGTATGGCGGTCAGCACAGTGCCGACCAGGGCGACAGCCGCGACAACGTTGGTCGCCCAGCTGTCGTTGAGCGTCCAGGCACCGGATGCGTAGATCGGGTGCTGCCAGAAGTCCTTATTCCAGCTGGGCCTGGCGCGAGCCGTCAACCGGAAAGGCCATTGCCGCTTGCCATCGCGGTTGCAGACGAGAGTAAAGACCATGCACAGGGCGAGCAGCACCAGCGCGAGTACCGCACCGAAGATAGCCGGAAGGCCGAGGAAGTAGAACAGGCTGACACTGCGGCTGACCGTAAGGGTGACCGCGGCTGTCCCCGCCACCACGAGCGTCGCGGTCGCCGGAACCTGCCGCAGTCTCGCGCTGGCAAAGGTGAGCGTCACCTCGCATGAGTGCGCCTTCGGGTGCGGCGCGTCACCGGGGACAAGCTGGGCGGTGGCCTGCGGTTTCAGCAGGAGCGCAGGCGAGGTCGTGGCAAGTGAGTAGTCACCGCGCTGCGTCGGGCACGCGCCCGTGACGCCGGTGAGCAGCACCGTTGTCCGCCAGGTGGTGCCGCCGACCTGGCTGAGCGGTGCCGCGGCGCTGGCCGCCAGGGTGACGGCCTGCGGCGTGGCCCCGCTGGTGCCGGGGGCGAGCGCGGCGACCGTCTGCACGGCGCGGCCGCCGCGGCAGGACGGCCGGGTGCGCCTGCGGGCCGTGCACAGCAGGGCTGACGCTCAGTAACGCGGCAGCCAGAAATGACGATGCCCCCCACAGGCTCATGCTCGGCCCCCCACAGGCTCGCTGGTCCCGGCCCATTCCAGGCACGGACCTCAATTTCGAGCAATATAACGTGGCGGCACCCCGGAAACTACTGCGACAGCGACAGACATCGCTATTCGCCTCAGGTCTTTCTGCCAGTCCTGACCGGGCGGCCGCGTCGCGCGATCTCAGGCTCCCGGCTCGTCGGCCAGGTACGGCGGCGCGGGCTCGTACTGGATGTAGCGGCGGACCGCGCGGGAATGATCGCGGCCATGCAGGGCCCCGATGAGCCACAGCGCCATGTCGATGCCGGCCGAGACGCCCTGACTGGTCACCAGAGTCCCGTCGACCACGTAGCGGGCATCACTGGTGACGGTGATGTCGCCTCGTTCCCGCAAGGTCTCCTCGAACGCATGATGTGTCGCTACCCGCCGGCCGCGGGCCGGGCCGGCCTCATGCAGGAGAAGGGCGCCGGTGCAGACGCTGGTCGTCCACGCTGCCGTTGCCGACACGGTCCTGATCCAGTCCGTGAGCACGGGGTTGGCGACCTCGCGGCGGGTGCCCATGCCGCCCGGCACGAGCAGGACGTCCAGCGGCGGATGGTCGGCGAGCGTGCAGTCGGGCAGGACGCGCATGCCCTTGGCGCAGCGAACCGGGCCGGGCCGCTCGGCGATCAGCAGCGCCGTGTCAGCGTGATCGCGCAGCATGGCCGAGGCGGTGAAGACCTCCCACGGGCCGGTGAAGTCGAGTTCCTCGGCGTCATCGAAGATCAGCAGCCCGTAGGTGGTCATCGCAGCTCCGTTGCCGACCGGAATCGGTCCCGGTAGTCCGAGGGGGCAATCCTGGTGTTCCGGTGGAATGCGCGGCGCAGTGTCTCGGCCGTGCCGAAGCCGCAGCGGCGCGCAATGACCTCGACCGGCTCATCGCCGTCGGTGAGCGCGCGCTGCGCTGCCTCGACGCGCACTCGCTCGAGATAGGCCGCAGGCGGCACGCCGATCTCCGCGGTGAACCGGCGCTGCAGGTGGCGAGTGCTCAGCCCGGCGCGGCCGGCCATCTCGGCGATGCCGTGCTGGCCGCCGGGGTCCGCGTGAACTGCCGCCAGCACTGCCCGGATCGGGTCGGTGCGCGGCTGCGCGGACCACAGCGGCACGCTGAACTGCGACTGGCTGCCCGGCCGTCGCAGGAACATGACCATCTCCTTCGCGACCGCGTGCGCGATGTCGCGGCCGTGATCGTCCTCCACCAGCGCCAGCGCGAGATCCAGCCCGGCCGTCACCCCGGCGGATGTCCACACCGGCCCGTCCGTGATGAAGATCGGGTCGCAGTCGACGGTCACCTCGGGGTGCTCGCGTGCCAGCTGCTCCGCGCGCGCCCAGTGCGTCGTCACCCGGCGGCCGGTGACCAGCCCGGCGGCCGCAAGCAGGAAGACGCCGCTGCACACCGACGCGGCCCGACGTGCCCCGCTGCCCGCGGCGGCGATCCAGCTGACCAGCGAGGAGTCGGCTCGTGCGTCGTCCACCCCGGAGCCGCCGGCCACCACCATCGTGTCGATGCCGCCCGGGTCCAGGTCAGCGACTCCGCTGCCGGCCTGCACCGGAAGCCCGCTGCGGGACGTGACGGCCCCTGCGATCGGCGCCACGACCTCGCAGGCATAGCCGCCGGTCAGCCGGCTGGCGTGCTGGAAGACCTCGAAAGGCCCGACGAGGTCGAGCGGCTGGAAGCCATCGAAGATCACGAAGGCGATTCGGCGCGGGTCCACACTCCGTAGCCTGCTCGGCCCGCGGCGATGGCGTCAACGACGGTCATCCCACGATTCGCGCCATCGGCTCGCGGAAGCTTCCTGGGCACGTCAGCGAGTCCGGGCTCCCGCGCTGACCGGTGCTGCCGGGCGCTGCGTGAGCGGGCCGGGGCGCCAGCGTGCGGATCCTGCCCGCCGTGCGGCGGCTCTACGGATCAGGCAGCCGGGGCGCCGGCCCGCGGCAGCAGCGGACCGTGGTCCAGTCGCGGCAGCACGTGCCGGGCAAACAGGTCGCACTCCGCGGCGAGCGGGTAGCCGGACAGGATGAACGCCTCCATCCCGAGATCGGCGTAGCCCTGCAGCTTGGCCACTACCTGATCGGGATCGCCGACAATAGCCGCGCCTGCGCCCGATCGCGCCTGCCCGATCCCGGTCCAGAGATTCGGCTCGACGAATCCGTCGTCGTCGGACAGCTCGCGCAGCTCCCCCTGGCGCAGCTGGCCGGTCGACGCCACGTGCAGGGACTGGTCCCGCAGCCGCTTGCCAGTCTCGGCATCGAGCCGGGACACCAGCCTGCGGGCAGCGATCCGGGCCTCCGCCTCGGTGGCGCGCACGATGACGTGCGCCCGGTAGCCGAACCTCAGCTCGCGGCCGTAGCGGGCGGCGCGCGCCCGCATGTCCGTGATGACGGCCTCGACACCGGGCATGGTGTCCGGCCACATGAGGAAGACGTCGGCTGCCTGGGCGGCGACGTCCCTGGCCGCCTCGGACAGCCCGCCGAAATAGAACGGCGGGCAGCCGCCGGCGGTCCTGATCCGCGGCGGGTCCAGCGTCAGGCTGACGAACTCGCCGTGCACGTCGACCGGCTTGCCGTCGAGCAGGTCGCGCAGCACGTGCATGATTTCCAGAGTGCGGCGGTAGCGAGGGGCGGACTCAAGCTGCTCGCCGGGAAGGTCGGACGAGATGATGTTGATGGTCAGGCGGCCGCCCAGCATCTCGTCGATCGTCGCCAGCTGGCGTGCCAGCTGCGGCGGCCACATCTCCCCCATCCGGACCGCGGCCAGTAGCTGAAGGCGGCGCAGCAGCGGGGCCACCCCGGCCGCGAACGCTACCGAGTCGATGCCGGTGCTGTAGTTCGACGGCAGCAGCAGATTGTCGAATCCGGCCTCCTCCGCCCGCAGCGCGACTCCCCGGCAGTGCTCCCAGCTGGACGTCAGCGCGGGATCAGGCACGCCGAGGAACTCGTAGTCGTCGTCGCACAGCGGAGCGAACCAGGAAATCTCGCAGCCCACCGGATGCGCCTCCAGCCTCTAGATCGATCGGGCCGCGTGAGGCCCGGATCACGAATCCGACAATCCCCATCGACAGTATCGCTAACCGCAGCCGGGCCCCGGCTCGCGCGCGAGCATGCTGAGTCAGGGGCTATGTCGCCGCCTGTCGTCCTCAGTCTGCCAAGTCGGCTCAGCTGCGGCCAGGCCCGGTCCGGACAGATCCGGTCCGGACAGATCGGGTCCGAAGACCGCGGCATTCTGCAGCTGGCGCGTGCAAGGTGATAGGTCCGGACGTCAACCGATGTTGACTTTTCATCCGTTCGGTGACTTCGGACAATGGGTAAGTCGGTTTAAATCAACCTGCCGGAGCGCTGAAACGGATGAAATGTTCGCGGTGGCCACCCGCGCGGCAGCGACGGACCGGCAGGATGTGGGACGCGCTAGCGTTGGCACGTGAATCAGAGCGGGCCGGCGGTCACGGACGAGCAGGCGCTTCTGGCCGCAGCGGCGGCTGGTGACGATAATGCCTTCGACGCGCTCGTCTCCGGATACCACTCCGAGCTGCGCGCGCACTGTTACCGCATGCTCGGCTCGCTCCACGATGCCGAGGACGCGCTCCAGGACGCGCTGCTGCGCGCCTGGCGCGGGCTGCCTGGCTTCCAGGGCCGCAGCTCACTCCGGTCCTGGCTGTACGCGATCGTCACCAACGCCGCCCTGGATGTCGCCCGGCAGCGGGCACGGCGCGAGCTCCCGGTCGACTTCGGCCCGGCTGCCGTCCCCGGCGCCACTCTGGCCGAGCCGGCCGACGACCTGGTCTGGCTAGAGCCGTTCCCCGACCGGCTGTATCCCGGACCCGCGGCGCTGTCGCCCGAGGCGCGGTACGAGCACAGGGAGAGCATCGAGCTCGCGTTCGTCGTTGCGCTTCAGCTGCTGCCGCCGGTGCCGCGGGCCGTGTTCCTCCTGCGCGAGGTGCTCGGATTCTCCGCCGCGGAGATCGCGATCCAGCTGAGTACCACCCCGGCGGCGGTGACAAGCACTCTGCAGCGCGCCCGCGCCAGAATCCGGCGGAGGCTGCCGGCAGTCACTCAGCAGACGACAGTGCAGGCCATTGGCGACGAGCGCGTCCGGGGCATCGTCGAGCGTTACGCCAGCGCTCTTGAGCGCGGCGACGCGGACGCCCTCATCAGCATGCTGACGCAGGACGCGACCTGGTCGATGCCGCCGATCCCCACCTGGTTCTCCGGTCACGAGCACATCAGGGAGTTCCTGGTGCGATGGCCGCTGACCGAGCGGTGGAAGCACCTGCCGGCATCCGCGAACGGCCAGCTGGCCGTGGCCGGCTATCTCTACGACGCCGGCCGGCGAGCCTTCGTCCCGGCCGTGATCGACGTCCTGACCATGTCCGGAACGAAGATCGCGGCAGTGACCGCCTTCCTGACGCCGGCTGCCCACGGCCGCCCGCCCGCTGCGGATTCCGGCGGCGCGGATTCCGGCGGTGAAGACTATCTTCGCCCGCTTCGGGCTCCCGGCCGCCCTGTAAAGCCGTCAGCGCCGGCGTTCACCTCACACGCCGGCGTGCTGCGCCTGCGGCTCGAAGGCCAGCTGCCCGTCCCGGACGTCGACGGTCACGTCCTGCCCGGTAGCGATCTGCCCGTCCAGCAGCATCCGCGACAGCCGGTTATCCACCTCGCGCTGGATCGTCCGGCGCATCGGCCGGGCGCCGAACTCAGGCTGGTAGCCGTGCTCGGCGATCCAGTCGACCGCGGCCGCGGTGAAGTCCAGGGTGACGTCCTGGGCGTGCAGCCGCCGGCGGGTCTCCTCCAGCATGCAGGCTGGTGATCTGGCGCAGCTCGGTCTCGTCGAGCTGGCGGAAGACGATGATCTCGTCGATCCGGTTCAGGAACTCCGGCCGGAACGATTCCCGGAGCCGGCGCATGAGCTGGTCCTGCAGCTGGTCCTGCTGACCCGCGCTGCCGAGCTCGCCGATCGCCGGCGAAGCCCAGCACGGCGCCGTGCCTGGTGATCAGGTCCGAGCCCAGGTTGCTGGTCATGATGAGGACCGTGTTCCTGAAGTCCACGGTCCGGCCCTGGCCGTCGGTCAGCCGGCCGTCGTCGAGCACCTGCAGCAGGATGTTGAACACATCCGGGTGCGCCTTCTCGATCTCGTCGAGCAGCACCACCGAGTACGGCCGCCGGCGGACCGCCTCGGTGAGCTGGCCGGCCTCCTCGTAGCCGACGTAGCCGGGCGGGGCGCCGACCAGGCGGCTGACCGTGTGCCGCTCCTGGAACTCGCTCATGTCGAGCCGGATCATCCGGCTGTCCGCGCCGAACAGCGCCTCGGTCAGCGCGCGCGCCAGCTCGGTCTTGCCGACGCCGGTCGGCCCGAGGAACAGGAAGCTGCCGACCGGCCGGTTCGGGTCGCCGAGCCCGGCCCGCGACCGGCGGACCGCCTCGGCGACCGCGCGCGACCGCCTCGTCCTGGCCGATGACCCGCTCGTGCAGGTGCTGCTCCAGGCCGCAGCAGCCGGTCCTTCTCCTCCTCGGTGAGCTGCGCGACCGGGATGCCGGTGGCCCGGGAGACGACCTCGGCGATGTCGCTGACGCTGACCTCCGGCACCGCGGCTCTCGTCCTCGGCCGAGCTGCTCGATCTGGCGGCGGAGCTCGCTCGATCTCGTCCCGGAGCTGCGAGGCCTGCTCGTACTGCTCGCTGGCGACTGGCCTGGTCCTTGTCCGGCTGCAGCTCCTCGGCCTGCCGCTCCAGGTCGCGCAGGTCGATGCCGCGGCGTCTTGATCCGCAGCCGGACCCGGGCGCCGGCCTGGTCGATGAGGTCGATCGCCTTGTCGGGCAGGAACCGGTCGGTGATGTAGCGGTCGGACAGCTCGACGGCCGCGACCAGCGCCTCGTCGGCGTAGCGGACCTGATGGTGCGCCTCGTAGCGGTCCCGCAGTCCGCGCAGGATCTCGATCGCGTCGTCGACGCGTCGGCTCCGGCACCAGGATCGGCTGGAACCGCCGGGCCAGCGCGGCGTCCTTCTCGATGTTCTTGCGGTACTCATCCAGCGTGGTGGCGCCGACGATATGCAGCTCGCCGCGGGCGAGCGCGGGCTTGAGCATGTTGCCGGCGTCCATCCCGCCCTCAGCGCCCGCTCCGGCGCCGACCAGCGTGTGCAGCTCGTCGATGAAGACGATCAGCTCGTCGCTGTGCTCCCGGATCTCGTCGATGATCCTCTTCAGCCGCTCCTCGAAGTCGCCCCGGTACCGGGTGCCGGCCACCACGCCGGACAGCTCAAGCTGGACGACGCGCTTGCCCGCTCAGCGTCTGCGGGCACGTCGTCGTCCACGATGTGCTGGGCGAGGCCCTCGACGATCGCGGTCTTGCCCGACGCCGGCCTCGCCGATCAGCACCGGATTGTTCTTGCCCCGGCGGGACAGCACCTCGATGGTCTGCTCGATCTCGCCGTCGCGGCCGATCACCGGGTCGATCCGGCCCTCGCGCGCCAGCGCGGTCAGGTCGCGGCCGAACTCATCCAGCGTCGGCGTGTCCGACCGGCCGCCCGAGCCGGGCCGGGCGCCCGGCCCTGGCCCTGGCCCAGCAGCGCCGCCTGCAGCGCTTCCGGGGTCAGGCGGGCGGCCGCCAGCATCTGGCCCGGCCGCCGACTCGGGGTTGACGGCGAGCGCGAACAGGATGTGCTCGGGGCCGATGTAGGTGGATCCGAGGCTGCGGGAGATCTGGTGCGCGTCCAGCAGCGCGCGCTTGGCTCCCGGCGTCAGCTGCGGTGGCCTGCCGCGGCCGCGGTCCTGGTCCTGCTGACCCGCGATACTCGCGGGCGAGCGCGTCCGGATCCACGCCCGCGCGGGCCAGCAGGGTCCGCGTCGGCTCCAGCGTGCTCGCTGCCCAGAGCAGATGCTCGGTGTCCAGATCGGCGTCGCCCCGCTGCGCCGCCTGGGACGCTGCCGCTGCGAGCAGCTCGCGGGCCGGGCCGCTCATCAGCTGGGTGATGTCGATGCGCTGACCGGGCCGCAGCGGGCCTCCGGACGCACCGTAGAGGCGGGCGAGGAAGTCGTCGAACGGACTGGAGCCGGAGCCGTCTGGCCCGAAGTAGTCGCTGCTCATCACAAATCCCCCGATTTATGACTGCTGATGTCCTCTGGCTACCGAACGCCCTTCCCCGAGTCAGCCGACCTGACCCTCCCCCGCGCCGGCTTCTGTGCCGCACTCAGCGAGCACGCGGCCGGCGCTCCCAGCGGGAGCGCCGGCCTCATGTCATCGCACTGCAGGTCAGGCGAGCGCGTGCATCCAGCCGTAGCGATCAGGCTTGCGGCCGTTCTGGATGCCGACCAGCTCGCTGCGCAGCATGCTGGTCACCGGCCCGGCGGTGCCGTCACCGACGGTCCAGTCGCCGTGCGGGCTGCGGGCGCCGCCGATCGGCGTGATCACGGCCGCGGTCCCGCAGGCGAACACCTCGGTGATGTCGCCCGAGGCACAGCCATCCCGCCAGTCGGCCACCGAGATCCTGGCTTCCGAGGCGGGAACGCCCAGGTCGGGCCCGAGCTTCAGCAGCGAGTCGCGGGTCATCCCGTGCAGCAGCGATCCGGTCGCGGCCGGGGTCACGATGCGCGCGCCGGAGCCGGAGCCGTGGACGAACCAGATGTTCATCCCGCCCATCTCCTCGACGTACGTACGCTCAGCGGCGTCGAGCCATACCACCTGATCGCAGCCGTGATCGAGGGCCTGCTGCTGGCCGGCGAACGCGGCCGCATAATTGCCGCCGCACTTGGCCTCGCCGGTCCCGCCGGGGGCGGCCCGGCTGTAGTCCTCGGAGAGCCATACGGTAACGGGCTTGATCTCGCCGCCGAAATAGCCAGCCACCGGCGATGCGATCAGCAGGAACAGGTACGACGACGACGGCTTGTTCACGCCAAGGCCGATCTGCGTCGCGATCATGAACGGCCGCAGGTAGAGGCTGTGCCCGTCGGTGGTCGGAACCCAGGCCCGGTCCTGCCGGACGAGCAGCTCGATCGCCCGGACGAACAGCTGCTCGGGCAGCTGCGGCATCGCCAGCCGGGCTGCGGAGCGGTTGAAGCGCGCCGCGTTGGCCTGGGGCCGGAACGCCGCGATCGAGCCGTCAGCCTGCGTGTAGGCCTTCAGGCCCTCGAAGATCTCCTGGCCGTAGTGGAAGACCTGCGCGGCCGGGTCAAGCGTGATCGGCCCGTACGGCTCGATGCGCGCGTCGTGCCAGCCCTGACCCTCGCTCCACCGGATCGTCGCCATGTGGTCGGTGAATACGCTGCCGAACCCCGGAGCTGCCAGCAGCTGTGCCCGCTGATCCGCGGGAACTGCAGAGCTGCTGGCGTGAATGTCGAAGTTAAGCTCGGGCTCCGAACTGGCGTTCATGACTGGCGTCCTCCGGTTTCAGTGTGGTGCGGGCCAATGCCTGGTGCGCGGCGAGGCGCGGGCAGCACCCCGCCGCGCGCCGTTTCAGTTGTCGGTTGCCGTCGCCCCGTCGCCGCCGTTGTCACGGCGGTCCATCGCCTCCTGAACGGCCTCCTGCGCGCGCTGACGGGCGCGAGCCTCAGACTCGGTCATGGCGGGGGCTTGCGGTCTGGCTTGTCCTGGACATCTGCGGTCTCTCCTCGCGGCAGAACGTTGCTTGTCAGGCAGGCCAGCTGAGGCGAAACCGTGTGTTCCGGCTGGTCGGGGCGCGCTGGGTGCCGTGTCTGCTCGCGTTGTGCGTGCCGGGCCGAGCTCATGGAGCTACGAGGCGGGCTACGGAAAGCGAGCGGAACCAGGAATCCAATGCGGCCAGCGCCTCACCCCCGTAGCGGGTCGCCGGCCTGCCCTGATCAGGTCCCGCTACGGCTGCTAAGGATGAATACGAAGCGCCGCATGACCTACGAATAGTAGCCGACGCCAGCGCTTAGTGTCAGCGCCCGGGGCCGATTTTGTTGGACGACCAACAAAATTTCCGGACGGCCTGCGTGCTCTGGCCGGCGCGAGATGTGGCGTGATCCGCGGGGGCGGAGGTAATCTGCCGCTAGTGGCAGTGCACTCCCTGCCCGCTTCCGAGCTCTCGATCCGGCCCGCGCCGGCGGGGCGACGAGGACAAGGGTCCACGACTCGGGTGCGCTTCTTCTGTCATGTCATTCATCCTGGCGGGCAGACGCGGGCAGACTCGCCGAGTAAGAGATGATCATGACTCGCGAGAAGGCACTTAAATTCGCCATCCGGCAGCGCATGGCCGAGACGGGCGAGCCGTACAACGTGGCCCGGCGGGCCGTTTTCCAGGCTGCGCCGGGCTTCCGGCCGGGCGACCCCATCTCTGCTGACGTCGTAACCGCAGTCGCGCCAGCGGACGCGGGACCGGGCGACCCGCGATCTCTGCTGACGTCGGTGACCGCAGTCGGCGCCAGCGGACGCGGTACCGGTCCCCGGTCCCGCCGGTCCACCGGTCCCGCTCGGCGCCGGTCCGGTGCGCCGCTGGTCCGCACGGCGGACTGCCGCGCCCCGGCTGGCCAGGCGCCCCCGCCTGGAGGACGCCGCCTCGCCGCAGTTCCGCGCCCAGGAGAACGCCGACCGGGTGCGGGAGCAGGCCGACCGGGCCCGGCAGCGGGCAGCGGAAGCAGAACGCGGCGCCGAGCGTGCGCAGCGCCTCGCCGACCGCGCTCAGCAGCGGGCGGAACGGGCCCGGGCTGCGGCCGACCATGCGCACGAGGCCGCCGGTGCCGCGCAGCACGACGCCCGTGCGGCGCGGCGCGAGGCTGACCGGGCCGGGCGCTCGGGCAGCGCGGCTGAGCGTGAGCAGGCACAGCAGCGCGCGGACCGGGCGCAGGAACGGGCGGACCGTGCCCGCGAGCAGGCCGACCTCGCGCAGGAGGCAGCGGACCAGGTCCAGAACGAGGCCGACGAGGTACAGGAGCGTGCCGACGAGGTGCAGGAACTGGCTGATGAGGCCGGCGAGCTCGCGGACGAGGCACAGGAACTGGTCGACGAGGCAGCGGAACTGATCGACGAGGCGCGGGAGATGGCCGACGAGGACGCCGGCGGTTCAGGCGATGGTGACGGCGGGCCGGGCACCGGCACGCGCCAGTTTGACTGGCACGGCCGCAACGGCGCTCGCCTGCACCTCGACGTCTCCGACCTGGATCAGCTCCGCGAGCGCCTGGACGTGATCCGCAGTCGCCTCGGCAAGTTCCGGGCGCGGTCCAGCGCTCTGCTGGCCATCGTCCGGGACGAGCGCGGCCCGCGCGGCTGACGCGGGCCGAGCCGCACACCCTGACAGCTTCCTGCCGGCAGGCTGCCAGGGTGCGCGGCGGCCGCGCGGTCTCAGCGGGTGAAGTGCTCGAACACGTGGCTGAAGTACCAGTCCGGCTGCGCCACTCCCGAGCAGGTGCCAGCACCCTTCGTGCCCGGGCAGCCGCCGTTGTCGCGCTGAAGCGCCCAGAAGGAGATCAGCCCGATCCCCTGCTGCTGCGCCCAGTGCAGCACCGTGACCGCGTCAGCCGTGGAGAACGTCTCATCCGGGCCGTAGTCATCGATGCCGGGCATCTCGGTAACGCCGATCATGTGCCATAGCTGGCGCGGCGTAGCGGCCGGGTAGAGCAACTGCAGCTGGGCGTACAGCCCGGCCGCGGCGCTCTCGGTGTCGGCGACCATGTCCTGCTGCGTGCCCAGGTAGTAGTCGAAGGTCAGCAGGTTCACGGTGGAGATCCGCGCGCCGTCCGCGACCGCGTTCTGCAGCACGGCGAGGCCGGAGGCGGTCAGGCCGGCCGGGAACGTCGGCAGCGTGTAGGAGAACTGGATCCGCCTGTGGTGCGCTGCCGCCCACGCCTCGGTCATCGCGATGGCCTCGTTGCGCCGGTTGATCCCCGCGGCGTTGGTCAGCGAGTCCGCCTCCACGTCCAGGTCAATGCGGGGAACGTTGTACGTGGTGATGAGACTCTCGTAAACCTGCGCGATGGCCGGGACGCTCGTGCAGCTGTCGGCGATGTCGGTGTCCGTGGTGTCCGCGGTATAGCCGCCGAACGACGGGATGACATTCCCGCCCTGTCGCTGGATCGCCGCGATGTCGGAGCCGAACGTCGCAGGCGCGATCGGCTCGGTGGTGTCGCCGTTCCAGTACGCCGTGCACGAGCCGGCCGCGGCCGTCTCCAGGAACGCCAGCGACAGGAACCTCGCACCCGACTGCCGTGACTGAGCGGCCAGGCCGCCGCTGGTGTCGTAGGTCTCGTAGTAGGGAGCGAACAGCTGGTACGGCAGCGGCCTCGCGGCCGGCCCTGAGCCGTGGTGGCCGGCGGGCACCGCGGCGCTCGCGCCGGCGGCGGTGAATCCGAGCGTGACCACGGCGGCGGTCGCAGTGGTCAGCGCTGCCAGCAGGGGGGTGAGTCGTCTCATGCGCGGTTCCCTTGACTCGGAGCGGAAGGGCGGACACGGACATCGCGGCCGGCCGCGCGGCAGCGGGCATCGCGCGGCTGGGTCGCCGTTCGTGAATCAAATAGGAAACTTTCCTATTTGATTCGCCCGTGACGCTAACCCCGCAAGCACGAGCCGTCAAGGGGCGCGGAGGAGGGACTGCGCGTTCCCGCCTGAAGGATGGTGGTCCTCCAGACCGGGACAGAACCGCCGCGGCCGGTCGGCTAGCGTTGCAGCACCGGCGCGACCGGCGGACGATGAAGTCCGCGGGCGCCCGAGCACGCCAGGAGCCAATCAGCATGGACGAGACGATTTCCGCCCCGGCCGGGACCGCGGGAGCGCCAGGAACCGGGGTCGCCGGCGCACCGGACGCCGGTGCCGGCAATGAGGCCGCCGCTATGACGGTGCCGGCTACGACGCGGCGGTCCTTACTGAGATCCAGCAGCGGGTGCTGTGGCTCGCCACCCGGATCATGGACGCGGCCAACCACGACCGGGAGACCGGGGACGGCGTCAAGGTCGGCGGTCACCAGGCCTCCAGCGCCAGCCTGGTCACGCGTGATGACCGCGCTGTACTTCGCCTGGCTGGACGCGCCGGACCGGGTCAGCGTGAAGCCGCACGCCTCGCCTGTCTTCCACGCGGTCCAGTACCTGCTGGGCAACCTGGACCGCTCGTACCTGACCATCGCTGCGGGCGTTCGGCGGCCTGCAGTCCTACCCGAGCCGGACCAAGGACCCCGACGGCGTCGGACTTCTCCACCGGGTCGGTTGGCCTCGGCGCTGCCGCTCCGCTGTTCGCCGCCGCCGCCCGCCGCTACGTGGACGCGCACTTCGGCGCCCGGCCGCGCAGCCGGTTCATCGCCCTGATCGGCGACGCCGAGCTGGACGAGGGCAACATCTGGGAGGCGGTCGCCGACCCCGCCACCGACGGGCTGGGCAACGTGCTGTGGATCGTCGACGTCAACCGGCAGTCCCTGGACCGGGTCGTGCCCGGCGTGCGCATCGCCCAGTGGGAGCAGCAGTTCAGCGCGGCCGGCTGGCACGTCGTCGAGGCCAAGTACGGCGCAGGCGCTGCAGCAGGCGTTCGCCCGGCCGGGCGGCGCCGCCCTGCGCGACTGGATCGACGCGATGCCGAACGAGCACTACCAGTCGCTGTTCGGCCTGGACCCGGCCGACGTCCGGGAGCGCTTCCTGGACGGCGCCCCGGCGGCCGTGAGCAGGTTCTGCGCCGGCCTGGCCGACGACGAGCTGGCCGCCCTGGTCACCGACCTGGCCGGGCACGACCTGCGGCTCGCTGCTGGCCGCGTTCGCGCGTGCGACGCGGAGAAGGACCGGCCCAGCGTGCGTGTTCGCCTACACGGTCAAGGGCTGGGGGCTGCCGATCGCCGGCAACCCGCGCAACCACTCCGCGCTGCTCGACGACCGACCAGGTCGACCAGATGCGCGGCCGGCTGGGGCTGACCGCCGGCGACCGAGTGGGACCGGCTTCGACCCGATGACCCCGGCCGGGCAGTGGGCTGCCGCCCGGCGCGAGCACCTGGCCAGGCCGCACCGGCATCCCATGCCGGGAACGAGGTCGTCGTGCCCGATGCCACCGGCCTGCGCGCGGCCCGTCCCCTCTCGACCCAGGAGGCGTTCGGCCGGATCCTGGTCGACCTGTCCCGGCAGGAGGCCGTGGCTCCGTACCTGGTGACCGCCGCGCCGGACGTGGCCACCTCGACGAACCTGGCCGGGTTCATCAACCGGACCAGGCGTGTTCAGCCCGGATGCGCGGCGGGCCTGGAGCGAGGACCCGGTGCTGAAGTGGGCCGAGGGCCCCGACGGCCAGCACATCGAGCTCGGCATCAGCGAGATGAACCTGTTCCTGCTGCTCGGCCAGCTCGGCCTGGCCTGGGACCTGTCCGACCAGCCGCTGCTGCCGGTCGGCACGGTCTACGACCCGTTCGTGCTGCGCGGCCTGGACGCGTTCATCTACTCGGTGTACTCGGGCGCGCGGTTCATCGTGGCCGGCACCCCGTCCGGGGTCACCCTGGCCCCCGAGGGCGGCGCGCACCAGTCGACGATCACCCCGTCGGTCGGGCTCGAGCTGCCCGAGCGTCACGTTCATCGAGCCCGCCTACGGCGTCGCGCTGGACTGGCTGCTGTGCGGGGCGCTGCAGTCGGTCGCGCGGGCCAGGGCGGCCGGCACCAGGCCCGGCGTCATCCAGCCGGGCGCGCCCGGCGGCGGCGGCGAGCCGCCGAGACCGGGTCGTACTACTTCCGGCTCACCACCCGCGGAATCGACCAGGCAGCCGTTCCAGGCCGCTCGCGAGCGCCTCGGCGACGCGGTGCTGCGCCGCCAGGTTCTCGCCGGCGCCTACCGGCTGGTCGACGCGGCCGAGGAAGCGGCGGACGGCGCTCCCCCGGTGTACCTGGTCGGCTGCGGCGCGGTGCTGCCCGAGGTGCTGGCCGGCCGCGGCCGAGCTGGCCGACGAGGGCATCGCGGCAAACGTCGTGGACGTCACCTCCGCCGACCGGCTGTACCGGGCCTGGCAGCGGACGCTGCGCCAGGGCGTGCGGACCGCGACCGCGCCGTCCATCCCCGGCGCGCTGCGCAGCGCGTTCCCGGCGACCGGGCGCCGGTCGTGACCGCGCACGACGCCGCCTCGCACACGATGAGCTGGCTCGGCTCCGCGCTCGGCGTGCCGGCGGTCAGCCTCGGCGTGGACACCTTCGGCCAGTCCGGGTCGGTCGCCGACCTGTACCGCGCGCACGACCTGGACGCCGGCTCCATCGTCAACGCGGCGCTCGCCGCCCTGTCCCTGCGCTAGCCGGGCTGCCTGCGTAGCCGCCGGGGCGAGTCCGCTTCCGGCGCGCCTAGCCGCGGGCCTGCTGCGCGCGGTCAGTCGGCGGCCGGAGCGTCCGCGGCAGCAGCCGCGGCTATCAGCTTCGTCCGCTCCGCGGCGTACCGGACGTATCCGTCGCGGATCTGGGTGAACGCGTTGCGGTCGTACTGCGTGGCCGCTGCGGCCAGGCCAGCCTCCGCGGTCGCGATCTTCGCGGCTATCTGCTCCAGCGTCAGCGTGGTCATGCTCTGAGGCTACGGCACGCTGGCGGTATCGGGGGGATCAGCCGGTCGCGCAATCCCGCCCGCCCGGCTATTCGAAGCGCACGCCGGACGGTCCGGTGATGCGGCCGAGAAGCGGCAGCGAGGCTGCGATGACCAGGAGCGAGGCGACCAGGCCCACTCCCATGGTCAGGAAGTAGGCGTGGCCGGGAACGGGCACCGGAGTGCCGGCTGGCGCCATCGTGCGGACCGTCAGGACGGCGATGGCGTAGGCGATGCCGGCCGCCACGACAGTCGCGGCGGCGAGCGGCAGCACCGCCTCCAGGAAGACAACCCGGTACAGCGTCGATGTCGGCGTCCCGGTGAGGCGAAGCAGCGTGAACGGCCGCTTGCGCTCGATCAGGCTGCCGCCGACCGCGACGGCGAGGCTGCACCCGGCCACGATGAGCGTCAGGACGACCGCGATGTAGACCAGCCGCTGGACGGTGTCGGCGACACCCGCGCGGGCCTGGACAGCCTCGCCGAACGTTCGCGGCGCGGTTCCTGACGCGGACTGCGTGACGTGGGTCACCAGGTAGGTGCGGACGCGCTCCAGCGTGGCGGGTCCGTTCACCTTGACGAGCAGCGCCTGCAGGTTCAGGCGGCTGAAGCTGGCGGGCGCCGGCGGGCTCGCTGCGCTCGCGATCGGCTGGGTGCTGTACTCCGGGTTGTCGTCGAACAGGTTCCCGGCCGGGACTTCGACCGCGACGCGGCCGGGCGCGCACTGACCGAGTACGGCCAGTTCCCGCAGGCCGGCGCAGCTCATGACCGCATTGCCGGCAAAACCGCCGGGCCCGGAACCGGGACTGCCAGGCCCCTGGGCTCCCCTGACTCCGGCTCTGCGGCAGCGAGTAGACGGGAATCACGACGGCGCCCCGGAACGCGCGCAGGCCGGCTAGCAGTGTCGCGGCGGTCTGCGGGGGCAGCCCTTCCGCCGCGATGCGCCGCTGGAGGACGGTCGCTCCCGCCGGGGTGCCACCGGGCCCGCCTGCTCCGTTGCAGTTGACATCGTTGCCGCAGACCGGAGCGGACGTGAACCCGTCCAGCAGCACGTTGTGCAGCGCTGTCGCGCTCGGGGTGGCGGCAATGGAGTCGACGACCGGCAGCAGGCCGGCCAGGACAGTGCCGAGGAAGACGGCCAGCACGATCCCCCGGACGGACCGGAAGGCAGCCACCGGGTTGTCGGCCAGGCGCCTCGCCGCCAGCAGCGCCGACGCGCCAGTCGTGATCCGGCCGAAGAGCCGCGCCGCCTGCGCCGTCAGCCACGGGCCGGCGACGACGAGGCCGATCAGGATGATGAGCAGTCCGGGGACGACAGGGCCCGCCGATCGCCTGCCTGGAGGTCAGGGCCAGTCCCAGGATCAGCAGGGCGAGGCCGGCCAGCAGCGGCGCGATCCGCCAGGCCGAGGGCTCCGGCGGCGTGACCCGGCGGCTGACGCCGAGCGGCGAGATGCGCACGCGCTCCAGCGACAGCAGCGCCGAGATGACCGCGGCGGCCGGGACGCCCAGCAGGACGATGAGATAGCCCGCGGCCGTGGGCGTGACCTCGGCCGCGAAGTACCGCGCGCTGGTGATCGCGGTGCCGGCGAGCGCAGGCTGCAGCAGGGTGAAGATCCCGATGCCGGCGACGGCGCCCAGAAGGGCGCTCGCCAGCGCATCCACCGACGCGATGACGCCGATCTGGCCGGACGTGGCACCGACGAGCCGCAGCGCCGCATAGCGCTCCTCGCGCCGGGCGGCGGCCAGCCGCGTGGCCGTGCCGACCAGGATCAGAATCGGGAACAGGAAGGCGAGCGCTCCGCCGATGAAGGCGTCCCGGAAGTAGCTCGACCAGACCTGCCGCCCCGGGGCAGCGTTGATCCGGTCGACGACCATCGTGGCCGGGAGCCCCGCGAGCTTCGCAGGCGCATAGCCGACGTAGATCACTAGCTCATCCGGGCCGGTCAGCGCCCGCCGCCCGATGGTGCCGGCCAGCCTGCCCCCGAACCGGTCGCCGAGCTCGTCGCGCGGCACGGTGCGGATCAGCGCCGCCAGCGCAGGCGAGGCGTAGTACTGGCCGCTGGCTGGCAGCGCGCTGATGCCGGGCGGCACCGGCGCTCCCGGCCCGAGAGGGGCAACGTCAAGCCGCTCGATGGTCTGGCCCGCGTAGATGTCGTTGCTGTAGTTCCACAGCTCGGAGCGCGCCGCCGGCGCATGATCGGCGGCCGCGGGCTGTCCCTGGGTGGTCTCCCAGGACGGCCGGTTGTTCGTGACCTCGAACGCGTGGAAATCCGCGAGCACGGCCAGCATGATCGCGACGCCGACGGCCACCGCGGCGGCCGTGACAAGCAGCCGGACGAATGGCTCTCTGCCGCTGCGCAGGGTGAGACGCAGGCCCAGCCGGTACATTACCGGCCCGCCTCGAGCTCGACCTCGGACTGGCTGACCACCTTGCCGTCGCGGACGACAACCTGGCGGTCGGCGTAGGCGGCGACACGCGAGTCGTGCGTTACCAGCACGACGGTCGTCTGCTCCTCGCGGGCGAGGCCGACGAGCAGTTCCATGACCAGCTCGCCGGTCAGCGTGTCCAGTGACCCGGTCGGCTCATCGGCGAATACGACCTTGGGCTGAGCGACCAGCGCCCGCGCCACGGCGACTCGCTGTGCCTGGCCCCCGGACAGCTCCCCGGTCCGCCGGCCGCCCAGCCCGTCCAGGCCAAGGCGGGGCAGCCACGCGGCGGCCCTGGCGTACGCGGCCTTCCGCCTGCACCCGGCCGAGCAGGAGCGGCAGCGCGATGTTGTCGGCGACCGTCAGCTCCGGTACCAGCTGGCCGAACTGGAACACGAAGCCGAATTCCGAGCGGCGCAGTTCCGAGCGCCTGCTGTCGGTCAGCGTGTCCAGCCGCTGGCCATCGAGCCAGACCTCACCGCGAGGCGGGGCGAGGATGCCGGCCAGGCAGTACAGCAGTGTCGACTTCCCCGAGCCGCTCGGCCCCATCACCGCGACGATCTCGCCCGGCGCCACCGCCAGGCTCGCGCCCGTGAGAGCCGGGGTGCGGCCGAAGGACCAGTACACCTCCCGTGCCTCGATCAGGCTGCGGGCGCCTCTCACCTGCCGCGGTACCGGCAGACGTCATGACGCACGCACCATTTCCGCCAGCGCGCCCAGCCTGGCTGAGGTCACGTCGATCCACCGGAGATCGGCGTCTAGGTGGAAGAGCCCGTGATCGGCCAGCAGCCTGTCCATCAGGCCGCCGTCCTGCTTGACCCTGGTCAGCTCCCGCATGCGCTGCATGTGCGCGGCGCGCTGGGTGTCGAGGTAGGCCTCGGCCGGACGCCCGAGCATGAGCGCGAGCACGACCTTGGAGAACAGCACCGTCTGCAGGTGGGGCTCCGGCTCGACCGGCTGGCTCAGCCACGCGTCGAACTCGCTGGCGCCCTGCTCGGTAATGGCGTAGCGCTTGCGGTCTGGCCCGGCGCCCGGCTCGGCGTCGCCCGGCGCGACCTTGCCGTCCCGGGCGAGCCGCCCGAGGGTCGCATACACCTGGCCGAACGGCAGCGGCTTGTCCCGGCCGAAGTAGGTGTCATAGTCGCGCTTGAGGTCATACCCGTGGCTCGGCTCTCGCTCGAGCAGGCCAAGCAGGGTGAGGGGAACGGTCACGGCAGCAGCACTACACCGGGCGTACACACTGAGGGTATACATTCCGTGAATTCGCGCGCCGCTCGCCGCCGGGAGGCCGCCGCGGCAGCCTGGCGCCGCACGATCCGGGCCTGCTAGCGTCCTGACCGGGGTACCGGCGGAGGCGAGATGATGACGACCATGAACCTCGGCGAGCTGGCCGCGATCGATGTCCACGTGCACGTAGAGCGGGACGCTGAGGGCCGTTACGCGCTGGATGAGGAGCTGCGGGCCGCGGCCGCCAGGTACTTCCGGGGCGAGCCCGATCACCCGACCGTGCCGCAGATCGCGGCTGACTATCGCGCCCTGCATATGGCCGCGGTGGTCTTCACCGTCGATGCCGAGGCGGCCACCGGCCAGCCGGCGCTGTCCAGCGAGGAGATCGCGGAGGCTGCCGCCCGGCATCCGGATGTGCTGATCCCGTTCGGGTCGGTGGATCCGGCCAGGGGCGCGGCCGGGGTGCGCGCAGGCTCGCCGTCTGGTCGAGAACCACGGCGTGCGCGGGTTCAAGTTCCACCCGTCGGTGCAGGCGTTCGAGCCGAACGACCGCGCGGTGTACCCGCTGTACGCGGAGCTGGAGGCGCTCGGCGTGCCGGCCCTGTTCCACACCGGCCAGACCGGGATCGGCTCCGGCCTGCCGGGCGGGCGGGGAATCAGGCTGCGCTACTCCAATCCGATGCTGCTCGATGACGTCGCCGCTGACTTCCCCGGACTGACCGATCATCCTGGCCCACCCGTCGGTGCCCTGGCAGGACGAGGCCATCGCCGTCGCCCGGCACAAGGCCAACGTGTACATCGACCTGTCCGGCTGGTCACCGAAGTACTTCCCGCCGCAGCTCGTGCAGGCCGCGAACACGTTCCTGCGCGACAAGGTGCTGTTCGGCTCGGACTACCCGCTGATCCGCCCCGACCGGTGGGTCAGGGACTTCGCGACGCTGGACATCAGGGACGAGGTCCGGCCGCTCATCATGAAGCTGAACGCGGCCCGCCTGCTCGGCCTGCGGCAGGAGGACGCCGATGCGTAACGCCGGGCTGGGTTCCTGGCCCGAGCGCCGGCTGCGGATGACCCCGGACCGCGACGCGATCTGGTTCGAGGGCGTGACGATGTCGCACGGCGAGCTGGCCCTGCGGGTCCGCCGCACGGCGAGTGCGCTAGCCGCGCTCGGCGTGCGCGGCGGCGACCGGGTGGCCTGGTTCAGCGGCAACCATCCGTCCGCGCTCGAGACGCTGTACGCGTGCGGCCAGCTCGGCGCGATCTGGGTGCCGCTCAATTCGCGGCTCACTGTGCCCGAGGTCGAGTACATCCTCGGGCACTCCGGCGCGTCTGTCGTGCTGCACGGCCGTGAGCAGGCCGGCCAGGTGCGCGAGCTGACCGACAGGCTCCCGGCCGTGACCTCGTGGATCGCCATCGAGCCGCCGGCCGGCGGCGAGGGCACCGCGCTGGCCCGGCCGCTGGCCTACGAAGATCTGGTCGCCGGCTCCGATCCGCTGCCCCGCGACGAGCCGGTCAGGCTGGACGAACCCTGCCTGATCATGTACACCTCGGGCACGACCGGACGGCCGAAGGGTGCGGTCCTTACCCACGGCAATATGACCTGGAACGGGGTCAACCAGCTGCTCGGCTTCGACTTCGGCGCGCACGAGCGGACACTCGCGCTGGCGCCGCTTTTTCATATCGGCGGCCTGAATGGCACGGTCAACCCGACGCTGCTGCGGGGCGGAAGTGTCGCGATCGTCCGGCGATTCGACCCGGCGGCCACACTCGAGATCATCGTGCAACAGCGGATCAACTCGTTCTTCGCCGTGCCCACCATGCTCGACGCGCTGGCCCGCGAGGCCGCCTTCGCGACCTCGACCTGTCGGCGCTCCGCACCGTCGCCGCAGCGGGCGCTCCCCTGCCGCTGCCGACACTGCGCACCTGGCAGGCCCGCGGGATGACTGTCCAGCAGGCTGACGGCATGACCGAGGCCTCCCCCGGCTGCACGGCGCTCGACTCGGCTGACGCTGAGCGCAAGGCGGGCTCGGCCGGCAAGCCCGTCTTCTTCACCGACCTGCGGGTCGTCCGCCCCGATGGCTCCGACACGGCCCCGGATGAGGTCGGCGAGGTCATCGTCTCGGGTCCCAACGTTATGGCGGGCTACTGGCGCGAGCCCGAGCGGACCGCCGAGGTGCTCAACGGCGGCTGGTACCGCACCGGCGACGCCGGCCTGCTGGACGCCGAGGGCTTCCTCTACATCCGCGACCGGTATCGCGACATGATCATCTCGGGCGGTGAGAACGTCTACCCGGCAGAAGTCGAGTCAGCCCTCCTTGAGCTTCCCGGCATCCTGGAGGCAGCGGTCATCGGCGTCCCGGACGCCGAGTGGCAGGAGGCCGGGCTTGCCGTCCTGGTTGTCTCGGCAGACGGGCCGCGCGAGCCTGCCGCCATTGCCGCGGCACTCAGATCCCGCCTCGCAGGCTTCAAGGTGCCGCGGCTATTTCCGGTTCGCCGACGCCCTCCCCAAGACGGCAACCGGGAAGATCCGCAAGCCCGAACTGCGCTCGCAGTTCGGGCCGCCCGAGCAGCCTCGGGCGTGACCGCCGCCATGCCGCCTCGAGCCGCTCAGCCAGTTGTGAGTACCGGGCGGTCAGGGCGGCCGGGAAACCGAGGTCCGCTGCCATGACCGCTGCCGACAGCGGCGCCGTGAGGTCACGAAGGCGCGCGCAGCCGTCCTCGCCGATCGCCTCGTACGGGTACACGGCCAGTTCGTCGGTGCCGTCCTCGATGGACTGCCGGCGGCGCGCTCCCTCTTCGGTGAGGACGAGACCGGGACCGTCCGCGAGCCAGCCCTCGGCGCGCAGGCGATCGGCTCCCGCTGCCCACTCCGGCTCGGTCCAGGCCCTGGTCGCGCGCAGCGCCTCGGCCGGGATGGCGCCCGTCGCAGCGTGCGTGATCAGCGCCCCGAGCCCGTCGAGCCCGCCGGTGAACAGCAGCGCGACGTGGCCGTCGCCCCGGTACTCGCGCAGCAGTGTCTGCGCGTGCCACAGCACCAGATGCGGCTCAGCGGGCCAGGGCAGGGACGCGTGCCCGGCGAACAAGGGCCGGCCCTGCGGACGCGTGCAGGCTCGCTCGGCCGCCTGTCGGGCGAGGTCGGCGGCCTCGCGCACCTGCGGGCCGGTGACGTCCTCGCCCCAGGCCTGCCGCAGCGACCGGTCGGCCGCATCCAGCCGGGCCGCCAGTACCTGAGCGGGCGACGCGATGGCCCAGGCGGCCGGGATGACCTGCCGGATGATCGCGGGGCTGAAGTTGAAGAACGTCGCGATGACCACCTCGGCCGGCACCGGGCCGAGCGCCGCCGACCGGGAGGCGAAGTAGGTCATGCGCTGATGGGTAATGCCGACCGCGCCGTAGGCATCCGCGCCGTGCGGGGTGAAGTAGATCATCCCGTGGATCGGCTCGGCGACGCGGAAGATCCGCCTGGCCGTGCGGGGCGTGACGGCGCTCATCGGGCCGGCGCCCGGAAGCAGCCGCTGGCGGGACCGGCGGGCGGGAATGCTCGGTGGCGCATGGGTTCCTCTTCTGGCCGGCGGCATCGCGTCCTGCGGCGTGCTGGACGGTAGTAGATGCTCCCACGACCGCGCTAGCCGGAGACGCGGCGGAGGAGGGTGAGCGCGTTCCCGCCCATAATCTTGTCGATGTCGGCACCACTCACGCCGCGCGATGCCAGCAGCCGCGGCAGCGTCGCGTAGTCGGCGTAGCTGCGCAGGACTGGCTTGTAGTTAGCGTCCAGGTCAGTCCCGATTCCGACATGGCCGGCGCCGACGAGATCGGCCAGCCGCACGATCTCGGCAGCGAAGTCCTCCAGGCTGCTGCTGGTGACTCCGGACGGCCAGGCGCCGATCAGGCCGCCGGCCGAGGCGACCGCCCTGGCGTGCTCGGCGCTCAGCAGCCGGGGATGGTGCCGGTCGCCGTGGTCGAGGTGACTGTGCGAGATCATGACCGGCTGATCCGATGCCGCCAGGACGTCGGCCGTGGTCTCGAGCGTCGCGTGCGCGCAGTCGACGATCACGCCGAGGCGGTTGCATTCGGTCACGACCTGGCGGCCGAAGCCGGTCAGCCCGTGGTGCAGCGGGTCCTCCGTCTGCACGTCGCCGATCTCGTTGACGCGGTAGTGCACCAGCGCGAGCGAGGACATGCCGGCGGCCCGCGCCTCTTCCAGCCGCTCAAGCCTGCCCTCCAGAAAGTCACCGCCCTCGCAGGCGATCAGGGCCGCGGTCCTGCCGTCGGCCTGCGCGGCCTCCACGTCGGCCGCGGTCCTGGCGAGCCGCGCTCCCGCCGCGGCGATGACCTCGCCGATCCCGTTCAGCTGCCGCTGGTGATCGCGGTAAGCCTCGCCCGGCTGGAACTGACGGCTCGCGGCCAGTCCCCTGACCGGGTCCGGTGCCAGCACCCGGAGGTCGGCGACGGTCGAGAGCGTGACGGCGGTCAGTCCCGCTTCCTGCGCGGCGGACAGGGCTGCTGCCGCATCCTCGCCACCCAGCGACGCAGCCAGCGGGTCAGTGCGCGCCAGCCCGGCCAGGAAGCAGCGTCCCGGATGGGCATGCACGTCGATCCACGGCCCTCGCGTCACCGCCATGGCAGCTGACTATAGAAACCGGACCGGCGACGCGCTACCGCGAGCTCGCCGGCGACTGCGATATCGACCTGGCCATCGACCAGCTCGCCGGGCCTGTCTACTACCGGGTGCTGGTGACCCGGCAGGCCGTTCCCGCAACCTTCACTGACGCGCTGGTCAGCCGGTATCTGCGGGCGCTGCCGCCCGGATGACGCCGTGGCGGGCCCGGCCGCCGCCTAGCCGTCGGCGTGGAAGAGCTCGAGCTGGATGTTGTCGGGATCCCGGAAGACGATCACCGAGTACGGGACCGTCTTGTCGGTGTCGATGATGCCCGAATGCCCGACACCCAGTTCGTCGAGCCAGCGTGCCCATGCCTGCAGGGCGTCGCGGTCAGCGACGCCGAAGGAAACATGGTCCAGCCCGGTCCGGCTTTCCGTGAACGGCTCGCCGGGGTTGGCGTCGTGGTGGTGCAGGCCGATCGCAACGCCGGAACGCGCATCCATGAGGAGCACCGCGTAGCCCTCCTCCTCCGCGCCGTAATGCGGGAAGACGACCGGCACCCGGTTCATCCCGAAGACCCGCTCGTACCACGCCGCGCTGGCCTCCACATCGGAGACAGTCAGCGAGGAGTGGTGGATGCCAGTGACGGCGGGCGCGGCGGTGGGCTCGGTCAACGCGGGCTCCTTCCTTCGTGGCGCGCTCGCGGCGCCGGTACTGCCATGCTCTCGCGCCGGAGCAGGGTCAGAGCTTGCGGGCTTTCCAGATTTCCTCGCTGGGCCATTGCCGTGCCCACTCGATCGTCGCAATCGGGTGCCTGGTGCTGGCACCGGGCGGCGGCTGGACCTCGATGAGGTCCTCAACCTCGAGCCCGCAGCCGCGCAGGAGCCTGATCATGTCGCCATGGCCAATGTGGAATTCCACCGAGTCTGTGCCGATCCACTGGAATCGGTGCATGCCGAAGTAGGGCCGCAGCAGCCGGTCGGTGGCGGGCAGGTCATCCTCGTCGGGACAGGTCAGGATGAGCTGAATCGCGTTGACGAGGAAGATCAGCTGCCCGCCGGGGCGCAGCATCCTCGCCGCCTCAGGGATCCAGGCGTACGGGTCGCACCAGATGCTCGCGCCGTACTCAGAAATCGCCAGATCGAAGCTGCCATCTGCGAACGGTGCGTGCTCTGCGCTGGCATGGACAAGCGGGAACCTGAGCCCGAACCGCTCCTGCAGCAGCCGGGCAGTCTCAAGCTGCGCAGCCGAGTTGTCCAGGCCGACCGGCCGTGCGCCGCGCCGCGCAAGCCACGCCGAGACGTACGCGGTTCCGCAGCCCAGCTCGATGCTGTCCAGGCCGGCCAGCTCCGGCGGCAGGACACCCAGCTGCTCCTCGCTGACGCTCCAGATGCCCCACGTCGGGTCCGGCGCCTCCCAGTTGCGCAGACCCGGACCCGCGTAGTCGGCAGCCCACCGGTCCCAGGCCACCCGGTTGCGCAGCACATGATCAGGCGTCACGGTCACCCGGCCAGAGTCCGCCGGCCCTGGGCGCGACGTCAACCCGGCCGATGGAGCTCCTCGTTAAATGGCGGGACTCGTCAGCTTGAAACGAAGGCCATCGCCTACGTCCAGTAGCTGATGTAGACCTCAATCCAGCTGCCGCCCTTCTGCAGCTGGGCGTCGGCGGAGACAATGCAGTAATCGGGCCGGGTGTACGGCATCTTGATCTTCCTGTTCACGACCGTGTTGGCCGTGAAGCTGGAGGCGCCCATGACTGATGTGCTGATCCGCGTGTACCTGACGATGTCCTCGCAGTTTACGCCCGCGCGGGACGGCTCGGACTCTCCCGCAGCGAATACTGCGTCGGCCTCGCGCAGGAGGCAGTGGCCGCAGGCAGTTCCGTGAGCATCCGGGATCTGGCCCGGTTCACTGAGCTATTCGGTGACCTTGCCGACCCTTCTGTCAGGGCAGGTTGATCGCGGCCACCAGCGCGTCCTCGGCGCTGGCCTGAGAGAACGACGACTGGTCGGCCACCGGCCCCGCCCAGAACATTCCCAGCTGGTGCGCCGTGCCCGCGTTGCTGGTCTCGATGGACTGCGCCTGCTTGCTGAAGAACGAGTTGAACTGGCTGGTCCCGGCCATGACAGCCAGCACCTTCAGGTCCCGCACGAAGATTCCCTTGAACGACTCGGGGTCCTTGTCGGTGCTGCTGACGCAGCCCGCTGCCGGGCAGGGCTCCTGGAGCACGCCGCCGACGGTGAGACGGCTGACCGCCGCCCGTGCGATGCGCTCGGCCTCAGTCAGCAGCCGGGAGTCGCCCGTCGCCTTGTACAGCTGGGCCAGTCCGGCCAGGATCACGCCCTGGTTGTAGGTCCAGGTGGTCTGGTGGTTGTTCGTGCAGCCGCCGGTAAGGCCGTCATTGATCAGGTGACTCCGGTTGATCAGCCCGCTGCCCTTGAACCAGGCCCATTCAGCCTCAGCCCAGTTCAGGTACTTCGTGTCCCCCCTGATGGTGTTATGCAGCCACGCAGTCAGCTCCAGGAAAAGCTCGTTGGCGATCGCGTTCTTGTACACCCGCGGGCTTCGCAGCCACCAGACTCCGCCGCCGCACGTGCTGTCCCAGTCCTCATGGACGTAATCGGCGTCGGTTTCCGCCATCGCCAGGTACTGCTTCTCGTGGGTGATGTCGTAAGCCTGCAGCCAGGCGAGCCCCCACCAGCTCGTGTCGTCGTCAGCCTGATTCTCGAAGCTGCCCGGCCGGTTGCGGGTGAAGGCTTGCCTGATGGCGAAGCTGTACTCCGTGTCCCCGGTTGCCTGCTGGTAGGTCTCCACCGTCGTCAGGGCGACTGCGGCCTGCCACCAGCTGGTGCCGATCAGCCCGGTTCTCGGGTTGTAGCTCAGCATCAGCTGGGCTGCGCCGGCCTGCTGCGCGCTCACGGCAGCCGCCGACACGGAGCTGACGTCGCCACTGATGGCGGCCGGGGCAAGCACCATGGCCGCCAGCGTGGTCAGGGCCCCCAGGATGGCCGATGCGGGCCGCAGGCCCGATCTGGCCAGTGCACGCAGGCTGGCCGGCCTAACCACGGCACGTCCAGCTCTATCTCCCTGTTCCGCCTGGCGCAGACCGGACTATCGGTCCGTCTCTTCGCGAGATGGACGGAAAATTATGCTTAACCTTTGCAAAAGTCAACCCATGGCATGAACTGGCGGCTCGGGCGGACGCAGTCGCAAGGCGATTACGGGGACAGGAGACAATCAGCTATGGCTGAGTCCGGCGCAGGCGACGCCGCCCAGTTCTCCCTGAGCACCATGTGGGCGACAAGCCTGCAGACCCCCCTGCGCCGCTTCCTGCGCACAGAGACGGGCAGCTCGGCGATTCTGCTGGCCGCGACGATCGCGGCGCTCATCTGGGCGAATGTCGACTCGGCGGGCTATGCGGCTACCTGGCATACCGAGCTGGTGATCAGGTCCGGCTCACACAGCCTCGCCGACACCTGGCAGGGCTGGGTCAACTCGGGTCTGATGGCATTCTTCTTCCTGGTGGCCGGCCTGGAGGCGCGCCGTGAATTCGACATGGGCGAGCTGCGCGAGCGACGGCGGCTCGCGCTACCCGTCGTCGTCGCGCTGGGCGGGATGGCCGTCCCCGTCGGGATCTACCTGCTGATTAACCTGGGCCAGGCTTCCGCCAGGGGCTGGGGCACGGCGATGTCGACTGACACCGCATTCGCGCTCGGCGTGCTTGCCCTCGTCGGGACCGGCATCCCCGACCGCGTCCGTACCTACCTGCTCACGTTTGCGCTCGTCGACGACGTCGCCGGAATCGCCGTCATCGCAATTTTCTTCAGCGAGCGCATCGACGTCATCCCGCTGGCCGTCGGCCTCGCCCTGCTCGCCCTGGTGGTCGTCGCCAGGCAGCGCGGGCTGCGCAACGGGGCCGTCTACCTGATACTGGGCGTTCTCGCCTGGATCGCGTTCTTCAAGTCGGGCATCGACCCGGTCATCGTCGGGCTGGTGATGGGGCTGCTCGCGCTCGCGTATCCGGCGGCGCGCAGCGACCTGGAGCAGGCTTCCGAGACGTTCCGGCAGTTTCGCGAGCAGCCCACTCCCGAGCTGGCGCGCGACGCGCGGGAGAGCGTGCGGACGGCAATCTCGCCCAACGACCGGCTGCAGCAGATCTTCCATCCGTGGAGCAGCTACCTGATCGTGCCGCTGTTCGCCCTGGCCAACGCCGGCATCGCTGTCAGCGGCAGCTTCCTGGCGCATGCCTACGGCTCACCGGTCACTCTCGGGATCCTGCTTGGCTACGTGGTCGGCAAGCCCGTCGGAACGGTGGCGGCGGCCTGGCTGCTCGCCCGGATCAGCCGGGGCCGGATCACCCCGCCGGTCGGCTGGGCGGCAGTCCTCGGCGCAGGAACTATTGCCGGCAATGGCTTTACCGTGTCGATTCTGATCGCGACCCTCGCTTTCCACGGCACCACGCTGGCTGAGGCCAAGCTGGGAATTCTGTCCGCAGCTGTCGGCGCGGCGCTGCTCACCTGGCTGGTCTTCCGCGTCACCGCCCTGCTGCCCAAACGCCGCAGGCTCCGCGCGCTGTTCGGCAGCACCGAAACGATCATCGACCTCGCCGTGCCGGTCGACCCGCAGCGCGATCACATCCGCGGGCCTGCGCGATCACCGGTCACGCTGGTGGAGTACGCCGATTTCGAGTGCCCGTACTGCGGCCAGGCTGAGCCTGTCGTCAGGGAGCTGCTGGCCGACTACGGGGACCTGCGCTATGTGTGGCGGCACCTGCCGCTCACCGATGTGCACCCGCACGCCGAGCTTGCGGCCGAGGCCTCGGAGGCCGCCGCGCTCCAGGGCGAGTTCTGGCCCATGCACGGGATGCTGCTCGCTCACCAGGGCGCGCTGACGGCCAGGGACCTGATCAGGTACGCCGGAGAACTCGGCCTCGACGTCCCCCGGTTCGTCCGCGACCTGCGCAGCCGGGCCGGCCGGCCCGTGATCGAGCGAGACATCGACTCGGCCGACCTGAGCGGAGTGTCCGGTACGCCGACGTTCTTCATTAACGGCAGGCGGCATCACGGCTCCTACGACATCGCCACGCTCTCCGACGCCGTCCGGGCGGCCAGGGCGCAGGCCCTGATCAGCGCCAGCCCGCCGCCGGCGCGGACCTAACCGCCTCCGGCAGCGCCCGAAGGGTGCAGCGGCGGATCGAGCAGCCGCAGCGAGCGGGCACCGGCGTCGAGCTCAGCGGCCACGCCGACCGGGAACGTCTGAAAGTAACCGCCGTGCCCGACATTGGCCCCGGTGATCATCGGCACGCCCAGGCTGCCGAGGCGGTCGGCGAGGATTTCCCCGACCCTGGCGGGCTCCGCGCAGTTCGTGAACTGCCCGGCGATCAGGCCGGCCACGCCGTCGAGATAACCCGACCGCCGCAGCTGGGTGAGCATGCGGTCGAGCCGGTAGTCCTCCTCGCCCTTGTCCTCCACCAGCAGGATGCCGCCGCTGGCAGGCCGGCTGGTGGGCGTGCCGGCTGACGCAGCGAGCACGGCCAGGTTGCCGCCACAGGTAACGCCCGCGGCAGTTCCCGGCACCAGTGTCGCCGCCCGCGGATACGTGATCCTGGTCGCGCGCTCGGGATGCATCAGCGCGCGCAGCATCGAGCCGAACGAGTAATGCCCCGCCGTCCCGCCCGAGGTCACCATCGGGGACAGCAGCGCGGCCCAGCCGAGGATGCTCGCGGCGGCCTCGAGAATCGCGGTCACGTCGGAGTAACCGGCGAGCACCTTCGGCGCCACGGACGCAATGCCGTCCCAGTTCATCGCCTCGAGTGTCCGCTGCGCGCCCGAGCCGCCGGTGGCGAAGATGACGCCCCTGATGTCCGGGTCGAGCAGCGCGGCCCGCAGGTCGCCGGCCCGCATCTGGTCATCGCCGGCCAGATAGCTGCGCAGGCTGCCGTGATCGCGGGCCGAGGGGTAGACAACGGGCTCGAGCCCGGCGAACCGCAGCGCGTCGAGCCCGACCTCCAGCGCCGCCTGATCGGCCGGGCTGCTGACCGACAGCACGGCCACCCGGTCCCCCGGCTTCAGCGCCGCCGCCCTGGCGAGTGAACTCGGCCGCGGCCCGGCCTGATCCGCTGTCACCAGGCGGCACTCCGATCGGTGTGCGATGAGCGTGCTCACCCATCATGCCGTACCGGCTGGCGCCGACTCGGTCCGGGCGAGCGAGCGGCCGCCCGGCTGTTACGCTCTGACGCCGACACCGCAGGCTCACGCGCGGAGACTCACACCGGAGGCCAGCGGATGCGCGAGCGCTATCCCGAGATCGAGCCCTACGACAGCGGCATGCTCGAGGCCGGCGACGGCAACCGGCTCTACTGGGAGACCTGCGGGAACCCCGGCGGCAAGCCGGCCCTGGTCCTGCACGGCGGCGCCGGGCTCGGGCTGCAAGCCGTTCATGCGGCGCTATTTCGATCCGGTCTGCGTATCGAATAGTGCTGTTCGACCAGCGGAACTGCGGCCGCAGCACGCCGCACGCCAGTGACCCCGCGGTCAGTCTCAGCGCCAACACCACGCCCCAGCTGCTCGCCGACATCGAGCGGCTGCGCGCGCATCTCGGCATCGGCCGATGGCTGGTCTTCGGCGTCTCCTGGGGCTGCGCGCTCGCCCTGGCGTACGCAGAGCAGCACACGGCTCAGGTCAGCGAGCTCGTCGTGACGGGCGCCGCCACCGGCCGGCAGTGCGAGGTCGACCTGCTGACCCGCGGCCTCGGCGGGATCTTCCCCGCCGCCTGGGCGCGGTACCGGGACGCCGTGCCCGCCGCCGAGCGCGACGGTGACCTGGCCGCCGCCTACAGCCGCCTGCTCGGTGATCCCGATCCCGCCGTCCGCGCCCGGGCTGCGCAGGAGTGGTGCAGCTGGGAGGAGGCCATGGTGCCGACCTCCGGCCATAATCCGCGTTACGACGACCCGGCGTTCCGCTACGGGTTCGCGCGCCTCGTGACGCACTACTGGAGCAGCGGGCACTTCCTGTCGGGCGACGGCGTCCTGCTCGAGCAGGCTGGCCTCCTCGAGCCCGTTCCCGGCATGATCATTCAGGGCAGCCTCGACCTGATCAACCTGGTGGGCACGCCGTGGCTGCTCGCGGCTGCCTGGCCCGGCAGCGAGCTGCAGCTCATCGATGACGCGGGGCATGGCGGAAGCGCCGCAGTCAGCGCCGCGATCGTCGCCGCGACCGACAGGTTCGCCCGTCAGGACGGGAACGAGCATGCCTGAGCCAGCAGCTCCCGGCCAGCCGCCCGGTCACCCGGACTCGCTCATCGGGCTGGGCACGCTGCTGCGGCACGTGCTGGACGAGATGGACGCCGGCATCGCCGGGGTGCTCGCGGATCTCGGCATGCCCGGCTACCGGCCGCGGTTCAGCCCGGTCGTCCGCGCGCTCGTCGCCCTCGGCCCGGTGCCGATCCGCGACCTGGCCCGGGCGATGGCGGTGACGCACTCAGCCGCGAGCCAGACGGTGGCGCAGATGGCGGAACTCGGTTTCGTCGTGCTGACGCCCGGCGCCGACGCGCGGCAGCGGGTCGTGCACCTGACCGCGCGGACGCGCGCCCTGCTGCCGAAGATCGAGGCCGAGTGGGCGGCGACCGCCTCAGCCGCTGCGGAGCTGGACGCCGAGCTGCCGTTTCCGCTGGCCGAGCTGGTCCCGGCCATCGCGGCCGCGCTGGACCGGCGCTCGTTCCGGCAGCGGATCACCGAGTCGGCGTGGGCGCGGGAGCATCCGGAGTTCGGCGAGCAGCTGGCCGACGGCCAGGCGGGCGGCTGAGCGCGGAAAACAGGTTGAGCGCGCCGCGCTGACTCCGGCATTATATTAGCGCTGTTGTATTTCTGTCGGACGCGTGAGGGAGACGGACCGTGACCGACCGGAATAGCCGGCGATGAAGCTCGCGTCCGCCCTGCTGACCGACGTCACGCCGCTGCGCGCATCCCCGCAGTTCCGGCGGCTGTTCACGGGCAGCCTGCTGTCGATCATCGGCAGCTCGCTGACCGGCTACGCGATCCCGCTGCAGGTCTACGACATCACCAGGTCGCCGTTCGCGGTGGGCGCGATCGGCATCGCCGCGCTGGTCCCGACGCTGCTCGTCGGGTTCCTCGGCGGCCCGGTCATCGATGCCGTCGACCGGCGCAGGCTCGTGCTGATCACCAGCGGCTGCCTGGCGGCGGTATCGGGCGCGCTGGCCTGGCAGGCGCTCGCCGGCCTGCACGCGGTCTGGCTCCTGTACGCGCTGGTCGTGGTGCAGTCCGGCCTCGCGGCGGTGAACACCCCCGCCCGCCGGACGTTCATCCCGAGCCTGCTCGGACCAGATCTGCTGGCCGCCGGGCTGGCGATCAACCGGCTCGGCTACCAGGTCTCCATGATCGCCGGCCCGGCTCTGGCCGGGCTGATCACCGCAGCCGCGGGCGGCCACCTGCAGGCCTGCTACCTGATCGACGCGGTCAGCTTCGCGGGCGCGCTGTACGGCGTGGCCGGCCTGCCCCGGATGCCGCCGCGGCCGGATGCGGCCCGGCCGGGGCTGCGGGCGGTCGGCGAGGGACTGCGGTTCATCCGGCGCAGCCAGGTGCTGGCCGGGGCGTTCCTCGCCGACCTGAACGCGACGGTGCTCGCGCTTCCGGTGGCGCTGTTCCCTGCGATCAACGCCGAGCGGTTCGGCGGCAACCCGGTCACGCTCGGGCTGTTCATGACCGCGATCGGCACGGGCGGCCTGGTGACCTCGGCCCTGAGCGGCCCGCTGAAGCGGGTCAGCAGGCCCGGGCTGGCGATGCTCGTCATGGTCGGCATCTGGGGCGCGGCGTTCGCCGGGTTCGCACTGGCGGCGAGCCTGTGGCTGACCCTCGCGCTGCTGGCGGTCGCGGGCGCGGCCGACACCATCACGGTTGTGCTCCGCGGGTTCATCGTGCAGGCGGTTACCACCGACGCGCTGCGCGGCCAGGCTCACCTCAGCCGAGTACGTGATCGGCGCGGGCGGCGACTCGCTCGGGAGCCTGGAGTCGGGCGCGCTCGGCTCGCTCACCTCCCCGGTGATCAGCGCGCTGTCCGGCGGCATCGCCAGCGTGGTGCTGTGCGTCGTGCTCGGTCTCGCGCTGCCGAAGTTCGCGGCTTACCGGCCGCGGCCGGGCGGCCCGGATCCCGCGGCCGATGGCAGCGCCGTGCCCGGCAGCGAGCCGGAGCCCAGGGCCGACGGAGCGGCCGCGCGCCGGTAACCGACTGGATCGGCAGGCGAACATCAGGTAGGCATGGCCGTATGGCGAGCGAGCCCGCGCGGAATGAGGTCGCGCGATACTGGCACCACGCCGCGGTCGACGGCGTCGACCTGCTGCGCGCGCGGTACGTCACGCACCGGTACGGGCGGCACGCGCATGAGACGTACACGTTCGGGCTGATCGAGGCTGGCGTCGAGGAGTTCGACTACGGCAACGACGTCCTGCGCGCCGGTCCTGGCGCGGTGGCCCTGCTCAACCCCGACGTGGTGCACACCGGGCAGGCGGCGACTCCGGCCGGCTGGACCTACCGCGTCCTGTACCCGCAGGTCAGCGTCGTCACCGAGGTTGCGGCCGAGCTGGGCTGGCGGGCTGGCACGCCGCGGTTCCCGGAGACGGTGGTGTACGACCCGGACAGCGCGGCGCTGCTGCGCAGTGCGCACCGGGCCGCCGAGCACGGCGATCAGCTGGCGTCGTCGAGCCTGCTCACGGCCGCGCTCGCCGGCCTGCTGCGCAGGCACGCCGCGCCGGGCCCGGCCGGCGGCGGGACCGATGGCCCGGCTGGCCCGCTGTCCGCGGGCGGGCTGTCCGCCGGGCTGTCCGCTGGCGGGGCCGCTGGCCGGGCGGCCGGCCGGGCTGCCGGCGGTCGCGCGCCCGGCGCCGTGGCCGCCGTCCGCGACCTGCTGGCCACCCGGATGGCCGAGCCGCCAAGCCTCGCCGAGCTGGCCGCGCTCACCGGGCTGAGCCAGTTCGCGCTGCTGCGCGCGTTCCGCGGGGCGACCGGGCTGCCGCCGCACGCTTACCTCAATCAGCTGCGCGTCCGCCGGGCGCGGCTGCTGCTTGATGACGGGCTGCCGCCCGCCGAGGTGGCCGCCAGCACCGGTTTCGCCGATCAGGCGCACCTGACCCGGCACTTCAAGCGCGTCGTCGGCGTGCCGCCGGCCGCTTACCAGCGCGAGCGGCTCCAGCGCGCCTGCTGACAGCCTGATGATCTTCATGAAAGCCGCCCTGGCGGGGTTATAGCGCCACCAACGCGGCTTTCACCGTCGGGCGCGCGGCCGGCGGGCTCCGGCCAGCGGCGCAGGCTGCTCGCGCGGAGGGCGTCAAGAACGTACAAGACCCGGCAGCCGCAGCCGCCGTACGTTAGCGGGCATGCCAGCGCGGACAACTGACCCAGTCACGCCGGAGGCGGCCAGCACGCCCGGGCCAGTCCGTCCGGTCCGGGACGGCATCGTGCTGGGGCTGGCAGTCGGCGTCTCCGGACTCGCCTTCGGCGCCGCCGCCGTCAGCTCGGGCCTCAGCACCTGGCAGGCGTGCGCGCTCAGCGTGCTGGCGTTCACCGGGGCGTCCCAGTTCGCGCTCGCCGGCGTGATCGCCAGCGGCGGCAGCCTGCTCGCCGGAACGGCAGGCGCGATCCTGCTCGGCAGCCGCAACTCGCTCTACGGCCTTCGCCTGGCCGGCATCCTGCGGCCGCGCGGGCCGCTCCGGTTCCTCGCTGCTCTCGGTGTCATCGACGAGACCACGGCCGTCGCGCTTGCGCAGCCCGATCCGGAGGCGGCGCGCAAGGGCTTCACCGCGACCTTCTGCTGCCTCTACCTGACCTGGAACCTCGCCACGCTGGGCGGCGCGCTCGGTGCCGGGCGCATCGGATCGCCCCAGGCCTTCGGGCTCGATGTGGTCGGGCCGGCCGCGTTCCTGGCGCTGATCTGGCCGCGGCTGAAAGCCGGGCGGACAGAGCGCCTGGTCGCCCTCGGCGGAGCCGCCATCGCGCTCGGCACGACACCGATCCTCCCCGTCGGGGTCCCGGTGATCCTGGCCGCGACCGCGGCGCTGGCCGGCGCGCTCGCGAGCCCGGGCCCGCAGCAGCCGCCGGCGGCCCCGCCCGAGCGAGCCGCCCGGCAGCAGGCAGCAGCCGACCCTGAGCCGGAGACCGGGGACGGAACGGCCGCGCCGTGACCGGCATCTGGATCGCGGTGCTCGTGACGGCCGGCGGCTGCTACGCATTCAAGCTGGCTGGCCTGACTGTGCCGCAGCGCGTGCTCGCGAGCCCGCGGGTGCGCCGGTTCGCTGAGCTGGTGCCGGTCGCGCTCCTGGCCGCGCTGTCGGCAGTGCAGGCGTTCACCAGCGGGCAGGCCTTCGATCTCGACCCGGCCCGCCTCGCCGGAATGGGCGCGGCCATCGCCGCCCTCCTTCTGCGCGCGCCGTTCCTGGTGGTGATCGTGGCGGCCGCGGGGACGGCAGCGGCCCTGCGCGCCGCCGGCATCGCGTGAGCCGGCCGGACAGCCAGATTGCGCGCGGCGCACCGCAGCCGGCGACGGCATGCGGGTAAAGTCGCCGGGTGGCTATCGGCGTGGAAGTTCTCGGCGAAGTGACAGACGAGGCAGTCGAGGCGTTCAACCGCCTCCTGCCGCAGCTCTCGCGCTCGGCGAAGCCGCTCGACGCGGACGCGCTCGCGGCCCTGGTCGCGTCGCCTGCGGTCACCGTGCTGCTGGCCCGCAGCAGCGAGGGCCGGATCGCCGGGTCGCTGACGCTGGTGATTTTCCCTATCCCGACCGGCCGGCGCGCCTGGATCGAGGATGTCGTCGTTGACGAGGCCGCCCGCGGTCAGGGCGTCGGCGCGGTTCTCACCCGCGAGGCGCTCCGGCTGGCCAGGGAGTCGGGCGTCCGCACGGTTGACCTGACGACCCGGCCGTCACGCGAGGCAGCCGGCCGGCTGTACGAGCGCGAGGGCTTCCGGCAGCGCGAGACGCGCATGTACCGGTACGCCTTCGAGTAGCCCGCGGCTAGCTGCCCAGCTCCCCCACCGCGGTCAGCAGCCGCTCGACCTCGCTGCCGTCGTTGTAGTGCACCAGGCCGGCCCGGACGGCGCCGCCGGAGTCCCGGATGCCGAGCACCCCGGTCAGTTCCCAGGCGTAGTTATCCCCGTTCCAGACATTGATCTTCCGGGCGGCAAGGTGCTCGGCGACCTGCTGCGGGGTCCGGCCGCTGACGGTGAAGTACGCGGTCGCGGTGCGGCGCGCCGCCCGCCCGTAGGTGTGCACGTGCGCCATGCTGTCCAGCCCGGCCAGCAGCACGCCGAACAGCTCCTGCTCGTGCTGCTGGACGGCCGTCATCGACGCCAGCACGCGCCCGCGCAGGCTGGCCGCGCCCGCCGCCTCCGCCGCCTCCGCTGCGTCCCCTGGCCCGCCCTCGCCGCCGCCGGGCAGCTCGGCAAGCGATGCCATGTGCAGCACCGCCGCGGTCACGCCGGCCAGGCTGGCGAACGGCAGCGTGCCCAGCTCGAACCGCTCGGGCACCGTGTCGGGCGACGGCCTGAGCTTGTCCGGCCGCAGCCCCTCAAGCAGGCCCGGATCAGCGACCACCGCACCCACGTGGGGGCCAGACCACTTATAGGCGCTCGTGGCGTAGAAATCGGCGCCAAGAACCCGAACATCGACGGGAACGTGCGGTGTTGCGTGCACCCCGTCGACGTAACTCAGCGCACCAGCCTCGCGGGCCAGGCTGGTGATCGCCGGGACATCAGGCCTCGTCCCGATGATGTTGCTGGCCGCGGAGACGGCCACCAGGCGGGTGCGCTCGGTGATCAGATCGCGGAACTGCGCCGCCGGCAGCTCGCCGGCTGCCGGATCGACAGCTGCCCACCGCACCGTGGCGCCGGCTCGCTCGGCCGCCTGCACCCAGGGCCGTACGTTCGCGTCGTGGTCGAGCCGCGACACGACGACCTCGTCACCCGGCTTCCAGCCGCTGGCCAGCGTGCCGGCCAGGCGGTAGGTCAGCGTGGTCATGTTCGGGCCGAGAATCACGCCGTCGGGCTCGCCGCCAGTCAGCGCGGCAACGGCCGACCGGCAGCCGGCCGTGATCGCATCCGCTCGCTTGCTGGCCGGGAACACCCCGGCGGCATTGCCGAGCCCGGCCGCCTGCGCGTGACTGATCGCCTCGATAACACTCGACGGCACCTGCGTCCCCGCCGCGCCGTCCAGGTAGGCGTAGCCGTCGGCCAGTGCCGGGTAGCAGGCCCGCACGGCCTCGACGTTGAGCTTCACCCGTTATTCCCTTCGCTGGCGGCGCAGCCGGGCCGGCCGACCCGGCCAGCGGCCAGGGCAGGCGGCCAGATCCGCCGCCGGCTGCCAGCCGGCCGGACGCCGCAAGCACAGCATGCCAGGGGTCGGCGTGGCGCACGGCCCTGGCCCCCAGCGGAGTCACCGGCACCGGCAGGTGCGGCATTCCGGCCTGCCATCCGGCCAGCACGGCCGCCGGATCCTCGGGCCGGTACTCAGCGCCGAGCGAGCGGGCCAGGTCCCAGGCATGCAGGTGCCATTCGGCACAGGCCGCGCCCGCCATCCCGCCCACGGTGACCACCGTCTCGCGGTACTGATGGTGCGGCAGGTCCCAGACCGCGCTGAGCCGCGCCGCGTACCGGCGCGCGGAGGCGGCGAAGGCCGCGATGTGCTCGGCCGGAGGCGCGTCGGCCAGGGCGGCCAGCTCGGCCGCGTTCTGCCGGGCCAGCTTGCGGCCGAGGGTGTCCCGGTGGGCGCCGGTGGCCATCAGCCGGGCATAGCGGCTGACTGGCGCCTCGTCCAGGTACTCGTGGAAGTCATCGGCCACGCAGCGCAGGTGCCCGGCAAGCTCGAACGCCCGCCATTCCTGGCACGGTGTCTGCGTCCCCCAGGTGGCCTCGTCGAAGTCCGCGGCGAGCCGGCAGATCGCGCTGACCCCGGCGTCGTAAGCAGTTAAGACAGGAACGAGCTCTCGGTGCGGCGCTGCAGGCCCGCGCAAATGGGTGCGCTCCACGGGGCCCCCTCCAACCCAGACTCCGGCACTAGCACGCGGCCGTCGTCTCGCCAGAGTGCCAGAGTTGCCCGCACTTCGCTACCCTGCGACCTATCCGCGTCATCGCTACCAGTTTCCGGCGATGCGGGGGCTGCTGATGTGAGGAGGGACGCATCCGCCCTCAGGAAAACTCTGGTGACAGCACTACCGGCTGCCAGTTAACCTGCGGATAATGCCCCCAACGTCAGCGCCTTCGCAGCCGCATGCCCACGATCAGCCAGCCGAGCCTGCGCTACCAGCGCCTGCGCAGGCTCAGACGCCCGCTCAGGCGCTCTGGCGCATGCGCGAGTACATGCGCCCGTACTACTTCAGCCTGTTCCTGATGATCTCGGCCGCCATCCTCGCGGTGAGCTCCGAGATCGCGATTCCGCTCATCACCAAGTCCGTCATCGACAACGTCGTGGTGAAGGGCATCAGGTCTGATCTGCTGCCGCTGAGCCTGGCCGCGATCGCCCTGGGCACGATCCAGGCCGGGCTGAACTTCTTCCGCCGCTGGTCGGTCTCCGGCGCGGTGGTCGGGGTCGAGAAGACGATGCGCGACGATCTCTACCATCACCTGCAGCGGCTCGAGCCCGCCTTCCATGACTCCTGGCAGTCCGGCCAGCTGCTGTCGCGGGCCGTCAATGACCTGTCCACGATCCGGCGGTTCGCGGGCTTCGGCGTGGTGTTCTTCATCACCAATACCTGGACCTTCCTGCTGATCGTGGCGCTGCTGATCCACCTGAACTGGTGGCTCGGGCTGCTGACCGGCCTGCTGTTCACGCCGGTCGCCGTGCTGTGCCTGCGGTTCGAGAAGCGGTACCGGGTCCTGTCCCGGCTGTCCCAGGATCAGCAGGGTGACCTGGCCACCTACGTGGAGGAAGCGGCGACCGGCATCCGGGTGCTCAAGTCTCTCGGGCGGCGGGACGAGGCTGCGGCACGGCACCTGACGCAGGCCCGGCTTGTCTACCGGACGCAGGTCGACAAGGCACGGCTGCGCGGCACGTTCTGGGCGGGCCTGGATGTGGTGCCGAACGCGCGTGATCGGCCTGCTCCTGCTGCTCGGCGCCTTTGCCGTTGCCCGCCACGAGCTGACCCTGGGCGGACTGGTCGCCTTCGTCACGCTGACCTTGCTGCTGGTCTGGCCCGTCGAGGCGATGGGCTTCATCATCGCGACCGGGCAGGAGGCGGCGACCGCGGCGCAGCGGATCTACGAGATCTTCGACACCGATCCGACGATCACGGACCCGGCTGTTGATCACGGGGCAACCCAGAAGCGGCCCGGCCTGTCCGCGGGCAAATGGCAGACCGGGCGCAGGGCCGTCGCCGCGGCGGCGCGCGCGGCTGCCGCCGGCGATGCCGCGCGGGCGGCCGCGGTCCCGCCGCCGCGGCGGAATGCCGGGCGGCTGGTCTTCGAGAACGTCGCCTTCAGCTACCCGGCGGCGCCGGCGCCGGTGCTGCGGGGCGTCAGCCTCGCGCTCGAGCCGGGCGAGACCGTTGCGCTGGTCGGCGCGACCGGATCGGGCAAGAGCACGCTGCTGTACCTGGTACCGCGGCTGGCCGACGTGACCGCCGGCCGGATCACGCTGGACGGGACCGATGTCCGCGATCTGCCGCTGCCCGAGCTGCGCACCAGGGTCGGCTGCGCGTTCGAGGACCCGACCCTGTTCTCGGCCAGCGTGCGGGAGAACGTCGCCTTCGGCGTCAGGGGCGCCACCGAGGAGTCGATCCAGGCCGCGCTGGACGCCGCGCAGGCGGATTTCGTCGCCGATCTCCCCTGGGGCCTGGACACCAGGATCGGCGAGCAGGGCATGGCGCTCTCCGGCGGCCAGCGCCAGCGGGTGGCGCTCGCCCGCGCGATCCTGGCCAAGCCTCAGGTGCTGATGCTCGACGACCCGCTGTCGGCCCTGGACGTGCACACCGAGGCGAAGGTGACGGCCGCGCTGGCCGAGGTGCTGACGGCCTCGACCGCGCTGATCGTCGCCCACCGGCCGTCCACGGTCGTGCTGGCCGACCGGGTGGCGCTGCTGACCGACGGCGTCATCGCCGCCGTCGGCACGCACTCGGAGCTGCTGGCCACCGAGCCGCGCTACCGCTACCTGATGAGCGCCGACCATCTCGGCAGCGCCAGAGACGACGGCCACACCGCGCCGGGGCTGAGTGCCGGAGCGCGCCGATGAGCGCCGCGCCGGTCGAAGCCTGGCGGGGAGTCGCCTCCGAGCAGGAAGACGAGATCAGCGGCAAGCTCGGCACGCTGCTGCGGCGCCGGTCCCGGCGGCTGCTAGCCGACCTGCTCGGCCCGTACCGCCGCCTGGTCATGATCATTTTCCTGCTGATCGTGGCCGCCCAGCTCGCGGCGCTGGCGGGTCCGTGGCTCATCGGCGTCGGCATCGACGACATCCCGGAGCTCACCAGGTCCCACGACGCCGGGCCGATCGCGCTGGTCATCGTCGCCTTCACTGTGTCGGTGGCCGTCCAGGCGGTCACCACCAGGTCGTACATCGCCGCGATCGGGCGGCTCGGCGGCCGGGTCGTGCTCGAGCTGCGGCGGCGGCTGTTCGCGCACTTCCAGGCACTGCCGATCTCGTTCCACGAGTCCTACACCTCGGGCCGGGTCATCTCCCGCCAGGTCTCCGACATGGACTCGATCTCGGACATGTTCGATGAGAGCCTGGCCTCGCTGGTGTCCGCGGTGCTGTCGCTGCTGCTGGTGGGCGGCGGGATGCTGCTGCTGGACTGGCAGCTGGCGCTGGTCGTGATGGCCGGCTTCCCGCCCCTGATCTGGCTGTCGGTCTGGTTCCGGCGCGAGTCGGCGGTCGCCTACCGGCAGACCAGGACCCGGATCGCCCACGTCATCGTCCAGTTCGTGGAGACCTTCGGCGGCATCAGGGCGGTGCAGGCGTTCCGCCGCGAGGGCCGCAACGAGGAGATCTTCGACGGCCTCAACCAGGCCAATGGCGAGGCGAACCTGCGCTCCCAGCGGCTGCTGGCCATTTACTTCCCCGGCGTCACCCTGGTCGGCAACCTGGCCATCGGCGCAGTACTGCTGTACGGCGGCTTCCGGGTGATCGACCACCAGATGCAGGTCGGCGTGCTGGTCACGTTCCTGCTGTACCTGCAGCGCTTCTTCGACCCGCTCATCGACCTGTCGCAGTTCTACAGCGCATTCCAGTCGGCGGGCGCGGCGCTGGAGAAGATCTCCGGCGTCCTGGACGAGGCGCCGGCCGTGGCCGAGCCCGAGCACCCGGTCGTGCTGCCGGATCCGGACGACCCCGAGATCAGCGGACGGCAGGTCCGGTTCGACGCCGTCACCTTCGGCTACCGCGAAGTCGACGGTCCTGCCTGACCTGAACCTCTCGATCCCGGCCGGCCAGACCGTGGCGCTCGTGGGCGCGACCGGCGCCGGGAAGACGACCATCGCGCGGCTGCTGGCGCGGATGTACGACCCGCTCGAGGGCAGCGTCCAGCTGGACGGCGTCGACGTCCGGCAGCTGGCGGACCGGGCGCTCCGGCATGAGGTCGTCCTCATCACCCAGGAGAACTTCCTGTTCACCGGGTCGATCGCGGAGAACATCGAGCTCGGGAAGCCCGGCGCGAGCCGGGCTGAGATCGTCGCGGCCGCCACTGCCATCGGCGCTCACCCGTTCATCGCGGCCCTCCCGGACGGCTACGACGAGCAGGTCGGCAAGAGCGGCGGCCGCCTGTCGGCCGGCCAGCGGCAGCTCATCTCCTTCGCCCGGGCATTCCTGGCGGCGCCCGCCGTGCTCGTGCTGGACGAGGCAACCTCGCTACTCGACATCCCGAGCGAGCGGCTAGTCCAGGAGGCACTGCAGACCATCCTGGCGGGCCGGACGGCCGTGATCATCGCGCACCGGCTCTCGACGGTGGCGATCGCCGACCGCGTGCTCGTGCTTGAGCACGGCCGCATCGTCGAGGACGGGTCGCCGGAGGAACTCCTGACCACGGCAGGCGAGTACTCCGCCCTGCACACGAGCTGGCAGGAAAGCCTCGCCTGATCCGCGGCGGCGCGTATGCCCGCGCCTGAGAGCGGGCAGATAAGCCCGGCCCTGGACGCCGGCGATGACCTGATCAACCCGCTGATCGCACCGCACCCGGTGAAATGTGCGGCAATCGTTATCTGGCTGCTGACCGGCTGGGCGCTGGTAAAGCGGTGATAACAAAATGAGCACAAGAGCAATAACTGTCGGCGGCTTTATCGCGGTCATCGCAGGACTAGTCCTGCTGGAAATACTGGGCCGCCGGAAGATCAGCCAGATACCGACCCTTGGCGAGTGGCTCGGATATGTCATGCGGCCCCGCGCCGGGCGGGCCATCGTCCTGGCGGGCTGGCTCTGGCTCGGATGGCGCTACTTCGCGCGCTAGGCAGGACGCCCGTCCGGGCCAGCGCTGCAGACCAGCGCCGCTGCGCCCGCTCGCCCGGGCCGTTACCCCGCGCCCGCTTTCGCTAAGCTATGCCCCGTGAAAAAGGGTCGCGTCACCATCAGTGCTGCCGCTGAAGCCAACTACCTCGCCGATGTGGCGCTGGCAGCGAACTTCGACGAGCTGCTCGCCCGCGCTCAGGCCGCTGAGCAGGAGTTCCGGCTGGCCGAGGCGACGGGAGCACCGGCAGGCACTCAGTACGCGCTGGCTCGCAATCTCGACGTGGCCCTGACGGACGCGACTCGCGCGGCCTACGCTGCCCAGCGCGCGGAAATCGGCCCGGCCGGCTACGACGACCGCATTTACTTCCGCAAGGCGAAGGCAACCTCCGTGGTGCACCGCTGGACGGACGAGGCCGAGCGGCTGCTGACGATGCGGGAATCGCACCGGCTGACCGGCTTCCCGGCCCGGCCGGAGACCGAGGCACTCGGGGTGGAAATAGCCCGCCTTCCGGCCAGCGATCACTCCTGACATCCGGCGTTCTGTCATCGGCCGTATTTTCTGCCGGCCGTTCGTTACTCTCTGCGTTCAGCCCCGGGGCTTAATCCTGCCTGCGTAAAGCTGACTACATGAAACCTACAAAGTGCGGCGTGGAAAACCGTCACAACGGGCTATGCATGTTTGAGTAGTCTCCTGGCACAGTAGGGTGTGATCAAGAGCACAACGATGAATCAACAGGAGGCACGCGCATGTGCCCGCATACGCCACGGTGTCCGGATCCCGGTGAGCCGGACCGCGAGGCGGCCCGTACCGTCGTCAGCCACCCCGAGCAAGGCTGGAGCCTGCTCTGCAACGGCATCGTCATTTTCGAGGACACCGGGGAGCTGCTTCCCGGCGGCGGAGCCATCGCCCCGCACCGCCCTACGGACCTGACTGCCTGCACCACACCGGCAGTACCTGCGGGGAGCTCCCGCAGCTCGGCTGCCTGAGCCCGCAGGGCACGCCGCTCCGGCGGCGCCCCGCAAGCCCTGTGGCTCTCCCGCTAGCGGCTCACCGAGCCGCAGCAGCAGCTGACGGCTAGTCCCCGCAGCTCATCCCCGGCCCGCTAGGTGAGCAGGCCGTCCAGCCACGCGCCGACGGCCGCGCCGACCGCGCGCGGGTTCTTGCTGAGCGAGTGCGTCTCGCCGGGCAGCACGACCACCCTGGCCGCGTCTTCCGCTGCCGGGATCCCGAACGGATCCCTGTCGCCGTTGACCACGAGCACATCCGTGCCGGCGCTGCGCAGCTCGGCTGCCCGGCTCTGCTCCGGCCGCCCTGGCGGATGCAGCGGGAACGCCAGCGCGATCACGCCCGTGGCCCCCGCGGCGCCCGCCGTCCGGCACGCGACCCTCGCGCCGTTGCTCCGGCCGCCCTGGATCAGCGGAACGCCCGCGTACTCCTGCCGGACAGCCGCGACAATCTCCAGCCAGGCAGCGTCCTGCGGACCGGGCGCACCGGGTGCCCGCGCGCCCCTGACCCGGTAGGGCTGCAGCACCCTGCCGACGACGCCGCCCCGTGCCACGGCAGCATCCCGCACCGCGAGCAGGTCTTTCGTCCCGACCCCGCCGCCGGCCCCGTGGGTCATCAGGACCAGGAACGAGGCCGCCGGCGGCCGGTCTATCTCGACGTGCGCCGGGCCGGCGACGGTGTCGATGTCAGTTGCAAGGCTCGCCATCACCGCAGGCGTAGCGGTCCCCCTGGCTGCCGCTCTGACAGCCCGGATCATGACGCGCCAGCGGGTGCGCCGTGCAGCATCTTCTTCAGGAACTGCCCGGTGTAGCTCTCCTCGACCCTGGCCACGTCCTCGGGCGTTCCGGTCGCGATGACGTTCCCGCCGCGGGACCCGCCGTCCGGGCCGAGGTCGATGATCCAGTCAGCCGTCTTGATGACATCGAGGTTGTGCTCGATCACGATCACGGTGTTGCCGTTGTCCACCAGCCTGCCGAGCACGCCGAGCAGCTTGCGGATGTCGTCGAAGTGCAGGCCGGTGGTCGGCTCGTCCAGCACGTAGATCGTCCGGCCGGTCGACCGCCGCTGCAGCTCCGAGGCCAGCTTGACCCGCTGCGCCTCACCGCCGGACAGCGTCGGGGCGGGCTGCCCGAGCCGGACGTAGCCGAGACCGACGTCGACCAGCGTCTTCAGGTGCCGGTGGATCGACGGCACCGGCTCGAAGAACTCGGCCGCCTCCTCGATCGGCATCTGCAGCACGTCGGCGATGGTCTTGCCCTTGTAGTGCACCTGCAGCGTGTCGGTGTTGTACCGGGCGCCGTGGCAGACCTCGCACGGCACGTACACGTCCGGCAGGAACTGCATCTCGATCTTGATGGTGCCGTCACCGGAGCAGGCCTCGCACCGGCCGCCCTTCACGTTGAAGGAGAACCGGCCCGGCTGGTAGCCGCGCACCTTGGCCTCGGTCGTCTGCGCGAACAGCTTCCTGACGCTGTCGAACACGCCGGTGTAGGTCGCCGGGTTCGACCGCGGCGTCCGCCCGATCGGGCCCTGGTCAACGTGGACGACCTTGTCCAGGTGCTGCATGCCGGTCACCCTGGTGTGCTTGCCGGGCACGATCCTGCGCGCCGTGCAGCTCCCTGGCCAGCGAGCTGTAGAGGATGTCGTTGACCAGCGTCGACTTGCCCGAGCCGGAGACCCCGGTCACCGCGATGAACAAGCCGAGCGGGAACGCCGCGTCGATGTTCTTGAGGTTGTTCGCCGCCGCGCCCTTGACCACGACCTCGCGGCCCCTGGTCCGCTTGCGCCGCCTGGCCGGGACCGCGATCGACTCGCGGCCGGTCAGGTACGCGCCGGTGAGCGACTCCTTGCTCTCCAGCAGCTCGCTCAAGCGGGCCGGAGACCACGACGTGGCCGCCGTGCTCGCCCGCCCGCGGCCCGATGTCCACGACCCAGTCGGCCGCGCGGATGGTGTCCTCGTCGTGCTCGACGACGATCAGCGTGTTGCCGAGGTCGCGCAGCCGCAGCAGGGTCTCCAGCAGCCGGTGGTTGTCCCGCTGATGCAGCCCGATCGACGGCTCGTCCAGGACGTACAGCACGCCGACCAGACCCGAGCCGATCTGCGTGGCCAGCCTGATCCGCTGCGCCTCGCCGCCGGCCAGCGTGGCCGACGCCCGGTCGAGCGTGAGGTAGTCGAGGCCGACGTCGAGCAGGAAGCCGAGCCGCGCGTTGACCTCCTTGAGAATGCGGCCCGCGATCTGCATGTCCCGGTCGGACAGCTCCAGCGTCGAGCAGCAGCTTGGCCAGCTCGCCGATGGGCAGCGCGCAGTAGTCGGCGATCGACCGGCCGTCGACGGTGACGGCCAGCGAGACCGGCTTGAGCCGCGCGCCGTGGCAGGACGGGCACGGCACCTCGCGCATGAACCCGGCGAACCGCTCGCGGCTGTAGTCGCTGTCGGCCTCGGCGTGGCGCCGCTCGATATACGGGATCGCGCCCTCGAAGTTCGTGTAGTACGAGCGCTCGCGGCCGTACCGGTTCTTGTACCGGACGTGCACCTGCTGGTCATAGCCGTACAGCAGGGCCTTCTGCGCCTTCGCCGGGAGCTTCTCCCAGGGCGTGCTGCTCTTGAAGCCCAGCGCGTCGCCGAGCGCCTCGATCAGCCGGACGAAGTAGTCGCTGACGTGGCCGCCGCTCCACGCGGCCGATCGCGCCGTCGGCCAGCGTCCTGGCCGGGTCGGAGACGACCAGCTCCGGGTCGACCTCCATCTTGGTGCCGAGCCCGGTGCAGTCCGGGCACGCGCCCCACGGCGAGTTGAACGAGAACGACCGCGGCTCCAGCTCGTCGAACGACAGGTCGTCATACAGGCAGGCCAGGTGCTCGGAGTACATCCGCTCGCGGTGCGGGTCGTCCTCAGGCAGGTCCACGAAGTCCAGCACCACGACGCCGTCGGCCAGCCCCAGCGCGGTCTCCACCGAGTCGGTCAGCCGGCGCCGGGCCGATCTGCCTTGACGTCCAGCCGGTCGACGACGACCTCGATCGTGTGCTTCTCGTACTTCTTCAGCGCCGGCAGCTCACCGGATCCCCGCGGCCTGTCCAGCCGGATGACCGTGCCGTCGACCCGGGCCCGCGAGTAGCCCTTGACCTGCAGCTCGCGCAGCAGCTCGGTGTACTCGCCCTTGCGCCCGCGCACGACCGGCGCCAGCACCTGGAACCTGGTGCCCTCCTCCAGCTCGAGCACCCGGTCCACGATCTGCTGCGGGGTCTGCCGGGCGATCGGCCGCCCGCAGACCGGGCAGTGCGGCTTGCCCACCCGCGCGATACAGCAGCCGCAGGTAGTCATAGACCTCGGTGATCGTGCCCACGGTCGACCGCGGATTGCGGCCCGCCGCCTTCTGGTCGATCGACACCGCCGGGGACAGCCCGTCGATGAAATCGACGTCCGGCTTGTCCATCTGGCCGAGGAACTGCCTGGCGTACGCCGACAGCGACTCGACATACCGCCGCTGCCCCTCGGCGAAGATCGTGTCGAACGCCAGGCTCGACTTCCCCGACCCGGACAGCCCGGTGAACACGATCATGGCGTCCCGCGGCAGGTCGAGCGAGACATCCTTCAGGTTGTGCTCGCGCGCGCCGCGGACGACAAGACGATCAGCCACTTTGTGCTCAGTTCTCCCGGTATCGACGGCTGCTTCTGAGACGCTGCACCGCCAAGTCATGGTAACCGGGGGGTATGACAAAACAGGGAGCCTTAACTGCGACCGCTCGCTCCCGCCCCGGCGACCCTGATAGAACACGCGATCGGCTCGATCCGATTCCCGGTTCTGGCCTAGATTCGGCCGGGTGACGACTAGCGGCCGCTGGCACGACCTGGCCGAGCGGTTCTGCCTCGGCAGCCCTCGCGGCGCGCCCGCCTACGTAGCCAGGGGCTCCATGGGCGAGATCTGGCGGCTGGAGACCGCCGGGGGCTGCTGGGCGGTGAAATGGCAGTTCCCGTGGGCACCCGCTGACCCCCGGCCTCCCGACGTGCCGGTCCAGCTCGCCGCCGCGCAGGCCGGCATCCCGCTGCCGCTTCCCGTGCTCACGCCCGACGGTGCCGCGGTGATCAGCGCTGATGGCGGCCACGCGAGGGTTTATCAGTGGGCAGAACTGAGCGACCCGCTGGTCCCGCCGGTCGGGCCGGCGGTCGCGGCGGAGGCCGGCCGGCTGCTGGGGATACTGCACAGCCTGGCCATTCCGGCGCCCGAGCCTGAGGATCCCTGGTACGCCGAGCCGCCGGCGGCCGAGCGCTGGGCCAGCCTGACCGGCCGCGCCGCGGCCGCGGGCACCTGGTGGGCGCCGCTGCTGGCCGCCGCCAGCGGGCTGATCGGGGACCTGACCGCGATCGCGGTTCCGGCCGGCCAGCCGCCGCTGACCTGCCACCGGGATTTCCATCCCGGCAACGTGCTGCCCGCCAGCAGCGACGGGCACCTGATTGTGCTGGACTGGGAGAATGCCGGCCGGCTCGATCCGCGCCGTGAGCTCGGGTACGCGCTGTTCGCCTGGAGCTGCGGTGCCGGGAGGACTGACGAGGCGACGGCGAATGCGCTGCTGGCCGGCTACGCGGCGACAGCGGGGCGGGCCGTGGACCTCGGAGCAGGGCTGTTCGCTACCGCGGCGGCGGTCCATCTCAACTTCCTCGCCGCGATGGCCGAGCAGGCGCTTGACGACCCGGAGCACCGCAGTTTCGCTGAGGAGGCGATCGCCAGCCTGCTCGATGCTGATCTCGCTGACCTGAGCCGGCTGGCCGTTACTTTCGGCGGAAAGGACACGTCATGACCACTCCCCCGGACGGGACTGCGCCGGCCGCGCAGGCGGCACAACTCAGAGGAGCCGTGGCTGCCGCCACTGAGCGCTTCAGGCGGACCGCCGCCGGCCTGTCCGACCAGCAGGCTCGCGAGCCGTCGGCCTTGCCTGGCTGGAGCCGCGGGCACGTACTCGCTCACCTCGCCCGCAACGCCGACAGCCTGCGGAATCTGCTGATCTGGGCCCGCACCGGCACCGAGACCCCGCAGTACCGGGACGCCGAGGAGCGCGCCGAGGGCATCGAGAGCGGAGCCGGCCGCCCGGCCGCCGAGCTGCTCGCCGACCTGGACACCTCGGCGGCCGAGCTGGATGCCGAGGCGGCCCGTCTGCCGGACGATGCCTGGGCGGCGCAGGTGCGGGGCATGGGGGGCAACGAGCACCCGGCCTGGTACACGCTGTGGCGACGGCTCACCGAGGTCGAGTTCCATCACGTCGATCTGGCGGCGGGCTACGCGCCGGCCGACTGGCCGCAGGACTTCGCCTCGACTGGCCTGCAGCGGGTGGCCGCCGCTTTCGCCTGCCCGCACTGCCCCGCGGTCGAGCTGCGCGCCAGCGACGCGCCGGTCCTGGTCCTGATCGGTCCCGGCGGCCGGGCGGACACAGCCGTCACCGGCCCGGTCCGCGCGCTGCTGGCCTGGCTGACGGGGCGCGGCGATGGTGCCGGGCTGTCGTCCGCGCAGGCCTGCCCGCTGCCGGTGCTGCCGCCCTGGTAACGGCCGGGGCGGGGCTCATGGTAGTTATCTGGGGGAGCAACGTGAGATGAGGAGACCATGAGCTATACCGGGAAAGTAGCCGTCGGCGGTCCCGCGGACACCAGGGAACTGCCCGGCCTCACCATTACCAAGGTGGCGGTCGGCCCGATGGACAATGACGCCTACCTGCTGCGCTGCACCCAGACCGGCGAGCTTGCCCTCATCGACGCGGCCAACGACGCCGACACGCTGCTCGGCCTCATCGGAGACAGGCCGCTCGGCACGATCATCACGACTCACCAGCACTTTGATCACCACGCGGCTCTCCGGCAGGTCCAGCAGGCGACCGGCGCCGCCACTGTCGCGCACCCGGACGACGCTCCGGGCCTCCCCATCCCGGTCACCCGGCCGGTCCAGAACGGCGACACCATCGCGGTCGGCAACGCCTCGCTGTCGGTTATCCACCTGCGGGGTCACACGCCCGGCAGCATCGCGCTGGTTTACGACGGCAACGGCGAGCTCGCCGCCGAGCCGCACATCTTCACCGGTGACTCGCTGTTCCCCGGCGGCCCCGGCAACACCGAGCACGACGCCGAGCGCTTTACGAGCCTGATGAACGACCTCGAGGAGCGCGTGTTCGGGGTACTGCCGGACGCGACCTGGGTGTATCCGGGGCACGGCGGCGACACCACGCTCGGAGCCGAGCGCCCGCACGTGCCAGAGTGGCGTGCCCGCGGCTGGTAGCGGCGCCAGGGGGTAGTCTGCCCGCAGATGACACAGTTGCACGACGTCGCGATCGTCGGAGCCGGCCTGCTCGGGCTGGCAGCCGGGCGCGCCCTGGCGGCACGCGGCCTCGACGTGGTCGTGCTCGAGCAGGCTGAGATCGGCCACCCGGGCGCGGGTTCCAAGGGGAGCTGCCGCATCTTCCGGCTCGGCTACGCCGAGCCTGGTTACGTCGCCGCCGCGCAGCTCGCGCGCGAGAGCTGGCACGAGCTGGAGTCTGAGTCGGCCCGCCGCATCCTGCATCCGGCCCCGCAGCTCACGTTCGGCAGCGGGCTGCAGGCGGTGCACGACGCGATGCGCGCCGCCGGCGCACCGTGCGAGCTGCTGACGGCTGCGGAGGCGGCCGCCCGGTTCCCCGCCGTCAGGACCGGTGGTCCCGCACTGCTCGAGCCGGACTCGGCGGTCATCGCCGCGGACGAGGCGCTCGCGGCGCTCGCGGCCCGGGTGCCGGAGGTCAGGACCGGCGTGCGGGTTGACCAGCTGGCCGACGACGGCCGGCAGGTGACCCTGCGGACCAGCGGCGGCGTGCTGACCGCCCGGTCGGTGATCGTCACCGCGGGGCCGTGGTCGGGCCGGCTGCTGGCCACGGTCGGCGTGGCCGTGCCCGGCCGGGCAACCCTCGAGCAGGTGGCCTACCTGCGGCCCGCGGACACTGGCGGAACTGACGATGATCCGGCCGCCATGCCCATCTTCATCGCGCACGCGCAGCAGTCGCCCTATGGCCTGCCGGTTCCCGGATCGGCGCTCTACAAGATCGGCATCCATCCGAGCGGGCCGGCCATTGATCCAGGCCAGCACGAGCAGTCCCCCGACCCGTACCTGCTGGGGCGGCTGAGGGAGGTAGCCAGCCGGCATCTGCCCGGCTACGACCCTGATCCGGCCGCCACGGAGCGGTGCACGTACGACAACAGCCCGGACGAGGATTTCATCCTGGACCGGACGGGGAATGTCGTGATCGGCTGCGGCACTTCCGGCCACGGGTTCAAGTTCGGCCCGCTGCTGGGCGAGTGGCTTGCCGATCTCGCGACCGGCACCGCGCCGGCCGGACTGCTCCGGCAGCGGTTCGCCGTCGGCAGGTTCAGCGCTCCGGTCTTCTGACGCCGGCCGCGCCTACTGCGGACTCGGCGCCGGGAACCAGATCCGCAGCACGTGCTTGCCGTCGGCGAGGTGCGCGGTGCTGAGCTGCGGGCGATCGCCGGCCGGATCCGCTCTTAGCAGCTTCTCCATGCCGGCAAGATCGCTGACCCGGTGCCGCCCGACCTGGGTCGTCACGACGGCCACCTCAGCCATCCGGTACGGCACAGTGCCCGCGAAGCCCGGCCCGGTGTCGGCAAGGCGGACGACGTAGACGCTGAAGTGCCCGGCCAGCTGGTGCAGCGCGCCGGTGAGACGCGGATCGAGGCGGCCCGAGCTGATGCTGTTCCTCGTCTTGCCGCTCGCGTGCATGTTCCTGCTCGCCAGGAGCGCCTGCCCGGCGCTGCTGCGGGCGGTCACCGCCGCGCTGGCAGCCTGGCTGTATGCCTGCGATCCGCCCGGCACGGCCACCCTGACCTGGACGGCCTCGGCGCCCGTGCCGAACGCCGCGATGGCCTCCGGGGCAGTGGCCGTCAGCTGCTGCCGGTACTGGCCGCGGATGATGCCAGTGGCCACGATGAGCGCGCCGGGACCGGGCAGCCTGACCCCTGCCTGCAGCACGACCTGGCCGGAAGTCGGGTAGCCCGCCTGCAGGACGGCCGCGCACGCGGCCGGATCGCAGCCGATGACGGTGCCCGGAGCGACCTGGGCAGCGATCCACGCAGCCGCGGCCGCTGTGTTCGCCCGCGCCGCGGCCTGCGCGGCCTGACGGGCGGCGAGCTGGCCCGGGGTCAGGCTCGGCTGGGTGGCGGGATGGCCAGTGACCGCCGCCGAGCGGCGCGGTCAGCACGATGCCCGCCGCGATGCCGCCACCGATGATCACGATGGCGGTCGCCAGCAGCACGGCGAGCCGGCCGCGGCGTGCCGAGCGCACCCGGCCCGCGTCGGGCACGTGCAGAACCCGGCGGCGCAGCCAGAGCTGCAGGGTGGTGCTGATGACCTTGAGCCACGACGGGTTGGACGGCAACTGCCGCTCCGGCGCCACGGCTCCAGCCCCGCCACCGGTCCGAGCCGGATTATCCAGCCGGTATCCCGACGGGGGCGAGGTGTCCCTAGACAACGCTTAGCTCCCAGGCCGCAACAGGTGAGGCCACACGCCCCTTTTCCGCCTTAGTCCAGCACATTCTGCCGGTGCTGATCATGCAGATCGGGCTTATTGTTACGAACTTTCCGGACGCGAGAGCTGATCAGGAATGGCGCGCAAGCAGTGCGTATCGCGTGACAGCTGCCTGAACTGCATCTTCCTCAGAGGGGAACGCGGCACTGCGCTTTCGCGCCGCCAGCCGGAGCCTCGCGGCCAGCTGCGGATCATCCAGCACTGCCTCGACCGCTGCCGCCAGCGCCGCCGCATCATCAGGCGGTACGAGCAGCGCGCCGTCCTCGCCGGTGAGGTCAGGCGTGCCGCCCACTCTGGTCGCCACGACGGGCTTGCCGGCCTGCATCGCCTGCTGCAGGATCAGCGCCCGGGCTTCCCACCGGCTCGGGACGGCGACCACGTCAGCGACCGCGAGGAGCGCGGCCACATCCTGCCGCTGCCCGAGCAGTACCACGTCGGCACCTGCCTGACTCGCCTGCGCCCGGAGTGCGGCGGCAAGCGGGCCGTCCCCGGCGATAACCGTGCGCGGCCGGGAATCGCGCTCTCGCCACCGCGCCGCCGCTGCGATCAGGACATCCAGGCCCTTCTGCGGGGCCAGGCGGCCGACCGCCAGGACAACCGGCCGGCCGCCGGCGCCGATGTCGGCGGTGGCCGCCGCGACGTCCGCCGCTGACGGCGGTGCAGCCTGCCCGGCCGGAACGTCGAACTGCGCGGCGCCGGCCGCGCCCAGGTCCCGCATCCGCGCCACCAGGTCAGCCGAGGCGCACCAGACGAATTGCGCGCGCCGGGCGCAGACGCGTTCCAGCGCGGTGTAGATGAGGCGGGCCTGGCGGCCGGCCGGCGGCGCGTTGTGCACCGTCACGGCAAGCGCCGGCCTGCTGCGGCCGGGCAGCGTGGCGAGCGCGATCGCTGCGAACGCACCGGCCCTGACCCCGTGGGCGTGCACGACATCTGGCCGCCAGGCAGCGAACGCCCGTCGCAGCCGCGCCAGGGCGACGACGTCCCCGGCGGGCCGCGGCCGGTCAGTGATGCGAACCGGCACCGTCTCGAAATCTGCGCTCGCAGCGGGGACCGCCGTGCCGGGCGGACTCGCCTGCCGCGGACCGAATAGTGCCAGGGTCGGCGCCGGCCCGAGCACGCTGACGTCGAGGCCGGCGGCGCGGCAGCCAGCAGCAAGGGCGACGACGTGACCGGCCGTGCCGCCTGCTGCCAGGCCGAGCACGAACGCGACGCGCAGCCTCGCCGTCATCGCAGCGCTCCGGCGCGAATCCGGGCGGCAACCGCCCGCACCTCCGCCTTATCCAGGACGTAGGCGACGGCGGCGAATACCGCGGCGGCGAGTAGCGCGGCGAGTACGGCGGTCAGCGCCTCGGCAACAGGCCCGGATGGCCGCAGCGCGGCCGCAGCTCCGCCGCCCGCGGCTGCCCCGGCGAGGGCGGCGATCAGTCCCGACACAGCGACCCGGCGGGAACCAGCGAGCGCCGCCATGCCCCTGGTCCGGCGCACCGCGACCGCGAGTGCCAGCCCGGCTGCGGTCAGGCCGATGGTGTTGCCGAGCGCGAGCATGCCGACGACCCAGGGCGCGGGTGCCAGCGCGACCAGGATGACGTCGGCCGCGATCACGACTAGCCAGCCGCCGCCGACGGGAATCACGGCAGCCCGGGTGCGCCGGTCCGCCAGCAGCACGCGGGACAGGCACGCCACCATGCCGTAGCCGGCCAGGCCGGGCGCGAACAACGCGAAGCCGCGTGCCAGCGGCGCTATCTGCGAGTGGCTGCTGGCAAGGAAATGCGCGGCCGGGCCGGCGACGGCGAGCACGAGCGCGGTGCCGAGGAACGACATCAGCAGCACGGCCCGCAGCGCGCCGGACGCCGTCTGGTCGAACCGCTCGCCCTCGCGAACCGACAGCGCAGGGAACGCGCTGACTGCTATCGAGATCGCGAGGACGGCGTAGGCAGCCTCGAACATCTGCCAGCCGTACTGATACAGCACGATGGCGGCGTTCGGGCCGTTGCCGTTCGCCAGCAGGATCACCACCAGCTGCGCGGCGTCCTGCGCGACGAGCGCGACAATGCCGAAAGCGGCCAGGCCGCCCGCGCGGCGCCCGACTCCGGCCGGGAACCGCAGCGTCGGCCGCACGCGCACGTGCAGGCGCCAGGCGGGGACCAGCGCGGTGAGCGCCAGCGCCGCGACGCCGGCCGTGGTCCCGACCGCCAGCACGAGCTCGGCGCTGCGCGGCAGCGCGGTCAGCCTGTTGACATCGGCCCGGCCGAGCGGCACGAACGCGAGGTAGGCAGCGATCACCACGAGGCTGGAGACCAGCGGCGCCAGGGCCGGGCCGGCAAACCGCCGGTGGGCCTGCAGCATGCCGTACAGCACGACCGCCAGGCCGTACAGCAAGATCTGCGGCGCGAACACGGCCAGCATGTGCCCGGTCACCGCGACCAGCGGAGCGCGGGCGCAGTGCCGGGTCGGGTTCACCGGATTGAGCAGCCGGCCCAGCGGTCCGGCCGCAAGCGCGATCACCAGGCTGACCGGCACGAGGATGAGCGCGGTCCAGGTGAGCAGCGCCGACGAGGTCTGGCCGACCTCGGCGGCCGCCACCGGGTCGTCGGCCGACCGGGCCGCCGGCCTCGCCAGCACCGGCACCATGATGCTGGTCAGCGCGCCGCCGAGAACGATGTCGTAAATGATGTTCGGCAGCGTGTTGGCGGTGGTGTAGGCGGTACCGAGGCAGGTCGCGCCGACAGTCTTGGCGAACACCAGGGTCCGGACCAGGCCGAGCAGCCGGGCCAGCACGGTGAGCACCGCGATCAGCAAGGCCGCCCGGCTGATGCCGGACCCGGCCGGGCGATAGCTGCGAGGATCCTGGCCGTCCGTGGTGACCGGGACGGCCGGGCCGGTCACCGCGCCTCAGCCGAGTTCAGGCCGCCGGGCGCCGCCGGACCAGATTCGCTGGTGATGGCCGGAAGGGGCTCGGTGTCCGCCGACATCTCGTCCGCGGAGGAATGCTCGCGTCGGCCGGGACGGCGGAGCCTGCGTCTGCGGCGGTACCCACTCGTTGCTGCACCCGCCTCCTTCGGCGCTGCTGCAGGCACGTCAGCTACGGCACCGGGCTCGTCCGCCGCTGCACTCGGCCGGGGCGCCGGCAGGCGGGACGGCCGTCCGGCGGCCGAGCATGTCCAGCCACCGCAGCGGGCCGGTGCGCTCGATGACCCGGCTGAAGCTGACGACCTCGCTGGCCGCGGTGAGGCCCGCCACGACGCCGAGAGCAGCGGCCCTGGCCGGCCGCGGCAGCGACGTCGCCGCCGCGGTGCCGAGCATCGCGCCGAGCGCGTTCGCTCCCCCGTCTCCGAGCATCGAGCGCTCGCCGAGGTCCTCGGGCAGCAGCACCGCCGCGGCCGCCAGCCGCTCCGGCGCCGGCTGAGGCGCCGCCCGCCGGCGCGAGCAGGCCGCCCGCCAGCAGCGCGACCTTGATGGCCCGGCCGGGGCGCAGGTCGAACAGGTTGAGCAGGTTGGCGCCGCCGGCGATCAGGGCGGCGTTGATGACGGTGTCCGCGACCGCGCCGCCGCCGTCGCTGTCAGTTCCGGCAACAAGGGCAGCGGCAAGGCCGGTGGCCCCGATGCCGGCGAGCTTCACCGCCCCGGTCGTGAGCTCGCCCTTGCGCAGCGCGCCGAGATGACCGCGGAAACCCCGGCTGCCGCCGTTCCCGTAAAGGTCGTCGTAGGTACCGAACGCCGCGGCACCCGCGCCCGCGATGGCGACTGCCAGACCGTCACGGCCAGCGCCTGCCGCGAGCGCGCCGGCCACGCCGCCGATCGCCGCTGCCGGCCCCTCGAGCAGGGTGACCGGCTCACCGCGATGATTGGTGCGAGTCCAGGTCTGCGCGCCGCCCGGCGGCCGGCGCGCGCAGCGCCCGGTAGGCCAGCCAGGCGCCAGCCGCCGCGGCCGCACCCGATCGCAGCGTGCGCGCGGTCACCGGCGGCCTCCCGGCGTGATGGTGGTGGCAGGCGTCGGCGTGACCGAGGGCGTTGGCGCCGGACTCGGCGCTGCCTGCGGGCCGATGCCGAACTGCGCTGGCGCCCTGCCGTCAAGCAGCAGGCGCAGCGCCTGCGCCGTCATGATCTGCCCGGTCTCGGTGTCGGCGTTGTCGACCGTCGACACCTGGCCCGCGCTGTTCTCCGCGCTGATCACGCTGCCGGAACCGATGGAGGCGGCCGCGCCGGCCATCACGGTTCCGCTGCCGGCATTCCGGAGCGCGACCGCGACGGCCACGAGCACCTCGCTGCCCGCCTGCGGCGCGACCCCGCCCGGCGTGACCAGCACGGCGAGAGTGGCCGGCCGCACGCTGGTGCCGCCTGAGCCGATGCTCAGGAAGCCAGCGACGCTGAAGGCATTCAGGATTGCGTGGCTGCGGCCGGACGACAGGCCGGCTGCGCCGTCACGGGTCAGCAGCGTGGCCGCGAGCACCTGGGCGGCGTCCTGCTGGCCGCCGACCGGGCTGGTCGAGCGCGTCGGCAGCGTCACGCCCGCCTGGGCCGCGAGGCTCTGCGCCAGCTGCGTCAGCGTGGCCTCGTTCTGGCCGCCGGTGCCGATGAAGGACGAGCTGAGGTTGATGACACCGGTGACGGCCGCACCTGCCTGGTGCAGAGCCGTCGTGACCCCGGTCGTCACGGCGCTGTCGGCGCCTGGCGCCACCACCAGCACCACCTTCTCCCCGGTCAGCAGGCCAGGGAGAAGTCTCGGGGCGGCCGCCTGAGCGAAGATCTGGTCGGCGCTGACCTGGTTGCTGAGCGCCTGCTTGTCCTTGCTGAGATTGCCGTTCTGCTTGCTCAGCTCGGTCTGCAGCCTGCTGAGGATGACCTCGGTCTTCGGCGCCAGGGCGGTCGCGCCCACAACCAGGCCGACGGCCAGCGCCAGGAACACCGCGATAATGGAGACCAGGTGATACCGGAAATCGATCACTAGAACAGTCCAGTTATCCAGTACCACAGCTGACGCAGCGCCACGCTGAGATATCCCAGAGAGATCTTCCCCACAGGCGTCCATGCCAGCGCGATAACCGGCAGCAGCGCGGCGATCGCGAGCAAGGCGAGCGCCTTGCCAGAAATCCTGCTCTGGTACAGGCGGCTCACGCCCTTGGCGTCGACGATCTTATCGCCGACCCGGATCCTGGTCAGCACGGCGCTGGCCATGCCTGCCCGGCCCTTGTCGAGGAACTCTACCAGCCCGAATCGCATGCCAACCGTGACAATCAGGCTCGCGCCCGGCTTCATCGGCGATCAGGACGGCGACGTCCTCGCTGGTACCCGGAGCCGCGCAGGTCACCGAGTCAAGGCCGAGGTCCTGCACGCGCGGCAGCCCCGGCGCGAAGCCATTGCGATAGGCCACCACGACAATCTCGGCCCCGGAGTTCAGTGCCTTGTCGGAAACCGAGTCCATGTCGCCGACGATCATCTGCGGCCGGTAGCCCGCCTCGATCAGTGCGTCGGCGCCGCCGTCCACGGCGATCATGACCGGCTTGAACTCCCGGATGTAGGCGCGCAGCGCCTGCAGGTCCTCGCGATAGTGGTAGCCGCGGGCCACGACGAGAGCGTGCCGCCCGTCGAGCCGGGTGCGCAGCGCGGGGATCCTGATGCCCTCGACCAGCAGCTCGGGATCGCGGTCGATGTACTCGAAGCGTATTGGTCACGAACGACCTGAGCTGCTCGGCCAGGCCTTCCTTGGCCGCGGCGACGTCGGCCGCCACCGTCTCCGCGGTCTGCCGGGTGCCCTTCGCCACGACGACGTCGCCCACATACAGCGTGTCGCCGTCGAGGCGGACCTGCTGACCCTCCTTGACCTGGTCAAACACGTCCGGGCCGACGTCGTCGACCAGCGGGATGCCGCCGTCGAGCAGGAGCTGCGGGCCGAGGTTCGGGTACCGGCCGGTGATGCTGGGCGCCACGTTCACGACGCCGGCGACCTGGCACCTGAGCAGGGCGTCGGCCGCCACCCGGTCCAGGTCGGCATGATCGATAATGGCGATGTCGCCGGGCTTGAGCCGCTTGGTGAGGTTCTTGGTCCTGCGGTCGAGGCGAGCCGGTGCCCACACCCCGGCCAGGTCCTTTGACCTGGCCCGACGCGCGGCGGTGTCTGCGCCCGGCTCGGCATCTTCACTAGCAAGCCATTTTGCCAGATCTGCACCGGGGCTCGGTCCGGGCAGGCTCGCGGCTAGCCGTGTCGCGCGAGCTGAGCCCGCTCGGCAGCCAGCCGCCTCGAGCAGTTCGCCGGCGTGCGCGCGGCCGTACTCGGAGTCCTCCAGGCCGGCCAGCATCCGGGACAGCTCCCGGACCCGGCCGGCGTCGTCCAGCCGGCTGATGCCGCTGCGCATCACGCGAGCCGTCGCCGGCCTTCTCCACCACCAGGTGGGTGTCGGCGAAGGCGGCGACCTGGGGCAGGTGGGTGACGACGATGACCTGGGCCAGCCGGGCGAGCCTCGCCAGCCGCCGGCCGATCTCCACCGCGGCCTTGCCGCCGACCCCGGCGTCAACCTCGTCGAACACGAACGTCGGCACCGGATCGGCGCCGGCGAACACCACCTCGATGGCCAGCATGACCCGGGACAGCTCGCCGCCGGACGCGCCCTTGTTCAGCGGCAGGGCGACGGCGCCCGGGTGCGCCGCCAGCCGGATCTCCACCTCGTCCGCGCCGTGCGGGCCGAAGCCCTGCGGCGGCGGTGACGGCCACCACGATCTGCGCGTGCGGCATCGCCAGCGCGGCCAGCTCGGCCGTCACCTCGGCGGCGAAGCGCGCCGCGGTCTGGGTCCGGGCGGCGGTGAGCTGGGCCGCCAGCTCCGCGACGGTGGCCGCCAGCGCCGGCCTCCTGCTCGGCCAGCAGGCCGATCTTGTCGTCGTCGCCGTCCAGCTCGCCGAGCCGGGCCGCCGCCGCCTTGCCCCACGCGAGCACGGCCGCCAGGTCGCCGCCGGCCGGACCGCCCGCCGTCCCGGCGCCGTACGCCGCTGATCAGCCGGGTCAGGTCGGCGCGGCGCTCCTGGACCACGCCGAGCCGGGCCGGGTCGGCCTCCACCGACTCCACGTAGGAGGCGAGCTCGGCCGCGACATCGGCGAGCAGGTAGGCCGCCTCGCTGACGCGGCCCGCGAGCGCGGCCAGCTGCGCGTCGTGCTGCGCGGCCGCCTCCAGCGCCTGTCCGGGCCGCGGCCAGCAGGCTGGTCGCGTCCGCGGCGTCGTAGACGCCGCTGGACGGGTCGCCGAGCAGCGCCTCGTGCGCGGTCGTCGCCGCGGTGTGCAGCGCGTCCGCGTTCGCCAGGCGCTCCTCTTCGGCGAGCAGCTCGATGTCCTCGCCCTCGACCGGCTCGGCCCGCTCGATCTCGGCCGACGCCCGCGGCGCAGGTCCTCCGCTTCCCGCGCGCGGTCCCGTGGCCATCGTGGTCAGCTCGGCCAGCTCGGCCGGGACCTGCGGTGCCGCTGGTAGGCGCGCTGGTAGGACGGCCAGCAGGCACGGCGAGCTCCGGTCCGCCGAACCGGTCAAGCGCCTCGCCGCTGCCGGCCGGGCCGCAGCAGCTGCTGCTGATCAGCCTGGCCGTGCACGGCGACCAGGTCGTCGGCAAGGTAGGTGAGCAGCGACACCGGCACCGACCGGCCGCCTGCCGTGGCGCGGGACCGTCCCTCGGCGACTACCGACCGGCTGAGGATCAGCGTGCCGCCGTCGTCGTCGAGGTCGCCGCCCGCCTCGCTGACCTGGCGGGCCACCGGGCCGCCGGGCTCGCACGCTGCAGGACGCCTTCCACGACGCGGCCCGGTCAGCGCCCGGGCCGCACCCGGGCCGGGTCGGCCCGGCCGCCGAAGAGCAGGCCCAGGCCGGAGACCACCATCGTCTTGCCCGCCCCGGTCTCGCCGGTCACCACGTTGAACCCGCCGGACAGCTCCAGCACGGCCTCGTCGATCACGCCGAGCCCGGTGATCCGCACTTCCTCAAGCATGGCCGCCTGGCTCCTCGTCTGCCCGGTCAGAGATTGCGTCCCGGGCCATCACGTCGTCGCCTGGCTGGCCGCGCCAGCCCGCCACCGGCAGGCCGAACTTCGCGACCAGCCGGTCGGTGAACGGCGCGCCGATGCGCACCTCGGTCCCGCTGTGGCCGTGGTCGTCACTGCCGGCAGCCGCGCCAGCAGCACCGGCAGGCTGCCGCGCCGCACCTCGACGCGCGATCCGGACGGCAGATCGACCCTACGCCGCCCATCGCACCACAGAACGGCCCTGCCGTCTCAGACTGCCCGACGGCCGGGGTGTGTCGGGAAACCACGCCGCCGATGACCTCCGCGGCCAGCACGGACTCAGGCGACGACCACCATCGGCCCGGCGAACAGCGCGTGGGCGCTGATCGGCACCATCAGCAGCGCCTCGACCTCCGGCCACACGACCGGGCCGCCCGCCGAGAACGCGTACGCCGTGGAGCCGGTCGGCGTGGCGAACACCACGCCGTCGCAGCCCCACCGGGACAGCGGCCGGCCGTCGACCTCGGTGACCACGCTCGAGCATCCGCTCCCTGGCGGCCTTCTCCACGCTGGCCTCGTTCAGCGCCCAGGTGGCGCGATCACGCTCGCCGTTCGCGCGCACCGTCACGTCGACGGTCATCCGCTGCTCGACCGTGTACCGCCGGCGCGATCACCCGGTCGACACGCCGCGGCCAGGTCCTCCGGCTCGGCCTCGGCGAGGAAGCCGACATGCCCGAGGTTGACGCCGAGCAGCGGCACCCCGGCCGGCCGGGCCAGTCTCGGCCGCCCGCAGCAGCGTGCCGTCGCCGCCGAGGACCAGGACCATCTCCGCGCCGCGGCCGCCGCGGCCGAGGCCGGGACGACCTCGGCGGCCGGGCGCAGTTGAGGTCCGCGGCCTCCGGCTCCAGCACGCGGACGGCGATCCCGGCCGCGGTCAGCATGCCTGCCACCAGGACGCTGGCGCCGCGCAGCGCCGCGCGGCCGGCCCGGTGTGCGCGACCAGGAGCATGACCCGGCCCGTCCGCGCCGTTGGCCGTCACTGCGGGCCTGTCCGCGATCGCCTGCCGCAGGGCAGCCGTCGTCCAGCGGCGGCGCGCCGCGGCGCAGCCACAGGAAGTACTCCACGTTCCCGGACGGGCCGGGCAGCGGGCTGGCCGTGACTCCCGCCACGCCCAGGCCGAGTGTCCGCGGCGGCCGCGGCCACGGCGCTGACCGCGCCGGCCCGCAGCTCCGGGTCCCGCACCACGCCGCCCGCCGCCACGCTGCCCTTGCCGACCTCGAACTGCGGCTTCACCATCAGCACGAAGTCGGCGTCCGGGGCCGCGCAGGCGGCCAGGGCGGGCAGTACCAGCGTGAGCGAGATGAAGGACAGGTCCGCCGTGACCAGGGCCGGCGGCGGGCGCCACCTGCTCGGGCGTCAGCGTGCGGACATTCACCCGGTCGAGCACGGTCACCCGCTCGTCGGTCTGCAGCGCCCAGGCCAGCTGGCCGTAGCCCGACGTCGACCGCGACCACGTGCGCGGCGCCGGCCCGCAGCAGCACGTCGGTGAACCCGCCGGTAGACGCGCCCGCGTCCAGGCAGCGCCGCCCGGCGACGGACAGGCCGGCGAAGGCGGCCAGCGCGCCGGCCAGCTTGTGGCCGCCGCGCGACGCGTACTCCGGGCCATCGCTCGCCTGCTCCGACCGTGATCGCCGCATCGACGGCAACCTGCGTGGCCGGCTTAGCCGCCGCCTGGCCGCCGACGGCGACCCGCCCGGCCGCGATCAGCTCGGCCGCCTGCTCACGTGACCGGGCCAGCCCGCGCCGCACAAGTTCTGCATCAAGCCGCAGCCTCCTGCTCATCGGAACTGACGTCAGCTCCTCAGCCACCGGCCGGGCCGCCCGGCCCGGCTTCCAGCTCGCCCAGCACCTCGCTGAGCTGAGCGTGCACCTGCTCGAATAGCTCGGGATGATCACTGACCGGCAGGCCGGGCAGCCGCTCGAGCAGCCTGAGCGCAGCATCGACCCGGGGTTCGCCGGTGCTCGGGACCGGAGCGGCCGCGCGGCTGACCGCGGCGTGCGCCGCGCTGGCCAGGCTGCCCGCGGCAGCACCCCCGCCGCGCAGTCTCGCCGCGTCCGCGCCCGCGCCCGCGTCTCCCCCCGGCAGGCGACTGCGCTCCGGCGGGCGGCTCCGCGGGGCCGGGATCGGACTTACCGTCAGCCCCGGCGGCCCGGTCATCGCCCTGCCCGGCAAAGGACTGCAGCCACGCCAGGGCCCCGGCGTCGTCCGGGGCAGGCTCGCCGCCGGCGCCCCCGGCCTGGCCCGGTCCTGTCTGGTGCTCCATTGTCTCCACCGCATCTCCCGCGCGGGCGGGCTGGCCGCGCCCGCGCTGTCGGACGTCTCCATGAACGCTACCGCCCGCCGCCGTCAGCCAGCGGCACCTGACGGCGCCGACGTGCCCCCGGTCGCTCGCGCCAGCCGGCCAGGCGGAGAATGACCATGGAAAGCGAGGAGATGAATGGCGACAGCCGAGGAGTGCCGCGCGGCGCTGGAAAGCCTGACCGGCCGCATCGCGGACATGGATGCCTCCGATCGCGAGGCCCATCTGATTGACCGGACGCTGAGCTGCCGCGTTCCCGACCTGGGCCTGACTTTCATCACCAGGCTAGGGCCGCAGGGCAGCGACCCGATCAAGGTCGCCGACAACGGCACCCCGCAGGCCCAGGTCCGCTTCACCGCCGACAGCAATACGGTGGTGGCGATCGCCGGCGATCCGGGCAGCTTCATGCGGGCCTGGCTGTCAGGCAGGCTGAAGGTGCAGGGCAGTCTGTTCGACCTGCTGCACCTCCGCAAGCTCATGTAGCCGCCGCAGAGCCCGGACCGCAGGTGGGATGCTGGCCTCATGCCCGAGGGTGACGTCGTCTGGCGGACGGCCCGCAAGCTGCACGAGGCGCTGTCCGGGCGGGTGCTGACCCGCAGCGACTTCCGGGTCCCGAGGTTCGCGACAGCGGACCTGACCGGCCGGGCCGTGTCCGGGACTGTCCCGGGGCAAGCACCTGCTCACCCGGGTCGAGGGCGACATCACGGTGCACACGCACCTGAAGATGGATGGCTCCTGGCGGATCCGCCCGGCATCGGGCTACCCGCGGCGGGACTACCGGATCAGGCTGATCCTCGCGAACGAGCAGTGGCAGGCGGCCGGCTTCCTGCTCGGCATCGTCGAGCTGGTGCAGAACCAGCCAGGAGGACCGGGCTGTCGGCCACCTCGGGCCCGATCTGCTCGGGCCGGACTGGGACTCCGCCGAGGCCGTTCGCCGACTCGCGGCCGCGCCCGGCGCGCACTATCGGCGAGGCCCTGCTGGACCAGCGCAACCTGGCCGGAATCGGCACGATCTACAGGGCGAGACTGCTGTTCCTGCGCGGCGTTCACCCGTGGCGGCCCGTCGGAGACGTTCCCGACCTGCCCGGCCTGGTCGAGATGGCCCAGGCGGCTGCTGGACGCGAACAAGGACCGGGCGAGGCACATCACGACCGGGAACGCGGCGCGCGGCGCCCAGGAACTGGGTCTACGGGCGGGCCGGGCGCCCTGCCGCCGGTGCGGCACCATCATCAGGCGCGGCAGCCCGGGCCCTCGATCCGAGGAGCGGATCGCGTTCTGGTGCCCGGCCTGCCAGCCCGCTCGGCCTGACCGGAGCCACGCTGCCCGGGCGGGAACGGACCTCGCGCGCCAGGGCGTCTCAGACCGCGTCAGAGCCGGGGAGCCCGGGCCTGCTGGCCCGGGCTCCCCGGCATCCCCCGACAGCGGCGGCTGCCCCTGGAGCGGCCGCTGTGCCGTTCGCTGGCGCCGGGCGGTCACCCTCCGCGCGGCGCCAGCGGTCTTACGCGTCCCGCCTGCGGAAGAGCATCAGTCCGGCGATCAGGGCGATCGCCGCGTAGCCGCAGAACACCGCGAACCCGGTCCACGGCGCGAACATCGCCGGCTGGCCATGGCGTCGCGACCGTCGTCCAGATCTGGCGCCGGCATCGGCGGGATCCACTTGTCCACGTGGTCCTGCCAGGACTGCGGGATGAAGTTGATCAGGATCGAACAGCACGAACAGCAGCCCGACGACGCGTGCTGATCGCCCCCGCGGTGTGCCGGAGCAGCAGCCCGAGGCCGAACGCCAGCAGCCCGCACGCGGTCAGGAACAGCGCGCCGCCGATGACCGCGCGCAGCACGTTCGGCTGGCTCAGGCGTCGCGTTGAGGTGGTGCGAGGACATCAGCGCCTGGCCGAGGAAGAACGACGCGAAGCAGGTGACCAGCCCGGTCACGAAGGCGACCAGGGCGAAGACCACGGCCTTGGCCGCGATCAGGGTGCCGCGACGCGGCATGGTACGTCAGCGTGGTGCGGATCATCCCGGAGGAGTACTCCGAGCTGATGATCGAGCACGCCGAGCACGCCGATGATGAGCTGGCCGATGTACAGTCCGGCCAGGCTCTGCGCGGTCGCGTCGAAGCCCGGCCCGCGGGTGCCCGTGCGAGACGACGCCCCAGCTGGCCAGCGCGCCGAAGCCGAACGGTGACCACGACCAGGGACAGCAGTGTCCAGTACGTCGAGCGCACCGAGCGGATCTTGGTGAACTCCGAGCGGAACGCGCCGGCGAACGTGGCGTTCCCGGCCGATGCGCGGACGCGCGGGGCTGCCGCCACCGGCAGCTGAGTGGACGTCGTTGCCATGTCAGGCCACCTCTGCGGTAGCACAGGCTGCTGCTGCGGGACACCAGCGTGGAACTGGACACTGGAGGCGGTGAGCTCCATGAAGGCCTGCCTCCAGGGAGGCGTGCGCCGGGGACAGCTCGTGCAGCCGGACCGCGTTCTCGTAAGGCGAGGTCACCGACCTGGCCCGGCTCCAGGCCCGGGACCACGAACGTGCCGTCGCCGTTCTCCCGTACCGTGTCCGCCGGCCAGCGGCCACGAGCTTGCGTCAGCTGGTCCTGCTGCGGCGTGCGAACCCGGACGGTCCGCTGCGAGTTGCGCGGCGATGAACTCATCGACAGTGCAGTCCGCGATGAGCTTGCCGCGGCCGATGACCAGCAGATGGTCCGCGGTGTTCTCCATCTCCGACATCAGGTGGCTGGACACGAAGACGGTCCGGCCCTCCGCGGCCAGCGCCTTCATCAGGTTCCTGATCCACAGGATGCCCTCCGGGTCCAGCCCGTTGACCGGCTCGTCGAACATGAGGATCTGGCCGGGTCGCCGAGCAGCGCGGCGGCGATGCCGAGGCGCTGGCCCATGCCGAGGGAGAAGCCCTTGGACCGCTTCCTGGCGACCTCCGCCAGCCCGACCAGGCCGAGCACCTCGTCGATCCGGCGCCCTGGGCAGGTTGTTGGACTGGGCCAGGCAGAGCAGGTGGTTGCGAGCGCTCCGGCCGCCGTGCACAGCCTTGGCGTCCAGCAGCGCGCCCGACCTCCCGCATGGGCTGGGCCACCTGCCGGAACGGCCTTGCCGTGCACAGTGACGGTCCCGCTCGGTCGGGCGGTCCAGGCCCAGGATGAGCCGCATCGTGGTGGTCTTGCCCGCCCCGTTCGGGCCGAGGAAGCCGGTGATCTTGCCTGGCGCCACGCTGAACGACAGGTCGTCGACCGCGAGCTTGTCCCCGTATCGTTTCGTGAGGCCCTGTGCCTCGATCATTGTTCCTGCCCCTTCCGCGCCAGGCGGCTCCGGGCCAGCATGCCCGCCGTCCGCGCAAGCACAGTCTCCCGCGCAAACGCGATAGCTCGCGTATCGCCGCTCGGCTGATCTCCGTCAGCCTGCAGGGGTAGTCAGGCCGGCTTGCCGATATCCCGCAGGACAGCCTCAGCGCCGAGCGCTGATCATCTCCGGGCTGCCTGACGTGATCCGGCGGACCAGGCCGCGGCGCAGAGCGCGCGCAGGCCGTCGATCGACGCGCCGGAGCCGTCCAGGACGCGCGGCCAGTCACCGCCCGGGCTCCGCCGTCCACCCGCCGCAGCGGAAGTGCCGCCGTGCTCGGCGGCATGGCCGGGTGCGCTGACATGCAGGCCGGCCAGGTCCGGCGCCAGATAGGACGGGCGGCGCTGCTTGCCCGGCCAGCACGCGCGTCCGCCGGGCCGGCTGACGCCGGTCAGCACCAGCAGGCTGGCGGCGCCGCCCGCGCACCCCGCCCTCGATGTCGGTGTCCAGCCGGTCCCCGACGACCAGCGGCCGCTTCGCGCCGGTCCGCTGCCACCGCCTCGGCGTGCAGCGGCGGCTCGGGCTTGCCCGGCGACCACCGGCTCGCTGCCCGGTCGCGGTCACCAGCACCTGGCACGAGCGAGCCGTTGCCCGGCTGCGGCCCGCGCGGGTCGGCAGGGTCGCGTCCGCGTTGGAGGCCACGTAGAGGCGCCCGCGCTCGACGGCCAGCGGCGCGCCTCGCGAGCAGCGCGTAGCTGATGTCGGGCGCGAAGCCCTGGACGACGGCCGCGGCTTGTCCGGCGCCGTGGTGACCGGGCGGCAGCCCGCGCTCGCGCAGCGCGGCGCGCAGGCCCGTCCCGCCGACTACCAGGACCGCCGCGCCCGCGGGCCAGCCGGTCGGCGAGCAGCGTGCGCGGCGGCCTGGGCCGAGGTGACGATGTCGGCCGCCGTGGCCGGCACGCCCAGGCCGGCGAGCTGCGCGGCGATCGCCGACGGCGAGCGGGAGGCGTTGTTGGTGACGAACGCCAGCTGCATGCCCCGCTTCGCGGCCTCCGCGAGCGCGTCGGCCGCGCCCTGGCATCGCGGCGCCGCCGAGGTAGACGACCCCGTCCAGGTCCAGCAGGGCGGCGTCATAGTGCTCGCTGAGCGGGCCGGGGCAGCCCCGCAGGCCTCGGCCCTGACTGGCCCTCGCGGTGCCGTCCTCCTGCGGAGCGTGACTGGCCTCCGCGGCCTCGTTCCCGGTCAATCTTTCGGGCCTTGTCTCTTCGCGTTCCGCGCCCGCAGCGTGGCCCGGACGCTCCGCAGCGCGTCGGTGTAGTGCCGGTGGCTCGGGCCACATCGCCGCCGCCAGGGCCAGGTGCTCGGCGGCGGCGCCGGGGTCGCCGGTCCGGGCCAGCGCCAGTCCCAGCCCGAACTGGGCGTAATCGTCGCTCGGGCTGGCCTCGACGATCCGGCGGAAGTTGCCGGCCGCGGCGGCGTACTGGCGGGCGTCGAACTGCGCGCGGGCCAGCGCCTCCAGTACGCTGCGTGACCCTGGCTCGGCGGCGGCGGCCCGCTCCAGCAGCTGGGCTGCCGCCGCCGGGCTGCCCCGGCCGAGCAGGTCCAGGCCGCGCTTATACCAGCTGATGGATGTCGGCCCCGCTGGCGGACACCGAATCGGGAGCGTCAGGTGACGGAACCGGATTCTCCAGGGCGGGAATCCGACCGCCCGCTGGTCCTTCTGACATATGTGCAAATCCTTCCGTCCAGCGAGGACCACGGCCGCCGGGGCAAGCGCCGGCCTCGAGCTCGCGCCGTTCCGCGGCGTCCGTTATGCCGAGGAACGGGTGAGCGGGCTCGCCGAGGTCACCTCTCCACCGTACGACGTGATCGCGGCCGATAACGAGAGCAGCTGATGGCCGCCGACCCGCATAACGTGGTCCGGCTGATCCTCCCCCGGCATGATCCCGGCCAGCCCGGCAGCCCCTACACCGACGCCGCGCGGGAGCTGTCCGGCTGGCTCGCGCGACGGCATCCTGGAGCCGGATCCCGAGCCGGCCCTGTACGTATATGAGCAGCGGCTCACAGGCCGATAAGACCGTCCTTCAGCGCGGGCTGATCGGCGCCCTGCGGCTGGCGCCGTCCGGTGCCGGAATCGTGCTGCCGCACGAGGACGTGATGCCCGGCCCGGTGGCCGGGCGGCGCCAGCTGATGGAGGCGACGCAGGCCAACCTGGAGCCGATTTTCCTGCTGTATCAGGGCGGGGACGGGCTGGCATCCAAGCTGGTCGATGAGGTCGCCGGCGGCCGGCCTTCCGCTCGCAGAGCGCCGGCACCGACCGACGGCCTGCGGCACCGGATCTGGGCTGTCACCGATCCGGGCGAGCTGGCGGCGATCGCCGCCGACCTCGCGCCGCGGCACGGCGCTGATCGCGGACGGCCACCACCGCTACGCGGCCTACCTGCAGCTGCAGGACCGGCTGCGCAAGCGACGGCGCGGGCGCCGGGCCGTGGGACTACGGGCTCGCGCTGCTGGTCGACTCGACCGCCTACCCGCCGCAGCTCGGCGCGATCCACCGGGTGGTGACGGGCCTCGTGCCCGAGGCCGCGGCCCGGCTCGCTGAGGCCGCGTTCACGGTCCGTGAGCTGCCGGGCGGCTCGGCTGACGCGGACGCGGCCATCGCCGGGCTGACGGAGGCGAGCTCGCGCGGCATTGCCTTCCTGCTGGCCGGCGCCGGGCGGGCCTGGCTGCTGACCGAGCCAGATCCCGGCCAGCTCCGGACCGCCGTGCCCGATCACCCGCCCGAGCTGTGGCAGCGGCTGCCGGCGGCCGTGCTCGAGGGCCTGCTGTTCACCCGTATCTGGGCGATCGAGGACGACGCGCGCAGCGTCCAGGCTGTTCACGACGCCGCGGAGGCCATCCGGGCCGCCGACCACGCGCCGGGCGGCACGGCTGTCGTCTGCGGCCCGATGACGGCCGAGCAGGTGTATGAAGTCGCCGAGCTCGGGCGCCGGGTGCCGCGGAAGTCGACCTCGTTCGGCCCGAAGCCGCGAACGGGCCTCGTCCTGCGGTTGTTCGCTCAGGGCTGAACCGGTCGCGCTGGTGACGCCGGCTGAGCCCGCCCGCGGCTGGCGGCGCTCGCCAGGCTCGGCTCAGCGGGCGCTGCGCTCGAGGTAGTCAGCGATGATCTCGTGCGAGCGGGCCCGGCCGAAGACGGGTCCGTGCCCGCCGAGTACCACCTCAGCGGGCAGCTCCCGCAGCCGGCGCAGGCTCGTCGCGAAGTCCGTCTTGCTGGACCGGGGCAGCTCGTCGAGCAGCGGCTCGCCATCCACGATCACGTCGCCGGACAGCAGCGTTCCGGACGCTGGCTCCCACAGGCAGATGCTTCCGGGCGAATGGCCGGGAGCGTGCAGGACCTCGAGCGAGCGGTCGCCGAGGTCGATGACGTCACCGTCGGCCAGCCAGCGGGTGATGCTCGCCGGCGGCGTCCGGAACGCCGTCAGGTCGAAGCCGTCAAACGGCACCGCGTCGATCAGCAGAGCGGGGACCGGCTCGCCGGCTGCCTCGAACTCGTCGACCAGCGCGGCCGGGTACGTGCTGGCCGTCAGGGTCACGTAGTCGGCCGCCTGCTCGATCACCTCGCCGTCGTCAGCGTGAGCGGCCCGCTCGGCAAAGTCAGCCAGCCCCCCGAAGTGATCGAAGTGCGCGTGCGTCGCGACCGCGATGACCGGCCGGTCCAGCAGCCCGGCCAGCTCGTCCTGCAGCCGGCCGACGCCCATCCCCGAGTCGACGAGCAGGTGCGAGGAACTGCCCCGCACCAGCCAGGAGTTGGCGCGCACGTAAGGGTGGACATGCGGCTCGGTGATGCGGAAGACCCCGTCGCCGGTCTCGCTGATGTCGAACCACCGCTGCGTTACGCGCAGCCCGTGCTCCGGACCATCCCCCGCCATGTTCCCTCCCGGCTCGCTGGCTCGTGGCTCGCTGGCTGGCTGCGCTCGGCTGGCTCCCGGTCACAGGTCGAGCGAGCGGCCGTGATCGTAGGCACGGTAGCCCATCGAGCTGTACAGGCCGATCGCCACGTGATTGTGCCCGAACACGTTCAGCGCGACGTGGGTGTCGCCGGCGCCGAGCGCTGCCCGCTCGCCGATCAGCATCGCGGCGCGGCCGTAGCCCCGGCCGCGGAACTGCTCGCGCACCTGGACTGCGTACACCCAGCTCACGCCGGGGTCCCGGTGGTGCAGGAGCCAGTTCGTGGCGACCACCTCGCCGCCTGAGCACAGGCACAGGAAGGAGTGGCCGGGCGTGCGCAGCCCGTCGGGCAGCAGCCGGTCGAACTCCGCGGCGGCCGCGGCGGCTGCCTCATCGGCGGACATCGAGCCGGAGTCAGCAGCGTCGGCCGCGTATCCGCGTTCCTCGCCCGCCCGCCAGGCGGCGTACTCCGCCGCTGCCATCGGACGGCCCTCGAGCCCGGCGGCAAGCTCGCCCGGCCCCTCCAGCTTGCTGATCATCCGCTGCGCGCGAATCGGATACCGGGCGAACAGCGCCGCATGCGCGGGATCTCCGGGATCGGTGAGCATCCAGAGCGAGCCCGCCCGGTGCGCCCGCGCCCAGTCCTCGGCCAGCCGGAGTGCCCGTGCGCCATGACCGGTCCCGCGATGCGCGGGCGCGATCCACAGGTCGCAGAGCATCGCATCCGTGGTGCCGTTCTGGCCGGTCAGCGAGACGGCGAGCAGGCCGATCGCGCTGTCGCCGTCACGGCCCCGCGCCACCGTCACGACTCTCGGCCGCCGTCGCGTTCGCGGTCTTCTTCGCCGGCCAGCAGCGCGATCAGCTCGGACCCCGGCGAGCGGAACATGCTGACGCTAACCTCGGCCTGCTGAGCTGCCCAGCCGGGCGGCGCGTCCGGCCTGCCGTACCAGGACCGGAGCCTGCTGCGCCAGTCGCTCAGCCACTCCCGCCGCTCGGACTCGGTCGCCGGGCCTCTCACCATCACCCCGCCGACCCTAGGCGACCTGCCAGGGCAGGTCCAGCCCGGCCTGCGGCGCCAGCGCAGGATAGGAGTCCCGTTCAGATGCTGACATTATGGCCGCATGGAAGACGCAGGCTCCCGCTCCGCCAGTGCTGATGTCATCGCCGATCTCGGGCACGACGTGTTCCAGATCGACACCCGGATGGCCGGGTATGAGGGCATCACGGCCGGGTACCTGATCCGCGGCGACCGGCCGTGCCTGGTCGAGACCGGCACAGCACCGTCCGCCCCGATTGTCAGGGACGCGCTTGCAGCACTCGGCGTCGGAGCCGATGATCTCGCGACGGTCGTCGTCACGCATATCCATCTGGATCACGCCGGCGGGACGGGCGACATCGCGCAGATGTTTCCGTCTGCCCAGATCGTCGTGCACGAGCTGGGCGCGCGGCACCTGGCCGATCCGTCCCGCCTGATGGCCAGCGCGCGGCTGGTGTACGGCGACGAGCTGGACGGCCTGTTCGGCACACTCGCGCCGACCCCGGCCGAGCGGATCAGGACGGTGGAGCGGACAGGGATCGTTGATCTCGGCGGCGGCCGCAGGCTGGACAGCCACTACTCGCCCGGCCACGCCCGGCACCACGTCGGCCTGATCGACTCGCTCAGCGGCGACCTCTACGTCGGCGACGCGGCCGGCGTCTACATTCAGGAGACCGGCGATATGCGCCCGGCCACCCCGCCGCCTGACTTCGACCTCGACGTCGCGCTTGAATCGCTCCGCACGTTCGCGGCGCTGCAGCCGACGAGACTCCTGTTCAGCCACTTCGGGCCGGTCACGGCGGTATCCGAGGCGCTCGACCGGTCAGCCGAGGAGATCCGCGTCTGGGTCGAGGAGACGCGGCGCGCGCGCAAGGCGGGCCTGGACCTGGATCACGCTGCGGCGATGGTGGCTGAGCGGACGCGGGAGCGCTACCGGGCGCTGGCGGAGGGCGCGGACCCGGAGATGATGGCCAGGTACGAGCCGATCAGCGGCACCGAGGCGAACGTCGCGGGCATCATGCGCTGGCTGGACAAGACCGAGACGGCCTGAGCTTCCGTCCTGGCCGTCTGTGTGCGTTTGCTATCGCTATAGCAGCACCAAACGCACACGGATGGCCCGCGGCGAGCCAATTCCGTCCGCTGCGCTGGTTCGCAGCGCGCGCTCTGGCTCGGAGCGCTCGATCTGGTTCGCAGCGCGCGTCCGGGTCGCGCGACAGGTCGCCTGGGCGACCCGGACGCGCTGCGCTGGCTCGGAGCGCGCGGTCTCGCTCGGAGCGCGGTCTGGTTCGGAGCGCGCGCCTGGCTCGGAGCGAGCGCCCTGGCTCGGAGCGCGCACCCTGGCTCGGAGCGCGCACCCTGGTTCTGTGCTCTCGCACCCTGACCGACTTGCCCCAGTCTGCGTCACCCGCCGCCGACCTTTCATCCGTTCCAGCGCCCTGCGGCGACTTTATAGCCCGATATGGCCGATTCTGAAGTCACCGACCGGATGCAAAGTCAACCGAAGTTGACGCTTCTGCGACACCGGAAGGTCCGGCTGGCGCCTTGGGGCGGCAACGCTAGCCTTCACTCCAGCGCTAGCCTCTGCGGGACGATCGCAGCCCGTCTCGGTCCATGCGTTATAAGGTGCAAATACGGACAAGATTTGGAGGATTCGATTGACCGGCGGTGGCTTCTCGTCGAAACGGCTGACCCGCGTGCGAGATGTGCTCTCTCGTTACCTCGACGCCGGCTTCGTCCCTGGTGCGGTCGGTGTCGTCGCCCGCCACGGCGAGGTCCATATCGAGGCAATGGGCAACCTGGCCTTCGATGGCGCTGGCTCGGAGACGCCGATGGCAGCCGACACGATCTGCCGGACCGGCTCGATGACAAAGCCGATCGTCGCCGCCTGCGCGATGACCCTCGTCGAGGACTGCACGCTCCGCCTCGACGACCCAGTCGATGAGTTCCTCCCCGAACTGGCGAATATGCGGGTGCTCGCCGATCCGAACGGACCGCTGGCGGAGACCGTCCCAGCTGCCCGCCCGATCACGCTCCGGGATCTGCTCACCTTCACTCTCGGCACCGGCATGGTCCCCGCCGAGCCGGGAACGGTCCCCATCGCCGACGCGCTGAACGCACTACGCGACGAGCCCGGGCCACCGCCGGACGAGTGGATCCGCCAGGTCGGCGCGCTTCCGCTGGTCTACCAGCCGGGTGAGCGCTGGATGTACCACACCGCTGCCAACGTGACCGGCGTGCTCATCGCCCGCGCCACCGGCATGTCGTTCGGGGAGGCCCTGCGCGAGCGGATCTGCGGACCGCTGGGGATGAGGGACACCGGCTTCAGCGTGGCCGGCGAGAACGTCAGCCGGCTCTCGACTGCCTACCAGGCCGACGAGGCCACCGGCGAACTTGTCGTGGAAGACGGTCCCGACGGCTACTGGAGCCGCCGCCGGCGTTCGAAGACGGCGGCGGCGGGCTAGTCTCGACCGCCAGCGATTACCTCGCATTCGCCTCGGCTCTGATGGCCGGCGGTGCCCGCAACGGCGAGCGGGTGCTCTCGCGGCCATCGGTAACGCTGATGACCACCGACCACCTCACGCCGGCGCAGAAAGCAGTTTCCGGTTTCACTCCGGGATACTTTGACGACATCGGCTGGGGTTTCGGGATGTCGGTGCGAACCCGGCGCAGCCACCTCGGACCCTGGCCAGTCTCCTACCCTCCGCTGGCCTCGGTCGGCAGCTACGGATGGCCGGGCGTCTACGGCACCGGCTGGTACAACGACCCAGCCGAGGACCTGACGACGATCCTCATGATCCAGCGATTGCCCGCGCCGCCAGGGCTGCCGATTCTCGTTGACTTCTGGACGGCCGCCTACCAGGCCATCGACGACTGAAAGATCCCGCGGGTGGATCTGCGCCTCACCGGCTCACCCGCCTCGGCTAGCGACCTGGTGCCCTGCCCGGTGAAGCAGCCCCGGCTGAGCGCTTGGAGCGGCCGACGCCCGCACGCTAGTCGTCATCCTCGTCGTCGAGGCCCTGATCGGCCAACAGATCGTTGTCCAGATCGTCATCGTCGTCGTTCTCGATGCCCTTCTGGGCAAGAATGTCGCTGCTGTCCGCCAGCGGCTCGAGCTTGTCGTCGTCGAGGCCCTGATCGGCGACCAGGTCATTGTCGTCGGCGAGCGGCTCGGCTTCGTCCTCGTCGGCTTCGTCTTCGAGATCGTCGAAACTGAAGTCGTCGAGTTCCTCGTAACGCTCGGCGGCGTCTGTCTCATCGTCGACATCGGCACTGGCCGCGCGGCCGAACCAGTCGCGGGCTTCCTCCTCCCGGCCAGCCTCGAGGAGTGCGTCAGCGTAGGCGTAGTAGAGGCGGCCGTACTCGGGCCGGATGCGGCCACCGGTCAGCTCTGGTCCTTGCAGCGCTACGACTGCCGCGTCCAGGAGTCCCTGGTCACGACGGATGCCTGACTCGACAATGCGGAGCTCGATGCGTGTCTGCGGGTCCGCAGCACGCGCGTCCGGGCCCGTGACGATGTCGAGAGCGCGATCCAGCCGCCCGAGCGCGCGCTCGCAGTCTGCCATCAGCGGCAGGTAGCTATTGCGGCCGGTCAGCCTTCGCGCGGCACGGAATTCGGCCAGGGCAGCATTCCAGTCACCGGCCTGATAAGCGGCGATGGCGCATGTCTCCCGGACGACGCCGACTCTGGCTGCGAGGCCGCGAGCCTTCTTCGCGTACCGGTAGGCCTCGTCAGGGTCTTCCGAGACGCTGGTAGCCACGAGCAGCCGCGCGATAACGCTGGCCAGGTCGCCGGGCAGTGTGCGCAGCTCGGCCTGCGCCTCCGGATCAAGCTGCTCGGCCGTGATGCTGTCCGGTATGGCGAGGCGCAGCTCGTCGGCGCCGGCTTGGGCGTGCTCGCCGCCGCGATAGTCGCGCGTAGCGCCGGATCTGCCGTGGCCGTCGCGGCGGTCGTCTGGACGGCCGCGATCGCCGGGGCGGCCGGACTGGCTGCCACGCTGGCCGTTGTAGCCGCCGCGAGACGTCCCCTGCCGGTCCCCCCACGTCTGCCCGCTCCGCCTGTCGGCGGACCGCGCCTGACCTCGGTCGCCGTCTGGCCGACCGCTGCCATCGTAGGGGCGGCTGCCCTCGTACGGGCGGCCTGAGGAGCCACGCGAACCTGAGCCGCGCCCAGCCGCGTCCCGGGTCCGGTCGCCGCTCGACCAGCCGTCCGGCCGCGGTCGGAACCTGTCCGGTCGTCGGATCGCGTCGGACGACCGGACCCTGATCGATAGCCGGTCCTGACCGGCCGCCCGATGCGGGACGGTCGCCGGAACCGGAGTCACGGCCGCCGGAACGGTAACCCGACGACGCGGGACGGTCCCCGGAACCGGAATCACGGCCGCCGGAACGGTAACCCGGACGATGGTGGCCGACCCGAGCGGGAATCGCCGCCCGGCGACCAGTCGCGGCCGCCGGACGCGGGACGGTCCGCCGGAACCGGAGTCACGGCCGCCGGAACGGTACCCCGACGACGCGGGACGGCCCGAGCCGGAATCGCCGCCCGCGACAGTCGCGCCGCCGGACGCGGGACGGTGCCGGAGCCGGAGTCACGGCCGCCGGAGACGGTACCCCGACGACGCGGGACGGTCCCCGGAACCGGAGTCACGGCCGCCGGGACGGTACCCCGAGGACGCGGGACGGACGAGCGCGAGCCGCCGGCGACCAGTCCCGGCCGCCGGACGCGGCACGGTCCCCGGAACCGGAGTCACGGCCGCCGGAACGATAACCCGACGACGCGGGACGGGCCGAGCGGCGAGCCGCCGGGCGACCAGTCGCGGCCGCCGGAGCCGGAGTCACGGCCGCCGGAACGAGTACCCGACGACGCCGGACGGTCCCCGGAACCGGAGTCACGGCCGCCGGAACGGTACCCCGACGACGCGGGACGGGACGAGCGCGAGCCGCCGCCGGGCGACCAGTCCCTGCTGCCGCCGGACGATTCTGACCGGCGGCTAGCCGCCGCGCCATAGCCGGACGCGGACCGGCGGCCACCGCTGGTGCCGTCACCTGGCGCTGATCCGCGGCCGGTGCCCGCAGACGATGACCGGCGGCTGGCGGCTGAGCCATAGCCGGAGCCGGATCGGCTGCCCGCCCCCGAACCCGTTCCTGCCGCCGAGCCCCGACTGCCGCCAGAGGATGAAGAACGACTGCCGCCAGCCGGGCTGTAGCCAGACCCAGACGGCCTGTCCGCAGATCGACGGCCAGAACCGCCAGCGCCGGAGTACGGCTCTCTGGACTGCGACTCGCCATACCGAGGCGAGCCCGCGCCGCGGCCTCCGGCGCCGCCAGATCCGCCCCGGCGGGCGCCGCCTTCGTCCGCGCCGCCCCTTGCCCAGCTGGAACCGCGCGACCCGCCGGCAGCACCCCGGCCGCCACTAGCTGGCGGCCGACCGGAGCTCCGGTCGGACCAGCCCTGGCTGCCACCCGAGCGCGCGCCACCTGAACGCGAGCCGCCCGAACGCGGGCCGTCCGAAGGCGAGCCGCCCGAGCGACCGCCGCCTGGAGCCCGACCGCTACCGCCCGAACGTCCGCCGCCTGGCCGGCCACCGCCTGCGGGCCTGCCGGATCGGCTACCGCCCGATCCGCCAGCTCCGGCTCCGGTCGAGTTGCCCGCCATCTGTCCGTCCTCCAACCAGCCAGACCGGCCCGCATAGCGCGGATGTCCGGCCTGAACAACATGCTTAGCTTCGGGCAGCACCAGGGCGCCCAGTACACAGAAACGCGCTGAGGGCCACTACCAGTAACGGTAACGGCCCTCAGCGGGAAGATGTCCGGCGGCGTCCTACTCTCCCACGCGGTCCCCCGCGCAGTACCATCGGCGCTGAAGGGCTTAACTTCCGGGTTCGGAATGGAGCCGGGTGTTTCCCCTTCGCCATGGCCACCGAAACACTATGGAGATGTCAGGAGCGCGCTTAGCTCCGGATCGGACCGGAACCAGGCGCCCGACCGCATCTCGGGAACCGCACAGTGGACGCGAAACAAGATCTATAAGTAGAAGCCAAGCCACTCGGCCTATTAGTACCGGTCAGCTCCACGCGTTGCCGCGCTTCCACCTCCGGCCTATCAACCCAGTCGTCTAGCTGGGGGCCTTACCGGGTTAACCCTGAGGGAGACCTAATCTTGAGGCGAGCTTCCCGCTTAGATGCTTTCAGCGGTTATCCCTTCCGAACGTAGCCAACCAGCCGTGCTCTTGGCAGAACAACTGGCACACCAGAGGTTCGTCCGTCCCGGTCCTCTCGTACTAGGGACAGCCCCTCTCAAGATCTCCTACGCGCGCAGCGGATAGGGACCGAACTGTCTCACGACGTTCTAAACCCAGCTCGCGTACCGCTTTAATGGGCGAACAGCCCAACCCTTGGGACCTGCTCCGGCCCCAGGATGCGACGAGCCGACATCGAGGTGCCAAACCATCCCGTCGATATGGACTCTTGGGGAAGATCAGCCTGTTATCCCCGGGGTACCTTTTAGCCGTTTAGCGACGGCGCTTCCACATGCCACCGCCGGATCACTAGTCCCAGCTTTCGCTCCTGCTCGACATGTCTGTCTCACAGTCAAGCACCCTTGTGCACTTACACTCGACACCTGATTGCCAACCAGGCTGAGGGTACCTTTGGGCGCCTCCGTTACCTTTTAGGAGGCAACCGCCCCAGTTAAACTACCCACCAGACACTGTCCCTGATCCGGATCACGGACCCAGGTTAGACATCCAGAACGACCAGAGTGGTATTTCACCGATGACTCCACAGGAACTGGCGTCCCTGCTTCACAGTCTCCCACCTATCCTACACAAGACGTCCCAAACACCAATGTCAAGCTGCAGTGAAGGTCCCGGGGTCTTTCCGTCCTGCTGCGCGTAACGAGCATCTTTACTCGTAGTGCAATTTCGCCGGGTCTGTGGTTGAGACAGTGGGAAAGTCGTTACGCCATTCGTGCAGGTCGGAACTTACCCGACAAGGAATTTCGCTACCTTAGGATGGTTATAGTTACCACCGCCGTTTACTGGCGCTTAAGTTCAGAGCTTCGCAGCCGAAGCCACTAACCCCTCCCCTTAACGTTCCAGCACCGGGCAGGCGTCAGTCCGTATACGTCGTCTTGCGACTTAGCACGGACCTGTGTTTTTAGTAAACAGTCGCTTTCCCCTGGTATCTGCGACCGCACCCAGCTCAGAGGGCAAGTCTCCTCACCAGACACGGCTCCCCTTCTCCCAAAGTTACGGGGACAATTTGCCTAGTTCCTTAACCACAGTTCACCCGATCGCCTTGGTATTCTCTACCTGACCACCTGAGTCGGTTTAGGGTACGGGCCGCTAAAAGCTCGCCGCGAGGCTTTTCTTGGCAGCATGGGATCACTCACTTCGCCTAAATCGGCTCGGCATCAGGTCTCAGGCTCATGGTGACGCGGATTTGCCTACGCACCGCCCTACACCCTTACTCCGGGACAACCATCGCCCGGTAGAGCTACCCTCCTGCGTCACCCCTTCGGCTTGCCTACTACCAGTCTGGGTCGCATCCGCAGCCGGGTCATCCCGAAGGATCGCCGGCGTTGGCTGCTTAGCATCGCCAGATTCAGCATGGGCGCATCTAAGCGGGTACGGGAATATCAACCCGTTGTCCATCGACTACGCCTGTCGGCCTCGCCTTAGGTCCCGACTTACCCTGGGCGGATTAGCCTGCCCCAGGAACCCTTGGTCATTCGGCGGAGGGGTTTCTCACCCCTCTTTCGCTACTCATGCCTGCATTCTCACTCGAGTGGCGTCCACGGCTGGATCACTCCGCCGCTTCTCTCGCCACCCGACGCTCCCCTACCCATCCGCGCACCTGGACCCTAAAGGCGTCAGGCGGCCGCAGTCAGGACAGCCATGGCCGAAACCACAGCGGCCAAGACCGCCATCCACCTTCGCCACAAAAGGGCCGGGCTATCACGCGAATGCCACAGCTTCGGCGGTGTGCTTGAGCCCCGCTAAATTGTCGGCGCAGAATCACTTGACCAGTGAGCTATTACGCACTCTTTTAAGGGTGGCTGCTTCTAAGCCAACCTCCTGGTTGTCTCTGCAACTCCACATCCTTTCCCACTTAGCACACGCTTAGGGGCCTTAGCTGGTGATCTGGGTTGTTTCCCTCTCGACTACGAAGCTTATCCCCCGCAGTCTCACTGCCGCGCTCTCACTTACCGGCATTCGGAGTTTGGCTGACTTCGGTAAGCTTGTAGGCCCCCTAGGCCATCCAGTAGCTCTACCTCCGGTAAGAAACACGCGACGCTGCACCTAAATGCATTTCGGGGAGAACCAGCTATCACGGAGTTTGATTGGCCTTTCACCCCTACCCACAGGTCATCCCCCAGGTTTTCAACCCTGGTGGGTTCGGTCCTCCACGCGGTCTTACCCGCGCTTCAACCTGCCCATGGGTAGATCACTCCGCTTCGGGTCTATGGCATGCGACTCAGACGCCCTATTCAGACTCGCTTTCGCTACGGCTCCCCCACACGGGTTAACCTTGCCACATACCATAACTCGCAGGCTCATTCTTCAAAAGGCACGCGGTCACTTCACGTCAGCCCGAAGGCTGACACGCTCCCACGGCTTGTAGGCACACGGTTTCAGGTACTATTTCACGACCCCTCACCGGGGCACTTTTCACCTTTCCCTCACGGTACTTGTTCACTATCGGTCACCAGGGAGTATTTAGGCTTAGGGGGTGGTCCCCCCAGATTCACACGGGATTTCTCGGGCCCCGTGCTACTTGGGATCCCGCCCGGAAGTCGCACAGGTTTCACCTACGGGGGTGTCACCCTCTATGCCGACGCTTTCCAGCGTCTTCGATTACCAAAGCGATTTCTTACTTCCTGCCGGGTCAGCAGCTCCGGCTGGGCGGTCCCGCTACCCCGATCACGCAACGCCTGCTGGCTATGACACGTGACCGGTTTGGCCTGTTCCCCTTTCGCTCACCACTACTCAGGGAATCGCGGTTGCTTTCTCTTCCTGTGGGTACTGAGATGTTTCACTTCCCCACGTTACCTCCACCTGCCCTATGTGTTCAGGCAGGGGCGACGGGCCATTACGCCCGCCAGGTTTCCCCATTCGGAAATCCCCGGATCGAAGTCTGGTTGCCGACTCCCCGGGGCTTATCGCAGGCTCCTACGTCCTTCATCGGCTCCTGGTGCCAAGGCATCCACCGTGTGCCCTTAATAACTTGGCAACTACTGATGTGATGCTCGCGTCCACTGTGCAGTTCTCAAGATACGGGCGGTCCCGGCCCCTGCACGCCCGTCGCCAGGCGAGGCGCACCGGCCCTGGCTGAAGGAGCTGTGCCGTCGCACCGAGGCGGCCGTTCCCTCAGGACCCAACAGCGTGCTCGGCCCGGCTCGCCCTCCCGGACCCGCTGTTCCGTACTCCCGCAAGCAGGCGTACTAACTGGACCGGCAGTGACGCCCAGACCGAATAACCAGTGCTCCACTAATGAGCAGCCACCTCGACGGTACAGCACGTCGCCTGAGATATGGCTCTGGACGCGACCGGACCGACAGTCCGGCGATCGCGCCAGTTGCTCCTTAGAAAGGAGGTGATCCAGCCGCACCTTCCGGTACGGCTACCTTGTTACGACTTCGTCCCAATCGCTGGCCCCACCTTCGACGGCTCCCTCCCTTACGGGTTAGGCCACCGGCTTCGGGTGTTGCCGACTTTCGTGACGTGACGGGCGGTGTGTACAAGGCCCGGGAACGTATTCACCGCGACGTTGCTGATTCGCGATTACTAGCGACTCCGACTTCATGGGGTCGAGTTGCAGACCCCAATCCGAACTGAGACCGGCTTTTTGAGATTCGCTCCACCTTGCGGTCTCGCAGCCCTCTGTACCGGCCATTGTAGCATGTTTGCAGCCCAAGACATAAGGGGCATGAGGACTTGACGTCATCCCCACCTTCCTCCGAGTTGACCCCGGCAGTCTCCTATGAGTCCCCGGCATTACCCGCTGGCAACATAGGACGAGGGTTGCGCTCGTTGCGGGACTTAACCCAACATCTCACGACACGAGCTGACGACAGCCATGCACCACCTGTGCAGGGCCCTTACGGACACCGTATCTCTACGGCTTTTCCCTGCATGTCAAACCTTGGTAAGGTTCTTCGCGTTGCGTCGAATTAAGCAACATGCTCCGCCGCTTGTGCGGGCCCCCGTCAATTCCTTTGAGTTTTAGCCTTGCGGCCGTACTCCCCAGGCGGGGCGCTTAATGCGTTAGCTGCGGCACGGAATCCGTGGAAGGACCCCACACCTAGCGCCCAACGTTTACGGCGTGGACTACCAGGGTATCTAATCCTGTTCGCTCCCCACGCTTTCGCTCCTCAGCGTCAGGTAAGGCCCAGAGAACCGCCTTCGCCACCGGTGTTCCTCCCGATATCTGCGCATTTCACCGCTACACCGGGAATTCCATTCTCCCCTACCTACCTCTAGTCTGCCCGTATCCACTGCAAGTCCAGGGTTAAGCCCTGGATTTTCACAGCGGACGTGGCAGACCGCCTACGAGCTCTTTACGCCCAATAATTCCGGACAACGCTTGCGCCCTACGTGTTACCGCGGCTGCTGGCACGTAGTTAGCCGGCGCTTCTTCTGCAGGTACCGTCACTTTCGCTTCGTCCCTGCTGAAAGGGGTTTACAACCCGAAGGCCTTCATCCCCCACGCGGCGTCGCTGCGTCAGGCTTTCGCCCATTGCGCAATATTCCCCACTGCTGCCTCCCGTAGGAGTCTGGGCCGTGTCTCAGTCCCAGTGTGGCCGGTCGCCCTCTCAGGCCGGCTACCCGTCGTCGCCTTGGTAGGCCATTACCCCACCAACAAGCTGATAGGCCGCGAGCCCATCCCTAGCCGAAAAACTTTCCACCGCGGCCGATGTCAGCCGAAGTCATATCCGGTATTAATTCCGGTTTCCCGGAGCTATCCCGAAGCTAAGGGCAGATTGCTCACGTGTTACTCACCCGTTCGCCGCTCGAGTACCCCGAAGGGCCTTTCCGCTCGACTTGCATGTGTTAAGCACGCCGCCAGCGTTCGTCCTGAGCCAGGATCAAACTCTCCGTTGAATGTCTATATGCAAAACCGCCAGTGCCCGAAGGCGCTGCCGGAGTGCAGACTTGAAGAGATGCCCCGATGATGGTTTAGCCACCGGAGCGATCTGGCAATAATCCTCAGGTGAACAATGCCGAAAAATCGGCCTTGCCACCCCATTGACGAGGATGTGCATGTGCACTGGCTTTTAGCACGCTGTTGAGTTCTCAAGGAGCGGACGCTCACCATCGGAGGTCTTGCAACCTCTTCCGGGGCAACCCTGCTAACTTACCTGCCAGCCGTGAGGCTGTCAAGCCAGTTAACCGAGCCGGTCATGCTTGGTTACCTGCTGTACTCTCCCAGCATACCCTCACTGGGCTGACCCGACGCCGGTAAACCGGCACAAGGCCGCCTCAGTCAGAGAGTGCTGGGTGGCCCCAGAGTCCGTCTGCCCTTGCGGGCTTCCCGGTTTCTCGGGGCAGGACGAAACATTAGGCAGCAAAGACCCTCAAGTCAAATCAGGCCCCGAGCCCTGCGGGCCTGGCGACGCCCGCTCCCGTGGCGGGCCGCCGAGATGAGGCTTCGACCTGCGGCAACGCCCCGCCGGCCCGCACTGCGGGCGGCGGCGCGGCCGCACTCCGGCAGGACGGAATGAGCTGAGCCGTCCGAACTAGGCCGTTGTGACCAATGACACTTTATTGTCCGGAATCGGCATTTGCCATTGCCAGCTGGCCACTGCCAGAGCTCCCCCGGACCGGGGCGTCCGCCGGGCACGCCCGCGTCACGGCGGCGTGAGTCTGCCGCGTGGCCGCGCTCCGGCGGGACGGACTGGCGCCCGGCGGCCCGTTCCCGGCATGAATCGTGTCCTGATGGTGACCCGGCCTGCGGCCGGCAGCTCGCACGACGGGTCCGGTGCCCGGCACGGAGGCGGGGCGGTCCCGTGCGCCGGCCGTTCACAGCGCAGATCCGCCGGGCGCTGCCCCTGGCGCCAGGCCGAGGAACGCGTCCGGGTACGCGTGCGCGAGGCCGCGGACGGGACTCAGGCGCGGCGCAGGCGCACGGCGCCGACGGTCCGCTTGCCGCGGCGCACCACCAGGAACTCGCCGTGCAGCAGGTCAGCCTCGGACGGCGCCGCGTCCTCCGCCGTCACCTTCACGTTGTTGAGGTACGCGCCGCCCTCCGCGATCGCGCGGCGGGCCGCCGACTTGCTGGCGACGATCCCGGTCGCCGCCATCAGGTCGGCAACGGCAGGCAGGCCGCCGGCGAAAGGCACCTCAAGCTCGGCATGCGGGACCTCGGCCACGGCTGCCGCCAGCGTCTCGGCGTCCAGCGAGCGGAGGTCGCCCTGGCCGAACAGGGCCTGGCTTGCCGCCTGCACCCGCGCCAGCTCAGCCTCGCCGTGCACCAGGACCGTCAGTTCCTCGGCCAGCAGCCGCTGCGCGCGGCGCGCCGCCGGGCGCTCAGCGATCTCGCGCTCCAGCTCCTCGATCTCCGCACGGGAGCGGAATGAGAACACCCTCAGCAGGCCCGGCACCTCAGCGTCCGCGCGGTTCAGCCAGAACTGGTAGAACGCGTACGAGCTCATCAGGTCCTGGCTGAGCCAGACGGCCTCGCCCTCGGTCTTGCCGTACTTGGTGCCGTCCGGCTTGGTGATCAGCGGCGTGGCCAGGGCGTGCACCGTGTCTCCGGTGACCCGCCGGATCAGGTCCACGCCGGAGACCAGGTTGCCCCACTGGTCGCTGCCGCCCAGCTGCAGCGTGCAGCCATACCGCTCGTGCAGCTGCAGGTAGTCGTTGGCCTGCAGGATCTGGTAGCTGAACTCGGTGTAGCTGATCCCGCCCGCCTCCAGCCGGGCGCGGACGACCTCGCGGGACAGCATCTGGTTCACCGGGAAGTGCTTGCCGATATCCCGCAGGAAGTCGATCGCGGACAGCTGACCGGTCCAGTCGAGATTGCTGACCACGGTGGCGGCGTTGTCACCGGGCGTGAAGTCCAGGAACCGGCTGACCTCGGCCCTGATGCGCTCGACCCACTCGGCGACGAGCTCGCGCGGGTTCAGCACCCGCTCGACTGACTTGCCGCCGGGGTCGCCGATCAGGCCGGTGGCGCCGCCGACGATCGCAATCGGCCGGTGGCCGGCCTGCTGCAGGCGGGCCATGGTGAGCAGCTGCACGAGGTTGCCGATGTGCAGCCCCGGCGCCGTCGGATCGAAGCCGCAGTAAAAGGTGACAATCCCGGCGTCCAGCGCCTTCCGCAGATCGTCCAGGTCAGTCGACACGGCGATGAGGCCGCGCCAGCTCAGGTCGTCGATGATGTCGCTCACCGGTGCATCGTCCCATCTTCACCGGCGCGATCGGTAACCGGTTTCGGCCTTCTGGGTCTCGGATTAACGGGCCTATAGAGGGAAACGTGGCCGTCTCCGGCCAGCCAGTACCGCCACGGCCGGTCAGTTGCCCGGCTGATGCCAACCCGCGGGCCGGTGCTGATCACGACGGGCCCGGCACCAGCCCCGGCGGCCTGGCGGGGGCCGATGCCGACCGGCGGAGCCCGCGGCGCACGCGTCAGCGCCGTCCTGTTTCCGGTCGATGCCGAGCGCCTGGCACAGCCGGGCCGGCCCGCGAGCCAGGTCGACTGCGCGCTGCGGCCGGGGCGTGCGCGCCGACCGGCTGCCCGGCTCCCCCGCCCTTCGGCGCGCCGCCAGCTCAGCGCCGTCGACGATCTCGGCGGCACGCAGCAGGACCGCCTCGGGCCGGCCGGGCGGCTGGCAGACCAGGTTCGCGCAGAAATGCATGCCGTAGGTGAAGTAGACGTACAGGAAGCCGGGCGGCCCGAACATCACCGCGTTGCGCGCGGTCTGGCCGCGGTAGGCGTGCGAGGCCGGGTCATCAGGCCCCCGGTAGGCCTCGACCTCGACCAGCCGCGCGGCGACCAGGCCGTCCGGGCTGTCGTGCCACAGCACGCAGCCGAGCAGGTCCGGACGCCACCTCGGTGGAGGGCCGGTTGAAGAACTCCCGCGGCAGCCGCTCCATCCCAGACACGATAAGTGATCTTGCCGGCCATGCAGCCGGCTCAGCCTGGGGCTGCGGCCCCGGGCTGCCCGGCGATCGGCTGCCGATGCTGGCCGCGCGGCAGCAGGCCAGTGCCGGCAGCGCGCCCCCGCTCCATGGCTGCCATTCCGCCGCAGAAATGTCAGCGCCCAAGATCTGATCCATGACATGAGCTCGCGGCCGCACCGCGGGCTTGTGCGGCGTAGGAGGTGAGACCATGCCGGGCATCTCACACGAGGCTCCGCTGGAATTACTACGACGCAACCCGCCGCTGGCAATGGCCTTGCTGGACGGCCTGGGCGTCGCGGTCCCGGCGGGCGCGACCGCAACGATTACATCGGCGGATGAGACCGTAAGCGTGCCCGCAGAACTGCGAGCCGACGCAGTCATCCTCCTGACCGGCCGGACGGGACAGCTGGCCGTGGTTGTCGAGGTCCAGCTCCGCTACGACCTCGACAAGCTCTATACCTGGCCGGCTTACATCATCCTGGCGCGGCTGGCGCACCGGTGCCCGGCCGTCCTGCTCGTCATCTGCGCCGACGCCGCTACTGCGCGCCGCTGCCGCTCGCCGATCGCCATCGGCCACCCCGGTTTCCAGCTGAAGCCACTGGTCATCGACTCCGCGACCATGCCTGACCCCGCCGGGCCCGGCAAAGCCCAGACCGGTCCCGAGCTGATGGTGCTGGCCGTGCTGACCGGCGCGCTGGACCTGAACCAGGACAGCGTCCGGCGGCAGGTCCTGGCCAGTCTCGCCGGGCTCGATGAGGACCGGCGCAAGATCTACACTGTGTTCATCCTCAATGCCGCATCGCCACAGGCACAGGACGCGCTGGAGGAACTGATGACCACCACCGAGTTTCACCACCCCTTCGTCGACCGGCTCCTCGCCGAGGGGGAAGCCAAGGGCGAGGCCAAGGGCGAGGCCAAGGGCGAGGCCCGGATGATTCTCCGCGTCCTGGCGGCCCGCGGCCTCCAGCCTCCCGCCGCGATCCGCGAGCGCGTGCTGGCCTGCACCGACACCAGCCAGCTCGAGGACTGGGGCGACCGGGCAGCCACCGCGAACACCATCGAGGACGTATTCGCCGACTGACTGCCTAGCCTCTCGGCCGCATCTCAGTAAGCGGAGCGGACGCGCTGGAGGAACTGATGGCCACCACCGAGTTTCACCACCCCTTCGTCGACCGGCTCCTCGCCGAGGGGGAAGCCAAGGGCGAGGCCCGAGATGATTCTCCGCGTCCTGGCGGCCCGCGGCCTCCAGCCTCCCGCCGCGATCCGCGAGCGCCTGCTGGCCTGCACCGACACCAGCCAGCTCGACACCTGGGGCGACCGGGCAGCCACCGCGAACACCATCGAGGACGTATTCGGCGCCTGACTGCCGGCCTGCGCCGCCGGCGGCCGCGGGCTAGCTGCCCGCTGCCCACGCCGCCTGGTCGTGCACGTCCTCGTGCAGGCGGGTCAGCTGTTCGGCGACTCGCGCTGGCGCGGTCCCGCCGCGGCTGGCCCGCGCGGCGATGGCGCCGGGCACCGAGAGCACGTCGCGGACGTCGGGCGTGAGCAACGGCGACACCTTCTCCAGGTCCTCATCGCTGACGTCGGCGAGCTCGCAGTCGTGCACCTGGCACCAGACCACCAGGTGCCCGACGACCTCATGGGCCTCGCGGAACGGCGTGCCGCGCCGCACCAGCAGCTCCGCCAGGTCGGTCGCGAGCGCGTGCCCGGCCGCGGCGGTCTGCTGCAGCCGCTCGGTGTGGAAGCGGACAGTGCCGATCAGCCCGGCCATGGCCGGCAGTACGGTCAGCAGCGTGTCGACGGCGTCGAACACCGGCTCCTTGTCTTCCTGCAGGTCCCGGTTATAGCTGAGCGGCAGGCCCTTGAGCGTGGCGAGCAGCCCGGTGAGGTTGCCGATCAGCCGGCCCGACTTGCCCCGGGCCAGCTCGGCCACGTCGGGGTTCTTCTTCTGCGGCATGATCGACGAGCCCGTGGCGAACGCGTCGTCGATCTCGACCCAGCCGAACTCGTGCGATGACCAGAGCACGATCTCCTCGCCGAGCCGGGACAGGTGGACGCCGAGCAGCGCGGCGATAAAGCAGAACTCCGCCGCGAAGTCCCGGTCACTCACCGCGTCCATCGAGTTGTCGGACGCGCGGGCGAACCCGAGCTCGGCCGCCACCGTGTCCGGGTCGAGCGCCAGCGAGGAGCCCGCCAGCGCCCCGGCTCCGAGCGGGCTCACCGCCGTCCTGGCGTCCCAGTCGCGCATCCGGCTGGCGTCCCTGGCGAACGCCTGCACGTGCGCGAGCAGCTGGTGCGCGAGCAGGACAGGCTGGGCGTGCTGCAGGTGCGTCATCCCGGGCACGGCAGTGTCCTGGTGCCGTTCGGCCTGGCCGATCAGTGCCAGCTCAAGCTCGGTCAGCCGCGCGGTGATGATCCGCACGTGATCGCGCAGGTACAGTCGCAGGTCGGTGGCAATCTGGTCGTTGCGGCTGCGGCCGGCGCGCAGCTTTCCGCCGAGCTGGCCGGCCCGCTCGAGCAGTCCCCGCTCGAGTGCGGTGTGCACGTCCTCGTCCTCTGCCGACGGCCGGAACGTCCCGGTCCGGCAGGCCCGGCCGAGGTCGTCAAGGGCGGCGAGCATTCGCTTCAGCTCGGTCTCGGTCAGCAGGCCCGCCCGGTGCAGTACTCGCGCGTGTGCCGCGGAGGCCAGCAGGTCATACGGGGCGAGCCGCCAGTCGAACTGCACGCTGACCGACAGCCTGGCCAGCGCTTCGGCGGGGCCGGACTCGAACCGGCCGCCCCAGAGCCTGACCGGCCCGGTGCCGCCGGACTCAGGGCCGGCGTCGGGCTGCCCGGCCGGGGAGTCTCCGGCTGGCTCGGGATGTACTGGCTCGGGTGTCACGGTTGGTCTCCCGCGTTGGCGTTCGGATGGGGACACAGTCTGCTTGAGTGATAGCGGCATTCCACCTGAGACTGCCACAAGGCCGGCCGTCTCTGTGCCGTCCTCAGGATCAGTGCCGTCCTCACGTTCAGGCCGGGGGAACTGAAGTGCCAGTGAGTCCAGCAGAGGTGCCCGTCGTGGCCATTGCCAGCGGCAAGGGCGGGGTGGGCAAGACCACGGTGGCGGTCAACCTGGCGCTGGCGCTCGCAGCCGCGGGCGTGCGGACCGGGCTGGTCGACGCCGACCTTTACGGCCCCGACGTGCCCCGGATGCTGGGGCTGCGCCGCCGCCAGGACAGCGCTCAGCTCACCGTCTTCGGCGCCAGCGGCACCGCCGGAGCCCGGCTCCAGGCGGTCGGGCGGCACGGCATCCAGGTCGCGTCGGCCGCGTTCCTGATGGGCGAGGGCCAGGGTCTCGGCATCGACGCCGGCCTCGCCCAGCTCCTGGTGCAGCGCCTCATCACCGGCACCGAGTGGGACCGCCCGGACTGCCTGATCGTCGACCTGCCGCCGGGCACGGCCGACGTCCAGCAGCTCGTCTTCGCGCTGCGCGGCCGCAGCGTGTACGTGCTCGTCGTGGTGACCCCGCAGGTGATCGCCCACCAGGATGTCCGCCGCCTGCTCGCCGACGTGCGCCGCCGCGCCGCGATGAGCTCCGGCGGCGCGGAGGTCCTCGGCGGGGTGGAGAACTTCAGCGGCCTGATCTGCGCCCGCTGCGGCGAGATCACGCCGATGTTCCCGGCCGCGCCGCCCGGCGAGAGCGTCTTCGGCGAGATCGAGCGGATCGTCAGCGTGCCGTTCAGCCCGCAGGCCGCCAGCGACGCCGACCAGGGCAGGCCGGTACTGCTGACCAGGGCCGTACCCGAGCAGGTCGCGGCCTTCGAGCTGCTGGCCGGCCGGGTACGCGAGCGGCTGTCGCAGCCCGGGCCGCCCGGCGCCGCCGCGGGACTGACAGGCAGCCCGGCCCGCGCGCCAGCCGCCAGCGGAGCCGCAGGCTCAGCCGGCGATCTTGCGGTCACGGTCCGCGGCGATCTTGGCCGGCAGGCCGAACAGCTCGATGAAGCCCTTGGCCAGCTGCTGGTCGAACACGTCGCCGGTGTCATAGGTAGCCAGCGAGTAGTCGTACAGCGCGGCCGGGCTGCGCCGCCCGGTCACGACCGCGCGGCCGCCCTGCAGCGTCAGCCGCACATCGCCGGTGACGTGCTTGGTCGCCTCGGTCATGAAGGCGTCGAGCGCCTGCTTCAGCGGGGAGAACCACAGGCCGTCGTAGACGAGCTCGGTCCACCGCTGCTCCGCCTGGCGCTTGAACCTGGCAAGGTCGCGCTCCACGCACACGCTCTCCAGTTCCGAGTGCGCGGCGATCAGCACCATCGCGCCCGGCGCCTCGTAGATCTCCCGGCTCTTGATGCCGACCAGCCGGTCCTCGACCATGTCGATCCGGCCGATGCCGTGCGGGCCGGCAATGGAGTTCAGCCTGCTGATGATCTCCAGCGGGCTGAGCGGGGTCCCGTTCAGCGCGACCGGCAGCCCGGACTCGAAGCTGATGACGACCTCGTCAGCGGGCAGGCCCGCGGCCGGGTCGAGCGTGTACCCGTACACGTCCGGCTGCGGCGCGTTCCAGATGTCCTCCAGGTGGCCGGTCTCGCAGCTGCGGCCCCAGACGTTCTGGTCGATGGAATACGGCGAGCGCGCGGTCACGTTGATCGGCAGGCCGCGCTCGGCCGCGAATGCGATCGCCTTGTCCCTGGTCATGCCGGAGTCGCGGACCGGCGCCGTGCAGCGCACGTCCGGCGCGAGCGCGGCGAGCCCGGCCTCGAACCTGACCTGGTCGTTGCCCTTGCCGGTGCAGCCGTGCGCGACCAGGCCGGCGCCCGTCTCCAGCGCAACCCGGGCCAGGTGCTTCACGATGACCGGCCGGGACAGCGCGGATACCAGCGGGTAGCGGTCCATGTAGAGCGCGTTGGCCTGCAGCGCCGGCATGCAGTACTCGGCCGCGAACTCGTCGCGGGCGTCCACCACCTCAGACGCGGCAGCGCCGCAGTCCAGCGCGCGCTGCCGGATGGTGTCCAGGTCCTCGCCGCCCTGGCCGACGTCCACCGCCAGCGCGATGACCTCCGCCCCGGTCTGCTCGGCGATCCAGCCGATCGCTACCGACGTGTCCAGCCCGCCGGAGTACGCGAGTACGACTTTCTCTGTCACCGGGGCACCTCCTTGTGTAGTGATTGCGTTGTCATGCCAGTCCTCAGTGCGGTCAGGTAAGCCAGGTCAGGTACGCCGGATCAGCTGCGCCCGGCCGCGCTGGCCCGCTCGGCGAGGCGCAGCAGCGCCTGGGCGAGGTCAGCGCCCCCGTCCGGGTCACGCGCGATCACCAGCACGGTGTCGTCGCCGCCGACGGTGCCGAGCACGGCCGGCCAGCCTGCGTGGTCGATGGCCGAGGCGAGCAGCTGCGCCGCCCCGGCCGGGGTTCGCAGCACCACCAGGTTCGCGCTCGCCTCCGCGCTGACCAGCAGCTCGGCCGCGACCCTGGTGAGCCGCGCGGCCGGGTCAGCGGCCGACGGGGCGAACGGACCGCCGGCCAGCACCGCGCCGAAGCTTCCGGACAGCCCGCCGGGACCCGGCTCGCCGGGCAGCTTGTAGATCAGCGCGCCGTCGGCGCCGCGGAGGCGGACGGCGCCGAGCTCGTCCAGGTCGCGTGACAGCGTCGCCTGGGCGACCCGGACGCCGCGCTGGTTCAGCAGCTCGGCCAGCTCTTCCTGGGACCTGACCGGGACCGCCTGCTGGCTGAGGATCGAGGCGATCTGCGCGTGCCGGGCCGTCTTGGTGAGCGGGCTGCTGGTGGCGGTCATCGCGACCGCTCCAGCAGGAAGCACAGCAGCGCCTTCTGCGCGTGCAGGCGGTTCTCGGCCTGCACGAACACCAGGCTGGCCGGGCCGTCGATCACGTCGGCGGCGATCTCCTCGCCGCGATGCGCCGGCAGGCAGTGCAGCACCCGGCAGGACGGGCTGGCCAGCGCCAGCTTGGCCGCGTCCAGGCTGTACCCGGTCATCGCGCCGGTCCGCGCGCCTTCCTGCCCCTCCTGGCCCATCGAGGTCCAGACGTCGGTGGCGAGCACGTCCGCGCCCGCGCAGGCGGCCTGCGGGTCGGCGCTGACGATCACCGATCCGCCGGTGCGCCCGGCGATCTGCTCCGCCGCGGCCAGGACGCCGTCATCCGGCCGGTACGCCGCGGGCGAGCAGATCCGCACGTGCAGCCCGGCGGTCGCGCCGCCCAGCAGGTACGAGTGCGCCATGTTCGACGAGCCGTCGCCGAGGAAGGTCAGCGTCAGCCCGCTCAGCCGGCCGTAAGCCTCCTGAATCGTCTGCAGGTCAGCCAGCACCTGGCAGGGATGGAAGCTGTCGGTCAGCGCGTTGATGACCGGCACTGCGCTGACGGCCGTCATCTCCTCGATGCGGTCCTGGCCGAACGTGCGCCAGACAATCGCGGCGACCTGGCTGGCCAGCACCCGCGCCATGTCACTGACCGGCTCACCGCGCCCGGCGTGCGTGGTCAGCGCGTCGATCACCAGCGGATAGCCGCCCAGCTCGGCCACGCCCACCGCGAACGACGTCCTGGTGCGCAGCGACGGCTTGTCGAACAGCACGGCGACCGCGAGCGGGCCGGCCAGCGGCCTGCTGGCGAACCGGTCGGCCTTCAGCCGCGCGGCGAGCGCGAGCACCTCGGCCTGCTCGGCCGGCGACAGGTCGTCGTCGCGAGTGAAGTGCCGGAGCCCGCCCGCCGCGGCGGCCGGAGCCGGGAACCCCCCGGCCACGGGACCGGGACCGGGAGCCGGCACCGCGCCGTCCGCACGGCTCTGGACGGCGACGCGGCCCGCGGGCGCCGGGCCGCTCATGGCGCGTCCTGCCCGGCCAGCACGACACTGGCGGCGTCGAGAATCGCGGGCAGCGCCGCGATGAACGAGTCGGCCTCCGCGGCGGACAGGATGAGCGGCGGTGCCAGCCGGACGGCATCGGGCTGCACGGCGTTGACCAGGAAGCCGTGCCGCTGGGCCGTCGCCGCGACCGCGGTCGCAGCTACGCCGGTCAGCGCGATCGCGAGCCACAGCCCGGTGCCGCGGACCGCCGATACCAGCGGATGCTTGATGCCCTCGATCCCGGCGGCCAGGTGCGTGCCGACCGAGGTGACGCTGGCGAGCAGCCCGTCGCGCTCGATCGTGTCGAGTACGGCGAGGGCCGCCGCGCAGGCGACCGGGTTGCCGCCGAAGGTGCTGCCGTGATCGCCCTTGGCCAGGACCGAGCCGCACCGGCCGATGCCGATGCAGGCGCCGATCGGCATCCCGCCGCCGAGGCCCTTGGCCAGCGTGAGCACGTCCGGCACGATGCCCTCGCGCTGATGCGCGAACCACTCGCCGGTCCGGCCGATGCCGCTCTGGATCTCGTCGAGAACCAGGAGCGCCCCGGCCGCGTCGCAGGCGTCCCGCGCCGCCTTCAGGTAGCCCTCGGGCGCCGGGACGACACCGCCCTCGCCGAGTGCGGGCTCGAGGAAGACGGCGGCGCAGTCCGGGCCGACGGCGCGCGCCAGCGCGGCCGCGTCCCCGTAGGGCACGAACGTGACGTCGACGCCGAACGGCTGGAACGGCTCGCGGATCGAGCTCTTGCCGGTCAGGCTCAGCGCGCCCATGGTCCGGCCGTGGAAGCTGTTCTCGGCCGCCACGATCACCGGGCGATCCGGGCCCTGGGCCTTGCGCACCAGCTTGAGCGCGGCCTCGTTGGCCTCCGCGCCCGAGTTGGTCAGGAACACCCGGCCGTCGGTCTCCAGCAGCCCGATCAGCCGCTCGGCCAGCTCCACCTGCCGCTCGTGCAGGAACAGGTTCGAGGTGTGCGCCAGCGTTCCGGCCTGCCTGCTGACGGCCTCCACGAAGGCGGGATGGGCGTGCCCGAGCGCGCTGACCGCGATGCCGGCGATCAGGTCCAGGTAGCTGTTCCCGTCCACGTCCCAGACCGTGCAGCCGGCGCCGCGGGCCAGCGCGACCGGCGGCATGCCGTACGTCAGCATCATCACGGCGCCGTACCGGTCCTGCAGTAGCTCAGTCGCTGACATCGAGCGCTCCCGTAGTCGAGGTGATGTTCGGAACAACCATGGTGCCGATGCCGGAGTCGGTGAAGATCTCCAGCAGCACGGCGTGCGGCAGCCTGCCGTCCAGCGACGTGCGCCTGCGGGACGCCGCCGCGGACGGCCGCCAGGCAGGCGGCCATCTTCGGGATCATGCCCTCGGACAGGCCGGGCATCAGCCCCGCCAGCTCGTCCTCGGTCAGCTGGCTGAACGGCGCGCGCCGCCGCGGCGCTGGCCGCGTCCTTGCCCGACCAGTTCGGGTACAGCCCGGCCACGTCGGTCAGCAGCACCAGCTTGGCCGCGCCCAGCTCGACGGCGATGGCCGCGGCCGCGGTGTCGGCATTCACGTTCAGCACGCCGCCGCCTGAGCTGCGCGCGACGCTCGAGATGACCGGGATCCGGCCGTCTGCCAGCAGCGCGCTGACCGCGCCGGGATTGACCGACTCGACCTCGCCGACCTCGCCGATGTCGATGAGCTCGCCGTCCACGTCTGCCTGCAGCCGCCGGGCGGTCAGCAGATGCGCGTCCTCGCCGGACAGGCCGACCGCGAACGGCCCGTGCGCGTTGAGCAGGCCGACAATCTCGCGGTTGACCTGCCCGGTCAGGACCATGCGGACGACGTCCATGGTCTCCGGCGTCGTGACCCGCAGGCCGGCCCGGAAGGTCGACTCCATGCCGAGCCGGTCCAGGTGGGCATTGATCTGCGGGCCGCCGCCGTGCACCACGACCGGCCGCAGCCCGGCGTAGTGCAGGAAGACGACGTCCTCCGCGAACGAGCGGCGGAGCCCCTCGTCGGTCATCGCGTTGCCGCCGTACTTGAGCACCACTGTCTCGCCGTGGAAGCGCTCCAGCCACGGCAGCGCCTCTATGAGGGTGGCTGCCTTGAGAGCGGCCTCGTTCCCGGCCTGAATGCTTGTCATGTCGAGTACGCCGAGTTCTCGTGGACGTACTCCGCGGTGAGATCGGTCGTCCTGATCGCCGCGGACTGCGAGCCCGCCGCGAGCGCCACGGTGATCGTGACCTCGCGCGGGCGCAGGTCGACCGCCGCGCGGTCCTCGCCGGGAGCGCCGTCCTTGCACACCCAGACGCCGTTGATCGCGACGCTGAGCTCGTCCGGCTCGAACGCGGCGCTGGTGGTGCCGACAGCCGCGAGCACCCGGCCCCAGTTGGGGTCCTCGCCGCCGATGGCGCACTTGAGCAGGTTGCACCGCGCGATAGCGCGGCCGACCTCGACCGCGTCCGGCTCGCTGGCCGCTCCGGTGACCTCGATCGTGATGACCTTGCTCGCGCCCTCGGCGTCGGCCTGCATCTGGGCGGCCAGGTCCGCGCACACCGCGCTCAGCAGCCCGGTGAACTCCGCCGCGTCCGGCGCCGATCCCGCTCGCGCCGCTGGCCAGCAGCAGCACCGTGTCGTTGGTGGACATGCAGCCGTCGGTGTCGAGCCGGTCGAACGTGGTCCTGACGGCCTCCCGCAGGGCCGCGTCGAGCCCGGCAGGCGGCAGGTCAGCGTCGGTGGTCAGCACCACCAGCATGGTCGCGAGGGCCGGGGCGAGCATCGCCGCGCCCTTGGCCATGCCGCCGATCTGGTAGCCGGTCCCGGTCACGGCGGCGGTCTTGGGCACGGTGTCGGTGGTCCTGATGGCGTCGGCGGCGGCCGGGCCGCCATCGGCGCTGGCCTGAGCGGCCGCCGCCGTCACGCCGGACAGCAGCAGGTCAAGCGGCAGCCGCTCGCCGATCAGCCCGGTGGAGCAGACCGCGATCTCGCCGGCGCCGGCCTGCAGCAGCCCGGCCAGGTGCTCGGCGGTGCGGTGCGTGTCCCGGAAGCCGGCCGGGCCCGGTGCAGGCGTTCGCGCCGCCGGAGTTCAGCGCGACAGCGCGGACGGCGCCGCCGGCCAGCACCTGCTGGCTCCACAGCACCGGGGCCGCCTTGACCCGGTTGGAGGTGAAGACGCCCGCGGCGGCCGCCGACGGCCCGTCGTTGATGACCACCGCGACGTCGGGCAGGCCGGATTCCTTGATCCCGGCCGCGACCCCGGCCGCACGGAAGCCAAGCGGGCTGGTGACACTCACGGGGCGACTCCGATCGCCGTCAGGCCGGTGATCTCGGGAAGGCCGAGCATGAGGTTCGCGTTCTGGATCGCCTGCCCGGCCGCGCCCTTGCCGAGGTTGTCGATCGCGGCGACGACCACCGCGCGGCCGGCCCGCTCGTCCGCGGCGGCCTGCAGGTGCACGCCGTTGGAGCCGGCCACCGACGCGGTCGCGGGCCACGCGGAGACAGGCAGGAGGGTGACGAACGGCTCGCCCTCGTAGGCGGCGGCGATGGCCTCGCGCAGCTCGCCCGCGCTGATCGCCGGGCCGGGTGAGCCGGGCGGTGCAGGTGGCCAGGATGCCGCGGGGCATCGGCGCGAGCACCGGGGTGAAGCTGACCCGCACCGCGGGAACCGCGCCGAGTCGATGTCGGCATCCTGATCGCTCGCGGCGGCCTCGGCGAGTGCCTGCTCGATCTCCGGGGTGTGCCGGTGCGCGCCCGCCGCCGCGTACGCCGAGACCGAGCCCATCACCTCGCTGGCGAGCAGGTCTGGTGCGCAGCGACCGGCCGGCGCCGGAGGTACCGGACGCGGCAACGACCACGACGTCACCGGGATCGGCCAGCCCCGCTGCCGCGAGCGGCACGAGCGCCAGCATCGCCGCCGTCGCATAGCAGCCGGGGGCAGCGACCCGGTTCGCGGACCTGATGGCCGCGCGGGCTCCGGGCAGTTCCGGCAGGCCGGTGACCCAGCGGCCGGCGTGCGGGGTGGCGTAGTGCCGGTCCCAGGCAGCCGTGTCGGCCAGCCGGAAGTCCGGGCCCAGGTCGACGATCGCGACCTCGCCGGGCAGCGCGCGGGCAGCCGGTGCCGACTCGCCGGCGGGCAGCGCGAGGAAGACCAGGTCGCAGTCGCTGAGCGCGGCCGGGCCGTGCGGCTGCAGGGTGAGCTGGCCGATAGCCGGCAGCCCGGCGAGGTGCGGGTGCAGGTCGGCGACTGTCCGCCCCGCGCTGGCGCCGGCCGTCACGGCCGCGATCTCCAGATCCGGATGCCCGGCGAGCAGCCGGAGCAGCTCGCCGCCCGCGTACCCGCTTGCGCCGGCCACCGCCACCCGCGCGCCCATGTTGACCCTCCGCCAGGGCCGCCAGGACCCGCTGCTCGTCACCGCCGGCTGGCCGGCGGCAGTGCCTGTCTTGAATCATTATGCGGACATCTGATTGATTATGCAAGTGCGGAATCCGGTCGGTAACCGGCGACACCGAGATCTGCGATCCAGGTTGGGCGCTAGCTGGACAGACGGCATGATGGGCCGGGAAGGGAGACGAAGCCCATGCACGTCCGGCAGAACCGGAGCGGCAGCATGCGCCTGGTCCGCTCGCTGTGCATCGCGACGGTGGTGCTGCCGAGCGCGCTGGCACTGGCCGGATGCGGGGGCTCGACGGCAGCGGCAGCCAAGGTCGAGGACTGCGGCACCGGGCGCACCGCGGCCAACGTGCCGGTCGAGGTCGAGATCTACCGCGGCACCGTGGCCTGCTCCGTGGCCATGAGCGTCGAGAAGGACTACGCGCAGGCGATCGTCGAAGGGCACGTGCCCGGCAACGGCGGCGGCGCCCCGGTCGCGATCTCCGGCTGGACCTGCCAGGGCTTCTCCACGCCCCAGCTGCTGAAGACCGGGGACGCCTCCAAGTGCGCCAGGAAGGGCACCGAGATCCTGGCAATCCTCAAGACCTCAAGCTGACCGGGAACGCGCGCTCCTCCGCCGCGGCGTACTCGGCCGCGCGGATCGAGCCCGGCCCGGCCGTCAGCCGCTGCGCAGGACGGCGCCGGTCTGCCTGGCCGCCTCGGCGACGGCGGCGTCCCTGGCCGCGGTCGACCTCGTCGGCCGTCAGCGTCCGGTCGGGCGCGCGGAACCGCAGCGTGTACGCCAGCGACTTGCGTCCCGCGCCGGCCTGATCGCCGGTGTAGACGTCGAACAGCGTCAGCGACTCCAGCAGGACATCGCCGGCCGCGGCCGCTCCGTCCCTGAGGCGCGCGCTCCACGTCGGCGGCCGGGACCGCCTGCGGCACCACGAGCGCGACGTCCTGAGCCGCCACCGGATAGGCGGACAGGACCGGCGCCTGCACCGGGCCGACCGAGTCCGCCGCCGTCTCGATGACGGACAGGTCGAGTTCCATCGCCGAGGTCCTGGCCGGCAGCCCGAAGGCGGAGATCACCCGCGGGTGCAGCTCGCCCGCATGCCCGGCGAGCCACTCGTCACCCCGGTCGTTCCGGATGACAATGGCGGCGCACCGGCCCGGGTGCCACGGCTCGTACTGGTCAGCGCGGATCTCGAACGACACCCTGCTGGCCCGCAGGATGACCCTCGCCGCCTCGATCGCGTCCTGCCAGCCAGCAGGCCGGCCAGGACCCCAGTACCCGGCGGGCTCGACGTTGCCGGTCAGGACCGCGCCGACGTGCAGCGGCTGGTCCGGCAGCGCCGCCTCCAGCTGAGCGATCTCCTGCGCGGTCGGTCCCCGGTCGACGCGCAGGATCGGCGCGACCGGCGGCGCTTCCGGCCGCGGCCGGAAGATCAGCCCGAACTCGATACAGCGAGACGTCGGTGAAGCCGCGGCCGAGATTGCGCGCCAGGGTCCGCAGCAGGCCGGGCAGCAGCGTCGTCCGCATGAGCGGCTCGTCCTCGCTGAGCGGGTTCGCCAGCCGTACCGCGGACCGCCGCGGGTCATCAGCGGGAAGCTGCAGCCGGTCGAGGTCCGCCGTCGAGGTGAACGCGCTGGGTGATCACCTCGACGTAGCCGTCGTAGCCCAGCGCGCGGCTCACCGTCCGGCGCAGCCGCTGGCGGCCGGTCAGGCCGCGGCCGGCCGCCGCGCGGGCGGCCCGGACCGGGATGTTCTGATAGCCCTCGAGCCTGATCACTTCCTCGGCCAGGTCCGCGGGGTCGGTCAGGTCGGGTCGCCAGGACGGCGGCGTCACGACGAGTGTCAGCCCGGGCCCGCCGTTCTGCCCGGCGGCGGGCGGCGCGTCGATGACGGTGCAGCCGACCTGCTGCAGCCGCCGCCGCACGGCCTGCGGCCCGTAGCTCAGGCCGGCCACCGTGTCCGGGTAGTCCGCCGCCATCGTGATCGTGACCGGCGCGATCTCAGCCGCCGCCAGCGAGCAGCCGGGCACGACCGCGCCGCCGCCGAGCCCGGCCAGCATGACGCGCGGCCCTGGCCGACGCGCGCAGCGGCAGCTCGGGGTCGACGCCGCGCTCGAAGCGCGCCGATGCCTCCGACCCGAGCCGGTGCCGGCGGCTCATCCGGGCGATCCCGCGAGCCGAGAAATGCGCGGCCTCGATGACCAGGTCATGCGAGACATCGGACACCTCGGTCGCCACCCCGCCCATGGTCCCGGCCAGCGAGATCGGGCCCGATGCGTCGGTGATCAGGATGTCCTCGGGATCGAGCGTCCGCACGACATGGTCGAGCGTCTCCAGCTTCTCTCCCGGCCGGGCGCGCCGCACCAGGATCGGCCCGTCGAGCCGGGCGCGGTCGAAGGCGTGCAGCGGCTGCCCGAGCTCGAGCATCAGGTAGTTGGTGACGTCGACGGCGAGCGAGACCGATCGCTGCCCGGCCCTGGCCAGCCGGATCTTCATGGCCAGCGGGGCCGGGGCAGCCGGGATTCAGGCCGCGGACCTCGCGCACCACGAACCGGTCGCACGCCGTCGTGTCCTCGATGCTCACCGGATAGACCTCCGGTGAGACCGTGCCGACGTCGGCGGGCAGCCCGGTGTCCGCGGGATCGGTGTACGCGACCCCGTAGGAGATGGCCAGCTCGCGCGCAACCCCGCGGACCGACAGCGCGAACCCCTTGTCCGGCGTGACGTTGATGTCGAAGACAACGTCGCGCAGGCCGGCGTAAGCCACGAAGTCGGTACCGAGCGGAGCGTCCGGCGGCAGCACCATGATGCCGGAGTGCTCCTCGCCGACGGCCGAGCTCCATGGCGGAGCAGATCATGCCCTCGGAGACCTTGCCGTAGGTCTTCCGCGCGCCGATCTCGAAGCCGCCCGGCAGCACGGCGCCCGGCATCGCCAGCGCGACCCGGTCGCCGGGCGAGAAGTTCCGCGCACCGCAGATGACGTGCCGCTCCTGGCCGTCGCCAGTCGAGACCTGGCAGTACCTGATGGGCTTGTTGAAGCCGGTCAGCTCCTCGATGCCGAGCACCTCGGCGACGACCACGCCGGAGATGTCGTGCCCGACCGGCTCGACGGACTCGACCTCAAGACCGCAGGCCGTCAGCCGCCGCGACATCTCCGCGACGCCGGCGTCGTCGTCGGCTGACAGGCTGATGGCCGCGTACTCCAGCAGCCAGGACAGCGGTAGCCGCATCACGCCTCCATTCCGAATGCGCGGCTGAACCGCACGTCACCCTCGAGCGTGTCCCTGATGTCGGCCACGCCGTCCCTGATCATGACGGGCCTGTCGATGCCGAGCCCGAAGGCGAACCCGCTGTAGCGGTCGGGATCGATGCCGCAGGCGACCAGCACCCGCGGGTTGACCATGCCGCAGCCGGCGATCTCGATCCAGCCCTGGGACCGGCAGACCCGGCACGGCTCAGCGCCGGGCCGGGTCGACTCGCCCCGGCAGACGTGGCACTGCATGGAGACGTCCGCCGACGGCTCGGTGAACGGGAAGAAGTCCGGCCGCAGCCGCGTCTGCAGGCCCTCGCCGAACATGGCCTCCACGAACGAGTTGATCGCGCCGCGCAGGTCGGCCATGGTCAGTCCCTCGTCCACTGCGAGGCACTCGATCTGGTGGAAGACCGGGCTGTGAGTCGCGTCCAGCGCGTCGCTGCGGTAGCACTTGCCGGGGCTGACCACGTACAGCGGCAGCGGCCTGGTCAGCATGCGCGCGGATCTGCACCGGTGAGGTGTGGGTCCGCAGCACCATCCCGGACCGCTGGTCCGGCTCGGGCCCGGCGACGAAGATGGTGTCCTGCATCTCCCTGGCCGGGTGGTCCGGCGGGAAGTTCAGCGCGTCGAAGTTGTACCACTCGGCCTCGACCTCGGGCCCCTCGGCGACCTCGTAGCCCATGCTGACGAAGACGTCGACCAGCCGCTCGCCGACGGTCGTCACCGGGTGCCGGGCGCCGGCCGGCGTCCGGTCCCAGGGCAGCGTGACGTCCACCGCCTCCTCGACCAGCACCCGCTGGTCCCGGTCGGCTTCCAGCTCGGCCTGGCGACTGGCGAGCGCGGTCTTGATCGCGGCCCGCGCCGCGCCGACCCGCTTGCCGGCATCGGCGCGGGCGGCCGGCGGCAGCGCGCCGATCTCGGCGTTGGCCAGGGTGAGCGGCGCCCGGTCGCCGAAGTGGGCGAGCCGGGCCGTCTTGAGCTCATCGAGGCTGGCGGCGCCGGCGATGGCCGCCAGCGCGTCAGCCTGCATGCGCTGCAGCTCCTCGGGAGACAGCATCGCCACCTCCACGGGGTCATAAGCTCTTATTCGGTGCGGACATTGGTCTGCTGACTCTCCTGCGATCAGTGGCATGGGAACAGGCTGAGCGGTGCGGCAGGTCAGCCCGGGGTGTGCATGCCGGGCGCCGCGGGATGCGGGCGCGTCGCAGCCGCCTCGTCCCGGGGCCAGCAGCCACTGCCTGGCACTGCGGCGCAGCGCCAGATGAGCGAGCAAGCCCTGATGGCCCGCCGGCTAGCCGAAGTCAGGCGTCCCGGCGGGCACGGTAAATCGGAACTCGGCCCCGCCACCCGGCGCCTGCTGCACGATGATCTCCCCGCCGTGTGCCTCCACCAGGCCCTTCACGATGAACAGGCCGAGGCCCGCGCCACCACGGCGCTTGGCGCGCCAGAACCGGCCGAAGACACGGGGCGCAACCTCGGGCGCGATGCCAGGACCCTGGTCGCGGACCGCCACGGCCACGCCAGGAGCCCCTGCTACGACCGATGGCTCCACCACAGTGGTAACGGTACCAGCCCCGTGCCGGACGGCGTTCTCAATAAGGTTCGCCAGAATCTGGTCGACCTTGTCGGCATCCAGCCAGGTCTCGGGCAGTCCGGGAGCGACCTCGACCCGGTAGCGATCCGGGACGTCCCCTGCCGCTACCCGGCCGCTGATGATCTTGAGTGCGCGGCTCGCGATGTCGACGAGCTCCCGGTGGACCTCGATCCGGCCGGCCTCGATCCGGGAGACGTCCAGCAGCTCGGTGATCAGCCGCGTCACCCGGTCAGCGTCGGCGTTGACCGTCTCGAGCATGACCTTCTTCTGGTCGTCGGTGAAGCGCGGCCACTTGGCCAGCAGCGTCGCCGTGAAGCCCTTGACGCTGGTGAGCGGCGAGCGCAGCTCATGGGCGACGGTGGAGACCAGATCCGCGCGGCTGCGCTCCAGCCGCATCCGCTGCTCGGCGCCGCGCAGGGTGATCGCCAGCCGCTGGACCTCGCCCGGCTCGCGCGACCAGCCCTCACGGGGGCCGCGGCCCCGCGGCGCCCGCACATAGCCGACGCTGACCAGCAGCTCGGTGCCGTCAGGCAGGTAGAGCGGCCGTTCCGGGTGCCTGGTGCGGGTCGACAGCCCGTCGTAGGGCTGGGTCTGCGTCCACCAGCACTGGCCCTCGCTGTCACTCAGCGGCAGCACCTCGCGCACATCCAGGCCGAGCACCAGCGCGGGATTGATGCCGGTGAGCCGGGCCGCGGCGCGGTTGAAGACGGCGACCTTGCCTGCGCGGTCGGCGATAACCAGGCCGTCCGGGAGGTCATCGGCCAGGACGAGGCCGCTGAGGATATCGGCAGGCTGGGCCGCTGAGCCGCCGCCACCGGGCACTGCGGCCGCACCGGGCACTGCGGTAGCACCGGGCAGCGCTGGCAGCGGCACCGGGCACGCGGCTGTAGCACCGGGCAATGGGGCGGCACCGGGCGCGCGCTCAGCCCTCGCCGTCGCATGGCCTGTCACGATGCCGTCCACCTGCGCGCCGCCTCCGGGAGGCCTAGAGCCTGTCCCCCGGTCCGGTCCACGCTGCCTGCGCCGACATGACCGGCCTGACCTGGCCAGTGCGCACATCAGCCCGCCACGTCAGCGGACTCGGGGGAAATCCGCCTTCGCAGCACTGCCGCGTCACCGGCCACCTGGCCGTGACCGGCCCGGTCACTCCATGACGCAACGTGATCAGACTCTAGCGGATTCGCATTGCAAGCCGACACTCCTGGCCGCCCGCAGTACGCCGGCGGTGGCGAGAACTTACCCGCGGGGTGCCAAAGTTCTCCGTCCGTTAACCTGCGGCCGCAACCTGCCTATCTGGTAAGAAAGCGGGCCTGCAGGCCACAGGATCCTTCGAGATCATGGTCTAGCGGTTCAGCTGGCGGGCGGAGGCGTACAGGCAGACGGCGGCGGCGGCAGCCAGATTCAGGCTCTCGGCCTGCCCGTAGATGGGCACCGCCACCACGGCGTCGGCCAGCGCGAGCAGCTCGTCGGGCAGCCCCCAGGCCTCGTTGCCGAACAGCCAGGCGGTGGGCCGGGACAGATCGGGGCCGCCGGGCACGTCGAGGAAGCTGGTCGCGCTGCCGTCAGCGGCCAGCACCTGAAGCCCGGCTTCGCGCAGTCCGGCGACTGCCTCCGGCCAGCGGGGCCCCGGCCACGACCGGCAGGTGAAACAGGCTCCCGGCAGAGGACCGGACGCACTTGCTGTTGTACGGATCGACCGATGCGGCCGCGAAGATCACGCCGTCCGCGCCGGCGGCGTCAGAGGACCGCAGCACGGTCCCGGCATTCCCCGGGTCGCGCACGTTCGCCAGCACGGTGACCAGCCTCAGGCTCTCCGTCAGCAGCGCGTCAAGCGGCACGTCGACAAACCGGCAGACGCCGAGCAGCCCCTGGGGCGTAATGGTCTGCGCCAGCTCGGCCATGACCTCGCCGCCCACCTCATGCACGGGCGCGCCCTGGCCAGCGGCCGCGGCGGCCAGATCGGGATGACGGGCCGCGCCCTGGCCGGTGACGAACAGCTCCGTCAGGACGCCCGGCCGGCGCAAAGCCTCGCGCACGGCCTGCGGTCCCTCGGCGAGGAACGCGCGGCCCCGCTCCCGGAAGGCCTTCTTGCCCAGCTGCCGGGCAGCCTTGACCCGCGGCGAGCGCAGGCCGAGCGCGCCGCTTGCCTGCGGGGCAGCAGGCCTGGTCACTAGCGGAACCGCCGGGCGACCATCGGCCGCGCGACCATCGTCCGGGCATCCGCCGGACCCGCCCGTCGGCGCCCGCCGATCAGGCACGCCGGGCAGCTGCGCGCACCGGGCCGCGCCGCTCTTCCGCGGCCCGGGCAGCCTGGTCACCGGCGGAACCACCGCCGTGCTGTCACTCATCGCACCGCACCAGGCGCCGGTGACCTTCCGCGCAGCGCAGCTCAGGCTGCGGGCGCGTTGATGTCGGCAGGCAGGGCCGCCTTCGCGACCTCGACCAGCGCCGTGAATGCCTGCGGGTCGGCGACGGCGAGATCAGCGAGGATCTTGCGGTCGACCTCGACCTCGGCGAGCCGGAGGCCCTGGATGAACCTGTTGTAGGTCATGCCCTCCGCCCGCACGGCGGCGTTGATCCGCTGGATCCACAGCCGGCGGAACGCCCCCTTCCGGTCCTTGCGGTCCCGGTAGGCGTAGGTCATCGAGTGGAGCTGCTGCTCCTTCGCCTTGCGGTACAGCCGGGACCGCTGGCCCCGGTAGCCGCTTGCGCGCTCGAGGACAACCCGGCGCTTCTTGTGGGCATTGACCGCCCGCTTCACGCGTGCCATGTGTTACGACTCCCTATGCAGCGGGCCGGGTCACTTACCCAGCAACTTCTTGATCTTCTTGGCGTCCTGCGGCGCGAGCTCGACGTAACCGGCGAGCCGGCGCGTCTTCGTGCTCGGCTTGTGCTCGAGGTAGTGAGCGCGGTTGGCACGGCGCCGGACTACCTTGCCGGTGCCCGTCAGCCGGAACCGCTTGCCAGCGCCGGTGTGCGACTTCATCTTCGGCATCTCGCCGTGTCTCCATTCCGCGTGCCGTCGGCACGATCCCGTGTCCGGCGGCACAATTCCGCTGCGCGGGGGCACGCTTGCGTGTGCCTGCGCACTGTGTCCTCGCCGGGCAGCATGAGCTGCCCGGCGTTACGTCCGGGCCCGGTCCTGGCGGCCCTGGCTGCATCCGCGCGGTCTGGAGGTCCAGCCCGCGCGGCTTACGCCCGAGGTTTAGCTATTCGGCCTCGCCCGACTCCTTCGCCGAGGTGCCCTTGTCGGCGCTCACCGGGCGCGGCGACGGCACCGGGCCATCGCCGGTCCGCCGGGCCGGGCCTGGCTTGGGAGCCGCGGGCCTGGCCGCTCCGGTGCTGCCGCGTGGTGCGGTCGGCTTCGGGGCCGCGCTGCCAGCCGGACCCGGCCGGGCCGCCGTCGCAGGCGTCGGGCGCGGTGCCGCTGGCTTCGGCGTCGCCGCCGGCCGGGCAGACCCGGTCGTCGTCGGCCTGGGCGCGGACGGCCTGGGCGCTGCGGGCCGGGGCGGAGCGCCCGCAGCCGGCTGGCCTGACGGGGCGGACTGCCTGGCCGCCGGCGCCGGGCCGCTCGCGGCAGGTTCCGCCGCCCGTGTGTCTGCTGCCCGCGACTCTGCTGCCCGCGTGGCGCTGGCCTGCGGGGCGGCCGATCGCGGCGCTGCCGCTGGCGGTGCCGTCGTGCGGGGTGCGGCTTCGGCTGCGGCCGGCCGGGCTGCAGCAGGCGTCGGCTGGGCAGCGTCCTCAGTCTGCCCGGCCAGGTCAGCCCGCTCGGCCAGATCAGCCTGCTCGGCACGTTCAGCCTGCTCGGCCAGATCGGTCTGCTCGGCCAGATCGGCGCTGCGCGCGCTCGCCCGGCTCGCCCGGTCGGCTCTGGCGGCGGCCATGGCCTCGGTCTTCCGCTTGTGCGGGCCGAGCACCATGATCATGTTCCGGCCGTCCTGCTTTGGCGAGGACTCGACGAAGCCAAGCTCCTCGATGTCCCCGGCCAGCCGCTGAAGCAGCTTGAACCCGAGCTCGGGCCTGGACTGCTCACGTCCGCGGAACATGATCGTTACCTTGACCTTGTCGCCCTGCTTGAGGAAGCGCTCGACGTGGCCCTTCTTGGTGCCGTAGTCGTGCGGGTCGATCTTCGGCCGCAGCTTGATCTCCTTGATGACCGTCTGGGCCTGGTTCTTGCGCGACTCCCTGGCCTTCAGGGCTGACTCGTACTTGAACTTCCCGTAGTCCATCAGCTTGCAGACTGGGGGCCGAGCCTGGGGCGCAACCTCGACAAGGTCGAGATCTGCCTCCTGGGCCAGCCGGAGCGCATCGTTAATCGCTACGATCCCGACCTGCTCGCCGGCCGGTCCGACCAGCCGCACTTCAGGTACCCGGATGCGCTCGTTGATACGAGGTTCAGTGCTGATGTGACCTCCTTGTGTCACGATGCTTCCGCTCAGGGACTATCCCTGCGCGCAGCGGACGGGGTCCGGTGGCTAACGGGCCCGCGAGGCTGTCACTGACAACCAGGCCCGCAGAAGCCAAAAGGCCCCGCATATCGTGCCTGCGGGGCCACCAGTGCGGGAATCACTCCCCAGGCCGCGCCTGAGGAGGGCATACCCGCGACGCCTTCTACCTCCCGCAGTCTCGCGAGAGGGGCGTCCGGCCTGATCAGCCAGCCCGGAAGCTAACTGACTGCCAGGCTGCCCGGTCAGGAGCGGCCCGGCTCTTACCCGCCGGCATGCAGCCGGCCAGGTGGGAGGCGGCCGAGGTGGTCCTCCGCTTGCACGCTCGCCGTCACAGGCTGCACCTGCGCCGGTCGAGCATTGTCGCCTGTAAGACTAGCCCATCCTGGCGACCACTGGAATTCCCGGACTGGCATGCGTCCGCAGAACTCCCCGCAAGACAAGCGTTCTGCCGCTAGCGGTTATTCCGCCTGCGCGCGATCTCGGCCAGGCCCGCCGCATGCATGGCGCCCGCCGGCGCCTGCCGCCCGGTCATCAGCTCGACCTGGGCAGCGGCTTGCCAGACAAGCATCTCATAACCGGATATAACAGTTGATCCGGCTCTCGCGGCCGCCTCCGCCAGCGCGGTCGGCCACGGGTCGTAGCTGACATCCAGAACGGCTGCGGCCGTGACGAGCCCGCTGGCGAGGCGCCCGGCGACAACGCCGGCACCGGCCGCCGGGATCGTCGAGATCAGCAGCTGCCAGGTCCGGCGCGGCAGCTCAGCACCCAGGTCCGTGATGGCGGCCTTGATGCCGACGCGGTCCGCCACCGCAAGCACCGGCTCCGCCCTGGCCAGGGACCTGGCGGCGACCGTCACCTCGTCCGCGCCAGTCTCGCGGAGCGCTGCCAGAGCCGAGCACGCGGTGGCGCCGCTGCCGATGACCAGCACGTTCCCGTCCGTCGCCGGCACGCCAGCCTGGCGCAGCGCGGTCACGATGCCGCTTACGTCGGTATTGAAGCCGCGCCGCTGCCCGCCGGCCAGTGTCACCGTGTTGGCCGCGCCGACCTCGGCCGCCAGCGGCTCGGTCTCGTCCAGCAGCGGCAGCACCGCGCGCTTCAGCGGCATCGTCAGCGACAGCCCGGCCCACTCTGGCCCGAGCGAGTCCAGGAGTGCGGGCAGTCCCTCCGCGTCACACTCGATGGCGTCGTAGGTCCAGCCGGCCAGGCCGAGCTCGCGGTAGGCAGCGCGGTGCAGCGCCGGCGACAGCGAGTGCGCGATCGGCGAGCCGAGGACGGCAGCACGGCGGCCCTGATCCGGCGAGGCGGCCAGGCCCTCCGTCACCGGATCAGACTCCGTTGCTCTTTGCCTCGTTCGCCCAGATCTGGAACTGCGAGGCGCTGCTGGTGAACTTCGTCAGGCCGCTCTTGTTCACCGTGACGAAGTACAGCCAGTCACCGGACGCCGGGTGCAGAACCGCCTGGATGGCGGCAGCGTCAGGCGAGTCGATCGGGCCCGGCGGCAGGCCGAGGTGCTTCGTCGTGTTGTACGGCGAGTTCACGTTCAGGTCGCTCTGGGTCAGGTTGTAGACGTACTTGTTCACCGCGTAGGCGACTGTGCTGTCCAGCCCGAGCGTCATCTCCGGGATGGCGTTGAGCCGGTTGTCGATGACCTTGGCGACCTGCGCGTAGTACTGGGGCGGGACCTCGCCCTCGAGCAGGCTCGCCTCGATGATCACCTGGTACTCGGTGAACTGCGCGGCCTTGGCCTTTGCCGCGAGATTCATGCCCGCGATCTCGGTGTTGAACTGCGCCACCATCATCTTGAGTATGGCCAGCGCTGACGTTCCGGGCTGGATGTTGTACGTCGCGGGCCAGAGGAAGCCCTCGGGGTTCCCCTTTGCCCAGGACGGCAGGCCGAGCGCCGAGGTGTCCTTCAGCGCCGACTGGAACTGGCTGAGCGGAATCCCGGTTTTCTTCGCCAGCACCGCGATGATCTTCGAAGCGCGTATCCCGTCGGGCACTGCCACCGTGGTCTGCACCCGTGCCTTGGGATTGATGATCAGGGCCCAGGCGGTCGCGGCGCTCATGTGCTTGTGCAGCTTGAAGTAACCGGGCTCGAGCAGCGCGGACTTGCCGCTCTCCTCGGCAGCTGAGCGGAACGGCGCCACCGACGCGATCACGCCGTCATGGAGCAGCGTCGTGGCCAGGCTGTACGCCGTGTCACCCGGCTTGACCTGCACCAGGACCGAGCCATAGCCAGATCCCGAGTAGTCGGCGTGCCGCTGGCTGTACCAGTGATAGGCGTACACGCCGCCGCCCGCGAGCAGCACGACGAAGATGACCAGGATGCCCAGTGCCACCATCCCGGCGCGGCTGCGGCGGCGCTTCTTCGGCGGACGGTGGCCGTAGTCGTCGTCTCCGCTGCCGAAGCCGCGGAAGAACCCGTTATGCCGCGCGCTGTCGGGATCCAGCTCAGGCTCGTCCGGATCGCGGCGGCGCCTTATGCCGGTCTCGTCCACCGGTGCCTGCCAGCCGTACCGGGCGTCCGGCTCCTCGCGGCCGGTAACGTCCTCGCCATAGGCCGGACCGTCCGGCTCGTAGCCGCCACCCTGACCGTAGTCCGCCGGGCCGGGACCGGCCTGGGCGTACTCAGGCTGGCCAGCCCCCGGCTGCGCGCCGTAGCCGTGCTCGTCATATCCCCCGCCGTACTGGACTCCCCCCGGTCCGCCGTACTGCCCGGCGCCACGGCCGCCCCCTGGCGGGCCGGCAGCGCCGTGCCCCGTATACGGGTCACCGGTGCCGTATGCGGCGGGCGCGCCATAGCCGCGTCCGCCCTGAGGATCCTGCTCGTCGTAACTGCCAAGCTCACCGTAGCTGGCCGGGGCGCCGTAGTCGCGTTCGCCACGACCAGGCTGCCCGAACGAGCCGTCGTCGTACCCGGGCGCGCCCGGGTACGGAGGGCCGGCGCGATAAGGATCTGGCTGACCGGGCGGCCCGCTGTGGCGGCCCGATTCGGCGCGGCGGCCGGAGTCGGTGCTGCGGCCGGGGTCAGTGTGGCGGCCGGGATCGGTATGCCGGCCGGAGTCAGCCAGCCCGCGCGGATCGCGTCGACGCCACGCGGATCGGTCAGGCCCCGCGGATTCGTCAGGCCCCGCGGATCGGTCACGCCACGCGGATCCGTCACGCCACGCGGATCGGTCACGCCACGCGGATTCGTCAGGCCCGCGCGGATCGGTCACGCCACGCGGATTCGTCAGGCCCCGCGGGTCCGCTGCTCCACGCGGGTCCGAGCACGCGCGGGTCAGAGTGCCGGCCAGAGCCCGCGCTGTATGGGTCGCGGCCTGCGTACTGGTCCGGGTCGTAGCCAGCGCCCTGGTAGCTCCCGCCGGGGTAGCCACTGTCACGGTAACCTGCTTCTCGGTCAGCGCCCGGTGAGCTCCTGCCGAAGTAACCGGCATCCCGGTAGCCCGCGCCCTGCTCGTCGTCATGACCGGCGCCCCCTGGCCTGCCAGGTCCGCCCGGCGCGGCGAATCCGCCCGACGTAGTCCCGTAGCCGGCAGCGCCGTAGGTGCCTGTTCCGTTCGCGCCGGAGCCGTTCGCGCCGGAGCCGCTGGCACCGTAGCCGCCGGATCCGTTCGCTCCGTAATCGCCAGCCCCGCTTGACCCGTAACCGGCCCCGGCGGACCGGTAGCCGCCCGATCCGGAATAGTCGTCCGGGCTCGGATAGCCCGGCTGGCCCGGGTAAGCGCGCTGACCGCCAGACCCGGGCTGGACCGTAGCCCGGCTCGCCGTACTCGCCAGTCTGGCAGTGCCGCCGTACTCGCCACCGCCGTAGCCACCCGAGCCGCGAGCCTCGTCATAACCGCCGGGGCCATAGCCGCCCCCGCGACCGTAGCCAGCGTCGTAGCCGTTGCCAGCGTCGTAGCCGTTGCCAGCGCCGTAGCCGTTGCCAGCGCCCTGCCCGTAGCCATTGTCCGCGCCGTAACCGCTGCCAGCGCCGTAGCCGGCCGCGGCCGGATCGCCGTACCGGGCCGGGTCGTATCCCGCTGGTGCCGCCCCGGCGCCCGGTCCCGGCGGGCTGTGCAGGTCACCGAGGTCCTGGCCGGCCCGCGAGTCGGCCAGCCACTGCTCGTCGGGCCGCCCGGACCGGCGCGACCGCCGGCTCTCCCGCGAGTCGCGGCCGGAGTCGGAAACCTCGGGCTGGTCGTCCCAGTAGCCGTCGCGGCTCATGGTGTCGCGCCTCCCGCTGCCGCCCCGACCAGCTGACCTGCTGGCTCACCGGTCGCACGCTCGGCATCAAGAGCGCCCTGAAGCAGGAGGGCCGCAGCGGCCTTGTCCACGGACTCCCGCCTGGCCCGCGAATCCTGTCCGCCCTGCTGCAGCGCGGCGTGCGCCAGCACGGTCGTGAACCGCTCATCGACCAGGCGCACCGGCAGCGGGTCGAGCCGCTCGGCCAGCGCCGCGGCGAACTTCCTGCCGTCGGCCGCGGACTTGCCCTCAAGGCCGCGGAGCCCGACGGCGAGGCCGACGACGATCTCGACCGCGTCGTTCTCGGCTGCCAGCCGGGCCAGCGCGGCCACATCACCGGAACCGCGCCTGACAGTGTCCAGCGGCGACGCGAGCAGGCCGCCGGGATCGCTGCGAGCGACTCCGATCCGGACCGACCCGACGTCGACGCCGAGCCGGACGCCCGGCCTCACATTCGCGCTCCGCGCCCGGCCACCTGCGCCCGAGGGCCCGCCGACGGCACAGCCGGCGTGGTCACGGAGAGAGACCACGGCGACCCCGCAGATCTCATCCTGGAAACGAACAGGTGGAGGCACGGACTCACCCTACGGCACCTGCTTCCACTATGTCCCTAATTAGTACCCGAACAGCGTCAAAGGCCGCCGCGACCGCCTCGTCGGCGCGGTCACCGAGCGGAGCGCCGCCGCCCTGCGCCAGGTCGTCCTTGCCGCCGCCGCGGCCGCCCAGCGCCCCGGCTGCTGCCAGGACGAGCTGGCCCGCCCGCAGGCCGCGGGCGCGGCCCGCATCGTTCACGGCTACTACCACGGTGGGACGGCCGTCGGATACGCCGATCGCCGTCACCACGCTCGGCCGGTCGGCGGCGAGCCGGCCGCGGATGTCGAGCGCCACCTTCCGGATGCCATCGGACCCGACGCCGTCCGGGACCCGGTGCGCCACGTACGCGGTGCCGTGCACGTCCTCCGCGTTCCCGGCCAGGTCAGCCGCGCCGCCCAGGAGCTGCGCGGACCGCAGCCGCTCCAGGTCCCGCTCGGCGTCGCGCAGCCGGCTGACCACGCCCGCGATCCGCTCCGGCAGTTCCTCGCGGCGCGCCTTGAGCTGCTCGGTCAGCTGGCTCACCAGCACGCTCTCGCGGGCCAGGAATTTGAACGCGTCGATGCCGACGAGCGCCTCGACCCGGCGGACACCGGACCCGATCGACGACTCGCCGAGGATCTTGACCAGCCCGAGGTTGCCGGACCGCGCGACGTGGGTGCCGCCGCACAGCTCGCGCGAGTAGTCCCCGACCTCGACCACGCGGACCTGGCTGCCGTACTTCTCGCCGAACAGCGCGAGCGCCCCCATCGCCCTGGCCTCGTCGATCGAGGTGTGGAAGGCGCGGACCTCAAGGTCGTTGATGAGGACCTGGTTGACCTCTTCCTCGGCGCCGGCCAGCACCGACTGCGGGACAGCGCCGAGCGCGGTGAAGTCGAACCGGAAGCGCCCCGGCGCGTTCTCCGAGCCTGCCTGCGCCGCCGACTCGCCCAGCGAGCCGCGGAACGCGCGGTGCACCAGGTGCGTCGCCGTGTGCGAGCGGGAGATCGCCCGCCTGCGCTCGACGTCGATCTCCGCGCGCACCGGCGAGCCGACGACCAGCTCCCCGGCCGTCACAGTGCCGCGATGAACAATCAGGCCGGGAACGGGCGCCTGCACATCAGTCACGTCCACCCGCGCGCCGTCACCAGCGCCGCTGCCGGCCGCGATGATCACGCCGTTGTCGGCCAGCTGGCCGCCGCCCTCGGCGTAGAACGGCGTGCGGTCCAGGACGACCTCGACGGCGGTCCCGGCCCCGGCGGCCGGCACCGCTACCCCGCCGACGATGAGCCCGACGACAGTCGCCTCGGCGACCACCTGGTCGTAGCCAGTGAAGGTGACCCGCCCGGACTGCTCGAGCACGCGGGCGAACACTGAGATGTCAGCGTTCCCGGTCTTCTTCCCGGCCGCGTCCGCCTTCGCGCGCTGCCGCTGCTCGGTCATCAGCCGCCGGAACTCGCCCTCATCGACCGACAGGCCCTGCTCGGCGGCCATCTCCAGGGTCAGGTCGATCGGGAACCCGTAGGTGTCGTGCAGCTGGAACGCCTGGTCGCCGCGGATGGTCTCGCTGCCGCGCCGCCTGGTCTCCTCGATCGCCGCGTCGAAGATGGCGCTGCCGGTGCGCAGCGTGCCGAGGAACGCTGCCTCCTCGGCGTCGATCACGGTGTGGATGTTCGGCGCGTCCCTGATCAGCTCGGGGTACTGCTCGCCCAGCGCGCCGATGGCGACCGACGAGAGCTCGTGCAGGAACCGCTCGTCCTGGCCCGCCCCGGCTGTAGCCGCCCGAGCCGCCCCGCTGGGCCCCCGACAGCAGCCGCAGCTTCTGCACGCTGCGGCGCAGGATCCGGCGCAGCACGTAGCCACGGCCCTCGTTCGACGGGATGACACCGTCCGCGACCAGCATGACCGCGGTCCTGACGTGGTCGGTCACGACCCGCAGCGCGACGTCGGAGCGCTCATCGGTGCCGTACCGCTGCTCGGTCAGCTCGGCCGCCCGCTCGAGCACCTTCCACATGGTGTCGATCTCGTAGATGTTGTCCACGCCCTGCAGCAGCGCGGCCATCCGCTCCATGCCCATGCCGGTGTCGATGTTGCGCGACGGCAGGTCGCCGACGACGTCGAAATCGACCTTCGAGCGCACCGCGCCGAGCTGGTACTGCATGAAGACCAGGTTCCAGACCTCGAGGTAGCGGTCCTCGTCCGCCTCCGGCCCGCCCTCCCGGCCGTACTCGGGGCCGCGGTCGTAGTAGATCTCCGAGCACGGGCCGCCGGGGCCGGGAACGCCCATGTGCCAGTAGTTGTCGGCCAGGCCGCGCCGCTGGATGCGGCCCTCGGGAATGCCGACGACGTCGTGCCAGAGCTTGGCCGCCTCGTCGTCGTCATGCAGGACCGTGACCCAGAGCCTGCTCTCGGGGAAGCCGAACCCGCCGTCGGACTCCGGCCTGGTCAGCAGCTCCCAGGCGAACGGGATCGCCTGCTCCTTGAAGTAGTCGCCGAAGGAGAAGTTGCCGAGCATCTGGAAGAACGTGCCGTGCCGGGTGGTCTTGCCGACCTCCTCGATGTCCGGCGTCCGCACGCACTTCTGGCAGGAGGTGGCGCGCCGGAACGGCGGCGACTGCTGGCCGAGGAAATACGGCTTGAACGGCTGCATGCCGGCGTTGACCAGCAGCAGCGTGGGGTCATCGGCTACCAGGCTGGCCGAGGGGACGACGGTGTGCCCCCGCTGCTCGAAGTAGCTAAGGAAACGGCGGACAATCTCTGCCGACTCCATGACGGCCATCCTTCATCTAGACGTGCCCGGCTTATCAGGCGCCGGGACTTCGGACTGATCAGGCCTCGCGCCGGGCCTGCTGGCTCTCGGCCGGCGATGCGAGGTCGCTCCGGCTTCCGAGGGTACGGTCAAACTCCCCGCGATGCAGATCCCAGTACTCTGCCATGCCCTCGCGCACGTCCCGGACGAACCCGGCCGCTGCGGCCGCGCGGGCCACTGCCGTCGCCGCGCCGGAGCGCTGCCTTGGTGCCCGCCCCGCCAGCGCGAGGCGCCCCGCCGGACGGGCGTCCACCTGGTCGCGCGTCGTCTGCTGGGCGCGAGTGGGCTGCTGAGCGCGCATGGACTGCTGCGCGCGCCTGGTCTGCGCGCGGGAGCCCGGCGCCACCAGCGTGCGGGCATCAGCCTGCCCGGTCAGCGTCCGGGCAAGCCTGCTGGCCTTGCGATAGCCGGAGACGCCGAGAACAGCGCCGGCGGCAAGCCAGAATCCGCGGCGGATCATCGGCGGCCCGCCGAACGGCTCGCCACCGTAGGACGGCCGGTCTCGCGCAGGCCAGCCGGCACGGTCTCGGCAGTGCGGCCCGGCACAGCAGCGCGGCCGGTTTCGGCAGTGCGGCTATCTGCAGTGCGGCCCGGCACGGCAGCAGCCGAGATCGCCTGCCTGGCCGGCGCCGTGGCAACGCGATCGGGAACCGGCTCGGCCACCGCGGCGACCCGCAGGGACCGGCGCACCGCCGTCGCCCGCCGGAGGCCGAAGACGAACGCCGCGGCGCCCGTCATCGGCGCCGTCGCCGCCGACGTGAGGCTCCTGGCCAGGCCGGTCAGCGCGGTCACGTGACCAGTCAGCTCGGCCATGTTGGCGGTGACCTGGTCCATGCTCGCGGTGATCGCGTCGGTCCTGGCCAGCTGCTCGTTCGTGCGGTCGACGGCGGCCTGGGCCTGCTCGAGCAGGTGGTCGGTCTTCGCCCGGTAGTCGGTGACCAGGCCTGTTGCCGCCGCCATGAGCCGGGCCAGCCGCAGCAGCACGAAGATGGCCACGCACGCCAGCAAGGCGAAGAAAATCGCGGCGATCAGCGCTGCCAGCTGTCCGGCATTCATGTGGTCTGGCTCCTATCCGCATGCCTGTTGCGACCTTCGCCCGACCCTATCGCGGATGCCCTGGCCGCCACCGGCCCGTGACCGATCCCCGCTGTCCAGGCCGGCTCAGGAGCTGGTGACCGGACCGGGATCGGCGGGATCGGCGGCCTCGGGCTCAGTTCGTTCCCGTCCTGATTCTGCTTGCGGGCCTGGTTCGGCGGCGCCCTGCAGGATGGCCCGGATGCGCTCAGACCGCTCAGCGAAGCGTGCCTCGGCTCCGTGCGTGGTCGGCACGTAGTACCGGCGCCCGACGAGGCCGTCGGGCGCGTACTGCTGCTGCACGATCCCGGCCGGATCGTCGTGCGCGTACTGGTAGCCCTTGCCGTGCCCGAGCCTGGCCGCGCCGGCGTAACTGGCGTCCCGCAGGTGCCTGGGCACCGGCCCGGCCATGCCCTGCTGGACGTCCGCGCCGGCCTCCCAGATGGCCTTCGCCACGGCGTTGGACTTCGGCGCCAGGGCGATGTGGATGACCGCCTGGGCGAGGTTCAGCCGGGCCTCGGGCAGCCCGACGAACTCGACTGCCTGGGCGGCCGCGATGGCCGTCTGCAGCGCCGTCGGGTCGGCCATGCCGACGTCCTCGCTGGCATGCACGATCAGCCGCCTCGCGATGAACCGCGGGTCCTCGCCGGCCTCGATCATCCGGGCCAGGTAGTGGATCGCCGCGTCGGCGTCGCTGCCGCGCATGCTCTTGATGAACGCGCTGATCACGTCGTAGTGCTGATCACCCGCGCGGTCGTAGCGCACCATCGCCCGGTCGACCGCGCGCTCAAGCAGGTCGACGGTGATCTCGCCGCCGTCCGGCAGCCCCAGCGCGGCCGCCTCCAGGTAGGTCAGCACGCGCCGCGCATCGCCGCCTGCCAGCCGGACCAGCTGGGCCGTGACGCCCTCGCCCAGCGTGATCCGGCCGCCGAGGCCGCGCTCGTCGGTGAGCGCCCGGTCGATCACCGTCGCGATGTCGTCGTCGCTCAGCGGCCGCAGCGTGAGCAGCAGCGACCGGGACAGCAGCGGTCCGACGACGGAGAACGACGGATTCTCCGTGGTCGCGCCGATGAACGAAACCCAGCGGTTCTCCACCGCGGGCAGCAGCGCGTCCTGCTGCGCCTTGTTGAACCGGTGCACCTCGTCGATGAACAGCACGGTCTGCTCGCCGGTCATGCCGAGCGTGCTGCGGGCCGCCTCGATCGCGGCGCGCACGTCCTTGACCCCGGCCTGCACCGCGGACAGCTCCACGAACCGGCGCCTGGTCACATTCGCGACGACGTAGGCCAGCGTGGTCTTGCCGGTTCCGGGCGGTCCCCACAGCAGGACCGACATCGGCGAGTCGGTATCGGCCAGCTTGCGCAGCGGCGACCCGTCCCTGGTCAGATGGGACTGGCCGATCACCTCGGACAGCGTCCGCGGCCGCATCCGGACAGCAAGCGGCGCGGTCGCCTGCTCGGCCGCCTGGGCCGAGGATTCGAACAGGCTGCCGGTCGAGCCGTCGGGTACGCGGGGCACGATGTGACAGTACCCGGCGCCGCCGTCAGTCTGGCCTGCCAGTACCCGGCTCGGACGGCGCGGATCAGGCTCGGCAACCCCGGCGCGGCGCCGCGGCTCGCGTACGCTCCATGGGATGCGCCGCGACCAGGGAAGCCGTGACCACGCGGGCCGCTGACCGCGGAACGCGGCGGGATGACCGGCCGAGGCTCCTCGCCGTCAGCGACCTGCACGTCGGCTACCCGGAGAACGATGCGATCGCCGAGCGCCTGGCGCCGGTGACCGAGTCCGACTGGCTGATCGTGGCCGGCGATGTCGGTGAGCAGGCCGCGGATGTCGAGCGCGTGCTGGCGACGCTCAGCCAGCGCTTCGCCCGGGTCATCTGGGTGCCGGGCAATCACGAGCTGTGGACGCACCGCCGGGATCCGCTCCGGCTGCGCGGCCAGGATCGGTACCTCCATCTGGTGGCGGCGTGCCGTCGCCTCGGCGTCGTCACCCCCGAGGATCCGTATCCGGTCTGGCCGGGCGAAGACGGCCCGGTCGTGATCGTGCCGCTGTTCGTGCTGTACGACTACTCGTTCCGGCCGGAGGGCGCGGCCACTGCTGCTGCCGGACTGGAGCGAGCGCACGCCGCCGGGATCGTCAGCAGCGACGAGCGGATGCTGCATCCCGACCCGTATCCCAGCCGGGAAGCGTGGTGCGCGGACCGGCTGGCGATCTCGGAACGGCGGCTCGCATCGGAACTGCCCGCCGGGGTGCCGACGGTGCTGGTCAACCACTTTCCGCTGGTGCGGGAGCCGACACGGGTGATGCGGTACCCGGTGTTCGCCCAGTGGTGCGGTACCGAGCGGACGGCCGCCTGGCCAGTGCGGTACGCCGCTGAGGCGGTCGTCTACGGCCACCTGCACATCCCGAGGACGACCTGGCACGACGGCGTCCGGCACGAGGAGGTGTCGCTCGGCTACCCGCGCGAGTGGAAGCGGCGGCCGGCGGCGCCGGTGATCCCCCGCCAGATCCTGCCGTCCCTCGCTCCCGCTCGCTGACGCCGGTCACCCCGACGCCGCGCTCACCGCCGACGCCCCGCGCTCCCCCGCCGCCCCGCGCTCGCCCCGACGCCCCGCGCTCACCCCGACGCCCCGCGCTCACCCCGACGCCCCGCGCTCACCCCGACGCCCCGCGCTCACCCCGACACTGTGACGATTGCGGTTATATTGGCGGTCATTTTGTCCGTTTTGTTGCCCTGGAAGTGTCACAGTGTGCGGCGGAGCGCCCGCCCGAGGACGCGCGGCAGCCCTACTCCGGCACTTCGATCTGCAGCCGGTCGCCCAGGACCGGCCCGAGCGCGTCCCGCACCTGCCCGGCCGACAGGTCGCCCAGGTAGGCCATCTTGTCCTCGCTGGCCCCCGCCAGCCGCGGCCGCGTAAATGGCGAGCTCGCTGACCTGCCGCGGCCGGGTCAGCACGATCCTGTCGATCACGGCGAACGGGATGAGCTCCGACTTCGGCCAGGTCTCCGCGAACGTCACGCCGGAACCGCTGGCCTCCGCTCCGGCGCGGATGTGCTCGTCACCACGGGCCGGTCCTGAGCCCCGGCGCGGCGGCCTCCTGGTCAGGCGCAGGCTGCCGAACATCCCGCGGGCCGGCCGGGCGTCGCCGTACACGCCGACCGCGCACACCACGAGCCCGTCATCGAAGACGGCGATGGTGCGCGTGCTCGTGATCGCCCGGCCGCGCTCCTCCGCCTTGATCAGGCGATCGAACTGGCCCCGGTATGCCATCACCGGAGCGTAGCCCGCACGCCCGCTGCCGGTGCGGGCTGCCGTCGCTTCGGGCGCGAGGACCACGTGGCCGGGAACTAGCGCTGGCTGCGCCTGCCCGGCTACCTTCTGATCAACGACAGCGGATCTCCGGGGCAGGTGCCGACAAATGGGTCTGGGAAACGTCAGCATGAGCGAGGAGATCACGCCGTTCCGCGTCGAGATTCCCGAGGCTGACCTCGACGATCTGCGGCAGCGGCTCCGGCGGACTCGCTGGCCCGACCCGGAGACAGTCGGCGACTGGTCGCAGGGCATCCCGCTGGCCTACACGCGCGCGCTGTGCGAGTACTGGCTGGAGCACTACGACTGGCGGGCCTGCGAGGCGAGCCTGAACAGGTTCCCGCAGTTCAGGACCGAGATCGACGGCGTCGGCATCCACTTCCTGCACGTCCGGTCGCCGCACGAGAACGCGCTCCCGCTCGTGCTCACGCACGGCTGGCCCGGCTCGGTCGTCGAGTTCCGCAAGGTCATCGGCCCGCTGACCGACCCGGTCGCGCACGGCGGCGACGCCGCGGACGCCTTCCACGTCGTCTGCCCGTCGCTGCCCGGATTCGGGTTCAGCGGCAAGCCCGTCCGCTCCCGGCTGGGGCGTCGAGCACATCGCCGACGCCTGGGACCAGCTGATGACGCGGCTGGGCTACGGCGCTACGGCGCGCAGGGCGGGGACTGGGGCTCCGGCATCACGGCCGCCTCGGCGATACGCCACCCCGACCACGTCGACCGGCATCCACCTCAACATGTCGACCGCTCCCCCGGACCCCGGCCACCATGGACGACCTGACCGACTGCGGAGCAGGCCGCGCTCGCGAGCCATGAAGCACTACCGCGACTGGGACTCCGGCTACAGCAAGGAGCAGTCGACCCGCCCGCAGACCATCGGCTACGGCCTGGTCGACTCCCCGGCCGGGCTGTGCGCCTGGATCGTGGAGAAGTTCTGGTCCTGGACCGACTGCGACGGCGACCCCGCAAACGTCCTGACCAGGGACGAGATGCTCGACAACATCATGCTGTACTGGCTGCCCGGCACCGGCGCGTCGCTCGGCCCGGCTGTACTGGGAGAGCTTCGGCAAGCCGATCTGGCGGGAACCGTGCAGGTCCCGGTCGGCTGCTCGGTCTTCCCGAAGGAGATCTTCCGCGTCTCCCGGCGCTGGGCCGAGAAGGCACTACCCGGATCTGCGCTACTGGAACGAGCCCGCGAAGGGCGGCCATTTCGCCGCGTTCGAGCAGCCCGGCATCTTCGTCGACGAGGTCCGCGCCGCTTTCCGCTCGTTCCGGTCCGGATGATCTTCATGGAAGCCGGGTTAGTGGTGCTCTAGGCCCCCTAACTCGGCTTTCATAACCGCCGGGCGGGCCAGCCGCCGGCGGGCCGCCAGCGCCGCGCGTCAGGCCGGCGGCTGGTCCGCCGGAATCACGTCGATGCCCGCCTCCTTGCGCTGCCGCGCCGTGATCGGCGTCGGCGCGCCGGTCAGCGGGTCGTGCCCGGACGCGGCCTTCGGGAACGCGATGACGTCGCGGATCGAGTCACGCCCGGTCAGCAGCATCAGCATCCGGTCCCAGCCGAACGCGATGCCGCCATGCGGCGGCGGCCCGTACCGCAGCGCGTCCAGCAGGAAGCCGAACTGCGACTGCGCCTCCTCCCGGGACAGGCCGATGACGTCGAACACCTGCTGCTGCACGTCGGGACGGTGGATCCGGATGGAGCCGCCGCCGATCTCGGTGCCGTTGCAGACGATGTCGTAGGCGTCCGCGAGCGCGCCGCCGGGCTCGGACGCGAACTTCGACGTCCACTCCGGCAGCGGCGAGGTGAACGGGTGATGCACCGCGGTCCAGCCGCCCTCGCCGTCCTCCTCGAACATGGGCGCGTCCACGACCCAGGTGAACGCCCAGGCCGCCGGGTCGATGAGCCCGCAGCGGTGGCCGATCTCGAGCCTGGCCGCGCCGAGCAGGGTACGGGCCTCGTTCGGCGGCCCGGCCGCGAAGAACACCGCGTCGCCGGCCGAGGCCCCGGCGGCGGCGGGCAGCCCGGATCGCTCGGCCTGCGACAGGTGCCTGGCCACCGGCCCGGCATCGGACACCTCGCCGTCCGGCCCGATCAGCACGTAGGCGAGGCCGCGGGCGCCGCGCGACTTGGCCCAGTCCTGCCAGCCGTCCAGCTCCCTGCGGGTCTGCGAGGCGCCGCCCGGCATCACCACCGCGCCGACGTGCGGCGCCTGGAACACCCGGAACTGCGACTGCGCGAAGAAGGCGGTCAGGTCAGTGAGCTCGTTCCCGAACCTCAGGTCGGGCTTGTCCGATCCGAACCGGGCCATCGCATCGGCGTAGGTCATGTGCGGGATCGGCCGCTGGATCTGGAAGCCGGCCAGCTCCAGCCACAGCCGCTCGACCAGGTCCTCGGCGACCTCGACCACGTCTTCCCTGCTCACGAACGACATCTCGAGGTCGACCTGGGTGAACTCGGGCTGCCGGTCGGCGCGGAAGTCCTCGTCCCGGAAGCACCGGACGAGCTGGAAGTAGCGCTCCATCCCGGCGACCATCAGCAGCTGCTTGAACAGCTGCGGCGACTGCGGCAGCGCGTACCAGTGGCCGGGCCGCAGCCGCACCGGGACCAGGAAGTCGCGCGCGCCCTCCGGCGTGGACCTGGTCAGGAACGGCGTCTCCACGGTGACGAACCGGTGGACGTTCATCACCTCGTTGAGCAGGTAGACGGCCTTCGACCGGGCCCTCAGCGCGGCGGCCATCTCAGCGCGGCGGATGTCGAGGTAGCGGTACCTGAGCCGGACTTCCTCGTTGAGCTCGCCGCCGCCCGCCCCGGCGCTGCCGTCGATCGGGAACGGCAGCGGATCGGACTCCGACAGCACCTCAAGCGCGGTGGCTGCCACCTCCACGTCGCCGGTCGCCAGGTCCGGGTTCTCGTTGCCGTGCGGCCGCTGCTGCACGGTCCCGGTCACCAGCACGCAGAACTCGGCCCGCAGGTCATGCGCGACATCCTCCTGGCGCAGCACCACCTGCACGATCCCGCTGCCGTCCCGCAGGTCGATGAAGACGACCCCGCCGTGATCGCGCCGCCGCGCGACCCAGCCCGCGAGCCGTACCTGCTCGCCCGCCGAGGACGCCCGCAGGCTGCCCGCCTCGTGGGTGCGCATCATTGCTGGCCCAGCCTCTCTCTCGTCAGTCTCAGATCTGCAGTCCGCGTCAAACCCCGATCAGGCCGGGAACGAGCCCGTCCCCGCCAGTCCCGCCCGTCTGGCCGCGGCGTGCGGAGGACAAGCCCCGCCGTGCCTCCCGCAGCCCGCGGGTTACGCCTGCGTCACAGCCCGGTGACCGGTCCCCTCGCCGGCGCGAGCCCGGCCAGGAACGGATTGTGCGCCCGCTCGGCCCCGATCGTCGTCTGCGGTCCGTGCCCGGACAGGACCAGCGTCTCGTCCGGCAGCGGCAGGCATACGCGTGCCAGGCTAGTCAGGATCGTCTCGTAGTCGCCGCCGGGCAGGTCCGTCCGGCCGATCGAGCCGCTGAAGAGCAGGTCCCCGGTGAACAGCGTGGCCGGATCGGCCGCCGCCGGCGCCCGGAACGTGACCGATCCGGGGGTGTGACCGGGCGCGTGGTCGACGACCAGCTGGACGCCGGCCAGCTCCAGGGTCATCCCGTCGGCGAGCTCCAGCACGTCGTCAGGCTCGGTGAAGGTCAGGCCGCCGAACAGCTGCTGGCCCGCGGCCAGGCCCAGCCCCCGGCCGGGATCGGAGAGCAGCGCCCGGTCGTCCGGGTGAATGTAGGCCGGGATGCCCTTCGCCCCGCACACCGGGGCGACCGACCAGATGTGGTCAATGTGGCCGTGCGTCGCGAGTACCGCGACCGGCCGCAGCCGGTATCGCTCGATAATTTCGTCGATGCCCTGCTCGGCGTCCTGCCCAGGGTCGATAATCAGGCACTCCGCACCGGGTTCGGTCGCCACCAGGTAGCAGTTCGCGGCGAACGAGCCAGCGGGGAAACCGGCTATCAGCACTGTGCCTCCTTGGGCGCCGGGCCTGAGTGCGTCCAGGCTACCGAGAACCGGCGCGCTGCCTGGCGCTGGCCGGTTGTTCCGGAACCGCAGGTCGTGCCCGGTCAGGACACGAGTTGGGCGCGGTTGGGACTCGAAAAGTAACAGCGGCGTTAATACTCCCGCCGTAACGGTACGATTCGCGAAGTTTCGTGGTGCGCCGCCCTGGGGCCGGCGGGGCGTTGCCAGACGACACAGACCGCAGGACACTGCGGGTGAGCAGGAGGATCACAGGGGTGGCCACCAAGAGGGAACGCCAGCGCCAGCTTGCCAGGGAAGCTCACCAGCGCCGCATGGAGCGCCGCGCTGACCGGGCCAGGCGAGAACGGCAGTGGGCCGTCAGCATCACCGCGGCCGTTGTCGTGCTCGCGGTGGGCTTCGGCGTCGCGGCGATCGCCGGCGTCTTTTCCCCTTCCAAATCCACCGCGGCCGCATCGGCAGGCTCCTCGGCGAGCGCGAGCGCGACTGCAAGCCCCAGCGCGTCGGCCTCGCCGAGTGCCACCTCTGCCATGGTCGGCGGCAAGTGCGTTTACACCGCGGGCGGCACGGCAGCCAGGAAGGTCTCGCTGCCCCCGGCGACCCCGGACGCCAAGGCCACCTATAAAGCCACGATCACGACCAACCGCGGGACGGTCGTCATCGACCTGGCCAACAGCGGCGCGCCGTGCACGGTGAACTCGTTCGTGTCGCTGGCCAGCCAGAAGTACTTCAACAACACGCCGTGCCACCGGCTGACGACCGCCCCCAGCGGCATCTACGTGCTCCAGTGCGGCGATCCGACGGGAACAGGCACCGGCGGCCCTGGCTACGAGTTCTACACCGAGAACCTCGCCAGCCTGAAGCCGGTGACGGTGTCGGGCACGACCGAGGCCCTGTACCCGGCGGGCACGGTGGCGATGGCCAACAGCAATTCCCCGGACAGCAATGGCAGCCAGTTCTTCCTCGTCTACAAGAACACCGACCTGCCGGACAGCTATACGCCGTTCGGAACCATCGCCAGCGGGCTGGATGTCATCCAGAATGTGGCAAAGGCGGGCAGCACGAACTCCAATGCACAGGGCGACGGAGCGCCTAAGGAGAAGGTCCAGATCGAACGCGTGACGATTACTAAGACCTGATCAGCGTTGCTGGGCAGGTACCGAGCAGGAGGTACGCGGTGAGCACCGCAAGCGATCCGTGGGGCCGGGTAGCCGAAGACGGGACTGTGTATGTCCGCACAGCCGACGGCGAGCGCCAGATCGGCTCGTGGCAGGCGGGCAGTCCGGATGAGGCGCTGGCGTTCTTCAAGCGCAAGTTCGACTCGCTGGAGACCGAGGTCAGCCTGCTTGAGCAGCGGATGTCCAGTACCGACCTGTCTCCCGCCCAGGCCAGGGCAACGATCACCCGGCTGACGGCAGCCTGCACGGACGCGCACGCGATCGGCGATCTGGACAGCCTCAAGTCCCGGCTCGAGGCACTCGAGGGCACCATCGAGCACCGCCGTGAGGAACATAAGGCAGCGCGTGAGCAGGCCAGGAACGCCGCCCAGGAGGTCAAGGAGCGCATCGTCGCCGAGGCCGAGCGGCTGGCGGTCGAGGCGACCCACTGGAAGGCCAGCGGCGAGCGCATGCGGCAGCTGCTGGAGGAGTGGAAGGCAGCGCCGCGCGGCGACCGGACCGCCGAGGCGGCGCTGTGGAAGCGGCTGTCAGCGGCGAGGAACGCTTTCGCGAAGCGGCGGAAGGCGTATTTCGCCACCCTTGAGGACGAGCGGGAGAGCATCAGGGCGCGCAAGGAGGAGCTGGTCAGCCGGGCTGAGGAGCTGTCGACGTCGACGGACTGGGGCGCGACGGCCAGCGCCTACCGCGAGCTGATGCGGTCCTGGAAGCAGGCTGGCCGGGCCGACCGGACGGCCGAGGACGAGCTGTGGGGCCGCTTCAAGGCCGCCCAGGACAGGTTCTTCGCCGCGCGCGCCGACGTCCTGGACGCTAAGGACAAGGAGCTGCGGGAGCACGTCGTGGTCAAGGAGCAGCTGCTGGCCGAGGCCGACAAGCTGGTGCCGGTGACCGAGCCCAGGGCAGCCAGGGCCACGCTGCGGGGCATACTCGAGCGCTGGGAGCGGGCCGGGGCCGTGCCGCGCGACTCGCAGGACCGGCTGGAGGGCGGCCTGCGCAAGGTCGAGGACGCCGTGCGCAAGGCGGAAGAGTCGCAGTGGCGCCGGACCAACCCGGAGGCACTGTCGCGCGCGAGGGGCACGGTGGAGCAGATCCGCACCGCCATCAGCCAGCTCGAGGGCCAGCTCGCCAAGGCCGAGGCCAAGGGCGACGCGAAGGCCGAGCAGCAGGCGCGGGAGGCGATCGACGCGCGGAAGTCCTGGCTGGCGGAGGCCGAGCGCACGCTCGCGGAACTGTCGAGCTAGCTGCTACTCCGGGCCCCGTTGTCCGCGGCAGCTGGCGCACCTCACGGATCCAGCTCCAGTCGCATCACGACGCGGCGCGTGGTCGGGCGGCTGACCTCGCGGAGCCCGGCCGCCGCGAATGTGCTGCGAGAGCCGACGTTCATCTCGCCCCAGGAAACCGTCTGCCCGGGCCTGGGGACCATCGGATACCCCTCGACGGCCTTCGCGCCGTGCGCTCGTGCATACGCGACGGCCGCCGCCGCGAGCGGCCGGGTCAGCCCCTGCCCTCGGTATCCCGGCCGGATGGCGAAGCACACAATCGCCCAGACGTCCGGATCGTCCGGATCCTCTGCCCGGCCGGCCCACGGTACCGATGAGCCGCGCAGTCGCCGGAAGCTCGCGCGCGGCTCAACCGCCACCCAGCCGGCCGGCTCACCGTCCAGGTAGGCGACCATGCCGCTGGTGCCGTCTGCCTCCGGGTTGCCGCAGTCGGCTTCTTCCCGGAGCCGCTGCGCCCGGTCCTCGACGGCCATGGCATACCAGTTGTGGTCGCCGAGCTTGATCCGCTGGCACTGGCACTTTGCCGCGGCACCGCGCCCGAACACCGTCTGCAGGTCCTCCCAGCTCGCCTCGTTGGCGGGGACCACAGTCACATCATTTTCCGGCATACGCCGTGCCTAGCACACAGCGCCAGCATGCTGCCCGGTTACCGCACCGCGAACGCCTGCCGCCCCGCTTCGCGTTACCGAAGCGCCCGCCGCGACGGCGTCAGGCCTGCGCCAGCACGGCCTGAATACGGGTCTCGGAGTAGACGTCCGCGACAGGGATGGACCCGCCGAGGACGCCGAAGATGCGGCTGGCCAGCTCGGGTCGCTCCGCTGCCGCCTGATAGAGGGCCCGGTGACGGGCCGGGACCTCCCCGAGCCTGGCAGTGGCCAGCGTAAGTTCGAATCCGTTCGCGGTGAGCCGGTCCCGGTCGCGCTGATAGCGGGCCAGCGCGTCGTCCATGGGCTGGAGGCCGGTGAGCCCGTCGTGGATGGCGCCGGCCAGCAGGTCGGCGGCCAGGAAGGCGTCGGACATGCCCATGCCAGTGCAGGGGTCTTTGTGGTGGCCGGCGTCGCCGGTGAGTGCCCATCCCGGTCCGGCCGAATCCCGGTACAGGTTGGGCAGGTCGCCGGTCCCCGCGAAGCGCTGGTCCCGGCATCCGGACTCGACGGCCTCAGGCAAGCCGGGAACGAGCCTCAGCGCGGCGTGGAAACTGCCTTCAACGTCGCGCGCGCACCTGACGGAACTCCTGACGGGGCCAGGCGACGTAGATGCACGTCCGGTTGTCGTTAGTGGGCCAGGTCAGGATCAGCCGGCCGGGCCGGACATGAAAGGCCGCGCCCAGCTGGCTGATGCCGGTCCAGTAGGAGTAGTAGACCGCTGTGAGCGGCGGATGGCTGCGGTAGGCGCGTGCGGCGACCTTCCGCACGACGGTCGAGTGCAGGCCGTCCGCGCCCACAACCATCGCGGCGTGCAGTGACGACTCCGCCGGCGACCGTGCGGCGTGGCCGCGCACGCCCGCTGCCCGGCCATCGGACCACAGCAGGTCAGCGACCACGAAGTCGTCGATCAGTTCCGCGCCGGCCTGCACGGCGGTCTCGGCCAGCAGCGCGTCCAGTACGGTCCGCCGCGGGCAGTACGTTTCCGCGACACCGTCGACGGCCGGGCCGATGCCGGTCAGCTGCGCCGGCCCGATGTCGAGGGTGATCTGGCGGATGGGCGCGCAGCCGGATGCCTGCAGCCGTTCGAGGAGTCCCCAGGCTTTCAGCCGGGCCGCGCCGCGCTGCCACAGGAAATGCGTGGACATGGTGTCGCTGGGAAACGACGCGCGGTCAACGAGGGCGACGCGGTGCCCGGCGCGGGCCAGCAGCATGGCCAGCGGCGACCCGGCGCAGCGGGCGCCAACCACGATCACGTCATACATGGCGTCCTGACCAGGAGGACTGCGCCTGGCGCCGCTAGTTCGCCGCCTGGCGCCAGGCGAGCGGGCGCAGCAGTCATCGCCGATCGAGCCCGCTCGGCTGGCGTACTTGACGCGGTTCTGCCGCCACGCTCCGCAGCATTTCCGAAGGCATCCGGAAGTGGTGACGGGCGATGCACCGCACTGCCACATGATCAACCGGACCGTCCGTGCTCCGCAGCACGAAGCGGTCTGTGACCTCGGCGGGAAGCTCGCATTCCGGGCAGAATGTGAGCGCTAGCGACAGCATCGTCTCCGCGCCGTCGGCAACGTCAGCCATCATCAGCACCCCCATTGAGTCGGCCACGCGGGCTCGTTTCCGCCGGCCGCCACCCGGACCCGTCTTCTGGTCAGCAGAGAGGGCTCCCCCGATGGCGTTCACATGGACGACCGGCATAGCCGTGCCCCTTCCTCCCGACGGCCGGAATGACGACAGCCTCAAAATAGCACGATCGTTCGTGCTACGATAGGCGCATGCCGGCAAAGACCAGCCACGGGGCCGCGACCAGGCAGGCCATCCTCGCGGCCGCTGCCGACGCGGCCTCCGTGGACGGCCTGGACGGCCTGACCGTCGGGCGGCTCGCCGCCGAGCTGTCCATGAGCAAGAGCGGCCTGTTCGCCCACTTCGGATCCAAGCAGGACCTCCAGCTGGCCGCGATCGAGGAGGCCCGGCAGCGCTACGTGCGGGAAGTCATCGAGCGGCCCTGGCCGCAGGCACCGGCATACGGCGGCTGCACGCGCTGTGCGAGTCATTCCTGTCCTACGTCGAGCGTGGCGTGTTCCCCGGCGGATGCTTCTTCGCCTCGGCAATGGCCGAATTCGACGCGAAGGCCGCAGGGCCGGTCCGGGACCGGATCGCCGAGTGCCAGACCCAGTGGATGCACACGCTCGAGCGGGCTGCCGGCGACGCGCAGGCAGCAGGAGAACTGCCCGCCAGCAGCGACCCGCAGCAGCTCGCCTTCGAGCTTGAGGCCGCTCTCCTGTCGGCGAACTGGTATTACCACCTCTACAAAGACGCCGCCTACCTTCAGAGGGCCGCCCGCGCGGTCCGGGACCGCCTGGCCAGCGAGGCCACGGCGGCCGGCCTGGCATCGCTGCCCTGCGAGTGACACCGCAGACCAGCGGGTGGCCTCAGGACAAGGAGAACAGTGGACGTCCCGCCGGAAATCGCGCACCGCGCGGCCCGGCCCTACGCGGGGATCTCAGCGTGGGTGCCTATGACGGCAGTCGGCTCTGTCGCCGATCGCATTCCCGAGATCTTCAGCTGGCTCGGCAGTCGCGGAGTGGCGCCGGCCGGCCCGCCGTTCTTCCGTTACCACGTGATCGACATGGAGCGACAGCTTCAGGTCGAGGCCGGTGTTCCGGTCACGACGCCGATCGAAGACGACGGCGAAATCCGCGCCGGGACACTGCCTGCCCGCCGGTTCGCCGTCATGACTCATACCGGCGCTCCGCAGACCCTGATGGCCGCCACGTCTGCGCTGCTCGACTGGGCCCGCGACCGCGGACTGTAACTTCGACGTATCGCACACCGACGCCGGCGAGAGGTGGGGCTGCCGCCTGGAGTCCTATCTGACCGACCCCGCCGAGCAGCCCGACATGACCAAATGGCAGCCGGAACTAGCATTCCGCCTCGCGGACTAACCGCGCCGCGCCCGAGCCCGCGACCGCCGTGCGCAGCGGCTGGCGGGGCCGCGCGCTGCTGCCCGGGTGGCGGGCGGCAGTCGCGCGTGCGCCGCGGGTGGCGGGTGCAGTGCGCTGCGGCAGCGGGTGGCGAGCGGTGCGCTGCGCTGCGGCAGCGGACGCCGTGCGCGCACCGCGGGTGGCGGGGGCCGTGCGCTGCGGCAGCGGGCGTCACGTGGCCCGCGGAAACACGTGACTAGCCCGTCTCGGGCCGGATAAGGCTAGCCCAGCAGGCACGTCGGCCAGCCCGCAGAGCAGCGTGCGGCTCCCGCCGCCCGCACCGAGCGTAGCCTAGTTGGTCACGCGATAGACGTCGTAAACACCGTCGATAGACCGAACAGCGCGCAGCACAGCGCCGAGGTGCTTCGGATCACCCATCTCGAACGTGAACCGGCTGAACGCGACCCGGTCCCTGGTGGTCTGGACCGTCGCGGACAGGATGTTCACGTGCTGGTCGGAGATCGACCTCGTCACATCCGAGAGCAGGCCGGTGCGGTCGAGCGCCTCGACCTGGATCGCGACCAGGAACTGCGAGCCCTCACGCGGCGACCAGCGAACGTTGACCAGGCGCTCGGGCTCGGACTCAAGCAGGTGGCCGAGGTTCACGCAGTCAGCCCGGTGGACCGAGACGCCGTTGCCGCGAGTGACGAAGCCGGTGATGTCGTCGCCGGGCACCGGGGTGCAGCACTTGGACAGCCTGGCCCAGACGTCGTTCGCGCCCTCGACCACGACGCCCGAGTCACCAGCCGGAGCGGCCGGCCGCGGCGTGCGGGTGACCAGCGTGGCCTCGGCGAGGTCCTCCTCGGCGCCCTCGACTCCCCCGGCCGACTTGACCAGCTTGGCGACCACGGACTGGGCGCTGACGTGGCCCTCGCCGACCGCGGCGTAGAGCGCCGACAGATCGGCGTAGTGCAGGTCGGTGGCGATCGCGTTGAGCGCGTCGGCAGTGGCCAGCCGCTGCAGCGGCAGGTTCTGCTTGCGCATCATCCGGGCGATCGCGGTCTTGCCGGTCTCCGAGGCGGCCTCGCGGCGCTCCTTGGAGAACCAGTGCCGGATCTTGTTCCTGGCCCTGGCGCTCTGCACGAAGCCGAGCCAGTCCTGGCTGGGGCCAGCGTCGGGCGCCTTGGAGGTGAAGATCTCGACCGTGTCGCCGTTGCTCAGCGTGCTTTCCAGCGCCACGAGACGCCCGTTGACGCGCGCGCCGATGGTCCGGTGGCCCACCTCGGTGTGGATCGCGTAGGCGAAGTCGACGGGAGTGGCGTTCTGCGGCAGGGCGATGACCTCGCCGCGCGGGGTGAAGACATATACCTCCGCGCCGCCGAGGTCGAACCGCAGCGAGTCAAGGAACTCGGCCGGGTCCTCGGTCTCCCGCTGCCAGTCGACCAGCTGCCGCAGCCAGGCCAGGTCATCAGCGCCGGCGAGGTTGCCGCCGGACATCTCCTCCTTGTACTTCCAGTGCGCCGCGACGCCGTACTCAGCGCGCTTGTGCATGCGCCAGGTCCGGATCTGCAGCTCTACCGGCTTGCCCTCGGGACCGATCACCGTCGTGTGCAGCGACTGGTACATGTTGAACTTGGGCATCGCGATGTAGTCCTTGAACCGGCCGGGGACCGGGTTCCAGCGCGCGTGCACCGTGCCCAGCACGGCGTAGCAGTCACGCAGGGAATCGACAAGGATGCGGATGCCTACGAGGTCGTAAATGTCATCGAAGCTGACATTACGGGCGATCATCTTCTGATAGACCGAGTAGTAGTGCTTCGGTCGCCCGGTGACCTGCGCCTTGATCTTGGCGTCCTTCAGGTCCTCCTGGACGTCCTCGACCACTTCCTGCAGGAACATCTCGCGCCGCGGCGCCCGCTCGGATACCAGCCGGGCGATCTCGTCGTACCGCTTCGGGAACAGCGTCGCGAAGGCGAGGTCCTCAAGCTCCCACTTGACCGTGTTCATGCCCAGCCGGTGAGCCAGCGGAGCGAAGATCTCCAGCGTCTCGCGCGACTTCTGCTCCTGCTTGGCCCTCGGCAGGTAGCGCAGCGTCCGCATGTTGTGCAGCCGGTCGGCCAGCTTGATGACCAGGACGCGGATGTCGCGCGACATGGCGACGACCATCTTGCGGACGGTCTCTGCCTGGGCCGCGTCGCCGTACTTGACCTTGTCCAGCTTGGTCACGCCGTCGACCAGGGCCGCGATGGTCTCGCCGAACTCCTCGCGCAGCTGGCCGATCGTGTACTGGGTGTCCTCGACCGTGTCGTGCAGCAGGGCGGCGCAGATCGTGTCGTGCGGCATGCCCAGCTCGGCCAGGATCGTTGCCACGGCCAGCGGATGCGTGATGTACGGATCGCCGCTGCGCCGCGACTGGCCGGCGTGCAGCCGCGCCGCCGTCTCGTACGCGCGCTCGATCAGCCGGATGTCGGCCTTGGGATGGGTCGTGCGGACGGTCCTGATCAGCGGCTCGAGTACGGGGTTGATCCCGCCGCCGCGCGTGGCACCGAGCCGGGCCAGCCTGCGCCGGACGGCGGCCGCGCCGGAAGCAGAGTCGCCAGCGGGCGGAGGAGGACCGGCAGGCTCGGCCGAGGGCGTACGGCGGGCTACCCGGTTTGCCGCCGCTCTCGCCGCGGCCTTCTTGCCAGACCCTCCGCCCGAGTTCCGGCCGCCTGACTTGCGGCCGGACGGCCCGCGGCCATCTGCCTCGTCCGGCTCTGCGTTATCGGCGCTGGCTGGCGTGCCGCCGGGCTCGCCGTCGTCTGCCGGTGCGTGCGGGCCGTCGGCCGGCTCGTAGGCAGCCTCCCCGGCGCCAGTGCCCGCGGCCTCCGCATGATCTGCCTCTGGTGCCGGTCCGGCTGACCCGCTGGCGTTCGCACGGCGCTTCCTCGAGCCGCGGCCAGGAGATTCCCGCTCGCTGCCGGGCCCGGTCTCGGCGGGCATGCCGTCAGCAGACGTCACCCGGTCATCCGCCGCGGGCAGCTCCTGGGTGACATCGGGTCCGGCCGTCCCGGCCGTCGCCACGTCACCGGCCACATGCTCTCCTCACGTCCGTTGTAGCAACAAGTCTATCGGTGGACGATTCGGGAAGTGCCGGGCTCCGTACGTTGCGTCACACGGGCAGCAGGGACCGAACGGGTATACCGGGTAGTTTCTCCCGGCCTGCGAGGAATTCCAGTTCCAGCAGCACCACGAGGCCGACGATGGTCGCGCCGGTCTGCCGCACCAGCTCGACGGTGGCCGCGGCAGTGCCCCCGGTGGCGAGTACGTCGTCCACGATCAGGACGCGGTCAGAGGCGTCGAATGCGTCCGTGTGCACCTCAAGCGTGGCCGTGCCGTACTCAAGCTCGTAGGACTGGGCGTAGGCCCGTGCTGGCAGCTTGCCCTGCTTGCGCACCGGGACGAAGCCGGCCCCGAGTTCCAGGGCGACCGGGGCAGCCAGGATGAATCCGCGGGCCTCGATCCCGGCGACCTTCGTCACGCCGTCGCTGCCCGCGGCCAGCGCCGAGATGACCGCCGAGAACGCCGGGCCGTCGCCGAGCAGCGGCGTGATGTCCTTGAACACGATGCCGGGCTTCGGGTAGTCGAGGACGTCGCGGATCCTCGCGGTCAGGATGTCGGTGACGTCGCCGCCAGTCCGGTCCCGGTGGTCGTTCCCGCCACTACCGGCGCTTCTTCTTTCCGCTCGGGCGTCGCTTCGCGGCGGGCCGGCGGACGGGCTGCTGGCGTGCCCCTGGCGGCCGGGCGCTCGCGCCGCGGGCCGGAGCGGCTCCGGCCGGCCGCGAGGCTGGCACGACCTCATCGGTCTCCAGCTCCTCATCGGTACCGAGACCGGCGTCGTCAGCGCTGGTCAGGTCCTGATCAGCGAGATCCGCGCCGGCGGCTGCCCCGCCGCGGCCAGCGCCCGTACTTCCGCCGTTCGCTGTGCTGCCGCCGTTCGCCGTGACGCCGACTGCCGCGCCGGACTTCGCCTTGCGCAGCGCCGCCCGGCCGCCGGAGGCCCGCAGCGCGACCTGCTTCGCCAGCTGCTTGTACTGCGGCTCGCGCTCCTTCAGGTCGGCCAGCACCGGCGTGGCGATGCAGATCGAGGAGTACGTGCCGGACAGCATGCCGACGAACAGCACCAGGGACAGGTCCTTGAGCTCGCCGTTGCCGAGCAGCAGCGTGCCGACGACCAGGATGGCCGCGACCGGCAGCAGGGCGGTCAGCGAGGTGTTGATGGAGCGGACCAGGGTCTGGTTCAGTGCCAGGTTGGCCGCTTCGCTGTAGGTGCTCTTCCGCGTCCCGAGAATGGGCGCGGTGTTCTCTCTGACCTTGTCGAAGACGACGACGGTGTCATAGAGCGAGTAACCGAGGATCGTCAGCAGGCCGATGACGGTCGCCGGGCTGACCTGGAATCCGGTCAGCGCGTACACGCCGATGGTGATGACGATGTCGTGCGCCAGGGCCACCAGGGCTGCGGCCGCCATCCGCCACTCGAAGGCGATCGACAGGTAGATGACGATCACGATGAGGAAGGCGATCAGCGCCTCGACGGCCTTGTCGGTGACCTGAGATCCCCAGCTGGCGCCGACGGTCGTGACCGGGACGCTGGCTTGCGGCAGCTTGAAGTCCGCAGCGATCTGGTCGCCGATCGCGAGGGCCTTGTTGTTCGGCAGCTCGCCGGCCTGGACCTGCCAGAACGGCTTGGAGCCATCGAAGGGCCTGACCTCGGTCGCGCTCGCGCTGACCCCGCCGCCGTTGGTGACGATCTGCTCCAGCTTGGTCTGGGTGACCTGAGCAGTCGCCGGAACGGTCCACTGCGAGCCGCCCTTGAAGTCGACGCTGTAGTTCAGGCCGCGCAGGAGGAGCGCCAGGATGCTGATGAGCAGGATGCAGCCGGAGATGAAGTACCAGAGCTTCTTGCGGCCGACGAAATCGATGGAGACCTCGCCGCGGTACAGGCGCCCCGGAATGTTCCGGATGTTGCTGAGCCGCGACATCACGCCTCCCTGGTGCTGGTCGTGGCCCGTGTTGCTGCGGCACCGCTGGCAGGCGGCCCGCTCGGCGGCGGCCGCCGGCCGCCGCGCCACGGCGCCCGCGCGCCGAGCCGCGCCGGATCGAGCCCGGACAGCTTGTGGCCCTGGCCGTAGAACTTCGTGCGGGCCAGCAGCGTGATCATCGGCTTGGTGAACAGGAACACCACCAGGACGTCCACCAGCGTGGTCAGCCCCAGGGTGAAGGCGAAGCCGCGGACATCACCCTCGGACAGGATGTACAGCAGCAGCGCCGCCAGGAACGACACGGTGTCGGACACCAGGATCGTGCGCCGGGCCCTCGTCCAGCCTCGCTCGACCGCGGCTCGCAGTGACCGGCCCTCGCGTACCTCGTCACGCAATCGCTCGAAGTAGACGATGAACGAGTCGGCGGTGATGCCGATCGCGACGATCAGTCCGGCGATGCCGGCCAGGCTCAGCGTGAAGCTCTCGTACTTCGACAGCAGCACGACCGCCAGATAGGTGATCGTGGCCGCGATCGCCAGGCTCAGCACCGAGACCAGGCCGAGGCCGCGGTAGTACAGGAACGAGTAGATCACCACGAGCAGCAGGCCGACCAGGGCCGCGAACAGGCCCGCGGACAGCTGGTCGGAGCCGAGCGACGCTGACACCGACGAGGTGTAGAGGTTGTGGAACGACAGTGGCAGGCTGCCGTACTTCAGCACGTCCGCCAGCGTCGTGGCCTCGGTCTGGCTGAATCCGGCGCCGGTGCCGCCGTTGATCTGGCCGGAGGTCGAGATCGCGCTGGTGACCTGCGGCGGCGACCCCTGCAGCTCGCCGTCGAGCACGACCGCGAGCAGGTCGAGCACCTGGTCGTTGGCGCTGCTGCTGGCCGACGGATAGTAGTCGTCCGCCATCTTCGTGGTCAGCGTGCCGAGCGCCGTCGATGCCGGGCTCTTGACGTCGAAGGTGACTGCCCAGCCGGTGGTCTGGTCCACGGCCTGCACATTGCTCAGGTCCTTGCCCTGCACGACCGCCTTGTCCATCGCGTACTTTTCCCAGATGGACGATCCCGAGGGCTTGAAGCAGGTCACGGTCTGCACATTCGGGTTGTCCCAGGCGTTCGGGACGCCGCCGTAGATCTGCTGCTTCCAGTTCTTGTCGTTGCAGTTCAGCCTGTCGAACAGCTTCGCCGTGGCCGGCGTGAGCAGGCCGGCATCGCCCGAGCCATCGGCCGTCGTCGACAGCGTGGTCTTCGTCGAGCCGGAGGCGGGCGTGCTGGCCGAGGCGGACGGCGAGGCCGACGCCTTCGGGCTGCCCGATGCCGATGCGGATGGAGACGGGCTCGCGGAGGCGCCGATCTTGCTCGCGCTGGCGGCCTGGCCGGAGCCAGACGAGGACGTTGCGCTGGCCGATGCCGACGGCGACGGACTCGCCGATTTGGCGCCGGCCTTCGCCGAGGACGACGGGGTGGGCGTCGTTGCAGCCGCCGTCGTCGTGTTCGGTGCCACCAGCAGCACCTGCCGCAGGCGGAGCAGCGCGGTCTCCCCGACCAGAGTCGCGACCTTCTGCGCTCCCGCACCGGGGACGGAGACCACGATCTCGTCTGAGCCCTGCTGAACGACCGAGGCGCCGGTGAGCCCGGTGGACTCGACCCGGTTCGTCATGATCTGGATCGCCTTGGTCATCGAGCCCTGGCTCACGGCCTTGCCGTTGGGCGAGGTCGCCTTCAGCGTGATCGAGGTACCGCTGGACAAGTCCAGCCCGCGGCCGACGACGAAGCTCTTATGCCAGTCGGCCGGGCTGAACAGGTTCCCGCCAAGGACGCCGACCAGCATCACGATGAGCACCACGCCGAGGGCGGCCAGATACCGCCCCGGGTGGGAACTGGGGGTACTTCGGGGAGCCACGTTGCCCTGTCTTTCGATCGGCCAGTGCGGCCCGGCTAGATGGTCGCGTCGCTGCGGTTCTCAGGCTGGGCCGGCGACTGGTCGCCGTCCAGGTCCGGACCCGTGTGCCCGAAGTCCGGCATCGAGGGAGCTACGCCATCCGGCTCGTCGTCGGGCAGGACGACGGCGATGGCCTGGCGCAGCATCTTGACGGTGACGCCGGGCGCAATCTCGACCATGACATTGCGGTCGTCGCCATCCACCACCTTGCCGAAGATGCCGGTTACGGTCCTGACCTTCGACCCGTTCGCTACCTGGCGCTGGGTCTCCTGGGTAGCACGCTGGCGCCTGCGCTGCGACCGGAACATGAAGATCATCAGGACTGCGAAGACGACGACGATCAGGAGCAGCGACGTTGAGCTGCTTGAGGTCTTGGTTGTCGCCTCAGCGGCGGCGAGAAATTGTGTCCCCATGGGAGGGGCATCCTTCCGGTTAGTTCTGCCCCGGCAGCCTGTCGGCCGGCCGGCACCCGGGGGTGCGGACCCGGTGGCAGCGCCGAACTGGCGTGTCTTGGACCAACTGCCGCAGTGTAGCGGCGCGCACGCTGCGCACCAACAGGCTACGGCGTCTGAGGAGTGATCGTGACCAGGCTGCGACCCGCTGTGACATTTCGGTCCAGGTCACGGCGCTGCCGCTAGCCGAAAAGCGTCGCGGCGCCATCGTCGCCATTGTCACCGTCCGTAGCGTCCTGACCAGCCCATTCGGGCCCGGCGCCGGGGTAGCGCGACCAGGCGGCCTGACGGGGCACCGGCAGGCCCAGGTGCTGCCAGGCGGCCGGGGTGGCAACCCGCCCCCGCGGCGTCCGGGCGATGAGCCCCTCCCGGACCAGGAACGGCTCGGCGACGACCTCGACGGTCTCCGCCTCCTCCCCCACCGCCACCGCCAGCGTGGACAGCCCGACCGGGCCGCCGCCGAACCGGCGGACCAGTGCGCCGAGCACCGCCCGGTCGAGCCGGTCGAGGCCGCTCTCGTCGACCTCGTACAGCTCCAGCGCCGCCCTGGCGCAGTCCCTGCTGACCACGCCGTCGCCGCGCACCTCGGCGAAGTCCCTGACGCGCCGCAGCAGCCGGTTGGCGATCCGCGGCGTGCCGCGGGACCGGCCGGCGATCTCGTCCGCGCCGTCGTCGCGCAGCGCAACGCCGAGCAGGCCAGCTGACCGGCGCACGATCACCCCGAGTTCGTGCGGCTCGTAGAAGTCGAGATGCGCGGTGAAGCCGAACCTGTCCCGCAGCGCCGCCGGCAGCAGGCCCGCCCTGGTGGTGGCACCGACGAGCGTGAACGGGGCGATATCCAGCGGGATCGCGGTCGCGCCCGGCCCCTTGCCGATGACCACGTCGACCCGGAAGTCCTCCATCGCCAGGTACAGCATCTCCTCGGCCGGCCTGGCGACCCGGTGGATCTCGTCGATGAAGACGACCTCGCCCTCGCTGAGGGTGGACAGGATCGCCGCCAGGTCGCCCGCCCGCTCGATCGCCGGGCCGCTGGTGATCCGCATCGGCGCCCCCAGCTCGGCCGCGATGATCATGGCCAGGGTCGTCTTGCCCAGGCCGGGCGGCCCGGACAGCAGCACGTGATCAGGCGTCCGGCCGCGGCCCAGCGCTCCTTCCAGGACCAGCGACAGCTGCTCCCGGACGCGGTTCTGGCCGACGAGCTCGCCCAGCCGCTTGGGCCGCAGCGCGCCCTCGACCACGCGGTCGTCGGCATCGGCCAGGGCCGAGATGACCCGGTCGGACTCGGCTGCCCCGGCGGTCACGGGCGGCTCGGCGGCCCCGCTCATGACCGGCCCAGCACGCGCAGCGCGGCCCGCAGCGCGATCGCCACGTCGACATCGGACTGATCGGCGCGATCGGGAGCGGCGGTCAGCTCGGGCTCGACCGCGGCGATGGCCTGGTCAGCCTCCCTGGCCTGCCACCCGAGGCTGACCAGCCCGGCTCTGACCTGATCCCGCCAGGCGGCGGCCACGGCGGTCGCGCCGCCCGCGGCAGGAGCGGCGCCGGGCAGCTCGCCGGGGGCGCCGAGACGCCCGGCGAGCTCCAGCACGATCCGCTGCGCGCCCTTGCGGCCGATGCCCGGCACCGAGGTCAGCGTGGCCAGGTCCTCGGCGGCCACCGCGCGGCGCAGCGCATCCGGCGTCAGCACCGCCAGCATGGCCTGCGCGAGCCGGGGGCCGACGCCGCTGGCGGTCTGCAGGAGCTCGAACGTGTTCCGCTCGTCCTCGCTGGCGAAGCCGTACAGCGTCAGCGAGTCCTCCCGGACGACCAGCGAGGTGGCGACCCGCGCCTGCTCGCCGAGGCGCAGCCCGGCCAGCGTGCCGGGAGTGCACTGGACCAGCAGGCCGATCCCGCCGACGTCGATGACGGCGCCCTCGGGCGCGACGGCGGCGACGGGTCCGGCCACGTGCGCGATCATGTGCTGCCTCCGGTTGCTCGCTGGGGGGTACTCAGAAGCTGGGCAGGCCTGACGCTGCGCCGGACCGCTGCGCGGTGACCTGACGCTGCGCGGTGACCTGACGCTGCGCGGTAACAAGGCGCTCCGCGGCCGCCAGCCGCTGCTGGGCGGCACCGCGCCACAGATGGCAGATGGCCAGCGCCAGGGCGTCCGCGCAGTCGGCGGGCCGGGGCCGGTCCGGCAGCCGCAGCAGCCGGGTGACCATCTCGGTGACCTGCTGCTTGTCCGCGCGGCCGCTGCCGGTCACCGCGGCCTTCACCTCGCTCGGGGTGTGCAGCGCCACGGGCACGCCGTGCCGGGCCGCGCACACGATGGCCACCGCCCCGGCCTGCGCGGTCCCCATCACGGTGCGGACATTGTGCTGGCTGAACACGCGCTCCACCGCCACGGCGTCCGGCCGGTGCCGCGCGAGCCAGTCGTCGAACGCGACCTCCAGCGCCAGCAGCCGGGCGCCGATCTCATCGCCGGCGGGGTCCTGATCACGTCGGTGGCGACGAGCCGCAGCTGCCGTGCCCGGCTCGCCCTCGATGACCCCGATCCCGCAGCGGGTCAGGCCGGGATCCACGCCGAGCACGCGCATCCGTCACCGTCCCGCCTGACTGCGAACACCTGTTCGGCTTGCACGTTACCGGGTCCGTGCCCGGCGACGCGGCCGGCACGCGGGGGCGGCGGCCTCAGAATCCGTGCAGCATGAAGGCCAGCCGCCGCCGAACGCCATGTCCAGTGCATCGTCGTCAGCGGGCGAGCCTCCGGCTGCCAGGCCCGCGCGGCCGCAGCGTGGACAGCGGGACGCCGCCGTACAGCGCGGCGAAGCCACGGGGGCCAAGGCGCAGGGCCGCGGCCTGGCGGGTGGCGGCGGGGGTGAGCTGCCCGTTCCCGGAAGAAATTTCCAGCTCGAACTGACCGGAGTTGCCGTCGATCAGCGGGTCGGTGAGGTCGAGCCTGACGGACAGCCGCGCGGCCTGCGGGAAGCCGCGGGCTGCCACCGCCGCGGGCGCGTCCAGGCAGCGCAGCATCCAGCCCTCGACCAGCCGCGTCGCGGCCACCGGCTCGCGCATCAGCCAGCTGACCGGGTCCTCGGGCGGCAGGCAGGCCGTGATCGTGCGGGCCATGCTGCCGTGCGAGGAGAGGATCCGCCAGAACGCGCGGGCGGTCGGCGCCGAGGCGGCGGCCAGGATCTCGACCCGGATGCTGTCAGTGCCGTCGGCCCAGCGGTAGCTCAGGAACCCGTCGGCGGCCAGGTAGGCGAAATGATCGTGGTCGTCGAGCCAGCCGGCGACCAGGTCCGGCTCGTGCGTGGCCGGCCCGCAGTCGCCGAGGACCGCGTAGACCTGGTCCAGCGTCGTCACCACGGCAGCGCTGTCCGCGGGCCCCGCCCGGCGCAGGGCGGCAGCCGGGCCGCCGCTCACGCCTGCACCGCCGGGCGTCGCATCGCCGGCTGCAGCCGCATCGGGTCCGATCATGGTCGACAGCGCGGTGACCGGCAGCGTGGTCTCGTACCTGCCGCCCGCGAACTCCCAGCCCAGCGACCGGTACAGCGGCGCGGTGGCCGGATACAGCGCCGAGACCGGATAGCCGTTCCCGGCCATGTCGGCGATCAGCCGGATCATCAGCAGGCGGCCGACGCCGCGGCCGCGCTCCTCCGGGGCGACCTTCACGCCCGCGACGCCCGCCATGGGCAGCCCCCGGCCGCGCCACCACTGCCGCATCGGCAGGTAACGAGCAGTGCCGATCAGCCGTGTCCCGTCGAAGGCGCCGAGGATCTCGCCCGCCGCGGCGCTGCGCTGCATGCTCGCGGTACGGGCGGCCACGGCACCCGGCAGGATCGGGCCGAACGCGCGGCGGGTCAGGTCCAGCTCAGCCTCGACGTCCTCGTCCGGGGCCAGCGGGCGGACCTCGATGTCGCTCAGGGCTCAGCCGATCTTTTCCATGATGTCGTCGGCGACGTTGTAGTTGGCGTAGACGTCCTGCACGTCGTCGGAATCCTCGAGCGCCTCGACCAGGCGGAACACCTTCCTGGCGTTGTCCTCGTCGAGCTCGACCTCGACCGACGGCAGGAACGGGCGCTCGGCTGACTCATAGTCCAGGCCGGCGTCCTGCAGCGCGGTCCGCACGGCCACCAGGTCGCCGGGGTCGCTGATCACCTCGAAGGACTCGCCCAGGTCGTTGACCTCCTCGGCGCCGGCGTCCAGCACGGCCGCGAGCACGTCGTCCTCGTCCACGCCGCCGGCCTTCGGGACGATGACCACGCCGCGGCGGCTGAACAGGTAGGACACCGAGCCGGGATCGGCCATCGAGCCGCCGTTGCGGGTGAACGCGACCCGGACGTCGGAGGCGGCCCGGTTCCGGTTGTCGGTCAGGCACTCGACCAGGACGGCCACGCCGCCAGGCGGCGTATCCCTCATAGGTGATCGACTCGTAGGCGGCGCCGCCGGCCTCCAGGCCGCCGCCGCGCCTGATCGCGCGGTCGATGTTGTCGTTCGGGACGGAGCTCTTCTTCGCCTTCTGGACGGCGTCGTAGAGGGTGGGGTTGCCAGCCGGGTCGGGGCCACCGCTGCGCGCGGCGACCTCCACGTTCTTGATCAGCTTGGCGAACAGCTTGCCGCGACGGGCGTCAACCACCGCCTTCTTGTGCTTGGTGGTTGCCCACTTGGAGTGGCCGCTCATGGTGCACCTCGTCCCTCACCATGTCGACGAACATCTTGTGGATGCGCCAGTCCGGGGTGAGCTCGGGATGAAACGAGGTGGCAAGCGCCCGACCCTGGCGAACCGCGACGATCCTACTCGCGCCCGGGTCGGTGGCGAGAACCTCGACCCCGGCCCCGACCTCCTCGACCCAGGGGGCGCGGATGAACACGGCCCGGTACGGCGGCCCGTCCAGGCCGGTGATGTCCAGGTCGCGCTCGAAGGAGTCCACCTGGCGGCCGAAGGCATTCCGCCGCACTGTCATGTCGATGCCGCCCAGCGTCTGCTGGCCCGAGGCGGGATCGGGCAGCCGGTCGGCCAGCATGATCATGCCCGCGCACGAGCCGAAGACCGGCATGCCGTCCGCGATCCGCTTCCGCAGCTGCTCGGCCAGGCCGAAGATGTCGATCAGCTTCCAGATCGTGGTCGACTCCCCGCCGGGGATGATCAGCCCGGCAACCCGGTCCAGCTCCTCCGGCCTGCGCACCGCGGCAGGCTCCGCGCCGGACGCGCGCAGCGCCCGCACGTGCTCGGCGACGTCTCCCTGCAGCGCGAGCACGCCGATCAGCGGTTCGGCCGCCGAAGCGGCGCCCTGCGACGTGACAGCCTGCGACGCGGCGCCCGGCGGCGTGGCGGCCGCCATCACCACCCGCGGCCGGCGTACCGCTGCTCCGGCTCGAGGGTGTCGATGTTGATGCCGACCATCGGCTCGCCCAGGCCGCGGGAGACCTTCGCGATCACGTCCGGGTCGTCGTAGAAGGTGGTCGCCTTCACGATCGCCGCGGCCCGCGCTGCCGGGTCGCCTGACTTGAAGATGCCCGACCCGACGAACACGCCCTCGGCGCCGAGCTGCATCATCATCGCGGCGTCGGCCGGGGTGGCCAGACCGCCGGCGGTGAACAGCACGACCGGCAGCTTCCCGGCCGCGGCGACCTCGGCGACCAGCTCGTAGGGCGCCTGCAGGTCCTTGGCCGCGGTGTAGAGCTCCTCCGGCGACAGCGTCGAGAGCCGGCGGATCTCGGTGCGGATCGAGCGCATGTGCCTGGTGGCCTCGACGACGTTGCCGGTGCCGGCCTCGCCCTTGGACCTGATCATCGCGGCGCCCTCGGTGATCCGCCGCAGCGCCTCGCCCAGGTTCGTGGCACCGCACACGAACGGAACGGTGAACTCCCACTTGTCGACGTGGTACGCCTCGTCGGCGGGGGTCAGCACCTCGGACTCGTCGATGTAGTCGACGCCGATGGCCTGCAGGACCTGCGCCTCGACGAAGTGCCCGATCCGGCACTTGGCCATGACCGGGATCGACACGGCGGCGATGATCCCGTCGATCATGTCCGGGTCGCTCATCCGGGCGACGCCGCCGTCCTTGCGGATGTCAGCCGGGACCCGCTCCAGCGCCATGACCGCGACGGCGCCGGCATCCTCGGCGATCTTCGCCTGCTCCGCCGTGACGACGTCCATGATGACGCCGCCCTTGAGCATGTCGGCCATGCCGCGCTTCACGCGGCTGGTGCCCTTGTGCGCGTCACTAGCGATGGGGCCGCTACCGGGCCGGGCAGAACTCTCAGGTGCATTCTGGACAGACACGACAACCTCGCTCACTCGCTGCAGACGACAATTCCATGGTAGGCGGTACTATCCGCGCGGCTGACTGGCAGTTCAGGCCTGCCCCGAGCCCGCGATGCCGCTGATAGCACTTCCGGCAGACTTCGGGAAGCGCTTCTAACCTGACCCACGTACCAGGATAGCAATTGTGCCGCCCTGAGCCCAAGGGCGCGAGCGCGCGGCTCGGCGGCCTGGCTGCGCTGGCTCCGAGTGCGAGCGAGTGGATCGTGGTGGCTTCGCGCGCGTATGGGACGCAAAGTCACCACGATCAGCGCAAAGTACGGCTAGGTGGTCAGGTGCGGCAGGTCGGCGGTGAGCCCGCCGGTCTCGCTGACCGGCGCCAGCGAGTCGTCGATCTCGAAGAACTCGGGGTTCGGTGCCCGCCCGGCCAGCCGCAGCATCGACACCAGCCACCGCTGCCGGGCTGCCTGCGTCGCGGCCACCGCGTCGTTGTAGAACTTCCGGGCCAGGAACACCTGATGGGCCGCGCTCTCCAGCTCGCTGAGCAGCTCCTCGGCGCCCTCCCGGCCGGCCAGCAGCGCGCGGAAATCGGGCTGGCTGAAGACAGCGCGCAGCGCCCTGGTCAGGTCGCTCTCGGGCAGCTCACGGGCCTCCTGCGCGGACCGGGCGTCGTGCGCCGCGCCGGCCAGCAGCACGCTCGTCGCCGGATCGAGCAGGCCGGAGGCGGCCAGCTCCAGCGCGACCGAGCTGCGCCGGACCAGGGCCGCGTCCAGGGCGAACCTGGCGGCCTCAACCCGGGCGTGCAGCCGGTCGAGCCGGCCGGCCCGCCAGGAAATGTAGACCCCGATAACGGCCAGGACGACGATGACGATGAGGCTGGTCATCGGCGTCACAGCGCGACAGCGACGCGGCCGGCGGCCGGCGCGACTGCCTGGTAGACGCGCACCACGTCCCGCGCCACCACGGACCAGTCGAACTCCCGCACGGCGGCCGCGGCATTCGCCGCCAGCTCAGCCCGGCGTGCCGGGTCATCCAGCAGGCGGCTGGCGGCCGCGGCGAGGGCGGCCGGGTTACCTGTCTCGAACAGCTCGCCGGCCTCTCCGCCCCGCAGGACCTGATGGAACGCGTCGATGTCGCTGGCCACGATCGGCGCGCCGGAGGCCATGGCCTCGACCAGCACGTAGCCGAAGCTCTCGCCGCCGGTGTTGGGCGCGCAGAACACGTCGACTGAGTGCAGCATCCGCACCCGGTCGGCGTCGCTGACCTGGCCGAGCAGCACGACCCGGTCCCGGTAGGCGGCCGGCACCTGCTCAAGCACCTCGTCCGCGTCGCCGCGGCCGGCGATCAGCAGCCGCAGGCCCGGCCGCTCGGCGGCCAGGATCGCGAAGGCGGCCAGCAGGATGTCCAGGCCCTTGCGCGGCTCATCCAGCCGGCCGAGGAAGCCCAGCGTGCCGCCGGTTCCGGGGAAGCCGGGCAGCGGCTCGGCCTTCTCGAACTTCGCGACGTTGATTCCGTTCGGGATCAGCACGGCGTCGCCGCCCAGGTGCTCGACCAGGGTGTTCCTGGCCGCCTCGGCCACCGCGATGCGGCCGCTGATCTTCTCCAGCGCCGAGGCCAGGATCGGCTGCGCCGCGTGCAGCGCCCGCGACCTGGGCATCGCCGCGTGCATGGTCGCCACGATCGGGCCGTCGGCCACCCAGCAGGCCAGCAGGGACAGGCTCGGCGCGGCCGGCTCGTGCACGTGCAGCACGTCGAAGTCGCCGTCCTTGAGCCAGCGGCGCACCCGGCTCGCGGACAGGAAGCCGAACGCCAGCCTGGCCACCGAGCCGTTGTACGGCACCGGCACCGCCCGGCCGGCCGGCACCACGTAAGGCGGCAGCTCGGCGTCGTCATCGGCGGGCGCGATCACCGACACTTCGTGGCCCATCTCCATCAGCGCCTCGGCCAGGCCGCTGACATGCTCCCTGACACCGCCCGGCACTTCCCACGTATAAGGGCAGACCAGGCCGATCCTCATGGCGCTTCCTGACTGGTCAGGTGCCCGTTCGCGGCGGCGCGCTCGCGGGCCGCTGCCTGCCGGGCCGGGTCCAGGTCGGAAACGAAGACCTTCTGGAGCATCAGCCAGTCATACGGGTGGTCCCTGATGCCGCTCTCGAAGAAGCTCGCGATCTCCTGGGTCATGGCAGCAACCTTCTGGGGCCTGGTGCCCTCGGCGGGCTGCGGGATCTCCTCGCCGATCCGCACGCCCCAGCCGTCGTCGCGGAACCACAGGACGGCCGGGATCAGGGCAGCACCAGTCTGCACGGCCAGTGCGGCCGGACCTGCCATCATCTTGGCCTTCTCGCCAAAGAACTCCACCTCAATGCCGCTGCCGGTGACATCGCGGTCACAGGGCAGGATGACGATCTTCCCCGCCCGCAGCCTCTGGGCCAGTATCCCGAACGGCCGGCTTCCCCCGCTGGCAGGTAGCACTTCCATGCCCAGTCCCTCACGGAAAGTAACAAACCGCTCGTAGACAGCCTCAGGCTTGAGCCGCTCCATGACGGTGGCGAAGGAACCCGCGCCCTGGGCGATGATCCACGCCCCGGCCTGGTCCCAGTTGCCCATGTGCGGGATCGCCACGACCACGCCGCGTCCGGTCGCCAGCGCGTCGAAGATGATCCGCCGCTGCTCGGTCGGGTCGTGCATGCCGTCCACGAGCTGCGACACCGGCATCACCGGCAGCCGGAAGATCTCCAGCCAGTACCGGGCGTACCGGCGCATGACCTCGCGGGAGGCGTACCGCAGCGCCTTGCCGTCCGCGTCCGGCCCGAGCACCCGGGTGAGGTTGGCCTCCAGGACCTGCACCCGCGGTCCCTGCCGTCGCCAGGCGATGTCGGCGGCGAACCGGAAGGCCCGCTGTGTCCACGCCTCGGGCAGCCGGCAGACAAGGCTCCAGCCGGCGCCGTACCCGGCGTCGGTGATCCTGTCCTTGAGTCCCGGCATTTCCCTATCCTCCCGGCTGCTGGTCGCGGTTGTCTCCGCTGGCGGCAATAACAGCGCCGTTGCCCGCCTGGTTCCCGCCTGCCGCCGGGCCGCCCTCTGGTGCCCCGGCCGTCCCGTTGGCCCCGGCAGCACCGGCTTCGGCAGCCGCTTCGGCGGCGCCCGCCCCGGCAGCACCGGCCCCGGCAGTACCAGCAGCACCGGCAGCACCGGCAGCCCCCGCTCCGGCAGCACTGGCGCCGGCAGCCCCCGCCCCGGCAGCACCGGCGGCCTCGGCAGCTGCGATCTCAGCCGCCGAGCGCCGCGCGGCCAGCACCCGCTGGCCGAACGTGAAGGCGCTGACGGCGGCGAGCAGCCACAGCCCGATGGGCAGGACGTACGGCACGCCGAGCCCGGCCAGCCCGATCGCCACCAGCCCGATCAGCAGCCGCTCGGTGCGCTCGGCGAAGCCCACGTCGCACTTCAGCCCGAGGCTCTCGGCGCGCGCCTTGGCGTAGGACACCAGCGCGCCCGAGACCAGGCAGAACACCGCGACCCCGGCCAGCAGCCGGTCATGGCCGCCGAGCACGAACCAGGCCGCGATCCCGGCGAACACGGCCGCGTCCGCGATCCGGTCCATCGTCGAGTCGAGGAAGGCACCGAACTTGCCCGTCGTGCCCTTGATGCGGGCCAGCGTGCCGTCCAGCATGTCGGTCAGCACGAAGCCGGTGCACACCATCACGCCGGCGAACAGGTGCCCGGTCGGGAACAGCCACAGGGCCCCGGCGGACATGCCGATGGTGCCGATGATCGTCAGCGCGTTCGGAGTCACCGGCGTCCTGGCAAGGGCCTGGCCAACCGGTGTCAGCACGCGGGCGATCGCAGGCCGCAGGACTTTGAGCATGGCGGCTTGATCCTACTGGCGGCCGGAGGTTTCGGGGTGGTTCGAGGGTGTTCCGCGCGGGCGTCGTTCCCGGCCGTCAGCCAAAGCTGACTTTTCACCCGCGGCAGCGCCCGGCGGCGGTCTTATCACCCGTTCCGGGCGATTCGCGGATCACCTTCCGGATGCAAAGTCAACGTCGGCTGACGCCGCCCGCCCGCAGGCCGCAATCAAGTCCGATCAGGGTCTTGTGAACCTCGACTGGCAGGTAAAGGCTGGGCGTGCGGCAGGAAACAGTGCGGAAACAAATCGTGCGGCCCGACAACAGGAGCAAGGGCGGAACAGGGCAGGAACCTAAACAGCGCTCAGGAGGCGATGCGGGATGGCGGAGAAGTCTCACACAGCAGGAGCCGCCGGCCGGACATCAGCGGCCGGCCAGCCCGAAAGCGTGCGCAACGTGGTGCTGGTCGGCCACTCGGGAGCAGGAAAGACAACGCTGGCCGAGGCCCTGCTGGGCACGACCGGCACCATCCAGCGCGAAGGCCGCGTCGAGGACGGCAGCACCGTCAGCGACTTCGACGAGGTCGAGATCAGGCAGGGACGCTCGGTCAACCTGACCCTCGTGCCGTTCGTGCACGAGGACGTCAAGGTGAACCTCCTGGACACGCCCGGCTACGCCGACTTCACCGGCGACCTGCGGGCCGGCCTGCGGGCCGCGGACGCGGCGCTGTTCACGGTCTCCGCCGCTGACGGCATCGACGGCCTGACCCAGATGCTCTGGGACGAGTGCGCGGCCGTCGGCACCCCGCGCGCCGTCGTGATCACCAAGATCGACCACCAGCGCGGCGATTTCGACGAGGCGCTGGAGGCGTGCCGGGCCGCGTTCGGCGACTCGGTGGCGCCCCTGTACCTGCCGGTCTCCGACGGCCAGGGCGGCGTCCAGGGCCTGATCGGGCTGCTCTCGCAGCGCTTCTACGACTACTCGGGCGGCAGCCGCGCCGACACCGGCATTCCCGACAGCGAGGCCGACCGGGTCGAGGAGGCGCGCGGCTCGCTGATCGAGGCGATCATCCAGGAGAGCGAAGACGAGTCCCTCATGGAGACCTACCTCTCCGGCGGCGACATCGACGTCAAGGGCCTGATCGAGGACCTGGAGACCGCGGTCGCCCGCGGCAGCTTCTTCCCCGTGCTCGCCACCGCAGCGCCCGCATCACATCGGCATGGAGGAACTGCTCGAGATCATCACGCAGGCGTTCCCGTCGCCTGCCGAGCACCCGCTGCCCGCGGTCACCACGCCCGACGGCAAGGCCGTGACGAACCTGACCTCCGATCCGGACGGCCCGCTGCTGGCCGAGGTCGTCAAGACCACGTCCGACCCGTATGTGGGCCGCGTCAGCCTGGTCCGGGTGTTCTCCGGCACGCTGCGGCCCGACGCTGTCGTGCACGTCTCCGGTCACGGCCGCGCGGCCAGCGGGCACGCCGACCACGACGAGGACGAGCGGGTCGGCGCGATCACCTCCCCGCTCGGCAAGCAGCAGCGCCCGATGGCGGCCTGCCCGGCCGGTGACATCTGCGCCGTGGCCAAGCTCGCGACCGCGGAGACCGGCGACACGCTGTCGGAGAAGGAGAAGCCGCTGCTGATGGAGGCCTGGGCCATGCCCGAGCCGCTGCTGCCGGTGGCGATCCAGGCCAAGTCCAAGGCCGATGAGGACAAGATGTCGCAGGCACTGGCCCGGCTCGTGGCCGAGGACCCGACGCTGCGGCTGGAGAACAATCCCGAGACCCACCAGCTGGTGCTGTGGTGCATGGGCGAGGCGCACTCCGACCTGGCGCTTGACCGCCTGTCCACCCGGTACGGCGTCGCCGTCGAGCCGGTCGCGCTGCGGGTGCCGCTGCGCGAGACCGTGGCCGGCAAGGCGCAGGGCCTCGGCCGCAACGTCAAGCAGTCCGGCGGCCACGGCGAGTTCGGCATCTGCCATATCGAGGTCGAGCCGCTGGACTCCGGCGGCGGCCTGGAGTTCATCGACAAGATCGTCGGCGGCGTCGTGCCCCGGCAGTTCATCCCGTCGGTGGAGAAGGGCATCAGGTCCCAGATGGAGCAGGGCGTGCTGGCCGGCTACCCGATGGTCGACATCAAGGTCACGCTCTACGACGGCAAGGCCCACTCGGTCGACTCCTCCGACATGGCGTTCCAGAAAGCCGGCCGCGCCGCGCTGCGGGACGCCGCCGCGAAGGCCCAGGTCCTCCTGCTGGAACCGGTCGACGAGGTATCGGTCCTGGTCGCCGACGACTACGTGGGCGCGGTCATGTCCGACCTGTCCTCGCGCCGCGGCCGCGTGCTCGGCACCGAGCCGGTGGCCGGCGGCCGCACCCTGGTCAAGGCCGAGATCCCGGAACTCGAGGTGACGCGATACGCGATCGACCTGCGCTCGATGTCGCACGGCACTGGCTCATTCACCCGCAGCTACCTGCGTTATGAGCCGCTGCCCTCGCACCTCGCCGAGAAGGTGGCAGCGGCCGACAAGACCTGATTAAGGCGCGGGAACGAGCCCTTCCAGCGAGCGTCGCGGCTCGCCGTCGCGCACGCGAGTACTCGCGAGCCGACGGACGATCCGATGGCCGCGCTCAGTCGCTGCTACGCCAGGGCGACGTCCGTGCTAACGCAGGCTGCGCGCACGGAGCCGGGGTCGGCCGGGTGTCAGGCAGCCATTTCTCTGCTCTGGCTGCCTGACATCCGGTCGGCCGCGGCCCGCTGGCAGCATGGCCCGCGCAGTTATTCGGCGGGCCAGGCGGCGGCGAGGATGACGCGGGTGTCGGCGAGCAGCTGGGGCAGGACCTTGGTGCGGCCGACGACGGGCATGAAGTTCGCGTCGCCGCCCCAGCGCGGCACGATGTGCTGGTGCAGGTGCGCGGCGATGCCCGCGCCGGCGACCCCGCCCATGTTCATGCCGATGTTGAAGCCCTGCGCCTGCGACGCGTCCCGCAGCGCGGTCATCGCGCGCTTGGTGAAGTCGGCGACCTCGGCCGTCTCCGCCGCGGTCAGGTCGGTGTAGTCGGCGACGTGCCGGTACGGGACGACCATGAGGTGCCCGCTGTTGTACGGGTACAGGTTGAGCACCGCGTAGACGTCCGCGCCGCGGGCCACGATGAGCCCGTCGGCGTCGGACAGCTTCGGGATCTCGCAGAACGGGCACTGGGCCGCGCTGCCGTCGGCCGGCTTGTTCTCGCCCTTGATGTAGGCGAGCCGGTGCGGCATCCACAGCCGCTGCAGGCCGTCGGGGACGATCTCGTCCGGGACGTCGACGGCGCCGTCGCGGCGTGCGGGCGGTATCTCTTCCTGACCGGGGTCGATCTCGTCTGGTCCTGGCACGTGATCGGGCACAGGCGTCAGACCTGGACCCGGCTGGCGACCGCCCCGGTGATCTCGGCGATCGCGTCGGCGATGGGCACGCCGTTCTTCTGCTCGCCGTTCCGGTAGCGGAACGAGACCGCGTTCGCCGCGACGTCCTCGTCTCCGGCGAGCAGCATGTACGGCACCTTCTGCCGCTGGGCGTTGCGGATCTTCTTCTGCATCCGGTCGTCGCTGGTGTCGACCTCGACCCGGATGCCGTGCTCGCGCAGCCTGGTGGCGACGTTCTCCAGGTAGCCGGACGTGCGCGTCGGAGATCGGGATGCCGACGACCTGGACCGGGGCAAGCCAGGGCGGGAACGCGCCCGCATAATGCTCGATCAGAATGCCGAAGAACCGCTCGATGGAGCCGAACAGCGCCCGGTGGATCATGTACGGCCGCTGGCGGCTGCCGTCGGCGGCCTGGTACTCGATGCCGAACCGGCCCGGCTCCTGGAAGTCGACCTGCAGCGTGGACAGCTGCCAGCGGCGGCCGATCGCGTCCTTGCACGTGCACGTCGATCTTCGGCGCGTAGAAGGCGCCCTCCCCCGCGGCGACCACGTAGGGCAGGCCCGGACTTGTCCAGCGCGTAGGTGAGCGCGGCCTCGGCCTTGTCCCAGTCGGCGATCTCGCCGACGAACTTCTCCGGCCGGGTGGACAGCTCGGCCTCGAACTCGGTCAGGCCGTAGTCGCGGAGCAGGCCGACGACGAAGTCGAGCAGGCTCGCCAGCTCGTCCTGCAGCTGCTCGGGCGTGCAGAAGATGTGCGAGTCGTCCTGGGTGAAGCCGCGGGCCCTGGTCAGGCCGTGCACCACGCCGGACTTCTCGTACCGGTAGACGGTGCCGAACTCGAACAGCCGGAGCGGCAGCTCGCGGTAGGACCGGCCGCGCGATGCGTAGATCAGGATGTGCATCGGGCAGTTCATCGGCTTCAGGTAGTACCTCGCGCCCTCCATCTCCATGGGCGGGTACATTCCGTCGGCGTACCACTGCAGGTGGCCGGAGGTCTCGAACAGCTGCTGCTTGGTCAGGTGCGGGGTGTAGACGAAGTCGTAGCCGGACTCCTCGTGCCGCTTGCGCGAGTAGTCCTCCAGCGCCTTGCGGATGATGCCGCCCTTGGGGTGGAACACCGGCAGCCCGCTGCCGATCTCGGTCGGGAAGCTGAAGAGGTCGAGCTCGGCGCCCAGCTTGCGGTGGTCGCGCTTCTCCGCCTCGGCCATCAGCGCGAGGTACTCGTCCTGCGCCTCGCGGGACGGCCAGGCGGTGCCGTAGATGCGCTGCAGCTGCGGGTTCTTCTCGCTGCCGCGCCAGTACGCGCCGCCCGAGCGCAGCAGCTTGAACGCGGGAATGTTCCTCGTCGTCGGCAGGTGCGGGCCGCGGCACAGGTCTTCCCAGATGCGCTCGCCGTTCGCCGGGTTGAGGTTGTCGTAGATGGTCAGCTCGGCGCCGCCGACCTCGACCGATTCGCCGGAGTCGCCGAGCTCCGTGTCACTGGCCGCTGCTCCGCCGGGACTGCCGCTGCCCTTGAGGCCGATCAGCTCCAGCTTGTAGGGCTCGCTCGCCAGCTCGCTGCGGGCCTCGTCGTCGCTGACCACGCGGCGGCTGAAGCGCTGGCCCTGCTTGACGATCTGGCGCATCTTCTGCTCGATCGCCTTCAGGTCATCGGGGGTGAAGGCCGCCGGGACGTCGAAGTCGTAGTAGAAGCCGTTCTCGATCGGCGGCCCGATGCCGAGCTTCGCCTCCGGGAAGAGATCCTGGACCGCCTGCGCCATGACGTGCGCGGCTGAGTGGCGCAGGATGTTCAGGCCGTCGGCCGAGCCGATCGTGACCGGCGCGACCTGGTCGCCGTCGGCCAGCCGCCAGGCCAGGTCCCGCAGCTCGCCGTTGACCCGGGCGGCGATGACGACGGCGCCGGGACTCCGGTCGGTGCCGGGGTCATGGTCGGTGAGGGCGGCCCGGTCGGCCAGCGCCAGGCCGGCCGTCGTGCCGTCTTCCACCACGTGCTCGCTTCCGGCGAGTGTGATGCGAAGCTTCTCGGCAGGCACGGCTGGCTCCTTAGGTGGCGGTCGGGTCACGGGCAGCATCGGCCCGTGATCCCGATGCTATCGGCGCCGGCCGCCGGACGCCCGCCCGGTCAGGTGGTCGGCGCTTCCCCGGCGCTGCGGCCCGGCGCTCCCCTGGCGACGGCGCTCCCCGGCGACGGCGCTCCCCCGGCGACGGCGCTCCCCCGGCCTCGTCAGCCGGCTCGGGCTGCGTCACGGGGTCAGGCTGCCGGGGGCGACGGTGACCAGCGTGCCGTAGGTCAGGTACTTCCAGATGAACTTGGCGCTGCTCCACGGGCAGCTCGACGCAGCCAAGGCTCTGCGGGTAGCCGTAGGAGCCGCGGGGGAAGTAGTGCACGGCCTCGCCCGCGCGGAAGTAGGACACGTAGTACACCGGGTCGGCGTACTTGCTGCCGTCCGGGTTCGTCCCCTTCATGACCTGGTAGTAGTACTTCAGGTAGACGGCCGCGGTGCCCAGCGTCGTCGGCGCCGCCGCGATCCCCGTATTGGCCAGGCTCTTCATGATGACCCGGCCGTCGTGCCAGACCGTCAGCTTCTCCGGGTTGCCCTCGCTGGCGAGCGCGTAGGTGTAGCCGTCCGGGTTCTGCTGGTTCGCCGCGACGGCCTTGAGCAGGGCAGTCCAGACCTGCTTGCCCGGAACGCCGTCGACTGCCAGGCCCTGGTTGGACTCGAAGGCCATGACCGCGCCCTGGAGGATGAGGCTCGACGAGGAGCCGTTCTGCCAGAAGGTCCTGCAGCCTGCTCGGGTAGCCCGAGTCCCAGGTCCAGGTGCCCTGCGGCGGGTTGTAGGCCGCGGCCAGCTGGCCTTCGGCGTCGGTAGCGGCCGGGACCGTCGCGCCGGAGGCGGGAGTCCAGGTGAGCGGCAGGTAGCCGAGCTGGGCGAGCAGTTCCTCCAGGCGCGCGGTCTGGTAGGTGCCGATCCTGAACCTCAGCTTCACCGTGCTGCCGAGCAGCGCCCCGCGGGCCGTGCGGACGCCGGTCGCGCCGCCGGGAATCGTGACCCGGACGTGCGTGAGCTGGTCAAAGCCGCGGCTCGGCACGAACGTCAGGGTGCTCGTCCCGGCTCCCTGCCAGTTGCCCGCCACGGCCGGCCTGACCGTCGGCATCGGCGAATTCGGCGCCAGCGGCGCGGAGAAATGGATCGTGATATCCGTCGTGCCGCTGACCCCGGTGGCGTTGCTAGCCGGGGTTTCCGAGGTCAGCTCGAGCGGCCCGGCCGGCACCTGGGACGATGCGCTGGCGCTCGGCTTGCCGCTCGCGGTGCCCGCTTTGCCTGACGGCTGGGCCGAGGCGTGCGTCAGCGTGACCCAGACGCCCGCGACCAGCAGAAGCACGATCACGCCGCCGATAGCCGCGATCCGCCCGCGCAGGTGCGCCAGTGAGGACAACGGTGACTCCCTCGTTCGCCGTCAGTGCCCGGTCAGTCGTCGCGGGCGGGATAAAGGCGGCCCGATGTGCATGAGCCACCCTTCCTTTTGACTCTAGATGGCTCCGGCGGTTGCTCGCGCAGGGTCACGGTAAAGAAACGGCTACAGGTTGCAAGCGGGACTCACCGGATTAACCGGACGTAGCCGTCGGCTGACCGGACGGTGAGCGGAGGGTGAGCGCTCAGGCCGGCCGTCGCGTCAGTGCGGGCCGCGGACTGACGGCAGACGGCGGGGCGGGACAGCCCGTTCCCGCCCTGAAAGGTCTTCTGAACCGGTAAGGCCTCCGCGGGCGCCGGACATGGCACCGCCCGGCACCGCGCCATCGCGGTGCCGGGCGGAGCTTGCCCGGCGGCGGACCTCGCTCCGGCGGCAGCCTGCTGGCTGGCCGGGGCGGGCCTGCGGCCTCAGCCGGTGACGGTCACCAGGCTCCCGTAGGTCAGGTACGGGTAGGCCCTGGCCGCCGAGTTCCACGGCAGCTCGACGCAGCCCAGGCTCTGCTGGAAGCCGTAGGAGCCGCGCGGGAAGTAGTGCACCGCGTCGCCGCCGTTGAAGTACGAGACGTAGGACACCGGGTCGGCGTAGGAGCTGCCGTCCGGGTTGGTTCCGCGCATGATCTGGAACCGGAACTTCTGGTAGACCGGGAACGTGCCGTCCACGGTCGGCGAGACCGGGATCCCGGTGTTGGCCAGCGTCCGCATGGCGATGTGGCCGTTGTGATAGATGGTCAGCGTTTCCGGCAGGTGCTTGCTGGCCACCGCGTAGGTGTAGCCGTTGGTGTTGCGCTCGCCCCGCGCCTGGGCCCGGAACAGCGCCCGCCAGAACTGCGGCGTCAGGCTCGCGTCGACGGTCATGTTGTGCTCGGACTCGAAGGCCATGACCGCGCCGCGGAGAATGACGTTCGCGCTGTCCGGGCTCCACATGCTCTTGAGCATCGACGGATAGCCGGTGTCCCAGGTGTACTGGCCCGCAGGCGGGTCATAGGCCTCGCCCGCCGCGGTCAGGGTCGCCGGGTCGGTCGCTGACTCGGCGTTCGCGGCCCGGACGGCACCGTTCGCGCTCGGTGACCAGGACATCGGCAGGTAGCCCTGCTGCGCGAGCAGCTCGGCGAGCCCGGCCTGCGAGTAGTTGCCGGTGGTGAAGTGCTCGGTCAGCGGCGTCGAGAGCAGCGCACCATTGGCGGAGCGGACGCCGGTGGGGCCATCCGGGATGGTCACCGTCACCCTGGTCGAGGGGGTAAACGGAGCCGACGGCGTGAACACCATCGAGTTGCCCAGCGAACTCCAGCTGCCGGGCACTGACGGGCTGAGCGTCGGCGACGGCGAATTCGGCGCGACAGGCGCGGAGAAGTTAATCGTGATCGGCTCGGCGCCGTCGACGCCCGTGGTCTTGCTGGCCGGGGTCATCGAGGTCAGGTGCATGGGGCCGGCTGGAACTGAGCTGTTCCCTATGCCTCCGGCCGTCGACTGCCCATGGGGCGACGACTGGGTCGCCGCGTAGCTAATGCCGGCCGCCGCGACGGCCGCTGTGGCGACGCCGACCGCGATGACCTTCTTGTTCGGCCAGCGCCATCCGCGCCCGCCGTCAGACTTGTCGCCACCCTCGGGCCCGCTCGCTTGGGGCCCGTTCCCTTCGGGCCCGCTCGTTTCGGGCCCGCTCGCTTCGGGCCCGCTCGCCCCTGGCTCGTTACCGGGCCGTCCCTCTCCGAACACGCCATCCCCCGTCCCGTGGCACGCCGGTGGCACAGGCTTCGTGCGACTCTGGAATGCGCGCCATTCTAGTTACTCAGCGTCACGGCTGTACCCGAGGCGGAAACTAGGAAAGCCATTAATCCCGTAAACGATCAGTAACGAGAACTCCCTGCACACAGGGGGTTTCCGACCTTCTGACCGGGGTGTGCGGCATTCTTCCCTGTGGATGGGGCGGCATTCATCGGCCGATCGGGTGGCTACGCACGGTGAGGACGGTCGGTGTTGAGGCTGGCCGGGCGCGGGCTTGCGGTGCTCGGGGTGGCTGTCGGGCTCCGCGGGCGGTCGTCTGAACGCTGTCGGCCAGGCGCCCGCGACCCGGAAGACGGCGCCGCCGGGCCGGGGCCAGGGGACCTGGCGCACGGTCAGCGCACCCAGAAGCGCGATGGGCCAGCCGACCCGGTGCCAGCCGAGCCCGGTGCATGGGCCAGCCGTTCTCATGCACGGACCTAGCGCACGGGCCAGCCCATCCGGCCGCTTGCGGCCGCGCGAATGAGCTCACGCGTCAACCCCGGTTGACTTTTCATCCGTTCGGTGCGTTTCGAAACCGACATACCGGGAGATAAAGGCGTCACGGAGCGCTGAAGCGAATGAAAAGTGCAGTTGTGCGGCGGCATACCGGGCAAAGCGGACGCGGCGCGGTGGCCGAGCGGGCCGCACGGGGATTTGAGCTGGAGAAAGGTACTTCTGAACTGCGAGTTCGTGGTGGGCGATACTGGGATCGAACCAGTGACCTCCTCGGTGTGAACGAGGCGCTCTCCCGCTGAGCCAATCGCCCGTCAGCCGCGGCCGGTTCCCCTTGCCGCAGAGCGATCTCAGAGTAGCGCATGCCCGCACCCGAGCGCTCTTCCGAAGGCAGCGCTCTCCGAAGACGGGGCCCGGCGTGCCAGCCACCGCTCCTCGAGGTCACCGCGTTCGGCCTGGACCGAGTTCGGCTCCGCGCCGAGCTCCCCTCCGCGCTCGCCGCCCATCACCGTTGTCGCCCCTCGGCCGCGGTCCGGGCGGCGGCGCCTGTCGCTGGACACACCGGTAATAAGCCGAAAATTGTGAAATACCTATTAACCGGCATTCGAACTTTCCGCCAGGCCAGTTGTGACCGCCTGGGCGTCCGTTCTTGTCCTGCGAAAGCACGGTAAAGACTGACGAGCCAGCTCCCCTGCTGGTCAGCGCTATGCGGTAACGGGCGTTCCCAGGGCCTCCTGAGACGAAGGTCACAACTGATCCTTGTTACCCACGGGGATGATCCAGCGTCTAAATCGGTGTTTTATTGCGAGAAGCGTTTGACCAGTTCGTAGCGGGTTTGTTGATCAGTGACCGAGGTTACGAGCGACGTCATTCGCGGAATCAAACAGCGGCGATAACAATTCTGCGAGGCCTGCCTGGCATAAGTGTTAGGCAACCCCGCGCCAATATGTGAAGCCCGGCAATCCGGGACACGACAAGGCAAAGGTCCGACCCGATGATGAACAGCAGTGCGACCGTGTCCGCAGAACTCGGCCTCAGTCTGGTAGTTCCCGAGCATGGTTCTGTCCCGCTTGTGGCGAGCCTGTACTACAGCGCCGACGACCCGTACGCGATCCGCATGGCGTTCCACGTGGGCTCCGACGAGCCGGTCGAGTGGATTTTCGCCCGTGACCTGCTGGCCGTGGGCATGGAAGGTCCGGCCGGCGAGGGTGACGTCCAGGTGTGGCCGGCCGACGAGCACGGCCACGAACTGCTGAACATCGCGCTGTCCTCCCCCTTCGGCGAGGCCCACTTCGAGGCACCGCGCAGCTCGACTGCCGCGTTCCTCGGGCGGACCTACGAGCTCATCGCGCCCGGGCACGAGAGCGAGTACATCGACGTCGACGACGAGCTTGACGAGCTGCTCTGGCGCGCCTGACGCCAATCCCACGCGAATATGGCCATGCCGTAATCGGCATGGCCATTTCACGGATCGGGCGAGTCGGCCGCTCGCATGGCAAATACCTCGGCGGCCTTTCTGGTGATGGGACCCGGTACGGCAGGGAGCTTGACGCCATTTACGAGGCGGATCGGCTGCACGTCCCTGGTTGTACCAGTTAGGAATGCTTCTTCAGCATTTGACAAGGCATCCCCCGGCAGGTCATCCTCTGCCGCGCCAACCCACTCGATAACCAGCGCCCTGGTCACCCCGGCCAGGCACCCGGCCGACAGCGGCGGCGTTATCAGCCGGCCGCCGCTGACCACGAAGACATTGGTCCCGGTCCCCTCGCACAGGTTCCCCGCGGTATTAGCGAAGATTGCCTCGCTGCCGCCGTGCTGGTTGGCGTAGGCGAGGGCACGCACGTTCTCCCCGTATGACGTCGTCTTCAGCCCGGCCAGGGCGCCGAGTTCGTTGCGCGGCCAGGGCACGACCACCACATCGACGGATTCGGCAGGCGGATTCTGCTCCGCGAGGGCGACGATGGCGGTGAGGGGTGAGTTGCCTCGTTCCGATCCCAAAGGGGCAAGGCCAGCCGTCGCGGTGATGCGCATGCGGGCCAGCGGAAGCGGGGGTGACGCCTCGATGACCGCCAGCGCTCCGGTCCGGATCTCCTCCAGGTCGGGCTCGGGCAGGCCCAGGCCAGCCGCCGACCGGTGGAGGCGCGTCAGGTGCCTGCTGAGGGCGAACGGCGTGCCGTTCACGACCTTCACCGTCTCGAAGACCCCGTCGCCCACCACGAGCCCGTGGTCGAAGACCGAGACTCTGGCCTCGTCATCGGGGTACAGCGCCCCGTTCATCCAGACAGCCACGATTGTGACGCTAGCGCAACCTCGCGCTGTGGCAAGGGTTCCCGGCCGTGTGGCGGGCCGGTTTGTGGTGCCGCCGGGGGCGCGGCGGGGGGCGCGTATCCGGGTATGCGAGTTTGCCCGGCGGTCAGGATCGGCTACAGTTCTGTTCGCACACCGGAGCGGTCTGGCTGGCCGATCGGGAGCATGCGGACGTGGCTCAGTTGGTAGAGCATCACCTTGCCAAGGTGAGGGTCGCGGGTTCGAATCCCGTCGTCCGCTCGGAGGTGCCGGAAGCCGTCTCGCGTGCCGACGGTCCGCTCGGCTCTTCGGTACCGGCCCGGCTCCCAGGGGGTCGGCCTGTGGCGGAATGGCCGAGTGGCTTAGGCAAGGGCCTGCAAAGCCCTGTACGCGGGTTCGATTCCCGCTTCCGCCTCGGGGGCGGTTAGCTCAGCGGGAGAGCGCTTCCCTGACACGGAAGAGGTCACTGGTTCAATCCCAGTACCGCCCACCAGTTCGGACCGCTTGTGCCCGGTCGGCTGGCTCTAGTCCAGAGTGTCGACGGCGGCTTGAAAAATACCGTGGAGCGGCCAACCAAATTTTGACCCCTTGCCTTGTCACTCCCTGGCTCCGGGCCGAGCCAGGGAGGAAGGGTGCTGTTTGTGGAGGACTGCGGTGAGATCCGGCGGCCGCACCGGGCTGAGGCCTGCCGATTAAGGTGATCGTCCGGACGCTGGGTGTGTCGCGGCCCCCCTCGGCGTCCGATTCTCGGAGCCGGAAGTAACGCCCCCAGCGGGCCCGCAACACCTGCCGCCGATCCCGCGCGGCACTCGTGCCTGTCCATTCTGCAGCCATAGAATCAGGCAAAGCGGACGCTGAATCGCAGTAACCTGACTAGCAGCAAACTGACGCGCCAGCCGAGGCGGTGATCACCGTAGAGATTCGTCGGTACCAGCATTCGACCCGCCCGGACCGTCCCGGTCCCGAACTTGTAGGTCGCGCGGGACAGCTTGCAAGCGCGGCTGCAGTAAATGTTCGAAAAGTAAGGACGGCATGTGCCAGCCGAATGTGAGATCTCGAACTGCGGAGTAATCGCTGTGGGCCGTTGCGAAACTTGCGGCCGCGCAATGTGCACCACGCATCGAACACCATGCATGCTAAACGAGTGCCGCCTCTGCAGCGATGCTTCGGCGTGGGCAAGGAATAGAGATTATGAGGAAGCAGATGGGCGTATTCTCGCAGCGAGTAACAGACTGATCGATCTCGCGCGATCTTACTCGAGCGCGGCGTTGTGCCGGACTCGACAATAGTAGAGGTGATCCAGCGAAAGAATCGGTTGTGGGGAGGACCGAGGGTACAGATTCCATCGCAGGATACTCCGCGGCTGGCATGTGGGCGAACACCTCTGGCGAATGCCTTACCCCGCGTCACAGGGAACCGATTACACCTCGTATTACGAAACGATGAAGCCAACGTTCGTCGGAAGCAATGGAGATCTCCTCACCCAGTACGGCGAATATGCCGTATGTGAGCGCAAATATCGCTACGAGCTGATCGACGAACTTCGGCCTCCACGGCCAGACCGCTCCGGCTTGAGAGTCCACGATTTCGGGAAGAAATCGTTGCAAAAATGATAAGCATAGCAGCGCGAAAAGGAATAGAGCTTCGGTAACTCGACGGGGGAACTACAGCTGCCTCGACGCCAACGCCTAGGGCCTGGCCAGCCGTAGACCCAGCACTCCGACGATGCGTGCTGGCACTCCGACGATTTGCGCGTACCGAACCGCGAATGTGAGGAGATCCGATGATCACTGAGGCTGAAGCGTCAACCCCGCCAGACTGGGACCACCCCACGCCTGGCGTTCTGGACCACGCCAGAGCCAAAGCGCTCCAGGCGCTTCGCACCGACAGCCCGTACCCGGCGCAGCAGCGGCTCGGTCGCTTCTACGACATAGAGGGCAACTACGCCGGTGCCAGCTTTACCGGGCTCGATCCCACGGACCCAGCAGACATCACAGCAAGCGATCTGCTCGCCACTACATTGCTCAGCGTCCACATCGGACCGCGCGGCGCGCGGCGCCTTCTTCACGGCGGCCCGGTCAGGGATAACCTGCTACAGAAGCTAGCCGACGTCCGCGAGACTGAGCTGGGCTCCGCCGGATCCTCCGACCTGATAGCGATGGCCGAGTCTTTACGAAGCCATCAAAAGCGCCTTGTCGGCCGAAACCGTCGATCAACCCCAATGCCTGGGTCACCGCCAGCAAACTGTGCGCCCGGAAGAGACCCCGCCCTATTCCCTGTCCGCGACCGGCTCGTTTGCGACTACCTCGGGCTATCAGTATTCGAAACTATCAGATCGACTGGCAGGTCTTTCGGAGCCTGATCTCAGACCACGACGTCACCGCGGGTATCAACAGCATCACGAGCGTCCTCAGAAGGAGCACGGCTGATCGACTGCACTTGGATCAGCTGAACTTGCGGTTGCTCGACGCAGCAATTTGGACCGACGCGAAATGGGGAAGAACCTGAGCCCTAGGCGTGGCGAGCGGACTACGGCGAGAGTGCGTCGGCGACACCCAAACCAGCTAGTCGTCCTCGCCAGGAAGGAGCGTCCAGACTGGCGGCAGGCCAATCTCAGGCTTGCACGTCGGCTGGGAGGCGGTTATAGACCTCTTGCAGCTTGTCTATGATGGCGTCAGAGTCCCCAAAGCCGGATCGAAAAAGAGCCGCCGCGCCTCTTGACGCGCAGATTTGGTGAGCCGCCCCAGCTGACCGAGGAGTCCGCGTCTTGCCCCGAAGGTGCCCATCACGCTTTGAGCTCTCGCAGTGTCGGAGCGTCGGTTGGGGTCGTGCCGGATTTCACCTGGACCGCAATCGTCGCGCCATCGAAGCCCATACTGCCTTGCCCGGCAGGACGTCAACGCCACCATCTGGTCCAGGACGCGATACTTCGCAGACGAATCTCCGCTTTGAGCAACTCGCCGACGAGACGCGCTAGGTCGCGTCCCTTGAACCTTTCAGCAAGTCGGCGGCGTATCTGGTCGCGCCCGATTTCGGCGGATCACCGCGGTTTCAGCGACCTCATCCGGTTCAATAACTGTCGTTGAGTCGACCCGGACGTGCGCCGACCGGGAGCATAGTCGACGGAGCTGCTAGGACGGCCAGGATCCGTCGCTCGCGTCGTTGCGGCTGATCCGGCAGACAGTGAGGAAGGCGCCGAGGGAATAGAGGAGGTCCTGATCTATGACGTCGCGGGAAATGCCATCCGAGATCCACTCAACGGCACGTTGATGGTGCATAGCGTCTACAGCATCCGCCATGTACTTGTAGCCGCCGGTGACGCGGCCGAAGGCGACGGCTGGGCGCCGACTTCAGCGGCAGCGAGACAAGGTCACCAATCTCCTCCGGAAGAGGAACGCATTTATCTGCCCAGCCCAGTTCGCCAGAGTTGAGGGCTTAGCATCCGGGTACGTCGCGTTCAGTCTTGCGCGTATCTCTTCGGTCGAGCCGATCTGCTCGAAGGTCACCCAGCTGGGGCCACCCATGCCACCGCATCGTGGCCAGCGCGGCGTTCTGCTTCACCTTCGCCGTGTCGGCCTGCACGAACCCATCCACAGAGTCACAAGCTACATCATCGCGGCTAGGGGCAACCCTGTCTGCAGATGCCCTGCATGTTTCTTGTCACCAGGAATGCACACGCAAAATGGCAGAAGCTCGCTGGCCGCTTCGGTTCAGTCCCCTGCTGGCCAACTGGCGGCTCCTGCTCATGCTCCTCCCCTGCCCCTGCCCCTGAGGCAGCAAGGGGCATGCCGACACGGGGCCGCACTATGGCCGTTAGGCGGGGCCGCCTACACAGCCCGGTACAGCGGCTTACCAGCCCGGCAAGGCGGCACCGCCGCCCCGGCCAGTTCGCCGGCGGCACCGCGGCCGGAACATCCTGCCTGCGGCGGCCGTGCTGCTCGCCATCATCGTGATCAGCTCGGTCGCCAGCAGCGGCGGCAAGGGTCACGGCGGCGCCGGATCGCCGCGAGCGCGCGCTAGCGCACCGGTGGCGGCCGCGACGACTCCGGCGCTGAGCGCCCCAGCGCAGCAGTTCGTCAGTGACCTGGAGCCGAGCTCGCGGTTCAGGATCGACAGCTCGACGTCCAGCACGCAGATCGCTACGTACGGTCAGCAGGTGTGCAGCATGCGCCAGGCCGGCCAGAAAGCAGACCGCGGTCATCTCCCACACTGAGACCGCCTGGTCGAATATGTCACCCATGCTGGCGGACGCGATGACGCGCCTGGCCGAGCACGACATGTGCGCCAGCCAGCTGCCCGAGCAGACCGTCACGTACATCGTGCGCGGCACCGCTGGCGCCCAGGTCACCTAGGGCCGTCCCCGGCTCCGACTACAACGGCACCGTGCCCATGAGGATGACGCATCGTCTCGGCGACCCGGAGTATTACACGATCAATGCCCAGCTGGCAGAGCTACGGCACCGTCCGGTGCTCAATCGAGGTCGACGGCATCCCGCTCTCGACAGCGACCGCAAGCGGCGGCTACAACATTGCCGACTGCGAGATCGGCCAGGACCCCGTCGCCAGCCTTGGAGAACGACAACACCGGATGACCGGCTCCGCGAGGCGGCGGGCCCGGGAGTCGCTGGGCCAGGCACCTCGCGTGACGCCGCTGCTGCGTCCGCGACCGAAGCCGATCCTCAGGACTGGCCGAACTCACGCGTAAGTGCGCGACCGCAGTGTGTCACATTGTGACTCGCCGTGGTATATTGACAGCATGGCCGATCACTACACCCTGCGGCTGGCGCCGGGAATCAAGCAGCGGCTCGCCGACTGGGCCCGCAGATCC
>CAVOKK010000002.1:0-1061555 GCA_963696455.1 uncultured Actinomycetota bacterium
TGCGAGCCCGAGTCAACCGGCCGCGCTTGCGCTCCCTGGATGTGTTTACGCTCAGCATGCCCCTGACCGGGGACCAGCGTGAGGGTAAAAATCCCGTGTCTCACAGGTATGTCGTCATGCTGCCACGGGCGGTCCCGAATGCCGCCCCGTCGCCTGGAAGACCCGCGATCCCGCCGCTGCGATGATCCAGCAGCGCGTCGCTCAGTTGATGCCCCTATGTCAATCGCTCGCGGCAACCCGGCACGAGCGCGTCGATGATCAGGAGATGAGGGCCAGCCACCGCCAGCCCAGGCGGGGTGGCGGGTGGCTGGTCAGGCGGCCCTGATGGGCGGTGCGTGGCTGTGCAGGGTCTTGGCGCGGTCGGGGCTTTCGGCGGTGGTGGTGCCGTCGGGGTGCAGGGTGATCGTCCAGCCCCACCGGTGGATGGCGATGAGGTGGTGGAACCGGCATAGCAGCAGCAGGTTGGTCAGGGCGTGCCGGCCGCCGTCTTTGCGGTGGACGATGTGGTGGACGTCGCAGGCGGCGGCGGGCTGGTCGCAGCCGGGGAACCGGCAGTGCCGGTCCCGCTTGCGGACCGCGCGGCGCAGGTGCACCGGGATGGTGTCGAACACGCCGGGGATGTCCAGCGGCAGCGACACCGGCACCGCCGGGCCGCCGGCCAGCTTGCGGCGCAGCGCGGCGGCGTGGCCGGCCGGGCCGGACAGCAGCGCGACCGCCGCGGCCAGCACGTCACCGAACCCGCCGTCCCGCACCGCCGCCGCGCACGCCGCGGCCAGCGCCGCCCGCGCCCCGCCGCCGCCTCCGCCTCCGCCGTCCGCGTCACTGCCGGGTACGCTCGGCGTCCGCCGCGCGTCGCGGCCGTCGGCGTCGCTGCCGGGGCCGCGGTCTCGGCGTCGCCGGGGCCGGCGTCGGCGTGGCTGCCGGGGTCAGGGCCGGGGCTGGCGAGGAGGTCGAGGAGGTCGTAGTCGGGGTGGCCGGTGATGACGGGCTGGATGACCGCGTCGCAGCCCAGCCCGCCGGCGTTGGCGGCGAGCTGGTCGAGGGTGATGTCGAGTTCGAGGCGGACTGGCTGCCCGGCCCGCTGCGGCAGCATCCCGGCGGCGATCAGCCGGGTGCACGCTTCCTCCAGCGCGTCGTGCCGCCGCTGCACCATCGTGCGGGTGTCCTCGGGCCCGGCCGGGACCGCCAGCGAGTCCAGGACCGCGGCCACCGCGGCGGTGCACCGGGCGGTCAGGTCCCCTTCCAGCCGCCCGGCGCCGCCGAACGTCGCCGCGACCCGGACCGCCCGGTCAGCGAACTCCTTCTCGCTGTCGCCGTCGGTGTCGGCGGCGGCGTGGGCGCGGCGCAGGTCCTCGGCCAGGCCAGCGAGGGTGCCCAGGTCCGCGCCCCGCCCGGCGCCGGCCAGCAGATCAGCGTCGGCCTGGTCGCGGGCCGTCGGCCGGGGAGGTCGCCGGTCCAGGCGGCGAACTGGGCCGCCCACGACACCGAGACCGTCCCGGCGGCCAGCGCCGCGGCCAGCACCGGGTGGCCGGCCAGCCGCCGCATCCAGGCGACTTTCCCGGCGGCGGACCGGGCGGTGGACTGGGTCTGCCACGACAGCCACACCCGCGCCGACCGGTGCCCGTCGCCGGCCAGGCCGCCGCCGGGCACGCAGAACGCGGCCAGCACCCGCGCATGCACCGCCGCCGCCCGGGACTCGGCCACCGCCAGCGCCCGCAGGCAATCAGCCTGCAACCCGGCCGGCCACTCCGACGCGTCCGCGCCCGCCAGGAACTCCAGCGCCCCCGACAGCGACGCCAGCGCCTGCGCCGCAGTCACCGGCACAGCACCAGCGCTGTGGCAGTAGGACGGCCGGAGGACCCGGACGCGGAGGACGACCCGGACCCGGGCGCGGCGGACTCCGGCGAGCGGAACCAGGGCGGCGGAACGGCGCAGGGCAGCGGCGGAGTCAGGGGCGGCGGAGTCAGGGGCGGTGGAGTCAGGACGCAGCGGACTCAGGCGCAGTGGAATCAGCGGCGGTGGAGTCAGGGGCCGCGGAGTCAGGGGCCGCGGAGTCAGGGGCGTGGTGCCGGACGAGCCGCTCTCGGGTGAGTCACCGGGCCGGCTGCCCGCGCCGGCCGGCCGCGCGAACGCGCCCGCCGACGGGCCGCCCAGCGCCGACACGCTCACCACCCGCCGCGACCGCCTCGCGCCGCCGCCATGCGGGCGCGGGCACCGGGCTCCGCGGACCCAGCGGCAGCGGCCCGGCGAAGCCGGCCGCGGACGCCGCGCCGTCCGCGCACGCACCCGCCGCGGCCCCGGCGCCCGCGCGGTCAACCCCGGGAATGTCCCAGCCAGGATCGCTCACCGCCGGCCTCCCTCCGCCACCGGAAAACAGCCCGTTCCCTCACTCGATCACACATTCGATAATACTGGCCAGCACTGACAATTCCGCGAGTAACAGCCAGCCTGTGGATAGCCCCCGGCCGACACAAGACAGCGCTATCGAGAGGCGCTGATTCAGCGGCAGGTGGCCCGCGTTGTCAACTACAGCCACGGGCTTCGCCGCGCCTGGAGGTGTCGTCGCATCCGGGATGGCAGCATGAAACCGGGGAAAGGGCGGCCCGCCTACTGGCGCATGAGGCAGGCGCCCTGTTGTGCCGGTCGGGGTGGTCGTCGCCGGTGCCGGTCGGGTGGTCGTCGCAGACGCTGGCGCGATGGCCGGGTATCTGGGGGTGAAGTCTGGCTACGTTCGTTCTCGTCCATGGCGCGATGCACGGAGGCTGGTGCTGGCGCGAGGTGCGCCGTCAGCTGTGCGCGAGCGGCCACGAGGTCTACACGCCGACCCTGACCGGCCAGGGTGACCGCCGCCAGGGCCTGACGCCGGCGGTCGGAATCGCGACTCACGTCACCGACCTCGCCGAGCTGATGTGGTTCGAGGACCTGAGCGACGTTCACCTGGTGCTGCACAGCTATGCGGGCGTCCTCGCCGGGCCGATCGCAGAACAGGCACCAGGGCGGCTAGCCTCAGTGATCTTCCTGGCGGCCTTCATCGCAGAGCCAGGCCAGTGCGTGCTGGACGTCGAGCCGCCCGAAGTCGCGCGGCGTTATCGTGAGCTGGCCGTATCGGCTGGCGACGGGTGGCGCGTGCCGGCGTCGCCCTCGTTTCTCGATCAGTGGGGTATCACTGATCCTGGCCTCCGGGCCACGGTGGGCGCCCGGCTGACGGATTTCCCGCTCCGCTGCCTGACCGACCGCATCGAGTACCGGCCTGACGCCCTGGATCAGGTCCGGAAGGTCTACGTCGACCACACCGAGCCACCGCTGGTCAGCCTGCGCCCGTCTTTCGAGCACGCCGCCGCCGCCGGATGGGAGACCCACCAGCTGCCCTGCGGACACGACCTGATGCTGGCCGCGCCCGGCGAGACGTCGGCGCTTCTGCAGGAGATAGCGAGCAAGCCACGCTAACGGGCGGTCAGCACCAGCCGGCTCGCGTCCGCGCCGGGCTCGCGCCCCGCCGGGCTGCCGCGCGGGCTCGCGCCGGGCTGGTCCGCGGCGGGCTGGTCCGCGGCGGGCTCGCCGCGAGGAAATCCGGTGTGCTCTCGGCTGGCGGTGTGTTTCGATAGCCCGCATGCCTCATGACCTTGTCCACCCGCCCAAGGCGCGTCCCGGCGAGCGCATCGCCGTGCTGTCACCGTCGTTCGCGGCGCCGGGCGCCTTCCCGGCAGTGCACGAGCAGGCGATGCGGCGGCTCCGGGAGGTGACAGGCCTGATCCCGGTCGAGTATCCGACGACACGCCAGGTTGGGGCGAGCCCGCAAGCTCGCGCTGCGGACATCAACGCGGCCTTCGCGGATCCGGCCATCCGCGGCATTCTCGCGACCATCGGCGGAGACGACCAGATCACCGTCATCCCGCACCTGGACGCCACCGTGGCCCGGCACGACCCGAAGCCGTTCCTCGGCACCAGCGATAACACCAACCTGCACCACTGGCTCTGGGCGAACGGCATCGCGAGCTTCTACGGCGGATCGTCTCAGGTGCACCTTGGTCCTGGCCCCGGCGTCGATGACATTCACGCCCGCTCGCTACGGGCCGCCCTGGTGACAGGCGAAACGCTCGAGATCACCGATCCGGGCGAGTCGGAGGACTTTGGCATCGACTGGGGCGACCCCCGCGCGCTGACCACTTTCGGCGAACGCGAGCCGACCGAACCATGGAGCTGGCACGGCCCGGATCGCTCAGTGACAGGCCGCACCTGGGGCGGCTGCATTGAGGTCATGGAGTGGATCCTCACCGCAGGGCGATTCCCGTTCGACGCCGCGGTCCTTGACGGCAGCGTGCTCCTCTTCGAAACCTCCGAGGAACTACTCCCGGCGCGCGACGTCGGCCGGATCGTCCGCTCGCTCGGTGAGCGTGGCATCCTCGCCGCGGCGAGCGCGGTCCTGGTTGCCCGGCCGCCCACGTCCGACCACACCCGCCGGCCGTCCGCTGAGGAACGGGCCAGGCTGCGCGCTGAGCAGCGAGACGCCGTTGTCGATGTGGTCGGCCGGTACAACCCTGACGCCGTTGTCTGCGTGGGCGTTCCGTTTGGTCACACGCGTCCGCAGTGGATCATTCCGCACGGCGGCCTCATGACCGTCGACGGCGCCGGGCACCGGATTACTGCCGACTACTCGTAGCCGACGGACGAAACCACCCGGCTGCCCGGAGCGCTACTCCGAGTCCCAGTGCGGCGGGCGATCACGGTAGAACCTGTCGTCCTCGTCTGCCTCAGGCCGCTCGCCCCAGGCACTATCGGTGTCTTCCCTGCTCTGCACGGGCAGCACCGCAGGCTCCCCGGCATCCGGGGGACGGGCAGCAGGTGCCTGCTCCGGCGCCCTTTCTGGCACCTCAGCTGGCGACATAAGCCTCGCTCCTCTCGCGTTCTGGTCCCGCACGCCACCACCTCTCCCAACATGACAGAACCAGGCGCGCCCGCAGTTTTCGTTCATGGTCTCTGGCTGAACGCCAGCTCGTGGGAGCCATGGCTCGAGTTGTTCCAGGCAGCAGGCTACGCGCCGATAGCACCTGGCTGGCCAGGTGAGCCGGCACGTGGACCGGACACTGTGGAGGAGAGCCGCCGGAATCCGGGCCTGGTGGCAGACACCGGCATCGACGCGGTCGTCGAAAACTATGCCGGGATCATCCGGGAGCTCGGGGCCAGGCCAGTCGTCATCGGCCACTCCTTCGGCGCCCTCATCCGACAGCCAGAGACCGCGGCCGGCGCTGAACACCCGACCGCACCGAGACGCGGGCTCAGGCGCGGATCAGGATCTCGCCGTGCAGCAGACTGAACCAGCCGTCTGGCTCGGCCGCCCAGCGCTGCCAGGCCTCGGCGATCTGCCGTAGCTCATCCGTGCTGGAAAGCCCGGAACTCAGCAGCTGGCCGGCGATGTCGGAGGTGACGATCCGGTCGGCCCACATCCCGCCCCATTCCGCGCGGCTGGCCGGATCCGCGTAGCACCACGTCGACGACGAGACCCGGACATCGCGGCAGCCCGCCGCCCTGGCCCACGCCAGCAGGCGCCGCCCGGCGTCGGGCTCGCCGCCGTTGGCTCGTGCAGCCGCGTGATACAGCTCGTTCCAGCGATCGAGCCCCGGGTTCTGCGGATACCAGATGAACCCGCCATAGTCGCCGTCCCTCGCCGCGACCAGTCCGCCGGGACGGCAGACCCGGACCATCTCGCGCAGGGCAGCCACCGGGTCAGCGAGATGCTGCAGCACCTGGTGCGCGTGCACGACGTCAAACGAGGCCGCCGGAAAATCGAGTGCCAGCACGTCGCCGACGACGAAGTCCACGGTGCCGCAGCCGCGCCTGCCTACCTCATCCCTGGTGTGCTGGAGCACGGCGTCAGAGGTCTCCAGGGCAGTCACGCGGCCTGGCGCTACCCGCGCTGCCAGGTCGGCGGTGATCGTGCCCGGCCCGCTGCCCACATCGAGCAGCGACAGCCCCGGCCGCAGCTCAGGCAGCAGGTAGGCGGCGGAGTTCTCGGCGGTCCTGGTGCGGTGCGACCGCAGGACGCTCTCCGCGTGCCCGTGCGTGTACCGGGGAGACGACACCATGGCGATCCGACCCTCAGCCCGAGGGCCTAGCGCCAGCGCCCGCCAGACACGGATCGCCAGCACGGTCAGCCTAATCAGGTAACGCGCACGATCACGGACGCAGATCGTCCGGGATGGCGCGTAGCGTTCCTGGCATGGCTATCGCACGCTACCCAAGTATCGTTATCGACTGTCCCGATGCGGCCGCTCTTGCGACCTTCTACGGCGCGATGCTGGACTGGAAAGTCACTAGTTCCGCCGACTGGGGTGAGGTTCGGCGCGGACTACGGCCAGTGCATCTGCTTCCAGCAGGTTGAGTCCTACTCGCCGCCACAGTGGCCGGCCCAGGAGATGCCACAGCAGATGCACCTCGACGTCATCGTCGACGACCTCGACTCAGCCGAGGCGGCGGTGCTCGAACTCGGGGCGACGAAGCACGCGCATCAGCCCAGTTCGAGGTTCCGGGTGATGCTCGACCCGGCGGGCCATCCCTTCTGCCTGTGCGTGGACTGACTCCGGCGGGAAGCTGCCGCGGGAACAGGTTGGGGCCGTGCAGCGGCAGCCGGGCCTGCCCGCCGTGGCCGGTCAGGTAGCAGAAGCCGCGCTCGCCACGAGCGTGCGGCGCTGCAGATGCTGTCCGGCTGCTCGCGCGCTGAGGATCGCGTCGCGAACGGCGAGTACCTTCACCGGCGACATCCACCCCTGCGAGGGCTTGTGCAGCGCCCAGCCGCCGCCAAGAGTCACGGCTGCGTGCTGGACAGCGCCAGCGGCGTCGCGCCACACCAGGACGGTTCCGGCCTGCTCATCCCGGCCGCCCGGACGGGTCATCGCTGCCAGCCACTCCTCGAAGGGCTCGCGCTGCATCCACGTTCCCGCCGCGCCGCTCACGCCCGCGGCGCCCATCACCGTTCCGAAGCAGTTCGGCCCGCTGCCCGCCGGAAAGGTTCCGGCAAGCTCCCGCGCGGCCGGAAGCAGAGGTGCCGCACTGCGCCACGTCTCCTCGTCCACGTCGGCATGGCGACTCCGGCGGCGGCCTTCCTCAACGAATCTCACTGCCCTGGCGATATCACGCGCGCGATCGGCTGACGGCCAGCGATGCGGGGCAGGCTGATCGCGGCGCACGAGGGCAGGCAGACGCCGGCTTTCGGCCCTGGCGAGCCAGCACACCGCCTGGCCGCCGGTGTCGTAGAGGCTGAAAGTGTCGGTGAGCTCGAAGGTGAGCCGCCCGCTATCGGCTGCCAGCCCGGCGGCGTCAGCAACCTCCCGCGGAACCAGGAACGGCTGCACAGCCGGCATCAGCCAGTCGCGCCACTGATCGAGCAACCCGGCGCCGACCTCGATGCCGAGGACCGCGGTCAGACCGCGTTCCCGTCGGGCTCGCGACCGATCGAAAAACTCCCTGATCAGCTCGCGCTGGCGATCACTGACCTGGTCGAAGTGCTTGTCGAGCGCGTCCGGGCCGATCGCCTCGGCGGTGAGGTACAGGTCCTTGATCTGGTCGAGCTTCGCGGCGGCAGCCTCCGGCATCTCCCGCGGCGGCGCCGGCACCGCAATCTCCGCGGGCGGCGGCTCGACCGACCCGGTGACACTGACCGGCCTGCCGGGCGGGCGGGCCGGCTCGAAGAAACCGCGCGGCGCCTCGACCGGCGCGGGCCGCGGCACCGACGTCGCGCCCGGCAGGATCACCGGGAGCGGACGGGTCAGCGTGTCGTCGTCGCGGTCAGCAGGCGGGGGCTCTAGCCGGCTGCGCGCATTATCAGGGCCGGGAACGCGCTCAGCTTCATCCTCGGCATACCGCGACGACCCGGTCTCCGGGTAATCCGACGGCAGGAGCGCGCCAGTTCGCGAGCGCGCGGGTTCGACCGGGCCGCCCTGGCGGTCTCGCGGATCAGGCTGCCAGGTCCGTTCGGGTGCACGCCCTTGCTCGGGTGCCGACCACGGGGACTCCGACCACGGGGACTCCGACCACGGGGACTCCGCCCGCACGGGGTTCCTGGCGACTGGAGTTCCGGGCGCGGCTGTTCCGGGCGCGGCTGTTCCGGGCGCGGCTGTTCCGGGCGCGGCTGTTCCGGGCGCAGCTGTTCCGGGCGCAGCTGTTCCGGGCGCTGGGGCTCCGCACTTGGCAGCTCCGGGCGCGACGGGCGCGCGAAATCAGGGCCGGGCGCAGCCGGAAGCCGCGCACCGTACTGGCGCGAAGCCGGCGGCGGGTAGCGGGCAGCCGGGTTCTCGGCCTGCTGCTGCGGCCAGCCCGGCTGCGATCGCGGCTGCCGGCCGTTGCCCGGTGCGGGCTGACCAGCCTGAGCTCCGCCCGCGCCGGGATCGGGAGCGTTGTCCTGCGCCGGGCCGAAGCCGCCGGGCGCAGGAGCGAGTGCCGTTCGGCCGGACTCCGGGCGACTGCTCGCGTCCGGCCGCGGCCTCGGGCGGGCGCCCGTCGAACGGGCGGGGCGCGAAGGCGTCACGCGGCTGAGGCCGGAACCCGTCACCAGGGCCAGCGCCGGGTCCGACGTCGAACCGGGACCGGGAGCCGTCAGCGCGACCCGACCCGGGCGAGCCGTCCAGCCGAGGCGAGCCGTCGTCCTGCGGGCGGAATCCATCGCCAGCCTGGGGCCGGCCAGAGAACCGGGACCGCGTGCCGTCGGGCCGGCGCGCCCCGAATTCGCCTTCGGCCGGAGGACGCCGGCTGTTAGCCGACGCCTGATAACCAGAGCCGCGCGGGGGTGCGGGCGCTATCGGCGCCGGCCTGAAGCTGTCCGCGAGGCTGTCGCCCGGCTGGGCGTAACCGCCGCGCGGCCTGTCCGGGCCAGGCGGCAAGCTGTCATTCTGACGCGGGCGGGCGGCATTGCCGCCGCGCTCGCCGGGATAGCCGGCAGGCGGGGCCTCCTGATGGCCCTCGCGACTGCGGAGGTAGGCATCCCTCGTCCGCCGGTAGTCGGCGCGAACCCGCGGCCGGTCATCGCGGTCTGGCGGATAGTCGCCGCGAGGTTCCTGGTAGGAGCCGTCGTCGGTCCGGCGCGCGTTCGGCGGGAGTATCCGGCCGGCCAGGTACTCGTCGTCATGCCCTTGCTGCTGATAGGCGTCAGTCTGCTGGGCCGGGCGATAGCCAGCCGCCGGGAAGTCGGCCCTCTGACTGAAGCTCTCCTGCCGCGCCGGACCGCCCGCCGGCGGCCGGACTTGCGGCCGGGCCTGCCGCTCCGGCGCGAACTGTGCACCAGCGGCAAACTGCCCGTCCTCGGCGACCCGCCCGCCACCCGTAGCGAACCGCGCATCCGGCGGGAAGCGCGCATCCCGCGGGAACTGGCCGTCCGGAGCCCGCTGCGCACCGGGAGGAGCCGTTGGTATCGGGCGAAGTTCGCCGTCAGGTCGAGGCGGAGCGCCCGGCGGTCGCGCGCCCGGCGGCGCAACCGGTGGCAGCGCACCCGGGGCAGGGCACCCGGACAGCGCACCCGGGCAGTCCGCGGTCCGGGTGCCGCGGACCACCGTAGCCGCGCCCCTGTGCTGCCCGATCACCTTGTGCTGACCGATCGCCTTGTGCTGCCGGATCCCGCTGTGCTGCCGATCCCGCTGTGCTGCCTGATCCCGCTGTGCTGGCTGATCCCGCTGTGCTGCCTGATCGCGCTGTGCTGCCTGATCCCGCTGTGAAGCCTGATCCGCGGCCGCCTGGCTCAGGGTTCTCGAACTCGGGCGGCAGCTGCATGCGGCGGCCACCCTGAGGCTGCCCGGCCGGCCGGACTACGTCGCGGTCAGCCGCGGTGAACGCATCGGGGCGGACAGGCCGGAACTCCCTGAGCCAGTCCTCGGCCGGGAGATCGGGGCGATCGTCAGGCTGCTGGCGATCCTCCCGCCTCCAGCGCACCGCTACCTCCACCCCGGCCTTGCGAAGATCGACCGCACCCCGAACTGCCCGTCCGGCGCGCGCTTAAGCTCCGGCCTACCGGCCAAGGGTCGCATGCACGCCGGGGCGTCGCAACCCGTCTTAGTCTCTCCCTCCAGCCGCCTTATAGCTCTGGCCAGGCATTTTGTGCTAAGGCACAGGGCCCTATCCGTGGCTCAGAAAGCACGCGCCTGCCCGGACACGCCCCGCCAGGCACGCGCACGAGGCTGCGGGGACGGCCTGGTCGGGCGGGTGCGTTCCCGCTCTCAATGGGGTTATGACCGGCCAGCACATACTTCCTGGGGCCCGGCATTCTCGGCTACGGTTACACCTGTTGTCACAATTTCCCGCTGGTCAGCTTCTGCCACTGGAGGCATCCATGGATCGACAGGTTAAGTACCTCTTGCCCGAGTCGCAGATGCCGCAGCACTGGTACAACGTGGTCGCTGACCTGCCCTCTCCCCCGCCGCCGCCGCTGCACCCGGGTACCGGGCAGCCGGTCGGGCCCGACGATCTGGCGCCGCTATTCCCTGCTGCGCTGATTGCGCAGGAAGTGTCGGCGGAGCGGTACATCGCCATTCCGGAGGACGTTCTCGACGTTTACCGGCTATGGCGCCCGACGCCCCTGTACCGGGCGCGCCGACTCGAGCGGGACCTCGGCACTCCGGCGCGGATCTACTACAAGTACGAGGGCGGCAGCCCGGCCGGCTCGCACAAGCCCAACACCGCGGTCCCGCAGGCGTACTACAACGCGGCCGAGGGTGTGACGAAGCTGACAACGGAGACCGGCGCCGGCCAGTGGGGCAGCGCGCTCGCCTTCGCCTCGTCACTGTTCGGACTGCAGCTCGAGGTCTGGATGGTCCGCGCCTCCTACGACCAGAAGCCCTACCGCAAGATGCTCATGGAGACCTACGGGGCGACGGTGCACGCCAGCCCGTCCGAGCTCACCAATGCCGGGCGGGCAGTGCTGGCCGCGCATCCCGACTCAACCGGCAGCCTCGGCATCGCGATCAGCGAGGCAGTCGAGGTGGCCGGCGGGGACCCGGACACCAGGTACGCGCTGGGCAGCGTGCTCAACCACGTGCTCCTGCACCAGACCATCATCGGCGAGGAGGCGCTCAAGCAGCTGGCCGAGGCCGGGGACACCCCGGATGTCATCGTCGGCTGCACCGGCGGCGGATCCAATTTCGGCGGACTGGCGTTCCCGTTCCTGCGGGAGAAGCTGGCAGGCCGGATGAGCCCGGTGATCAGGGCAGTCGAGCCGGCTGCCTGCCCGTCGTTCACCCGCGGTGTCTATGCGTACGACTTCGGGGACACGGCCGGATTCACCCCGCTGCTGAAGATGCACACGCTCGGCCACGAGTTCATCCCCGACCCCATTCACGCCGGCGGCCTGCGCTATCACGGCATGTCACCGCTGCTGTCGCACATCTACGAGCTGGGGCTGATCGAGGCTGTCGCCAAGCCGCAGTCCGAGTGCTTCGCAGCCGGGCTCCGGTTCGCGAGGACCGAGGGCATCGTGCCGGCTCCCGAGCCGACGCACGCCGTCGCCGCCTGCATCGAGGAAGCGCTGCGGTGCAAGGAAACCGGCGAGGAAAAGGTCATCCTGACCGCGCTGTGCGGGCACGGGCTGCTCGATCTCGCGGCCTACGGCGATTACCTGTCCGGCGAGCTGCGGGACCTGCAGCTCAGCGACAGGGCCCTGGAGGAGGCGCTGGCAGGCCTGCCCGCCGGGGCGGCATCCTGACCCCGCGGAGCGTGCCTGACCCGGGCCGGGAGGAGGGGTCGGCCCGGGCCTTCCGGCACACGTCCGCGGCCGTCACAGCGGACGCGCCAGTGCTGTAATGACATGAACGTGCGTTCACACAGCGATATAGTCGTACGCTGGCTGGCCATACTTTGTCAAGAGACCGTGACAACCATCCGACCGCAACAGGCGTCGATATCAGACATACCTGACTCCGATTCATGACTGTAACCCATGATTCGGGCCGGATCATACGGATGGCCAACGATCATGACAGAACCTCAGTTCCCGCGCGGAGACGACCTGCCGATCGGCGGGACCGCACTACAGCGCAGGCTGGCCGAGGCGGCTGTCGAGCTGTTCTACGCCCACGGGGCGACGGCGACCACCGTGCGAGACATAACCGGAGCGTGCGGCCTGACCCCGGGTGCGCTGTACAACCACTTCAGCTCCAAGGAGGACCTGCTGTATGTCCTGGTCAGGGACGTGCATCTGCAGGTTAACGAGCAGCTGACTGCCGCGGCGGCGCAAGGCCGGTCCTGAGCCTGCGACGCAGCTGTCCGCGATGGTGCGGCTGCTGGTGGCGCACACGGCCGGGTTCAAGAAGCGCTCCAGGGTGGCCAACCGCGAGTTCACCGCGCTGACGGGGGCGCGGCGTCAGGAGGTGCGGGCGCTGCGGCGGCAGCTGCGCGACCGGCTGGGCGCGACCCTGCTGGCGGGCGCGGAGCAGGGCGCCTTCAGCCTGGCAGGCGGGAACGACGCCCCGTCGGCCACTCTCGCGGCCGCCACGATCAGCAACATGTGCGTGCACATCAGCGAGTGGACGCTGGAGCACTATCCGCCCGGCATTCCCGACCTGCAGGAGCGCTTCGATCTGATGGCGCTGCGGATCGCGGGCGCCCGGTCGACCTGACGGCGCAAGTCGCGGCACCGGTCCGGCTGCCGGCGGCAAGTCCCGGCACCGCTCGACATTTCATTCGTTTCAGCGCTCCGCCGCGCCTTTATCGGCCGATATGCCGGATTCCGAAGGCACCGAACGGATGAAAAGTCAATATGGGTTGACGAAATCAGGCCGTCACCAGTGCGCTGAAGTCGGCCGGAGCGATATTTCCGCCCGATAGCACCACGGCGGTGCGGCCGGTCGCCGCCACGATCCCGGACAGCACGGCTGCGAGCGGCACCGCCCCGCTCGGCTCGACCACGATCTTCAGCCGGGTGAAGCAGAAGCGCATCGCGTCGACGATCGCCTCCTCCGTGACGGTCACGACATCGTCGAGCAGCCGGGAGTTGACGGCGAACGTCAGCTCGCCCGGCTCGCGGGCCCGCAGGCCGTCGGCGATCGTGTCCGGCTCGGGGATGCTGACCCGCTCGCCCGCGCGCAGCGACTGGCTGGTGTCGCTGGCCGTCGCGGGCTCTACCCCGATCACGGAGACGCCGGGGATCAGTCCCGTCACCGCAGTCGAGACTCCGGCCGCCAGGCCGCCGCCGCCCACCGGAACGAGGACCCGGTGCAGGTCAGGTACCTGCTCGGCGAGTTCAAGGCCGACTGTTCCCTGGCCCGCCATGATGTCGAAATCGTCGAACGGCCTGATCAGCGTCCTGCCCTGCTCGTCGGCGATCTCCTGCGCCACCTGCGACCGGCTCTCGGTGGCGGGGTCGTAGCGGCGCAGCCGGGCACCGTAGCCCTCGATCGCGGCGAGCTTGGCAGCCGAGCCGGTAGCCGGCACGACCACGATGGCGTCAACGCCAAGCAGCCGGGCCGCGAGTGCGACAGCGGCGCCATGATTGCCCGACGAAAAGGCGACAACGCCGGCCTCGCGGGCTTCCGGGCCGAGCAGGCTCAGCCGGTTGTAAGCGCCGCGGAACTTGAAGGAACCGCTGCGCTGGAACGGCTCCGCCTTGAGCAGCACCTTCGCGGCGCAGTGCTGGTCCAGCTGGCTGGAGGTCAGCAGCGGCGTCCGGTGCGCCACGCCGTCGAGCCGCGATGCGGCGGCCCGCACGCGATCCAGGGTCAGTCCGTCTTCCGACATGCGATCCTCTCTGCTTCAGTGCCGATCGTGATGGCGATATGTCTGTCTAGCACGCCGCGGCCGGCGGCACCGCGGGGGATGCCTGGCCGCCAGGCAGTGCGGTCGCTATGCTGCCGGTCGGTCACACGTGAGGGAGCGGCCATGTCCGATCGCAGCGCCCGGCAGCAGGCCGAGGCGTTCAGCCGCGCCCGGCTCGCGGAGCTGATCAGCCGCGAGCGGGACCTGTACCGCCAGCGGCACCCGCGATCCGCGGCCGCGCACGCCTCGGGCGGCGCCCATCTGCTCGGCGGCGTGCCGATGACGTGGATGCGCATGTGGTCCGGCGGCTTCCCGCTGTACCTGGCGGCGGCGAGCGGCGCCCGCCTCACCGATATCGACGGCAACGACTTCATCGACTTCTGCCTCGGCGACACCGGCGCCATGGCCGGCCACTCCCCGGCCGCGGTCCGGGAGGCCGTCGCCCGCCGGTACGGCGACCTGGGCGGCGCGACCACGATGCTGCCCACCGCCGACGCGGCCTGGGTCGCCGCCGAGCTGACCCGGCGCTTCGGGGCGGCCTGCTGGAGCTTCACGCTGACCGCCACCGACGCCAACCGCTGGGCGATCCGGCTGGCCCGTCAGGTCACCCGGCGGCCGAAGATCCTCGTGTATTCCTACTGCTACCACGGCAGCGTGGACGAGTCGTTCATCATCGCCACGCCGGACGGCCCGCGCGCACGCGAGGGCAATGTCGGAGCGCCGGTGGATCCGCGGGAGACCACCAGGGTGGTCGAGTTCAACGACGCCGCCGCGCTCGACCGCGAGCTCAGCCACGGCGATGTGGCGGCCGTGCTGATGGAGCCGGCGCTCACCAACATCGGCATCGTCCTGCCCGAGCCCGGCTATCTTGATGCCGTCCGCGCGCTGACCCGCCAGCACGGCACCCTGCTCATCAACGACGAGACGCACACCTTCAGCGCCGGTCCTGGCGGCTGCACGCAGGCCTGGCAGCTTGAGCCCGACATCGTGACCATCGGCAAGTCCATCGCGGGCGGCATCCCGGCCGGCGCGTACGGGCTGTCCGCCGAGCTGGCCGGCCGGATCCTGGCCGACGACGCCGCGGACATCGAGGACACCGGCGGCGTCGGCGGCACGCTGGCCGGCAACGCGCTGTCGGTGGCGGCCATGCGGGCCACTCTCGAGCAGGTGCTGACCGACGCGGCGTTCGAGAGCATGATCACGGTCGCCGACGTCTACACCGCGGGCGTGCGTGAGGTGCTGGCCAGCCGCGGGCTGCCGTGGACGATCACCCAGCTGGGGGCGCGGGCGGAGTACCGGTTCTGCCCGCAGCCGCCGCGAGACGGCGGGGAGTCGGAAGCGGCGGCGGACACCGAGCTGGACGAGTACCTGCATCTGTACCTGGTGAACCGCGGGATCCTGCTGACCCCGTTCCACAACATGGCGCTGATGTGCCCGGCGACGACGACTGCGGATGCTGACCAGCACACGGCGGTATTCGCTGCCGCTGCCGATGAGCTCACCGGAAGCTGAGACGCTCTCCGCGCGGAGTCAGCCGGCCAGCGTGCCGGATAAGACCCGGAAACCGAGACCGAGGCCGGCGACCCCGAAGCCCAGGTACAGTCCCACGCCGGCCACGGCCAGAGCGACCCCGGCGATCGCCGCCGGCAGCCCCGAGCTGAAGCCGAGCCGTACCCGCAGGATTCCGATAATCCCGAACGCGATCGCCAGGATGACCATGGCGACCCCGAGCAGCCCGAGCCAGCAGAACAGGATGCTGAGGATGCCGAACACCAGGCTGGCGACGGCCTGCCCGTTGCCCTGGTCCGGCGCGGCAGCCAGCCCGGTCGTGCCCGGCGGCGGCGCAGACCACTGAGCGCCGGGCTGGATCGCGGTCGCGCCGCGAGCCTGCCATGCTGCCCGGGGCGAGGGCTCGGCCTGGAGCTCGCAGCTCAATCGGCTCCGGCGGTGGCAGAGGCAGGCGGAGGCGCAGGCATAGGCGGACGCGGAGGGCACCTGCCCTCGGCATGAGCTGAAAACGGTGCCGCGCACTGACCGCACGGTGCACCCTGGTCCTGCTGCACAGCTATGCCTATACCCTTCCCTGCCCGCTGCGCACTCTGCCACCGCACTCTGCCACCGCACTCTGCCACAGACTGCCGCCGCACAGGGGACTGCCGGTCACCGCTCGATGATGTCCGCCAGGATCCGGACGGCCCGGCGCAGAGCTGGCGCCTCCTCCCCGGCGAAGCTGAGCCGCAGGTACGGTGCGGGCGCCTCGGCGGGGAAGCAGGGCCGGCCCGGATACACCGCGAGCCCTCGCGCCAGCGCTTCCTCGATGACCTCGCTGTCGCCGCAGTGTTCCGGCAGCCGCAGCCACAGGTGGACGCCGCCGGACGGCACCAGCTCCAGGCGGCACGACGGCAGCTGCTCAGCGACGGCCGCGACCAGCGCATCCCGGCGCTGCCGCAGGTGCCGCCGTACGCTCGCGAGGTGCCGGGGCCAGCCGGGCGCTGTCAGCACGTCGACCGCGATCTGCTGCAGCACCGGGGCGACGAACAGGTCATCGCTGATCCGGCCGCGCCGCAGCCGGGACAGCACCGGCCCGCGGGCGGCAAGGCCGGATACCCGCAGGCCGGCCGCGATCGGCTTGGACACCGAGCGGAGGTAGATGACGTGGCCGTTGTCGTCGTCGCTGATGAGCGGCGGCGGCGACGGCGCGCCCAGGTCGAAATCCCGCATCCAGTCGTCTTCGAGCAGGAACGCGCCCGCCCTCGCCACGGCCGCCAGCACCGGCTCGCGGCGGTCCGGTGCCAGCAGCGAGCCGGCCGGATTGGCGTACCGCGGCTGCAGGTACGCCAGCCGCGCTCCGGTCCGGTCGAACGCGTCGGCGAGGGCGTCCGGGAGCACGCCGCCGGTGTCACCGGGCACCGGCACCAGCCTGAGCCCGGCGGCCCGCGCCGCGGCGAGCGCGCCCACGTAGGTCGGCGACTCCACGATGAGCGGGTCGCCGGGCGCGCACAGGTGGCGGAACACTGCCGACAGCGAGGACTGGCCGCCCGAGGAGATGAGCACGTTCGCGGCGGTCAGGCCGCCGCCGGCCTCATCTGCCAGGTATGTCCGCAGCTCCGGCAGTCCCTGCGGCGGCAGCCGGTCCCACGCCTGCGGCCGCCGGGCCGCCCGCGACGCGGCCGCCGCGAGCAGGCCGAGCGGCTGCAGCGCGTCATCGGGGAAGCCGCTGGCCATCCCGATCGCATCGGGCGGCAGCGGGTCGACCAGCCGCTCCAGGTCGGCTCCGAGGCCCGCGCGGCTGCCGAGTGCCAGCGTCTGCCAGGACAGGTCGGCGGCAGGCCGGACCGCGCGCCGCGCAGCCGTGAACGTGCCGCTGCCCGGCTTGGTGACGAGCAGGCCGCGGCGGGCCAGGTCGGCTAGCATGCGCTGCACCGTGGCCGGGCTGAGACGGTAGCGCTGCTGCAGCTCCCGGTAGGACGGAAGCTTGCTATCGGGCGGCAGGGAGGCGATCAGCGCCTCGATCCCGGCCAGCGCCGAGCCGTTACTGCTATCGCTGCTCATGACAGACAATAGAAGCACTTCCGCGTTCGCGGGAGCAGCGCCACCCGCGGCCGGCCGCCGGTTATCGTGAGGCATGGCCGAGCGCAAGGAGATCATCGAGGTCGCCGGCCGCACGGTGACGGTCTCCAACCCGGACAAGATCTACTTCCCGCGCACCGGGCACACCAAGCTGGACCTGGTGCGCTATTACCTCAGCGTCGCCGACGGCGCCCTGCGCGGCGTCGCCGGCCGCCCGATGGTGCTCAAGCGCTTCGTCCACGGCGCCGAGGGCGAGGCCTTCTTCCAGAAGCGCGCCCCGGCGAACCGGCCCGACTGGCTGGACAGCGTCGTGCTCAGCTTCCCGTCCGGCCGGACCGCCGAGGAGATCGTCGTCTCGGACGCCGCCGGGCTGGCCTGGGTGGCCAACCTCGGCTGCATCGACCTGAACCCGCATCCGATCCGCGCCGACGACCTGGAGCACCCGGACGAGCTGCGCGTCGACCTCGACCCCGTTCCCGGCGTTGAGTGGCCGCAGATCGTCTCCGTCGCGCTGGTGGCGCGGGAGGTGCTGGCCGACTTCGGGCTGACCGGCTGGCCGAAGACGTCCGGGTCGCGCGGCATGCACGTGTACGCGCGGATCGAGCGGCGCTGGGGCTTCACCGACGTCCGGCGGGCCGCGGTCGCCCTGGCCAGGGAGATCGAGCGCCGCGCGCCGATGGAGGCGACCTCGCGCTGGTGGAAGGAGGAGCGGCACGGCGTCTTCGTCGACTACAACCAGAACGCCAAGGACCGCACCGTCGCCTCCGCCTACTCCGTCCGGCCGGTGCCGGACGCCCGGGTGTCGGCGCCACTGCGCTGGGACGAGGTGGCGCAGTGCGATCCGGCCGCGTTCACCATCGACACCGTGCCGCAGCGCTACGCCGAGATCGGTGACCCCGGCGAGGGCATCGACGCGACGGCAGGCTCACTGGACGCGCTGCTTGAGCTGGCGGCGGCGGACGAGACGGCCGGGCTGCCGGACGCCCCGTGGCCGCCGCACTTCGAGAAGCAGGCCGGCGAGCAGCGCAGGGTGCAGCCGAGCAAGCAGCGAGGCCGCCCGAAGTCCGCGGACGGCGCAGCGGCGGAGGTCCCGCCGCCAGCCCCGGGCAAGACCGCCGGGCCGACTGGCCGCCGCCGCTCGGCCATGCCGCTGATCGAGATCGCCCGCGCGGCCAGCAAGGCCGAGGCCATGGCCGGCCTGGAGCGCTGGAAGGAACGGCATCCGGACGCGGCGGCGCTGCTTGAGCCCGCCGACATTCTGGTCGACTCGATGCGCGGCCGCTCATCGACCTGGACCAGGATCCGCCTCAACCTCCGGCACATCCCGGCCGCGGACCGTCCGGCTCAGGAGCCCCTGGAGGTCGACTACGACCCGTGGCGCGCGGCCGGGCTCCTGAGGTCAGGAGCGACTGAACTTGAGCAGGAACTCCAGCAGCCCGTGATTCTGCGTCGTGACGAAGCCGGCGAAGCTGGGATTGCCGATATCCCAGCGGGCGAAGGTGACCGGGATCGACCCCGACACCTCGATGCCCGCTGACGTCCGCTCGGCCTGCAGGGCGAAGGTGACGGGCCTGGTGTGGCCGTGCAGGGTCAGATCGGCGGTCGCGTGAAAGGTCCTGATGACCCCGTCCGCAGGCAGCGCGCCGAGTGAGATCGGAGAGGTAAGCGAGAGCGTTCCCGTCGGGTAGGTTGCGGTTTGCATAATCCGCCCGTTGAACTGCGCGTCCCGCTCGCTCTCGTCGCTCTTGATGGTGTCCATGGGGACCGTGAACGACGCGGCGGTGACCGAACTGCCGCTGATGGTCATGCTGCCCCTGACGTCGCTGGTGCGGCCGACCGCGACGTTGTTCTGGCCGGCCAGGACCTCGTTCACCCGGTAGCCGACCACCGAACCGGACGACACCTGCCACGTCCCGGCCACGGCGCTGGCTGATGCCGTGCCCGCCGAGGCGGAACTGGCCGCGGAGGCCGACTGACTGGGACTGGCGGCAGCGGACTTGAGGCTGAGCGGCGCGGGCGCCGGGCCCTCGATCACGTGAATGTAGAGCCAGGTGCCGCCGAGCACCAGAATGGCCAGCACCACGATGCCGGACACCACCCAGGCGGCGAGGCGGCGAGACCGGACACGCGCCATGGTGCGCTCCTTCATCGGGTTGCGGGAGCCGGACGGCCCGCCTGCACGCGGCGGCCGGCCCGGATGCGGACACGCTGTCAGCGCAGTCTCGGCTAGCGCTCAGGCTTTCCTCTGAGAACTCTCTGACATCCGCCCGGCTGCCCGCAGCCGGCGCTAGGCCACTGCCGGGATGAGCTCTGCCAGCAGCTCCAGGTGATCGAGATCGCTCAGATCGAGAACCTGCAGGTAGACCCTACTCGCGCCGATCCCGGCAAACTCGGCGATCCGGTCAGCGATCTCGGCGGGCGTTCCGGCGAGTCCGTTCTCGCGCAGGTCGGCCGGCTCGCGGCCGATGGCAGCAGCGCGCCTCGCGATCTCCGCGTCGGTGCGGCCGCAGCAGACAACCTGCGCCGCTGAGTAGACCAGCCCGGCCGGGTCCCGCCCGGCCGCGGTGCAGGCATCCCTGACCCGGCCGAACGCGGCGTCCGTGCTCTCGATACTGGCGAACGGCAGGTTGAACTCGTCCGCGTAGCGGGCGGCCAGCTGCGGCGTCCGCTTCTGCCCGCCGCCGCCGATCAGGACCGGCGGCCGCGGCTGCTGAGCGGGCTTGGGCAGCGCGGGCGAGTCAGTCACCGTGTAGTACTCGCCGGAGTAATTGAACATCTCCCCCGCGGGGGTCTCCCACAGGCCGGTGATGACGGCAAGCTGCTCGGCGTAGCGGTCGAACCGCTCGCGCAGGCCGGGGAACGGGATCGCGTAGGCCGCGTGCTCGGCGTCATACCAGCCGGCACCGAAGCCGAACTCGACCCGGCCGCCGCTCATGTCGTCGACCTGCGCCACCGAGATCGCCAGCGGGCCGGGATAGCGGAAGGTGGCCGGGCTCATCAGCGTGCCGAGCCTGATCCGGGAGGTCTGGAGGGCGAGCCCGGCCAGCGTGATCCAGGCGTCCGTCGGCCCTGGCAGCCCGCTGACGTCGCCCATTTTCAGGTAGTGATCGGACCGGAAGAACGCGTCGAAGCCCAGGTCCTCGGTCGCCCTGGCGACCCGCAGCAGCGTGGCGTAATCGGCGCCCTGCTGAGGCTCGGTGAAGATTCGCAGTTTCATAAGCACATCTTGCCCGCAGGGCTAGTCGCGGCTGAGGGCGGCCACGCACTCCACGTGGTGGGTCATCGGGAACGCGTCGTAGCCGCGCAGGGCGGTCAGCTGCCAGCCGGCTGCCGAGCAGCAGCCGCAGGTCGCGTGCCAGTGTCGCCGGGTCGCAGGACACGTAGGCGATGCGGCGCAGGGCCGGCTGGCCGCACAGGGCGTCGATCACCGGCCTGGCCGCGCCGGTGCGCGGCGGGTCCAGGACCGCGACCGACGCCTCATCCGGCCCGGTCCTGCCCAGTACGGCCGCGACGTCGCCGCGGTGCACCCGTGCCCACGGCCAGGCGCGCAGGTTATGCCGCGCGTCCCGGACGGCGGCCTGATCGTGCTCGATGGCGATGACAGTGCCCTCCGGCCCGACGGCCTCCGCCAGCACGCCGGCGAACAGGCCGGCCCCGCTGTAGAGGTCCAGCGCGGTCTCGCCTGGCTGCGGCCGTGCGGCGGCGAGGACGGCCGCCGCCAGCGTGCCCGCCGCACCGCCATGCACCTGCCAGAACCCGCCCAGGCTGACCCGCCAGTCACGGCCTGCTGCGCTGCTGCGTGAGATAGCCGCGGCCGCGGACCGGAATCCTCGAGCCGTGCTTGCGCGCAAGCGTCAACGTGTCAGCCGGCACGTCGGGAAGCCTGCCCGAGGCGACCGGGCCGGCGACCAGAACGCCCCGTTCGCCGGTGGCGGGGACGACGCTGACCTCCACCGACTGAGCTGACGGCCATTGGTGGCTGGTCACGTCGGCGGCCGTGATCAGGTCGTGCGCGATCAGGCACTTCTCGACCGGCACGATCTCGTGCGAGCGGTGCCTGCGCAGCCCCGGCACGCCGGCCCGGTCAACCGCGAACGACACCACGGTCCGCCAGCCCAGGCCCGTCTGGCGTCGCCACCGGGCCGCGGCTCGACCTCGACCTCGCGGTCGATCCCGCCGATGCGGCTGAGCTGCTGCCTGATGACCTCCGCCTTGAGTGCGCGCTGCGCCGGGAGGCTGGCGTGCTGCCAGTCGCAGCCGCCGCAGCCGCCGGGCCTGGCGTAGCGGCACGGAGCGGGCACCCGGTCCGGTGAAGCCTGCAGGATCTCGGTGGCGTCAGCCCTGGCGAACCGGGCGGTGGCCTGGGTCACGGTCGCCCGCACCCGCTCACCAGGCAGGGCATGCCGAATGAAAATGACCCAGCCCGTATCATCCTGCCTGGAAACGCACCAGCCGCCATGCACGACTTCGCCGACTGTGAGTTCCAGCACGTCGCCGGCCTGCGGGCCGGGGGCTGGCGTGGTAGTCACGGCTACATCGTGCCCTGGCGGTGCGCGCTGGCGCCGGCTGGGTACCTGTCTGGCAGGCAGGCACCGGGTCGGGTGGCTAGCAGCATTGCGCCGGAGGGAATACCGTGACTGCACCGCTCTGGCTGGAAGGATGCACGTGCACATCGTGATCATGGGATGCGGGCGGGTCGGCTCCAGCATCGCCCACACTCTCGAGGAATCCGGTCATTCGGTCGCCGTCATCGACCAGGACCCGGAGGCCTTCCGCAAGCTGGCGTCCGGTTTCAAGGGCAACAAGGTGACCGGCATCGGGTTCGACCGGGACGTGCTGACCGAGGCAGGCATCGAGCGGGCCGACGCCTTTGCGGCGGTCAGCAGCGGCGACAACTCCAACGTGATCGCGGCAAGGGTTGCCAGGGAGTCGTTCGGCGTGCAGCGCGTGGTCGGCCCGCATCTACGACCCCCGCCGGGCCGTAGGTCTACCAGCGGCTGGGCATTCCCACCGTGGCGACCGTCGCGTGGACGGCGGACCAGATGCTGCGCCGCATCATCCCGGAGGGCGCGGAGTCGCTGTGGCGCGACCCCACCGGCGCGGTGGTGCTGGCCGAGGTCGCGTACTCCGACCACTGGCTGGGCGAGAAGGTCTGCGACCTGGAGCGAGGCGGCGAGCACCCGGGTCGCCTACATCTCCCGGCTGGGCGAGGCGGTGGTGCCCGGGCCGAGCACGGTGCTGCAGGAGGGCGATGTCGCTGCACGTGATCGCGGCCGACCGTGACCTCGCCGAGATTGCCAGCGGTCTTCGCGGGCCCGGAGCCCGGAAGGGGAAGTCACTGATGCGCGTCGCGATCGCGGGTGCCGGGGCGGTCGGCCGTTCCATCGCCAAGGAACTGCTGGAGAACGGCCACGAGGTCCTGCTCATCGACAAGGATCCGAGGTCGATCAAGGTGCACAGTGTCCCGCGGGCCGAGTGGCTGCTGGCCGACGCCTGCGAGATCAGCGCGCTGGACGATGCGGCGCTCGAGCGCTGCAACGTGGTGATCGCGGCGACCGGAGACGACAAGGCCAACCTCGTCGTCTCGCTGCTGGCCAAGACCGAGTACGGCGTGCCCAGGGTCGTCGCCAGGATCAACCACCCCAACAACGAGTGGCTGTTCAACGAGTCCTGGGGAGTCGACGTCGCGGTCTCGACGCCGCGGCTCATCTCCGCGCTGGTCGAGGAGGCCGTCAGCGTCGGCGACCTGGTCCGGCTGATGACCTTCCGGCAGAGCGAGGCAAGCCTGGTCGAGCTCACCATGCCGCGCCGACGCGCCGCTGGCGGGCCAGCGGGTCGGCAGCATCGAGTGGCCCGCCGACACCGCGCTGGTCGCCATTCTCCGCGACGGCCGGGTCATCGTCCCGAGCCAGGACGACCCGCTGGAGGGCGGCGACGAACTGCTGTTCGTGACGAGCCAGGACGTGGAGCATGAGCTGGCCACGCTGCTGGCCGCCGAGCATGAAACGGAACGCCCCGGCTGAGCCGGGCTGCCGCGGCCGGCGCGGCCGCTAGCGGGTCTCGGTGATCTCCGGGCCGCGCTCGAACGGGTTCAGCAGGTCCGGCTCCTCCTGGGCGGCGAGCTGGTCCTCCAGGACCTGGCGGGCCTCGTCCGGAAGCCTGATCTCCAGCGGTTGCGCGGCGGCTCCGCATGGTCGCCGCGAACGACGACAACGTCGGCGAAGATCTCCTCGAACGGCGCCGCCAGGTTCGCGTCCACCGCCGCCGGGCCGCTGATCAGGCCGCGCAGGAACCAGCGAGGGCCGTCGACGCCGAGGAAGCGGAGCGGCTGCGGCGGGATGCCCTGCCCCTCCGCGCCCTGCGGAACGACCATGGCCACGCAGCTCGGGCCCGAACGGCCCGTCCTGCTCCGAGCTGCTGCCGCCCGCCTTGGCCACCTCGTCCGCGATCTCGTGCCTGACCTCGTCCCACAGCCCGCGGACTGCGCGGGGCAGCGAACGGCTGCAGCTGGAGGCGCTGTCCTCGTGCACGACCGCGATCGAGATGCCCTCGTCCTCGGCCACGAAGACCTGGACGTCGAAGCCGTCCCGCACGGGCACGAGCAGGCTGCCGAAGTCGATGCGCTCGCCAGCGGGGAACTCGCCCGCGCCGTCCCACGGGCCGTCCGAGCGCAGCATGGCCGGACTCGCGGCCGATGGGTCGCGCAGCCGGGTCCAGGTCCCCGGGTCGCCGAGGTCAGCCCGGCCCGGGCCTGCTCCCGCGTCGGCGCCATCAGCCGCGCCGGGATCGCCGGCGGCGGCCGGACTCAGCTCATCCGCTGCGTCGCCGTCGTCCTCGTCGTCCCACTCGTCCCCGGCCAGGTCGTCATCGCCGGGCTCGTCGTCCCAGTCGTCGTCGGCGTAGTCCTGCTCCGCCAGCTCGTCGTCGGCTGCCGGGTAGTTTCCGTCGCCAGGCTCCTGCCCGGAACCGCTCTCACCGTCACGGTTGCGTCGTCGGAACACCCCGCACGCTCCTCACCTCCCGGCCCGCCTAAAGGCGGCCCGGGACCTCGTTGTCGCCGGCCGGATCGCTGGTCATCGCGTGGCCGCCGGTCGAGCCGTGGCCTCCGTCGCCGCGCTGCGATCCGGGCAGGGTCGTGACTTCCCGGAATACCGGGCGTTCTACCTTCTGAATCACGAGCTGGGCAATCCGGTCCCCCCGTCGGAACTGGACCGGGTGCTCGGCATCGGTGTTCAGCAGAATCACCTTGATCTCGCCACGGTACCCGGCGTCCACGGTGCCCGGTGCATTGACGATCGTCACGCCATGCCGGGCGGCCAGGCCAGAGCGAGGATGCACAAACGCGGCGTACCCAGCTGGCAGCGCTATGCACACGCCGGTGCCAACGAGGGCGCGCTGGCCCGGCTGGAGCTCGACGTCGGCAGCGAGGTACAGGTCGCTGCCGGCGTCCCCCGGGTGGGAGCTCTGCGGCAGCGGCAGGTCAGGATCGAGCCGGCGGATCAGGATCTCCACTGACCCCGGCTCGGTGCAGGCGCAGGCCATCGATGAGGTGTCCTTCTGGGTAGCTCCGGCTGGCAGGCCGCGGCGCCGGCAGCTAGGAGGGCGGCTGCCCGTTGCGCAGCTCGGGCCACGCATAGGTAATCACGGCAGCGACCGGCACGGCGACGATAGCGCCGGGAATGCCCGCGATAATGCCTCCCACCGCAAGCACGAGGATGATCGCCAGCGGGTGCAGCCGGATGATGCGCCCCATGACCAGCGGCTGCAGCAGGTGGCTCTCGATCTGGTTCTCCAGCAGGAACACGCCGAGCAGGATGACGGCGGCGACCCAGCCCTTGGTCGCGAGCGCCACCAGGATCGCCAGAGCGCCCACCACCAGGATGCCGATGATGCGGGATGAAGGCGGCAAGGAAGACCAGCACGATCAGCGGCACCAGCAGCGGCACGCCGAGCAGCCAGAGCGCCAGGCCGATGAACAGGGCGTGGATAGCCGCCACCACGGTCGTGCCCCGGATGTAGTTCACCAGCGCCCGCCAGCCCGCGTCACCCGCGTTGCCCGCGCGCCGCCTGGCCTCCGGCCGCATCCCGCTGATCAGGAACCGCCAGATCCGGCGGCCGTCCTTGATCAGGAAGAAGCTGATGAACAGGGTCAGCACAGTCCCGGCCAGGAACTCCAGCGCGTACTTGCCGCCGGTCAGCACGGTGCCGGCGACGACGCGACTTGTGCTGGGAGATGTAGTTGAGTACGTCGGTACTGAGCTTTGAGAGCCGGGTGGCGTTCAGATGGAATGGCGGTCCCGCCAGCGAGCGCTGCAGCTGGTCCGCCGTCTTCTGCACCTCGGAGAACAGCACCGGGTACGTGTCGCTGATCTGGGTCACGACGAGCCAGCCCGCGCCGCCGATCACGACGATCATGAGGCCGAAGGCGCACCAGGTCGACGCCAGGTCGGACATGCCGCGGCGGCGCAGCCAGGCGGCTAGCGGCTGCAGCAGCGCGCTCAGCAGCAGCGCGGCAATGAAGGGCAGGACCACCAGCCGCAGGTGCTCGGCCAGCCGGAAGGCGAGGTAGATGACGAGCCCGGTCAGCAGCAGCCGCCAGGACCAGGCAGCCGATTGCCGCAGCAGCCTGGGTACCTGGGAGTCCGGGCTCCGCAGGGCCGGTTCGACCTCGGCCTCGGCGTCGGCCTCGGCCTGACCGCCAGCGGCCGTGCCTGCAGCCGCGGCCGAGGCTGCCGCGACGGCACCGGAGTCGCTGCCCGCCAGCATCCAGGCAGGCCGCCAGATCCGCCGCAGCGCGCCGCGGACGCTGGCGCCGGGCTGGCCGGCGCCAGGCTGCCCAGAGCCGCGCGGCGGCTGGGCAGCGGCCTCCGCCAGCCGCCGGCCGCCTGATCGCCCGCCGGCTGCTCGCTCGCGTGCTCGCTGCCCATGTGCTCGCTGCCCGTGTGCTCGCTGCCCGTGTGCTCGCCGCCCGTCACCACCGGCTGATCGCCATCCGCTGTCACCGGCTCGTCGCCGGCCTCTCCACTCAACCGGCCCGTCATGCAGTACATGTAACCAACTACGGTGGTGCCATGCACTTGTACCGCGAGCGCCTGTTCGCGCCGCCGCTCTGGTGGGTGGTCGGGATGATCACCATGCTGACGTTTGGCGCGATCGTATGGACGGGATTCGACCTTGTCATCACCATCGCCGTCTTTGGCGCGCTGATCCTGATCACCGCGGCCTTCCTGCTGAACTGGGGACGCGCGGTCATCGAGGTGACGGCAGGCGAGATCGTCGTGGCGGGCTCGGCCCTCCCGACGGCCCTGGCCGGCGAGGTCAGGGCACTGGACGAGGCGCAGACCCGGGCACTGCGGGGGCCGCGTGCCGACCCGAGCGCTTTCGTTCTGATCAGGCCTTACCTGTCGCGCTCGGTCTACGTCGAGGTCACAGGCCCGGACCCGGCAGTGCCGTACTGGCTGCTGGCGACCAGGCACCCGGCCGAGCTAGCGGCCGCAATCGAGAGTTCACGCCCCGTGGTCAGCCCCGGCGGCGTGACCATGACATGATCACCACAGCCGGGGCTGCGCCCCGCCTCGGAGAAAGAGGCGGACGGCCCGCGAGACACGCGCTAGGGAGGACGGGCTGATGGCAGGCAAGAGCAGCGCGGGCAAGGCCAGTGCAGGCAGCCGCGTGGTTACCGCGCTGGTCGGCGCCGGCGCTGCCTTCGCGGCGCGCAAGGTGCTCTTCTTCGGCTGGAAGAAGGTCACCGGCAAGGAGCCGCCGGAGCACCCCGAGGACCCGCAGGTCGGCCTCGGCGAGGCGCTCATCTGGGGCATCGTGCTGGGCGCCGGGGTGCACACAGCGCGGCTGCTGGCGACGAGGGCAACCTCCAGGCATCACCAGGACGCCGGGCCGGACGGCAGGCCACCCGTTTAGCTCGCGACAGCGGACGCTGACGTCGGTCAAGAGCCGGTCTGCCAGAGGTAATGCGATGGTAGTAATGGTGGCGCGGGCGGCGCACTTTGCCCCGCGCTGGCGGCGGTGTGCCTAGCCTGAGTCCGTGCATGGGAAGAATCGCTCCCGCCTGGGCTACAAGATTGCCTATGCGATCCGCAACCCGGATCGCATCACCGGATACGCGCGCCGCCGCGGCCGCGACACCCTGCTCTGGCTGACGACCCGCGACCACGTCAGCTACTACCGCGCGGTTATGCGCTCGGACGCCAGCCGCAGCCACGACCTCGCCGTGGGCAGCAAGTCCCGCGAGTCCTGGCTCAAGATCGGTCAGCTGCAGTTCGACTACCTGGCCGACCACGGCCTCAAGCCGGATATGCGAATGCTGGAGATCGGCTGCGGCAACTTGCGCGGCCGGCTGTTCATCGACTACCTCGACTCCGGCAACTACTACGGCACCGACATCTCGCCGGACATCCTGCTGGCCGCGCAGCGGACCGTGGTGGAGTTCGGCCTGCAGCGCAAGCTGCCGCATCTGAGCCTGGTGAGTGACCTCCGGCTGGACTTCCTGCCCGACGATCACTTCGATGCGGTGCACGCGCACAGCGTTTTCTCGCACTCGCCGCTGCCGGTGATCGAGGAGTGCCTGTCGCATATCGGCCGCGTGATGGCGCCTGGCGGCTTCTTCGACTTCACCTTCGACCGGACCGAGGGCGCGGAGCATCAGGTCCTGCGGGAGGATTTCTACTACCGCACGCAGACCCTTATTGACCTGGCCCGCAAGTACGGGCTGCAGGCCGAGTACATGGCGGACTGGGAAACCACCGGCCACGAGCAGTCCAAGATCCGGGTAACTCGGCCGGCATAGCCGCCAGGGATACTTTTCTCCGCCTTCGCGGACCAGACTGGTAGCCAGCGCGCTGGCGGGCATAGTGGTCCAGGAGGTGGATATGGCTGCGCATATGGAGGTATCCCAGTCCCGGGTGCTGGCCATGGTCCTGGCCGGCGGTGCGGGCAAGCGCCTGGCGCCGCTGACTGCGGACCGGGCAAAGCCCGCAGTGCCGTTCGGCGGCCTGTACCGGCTGGTCGACTTCGCGCTCTCCAACCTGGTCAACTCGGGCATGCGGCGCATCTGCGTGCTCACCCAGTACAAGAGCCACAGCCTGGACCGGCACATCACCACGACCTGGCGGCTGAGCAGCCTGCTCGGCAACTACGTGACACCGGTGCCGGCCCAGCAGCGGCTCGGCCCGCACTGGTACACCGGGTCGGCGGACGCGATCTACCAGTCCCTCAATCTGATCTTCGACGACCAGCCCGACATCGTCGCGGTCTTCGGTGCCGATCACGTCTTCCGGATGGACCCGCAGCAGATGATCGACCAGCACGTCGCGGGCGGCGCCGGCGTCACTGTGGCGGCCATCCCGGTGCCGCGCGAGGAGGCAACGGCGTTCGGCGTCATCCGGGTCGGACCGGACGGGCGCACAATCGACGCCTTCCTGGAGAAGCCGGCCGACCCCCCCGCGATGCCCGGCCGCCCGGACATGGCGTTCGCCTCGATGGGCATCTACATCTTCTCGGCCGACGTGCTGGTGGACTCGCTGCGCGAGGACGCCGCCGACGACAGCAGCCGCCACGACATGGGCGGGGACATCGTGCCGATGCTGGTTAAGAAAGGCGCGGCACAGGTCTACGACTTCCTCGACAACAAGGTGCCCGGCGCGGAGGAGCGCGACGCGGGGTACTGGCGGGACGTCGGGACGCTTGACTCCTTCTTCGACGCGCACATGGACCTGTGCGCGGTGCACCCGGTGTTCAACCTGTACAACGACAGGTGGCCGATCCTGACCGCGGTGCCGTCCCAGCCGCCGGCCAAGTTCGTGCACGACAGCGGCGACCGCGTCGGCCGTGCGATCAACAGCGTGGTCAGCAACGGCGTGATCGTGTCCGGCGGCCTGGTCCGCGACGCGGTGCTCTCCCCTGGCGTGCGCGTTAACAGCTGGGCCAGGGTTGAGCGCGCGGTGCTGCTGCACAACACCAAGATCGGGCGGCACGCGGTCATCGAGAACGCGATCATCGACAAGAACGTGAACGTCCCCGAGGGAGCCGTGATCGGCGTCGACAAGGACCACGACCGAGACCGCGGCTTCGTCGTCTCCGATGGCGGCATCACGGTGGTGGGCAAGGGCCAGGACGTGCCGCTGTGACCAGAGCGCGGTCATGACGGGAGCAGGCCTCGTGACCCGGCCGGCCCCGCTTCCCGCGCAGCGGCTGCGGGTCGCCATGCTCACCAGGGAGTACCCGCCCGAGGTCTACGGCGGCGCTGGCGTGCACGTCGAGTACCTGGCACGGTCGCTGGCCAGCCTGGTCGATCTCACGGTGCACTGCCAGGGCGCGCCCCGGCCGGACGCCATCGCGCACCAGCCGTGGGAGCAGCTGTCCGCCGCGAGCTCCGCGCTGCAGGTCATCTCGACCGACCTGGCGATGACAGCGGCCGTCGGCGGCGCCGACCTGGTGCACTCGCACACCTGGTACGCCAGCCTGGCCGGCCACCTGAGCTCGCTGCTGTACGGCGTGCCGCACGTCATGACCGCGCACTCGCTGGAGCCGCTGCGGCCGTGGAAAGCCGAGCAGCTCGGCGGCGGGTACTCGCTGTCCAGCTGGTGCGAGCGCACCGCGATCGAGTCGGCCGCTGCCGTCGTCGCGGTGTCGAACGGCATGGCGGCCGACATCCGCGCGTGTTACCCGGAGGTGCCGGCCGACCGCGTGCGGGTGATCTACAACGGCATCGACGCGGACGAGTATCAGCCCGATCATGGCCGGGACGTGCTCGACAGGCTCGGCATCGATCCCGCCGAGCCGTCGGTCGTCTTTGTCGGGCGGGTCACGCGGCAGAAGGGCCTGCCGGTGCTGCTGCGCGCGGCGGAGTGGATCGACCCGTCAGCGCAGCTCGTGCTCTGCGCAGGTCAGGCGGACACCGCCGAGCTGCAGGCGGAGGTAACCGGGCTGGTCGAGCATCTGCGTGCGACCAGGTCCGGGGTGATCTGGCTGCCGGGCATGCTGGCTAAGCCTGAGGTGATCCAGATCCTCAGCAACGCCACGGTGTTCGCCTGCCCGTCTGAGTACGAGCCGCTCGGCATCGTCAACCTCGAGGCGATGGCGTGCGGCTGCGCCGTCGTCGCATCGGCTGTGGGCGGGATCCGGAGGTTGTCGCCGACGGCGAGACCGGGCTGCTGGTCCCGCCCGGCGAGCCGGAGGCGCTGGCCACGGCCATCAACTCGGTGATCCGCGATCCTGGCCTGGCGGCGGCGTTCGGGGCCCGCGGGCGCGAGCGGGCTGTCGCCGAGTTCAGCTGGGCCGCCATCGCCGCCCAGACCGCGCAGCTGTACGCGGAGCTGGCGGGCCGCTGACGGGCCGCCGGCCAGCCCGACGCGCTCGGAATGCCATCCCCTGGCCAGTGGCGCGAGGGGGCGGCCTGACTTAGGATAATCCTCTTGAGATACATCTCAACTTAGAGGAGACAGCACCATGCAGCCGGAACCCGCGCCTGTCCCGCAGCCAGCTGTGGAGCCGACTGTGCAGGCCGGCCTGCTGCTGCCGACTGCACAGGCAGCGGCACAGGCAGCCGCGATGCGGGCCGGCGACCGGGACAGGGATGCGGTCGTGCAGCGACTGCAGGAGGCGTTCGCCGAGGGCAGGCTTGACGACGACGAGTTCGACCACCGGACCAGGGCTGCGCTGACGGCCCGGCTGAGCAGCGACCTCGCGCCGCTGACCGCTGACCTGCCGCAGGCGTCGGGGACCACGCCGGCCATCAGCCCGGCCGTCGCGGGCCGCCCGCCCGGCCGGTTCGCGATCGCGTACAAGAGCTCGATCCGGCGCGGCGGCCGGTGGCGTGTGCCCGAGCGGTTCCGCGCGATCGTCTACAAGGGCAACGGCCACCTCGATCTGCGCGCGGCCGAGCTGACCGCACCGGTGACGACCGTGTTCGCGGTCGCCTACAAGTCGCGCATAGACGTGCTTGTCCCGCTCGGCGTCAGGGTGGATCTGGAGGGCTTCGGCGTCAGCAAGGGCTGGTCGGCTGAGGAAGACCTGGAAGGCCGGCTGCCCGCCAGCGCCCCGGTGGTGCATATCCGCGGCATCGGCTACAAGGGCACGGTGGAGGTCAGCACCAGACCGCAGGACTCCGGCCGGGCACTGCCCGCCTGACACTGCCCGCCTGACACTGCCCGCCCGCGCCCTCCCGTCGATGCCTGATTGGTGGCGCCATTACCCCGCCAGCGCGGCATCCACGAGCTGGCCGGCGAGCTGTCAGGTAACCGAGCCCGCCGCGGCGCCGGTCACCCGGTCGCCCCACCTGGCAATCTCGCCCTCGAGGTCCAGCGGCATGATCATCGAGCCCCCGGCGGTCTCCTCCGCCCAGTTCTCGGCAGGCACCCGCCACATGACCTCGAACTCAATCCCGCTCGGGTCCTTGGCGTACAGCGACTTCGAGACGCGGTGATCGCTCGATCCGACCAGGGCGCTCCGCGCGACCAGGCGCTCCCGGACGCCAGCTAGCTCTGCCAGCGTGCCGACTTCCCAGGCCAGGTGATACAGGCCGAGGTAGTGGCCGGCCTGCAGCTGGCCGTCGGGCACCGCGAACAAGCCGAGATCGTGATCGTTGGCCGTCCCCTGCGCCCGGAGGAACGCGGCCTGCCCCGGCATCTCCATGGCTACCTCGAAGCCAAGCGCGAACGTGTAGAAGTCGACGCTCGCGGCGAGGTCACGGACGTACAGCACAGCGTGATTAAGTCGGCGGACGGCCATCAGAATTCTCCATTCAGGTCTGCCACGCATAAGCGGCGGCAGCGCCTGCCGCATTCCCGCGCGGCCGCGGTGCGGTCAGGCGGGCCGCATCACCAGGCCAGCCTCGCGCGCGGAGCTGAAGTCATCATGAATAGCGACCACGTCCCGGCCGCCCGCGGCCAGCATCGACGCCGCTATCGCCGCCCGGTAGCCAGCCTGACAGTGCACCCAGATCTCGCCGCGCGGGAGCTCGCTCATCCGGTCGCCGAGCTGGTGCAGCGGGATATGCACCGCGCTGTCGAGGTGCGAGTCCGCCCATTCGCTGTCCCTGCGGACGTCCAGGACCACCAGCGAGCCGCGATCGGCATGCCCGGCCAGGGCGGCGAAGTCGGCCGTCGCAAACGAGTCAAGCGTCTCGCCGGCCGCCCACAGCGCTGGCTCCCCGGTCGCTGCCGCCTCGATCCGGTCGATGCCGATCCGGCACAGGTCACGCACCGCGTCCTCGACGGCGGCCGGGGTATCGCCGATCAGCGTCAGCGGCGTCCCCCACGGGATCAGCCAGCCCAGGTAGGTCACCATGCTGTCGCTCAGCTCGAAGTTCAGCGTGCCGCGCAGGTGCCCGGCGGCAAAGGCCCGGTTTGACCGCAGGTCGACAACCCACTCGCCGGCCTCGATCCGGCGGCGCAGTTCACCTGCACTGGCCGGGCGCGGCGCAACGAGGTCAGGCGCCGCCGGGCCGGCCAGGTTGGCCGGTCCCATATGCGCGTAATAGGCCGGGTAGGCGTCGAGCCCGGCCAGCAGCTCGCGGACGTAGTCGGCCTCAGTGCTGGTCAGCGCGGGGTTGCGGCGCTTCTCGTCGCCGATCGTGGACGGTCCGCCCGCAGTCGGGGTGGCCGAGCAGAAACTGCCGAAGCCATGAGTCGGGCACACCGGCACGGCGTCGGGCAGCTCGCGGGCCAGGCGGCGGGCGGAGGCGAACTGAGCCCTGGACAGCGCGACCTTATGGTCAGCGCCGAGCAGGTCCGTCCGGCCGGTGGACCCGTTCAGCAGCGATCCGCCGGTAAAAACCGCCAGGACCTGCCCGGTCGCGCCCGCCGGCCCTTCTCCGCCGGCGATCCCGGCGCTGAGGACGTAGGACAGGTGGGTAAACGTGTGGCCGGGTGTCGCGATCGCCTGGACGCGCATGTCGCCCACCCGGAGCAGCTCGCCGTCCGTGACCGGCGTCCGGTCGAATGACACCGGGTCCGCGCCGTTGACCAGGTACTCCGCACCGACGGCACGCGCCAGTGCCAGGCCGCCAGTCACGTAGTCGTTGTGGATGTGCGTCTCGAGCACGTGCGTGATCGTGACGCCGCGATCGGCCGCCAGCTTCGCGACCCGGTCGAAGTCGCGCTGGACATCCACGGCGACCGCCACGGTGCCGTCGGTCGCCAGGTAACCGCGGTCGCCGAGCGAGGGCGTGTCAATGGCAATTATCTCGATCATCTCTGCCAGACCTGCCCATCTGCCGTGCGACGCACACGCCGGTGTGCCACGTCAGGTCACGGCCTCGGGCCAGTGTAAACACTGCGCGGGCGGATCGGAATGTTGCGCTCGTACTCCTCCAGCGCATGCGCCAGCCAGCCGGCCGTGCGGCCAGTTGCGAAGATCGCCTCTCCCGCGCCGCGGATCATCCCGGCCACGCCCGCGAGCACCGCGAGCGCGAATTCGATGTTGGGCTCTGGCAGCGCCCGGCCGCGCGCCTCCTCGGTCACCGCCGACGCGATGGCCAGCTGCGGCGAGTCCGGCGCGAACTCGGCAATAAGCCGGAGCAGCAGGTTCGCTCGCGGATCGCCCTCTTTGTAGACGAAATGCCCGAAACCCGGCAGCCTCTCGCCCCGGCGGAGCACATCGCCGACTACCTGCGGCGCATCCGCCGGGGAGGCGGCGCCGCTCAGCATCAGCTCAGCACCGAGCGCGGCGCCGCCATGCAGGGCGCCGCCCATCGCGCCGAGACCGGTCGCGACGACAGCGTACGGATCGGCCCGCATGGATGCCGCGACCCTGGCCGCGAGCGTCGAGGCGGCCAGCTCGTGATCAGCCACCAGCACGAGCGCCGCATTCAGCACCGGGAGCAGCCCGGGCGGGACCGGGCCCGTGCACAGCTTCGGCGCCAGCCGCGCGGCCACTGCCCCCGCGGCCACTCCCGACCACGGCCGCTCCCCCCGCCGCCACTGTCCCCGCCGCCACTGCCCCCGCCGCCACTGCCCCCGCGTCCTCCGCGGCCGGCAGGCTGGCCTCGCCAGCCCGGTGCTTGCCCGCCTCGGGCAGCGCGTCGGTCATGCCGGCGATCAGCGCCTTCCCCGCTGCGACCACGGCAGGCAGGTCCAGGTGCAGCCGGAACTGGTCGGTTGCCGCCAGCGCGGGAACGATGACCTGCAGCCGCTCCAGCGGCAGGGTGCCGGCCGGGAGGGCTGCCTGGGCGGCGCGGCCAGCCGCAAGCGCCTCAGGCGTCGCCTGCCAGCCGGCCAGGCCGGCGCGCTGGCCAGCTGGCGTCCGGCTGGCGTGCGCCCGGCTGGCGAGGGGGGCGCTCGCGCTGACCAGCCGGCTCCGGCAGGGATCCTGTCCACAGCAGCATCGCGACGTCCTCGAACGTCCGCCGCAGCGCCAGTTCGCCGGCATCGAATCCGCGGTAGCGCTGTGAGGTGCTGGTGAGCTCGGTCAGCGCGGACTCGAACAGCAGCTCAGCCGGGCTGCCGACGCGTCGCGGGCGGCCGCGGCGGGCAAGCTCGTCGACCTCTCCGGCGTCGAACATGCTGGCCCTGCCTTCTGTCTCGCGGCGCCGGCTCAGCACACCCCGGCTGACGTAGGCATACAGGCTTGCCTGCTTGATGCCCAGCCGCTGCGCAGCCTCGGCGGCGCCGATCCACTCGGTCATCGCGCTCCTGCCCGTCTCGCGCCGATGTGATTCAGATTGCGACCCGCCGCGTGTCTAAGCCGCCACGTTTACGGCAAAAACCTTCCTGACGGACCGACGACAACATTGATTTTAATCAATATTGACACATCTTCTGCGCCGCGATCAATATTAGATGAGTTCCCCTCGCGCTGCCCCCTAAGGAGAGCCATGAACGCCTCAGCAGACGTAGCCGCCGCGCCGTACGAGGCGCCCGCCGGACTGGCCGGCGTATCCGTGGCCCGGACCACCGTCTCTGACGTCCTCGGCCGGAAGGGCTTTTATCATTACCGCGGCTATAACGCCGTGGACATCGCGCGGCGCGGGCGGGTCGAGGACGCCTGGTACCTGCTGCTGCGGGGCGAGCTCCCGACGGCGCAGCAGCGCGCCGACTTCGTGCGCGAGACGGCGGCGCTGCGGGTGCTCCCCGACGGTGTTGCCGATCTGCTGCCGGCGATCGCGCGGCTCAGCCCGCCCGGCTCGCTGGCATCGCTGCGCAGCGCGATCTCCGTTGCCGCCCAGGCCATGGGCTGCCGTCCGTGGACCGACCAGACCGACGCGCAGACAGCGGAGCAGGCCGCCCGGCTGTCGGCCATCATGCCGGTGCTGGCAGCGCAGCTGTTCCGGCTGGCCAGCGGCCAGGAGGTGGTGCAGCCGCGCGCCGACCTCGGCTACAGCGACAACTACCTGTACATGATCACCGGCGAGCTGCCGGGCGAGCGCAGCAGGTACGCGGTCGAGCGCTACCTCATGCTCACCATCGACCATGGCTTCAACAACTCGACGTTCACCTCGCGGGTCATCGCCTCGTCCGGTGCCGACCTGGGCGCGGTCGTAACCGGCGCGCTCGGGGCGCTCTCCGGCCCGTTCCACGGCGGAGCGCCGGCCCGCGTGTTCGACATGCTGGACGCGATCGGGACGGCCGACAACGCCGAGCCGTGGCTGCGCGACGCTATCGAGCACGGCGACAAGCTGATGGGCTTCGGGCACCGCATTTACAAGACGATCGACCCGCGCTCGGCGCTCCTGCACGAGGTCGCCAGGGAGCTGAACAGCGACCGCGTCGAGCTGTCCGAGCTGGTGGAAAAGACCGCCGTCGAGCTGCTGGCCGAGCTCAAGCCGGGCCGGGAGCTGTATGCGAACGTCGAGTTCTACGCCGGCGTGGTGCTCGAGGCCGCCGGCCTGCCGCGGGAGATGTTCACCGCGACCTTCGCCTGCAGCCGGATCATCGGCTGGATGGCCAACGTGCTCGAGCAGGTCGCCGACAACCGCATCTTCCGGCCGCTGGCGCACTACGACGGCCCGGAGGCGCCGCGCGACTTCCCGGACTTCTGGCAGCCCGGCCAGCCCTGACGGCTTCAGCCCTGCCTGCGGCTGAAGCTCGGGAAACCCGCTGGTCTAGGGGCCCAGCTGCTTGCGCTGCCGGTTCTGGCGCAGCCGCCGGCGCTGCTCAGGCGACAGCATGCGGTAGGCGATCACCGGGATGGCAATGGCGGCAGCAATGACAGCGATGGCAAGCCACGGATTGATGATGAACAGGATCAGCCCGATAGCGACCCCGATGAGGCCATACCTGAGATGCGGTGTCATGCCGGGCTCCCTCCGGGAACGAAGTTCCCTGAATTGTCAACTCTCCCGCCGGGCCGGTAGTTCCCGGCCCAGCCGCGGCCGCCCAGCCAGCGGGTTCCTGCGACTGCGCTCGATGGTAGATGATGTCACCCATGACTCTTTCCCTGCCGGTCGAGGCCGAGGCAAATGAGCTGCTCACCCGGAATCCGCTGGCCCTGCTGATCGGCATGCTGCTCGACCAGCAGGTGCCGCTGGAGAAGGCTTTCAGCTCTCCGCTGGAACTCGTCCGGCGCCTCGGCCACGAGCCCACTGCGGCTGAGCTGGCCGAATTCGACCCTGAGGCACTGACGGTCCTCTTCTCGGAGCGCCCGGCGCTGCACCGGTTCCCGAAGGCCATGGCTGCCCGCACGCAGGACCTGGCCCGGCTGATCATGGACCGCTACGACGGCGACCCGGCTGCGGTCTGGACGGGTGCCACATCCGGCTCTGATCTGGTCACCAGGCTCGCCGGACTGCCCGGATTCGGCGGCGCGAAGGCGCGGATCTTCGCCGCGCTCCTCGGCAAGCAGCTCGGCGTCCGGCCGGACGGCTGGCGCGAGGCAGCAGAGCCGTTCGGCGCGGAAGGCTCGCATTACTCGGTGGCTGACATCGTCGACGACACCTCGCTCGCCGCGGTCCGCGCGTACAAGAAAGAGCTGAAAGCCGCCGCCAAGGCCGGTGCTGCAGGCTAGGGCCGGCTGGATCCGCCATGGACGACACCACGTTCCCGCAGGCTGGTACTGCCGCCGTGCACGTGCTGCACGCGGGCTATGCCCGCGAGGAGGCGGGCGGCGAGCGCGTCGCCAGCACCATCACGCTCATCCAGGACGGGAACGTGGTCGTGATCGTCGATCCGGGCATGGTCGCCTCGCGGTCTGAGCTGCTGACCTCGCTCGGTGCGCACGGCGTACTGCCCGGGTCGGTAACTGACGTCGTATTCAGCCACCACCACCCCGATCACACGGTCAACGCAGCGCTGTTCCCCGCCGCCCGGATCCATGATCACTGGGCGATCTACGACGGCGACCTGTGGCTCAGCCGGGAGGCGGATGGCTACCACCTGAGTCCGTCGGTGGCGCTGATCGCCACGCCGGGCCACACTCCTGAGGACATCACGACGCTCGCGGCCACCCCGGACGGCGTGCATGCCTGCACGCACGCCTGGTGGGGGCAGGACGGCCCGGCCGACGACCCGTTTGCCCCCGACGCAGCCGTGCTGGCGGCCAGCCGGGCCCGCATCCTGGCCCTGGCCGCGGTCATCATCCCCGGCCACGGGCCGGCCTTCCGCCCGGACGACAGCACCCCGCGCTAGCTCCGGCTGCACCGGACGGCCTGGCCGGCCCGCGCTCAAGCCGCAGCTGACCTGCCGGAACTGAACTGTTTTGCGTAAGATGCCGAAGGCGGAGGGAACACGACCGACTCGACAGGAACTTCGGTGGCCTACGGGGAAGCTGGCGCCGTGACCGACCGCCGGGCTGCCAGGCACTCGCTCACGGCACGCTACGCGCGCCTGGCCCTGGCCGGGCTGCTGCTGATCGTCGTCATGCTCGGCGCCGGCGCCGCGATCAGTCACCCCACCTGGACCGGGCCCTGGCGTCAGCACAGCTCCGTCATCTGGGGCGCGCTCGACGGCGTCCTTGTGCTGCTGCTGCTCGCGGTCAGGTGGCTGCGACGCCGAGTGCCGCAGGCGCCCTATCCTGCGGCTGAGCTGCGGCGATGGCTGCACAACACCATCGGGGTCGCGATCGGCGTCGTCACCATCCTCGCCATCCTGGCTTTCGCCGGCGTGAAGCTCGGGACCGGCAAGCGGCCAGCCGCTGCGCCTCAAGCCGGGGGTACTGAAGCGGTTCCGGGTCAAGCCCCTTCCCCGTCGCGTTTCGCCGCCGGACCTGACCTTCCTGCTGTACGGACTCCTGGCCGTGGTCCTGCTGGTCGCTATCGCGGCCTGCGTGCTGGTACTCAGGCAGCGGCGCCGGGCACCTGCCGGATATGACGCCGAGCTGGAGATCGCCTCGGAGGAAGTCAGCCTCCAGCAGGCTGTCGACTCCGGACGGCTGGCATTGCGTGCGGTTGACGATGCCCGCGCCGCCATCATTGCCTGTTACGTGGCGATGGAGGGGAGCCTGGCCAGGGCCGGCGCGGTCCGCGGCGCCGCCGAGACAGCGGACGAACTGCTGGGCCGGGCGCAGACCAGCGGCCTGCTTCAGGGTCCCGCCGCGGCCGCCCTGGTCGCGCTGTTCTATGAGGCCAGATTCTCCAGCCACGCGCTGCGCCCGGCGGCGCGGAACGAGGCCAGCCTGGCGCTCGACGCGATCTCAGCGGAGCTGGCCGGGCGGGCCGGCGGGCGTGCTGACGCGGCTCCGACGGCCGGGACGGACGCTGGCACGGTCGGTGGCGCCGCGCGAGCGGCCGGCGGCACGGGAGGCGCCCGATGAGCGACCCACGCTCCCGCGGGGGCCGGACGGCAGGCGCCGGCCTGCCAGCCCGCCAGCCTCCGGCCCCGCCAGCCCGGCCGGCCAGCGGCCGGCAGGCGGCTGGCGGGCATGCGCGCCTGAGCTCGTCATCCTCGCCTGCCTGATCGCTGCGAGCGGCGTGGCGATCTACGGCTACGCAGGCCAGGGCGCTGCTGAGATCGCGCTGATCGGCTGGGGAGCGGTGATCCTGGTGGTGCTGCGGATTCTCGTCCCGCCGTCAACGTCGGCAGCACCGGACGAGGAGCAGGACCGGCGCGGCGAGCGTGGCCGCACGAGCTTCATCGGCTTCTGGCGCAAGCGGGGCATGCTGACCGACGCGACCGCGAGCATGGTCAGCTATGACGCCGAGTTGCGTCAGACACTGCAGCATCTGCTCGCGGCGCGGCTAGCCGAGCGGCGCGGCATCAGCCTGTACGCCGACCCGGCGGCCGCTCGCGCGGCGCTGCTGCCCGGCGGCCGGGACGGTGCGCTGTGGTACTGGCTAGATCCCGAGCGGCCAGCCGAATCCGAGCAGGGCCAGCGCGGCATCCCGCCGCGAACGCTGGCGGCCATCCTCGACCGACTGGAGCACCTGTGACAGAACCAGCCATTGCCCTCACCCCCGGCCAGACCGCCGAGCGGTGCTCGGCGGTGCTCGCCGAGGTAGAGCGGGCTGTCGTCGGCCATCGCCGCAGCCTCGACCTGGTGCTGACCGGCATCCTGGCTGGCGGCCACGTCCTGCTCGAGGATCTGCCCGGTCTCGGCAAGACACTGATTGCCCGGTCGTTCGCGACCGCGCTCGGGCTGGACTTCGCCCGGATCCAGTTCACCCCCGACCTCCTCCCGTCAGACGTCGTCGGCGCGCCGCTGTACGACCAGCGAACCGCGCAGATGGTCTTCCGGCCGGGACCGGTCTTCACCCAGCTTCTGCTCGCGGACGAGATCAACCGCACGCCGCCGAAGACCCAGGCCGCGCTGCTCGAGGCCATGGGCGAGAGCCAGGTCAGCATGGACGGAGTGACCAGGCCGCTGCCGAAGCCGTTCGTCGTGCTGGCCACTGACAACCCGATTGAGTACGAGGGCACCTACGAGCTCCCCGAAGCACAGCTGGACCGCTTCCTGATCCGGCTCAGCCTCGGCTACCTGACCACTGAGAACGAGGTCGCGATGCTGCAGCGGCGCCTCGACCGGCGGCAGGAGGCCGCCCGGCTGAATCCGGTGACCAACGCCGCCGAGCTGATCGCCATGCGGGAATCGGTCGAGCAGGTCGAAGTCGCACCCGACCTGCTGGACTACGTGGTGGCGCTCATCCAGGCGACTCGTCATCACGCCCAGATCCAGGTAGGCGCGAGCCCCCGCGGCGGGCTGGCGCTCGTTCAGCTTGCGCGGGCGCAGGCCCTGCTCCGGCAGCGCGACTATGTGATCCCGGATGACGTGAAGACCATCGCCGTGCCCGCCCTGGCCCACCGCATCACAGTGCGGCCAGAGCTGTGGGCACGGCAGGTGCGGTCAGAGGATGTGATCGCCCAGGTTCTGGACACCGTCCCCACACCGCGCGCTGACCCGGCGGCTGCTCTTGCCTGAGCCCGCTGATCCGGCCGCCTACCGCAGCGCCCCGGTGCGCTGGGGCCTGTCGGCCCATGGCCGCAGGCTGCTGACGCTCGCACTGGCAGGCCTCGCGATTGCTGTCATTGCCCGCAGGCCGGAGTTTGTCGCCCTGTCAGCTCCGGCGCTCCTGCTCCTCGCCTCCTCGCACGGCAGCCGGCCTGCCCAGCTCGCCGTTCGAACGAGGCTGCTGGACGTGCAGACGATTGAGGGTGCAGACTCGGCAGTCCTCCTTGATATCGGCGGTCAGGGTCCCTATGTCGCCGAGATCGAGCTTGAGCCGGCCGAGCTGATCACGGCCAGCCCGAGGCTCACGATTCCGCCGGATGCGCCGTCCGCTGATGAGACCGCCGCAGGGCCGCGGAAGGCGCAGGTCAGGCATGTGCGGCTGCCGTTCTCGGCGGGTCGCTGGGGTTACCGCCCGATCGGACTCGTCACGGTGACGCTGTCTGACCGGTACCGCGTAACCGAGGGCATCGTGCACGTCAGCCTGCCCTGGACCGACTGCCGTCCGGACCCGGCGCAACTGCGGAGCACCATCGTGCTGAGCAAGCTGCCCAGCCGACTCGGTGAGCACCCGGCCAGGGCTACCGGCGATGGAGTGGAGTTCGCCGGCATCCGCGAGTTCGTGCCCGGCGACCGGCAGCGGCGGGTGAACTGGTCAGCGACCACCCGGTACGGATCGCTGCACCTGAGCACCTTCTCGGCCGAGCGGATCCAGAACATCGTCGTGATCGCCGACGCGACCACCGACGTCGGCGAGCCAGGGCACAGTTCGCTGGACCTCGTCCTTCGCGGCGTCGCCGGGACCGTCCTGCGCTACCTGGCCGCGCGGGACCGGGTAGGGCTGATCGTGTTCGGGAGCAAGCTCAGCTGGATCGGTCCCGGCCAGGGCCGGCGGCACCTGAACCGGCTGCTGCAGCTGCTGGTGTCGACCCCGAGCGGCTGGGAGCGTACCCCGGAGATCGCCCGGCTGCCACGCGCCGCGCTGCCACCGGGGTCGCTAGTCCTGGTCTTCAGCCCGCTGCTGGACCCGCGCATCATCGAGTCGCTGCGGGATCTGCGGGAACGCGGATTCCCCGTGGTGGTGGTCGATGTGCTGAACGCCGGGCCAGAGCACGACGGCAGCCGGATGTCCAGCCTGACCGGACGGCTATGGCGGCTCGAGCAGGACGCGGTCCGGTTCAGCATGACCGAGCTGGGCGTGCCGGTCGTCCACTGGGATGGCGTAAGCAGCCTGGACGACGCGCTCATGCCGTTCTCCCGGCGCACCATGGTGGTCCGCACATGACATCGGCTGCCTCCGCCGGCCCGCGCGAGGGCCGCTCGCCGGGACGGCACAGGACTCGCTGGCGACAGCTCGTCCCTGTCGGCCTCCTGGCCGCCCTGTCGGCTCTCTGGTCGGCGCTGCCAGCCCGGTCGGGCGCGGGCCCGGCGGCGCTGCTGATTGTCGCGCTCGTCTCGGCTGCCTGCAGCCTTATCGAGCTGGCGGTACGCGGCGTCGCAGCGCCGGCAGGCGTCTTCGAGCCGCCCGGGGACCGGCTGACCCGGTATGCCCTCAGCTTTCTCCGCGCTGTCCCGTGGGCGGAAGTGCTGATCATCGCGGCCGCAGTGCTGGAGGCGATGCACCCGGCCCGGCCCTGGTACACGGTGGTACTCGGCGTGGCCCTGCTCGGCTATCTCTTCGCGATTCATCTGGCCGAACGGGGCGACGGCATGCGCCTGATCATCGACCAGCTGCCGGTGATCGCCGCTGGTATCGGCCTCGCTGTCCTGGCCGCAGGTGCTGCGGCACTCCCCGGCCTGCCCGCCGGCCCAGCCGCGGCGGCGGTCAGGATCGCGGCGGCCGCGGGTGCCGTCTTCGCTGCCGCCATGGTGATCCCGACCTGGATGACCCGCGACCGCTGACAGCCGCCTGTCCGCCCGCGCCTGTCCGCCCGCGCCTGGCTGCTAGCGTCCGGCGGCGTAGCCCTGCATGCCGCGCGGGTTAGCGGCCGCGTACAGCATGCCGCCGGACCGCGAGACCGCGCTCAGCCGGCCGAGCGACCACGGTGCCCGGACGCTCACGTCATGACCCCTGGCGCGCAGGCCCGCGATGATGTCCTCGCCCGCCCGCTCCTCAATGGCCAGCGACCTCGGCTGGGATCCGCGCGGATAGAACGAGCTCGGGAAATGGTCGGTGTGGTAGGCGGGGGCGTCGATGGCTTCCTGCAGGTTCATGCCGAACAGCACGTGATTGAGGAAGAACGCAAGTGACCACTGGTCCTGCTGGTCTCCGCCTGGCGTGCCGAACGCCAGGTACGGCTCGCCCTCGCGCAGGACCAGGCCGGGTGACAGGGTCGTCCGGGGCCGCCGGCCCGGCGCCAGCGTGCTGGCCAGCCCTGGCGTCAGCGTGAACATCTGCGCCCTGGTGCCGAGGCAGAATCCCAGTCCGGGGATCACCGGCGAGCTCTGCAGCCAGCCACCGCTGGGTGTCGCTGACACCAGATTGCCGAAGCGATCGGCAACATCCAGGTGACAGGTGTCGCCGGGCCCAAGTTCCGGCGCCGACAGGCCGGCGGACGAGGCCGTCGGCTCGCCGGTACCGGAAGCAGCACCCCCGCCGCCCGGCGCGAAGGCCGCCTGCGCATATCCCGGCAGCCGGGGCGGCAGGCCGTCCGGCGCACCTGGCCGGAGCTCCGCCGAGGCCCGGTCCGTGACAAGCGTCCGGCGGGTGGCCGCGTACTGCGCGGATAGCAGGCCGGCCAGCGGGACCGGCGACTGCCTGGGATCGCCGTACCAGGCCTCCCGATCCGCGAAGGCCAGCTTGGCAGCCTCGGTGACGAGGTGAATGAGCTCCGCGCTGCCCGGCTGCAGCTCGTCGATTCCGAGGCCGTCGAGCAGCGCGAGCTGCTGCAGGAAGACCGGCCCCTGACCCCACGGTCCGGTCTTGCAGACGGTCAGGCCGCGGAAGTCTGCGGTCACTGGCTGCTCCGCTGACGCTCGCCAGGCGGCCAGGTCGGCCCCGGTCAGCAGGCCGCGGTGCGGCTGACCGGTGACGTCCATGACCTCGGCGCGAGACAGGTAGCTGACGATCGCCTCGGCGACGAAGCCCGTGTAGAACGCCTGCCTGGCCGCCTCGATCTGCTGCTCCCGGCCGGGTCCGGCCTGCTCGGCCTCGGTCAGGATCCGCTGGTAGACCGCCGCGAGCGCGCGATTGGCAAATCGGCTGCCCGGCGGCGGGACGCCGGCAGCCAGGTAGACCTCGGCTGAGCCGGGCCAGTACTCCCGGAAGGTTCCCGCCACTGCCGCGATCGCCGCGCTCGCCGCGGGAAGCATCGGGTAGCCCTGGCTCGCGTAGCCGATCGCGTACTCCATGACATCGCGCAGCCGCAAGGTGCCATAGCGCTCGAGCAGCAGCATCCAGGTGCCGAATGCGGCCGGGACGCAGGCAGCCAGCAGCCCGGTACCGGGTATCAGGTCGAGTCCGAGGCCCGCGAAGTGCGCGGTAGTGGCAGCGGACGGTGCCGGGCCCTGCCCGTCCAGCACGAACGGCTGCCCGTCCGCCGCGCTGACCCCGATGACCGGCACCTCACCGCCGGGCCCGTTGAGGTGCGGCTCGACGACCTGCAGGACCAGCCCGGCCGCGACCGCCGCGTCGAAGGCATTGCCGCCCCGCTCCAGGACGGCCATTCCGGCCGCGGACGCCAGCCAGTGCGTAGAGGCCACCATGCCGAACGTCCCGGCAAGCTGCGGCCTGGTCGTGAACGCCTCGCTACCCGCCATGGCGTATCTCCCGCTGAGTCAGTGCTGCCAGGCTGCCAGAGCCGGCGCTGTCAGCCTGGCGCTGCCGGGCCGCACGCACGCCACGGGCGGCCGGCCAGTTGCTGGCCGCCCGCCCGTGGTGCGTGAGTCGAACCTGGTTTCCGTGCTTACTCCGCGGCAGCCGAGGCGCTGACGGCATCGCCGAGCGCACTTTCCAGCGGGAAGTGGCAGGCCGCCAGGTGTCCCTCGCCGGGGAACCGCTGCATCGGCGGCTCCACGTCGGCGCAGATGGCCTGCGCCAGCGGGCACCGCGTCCGGAACCGGCAGCCAGACGGCGGGTGGATAGCGCTCGGCAGCTCGCCCGTCACGCCCTCGGTGACCTTGGCCTTCTCCGCTTCCGGATCGGCCACGGGAGCGGAGTCCAGCAGGCCCCTGGTGTACGGGTGCGCCGGGCGCAGGTACACCTCTTCGGCCGGTCCGACTTCGACGAGCTTGCCGAGGTACATGACGCCAATCTGATCGGACAGGTACCTGACCACGCCCAGGTCGTGCGAGATGAACAGGTAGGTGAGCCCGAGATCGCGCTGCAGTTCCTTCATCATGTTGAGCACCTGCGCCTGGATCGAGACATCCAGCGCGGATACCGGCTCGTCAGCAACGATCAGCTGCGGATTCAGCATCAGTGCGCGGGCGAACCCGAGCCGCTGCCGCTGGCCGCCGGAGAACTCGTGCGGGTAGCGGTCGGCTGCCGAGCGCGGCAGGCCGACCTTGTCCAGCATCTCCGACACCGTGTGCAGCTGCTCCTGCTTGGAGCCGATGCCCTGGATGACCAGCGGCTCGCGCAGCAGCGTGCCTGCCCGCATGCGCGGGTCGAGCGAGGCGTAGGAGTCCTGGAACATCAGCTGGATGTTCCGCCGCTCCCTGCGGTACTCGCGTCCGCTGCTCTTGGCCAGGTCCTTGCCCTCGAAGTTGATGGCACCGCTCGTCGGCTCCTCAAGGCCCACGACCAGCTTGCCGATCGTGCTCTTGCCGCAGCCCGATTCGCCCACCAGGCCGAACGTCTCACCGCTGCGGATCTTGAAGTTCACGTCCGCGACAGCACTCAGCCAGCCGACCCGCCGCTGCAGAACCGCGCCCTTGGTGACCGCGTAGTTCTTCACCAGGTGATCGACGTCCAGCAGAACGTCGCCGATACCGGGCCCCGGCAGCGCCTCCGCGACCTCGGACGCGTTGTAGCTGGCCAGCTTTCCTCGGTGCGTCGCGCTCCGACGGCCCGACCGGGAAGAAGCAGCGGAACTCGTGCCCGGCAACCTCGCCGGTCAGCCGCGGCTCCTCCTGGCGGCACTTGTCCTGCACGTAGCGGCAGCGCGCCGCGAACCGGCAGCCAGTCGGAGGGTTGACCAGGTCGGGCGGGATACCGGGGATGGAGTAGAGCCGCTCCCCTGCTTCCGCCGCCTTGTCCGGCAGCGCCTGGAACAGCGCCTCGGTGTAGGGATGCCGCGGCCGGGTGAACAGGGTCTCGGTGTCGGTGATCTCGTCGATCTTGCCGGCGTACATCACCGCCACCCGGTCCGCGCGGCCCGCGATCACGCCCAGGTCGTGCGTGACCAGAATGACCGCCATGCCGAGCCGGTGGCGCAGGTCGTCGATGAGCTCGAGGATCTGCTTCTGGATGGTGACGTCCAGGGCGGTTGTCGGCTCGTCGGCGATCAGCAGCTTCGGCTCGCAGGCCAGCGCCATCGCGATCATCACGCGCTGCCGCATGCCGCCGGAGAACTGGTGCGGATACTCCTTGATCCGCTCCCGCACCCGCGGGATGCCGACCAGGTCAAGCACCTCGGCCGCCCGGTCCAGGGCCTGCTCCTTGGTGACGTCCCGGTGCAGGCTGCACCACCTCGGCGATCTGCTTGCCGATGCTCATAGTCGGGTTCAGCGAGGTCAGCGGATCCTGGAAGATCATGCCGATCTCGTTGCCGCGGATGCTGCGCATGTGCTCTTCCGAGAGCGTGCTCAGTTCCTGGCCGTTGAGCTTGATGCTGCTGTCGCCGACGATCGAGCCGCCTGTCGGCAGCAGGTTCATGATCGACAGGGCAGTCATCGTCTTGCCGCAGCCGGACTCGCCCACGATGCCGAGCGTCTGGCCCGGCTCTACCTGCGAACGAGACTCCGTCGACCGCATGCACGACACCCTGGCGCAGCTTGATCTCGGTGCGCAGGTTGGTGATTTCAAGAAGCGGCGCCACTAGGTCACCTTTCCTACCGGCGCTGCAGCCGGGTCTCGAAGGCGTCGCGCAGCGCGTCGCCGATGAAGTTGAATGCCACCACAGTCAGAATGATCGTGAGTCCGGCCGGATAGATCAGCCACCAGTAGCCGAGGTTCATGAACTGCAGGCCATTGGAGAGCATCGAGCCCCAGTCGGTCTGGGGCAGCTGGATGCCGAAGCCCAGGAATCCCAGGCCGGACAGGATGATGATCGAGTCCGCCACCGCGAACGTCGCCTGCACGATGATCGTGCCGATCGCGTTCGGCATGATGTGCCGCAGGACCGCGCGCGAGCTGCCGGCCGCCGGCCACCTTCACCGCCGCCACGTACTCCCTGGTACGCAGCGAGAGCGTCTCGCCGCGGACCAGCCTGGCCGGTCCCGGCCAGTACGTCGCCGCGATGAACGCGATCATCGTCAGCCGGTCGGGTGGATCAGCACGGCCAGGATGATCAGCACGAAGATGAACGGGATCGACAGGATGGCGTCGACGATGCGCATCATGATCGCGTCCACGACGCCGCCGGCGAAGCCGGACACCGCCCCGTAGATCGAGCCGAACAGGCAGGCCACGAACGCGGCAGCCAGGCCCACCTCCAGCGAGCTCTGGCCGCCCTGCATCAGCCGGCCGACCACGTCGTAGCCGAGGTTGTCGCAGCCGAGCAGGTGCTGGGTACTCGGCGTGCAGTAGGCGTCCGTCAGGGTGACGCTGACCTGCTGGGTCTTGTAGATCAGCGGTCCGACGAAGCTGAACAGGATGATGAAGATCACGAAGCCAAGACCGACCAGCGCCAGCTTGTTCTCGGCGAAGACCTCCCAGCCGCGCCGGAACATGCTCCGCGGCTTGACGTCCTTCTTCTGGTCTGGCTCGTAAGCGTCGGTCGGTGTCTCGACAACGAGCAAGCCGGATTCCGGGTCAACTGCCGTCTCGGGATGCGGTGTCATCGCCATCAGCTGTACCTCACCCTCGGGTCGAGCATGGCATACCCAATGTCAGCAAGCAGGTTGCCGAGAATCGTGACCACGGTCGTGATCACCGTAATCGCGAGCATCAGCTGAATATCGGTCGCCTGCGCCGCCTGGAAGAACAGCAGCCCCATGCCCGGGTAGTTGAACACGTACTCGATGAAGATGGCGCCACCGATGATGACCGGCAGCTGCAGGCCGAGCAGGGTCACGATCGTGATGAGCGAGTTGCGGAAGATGTGGCCCCACAGCACTCGCCGCTCGCTGGCGCCCTTGGCCCGAGCCGTTCGCACGTAGTCCTGGACGATGTTGTCCAGCACCGAGGACCGCATGAACCTGCTCCACAGCGCGAACGCGACGAACGCGTAGGTGGCGACCGGCAGCACCAGGGCCACCGGATCGGACAGGATCCCTGCGAGCGAAGTCGCACTCGGCGCGAATGCGGGGAAGATGTGCAGGTCGATCGCGAACCACTGGACGAGCAGGAGGCCGATGAAGAAGGTCGGCGAGCCGTAGCCGACGAAGCCGACCCCGGTCACAATGTGGTCGATCGCGGTGTAGCGGCGGACCGCCTGGAAGATGCCCAGCGGGATGCCGATCAGCAGGCCGACGCCGGTGCCGATGACGGCCAGGACGATGGTGCGCGGCAGCGCCGCCCAGATCAGGCTCGAGACCGAAGTGCTGCGCAGGATGTCGAAGCCGAAGTTGCCGTGCAGCACCTGCCACAGCCACTTCAGGTACTGAATGTAGATCGGCTGGTCGAAGCCCCACGCCTTGGAGTCTGCGGCGATCTCGGCGGGCGAGGCCCGCACCCCGAGCACCGCGCGCACTTCACCGCCAGGCACGAGGTGGAGCAGCAAGAATGTGATGATCGTCACGATGAGCGTGACGATAATAGTCTGGATCAGTCGCCTGATCAGGTAACCGACCACTGCTTCACTCCCGTCCCGTGGGCTGCATGGCCAGCCACGCGCCGATCACGGCCGTCCTCAGTGCTGACGGCCGTTGACCGCCTGCCCGCGCTAGGCCCGTGCCGGCAGCGCTGTCGACAAGGTGCATCGGGCTCCCTCCATAGTGCCCCGACCAGTTCATACTTCACAACAGCTAGGTTCCGGACCGGCCGCCGCGCTGGCGTGAATGTCAGCGCGGCGGCCGGATCCGGAGTACCTGATTACCGGGCTAGCAGGTCTTAGAGCTGCAGGTCCAGTACTCGGGTGTGAACATGTCGAGCGGGTTTTGCACGACATTGTGCAGGTTGTTGCTGACTGCTTCCGTGTTCACCGGCCACGGGAACCACAGAGCCGGAAGCTGAGTGGCCGTGTAGTTGGCGTAGGTGTGGAAGACACTCAGGCTGCTGCTGGTGTGCGTCTCGTTGATGAGCTTGTCCATCGTCGGGTCGCTGTAGCTACCTGAGTTGTTCGGCGCGCCGGTCTGGTACAGCGGCTCGCCAGTGGGCTCGAAGCCGGGGCCGTTGAAGCTCCAGCCGCCGAGGTAGAGGAAGTCCCACTTGCAGGACGACTGCGTCGGCTTGCACGGCACGGTGTCGGCCAGCAGCGAGTCGAACGTCTCGCCCTGCGGAGTCAGCTGGATGCCAGCCTGGCCGAAGCCCGACTTCAGGATGTCGACGTTGTCCTCCTGGGTGGAGATGCCCGAGGTGTAGGCCATCGTGAACTTGGCCTGCGTGCCCTTGGCAACGCCAGCGCCACAGTTAGAAGCGCCAGAGCCAGCCGACTCGCAGGTCAGCACGCCGCCGACGACCTTCCAGCCGTGCGACGCCAGCAGCGACTCAGCCTTCGACGGGTCGTACGGGTACGGGCCCTGGCCGCCGTTCTCGGTCATGGCCGAGGACGTCCACTGGCTCGGCGGCAGCGTCGGGACGCCGGACGTGGTGGGAGCCGAGTAGCCGCGCCCGACGGCGGTGTCCATGCCCTTCTCGTTGTCGAGCATCTGCATCGCCTGGCGGAAGTACAGCTGCTTGAACGCCGGACCGGCGGTCGGGTTGTTGAAGTTGGTGTACGCGAAGCCCGTGGTGAAGGACAGCGCCGCCTGCAGCGAGTACCCGGCTGATGCCAGCGGGTTCGACGTAGGCAGGTAGCCCTTGCCCCGCCGGCGGCAGGTCGGTCGACGGGATCGGGCCAACGCTCAGCGCGCCGGTCTTCAGACCCGTGTAGATCGCGGTGTCGCTGGTGTAGGTCGCGAACTTCAGCTCGGCCGATCGACGCCTTCTGCGGACCCGAGTACTTGGCGTTCGGCACGAACGTGTAGTTGCCGTTCACGTTGTACGCGGTCAGCTTGAACGGACCGTCGACCACCTGCCACAGCGGGTTGGTCGCGTAGGTCGCGGTGTCCTTGTTCTGCGCGGTCAGGTAGGTGTAGACGGCCTTGCACTTGGCCCAGCCGTCGGCGGCGGAGTCGGTGGTGCAACCGCCGCTGCCTGCTGCCCCGCCCGTCGAGGACACGTCCCACGCCTGCGGCATCGGGGTCAGGATTGGCCAGCTGGTTGTAGGTGAACCAGATGCTGGAGTAGCCCTGCTTCAGGTGCAGGGTGACCTGGTCCGGGCCAGTCGCTGAGTACGACGTCATGTTGTCCGGCAGCAGGCCCGGCGTGTAGCCGGCGTAGTTGGTCTTCTCCGCCTCGAGCATGTTGAGGAAGAAGACCAGGTCCTTGGCGTTAACGGTCTCGCCGTTGGACCACTTCCAGCCCTTGAGGTTGATCACGACGGTCTTGCCGCCGTCGGAGTACACCGGCGCGTTGGCCGGGGAGTCCTTGTAGTCGACGGAGATCGAGGTAGCGCTGTTGCCGCCGAACATGTACAGCGGCCGGACCATGAGGTACATGAAGTCCTCGTAGTTCGTCACGCTGTAGCACTGAGTGCCCTGGAACGGGAAAATACAGTTGGCACCCGCGCCGTTGATGTTCGCGAGCGTGGCGACAGCGCCCTTGACGGTGGCACCAGAGGAGGTGCCGCTGTTACCGGAGCTTGAGCCGCACCCTGCGGCCAGCAATGCGGTCGCAGCAACCGCAGCGACCCCCGCGACGCCTATTTTGCGTCTGCGATGAAACATGTGTACTCCTTCGTTGCGGCGCGAATAGCACGCCCGAGCCGGTTCGTAGTTCAGGCGCCGTGACTCTCCGTGCGCACGCAATTCCGACCTGCCACCAGCCAAGATACCTAAAGACCGCAGTAATCAGGCCTTTAGCCTGCTTCGCGTGGTTAGAGCCAGTCCTGCGCTCGCCCGATTCATCCCGTGGCGTCCGAAACCGGTCCAGGTCCGGGTTCGCTGGGCAGGTCAGACCCATGCCAGCAGAACCCGTTTCCTTTCCGGCTACGGTTCGAAGCAGCGTAGTTGGATGGCGGTGTCGATGTGATGCACGATATGTCACAAGTTCCTATCGATGTCGTCACCAGGTCGGCCTGACCCCGGTGGCATGAGCAATCGGGCACACAGTACTAAAGCGTGATAGGCCCCGGGGACAGAGCGCCCAACCAAGGAGGTTCCGGCGGCGTCATAGCGGGAAACGGGCGCGCCGCCTGGCGCGAGCCCGGTCCGACCTCTAAGGAACCGGCACCATGATCATTTCCCAGGACCGCCACCACCCGCCTTGCTGCCCTGGCAGCCGCAGCTGGCGCCTGCGCACGTGCTCGCCGCCTGCGGCAGCTCGCCAGCCCCCGGCGCGGGCGCGACCACGACCGTGACTGCCCAGGCCGGATCAACGGCCAGCACGCCCGCGGTCAGCTCACCTGCAGCCAGCTCACCTGCGCCATCGGCGACCGCAGCCGGGACGCCGGGCTGCCTCGCGTCCGGACTTCAGGCCAGGCTTGGCTCCTCGCAGGGCACGGCGGGCACGATTTACCAGGTTGTCGTGCTCACGAACACCTCCGGAAGCGCCTGCACGCTCTATGGCTATCCGGGCGTCTCCTTCGTCACCGGCGCCGGCGGGTCGCAGGTGGGCGCGCCGGCGACCAAGAACCCGGCTGTCGCTGTGACGCTGGTCACGCTGGCAGCCGGCGGGGAGGCCAACCTGCTGCTGGGCGTGCACGACGCCGGCGCCTTCCCGAGCTGCACGCTGACGAACGTGGGCTGGCTGCGGATCTACCCGCCCGGTGACTACGGCAGCGTCTACGTCCAGTACAAGACTCAGGCTTGCGCCAATACAGCCGAGAAGACCCTGTCGGTGACCCCGGTGCGCCCGGGCGCAGGGAGCGCCTCCTACTGACCTGGCCACCGCGCTGCGCTGGGACGGCCTGCACCGGAAACAACCGTGCTGGCCGTCCCTGCGTCGTTAAGAAGTAGGGAGCGCGGAAGTTCAGCGGGCGCTCGGCAGGTGACGCCGCGGCGGGACCGCCCCGGTGGCGCCGGGGAGGTGGCACCGAATGACTCCACCGGCCGATGGCAGCAGCCGCGGCACCGCAGCGCGGCGGCTCGCGCCGGGCGTGGCTGGCTTATCGATCGCGCTGCTGGCGGCGGCCTGCAGCACTTCCGGTCAGCACGGCACGCTGTCCGGCTCCGGATCCCGGCTGACTCTCAGCCCGTCGCCGCATATCCGCCAGTACCTGCCCCACACCTCGCCCGCCGCCGTGCCGACGCCCGCCCGGCGCCCCGCATCGTCCGCTCCCGCTCCCGTCGACCGGGCCGTCAGGCCCCGCAACCGAGCCGGCTGCGGCTGGCCCGGCGGCCTGCCCGGCCAGTGGCCTGAAGATCACCATCGGCTCCCCCAGCGGCGCGGCCGGCAGCCTCTACTACACACTCGATTTCACCAACATCAGTGGCGTGACCTGCACGATGTACGGCTATCCGGGTGTCAGCTTCGCTACCGGTCCCGGCGGCGGCGTGATCGGTTTCCCGGCCGTGCGCAACGCCACCTTCGCCCCGTCTCTGGTGACTGTGTCCCCCGGCCGGACTGCTCACGCCTCGCTGCAGGTGCAGGTAGCGCAGAGTTACCCGGCCGCGCTCTGCAAGCCGGTCACGGCCCACTGGCTGCAGATCTACCCGCCCGCCTCTTACGTCGCCGGCTACATCGGCCTGACTGCCGTCACCTGCACCGGGCACATCCAGAGCGGAAGCACGCTCGGGATCTACGTGATCAGGCCGGGAGCAACCGGCCCGTAGCGGCTGGCCGGGCGGAACCGGGGGGCAGCGGCGAACAACCTCGGCCGCGATGGCGGCGTCGTACAAGACAGAGGCCTGGCCGGCCAGTCCGGCTGCCATGTCGCCAGGCTGCCAGGAGGCACCTGATGAGCACCCCCCGCCCGTTAACCAGCAGCGCTGCCGAGACGAGCACCGCAGCCGGAAAGAGCACGGCCGGAAAGAGCACAGCCGGAGCGAACCCGGCTGCCGGGAGACAGCCGCCAGGATCATGGCCGGGCCGGCGCTCGTCGTCACGCTGGCCGCGCTGGCCCTCAGCGGCTGCGGCACGACGCCCGCGCCCACGGCAGGTTCCGGCACCGGATCAGCTCCCGCCTCCGCGCCGCCGGCCGCCCAGTCATCCGCTGCCACGTCGCCCGCCCCGGCCGCGAGCAGCGAGGCAGCCAGCAGCGCACGGGCCAGCAGCCCGGCAGTCGCCAGCAGCTGCCCGGCCTCGGCGCTGAAAATCACCCTGAAGACCGCCGCGGCCGGCGTCGCCGCCGGAAGCTCACTCGTGCCGCTGGAGTTCGAGAACGTGTCCGGTTGCTCCTGCACCCTGCCCGACTACCCCGACGTCGCCTTCGCGACCAGCTCGGCGGGACCCGATATCGGTGCTCCGGCCACCCAGCAGCACGCCGCGCTGGCCTCAGCCGTGGTGCTGGCACCAGGGGCGCTCGCGCACGCCTGGCTGCAGATCACGGACGCCGCGAACTATCCGGCCAGCGCGTGCAAGCCGGTCACCGCGCGCGGGCTGCGGGTCGGCTTCGCGCCAGCGGCCGCGACGGCCTTCGTTTCGAAGGCAATTCAGGCCTGCGCGCTGAAGCCGAACGGCAGCAGCATCCTCGCGGTGTTCCCGGTGCAGGCTGGCCCGGCCAGGCGCGGCACAGCGCCCTAGCCCCCGCGCGATGACCCGCGCGATGACCCGCGCAAGGACCGTCTGCCTGCCCGTGAGCAGCGCGTGCGACGATGGTCAGGCCCGCATTAGGTAAGGTCAGTCATCATGCTCAGAACGCGCGCATCCGCACGGACGACGGCGTCCACGCCGATGGCCGCCAGCCCGCCTGCGCGGCGCGGCGGCGTCGCGAGGAAGACGGCGGCAGCCGTGCTGGCGGCTGCGGGAACCTGCCTGGCAGCCGGCTGCGCGGCGCCAGCGCAGGCCGGACCGGTCATCCAGCTGAGCTCAGCCCAGATCACCCAGCCCGGCGCCAGCGGCATCACCAACGTCTACGTTGATGTACGGAACAACGGGCCCGCGACGCGGCTCATTTCGGCCAGGATCAGCGTCGGCGGCCAGGTCACTCTCCGCTCCCCCGTCCATCGCGGCCAGGTGCAGATGCGCTCCGTGCCCTCGATTGCGATCCCGGCACGTACCTTCGTCGGCCTGGACCCGAACGGCTCGCACCTGCTGGTGACCAGTGCCGGCCCGATGAAGGCCGGAACCGAGATCACCCTGACGCTGGTCTTCGCTCATGCGGGGACGTTCTCCGTCCCCGCGATGGTGACGAATCCGCAGTCGGGCGGCAGCAGCTACTTCCTGAACTAGGACCCGGCATCGCCGCCCTGCCCCCTGGCAGTTGCAGGTGGCCCGGTCGCGATATATCGTTTCAGCATTAGTCTGCGCGCGGTGAGAGGCACGGAGGGCAGATGGCAACTCAGCCGGGCTTGCGCATCGGGGATGCAGAACGCGACGCTGTCGCGGCCGAGCTGCGGGAACATTTCGCGTCCGGCAGGCTGACACTCGAGGAATTCAACCAGCGGATTGACGCCGCCTTTGCCGCGCGGACGCAGGCCGACCTCGCCCGGATCACCGCAGACCTGCCGCATGTCCGCTCGGGCGGCCCGCCGCTTCCTGGCTCGCGGACGCGCCGCCCGCCGATGCTAGCCGCTGCGCCCCCTGCCAGCTGGCACGGCCACGGCGCTCTGGCCGGTCAGCCAGGCGCGAGCGCGGCTGCCGGCGGCTGGGCCGACTGGTCCGGCAGTGCCGGGGCTGGCCGCGGCTACCATGGCCGGCGCGGGCCCGCTGGCGGCTTCGCCGCACTCGCCACGCTGCTGGCAGCGGTCGCGAGCTGGCTGCTGGTCTACGACGTGCTGCTGGTCGGCGTGCGGTTCCCGTGGCCCGGCCGGGTAGGCCTGCTTCTCGCTATCTTCACGATCGTCCGGGGTCTGCTCAGGCGAATCTTCCGCGGCTCACGCCGGCGCTGAGCTCCCATCCCGGCCGGCCTCAGGTGGCCGGCCGCACCCGACGCCGCGGCGCCGGGCTGAGCTAGCCGCCAGTCACCGGGGTCCGGAGCGGCACGACGAGGTACCTGAAGGCGGCCGCCCCATCGGGGCTGTCCTCCTTGCCATCCGGCGCACTGGAATGAGCGGCGTCGTGCGGGCCGTCGTTCCCGTCCGCAGAACGGGACCGAACCTCAGCAGGCCCCCCGGCGCCCGCCGGCGCATCGCCGTCGATCCAGGTAATCAGCGCAGGCTTCGCCGGGCTGGTGAAATCCAGCCTGATCCGGCCCGTTCCGGCGACCGGCGGCTGCTCGGACTCGGTGCCGGAATGGGGCCTCCCCTGGCCAGTCAGCGCGGCGGCGGCCAGGCCGTCGAGCAGATAGTGCGGGTTGAAGGAGATCGCCTGGTCCGGGCCCGTGAAGGTAACCGGAACTGACTCGACCGCCCGCGCCCGCCCGTCCGACCGGGCCTCGATCACCACCGCGTCGCGGCGGAACGACAGCTGCACCGGCGTCGCGCGCTCAGCCACCAGCGAGACCCGGCGCACAGCCTCGGTGAACGGGCCGGCCGGCAGGTCCGCGCTGACGTCAAAGCTGGCCGGGAACCGCGCGGCGTACCGGATGAACTCGGCCCCGATCAGCCGGGCGGTCAGCCTGCGGCCGCCGCCCTCGAAGCTGATCATGCCGTCGGCTGGCCGGGTGCTGTCCGGATCCTGCTGCCCGAAGGCGATCGTGACCGGGAGCCCTGGTCCCATCGTCCTGGCGACGTCAGCCAGCGTCCTCGCGGGCACCAGCGCGGACGCGCGCAGACCGGGATCGACGGGCTCCCAGTCGAGGCTGCGGACCGCCAGCCGGTACCTGTCGGTCGCGGCGAGCGTGAGCCTGCCCGCGTCGAAATCAAGGCACACTCCGGTCAGCATCGGCAGCGTGTCGTCGCGGCTGGCCGACGGCACCACCTGCGCCGCCGCCGTGGCGAGCACCCCGCCGTCCACAGTTCCGGCTACGGCCGGCACCTCTGGCAGCCGCGGATAGTCCTCCAGCGGCAGCGACACCAGAGCAAACTCGGCGCTGCCGCACGTGAGCGTCACCATCCCCGCCGCCGTGGTGATCTCGGCGTCGGCAGGCGGCAGGCTCCTGGTGATCTCGGCCAGCAGCCTGCCGGGCACGAGCGCGGTGCCCGGCTCGCCCACCTCAGCTTGCACCCGGGCGCGAGCAGACACCTCGTAGTCAAAGCAGGACAGCGTCAGCCCGTCGCCGTCCGCCTCCAGCAGCAGCCCGGACAGCACCGGGACGACCGGCCTTGTCGGCAGCTCCCGCGCCACCCACGCCACTGCCTCGCCCAGCACATCGCGCTCGACCCTGAACTTCACTGCGTCCTCCGCCCGACCCGCGGTTAGCTTCGATCCTGGCACGGGCTGCCGACAGTTCAAGCCGCGATTGCCGGGACCGGCAGCACCTGACGGCCGCGACGGCTGCGGCCGAGGCGCGGTCAGGACGCGGTCAGGACGCGTCAGGACGCTAGGGCGCTAGGGCGCGGTCAGGACACCAGCGCGGCCGGCACCGACGCAAGCGCCGCCTCGATCGCGGCTGCCAGTGCGCGCGCCGACTCGGCAGTCAGCTCGACGGCCACGCGCGCTGACGGTCCCTGGCCGGGATTGCGGAAGTCGATGTTCAGCGTGTGCTCGGCCATCGCATGGACCGGATGGTCGAAGTAGACGGTCGCGTCAGTCAGCGCGAACCAGCCGGCCGCGCCCTTGCCGCTGCCGTTGATCTCGATCATCTCGGTGTTGTACGTGCACATGTGAGCTCCTCAGCTTGCCAGGTAGCGGCCGTAGAAATCCCAGATCTTCTGCCAGCCGTCATTCGCTGCCTCCGGCCGGTAAGCAGGGCGGTTCACCGAGAAGAAAGCGTGCCCGGCGCCGGCATAGGTGTGGAACTCGTGCGGCTTGCCGTACTCATCCAGCGCCTTTGACAGCTCGGCGGTCTCGGCCGGAGACGGGTACTTGTCGTCCTCGCCGAACAGCCCGAGCAGCGGGCAGGACAGGTCGGTGGCCAGGTCCACAATCGGGCTGACCTTGAGCGGCATGCCCTCCGGCGGCGGATAGACGATGCACGCGCCGTAGCAGTCGACGGCCGCGTCGAGCGGCAGGCTGCAGGCCGCGAGGAACGACTGCCGCCCGCCCGAGCAGTAGCCGATGACGCCGACCTTGCCGTTCGAGTTCTGGAGCGCGCGCAGGTAATCGGCAGCTGCCCCGACGTCGCCCACGAGCCGGCCGTCAGGAACGCCGCCGTTGGCCCGTGCGGTCGCCGCTGCGTCGTCCGGGCTGGCGCCGGGCGCCTCGCGGAAGTAGAGGTTGGGCATCAGGGCGGCGTAGCCGTTCGCCGCGAATCTCCTGACGATCTCCTTGCTGGGCCAGTCGTATCCCGGCATGTGGTGAATGACGACGACGCTGCCGCGCGCCGCGGCACCGTCGTCGGGTATGGCCAGGTAAGCCTCGATCTCATCACCGCCGAACCCGGTGATCCTGATGGTCTGCGCAGTCAGTGCCTCGGTCATCCCGGTGCTGTCTCCTTCGGCATTCGTCGTCGGCGGCCGGTGCAACTCCATCCTGCCAGCGTGCCCGCACGGCGTTTCCGCTGGAGTCGGCTTCCGCAATGGGGGATCATCGTCGCGGACGGGGTGGTCACGCAGAGAGACGGAAATGACACCGGTAGCGATTGTCTTCGTGGTCATCTTCCTGATCGTCGGCTCGGTTGCTGGCTGGCACGGCCAGAAAGCGACCGCGGCGCACGGCGACGTGAAGGTGGGCAAGGCGCGTGCTCGCGGCGGCCGCAAGACGAGGATGCGCAGCGGGCTGTGGGTCGTCGGACTCGGGATCGTCGTCCTGCTCGCTGCCTGGGACGCGCTGTCGCACACGCACTAGCCACTCCGGTCCGGCCATCCGGCCTGCGGCCGCAGCCCGCCAGGAGCGGCGTCGGCCTGCCCAGGGCGCGGTCAGCACGCGCGGCGATGCGCTAGCGTCGGTGTCGGCGTATCAGCGCGCGCAGAGGAGATCCGGTGGCGGCTAATGAACTGCTGATCGATGGCTTCGGGCGGATTCGCGAGATCGTGCACAACGTGCTCGACGGCCTGACTGCGGACGACCTGGCTTACCGGCCGGATCCGGGAGCCAACTCGATCGGCTGGCTGATCTGGCACCTGACCCGGGTTCAGGATGACCACATTGCCGGAGCCGGCGATCTCGAGCAGGTCTGGCTGACCGGAGGCTGGGAGAAGCGGTCCGGCCTGCCGCTGGATCCGGAGGACACCGGCTACGGGCACGGCTCCGACCAGGTGGCAGCGGTCCTGCTGCCGGCTGAACTGCTGGCGGCTTATCACGACGCCACCTGCGAGCAGACGATCGAGTTCGTCAGCAAGCTGACCGAGGCTGATCTGCGCACGGTCGTCGACCGGCGCTGGGATCCGCCGGTCACGATGGGCGTCCGCCTGGTCAGCGTTCTCTCCGATGACCTCGAGCACGCTGGCCAGGCCGCATTCATCCGCGGCATGCTGCAGCGCCGCGGCTGACGCCGCCCGCCGCCGGCGCCGCTGGCCTGACGCCCGCGCGGCCCGCGCGCACCCGCGAGCCAGGCCCTGAGATAGTTGAGTTTCACAAAGATTGACAGGCTCAACTGAGCCAAGTAACGTTTGATCTGCTCAACTATTTAGCCGCTCAACTCTTCAACGGAGTAGCTGTCCAGTGCCCGTGCCACCAGCGTCCGATCAGCAGAGCGCTCACCAGCAGACCTGGGAGGTCGCTGAGTGCTTCTTCGAGCTGATCGGGAACATTGCCGGCCAGGCCGAGCAGCTTGCCCAGCGACTGAGCATCCCCGGGCCGTTTATCAAGGCCCTGCACACCCTCGACTGCCCGATGGCCATGAAGGAACTCGGCAAGCGCATGCACTGCGACCCGTCCTTCGTCACGCTGGTGGCAGACATGCTGGAGAAGCGCGGCCTCGCCAGGCGCGAGCCGCATCCGGACGACCGCAGGGTGAAGAACATTGTGCTCACCAGCGACGGCGAGGCACTGAAGCAGCAGGTTGAGACCGAGATAGCTGCCCGGATGCCATGGAACCGGGCCCTGAGCGCCTCCGAGCGCGCGCAACTGCTTGCCCTGATCCGCAAGATGCTGAGCGCTGACGACCAGGCCGCGGACGCGGGGGCGTCCGCCAAGGACGCCCTGCACGAGCACCTGTCCAGCCTGCTCACCAGCGCACTTCAGGACAGCATCGCGCAGGACAGCGCGCCGGACGATCAGCCAGCCAGCCCCCCGGCGTCGACGGGGGAGGTGAAGGACGTCGTGAGCAAGACCCCGGCTGCCAGCTAGCAGCGGGCCTGCCAGGCGGCAGCTCACGCCAGGACCCCGCCCGGCCGCCAGCCGGCCTCGGGCCGCCAGCCGACCACGAGCCGCAAGGCCCCGGACGGCCTCTACCGGATTCTTCTCCGGGCATCAGCGCGGCCATGCGCGCCGACCCGGAGCACGCACCACACATCTCCGCAGTTAAGCAACGCCGAACTTGACCAGCAGCGCCCGCGCTGAACACGGAATGTAGCGAAGGAGTCACACAAACAATGTCTGCCAAGTCACCGGGTGTGGCACAGCAGCCGGGCGGCGTCGCCGTCGCTGACGGCGCTCAGGACGAAGCAGGGGGGCCGGGCCACCGGCATCTCGGGCTGGCCCTGGTTGTCATCGCCATCGCGCAGCTGATGGTGGTCCTGGACTCGACCATCGTCAACGTCGCGCTCCCCCACATCAAGGACGCGCTGGGCTTCTCCGACTCCGGCCTGGAGTGGGTGGTCAACGCCTACGCCCTGACCTTCGGCGGCTTCCTGCTGCTGGGCGGACGGGCCGGCGACCTGCTCGGCCGCCGGAAGGTCTTCGTTACCGGCATCATCTTGTTCGCGCTCGCCTCGCTGGCAGGCGGCTTCGCGACCAGCCAGGCCTGGCTGCTGACCGCCCGTGCGATCCAGGGCGTCGGCGCGGCGATCGTCGCCCCGACAGCACTGTCGCTGGTCACGACCACGTTCCCGGAGGGCCCGCGGCGCAACCGGGCCATGGGCGTCTACGCCGCGATGAGCATCGGCGGTGCCGCGATCGGCTTGCTGGCAGGCGGCATCCTCACGACCTACGCCTCCTGGCGCTGGGTCTTCTTCGTGAACGTGCCGATCGCCGCGGTCGCCGCGATCATGGCGCCGCGCGTCCTGGGCGAGTCGAAGCGCCAGACCGGCCGGTTCGACCTGCCGGGCGCGATCACTGGCACGGGCGGCCTTGCCGCTCTGGTCTTCGGCCTGTCCAACGCTGCGACCAGCCAGAACGGAGTCTCGCACTGGGGCGACACGAAGGTGATCGCGTCGCTGCTGGCGGCCGTCGTGCTGATCGGCGCGTTCCTGCTCATCGAGTCGCGCAGCAAGCACCCGCTGCTGCCACTGCGCATCTTCAGCAACCGCGACAGGTCCGCCGCGAACCTGATCATGCTCTGCATCGGAACCGCGATGTTCGGCATGTTCTTCTTCCTGACGATCTTCGTGCAGACCGTCTGGGGCTACAGCGCCCTGCGGACCGGCTTCGCCTACCTGCCGATGGTCGCCATGATCATGGCGATGGCCGGCCTGAGCTCTCAGCTGGTCGGACGCATCGGCGCTAAGCCAATTCTCCTGGTCGGCTCGCTCGTCGGCGCGGGCGGCATGTTCTGGCTGTCGCGGATCAACGAGCACAGCTCTTACGTCGGCGGCCTGCTCGGGCCGATGCTCGTCACCGCCGGCGGCCTGGGATTGCTCTTCATGCCGGTCACGCTCGTCGCCTTGTCGAAGGTTTCCGACCGGGACGCCGGCGTGGCCTCCAGCCTGGTGAACACCGGCCAGCAGGTCGGCGGCTCCATCGGGCTGGCGATCCTCGGCACCGTCGCCTGGACTGTGGTCGCGAACGTCGCCAGGAACGCCACCAACGCGGCGAAGGCCGTGGCAGCCAAGGCGGCGGCGGCCGGCCACCCCGTGCATCCGACGAAGGCGCAGCTGGCGCACTTCCAGACGGCCGTCACCAACCACTCGCTGGCGGTCGGCTTCTCCCGCGGCTTCGAGGTCTCGGCCGGGATCGCGCTGGTGGCGTTCCTCATCACCGTGTTCATGGTGCGGGTGAAGAAGGAGGACCTCGCGGGCGTGACGCCGCCGGGAATGGCCTGATAACGACGGGAACGAGGCCGCCTCAGCCGGCCGGCCTCAGCAAGGCCGCGGCCTGGTCCGGACAGAACTCCGGGCCAGGCCGTTCCGCTGTCCGGACCCGGAATCCGGGCCGGACATAACCCCTGAATGGGGATGAGCTCCCGCGATAGGACTCGAACCTATAACCTACCGGTTAACAGCCGGACGCTCTGCCGATTGAGCTACGCGGGACCGTCTGCGCCTCTTCCCCCGGCCGGGACGACCGGGCGATCAGCGCCGCGGCCATAAGGGTAGCGCACCGCCACGATAGCTGGAGCAGGGCCGACCAGGCCAGCCCATAACCGGCCGTCGCGCCGGGCATATCCGGCGCCGCTCACGGGCATGATCAGCGGACTAGGGCTGCGCGCATGACCGGGTCCAAACGGGGAAGTCAGTGCAGCAGCATGTCAGTGCGGCAGCAATACAGTGCAGCAGCGCCGGCATGCTTTCAGATGGAGAGGTCCAGATGCGCTTCTATCGAGTGAGCTTTGTTGCCGGGTTCGCGGCCGGTTTCGTTGCCGGGTCACGAGCGGGCCGGGAGAAGTACGACCAGCTGGTGAAGCTGGCCAAGTCCACGGCCGAGAACCCGGCCGTGCAGCAGGCCGCCGGCGCAATCCAGGCTCAGGCGTCCTCGCTGGCGAGCACGGCCGCCTCGAAAGTCGGCGACAAGGTCCCGCAGATCGCCCAGAACGCCGCGCGATCGGTCGGCGGCCACATTCCGGGGCTGAAGCACGGCAGCACCCCGGCCAACGGCACCGCCCCCGAGGGGGACCGCACCGTCGCCGCGACCAACGGTCACGGCAAGCGCAGCAAGTAGCCCGGTAAGGCGCCAGGCGGCACAGCCGCCGCGGGTCAGGCCAGATACTCGCGAAGCATCTGCGCGCGGCTGGGGTGGCGGAGCTTGGCCAGCGTCTTGGACTCGATCTGCCGGATGCGCTCCCTGGTCACCCCGAACTCGCGGCCGACCTCCTCCAGCGTGCGCGGATGGCCGTCAGTCAGCCCGAACCGCAGCTGAATGATGCGCTGCTCCCGGATGCTGAGGTTGTCGAGCACGTGATCCAGCTGGTCCTGCAGCATGATGAACGCGGCCGCCTCCATGGGCACTACCGCGTCCGCGTCCTCGATAAAGTCACCGAGGTCTGAGTCTTCCTCGCCGATCGGCGACTGCAGCGAGACTGGCTCCTGGGCGATCCGCTGGATCTCGGCGACCCGGTCCGGATGCAGCCCCATCTCGGCCGCGATCTCCGCCGGAGTGGCCTCGCGGCCGAGGTCCTGATGCAGCTGCCGCTGGATCCTGGCCATCTTGTTGATGGTCTCCACCATGTGCACGGGGATCCTGATGGTCCTGGCCTGATCCGCGATGGCGCGCGTGATGGCCTGCCGGATCCACCACGTTGCGTACGTGGAGAACTTGTAGCCCTTGGTGTAGTCGAACTTCTCCACCGCGCGGATGAGACCGAGATTGCCTTCCTGAATGAGGTCAAGGAAGACCAGGCCGCGGCCGATGTAGCGCTTGGCGATCGACACGACCAGTCGCAGGTTGGCCTCGATCAGCCGCTGCTTGGCCGCGATGCCGTCAGCCGCGATCAGCATCAGCTCCGCCATGCGCGCGCCAGCGCACTGGGCCTGAATGCCGCCCTGAATCTTCTCCTCGGCGAACAGCCCCGCCTCGATCGCCTTGGCCAGCTCGACCTCGTCGTGCGCGGTCAGCAGCGGCACCCGGCCGATCTCGCGCAGGTAGATCCGGACCAGGTCGCCGGTGACTGCGCGCCGGGCCTCGGCCTGCACCTGCCGCGCCGCCAGCTCCTCATGATCAGGTGGCGCCTCGAGCACTTCCACGCCCTCGTCCGCGAGGAGTTTCAGCACGTTGTCGACGGCGTCAGCCGAGAGGTCACAGCGCTCGAAGGCCGCGGTCAGCTCGGTCATCGCGACCGATCCGCGTTCCCTCGCCTGCGCAATGAGGTCGGCTACCTGATCTACGGGGGGTGCAGCCGTGAGACTCATGCAGACCAGTCTGCGTCACGAACCCGGAGTTAAGCGGACTCAATATTGTCACCAAAGCGTTAGTACCGCGTGCACGCTCTCGTGTGCCTAGAGTGCTCCGGCCGCGCGGTCTGAGAGCACCTTGCGGCGCTGTTCCAGGGCAACCAGGTCGCCGAACATCCGGTTGTACTCGGTCTGCTCGGTGACCGGGCTGAGGCGCTGCAGCCGCGACTTGACCCGCGCGATGTCACGGCTGACGGCGAGTTCCTCGACCCGGGCGAGCACTGCGTCGGCGAACTTGGCATCCGGTTCTCCGGTCAGGCCACGGCACCTCGAGCGGCTCGACGGCCAGCCGCGTCACGAAGCCGCGCGCGTTGTCGTTCGGCGCGCCGTTACGCAGCCGCTCGGCCCACTCGCGCGCCGACCGGGCGCTGGCGACTCCGCCGTTCGCGGCGATCAGCTCGCACACCGCGGCGTGCGCGGGCGCGGTGAAGTACGCCGGCTGCAGCTCGTCGAAGACCGGGCCGCACAGCGCCGGCCGCTGGATGGCGAGCTTGAGCGCCTGCCGCTCGACATTCACGACGGGATCGTTCTGCTCGTACGCGCTGCGCTGCTGGCCCGTCCCGCCGCCGGCCGGGCTGCCCTGAGCCGGAACCGAGTGCTCCGGGTAGGACTGACCGCGACCGGGAACGAGGCCGTCTGCCTGGCTGCCGCCGCCGCCCGCGCGGCCGTTCCCGTATCCAGTGCCGTTGCCGTTCCCGCCGCCTGAGCGTGCGCCTGCTGCCTGCCGCGAGCCGTTCTGCTGGCGGGAGCCGTTCTGCTGGCGGCCGCCGCGGTCCTGCAGCCCGCTGTGGGCGAGGACCCGGTCGAGCACGAAGCCCTCGTCCATCATGCCGAGCCACCGGTCCAGCTTGACCGCGTACAGCTGACGCAGCCCCCGGTCCTTGATCCGCCCGACGATCGGAGCGGCGGCGTCCAGCGCGGCCAGCTGTCCCTCCGCCGTCTCCAGGTTGTGGTCGGCAAGCGTGCTCTGGATGGCGAACTCGAACAGCGGCACCCGCTGCGCGATCAGGTCGCGAACTGCTGCGTCGCCGCGCTGCACCCGCAAGTCGCACGGGTCAAGACCATCGGCCTGCACGGCGACGAACGTCTGGGTGACGAATCGCTCCTCCATGCTGAATGCGCGCAGCGCCGCGCGGCGGCCCGCCGCGTCACCGTCGAAGGTGAAGATCACCTCGCCGCGGAACTGGCTGTCGTCCATCAGCAGCCGCCGCAGGATGGTGATGTGCCCGTCGCCGAAGGATGTGCCGCTGGTGGCGACGGCGGTCGTGATGCCCGCGAGGTGGCAGGCCATCACGTCGGTGTAGCCCTCGACCAGGACGGCCTGACGCCGCTGGGAGATGTCTCGCTTGGCCAGATCGGCCCCGTACAGCACGGAGCTCTTCTTGAACAGCGGCGTCTCCGGCGTATTCAGGTACTTCGGCCCGTCGTCGTCAGCGGCGAGCTTGCGCGCCCCGAAGGCGACCACGTCGCCGGTCAGGTCCGCGATCGGCCAGATCAGCCGGCCGCGGAACTTGTCGATCAGGCCGCGCCGGCCCTGGCTCGCCAGGCCGCCTGCCAGCAGCTCCGCCTCGGTGAAGCCGCGGCCGCGCAGATGCCGGGTGAGCGTCTCCCACTCAGCCGGCGCGTAGCCAACCCCGAAATGCCGTGCGTCAGCGAGCTCGAAGCCGCGCGAGGACAGGAAATCGCGTCCGGCCAGCGCTGCCGGGCTGTCCAGCTGCTCGGCGTAGAACTCCGCGGCCGCCTTGTGCGCCGCCAGCAGCCGTCGGCGCTGGGACTGCTCCTGACCGGGAATATGGCCGCCCTGCTCGTACCGCAGCTCGATGCCAGCCCGGTTCGCGAGGCGCTCGACTGCCTCGGTGAAGCTGAGATTGTCGATCTTCTGCACGAACTTGATGACGTCGCCGCCCTCGGTGCACGAGAAGCAGTACCACAGGCCCCGCGCCGGGGTGACGTTAAAGGACGGGGTTTTCTCGTCGTGGAACGGGCACAGTCCCTTCAGCGAGCCGCCGCCGGCATTGCGCAGCTGCAGGTACTCCCCCACGACTTCGTCGATGGCGGAGCGCTCGCGCACCAGCGCGATGTCCTCGTCGCGGATCCGGCCTGTCATCGATGCCCTCCGCCTGCTTGCCCGCCCTGCTGCTGGCTGAGTCTAGTCGCGCCGGATGCCACTCTGGCTGACTTGAGGCCACTAGCGCGGCCACTGGCGCGGTCACTGACGCGGGTCACTGACCAGCGGTGGCGCCAGCCGGCTGAGCTGCGGCGCCTGATACCGTCACGGCGTGCAGCCGCTGCTCGTGCTCTGGGACGTCGATTACACGCTGGTCGCAACCAGGCGCGTGGGCACCCGCCTGTACGAGATCGCGCTAGCCGAACTCTACGGGGTTCCGCTGCCACGCAATCTGACCTCCATGGCCGGGCGGACGGATAGCTCGATCGCGCTGGAGGTGCTCGCTGCTGCGGGCGTCGGAGATCCTGCCGCCGAGCTGACCCGGTTTCATCAGGTTCTCACTGCTCGCGCGCCCGAGATGGACGGACTGGTGCGCGAGCTCGGCACGGTTCTGCCCGGCGTAGAGGCAGCACTGACCGCGCTGGCCAGCCGGGCGGACGGGCGGCTCGTCGTGCAGTCCCTGCTGACCGGCAACATCCCCGCGCTCGCTGCAGTAAAGCTCGGCGCACTCGGCCTGACCGATTACGTCGATCTCAGCATCGGCGCCTACGGGGACGTCAGTCACCTGCGCGCCGACCTGGTCCCCGTGGCTCGGGCCAACGCCGCCCGCCGGTACGGGGCTGACTTCTCCGGCCACGCGACGGTTCTCATCGGCGACACACCCAGTGACATTGAGGCCGCCGCAACCAGCGGTGCGCGCTCGGTCGGGGTGGCGACCGGAAGCTTCACGATGCAGCAGCTCATCGACGCCGGAGCCGGGGTAGTGCTGCCTGACCTCGCCGATACCGAGGCTGTCGTCGGCGCCGTACTCGGATACCCGTCGCCTGGTCAGCCGGCCGCGCACGGCTAGCCAGGTCGTTCAGGCCCCGCTCCGACCACTCGCACTGGCCGGGACGCTAGTGCGCGACCAGCGTCCGGGCGAGGTCGTCGTAGCCGAGCTCGGGCCTGCTGGGCCACAGCTCCCAGTGCATCGCGCCGATCTCGAGCGGGTCCGCGCACATCTCGTATCCGCCCAGGTCACCGGTCGGCACCAGCCGCAGCCGGTCGATCGCAACGCCGCAGGCGTGCACGATCACGTAGGCATCGGGATAGGCCACGCTGAAGCCGGACTGCCAGCTCGCCAGCCGCGTGGTATTCGCGATCTCCACGCCCCAGTGCGCGGTCGGCCAGTCACGGTACCGGTCGGCTTGCTGATTCGCATACCGGACCAGCGACCCGATCAGGCCGTCCGGCCGGGCGCCCGGCGTCCTGATCTGATGCAGCGCCAGGTTGATCTGGGCGTACGTGGTCTCGAACGCGACCTCGCGAATCGCGTCTGAGCCAGCCTCGCTGTTCTCGGCATCGAACCGGCGGCGCGGGTAGGTACAGGTCAGTACCATCGCCGCGTCATTGGCATGGCCGAGCCGGACGCCCCTGATCGGCTCGTCGCGACGGCCGTGAATCGGCTCGATCCAGCGCCGGGCCGGCCAGTCCGCGTCGAGTCCCCACGGAGCGAAGTCGAGGGCGGCAGTTTCCATGCGTGACACCTTCTCACGCTCGGTAGCACCTCGCGCGCCGTGCGAGAAAGGTTTTCGCCGCCTGACGTCGCCGGCCCGCCGTACATGCCGCCCATACCGGATTGGCCGAGCGGTGCCGCGCGGCCTGACTGCTACGACAGAGCCGGGGACGTGAGCCCGGTCTCGCGGACGGCAGCAGCGACGAGCAGCGACCGGCGCCCGTGGCTGACATCAGCGGCCGCCACCGGCGACCACTCCGTCGCGGTGACTGCCCAGCCCGATTGCTCCACCAGCGCCAGATGCTCTGCCGGCGGCAGTATCGTCCGCCACGGCTCGGCGGCCGCGGTGCGACGACGCGAATTTGCCACCGCCACGACCTCGGCGGAGTCGAAGCCCTCTGCATGCGTCGCGATGCTGACGGCGAGCCTGCTGCCGGGCGCTGCCCGTGCCGCTAGCGCAGTCAGCAGTCTCCGGCAGGTGCCCTCGTCGAGATAGACAAGCAGCCCCTCGCAGACGAACAGCGTGGGCTGACGGGCGTCGTGCCCCGCCCGCGCGAGCACCTCGCCGGCATCATCGCTGCTGAAGTCCGCCGCGGCCAGCGTCAGCGCCGCACGCCGCCTGGCCGCTCCGACTGCGGCATCGCCGCGGCATCGTCCGCGGCGCGATCCCCCGCGCCATCGTCCGCGGCGCCATCCCCCGCGCCATCGTCCGCGGCGCCATCCCGCGCCATCGTCCGCGGCGCCATCCCCCGCGCCATCCGCGCTGCCGGCTGCTTCGCCGAGTGCGCGCAGCAGCCTCGCCTTGTCCGCCTGCGTCGCCGGATGGTCCAGCTCGAAGAACCTGACTCCGCTGGTCCGGAATCGCAGGGCGCGGTCGTCATAACCGGCGCCGCAAGTGACCACCTGCCGCAGTCCTGCCTCGATCGCGCCTGTTACCTCCGCGTCTACGAATCTCGTCCGGGCGGCGATACTCGGCTGCAGCCAGGCCGGCGGACTGTACTGCATGTCCCGGCACAGCTTCCGCTGCGATTCTGGATCGCCCTGCGTGCTGTGCGGCCGTCGCAGGCCAGCCCGGGTCAGGGCAACTGCCTGGCTCGTCCGCGATGGCATATTCATAAGTCGCTAGCGTACTAATCTCGAGGAGAAGTAGCAATATGTATCGCTATGAATTGAGCTAACTAGTAAGTGATAGCGTATCGATTGTGCCAGCGCCAGGTCAGTCCGTCGAGTCAGCGGCCAGCGATCTTCGCCGCAGCGTCATCGGCCTGGCGCGCCGGCTCCGGCTCGAGCGCGACTCGGCCAGCCTCACCGCGCTCGAGCTCAGCCTGCTCGGTCATTTGCACCGGCGCGGGCGGCTGACGCCGGGTGAGCTTGCTGCGGCCGAACGGGTGCAGCCGCAGTCGCTTACCCGGCCGCTCGCAAGTCTCGAGGAGCCGGCCTGGTCGCGCGGCAGCCCGATCCAGCCGACGGCCGGCGCTCGCTGCTTGAAATCACCGCGTCCGGCCGGGATGCGCTGCGCGCGGAAATGCAGCAGCGCGACGACTGGCTCGCGGCAGCGATGGCAGCGCACCTGTCTGGCACCGAAATAGGGCTTTTGCACCTCGCGAGCGACCTGCTGCAGCGCCTCGCCGACGCCGACAGCGTTAACTCGTAAGATCGCGCGGGCTATAGGCCATGCGATCTTACGAGTTAACGGCCTGCTCGCCGTTTTGTCAGTAACGTCCGGCACTCTGACTGCCATGGCGGCCGACCTGCCTCCGCAGTTACATGACCTCACTGCCATCCAGCGCGGTGTGCTCGCGCGCGCACAAGTACTGAGCGCTGGTCTGAGCGAGGACGCCATCGCGGCCCGGCTGAGACGCGGTAGCTGGCAGCGCCTGTACCCGGGCGTGTACGCGACGTTCTCCGGGCCGGTGAGCCGCTCGGCCGAGCTGTGGGCGGCCGTGCTGCACGCCGGTCCTGGGGCCATGCTGAGCCATCAGACAGCGGCTGAGCTGTGGGGACTGGCGGCCGAACCGAGCTCGCTGATTCATGTGACAGTGCCCGGCAACAGACGCGTTCACAAGCAGGCAGGAATCAGGCTGCACGTGTCCGTCAGAGCGAGTGCTGCAGTCCATCCGTCACGTAACCCGCCGCAGACCCGGCTCGAGCCGACGGTCATCGACCTGTGGGAGACAGCGCGGAGCCTGGACGATGCGGTCGGCTGGGTGACGCGCGCGATCGGGCGGCGGCTGACCACGCCGGACAAGCTGCTCGCCGCGATGGAGGCGCGCGGCCGGGTGCGGTGGCGCACAGCAGTTAGCCGAGCTGCTCAGTCCGGACGCGGCCGGCATCCACTCGCCGCTGGAGTACCGGTACGTTCGCGACGTGGAGCGGCCGCACTGGCTGCCTGCGCCGACCAGGCAGGCAGGGGCGCGGCGCAGCGGCCGCAACGAGTACCGCGACACGCTCTACGAGGCGTACCAGACCGTCGTCGAGCTGGATGGCCGCGTCGCGCACCCCGGCGACAGCAGGTGGAAGGACATCCACCGGGACAACGCAGCGGCCACCAGCGGCCTGACCACGCTGCGCTATGGCTGGCACGATGTCACGACCAGACCCTGCACCGTGGCGGCAGAGATCGCTGCGGTGCTGGCCGACCGCGGATACACCGGCGCCCGGCCGTGCTCCCCCGGCTGTCCCGTCGGCAGCGTGCAGCGGCAGCTCATTCCGGACAACGCCGGTCCTAAGAGAGCAGCCACGGCACCGACGCGGCCGCCAGGAGTCAGACGGCCCGTAGGCGGATCACCGCCTCGACGGGCCGAGGCACGACCGTCGGTCAGCGGCCGGAGCAACCGAAACGCCCCGCCGTCCGCACCCGCCCGGTAGCTGCTGCCCGGCTGTCGCACGGACGATGCGAGGCAGACCAGATCAGGTACCGACGGAAGACAGACGCTGATGCCAGGCCAGCGCCGAGGTATCGGTCAGCGAGGCGATCTGGTCGATCACGACGCGCAGCCGCGCCCGGTCGTCAGCTGCGCGCTCATACTCGTGCCGGAACAGCGGATCCAGCGTCGCGGGCGCCCCGGCGAGCACGGCGGCTGCCAGCTCGGCGATGATTTCGCGCTCGCGAGCCTGCGCCGCCTCGGCGCCCGAGCGGAACATCACGTAATACGCCGTCACGCCCTTCAGCAGCGCGCACTCAAGCCGCTGCTGGCGCGGCACTACCAGGTCGGCGGCGTACCGGCAGATCGGCGGCTGGCCAGCCGGCCTTGTCGCGTGCTCGGCAGCACCGCAGAGCCGCCCGATCAGCACGCTCGTCAGGTTCTTCACGGCGGCCGACGCAGTCAGGCTGCCGTCGAATTCGCGCGGCCAGCAGTCCAGCTCGAGCAGGCCGCCGAAGGCGTCGCCGAGCTCGCCGGCCGTCGTGAAACCCGGCGGGCAGTAGGCGCGCACGGTTAGCTCCGCGACCGCCTGCTGCTCGGCCGGTGATCGCAGCTGCGCCAGCGTGACCAGGCCGGCGTGCAGTCCGTCTTCCAGGTCGTGGACCGAGTAGGCGACGTCGTCGGCCCAGTCCATGACCTGCGCTTCCAGGCAGGACCTGCCGTCCGGTGCGCCGTCCCGGATCCAGCGGAACACGGCCGCGTCATCGGCGTAGGCGCCGTACTTGCTCGCCGCCCTGGCCGGCTCAGGATCGCCGGGACGGAGCCCTGCCGCGCCTGCGCCGCCGAGGGGCGGGCCCACCCACGGATACTTCAGCGTCGCGTCGAGCGTTGCCCTGGTCAGGTTCAGCCCGGCCCCCGGCACCTTCGCCTCGAGGCGGGTGATCAGGCGCAGGCTCTGGGCGTTCCCCTCGAATCCCCCGCAGTCACGCGCCAGCTCCGCCAGCGCCGCCTCCCCGTTGTGGCCGAACGGCGGGTGGCCGAGGTCGTGGGCCAGGCAGGCCGCGTCGACTAGGTCGGGATCGCAGCCGAGGACCGCGCCGAGCTCGCGGCCGACCTGAGCGCATTCCAGCGAGTGGGTCAGCCGGGTGCGCGGGAAGTCGCCAGAGCCGACGGCGACGACCTGGGTCTTGGCCGCGAGCCTGCGCAGTGCCGAGCTGTGCAGGACCCGGGCGCGGTCCCGGATGAACGGGCCGCGCCCGGAGCCGCCAGCGTCGTGCGCGCGCTTCGGCGGCTCCTCCGCCCAGCGCGCAGTGGCCAGGCGGTCGTAGCCGCCATCGCCGGCGCCCGCCGTCACCGGCTGTCGCTACCTCCGGTGCTCTCCATCACCGCGGCGCGGCCGGCCTCGAGCCGGGCGACCGGCACCCGGAACGGCGAGCAGGACACGTAGTCCAGGCCTGCGGAGTGGAAGAAGTGCACCGAGTCGGGGTCGCCGCCGTGCTCGCCGCAGACGCCGATCTTCAGGTCCGGCCTGGTGGCCCGGCCTTCCTCGACCGCGATCTTCACCAGGCGGCCGATGCCGTCGACGTCGATCGTCTCGAACGGCGAGACCCCGAAGACGCCCAGCTCGATGTACCGGCTGAAGAACGACCCCTCGACGTCGTCGCGGGAGAAGCCCCAGCCCATCTGGGTGAGGTCGTTGGTGCCGAAGGAGAAGAACTCGGCCGCCTGGGCGATCTGGCCGGCGGTCAGCGCGGCCCGCGGGACCTCGATCATGGTGCCGATCAGCGTGTGAACCGCGGTCCCGGTCTCCTCGGCGACGTCGGCGAGCACCTTCTCGGCCTCCTCACGGGCGGCCTCGAGCTCCTGAATCGCCCCGACGAGCGGGATCATGATCTCCGGCTTCGGGTTCCCGCCGGCCTTCGACCCGGTCCACCGCGGCGTGGGCGATGGCCCGGACCTGCATCTGGTACAGGCCGGGAACGACGAGTCCGAGGCGCACGCCGCGCAGGCCGAGCATCGGGTTCTCCTCGTGCAGCCGCCGCACTGCCTCCAGCAGCTTGCGGTCCTGCTCGGTGGCCTTGTCGCCGGCCAGCGCGATCTTGACCGACAGCTCGGTCAGGTCGGGCAGGAACTCGTGCAGGGGCGGGTCGAGCAGCCTGATGGTGGCCGGCAGCCCGTCCATAGCCTCGAAGATCTCCACGAAGTCGCCCCGCTGGAGCGGCTCGAGCGCGTCCAGCGCGGACTGGCGGGTCGCGTCGTCGTCGGCCAGGATCAGCCGCTCGACCAGCTGGCGCCGCTCGCCGAGGAACATGTGCTCGGTACGGCACAGGCCGATGCCCTGCGCGCCGAACCGGACCGCGCGGGCGGAGTCATCCCCGTTGTCGGCATTGGTGCGCACGCCGAGGCGCCGCTTGGCGTCCGCGTGCTTCATCAGCCGGTCCACGGCCGCGACCAGCTCGTCCGACGACAAGTCGATCTTGCCCTCGAAGTACTCCACGACCGGTGAGGCGACGACAGCGACCTCACCGAGGTAGACCTGGCCGGACGTGCCGTCGATCGAGATCACGTCACCTTCGGCGACCGTGACGCCGCCGGGCGCGGTGAACTTCCTGCCGTTGACGTCGACCTCAAGCTCGTCCGCGCCGCAGACGCAGGTCTTGCCCATGCCGCGGGCGACCACGGCCGCGTGGCTGGTCTTGCCGCCGCGGCTGGTCAGGATGCCCTGGGCGGCGATCATTCCGTGCAGGTCGTCGGGGTTGGTCTCGCGCCGGACGAGGATGACGTCCTCGCCGCGGTCCGCCCACTCGACGGCCGTGGCCGAGTCGAAGACCACCTTGCCGACGGCCGCGCCCGGCGAGGCGCTGACCGCCCTGGTGATCTTCGTGACGTCCGAGCCCGCGTCGAAGCGCGGGAACATCAGCTGCGCGAGCTGGGCGCCGGTCACCCTGGTGAGCGCCTCGTCCAGGTCGATCAGGCCCTGGTCGACCAGCTGCGTCGCGATCCGGAAGGCAGCACCGGCGGTGCGCTTGCCGACCCGGGTCTGCAGCATCCACAGCTTGCCGCGCTCGATCGTGAACTCGATGTCGCACAGGTCCTTGTAGTGGTTCTCCAGCGTGGACATGATGTCCATCAGCTGCCCGTAGGACTTGGCGTCGATCTGCTCGAGATCCTGCAGCGGGACGGTGTTCCGGATGCCGGCCACGACGTCCTCGCCCTGCGCGTTCTGCAGGTAGTCGCCGTAGACGCCCTGCTGGCCGCTGCCGGGGTCACGGGTGAAGGCGACGCCCGTGCCGGAGTCCGCGCCGAGGTTGCCGAACACCATCGTCACGATGTTGACCGCGGTGCCGAGGTCGGCCGGGATGCGCTCCTGGCGCCGGTAGAGGATCGCCCGGTCGGCGTTCCAGGAGTTGAAGACCGCCTCGACCGCCATGTCCATCTGCTCGCGCGGCTCCTGCGGGAAGTCACGGCCGGTCTTGTCCCTGACGATGGCCTTGAAGCTCTCGACCAGGCTCTGCAGGTCCTCGGCGTCGAGGTCGAGGTCGTTCTTGGTGCCCTTGGCCTGCTTGGCCGCGTCAATGGCCTGCTCGAACTCGTGCCCCTCGATGTCCAGCACGGTCTTGCCGAACATCTGGATCAGGCGCCGGTAGGAGTCCCAGGCGAACCGCTCGCTGCCCGCCTGCTTGGCCAGGCCGTGCACCGACTCGTCGGACAGGCCGATATTCAGGACGGTCTCCATCATGCCCGGCATGGAGAACTTGGCCCCGGACCGGACGCTGACCAGCAGCGGGTCGGCGTGGTCGCCGAGCTTGCGGCCCATCTTCTGCTCAAGCTGGCTCAGGTGCCCGGTGACCTCAGCAGCGAGGCTGTCGGGCACGGATCCCTGCTCGAGGTAATAGCGGCAGGCGTCGGTGGTGATGATGAAACCGGGGGGAACGGGCAGGCCCAGGTTGGTCATCTCGGCCAGGTTGGCGCCCTTGCCGCCTAGCAGGTCTTTCAGGTCCTTGTTGCCCTCGGTGAAGTCATAGACGAGCTTCGGCACTGCGATGCACTCCTCGAGACTGCCGCTCACCTGACGCAATCGTCCCGGCATCACGCGGCTCTGTATTCCTGCGGCCTCGCGGCCCTCACTTCCGAGCCTATCGACCTGTGGCTGCGGCCGGTACGACGGTCACCCGACGTTGGGAGAACATCTTTGCCGTCGGTCACAATGGCACCATGACGGATCAGGTGATCATTGGCCTCTTGAATCCCGGCGATATGGGCGCGGCCGTGGGCCGCTGCCTGACGGCGGCCGGGTACACGGTGCTCTGGGCTTCCGCGGGCCGCAGCGAGGAGACAGCGCGCGCGGGCGGCAAGCGCGGGCCTGACCGACGCCGGGACGGCCCGGCAGCTGGCCGACCGGGCAGACATCATCGCGTCGATCTGCCCGCCGCACGCGGCGCTCGACGTGGCCTGGGCTGTTCATGGCTTCACCGGCCTGTACCTCGATGCGAACGCGATCGCCCCGGACACCGCGCGCGAGGTGGCGCAGCTCATCACCGGCAGCGGCGGCAGTTACGTCGATGGCGGCATCATCGGTCCGCCGCCAGTCCGGCCCGGCACGACCCGCCTCTATCTCTCGGGCGAGGCGGCGGGCCAGATCGTGAGCCTTTTTACGGGAACGGCGCTCGACCCGCGGATCGCCGCCGGACCGGCCACGGCCGCTTCGGCCGTCAAGATGGCCTACGCCTCCTGGACCAAGGGGACCTCGGCCATGCTCCTCGCCGCCAGGGCACTCGCGAAGTCGCAGGGCGTGGAGGAAGCGCTACTCGCCGAATGGGCGCTGTCGCAGCCCCAGCTCGCTGAGCAGTCAGAGCGGGCGGCTCAGGCTGCCGTCACCAAGGGCTGGCGCTGGACCGCCGAGATGGAAGAGATCGCGCACAGCATGGCGGAGGCCGGCCTGCCGGACGGGTTCCACCAGGCAGCGGCGGAGATCTACCGGCGCTGCCCGCGCGTTCCCGGCGCGGCTGCCGGCCCGGACGTACTCAGCGACGTGCTCAAGGCGGTCACGCACGAGACCTGAGCCGGTACCGGGCAGTTCCCGCGCCTAGCAGCCGTCCAGGCGCTCGGAGAGGTAGGGCACCAGGCCGTCGATGCCGATCCGCTCCTGCTGCATCGAGTCACGCTCGCGGACGGTCACGGCCTGGTCCTGCAGCGACTCGAAGTCCACGGTCACGCAGTACGGAGTGCCGATCTCGTCCTGGCGCCGGTAGCGGCGGCCGATCGCGCTGGCGTCGTCGAAGTCGCAGTTCCACTTCTGCCGCAGCGCGGCGGCGACGTCCCTGGCCTTCGGTGACAGGTCGGCATTGCGGGACAGCGGCAGGACCGCCACCTTCACCGGCGCCAGCCGGTAGTCCAGCCGCAGCACGGTGCGCTTCTCCAGCTTGCCCTTGGCGTCCGGAGCCTCGTCCTCGGTGTAGGCCTCGAGCAGGAAGGCCAGCATCGACCGGTCGACACCGACCGCGGGCTCGATCACGTACGGCGTGTAGCGCTCGTTCGTCTCCGGGTCCAGGTAGCTGAGGTCCTGGCCGGATGCCTTGGCGTGCACGCCGAGGTCGTAGTCAGTCCGGTTGGCCAGGCCCTCCAGCTCGCCCCACTCGCTGCCGGGGAAGTCGAACCTGTACTCCAGGTCGACGGTCCGCTTGGAGTAGAAGGAGCGCTTGTCGGCCGGGTGCTCGTACCGGCGCAGGTTGTCCTTGTCGACGCCAAGGTCGAGGAACCAGGCCTCCCTGGTGTCGATCCAGTACTCGTGCCACTCCTCGTCGGTGCCGGGCTTGACGAAGAACTCCATCTCCATCTGCTCGAACTCGCGGGTACGGAAGATGAAGTTGCCCGGCGTGATCTCGTTCCTGAAGGACTTCCCGATCTGGCCGATGCCGAACGGGACCTTCTTGCGTGACGTCTGGAGCACGTTCTTGTAGTTGATGAAGATGCCCTGCGCCGTCTCCGGCCGCAGGTACGCCAGGCCGGATTCGTCCTCGGTGGCCCCGAGGTAGGTGCGCAGCATGCCGTTGAAATTGCGCGGCTCGGTGAACGCTCCCTTAGTCCCGCAGTGCGGGCAGGCCAGGTCAGCGAGGCCGTTCTCCGGCGGCCGGCCGTGCTTCTCCTCGTAGGCCTCGATGAGGTGGTCGGCGCGGAACCGGTAATGGCATGACTGGCACTCGGTCAGCGGATCGGTGAACTGGGTCAGGTGGCCGCTGGCCTGCCAGACCTCGGGAGCCAGGATGACGCTCGAGTCGAGCCCGACGACGTCATCCCGGATCTGGATCATCGACCGCCACCACTGGCGCTTGATGTTGTTCTTGATCTCAACGCCCAGCGGTCCGTAGTCCCAGGCAGCGCGCAGCCCGCCGTAGATCTCGCTGGACGGGTACACAATGCCCCGCCGCTTCGAGAGGCTGACGATGGTTTCCATGCGATCGCTGCGTCGTGCCATTATTGAGTCTCCATCCGGCTGGCGGTCGGCGGCCTGCGTCTGACGTGCGCGAACCCGGCAAAGGGGCGGCGGCGGTGCCTGCCAGCTTAGCGGTCGCCCGCAGTGCCCGTCGCCTGACTTTCTGCGCCTGACGGCCGGGGCAAACCGCCGGTGACCGGCGGTAACCTGGTCAGCAGCCGCCCGGATCAGGTCCGCGGGCGGCGATCGCGAGGCCGGACTGGCGGCCTGAAGGGAGACCGTGCGTGGCCAGCAACAGGCCATCCCGGCAGCGGGTACGGCCGCTGCCCAAGGGCAATTCCCTGTATACGCCAGAGGCATCGCCCGCCAGGCAGGCAGCGGAGCGCCGCAGCGCCAGGCCGCTGATCTTCCTGCATCAGCTGCCGGCCTGGGTGGCGCCGCTGGTTCTGGTCGTCTGCCTGATCGCCGGGCTGGCGTGGCGCGGCCCGGGCGGTGCCGCCGCGCTGGTGGTCGTCGCCCTCGTGCTGGCCTGGCTCGCCGCCATCTCCTGGCCGCGGCTGGCGGCCGGAGGACGGCTCGGCCGGGTGCTCGCCGTCGTGGTCATGCTCGGCCTCGCTGGCTGGCAGGCCACCCGCTAGCTAACTCCGCCGGGCGACCTCGCTGGGTCGGTAACCGGGTTCCCGGCCGCCTCGCTGGCCCGGTCGACGTCTCCTGGCAGCACCTCGCTGCCGTCCCTCTCGAAGATGCTGACCGCGATGAGCCCTGCGACGAACACGGCCACCATCCCGATCAGCAGTGCCAGCTCTGAGGTGCTGGCAGTGATGTGACTGCCCGGAGTGAGGATGAAGAGGATCCGCCGGATGACGGCTATCAGGCCGACCACGATGAAGGGCTGCGCGACCAGGCGGTGCGCGCGGAGCGACAAGACCACTGTGTGCACGATCTCGACCAGAATCAGCACCAGGAGCACGCGGTCGAGCAGTTCCGGGCCTGCCAGTGAGATCGAGCCGTAGGCGCCGTCAGCGAAGTCCACGATGCCGGAAATGAGCAGGACCGCAGCCAGCGCAATCAGGACAATTCCGACAGCGACCGTGACAACGTCCTGAGTGTGCTCCAGGAACCAGATCGAGCCCCGGATCGAACGCGGGGCTTCCACGCGCGATTCACGGTCCGGCGCCGGAGCGTCATTGCTGCCTCCCGACATGCCGGTCATTGTGTCAGCATCCTTTCGGGCTCCGTCAGGTGGCTGGCAGTGACTGCCATGTCAGGCTGCACTCACCGGGTGGGTGGTCAGTACACCCGGCCCCGCCAGCACATCCCGGCGCCCCCAGTGCTCAGGCACCCGCAGCCGCGAGCCGGCCGGGCTGGTAAGCGCAGGCCGGGTCCTCTCCTAGCGGATCACCAGTGGCGGCATACGCGCGAGCGCGCGAGCCGCCGCACAGGTCGGCATACTCGCACCGGCCGCAGCGCCCGGTGAATTCGGCCGCGCGAATTGCCCGCAGCAGCGGCGTGTCCCGGTACAGGCTGGCCAGCGGGGCCTCGCGCACGCTGCCGAGCCCGATCGGCAGGAATCCGGCCGGATACACCTCGCCGTCGTGCGCGATGAACAGGATGCCCTTGCCGTCCCTGGTCGGCGTCGTGTGCGCACTCGGGCTCGCGGACGGCGGACCGAGCACGCTGATCAGCCGTCCGGCCAGCTCCTGGTAGAGCGGGCCGTCCGGCGGTGCCGCCCCGGAGCGCCGGGCGGCCGCGATCCGCCGGAAGAACGGGGCTTCCACCGTCCGGACGATGAAGCCGTAGTGCGCGGCGTCGAACAGGAAATGGCAGATCTGCTCGTGCTCGTCTGGCGTGACCTCGGCTTCCCCGGTGCCGCGCCCGACCTGGACCAGGAAGAAGACCTCCCAGATGCGGGCGCCGCTGCGCGCCGTCAGCGCCGCGATATCGGCGAGCTCGGCCGCGTTGGCCTGCAGCACCGTGGTGTTGACCTGCACGGTGATGCCGGCCGCGGCCAGGGCCCGGATGGCATGAACGGTGGCGTCAAAATGACCGGCGATGCCGCGGACGCCCTCGTGGGTCGCCGGCGTCGCGCCATCCAGGCTGACCGACACGGCCCGGATCCCGCTGGCGGCAATCCGGTCGATCAGGTCCAGCGTGAGCAGTGGTGTCACCGACGGCGAGAGGCAGACCGGGATGCCGAGCGAGCTGGCATAGCCGGCCAGGTCGAACAGGTCGGGGCGGAGCAGGCAGTCGCCGCCGGTCAGGACCAGGATCGGAAATGGCCTGCCGAAGCCGGCGACCTGGTCGATCAGGCTGATCCCCTCCGCGTGACTGAGCTCGCCGGGCAGCGCGCCCGGGGTGGCCGACGCACGGCAGTGCCGGCAGGCGAGCAGGCAGGCCCGCGTCGTTTCCCAGAACACCAGCATCGGCCGCTCGGCAAAATCCGGCCGGCGTGCCGGGATCTCCGTCGCTGCGTGCGTCATCCTGCCCGGCTCCCGTCTGGCCTGATTAGGTCAAGGCTGAGTGCACACCGTGCCGCGTGCGCCACTGCAGGGCCCTCAGTCCCCCGCGCCAAGCCGAAGGTCCCGCCCTGGCCGGGCCTGACTGGCAGTCGTCAACGAGAGTTGACGCTCATTCCGCGCACGACGGCCTGGTCCGGGGCGCCCGGCTGACCGGACCGGCCGATCGCTCAGCCGGGCGGTGGCGGCGGCGGGTTCGGCTCCGCGCCGCCGTACCGGCGGTCCCGGCTGGCGTAGATCTCGCACGCGTGCCACAGGTGCCGCCGGTCGAAATCGGGAAACAGCGTGTCCAGGAACACCATCTCGGCGTACGCCGACTGCCAGAGCAGGAAATTCGAGGTGCGCTGCTCCCCCGACGACCGGACGAACAGGTCGACGTCGGGGATCTGCGGCTCGTCCAGGTATCGGCTGATCATCCGCTCGTCGACTTTGTCCGGCCTGACCTTGCCAGCCGCCACGTCAAGCGCGATCGCCCTGGCCGCGTCCGCGATCTCGGCCCGGCCGCCGTAGTTCACGCAGAACTGCAGGGTCAGCACCGAGTTCCCGACGGTCATCCGCTCGGCGTCCTCCAGCTCGGAGATGACCGACCGCCACAGCCGCTGGCGCCGGCCCGCCCACCGGATGCGCACGCCCATGGAGTTGAGCTGGTCGCGGCGGCGCCTGATCACGTCCCGGTTGAAGCCCATCAGGAACCTGACCTCATCCGGCGACCGGCGCCAGTTCTCGGTCGAGAACGCGTAGGCGGACAGGTACGGGATCCCGAGCTCGATCGCGCCCATGATCACGTCGAAGAGCGCGTACTCCCCCGCCTTGTGGCCCTCGGTACGCGGCAGGCCGCGCTGCTTCGCCCAGCGGCCGTTCCCGTCCATCACCAGGGCAACGTGCCGCGGGATCAGCTCACCGGGAATCTTCGGCGGCTGCGCCCCGTCCGGATGCGGGTACGGCGGCTCGACCTCCCGGTTCCCCGGTCTCGGGGCCAGCGGGTTCCTCCGGCTCATCGGGCTCCTCGGCAGCGGATCCTCGTTTCGCACGGCAGTCCTCAGGCGTGCTCGACGTGCTTCAGCGACCTGATCGAGTGCTCCAGGTGCCACTGGAGATAGGCGGCGGTCAGGCCGCTGCACTCTACCTGGTGCCTGCGGTCGCTGGCGTCGGCGAGCTGCCAGTCGCCCCGCAGCAGCGCGCTCATCAGCTCCATGGTTGCCACGGCCGGTGTCGCAGACCCTGGAGCACGGCAGTTCTGGCAGGTCAGGCCGCCCGATGCCAGGCCGAACGCGCGCAGGCCGCCAGCCGTCGCCGCCTCCCGCGCGGTCGTGCCGCAGACCGCGCACTCGTCCAGCGCGGGTGCGTAGCCCGCCACCGCCAGCGACCTCAGCAGGAAGGCGTCGAGCACCAGCCGGGGATCGTGCTCGCCCTCGCCGAGCGCCCGCAGGCCGCCGACGAGCAGCAGGAACTGGCGCATGGCCGGCTCCTTCTCGACCGGGGTGAGCTTCTCCGCGGTCTCCAGCATGGCCGTTCCCGTGGTGTACCTGGGGTAGTCGCCGACCAGCTGCTCCCCGTACGGCCGCAGCGTCTCCGCCTGGGTGATCACGTCCAGCGAGCGCCCGGTGTACAGCAGCAGGTCGACGTGCGTGAACGGCTCCAGCCGGGCACCGAACCGCGACTTCGTGCGGCGCACGCCCTTGGCCACGGCGCGGATGCGGCCGGACTTGCGGGCGAGCACCGTGACGATGCGGTCGGCCTCACCCAGCTTGTGGGTGCGCAGCACGATGCCGTCGTCGCGGTAGATCGCCACCTGCCCATTCTCGCCTACTTCCGGCGGGCGGCAGGCCATGCGCGGCCGGCCGCTCGTGGCCGGCCGCCTGGCTAGCCCGCGTTACCAGGCCGCGCTGAGCGTCAGCGGCGATCGCCGCAGCTGGGCAGCGAGCTCAAGCCCGCTGGTCAGCGTCCGCCGGACCATCGCGAGAGCGGCGTCGGACGGCGAGGTGATCGTTCCGGCGGGCGCCGGAGTCCAGTCCATGGCGGAGTAAAAGGATGCGAGGTCCTGTTTGCAGAACAGAATTGCTATTCCGGGCTTGTGCTCGTCAATGAATGCGTTCGCCGCACGGACGATCCGCGATGCATTTCCCTCGCGCCGGTACGGGGGAAAAGTGAACACATTACTCAGGCCGAGAACGCTGAGCCGCCCGGATGGCGTGTCAGCCTCACCGCTGACGATGTCCGCGTAGCTCAGTAACACACGGCCGTCCGTGCAGGTCAGATGAGCGATCGCGGGGTACGGGCAGGACCGCAGGCGACCGCTTCCGGTAAATAACGACGGCCACTCGCACCGCATGAACGACAGCGACTGCCAGACCAGATGCTCTGGAAGTTCGCCCGCCTTATAGCGCGTAAGTGTCGCGGCCACCCCGACAGGGTGGCATTACCGGACGATTATGACAAGTCGACGATCCGGCCGCGCACTCCGGCGGGTCAGCCGGCCGAGGCGCTCTCCTCGGTCATGACGATGACGCCGTGCGCCTGCGCGGGTGTCATGCCGAGGTGAGCCGCGATCAGCCGGGCCGCGCCGCGCTCCTCCTCCGACAGCGGCCCGTCGGCCAGGCCGACCCGCACCGCGTCCGCCAGGAACCACTCCAGGGCCGGCATCGTCAGCTGGTGAGCCAGCGCGCCAAGCGGCTTGGAGATGTCCAGGCCACGGCCGTCCGCGGCCGCCAGGTCGGCGGTCAGCGCCGCCTCGTCATAGCCGGTCAGCCCGGCCGTCCGAACCAGCTCGACGGCCCGGCTGCGGGCAGCGGCGCTGGCCGGGTCTCCCGCTCGCAGCATGGTGGTGACCGCGGCCAGCGATCCGGCTGGCAGCGCCGCCTGCATGGCAGCGACCGTCGGCAGCGCCAGCACCTCGATGCGGTAGCGCGTACGGCAGGCACGGCACTGCACATGCTCGCCGACGCGGTCGAGCGGAATCAGCGGGATGTGCAGCACGTGAAACCAGCGCCGCCCCGCGCAGCGCTGGTACGGCCGGTCGCCGCCGCACCGCTGGCAGTGCAGCGTGCCATGCCCGGTCGTCCGGAAGTAAAAACGAAGCCCAATCAGACGCAACGACCCACTCCCCCCAGCGACCAGGCCACCTGCCCGCTGCCAGGACATCGTCCTGGCAGACCAGATCATCACATGAGCAGGCCAGGCCGGCACCGCAATCCGGCAAAGCAGGATCCACGCGGGTCGCCGCCCGTGCCCGGTTAGCGGGCTTTCGCGCCGGAACTATTCCGGTGCGAAAGGGAGTCGCGCGATGAAAATTTCGGCGCATCAGGGATTTTGTGCAGGGAACGAGCTGCGCCCAAATTTATCCGGCGACCGGTTATTCGGTTGCACGATTCGCCGGGCGCGTTGTTAGCTGGCGGCCGTGCGCTTCGAGCAGTTCGATCCGGAGGTCGATGACTCGAAGCTGCGCGCCTGCCACGAGCTCGCTGTCTCCGCTCACGCCGACGACGACCCGAACGTGCCGGCGGTGTCCTACGCCATGTTCCGCAGCTGGTGGGCCTACGGCTTCGCCGGTGATCCGCAGCAGGCGTGGCTGGCCACCAGCGACGCGGGCGAGCCGCTCGGCTGCTATCTGCTCGGGCTGCCGGACCGGGACAACAGGTCCAACGGCTTCCTCGACCCGTTTGTCACTCTGCGGGCGCGCCGGCAGGGCATCGGGACAGCCCTGGTCGCGCACGCCGCCAGGCAGGCTGACCGGGCGGACCGCGCGCTGCTGATGTCGAACTCGAGGGTCGGCGCTCCCGGTGCCGCCTTCGCCGCGGCAGTCGGCGCGCGGCCGTGCCTGCAGGACGCGCGACGCGTGCTGGACGTCGCTCCCGACGTGCCTGGCCAGCTGCCCGGAGTGCCCGGACTGCCCGGACGGCTGGACGGGCTGCGCGCCGAGGCGGAGCAGCACGCGGCCGGGTATGCGCTCCGCCGGTGGACTGGCGGCACGCCCGCCGACATCACGGACGCGGTCTGTGCCCTGTACTCGGCAATGGAAGACGCGCCCCACGAGCCGTCGGTCGAGCCGCTGAACTGGGACGCTGACCGGCTGCGCCGCGCCGACGAGCGGGCGGTCGCCGCAGGATCGCGCTTGTACTCGCTCGCCGCGATACACGCCGCCTCCGGCGAGATGGCGGCGCTGACGCAGGTGTACGTGGATCCGGCGACCGACGGGTGGGCGTTCCAGGACATCACCGCAGTGACCAGGCCGCATCGCGGGCATCGCCTCGGGCTGCTGCTCAAGGTCGTCATGCTGCAGTGGCTGGCCGGGTGCGAGGCGCATGTCCGGCAGATCATGACCTTCAACGCGGTGCAGAACGAGCACATGGTCGCGGTGAACACCAGGCTCGGGTACCGGGTGACGGACTACTTCGAGTCGTTCGAGCTGGACGTGGCAAGCGCGCTTACGCTGGGTGCCCGCACGGCGCTGGCCGGGCCTGGCTGACCCGATCGCGAGCGTTCCCTTCTGCTATGCGCTGACCAGGACGGTGTTAGCCCCGGTGATGCAGATCGAGCAGTTCGACCCGGCCCGCGACCATGAGCAGGCGCGCCGTTGCCACGACATCGTCAGTGCGTGCGAGCGCACTGACGACCCGGCCGCGCCGCCCCGCTCGCTGGCGGCCTTCACCGCCTGGTGGTCACGCGGCCCGGCCGATGACCCTCGCCAGTCCTGGCTGGCGACCCCCGGCGCCGGCCAGCCCGGCTCTGGCTGCTACCTGCTGCTGCTGCCCGAGCGCGAGAACACCGCGATCGCGGGCTGCTCCCTCTATGTCGCGCCCGAAGCCCGCAGGGCCAGCCTCGGCACGCAGCTGCTGGCGCACAGCGTCCTGCAGGCACGCCAGGCAGGCCGGTCGCGACTGAGCTGCGAGGTCCGGGACGACTCGCCGGGCGCTGCCTTCGCAGCTGCCGCGGGAATGACCAGCGGAATCGCGGAGGTGTACCGCCAGCTTTCCGTCGACGCGAGCCTGCAGGCCAGGCTGCCGGCTCTGCACGCGGCCGCCGGGCAGCGCTCGGCAGGCTATTCGCTGATCTCGTGGACCGGCCTCACCCCGGAAGAGCACATGGCAGGCTCGATGCGACTGGATGCGGCCATGGCCGATGCTCCGCGGGACGACGGCGTCGAGCTCGAGCTGTGGGACGCCGACCGGATCTGGTCATTCGAGCGGACCGCTCTTGAGTCCGGCCAGCACTTCTACTCCGTTGCGGCACGGCACGACCAGACCGGCAGGCTCGCGGCTATCACGCAGCTCAGGACGGATCCGGGCAGTCCCGGCTGGGGCTTTCAGGCGATCACCGCGGTGCTGCCTGCCGATCGCGGCCACCGGCTCGGACTGCTGGTCAAAGTGGCGATGCTGGAGCTGCTGGCAGAACGCGAGCCGGGCTTGCGCCGCATCGTGACCGGCAACGCCGGCGGCAATGATCACATGATCGCCATCAACGAGCAGCTCGGTTTTGAGATCGTCTCGGTGTCCCGGCGCTGGGAGCTGAGCCTGGCAGCCAGCTAGAAACTCGATTGCCGTCCGCGCGTCAGGCCGGGTTAGATGCCGGAGTGCGGATCGTGCAGTTTGACGCGACGAGCGACAGCCAGCGGCTGCGCGCTTGCTTTGACATGACCCGCGCAGGCTGGCCAGTCGACCATCCCGGTCAGCCAGCCTGGGCGTTCGAGTCGTTCGCCGGCAAATGGGGTCCCGGCTTCGACGGCGCGCCGCGGGAGACCTGGCTGGCAGCCAATGACGCGGATGAGCCGCTCGGGTGCTACCTGCTGCAATTGCCTGCGAAAGAGAACGCCGCCATAGCCTTCTGCAAACTCGTCGTCGCACCGCATGCCCGGCGGTCCGGCACCGGCCACGCGCTGCTGGAGCACTGCGCCGCTCAGGCGAGGAAGGCGGGCCGGTCCCGGCTGGTCGGCAACGCCCGCGACGGCACGCCCGGTGCCGCGTTCGCGGCCGCGGCCGGAGCCCGCGGCGGCATTCCCGAGGTCTACCGGGTACTGACCTTTGACTCCGCCTTGCCAGCCAGGCTCGCCGGACTGCGCCCGGCCGCGGAACGCCGGGCAGCGGGCTACTCGCTGGTGTCCTGGCTGTCGCCCGCTCCGGCCGAGTACCTGGAACAGCTCTGCCGGATCCACCGCGCCATGGCCGATGCGCCGCGAGACGCCGGCGTCGAGCCGCTGGTCTGGGACGCGGACCGGATCCGCAGGTCGGAGGAGGTCATGGCCGAGCACAAGCTGACCTGCTATGCGATCGCGGCGCGTCACGACGCGACCGGCGAGCTCGCCGCACTGACCGAGATGTGCATCGAGGCCGGTACGCCTGACTGGGCGTTCCAGCAGATTACTGCCGTCCTGCCCGAGCACCGCGGGCACCGGCTCGGCCTGCTGCTGAAGATCGCCATGCTGGACTGGCTGCAGGAGAGCGAGCCAGCCGTCCGGCACATCGAGACCGGCAACGCGCGCGCCAACGCGCACATGGTCGCGATCAACGAGCAACTCGGCTTCACCATCGAGGGGGTCAGCCGGGACTGGGAGCTGGACCTGGGCAGCGGTCAGGACACGGGCCCGGCAGACACGGGCCCGGCAGACACGGGGGCCTGAGGCGCCTGCTGGCCACCACGGAGTCGTCAGTCGTAGAAGCCGAGCCTGCGCAGCTGGCGCGGATCGCGCTGCCAGTCCTTGGCGATCTTTATCCGCAGGTCCAGGTAGACGCGGCTGCCGAGCAGCGCCTCGATCTGCCGCCGCGCCACCGTGCCGACTTCCTTCAGCCGGGCTCCCCTGGCGCCGAGAACGATCGCCTTCTGGCTCGGCCGCTCCACGTACATGATGGCGTGCACGTCGATGAGGTCGTCCCGGCCCTCGCGCGGCGCCATCTCCTCGACGACCACCGCGATCGAGTGCGGCAGCTCGTCGCGCACGCCCTCGAGGATGGCCTCCCTGATGAGCTCCGCGACGAGCTGCTGCTCGGGCTCGTCGGTCAGGTCACCGTCCGGGTACAGCGGCCGTCCGGGCGGCAGGTAGGAGACCAGCACATCGGACAGCACGTCGAGCTGGAAGCCGGTTACCGCGGAGACCGGCACGATATCGGCCCAGTCGCCAAGGTCGGCAACTGCCGCCAGCTGCGCCGCCACCTGCTCCCTGGTGGCCTGGTCAGTCTTGGTGACGACCGCCACGACCGGGGTCTTGCCGATGCCTGCCAGCTCCGCCGCCAGGTACTTATCGCCGGGCCCGATCCGGTCGGCGGCCGGAAGGCAGAAGCCGATCACGTCGACTTCGGTCAGCGTGGACCGGGCGAGGCTGTCGAGGCGCTCGCCGAGCAGGGTACGCGGCCGGTGCAGGCCGGGAGTGTCGATGATGACGAGCTGGGCGTCGGGGCGGTGCACGATGCCGCGGATGGCCCGCCGGGTGGTCTGCGGACGGCTGCTGGTGATCGCCACCTTGGTGCCGACCAGCGCGTTCATCAGGGTGGACTTGCCCACGTTGGGCCGCCCGGCAAAGCAGGCGAAACCGGACCTGAACTCGGCCGTCGTTGTCGCCGGGCTGCTTCCTTCGGCGGCTCGCAGCGGCGCGGTGCGGCCCTGCCCGCTGGCGCCGCGGCGCTGACCCTGCGTCGCAGCAATCTGCGCGGCTGGAGCCGGTGACCGGCGGCGTGACGGGGTACCCACGTGCTGATTCTCCCCTATCAGGGCGGCGCTGCCCTCACCAGACGGCTGAATCTGGGTGCGATATCCATCTACTGGTAAGAAAACATGGGTTATAGGCCGTGCGATCTTTCGAGATAACGCTCGGGCTGCCGTCAGGGCCGCAGAACGGACCGCACAGTGCCGTCCGGGGCGGCGTGAAACACGATCGCCGAGGGGCCGAGCTCACGGACCGCAGCCAGGTCACCGGGATCTGGCTCGCCACCATCGCTGACCAGTGCCGCCGCCTCCAGGCTGGTCGCGCCGCTCGAGACGGCCATCGCGACAGCCAGGTGCAGGGCGGACAGCCGCAGCGACGGCAGCGCGATCGCGGCAGCCGCGTATGTCCGGCCGGTCTCATCACGGACCGCGGCGCCCTCGGCCGCCGCGACCCTGGCGCGAGCCGACCTTGCGAGGGTGATGATCTTGATGTCCTCCGGGCCGGGCGCCGCAGCATCGCTCACAGCGCAGATTGTATGCGGCTGCGGCTGGTCAGGACTGGACTCTAGCTCGCAGGCCTGCTGCCGTTTGCGACCGCGCTCTCGCTCCGGCTCGCTCCGTCAGCCGCGGCGGGGGCCCCGGCATCGTGCTGGCCATCGGCGGAAGCGCTGAACTGATGCCCCGGCGGGCTGATGCGCTCGACCATGACGGTTCCGATCCGGTTCCGGCGGCCGGTCAGGTTCTCCGCGGTCAGACGCAGTCCGGCGACCGCGGCGACTGAGCCGGCGATCGGCACCTTCCCGAGCTGGTGGGCGAGCAGTCCGCCGACCGTCTCCACGTCCTCGGCGTCGATCGTCACCGCGAACAGCTCCTCCAGCTCCTCCACCGAGAGCCGGGCACTCACCCTCGCGGTGCCGTCGCCGAGCCACTCCACTGGCGGCCGTTCCCGGTCGTACTCATCGGCGATCTCACCGACGATCTCCTCGAGGATGTCCTCGATCGTGACCAGGCCCGCGGTACCGCCATACTCGTCGATCACGATCGCCATGTGCACGTGCCGTGCCTGCATCTCCCGCAGCAGGTCGTCGACCGGCTTGCTCTCCGGAGCGAAGGTGGCCGGACGCATGATCGACTCGACGGTCTCGGCTGACTCGCCCTCGGGATGCTCGTGGATGCGGGTCATGATGTCTTTGAGATAGGCGATGCCGACGACATCGTCCAGGTTCTCCCCGATCACCGGGATGCGGGAGAAGCCACTGCGCAGCGCTAGCGACAGTCCCTGGCGGAGTGTCTTGTCGCGCTCGACGAACACCATCTCGGTGCGCGGGACCATCACCTCGCGGACGATCGTGTCGCCCAGCTCGAACACCGAGTGGATCATGGCGCGCTCGCCCGGCTCGATTATCTGCCGCTGCTCGAGCAGGTCGACGAGGCCGCGCAGGTCTTCCTCCGCGCCCGACTGGACATCTCGCTCACGTCGGGCCTGCCCTGGCACGAGCGCGGACCCGGCCGCGGTCAGCAGCCGCGGCAGCGGGCCGAGCAGCCTGATCACCGGGCGGAGCACTGCTGCCGCCGCGCTCGCCACCTTGACCGGCGAACGCCGCCCGATGCTCCGCGGGATCACGCCGGCCAGGACGTAGCTGGCCACAGTCATCGCCACCGCGGTGATGAGGAAGGCCTTCCAGTCCACCCCGAGCCAGCTGACCAGCACCGCAGTCACCAGCACCGCGGCGCCGATCTCCGCGGCGACCCGGACGAGCAGGACCACGGACAGGTAGCGGGGCACATCCGCGAGCACGGCCTGAAGAGGCTCAGAGGACTCACCGGCAGACCGGCCTAGCTCTTTCGCGCCCGCCCGGGAGACGCGCAGCAGCGCCGTTTCAGCACTCGTGCACCAGCCGGCGGCCAGCATCAGCGCCAGTGCCGCGACCAACAGCCAGCCCACCGAAGGTCACCCGGCCCCTTCTGAGCCGTTCGCGCCAGGATTGTGCTGGGCGGCAGCCGAGCCGCGCTCAGCCCGCCAGGAGGCCAGGAGACGGTCCTGCAGGCCGAACATCGTCGCGTGTTCTTCCGGGTCAGCGTGGTCGTAGCCGAGCAGGTGCAGGATCCCGTGCGTGCAGAGCAGGTCGATCTCGTCCCGCGTGTCGTGCTGCGCCTCCGCGGCCTGGGCCGCGGCCACCTGGGGGCAGATCACCACATCACCGAGGAGGACGTCGGACGCGTCCGGGTCGGGCGCGCCGTGGTCGCCATGGCTGCTGGCACCCGGCTGCGGGAGCCTGAGCTCGTCCATCGGGAAGGCCAGCACGTCAGTCGGGCCTTCCTCGCCCATCCACCGCACGTGCAGCTCGGTCATGGCGGGCTCATCGACGAGCAGCACCGAGAGCTCGGCCAGCGGGTGCACCCGCATGTCATCCAGGACGTGCCGGGCCAGCCCGGCCAGCTCCGACTCGTCGATATCGACGCCGGACTCGTTGGCGATCTCGATGCTCATGTGCCCCCCGATTGACCGGTCACCGGCCACGCTGTCCATCACGGCGCTGCCGTCCGGGCTGCAGCCGGCTTGGCTCCGCTGCGGCCTGCCGGGCGTCATACCGCTCGTAGGCGTCGACGATGTCCGCCACCAGCTTGTGCCGGACCACATCATGGCTGGTCAGGCGCGAGAAGTACACGTCATCGACACCGTCAAGGATGTCCTGGACCACACGCAGCCCGCTGGTCTGGCCGGACGGCAGGTCGACCTGGGTCACGTCACCGGTGACCACGATCCTGGAGCCGAAGCCCAGGCGGGTCAGGAACATCTTCATCTGCTCGGCCGAGGTGTTCTGAGCCTCGTCCAGGATGATGAATGAGTCATTCAGGGTCCGGCCACGCATATACGCCAGCGGGGCGATCTCGATCGTGCCGGCTGCCATCAGCCGCGGGATCGAGTCCGGGTCCACCATGTCATGCAGGGCGTCATACAGCGGCCGCAGATAAGGATCGATCTTCTCGTAGAGCGTTCCCGGCAGGAAGCCGAGACGCTCTCCCGCCTCCACCGCAGGCCGGGTCAGAATGATCCGGTTGACTTCCTTTGCCTGCAGCGACCTGACTGCCTTGGCCATTGCGAGGTAAGTCTTGCCGGTACCGGCCGGCCCGATGGCAAAGACAATCGTGTGATTATCGATGGCATCGACATAGCGCTTCTGATTGAGCGTCTTCGGCCTGATGGTGCGGCCCCGGCTGGACAGGACGTCGAGGTTCAGGACCTCTGCGGGCCGCGCGCCGGTCTTCCGGCGGAGCATGGAGACGCTGTGCTCGATCGAGTCAGCGGTCAGCTCGGCACCACCGGCCACAAGCTGCATCAGTTCCTCGAACAGCCGGGCCGCGACCGCCGTCTCGGCGGCCGGGCCGGTGATCGTGACCTCGTTGCCGCGTACGTGAAAGTCCGCATTGACCGCATTTTCGATGACGCGCAGCAGCCCATCACCCGATCCGAGCAGGCTGATCATCGGCTGCTCTTCAGGGATCACGATGCGGACCTGGGTGCTCTCAGCGATAGGCCGACTGGCCCCTGGCTGCCCGTTCCCGCCCTGGTCATGGGTTGTACGCGTACTGCCTGCACCGTTGCCGCGGGGCTGGCCGCCCCTGCGCGAATCGGTCGGATTATTAGTCAATGGCTCTTCCCTGCCGCGGCACTCGCCCTGGCCGGCATGCCCGCCATGATATCCGGATTCCCCCCAGGTCAGCCTGGCGGCCAGCCCATCGGCCGGCCGCCCAGGACGTGGGCATGGACATGGCCCACAGTCTGCCCGCCGTGGGCGCCGGTGTTGAAGACGACCCGGTAGCCGTCGCCGGCCATGCCCTCGGACGCCGCCACCTCGTGCGCGTGCGCGACCAGCTCGGCCAGCAGTCCGTCGCCGGCGGCGGCCAGCTCAGCCAGGTTGGCATGGTGAGCGCGCGTGATCACGAGTACGTGTACGGGAGCTTGCGGATTGATATCGCGGAAGGCGACTGTCCGGTCTTTAGCGGACACTATGGTCGCAGGTATCTCGTCAGCGGCAATGGCGCAGAACAAGCAGTCAGGCACGCCGGAGATCTTAACGTGTGGCGGGCCTGGAACGCCGCTGACATATATGGTTGCACTACTGCGAACCCACGGTGCACCACCCCTCTGGTGTAACGGCCTCGCCAGTTTCTGGCTTCCGTCACTCAGGGATGAGTCATGCGCGGGAGCTGATCCGAGGACATGGGATGTGGTGTGGGAGGTATTGCAGATCTCCAGGCTGGCGAAGCCGACGACCACACGTCCCCCATCCCCGTGATGACAGCGAGTGAACCTTCGGACGTACCTGGGCGTCCAATACACGTGACCGAAACCCTGGCAGCGGATATCGCGCTGGGTACGGTTCCGGCCGACCTGGAAGCCGACCGGGCAGTGACCGAGCTCTACACCACCCATTACAGATCTCTGGTTCGGCTCGCAGCCCTGCTGGTACGTGACGTAGGAACAGCGGAGGAAGTTGTGCAGGACTCGTTTGTCGCGATGCACGGCGGCTGGCGCCGTCTGCGAGACAGCGAGAAGGCCCTGTCCTACCTTCGCCAGTCGGTAGTGAATCGCTCACGCTCCGTGCTCAGGCACCGGGTAGTGGTCGACCGGAACGCACCCAAGCCCCCGCCTGACATGCCGAGCGCCGAGCATGGCGCCATCGCGCTCTTCGAGCGTTCAGCCGTCATCGCCGCGCTGCGGACGCTCCCGCCACGGCAGCGCGAGGCCCTGGTGCTACGTTTCTACGCTGATATGTCCGAAGCCCAGATCGCTGACGCCATGCGGATCAGCCGGGGCGCCGTCAAGAGCCACACCGCACGCGCCATGCAAGCGCTGCGGACAGTACTGGAGCGTGACGTATGAGCACGCTCAGCGAACGTGAGGCAGTCCTGCGGCGCGCCCTGCTGGCCGCAGCCGAGCAGGTCGAGCCGGCCGGTGATGGTCTTGAGCGCATCCAGGCGAGGATGCGCCGGCCGCGGCCGCTTGGCATCGCCTGGATCGAGGCCCTGTCGACGGACCTGTTCCTGCGCAGGCCAGTGTTCCTGCAGACGGCCTTCGGGCACGTCGGTCAGGGCTGGCCGGCTCGCCTGGGAGCGGTTCGCCCCGAGGACGGAGCCCGGTACCCCCCGGCCGCTCAACTGGATGCGGCCCCTTGCCGCGATGAGCGTGTCGGTGTTCGTGATCGCGGTCGGCGCCTATGTGGCGTTCAGCGGCTCGTCGTCGTTCTTCCGGGACGGCTCGAACTCGTCGCAGTCACACGGCACCGCGCCGGGCGCCAGCAATGGCGCCACGGGACCGAACAGCACCAGATCGGCACAGGGCAGCAGCTCGTCGTCGTTCCCGTCCTCTGGCGCGTCCGGGAGCCCGACAGGCTCCGCCAGCTGCTCGCCAACCCCGTCGATCAGCGCGTTGAAGGCGCCTCCGACACCGACGCCGACTCCGACGACCCAGTCGCCGTCGCCGTCAGCGTCGCCGTCGCCTACGCCGTCAGCGAGCAGCACGACGCCGAACCCGAGCGGTAGCTCGACAGCACCGGCGAGCCAGTCCACGGGCAGCACTCAGTCCAGCGCGGCCAGCCAGTCAGACGGGGCTAGCAGCCCTGCCTCATCAGGCACGCTGAACGGATCGGCCACGCTGACACGCGGCACTGCGGCGAAGGCCAGGTCCGGCCCGGGGGTCACGACGTCGAGTCCGTGCACCAAGGCGCCGAATCCGAAGGCCAAGAAGAAGACGTCGTCGTCGCCGTCCGGAGTGCACGCCAGCCCGGAGGTGAGCAGCGCGGCCATGCTGTTCGGGGTCGGCGAGTGCGAACGTGCGGCTGGACGCCGCCGAGACGTCCGCGGCGGACGGGGCTGGCCGAGGTCGTCTAGCTCGCTGCGGCGGGCAGTCGGGTCGGGCAGCGGGTCGGGCAGGCGGGCGCAGTCGGCGGCCGGCGCGCTGGCCGCTGGTCAGTGGCTCAGGCCCAGCGGCCTGAGCGGCTCAGCACGGTCGCGGCCGCCACGACTCCTGCGGTTGAGGCCCGGAGCACGGTCGGGCCGAGCCGCGCAGGGACCGCCCCGGCCGCCCGGAATGCCTCGTCCTCGCGCGGCGCGATGCCGCCTTCCGGGCCGACGATCAGCACGATCTCGCCGTCAGCCGGCAGCGGCACGCCGGTCACCGGCACCTGCGCGTCCGGGTCAAGCAGGATCGCGCTGGCGGCGGCCGCGATCCGGCTCGTCGCTGCAGCCAGGCCAGCCTGCTCGGTGACCTCCGGAAACCAGATCCGCCTGCTCTGCTTGGCGGCCTGCTCCGCAGCCGAGCTCCACCGGGCACGCGACTTTGCCGCCCGCTCACCCCGCCAGACCGCGACGCACCGCTCGGCCGCCCACGGCACGATGACGTCCGCGCCCACCTCGGTCAGCAGCTCGACAGCCAGCTCGCCGCGGTCGCCCTTCGGGATCGCCTGGAGTACGACGAGCTGCGGCTGAGGCCGGGGCTCTGTCCTCCTGGACAGCACCGTCAGCTCGAGCTCGCCCGGACGCGCCGCGTCGACAACGCACTCGGCGACCAGTCCGGCGCCGTCAGTAAGGTCAGCTCGCTCGCCGGCCATCAGCCGGCGAACCGTGCTGGCATGCCTGCCCTCCTGCCCGCGCAGGGTCAGGTGGTCGCCGGCCAGGTCCGCCGCGGCGGCCATGAAGACCGGCGGCCGGGCCGGGCGGCCGGCCAGGGAGTCAGCGGCTGTTGAAGGCATCTCGCAGCCGGGAGAAGAAGCCCTGCTGGCCGGGCGCGAACTTGCCGGGCGGAGCTTCCTCGCCCCGGAGCTTGGCGAGCTGCCGCAGCAGTTCCTCCTGCTCGGGCTCGAGCTTGATCGGTGTCTCGACGGTGACGTGGATGATCAGGTCGCCGCGGCCCGAGCTGTTCAGGCGCTCGGTGCCCGACCCGTACATCGGGATGGCATGACCCGACTGGGTGCCCGGCCTGATGTCCAGCTCCGCCGGCCCGTCGAGGGTCTCGACCTGGAGTGTGGCCCCGAGGGCGGCAGCCACCATCGGGATGGTGACGGTGCAGTGCAGATCGTCGCCCTGGCGCTCGAAGATGGGGTGCGGCCGCTGCACGATCTCCAGGAAGAGGTCACCAGCCGGACCGCCGCCAGGACCGACCTCGCCCTCGCCGGCCAGCTGGATGTGCGTGCCGTCCTCGACGCCCGCGGGGATGCGCACCTTGATCGTGCGCCGCGTCCTGACCCGGCCGTCAGCATCGCATTCGGGGCACGGCTTGCGGATCACCGTGCCGAAGCCGCCGCAGCCGGGGCACGGCCGCGATGTCATCATCTGGCCGATGAACGACCTCGTGACCTGGCTGACCTCGCCGCGGCCGTTACAGATGTCGCAGGTCACCGGGTGGGTGCCGGGGGCCGAGCCCTCACCCGAGCAGGTCGGGCAGACCACGGCGGTGTCGACGGCCAGCTCTCTGGTCGTGCCGAACGCGCACTCGGACAGGTCAAGGTCGACGCGGATCGTGGCGTTCCTGCCGCGCCGGGCACGGCTGCGCGGACCGCGGGCGCGCCGCGCCGCCGCCGAAGAAGGCGTCCATGAGATCGCTGAACGGGAAGCCGGCTGACCCGAAGCCGCGGCGCGCCGGCGCGCTGCGCGTACGGGTCAGCGCCCAGGTCATACATCTGGCGCTTCTCCGGATCGGAGAGCACCTCGTAGGCCTGGGTGACCTCCTTGAATCGCTCCTGGAGCGCAGGATCCGGGTTCACATCGGGATGCAGTTCCCTGGCGAGCCGGCGGTAGGCCTTCTTGATCTCCTCGGGTCCCGCGTCACGGCGGACGCCGAGTATCCCGTAATAGTCGTTTGCCACCGGCATCCCTAGGACTCCGCCAGGATCTGGCCAACGTAACGTGCCACTGCGCGAACTGCTCCCATCGCCGTCGGGTAATCCATCCTGGTCGGGCCGAGTACGCCAAGCCGGGCTAGCGACTGATCGCCGGACCCGTATCCGGTGGCGACCAGCGACGTGCTCCGCAGCCCCTGCACTTCGTTCTCCGAGCCGATCCGGACCGTGACGGTCGCCTGGTCGCCCGACTCGCCCAGCAGGCGCATCAGAACTACCTGTTCCTCCAACGCTTCAAGTACCTCGCGCAATCCCCGGGAGAAGTCAGCCTGGGTGAGATTCGCCGCACCGCCGACGACCACTCGTTCCTCGTGCCGCTCCACCAGAGTCTCCACGATCACCGAGAACACGGCGGTCGCATTCGGCCGCTCGACCGCGCTGACCCGCTCGGGCAGCCCGGCGACGACCGACGCGACGTCAGCGAGCCGGCGCCCGTCCAGGCAGGCGTTCAGGACAGCGCGCAGCTGAGTGATCGATTCCTCACCGATCGGAGCAGGCAATTCGACAGTACGCTGCTCGACCCGGCCGGTATCGGTAATCAGCACCAGCAGCAGGCGGCGGTCGGTCAGCGGGACTAGCTCGATATGGCGCACCGTCGACCTGGTCAGCGACGGGTACTGCACGACGGCGACCTGCCTGGTCAGCTGAGCGAGCAGCCGGACCGTCCGCATGACGACGTCATCGAGGTCGTAGGCGCCTGCCAGGAAGGTCTCGATCGCCCGGCGCTCGGCTCCGGACAGCGGCTTGACGCCGGACAGGCGGTCGACAAACAGCCGGTAGCCCTGATCCGTGGGGATCCGGCCGGCGCTGGTGTGCGGCTGGACGATGAAGCCCTGCTCCTCCAGCACTGCCATGTCGTTGCGGATAGTCGCCGGGGAGACGTCCAGATTGTGCCGGTCTACCAGCGACTTTGAGCCGACCGGCTCGTTCGTGGAGACGAAGTCCTCCACGATCGCGCGCAGGACCGCCAGTTTCCTGTCGTCGAGCACGCAGCCACCTCCCCTTGGCACTCTTAGGGTCCTGAGTGCCAAGTCTATGGCCCAACTCGGGCTGCAGCACAGATCGGCGCGGGGGCGCGCTGCCGTAAAGCCGACATATCTGACGACAGGAGTGCCCGGGTCCGGTGACTTACGCCCATAATCATTTATGCCTCTTATGCGCCATCATGGTGACGGCAAGGCGCCCGCCGCTAGGGGCGTCGAGTTACCAATCGCGGCCCTAAGGGGGCAGCGATCGGTAACCGACGCCCTTGAGCCCTGGGAACGCCAGCACAGGTAACCGGCGCTAGTCGGTCAGATCCCTGATGACCGCGTCGGCGAGCAGCCGCCCCTGCCTGGTCAGCCGGACGCTCCCGGCGTCCAGAGCCGGAGCGCTGGCCAGGCCGCCGGCGACCGCGCGGCGGGCGGCTGCGCGGCCAGCGGCGCTGAGCTCGGTGACCGGGCAGCCGGAGGCCAGCCTGGTCGCCAGCATGATGCGCTCGGTGGCCCGCTCAGCTGTCGTGAGGACCTCCCTGGCCTGCGCCGGGCTCAGCCCCGCGGTGATCCGCTGTGCGTAGGCAGCGGGATGCCTGACATTCCACCAGCGGGTGCCGGCGGCATGGCTGTGGGCGCCAGGACCGATGCCCCACCAGTCGCCGCCTGTCCAGTAGAGCTGGTTGTGGCGGCATGCGCGACTCGGCGCTGACCGCCCAGTTCGAGACCTCGTACCAGCTCATCCCGGCCGCGCCCAGGCGCTCGTCCGCGATCACGTAGCGGTCGGCCAGCACGTCGTCGTCCGGCATCGGCAGCTCGCCGCGGCGGATCCTGGCCGCCAGCCTGGTGCCGTCCTCCACGATCAGCGAATAGGCGGAGATGTGGTCGGGGCCGGCGGACAGCGCGCAGTCGAGGGAGCGCTCCCAGTCCGCGTCGCTCTCACCCGGCGTGCCGTAAATGAGGTCCAGGCTGACCCGGTCGAACCCGGCCGCGCGCGCCCACCCGGCGCACTGCTCAGGACGTCCGGGCTGGTGCACCCGGTCCAGCACGGTGAGCACGTGCGGGACGGCGCTCTGCATGCCCAGCGAGATCCGGGTGAAGCCGCCAGCGCGCAGCTGCGCCAGCACCCGCTCATCGACCGTCTCCGGATTCGCCTCGGCGGTCACCTCGGCGCCGTCGGCCAGGCCCAGCTCAGCGTCGATCGCCGCGAGGATGGCGGTCAGATCGGCCGGCGGCAGCAGGGTAGGCGTGCCGCCGCCGAAGAACACCGTCTGCACCGGCCCGGTGCGGCCGGCCAGCACCTTCGCCGCGAGCCTGACCTCGTCGATGGCCAGCGCCGCATACGACTCGCGGGAGGCGCCGCCGCCCAGCTCGGTCGCGGTGTAGGTGTTGAAGTCGCAGTAGCCGCACCTGGTCTGGCAGAACGGAACGTGCACGTAGATGCCGAACGGCGCGCCGCCGAGCCGCTCCAGGGCCAGCTCGGGCAGGCTGCCGTCCGCGGGCGCAGGGTCGCCGGCCGGCGGCTGCCCGGCCATCTCAGTACTCCCCTGCCCCGGCCGGCGCGCCGCGGCCAGACTGCGCGGCCACGCTGGTCACGGCTGGCTGACCAGGTCGGCGGCCAGCTCGTCCCACTTCGCGGCCCGGCCGTCCAGCTTCAGCAGCCTGAGCAGGACGTCGCGGTCGCCGTAGCAGGCCCGCATCGACTCGGCGACTGTCACCGCGTGATCGGGACGACTCAGCACAGTCAGCTCATCGCCTGCCGCAACGGGGCCAGCCGTCAGCACTCGCAGGTAGGCACCGGGACGGCCAGCCTGGGCAAAGCGCTTCACCCAGTGCGGCTCATCCAGCCAGAACTTGAACGTCACGCACGGAATGCGGGGCAGGGTGACCTGCACCACGGCACCGCCGGCCAGCCACGTCTCACCGATCAGCGCGGCACTGATGTCGATCCCGCTGGTCGTGAGGTTCTCGCCAAAGATGCCGTTGACCAGTTCCCGGCCCAGCTGCTCAGTCCACCAGTCCAGGTCCTCCCTGGCGTAGGCGTAGAGAGCCTGATCGAGTCCGCCGTGGTGCGCCCGGTCGACGCACTCATCTCCGTCCAGCCCGGACGGGAGCGCGAGCGACGGGACCGTCCACCGGGCGCTTGTTGATACCCGTCCGGCTCGGCTTCCCCCCGATCAGCAGGTCTTCTCCCTGGCCGCGATTCACTGAGATCACCCGCGCTGCTGGCATGAACCTGACGCTAGCTGACGCCGGCCAATGCCATGCGAATGCCGGCGGACCGCCGGCTGCTGCCGGCGGAGGTGTCGGGGAGCCGGACCCAGCGGGTGCCAGCCCGGTGCATACTCTTCGGGAGACAGAGCAGCCCATTTCAGGGTGCCGATGACCCGGCTGAGGACATGCGGATGAGTTCAGGCAGTTCCGGCGACGAGAACGCCGACCAGCCCGGCGCGGCCGAGGAGCCGAGCTGGATGCAGGAGCCAGCCCAGAATCCCTGGACTGCGCCCTACCAGCCAGCTGACATCCCGACCGCGCCCGCCCCGGCCCCGTGGCCGCAGGCCGAGCAGGGCCGGCGCCCCGCAGCCCTCGCCGGCAGACCCGTGGGCTCAGCCTCAGCAGCCCGGCGGCTTCACTCCGCCACCGCCAGGCGATCCGCAGGGCCAGGGCTACCCGCAGGCAGACCAGGGCTACCCGCAGGGCCAGGGCTACCCCCAGGCACCGGGCTACCCCCAGGGCCAGGGCTACCCGCAGGCACCGGGCTACCCCCAGGGCCAGGGCTACCCCCAGGCCCGGGCTACCCGCAGGACCGGGCTACCCGGGCCAGCTCGCGCCGGCTACCAGCCGTACTACGGCGCCACGGCCAGGAACAACCCGCTCGCCATCGCCGCGCTCGTGTGCGGGATCGCGCAGTTCGTGCTCGGCCTGCTGATATTCGGGAACATCCTGCTCGCCGTCCCGGCGATCATCTGCGGCGCGCTCGGGCTTAAGCAGACCCGCCTCCGCGGCGAGCGCGGCCGGGGCATGGCGATCGCGGGCCTCGTACTCGGCATTCTCGGCGTGGTGTACTTCGCGCTGGTCATCGTGGTGGTCGCCGTGGCCTCCCACCTCCACCACACGACGAGCTAAGGCGCCGGCAGCAGGTCAGGAGCGCTTCTTGTCCGGCGGCGCCTCGGTCGACAGGGCTGCGACGAATGCCTCCTGCGGCACCTCGACGCGCCCGATGACCTTCATCCGGCGCTTGCCTTCCTTCTGCTTCTCCAGCAGCTTGCGCTTCCGGGTGATGTCGCCGCCGTAGCACTTGGCCAGCACGTCCTTGCGGATGGCCCGGATGTTCTCGCGCGCGATAATCCGGGCGCCGATCGCCGCCTGGATCGGGACCTCGAACTGCTGCCGCGGGATGAGTTCCTTGAGCCTGGCGGTCATGCCGAGCCCGTACTCGCGGGCCTTGTCGGTGTGCACGATCTGGCTGAAGGCGTCCACGGCGACGCCCTGCAGCAGGATGTCGACCTTCACCAGGTCCGACTCCTGCTCCCCGGCCGGCTCGTAGTCGAGCGACGCGTAGCCGCGGGTGCGGGACTTGAGCTGGTCGAAGAAGTCGAAGATGATCTCGCCGAGCGGCATGGTGTACCGGATCTCGACCCGGTCGGACGGACAGGTACTCCATGCCGAGCAGGACGCCGCGGCGGCCCTGGCACAGCTCCATGATCGCGCCGACGTAGTCAGTCGGCGCCAGCACCGTGGCCCGCACCACCGGCTCGAACACCTGGGCAATCTTGCCCTCGGGGAACTCGCTGGGGTTAGTGACCGTGATCTCCTGGCCCGCCTCGGTCACCACCCGGTAGACCACGTTGGGCGCGGTGGAGATCAGAACCAGGTCGAACTCGCGCTCCAGCCGCTCCCGGATGATCTCCATGTGGAGCAGGCCGAGGAAGCCGCAGCGGAACCCGAAGCCAAGCGCGGTCGAGGTCTCCGGCTCGTAGACCAGCGAGGCGTCGTTGAGCCTCAGCTTGTCCAGGGCATCCCGCAGCTCGGGGTAATCGTCGCCGTCCACCGGATACAGGCCGGAGAACACCATCGGCCTGGGATCGGCGTAGCCAGGCAGTGCCTCGGTTGCGGGGCTCGCGAGCGTGGTCAGCGTGTCGCCGACCCGCGCCTGCCGGACGTCCTTGACGCCGGTGATCAGGTAGCCGACTTCGCCGGCGGCCAGCCCGTCGGACGGCACAGGCTCCGGCGAGATGACTCCGATCTCGAGCGTCTCGTGGACCGACCTGGTCGACAGCATGAGCGTGCGCTCGCGCCGGGATAGCCGGCCGTCGACCACCCGCACGTAGGTGACGACGCCGCGGTAGGTGTCGTATACGGAGTCGAAGATCAGCGCGCGGGCCGGGGCGTCCGGGTCGCCGGCCGGGGGCGGTACCTGCTCCACGACGGCGTTCAGCAGCTCGAGCACGCCCTCGCCGGTCTTGGCCGACACCCGGAGGACCTCGGAGGGGTCGCAGCCGATGATGTTCGCGAGTTCGGCCGCGTACTTCTCCGGCTGGGCGGCGGGCAGGTCGATCTTGTTCAGCACCGGGATCAGGTGCAGGTCGGCGCCGAGGGCCAGGTAGAGGTTCGCCAGCGTCTGGGCCTCGATGCCCTGAGCCGCGTCCACCAGCAGGATCGCGCCCTCGCAGGCGGCGAGCGACCTGGACACCTCATAGGTGAAGTCGACGTGGCCGGGGGTGTCGATGAGGTTCAGCACGTACTGGGTGCCGTCTGGCCCCCGCCACGGCAGCCGGACGGCCTGGGACTTGATCGTGATGCCCCGTTCCCGCTCGATGTCCATGCGGTCCAGGTACTGGGCGCGCATCTGCCGGTCGGTGACCACGCCGGTGAGCTGCAGCATCCGGTCGGCCAGGGTGGACTTGCCGTGGTCGATGTGGGCGATGATGCAGAAGTTGCGGATGATGGGCTGCGGAGTCCGTGCGGGCTCGGGCGCGGGCAGCTGCTCAGTGTGCTGCTGCGGCGTTAGTGACACAGTGCATCCGCCAGGTGGTAGTCGGCTCGGTGGTGGATCTGCGGCCGCCAGCGGCGGGCGAGCCGATGGCTCCGGCGCCACGCGGTACCCTGCCTCCGGCTTCTGGCCGTGCGGCCTCGGCCAGATCCGGGCGCCAGGCCCGGCGCGGCCGGCAGATCGCTCTCAGCGTCTATCGTTGCATGCCGGGGCCGGTGCCCTCGCCATCAGCCACCCCGCCAGCCGCTATGCCGGGCGCCCTGCCAGCTGCCTGGCCGCGCGGGCGGCGGGCCGGCGTATGTGGTTTGAGTGCCATGGCCAGTCTCGGCTATCCTTACCTACTGGCTGCCTGCAAGCCCGCGTTGGCCGCACTGTGCTGGGTGCACGGTGTGTGCTGGATAGGGCGCGAAGCCGCGAACCGTCTGCCTATCTGCGGCTCGTGCCGGCACCACCAGACACCGAGAGAGACTCGAGCGAGGCATTCGCGTGGCAAACATCAAGTCCCAGATCAAGCGCAACAAGCAGAACGAGAAGGCCCGGATCCGCAACAAGGCGGTCAAGTCCGAGCTGAAGACGTCCGTGCGCAAGTTCCGCGAGGCTGCTGAGGCTGGCGACACTGAGGCCGCCGCGGCCGCGATGAAGACCGCGTCCATCAAGCTGGACAAGGCCGCGAGCAAGGGCGTCATCCACAAGAACCAGGCTGCCAACCGCAAGTCGGCTATCGCCAGGCGGGCTGAGCAGCTCAAGAGCGCCTAGGTTTTCGCAGGACCTGCTACCCGCAGGCTTCGGCGGCGGGCTCGCCTGATGGCTTGAGCCCCCGCCTCCCGCGTCACCCTGGGCATAGCGCACGGCCCGGCAGGCAGCTGGCCGTGTAACTGGGAGCTTGCGATGTCCAGGCTGGCAGCAGTCAATGTCACCATTTCCTTCGGCGGCCTCGTCGTGCTCGACGGCGTCAGCCTCAGCATCGGCAGCGGCGATCGCATCGGGATCATCGCGCCCAACGGGGTCGGCAAGTCCACCCTGCTCAGGGTCCTCGCAGGTGAGCTAGAGCCGGACAGCGGCTCGGTCACCAGGTCGCCCGCCACCACGACGGTGCTGCGGCTCGCCCAGGAGCCCGACATCAGGCCAGGCGAGTCGCTGGCTGACCATCTTCAGCGGCGACCCAGGTTGGCGGCCGCGCAGGCCGACCTGGATGCGTCGCTCGCCGGGCTGACGCCGGCGAGGCCGGCGCCGATGACGCCTACGACAGCGCACTGCAGCGGTGGCTGGCGCTCGGCGGGGCAGACCTGCCGGAGCGCATGGCTCAGGTCACCGCACAGCTAGGCCTTGCCGACAGCCTTCTGAGCCGGAACGCGGCCGAGCTATCCGGCGGCCAGCAGGCACGGCTCGGTCTTGCCGCGGTCCTGCTGGCCGAGCCGGACATCCTGCTGCTCGACGAGCCCACTAACGACCTGGACGACGCCGGCCTGGAGCTCCTGGAGGGCCGGCTGGCGGCGGACCAGGACGGGCCTGGCGCTGGTGAGCCATGACCGCGCCATGCTGGCCGCGGTGGCCACCGAGATCCTGGAACTGGACGAGTTCACCAGGCACGGCACGCTGTTCTCCGGCGGCTTCGATGCCTACGAGGCCGAGCGGGAACTGGCCCGGCGCCGGGCAGCCGATGCGTACGCCGAGTACGAGACTGAGCGCGGGAAACTCACCGAGCAGGCGCGCCAGCAGCGGGAGTGGGCCCGATCGGGGGCCCAGCGGGCGGCCAATCCGCGTTATCAGCCCGATCCGGACAAGCACATCCGCGCCTTCCGGGTGGCGGGCGCGCAGCGAACTGGCGGTAAGGCCGCCGGCGTCGAGAAGGCCATCGGCCGTCTGGATAGCCACGCCCCGGATGAGGTCCGCGAGCCGTGGCGCCTGCAGCTGTCGATCGGCGAGACGCGCCGGGCCGGGGACGTGGCAGTCTCGCTGACCGGCGCCGTCGTCAGCCGGGGCGAGATCACGCTCGGTCCGGTCAGCCTGACGATCGGGCCCGCCGACCGCATCCGGATCACCGGGCCGAACGGCTCAGGCAAGACGACGCTGGTCGACGCCCTGCTCGGCCGGGCGCCGCTGCGCGGCCGGCCAGCGGTATGCAGGGCCGGGAGTCATCTTCGGCGAGGTCGACCAGACCCGCCGTGAGTTCGCGACGCAGGCGCCGGTGTCCGAGGTCGTCCGCGCCGCGGCCGGGCTGCCGACGCTAGAGGAGGCCAGAACCCTGCTGGCGAAGTTCCGGCTGCGCGGTGATGCGGCGCTCCGCCCTGCCAGCACGCTCTCGCCGGGCGAGCGGACGCGGGCGGGCCTGGCGCTCCTGCAGGCGCGCGGGGTCAACTTCCTGGTGCTCGACGAGCCGACCAACCACCTGGACATCGAGGCGATCGAGCAGCTGGAGCAGGCACTTGAGGGCTACTCCTGCACCCTGCTGCTGGTCACCCACGACCGGCGGCTGGCTGATGCGGTGCGCACTGACCAGGTCATCGACGTCACGGCGCTGCACGCCGCAGTCGGATAGCTGACCGCGGCCCGGCTCAGCGAGCGGCGGCGCGGCACGCGACGATCGCGGCGATCGCGCGCTCCAGCGCATATCCGGCGCTGGCGCCCTCGCCCTTCACCTGCACATCGGCCTCGGCCACCGCCGCGTGCGCCCTGGCCAGGCCCTCTGATGTCCAGCCCCGCAGCTGCTGGCGAGCCTTGTCGATCTTCCACGGCGGCATGCCCAGGTCTCCGGCCAGAGCGTTCGCGCTGAGGCCGCGGCCGACCGAGCCGACGAGCCCGAGCGTGCGCAGGCCCTGCGCGAGCGCGCTGCTGATGAGCACCGGCGAGGTGCCGGTGGCGAGCGCCCAGCGGAGCAGTTCCAGTGCGTCAGCCAGGCTGCCCTCGCAGGCCTTGTCGGCGACACTGAAGCCGGTCGCCTCGGCCCGGCCGTGGTAATAGCGCGCGACCACGGCCTGGTTCACCACGCCGGTCGTGTCAGCGGCCAGCTGGCTGCAGGCGGCAGCCAGGTCCCGCAGGTCATTGCCGACCGCGTCCAGCAGCGCGCGCAGTCCGGCGTCGTCGGCCTTCCGCCCGGCCTGCCGGAACTCGCCGCGCAGAAAGTCCATCCGCTCGCCGAAGCGCTTGACGCTCGGGCAGTCGACCCGTCTCGCACCGGTCTTGAGCAGATCAGCCAGCAGCGCCTTGTTCTTGGCACCGCCGGCGTGCGCGATGACCAGGAACACGTCGGGCGGCGGTGCCGATGCCAGCCTGACCAGCTCGGCGGCCAGGTCCTTGCCGGCATCCTGAGCCGACCGCACCACGACCACGCAGCCGCCGCCGAACAGCGACGGTGCCGTCAGGCCTGACAGCTCGCCGGCGCCGAGGCCAGCGGCGGCTACCTGGTGGACCTGAACGTCCCCGTCCTCAAAGCCGGCATCGCCAGGCTCCGGGATCGCGTCGGCGGCGACGGCCAGCGATACGGCGGCGGTAACAGCGCGCTCGACCAGTAGCTCCTCGTCGCCGACGATCACGGTGACGGGCGCTGGCACGCCCGCCGGAGCCGCCGGGCCAGTCCGCTGAGCGCCAGTTGTCATGCAGGCAGCATGCCACGAACGACGGACAGCCCGGACCGGAGTACTGCCCGCCGCATGCCCTGGCAGGTAGGTGGTCCTGATTTGTCGTTCGGCCGATCGTCGCCCGCCGTTCAGCGCAGCGGAGGTGGCGGTTCGGCCACGCCGGCCATGCTCGCTCAGGGCACGGGCGGAGGCAGGGTGTTTGCGCAGGACCTGGAACTGGTCACGGTGACCGACACCAGCTTTGTGCTGACCTGGTACACAGCCGATGGCCCGGCACCCGCGGTTCCCTGCCGCCCGGACGGGCGGCCCGGTCCCGTCGCCACCCCCGGCCTTGTGCGCTACGGCACGAGTCCTGGCCGGCTGGACTGCGTGGCCGCGGAATGGGGCGGCACGACGCCGTATCACTACGTCGAGGTCACCGGACTGCGGCCGGGCGTCACCTATTACTACGAGGCGGTCTCGGCCGGCGCCGTCGCCGTGCCGCGGCTGATGCCGAGGCTCGCCATCCCGGCTGGCGGGCTGGCACTCCCGCACGAGCCCGCTGCCGGCCAGGCCGATGCTGCCCTCGCCAGCCTGCTGGTCGCCGGCATCGCCGACTCGGCTTCTCCCGGCCGGGTCACGACCCTGGTGCCGCCGCCCGGCGAGCTGCTTTTCACGATCGCGCTCAGCAATGACCTGCACGCCGGCGAGACCGCCGGCAGCCTCGCCGCCGGGCTCCCGGCTGGCTCCGCGCAGCTGCCCGGCCTCCCGCCCTACCCCGTCGTGATGGCGCAGGCGATGACCAGGGACGCCGCAGCGCGCGGCGCAGACGTGCTGGTGGTGGCCGGTGACCTGACTGCCGCCGCCCGGCCGGACGAGGTCACCGCGTCGCGGGCGCTGCTCGACCGCTTCGGCACCCTCACGCTGACCGGCCGCCTGAGCGCCGGCGACTACGTTGTGGTGCGCGGCGACCACGACCAGCCGGGCAGCAGCGCCGCCGCGCAGGGCGACTGCCTTGCGGCCGACTTTCAGCTGCCGCCGGGGTCACTGACTGTCACCGAGGCCGGCGGCCTCAGGCTGATCGGGCTGGACACGGCCGCGCCGGATGCTCACAGCGGCGTGATCAGTGAGAGCGTCCTCGCCGCACTGCAGGATGTGCTGGCCGAGCGCCCGGGCCAGCCGACGCTGGTGTTCGGGCATCATCCGGTCACCGGTCACGCGACGGCGACGGCGATCGACGGGCCCGCGGCCGGCCTGGACCGGGGCGGCGCCGCCCGCCTGGAGGCCCTGTACGCGACGGCGCCGGGAGTGTTTCTGCACCACAGCGGCCACACGCACCGCAACCTGCGCACCGCGTCCCCGGCCGCCAGCGGGGTGGAGTTCCTGGAGGTTGCCGCGACCAAGGAGTATCCCGGCGGGTTCGCGCTGCTGTCGGTCTACCAGGGCGGCTACATGGTCAACTTCTACAAGTCGTCGACCGACCTGGCCCGCCAGTGGAGCCAGGTCTCCAGCGGGCAGTACCTGGGGCTGTTCCCTGGCTACGCACTCGGCACGACAGCCGACCGCAACCACGTCGTGCGCCGGGACTTCTCGGCACTGTCGCCGCTGCGCCACCGGACCTGGTGGGGGCAGCGGCCGCGCTCGCTCCGATCGGATGCCGCTACGGCGTGACCGGCTCGCCGCCGCGCCAGACCTTGACCGGCTTCATGCCGTACGACCAGGTGAACGCGCCCTCGTGGTCGGCATCCCAGGCGACGATGTCGGCCAGCCGCCCGCGTGCCATCGTGCCGCGGTCGGCCGCGCGCAGCGCCTGGGCACCGCCCACCGTGGCCGCGCGCAGCGCCTCGGTGACGCTCAGCCCGTAGGCCGAGATCGCGAGGCTGATTACCAGCGGCATAGAGGTGATGCCGTTGCCGCCGGGCGAGTGCCCAGAGCCGAGCGCAACCGGGACGCCCTTGTCGAGCAGCGCGCGGACGGGCGGCTGCTGCCGGGCGTCCGATCCAGTCGCCGGGCACAGGACCGCCGCCACGCCAGCCCTGGCCAGCGCCGAGACATCCTCGTCGCCGGCACCGAGCAGGAGGTCGGCTGACGCGCAGCCGAGCTCGGCCGCCAGCAGCGCCGCCCCGGTCTGCCCGTTGCCGCACGCGTGCAGCCGCGGCAGCAGGCCGGCGGCCCGGCCCGCGTTGAGGATCCAGCCCGCCTCATGCGCGGTGAACCTGCCCTCGTCGCAGTAGGCGTCGATGCTGTCAGCGCCGGCGGCGGCAGCGTCGGCGCACCAGCCGCCGACCGCGTCCACGTAGTCGCTGCGGCGGCCGAAGAACTCCGGCGGAACCGCATTGGCCGCCAGGAAGGTCACGTGCACGCGCGGCATGCCCGCTTCCTTCTCCAGCGATCGCAGCAGCCGCACGTCGGCCAGCTCGCCGTCCCTGGTGAGGTGGTAGCCGGTCTTGGCCTCGACCGTCGTGGTCCCCGACAGCAGCCACGAGCGCAGCCGCTCCCGGACGCCGTTGCACAGGGTCCACGGGTCAGTGCCGCGGGTGATCGTTACCGTCGAGCTGATGCCGCCGCCTGCCGAGACGATCTCCGCCGCGGACGATCCGCCGGACCGCATGGCCAGCTCGGCCCACCTGTTGCCGGCGTAGACGGGGTGGGTATGGGCATCGATCAGGCCCGGTGTGACCAGTGCGCCGCCGAGGTTCTCCACGTGGTCGACATCCACGATGTTGTGGATGACGCCGGGGATGCTGGTGGGCAGCTCTGACGCCGGGCCCACCCAGGCGATCCGCTCGTCCTGCAACAGGATCGCGGCGTTGCTCCAGACCTCGGATCCAGTCCAGAGGCGGCCAATGTTGGTGAGCAGGCGCACGGTCACGGCGTACCGCCCGGCCTCAGCGCGCCCGGCGTCAGCCTGCCCGTCGGGGCGCTGCTGCCGTGCGCGGAACCTGCGGCCTGCCATGCTGCCTCTCCTGCCGAGCGTCGGATTGAGCGGGAACTTCTCGACGTCACCCAGCCGACCGGATCGCGCCCGGCACCTCGGACACACTGGCGTGATCGCAGCGCACCAACATATCGGTTGAGTCACGGTATTGCACAAGCTGAAGCCGTGTAAAGGGCCCTTTGAACATTGCCGACAGGCTGTCTTCTTTTGCCCGCCAGTTAGATCCTAATGGCCGAGCTGCGTCCGCATTGCACAGTTCTGGCAACCCGTCGCGTCCTAACCGGTCGGTCAGCCAGTCCCGGCCGCACTGCGCTCAGGCTGGCTGTCAGCGATGTAACCGCTGGCAGCGACCTCGCGCTGAACACTAGCTGCCCGTTACCTTATGGATCGCAGAAATCGCGATCCCGGCACGCTAATCCGTCCTCAAATCTGCGTTCCCGCGCCCGCGCATCTGCGCGGCGCAATTGCAGGAGAAAATGCGCGCGATACATAGCAGTACGCGCCGCGGGCTCCGCTAAGGCATTTATGACCGGACGAGCCCGTCGAGTTCCGCGGCGAGCCCGAGCGGGACCCTGGCAGTCAGCTCCGTCCCGGTGCTGCCGTGCTCGACCGTGAGCACCTCACCCTCGTCGTGCGCGCGGGACAGCAGGTCACCGCGGTCATACGGAACCATCACGCGCACCTCGCGGAAGAGGCGGGGCAGCAGCCGCTCGATCTCGGCCTGCAGCCCGGCAATGCCGTCGCCGGTGCGGGCCGATACCACTACGGACTGCCGCTCGCTCAGCTGAAGGCCCTCCAGCTCGATCGGGTCGGCGCTGTCAGCCTTGTTGATCACGACGAGCTCGGGCACGCTCCCCGCGCCGATCTCGGCCAGCACCTCGCGCACGGCGGCGAGCTGCGACCTCGGGTCGGCGTCGGACCCATCGACGACATGCAGGATGAGGTCAGCGTCGGCGACCTCCTCCAGGGTCGAGCGGAACGCGTCGACCAGCTGATGCGGAAGATGCCGGACGAAGCCGACTGTGTCAGTCAGCGTGTACGGCCAGCCGGATGGCGTCCTGGCCTTGCGGACGGCCGGGTCGAGAGTCGCGAACAGCGAGTCGTCGACCAGCACCTGCGCGCCGGTCAGCCGGTTCAGCAGGCTGGACTTGCCCGCGTTGGTGTACGCCGGCGATCGCCACCGAGGGCACCGAGTGCCGCCGCCGCTGGCCGCGCTGCACCTCCCGGCCGACAGCCATCTCGGCGATCTCGCGGCGCAGCCGGGAGATGCGCGACCTGATCCGGCGCCGGTCGGTCTCGATCTTGGTCTCACCAGGGCCGCGGGTGCCGATGCCGCCAGTGCCGCCAGGCCCGGCCGCCCGCCTGCCGGGAGAGCGACTCGCCCCAGCCGCGCAGCCGCGGCAGCAGATACTGCAGCTGGGCCAGCTCGACCTGCGCCTTGCCCTCTTTACTGCGGGCATGCTGGGCGAAGATGTCCAGGATCAGGGCAGTCCGGTCGACCACCTTCACCCGCACGGCGCCTTCCAGGCTGCGCAGCTGGCCGGGCGTCAGCTCGCCGTCGCAGATAACGGTGTCCGCGCCGTGCGCCGCCACGATATCGGCCAGCTCCCTGGCCTTGCCCGCGCCGACGTAAGTCGAGGCGTCGGGGCGGCCGCGGCGCTGAACCAGGGCGTCGAGCACCTCTGATCCCGCCGTCTCGGCAAGCCGCGACAGCTCGCGCAGCGAGTTCTCTGCCATGGCCAGCGTCCCGTCGGTCCAGACGCCCATGAGGACGACGCGCTCCAGGCGGAGTGCGCGGTACTCGACCTCGCTGATGTCCTCCAGCTCGGTCGACAGGCCCGCCACGCGCCGCAGTGCGTGCCGTTCCTGGAGGTCGAGCTGCTCGTCCTCGGTCCCGGCTCGCGTGCCTGAGGGCCCGCCGGACTCAGGATTCTCGTTCGATAGTGCGGTCATACCACCTCGGCCGGACCCGCCCCGCCGTCTCCGGCGGCCGAACCCGAATTGCTCGTATCTGCTGATAAATGCTGGTTAGCGCATCAGGTGCGCCGCTGGCCCGCTGGCGGCGGGCACTGGTGTTGATAGTGGCACGGCGCACATGCATCCTCACCTCATTAACACCCGGAGCCGCCCAGATGTGCCCGGCCCGGCCTGACGGCCGCCGGTAGTGTGCCGTGCGAGGCCATGAGTTACCGTCGGGTATCGATGCGGCAGCCGTCGCGGGCCTGGCCTGAAGGAGCATGCGATGCCGAGTGGCGTGGAGATAGCCGGCCCGTCCGGCAGCCGGTACGACGAGATCCTGACCCCCGAGGCGCTTGACCTGATAGCCGTGCTGCACCGCGAGCTCGCGCAGCGCCGGCTTGACCTGCTCGAGGCGCGCGTCCGGCGGCAGGAGGAGCTGTCCGCCGGCGGCACTCTGGACTTCCTCGCCAGTACCGAGGCGATCCGCGGCGACACCACCTGGCGGGTCGCGCCGCCGGCGCCGGGACTCGTCGACCGGCGGGTCGAGATCACCGGGCCGACTGACAAGAAGATGACCATCAACGCGCTGAACTCGGGCGCCAAGGTCTGGCTGGCGGACTTCGAGGACGCGAACACGCCCCTCTGGGACAACATGATCACCGGTCAGCTGAACCTCAAGGACGCGCTGGACCGGACGATCGACTACACCAGCGAGGAGGGCAAGTCCTACCAGCTGCTGCCCGACGAGGAACTGGCCACCATCGTCGTCCGCCCGCGTGGCTGGCACCTGCCGGAGAAGCACCTGCTGATCGACGGCCAGCGCGCGTCCGGCAGCCTGGTGGACTTCGCGCTGTACTTCGCGCACTGCGCCCGGCGCCAGCTGGAAAAGGGCAAGGGCCCTTACTTCTACCTGGCCAAGATGGAGAGCCACCTGGAGGCCAGGCTCTGGAACGACGCGTTCGTGCTGGCTCAGGACGCGCTCGGGATCCCCCAGGGCACCATCAGGGCCACGGTCCTGATCGAGACCATCCCGGCCGCGTTCGAGATGCAGGAGATCCTCTACGAGCTCCGCGACCACAGCGCCGGCCTGAACGCGGGCCGCTGGGACTACCTGTTCTCGATCATCAAGAAGTTCCGCACCAGGGGCGCGGACTTCGTGCTGCCGGAGCGGAACGCGGTCACCATGACCGCGCCGATGATGCGCGCTTACACCGAGCTGCTGGTGAAGACCTGCCACGCGCGCGGCGCGCACGCCATGGGCGGCATGGCGGCGTTCATCCCGAGCAGGCGCGACCCGGAGGTGAACGAGCGGGCGCTGGCCAAGGTGCGCGAGGACAAGACCCGCGAGTCGGGCGACGGCTTCGACGGGTCATGGGTGGCGCATCCGGACCTGGTCCCGATCTGCCGCGAGATTTTCGACGGCGTTCTCGGCGACTCGCCCAACCAGCTGGGCAAGCAGCGCGACGACGTGCACGTCACGGCCGCCGAGCTGCTGGCTGTCAGCCAGACTCCGGGCGACATCACCGAGGCCGGCCTGCGCAACAACATCAGCGTCGGCCTGCAGTACCTGGCGAACTGGCTGGCCGGGACCGGTGCCGTGGCGATCTTCAACCTGATGGAGGACGCTGCGACCGCCGAGATCTCCCGGTCTCAGATCTGGCAGTGGCTGCACAACGACATCAAGCTGGCTGACGGGCCGGTCGTCACCAGGGACCTGGTCGAGCGGATCATCGGCGAGGAGCTGGCGACTATCAGGCAGCAGCTCGGCGACGCCTACGACGAGGGCCAGTACGAGCAGGCAACATCACTGTTCACCGAGGTCGCGCTCGCCGACGACTACGTCGACTTCCTGACCCTGCCGGCCTACGAGCGGATGCCCTGAGCGGCGCGGCGGACAGCACCGCCGGCGGCGCGAGCGGCCTCCGCTGACACCGGCACTACCGCAGCCGCGACGAGCGGGAACGCGCCCACCAGGGCGAACGACGCACCGAAGCCAGCCGAGCCGATGGCCAGCGCCAGCACCGGAGGGGTCGCTGCCGCCAGCGCGTTCTGCCCGGTGTTCTGAACGCCGAGCGCACGGCCGGCCCAGGACGAGCCCGCGTACTCGGCAACGGCAGTGAACGCAAGGCCGTTGGTGCTGACCGCGAGCACGCTGCAGACGAGCAGGACCGGGACCGCGGCCGCTGATCCGGCGGCCGCGCAGGCAGCGAGCGCGAGCATCGCCACCGCGGTGCTGACGGCCAGGATCCGCATCGGCCGCATCCGGCTGCCCGCGCGGTCCGACCAGTAGCCGGCCGCGAGGCGGGACCCCGCTCCGCACAACTGCGCGATGGCCAGCAGCCGGCCGGCAGCCAGCGCGGTCCAGCCCCGCGCATCGATCAGGTACACGAGGGCGAACGTCGCGACCGTGAACTGCGGCACTACGAGCAGCGCGCTGGCGGCGTGAATGCGCCACAGCACGGGCTGGTGGTACGGCGATCCCGACCGCCCGCCGGGCCGCGATCCGGGCTGCGATCCGGACCGAGATCCGGGCTGCTGCGGCCGCGCCGGGTCGCGCACGAGTGCCACCACCAGGACGGCCGACAGCAGGCAGAACGAGCCAAGGAAGAGGGCCGGCCTGGTGGTGCCGGCGGCATCCAGCGCCGGCAGCGTCACCGCCGCGATGGCGACTCCGAGCGGCTGAGCACTCTGCCTGATGCCCATCGCGAGGCCGCGCTCATGCCGGGCGAACCAGCCGAGTATGAGCCGCCCGCTCGCAGCGAACACCGATCCGCCAGCAGCGCCGGCCAGGGCGAGGCAGATCCCGAGCGCGACCGGTCCGTGTACCGAGGCGGCCAGCAGGAGCACCAGGCCGGCTGCGGACAGGCCAGCTGACAGCACGACGCGCTCGCCCCATCGGTCCGCCGCGGCGCCCCAGCCGATCAGGGTCAGCAGCAGCCCGATGGTCGGGCAGGCCACCAGGATGCTGGCCAGCTCGAGCGAGAAACCCTCGTGCCTGAGGGCCGGGATCAGGTACGCCAGGCCGTACTGGAACGTGCAGCCAGCCGTCAGGGCGATCAGCCCGACGAACAGGATGAGCCAGCGCCGGCGCGCGTGCTGATCGGCCGGAGCCGGAGGCCGGACCGCTGCCGGCTGGCTCGTCCTCCGCTTCGCTGCCCATATGATGATACTACGTGTCCGTATAATGAGACACGTTGGACTATGAGAGAGCGGCGCCGTCGGCAGCGCCGTCCGCCACCGGAGCGGCGGCGCGAGCCCGGCGGCGGACGATCCGGCCGCGGATCCACGCCACGAGACCGCCGAGCAGGAGCAGCACGCACAGGACCGCCGCGGCGGCACCGATAATCCAGGCGACCGGGACCACGAGCCGGTGATCCTGCGGAGCCAGGCCGTCTGCCACGAACGTGCGCGGCGTTCGCACGGCCATCAGCCGGCCGCGCCGGTCGAGCACCGTCACGCGGCCGACGATCCGCGTCAGCGGAACCGGGCCGCGATACCGGGAGTCGTCGGAGACCGCGCGCTTGTCTCCCATCAGCCAGGCCTCACCAGGCCCGAGCCGGACGGAGAAATGCGTCCGCGACGGAGCCTCGCCCGGGTAGACGTAGGTCTCGTCGAGCGCCCGCCCGTTCACCGTCACCCGGCCCTGCGCGTTGCAGCAGGCCACGCGATCACCGGGCAGCCCGATGACCCGCCAGACCAGCAGGAGCGGCCTGGCCGCCGGGCCGATTCTGGCTAGCACCAGATCGCCGCGGCGGATGTCACTGCCGGTCAGGTAGATCAGCTTGTCGCCCGGCAGGATCGTGTTTTCCATCGAGGGCGTGCCATCAGTGGCGATGTGCACGCGCGTGAAACCGATGAGCGCGCCGCCCAGGAAGACGACGGCCGCGGCTGCGGCGACCAGCCAGTAGCACGTCAGCGCCAGTAACCGCCATCCGGACCGCACGAGCGCATCGTACGTCTGGCAGTTCCGTTACGGAAGTTTGCGGCTTGTCATGACTTAACTGTTTTACGCAGCTGTTACCTCGCGCGGTCCCTGGCACGCCAGGCGGCAGGGCGGCCGGCCGGGAGCAGCGGCCCGGCAGTAGCGGCCCGGCAGTAGCGGCCGGCCGGCCAGCGAGAGATGCTTGAGGCATGGACGGCGCCCCCATGAACGCCGCGCTCGCGGCCAGGCTGGCCGAGATCTGCGGAGCGGACAACGTCATCAGCGATCCGCAGCAGCTGCGCACCTATGAATGCGACGGGCTGACCTCACACCGGTGCAGCCCCGGCCTGGTCGTGCTGCCCCGGTCGGCCGGGCAGGTGGCGGCGATCGTCCGGGCCTGCGCTGAGCAGCACGTTCCGTTCGTCGCCAGGGGCAGCGGCACCGGCCTGTCGGGCGGCGCGCTGCCGCTGGCCGACGGCGTCCTGATCGTCATGTCCACCATGCGGTCCGTGATCGCGATCGATCCGGCCAGCCGCCGGGCAATCGTGGAACCGGGTGTCACTAACCTCGCCGTCAGCAAGGCCGCGGAGCCTTACGGCCTGTTCTACGCGCCGGACCCGTCCAGTCAGGTCGTCTGCTCCGTGGGCGGCAACGTGGCCGAGAACTCCGGCGGCGCGCACTGCCTGAAGCACGGCTTTACCGTCCATCACGTCACCGGGCTGCGAGATCGTCACGCCGGAGGGCGAGCTGACCTGGCTGGGCGACGGCACCGGCGCCGCGCCTGGCTACGACCTGGTCGGCGCGTTCACCGGCTCGGAGGGCACCCTCGGCATCGCCACGAAGATCGTTGTCAGGCTGACCCCGATCCCGGAGGCGGTCACGACGCTGCTGGCAGCGTTCACCACGATGGGCGCGGGCGGCGCCGCGGTGTCGGCGATCATCGGCTCGGGCATCCTGCCGGGCGCGATCGAGATGATGGACGCGCTGGCGATCGAGGCGGCCGAGGCCGCGGTGAACTGCCGCTATCCCGAGGGCGCCGGCGCCGTCCTCATCGTGGAGCTGGACGGCCCGGCCGGTGACGTCGAGGCCCAGACCGCCGCCGTCCGGGAGATCTGCACGGCCGCCGGCGCGTACGAGATCAGGGCCGCGCAGGATGCCGCCGAGCGGGCGGCGATCTGGACCGGGCGCAAGTCCGCGTTCGCCGCGGTCGGCCGGATCAGCCCCGCCTACATCGTCCAGGACGGCGTCGTGCCGCGGACCGCGCTGCCCGCGGTGCTGGACCGCATCAGCGAGCTGTCGGCCGAGCATGGCATCCGGGTCGCCAACGTCTTCCACGCCGGCGACGGCAACCTGCATCCGCTCGTGCTGTTCGACGACACGGTGCCCGGCGAGCAGAAAGCCGCCGAGGAACTGTCCGGCCTGATCCTGGACCTGTGCATCGAGCATGGCGGCTCGATCACCGGCGAGCACGGCGTCGGCGTGGACAAGGCCCGCTACCTGCCGAAGATGTTCGGCGCGGACGACCTGGACACGATGCAGCTGCTGCGGTGCGCCTTCGACCCGGCAGGCCTGTGCAACCCGGGCAAGGTGTTCCCCACACCGCGGCTGTGCGGCGAAGTGCCCGGCGTACGTCACGGTCCGCACCCGCTGACTGCTACTGGCCTGATCGATCAATTCTGACGGGAACGTGGTAGCCCTGCCTGACTCACTCACGACAGCTGGCGGTGTCCCGCCGGAACTGGCCGGCGCTGGCGCCGACGTCAGGACCGCGGGCCCGGCCGACACGGCCGGCGGCAAGCAGGCCCGCTACGTCGCAGCGCCCGCGTCCGCCGCTGAGGCAGCGGCGCTGCTCGGCGCGGCGGCAAGCCTCGGCCTGACCGTCGTCGCCCGCGGCAGCGGCACGAAGCTGGACTGGGGTGCCGCGCCGGCTGGCTGCGACCTGATCGTCGATACCCGCCTGGCTGGACCGCGTACTCGAGCACGCGGCCGGCGACCTGGTCGTTACCGTCCAGTCCGGCGTCCGCCTCGACGACCTGGCCACGGTACTGGCCACCGCTGATCAGCGGCTCGCGCTCGACCCGCCAGAGCCTGCCGGCACGATCGGCGGACTCATCGCGACCGGCGCCGCCGGACCGCTGCGCTACCGGTACGGCTCGCCGCGCGATCTGCTCATCGGCATCACGGTCGTCCGGCCGGACGGCACGATCGCGAAATCCGGCGGCAAGGTCGTGAAGAACGTGGCCGGATACGACCTCGGCAAGCTGTTCGCCGGCTCGCTCGGCACGCTGGGCCTGATCACCGAGGCCACCTTCCGGCTGCACCCGCGACCGCAGACGTCAGCCTGGCTGACGCGGGACTACCCGAGTACCAGCGCGGCGGCGAGCGCCGTGCACGCCATCGCGGACTCGCCCGTCACGCCGGCTGCGATCGAGCTCGACTGGCCGTCCGCCGGAGCGCCCATCTCGGTCTCAGCGCTGCTGGAAGGCGAGGCGGCAAGCGTCAGGGAACGAGCGGGCCGCCTGAACGCCATCCTCGACCGCGCGATGAGCGGACAGTCGCCGGCCCAGCCGGAACGGGCCGGCGACCGACCCGGCCACCGCGCGCTCGCGGACGCCGGAGCAGCTGGCGGGACGCTGCTGCGGGTCGCCTTCTGGGCCGGCCAGCTCGCGGCCGTCCTCGACCTCATCCGGAACGCTGCGGCGGCGGCTGGCCTGGATCCTGCGATCAGCGGCGTCGGCGGCTTCGGGCGTCCTGGAGGTAGCGGTCGAGGCCGATGCCGACGGCAGAAGGCGTGGCTGGTTTCGTCGCCGCGCTGCGGGCTAGCCTCCAGGGTCTCGGCGCCGGAAGCCTGCCGCCGCTCCCGGCTAGCGCGGTCGTCGTGACCGCGCCGGCCCCGGTGCGGGACGCCGTGGACATCTGGGGACCGGTGCCGTCGCTCGCGCTGATGCGAGCGGTCAAGTACCAGTTCGATCCGGACCACCGGATGGCACCCGGCCGGTTCGCGGGAGGGATCTGAATGACGTCAGACGAGACCGGCGTCGTCGAGCCGCTCGCGCAGGACGCGCCGGCCGGCAGCGCGCTGGACCCGGACGGCTCGCTGCGCGAGCTGGCCGGCGACTGCGTGCACTGCGGCTTCTGCCTGCCTGCCTGCCCGACCTACCAGCTGTGGGGCGAGGAGATGGACTCGCCCCGCGGGCGGATCCACCTGATCACCCAGATCCTGGAGAGCGGGGCCGGCGGCTCGGCCGCGGCCGAGCACTTCGACCGGTGCCTCGGCTGCATGGCCTGCATGACCGCCTGCCCGTCCGGCGTGCAGTATGACCAGCTGATCGAGGCTGCGCGGACCTGGGCGCAGGACGCTGAGCCGGCGCACGGGCAGAGCACGCGGGCGCTCCGGTCGCGCCGCTGCCGCCGCGGTCACGCCGCGACCGGGCGGTCCGCGCGGCAATTTTTGCCACGTTCCCCTATCCGGCCAGGCTGCGGGCCGCGCTCGGTCCGCTCCGGCTCGCCCAGCTGACCGGCCTGGACCGGGTCGCTGCGCGCAGCAGGCTGCTGGCCAGGCTTGCGCCCGAGGCAGCGGCTGCGCTCATGGTCGCACCCGGCAGGCCGGGTACCGGCCGGAGCGGCGAGGGAAAACGAGCCCGTTCCCGCCCTGTGCCTGCTCGCCGGCGTCCGGTTATCCCGGCCAGGATCCCGGCGCGCGGCGAGCGCAGGGCGGTTGTCGGCATGCTGACCGGGTGCGTCCAGCAGGTGCTGTTCCCGCAGGTCAACGCCGCGACCGCGCGGGTGCTGGCGGCGGAGGGCTGCGATGTGATCGTGCCGGAGGGCCAGGGCTGCTGCGGTGCGCTGTCGCTGCACGGCGGCAGGCGGGCCGAGGCCGCCGCGTTCGCCCGCGCGACCATCGAGACCTTCGGGCGGGCCGGCGTCGACGCCGTGATCGTGAACGCGGCAGGCTGCGGCTCAGCCATGAAGGAGTACGGGCACGTGCTGGCGGTGACCCCGCGTGGGCAGACCGGGCCGCCGCGTTCAGCGCCAGCGTCCGGGACTTCAGCGAGTTCCTGGCCGAGCTCGGCCCGGTGGCGCCGCGCTCGGAGCTGGCCGTGACGGTCGCCTATCACGACGCCTGTCACCTGGCTCACGCTCAGCGGATCACCAGCCAGCCGCGGGCCCTGCTGCGGGCCGTTCCGGGCCTGGAGCTCACCGAGATCGCGGACGCCGGGACCTGCTGCGGCTCGGCCGGGATCTATAACCTGGTGCAGCCGGACGCCGCTGCCGAACTCGGGGCGCGGAAAGCCAGCGCGGTCCGCGACACCGGGGCGGAGCTGCTGGTGTCGGCGAACCCGGGCTGCTCGCTGCAGATCGCACGGGCGCTGGCGGACGATGGCGCGCCGATGCCGGTAGCGCATATCGCGGAGGTGCTCGACGCGTCCATCAGGGCCGAGCCGCTGCCGATGCTGCCGGCGGCCCGCGCAGGCCGGTGACCGCGATCAGGCGAGCTGCTCACGGCGGCGCTTGAGGTAGCCGGCCACCACGCGGTGACACGACCAGTACAGCCCGAACAGGGCCAGCACCATCGCGATCAGCAGCGAAATCCACAGGGAGGAGCCGGCGGCGGGGAACACCAGGCCGGAGCCGCCGGGGTACAGCCCCGCGACGGACGTGCCGATATGCATCCCGGCAGGCAGCCGGCCGGAATACTGCGCTGAGGTCAGCATCACGTGACCGCCCGGCAGCCACGAACTTGCCCTTCCAGACGCACGCTCCCCGGACGCACGACCTGGTGGTGGCGACCCAGGAGCCGCGGGTTCCGTCATGCAGCCCGGCCTTGATGGCGGGCACGATGTGGCTCCCTGTCCCGACCAGCAGGAGCACGGACAGGGCACCGACGATCACGCGCATCGGCATGCGGCTGCGCCCGCGCGGAACGCCGGAAGGGCCGAGCAGCGCCGAGCGGCGCAGGCCGGATCCGCGAGCGGCAGGACCGGGCTGGCCGCTCCCGGACGAGCCAGGCCGGGACGGGCTCGGCCCGGACTGGCCGTTCCGGGGTGAACTGGAGCTGCCCGGCTCGCTGGAGGACAGGCTCATGACGCGCTCCCCGGTCGGCTTCGTTGCCACTGCTGACGTCCCTCACTGTAGGTGAGAATTCCCGGTAACCGGCCTGTGCGGCTGGGCTGACGTCGCGGTGACGTCAGCACTGACATCATGATCTGGGACTGGCTGGCCATGGCTGACATCAATGCGACGTCAGCCGCGTCGCAGAATGACGTCGCGGATGACTTGACATGACGTCATCTCCGACGTCATGATGGCGTCATGGATCTCAGCGAGTACGCAGAGTCGCTCCGCCGGGAGCTCACGTCCATTACCCGGTTCGCCGGCGAGGACATCTCCAGGGCCGCCGAGATGCTCTCGGAGACGCTGGACTCGTCCGTGCGCCTCGCGCTGCTTGACGTGCTGTCGGCTGCTGCCGACGAGATCACCGCCAGCCTCGACGGCGCCACCATCGACGTTCGGCTCAGCGGCACGGAGCCGGAGTTCGTTGTCAACGTCGCGCATGCCCCGGGCGAGGAATTCGCCGAGGCAGGCGAGACCGGGGACGACGCCGGCAACACCAGGGTCACGCTGCGCATTTCCGACGGCATGAAGTCCCGGGTGGAGGCAGCGGCAGTGACGGCCGGGCTCTCGGTGAACGCCTGGCTCGTCCGCGCTATCAGCCGGGCACTGGACTCCCCGTCCGGCGGCCAGCGGCCCCGGCCGCCGTTCCCGCCGCCCGGCCGGTCAGGGCCGGGCAAGCGCTACACCGGGTTCGCCCGCAGCTAGCCGCAGCAGGTACCGGCACCCTCCGGACTGACACCCGCAGCACTCACTCGCAGCACTCACTCGCAGCACAGAAGGGCATCGCCATGACTAACTGGGATTTTCCGTGCTCTGACCCGGTCGACATCAGCATCGACACGTGGACCTCGGGCAGCATCGTCGTGGCCGGCGAGCCGACGAGCACCATCACCGTCGAGATCGTCCCGAGCCACCACGGCGCCGACGTCGACGACCTCATCGCGCAGGTCGGAGTCGCGTTCGACGACGGCCAGCTGTACATCCGCGGGCCCGCGGCTCAGCGGGTTCCGCCGCAAGAAGGGCCTCGACCTGACCATCAAGGTCCCGCAGGGCTCCAGCTGCGCGGCCAAGACGGTGTCCGCCGACCTTGCCGCGGTCGGGGAGCTCAGCGGCCTGACGATGCAGACAGCCAGCGGCGACGTGACGGCCGCGGCCGTCACCGGCAACGTCACCGTCCAGTCGGCCAGCGGCGACGTGCTGCTGCAGGCCGCGGGCGGCGACATCGCCATCAACACCGCCTCGGGCGACATCCGGGCCGCGAGCGTCGACGGCGACGCCCGGATCAACACCGCCAGCGGCGACGTCTCGATCGGCCACTGCACGGGCTCGGTGCAGGCCCGCACGGCCAGCGGCGACGTCGACCTCAGCGCAGTCGCATCCGGCCAGGTTGACCTCGTCAGCGCGTCCGGCGACCTCGCGGTCGCCGTGGTGCCGGGGATCGGTGTCTACCTGGACCTCGCCAGCACGTCCGGCAGCATCCGCAGCGAACTCGACGCCAGCGACGACGGCGAGGACGCCTCCGACGCGGCCGTGCAGATCAGCTGCCGCACCCTCAGCGGGGACATCCGCATCCGCAAGGCCAGGGGCACGGCGGCTCAGCCTGCCGCTCCCGCCAGCCCGGCCGACGCGGGCGAGCGCGACGCCATCGGGCGATAAGGCTCCAGCCAGCTACCAGCACTCTGGAAAGGCTCCTGAAGATGAATCAGCGCATGCTCGAAGAACTAGCTCATCAGCACCTGATCGACTTGCAGGGACGGACCGCGGACCGCAACCGCGGACCGCGGGCCAGCACCGTGGATCTCAGCGGCAAGCGGGCGGCGGGTGTCACCGCCAGGACTCGATCATCCCTGCGGGAACGGACCGGCTGGACGCTTGTCGACCTCGGCCTGAAGCTCGCCGCCGGGTCGCGGCCTGGTGCGTCCGCCAGTCCCCGCCCGGCCGGGTCCTGACGCGGTGCGCGCCCTCAGGACAGGCTCAGCGCGGCTGGCTGCAAGGCGGCCAGCCACGCGTCGCTGATCTCGCCGGTGGCGACGATGTCCGCGGGACCGGTCAGCAGGCTGGCCGTGACGCTGGGAGTCACGGTCAGCGAGCCGCCTGGCACGCGAACGATCCACGGCCGGCCGGGCGCGGCCGGCCACTCCCCCGCCGCGACCGCCGCCGCGACCGCCGAGGCCACAGCGCCGGTACCGCAGGACAGCGTCAGGCCCGAGCCGCGCTCATGCACGCGCATCTCGGCCTCATGGTCGCCGGTGACCCGGATGACCTCGATATTGGCCCCCGCGGCGAACTCATCCGGCGACAGCACCCGCGGCGCTGTCAGATCCACCGCCGCGACCGGCCGGCTGATCAGGCAGGCCAGGTGCGGGTTGCCGACCGAGATGGCCAGCCCGGCCAGGTGCTCGCCGCCCGCTTCTGCCGTTCCGTCGCCGAGCACGGCGACCGCGCCCATGTCGACGGTGAACTGGCCGTCCGGCTCCGCCCGGACCATCCGGGTCCCGGCCCTGGTGCCGATCGCCAGCTCAGGCCCGGCGGCCAGGCCCTGCTCGAGCAGGTAGCGGGCGAAGACCCGGATCCCGTTCCCGCACATCTCCGCGATGCTGCCATCGGAGTTCCGGTAGTCCATGAACCACTCCGCCAGCTGACCGTCCGCCTCCGGACCGGCCGCGGCCGCCCGCACGACCCGAAGCACCCCGTCGGCCCCGATCCCGAACCGCCGGTCGCACAGCGCTGCGACGAGCTCCGGCGTCAGATCGAGCTCCCCAGCCGGATCGGGCACGATGACGAAGTCGTTCCCCGTGCCGTGCCCCTTAGCGAACCGCATCCCCTGATGCTATCCGTGCAGCCCGGGCAGGCTGTGAAGCGGCTGACGGCAGGGTGATTCTGCTGCCGTTTCGGTTGGCAGCAGAATTATCCTGTCGTTGGCCGCCATTGTTCGACTGCCGTGATTGCCTGCTCGGCGAGCGCGGGGCCCGCTTCGATCCAGCGGATCACGCGGATCACGCCGGAACCAGGACTCCTGCCGCCGCACGAACCGGCGGGTCGCCAGGATCGTCTGGGCCGCCGCCTCGTCCTCCGTCCATTCCCCGGCCAGGAACCTGAGCACCTGGGCGTACCCCAGCGCCCGGCTCGCGGTCCGGCCCTCCCGCAGCCCGGCCCGCTCCAGTGCGCGGACCTCGTCGACGAGGCCGAGCTGCCACATCCGGCTGACCCGGCCGGCGATCCGCTGGTCGAGCTCCGGCCGCGGCATCGCCACTCCCAGCTGCACCACCGGATAGACCGATTCGTAGTCCGGCAGCGTCGCGCTGAACGGCTGGCCGGACAGCCCGATCACCTCGAGCGCGCGCACGATGCGCCGGCCGTTGCCGGGCAGGATGGCGGCCGCGGCGACCGGGTCAGCGGCCGCGAGACGGGCGTGCAGGACGGCAGGCCCGAGCCGCCCGAGCTCGTCCTCCAGGCTGGCCCGCAGGACCGGGTCAGTGCCGGGGAACTCCAGATTGTCGATCGCGGCCCGGATGTAAAGGCCGGACCCGCCGACCAGGATCGGGGTCCGTCCGCGGCTGCGGATGTCGTCGATCGCGCGCCGTGCGAGCTGCTGATACTCCGATACGCTGGCGGCCTTCGTGACCGGCCAGACGTCAAGCAGATGATGGCGGATACCGCCGCGCTCAGCCGTGGTGAGCTTGGCCGTTCCGATGTCCATGCCCTGGTAGAGCTGCATGGAATCGGCGTTCACGACCTCGCCGCCGAGCGTACGGGAAAGGGTCAGCGAGAGTTCGGACTTCCCTGCCGCTGTCGGCCCCACGACCGCAATGACTGGCCGTAGCATTGCATCAGTCTGACAGGCGCAGGGTACGTCCCTGCACAGGCGAGGCGGCCTGGCGGCCGCCCGGCGCTTGGGGGAAACATGTCATACGCCGATGACCTCGACATGCCGGTCGATGACGACGAGCTCGACCTCGAGGACGAGCTTGACCTCGACGATGAGTATGCCGACGACGAAGACGACTGAGGACGAGGACGAATTCGATCTTGCCGCCGAATTCGACGAAGACGACTATGACTTCGGCGACGACGACGACGACGACTTCGGCGACGAGGACGAGGACGACGAGGCCGGCAGCTGAGCGACAGCCGGGACTCGCGGCCGCGCTAACGCGGCCGCTCAGTCCCGTGAGCGCCGGGCTGGCATGCCGAGCAGTACGGAGGTCTCCGCGGCCGCGGCCGGACGCGCGGGACTGAGTGCTGACTGCTCGTTCCCGGCCTGCCGGATCTCCCACGCATCCCCGCCGCGGGTGCGCCGGACGCTCAGCCGGCGCGCCGTCGGCAAGCAGGTAATGCGGGGCGGCACCCGTCACCGCGGTTGTCACCACGTCGCCCGGGCGCGGCGCGGGCTCGGCCGGGGTGAAGTGCACCAGGCGGTTGTCGCGCGCGCGGCCGGACATGCGGTGCGTCGCGCTGTCCTTGCGGCCCTCGCCGTCCGCGACCAGGACCTCAACCTCGCGTCCGATGAGCTTCTTGTTCTCCTGCCAGGACACATCCGCGACCAGCGCCGCCAGCCGCTCGTAGCGCTCAGCCACGACGCTGCCTGGCACCTGGCCCGGCATGTCCGGCGGCGGGGGTACCCGGCCTGATCGAGTACTGGAACGTGAACGCGCCGGCGAACCTCGCCTGCCGGACCAGGTCGAGGGTGTCGTCGAAATCGCGGTCGGTCTCGCCGGGGAAGCCGACGATGATGTCGGTGGTGATCGCGGCCTCCGGCATCGCCGACCGCACGCGGTCCAGGATCGCCAGGTACCTGTCCCGGCGGTAGGCCCGGCGCATCGACCGCAGCACCGCGTCCGAGCCGGACTGCAGCGGCATGTGCAGCTGCGGCATCACGTTCGGAGTCTCCGCCATCGCCGCGATGACATCGTCGGTGAAATCTCGCGGGTGCGGCGAGGTGAACCGCACGCGCTCCAGGCCGGGCACGGTCCCGCAGGAGCGCAGCAGCCTGGAGAACGCGAGCCGGTCGCCGAATCCGACGCCGTAGGAGTTGACGTTCTGGCCCAGCAGCGTGACCTCAAGCACGCCGTCTGCGGCCAGTGCCCCGATCTCGGCGAGCACGTCACCCGGCCGGCGGTCTTCCTCCCGGCCGCGCAGGCTCGGCACGATGCAGAAGGTGCAGGTGTTGTTGCAGCCGACCGAGATGGCCACCCAGGCCGAGTACGGCGAGTCCCGGCTGACGGGCAGCACCGAGGGGAAGCGCTCCAGCGACTCCAGGATCTCGACCTGGGCTTCCTGCTGGACCCTGGCGCGTTCCAGCAGCACCGGCAGCGAGCCGATGTTGTGGGTGCCGAAGACGACGTCGACCCACGGAGCCCGTTGCGTGATGACGGCGCGGTCCTTCTGGGCCAGGCAGCCGCCGACGGCGATCTGCATGCCCGGATGCGCGTTCTTCACCGGCAGCAGGTGGCCGAGGTTTCCGTAGAGGCGGTTGTCGGCGTTCTCCCGGACGGCGCAGGTGTTGAAGACGACCACGTCAGGGTCGGATCCCTCGGCCGCGCGCTGGTATCCGGCCGCCTCAAGCAGCCCGGCCAGCCGCTCGGAATCGTGCATGTTCATCTGGCACCCGTAGGTGCGGATCTCGAAGCTTCGCTCTGCGGTGGCGCCGGCCATGCTCACCAGGTTAGACGCCCCGCCGCGCGCTGGTGCCAGACCGCCTGGCCGGGGCCGGGAGCGGCGCCGGCCGGGGCCGCGCAGGCCGCCACTACAGAGTGTGACGCGCGGTCCTGACCTCTTGTCGGGAGCGGCTGTCTCAGCGGCTGTCTCGCCGCGGCAGGGACAGATTGGACGAGTGTCCCGATTCGCCGCTTCCAGGGGTCTCCGGGTAGGGCACCATATGCGTATGACAGACAGCGGACACGAGGCCGCCGTCGACCCGGCAGGGCCGGCCGGCACAGCAGTACAGCCAGACAGTTCCACGGTTGCGCTTCCCGCTGTCCCATTCGGCGAATGGCCCTCTCCCATCACGGCGGCTGAGGTCGCCAGCGGGCAGGTCAAGGTGTCCGCGCCAATGGTCCTCGGCAGTGACGCCTGGTGGCAGCAGGGCCTGCCGGACGAAGGCGGCCGGACCACGGTGATGCACAGTTCCGGCGGCAAGCAGACGGCGCTGCTGGCCGCGCCGTGGAACGTCAGGACGCGGGTGCACGAGTACGGCGGCCGGTCCTATCTGCCCGTGCCGCGCTCCGCGACTTCCGGCACCAAGTCGGCCAAGGGCTATCAGCTGCTGTTCGTGAACTACGCCGATCAGCGGCTGTACCTGACCGGCACGGGCACCGAGGAGCCAGCTCCGCTGACGCCCGACCCGGTCACGGCTGCCACGCCGGGCCGGCACGCGCCACCGGCCGGCGCCGCGCGAGGCAGCGGCACGCTGGCCGCCAGCGGCCTCCGGTACGCCGAGTTCGTGCTGTCGCCGGATCGCGCGGAAGTGTGGTGCGTCCAGGAGCGGCACGACGGCGGGAAGGTCAGCCGCGCGATCGTCGCGGTGCCGCTGGACGGATCCGCCGCCGCCGACGCGGGCGCCATCAGGACGCTGGTGGACGGGTTCGACTTCTTCGCGTTCCCGACGCCGTCGCCGGACGGCAAGTGGCTGGCCTGGATCTCCTGGAACCACCCGCACATGCCCTGGGACGGCACTGAGTTGCGGGTGGCGCCGGTCGAGAAGGGCGTGCCCGGCAAGGGCCGGATGCTGATGGGCGGCCAGCGCGAGTCAGTGCTGGCACCGCTCTGGCGGGACAACACCAGCCTGTTCGTCGCGACGGACTGGCCCGGCTGGTGGAACATTTACCAGCTCGGCCTGCGGGGCGAGCCGCCGCTGGCGCTGTACCCGGCCGACGAGGAGTTCGCCGGCCCGCTGTGGCAGCTGGGCTCGCGCCCGTTCGCGCTGCTCGGCGACGGGCGGCTCGCGGTGGCGCACGGCGCGGCCGGCCCGGCTCGGCATCCTCGACCCGGAGTCGATGGAGCTGAAGGACCTCGACCTGCCGTTCCCGGAGGTCGCCTTCGACCTGTCTGCCGACGGCCGGTCCATCGCGGCCATCGCCGCGGGTCCCTCAGCCTGGCCTACGGTGATCAAGGTCGACGCGGACACCAGCAAGACCGAGGTGCTGCTGCGCGGCTCGGCTGAACTGCCAGACGAGCGGTACCTGCCGGTCCCGCAGGAGGTGGACTTCGAGGGCCCGTACGGGCAGGTCGTGCACGGGCTGCTGTACCCGCCGGCGAATCCGGATGTGGCCGGGCCGGCCGGGGAGCGCCCGCCGTACGTCGTGTGGGTGCACGGCGGCCCGACATCGCGGGTCTCTGGCGTCCTGGACCTGGGCAAGGCGTACTTCACCAGCCGGGGCATCGGGATCATCGACGTGAACTACGGCGGTTCGACCGGCTACGGGCGTCAGTACCGGGAGCGGCTGCGCCGCGAGTGGGGCGTCATCGACGTCCAGGACGCGATCGCGGCCGCGAAGTGGGTCGCCGCATCGGCCGGGGCTGACCCGGCCAGGCTGGCCATCCGCGGCGGCTCCGCCGGCGGCTGGACGACGCTGGCCGCGGTGACGACCGGGACCAGGCGCGGCCGGGTGTTCAGCGCGGCCGCGTCCTACTACGGGGTCTCGGACCTGCGCGGCTTCGCGGCAACCACGCACGACTTCGAGTCGCGCTACCTGGACGGGCTGATCGGGCCGCTGCCGGGCTTCGAGGTCGACGTACGAGGAGCGCGCTCCGGTCGGCCATGTCACCGAGGCGACCTGCCCGATCCTGCTGCTGCAGGGCCTTGACGACCCGGTGGTGCCGCCGTCCCAGTCGGAGAGCATCGCCGCCGACCTGGCCGCGCACGGGACGAGTTATGCCTACATCGCGTTCGAGGGCGAGTCGCATGGTTTCCGGAAGGCGGAGACCGTGACGCGGCGTACGAGGCTGAGCTGTCGTTCTACGGGCAGATCCTCGGCTTCGACCCGCCCGGCATTCCGAAGGTCGCGGTCATCACCGGCGCGGCGGCGGCGAAAGCCTGAGGCCGTCGCCGGGCGGGGCTGCCGGCGCGCGGCCTACCTGGCGAACTCGATCGCCCGCGACTCGCGGATCACGGTGACCCGGATCTGGCCGGGGTAGGTCAGCTCGTCCTCGACGCGCTTGGCGACGTCGCGGGCGATGACCTGCGCCTGGATGTCGTCGACATCGCCGGGCCTGACCATCACCCGGATCTCGCGTCCGGCCTGCATGGCGAAGACCTTCTCGACGCCGTCCTGCGCCATCGCGATGTGCTCCAGCCGCTCCAGCCGCTTGACGTAGGCCTCCAGCGACTCGCGGCGCGCTCCCGGCCGGCTGCCGCTGATCGCATCGGCCGCCTGCGTCAGGACGGCCTCGACCGTGCGCACCTCCACCTCGTTGTGGTGCGCCTCGATGGCGTGCACGACGTCCTCGGGCTCGCCGTACTTGCGGGCGATCTCGGCCCCGATCAGCGCGTGGCTGCCCTGAACCTCGTGCGTCAGCGCCTTGCCGATGTCGTGCAGCAGCGTGCCGCGCTTCATCAGCACCGGGTCCATGCCGAGCTCGCTGGCCATCATGCCCGCGATGTGCGCGGACTCGATCAGGTGCTTGAGCACGTTCTGGCCGTACGAGGTGCGGTACCGGAGCCGGCCGAGCAGATTGACGAGCTCCGGGTGCATGTCAGTAATGCCGACGTCCACCAGCGCGTCCTCGCCGGCCCGGACGCACAGCGCCTCGATCTCGGCCCTGCTGCGCTCGTAGGCTTCCTCGATCCGCTGCGGGTGAATGCGGCCGTCAAGCACGAGCCGCTCCAGCGTCAGCCTGCCGACTTCGCGGCGGACCGGATCGAAGCAGGACAGCAGGACGGCCTCGGGCGTGTCATCGATGATCAGATTCACGCCGGTCACCGACTCGAAGGCGCGGATGTTGCGCCCCTCGCGGCCGATGATCCGTCCCTTCATCTCGTCGCCGGGCAGGTGCAGCACCGACACGACGGACTCGCTGGTCTGCTCGCTGGCAATGCGCTGGATCGCCAGCGTGACAATCTTGCGGGCGCGCTTGCCGCCCTCCCGCTGCGCTTCGGACTCGATGTCCCGTGACGATGCGGACGGCGTCGCGCTTGGCCTGGTTCTCGATCGCCGTGACCAGCTCGGCCTTGGCCGCCTCCGCGGTCAGCCCGGCTACTCGCTCGAGCTCAGCGCGACGGTCGGCGCCGAGGCGGTCGAGTTCCGCCTTCCGGGCATCGAGGTCAGCGGATCGTTCCTCGGCCTTCCTGGCCAGCTCGTCGATCCGCTGCTCGCGCTCACCGAGCCGGTCCTCGCGGCGCTCGATGTCCGCGCGCAGCCGCCGGGCCTCCTCCTTGGCGATTCTGCCCTCAGCCTCGGCTTCCTTCTTGGCCACGTCCGCAGCCGCCGCTGCTGCCTCAGCCTTGCTGACGATCTCCGCCGCGTCGAGCTCCGCCTTGGCCCTCAGCTCGGCGGCGTAAGCGGCAGCCTCCGACTGCAGGCGCGCAGTGTCTGCCTCGACTCAGCCGGGCTGTCTCCTGGCTCGTGACGGGCGCGACAGTTCGCTGCTGTCTGCGGCTGGCACCACTGGCGCGCGGCTGGTGCGGCGCAGCAGCACGACGAGAACGGCGAGAGCGCCTATCGCAGCCAGGCAGCCGAGTATCACTAGTGCAAGCACAGCCCCGCTGCTATTCAAGACCCGCCCCTCTCCGCCTGGCCCGCTTTGCCGCTAGCCGGTAGCAGGCATGTCTGCCTGCAGCGAGGGGTACTGCCCGAGCAACGGCCGCCCGGCGTTACGCAGCGTGCTGCGAACAGCAGCTGCGATCCTCGGAACCGCGCAGTCTCAGTGCACTGCGCGTGCTCCGACGCCGCGAGCTAGAAATCGCGGGTCGGTGACGACGGGACTGCGCGCCGTTCCTGCGGTTGCGTCCCTCGATCACCAGTCCGCGCGAACGTCGCCTGCGTCAACCGCACGCGACGGGCGCTAGCTCGGTGCCGCCTCTCCTTCCGGGCCGCCGCCCGCCTCAGCCGGCTTTCGCCGGGCTGAGCCGGGCCTGAGCCCGCTTGCTCGTCCCGCCTACTATCAAGGCCCTCAGGCGGCCTGGCCAGACAGTGCCGCCGTCGTGCCGCTCTTATTTCAATGTCTTCACACGCCGAACTTCGTTGCACGGAGCAGAAAACCTCGCTGCCGTGAGGCTAAGCGCTTATAACGATTTGAGCAAGCACGTGCAGATGATCTTCGATCAAGCTTTGGTGCGCTGCTACGCCTCGACGGCCTCGGGCTCGTCGTCAGGCTCAGGCAGAGCATCAAGATCATAGACGGGAACGTGCCCGTCTCCCGGCTCCTGCTCCAGCGCCTCCCGGACTACCCGGTAGGCAAGCGCCTGGTGCGATAGCCCTTGCGCGCGAGTACTCCGGTCAGCCGCCGCATCCGGGCCGGAACAGGCAGACCGGCCGTACCCGCGAGCCGACGGGCGACGAGCTCGCGCGCGGTTGCGAGCTCCTGCTCCGGATCCAGCTCGCTGAGCGCCGCCTCGATGTGGTCCTGGGCCACGCCGCGCTGTCGCAGCTCCGCGCTGAGCGCTCTGCTCGCCAGCCCGCGGCCGTGATGCCGGGAGTCCACCCACGCCCTGGCGAACATGGCGTCATCGATCAGCTTGACCTCGGCGAAGCGGCGCGAGCACCGCCTGCGCGGCCTCGTCCGGCACGCCGCGCCGGGCCAGCGCGGCGGCCAGCTGGGCCTGCGTCCGCGGCCCGGCCGTCAGCATCCGGAGACAGATCTGCCGGGCAACGGCCTCCGGATCCGCATCGGGCCCGTCGCCAGGGCCAGCGGCGCTGGCGGACCGGCTCGCGCCTGCCGGGCCGCCAGCGCCTGGCGCTGATCTGGTGCTCTCGCGCCGGTTCCGCCGTCCGGGCACCAGACGTCCTACTCGCCGCGCAGGCTCGTCACCGAGGCAAGCCCGGCCGGACCTGCAGCCGCGCCCTCGGCAGCCTGGGCCTCAGCATTGACCTGAGGCCCGATGCCGAGCTTCTCCTTGATCTTCTTCTCGATCTCGTTCGCCAGGTCCGGGTTGTCGCGCAGGAAGTTCCTGGCGTTCTCCTTGCCCTGGCCGAGCTGGTCGCCGTCGTAGGTGTACCAGGCGCCGGCCTTGCGCACGATGCCCTGCTCGACGCCGAGGTCGATCAGGCTGCCCTCGCGGCTGATGCCGATTCCGTACAGGATGTCGAACTCCGCGACCTTGAACGGCGGGCTCACCTTGTTCTTCACGACCTTGACCCTGGTCCGGTTCCCGACCGCGTCAGTTCCGTCCTTCAGCGTCTCGATCCGCCGGATGTCCAGCCGGATGGACGCATAGAACTTCAGCGCCTTCCCGCCGGAGGTGGTCTCGGGACTGTTGTGGACCATGACGCCATCGGCGAGGTAGTTATGCGAGCCCTCGACCTCGATGTCGATAGCGGTTCATGGATCGGGTATCGCGGCCTGACCTGGATGTCGAGGACCGCAGCCGGGGCAGGGCGATCAGCCGGCTCGACGAACTCCGGCTCGACCGCGAACTGCCGCGGAACCGAGGCAGCAGCTTGTACTCCATCGAGGGGTGCATGTACGGCGCTACCAGCTTCTGGAACTTCTCCGAGCGGCCGTGGTGAACTGAAGGACGCTATCTTGCGCCTGCCGCGGATCGCAGCCTGACGTCCAGCCCGTGGGAGTCCCGCAGGTACTGGACAAGCCGGTCGCGCGAGCCGGGACTCATCGCCTCGACGCAGATCTCGATCCGGCCCGAGCCGCCCTGCGTCCGCTCCTGCAGGCCCTTCGAGCGGAGCGTGAAGCTGCCGTCGTCCATGTACCAGACCGCGAGGGCGAGCGGCGTCAGGGCCTTGAGGTAGTCCCAGGTCAGGTGCTTCTTGCCGTCGCCTGAAGTAGACGACCTCGCGCAGCTCGCCCAGCTCCGCCGAGCGGGTGAAGTCCGCGAAGACCGCGCCCTTGGCATTGACCGTCCTGCGAGTGCTGCGATGTTGCCGAGCAGCGATACCTTCCAGTCGAGGTAGGCCGCCTGCTTCGCGCCGTGGCCCATCCGGAAGCGCGCGCTCGACCGTGTCCCGGCGGTTAGGCTGGACAGATTGCCGTCACCCATGAGCGATGCCGAGGATCGACCTGCCATCTGCTGGTCGCTGAGCAGGTGCGGCTCGAGGAGCATGACGCGATCGCCGACGAGCGATCTCGCCGGCCTCACGCCAGCCTCCGGGCGTGCGAACCAGATGATTCGGGTCAGGTCGCAGGCGGCTCGACCATGCCCGTCCCGCCACCGGACCGCTCGACCGTGAAGTGCAGGAACTGCTCGGTCGGCCCGTTGTTGAACCAGTTGACGATCTTCTTCGGAACGACCTTCCGAGTCTCCGGGTCATACGACAGGACCTCGACGTGGCATTTTCTGATTGACGATCTTGCCGATCTGCTCCCGGCTGCCATCGGCCAGGGTCACATTTGTGTACCAGGACATGCAGCCGAACATCACGCCGATTTTTTCCCTGAGCTGGTTAATGAAAATTGCGGTGGTCTTTGTCTGATTGAGCGCGCCGGCAATTTTGCGGAGCGCCTGGGACATGAGCCGGGCCTGCAGGCCGACGTGGCTGTCCCCCATCTCGCCCTCGATCTCGGCCTTCGGGACCAGGGCCGCGACCGAGTCGATGACGATGATGTCGATGGCGCTGGAGCGGATCAGCATGTCCGCGATCTCCAGCGCCTGCTCGCCGGTGTCGGGCTGGGAGACCAGCAGCGCATCGGTGTCGACACCGAGCTTCTGGGCGTAATCGGGGTCGAGTGCGTGCTCGGCGTCGATGAACGCCGCGATGCCGCCGGCTTTCTGCGCATTAGCGATGGCATGAAGGGCGAGAGACGTTTTCCCGCTGCTCTCCGGTCCGTAGATCTCGACAACGCGGCCCCGCGGAAACCCGCCGATCCCGAGCGCCACATCCAGCGCGATAGAACCAGTCGGGATTACCTCGACCGGGGCACGGGTCTCGTCGCCGAGCCGCATGATGGCGCCCCGGCCGAACTGCCGCTCGATCTGCGCGAGCGCGGTCTCCAGGGACTTGTCCCTGTCACCGCCGCTAACGCCCTTGCCGCTACCCGACCTGTCGTTCGGTGCCATCTGAGCTCCTGTTGGGGAAGGACCGAGGGCTTTCGCTGAGCCGCTCGCGTGCGCGTGGCCTGATCTGCCTGCCGGCCAGCGGGCCAGCCGGTCGTTCATCTGCTGGCGGAGACGTTACGCGACCCCTCCGACAGTCCGCGCTGCCCGGGAATCGCGCCTGATCTCCCGGCCGCCGCAGGGCGCGGACGACCACCAGCGAGTCCACCTTAACGAACAATTGTTCGATCATGAAGGGGACACGCCGACGCGCCCGAAATCCTTGGCCACCACCAGGAGCGACGAGCTCGCGACCGTCATCCCGCCAGGTCAGCGACGGCAACTCGCACACACCATCCGTTGCTCCCAGCCTCGCGGTAGCTCTAGAGATGGCGCAGGAAAGCACTGCGGCTGGCTGAGGAACTGCCGCCAGTTTGCGACCAGTTCCAGTTCGTTCCACTGGGCGGCCCTGATTCCCCAGCTGCCTAGCTCCAGGATCCGCGCGCCCGGAACGGCAGCGACAACCGGCGAGTGCGTGGCGACGACGACCTGAGCGCCCGCCTCGCCAAGGTCCTGCAGCAGAGCGACCAGGCTGAGGCTCGCCACGAACGAGAGCGGCGCATCCGGCTCGTCCATCAGGTAGAACCCTGGCTGATTGACGCGGGTGCGCAGGATCTTCAGGAATCCCTCGCCGTGGCTGAGCTCGTGAAACCGTTCCGGGCGACGGCCCGGATTTTCCTCCAGATAGGTGTACAAGCCATGCATGGTGTCCGCCCGCAGGAAGTACGACCAGGCCGGGTAGCCCGGACCGCGCTCAGCCCACAGGTACTCCCCGATGCCGGGCTCGCTCTCCCCTGGTCCGAAAGGTGGTCTTGGCCGATCCGCCCTGCGGGTTGAGGCCGCAGGCTTCAGCGATCAGCTCGACAACCGTCGATTTGCCAGTCCCGTTCTCGCCGGTCAGCACAGTCACGCCGGCTGGCAGCTCCAGCCCGCTGGCCAGGATCTGCGCGACAGCGGGCACCGTGGCCGGCCACCGTGACGGGTCAACCTCGCCGCCCCCGCTGCCATAGATCCGCCGGAACATCCGCCGGTCCGGCGCGGGCCCGCTAGCGCCGATGCTGGTCACCCGTCGATACTGGACCACTGCCGCGCGCACCAGGGGCCAGCCCAACCGGTCTCCGCGGGCAGAGCTGGCCGCGAACCTCAGCCGACAGCGCGGCGACATCCACCGGCCGGGTGGTGTCGACGGTGATCACCGGCCCGAGCCCGAGCGGCCGCGCGCACCTGGCGAAACCCTCCGCCGACAGCCTGCTCTCGTGACCGTCCAGGTGGACCGGATGCCGGCCCGGCGTCCGCGCGGCGTACCTGCGCATGCACTCCTCCACCGGACACGCGCAGTGCACCTCAAGCGGCACCGTGCCGAGCGAACGCAGCCGTGCCTCATTGCGCTCGTTCCCTGCCCAGAAATTCGCCTCAAGTACGGCGGCCGGCGCGTCGGCGGCCAGCATCCAGAGCAGCTCCATGGCCGCGGCTCCCAGCCGTCTCGACCAGGGCAGGCTGACCTCGACGCCAAGCGCGTCGTGCAGCGTTTCCTTGATCCGGTCCTTGGCGATCAGCGCGAACCCGAGGTCAGCCGCCAGCGGCACGGCGATCGTCGACTTTCCGGCGGCTGGCGGCCCGGACACGATTACGAGGCGCCGCTCCCCTGGCCCGATCGGCACGGCGGACCGGCTCAGTGCCCGCCGGGCTGGCGGGAACGGCTCACCGCAGGCGCTCCGGCACGCGGAACGCCTCGCATACGGCGCGCCAGACCGTCTTCACGTCCTCGCCGTCGGCGATCGCCTGGTTCACCGTCCGGCTGCCCAGCGCCGCGAGGACATAGTCCTTGGCGACGCTGTCGGCGTAGACATCGCCGAACTGCGCCCGCATCCGATTCCAGAACTCCGTCAGCCGCACCCGCGCCAGGCTAATCGGGCCGGCCAGGCGGCACAACACGCGCGCCCCGGCCGACCCGTCAGAATCCGCGTGTCATGGGTGCCCATCCACTGCTGCCAGAGCAACCCTGACTAGGCCCCCACCGCACCGAGGACCGCCCGCCAGTGCTGGCATGATGACCGGATGACCATGTCGAGCGGACTTCTCCGCCGTCCCGGCCGGCTGAGCGGGCGGCGGTGGTCAGGCAGCTGTGCGACGCGATGGAGGAGACCGGCAAGTCCGGCCGCTACGCGCGGCTGACCGTGGAGCGGCCCTGGTCGGCGCACAACCCGGTGCTGGAGGGCGAGTTCTGCTCGCGCGGCGGCCATCCGCTGGTACCTCGAGCGCGAGCTTGGCCGGCTCGCCGCCGCGGGCGCCCGTGTCACGGTGTCACCCGGCCGCGAGGCGATCGACCTGCGCGACCCGGCGCTGGCCGAGGCCATCGACGAGACCCGTCCGACTTCCGCCGCAAGAAGCTGTTCCTGTTCGGCCCGGAGCGGATGGCCCTGTCGATCGACCGGCTGCAGCACTACACCGGAACGCCAGCCGACTGCTTCCAGCGGTACGTGCTGCTCACCAACTACGCCTGGCACGTCGAGGAGTTCCGGGCGGCGCTGCCCGGCTGCACCGGACCGGACTCGGCCTGACCGGCAGATGCCGGCCTGGCATTACATGCTCCCGGACCGGGCCGGCGTGACCATGATCAACATCGGCGTGGGGCCGTCCAATGCCAAGACCATCACCGATCACCTGGCGGTCCTGCGGCCCGACCTGGAGCTGATGATCGGGCACTGCGGCGGGCTGCGGAATCACCAGGAGATCGGGGACCTGGTGCTGGCGACCGCGTACCTGCGCGACGACCGGGTGCTGGACGACGTGCTGCCGCTCAGCGTGCCGATCATCTCCAATCACACGCTGAACATGCTGCTGCTGGACGAGCTGACCGCCCGTGACCTGCCGAGCCGGATGGGCATCGTGTTCACCACGGCGAACCGCAACTGGGAGCTGCAGCTGTCAGCGGTGGCCAGCCGGCTGCGGCTCTCCCGCGCGATCGCGGTGGACATGGAGTCGGCGACAGTCGCGGCCAACGGCTTCCGGTACCGGGTCCCGACAGCCACGCTGCTCGCCGTGAGCGACAAGCCGCTGCACGCGAGCCCGAAGCTCAGCGCGGACGCGCAGACCTTCTATGCGGCCAGCCGCCGCCAGCACGTGGACATCGCCATCTCCGTCGTCGACCGCGCCAGGCAGCTGTATCCCGGTGGCCTGCCGACGGCAGACATCCGCTCGCCCGACGAGCCGCTGCTCGGCCTCACCGAGCCCGACCGGGCCCCCGCTACCCGCGGCCAGCCGCCGAGCCAGCCGCGGCCGGCCGAGGATGTTGGGTAACAGAAACATTCCCCTTGCGCAGCAGTGGTCCCGGGATGTTACCGTCAAGGGGTGCAGTCCAGCGCAGCGCAGCGCGGTCAGCCAGGATTCAGCGACCGCGCCGCGGTAGCGCAGCGACCGAGCCCCCGGAGGCAGCAGTGAGCAGCCCGACCGCCAGCCGCGGCCTGTGGCTCGTCTGCCGACGTCACATTGACCTGCTCCGGGTATCAAGCGCCATCTGTCGCACCTCCTGCTGATAACGGTTTCCCCGCACAGCACCGTTCGCCCGCTTGAGCCGGGCGGCAGCCGCCCGTGCCCGCGACACGCCAGCAGAAGGACCTCACACTTATGCCATCCCAGCCGCTTCGCGGTCAGGGCCAGTGGGCCCTCGGCTTCCACGAGCCGCTTAATCCGGCCGAGCGTTTCAAGAAGGACGACGACGGGCTTCACGTCCGCGACCGGATCGTCAGCCGCTACGCTCACCTCGGCTTCGACTCCATCGACCCGTCCGACCTGCGCGGCCGGTTCCGCTGGTGGGGCCTGTACACCCAGCGCAAGCCCGGCATCGGCGGGGGCAAGACCGGCGCGCTTGAGGACGCCGACATCGAGGACCCGTACTTCATGATGCGGGTCAGGATTCCCGGCGGGCAGCTCGAGGCCGACCAGCTCCGGGCGGTCGCCGAGATCGCCAAGGAGTACGGCCGCGACCTGGCCGACGTCACCGACCGGCAGAACGTGCAGTTCCACTGGATCTCCATCCAGGACGTGCCCGCGATCTGGGACCGGCTGGAGGAAGTCGGCCTGTCCAGTCAGCAGGCCTGCGGCGACGTCCCGCGCAACATCCTCGGCTGCCCGGTGGCCGGGATCGACGCGGCTGAGGTACTGGACGCCAGCGCGGTGCTGCGGGCGACCGAGGAGGTCGCGACGAGCAGCCCCGAGCTGACCAACCTGCCGCGCAAGTTCAAGACGGCGATCTCGGGCTGCGGCAGCCAGTGCACGGCCCATGAGGTCAACGACATCTCCTTCGTCGGCGTCATCGGCCCGGACGGCAAGCCCGGTTACGACCTGTGGGTTGGCGGCGGCCTGTCCACCAACCCGATGCTGGCGCAGCGGCTCGGCGCATTCGTCCCGGCCGAGCGGGTGCCCGAGGTCTGGGCCGGCGTGGCCGCGCTGTTCCGCGACTACGGGTACCGCCGCCTGCGCAGCCGCGCCCGGCTGAAGTTCCTCGTGGCTGACTGGGGCACTGAGCGCTTCCGGGAGGTTCTCGAGCGGGAATACCTGGGCGGGAACGCACTAGCCGACGGGCCGCCGCCGCCCGTCCCTGCGCCAGGCTCACGGGACCACATCGGCGTGCACCGCCAGCGCGACGGGCTGTACTACGTGGGCGTGGCGCCGCACACCGGCCGCACCTCCGGAACCCAGCTGTGGCAGGTGGCCGATCTGGCGGAGGCCTACGGCTCCGGCCGGGTCCGCACCACCATCGAGCAGAAGCTGCTCATCCTGGACGTGCCTGAGCGAGCTGTGCCGGAACTGGTCGCCGAGCTTGCGGCAGTCGACCTGCAGGCCAGCCCGGACGTCTTCCGGCGCGGCACGATGGCCTGCACCGGCATCGAGTTCTGCAAGCTCGCGATCGTCGAGACAAAGGGCCGGGCCAGGGACCTGTACACCGAGCTGGGCCGCCGCCTGCCCGGCTTCGACACGCCGATCACGATCAACGTGAACGGGTGCCCGAACTCGTGCGCCAGGTTCCAGCTCGCCGACATCGGGCTGAAGGGCTCCATCGTCGACGGTCAGGAGGGCTTCCAGGTGCACCTTGGCGGTTCCCTGGGCACGGACCCCGGCTTCGGCCGCAAGCTTCGCGGCCTGAAGGTAACCGCGGATGCGCTGCCCGACTTCGTCGAGGGAGTGCTGCGCAACTACCAGGCTGACCGGGCCGAAGGCGAGGCGTTCGCCACCTGGGTCCGGCGCGCCGATCACGGACCTGGTGACCAGGCCCGCCGAGCAGGCGGAGGCGGCCAGGCAGCTCGCCCAGTCCGAGCTGGCACAGGCCGGGCTCGCCCAGTCCGAGCTGGCACAGTCCGAGCTGGCACAGTCCGAGCTGGTCCGCGCATTCCGGCGGACCGGCATGAGCGGCGAGCGGCAGGTGCCGTTCTTCTGCCCGTACTGCGGCGAGGAGAACCTCCGGCCCGCCGGCGCCGACGCCGGCGAGTGGGAGTGCCGGGCCTGCTCGCGGGGCTTCAGCCTGAAGTTCGTCGGCGTAGTGCGGCCGCGGCCGCACGATCCCGCCCTGAGGGGCGCACTATGACCGGCGGGCTTCCGGCGGGGGCCCGCCCGCAGACCGGCGCGAGCCCGGCTGGCGGCGGCGCCCAGCCGGGCCGCGTCGCTACCAACAGCTCAGCTGCTGCCGCCGTCGCTGCAGAAGGCGCGCACTATCCGCTGATGCTCGCGATGGCCGGCCGTCGCGCAGTCGTCGTGGGCGGCGGCCGGGTGGCGCTGCGCCGCGTGCAGGGGCTGCTGCAGGCGGGCGCGAACGTTGTCGTCATCGCCCCGGCCGTCCTGCCGGAGCTAGCCCGCCTGCCGGTCACGGTGCTGGATCGCGAGTACCGGAACGGCGACCTGTCAGCCGCCTGGATCGCGCACGCGGCCACCGACAACGCTGCCGTTAACGCGCTCGTCGCGGCCGAGGCCGAGCGCAGCCGGGTCTGGTGCGTACGCGCCGACGACGCCAGCGCCTCCGCGGCCTGGACTCCGGCTGTCGTCCGGCACGGCGAGATCACGATCGCCGTGACCGCGGGGGGCGACCCGGGCCGGTCCAGGCGGCTGCGCGCCGCCATCGCGCTCGCGCTCGCCGAGGGCAGCCTGCCCGTCCGACCGCAGCGGACCGCTTCAGCCCGCGGCGCTGCTGGCTCGTCACCTGCTGAGACCGGCCGGTCTTCTGCTGGTCAGCCACGGACCGGGAGCGTGGCGCTGATCGGCGGCGGCCCTGGCGACCCCGGCCTCATCACCGTGCTCGGCCGCCGGCTGCTGGCCGAGGCCGACGTCGTGGTCACCGACAAGCTCGCGCCGCGGTCCCTGCTGGCCGAGCTGGATCCAGACGTCGAGGTCATCGATGCCGGCAAGCAGCCGCATGCGCACAACCTCACCCAGTCGGAGATCAACGAGCTGATCGTGGCCAGGGCACTGACCGGCCAGCGCGTCGTCCGGCTGAAGGGCGGCGACCCGTTCGTGTTCGGCCGTGGCGGCGAGGAAGCACTGGCCTGCGTCCGGGCTGGCGTGCCGTTCTCGGTGGTGCCCGGCGTCACCAGCGCAATCGCCGTGCCCGCCTACGCGGGGATCCCCGTCACGCACCGGGGCATCACGCAGGACTTCTCGGTCGTGTCGGCGCACCTGGATCCGTCCCAGCCGGGAGCGACGGTGGACTGGGAGGGCCTGGCGCGCAGTACCGGAACGCTGGTGCTGCTGATGGCCGTCGCTCACCTCGAGGCGGTCGCGGCTGAGCTGATCAAGCGCGGCCGGGACGCGACCACCCCGGTCGCGGTGATCTGTGATGGGACGATGCCCGGCCAGCGGGTGCTGACCTCAACCCTCGAATCCGTCGCGGCGGAGGCCGAGGCAGCGGGCGTCCGGCCGCCCGCGGTCGTGGTCGTCGGAGATGTCGTCCGCCTCCGCGGCGTGCTAGCCGGGCACACCGACGAAGAGCTAGGAGCAACAGCATGAGCAGCCCCGCGCTTCTCGCCGTGGCCCACGGCAGCCGGAATCCGGCCGCCACCGACGTCGTCAGGGCGCTCGCCCGGCAGATCCGCCGGCTGGCCCCCGTCCTCGACGTCCGGGTGGCGTTCATCGGTCACCAGGAGCCGTCGCTTCCGGCGGAGCTCGACGCGGCCGGCTCGAACGCGGTTATCGTCCCGCTGCTGCTGTCCTCCGGCTATCACCTGACGGCCGACATCACCGGCGCTGCGACGAGCGCAGGCGCGCTGGTCGCCGGCGCCCTCGGGCCTGATGAGCTACTGCTGACGGCCCTCACGGCCCGGCTCGCCGAGGCCAGAGTGCCGGACGGCACGCCGGTCGTGCTCGCGGCGGCTGGCTCCTCGAATCCGGCTGCCGCGGTCGAAGTGCAGGAGCAGGCCGATCTCCTGGCCGCCCGGCTGGGTGTCCCCGTTCGGGCGGCATTCGCCACAGCTGCCCGGCCAACCGTCCCCGAAGCCGTACTCCAGCTACGCGAGCAGACGGGTATGCCAGTCGCGGTGGCGAGCTATCTGCTCGCGCCGGGGCATTTCCAGGACCAGCTCAGCGCCTGCGGTGCCGACTGGGTGACCCAGCCTCTGGGCGATCACCCTGCGCTGGCGGGCCTCGTGCTTGACCGCTACCGCGCCGCCCGCACGGCAGCGCCGCGGATTCCCAGCACGGCCTGAGGCAGCACGCAGCACGGCCTGAGGTAGAGCCGTGCCGTCGCTGCTCCGAGCCAGCTTCCTGCGGGCCCGGCGGCCTCCACATCACCTCCATATCTTTCACATAACCCCTGCATGCGCGCCTGGTGTGGTTATAGCTCCTGGGAGACCGCACAGCCTGTGCCAGAAATTCATGTGGGGGCTGGGACCGCTGAGCGGAGCTACGGGCGCCGGTATCGGGGGGTTCCGGCAGCCCGTCCCAGAGTCCGTCGGGACCGGCCAGGTTTGGGGGAACCTGGCCGGTCAGCGGCATAGAAAGCAGCGCCAGGCCGTGCCATCAGCGGCATATCGGGCGCGGAAGCCGCCAGCAGGACTGCGTAGTGCCTCTTGGCGCACTCCGGCCGGATTCGCCTGCCGCCAGCGTGGAATCTCTATAACTGACCGGTCCGCCGACCGCGGCGGACCGTTTGTCCGATTACGGCCGCAAAAGTCCGGCCGTCCGCTAATGGGGGGTATCCAGTCGTGTTGGCTCAGGACAGCCTGGCCGGGGGTGGCTAGCCGTCCCAATCGCCGCATTCTCGGGATCGGGGAACTGGGGCGGCGACTGATCGCGGCGTTCGCTAGCGTCGCCCTGGCCACAGTGGTGGCGGAGATCGTGATCGCTTCCGTCATCGCCAGCACCGACGTCAACCAGCTCGTCCGCACCCAGGAGACGCAGCTCACCCGCGCAGCGGCGGCAACCGCGGGAGTGGCCTACATGGGTGGCAGCAACTTCTCCGGGATCCGGCTTGGTCACACTGGCGGCCCTCGCTTCTGAGTTCGACTCGGCAGTGCAGGTGCGGTCCGCGACAGGCCGGATCGTGGTGTCATCTCCGGGATTCGCCGGATTCCGGCACCTGCACGAGTTCGGCGCACCGATCCTCGTGCACGGATCGCGCGTGGGCTCGGTCTTGCTCAGGTTCGGCCCGAGGGGACTGGAAATGGCCGCCAACACGCTGGAGGCAGAGCGCTGGCGCGCGCGCATCTACGCGGCAGCTGCGGGCGTACTGGTGGCGCTCCTGGTCTCGGTCATCATGGCCAGGCGCATCACCGCACCGCTGGAACGAATGCTCGCGACCATGCGGGCGCGCATTGCGGGTGACCGGGCCGCCCGCGTCACAGACGTCAGAGCCGTCGGCGTCCTGCGCGAGCTCCTGGAGGATTTCAACAGAGCAGCCAATGCCTTCGACCAGCAGGATCAGGCACAGCGCAACCTCGTCGCCAACGTAGCTCACGAGCTGCGCACCCCGGTCGCCGTCCTGCAGGCAGGTCACGAGGCCATGCTGGACGGCGTCACTGAGCCGACGCCGCAGAACCTCAGCTCCCTCAGGGACGAAGTGCTGCGGCTTACCCGCGTGCTCGAGGATCTGCAGACACTGGCGGCGGCCGAGGCTGCGGCAATCCAGCTCAGACTCGTCCGCCAGGATTTCGCGGCCATCGCCGGCGCCGCCGCCGACAGCCTGAGCGCGGCATTCGAGATGGCCGGCGTCAGCCTCCAGACGGACCTGACGCCCGTCTGCATCATGTGCGACTACGACCGGATAAGGGAAGTTATTGCCAATCTGCTGACTAACGCACTGAAATACACGTCGTCCGGTGGTGCGGTCACCGTCGAAACATGGCCGTCCGAGCCGTGGAAGGCACTGGTCCGGGTAACTGATACCGGCATCGGGATCCCGCCCGACGAGCTGCCGCACGTAACCGAGCGGTTCTTCCGCGGCAGGCGAGCCGCAGAGTATGCGGCTGGCAGCGGCTTCGGCCTGACCATCGTCAGCGAGCTGGTGCGAGCGCATGCTGGCAGCATCACGATCGCGAGCGAGCCGGGCCGGGGCACCGAGGTAACAGTCATCCTCCCGCGAGCGGCTGCAGCTTAAGCGCCCGCTGCCAGCGTCAGGCCAGCCGCACCGGGAGCGACTCGAAGCCGCGCAGCACGAGGCCGTCCTTGCGGACCGGCTCACCGGCAGCCGCCAGGCGCGGGAAGGCGGTCAGGATGCGGGGGAACGCGACTGCGGCCTCGAGCCTGGCCAGCGCGGACCCGAGACAAAAGTGCGCGCCGCCGCCGAAGCTGAGCGGCCCTCCGTCAGAGCGGGACGGGTTGAACCGGTTCGGCTCGGCGAACCGCCGCGGGTCGCGGTTGGCGGCGCCCAGCATGACGATGATCTCGTCCTGCGGCGACACGGGCAGGCCCGCGATGTCCGCGGCGTCCGCCCGGACCCGGCTGGTGAGCTGAACGGGCGAGTCGTAGCGGAGCACTTCCTCGACGAAGGCGCCGACGGGCACGACGCCGTCGATGATGTCCTCGCCGAACAGCGGATCGGCGAGCAGGATCCGCAGCCCGTTGCCGAGCAGGTTGGCGGTGGTCTCGAATCCCGCGACGAGCAGCAGGGTAAGGTTGTCGAGCAGCTCGGAGTCGCTGAGCCGGCCGTCTCCCGCGTCGCTCACTCCGACGAGGGCGCTCATCAGGTCGTCGCGGGGCTGCGCGCGCCTGGCCGCGGCCAGCTCAGCGAGATAGCCGGTCAGCTCAACGACAGCCGCGTCTGCCTCGGCCCATTGCTGCGGGGTGCTCAGCGGCTCGATGGTGGCAACCAGCGCCGTCGCCAGGGGGCGGAAGCTCTCCCGGTCGGCTTCGGGAATGCCGATCAGCTCGCAGATCACCGTCACCGGCAGCAGGAAAGCGAAATCGTGCATGAACTCGACCGGGCTGCCGCCGGCGCCGCGCTCGGCCAGCTGGCGGATCAGCTGATCGGTGATCGCCGCGACGGCTGGCTCCAGCTCGGCGACCCGTCGCTGGGTAAAGGCCCTGGCGATGAGGCTCCTGATCCGGGTGTGCTGCGGCGGGTTCAGGCTGAGCAGGGAGTCACCCAGCCAGGCCGGGTGGTCCTGCCAGCCAGGACTGACCTCGTCCAGCCTGGCGGCATCGGTGATGCGGAAGGCAGGGTCGCGCAGTACCGCGTTGGCAGCGTCGTAACCAGGGACCAGGACCATCGTGTCCGCGCGGAGCGCGGCTCCCGCGTCATGCAGTGCGGCATACAGCGGGTACGGATCGGCCTTGCCCTCCGGCGTCAGCAGCGCTGCGAAGATCTCGCCAGGCTCGGCCGGCAGCTGGTAACCGGTCATCTGCCGCTCACAGCCCGAACCGGACCGGGAGCGGCCGGCGGGCCGCCGGTCAGCAGTGCGGCCAGGCCGGCAGCAAGGTCGCGCGGCCCGAACAAGTCCGTTCCCTGGTAGCTGGCCAGCTCAGCGTGCGACCACCAGCGGAAGCCGGTCACGTTCTCGGCCGCGAGCTCGGCGTCGCTCATCGTGCCGCGCGGGGTGAAGGCAGCTGTCCTGATGAGGAACAAATCGTTGACCACCCCGTCGTATCCCTCGGCGTGCCCGGCGCGGATGACTTCCCGATGCCAGACGTGCGGCGGCTCGCCGGTGACCTCCAGGCCGACCTCCTCGCGCAGTTCGCGCCGCAGCGCGTCCAGCAGAGTCTCGCCGGGTTCCACGCCGCCGCCAGGAGTTGCCCACACGACGACCGGGCTACCCTCCCGCTCGAGCTCGAACCGGCAGAGCAGGATGCGGTCGTGCTCATCGAGGATGATCGCCCGCGCGCTCGGGCGCAGCTTGACGGCAGGCACCCGGCCAATCTAGCCGGCTTGAACGCTAGCGCCGGACCTTCGAGGGAGCGGGAAGTTGGCTGCGCGCCTGGCATCTGCCGCATTGCGGGCCGACACCAGCGACTGCGTCGCCGCAGTCGGGTCCACAACTCCAGACGCAGACCGGCTGATCCACTGATCTAAAAGGATAGGGAACGTTCAGATTTGATAGTTACCTATCTGATCTGATACTCGATTCTGAGCCGAGCCTTATTACTTGCGCGTGCCGGACTGTCAGCGGGACCAGGCAGTATGGAGGGGTGGCGAAGGGTGCAGACCTGGGGCTCGCTGGCTTCAGCGAGGCGACCAGGGCATGGTTCGACTCGGCGTTTGCCGAGCCGACACCTGCCCAGGCGCTGGCCTGGCAGTCGATCGGCAAGGGCGACAACACCCTGGTCATCGCGCCGACCGGCTCGGGCAAGACGCTGGCCGCGTTCCTGTGGGCCATCGACCGGCTGGCCAGCGAGCCGGCGCCCGGCTGATCCCCGGCGGCGCTGCCGGGTCCTGTACATCTCGCCGCTCAAGGCCCTGGCCGTTGACGTCGAGCGGAACCTCCGCTCGCCGCTGACCGGCGTGCGGCACGCGGCGAGGCGGCTCGGCCTCACCGAGCCGGATATCAAGGTCGCGGTGCGCACGGGTGACACGACAGCGGACGAGCGCCGCAAGATTGCCACCAGGCCGCCGGACATCCTCATCACCACGCCCGAGTCGCTCTTCCTCATGCTGACCTCGCAGGCCAGGGAGAGCCTGCGCGGGGTCGAGACGGTCATCGTCGACGAGGTTCACGCGCTGGCTGGCGGCAAGCGCGGTGCTCACCTGGCGCTGTCCCTGGAGCGGCTCGACGCACTGCGGACGTCGGCTGACTCTGACTCTGCTCCGGTACGTCCCGCGCAGCGGATCGGCCTGTCAGCCACCGTCAGGCCGCCGGAGGAAGTGGCCACGTTCCTCGGCGGCGCGCTGCCTGTCACGATCGTGGCAGCCGCCCAGCGAGAAGCGGCTCGAACCTCACGATCGTCGTGCCGGTCGAGGACATGGCCGACTTGCAGGGCTCGGAGGAGGTCAGCACCGTCAGGGTGCCGATGGCGGACGGCCGGGTGGTGACCTCGACGCCGCCAGGCGGCGACCCGGCCCGGCAGCACTCGATCTGGCCGCACGTCGAGGAGCGGGTGCTCGACCTGATCCAGAGTCACCGGTCCACGATCGTGTTCGCCAACTCCCGGCGGCTGGCGGAGCGGCTGTGCGCCCGCCTTAACGACCTGGCTGCCGAGCGGGCTGCCATCGAGGCCGACGAGTCCGCCGGCCCGGAGCAGATAGCAGACGCGCTCGGCGACAGCTACGCGGGGCCGCCCGCTCAGCTGATGGGCCAGGCGGGCGCTGGCGGCGGTGCCGCCGGCGTCGTCGCCCGCGCGCACCACGGCTCGGTCTCACGGCAGGAGCGCAGCCAGATCGAGGAAGCGCTGAAGGCCGGGACCCTGCCCGCGGTGGTCGCGACTTCCAGCCTCGAGCTCGGCATCGACATGGGCGCCGTTGATCTGGTCATCCAGGTTGAGTCGCCGCCCTCGGTCGCCAGCGGGCTGCAGCGGACCGGCCGCGCCGGGCACAACGTGGGCGACGAGTCCCGCGGCATCTTCTTCCCGAAGTACCAGGGCGACTTGCTGCAGTCCGCCGTGGTCACGCAGCGGATGCGGGCAGGGCAGATCGAGGAACTGCGGATGCCGCGCAACCCGCTCGACGTCCTGGCACAGCAGATCGTCGCGATGACCGCGATGGACGACTGGGAGGTCAGCGAGCCTGGAGCGAGCCGTGCGGCGGGCCGCGCCCTTCAGCGGTCTCACCCGCCCGATCCTCGACGCGGTGCTGGACATGCTGTCCGGCCGCTATCCGAGCGAGGATTTCGCTGGCCTGCGGCCGCGGCTGGTCTGGGACCGGACCTCCGGCAGGCTGACCGGCCGGCCCGGCAGCCAGCGGCTGGCCGTCAGCAACGGCGGGACCATCCCGGACCGCGGCCTGTTCGGCGTGTTCCTGGCCAGCGGCCAGACCGACCGGTCAGGGCGGCATTCCCGCCGCGTCGGCGAGCTGGACGAGGAGATGGTCTACGAGTCCACGGGTCGGCGACGTGTTCGTGCTCGGCGCGACGTCGTGGCGGATTGAGGACATCACCGCTGACCAGGTTCTGGTGTCGCCGGCGGCGGGCCAGCCGGGCCGGCTGCCGTTCTGGAAGGGCGATGCGCCGGGCCGCCCGGCCGAGCTGGGCGCCGCGATCGGCGCGTTCTGCCGCGAGCTCGGCGCGGTCAGCGAGGAGCGTGCCACCGAGCGGCTCCGCGCGGGCGGCCTGGACGAGCTGGCGGCCGCCAACCTGGTGTCCTACCTGCACCAGCAGCGCGAGGCCACCGGCTACCTGCCCGACGACCGCACCCTGGTGCTCGAGCGCTTCCGGGATGAGCTGGGCGACTGGCGGCTGGTGCTGCACAGCCCGTACGGCTCGCAGCTGCATGCGCCCTGGGCGCTGGCGATTGCCGCCCGGCTGCGCGAGCGGTACGGCGGGATGGACGTGCAGGCGCTGCACACCGACGACGGCATCGTGATCCGGGTGCCCGACGCCGACGACCCGCCGCCCGCGGGCATCGCCATGCTCGACCCGGACGAAGTCGAGCAGCTGGTGACGGCGGAGGTTGGCGCCTCCGCGCTGTTCGCCTCCCGCTTCCGGGAGTGCGCGGCCCGCGCGCTGCTGCTGCCCCGGCGGCAGCCAGGGCGGCGGACGCCGCTGTGGCAGCAGCGCCAGCGGTCCGCGCAGCTGCTGGCGGTGGCCAGCCAGTACGGCACGTTCCCGGTCGTGCTGGAGACCATGCGGGAATGCCTGCAGGACGTCTTCGACGTGCCGGGGCTGACTGCCCTGATGCGCGACATCGCCGCGCGGCAGATCCGGCTGGTCGAGGTGGAGACCCCGACGGCGTCGCCGTTCAGCAGGTCGCTGCTCTTCCGCTACGTCGGCGCGTTCATGTACGAGGGCGACGCGCCGCTGGCCGAGCGCCGGGCGCAGGCGCTCGCGCTGGACTCGGCGCTGCTCGCTGAGCTGCTCGGGCAGGCTGAGCTGCGCGAATTGCTCGATCCGGCGGTTGTGGACGAGACCGAGCGGGAGCTGCAGCGGCTCGCACCAGGCTGGGCGTGCCGGGACGCTGAGGCGGTGGCCGACATGCTGCGCGCGCTCGGGCCGCTGACGACCGAGGAAGTCGCGCTGCGCTCCGGCGACCCGGCGCAGGCGCCGTCCTGGCTCGCCAGCCTCGCGGCACAGCGGCGGGTGCTGGAACTGCGCATCGCCGGGCAGGCGCGGTGGAGCTCGATCGAGGATGCCGGCCGGCTGCGGGACGCACTCGGCGTCGCGCTCCCGCCCGGTGTGCCGGACGCGTTCACCGAGCCCGTTCCTGATCCGCTGCGGGACCTGGTGCTGAGGTACGCGCGGACGCACGGCCCGTTCGGCGCGGCCGCGGTGGCCGCGCGGCACGGCCTCGGGGTGGCCGTCGTCACCGGCACGCTGCACCGGCTGGCCGCCGAGGGCGTGCTCGCCGAGGGCGACTTCCAGCCGGGGGTCGGGATCCAGTGGTGCGAGGCCGGCGTGCTGCGCCTGCTGCGCCGCCGCTGTCTGGCCAAGCTGCGCAAGGAAGTCGAGCCGGTGCCGCCGGCTGTCTACGCCGCGTTCCTGCCGACCTGGCAGCACGCCGACCGGGCAGCTACCGCCGGCCGGCCTGACGCCGCCGGCCGGCGTCCGCGGCCCGCACGGGCGGACGCGGTCTACGAGGTGACGGAACAGCTCGCCGGCGCAGCTGTCCCGGCGTCGGCGCTGGAAACGCTGGTGCTGCCCGGCCGGGTGCCCGGCTACTCCCCCGCGCTACTTGACGAGCTCACCGCGGCGGGCGAGCTCGTCTGGGCCGGCGCCGGCGCGCTGCCCGGCAGTGATGGCTGGATCATCCTGGCGCCTGCGGTGACCGCGCCGCTGCTGCTGCCCGAGCCCGGCGAGATCACGATGACTCCGGTGCACGAGGCTGTGCTCGGCGTGCTGGACGGCGGCGGAGCCCTGTTCTTCCGCGGGATCGCCGACCGGGTCGCCGCCGGGCTGGCAGACCGGTCAGCGAGGTCGCTCGCCGCGACCGACCGCGACGTCGCCAGCGCCATCTGGGACCTGGTGTGGGCGGGCCGCCTCACCAATGACACGCTCGCTCCGCTGCGCACCGTCCTTCGGCCGGCCGGCCCGCTGCCGCGCCGGGCGAGACCGCTGCTGCGCGGGGCGCAGCCGTCCGGCCGGGCAGCGCACTGTCCCGGCGGCCAGGATTCGGCCGCGGCGCGATGCCGTCCCGCACCGGGCCGCCGACCGTGAGCGGCCGCTGGTCGGCGCTGCCCGCGCGCGAGCCGGACCCGACCCGGCGCCTGCACGCCCAGGCGCTCGCGCTGCTGGAGCGGTACGGCATCCTCATCCGGGGCGCGGCGGCAGCCGAGCGGGTAACCGGCGGTTTCGGTGCGCTGTACCCGGTGCTGCGAGCGCTTGAGGACGGCGGGCAGTGCCGCCGCGGGTACTTTGTCGAGGGCCTGGGCGCAGCGCAGTTTGCGCTGCCAGGCGCGGTCGACCGGATGCGGGCCATGGCCGAGGCGGCACGAACGCCAGAGCAGCCGGCCGATCCCTGGGATACCGGTCCGGCCAGGCACGACGGAGCGGGCCTGCGGATTACGGTGCTGGCCGCCGCCGACCCGGCGAACGCGTTCGGCGCGGCGCTGCCGTGGCCCGACCGGCCGGATGAGAGTGCTGGCGGTCACCGGCCCGGCCGGAAGGCCGGCGCGCTTGTCGTGCTGGCCAACGGCGAGCTGGTTCTGTATGTCGAGCGCGGCGGGAAGACGCTGCTGTCCTGGACCAGCGAGCAGTCGCTGCTCGAGCCTGCCTCGGCCGCACTCGCCGCTGCCGTCCGGGCCGGGGCGCTCGGCCGGCTGACCGTAGAGCGCGCCGACGGCGGTGACGTCTATGACTCACCCCTGGCGCGCGCGCTGGAGACGGCCGGATTCCGGGCGACACCGCGCGGCCTGCGCCTGCGCGGCCAGACCTGATGGCAGGCCAGACCTGATGGCAGGCCAGACCTGACGTCAGGCCAGACGCTCAGGCCTGCCAGCGGCCGGGCCTGGCCATCCGCGGACGCTAGGGGCCCGGCCGGAGCCGCCTGGCGAGGACGACGAAACTCAGGTCCGGCCGCCGCGGTATCCCGAACCGCTCGTCGCCGTAGGGGAACGGCTTGCTGTCACCGGTCCGCCGGTAGCCGCGCCGCTCATACCAGGCGATCAGGTCGCGGCGCTGCGCGAGCACCGTCATGATCATCGTCGCAGCGCCGAAGTCCTCGCGGGCGAGACGCTCGGCCTCCGCCAGGATCTGGCCGCCCCAGCCCTGACCCTGGGCGCCCGGCCGCACCGAGAACATGCCGAAGTACGCCTCGCCGGGCGGACGGCGCTCCAGCTGGCAGCAGCCGACCAGGCGGCCCTCACTCTCGGCGACGAGCACGAGCCGGCCGCGGCCCCGGCCGCCACGATCTCGCCGACAGCCCGCGCGTCAGTGCGCTGGCCATCAAGCAGGTCCGCCTCGGTCGTCCAGCCAGCCCGGCTGGCCTCGCCGCGGTAAGCAGACTCGACCAGCCCGACAATCGCCTGCACGTCGCTGTGCTCCGCGAACCGGAACGTCAGCACTCGCCGGCTCGGCCGGCCGGGCCTGCCGCTCACCAGCCACGCAGGTCCACCGGCCAGACGTCGACAATCTCGTCCCCGGAGAACAGGTAGACCCTCTCGTGGCAGGCCATCGTCGGGTCGATGTGCGCGGGGATGAGCCAGGCCCGGTCGCCGACAGGCCGCGGCGGGGTGAAGGTGACGTGCTCATCCGAGCAGAACATGACCTTGCCGCCGGTCAGCTCCGGGTTGCCGTGGTCCATCCCGAAGGCCTTCAGCCCGGCGTCGCCGACCGCCCAGCCGGCTGACCGGGACACGACGGTCGCGAGCACGAACGCCGCCTGCGCGAACGGCAGCCCGAGCCGGCCGTAGGCCGTGTCCATCAGTGCGTACGAGCCGGCCTGGATTTCACTGGCCCAGGTGTTGAGCGCGTACGTGCCGGTGCCGCCCGCGGAGATGATCTCGCCGCCGACGTCGGCATGCGCCGCGGTCAGGATCTCCATCGCGACCCGGCACCGCTCGGCCCGCTCGCCCGCGTCCGGCAGTCCGACGACGTGCCCCTCGTAGCCCATGACGCCGCGGACCTGCAGGCCGCGGCCGCGGGCCAGGTCCGCGATCCGGCCGGCGTCCTGCCGGGTGCAGCCACACCGGGGCAGGCCGACGTTGACATCGATCAGGACCTCGCGCACGCCGCCGGCAGCGGCCGCCTCGATCGTCTCGGCCGAGTCGACCGCGACCGTCACGCGCGCGCCCGCGGCCGTGAGGTTGCCGAGCCGGCGCGCGTCCAGCACCTCGTTGGCCAGGAGGAGATCCTCGCCGAGCCCGGCAGCGGCCATGCCCTCGCACTCGCGGATCGTGGCGCAGGTGAACGCCCGGTGCCCCGCCGCCGCCTGCCGTCTCGCGAGCCGGGTGCATTTGTGCGCCTTGACGTGCGGCCGCAGCCGCGCGCCAGGAAGGGCGGCTGCCATCGCGTCGATGTTCGCGGCAAGCGCGTCCGCGTCGACGAGCAGCGCCGGGGTTTCGACGTCTGCGACGAGCATCAGCTATCTGCTCCTGATACGGCGTGCCTGGTCCTCATCGCGCCGAACGTTACCGGAAGGCCACCGCTGCCGGCAGGGCCGCGCTCCGAGCCAGTCCTGACCCCGGGCCGCACCCAGGTCCGCCGCCTCAGGCCGAAGGGCACGCCCCGGCGACAGCTGCCAGCAGCTGCTCCGCAATCTCCAGGTCATCGTCGACCGGCCGGTCCGCCACCGAGGCAGGCAGCTCCCGGTCCGCCTGGCCGAAGACCTGCGCCAGTGCCGCACCGGCGGGGCGCTCACCGCGCAGGCGCATGGCGCGGACCGCTGCCACCAGCTCGCAGGCCAGCACGACCCGGTACGCGCGTACCGTCTGCGTCGCGGACCAGGCTGCCTGCGTGCCGAATCCGGCGTGCTCCTCCGCGCCGACTGACAGCACCGCGCCGCTGAGCACGACCGGGCCCGCGAGGCGGCGGATGTCGGCCAGCGCCGAGTGCGCCGCGTACTCGACCATCATCAGGCCCGAGCTGGGCGGCGTGTCCGCCGCCAGGAACGTGGGGAGCCCGGAGACGCGGTCGTCCAGCAGCGCTCCGAGCCGCGCGACTGACAGCGTGCCGGTCTGGATGACGGCCGCGCGCACGCCGTCCAGCGCATGTGCCAGGTACGCGGTATGGAAGTTCCCGTTGTGCAGGATCCGCTGGCCGGCGACGTCGATCAGCGGATTCTCGCTGGCCGAGTTCAGCTCCAGCGCGATGGTCTGCTCGGCCTGCGCGGCCGCCTCGACGGCAGTGCCGTGAACCTGCGGGAGCGCCCGGTAGCTGTAGGGGTCCTGCACGCGGGCGGCCGTGCCCGTCTCGGCGGCCAGCAGCTCACGCAGGTCGCGTGCCACCCGGATCTGGCCAGGGTGCGGGCGCGCCTGCTGCACCGCCTCCGCGTACGGCTCAGCGGATGCGCGCACCGCCAGGTGGCCGAGCGCCGCGATCACCGTGCTCGCGCGAAGCAGGCTGGTCAGGTCGCAGCAGGCGATCGCGGCCTCGGCGAGAGTGGCCGCGTTGCTGGACATGAAGGCGAGCATGTCGGCCGGGTCCAGCGCGAACCGCGGCTGGCCGCCAGGCGCGACCTGACCTGGCTCCGGCATCAGCCAGTCACGCTCGCCGAGCAGGCACAGGGCAGTCGAGGCCAGCGCGGTCAGATCGCCGGTGCCGATCGCGCCGTAACTGCGCGCTGGCGGCCGGAAACCGCCGGCCAGGCAGTCGGCCAGGACCGGGAGCACGCCGGGATCGATACCGGATCCGCCGGCCGCGATCTGGTTAGCCCGGACCGCGAGCATCGCCAGGCTGATCTCCGGCGCCAGCAGCGGCCCGGCACCGGCGGCGTGACTGCGCACGAGCCGGAGGCCGACGAGCCGCTCGTCATCGGGGCTGACCTGGATCGTGCGGTTGAAGCCGACGCCTGTGGTCCGGCCGTAGATAGCCACGCCCGCCGCGACAGCCTGGTCGGTCAGCGCCCGCATGGTTCGCGCGGCGGCCGCGGCCCGGTCGCGGCCGGCCTCGCCGATCCGGGCTGCTGCCTGCCGCCGGCCGAGCGCGGCGACATCCGCGCACGTCAGCGACGTCCCGTCCAGAATGACCACGCCAGACCTCCCGAGCACAGGGGCTTGTCCCGGCTTTCATCCTGCCCCGTCAGCGGGGCCGGGCCGGCCAGGCCCGCCAGCCCGGTCCGCGGCGTCAGGCCGGGTCAGCGACCGAGGCCAGCAGCTCCGCCCTGGCCTGGCCGACGGCGGCCAGGATCGCGCCGCGCAGCACCGGCCAGCCATCCACGGCTGTCGGCACGACCGTCGGCTTGGCCGGGCAGAACCGGCCGACGTCGGCAGCGACCCGGCCGGCAAGCTCGGTCCCGCCGGCCCGGCCGACGTCGCCGCCGAGCACGACCAGGCCAGGGTCCAGCACGACCGAGATCGCCGCGACGCCGGTCGCGACCCGGACCGCCAGTTCGCTCAGGAAATCGTCGGCGCGCTGGTCGCTGTCGGCCGCTGCGCGGACGGCAGCCGCCACGGCATCGGCCGCGGACTTCCCGGCGAAGCCGAACGACTCCGCCAGCGGCAGCACGGCCTGGGCGCCGACCAGCCGCTGGAAGGCGCCGGTGGCCGGATGAGTCAGGTCCTGGGGCAGCGGCGCGCCGGGCACCGGCAGGTAGCCGATCTCGCCCGCCGCCCCGCCCACGCCCCGGTGCAGCGTGCCGCCGAGCACGGTCGCGAGGCCCAGGCCGACGCCGATCCAGACCAGGACGAAGTCCGGAACGCCGACCGCGGCGCCGGCGGCCTGCTCGGCCATCGCGGCGAGGTTCACGTCGTTCTCCAGCGTGACCGGCCGGCCGAGGTCACTGCGCAGCGCCTCAAGCACGCCCTCGTGCCAGGCGGGAAGGTTGACCGCGAGCCGCGGGTCACCGGTGCGGGGATCCAGCACGCCCGGCGTGCCGATGACGAACGCGCGCAGCGACTCCGGCGGGACGCCCGCCGATGAGCACGCCGCCTGCACGGCGGCACGGACCAGGGCGACCGGATCCTCCGCGGCACTGGGGTTGACCGAGATTCTGGCGACCACGTTCCCGGTAATGTCGGCAACGCCAGCGCTGATCTCATCCTGCTCGACGTGAAGCCCCGCGACGTATGCGGTGGACGGGACAACCGCGTACAGCGCGGCGTTCGGCCCGCGGCCGCCGGCCAGCTCGCCGGCCACCTCGACGATGCCGCGCTCCTCCAGCCGGGACAGCAGCTGGGACGCGGTGACCTTGGACAGCCCGGTGTGCTCGCCGAGCTGGGCCCTGGTGAGCGGGCCGCCGGTCAGCAGCAGCTCGAGTGCGGACCTGTCGTTCAGCTCGCGCAACAGGCTCGGCGTTCCCGGCCGTCGCTGCATTCCCCACCCCTTATCCCGCATTCCTCACCGAACTCTAGGACCGGCGAGGCGGATTCGCGTTGTTTGACCTGCGCGAACACAGTCTGTGTCTCAATCTGGCAACGGAGCCTATCTTATAGGAAAGTTTCCTGTTAGTTTCTGCGCAAGCAACTATCAGGGCTCAGCCCTGGCAGGTACCAATCGCTCGGATCGGGTCGAAGTGGTCAAGTCGGCCCTCTAGCGTAGGTGCCGGCCACCAGGCCATGGCCCGGCCGGAGGCGTCCGCCCGGAGGACGTCACTTCCGCTCACACAGCCGGGAAGGGAGATCGGTCAGTGACTTTCACCAGATCGGCGGCCGCACTAGGGGTGGCCGTCGCGCTCGCGGGAACTGCCGCGGGCATCGCGGGCTGCGGCTCAAGCAGCGGCTCATCGTCGGCCTCGTCGGCCCCCGCCAAGCTCGCCGTCTGGCGGATGGGCGCCTCGGTGCCATCCCAGGTGACCTGGATGAACGGCGTGGTCGCCCAGTTCCACCAGAAGTTCCCGCAGTACAAGAGCACCAAGGTCATCGTGGACTGGATCCCGTGGGGCAACCGGACCACCGACTGGACGAACGCCCTGACCAGCGGCAAGGGCGGCCCGGACATCACCGAGCTGGGTAACACCGACACGCCCGGCGTTGCCAGCCAGGGCGCCCTGGCCAACATCACCAGCGAGGTGAAGGCCTGGTCCGACGGGCTCCGACATCATCACGGGCAACCTGGCCAACGACACCGCAGGCGGCCAGAACTACGCCGTGCCGTGGTTCGGCGGCGTGCGCGGCATCTGGTACCGCAAGGACCAGTTCGCCAAGGCGGGCATCACCTCGCCGCCCACCACCTGGGCGGAACTGGTCAGCGACGCCAAGCAGCTGATGAAGACCTACCCCGGCACCTACGGCCTGGGCGCGCCGAGCAACTACACCAACGCGATCGTCAGCTTCATCTGGGGCGCTGGCGGCCAGGTCGCGGTGCAGCAGGGCGGCAAGTGGGTGGCGCAGCTGAACTCGCCGCAGTCCGAGGCCGGCATCAAGTTCTACGCCGACCTGCTGCTCACCGAGCAGGTCTCCCCCGCCAAGTACATCGGCCAGACCGAGCTCGGCACGCCGGGCGCGACCTCGGGCGGCGCGACGAGGACTTCGCCCTGGGCAAGCTCGACATGTACATCGACGGCCCGTGGGCGCGAGTCCTCGCTGGAGGCGGTCAGCACGGCGAACAAGGCGCAGCTGGGCGTCGTTCCCGATCCCGAGCGAGAACGGCCCGAACCCGGCGCCGGCCTTCGCCGGCGGCTCCGACCTCGGCGTCTGGGCGAAGAGCCCGAACAAGACGGCGGCCTGGGACCTGGTCACGGTCATGGACAGCCCGTCCAACGCCACCACGTTCGCCAACTCGCAGGGCTTCTTCCCGCGCGTTCACCTCGCAGCTGATCGAGCGGCGACGTACTGCGAGCAGCCAGGTCATGTCCGGCTTCGCCAAGGCGGCCGCGCTACACCCAGATCTCCCCGCTCAACGCCAAGAACTGGGCCACCGCGGACGCGACCGACGCAGATCATCCCGACGATGATGAAGTCGCTGATGCAGGGCGCCAGTTCACCGCCACGGTGGACAAGGCCAACACCCAGCTGCAGAACGTCCTCAACACCGGGAGCGAGTCCTGATCTGCGCTGAGTACTCCGGCTGGCCCGCTCCGGCGGGCCAGCCGGTCACCGCCCGCGCCGTGCAGGACAGCCGCGCGCCGAGCCAGATCCGCGCTCGTGAGCGACAGAAAGGAGCGATCAGGCAGATGGCCGAGACGATAGAGCACCGGCCCGCCGCGCCCCCGGCCAGCCAGCCCGGCCTCGGCCAGCGCGGTTACCGGTCCCGCGCTCGCCTCGGCGCCTTCGTCCGCCGCTACAAGCTCGCCCCTTACCTCCTGCTCGCCCCGGCGCTGGCCGGCATCGCGCTCGTGCTGCTCTGGCCGCTGGTGCAGGTCGTGCATCTTCTCGTTCCAGAACTACGGGCTGATGCAGATCACCGGGGCCGCGCCGACCCAGTGGGTGGGCTTCGCGAACTTCACCAGCACCTTCGCCGACCCGGAGTTCTGGCTCTCGCTGCGGATCACCGTGCTGCTTCGCGGTCGTGGTCGTGCCGCCACGCTGATCGCCGGCACGCTGGTCGGGCTGCTGCTGCAACCGGCTCGGCCGGAAGATGGCCGCGTTCGTCGGCATAGCCGCGCTGCTGGCCTGGGCCACGCCGCCGTGTCGGCCGCGTGCTCTTCTACTGGCTGGTCGACCCGGACGGCGGCATCGTCGACTGGACGCTGTCGAAGCTGCCGCACTGGCTGGGCGGCGGCGCGAACTGGGCGCGGTTCAACTGGACCACACCGGCGCGCTGCCGGCCTACACCGTGCTCACCGTGCTCGTGGTCTGGCAGGCCTTCCCGTTCATCGCGGTGTCCGTGCTGGCCGGCCTGAAGACCGTGCCCGGCCGAGCTGCTCGAGGCCGCCCGGGTGGACGGCGCGGGCCGTGGCGGGTCTTCTGGCGGATCACCTACCCGCTGCTGAAGCCGATCTTCCTGGTGCTGCTGCTGCTGTCGGTGATCTGGGACTTCGGCATCTTCACGCAGGCGCTACATCATCACCGGCGACCTCGGCAACCGGGACGAGTACAACCTGTGGCTCTACGTCTACGACAAGGCGTTCGCGAGCCTGCCGCCGAGTACGGCCTGGGCGGCGCGCTCGCGCTGATCCTCACGCTCATCCTGCTCGTCATCACGGTCGGCTACGTCCGCGCCTCCGTCCGGCAGGGGGCCCTGACATGAGCATGCCAGGCTCCGGCCTCAGCGCCGTGCCCGCCGTCGCGGCCACCACCCGCGACAGCCGGCCGCCGCAGCCGGACAGCCGCACCGGGGACGCGCGCCGGGCCAGAACCATGCGCGGCGCCCGCGGCGCCAGCCTGAACGCCTTCGGCGTGCTGGTCGCGCTGGTCACGCTGTTCCCGATCTTCTGGATGGTCTCGACCGCGTTCAAGCCGTCGCACGAGATCTACTCGCTGACGCCGAGCCTGCTGCCCGCGCATCCGACGCTGGGCAACTTCAGGTCGGTGATCAGCGGCCAGGTTCCGGGATCGGCTCGGTCTGGCTGTTCTTCCGCAACAGCCTGGTCGTCACGCTGGCGACCGTCCTCGTGGCGTCGCTGCTCTCGCTGCTCGCCGCGGTCGCGGTGGCCAGGTTCCGGTTCAGGTTCCGCGCCTCGTTCCTGGTCATGCTGCTGATCGTGCAGATGCTCCCGCAGCAGGCGCTGGTCATCGCGCTGTTCCTCGACTTCGAGCGGCTCGACCTGCTGCAGAGCCTGGTCGGCCTGATCATCGTCTACACCGCGTTGGCGCTGCCGGTCTCGATCTGGATGCTGCGCAACTTCGTCGCCACCGTCCCGAGGGAACTGGAGGAGGCGGCGGCCATCGACGGCGCCGGGCGGCGTGAAGATCTTCTGGCGGATCCTGTTCCCGCTGGTCGTGCCCGGCCTGGTGGCCACCAGCATGTTCGCGTTCATCTCCGCCTACAACGAGTTCATCGTGGCGCTGACGTTCCTCGGCCAGGCGACACGGCTAACTACACGCTGCCGATCTACGTCACGTACTTCTTCGGCCGCGGCGGCGCGGACTGGGGGCCGATCATGGCCGCCTCGACGCTGTTCACGATTCCGGTCGTCATCTTCTTCCTGATCGTCCGCCGCAGGCTTGTCGGCGGCCTGATCGCCGGGGCGGTGAAGGGATGACGCCAGGAGATCACGGCCGACCCAGCCCTGGGCCGGCTGGCCGACGCCATCCTCATCCCGCCATTTGGCGGCGGCCGCGAGCCGGACTGGATCCTGGCCGCGCTGCGCGGCGGCCTGGCCGGAGTGACCCTGTTCGGCCCGAACGTGCCGGACGGCAGGCAGCTGTCCGCGCTGACCGCCCGGCTGCGAGCCGCCGACCGCCGAGCCGGTCATCGCGATCGACGAGGAGGGCGGCGACGTCACCCGGATCTCGCACCGCACCGGCAGCCACTATCCGGGAAACGCGGCGCTCGGCGCCATCGACGACACTGAGCTGACCAGGCTGGTCTACGCCGCGCTCGGCGCCGACCTGGCCGCGCTTGGCATCAACCTGGACCTCGCTCCCGCGGTGGACGTCAACACCGCGCCGGACAACCCGGTGATCGGCACCCGGTCCTTCGGCGCCGATCCGGATCTGGTCGCCCGGCACGCCGCGGCCGCCGTGACCGGGCTGCAGTCGGCCGGCGTCGCCGCGTGCGCGAAGCACTTCCCCGGCCACGGCAGTACCTCGGCCGACTCGCACCTCGTGCTCGCGACCGTCGATGCGCCGCTGGGCGTCGTCCGCTCCCGCGACCTGCCGCCGTTCGAGGCGGCCATCGCGGCCGGGGTGCGGGCAGTCATGCCGAGTCACCTGCGGGTGCCGGAGCTCACCGGCGATCTGCCCGCGTCGCTGTCCCGGCGGGCTCAGACCGACCTGCTGCGCGGGGAACTCGGCTTCACCGGCGTCATCGTGTCCGACGGCCTGGAGATGCGCGCGGTCAGCGAGCCGTACGGGATTCCCGAGGCTGCCGTGCTGGCGGTCATGGCCGGGACCGACCTGCTGTGCCTTGGCCGCGATCAGGACCAGCTGAGCTTCCTCGCGGTCAGGGCCGCGCTCGTCGAGGCGGTGCGGTCGGGCAGGCTGCCGGGCGAGCGGCTGGAGGAGGCCGCAGCGAGGGTGGCCGAGCTGCGGGCCTGGACCTCCGCGGCGGCGCTGGCTGCGACCGCGAGAGCCGACGGAGCCGAAGGTGTTCGCAGGGCCGACGGCGCCCCGAGGGCCGACGGTGTTCGCGGGGCCGACGGCGGGCCCGAGGGAGAGCGGCACGGCGGCGGCGCAGGCAGTATGGCCGGCGCGCCTGCCGCGGTCCCGATCGGCCTGGCGGCGGCCCGCCGCGCCGTCGCGGTGTCCGGGCAGCTGCCGGCCGCTGCGCAGGCCGCTCGTCGTCCAGCTGGTGCCCCCGTCTAACCTGGCGGTCGGCGCGGTCCCCTGGGGCCTGGCCGCGTTCGTGCCCGCTGACAGCTACCGCGAGATCAGCACGGCGACGCCGCCGACAGGCCTGGCGGCCGCGGTGTCGCCGGTCCTGGCTGACGCGGCCGGCCGCCCGCTGGTCATCGTGGTGCGGGACGCGCACCGGCACGCGACGGCAGCCGACGCGGTCACCCTGATGCTGGCCGAACGGCCGGACGCGGTCGTCGTCGAGATGGGGCTGCCGGTCTGGCGCCCGGCGGCCGGGTGCTACCTGGCCAGCTACGGGGCGGCGCGCAGCAACAGCCGCGCCGCGGCTGAGGTACTCGGGCTGGCTGCCCGCTGACGACAACTCGCGTGTAACGCGGAGCCTCCAGCGAGGACTGTGCAGCGCGAGCCCGAACCCGGGCGCGCGTGGCCTGACCAATCCGGAGGATCGAATGAGAGCACGCACGCGACCGCGCGCGAGCGTACTACCGCGCGCTGCAATCCTGGGCGCGGCACTGGGCATCGCGACATTCGCTCTCGCCAGCCCCGCGCTCGCCGCTACCTCGGCACCCGCACGTCACGACGGCGCCGGGGGCGCAGGCCGCGCGGTCTTCGTCCAGACCGATAACACTGCCGGGAACGAGGTCGTTGCCTACCGCCGATCCGGCAACGGAACTCTGACCGAGGCCGGTGCCTATTCAGCGGGCGGTCTCGGCGGGATACTCGCCGGCTCGGTCGTCGATCACCTGGCGTCGCAGGGCTCGCTCGTGCTCGACCGGCAGGCCGGCCTGCTGATCGCCGTCAACGCGGGCAGCAACACGATCGCGGTCTTCGGCGTTCACGGTGACCGGCTCCAGCTCCGCCAGGTCCTGCCCTCGGGCGGTGTCTTCCCGGTCAGCGTGACCGTCCGCGGCGATCTGGCCTACGTGCTGAACGCCGAGAACGGCGGGACCGTCCAGGGCTTCGGCATCCGCTTCGGCGCGCTGTACCGGCTGCCGGGGTCAGGCCGGGCGCTCGGCCTCGACCCGACGCTGACCCCGCAGTTCACCAGCACCCCCGGCCAGGTCGCCTTCTCCCCCGGCGGCACGCAGCTGATCGTCACGACGAAGGCCAACGGCAACGACATCGACGTCTTCGGTGTCCGCCCGGATGGCTACCTGACGCCGTCTCCGGTCGTCAATTCTGAGCCGGGAACCGTGCCCTTTGCCATCGCCTTCGATCCGGCCGGTCACCTGATCATCGCCGAGGCGGGGACGGACGCGCTCGCGAGCTTCGCGCTGGCGCCGTCCGGGACAGTAACGCCGCTCGCGGCCACCGGAACAGGTCAGACGGCCACGTGCTGGGTGACGGCAGACGGCGGCCTGCTGTTCGCGTCGAACGCCGGCAGCGCGTCCGAGTCCGCCTTCTCCTCCGGCGCGGGCGGCGCCCTGACCCTGCTCGGCCAGACGGGCACCGACGCTGGCACGGTCGACTCCGTCGCTACGCCCGGCGGGCGCTATCTGTACGTCCAGACCGGCGGGAGCGGCATAGTCGACGAGTTCGCGGTCGGATCGGGTGGCGCGCTGACGAGCATCGGCAGCGTCACCGTTCCTGGCGCGGCCGGCGGCGAGGGCATCGCCGCCGGGTGATGTCCATAGCGGGCGCAGCCGCAGCGAGCTGGCCGCAGAGCCAGCCGCTGCGGCTCGATGCCCCCGAACCGGCGCGGCCGCGCCGGTTCCGCGCGACGATGACGATGAGCACAGCCACCGCTGGGTCCGGCCTGGTGCCGGGCCCGGCCAGGACGACTCGATGACACCGAGGTACCCCACGCTGCAGACCGCAGATCACGATCCCGATGCTCCGCTGCTCGGCCGGCTCCGGTCCGGCGACGAGCAGGCTTTCGTGACCCTGGTCCAGCGGTACCGGCCGTCCATGCTGCGGATCGCCTCGGGCTACGTGCCCAGCCAGGCAGTCGCGGAGGAGGTCGTGCAGGACGCGTGGGTCGGGTTCCTGCGCGGGCTGAGCCGGTTTGAAGGGCGATCCTCCGTGCGGACCTGGCTGTTTCGCATCCTGGTCAACCGGGCGAGGTCTGCTGGCGTCCGGGAACGCCGGACGCTTGCCGTCAGCGACCTGGCCGTCACGGTCGACTCAGCGCGGTTTGACGCAACCGGCCACTGGCTGGTCCCGCCGGAGCCCTGGAGCGACCTCGTCGATGACCGGCTTGCGGCGCAGCGGATGGCCGGGCTGGTCAGGATCGCCATCGCCGACCTGCCAGCCCGTCAGCGCGAGGTTGTGACCCTGCGCGATATAGAGGGGCTGAGCAGCGAGGAGGTGTGCGGGGTGCTGGAGATCACCGACGCCAACCTCCGCGTCCTGCTCCACCGCGGCCGCAGCCGGGTCCGCCAGCAGCTCGAGTCCGAATTCGGGAGGGCATGATGCGCCTGCATGTCCTCGCCCGCCGCGACCTGGTCTGTCAGCAGGCCGTGGAGCTGGTCACCGACTATCTCGAGGGAGCACTGCCGCGAGCTGCCCGGCGGCGCTTCGAGCGGCATCTGGCCGGCTGCCCGAACTGCACCGAGTACCTGGCTCAGATCCGGGCGACGATAGCCGTCGCCGGCCGGATCTCGCCAGCCGATCTCACGGCTGAGATGCGCGCCGACTTCATCGATCTGTACCGCCGCTGGCAGCGGGACGACAGCTGACGGCCGGAGTCAGATCCGGCTGCCGGCGGCGGCGCGCCGTGCTCGATTTCATGTGCAAAACCGCGCTGGCCGGGTAGCTCTGCGGCCCTGGCTAGCAGACGCCGGCCAGATCCGGGCGAACCTCGCGGAGAACGACATGATGACAGTCCCCGACCCGGAGAACATCGCGAGCAGGCTCGAGGCGCTGGTCGAGCCGGATCCCCCGGCAGAGCGGGCCGTGCTGCCGGGCGAGAGCCGGCTGGTGCGCTGGACCGGCCCGGCATTCACGCTCTTCTCGGTAATCCTGCTGCCATGGACGATCTATATCGGCGACTCGCTGCCCGCCCGGCAGGTGGCGACGAACTATGACGTCGCGTGGGCCGGGTTCGACGTGATCCTGCTGATTGCGCTCGGCAGCACCGCCTACTTTGCCCTCCGCCGCTCCCTCTACCTGGCCACGGCCGCGACTGCCACTGCCACCCTGCTGGTGGTCGACGCCTGGTTCGACGTCATGACCACGCCCGCCGGGCAGCGGTGGGAATCCATCCTGCTGGCCGCGTGCGTCGAGCTTCCGCTCGCGGCCGTCTGCTTCTGGCTCGCCCACCACACCCAGCAGCTCGCCGAGCGCAGGATCATCCTGCTGCAGCGGCGGCGCTGGCGCCGCGGCCGCTGAGCATGACTGTGAAACCTCGGTCGCGCCCGCGGGGCCTTACTCGATCGGCTGCCTGGCGATCGCTGGCGGCTCGCGCCCGGCGAATAGCCAGCCGCCGGCCGCGGCGATCAGCGGCAGCCCGACCAGCAGGATCAGCACGTCGCTCAGCGGCACGTCGCCGAACATGGCGGACAGGGCTGCCGTGCGCCCAGGCCAGCCCGGCGACCAGGGCGCCGGCCATGCCGAGGATCGCGCCGAGCAGGCCAAGCGCGGCGGCGGTCGCGGCGGTGATCATCCGCCGCGTCACGGCGCTGGCGCCGGCGGCGGTGAGCGTGCGCAGGTCCGGCGCGGTCTCGCTGCGGATCAGGCCGACGGACGCGGCCAGCACGCCGAGCGCGATCGACGATGCCGAGCGCGGTGGCCGCCGTCGGCGAACTCGCCGAGACCCGGCCCGCCGGACGCGGTCTCGACCGGCACCTCGTAGCCGAGCGCGAGGTGCCGCGCGGCGCTGATCTGCGCGGCGGTGAGCGGGGCAGGTGCCTGGATCAGCCACCCGGTCAGCTGAGGCTGCAGGTGGTACTTGCTCACCGCGTACTCGGTGATCACCGTGTTCGGCGCGGAGGTGCCGCCGGGCAGGTTGCTGACCGTCTGGATCGCGGGGCTGGCCAGGCAGTCGTTGCTCAGCGTGCAGGGCGGACCGCCGCTACCGCCGGGCACCGCTTCCGCTCGGGCTCGCCTGGTACCGTAGCTGCTGCCAGATCATCTCCAGGTGCGGCAGGCCCGCCAGCCCTGGCCGCATGGTGAGGATGTCGGTGCCGGGAGCGATCTGGCTGGCCTTGATCCCGTACGCGGCGAGCAACTGCGGGGTGGCCACGTACACGGTGCCGGTGAAGTTGGCCGTGCGTGTTCCGGCGTGCCCGCCTGGTACAGCGTGGCGCCCGCGGATTCCAGTGGCACCGCGGACCGCGCGTGCAGGCTGGCGGCGAGAGCTGTTCAGCCTGCCTGCTCAGGCTGGCCGCCTGGGCGCTGCTGAGCTGCATCATCATGCCGGAGGCCGGGCTCGGCTCCGCGGTGACGATCAGCTGGCTGCTGGACAGGTTCGGGCCGGACCGGGTCAAGCGGGTTGTCGAACCTGGTGCTGGCCGACGAGGCAGATCCCCATGGCCAGGAACACGGCGAACGTGGTCGCCGCCAGCGCGGCGCCGGACCGGGCCCGGTAGCGGACCAGGTCGCGCAGCGCGATCCGGATCGCGACCGGCAGCCGCGGCCCGGCGCCGGCGGCCAGCACGCTGATGGCCAGCGGGGCGAGCAGGACGATGCCGGCGATGGTGGCGACCAGGCCGGCCAGCAGGAGCAGCGCGCTGCCGTGGCCGCCGCCGCCCGCGCCAGGCAGCCCGGCCAGGCCGCCGGTGAACGCCAGGCACGCGAGGCCGACCGCGAACACGATGACGCCGGGCAGGGCGGAGCGGTGCACCGCCTTCGGCGGCGCGGGGCGGCCGGACAGCGCGGCCACCACCGGGACCGCGGCCATCGTCTTAGCCGGGCGGCGGGACGCCAGCACCGACGTCGCGATCGCGAACACGACCCCGATGGCGAACGCCCACCACGGCAGGTTCGCCGCGTCAACCACGTGGCCGGTGGCCTGCTGCAGCGTCGGCGCGTAAGCGAACCAGGCGGCGAGGCCGAGCACCGCCCCGGCCAGCGCGGCGGCTCACGCCGACGGCCAGGCCGCCCGCGATCATGACCAGGCGGAGGTTGCGTTCGGTCGCGCCGATCGCGCTGAGCATGCCGAGGGCGCGGAGCCTGCGCTGGGCCAGCACGGAGAAACTGGCGACCGACACCAGGCCGATGAACGCCAGGCCGAGTACCTCCACCACCAGGATGAGCGTGGCCGGCGGGAACCCGCTCGACGTGCTCATTGGGAACGGACCAGTCGCCGCCGCTGGGATGCCGGGCAGCGTCCGATGCCGTCGCTGATCGCCTGCCGCGCCGCGGCCGGAGCCGAGCAGCATGATCACCTGGCTGGGGTGCCGGACCTGGCCCGGGCGCGACCAGCGCGAACTCGTCCGCCAGGTTGCTCGGGTCCTGCACGATGCCGGTCACCCGCCAGGTCGTGCCGGCGGCCCGCCAGGTGCCGCCCACGTGCGCGCCGTACAGGGCCGCGACCTGGCTGGTCAGCGCGACCTGACCGGGACCGGCCGGGTAGGCGCCGCTGACCAGGCCGAGCAGCGGAGCGTTGTAGTGCCCGCGCGGACTTCTCGGCACGCAGCTGCACCGACTGGGTGGTGCCAGTGGCGATGTTCTGATTCTCGATGACATCTGCCGGGCCCCAGCGGCGCTGCGATGGCGGCGATGTCGGCGGCCAGGTGCGGGTCGCTGCCGGGCAGCGTGACCTGCGCGGCGGCGGTGCCGTAGGTGGGCTAGTTGGGGTTGCCGAGCTGCACGTTCGTGACGACGCTGGCGCCCCAGATCGTCGCCGCGACCGCCACGGTGAGCAGGCCGAGCACGAGCAGCTGCTGGCGCCATTCGCGGCGGAACAGCCGCCAGCCCCAGCGGAACACCGCGCGGCGGGCGACGATGCCGCCGCCCGCGCCCGGTCCAGGTCGGGCGGGTCGCGCAGGGCGGTGGTCACCGGATCTCCCTGGGCACGAGGAGTGATTCGGGGCCGGGCGGCCGGGTGGTCTGGCCGGTCATCCGCCCGTCGCGCAGGAGCACTACCCGGTCGGCCCAGGCGGCCAGCTGCGCGTCGTGGGTCACCACCACTGCGGCGACGCCCCGCTGGCATGCCTCGTGCAGCAGCCGCATCACCTCGCCGGCGTTCACCGAGTCCAGCGCGCCGGACGGCTCGTCGGCCAGCAGCAGGCGGCGGTCTCCCACCACCGCGCGGGCGATCGCCACCCGCTGCCGCTCGCCGCCGGACAGCTGGTCGGGGAACCGGCTCGCCCGCCCTGCCACGCCCAGCGCCTCCAGCGCGGCCAGCCCGGCCGCGCGCGCCTTCGGCACCGCGACGCCGTCCAGTTCCAGCGGCAGCGCGGCGTTCTCGGCGGCGGTCAGCCCGGGCAGCAGGTTGAAATCCTGGAACACGTACCCGATCACCCGGCGCCGCAGCCGGGCCTTGCGGTCCTCGCGGCATCCCCGCCAGCGCCGTGCCGCAGACCAGCACCTCCCCGCTGGTGGGGTCCTCCAGGCTCCCGGCGATGGTCAGCAGCGTGGACTTGCCGGACCCGCTCGGCCCCATCACCGCCACCATCTCCCCGGCCCGCACCGACAGGTCCACCCCGCGCAGCGCGTGCACCTCGGCCGGCTCCTGCCCGTAGGTCTTCGACACGCCGCGCAGCTCCAGCACGCTCACCGCGCTGTGGCCGTTGCCGCCGTGCTCCGCCCGGCTCAGTTCCGGCCGGCTCACCGCCTGGCTCCCAGCCGGCGAAGCTGCGGCACCGGAGCGGCAGCAGGGGGCGGCGGGGCGGGCTCGGCGGCGGCCCGCGCCAGGCGAACGTCCGCGGTGTCCAGCCAGCGGATAACCGCGTCCAGCCGGAACAGCTCGGCATCGACCACCAGCGCCAGGCTCAGGTCATCGCGGGCCTCGCCCTCCTTCAGCCGGGTCCACTGCTGCATCAGCTCGAGCAGGTACAGCCGGTGCGCCTGGATCACCTCGTGCGCATCCGTGCCCGGCACCCGCGCCGCCACCAGCACCTTCATCACCAGCTCATCGCGCGGCGGAGAGGTCAGGTCCGGCGGAGTGCGCAGCCAGGCGGCCAGCGCCTCCCGGCCGCCGGCCGTGATCCGGTATCGCTTCTGCGGCCCGTCCTGGCCGCCCTCAGATTCGGCCAGCCCGTCGCGTTCCAGCCGGCCCAGCGTCTTGTACACCTGACCGACGTTCAGCGGCCACACCTCACCGGTTCCGGCCTCGAACTCCTCGCGGAGCTGCAGCCCGTATTTCGGCCCCTCCGACAGCAGCGCCAGCAGCGCGTGCGGGACGCTCACGACTTCACCATGCCAAGCATCATGTCAGGCACAATACTCGGCATACTCAACCCAGGCAAGAGGGCTTGCGCTGGGCGAATGCCCGCACCGCCGACAGAGACGCATGTGCTGGACCGGACCCCTGGAAGGTCGTCTAGGCGGCATCGTCCGGCGGCACACGCAGCAGCAGCCCGCCGGGCTGCGCTTCGATGACCAGCCGCCGGGTCGCGCCCATGACCTCGCCGTCCAGCTCCCACGGCTGCTCGCGGTCCAGGTCTACCTGCAGGCGCCGGAACTGGAGGCGAGTGACGTTGGCAGGCCGCCCGCGCCGGGTCAGTACGTGAGCCGCCAGCGCCACCCAGCTGACCAGCCCGCGGGCGCTGAAGACGACGGCGTCGAGCAGCCCGTCGTCGGGGCGGGCATCGGGCAGCAGCGGCAGCCCGCCGCGCAGCCAGCCGACATTCCCGACGATGACAGCGCTCGCGCGCGTCCGGACGGCATGGCCGCCATCGGCGCTGATCCTGACCCGCACCGGCCGGTCCTTCAGATGCCGCAGCACCGAGATGGCGTAGGCCAGCCAGCCCAGCCGGCGCTTCAGTGGCTCGCTGGTGTCCGCCAGCATCCTGGCATCCAGGCCCAGGCCGGCCATCACCACGAACAGGGTGCCGTTGGCCAGCCCGGCATCCACCGGCAGGTCCCGGCCATTGAGCGCGACCTCTAGTGCTTCCGCGAGGTCCGCCGGGAGCCCGATGTTGCGGGCCAGCAGGTTGCCGGTCCCCATCGGGATGATCGCCAGCGGTACACCGCTATCCGCGACGCCCTCGGCGCACGCGGTGACAGTGCCGTCCCCGCCGCAGGCGAGCACAAGCTCCGCGCCGGCCGCGATGGCTTCCTTGGCCTGGCCGCGGCCGGGGTCCGTCGCGGTTGTCTCCAGCCAGAGCGGGTCACTCCAGCCGCTGGCGCGCATCGCGTCAGCGACCGCCTGCCTGAACTCAGCCATCTCGCCCAGCTTCGTCGGGTTCACCACGACGCCGGCCACGCTCACCGCGGCGCCATCACCACGAGCCCCAGGCCAGGCCGGGAGCAGGCAGATCGGGTGGCGTCAGGAAAGCCGGCGGCGAGGTGAGGTCGAGCGCACCGAGCGGTGCGGTGGCTGCGGCGTCGCGGCGCGTCAGCGCCGGCAGGTTCCACTTCTCCTCCACCAGCTTCAGCACTGAGGTGTGGTCAAACACGTCTGTCAGCACGCAGTCTCGGCCGCGCGTACGGCGACACGATGACCGCGGGCACCCGGAAGCCGTAGGTGTCGTAGGTCACCGGACCGGCGACGAGTGCCTCGCAGTGCCGGACGTAGCCGGGAAACAGCGGCTTGAGCACGCTCCTGACCCAGGACTGGTGCCCGACGAGGCTATGCCCGTCGACGTCGTCCGGGCGGACGGCCGCGGGCGGGGCGACGTGATCGTAGTAGCCGCCGTGCTCGTCGTAAGTCCAGATCAGCAGAGTGTCCCGCCACGCCTTCCCGTGCATGACCCGGTTGATTATCTCGGCGGCGAAGCTCTCGCCCTTCCGCACGTCCTGCGGATTCTCCTCCGAATATGCACCGAAGTCAGGATCCACGATGCAGAAGCCCGGCAGCGTGCCCGCGTCGGCGTCCCGGCAGAAGTCCTCGATGCTCCGGACGTGCAGCATGTACCGGGCCATGCCGAGCGGGTAGAGCCCCGCCGTGAACTGCAGGTCCCGTTTCACGTCGCTGGTCAGCCGGCTCAGGGGCGGCCCGAAGGTCCGCACGTGATGGCGGGCCCGGCGGTGCCGGTACTGCAGGTAATGGCGGAACTGAGACTGATCCTCACCGGCCGGGCGGTAGTTCGCCCAGGAGATCCCGTGCCGGGTCAGCATGTCCATGATGGTGCCGGCCGGCGGCCTATCGAGGATGTTGACCGGCAGGTCGTCCATCAGCCCGTGCGCTGTTCCTGCCAGCAGGAACCTCCGGTTCGGGAACGTCGGGCCGAGGCAGGAACTGAACCAGTGATCGGCCAGCGGGAACGTGCGCGCCAGGCCGTGGTAGAACGGCAGGTCCTCGTCCGTCCAGTACCCCATCGCCGCGGTCTTGTCAGCCCCTCGCGGCGCTGCCTGCGTGGCCGTCACGAAGCCGTTCATCTTGCCGCCGGCCCACTGCGCGTGCGTGGCGCTCCAGCTCTGGCTCGGTACGCCATCCTGCTGGAGCGTCGAGGACAGGTGATGGGCCCGGACCGGGCGGCCGGATGAGTCCGGGTTCTCCGCGTCCGGCCTGCCATCATCGCCGAGCGGGAAGCCCTCCCCGCGCCCGAGTGTGCCCAGGTAGTTATCGAACGAGTGGTTCTCCATCATGAGAACCACGATGTGCCTGATCTGCGGCAGCCGGTCGGTGCCAGGCCGGCAGATCCGGGTCTGGCCGCTCGCCCGGCTGTGCTTGCACCATCCGCGGGCTGCGGCGCTTCAGGCCCTGACGTTCCACGCCCTGCCATACGGTCGTGCCGCGCACGGTCAGCCTGCCCTTCGCTGTGGCGTTGCAGCCTCGGCGCCCGTGGAGGCGCTCCGGTCATAAGCACTGTGGCATAATTTCATAACCACGGGGCAGGCCGCCAGGCGGCGCGCCCGGACGATAAGGATGACAGCGGCGATGACCAGCAGCACAGCCAGCCCGCCGATCGCATAGCCAGCATTCTGAACCAGGCCGGTAACGCGATGCCAGCTGGCCCCGGCAGCCCAGCCGGCCCAGGCCAGACCGCCTATCCACGGGACGCATCCGGCCACGGTATAGCCGCCAGAAGCGCAGCGGCGCCATCCGGGCAAAGCCAGCGGGCAGCGAGATGAATGTCCGGACCACGGGCAGCAGCCGCCCGGCGAACACCGCCCTGCCGCCGTAGCGATCGAACCAGTGCTGAGCGCGCTGCAGTCCGTCGGCGCCGCCGAGGGTGAAGCGGCTAAGGCGCCGCCAGGCGCGCTGGCCGCCGTAGCGGCCGACAGCCCAGGCGAGATAACTGCCAGCCAGGTTTCCTGCCACCCCGACCACGATGACCAGGGCCAGCGTCAGGTGCACGCCCGGCACGGCTCCGGCGGCCAGAGCGCCGCCAAGCGGCATGGTCAGTTCCGACGGCACCGGAATGCAGGCGGACTCTGCCAGCATCAGGATGAAGATCGCAAGGTAACCGTACGCGCCGATGAAGTGCTGCACCCTGAGCCGGTCCTTCGGAGGTCGCCGTGACAGCCAGGGCCTGGTCCCGGCCCGGGGCGAGCGCTTAAGTGCCCGCATGGCGATACTGCAAACGCCGCATTGCCGGGTGAGGCGGCCGCCATCCGGCAAGCGTGGTTCGCCTCCGGTACACGGCCGGTGATGGCAGCCCGCGAGGCTGCGGTGCCGTTTTGCCCGGCCGGCTGAGTCCGCCATTGCGGAGGCTGCCCGAGCCGCGAGGGGCAACCGATTGCGAATCTGCAGGTCGGGCCGGTATTCTGCGCAAGCTGTGCCGGATATCTATGGCGCATAAATACCGACAGCGCCAAGGGTTTATGCTGGTCAGAGCTTCGTTAGCAGTCCCGACTCTGAGGATAATGCTGCATATGCGTCTGTCCGCGCGTTCCGATTATGCTTTGCGCGCCGTTATCGAGCTCGCTGCCTCCGGCGGCGGTCATGTGACGGCGGACCAGCTTGCCCGGACGCAGGCCATTCCGGGGAAGTTCCTGGAGGCTATCCTCACCCAGTTGCGGCGCGCTGGCCTGGTACGCAGCCAGCGCGGCCCGGACGGCGGTTTCTGGCTGGCCCGTCCGGCAGCTGAGATCTCGCTCGCCGACATCATCAGGGCAATCGACGGCCCGCTGGTGGGTGTTCGCGGCGAGCGGCCGGAGAATCTGGGCTACACCGGAGCGGCTGAGCCGCTGCAGGCCGTCTGGATCGCGCTCCGGGCGAATGAGCGGGCCATCCTCGAGGAAGTCACGCTCGACCACATCGTGTCCGGCAACCTGCCGGTCAGCGTGCGGAAGCTGGCGGACAACCCGGAGGCCTGGGCCTCGCACTCAACCGCCTGACCGGCCGCGCGCTCGCGCGCAGCCCGGCGATCAGAGCCGGTCAGGTGATCAGCCAGGCCAGCCAGCCCCTAAACCGGAACCATGTCCGTGATGTCGCGGGCCAGCTTGTCGAACTTCTGCTCGGTATCGGGAAGCTTGACCGGCTCGAGCAGCGGGTCGGCAGGCACCAGCTGCTGGCCGCTGCGCACCGTCAGCTTCCGCTGCGGCATGACCAGCCGCTGCGGAGCAGGCTGCGGCAGGCGGACCGCGGGGCGATGCGACGCCGCGGGTCCGGCGGGAACCGGCTCCGTGCGCCGCAGGGCCAGACTCCTTCGGGGCCTGCCCGGCCATCGCCGGCTCGAGCGGCACCCCGAAGGCGGGCTCGTTCTGCAGCTCGGCCAGGGCGAACCCATCGGACACCTCGCGCAGGACCTGCGAGAGCGGGGCGCCCAGAGCATCACAGATGGAGGCAAGCAGCTCCGAAGAGGCTTCCTTCCGGCCGCGCTCTACCTCAGACAGATATCCCAGCGAAACCCGCGCCGTGGCCGAGACCTCACGTAGGGTGCGACCCTGGCGAAGGCGTAGTCGCCGAAGCGCGTCACCAAGCAAGTGACGAAGCAGGACCATCGTCGCGCTCCCTCCCTGAGGCCCAACTGCTCACCCCTCTACCGTACCCGTCCTTACGGACCGTGCGGGAGAGGGCATACCTGCGTGTTCACCAACACGTAACACTGTAATCAGCCGAGCTCTTCCCGCAAAGCGCTGACCAGCAGCGACAGGACGGAGCGGACCGACTCTTCCCGGACCTCCCGGCGGTCGCCAGAGAGTCGCAGCCCTTTCCCGGACCCGCTCGCCGGTCCCTGGACGGCGATGAAGACCGTTCCCTGCGGCTTCCCGTCGGCCGGACCGGGACCGGCAACCCCGGTCGTCGCGACCCCGAAGTCGGCCCGGAGGCGCTCCCTGACGCCGCTGGCCATGGCTTGCGCCACGTTCGGATGCACCGGCCCGGTCTCCGCCAGCAGCGACCGCGGGGACGCCGAGCAGGTCGGGCTTCAGGTCGGTGGCGTAGGCCACAACGCCGCCCCGGACGACCGCCGAGGCCCCGGCCACGCTGGTCAGCGCCGCCGTCACCAGGCCGCCGGTCAGCGACTCGGCCGCGGCGATCGTCTGACCCGCCGCGGTCAGCATCCCGATCGCGATCCCGGCCAGCTCGGCCGTGCTCTCCGCCGGCCCGTCCGGCGCCGCAGCCGGTCCCCTGCCCCTGGCAGGCTGGTCACTGGACGGCCCGGCGGAGGCGGATGGCCCGCGCCGTGTAGTCGATCCCCGTCACGACGGTCACCACGAGAGCCACCCCCATGACGATCTCCCTGGCCAGCGGGGATGTGCCAGGGCAGGATGTAGAGGCTGATGGCGATGATCTGCAGCATCGTCTTGGCCTTGCCGCCCCGGCTGGCCGCGATCACCCCGTGCCGGATGACCCAGAACCGCAGGCCCGTCACCGCCAGCTCCCTGACGACGATGACGGCGGTGATCCACCAGGCCAGCTCGCCCAGGTAGGAGAGCGTGATCAGGGCAGACCCGGTCAGGGCCTTGTCGGCAATGGGGTCGGCGATCTTGCCGAAGTCCGTGATCAGGCTGCGCCGCCTGGCCAGCTCGCCGTCCAGCAGGTCAGTGACCGATGCCAGGGCAAACGCCACGAACGCGATGGCCCTGTCCTCAGTCCCGCCTTCCAGCAGGAACCAGACGAAGACCGGCACCAGCGACGAGGCGCAGCACCGTCAGGGCATTGGCGATGTTGAGCAGGCGTGGCGGCGGCGGCATCTCAGCCACCGGCGGATCCGGCGGCGGCGGGTCCGGCCTGGGCAGTTCCGCGCTGGCAGGCTGGCCAAGCACGGCTTCCGCGGCTCCGGCCGCCTGCTGGTCGGAGGTAGCGTGCCGGGCCGCCGAGGCGGCATCACCGGTCCCGTTCGCGCCGGAAGGTGCCGAGCTCAACGTGCGCCCGCGGCCTGGCCTCTGCCCGCGGCGTCCGCGTCGGCCTCCAGGTCAACTCCGTCGCTTCCGGTGACCAGAGCGGCGACCATGTCCCCCGGCCCGAGCGGCCGGGCACTGCGCACTTCGGTCGCGCCGTCGACTTCAGGTGCCTGGTGCTCCGCCCGGCCCAGGTAGCGGCCGTCCGGCAGGATCTCGTCAATCAGCACGTCCGCGATCTCGCCGATCCGGTCCGCGGCCCTCTCGGACATCACCTCGTCGGCGAGGCTGGCCAGGTCCTCAACCCGGCTGGCGATCTCGTCCTCGGGAAGCTGGCCGGCCAGGCTGGCCGCCTCGGTCCCGTCCTCGTCGGAGTACCCGAAGACCCCGATCGCGTCCAGCCGGGCCTCGGCCAGGAATGCCTGCAGTTCGGCGACGTCATCGTCCGTCTCGCCGGGGAAGCCGACAATGAAGTTCGAGCGGATCCCGGCAGCCGGGGCCAGCTGCCTGATCTGCCCGATGAGCTCGAGGAACCGCTCGCGGTCCCCGAACCGCCGCATCGAGCGCAGCACGCTGCCGCTGGCGTGCTGGAAGGACAGGTCGAAATACCTGGCCACGCCCGGAGTGCCGGCCAGTACCTCGACCAGCCCTGGCCGGACCTCCGCCGGCTGCAGGTAGCTGACGCGGACCCGGCTGATGCCAGGGACCTCCGCCAGCTGCGGCAGCAGCGTCTCAAGCAGCCTCAGGTCACCAAGATCCTTGCCGTACGAGGTGGAGTTCTCGCTGACCAGCAGCAGCTCACGCGCGCCATGGCTGGCCAGCCAGCCCGCCTCGGCCACGAGGTCGTCGGGCCTGCGTGAGACGAAGGCGCCACGGAAGGCCGGGATTGCGCAGAATGTGCAGCGGCGATCACAGCCAGAGGCAATCTTCAGCGGTGCGACGACTCCGCCGCCCAGCCGCCGTCGCAGCACGCGCGGCCCGGATGCGGGCGCAACCCCGGCCGGAAGGTCGGCGATCTCGCCGCCCGGTGGCGCTGGCGCCGCGATAACACCGTGTCCGGGCAGGCCGGCCGTCGAGACTCCCGGCCGGGCAGCCGGCGAGAGCGGGAGAAGCTTCCGCCGGTCCCGCGGCTCGTGAGCGGCCCAGCGCTGGCCAGCGGCAACCGAGTCAAGCCGGGCGGCAATGTCCTCGTAGTCATCAAAGCTGAGGACCTGCGCCTCGGGCATGGCCTCGGCCAGGCCCGATCCGTAGCGCTCGGCCAGGCAGCCAGCCGCCACCACCTTGGCACCACCGGCAGCCGCGTCGAGCAGCTCATCGACGGACTCCTGCTTCGCCGCCTGGATGAAGCCGCAGGTGTTGACCAGCACGACGTCGGCGTCCTGGTCACCGTCCGCGAGCTCCCAGCCGCCGTCCTCCAGGCGGGCCGCGAGCTCCTCGGAGTCAACCTCGTTCCGGGCGCAGCCCAGCGTCACCATCCTGACCCGGCGGCGGGCGGAACTGGCATGTAGCTGGCTGGACGACACACCGGCAGACTACGGTAACCCGGCCGGTGCCAGCGCACCAGCAGGCCGCCGGGCCTGACGTCCGGGTCAGGCACTAAGCGGTCGAGCAGGCCGTCCGCGAGCAGACGACCCTGATCGGCTGAGTGGTCTCCGAGAACGGCTGCCTCTTGCCGTTCAGGTACAAGGTCACTCCGGCCGGGTTCCCGAGCTGCAGCGTGATGTCGTGCTTCTCGATCCAGGTCATCTTCGCGGCGCTGGTGACATCGCCGGAGAACAGGATCCGCCCGCTGGCCGCCGTCGCCTCCGCCCACGTCACGTTCCCCGTCAGCGCTACCAGCGTGACCCGGACATGAGTCGGCGCCGACTGCACGACCGGCTTGGTGACTCCCGGAGATGTGCTCGCCTTCGGGTGATGAGTCTGCGCCACGGCAGCCGGCCTCGGCGGATTGTGGTGGCGGGTGCTGAAGTACCGGAACCCGACGATCCCCAGTACCGCCACCAGCCCGACGAGCAGAACCACGCTCCAGTTAGCCCGGCGCCGCTCCTTGAGCCTGACGGGCGTGAACGGCTGGAAGACGTCCGCGGCCGTGATGGGCTGCGGCGGCGCCTCGGTCGCGTCGTACTCCCTGATGAGCTCTTCCGGGTCCAGCCCGACCGCGCGGGCAATGCTGCGGATGTGACCGCGTGCATAGAAGTCACCGCCGCAGCCTGAGTAGTCTCCCCGTTCGATGCCGCGGACGATGGTCTCCCTGATGCACGTCCGCTGGCTTACCTGCGTAATGGTGAGCCCGGCCTGACGGCGCGCCGCCGCCAGGTCGTCACCGATGCTCACGCGACAACTCCATAAGTCATGCTGCATCCCGCCCCGGACTCCGGGCCCGCAGGCCCTCATGTCCGATGTTGGCTTCCCCCGAATCCCAAGCCCTGGGATCGGTCACCCAGTGTAGACATCCGGTTACCGTCCGGCTAGAACCAGCACGAAATCGGAGTGGCTCGTCACAACTGACGAGGTACGGCCGCGGTGCCGAACTGGCGCGGCTGTGTCAGTCTTCGCCGCGAAGCGAGGCAAGCAAGCCGGCCAGGTCGTCCGGCCTTATCAGCACATCGCGCGCCTTGGATCCCTCGCTCGGGCCGACGACGCCGCGGCTTTCCAGCAGGTCCATCAGCCGGCCCGCCTTCGCGAAACCCACCCGGAGCTTGCGCTGCAGCATCGAGGTCGAGCCGAACTGCGTGCTGACAATCAGCTCAGCCGCCTGGACGAGAAGCTCGAGATCGTCGCCGATGTCTGCGTCGATCTCGCGCTGCCGGCCCTCTGGCGCGGTGACATCCTCCCGGTAGACCGGCTCGGCCTGCTTCTTGCAGTGCCCGACGATCTCCCGGATTTCCTTCTCGGTCACGAACGCGTTCTGCAGCCGGATCGGCTTGCTCGTGCCCATCGGCAGGAAGAGCGCGTCGCCCTGGCCCACCAGCTTCTCTGCGCCGGGCTGGTCCAGGATGACCCGGCTGTCGGTGAGGCTCGAGGTCGCGAACGCCAGCCGGGACGGCACGTTGGCCTTGATGAGCCCGGTCACTACGTCCACGCTCGGTCGCTGGGTGGCCAGCACCAGGTGAATGCCGGCCGCTCTCGCCAGCTGAGTGATCCGGACGACGGCATCCTCCACGTCGCGCGGCGCGACCATCATCAGGTCCGCCAGCTCATCCACGATCACCAGCAGGTACGGGTAGGGCGCGTAGACGCGCTCGGAGCCGGGCGGCGCGGTCAGGCGGCCGGCCCGGACGGCCTTGTTGAAGTCATCGATGTGCCGGAAGCCGGACGCCGCCAGGTCGTCATACCGGCGGTCCATCTCCCCGACCACCCACTGCAGCGCCTCTGACGCCTTCTTCGGATTAGTGATGATCTGCGTGATCAGATGCGGGATCCCGGCGTACGCGGCGAGCTCGACTCGCTTGGGGTCGACCAGGACCATCCGGACCTCGTCCGGCGTCGACCGCAGCAGGATGGAGGTAATAAGGCCGTTGATGCAGGTGGACTTGCCCGCTCCGGTGGCGCCCGCGATCAGCATGTGCGGCATCTTGGCCAGGTTCGCCACGACTGTCCGGCCCTCGACGTCCTTGCCCAGGCCGACGACCATCGGGTGCTGGTCGGACGTGGCGACCGGTGACCTGAGCACGTCGCCGAGGCTCACGACGTCCCGGTCGGTGTTGGGGATCTCGACGCCGATCGCCGACTTGCCGGGGATCGGGGACAGGATCCGGACGTCGGCGCTCTTCACCGCGTAGGCGATGTTCTTGGACAGCGCGGTGACCCGCTCGACCTTGACGGCCGGCGCCAGCTCGATCTCGTACCTGGTCACCGTCGGACCGCGGGTGAATCCGGTCACCTGCGCGTCCACCTCGAACTGCTCCAGGACCGCCGACAGCGCCTCGACCATGCTGTCGTTCGCCTTGGTCCGCGCGCGCGGCACGGTGCCAGGCTTGAGCAGGGCCACCGGCGGCAGCGTGTAGCTGCCGTCGGTGACGGCGGCCAGCGTGAGCTGCTCCGCCTTCTTCGGATGCCTGGCCGCCTCGGCCCGGCCGCCGCGGCCGCATCCTCGGGTGGCACCGACCACGGCGCGGCTGCGGCGACGCCGTCAGTACTGCCGAAGGAGAGCGACTCGGCTGCGGCAGCGGCGTCGGCCGCGCTCACGCCAGCTCCCTCGTCGGCGAGCGGGAGGTTCTTGTGGCCGTCGCGCGCGGCCGAGGAAGCCGCCGATGAGCGGCGTGTCGTAGGCCCGGTCGTTGGCGCCGACCTCGAGCGCGTCGGTCTTCCGGCGGCTGAGCCTGGCCTGCGGGCGGCCGGTCCCGGCGGCTTCGCCGTCGTCCCCGTCGCCGGCCGGCCGGCCTGCGCAACATGAAACCGTGCAGCTCGGCCAGGCGATCGGGAACGCGGTGCAACGGCGTGCCGGTAATGACCAGCAGGCCGAAGCCCGCCACCAGGGCCAGGATCGGAATCGCGGCCCACTTCGTCAGGAGGCTGGCCAGCGGCGCTGAGGCCACATAGCCGATCAGGCCTCCTGCCGACCTGATCGGGGCCAGTCCGTGGGTCATGCCGGGAGTTCCCGACGCAACGTGAATAAGGCCGAGCACGCCGAGCAGGAGGGCGATCCAGCCGATCACCATCCGCGCGGTGTCCGCGTTACTGTCCGGATGCCGCAGGAACCGCCAGGCCAGCAGGCCCAGCAGGAGCGGCACGGCCCACGATCCCGGAGCCGAACAGAGTGTGGATGCCCGTCCCGAGCGGCCTGACCGGCCCGGTCACCTGCCACCAGGTGGCAACTGCCGCGATGATCGCGGCCACCAGGGCAGCCAGCCCGAGTCCGTCCCTGCGGTGCAGCGGGTCGAGGTCCCGCGCGCTGCGGCCGACGACGCGGAAGGCCGCGCCCACCGTGTGCGCTATGCCCATCCAGGCAGTGGCGACGGCGGCGACCACCCAGCCAGCCAGGATCACGAACGGGTTTGTTGGCTGCGGCGGCCTGGTGACCCGGCGGCCGCCTGACCTCCCGCGCGCGGTCGTGGACCGTGACCGGCTAGCGGCATAACCAGAGCCGCGGCGATTGCGCGCCGAAGAACCGGACCTGCTGCGAGCCGAAGTGCTCGCCTGCCTCGTCCGGCTGGTCGTGCTGCTGCGAGGGCGTGACGCACCCTTGGGCGCACGAGTCGCCATGATGCTCACCGTAGCCAGCCCGACCCGTCAGTGCACGCACCTGAGCCGGCGTGTCGGGCGTCGCGCCCTATCTGCAGCTCATCCAGCTGTCTGACTGCACGCTCGCTCAGGGTCCCGGCCCGGCGTCCGGCTTTGTTCGCTCCGGACCACGTCCTCCCGGCGTGACGAGGCCGGTTTCGTAGGCGAAGACGACGGCCTGGGCGCGGTCGCGGAGGTCCAGCTTGGCCAGGATGCGGCCGACGTAAGTCTTGGTCGTCTGCTCGGCGATGACCAGGGTGTCGCTGATCTCGGCGTTGGACAGGCCGCGCGGCGATCAGCCGCAGCACCTCCGACTCGCGGTGGGTGAGCGCGCCGAGGCGCGGCCGGGGAGCGGCGGGTCCGGGCGTGGCTGGCGGGCGAAGTCGGCGATGAGCCGCCGGGTCACCGACGGGGGCGAGCAGGGCGTCGCCGGCGGCCACGACGCGGACCGCGTGGACCAGTTCGGCGGCGGTGGCGTCCTTGAGCAGGAAGCCGCTGGCCCCGGCCCGCAGCGCCTCATACACGTAGTCGTCGAGGTCGAAGGTGGTGAGCATCAGCACCCGCGGCCGCTGCGGGCCGGCCGCGGTGCCGAGGATCTGGCGGGTGGCCTGCAGGCCGTCCATCACCGGCATCCGCACGTCCATCAAGACCACGTCCGGGTCGCAGGTGCCGCGTCTGGCGGACCGCGTCGGCGCCGTCCGCGGCCTGGCCCACCACCAGCAGGCCCGGCTGGGCGGCGAGTACCGCGGCGAAGCCCTCTCGCACCATCGCCTGGTCATCGGCGATCAGGCACCGCGTGGCCGCGCCCGTCCTGCTGGTCCGTCCGCGCCGTCATGCCGTCTTGCCGAGCGGGAGCACCGCGGACACCACGAAGCCGCCGCCGGCCGCCGGGCCGGCCGACAGCGAGCCGCCGAGCAGCGCCACCCGCTCACGCATCCCGGTCAGCCCGTGACCGACCCGGTTCGCTCGCGCGACGGCCTGGCGGGCCCGCCGAGCTCCGTTGGCCACCCGCAGCAGGACCGCGCCGGCGTCATCGGTCCACCGACACGGTGACCGCGGCCCCGGGCGCGTGCTGGCTGGCATTGGACAGCGATTCCTGCACAATCCGGTAGGCGCACAGCCGCAACGCCGGAAGGCACATCGCCCATCGCCGGAGGTACGGACAGCTCGACCGCTACCCCGGCTCGCCGGGCGGCATCGACGAGCGCGGGCAGGTCTGATAGCTGGGGCTGCGGCGCGAGCCCGGCGGGCTGGTCGTCGCGCAGCACGCCGAGCAGCCGCCGCATCTCCGCCAGCGCCTCGCGGGCCACGTCGCTGAGCGAGCCGAACTCGGCGACGCGCTGACTCGGGCAGGTCGCTGAGGCGGTACGGCGCGGTCTCCGCCTGGACCGCGATCAGCGACATGTGATGGGCGACCACGTCGTGCAGTTCCCGCGCGATCCGGGTGCGCTCCTCCAGCACGGCCCGCCGGGCCTGCTCCAGCTCGGTGCGCTCGGTCTGGGCGGCCAGGGCCCGCTGGGCACGCCACCTGGAACTGATGCTGTCCACGGCGATCGTCCCGGCGGTGAACAACGATGGTGGCAGCTGAGCGGGCCGTTCAGGTCCGCCAGGTCCCTCGCGAGCCACAGCCGACCAGGGGATGAGGGTCAGCGCCCACATCCACCACAGCACCGGCCGCCGGTAGCGGACCCCGGCCACGCAGAACACCGCCAGCAGCACCAGCAGCTGCGCCGGGCCCCACGGCCAGCCTCCCCGCCACTGACCAGGGACCAGCGGGGCAAGCAGCAGCGCGAGCCACCCGAGCCGCCAGCCCAGCAGCGGATACCGGGCCGCGAGCAGCAGCGGCGTCACCACCGCCACGGCCAGCAGGACCTGCCCGATGCTGAGCGGCGGGTAGTGGAGGTAATAACAGGGGCTGGCGCGGCAGGAACTGGGGGGCGCGGGAGTGGCGGTGGGCTGCGAGTGGATGCTGGCCAGGTTCGCCACGCTCAGCGCCAGCGTCGTCAGCACCAGCGTGATAGATGCCCGGCGCCGCCACGGCGGGTGCCACCACGCGGGGGGCGCGTCGCCGGCCGACCAGCACCTGGATCAGCCCGCGCCACGCCCGGCGCGCCACCACGCGGGTGCTGCTCGCCGCCAGCTGCGCTGCCGGGCATCCTGCTCACGAGTCTCGAGGGTAGGCCGCCAGCGGCCGCCGGCTCATCACCCCAGCGTGGTCATACCCAGGTATCAGTTTCCGCACGTGGCCGGGCCGGATTGCCTCCGCGGTATGACCGCAGATCCGGCTCCGTGGTGTGACGACCTGACCCTGCCCGGCCCGCAGCATTGAGCAGTATCCGGAACCCGGTAAGGCGCTGATCGTGAATCCCTCGCATTGCCTGTCTCCGGCACGCCGGACAGCGAGAGTGGAGGATCAGTGACGACAACAGTGCTGGAACTGCGCGAGGTGTCGAAGGTCTACGGGACCGGCCCCGCCCAGGTCAATGCGCTCCGGCAGGTGAACCTGTCGGTCCGCCGCGGTGAGCTGGTGGCCGTCATGGGCCCGAGCGGCTCCGGCAAGAGCTCGCTGCTCACGATAGCGGGCAGCCTGGAGGTACCCACGAGTGGCCAGGTGCTGGTGCTGGGGACTGATCTAACGGACCTGTCGCTTAACGATCAGGCCAGGCTGCGCCGGCGCCTCATCGGCTACGTCTTCCAGGATTTCAACCTGCTCGCCGGATTTACCGCGATCGAGAACGTCACTGTTCCGCTGGAGCTGGACGGCACCTCAGCGAAGGCGGCGCGCGCGACCGGGATGAAGGCCCTGGCAGAGCTGGGCATTGCCGAGCCGGGCTGACCATTTCCCGGATGAGCTGTCCGGCGGGGAGCGCCAGCGCGTGGCGATCGCCCGGGCGGTGGTAGGTGACCGCGGGCTCCTGCTCGCCGACGAGCCGACGGGTGCCCTGGACTCGGTGAACGCCGAGGCGGTCATGCAGCTGATGCGCGCTATCTGCCGGCGCGGGGTGGCCGGCGTGGTCGTAACCCACGACAAGCAGATGGCATCGTGCGCCGATCGGGTGGTGTTCCTGCAAGACGGGAAGGTCATCGATCAGACCCAGGCCTCCTCTGGCCCGGATTCACTGCTCACCCCCGGCGCGCAGCGATGAGCGCGATGCTGCAAGACCGCCCGGCTCTTGGCGGCTCGGTCAGCGGCGGAGCCGCTGGGCGGCGGGTCGTAACCCGATGGGCATGGCGGCTGCTGCGGCGGGAGTGGCGGCAGCAGCTCCTGGTAATGATCCTGCTGGCCTTGACAGTCGCGGCTGCCGCCTTCGGCGTGGCCGCCGCCTACAACGTGGCGTCCCTGCCAAATCCGCAGTTCGGCTCCGCCAGCTACCTCCTGCAGTTCGCCGGGTCCTCAGAAGACCATGACCGCCGATATCACCGCGGCCAGGAAGGCATTCGGCACCGTTCAGGTGATCGGGCGCCAGTTCGTATCCATCCCCGGCTCGGCCCAGACCGTCGAGTTCCGGGCCCTGAACCCGGACGGTCCCTACAGCGGCCCGATGCTCGCCCTGATGCAGGGGCACTACCCTTCAGGCGCCGGGCAGGTCGCCGTCACCACCGGGGTGGCGCAAACGACTTCAGGCCCGCATCGGCTCCGTGCTATCGCTGCCCGGACACCACCAAAGGGTGACCGGCATTGTCGAGGACCCCAGCGACCTGACAGACCAGTTCGCGCTGGTCCCTCCGTCGGCCGCAGGCCCGGCACAAGGGGTAACGGTCCTGCTGGACGCCAGCCCGGCAGCATTCAGCGCCTTCCGGGACACATTCCACGGCCAGCTGGTGTGGCAGGCGCGCGGCGCCAGCACCCAGGGAGCCGTCGCGGCCGGCGCGCTCGGCGCCGTCACAGTCCTGCTGGTGCTGGTCTCGCTGGTCGCCGCCGCGGCCTTCGCCGTTATCGCCGCGCGCCGCCAGCGCCAGCTCGGCATGCTCGCGGCCATCGGCGCGACCCGAAGGCAGCTTCGGATGGTCATGGTCGCAACCGGGGCGCTGGTCGGCATCATCGCCGCCATCACCGGGGCGGTCATCGGCCTGGCCGCGTGGTTCGCGGCAGCCCCGCACCTGGAAGCATTCGCCGGACACCGGATCGACAAGTTCGCCGTGCCCTGGTACCTGGTCGCGGCGGGCATGCTGCTCGCGATACTGACGGCGGCCGCCGCGGCCTGGTGGCCAGCGCGGGCCGCATCCCGTGTCCCGGTCGTCAATGCCCTGTCAGCCCGGCCGCTTGAGCCCAGGCCAGCGCACCGCACCGCCGTCATGGGCTTGCTGCTGATCGTGCTGGCCCTGGCCTGCCTCGCCCTGGCCAACCAGACCAGCGGTCCGCTGATCATCTTCGGCGCGCTGGCAATGGCACTCGGAATCGCGTTCATCAGCCCGCTGAGCATCCGGGCCCTGACCACGGCCGGCCGCTGCGCTCCGGTCGCGGTGCGGCTGGCGCTGCGAGACCTGGCCAGGTACCAGGCCCGCTCTGCCGCGGCGCTTGCCGCGATCAGCCTGGCCGTGGGCATCGCCGTCGCGATCATGGTCAGCCTGGCCGCGGCCACGAACGCGGCTAATGCCGGCAACCTGCCCGCCAACCAGATGCAGATCTGGATCGGCCAGCCCGGCAATAACCAGCTCGTCCCTATCCGGACGCCCGCCGAGCTGACAGCACTGGCCGCCGCGGTGCACCGGATCGCCGGATCGCTGGGCGGTGCCACCGTGACCACCCTCGACATGCCCGTCAACCGAGCCAGCAAGCCACAGGCCGGCGGCCAGCAGCCGGTTGTCAGCCTGAACGCCCCGGTGGGCCAGGCCGCCGGCCGGAACACGGTCTACCGCTCACTTGCCCTCTATGTCGCCACGCCTGCCGTGCTCCGCCTCCTCGGAATCAATCCGGCGACGATCAGCCCGGCCACCAGCATCCTCACCGTCCAGCCCGGGCCCGACGTCCTCGACCACCATCACCACCACCACCGATGCCACGAACATCCAGCGGATCCAGGTTCCCGACTACACCTCCGAACCCACCTCGCTGATCACCGTGAATGGCCTGCGCCATGAGCACTGGACGCAGATCCCATCCGGCTGGATGATCGAGTCCGCCCGGCCCCTGCAAGCCGCGCAGATCGCCGCCGCACGCGACGTGGCCGCCAAGACAGGCCTCGTCATCGAATCCAGGAACACCCAGGCCTCGCTGGCCACGATCAGAACCGTGGCAACGGCCGCCGGGGCGCTGATCGCTCTCGGCGTGCTGGCCATGGTGGTAGGCCTGATCCGCGCCGAGGCAGCCGGTGACGTGCGTACCCTTACCGCGATCGGAGCCGTCAGCACGACCCGCCGTACCCTCACCGCCACGACCGCCGGAACACTGGCACTGCTGGGCGCACTGCTCGGATCGGCCGCGGCCTACCTGACGCTCGCCGCCGCACACCGCAGCGACATCAGCGTGCTGGGCCGGGTGCCAGTTCTGGACCTTGCGATCACCCTTGCCGGCGTTCCTGTCGCCGCCGCCCTGGCCGGCTGGATCCTCGCCGGCGGCCTGCAGGCCTGCTACTGGCGCCTTCGCAGACTCGCCTGACCGCCCTGCCCAGCTGGCTCGGCGGGGCGCGAGTGGCGGTCACGGGCATTCGGAGGGACGATGGCATGTGACCGCCTCGCGAGTGAGCTGTGATGATCGGATTCCTCAGGAAAGTGTGGCGTCGCCACAAGGTCAGGGCTGCCGAGCACCGCATGTACCTGGACCAGGGATATGCGCCGCACGATGCCCAGAGCACCGTAGGCACGTCCTGGAACTCGATGGCAACGGCCGGGGCCGCGCCTAGTAGTGTCGCGTTCTGTTGACGGTCGTCGCGCTGACGGCATAGTCTCGCCGCGTCAGGCACCGGCGCCGACGCTGGGAGGCTGAGTGCGGATCGCGGTCGCGGGAGGCGGGCCCGGCGGGCTGTATTTCGCCGCGCTGGCGCGGCAACTGCTGCCGGATGCCGAGATCACCGTCTGGGAGCGGAACGCGCCCGACGACACCTTCGGCTTCGGCGTCGTGTTCTCCGACGAGACCCTGGGCGGCATCGAGAACGCCGACCAGGAGATCTACCGGCAGATGGAGCGCGAGTTCGCCCGGTGGGACGACATCGACGTGCACTACCGCGGACGAGGTGATCACCAGCGGCGGGCACGGTTTCGCCGCGATGAGCCGCCGCCGCCTGCTGGAGATCCTGCAGCAGCGATGCGCCGAACTCGGCGTGCGGGTGCTGTTCCAGACCCCGGCTCCGGACGCGGTGAAGCTCGCCGCGAACTACGACCTTGTCGTCGCCGCCGACGGCGCGAACTCGGGGATACGGACGGCTCGGGCGGGCCGTTCCGGCCCGGACCTTGATCGTCGGCGCTGCCGGTACATGTGGCTGGGCACCGACCTCGTGTTCGACGCATTCAAGTTCTATGTCGAGCAGACACCGCACGGCGTCATGCAGGTTCACGGCTATCCCTATGACGCATCGGGCAGCACCTTCATCGTCGAGATGAACGAGACGGTCTGGCGGGGGGCCGGATTCGGCGAGCTGGCGGCCGCGGCAGGCGAGCTGGCACCCGGCCAGTCCGACGAGCGCTCGATCGCGCGGGTGGCCGGGCTGTTCGGCGGCGTGCTCGACGGCCACCGGCTGCTGGCCAACAACTCGCGCTGGCTCAGCTTCGCCACGCTGCGCTGCGGCAGCTGGCACGACGGCAACGTCGTGCTGCTCGGGGACGCCGCGCACACCGCGCACTTCTCCATCGGCTCGGGCACCAAGCTCGCCATGGAGGACGCCCTGGCTCTCGCCGCCTGCCTGCGCGAGAACGCTCGCATCGGAGCGGCGCTGGCCGCCTACGAGGCCGAGCGCCGCCCGGTGGTCGCCTCGACCCAGCGCGCCGCGCAGGCCAGCCTGGAGTGGTTCGAGAACCTCGGCCAGTACACCGGCCAGGAACCGGAGCAGTTCGCCTTCAACATCATGACCCGCAGCCGCCGGGTCACCCACGCCAACCTGCGGCTGCGCGACCCGGAGTTCACCCAGGCGATGGACACCTGGTTCGCCGGGCACGAGAAGCGGCGCGGGATGGGGACCGGCGAGGTGGTGCCGCCGATGTTCCAGCCGTTCCGGCTGCGCGTCGCTCGAGCTGGCCAACCGCGTCGTGGTGTCGGCGATGGACATGTACTCGGCCCGCGACGGCCTGCCGTCGGACTTCCACCTGGTGCACCTCGGCGGCAAGGCGCTCGGCGGGGCCGGCCTCGTCATGACCGAGATGGTGTGCGTCAGCGCCGACGGCCGGATCACGCCGGGCTGCGCGGGCCTGTACGCACCTGAGCATGAGGACGCGTGGGCCAGGACCACCTCGTTCGTGCACGACTCGTCCGGCGCGCAGGATCGGCATCCAGCTCGGGCACTCCGGCCGCAAGGGCGCCACGAAGCTGATGTGGGAGGGCATCGACGAGCCGCTGGCAGCGGGTGCGTGGGACGTGTGCGGGCCGTCGCCGCTGCCCTACGCGCCGGGCGTCAGCCAGGTGCCGCGCGAGCTGACAGTCGCCGAGATGCGGCAGATCCAGGGCCAGTTCGTCGCTTCCGCCCGGGCGGCCGACCGGGCCGGATTCGACCTGCTGGAACTGCACTGCGCGCACGGCTACCTGCTGTCGTCGTTCATCTCGCCGGTGTCGAACCAGCGCCGGGACTCGTTCGGCGGCTCGCTCGCGGCGCGGCTGCGGTACCCGCTGGAGGTGTTCGGCGCCATGCGGGCGGAGTGGCCGGCGCACAAGCCGATGACCGTCCGTATCTCAGCCTGCGACTGGGTACCGGGCGGCATCACCGGACCGGACGCCGTCGAGATCGCGGCTGCCTTCGCTGCCGCCGGAGCCGACGCGATCGATGTCTCGACCGGTCAGGTCACCCCGGACGAGAAACCTGCCTTCGGCCGGTCCTACCAGACGCCGTTCGCGGACGCGATCAGGAACCAGGCCGGCATCGCGACGATCGCGGTCGGCGTGATCTCCTCCTACGACGACGTGAACTCGCTGATCCTGGCCGGCCGGGCCGATCTGTGCGCGCTCGGCCGGGCGCACCTGTACGACCCGAACTGGACTCTGCACGCGGCAGCCGAGCAGGGCTACTCCGGGCCGGGCGCGCGCTGGCCGCTGCCCTGGCAGGCCGGGCAGCCGGGCACCGGTCACCGGGCGCACGGACGGGCCCCGGCCGCGGCTGGAGCTCATCCGGCAGGGTGCTGCCGGGACGCGGCACGCGCGCTGGCGTCCGTAAGGTTCGGCGGGTCCAGGCGGGTGTCCGTGCGCGCCTGCTACTGCTATAGCGATAGCAGCTGAACACGGATGGCCAGTGCAAAGCGAGACCGTTGCGGAGAGTGGTGCTACATGAGCATTGAGCGAGTAAATCCGCCGTCACTGGCGGCGCCGTCGGGGTTCGCGCACGCCGTGGTCGCCACCGGCGGGCGGCTGGTGTTCCTGGCCGGGCAGACCGCCCTGGACGCGTCCGGGGCCATCGTCGGCAGCACTCTCGTCGAGCAGTTCGAGCAGGCGCTGGCGAACCTGCTCACGGCCCTCAGTGCCGCCGGCGGCACACCCGCCGACCTCGCCAGCGTGACCGTCTACACGGTCGATCTGGCCGGCTACCGCGCGCACGGCCGGGAGATCGGCGAGGTCTGGCGGCGGCTTGCCGGCCGCCAGTACCCCGCCATGGCCGCTCTCGGAGTCTCCCGGCTGTGGGACACCGAGGCGCTCGTCGAGGTGCAGGGATTCGCCGTCGTCAGCTGAGCGGCGGCTAGCGCATCCTGCCCATGTCAATCCACTGGGTGGTCTCCTTGCGCCACAGGAAGACGATCGCGACCAGGCCGACCAGCCACTCCAGCGCCAGGAAGATGATGGAGACACTGGCCCGGCTGATGGACAGGATGAACGAGATCGTGTCCAGGGCGAACAGCACGGTCGCGACGATCCGCGCCCAGTTGCGGCCCCTGTTGTTGGCCCAGGCCATCCAGACCCAGAGCAGAACGCCGATGAGCCCGGCAATGACGAGGACCACGACGGTGACGTTCGCCAGCGTGTGAATCTGCGAGGCCGTCAGCACGGTCTTGCCGTTAGCCCTGTTCGTCGCGTTGGCCTTGAGCGCAGCGTTCGTGACCGCAGTCTTGATCTTGCTGCTGAAGGCGACCGAGATGATGACGCTGAGCAACGCCAGCGCTGCCCCGGCCCACATCAGGCGCACTGCGTTTCGAAGGGACGGTGGCTGCGGCGGGCGATCGGCCACCGGCATCTGGTTGCTGCCGCCCGCGGCAGGATAGGGCTGATACGTCATCGCGACTCCTTGTCTTGGTCCCCGTCGCGGCCGCAGAACCACCCAATGTCACCACAGATGAGGTCTCACTATGCCGCAAGCAGACCAACCGTACCGTGTCCGCCCCCGCTAGTGCCGCAGCCAGGCACATCAATGGTTACCACTTTGCCTGGTCACGCCGCAGGCGGCCGGGTCACCCCGCGCACGTGCTTTCTGGCCGCTTCGCCAAGCCGCGCCTCGATGTCGTCAAAGAGCCCGGCGGCCCGGCTGCCATGCCAGTCCGGCGGCAGCGCGCCGGGGGGAAGGCCGGGATCGAGGAACGGCAGCCGGCGCCACGCGGTCAGGACCCTGACGTAGTCGGCGAAGGCACGGCCCGGCTGTGCTGCCGGGCTGACGTCACCGTCCTGCCAGGCGGCCAGCACCGGGCTGGCTGAGTCGATGAACGCCTGGTAGAGCTGCTCGAGCCGGTCCAGGTCCCACCACTGGCTGATCTTCTCCGTGACGTCGCCGAAAGCCAGGTAGGCGGCGCCGAACAGGCTGACGTACCCCGCAAGGCCGTCCGCCGCGAGCACGTCACGGGTCTCCCCGGCCAGGTGGGCCGGGGCGATCCACACCCCGGCCGACACCGACCCGAATCCGAGCCAGGCCAGCCGGGAGCGCAGCGCGTGACGCCGCGCCCGCTCCTGCTCGGGCACGCTGAATACCGCCAGCAGCCAGCCATCGGAGTCATCGGGTCATCGGAGGCGGAGCGGTGAAAGATCCGCCGGTCTCCCTCCGCCAGGATCTCGCTCCCCCGGCTGGACACGCCGTAGCCGATCGCGCCCCCGCGGCGCTGCGATTCCAGCAGGCCGCGCTGCTTGAGCCGGGAGATCGCCGACCTGACCGCAGGCTCATCGACGCCGAGTTCCGCCATGAGCCTGATCAGGGAGGCGATGCTGAACCAGCCATCGCAGTCGCGAGCATAAAGGCCGTAGATCGTCACGATCAGCGCCCGCGGCTGGGCCGCGATCGCCTCGCTGCCGGTTGCGCCGGAGGTGGTCACCGTCAGAACCTAACGCTGAGGACACCGGGACCGCGCTGCAGCCCCGTTCCGATACACCGCTTCATTGACTACCGTCACGGCAACGACATACTAGGACCGTCGTCCTGGTGGCGTACCAAGAAAGGCCCGGACATGCAGCTCTCTCCGTCCGCCCACGCCGACACGTTCTGCCGGGACAGCCTGCCGCCCGCTGACCAGTGGCCGGACCTTGAATTCACGCTTCCTGAGCTGCGCTATCCGGACCGGCTCAACGCCGCCGACGAGCTGCTGAACCCGACCATCGCGGCCGGCGGCGCGGACCGGCGATGCCTGCTGTCTCCCGCGGAGACCTGGACCTACGGCGCAGGTCGCTGACCGCGCCAGCCAGATCGCGCGGGTGCTGACCGAGGATCTCGGCCTCGTGCCCGGTAACCGGGTACTGCTGCGCAGCGCGAACAACCCGTGGCTCGCCGCCTGCTGGCTCGGGGTACTCAAGGCCGGCGGGGTCGCGGTCACGACGATGCCGATGCTGCGGGCGGCAGAGCTCAGCCGGATCTGCGACATCGCTCAGGTCCGTCTCGCGCTGTGCGACCACCGCCTCACCGGCGAGCTGACCGCCGCGGCAGTGCCCGGCCTGCGCGTCGTCACCGTGGGCGCGCCGGGCCCGGCCGACCTGACGGCGGCGGCCGCCGCCAGGCCAGCGGACTTCGCGACGGTCCAGACCGCCGCCGATGACGTGGCGATGATCGCCTTCACCTCGGGCACCACCGGCCGGCCCAAGGCGGCCATGCACTTCCACCGCGACCTGATCGCGGCCGCCGACACGTTCTCCGCGCGGGTGCTGAAGCCGGTGCCCGCCGACGTCTTCGCCGGCACCCCGCCGCTGGCGTTCACCTTCGGCCTCGGCGCCCTGCTGCTGTTCCCGCTGCGCGCCGGCGCCTCCGCCCTGCTGCTGGAGCAGGCCGCGCCCGCCGAGCTGGCCGACTACATCGCCGCCCACGGGGTGACCGTCCTGTCCACGGCGCCCACCGCCTACCGGGCCATGCTCGCCGCCGGCAAGGCCGATCAGCTACGCGGCCTGCGGCTTCCGGTGTCGGCCGGCGAGCACCTGTCGGAGTCCACCTGGAACGCGTTCTACCAGGCCACTGGCGTGAAGATCATCGACGGCATCGGCAGCACGGAGATGCTGCACATCTTCGTCGGCTCGGCGGACGACGACATCAGGCCCGGCTCGACCGGCCGGGAGGTCCCCGGGTACACCGCCGCGGTCCTCGACGATGACGGCAAGCCAGCGCCGGACGGCCAGCCGGGCAGGCTGGCCGTCAAGGGCCCGACCGGCTGCCTCTACCTGAGCGACGACCGGCAGCGGAGCTACGTGCGGAACGGCTGGAACCTCACCGGCGACACCTACGTCCGGGACGCCGACGGCTACTTCTGGTACCAGGCCAGGTCAGGACGACATGATCATCTCCGGCGGCTACAACATCGCCGGGCCGGAGATCGAGGAAGTGCTGCTCAGCCACCCGGACGTGACCGAGTGCGGCGTCGTCGGCGTCCCCGACGAAGCGCGCGGGCAGATCGTCAAGGCCTTCGTGGTCCTGCGCGACGGCGCGAGCGCCGACGAGGCCAAGGTGCGCGAGCTGCAGGACCTCGTCAAGCGACAGATCGCGCCGTACAAGTACCCGCGGGCGGTCGAGTTCGTGACCTCGCTGCCGCGCACGAACACCGGCAAGCTGCAGCGCTTCCGGCTGCGCGAGCAGGCCGCCCGCGAGCAGGCCGAGCAGACAGGCGGGAACTAGCTCCGGCGGGCAACCGTTCTGGCGGCCGGCTCGTCTAGACAGTGTGCACGGAACCGAAGCCGCCCGGGGTGACGACCGAAGCCAGCGGGCGCTACCGATGACAACGCCGCGCGATGCGGAGTTCGCCCAGTACGTCATGGCCCGGCTGCCGTCCTTCAGGCGGCTTGCGGTCACGCTCTGCCAGGACTGGCACCGAGCCGACGACCTCGTTCAGGCGGCCATCACCAAGCTGTACGTGAACTGGCCGAAGGCCAGTGCCGCTGACAGCACCGACGCCTACGCGCGGGCCATTATCGTGCGCGAGTTCCTGAACGAGCGGCGCTCCGGCTGGATCCGGCGGGTAATCCTGGGCGGTCAGCTGCCCGAGACAACCGAGCCCGGGCCAGACTCCGATGCTGCGATGGACATGCAGGCCGCGATGGCCGGCCTGCCGCCGCGGCAGCGGGCCACCCTGGTGCTCCGGTTCTACTGCGATCTCAACGTCGAGCAGTCCGCGCAGGTCCTCGGCTGCTCCGCCGGGACGGTCAAGAGCCAGACGGCTAAGGCACTCGCCGCCCTGCGCCGGATACTCGGCCCGGACGGACCTCCGGCCAGCGGCAGCGGCCTCGTGACTCCGTCCGACCACCGCTATCGGGAGGCGCCGTGAGCACGCTCGAAGCACGACTGCGCGAGGTACTGAGCCAGCTGGCGGAGAGCGATCCGCCCCGCCTGCCGGCATCAGCATCGTCGGGCGCAATCCGGCGGGGTCACTCGATGCTGCGCTGGCGACGCGCGCGGCTGGCCGCACCGCCCGTGCTGGCCGCCTCCGCGGTGCTGGCCGTGGCCCTGGCAGGCCCGCAGACGGCCGGCGCTGCCGGACCCGCGCACCGGTCGGTCGCCGCAGCGTCGCGAACAGGCAGTGGTCGCCGCGCCCCGCCGGCTCAGCGCACTGGTCCCGTACGCCTCCTTCGGCTGGCTGCCCCAGGGCGAGGCGCTCCGGTCCGGCGGCGACGGCCCGACTGTCGGATTACCTGAACGCTTACGCCGGAACGCATTTCAGGTGGCAGCTGTTCACCTACGCCGCCGGCGTCTGTCACCTCAGCGGCAAGCAGGTCGTGCTCAGCTGCGCGCAGGGCGGACATGCCGAGCAGTTCTATGACCTGGCCGGGCGTGCCCGGCGGTCGGCGGGCACCGCGCCTTCTGGGTGAGCCCTGGACCCGGGAGCCCGCCGTCGCGCCGGCACCAGGAAGTGGTCTGGCAGTACGCCCCGAGCGGATGGGCCGAGCTTGCGAGTGCGACCGGCGGGCAGTCGAGTACGGCGCTGCTACGGGTCGGCAGTGCCGTCAGCTTCGGGGCCAGCAGCCAGCCGGTGCTGTTCGCTGCTCAGCTGATGAACGTGCCCGCCAGCTGGAGAGTGACGACCGGCTCCTTCCAGGTCGCCAGGGGAGCGCTGCTCGCCACAGCGGTAGTTTTCGGCGCAGCCCGGCAGCAACTCAGCTGACCTGCCGACAATGACCACGTGGATAGGGTACTCAGGGTGCAGCTTCTACCCTGACGGCCAGTCCGCGCACCGGGTCATCAACGGGCACCGGGTGGTCGCGAACACGATTCCGGCTGCTGACGGCCGGCCCGCTACGTATCAGGTGTGCGCGCCGGATGTGAACGGCCTGTCCTTGTTCATCTCGGTGGATGGCGGTCACCCGGTCATCAGCCCGGTGACGTTGTTCCGCCACCTGCGTGCGCTGGGCACGAACCCGGTGAACTGGTCGGCCGCGCCAACTGGCTGACGACGTCCGCGCCTGGCCCGGACTGTCAGGCCGAATGCGGCTCGATCGTGCCGGTGGCTGAGATGTGAGCGGCCCCGTTCCCGGCAAAGTCGTCCGCCGACAGCGAGTTGATGTAGCTGATCGCGGTCTTGTCCGGGTCGAGCTGCGGGATCCCCGGTGACACCAGCTGCAGCGGCGTGATGCTGCCCTTCACGAACTGGCCCGCGGCGTTCAGCGTGACGTGCAGCATCGCGCTGATGGAGGTGTACTCGTCCAGGCCCAGGGTGTTGTAGCCGCAGAAATTGCCGAGGCTGTAGGCGATCAGGTGGCCGCGGTACCACTGGAAGCCGCGCAGCACGTGCGGGCCCGAGCCCATCACCAGGTCGGCGCCGGCATTGATGACCCCGTGCGTGAAGGCGATCGAGTTCCCGCGGTCCTGACCGAGGAAGTACTCCTCGCCCGGCAGGACGTGCCGGTAGCCGTCGCCCTCGCCGCCGAGGTGCTCCATCACGATGACGACCTGGGCATGCGCCTTCGCCTGGCGCACCAGCGCCTCGGCCGCCGGGATGTCGAGCGCGTCGGCGTCATAGGACCAGGGCGCGAAGCCGAGCAGCGCGATCTTGATGCCGTTCCTGGTCAGGTACGTGATCTGACCGGGCCTGCCGGCGTACAGCAGGCCCGCGCCGTGCAGTGCGTCATCAGTACTCAGCTCGCCAGCCTGGCCGGCGTCGAGCGTGTGATTGTTCGCCACGTTGACCGCCGAGAAACCATCCTGCTTCAGGTCAGTCGCGGTGTAGTCCGGAGCCTCGAACGAATAGCAGTCGCTCTCGCCCGGCGAGCACTTGGACATCGGCAGGTCACCGAGGGCGCTTTCGAGGTTGCCGACGGTGAGATCACTGTGCAGGTACGGCTTCATGGCCGCGATCAGGGAGCCGGTGCCGTCTGGCGGCCAGGCGCCGGGCGACCCGAAGGTCATGTCGCCGACCCAGGTCAGGCTGAAGGTCCTGCCCGCGCCCGCGGCCCTGGCTGAGGCGGCGGATGAGGCCGAGGTATTCACGACTGGCTGGTTGGGGGCTACTCCCGCCGCGGTGGCTGTCCCGGCCGCCGGCGGCCGGGACTTGGTGGCCACCAGAGCCCAGCCGCCGATAGCCGCAATGGCCACCACGACGGCGACTGCGACCATCGCCTCCCGGCGCGCCCGTGCGCTGACCGCCGGCGCCCGGACCGACCCGGCGCGGCGGGCCTGTGCGGCTCAGCCGACGCGCCCGGGTTCGCGCGGGTCAGACGGCCGCGAGCCATCCCGCGGCCCCGGGCACCCCGCGGCTCTCGCGGCGGGCCCTGCCAGGGCCCGCGCCGGGCATCCTGCGGCACAGGGCCAGGGCGCCGGGCATCTTGCCGCGCGGGGCCGGGGGCCGGGCATCTTTCGCCGCGGATTCGGGCGGCGGGGCGGTCGGCTCCTGCGAACCCGGCAGCCACAGATCCGGCCACGGGCTTTCGCTCCGCCGCGGCTCCGGCCGCTGCTGCTGATCCCGCGGATCCGGACCCGGCCGCCGCGCATCCGGCCGCCGGGGCTCCCGGTCCGCCCGCTGGCGCTCTGGATCCGGCTGCTGCGGCCCGCTCCGGCGGTGCCCGGGCCCGCGGGCGGGCGGACTCTCCTCACTGCCTGGCACCGCTGTCCCCGCCCCTCAAGGTCGCCCCGATGAAATCCTGGCGCCAAGAATAGGGGCCCTGACCAGCAAAAAGTGCTCGGATGCCGGAATCCGGGGCGCGGAGATCAGGTCTCGATGATGACCGGGATGATCATCGGGCGGCGGCGGTAGTTGTCACTGACCCAGCGGCCGGTCGTCCGGCGCACGAGCTGGCGCAGCTGATGCTCCTCGTTGATGCCTTCCTTGGCTGCCCCTGCCAGCGCTTCCTCGATGAGCGGGCGCACCTCGGCCAGCCCGGCGTCGTCGATGCCGGCGCCGCGGGCGTGGATCTCCGGTCCCGCCACGAGCTTGCCGCTGGTCGAGTCGACGACCACGACGACCGTGATGAAGCCCTCGTCGCCGAGGATGAGCCGGTCCTTCAGCGATGCCTCGGTAATCTCGCCGACCGACAGCCCGTCCACGTACACGTAACCGCACGGCACCTTGCCGGTCACGGAAATCTGGCCGCCGACCAGGTCGACCACGACCCCGTCTTCGGCGATCACGATGTTCTCCGGCGGAACCCCGGTCAGCGCGGCCAGCTCTGCGTGCGCCTTCAGGTGTCGCCATTCGCCGTGCACCGGGACGAAATTGCTCGGCCGCACCAGGTTCAGGACGTAGAGCAACTCGCCGGCCGGGGCGTGCCCCGAGACGTGGACCAGTGCGTTCCCCTTATGAACCACACGCGCGCCGAGCCGGGTGAGGTCGTTGATGATCCGGGACACGGCCGACTCATTGCCGGGAACGAGCGAGGACGCGAGGATCACCGTGTCGCCCTCGGCGATCCTGATCGGGTGGTCGCGGCCGGCCATCCGGGACAGGGCGGACATCGGCTCGCCCTGGGAACCGGTCGAGATGAGCACGATCTGGTCCGGGGGCATCTCCTCGGCCTCTTTGAGGTCGACGAGCAGGCCGCCGTGCACCGACGGGATCTTGAGGTACCCGAGGTCGCGGGCGACGCCCATGTTCCTGACCATGGACCGCCCGACCAGCGCGACCTTGCGGCCGTGCTCGGCAGCGGCGTCCATGACCTGCTGCACCCGGTGCACGTGGCTGGCGAAGCAGGACACGATGATGCGCTGCTCGGCCGCCGAGAAGACATCAGAAAGCACCGGGCCGATCACGCGCTCCGACGTGACGATGCCGGGAACCTCAGCGTTCGTCGAGTCGGCCAGCAGCAGGTCAACGCCCTCGGCCCCGAGCCGGGCGAACCCGCCCAGGTCCGTCAGCCGGCCATCCAGCGGAAGCTGATCCATCTTGAAGTCGCCGGTGTGCAGGATGACCCCGGCAGCTGACTTGATCGCGACCGCGAGCGCGTCGGGAATCGAGTGGTTGACCGACAGGAACTCCAGCTCCCACGGACCGAACTGCTGCCGGCCGCCCGCCTCGACCTCGATGTCGACGGGCGTGATCCGGTGCTCGGTCAGCTTCGACCGGACCAGGGCCAGCGTGAGCCGCGACCCGACCAGCGGGATGTCCGCACGCTGCCGCAGCAGGTAGGGAACGCCGCCGATGTGGTCCTCGTGCGCGTGCGTCAGCACCAGCGCGTCGATCTGGTCCAGCCGGCCCTCGAGCGAGGTGAAGTCCGGCAGGATCAGGTCCACTCCGGGCTGGTCGTCCTCCGGGAACAGGACGCCGCAGTCGACGATCAGCAGCCGGCCCTCGTGCTCGAAGACCGTCATGTTGCGGCCGATCTCGCCAAGGCCGCCAAGCGCGACCATGCGCAGGCCGCCAGCGGGCAGGACCGGCGGTGCCCCTAGCTCGGGATGCGGGTGGCTCACTTGAGCTTCACACCGCCCGCTGCCAGATCGGTCCGCAGCCGCTCGACTTCCGCGTCCGTCGCGTTCGACAGCGGCAGCCGGACCGGGCCGCCGGGCAGCCCGAGCAGGCCCAGCGCGGCCTTCGTCATAATGACTCCCTGATTGCGGAACAGCCCTGTATACACCGGCAGCAGCTCGCGATGCAGCCGCAGCGCCTCTTCGACCTGGCCGGCCAGGTAGGCGTCGATCATCTCGTGCAGCCGCTCGCCGACGACGTGCCCGACGACGCTGACGAAGCCGGCCGCGCCGAGCGACAGCCAGGGCAGGTTCACCATGTCGTCACCGCTGTAGAAGACCAGCGGGGTGCAGTTCATGACGTGCGAGGCCGCTCCGAAGTCGCCCTTCGCGTCCTTGACGGCCACGATCCGCGGATGCTCGGCGAGCTGGATCAGCGTCTCGGCCGCAATCGGCGTGCCGGTGCGGCCGGGGATGTCGTAGAGCATGTTCGGCAGGCCAGTCGCGTCTGCCACCTGGCGGAAATGCGCGACCAGGCCGCTCTGCGGCGGCTTGTTGTAGTACGGAGTCACGACGAGCAGCCCGTGGGCGCCCGCCTGCTCGGCCGCGCGGGCCAGCTCGCAGCTGTGCGCAGTGTCGTTCGTGCCCACGCCGGCCACGACGGTGGCGCGGTCGCCGACCGCCTCCAGGACGGCGGCGAGCAGCCGCGCCTTCTCGGCGTCTGACGTCGTCGGCGACTCGCCGGTGGTGCCGCTGATGACCAGGCCGTCATTCCGCATGTCGGTGACGAGGTAGTCCGCGAGCCGCGCGGCACCGTCGTAGTCAACGGCCCCGCTGGCGTCCAGGGGCGTGACCATCGCCGTGAGCATGCGCCCGAACGGCGCAGGCGCCGGATGGCCGGGCGGGATTGCTGTCTCACTCATATACCGAACGCTACCGGGCGGGGACGCGCTGGCGCACGGCCGGCGCGGCTCAGACCGGCGGCGCGCCGCGCCCAAGGCGAACCCGGCCGGTCCGCACATGCGGAAAGTCAGCCGGCCGGGCGCCAGGTCAGGCGCGGCGACGTGAGCTCGGGGGTACCCACGCCGCCTGCGCCTGCCTGGTTATCGGCCAGGAGAGGAGCGCGCGTTACGCCCTGATGGCAATTCCTGACGGGAACGCACTGACCCTCCACCCGGCCTTTCGCCGGCCCGCGCCGCCGAATCCAGAGCCCGGCTCCCGCCATTCCGGCAATGGGCGCCCGGCGAGCCGGTCCGCCCGGCGAGGTGGGTCCGCCCGGCGAGCTGGCCTGGCCGGCGTGTCGCTACCGGGATGATCGCGCCCATGGCGCGACAATGATGGCGGCCCCTCCAGGTATGAGATGGAGGGGCCTTGCCTGTTCTTGCAGCCCGGTTGCGCCGCTGCGGTGCGCCGCGGCAGTCGCTCCCGGAGCGCTGCGCGCTGCGCTAAGCTGCGAGCAGCCCGGATCTGATTGTCCGGGCGGTGCTGTGCCCAGCGAAGCCGGTGAGATCCCGGCGCTGTCCCGCAACGGTGATGCCTCCGGCGGAGGACGAGCCCGGACGCCTGGCTAGTGCCGACGACCTGTCCTCGGAGGAAGGGCGGCTCGTTCCGATGCCTCAGGGCGTCGCAGCGAACGCACTTCGTCCTCCTGATACTTCCGGAGGATGATCATGCGGGCTCTCACCCGTCAGCTGCCGGCCCTGGTGGCCGTCGCAGCGATCGCAGCCGCGTCCGCGGCCTGCAGCAGTTCTTCTGCCAGTCCGACGCCGTCGGGCTCGGGCACGGCGCAGGCCGGCCCGGCCGCGGCCGGCTTCCCGGTGACCGTCACGACCGCCGGCGGCAGGACGCACCTCGCGTCGCGGCCAGGCGCCATCGTGTCGCTCTCGCCGACAGCCACCGAGATGCTCTACGCCATCGGCGCCGGCAGCCAGGTCAAGGCAGTCGACAGTGACTCGGACTACCCGAAGCAGGCGCCGATCACCAAGCTGTCGGCCTACTCCCCGAACGCCGAGGCCATCGCGGCCTACAAGCCCGACCTGGTCATCATCTCCAATGACATCGGCGGGATCACCGCCAAGCTGACGGCCCTGTCCATCCCCGTGCTCGACCTTCCGGCCGCAGCATCTGTTTCCGACGTGTACGCCGAGTTCACCGAGCTGGGAGAGGCCACCGGCCACCTGGCCCGGGCGAAGACCGAGGACACCGCGCTGAAGTCGGACATCAGCAAGATCGTGGCCTCGATGCCCGCGCACGCTAAGCCGCTGACGTATTACTACGAGCTCTCCACGAACCCGTATTACTCGGTGACGTCCTCGACGTTCATCGGCAGCCTGCTGTCCCTGCTCGGCATGAAGAGCATCGCCGACGCCGCGAAGGGCGCCGCCGCGGCCGGCGGCTATCCGACGCTGGACGCCGAGTACATCCTCAAGGCCAACCCTGACTACATCATCCTGTCGGACACCGGCAGCACGGGCGGCGGGCAGGACGCGGCGACCGTGAGCGCGAGGCCGGGCTGGTCCGTGCTGACGGCAGTGAAGGACAAGCACATCATCGTGCTCAACACCGACATCGCCTCCCGCTGGGGGCCGCGCATCGTGAACCTGCTGCAGACCGTCGCAGCCGGGGTCAAGTCCGGGGCGACGTGACCGCGACGACGCCGCGGCGGGGCCGGAGCCGGTCTGCTGCTCCCCCAGCCGTAGCGCCGGGTGCCGTCGCCGGCGGCGGGCCGGCTGCCGGTGCTGGGCCGGCCGCCGGTGCCGGTGCCGCCTGCCGGTGCCGGGCCTGCGGTACCCGCCGTGGCGCAGGCAGCCCCGGCAGCGGCTGACCGGCCGGGCAGGGACCTGGTCAGGCAGGTCAGGCCGGGGCGGGCGATCACGGTGGCGACCGCCGCGCTGATCGTGGCCGTCGTCATCGGGGTGGCGGTCGGCCCGGCCGGCCTGTCGGTGCCGCAGGTGCTGGAGGCCATCGCGACCCGGCTCCCCTGGCACCCGCATCTCGCCGTATCCGCGCTTGACACGGCGATCGTCTGGCAGATCCGGCTGCCCAGGGTCGTTCTCGGCGTCCTGGTCGGTGCGATGCTGGCCGGCGGCGGCGCGTCCTACCAGGGCGTCTTCCGGAACCCGCTGGCCGACCCGTATCTGCTGGGCGTCGCCGCCGGAGCCGGACTCGGGGCCACCATCGTGATCGTGTCCGGCGCGAGCATGGCCCTCACTCCCCCGGCCGCGTTCGCCGGGGCGGTGGGCGCGGTCACCCTCACCTACCTGCTGGGAGCGAGGACGGGCAGCCGCGGCGAGGGTCCGGCCGCCAGCAGCGGCACCGGCTCGATCCTGCTGGCGGGCATCGCGGTGGCCGCGATGCTCACCGCGGTCCAGACCTACCTGCAGCAGGAGCACTCGCAGACGCTCGCCTACGTCTACTCCTGGATTCTCGGCGGTCTCTCGGCGGCGACCTGGTCGGACGTGTGGCTGATCCTGCCCTACGTCGCGGTGTCGGCAGCGGCCCTGCTCATCCACCGCAGGCTGCTCGACGTGCTCCGGGTGGGCGAGGCCGAGGCGACCAGCCTGGGCGTCAACGTGGCCCGGCTGCGGCTCGCGGTAGTGATGGCGGCCACACTCGGCGTCGCGGCGGCGGTGGCGGTCAGCGGCCTGATCGGCTTCGTCGGCATCATCGTGCCGCACGCGATCCGCCTCACGGCCGGGCCGAGCTACCGCCTGCTGCTGCCTGTCTCGATGATCGGGGGCGCCGCGTTCCTGGTTCTCGCCGACGTCGTCGCGCGAACCGCGCAGGCGCCGGCCGAGGTACCGATCGGCGTGATCACGGCACTGATCGGGGCGCCGTTCTTCCTGTTCGTGCTCAGGTCGCGGCGGGCCAGGCAGGACATGTCATGATCAGCTTCAGCGAGCTCACCGTGCGCTACGGCAGCACGGTCGCGCTGGACGGCATCGCCGGGCAGGCCGCCGAGGGGGAATGGCTGGGCCTGATCGGCCCGAACGGCGCAGGTAAAACGACACTGCTCAACGCCATCGGCCGGCTGCTGCCCTTTTCCGGCGAAGTCGTTGTCTGCGGCGCCGCGGCGCACGGGCTCAGCAGGCGGCAGCTCGCCCGGCTGATCGCCTATGTGCCGCAGCGGCCGCTGCTGCCGCCGGATATGACGGTCAGCGAGTACGTGCTTCTCGGCCGCACTGCCCATATCGGCTACCTGCGCGCCGAGACCGCGGCCGACCGCCGGGTCTGCGCGGCCGTGATCGAGCGGCTTGACCTGGAGTCGATGGCGGCCAGGCCGCTGCGCGCGATGTCCGGCGGCGAGCTTCAGCGAGTAGTGCTGGCCAGGGCGCTGGCCCAGGAGGCCCCGGTGCTGCTGCTCGACGAGCCCACCAGCGCGCTCGACCTCGGCCGCCGGATGGACGCGCTGGAGCTCATCGACGAGATCCGGCGGGAGCGCAGGCTCACGGTGCTGTCCGCGATTCACGACCTGACGCTGGCCGGCCAGTTCGCAGACCGGCTGATGCTGATCACCGAGGGCCGGGTCGCGGTGACCGGCCCGGCCGGGGCGGTGCTGCGCGATGACGTGCTGAGCGAGCACTTCGGGGCCGGGATTCAGGTGCTGACGACCGATACCGGTGACATTGCGGTCATCTCGCGCCGGCTGCCCCGGAGCGCGGGCGCGCGGGCTGCTGCGGGCTAACGCGCTGCTGCGGGCTAACTCGTGCCCTGGCTGCCTCGCTGTGAGACCGGCGGCTGCCCTGGCTGGCGGGCCGGACGATGCGTCGGGACACGGCCAGCCGCGCGACAGCCATGACGACCCGGATGAGCCACGGCGGCGCGGCGTGCCGTGGCAGGTAGCCCTGCCGCCCCGCTTCACTGTGACCTGACGGCCCCGACTCGAGCCACTCGCCGACCCACTGATTCCTCACTACCGCCCCTACGCGCAGGCCTCGTCGCGGGCGCGAGGCGACAGATCCCGGCGCCCCGGCCACGCTGATGCCAGGTCAGTGAGCCGATCCCGCCGGGTCCAGGGCGGAGGAGGCGGGCGGAAACCGCAGTCAGCGGACCGCCGCAACAGCTCTAATTTACGTAGCGTAGCTTAACACTAACTCTACGTATGTACATGGATCTGTCGGGCATGTTACGCGATGTTTCGAGATCTCCCGCGACCGGAACCGGCCCCGCGATGGGGCGTGTTGTTGGACCTGCCGCCCCTCTATGGTCTGCAGATCCAACATCCCGCCCCATCAGCGGCCTCAGCTGACCGATCCGGATCGCCCACGTCACCGCCGCGAGCCAGCACGGCGCCTGGATCACAATGGGCAGTAACGATGCCATGCAGGAGGACACATGCGAGTGCTGATTTCGGTGGACATGGAGGGGATCGCGGGCACCGTTGACCCCGAGGATGTCCTGCCCGGTCAGCCTGACTACGAGCGGAACCGGGTACTGATGACGGCCGAGGCCAGCGCAGCTGTCCGCGGCGCGCTCGACTTCGATCCGGCGGCCGAGGTACTGGTCGCCGACGCGCATGGCAGCTTCCGGAATCTCCTTCCCGCCCAGCTGGACCGCCGGGCCGTGCTCCTGCGCGGTAAGCCACGACCGGACGGCATGGTGGCAGGCCTGGCCGAGAACCCGGACGCCACGATCTTCATCGGGTATCACGGTCGCGCGGGCACGTTCCGCTCCGTCCTGGCTCACTCGATCAGCGGCGGCGTCGTCGCGGACATCCGCTGCAACGGCCGTTCGCTTGGTGAGCTGGGCCTGAACGCGGCACTGGCAGCCAGCGCGGGAGCTCCCGCAGTCCTCGTGGCCGGCGACGATTCGGTGGCCGCCGAGGCCGCCGAGGTCGCGCCCGGGATGCACGCGGTGGTCGTCAAGCGGGCGCTCGGCGGTACGGCCGCGGCATCGCTGCATCCGGACGAGGCATGCGACCGGATTGAGCAGGGCGTCCCCGGAGCGCTGGCGGATCGCGACACCATCGGCGCCCCTCAGTTCGACGGCCCAGTCGAGCTGGAAGTGGACGTGTTCCGCCCGCGTCAGGCCGAGCGCGCGCTGCTCGTGCCGGGCGTTCACCTCGGCGCTAGCGGCCGCACGCTCTGCTACACCGCGGCCAGCTTTCCCGAGGCCTACCAGCTCACGCAGCTCATCGTCGTCCTCGGCGGCATCTGACTGGCTGATTCCGGCGGGACCGCGCACCGAGGCCCTGGGCAGTTCCGGCTGCCAGGCTGAGCCGCTCAGAAGGCGCCGTTCAGCGCCAGTAGCTCCAGCACGCTTCCCACGATCATGACGGCGACGGCCACCACGACGAGGCCGGCCGCCAGCGTGACGCCGTGCAGGCCCACCGCCAGGGCGAGAACCCACCGGGGACCGCCGCGCAGCTTGCAGGCCATCCCGACCTCGGCGGCCCCGAGACAGGCACCAACGGCAATGGCCAGCAGCTGAGCGCCGGTCCACAGCACAGTGCCATTTGTGCTGCCAGGGCCGAGGGCGGCCGGGAGCGTAACGAGCCACAGCCAGAGCCCGGCAGCGGCCAGTGCGAGCCAGGTCATGCCCTGCCACAGCAGCAGCCAGGCGACATAACGGGCAGGCTCGGCACTTCGGGTCCTGAGCGGGGCCGCCGCGCGCTGCTCGCGTCGCGGCGAGGGGCCGCCTGGCGGAAGGTCCGGCGCACTGGTCATGCCTGAAGCTAACATCGCGGTCCGGGCAGCCAGTAAGCGGGACGTAATCGCTCAGCTACGCTAAGCAGCGCTCGGTTCCGTGAGATAGGCGACCCAGTGCGGGTCGCCGTCGTTGATCGCGCCAATCAGGCGCCAATGTGGCCCGCGCGGGGCCGCCGGATCTCGCGGCAGCGTCCAGCCGAGCTCCTCGATCAGCCGGTCCGCCTTGCGGTGGTTGCAGCGCGTGCACGATGCGACGCAGTTCTCCCAGGCGTGCTGCCCGCCCTTGCTGCGCGGGATCACGTGGTCGATGGTGTCGGCTTTCGTCCCGCAGTAGGCGCACAGGTAGTTGTCCCGGCGCATCAGCGCTGCCCTGGTCAGCGGCACGCGGCTGCGGTGCGGCACCCGGACATACCGGCGCAGCCTGATGACGGAGGGCGCGGCCAGCCGGGTTGAGGTGGAGTGCAGCTCCATGCCACCGACATCAGAGTGCACGACGTCAGCCTTCTCGCCCAGCACGAGGCACACGGCACGGTGCAGGCCGACTGTCGTCAGCGGCTCATAGGTGATGTTCAGCAGCAGCACCCGGCGCACGTACACCTCCCGCTCATGACGGGTCCGTTCCTGACAGTCAGTGCCGGCCGGGGTCGCGCCGCCGGGGGCACCCGTGACCAGTGTGACTGCCGGCCGCCCGGATAGCCAACACCAAATAAGCAATCCCGGCGGGAAGCCCCTGCAAACGCGGCGCGAATCCGGGCCGAACGGGCCTCACTCCCCGCCCGCCCGCGTCGCGGAGAGTTTGCCCGCATATCGGGCTCAGGCGCTCCGTGCTGTACGGGGCGGCGGCCCGGAAGCGGCCGGACATTACAGTTCCGGTATGACGACGCCTTCCTACCCCGATGCCCCGCGCCTCGATCTCACCGAAACCCTGCACGGCCAGCCGGTGGCTGACCCGTACCGCTGGCTCGAGGACCCGGCGAGCGAGGAGACCAGTCGCTGGCTGCGGGCCGAGGACGAGCTGTACGCGGGCTACCTGGCCAGCGTGCCGGGCCGGGAGCGGCTGACGAACCGCATGACCGAGCTTCTCGGCGCAGGCGAGGCCGGGCCGCCAACCTGGCGCGGCGAGCGGCAGTTCTACACCCGGCGCGAGCCCGGTCAGGAGCACGCCGTTCTGTACACCTCGGCCGGCAGCGCGGGCGAGCGCGCCCTGATCGACCCCGTCGCCATCGACCCGTCCGGCCTCACCACGCTGGACAGCTGGAGCCCGGACACTGACGGCCGCCTGCTGGCCTACCAGCTGTCCGAGGGCGGCACCGAGGAATCGGTGCTGCGCGTCATGGACGTCGCGACCGGCAAGGATGTCGACGGTCCTATCGACCGCTGCCGCTACTCAGCGGTCGCCTGGCTGCCGGGCGGCGAGGCCTTCTACTACTCCAGGCGGCTCGCACCGGACGCCGTCCCGGCCGGCGAGGAGCAGTTCCACCGGCGCGTCTACCTGCACCGGCTCGGCACTCCGGCCGACGACGACATCGTGATCCTCGGCGACGGCATGGAGAAGACGAACTACTACGGAGTCTCGGTCAGCCGCGACGGACGCTGGCTTGTCATCACCGCCGCGGCCGGAACGGCGCCGCGGAACGACGTGTGGATCGCCGACCTTTCGGCCAGCTCCCCGGCGGCACCGAATCTCCAGGTGATGCAGCAGGGTGTCGACGCGAGCACCTGGGCGCACGCCGGCCGGGACGGGCGGTTCTACATCTTCACGGACCGGGACGCGCCGCGCGGCCGGATCGCGATCGCCGATCCGGCCGATCCCGCGTTTCCGGAGTACGCCTGCTGGCAGAACCTGATCGGCGAGGATCCTGATGCGGTACTGACTGACTTTGCCATCCTCGACGGGCCGGGACTCGGCGAGCCCGTGCTGCTGGTGGCCAGGTCCCGGCATGCGATCAGCGAGATCAGCGTGCATGACCTGGCGTTCGGCGATCTGCTGAGCCTGCTCGAGCTTCCCGGCCTCGGCACGGTGGGCGGCCTGCGCGAGCGGCCCGAGGGCGGGCACGAGGCGTGGTTCGCCTACACCGACTACACGACTCCTGGCGTCATCCTGCGCTACGACGCCGCGGCCGGCAGCGTCACCGAGTGGCAGCGGGCGCCGGGTACCGTCGACCTGCCGGCGGTCCGCACCGAGCAGGTCGAGTACACCTCGGCTGACGGCACGATCATCCGGATGGTGATCATCTCGCCGCGGGACGACGGCCGCGCGGCCGAGGAGGCTGCGGATGGCCTGGACCTCGTTCCCGGCCCGAAGCGCCCGGCCATCCTCTACGGGTACGGGGGCTTCAACGTCAGCCTGACGCCGGCCTTCTCCGCCGGGATTCTCACCTGGGTCGAGGCGGGCGGCGTGTACGCGATCGCCGGGCTCCGCGGCGGCAGCGAGGAAGGCGAGGACTGGCACCGGGCCGGGATGCGGGAACGCAAGCAGAACGTGTTCGACGACTTTCACTCCGCGGCCGAGAAGCTCATCGAGGACGGGCGGACCTCCAGCAGCCAGCTCGCCGTCTGGGGCGGGTCCAACGGCGGCCTGCTCGTCGGCGCCTCGGTCACGCAGCGGCCCGACCTCAGCGCCGCCGCGGTGTGCTCCGCGCCGCTGCTGGACATGGTGCGCTACGAGCGCTTCGGCCTCGGCGAGACCTGGAGCGACGAGTACGGCACCGCGGCAGACGCGGAGGAGTTCGGCTGGCTGATCTCGTACTCGCCGTATCACCACGTCCGGCCGGGCGTGCGGTATCCGGCGGTGCTGTTCACCGTGTTCGACGGCGATACCCGCGTCGACCCGCTGCACGCCAGGAAACTGTGCGCCGCGCTGCAGCATGCGACCTCGGCGCCGCTGAGCGAGCGGCCCATCCTGCTCAGGAACGAGGCCAAGGTCGGCCACGGCGCACGGGCACTCAGCCGGTCCGTTGCGATGACCGCCGAGTCGCTCGCCTTCGTTGCCGCGCAGACGGGGCTCCGGCTGGACTGAGGGACGCTGGCTCCGGGCGCTGGCTCAGGGCGCTGGACGGTTCAGGGCGCTGGCTCAGCGCACTGGCTCGCGGGGCGCTGGCTCAGGCGCTCTGCAGTGCCTCCCGGTAACAGGCCAGGGCCGGCAGCCGGGCGTCGCGCGCGGCAGCGTCCTGGCCCAGCGTCCTTGCGACCTGCAGGACGACGTCCGTCCGGTGCTCGGGCGGCAGCCCGGCGAGTACGTGCTGCCCGACGGCCAGGGCCTCGTTCGGCTCGTCGGACTCCAGCAGGCAGCGGGCCTGGCCGAAGGCAACCAGCGCGCAGTCGAGCACCTCGGTCGCGGGGTACAGCTGGCCGGCCTGGCCGAAAGCGCGGTATGCAGCCTGCCAGTCGCCGAGCCCGACCAGGATGTCACCGGCATAGAAGTAGAACTGGCGCTCGGTGAAGCCCAGGGCGGTGTCGCCGGACTGGTCAGGCGGAAGATCGCTGAGAGCATCCAGCGCGTGGTCCAGGCTCGCCCTGGCGCGCTCGAGCGAGTCGCGCCGGCCGCCTGCGCCCAGCGCCACCAGCCGCGCCCGTGCCCTGGCCTCGATGAGCGGCGCCATCACGGCAGCGGCGCACAGGTGCCGTCCGGCCAGGTCACCCGCCGCGTTGGCCAGGTCAGCCGCCTCGCGCGGATCGCCGTAATACAGCGGGACCAGCGCCTCGCGGACCGTCACCCACGCGCGCAGCTGCCGGTCCCCGGTCTCGTCAGCCGCCGACCGGGCCGTCCGGAAGTACGAGTGCGCCAGGCGCCGGTCGCCCAGGTCGAGCATGGCGATGCCAGCCAGCCCGGCGAGCTGGCCGGCCACCCGGCACAACCGCTCGGAGAACTCGAGCGGCTGCCGTTCCTCGCAGCTGCGCCGCACATCAGCGAAGTCGAGCAGCACATCACAGAGCAGGCGAAGCGGCGGCACGGTCATGTACTGACGGCCGTAGCCGGCCGTTCCCTGCTCCCAGCGCTCGATCATCGTTGCCGAGACCGAGCTGCCGAGCAGCGCCTCGTCCATCCGGCGGCGGATCCGGTCCACCGCGCCGAGGAACCGGCTGTCGACTGGACTCGCCGGATCAGACATCTGCCGCAGCAGCATGTCTCGCAGTGCGTTGTCGTCCTCATCGTCGTCTGCCCGCGCGCCGGGAGCAGTGTTCGCGGCCGGGGCGCCGGGAGCAGTCAGCGGCGCCGCGCTGCCCGCGTTCGCGGCACCGGCAGTAACGCACCGGCAGCACAGCCGGCCAGGCAGCACAGCGCCGTCCAGGCAGCGCAGGACCGCAGGCAGCGCAGCACGGCAGGCAGCGGCGCGCTGCCGGACAGGCTGGACGGCGAGCCTCGCCGGCCCAGTGCGGCCCGGCGGCGAAGTGAAGGCCGCGGGTGGCGCAGTGGATGCCGCGGGCGCAGCCGGATGCCGCAGGCGCAGCGGATGCCGCAGGCGCAGCGGATGCCGCGGGCGCAGTGGATGCCGCGGGCGCAGCGGGGCCTGCCACCAGCGGATGAGGCGGCGGCCAGGCCGCGGCGCGCTGGGCCGGCAGCGCAAGCGGCGCCGGCGCGGCGGCTGGGTCCGGGGCAACGACGGGAGCCTGGCCTGGCTGCGCCAGTACCTGCGCGGGTCCCGCTGCGCCGGCGGCCTGCCAGTGCCCGGCGCGGGGATCCGGCCGGTGCGAGACACCGCACAGGCAGCGCCCGTCGAATCCGAGATCCGCAGGATCAGCCTCGTAGGTAGCACACAGGTAGTGCAGGTACTCAGGACCCGGCCGCTTCTGGCCGCCCTCGTAAGCCGACAGCAGCGTCTCGCTGAATCGAGGTATGCGCCGGCCTTCAGCCTCGTACCTGGCCCTGACCTGGGCGACCACGTCGGCCAGCGCGATGCCGAGCGCCAGCCGGCAGGCCCTGATCCGGGTGCATCCGCATTCCCTGGCGATGGCCGCGGCTATCTCGGCGGGCGGGGCCCCGGCGACCAGCGCACGTGCCCGGATCTGACGGGCGACCGCCGACTCCGGCTGACTCGCCTGCCCCTGGCTGACTGCCTGTCCCTGGCTGACTGCATGCCTCCGACTGGCGCGCAGGCTCCGACTGGCCTGCAGGCTCTGGCTCGCGGGCAGGCTCCGGCCGGCTGCTGCTCTCCGGCTGGCTGCGGTGCCCGGCTGTGCCATCCCGGTGGCTGCTCCCGCTGACGGCGACAGCAAGCACCCCGCTCCGCTCTGCGGACATCGGTCTCCTCCCTGACGCCGGCGCCGTCCCCGAGCCACCCCGAGCGGAACACAACTGCTAACGCATTGTAACTTAGTTGTCGCGTCGTGTTAATTACCTTCCGCCGTTTTTCATCATTAGCCCCTTGAGTAACAATGGATTCGTTACGAAATTCTTCCTGCCGCCTCAATAGGATCTATGGGTGGCAGTGGCAGCTCTCCTGATCACTCCCGAGACCGGGACGGCGACCAGCAGTCCGCTGACGCGAGCATGCGGCAGTGCGGCCAGCATCGCCTGCCGGCTCGTCTGGGACGTGTCCCACAATGCCCACGCAGCGGACTTCACCAGCGTCTACGTAGCCGGGCCAGTTCGGCTCGTGCTGCGGATCGCGTTCGTGATCCTGCTGGCAGCCCTGCTGCGATTCGCGGCAGGACGCCTCATCGTCCGGCTGACCACGCGGGCCGCGGCGGGCCGCGCTCGCAGCGATGACGCCGCGGACCAGCTGGCGCTGCCCCCGGGTGCAGCTGACGCCGGCAGCCAGGACTCCGGCGCGGGCACCGGCGACCAGGCCGCCGACGGTGACACCCGCCAGGTCGTCCTCACCGGCAGGCGCAGCCAGCGCGCCACGGCCATGGCGTCAGTACTCAGCAATGCCGCCTCGGTGACTATCTTCACGGTGGCCGGTGTCATCATCCTCGGCGACCTGGGCCTGAACCTGGCACCCGTGCTCGCCAGCGCCGGCGTCCTCGGCATCGCCATCGGCTTCGGCGCGCAGAACCTGGTCCAGGACTTCCTGGCCGGCATCTTCATGCTGCTCGAGGACCAGTACGGGGTCGGCGATGTGGTCGACATCGGCAGCGTCACCGGAACGGTGGAAGCCGTCAGCCTGCGCATAACCCGGCTGCGCGACGTCAACGGAGTGGTCTGGCATATCCGCAATGGCACCATCAAGCGAGCGGGCAATGAGACCCACGGCTGGGCTCGGGCGGTGATCGACTTCCCCGTTCCCTACCAGGTGTCCGTCGCGGCTGCGCGCGGGTCGCTCGAGCGGGCGGCGGTCAGCATGTGGGAGGAGCCAGCCTGGCACGCGGTGATCCTGGACCGGCCGCAGGTGTGGGGCGTCGAGGACGTCCAGACCGATACCGTGCTGATCAGGGTGGCCGCCAGGACGGTGCCGCAGGGCAAGGTTGAGGTCGCCAGGGAGCTGCGCGAACGGCTGAAAGACGCGCTCGACGCCCAGGCGGGGTCACTGGCGCCAGCGGTGGCCGGCGCTTCCGGTGCCGGGCCTGAGCGGACAGCCGGTCAGGCGTCCGTGACGTCACTGTCGGATGCGGTCCCGCAGCAGCCAGAGCCGCCGGCAGACTGATCAGCTGCAGCCGGCGGAGCGGCTAGGCTGGGGCCGAGATGAGCGAGACGCAAGCGACAAGCCTGTACGAGGCAATCGGCGGAGAGCCGGCCTTCCGCCAGCTAGTGCATCGTTTCTACGCCGAGGTTGCCGCGGACCCGCAGCTGCGCCCGCTGTACCCGAGCCGCGACCTGTCGCTGGCCGAGGAGCACCTCCGGCTGTTCCTGATCCAGTACTGGGGCGGCCCGCCGACCTATAACGAGCTGCGCGGGCATCCGCGGCTGCGGATGCGCCACGTCCATTTCGACATCGGCCCGGCGGAGCGCGATGCCTGGCTCCGGCACATGCGCACGGCCATGGACGAGCTGGCGCTCGACCCCGAGCAGGATGCTCAGCTGTGGGACTACCTGGTCATGGCCGCCCACAGCCTGGTCAACCGGCCGGCAGATCACAGCGGCGGCCCTGATCTCGGCCTCTCGCCCGCCTGAAATAGCCCGGATTAGGGCAGCCTGGCCCGGGAACCGGCTGAAATTACGCACGGAGTTTCGCCAGAGGCATTTGCGACAGTCGGCTCATCCCCAGATACTGAGACGACCAGTCTTTCATCTGGCGTGACCGTGGCACTGCCAACGCTAAGTCCAGGGCGCCAAGCAGCCCCGCCACTGGAGGCCTAGAGCAGTGACGCAGAACGTTCGCTCCGACCCCGGGGGCCTGGTTCCGGGCGAACAGCTAGCGGGCTATCAGATCCAGGAGCAGATCGGGCGCGGCGGCATGGCCGTCGTCTACCGGGCGCTTGACCTGCGGCTCGGCCGCCAGGTCGCGCTCAAGGTGCTGGCGCCGAACCTCAGTGAGGATGAGGCGTTCCGGCAGCGCTTCATCCGCGAGTCCCGGGCCGCGGCAGGCGTCGACCACCCGCACATCATCCCGGTGTTCGAGGCCGGCGAGGCGGCCGGGATGCTGTTCATCGCGATGCGCTACGTGGGCCACGGTGACGTCCGCTCACTGATCGAGGCCCATGGCAGGCTCAGGCCGGCCAGGGCGGCGGCGATCACCAGCCAGGTCGCTTCCGCGCTGGACGCCGCGCACGCTCACGGACTGGTCCACCGCGACGTCAAGCCCGGCAACATCCTGCTGGCCCTGGCGAGCGACGACAGTGATCACGTGTACCTGTCGGACTTCGGCCTCAGCAAGCACTCGCTGACGCCCTCGACGCTCACCTCGACCGGGCAGTTCCTGGGCACGCTCGACTACGTCTCCCCGGAGCAGATCCAGGGTCAGCCGGTGGATGGCCGGGCGGACCAGTATGCGCTGGCCTGTGCCGCCGTCGAGATGCTGACCGGCTCACCGCCGTTCCTCCGGGACGACAGCATGGCGCTGATGTGGGCCCAGCTGGAAGCCGAGCCGCCGCGGCCGACGGAACGGCGGCCCGAGCTGGCGCCCGCTGTCGACGAGGTCATCGCAGCCGCCATGGCGAAATCGCCTGCCGGCCGGTACCCGACCTGCCGTGACTTTGCCATGGCCCTGGCCGCGGCCTGCGGGCAGTCGGGCCGGCCGCGCACCTCCGGCGCGAGCGGCCCTGCTCAGTGGCCCGAGCAGGATCAGCGGCAGCACAGCGGGCAGTGGCCGGACGCACCGCCAGCGCTGGAGCCACAGCACGGGTACGACGTGCCAGAGCCCGGGCCGCCGGCGAATTCCTGGCCATGGGCCGGCGATGACGTCGCAACCGGCGCCCTGGCCGCCGCTGACGCTGGCTCAGGGCCGAGCGCCCGGCCTTCCGCCAGCTGGGATGCTCCTGCTTCCTGGCCTCCTGACGACGCCGGGGCAAACAGCGGCACGGCGCAGCCGCCCGCGGCGCTGCGGTCGCCCGCCGACTACGCCGCGGGGCCGGGAAGCTCGCCGGCCGCCAGGCAGGCCGACTTTGCTCCGCCAGTCAGCCACCGGTCCGCCTTCCCGGCCCCTGACCGTCCGGCTGATTTCGGGGCGCAGGGCCGGGACCGCGATTTCAGGCCGCCCGGCCCGGGCTCCGATTTCGGATCGCCCGGGTGGGATGCCAGCCTCGCGCCGACGAACCAGCCAGCCGACTTCAGGTCAGCCGGATGGCCCCCCGACCTCGCGCCGACGAGTCAGCCCGAAGATTTTGCCCCAGGAGGCCGGCGATCCGGTTTCGCGACACCGGGCCAGCCGCGCCAGCCGCGCCAGCCCGGCGGCCGGGAGGGCCGGGAGGGCCCGGCAGACCGGGACGGCCCGGCCGGCCGGCAACGGGAGGCCGGCAGAGCCGCCATCGTGGCCGGAACGCCGCGCTTGCCGTGATCATCGCCCTGGTCGGCGTCGCCGGGGTGGTCGGCATCGGGTACAAGCTGTCGCACCGTCAGGACGGCTCGACCCCGCCGCCTACCGTGACGACGACGGTCCAGGCCGCGACCGGGGACCCGGCGCGGACCGTACGCGAGTACTTCGCCGCGATCAACCATCATCGCTACCTGATCGCCTGGCGGCTGAGCGGCCAGCAGGAGAGCTACAAGACCTTCGTGGCCGGGTTTGACGGCACGGCGCACGACACGGTCACGATCCTGTCGACCAAGGGCAACGTGGTGAGTGCCAGGCTGATCGCCCGGCAGTCCGACGGAACGGTCAAGACGTTCGCGGGCACCTACACCGTGTCCGGCGGAAAGATCACCAGCACGAATGTCCAGCAGACCGGCTGAGACGGCGACCCTGGCCGGCCAGCTGACCAGCTGACCAGCCTCAGCTGGTCACATCCTGATCCGCTTGCTGGCCGGGTCGTACAGCGGCCGGAGCGACAGCCGGGCCGGCACGATCCGCTCGCCCACCTGTACCGTCCAGTCGCCGCTGTCGAGCCAGGACTGGTCGATCGGCTTGCCGCCTGAGTCGATCATGGCAAGCCCGACCGCGCCGCCGAGGGTCCAGCCGTAGGAGGCCGCGCGGACATAGCCGGCCTCGGTGCCGTTCCTGCGGACGACCTCGGCGTGGAACAGCAGCGGCTCGGGATCGGTGAGCAGCACCTGAACCAGCCGCCTGGACAGGGGCCCGGCGGCCTTCTGCGCCGCGACGGCCTCCCGGCCGATGAAGCCGCCTGGCTTGTCGAGCGCGACCGCGAAGCCGAGCCCGGCCTCCAGGACGGTGTCGGTGTTGTCGATGTCGTGGCCGTAGTCCCGGTAGCCCTTCTCCATCCGCAGGCTGGACAGTGCCTTGAGGCCGGCGTGCCGCAAGCCCAGCTCCCGGCCCGCCTCGACCAGCCGGTCGTAGACTCCGACGGCCTGCTCAGCCGGGATATGCAGCTCGTAACCGAGCTCACCGAGGTAGGTGATCCGGACGCAGAGCACCCGGGCAAAGCCGATGTCGATGAACCGGGCAGCCCGGAACGGGAAGGCCTCGTCGCTGACGTCCGCCGCGGTAACCGCCGCCAGCAGCGCGCGCGACCGCGGGCCCTGGACGTTCAGCTGGGCGTAAGCCGAGGTGACGTCGGTGACGAAAGCGTGCGCGCCGCTGGCGGCAAAGTGCCGGCGCATCCGCGTGAGCGCGTGCCGGTGCGCGGTGTCCGAGGCGACCACGTAGAAGTCATCTTCGGCCAGCCGGGTGACGGTCAGGTCAGCCTCAAGCCGGCCCTGCTCGTTCAGCCACTGGGTGTAGGTGATGACGCCGTCCTCGGCGTTGACGCGGCCCGCCGAGAGCCGGTCGAGCTCGCGCCCGGCATCCCGGCCCTGGACGGCGAACTTGGCCATGAACGACATGTCCATGAGGATCACGCCCTCCCGGCAGGCGTGATGCTCGGCCTCCCAGTGCGGGTACCAGTCCTGCCGGCCGAAGGACAGCGGGCCGGCGTCCGGCGAGCTTCCGGGCGGGAACGAGCCCTCCGGGGCATACCAGTCCGGCCCTTCCCAGCCGCTCACATCGCGGAAGAACGCGCCCCTGGCAGCCAGCCGGTGATGCAGCGGCGACAGCCTGGCACCGCGCGCGGTCCGCATCGACCGGCCCGGATAGTGAGTGGCGTAGACCATGCCGAGTGACTCGACTGTCCTGGTAGCGCGGTATTCCGGGGTCGCCTGATACGGGTGAAGGCGGTCGATGTTCATGCCGGTGATGTCGACGTCGGGGCTGCCGGTGGCGATCCAGTGAGCCAGGACACGGCCGATCCCGCCGCCGGTCAGGATGCCGATGGAGTTGAGCCCGGCCGCGACGAAGTAGTTCTTCAGCTCGGGCGCCTCGCCCAGGACCGGGGCAAGGTCGGGCGTGAAGCTCTCCGGACCGCAGAAGAACTTGCGGATGCCGACCTCCGAGGACACCGGGATCCGGGACATCGTCTTCTCCAGGAACGGGCCCATCCGCTCCCAGTCCGGCGGCAGCTCTCCGAAGGAGAAGTCCGGCGGGATGCCCTCGACCTTCCACGGCGCGCAGACCGGCTCGAACATGCCGAGCATCAGGCCGCCGCCTTCCTCCCGGAAGTAACCGTAGTTAGCCGGGTCCTCCAGCACCGGCCAGTCTCTGCTGACCTCGGCGATCGGCTCGGTCAGCAGGTAGTAGTGCTCGGCCGCCTGCAGCGGGATGCTGACGCCGGCCAGCTCGCCGAGCTGCCGGGCCCACATGCCCGCGCAGTTGACCACGTACTCGGCCTCGATGTCGCCGCGGGCCGTCCGCACTCCGGTGACAGCGCCGTTCCGGGTCAGGAAGCCCGTTACCGGAACGCCCTCGATGATCCGGGCGCCCTGCTGGCGTGCGCCCTTGGCGAGTGACATGGTGACGTCGACAGGGTTCACCCGCCCGTCGGCCGGGATGTAGAAGCCGGCCAGCACGTCATCCGTCCGCGCCAGCGGCCAGAGCCCGGCAACTTCCCTGGCCGAGATCTCGTGCACCTCCACGCCGCAGTGCCTGTTGAAGGCGGCGACCCGGCGGTACTCCTCCAGCCGGCCCGGCTCGATGGCCAGCTCGATCAGGCCTACCTGACGCATGCCCGTGGCCAGACCGGTCTCGGCCTCAAGCCGGAGGTACAGGTCGCGGGAGTACTTGCGCAGCTCGGTTGACGTTTCCGAGGTGGAGCCGAAGGTCGCCATGAGTCCGGCCGCGTGCCAGGTGGTCCCCGAGGTCAGCCGGTCCCGCTCCAGCAGCACTACGTCCCTGACGCCGAGGTGAGCGAGGTGATAGGCAACCGACGTCCCGATGATCCCCCCGCCGACCACGACCACCCGGGCACGGTCCGGCAGGCTGGCGCTGGTGCTGGTTGCTGACGGCTCGCCCGTGGTCATGCTGCTGCTCGCTCCGATCGACGCTGAGTCCTCCCGGCGGCCACGCCGGCCTGCCAGTCACGCCGATCGAGCATATGCGGCGTTACCGGGCGGCTAGCCGGGCTTTGCCGCTATCCCGGCTGGTATCGAAGACGTGCCGCCGCGCTATCCCCTGGTGAGCTTGCGGTAGGTGACCCGGTGCGGGCGCGCCGCCTCGGCACCGAGCCGCTCGATCTTGTTCTTCTCGTAGGCATCGAAGTTGCCCTCGAACCAGAACCAGGACGCCCCGCCTTCCCAGGCCAGGATGTGCGTGGCGATGCGGTCAAGGAACCACCGGTCGTGGCTGGTGATCACAGCGCAGCCGGGGAACTCCAGCAGGGCGTTCTCCAGTGACGACAGCGTCTCGACATCGAGGTCGTTGGTGGGCTCGTCCAGGAGCAGCAGGTTGCCGCCCTGCTTCAGGGTCAGCGCGAGATTGACGCGGTTGCGCTCGCCACCGGACAGCACGCCCGCAGGCTTCTGCTGGTCGCCGCCCTTGAATCCGAACGCCGCGACGTAAGCGCGGCTCGGGATCTCGGTCTTTCCGGCGGTGATGTAGCTCTCGCCGTCGGAAATGGCTTCCCAGACATTCTTGTCGGGCGCGATCCTGGAGCGCGACTGGTCGACGTAGGCGATCTCGACGGTCTCGCCGATCCTGATCGTGCCTGCGTCCGGCTTCTCCTCGCCGATGATCATCTTGAACAGGGTCGTCTTGCCGACACCGTTCGGGCCGATGACACCGACGATGCCGCCCTGCGGGAGGCTGAAGCTGAGATTCTCGATCAGGGTCCGGTCATCGAAGCCCTTGGTCAGGCCCTCGACCTCAACGACCTGAGTGCCGAGCCGCGGACCCGGCGGGATCTGAATCTCCTCGAAGTCGAGCTTGCGGTCCCGGTCGGCCTCCGCCGCCATCTCCTCATACCGCTGCAGCCGCGCGCGGCTCTTCGCCTGCCTGGCCCGCGGGCTGGAGCGGACCCACTCCAGCTCATCTTCCAGCCGCTTGCGCTTCTTGGCGTCTTTGGCGCCCTCGACCTTCAGCCGCGCCGCCTTGGTCTCCAGGTAGGTGGAGTAGTTGCCCTCGTACGGGAAGGCCCGGCCGCGGTCCAGCTCCAGGATCCAGCCCGCCACGTTGTCCAGGAAGTACCGGTCGTGGGTAACGGCAACGACGGTGCCGGGGTACTTCTCCAGGTGCTGCTCCAGCCACTGGACGCTCTCGGCGTCCAGGTGGTTGGTCGGCTCGTCCAGCAGCAGCAGGTCCGGCTGGGACAGCAGCAGCTTGCACAGGGCGATCCGGCGGCGCTCGCCGCCCGACAGCACCGTCACGTCAGCGTCCGGCGGCGGGCAGCGCAGCGCATCCATGGCCTGCTCAAGCTGGCTCTCCAGGTCCCACGCGCCCTTATGGTCCAGCTGCTCCTGCAGCACGCCCATCTCGGCCAGCAGGTCATCGGAGTAATCGGTCGCCATCAGCTCGGCGATCTCGTTGTAACGGTCCAGCAGCGCCTTGGTCTCGGCGACGCCTTCCTCCACGTTGCCCAGCACCGTCTTGCTCTCGTCCAGGACGGGCTCCTGGTCCAGGATGCCCACCGTGAAGCCCGGCATCAGCCTGGCCTCCCCGTTAGACGGATGCTCGACCCCGGCCATCAACCGCAGCAGCGTCGACTTGCCCGTCCCATTCGGGCCCACCACGCCGATCTTGGCTCCGGGCAGGAACGCGAGCGTGACGTCATCGAGGATGACCTTGTCGCCGTGCGCCTTGCGGACACGGCTCATCTGAAAGATGAACTCCGGCATGGCTCCAGGGTAGGGGCTAGCGGCGGGCGGTACGAACTGCGCTGGCTCCGATGCAGGGCCAGCATGGGGCCGCAGGGCGCCCGGATCCGGCCGATGCGGTCGGGCGGGCCGGGCCAGGTGCGGGCCAGGCCGGCCGGGCCGGCGGGCCAGGTCGGGCGGCCTGTCGGCGCGGGTCAGCGGCGGCCGGGCCAGGTCGGGCGGCCGCCAGCGGGCCAGGTCGGGGTGAAACGCCGGGTCACGGCGCCCGGCTGGCCCGAGAGCTCACGACGCAGGATCACGACCTGGCCCCGCGCCGAGGTCCGCTAGCGGGAGGCCCCGACTGGCTCGGGCTCCCCGGCGGCTGACGCCATCATGGCCCTGGCCGCTTCCTCGTCGAAGTCCTCCGCATCGGCCTCGGTGTCCGGTGCCTGGCCGTCGCCGGTCTCCGGCTCGGCAGCGTAGCTGTCCTCCGGATCATCACCGGGACCTCGCTCTGCGGCCGGACGATCACCGGGCAGCGGCGCCTGGCGCTCAGCGGCCGCCAGCGCCTGCTGCCGCTCCTCGGCTGTCATCTCCACGTGCGCCGCGCGCCTGGTGAAGTGAGTCGTGCCCCTGGCCAGGTCGTGGCCGATGGACTCGGCGACCACGTCAACGGAGTGCTGCCTCGGGCCGCCCTCCTCACCGAACTCGCGGACCCGGAGCGTGCCCCGCAGCACAATCGGGTCGCCGCGCCGCAGGCACGCCCCCGCGTTCTCAGCCACCCTCCGGTAGCAGACCACGCTGACGAACGAGGTCGGCTGATCGTTCCAGTCGCCGGTCGTCCGGTCGAGCCATCGCGGTGTCCAGCCGACCCTCATGTACAGCGACGTGACGCCGCCCTTGGTTTCTCCCAGCTTCGGTTCGGTCGCAACATAACCGCTGACGCTGAAGCTCGCTTCATTGGCCATCTCCGGGCTCCTCACTGTCCCGCGCGGCGGCACCGTCCGGCCGGGAAGCGACCGCCGCAGACTGCCGGCGGCCCTGCGCCGCCTGCGCCTGCCCAGGATGCGCCGGGCCCGGCCGGGAGCGCCCGGGCCGCAGGCTGGCTGTGAACAACTCCAGCCCAGGGTCAGGATCTGTGGACCAGCGCTGGCCTCCAGGGCCGATCCGGCGGGAGAATCCGCGTCGAGCCGGCCGGGTGCTGAGGCACGGTTTCAGCGCACGAGCGAGACCGGGCAGGTCTCAGCCCGAACGTAGCGAGACCGGGCAGGTCTCAGCGGCCGAATCCGTCTCCGGCTGCCACTCGCAGCCCCGCCCGGAAGCGGTCGAGTTCCGCAAGCTCGCGGTCGGCCGGATCGACGACCATCTCCCGCGCGACCGCGATCATCCGCTGCCTGATGTCCTCAAGCAGCTGCTCGCGCTCGGTCTCAGCGGCATCGCTGACCGCCCGCGTGCAGACTCTGGCCGTGAGCCAGCCTCCGCCCAGGCCGACCACGATCATCAGTACCGACCAGGGCAGCAGCCAGACATCGCTGAACAGCTTCGGCATTCCCGAGCCGACGCCGCCGGCGCCGAGAATGAGCAGCGCGATGAGCCAGGCGAGCCCGACGAAGACACAGCCGAGCAGAAGGCCCTGCACGACGCCGACCACGCGCCACCACCGGTCCACGACGGCACCGGCCGGAAGGGCCGCGCCGATCTCAGCACCGATGACGCCCGGTACCTCTTCCGCTCGCGAGCGCACAGCCGCCCGGACCGTCCTCGACCAGGGCCTGGGCAGAGCCGGCACGCGCTCGTCCGCGACTCTCGTGAGCGCATTGTCGATCTCGGCCTGCTGCGCGCCGGACGGGCCTGCGGTGATGCCCCGCAGCTCTTCCCACAGCCGGCCCAGCCGGATCTTCCGCACCGGGTCGGGGCTGGTCAGCCGCTCGACAACCCAGCTCACCGGCCAGCCGACGTAATCCAGGGCGCGGAGCTCGCGCGCGCTGCGCAGCGCGTCTCCGATGGCTGACACGCCCGCCGCGCCGGCGAAGTCCGACGCGAGCTCCCCGGCTGTCGCAGGCGGCAGGCTGTCCTGGTACAAGTCCGTATCGTCGCCCGGAATGACCGACCCGCCGGCTGCCGGAGCGCCGTAAGGCTCGAACCTGGCAACGATCTTGTCCACATCGGCCGAGATCCGCGCGATGGCAGCGTGCCGTGCCGTGACCGTCTCGATCAGAAGCCTGCGCAGGTCCTCGATGCCAGCCCCGGTCTTGGCTGAGGTCACCAGGATCTGCACATCCTGCAGGTCCTCAGAGTCCAGGAGCCGCCGCAGGTCATGCACGCAGTCCTCGATCTGGCCCGCTGTCAGCAGGTCGGCCTGATTCAGCACGACGGCGACCACTTCGGAGTGCCCGGCCAGCGGCACCAGGAACCGGCGGTGCACGGCCGCGTCGGCATATTTCTGCGGGTCCAGGACCCACACCATCAGGTCCGACAGCCCGACCAGCTCATCGACGAGGTCGGTCGCGTGCCCCATGACCGAGTCGTGGTCCGGCAGGTCCAGCAGGACCAGCCCGTCCATCGACTGCTCGCCGCCGCCCAGCGCGCTCGCCCGGGCGTACCGGTACCGGCGCGGCACGCCGAGCCACTCCATCAGCGGGCCCGAGCCATCGACGCCCCAGACGCAGGCGTGCGCTTCCCTGGTCACCGGCCTGGTGATGCCCACCGTCGAGAAGTCTGCGCCCGACAGCCGGTTGAACAGCGATGACTTTCCGCTGCCAGTGCCGCCGGCGAGCGATACCACGGTATGGCGCGCGGACAGCATGAGCCGTTCGCCGGCTCTCGTGAGCAGGTCGCCGGCAGCGGTCAGCAGGTCGTCTCCGAAGCCGTCCGGGCCGGTGCGCTCGGCGCCGATCTCAACCAGCTCGGACAGGGCGGTCAGCCGCGCGGACAGTCCGGCACGCTCAGTGCCGTCTGCGAGCTGAGCCGTCATGGTTGCGGTCATCGTGCTTCCTCAAGCGCCTGCCCGGCCTGCATCAGTTCCGCGGCCGCGCTCTCATCGGGCACTCCGGCCGAGTCGACAACCGCGAGGAACCTGTGCACCTCCCCGCCCAGCAGGTCGGCCACCCGCTGCCGGAGGTCAAGGCGCACCCGGGCGCCCAGGTCGCGCATCAGGCCGGCGCCGAACAAGGACTCCAGCAGGCGCTGTGGCACCGCGCCGGCCTCATCGCCTGGCGGGCCATCCGGCGCCGCATAACCGAGTGCGCCCATGGTCAGCACGAGCGCCAGCGACTCCTCATCGAAGGAGACGACCCTGGCGATGGACCGCTTGGTGACCTTCTCCTCGGTGACCAGCTGGAGAACGTGCTCCTGCCACTCCCGGACCGCCCGCTCGGCCGCAGCGGCCAGGCCGGCGCTGGCCCGTGCGAGAGCTGCCGGATCCTGGCTGTCCGCGCTGGTGTCCCCGCTGCCGACGAGCCCGAGATCCGCGAGCGCCGTCGCGACGAAGTCCGCCTCGCTCACCGCGGCCGTCCGGCGGTCGCCCTCGCCGGCGGCTGAGCTCAGGTCGGCGAGCAGGCCGGCGCCGGCCGGCTCCTGCTGCCAGTCGCTGACGACGAGCTCAGCCGCACGGGCGGCGGTCGCGGTTACCAGGGACACCATGCTGGCAGCCAGCGCGGACTTGAGCGCGGCCGCCCGGGCCGGCATGCGCTGCTTCTTCTGCCGGCCCCGGCCGCGCCGGACCTGAAGCGTGCGGAGCAGGTCACCGGTCCCCGCGAAGTCCCGCCACCGCGCGAGCACCTCGCCGCGCAGCAGCGACCCGTCGCCGGTGGCCTGGTCGAAGTCGGCCAGACTCGCGGTGAAGACGGAGTCGACGATCTGGCGCAGCTGCTCGCGCAGCTCAAGCTGGCTGGCCACGTGGCCCGCGAGGGCCGGCACCCGGCTGCGGAAGGTGTCGAGGACGCCGGACATGGTCTGCGTCAGCACCGCGACCCGGCGGTCCTCCCGCCGGGCGGTGTCGGCGAGCCAGTCCCGGACCGGGGCGGCGATCGCGGCCGGCAGCTGGGCATCGGTGATGACCGTCTCCGGGATGATGAACCGGCGGACATCACCGAGACCGTTGGCCTCGAGCATGGCGTCGAAGTGCTCGGTCAGCTCAACCCCGGCGGCCGGCGGGACCCTGGACAGCGCGAGGGCCAGGGCGGCACCGCGGTCGCGGGCGTCCTTCAGCATCTCCCAGACGGCCGCGTCGGCGTATCGCCGGGCCGTCGTGACGAACAGCCACAGGTCCGATGCGTCGAGGAACTGATGGGCGAAGTCATGATGGGCCTGGACGACCGAGTCGATGTCGGGCGTGTCCAGCACGGCCACGCCCTTGGGCATGCCATCGCTGGCCGCCAGCACGAGCAGCCCGTCCCGGCCCGGCATGGCCAGCCCCTGCTGGCGGACCCGCGGGAGCGTGGGCAGGAACACGTTCTCGGCAAACCAGCGCATGTCATCGGGATGACAGGCAAGCACCGGGCTGTTCGTGGTCGGCCGCCGGATGCCGGTGGCGCTCACCTGCCTGCCGACCACGCTGTTCATTAGCGTCGACTTGCCCGCGCCCGTCGATCCCACCAGCGCCACGAGAATGGGCGCGCCTGACTGCCGCAGCCGCGGCAGCAGGTAATCGTCGATCTGGCTCAGCAGCTTGACCCGCTCGGCCCTGGCCTCGGCGACGCCAGGCGCCTCGAAGAGCAGCGGGACGGTGACGACCGGATGCCGGAGGCCAAGCAGGGCGGCCTCCAGCTTCCTCGCGTCCACCCGCGCGAACGGCACGTCCTCATCCGGCTCGGCACCGGGCGGTCCGCTGGCCGGCCGCCCGGCATCGGACGCACGGGTCCAGATTGAGCTGGCCGGCCAGGCCTGGTGATCGGGCGCGCCAGCCGGAGTCGCCGAGCCCCCGGCCGGCGTCGCGGAGCCTGGGTGACCGGCAGTCGCTGGTCCTGCGGCCGCGTCATCGTCTGCCAGCGCCGCATCATCCTCTGCCAGCGCCGCGTCATCGTCTGCCAGCGCCGCGTCATCGTCTGCCAGCGCCGCGTCATCGTCCGGCAGCGCCGCGTCATCGTCCGCGGGGCCGCCTTCGTGGCGGCCATGCCAGGCTGGCCGGCCGGGATCGGCCAGCGGTCCGCGATGCTGCTGCGCGCCGCCTGGCCAGCCGGTACCGCCAGCTGCGGGCGATCCAGCCGTAAGCGATCCGGCCGCGCGCGACCCGGTCTCGGGCGATCCGGTCTCGGGTGATCCGGTCGCGGGCGACCCAGCCGCCGTGCCGGGAGGGCTCGCGGGCACGGGGGCAGACAGGGGGACCTCAGCGAACAATGACCGGCTGCCGGCAGCCGGGGCTGCATGGCCGGCTCCCCTGTGCGGCACTGGTGCCGCCGCCGCGTCCTGTCCCTCGGTCATACTCCGGGTCTCCTGCCCCGCCCATGCCTTCGCCGTCAGGCCTGCCTTGCCTGGCCGCTGCCCGGGCCGCGACCGGCCGGGCAGCGTTTGCGCTGGTCATCAGCACACGCCACACCACCACGACTTTCGACCGCAAAGCCCGGCCCTGTCCAGTCCTGGGCCGACAGTATCCGGCCTTGAGGCTATTGTGCGCCGCTAGGGCAGATTACCGGCTGTAATGCTCCAAGATGAACCAGTGCACGGCCAGATCCTGGCAGCCAGCCGCCGAAGCGCAGGTCGCCGGCAGCGCCAGAGCCGCAGCACAGTCTCCGCATAAGACCACAATAATAACTAATAACCGGGCATACGTTCGAGTCCGGAATGCTACTTTTCGGTAACGCCTGCCGAGTCGAAAGTGGCCACGTCTCGCAGCGCCCGCACTGCGCTCTGCACGATCGGCAGCGCGAGCAGTGCACCGGTCCCCTCACCGAGCCGGAGGTCCAGGTCGACCAGCGGCCGCAGGCCCAGGTGCTCCAGCGCGACCGTATGGCCGGGCTCCGCTGACCGGTGCCCGGCGATCAGGCAGCTGGCGGCGCCCGGCGCGATGGCGCATGCGGCCAGCGCCGCGCTCCCGGCAATGACTCCGTCCAGGATGACCGGAACGCCGAGCGCAGCCCCGGCCATGATGAACCCGGCGATGGCGGCGTGCTCGAGACCGCCGAGAGCGGCCAGCGTGCGCACCGGGTCGGCCGGGTCGGGGTGATGCAGGGCCAGGCCGCGGCGCACGACGTCGATCTTCCTGGCGAGCGTGGCGGTGTCCACGCCGGTCCCGCGGCCGGTGACCTCGGAGGCGTCGCGGCCGGTAAAGGCGCAGATGAGCGCCGCGGACGCAGTGGTGTTCGCGATGCCCATGTCGCCGGTCAGCAGGCACCGGTTGCCGGCCGCGACCAGGTCGCGCGCCACCTCGATGCCCACGCCCATCGCCGTCACCGCCTGGTCCTCGCTCATGGCCGGTCCGGCGGTGAAGTCAGCGGTGCCCCTGGCGATCTTGCGCGGCAGCAGGCCAGGGACCTGGTCCAGATCGGCCGCCACGCCCACGTCAACGACGACGACCTCGGCCCCGGCCTGGGCGGCGAACGCGTTGACAACCGCTCCGCCGGCCAGGAAGTTCGCCACCATCTGGCCGGTCACCTCCTGCGGCCAGGGCGTGACCCCCTGCGCATGGACGCCGTGGTCGGCCGCGAAGACGGCGACCGCGGCCGGCTCGGGCATCGGCGGCGGGCACGCGCCGGCCAGGCCCGCCAGCTGGATCGACACCTCTTCGAGCACGCCGAGCGATCCGGCCGGCTTGGTCAGCTGGGCCTGGCGCTGCCGGGCCGCGGCCACGGCGTCGGCGTCCAGCGGCCTGATCGCGGCACGGACCTCGTCGAGGAGGCTGACCGCCTCGCGGCCGGGCAGCTCCCGCCTGCCGTACTCCTCAGCGTGCACGGCCCAGCCGAGCGGCCGCCTCCGGGCCCAGCCAGCCAGGGCGAGCTCGGGCTCGGGGGCGAAGCTCCCGACATAGCCGACGCACAGGTACGCCACGACCTCCAGGTGCGCCGGCAGGCCGAGCTCGGCCGCCAGCTCACGCTCACTGAAGAAGCTGACCCAGCCGACGCCAAGGCCCTCGGCCCTGGCCGCCAGCCAGAGGTTCGCCACCGCCAGGACGCTCGAGTAGGCCGCGGTCTGCGGCTGGGCATGCCGCCCGAGGGTGTGGCGGCCGCCCCGGGTCGGGTCGCACGTCACCACGATGTTGACCGGCGTCTGCAGGATGGCCTCGGTCTTGAGCCGGTCGAACGCGCGGGCCCTGGCGCCCGGCAGCGACGCCGCGAAGTCGTCACGCGACTGCTCGGCGAGTGCCCTGATCCTGGCCCGCCGGGCCGGATCGGTGATCACGATGAAGTCCCAGGGCTGGGAGAACCCCACCGATGGCGCCCGGTGGGCCGCTGCCAGCACCCGCTCGAGCACGTCCGCAGGGACCGGGTCCGGGAGGAAGTCGCGGCGCACGTCCCGCCGCTCCTCGATCACCCGGTAGACAGCCTCGCGCTCACCGGCCGGGAAAGCATTCATATCGGAGGACAAGGTACCCGGCCTCAGCCGGCACTGTCGTCGTCAGCCAGCACTGTCGTCAGCCAGCACTGTCGTCGTCAGCCAGGCCCGCGGGCGGCCCCTCGGGCCCCCAGCCTGCATACGTGCCGGCTGCCTCGAGGGCGTTCCCGAGCAGGGCGTTGAACGCAGCGACCGCGACGGCCGGGCCGCCCTTCTCCGACACGTTGCTGACCGACGGGAGGCCGGAGGCCCGCAGCGCGTCCTTGGCCTCGGCGGCGCCGACGAATCCGACCGGCAGGCCGATCACGAAGGCCGGCTCGACCTGACGGCTGAGAATCTCGGCCAGCGCGGCCGCACCGCCGCCGACAACCCACACCGCGCCGGGGCCGACCTCGCCGAAGGCGAGCCGGACCGCGGCCGCGGCCCTGGTGATCGATGCCGTCCTCGACAGGCGCTGCGTCAGCGGCTCGCTGACCTTGCAGAGCACCGGGCTGCCGGTGATGCCGGCGGCGACCATCGTGGTATCGGCGATGACCGGCGCGCCCGCGGCCAGCGCCGCGACCGCCTCGGCCAGCGAGTCCTCGTCGCAGACCAGGTCGGTGAAGTAATCAAAGTCAGCGCTGGCGTGAATCACGCGCTCAGTCACGTCGCGGCTGAATCGCGGCAGCCGGGAGAAATCGATCCTGGAGCGCAGGATCCGGTACGACTCCTCGGCTACCGGGCTCATCACGGCTGGCGCCCCATCCGGCCAGGTCACGCCCGCACCTCCTTGCGCCCTCCTGACGGAACTGCGAATCGCCGGCGCGACCAGCGCATCCCCGGCAGACGCCCCGGCATCCCAGCATGGCACAGCGCCGGCAGGCAGGGTCCCGCATCGCCTGGCTTGCGTTACCGGCGTCCGGCCGGCAGGCGGGGTTACCCGGTGCCGAGGATCAGGACGGGAACGCACAGTCCGGCGCCACGGTCACAGCTCACGGCCGCGGCCGGCGTCCGACCGGTCCAGGATCTCGCTGGCGGTCAGCGCCGGGGCGGTGAGTCGCCGGACACCATCGACATCGGGCCGGTGTCGCTGCTGGCCGGCACTTCGGCCGTCGCCAGGTCGGCGCCGACGGAGGCCGCCGCCTCCTCGTCGCGGTCGCGATCCTTAAAGAGCAGGTAATGGAAGATCAGGAATCGCGCCACGAAGGTGACGCAGTTCATCAGGAAATACGCGCCCTGGACGACCAGGTGCTTCTTGAAATGGGTGTAGCCCATGTCGTGCGCCCACACGCTCGCGTAGTGCGACGTCAGGCCGAGAATGACCCAGACGGCAATGGATACCGCCCAGAACGGCAGGGTCTCCCGCAGCCAGTCCGGCTTGCCCTTGCGCTCCCACGCCCAGCGGCTGAGCAGGTAGCTGACCAGCGCCGCGGCCATCGATGCGATGACGCCGGAGGCACCAGCGCTCAGGTTGACCGGCCCGGTCAGCAGGCCGAGCACGACCTGGCTGGTGATCACCGCGACGATGGCGACCGGCACGAACCGGGCAAACCGCGTCCCTGCCTCGGTGCGGAGCTTGCGCTCGAGCGGCGCGGGAACTATGCGCCAGGCGGCCGCGAGGATCTTCTCCGATACGGAACTCATGGATTCCCTAGGCTTGACGGGCGGCTGTGGCTGAACTGGTGTTTCTGACAGCGACAGGTATTACAGTACGGGAACCCGAGGAGGGCTTCGCGGGAAACCCTCCGAGCCCCGGATGATCCGTGTGGCGGCAGCGGAACGGCTGGTCACCAGCTGGTGACGGCACGCATCCGGCTGCTGACAATGCCAGCGGACATCAAGGATAGGTCAGCGACTTCGATGGACCGGACGGCGGGCGGACCTGAATGAAAATCCTGATTCTCGGCGGTGACGGCTACCTGGGCTGGCCGACCGCCCTTCATCTGTCCGCGGCAGGACACGAGGTCGCGGTCGCCGACAATTTCGCACGGCGGGGCTACGACTTCGAGATGGGCGTGGACAGCCTCGTCCCGATCGAGCCGCTGCAGACCAGGGTCAGCACCTGGCGTGACCTGACCGGGAAGCAGATCCCGCTGTATATCGGCGACCTCTGCGACGCCGACTTCACCTATCACATGGTGCGCGAGTTTCGGCCTGACGCGATCGTGCACTACGCGGAGCAGCGGGCAGCGCCGTACTCCATGGTCGACCGCAAGCACGCGGTGTACACCCAGACGAACAACGTCGTCGGCAACCTCAACGTGCTGTACGCGATCGCCGAGACCGACCCGGACATCCACCTCGTCAAGCTCGGCACGATGGGCGAGTACGGCACGCCCAACATCGACATCGAGGAAGGCTGGCTGGAGCTCGAGCACAACGGCAGGACCGACCGGGTGCTGTACCCGAAGCGGCCCGGCTCCTTCTACCACCTGTCCAAGGTGCACGACAGCCACAACATTGAGTTCGCCTGCCGCGCCTGGGGCATCCGCGCGACCGACCTGAACCAGGGGATCGTCTACGGCCAGCAGACGGACGAGACCGCTGCCGACGACCGGCTCGCCACCCGGTACGACTACGACGCGGTCTTCGGCACCGTGCTCAACCGGTTCGTGATCCAGTCCGTCGCCGGCCTTCCGCTGACCGTCTACGGGAACGGCAGTCAGACCCGCGGCCTCATCGACATCCGCGACACCGTGCGCTGCATCCAGCTGGCCTGCGAGAGCCCGGCCGAGCGCGGCGAGTTCCGGGTGTTCAACCAGCTGACCCAGACCATGTCGGTGCGCGAGCTGGCCGATACTGTCGCGGCCGCGAGCCCCGGCCCCGTCCGCATCGAGCAGATCGAGAACCCTCGCGTCGAGCTCGAGGACCACTACTTCAATGTCGTGCACACCGGGCTGGAGAAGCTCGGCCTGGAGGCGCACCTGCTCTCGGACACGCTGATCGAGTCGCTGTTCGAGATCACCCGGCGGTACGCGCACCGGGTACGCCCCGAGGCGATGCTGCCGACGGTTCAGTGGCGCAGCACAGCGAGCGTGATCAGCAACTGACCGGAGGGCTAGGTCCGGCCGCCGAGATTGACCGGCTCGTGCCAGCCGCCTGGCTGAGTCAGCCGCACCGTCCACAGCCGCTCCCTGGCGCCGGTCCAGAACACCTGCAGGGCGCTGGTGCCGGAACTGGCCGCCGCGTACGGCGCTGACCGCAGGCCGGTGGCGGCCCGGACCGCCGCGGGCGTGCCCCAGCCACCGCTGGCCAGCCGGCCGATGGAGTACAGCCGCCCGCCGGGGCCGCGGAACAGGATGCGCTCAGCACCGGCCGTGACTGCTGGCCAGGGCTGGCCGTCGATCACCCCGCCGCGCTTCTGCGGTCCGATCGCCGGGTGCCCGGGCCGCAGCTCCGCGGACCAGACGGCATGCGGGGACGTGGCACCCTCCCAGAACACGTCGACCTCGCCGCTGCTGAGCGCGACCGCCTGCGGCGCACCGCCGAGCTTGCCCATGCCGAGGTCCTGCGGGGCGGACCAGGACCGCGCGAGGCTGCGCACCGCGCGCCACAGGCTGCCGTCCGTGCCCTTCCAGAACAGCTGGACCTGACCCGACGCCGTCTCGACCGGATACGGCGCGCTGGCCAGGCTGCCGCCCAGATTCTGCGGCCCGCTCCAGCCCGCGCCCGGGCTGTACTGCGCGTGCCAGGCGTGATCGTCGTGCGTCCCGGCCCAGAACACGTCGACGACGCCGTTGGGCTGTGCGACCGCGTGCGGGGACCCGATCTGGCCCATCTGCGTGAGGGTGCGCCCCTGCTGCCAGCCTGACGAGGTCCGGGTGCGCTCCCACAGCACGTCGCCGCTGCCGCGGTAGAACACTTCCACCGTGGCCGAGTTGACCTGGACGGCACTCGGCGCCGCGGTGAGATAGCCGCCAAGGTCCGTGCGCCTCCACCTGCCCGCGGCGGTTCTCGCGTCCTCCCACAGCCGGTGATCCGAGCCCTCGTAGAACACCGCGGGCGCGGCCCCGGACGCCGTGACGCCCGGCGACGCCTGCGGCGTGCCGCCCGGAGTTGCCAGCGAGACGTCGAGGTAGTCCTGATCGACGTCCAGCGTGTCACCGCCGTAGGTCTGCTCGACGTCACCGCTGAACTGGTGCAGGCGGCGCCCGCCGGTCCACTCCCCCGGCTTGTACACGCCGTCAGCGACGTTGCGCGACCCGTTCCACAGCGCGTCGTAGATGGCGTCCGGCATTACGTACCGGCCCGTTTTGTAGGTCCGCGCGAGGTCCGACACAGCGGAGTCTGAGCTGCTGTAGACGCCTGACTTGTAGCCGAGCTTGTGCAGCTCGGTCGTCCAGGACGACAGGAAGCTCAGGGCTACCCCGCTCTGCGCCGGCTTGTAGGCCTCCATGTCGTAGTAGATCGGCGTGCGCGGGCCGAGGCCGAACCGCTCGGCTTGCGTGACGGCGTCCCTCGCCGCCGACACGCCCTGGCTCGGCCGGCGACGTCAGCTGGCCGAACGATGCCTGCAGGCAGGCATACATGGGGATGAACCGCCAGCCAGTCGCCGCCTGCTGCCGCACCCAGCCCGGAGTGAGGTTCTGCTGGTCGCAGGCCCGGTCGGAACCGCCGATGTAGATGCCGACGGCGCCGTAGGGAGAGTCGCGCCACCACGTCCGCATGTACGCGGAGCTTGGCGCCGCGCACACGTCAAAGCCGATGCCGACATCGTTCTCGACCGAGGCCGGAAGGGCCGGATACCCCACGGACGCGTCGGCGGAGGCGCTGTCCTGGCCGACCGACGCGGCCTGCTCGCTGGCCGCGGTCCCGGCCGATGCGTCCCCGGCGCCGGCTGAGCCCGCGGCCTGGCCGGCTGATGCCCGCGCGGCCGGGTCCGGCGCCACGATGGACGGCGCGGCCAGCCCGGCGCTTGCCAGTACCCGGTAGATCGCGGCCGGATCGGTGTCGAAGGTCGCGGTCACGGCGATCCCGGGAGCGCTGGCGGTGATCTGATCGGACACCGGATTTTCCTGCGACTCGCGGACGGCGTCCGCCGGTCCGGGCTGGATCACGATCGCCTCGGTCGTCCCGAGCAGCCAGCTCGGGCAGTGCTGATCGGATCCCGGCGTGCCCAGGTAGACCGCGTGCAGGTCGAAGCGAACGCACGTGTCCCGATGCCTGGCCAGCCTGAGCACCGGCCACGATGCGGGTACCTCAAACCGGTAGCCGCGGTAGGACACCGCCTTAACCGCAGTGGCGGCGGCGGCAGAACCGGGCCAGGCCAGGCCGGCGACTGCCAGCGCGCAGGTCGCGATAACGGCGAGCGGATACCGCGTCAACCACGTACGAAACATGACCAGTACCGGCTTTCTGTTCCGGAGAGCAGACGGCTGGCTGATCCGCGGCAGCGGGCAGCACGGAATGCACCAGATATCAGCGCCAAGAAGACGACAATGACCGGCGGAAGCAGGCCTAATTTCTTCTTCCGGTTCCGGATCCGGTGCAGTAGTTCGCGTGCACGGTCGTACCCCCGAAGGCATGACGAGCTACATCCTCCCCGTATCCGCCTTGTCCCCCGACAAGGCGCTGAGCAGGGGATCAGCGGCACATCGTCCGCATTGATCCCGGCACTCGGCTGTCGCCATAACGCGGCAATGGCGCTAAGGCTAAGCGCTCAGGAAGATTACGTTAGTTGCCGATGATGGGCTCACGCGCGCGACACGCCCGGCTCATTGCCTGATTGCCAGAAGACGCATGGCAATTGCGCGGAAGCCGGCTTTACGTCCGTGCGCGCAGATCAGGCAAGGCGCCAGAGTGACCACCGGTCAGTAACGAGATCCCGGCACAATTCATACGCCGTCGCCGGCACTAACCGCTCGGGCGCCGCCTCGACCCGCCAGCACTCGCGGCCGGGAACGGCATCAGGACTGGCCGGCGGCGCAGCCGGCGGGCTGCGGTGATCGAGAACGAACATCACGGTGTACATCCGCCCGCGCCAGACGAACCTGGCTGGCCTGCCATGCCGCAGCCAGACCTCGACTGGCTCGCCGCGGATACCGCGCATCCCGTCGCTCCCTGGCCCTGGCACCGCACCGGCACCGGCTGTACCGCCCAGGGGAAGACAGGCAGACTTACTACATTCGAACATACATTCGCGTGGCATCGGCGTAGGCAAGCTCGCAGCTCAGGACGCTGCCCAGCCCGGCATCGGGAAGGCCGCCAGCAGGTCCGTGACCTCGCGCGGCGATCCGCCCGATGGCCTCCTCGTCGTCCTTGGCCGCGGCAGTGATCGCCGCGTCCATCCACGCGGCGATCTGATGCATGTGCTCCTCGGTCAGGCCGCGGGTGGTGATGGCGGGCGTTCCGATCCTGATGCCTGACGGGTCGAACGGCTTGCGCGGGTCAAAGGGCACGGTGTTGTAGTTCACCTCGATGCCCGCGCGGTCCAGCGCCCTGGCCGCGGGCTTGCCCGCGATGCCCTGAGCGGTGAGGTCCATCAGGATCAGGTGGTTGTCCGTCCCGCCGGAGATCAGCGTGTAGCCGCGCGCGAGCAGCGCATCGGCCAGCGCCCGCGCGTTCGCGACGACCTGGTGCGCGTACGAGCGGAACGACGGCTGGGCCGCCTCTCGCAGCGCGACCGCGATCGCGGCGGTGGTGTGATTGTGCGGGCCGCCCTGCAGGCCGGGGAAAACGGCCTTGTCCACGGCCCGCGCATGCTCAGCCACCGACATGATCATCGCGCCGCGCGGCCCGCGCAGGGTCTTGTGCGTCGTCGTCGTGATCACCTCGGCGTAGCCGGCCGGCGAGGGATGCGCGCCGCCGGCGATCAGGCCCGCGATGTGCGCGATATCCGCGACCAGGACCGCGCCGATCTCGTTCGCGATCTCGCTGAAGGCCGGGAAGTCGATCGTCCGCGGGATGGCCGTCCCGCCGCAGAAGATCACCTTGGGCCGCTCGCGCCTGGCCAGGTCGCGGACCTCATCGAAGTCGATCCTGCCGGTGTCCGCTCGCACGCCGTACTGCACGGACCGGAACCACTTGCCGGTCGCGGAGACCGGCCAGCCGTGGGTCAGGTGGCCGCCCATCGGCAGCGCCATCCCCATCACGGTCTCCCCCGGCGCCAGGAAGGCCAGGTACACCGCGAGGTTCGCGGGCGAGCCGGAGTACGGCTGGACGTTGGCGTGGTCGACGCCGAACAGCTGCTCCGCGCGCTCACAGGCCAGCCGCTCGATCGGGTCGATGAACTGCTGGCCCTCGTAGTAACGCCTGCCGGGGTAGCCCTCGGAGTACTTGTTCGTCAGGACGGTGCCGCTGGCCTCCAGCACGGCGACGGACACGTAGTTCTCGGACGGGATCAGCCTGATCTTGTCACGCTGACGGCTGGCCTCGGCCTCGATGAGATCCGCGACCTCAGGGTCGGCGCTGGCAACGTGCGGGATGGGCGGCTGATGCATCTCGTGCTCCTCGTCCGCCGCGCTCCAGCGGGCTGGCGACAGGGTGCTCGCTGATTCGCGGGCCAGACCCTCATCATGCCGAATCAGGCCGGAGCCGTACACGCCTCGTTCCCGCCGTTAAAGAGCACGCACTCAGCCCGCAGGTATGCGTGATGCCCCGGCCTGGCACCAGACGCCCTGTTTGCGCTGCGGTATGCCGTGAGCCGGTGCCGGTCGGTCAGTGCCGGTCAGTCGGTGCCGGTCAGGCGGATCAGGCCCGAGCCGGGCAGCGCCATAACGGCCTGAGCCGTCACGAGGGGCCGCCCGGGCTCAGCTCAGCCTGCAACTGCCTCCAGCAGCTTCTTGCGCTGCTGCTCGCCCAGACCTCCGACCCGACGGTTGTCGTCGATGCCGGCCTCTTCCATCACGGCTGCGGCCTTCGCCGGGCCGTACCCGGGCATCGCCTTGATGACCTGGGCAACCTTGGTCTTCTTGGTGATGTCGTCGGTCTTCGCGAGCACCTGGGCGATGCTCACCTTGCCGGCCTTGACTGAAGCCAGCAGCTCGCTGCGCTTCTTACGGGCAGCCTGCGCCTTAGCCAGCGCGTCCGCGCGCTGCTCTGGGGTAAGTGTTGGCAGAGCCATGTCACTCCTTCGGTTGAGTCGATCAACTGTCCCACATACCCGCTGCTAGGAGCGGTAGCCGTGGTTCGTGTCGCTCTCACCTGCAGCGGCGGCCCGGTTGAAGCCGAAATGAGGAACTGATCTACTTTTGGGCGACGGCGCTGCCCTGCGGCGGCCGTCCTGCCCGGAAGGAGAGCATTGCCATGGCGGACCAGACGCACACGGCACGTGAGCTTGCGCGCCGGTCCCAGGCGGCCGTCCGGGCGAAGGACCGCGACGGGTGGCTGAGCCTGTTCGCCCCTGATGCGGTCGTCCAGGATCCGGTCGGGCCCTCTCCGTTCGACCCGGACGGCGCCGGTCATCGCGGCCCGGCGGCCATCGCGGCCTTCTACGACACGGTCATCGCCCCGAACGACCTCATCACCTTCGAGATCGAGAGCTCCTACCTGTGCGGCGACGAGGTCGCCGACGTGGGCATCATCCGGACCGTCCTGCCCGGCGGCAGGCACGTCGCGGTCGTGCACGGCGTCTACACCTACCGCGGCAACGGCGCCGGGCAGCTGGCCGCGCTGCGGGCGTACTGGGAGTTCGACAAGGCCGAGCTCATCGAGGCCGGCCCGGCGCCTGACCGCGCCCGCCGCGCGACCGTTGCTTATCAGCAAGTAACCTGCCTAGGCGGCCGCCGCGCAGGAGCGGGCCCGCGGCCTGCGACACCAGGCCGTTCCCCTCAACTCGGAGCTGAGCAGTGCGCATCGGGCAGATCGTCATCGACCTGGCCCCGCTGCGCGACAGCCGCGACTACCGGCTGCTGTTCAGCGGGCGTTTCGTGTCAATGGCGGGGAACGCGGTCGCCACCACCGCGGCCGACTGGCAGGTCTACTCGCTGACGCACGACTCGCTGGCCGTGGGCCTGCTCACCCTGGCGGCCAGCGCCGGGATGTTCATCGGGCTGCTGGCCGGCGGCATGCTCGCCGACCGCCACGACCGGCGGACGCTGATCATGGCCGTCCAGCTGCCGCAGGCGATTCTCGCGGCGCTGCTGATGGTCAACAGCCTGCTCGCGCACCCGGCACTCTGGCCGCTCTACGTGATCACCTTCGGCATCGGCCTGTGCTCCGGGCTCGCGTCCCCGGCGTCCACGGCAACGACGCCGGCGCTGGTCGGCATCGCCAAGCTGCCCGGCGGCCGCGGCCCTGAACGCGACCGCGAACCAGATCGGCCAGCTCGGCGGCCCGGCCATCGCCGGGCTGCTCATCGCCGGGCCAGGGCTGGCCAGCTGTTACGCGATCGACGCCGTGTGCTTCGCCGTGTTCGGGCTGGCCATGCTCGGCCTGCCGCCGCTGCCGCCGACGGTGCGGGCGCAGCGGCCGGGCCTGAAGTCGCTGGCCGAGGGATTCCGCTACGTCCGGCACAACGGCGTCGTCGGCGGCATGCTGCTCATCGATACCAACGCCATGATCTTCGGCATGCCGTCGGCGCTGTTCCCGGCCCTGGCCAGCACGCACTTCCACGGCGGCCCGGCTACGTTCGGCCTGCTGGTGGCAGCACCCGGACTCGGCGCCCTGGTCGGCGCGGCGACCAGCGGCTGGACGGGGCGGATCCGCCGGCCCGGCCGGGTCGTGATCGGCGCCGGCATTGTCTGGGGAGCCGCCATCGCCCTGTTCGGCCTGGTGGACAGCCTGCCGCTGGCGCTGTTCTTCCTGGCGCTGGCCGGCTTCGGTGACCTGATCTCCGAGGTCCTGCGGAACGCGCTGCTCCAGCGCTACACCCCCGATCAGCTGCGCGGCCGCGTCTCCAGCCTGTACCTCGCTCAGGTGAACAGCGCCCCGGCCGTGGGCAACGTCGAGGCGGGCTGGGTGGCAGGGCTGGTGTCGCCGGTGTTCTCCGTGGTCAGCGGCGGCCTGGCCTGCGTGGCCGGGGCGCTGGTTCTCGGCGCGCTGATCCCGGCGCTGCGCAACTCCACCCTCGCCGGGGCCGGGGCAGACGGGGACCAGGTGCCCGCGGCAGCGCGGGAGACGACGGCCTAGCCGGGCGGCTACGGTCTGCCGGGCGGCTACGGTCCGCCCGCCGTTCAGGGCCGACCGGCCGTTGGGCTGCCGGCCGTCAGGAGGGCTTGCCGCAGGCAGCAGGGCCGGCAGCCCCGGCGGAGGCCCGCCCTCGATCAGGCGCAGCACCGCGTCAGTGTCGAGATTGTCAGCGACCAGATCGCCGAGCAGGTCCAGGCTGGCCTCGCGCAGCGCGGCGAAGCTGGTGTCCGCGGCCGGCTTGAAGTCGCGTCCGGCGAACGCGGCGACGTCAGTCAGGAACGACCGGCGGAACTGGTCGTTCTGGAGCGTGCCGTGCCAGCTCGTGCCCCAGACCGCGCCGCTGCGGCAGCCGTCAAGGAACGGCTCTGCCCTGATCCCGCGTACGGTCACCTGGCCGTGATGGACCTCGTAGCCGGAGACCGGAACCCCGTACGCAGTTCCGGCCGGGCGGCCGAGTGTCTTCGCCTCGGTGAACGTCACGCTGGCGGGCAGCAGCCCGAGACCGGACACAGTCCCGGCCCCCGATTCCACGTCGTCGGAGATTTCCTCGGCAAGCATCTGAAACCCGCCGCAGATCCCGAGTACCGGACGACCGGCCTGCGCGCGGGAGGCAATCACCTCGGACATGCCTCGTTCCCGCAGGTAGGCAAGATCAGCCACGGTGGCCCGCGACCCCGGCAGTATCACGAGGTCAGCGTCGGCCAGCTCCTCGGCGGTGGCGGCCATCCTGACCAGCACGCCCGGCTCGGCCGCCAGGGCGTCGATGTCAGTGAAGCTGCTCATCCGCGGCAGGCGCACGACGCTGACGCGGAGCACCTCGTGGCCGTGGGGGCCGCCGGCCGCCAGCGGACGGGGGCGGGTGTCGCAGCCGGGCGAGTCCTCCGCATCCAGCCAGAGCCCCGGCGTCCAGGGCAGCACGCCCAGCACCGGGCGGCCGGTGAGGCTGCGCAGGAGGCCGAGGCCGGGCTCCAGGCCGTCGCTGCCGCCGGCGCGGGCCTTGTTGATGACAAAGCCGGCCAGCTGAGCCTGATCCTCGGGGCTGAGCAGGGCGATGGTGCCGTACAGCGCTGCCAGCGAGCCGCCGGTGCCGGCATCGGTCACCAGCAGCGCGGCCAGGCCGGCGGTCCTGGCGAGCTCGGTGTTCGCGATGTCGGGGCCGAGCAGGCTGATCTCGGCCGGGTTGCCGGCGCCCTCGCAGATCACGACGTCGAACTCGCGGCGCAGCTGACCGAGGCTGTCCAGCGCCACGTCGAGCAGCCGCTCGGCGTTCTCGGCGTAGCCGGTCCGGTCGACCACTCCGACGGCCTGGCCGAGCACGACGACCTCGCTGCCTCCGATGGCGGGCTTCAGCAGGACCGGATTCATCCGCGCGTCCGGTTCCAGCCCGGAAGCCGCGGCCTGCATGGCCTGGGCCCGGCCGATCTCCGCGCCGTCGGCAGTCACGAAAGAGCTGAGCGAGGTGCTCTGCGCCTTGAACGGCGCCACCCGCACACCCTGACGGTGCAGCCAGCGGCATAGCCCGGCGGCGACCGCGCTCTTGCCTGAGCCTGCGGTCGTGCCCCCGATCAGTAACGCCCCGTTCACCGCCGGCACTCACCCCGGCGCCCCGCCGTGAGGCTGCTGGTCATGACCGGCATTCGGCTGACCTGGGGTCTTTCTGAGGGCGGCAGCGGGCGGCGGGGCATGGGACACGACGATAGGCAATTCTGGCGGAGAAAGCAGCGACCCGAACGACAAGGCGTGTCCGCTACGTGATCTGCATCGGGCACAATGTGCGCGTGGCGCCTGTAGCTCAGCCGGATAGAGCAGCTGCCTTCTAAGCAGCCGGTCGCAGGTTCGAGTCCTGCCAGGCGCGCAACCTGACGCAGCAGGTCAGGCCCATCCAATCGGGCTGGTCAGCGATCACTAGCCCGTCTTTCTGCGGTTTCGTGCCCGTTGCGCGCCCGATGGCTTCCCCGGCCGCCCGCTTGGTCCCGCGCTTCAGCTCGTCCACGGCGAGCTTGCTCAGGATGTCGGCGATCTCCTGCTTCGAGCAGCCGAAGGTGTCCATCGACTTTGCCGGGTTCTCCGGCGAGACCATGCACGGCGTCATCCAGGAACCGCTGCCTGCGGCGCCGCGTCCGGCGCTCCCCGAGCCGGGCTCCACCTTGGGATGTGCGCCCGGCAGGACCGCGGCGTCCCGAACCGATAGCAGTACTGATCCAGAGGTTCACCGACCCAGCGCCGGCGGGTTCCGTCTTCCTCGGCTTCAATTGTCCGGATCGCGGCCACCGCGTCCGGGATGGCCCTGCAGGCCGTCGCACGCGATCGGCTCCGCCGGCCCTGGACCCGGCAGCCACTCACCTGGTTTTGCCGCCTATGAGAAGGACGGGGGCAGAATGGTCAACCACGGTTGCGCAATCCCAGGGATGGCTGCTGTGACTGAACTGCTTGATCGGCGTGCTAGGGCTGCTCGGCCGGTAATTCGGCCAGGCTGGGGATCTACTGCCCTCCCTGACCGGCCATGATGGCCTTTGATCTGCTACGACAACCGGCACTGACCATGGTCGGCGGACTGACAGAGAAGCAGGACTCGTCCTGGATCCGATGGTTTCGGAAGTGCTCGCCAGTCTCTGAGATGGTGGCTGCCGAGGGCAGCCCTCGGCCCGGCCCTCAGGTGATGACGTGGCCACCGGCCGTCAACCGTCGCGGGAGAAAGGCGCAGTGAATGACCACACCAGTGTCGGATCCGGGAGGACGAGATCGTAAAACAGACATGAACCTTCTCCTCACCTCCGCTGGCATCAAGAACACGAGCATCGCCAACACGCTCGTCGAGATGCTGGGCAAGCCCATCGCCGAGGCCAGCGCCCTGGTGATCCCGACGGCGGCGTACCCCGCGGGTGGCCCCGCTGCCGCGTGGCGCATCGTCTCCGGCCGCGCGATGACTCCGCTGTGCGAGATCGGCTGGAAGTCTCTCGGCCTGCTCGAGCTCACAGCGCTCCCCAGCATCGACGCGGCGCAGTGGATCCCCATCGTCCGGGAAACCGACGCTCTTCTGGTGGGCGGTGGCGATCCGCTGTACCTGGCGCACTGGCTGTGGCAGTCCGGCGCGGCCGACGTCCTGCCTTCACTTCGGCACACCGTATGGGTCGGGGTGAGCGCCGGGAGCCTCGTGGCAGCGCCCCACCTAGGCCAGGACATGAGTGACTGGCAGCCGCCCACGGGCAGCGTCCAGGCACTCGCGCCCACGGGCAGCGTCCAGGCACTCGGGCTGGTCGACTTCAGCATCTTTCCGCACCTCGACCACCCGAACATGCCGGGGTTTACCCTAGCCGACGCGGAGCGCTGGGCCGCCGCGCTCGACGGGCCGGGCTACGCCATCGACGACCAGACCGCCATCACCGTCATCGACGGCGAGGTCGCTGTCGTCTCCGAGGGTCACTGGAAGCTGTTCGACTGACCTGTTCTCGTCTGTCGCCGCGGCTTCTTACAGCTACCAGTACGCCTCCGCACACCAGAGCCGCTCCGAGGATCTGGAGCATGCTCGGTAGCTGGCGAAGGACGATGTCACCGGCAATTAGCGCTCCTGCCTTCTCCGGGGAGGAGGACAAGTGCCGACGCTGTTGCAGTGAGTCGTGGCAACGACCACGTGATGAGCAGCCAGCTGACAATGCAGCTCGTCAGAGTCAGTACAAGTAGCCGGAACACGCTGGTGGTCAGTCCGACTATCACTCCCGCCGCGGGATGAAGTGCGGTGCTGCCTCTTCCGATCATCCCGGACACGAGGACAACACCCAGAAGGACGATCGGGAGCGTGACTAGAACTGGTCCGGACGCCGACGCAAGACTGCCCATGCGAGTACAGCGACGAACTAAACCTGCAGGTTACCGAGGACAGCAGCCTGGCTCCGACGCCTGCGATCGTGTGGATCCACAGCACGAGGTTTACTGGCAGGTTCGACGTTGGCGAGGGTGAACAAGAGGGCTGAGGCCGAGATGCCCAATGCCCCGAGCGCGGCCGGCCACGACCCCGCCCGGTACTTGTCACGCTAGCTCTCAGTTCAATCCCCTCCCCTCGCCTTGACGGTCCGCCCGTGAGTCTAGGTCGGTTCTTCGTGTTAGCCGTCTCGCCAAGGTCGCAGATTCTCAGGTCGATCTTGTGGCCGTTAGTACCTGTCGAATTGGCGCCAAGTAACGTATGTTCCCGAACATGCACATAGGGATAGTGACTGCTCTTAACGACACCACGCCGTCGATCACCGAGGTCTCGATCCTCGCCGAGGAAAGAGGGCTGGAGTCGATTTTCCAAGGCGAGCACAGCCACATCCCTGTAAGCACTGTGTTCTCGGGGACCGGCGCGCTCGGTCCAGAGTTCTACACACATTTCCCCGACCTGTTCGTGTCGTTCGCGGCCGCCGCCGCCGTCACGCGCACCATCCGGTTCGGCACCGGGATCATCCTCGTAGCTGAACACAACTCGTTCCATCTCGCCAAGGCCGCCGCCACCCTTGACATGGTGTCAGGAGGCCGTTTGGAGTTCGGAGTCGGTTACGGCTGGAACAAGCCCGAGCTTGAGAACAACGGTGTGCAGTGGGACTCGCGCCGAGAGGTCTTCGCAGAGAAGTTGGCTGTGCTAAAGCGACTCTGGACAGAAGAAACAGTGGCCCACGAAGGCAAGTACGGATCGTTTACCGAGTCATGGGTCTGGCCCAAGCCGGTTCAAAAGCCGCACCCTCCGATCCTGCTGGGCGCGCCTGGCTTCGAATGGCAGCTCCGCCAGCTCGTGGACCTAGCCGACGGCTGGTACCCGCTCGACAGCCCGGAGCTCCCCACAAGGCTGGGGAGGTTGCGAGCGATGGCAGCCGAATCGGGACGGCCTCAGCCACTCCTGACGGTGAGCCTTGGAGTATCCCGGACACCACGGGACCCCTGGTACTACGAGGACAGCGAAGCGATGGACGTCCTCCTCAGGAAGGCGGAGCTCTACCAGAGTCTCGAAGCACAACGACTCGTCGTAGGAATCCCGATGGCCGACTTGGGAACCATCACTCGGTCCCTTGACAGTCTCGCCACCGTGGCTGATCGATTCGCGTGACGGACGAGCAAGTAGGCGTACTCCGCGGTGTATGCGAGGTCGCCCGAGTCGGTACCGGACGGCGAACCGTCAACTTTCTTGAAGTCGATGGCCGCCGTGCGTGGCGCTGTTAGCTCAGGACGCGCGCAGATACCTCGCGGCGCTGGTTACCACCGCAGGCGCTTCTTCTCTCGACATATGTAGGCTACATATGTAGGCTGCAGTCGTGAAGCTAACCGGGGCGCTGGAACGCCTGATGCGGGCGCTGCTCGACGACCCGTCAGCCCGCCGCTACGGATACGACCTGATGAAAGCGGCCAGGCTCCCCAGCGGGACGCTCTACCCGATGCTGGCCCGCTTGCAGGATCAGGGCCTGGTGACCTCCGAATGGGAGCCGGTGCGCGAGGATGCGAACGGGCGCCCGCCGCGTAAGTACTACCAGCTGACCGGGGAGGGCATCCGCGTCGCTCGCCTCGAACTCGCCCAGGCGGCCCGTGCCACGGCGCGCAGTATGCACGGCACGGCTAAGCCAGCACCCGGGCGCACGCCATGAGCGCAAGGGACATCGTGCAGCGCATCGCCGAGTACCTCATCCGCCGCGCTTGCCGCCACCTGCCCGATGACATCCGCGACGAGCGCTGCCGCGAGTGGACGAGCGAGCTTCCCGCCATCCTGCACGATCCCGCCGCCCGGTTCGCGCCCCTGCGCTTTGCGCGTGCTCTCTTCTATGCCGCCGACACCGGCCGGAGCGCCCGTAGCCTGCGCCGGGCAGCTCGCGGGCCACTCGTCATGACGCGGGCGGCACTCATCCTGCGCCTGATCGCGGGCGTGAGTATCTACCTAAGCGTGGTTGGGCTCACCATCGGACTCATCTTGCTCTTCCACCCGGACAACGCATGGCCGCTCGCCCTGCTGTTCGTGGCCGGTGCCGGGTTCGTCGCCCTCTGCCTCACCTCCCTGGCCCGGACAGCCGAGGTCCGCTACCTGCCCAAATGGGGGTGGGCGGTCTTCTGCGCTGTCTCAGTGCCGCTCGGCGGCATCATCTACCTGAGTGTCGGCCGGGTCCGCCCGGCCGGTCGCTGACGGGTTCTGCAGAGAGCACCCGGCGGTGGTCGGCGTCGCAACGAGCGAGGCAGAGAATGCTGCCGTGACGAGCACGGATGAAGCCGCGCGCACGTCGCTGCTCCGGCGCGGATTCGCGCTGGAGTACGTCACTCTCGGCTGGAACGTCGCGGGAATCGTCGTCCTGGCTTTCGCGGCTATCTCGGCCCGGTCGGTTGCCCTGGCCGGATTCGGCCTGGACTCACTGATTGAGATCGGCGCGTCCGCCGTCGTCATCTGGGAACTGTCCGGCTCCGGCGAGGACCGGCAGCGCCGCAGCCTGCGGCTGATCGGTTACGCCTTCGCGGCACTGGCGCTCTACCTGCTCATCCAGTCAGCCTTTGTGCTCGTCACCGCCTACCACCCGCGCCACTCCCTGCTGGGAATCAGCTGGACAGCGGTGACCGCCCTGGTCATGTTCATGCTCGCGGCAGGCAAGGCCCGCACCGGCCGGGCACTTGGCAACCCGGTTCTGCTAACCGAGGGCCGGGTCACCACGATCGACGGCATCCTGGCTCTGGCGGTCCTGGCGGGCCTCATCCTGAACGCGACCGCAGGCTGGTGGTGGGCCGATCCGGCCGCCGCGTACGTGCTGGTCTTCTACGCCGCCCGCGAAGTGCGGGACATTTTCTTCCCGGCCGCTGCCCGGCAGGCCAATGGCCGTTAACTGCGGATGCTCACCGGACCCGTAAGCGGCCTGAGAGCGCCTCAGTCCGCGTGTCCGGGCACCTCGAAGTCCTCTGCAACGCCTCTTGCCAGCAAAAGGATGTCGTTGAGTTGCTTCTGGGTCAGCAGCTCATGCGTTTCCACCATCTTGAAAGCGCCCGTTTTCGTGACCGCGGTGTTCATTGCACCGGCGCTGACCGCGTCAGGGAAATCCGCGATGGCGAGCGCGTCCTGCGTCCCGAACTGCCAGTACAGAGATTCCAGCGTGCCGCCGAGGGATTCCATGACACGCGTTAACGCGGTATGCCGGTCGCCGGGATTGTTAATCATGCGCGCCCACGAGCCACTCGAGTAGCTCATTCGGGTGATGTACTTCGGCATCAGTTCCCCCTGTTGTGCCTAAATCGCTTTCCCCTTGTCTAAGCTCTGTTTCACTGTCGCATGCAGATGCCGCAGACCACGGCCACGCGAGCTAACTCTCCGGCGGCCTTTCACGATCAGGCGCCGCGGCGCTCGCGTCGTAGGCCGCGCGGTGGGCGTTGATGTCAGGGTTGTGCTCGATGGCCCAGTTAGCCAGCGCGACCGCATGCGGAATCAGGGTCGCCGCGAGATCGCTCAGTTCGTACTCCACGCGGGGCGGCACCTCGGCGTAAGCCGTCCGGATCACCAGCCCGTCACGTTCCAGCTTGCGCAGCGTAAGCGAGAGCATCCGCTGGGAAATGCCGGGAATGCGCCGCTGGAGCCCGGTGAACCTCAGCCGCTGCGTGTGGAGTGTCGCGATGATCAGCAGCGCCCACTTGTCGGCGATACGGTCCAGCAGCGCACGGATGGCCCGCCCCTGGTCGCCCCTGATCAGGCAGACATCCTCGTAGTCAGGCAAGGAGCCCTCCCTGATAGCCACGCACACCGGTGTGCCTTTTGTAGGCTCTCCGATTCTGAACAACAATGACGCTACTTACAACTAGTAACTAAGGAGCGAGTGCCATGACCGTGGCCTACTGGACCATCGCCGCGCTGCTGGCGCTGCTCTACCTGTACTCGGGCGGACTCAAGGTGCTGCGAACACCAGATCAGCTGCGGCCGATGATGGGCTGGATCGACACGATGCCGCTGCGGCTGGTGCGAGCCATCGGCGTGCTGGAGGTACTCGGAGCGCTCGGGCTGATCCTGCCCCCGCTGACTGGCATCGCGCCGGCGCTTGCCCTGGCGTCAGCTGCCGGCCTCCTGCTGATCCAGGTCGGCGGGATCTCCCTGCACCTCAGCCGCGGCGAGGTAAAGGTGATCGGGCTGAACCTCGTCCTGCTCGCCCTGGCCGGCGTCGAGATCTGGCTCGCGACCGTCTGGCTGTAGCGCTGGCCGCCGCCCGGCCGTTACTGCACTGGCTGCGGCGGGGCTGCTCGCCGCACCATCCGGGCCCGGACTCCGAGGAAGGCAACAACCACGACGACCAGGTAACCGGCATACACCACTAGCTGCAGCGGAGTAGGTGCGTCGCTGTACCCGAAGAAACTGTGGAGCACGTCGCCGAACGAGCTGCTCTCCGATAGCAAGCGGGCTGAATGCCACATCGGGGTAGCCAGCACCGGCAGCCAGCCCAGCTGCTGGAGGTTCTCGACCGCGTCGGCGAGCAGCCCTGCGGCGAAGACCATCAGCAGGACGCCGATGACGGTGAAGAACCGGGCCAGGTTGAGCCTGTGGCCGAGCCGGTAGATGACAAACGCGACTACCAGCGCTCCGGCGAGCCCGATCGCCGCTCCGCTCAGGGCACCCGCTGTCGAGGTCGAGAAGATGATCGCCAGCGTGAATACCACTGTCTCGAGCCCTTCCCGGCCGACGGCCTGGAAGGCCAGGAGCCCGAGGCCCCACCGCGCCCGGCCGTCCAGTGCCGCGTCAGCGCGGGAACGCAGCTCTTTCGAGAGCGAACGGGCGTGCTTGCGCATCCAGAACGTCATGTACGTCAGCACAGTCGCCGCGACCAGGAAGGTAGCGGTCTCGAAGATGGTCTGCACGCGTGAGCCGTCGTAGCTGCGGATGGTCTCGTAAGCCACCGCGCCGCCGGCCGCGGCCAGGACAAGGGCCGCACCTACGCCGAGGAACACGTCACGGAAGTGATCCCGGCGCCCGATCCGGTTGAGGTACGCGAGCAGGATCGCGACGATCATGCTCGCCTCGACGCCCTCCCGGAGGAAAATCACGAGCGTCGCGAGCACGTGCAGGTCTCCCGTCGGTTCGGCTTCGTCAGCGCATTAGGCGAGGCTACCCTAACTATACTGAGCGGATCCAGGGCGGTTCAGTCAGCTTCACGGCTAACTGCCCGATGTGACCAAGGTCATCCCGGCCGCCAGGATAGCCGCGCAGCCGTGCTGCGGGGTCTCAGCCACCGCGGACCAGCGGGACCTGGCTGAGGACGATGCCGAAAAGATCGCGGTACGCGGCGAGCAGGGCCGCGTCGTCGTCAAGGTCCTCTTCGGTGCGGGCACCGCCCGCGGTCCGGATCAGCGCCCTGCCGCTGATGGAGACGCGGCCGTCGTCGGTCAGCAGTGAGCAGATCGTGTCCTGCGTGAAATGCGACGCGGGCGATGTCCGCTGGTACCAGCAGGTCGGAACGAAGTCGTCCAGCGCGCGCGGCCGCAGCTCGATCCGGTACTGCGGCTCCCCGTCCCTGAGCACGTCGAGGTCACCGCCGTCGGCGTCGGCGAGCTCGAAGACCCCGGCCGGATCGTCCTGCCCGGCTCTGCTGTCAAGCAGCAGCGGGTACACACTGTGCCTGCCGAAACCCACGTCGGCAAGCCAGGGGCCGCTGCCGTCGGCCCGCGCACGATGAGCGCGAGGTGATCAAACGGCGGCCCGAGGCCGCCCTGGCCGAACACGCGCGCGCCGACCATGGTCACCCGCGCGCCGAGCGCCTCGAGCAGCAGCGCGAACAGCCCGTTGAGCTCGTAGCAGAACCCGCCGCGGCGGCGCCTGACGATCTTTCCGACGAGGTCGTCCTCGGCGAGCGAGATCGGCTCGGACAGGTGGATGCTGAGATTCTCGAACGGCACTGCCAGCTGGTGAGCACGGTGCAGAAGGCGGATCCCGGCGGCGTCGGCGCGCACACCGGGCGGCACGCCGATCCGCTCGAGATAAGCCGACGCCGTCTGGCTGTCCACGCGCGCACCTCCGTTAATGCTGCCGACGCTACCGCCCTGGTACCGGCCGCTCACGCCGGCGCTGGCCGCTGGCGACGGTATCGTCCTGACCGTGACTATCGTGCCTGACGCCAAGGACTGGACCTGGGTCCTGCAGCGCCCGTGCCCCGAATGCGGGCTCGATACGCAGGGCTTCCCGCGCGCCAGCCTCCCGGCGATGATCCGGGCCTGCGGCGAGCGCTGGCGCCTGCTGCTCGCCGCGCCCGGAAGCCACCGGACCCGGCCGGAGCCGGGAACGTGGTCAGCCCTGGAGTACGGCTGTCATGTGCGCGACGTGTTCCGCCTCTACGACACCAGGCTGACGCTGATGCTGACGCAGGACGGACCGCGGTACCCGAACTGGGACCAGAACGTCACCGCGATCGAGGACGGCTACGCCGCGCAGGACCCGGCCGCGGTGGCGGCCGAGCTCGCCGCGGCCGCGGAGGTCATCGCGGCACGGTTCGAGCGAGTGTCCGGCGATCAGTGGCTGCGGCCGGGATTCCGCAGCGACGGCGCCGAGTTCACCATCGAGTCGTTCGGGCGGTATTTCATCCACGATCCGCTGCACCACTACTACGACGTGACAGGCACGACGACCTGACAGGCACGACGACCTGACAGGCACGACGACCTGCGGACGCGACGGCGTAACCGGCAGCAGGCCCGGAACGCCGGCGGCCGCCCCCTGGCTGCGGCCCCAGCGGCGGCCGGGTGGGCGATTTACCCCGTTCCCGTCATGATTGGATGACTGATGACCGAAGCGCTGCGCCACGTCGACGTTCGACCGCCTGCATAATTTCCGTGACTTCGGCGGATATCCGGCGGCGGGCGGGCGGCGAGTGCGCTGGGGGCGGCTGTACCGGTCGGACTCGCTCGGGAAGCTCCGCGGCGATGACCTGGCCCGCTTCTCGGCGCTCGGGCTGCGCACCGTGATTGACCTGCGCTATCCGTGGGAGGCCGATGCCGGCGGCCGGGTGCCGGCCGGATTCGGGCTGCGCATACCACAGCTGCAGCATCGAGCACCGGCCCTACGACCAGGCCGCGCTCACTGAGGTCGTCGACCCGGTCCGGTTCCTCGCCGACCGCTACGCAGAGGTCGCGGCCGACGGAGCCGCCGAGATCAGCCAGGCGCTGCAGGTCGTCGCGGCGGCGGACAGCGCGCCGCTGGTGATCCACTGCGCGTCGGGCAAGGACCGCACCGGCATGGTGGCGGCGCTGGTCCTGTCGCTGCTCGGAGTGGCCGAGGACGACATCGCCGCCGACTACGCTCTCACCGGGCTTGCGACGGAGCGGCTCATCGCGGACTGGCATGCCTTCTATCCGGACCGTCCGCTGCTGTGGCCGCACTACGGGGCCGCTCCGGCGCAGCTGATGCGCGTGTTCCTGGACGAGCTGGCAGCCCGCTACGGCTCGGTGCGGCAGTACGTCACCGGCTATCTGGGCGTCAGCGATGCGGTGATCAGCGAGATCCGGGCGCTGTACCTGAGCTGAGCGCCGGGGCGCAGGCCGAACCGAGGCGCAGGCCAGGCCGGTCACAGCGAGCTGCGGCGCATCGGGCCGGCGCACGGCGGGGCTGAGCCGCTGGGCGCGGAGCACGACGATCACCCGCTGAACGGCCAGGCTGACCGCCAGGTAGAGCAGCACGGTCGCGTCGCCCAGGCTGCCGATGTCCTTGTGCTGGCCGATCAGGTAGTCGTAGCCAAGGTGCGCTCCGAGTGCGACAACCCACAGCGCGGCGGTCAGGATGTTCCCCTTTGACCAGGCCTGCCCGTCCTGAATCCAGATCCTGACCGTTGCCGCCCTGGCCGCCCCGAAAATCGCGGCGAGCACGAGGCTCCCGGCCAGGGCCACGATGGCGGCGGAGCCTGCATGGAGTTTCTGCAGGTACTGGGCCGCCTCGATCAGCCCGATGAGCACGAGGATGAGCACCAGGCGCTGGTTCCCCTGCACGGGCCTGGCCACGAGCTGGCGGTAGATGAGAAGGCCGAGAACAGCCACGCCAATAACGAGGTAGAGAACCGTCTGGCTGGACATATATCCCCTGTCAGCTGCCCCGCCTGAGCCCGATGGCCCGGCGGTGACTGTCGGAGCAGCTCTGGTTCTCAGGCTAGGCCGGATGGCGCTGCAGGCGCCCGTGTACGCCGTCCGGATCTGGTCATGACGTATGTCATCTGGCCGGCACGCTCGGTCACTGGAAGGTAACGGCCTGTCAGGTTGTCTCGGGGGAGATTGCGGGGCCAGATCGGAGGTGCTCGATGGGCCTGCCTGCACGGCAACTCAGGACGCTCGACCACATCGAGACCATGCTGCGAGCGTCAGACCCGAAGCTGGCCGGGCTGTATGCCATCTTTGCCCGGCTCAACCGGGACGAGCAGATGCCCAGCGTCGAGGAGGTCCGGCACCGGGCCCATGCGCTGCTGACCAGGCTGCGCTTCACGCTGGCTGTCTTTCTGTCCCGGCTTCGCCTGAGCCACATCCGCCGTCAGCCGGCCCTGCTGTTCTTCCCGCTCGCCATCGCGATCATCGTCCTGCCGATCGTGCTCTCCGGGCGCTCGGCGTCGGGAAACGTCTGTGCGCCGGTCGGGTCCGTCGCGGCCACCAAGTACCTCGCGAAGACCCGGAACTGCAAGTCGCCGACTCCCGCCCTCTACCGGATGACCTTCGAGCACTAAGGGGCAGGGTGCCGGCGGCAGCGCCTCGAGATGAGGTCAGCGCTTCGAGGTGAGAACCGCGGCCAGCTCCGGGCGCGTGCAGTGCGGTGCCGAGTTCGCCGACGCGGCGCTGCCGACCTGTGCACAGGTGGCCAGCAGGACCATGTCACCGGACGGGGTCGCGCTGCCGCCCAGACCGGACAGGTCCACGAAGAAGTGCGGCCACGGGAGCCCGGTCGACGACCAGGCCACCCGGCGGGACTTCAGGTCGTAGCCCCAGGCGTCGCCGAGGCCGTTCTCGTCAAGTCCGAGCGCGATCCCGCCCTTGACCCAGTACAGGCTCGCCGCCACCGAGACGGCCGAGCTGCTGACAACGCTCCCGGACGCGATGCTGACGCCGAGCAGCCTGCTTCCGCTCGTCAGGTACACGGTGGTCTGCCCGCTGTCGGCCAGCTCGACGCCCGTCGACGGCAGGGTCCACAGCAGCCTGCCCGTGGCGTCGTAGGCCCAGACCTGCTCCGGCCCGGCGAACAGAAGGTCACCGCCGGCCGCCTCGGTCAGCTCACCGGGAAAGACGCCGCGGGCGGGCCTGATGAGCTGCTCCGCTCCGGTCCGCAGATCGATCCGCCGGACCGCGGCGACTCCTGAGCCGGCGAGAGACCCGCCGCCGCTGTCGGTGACGTAGAGGTAGCCGCCGGAGACGCGCCAGGTCTGCCCGGCTGACCCGGTCGGCCGGCTCCAGATCACCCGCCCGGTCCTGGTGGCGAAGTCCGTGACGGTCCGGGTACCGATGATGACGGCACTGGTGCCGGTCGCCGCGACGGCTCCCCCGTACGGGGCCGCCGTGAAGCTGCCCAGCTGCGCGCCCGATGCGGCGGAGAGGATCACCTCACGCCGGCCATCGGGCTGGCCGGCGGGCGGCTCGATTCCCACGGCGACGGCACTGGTGAACGCCCGGACGCCCGAGATGGACGACCCGGCCGGGAAGCCTGCCAGCGACACGCGCCATAGCTGCCGGCCGGTGGCCTCGCTGATCGCGGTGACGGTCGTGCCGGTACCGACGATGGCCAGACCGGCGCCGCTCGCGGCATAGGCACCGCCCTGGCTGGTGACCGTGCCGGAGACTCCCGGCTGCGCCAGCCAGGACCCGGACAGGGGCCGGGTCCACAGCACGGACCCCGGCGTCGTGCAGCGCAGGCCCGAGCAATGCTCGGGCTGCGAGCTGCTGGCCCGGCCCGGAATGATGGCGGCACCAACCAGCACGGCGGCAATCAGGCCCCGCTTGGCCCATGCAGCCGGCCCGCGCGCGACCTTCACGTCCTGCCCGGTCCTTCCCGCCGATCGGATCTCACCTCACGTTAACTGGTGTTGCCGCCGGCCGTGACCGGACTGCGCGGGCGGCGTCAGGCCGCGGCCGGATGGCCCGCGATCACCGGGGTAGCGTGAGGCCCCGATAGCAGTGCCCGCCCGCGGCCGTTTCAGTAGCGTGGGCAGCGCCACGCCGGGCTTCATTTCCTGGAGGTATATCCATGACTGACCGTGCTCCGCTCCCGCATGACGTCCTGCCGCAGGTGCCCTCGTTTACCGTCGAGAGTGACGACGTCGCCGATGGCCAGCAGATGACCGAGGATCACGTCTACAACAGCTTCGGCATGAGCGGCGAGAACATCTCGCCGTCGCTGCGCTGGCACGGATTCCCGGCGGAGACCAAGAGCTTTGCCGTCACCTGCTACGACCCCGATGCCCCGACCGGGTCTGGCTTCTGGCACTGGCTCGTGCTGGACATCCCGGCGTCGGTGACCGAGCTCCCCCGCGGTGCCGGAAGCAGCGACGGCAAGGGACTGCCGGCCGGAGCCTTCTCCGTGCGCAATGACTACGGCACCAAGGACTTCGGCGGCGCGGCACCGCCGCCAGGCGAGCCGCACCGCTACGTGTTCACCGTGTACGCGCTCAGTACCGATCACCTGGGCGTGGATTCCGACGTTTCGCCTGCGGTTGCCAGCTTCAACCTGACGTTCGCGACCATCGCCAAGGCCGTCATCGTCCCGGTGTACGGGCACGCGGGCTAGCTGGCTGGCGCCCGGCCGGCCCGCTCCGTCCCCAGCGAGCCCGGCCGGGCAGGATGGTGCCATGTTCCCCGGCGATCCGGCCACCAGGTCCGTTTTTGACGCGGCGGCCAGCGAGTACGACGCCGCCCGGCCGTCGTATCCGGCTGGCCTCTTCGAGGAGCTGGAGAAGAATGCCGGGCGGCTGGCGGGCAAGATCGTCCTGGACTGGGGTGCCGGGACCGGCATCGCCAGCCGCCAGCTCGCCGAGCGCGGCGCGACGGTCATCTCGCTGGACATCGGCGAGCAGATGCTGCGCAGGGCGCTGGCCCGCAGCCCGCAGGCATCCTGCGTGCTGGCCGACGGCAGCCGCATGCCAGTACGGAGCGGGTCAGCCGACCTCGCCACGTTCGCTCAGTCCTGGCACTGGTTCGACCATCGCGCGGCGGCGGCCGAGGTGGCCAGGGTGCTCAGGCCAGGCGGCTACTGGGCCGCCTGGTGGAGCCGGGCCCGCGCCGAGGGCGAGACCTGGTTCGACGCCTACCGGGAGCTTGTCGTGGAGTCGTGCCCGAACCTCCTGCGAGCGGACCGGCCGGAACGCGGAACAGGCGCCGGACTGGAGCGACCCGGCCATTGCGGCCGAGGCCTCGATGGAGCCGGCCGGGACAGTCATCGTGCAGTGGACCAGGGAGGTGTCGGCCGCCGACTGGATCACCGAGGATCGCAGCAAGTCATATTTCATCGAGCTGGAGCCGGACCGACGGGAGTCGCTTCTCCGCGAGGTCGCCAGGATCATCGAGACCGAATTCCCGGACGGCGAGATGTCCGTGCGGTACAACACCCAGCTGCTGCTCGCCCGCAAGGCGGGCTAGGCTAGCCGCGTCCGGCGCTAGGCGCCTGCCTGGTCTTCGCCCGCCAGGAAATTGTCGCGGAGGAACTCCCGCAGCCTGCGGTAGGCCGCCAGCAGAGCGGGCCGGTCGGCGGCCCGCACCTCGGGGAGGTCCGCCAGGTCCGCCCCGATGTCGCCAAGGACCTGGTCCATCGCCGAGATCAGCTCGACCGGATCCCTGATCGCGATCAGATCCCGGTCCTGACGGACCATCACCTGGTCGCGGACCAGCAGATCGGCGATCTCAGGCGAGCAGCCGACTCCAGCCTGGAGCAGGTCGCTCCAGCGGCGCGCGATCGTCCTGATCCCGGCTGTCGAGCGGTAGCCGAGAAAGATCGCCTCCCAGGCGCCGGACATGAACCGGTCCCAGCCGAGGTCCTCGATGTCCTCGGGGTCGCTGTAGTACACCGGCGCAGCTTAAGCCGCCGCCAGGGCCGGGCGGAAGCGCTGCCTTCATCAGGCTGGCGGGATCGTCGCGATTCGCTCGCCGCACTGCGTCACCGAGTAGCCGGGCAGGCTCGCCAGCTGATCCAGCAGCCAGGGCGAGGACAGCGCCCGGTACAGAGCCTGAATCTCCCGCGAGCCGACATGCGCGGCGGGAACGACCAGGTCGAACCGCTCGGCCGTGAGGGGAACGAACGCAAGATCGTAGGCGAGCGCGGCAGGCTCGCTCGCGATGCCCGCGTCGGCCAGCCCTGCCGCGATGGCCGCGGCCACCTCCAGGTGGCCCGTCGCCATCGTCGGGTAGCCGTCGAGCCGGGTGGCGTCGATGCCGTTCGCGGCCAGCTCCCGGTCCAGGACGTAGCGGGCCTCCGCACCGGGCTCGCGGTTGACGAGCCGCAGTCCGGCTGCGGCGACGTCGGCCACACCGGTTATCCCTTCGGCCAGGCCGGGCCGCAGCACCAGGCCCTCGCGCCAGGAGCAGAATCCGATCACCTCGCCGCCGCCGCGCAGCAGTTCCCTGGCCGGCCCGGTGTTGTAGTCGCCCGACCGGCCGCGCAGGTGCGCGCCGGCTGACGTGCACCAGCCCGTCCGCAGCCAGGCTCAGCGCCTCCCGGCTCGGGCACGGCCACCAGGCGAACGAGACCGGCGGATCGAGCAGGCCGAGCGGCAGCTCGACCAGCGGGAGCGCCGGATCGCAGCCGGCCACGACCAGCGTCGGCCGGGACGGCCCGAGCGGGACGACTTCACCAGGACCGCTGACCCGGCCGCCAGCCGGCGCGAACCCGGCCCTGGTGACAGTGCCGCCGGTGAGCGGCAGCGCAACGAACGAGTCCCCGACCGGAGCGAGCGAGACGCGGGAACCTGACTTGCCGAGTGGCGCAAGCGCGCGGACGGGCACCGCCGGCTCGGGAATCGCCGGCCCGAATAGCTCCTCGACAGTCAGGCCCAGGGCCCGCCCGAGCGCCAGTGCCACCCGCAGCGACGGGTCGGACAGCCCGGCCTCGACCGCTGACACCGCCTGCCTGGAGACCCCGGCCATGCCGGCCAGCTGCTGCTGCGAGAAGCCCCTGGCTTGCCGCGCCAGGCGCAGCCGGGCCCCGGCGCGGGCCCCGCCCGGCCTGAGCCCCGCCCGGCCTGAGCGCCGCCCGGCTGAGCCCCTCCCGGCAGGGATCCGGCTGGCCCAGCTCAGCGGCGGGCAGCTGTCCCGCCCGGTCCGGCTTGCGCGGCCGCCCGGTCACGGCCGGGATCCTTCGCGGACGTGACCGTCGACGGCCACGCCGTCCTGGCCGAAGCACGGCGGATCGAGGACGGTCACGGTCAGGTGCCGCCGTCTGCGCCCGGCCGGTCCGCCAGCCGGCACGTGACCGTCGCGGCCAGGCCCGGCCGCCCGTCCCGGCGGCGAACGGCCTCCTGGCTGAGCCCGCCATCCGGACCGGAGTCCGGCAGGAGGAGATCGGCCTCCCAGGCGGCGCCCGCGGGCCTGCTCGCCACGACCTGCCCGGTCAGCACCAGGCCACGCTCGGGCGCGGCGCCCGCGACGATCCGGTCCGGGTGCACACCTGCAGTGATACCAGGGCGACCGGGCACCGGCGCGAATCCCAGGTAGCCGACCAGCTCGGCGACCCGGGCGGACGCTGGCCTCAGCACGACCTGGTCCGGCTCTCCCAGCTGCAGGATCCGGCCGCGATCCAGGACCGCCATCCGGTCGGCAAAGGACTGCGCGTCAGCCAGCTCATGCGCCACCAGTACCGAGGGCACGGCGCGCTCGGTCACCAGCCGCACAACGAGCGCAGTGAGCGTCCGGCGCAGCCCGGCATCGAGACCCGAGTAGGGCTCATCAAGCAGCAGCGCATCACAGCGGGCGAGCAGCAGCCGGGCCAGCGCGGCCCGGTGCTGCTGCCCGCCGGACAGGCGGGCAGGCATCGCGGCGAGCAGCTCGCGCGATACCCGAGGGCGCCCGCAAGCTCGGCGAGCTCGGTCCCGCGCGGGTCGGCGGAGCGGGCATAGGCCAGATTGTCCCGTACGGACAGGTGCGGGAACAGGCCGGGATCCTGGCGCAGCAGCCCGACCCGCCGCTGCCACGGCGGAACCGCCACCCGGGGCCTGGCGGTCCGGGTGAGGGTGCGACCGGCGAGCTCGATCAGCGCGACCCGCGGCTGCACCAGGCCCGCGATGGCCTCCAGCAGAGTCGTCTTCCCGGCCCCGGACGGGCCGAACAGGGCCAGCCGCTGCCCCGGCGGCCACCTCGATGGCAGCGCGCACGCTGAAGTCGCGGCGGTCAACCTCGACGTCGGCCTTGAGCACGCGCGCTCCAGATGTAGGCAGCCAGTGGCAGCGGCAGCGCCACCACCAGCAGGACCAGGGCGTACGGAAGCGCTGACGCCAGGCCGGTCTCCTGCAGAGTGGTGTAGATCTGCAGCGGCAGCCCGTAGGGGTGGTAGGCAATGATGATGACAGCCCCGAACGCTCCCATAGCCCTGGCCCAGGCTACGGCAAGCGCCATGGCCAGGCCCGGCGATGCGAGCGGGAGCGTCACCCGGCGGAACACCCGCCGCGGCCGGTCCCCGAGTAGCGACGCCTGCTGCTCCAGCCGCGGGTTCACGCCGCTGAAGGCCGCCTGGGCACCAACGATGTAATACGGCGCTGACTCGTAAACCTCGGCGATAACCAGCGCCAGGAACGTATTGGTAGCCGACAGGTTGAAATGCGCGATCAGGTCCCCGAATACCGTGTACGGGCCGACCATGAAGACCAGCAGCAGGCCGATGACCAGCGGGGGGAGGAGCAGGCTGCACAATACCCCCGCCTCCCACACCCGCGGGAACGGCAGCGAGCCGCGGGCCAGCATCCAGGCCAGCGGCGTGCAGATCACGAACAGCACGGCCAGCGTGACGCCGCCCGACTCCAGCGAGATGACCAGCGGCTGCGAGCGCACCCGGGTAGTCAAGCGAGCTCACCACCGAGTGCCAGGACAGGTGGGTTAGCAGCGTGATGACGGGGCCGAGCAGAGCAATCCAGATGATCGCGGCCCCGATGACCGACACCCCCGCCGAAACGGACCGCCAGCCTCGCGGATCGGCCAGCTGCGCGGCCGGGCCGGCCGGGCTGCCCGGAAGGGTCTCCCCCTCGGGCAGCACCGGCGGCAGCAGCCGGGCTAGCCGCCCAGCTCACTACGGATCGCGGCGGGTATCGCGCTCGTTGTGCCTGTTGCCGTCAGGGGCAGTAGCTTGAATCCGCCCGCCTTGTACAGCGCCAGGCCCGTCGGGGAGAGTGTGTACTTCACGAAGGCGATCGCCGCCGGAGTCGGCTTGCCGATGAGGGTGATGTCGATGACCTGCGGCGAGCCGCTCTTGAGCGTGGGCTTCCCGCCCGGCGGCGTGACTGTCACGGTCGCCTTCGCGTACTGCGCCGCTAGCGCGGCGTCACCCAGGTTGATCGCCGGCGGCAGCGGGATGTAGTCCAGGTGCAGCTCGATCGCCTGAGTGATGAAGGCACTGGAGGCGTCCAGCTGGCCGGACTGCAGGGTCGAGTCGAGCGACGACTCAGCGTAGATCTGCGAGGAGGTCGAAGAGCCCGGCGGCCCGCCGAGGATCTTGGTCACCGTATCCGAGGGCAGGTGATAGTACGACTGGGCCAGCTCCAGCATGTAGATGAAGTCGCGGCCCTGCGGGTCAATGGCCGGGTCGGTCCTGCCGAGCTTGAAGCCCGGCGTCTGCATCAGCGTGAAAAGGTCCTTCAGCGGCTTGGAGCCGTCCGCTATCGCCTTGAATTCCGGGGCGTACTTGCTCTTGGGGTTGTACGCCACGACCATCGACGTGCCTGCGTACTGGACATACCACTTGGTGAACTTGGGGAACAGCGGCGTGACGTTGTCGCCGCCGACGCTCTCGAAGACGTTCGGATGAATCTCGCCGCCTGCGATGTCAGCCTCGAGGTCGCCCGACGAGGCGCCGTAGCCCGAGTACTTGTAGCCTTCGGCCTTCGTGAACGCGGGGCTGACCACCTTCTCATTGAGGTACTCAAGCGAGGACGCGTACGCGACGCTGGCGGTTTCTGAGGCCTTCGAGCTATTCGAACTCGAGGTGCTGGGAGAAGAGCTGCCGCAGCCAGCCGCGGCAACTCCGATGCAGGCAATTGCGATAATCGCGGCGATCTGGGCGCCGCGGCGATGATTGAGGGCCACCATTCCCCAGACGATAGCTAGCACAGGTTGCGCATCGCAAGAAAGATGGACACGACTTGGCATCGTTCCGCCGCAGACCCCTCAGCGCTGCCAGAGCGAGCCTTCAGCCAACCTTCAGCAGCTTCCGCTTCGATAACAGTTGCGGCTGCACCAGTCGGCGCGCCATAGCATTGACACCGGCACATCGGTCGTGCACGGCGGCGCCTGGCACGGTGGCAGCCTCCAGCCGGACGGGGCCCCGGCGGGCTGTGTGCCAGCAGACAACCCCACAAGCAAGGCGAGGCAGCATGGGCAAGGCTGAGCGGATCCGGCGGATGAACGCTCGGGAGAGGATCGCGGCGCAGCAGGCTGCCGCGAAGCGCGCGGAAGCCCGGCGGCGGATGTTCCTGGCCGGCGGCAGCGTCCTCGTCGTCCTTGCCGTCGTCATCGTCCTGATCGTGGTCAAGAGCCTCGGCGGCTCGTCAACCCCGGCCGCCAGCAGTGGCCACACCGCGAGCGCCGCGGACACGGCCGCGGTCACCAATGCCATCACCAGCGTCCCGGCCAGCACCCTGAACGAGGTCGGCGCCGGCAGCGGCGTCAGCAAGCTGATCCCGACGTCCGGCCAGCCTCTCCTGACGTCGGGCGGCAAGCCCGAGCTCCTCTACGTCGGCGCCGAGTACTGCCCCTACTGCGCGGCCGAGCGGTGGGCCCTGGCGGTGGCGCTGAGCCGGTTCGGCACCTTCTCGGGCCTGCATCTCATTCACTCCACCGGCAGCGACATCTACTCCAACACCTCGACCTTGTCCTTCTACAAGTCCACCTACACCAGCAAGTACCTGGTGTTCACGCCGGTCGAGTGGTTCGGGCTGGTGGACAACGGCGTGCAGCTGCAGAAGCGCACCCCGCAGGAGGCCGCGCTGATGTCGAAGTACGACGCGCCGCCCTACGTTCAGTCCGCCGAGGCGGGCAGCTACCCGTTCATCGACATCGGCAACCAGTACGTGGACATCGGCGCCCAGTACCTGCCCTCGAACCTGGGCAGCCCGGAGACCATCGACGCTTCCCACTACGGGCTGACCTGGACGCAGATCGCCGCGGACCTGAAGAACCCGAACAGCACGGTCGCGCAGGGCATCGACGGGGCGGCCAACTCGATCACCGCGGCCATCTGCAAGATCGACAAGAACGCCCCGGCGAGCGTCTGCTCCTCGGCGGCCGCCCAGGCAGGATCGGGAGGGCTCTGATGGCCGGCCAGAAGTCCTCCGGCCGCGGACCCAGGCCGGGCCAGGTCACGCGGACCTCGCCGACCGCCCGGCCGGCGACGGCGCCGGAGCGCCAGGCCGCGGGCAAGCAGCCGCGGCAGACCGCCCCGCGCCCGGCGACGGCGGCCAGCCCCGCGGGCAAGAACGGGAACGGTGCCGGAAGCGCCGGGTCCCGCCCGGCGGCCAAGTCCCGTACGGCAGCCACGGCTGGCGGGTCAGCCAGCAGTGCGAAGAAGGTCACCAGCCCGGCCGCCGCCTGAGCCGAGCCGGAGGGCCGCTGCGCCGGCTCGGCCGGGCTGCATGGTCGCCGTTCCGCCAGATGGGCGGCCTGCCGCTGGCGACGTTCATCTTGTCGCTCTACGGGCTCGGCGCTTCCATCTACCTGACGATCGCGCACTATGACACGCAGATCACGCTGGCCTGCTCGGACAAGGGCCTGATCAACTGCGAGGAGGTGACGACCAGCTCCCAGTCCATGGTGTTCGGCGTCCTCCCGGTCGCCGTACTCGGACTCGCCTTCTACGTCTTCATGGTCGCGGTCAACTCGCCCTGGGGATGGCGGCTGAGCTGGCCGCCAGTGCGGTGGGCACGGCTCGGGTCGGTCATCGTCGGCATGGGCTTCGTGCTCTACCTGATCTACGCCGAGCTGGACCAGATCCACGCGATCTGCCTGTGGTGCACCAGCGTGCACGTCGCGACGTTCCTGATCTTCACGCTGCTGGTGTTCCAGGCCGCCTTCAGCTGGAACAGGACCGACGCACCGCGGCGAACCTAGCTGCCTGGCCGGCAGTTGCCGGCAAGGTGGCTGAAATACTGACATTGGCCCTGGCAACCAGGCCGGTGGCATGCTCGCCTGATCGCGCCGTGCCATCATTGAGTAACAGCGCGTAGCGAGCTAGGGCCGCATCGAAAAGCACCGGGGCACCACTGCAGGCAAGGGGTCGATCCTCAGCATGAGCAAGGCGGACCGCAACAGGCAGCAGACCGCGCGAGCGCGGATTGCCGCGCAGCAGGCCGAGCAGCGACAGGCCGAGAAGCGGCGCCGGACGATCGCCATCGGCGCCATCGGGGTCGCCGTCCTGGCGGTCGTCGGCATCATCATCGGCGCCGTCGTCAGCAGCGGCAGCAGCCCGAAGCAGTCGGGGGCCAGCAGCGGCGCGCTGCCCGCGAGCGTTCAGGCGAAACTGGCGGTGCCAGCGAGCACGCTCGCCACGATCGGGGCCGGCAGCGCGCTCCCGTCGGCGATCAAGTCAGTCAACGGGACGGCGCTCGCCTCTGGCGGCAAGCCCGAGATGCTCTACATCGGCGCCGAGTGGTGCCCGTACTGCGCGGCCGAGCGCTGGGCTATGGCCGTCGCGCTCCGCAGGTTCGGCACGTTCTCGCCGCTGAAGGGCATCCACTCGTCGTCGACCGACGTCTATCCGAACACCGCGACGCTCACCTTCTACCACTCGACGTACTCGAGTAAGTACCTGGTGTTCACGCCGATCGAGAACGAGGACATCAACCACAACACCCTGGTCACCCCGACCGCCGCCCAGCAGGCGATCTGGAACAAGTACGACCCGAGTAACGGCTACCCGTTCATCGACATCGGCAACAAGTTCATCGCGGGCACGACCTATAACCCGCAGGTACTGCAGGGCCTGACGTGGAGCCAGATCGCCGCGGATCTGCACGAATCCCTCATCGCCGGTGGCACAGGGCGCTGACGGCTCGGCGAATCTGTTCACCGCCGCCATCTGCAAGATCACCGGGAACGCGCCCGCCAGCGTGTGCACCACAGCGCCGGTGAGCGCGCTGGAGGGCAAGCTCTAGCGCGCCGGGGATCAAGTCGGGCCACGGCGGATCAGCTGTCGCAGGCGTGACGGTCTGCCGGCCGCTCAAGGGCTGAGCTGCTGATCGCGCCCTAGCAGGCGGCGTCGACTTGGTAACTCACGCTCTTTCGGGCTGATCGCAGAAGTCCGGCAATTCCGGCCATACCCACTCGGCAGGCTCAGCCGCCGATGCGGGCGAAGATGTGTGGATCTGCCGCCCCTCTGATGCGTCTGCAGATCCAACATCACGGCGCCATCGCCGGTCGGCTACTGCTGCCCGCCTCTCCTGCTGTTCGCCTGATCTTGAGCACAGCGGCCGGTCAGGCCCCCGAGCCAGCCTGGCCGCCGGTGAGGAACTGGACGATCGCAGCGGCCAGCGCGCGCGCCAGTTCCCGCTGGAATGACGGCCTGGTCAGCAGCGCGGCATCCGTCGGGTTCGGCATGTTGCCGCACTCGACCAGCACCTTGGGCACGGTCGTGAGGTTCAGCCCGGCCAGGTCGTCCCTGTCGATCAGGCCGTCCTGGCCGTAGTAGTCGCTCTCCGGCATGCTCGTGCCCGCGAGCAGCGCCGCCCGCACATCCGCGCCGAACCGCGCCGACGACCTGATCACCGAGTCGTTCGGCCCGTCCGCAACCGGCTCGAGCACGGTGAAGCCGCGACCGGACACCGGGCCGCCGTCGGCGTGGATGTCGATGGCGACATTGGCGTGCGCCCTGTCGATGATCTCCGCCCTGGTGGTCACGCACGGTCCGATGCCGTCGTTGCTGTGCCTGGTCATGACCACGCGCGCGCCGTCCGCGATCAGATCGGCGCGCAGGTAGCTGGCGACATTGAAATTGAACTCGGCCTCGGTGTATCCGGCCGCCGTCTGCGTCCCGGTCGTGTCGCAGTCCTCGTACTCGCGGCCGTTCCAGACCTGCCGGTCAATGACGTCAGGGGCGTCCTTGTTACGGCCGTTGTGGCCGGGATCGATGCCGACAACCTTGCCGGCCAGCGGCAGCGCGGACGCCGATGGGGTCGGCGTGGCGCTCGTGCCTGATCCCGCACCCGAAGACCCTTCAGGCGGGAACGCGCTCCCCGTCCCCCCGGTAGCCGCCGGGGCCGCGGGCGACCGGGCGGCTGCCGGGCGCGGTGCGGCGGACGGGGCGGTACCGCAGCCTGCGCACAGCGCGGCGATCAGGAGCCCGGCGACTGCGCCCGCCCGCAGCATTTCCCGCATTGTGTGAGACTAGCCAGGTTCGGAACCCGGCCGGCGTCGTACGCCTGATCCTCGCGTCAGGCAGCCGCGGTCCATTCCTCGCTGAGCTGCCACAGCCGCCCGGCCAGCTCGGGCGTGGCCACCGGGCTCGGCTCCCGCTCGGCGCAGTTGTCGTAGTAGCGGCCGCTGACCTCAGCTAGCTCCGGCGCGGTCGCGCAGTACAGCGAGGTCCGCGCCCCCTCCTCAACCGTCAGCATCCGGCGGGTGACGAGCGGCCGCACCGGCCACGGAACGCGCCGCCAGATGTCGGAGGCCACCACGCCGGGGTGCAGCGAGTAGCTGGTCACGCCGGTGCCTGCCAGCCGCCGGGCCAGTTCCTGGCTGAACAGCACGTTGCACAGCTTCGACACCGCGTACTCGGCCATCCCGGTGATGCCGCGGGCAGGCCGCCGCAGCCGGGTGGTGTCGATGCCCTTAGCCGCGTAGTGCGCGTCACTGGAAACGGTGACGATCCTCGCCTGGCTGGCGGTCAGGCAGTCCAGCAGGGCGGTGGTGAAGGCGAAGTGACCGAGGTGGTTGACGCCGAACATCAGCTCGAAGCCGTCGGCGGTGAGGCCGCGGCTGCCGCCGATCCCGGCGTTGTTGACGAGCACGTGCAACGGCTCGCCGAGCGCCAGGAACGCCTGAGCGCTGGCCCGGACCGAGGCCAGGTCGCCGAGATCGAGCCGGAGGAAGCTGACCTGGCTGGCGCCGTAGGCGGCCGCGAGCTCGGCCTGCGCGGCCCGGCCCTTCTGCTCCGACCGGCAGGCCAGATGCACCCGGCCGCCGCGAGCCGCGAGACCTCTTGCCGTGGCCAGGCCGATGCCGGTGTTGCCGCCCGTGACCAGGAATGTCCGCCCGGACAGATCGTCCATCTCAGCCGCCTTCGTCTCGCCGCCTGCCGCCTGCCGCCTGCCTGCGGACGAAGGCAAGCGTCCCGCAGCGCGAGCCGCGCGCGCAATCGGCGGCGGGCCGAGCCTGGCAGGCAGGGCCCGGAACGAAGCCCGCCTGTCAGCCCCGCAGGCTGCGCCGCGTCCGCGCGGGCGGCAGCACCGCGGCCGGGTGCTCGGCCAGCTGCCGGAGCCTGGCCACCTGCCAGGCGTAGTTCACCAGGCCGGAGGCGCGAACCAGGCCGGCTGAGTCGACGAAGCTGAGGAACGGGCCGGTCCGCACGCGGTAGGCCGCGTAGAGCTCGGGTGAGCCGAGCACCACGAACACGCCGTGCAGGCCCAGCCGGGCCAGGGTCGGCTCCGCCTTCGGGCTTGGCTGCGGCAGCAGCAGCAGAATCTCGGCGGGCGTGCCGCCAGCCGCCAGCTCGCGCAGCCCGTCGGCGACAGACGGGAAGGACCCGAGCAGGTGATCAGCGAACACGATGAGCTGAAGCGGCGCCGCCGGGGGCGAGGTGTGCAGGACTCCGGCCGAGTCGGGCAGCGACCAGGACGGCGCGCGCACTCCGGCAGGAAGCCCGTCCGGAACCGCGGCCGGCGAGCTGGCGAATCTCACCCGCACGAACCGCAGCAGGCCAAGCACGACTGCTCCGTACAGCAGGACGCCGGCAACAGCCCAGCTCACGGTCGCCGCTCTGGCCGCCCGGCCCGCGTCCTGCTCATCGCCTGACTGAACCACTATCACGCTCTGAGGTCAAGCAATGACACAGAGTAATCATATTTCCGCCTCGGAGCGCCACTCCGCTCATACTGCCCGGCTCGCGCCGGGTGCCGGCCGCTCGCCCGGCAAGCGCCGGCGGCTGGGCGCCGCGACAGGGCGCCCGCGCCTGCTGCTCGGGTAGTCAGCAGGCGCGGGCGCGCTCTAGGGGCGGTCGCCCGGTTCTCTAGCCGTGCAGCAGGGGCCTGCCGAGCGGCACGGGGCCGCCGCCGGTCGCGGCGGACGCAGTGCCGACGTACAGGTAGACCCCGAGTGCGGCGAACGCGAGCACGACGACGCCGCCGGCCTTGCTGAGCCCGGCCGAGCCCTGGCTCGTGCCGAGCAGCACCAGCAGCAGCGCGACGTCGACGAGCCCCAGCAGTGCGGTGAACGCGACGGGCAGCCGCAGCGTCGCCAGCGTGAGCGCCACGATGATGATCAGCCACGCGGTCAGGAACAGTTCCTGCGTGCTGACGATGGCGGTGGCCGGGATCACGAACCAGTTATGCGTGAGTCCGAGCACCAGGACCGCGTAGCTCAGCCAGAAGCCGGCGAACGTGCCGAAGACGCTGGCCACCGCGCTCTGCCCGAGGACCGCGGCCCAGATCGTGGCCACGAACAGGCCGATCGACGTCGCGGCCAGGATGATCGCGAGCGGCGCGCCGACAGCGGCGGCGGGCACCATGCCGACCAGGGTCAGGCCGAGGGCGACTGAGCCCACGATGAAGGTCGGCAGCCCGAGCGCCATCGGGTCACCAGCCATGAGGCCCGTCGCAGGAGCTTCGACCGCGACCGCCTCGACCACCTCGACCTCCGCCGGGCTGGTGATCTGCGCCGCGCCGGACTGCGCGGACTCGTTAGCTGATGCGCCGATTGCGGTCATGGCCGCCTCCTCGCCAGGAAAAGCTTCGCCCGCGATCGCGGGCCATGACTCACTCGTACCGCCGGGTCAGCCCGGCCAGACTCTCAGTTTGAGTCAGGCCACCGGCGGCGGCGGGATGGCAGCCGCATCGGTCCTGGTCAGCTTGCCGGGACGACGATTCCGTACTCGTGGATCTTGCGGTAAATCGTGGCCCTGGACATGCCGAGGGACTCGGCGGCCTTCACTTTGTTGCCGTCGAAGTCGAGCAGGCTCTGCACGATCGCGTCGCGCTCCATGGACTCCAGCGGGCTCAGCAGCCGGCGGCTGACGGTCCGGCATTCCGGCGGCAGGTCCTTGGGCTTGATGACGCCGGTCCGGCGAAGCTGCACGACGCGGCGCAGCACCTGCCACAGCTGCTCGGTATTGCCCGGCCAGTTGTAGCGCAGCAGCAGCTGGAGTGCCTCAGCCGAGCAGACCAGCCGGCCGGGCGGGTTGAGCTTGTTCAGCAGGAACGGCACGAGCTCGTGCAGGTCCTCGATGTGGTGCCGAAGCGGCGGCAGCTCGACCGTGCACGGGAAGTACCGCAGCAGCCGGGCCAGGTCCGGTCCCGGCTTGCTGCGCGCCAGCGTGACCGCCACCCAGAGCGAGCGGTGCCGCCCGGCCGCGACCGTCTCCTGCAGCGCAGCCGACAGCGCATGCAGCTTGCGCGGGCTGAGCCGGTCCACGTGCCGGATGACCAGGCTGCCTGAGTCCCCGGTCAGCTCGGTGCGCGCGGCCGCGAGCCAGTCAGGATCGGCCGCGTCAGCAGCGTCGATCACGTGGAACCAGCCAGCCGGGTTGCGCCGCTGATGGACGGCCCGGAGCACCGAGACCTTCCCCGAGCCGGGCTCCCCGCCGAGCGCCAGCCACTCCGCCGAGGCATAGGCGGCCTCGACCTGGCTGCAGCCGCGCAGCCAGAGCGGGCCTGAGCCGACCAGGCCCGGCAGGTACATCCGGGCGTGCGGCACCGGGTCGGCCGTTACCCGGCTGGTCAGGTCAGCCAGCCGCACGTGCACGACGCCCGCGCGAGGCGCCTTGGTGCCCTCCAGCGGGCGGCAGTAGAGCCGGGCGGTAACTCCCGTCGGCAGCGCGACCTGAACCGGCCCGTGCTGACCGGCGTCCAGCGCCTCCGCCGCCCGGCCGAGCAGCACCGCCTGGTCCGCGGGATCCAGCACCTGCCGCGCGTAGTCATTCAGCATGACGGTGTCCCGGCTCAGCGCCAGCACCATGCCGCTGGTCCGCTTGCAGGCCCGCAGGTACTCCTGCAGCAGCTGAACTTCATGGGCGCTGGTGTCGGTCAGCAGCGCCTGCATGATCTGGTCGGCGGTCGTTTTCGCCAGCGCGATGAGCAGCGGGTCCGCGTCCTTGCGCCAGCAGGTCAGGTCCACCGCGCCGACCGTGCGGCCGGAGACCGGGTGCCTGATCGGCACTCCGGCGCAGGCCAGGTCCTCCAGGTGCTCGGCGTAGTGCTCGTGCCCGAATACGTGCATCGGCTGGCCGCCCTCCAGGGCGGTGCCGATGCCGTTCGTGCCGACGAACTCCTCGGCATAGCTGAAGCCGGGCGCGAGCCGCACGCCGTCCAGGTGCCGGTCAAGCTCGGTGTCGGCGGCCATCCTGGACAGCACGAGCCCGTCCGCGTCGGTCAGGATGACGCTGATGGGCTGGCCGTCCAGGGCATCACGCAGGCTGCGCAGGACCGGCATCGCGCTGCGGGTGAGCGGCGTATCCAGGTCGGGATCGCGAATGTAGCTGAGGTCGATCCGGTCGGCGGCCACCCGGGAGCGGCGGGAGCGCCACCAGGACGCGAGGATCGTGTCCCGCACGTGATAGGGCTCGACCGACTCAGCGGTCAGGAATCGCTCGCGCGCACTCGCCAGTCCCTTGTCGTCGGCGGGCGCCGACGGCTTTCTTGCCGTGTGTAACATCCGCCGCCTCCTGCCACCGCCGAAGGGCTCGCGCGGGCTGGAAGGGGGCCAGTCCGCGCTCACGTGAAATTGCGCTTCGCCTTCAAGGTAAGCACGCCACCAGACCAACCTGTCTCAAGTTGAGACCTCCTGTCTATTGCGTCCGGCTTTCGATGCCGTAATGCCAGCCGAGCAGCATCACGAGACATTCAATCCGTGGAGCATCGTGAACCTGGTGTTCCACCATCTCGCCGCCGAGGGGCTGCATCCCGTCCTCGGCGAGGCAGGTGATCCCGGCGGTCCGGCAGCTGAGCTGCTGCGGGCGCTGGGGATCACTCCGGCAGCCGAGGGCAGCCGGCAGCTGAGCGACAGCATCCGCAGCGAGCTCGAGCAGCTCAGGAACGCCGTCTTCGGCGGCGAGTGACTCCGGTACTCCGCCGGGACCGCGGCCAGGGGCTGTGCCGGGCAGAAACACGCCCGTTTCCTGCCCGAAACATCCCTGTCTCATGTTGAGAGCTCTCCGTGCCCGTCAGCGAGGTGTGATCGGCAGCACGAGGAATCCCGTGCCGGAGGGATTCGCGCGTCCGCCACCGAGGTGCGACGCCAGCGCTGACAGCTGGATGTCAGCACCGCAAAGCAGGGCCGTCTCGGGTCGGCCGGACCAAGGAAGGGGTGACGATGAGTCGCCAGAGCGTAGCCAAGGCTCACCAGAAGATTCAGGAACTCGCCTGGGAACCGCAGTACCACGAGCCCGTCTCGCAGTACGGCACCGACTACACGTTCGCCAAGGCCCAGAAGAAGGACCCGCTCAAGCAGGTCCTCCGGTCCTACTTCCCGATGCAGGAAGAGAAGGACAACCGCGTGTACGGCGCCCAGGACGGCGCGATCCGCGGCAACATGTTCCGCCAGGTGCAGGAGCGCTGGCTGGAGTGGCAGAAGCTGTTCCTGTCGATCATCCCGCTGCCGGAGATCTCCGCCGCGCGGGCGATGCCGCTGCTGTTCAGGACGGTCCCGAACCCTGAGCTGCACAACGGCCAGGCGATCCAGATGATCGACGAGGTACGGCACTCGACGATCCAGCAGAACCTCAAGCGCCTGTACATGAACAACTACATCGACCCGGCCGGCTTCAACTCCAGCCTCCGCAACTTCCAGAACGACTACTGCGGAACCATCGGCCGGCAGTTCGCCGAGGGATTCATCACCGGTGACGCCATCACCGCGGCGAGCATCTACCTGACCATCGTGGCCGAGACGGCGTTCACGAACACCCTGTTCGTGGCCATGCCGGCCGAGGCCGCCGCCAACGGCGACTACCTGCTGCCCGACGGTGTTCCACTCGGTCCAGTCGGACGAGTCGCGCCACATCAGCAACGGGTACGCCACCCTGCTGATGGCGCTGGCCGACGAGAGCAACCACCAGCTGCTCGAGCGCGACCTGCGCTACGCGTGGTGGAACAACCACCGCGTGGTGGACGCCGCCATCGGCACGTTCATCGAGTACGGCACCAAGGACCGCCGCAAGGACCGCGAGTCCTACGCCGAGATGTGGCGCCGGTGGATCTACGACGACTACTACCGCAGCTACCTCGTGCCGCTGGAGAAGTACGGCCTGGTCATCCCGCACGACCTCATCGAAGAGGCGTGGAACCAGATCTGGAACAAGGGCTACGTGCACGAAGTCGCCCAGTTCTTCGCCACCGGCTGGCTCGCCAACTACTGGCGGATCGACCCGATGACCGACAAGGACTTCGAGTGGTTCGAGTACAAGTACCCGGGCTGGTATGACAAGTACGGCAAGTGGTGGGAGAACTACAACCGCCTGTCCACGCCGAACGGTCACCACCCGATCGTCGCCGAGAGCGTCGACTACGTGTACCCGCACCGGTGCTGGACCTGCATGGTCCCGTGCCTGGTCCGCGAGGACATGGTCGTGGACGAGGTCGACGGGCAGTGGCGGACGTACTGCCACGAGGAATGCCGGTGGACCGACGCCGTCGCCTTCAGGCCGACCTACCAGGGCCGGCAGACCCCGAACATGGGCCAGCTCATCGGCAAGCGGGAGTGGGAGACGCTGTACCACGGCTGGAACTGGGCCGACGTGGTGTCGGACATGGGCTACGTCCGTGACGACGGCAAGACCCTGGTCGCCCAGCCGCACCTGAACCTGGATCCCAGCAAGATGTGGACCCTGGATCACCTGCGCCGGATGCCGGAGGTGCTGAGCCCGAACGTCCTTCTCAACGAGATGACGGACGAGCAGCGGCAGGCCTTCGTCGCCGATTACAACCGGCAGGGCCCGGCAGGCCGCCCGGCCCCGGCAGACGCCTAGCCGGGCGCGAGAGGGAGGGGGCTGCCCGGCCGGCCGCCCCCTCCCGCTCCCGGCCTGCCATCGTGCGGGCCGTCTGGCCGGCCATCAGTCAAGCCCGGCACAGCCCGGCCCGGTAAAGCCCAGCACCGCCCAGCTCACCCGCGAGGGGGGTCATGTCCGACAAGCACGTCGTCCGGTTCGAGCCGGTAGGCATCGAGATCGAAGTCGGCGAGGAGCAGACCATCCTGCGGGCCGCGGCCGAGCAGGGCATCATGCTCATGCACGGCTGCAAGGAAGGACAGTGCGCGGCGTGCAAGTCGTTCATCCTCGATGGCGAGGATATCGAGCACGACAAGTACTCGACGTTCGCGCTGCCCGACTACGAGCTCGAGGAAGGCTACACGCTGCTGTGCCGGGCGCATGCCTACGAAGACCTGACCATCGAGCTGCTCAACTACGACGAGGAGATGATCCGCTCCGGCCTGCCGATCCAGCAGGGGGTCGCGGAGGTGGTCTCGAAGGATGCCGTCACGCATGACATGCGGCACCTGGTCCTGCGCCTCATCGAGCCAGGGGAGATCAAGTTCTTCCCCGGCCAGTACATGGATATCGCGATCCCGGGCACCGGCGCGGTCCGGTCCTTCTCGATGGCGAACACCTCCAGCCGCGAGAGCGGGCTGCTGGAGTTCATCATCAAGATCTACCCGGACGGCCAGTTCTCGAAGTTCCTGGCCGAGGAGCTGGCCGAGGGAGACCGGCTCGACCTGACCGGCCCGTTCGGCGTCTTCACCCTCCGTGAAGGCGAGGCTGACCTGGTGTTCGTCGGCGGCGGGGCGGGCCTTGCGCCCATCCTGGCGCTGCTGCGGACGCTGGCTGAGCGCGGCATCGACCGCAAGGCCACGTTCTTCTACGGCGCCCGGACGCGCGCGGATCTCTGCTTCGAGGCAGAGCTGCGCGAGCTTGAGCGCACCCTGCCCAATTTCCGATACCTGCCGGCTCTGTCAGAGGCGGGCGGTGACGACGGCTGGGATGGCGAGACCGGCCTGATCACCGACGTAGTCAAGCGGCATGCCAGCGACCTGACCGGGGCGCACGCCTACGTGTGCGGGCCGCCCCCGATGGTCGAGGCAGCGCTGCCGCTGCTCGCCACCCTCGGCGTCGAGGAGAAGCGGATCTACTACGACAAGTTCACCTTCACCGGTAACCCGGAGGACTGAAAGAAGGGCCCCATGAGCGAGACGACGCAGGAGCGCAGCGTTCCCAAGCCTGTCTTCACCGACGCTGAGGCAGGTGCGAAGACCTTCCCGGACTCCACGGCCCGGCGATTCAACTACTACACGCCGGCCAAGCGCAAGCAGTCCCACTACGAGGACGTCACCGTCGAGGTCCAGCCCGACCCGCGCCACTACCTGGCGCAGGGCTGGCTGTACGGCTTCTCCGACGGCCGCGGCGGCTACCCGCTGGACTGGACCGCGCTGAAGGCGTGGGGCTCAGACCGCCCCGAGCCCGAGCGCTTCCCCGGCTCGGGCGGCAAGGGCTACGACTGGCCGGCCACCGGCTGGCACGAGTTCCGCGACCCGAACGAGGAGTGGGAGCTCACCTTCTACCGGTACAACTCCAACGTCGTCCGGCAGCTCAACCAGAACGTCGACAACGCCCGCCAGGCGAAGGCATTCGAGCAGTGGAGCCCGAACTGGGTGCGCTTCGTCGAGTCGAACGTCGGCGCGTGGATGCACGTGGATCACGGCCTCGGGCTCTACCTGTTCGCCAACGCCAACCGGCGGGCGCCCACCAACATGCACAACAACGCGATCTCGGTCAACAGCATGCACCGCATCCGGGCGGCGCAGGACCTCGCCCTGTACAACCTGACGCTGACTGAGGAGATCGACGGCTTCGACGGCTCCGCGCACCTGACTGCGTGGAACTCCGACCCGGCCTGGCAGGGCGTGCGCGAGGTCGCCGAGCAGCTCACCGCCATCGACGACTGGTGCGAGGCCATCTTCGCCGCGAACGTGGTCTTCGAGCCGCTGGTCGGCGAGCTGTTCCGCAGCCACCTGGTCATGCACGCGGCACCGCGCAACGGTGACTTCGTCACCCCGACCCTGGTCGGCGCCGAGGAGTACGACTTCGCCGAGCGGGACCTGCGCTACACCATCCCGCTGTTCCATCTGCTGACCAACGACAAGGAGTTCGCGGCGCACAACAAGGCGCTCCTGCAGGGGTGGCTGTCCACCTGGACCGCCCGCTCGATCACCGCGGTCCGCGCGCTGCAGCCGCTGTGGTCACAGCCTGACTCCAAGCCGCCGCGCTTCGAGGACGGCCTGGACGCCGCCAAGGCCCGGCTCGCCGTGATCCTGTCCGACCTGAACCTCGACGCACCGAAGGAGCTGAACCAGTGACCGCATTCAAGACCGCCGAGAGCCCGTTCAAGTCCGACAACACGGCCTCGAACATGTGCGGCTTCACCCTCATGAACAACCAGATCGGCGCAGTGGTCGCGCAGGTCATGGACACCAGGGACAACGTCAGGGTCACTCCGCTCCCGTCCATGATCAGGGTGGACGCGGTCGGCCGGATGGACGTGAACTACGACGAGGTCTCCGAGGCGCTCGGCGAGGAGCCCGGCTTCTTCGACGCAGCCGAGTTCGAGGAGAACATGTCCACCCACTACGGCCGCATGATCCACACCGACGAGGCGACGATCATGTTCGCCAATCCTGAGGATGCGGCCGAGTACCTGGGCTTTGACCTGACGCCGACGTCGGCGTAGGACCAGAAGTAAGTACTCACAGGCAGCCAGGCAGCAGCAGGAGGCACCGGTGTACGAGAAGGACGGCGAGAAGTACTTCGTAGTCGACAGCCATATGCACTACTGGAACGCGGCACCGGACAACTGGGTGCCGGGTGCCGAGCACTACGCCAAGGGCTGGATCGAGTGCTTCCACGCGTATCAGGGGCTGGGACCGCCAGAGACGCACTGGAGCATCGAGCACTTCCAGAAGTACTCAGAGGACGACCTGATGAAGGACGTCTTCGAGGACGGGCACGTGGACGTGGCGATCTTCCAGCCCACTTACCTGAAGGAGTGGTACAAGGAGGGCTTTAACACCACCGAGCGCAACGCGCTGATGGGCGAGAAGCACCCCGGCAAGTTCATCTACAACACCCGGTTCGATCCCCGCGACGGCGACGAGGGCCTCAAGCAGCTCCAGCGCAACGTGGAGCGCTTCGGCTCGAAGGGCGTCAAGCTGTACACCGCTGAGTGGAACAACGGCTCGCGCGGCTACAAGCTCAGCGACCCGGCGGCCTACAACTTCCTGCAGGCCGCGCAGGACCTCGGGATCAAGAACATCCACGTGCACAAGGGCCCGACGATCTGGCCGCTGGACAAGGACGCCTTCGACGTGTCCGACGTCGACCACGCAGCGACCGACTTCCCGGCCCTGAACTTCATCGTCGAGCACGTGGGGCTGCCGCGCATCGAGGACTTCTGCTTCATGGCGACGCAGGAGCCCAACGTCTACGCGGGCCTGTCGGTGGTCATCGGCGGCCTGATGTACGCCCGGCCCAAGTTCTTCGCCAAGGTGATGGGCGAGCTGCTGTTCTGGGTCGGCGAGGACAAGATGACCTTCGGCAGCGACTACGGCATCTGGGAGCCGAAGTGGCAGATCGAGGGCTTCGTCGACTGGGACTACCCCGGCGACGAGTTCTCCGACTTCCCGCGGCTCGGCACGGCCGGGAAGAAGAAGATACTCGGGCTCAACGCGGCGAAGCTCTACGACATCGAGGTGCCCGCCGAGTGCCAGCTGCCCGCCGATGCGGGGACGCCGGCCGCCCGGGACGACGCCCAGCTGGTCGACTAGCTGATGGCGGCAACAGCAGCTAGCAGCGCGCGCGGCTGGCAGCTTGCGGAGCACGGCCAGGTGCGACCTGGCACCGGGCTGGCCGGCGACGGCCAGCCCGGTTCCGGGCAACTGCTGACCGCTCTGCGCACAGTGCGCGACCCGGAACTGGACGAGCCCATCACCTCGCTTGGTTTCGTGGCCGCGTGCAGCCTGTCCGGCGACGGCGACGCCGAGGTCAGGCTCCGCCTGCCGACATACTTCTGCGCGCCCAATTTCGCTTACCTGATGGTCGCGGACGCCTATGACGCGGTGATCGCACTGCCCGGCGTCCGGGCCGCGCACGTCGTGCTCGAGGACCATTTCGCCTCCGATGCCATCAACGGCGGCGTGGCCGCCCAGTCCGGCTTCGCCCGGTCGTTCGACGGGGAGGCCGTCGGCGAGCTGCACGAGCTGAGGCGGGATTTCCTGCGCAAGGCGGTCATGGCCGGCACCGACCAGGTGTGCCGGACGCTGCAGGCCGGCGGCGCGGACCCGGAGCGCCTGCGCGCGATGACACTCGCCGAGGTGCCGCCGTCGCGGGCGCTGACCCGCCTGCGCGAGCGCCGGGCCGAGCTCGGGCTGCCGCGGCCCGGACGCGCTGCTGCTCATCGATCCCGCCACCGGCGCCCCGGTCAGCGCGCAGGCCGTGCCGCTGCACCTTCGCAAGGCCCGGGTCACCGCGACCAGCCTGGAAGCGAACGGCAGCATCTGCCGCGGCATGCTGCGGCACCGATACGACACCTCCGGGCTTGGCGAGTCCCTGGCGGGCCAGCCCGAGGCCGGAGATCCAGGCCCGAGCGAGGAGAACCAATGAAGGCTGTCCGTCTGCACGCGTTCCACTCCCAGCCCGTCATCGACGAGGTACCCGAGCCGACGATCACCGGCCCGCTGGACGTCATCGTCAGGATCGGCGGGGCCGGCGTCTGCCGCACCGACCTGCACATCATCGAGGGCCAGTGGGACGCCGCCATGGGCACGCCGCTGCCGTACATCCTCGGCCACGAGAACGCCGGCTGGGTGCACGAGGTCGGCTCCGCGGTCACCAGCGTGGCCGTCGGCGACACCGTGATCCTGCACCCGACGCCCACCTGCGGGCTGTGCCGGGCCTGCCGGGCCGGCCAGGACATGCACTGCAGCAACTCCAGCTTCCCCGGCCTGTCCACCGACGGCGGGATGGCGGAGTACCTGCTGACCTCGGCCCGCGCCTGCGTGAAGCTCGATCCGAGCACGCAGCCGCAGGACGTCGCCGCGCTCGCCGACGCCGGGATCACCGCCTATCACGCGGTCCGCAAGGCGATCCCGCTCCTGTACCCCGGCACGACCTGCGTGGTCATCGGAGCCGGCGGCCTCGGCCACATCGGCATCCAGTGCCTGGCCGCGCTGACCGCGACGAACATCATCGTGGTCGACCGGAACCCGGACGCACTCAAGCTGGCCGAGCAGCTCGGCGCGCAGCACACCGTCGTTGCCGACGGGAACCAGGTGCAGGGCGTGCTCGACCTCACCGGCGGCGCCGGCGCCGAGGTCGTGCTCGACTTCGTGGCCGAGCAGGGCGCGGAGAACGACGGCTGGGCCATGACCGGCCGGGCCGGGTCCTACTTCGTCATCGGCTACGGCGGCACCCTGGAAATCCCCACCCTCGACATCATCTCGACCGAGCGGAACATCGTCGGCAACATCGTCGGCACCTACAACGAGCTGGCCGAGCTCATGGTGCTGGCCCAGGCCGGCAAGGTGACCCTGCATACCAGGACCTATCCGCTGGATCAGGCCCTCGAGGCGCTCGCCGACCTGGACGCCGGCCGGGTGCGCGGCCGGGCGATTCTCGTGCCCTGACGACCGCGCGCCGCCGCCGGCGGCGGCCTGCGGCTAGCTCGTTCCCGCTCGCATCAGGAAGACCACAAGCACCGCGCACGCTCAGGGAGGACGCATGGCCAAGGAACTCCGTTTCGGAGCGGAAGCCCGCAGCCTGCTGCTGGCCGGAGTCGACCAGCTGGCGGAGGCGGTGAAATCAACGCTCGGCCCCAAGGGCCGCAACGTGATCCTGGAAAAGATCACCGGATCGCCGGTCGTGACCAACGACGGCGTGACGATCGCCCGCGAGATTCACCTGAAGGACCAGTTCCAGAACATGGGCGCCCAGCTGGTGAAGGAAGCGGCGATCAAGACCAACGACATCGTCGGCGACGGCACCACGACCGCGACCGTCATCGCCCAGGCGGTGGTGCGCGAGGGCATGCGGGCGATCGGCGAGGGAGCTAACCCGGTGCTGGTCAAGCGCGGCATTGACATCGCCGTCGGCCGGCTGGTCGAGCACCTCCAGCAGGTCGCGCACCCGGTCTCCACCGAGCAGGACTTCGCCAGGGTCGCGGCGATCTCGGCGAACGACGACGAGTACGTCGGCGCGGTCATCGGCAAGGCGCTGCACACCGTGGGCGACGGCGGCATCGTCACGGTCGAGGAATCGGCCATGAACGGCATGTCGGTGGACTTCGTCGAGGGCTTCGAGCTCGACAACGGCTACCTGTCCCCCTACCTGGTCACCAACCCGGCCAGCCTGGAGGCGGTGCTCGACGACCCCTACATCCTGCTGTGCAGCGAGAAGATCACCAAGGTTCAGGAGCTCATGCCGCTGCTCGACAAGATCATGCGCGCGCCGCGGCCGCTGGTGATCCTTGCCGAGAACGTCGAGGGAACCGCCCTGTCCATGCTCGTGCACAACCACGTCAACGGCGTGTTCAGGTGCTGCGTGGTGCGGGCGCCCGGATTCGGCGACCGGCGGCTGCGCAAGCTCGAGGACATCGCCGCCATCACCGGCGGCGCCGTCTACAGCAGGCAGTCCGGCTTCAGCCTGGAGACCATGACGACCGAGCAGCTTGGCCGGGCCGCGCAGGTCCGGGTCACCGCCGAGCGCACCGCCATCATCGACGGTCACGGCTCAGCCGACGAGGTGGACTTCCGGCTCGCCCAGCTGCGGGCCGAGCGGGACCGGGCCACGTTCGGCATCGACGAGGACGTGCTGACCGAGCGGATCGGCGCCCTGTCCGGGAAGGTCGCGGTGATCCGCGTCGGCGCGCCGACCAACGCCGAGCTGAAGGAACTGCAGCACCGGGTCGAAGACGCGCTGTCGGCGACCAGGGCCGCGATGGCGGAGGGCATCGTCGCGGGCGGCGGCGCCGCGCTGCTGCACGCAGGCACGGCACTGGACGCCCTGGACGTCTCCGGTGACTACGCCACCGGAGTGAACATCGTGCGCCAGGTGCTGACCGCGCCGGCCTTCCTGATTGCCGCCAACGCCGGCTATGACGGGAACGAGGTAGTGAGCCGGCTGGCCGGACTTGGCAACGACGAGGGCTTTGACGCACTCGAGGGCCGGTTCGGCAACATGATCGAGCTGGGCATCATCGACCCGCTGCGGGTCGCCCGCTCCGCCCTGCAGAACGGCGCGTCCGTCGCCGGCCTGCTCCTCACGACCAACACGCTCGTCGCCGAGGAGCAGACCCCGTGGGGCGGCAGCGCGGCGCTGATGACCGAGTTCGGCCCGCTGGACGAGGGCCTGCATCAGCCGTCGCCGGACTCAAGCACGCCGCAGTCGCTGGGCCTCGGGCCGTCCATCGGCTGAGGCGGCGGACGACAGGCCAGGACTATCCTGCGCAATGGTGACGGCCGAAAGCGAGGTAGCCGGACGGGCGGGCGCGGCAGACCTGGCTCTGCTGCGCTCGCGCGGACGGCTGCGCGGAGTCATCGCGCTGCTCGGGCCAGCCTTCGTCGCCGCCATCGCCTACGTCGATCCCGGTAACTTCGCGACTAACTTCTCCGCGGGCGCTGCCTTCGGCTACACCCTCGCCTGGGTCATCGTCATCGCCAACCTGATGGCGATGCTGGTGCAGTACCTGTCGGCCAAGATTGGCGTCGCGACCGGGAAGGACCTGCCGGAGCTGTGCCGTGAGCAGCTGCCGCGCTCGGTGTCCCGCGGCCTGTGGGTGCAGGCCGAGCTGGTGGCAATGGCAACGGACGTGGCGGAGTTCGTCGGCGCCGCCGTCGGGCTGAACCTGCTGTTCGGCACGCCGCTGCTGGTGGCCGGGCTGATCACCGCGATCGTGGCGTTCGGCATCCTGGCGCTGGACCAGCGCGGCTACCGCCGGTTCGAGCTGGCCATCATCGGCCTGCTCGGCATCGTGCTGCTGGGCTTTGCCTACGACCTGATCGCCGTGCACCCGAGCGGTGCCAGCATCGCGGCCGGCCTGGTGCCCCGGCTCGGCGGCTCCGCCAGCCTGCTGCTCGCCGTCGGCATCGTCGGCGCGACCGTCATGCCGCACGTCGTCTACCTGCACTCGGCCCTCACCAAGGGCCGGGTGAACTGCCGGGACGAGGCCGAGAAGCGGGAGCTGGTCCGGTTCCAGCGCGTCGACGTGCTGATCGCACTCGGTGCCGCCGGGCTGGTGAACCTCGCGATGCTGTTCGTCGCGGCCGCACTGTTCAGCCACGCCGGCAGAGCCGGGCAGGCAGCCGCGGTCGCGGGCGGGTCGATCGAGGCCGCGCACGCCGATCTCGGCCGGATGGTCGGCGGGGGCGCCGCGCTTGCGTTCGCGGTGGCTCTGCTGGCCTCCGGGCTGTCCTCCTCCAGCGTCGGCACCTACGCCGGCCAGGTGGTGATGCAGGGCTTCATCGGCCGCACCGTGCCGCTGTTCACCCGCCGCGCGCTGACGATGCTGCCAGCGCTGATCGTGCTGGCTCTCGGGCTGCCGCCGACGACCTGCCTGGTGATCTCCCAGGTCGTGCTGTCCTTCGGGATTCCGTTCGCGCTGGTGCCGCTGGTCGCCCTGACGCGGCGCGCCGACATCATGGGCACCCTGGTGAACCGGCGGCTGACCACCTGCGCGGCAGCAGGCACGGCGGCTCTCATTATCGTGATGAATGTGTATCTGCTCGGCGTGACACTCGTGCACTGAATTTCTCTGCGGCCGGGATTTATTTGCTCAGCCGGGTTTTTGACCGGGCAGCACCGCGTTGCTGAAGCGCGCCGCCCTGCCCTTGTGATATGAAATGCCAATGGCTTTTTCCTCCGTGAGGCGACTCATCGACGAGGCCATTCCGGACATTGCACCGAGCTCCGATCAGAACCAGCGCGGTCAGAATAATGGCGCTGATAGCACGCTGCTGACGTCGGCTCTGGTGCCCCGTCAGGGCGCTGGCACTGACCGCGGGGACCGGCCGGTGACCGGCCGGGCGTCGATCTGCCTGGCCATGATCGTGCGGGACGAGGCGCAGGTCATCGAGCGCTGCCTGAGCAGCGTCACCGGCCTGATTGATTACTGGGTTATCTGCGATACGGGCTCTGTCGACGGGACGCCCGATCTGATCGCTAAGATTCTCGCCGGGGTGCCCGGCGAATTGCATCACCGGCCCTGGCGTAATTTCGGCAGTAATCGCACTGAGCTGATGACGCTGGCGCGCGGGACCGCGGATTATCTCCTCCTGCTCGACGCGGATATGACAATCGCGCAGAACGCCGGAATCGGCGAGCTGAGTGCCGATGCCTATCTGCTGCGCTGCGGCGACGATTTTGAGTACTGGGTACCGCGGCTAGTGCGCGGTGACCGCCCCTGGACGTTCACCGGCGCGACCCATGAGTACCTGGACAGTCCGCAGCAGTACTCCACCGAGCGGCACCAGGCGCTGTCGGTCGTTCACTTCGCCGACGGCGGATCGCGGGCCGACAAGCTGCCCCGCGACAAGGCGCTGCTCGAGGCACGGCTGGCGCAGGAGCCTGACGACGAGCGCGCGGTGTTCTACCTCGCGCAGACGCTCAGGGACATGGGGCGCCGGGACGAGGCCATCGGGCTGTTCCTGCGGCGGGCAGGCCTGGGCGGTTTCGAGGAGGAGGCGTTCTACGCTCTCTACCAGGCCGCCGTGCTCACCGCCGAGACTGACCCGGTGGCCGCGCTGCCGCTGTTCTTCGACGCCTGGGAGCGCCGCCCGAGCCGCGCCGAGCCGCTGTACGAGATCGCGCGGATCGCCCGCGACCGCGGCTGGCACCGGCTGGCGCACTCGATGACCAGCCTCGGGCTCAGCCTGCCGGTGCCGTCTGACCTGCTGTTCGTGCACAGCTGGATCTATGACTGGGGACTGCGGTTCGAGCATGGCATCGCCTGCTACTGGCTCGATCAGCACGAGGCCGGGGTCGCCGCCAACGACGAGCTGCTGAGCCGTCCCGATCTGCCCGCGCATGTGGGCGCCCAGGCACTGAAGAACCGGTCCTGGTGCGCACTGGAGCTGAAGCGGTCAGGCAAGCAGGTACCGCCGCTGCCCGCCGAGTCGGTGCGCTTCCTCAGCGGCTCCGCCCCGCTGCTCGGCGAGCTGGTCACTGACGTCCGCTTCGCGGAGATCTCGCTGCAGGCCGGGCTCGTCCTGGCCGCTGTTCAACCCCAGCATCGCCGCGGACGGCGACGGCTTCCGGCTCATCGTCCGCTCGGCCAGCTACGAGCGCTTCGTGGCCGGCAACTACCTGCCGCTGACGGCCGACGGACTTATCTGCACCGCGAACTACGACGTCCGGCTGGATGCCGGGTTCCGCGTCAGCAGCGCCGAGCCCATCGCCGATGACCTGGCGCCGCGCGTTCCGCAGGCGCACATCGTCGGCTCCGAGGACTGCCGGCTCTTCTCCTGGCGGGACGACTGGTGGGTGTCCGCGACACGCTGCGACCTGGACGCGGACGGCGTGTGCCGGATGACGCTCGCCCGGCTCCGGGACGGGTACTTCGACCGGCCTGAGGTGCTGCCGCCGCCAGTCGCCGGACGGCACGAGAAGAACTGGATGCCGTTCGTCGCCGGCGGCGAGCTGTACTTCGTCTACTCCTGTCATCCGTTCGTCGTGCTCCGGTTCGACGCGCGGCGCGCGCCGCCTCACCGAGGTGACGCGGACGGCCGTGCCGCAGGCCATGGCCGGGCTGCGCGGCGGCTCGCAGGGCGTGCCCGTCGACGGCGGTTATCTCTTTGCCGTCCACGAGGCCCACGACGAGCTCGGCGAGCGCAGCTACACGCACCGGCTGATCCTGATGAGCGATCAGTTCCTGCCCGCCGGCCTGTCGGAGCCGTTCTCCTTCACCCATGGCGGCATCGAGTTCTGCGCGGGCGCGGCCCGCGCAGGCGACGACCTGGCGCTGAGCTTCGGGCTCAACGACCGGGTGGCGGCTCTTGCCGTCGCGCCCCTTGACCAGCTGATCTCCCTCGTCGTTCCGCTTCACGCCGATGCTGTCTCGTCTGATACCAACGGGGATGTCCTGACATGAATGAGGAAATGAACGAGCCGGAGGCGCAGGCCCGCGGCCTCGGCCGGCCGAGCCGCCGTGCAGTTCGTCGCCGGCACTGCCGCCGGCGTTGTTACCTGGCTGACCGCACGGGAGCTGACCGGCAAGGCCATGGCGTCGGTGGCGGATCCGCGGCGCCATCACCACCATCATCATCATCACCGGCATCACTCGCCGACCGGCTTTACCGGTCACACTGGTCACACCGGGCCGACGGGTGCGAGCGGCCCGACTGGCGCGACCGGTCCGACCGGCCTGACGGGTCCGACCGGGCTCACCGGGCCGACCGGGCTCACCGGGCCGACCGGGCTCACCGGGCCGACCGGCCTGACCGGGGCCCGACTGGCCTGACCGGGCCGACCGGCCTGACCGGGCCGACCGGACTCAGCGGCCCGACCGGGCTCAGCGGGCCGACCGGCCACCATCATCACCACCATCACGGGCGCCGCGCCCCGTGGTGGTGGCTGTGGGGGCCGCAGCCGGTGTAACCGGAGGCCTGCCAGCCGCTACCGGGCGCTAGTGACATCCGGAACCCGCTGTGCCATCCTCGCAACGTGACCACGCCAGCTGAGCAGCTGCGTGCTGCCCGCGATTTCCTGCTGCAGCATCGCACTGACTACGCCGCGGCCTGTCAGCAGTTCGAATGGCCCCGGCCGGGGACGTTCAACTTCGCCGTCGACTGGTTCGACGGAGTGCTCGCTGCCGACCATCCGGACCGCGTTGCGCTGCAGCTGATCGAGGAAAGCGGCTCGCAGGCGACGTTTACGTTCGCTGAGCTGTCGGCCCGGTCTGACCAGCTGGCAGGGTGGCTGCGCGGGCAGGGCGTGCGCCGCGGCACCCGGGTGCTGGTTCTGCTGGGCAATCAGGTCGAGCTATGGGAGACAACGCTCGCCGTGATGAAGCTCGGCGCCGTCATGATCCCCGCCACGACGCTGCTCGCGGACGCTGACCTGCGGGACAGGGTCGACCGGGGCCAGGTCGGCGCAGTCATCGCGAGAGCTGAGCTCGCCCCGCGGTTCGCGGCTGTCCCCGGCAGCTATGCCCGCATCAGCACCGGCGGCGGGGCACCTGGCTGGCTGCCGTACTCGGATAGCTTCCGGCACGAGGAGCCGTTTGCGCCGGACGGCCCGACCAGGTCAGACGATCCGCTCCTGCTGTACTTCACCTCGGGGACCACGGCCCTGCCCAAGCTGGTCGAGCACACCCAGGTCAGCTATCCCATCGGGCACCTGTCGACGATGTACTGGATCGGCCTGCAGCCAGGGGATGTGCACCTGAACGTCTCCAGTCCCGGCTGGGCCAAGCACGCGTGGTCGTGCGTCTTCGCGCCCTGGCTTGCCGGCGCGACGATCTGCCTGTACAACTACGAGCGCTTCAGCGCCGCGGCGATGCTCGACACCCTGCGCGACGCCAGGGTGACGACCTTCTGCGCACCGCCGACCGTCTGGCGGATGCTGATCCAGCAGGACCTGGCCTCGTGGCGCGACGACCTCAGCCTCCGCGAGCTCGTCGGCGCCGGCGAACCGCTGAATCCGGAAGTCATCGAGGTCGTGCGCCGCGAGCTGGGGCATCACGATCCGCGACGGCTTCGGCCAGACCGAGACCTCGCTGCAGATCGGCAACTCGCCCGGTCAGCCGGTCAAGACCGGCTCGATGGGCCGGCCGATGCCAGGTTTCAGCATCTCGCTGGTCGACCCCGTCACCGACGAGCCGGTAACCGGCCCCGGCAGCGAGGGCGAGATCTGCGTCGACTGCACGCCGCAGCGGCCGGTCGGCCTCATGACCGGCTACCGCGGCGACGACGAGCGGAACTCCTCGGCGCTTTTCCGGCGGGCGATATCACACCGGTGACGTCGCCAGCCGGGACGAGGACGGCTACATCACCTACGTGGGCCGCGCCGACGACGTGTTCAAGGCCAGCGACTACCGGATCAGCCCGTTCGAGCTGGAGAGTGTCCTCATCGAGCACCCGGCGGTCGCCGAGGCGGCGGTCGTCCCGGCTCCCGACGAGCTTCGCCTGGCGGTGCCTAAGGCGTACGTCGTCCTGGTCGCCGGCACCGAGCCAAGCCGTGAGCTGGCGGGCGACATCCTCGCTTTCTGCCGGGCCAGCCTGGCGCCCTATAAGCGCATCCGGCGGCTGGAATTCAGCGAGCTTCCGAAGACCATCAGCGGCAAGATCCGGCGCGTCCAGCTGCGCCAGGCCGAGACCGACCACACCGGCCGCCGGCCTGAGGGAGAGTACAGGGAAGAGGATTTCCGCGACGGCTGATCCCTCCCGGCCATCAGACTCGGGCCGTTACCTGGCCGCCAGCGCACCCGGCCGGCCACGTTGACGCGCTGCCTATACTTCGCGTAATGCCATTTGCCTCCCAGCCTCCCGCGGAGCAGGTCACCGGCCGCGACAGGCGCCGCATCGTGGCCGTCGTCGCCGCCATCCTGCTGGTCCTGGCTGCGATCGCGGTCTGGGCCGCGGTCCGGCCGGGCAGTTACGGCAGCTCCAGGGACGGCTGCGTCACCGTCACGCTGCCCAGCACCACCGGCGGCGCGCTCATTCATCAGTGCGGCACCGACGCCAGGTCGCTGTGCAAGCGCGCCTATGCCGGCACCGACAAGGTCTCGCTGCTGACCCGCCCGCAGTGCCGTCTGGCGGGTATCAGCCCGGCGCGCGCCGCCTCCGCCTCGGCGTCCTGAGCCGCCGCCCGTCCTGAGCCGCCGCCCGCCGAGCCGCCGCCCGTCCAGAGCCGCCGCCGTGCGGGCCGGGCCGCTAGCCGGCGCCGAGCAGGACGTCAGCGTCAAAGCAGGTGCGGTCGCCGGTGTGGCAGGCCCCGCCGGTCTGGTCGACGCGCACCAGCACGGCGTCGCCGTCACAGTCCAGCGCCACGGACACCACTCGCTGGATGTGCCCGGACGTCTCGCCCTTGACCCAGTACTCCTGCCTGCTGCGCGACCAGTAGGTGCACCGCCCGGTGGTCAGCGTCCGGTGCAGCGCCTCGTCATCCATCCAGCCGAGCATGAGCACCTCGCCGGTGTCGTGCTGCTGCGTGATGGCCGCGACCAGGCCGTCGTCGTTCCGCTTCAGCCGGGCGGCGATCTTCGGGTCGAGCCCGGACGCCGCGGGATCAATCCGCATCGCTCACCTCCTGTGCCGTGCGCCGGACCAGGTGACCGGCCGCCGCGAGTGCCTCCTTGACTGCCCCGATCCTGAGCTCGCCGAAATGGAACAGGCTCGCCGCGAGCACGGCATCGGCCCCCGCCTCGATCGCGGGGCTGAAGTGGCTCAGGGCTCCGGCCCCGCCGCTGGCAATGACGGGAACGCACACTGCCTCACGGACTGCTCTTATCAGCTCGAGGTCGAAACCCGCCCTGGTGCCGTCGGCGTCGACGGAGTTGAGCAGGATCTCGCCGGCTCCGAGTTCGGCGGCCTGGCCGGCCCACGCGACTGCGTCGATGCCAGTGCCGCGGCGCCCGCCGTGCGTGGTGACCTCGAAGCCCGACTCGGTCTCCGGGGACCGGCGGGCATCGACGGACAGCACGATGCACTGGGCGCCGAACCGCCGGGCGGCCTCGGTCAGCAGCTCAGGTCGCGCGACCGCGGCGGTATTCAGCGCAACCTTGTCGGCGCCCGCGCGCAGCAGCCGGTCCACATCCTCCGTGCTGCGGACGCCGCCGCCGACGGTCAGCGGGATGAAGACCTGCTCGGCGGTCCGCCTGACCACGTCGTACATCGTCTCGCGGTCGTCACTGGACGCGGTGATGTCGAGGAACGTGAGCTCATCGGCACCCTCCCGGTCATACAGCGCGGCCAGCTCGACCGGGTCGCCGGCGTCACGGAGGTTCGCGAACCTGACCCCCTTGACCACCCGGCCGCCGTGGACGTCAAGGCAGGGGATGACCCGCACGGCGACCGTCACAGCGCCGCCCTCACAGCGCCTCACAGCGCCCTCACAGGCGCCACCACATCGGCGGCCGTCCCGCCACGGGGCCGCCAGCTGCTCCGATGCCCGGCTTCCACGCGATCGCCTCGACCTCGACCAGCATCCGCGGGTCGATCAGTCCGCTGACCTGAATCATGGAAGTCGCGGGCAGCACCCCGGCGAACGCCTCGCCATGCGCCCGCCCGTACTCCTGCCAGCGCGAGATATCAGTGACGTACATCCGGGTCCGCACCACGTCGTCCAGACTGGCCCCGAGTGCCTCCAGCCCCGCGCGGACGTTGGCGATGGCCTGGACGGTCTGCGCGTAGCCGTCACCTGGGTGCACGAACTCGGCGCCGACGACGGACGTGCAGCCGGACACGAAGACGTAATCGCCGGCCGCGACCGCACGGCTGTAGCCGACGACTGGCTCCCAGGCCGTTCCGCTGGACGCTCGCCGGACGCCGGTCACCGGGCCACCGCCGCGAGTGCATCAGGCAGCGTGAACGCTCCGGCGTACAGTGCCTTGCCGACGATCGCGCCCTCGACGCCGAGCGGCACAAGCCCGGCGATTGCCTGCAGGTCAGCCAGGCTGGACACGCCGCCGCTGGCCACCACGGGCCGGTCCGTCCTGGCGCACACCCGGCCTAGCAGCTCCAGATTCGGTCCGCGCAGCATGCCGTCCTTCTCGATGTCGGTCACGACGTAACGGGCGCAGCCGGCCTTCTCCAGCCGGTCAAGCGCGTCGTCGAGCTCGCCGCCGTCGGTGGTCCAGCCGCGCGCCGCCAGCCTGGTCCCGCGCACGTCCAGGCCGACCGCGATCTTCGGGCCGTGCTCGGCGATCACGCCGGCGACCCAGTCCGGGTCCTCCATGGCCGCGGTCCCGATCACTACCCGGGTGGCGCCAGTGGCCAGCGCGGCCCGCAGCGCGGCGTCGTCGCGGATGCCGCCGGACAGCTCGACCTTCACGGTGAGCCTGCTGATCAGGTCAGCGAGCTGGGGGCCGTTGGAGCCACGGCCGAACGCCGCGTCCAGGTCGACCAGGTGAATCCACTCGGCGCCGGCGTCCTGCCAGGCCAGCGCCGCGTCTACCGGATCGCCGTAGCTGGTCTCGGTGCCCGCGGCGCCCTGCACGAGCCGGACCGCCTGGCCGCCGGACACGTCGACGGCGGGAAGCAGTTCCAGCGTGCTCCGCCCGGTCATCACGTCAGGACCTCCAGCCAGTTGGCCAGCAGCAGCGCGCCGGCATCGGACGACTTCTCCGGGTGGAACTGCGTCGCCATCAGCGGCCCGTCCTCGACCAGCGCCACAAACGACTCGCCGTGCGTGGTCCAGCCGACTACCGGTTCCGCGGCCTCCGCCCCGCGGGCCGGCGGCGGCTGGAGCGCGGCGAAGGAGTGCACGAAGTAAAACATGGCTCCGGCATCGACCCCGGCCAGCAGACGGGAGGCCGGGGGGGCGTCGACCACGTTCCAGCCCATGTGAGGCAGGACAGGAGCGGTCAGCTTCTGCACCACGCCCGGCCAGCAGCCCACCCCGTGGGTTTTCTCGCCGTGCTCGACGCCGGTCTCAAACAGGATCTGCATGCCCACGCAGATGCCGAGCACGGGCCGGGCGCTGGCCAGCCGCTGCGCGATGACCTGGTCGCCGCCGGCCGCCCGCAGGCCCGCCATGCAGGCCGCGAACGCGCCCACACCCGGAACCACGAGCCCGTCCGCGCGCAGGGCTGCGCCGGAATCTGCGCTGATCTCAGCATCGGCGCCCGCTCGCTGCAGGGCCCGCTGCGCCGACCGCAGGTTGCCCGAGCCGTAGTCGAGCACGACAACGCTCGGCCGGCGGCTGCTCACGGCGGCTCCTGTCCAGGGGCTGATACGGCTGGCCGACGGCTTGCCGGCCTGGTTCCAGGCTATCGAGCGGCAGAGGTGGCTCACGACTGAGCGTGGCCGCTCCTGCTGCCCGGGCGGCCCCGCGGAGCTTCCGGCGGCCCTGCGGGGTTTCCGCCGGGGCGCTCCGGGTAGCTGCGGGCCGTCATCCGAGAGGGAGTGAGTTATGTATATCGGAATCGGCACCATCGTGCTGATACATCATCATCGTGCTGATCGTTCTGTTCCTGCGCAGGGCCTGACCAGCAGATCGCCGCGATCCGGCCGGTCGCCGCGCGGTGCCGCGAGTAGCCGTGCGACAGTAAGAGCTCGCGACGCCAGGAGACACCATGGACATCACGCAGCTGATCCTGGACGACCATCACGAGCAGCGCCGGCTTTTCGCGATGCTGGAGCAGATCGACTCGTCCGACACCAGCGCCCTCGCCGACGTGTGGGGGCGCCTGTCGGTCTTCCTGGAACTGCACGCCGCGGCTGAGGAAGAGATCTTCTACCCCGAGCTGCTCAGGCTGGCGATCGGATCCAGGCCGGTCGCCAGCGCCGAGCCGGAGACGCTCGACGCGATCGGGGATCACAACGAGATCCGCGACGCCGTCGAGGCCGTCGCCGGTCACCAGGTCGGCAGCCAGGGCTGGCGGGACGCCGTCGCGGCGGCGAATGAGGCCAACAGCGACCACATGGGCGAGGAAGAGCGCGAGGGGCTGACCGACTTCCGGCGCCTGGTGAGCCTGCGGGAGCGGCATGACCTCGCGGTCAGGTTCGCGGCCTACGAGGCACGGAACTTCGCCGGGGTGAAGCCCGTCGACAAGGACCCGGAGACCTACGTGCGCGAGACCGAGGCGGCTGAGCGCGCGCTGCACGCGCCCGGCTCGCTCGGCATCGGCGGCCTGCGCGCGTAGGCGGCCCCGGACCATGATCTCGTAAGATCGCAGGGGTTATAGGCCGTGCGATCTTACGAGTTAACGGCCTGGCCGCTTAAAGGACGCCCTTAGTGCTCGGCACCTGGCCGCCCGAGCGCGGATCGGGCGCCGCGGCCGCCCGCAGCGCCCGCGCGAACGCCTTGAACTGCGCCTCCACGATGTGGTGCGGATTCCGCCCGCGCAGCACGTCCAGATGGATGCAGATGGCCGCCGAGTATCCGAGCGACTCGAAGAAGTGCCTGGTCAGCGTCGTGTCGTAGGTGCCGATCAGCGGCGCCATGCCGTCCGGCTCGGTGTGCACGACGTACGGCCGCCCGGACAGGTCGACGGCCGCGCGGACGAGCGTCTCGTCCAGCGGCACCAGCGCGTCGCCGAACCGGCAGATACCGAGCTTCTCGCCCAGCGCCTCGCGCAGCGCCTGGCCGAGCGCGATCGCCGTGTCCTCCACCGTGTGGTGCGCATCGACCTCGATATCGCCGCGAGCCTGGACGGTCAGGTCAAGCAGCCCGTGCCGGCCAAGCTGAGCGAGCATGTGGTCGAAGAACGGCAGGCCGGTCTCGGCGCGCCCGGTTCCGCCGCCGTCCAGGCTGAGCTCGACCAGCACCTGGGTCTCGTCGGTGACCCGGCCGATGCGCGCTGACCGCGTCACGACAGCACCGCCCCGGACCTGGCCGCGAGGACCGCGGTCAGCTCGGTCAGGAACGCGGCCATCTCAGCCGATGTCCCGATGCTGACGCGCAGCCACTGCGCCGGGCCGGTCTCCCTGACCAGAACGCCGCGGTCCAGCAGGTCCTGCCAGATCGCGCGCCGGTCGGCGAAGCGGCCGAACAGCACGAAGTTGGCGTCGGAATCGCCGGCCGTCAGGCCGATCTCGCGCAGGCGGCTGACGGTCTGGTCGCGGTCAGCCCTGATCGCCGCGACCGAGGCCAGCAGCTCGCCCGAGTGCCGGAGGGCGGCCAGCGCCACGGCCTGGGTGATAGCGGACAGGTGATAAGGCAGCCGCACGAGAAGCAGCGCCTCGACGACGCCCGGATCCGCGGCCAGGTACCCGACACGGGCGCCGGCCAGCGCGAAGGCCTTGGACATCGTCCGCACCACGACCAGCCGCGGGTACCGGGAGAGCAGCGCCAGTGCCGTGCCCGCCGGGTCCCTGGCGAACTCGGCGTAGGCCTCGTCCACCACGACCATGCCGGGCGCGGCCGCGCAGACGGCGTCGATGACCGCCAGCGGCGTCGCCGACCCGGTCGGGTTGTTCGGCGAGGTCAGGAAGACCAGATCCGGCTGGTGCCGGCGGACGGCCGCGGCCGCCTCCGCCGGGTCCAGGCCGAAATCGCTGGCCCGGTCGGCCGCGATCCAGCTGGTCGAGGTTGTCTGGCTGATCAGCGGGTGCATCGAGTACGACGGCTCGAAGCCGAGCGCGCTCCGGCCGGGGCCGCCGAAGGCCTGGAACAACTGCTGGATGATCTCATTCGACCCGTTCGCGGCCCAGGTGCTCGCGCTGGTGAGGCCGTGCCCGAGATAGCCTGCCAGCGCGTCGCGCACAGCCATGGCGTCGCGGTCCGGGTACCGGTTCAGGCTGGCGGCAACCTCAGTCACTGCGGCAGCGATATCGGCGACCAGGCCGGGCGACGGCGGGTACGGATTCTCGTTGGTGTTGAGCCGGACCGGCACGTCGAGCTGCGGCGCACCGTACGGCTGCCGTCCGGCCAGGTCCGCGCGGACCGGCAGGGTGGCGCGCTCGCTGCGGACATCGGTCATGGCTGCTCCTGCGGGGCCGGGACTCGGACGCGGACTGCCTGCACATGCGCGGTCAGATCCTCCGCGCCGCCGAGCGCGTCCACGTAGGGCGCGACCTCCGCCAGCGCGGCCTGGTCGCACTCGACTACATGAACGCAGCGCAGGAACGACAGCACCGACAGGCCGCCGGTGTAGCGCGCTGTCCCGCCGGTGGGCAGCACGTGATTGGAGCCGGCCAGGTAGTCCCCCAGCGAGACCGGAGCCCAGGAGCCGACGAAGATCGCGCCGGCGTTGCGCACCCGGCGGGCCAGGATGGCTGCATCCCTGGCCTGTATCTCCAGATGCTCGGGAGCCCAGGCATCGGACACGGCGAGGGCGGCATCGGCGTCGTCCACGATCACGCAGGCCGACTGGCCGGCCAGCGCGGCCTGGACGCGCTCGGCGTGCTTCGCCGACGACGCCGCCTTCGCCAGCTCGACATCAACGCGATCGGCCAGCGCCGCACTCGTGCTGACCAGGAGGCAGGCCGCCAGCGGATCATGCTCGGCCTGGGCGACCAGGTCCGCCGCGATGAAGCTGGCTTCCGCGCCGTCGTCCGCCACGATCGCGATCTCGGTTGGCCCGGCCTCGGCGTCGATCGCCACCCGGTCGCGGAGCAGGCGCTTGGCGGCCGCGACGTAGACGTTCCCGGGGCCGGTGATGACATCGGCAGGCGCGCAGTCCTGCGTGCCGTAGCCGAGCATGGCAATCGCCTGGGCGCCGCCGGCCGCGTGGACCTCGGTGATGCCGAGCAGTGCGCAGGCTGCCAGGATCGCCGGGTGCGGCAGCCCGCCGTACTCGGGCTGCGGCGGCGACGCGACCGCGATCTCCGCGACGCCGGCCACCTGGGCGGGAATGACGTTCATCAGCACCGAGGACGGGTAAGCGACGAGGCCGCCGGGCACGTAGACGCCTGCCCGCCGGACGGGCAGGTACCGCTCGGTGACCGTCGAGCCGGCCGCCACGGCGGTCCACGTCTCGGCCTGCCGCTGCGCCTGGTGAACCAGCCGGGCCCGGCGGGTGGCCTCGGTCAGCGCCGCCCGCAGCTCATCGTCCAGACCGGCCAGGGCGTCCGCCAGCGCCTCCGGCGGCACGATCGTGCTCGCCAGGTCCACGTTGTCGAATCTGGCCGTGGCCTCCCGGACGGCCTCCGCTCCGCGCTCGCGCACCGCCTCGCACAGCGGGCGTACCTGCTCGACCGCCGCGTTCACGTCAAGCTCGGCGCGCGGCAGCAGCGCCGCAAGCTCAGCCGCCGCCATCCGGCCCGGCGCCTGGCCGCGCAGGTCGATTCGTCGGAGCACGCCGCTACTCGACAATCTTGCTGATCGGGATCTCCAGAATGTCGAACCCGCCGGCTGCCTTGAGCGCGGGGATCAGGGTGTTCACGCCGCGCTTGGGCACGACTGCCTCAACCGCGTGCATGTCGCCGCGCGCCAGGGACGTGATGGTCGGCGACGACATGGCCGGCAGAATCCCGGTCACCGCATCCAGATCGGCCGCGCTGACGTTCAGCTTGAGAAGGACGCTGCCGCGAGCGCTGATGGCACCGCGCAGCAGCAGCGCCACGTCCTCCATCGCCTCGCGCTTCGCCGGGTCGGCGTAGGCGGCCGGATTCGCGATCAGCTCGGTGTAGCTGGTCAGCAGCGTGTCCAGGATGCGCAGGCCGTTCCTGACCAGCGATGCGCCGGTCTCGGTCAGGTCCACGATCGCGTCCACGATGTCAGGCACCTTGGCCTCAGTCGCGCCGTAGGACGGGATCACGACCGCCTTGACTCCGTGCGACTCCAGATACCGGCGCGTCAGCGCGGGGAACTCGGTCGAGATCCGGACGCCCTCGGGCAGGTCATCGGCTGACTGCCAGGGCACCGAGGCGGGCACCGCCAGAACGACCCGGACCGGGGCCGATGTCGCCTTGGAGTACTGCAGCTCGCCGAGCGACTCCACCTCGGCGCCGGTCTCGGTGATCCAGTCCCGGCCGGTGATTCCGAAGTCGAACAGGCCCTGCTCGACGTAGGACGGGATCTCCTGGGGCCGCAGGAACCGGACCCGCTCGATCCGGGGGTCGTCGATCATCGCATGGTAGTCGCGCTCCGACGACCGGCGGACCGTCAGGTCAGCGGCATCGAACAGCTCGAGCGTGGCCCGCTCGAGCGAGCCCTTGGGTATTACCAGCGATAGCACTTCTCAGCAGCCCTTCAAGCGCGGATCCCCGTGCCTGTCCCCCTGCTGGCAAGACTACCGTGACAGGCTCAGCCGATTTGGACCAGTGTCGGCGGGCAGCGAGGCCCCGGAGGGAGGGCGGCGATGACAAACCGGCCGCACCGGGCCCGGCTGCCGTCAGGCGCGAGCTTCCGCGGCCCGCTGGAGGGCCCGATGGAGCGGAACCTGGCCGAGCACGCCTGCTACCTGCAGCGCGGCACGCCGGGCATGGTCGTGCGCGAGACGGATGACCTGCTCATCGCCGACAGCGGGCTGGACAACGACTCGTTCAACTTCATCGGCGCGGCCCGGTTCACGGCGGAGAACGCGCTGGGCAGAATCGCCGTCACGATCGCCGGGCTGGAGGCGCTGGAGCGGCCGTTCGCCTGGCGGGTCGGGCCGGCCTCCACTCCGGCGGGCCTGGCCGGTCTGCTGACCGCGGCCGGCGCTGCCGGCAACTGCGGAGACTGAGCCTGGCCATCGTACCTGTGGCTGGCGGCCGGACGGGCGGCGTCGCCCGGCCGGTCCCGGCACAGGCTCGGCGCCCGGCCGGGCTCGAGATCCGCCTGGTCAGCACCGCGGCCGGGCTCCGCGACTGGTCCTACGTGCTGGCGGCCGCCGCGGACCCGCCCGACCTGACCGTGGTCGAGTTCTTCGCCCGGACGGCCGCGCGCGCGCTTGCGCCCGGCGCCCCGGTCCGCTACCTGACCGGCTACGCCGATGGCCGTCCGGTTGCCACGGCCGAGGTCTTCTGGCACGCCGGGGTGGCAGGCCTGTACAACATCACCACGCTGGCCAGCCACCAGCGCCGCGGCTTCGGCACCGCGATGACCCTGGCCGCACTGGCTGCCGCCAGGGAACTAGGCGCCCAGTACGGCGGTCCTGCAGGCATCGGCCCAGGGCGAGCCGGTGTACTCCAGGCTGGGATTCAGTACGTTCAGTGAGGTGACCGAGCATGCGCTCAGTCCGTGAGGCGGGCCGGCCGTACCGCTAACCTGACCGGATGAGCGATATTGACGACGCTCGCAGGTTCGCGCTCTCGCTACCGGGCACCAGCGAGGAACCGCATTTTGAGATGACCTCGTTCCGGGTCAGTAAGAAGATCTTTGCGACCGCGCCGCCCGACGGCCGCCACCTGCACGTTTTCGTGGGCGACGACGAGGTCCGGGCGTGCTGCGCCGAGGACCCGGCGGCGTTCGAGCCGCTGATGTGGGGCAAGCAGGCACGCGGGCTGCGCATCAGGCTCGCGGCCGCGTCCGGTGACCGGGTCGCCGAGTTGCTGGACGAGGCGTGGCGGCGGCGTGCACCGAGGCGCCTGGTGTCCGAGCGGGACAGTGCGCGGGCGGGACAGTATCCGGCAGGACAGTACCCGGACGGACAGTATCCGGCGGACAGCGTCCGGCACGGGATGGGACGGGACGCGCGCGCATGAGTTATGCCACCGATCCGCGGGTCGACGCCTACATCGACGCGCTGCCGGAGTGGCAGCAGGCCGTCTGCCGCGACCTGCGGGACATCATTCACGCCGCCGATCCCGAGATCAGCGAGACCATCAAGCGCACCAGGCAGCCGTACTTCGTGCTGTCGGGCAACGTCTGCGCGCTGCTGGCGGCCCGGGATCACGTGAACCTGTTCCTGTACGACGGCGCGATCGTGCCTGACCCGGACGGCATCATCACCGCTGGCCACGACAACAAGACCGCGCGCACGATGGCCGTCAGGGACGGCGAGGCGATCAACTCCGCCGCGCTGACCAGGATGCTGCGGCAGATCATCGCCAACAACCGGGCTGGCGGCTGGCGCAGGCTCAAGGCGGCAGGCTCCTAGCGGCCGCGGACGCGGCGCTGACGTGAGGGTCTCAACTGGAGGTGGCGGGTATGGCCGAGGCAGCTGATGTGCTGGTCGTCGGTGCTGGCCTGGCAGGCCTGACGGCTGCCAGCGAGCTGACGGGCGCGGGGCGCTCGGTGCTGGTGCTCGAGGCCAGGGACCGGGTAGGCGGCCGGGTCGTCAGCGAGGACATCGGCGACGGCAAGATCGTCGAGATGGGCGGCCAGTGGGCCGGGCCTACCCAGGACCGGCTGTACGCGCTCGCGACGGAACTCGCGGTGCCCACCTTCCCCACCTACGACACCGGGAAGAAGGTGCTGCACTTCAACGGCAAGCGCGGGACCTACACCGGCGCCATCCCGCGGATCAACCCGCTGGTGCTTGCCGACGTCGGCCAGGCGCAGGCCCGGCTGGAGGCGATGGCGCAGGAAAGTTCCGCTTGATGCCCCCTGGACGGCGGGAAACGCCGCCAAGATGGACGGCCAGACGTTCGGTACCTGGATCCGCCGCAACACCGCGAGCAAGAGCGCGCGGATGCTGCTGACACTCGGGGCCGAGGCGGTCTTCGCCGCCGAGCCCGGCGACTTGTCGATGCTGCATGTGCTGTTCTACTCGCACTCCGCCGGCTCGTTCCAGCGGCTGATCGACACCGGCGGCGGCGCTCAGCAGGACCGGTTCGCCGGCGGGTCCGCGCTGGTCGCCGATCGCCTCGCCGCCAGGCTCGGCGACATCGTGCGGCTGTCTGCGCCGGTCAGCCGGATCGAGGTGCGCGGTGACCGGGTGTTCGCCGCGACGCCGGCCGGCGAGTTCGATGGCAGGCAGATCATCGTCACGGCGCCGCCCCTGCTGGCCGGCCGGATCGAGTACGAGCCTGCCCTGCCGGCCTGGCGCGAGCAGCTCACGCAGCGCACTCCGATGGGATCGGTCATCAAGTGCCAGGTCATCTACGACGAGCCGTTCTGGCGCCGGGAGGGCCTGTCCGGTCAGGCCACCGGCGACGGCGAGGGATCGCGCGTGGTCTTCGACAACTCCCCGCCGGACGGCTCCCCCGGCATCCTGCTGGCCTTCCTCGAGGGCGACGAGGCGCGCCGGCTCGGCCGCGAGCCGCTGCAGACGCGGCGGCAGGCGGTCATCGACTCGCTGGTCAGGTACTTCGGCCCGCGGGCTGCGCGGCCGGAGCAGTACCTGGAGCGCGACTGGCAGCAGGAGAAGTGGAGCGGCGGGTGCTACGGCACGCTTTTCGGCCCGAACGTGTGGACCCGCTACGGCCACGCCCTGCGCACGCCAGCCGGGCCGGTGCACTGGGCAGGCACCGAGACCGCCTCGGTCTGGGCGGGCTACATGGACGGCGCGATCAGGTCAGGTGAGCGCGCCGCTGCTGAGGTGCTCGGGGCGCTGGACTGACGGCCTTCGGCGCGGGCGTCAGTCTCCCGCTGCGGAGCCGGCGGCAGCTGGTGCCGCCGGAACTGTCGCCACCGCCGGTGCGCGTGCGCCGCGGCGCAGCGTGATCGCGGCCAGCGCGGCAGCCAGGCCGGCCGCGACGATCGCGTACCAGCCATGCCGGAACGCGGTCAGCTCGGCGGCACCGCCATGCGGGCTGCCGAGCACCGCGACCAGCATCGCCACGCCGACGGCGAAGCCCACCTGGCGGAGCATGTTCACCACGCCCGATCCGCTGGCAAACGACGGCGGCGGCAGCGACGACGCCGCGGTGGACATCAGCGACGGCAGAGTCAGCCCGACCCCGATGCCGGTGACCAGCATGCCGGGCAGGATCTCGAGATAGTTCGGCGTCAGCTCGACCGCCAGCGCCCACCAGAGGACGCCGGCGGCGAACACGGTTGCGCCGGCTCCGATGACCACGGCCGGGCCGCGCCGGGCCAGCAGCCTCCCGGTCACCAGGAACGAGAACAGCGGCACCATCACCGGACCTGGCGCGACCCCGAGTCCCGTGGCGAGCGCCGACCAGCCCCAGACGTCCTGCATCCACAGCACGATCGAGAGCAGCATGGCGCCGAACGACACTGAGAACAGCAGCGTCGCCAGCGAGGCCCCGGAGAACGTCCGCACCCGGAACAGTCCCGGATCGACGAGCGGGTTGTGGTGCCGGAGGCAGTGCAGCGCGAACAGCCCGAGCACGACCACCGCGCCCGCCAGTACGCCCGCGGTCCTGGCGGAGCCCCAGCCCCAGTCGCCGCCGCGGACCAGGCCGAGCGTGAGGCCGCCGACGCCGGCAGTGACGAGCACGGCGGACAGCGCGTCCGGACGCGGGCCGGGATGACCGGCTACGTCCGGCAGCCGGCGCCAGCCGATGACCAGGGCCGCCAGCCCGATCGGAACGTTGACGAAGAACACCCAGCGCCAGCTGGCGGCGACCAGCAGGCCGCCGATGACCGGCCCCAGCGCGGCCGCCATGCCGCCGGCCGCGGTCCAGGCCCGGACCGCACCGCCCCGGCGCTCCGCCGGGTAACTGGCCATGACCAGGCCCAGGGAGGTTGGCGTCAGCAGCGCCGCCCCGGCGGCCTGGACGAGGCGGAACGCGATCAGCATGGGAACGCTCGCCGCGGCCCCGCAGGCCGCCGAGCCGGCGGTGAAGATGGCCACGCCGAGCAGGAAGCCGGTCTTGCGGTTGTGCTGGTCGGCCAGCCGGCCCAGCGAGAACGAGCAGGGCCGCGTAGATGATCGCGTAGCCGTTCAGCACCCAGGACAGCGTGCCGAGGCTGGGCTCGTGCAGGTCCACCGCGATCTGCGGCAGCGCGACGTTCACGATGAACAGGTCCAGGCTGGCCATGACCACCCCGGCGCACACGATGACCAGGACCTGAGCGGGGCGCAGCGCGGCGGGCCCGGACGCGTGCTGGCGCTGACTTAGCTGACTCATAGCCAGACTCTACGTAGCTAGCTTAAGATTGCACAAGTCAGATAGAGTAAGTCTCGTGGAATCCTCGACGGAGGCCGCGCACACGATCCGGATGTCCGGCTCGCTGTCCCCGCGCGGCAGGTGGACGGCGAGTGCATGCTCAATGGCCCGTGCCCTGAACGTGGTCAGCAGCAAGTCGGCCCTGCTGATCCTGCGCGAGGCCTTCTACGGCACGTCCCGCTTCGACGACTTCGCACAGCGGGTCGGGATCAGCGAGCCGGTGGCCGCAGCGCGCCTCAGGGAGCTGGTCGCCGACGGCCTGCTCGAGCGCGAGCCGTACCGGGAGCCGGGCCAGCGCACCCGGATGGAATACCGGCTGACCGACAAGGGCGCCGAGCTGCTGCCCGTGCTGGTCGCGCTGATGCAGTGGGGCGACCGCTGGCTGGCCCCCGACGGTCCTCCGGTCGTGCTGAGGCACCGGGGCTGCGGTGAGACGGTGCAGGCCGAGCTTCGCTGCTCGGCCGGGCACGCCACCGACGCGGCAGACCTGGACCTCGCCCGTCGGCCCGGGCGCGCGCGACCGCGATCCTGCCTAGCGAGCGCCGGCTGAGTGGCCGCCGATTCGCCGGGTAGATACTGCGGACCATGAGTGCGGAACAGCAGCAGAGCACGGGCCCGCCAGGTCGCGTCCGGCGCATCATGCTGGCCGTGGACCGGGAGCAGCAGCACCGGGCCTGGCTGGCCGTTGCCGTCGCGACGTGGAAGAAGTTCAGCGATGACCAGGCGGGCAACCTGGCTGCGCTGATCGCCTACTATGCGTTCGCCTCGATCTTCCCGCTGCTGCTGGTCGCCTACAGCATCCTCGACATCATCGCGCAGGGCAGCGCCACCGTCGCGAAGCACCTGACCGACGCGCTCAGGGGCTTCCCGGTGGTGGGCACCACCCTCAGCGGCCAGGTGCATCATGGCCTCGGCAAGACCGGCATCGCTCTCGCCATCGGCATCGTGCTGACGCTGTACGCTTCCCGCGGCGTCGCGACGGCGATGATGAACGCGATGAACACCGTGTGGGAGGTGCCGCAGTTCCGGCGGCCAGGCTTCCCGAAAGCACTGCTGCGCAGCTTCGGCCTGATCGCGGTTATCGGGCCCGGCCAGCTCATCACCATCGCGCTGTCGAGCATCGCCGGCGGCACCGGTCATCTCGGCGATGGCCTGCGCGAGGATCGCCGCCGTCGCCGTCTCGCTGGTCCTCAACATCGGGCTGTTCTGGCTGGGGTTCCGCGTCGCCACCGCGGCGCAGGTGAGCGGACGGGCGATGCGCCTCGGCGCGATCCTGTCGGCGATCGGCTGGCAGATCCTGCTGACGATCGGCGGCACCCTGGTCGGCCATAGCACCAACTCGGCCTACGGCACCTTCGGGATCGTGCTGGGCCTGCTGGCCTTCTTCTACCTGTCGGCGCAGCTGACGCTCTACTTCGTCGAGCTGGATGCGGTCCGCGAGCTGAGGCTATGGCCGCGGGCCCTGGCGCCGCCGCCGCTCAGTCCGGCGGACGTCCAGGCCCACCAGCTGTACGCGGCGGCGACCGCGCACCGGCCCGAGCTCGAGATCACGGTGCGCGAGCGGGCGGCCGGCGAGACCGCGGCAGCGTCGGCCGGGCAGCAGAACGTCGCGCCAGCCGCGCGCTCGGCCACGGCGAGTCCCGCGCGGCAGGCGCCACGGGAACGCAGAGCCCGCCCGCGGCACCGGCAGTAGGCTGCAAGCGGCACATGCCACACTCCGGGGAGGCTCCATGCCGCTGTTTTCCAGTTCGCAGAACCAGACGACCGGGACCTGGGAGCCGCAGGCTGCCGATACCCGGCTCGCGCAGACCGCGGGTGCCAGCCCGTCCGGCGTGTTCACCTCCGATCTGTCGGTGTCGGAGTACGTGCTGCTCGGCGAGGCCGGCTTCGAGCCGCTCGGCTTCGTCGTCGGCTCCTCGATCTACCACATCGGCCTGCAGATCGGCCGGTGGAACAAGAACCAGGAACTCCAGGTCCTCACCCAGGCCATGTACAACGCGCGCGAGCTCGCGATGTCCCGCATGCAGTCCGAGGCCGATCACCTCGGCGCCGACGGCATCGTCGGCGTGCAGCTGCGGATGCAGATGTACGCCTGGGGTCAGGGCTGCCTGGAATTCATCGCGACCGGCACCGCCGTCCGGCACCTGACCGGCGAGGGCGCGCACCGCGCTCCCGACGGCCGCGCGTTCACCTCGGATCTGTCGGCGCAGGACTTCTTCCGGCTCCTGGCCGCGGGGGCGGTTCCGGTGTCGTTCGTGCTCGGCACCTGCGTCTATCACATCGCTCATCAGAGTGCCATGCAGTCGCTGCGGCAGACGGGCCAGAACCATCGAGATGCCGCAGTTCACCCAGGGCGTCTACGAGGCCCGCGAGCTGGCGCTGACCCGGATGCAGGCCGAGGCCGAGCAAGCCGGCGCGTCCGGCATCGTCGGCGTCACGGTCGAGGTGAAGAACCACGTCTGGGGCGAGCACGCCACCGAGTTCCTGGCGACCGGAACGTCAGTCCGGCGGCTCAGCGAGGAGCACCGGCTGCCGGAGACATCGCCGCGGCCCACCTTCACGCTCGGGCTCGACAACTAGCCGCGCCCGGCTGCCCGGCCGGCAGCGGAGGCGGTGACCTGCTGCCTGGCCGGCGGCAGGAGCGGCGGCGCTCCGACCGTGCAGCTGGTCACCGGCCGCCGGGGGGCAGCCTGCGCGCCCGCGGGCCTCAGCACGTTGTTGTCGACCAGCAGCGCCGTGAGCAGCGCCGCCACGAGCAGGATTGCGGCACACGCCAGCGTTGCCAGGTCAAATCCGTGATTGAACAGGGCCGGCTCGTGATAACTGGCCGCGGTCAGGCCGACGGCCGCCGGGAGCGCGGCGACCGCCACGAGCCCGGCCGCCCTGGCGACCGCGTTGTTGACGCCGCTGGCCACGCCGGCATGACGGACATCGGCGCTCGCAAGCACGGTCGCCGTCAGCGGCGCCACGGTGGCCACCAGGCCGAGTCCGACCACGCACGACCGCTGGCAGCACGTCGGAGAGGTAGCTGGCGTGCGGCCCGATCCGCGACATCAGTGCCATGCCGACGGCCAGGGCGAGAATGCCGCCGGTCATCAGCCAGCGCGGCCCGACTCGCTGCGCCAGGGCACCCGAGCGAGCCGAGAGGCCCAGCATGAGCACCGTGACCGGCAGCAGCGAGGCCCCGGCCTGAAGCGGCGAGAATCCGGAAACCTGCTGCAGCTGCAGCACCAGCAGGAAGAGGAACCCGCCGAACGCGCCGTAGACCAGGAACGTGATCACGTTGACGACGGAGAACTGGCGGGACGCGAATATGTCCAGCGGCAGCATCGGCGTGATCACGTCGGGTGCCCGGGTCCGGCGCCGCTCGAGGAGGACGAACGCGACCGCAGCGGCGACGCCAGCCAGCGCGGCCGCGATGACGCCGATGTGGCTGGACCGCTCCGGTGCCTCGATGAGCGCGTAGGTGAACGCTCCCAGGCTGAGCGCGGCGAGCCCGGCACCGGCAATGTCGAACCTGCCCCGCACCGTCAGGTCCCTGCTCTCCGGCACGTGCCGCATGGTCACCGCGACGACTGCCACCGCCAGCGGCAGGTTCAGCAGGAATATCCAGCGCCAGCCCGCGGTCTGCACCAGCCAGCCGCCCAGTATCGGGCCGACGGCCGAGGCGACGCCGCCCAGGCCCGACCAGGCGCCAACCGCGCGCGGCCGGTCATCAGGCGCGAAGGTCGCCTGGATGATCGCCAGCGAGCCGGGCGTCAGCAGCGCGCCGCCGACACCCTGCAGGACGCGTGCGCCGATCAGCACGAAAATGCCGGGCGCCAGCCCGCACAGCGCGGAGGCCAGCGCGAACCAGACCACTCCGATGAGAAAGACGCGACGGCGGCCGAGCCGGTCACCCAGCGAGCCGCCGAGCAGGATCAGGCTCGGCCAGCGTGAGGGTGTACGCGGTGACGGTCCACTGCAGCTCGCCCAGGCTTGCGTTGAGGTGGCGGCCGATCGTGGGCAGCGCCACGTTGACAACGGTGGAGTCCAGCAGCGCCATGCTCGAACCGAGCACCGTTGCCGTCAGCACCCACCGGCCCTGCGCGCTGCTGACCCGCAGCTGCGGAGATGGCGCCGCTTCCTCGAGGTCGCCCATTACCCGATCGTCTCATCGCAGCAGCGGCAGTCCGGGGCAGCCTGCCCCGACTTCCGCTGGGGCGTCCGCGACCTGGCGGTTCCGGCGCGCGGAACAGCGATCGCCCGCGAGGCCGGGTGGCCTCGCGGGCGATCCTGCGGAGCGGCCTGAGCTGCCGTCTCCGGCTGTACCTACCTCGCGCCTGAAGGCGGCCCGTCCTGACCGGGCTTGTCGTCCGGCCTGGCAGGCGGTACCGGCCCCGTACTCGGCGTGGAACCGCCGCCCGGCGCAGCGCGCAGCGCCGGCCGGGCGCGGACCCGCCTGCCGGAGTAGCAGAACCTCGTGATCCGGAGGAACCGGACACTACTCGCTGGGTGCCGGGCGGCATCGCGGTCGTGCCGGCAGCCGTTCCCCGGTCGTGGCCGCAGCGGCCGTGCTGGTGGTCCCCGGCATGTCGGCCTCGTCAGCGGCCGACATCGTCATGGTGTGCTCGGCCTTGACGTCGCCCGCCCCGGCTCGGCGACGGTGTCGCCGACCTGGTGGAAGAGCATGAAGACGCCGGCAGCCAGCACCGCGCCGACGAGCGGCGCGATCAGGAACAGCCACAGCTGACTCAGCGCCAGGCCGCCGACGACGATGGCCGGGCCGAAGCTGCGGGCCGGGTTGACGGACGCGCCGTCGATCGGGATGCCCATGATGTTGACCAGGGCCAGCGCGAAGCCGACGACGAGGCCGGCCACCGGAGCGCTGGCCTCCTTCCTGGTCGCGCTGAGCACGACCAGGACGAAGACGGCGGTCAGGACGACCTCGGTCAGGAACGCGCCGCCGCCGGAGGCGTGCAGCAGGGACAGCCGCCCGTAGCCGTTGGCACCGAGGCCGATTCTGGCCTTGCTGTAGAACGGCGAGCTGTGCATGACCCACAGCAGCAGCAGCGCGCCGAGCAGGCCGCCGATGAGCTGGGCGACCCAGTAGCCCAGCATGTCGATGATCGAGATGCGCCTGGCCAGGTACGCGCCCAGCGATACGGCCGGGTTGACGTGACAGCCAGAGAGCGGTCCGATGACCGCTACCAGGCCGAGCAGGACCAGGCCGAACGTCAGGCCGGTCAGCAGGATGCCCGCCGCGACGCTGCTGCCGAATGCGCGGAAGCCGAACGTCACGGTGGCCATGCCCGCGCCGAAGAAGACCAGCAGGCCCGTGCCGATGAGTTCGGCCACATACCGGCGGGCCATTGCCGCGTCGATCATCGACAGACCCTGACCCGGTCCCGGATGCCCCGAATCGCGGCCGTGCCGGCCCCGTCTCGGGCCCGGACTGCCCAGCTGCGGGCTCCCCCGGCCTGGGCGTCGACCTGACCGCCATGTGCCACCCCCCAGTTGCGTCGTCCGGCGCCTTTGCCCCTGTGGTATGCCCACTGCCTGTTATCGCAAAGCTACGGATGTCATTAGCTGGGCGCGCGGAACACCACGGGCGAGCGGGCCGCAGCTACAGGCCAGGCCAGGTGTGCACGGGCTGATTGGTGACCATTCGCTCGATATATCCCTGGGTCATGCGCCGCAGCGACTCCCGGCGGTCCGCCGTGCTGCGCTCCAGGCAGTGCACGGCCTCGGTCTGCCAGGTGGCGCCGGTCCTGCCAGTCAGGCACCGCTGCTCGATGATCCCGAGCATCCGGTCGGCGTCCGCCGAGTCGACGCCCCACTGCCGCAGCCCCTCCCAGGCCTGCGGCAGCAGCCGCCGCAGGGTCAGCTCGGTCACCGGCGCCTCGCCGATGCCGGGCCAGTACACCCTGGCCTCGATTCCGTGCCGGGAGCCCTCGACGAGGTTGTCGGCAGCGGCCGCGAAGGACATCTGCGTCCAGACCGGGCGCTCGGTCTCGGCAAGCGCGCGGACCAGGCCGTAATAGAACGCCGCATTGGCGACAACATCGGCCACGGTCGGGCCTGCGGGCAGCACGCGGTTCTCAACCCGCAGATGCGGCCGGCCGTCCTCGACCGCGTACACCGGGCGGTTCCACCGGTAGACCGTGCCATTGTGCAGCGTCAGCTCGGACAGCCGCGGCGCCTCCCCGCTGTCCAGCGCGGCCGCCGGATCCTCGTCCTCGCGCAGCGGCAGCAGCGCGGGAAAATAGCGCAGGTTCTCCTCGAACAGGTCGAACACCGACGTGATCCAGCGCTCGCCGAACCAGACCCTGGGCCGGACGCCCTGCTGCTGCAGTTCCTCCGGCCTGGTGTCGGTGACCTGCTCGAAGAGCGGGATCCGCGTCTCCCGCCAGAGCTCGCGGCCGAACAGGTAAGGCGAGTTCGCCGCCAGCGCCACCTGAATGCCGGCCACCGCCTGGGCGGCGTTCCAGTAGCTGCCGAAGGCCTCCGGGCTGACCTGCAGGTGGAACTGGACACTCGTGCAGGCAGCTTCCGGCATGATCGAGTCGACGTGGGTCAGCAGCCGCTCCGGGCCGTCGATGCAGATCCGCATGTCCTCGCCCCTGGCGGCGATCATCTGCTCGTTCAGCAGCCGGTAGCGCGGATTGGCCGACATGGCCTCGTCGGTGACGTCACCCTGGCGCAGCGACGGAAGGATGCCGACCATCACCAGGCGGCTGCCGGTTCCCTCAGCGCGGGCCGCAGCGTGCGCGAGCTTGCCGCGGACGACGCTCTCGAGCGCGCTGAGCGCGTCACCGGTGAGCTCGCTGGGCGGGACATTGATTTCCAGGTTGAAGCGGCCGAGCTCGCTAGCCCAGCTTGGGTCCGCGATCGCGTCCAGCACGGTCGTGTTGGTCATGGACGGCCTGCCGTCCGCGTCAACCAGATTCAGCTCGATCTCGAGGCCGACCTGCCGCGGCCCGCTGTCGAACCTGGACTCGCGCAGCATCCGGGCAAAAACATCAAGGCACTGACGGACCTTCTCCCGGTATGCGCGGCGATCCTGCTGGCTAACGGTGATGGACGGGACATCCCGGCCCATAAACGACCCCTCCAACTGCTTCCTGGGCGGGGGACTCGGTTCCACATTCGCACGTAACAGGACGCCTGACCAGGTGTGTCCTGGTCTCGTCCTGCATCAGCAGGAAGCTGCTAATGCAGGCATGCCCATTAAGGCGGCCGGATTCACCGGGTTGGTACGAGTTCAGTCCGCGCCAGGCGCAGCGGCTAGCCCCAGGCGGCCGCGATCAGGCCGGACGTGAGCTCGCGCGGAGTGGCACCGCCCTGCGAGACGTACAGGCCGGTCCCGGCGAGGTAGAGCAGCCAGCCGCCGTCTGAGCTGACGTCCAGGCTGGTGTGGTCGAGGCTGGCGTACCCGATGGCGACCTGGTGGACGAGGGTTCCGGCGGTCGTCACCTCCCACATCAGCCGCGAGATATTGCGGACGGGAACGCCCGCACAGCACGCGCGGCTGACAAAAAGGTCGCCGTCCGGCATGTACACGCCCTCGCGCAGGTAGCTGTCGGCACTGCTCGGGCTGCCGGTGACCGGAACCGTCGTGACCCCGGTGCCGGTCATGTAGTAGCTGCGCCTGCGAGGTGTCGACCAGGAACAGGTCCCAGCCTTCGTTGTCCTCGACCGCCAGCGTGGACACGGCGAGATGGTCGTTGTCCGCTGACCACGACACGTGCGAGATCGGCGCCGGCAGCCCGCTGCCCTGCCCGGCCGGCACCATCGGCAGGCTGGCGGTCGAGCCGGAGCTCAGCGTCCTGATGTCGAGGTGGTACAGCGGCACCAGGTTCGAGCTGCTCGGAACGCAGCCGACCGTCAGACTCGGCTGATCGGCGTAGGCCAGCTTGGTGCCGTCCGGGCTCACCGCTGGCAGGCTGCCGGTGGTGATCACCGCCGGCGTCCCGCCGCCGACCGGCACCGCCTCGATCTTGCTTGAGCAGCCGTTCTTCACCGCGAAGTAGACCATCCCGCTACTGGAGACGGAGATCTCGTCGCCGAGCACCCTGGATGCGACCAGCGTCGAGTCGACTGCGCCGGTAGCCGGGTTCAGCGTTACCAGCGCGCCGTGCGTAGTCACCGCGACCATCGCGGGCGGGGTAACGGCGGCGCTGGCCGACCCGGACGCCGATGCGGATGCGGACGCGGACACAGTCACTGTCCGCGATGCGGCCGGGCTGCTGCCCCCGCCGCAGGCCGACAGCGCGAGCGCGGCGACAACGGCGCCGGCGGCCACGGCAGCGCAGCGGACTGCAGCGGCGGTGTGCGCAAGGGAGTGAGCACCGGAGTGAGCACGGCCGGATCCGCGCTGACCGCGCGGCGGGACTGGCCGGAATCGGGTGGCAGGCATGTCGGTCTCCAGGAGGTGCGGCAACGGTTACGCGGGTGAGAGCACCAGACCCCGCCGTTACCAACAGAAATCTGCAGCTGATGTTGGCAGCGCCTGGCGGCTGGCGGCAATAGCTGTGCGCAATCGTTGCGTGTGAGCCGGGCTAGCCGGGCACCGCGGCTGCCATCCGGCGGACTGCCTCGGCGATCAGCTCCGGCGACGTGCCGATGTTCAGCCGGGCGAAGCCGCTGCCCTGGACGCCGAAGTCCGGGCCGGGACTGAGCGCCACCCGGCAGGCGGACAGGAACGCCGCCGCGGGATCGGCGCCAAGACCGAGGTCGCGGCAGTCGAGCCAGGCCAGGAAACTCGCCTGCGGCGGCCGGTACCTGATGGCGGGGAGGTGCTCGGCCAGCAGGCCGCTCAGCAGCCGCGTGTTCGCGTCGATTTGCGCGACGGCCGCGTCCAGCCACAGCCGGGCATCGCGGAATGCCGCCACTGAAGCGTGCACGCCCAGGTGCGAGGCGAGCAGCGCGTCCCACCGCTCGGTCAGGATGCCCGCCGCCTCAGGGTTTCCGGCGACGGCGACGCCGCATTTCACGCCGGGGATGTTCCAGCCCTTGGTGGCGGAGGTGAAGACCACGGCCCGGCGGGCGGCCGGATGATCGATCGTGTGAAATGGCACGTGCCTGGAGCCGGGCAGCACCAGCGGCGCGTGAATCTCGTCGACCAGGACCGGCACGCCGCGCCGGTCGCACAGGTCGGCGATCGCGGTGAGCTGCCCGGCTGACCACACCCGGCCCAGCGGGTTGTGCGGATTGCAGAGCAGGTACGCACCTGTGCCGGGCAGCGTCAGCGCGTGATCGAGCGCGTCCAGGTCCAGTTCATAGCTGCCGTCGCCGGCGGCTGCCAGAGGCGCCTCGACAATGCGCCGGCCCGCGGACTCGAGCCGGAAGAAGAACGGCGCGTACACCGGCGGATTGATCACCACCCCGGCGCCGGGGCTGGTGATCGCCTGCACGACCTCGACGATGCCGGTCATCACATCCGGGATCGCGAAAACCAGTCCCGGGTCAGGCGACCAGCCCAGCCGGTCGGCCGCAAACCCGGCAAACGCCTCCCCCAGCTCGCCCTTGTGCGGGTAGCCGAGGTCACCGGCCGCCGCCACTGCCCGGATCTCGTCCTTGATGCCCTGCGCCGGGTCAAAATCCATCTCGGCGACGAATGAAGGCAGCACGTCGTGCGGGTAGGTTCGCCACTTGTGGCTGGTGCGGGCGCGCAGGCTAGCCAGGGAGCAGTCGCCGAGAATCGGGTCCACGACTCGGATCGTAATACGCGGCGGGCTAACGGCGGCGAGCGCGATCGCGGGCGTCCGTGGTGCGATCGCTGTCGGCTAGAGCAGCAGAGAGCGCGCCACGGATCAGAATCTAGTCGCGATCCCGGCGAATATCCGATATCGTGATAACAACCCAGCCGCCCTGCATCATCGCCGCACTGCAGCAGGCCACGCACGTGACGCTGCACGCGCTCGCCAGCCGCCTCGAGCATCTGCAGCTGACCGCGTCGGAGCAGAACGTGCTTGCCGCGCTGGCCGACGGTCAGGCGCGCGCCGTCGGCCAGCTGGCGGCGGCCACGGGCACCAGGCCGACCACGCTGACCAGCGTGCTGGACCGGCTGGAACGCCGCCAGCTGCTGGTGCGCCAGCTCGACCCGGCCGACCGGCGGTCGTTCCGCATCGCAGTGACCGCTGCCGGGCGCACGGCTGCCGCCGAGGTACTGGCCGCCATGACCGAGCTGGAGCAGGCCGCGCTCGGCGGGCTCACCGCCGCGCAGCTTGCCGGATTCCGCGCGGTCACCCGCGCACTGACGGAGGTCCGCTGATGACAACGCACTCGCACGGCCTGCCAGCCGATCTCGCGCCGCTGCTGGAGCAGGTCGCGGGCCCGGACGGCCGATTCGGGCACCGCGAGCATGTGCACCTGGCGTTCCTCGCGGTGCGCGCGCACGGCACGGCCGGAGCCGTGTCGCGGATGAGCACCTGGCTGCGTCACCTCACCGAGTACGAGCGCGTGCCGCAGAAGTACCACGCCACCATGACGCGGGCCTGGACTGAGCTCGTCGGCTACCACCTGCAGGCCGGCCCCGCGGTCACCGACTTCACCCAGTTTGCCGCGCGCTGTCCGGCCCTGCTCGACAAGCGCTTGCTGACCCGCCACTACAGCCCGGCTGTGCTGGCCTCGGCGACCGCGCGCCATGGGTGGGCTGAGCCTGATGTGAGCCCGTTCCCGTGGTCCTAGTCGCCTTCAGGCACGCCCAGGTCGCCGGTCAGGTAGCGGTCGATCGTGGGGCCGATCGCAGCGGCAAGCTGCTCCGGCCGCGCGGCAGCCACCGGGCCGATCTTCAGCACGTACCGGCTCATCGCCAGGCCGAGCATCTGGGTCACCACCAGCGAGGCGCGGAACTGGACGCCGCCGGGATCGGTATTTTCGGCGACTGCCGATACCGGGCCGAGTATCGCCGACGTCAGGAACTCACGGAGCGTGGCCGCGGCCTGCTCGCTGGTCAGCGCCGACCGCAGGATCGCCTGGAACGGCCCGTGCACGCCAGCGCTCTCCCACAGTGCCAGCGCGGACCGCGCCAGATGCGTGCCGACCGACTCGCCGGGGCGCCGGCCGACGTCAGCCAGCGCCGCGGCGATGGCCTCGCTCGGGATCACGGGCAGCTCCATCACCGCCGCGAACAGCCGCTCCTTGCTGCCGTAGAAGTGATGGACGAGCGCCGGATCCACGCTGGCCGCCGCCGCGATCGCGCGGATGGTCGCACCGTCGTACCCGTGCTCGGCGAACTGAGCGCGGGCGGCCGCGAGTATGGCCTCCCGCGTGCCGCTGTCACCGGACCGGCGGCCGGTCCTGGCCGTGCGCCGCGCCGCCCGCTGTGTCACGCCGGGACCCGGTCGCGGCCGGAGTGCAGGGCAAGATCAAAGAACCGTTCCTCCAGCGTGGCCGGGCCTGCCGGTAGACGCGGCAGTCGTCAGGCAGTACCCGGCGCACCTCGGCCACGCTGGCTCCCGGCACCCGCAGCGCCCGGCCGGCAAGCGCCACCTGCAGTCCCGCTCGCTCCAGCAGGCCGAAGCGCAGCAGCCCAGTCCGGTGTCTCCACTACCGTCACCTCCGCTTCGCCGATGATCTGCGGCACGGTCCCCGTCGCGACCACGACGCCGTCCGCCATGATGATCAGCCTGTCGCACTCCCCCGCTTCCTCCATGTAATGCGTCGAGACCAGCACGCCCGCGCCGGCCTCCGCGGTCGCGGCAATCGTCTGCCACAGCCGCGCCCGCCCGAGCGGGTCCACGCCGGAGGTCGGCTCGTCCAGGATCAGGAGCTCTGGCTCGTGGGCCAGCGCGGCGGCAAAGGCGACCCGGCGCTGCAGGCCCAGCGGGAGCTGACCGACGGGCAGTGCGGACCGGCCGCCTGTTCCCGCGGGCAGCACGCCCGCACTGCCGCCGAAGACGGCGGCGGTGAAGGCCATGTTCTGGGCCGCCGTCAGATCGTCATACAGGCCGAGGCCCTGCGGCACGTAGCCGATCCGGCGCCTGGTCCCCCGGCTGGGCGGCTCCCCGAGCAGCCGGACCTGGCCTGCCGTTGCCGGGATCAGTCCGAGCAGCATGCGGATCAGCGTGGTCTTGCCTGCGCCGTTCGCGCCAAGCAGGCCGACGATCTCACCGGGCATCACCTGCATGCTGACGTCACGGACGGCAGTGAAGCTGCCGAACCGGCAGGTGACGCCGACGCTCTCGGCGAGCGGACCGGGCGGTTCGTGCGCGCGCCGGTCGCGAGCGCGCAGGTTCTGACCGCGGGGCCCCGGCTCGCCGTTCTCTTTCACGCCAGTCTCGTGCGCCAGCGCGGCGACCGTCACCGCATCCTGGAGGTCCGGCTCGGCCGGAGCGCCCGGATCACTCGGGTCGCCCGGAACGCCCGGGTCACCGGCCGCGCTGCCGGGCGGGCACCAGAGCCGCCAGCCGGCGCCGCGGCGCCACGCGCGCTGCCTGGCTGATCCTCCCGGCGGCGCGTCGAGTGCACGGACGGTTCCAGGCAGCCCGGCCACGATCTGCTCGGGCGTTCCGGACGCAAGCTCTCTCCCGGCCGCGAGCACCAGAACTGCCGCGGCCCGCTGCGCGTCATCGAGATAGGTCGTCGCCAGGATCACCGCGGCGCCATCGGCCGCGGCTGACGCGATGAGCCACCACAGCCCCGAGCGGCTGACCGGGTCGACACCCGTGCTCGGCTCGTCCAGGATCAGCAGGTCAGGCCGGTGCAGCAGGGCCGCGATGACGCCCAGCTTCTGCCGCATGCCCCCGGACAGCTGCCCGGCCAGCCGGTCACGCGCAGCGGCCAGCCCGGCCCGGTCCAGCAGCTCACCGGCGCGCCGCCCGGCAGCATCGCGCGTCAGCCCGTAGGCCGCGGCGCGGAAGTCCAGGTTCTCCGCCACGGTGAGGTCGGGGTAGATGCCGGAGCTCGCCGGCAGGAAGCCGATGCGTGACTTGCCGGGACTGCGCACCTCGCCGCTCGCTGGCAGCAGCGCGCCGGCGAGACATCGCAGCAGCGAGGTCTTGCCCGCCCCGTCACCACCGACGACAGCCGTGATCTGCCCGGGCACTACGCCGACGGAAACGTCGTCGAGCGCGAGCACGTCTCCGTAACTCAGCCGCAGCGCCGAGGCTCCCCAGCCCGGTTCCGGCCCGCCTGCCGCGCCTGTCCCGGCGGTCATGTCAGCTGCGCCTGATCCGGTGCGGCCACCACATCGCCGCTGCCGACGTGACTGCCGGCAGGCACGGGCCCGGCCGTCAGCGCCATGGTCGCCGCGGCCCTTCCGCCGTGCGAGGCGGCGACGGTGGGCCGACGCGGGTGCGAGATCACTCCTGAAGCGCAGGATCGCGAGCGAGACGATGATCAGGCCCAGCACGGCCAGGAAGGCAAACGGCTGCCACAGCGGCCCGATCGGCTCCGCTCGCAGCATGACGCCGCGGGAGATCTCGTTGAAGTAGGTGAGCGGGAGCAGGTAGGCGATCCAGCGGACGCCTGCTGCGATGGACGACAGCGGGAAGATCAGGCCGGACAGCAGGACCTGCGGCAGCATTGTCATGACAGCCAGCTGAATGGCCTGGCCCTGGTTCTGCGAGACGGTGCTGATCAGCACGCCGATGCCGAGCGTGACGAACACGAACAGCAGCGCTCCGAGCGCGAATACCAGCGGGGATCCGCGGAACGGCACGCCGAACACGGCGATGCCGATACCCAGCACGATCGCCAGGTCGAAGACCGCGACCGCAAAGTAGGGAAGGATCTTGCCCAGGAAGACGTCCCGCGGCCGCAGCGGCATGACGGCCAGCTGCTCCAGCGTCCCCGACTGCCGCTCCCTGACGACGCCGAGACTCGTGATGATCGTGCCGACGAACACCAGCACGACGCCGGCCAGGCCGGGGATCATCACGTCTGACGTCGACAGCGCCGGGTTGTACAGGATCGTCACCGTCGGCGAGGGCAGCGCCTGCGCGGATGGGCGCGGAGCTGCCAGCTTTGCCAGCGCCGACACGGTTGCCTGCGCGGTGAACAGCTGGCTTCCGTCAATCAGCACGGCCGGCCGTCCGGCGCGGTCAGTGATCACCGCGACCGCGGCATGGCCGTCCCGCAGCTGATCCTGCGCCCAGGTCCGGCCCGCAGCCGGGTCTGAGCTGACCACGGTGAACGGCGCGGGCAGCTTCACGGCCGCGGCGGCCGGCCCGGCCACGGCGACCGGGATCGAGCTGACGTTGAAGCTCGCGGCGTAGCCGAGCACGACCAGCAGCAGCACTGGCAGCACGATCATCATGGCCAGCGTCCGCCTGTCACGCCGCAGCTGGCGGAACTCCTTCAGGATCATCGCCCACATGGCCGGCCTCCTCGTTGCGTCACCGCTGAAATCAACACTCGTTGAATTCTACGAGCGTTGAATTCCTGGCGTCAAGGGCGCCGATGCAGCCGGCACGGCCCCGTAGCTCGCCTCCGGCTGGCTCATCTGGTCAGATGAGGCATGGCCACCACGCGGCACTCAGGGCGCTGGACGCTGGAGGACCGGTTCGCCTCGCCATGGCACTACCTGGAGTTCGAGGTTCCGCGCGGCGCATGCGCGGTCCGGGCGGAGCTTGAATACGAGCGGTCCGGCGCGGTGATGGATCTCGGCTGCCTGGGCGCGGGCGGCTTCCGTGGCTGGTCGGGCGGCGCACGCCGGTCGTTTGTGATCACGGCCGACGCGGCCACACCCGGCTATCTGCCGGGCGAGCCGGAGGCGGGCCAGTGGCAGGTCGTCATCGGGCTGCACCGGGTACCTCCCGAGGGCGCGGATTACCGGGTGACGATCGAGGTATCCGGCACGCCGGGCCGAGCTGGCGCCAGATGAGCCGCCGGAGCAGATGCCGCCTCTGGATGACCGGCCGGAGCGCCGCGTCCTGCCCGCATCGGCCGGCCGCCAGTGGCTGGCAGGCGATCTGCATACCCATACCGTTCACTCTGACGGCGTCATGACGGTCTCGGAGCTGGCCAGGTTCGCCGCCGGCCGGGGCCTGGACTTTCTGGCCGTGACCGACCACAACACCATCAGCCATCACGCTGAGCTGCCGGCGGCGGCGGCCGCGCACGCGATCACGCTGCTGCCCGGCCAGGAGGTCACGACCGAGGCGGGGCACGCCAACGCCTTCGGCGAGATCGGCTGGATCGACTTCCGCGAGGCACCCGACAACTGGCTGGAAGCCTGCGAGCAGGCCGGCGGCCTGCTGTCGGTGAACCATCCCTACGGCGGCCAGGTGAGCTGGGCCGCACCCATGAAGCGCCGGCCGCCGCTGCTGGAAGTGTGGCACTGGAGCTGGCTCGACACCCGCTGGACAACACCGCTCGGCTGGTGGCAGATGTGGGATCCGGCCGCCATCCCGATTGGCGGCAGCGACTGGCACCGTCCCGGATCGGACGCGCCGCCTGGAACGCCGACGACGTGGGTCGAAGCGGAAGACCCCGACCCGGCCGCAGTGCTCGGGGCCATCGCGGCCGGACGGACGGCGATCTCGGCGGGCCGCGATGGCCCCGTGCTGCTGCGGGTCGGTGACGAACTCGTGGCCAGCGGCGCCGACGGGATGATCCTCTGCGGCCCGGGCGGGCCGGCTGCCAGGGTGCGCGGTCAGCTCGCCAAGTTTCCCGCTGGAGAGGGCTGCTACCGGCTGACGGATCCGACCGGGGCCACCGTCGCCCTCACCGGCTGACGGATCCGCCGGGCCACGGTCCCGCTGTCCGGGCCGCGGCTCGTGGGGGCCGAGTCAGTGTCGCCCTGGCAGCACTAACCCGGCCCCGACGAAGATAAGCTCGCCGCACCGCCGGAGACAATCCGCCGCTCAGGCCTGCGCCGCTGACCGCGGATGGCCAGATCAGCTGTGCCCGGCGACCGCCAGTTCCGGGCTGGCGCGAGCGCTGGCCTGCGCCAGCCGGGAAGCCTGCGCGCGCCCGCCGCGACGCCGACGGCCACGACGACCTGAATCGCCAGCACCACGAGGAACCCCGTGCTGATCCCCGTGCCGTCACCGGCCAGAGCGAGGAACAGGCTGCCGAGCGTCGCGACGCCGAGTGCCAGCGCCGTCTGCTGTGTCGTCGTCAGGACCCCGCTGCCCGCGCCCGCCACGGCAGCGGGCACCTCGGATAGCACGATGCCGAACAGCGGGCTCATCACCAGGCCCTGGCCCAGTCCGGCGACCGCGAGGCCGGGTGCCAGGTCGAAAACCGTCAGGTGCGGCCAGCCGAGGTAGACGGTGAGGCCGAGGATGATGAGCCCGGCAGCCTGCAGCAGACCGCCGGCCGCGAGCACCCTGGCGCCGAACCGCGCGAGCAGCCGGGAGGTCCACAGCGACGCGAGCAGGAAGGCAGCCGCCATCGGCACCAGTCCGAGGCCCGCTGTCAGCGCGCTCGCGTGCAGGCCCTCCTGAACCAGCAGCGCGTAGCAGAACATGAACGCGCCGAAGCCGGCGAAGAACGGCAGCGCGAGGATCAGGCCGCGGCGCATGCTCCGGTGCTGCAGCAGCGACGGCGGCACCAGCGGAGTCCTGCCCGTCCGCTCGGCCCGCGCCTCGTACCACGCGAATGCGATCGCTGCGAGCGGCGCGATCACGAGCATCGCGATGGTCCAGGCAGGCCAGCGAAGCGAGCGGCCCTCAGTCAGCGGAACCAGCAGAGTCAGCACGGTCAGCCCGAGCAGGGCGGTGCCGACGCCGTCGATGGGAGCCGGCGCGCCATGCCGGGTGTCAGGCACGAACCGCCGCGCGAGGACGAGGCCCGCCAGGCCGATCGGCACGTTCACCAGGAAGATCGGCCGCCAGCCCAGGCTGTCGATGTTCGCGGACACCAGGACCCCGCCGAGCACCTGCCCGAGGACGGCGGCCAGGCCGCCGGTCGCCCCGTAACGTGCCAGCGCCCTGGTGCGGCGCTCGCCGGTCGTGGCCGCCTGGATAGTAGCGAGCACTTGCGGCACCATGAGCGCTGCCGACGCTCCCTGGGCGACCCGGCCGATCACGAGGAAGTCAGCCGTCGGCGCCAGCCCGCAGGCGAGCGAAGTCAGGGTGAAGGCCGCCATGCCGATCAGGAACAGCCGCTTGCGGCCGATGCTGTCGCCGAGCCGGCCGCCGAGCACCAGCAGCAGGGCGTAAGCGGTGGCGTAGCCGGACACGACCAGTTCGAGCAGCGGCTGGCTGGCATGCAGGTCGCGGTCGATGGTGGGCAGGGCCACGTTGACGATGAAGAAGTCGATCATGGGCAGCAGGACGCCGACAAGAATGACTGCCAGCCCGGCTGCCGTCAGGCCCTGCGGCTCGTGCGATGCGTGCTGCGGGGTGCTGGCCTGCGTAGGGGCGAGCGCAGGGGCCAGCGTAGAAGACTGAGTGGCGTTACCAGTGAAAGGCATACAGCTAGAGTGGCTGAAAATCTTAGCCAGTTACTAGAGCCCAGTTATACTGGTACTGCCAGTACCTGGCAATACCATCATGGCAGCCTCATACTAGTAGCAGGAGGGTAGGTAAGTAGCTATGAGCGAGACCCTGATGGACGTTGCGGCCAGGGACGTTGCGGCCGGACGTTGCCGCCAGGGACGTTGCGGCCAGGGACGTTGCAGCACTGCGGCGGCACGAGCTGGCCGCCTTCCTGCGCAGCCGCCGGGAGCGAATCGCGCCCGAGCAGGTCGGCCTGCCGCCCGCACCCCGTCGCCGCACTCCTGGCCTGCGACGCGAGGAGGTCGCGACGCTGGCCGGTGTCGGCGTCACCTGGTACACGTGGCTGGAACAGGGCCGCGACATCAACGCATCGCCGCAGGTACTCGACGCCGTGGCGCGCACGCTGCTGCTCGATCCGCATGAGCGCGACCATCTGTTCAGGCTCGCTGACGTTCCCGACGGCAGCGGCCGGGCGGAGTGCGCGACGCTGCCCCCCACCGCCCAGCTGCTGCTCGACCAGCTCGAGCCGTACCCGGCCTGCATCCGTAACGCGCGCTACGACATCCTCGCCTGGAACCAGCCCTTCGACCAGCTGATGGGACCCCTGAGCATCCTGCCGTTCGAGGAGCGGAACTCGCTCTGGCGCATGTTCACCAGTACGCGCTGCCGGGAGGCAACGCTGGACTGGGACGTGTCCACCCGCCGGATGGTGGCCGAATACCGGGCCGCGATGGCCGAGCATGTTGCCGAGCCAGCCTGGAAGTGCCTGGTAGCGCGGCTCACAGCGGCCTCACCGGAGTTCGCCGAGCTGTGGGAACGGCACGAGGTCGCCAGCCCGGAGAACCTGACCAAGCGCTACCTGCACCCGGAAGTCGGCCTGATCAAGCTCAACTACACCCACCTGTGGCTCGGACAGCGCCTCGGTACCCGGATGACCACGTTCACCCCGGCCGACGAGCAGAGTGCGCAGCGGCTGATCGAGCTGCAGGATCGCGGCCCGCTCCTGACCGAGGCCGTCGCGACGGTCTGACCGGCCCGCCGGACGACTGGCGCAGTGAGCCAGCCGGCCTTAGCCCGCCGCGGGCAAACCCTGGCATACTCGCAGCCACGTGAGCACGCGGCGAAGGGATATCGATGGCATCGCAATCGCGCTGGGGTCTGACGCTGCCGCTGAGCGGGCTGCCGCTCGCTGACCAGAAAGACCTCGTGGCGAGCCTGCCTGATCTCGGCTACACCGACGTCTGGTCAGCCGAGCTGAACGGCATCGACGGCTTCACCCCGCTGACCCTGGCCTCCCAGTGGGCACCGCAGCTGCGCCTCGGCACGGCGATCGTCGGCATCTACACCCGCGCACCCGTCTCCCTCGCCGTGCAGGCAGGCACGCTCGGCGCGCTCGCGCCCGGAAAGTTCGTCATGGGGATCGGCACGTCCTCCCAGGTCGCGGTCGAGCAGTGGAACGGCATCCCGTTCGAGAAGCCCTATCAGCGCTCGCGCGACATGCTGCAGTTCCTGCGCGAGGCCCTGGCCGGCGGCAAGGTCACCCGCGAGTACGAGACGTTCTCGGTGAACGGCTTCCGGCTCGATCCGGCACCCGAGATCCCGCCCGCGCTCGCACTGGCTGCGCTGCGGCCCGGCATGGTCAGGCTCGCTGCGGCAGAGGCAGGCATCGCGATCACCAACTGGCTGGCGCCGAAGGACGTTCCGCAGGTGCGCGGAGTCGCAGGCGACGACTGCGAACTGGTCGCGCGCATCTTCGTCTGCCCGACCACCGACACCGACACGGCCCGCTTCATCGGCAGGCGGATGATCGCGGCCTACCTCACCGTGCCCGTGTATGCCGCGTTCCACCAGTGGCTCGGCCGCGGCGAGATCATCGAGCCCATGCTCACCGCGTGGAACGCCGGGGACCGCAAGGGCGCGCTCGCGGCGATCCCCGACGCGCTGGTCGATGAGCTGGTCATCCACGGATCAGCCGAGCAGTGCCGCGAGCGGGTCGCCGAGTACCACGCAACCGGCCTGGACACCCCCGTCATCGCGATCACGCCGGTGCCCGGCATCGACCTGGCCGAGACCATCGGCAAGCTCGCCCCGGCCTGACGTCCGCGGTCCGGGCGACAGCGGCCTGAAAACCCACGACCTTCATCCGGGAACGAGGTAGCCCGCCACCGCCGCGTGTCATGGCGCGCGGCCGTGTGCCGACTGCGAGCGCAGTCGCCACAGCGCCAGCAAGGCAACGACGCACAAAACCGCGAGCAAGGGCGCTTAAGGGCCAATGCCTCCGCCCAGGCGGACCAGATCCACCGCCGAGGGCAGCTGACTGAGCAGGAAGGCCAGCGCGAGCGCGATGGCCGGCCGGGCGTCGAACGCAGCCCAGAGGATGCAGGCACCGGAAATCGCCACTAGCAGCCAGAAGTGGGCCGTTGGCCAGAACGCAAAGCCGATGCTCGGAAGCAGCTGGACGGCTGCGACGGCCCCGATCAGCCAGAGCCAGCGCCGGGACGGCCGTTCGGTCCGGCCGGCCAGTATCGTCAGCGCTGCCAGGCAGATCAGCAACGTGACCGTGCCGCCGATCAGCCACGTCCTCCAGGGCGCGGCATAGCAGACTGCGGCCGCGGCGGGCACTGCGCCAGCCAGCACCAGAACCCGCCGGCGGCTTACCCAGGCCAGCACGACGGTGGCGGCCAGGAGCGACGCGACGACGATCTCGCCGGCCGGCGCCGGCGAGAGCTCGGCCCGACCCGTCTCTAGTTCCGAGACAATCAGAGCGCTCAGGTATCCGGCAATGCTGAAGAGCCAGGTAGGCAGCAACACCGATGAGCACGGCGGTGCGCATGTTCGCCACGGTCGTGAGCCGGCTGTTATGCGCGGCCCGCTCCCGCAGCCCGGCAACTGTCAGCGAACGGGCATCCCGCGCCCGCGGCCAGCTCCGCCCAGCCGGGGTGACTTCCAGCAGCGTGCCGAGGATCTCCTCGCCGCGGTCGCGCCGGTAGTCCGGCGGATACGCGCGCAGCAGCAGCCGGCAGCGGCGCTCAAGCGGGCTCATGCCGTCCTGGCCTTCCGGCTGAGCCGGCGGCCACGGCAGGCCCCCGTCAGTCTGCCGTGGCACCCGGACCACCTCCGTGCGCCGACTGACGGCGCAGCCGCCACAGCGCCATGCTGGCGAGCACGCAGACGACCGCCAGGAACGCCACCTGGGGCGGGCCGCCGAAACTGAACCCGAAGACAGTCATGGTCACCAGCAGGAGAAAAACCGCGATGGCGATGGCCGGCCGGGCATCAACCGTGATCCAGGCGATGCAGACGACGATGACGGCCAGCACGAGCACGAAGCTGAGTGCCCTCCCGTCAACGGCTCTCCCGTCGATTCCTCTCAGGTCGCCCAGGAAGGGCGCAGCCGCGATGATGCCCACCGGCCAGAGCCACCGCCGGGACGGCCGCTGCGCTCCGCCCGCCAGCACGAGCAGTGCTGCCAGGCAGACCAGCACCGGGACGGCTTGCCACCAGGCGAACGCGCTCCAGTGCGTGGCCAGGCACACGATGGCCGCCGCCGGCGCGGCACCCGCCAGGACGAGAACCCGGCGGCGGCTGGTCCAGGCCAGCGCGGCGCTGGCTGCGAAGAAAGCGAGAAGCGCAAGCTCAGCCCGGGACAGCGGGATCGCTCCGCGAAAGTCGAGCTCCGACAGGGCAACCGTGCTCAGGTACTCGCCGGCGACGAGACCCAGATACGCGACAACGCCGATGAGCGCGGCGATGCGCGCATTCGCGGCGGTCGTCAGACGGCTGTTCTGCGCGGCCCGCTCCCGCAGCCCGGCTATCGCGAGCGAACGGGCATCCCGCGCCCGCGGCCAGGCCCGCCCCGCCGGTGTCGACCTCCAGCAGCGTGCCGAGGATCTCCTCGCCGCGGTCGCGCCGGTAGGCCGCCGGGTAGGCGCGCAGCAGCAGCCGGCAGCGGCGCTCAAGCGGGCTCATGCCGTCCCGGCCGTCCGGCTGAGCCACTGCGCTGCGGCAGGCCCCCGTCAGGCTGCCGTGGCATCCGGACCACCTCCGCGCGCCGACTGACGGCGCAGCCGCCACAGCGCCATGCTGGCGGCCACGCCGAGGGCCGCCAGGAAGGACACGCGCACCGGGCCGCCGAGAGTCAACGCCGAAAACGGCCAGGCTGTACAGGAAGAGAAACACCGCGACGGCGATGGCCGGGCGGGCATCAACTCCAATCCAGGCGATGCAGACAACGAGAACGGCCGGAACAAGCAGGTAAGGCCATGGCACGGGCGCATGAACTACCGGCAGGTCGGCCAGGAGCGGTGCGGCAGCGATGAGACCCACGGGCCAGAGCCACCGCCGGGATGGCCGCACGTCTCCGCCTGCCAGCACGAACAGTGCTGCCACGCAGACCAGCTGCGTGACGCTCGGCCAGATGAAACCCGTGCTCCAGGACGTGTTCAGGCACACGATGGCCGCAGCCGGCGCGGCGCCCGCCAGGACGAGCACCCGGCGGCGGCTCGCCCAGGCGAGCGCGGCAGTGGCGGTAAGGCAGGCAACGAAGGCAAGCTCGGTCCGGGATGGCCAGAGGGCGACCGCGCTTCGCTCTGCGACTGCGTTTAGCTCCGAGAACATGAGCACGCTCAGGTTGCCGCCGAGGCCGAGGACCCAGATACGCGACAACGCCGATGAGCGCGGCGGTGCGCGCATTCGCGGCGGTCGTCAGACGCCTGTTCTGCGCGGCGCGCTCGCGCAGCCCGGCTATCGCCAGCGAACGGGCATCCCGGAGCCGCGGCCAGCCCCGCCCCGCCGGTGTGACCTCCAGCAGCGTGCCGAGGATCTCCTCGCCCCGGTCGCGCCGGTAGGCCGGCCGGGTACGCGCGCAGCAGCAGCCGGCAGCGGCGCTCAAGCGGGCTCATGCCGTGCGCGCCTTGCGGCCGAACCGGCCTGCTCCGGAGGCGGCCGCCTCGCCGGTCACGAGCCGGGCGGCCTCTGCCATCCGCTGCGCCTCGGCCCGCAGGGCGGCAGCGCCGTCGTCTGTCAGGCCGTAGGACCGGCGGATCCGGCCGGCTACCAGTTCCTCGCTGACCAGGCGGACGTAGCCATCGCCTGCCAGCCGGTCGAGCGCGGTGTACAGGGTGCCGGTGGCGAGGCGGACACGGCCGCCCGAGATCTCCTCAGCGCGCTTGATGATGGCGTAGCCATGCAGCGGTCCTTCGAGCAGCGACGCCAGCACGAAATACGTTGGCTCGCGCATCGGCGCCACGGGTCGTGTCATGAGACAACGATAAGTAGATTACCTATGCATCGTCAAGCTACCTATGAAGCCGGCGCCAGAAGCAGGGTCGTCACCAGCTGCCGGGCAGCTCGCGCCCGTACCAGGTCTCGATGATGCGGTGCGCGATCGAGACCGGAGGCGGCAGCCGCAGCGTGCCGTCCGCGATCGCGGCGGTCACGTCATCCCGGCTGTACCAGTTGGCCTCGGCGATCTCGTCCGCGTCGACCTGGATGTCGGTCGTCTCCGCCGCCGCGCGGAAGCCGAGCATCAGGCTCTGCGGCATCGGCCAGGGCTGGCTGCCCAGGTATGTCACGGCACTGACGGCGATCCCGGTCTCCTCGGCGACCTCGCGCGCAACCGCCTGCTCGGCCGACTCCCCGCCCTCGACGAATCCGGCCAGGATCGAGACGCGGCGCTCCGGCCACATCGCGTTCCTGGCCAGCAGCGCGCGGTCGCCGGGGTCGGTGACCAGCACGATCATGGCGGGATCGACGCGGGGGAAGTGCTCGCTGCTATCGACCGGGCACTTGCGCGCATGGCCGGAGTTGATTGGCTCGGTCAGCGTGCCGCAGCGCGGGCAGTGCGTGAACGTCTCGTGCCAGTTGGCCAGCGCGACCGCGTGAGTCAGCAGGCCGGCATCCCGATCCGATAGCAGCGGCCCGGCCTCGCGCAGGTAGGAAGGTCGGACGTCGGGCCCGGGCGGGTCAGGCAGCGGCCCGGCAACACCGAAGTACGCGGTGCCAGAATCGTCGACACCGAGCAGCAACCGCACCCCGTCCGGAGCCTGCGCGGGCGCGACAAAGAAGAGCGCGGCCTGCTCCGCGACCGAACTCGCACAGGGCCTGCCCGCGCTCGACAACGACCACCCTCGTAGCCGGATCAGCCCAGGCGCGCCCGAGCCAGTCCTCGTCAGTGCGCAGATGCGCCGACCTGTCTACCTCGCCGCGTGCGAGCGTGAGCCCGGTCAGCGCGGGCCCGGTCAGCTCGGGACCGGCCGCCGGCCGCGCTCCGTCGCGCGGGGCGTAGTCCGCCGGTTCTGACCCGGTGCCCTGCGGCACGCTCCCGGCGGCGCTCACCTGCCAGCCGTCAGCTCGCCGGCCGCCCGGGCCAGCTCGTCCCACAGATATGCCGACGCCTCGGCGCCCTTGAGCAGCAATGACATGTCGACCCGCTCGTTCGGTGCGTGGATTCTGTCCGCATCTAGTCCGACTGCGACGAAGACTAGCGGTGCGGCCAGGATGTCGGCCAGGTCGGCTTCCGGTCCGCTGCCGCCCTCACGGGTGAACAGCACCCGGGTGCCGAATGCGCGCTCCATGGCGCGCAGGCCGGCCTGCACGGCCGGCGAGTCCATCGGCGCGAAACATGGCCGGACACCGTGGCCGTCCGAGACCACCGCTGACTCGATGCCGGGCGGGGTGCGCTCCGCGACGTACTGGCGCAGCCCGGTGATGATGTCAGCTGGCTCCTGACTGGCGACGAGCCGGAAGGACAGTTTCGCGTGCGCGCGGGCCGGCACGATTGTCTTGCCTCCGGGCCCGGTGTGGCCGCCCCACATGCCGTTCACCTCGGCGGTCGGCCGCGTCCAGACGCGCTCCAGGGTGCCGTAGCCGGCCTCGCCCGCGGCGGCCCCGCTGTTACCGGCCTCCGCCAGCCATGCCTTCTCGTCGAACGGCAGTCTCGCGATGAGCTCGCGCTCCGCGTCGGACAGCGGCAGCACGCTGTCGTAGAAGCCGGGAATCGTGACCCGGCCGTCGGAATCATGCAGCCCGGCCAGCAGATCAGCCATGACGTGCAGCGGGTTCGGCACCGCGCCGCCGAAGGAGCCGGAGTGCAGGTCACGCTCCGGGCCGCTGAGACTGACCTCGGCGTCGACAACGCCGCGCATTCCGACGCACATCGACGGAACGTCGGCCGCCCACATCGTCGTGTCCGACACGACGACGACATCGCAGGCCAGCCTGTCCCGGCGAGAACGGAGCAGGTCGGCGAAATGCGGCGAGCCCGACTCTTCCTCGCCCTCGATCAGCAGCTTGAGCGTCACCGGCGGAGCGGTCGCGCCCGAGGCCGCAAGGCTGGCACGCAGCCCGAGAGCGTGGAAAAGCACCTGGCCCTTGTCGTCGGACGCGCCGCGACCCAGCAGCAGCCCGTCTCGCTGCACCGGCTCGAATGGCGGGCTCTCCCACTCCTCCAGCGGCTCGACCGGCTGCACATCGTGATGACCGTAGACCAGCACCACCGGGGCCGCCGGGTCGGCGGACGGCCATTCGGCGAACACCGCCGGCAGCCCGGCCGAGCCAGGCTCGCCAGCGGGCCAGACCTCGGCGACAGGAAATCCCGTCTCGCGCAAGAATGCGGCCAGCCAGTCCGCTGACCGGCCGACGTCATCACGCCGGGCCGGATCCGCGGAAATCGACGGTATGGCCAGCCACTGGCTGAGGGAACCGAAAAACTCCCCGGCGTGCTCCTCGATGTACTGGCGGACGTCCATGATGCTCCCTCGCAGCCGGGTTCTGATCGCTGGCTCACGCAGACGTGACTGGCGTCTGGTCACGATCGTAGTAGCGGGCCGGCCGGCGCGGCCGGGCTCAGGCCGGCGGCCGCCCGGACCACGTCAGTCGCTAGCATGGCGACCTCGGAGGCCCGGCGCGGGCGGCCCGGCGCGGGCGGCCCGCCGCTAGCTGGGTAAGGCAGCCGACCCTTGGAGACCGATGAGCACCTGGACCGCGGCGGCCGTGCAGGCGGCGGCGGCTGACTGGGTGTGGATCCCGCCCGACGCAGAGCAGGTTGTCACCAGCGAGTATCAGCTCATCGCCTACCCCCCGCACTTCCAGCAGCCAACTCAGGTGGCGTGGTCGAGGGCTGCCAGGCCAGCTGGCGAGGTGGTCGACGAGATACTCGCGCAGGCCAGGGCGTGGGGCCGGGACACGGTCTACTGGTGGATCCGGGCGGACACCAGGCCGGACGATACCGAGGCCGTGCTCCAGTCACGCGGCGCGGTTCTCGCCGAGACCGTGCAGGTGCTCGCGCATGAGCTGGCAGACGGGCTGCCCGGGCTCTCGCTCGCGGACGGGCCGCAGCCGGAGCTCGTCACGGACGAGCGCACGCTGCGTGCGAGCCACCTGGTCGCGGCGGAAGTGTGGGACGAGCACCGGGAGCGCACTCCTGCTGTCATCGCCGGGGAGGTGGCCGGGCTGCGCGAGGAGCTGGCGGCCTGGACCAGCTTCCAGATCGTCGTGTTTATCGACGGAGAGCCTGCAGCGAGCGGCGGCTGCGGCATTGTCGGCCAGGTCGCCCGCCTGTGGGGAGCAGGGACGCGCTCCCGGTTCCGCGGCCGGGGCGCCTACCGCGCGCTGCTGGCCGAGCGCATGCGACTGGCGCAGGAGCACGGAGCGACACTGGCTCTGGTGAAGGGCCGGGCGGAAACATCAGGGCCGATCCTGCGGCGGGCCGGGTTCACCGCTTACGGCGAGGAGCGCGCCTACTGCCTGGCGGTCCCGCCTGATCGAGGAGGAGCAGGATGATTGTCGCGTTCTCGGTAACACCGCTCGGAGTCGGCGAGGACGTGGCCGACTACGTCGCCGACGCCGTCCGGGTGGTGCGCGCCAGCGGGCTGCCGAACCGGACAGATGCCATGTTCACCTCAGTCGAGGGCGAGTGGGACGAGGTCATGGCGGTGGTCAAGGGTGCCTGTGACGCTGTGGCCGCGCGAGCGCCGCGGGTCAGCGTCACGCTGAAGGCGGACATCCGGCCGGGCGTGACCGGGGCGCTGGACGCCAAGATGGCCTCACTCGAACGCCACCTGGCGGAGTAGCAGGCCCCGAGGGTCGTAGCTGCCGTCGGCCGGCTAGATCGGGTTCTCCGGGTGGTGGAAATCCCATTCCTGCAGGGCGGCCACGGCGAGCCAGTCCAGGCCGCGGCCCACTTCAGCCTCGATGCCGTGCGCCAGCGCTGCCATCGCCGCGGCGGCCGCGTAGCCGTCGGCCGCATCGGCCTCCCCGTTCTGCCCCTCCAGCGCGTGTACCAGCATTTCCCTGGCCGCAGTGGCCCTGGCGGGCGCCTGACCGTAGGAATTCGCGAGGTGCGAGATGGCCCGCCGCACAACGCGCTCAGCGATGCCATCGCTCATGGCAACCCGTCGTTCCGTCACTTGCGTGCCTCCATCTCGTTGACCCGCGAATTTTACCCACAGGGCTGCCCTGCTCTGGCCGGCAGCATCGGCGTCTCCATGGCGGCTGAATGGCCGTGCTGGGTTGCGGATCTGGCTCGTCGGTGGGCCAGGCAAGTGATTTCAGGTCAGGCCCGCTGCCGCGACAGCTCCTACCGCGGCATCCGGCCGGTAGGTCCACAAGATCGCCGACCGCGGTCGCTGGCGTCGAGGCTGGCCGGCGCGGGCGAGCCACGCGGCCAAGCAGCAGTCGTCTTCGCCCGTGCAGCAGAACTGGGCGCAGTCGACTCAGCGTGGACTGGCGTGCCGGGCGGCAAGCGCTCTCACGGCACGACCGGCTGCCTCAGCGCCGGATCTTCGCCGTGAGATCTCGACCAGGATTCGCAGCCAGCCGATCAGAGCCGCCGGCACGCCGAGGGTAGCGCCATCGGCGGCCGGCCAGACGCCCAGGCTCCCTCGTCGCTCCCGGCGACCGCGCGGCCCGCCGGGACAGGTCCTGCCAGCCTTCCTCGCTCACGGTGACGAAGGCGAAGTCCGGGCGCCGCGCGCGTCCCAGGATGCGCTCCAGGTTGGCGAAGCCTGTTCCTGTCCTGGCCCGTCGGCTTCGCCTGTCATCAGGATCTCACGAGGTCCTCGCGGAGCGTCAGCGCAGCACGATCGTCGGCGATTCGCGGCCGCGGTTGACAGCCCTGCAGCCGCAGCAGGACACGCGCTATGCGCAGCGGCTGCTGCCGCTCTGCAGCCGTCACCGGCACGGCTGGGTGCTCGGCTGGTGACCGGCTTCCGTTCAGGCACGCCTGGACGGCGGCGATGCGATTGGTCAGGCTGGTCACTGAACGCTCCTTCCGGCCGCCTGGACGCTCCGCGGCCGCGACCGGGAACAATGACAGTGCGCGCCGCCGCCAGAAGAGGGAGCTGCATGCCGAACGAGCCGGTCCGCCATCCGGTGTTTGCCCGTATCTATGCCCGGCTCGGCGCCAGCGCGGAGAAGAACGGAGTCGGCGCCCACCGGCGGAGCCTCCTGACCGGCCTGAGCGGCTCGGTTATCGAAGTCGGCGCCGGCAGCGGGCTGAACTTCAGCCATTACCCTGCCGCAGTAACACATGTCGTCGCCGTCGAGCCCGAGCCGCACCTGCGGTCGCTGGCCGAGCAGGCGGCGGCAGCGGCGCCCCTGCCGGTCACCATCGCTGACGGTGTCGCGGAGCAGCTGCCGGCCGCTGACCACCAGTTCGATGCGGTCGTCGCAACACTGATGCTGTGCTCGGTACGGGATCCAGCGGCCGCGCTGCGGGAGATGCACCGCGTGCTGCGACCGGGCGGCGAGCTGCGGTTCATGGAGCACGTGCGGGCGGAGTCGCCGGGCCTGCGCCGCATCCAGCGGCTGGCCGATGCGACCTGCTGGCCGAGGTGCTTCGGCGGATGTCACGCCAGTCGCGACCCGCTGGCCGCGATCGCCGCCGCCGGATTCCGGGTCCGCGAGGTGACGACATTCCGGCTCCCGGAGACGCCGGTCCCGTGGCCGACATCCCCGCACGCCCGCGGCATCGCAACTCGTGCCTAGGCCGGCCCGGACCCGGCCGCCACGGAAGACCCTGCCGCCCGGACGCTGCCGCCACGGGTCCAGCCAGCTCGAGATCCTCGATGAGCGCTGCGAGGCCGGCGCCGTCGAGCAGGTCCGCGGGCCTGACGGTCACGTCATCACGCACGTAGTAAAAGCCGGCCCGCACGTCCTCCAGCGGCACCCTGGCAAGACCGGCCCAGGCAAGCCGGTAGGCGGCCAGCTGGACGGCGACGGCACGTTTTTCCGCTGCCGATCGCGGCTGGCGGCCGGTCTTCCAGTCGATAACGTCGTAACCGCCGCCCGGCGCGTCCGCGAACACCGCGTCGATGCGGCCGCGGATGAGCCGGTCGCCGGCCTTCGCCTCGAACGGCACCTCGACCTCGGCCGGCCACCGGGAAGCCCATTCACCCGACTCGAAGGCAGCCTGGAACGCGGCAAGCTCCGGATCCGCGTCCAGCGCGGCCAGGTCATCGGCCGCTCCGGGCAGCTCGTCCGCGTCGATGAGCTGCGCCTGCCCGAAGCGCTGCTCGAGCCACTGATGGAATGTCGTGCCGCGGGCTGCCTGCGGCGCGGGCCTTCGCGGCATCGGACGGCGGACCTGCCGGGCGAGCTCGGCCGGATCCCTGGCCATGGTCACGAGTGACGACACGGGCAGCTGCCGGGGCAGGCTCACGAGCACGGGCTGCCCGGGCTGGCGCCGCTCCCGCTCAGCCAGCAGCAGATCGGCGTCGCGCGCCCACGCTGTCATGAGCTCGTCGTAGCCGGCCGCCTCACCGGATGCTGGCCCGGCCGCGGGCTCAGCCGCAGGTTCCCTGAGGGCACGGATCGCTGCGTCGACGAGGGCGCCCGCCTGCCTGACGGCCTCGTGCCGGGCGCCCGCTGCCGCTGCCGCCGGCCACGTCGCCGACGGCGGCTCGGCCAGCGCCGGGTTGACCGTGTCGGGCTCCGGCTCAGGCTGCCAGTGACTCACCTCGCCGGCGCCGTCCTCGCAGGCGGCCCGCACTTCGGTGAGGAACTGCGACGGCCCGAGCCGGGTTGTGCCATCCGACCACCAGTAGCCCGAGCAGCCGAGCAGGTAGGCGGCGCGAGTGGCAGCGACGTAGCCAAGCCGGCGTTCCTCCGCCAGGTCGCGCGCACCGCACGCGTCGTTGAACGCGGCCAGCTCCGGACCGGTCAGCCCGGCGAGCGCGGGCAGGTCGGCGACGTCGCCGCGCAGTCCGAACGGCAGCAGCCGCGCGTTCTCCGTCCATTTCGTCGTCACCCGCGGTTTTGCCGGGAAGACGTGCCGCTGGGCACCGCCGGCCAGGCCGGGAACGAAGACAGCCGGCCACTGCAGGCCCTTGGCCGCGTGCACCGTCGCCAGCTTTACCGAGTCGGTGTCACCGACCTGCCCGGCCTCGAGGCCGAACTCCTCGGATTCAGCAGCCACAAGGTAGGCCAGGAACGCGCCGAGCGTCGGCTCCCGGGCGTCTCCGGCAAACGCGGCCGCCGCGTCCGCGAAGGCGTCCAGGTCGGCGCGCGCCGCAGCGGGGTCGGTTCCCGGTCGCGAGGCGACCTCGATGTCGAGGCCGAGCACCCGCTCGACTTCGGTGACCAGCTCGGCCAGCGGCCTGGCAGCATGCCCGCGCAGCAGGCGAAGCTCCGCCGCGAGCGCGGACAGGCGGCCGAACGCCGCGGCGGAGTAGCCTGCGGGGCTGCCGAGGTCATCGAGCGCCTCAATGAGGCTGCCTGAGTCCCTGGTGAGATCGCCGACGGCGCCGGCCATCAGATCGGCCTCGCGCGCTGATCCAGCAGGGCCTGCCTGACCAGCCGGCTGCGCTGCGCCGCCGGGGCCAGCTGGCAGGCTGGCGGAACCATCGGAGCCAGGGCCGGCCGGACTGCCCGGCGCAGCGGGCCGCGCTTCTCGCGCGAGCATCCGCGCCCGGCGCCCGAGCGCGACCAGGTCAGCCGGGCCGATCCGCCAGCGCGGGGACGTGAGCAGGCGGGCAAGTGCCCCGGCCGCGGCAGGGTCGTACATGACCTGCAGCGTCGCGACAATGTCGGCGACCTCGGGCACAGTCAGCAGACCGCCGAGGCCCACGACCTCGACCGGGATCCCGCGATCCTCGAGGGCGGCACGCAGCGCCGCGAACTGGGATCGCTTCCGGCACAGCACGGCGATGTCGCTCGGCCTGACCCGGGCGGTACCGCCGTCCGGCCAGGGCTCGCCGTCCGGCGCGACTCCCGGCGGGAGGTCGAGCAGCCCTGCCACCTGGCCCGCGACCCAGGCAGCCTCGTCCTGCACCGTCTCAAGCAGCGCGCACCGGACCAGGCCGCGGTCGGCCCGGCCGGGAGGCGCCGCGAGCAGCGGCACGTCCGGCGCTGACGCGCGGAGCTCCGCCTGAATCGCCCCGGCCGCCATCAGCACGCTGCCGGTGTTGCGGAAGCTCGTCGACAGGGCGCGCACTGGCGACGGCTCGCCGTTCGCCGCAGCGAAGTCGGTGCGGAACCGGCGCAGGTTACCCGCGCTCGCTCCGCGCCAGCCGTAGATCGACTGGCAGGGATCGCCGACTGCCGTGACCGGGTGGCCGCCGCCGAACAGGGACGCCAGCAGGACAAGCTGGGCATGCGAGGTGTCCTGGTACTCGTCCAGCAGCACTACCTGGTAGCGAGCGCGCTCGGCCAGGCCCACGACCGGGTGCCTGGCCGCGATCCTGGCCGCGAGCGCCATCTGGTCGCCGTAATCGACCACTTCCCTGGCAGACTTCGCCCCGGCGTACGCCGCGACGAGCGGCAGCAGCTGCTCTCTGGTTCGCTGCGTCCTGAGAATGTCGGTGACGGCTTTCGGCACACGCCCGGTGAGGCTCGCGGCGCGCTCCGTCAGCCAGGCACCGGCCGCGACCACATCGGCGGCGCTGCGCAGATGCTCGGCCAGCTCGCCTGCGAGCGCGAGCACAGCCGCGGTGACCGTCGCAGGCGTCCAGTCGAGCGCGTCAGTTGGACCCTCGTAGGCCGCCACTGCCCTGGCCGCAAGCTGCCAGGACACCGCGGGCGTGATGAGCCTGAGCGTGGGCTCAAGGCCCTCCCGCAGCGCGTGATCGGCGACCAGCCGCGCCAGCGTAGGCATGGTAGGTCGAGATCACCGGCTCGCCGGCCAGCAGCTCACCGGGCAGGACATCCCCGGCAGCCGGACGGGCCGGATCGCCGGGGACCGCCAGCGGAGGGTCGAACGGCAGGAACGCGCTGCCGGCAGGCTGCGCAGGCTCGGCCGGGGCGAGCGGGAGCCCGGCCCGCCGCAGCCCGGCCAGCCGCGTCCGGACGCGCTCGGCGAGCTCAGCCGCTGCCTTCCGGGTGAAAGTCAGGCCGAGGACGCGCTCGGGCCGCACAAGGTCGTTGGCAACCAGCCAGACCAGGCGCGCTGCCATGGTCTCGCTCTTGCCGGATCCGGCGCCGGCGATCACGGCCAGCGGTCCGAGCGGCGCGCCGATGACCGCCGCCTGCTCGGCCGTCGGCTCCTGCGCGCCGACCAGCCGGGCCAGCTGCGCCGGGCTGTACCGCGGCGCGGCACTCATGGCGTCACCTGGCCGCCGCGCTCGTCGACCGGGCAGCTGGAAGCGACCGGGCAGACCCGGCAGCCCGGGTTTGCCGTCGCGGTAAAGACCGGCCCGGCCATTCCCGCCGCGACTGTCTCGACCAGCGTCCGTGCCCAGTCCGGATCGGGGTCAGCCGGCAGGCCGCGCTGCGCCTGTACCCGCACGCTTGCCTTGAGCGCCGCCTTGCCGACCTGGACGAGCTCGGCACCACCGGGCTCGGACAGGCCGAACCGCTCGAAGGCGCCAAGCAGCACGGCCAGCTGATACACGCCCAGCTGCGGGTGGCGGTCCAGATCAGCGTCGGATGGCTTGCTCGTTCCCGTCTTAAGGTCAACGACGATGGCGGCGCCGTCCTCGTCGCGCTCCAGGCGGTCGACCTGGCCGGTGATCGTGATCTCACCCATGCTGACGCGCAGCTGCTGCTCGACGGCGATGAGCTCGCGCGGATTCCGGCGGTGCCACTCCAGGAACTTCGTCACCATCGCCTCGGCCTGCAGCCGCTGCCGCGCGCTGTACCAGGAACTGCCGAAGTCCAGATGCTGCCACAGCTCGTCCACGCGCTTGGCGACCTCGCCGTCGTCGGCTCCCTCGGCCGCCAGCGCGGCCGCGGCGTGAATCACGGTGCCGAGCTGCTGGGCGACTCCGGAGGAGCGCACTCCCACGGCGGCCTCCAGCAGCCACCGCAGCCCGCACTTGGCGTAGCTGTCGACCTGGGACGGGGAGATCTGAATCTTGCCGGGAAGGCGCTCGCCGGCCGCGGTCAGCTCGGTGAGCGCGTACCACTGGCGCGGGCTCGCGCCCCGAACGCCCGCCGCGGCGAGCCGCGCCAGCTGATGCGCGGCCGCCTGCCGCACGGGCGCGGGCAGATCGGTATCGGCTGCGGCGCGGCGCAGGTCAGCAGTCAGGGCCGGGAGCGAGAGCCAGCGCCTGCCAGTGCCTGCGACCTGCTCGATCTCGACGCCGTCGCCCGCCAGCTCGGTGAGGAACCTGGACGGCCGCTCCTCGCCGTCCTCGGCGCCGACGGCTGTCACGATCAGCTCGCGCCGCGCCCTGGTCACTGCGACGTAAAACAGCCGCCGCTCCTCGGCCAGCAGCCGGGCGGCTCGCCGCTGCCGCTGCCGCCCCGGCGCCCGCGGCGACTCCGGCCGTGTCCGGCTCCCGGCCCGCGACGACATCGACCAGCTCGTCCATGCCGAGCAGCGAGCCGCGCTGCCGCAGGTCCGGCCAGCTGCCCTCCTGCACGCCAGCCACGACGACCAGGTCCCACTCCAGGCCCTTCGCCCGATGCGCCGTCAGCACGGAAACCGCGTCCGTGTGCGGGGCCCGCTCGGCCAGCGAGTCGCCGGCGATCTCCTGACCGGTCAGGCTGTCGATGAACAGCCGCGTGGAACCGTGCGGAAGCCGGGCCGTGAATCTCGCCGCGACGTCGAACAGCGCGACAACCGCGTCCAGGTCCGCATCGGCCAGCGCCCCCCGCGCGCCGCCGGCAGCGCTGGCAGCCTGCCACTGCGCGCCGAGACCAGACGCATCCCAGACATCCCACAGCACCTCGTGGGGCGTCCTGTCAGCCTGGTCTGCCTGCCGGGCGAGCTCCAGCAGTGCCGCTACCCGTCGGGCCGCAGCCACCTCCGGGCCCGGAGCGACGCGGGCAGGCTGGCGCTCGCCGGGACCGCCAGGTGCCGGCGCTGCCGCCGCCAGCGCCGGCCGCGACCGGGCCGGGGAGCGCCGCGGCGGGTCCGGCCGGCTCAGCCTCGTCGATAGCTGGCCAGCCGGCCTGCACGAGCTCGCGCGGGTCGCGCAGTGCCGCGGCGAGCGGCTCGGCCGGCGGCGGCTGCCCGGCGGCCCTCGCCGCAGCCTGCAGGCCACGCCGCAGCCGCCGCAGGCCCAGCGCGTCGGTGCCGCCCAGCGGTCCGGTCAGCAACTCGGCTGCTGCCTGCTCGTCCAGCGTCTCGGGCCGGAGCGCGCAGCTGATGAGCCGCAGCAGCGGCCTGCTGCCCGGCTCGACGGTGAGCGGCAGCTCGTCGCCGGACACGCTGACGGGCACGCCGGCCGCGCTGAGCGCGCGCTGCAGCAGCGGAGCCTGCCGGACCGCTGACCTGACCAGTACTGCCATGGCGGACCAGCCGATGCCGTCAATCAGGTGCGCGCGCCGCAGGGTGTCAGCGATCAGTGCCGCCTCCTGGCTGGCGCTGGCTGCGGTGATGATCTGCACGCGTCCGGGCTCAGCCTCCGGCAGCGGAGTGAGCTGGCGGTGGGCCCGGCTGGCCGCCGCGTCCTGACGGCCGAGCGCCACCGGCAGCCGGGCCGCCACCCGCCGCGATGCCTCCAGCAGGACCGGGCCGCTGCGGCGGCAGGTCTGCAGCGCGACAACGTCCGCGGGCTGGCCGGCCGGTGATCTGAAGCGGTCACCGAACCGGCGGATGGCGTCCACGTCCGCGCCCCGGAAGGCGTAGATGGACTGGTCCGGGTCACCGACGGCAATCAGCTCGCGGCCATCGCCGGCCAGCTGCACGAGCAGCTCCTCCTGCGCCGGATCGGTGTCCTGGTACTCATCGACCAGCACCACGTCGTAGGCCTCGCGCTCGCGCGCGCGGACCGCGCCCCGGCGCAGCAGAGCGCCGGCAATCCTGACAATCTCCGCGTAGTCGTACGCGGGCACCGGAGCGAGGTCGAACCTGGCCGCGTAGGAGTCGAGGAAGCGCCCGGCAGCAACCCAGTCGTCCCGTCCGTGCATCCGGCCGAGCGCTGCCAGGCCGCTGCCGTCCAGCCCGCGCTCAGCCGCGCGCAGCAGGAAGTCGCGCAGCTCGGCGGCAAACCCCTGAGTCCCGACTGCTGGCCGGAGCCGCTCAGGCCAGGCCGCGGCGCCGTCGCTTGCCTCGCCGCGCAGCAGCCTGCGCACCTCAAGCAGCTGCTCCGGTCCCGGCAGCAGGATCGGCGGCTGCTCGCCGGCCAGCGCGTACTCGCGCCGGACGAGCGCGTAAGCGTAGCTGTGGAACGTCATGGCCAGGGGCTGGCGCACCGTGCGGTCCAGCCGGACGGTGATCCGCTCGCGAAGCTCGGCCGCGGCCTTGCGGCTGAAGGTCAGGACGAGCACGCGCGAGGGGTCAAGTCCGCGCCGTGCGACGCGGTCCACGACTGCTTCCACGATGGTGGTCGTCTTGCCGGTACCAGGCCCGGCCAGCACCAGCAGCGGGCCGCCCGCATGCTCCACCACTCGCCGCTGGGCGTCATCCAGGCACGGCGCTGCCGCGGCAGGGCCGGGCTGCCGGACAAGGCGGTAAGCGGGCGACGTAGTTTCCATCTCGCCTTGCATTCCAGCAGACGCCGCCGACAGTCAGCGGCAATACGCGGCTAGCCGCGCCTGCGGGCGCGTCTCATGTCGATGCGCGGAGTGCCGCCGGGCGGCCGCCGCAGCGGCGTGTCCTCGGCGTCATACCTGGCGAGTGCTGCCCGCTCGTGGCCGGCCAGCAGGGATCCGTCGGCATGGACGACGCGCCACCAGGCGACTCCGCCGCCCCACAGCGCCATCACGCGGCCCACCTGCCGTGGTCCGCCCTCGCCGAGATACTCGGCGACGTCGCCGTAGGACATGACCATGCCGGGCGGGATCGAGTCGACGACGTCCAGGACCCGGCTCGCGAAGTCGCCGAGATCCTCGCGGGCGCTTGTCACGACGACGCTGTCCCGTCGTGACCGCCCCTGGTGCGCGGTGCCGCGTGCCGCGCGCCCGGCGCCCCGTCGTCCCGGCCGGCGGGCGGGGCAGGCAGGAAACTGCCCGCGCCGGGCGCGGCATCCGGCTCCGGTCCGCCCGCGAGCGCCTCGTCGTACCGGGCGCCGGACCGCGCATCGCGCAGCGCCAGCAGCCTGCCGGTGGCCAGCGCGACAACTGCGAGACAGGCGACAGCGAGCACGCAGTACAGCGCCAGCCCGGCCGGGCTCCGCGGTGCCACCGGCGGCGCCGGGATCGCAGCCCGGCCGCCGCCGAAATGAGCCGCGACCGGCATCCCGGCCGGAGCCGGGCGGGCAGTCGCCAGCTTCCCGGCTGCGGTCAGGGCCGCGGCGGCATTCACCACGCCGAAGCCGATCTGGTCGTCGTAGCCGCCAGCCGGCCTGGTGCTGGGTGTCGTGCTGCTGGTAATCGCGGTGATGACCTGCGTGTCGGTCAGGTGCGGGTACCGGGCCTTGATGAGCGCCACGACTCCGGCCGTCAGTGCGCATGCCGGGCTGGTGCCGCTGACGTACCAGTACTGATTGCCGCGGCCGGCTGCCGGGACATCGTCTCCTGGCGCGCGCCACCTGCACCGACAGGTTCTCGCTGGAGAAGCCGGCGACCTGCCCGCTGCCGTTGACCGCGGCGACAGCCAGCACGCCCGGGTAGTTCGCCGGGAACGAGTACGGCGCGGGCGCGGTGCCTGCCGCGCCCGCCGCCGTACCGGAGTTGCCTGCCGATGCCACGACGACCACGTTGTGCTCGTAGGCATCCTGCAGCGCCGACCGCACGGCCAGGCTCGGCAGGTTGTAGCCGAGGGACATGCTGATGACCTGGACGTGATGGCTCACGGCGTACGTGATCGCCCGGGCCAGCTCACTCTGCCCGAGGGTCGCTGACTCGCGCTGGTAGGCGGAGTAGTTCGGGTCGTTCGGATCGGTGATCACCCGGATCGACAGCACCCTGGACGCGGGCGCCATGCCGATGATGCCGCTGCTCCCGCCGTCATGGCCGTGACCGGCGATCAGGGATGCCATCCAGGTGCCGTGCACTCCCCAGTTCGGGTTGGACTCCGGAGTGCTCACGCCGCTGAAGTTCGGGCCGGTGCTCACGCTGCCTGCCAGGTCGGCAATCGAGGGATCGACGCCGCTGTCGATGACCGCCACCGTGACGCCGCTGCCGCGCGTGACCGCCCAGGCCGGCTGCACGTTCAGCTCATCCAGGACCCACTGCTCGGTGTTCCGCACGATGTCTGCCCGCGCCGCGGCCGCCGGCGCGAGCGCCACGGCAGGAACCCACGCGATGGCTGCGGCTGCCAGGGCTATCGCGCGGCGGCGCCAGGGCCGCGCCGATCGCCCGTCCGCGGCGCACGGCCGGGCACGCCAGCCGGGCTCAGCATCCGGGTGCTCCGGGACAGGCGGGAACGGGCGGCGGCCTGCCCAGGGCCTGCCCCGCCGAGTGGATCAGCCCCCCGGTCAGGCTGGTCAGCTCGCTGTCGAGGTAGTGATCGGCGGAGATATGCACCCGGCGGCGCCCGTCGGAGAATCCTGCTGTCGACATGATCACGTACGGCCCCGCGTCAGCCGCGGCGGACAGCTGCCGGTCCGCGTCAGCGAACGCAGCCGACGGCGTACTGGGAATGGCCAGTGCCCGGACCATCGCCGGGTGGCTGGCACCCGTTCCGGTCAGCGCCGCGACCACCGTGCGGGCAGCCGCGGCACTGGGCAGGACGGCCACGGCGACGGTCGCGACCATGCCGCCGGATGAGTCGACATAGGTGGCCCGCATCGCAGCCGAGCAGTGATACTCGCGCAGGATCCGGCTGGCAGCGCCGGCCACGGCCGCGGAACACGCCGCCACCGGGCTGATCCCGAGGCGGTCGGCGCGCAGCTGCAAGCCCGCTGGTCCCGTCGAGCGCGCTGGCAGGCAGCTGGTAGGAGACCGAGCCGGGAAAGATCGTGCCAGCAGCCAGCGCCCGCCACCGGCTCTGCAGTTCCCAGGCCGAGATGGCAGTCCGCTGCGCGGCCGAGAACCGCCGTGGCAGCAGCTGATGAGCAATGCCGACCGCGGCGACCGCGAGACCGGCGAGACCGGCGACCAGCAGGACGCTGAACACCGCGGCTTTGAGCCCGCCGCGCCGCCGCGCCGGCGGCCTGGCCGGAACGGGCCGGCCGGAGGCAGCCGCCCGTCGTCGCCGGAGCCGCCCGGACGGCTCTCCTCCGGCTCCGGCTGCCACATCACACCCGGATTTTACGGCCTTGCCCGGCCGGGCAGGCCGGGTGCTGGTTAGTAGGTCGCCAGACTCGGGTCGACCTGGCTCACCCAGGCCAGTACGCCGCCGCCGACATGCACCGCATCGGAGAACCCGGCGTTCTTGACCACGGCCAGTGCTTCCGCGCTGCGCGCGCCGCTCTTGCAGTGCAGAACGATGCGCTTGTCCTGCGGCAGCTTCTCCAGCGCCGCCCCGGTCAGGAACTGGTCCTTGGGGATCAGCGTGGCACCCGGAATCGAGACGATCTCATACTCGTTCGGCTCGCGGACGTCGACCAGGAAGATGTTGTCGCCGCGGTCCAGCATGTCCTTGAGCTCGGTCGCGGTGATGGTCGAGCCGGAGGCTGCCTCGGCGGCGTCCTCCGAGACCGCGCCGCAGAACGCGTCGTAGTCGATCAGGCTGGTGATCGTCGGGTTCTTGCCGCAGATCGCGCACTCGGGGTCCTTGCGCACCCGCACCGTGCGGTAGCTCATCTCCAGGGCGTCGTAGATCATCAGGCGCCCGGCCAGCGACTCGCCGACTCCGGTCAGCAGCTTGATCGCCTCGGTGACCTGAATCGAGCCGATGGACGCGCACAGCACGCCGAGGACGCCGCCCTCGGCGCAGGACGGGACCATGCCCGGCGGCGGCGGGTCCGGGTACAGGCAGCGGTAGCACGGGCCGTACTCGGCCCAGAACACGCTGGCCTGGCCGTCGAACCGGAAGATCGAGCCCCACACGTACGGCTTGCCCAGCAGGACGCAGGCGTCGTTCACCATGTAGCGGGTGGCGAAATTGTCCGTTCCGTCCACGATGAGGTCGTAACCGGAGAAGATCTCCAGGACGTTGTCGTTCGTCAGGGCATCGGTGTGCACCTGCACGTTCACGTAGGGATTGGTCTCGGCGATGCTGTCCCTGGCCGACTCGGCCTTGAGCTTGCCGATGTCGGACTGGCCGTGGATGATCTGGCGCTGCAGGTTCGACTCGTCGACGACGTCGAAGTCGATGACGCCGAGCGTGCCCACTCCCGCGGCCGCCAGGTAGAGCAGGGCAGGCGAGCCCAGGCCGCCGGCACCGACGCACAGCACCCTGGCGTTCTTCAGCCGCTTCTGCCCGGTCATCCCTACCTCAGGGATGATCAGGTGACGGGAGTAGCGCTTCACCTCGTCGAGGGTCAGCTCGAGCGGCCGGCTCGACCAGTGGTGGCAGTGACGACACGGTGGGTCTCCTGGTGGTTGCTTCGTAACTACAGGGGGTTGAACCAGTACGGGCGCTGCGGCATTCCGCGCCGGAAATGTCACCGGCGGCGAGTACAACTCTGAGTCATGCAGCAGACCCCGCCCCCGCGCTTAGCCCGGCCGGATCCAGAGATCCCGGCCAGGCCCGATGCCATGCCCATGCTCCCGCCCCGCCTTCGCCCGCCCCGGCGGCCAGCGCCGCTGCCCGATGCGGTCGCTGTCCGGCGGCTGGTGGTACCGGATCCGGCCCCGCCCTACGACGACGAGGCCGGCGTCAACAAAGACCTTCATACCGGGAACGAGGTGATAAGCGCTACCGCAGCCACCGGATCGGCCGCCGATCCCGGCGGCCAGGAGCGGCCAGACGGCGCAGACCGGACCAGACCGGTGCAGTCCGGCGATCATGACCCGCCCGCGCGTCAGGACCCCGGCCAGCCGGCCGACGGTCTCGAGCCCCGCGACGCGCGAGCCAGCGCCAGCCCGACCGCGGCCAGCCCCGTGACCGCGGCGAGCCAGGCGGCCAGCCCCCTGACCGCGGCCAGCCCTCCTGAGCGCGGCGAGCCAGGCGGTCAGCGCGGGTCAGGCGAGCGCGGGCCGGGTGCGGGCGGCGGCTGGCCCAGCCAGTTCGCGCAGGTTCTCGCCGAGACGCTGGCCGGGTCGCGGCCAGCCCGGCAGCTGACGCCGTGGACGACCGAGCAGGCCCGCAGGCGGATCCGCGAGCTCGGCCCGATGCTGGCCACTGACCAGCGGCCGAAGCTGCGCCGGGTCATGACCTCGGCACCCGCGGCCGGCGTACTCGAGATGACTGCGGTCGTCGGCTTCGGGCCGCGGGTTCGCGTGCTCGCGGTCCGGCTGGAGCGCGAGGCATCCAGGCCGTACCGGCAGCGTGGCAGCACGTGGTGCTGCACGGCCATCGAGTCGGCCTGACGAGCGGTCACCGGGTCATGGGTGCCGGGCTGATGTGCCTATAGCGACAGCAGCCAGGCACCCATGACCCCGAGCCGCGGCCGGGAGGAAGGGACTGGCCGCGGCGAGCCCGTTCCCGGCCTGACGGTTTTAGCGGTTGCGCGGGTCCCCGTGGCACTGCTTGAACTTCCTGCCAGAGCCGCAGGGGCAGGGCGCGTTGCGGCCGACGTTGGCATAGCTCGTGCTGCTGGCGGAGCCGGTCGTGTGCTGAGCCGTGCCCGACGCATCCTCGCTCGGGGCGCTGTAACTGAGGTTCCCGCTGCGCTGCGGGCGGGCCAGACCGCGGGCGAGACCCGCGGGCAGGCCAGCTTCCGTCGGTCTCCGCGGCCTGCGCGGCTGCGCGGCTGGCTGCTGGCGGGCCGTCTGCCGGTGCCTGGCGGGCTGCCGCTGGGCTGCGGCCGGCGGTCGCTGCGCCGCGGCGGGCGCCGCTGCCACCGGCGGCTCAGCGGCGGACTGCGGCGCGGGCAGGCTGATCACCGGGCCGGCCGGAACCGGGCCTTCCGTGCCGTCCTCATACACGATCGGGTCAACCTGCTTCTGCACCTGCAGGTTGAACATGTTGATGACGGTCTCTTCCTTGATGCCTTCCATCATCGTGGTGAACATGTCGTAGCCCTCACGCTGATACTCGATCAGCGGGTCGCGCTGGCCGTAGCCGCGCAGGCTGACGCCCTCGCGCAGGTAGTCCATCTCGTACAGGTGCTCGCGCCACTTGCGGTCCAGCACGGAGAGCACCACGCGACGCTCCACCTCGCGCATGAACTCGGGAGTCAGCTCCTCCTCCCGGCGGGCGTAGGCGGCGTGCGCGTCGGCCTTGACCATCTCGGCGATGATCTCGCCGGTCAGGTGCGACCGGTCGCCGCCCGCCTCCTCGATCACGTCGTTCACCGTGACGCCGACCTGCGGGTACAGCTGCCTGAAGGCGCGCCAGAGCTTGTCCAGGTCCCACTCCTCGGGGAAGCCCTCGGCCGTCGCCGCCGTCACGTAGTCGTCGATGACGTCATCGAGCATGCCGCTGATCTGCGGCTCCAGGTCGGCGCCTTCCAGCACGCTGCGCCGCTCCTCGTACACGACCTTGCGCTGCCGGTTCATGACGTCGTCGTACTTCAGGACGTCCTTGCGGATCTCGAAGTTCAGCGACTCGACGTTGGACTGCGCGGAGCGAATCGCCCGGCTGACCGGCTTGGACTCCAGCGGCATGTCCGGCGGTGTCTTCATCAGCTGCATCAGGTGCGCGATCTTGTCGCCGTTGAACCTGACCATCAGCTCGTCCTCGAGCGACAGGTAGAACCGCGACTCGCCGGGGTCACCCTGACGGCCGGACCGGCCGCGCAGCTGGTTGTCGATGCGCCGGGACTCGTGCCGCTCGGTGCCGAGCACGTACAGGCCGCCGACGGCAACGACTTCCTGATGCTCCTCGGCCACGGCCTTGCGGCACTTCTCTACCGCCTCCGGCCACGCCGCCTCGTAGTCCTCGGGCGTCTCCACCGGTGACAGGCCGCGCTGGTGCAGCTGCAGGTCGGCAAGGAACTCCGGGTTCCCGCCCAGCATGATGTCGGTGCCGCGGCCGGCCATGTTCGTGGCGACGGTGACCGCGCCCTTGTGGCCGGCCTTGGCGACGATCGCGGCTTCCTGCTCGTGGTACTTGGCGTTCAGCACCTCGTGCGGCACGCCCTTGCGCTTGAGCTGCCGGGACACGCGCTCGGACTTCTCCACGCTGGTCGTGCCGACCAGGACCGGCTGGCCGTTGGTGTGCCGCTCGACGATGTCATCGACCAGCGCGTCGTACTTGGCTTCCTCGGTCTGGTAGACGAGGTCGGGCTGGTCGCTCCTGATCATCGGCATGTTGGTCGGGATCGGCACCACGCCGAGCGTGTAGGTCTGGTGGAACTCATTCGCCTCGGTGATGGCGGTTCCGGTCATGCCCGAGAGCTTCTCGTAGAGCCGGAAGTAGTTCTGCAGGGTGATCGTGGCGAGCGTCTGGTTCTCGTCCTTGATCTCCACGCCTTCCTTGGCCTCGACGGCCTGGTGCATGCCCTCGCTCCAGCGCCGGCCATGCAGGATGCGGCCGGTGAACTCGTCCACGATCAGGACCTCGCCGTTCATCACGACGTAGTCCTTGTCCTTGGTGTAGAGCTCCTTCGCCTTGATCGCGTTGTTCAGGAAGCTGATCAGCGGCGTGTTGACGCTCTCGTACAGGTTGTCGATGCCGAGCCAGTCCTCGACCTTCTCGACGCCCGCCTCCATGATGCCGACCGTGCGCTTCTTCTCGTCGACCTCGTAGTCGCCCTCGCCGTCCTCGCCCCGGCGCAGCCGCGGCGCGATCTTGGCGAACTCCTGGTACCAGATGCTGTTCTGGTCGACCGGGCCGCTGATGATCAGCGGGGTCCGCGCCTCGTCGATGAGGATGGAGTCCACCTCGTCGACGATCGCGAAGTAGTGGCCGCGCTGGACGCAGTCCTCCAGGCTCCAGGCCATGTTGTCGCGCAGGTAGTCGAAGCCGAACTCGTTGTTGGTGCCGTAGGTCACGTCGGCCGCGTACTGCCTGCGGCGCTCGTCCGGCTCCATGTTCGCCAGGATGACGCCGACTTCCAGGCCGAGGAACCTGTGCACCCGGCCCATCCACTCGGACTGGTACCTGGCCAGGTAGTCGTTGACGGTGACGACGTGGACGCCGCGGCCGGTCAGCGCGTTGAGGTAGGAAGGCAGCACAGCGGTGATCGTCTTGCCCTCGCCGGTCTTCATCTCGGCGATGTTGCCCAGGTGCAGCGCGGCGCCGCCCATGAGCTGGACGTCGAAGTGCCGCTGGCCAAGCACCCGGCTCGCGGCCTCGCGAACGGTGGCAAAAGCCTCGGGCAGCAGGTCATCCAGGGACTCGCCGTCAGCGTGGCGCTGCCTGAGCTCATCAGTCATCGCCCGGAGCTCGGCGTCGCTCAGTGCCTTGAAGTCGTCCTCGATCGAGTTGACCTGGGTGACGACCGCCCTGAGCTTGCGCAGCGTCTTTCCCTCGCCAGCGCGAAGGATGTTATCGATGATGGCTGGCACTGTGTCGTCGCGCTCCCTGCGGATCTTCCCTGATCGGTACCCTCGGCTGGGCCATTCCTGGCGAAACCGCCCCCTAGCTGCGACTCAGCAGGTTAGCGAACGGCCTTCAGGCACTCCCACGGCAGTTAAACGGCGCGGCAATGGCCAGTGTTCCTGCCTCTCGTCATGGTAGGCGACATAGCTGGCTTAAGCCGAGTCAGCGCGGGAGCAACTCTTGCGGCACACTCACCTATGGGGCCGAGTGCGCGCCATGACGGGTCCCTGACCACAATGATAGTGACAACGACAGGCGGTAGGAGAGGAGCAGCGCGCATGGCGAATCAGGTCGGGCCTGCCACTGCGAGCGGATCAGTGGCCGGCGCCGGGTCAGGCGCGGCAGCGATGGGCTCGGCGGGAGGCGCGGGCGACGAGGTTGCCCCGTTCGTCTCGCAGGTGCCGGGGACCCCGGTTTCCTTTCCCTCCTTTCACGGCCGCGCCGTCTCCTGGGTGGCGGTCTCGATCATCATGGTCGCCTTCCTCATCGGCGGCCTTGCCCTGGTATTCGGGCCGACCTGGTGGCTGTTCTGGGCATCGCTCGGGCTCGCGGCCGTCGGGCTGCTGCTCGCGCTCGGCACCAGCATCTTCGACGACTGGTACTAAGCCGGATCGCTGAGTACCGCCCCGGCTGAGTCGCCCCGGGCTAGCCTGGCTCGCTGTCGGTACCGCCAGGTACTCTCCGACTCGTGGCCCGACCCCCGTTGCCGGCTCCCGAGCTCACCCTGAGCCAGGACGAGGCACGCACGATCACGCTGTACGCCCAGGGCTTCATCGGCGCCAGCGCGCGGCGCGGCGGCGTGCCCGCCATGCTCCGCCGCCTCGGCGGCATCCAGCTGGACACCATCAGCGTGCTGGCCCGGTCACACGAGCTCGTGGCCTACGCGCGCCTCGGCCCCGTCGGGCGGCGCAAGGTGGAGCAGGCCTACTGGCATGCGCGGCAGCCGGCCGCCTTCGAGTACTGGTCGCATGCTGCCTGCGTGCTGCCGCTGGAGGAGTGGCCGTATTACGCCTTCCGCCGCCGGGCCTTCCGCGAGCGCGGGCGGCGCTGGCATCAGAGCCACCCCGACGTCTGCGAGCAGGTGCTGGCCCGGATCAGGGCCGAGGGTCCGCTGACCGCCACCGAGCTCGGCGGGGCGAAGAACGGCGGCCCGTGGTGGGACTGGTCGGACACCAAGATCGCCGTCGAATGGCTGCTCGACACCGGAGACGTCATCTGCGCGCGCCGGACGGGCTGGCGCCGGGTGTACGACCTGCCCGAGCGGGTCCTCCCGGCTGAGCTGCTGAGCCTCTCGCTGACCGACGAGGAGTGCGTCACCAGGCTGGCCGCCGTCGCAGGCCGGGCCCTGGGCGTGGTCACCCAGGCCGACCTCGCCGACTACCAGCGCCTGCGCTACGGCGGAGCAGGCATCCGCCAGGACGGCCGGGCCCTGTCCGCGGCCGGATCAGCCGCCGCTGCCGGGCTCGTGCCGGTGGAGATCGCCGCCGGCCGCCGCGGGCCCGCGGTCCGCGCCTGGCTCGACCCGCGAGCTCCCGGACGCCGCGGCCAGGCGCGGGCGGCACCGCACGACGCTGCTGTCGCCGTTCGACTCGCTGATCTGGGATCGGAAGCGGACGCTTCGGGTGTTCGGCTTCGAGCACAGCCTGGAGGCCTACGTCCCGCAGCCGAAGCGCGTCCACGGGTACTTCACGATGCCGCTGCTGGCGGGCGGCCAGCTCGTGGGCCGGGTTGACCCGGCCAGGAGCGGCAGCACGCTCATCGCGCGCAAGCTCACCCTCGACAAGCCAGCCGCGGCCGAGCCGATGGCGCAGGCACTGGCCGAGGCCGCGTCCTGGGTCGGCTGCGACAGCGTCAAGCTCCAGCAGGTTGAGCCGCCGCAGCTCGAGCAGCGGCTGCAGGACGCGCTGACGGCGCTCGGCTCCTGAGCGAGGCTGCTGCTTCCCGCGCCCGCTGCTTCCCGGCGCCCAGCCGGATTTGGGCGTTTTGTCGGCACTGGGCTAGGGTCCGTGTGCGTTAACTACCGCTATAGCGATAGCTAGCGCGCACGGACACGATCCGGCGCGGCGGTCAGCCGAACTCGATCAGCTTCTCCCGGACGGCCACCATGACGGCCTCCATCCGGGAGTGGATCTGCAGCTTCTCCAGGATGTTGCGGACGTGGTTCTTGACCGTGTTCTCGGAGATGAACAGTTCCTTGGCGATATCCCGGTTGTTCATCCCCCTGGCGACGAGGCGCAGGACCTGAATCTCGCGATCGGTGAGCCGCGGCGCCGGGACCTGCTGCGGCGGCTCCTCCTCGTCGCGCCGCGCGAGGGCGGCGAACTCGGTGAGCAGCTTGCCCGCCATCGACGGGTTGATGAGCGACTGGCCGCCGTACACCGCGCGAACGGTGTCAGCGACCTCGTCCAGCGGGATGTCCTTCAGCAGGTAGCCACTGGCCCCGGCCCTGATGGCCTCGAACAGGTCCTCTTCCTCGTCGCTGATCGTCAGCATCACGATCTTGGCGCTCGGCGCGATGTCCTTCAGCGCCCGGCAGGCCTCGATCCCGCTGCTTCGCGGCATGCGGATATCCATCAGAATGACGTCAGGGAGCGACTCGCCGGCCTTGCTGACCGCCTCCTCGCCGTCGCTGGCCTCGCCTACCAGCGTGATGTCGGGCTCGGAGTCGAGCACCATTTCCAGTCCCCGGCGGAACAGCGCATGATCATCCACGATCAGGGTGCGAATGGGCTCCGCCGGGGCCTCGCCGGCGGCAGCCGGGGCGGCGGCCTCGTTCCCGCCTGAAGTCGGGGTCTTGTCAGCGCCGGTCCTGCCGGAGCCCGCATGGCTGTCGGGTGCTTGCGGGCTCACGCCGGCACTGCGGCCCATGATCTTCCTCCTTAGCGACCGAGCTAGCTGCTCACGCCCGGCCCCGCCCAGACCCTGACCCCCGCGATGCCCGTGCCAGAACTCTTCCCGACTCCGGCCGCCGTTGCAAGCCCGCACCCGGGCCGGCGCGGCGGCGGGTGCGGGCCCGGACAGCCAGTGGCCATCGCGGCGGCCATGCGGCAGGTACTGCCCGGCTAGCGGGCGGTCATGCCAGCCTGCGCGCGCGAGGGCGGGCTCGCCGGCTCAGCGGCGGTCCCGCCGTCAGCCGGGCCAGCTGGCCGGGCGACGGCATGGCCGTTGACCTGCGCTCGCCCCTGCGCTGGCTCACCGCCGGCCTCGGCCGCCGGGACCTGGGCCTGCTCGCCGACGAGCCTGATCACCCCGTACTGGTAGCCGCGCCGCCGGTACACCACGCTCGGCAGGCCGGACGCCGCGTCCACGAACAGGAAGAAGTCATGGCCGACCAGCTCCATCTCGAACAGAGCCTGGTCAATGCTCATCGCGGTGGCCGCGTGGAACTTCTCGCGGACGACCAGCGGGCCGTCGCCCTCCATGTCGATCTCGACGAGGTCCTCCGGGTCCGTCTCAGGCGGCGCGGCCTCGGCCTCGTCGGCAGCGGCAGCCATCCTCGCCATCGCCTCGGCGGCACCCTTTCCGGCCAGCAGCCCGCCGCCGGCCCCGAGTCTGAGAGCCGGCAGTTCGGCATCAGACGCCAGGTCAGCTTCGGGCACGCTACTGAGCCGGACGGCTGCGTGCGAGCCGTGGCGTCCCTTGCGCCGGTCGCAGGAGCGCCGGAGCCGCGATTCCAGCTTGGCGAGCGCGATGTCCAGGGCCGCGAACCGGTCCTCGGCAGCCGCCTCGGCCCGGATGGCGGGGCCGCTGGAGACCACGGTCAGCTCGACCTGCTCCCTGGTCCCTGACTGCCGCGGGTTGCGCTCGGCTGAGACCTGGACGTCAATCCTGATCGCCCTGCTCTCAAGCTTCTCGATCCTGGCGAGCTTCGCCGTAGCGTGCTTCCGGAACCTTTCCTGCACGTCCGTATGCAGGGCCACGAAGATGACTTCCACTAAGGAACTCCCTTCTCGTCCGGGGTAATGAGCGGCACCCGTCCGGCCGACCTGGTCTTCTACCCCACATCCGCCTGCTGAGGGGTTCGCGGCGGCTTGTGCCACTACTACCCTTCTCCCCTATCCGGGCGATATCTGATCCCCCGGAGGGGCAGGACTTACTTCTAAGCCGCACCGTGATCGGTCGACGACAAGTCGCCTTACGTGGGCCGCTTTGCCTGCGGCTGGCATCGGCTAGCCAGGCCGAGTGCCCTGATGAGAGGGCCGCCAGCCTGGCGCAACCACGGACCCGGACGGGTGCCATGACACGACCGTATCCGCATGGCGCCCGAATGTCAGCGCGGGCGCCAGCGGATTACGCCGCCGGCGCAGGGCCGCCGCGGCGTTTCGGGCACGGGACAAGCTGGCAAGCGCACTTTACGAGGAATAGGCGGGAATCGACCCGGTTGCGACCTTGGACCACGGGCTGCCGCCATCGGACGGCATGAGGATCTCGCCGTGGCTCGTTCCGACAGCCAGCGACGAGCCGTCACTGGCGAGCGAGACCGCCCCGGCCGGCGCGGGCCCGAGTGACTTGGCCGCCCCGCCGGTGAGCGGCACCTCCCAGATTCCCGTTCTCGTCAGGGCCAGCAGGTCATAGGAGCTGTACCAGCTCAGCGCGATCGGGCCGGACAGGCTCGTGCCGACTGTCACGGCGGTTCCGAGCGATTTGACGCCGTGGCTGCTGGTCACCGCGGCAAGCATCAGCCGGTTGCCGCCCGCGGTCCTGACCAGCAGCGCGGCCCGGACGCCGTCGGGTGCCATCTGCAGGGCGAGCACGCTCGCTCCGCCCGAGCCGGCCGGCTGCAGGTTCTGCGGTCCGCTAACGGCGACCGGCTGCCGGGTCCCGGCAGCGAGCACCCAGATGTGCTTGCCCGCCACGGCCCAGACGTTCCCGTTTGCATCCCAGCTCAGGGACGTGCACGGGCCGCCGGCAGCGGACAGCGGGTAGCTGCGGTACTGCGCCGGGCTGGAGCCGGGCGCGGGCACGTAGAGCGTGCAGCCGGACCCGTTCTCGGCGGCGACCGCGACCTGCGATGGCGACTGCGCGGTGGCCTGTGTCGCGGCCAGCGCAGTGATCGGCCCCGCGCCAAGCTGCGCCTGCGTGACCAGGCTTCTGGACGAGCTGAGCTGGTTCACCTGGCCGGGCCCGGCCTGGTAGACCAGGGAGCCGCTCTGCACCTCGTACACGAGGAGGCCGTTGCCGCCGCTGAACTGCATCTTGCCGTCGATCTCAAGGTCGACGTTGTGGGCCAGTGGCGTGGAGTACGCCTTGCTGCCCAGCGTGGCCAGCAGCTGCTCGCGCATGGCCTGGTGAGCCGACGGGGACGTGTGCGCAGCGGCTCCGCCGAGGTTCACGATGGCCGTCTGGCCGCTGAAGGTGATCCCGAGCAGTTTCGTGCCATGCGGGAACGCGGTCGTCGTGGCACCGCTGAGCCAGCTTCCCGGTCGGTGAGCAGGCCCCGGACAAGCCCGGCGGCCAGGTTGGTGTTCAGCGCGCTGTCGGCGCTCTGCAGCGGCGCGTAGACCGGGTCAGGGACGAGCTCGCCGTTGACCGCCCACGAGTTCGGCGGCGCGAAGAAAAACAGGTTCCGCGGCTGGAAGACCTGCTCGAAGTCGGACTGAGTGAGCAGCAGGCTCTGCCCGCCCAGCGGCAGGGTGCTGATCAGCCAGACGCCCTGGACCTGGGTCAGGATGAACTGGTAGGTGGACGTGCCGGGCGAGTACTGGTACTGCCCGGTCTGGCTCAGCGTTGCCAGCCGCTGCCCGGTGAACTCGACGGACCTTTCCGGGCCGGCCGGAGCGGGCAGGGCCACCTGCGGGTGGTACGGCAGCTGCGTCGGCTGCTCGACCGAGCTCACCACGGTGACGGGGCCCGGATTCCAGTTCCGGCTGAGTGGCGGCGCCAGGTACTGGCGCGCGGCCGCAGGATCGAAGGCGTAGCTCGCGCTGGCGTGCAGGAATCCGAGAACGACCTGGGTCGGCGTCCAGTCCTGCTTTGGTCCCGGCGGCGGCAGCGGCTGCACGTACGCCTGGATCTGGCTGCTGCCCGTGCTGATCTGCCGCGGCTGATCGCCGGAGGGCACCGTGGCACAGCCAGCGACAACTCCCGCGGCCGCGACTGCCGCCACCGCGGCCAGCCACCGGGTGGTGCGAGGCGGGCCTGGCTCAGCCACGGCTCGCGGCCCCGCTGGTCGCGGCCTGACCGGGGAAGGACCGGCAGGCTCGGCAGCATCGGCGGCCTCGGCGGCATCGGCAGCATCTGCGACCGCATCGTCCGACGGCCTGCGACCCCGCCGCAGCCGACTCGCCGCAGCCGCGCCGCCGGCCGTCCGCGACCGCGCCAGTTCCGGCGGCCGGCCGAGCTCGTCCCGCAGCCAGGCCGTCAGCGACCGCGGTGAGCGGCAGCGGTCGCAGCGGCAGCGGCGAGCCGTGCAGGTCCCCGCCGACCACGCGCGGCAGCGTCAGGCGGAACACCGAGCCCTGCCCCGACTCGCCCCAGGCCTCAAGCCAGCCACCGTGCAGCCTGGCGTCCTCCAGCGCGATCGCCAGGCCAAGGCCGGTACCGCCGGAAGTCCTGGCCCTGGCCGGGTCAGCGCGCCAGAACCGGTCGAAGACGAGCTGCTCCTCGCCGGGGCGCAGGCCGACGCCATAGTCGCGGACCGACACGGCGACGGCCGCCGAGTCCATCGCGACGGTGACCACGGTGTCCCTGTTCTCGCCGTGCTCCACCGCGTTCAGCAGCAGGTTGCGCAGGATCCGCTCGACCCGGCGGCGGTCCACCTCGGCGATGCACGGCTCGGCCGGGAGGCGGAACTCGATCCTGGTGCCGCGCCGCTCGGCCAGCTGCTGGGCGATGTCGGCCGACTGCAGCACGATCGTGCACACGTCGACCGGCTCGGCGTCGAGCGTCGCCGCATTGGCGTCGTAACGGCTGATCTCCAGCAGGTCGGTGAGGAGTGACTCGAACCGCTCCAGCTGGCCCTGCATCAGCTCGGCCGAGCGCCCGGCTGCCGGATCCATGCTGTCCCTGGCGCCGAACATGACGTCGGAGGCGATCCTGATCGTGGTCAGCGGCGTGCGGAGCTCATGCGAGACGTCGGAGACGAACTGCCGCTGCACCTGCGACAGGTCCTCGAGTTCCTCGAGCTTCTCCTGCAGGCTCGCGGCCATCTCGTTGAACGAGGTTGCGAGCGCCGCCAGCTCATCGGACCCGCGGACCTCCATGCGCTGGTGAAGCTCGCCGGCCGACAGCCGTCTGGCGCCCTGGGCTGCCAGCCGGACCGGCACGACGACCCATCTGGTCACCAGCCAGGCGATCGCGGCCAGCAGGAACACCACGGCGATCCCGGCGACTAGCAGGCTCTGCTGGATGCTGGCGATGGTCTGCTGCTCAGCCGCGAGCGGGAAGAAGTAGTAGAGCTCGTAGTCGCTGCCGAACGGCGCCCCGATGAGCAGCCCGGGCACTGGCCTCGGGCTGGAGGCCAGTGCCATGCTGGCCCACTGGCTGACCGGGCGCTGGGCCACGTGCCCGCGGCCCTTCCACTCGGTATAGACGTCGCTGATCAGCTTCTGCGGGAACTGCGGCCGCGACCGGTAGAAACCGACCGTATAGCCGGAGCTGTAGACGGGCGGTCCCTGGAACTGCGGCAGCAGCGTTACCTCGACCGCGTACGGCGTCCCGCCGGTCGAGGCGAGGTTCTGGGTCAGATGCCACATGGCCTGCCGGGACGTGGGATTGGGTGGCTCGCTGAAGTCGGTGGCATTGCCCGCGGTCGCCAGGCCCTCGTCCGAGATGATCTTGGCCGTCTGCTGCATGTTCGCGTAGATGCCGGCCACCAGGTGCTGCATCAGGATGTAGCCGAGGACGGACACGACCACCGCGCACAGGATCAGCGTCGCGGTGACGACGCGCAGCTGGAGCGAGTGCCGGTAGCGGTCCCTGACCTGGCGCAGGCGCCGCCGGAGGCGCCTGACGGTGGCAGAGCGCGGCCTTGCCAGCCAGCTGCGATAGCTGGCTCTGACGGTGGCTGCTGCTCCCTTCACTGCCCTTCCCCGCTGAGTGGTCCGCCCGGCCTGGCGCACTGGCCGGGACAGGTCGCGATCAGCCCGGACCCGCCTTATAGCCAACGCCCCGGACGGTCACCACGATTTCCGGTCGCTCCGGGTCCTTCTCGATCTTGGCTCGCAGGCGCTGGACGTGCACGTTGACCAGCCGGGTGTCGGCCGCGTGCCGGTAGCCCCAGACCTGCTCGAGCAGGACCTCCCTGGTGAACACCTGCCGCGGCTTGCGGGCGAGGGCGACCAGGAGGTCGAACTCCAGCGGGGTGAGGTTAAGCGGCTCGCCCGCCCGCTGGACCGAGTGGCCGGCTACGTCGATAGTCACGTCGCCGATGGTCAGCGTCTCCGGGGCCGGATCGTCGGTCCGCCGGAGCCGTGCCCGGACCCTGGCGATCAGCACCTTGGACTGGAAGGGCTTGACGATGTAGTCGTCCGCTCCTGACTCCAGGCCAAGCACCACGTCGACGGTGTCGCTCTTGGCCGTCAGCATCACGATGGGCACGCCCGACTCAGCCCGGATCTGGCGGCACACGTCGATGCCGTCCATGCCCGGCAGCATCAGGTCCAGCAGCACGAGGTCCGGCTTCGTGTCACGGAACGCGTCCATTGCGCGGTCTCCGTCCGCAACGAACGTGGGCTCGAATCCCTCGCCACGCAACACAATGCCGAGCATCTCGGCCAGAGCGGCGTCGTCGTCGACGACCAGCACGCGACCCTTCATGTCCCTCATCGTTCCACGTAGATGGCGGCCCGGGGACCCGCAACGGCGTCCGCACCGAGGCCCAGGACTCGCAGATTACCTGGCGTGACCGGCTGAATCACCCCTTGTTCCGTGACGATGGCAGTAATCAGGTCCGCCGGGGTCACGTCGAACGCGGGGTTATAGGCCTCCGTGCCCGCCGGCGCGACCGGCTGCCCGGCGACGGTGGTGACCTCAGCCGCGGCCCTGTGCTCCACCGTAATCGAGGCCCCGTCCGGCGTCTGGAAGTCGATCGTGGACACGGGCGCGACCACGACGAACGGCACGCCATGGTGCCTGGCCAGCACCGCGAGGCCATAGGTGCCGACCTTGTTGGCGACGCTTCCGTCGGCGGCAATCCGGTCGGCGCCGGTGATCACCAGGTCGACCTGACCTGCCGCCAGCAGCGACGCCGCCGCATTGTCGGCCAGCAGCGAGTGCGGGATTCCGGCGCGGCGCGCTTCCCAGGCGGTCAGCCGGGCTCCCTGCAGCAGGGGCCGCGTTTCGTCCACCCAGAGCCGCGCCAGCCGGCCGGCCCGGTGCGCTGCGAGAATCACCGCGAACGCGGTGCCCTCCCCTGCCGACACCAGCGCGCCGGTGTTGCAGTGCGTCAGGATCCGCGCGCCGTCCGGAACCAGCGTCAGCCCGTGCGCGGCCATGGCAGCGCTCGCGGCGGCGTCCTCGGTGGCAATCGCGCGAGCCTGCAGGAGCGCCGCCTGTGCCGGACTTTTACTGCCGGGAACGCGCTCGCTCACGCTGGCGGCATCCCGATACGACTCCAGCGCCCGGCGAACACCCCAGCTCAAGTTCACCGCCGTCGGCCTGGCCGCGGTCAGGGCAGCCGCCGCAAGCTCCACGTCATCGCCGCGGAAGGCGGCAAGTGCGACCCCGAATGCCCCGGCTACTCCGAGCAGCGGCGCCCCGCGGACGACCAGCCGTCTGATGGCATCGACCAGCTGCGGGACATCAGCGCAGCGGAGGAACACTTCCTCGGCGGGCAGCCTGGTCTGGTCCAGCAGCTCGATGGCAGGCCCGCCCGGCGGTCCCAGCCAGCGCAGCGCCCGCATGCCGCTCCCGGGCATCGCGAGCTCGGCATCGTCGGTGGTGCCCATCTGCCGAGTCTCGCGGCCCCGGGCCGATTGCGCCAACGCGAGAGTCCCTCTTGCGAGGATTATACGGTTTTATGAATAGATAGCCTGGCAGCCTGACCGACGGCGTGCGAGCATTGGCCGGACTGCCGCGCCGCAGGCCGCGCCAGCGTGCCCGAGAAGGAGCTCACGTGACTGACCAGATGCCGCCTGGCTGGGAGAATCAGGTCCCGCCCGGCCCGTATGGCCAGCAGCCCGGCTACGGTCAGCAGCCCGGTTATCCGCCGTACGGGCAGCCTGGCTACGGGCAGCCCGGCTACGGGCAGCCCGGCTACGGCCAGCCGGGTCCTGGTCAGCCCGGCTACGGTCGCAGCCCGGCTACGGGAGGGGTCCTGGCCAGCCCGGCTACGGTCAGCAGCCCGGCTACGGGCAGCCCGGCTATCCGCCGCCTGGTTATGGCCGGCCGGGTGGCTGGATGGCCGCGCCGGCGCCCGGCGGGATCCCGCTGCGGCCGCTGGGCCTCGGCGACATCCTGAACGGGGCCGTCACCTCGGCGCGCCGGAACCCTGCCGCGACCTTCGGCCTGGCCGCGATCGTCATGACGCTGAACGGGCTCCTCACCGCGGTCTTCGAGGCCATCGAGCGCACCCAGGCGCACCGGCTGACGAGCACCCAGCAGGCACTGCAGAACGGTCAGTCGCTCAGCCAGCAGCAGGTAGACAGCATGCTGCGCTCGGTGTTCGGCGTCCTCCTGCCGTCCGTGCTCGCGACTGTCGTGCTCACTCTGGTCCTGACCTCGGCGCTCACCGGCATGCTGAGCGTGGTGATCGGCCGGGGCGTGCTCGGCCGGAAGGTGAGTCTCGGCGAGGCATGGCGGGCCGCCCGCCTGGGCGCAGTGGTCGCGACGAGTCTCCTGCTGCTGCTGATCGCCATCTGCGTCCCGCTGCCGGTGGTCGTCGTCGCCGTGCTGCTGGCGCTACTCCATCTCGGGCCGGTCGCGGTGATCATCGCCGTCGTCGGCGGCATTGCCAGCGTGGTCTTCGAGATACTGCTGGCCGTCCGGCTCAGCCTCGCGCTCCCGGCGCTGATGCTGGAGCGGATTAGCCCGTGGAACGCGATCAAGCGCTCCTGGGAGCTGAGCCGGGGCAGCTTCTGGCGGCTGTTCGGCATACTCCTGCTCACCGAGATCATCGTCGGAATCGCTGCCGCCCTGCTCAGCCTGCCATTCGGGATCATCGGCAGCATCGTCGGCGGCGGGCACGATCAGCTTGTTCAGCGCCGCCGCGACGGCCTCGATCGCCGACGTCACCATTGCCGCAATCGGCAGCATCGTCGCCAGCACGATCACCAGGCCGATCAGCGCCGGCGTCACCGTGCTGCTGTACGCCGACCTGCGGATGCGCCGCGAGGGCCTGGACCTGGCGCTGCGCAGCGCCGCGGAGGGCCAGACCCTGACCGGGCAGGAGTTCGACACCGCCTGGCGCCGCGGCGACCAGCCAGACCGGATCGCCTGGGGCGTGACTGCACCGACGCACGGTGAGCAGTTCGCTGAGATTATGCGCTTTCGTGATTCGCCAGCCCGACAACTGCCGCCGTGCATGCCAGGATGGGGCCGGCGACACTGCTCGCCAGCGGCGGGACTGCGCACGGGGCGTGCAGGAGCGGAGCATGGCTGACAGCAGCGAGCGAAGTCGCGCCAGGGCGGATGCACCAGCCCGGCTGTCATCAGCGCGCGCAGCGGCGCGGACCGGTATCAGCCGCCTGCAGGGCCAGCAGCTTGCCCGGCGCGAGCTGGCCCGGTCGATGTACCGGCCATCGATCCTGGCCCGGCTCTGGCACGACTTCGTGACCTGGCTGGATTCGCTGACCGTCAGCGGCTCGGCTGGCCGGCCCAGCTGGCTCGGCGCCGCCGTGCTGACTGCGGCCATCCTCATCGCGCTCGCGGCGGTGCTCTACTTCGCGGGACCGGCCAGGCTGAACCGGCGCTCCGGCAGGCCGGTCGTGGAGGGCAGGCCCAGAAGCGCTGCCGAGTACCGGATGACAGCTGACGCCCTGGCCGCCTCGGGCGACTACGCTGCCGCCATCGTCGAGCGCGTTCGCGCCGTCGCCGTTGACCTGGAGCAGCGGCAGATCCTCGCGCTAAAGCCCGGACGTACTGCGGCGGAGCTTGCCGCCGAGACCGGCCTGGCTGTCCCGGCCGAGGCCGCCGCCCTCGCGTCGGCGGCTCGCCTGTTCGACGATGTGCGGTACGGCGGGCGGACCGGCAGCCAGCACGGATACCAGCAGGTGAGAGACCTCGATCTCCGCCTGATGGCCGTGCCGATCCAGGTCAGCGCCGAGCCAGGCCCGGGCGGCGCGCATTCCGGCCGGCCTGCCTCCTGCCGGGATCATGCTCGGCAGCGACGGCCGCCCGGACGGCGCGCTCCGATGACGGCGCAGCTGCAGGCGGCCGGCCCGGTTCTGGCGACCGCGAGACCCGGGGCGCCCGGCGGGCAGGGCAGGCGGTGGTGGCGACGGTCCCGCCCGTGGACCGGAATCGTGGCGCTCATCATCATCGCGGGCGTGATCACCGGACTGCTCTCGCAGCAGCCGGTGAACTCCTACCTGAATCCAGCGTCGACGGACGCCACGGGGACGCATGCCCTGGCCGACGTGCTCACCGGGCTCGGCCGCCAGGTCACGACGGTGACATCGGCCGGCGCGGCGGCCGCCGACGCGACCGGCGGCTCCGTCGTCGTCGTCACCAGTCCCTACTACCTGAGCGAGCAGCAGCTCACGGCACTGGCCCGCGCGCCGGGCGACGTCGTGCTGGTCGAGCCGGACAGCCGGGCGCTGGCTGCCTTCCGTACCGGCATCCAGCTGGCCACGACCGGAGCCGCCGTCGCCAGCATCCCGGCGGCGTGCACGCTGTACGCGGCCGTGCTTGCCGGGTCGGCAGACATGGGCGGCACGCTGCTGGCTCCCGTGCGCGGCCGGGAGGCAGCCGGCGCTGAGCAGTGCTACCCGGTCGACGGCGACTCGGCGCTGGTCCAGGTGCGGGTACGCGGACACCTGATCACCGTGCTGGGCACCGGCTACCCGCTGACCAATGCCGGGCTGGCGAGCCAGGGCAACGCCGCGCTGGCACTCAACCTGCTGGACTACCGGCGCATCATCTGGCTGGTCCCGCCCGTCGCCGCCGTCACGCTGTCAGGACCCGCACCGCCCAGATCCTTCGCCAGCCTGGTTCCGCTGGCGGCCTACCTGATCGCGATCCAGCTGACGGTAGCGCTGCTGCTCGCCGCGGCCTGGCGGGCCCGCAGGCTCGGCCCGCTCGTCGCCGAGCCGCTGCCTGTCGTGGTCAGGGCAGCGGAGACAGTCGAGGGGCACGCCCGCCTCTACCAGTCCAGGCGCGCGCGGGGCAGGGCCGCCGACGCACTGCGCGAGGGGCTGATCCGCCGCGTGGGTCCCGTCGCCGGGCTGCCGCGGGGCGCCGGCCGGGACGCGGTCGTTGCCGCGCTCGCGGCGCGGTCAGCTCGCACCGCCGGCCAGGTCAGCGAACTGCTCTTCGGGCGGGCGCCAGAATCTGACCAGGCGCTCGTGCACCTGGCCCGCGATCTTGACGAGTTCGAGAGAGAGGTAGGCAGCTCGTGACCATCGATGACCAGAGCCCCGGCACCGAGGCGACGGCACCGGCCACGGGGCGGGCGGCGCTGATCGCCGTCCGGACTGAGGTCAGCAAGGCCGTCGTCGGCCAGGACCAGGTCCTCAGCGGGCTCATCGTCGCGCTGCTGTGCCAGGGCCATGTGCTGCTCGAGGGAGTTCCCGGCGTCGCGAAGACCCTGCTCGTCCGCGCGCTCGCCGCAGCGCTGTCGCTGGACAGCAAGCGGGTGCAGTTCACGCCTGACCTGATGCCGGGCGACATCACCGGGTCGCTGATCTACGACGCCAGGACCGCCGAGTTCGAGTACCGGGAAGGGCCCGTCTTCACCAACCTCCTGCTGGCCGACGAGATCAACCGCACACCGCCGAAGACACAGGCCGCCCTGCTGGAGGCGATGGAGGAGCGGCAGGTCTCGGTGGAGGGAGCCCCCAGAGCACTGCCCGTTCCCTTCCTCGTCGCCGCGACGCAGAACCCGGTCGAATACGAGGGCACCTACCCCCTGCCGGAAGCTCAGCTCGACCGCTTCCTGCTCAAGCTGACCGTCCCGGTGCCTGACCGGGACTCGGAGGTCAGCATTCTGGCCAGGCACGCGGCCGGCTTCGACCCGCGAGATCTCGGCGCTGCGGGCATCCGGCAGGTGGCCAGCGCGGCGGACCTGGCAGCCGCCCGCGCCGGCGTCGCCACGGTCAGCGTCTCCGCCGAGATCACCGGCTACATCGTCGATATCTGCCGCGGTACCAGGACGTCCGCGGCGCTGCAGCTGGGCGTGTCGCCGCGCGGCGGCACCGCGCTGCTCGCCGCCAGCCGTGCGTGGGCCTGGCTGTCCGGCCGCGACTATGTCACCCCCGATGACGTGAAGACACTGGCCAGGCCCACGCTCCGGCACCGGGTCCAGCTCCGTCCTGAGGCCGAGCTTGAGGGCACGACGGCGGACGGCGTGCTGGAAGGCGTGCTCGCCGCCGTGCCGGTGCCGAGGTAGGGAAGCCGGCGATGGCGCTCACCGGGCGCGCGGCGCTCGTCGCGCTGATCGGCACGCTGGCCATGCTGCTGCTGCGGACGCGCAGCGGCCTGGTACTCGTGGACGGCCTGATCGCGGCGGCCATCGTGGCCGACATCATCCTGGCGGCGAGCGTCCGGCAGCTGAGTTTCGCCAGGTCAGGCGATACCAGGATTCTGCTCGGCCAGCAGGGCGCGGCGACACTGACCATCGCCAACCCCGGCCGGCGCCAGCTACGCGGTGTGGTCAGGGACGCCTGGCAGCCCAGCCTCGAGGCGAGCGGACGGGCGCGCATCGCCATCCCGCCCGGCGGGCAGATCGCGGTGACCACGACGCTCACTCCCGCCCGGCGCGGGGACAGGGCCGCCGGGAAGGTGACGGTTCGCTCCGTGGGCCCGCTCGGCCTGGCCGCCCGGCAGGCGAGCCACGCGGTGCCCTGGACGGTCAGGGTGCTGCCCCCGTTCCTCAGCCGGAAGCACCTGCCGGAGAAGCTCGCGATGCTCCGCCAGCTGGACGGCCAGCACCGGAGCCTGATCCGCGGCCAGGGCACCGAGTTCGACGCGCTGCGCGAGTACGTCATCGGCGACGACGTGCGCTCGATCGACTGGCGCTCGAGCGCCCGGCGCGCGGAAGTCGTCGTCCGCACCTGGCGGCCCGAGCGAGACCGGCGCATCGTCATAGCGCTGGACACCGGACGGACGTCCGCCGGCCGGGTAGCGGGCGTTCCCCGCCTGGACAGCTACCTGGATGCAGCCCTGCTGCTTGCCGCGCTCGCGGCCAGGGCCGGTGACCGGGTTGATCTCATCGCGGCCGACCGGCAGGTGCGGGCCAGGGTAACCGGCAGCAGCCGCACGAACGTGCTGGCCCGGCTGACCGAGGCGATGGCGGTACTCGAGCCCGAGCTGGCCGAGTCGGACGGCGCGCTGCTCGCCAGCACGCTGCTTGAGGCCGCGCGGCAGCGCTGCCTTGTCGTGCTGCTGACCGATCTCAACTCGACCGCGCTCGAGCTCGGGCTGCTGCCGCGGATCCCGCTGCTGGCGTCGCGGCACCGGCTGCTCGTCGCAGCCGTCGCGGATCCCCGGGTCGCCGCGATGGCGGCAGCACGCGGTGACGCGACGTCGGTCTACCAGGCTGCCGCGGCCGAGCGGGCGATCGCCGAGCGCGCCAGGGTCGCCGCGCTGCTCATCCGGCTGGGGGTCGATGTTGTCGACGCGCCGCCGGACAAGCTGCCGGCCGCGCTGGCCGACGCCTACCTCGCGCTCAAGTCGGCCGGGCGGCTCAGGAGCCTGCGCCCGTCCCGGGGCGGCCGCTCCGGCGTCAGCCTCGCACCGGAGCAAGGTCAGGCGCCTCGCTGATGTCGGCGGTCAGGTTTCGCTGCTCGGCCCGCCGGCCCGCGACGATCACGTAGCCGAGGAAGGTCGCCTCAGCCAGGGCCCCGATGCCGATCCTGACGAACGACGGCAGCGACGAGGGGGTGACGAACGCCTCGATGACGCCGGAGACGCCGAGCACGACGATCAGGCCGAGCGCGACGGTCACGGTGGCGCGGCCTTCCTCGGCCAGCGCCTGGACGCGCCGCCGGGGGCCGGGGTCGATGACCGCCCAGCCGAGCCGCAGGCCGGCTGCCGCGGCGAGGAACACGGCCGACAGCTCGAGCATGCCGTGCGGGAGCAGCAGCGTGAAGAACTCGCCGGCCTTGCCGTGACCGATCATCAGGCCGCCGTCGACCGCGATGTTCAGCGAGTTCTGCAGCAGCGAGAGGATGGTGCCGATGCCGAGAAAGGCGCCGAAGACCAGCGCCTCGGCTGCGACGACCACGTTGTTAGTCCAGACCTTCAGCGCGAACGACGCCGATGTGTCCTGCGAGTAGTAGCTCCGGAACTGGCTGTTGACCAGGGCTTGTACCTGCGAGCGGGACAGCAGGCTGTTCTGGACGGCGGCGGAGTCCGCTATCCAGCCGGCCCGCGATCAGGGTGAGCGCCAGCGACGCAGCCGCCGTCCCCAGCCACCACCAGCGGGACCGGTAGGCCATCGCCGGGAAGGCGACGCCGAAGAACACCGCGACCGAACGCCAGGCGGGTGCGTGGGCGCCGGTAACCGCCGGCCCTGGCCCGTCCGAGCAGGCTGGACAGGCGCGCGGTCAGCGCCGGGTCGTGGCCCCCGCTGCGCAGGGCTGACAGCTGGGTCGCCGTGCGCCGGTAGCTCGCGACCAGCTCGTCGACCTCGTCGCCGGACAGCTTCCGCCGGCGCCGCACCAGCGTCTCAGCCTGGCCCATTCGGCCTGGTGCGCAGCGACGAAGGCATCGACATCCACGACAGGAGGGTACTGCCCGGCATCGGTACTCTTGGCCCGTTACCTGCGGTGCCGCGGCGCTGCGGTCCAGGCAAGGAGCGGCGATGTCTGACGTTGTGACCGGCGAGGCCGTCGTGCTTGAGCTGCCGGTCGCCAGCTTCCCCGGCCGCATCCTCGCCCTCGGCATCGACCTGGCCGTTCAGATCGTCATCCTGGTCGCCATCGCGCTGACGCTCGTCCTGTCGGCCGGCCCGGCGAACGCGGACTACATGGCCGCAGCATGGGTCGGCGGCTATGTCCTGGTCATCGTCGGCTACCCGACGATCTTCGAGACCCTCACCCGGGGCAAGACGCTCGGCAAGATGGCGCTCGGCCTGCGCGTCGTCGGGGACGACGGCAGCCCGGAGCGATTCCGCCAGGCCCTCGTCCGGTCGCTGGTGGGCCTGATCGAGATCTACACGATCGTGCTGGCACCGGTCGCGCTCCTCACCTCGCTCGTGTCGGCCAGGGGCAAGCGCGTCGGGGATATGTTCGCGGGCACCTATGTCCTGCAGGAGCGCATGCCGCGAGCGGGCGCCGCTGCCTCCGGTGTTCGCCGTGGTGCCGCCGCCGCTGGCCGGCTGGGCGCAGGCGCTCCAGCTGTCCCGGCTGTCCGACCAGACCGCTGACGCGGCCGGCAGCTACCTGCGGCGCTACGGGGAACTGAGCCCGGCGGCACGAGAGGCCCTCGGCATCCAGCTGGCGAACGCCGTCGCGGCAGAGGTCAGCCCGCCGCCACCGCCGGGCACGCCGCCGGCCGCCTACCTGTCCGCCGTGCTCGCGGTTCGCCGGGACCGCGCTCCGGCCGCCTCCGGCTGGCCGCCGGGCGGGTCAGGACCGCAGCCCTGGCAGCCCGCCTTCCCGCCGCCGCCGGTCCCTGCTCCGCCGCCGGCTGCGCCGAGCCGCCGTCCTCCGGTTTCGCCCCGCCGGCCTGACCGGGCGCAGCCCGTCACCGGAAGACTTGAGCACGCCAGGGCGTGCGCAAGTCTCCCGGATCATGGCATCGCGCTAGGAGCCGAGCCGCCAGGAGTCCAGATAGGCGAGCTGGTCGGCTGTCAGCGAGTCCAGCTGCGTCCCGAGCGATGCCAGCGTCAGGCTCGCCACTTCCGCGTCGATGGCCTCCGGCACTGCGAGCACCCGGCCGCGCGTTTCTGCGACCGGGACCGAGTCCGCGTCCGCCAGCCATGCCAGCGAGAGCGCCTGCACGGCAAAGGACGTGTCCATGACCGCGGCCGGGTTGCCCTCGCCCGCCACCAGGTTGACCACCCGGCCCTCCGCCAGCAGGATCAGCCGCCGGCCGTCGGCAAGCACGTACTCGTCGGCATGCGGCCGGACGGCGGGGTTCACCTCGACGGCCTCCCCGGCGAGTGCCCGGACGTCGATCTCCACGTCGAAATGGCCGGCGTTCGCCAGCATGGCGCCGTCCGGCAGGACGGCCAGCTCGGCTGGCGCCGATCACCTCCCGCGAACCGGTCGCTGTGATGATCAGCTCGCCGAGTGGCGCGGCGGAGCTCATCGGCATGACCCGGAAACCCTGCATGATCGCGCCGAGTGCCCTGATCGGATCCACCTCGGTAACGATGACCTGAGCCCCGAGGCCGCGGGCCCGCTCAGCCACACCCGATCCGCACGGGCCGAAACCCGCCACCACCACGGTCTTGCCTGCCACCAGCGTGTTGGTGGCGCGCAGGATCCCGTCCAGCACGGACTGGCCGGAGCCGTACTTGTGATCAATCATCCGCGTGATGGCGGATACCTCGGCGGCGACCATCGGGAAGGCCAGCGAACCGGCCGCGGCCATCCGGCGGAGCCTGGCGGCTCCGGTCGACGTCGCCTCGCAGCCGCCCCGGACGCCGCCGGTCAGCTCCTGCCGATCCTCGTGCAGCGTGTTGACCAGGTCGCAGCCGTCGTCCATGACCAGATCCGGAGCGCTGTCCAGGATGCGGTGGATGTGCTCGTAGTACGTGCTGCGGTCCACGCCTGACCTGGCCTGGACAGTCACGCCCGGCTCGGCGGCGAGGGCTGCCGCGATGTCGTCCTGGGTGGACAGCGGATTGGATGCGGCCAGGTGGACCCGCGCGCCGCCCGCAGTGAGCGTGCGGACCAGGACCGCGGTCTCCGCGGTCACGTGCAGGCAGCAGGCGATGGTCAGGCCCGCGAACGGCTGCCGGCCGGCAAAGGACCTGCGCAGCATGCCGAGAACTGGCATGGCGCGCTCGGCCCAGCGCGATCCCGGGCTGGCCGGCCAGCGCCAGCCCGGGATCGGCGATGTCAGACGACAGGCCGTCCGCCCGGTCAGTACCGGTACTGGTCGGACTTGTACGGACCATCAACCGGAACACCGATGTAGGCGGCCTGCTCCTTGCTCAGCACCGTGAGCTTCACGCCAAGCGCGTCCAGGTGCAGGCGCGCGACCTTCTCGTCCAGGTGCTTGGGCAGCACGTGCACCCCGAGCGGGTACTCGTCGGTCTTGGTGAACAGCTCGACCTGAGCGATGACCTGGTTGGTGAAGCTGTTCGACATCACGAAGCTGGGGTGGCCGGTGGCGTTGCCCAGGTTCAGCAGGCGGCCCTCGGACAGCACGATGACCGCGTGCCCGTCCGCGAAGGTCCACTCGTCGACCTGCGGCTTGATGGTGATGCGCCTGATGCCGGGCAGCCGGGTGAGGCCGGCCATGTCGATCTCGTTGTCGAAGTGGCCGATGTTGCCGACGATCGCCTGGTGCTTCATCTGGCTCATGTGCTCGGCCGTGATGATGTGGAAGTTGCCGGTCGCGCTGACGAAGATGTCGGCGATGCCGACGACGTCCTCCAGCCGCGCGACCTGGTAGCCGTCCATGGCGGCCTGCAGCGCGCAGATCGGGTCGATCTCGGTGACGATCACCCGGGCGCCCTGGCCGCGCAGCGACTCGGCGCAGCCCTTGCCGACGTCACCGTAGCCGCAGACGACCGCGACCTTCCCGCCGATGAGGACGTCCGTGGCGCGGTTGATGCCGTCGATCAGGGAGTGCCGGCAGCCGTACTTGTTGTCGAACTTCGACTTGGTCACCGAGTCATTGACGTTGATCGCCGGGAACCGCAGCGAGCCCTCCCTGGCCATCTCGTACAGCCGGTGGACGCCGGTCGTGGTCTCCTCGGTGACGCCCCTGATGCCGGCGGCCATGGCCGTGTACTTGCCCGGCGCCTCGGCGAGCGAGCGCTCCAGAACCGACAGGATGACGGTCCACTCCTCGGCGTCGTCATCGCGCGCGGCGGGCACTGCGCCGGCCGCCTCGAACTCGGCGCCCTTGTGCACCAGCATCGTCGCGTCGCCGCCGTCGTCCAGGATCATGTTCGGCCCGGTCTCGCCCGCCCAGGTCAGCGCCTGCTCGGTGCACCACCAGTACTCCTCCAGGCTCTCGCCCTTCCAGGCGAAGACCGGGATGCCCTTCGGGTCATCCGGGGTGCCGTCCGGGCCGACGACGATGGCCGCGGCGGCGTGGTCCTGGGTGGAGAAGATGTTGCAGGACGCCCAGCGGACCTCGGCGCCGAGTGCGGCCAGCGTCTCGATCAGCACGGCCGTCTGGATGGTCATGTGCAGCGAGCCGGTGATCCGGGCGCCCGCCAGCGGCTGGGTGTCGGCGTACTCGGCGCGCACCGCCATCAGGCCCGGCATCTCGTGCTCGGCCAGCCGGATCTCGCGGCGGCCGAAGTCGGCGAGCGACAGGTCGGCGACCTTGAAGGGGACTGTCTCAGCGGGCATGCGCGCTCCTTGGCGTCTATCGGTGAATGCTGGCCGTCAGGCCCCCGTTCAGGGCCCACGGCACGACGCTACGGCAGGAACTGCCCCGCAGGCACGCCCAGGTACCGATTTCTGACAAGAACTTGTAAGATTCGTGCATGCGCATCACTGAAGCGGCCCGGCGGCTCGGGCTGACGCCCCGGATGCTGCGGTACCGGGAGTCGCTCGGCCTGCTGCCTGTCCTGCGCCACGCGGGCCGTCGCCGGCCCGGCCGGAGCAGGCCGGCGGCGCCGGCCACGGATACCCCGCACCGCCAGTTCAGCGACGCTGACCTGGCCGCAGTCGCGCTGGGGCTGTCGATCGAGCGCCGGTACGACATCAGCCCGGTCGCGCTGGCCTTCGGCCTCCGCGTCCTCGCCGACCCGCGGGTTCGCGCTGACGTTGCCGAGTTCGGCCGGCGCATCGGCCGCATTCAGCCACCGCCCGCCCGTGCACTCGATTTTGAGCAGGAACGGGCACTTCGCCTACTCGGGCGTCCGTAACCAGGCGCTAGCCGGCGCGGAAGTAGGCGCCAGGGGTCAGTCCCGTCTCCCGCCTGAAGGCCTGCACGAACGCGCTGTCCGAGTCGTAGCCGACCCGGCGGGCCACGGCACTGACCGCATCGCCGGCGGCCAGGAGCCTGAGGGCGGACTGCACCCGGATGAGCGTGCGCCACCGCCCGAAGCTGACGCCCGTGCCGGTCAGGAAAGCGCGGGCCAGCGTGCGCTCGCTGGCGCCGACCTCGTGCCCCCACTCGGCCAGGGTCCGCCCGTCGGCCGGCGCCGCGGCGAGGCCGTCGGCAACCTTCCGCGCCCGGTCGTCAGCAGGCCAGCGGACGTCAACCGCCGTCATCGCGACCGGCGTCAGCTGGTCGGCGAGCACCCCCTCGCCACGGGCCCGCTGGCCGGGCGTCAGGTCGCGGTTCTCGAGATAGCCGATCAGATCGCACAGCAGCGGGCTGGCCGCCACCGGAGTCGGATCCGGCCAGCTGACCGGGCACAGGTGCGGGCGGAGATAAGCAGAGCGCATGGTTGCGGCACCGGCCGACAGTGTCTCGTGCGGCAGCCCGGCCGGGATCCACAGCGCCCGTGTCGGCGGCAGGACCCAGGCCGACGCCTCGGTGCGCACGGTCAGCACGCCGCTGGCCGCCCAGGCCAGCTGATGATCGTCATGCGTGTGCCAGTCGAAGACCAGGCCGGCTGGCATCGGGAAGGTGACCACGATGACGGCCGCCGCCGGATCAGCATCGTCAGCGGCGCAGTAACCACCGGGCAGTTGTCCGTCCTGCGACACAGCCTGGCAGCCTACGCCATTGGCAGGCCGGCGGCAGTTCCGTAGCTTCGTGGCATGAACGAGAACCACGCACAGGTCTGCACCAGCCCGGAATGGGCCAAGCACATCCAGACCGACATCCTGCCTGTCCTGACCCGAGACGTCGACCTGGGCGCGGACCTGCTGGAGATCGGTCCCGGTCCTGGCGCTGCCACGGACTGGCTGCGCCATCACGTCAGCAGGCTGACCGCCGTCGAGATTGATGAGACCGCGGCCAAGAGCCTGGCTGACCGTTATAGCGGCACGAATGTCGAGATCATCACCGGCAGCGGCGCGGATCTTCAGTTCGCGGACGCGTCCTTCGACTCGGTGGCCACGCTCACCATGCTGCATCACGTGCCGACGGCCGCTCTCCAGGACAAGATCCTGGCCGAGGCGTTCCGGGTGCTGCGCCCGGGCGGCGTCCTGATCGGATCCGACAGCCTGCCCAGCAACGACCTGCATCACTTCCACGACGGAGACACCTACAACCCGGTCGAGCCCGCCACGGTGCTCACCCGGCTGCAGATGCTGGGCTTCGGCCCGATCACCGTCATCGTCGACGGATCGCTGAAGTTCACCGCCCGCAAGCCCGGCGACAGCGGGCCCGGGGATGGCTGCGGCAGAGCGGGGGCGGACTCGTGACCACGGACATCCGGGCGCTGCGCGCGGCCATCACCGGCCTCGCTGGCTTTGCCGCGGCGCAGGAGCAGGCGCTGATCTCCGGCGCGGCCGCAGCGGAGACCGGCGATCCGGCGTGCTGGGCGGCCGTGCCGCTGATTGCCCACAACACCGAGTTCCGTCACCAGCAGGTACTGCGACTGCGGGCGATCAGGGCTCAGCGGGTGCCGCCTGAGTTCGCCGAGGCCGATCACCAGTCGGCCAGCCTCTACGCCGCGCTATCCGCGCAGCCCGCCGACGCTGTGGCGCGGGAGAGCTGGCGGGTCAGCGGCGAGCTGATCGAGGAGGTCCGGCTGGCCGCGCGCGGACGATCTGCTCGACCCCGCCCGGCATCCCTGGCTGCGCGGGCGCGCGCTCTGGCTTCAGGTCATCGTCAGGGGCTTCTGGCACCCGGCCGGGCATCTCGGCGAGTACTACGGCCAGCGTGGCCAGCCCGGCCGCGCGGTCACGCTGGCCGAGCTCGCGGTTGCCACCGCCGCCGCGCTGGACGCGCCCGCCCCGGCCCGCGGCATGGCCAGCTATAACCTGGGCTGTGCCCGCGCGGCCGCTGGCTTGCTCCCGGAGGCGGCGGAAGCCGTGGCCGAGGCGATCGAGCTCAATCCGGACGTGCGGGCTAACGCGGCCCGCGATCCCGATCTTGCGCCGGTGCGCGACCAGGACCTGCTGAGCGCAGTCCTGTCCGGGTAGCCAGACGGCGTGCTAGGAGAGCTATGTACGAGGACCCAGCCGACATCACCTGGCTCCAGGAGGTGCTGGACCGCTCGCTCGCCAGGGCGAGCGACCACCTGCACTCGATCATCACGCCGAAGCGGGCGGTGCCCGCCGCTCGCCTGGCCGAGCTACTCACCGGGATGCGCACGCTGGCTCTCAGTACGGTGAGCGGGGCCGGCCGGCCGCGAGTGAGCGGGGTGGACGGCCACCTGCTGCGCGGCCGCTGGGTCTTCACCACCAGCGGCTCGTCGGTAAAGGCAGCCGACCTGCGCAGCCGTCCGGCCGTCAGCGCCGCTTACCTCGAGGGCGACACATTCGGCGTGTTCACCCACGGCGACGCCGAGTTTCTCGGCAGCGGCCATCCGGACCGGAGCTGGATAGAGGCCCACCTGACCCGGCACTACGGCAGCTCGCCGTCGACGTGGGGACCCGACATCGTCTACGTCCGGATCGAGCCGCGCTGGATGGTCGGCTACGACGGCGAGCACGGCTCCTGACCCGGCGCCACGGCCGGTCCGGCGCCGGCGGAGCTCAGTCGCCCGGCTGCTGACCGCCGCCCGCGGGCCGCGCCCGGCGCCTGGCCGCTTTCACTGCCGGGTCGCTCGGGTCTAGACGGCCGGCCTGGTAGATGTCCGGCTCAAGGAAGATCAGCTCGGCGATGGGCACGGCAGCCCTGATCCGCCGCTCGGCGGCATTAATGCCGGCTGCCACGCTGGCGGCCGTCTCGTCGTGCGGGACCGCGACCTTAGCGGCCACCAGCAGCGTGTCCGGCCCGACGTGCAGGGTGCGCAGGTGAATGACGCACCCGGCCTCCGGGCCGGCCTCGATGGCGGCCACGATCCGCGCTTCCATGTCGGGGCTGGCCGACTCGCCGATCAGCAGGCTCTTGGTCTCCACCGCCAGCACAACCGCCACGCAGGCGAGCAGCAGCCCGATGGCGATCGAGCCCGCCCCGTCCCAGCGCTCATCCCGGGTGATCGTGGTCAGCGTTATGCCGACGAGCGCCAGCAGCAGCCCGCAGAGGGCCGCGACATCCTCCAGCAGAACGGCCGGAATCTCGGGCGCCTTGGCATGACGGATATAACTGAGCCAGCGGGCCGCCCCGCGGGTGCTGCGAGACTCCCGGACCGCGGTGCGCAGCGAGAAACCCTCGAGCAGGATCGCGATGGCGAGCACGCCGAACGCGACGCCGGGTGAGGTGAGCTTCTCCGGGTGCCGGATGCGGTCGATGCCCTCGTAGACGGAGAAGGCCGCGCCCACCAGGAACAGCACCACCGCGACCAGGAAGGCGTAGAAGTAGCGCTCGGCGCCGAAGCCGAACTGGTGCTCCTCTGTCTCAGCCTGTCCCGCCCTGGTGCGGCCGATGAGCAGCAGGATCTGGTTCCCGGAGTCGGCGACCGAGTGAACGCCCTCGGCGAGCATCGACGCCGATCCGGTGAGGACGAAGGCGACGAACTTGGTGACGGCTATCCCGAGGTTCGCGCCCAGTGCCGCGATGACGGCGCGCTTGCCCCCGTGACCGGGCTCGTCGTGACCGGGCTCGTCGTGACCGGGCTCGGCCTTGCCGGGGCCGCCGGGCTCGCGGCGCCCGCCGGGGCCGCTAGCCTCCCCGCCGGACGCGTGCGCCCCCGCGCTGATGGGACCTCACTCCCGCGCGTCGCCAGCCGGATCGCGCGCCTCGTCGATCAGCAGGACCGGGATGTCGTCACGGACCGGGTAGGCGAGCCCGCAGTCCTGGCCGGTACAGATCAGCTCGCTGGCGGCCTCGTCGGCTCGCAGCGGCGAGTGACACTTCGGGCAGGCCAGAATGTCGAGCAGCCAGTCATCGATCTTCATTACATCTCCAGTGGCTCATTGTGGCCGGATGCCGCCCGTTCCGGGCACCAGCCGATCTTACCGGTGGCCGCTGCGCCCGGCCGGCCGCTGCCAGCCCTACCGGAGCCTGCCGCCGTCGTTCGGGGACGACCGCAGCACCCGCAGATGACCGCGACGGCCTACCTCGACGCCCTGACCAGTGGGCTCGGCCGGGGCGCGCGGCGAGGTTGCCTCCCGTACGGCGTTCGCGAGGGCCTCGAGGTCATCGGCCTCCGCCGCCTCATCGGGCTCGCCGACGGGCAGCCGGACGACATCCCAGCCGCGGGGCGCCGTCATCCGGTCCGCGTGCCGAGCGCACAGGTCATAGCAGTGCGGCTCGACAAATGCCGCAAGCGGGCCGAGAACCGCCGTGGAGTCGCGATAGACGTACGTGAGCGTGTACAGAGCGGCCTGTTTGCAGGCGGGCCGGGAACACTGGCGAGCAGTCAACTGACGATCACCCCGGTTTCATGCTGGCACCCGGCGGAGCGTAGCACCAGGGTGCCGGTGGGGGCGGGATCGTGATGGACGCTCACAACGGCTGACGGTATCGATCGGCAGACGGTAACGCCACCACCCGGGGCACACTGCACGATCGTGTCTCGGACTGCCATTGCAACCGCGGAACGTGCCTCGGGCCGCTGGGATACGCTCGGTAACCGTGCATGACAGCAATGGCAGCAGCCGGCCCGCGGCACGCCGGGTCCGCCGGCGCGACCGGCACGGCCGCGGCCTTCGCGGCTCGCTCGTTCCGCCTGACGTTCCGCTCTACCGGTCCAGGTCCGACCGCTTCGAGGACCTCGTCCTGCTGGCGGTCTCCCAGCTAGAGCCACGCTGGGAGGCTGAGCTGTCCGGAATGGCGTTCAGCGTCGAGGAGATCCCTCCGGTCATCCCCGACAATGATGATCCTGAACCCGTACCCCTGGCGCGCCTTGAACAGGCCCCGGACTCCCGGGGCGGGCTGGCCCTGCCTGACCAGGCCGGTTTTGACGGACAGCCTGAGCTGCCGGACGGCCCGGACCACCCGGCCAGGATCGTGCTCTACCGGCGGCCGCTGATGGCCCGCGCTGACGGCCAGGAAGAGCTCGCCGAACTCGTGCTTGACGTCATTGTCGAGCACTTCGCGCGCTGGCTCGGCGTCGATCCGCAGACCGTCGACCCCGGCTATCCGGGCGACGAGTAGCGACCTCGGGCGGCCGGGCGGCCGCCTAGCCCAGGATGGCCGCGAGCGAGTCCCGGACTGATGGCAGCGGTATCCAGGTCGGCGAGCTTTCCACCGGCAGGATCGACTGAACGCCGCCGGAATTGATGATCCTGGCCGCGTAGACCGGTCCCGAACCCGGGAGCGGCGTCACGATCAGCGAGAACGCCGTGGCCCTGGAGCCGGCTGGCGGCCCGACTGGCAGCACGACCGACGATCTGGCCTTGATCTGGACCACGGTGCCCTGCTGCCCTGTCGCGGGGACCGACGAGGTGGCTGTGGTCACCCGGACGCTGGCCGCCTTGCCCGGAGCCGAGAGCACCAGGTCAGTCGAGCCCGCCGACCTGGCCGGGTTATCGGCCACGACGCCCTGCTCCAGGACCGGCCCGGCGCTGGCTGCTACTGCACCGGGCGTGCCGGACGGGCCGCCCGGAGTGAGAATCGTCGCGACCACCGGCTGACTGGACGACACGGTGATGGCTCCGGGAACGCCGCTCATGGACGGCAGCGCGATCGCTACCGCCGAGCCCCCGAGCAGGTCGATGCCGGTCCCCCCGGTGGGCTGATAGGAGCCCTTCGCGGTGACTGCGGTGATCTTGACTTGCGCTGAGGCCGAGCCCGGCACCGCAACGTACAGGTACCGCGACCCGCTGTTGCCCGGCAGCCCCGGGATCACCAGGTGCCGGGCCGGGGCAGTGGTCACGGGCAGCCAGTTGCCGTCGTCAGACGCGGAACGGCTCTCCCTGACGGCCGCCGCGACCTGGCCGACGCTAGTGGTGACGTTCAGGGCGACGACCTTGGACGACTGCAGCAAGTGACCGAGCTGCTGGACGACCATGCTGTGCGGCGGCACCGTGATGCCGTTGTCGGCGTTGCCGAGCAGCGGCGGGCCCTTCGTGACGTCGGTCAGCAGGGACACCTGCGCGTCGGCCGCCTGGCTGCCGGTATTCATCAGGTACAGCTCAATCGTGGCCGCCGACTGCTGGCCGGGCCCGAGGAACCAGATGTTCGTTCCGGGCGCGGTGCACTGCGCGGTGACCAGGCCGCCGGCACCGGTCTGCTCGACCTCAAGTCCCTGGGCCATCGCGCCAGTCGCGCTGACCTCCACGCCGCCGCGCCCGGCCTGCGTGGTGACGCCAGGGCTCGAACCCGCCTGGCCGGCCTGCTCGGCTGCCGTCAGCGGAGCGGCCGTCCGCACGCCCGTCACCGCCAGCACGCCGGGCTTCGTCAGCGTCGTCGCCGCAGCACCCGGCGAGGAACTGCCGCCGGGTTCCAGCGGGGTGATGGTGGCGCTACCGGACGCTGACGAGCCGGGAACCGCGGTAACGGCGACGGCACCGTTCGTGGGCGCGACGGAACCCGGCGCCGCGCAGACGCGCTGAGCCGTGGACACAGTGGCACGCACCGGGCGACCGGCATGGGCAGCCGCGGCAGCCTGATGCCCGGCGCCGGCGGCGAAATAGAGCCCGGCCAGGATCAGCACCACGAGGGCTGCAAAGATCGGTCGGCCGTGACGCAGCCGGCTCACCATTCCTCGTCCTCATCCTCACGCCCGGGCGTCAGCCAGCCCCGGCTGGCCCTGTCGGTCCGCTGCGGCCACTCATGATGAACCTCGGCAGGTGGCAGCGCCGGCAGTGCCTCGCCCTGGTCCGGCCATTGTTCCTGGTCCGGTCCGTTCCACCGGGAGCCAGCGGCTCCCCCGGCCGGGTAATCCTGCGGCCAGCCGCCTTGCTGCTGGTCATCCTGCGGCCAGCCGCCGGGCTGCTCATAGTCCTGCGGCCAGCCCTGCTGAGGTCCGCCTGACGGCCAGCCCGAGGCCTGGTCGTCGGGCCGCCAGGTTGCCGCGTCCTCGTCCGGGCCATCCTGGCCCCAGCCGCTCGCGGGCGCGGCAGGCGGGCGCGCGTAGTCCCCGTCCGCGTGGCCGGGCCGCCGCCCGTAGCCGGGCTCGGACGGGTAAGCCGCCTGCTCCGGATAGGGAGGACGGCCCTCGTATCCGTGCTCGCCTGCGAACGCAGCCGCCGCCGGGTATCCCGTCCTGCCGGGGTACTGGCCGTCGCTCGGGTAGCGGGCATCCTCGCCGTAACCGCCCGTGGCGCCATAGCCGCGCGTGTCGCCGTAACCGGGAGCGTTCCCGTAGCCGGGCGGTTCCTGGTATCCGGCCGCGTCCCGGTAGCCGGCCGCGTCTTCGTAGCCGGCCGCGCAGCCGTCCCGGTAGCCGGCCGCGTCCCGGTAGCCGGCCGCGTCTCCGTAGCCGGCCGCTTCCCGGTAGCCGCCGGTCCGGTCGCCCCGTAGCCAGGTGTCCGTCCCCGTAGCCAGGCCCGTCCTCATCGCCAGCACCGCCAGCGCGCCCGCGCCGGCCGTAGCCGGGACTGTCCGAGTCGCCCGGCACCGCCGGGTAGCTGCTGCCGGGGTAGCCCGCCTCTCCCGCATACGGCGGGCCGCCACGGCTGCCGCCGTCGGCGGGGTAGGCAGGCTCGTCCGCATAGCCCGGACGGCTGCGACGGCTCCGCCCGGCGCCGTGCTCGCTGTCCGGTCGGTCGTAGCCGCCGGCCAGGTCGCCCGGTGCACGCTCGCCGGTGCCCGGACGGCCAGGTGGCCGCACGCCGGGCGGGTATGCCGACGCCGCCTCGGGCGGCCCGCTGACGAACCGGCTGACCGGCTGACCGGCTGGCCAGGCAGCGCCAGGCGACCCGCTTCGTGCTGCCGCAGCATCCGGCACTCCGCGGCCGCGGCGGCCCCGGCCGCCGGGTGCCGTCCCGCGCCCGCCAGCTGCACTGCTGGCCGAAGTGCCCGCTCCGGCCAGCACGGCACCGCCGGCAGCCGTGGCAGCACCGGCGCCCGTGCGCGCCACGCCCGCGCCTGCCGCGCCCGCACTAGCCGCATCGGTACCAGCCGCGCCGGCAGGCGGCGTCACGGGCAGCCGCAGCCGCCCGGCGCCCCTTCGCGGTCTTGCTGGCGGCTCGCGAAGTGAGCGGAGTGGCAGCACCTCGCCGTCCGGTCCGCGTCCGGCCGCCCCTGGCACCGGTCGCCGCGGCGGTCCCGGTCTCAGCGGCGGTCCCGGCGTGGTCGTCCTGGACTGCGGTGCGGCCCGGCGTGCCGCGCCCGAATCGGCGCGTGGCCTGCGCATCCTCGCTCCGCAGCCGCCCCGGTCCGTCCCGCTGCCGCCGGCCCGGCACTGGCCGCCGCGGCCGCCGGCACGAGCACGGGCTCGGCCTCCCCGGCTGCGTCGCCGGCCTCGTCATTGTCGGCCGGCCCGGCAGGGGCGGCGATGGCCGCGGCTGCGGCCTCGATCTCGGCGGCCGACCTGATGCCGGGCAGCGCGAGCGCGGCCACGACGATGAACGCCAGCAATTCCAGCGCCAGCACGAGGTCATGCCAGAGCCCGTTCCGGCTGATCGTCAGCGTGCCGCCGCCGGCCGGCAGCCGGAATGCCTGCGCCCACGCGCTGCCGGGCGAGACGACAGGCGTCAGCGCGTGGCCGCTGACCGACGCCGACCAGCCGCCGGCCGGCTCGGCGAGCAGCAGGGTGCCGCCAGCGGCGGGAACGCGTGCGCCGGAGACACCGATAGCGCCGGAGCTCACCGGGACGACTACGCCAGTCGGCTCGACCACGCTGACGCGAGACGGCAGGCTGGCCAGCCGCCAGAGGTCGAACGTGGGGGTCAGGCTGACCTCAGTCAGGCCGCTGACTCCATTGAGGGTGCTGGCCAGGCTTGCGCTGACCGGGGCACGCACCAGCACGTAGCCGACGTCGAACCTGGCCAGCTGCTGGCTCTGATCGACGGCCTCGCCGCCGCCGGGCGCCACCAGCGCTGCCACCGCGCTGGTGAGCGCAGCCTCCGCAGCCGGCGCTGGCGTCAGGTCGGGATAGCTGAACTGCGGGCTGTCGCCGCGCAGCAGCAGGAAGGAAACGTGGCCGCCAGGGCCAGCGGTCAGCACCAGAGTCCGCAGCTGCCGCCCGGAGCCGGCGGGCGCCGATACCAGCGACGGCACCACCTGGCCGGCAGCCGGGCGCAGCGGCCCGCTGACTCCGTTCATCAGCCAGTAGGCCGCGGCGAGGACGGGCGCGGTGCAGGCGACCAGCGCGAGGATGGCCAGCGGGAAGCCGCGCGCCGAGCTCAGCCGCCGCAGGCCCGTCCGGCCGCCCTCTGACAGCACCCGGCCGAGGCCGTCCGCGCCGGCGGCCGCGGCGAGCAGGAGACCGGCTGCCGCGACGGCAAGGGCCATGCCCGGCCAGGCGGTAACTGACTGACCGCCGGGCGGTATGACGATCGTTCGGCTCGCCAGCAGCGCGGTCGCGAAGCCGAGCAGGGCTGTGACCCAGCCCGCGATGATGAGATTCAGCCGCCGTGAGGCAAGCAGGGCCCCGAGCGCGGCCAGCACCAGCGCGGCGCTGACCCAGTAGGGCGGCAGGCCGGGGCCACCGGGGCTCAGCAGCAGCAGCGACCGCGCCGGGAGTCTGGGCGAGGCGAGTCCCGGCTGCGCGAGGCCGGCTTCGAGTAGCAGCCGCGACGGGTGCTCAAGGAACTGGATCAGCCAGGGCAGCAGGAGCACCGGCGGTACCAGCACGACGATGGCGAGGTTGACCGGCAGGGCGGTGACCCTGCGCCGCAGCGTGATCGCCGCCAGCACGGCGCCCGCGACGGTCATCGGCCACAGCAGCGGGACGAATGCGGTGCCGACGGTGACCGTGAGGGCGGTGGCCCACGCCGCTCGCCGGGCCAGCTTGCGCGGCTGGCTGAACATCCGCCCGGCCAGCATGCCGATCAGCGGGATCAGCACGAAGGCAACAGCGCTGCCGAGCCGGCCCGCCGAGATCGCGCCGAATGCCACCGGCAGCAGCGCATACGAGGCAGCGGCCCAGACCCGCACGGCCGCCGCCATGGTGACCCGGCGCAGTGCCACGAAGGCGGTAATGCCGGCCAGCGGCACGCAGCCGAGCAGCAGCACGTCGACTGCGAGCCAGGCCTTGCCGAGCAGCACCGTGGCCAGCAGCGCCAGCAGCCCGACGTACGGGGGGCCTGCACTGGCCGAGCCGACCCCGGCCGGGTGGTAGGCCTGCAGGAACTGCGACCACAGGCCGGACGCACCTTCCCAGGCCGGCAGCAGCGCACCGCCGCCGAGAGTCCCGCCGGTGATCACCGAGCGCTCGGCCGCGATGGAGATCACGATCAGCGCGAGCACCAGCAGCACGCCGGGCCTGTGTCAGCACGCGCTGGATGAGCCCGCTGTCGGTGAGCAGCGACTCGTCGTCGTCGGGGTCATCGGTGGCGTGGTGCGCACCGGCCAGGTCCTCGGGCGCCGGCCGGGACAGCACGGATGCCGCGAACTCGGCTGCCCGGCGCAGCGAGCGGCCGGGTGGCAGGTCGCCGCGGAGCGCGCTGTAGGCGGCGCGGCGCCCGCGGGCGCGCAGGCGGCGAGCGCGTGCCAGCTTCAGCGGATGGCCCGCGACGCCGAACGCTGCCGCCGCCTCGTCAAGCGCGGCGGTCGGCCGCTTGGCGACCAGGTAGAACACGGTGCGCAGCAGCGACAGCGTCAGGTTGCCGATGAGCGAGGCGATCATCGGGCCGGCCGGCAGATTGCCCAGCAGGGTCAGCAGCGCATTGCGGCGCTCCAGCAGCCTCGCCCGCCGGCCGACCGAGATCGGCCGGCGTCCCCTGGTGGCAGCGGCGGCGTGATAGACCACCGCGTCGGTGATCACGCGGACGCGAAAGCCAGCCTCATGGACGCGCCAGCAGAAGTCGATGTCCTCGCCGAACAGGGCCATGCCCGGATCGAAGCCGCCAGTCCGCTCCCAGATGTCCCGGCGGACCAGCATTCCGGCGCTGGAGACCGCGAGGGCGTCCCGGTCGCCGTCGTGCTGCCCCTGGTCGACCTCACGCGGCTCGACGCCGGTGACGCGGCGGCCCGCCGTATCGAGCGACAGCCCGGCCTCGGTGATGACGTCCCGGTCGGTCCAGTCCATGAGCTTGGGGCCGAGTACCACGGCCGCCGGGGTCTCCGCCGCCCCGCGCAGCAGCTGCTCGAGCGCGTCGGCCGCGGGCTCGCAGTCGTCGTGCAGCAGCCACAGCCACTCGGTCTGCTCGCCCTGGTCACCCCGGCCGCGCGCGGCAGCGCCGCCTGACCCGGCCAGCCCAGCGGACCCGGCCAGCCCAGACCCGGCCAGCACCGCCCCGGTCGCAGCCTTGTGCGCGACGGCACGCCGCACCGCGCTGGCGTAACCGGTGCTCCTGTCCATCCCGAAGACCGCGCCCTGGCCGAGCTGAGCGGTCAGCACGGAGCCACTGCGATCGCGGCTGCCGGTATCGACAGCCACGACCCGCTGCACTGGGCGGGTCTGCTCGCCGAGCGCGTCCATGAGCCGCGGCAGCCAGGCGGCACCGTCGTGGGCGACGATCACCGCGGTCACCACATGCTGGGGAAAGGAGTCGTCAGGTGACAAGGGGATTCGCTTGTGTCCGGGTTCGCTCGGGGGTGGAGCGGCACTACTGTGCCGGCTTGCCCTGGTGGGGGTACCCGTGAACAATACGCGAATCTGACCCAGGCAGAAGGCCAGACAGCACGGTCACGCCGGGTGTGCTGCCCTGCCTGCGAGCGCTGCCGCTAGACGGCCTGGCGCTTGAGCCTGCGGCGTTCCCGCTCCGACAGACCGCCCCAGATGCCGAAGCGCTCATCGTGGCCGAGCGCGTATTCCAGGCACTCAGCCCGGACGTCGCAGCTGCGGCAGACCCGCTTAGCCTCCCGGGTCGAGCCGCCCTTCTCCGGGAAGAAAGCCTCCGGATCGGTCTGCGCGCACAGCGCGCGATCCTGCCAGCTCTGCTCCCCGGCATCATCTGCGCCGATGCCTAGCGTGTCGTGCACCAGCGAGACGATGACCTCTGCCACTGCACACCTCCTGCCGTCAGTTCCCCGTGGTCCCGCCCCCGCCTGCCCGGCTGCGAGAATTACATGAGTGAAATTACACGCGCGTGTCTTGCTTCTCGTCAAGGGAGATACGTGATAGTGGCCACCCGGTTGCCCTGGGATGAGGTGAAAATCCAGGCAAGAATTTCCGGGGAACGCACTCGCCCGGGGCCCGTCTGCCTCATCGAATGGCGGTCGCGAGTGCCCGGTCACCGGCCGCAAAGTGCTCCCGTCCGTATCGAGGGCCTGGCGGCGAGATGCGAGACTGCCAGCATGCGCATCACAGCTCTGGCCGGCGGGGTCGGCGGCGCCAGGTTCCTGCGCGGCCTGCGGGCCGCGGCTCCGGATGCCGACATCACGGTGATCGGCAACACCGGCGACGACTTCACGCCGTTCGGCCTGCACGTGTGCCCGGACCTGGACACGGTCATGTACACGCTCGGCGGCGGCATCAGCGAGGAGCAGGGCTGGGGACGGGCCGGCGAGACTCGCGCGGTGCTGGGCGAGCTGGCGGCCTACGGGGCCGGCCCCGGCTGGTTCGGCCTCGGCGACCTTGATATCGCCACTCACATCCTGCGCAACCAGCTGCTGGCCGAAGGGCGCACGCTGTCGGAAGTGACGCGCAGGCTGTGCGAGCGCTGGCAGCCGGGTGTCACGCTGCTGCCGATGTCGGACGACCCGGTGCGCACCCACGTCACGGTCGAGCTGGACGGGCGCGAGCAGCAGCTGCATTTTCAGGAGTGGTGGGTGCGCCTGCACGCCGCCGTTCCCGCCCGCGCGATCGTGCCGGTCGGGGCCGCGCAGGCCGCGCCGGCTCCCGGCGTGCTCGACGCCATCGCCGACGCTGACTTCGTCCTGCTTCCGCCCTCGAACCCGGTCGTCAGCGTCGGGATCATCCTGGCAGTACCCGGCATCGAGGACGCCGTCCGGTCGCAGACAGTGGTCGGCGTCTCGCCGATCATCGGCGGCGCCCCGGTGCGCGGCATGGCTGATGCCTGCCTTGCCGCGATCGGCGTCCAGACCTCCGCAGTCGCGGTCGCGGCCCACTACGGTCCCGGACTGCTTGACGGGTGGCTCGTGGACGATCAGGACAAGGATGCGGTCGGCTCGCCGGAACTGGCCGGCATCGAGGTCCGTAACCGCCCGCTCTACATGACGAACGTGGCCACCTCGGCGGAGATCGCCCGGGCGGCCGTCGACCTCGCGCTCGAGGTGCGCAGGTGACCGCAGCGCAGTTCCCTCAGGCCGGTGGCGGGATCGCGGTCCTGCCCGTGACCGGCCTGCCCGAGATCACCGCCGGCGCGGACCTGACCGCGCTGATCGCTCAGGCGGCGCTGGCCGGTCCCGGCCTGCTCGACGGCGACATCCTGGTGATCACCTCGAAGATCGTCAGCAAGGCCGAGGACCGGGTGGTGCGCGGCGACCGGGACGCGGCGATCACCGCCGAGACCGTCCGCGTGGTCGCCCGCCGCGGCCCGACAACGATCAGTCAGACCAGGCACGGCCTGGTTATGGCGGCGGCCGGCGTCGACGAGTCCAATACCGAGCCGGGCACGCTGGTGCTGCTGCCCGTCGACCCGGACGCCTCGGCCGAGACGCTGCGCAAGGGCATCAGCGAGCGCGCGGGCGCCCGCATCGGCGTGATCATCACCGACACCATGGGCCGTCCGTGGCGCGCGGGCCAGACGGACACCGCGATCGGCGCAGCCGGAGTAATCCCGCTGCGCGACCACCGCGGCCAGACCGACACCTTCGGCAACCTGCTCGAGGTGACGGTGGCGGCGGTCGCCGACGAGATCGCGGCTGCTGCCGACCTGGTCAAGCAGAAGACGACCGGCATCCCGGTCGCCATCGTCCGCGGTCTCGACGACCTGCTCACCGACACTGCCGGACCTGGCGCCGCCGCGATTGTCCGCCCGGCCGAGGAGGACATGTTCCGACTCGGTGCCGCGGACGTCCTGGCTGCCCGCCGTACCGTCCGCGAGTTCACCGCCGCGCCGGTCGCGCCGGCCGCCGTGCGGCGCGCGATCGCGGCTGCCATCACGGCCCCTGCCCCGCACCACAGCGAGCCGTGGCGGTTCGCCGTACTCGGCTCGCCGGAGGCCAGAACCCGGCTGCTCGACGACATGCTCACGGCCTGGACGGCTGACCTGACGGCCGACGGCTTCACCGCCGAGCAGATCGCGAGGCGGGTACGACGCGGCGACCCGCTGCGCCGGGCACCGCTCATCATCGTGCCGTGCCTGGTCGCTGAGGCTGCTCACGCGTATCCCGACGCGCGGCGGAACGCCTCCGAGCGCGCGATGTTCCTGGTCGCGATGGGCGCTGCGATTGAGAACCTGCTGGTCGCACTCGCGGTCGAGGGCCTGGGCTCCTGCTGGATTTCCAGCACGCTGTTCTGCCGGGACGTCACCGTGCGGGCACTCGGCCTGCCGGCTGGCTGGGAGCCGATGGGCGCGATCGGCGTCGGCCACCCGGCGGCGCCGGCCGCCGACCGCCCGGCCCGCGACCCCGATCAGTTCACCACGCTGCTCTGAGATCCGCCCGTGCCTGAGCCGACCGTGCCTGACCCGCCCGTACCTGACTCGCCCGTGCCTGACCCGCCCGCGCCTGAGCCAGCCGCCCGGCCGGGCATGCTGGCCCTGCTGCGCGGCAATGCCGCGTTCCGGTCCCTGTGGACCGCCAGGCTGCTGTCCTTCCTGGGCGACAGCGTCGGCCTGATCGCGCTGCTCCTGTACACCGCAGGTCATTTCGGCACCGGACTCGCGGTCGCGCTGCTGATGATCGCCGGGGACTTCGTGCCCAGCCTGCTGAGCCCGGTCGCGGGCGTCGTCAGCGACCGGTGGGACAAGCGCGCCGTCATGGTGAGCTGCGAGCTCGTCCAGGGTGCGGTCATCGCCGTGGTCGCGCTCACGCTGCCGTCCCTGCCGCTCCTCCTGGTGCTCGTCGCGGTCCAGTCCTGCGTCGCTGCCGTATTCCAGCCAGCGTCCAGATCCGCCGTTCCCGCCCTGGTACCAGATGCCGACCTGGAGCGTGCTAACTCCGCCATCGGATTCGGCACGAACGGCATGGACAGCGCCGGGCCGCTCGCCGGCGCGGCGCTGCTGGCCTGGCTGTCCGTGCGCGATCTGCTGCTGATCGATGTCGCCACGTTCGCGGTCTCAGCGCTGCTGCTGCTGACTCTGCCGGCGGCGGCCCTGCTCCGGGCACCAGGGCCAGCAGCTGCCGCAGGCACGGCCGGTCAGGCCGCGCCCGCCGGCGGCCGGGCCGCGGCAGAGCCCGCGGCAGGTGCTGCGCTCGGCCGGCGAGGGCCTCGCCTATCTCTGGCAGGACAGGGTGCTCCGGGTCATCACGCTGGCGTTCTGCGCGGTCGTCCTGTTCAACGGCGTCGACGACGTGGCGCTGGTGTTCCTCGCCAGGCACACGCTGCACGGCAGCAACTCGGCCGCCAGCCTCGTCTACGCCGGAGCCGGCCTCGGCCTGCTGGCCGGGTTCCTGCTGCTGGCCAGGGCCGCGCCGCGGCTGGCCGCTGCCGCTGCTGATCCTGGCCGGCTACGCGGTCAGCAGCCTCGGCAACCTGCTGACCGGGCTCGCCGCCACGATTCTGGCCGCGCTCGGTTTCCAGGTCATCCGCGGGCTCGGGATCGCGGCGATGGATGTCGGGCACAGCACGCTGATCCAGCGGCTTGTCCCGCCCGGCCTGCTCGGCCGCGCGTTCGGCAACGTCTACGGCGCCGTCGGCGCGGCCGCCGGGCTGTCTTATCTCTTCGGCGGACTGCTGCTGGATGCCACGAATGCGAGGGTCACGCTCATCGTCGCCGGGACCGGCGGGCTGGCCGCCGCCGGGGTGGCCGCGCTCATCCTGCCGCGCGCCCTGCGCGACGAGCGCGCCCGCCGCACGTGACCGGCCGCGGGACGCCTAGATCGTATCGATGAGCCAGGTGAGCTGCCGCTCGCTCTCGGCCGGAGTCTCTGCCTCGGCGCTCAGGCTGTTCATGACCTCGCGGTAATGGTCGATCTCCTCCGGACGCTCCAGGTACAGCGCGCCGGTGAGCTGCTCGATGTAGACGATGTCGGGCAGGTCAGCCTCGGCGAACCTGAGGATCGCGAACGAGCCGCCCGCCGCCGAGTGGCCGCCACGGTCAAACGGCATGATCTGGAGCGTTACCTGCGGTGACTCGACCAGCTCGATGAGGCGCCGCAGCTGGCCGCGCATGACCTCGCGGCCGCCGAGCGGCCGGCGCAGCGCGGACTCGTCGATCACCGCCCAGATTTTCGGGACCAGGCCCGGCCTGCTGAGAATCTGCTGGCGCTGAAGCCGGAGGCTGACGCGCCGGTCGATCTCCGCCGGGGACGCCGCCCGGTGGCCGAGCATCGTTACCGCCCGCGCGTAGTCCTCCGTCTGGAACAGGCCGGGCACGAACTGCAGCTCGATACGTCCTGATCAGCGACGTGGCCTGCTCCAGGCCGACGTACGTCTCGAACCAGTCAGGCAGCACGTCGTCGTACCTGGCCCACCAGCCGGGGGTGTTGGCATTCTGGGCCAGCGTCAGCATGCGATCGCGCACCTGGTCGTCGGTGACGCCGTACAAAGTCAGCAGGTCAGCAACGTCCCGCTCCTTGAATCCGACCCGGCCGTGCTCGACCCGGCTGATCTTGGAGCGGGACGCCCTGATCTCGTAGCCTGCTCGCTCGGGCGTGATCCCGGCAGCCTCGCGAAGCTTGCGCAGCTGGCCGCCGAGTAGCATCCGGACAACTGTGGGCCCGCTTGCGAGGTCGGCAGCGCTGAGCTCGTCCTGGGGCTCGTCACCTGGCTCCCGGTCCACGCTCACGATCGCTCCCGCGCGACACGGCAGCGCGCACATCCCGCCCCGCCGTGCCAGTCACCTGCTCCGCCCTGACCTGCGCGCGGTCATTCACCTGCGCCAATGTCATAGTGACGCGAAGCAGGCGAACCGCACGCTCTGAGCACGCTATCACCTGGTACGCACACTATCGGGAGCGCTGTGGCCGTACTGTCACATATTTCTCGGCAGTACCGGTCAGGCGAGGTCGTCGAACTCGCCGTTCCTGACGCCGGCCAGGAACGCCGCGATCTCGGCCCTGGTGTAGACCAGCGCCGGGCCGCCTGGCTCGCGCGAGTTCCGCACGGCGACCTGGCCGTCAGGCAGCGCGGCTGCCTCGACGCAGTTGCCGCTCGGGTTGCTGGCCGTGCTCTTGCGCCATTCCAGATCCCCGAGGACATCGGCTGCCATGCCATTCATGATCTGCATGTTCTCTCCCAAGTCGCCTATCTGCGACGTTGACTTTGCAAATGCACGTGCAACTGCACACAACGGCTGCAGCTTAGCGCGCTCCGGCGGCGCTAACAATGCAAATGCACGTGCAGACGACACTTGCGACAGACCTTTGCATGGGGCAGGATGTCGCTAATACAGCCGGATTTTCCGATGTTCGCGCGCCGGGTGCACGTCGTCGGCGCGCGACCCGAGCCGACCTCCTGGGAACAGCGATGACCACGCCGTCCGCTCAGCTGGCGCCCGTGACCGGCGCCGACTGGCCATGGCTGCAGTCAGCTATCCAGATGGCCTGCCGGTCCTGTCAGGGCTGGCCGTCAGGACCTGGCGCGCCGGGCAACGTCTGGACCGCGACACCGCGGGTCGCCACGCGCAAGCCGGCGCCGGCTCCGCACTCGATTGCACACTCCCGGACGTTCGCGCTGCGGACCATGCACCGATGGGGCGAGGCCAGCCGCGCGGACGACGTGGCCGCGGTCGTCTCCGAGCTCCTCGCCAACGCCGTCAGGCACGCGCTGCCGCGGGCACGGCAGGCGGCGAGTGTCCCGCCCTGGCCGGTCCGGCTCGGCCTTCTGCACGCCGGGCCTTATGTCGTCTGCGCGGTCGCTGACCCGAGCCCGTCCGAGCCCGCGCTCCGGCAGCCGGACTGGCTGGCGGAGTCCGGCCGCGGCCTGCTGGTCGTGGACTCCCTGAGCGACCAGTGGGGCTACGGCCTGGCGCCCGCGGCCCTGGGCAAGGTCGTCTGGGCCGCCTTCGCGTCGGCATCCGGCCGGCCCTGACGCAGCGCGCGGCTCCGGCAGCAGGCCTCCGGCGCGGCGCCAGGACTGCCGCAGCCTGACTGCAGCACAGCCCCTGAGCTACGACTGCAGCAGCGGCAGAACCGCCCGGGTACCAGCCGCTCGCGGGCCGCGCACCGAGGCGCACACGCCGTCGCTCGCTGCGGCCGCCGCCATCCGCTCCGCCGACGGGGTGCCATACAGGGTCGTCCGCTGCCGCAGCGGCCGCCCGGTCGGCGCGACCAGCTCGGCCAGCTCGCTGATCGTCTTGTAGGAGCCGTTCTCCGAGCCTGCCATCCGGCTGATGGTCTCCTCCATCAGCGTGCCGCCAAGGTCATTGACGCCGCCGCGCAGCACGTCCTGGCAGGTCTGCGCGCCGAGCTTGACCCAGGAGCACTGAATGTTGCTGATCGAGCCGTGCAGCATGATCCGCGAGAGCGCGTGCACGGCGCGGTTCTCCCGCCGCGTCGGGCCCGGCCGCGCCATGCCGGCCAGGTAGATGGGCGAGCTGGCGTGCACGAACGGGAGCAGCACGAACTCGGTGAAGCCGCCGGTGCGCTCCTGGATGCCGCGCAGCACCCGCAGGTGACCGACCCAGTGCGCGGGCGTGTCGACGTGGCCGTACATCATCGTCGAGGTCGTGGGGATGCCCAGCTCATGAGCGGTCGTCATGACCTCGATCCAGGCCGCGGCCGGGAGCTTGCCCTTCGTCAGCACCCAGCGCACGTCGTCGTCCAGGATCTCGGCGGCGGTGCCCGGCAGCGAGCCGAGGCCGGCTTCGCGGGCCCGGACCAGCCACTCGCGCACCGGCAGCCCGGTCCGGGAGGCCCCGTTCATCACCTCCATCGGCGAGAACGCGTGCACGTGCAGGTCCGGGCAGCGCTTCCTGACCTCCGCCGCGATGTCGAAGTAGGCGGTGCCGGGCAGGTCAGGGTGAATGCCGCCCTGCATGCAGACCTCGGTCGCGCCCGCCTCCCACGCCTCCGCGGCGCGGTCGCCGATCTGCTCCATGGACAGCGTGTAGGCGTCCGCGTCAGTGCGCCGCTGCGCGAACGCGCAGAACCGGCAGCCGGTGTAGCAGACGTTGGTGAAGTTGATGTTCCGGGTGACGACGTAGGTGACATCGTCGCCGGCTGCCTCCCGGCGCAGCCCGTCCGCCAGAGCGGCCAGCGCGTCGAGCTCAGGACCGTCGGCGTCCAGCAGCGCCAGCGCCTCCGCGTCGCTGATGCCGGCAGGGTTCCGCTCGGCGCTGCGCAGCGCCGCCAGCACCTCGGCCGGCGCCCGGCGCGGCGCGGAAGCGGCGCCGGACGAGCCGCCCGCGCGCGCAGCGGCCTCCAGCCGGGCTGCCGGGTCGATCCGGGCGCCGATCTCCGTCCAGTCCCCGTACACCTCGGCAAAGTCATCACGCCGGTCGCTGGTGCGCCCGGCAGTGTCGATGGTGGTGAACAGGTCGGTCCGTCCGCTCTCGCCCAGTCCTGACGCGCTGTCCCAGCCGCCGTCCGGCTCCTGCCACGGCTGGCCTGCCGGCCGTGCGCCCGCCGCTGCCAGCCCGGTCGCCGGGTCGGCCAGCGCGGCGACATGCCTGGCCAGCCGCGGATCAAGCCACGGCTCGCGGATATAAGGCGGGTAGATCGTGAGTCGCTCCGCGAGCTCGAACCCGCCCGCTGCCGTCCGGGCTGCCAGGTCATCAATCTGCGGCCACGGCCGCTCCGGGTTGACGTGGTCCGGCGTGAGCGGCGAGACGCCGCCCCAGTCGTCGATGCCGGCCGACAGGATCAGCTGGTACTCATCGCCGATCAGGTTCGGCGGCGCCTGGATCCGCGCGGACGGGCCGAGCACCAGGCGGGTCACCGCGATGGTGGCGGCCAGGTCGGCGAGCTCGGCGTCCGGGACGCTGCGCATCTTGGTGTCCGGCTTGGCCCGGAAGTTCTGCACGATCACTTCCTGGATGCCGCCGTACTCGCGGGACACCTGCCGGATGGCGAAGATCGAGTCAGCTCGCTCGCCGAGCGTCTCGCCGATCCCGATCAGGATGCCAGTGGTGAACGGGACGCTACTGCGCCCGGCATCCTGCAGGACCCTGAGGCGGACGGCCGGGTCCTTGTCGGGACTGCCGAAGTGCGGGCCGCCCCGTTCCCGGTAAAGACGTTCTGAGCGTGGTTTCCAGCATCATGCCCATGGACGGCGCGACCGGCTTGAGGCGCTGGAAATCCTGCCAGGTCAGCACGCCGGGATTGAGATGCGGCAGCAGCCCGGTTTCCTCCAGCACCCGGATGGCCATCGCGCGGACGTAGGACAGCGTGTCGTCGTAGCCGTGCGCGTCCAGCCACTCGCGGGCCTGCTTCCAGCGGGCCTCCGGGCGGTCCCCCAGCGTGAAGAGGGCCTCCTTGCAGCCCAGGGCCGCGCCCTCGCGGGCGATCTGAAGAACCTCGTCAGGGCTGAGGAACGGGCTGTCCAGCCGCCCCGGCACCGTGACGAACGTGCAGTAGGCGCACCTGTCCCGGCAGAGCCTGGTCAGCGGGATGAATACCTTGCGCGAGTAGGTGATGACGCCAGGGCGGCCCGCGGCGGTCAGCCCCGAGTCACGCACCCGCCCGGCGTGCCCGAGCAGCGTCGCCAGGTCGTCGCCGCGCGCCTGCAGCAGCACGGCGGCCTCCGCCTGATCAAGGGACTTGCCATCCCTTGCCCTGGCGAGCGCGCGCCGGATGGCGCTGGCACTCGCGACGGTATCCGCTGGCGCCGGCTGACCGGCGCTGGGCTCGTGGGCGCTGATGGCACTACCTCTTTCGCTCATCGGGCGATTTGCCTGTCTTCAGCCTAGGCTGCCGCGCTGCAGCAGGGTCCGGTCAGGCTGACAGCTGCGATAACCAGCCGCCGGGCCAGGTACTTCCCTGGCGCGTGCGCAGGCCGTCCGGTCAGAACGACCGGTAGTCGCGCACGGCCAGGCGCGGGCCGCGCCGGGGCGGCGCGCTGCCGCCGAGCTCGATCAGCCGGGTCGCGCGGTAGCGCTGGCCCGGATAGGGCGCAAGCAGCTCCAGCATCCGCTCATCGTCGGCCGGCTCGCCCGCGAGCGTCCAGCCGACGACCGAGGGCAGATGGTAGTCCCCCACGCTCACGGCGTCGGTGTCACCGCAGGCCCGCTGCCTGATCTCAGCCGACGTCCACGGGCCGATCCCGGGCAGCGTCCGCAGCATCCGGTCGAGCTGCGCGCCGGGCAGGACGGCGGCATCCTCCAGTCTGCCCGCGACCAGCGCCGCGCCGGCGATGGTCCTGGCCCGCACCGCCTCGATGCCGGCCCGGTGCCAGTCCCACGACGGGATCGACCGCCAGGTCGCAGGGGGCGGGAACACGCGCATCCCGGCCGGGGCGGGCCCCGGCGCCGGCAGACCGTGCCAGCGCAGCAGCAGGCGCCAGCCCCGGTACGCCTCGATGCTGAGCACTTTCTGCTCGAGCACGGCCGGAACGAGGGCCTCAAGCACGCGGTCGCTGCGCCCGATCCTGAGTCCGGGGTAACGGCCGGCCAGCTCCCGCAGTCGCGGGTGGGCGGGGCGGAAGACGGCCGGGTCGTCGGCGGCTCCCAGCAGCGCGGGCACCTGCGCCAGCAGCCAGCTGGCTCCAGGGCCCCAGGATGCAGCCCGGACATCGGTCGCGTGCCGGGCGGGGCCTGCCTGCTCAGCTTCGGGGCCTTCCGGCGGTCCGGCTGGCCGGCTGGCGGCCTGGCGGGCCGTCAGCCGGATCGTCGCCGGGCCTGCGGGCGTCAGGCAGGTACGCCACACCGCGCCCGCGCCGTCGATCCTGAACGTCGGGTCGCCGGGACCGCGCCGGTGCACCGCGAGGGTCAGGCCGGTGTCCACCGCGAACGGGGCATGCCAGTCCGACCGCAGGCCGCTTCCGTCCTCGGTCAGCACCACCGTGGTCGCCGCGCACACCTGGATTGCGCACCTTCCGTGCCCGGGGCCCGGCCCGCGCGCCGGACGGTCTGCGGGTCGGGCATAGTTGCTAGATGCTCTACTCCACGATTCTGGCAGGCGGCAGCGGAACGCGCCTGTGGCCGCTGTCCCGTGCCTGTGAGCCGAAGTTCCTCCATCCGCTGACCGCCACGGACCGGTCGCTGCTGCAGGCGACGGTCGACCGCATCGGCCCGCTGTCGGCCGCCGGGCAGATCTACGTCGTCACCGGCACGGCCCACGCGGCAGCCATCTCCCGGCAGCTGCCCGACGTTCCGGCCGCCAACATCCTGGTCGAGCCGTCCCCGCGGGACTCCTGCGCGGCCGTGAGCCTGGCCTGCGCGATCCTGGCCAGGCGTGATCCTGACGCCATCATGGCGGCGTTCTCGGCCGACCACATGATCGGCGATCAGCCGCGCTTCGTCGAGGTCATCAGGCAGGCGGCCGCGGCGGCCGAGGCCGGCTACCTGACCACCGTGGGGATCGCCAGGCCACCCCCGAGGTCCGGTTCGGCTACCTGAAGGTCGGCGAGCCGCTGGGCGGCGAGGCCCGGCAGGTGGCCGAGTTCCGCGAGAAGCCGTCCCGCGAGCTCGCGGCGAGCTACCTGGAGTCGGGCCAGTACCTGTGGAACGCCGGGATCTTCGTGTTCGGGGTCAGCGCGTTCCTCAGCGAACTGGAGCGGCAGCGGCCCGCCCTGCGGGCCGGAATCGAGCGCATCGCCGCGGCCTGGGACACGCCAGGCCGGGACAGCGTGCTGGCCGAGGTATGGCCGGGCCTGGAGAAGATCTCGGTCGACTACGGCGTGCTTGAGGGCGCTGCGGCTGTCGGCAAGGTCGCCACGATCCCGGCCGACATGCCCTGGAGTGACGTGGGCGACTTCGACTCGCTGGGTGAGTCGCTTCCGACCGACGAGTCCGGCAACCTGGTGATAGCCCCGCAGGCGCACGTCATCGCGCGAGACGTGAAAGACGCGGTCATCGTCTCGACCACCGACCGGGTCGTCGCCGTCATCGGCCTCGACGATGTGGTCGTCGTTGACACCGGTGACGCCACGCTCGTGTGCGCCAGGTCCCGCGCCCAGGAAGTGAAGCAGATCGTCGAGGAACTGCGGGACTGCGGCCAGGAGGCCAGGCTCTGACAGCCGTCCGGCCCTACTCAGCGCCCTGGCCGGCTGCCCGCTCATAGCTGATCATGTGCGCCTCGGCGGAGGCAGCCCAGCTGAACTCCATCGCGCGGGAGTAGCCGGCGTCGCCGAGAGCGGTCCGGCGCGCGGGATCCTCCAGCAGGCCGCGCAGCGCGCTGCGGATGCTCTCGGCATCGGGCTCGGTATAGGCGACCGCGTCGCCGCCGACCTCGGGCAGCGCCGTCCGGTGCGTGGTCAGCACCGGGGCGCCGCAGGCCATGGCCTCCAGCGCGGGCAGACCGAAGCCCTCGCCGGTGCTCGGGAAGGCGACGACGGCGGCTCCGCCGAAGAATCCGGGCAGGTCGTTGAAGTGCAGGTAACCGGGGCGGACCAGGTGGAGGTGGGCAGGCACCGCGGCGACGGCCTCGTCCACCTCCTCGCTCCATCCGCTGGCGCCAGCCAGCACCAGCGCCGGCGGCTCAGGCAGGTCGGCGACCGCCGCGGCCCAGCCGGTGATCAGGGCGGGCACGTTCTTGCGTGGCTCCAGCGTGCCGAGGTAGGCGACGTAGCTCTTGCCGTGCAGCCCGAGGCGGTCCGATACCTGGCGGCGCTGCTGCTCGTCAGGCCGGTGGAACAGATCGTGATCGACCCCGTGATAGGCGACGTCGATCCGGGTCGGGTCAGCGGCCAGCACCCGCACAAGCTCATCCCTGGTCGCCTTGGACGGGACGATCAGCCGGGTGGCGCGCCGCGCCGAGGTGCGGATCGCGGCCTTGTAGAAGGTCGCGATCACCGGGCTGTGCGCGTCCGGCTCGGTGAAGAAGGTCAGATCGTGCACCGTGACAACGACCGGGGTGTTCGGGCGCAGCGGCATCGAGTAGTGCGGTGAGTGGATCACGGCGGCCTCGACCTGCTGCGCCGCCAGCGGCAGGCCGCTCTGCTCCCAGGCCAGCCGGGCCGGACGGTGCGCGATGGCGGGCGGGCCGGCCACAATCCTGGCATTCGGCACGAGCCGTCCGTAACGTTCCTCGTCTGCCCGCTGGCAGGCCACCGCGAGGTCAGCCCCTGCCGCACCCAGTGCGCTGACCAGGCCGTCCACGTATCGGCCAAGCGCGCCGCGGTCAGCAGGAACCGCAGTCGCGTCAACCAGCACACGAGGAGCCACGTCCAGTCCCGCTCCCTTCCCGAAGAGTGAAGAGCCTGTCAGTTATCTAAACCCGCCAGCCGAACCCGGGTCATCCCGATCCGGACATCCCGGCCGGGCTGGCCCGTTCAGTTGTCTGCACCGCCCGCTCTATCTTGCCGGGCGCTGCCGGCTGATCCGGCCACTCGGCGCGGCCGGTGCCGGCGGCGTTATGCCTGGACGTGCAGGCATAACTGAAGGCCCCTCCCTGGATGTCCCGTCACATCCGAGCGTACGCCCTCAGCGGCGCCGACGTGCCGCCGCGGCAACGCGTCCGGCTGCCCGCATCGGCCCGGTCAGCCCGGGGCCGCCCGGAGTTCAGCATGGCCCCGCCTGGTGTTCAGCCCGATCCGCCTGAAGAGCTGGCCGGATCCCGGTTAAGGCTAGCCAGGTCTGGCCGCCAGGCTTGCCAGGCGCGCGGGGGTAAGGCGGATTCGCCCGCTGCCTGCCGCTGCCGGGCTAGCACGACGGTACCGGCTTGCCCTTCTTGATTGCCTGCAGATCGCTGACCGCCTGGGCGAGCGAGCTGACCCGCACAAGCCGCAGCCCGGCCGGCACCGCTCCGGTGGTGTTGGAGCAGTTGGAGGCCGGCGTCAGGAAGATCGTGGCCCCGGCGGACCTGGCACCGGCCATCTTCTGCTGGATGCCGCCGATCGGGCTCGATCGTCCCGGTGGGCTCGATCTCGCCGGTACCGGCGATGAACTTCCCGCCGGTGAGATTGTCCGGCGTCAGCTTGTCGATGATCCCGAGCGCGAACATCATTCCTGCGCTCGGACCGCCGATGTCGGCCAGGTTGATCTTCACGGTGAACGGGAACTTGTAGGTCGCCGGCGACAGTTCGACGCCGACCACCGGCTGGCCGTCGACGTCCTTGGTCGTCGAGCGTGATGGTCTTGGTCTTGCCCGCCGCGGAGGATGGTCAGGGTCACGTTGCTGCCCGGCCTGCGATCCCGGATCATGGCGACGACGTTGTGCTGGCAGTCCACCGGGGTGCCGTCCACGGCCGTGATGTCGTCGCCCTTCTTCAGCACGCCGTAGGCCGGCGTGCCCTTCTCCGTCGACGCGACCGTGTCGACGGTCGTGAAGCCGATCCTCAGGTAGCACAGGGCAGCGGCCGTGGCGTCCTGCTGCGAGCTCAGCATCTCCTCGGTGTCCTGCTGGACGACCTGCTGCTGCGTCTGCCCGGAGGAGAGATCTCGCTCTGCGGCACGACGGCGTCATCGGGGGTGAGCCACGCCCGGAGCGCGCTGAAGATGTTGAAGTCCGTGCCCGGGCCGCCCGTGAAGGACACCGTCACCAGGTTGAGATGACCCGAGGTGGGATAAGTGCGGTGCCCGCTGATCTGGATCAGCTGCGTGCCCGCCCGGCTTGCCCAGGGTGTTCAGGGTCGGGCCGGGCGTGAGAGCGACATAGGGAACCGCGACGACCGCTGCGACCACCAGCGCCGCCAGCACGCCGACGCCGGCGATGAGCAGGGTCACGAGGCGGTGCGGGGCGGACGGGAGCCAGCTGGGCATAGGCCGAAGCCTACGCACTATCGACCCACTCGCTGTCGCCGCCCGCTGAAGAACTGGTGCTTCCAGATCGGCACGGTCGCCTTCAGCTCGTCGATCAGTGCCTGGCAGGCGGCAAATGCGACATCCCGGTGCTCGGCCCCGACGGCCGCGACCACCGCGAGGTCACCCACCTCCAGGTCTCCGGTCCGGTGGGCCACGGCGAGCGACAGGACCTGGTAGCTGGCAGCGATCTTCTCCGCGACCCGGCCGAGCTCGGCCGCCGCGGAAGGGTGGGCGCTGTAGGACAGGGCCGTCACGCCGCGGCCATGGTCATGATCGCGCACCGCGCCGATGAACAGCGCGATGGCGCCCGCCGCGGGATCGGCGGCAGCCGCTCGTACCTCGTCGACCGACAGCGGCTCGGCGCGCACCTCGGCCAGCCTGACCACGGTCACCCTGCCAAAGTTACAGGCACCCGCGCAGCACCCGGAAAGGCAGTCAGGACCCGCGCCGCCTCCGGCGGACCTGGCGGACAATGGCGGCCGTGCCGATGACGGCCACGGTGGCACCGGCCGCGGTGATCGTCGCGTCCTTCTTGTCCAGCCGCCGCCCGGCCACAGCATGGTGGCCGGCGCGCTGATCGAGCAGCACCTGAAGGGCCTCGGCGTTGCTGTAGGCCGGCCGCCACCCGGCCCCGCGCAGCGCCGCGCAGTCGACCACCCACGGATAGACGACGTAATGCAGGTCGGTGACCGGCGCCGGGGTGATCCCGGCGCGGTGCAGCCGCTGCGCCGTGGCGAACGTGAGCCCGGCGGGCAGCTCGATCCGGCGCAGGCCGGCGATCTCCTCCAGCTCGTCCTGCTCCAGCCAGCCGTCGCTGCCGACAGCGAATGCGCCGGTAACCTGCCCGGCGGCGGCCAGCTCGAGCGCGGACACCAGGTCGTCGGCGTGACAGAACTGCCACCGGGCGGCCTGCCCCTTGACCGCCAGCAGCCGCGGCGCCTCGAAGTGCCGGGTGATCAGGGTGTCGATGCCGTCGCCGACCAGCGCGGCGGGGCGGGCGATGGAGACCTGGAGGCCGAGGTGCGCGCGCGCCGACCGCTCGGCCAGGTGCTCGATCTCCAGCAGGTCGCTGACCACGCTGTCGTCCGTCTCCGCGCTCAGCGGCGCGTCCTCGGGCAGCGGCACCGGGTTGTCCGGGCGCGCGCCGTACACCATTGCGCTGGTGATGAGCACAACCCGGCCGACGCCGCCAGCCGCTGCGGCCGTCAGCACGGTCTGCGCGCCGCGGACGTTGAAGGCTCGCCGCGACCGCGACTCGGCGTCAGGCGACAGGTCAACGTCGGCATGCACCACGACGTCCACGTCCGCCAGCCGGCCCGCCAGCGCCGGATCCCGCACGTCGACGATGCGCCACGTCACGCCGCTGACGTCACCGCGGCTGCCGTCGATGGCGACGACCCGGCCGACAAGCGGGGACGCCGCGAGCCTCGAGGTCAGCGCCAGCCCGAGCCGCGCGCCGCGCCCGTGACGGCGACCACCGGCAGCTGCTGAGCAGCGGCAAGGCCCGCCGCGCCGGCCGCTTCTGCCCTCGGCTGCTGCACAGCGGGCCCGTCCGGCACTGCTGCCGCATCCCTGATCTGGTCGCTTCCGGCGGGCGCGCCGTCAGCCTGACCGGTGGCCGGGCGCTTCCCGCGCTGCCTCGCCGCCGGAGCCGCCAATTCGCCGCCAGGGCTGCGCTCAGGGCGAACCCGGGCTACTCGGTTGCTCACTGCGCACCGCTCCTGGGATAGCTTGGCCAGTGTGGACCTTTCCATCCTGCCTGAGAGGCCGGGCAGATGAGCCAGCCTCCCTTCGGCTTCGGCCCTGGCGGTAGTTCCGGCGACGATCCGGACATCCCCGGCGGCGGCGGCCCCGGCGGCCCGGCCGGGCCGTTCGGCGGCATGGGCCCGCTGGGCCCCATGGGCGATCCGCAGCAGTTCGCGGACGCCCTCCGGCAGTTCGCTGACCTGATGTCCTGGCAGGGCGGTCCGGTGAACTGGGACCTGGCCAAGAACATCGCCCGGCAGACGGTGGCGCAGAAGGGCGACGCCAGCGTGCTGGAGCCCGACCGCAGCAAGGTCGTGGAAGCCCTGCGGCTGGCCGACCTGTGGCTGGAGGACGCGACCGAGTTCCCGAGCGGCATCAGGACCTCGCAGGCATGGAGCCGGGCCGAGTGGGTGGAAGCGACCCTTCCGGTCTGGTCGAAGCTGTGCGATCCCATCGCCGAGCGCGCGGTCGAGGCCATGGGCGGCCTGATGAGCGCTGACCCGGCGGAACTCGCCGCTGATCTTCCGCCGGAGATGCAGGCCATGGTCGGCGGCCTTGGCGGTCTCGGCGGCCTCGGCGGCCTGGGCGACATGATGCGCCGCATCGGCGGCATGATGGTCGGCGGCCAGACAGGCGCGGCCGTCGGCGCCCTCGCCGAGGAGGTCGTCAGCTCCACTGACGTTGGCCTGCCGCTCGGCCCGCAGGGCACCGCCGCGCTGCTGCCGGCCGGGGTGGCCGCGTTCGGCAGCGGGCTGTCGGTCGACCTCGATGAGGTGCGGCTGTTCCTCGCGCTGAGGGAAGCGGCTCATCACCGGCTCTTTGCCCATGTCCCGTGGCTGCGGGCCCGGCTGCTCGGCGCGGTCGAGGATTACGCGCGCGGCATCAAGGTCGACGCGTCCGCGCTGCGCGATGCCATGCCGCAGATCGACCCGTCCAATCCGGAGGCCCTGAACGAGGCACTGTCCGGAGCCGCCCTGTTCCAGCCCGAGGACACGCCGGAGCAGAAGGCCGCCCTGGCCCGCCTTGAGACTGTGCTCGCTCTGGTAGAAGGCTGGGTCGCGACCGTTGTCGCGGCCGCCTCCAGCGACCGGCTGCCGCAGTCCGTGGCGCTGGCCGAGGCCATCAGGAGGCGGCGTGCGACCGGCGGGCCCGGCCGAGCGGACGTTCGCCACCCTCGTCGGGCTCGAACTGAGGCCCCGGCGGCTGCGTGAGGCTGCGGTCATCTGGCAGGGCCTGACCACTGAGCGCGGCGTGGCCGGGCGGGACGCCGTCTGGGCGCACCCCGACCTGCTGCCGACCGCCGACGACTTCGATGACCCGGACGGTTTCGTCCGCGGCAGGCCGGAGTTTGATATCTCCGATCTCGACGGCGACGCTGCCGAGCCGGATGCCGCACCCGGCGACGCCTCAGGCGACGAGGACCCGGGCGAGCCGGCCAGCAGCTAGCCGGTCACCAGGCAGTCCCGATTCTCCTCCACAGCCAGTGGACGGCGACACGGCTGCTCAGCGCGGGCAGGCGGCCGCGTGAATCCGGGCGATCCACAGCCCCGCGCACAGCTATCCACAGCGACACGCCGCGCGTTCCCCACGATCCGCACATCCTCGTCCACAGGCCCGGTTGACCGGCCGGCCCCGGCGACCCTACGTTCGCAGTCCAGAGGTCCCCGGGGGCCGGGTCTGCTGCCACTTCCGGGGAAGGGGGGCGAAGGTCCTGGCACCCGGGGACTTGCCCTGCCCGGCGAACTGTCGGACCGGCATGGCAACCTCCGGGCTGTGAGACCCATGCTGAGAGCAGGACTGCTGCCCGTATGGCGCGACCGGGACACCGTGCAGGTCGGCATCGATCCGCGGCGCGCCGTGGCGATCTCGGGACTGAGCAATGCAGCCGATGTCATCCGCTTACTCGACGGCAGCCGCGACCGGGAGCAGGTCATCGCGGCGGCCAGCCATGCAGGCGTGCCACTCGAGGTGACCGAGCAGGTCATCGCGCTCCTTGCGGGTGCCGGCGCGCTGGTCGACCAGCCAGCCGGGACGCTGCGGGCGATCCCGGCCGAGCTGCGCCGGCAGCTCCTGCCGGTGCTGGCGACGGCATCACTGACCGGGCAGGACGGCGACGGCGGCGCGCGCATCCTCGCCCGGCGAGCGGCAACGACTGTCGAGGTCTGCGGCTCAGGTGAGGTCACGCGCCTGCTCGCGGATCTGCTCTGCCGATCCGGCGTCGCGACTTCGATCACGCCGCCGGGCGGCACCTGGTCCGCTGGCTCCCGGCGACCCGGCGGGCAGCCGGACCTGCTCGTGCTCGTGGGGCACCAGGCACCGGCGGTCACAACCACCTTGCTGCGCCGGAAGCAGGCACACCTGGCCGTCTACGCCGGCGAGGCCATCGGCATCGTCGGCCCGCTGGTGCGGCCAGGCCTTACGGCCTGCCTGCGCTGCCTTGACCTCGCGCGCGTCGACCGGGACCCGGCGTGGCCGCTGATTCTCGCCCAGCTGGCCGGACGCGCGGCCGATCCGCCCGCCTGCGATGCCGTGCTGGCGGCCGCCGTCGCCTCGCAGGCTGCCGCGCAGGCCGTCGCGTTCGCCGATCAGTCCGCCCTGGCGCAGGCGACCGCGAGCGCCACGCTCGAGCTGGTGCTGCCTGCCTGGCAGTGGCGCCGCCGGAGCTGGCCGCCGCACCCGGCATGCACCTGCGGAAGCTGCGAGCAGGCGGACTAGTCCCGACGCGTGTGGCGAGGGGTGCCGGGCGTAGCCGACAATAGAGATCATGAGTGATCTGCCGCAGCGTGCTGTCACCAGGACGGCGAAGCTGGCCTCGCTGCCGGTAGGCATTGCCGGGCGGGCAGCGCTGGGGCTGGGCAAGCGGCTGGGCGGCCGGCAGGCCGAGATCGTTGCGCAGGAACTGCAGCAGCGGACAGCCGAGCAGATCTTCCGCGTACTCGGCGAGCTCAAGGGCGGCGCGCTGAAGCTCGGGCAGGCCCTGTCGATATTCGAGGCCGCGCTGCCGCCGGAGATCGCCGGCCCTTACCGCGCCACGCTGACGAAGCTGCAGGAGTCCGCGCCGCCGTTGCCGGCCGCGACCGTGCACCGGGTGCTCGCGGAGGACATGGGTGCCGGCTGGCGAGACCAGTTCGCCGAGTTTGACGACCACCCGGCCGCGGCCGCGTCGATCGGCCAGGTGCACCGCGCGGTCTGGAGCGACGGCCGCGATGTCGCCGTCAAGATCCAGTACCCCGGCGCCGGCCGGGCGCTGACCAACGACTTCACCCAGCTCAGCCGCGTAGGCAGGCTGTTCGGCGTGCTCATGCCCGGCCTGGATGTCAGGCCGATGCTCGACGAGCTGCGCTCGCGGGTCGTTGAGGAGCTCGACTATCGCCTGGAGGCGGCCTCCCAGCAGGCCTTCGCCGACGAGTACGCCGGGGACCCTGACATCACGGTGCCGCAGGTCCTGGCGGCAACCGATCATGTGCTGGTCACCGAGTGGATGGACGGCACTCCCCTGGCGGAGATCATCGCCAGCGGAAGCCAGGAGCAGCGCAACGCCGCGGGGCTGCTCCTGGTCCGGTTCCTGTTCTCCGGCCCGGAGCGGGTCGGGCTGCTGCATGCCGACCCGCATCCGGGTAACTTCCGGCTGCTGGCGGACGGCAGGCTGGGCGTGCTCGACTTCGGCGCGGTGGACCGGCTCCCGGGCGGGCTGCCGCTGATCTTCGGCCGGCTGCTGTGGCTCATGCATAACGACGGCGACATCGAGACCGTCGAGCGCGAGCTGCGCGCGAACGGCTTCCTGCGGCAGGGAATGACGGTCGACCTGGATGAGCTGCGCTCGTTCATCGCGCCGCTGGCGGACCCGTCCCGGAGGGAAACCTTCGCGTTCAGCCGCGAGTGGATGCGCGGCGAGGCCATGCGGATGACCGACGTCCGGGCTGCGAATGTCACCAGGCGCCTGAACCTGCCGCCGTCCTACGTGCTGATTCACCGGGTGTCGACATCCGGTATCGGCGTCCTGTGCCAGCTCGAGAGCGCGGGCCCGTTCCGGGCGGAGGTCCTTCGCTGGGTCCCCGGCTACGGACCGGGCGAGTCAGCGGCGGACGCTGGCCTGATCGACGGCACCGGCACGCTGACCGGGGCCGGACCGCTCGACGAGCCAGACCCGCTCGCGACGATGCTTCGACCCGCTGGATGAGCCCGGGCCACTCGACGAATTCGACCCGCTGGATGAGCCCGGCCCACTCGACGATTTCGACCCGCTGGATGAGCCCGGGCCACTCGACGATCTCGACCCGCTGGATGAGCCCGGCCCGGCCGCCAGCCGGCCGCCGGCCGCTGCCCCGAAGGCGAACCGGAGACCAGCGACCAGCGGGCGGCAAAAGCCAGCGGGCCCGGGAAGTCAGGTAACTTCCCGGGCTCCGCCCTCGTGCTAGCTGGCCGACTCGAGCTCGTTGAGCCTGGCCCTCAGCTGCACAGCCAGGTCACGGTGGCTGAGCTGCCGTCGCTCGGCCCGCTCCGCCCGCCGCACCATCCGGCTGTGCAGCTGCGCCCGCCTGCCCTCGCGGTGTGCTTCGGCAAGCGCGCGCAGGTCCTGTTGTCGGTCTCTCGCTAGCTCCAGTTCTGCATGCATGTACGACATCGCACCTATCCCCTCGTCATCTTCGTCGCTGGTAGGCGCGGTCCGGCCTCGGCTCAGGCAGCTACCGCATCCTTGCGGGGACGTCCCCGCGGCCGCTTGCGCGGGACGATCTCGCCCCGCAGGAACAGCTCGCCGCCCCAGACACCCCATGGCTCTGCGCGCGCGATCGCCCCGGCAAGGCAGACCATCTGCGCTGCGCAGCTTCCGCACAGCGACTTCGCGAACTCGACATCCTCCGGTGACTCCGCGAAGAACAGCTCCGGGTCGTCCCTGCACGGCAGCTCAGCGCTGGCAAGCTCCTGGCTGCTCAGCTCTGCGCCACCGGGAACTCCGGCGAGCCCCTCCAGCACGGCGGTTGTGCCGGCCCACTGCATCGGTGCCATCCCCTCTCTCCACTCTTCGTCGAGCTTCTCTTATGCCTCTGACAATCCGTGGCCGCGCATAACGAAGGCCGCGGACCCTTTGCGGGTCCGCGGCCTGGAGGGGATCTTGGCCGGTCTGGTTTAGACCGGTTCCGGTTCCCTCGCCGGATGCGGACCCAATCCACCCGGGGTAACCGGGTTGATGCGAGCCATCTGGTCGAGCTGCTTGGTGCTGGCAAGGACGTGCGGCAGGACAGTGCTGGCAAGGACAGGCTGGTAGCCGCCGCCGACGACATCACTCGTCTGCGGGTGGCCCAGGCTGATGGAGGCGAAAACGCGCCGGATACGCGGCAGCGCAGGCGCAGCCATCTTGCTGACGGGAGAGGCAACCCAGGTGCCACACGCGAAAGCGCCCGCGCCGAACCCGGCGAGCGGTCGCATGGCGGCCTGAGCGGCGTACACCTCGGCACTCTCGCTGCCTGGGGTCACCGTGGCCGGTGTGAAGTTCAGCATTTCTCGGGCACCTCCTCTCGGGCGTAGTGGGTCAGCCTGCGGACAAGCAGAAGCCTACGTAGGCCCCCCGGAGCAAGGCAACCTTTTTTCTACCTGCGATTTCTTCGTGGCCGGGTCGCCGCCGGGCCGTTATCAACGCGGCTGGCGCGGCCGCAGGAGGCCCTCCTGGACCACCGAGACGACGAGCTCGCCCTCCCTGGTGAAAACCTCGCCCATGGCCAGCCCGCGGGCGCCGCTGGCGCTCGGGGAGTCCTGGACGTACAGCAGCCAGCGGTCGGCCCGGAACGGCCGGTGGAACCACATGGCGTGATCAAGGCTGGCGCCGGCCGCGAGGCTCTCCTCCCAGGAGGCATTGTGCGCGCGCATGACAGTGTCCAGCAGGGTCATGTCGGAGGCATACGTCATCAGGCACACGTGCAGCAGCGGATCGTCCGGCAGCTCGCCGTCAGCCCGGAGCCAGACCATGCTGCGGGCGGCGGCGGGCGACGGGTCAGGGCGGCTCCCGTCGCTGTCGGGGCCGACCTGCCTGATGTCGATCGGGGTCGGCCAGGAGTACTTGTCTGCCGCGGCCCCGTGCAGGCGCCGCAGCCGTTCCGCGGTCGTCTCCGTCTCCTCGGGCGGCGGCACGGCGGGCATCGCGTCCGCATGCTCGAAGCCCGGCTCGGCGCGGTGGAAGGAGGCCGACAGCGTGAAGATCGTCTTGCCGTGCTGAATCGTGGTGACCCGGCGGGTCGTGAAGGACCGCCCGTCCCGGACGCGCTCCACCATGTACACCAGCGGAACGGCCGGGTCGCCCGGCCGGATGAAGTAGGCGTGCAGCGAGTGCACCGGACGGTCGGCAGGCACGGTACGGCCTGCCGCTACCAGCGCCTGGCCAGCGACCTGGCCGCCGAAGACCCGCTGCCGGCGCTCGCCCGCCGGGCTCTCGCCCCGGTAGATGTCGTACTCGATCTGCTCCAGGTCCAGCAGCTTGATGACCTCGTCGAGTGCCGCGCTCATGGCGCTGCCCCCGCTGGCGCCCCCGGCGGCCCGCCTGCAGCGTCCGAGCACAGCTCAAGCACGGCCGGGCCGTACCGGTCGAGCTTGACCGCCCCGACGCCGGGAACGCCGGCCAGCTCGCTCCGGCTGGCCGGCCGCGCCGCGGCGATCGACTGCAGCGTCGCATCCGAGAACACCACATAAGCGGGAACGCCCTGGTCCTTGGCAACTCCACGGCGCCATTCGCGCAGCCGCACGAACATCGGGTCGTCGGCCCGGGTCTCGCTCGCGCTCCCGGCCGCGGCGCGGGCACGCCGCCCGGCTGACCGGTCCGCGGGTGCACGGCCGGTCAGGTCAGCCAGGAACCTGGACGGCTTCCTGGTCCTGCGGCCGCCCGGCGTCCGTGCGAGCGACCAGGACAGGTACAGCCGCTCGCGGGCCCTGGTGACGCCGACGTACAGCAGGCGCCGCTCCTCCTCGACGGCCTCGTCGGTCTGCGCGTAGATGATGGGGACCGTGCCATCGGTCAGCCCCGGCAGGAAGACGACCTGCCACTCCAGGCCCTTAGCCGCGTGCAGCGATGCGAGCGTCACCCCGGCCATTGCCGGCGCGTGCCCGATGGCGCTGCGGACCGCGAGCTCGGCCCCGAGCTCCGCCAGTCCGGCGTCCGGGCTGGCGGCGAAGAAATCATCGGCGAGCTGCGCCAGCGACTCCAGCGACTCCCAGCGGTCGCGCGCGGTGCCGCGACCGCCAGGCGGCTGCGGCGTGAGGCCGATGCTGGCCAGGATGGGCCTGACCTCCGCGGCCGGATCCTCCGGCGCTGACGCCGACCTGGCGGCAGCCCGCAGCAGGCCGACAGCCCGGCGTACCTCGTCGCGGTCGAAGAACCGCTCCGCGCCGCGCAGCTGAAAGGAAATCCCCGCCTGCGCGAGTGCCTGCTCGAGACCCTGGGTCTGCGCGTTCGTGCGGACCAGCACCGCGATATCGGCCGGCCTGGTGCCGGCCTTGACCAGCGAGCGCACCTGCCTGGCCACCGCGGCCGACTCGGCGGGCTCATCGGGGTACTCGGTCAGCTGCGGCGCAGGGCCGGCCGGCCGCTGGGCCACGAGCGCTCCGGGCCCCGCGGTGCCGGCCGCGGCCACCAGCTTGTTCGCCAGCGTCACCACCTGCGGAGTCGACCGGTAGTTGCGGACCAGCCTGACCACCGGCGCGGCCGGGAACTCGGCCGGGAACCCGGTCAGGTACGCGGGCGTGGCACCGGTGAACGAGTAGATCGTCTGGCGCGGGTCGCCCACCACGCAGATCTCGTCCCGGCCGCCGAGCCACATGTCCAGCAGGAGCTTCTGCAGCGGGTTGACGTCCTGGTACTCGTCGACGACGAAGCAGCCGTACCGGTCGCGAACCGAGCGCGCGGCGGCCGGGTACTCCGCCAGGATCGCGGCCGTGAGCTCGAGCACGGACTCGAAGTCGACGAGGTGGCGCTCGGTCCGCAGCTCCTCGTACCCGGCGAAGATCCGCGCCACCGCCGCCGCGTCAAGCGGCGGCGTGCGGCCCGCCTTGACGCTCGCGGCGGCGTAGTCCTCCGGCCGCAGCTGGGTGACCTTCGCCCACTCGATCTCTCCGGCGGCGTCGCGCAGCTCGGGCAGGCCGGCCGAGATCCGGAGGCGGCGCGCCGCCTCGGCGACGAGGCTGATCTTGGATTCCAGGACCTGGGGAGCGGATCCGCCCACGGTGGACGGCCAGAAGTGGGTGAGCTGCCGCAGTGCCGCCGAGTGAAATGTCCGGGCTTGCACCTTGCCGAGGTCCGCGTCCGGAACGACCTGGCCGAGCTGGCGGAGACGGCCGCGCAGCTCGCCGGCGGCGCGAGTGGTGAACGTCACTGCCAGGATCCGGGACGGATCTGCCTGCGCCGTGGCGGCCAGATAAGCGATCCTGTGCGCCACCGCGCGGGTCTTGCCCGTGCCCGCGCCGGCCAGCACGCACACCGGCCCGCGCGGCGCGAGCGCGACCTCTCGCTGCTCCGGGTCCAGGCTGGCGAGAACTGCCTCCGGACCGCTCAGGACCGCGCCGGCAGCAGGCTCAGCAGCGACCGCGGGGCCAGGGCTGACGGCAGGCTCCGGGTTCGCCGCCTGGTCTCGCCGATCCCGCATCTGCACCTGCTCTCCGTTCCCTCTCCGCTGACGGCCGGCCGCCGCCACGACGAGCCTCCGCCCGACGACATACTTCCGCATGCCGGTGACGTTCGCCTCCTCGGACGGGGAAGTGCACAGGGGCCGCCAGCGTTAGTACAGTCAGTAGGGAAGCCTTGCGAAGAGGGAGAGTCAAGGTGCCGCAGCCGCTGACGATGTACACGACGACGTGGTGCGCTTTCTGCCGCCGGCTGAAGGGCCAGCTGGCAGCTGAGGGCATCGAGATCGCCGAGGTCAATATCGAGGAAGACCCTGCGGCGGCTGACTATGTGATGTCGGTGAACGGCGGCTTCCAGACCGTCCCGACTGTCGTCTTCCCTGATGGCAGCGCGATGACGAACCCGTCTATGGCAGACGTGAAGCAGCGCCTCGGCGAGCTAGCCGGCACGCGATGACCGGCAAGCGGGGGCGTCGCGCCAGGTCGGCCGGTGCCGCGGGCCGCGCGGCAGCTTCCGCGGCCCCTGATTCGGCCGCCGGGAGCGGCGGCGCTGAGTTCAGCGGCGCCGAGGTGACCGCCAGTGTGGTCCAGGGCACAGTCGTCAACGCGAGGGCAGCCGACGGCGCTGCCGTGGCGGCCTTCGTGCCCGACGATGCCGTCGTGCGCCGCACAAAGGACGGCTGGCGCGTTGGCAGTGACGACCTGCCCGACCTGACCTGCGCGATGATCCTGGCCGACCTGCTCGCGGCGGAGAACGGCACGACCGCGACGCTCCCGGCCAAGCCGGACCTCGGAACGGGCGGTGCGGGCGGCGAGGCCGGGCGGCTTCGCGCGACCGTCGGCCAGCTTGAGCATGCGCTCGCCACCCGGATCCGGGTCGAGCAGGCGATCGGCGTACTGGCCGAGCGGCACCGGATCAAGCCCCGCCAGGCGTTCGAGCAGCTGCGCGAGGCTGCCAGGAGCCGCGGCCGCAAGGTCATCGACATCGCGGGCGACGTCGTGGCAAGCGCAACGAACCCCCTGCTGCAGCTGCCGGACGAGCTCTCCCGGCCCCGGTCGGGCCCGCGGCGCGTCGGGCAGCAGCCCTCCGGCGCCCAGTAGCGCTGCCCCGGCAGCGCCCGCCGCCGCTCCTCCCAGGCCCGCCGTCCCGGCCGCGCTCCGCGCTGACCCGCTTGCTGGCATCCGGCCTGCAGGCCGGGGGGTGCGTGCTGGACTGGCGGCGGCCGGCCTCGTTCCCTGTCCTGATGGGTTTTGACCCTGGGATTGACGTTAAGTAACCGGGGGTAACACAGCGTCGTGGACCACGGGTCCGGGACGAGGGCGGGGGACGTGAGCGACGGGGGATCGCCGGGTCGGCTGCTCATCATCGGCGGCGCCGAGGACCGCTGCTGCGGCGCCGGGCTGCTGGAGCGGTTCGCCGAGCTCTGCGGCGGCGAGAAGGCACGAATCGTCCTGGTGACCGCCGCCACGAACGCGCCGGAAGAGGTCGTCGCCGAGTACGAGCGCGTCTTCCGCAAGCTCGGCGTCGACCGCACCAGTGAGCTCAGGCTGCGCGGCCGCGCCGACGCCGACAGCGACGACGCCGACGACCTGCTCGCGACCGCGACTGGCGTCTTCTTCAGCGGCGGCGACCAGTCCAGGCTCCGCACCCTGGTCGGCTCCAGGACGAACAAGACCCTCGCCCGGCGGCTGCGGGACGGCCTGGTCGTCGGCGGCACCAGCGCTGGCGCCACCGCGATGGGCCGCACCATGATCCTCGGCGGCGCCGGCCCCGACGTGTCCGCGGCAGCGGTCCGCACCGGGCCCGGCCTCGGGCTCGTGCCGCACGCGCTGATCGACATGCACTTCGGGGAGCGCGGGCGACTGCCCCGGCTCCTCAGCGCCGTCGCGCTCGATCCTGAGCACCTTGGCATCGGCCTCGACGAGAACACCGGCGTGCTCGTCGACGGCGATGGCTTCGAGGTGATCGGCAGCAGGTGTCACGACCGTCGTCGACGCCGAGCGATGCCACGGTCGTGCACGCGGCCGGGGAGTGCGACCCGATCACCCTGTTCGGCGTGCGGCTGCACCTGCTGCCCGCCGGCTGCCTGTTCGACTTCGGAACGCGAACGCCGTCCATCGGGCCCGCGCACGACCGGTACTGAAAACACCGCCGGCGGCCACCTCGCGGTCATGTCACCGGCTCCGCGCCCGCCAGCCTCACCCGGACCCGCCGCAGACCAGATCACGCTGACAGCAAAGGAAGCAGCCGTGCGGTTCACAGACCTGCGTCACCTCAACGGGCCGAACGTCTTCACCTCCAGCCCGGTTGTCATCGCGCGGCTCGAGCTCGACGAGCAGACCCGCAGGGAGACGACGGATGCCGCGGGTTCGCCGACCGGCTGACGGCGCTGCTGCCGGGCCTGGCCTCGCATCACTGCGCGGCCGGGCGGCCCGGCGGGTTCCTGGAGGCGATGGCGCGGGGAACCTACTTCGGCCACGTCACCGAGCACGTCGCGCTGGAGCTGTCCGGGCTGGCCGGACGGGACGTCCACCTCGGCCGGACCATGTGGGCCGGCGCCGACGGCCGCTACGACGTGATGATGGAGTGCCCGCAGGACGAGCCCGCCGACTCGCCCGTGCCCGGTGACCTGATCCGGCTGGCACTGCAGATCGTGCACGACCTGATCGGGACGGGAACGCCGGTGTTCGCCGCCGAGCTTGACCGCATTGCCGCGGCTGTGCGAGCGCGAGCGGCTCGGCGTGAGCACCGCGGCGATCGCGGCGGCCGCCCGGCGGCCGCGGGATCCCGGTCCGCCGGGTCAGCGGGCCGGAGCCTGCTGCGCCTCGGCTACGGCTGCCATCAGCGGCTGGTCTGCGCGGCGCTGACCAGCCAGACCTCAGCCGTCGGAGTCGACATCGCCGCTGACAAGCAGCTGTCCAAGGAGCTGCTGGCCCGGGCCGGGATCCCGGTCGCGGCCGGAGTCGTCGCGTGGTCGGCGGACGAGGCCGCGGCGGCCCTGACCGAGCTCGGCGCGCCGGTCGTCGTCAAGCCACTCGGCGGCAGCCACGGCGCGCACCTGACGATCGGCGTGCGCACCGCGGCGGAGGCAGCGGACGCCTACCGCGAAGGCCGCGCGCCGCCGGCGACGCCGTGCTCGTCGAGGAGCTGGTGCCGGGCACGGACTACCGGGTCCTGGTCATCGACGGGCGGATCGCGGCCGCGGCCCAGCTGCGCCCGGCGTCGGTCACCGGGGACGGAACCAGCACGATCGGGCAGCTGGTAGCGGCAGGCCAACACCGATCCGCGCCGCGGCGCCGGCCACTCGCGCGAGCTGACAGCGATCCGGCTCGATGCCGACGCGGTCAGCCACCTGCACTCGCTCGGGCTCGACGACCATTCAGTGCCTGCCGACGGCCAGGCTGTCACGCTGCGCCGCAACGCGAACCTGTCCACCGGCGGGACCAGCAGGGACGTCACCGACCTCGTGCACGCCGAGGTAGCCGACATGTGCCGTCGCGCGGCTGCGCTGTCCGGGCTCGACATCTGCGGCATCGACGTGCGGCTCGCCGACATCGGCGCGCCGCTGCACGATCCGGCCGGCCGCGGCCTGGCCCAGCCGTGCGCAGTGCTTGAGCTGAATGCGTGCCCGGGCCTGCGGATGCACCTGTCCCCCGCCGAGGGCCAGGCCACGGGATGTTGCCGCGGCCGTGGTCGACAGCCTGTACCCGCCGGGCGCGCAGGCCCGGATCCCGGTCGATCTCGGTCACCGGCACGAACGGCAAGACGACCACCGTGCGCATGATCGGGCAGATTCTGCGGCAGGCCGGGCTGCGGGCTGGGCATGTCCATGCACCGACGGCGTCTACGTGGGCGGCCGGCTGGTCTATGCCGCCGACGCGTCCGGGCCCCGTTCGGCCGAGATGGTGCTCGACGACCCGACAGTCGAGGCGGCGGTGCTGGAGACGGCACGCGGCGGCATCATCCGGCGGGGCCTCGGATACGACCAGGCCGACGTCGCAGTGGTCACCAATATCACCGCCGATCACCTGGGCGATGACGGCATCGACGACCTCGAGCGAGCTCATTCACGTCAAGGCGCTGGTCGCCGAGGAGATCCGGGACGGCGGATCGGTCGTGCTCAACGCGGACGATCCGGTGGTCGCGGCTCTCGCCGGACGGCCGGCCGTGCGCGCGCACGCGCCGGTGATCAGGTTCTTCAGCATGACGCCGGGCAACCCGGTGCTCAGCCAGCACAAGAACGCCGGCGGTGTCTGCTACGAGATCATCAGCGGCCAGCTGACCGAGACCGAGGGGGGCGAGCAGCGGCCGCTGCTCGCCGTCGCCGACCTGCCCGGCGCCTACGGCGGCAGAGCCGGCCATGTCGTGGCGAACGCGCTGGCAGCAGTCGCCGCCTGCCGGGCGGCTCGGCGTCAGCGCAAAGGACATCTCCCGCGGCCTCGCGGCCTTCACGCCCTGCCGGGGAGAACCCCGGCCGCGGCAACGTCTTCCGCGCCGGCCGGACGCCGGTCATCGTCGACTACGGCCACAACGCGGCGGCGCTGGCGGCGACGGGCAGGTTCGTCCGCGAGGTCTGGGGCGGCCAGCGCTGTCGCGGCCATCACGCTGCCCGGTGACCGGCGCGACGACCTGCTGGCGGCCAGCGCCGAGGCGATCGCGGCCTGGTTCGGCACGGTGGTGCTGTACGAGGACAGCGACAAGCGCGGCCGGCAGGCCGGGGAGATGCTGGACCTGATCGGAGCGGCGCTCGCCGCGGCCCGGCCCGGCATCAGGTGCGTGCCGGCGGAGAGCCCCGCGGAGGCGCTGCAGACCGCGCTGGACCTGGCGGGCGAGGGGCCCGTCCTGTTCCTCTACGAGAAGCTCGGCATGGCCCATGACGCGCTGGCAGCGGTGGGCGCGCAGCCGTGGCCGGAGGGCCAGGGCGGGACGGGCCAGGACCCGACCGCCGGTGCTGCCGCGACGCGGCGGCCGGGCGCCTGGACGGCGCCACTGCCGAGACGAGCGATGCTGCCCGCGCGGCGGTCGCGAACGCCACCGCGGTCGTCGCCGGCGCAGCGGAGGCGGCCGAGGCGGCGGTGGCCGACGCCGCGTCGGTCGTGGCTGACGCCGCGATAGCGGCCATCACTGATGCCGCCGACGCCGGCGACGCGCCGACGCGGCCACGCCGCGCTGGCCTGGCAGCAGGAGCGGCTGGCGACGGGGCCGGACTCCGCCGGCCCGGATGGCTGCGACGCGTCAGCTGACTACGACCAGGCGAGCAGCTGAGCGGCAGCGCCAGGCCAGTCAGGCCCCGGGGCACAGCGAGTCGCCGGCCACGTCCCGGCCTGGCACTACTTGACACATTCCCATATGGGCATACGATGGGCTCATGGCACGGGCGGCGACAACGACAGACGCCTTCAACGCGGTAGCGGAGCCGCGGCGGCGGCAGATCCTTGACGTACTTGCCGCCGGCGAGCGCCCGGTCGGCGAACTGGTGGCCGCGCTCGGCATCCCGCAGCCGCTGGTGTCCAAGCACCTGCGCGTGCTGCGGGAGGTGGACCTCGTTGTCGCCCGCGACGACGGGCGACAGCGGCTGTACCGGCTCAATGGCGGTGCGCTCCGGCCTATCTATGACTGGGTGAAGAGCTTCGAGCAGCTGTGGTCGGAGCGGTTCTCCCGCATGGATGTCGTACTGGCAGAGCTCAAGCGAGAAGCACTGGAGGACGGAGATGACGGACATGACGACTAGCAACCGGGCGGTGGTGACGCTTCCGGAGCCCACCCAGATCCTGATCACCCGGGAGTTCGACGCGCCCCCGGCATCTCGTCTACCGGGCCTGGACGACACCCGAGCTGATCAAGCGCTGGTGGAGCGGGGAACGAGGCGAGGTCACCTCGGCCGAGGTTGACCTGCGCGTCGGCGGGACCTGGCGGTACGTGATGATCGCGAACGGCGGCTTCGAGGTCGCGTTCCACGGCGAGTACCAGGAGATCGTTCCGCTGGAGCGGATCGTCTCGACCGAGATCTTCGAGGCCATGCCCGACGCCGGCGGACTCAGCACGGTGACGTTCGAGGAGAAGGACGGCCGCACGACGCTGTCCATCCTGGTGCAGCACCAGAGCGCTGGAGAACCGCGACGGCCACATCAACTCCGGGATGGAAGGCGGCATGCAGGAGTCGCTCACCAAGCTGGAGCAGGTCGCGCAGTCGCTGGCCTGACGGCTTGCCCGCGGCGCTCAGCTCCTGCGTCCGCCGGATGAGAGCTCTTTTCATTCGGTTCAGCGCTTCCGGTAGACCTTATATACCTAAATGCCAGATTCTCAGTGCACCAAACGGATGAAAAGTCAATGCAGGTTGACGAATCTGCGCCAGCTCGCGGACTTCGCAGACCCGGATCTCACTGACTGCGACCACGCGTGCGCGAGAGCGTGACCGCACGCGTCAGTCAGGGAGCTCGCTGACCGCCCCGGCCGACCACAGGTCCGTTGCGTCATGCAGCGGGCTCTCGCACGGGCGGCCGCGGGCGGCGCGGACCGACGGCAGGCCGGTGCCCGGCACGCTCACGGTCAGCGCCGAGCGAGTCCCGTAGCCCTCGACGTGGACGCAGGCCGCGGACAGCTCCGGCGGCCGGACCCGGCCGGCTGAATCCGTCCGGGGCTCGTGAATCGCGGGCCGGTGGTCGCCGAGAACGGTCTCGAGCGCGGCGACAGTGCCCGCCGCCCCGAGGTCAGTCCGCAGCGACAGCGCCTCCTCGACCAGCTGGGTGACGAACGCAGCCTTCGGCGACCGCGGCGAGAGCGCCGAGTTCTCCAGGACGTGCAGGCCAGGGCCGAGCTGCCGGGCTCGCGGCCTGCCGCGTCCCTCAATCGCGACGAAAAACAGCGCTTCCCGATCGCCGATCAGCAGCCAGCACGGGTTGTAGTCGGCAGGATCGATGCCGGCGCAGACGATGTCGACCGCTTCGGCAGCACTGGCGTAGGCCGCGAAGGCGAGGGGCAGCTCCCCCCGCGATCGCTTTGCCGGGTCGCGGCCATCCGCCGAGGGCTGATTAGTCAGGCCTGCGACGAGACCGTGCTCGTTCACCGCCAGCCAGGTGCCGCCGGCCAGCTCGTCCCTGCCACCGAGAATGCGCGGCCCGCGCTCGCGCAGGACCGTCATCGGCACGGCCGGCCGGTCCAGCCGTTCGTCCCGGTTAGCGGCCATAATCAGCGGCGCGTCCGGCACCACGCCGAACATCGCTATCAGCAGGCACACGCTGTGAACGCTAGCCGACGTGCAGGTGGCAGCCGCTCATCGGTCCCGCGCGACCGCTCCCGACTGCCAGCAGAAGGCGCCGGGTTAACGCCGTCCGTTGCGATGGCATCAGCTAACCGAACAGTCGGTGCAGCTCCTTGCGGGCCCGGCTGCCTCCGGCACAGGCTGAGCACAGACGCGAGCGGGCGGGCCCTACCGAAGTCGGAGCATGCTGCCGATGGCGAACACCGAGACTGTGCAGGCTGCGGCCAGCCCGGGACGGCGAACACGGGGACGGCGAGCACCGGGGCGGCCAGCCTTGATCCGGCCTGGCTGCGGGACAACTGCCAGTGCCTTCCTCCCGGATTCGCGGCCACCGGGCAGCGGCACCTGCAGGGCTGCTATGCCGACATCGACGGTGCTGAGTCGGCCGCGGCCGTCCTGGCCAGGAACCTGACAGGCGACCAGGACGGCGATCTCAGCCGCCGCCCGGGCATTAGCATCGACGGGTGACGGACGCCCGGCAGGTAACCGATCCGAGCGGGGTCCCGTACTACTCGCAGTGGGAGTCACCCGAGCTGGTCCCGGAGTTCGTGACCGGCCGCCTGAGTCCGGCCGCCGATCCGCGGTGGGCTGCATCCGGCGCGCGGACGCCCGCCGAGTACGGCTTCTGGTCGGGGCGCGCATGCGGACTCGCCTGCCTGCGGATGATCCTGGACTCGCGCGGCCTGCCGGTTCCGCCGCTCATGCGCCTGGTCGAGCGCGCCCTGGAGTGGAAGGCCTACATCCCGGACGGCGACCGGGTCGCCGGGCTGATTTACCGGCCATTCTCTGACTGGGTCCGGCGGGACTACGGAGTGGACATCGACGTCGTTCCCGCCCTGAGCATGGATCGGCTGTGCAGCAGCGCGACGCCCGCCGCGCCGGTAATCGCGTCGGTCCACTACTCGATCCGCTGGCCGGACAGCACGCCGCCGGAGACGGGCGGCCACCTCGTCCTGGTGACCGGGGCGGGCGGCGGGCGGCTGCGGCTGCATAACCCGTCCGGGCTGCCCGGCTCCAGCCAGCGCGACGCCGTGATCGCCGAGGGGGATTTCGCCCGGTTCTTCGCCGGCCGCGGCATGATCATCGCCGCCCGCTGACGCGTCCGTGCGCGTTTGCTATCGCCAGGGCAGTAGCAGGCGCACACGGAGGCGCTGCGGAGCGGTCAGAAACGGCTACCGGACGGGCTTGTCCAGCACCCAGACCATCAGCCGCCCGCTCTCGCCGGGGGCCTCCGGGCGCCGTTCCTCGATCCGGTCCAGCCGGTAGCCGAGCCTGCGGGCAACGGCTGCGCTGGCCGTGTTCGCCGCGTCACAGTGAATCTCCACCCGGAGCACGCCGTCCAGGCCGAGGGCAACTGACGTCAGCGCGGCGCTGGCCGAGGTGCCGTAGCCGCGGCCCGCCTGGCCGGCCGCGATCCAGTAGCCGAGCTCCATGCTGCCCTCGCCCGGCCGCCGGTGCAGGGCAACCTCGCCGACGAGCGTGCCGTTCTCCGCGGTCAGCACCGAGTAGGTGTAGCTGAGACCCGACTCCCACCGGTGGTCGGCCTCCGCGACTCTGGCGAGCTGGTTGCCGCGCTCAGCCGCGGCGGCCGTTGCCCAGGGCATCCAGGGCTGCAGCGCGTCCAGGCTGGATCCGACGGCGGCTGCGATCGCGCTGGCGTCGCTGGCCCGGACCCGGCGGACAACGACCGGCCCGGCCTCGACGCGCTCAGGCGGCACATCGCCAGCTGATCGGTCGGCAGTCTCGGGAGCCACTGGTCCATCGTAGGGATACCAGCGGCCATGCCGGACGCCGGCGGAGCGCGGCGGCCAGGAAAGATGGCGGGCACGCGCACCGGCCGGGCTCGGCCAGGCCGGGCTGAGCGACCGCGGCTGGCAGCAGGCGCGGCGCGCGACGACGGAGCGCTGGCGTGCAGCGGACGGCACGGCGACCGCATCCCGGCGAACTACGAGCCGGACCGCGCCGCCCGCCCGGACGCTGAGATCCTGCGCGAGGGGCTTGAGGTCATCGGGCGCTTTGAGTTCGCGGTGGGCAGCCGGTGGACCGCGGACTCGATCGCCGGGTACCTGGCCTCGACTTCGGTGCTGTCGCCCGTCGCACTCGGGGACAGCGCATCCGGTTTCGACCAGGACCTGCGCGGGGAGCTGCACGCGGCTGAGCCCGGCGGCGAGTTCCGCCAGGAGTCCGCCTTTGCCTACGACCTGGCCCGGCGGCGGCCAGCCTGAGGCGGCCCGGCCAGGCCCGGCCAGGCTGACCCGGCCAGGCCGGCTAGGCCAGCTCCAGCACCTCGACCGGGATCGACTGGATCGCGGCGAGCAGCTCGGTCCAGAAGAAGGCAGCCGTGAAGAACATCAGCGTGTCCCCCTGCACCAGCATCAGCTTCCGGTACATGACCATCTTGCCGACGTCATAACCGCCGAGCATCTCCAGCCAGTCGGCGTAGGTGGCCGCCAGCACGAAGACGGCATCAGCTGCGGCCTCGGCGCGTTCCCGCACTGATGCCGCGGTGACATGGCCCGCCTCGAAGTCCAGCACCAGGGTGTCGCCATCGCCTCCGGCCGGCAGGCCGGTCGCGGTCAGGGCCAGGCGCCCGGTGACGAACGGGCTGATCATGTCGATCCAGTCCCAGAAGTCCTGCAGCTTGCTGGCCTTGCGGTCCGGGTCGGGCCAGCCGTTGAAGACGCGCTGGATGTCCTCCGCCCAGGCCTGGGTCATGAACCGGGCCATGTCAGCCTCCTGCCAGGGTCGGCTTGGTCTGCGACAGCATTTCCTGCATGTCCGGCGGCAGCGTCACGCCGACCATCCCGAGCTTGCGGTTCAGCTGGCTCATGAACAGCTCGGTCACCCGGTCGTCGGACCAGCCGAGCGGCTCGTAGTAGATGTAGCTGGACCGGGCCGCGCTCATGGTCAGCAGCGTCCGCAGCGTGTCCAGCAGGTCCTTGACGTAGGCCGGGTCCTCGTTCAGCAGCTCGCGCACGAACCGCAGGCCGCCCTGGACGTGCCTGGCCTCGTCCCGGCACGTCGCGGTGAACCCGGTGTAGAAGCCCGGCAGCACCTTGAAATCGCGCGCGTAGTTCAGCGTGATCTTCATGACTGACAGCGCGAGCACGCCCTCGATCCAGATGACGTAGCAGGTCGCGTACTTCATCTGCAGGTGCTTGTTGTACGGATCGCGGCGCAGGTCGTCGGTCAGGTAGGCGAGCAGCCCGAACGGCCCGACGAACGTCTCCTGGATGTACGGCCAGGACGCGTCCAGGATGTCCATGATGCCGTCGCCCTCCAGGCCGACGACCTCGCGGTAGAACCGGTCGAAGAACACCGTGTGCCTGGCCTCGTCCTCCAGGTGACTGGTCAGGAAGATCTTGTAGTCCTCCGGCACGCCGAACAGCAGCGGCGCCAGCTCGACCGCGACCTGCCGCTCGCCGTGATGGAAGCCGGACGCGATCGACAGGAACGAGTTCCGCGAGTCGTCGGTCATCCGCTGCGTCCAGTCGTCCTTGTCCGCGGAGAAGTCGAGCTCGTTGACGTTCCAGCGCTGCCGGAGGTAACGGTCGTAGAGGCTCAGCCACTCGGGCAGCCGCGCCGTCGGCACGTGCACGTACTCGATCACGTCGTCGATGTCGGCGCGGCCGAGCCCGGCCAGGTCCACGGCCTCGATCCGGGCAAGGCGGTCTTCAGCGACAGTCATGTGGTGCTCCCTCCAGGGCGGCTCCCCCGCAGCGTCGCGGCGCGGATGCCAAAAAGCGCGACACATTACTCGTTGGTAATGCTAACCCCGCAGGCAGCTGCGCTTCTATGGGCATATTTTGACGGGAACGAGGCCGTCTCAGCCGGTCGGTCCAGCTAAGGAGCCCCCATGGCACTGAGTGACTTCCCGCGGTATCCGCTGCTGTTCGGCCCGAGCCCGGTTCACAAGCTCGAGCGGCTGACGCAGTACCTGGGCGGCCCGGCCATCTGGGCGAAGCGCGAAGACTGCAACTCCGGCCTGGCCTTCGGCGGCAACAAGACCCGCAAGCTGGAGTACCTGGTACCGGACGCGCTGGCCGGCGGCGCCACCCACCTGGTCTCCATCGGCGGCGTGCAGTCCAACCACACCCGGCAGGTCGCCGCCGTCGCCGCGCACCTCGGCCTGCGGGCCCGGCTGGTCCAGGAGAGCTGGGTGAACTGGCCGGACGCGGTGAATGACCGGGTCGGCAACATCCTGCTCTCGCGGATCATGGGCGCCGAGGTCGAGCTGCGTGGAGGCCGGCTTCGGGATCGGGTTCAAGGACAGCTGGGAGTCGGCGCTGGAGGATGTCCGCTCCGGCGGCGGCGTGCCCTACCCGATCCCGGCGGGCGCCTCGGATCACCGGCTCGGCGGGCTGGGATTCGCGAACTGGGCCGGCGAAGTCGCCCGCCAGGAAGAGCAGCTCGGCGTCTTCTTCGACACCATCATCGTGTGCAGCGTCACCGGGTCAACGCACGCAGGGATGATCGCCGGGTTCGCCGGGCAGCCGCGGCCGCGCCGGGTCATCGGCATCGACGCGTCCGCGCGGCTCGCCGAGACCACCGAGCAGGTGAGGCGGATCGCCGCCGCGACCGCGGAGCTGATCGGGCTCGGCCGGGCCCTGCGCGACGACGAGGTCACCGTGCTCGGTGACTGGGCCGGCGACTACTACGGCATCCCGGTCGACTCGACGCTCGAGGCCATCAGGCTCACCGGCCGGCTGGAAGGCATGATCATCGACCCGGTGTACGAGGGCAAGTCGATGGCCGGGCTGATCGACCTGGTCCGCCGCGGCGACATCGGTCCTGACTCCCAGGTGCTGTACGCCCACCTCGGCGGGCAGCCGGCGCTGAATGCTTACAGCGCGCTGTTCAGGACCTGACGTAAGCACTGCCGTTACTACAGGGGACGGCGACCGATCACGCCCGGCTCCCGCCCTGCGAGCAGCCAGCCGCCGGCCACGGCGATCAGCGGCATGCCGACGCCGATGAGCAGCAGGCTGGCCACCGGGATGCTGCTCAGCGAGGACAGCGTTTCCAGCTGGCTGGCCCGGAAGAAGCCGATCACCGCGACGTACCCGGCCACGATGCCGACGACTGCGCCGATGAGTGCCAGCGCACCGGCCGTGGCGGCAGAGATCGCCCGGCGGGCCGCGCCGCCAGCTCCCGTGGCGGTCAGTATGCGCAGGTCGCTGGCGGTCTCGCTGCGGAGCAAGCCCACGCTCATGGCCAGGATGCCGAGCGCCAGCAGGATGCCGAAGGCGGTGGCCGCGCTGAGGATCCTGGAGAACGCCGGGATGCTGTCGCGCGTCTCCACGGTCAGGCCGGCGGCGGCCGCAGCGTGCTGGGCAGTGCTGATCTGAGCGGCCGTCGGCGGCTGCGGCGCCTGGATGAGCCAGCCCGCCGTGCTGACCGACAGGTGGAGCTGGCGGACGGCATGCTCGGTGATCACGGTGTTCGGCGCGGACGTACCCGACGGCAGCGCGCTGATCTCCTGAATCGCCGGATTCGCCAGGCAGGAGCCCGGCGGGCAGGGCGCGCCCGGCCCTGGCGGCCCGGCTTTGTACGCGCCGTACTGAAGCTGCATCTCCGTCAGGCCGGACAGGCCGGGCCGCATGGTGAGGATGTCGGCGTCCGGGCTGACCTGCGCGGCGGCAATGCCGAAGGCGTGCAGCAGCTGCGGAGTCGCCACGTAGACGGTTCCGCTCCCAGTTTCGCCCGGATGCGGCGCGCTGCAGGAAGGAGTCAGTTCGTCTCGAGCTGAGACGACGTCCCCGGACCCGAGCGAGCCCGCGATGCCGCGGGCCTCGGCTGTCATCGCGGCAAGCTGCGCGCCGGTCACGCGGGCCGGGATGATTCCGGTCGCGGGTGTGGAGGAGGACGCTCGTGCCCGGCTGCGAGCCGTTCTGGCTTCCGTGCTGGGTTCCGGACGTGCCGGCGAACTGCGGGCTGCCCGCTGCCGGGTAAATGACGAGCTGATCCGGAGCGAGGTTGGGCCCGGCCCAGTCGACGAGCACTGCCGAACCGGCAGCGGCGACCACGCAGATGATGACCGCGATGAGCACGCTGATGCTGACTGCCCCGAGCGCCGCCCCGGATCGCGCCCGGTACCTGGCCAGGTCACGAAGGGCCAGCCGCACGGCTATCGGAGCCCGGCGGGCAACGCGGGCCAGCAGCGCCAGGCACGCGGGGGCGATCAGCACGACGCCGGCGCACAGCAGTACCAGGCCGAGGATGAGGGCGAGGAAAAGCTTCGACTTGTTTCCCGACTCGGCGGCGGCCGAGGTCGACTGCTCGCTCGCGAGCCCGATGAGGAAGAACGCGAGAACAAGGAGCACGACGCCGGCCTGCCCGGCCCAGCGCCGAGCCCGCGGCGGAGCCGGCGGGCGGCCCCGCAAGGGCCGCGACGAGCGGCACCCTGGCGACCGCCCGGGCGGGCCGGATGGCCGCGAGATACGCCGCCAGCACGGCCAGCGCCATCGACACGAAGATCACCAGCCAGGGCAGCTGGAAGGCTCCGATGACGTGGTGAGCGCTGGCTTCCGCGCGCGGGCGGTACGCCAGCCACGCGGCCAGGCCCAGAGCAAACCCGGCCCCAGCGCCGACTGCCCCGGTCGCGAAGCCGTTGGCGCTGATCACCAGCCGGACGCTGGCATCGGTGGCCCCCTGCGCGCCGAGCATGCCGATCGACCGGAGCCGCCGCTGCGCCAGGACCGTGAACCCGCCCACGGCAACCAGCGCGATAAGCAGCATTCCGAGCGTGGCCGCGGCGAGGGAGATGGTCACCGGGTTCAGCACGTTGGTGCTGACGGCCGCTGTGCGTGACACCACCGTCGGCCCGAGCGAGCGGGCAGGCACGCCCGGAGCGTCAAACAGAACGGTGACCTGAGTGGGCCGGGCGACCTGGCCGGGCGCCACGAGCGCGAACTCGTCGAGCAGATTCTGGGGGTTGCTCACGATGCCGACCACGCGCCGGGCTGCACCGGCCCTGCGCCAGGTGTCGCCGATCTTCAGCCCGAACTCGGATGCCAGCCCGCTGGTCACGTCCACCTCCCCGGGACCGGCCGGATAGTGCCCGCTGGTCAGCGACAGCATCGGCTGGCCGAACGGCCCGCGCGGATCCTGCGCGCGCAGGCTGTAGGTCGTGACCGAGCCGGGTACCGAGAACGTCTCGTTCTCGATCACGTCGACACGGCCGAACCGGCGGGCCAGTGCCGCGATCTCGGTCGTGGCGCGCGGGCTCAGGGACGGGAACGTGGCCAGGTCGGTCGCGGTACCGAAGCCAGCGCCGGCCGGGCCGGCGTGTTGGTCGCGACCGCCGAGCCGACAAATGTGGCCGCGACAGCGACGGTGATCAGCGCCAGGATCAGCAGCTGCTGACGCCACTCGCGGCGCAGCAGCCGCCAGGCCCAGCGCACGACCGCCCGTCGCGCGGGAACGCCGCCGTTGGATGCCACCGCTCGCGGCGGCCGCTCTCCTACGGTGGCGCTCACCGCGGCCGGCCGGGCGTCAGCAGGGATTCCGGACCTGGCGACGCGGCAGTCTGGTCGGTGATCCGGCCGTCACGCAGGAAGATCACCCTGTCGGCCCACGAGGCGAGCTGGGCGTCGTGGGTTACCACCACCGCTGCCACCCCGCCGTTCTTGCACGCGCTGTGCAGCAGCCGCATGACCGCCTCGGCGTTACCGGAGTCGAGCGCGCCAGAAGGCTCGTCGGCCAGCAGCAGCCGCCGCTCTCCGACAACGGCGCGTGCGATCGCCACCCGCTGCCGCTCACCGCCGGAGAGCTCGTCCGGGTAACGCCCGGCCCGCTCGGCCATCCCCAGCTCTTCGAGCGCCCCGAGCCCGGCGGCCCGGGCCTTCCTGGCGGACAGGCCGTCGAGCTCCAGCGGCAGGCTGACGTTCTCCGCGGCGGTCAGGCCGGGCAGCAGGTTGTAATCCTGGAAGACATACCCGATCGTGCGCCGCCGCAGCCTGGCCTTGGCGTTGCGTGACATGCCTGCCAGCGCGGCGCCGCGCACGAGAACCTCGCCCCCGGTCGGCTCTTCCAGGCTGCCCGCGATCGTCAGCAGCGTGCTCTTCCCCGATCCGCTCGGGCCCATCACCGCGACCATCGCGCCCTCGTCCACCGACAGGCTGACCTGGTCGAGCGCGTGCACCTCGGCCGCACCCTGGCCGTAGACCTTGGACACCTGCCGGAGCTCCAGCATGCTCATCCCCGTGCTCCTATGTGCCGTCGCTGCTTCGGCAGCGGCGCTCCGGCCGGCTGGACAGGACTGTCGGCCGCCGCCCGCTTGAGGCGGCCGTCGGCCGCATCGAGCCAGCGGACAACCGAGTCCAGCCGGAACAACTCGGCATCCACCGCGAGGCTGAGACTCAGATCGCCCTCAGCCGCGCCTTCCTTAATGCGCGTCCACTCCTGCATGAGCTGAACCAGGTAACGCCGGTGCGCCTGGATCACCTCGTGCACATCGGTGCCCGGCAGCCGGATCGCCACCAGGACCTTCATCACGAGTTCATCCCGCGGCGGCGAGCTCAGATCCGGTGGCGTCCGCAGCCAGTCCGCGAGCTCGGCCGCACCACTCTCAGTGATCTGGAACGCCTTCTGCGGACCCTCGTCGGCGCCTTCCGACTCGACCAGGCCGTCTCGCTCCAGCCGCTGCAAAGTCGTGTAGACCTGGCCAACATTCAGGGGCCACACCTCGCCCGTGCGCGCCTCGAATTCCTCCCGAAGCTGCAGGCCGTATTTAGGACCCTCGCTCAGCAGGGCCAGCAGGGCATGCCGGACGCTCATCGCCGGGCCTCACGTCGTATCATGCGGAGTAGCATACTCAGTATATAGCAGAGGCGCGCAAGAACTCCGCTGGCCCGGCAGCAGGCGGATCTACTGAGAGACAGTTACGCTACTGACGCGGGTACTGACGCCCGCGTGCGCCCACGGCCGGGTGAAGCCGATCGGATCGCGATCGGTGTACGGAGCGATCCTGATCGGGAAGCCGGTCGCGTAGGCCTCGATCATGAGTCCGCCGCCGATGACGAGGCCGACGTGACCGGGCGAGGTTGGCGTGCCATCGGCGCCGACAAAGAACACCAGATCGCCGGGCTGCACCTGGCTGGCGCTGACCCGCGGCCCCCAGGTCCATTGCTGCTGTGACGTGCGCGGGATGTTGATCCCGGCCGCGCGATAGGCCATCATCACCAGGCCCGAGCAGTCGAAGGCGTCCGGGCCCGTGCCGCCCCACAGGTACGGCTTGCCCAGCTGCTGCTGGGCATAGGCGATGGCGGTGGCAACGGCGTCGTTAGGCGTCTGGCCGACACCGGGCAGGCACTCGGGCGTGCTGGTCAGCGTGACCGGACTGACGGTGTAGCCGCCCCTGGCGTACAGGGCGGCCCAGGAGAGCACCGCCTGCACGTACGACTCGAGATGGTTATAGGAGAAAATCGCCTGGCTGGCGTTGCTGAGAACGCCGTGTTCCAGCAGGTACCTGGCAGCACCGGCGATGGCGTCGGCCGGCTCGTAGACGCTCGCCAGCCCGTCGCCGTTGGCATCGGTCGCGACTCCACTGACCTTCTCGCTGGCCGGATGGACGGGTGCCCCGCCCCACTGGTTGCCTGCCGCTCCGCCAATCCCGATCTGCATGGGACCGGCTGCGCCGTACGCATTGGCGCCGCTGTGCACGCCCGGCAGGTCGCTCTGGCCGTCGTCGCTTTCCACCTTGCCGATGCCGGCCAGGATCACCCACGGGACCCTGTACTGCTTGCCGATCGACTGGAACAGCGCCAGGTAACTGGCCGGAATCGAGTTACGCGCCGACATGCTGACGGCCGGCTGAAGCGCGGTATCAGTCCCGCTGCCCGAGTTGCACGAGGCACTCGTTGCCGCCAGAAAGCCGCCGCTCGCGAACATCGCGACAGGAGCCAGCACTACGGCCGCCAGCATCAGCGCCGCCGCGCAGATGATCGCGACGATCAGGCCGCGGTGGCTGCCACCGGGGCCGGGGCCGGGTATCACGAGTTGCCCACGGACGCCAGTTCGACGCTGGTGACCTGCCAGGTCGTGCCGTCGCCGGTCAGCGTGACGGAGTAGTCGGTACTGAGCCTGCTGGTCCCCGTCGTGCTGGTGATGCGCTGCACGACCTGCACGTCAAAGGTCAGGCTGGTCGGGCCGAAGGCACTGATAGCCGTGATCGTCGCGGCACCGGTCGCCACCTGCTTGCCGCCAGTCCGGATGGTGGCAACGCCAGGGGCCGAGTACGCGTCCTCGATCTGCCTGACGAGCGAGGCGGAGGCCAGCGACTGCATGGTCGCTCCGTACGTGGCGGCGCTCTGCGTATACGAGTACGTGCCGTAGGCGTCGCCGAACCGGGTCGCGGCGGATGCAGCCGCGGCCAGGCCCGCCTGCGTGAACGGCAGCCACTGGTAGATGTCGGGCTGGCCGGCGGCAGGCGAGGCGGTCGCTGCCGGGGCCGGCGACGCGGAAGGCCGCGGTGTGCTCGCGGCCGCCGGCGGGCGGACGGGCGGATGACTGCGATGCGCCACCGGTCCGAGCAGATAAGCGCCAAGGGCGACCAGGACAACCACGATCGCCGCGAATGCGATCCGCCGCCAGGCCGGGCTGTTGTCCATCGGCAGCTACTTCCGGCGGATAGAACGCAGCCAGAACGGCACCGGCCGCTCAGTCTCGCCTGGCGGGCTCGCCAGCGGCCCGGTCATCGGCTGGCCCTGCCACTGAGCGGACTGCTCGGGCGCGGCGGCAGATCCTGACTCGGCCCGGCTCGCACCGGACGGGCCGCGCGGTGGCTGACCCTGCCGTGCGCCGCCCAGTGGCAGACCGGCTGGCTGACGCGGCGCGGCTGGCCGCGCCGGACGGCCGGGCTGAGAGCCGCCAGCCGGCGCGCGGCCAGCGGGCGGGGCGCCTGCCTCCGGCGCGGGAGACCGCCGCGTTCCGGACTGCGGCGCGGACGACCGCCGGGTACCGGACTGCGGGGCGGGAGACTGCCGCGTACCGGACTCGCGTGCGGGCGCTGCGCCGTCGGACCAGCGCGCCCGGAGCCGGCTCCCCAGCGACGGCTGACGCTCTGCTGGCTGACGCTCTGCTGGCTGACTGCGGCTGCTGCGCGGGCAGCGGGCCGCTGCGGCGGGGCAGCGGGACGCTGCGGCGACTGGCGCTGGCCAGGCTGGCGCTGCACGGGCTGGCGGACTGTGTCCTGGCCCGGTGTCTGTCCCGACGGCTGCCGCTGGGGAACCTGCCGCCGGGACGACGGTCCGCCGCCGGGCGTTCTGACGGGCCGGCCGGGCGCGGGAGTTCCAGAGCTGGCGGAACGCGGTCCACCCTGGACTGGCGCCGGTCCGCGCTGGGCCGGCGCCGGCGACTGACCGCCGCCGGACCCGACGGCCGGCGAGGGAGATGCCTGCCGCGGTGACGCCGCCGCGGGCGGCCGGAGCGCGGCAGGCGACGGGGCGGCCGAGCGGCCGAGCGGCCAGGCACCCGGCGCGGGCGCGCCTGTTGCGGCCGAGCCGGCAGAACCACCGCCAGCCGAACCACCGCCGGCCGCACAGCACTGCCGGCCGAACCGCCGCGGGCCGCAGCACCGCCGATGACAGGCGGCGGACCGCTTGCAGCCGACGCGCCGGCGGCGGATCTGGCCGCGGCGGTCGCTGCGACTGGACCGCGGTGCCCCGGCGGGCCGGATTGCGGGACCTGCCCCGGCTGCCGCGGCAGCAGTCCCGGCGATGCCGCCCGCGCGCGGCCGTTCCAGGAGCACTGGCCACGCTGGCCGCCGGCACCGAGCCGTTCCGTGCGGGCAGATTGAGCGGCGGCGGCTCGGTCTCCGTTCCGGCCGATTTCGCTGCTGCCCCGGCGGCAGCGCGCGCTCGCGCGGATAGTGCAGTCCGGCCACCGGCAGCATCGGCCGCGCCGGTCGTGCCGTCGGCCGCGATGCCGGCCTCGGTGCCGGCTCCGGCGCCCGGCTCGCCTGCCTGCAGGCCGGCGGCAGCCGCGGTCGCGGCCCCGCCGGACGCCGCCGCCAGGGCCAGGCCAGCTGCCTGACCGGGGTTACGGCGGGCCCACCGGCCGGCCCGGTAGGCGGCGAATCCGGGAACGGCGACCGTCGCCGCTGCCCTGGTGTTGGCACGGGCGGCTGCCCCGGCTCTGGCGAGATCGAGCTCGGCGCGCTGCTCCGAGCCGATGACGCCGTAGCCGACCGCGGAGAACAGGTGCTGGAAGGGCTTGCGGTAGATGAACGCGGCGACCGTGACGAGCGCGATCATGAGGATCTTCAGCGCCCACGGCAGCACGAGGTCACTCGTGCCCATGATCAGGGCGTAGCAGTACAGCAGCAGGCTCAGGACCAGCGCAATCGCGGCCTGCTTGAGCAGCACGCCGACGAGCATCTCGACCCAGCGCAATGCCACCACCCGGCCGAATCCCGGATGCGTTCCGATGAGCAGGAAGAACGGGCCGACGATCAGCAGCAGCAGGAAGCTCAGCTTGAGCAGAATCAGCGTGACTGAGATCAGCAGCACAAGCACTCCGGCGACGACCGCCGCGAACAGCGCGGCGAAGGCAACCTCCAGCCGCGTTGTCCACTGGTTCCCCTGGAACAGCGGATAGATCGCGGGGTCATTGGTCTGGATGCTGCTGGCGATCCCGGCGTAAGCGGACTGCTTCGCCTGGATCAGCGCGCTGGTGGGTTTCTCATTGACCGCGATCGCCTGAGCCCACAGCAGCGACCGGCCGTAGGTGTTGACCGCCGTCGGCTTGCCGGTACCGGTCGAGTACGCCGAGGTGCCGAACTCTCCGACCAGCCACGGCTTGCAGACCAGCACCGTCCAGAGCTCGTCCGCGTTCTGATCGACGACGGTGTTGCCTGAGGTGTAGCTGTAGGTGGACGGCGGGACCTGCGGATCGCCCTTCTGGAGGGGAACGCAGCTGCTCGGTCCCGGGCTCGGCAGCTTGGCGAACGCGACGTTGAGTGCCTGCGATATGCCATTGGAGACACCTGCGCCGAGACCGGTGACCTCGGCCGGCTTGCCGATGAGGAACAGCGCCGCCGCGCAGGCGACGATCATCCAGATCGTGCCCTCGATTGTCCTGGTGCCGCGCTTGCGGATGAGTCCCTGCCAGGCCAGCCAGATCGCGGCAAGGATGACCACGACCGCCAGGTACGGGAAGTAGATGGCGTTGCCCAGGCTGGTGATGAGCTTGTCGGTGACCCGCTGCAGCCAGCTGATGATGCCGTTGCCGGCCGCGGACTGGTAGGTGGTGATCGTGACCCGGTCGAGCGATTTCGCAGCGTCGAACACCATGCCGGCGACGTTGTTGCCGATGAGGGATGTCATGTCGGAGCACTGCAGGTTGGTTGCCGCCCAGTAGTCGCCCGCGACGCCGTACTCGTCGTACAGGGTGGCCGGCTGTTTGCCCGAGGACGAGGGCGGGGGCGCCACCATTGAGTCGATGCCCGAGTTGGCGGGCTCCGGCTCGGGCAGCGAGGGCTGGCAGATGTTGTTCAGGTCTCCGGTCAGGCCGGATGTGCCGAGGGAGCAGAACCCGAGCAGGCCGCCGATGTCGCCGATGCCCGGTACCGAGCAGAGGCCGCCGCTGGCCGCAGCCGCCTCTGCCGCCGTGGTGGCCGCAGTGCCTGTGGTGGTCGCAGTAGCCGTGGTGGCGCAGTGGCCGTGGTCGTGGCTGCCGACGCGTCGGCGGCCCCCGTCGTGGCGGTGCGGATGATAACCGCATCGGTCCTGACGGCACCGCGCTCGCCGGCGGCCCGGGTGATCGCCGCCTGCCCGGCACCGTGCACCGCTGCCGCGCCGCTGTCGTGGCGCGCCGAAGGGCAGCACCAGGGCAGCCGCGACCGCGGCCATGGCAGCAACCGCATGGCGCGGAAGGCGGAGTCTGCGCATCCGGGGGGCTCCTGTGGGGGTTGTCGTCGCCGCTCCGGCGGCCAGGTCAGCCGGGCCCCGGCTGGACTGGCTCGTCGGCCGGCAGCCCGGCTGGCACCTCGCCAGGGCGGGCTCGGGTCGGGTTCGTGTCCAGGCACTGACGCAGGTCGTCGGAAATGAGATCGACGCCGATCCTGCCTGCGCGGCCGTCCAGATCTCGGAAGATGCACTCGCCGTTGCCCAGCGCGCGCAGCACTGCCTTGTGCTCGGCTGACTGCTCAAGGCCGAGGAGCGCCAGCACGCTGGCGACCTCGGTCTGCTCAGAGGACCGGAACGAGAAAACACTGGAGATGCAGTTGGTGACCTGTTCGTTCAGCAGGTCGCCGGCGTTCTGCGAGACCATGATCAGCGCGGTGTTGCGGGAGCGGCCCATGCGCGAGACCTCGGGGATGAGCTTGGCGCCCTGCGGCGTGGAGGTGATCGCCCAGGCCTCGTCCAGGAAGATCGCCTTCGGCAGGCGCCTGTCCATGCCGTTCAGCAGCCGCCGGGCGAACTGCGACACCAGGTACAGCAGCGCCACCGACAGCCGCTGCTCATAGGAGTAGTCGTCCCGGCCGACCGCCGTGTCCGGCAGGGTCAGCCCGGCCAGCGTGAACACGGTGGTCCAGCCCGCCGCGTCGATCCGCTGCCCGCCGGACGGCGAGAAGCACAGCCGGGCGAGCCGCATCTCCGACATTGACCTGAGCACGGCGCCGAGGTTGACCGAAGCCGGGTCTCCGGAACTCTCCAGGTGCGCTACGACCTTGCCAAGGCTCGGCTGCTCTCCCGCCGCGACCGCCGCGACGGCCTGAATCATGGCACTCTCGCGTTCCTCGCTCATCCTCGGCAGCAGCAGGCGGAGTGTCTCGGTCGCCATCGTCCGGCGCTCGGCCAGGTCGTCGCCGAACGAGAACGGGTCAAGCAGTCCCGGCGCGGCGCTGCCGAGCGGCACCACCCTGGCCTGCCGCCCGCGCGCCGACAGCCAGCCGGCCAGCGACTCGGCATCGCCTTTGGGATCGATGACGGCGACGGTCACGCCGCGCAGCGCGAGCTGCAGGATCATCAGGAGGGCGAGCGTGGTCTTCCCGCCGCCGGGCTCACCGGTGATCGCGACGGCAGTCGGCCGGTTCCGGGCTGCGGCGACCAGCGGATCGAAGTGCACGACTGCTCGCGCCCGGCCCAGCGTCTCGCCGATGTAGGGCCCGACCCAGCCCGCGTCCGGCGCCACCCGGTCGCCGAGATCGACGGTCGCGGTCGGCATCCCGCCCGCCACCGTGTAAAGCGGCTGACGCTGCAGGTAGGAGTTCAGCCTGACCCGGTCACCCGGCAGCGACTCGCACAGCAGGGAGAACTGATCGCCCGTCGAGTTGACCACGTCGATCCCGGCGTCCCGGTAGTGCTCGATCACGGCCTCCGCCCGCCGGACGCACATGTCGCGGTCCGGCGCGCTCACCATCAGCCGGTGCCAGCCGTACACGAACGGAAGGCGCTCCTTGGTGATCCCGTGCTCAAGCAGGCGGGCGGCCTCAATCTGCTCGGCGAGGGCGATCGGCAGGTCAGCGCCCGCTTCCCTGATGTGGGCGTCCATGTCCCTGGCGTGCGCGAGCCGCCGGCCGACGTCCTTGCTTGCCCTGGCGGGTGCGATCAGCTTCATCCGGAGCGAGGCCTCGACCGGGAACGGCAGCGCATCCGCGTAGTGCAGCCACGGCTCTCCCTCCGGGAAGTACATGACGTCCGGGAACCGCGCGAACGACAGGAACGCGGTCCACGACTCCCCTCCCGGATGTGACAGCCGCAGCACCGTGCGGCCGTTGTCGACCTGGCCTTCCAGCAGCGACTCGATCTCGCCGGCGCCCCAGGTACGGCGGCGGGCGGCCGACGGCGGAGGCTCGGTGACCGTTCCGGCGAGCGCATGCCGGAAGAGCCATGCCACCTCGTCCGAGCTGGCGTGCCTGGCTGACAGCGCGCTGGCCGACAGCGCCCGGCCGAGGCGCTCGGCCTGATCGGTCCAGCGTGCGATCTCGGCAGCGGGCACCGCCTCATCGACAACGCCGAGTGCCTGCTCTGCCGCCCGGTAGGAGCTGGTCAGCTGTGCCAGCAGGCCACCCGACAGCTGCGCCCGGACGCCCCGCTGGCCGAGGCGGACGCCGAGGTAGACCTCCTTCGTCCAGAAGTCCTTCGCCCAGACGTGCCGGTACATCTCCTCCAGGTAGCCGAGCCAGCCGGAGCCGCCATCCGAGGTGGCATCGAGCCTGGTCGCCCACTCGGCCGCGGGGTAGGGCCGGTGCGCGATGCGCAGATGCACCTCGGCATCGGCCATCCGGATCGCGGCAAGCGCGACAGTGATGCTGGTGGCCAGTGCCTCCCGCTCGATCGGCGTCGTGAACTCGTAGGAGACAGTCGGTATCCGGTAGTAGGCCCAGGCGTGCGTGTCGGTGAGCACGATCCGGTCGTCGAGGTACCGGACTGAGAGCCGGGTCCGCCCGGCCGTTCGCGCACTCACGGCCGCCGGCCTCGCTGGCTCTGAGCTGAGTGGCCCTGAGCTGACTGGCCCTGAGCTGACGGGGACCGGCCTGCGCCATCAAGGCCCGATATCAGCACGCCGGCCAGCGCCGTGTAAGCCTGCACGGTGGCGACCACGAGCGCGCCGTCGCCGTCGAACTGCCCGTCCCACGGCACGCGTACGATCGCCCGGCACCGCCCGGTTGCGACGGCGGCTGCCTTATCCATGTGGGCTGCGGTGTCGGCGCTGACGCCGTTCAGGACCGTGACTGCGCGCCTGGCGAGATCCGCCTGCCCGTGACCGTCCAGCCACTCCAGCGTCATCGCCAGTGCGCCGGCCGCGTCCGGGCTTGCCGGAGCGACCAGAACCAGCTGATCGGCGGCCTGCAGCGCACGGGGTACCTGCGCGGCCGCGGGATCGGCCAGTGTGAGCGGGTACCTGGCAACTACCGCGTCGATGAGCTGGCTCGCGTCGGCCGGGCTGCCGTCCTGCTCGTCGGCGGTGACGACCTGAAGGCCTCGTTCCCGCCGTGATGGTGGTTCTTCTGACCCGCGCTCAGCGACGGCGGCCTGCCTGGCTGGCAGCAGCCGCGGGATCCGGCGGGCCTGCTCGGTGAGCGAGCCGGGACGGGGGCCGAGATCCAGCACGGCCACTGCCTCGCCGCGGAGGGCCGCGAGGAACTGTCCGGTCAGCAGGGTCGTCACGGTCTGGCCCGCACCCGCGGTGCAGCCGAGAACGACGATGCGAGTCGGGCCGTCCAGCGGCAGCCGCGCTCTGGCCTGGTCGCGCTGGAGCTGGTCGGGCTTGCCCGGCCGGTGGCCGCCGGGGACGACGACGACGCGGTCGTGCCAGCCGTTCGGACGGGCGCCCGCGGACGTGCGAAGCGCGCGCTCGACGACGGGCAGCGGGCGCGAGGCTCCGGCATCGGCACGGACGGTCAGCGCCGGCCGCGACGGGGGCGCCGGTGATCCCGCAGGCGGCAGCGGTGCGGCCGCCGGGCGCTCCGGGATAGCTCGCGGGGCGCTCCGGGATAGCCACGGGGCGCTCGGGGAGAACTGCTGGCCGCTCCGGTGCAGCGGTCGCCGGATGCGCCAGATGCGCGGGCAGCGGCGACGGCGCGGGCGGCGACGACGGCACGGGCGGCACGGCGCGGGCGGCGCGGCGCGCGGCAGCGGTTCCGCAGGCGACAGCGCGGCGGCCGGTTGCTGAACCCGCACTGGTGGCGCCCCGCCGGTGACCTTGATTCTGGCGGCGGGCTGAACCGGCTCCGGGACTGCTGCCGCTGACCGGTCTCGCTGACTCGCCGCGCCGGCGTCAGCCGCAGTTGGCGCGGCTGCGGCGGGCTCACTCGCGGCGGGACTTCTGGCGGGCTCACTCGCGGCGCGGCCGGAGCTGGCGGGCCTGCGCTCGCGATCCGGGTGCGCGCCGAGATGGCAGGCCTGCTGGGCCAGACCGGGCGCTGCGGAACCACGTCGGCCGCGATGGGCTCGGCGGCAGCAAGATCCGGCGCAGGAGACGGCGCGATCGCGCGCGCAGGCGCGTCCGCGGCTGTCGGCGACCGGCGGGCACGGCGGGGCAGTCTGACGCGCGGGTATCTCAGCCACCGCGGCGACGGGCACCGCAGCCCTGGCCGGCAGGGCAGGCGCTGTCTCCGGGCCCGCCGCGGCAGTCGAGCCGTCGCGGCGGCGGCGCAGTCGAGCCGCGGCGGCGTCGAGCCTGCGGCGCGATCAAGCGCGGGCGAGCGGCGCCACACTCGGGCGGCGACCGCGATCTCGTCCTTCTCCGCCAGCGGCGCCATCCGGCACCAGGTCCGCGGCTCGGCGAGATACCTCAGCTGGGACAGCACGAGCTCGGGCAGCCGCTTGCCCTCCAGAACAGGCCGCGTCACCAGCCAGGCCAGCACGCCGGGCGGCAGCACATACAGCCAGACCCACGTGTGGCTGAACGGCATCCCGGCCAGGGTGAGGATCAGCATGTACGGCACCGCGATGGCGAGGAACGCCGCTACCTGGCCGATCGGCAGCGGCATGGGCAGCCGGAAGTCATAGAGCTTGTAGAGCCGCTTCTCGATCTTCCAGATGTTGGTATACGTCGGTAGTTCCATGCGCCGCCTCCTTCCGTCCGCTCGCTGCGAGACCAGCCGGAAGCCGGTCCCCGCTCAGCACGCGCTGCCGGTCAGTGCACTCCGAGCGCATTCGCGATACCGGACGCGATCGTCTGCACAATGCTCGGCGTATAGAAAACAACGGCGATGGCAATGGCGAGGACGATGAACTGAACGAAGCGGATGATCTCGCGCGTGAACAGGAAGAAAATCGCGACGATACCGACGATGCCCAGGAAAAGCGGGCCGAAAAGGCCCTGCAGATAAGACACAAGGCCGGATGTGCTGAGCGCCAGGGGATGTGCAGCGGCGATAAGGAGTTGAGCCGACATCGAATCTCCGGGGGTGAGTGAGCGCGGCCGTCGGGAGCGGGTGCGAGCTGTCTGCTGCCTCGTCGGGTCACGGCGACCCCTGCGGCTGCGCCTGCGTAGCGGCGCCGATCGACTGGACGTCCCAGCTGCCGTCCTGGCGGACGATGGTCAGCTGATAGGTCATCTGCAGCTCCGCCGGGGCACCGCTGACGCCTGCCGAGGTCCCCGCACCGGCTGGCAGCTGCCAGGTCACGGTCACCGAGATCTGGCGGGTCGAGCCGCCCGCCGGTGCGTACACGCTGTCGATCGCGGAGAAGGTCACGCCGCCGCCGAGGCCGCTGATGTGCGCTCCGGGAGCGGCGAACCGGGCCAGCGTCGCCTCGTCACCGCTGCCATACGCCGCAAAGAAGGCCGGGAGCTGACCCTGCAGTTCGGTCTCGGTGGCCTGGTCCGAAGTCTGCTGGGTGGCAGCAGGCTGAACTGCCCTGGCCGGCCCGGGGAGCAGCGCAGGGTTGCCGGACACGGTGAGGCCGCCGCCCGCAGCGTAGACCGGCACGCCGAGCTGGATGAGCCGGCCGCCGCTTACCCGTGCCAGCAGCGTGACGACCGCGGTGTGCGCCCCGGTCACCCTGATCGCCGAGACCTGCTCGTCGAGCACGTGCTGCGAGCCAGCGCCGTTCCAGCCCAGCTGGCTGTCAGTGCCCGGAGCGACGAAGCTGGCCAGGTCCCTGCTGCGCGCGGCCGCGGTCGACGGGCTGAAGTTGAGGTACACGCCGCCGAACTCGAGCGCGTATGCCTCCGCTGCGGTGACCGGGAACTGCGATCCGGCGGAGGACGGCGCGCTGGCGGGGGTGGCGGCGGGAGGGGTCGTGCCCGTTCCCTCGACGATCGCGAGTACGCCCCGGTATCCGATCAGGAGGAGCACCGCCCAGGCGACGGCCCGCGCAACCCAGACAAGCCACCGGCCGCCGGATCCGCGCCAGGGCGCGGCGGTGTGGCCGGCGCGAGCGGACTGCGGCCGGAGCGGGGGCAGTGCCTCATCATCGTCGGCAGTGAGCTGATCGCTGCGTTCGAGTAGGGCCCTGCGAACCATCACACCTCCGTCCGTTTTCGCGCGTCTCCCGCGCTCCCGGTCTAATGAGTCCGGGCGCGACGATGCACCTGCCGGCCACCATTCTGCGGCAAAACGCCCACCCACCCCCGGCATTGACGCGGCCGGCGCGCCGTCAGCTCGCGAAAAAGGTGCATTTTCCCCCCGGAGAGGCGCGACTGGCGGGTCGGCGAGAAGCCAGTCCAGGCCGTCGGCTGCCGCTGCCGGGATCGGAATCCAGCGCGGTCGCCGCGTCAGGTCCGTCCCCCGGTCCGATCCGCGGCCCGGAGCCCGGCCCGGAGCCGGCCCGGACCCCGGCCACCACGAGTCCGCGGGCGGCCACCGGAGTCCCGATGCGGCCTGCCCGAATGCTGAGGGCCCGGCCGCCGATGCGGCCTGCAGTCGCGCCGGCCCGCCCGGTGCGGGAAGGGAGCCGCGCGCGGCCGCCGGACGTGCCGGGTCAGCTGGCGGGTCGGGCCAGCCTGGCCAGTCCGGCTCGGGATCATGCCAGCGCTCGCGCATCGGCTGTCCTTTACGTGCGGCTTGTGCGTGCGGCTCGCCGGGCAGGCCGGCGCGACTACGGCAGACAGCAGAGCCGGCCAGGTGTGACTTCGCTGTGACACGGCCTGACCTGGCCGGGCGTAACGGCCGATCAGACCCCTTCACGTACGGCGCGGGCCTGCGAGTGGCACCCTTGCTCATGTGCTTGACCTGCTGATACGTGATACGCGAATCCGGACAGTTAACCCAGGCCGGCCGACGGCTACGGCTGTCGGCATCTGGGACGGCCAGATCGTCGGCCTCGACGAGGAAGTACTGGGGCTGCCGGCCAGCCGCGTCGTGGCGGCGGGCGGCGCGGTGCTGGTGCCCGGCTTCCACGATGCGCACTGCCACACCACGTCGTTCGGGCTCAGCCTTGTGCTGCTCGACCTGACCGGAGTTCAGGGCGCCAGCGCGATCCTCGGGGCCGTTGCCGAGTACAGCGCCGGTCTCGCCGCCGACGACTGGGTCATCGGCACCGGCTACGGCGCCGGGCTGCCGCTGGGCGAGCACGTGACCAGGGACGAGCTTGACCGTGCGGCGGGCGGCCGGCCGGTCTGGCTGACGCACTTCTCCGGTCACCAGTGCGTGGTGTCCAGCGCCGTGCTCGCGGCTGTCGGCATCACCGCCGGAACGACTGCCGACCGCGGCCGCATCGGCACCGACCCGTCCGGCCGGCCGAACGGCCTCCTCGAGGAGGCCGTGATGGACCTCGTCAAGGACTACGTGGGGCCGTCATCAGCGCAGCAGCTGGCCCGCGCGATCGACGAGGCCACGCGGCAGTATGCGGCCGAGGGCATCACGAGCTTCACCGACGCCGGCATCGGCTGCCCCGGCCTTGACCACAGCCCGGTGGAGATCGCGGCCTACCAGCTCGCCGAGCGCAGCGGCTGGCTCCGCGCCCGCGCGCAGCTGATGGTGCACAACGAGATGATGCATGAGCTGGCCGCGCACCAGGACGACGCCATCGACCGCGGCCTGGATCTCGGCGTCCACACCGGCTTCGGCAGCGACTGGCTCAGCCTCGGGGCGATGAAAATCTGGGTCGATGGCCTCGGCATTGAGGGAGCCGACGGCAAGCCGGACTTCGACAACGACCCCGCGCTGCTGCGCCGCGACATCATCGCCGCGCACCGGGCCGGCTGGCAGGTCGCCGCGCATGCCATGGGCGATCATGCCATCGACCTGGTGCTTGACGCACTGGCTGAGGCGTCCTCCGGCGCCGGCGGACCAGCTCCCGTCCAGGTAGCGCACCCGCGCCACCGGATCGAGCACGGCGCACTGATCCGCCCGGATCAGCTGGGGCGCCTCGCCTCCGCCGGGATAACCGTCGTGACGCAGCCGATGCTGGTGACTGAGTTCGGCGACCTGTTCGGCGAGGTCGTGGCAGCCGAGCGGCTGACCGAGGTGTTCCGCGCCCGCAGCCTGATGGACGCCGGCATCGCGGTCGCGGGCAGCTCCGACCGGCCGGTCGCTCCCGGCTCGCCGCTGCGCGGCATGCAGGCCATGGTGCAGCGACTGTCCGCGAGCGGCACCGTGCACGGCCCCGCTGAGAGGGTCAGCCCCGCCGAAGCGCTCGCCGCGTACACGATCGCAGCGGCGCGGGCCGCCCGGGCCGAGCAGCACCGGGGCAGCATCGCCGCCGCGCCAGGCCGCGGACCTGGTGCTGCTCGCAGACGATCCGCTGACCGTCCCGGACGAGAAGATCGGCGCCATCGAGGTGCTCGGCACGATCGCCGGCGGCCGCGTGAGCCACGACCCGGCCGGACTGCTAGCCGAGGTCCGGGAACGGCTGTGATGCGCGATAGCCGCTGGGGCTTCCCCATCATCGATTTTCACTGCCATTTCCCGGTTCCCGATGCGGCGCCCTCGCCAGCCGAGGAGGCCTACCGCTGGCAGCACGGCGACAGGAAACTGGCCCAGCTCAGGCAGAACTGGCGCTGGTATCAGGAGCAGTGGTGGGATGCCTGGGCGTTCCCGTATCCAGAAGGGTCTGAACCGCCAGCCGACATTCAGGCGGACCGCTGGTCCGCTGAGATCGAGGGCGGGCAGCTCGAAGCCGTCGCGTTCGTGACCGGCGGCGGCAACAAGCTGCTCGCCACCGCCATCGCCGGCCGACCGCGAATGGTCGGGTTCGCGCACCACGACCCGTTCCTGCCCGGCGCGGCCGCCGAGCTGCGCCGGGCGGTGACCGAGGACGGCCTGCGCGGCTACAAGGTCATCGCGCCCGCGCTTGCCGGGCCGATCGACGATGAGGCGCTGTGGCCGGTCTGGCAGGCGGCCGAGGACCTGCAGATCCCCGTGCTCGTGCATTTCGGCACGCTGGACGGCGGCGGCGGGATAGCGGCACACGTCAACATCAGTCCGCTGAGGCTGCACGACGTCGCGAAGGCTTTTCCGTATGCGACCTTCGTCGTCCCGCACTTCGGCTGCGGATACCCCGGCGAGCTGCTGCAGCTGGCCTGGGCCTGCCGCAACGTCTGCGTCGACACGTCAGGGAACAACGAATGGATCCGCTGGATGCCCTACCCGCTGACGCTGGCGGACCTGTTCCGCAAGTTCACCGAGACGATCGGCCCTGAGCGCATCCTGTTCGGCTCCGACTCGGCCCATTTCCCGCGGGGTCTGGTGCGGGCCTACTACGACGAGCAGACCAGGATTGCCGGCCAGCTGGGACTGTCCGCCGGCGACCGGCACCTGATCTTCGCCGGGAACGCCGCCCGGCTGCTCGGCCTGCAGGCGGCCGGCTGATGTCATCGCGTCCGCACAGTGCCGCGCACCTGGTGACGAGCGCGCCGCAGATCAGTGACCCGCCGCGGTTCTGGCCAGCCGGAAATCTCTGGCTGTCGCTGCCGGAGATCAGCCTGGACGACGGCTCGGTTCGCTCGCTCGGCGTGCTGCTCGAGCGCGTCAGCGGCCTGGTCCAGGCGCATGGCGGCGCCGGCGGCCTGCTCCGCCCGGAGCTCACCGTGGACGGCCGCGCCATCGCCATGAATCCGTCCTGGCAGCGCGCTGCCAACTGGATACCGCAGCTGCGGACTGAGTGGGCCGGCGGCAGCGCGACCGCGTGGTACTGCGTGCCGGTCGGCGAGCGGGGCGCGGCATTCCGCCTGCACTACCGGAACCTCGGCCCGGCCACGGCCAGGGTGGAACTCGGCTGGTCAGGGTCGTGGGCCGCCAGCAGCGTCGCGCACCTGCGGCCGAAGCCGCTGGCCGGCGAGCTCACCGTCCGCGACGACCCGTGGACCGGCAGCCGGGTGATCGCGCTCACTGCGGGCCTGCCGGTGCTGGCGATCGCGATCCAGGGCGGGAACGGGCTGGACATCGGCAGCTCGTCCAGCCCGGCCGCGGCTGGCGACGGGGAACCGGGACCGCTCGCGGCCAGCCCGTCACCGCCACCCGGACCCGCTGATAACTCCGAGCCGGGCTGGCGTGCGCGGCGGACAGCCGACGTGCCGCCTGGCGGGGAGCTGACCGCCGATGTCTACCTGGCGGTCGCACCGGAGCCGGACGGAGCCGCCGTGACGGCCCTGCACCTGCGGCGGCGCGGCTTCGATGCGCTGCTCGACTCGACGCTCAGCTGGCTCGCGGAGCGCGAGCTGCCGGTTCCCGACGACGCGCCGTCCGGTCTGCGCGAGCGCATCAACTCGAACCTGTTCTTCAACTACTTCTTCGCGCAGGGCGACTGCCTCGACACCGGGAAGCCGGTCATCGTCACCTCGCGCAGCCCGCAGTATTACGTGTGCGGTGCGTTCTGGAGCCGGGACGCGTACTGCTGGACGTTCCCCGCGCTGCTGCTCGCGGATGTCGCGCGGGCCAGGGAGGTCCTGGTCGCGTCGCTGGCGGCAGCCGGGGCGCGAGTCGCCGAGCATGCGCTGTACCTGAACGGAACGCCGCTGTACCCGGGATTCGAGCTCGATCAGGCCGCGGCGCCCGTACTCGCGATCTGGCGGTACGTGCGGGCGACGGGCGACCGGGGCGTGCTGTCCGAGCCGCCGGTGGCTCAGGCGATCCGCCAGCTCCCGGCGCTCGTCGCGCCCTGGCGGCATCCGTCCAGGGAGCTGTACGGAACCTTCCTGCTGCCGACCGACGACCCCACCGATTTCCCGTACGTCACGACCTGCAATGCGCTGCTGGCCGCGGCGCTCGATGCGGCAGCGGACCTGGTCGAGGTCAGCCCGGCCGACCTGGACCTGCGCTCGGGTGAGCTGCGCGAACGGGCCAGCGAGATCCGCGCTGAGCTGCGCTCCGGGCTGATTGCCGACGGCCCGGACGGACCGATCTGGGCCTGGGCCTGTGATGCCGCGGGCCAGCTGGAGATCCGCGACGAGCCGCCGCTCGGCCTGCGCGGCCTGCCGTTCTGGGGTCTGCTGGCGGAGGACCCGGCAGTTCAGGACGCCACTACGGCCTGGCTGGTCAGCGGGTACAAGCATCACTACCCTGGCGTCTTCCCCGGAGCGGGAGCGCCGCATTTCCCGTTCCCGTCCGGCTTCGACCTGGCAGCCCGGCTGCTGGACGGCGATGACTCGCTCGGCAACGCGCTGGCGGCGCTCGCCACGACGCCGATGGACCAGGGGCTGGCCTGCGAGTCCTGGGACGCGGAGACCGGCGTCGTGCGCACCGGCGCCGCGATGGCGAGCATGGCGGGGCTGCTCGCGTGGACTGCCTGGGCCCGGCTGACCGGCTACCGGCGCTGGGATCAGGTCCCCGGCCCCTGATACCGGCGTCGGCGCTGATCGTGGTGACTTCGCGTCCTATAGGCACGCGAAGTCACCACGATCATGACCGGTCACCCCAGGGCGCCTGCCGCGGTGATAATCCAGGCGAGCACGAGGGCCTCCTCGTGCCAGGCGTCGTAGCGGCCGCTGCGGCCGCCGTGTCCCGCCGTCATCTCGGTCTTCAGCAGGAACGGGCCGCCCTTTGCCTCCGACTGCAGCCGCGCGATCCACTTGGCCGGCTCGTGGTACAGCACGCGCGTGTCGTTGAGGCTGGTGATGGCCAGGATCGGCGGATAGACCGCGCCCGCGGCCACGTTCTCGTACGGCGAGTACGACTTCATGTACCGGTAGACCTCGGGGTTATGCAGCGGGTCGCCCCACTCCTCCCACTCGGGCACCGTCAGCGGCAGCGTCGGATCGAGGATCGAGGTCAGCGCGTCGACGAACGGTACCTGCGCGACGATGCCGCCGAACGCGTCCGGTGCCATGTTCACCACGGCGCCCATGAGCAGGCCGCCGGCCGAGCCGCCGCGCGCGATCAGCCGCTCCGGCGTTGTCCAGCCGTCAGCGACGACGTGCCGCGCGGCGGCGATGAAGTCGGTGAACGTGTTGATCTTCCTGAGCATCTTGCCGTTGTCGTACCAGCTGCGGCCCATCTCGCCGCCGCCGCGGATGTGCGCGATCGCGAAGACGAAGCCGCGGTCGAGCAGTGAGATCCGCGCGATCGAGAAGCTCGGGTCGATCGAGATCTCGTAACTGCCATACCCGTAGAGCAGGAACGGGGCCGTCCCGTCACGCGGCGTGCCCTTACGGCGGACCAGCGAGATCGGAACCTGCGTGCCATCCTCGGCCGTCGCCCACAGGCGGCTCTGCTCGTAGCTGGCCGGATCGTAGGGGACTCCGTCCGGACCGGGCAGAACCTCGCTCTGCTTCAGCAGGGTCAGCTCGCCGGTGGTGACGTCGCAGTCGTAGACGGAGTTAGGCGTGACCATGGAGACGTAGCCGAGCCGGTAGGTGTCAGTGTCGTACTCCGGGTTCGCGCCGGGTCCGACCTGGTAGATCGGCTCGGGGAAGTCAATCTCGTAGGCGGCACCGCTGGCCGGGAGCACCCGCAGGCCGGTCAGCCCGTCGCGGCGCAGGTACACCACGAGGTGGCCGGCGAACGCGTCGACGGACAGCAGCCTGGTGTCGCGGAGTGCGGGATGAGGGGGGTCCAGTCGGTCGGGCTGGTGACCGGGGCCTGCGCCAGCTCGAAGTTCAGCGCGCCGTCGTTATGCAGGATCAGGAACCGCTCGGAACCGTCCGGCAGTACCTGATGCTCGACGTCGTACTCGACGCCCGGCCGCCGCGGCGCGACGACGGTGAACTCCCCCGTCGCAGTGGCGGCGTCCAGCACCCGGACCTCGCTGGTCAGCGAGCTGGCTGAGCCGATCCACAGATAGCGCTTGCTCCGGGACAGGCCGACGCCGACGTTGAACTTCTCGTCGTCCTCCTGGTAGACGATCACGTCCTCGGTGGCCGGGGTGCCGACGATGTGCCGCCAGACCCGGTAGGGGCGCCAGGCATCGTTCACGGTGATGTAGAAGAGCGCGGAGCCGTCGCCAGACCAGGCCGTGCCGTAGTAGGTGTCCGGGATCTCGTCGGCCGAGAGCTCGCCGGTCACCAGGTCCTTGAACCGCATCGTGTAGCGCTCGTCGCCGTCCAGGTCGACCGAGTACGCCAGGCGGTTCCCGTCCGGGCTCACGTCGAAGGCGCCCATCGAGAAGAACGGGTTGTCGCCCGCTAGCGCGTTCCCGTCGATGAGGATCTGCTCGCCGTCGAGCGGCCCGCCGTCCTCCGTCATGGGCGGGCCGGCGTCGTCGGGCCGGACGGCCCGGCGGCACCTGATGCCGTACTGCTGGCCCTCGATCGTCCGCGAGTAGTACCACCAGCCGCCGTCGCGGACGGGGACCGACAGGTCGGTCTCCTTGGTCCGGGACTTGATCTCGCCGAAGATCGCCTCGCGCAGCGGCGCCTGACCGGCGGTCAGGGCCTCGGTGTAGGCGTTCTCAGCCTCAAGGAAGGCAATCGTCTCGGAGTCGTCCTTCGCCGTCAGCCAGGCGAAATGGTCAACAAAGGTGTCGCCGTGGTGGGTCCGCTCCGAGGGCACGCGCCTGGCGGCCGGCGGCTCAGGACTGGCTGACTGCGGGGTGCCTGACGGCGCTGTCGTGGTACTACCCGGCTTGTCGCTCATGACCGTCGAGCTTACTTCGGACGGCAGGCACCGGGCGCCGGGCGGGGCCCGGTGCTGCTCCTCGTCGCGCCCGCTGGCCGCGGAAGGCATACTTCGAGGGTCTGACCCCTCGGCCGGTCAGCGGAGAGCGGCCGGGGACACCGAATGCGCCGAGTTCATGCTCCAGCCCAACCTCTGGTCCTGAGCTGGCTGGCAGAGGAGAAGCTGATGCTGATTGGCATCCTGGTCGGGGTGCTCGTCATCCTGACCATCACGGCCCTGGTGACCTGGAAGATGCGGGCCTCTGCCTGCGGCCGCCGGATCGAGGTCCCGGCCGGTGACCGGCAGCGCATTTTCTACGGCGGCGTGCTGTGCCGGGCGATCACGACCGGCGGTCCGCTGGTCCGGCTCGAGCTCATGGACTGGGGAGTCCGCCTTCAGGGCACCATCTGGAGCCGCTGGATCGTGCCGACCTGGGAGGCCCGCTACGACGAGCTGGCGATAGCGGAGCTGGTCGCCACCGCGTTCAGCCGGACCGCGGTCTGGTTCCGGCTGCGCGGCAGCGCCGACGGGATCGGCTTCCTGTCCACCGTCAGCGACGACATCATCCGGGAGATGGAGAAGCACGATGTGCCGGTCAATCGCTCGGTCGGGCAGTTCAAGCGGGTAGCCGAGCTTTACCGCGCGCCGTGACCTTGACCTAGACCTTGACCGGAGCGTCCCGGCCTGGTTCGCTATTGCTGGTATCCGGGGAAATCAGTTATTCGCCTGATCTGAGCCGATCTGCAACGGTCCGACGGCCGGCCCGTGAATGGCGCTCCGGGTGCGCTGCCTTTAAAGGAGAAGGCCCATGGGTCGAGCAGCCCGCGCCCTGACAGCAGTGACGGTTCTGGCGGCAGCCTTCGCCGCCACAGCGACTGCGTCGGCGGCCTCCGCCCGGCGGCCACGGCGATCTCGCCGCCGACGATTACCGCGCCGCTTGGCGGTCTTGGCCCCTACGCCGTGGGCTCCTCGGTCACCTTTACCTTCACCGAGACCGGCGTGGGCACCCCGGTCGCTTAAGGTACTCGCTCAACGGCGGAAGCTGGTCAGGGTCGCCGCGCCGTCCGGCACCGCCAGCGTGCAGATCGTCGTCCCGGAACGGCAGACGCAGAGCCTGACGGCGTACGCGGTCGCGGCCGACGGCACGGTGAGCGGCGGCACGCTCGACAACTTCGTCGCAACGCTGAGCCCGGCGGCCGCGGACAAGGACCTGAACGGCGACGGCGTGCCCGACCTGCTGACCGTCGGCGACACCACCGGGCTCGCTCCCGGACTGTGGCTGGCGACCGGCAGGACAGCGCCCGGTGCCGCGGCCAAGGGCCGGGTCAAGACGCCCGCGACCGACATCGGAGTGAACGGCGACGGCACGAGCAGTCCCGGCAGCCCTTCTGACTTTGACGGCGCTCAGGCGATCACCGGCCAGTTCATCGGCCGGGGCTTCCAGGATGTCCTGCTGTACTTCCCGTCGGGCAGCGACGCCGGCGGCGGCGAGGTGATGGCCGGCAGCGGCGACGGATCGGCCCTGCAGACAAACTCTGGCGATACGTTCTCCGTCCCGTCCGGGACGTTCGCTGACGCCAACGGCGACAACCCGCTGCAGATCGTCAATGCCTACGGCTCGATCTACGGCACCGGCCTTCCTGATCTGCTCGCGATCAATGGCGATCCCGTCAACGGGTACTACCTGGACTACTACGACGCGACAGCGCCGGGCTCGTATTACAACACGTTCTCCATCACCACGCCGACGCCCGACGGCACGAACGACTGGAACCAGTGGACGCTGGCAACGCTCGACGACGCCGGCGGCATCGGCATGTTCCTGTGGAACGAGAGCACGGGCGCGCTGTACCTGTGGAACAACGTGAGCTTCACCGACAACGGGACCGGAACCGGCAGCATCGCCTACACCCAGTACGAGCTCTCCGCGGACTGGAACAAGGGCCAGCCGCTGTCAACGCTGGAGGCCGCGGACTTCGGCGGCAGCGCGGTGCCGGGCCTGTGGGCGGTCACGCCTGCCGGAGTCGCGACGGCCTACACGTTCTCGGATCTGTCTGCGACGTCGGTCGCCAAGGTGAAGGCAGGCAAGGCACAGCAGCTGTCCTGACCCGGCCGGCGGCCTGCCGCCGGGCCTGCGCCTAGTGGCCGGTCGTCAGGTGGATAACGCCGAGGTCGGACAGTCCGTCGAGTGCTAGTTGCACGGCAAGCGCCGCGAGCAGAAATCCGAACACCTTCTCGGTCACGAGCATCCGGCTCGCGTCCAGCTTGCTGCCGACCTGGACGGCCCAGCGGAATACTGCGACGTCGATCGCAAGTACCACGACGAGCACGCCAACCGCCACTGCGAGCACGGCGATCGAGCGAGCCTCTGCCGACAGGGTGACCAGCACCACGATCCCGGCTGGGTTGAGCAGGTAAGGCACGGCCAGCGGGAAGACGGCGACCTGCATGGGGTCCCGGTCCTTGACCGGGTGACCGCCGTCATTCCCGTTCTGGCCGAGCACCATGGTGACGGCGATGATCAGCAGGATGATGCCGCTGGCGACGCCCAGGGCGCCCGGCGAGAAGTGCAGCAGCCTGGTGAGCAGGCCGCCGAGAACCAGGAGCAGCGCGGCGACCACTGCGGCGGTGGTCAGCATTTTGCGCAGGACCCGTCGCTTGGTGTCCTCGGCCATATCCGCGGTCACATCAAGGAACGGCACCAGCGCGATCTTGGGTCCGATACCGATCAGGAGCAGCAGGAATGTGTCGATGACGAAGGCAGCGTCGAGCGATTCGAGTTCCTTCATCCTGGCTCCGTCCGGTGAGCCTGCAGATCCTCGGTGACGTGAAATGGGCGGAAAGCTGATGTCAGCCTAGGGTCTGCGCCCGCCAGCGGCCAGCAGCTGGGTACGGATCCCGCTAGCCGTTCCACCAGTCGAGCACCCGGAGCGCGCGGAGGGTGTTCCAGCGGCTCGGCTCCCCGACGCCACCCTCAAGCGGGAAGTGAACGCGGCCCGGATGCACGGCGTCGAGCAGCCAGCGGCCGTCCGGCTGCCGCCTCGAGCGAACGACCTCCACGGCGCCGGCCAGCCGCGAGTCGGGCCCGGCTCCCGAAGACCGGAAGTAGTCGAGCGCGCGCAGCACGTCGTAGTGCCAGTAATACGGGAAGGCGAAGTCGAGGTACTCCGGGCTGACGACCTCACCCGTGCTCTTGCGCCGGAACAGGCCGCGCTCGAGCAGGTACTCTTCCCCGCCGCGCCGTGCCTCACGCACGGCGGCGGACCCGCCGGTCGCGCGCTCGAACTCCAGCAGCCCGTCGAGCACCGTGAGCGTCGTGTCGAACGAGGATCGCACCGAGCCGTTCTCCGCCTCGCAGTTCCAGCCGCCATCAGGCAGACGCTCGCCGAGGATCCGGTCGACGAGCGGCGAGACATCCACCCCGAAGTAGGCGCCCGCCTCGATCGTCCTGCCATTGATGCACGGCTCGACCTCGCCATCGAAGTAACGCTGGCCGGCATGCTCCCAGCGCCCGTGCTCGGCGATGAGCGCGATCGCCCGGCGAGCCGACTCCGACGCCGGATCGAGTCCGAGGATCTGCAGGGTCTGCAGGGTGTGCATCGTCGCCGTCCAGGGCTGGCCGGGTTCGTCGCCCCGGTAGGACGCCGGGAAGCAGGCGCCGCCGTCCCACAACCCGTCGGCGCCCTCGAGCGCCAGCAGCCGGGCGCCCCAGCCCTCGTGCTCGCACGCGAGCTCGCTCGGCAGCGACCTCATCGGGCGAGGCGCCGGTGAGATCGCGCAGCACCTGCCAGCGGATGGCCGGGTCAGAGTCGAGCAGCCAGTCGGTCACGGTCATCGGGGCAGCCATCGACGGCTCCTGGACGGTTGCGCTGAGGTTGGCGTTGTTTGTCATGAGGGCCACGGTAAAGCTGATTCCGGACAATCGGCGTCCGCAATACTGCGGGCCACGCTGTGGATTCAGACGTTGAAGCGGAACTCCACCACGATCCGCCGCCGACACACATGACGGGGGCGCGGATCCCGGCGTTCCTCAAGGCTCTTCGAGATAGGCGGCTCCACCGTCCTGACATGCCGCGAGCAACCGCTTGTCACGCGTCCACAGCCGTGCACCGCCGACCAGCAGGACGGAGCCGAGCAGGTGTACATCCACCGCGCTCAGTCCACGCCCCCAAAGCTGACGCCCATCTACCAGCGCCATCACTTCCTCGTGCGTCAGGACCGGGAACCCCTTGAGGCTCTCAAGGAGGGTCAGCACCCGATCTCGTTGCTTGATCGACCCGAGCGCCAGCTCCTCAATCACAGCACGATGACATCCGACCTGATTGTCACGGAGGAGCGCAACGAGTGAAGGCTCGGAGGCATGGAAGTGGTCGATCCAGATCGAGGTGTCGACCAGGATCACCTGGCGCCGCCCCGCCGACGCGGCGCTGCGGTTGCGTCGCTGTCCGAGCCGCCCAGGGCCGCCAGACGCCGGGCGCTCTCCACGCGGATCAATGTTTCCAGCCCGTCGCGCAAGAGCGCGGACCTCTCCGTGATGCCCGTCAACTCAGCCGCGCGCGCGAAGAGCTCGTCATCGATGGTCACTGTGGTCCTCATCGACGCCTCCGCATCTAAAGTAGCATCATTTGATGCTCTCAATGATGCCACAGCTTGAGCGGGACAGCCGCCAGTCGACCCCTGGTATCAGAGCGAATTACGCCTAAACATTGAAGCGGAACTCCACCACGTCACCATCGCGCATGACGTAGTCCTTGCCCTCGATGCGCGCCTTGCCGGCGGCGCGGGCGGCGGCAATCGAGCCGGCCGCCATCAGGTCGTCGAACGACACGATCTCGGCCTTGATGAATCCGCGCTGGAAGTCGCTGTGAATCACGCCTGCGGCCTCGGGCGCGGTGGCGCCGACCGGGATCGTCCAGGCCCGTGATTCCTTCGGCCCCGCGGTGAGGAAAGTGGACAGCTTCAGCGCGGCGAATCCGGCCCGCGCCAGCTGGGCCAGGCCGGGCTCGCCGAGACCAAGCTCGGTGAGCATCTCGGCGGCCTCCTCGGGCTCAAGCTCCGCCAGCTCGGCCTCGGTCTTGGCGTCGAGGAAGATCGACTCCGCCGGGTCGACCAGCTCGGCGAGCTTCTTCCGCAGCCCGTCGTCGGCAAGCTCCGCGTCGTCCTCGTTGAACACGTACAGGAACGGCTTGGCAGTCAGCAGCTGCAGTTCGCGCAGGTCCGCGAGGTCAATCCCGGCGGCCGCGGCGCCGGCGAACAGCGTCGTCCCGCCGTCGAGCAATTGCTGCGCCTTCGCGGCCGCGTCCGCGACCCTGACGCGGTCCGGGTCCCTGGCAAACTTGGACTCCTTGGCCAGCCGCGGCGCCGCCTTCTCCAGCGTCTGCAGGTCAGCCAGCATCAGCTCGGTCGCGATGGTCTCGATGTCGCGCTCGGGCGACACGTCGCCGTCCACGTGGCTGACGTCCGGATCGGTGAAAACGCGGACAACCTGACAGATCGCGTCGGTCTCGCGGATGTGCGACAGGAACTGGTTCCCGAGCCCCTGACCGGCCGACGCGCCGCGAACCAGCCCGGCGATATCCACGAACCGCACAGTGGCCGGGACGATCTTCGCCGAGTCGTACAGCCCGGCGAGCGCGTCCAGCCGGGCGTCAGGAATGCCAACAATCCCGACGTTCGGCTCGATCGTTGCGAACGGGTAGTTGGACGCCAGCGCACTCGCCCGGGTCAGCGCGTTGAACAGGGTGGACTTACCGACGTTGGGCAGGCCGACGATGCCAATGGACAGGCTCACCTGCAAATTCTAAGTGCCAGCGGGAACGCGCCGAGCCGTCCGCCCGGCCGCGCGCCGGCGGCGGCAGAACGAGGCTGGTCAGGGCCCCGCCGGACGAAACTGCCGATCCCGGCCGGGCGTGTCGGACCCTGGAACTGTCGCCAGCGGCTGCAAGCATGCAAGATATGAACGCGATTTCGCTGCTCATCGGCCTCCTGCTGGGTGCCGCTCTCGGTGCCGTCATCGGCTACCTGCTGTCGCGCGGACGGCTGGCAGGGTTCGCCGCCGACCTGACCGGTCAGGCCAGGGCCGCCGAGGAGAGGGCGCGGGCCGCGGACCAGCGAGCTGCCCTGATGGAAGCTGCCGCCGAGAAGCGGGAGGCCCTCATCGACGGCCAGCTCGCTGACCGGTTCCAGGAACTGTCCGCGCAGGCCCTCGATCGCAGCGCCCAGACCTTCCTGACGATGGCCGAGGGCAGGCTCAGCGCCGCCAACGTCAAGGCGGCGGGCGATCTTGACACCCGGAAGGTAGCGGTCGAGCAGCTGGTCCAGCCGCTGCGCGACACCCTGGCCCGGGTGGAGAGCCAGCTGCGCGAGAGTGAGGCGGCCCGCCGGTCCTCGCATGCAGCGCTCGCGGAGCAGGTGGCGATCGCCCGGCAGAGCTCGGATCAGCTGCGCACCCAGACCCAGGCGCTGGTGACAGCCCTGCGGCGGCCGGAAGCGCGCGGGCGCTGGGGCGAGATGCAGCTGCGCCGGGTGGTCGAGCTTGCCGGGATGGCCAGCAAATGCGACTTCGAGGAGCAGGTCGGCGTCTCGACGTCCGACGGCGCGCTCAGGCCCGACATGGTGATCAGGCTGGCGGGCGGCAAGAACATCGTGGTCGACTCGAAGGTGTCACTGGCCGCGTACCTGGAGGCGGCTGAGACCTCGGACGAGGATGTCCGCGAGGCCCGGCTGCGCGCGCACGCCCGGCACCTCCGCGAGCACGTCGACCGGCTGGCCGCCAAGGCGTACTGGACCGCGCTGAGCCCGTCACCTGAGTTCGTCGTGCTGTTCATTCCCGGAGAGGCGTTCCTGGCTCCCGCGCTGGAGCACGACCCGGCCCTGCTCGAGCACGCCATGGCCAGCAAGGTGCACATCGCGACGCCGACGACGCTGGTGACGATGCTGCGGACCGCGCAGTACGCCTGGCAGCAGGCGGCACTCTCGGACAACGCGCGGGCCGTCTTCGATCTCGGGCGCGAGCTCTACGACCGGATCGCCAGCCTGGGCAAGCATGTTGACGGCCTCGGGAAGGCCCTGACGAACGCAGTGTCGACCTACAACAGGACGGTCGGCTCGCTGGAGAGCCGCGTGCTCGTGAGCGCGCGCAAGCTGAACGAGCTCGGCGTGGTCGAGGGCGAGCTCGAGCAGCTGCGGCCCGTCGAGGAGACGGTCCGCTCGTTGTCCGCGCCCGAGCTCATCGTCGAGGCAGGACCGGAGCTCGTGTCCGGGCCGGTGAAGGCCAGGGACGCGGTGAGTCAGCAGCAGCTCTTCGGGACCGGACGCCCCATCAGCGCCGCAGGCTGACCGATGGGCGGCAACGCAAACCCGGCCCTCGGCGCGACGTACGGGGAGCAGTGATGCAGGAGCGGATCACCGGGAGGATCACCCGACTCATCCGCCTGAGCGCCGGATATCCGGCTGTCAGCGCGCGCGGCGCCGCGGGCCCCCGGCAGCGCGCGACACTGACTGGCAGGCGCGGACACTGACTGGCAGGCCGGACACTGACTGGCAGGCGGACAATGACCAGCAGGCGGGTGGCCACTGGCAGGCGGGCACGACCGCGGACCCCGCGTGCCAGCTGGCAGGCAGACCCGGAGCGGGAGCCGGATATGGTCTGGCAGCCTGCGGCCGCCTGGCGGCCGCGGCCTGCCCGGGAGCGGACCGGGCCGGAGCCAGCGCGCGCCAGCTTTCGCTCCCACCTCACGGCGCGCGGCGCGCTGCTCGGCATGTTCGTCCTGGTGCTGGTCGCCTGCCTGCTCGCAGCCTGGCGTGAGGTCGACGTGCTAGCCGGTCTCGGCTACTGCGCGGGGTGCGTGCTGGCGCCGGTCTATGCGCGCCGCGAGGCTCAGCTCAGGATCGTGCTGTCCGCCCCGGCAGTGTTTCTGCTCGCTGATGTCATCACGCAGGCACTCACCGCGCAGGGCAGTACCAGCCACGGTTCGGTCCTGTCAGTGCTGGAGGGCACGGGCCTGACCCTGGCTGACGCCGCGCCATGGCTGTTCGCGGGCACGGCCGCCTGTGTTGCTGTGGCTATGACCCGTGGCCTGCCGCAGTGCGTTCGCGACCTGCGCGCCGGGCCGGCCGGCGCAGCTCGCCTGCGCGCCGGAGCGGGCGCGCGGCCGGAGCCGGGCGGCACCGCGGATCAGGGACGGCGCGGCGAGTCCGGCCTGCGCGGCCATCACACGCTGCGCCCCTAAGGCAACCAGCGGTGCCGCGGGACCAGGACTGAACTACGGGATCAGGACGTACTACGGGATCAGGACGTGCCGGCGGCCGGCTTGCGCAGCTCCCGCGGCAGGCCGAACACCATGCGCTCATGCACGGCCTCGACTTCCTCGACGTCACCGAAGCCGTTCGCAGCGAGGAGCGCCAGAACTCCGTCGACCAGGTCCTCCGGGACCGAGGCGCCGCTCGTGACGCCGACGGTGGTGACTCCGTCCAGCCAGCCCAGGTCAACGCCCGAGGCGTCATCGACCAGGTAGGCGGCGCGCGCGCCGGCGTCCCTGGCGACCTCGACCAGGCGGACGGAATTCGAGGAGTTCACCGAGCCGACGACGATGACCAGGTCTGACTCGCCCGCGATCTGCTTCACGGCGACCTGCCGGTTCTGGGTGGCGTAGCAGATGTCATCGCTCGGCGGGTCGAGCAGCTGCGGGAACCGTGTCCGCAGCGCCGCCACAGTCTCGGTGGTCTCGTCAACCGAGAGCGTTGTCTGCGACAGCCACGCGACCTTCGCCGGGTCCCGCACCTGAACCGAGTCGCTGCCCGCGGGCCCGTCGACCAGGTGGATGTTCGCCGGTGCCTCGCCGGTCGTGCCGACAACCTCTTCATGGCCCTCGTGGCCGATCAGCAGGATGTCGTAGTCCTGGGCCGCGAACCGGCGGGCCTCGTTATGGACCTTCGTGACGAGCGGGCAGGTCGCGTCGATGGTCCGCAGGCCTCGTTCCCTGGCTTCCTCGCGCACTTCCGGTGACACGCCGTGCGCGGAGAACACCACGACGGAGCCCTCGGGCACGGACTCAGTCTCCTCGACGAAGATCGCGCCGCGCTCCTCAAGCGTCTTCACCACATGGGTGTTATGCACGATTTGCTTACGGACGTAGACCGGCGCGCCGAAGCGCTCCAGCGCCACCTCGACGGTCTGCACGGCCCGGTCAACGCCGGCGCAGTAGCCACGGGGCCTGGCGAGCAGCACTCGGCGCATCTGGGCAGACATAGGCCCAGTTTAGGTGATCGCCCCTGGCGCGTATCCAGACGCCGGTTCCTGACGGAGGCAGGGCCAGGTCTGCGGCGCTCCGGCCGTGATCCGAGCGAATTGCCGGCTCCTGGCCTCCGACTGCCGCCGGGCCAGCGACAATGATCTGAGAACGGCGCTTCGCCCAGCCCAGCGGCCTTCCCCCGGCGTTCGAGCCGACGGCAGCCGGGCTGCGGTCAGTCGAGGGAGAACGATCGTCACATGGGTATCCCGCAGGTCCCTGATCAGGTGAGACGAGGGCCGACGCTGGCACTCCGGGCCGTATTCGCAGGGATCGGGAAGATAGTGATGGCAGCGGACCGGCCGCAGGCCAGTTCCAGCCAGCCAGCCGGCCAGGATTCCGCGGAGCGGCAGCGGCCCGCGGCCAGGCGGCAGCAGCGGTCCGCCCCGCCCCCGGCGGAGTCCCGGTGGCGCTCCCTTGACCAGACCGGGAACGTCCGGCTGCTGTCCGCGGAGGATCTCCGCGATGAGGACGAGGCCGGGGGCACCACAGCCGGACAGTCCCTGACCGCGGCGGCGCAGTCGAGCCAGCCCCCGCCGCCAGCGGCGGGCAAGCCGCTGGTCCCGGAGGAGGCGCTTCCGCTGCCCCGCTATGACGACCTGCCGCTTGCCTCGATCCGCGCTCGCCTGCGCGGCCTGTCGGTCAGCCAGCTGCGCATCCTCGCGGAGTACGAGGCGCGCAACGCCGAGCGGCCGGAGGTACTCGGCATGTTCGAGCGCCGCATCGAGAAGCTCGAAGCGCAGTCGTGACCGCCCGGACTGCTGGTGAACAGCTGCGCCCTCCGCCTGATGCGCAGTGCCGCTAGAGACATCCGAGCAGTCGCCGGTTCCGGTCCGGACGGTTCTGCGGCTCGTCGGCGAGTGGATCAGCCGCCTCGGCAAGGTCTGGATCGAGGGCCAGATTGCCGAGCTGAACCGGCGCGGCGGCACGGTGTTCCTCACCCTGCGGGATCCCGTCGCGGCCGTGTCCGCGCGAGTCATCTGCACGGCCGCGGTGCTGGACGCGACAAGCCCGCCGCCGGGCGTCGGCGCCAGGGTCGTTGTCTGGGCCAAGCCGGAGTTCAACTCGGCCAAGGGATCGTTCGCCCTGACCGCAACGCAGATCAAGGCAGTCGGTATCGGCGATCTGCTCGCCCGGCTCGAGCGTCTCAGGACGGCCCTCGGCGCCGAGGGCCTGTTCGCGGCCGAGCGCAAGCGAAGGCTGCCGTTCCTGCCGGGAACCGTCGGCCTGATCTGCGGCCGTGACTCCGCAGCCGAGCGGGACGTCCTGCGCAACGCTGCGCGCCGCTGGCCTGCCGTGCGATTCCGGGTTGAGCAGGTCGCCGTGCAGGGCCCGCATGCCAGCGAGGAGATCGTGCTGGCGCTGCAGCGGCTCGACGCCGATCCCGCGGTAGATGTGATCATCGTCGCCCGCGGCGGAGGGTCGGTAGAGGACCTGCTGCCGTTCTCCGACGAGGACCTGATCCGGGCCGTCGCGGGCTGCGTCACACCGGTCATCAGCGCGATCGGGCATGAGCAGGATGTGCCGCTGCTTGACCTCGTCGCCGACGTACGGGCGTCCACTCCGACGGATGCGGCCCGGCGGGCCGTGCCGGATGTCGCCGAGCAGCTTGACCTGATCGGCCAGCTCCGGTCCAGGGCGCGACGGTCGGTGGCCTGCCGGCTGGAGCGGGAGGCCTCCTGGCTGAGCGCGGTCACCTCCCGCCCTGCAGTGGCCAGCCCGACGCGCGAGATCGACCGCCAGCAGGAGCAGGTCCTTGGCCTGTCCGAACGTGCCCGGCTGGCGATCTCAGGCGGTCTCAGCCGGGCCTCCGATGACCTGGCCCACATCACAGCGCGGCTGATCGCGCTGTCGCCGGCCGGAACGCTGCGCCGTGGCTACGCCATCGTGCAGCAAGCCGATGCCAGCGTGGTCCTCTCGGCAGCGCAGGTCAGCGAGGGCGAACTGCTGACCGTGAGGTTCGCCGCCGATCAGCTGCCGGTGACGGCAGGCCGCCGGCCGGATCAGTAGAGCGACCGTCAGCTGTGCGGACCGTCCATCCGCCAGCTGACAGGCGACCACGGGAACCTGCGGTACCAGCAGCTGCCGAGCTCGGCCAGGTACGCCTGCCGGGTGCGCTGCGCCCGGCACCGGGCTCTCGGATGACCCGCTGCCCCGGAACTCGCGGCCGCGGCGAGCCAGGCCCGCTGACGGCGGCGATGCCGCGCCGCCGGCCTGGTGGCGCATGATCCGGGCACTGATACAGCACACGAGCGCCGCACACCAGGATGATCATGACTGTTCATCGTGCCCCTTCGGCCCTTTATGTGCTCGCCACTTCATCGCCACGCAGGTCTCGCCGCGTTACGGCGCACTAGGCTTGCCAGGGTGGCAGCACGCAGCAAGGACGATGCCGGCGCCGAGACGCCGGCCGGATCTCAGGACGGGTCCCGCCCCCCGTACGAGCAGGCCCGCGACGAGCTAATCGAGCTGGTGAAGCGGCTGGAAGCGGGCGGGCTCACACTCGAGGAGTCACTGCAGCTGTGGGAGCGCGGCGAGCAGCTCGCCGCTATCTGCGAGGACTGGCTGGAGGGCGCCCGCGCGCGGCTCGCCACCGCGCTGGCCAGGCGAGAGGATGCCGGTCACGAGCCCGGTGCGCCCTTCTGACGTGCCCGGTCAGCTCAGCTAGGCCTGCGGCGCGGGCCGGGCGCGGAGCCTCGACAGGACCTCCAGCACGCCATCTGCCAGCTGACGGGCCCTGACGGCATCAGGCGCAAGCGAGACCTCGGCGACCGCGAGCATCATGGCGCCGGTCATCACGATCGCGGCGGCCTCGTCCAGAGGCTCACCGCTGCGCGCGAAGAACTCGGTATTGCGATGGACCCAGTCCGACAGCCGCTGGCGCCACATGACCTCGAAGCCGGGCGGCCCGTCGCCGCGGGCGAACATGCCGACCAGATCCCGCTGCTCAATGCAGACGTCAAGGTAGCCGCGGGCGCCCGCCAGCAGCAGCCGCATCGGATCGGTGACGCCCTGGTCACGGCACTCCCGCACGGCCCTGCGGGTGCGGACGTCATGCTCGTTGTGCAGTTCCTCGAACAGCGCGAGGTACAGGTCAGCCTTGCCCGAGAAGTGGTGGTACAGGCTGCCGACACTCGCGCCCGCGAGCGCGACGATGTCGGTGACGCCGGCCTGCGCGTATCCCTCCAGCATGAAGACCTCGCGGGCTGCTGCCAGCAGCACGGCGCGGGTTGAGGAGCCGCGCTCGGCGGCCCGGCTGAGGTGAGGTACGTGATCAGTAGTAGTCATGTGCTCCGGCGTTCTGGTCCCGGCCCGGTCCAGGGCGGGCAGGCCGACTGCCCGGCCTTCTACATAGGATTCCATCACGGGCCGCTGACAGGAAGGTGCTTGGCAATGAGCGAGGATCAGGCAGCCGCGCCGCCCGGCGTGCCAGCCAGCACGGGGAGCGACCCAGCGTTCGGCGGCATGGCCAGCGCCCCGGGCATCGCCGACCCCGCGGTCGACCCGGCGGCGGATCCGGGAGCAGCAACGCCCGAGCCTGGCCGGCACGCCCCGGACCGGAACCTGGCTCTGGAGCTGGCCAGGGTCACCGAGGCCGGGGCGATGGCCTCGGCGCGCTGGGTCGGCCGGGGCGACAAGAACAGAGCGGACGGCGCCGCCGTGAACGCCATGCGGCAGCTCATCAACACCGTCTCCATGAACGGCGTCGTGGTCATCGGCGAGGGCGAGAAGGACCAGGCCCCGATGCTCTACAACGGCGAGCAGGTCGGTGACGGCAGCGGGCCGAAGTGCGACGTGGCCGTCGATCCGATCGACGGCACGCGGCTGTGCGCGAACGGCATGCCCAACGCGATCTCGGTGATCGCCGTCAGCGCTCGCGGCGCGATGTACGACCCCTCGGCTGTCTATCTACATGTCCAAGCTGGTCACCGGCCCCGAGGCGGCCGGCGTCGTCGACATCGATGCGCCGCCAGCCGTCAACGTGGCCGCGGTCGCCCGCGCCAAGAACTGCTCGCCGTCAGACGTCACCGTCGTCATCCTTGACCGTCCCCGGCATGCGGAGCTGATCAGCGAGGTGCGGCAGGCCGGCGCCCGGATCAAGCTGCTGACCGACGGCGACGTGGCCGGGGCGATCATGGCGGCGCGCGACGGTACCGGCGTCGACCTGCTGCTCGGCATCGGCGGGACCCCGGAGGGCATCATCGCCGCGTGCGCGATCAAGTGCCTGGGCGGCGTGATCCTGGGCAAGCTCGCGCCCCGCGACGACGCCGAGCGAGCGAAGGCTATCGACGCCGGCCACGACCTGAGCCGGGTCCTCAGCACCGACGACCTGGTGACGTCCGATGACGCGTTCTTCGCCGCCACCGGAATCACCGACGGGGAACTGCTGGCCGGCGTCCGCTACCGGTCTGGCGGGGCCAGCACTCACTCGCTGGTAATGCGAGCCAGGTCCGGCACGGTCCGCAACATCCACAGTGAGCACCAGCTGTGGAAGCTCAGCGCCTACAGCTCGGTGGACTTTCACTAGGCAGCCGGAGCTAGCCAAGTGAGCCCCGCCGGAGGCCGCCGAGACGGCGCTGCCGCTTGGGCGAGGTCACCCTGATGGTGCCGCCGAAGCCGACCGTGCGCAGCTCGATGACCGGCTGCGCGAGATCAGCCTGTCCCGGCGGAGGCAGCCGCGGCCCTGGCTGACGCACGGTCCGGGTGACCTTGCGGGTGAGCACGGCAGTGCCGCTCATCTCGACGGCCACGCCCTCGGGCACGATCAGGTGAATGGTTCCGAGTATCAGCGTTGCGTAGATGATGATCCGCCCGCTCTGCAGCAGCGCCTCGCGCAGGTCGAGCTCAACCTCGCCGCAGACTGCGACGACCGGCAGGCTGTCCGGCACGACCCAGCGGCCGTCCCTGCTGTCCCGTCCGAACACCCCGGTGACAGCCCGGCGTCCGTCCAGCCGGATGGGCTGCGCGCTGGGGCCGACCAGGTCGGTTGTCAGGACGGCAAGCTCGCCCAGAGTGCGGGCAGCACACGCCCGCTCGACGCGCTCGGAATGCTCAGCCGGAGTCAGCCTGCCATCCGCCGCTGCCTCGCCGAGCAGGCTGATGACGCGTTCCCGGTCAAAGTCCGAGGCACGAAGATCTCGGGGCGCCGGGCGGTATGTCACACTCAGAAGATACTCCAGCCGCAGGTCGCCGATAGCGCGGCGAGCAGGCCGCAGGCACGCCACGGCCGCGTCCGGTCACCCCCGCCCGGGCGCCGGAACCTAGCTCAGACCCAGGTCCTGCCGCGGTCGGTTGTGCTGAGCTCGACGACCTTGCCGGACTCCTCGATGTAGAAGAGCACGCCCGCGCCGTCGACCCAGGCGATCACCGACGGAGTCCCCTTCGCCTTGGTCGGGCTGATGTTGCCCCATTCGCTCCACGCCTTGTTGTCCCACCTGGCCGACTGAATGTAGCCGTCGGCGCCGAGCCCGGCGACGACCATCTCGCCGTCCGGCCAGCGGGCGGACGCGACAGCCGAGACATTTCCTCCGACATTGATCACCTTGGGCTCCTTCGGCGGCGGGGGCGGCGGGGGCTTGGCGGGCGCTGGCGTCTTGCCGAGCGCGGTGAACATTGCGCTTCTGACTGGCATAGTTCGCCACATCACGGTCGATCTCACCGGTGATGTCGTACTGATGGATGGCCCAGGTCTTCCACGGGGCCGGCACCTGGGGGTCGCCGGCAGGCCGCGACGGGTCGGCGATCCAGAGCGGGTAACTGCCCAGATGAGCGCAGTTCCCGGCCGCGGCGAAGTCGATGAACGTGTACACCAGCGGCTTGCGGCCGATCCTGCTGTGCAGCTCGGACTGCACGTCGGCACTCCAGGTCGCGACGTGCGCGGCCGTCGTGCCGTCGCTGACCTCAAGGTCGAGCGCAACCGCGTCGGTGTCGTGCAGACCGAGCTTGTTCAGCTCGGCCAGGAAGAAGTTGACGGTCTCCGCCGCGCTGACCGACGGATGGCCGAAGAAGTAGGCGATCCGGCCTTTCTTATTCTTCTTCAGCCAGTCCCAGTCCGCGGCCGCATCCGGGTTCACGTAGCGCGTGCCGTCAGGCTCCAGCTCAGTCAGCTTGACGGCCGCCCAGACGATGCTGCCCGCGGCCTTCGCCCAGTCAGCAGGAGGACCCTGGAAACTCGAGACGTCGACGCCCTTGAGAGTTTTCCGCGCGGCGGATGACGTCAGGGAGCGGATCCAGTTCAGCACCGGCCGATTGTAACGGCTTAGGTACAGCCAGATGTGAATTACCGCCATTCGGCGCGGTAATACCCTGGCCATTCCGCGAATCCGCACGTCAAGCGGCCAGTGGTGACCGACCGGAGCCGTACCGGGCGACGCCTGCCGCGCCTGTTAGTTTTGTCCTAGCAATTAAGTACGCGAGCGGGGAGCCAACGGGGTGAGCGAGTCCACCGTGGCCAGGTCCGGGGGCGGGCAGGGCCTGCGCGGCGGGAAGTACAAGTGGGTCGCGCTGTCCAACACCACGCTCGGAATGCTCGCGGCGACCGTCAACGCGTCGATCGTGATCATCGCGCTGCCCGCTATCTTCCGCGGCATCCACCTTGACCCGCTGCAGCCCAGGCAACATCAGCTACCTGCTCTGGATGCTGATGGGCTACCTGGTCGTCTCCGCCGTCCTGGTCGTGACGCTCGGCCGGCTCGGCGACATCTACGGCCGGGTCAGGATGTACAACGCAGGGTTCGCGATCTTCGGCCTCGGCGCGCTGGCGCTGCCATTCGATCCCGTTCCTCGGCGGCAAGGGCGCACTGTGGCTCATCGGCTTTCGGGTCATCCAGGCCATCGGCGGGTCGATGCTGATGGCCAACTCCCCCGCCATCCTGACCGACGCCTTCCCGCCCGACCAGCGCGGCACGGCCATGGGCATCAATCAGGTGGCCGGCATCTCCGGTCAGTTCATCGGCCTGATCCTGGGCGGCCTGCTCGCCGCGGTCGACTGGCGGCTCGTGTTCATCGTCTCGGTGCCGATCGGCCTCGGCGGGACGATCTGGTCGTACCTGAGCCTGAAGGAGGTCGGCCTCAGGACACCCGCCAGGATCGACTGGCTCGGCAACATCACCTTCGCGGTCGGCCTGATCCTGCTGCTGACCGGGATCACCTACGGGATCCAGCCCTACGGCGGGCACTCGATGGGCTGGACCAGCCCGCTGGTGCTGACCGGGCTGATCGGCGGTCCGGCGCTGCTTGTCGTGTTCTGCGTCATCGAGACCAGGGTCGAGTCCCCGATGTTCGACCTGCACCTGATGAGGATCAGGGCGTTCGCGGCCGGGACCGTGGCCACCCTGCTGGCCTCCATCGCCCGCGGCGGGCTGCAGTTCATGCTGATCATCTGGCTGCAGGGCATCTGGCTGCCGCTGCACGGCTACGCCTATAAGGACACGCCGCTGTGGTCGGGCATCTACCTGCTGGCGCTGACGGCTCGGCTTCGTCGTCTCCGGACCGGTATCGGGCTGGCTGTCGGACAAGCACGGCGCCCGCGCCTTCGCCTCCGGCGGCCTGCTGGTGTCCGCGCTCGCGTTCGCCGGCCTCCTGCTGATTCCGGTCGACTTCAGCTACCCGGAGTTCGCCGGGCTGATCTTCCTGGCCGGCGCCGGCATGGGCCTGTTCTCCGCGCCGAACGCAGCGGCGATCATGAACAGCGTCCCGGCCCGGCAGCGCGGCGCCGCCTCGGGCATGCTCGCCACCTTCCAGAACTCCGGGTTCGTGCTGTCCATCGGCGTCTTCTTCTCGCTGATGATCGCCGGCCTGCGCGGCCACGCTGCCGAAGACGCTGACCAGCGGCCTGACCGCACAGGGCGTGCCCGGCCGGCGATCGCGCATCAGATCGCCTCGCTGCCGCCGGTCGGCAGCCTGTTCGCCGCGTTCCTCGGCTACAACCCGGTCAAGCAGCTGCTGACACCGACCGGCGATGCTGGCCCATCTCCCGGCGCACAACGTGTCGATGCTCACCGGCAAGGCGTTCTTCCCCCGGCTGATCTCGCAGCCGTTCCACCACGGCCTGGTCATCGTCTTCAGCATGGCCATCGCCGTGCTCCTGATCGCAGCCGCGGCGTCCGCCTTCCGCGGCGGCCGGTACGTGCACGAGGAGACCGCCGAGAGCGGCGCCGAAGCGGCGGCGACTGCCGCGGGCTCGGCCACCTCCGCAGCCGGAACCGACATCGTGGCCGACGACTTCGCCGCCGAGGATGCGGACCGGGAATCCGTGCGGACCGATCGCCCGTCGCCGTAAGCAGGCTCGCACGGTAACGCGGCTACCTGGCCTCGGCGTACCGCTCCCTGGCGGCGTTGCCCACCGGGCAGCCCCCCGGCGAGCCGCGGCAGATGCCGGTGTCGCACAGCCGGCAGATCCACCGGACGGCGCCGGGCGGCCGCATCATGCCCACGAGCATCTTGCCGGTCAGCGCGTCCAGCTGGGCGCGTTCCGCCGGCGAGAGCACGGCCGTGGCCCGGTCGAGTACGCCGGCCCGGGCGCGGCAGACCTCCTCCGCTGCTGACCGGCCCGTCTCGGTCAGGACGACCGCGGTCGAGCGGCGGTCAGCCCCTGCCGCACGCTCGATGAAGCCGGCCTGCGCCAGCCGGTCGAGCAGGCGCACGGTGCCCGACGAGGTGAGCCCGAGCACCTGCCGGAGCTGGTCCACGCTCGGTCGGTCCAGGAAATGCAGGAGAGCCGCCAGCGCGGCCGGGGCCGAGTCGGCCCGGCCGGCCGCAGCCGCCGTCGCGTCCGCGACCTGATCGGCGACTACCAGCGCCAGGGCGCCGAAGGCATTGGCCGGGCGATCGAGACCGGCATGATCAGCCAAGGGTGTAGTCGAGCGTGTAGGTGCCCGGCGGGGTTGCCGTCGCGACCGACTCGCCGCTGCCGGTCAGGCCAGCCAGGCCACCGGTTCCCGAGCCCTCGATGACCTGCCAGCGCGACTGGGCCTGGCCGTCAGCGAACTCGCCGTCCGCCTGCACGACAAAGCTGCCGTCGATCCCGCCGAGCGTTCCGGTCACGCGCTGGATGCCGGTGAAGACCGCTGTCCCGTCCGGCCGGTAGCACATCACGGAGTCCCAGGTTGCCTCGCCAACCAGGTCGCCCTCCATGCCGAACTTCACGGATGCCTTGGTGAGCTTCGCATCGCCCCCGAGCTCCTGATAGGTGCTCTCGTCCCACGCTGCGACATTGAACGTCCCTGCTGCGTGCGCCATCGCTATCCCTCCGCTGTCGTCCGCGAGCCGCGGCCGCCTGAGCGGCCGGCGCCCCGGTGACCCGGCGAGCGGCGCGACCAATAGATGTGTGACGATCACACACTAATTTAGCGCAGTGGCCGCATGCGGCGGACTGACAGACCGCCGGCGCGGGAATGATGACGGTGCGCTTCCTCGCCGCTGCATCGGGTGACGAAGACGAGTCAGCGCTCCTGATTGCGTGATGAGCTCCAGCATCGGCAGGGACGCCGTGAAAGATAATGACGATTCACCGGCCGCCGGACCAGGCGGCTATGCGACGGACAGAACCAGCGCCCGCAGCCCCGGCAGCACCGCCGGATGCGGCCTGACGGACCACGCCGGGCGGCCGCGGTGGAAAGTGCTGCTGATCGGCCTGCTGACTGTCGTCAGCCTCGTCCTGACCGTCCTGTTCGCGGCAGCACTGGCCGGTGCCGTGCTCGCCCATCACTGGGCTCAGGCACTCGATGACTCCCGGGATGCCGTTCCGGCCGCGGTCGGCTGGTCGGCGCTGCTGATCGTGCTGCTGGCCGGCGGACGGAACCCGGCGCGGCAGGTGCTCGCCGATGACAGTCACGCGGCGCGCGAGAGGGAACGGCGCGCCGCACGGGACGCGGACTCGGTCCGCCGGGCCGAGCAGCGCGTGGAGAAGCTGACGGCCCGTCTGCTGGCGCTGAGCGCAGGCACGCCGCCGCCAGCAGGCGACGTCGCGCCGGGCGAGGAGTCGGCCCCAGTCCGGCCGAGATCCTCGATGCTCAGGGTCCGGACAGGGTCGAACGATGGTACCCGGCTGGCCCGGCCCCGGCGCGACCCGCCAGCCGGCAGGCGGCCGTCACCAGGGCCCGCCTTGACCAGGCCGAGCAGTGGCTCGCCAGCGCCCGCGCGGCACTCGCCGTCAGCGAGCGTGAACTCGCGGAGGCCAGCGATCAGCAGGCCGGCGATGCGCGGGATCCGGCCGCCGGAGCGGGCCCGACCGCAGGCCGCATGGCCTGAGAACGGGCCGCCGCGGAGTCAGATATCGGCGTGCATGTCGGAGCCCAGCGTCACGCGCAGGATCTCCTCCGCGGAATCAGCGGCCGCACGCGCGGTAATCACGTTGGTGTGCGCTTCGTTCAGGTCGCCCAGGCCTATGCAGGTGGACGCCACGGCGATGTCGTGCGCCGCGAGCTCTAGCTGCCGGGTTGCCTCACTGAGATCGACGGGAGCACCGATCTGCTCCGGGCTGACACCCTGCTCGGGGATGCTGCTCACTGTTCACCATCCTCACCCTCGCTGCTGGTCCGGATGGCTGGCCGGCGTCCGAGCTCTTTCTGGGCACCGGCCGGTCGCCCGGCACCGGGTTGTTACCCGGTAAAGCCCGGCCCATGCCGGGCGCGCGTGGCCAGCCGGCCGCGGCTGTCAGTCGCCGGATCCGGCGGCGGCCGGCGTCAGCACGCTGTCGATCACCAGCCCGGTCAGCCGCGCGGGCTGATCCGGGTCAGATGGCGCCGCCTCGGTGGCCATCAGCAGACCGTGCGCCAGCCGGAAGATATCCACGCTCTTCACGTCGAGGCGGGCCTCCCCTGCCTCCTGCGCGCGGCCCAGCAGCGAATCCGTGCAGCTGCGCAGGATCGTGCTGCACGAGGACATCAGCTCGGAGTCCTTGCCGATAGTGGCGACGAGGGCGGAACTGAGGCTTCGCTTGGTCCGGCCGAACGCGATGAACGCCCGCATCCACTCAGCGAGCGCCGCGCCAGGCGACTCCGCGGTCATCAGCTTGGCCGCGAGCGCGTCCAGCGCGTCGACCTGCTCCTTGTACACCGCCTCGAGCAGCGCCTGCCGCGCCGGGAAATGCCGGTACAGGGTGCCGATCCCGACTCCTGCCCGGCGGGCGATCTCCTCAAGCGACACGTCATCGGCACCATGCTCAGCGAACGCCGCGGCTGCCGCGGCCAGCAGCCGCTCATAGTTGCGGCGCGCGTCAGCCCGCTTCGGCGGTCCGGCCTGGCTGACCGGCTCGGCTGCGCCCATTAACGACACCACCATTATCGAGTTGCAAAGCGGAGGCATCCTCCGTATAGTTACCGGAGGGATCCTCCGAATAGAGCCTAGCTTAGCTCACTCCCGCCGTGCTGGCCAGCGCAGCCAGGCACCGGCACCCCTGATCTCTGCCTGCTTCACGTACGCATGCTCGCGGCCAGCACGTTCCGCGAGCGCACCGCACCACACTGTTCCGGGAAGGAACCATGTCCTCTTCACCTACCTCGTCCGTGCCCGCCCGCTCTGCGGCCGGGGCGCAGCAGGCTGGTCCCGCAGCACCGGCCGGTTCTGCCGGGTCCGGCCGCGACCGGCGCAACATCACCCTGGCGGTGGTGCTCTGCGCCCAGCTCATGATCGTCCTGGATATGACGGTCGTGAACATCGCGCTGCCGTCCATGGCGACGGGCCTGCACCTGTCAGCGACCAGCCTGTCCTGGGTCCTGAACGCCTATGCGCTGACCTTCGGCGGCCTGCTGCTGCTCGGCGGCCGGGCCGCAGACATTCTCGGCAGGCGCCAGACCTTCATGGCCGGCCTGACCATCTTCACTCTCGCCTCGCTGGCGGGCGGCCTGGCGACCTCGTCCGGCCTGCTGCTGGCGGCCCGCGCCGTCCAGGGCGTCGGCGGGGCCATCGCGTCGCCGGCCGTGCTGGCCGCGATCGTGGCCGGCTTCCCCGAAGGCCGGGAGCGGGTCCGCGCACTCAGCATCTTCACCGCCGTGACCATGGGCGGCTCGTCGCTGGGCCTGGTGCTCGGCGGACTGATCGTCCAGTGGGCGTCCTGGCGCTGGGTGTTCTTCGTCAACGTGCCCATCGGCATCGTGGTGGTCGCGCTGGCCCCGCGGCTGCTGGCGAACTCGGCCAGGCAGCGCGGACGTTTCGACGCGGCCGGCGCCATCACCTCGACGGCCGGGATGTCGGCCCTGGTCTACGCCTTCATCAACGTCGCCTCGCACGGCTGGAGCGACCGCGTGGCGGTGGGCTCGTTCGCGCTGGCCGCGCTGCTGCTCGGCGCGTTCCTGCTGATCGAGACCAGGAGCAGCCAGCCGATCACTCCGCTGTGGCTGATCCGTGACCGGAGCCGCGCCGCGTCCTATGTCGCCCGGCTGCTGCTCGTGGCCGGCATGTTCGGGTCGTTCTTCTTCCTGACGCAGTTCGTCCAGGAAGTGCTCGGCTTCAGCCCGATCAAGGCGGGCCTGGCCTTCGTCCCGATGACGGGGGCACTGTTCGCCACCTCACGGCTCGCGCCGAGGCTCGCGACCCGGTTCGGGCCGAAGCCGCTGATGATCGCCGGCCTGCTGCCGGTGGTCGCGGGGATGGCCTGGCTCGGCCAGCTGAGCGCCGGAACGAGCTACTTCCCCGGCGTGCTGATCCCGATGCTGCTGCTCGGGCTGGGCATGGGCGTGGCCTTCGTGCCGCTGACCATGGCCTCCCTGGCCGGCGTTCCGCCGGCGTCGTCAGGCGCCGCGGCGAGCATGGTGAACGTCATGCAGCAGGTCGGCGGCGCACTCGGCCTCGCCATCCTGGTGACGATCTACGGCACCGCGTCCAGGGCAGCCGCGCGGCATCCGCTGATCGGCGCGACGGCCACGGCCCAGGCCCAGCACATCCGCGTCCACGGCATGGCCGCGTCCTTCACGGCGGCGGCGATCTTTGACGCAGTCGCGCTGATCGTGGTCGCGTTCGTCATCCGGATGGCCCGCCAGCCCGGTGCCGGGGCCAGCCCGGCCCAGGCAAATCCGGCCACAGGCAGGAATCCGGCCGAGGAACTCCGGGCGCAGGAGACGCTGGCCGAGGCAAGTCAGCTCGAGGCCAGCCTGTAAGCCGGCGCCGCAGAGGTCGCGTGGCGACCGCAGCACCAGCGGAAGGGCCGCTGCCGCAGCGCGGCAGCGGCCCTCTCGCGCGCCTGAGCTCTCGGGCCGCGAAATACGATGAGAGCATCGACAACCGGCCACGAGGATGTGCCCCCTATGCCTGAGTTCTCCTACACCGACATGCTGCCGACCGGCGCCGACGAGACCGAGTACCGGCTGCTCACGACCGACGGCATCAGCGTGGAGTCAGCGCTCGGGCGGGAGTTCCTGCGGGTCGAGCCGGAGGTGCTCACGCCAGCTCACCGCCGCGGCGATGCACGACATCGCGCACCTGCTGCGGCCCGCGCACCTGCGGCAGCTGCGCTCGATCCTGGACGATCCGGAGGCCAGCCCGAACGACAAGTTCGTCGCCGGCGACCTGCTGAAGAACGCCTGCATCGCCGCTGGCGGCGTCCTGCCGATGTGCCAGGACACCGGCACGGCGATCGTGATGGGCAAGCGCGGCGGCAGCGTGCTGACCGACGGCCGGGACGAGGAGCACATCGCCCGCGGCGTCTACGACGCCTACACGAAGCTGAACCTGCGGTACTCGCAGCTGGCCCCGATCACGATGTGGGAGGAGCGCAACACCGGCAGCAACCTGCCCGCGCAGATCGAGCTCTATGCCACCGGGGGCGACGAGTACAAGTTCCTGTTCATGGCCAAGGGCGGCGGGTCGGCCAACAAGTCCTACCTCTACCAGGAGACCAAGGCGGTACTCAGCCCGGCCCGCGATGGCCTCGTTCCTGGAGGAGAAGATCAGGTCCCTGGGCACCGCCGCCTGCCCGCCGTACCACCTGGCCATCGTGGTGGGCGGCACCAGCGCCGAGTACGCGCTCAAGACCGCCAAGTACGCCTCGGCCAAGTACCTGGACGCGCTGCCGACGTCCGGCTCGATGGACGCGCACGGCTTCCGCGACCTCGAGCTTGAGCAGCAGGTGCTGGAGATCACCCGCGCGGCGGGCATCGGCGCCCAGTTCGGCGGCAAGTACTTCTGCCACGACGTCCGGGTGATCCGCCTGCCCCGGCATGGCGCGTCCTGCCCGGTGGCGATCGCGGTCTCCTGCTCCGCGGATCGCCAGGCAAAGGCGAAGATCAACGGGAACGGGGTGTTCCTCGAGCAGCTCGAAACCGACCCTGCGCAGTATCTGCCGGAGACGGACGAGACCGACCTTGACGGCGACGTCGTGCGGATCGATCTGTCGCGGCCCATGGCCGAGATCCGGGCCGAGCTGTCCCGGTACCCCATCAGGACCAGGGTCGCGCTGACCGGCCCGATGGTCGTCGCCCGTGACATCGCGCACGCCAAGATCAGCGAGCTGCTGGACTCGCGGCGAGCCGATGCCCGGCTACCTGCGCGACCACGCCGTCTACTACGCGGGCCCGGCCAAGACACCGGAAGGCTATGCCTCGGGCTCGTTCGGCCCCACGACAGCCGGCCGGATGGACTCCTACGTCGACAGGTTCCAGGCGGCCGGCGGCTCCCTGGTCATGCTCGCGAAGGGCAACCGGTCAGCCGCGGTCACGGCGTCCTGCAAGGAGCACGGCGGCTTCTACCTCGGCTCGATCGGCGGCGCGGCGGCCAAGCTGGCGCAGGACTGCATCACCAGGGTCGAGGTGCTCGAGTACCCGGAGCTCGGCATGGAGGCCGTCTGGCGGATCGAGGTTCGCGATTTCCCCGCGTTCATCGTGGTAGATGACAAGGGGAACGACTTCTTCGCCGACGTCACCGCGCCTAAGCAGCCGCTGCTGACGATCGGCTCAGGACCCAGCTGACCCGGAGGTGCCCGTGACCGAGCCGACGCCGAGCCCGCCCGCCGGGTTCCGGATCGAGCACGACTCCATGGGCGAGGTCGCGGTCCCGGAGGATGCCCTGTGGGGGGCACAGACTCAGCGGGCCGTGGAGAACTTCCAGGTGTCCGGCGAGCCGCTGTCCCGCGACCTGATCGGGGCGCTCGCCTCGATCAAGGGCGCTGCCGCCGTCGGTGAACGGCAAGCTCGGCGTCCTGCCCGACGACCTGGCCGCCGCGATCCACGACGCCGCCGCCGAGGTGTCCCGCGGCGACTACGACGACCAGTTCCCGATCGACGTGTTCCAGACCGGGTCAGGCACCTCGTCGAACATGAACGCCAACGAGGTCATCGCCACGCTGGCCAGCCGCCGGCTCGGCAGGCCCGTGCACCCGAACGATCACGTCAACGCGTCGCAGTCGTCCAACGACGTGTTCCCCTCGGCGATCCATCTCGCGGCGGTGCGGCTGATCGAGCGGTCGCTGCTGCCCGCGCTCAGCCACCTCGGCGATGCCCTCGACCTGAAGGCAGCGGAGTTCCGGGACGTGGTGAAGAGCGGCCGGACGCACCTGATGGACGCGACGCCGGTCACGCTCGGCCAGGAGTTCGGCGGTTATGCGGCGGCCGTCAGGCACGGTCTGCAGCGCGCCCGCGATGTGCTGCCGGACGTCGGCGAACTGCCGCTCGGCGGCACCGCGGTCGGCACCGGCCTGAACGCGCCCGCCGGGCTTCGCGGCCGCCGTCATCGACCACCTGGCCAGCGACATGCGGCTGCCGCTCACCGAGGCGCCGAACCATTTCGAGGCCGCCGGCGCGCGGGACGGCCTGGTCGCGGCCAGCGGAGTGGCCCGGACGATCGCGGTCAGCCTGTACAAGATCTGCAACGACCTGCGGCTGATGGGCTCCGGCCCGCGCACCGGACTGGGCGAGATCAGGATCCCGGACCTGCAGCCGGGCTCGTCGATCATGCCGGGCAAGGTCAACCCGGTCATCTGCGAGGCCGTCTGCCAGGTCTGCACGCAGATCATCGGCAATGACGCGGCTGTGGCGTTCGGCGGATCGGCCGGGAACTTCGAGCTCAACGTCATGATGCCGGTCATCGGCCGGAATCTGCTGTCCTCACTCCGGCTGCTGTCATCGTCAGCGGTCGCGCTCGCCGATAAGTGCGTGTCCGGCATCGCGGCCAACGTCGAGCACCTCCGCCGGAACGCCGAGTCATCGCCCGCGATCGTGACCGCGCTGAACCCGTACATCGGCTACGAGGCCGCCGCCGCGGTCGCGCACGAGGCGCTGGAGACCGGGGCCACCATCCGGGAGGTCGTCATCGCCCGCGGGCACGTCGCGAACGGCCAGATCACCACGGAACAGCTGGATCAGGCCCTCGACGTGGCGGCCATGGCCCGGCCTCCGCAACAGTAACGAAACGGGACCCTCCCGGCGCTACGCTGTCGTGGGTCAAACTCTCATCTTCCTCACAGGACACTGTGAACCTGCTGAAGCTAAGGTCCCGGCATGCACGCTGTTACGGGCTCGGGCAGGCTGATCGCCGGGCGTTATCGCTTGCAGGGCCCCATCGGCCGCGGCGCCATGGGCATCGTCTGGCGCGGACGCGACGAACTGCTGGCGCGCGACGTCGCGGTGAAGGAAGTCCAGATCACCGCCCAGGCGTCGCCGGCGGACGCGGAGACTATCTACCAGCGCACGCTGCGCGAGGCACGGACGGCCGCGCGCCTGAGCCATCCCGGCGTCGTCACGGTCTATGACGTGCTGGAGGAGAACGGCAGCCCCTGGATCATCATGGCGCTGGTCGAGGCCCGTTCGCTGGACCGGGTCATCAGCCGAGGACGGGCCGCTGCCCCCGCACCAGGCCGCCCGGATCGGCGCGAACCTGGTCGGCGCGCTGGCCGCCGCGCACGCGGCCGGGGTCCTGCACCGTGACGTCAAGCCAAGCAACGTGCTCGTCACCGCCGACGGCACGGCCGTGCTCACCGACTTCGGCATCGCGACCTTCGCTGGCGACCCCGGCATCACGCAGGCCGGCATGGTCGTCGGGACACCTGGCTTCACCGCTCCCGAGCGCGTCCGCGGCGATGCCGCAACGCCTGCCTCAGACCTCTGGTCTGTCGGCGCGACCCTGTTCGCGGCCGTCGAGGGACGCGGCCCGTTCGACAGGGCTGGCGGACCCGCTGCCATCACGACCGGCATCGCGACCGAGGACGCGCCGCGCGCGCCGTCGGCGGGCCCGCTCGCGCCGCTGATCGGGTCCCTGCTGAGCAGAGACCCGGCAGCGCGGCCCAAGGCGGCAGCGGCGGCGCGGCTGCTGCGCGGCCGCTGCAGCCGCTGGCGGGACGAGCGAGGCGGCCGTCGCAGGCGCTGCTAGCGGTGCCGTCAGACCGGGCGCGCCGGAACCGGATGCCAGCACGTTCCTCGACCCGCCCGTCTACTCCGAGCTCTCGATCTCCGACGCGACCACGCGGGGCACGGTGCTGGACGCGCCGGCGGACGATCCGCAGCCTGCCGGGGCGGTTGCCGGACTGGCCGCCGGCGGACTGGCCGCCGGCGGACTGGCGGCCGGCGAGCTGGCGGCGGCGGACTGGCCGCCGGCGAGCTGGCGGCCGGCGGTACCGGCGGCCGCGGACTAGTCGCCGGCGCGCTGGCTGGGCGCCGCGGCCGGCCGGCGGCCGCCGCGGCCGTACGCCGCCGCGGACGCGGACCGCCGGGCCCGGCCGGGCCTCCTGCCGCCGCGGCCGTTATCGCGGCCGCGGACACAGACCACCGCCCGGCCGGGGCTTCTGTCGCCGCGGCCTCTCCAGCGGACGCTAAGGCCGTCCCGGCAGCAGGGTCGGAGCCAGCCCGCGGCGGCACTGACGGGCCTATCTACTGGCAGCCGATCAGACCGGGCACCGGCGAGCGCAGCGCCGCGCCGCCCCCCGGCGCTGCCGACTCCGCCCCGGCCCCGACCCGGCCGGGAATGACGGCGGGTCTGGCGGCCTCGGCGCGCTCCGGTTCTGGCAGCAGGGCGGCCCCGGCCGTCCATCGCCGCGGCGCTCGCGGCTGCTGGCCGGGGCCGGGCTCGCGGCGATCGTGCTCGCTGCGCTGATCGGCTGGGCCGTCTACTCACCGGCGCAGAGCCCCAGGCACTGCAGTCCACTGCGCCGATCGGCGCGGCAGCGGGCGGCTCAGGTCAGCCGGCACCGGGCGGCAGCAAGCCGCCCGGAGCGAGCGGCGCTGCCAGCGCCCCGGCTGCGGGTTCTGCGGCTGCGGGCTCCGCCGCCACGACCACGGCGCACGGCCAGCTCACCGGAGCCGGCTCATCGCCAGGCACTGCACCGGCACCGGCACCGGCAGCCCATCCCCGAGCATCTCGGCGACCCCGTCGCCATCGCCCACGCCGAGCACTCCGATCCTGCCGCCCGGATGGGAATGGCACCGCTTCACCGCAGCCGCCCTCGCGTCCGCAGCCGGCTTCAGGATCGGGCTGCCCGCCGCCTGGACCCAGGACAGGAGCGGTCAGGTTGCCTACTTCACGAAGGCAGCGCGTGAGTTTCACCTGAGCGTCAGCGTGGCGCCCTGGGCACACGTCCTGCCGCTGGCGCAGGCCGCGTACCTGCAGCATGCGGATTCAGCCAGGTACCACGGCTACACGAAGCTGCTGCTGGGTTCAGCGGGCTTCCGCGCGCTCGGCGGTGACAGGACGGCGCCCGCCGCCGAGCTCAAGTTCCGCTGGCAGAAGCCGGGTGCCGGAAGCTTCACCGAGCTGGTCGTCCTGGTCACGCTCACCACGACCTCGGGCGCGCAGCCTTACGCCTTTACCCTCTGGGCGCCATCGGCAGAATTCGGCGCGGCCCAGAGCACGCTGCAGACCGCGCTTGGAACCTTCAGGCCGCTGCCGGGCGCCTGACGGCTGAGGCGGGTCGCCCGACGTCCGGGGCTGGCCGCCTGACTGCTGGCGCCGGGGCAACGCGGCACGCAGAATGGCCGTCCGGAATATCAGCCGGCGGAGATTCTGCGTAGCGATTCAATTACTAATTGTCACTACTGGACAGAGCCCGGAACGGCACCGGAACGGACGGCCGGAGGTCGTTTCCCGCTGCTCCCGGCCGCGGCCCGGCGAGGGCTGCGGTGCGGGCGGCCCCGTTCCCGTCCTGGTTACGGGTTGGGGGTTAGTACCAGCCGTCCGCTTCCTCGTGATCCCAGGCGCCACACGGAGTCCCGTAGTCGTCCTTGATGTAGCCGAGGCCCCACTTGATCTGCGTGGTCGGGTCCGTCTCCCAGTCGGGTCCGGCGCTGGCCATCTTCGATCCGGGCAGGGCCTGCGGGATGCCGTACGCGCCGCTGGCGTTCTCGGCCAGGTAGTTCCAGCCGCTCTCCTGCTGCCAGAGGTCGTCCAGGCAGCCCCACTGATCCGTGCTGAAGCCGTAGGACGACAGGAGGCCGTAGGCAATGCCCTGCGCGCTCGACGGGTCGGGCGCAGGACCGCTCGGGACCACGCCGGATCCCCCGCCAGTGCTGCCCGTGTCGGACCCGGTCGTCGTGACCGGCGGCGGTGCGGTGCTGATCTTCGGGGAGCTCGTCAGGCTGAACGCTTCCGTGGCGGCGGTCTGCATGATCACCTTCTGCCGTTCCTGCTCCAGCACCAGGCCGGACTTGCCAGCCGAGACCTGAGCAACGGCGGCGCCGAGCGGATCCGTAACGGAACCGGGACGCCCGGTGATTACCAGGAAAGCGATCGCAGTCACTGCCACGGTCGCGGCAGCAGCAGTGACCATGAAGACGCCCACGCGCCTGCGCCTGGGGCGCCGGGCCTTGGGCCGCCTCCGGTGCTGTGACAATGCGGTCCTTCCGTCGGCCATGCGCGACCGGGCGGAGTGCCTGGCGCGCGGACCGCTGCGGTACAGGGCAGCGAGTCGCATTGACGGCAGGGCCAGAGTCGGCTCGCACTATCACGCGCAGAGCCGTGTTCCTCGGTCCCAGCGCCGTCGCGCCACCACGTTGCCAGAACTGGGGACTCGGACCAAGCGTTTCCGCCGAAAAAGCTGTGCCGGAAACCCGTAATTGGTGTCGCGCAGATCACAGTTTGGCAATACGTACTGTAACAATTACTCGGCGTAATGGCTGGCAGCTGTGATCACAGTCCGGGACCGCCTGCGGCAGCGACACGCCGCCGGGCCGGCGTGTCGCGCGCCGTGCCGGCGGCTCTTTCCGCCGGTATGTCGCCAGCGACGCCGGCCGCGCCTTCCGCGCACTGCCGTACTGCGGCTAGCTTGGGTGCAGCCTCTGCCATGCCCGCGCCTGATCAGGACGCGGCGGGAACGGAAGTGATGAGCAGCCCCAAGCACCGCGCCTGGACTCTGGGAACCGACGACGCTGAATCCCTGGTGGCCGAGGCCCGCAAGGCCCTGTTCGTGATGGTCGCCTTCCTGGCCGTCCTGTGGCTGATCCAGCTGCTGAATGTCGCTGACCACTATCGCCTCGACAACTACGGCATTAAGCCGCGCGACCTGGCGAGCCTGCCCTACATCCTCACTGCCCCGTTCCTGCACGTGAGCTGGACGCACATCGAGAGCAACTCCGGACCGCTGTTCATCTTCGGCTTCCTGGCGGCCTACCGGGGCGTGGCCCGGTTCCTGTGGCTCACCGCGCTGCTCATCGTCGTGAGCGGACTGGCGGCATGGTTCTTCGGCGCGGCCGGAACGATCGGGGTCGGCGCCAGCGGGGTGGTGTTCGGCTACCTCGGCTACATCCTGGTCCGCGGGTTCTTCGACCGGCACGGCATCGACATCCTCATCGGAGCGGTGATGGCGCTGTGCTTTGCCTACCAGTTCACCGTGCTGCTGCCGCAGGCCGGAATCGGCTGGCAGGACCACATCGGCGGCCTGGTCGGCGGCATCGTCGGCGGCTGGGTCTTCCGCGACCGCAGGGTCAGGAGCAGGCGGAAGCAGGCCGCAGCCGCCTCAGGGACGGCCGCCGCGTCCGGGACCGCCATCGGCCGGTCCGCGCCGGGCGGGACGGTCGCGGGCGGGACGGCTGGGCGGGCGGGCACGGCGTGCCGGGCGGCAGGCGCGGTCGCAGGCGGGCTGCCGGTCGCTGGCGCTGCCAGCCGCAGCGCCCCGGCAACGCAGCAGCGGACCACGGGCACCTACTCCGGACCGCGAGCTGACCTGCACAAACAGCTCGACGACCTCGGTCTCTGACGCCGGCTGCGCGGGTCAGTCATGCCAGCTCCAAACCAGCCGACGGACCTCCCGGTCATCGATGCGCATCACCACCTGTGGGACCTGGCCGTGCGCCCGCAGCCGTTCCTCGACAGCGATCCGGTACTGGCGCCGCTGCGGCGCGCCTTCTCGCTGGCAGACCTCGCGCCGCTGGCAGCCGCCGCCGGCGTCGGCCGCACGGTCGTTGTCCAGACCGTCACCGAGCTGGCGGAGACAACCGAACTGCTCTCGCTAGCCGGCGCAGGCGGACTCATCGCCGCCGTCGTCGGCTGGGCCGACCTGACCGATGCGCGGGTCGGCGAGACGCTCGCCAGCCTTCGGGCCGCGCCGGGCGGCCAGTTCCTCGCGGGCATCAGGCACCCGCTGCTCACCGAGCCCGACCCGCTGTGGCTCAGCCGGCCCGACGTCCGCCGCGGCCTGACCGCGGTTGCCGCCGCGGGCCTCGTCTTCGACCTCGTCCTGCCGCCGGAACTGCTCCCGGCAGCGGTCCGGGCCGCCGCTGACGTGCCTGACCTGACGTTCGTTCTCGATCACCTGGGCAACGTTGACGTGACCGCGGAAGGGCCCCCCGACGGCGCCTGGGCCCGGTCGTTCCGCGCGCTCGCGGCCCTGCCGAACGTCGTCTGCAAGCTGTCCGGGATCCTCGGCGAGGCAGCCCCCGACCGCCTGCGGCCGTACGCGCAGATCGCGCTGGAGGCGTTCGGGCCGGAACGGCTGATGTTCGGCTCGGACTGGCCGGTGTCGACGCTCAGCGCCGGCTACGGCGACATCGTGGCAGCGGCGAGGGCGCTGACAGCCGGCCTGACTCCGCCAGAGCGTGCCGCCGTACTCGCTGGCACAGCCCGCGCGGTGTATCGCATCCCCGAGTAGGCGGCAGCTCAGCGTCCGCGGGCGCATCCCGGCGCATCCGGCGCCTCCGGCGCATCCGGCGCATCCGGGCCTCGGCGCATCCGGGACCGCATCTGGCGCCGTCCTGGACCGTCTGGCACCCGTTATATCCCGGTATGCACCGCCTGCGGGCGACTTTTCATTCGTAACAGCGTTTCCCGGCGCCCTTTTATCACAGTTTGCCGGATTCCTAGGTCACCAACGGGATGCAAAGTCAATCCAGGTTGACGAAAGAGGCGTGCCTGAACGCGTCATCGTGCCCAGCCGGGCTGTTGACAGCGCCTGCGTCCGGGGAGACGATTCGGCGGGAATCGGTCGATTGCTGGCGACGCCTCCCTCAGGAGGGCTGGATGGCAAAATCAGGGCGGGTTCGCAGGCCTCTTCGCCGCATCCTGGCTGCGTTACCTGTCGTCGCGGCCGTCACCGCGGCCAGCCTGGTGGCGTCGGTCAGCAGCGGCGCAGCCGCCACCACCACCACCGCCGCCACCGCCCAGGCGCCACCACCGGCTCACGAGCGCCACCACCGGCGCCTCCGGCACGAGCGCCACCGCCGGCACGGCCTCCGTCGCACCGGGCGCGCCCGGCGACATGTCGTACTTCGACCTCGCCCGCAAGGACTGCGTCGGCACCGCGGCCGGGACCCGGTCCAAGGTCTGGTACACGGTGGCTGACGGCGTGCTGTCCGACACCTACGAGCCGACGATCGACAACACCAACGTCAGCACCCTGCAGTACGTCGTCACGGACGGGTCCACGTTCACCGACCTGCAGACCAGGGACATGACGTACTCGGTCAGTGCCGACCCGACCGGCATGGCCTGCACGGTCACGGCGACCGACGCCGCCCACGGCTACCAGCTCACCACCACGTACATCACCGACCCGGCGCGCGACACCGTCCTGATGCGCACCCGGCTGAGTGCCATTCCCGGCTCCGGGACGAACGTATCCGGCCTGCACGTCTACGCCCGGCTGGACGCCCACGTGAACGGGAACGGCGGCGGCGGCGCGCAGAACGCCGGCGGGAACACCGGCGTCGTCACGACGCCGGGCGGATCGGCGGTGCCGGTCGTCTACAGCACGAACACGGTCACCGACGCGACCAACCGGACGTACGCGGTGCCGACGTACATGGCGCTGGCCGACAGCAACCCGTCACCGGAGGCGAGCGTCGGCTATGCGGGCACCGCCAGCGACGGCCTCACCCAGCTGGACGCGAGTCACGCGCTGACCGCGTATACCTCCGCGCCCGACGGTCACATCGTGGCCACCCAGGAACTCGCCCTGAGCCGTGACGGCACGGTCACCCTCGCGCTCGGCTTCGGCCGCGACCAGGCGAGCGCCATCAGCACCGCGCAGAGCTCCCTCGGCGTTCCGTTCGGCCTGCAGGAGCTGAGGTACGTGGCCGGCTGGGCCGCCTACGACGCCGGACTGAACCGGCCGCCAGCGCACTATCCGGGCGAGCCCGCGAGTGATACCGCCACGCTGGACGCGCACTACTACCTGTCCGCGAACGTGCTCAAGGCCAGCGAGGACAAGACCTTCCCCGGCGCGATCGTGGCCTCCCTGGCCAGCCCGTGGGGCCAGTCGGTGCCCGCGGGCACGGATTCCGGCGGTGAGCCCGCCTACTTCGGCTCCTACCGCGAGGTCTTCGCCCGCGACCTGTACGAGGCGTTCACCGGCCTGCTGGCTGACGGGGACATCGCCACGGCCCGGGCAGCCGTCCGGTTCCTGTTCGACCGGCAGCAGCTGCCGGACGGGGCCATGCCGCGCAACTCGCTGCTGAACGGCGAGGCTGCCCCCGACACCGGCGGGCTGCAGCTGGACGAGGTCGCCTACCCGATCCTGATGGACCTGGAGGCGGGCCTGGCCCCGGATGCGTCGCTGTGGGCGGACCATGTCCGCCCGGCGGCAGACTTCCTGGTCGCGAACGGGCCGTCGGACGGCGTGGAGCGGTGGGAGGAGCAGACCGGCTACTCGCCGTCGACCATTGCCGCCGAGATTGCCGGGCTCACGGCCGCCTCGGTGATCGCCGCCGATCACGGTGATCAGCAGCGGGCGCGGCTGTACCAGGCGACCGCCGACTACTTCCAGCGCAGCATCAAGTCGTGGACAGTGACGACGACCGGGCCGGACGGGCCCAGTTACTTCATCCGCCTGTCCAAGACCGGCGACCCGAACGCAGCGATCACCTACAGCCTGGGCAACGGCGGCCCGACGGTGGACCAGCGCAGCGTCATCGACGGCGGATTCCAGGAACTGGTCAGGCTCGGCGAGCTGCCCGTCAGCGACCCGGACGTGCAGGCATCGCTCGGCGTGCTGGACAAGCAGATCTCGGTGAGTACGCCCAGCGGGACCGGCTACTACCGGTACGGCACCTCGGCGGCCGACGGCAGCGCCGACGGTTACGGCGACTGCTACCAGCCGAGCCAGACCAGCTGCACGGTCCCCGGTGCGCCGTGGCCGCCCACCGACACCGGAACCGGGCACCTATGGCCCGTCCTCTCCGGCGAGCGGGCCGAGAGCGACATCGCCGAGGGCCAGAGCTCGGGCGCGGCCGCGCTGCTGAACGCGATGCTCAGCTTCTCCTCCGGCGTCGGCCTCGTGCCGGAACAGGCCTGGGAGGACCCGGACCTGCCCGCCTCGCCGTATGGCACCGATCCGGCAACGGCCTCCATCGGGTTCACCGACGGCAAGGCAGCCGGATCCGCCTCGCCGCTGACCTGGGCGCAGGCGCAGGAACTGCGGCTGATCGTCGACCTCGGGGACGGCCGCACTGTCGACACGCCCGCCGCCACGACAGCCCGTTACATCACGCACGGACCGCCGGGTGCCCTTACGGTCACGCTCACCGCCCCGGCTTCCGGCGCGACCCTGAACACCTCAACCACAACCGTGACGGGAACGACGGCGCCAGCCGCCTCAGTCGACGTCGCGGTCGCGGATACCACGACCGGCGCCCCCGCGACCGTCGTCAGCGCCGTCGCGGCCGCGGACGGATCGTTCTCCGTGACCGTTCCTGTCGGGTTCGGCAGCAACGTGATCACCGCGACGGCCACCTCCGGCGGCGGCCGCAGCACCGGGTACGCGCAGGTGTCCGTCGTCGGTAACGTGACCGGCGGAACCACCGATCTCAGCGTCACGGACCCGACCGGCGACGACAACGGGCCGGGAACCTACCAGTACCCGACCTCGTCGTCCTTCCAGCCGGGCGCGTTCGATCTCACCGGCTTCCAGGTCATCAGCGATGGCACCTACGTGTACCTGCGGACGTCGATCGCCAACCTCGCCCCCACGTTCGGCGCGGACTTCGGCGCCCAGCTGCTCGACATCTACGTGCACGATCCGTCGGCGACCTCCACCTCAACGCAGGCCGCGTTCACAACCCGCAACTACACGATCGCGCCCGCAGGCGCCTGGAGCGAGCGAGTCGAGGCTCAGGGGTTCGCCTCGCCGGTCTGGGTGAACGCCAGCGGCAGTTCCGTCGGCACGGCGTTCATGGTGACCGATGACACCGCGGGCACGGTCACGCTCGCGCTGCCGCAGGCCGAGTTCGGCACGCCGGGTCCCGGCTGGGCCTTCACCGTGGTGCTGACCGGGCAGGACGGATACCAGCCGGACCTGGCCCGCGTGTTCACGGCGACGCCCGGCGCCTACACCTTCGGCGTCTGCGCTCCCGGCGGGACGAGCCCGATCTGCTCCGTCGACCCCTCGACGGTGCCGAAGGCCATGGACGTCCTCACCCCGCCGGGGGTCTCGCAGGCAACCGAGCTCGACCCGACTCTCGGCCCGGTGGTGATCCAGCCAGTCTCGATACCGTAAGGAACCGGCCGCGATCACGGGCTCGGGCGGCGCCCGCGCTGCCTGCTAGCGTGGCGAGATGCCAGCCGTGGAACTGCGCAGGGCGACTGAGGCCGACGACCGCGCGCTGGCCGTCGCTCGATGCCCGAGTCGTGGCCGCCCGAGCTGTGGGTGACGCCGCGGCGGTCCGGCGACGGAGCCGTTCTTCACCGACTGGCGGCGCCCTGAGGACGTTCTGGTGGCCGTGTCCGGCGGCTCGCATACTGGGCTACGCCAGGATCGGCCGCCACCTGCACGTCGAGTCGAACCGGCATGTCCTGCACTTCGATGCGCTCGCGGTGTCGCCGTCGGCCCGGAACCAGGGCGTCGGGGATCTGCTCATCGCCGGCCGATCGACGAGGCCCGGCGCCGGGAGCACGGCAAGCTCGGGCTGCGCGCGCTGTCAACCAACGATCGCGCGATCAGGCTGTACGAGAAGCACGGCTTCGAGCTGGAGGGGCGCCTGCGCGAGGAGATCCGCCTGCCCGACGGGAGCTACGCCGACGACCTGTGGTTCGCGCTGTTCTTCGGCCAGCCGGCCCAGGCGGACGTCTGACGCGGCGCGCTGAGTTCCTACTTCAGCAGCTGGCGGGCCATGACGACTCGCTGGATCTGGTTCGTTCCCTCATAAATTTGCGTGATCTTGGCATCCCGCATCATGCGCTCGACCGGGTAGTCGCTCACGTAGCCGTAACCGCCGAGCAGCTGAACGGCATCGGTGGTGACCTCCATGGCCACGTCCGACGCGAAGCACTTGCAGGCTGAGGAGATGAACGTCAGGTCGTCCGCCCGGTCCCCGTGCATGGCGCGCTCGGACTTCGCCGCGGCCGCGTAGGTGAGCTGCCGCGCGGCCTCGACCTTCATCGCCATGTCCGCGAGCATGAACTGCAGGCCCTGGAACTCCGCGATCGGCTTGCCGAACTGCCTGCGCTCCTTGACGTAGCCGGCCGCGTAGTCCAGGGCGCCCTGCGCGATGCCGAGCGCCTGGGCCGCGATGGTGATGCGGGTATGGTCCAGGGTCGCCAGCGCGGTCTTGAACCCGGTCCCCTCGGCCCCGATGATCCGGTCGGCCGGGATCCGGCAGTTGTCGAAGTAGAGCTCCCTGGTCGGCGAGCCCTTGATGCCGAGCTTGTGCTCGGGGGCGCCGAAACTGAAGCCCTCATCGTTCTTGTCCACGACGAACGCGGAGATGCCGTTGGCGCCCTGGTCCGGCGCGGTGACCGCCATCACGGTGTAGTACTGGGAGACGCCGGCGTTCGTGATCCAGCGCTTGACGCCGTTCAGCACATAGCTGTCGCCGTCACGGACAGCCCTGGTCTTCATGGCGGCGGCGTCTGATCCGGCATCCGGCTCCGACAAAGCGTACGAGAACATCGCGTCGCCGCTGGCCACCGCGGGCAGGAACTTCTGCTTCACCTCATCAGAGCCGGACAGCAGCAGGGGCACCGTGCCGAGCTTGTTGACGGCCGGGATCAGCGACGATGAGGCGCAGACCCGGGCGACCTCCTCGATGACGATGACCGTGGCGATGGCGTCCGCCCCGACGCCGCCGTACTCCTCAGGGATGTGCACCGCGTGAAAGTCGTTCTTGACCAGGGCGTCATGAGCTTCCTGCGGGAACACAGCCGCCTCATCGACCTTCGCGGCAAAGGGCGCGATCCTCTCCTCGGCCAGGCCGCGAATGGCCTCGCGGAGCGCCTCGTGCTCCTCGGACAGGGCGAAGGCAGGAAAGTCATGGCTCATGCTCTTGATAGTAGGACGCCCTAGCGATGGCGCCAACGCAGGCCAGCCGCCGTGCGAGAGGCAGGCGCGGGCGGCGATGATGGGCCGATGAGCCAGGCTGACGGACTGCTGACGCCCGCGGGCGAGCGAGCTGCTCGGCAGGCTCCGCGGCCTGGAGATCACGCCCGAGCAGGCCCTGCGCCTCAGCGCCGAGCTGCGCGGACAGTATCCGGCTGACCTGATTGCCGCCGCGCTGACCCAGCAGTCGCTGCGGATGGCCGCGCGGGAGAAGTTCAGCCGGGCTGAGGAGATGCTGTTCACCAGGGCCGGGCTCGAGCAGGCGTCCGGTGAGCTGGCCGCCGCCCACAGCGCGCGCCGGTTCGCCGGCCTTGGCCTGGTCGCCGACCTGTGCTGCGGCATTGGCGGCGACCTCATCGCGCTTGCTTCCGCTGCCCGGCGCGTCCTGGCCGTCGATGCCGATCTCGACACGCTTCGCTTTGCCGTCCGGAACGCCTCGGTCTACGGCGCTGCCGGCCGCGTCTTTCCGGTCTGCGCTGATGTGCGGACCCTGAGCCTCACGGGCACTGAGGCCGTGTTCATCGACCCGGCACGCCGGGCTGGCGGCCGCCGCCTGCGCACCGGGGACTCGCAGCCGCCGCTCGACTGGTGCCTGGCGCTGGCGGACCGGGTGCCGCGGGTGTGCATCAAGGCGGCGCCGGGCCTGGCGCGGGAGCTGGTTCCGCGGGGCTGGGAGGCCGAGTTCGTGGCCGTGGGCCGGGCGCTGAAGGAAGCACTGCTGTGGTCGCCGGCATTCGCGACCACGAGCTGGCGCGCCACTGTGCTGGCGGCAAGTGGCGGCGGAGAGTCCGCCGGCGGCGGAGCGGCAGCCGGCGGCGGAGCGGCAGCCTGCGCCGACGTGCCTGTCGGGTCAGCCGGGTTCGCCGGGTCAGCCGGGTCATCGGGTCAGTCGGGTCAGCCGACGGCCGCGCAGCGGGCGTTACGCTCGCCGCCAGCCCCGGTGCGCCCGTGCCGGTTGCTGATCCCGGCGAGTACCTGCTGGACCCGAACCCGGCGGTCACCAGGGCCGGCCTGGTCGCCGAGCTGGCCCGCGACCTCGGTGCCTGGCAGATCGACCCGATGATTGCGTTCCTGGCGGTGGACCGCGCGGTGAGCACGCCGTTCGCCCGGACGCTGCGAGTCCTGCACTCGATGCCCTGGCACGAGCGCCAGGCGGCCAGGCAGCTGCGCGAGCTTGGCGTCGGCACAGCTGACATCCGAAGGCGCGGCCTGGCTGGCGATGTGCAGCAGATCCACCGCCGGCTCGGCCTGCAGGGTGCCAGGAGCGCGACGATCGTGCTGACCCGGCGCAACGACAGGCCCTGGTGCCTGATCTGCGAGCCGGTCACGCCGCCTGGCTAGCGAGAACCGCCCTCGTCAGGCGGCCGAGCCGGGCGCCCTGGCGCGGCTGGCCCGCCGGAACGCTTCCCGTATTGATGCAGCCACCTGCATGGGCCTGAAGTAGATCTCGTCCCAGCCAAAGTGCACGACCTCGAAGCCGGCCTCGCGCAGATCCGCGTCCCGGCGCAGCTGATAACTCGCCTCATGCGGGTTGTCGTACTTCATCATGCCGTCCGCCTCGGCGATCGTGCGGAATTGCTCCCAGTAGAAGTCGACTCTGCCGATCACCCGGCCGTTACCGCCCAGCCAGGCCTGCAGTTGCGGCTGCGGGAGGCCGCAGTCCCGGAACGCCACCCGGGAAATGGACTCCAGCGGCGACTCCGAGAGCGGGTCAGCGAAGGCCGCCACCGCGGCGGCGCGCTCCGCGCCTGGCCACCGGCGGCAGCTGGCGACCACGGCCTGCAGTTCCTGCCTGGTGATGCGCTGTCTTCCGCAGTGCCGAGTCCGCGACGACAACACCGGCCCTGAATGATGAAGCGCGGGCCAGATCAGCCACCGTTCTCGCCGCGACGGTGACCGGCACGCCAGCCCGCGTGCCGACATGCCCGGCCGGCAGTGCCGCGGAGTGCACGCGGACCCCTGGCCAGCTCTTCCGGCTGCTGCCCGGAATCCGGGTGATAGCGATCTCGCGAGGGACGCGGCCCAGCAGGTCGAGGCCCAGAAGCCGGGCCGCCGTGTGATGGCTCGCCACCGCTTGCGGTCCGAGTGCGGCCAGTGTGGCCGCCGCTCGCAGCGCCAGCGTGCCGCTCGGAGTTGTGCTGACCGACCTCGCCAGCTCTGCCGGGGCGAAAATACCGCGAGCCAGCCGGATCAGTTCGCCCCTGCCGACGCTGGTCCGGATCTGGGCGGTAGTGAATCCGGCTGACAGCAACTCAGCCGTGGTCACAATATTCGCTAATCGTGCTGTTTCCGGCAGCTTATTGCTCGTCATGGCGGCCAGAATGCCGGTCGCCAACGACATTTCATCCGTTCCAGCGCTGGAGGCGACCTTATAGCACGTTATGCCGGTTTCAGAAGTCACCTTCCGGATGCAAAGTCAACTTGGGTTGACGAAAATGACGCGAAAAGCGGCCGCGAACTCCTGGTGCGGAGGACGGCGTGCGGTCGGCGCAGCCGTGCGCGGAGCGGACCGTGGAGGCGACCGACGGCAGCGGCGGGCGGACCGCGGAGGCTAGCGGACCGGCGGGGCGCCGTGACGGCAGGCGGCCATGCGCGGCGGGGCGCGAGCGGCGTGGGCAGCGGAGGCAGTAGGCGGGCGGCGCTAGAGCTCGGCGCTGGTGCCAGTCGGCGGGTGCGGCTGGTGACCGGCCCGCAGGACCCGGACCTTCGCGCGCAGGGCCTCGCCCTTGGCCTGGGCTCCGGAGCGAAGGTCCGCCTGGAATGCCGCCATCCGCCCGGCCAGGTCCGGGTCGCTGACGGCGAGAATCCGGACTGCCAGCAGGCCGGCGTTACGGGCGCCGCCGACGGCCACCGTCGCGACCGGGATGCCGGCCGGCATCTGGACGATGGACATCAGCGAGTCCAGGCCGTCGAGATACTTCAGCGGAACCGGCACGCCGATGACCGGGAGCGTGGTCACCGAGGCGAGCATGCCGGGCAGGTGGGCAGCACCGCCGGCCCCGGCGATGATGACCTTCACGCCACGGCCAGCCGCGGCCTGGCCGTAGCTGATCATGTCCGTCGGCATCCGGTGCGCGGAGACGACGTCCGCCTCCGACTGCACGCCGAACTCGTCCAGCACCTCGACCGCGGCCTGCATGACCGGCCAGTCCGAGTCACTGCCCATGACAACGCTCACTACCGCGCCCGCGCTCATGCGCCGCACTCCCCTTCGCCTGCCGCAGCGCAGCCAGGGCCACCCGAGCCTCCGCTGGTCACCGAGCCTCCGCTGGTCACCGACCCTCCGCTCGTCACGGGGCTTCCTCGCTGCCGGTGGCCAGGTACCGGGCGGCTCGCACAGCCCGGTCCCGGAGGACAGCCGGGTCGCCGCCAAGTGCCGTCACGTGGCCGACCTTGCGGCCGGGCCGTACCGGCTTGCCGTACAGCTGCACCCGCAGCGCCGTATCGGCCGCGAGCACATGATTCAGCTTGCCGTACAGATCAGGATCGGAGCCGCCGAGCACGTTCGCCATCACTGCCGACGGCGCGGTCATCAGCGTCGAGCCCAGCGGAAGATTCAGCACCGCGCGCAAGTGCTGCTCGAACTGCGATGTCCTGGCGCCCTCGATCGTCCAGTGCCCGGTGTTGTGCGGGCGCATGGCGAGCTCGTTCACGAGCAGGGAGCCGCTCCGGGTCTCGAACAGCTCGACCGCCAGCAGCCCGATGACATCCAGGTCGCGGGCGAGTTCGAGCCCGAGCCGCTCAGCCTCGATCGCCGTGTCCTCGGGCAGCTGCGGGGCGGGCGCCAGTACCTCGACGCAGATGCCGTCGCGCTGAACCGACTGGACAACCGGGTACGCCGCACCGTGGCCGCTGGACGAGCGGGCGACCAGGATCGCGAGCTCACGCCGGAACGGGACGAACTCCTCGGCGAGCAGCGCCACTCCGTGCGAGAGCACGTCCGCTGCCTCAGCGGGACTCTCGCACACCCAGACGCCGCGGCCGTCGTAGCCCCCGGAGACCGCCTTGAGTACGACTGGCCAGCCCGTCTGCCCGGCGAAGGCGGTGACGTCGGCGACCGATGACACCGGCCCGAATCGCGGGCACGGCACGCCGAGAGCGGTCAGCCGCTCGCGCATGGCGAGCTTGTCCTGCGTATAGCGCAGAGCCGAAGCGCCCGGAGCCACCACGTGCCCGGCAGCCGCGAGCGCCGCGAGCTGCTGCTGAGGGACATGCTCATGATCGAACGTGATCACGTCACAGCCGGCGGCGAAGGCCAGCAGGTCATCGGTGGACCGGTAGTCGCCGAGTACGGTGTCGGCGCACACCTGCGCGGCGCTCTCGTCGGCCGCCGCGGCGAGGACCCTGAACCTGATGCCCAGCCCGACCGCGGCCGCGGCCGTCATCCGGGCCAGCTGGCCGGCCCCGACCATGCCGACGACCCGCTGCCGGCCGGCCTGACCGTCAGCGGCTTCGGCAGCAGCGGCAGGGACAGATGCCGAGGCGGCGCCAGCGGCAGCGGCAGGGCGTGCCGAGCGGCCAGGCGCGCAGGACCGGGCATCGGCAGTCGCCCGCCCGTCGGCGGCAGCAGCGCCCTGACCAGCAGCGGCCCAGCGCCCTGACCAGCAGCGGCCGCAGCGCCATGACCAGCTGCGGGCGCGCTGTCCTGACCGCGGCGGGCCGCGGTGCTCTCGCGAGTTTCCTGGTGCTCCATTACCCGCCGTAGCCTACGGCCAGCGCCCCCGTGGCCGGGAATCAGGATCAGCTAGGCAGGCCCGAGCACGGCTGGCTGTTCCTCGGCGTCGGCCGTCGCGTGGGGCAGGAACAGCGCGAACACGGCCGGCCTCGGCCGCACCAGCACGACCTGGCCGCCGTCGGCGGCCGCGATGGTCCTGGCCAGGGCAAGCCCGAGGCCAGTGCCGTTCGGCGAGCCGCTGACGCTGCGCTCGAAAATCCGCGGCGCGAGCTCGGCCGGCACCCCGCTGCCCTCGTCCCGCACCTCGACCACGACCGATCGCCGGGTCCTCGAGGTCCTGATCGTCACTGTGCCCGCGCCGTGGACGAGCGCGTTGTCCAGCAGCGTCGCGATCACCTGGGAGGCACCGCCCGGCGTCGCGAAGGCGAACAGTCCCTTCTCCCCGGCGACCGCGAGGCGCCGGTTCAGCCGCCGGAAGGCAGGCTCCCACTCCACGACCTGCTGGCCGACGATCTCGTCGACGCTGGCCACGGTCGGCGTGCCCGCCGTGGTGCGCCGGGCCCGGCCGAGCAGCTGACCGACCACCTCGGCCAGCCGCTCGGTCTGCGCCAGCGCCGCCGCGCCTTCCTCCCGGACGACATCCGGGTAGTCGGCGGCCGCCACCATCTCCTCCAGCCGCATGGACAGCGCCGTCAGCGGTGTCCTGAGCTGGTGCGACGCGTCCACGGCGAAGTCGCGCTCGGCCGACAGCAGGTCGTTGATGCGCTGGGCGGAGCCGTCCAGGCCCTCGGCGACGCGGTCAAGCTCCTGGATCCCGTACCGCCGCCCGAGCGGGCTGGAGTCGCCCGAGCCGAGCCGGTCCGCCGCCCCGGCCAGTTCCTCGAGCGGCCGGACGAGCCTGCGCGCGTAGACAAGACCGAGTACGACCGCGACGCCGACGGCCAGCAGGGCAACCCCGCCGACCAGCAGCAGCTCCTTGTCGAGGTTCCCGGACAGATAGGAGTCGTCGGCGGAGACGTACACCGTGTACTGGCCGTTGACGGCGGTGGCCGACCGGGAGTCGCGCCGGGGCGGCCGGACGCCGGCGTGGGCGATGCCGACGCCGTTATGCCAGATCTGGACGTAGCGGCCGGTCAGGTCATCGGCGAGTTCCTGGGCGGGCGCCGGGAGCCCGGCCGCGTTAGCCTGGTCGAGCTGCCTGGCCACGTCCTCCGCATCATGCTGCAGCGCCTGCGTGGCCTCGTTGACCTGCAGCCGGCTCAGCACGAAGCCGAAGCGGGATGCCGAGCGCCAGCACCGCGGCGACCGCGACCGCGATCATCGAGATCAGCAGCCGGCGACGCATTGTCCGCGCTCCCGATCGTCAGAGCCTGCCACCATCAACACGCACCGCGTCTGGTTGCTGCCTAGTCCCCGCGCTCGAACCTGAAGCCGACACCCCGGACAGTCGTGATGTACTGCGGGCTGTGCGCGTCGTCGCCGAGCTTGCGGCGCAGCCACGAGACGTGCATGTCCAGGGTTTTCGTCGAGCCCCACCACTTGGAGTCCCAGACCTGCCGCATGATCTGCTCGCGGGTCACGACCTTGCCCGCCTCGGCGACCATGAGGGCAAGCAGGTCGAACTCCTTCGAGGTGAGCTCGATCTCGGTGTCGCCGAGCCAGGCCCGGCGCGCGTCAGTGTCCACGCGGACGCCCTGGACGGTCCTGGTCTCGGACGCCCCGCGCCGGAGCAGTGCGCGAACCCGCGCCAGCAGCTCCGCCAGCCGGAACGGCTTGGTGACGTAGTCGTCCGCTCCGGCATCCAGGCCGATCACCGTGTCGACCTCGTCGGCCCGCGCGGTCAGGATCAGCACCGGAACCGCCTGCCCGGACTGCCGGATCCGGCGGCAGACCTCGAGCCCGTCGATCCTGGGCAGGCCGATGTCGAGCACGATGAGGTCAATGCCGCCGGCCCTGGCGGCCTCCAGGGTTCCCGGCCCATCGGCCGCCACGTCGACCTCGTAGCCTTCACGCCGCAGCGCGCGGGCAAGGGGCTCAGAGATTGCCGGGTCATCCTCGGCGAGCAAAACGCTGGTCATGAGACTGATGGTAGGGCCAACTGGCAATTTTCAGCCCGCCACACGCGTCCCGGACCGATCTCTTGCCCGCTACTTGACCTTTGACATGGTCAGATAACCCGGATAGCCCGGCTAAGGCCCGGAATCAGACCGGCGTCACGCCATGCCTGCGCCGGGAGAATGATCTGTCTTTACCGCGTGCGGCCGCAAAGCGCCGGATCAGCTGCGCCCGCAGGTCCTCCGGCTCGACCACGTCGTCGACCACGAGCTCCCCGGCCAGCCGGAGCACGTCGATGTCGGCGTCGTACTCGGCGCGCAGCCGGCTGGTCTCGGCCTCCCGCTCCTCAGCCGGTCTCCAGCGCCGCCAGCCGGTTGTAGTAGACGGCGTTGACGGCCGCCTCGGCGCCCATGACCGCGATCTTGGCGGTCGGCAGGGCCAGGGTCGCGTCCGGGTCGAACCCCGGGCCGGCCATCGCGTACAGGCCGGCCCCGTAGGCCTTCCGGACGATGACGCAGATCTTGGGCACGGTGGCCTCGGACACCGCGCTGATCATCTTGGCGCCGTGCCGGATGATGCCCTGGCGCTCGACCGCCGTGCCCACCATGAAACCGGGAACGTCGGCCAGGAACAGCAGCGGCAGGCTGAAGGCGTCGCAGAGCTGGATGAACCGGGTGGCCTTGTCCGCCGAGTCGACGAACAGCACGCCGCCCTTGAACATCGGGTTGTTGGCCACGACGCCGATCGGCTGGCCGTCCAGCCGGGCGAAGCCCACGACCAGCTCGCGGGCCCACAGCGCGTGGATCTCGAACAGCGAGTCCTCGTCGACGATCCCCCGCACGTACCGGCGCATGTCGAACGCCTGCCGCTCGCTGGCCGGCACCATGGCGCGCAGGTCGGCGGGCTTCGGCTCGCGCGGCTGCGCGGCCGGCGGCGGCAGCTGCCAGTTGCCGGGCAGGTAGGACAGGTAGGACCGGACCGCGCTGATGGCCTCGGCCTCGGAGGCGGCCAGGAAATGGCCGACCCCGGACACCGAGGTGTGCATCCGCGCGCCGCCCATCTCCTCCAGGGTCGTCTGCTCGCTGACGACCATCTCGACCATCCGGGGGCTGCCGAGGTACATCGAGGCGTTGCCGTCCACCATGGCGACGAAGTCGCAGAACGCCGGGATGTAGGCGCCGCCGGCCGCCGACGGCCCGAACAGCGCGCACACCTGCGGGATCGACCCGGAGGCGCGAACCTGGGTGTGGAAGATCTTGCCGGCGCCGCGGCGGCCGGGGAACATCTCCACCTGGTCGGTGATCCGGGCGCCGGCCGAGTCGACCAGGTAGATCATCGGCAGCCCTGCCCGGTAGGCCTGCTCGATCACGCGGATGATCTTCTCGACGGTCCTGGCGCCCCACGATCCCGCCTTGACCGTCGAGTCGTTGGCCATCAGGGCGACTGGCCGGCCGTCGATGGTGGCGGTGCCGGTGATGACGCCGTCTGCCGGCAGGCCGCTGGCCAGCACGTTGGCGAACGCGCCGTCCTCAGTGAAGCTGCCCTCGTCGACGAGCAGCGCGATCCTGTCCCTGGCGAACTGCTTGCCCTTCGCCGCGGCCTGCTGGTGGTACCGCTCCGCACCGCCCGCCGCGATCCGGGACCTGATCTCGGCGAGGTCCTGGTGTGCGGGTCCGGGTGCTGCTTCTTCTGCTGCGCTCACGCTCGCGAGCGTACGACAAGCGCGCCGGGGCAGCAGGAGTGGAGGCCTGCCGCCCCGGCGCGAACTCTCAGTGAATGTGCAGGCTGACCCCGAGCAGCACGAGCGGCCACAGGATGATCGCCAGCAGGGCGGATAGCACCAGCTTGAGCAATGCGACGGTGATGTAACTGCGCTCCCAGGCGACGACGATCCCGATGAGCACCCAGATAATCCAGACCCAGCTGTACCTGCGCCGGCTGAAAATAGCCATTGTTTTGACTCCGATCCGGCCAACCGGTGTGTGTTAGCAAGCCACCAGGTCTCCGGATAAGTCGCCACCAAACATTGCATTGGGAACTGTCGTTCCCGCCATCGCGGCCCGCCGCGTACGCGGCTTAAGACACCCCTATAGTCCGGGAACGAGGCCCTGCCCGGAGCACCTGCGAGGGCAGACGCCGGCCGATGATCCGCTCAGCATCCGCCGCGGCGTCGATCAGTGCGGCCAGGTCGATCCCGGTACCGACGCCCATGTCCTCGACCATGTGCACGAGTTCCTCGGTCGCGATGTTGCCCGTCGCGCCGGGCGCGTACGGGCAGCCGCCGAGGCCGCCCACCGACGCGTCGAAGTCCGCGACACCCAGCTGCAGCGCGGTCAGCACGTTGGCCAGCCCGGTGCCGCGCGTGTTGTGGAAGTGCAGGTTGAGGCCGGCGCCGGGCTGCGCGGAGCGGAACTCGCCGATCAGCCGCTCAACCCGGCCCGGGGTCGCCATGCCGGTCGTGTCGCCGAACGAGATGGTGTCCGCGCCATCGGCGACCGCCCGGCTGGCGGTGGCGACGACTCTCTCGACCGGGATGTCGCCCTCGTACGGGCAGCCCCAGGCGGTAGAGACGATGACCTGGCAGGTCGCGCCGCGCTCGTGGGCCAGGGCGATGATCTGCGCGATGTCGTCCAGCGACTCCGCGGTGCCGCGGTTCACGTTCTTGCGATTGTGGGTGTCGGACGCGGAGACGACGGCCTCGATCTCGGTCAGCCCGCTGTCCAGCGCCCTTGCCGCCCCGCGCAGATTCGGCACCAGCGCCGAGTAGCGAACTGTCTCCGACCTGTCGATTCCGCGCCAGACCTCGTCCGCGTCGGCCATCTGCGGGATCGCCTCCGGGCGGACGAACGAGACGGCCTCGATCCGCTCCACGCCGGTAGCCGAGAGCCGGTCGATCAGCTCGATCTTCGCCTGCGTCGGTACCGGCTCCTCGTTCTGGAGTCCGTCTCTCGGACCGACTTCGCGGACCGAGATCCGGCCGGGCAGATCAGACACTCAGCACGCCTCGCTCCGACGGGATCACTTGCTCGCTCAGGCTAACCAGGCAGCGGCGGGTACTGTTCCCTGGCCTGCTGGTCGAAGGCGACCCGGTCCTGCTCGTTCTCGACCAGCTGGAACAGGGTCGCCTGCACGTCCTGAACGTGCGGGATCTCAGTGAGCACAAGCTGGCCGCGCTCGCCCGGCGACTCTACGATCAGCCGCCCGCAGCCCAGCATCCGGTCGAGCAGGCCCTGAGCGAACGACACGTCACTGATCTTGGACAACGGGAAATCGCGGCCGGTCCTGGTGAGGATCCCGGCCCGCAGCCGCAGCCGGCGGTTAGTCAGCTCGTAGCTGGTGGTCCACCAGCGCAGCAGCGGCCTGGCGACCCAGACGGCGACCACGACCAGCGCGACTGCCCCGAGTGCGACCCGGCCCGGCGCCGAGTCCCTGAGCGGCGACGCGAACACCAGCAGCACGAGCAGCACGACAACGGTGGCGGCCAGGATGAGCACCGGCAGGAGAATGGTCTTCCAGTGCTGGTGCAGCCTCAGGACGAGGTGCTCGCCTTCGGTGAGGCCTGCTGCGGTGGCCATAGGCCCCATGGTGGCATGAACCGCGCCATTGCGCTCGTGACGCGCACGGTCAGGCGCAGACGCGGCCGCTTCCGCCGCCGGAACCCGGGCGCGCCTACCGGACATGCACGACGTCGCCTGCGCTCACCGCCTGCACGCCGCCGTCCGAGCTCACCATGAGACGGCCGACGGGATCGACGTCACAGGCCCGGCCGGTCAGCACTGCGCCGCCGGGCAGCTCAACCCTGACGTCCCGGCCGATCGTCGAGCAGGATCGCAGGTACTCGGCCCGGAGCCCGGACGAGAGTGCGTCGCCGGGCGGATCGGCGCCCGCCCACCGCAGGTACCAGTGCTCAAGCTCCCGCAGGGCCGCGACCAGGATCGCCTGCCGGTCCGGTTCGGCGGCGCCTGCCAGCACCAGTGAGGTGGCCTGCGGCGCGGGCAGTTCGTCCCGGCTCGCGCTGACGTTAAGCCCGATGCCGACCACGATCGCGTCACCGGCCTGCTCGGCCAGGATGCCGGCCAGCTTGCCCGCCGTTCCCGGCACGGCCCCGCTGACCAGCACGTCGTTCGGCCACTTCAGGCTGACATCCAGGCCAGTCTGCCCGCGCAGGGCGGCCGCGACTGCTACTCCGGTCAGCAGCGGCAGCCAGCCGCGTGCGGACGGCGGGATCGCTGCGGGGCGCAGCAGCACCGAGAAGGTCAGGGCGGCACCCGGCTGGCTGTGCCAGCTGCGGTCGAGCAGGCCCCGGCCCGCGGTCTGCTCCTCCGCGACGAGCACGGTCCCCGCCGCGGCGCCGGCCCTGGCGGCAGCGAGGAGATCGGCATTAGTCGAGCCGGTCCTGGTCACCACCCGGATGGCGGTCAGCAGGCGTGATCCGGGAAGCAGTGCGTCAGCGAGAGCATCCGCCTCCAGCGGCGGGCGATGGGGCTGCCGGGTCGCGGTCACCTGGCAACTCTCCCGTGTGCACGGGTACGCGCGCCAGCCGGGCTGGTCTTGGCCACGGGCGCGTAATGATTGGACACGTAGCGTTTCGCATTGATCACACTGCGCAATCTAGCTAGCGCACACGGGGGACGACGCGCGGCCCGTGCCCGCTGCCGCGTCCGGAGATTGCGAAGGCGCTGCGCTGACCGACCTGAAGGCAACACCAGACGAAGGCGGCACGCCCGGCATGCCCGGAGCCAGCGCGGCCCGCACCAGCGCGACCGGAACCAGCAGCGGCGCGCGAGACCAGCACCGGCGACCGGCGAAACCAGCACCGCCGGAACCAGCGACGGACCGGCACGCCGGCACACGGCGGCGAGACCGGCACTCCGGGAGCCGGCGAGACGCGAGCAAGCGCGGGCCGCGGCTACTCCGGCGGCGCACGGGTGACCGGCCGGCCAGCCAGATTTGTCCAGCCGCGCCAGGCTCCAGCGCAGCGCGGCCGGGCTGGTGGCGGCAGCTGCGGCCCAGGCGACCCGGATCGGACGCGAGTTCACTCCGCGGGCGCTGTGGGGGCGGCACCGGCTCATGACGATCGCCGTGCTCATCGCGCTTCTCCCGCGCATACTCGCTGCGCTCGCCTTCCGGCCGGCCCTGCTGACGGCTGACTCGTTCCTGTACATGCAGCAGGCGGTGTCAGGAAAGCTGGGCGAGATCAGGCCGGCCGGGTACCCGAAGTTCCTCAGCCTGTTCCAGGGGCTCCCGCACGCCCTGCTGCTGGTCACGACAGCACAGCATCTGATGGGCATCGCGGTCGCGGTCATCGTCTACGGGCTGCTGCGGTACTGGGGCCTGCCCGGCTGGGGCGCCTGCCTGGCAGCGCTGCCGGTGCTGTTCGACAGCCACGAGATCGCGCTGGAGTCGTTCATTCTGCCGGACACCCTGTTCTGCCTGGTGGTCGTCGCGGCGACGGCACTGCTGCTCACCCGCCGCACGCCGCGGCCGTGGCAGTGCGCGGTAGCCGCGCTGCTGCTGGCCTACGCCGCCTTGCTGCGCGGCAACGGCCTGCCGCTGATCGTCGTGGCCGGCGTCTTCCTGCTCATCCGCCGTGTCGGCTGGAAGGCCATCACGACCGCGGCAGTCGCCTTCGCCGTGCCGCTCGCGCTGTACCTGGTGTCCTTCCACAGTCAGTACGGCAGGTACAACCTGACCGAGTCAGACGGCCTGTTCCTGTGGTCGCGCACCACCAGCTTCGCGAACTGCGCGGTGATCAGGCCGCCCGCTGACCTGCGCCCGCTCTGCCCGGCCGCGGACACCTCCGTCGCACCGACGCGAGCGGCACCGCCGTGGTCGGTATCCGCGCTGCTGAGCGCGCCGACTCCGTCGGATTACCTGTGGGCGTCCGGTGCCTGGTGGCGGCATGACGCGCACCCGGGCATCAACGCCTACAACAACGCGCTCGGCATGCGATTTGCCGAGCGAGCCATCGAGGCGCAGCCGCTCGCCTACGCCAGGGTGGTCGCGGAGAACGTCATGCTCACGTTCCTGACCACGGACCGTCCGTTCAGCGTCTCGAACATGACCTTCACCCGGTACCCGCGGATTGCCCGGCTGCCTGGTTACTACCAGCACGACATCCGCGCGTACGCCGGGACGACGAGCAACACCCGGGCAATCTTCCCGTATGCCTACTTCCTGCTGCTGTACCAGCAGCCGGTCTATTTCCCCGGCGTGCTCTTCCTGCTGGTCGTCCTGGCCGGCCTGGTCTTCGTGATCAGGGACTGGCGCCGGCTCGGCGGCCCGCAGCTGCTGCCCTGGGCGCTGGCGGCCGCCAGCATCCTCCTGCCGGCCATGCTGACGCAGTCGCTGTACCGCTACACGATCGTGGCCATCCCGCTGTCCTGCCTGGCAGTAGGCCTGGGCTTCGCCACCCGCCGCAGGCGGCCCGCGCCCGGGCCTGCGGCGAACCCGGCACGCGGCAGGCCGTAGTTCTGCCCTAACCTGTCCGGCATGGTCAACGATGCATCCGCGCCGATCGAGGCGCCCGCGCCGGCCGGCCCGCCCGCTGACAGCGACGGGCAGACGGCGCTGACCTGCACACCACTGCAGGCAAGCTAGCCGATCTGGAGAAGCGCAGGTACGAGGCCGTGCACGCGGGTGCCGCGCGGCAGGTCGAGCGCCAGCACGCGAAGGGCAAGATGACCGCGCGGGAGCGGATCGATGCCCTGCTCGACCCTGGCTCATTTACCGAGTTCGACGAGCTGGCACGGCACCGGGCCACCGACTTCGGCATGGCTGCCAACCGGCCGTACGGCGACGGGGTCGTCACCGGCTACGGGACCATCGACGGCCGGCCGGTGGCCGTCTTCAGCCAGGACTTCACGGTCAACGGCGGGTCGCTGGGCGAGGTCTTCGGCGAGAAGATCGTCAAGGTCATGGACTACGCCCTGACGACCGGCTGCCCGATGATCGGCATCAACGACAGCGGCGGCGCCCGGATTCAGGAGGGCGTGGTCGCACTCGGCCTGTACGGCGAGATCTTCTACCGGAACGTCATCTCGTCCGGCGTGATCCCGCAGATCTCGCTGATCATGGGACCGTGCGCCGGCGGCGCGGTGTACTCACCCGCCATCACCGACTTCACCCTGATGGTGGACAAGACCTCGTACATGTTCATCACCGGGCCCGACGTCATCAAGACGGTCACGGGTGAGGAGGTGAGCCAGGAGGAGCTCGGCGGCGCGCACGCGCACAACGTCAAGTCCGGCGTGGCCCACTACCAGGCCACCGACGAGCAGGACTGCCTGGACTTCGCCCGCGAGCTGCTGTCGTACCTGCCGTCGAACAACCTCGACGAGCCGCCAGCCGGGCCGGCCGCCGCCGATCCGGTCGCCGCGCTCGAGATCACTGACTCCGATGCCGAGCTGGACACGCTGATCCCGGACTCCCCGCGGCAGCCATACGACATGCACGCCGTGATCCAGCACGTGCTGGACGACGGCGAGTTCCTCGAGATCCACGCCGGCTTCGCGCAGAACATGGTCGTCGGCTTCGGCCGCGTCGACGGCGCGCCGGTCGGCGTCGTCGCCAACCAGCCGATGCACTCGGCGGGCACGCTGGACATCAACGCATCGGAGAAGGCGGCGCGCTTCGTCCGGACCTGCGACGCGTTCGGCATCCCGGTGGTGACGTTCGTCGACGTGCCGGGCTTCCTGCCCGGCACCGGCCAGGAATGGGGCGGCATCATCCGCCGCGGCGCCAAGCTGATCTACGCCTACGCCGAGGCGACTGTGCCGAAGATCACCGTGATCACCCGCAAGGCGTACGGCGGCGCCTACGACGTGATGGGCTCCAAGCACCTCGGCGGCGACATCAACCTCGCCTGGCCGACAGCGCAGATCGCCGTGATGGGGGCCGACGGCGCGGTCGACATCCTGTACCGGCGTGACCTTGCCGCGGTGGCGGATCCGCAGGAGCGCGCGGACCTGCGCAAGCAGCGGATCACCGAGTACGAGGACAGGCTCTTCAACCCGTACATCGCTGCCGAGCGCGGCTATGTCGACGCCGTCATCAGGCCGGCGGAGACGCGCTCGCAGGTCACGCGCGCGCTGCGAGCCCTGCGGACCAAGCGCCAGACGCTGCCGCCGAAGAAGCACGGCAATATTCCGCTGTAGCCTGCGCGGGGTAAATTCCAGGAAAAGAAAACTCTTCTGCGACAGGAAGTTTGGCGACTGCGCGACCAGAACAGTCAGGTTGCCGTGGCAAACTATGCGCCGTGACGATCCGAGCGACCAGGGATTTCCTAGTTAGGCACTGGCTTTTCGGCATTGCCCTTGTGCTTGGCCTCGTCATGCGTCTCATCACGATGCTGGGATTCCCGCCCGCCATCTGGTTCGGCGGCGACTCGGTTTCCTACGTGAACTCCGGCCTGCACCTGTGGCCGGGGGTGTCACGAGAGTCCGGCTACGGCATCTTCCTGGAGATATTCCACCCGTTCCATAGCTTCTTTGTCGTCACCGCCGTTCAGCATCTGCTGGGCCTGGCCATGGGCGTGCTGGTCTACGCGCTGCTGCGGCACCGCTACCGGCTGCCAGCCTGGGGTGCCACGCTCGCCGCGCTGCCCGTGCTGCTTGATGTCTACGTCATCCAGCTGGAGCAGGAGATTCTCGCGGACTCCACGTTCGCCTTCCTCTGCCTGGCCGCCGTAACGCTGGTGCTGTGGTGGCCAGACGACCGGCGCCCGTGGTGGTCCACGCCGGCTGCCGCCCTGCTGCTCGGGGTCGCCTCCGCGTTCTGGCCCGTCGGCCTGCCGCTGCTGATAGTCCTGCTGGTCTACATGGCCGTCCGCCGGTTCGGCTGGCGCGCGCTGGTGGCCACCGTCGTGGGCGGCGCCATTCCGCTCGTGGCCTACCTCGGCTGGTTCGACGCACGCTACGGCCAGGTCGCGTTCAACGACAGCGACGGGGTCTTCCTCTGGTCGCGGACCATGAGCTTTGCCGAGTGCTCGGTCATCAAGCCGCCCGCCGACCTGCGGCCGCTCTGCCCGTCGGGCCCGCCGTCCAGCAGGGTCTCGGCGCCGTTCTACATCTGGGAAGCCAACTCGCCGCTGCTGCGGGTCGGCACCGGCTCTGACAAGTTCTCGCGGACGCGGAACCATCTCGCGGAGAAGTTCGCGATCAAGGCCATCGAGGCGCAGCCGCTGAGCTACGCCAACGTCGTGGTGCACGGCTGGCTGCTGACCTACAGCTGGGACCGGCCCGACGTGCCCAGCGCGGCCATGGCCTCGCGGTACCAGTTCACCAACGCCACCCAGACCCAGAACGCGCTGTCCGGCTCGACGGCACAGGACGTCGCGTCCGGCGTCGCCGCACTGCACCGCGTTCAGCGGGCCTACACCGGCGGGCACACGGCCGACACCAGGGAAGTGCAGCCGTTCGCCGACATCATGATCGACTACCAGAAGATCTTCTACCTGCGCGGCACCATAATCGGCCTGCTGATGCTGGTAGGACTGGGCGGCATCGTGGTTGCCTGGCGCCGGGACGGCTTCCGCACCCTGCGGAACTGGGGCGGGCCTGCCCTCTTCCCCTTCGTGGCGGCGCTGACCATGGAGGTCGTCCCGCCGCTGACCGCGGACTTCTCGCTGCGGTACGTCGTGCCCACCATCCCGGTGGTCAGCCTCGCGGCCGCGCTCGCATTTGCCCGGCCGCTGCGCGCCCCCGCCCCGGCGGCCGACGACGATGCCGCCGGACGGGCGGCGGACGACGCTGATCAGGGGCCCTCAGCCGATGGCGAGCGGGCCGTCGTGACGGCCGCCAAGCAGCGGCCAGCCGAAAGCACTGACCAGGGCGGGAACGCCACATCGTGACCGCCTGATCGCACTGCGGTACCGCTTCTGGCCGCTCGGCGCCCGCGAGAGCTATTAGAGTCGTCAGTACTATGACCGAAACTGGCCCGCCGCTGCCGCTGCTGTCTCGCTACGCGATCATGGTCGACGTTGGCTATATCTACGCGTCGGCCGGCGAGCTGCTGTTCAGCGCGGCCTCCAGGCGCGAGTACCGGGTGGACGCCGACAAGCTGATCCAGGCCCTCACCCGGCACGCCGAAGACCACGTCCGCGGCGAGCTGCTGCGCGTGTACTGGTACGACGCTGCCAGGGACCGGGTGCCGACCATTGACCAGCGGGTTATCGCCCAGATGCCGTGGGTCAAGCTGCGCCTCGGCAACCTCAACGCGCGCGGCCAGCAGAAAGGCGTCGACGCCCAGATCCGGGCGGACATGGAGGCCCTGGCCAGGCACCGGGCCATCACCGACGCCATCCTGGTGGCCGGCGACGAGGACATGGTCCCGGCAGTCGAGGCAGCCCAGGCATTCGGCGTGCGGATCCACCTGTGGGGCGTCGAGCCGCCGTACGGCACCAATCAGGCCGAGCGGCTGGTCTGGGAGTCCGACACGGTCGACGTGCTTGAGCGCTCGTTCGTCGAGCCGTACTTCACCCGCCAGCTGTCCCCGAGCCGTCCCCGGCCGCGGCGGCCGAGCCCGGCCCGCCGCGAGCTGACCAGACCGTGCAGATCCAGAGCGTCCAGGCGCCGTCGCCGGCCCAGGTCTTCGGCGAGCGGCACCTGAGCCGGCCGATGTCCCGGCCGATGCCGATCGCCCGCCTCGGGCCCGACCGCGAGCGCGTCGAGGAAGCGGGCGAGCACGTCGCCCAGAAGTGGATCCTCACCCGCGGCGAGGACAATATCCGTGACCTGCTGCCGGGCCCGATCCTGCCGCCGGTGATCGACAAGGAACTGCTGGTCGACGCCGAGAAGGAGCTCGGGCTGTCGCTGCGGGCCTATCAGGAGGCCAGGGAATGGCTGCGCGACGCCTTCTGGGCTAGGGTGCATCGCCAGTTCGGCCTCGGTGTCGGCAAGTCGAAAGGTTAGCCACAGATCATGGTCACGCAGTCGTCGCCGGAGGCGGAGCAGGTCCCGGTGCTGCGGGTGGTTCGCGGCGAGCCGTCCGCCGCCGAGCTGGCAGCCGTCGTCGTCGTGCTCGGCGCCAGGGCCAGCCCGGCCGCGACCCGGCCGGAGCGGCCGTCCCGGTGGGCCGCCAGGGACCGGCTCGTCCGGCTGCCGCCGCCGGCCGGACCGGGAGCGTGGCGGGCGAGCGCCCTGCCCCGCTAGCCACCGGACTGGGTCCGCTCAGCCCCGCCCGGCGGGCCCCCGCCCGGCCGGATGGCGTCTCACCTAGACTCCTGGAAGTCGAAAGGAGACGATCCGGTGCGCAAGGTCCTGATTGCCAACCGAGGCGAGATCGCGGTGCGGATTGTGCGGGCCTGCCGCGATGCGGGACTGGCCAGCGTGGCCGTGTACGGCGACGATGACCTGGACGCGCTCCACGTCACCATGGCCGACGAGGCCTACGCGCTTGGCGGCCAGAGCGCGGCGGAGAGCTATCTGGACATCGGCAAGCTGCTCGCAGCGGCTGCAGCAGAGCGGCGCGGATGCCGTGCACCCCGGCTACGGCTTCCTGGCCGAGAACGCCAGCTTCGCCCGCGCCGTCATCGACGCCGGGCTGACCTGGATCGGGCCGCCGCCGGCCGCGATCGAGGCGCTCGGCGACAAGGTGCAGGCGCGGCACATCGCCAAGCAGGTCGGTGCGCCGCTGGCGGCCGGCACTGACGGCCCGGTCAGCGGTGCCGACGAGGCCATCGCGTTCGCGGCCGAGTACGGGCTGCCGATCGCGATCAAGGCGGCCTTCGGTGGCGGCGGCCGCGGCCTGAAGGTGGCCAGGACCACCGACGAGATTGCCACCCAGTTCGAGTCAGCGGTGCGCGAGGCGGTAGCCGCCTTCGGCCGGGGCGAGTGTTTCGTGGAGCGCTACCTGGACCGGCCGCGGCACGTGGAGACGCAGTGCCTGGCTGACGCGCACGGCAGCGTCGTAATCGTGTCCACCAGGGACTGCTCGCTCCAGCGGCGCCACCAGAAGCTCGTCGAGGAGGCGCCGGCTCCGTTCCTGACACAGGAGCAGGACAAGCAGCTGCGTGCCGCTTCTGCGGACATCCTTCGCGCGGCTGGCTACATCGGCGCGGGGACCTGCGAGTTCCTCGTCGGGCAGGATGGCACGATCTCCTTCCTCGAGGTCAATACCAGGCTGCAGGTCGAGCATCCGGTCACCGAGGAGGTCAGCGGCATCGACCTGGTCCGCGAGATGTTCAGGATCGCGGACGGCGAGCCGCTCGGCTATGGCGACCCGGATGCGCGCGGGCACTCCATTGAGTTCCGGATCAACGCCGAGGACGCCGGCCGCGGGTTCCTGCCCGCGCCGGGCACCATCACCGGCTGGCGCCAGCCGTCCGGACCGGGCGTGCGCCTCGATTCCGGGTACACCGCGGGCCAGACCGTGCCGCAGTCGTTCGACTCGCTCATCGCCAAGCTCATCGTCACCGGGGCCAGCCGGGAGCAGGCCCTGCAGCGAGCCCGCCGGGCACTGGCCGAATTCGAGGTCGACGGGATGCCGACGGTGCTGCCGTTCCACCGGGCCGTGGTGAGCGACCCGGCTTTCACCGACGAGCCGTTCCGGGTGCACACGCGGTGGATCGAGACCGAGTTCAGCAACGAGATACCGCCCTACCCGGGCACGCCGCGAGGGCGCTGACGCGGACGCTGAGCCACGCGAGCGGATCGTCGTCGAGGTCGGCGGCAAGCGGCTCGAGGTCACTGTCCCTGCCGCCTTCGGCGCTGCGGGAGGGGGAGCGGCTGCCGCTCCGGCCCGGCCGAAGGCAGGCGGACGCCGCGGCGGCAAGGCCGGCGGTGGCAAGCCGACCGGCGATGATCTCGTCAGCCCGATGCAGGGCACGATCGTCAAGATCGTCGCTGCGGACGGGGAGCAGGTGGAGGCCGGTGACACCATCGTGGTACTCGAGGCCATGAAGATGGAGCAGCCGCTCACCGCGCACAAGGCCGGCACCGTCGCCGGCCTGAGCATCAGCGTCGGCCAGACCGTGCCTGCCGGGGCCGTGATCTGCCAGCTGCGCTGATGTCCCGGCTGGCCGGTGATCCCGGCGTCCTCGGCTGGCTGAAGTTCTCAGCCGGATTCCGGTTGCCGGCCAGCAACCTGGACTGGGTGCGGCACGAGCTCACCGACGCTGGCTGGCGCTGGCGCACAGTCCTGCGGCACCTGGCGCTTATCGTCCCGGTCTGCGCGGTGGTCGCCGTGGTGCTGCTGCTGATCTCGCCGTCCTCGACCTGGCTGGCCGTGATGATGGTCGCGCTGATCCTGTGCGGAAGCATCTTCACGGTGGCTGCCTACGCTGACGACATCCGCGCCGAGCCGGCTGCGCCAGCACGGCCTGGACGTGCCCGACGACCCCGACCTCGGCCGCCCGACGCATTAGACCGGACGGCGAGACCCGGAAGCCGGTGGCGGGGTGGCGCTGTACTCTGCGTGGCCGGTGTACTGCCGGGCAAACTGCCGCAGCTGGCTGGCCTTCTCGGTGAAGCGCGGATCGGCTGCCCACGCCGTCACGAGCGGAGCGCGCAGCAGCACTTTCCGCCGCCGGACGCGGACAACCGCGATGGTGGCCAGCCGGGCGCCGGCACCTCCCGTGCTCCCCCACAGCAGGCCGTCTTCCGCATTCGCGCCCGGCCGGAACTGAGCTGGCAGGCGCATGCGCGGCGCTCCGGAGCCGCCGACCTCGATGGCCACGACCTCGCTCCACGGCACGAAGCGGGTGAAGTACCGCGCACCTCGATGCCGCGGCCGGTCACCCGTGCAGAACCGCCGCGCCAGAGGTACCCAGCGCCGTACCAGACCGTCAGCACTGCCGTCAGCGCGCCGGGAATGCAGCCCAGCCGAAGGCTCGCACGCAGCGCCAGCAGCACGGCCGTCAGCGCGGCGATGGCGGCAAAGCGCGCGAGAGGCACGCTGGCTGGCCAGCATCCTATGACCTGCGGGACCGCTCAGAAAGTGCCCTCGGCAGGCTGCATCAGCTTGCGCGCCGCCTCGGTCAGGCTGCCGGACAGCGACGGGTACACGGCGAAGGTATGCGCGATGTGGTCGACGGTCAGCTGGCGCTCGACCGCCAGCGAGACGCCGAGGATCAGCTCGCTGGCCCGCGGCGCGACCACGACGCCACCGAGAACGGTGCCGGTGCTTCGCCGCGCGATGAGCTTGACGAACCCGTCACGGAAGCCCTCCATCTTCGCCCGCGCGTTCGTTGCCAGCGGCTGCTTCACCACGACCGCATCGGGGATCTCGCCAGAGGACACGGCCTTCTCCGGTACGCCGACCGTGGCAATCTCCGGATCGGTGAAGATAGTCGCGGCGACGTTCCTGAGGCGCAGCGGCTTGACGGCCTCGCCGAGTGCATGCCACATCGCGATCCGGCCCTGCATGGCGGCCACTGACGCCAGCATCAGCACGCCGGTGCAGTCCCCGGCCGCGTAGACGCCCGGCGCGGTGGTCCGCGAGACCTTGTCGACCGGCACGAATCCGTGCTCGTCCACGGCGATCCCGGCCTCAGCCAGCCCGAGGCCGCTGGTATTCGGCACCATGCCCACCGTCAGCAGGCAGTGCGTGCCGCGAACGGTCCGGCCGTCGCTCAGGGTGACAGTGACGCCGTCGCCAGTCCTGGCGACTCGCGCCGCGCGCGACCTGCCGAGCACGGTCATGCCCCGGCGCCTGAAAACCTCCTCGACGACCATCGCCGCATCCGCGTCCTCGTGCGGCAGCATCCGGTCCCTGGACGACACGAGCGTGACCTGCGAGCCGAGTGCCTGATAGGCCGAGGCGAACTCGGCGCCGGTGACGCCCGAGCCGACCACGATCAGTTCCTCGGGCAGGGTGTCCAGGTCGTACAGCTGGCGCCAGGTCAGGATGCGCTCGCCGTCGGGCTCGGAGCCGGGCAGGATCCGTGGCTCGGCGCCGGTGGCGATCAGCACCGCGTCCGCGTCGATCTCGGTATCGCCCGCCACCACGCGGTGCGGTCCGGCGAGCCGGGCGGTGCCGGAGATGACCTTGACGCCCTCGGCGGACAGCCGGGAGGCTACATCGGCGGACTGAGCCCTGGCCAGCGACTGGACCCTGGCGTACAGCCGGGGGGCATCGAGGAGGGCGGCCCCGTTCCCGGCCTGATTCACCCGGATGCCCAGACTCTGCGAGCCCTCCAGCGCCGCCATCATGGCGGAGGTGGCGATCAGCGTCTTGGACGGAACGCAGTCGGTCAGGACGCAGGCACCGCCGAGGCCGTCCCGCTCGATGACAGTGACCTCAGCGCCAAGCTGGGCCGCCACCAGGGCGGCCTCGTAACCGCCCGGGCCGCCGCCGATGATCGCGATCCTCGCGTGCAGCTGACTCACGTTTTCTCATTCTGTCCTATCCGGGCTACGGTTACCCGCACCGGCGCCTGCCGTCGCCTCGTACCCTTGTCAATCGTGGCGATCTACGCGGCGTACGGCAGCAACATGGATCCGGCCCAGATGGCGCACCGCTGCCCGCACTCACCGCAGCAGGGCGCCGGATGGCTGGACGGCTGGCGGCTGACCTTCGGCGGCGAGGACCTCACCTGGGAAGGCGCGCTGACCACCGTCGTCGAGGAGTCCGGCCAGCGCGTGTTCGTCGTGCTCTACGAGGTGCCGGACGCCGACGAGGCGGCGCTCGACCAGTGGGACGGCGCTGATCTCGGCTTCTACCGGAAGATCAAGGTGCGCGTCAGCACCCCCGATGGCGACGTCGTCGCCTGGCTGTACGTGCTCAACGGCTACGAGGGCGGCCTGCCGTCGGCACGCTACCTCGGCATCCTGGCCGACGCCGCGCAGGCCGCCGGGGCACCCGCTGACTACGTCGCCGGGCTGCGCCTGCGCCCCTGCAAGGCGGCGGGCAGCTAGCGGGCCAGCACCAGTACCAGCAGGGCGATGGCCGGCACCAGAATGCAGCTGACCGGCAGCCACGCCCACCGGCTGCTCAGGGCGGCAGGCGGAGCTCCGGCCTCGCGGGCACGGGTGGACCTGCGGCCGAGCTCGGCGGCCATCAGCTGCGAGACGTCCTGGCTGGCCAGCTCATTCGCTTCCGCGGACGCCCGGCCGGCGTGCCCGGCTCCAGGAGCGCACGCCGAGCTGCTGCTGCTTCTGCCTCGAGCGGCGCCCGGAGTACAGCGCCCAGCAGTAGATCGTCTTGTCCTTGAGCGGGGCGGCCCTGGCGCAGGTCAGCTCCACCGAGTCGCCCAGGAAGACGCCGTTGACGGCGCCCCACCGGATCAGATGGTCGCGTACCGGGTTCAGGACCAGGATGCCGTCGTCGTCCGCGATCAGCCGTGGCCGCAGGGCGGCCGCATACGCCACGCCGGTGAGTGCCAGCAGGCCGGCCGCCAGCTCAAGGGAGAAGTAGTCATGGTCCGGAATGATGACCTGGATCAGGTTGAGTAGTACGAAAGCGACCCAGATCCACCACAGGACAAGCGGTGTCACCCGGCGGAACACCGTCCTGCCGTCGCCGGCCGTCTTCCACGGCTTCCTGCTGCCCGGCAGATCCGGGTCACCGGGACGCCCGGGGGCGCCCGGCAGGCGCGGCTCCGGTCCGCTCGGCCCCGGCATACTGGCTGGTCCGCGAGTGGCGGCAGGAGGCGGTACGGCGGCCGCAGGCACGTCCTCGCGTGCGGATGCCTCGTCGTGCTGCGATGACACGAAGTACCGCTCCAGTGGGTCAGCTCGGGTGCTTTCAGGCCGCCGCCAGCGGCTGCGCCGCTCTCAGCGGCGATCCTGGCCCCAACTGTATGCCCATTGCCAGAAGCGGGCGATTCCCGCAGCTCAGGCCGGTCAGGCCAGCTGAAGGGCCGCCACGGGCGGGCCCGGCTCAGGCTCAGGCGATGGCGGCGTCAGCGACCTCGGACTGGCGCGCGGTGGCTCCTGGCATGGCGCCGGGTGCCACCGTGCCGCCGTCCAGCATGGCGGTCAGTGCCGTCGCGGCCATCAGCCGCACGCCGTAGCCGATGGCCCGCTCATCGACGTCGAACACAGCCTGATGGATGTCGAAGTCCGCGGCGGACCCCGGCGTCCGGGTCCCGAGCCTGGCCAGGGCCCCGGGAATGGAGTCCAGGTACCAGGCGAAGTCCTCGCCGCCCAGGCTCTGCGGCGCCTCGGTGATCGAGTCGGGCCCGAGAACACGGTCGGCGGCGGCCTCGAACATCGCCGTGCTGATCGCCTCGTTGACGGTCGGCGGCACGTTGCGCTGGTAGCTGATCTCGGGCACGACGCTGTAGGCGCTCGCGACTGACTCCAGCAGCGCCTTCACCAGGTCCGGTGCCTCATGCCAGGCAGCGTCGTCCAGGCAGCGGACGGTGCCTTCCACGATCCCGTCGTCGGGGATGGCATTCGCCGCCGTGCCCGCGCTGACACGGCCCCAGACCAGGCTCAGGCTGGACCGCGGGTCGACCCGCCGCGACAGGGCCGCGGGCAGCTCAGTAATGATCTTCCCGAGCGCGAAAACCAGGTCAGCGGTCAGATGCGGCCGGGCAGTATGGCCGCCAGGGCCGGTGACCTTCACCGTGAGCTTGTCGCACGCTGCGGTGATCGGCCCGGTCCTGGTGCCGATCTTGCCGACGTCCAGCCGCGGGTCGCAATGCAGCGCGAAGATCCGGTCCACCGAGGCAATGCCGCCGGCTGCCATCACGTCGACAGCACCGCCCGGCACTTCCTCGGCGGGCTGGAAGATCAGCCTGACCCTGCCCGGCAGTGCCCTGGCCGCCGCCGCCCTGGCGAGGAACAGGCCCGTGCCCAGCAGGACAGCGGTGTGCACGTCGTGACCGCAGGCGTGGCACGCACCCCGGTTGACCGACCGGTACGGCACGTCCTTCTCGTCGTTGATGGGCAGCGCGTCAATGTCGGCGCGCAGGGCGATCACGGGACCGCCCCCCGAGCCATCCCCGATATCGACCGTCAGGCCGGTGCCCTTGGGAAGAATGGACGGCTTGAGTCCGGCTGCCTCGAGCCGCAGCGCGATGCGCCTGGTGGTGCGGTACTCGTGGTACCCCGTCTCCGGGTGCGCGTGCAGATCGCGCCGGAACTCGATGAGCTCCGGCTCGTGCCCGGCGAGGAACGCGTCGAGTTCCCCCTCTAGGTCATGCTCGGCCATGCGCTGCCTCCCCGTTGAGACTTTCCTGGTCGGCTCTCCGGGCTGCTCTTCTGCGCCGATCCGGTCCGGCGCCTGGCGGCTTTTCCATCTGAACCTCGAACCCACTCCAGTCCGCTAGCAAGCGAGGACGCGACAGGGAGGGCGGCGATGTCGTCGGCTACGACATCAGCTCCCGGTCACGCCCGGTCCGTGTGCCCGCTCCAGAACTGCCCCGGCGGTCCCTCGCGCCGGAAATGCGCCTGCGGATACCTCCGGGACCCGCACTAAGTACCGGCGGAGACTGCCGCCAAACTCGTGCGTGTACTTTGGTGATCCGCGATCCTGCTCGCAAGCATCCGCTGTCCGGCCAGATCATAGAGGCGCCCCGCTGGCGCCCCGAGCAACCTGGCCACTCGCCTGCGAGTTAGCTGGTCTACTGGGCAGCATCGTACCGCCTCGGCTTGCCCGTCCGCTGAAGTTGCGAGATTGTCGCGCCGCGTCACTTACCGGTGCGTTACCGGACAGCGGGACGCCGCCGCCGTCCGCGGCGCCGTCAGTAGACCTCCGGCGGCCGGTAGCTGCCCCACACGTCGCGCAGGGCATCGCTGACCTCGCCGATCGTGGCCAGGGCCCGCAGCGCCTCGCGGATCGGGTACAGCAGGTTGACGTCACCCTCGGCGGCCCGCCGCACTTCGTCCAGGCACCGGTTCACCTCGGCCGAGTCCCGGCGCTCCCGCAGGTCAGCCAGCCGGGCCGCCTGCTCCTGCTCGATCGCAGGATTGACGCGCAGCGGCTCGTAGGGATCTTCGTGGTCACTGACGTAGGCGTTGACCCCGACAACCTTGCGCTCGCCGGAATCCACCTCGCGCGCGATCCGGTACGCCGATCGCTCGATCTCGGCCTTCTGGAATCCCTGCTCGATGGCGGCCACGGCGCCGCCAAGCTCGGCCACCTTGTCCATCAGCTCGCGTGCCTGCGCCTCGATGCTGTCGGTCATCGACTCGATCGCGTAGGAACCCGCGAGCGGGTCGACGGTGGCGGTGAGGTCAGTCTCGAAGGCAAGCACCTGCTGCGTGCGCAGCGCCAGCGTTGCCGCCTTCTGCGTAGGCAGCGCGATCGCCTCGTCGTAGGAGTTCGTGTGCAGCGACTGCGTGCCGCCGAGCACCGCGGCCAGCGCCTGCAGCGTCACTCTGGCCAGGTTCACCTCGGGCTGCTGCGCGGTCAGCTGGACGCCGGCCGTCTGGGTGTGGAACCGCAGCATCTGCGACCGCGGGTCCTGCGCGCCGAACTCGTCCCGCATGATGTGCGCCCACAGGCGCCGCGCCGCGCGGAACTTGGCTACCTCCTCCAGCAGTGTTGTGCGGGCCACGAAGAAGAACGACAGCCGCGGCGCGAACTCATCCACGGCCAGCCCGGACTCAATGGCGGCGCGCACGTACTCGCGGGCATTGGCAAGCGTGAACGCGATCTCCTGAACCGGCGTGGCTCCGGCCTCCGCCATGTGATAGCCCGAGATCGAGATCGTGTTCCAGCGCGGAATCTCAGCCCGGCAGTAGGCGAAAGTGTCGGCGACCAGCCGGAGTGGACGGCTGCGGCGGGTAAATGTAAGTGCCCCGCGCGATGTATTCCTTCAGGATGTCGTTCTGGATCGTGCCGGTGATGACAGCCGGTGAAATCCCCTGCTCCTCCGCGACCAGCTGATACAGCAGGAGGAGCAGCGCGGCCGGCGCGTTAATTGTCATCGAGGTCGAGACCTGGTCCAGCCGGATCCCGTCGAACAGCAGCCGCATGTCTTCCAGCGAGTCGATGGCGACGCCGACCTTGCCGACCTCGCCGCCTGCCTGCTCCGCGTCGGAGTCGAAGCCCATCTGAGTGGGCAGGTCGAACGCGACGGACAGTCCGGTCGTGCCGGCCGCGATGAGCTGGTGATACCGCCGGTTGGAATCGGCGGCCGTGGAGAATCCGGCGTACTGGCGCATCGTCCACGGCCGGGTCAGGTACATGGACGGGTAGACGCCCCTGGTGTACGGGAACGAGCCGGGCTCGCCCAGATCGGTGACCGGGTCGAGATTCTGCACGTCCTTGGGGCCGTAGACACCCTCGATTGGCGCGCCTGACTCCGAAATGCGGCTCATGGGACAAGGGTACGGCGGTCCGGTCCGGCCCAGCCTTGTGACGTGTGCCACGCCGGGGCCGCCATTGACGCGGCGCGACGCGTCAAAGCTTTCGCAAAGTCGCGACGAGTCGTCATAGCTGGACACCAAACGGCCGGATTATGCGACGTGGCAATTGCAGTGCGTGTGGGAAAGGTCACAATGCGTAAACGACCAGGCGCCAAAATGTAGTCCGGCGGCGGCAGAGCCGCCGGCGCGAAACCGGCTCCTGAGCAGCCGCGCTCTGGCACGGCAACGGCCGGGCGAATCAGCACAGGGATCGAGGGACGGGGATGAGGCGTGCCGCACGTCAGGTCACGGCACCTGCCGCGGGCTCTGTCTGGCCAGTCCGGGCCGGGCTGACTGTCCTCGCGGGGCTCACTGTCCTCGCGGGGCTGACTGTCCCGTCCGGTCCGGCCGCCAGCGCCGCCTGGCCGCGGCCGCGAGCTCGACCGCCGCAGTGCCCCGGCCCGGCAGCCGGGCTGCACGCGGCATCGGCGGCCCGCTGATGGCCAGCCGCGGCATCGTGGTCAGTCAGCCGGCCGGCCACGCCAGGCCGCTGCCCGGCGTCCCGGCATCGGCCTGGGTGATCGCCAACGCCGGTACCGGCCAGGTACTCGCCGCCAGGGATCCGCACGGCGAGTTCGGCCCGGCCAGCACGCTGAAGGTACTCACGGCGGTCACCCTGATCCCGCTGCTGAACCCGGCCGGAATGGTCGTCGCGAGCAGCCTGGCGACATCGCAGCAGCCGAATATCGCCGGCCTGATAACCGGCCGCGCCTATCAGGTCGCCGCTCTTTTCAAGGCGCTGCTGCTGATCTCGGCCAATGACGCCGCGGTCGCGCTCACGCAGGCCACCGGCTCCTTCGCCAGGGGCATGGACCTGATCAACGCGGAGGCGCGGCACCTGCAGGCCTACGACGTGGTCGCCAAGCTGCCGAACGGGCTGCCCGCCAGGGGCCAGGAGACCTCCGCCTACGACGAGGCGCTGATCGCCCGGCAGGCCCTGGCGCTCCCGGCCTTCATGAAATACGACTCGACGCTGACGGCCAGGTTCGAGGTGCGGCCGCACCACTTCGAGACGCTGCTCAACCAGAACTACCTGCTCACCAGGTACCGGGGCGGCATCGGCGGCAAGATCGGCTGGACGGTGAGCTCCGAGGCTACCTATGTGGGCCTGGCCAGGAGGAACGGCGTCACGCTCATCGTGACCGTGCTGCACTGCACGGCCGCTGCAGGAGATCACGTCCGCTGAGAAGCTGCTGAACTGGGGCTTCGCTATGAACGGAAAGGTGCGGCCGGTCGGCACGCTCGTTCCGCCGCTGGCTGCCGCGGCCGCCGTCAGGCAGGTCCGCAGCGTTGCCAGGCAGAAGACCGTGGCGCTGTCCGCCCCCCGGCCGGGCGGCGAGGGTGCCACCGGCACCAGCTACGCGCTGGCCGTCGGCGGCCTGGTCGTCGCCGGGCTGGGCGTCGGCGGACTGGCCAGGACGCGCGGACGGGCGGGCGGCCGGCGGCGCCGGGCGCACTAGCACCTGGCTGGCCGCCGTCCCGCTGCACCGGCAGGCCTCGTAACACCAGGCAGCCGGGTCCGCGCGGCCGGGCCGGTATGCTCACGGCCCGTCGCCGCGCGGACGGCGCGAGTCAGCCAGGCTGGCCGGCCGTCGCGGCGGCGTCGCTCGCCTCGGCGCTGGCCTCGTCTGCCTTATTCCGCAGTGGCCTCGTCCGCCGTGGCGCTCGATGCGGCCGCGCGCTGCCTGGCCCGGAACACCGGGACCGGCTTGATCACCGCAGTCCGGCGCGAGGTCCGGTCGCTGGCGGCAGCGGTCTTCTCGGCCCTGGCGGCCTCCGCCTCAGCGGCTGCCGCATCAGCTTCGGCTGTCTGCGCAGTAGCCGTCGCGACGGCCGCGTCCTTGGCCGCCACCACTGAGTACCGGCCGAGCGCCAGCGCGGCAAGGAAGACGATCACGATCCCGAGCCCGGTGAAGAATCCGATCTGCTCGAGCGCGGCGCGGGTAGCGCCACCCACCGGAGACCCGGCGGACGGGATGCCCGTCCAGTGGCCTGCCACCAGGGCGCCGACCGCGAACCAGGCGCCGGCCAGCGCCGCCAGCCAGGCTCCGAGCAGTCCGGCCGGACGGAAGCGGCTGCTCAGCACGACCAGGCCGCCGGCAATCGTGACGACACCCGGCAGCACCTCAAGCCACGTCCGGCCGGCAGTCGCCGTCCAGGCCTGGTCGGGTGTGTAGGCATAGTGGAAATACGGGCCGACGAACGGGATCAGCGCGCCCCAGATGCCGAGCAGAACAAGCAGCACGCCGGTCAGCGCGCCCCGGCTGCGCCGGACGCGAAGCGTCCCAGCCATCATCAATCACTCCCTGGCAGGCGTGGGGGGTTAAATAGTGCCTGCCGCCGCGAACTACCCTGAGACGAATCTCATATTCACGCGGGCGGGAACGAGGCCGACCGCCTGACGGCCGCCCCTCGGGCCGCGGTCAGCAGTGCCGCAGTCAGCAGTGCGCGGTCAGCAGTGCCGCGGTCAGCAGGGCGGGCGAAGGCGAGCAGGTCAGGCGAGCGGGAGTCAGGCTGGCGGCAGGAAGCCGATGTGGTCCCGCACCCGGGCCATCGTGGCGGCGGCCACCGAGTGCGCCCTGGCAGCGCCGACCGCGAGCAGGCGGTCGAGCTCTGCCTCGTTCGCCAGCAGCTTCTCTGTCCGCTCCCTGATCGGCGCGAACGCGTCGACGACGACCTCGGCCAGGTCCTTCTTGAACGCTCCGTAACCCGATCCGGAGTAGCGCTGCTCAAGGCTCGCGACCGGCTCGCCGGCCAGGGCCGAGTAGATCCGCAGCAGGTTCGTGACGCCCGGCTTCGCAGCCTCGTCGGCTCGTACCTCGCCGTCGGCGTCCGTCACCGCGCGCATGACCTTCCGGCGGATCGACACCGGGTCCTCCAGAACGTCGATGATGCCCTGCGGCGTCGGACGCCGACTTGCTCATCTTGATCGCCGGATCCTGCAAGTCGGTGATCTTCGCGACCTCCGGCAGGATGTACGGCCCTGGCACCACGAATGTCGGCGCCGAACCTGGTGTTGAACCGCTGCGCGAGGTCCCTGGTCAGCTCCAGGTGCTGCCGCTGGTCCTCGCCGACTGGCACCTGATCAGCGTCGTACAGCAGGATGTCGGCGGCCTGCAGGACCGGGTAGGTGAAGAGCCCGACACTGGCGGCGTCCGCGCCGCCCCTGGCTGACTTGTCCTTGAACTGGATCATCCGGCTCGCCTCGCCGAATCCGGTGATGCAGGCCAGCACCCACTCCAGCTCAGTGTGCTCGGGCACGTGGCTCTGCACGAACACGGTCGAGGCGTCCGCATCGAGCCCGGCCGCGAACAGCTGGGCCGCCGCGACCCTGGTCCGGCGGCGCAGCTCGGCCGGCTGCTGCGGGACAGTGATCGCGTGCAGGTCCACGACGCAGTACACGGTGTCGTGGGTCTCCTGCAGCGCTACCCACTGGCGCAGCGCGCCCAGGAAATTGCCGATGTGGAAGGAATCGGCAGTCGGCTGGATTCCGGAGAGCACGCGTGGTCGGGACATGCGCCGAAGTCTAGTTCGCGGGCCGGCCGCCAGCGTTAGCTGGCGGCCCTGCTGGCGAGGTCATGCGGGCGGCCGGGCCGGTCGACCAGGCCGTGCTGGATGGCGAAGGCCGCGGCCTCGAGGCGGGAGTGCACGCCGAGCTTGGTCAGCAGCGCCTGCACGTGCGTCCGCACCGTCGCCGCTGACACCCCGAGGCTGCTCACCATCGCGGCCGTGTCCTGGCCCTCGACGAGCAGCTCCAGGCACTGCCGTTCCCGTGCCGTCAGGTAGGTGGCAAGCCGGGCCGCGTTCTCCTCCTGGGCCAGCCGGGGCCGGACCTCAGCGCCTGCCGGGACTTCCACGACGACCTCGCCGCGCAGCACGCGCTCGATGGTCTGCTTCAGTACCGCGACGCCGCGGGTCTTGTGCACGTCGCCGGCCGCGCCAGCGCGCATGGCCCGCATCACGGCCTCGTGATCGCCGTCAGCGGAGAGGATCAGCACCTTCGCTCGCGGGCAGGCAGCGGTCAGCTGGCCAAGCGCGCTGATGCCGTCATCGTCAGCAGCGAAGTGCCCGTCGATGAGGCACACATCGGGCTGGTGCGCGCCGACCTCGCGGATGGTGTCGGCGACGGTTGACGCCTTGGTTACGGTGCAGCCGAGATCGGCCAGCACGCTGGACAGGGCGTCGAGGAAGACTGCATGGTCATCACCTATCACCACATCGGTCATCCGGCGGCCCCCCTGGCCTGGCGCATCGGCGGCAGCGCGATCCGGTCGCACCGGGCGCCGAACTCGGCCCGCATCCTGGTGCCCCCGCCCGGGCCGGAGCCGATCTCCAGCTGCCCGCCGGAGGCGGCCACGAGCTGGCGCACAACCCTCAGCCCGAGTCCGGCCATGCCCTGCGGGCCATTGCCATAACCAGGACCGTCGTCGGTCACCTCAATGATGGTGCCGGCAGCCCGTCTGACCGCAATCTCCACCCGCCCGGCCGGTCCGGCCGCGCGCGCGGCGTTTTCCACGAGATTCCACAGCACGCGCCACACCTGCATCGGGCTGATCTGCAGGTAGGCCGACGGCCCCGGCAGCAGTGCCACGGTGGCCGGGTACGCCATCCCGGCGAGCCTGGCGACCTGATCAGCCAGGAGCCTGGCGTCGATCAGCTGGGCCTGCTCCTCCTGAAGTCCTCCGCCACGGCTGGCGCAGGCGCGGCGCCATCGGCGAGCATGCCCAGGGCGCGTGCGGTCTCCTGCACGACCAGCTCGCTGCGGCGCCGTGACTCGGGCGAGAGGGCGGCGTCAGCCTGCAGGGACTCTGCGAGCAGTGACACCGTCATGATCTGATGGCCGAGATCGTGCAGCAGGCCCGCGGTGCCGAGCCCGGCAGCGCCTGCTTGATCGCCTGCTGGCGCTGACCGCTCTCCGCGGTCGTGCTGGCGATCGACTGACATCCCGGTCATCTTTTCCCCCTGATTCGTCGTATGAGCGCCCGTCGCCTGACGTACTGAGACGCAGCCTGAAACCCGTTCGGGTGAGCGCTGGCTGCCACTGGACGACCCGCGGCCTGCGCGGTGCCGGGCAGCCGGATGGCGACTAACTGTCGCGGTCAGGCGACATTCGGTGCAGATGCCGATGTGCGCGAGCAAGGCGGACGAAAATATTCGTCATCGTGACTTCCCCCAACAATCCCATGCTGCCCGGCCGTTGCACCCCCGTGCCCGAGCCTGACTGTTCGTTTAGTCTACCTGACCCCGGTGAGCTGGCTCACGTCAGGGTCGGGGCAAAAGCCACGCTGACCTGACAAAAGCGCAGCTCAGAGGTGACATTTGGGTTCGCGGGTAGTGGCCCTGCGCTCGGCGGCGCGCCTCAGTGCCAGGTCCCGGCTGACATCGGTGCCACCCGGTACTCCCGCTCCAGGCTGAATACGACGCGCGCGCAGGTTCCGCCTCCGGCCGCCTCCGCGAGCTCGAGCCTGCCGTCCTCGGCCTCGAGCAGGCGGCGCACGACGCTGAGCCCGAGCCCTGCCGTCCCGGGCGGCCCGCCGCCGAAGCCCGGGCCGTCGTCGACAACCTCGATGACCGTGTCCCGCTCCTGGGAGATCCCGATCTCGACCGTGCCATCCGGGCCGGCGGCGCGGACGGCGTTGTCGACCAGATTCGCGAGCACCCGCCACATCAGCGTGCCGCTGACGCGCAGGACCGCCGGCCGCCCGGGCCGCAGCGACACGCGAGTCTGGTAGGCCACCCCGGCCAGCTGGGCAACCTCGGCCGCCAGGCGGCGGATGTCAACACCGCCTGACGCGCCTCGCCCGCGATCCGCCGGGACGCCCGCATCGGCCGTGCAGTCAGTGATGACGTCGACGATGCGGAACATCTCCTGCATGACGAGGTCTATGCGCTGCCGGGAGACCGCGGACAGCGTGGTGTCATTCCGCACCGCCTCGGCCAGCAGCGACAGCGTCATCATCTGGTGGCCAAGGTCGTGCAGCAGGCCGCGGAACTCCAGCGCGCCGGAGTCCGCAGGCGCCATCGGACGTGGTAGCGAAGTCGCCTCAGTCATTCCCTATCCCCCCGTCGGATTGGCCCCTGTGTGCCACCCCGCACAATCTGATCTCAGCCGCCATCCCGGCGGACTGGCAGAACCCCACTGGTTCGCGCCCCTGCACTGCGTTCGCGGCCGCTTGCGAAGCGGATTGCCCGCCTCTCGTACGGTAGCCCTGGCTGGCGAAAGCAGCTGCCGACTGTCCTGACTAAACGTTCAGTTTAAGACGTCCTCCGCCGTCCGCCGGGAGCAGGTCAGGCCGGCTGCGTGCCTCGTCCTGGTTTGCGAGGCCGGACCGCACCCTCCCCGGTACGCAGCCGTGAGCGCAGCCTGCAGCGCCTGCTCGCTGTACCTGACCCCGATCCTGTCCCTGGCCGCCGCCGCCATCCGGTCCGCCTCTGGCCTGTGCTCAAGCAGGTACCCGGCCGCGAGGGCCATCAGGTCCGGCCTGGCCGGGGGCACGAGCAGGCCGGTGACACCCGGCTCGACCAGGTCGGCGACCGCGTTCACAGCCGTGGCCACGACCGGCACGCCGCAGGCCATCGCCTCGGCGACGGCGGTGGGCAGGCCCTCGTACCGGCTGGGCAGGGCGAATACATCCAGCCCGGGCAGCAGGTCGGCGACATCGCTCCGGTCGCCGGTCAGCACCAGGCGCTGGCCAGCTGCCGCGGCCTGCCTCCGCACCGGCCCTGCCAGCTCACCGCCGCCAATCCACACGCCGGTGACATCCGGGCGGTTCAGCGCGCTGAGCGCGCGCCACGAAGTCCTCCGGGGCCTTCTGATAGGCCAGCCGGCCGACAGCACCGACCGCCAGCTCGGCCAGGCGCCGAGGCCCAGCGCGCGCCGGGCGCGCTCCCGCGCGTGCGGCGTCAGCGGCGCCGGGGCCGCTCCGGACCGCCGCCTCCACGGTCACGCCCGATCGTGCGCACGCGCTCAGGCGAGATCAGGCCGCGGCGGATCGCCTCCACCGCGACGCCGGTACCGGTGCACAGCCCGACGTCAGTGAACCGGCCGAGACGGCGCTCAGCCGCACGTAGGCGCTGCCGCCTGGCAGGCGACTGGAACTCATGAAACGGAAAGCCATGGTAGGTGTGCACGATCCTGGCAATCCCGGCGCGGCGGGCCGCGATCCGGCCGATCGCGCCGCCTTTCGCGCAGTGGGTGTGCACGACGTCGGGCCGCCGGCCGGCCAGCCAGGAGCGCAGCCACCGCACGGCCTGCACATCGCTGCGCGGCGAGAGTGCCGGCTTGAGCACCGGCGCGACCACGACCTCAATGCCGTGCGCGGCGGCCTCCGCCAGCAGCCGGCCCCGCTGCCGGTGATGATCACCGGCTCGATGGCCTCGCCGCGCAGCGCCAGCACGCCGCGCAGCGCCAGCGCGCCCGCTCCCCCTCGAGCCGCGTGATCACCGTGGCGACCCGCAGTGCTCCGCCGCCTGCCGCGCCGGTCACGTCGGGTCACCCGGGCCGCCATCCCGGCGCTGACCGGGCGGCCGGTCATCTTCCAGCGGCTGCAGGCCGGCCGCGCGGGCGACGCTCACCGCCTCCAGCCGGCTGTGCACATCCAGCTTGGAGTAGATGTTCTGGGTATGCGTCCGCACCGTGTCGGCCGAGATATGCAGATCGCGGGCAATCTCACGGCCGCGCCGGCCGGTCATCATGGCGCGCAGCACCTCGGTCTCGCGCGAGCTCAGCACGTCCAGGTCCCCGTCCTCGTGGGCGCGGCTGGCGTCCTGGCGCAGGCTGGACAGGATCTCGCCGAGCATCTCCGGCGGGAACCAGGACCAGCCCCGGCACACGCCCCTGATGACGGCCTCGAACTCCGACGCGTCCTGCTCTTTCGCAACCCAGGCGGCCGCGCCCGCCCGGGCGGCGGCGACGGCGTGGGCCACGTTCCTGTCCGCACTCAGGATGACAACCCGCAGATCGGGGCCCGCCGACATCAGCCTGCTGATCAGGTCGCCGATGCCGGAGCCGAAAGGCTCCGCCTCGATCGCGATGACGTCCGGCCGCACGCCCCTGACAATGGCCATCAGATTCGGATCGGTGGCCGCGCAGCGCCCGGCCACCCAGACGTCCGGGGCAGCTGACAGCCGGGCCGCGAGCGCCTCGGTGATCATGAGGTGGTCGTCGGCGAGCAGCAACCGGATCGGGGTCATCAGCCCAGCCTGCCGGGGCATCGCCGTGCTGTCCTCATCCAGATGCATGACCGCGTTCCTTAACATAGACGGATGAAAGGGCTGAATCGTCCCGGCTGCCCGTCGTACTGACTAGGTCAGGCAGCTGCGCAGGACTAGTCACCTCGGCAGCGGCAGGCTGGCTGGCGCTGATCGCGGGCCGCTCAGGCGGCGCATCGACCGCCCGCCGGGCCGGGCTCTTCCAGGTCCCGTTCGACCGGACGAGCCAGCCCGCCGGGATCGCGGACAGGCCGATAACCGCGTCCACGATGCGCAGCAGCGGGAAGAACAGGCCGAACAGCAGCAGCCGCGGGCGCCGGTCCAGGATCGCGACCAGGCAGGTCATCGCGTAGTCCGGCACCGCGACGCCGAACAGCACGGCCGACAGCTTCATGTGCGCCGCCACGACCGTATGGACGTCATCGAACGGGAGCCAGTGCAGCGTGCTCTGCGCGGCATCGGGCACCAGCAGCACGATCAGGATGAGCGGCAGCATGACGAAGATGGCGCTGGAGGTGATGAGCTCCGTCAGCAGCACGGCCAGCATGGCGGTGAACAGGTTGGCCCGCGGCGGATGCCTGCGAACGGTCTGCCACAGGCCGACAGCCCACCGCCTGGTCTGCTTCACGTAGTCACGGAAGCGGTCCGGGTCCTGGGTCACGGCGACGGCGGACAGCGTGAACGCGACCTTGCCGAGCCGCTTCTGGTAGACCTCGAAGGTCATGTTGAAGTCCTCGATCACCAGGCCAGGCGGGTTGAGCTCGATGTAAGGCAGCACCTCAGTCCGGTACATGCTGGCGAATCCGGGCACGATGTGCGTGGCGTTGGCGCGCAGCTAGGTCTGGCCGAACTTCAGCACCCGCTGGCCGATCGAGTAGATCCGCTCGCGGTGACCGACCAGCACGTTGCCGATCAGGCCCAGCTTGCGGTCGCGCGCGGTCTGAACGCAGCCGGCCACGGCCACCACGTCGGGCGCGTCGAAGAGCGGCAGCGCCTCGGTGAAGTAGTCGGGCTGGACCCGGGTGTCGGCGTCCAGCAGCAGCACCACCGAGTACCGGTCGATGAGGCCGAAATGCCCGATGGCCTCGTGCAGCGCCCCGGCCTTGCCGACGTTCTGCCTGGTCTCGTACACATTCACGCCAGCCCGGCGGGCGATCTCGGGCGTGTCGTCGGTGGAACCGTCGGACACCACGTGAATGTTGCCGCCGGGCACCAGCTGCATGATGGCGTCCAGGCTCGCGTTCAGGACCGCGGCCTCGTTGTGGGCCGGGATCAGCACGGCCACGTCGCCGACGCTGAGCGCAACCCTCCTGCTCACCGGCTCCGGCGTGGCCGCGCCCCGCTTCTGCGGGCGCGCCACGATCTTTGCTGCCGGGTGCCCGAGCTCGGGGCCGCGGCGCCTGGCCAGCGCCGCCGTCCGGGACTCCATCAGCCTGATGGCGCCGACCGCTCCCCAGATGGCGAAGTTGACGCCCAGGACGAACAGGGCGAGGAACCACCATGGCAACTCGGGCATTACGGCACCGCCTTCGAGGTGCTGCTGGCGCCGGGCCCCGACGTGGGCAGCGCGGAATGCAGCGCTGACCAGGTGGCGGGATCCTCATAGCCGTACATCCACAGGTAGACACCGGCGATGCCGGTGCCCTGCACCGCCTCGAACTTCGCCTTCGAGCTGGCGGCGTTCTCGAACCAGACCGTGTGCGTCGTGGCCCGCGGTGACGTAGCTGAAGTGCGGCGTCTGACTGGTCTTGCGTACTGCGCGGCGACGTGGTACTGCCGCGACAGCCGCAGCGCCTGCAGCCAGCTGACCGTCTGAGCGGCCCCGCTGCCGTCCGGCCAGTCGTAGCCGAACAGCGGGATGCCGAGGACGACCTTGCTGGACGGCATCTGACGTCGGTGGCGTAGCGCAGCACCGAGCGCACCCAGCCGATCGGGGCGGTGGCACCGGGCGCGGACGTCGCCCAGTGGTAGTTGTAGCCCATGATCCGGACCTGATCGGCGGCCGCGCCGAGCGCGGCGTAGTCCTGGAACGAGGCCGGGTTGGCGGCCTTGCGGGGCCGCGGCCTGCGGGAAGACCGCGACGGAAAGGATCTTCCCGTGCGCGTGCAGCGCCTTCGCCAGCTCGGTGACGAACTGCGTGTACGCCGTCCGGTCGGCGGCGTGCAGCTCCTCGTAGTCGATGTCGATGCCGGCGTACCGCTGCCGGTCCACCATGGCCACGATGGCGGCGACCTGCTCCTTCGCCAGCGCGGGGCTGTGCAGCATGCGGGCCACCGGCTGGTAGGCCCAGCCGCCGCCGGTCACGTTGGCGATACTGGGAACGATGCGCAGGTGCGCGGCCCTGAGCCGGGCGATGTCAGCGGTCACCGCGGCCGCCTGACCGGGCGGGTACTGCGGCACGATCGCGCCGCTCGCGCTCAGGCCGTAGATCCAGGGCGAGACCTCGTTGACGTCCCGGCGATTGGCGAGCACCACCGCGGTGTCGTGGTCGATGTTCCAGTACGGGATCGACGCCACGACCAGCGAGTGCCTGGCCGGCGGCGACAGCTTGGTGATCAGCGTGAGCGCGACCAGGCCGAGCGCCGCGATCGCCAGCGCGGGCCAGGCGGCACGGGCGGCCAGCCGGCGCAGCGCCGGCTGACCGTCGTGCCGCGCCTGGCCCGTCTCGGGGGCTGCCGGGCTGCTGCTGCGTGCTCGCCATTACGTGTCCTCCGCGATCCGGCCTTCCGCCGCTGTGCGCGCATCGGGCTGACCGTCGCTCGTCGTGCCCCGCGTCAGGCTGCTGCCGCGGTGGCGAGGGCCGACTGCTGGTCGGCGATGACTGCCCGGATGATCTCGTCCAGTGACCGGGTGGCGCTGAAGCCCACCAGGTCGCGCGCCAGCGTGCAGTCAGGCACCCGCCGCTGCATGTCCTCGTAGCCTGATCCGTAGGCGTCCAGGTACGAGCTGCGCTCCAGCTCACTGGACGAATCGGTCGCGGCGATGACGCGCCTCGGCGAGCTCGTTGATCGTGACCTGCTCCGAGCTGCCGAGGTTCACCGCCAGGCCGCTGGCCGCATCCGACCGGACCAGCGCCATCAGCGCCGGGACGACGTCATGCACATGGCAGAAGCAGCGGATCTGGTCACCGGTGCCGAACACGGTCACGGGCTGGCCGGTCAGCGCCTGCCGCACGAACCGCGGGATGACCATGCCGTAGCGGCCGGTCTGGCGCGGCCCGACCGTATTGAACAGCCGCACGATGACCGCCCGCAGGCCGCGCTCGCGCACGTAGCCGTCGATCAGGCTCTCGTCGATGGCCTTGGCTTCCGCGTAGCTCCACCGCGACTTCAGCGGCGAGCCGATCACGCGGTCAGCGTCCTCCCGCAGCCCGATCGTGGTGTTCTTCCCGTAGATCTCGCTGGTGGAGGCGGCGAGGAGCCGGGCACCATGGCGGCTGGCCGCCGCCACGACGTTCTCGGTGCCGTGGATGTTGGTCCGCAGGCTGTCGAGCGTCTTGTCCCTGATGACGAACGCGCCGACGGCAGCCGCCAGGTGGAACACCAGATCGCTCCCGGCGGTCAGCTCGTCGACCGTGGCCTGATCCAGGATGGTTCCCCGGACCAGCCGGAACTGCGACTGGCCTGCCGCCGCGGCCAGATTCTGCTCGCGGCCGGTGCTGAAGTCGTCCAGGCCGGTCACCTCATGTCCGGCGGCGAGCAGCTGCTCGACCAGATGCGAGCCGATGAAGCCCGGCTGCGCCAGTGACAAAGCACCTCATGCCTGATCCCCCTCACGGGTCGTGGCGGTGACGTTCATCCGGACTGGCCCGCCGGGGACTGCACTCGCGGGAACTGCACTCGCGGGGACTGCACTCGCGGGCACTGGCCTCGCGGGCACTGGCCTCGCGGGGACGGCCCGAGCGCGCGCGCGCAGGCGGGCCCGGTTGGCCAGGCGCCTGGTCATGGTCCGCCATGACTTCCGGGCCTCCAGGCGTTCGTACAGGTCGTCGATACGGCCGGTGACAGCGGCGATGCCGAACTCGTCCTCGACCGCCTGCTCGGGCTTGCGGTCACGGTGGCCCTGCCCGACGGCTTCCGCGATCGCCTCGCCCATGTGCTCGATCGGCACCTGCCGGGCCAGCTCGACGTCCATTCCGTCCAGGGCCGGGCACGTGGTGTACAGCACCCGCATGCCGTTGGCCAGCGCCTCGAGCACGCACAGGCCGAAGGTCTCCTGGCGTGACGACGCCACGAGCAGGTCCGCGGCTGACAGCACCGCGGCGATGTCGTGCCGCTCGCCGGCGAAGACCACGCTGTCCTCGACGCCGCTGCGCCGCGCGGTCTCCTCCAGGTGATCGCGCTCGGCGCCGCCGCCGACGACCAGCACCTTCACCGAGGTGCCGAGAGCTGGGCGCGGCCGCCTCGATCGCCCGGTCGAACTGCTTGTTCTGGTCGAGCCGGCCCAGCATGAGGATCACGTAGTCGCCCGATCCGATGCCCAGCTCCGCGCGCACCTTCTCCCTGCTGCCGGCGTCGAACGCCACGCGCTGCAGGTCGACCCCGTTCGGGATCACGGTGAGCTTCCTGGCCCTGATGCCCCAGCCAGTCATCCGGTCGCGAACCGCCGCGGACACCGCGATGGTCATGTCGGAGAACAGCTCGGTGCCGAGGTACAGGGCCTGCACCGGCCGCGTCATCTTGCGGCGCTCCAGGTGGGTCTCGCCGATGGAGTGCTCAGTGCTGAGCACCACCGGCGTGCCCGCCAGCCAGGCGGCCGGGCGGCCGTAGACCTGCGAGCGGTACAGATGCGTGTGCACCACGTCGTAGCGGCCAGCCCGGATGATCCGGCGCAGCCGGAGCAGCGCGGACAGCTGGGTGTTGCTGCGCATCCCGAGTGTGCGGACGCCGCTGCCGTCGCCCCTGATCATGTCGGCCACAGGGCCGGGGTTATAGAGGGTGACGACGTCGGCGTCATGCCGGGTCTGCTGAAGGATGGCGCGCAGCTGAAGCTCGGCTCCGCCGACGCCCAGGCCAGTGATCACATGCAGCACTTTCATGCCGTGCCTCCTCGGGCCGAGTGCATTGCTCCGGACAGCGCGGACGTCAGCGTCCGGACGAGAATGAGCAGGTCGAGCCAGACGGACCAGTACTCGATGTAGAAGTTGTCGAACCGGGCGCGGTCCTCGATCGAGGTATCGCCGGTCAGGCCGTGCACCTGGGCCCAGCCGGTCAGGCCGGCGCTGACCCGCTCCCGGTCGGCGTAGCCGCGGATCTCCCGCGCCAGCTGCCGGGCGAAGTACGGCCGCTCGGGGCGCGGGCCGACCAGCGACAGGTCCCCGCGCAGCGACGCTGGCAAGCTGCGGCAGTTCGTCGGCGTGGGTTGCGCGCAGCACCCGGCCCAGCGGCGAGCTCTGGCCGGCCGGGATAACCCAGGTCGTGTCCGGGTTGCCGAGCCGGGCGGAGCGTGCGCAGCTTGACGATCGTTGCCTCGCGGCCGCGGCCGACCACGCGGATCCTGCCGGAACAGCGGCGGCAGGCGGAACTCGAGCCGCACCACCGCGGCGAGCATCAGCATCAGCGGCGCCATCAGGAGCAGCAGCGCCGCGCCGGCCGACAGGTCGATCGCCCGCTTGGCTGCGCGCCGGGCGGTGCTGCCCGGCATCCGGCCGGAGCGGGATGAACGGCATGCCCCAGATCTCGTCCAGGCAGGCGCGGGGCACGGCGGCGCCGGCCTCAGGCAGCCGCGGCAGCATGCTGACCCGCGCGCCGCGGGCGCGGCAGCCGCGCACGGCCGCGAGCAGCTCATCGTCGGCCACGGCCGGAGAGACGACCAGCACCTGGCTGATGCCAAGCCCGGTCACCAGCCGCCCGGCCTGCCGCGACGCTGCCGAGCAGCGGCACTGTCCGCGTGGCGGCCGGGGTGTCGTCCACCAGGCCGCAGAGCCGCAGGCCGAGCTCGGGATGCTGCCGCAGCTGCGCCGCGAGCCAGCTCGCCGGGCTCGCCCGCCCCGATGATCAGGGTCGGCCGGGTGAGCAGGCCGCGCCGCCAGGCGGCGCGCAGGCCGGCACCGGCGACGATGCGAAGCCCGATGACCAGGGCAGTGGCGATTCCGGCCAGCCGCAGCGTCAGGCCGGCGGCTGTCCAGGGCAGCAGGATGGCCGCAGGCACCGCGGCGGCCAGCGCCAGCCCGGCCTGCCTGATCGCCGACGCGGGTGCTGATGCGATCGCGGTACAGCCCGGCCGCGGCCAGGGTCAGCCAGGACGGCGATGCCAGTAGCAGGCGCCGCGCGCCAGGCCGGCACCGGCGAGCGCGGCGGCCAGCGACACGGCGAATGCGTCCGCGCCGAGCCGGAGCGCGAGCCGGGCCAGCTGGCCACGGCCGGACCGGGCGGCTGCCCAGCTGCCCGGCACCGGGACGTCCGGTGCCACGGCGGCCGACGGCGCGGCGGCCGAGGGCACGGCGGCCGACGGACGGTCGCCGACGGCACGGTGCCGACGGCAGGGTCGCCGCCGGCAGCGCCGCCGGGCCTGGCCCGGCGGCCCGCCAGGAAAACCGGGCCGGCCGGCTTTCCTGGCAGGCGTTCCGGGCGCGGGCGCGTAGCGGGTCATGGTCACCGCCCCGCCACCCCCGCCAGCTTCGGCGCGGGCGTGGCGGCGGCGGACCGGGCGGCGGTCAGCCGCCGCGCCACCGTGCTCGCGGCGTAGTCGCTGCCGTAGACGAATCGCATCACCGGACCGAACACCGGGGCCACCGCCGGGCCGATCACGTACAGGCCCGGCACTGTGGTCTGGTAGCCGGAGTCCACCGCGGCGGTGCTCGCGACAGTCTGGATGCCGGCGCTCAGCTCGGCGCCAACGAACCCGAGCCGCCGCAGGTCGGGACGGTATCCGGTGGCCGCGACCACGTGATCCGCGGTGACCTGCGACCGCTCGCCTGAAGGCCCGGCGAGGCTGACGGTGACGCCGCCGGACGCACTGCGCACGGCGCCGATGGTCTGGCCGTAGCGGACCGGGATCTGGCCCTCGACGCGGCTGCGCAGCCAGCTGGCCCCCGCGGGCCCGAGCGCCGTGCGCGCACGGTAGATCCGCGTCTGCTCGGGCAGGTGCCGGAACACGCCAGGCTGCCGGGAGTAGAACCAGGTGCTCCAGCCGGAGCCGAGCCCGGCCTCCGGCTCGCGGAGCCGCTGGTGCAGCGGGCGGTCCGGCAGCAGCGGCGGCCCGTTCCACTTCAGCTCCTGCGACCTGGTGATGATCTCGACCTCGGCGCCGTTTTCCTGCAGCAGGGCTGCCGACTCCAGCGCCGACTGGCCCGCGGCCGATGACCGCGACGCGCATGCCCGCGTAAGCCGACGGCTCAGTCAGCTGCGAGCTGTGGCTGACGGCCTGCTCGCCGGACAGCGCCGGCGGCAGGTAGGCGAAGTGCTCCACGCCGACCGCGATGACGACGCGGCGCGCGCGGGCGGTGCTGCCGTCAGCCAGGCTGAGCTCGAATTGCCCTTGCCGGCCGGCGCACGCTCGTCACCATTGTCTGCTCGATGCCGCTGGCCTGCTCGGCAGCGAACCAGTCACCGTAGGCGATGAAGGTGTCGAGCGGGACGGGCAGGCCGTAGTCGGCGTACGGGCGCCCGGTCTGCCGGCAGAAGGCCGCGAGTGTGTGCGTGCCGGCCGGATCGGACAGGTTGGAGGCGAACCCCTGCGACTTCAGGTACATGCCTCGCGGCATCTGCGCCCGCCACAAATGCATGGGCTGGCCGAACTGCCGGAAGCTCACCCCTGCTGCCCGCAGGTGCGCGGCCAGCGACAGCCCGTACGGTCCTGCGCCCACGATGGCCACGTCAACGGCGTCGCTCACTGTTAATCCCCCCTTGTTGGTGGCGTACTGCCGGCCCTGCTCCTGCGGCCGGCTGGCGTACTGCCTTACTGGTCCTGCGCTGCTGGTGTGCCAGGCAGCCGGGCGGCCCGGCCGCGGCGCAGCCGGATCCCGGCCGGCCGGTTGATGTCCGCCGCGCGGCCTGGATCCGGCGCCCCCCGGCGCCGGGCGATCGGCCTGCTCAGCATCCGCCAGCCCATGCGGACGCACATGAGCTCGAACGGGCGGAGGTCGTCACGGGCGAACCAGGCCGTCTCGTCGGCGCCCCGCGCCGCGGCCAGCCAGTCGCGCAGGCCGAGCTGGCCGCGGCGCCAGTAGCTGATCGCGGTGAGCGGGTCGTAGCTCTCGACCATGAAGCTCCGCCCCGGCACCGGGTCCGCGCCGGTCACCGGCTGGCCCGTCAGGTCCAGGTACGCGGCCCGCACCACGTCGAGGCCGCCAGGTCCGGTGAAGAGCCGGAACTGGGCACCGAGCCGCGGGTTGAAGTCCAGCAGCTTGTACTGGCCGTCCCGGCTGTCCAGGCGCAGGTCGAGGTCCGCGATGCCGCGGTAGCCGCAGCCGCGCGAGCAGGCCGGTCGCCTGGTCACGGAGCTGCCGGTTCGGCACGCAGCGGCCGTAGCTGGTCAGGCCGGCGTGCGCCGGGTACGAGCGGTCCTTGAGCCCGGTGCAGGCCGGCCTGCACCTCGAGGCGGCATCGGCGTAGCCGTGAAAGAACCAGTCGCTGCCTGGCCCGGCCGGGATGTACTCCTGCAGCATCAGGCCTGCCTGGCTGTCCTGCGCGGCCCGCCAGGCCGTCCGCAGGTCCGCCGTCGTCCCGATGATCTGCGTGCTGAGCTGCCGTGCGGATGACTGCCAGGGGCTGGCCAGCTTCGCCACCACCGGGTAGCCGAAGTCAGCCGCCGCCTGTATCGCCTGCAGCTCCGAGGCCGGCTGGCAGGATCGCGGGCTGGGGAACTCCAGCTCCGCGCACAGCCGGTGCAGTGACTGCTTGCCGGCCACCTGCCGGGGCAGGCCGGGCGGCGGGGCGGCGAACAGGAAGCTGCCGTGCAGCTGATCGGCGTGCTCGGCCAGGAAGATCGACGCTGCATCGTCAGTCGGGATCAGCACGGACGGCCGCCCGATCAGCTCGGCCAGCCGCAGCAGCCCGGCACTGATCCGGTCGGCAGCCAGCCCGGCGGGCTGCCACAGCACCTGCCCGCGCAGGTAGCGCGAGTGCGCGGCGGGCGACCAGGACGACTCCTGGACGGCGTAGACCGGCACGCCCATCCGGCCGAGGCTGCGGATGGCGCCGAGGCCGCCATGGTGCATGACGTTGGGGTCGAATTTCAGCACCACCGCGGGCGTGCTCACCTCAGCGGGCTGCCCGCCGGCTGCCGCCAGCGCGGAGCTGCCGGGCGCGAATGTCGTTGTCATGACCAGCCGCCTCAGACCACGGCCCGGACGGCCGCGTCGTCGAACCGGTACGTCGCGTCGAGGACCGGGCAGAGCTGGGCCCACGTGTAGTCGACGCCCGGGTGCAGGGTGTGCACGATGACCAGGTCCCAGTCCGCGCCCGGGCTCGTCTCGCTGCTGAGCACCTGGCCGTCCGGAAGGGCGACGGAGGGCACCAGCGGGTCGTAATAGTGCACGTCGGCGCCCTTGCGCAGCAGGCTGGCCAGCATCGGCACGGCCGAGGATTCCCGCAGGTCCCGGACGCCGGGCTTATAGGCCGCGCCGACGACCATGACGCGCGCGCCGGACAGCTGCCTGCCATCGGCCGCGAGCACCTCGCGCGCGCGCTCGACCACCCGCTCGGGCCGCTGCCTGATGGAGCGCATGGCCTGCTCGATGAGCGGTGAGCTGCGGCCCTGGACGCCGAGCTGCCACAGCAGGTAGTGCGGATCACACGGGATGCAGTGACCGCCGACGCCCGGCCCGGGGAAGGTGGCCAGGAATCCGTACGGCTTGGTGGCCGCGGCGAGCGTGACCTCGATCGGGTCCAGCGCAGAGCGCGCCGCAGGCGTCGGCGAACTCGTTCGCCAGTGCCAGGCTGACCGCGCGGAAGATGTTCTCGTACAGCTTGGTGGCCTCTGCCGCCTCGGCCGAGCTGACCACGTAGACCTCGCTGGTCAGCAGGCTGATGATTCCGGCTGCCCTGGTCGCGCACTCGGGTGTCATGCCGCCCACGACGCGCGGAGTCTCCTCGTGCAGGTGGTCGGGGTTGCCCGGGTCGATGCGCTCGGGGCTGAACGCGACGTAGATGTCCTCGCCCGGCTCCAGCCCGCGCCGCCGCAGCGGCTCGGCCAGCAGCTCTGCCGTCGTGCCGACGTAGGTGGTGGAGGTCAGGATGATCGTCTGCCCCGCCCTGGCGTTGGCGACCACGTCCGTCGCACGCCCCGTGCAGAGCCGTGAGCTCAGGCAGGTGGTCGGCATCCACCGGGGTGGGAACGCAGATGATCACGGCGTCAGCCGCAGCGACGGCCGCGGCGTCGGTGGTCAGCCTGAGCTGCCCGTCAGCAAGCGCCGCGGCCAGCCGCGGCCGGTCCGGGTCGCCGAGATCCGCCGTTCCGGCGGCGACGGCCCGCAGCCGGTCTTCGCTGACGTCGATGCCGATGATCTGCCGGCAGCGGCCGGCCAGCGCTACGGCGCTGGGCAGGCCGACGTAGCCGAGCCCTACGATCGCCACGGTCAGCCGGCTGCCTGCGAAACCGTTGCCGCTGCTGGTCCCGTTCGCCTGCCCGGTGAGCGGAAAGGCGACGAGCTCGCTCCGCAACTGGTGCTCGCGGCCGTTGACCGCAAGTGAAAGCTGGTGATCGGCCATCTGTCTGGTCCCCCCTCGGGGCGCGCCGGACGCGGATCGTCTGGCTTACTGCGAATGCCTTACCTAGAGCCTGCGCGATCTGCCGTATCCAGCACTCCGCTAATAGTCGTAATTTGCTTACGCAGAGCGACGTAGTTCGCCCGGCCCGGTTTCGCTCGGGCTGGCGTTCCTGCAGGTCAGACGGTGCCGCAGCCACTTGGCCCGCAGGCGCGCTGCGCCGTCAGCCTCGCCGACGTAGACGCGCGGCATGGCGTACGCGCCAGTCAGCTCGCTCGTCCAGATCGCGCAGCCGTAGTCGTAGCCGGCGCTGCGCACACCGTCGACGACGCGGCTGTCCAGGTGCCCGTACGGGTAGCAGAATCCGCCGACGGCGGAGCCGGTGAGGTCCTGCAGGATCTGCCTGCTGGCCTGCTGCTCGCGGGTCAGCGCGAGATCCGTGGTGCGGTCCAGGGTGACGTGCCGGAGGCCGTGCGAGCCGATCTCGATCCCGGCTGCGGCGACCTCCCGCACCTGGCTGCCCGTCATCAGCGGCTTGCGCGGCCCCTCGGCATCCCAGGCGTTGTCGCCGCCGAGCCGGCCGGCGATCACGAACGCGGTGGCGCTGAACCCGTGCCCGAGCAGGACCGGCAGGGCATAACTCAGGAAATCGGCGTAGCCGTCGTCGAAGGTGAGCCCGACGAGCCCGTCATCGCTGCCGCGGCGTCGCGCGGCGATCAGCGTGGCCATCGACACGCCGCGCAGGCCGCGCGCGCTGAGCCAGCGCATCTGCTGCTCGAACCGGTGCGGGCTGACTGTGACCTGGTAAGGATCCTCGGTGTGCGGGCTCACTGAGTGGTACATGAGCACGACCGGCGGCCGGGGCGCCGGAAGCTGGTCCGCGACGGCCTTCTGGTAGTCCATGACGTACTCCCCCCGTTGTGGCCTCGGCGCCACGGTATGGGGCAGGAGTGCTAGTCCCGATCGCCCGAACAGACCATTCGGGCTACGACATCAGGGTGAGTGCCGTCGTACTCGCCCTACGCGAAATGCGTATCAGGCAGTGACGGTGTCGCCGTGCATGACCGGCACGATGTCCGGAGCGCCGAGGCGGATCGCGTCGGCGTCGGTGTCAGTGTCAGCCTCCTGGGAGGCGCGCTCGGCGGCCACCCGCGCCCGGTAGTTCTCCAGTTCCCTGGCGATCTGGCGGGACTTCCACCGCATCGGGCCGGCCATCAGGCTGACTGCCTCCTCGGCCGCGGACAGGCCGCGGTCCCAGGTCTCGATCGAGGCATGAGTACGGCGGGCCAGCACGTCGTCCAGGTGCCGGGCGCCCTCGTGCGAGGCGGCGTAGACGACCTCGGCGCGCAGGTAGTCGTCGGCGCCGGCCAGCGGCTTCCCGAGGCCCGGCTCAGCCGCGATGAGAGCCAGCACCTCGCCGATCATCGAGCCGTACCGGTGCAGCAGGTGCTCGATCCTGGCGACGTGCAGGCCTGACGACCTGGCCAGCGCGTGCCGGGAGTTCCACAGCGCGATGTAGCCGTCGGCTCCGGCCAGCGGGACGCTGTCCGTGCAGGACGGCGCGACCTTTCCGTCCAGGCCGTGCGCGACCGCATCCACCGCGTCCCGGGCCATGATGCGGTAGGTCGTGTACTTCCCGCCGGCGATCAGGACCAGGCCGGGAACCGGGTGAACGACGGTGTGCTCGCGGGACAGCTTGGAGGTCGACTCCGACTCCCCGGCCAGCAGCGGCCGCAGGCCCGCGTACACGCCCTCGACGTCGTCCCTGGTGAGCGGCACGGCCAGGACCTTGTTGACCTGGCCGAGCACGTAGTCGATGTCGGTGCGGCTCGCGGCCGGGTGCGCCTTGTCCAGTGACCAGTCCGTGTCGGTCGTCCCGATGATCCAGTGCCGGCCCCACGGGATCACGAACAGGACGCTGACCGGCGTCCGCAGGATGATCCCGGTGGCGGAGTGGATGCGGTCGCGCGGCACCACCAGGTGCACGCCCTTGGATGCCCGGACGTTGATGCTGCCGCGGCCCCCGACCATCTCCTGGATCTCGTCGGTCCACACGCCAGTGGCGTTGACGACTTGCTGCGCGTGGATCTCGACCTCGTTCCCGGTCTCAAGGTCGGTGGCACGCACGCCGGTGACCCGCTCGCCCTCCCGCAGGAAGCCGGTGACCTGGGTTCGCGATGCCGCGTGCGCGCCGAAGCTGGCGGCGGTCCTGACCAGGGTCACGACGTAACGGGCGTCGTCCACCTGGGCGTCCCAGTACAGCAGCGCGCCCGTCAGGGCCTTCCGGTTGAGCCCGGGGGCCAGCCGGAGCGCGCCGGTCCTGGTCAGCTGACGGTGGCCGGGCAGTCCCCTGGTCTGGCCCATGGAAAAGCCGAGCGTGTCGTAGGCGGTGACGCCCGCGCCCACGTAGGCCCGCTCCCAGGCGTGATGGGTAAACGGGAACAGGAAGGAGACCGGCTGGACCAGGTGCGGCGCGAGCCGCTGGAGCAGCAGCGAGCGCTCGGCGAGTGCCTCGCGCACCAGGCCCAGGTTGAGCTGCTCCAGGTAGCGCAGGCCGCCGTGAATCAGCTTGCTCGACCGCGACGACGTGCCCGAGCCGAAGTCCCGCGCCTCGACCAGGCCGGTCGTGAGGCCCCTGGTGACGGCATCCAGGGCGACACCCGCTCCGACGACGCCGCCGCCCACCACCAGCACCTGCAGTTCCTTGCCGGCCAGCGCGTCGAGCGCGGCCGCGCGCTCGGCCGGGCCGAGCCGGGATGTGGCCAGCGCCGGATCGCTGCCGCCGGCCTGGCCGTTGCCCGCCTGCTGACCGCCTGAGCGGGCCCCGGGCCAGACCCGGATGTCAGCGCGGCGTGGCACTCGGCGTCACCACGACTTCCACCCGCTGGAACTCCTTGAGATCGGAGTAACCGGACGTGGCCATGGTCCGGCGCAGCGCGCCCATCAGGTTCATGGACCCGTCGGAGACAGTCGACGGCCCGAGCAGGATCTGCTCGAGCGTGCCGATCGTGCCGACGTTCACCCGGCCGCCGCGGGGCAGGTCAGGGTGATGGGCCTCGCTGCCCCAGTGGTAGCCGCGGCCAGGCGCCTCGGACGCGCGGGCGAACGGGGAGCCGGCCATGACCGCGTCCGCGCCCAGCGCCAGCGCCTTGGCGATATCTCCGCTGCGGGTCATGCCGCCGTCCGCGATGACGTGCACGTAGCGGCCGCCGGACTCGTCCAGGTAGTCGCGGCGGGCAGCCGCCACGTCGGCGATGGCCGTGGCCATCGGGACGGCCACGCCCAGCACGGCAGCGGTCGTGTGCCCGGAGCCGCCGCCGAACCCGGCGAGCACGCCGGCTGCCCCGGTCCGCATCAGATGCAGGGCAGCGGTGTGCGTGGCGCAGCCGCCGACGATCACGGGCACGTCCAGCTCGTAGATGAACTGCTTGAGGTTCAGCGGCTCGGCCTGCCCGGACACGTGCTCCGCCGACACGGTCGTGCCGCGGATCACGAAAATGTCCACCCCGGCGTCGATGACAGCCTTGTAGTAGCGAACCGTGCGCTGCGGCGAGAGCCGCGCCGCCGTGGTGACGCCCGCCGCGCGGATCTCCTCGATCCGGCGGCCGATGAGCTCTTCCTTGATCGGCTCGGCGTAGATCTGCTGCAGCCGCGTGGTGGCCGCCTCATCGTCCAGCTCGGCTGCCTCGGCCAGCAGCGGTTCCGGGTCGTCGAACCGGGTCCACAGGCCCTCCAGGTCCAGCGCCGCCAGGCCGCCGAGCCGGCCGACGGTAATCGCCGTCGCCGGCGATACCACGCTGTCCATCGGCGCGACGACGCAGCGGCATCTCGAACCGGTAGGCGTCGATCTGCCAGGCAATCGACACCTCCTCCGGATGCCGGGTACGGCGCGAGGGCACGATGCCGATCTCGTCGAGCGCGTACGCCCGGCGGCCGCTCTTGCCGCGCCCGATCTCTACCACGCTCACGTTGCTCTCCCGCCCCTGCGCGCGTGCACACGCCCGGCCGCCCGGGTCAGGCGCGTCAGGTCTAGTTTCGCCGGCCGCCGTAGTTGGGCGCCTCGGCCACCATCTGGATGTCGTGCGGGTGACTCTCCACCAGGCCTGCGCTGGTGATCTGGGTGAACTGCGCCTGCTGCAGCTCGGCGATCGTCCGGGCGCCGCAGTAGCCCATGGCGGCCCGGAGGCCGCCGGTCAGCTGGTCGGCCACGGCCGCCAGCGGCCCGCGGTAGGGCACCTGGCCCTCGACGCCCTCCGGTACCAGCTTGTCCTCGCGCAGCACGTCGTCCTGGAAGTAGCGGTCCTTGGAGTAGGAGGCGCCGCGCTCCGCGTTGCGCATCGCGCCCGAGCGACCCCATCCCCCGGTACAGCTTGAACTGCTTGCCGTTGATGAAGACCATCTCGCCGGGGCCTTCCTCGCAGCCGGCCAGCAGGCTGCCGAGCATCACCGTGTCGGCGCCGGCCGCGATGGCCTTGGCGATGTCGCCGGAGTACTGCATGCCGCCGTCGCCGATCACCGGCACGCCCGCCGCCCGGGCCGGCCTGCGAGGCCTCGTAGATCGCGGTGACCTGCGGGCACGCCGACGCCGGCGACCACCCGGGTGGTGCAGATCGAGCCCGGCCCGACGCCGACCTTGACCGCGTCGGCGCCCGCGTCGATCAGCGCCTGGGCGCCAGCCCTGGTGGCGACGTTGCCGCCGATGACCTCGACCCGGAGTTCGCCTTCACCTGGGCGACCATGTCGAGGACGGCCTGCGCGTGGCCGTGCGCGGTGTCCACGACCAGGAAGTCGGCGCCGGCCTCGATCAGCGCCTGCGCCCGCCGCTTGGCGTCCTCGCCGACGCCGACGGCCGCGCCGACGACCAGCCGGCCCTCGGCGTCCTTCGTGGCGCTCGGGAACTTCTCGCTCTTGGTGAAGTCCTTGACCGTGATCAGGCCGCGCAGCCGCCCGGCCTCGTCGACCAGCGGCAGCTTCTCTACCTTGTTCTTGCTCAGCAGCGCCAGCGCTTCCGGCCGGGTCACGCCGACCGGGGCGGTCACCAGCGGCATCGGCGTCATCACCTCGGCGACGCGACGCCTGTGGTCGGATTCGAACCGGATGTCGCGGTTGGTGACGATGCCGACCAGCGTGCCGTCGGCTGCCGTGACCGGGACGCCGGAGATCCGGTACCGCCCGCACAGCTCCTCGACGTCGGCGACAGTCGCATCCGGGCCGCAGGTCACCGGGTTGGTGATCATCCCGGCCTCGGAGCGCTTCACCATGTCGACCTGCTGCGCCTGCTCCTCCACCGACATGTTGCGGTGCAGGACCCCGGCGCCGCCCTGACGGGCCATGGCAATGGCCATCCGGGCCTCGGTGACCGTGTCCATGGCGGAGGACACCAGCGGTATCCGCAGGGAGAGCCGCGGCGTGAGCCTGGCTGTCGTGTCCGCTTCGCCGGCATTATCACCGAATGTGCCGGCAGCAGCAGAACGTCGTCGAAGGTCAGGGCAGGCGGGCCGAACTTCTCGTCGCTCATCTCACGTTCCGTGTCCGGGAATCTGGGATTGCCTCTCATCCTAGTGACCGGCACGCCCGGCCTGGCCACGCTCCCGCCGGCTGCCGGGTGTCGCGGCCCTGCAGCGGGCGGCGTCGGGCTGGCAAGCGCCGGGCCGCGGCAGGCGGCCCGCGGCAGGCGGCCAGGGCCGGGGGTTTCGGGGGTGTCCGGCCCCGGCCGCCAGTCCGGGTCCCGGATCGGCGCCGGGCGTCGGCGGCTGCGGCGACCCTGGTTCCCGCCGGGAGCGGGATCCCTGCCACGGGGGAGCAGGGATCCCGCTGGCCCGGCGGGCGCGATCCGCGTGACGGGGGGACGCGGATCGCCTGGCTGCGCCGGCAGGCGCATGGGCTAGGCGATGGACTCGGTGAAGGCTGACTCCTCGACGGCGATGGCGCGGAGCCGGGCAAGTGCCCGGTGCTGCGCGACCCGGACCGCTCCCGCCGACATCCCGAGCGCGTGCCCGGTCTCCTCGGCCGACAGCCCGGACAGCACGCGGAGCCTGATCAGCTCGCGCTGATTCACCGGAAGCCGGGCTAGCAGCGCGCGGGCCTGCTCGGCCTCGAGATACGCCACGGCCGTTTCCTCTGGCCCCGGCCGGTCGTCCGGTCCGTCCGGCAGATCCTCGGTCGGGATCGCCAGCCTGGATGCACTGCGCATGGCATCAGCGACCTTGTGCGAGGCGATCCCGAAGACGAATGACGCGAACGGGCGGCCCATGTCCTGATAACGCGGAAGCGCGGAAAGAACGGCAATACAGACTTCCTGGGCGACGTCATCGGCGGCGTGATAATGCCCGGAAATGCGGCCCAGCCGCGCCCGGCAATAGCGCACTACCATTGGCCTTATCTGTCGTAGCAATGTATCGATTGCGGCAGGCTGGCCGCGCACGGCAAGCTCGGTAAGAATGCCCATATTGCCATGCCTGGCCCCATCTAGCTGCGATTCCACCTGGTCCCCCCTGGCTCATCGGCGGTCTCACGAATTCATCTGTACACAACCTTGATTCCCCAAGCCAGAAGTAAAGGCAACATCAAAATAGGCAACGGAAAGGTCACGTTGAGGCGACGTAGCGATATGCAGGTAAAGTAATTACCATGCGTAGTCAGACGACTACTCTGAGTATTTGGTGGTCGTCTTTAAAATGCAGCGCCGAGACAGAAGAGATGTTCTGCGCGGTATTCAGGCAGCTCATGGGGACAGCAGAATGGTTAGCAGGAATGCGCCCCGCACGAGGCGTCAGCGGCTGGCGAGCTCCCGGAGCAGGCCGGGCAGGTCCCTGTCCGCCGCGCTGGCCAGCACCAGGTCCGCGTGAGCGAACCGGGCCAGATCGCCGAAGACACCCGGAATCGCCACGCAGCGCAGCCCGGCCGCCCTGGCCGCGGCAACGCCGTGCGGAGCGTCCTCGATGGCGACGGCAGCGCTCGCAGGGACTCCCAGGCGGGTCAGCGCGAGCAGGTACACGGCCGGGTCCGGCTTCGGCGCCGCGACCTCGTCGCCGCAGGCAATCGTCTCGAACCGGTCCCGGTATCCCGACCGGTCCAGCATCCCGCCAACCCAGCTGCGCGGCGAGCTGCTCGCGACCGCCAGCCGGAGGCCGAGTCTGACGGCCTCGTCCAGCCACGCCCCGATGCCCGGCAGCAGCCCGAGCTGGCTGTTGAGAGCGTTGCGGTAGGCCACCCGGCGTGCGTGACTTTCCTGCTGGTCGTAGCCGGGGCCGACAGCCCGCGCCAGGTCCCCGTACCGCTCCTGCGTCAGGTCACCGCCATGGTCGGCGAGGAACGCCGCCAGATCCAGTTCCAGGCCGTGCTGGCGCCACTCGTACTGCCAGCTCGCCACCATGGTGCCCTCGGTGTCCATCAGCAGCCCGTCGAAGTCGAAAATAACGGCCTCGATCGTCATTTGCCCAGTATCACCGCTGCGGCACCCGGAGCGCAGCAGGGAAATGGCCGGGCCCCGCCACGGCGCCGGGAGGCGCGGTGACGGGGCCCGGAGATGAGCTAGCGGCGAGCGCGAGCGCGGGTCAGTGCTGGTGACCGTGCCCGTGCCCGTTGGAGGCAGGCTCCTCCTGCTCGGGCTTCTCACTGACCAGGACCTCGGTGGTCAGCAGCATGCCGGCGATCGACGCGGCGTTCTGCACGGCCGACCTGGTGACCTTGACCGGGTCAATGACGCCCATCGCCATCAGGTCGCCGTACTCGTTGGTGGCCGCGTTGTAGCCGTGACCGGCCGGAAGCTCGGCGATGCGGCCGACGACCACGCCGCCCTCGACGCCCGCGTTCTCCGCGATCCACCGCGCCGGAGCTGACAGTGACCGCCGGACGATCTGCACGCCCGTCGCCTCATCGCCCTTCATGCCGAGGTCACCGAGCTGGGTGGCTACCTGGACGAGAGCGGCACCGCCACCGGGGATGATGCCCTCCTCGATGGCAGCCCTTGTCGCCGAGATCGCGTCCTCAAGGCGGTGCTTCTTCTCCTTGAGCTCGACCTCGGTCGCAGCACCAGCGCGCAGCACGGCGACGCCGCCGGCCAGCTTGGCCACCCGCTCCTGCAGCTTCTCCCGGTCCCAGTCAGAGTCGGTGTTCTCGATCTCCGTCCGGAGCTGGCGGATCCGCTCCTCGACCGCGGACTGGTCACCTGCGCCGTCGATGATCGTGGTGGTGTCCTTGGTCACCACGACGCGGCGCGCCTGGCCGAGCACATCGAGCCCGACCTGGTCCAGCTTCAGGCCGACTTCCTCGCTGACGACCTGAGCCGCCGGTCAGCACGGCCATGTCCTCGAGCATCGCCTTGCGCCGGTCGCCGAAGCCGGGAGCCTTGACCGCGACCACGTTCAGCAGGCCGCGGATCTTGTTCACGACCAGCGTCGACAGTGCCTCGCCGTCCACGTCCTCGGCGATCACCAGCAGCGGCTTCTTGGTCTGCGCGATCTTCTCCAGCAGCGGCAGGAACTCCGCCATCGCGGAGATCTTGCCGCCGTGACAGCAGGATGTAGGCGTCCTCGAGCACGGCCTCCATCCGCTCCGGGTCGGTGCTGAAGTACGCCGAGATGTAGCCCTTGTCGAACTGCATGCCCTCGGTGAACTCGAGCTCGATGCCCATGGTCGGCGCTTCCTCGACGGTGATCACGCCGTCCTTGCCGACCTTGTCGAACGCCTCGGCGATGACGCTCGCCGATCTTGGCGTCCTGCGCGGAGATCGTCGCCACGTTGGCGATCTCGCTGCGCTCCTCGACGTCGCGGGCTGACTTGAGCAGCATTTCAGCGACGGCGGCGGAAGCGGCGTCGACACCGCGCTTGAGCGCCATCGGGTTCGCGCCGGCGGCCACGCTGCGCAGTCCCTCGGCGACCATGGCCTGGGCCAGCACGGTGGCAGTGGTCGTGCCGTCGCCGGCCACGTCATTGGTCTTGGTCGCGACTTCCTTGGCCAGCTGCGCGCCCAGGTTCTCGGTCGGGTCCTCCAGCTCAATCTCGCGCGCGACGGTCACGCCGTCATTGGTGATCGTGGGCGCGCCCCACTTCTTGTCGATGACGACGTTGCGGCCCTTCGGGCCGAGCGTCACCTTCACGGCGTCCGCGAGGCGGTTAACGCCCCGCTCAAGGGCGCGCCGTGCGTCCTCGTCGAATTCCAGGCTCTTGGCCATCTGGTACCCCAGTGTCTGTGGTGTGCGGTTGTGCGGTCTGTGCTCTCACGCCACCGCCCCGGACCGGGCCGCGGGCCGACGGAGCCGATGCTCCGTGAACCGCGAGCCGAGCCGGGGCGGTGCCGGACTGGCAGGCCAGCCCGGCGCGGGCCAGGCCCGCGCGCAGAGAGTGCTCGTTACTTCTCGATGATGGCGAGCACGTCACGGGCGGAGAGCACGAGGTACTCCTCGCCGTGGTACTTAACCTCGGTGCCGCCGTACTTGCTGTACAGGACGACATCGCCGACGCTGACGTCCATCGGGACGCGCTTGGCGCCGGCGTCGTCGAAGCGACCCGGACCGACGGCCAGGACCTCGCCCTCCTGGGGCTTCTCCTTGGCGGTGTCGGGAATCACCAGGCCGGACGCGGTGGTCTGCTCAGCCTCAAGCGGGCGCACCACGATCCTGTCTTCGAGCGGCTTCAGAACAACCTTGGTGGCGGTCGTCACGATCTGACCTCCCCCTCCGGAAAGGGCTAGCTGATTTAGAGAGTCGACCATGTCGGCCTGCCGTCGCGGGTGTCAGACCAACCTTGTCGCATTAGCACTCTACCGTAGTGAGTGCCAGTTCCGTAGGCTAGCCCTCCTTCCCTGGCACGTCAAACACGGCGGGAGGCTACGCCGCCGTGATGTCCGTCACCGGCAGCGATGAGTCCGCGGCAAAGTCCAGCCCGGAGGGGGCAGCACCCCTGGCGACCAGCTCGGCGCCGAGCGCTGCCACCATGGCGCCATTGTCCGTGCACAGGCCCGGCCGCGGGATCCGGAGCAGGAGCCCGGCCGCGTCACATCGCTCCTGCGCCAGGGCGCGCAGCCGCGAGTTGGCGGCCACGCCCCCGCCGATCACCAGGTGCCCGACGCCGTGCGCCCGGCAGGCATCCACGGCCTTCCTGGTCAGCACATCCGCCACCGCCTCCTGGAAGGAGGCCGCGACATCGGCGACGGGGACCGGCTCGCCCGCCGCGCTCCGGGCCTCCACCCAGCGGGCCACCGCCGTCTTCAGTCCCGAGAAGGAGAAATCGCTGCTCCCGTCGCGGTACTTGCTGCGCGGGAACGCGATCAGGTCCCGGTCCCCGGCGGCGGCCGCGCGATCGATGTACGGCCCGCCGGGGAACGGCAGTCCGAGCACCCGCGCCACCTTGTCGAATGCCTCGCCTGCCGCATCGTCGATAGTCGAGCCCAGCGGCACGACCTCGGTCGCCAGGTCAGGCACCAGAAGCAGGGACGAGTGGCCGCCGGACACCAGCAGCGCGATCACCGGGGCCGGAAGCGGGCCGTGCTCCAGCTGGTCCACGGCCACGTGCGCAGCCAGGTGGTTGACGCCGTAAATCGGCTTCCCGGCAGCGATCGCGTACGCCTTCGCCGCGCTGACGCCTACCAGGAGCGCCCCGGCCAGGCCGGGTCCGGCCGTGACCGCGATCGCGTCGACCTCGGCCAGCCGGACGCCGGCCTTGTCCAGGGCCCGGTCCACGGTCGGCACCATGGCCTCCAGATGGGCCCGGCTGGCCACCTCGGGCACCACCCCGCCGAACCTGGCGTGCTCCTCGACGCTGGAGGCGACCGCGTCCGCGAGGAGCTCACTGCCCCGGACGAGCCCGACCCCGGTCTCGTCGCACGAGGTCTCGATTCCCAGTACCAGCGGCGCGGTCACTGCGCCTCACCTCCGCTTCCCGCAGCCGCCCGCGGCTGGCCGGCAGGCCCGGCCTGGCCGCCCGCCCCGGCAGACCCGTCCTGGTCAGCGGGGCCGCCGGGGCGGGCGTGGTCAGTGCCGCTCAGCTCACGGCGCATCACGATCGCATCGGCGCCCGACGGCTGGTAGTAGCCCCGCCGGATGCCGATCTTGGCGAACCCCCACCACTGGTACAGCCGCTGCGCGCGGGAGTTATCGGCCCTGACCTCCAGGAACACCTCGGTGCACCGGCGCCGGACAGCCTCGGCCAGCAGCTCGGCCAGCAGCATCGAGCCGAGGCCCTGGCCCCACCGGGCCATGGTCACGGCAATGGTCAGGACGTCGGCCTGGCCTCCCGCCGCCAGCAGGCCCGCGTAGCCGACGATCTGGCCGTCATCCTCGGCGACGACGTAGTGCCTGCTGGCCGGCTGCTGACCCAGCTCGCCGGCCAGCATCTGCCGTGACCACGCCTCATCACCGAATAGCGCCAGCTCAAGGCGCAGGATGGCGTCCAGGTCCGCGGTCATCATCGGACGTAGCTGCGGCTTCGTCATGGCGTTACCCGCTTCGGCTTCCCGGGCTCCCGTGCGTCGGGCCGCCGCAGGTAGAGCGGCTCATCCGGGCCCGGCGGCTCGCCCGCGGCCAGGCGAGCCGCCGCCAGCCCGGCCAGCACGGCCGCGGCGGGGAAGCGGGGATCCAGCGGGCTGCCGGTCAGCTCCGGGTACAGCAGGGCGCCCTCCCCCGCGACCGGCAGGCCGCGCGGCAGGTCGGCCGGGCGGCTGACCAGCGGTCCGGCGGTCCGCTGGCCCGCAGGCGAGTAGCGCGCCCAGTACACCTCACGGCGGCGGGCGTCGGTGGCGACCAGGAACTCACGGCCGCCAGCGCCGGAGCGGGCCTGCGGCAGCGATCACGTCGAGCGTGCAGATGCCGTCAGTCCTGATGCCGAGCGCGCTGCTCAGCACCCGTGCGGTCACCAGGCCGACGCGCAGCCCGGTGTACGGGCCCGGTCCGGTCCCCACCGCGATGGCGGTCAGGTCAGCCTGGTCGGCACCGACGCTGCGCAGCACCTTGTCAATGAGGACGGCGAGCAGCTCCCCCGGCCTGCGCGCGTCAGCGGCCGTCTCCCCGGCGACGACGGCAGCCCCGTCGTGCAGGGCTACGGTCACCACTGGCGTTGCGGTATCGAAGGCGAGCAGCAGCACGGTTGCCCAGCCTAGTGACGCGGGCGCACTGGTCGTACCGGGACCGGCCGTCAGGCCGTCGGCTCCTTCACGGCCTGCGCGAGCACATCCCTGGCGGCCGCCTCAGCGCCGGCCTGCAGCGTGGCGACCGGCACCGGCCCGAAGCCGTGACCAGACTCCTGGCCGGACTGTGACACGGTGATGATCAGGTTGCGCTCGCGGATCACGACGGTCACGACCTCGGTCACGATCCCGCTGACGTGCTCGCGCTGCACCGCGACGAATGCCTGCTGGCCGGTCTTCGGCAGTGCGGTGAGCTGGGCGGCGGACAGCGGCGAGTGCTTCGGCGGGCTGGTGAGCTGCTGCCGCGCCTGCGCGTAGTTGTCCTGGGCGTTAGCCGATGCGCTGCCTGCCGCGGTACCGGAGCCGGTCGCGGCCGCGAACGGCTGGTAGGCCTGCGCCGATACCTCAAGCACCAGGAACAAGGGCTTGCGGTCCACGGTGAAGCTGCACTGGCTGCTCTCCGCGCCGGACAGCTCGTTCGTCGAGGTCCGGCCGGGCTCGGGCAGGTACTGGTTGAGCACGGCCGTGCTCACGCTGGCGCAGGCGGACGGGACCGACTTGAACTCGCCCGGCTGCAGCGACGTCACGTACAGCACTTGCCGGGGAGCGTGATGGGTGACGAAGGCCGTGATCCCGGCGGCGATCACGCACAGCACAATCGCGATGCCGCACCACCGGTAGACGCGCCGCCGTGACTTCCGGAGCCTGGCTGCGGCGGCGCGGCCGCGGCGCCGGGTCCGGCTGCGCGAGCCGGCGGACGCGTCGTCCGCGCCGTCTGCATCCGGCACGCGCGGGTAGTTCCCGGTCGGGTCGTAGACCTCATCGTCGCCGTACGGGTCGCGTAGCGGCGAGGACCGTCGCGGCTGGTGGCCTACCGGGCCGGCCCACGGCGGCAGGTCCGCGTCGGTGTCAGGGTCCGGGCCGAACGGGTCAAGCTGCTGCCAGCCGGGCCGCTCGGGCCGCTCGCGCCGCAGCCGGTCAGGCCGCGCTCTCCGGCCGGAACCGACCCGGTCGTAGCCGCCGCCCGGCTCGCCGGCTGCCTGGTCGTAGCCGCCCGGCGTCGTAGCTGTCCTGACCGTAGCTGTCCCCGTCGTAGCCGTCCTGGCCGTAGCCGTCGGCGTCGCTGCCGTCCCGGTCGTAGCTGGCCCGGTGGCCAGGGCCGGCCTGCCGCGACGGGCGAGGGGGCGGGGAGCCCTGCTGAGCCACGCACGCCTCCTGAGGCGGGATCAGGCCGTGGCGGAACCGCGGCGGGGACCGGCTGGATTCCCCCGCAGTGTAGTAGCGCGAACGCCGCCGCGGAGGACAATTCGGCTCGGAATCGCGCCTGACCAGCGCTATCTCAGGCTCGCGAGCGCCCGCCTGAGAGCCTGCGCCGCCGCCGGGTCGCTCCACCGCTCGCCCCAGCCGCGCACGTGCACTGTCCGGCGCACATCGGTCTCGGCGGCCGGGTCACGGGCCTCCCCGTCGTCAGCAGCGCTCCCGCCACCAGCGCCGTCGTCAGCACGCGCCAGCGCTGCCCGCTGGCTCAGCCGTGCTGATGCTGACAGTCAGGAAACTCGGCGCCAGGTCCTCCACCAGGCCCTCGCCCCACTCGACCACGGTCACGGAGGTCGCGAGGTCGGCGTCCAGATCCAGGTCATCGACCTCGGCGCGGCTGCCGAGCCGGTAGGCGTCGGCGTGCACAAGGTCAGGCCCGGCGATCAGGCTGGGGTGCACCCTCGCGATCACGAAGGTCGGCGACGTGACCGGGCCGCGGATGCCAAGGCCGGCCCCGATGCCCTGGGTCAGCGTTGTCTTGCCGGCCCCGAGCGGTCCGGTCAGCACCACAAGGTCACCGGCGCGGAGCAGGCCGGCCAGCTGCGCCCCGAGCGTCCGCATCTGCCCGGCGGTCGCCACGGTCACCGCCTCGTCGACGCCGCCGCCCGTGCCCGGGGCGGCAGGCCGCTCCCGCCCGTTACCCCCGGGCAGGCGGCGCCCTCCGGCAGGCCGGCACCCTCCGGCAGACCGGCACCCTCCGGCAGGCCCTCAGATCCCCGGCAGGCCGTGGCCCGCGGGCCGTGGCGACGTCATGCCGGCCGCCGCCGGCCGACGGCGGCCTGCGTCGCCTCGGCCACCAGGCTCCGGATCTCAGCAGTCACGACCTCAGGCCGCTCCAGGATGACCATGTGCCCGGCCGCGGGCACCCGCACCAGCCGCGCTCCCGGAATCGCCGCTGCGAGCGCGGCGGCCTGATCGGGGGCGATCAGCCGGTCGTCAGCGCCCGTCAGCACCACTGCCGGCACTTTGCCGATCGTCGTCAGCGAGATCCGCTTGTCGTGCTCGAGCAGCGCGAGGTAGAAGTCGGCCACGACATCGACCGGGGTTGCCCTGATCACCCGCTCCAGGAAATCGACGACGGTCGGGCTGACGCCGGGATCGCCGAACGCGATGAACCTGGTGGACAGGAAGGCCAGGTCGCCGGCCGCGGCGCGGATCCGCTCGGCCAGCTCGGCCCGGCGCCCGCCCGACGATGCCCGCAGGACGGCCGGCCCGGCCAGGCGGCCGATCGGCCGCAGCGGGGCAGGCAGCCAGCCGGTGCCGTCAACCAGATGGGAGGCCGTCGAGATCAGTGCCACGCCGATCACCATGCCGCCGAACAGCTCAGGCTGCTCGTCGGCGAGCGCCATGATCGTCATGCCGCCCATCGAATGGCCGACCAGCACGACGCGTCGCGCCGGCCGGCACGGTAGCGGCCAGCACCGCCGCGAGGTCGCGGCCGAGCTGCTCGATGCTGACGCGAGCCGGGTCGCTGCGCCCGGACCGGCCGTGGCTGCGCTGGTCCCAGAACACCAGGCGGGCGTCCTGCGCCAGGTCCCGCCGCTGGTAGTGCCATACTTCCTGGCTCAGCGTGTACCCGTGGCAGAAGACGATGGTGACCGGCGCGTCCTCGCGCCCGCTCACCTCAGCATGCAGCGCAACGCCGTCGTCGGCGAGTGACGATGACCGGACGGCCGCGCAGCTGGCCGAACGGCTCGTCCCTGGCCGGATCGGGTCGCAGCCGGATCCGGCCGACCGCCACCTTCTCCGCCGCGATCATCGCGCCCGCGGAAGCTGCCGCGATCCCGGTAGCCACGCCTGCGACGCTAGAAAGCCGCCGCCACCTGGCCATCGGTTCTCCCGTCTGCGGCCACCGCCGCCACCTCAGCTGACCCCGCCCCGGCCGGTCCGGCTGTCGAGGCACCATCCTCGGCCGCGGTTACTCCAGAGTAACTTCTCGGAACCTTACCGGTAAACCGGGTGACGATCTCGTAGGCGATCGTGCCGAGCGCGTCCGCCCACTCCTGCGCCGTTGGCTCCCCCTGGTCGCCGGGGCCAAACACGATCACCTCGTCACCGGCCTCGGCCTGCTCAGTGCCGAGGTCCACGATGATGTGGTTGAGGTTGACTGTCCCGGCAATCGAGACCCGCCGGCCGCGGACGGACAGCATCCCGGCCAGATTGGTGGCGTGCCGCGGTATGCCCTCGTTGTAGCCGAGCGGGAGCACGCCCAGCCTCGTCGGGCCGCCGGTGACGTAGCGGTGCGCGTACGACACCGGAGTGCCCGCGGGCACCCGCTTGACCTGGATGAGTCGGGCCCGCAGGGTCATGGCCGGGCGGAGCCAGTCCGGCGCGCCGCCCGGCAGCGTGCTGAGGCCGAAGACAGCGCCGCCGGGCCGCACCAGGTCGAAGTAGGAGTCCGGCAGCGTCAGCGTGGCCGGGCCGTTCGCCAGGTGGCGCACCTCAGGCCGGGCGCCGGCCCGCTCAGCCAGCGCTACCGCGGCCCGGAAGGCGTCGAGCTGCTGCCCGATCGACGGATGACCGGGCACATCCGCGCAGGCGAAATGCGACCACAGTCCCGCTACCGTGACCAGGCCCGCCGCCTCAGCGGCCAGGGCCGCCTGCGACCAGGCCCGGCCAGTCCGCCGGGATCGCCCCGCCCCTGCTCATCCCGGTGTCCGCTTCCAGGTGCAGCCGGGCCGGCTTGCCCGGCGCCCTCGGCTGCCAGCGCGATCTGGTCGACGAGCGCGGCCGACCCTGCCGTCAGGTCGATGTCGCGGCGGATCGCCTCCGCGTGCGGTGAGTCGGGGCTGCCGTGCAGGCTCAGCACCGGGACGGTGAGCCCGGCCGCGCGCAGCGCGATGGCGTCCGACACGTGCACCACGCCGAGCCAGGTCGCGCCGCCGGCCAGGGCTGCCCGGGCCGAGGCCAGCATGCCGTGGCCGTAGCCGTCGGACTTGACCACGGCCATCACCTGCGCGGTGCCGACGTGCCGGCAGATCGCGGCCACGTTCCCCTGGACTGCGTCCAGGTCGACAACTGCCTCCGGCTGACCATCCATGGCAGTCCAGTCTGCCAGCCAGAACGAGTCAGCTGGCCCGCTCCGGCGCCGTCCGTGCCGCAGTTGCTATCGCCCTGGCAGTAGCAGGCGCACACGAATCCGCTCCCGGCGGCCCCTGTCGGTAGGCTTCCGGGCATGGCAGATCTCATACCGCTAACCGTTCTGTTCGGGAACCCGGAGCGCGTCAGCCCCCGGCTGTCCCCCGACGGCACCCAGCTCGCCTGGATCGCGCCGCATGACAGCGTCCTGAACGTCTGGCTGGCACCGATCAGCCCGGGGTCAGGCGTGGACTGGGCCGCCGCCAGGGTGGTGACGGATGACGCCGACCGCGGGATCCGCCAGTTCGCCTGGGCCCACGACGGGCGCCACCTGCTCTACCTGCAGGACACTGGCGGCGACGAGAACTGGCGGCTGCATGACGTCGACATCCAGACCATGGAGCGGCGGGACCTCACCCCGTTCGAGGGCGTGCAGACGCAGCTGATCGCCAGCGAGCGCGCGTTCCCCGACGAGATCCTCATCGGCCTGAACAAGGACAATCCCCAGCTGCACGACGTCTACCGGGTCGACCTGCGGACCGGCAAGCTCACCCTGGAGCTCGCCAACCCGGGCCTCATCGGCATGGTCGCCGACGCCCAGCTGGCCGTCCGGGCCGCCATCCAGCCGCAGCCCGACGGCTCGATGCTGCTGGTCGTCAGGGACAGCGCGCAGGCAGCCGACTGGCGGGTCCTGCTGACGATCCCCGCGGAGGACTCGCTGACCACCGGCCCGGTCGCGTTCAGTGCTGACGGCCGGTCGCTCCTGCTCATCTCCTCGGCCGGCGGCCAGGCGGCGGCGCTGGTGCGGGTCGATCTGGCCACCGGGGACACCGAGGTGCTCGCCGCCGATCCCGAGGCCGACGTCAGCGACGTCAGGATCGACCCGGACACCCGCGAGCCGCAGATCGTCACCTTCCTCAAGGCGCGCTCGGAGTACCGGGTGCTTGACCCGTCCGTGGCCGGGCACCTGTCGGCCATCCGGGCACTGCACCCCGGCGACCCGGTGTTCGCCGACGCCGACGACGCTGACCGGGTGTGGCTGGTCGCCTTCACCAACGATGCTGGTCCGGTCTCCTTCTTCGCCTACGACACGGCAGCCGGCACCGGCAGCTTCCTGTTCGATCATCAGCCCGAGCTCTCGAAGTACGAGCTGGCACCAATGGAGCCCTTCTCCTTCCAGGCGCGCGACGGCCTGACCGTGCACGGCTACCTGACGTTCCCTCCACGGCGGGAACGAGCTGACCTTCCGTCAGTGCTACTCGTGCACGGCGGTCCCTGGGCCCGCGACACCTGGGGCTACGACGCGGAAGCCCAGTGGCTCGCCAACCGGGGCTATCTGTGCGTCCAGGTCAATTTCCGCGGCTCGACCGGCTACGGCAAGAGCTTCCTCAATGCGGGCGACCGCGAGTGGGGCGCCGCGATGCAGAACGACCTGAGCGATGCTGTCGCCCACATCATCAGCCAGGGCTGGGCCGACCCGGCGAGGATCGGCATCGTGGGCGGCTCCTACGGCGGCTACGCGACTCTGGCCGGCGCGGCGTTCACGCCCGACCTGTACCGGTGCGGCGTGGACATTGTGGGGCCGTCGAACCTGATCACGCTGATCGAGACCATCCCGCCGTACTGGGCGCCGATGGTGGCCCAGTTCCATAACCGGGTCGGGGATCCGGCGAAGGACCGGGACTTCCTGTGGTCCCGGTCGCCGCTCGCGGCCGCTGACCAGATCCGCATCCCGCTGCTGATCGCCCAGGGCGCGAACGACCCGCGGGTCAAGCAGGCGGAGTCGGAGCAGATCGTCGCGGCGCTGGAGAAGGCCGGCGTGGAGTACGACTACATGCTGTTCCCGGACGAGGGTCACGGCTTCGCCAAGCCGGAGAACCGGCTCAGGTTCTTCGCCGCCGCCGACCGGTTCCTGGCCCGCTATCTCGGCGGCAGCGCGGAAGAGTAGGCGCGGCGGCGAGATCGCCCGGGCTCGCGATGCGGGTGCCTGGGTTCGTGTCGTGCTGGCGACACTGACCAGGCCCCCACCTGGCCGCGCGCGGACGACGGCGGGTTCTGCGGCTAGGAGTCGCCGTCGGTGACGACGCGGATGGCGGCCGGGATGGCGGCCAGCAGGTCGCCCGCCCCGATCGGGGCGCCGCGCGCAGCCAGCCGGCCTGCCATGCCGTGCAGGTAGGCACCTGCCGCCGCCGCGTGCGCTGGGTCCAGGCCCTGCGCGAGCAGCGACCCGGCCAGGCCGGACAGCACATCGCCTGAGCCGGCCGTGGCCAGCCAGCTTGTCCCGGTCGAGTTGACCAGCACGGGCTGGCTGGCATCCGGGCCGGCGATGACCGTGGTGGACCCCTTGAGCAGCACCGTGATCCCGAGCTGGGCCGCGGCGGCCCGGACATAGTGGAGCCGCCGCGCCTCGATGTCGGCCCGGTCGGCGGACAGCAGCCTGGCCAGCTCACCGGCATGAGGCGTGATCAGTACCGGTGCCGCTCGCTTCAGCAAGTCGCCGTTCGCGGCCAGGACCGTCAGGCCGTCCGCGTCGACCAGCACCGGAACGTCGCTGGCCAGGACGGCGGTCAGGATAGCCACCGCCTCGGGGCCGGTGCCGATGCCCGGTCCGGCCGTCCAGGCCTGGACGCGGCCCGCGGTGGTGACCGCTTCCCCCGGCCGGGCCGGGTCGTAGGTAGTGAGCACCGCCTCCGGCCAGTGCTGGCGGACCACGCTCACCGCGACGTCCGCCGACACGAACCTGACCATGCCGGCCCCGCCGTGAATGGCGCCACCGCAGGACAGCACCGCGGCGCCGGTGTACTCGTCGCTGCCGGCCACCAGGCCGAGCACGCCGCGGCGGTACTTGTCCGACTCGGCGTCCGGCCGGGGCAGGAGCGCGGCCACGTCGTCAGCCTGCAGCGACAGGACGGCCGGGCTCTGCCGAGGTAGGGATCCAGGCCGATGTCGACCAGCTCGGTAGTGCCTGCGTGGCTGGCACCCGGATCGATCAGCAGGCCCGGCTTGATCGTGCCGAACGTCACCGTCACGTCGGCCTGAATCGCGCTGCCGCGGACCTCGCCGGTGTCCGCGTCGATTCCGCTCGGCAGGTCCACTGCCACGACAACGGCGCCGTCCGCGCGGGCATCCTGCGTTACCAGCGCCAGGGCCGCGGCCGGCTCCCGCAGGCCGCCCTGACCGCCGATGCCGGTGAGGCCGTCGATGATCAGATCCGCGGCCGCGATCGCCTGCCGGGCGGACGCCGGGAGGGGCTGGTTTCCGGCTGCCCCTGATCCGGCAGCTCCCCCTGGTCCGGCGCTCCCCCTGGTCCGGTGGCTGCGCCTGATCCGGCATCTGCCGGTGATCCGGCGGCTCCCCCTGATCCGGCGGTGCTGTCCGCCGCCGGAATGATCCGGCCGCCGCGCGCCCGCAGTTCGGCCGCGCCCGCCTCGTGCAGCCGCGAGCCCGCTGCGACCGCGGTGACGGCGGCACCGCGGTCGGCCAGCCGCGCCGCCGCGTAGAGCGCGTCGCCGCCGTTATCACCGCCTCCGGCCAGCACGACTACGCGCGCTCCGTACACGTGGTCCAGCAGGCTTGCGCAGACTGCCGCGAGGCCGGCCGCGGCCCGCTGCATCAGCGCGCCGGCTGGCAGTTCCGCCATCAGTGCCTGCTCGGCGGCCCGCACGGCCGCCACGGTGTGCGCTGTCCTCATCGCTGCCTACCCACCATCCGCGCCGGTCTCGGCCGGCTGCCGCGGCGCCCGCGGCCGGCCGTTCTGCACGAGCCTGCCCGGGCCGCTGCCCGGCAACCACCGCGGCGTCATCGCTCAGCCACCGCCATCGCCACGCACAGTCCGCCGTCGTGGCTGATCGACAGGTGCCATGCCGTGACCCCCAGCCGGGCAGCAGCGGCCGCGACGGTGCCGCTGATCTCCGGCACGGGCCTGCCGTGGTCAGCGTGGCCGATGACGACATCCGTCCACAGCAGGCCGGGAGGCGCGCCCAGCGCTTTGGCCACGGCTTCCTTCGCGGCGAAGTAGCCGGCGAGGGTCCGGGCGGGCCGTTCGAGTTCGCTCTCGGTGAACAGCCGGGCCGCGAGGGCCGGCGTCCGGGCAAGCGCGCGCTCCACCCTGGCGATCTCGGCCACGTCGACGCCGATGCCCACGATCATGGGCTTAGCCTGCCACGCGGCAGCTGCGCGCGGGACGGCGCCGCGCCTGAGCCCCGGCCGGGCCGGGCCCGGGCGCCTAGCCCAGGTCCCTGATGGCGTCGGCGAGACTCCCGGCCAGCCGCTGCGCCTGGGCCGGATCCTCGGCTTCCACCATGACCCGGACGGCCGGCTCGGTACCGCTCGGCCGGACCAGGACCCGGCCGGTGTCGCCCAGCTCCGTCTTCGCGGCGGTCACGGCGTCGGCCAGCGCCGGCGACGTCGCCACCAGTGCCTTGTCCACGCCGGGCACGTTGATCAGAACCTGCGGATACCGGGTCATGACGCTCACCAGATCCGCGAGCGGCCTGCCCTGGCGGGCCACCTCGGCCAGCAGGTGCAGCGCCGTCAGCATGCCGTCACCAGTGGTCGCGTGATCCAGCATGATGATGTGCCCGGACTGCTCGCCGCCGAGCACGAACTTGCCGTCCAGCATGGCCGCGATCAGGTACCGGTCGCCGACGGGCGTCTCGACCACGTCGATCCCGGCCGCGCGCATCGCGTGCCTGAAGCCCAGGTTGGACATCACGGTGGCAACCACGGTGTCGCCGGCCAGCCGGCCCTCGGCCTTCAGCGCAATGGCCAGCACAGCCAGGATCTGATCGCCGTCGACCACCTGGCCGGATGCGTCCACCGCGAGGCACCGGTCGGCGTCGCCGTCGTGGGCGATGCCCGCGTCCGCGCCCGACTCGCGCACGGCGGCCGACAAAGTACCCAGGCTGGTCGAGCCGCAGCCCGCGTTGATGTTGAGCCCGTCAGGCTCAGCGCCGATGACGATGACCTCGGCCCCCGCCCGGCGCAGCAGCTCCGGGGCGTAGGCGGAAGCGGCACCGTGCGCGCAGTCCACGACGACGCGCAGCCCGGCCAGCGGCGCGCCAGGGCTGCCCGGCAGCCCCGGCACGGTGCTCAGCAGATGCGCGAGGTAGTGCTGGCCCTGATCGCTCGCGTCGGTGACCCGGCCGAAGCCGCCGCCGGCACGCCGTCCGGGCCGGGACGCACGCCGCCGTCCTGGCCGGGCCAGCCGCGCCTCGATCTCGTCCTCAACCGAGTCAGGCAGCTTGACGCCGCCGCTGGCGAAGAACTTGATGCCATTGTCGGGGGCCGGATTGTGGCTCGCCGACAGGACCACGCCGAACTCGGCATCCAGAGCGGCGGTCAGGTAAGCGACGCCCGGAGTCGGAATTACGCCGAGCCTGACGACATCGACACCACTGGCCGCGAGCCCGGCGACGACCGCCGACTCGAGGAACTCCCCCGATACCCGCGGGTCACGCCCGACCACGGCGAACGGCCGCTCGCTCACCGCGCCGCCGTCTGCGGCGGCAGGCTCGGACAGAACGCTGGCGGCAGCAGCCGCGATACTCATCGCGAGGCCCGCCGTCAGCTCACGCCCTGCGACGCCTCTGACACCGTCCGTACCGAAAAGCTGACCCATGACCCGCCAAGATCCTCCGTGCAGTCCTGGCCGGCGCGGTTAGCGCTTGGAGTACTGCGGAGCCTTCCGGGCCTTCTTCAGACCGGCCTTCTTGCGCTCGGTCACCCGGGCGTCCCTGGTGAGGAACCCGGCGCGCTTCAGCGTCGGACGGCTGTCCGGGTCAACGAGCATCAGGGCCCTGGCGATGCCCAGGCGCAGCGCGCCCGCCTGGCCGCTCACGCCGCCGCCGTCGATGCGGGCCACGACGTCGAACTGGTCCTCGGCACCCAGTGTCACGAACGGCTCGCTGACCAGCTGCTGGTGCACCTTGTTGGGGAAGTACACCTCGAGCGCACGGTCGTTGATCTTCCACTGGCCGGTGCCGGGCTGAATGCGGACCCGGGCGATGGCCTCCTTGCGGCGGCCGGTGCCCAGCGCCTTGCCCGTCACGACCGGCTTGCGCACAGCCGCCTTGGGCTGCGCGTTGTCACCTGTCTGGGTCGTGTACTCCGACAGGTGCTCCTCAGGCGCGTCAGCCTGTCCGGCGCCCAGCGTCTCAGTGGACTCAGCCACGGTGTCTTCCTCGTACTTCCGCTTGAAATCTCTGCCTGGCTCTGACGTTACTTGGCGCTGGCCTGCTGCTCGACCTGCGTGATCTCGAACGGCACGGGCTGCTGGGCACTGTGCGGGTGCTCCGGCCCGGCGTACACCTTGAGCTTGCTCAGCATCTGCCGGCCGAGTGCGTTCTTGGGGAGCATTCCGCGGACTGCCTTCTCGACGGCGCGCTCCGGGCTCTTGTCCATCAGCTCGGCGTACGACATCGCGCGCAGGCCGCCCGGATAGCCAGAGTGCCGGTAGGCCATCTTGTCGCGCAGCTTGTTGCCGCTCAGGGCCACCTTGGCCGCGTTGCACGATCACGACGAAGTCGCCGGTGTCCACGTGCGGCGCGAAGATCGGCTTGTGCTTGCCGCGCAGCAGCACAGCCGCCTGGGTCGCCAGACGGCCGAGCACGACGTCAGAAGCGTCGATGACATGCCATTGGCGCTGGATGTCAGCAGCCTTCGGGCTGAAAGTGCGCACAGTCGTAAGCCTTCGCGTGTGAGTCCTGAATTACATGCCCGTACCGGGGACATATCCTGCCTAGGCGCGGGGAATCCGCAGGTACCGGCCGCAGCTCACCTGGCCCCAGAGGCAGGGCGGGCATGCCAGTACGCATGGACGCCTCAGAAGGATACCGGCCGTTAGCAGCAATGGTCAAAGCGAGGCGGCCGGTCCCGGCCACCGTGCTGCCCTCAGCTGCGGCGACCCGGCCCGGCTGGCGCTCGCGCTGCCTGCCGGGGGCTGCGACCGCGCACCTCCCGCCTCGCCGTACTGCCGGGCGGAAACCCGTGACCAGCCTAACTTCCGGCCGTCGGCCGGATACGCTCGAGCGCATGCGCAACCCGGCCGACGACGGTACAGACCAGCGGGCCAGCCGCCGGCGTCACCGGGCAGCGGTCGCATCCGGCACAGGCGCCTCCGGCGCACGGCGCCTCCGGCGGACAGGCGCCTCCGGCACAGGCGCCTCCGGCACGGGCGCGTCCGGCGATTCAGGGCGGCACCGGAGCCCTGGCGGCAGTGCGCGAAGCGGAGCCACGCAGGCAGGGCCAGCGACCGGAGCCGGGCCCGACGGCGCGGCCGGCAGCACCAGGGCCGCGGGAGCCGGCCCCGCAGGGGGTCCGGGCTCAGGCTCATCGGTGTTCGCGCCCGGCTACGACGCCAGCAGGCCGGGCAGCGGCCCGGCGCGAGGCGGCGGCGAGTCAGGCCGTTCGTCCTGGTACGGGTCAGCTGCTGACGGCGCGGCGGGAAAGGGGCCGGTGCGCGGGTACCCGCCGGCTCCCGGCCAGCCGTCGCCGATGTATCCGCCGGGTCAGTTCGCCGCGTGGAACCGCGGCCGGGACGGCCGCGCGCGGACGGCACCAGGGCCTGATGGCCGGACAGCTGGCGACAGCGGTCGGCCGCGTGCCGATCGTCCGCAGCCCGGCCCGCCCGGCGCGGACCAGGGCGGCCGCGGCCCGCAGCAGTCTTCCTGGCAGTCTGCCCGGCCGGCAGCGCGGCGGGGTCGCGGTACTACGGCCGCGACGACGGTTACGGCCGCGACGAGGACGGCGACGCCGAGCCCGGCTACTCAATGCTGGCGGTCAGCGATCCGGCCGCGGACGTGACGTCGACTCAGACCTGGCAGGCCGTCGGTGACGGCCGCGCGACGGGCGTGTGGACTGCCCCGGCCAAGCCGGGCGCGGGACCTGGCCGCCGGGCGGCCGGCCCCCCGGCGGCTCCTGACGCGGCGAACGGAGCCGGCGCCAGCGCGTCGGGCGCCCCCGGCGCAACGCTGCCTCCCGGCACGCGGCTGCCCGGTCAGCGGACCGTCCCGCCTGGCGATCAGCCCGGCGGCGCGGGCGGACCGGGCAGCGCCGGCACGGGCAGCCCGGGCACGGGCAGCCCGGGCACGGGCGGCCCGGGCGCGGGCGAGCTAGCCGCCGGCACCCTGGCCGCTGACACCGTGGGCACGGGCGCCCCGGGCACCGGCGCACCAGGCGACACCAGACCGCGCGGCCGCGGCCGCAGCGGCGCGCACACCACTCCCAGCGTCGTCGTGCGCGGGCGCGGGCAGGGTCCTGACGGCGCTGCGGGACCCCGCGCGACCCGCTCCCGGTCGCAGCGGGCCGCCGTCGGCGCGGCCGACGTCCCGCGGGCCAGGCCGAGGAAGACCCCCGGCTCGCGGGCGCCGAGCGTCAGGCTTGCCATCGCGGTGGCCCTGATTCTCGTGGTGGCGGCCGCCGGCACGCTCGCCTACAGCGTTCTCCACTCGGGCGCGAAGCCGAATCCTGCCGCGGCGTCCTCTCCCACTACCTCGGCGAGCGCGCCAGCGAGCCCCAGCCCGACGCTCGGCCCCTACGGCCTCATCGGGACCCGGTCGGCCGATCCGAAGCCGCTGACGACGGCGCAGCTGTTCCCGGTGAGCTTCACGCTGGCCAGCAAGGCGGTCACCCTGACGGCGAGCAAGCTCAGCAGGAGCTGCTCCAGCGCACTGACCGGATCGGCGATCCAGTCCGCTGCCCAGTCCGCCGGCTGTGATCAGGCGGCGCGCGCCACCTACCTGTCGGTGTCGCAGGGCCTTATGGGAACGATCGGCGTGCTTAACCTCAGCACCGCGAAAGGTGCCACGAAGGTCGCCCGGTCAGCCAGCGCGAGCGACTACATCAGCCAGCTCAAGGCGGCCCACGGCCTCACCCGGAAGATCGGCGGCGGCACCGGCATCGAGGAGGCCGCGGCCAAGGGTCACTACCTGATCCTGATCTGGGCTGAGTTCACCAGCCTGCGCAGGCCGAAGACCGCGGCGGAGCGGACCGAGATCGAGAACTTCATGACCGAGCTGCTGCAGAACACCGCAAACGTGAGCCTCACGACCCGGATGCTCACCGGGACTCCGTGACCGGCTGCGCGGCGGCGGTCACCAGGGCGTGAAAGCCGGGCTGGTGGGCCTATAGCGCCACCAGCGGGGCATTCATTCATGACGCCGCGGCCTGGCGGAGGGGACTGGGGAGGGCGGGCCCGTTCCCGGCTCAGGAACTAGATGTCCTGACACGCCGGGTCGCAGCCGCCCGCCGCGCCAGGTCAGCTGGCTCCGGGTAGCCGACTTCCTCCAGGCACAGCGGGTGCGGCGGGGCCACCCTGGCCGCCGGATTGCGCTGACGGGCGGACAGCAGCTCGGCGGGCCAGCCAGCGGGCTTGCTGCCGTCGCCGGCCGGCAGGAGCGCGCCGACCAGAGCACGGACCATGTTGTGGCAGAACGCATCGGCGATCACGGTCGCGACGGCCACGCCGGGCTCCGCCCTGGCCCAGTCAAGGCGCAGCAGCGCGCGGATCGTCGTGCCGCCGGCCCGGCTGCGGCAGAACGCGGCGAAGTCATGCTCGCCCAGGCACTGCCGCGCTGCCTCGTTCATCCGGTCCAGGTCGAGCGCATGCGGGTACCACAGCGTGTCGTGGCGGCGCAGCGGGTCGGCCAGCGCCGGGTCGTCGCAGACGCGATAGGAATACCGGCGCCACAGGGCCGAGAAGCGGGCGTCGAAGCCCTCCGGCGCCGGCGCGATTGCCGGGACCCGCACGGCGGGCGGCAGCAGCCGCGCGAGCCTGCGGGCCGCTGAGCCGGCCGCGGCTTCCCAGTGGCGGGCAGGCACGTCCGCGTGCGCCACCTGGCCGCGCGCATGCACGCCCGCGTCTGTCCGGCCGGCGACGGTCAGCGCGGGCGGCTCAGGCAGCCTCAGGACCCGCCAGAGGGCTTCCTCGACGGTCTCCTGGACGGTTGCGCGGCCCGGCTGCCTGGCCCAGCCGTGAAACGCCGAGCCGTCGTACCGGATGTCGAGCCGCAGGCGGATCAGGACGCCGTCGTCCTCGGCCTGCCCGGCGCCTGCCGCATCGACCGCAGCGGCCTGCGGCCAGCGTGTCCCCGGCGCCCGGCGGCGCGCCCGAGGGCGGAACCTCAGCGCAGACGAGCCCGGCCGGTTGGACCCGGCCGGGCTCGTCGCGTGCTGCCTGCTTACTCGTCGGTCGCCTGCTCGTCGCCGGCATCCGCCCCGGAGCTGTCCTCACTCATCGGCCTCAGCGGCGGCCGCGGCCTCCGCCTCGCCCTCGACGGCCTCGTCAGCGGCGAGGTCATCGCCGTCGTCCGCTGCCGTCTCCGCGGCAACGGTCTCCGCGGCATCCGGCTCCGGTGCCTCGTCGGTCACGGCCTCGTCGGTCACGGCCTCGTCGGTCACGGCCTCGTCGGCTGCCGCTTCCTCGGCTGCAGCAGCGGCCGTCGAGGCCGCGGCTGCCTGGCCCCGGCCGGACCGGCCGGACGCCGGGGTGGTGGCCGGAGCCCGCCGCGCCCGGCGGCGGCGCGTGCTCGGCGCCGCCTCCTCGCGCACGAGCTCGATGACCGCGAGCGCGGCATTGTCGCCCTTGCGCGGCCCCACCTTGGTGATCCGGGTGTAACCGCCGTCCCGGCTGGCGAAACTCGGCCCGATCTCGGCGAACAGGTTGTGCACGACCGTCTTGTCGGTCACGACCGTGAGCACCTGGCGCCGGGCGTGCAGGTCACCTCGCTTGGCGAAGGTGATCAGCCGCTCGGCCAGCGGCCGCAGCCTGCGGGCCCTGGCCTCGGTCGTGGTGATCTTGCCGTGCTCGAACAGGGCGGTGGCCAGGTTGGCCATCATGTGCCGCTGGTGGGCAGGGCTGCCGCCGAGTCGGTGGCCCTTGGTGGGCGTGGGCATTGAAGGTGTCTCCCGGTTCAGTACTGTCGTGCATCAGTGCTGGCTTGCGGCACAGTACCGGCAGGCGGGTCGCCTGTCAGTACTGCTCTGTCTCCACGTAGTCGTCCTCGTCATCGGCCCCGTAGCTGTCGGCCGCCGTGCCCGGGTCGAATCCGGGCGGGGAGTCCTTCAGGGTGAGGCCCATGTCGGTGAGCTTCTGCTTGACTTCCTCGATCGACTTGGCGCCGAAGTTGCGGATGTCCAGCAGGTCCTGCTCGCTGCGGGCCACCAGCTCGCCCACGGTGTGAATGCCCTCGCGCTTGAGGCAGTTGTAGGAGCGGACGGTGAGGTTCAGCTCCTCGATCAGCAGCGCCAGGTCCGCGGCCAGGGCCGCGTCCGTCGGCGACGGGCCGATGTCGATGCCCTCGGCGTCCAGGTTGAGCTCCCTGGCCAGGCCGAACAGCTCGACCAGGGTCTTGCCGGCGCTGGCGACCGCGTCCCGCGGCCGCAGGCTCGACTTGGTCTCGACGTCCAGGATCAGCTTGTCGAAGTCGGTCCGCTGCTCGACTCGGGTCGCCTCGACCTTGTAGGTGACCCGCATCACCGGCGAGTAGATCGAGTCGATCGGAATCCGGCCGATCTCCTGGCCCGGCTGCTTGTTCTGGGCCGCCGAGACGTAGCCGCGGCCGCGCTCGACCGTCAGCTCCATCTCCAGCTTGCCCTTGCCGTTCAGCGTGGCGATGTGCAGCTCGGGGTTGTGCACCTCAAGGCCGGCCGGCGGGGCGATGTCCGCGGCCGTGACCGGGCCGGGGCCCTGCTTGCGCAGGTACATGTGCATCGGCTCGTCGTGCTCGGAGGAGACGACCAGGTTCTTGAGGTTCAGGATGATGTCGGTGACGTCCTCGGTCACGCCGGGGATCGTGGAGAACTCGTGCAGGACGCCCTCGATCCGGATGCTGGTAACCGCAGCACCGGGGATGGACGACAGCAGAGTACGGCGGAGCGAGTTGCCGATGGTGTAGCCGAAGCCCGGCTCGAGCGGCTCGATGACGAACCTGGAGCGGAACTCGTCTACCTGCTCCTCGGCGAGACCGGGCGCTGTGCGATGAGCATGACTTGTCCTTTCCGCGCTGCCCGCTATATGACAGTCGCGACTGCCGCTGGCGGATGGCCGCCGGCGGTCCGGCCGGGCCGCTGTCGCGACCCGCCCGGCTGTGCCTGTTACTTCGAGTAGTACTCGACGATCAGCTGTTCCTGGACGAGGGTGTCGATCTGGGCGCGCACCGGCTGGGTGTGCACCAGGATCCGCATCTTGTCCGGGATGACCTCGATCCAGGCCGGCGGCGTGCGGTCGCCCGCCTCGGCCTTGGCCACCACGAACGGCGTCAGGGCCTGCGACTTCGGCGCGACCTCGACGATGTCGTTCTCGCTGACCCGGTAGGACGGGATGTCGACCTTCCTGCCGTTGACCAGGATGTGCCCGTGGCTGACGGCCTGGCGGGCGGCGTCCCTGCTCTTGGCGAAGCCGGCCCGGTAGACGAGGTTGTCCAGCCGCGTCTCCAGGATCTGGAGCAGCACGTCGCCGGTCTTGCCGCGCTTCTGGGCGGCTTCCTCGTAATAGTTGGCGAACTGCTTCTCCAGGACGCCGTAGATCCGCTTGGCCTTCTGCTTCTCCCGGACCTGGAGCAGGTACTCGCTCTCCTTGGGCCGGTTGCGGCCGTGCTCGCCCGGCGGGTACGGCCGGATCTCAATCGGGCACTTCGGGCTGTCGCACTTGGCGCCCTTCAGGAACAGCTTGGTCTTCTCGCGGCGGCAGCGCTTGCAGTCCGCACCGGTGTATCGAGCCATGTTGTGCTTACTCCTCAGACCCGGCGCCGCTTAGGCGGGCGGCAGCCATTGTGCGGAACCGGGGTGACGTCCTGGATGGACCCGACCTCAAGGCCGGTGGCCTGCAGGGACCTGATGGCGGTCTCGCGGCCGGAGCCAGGACCCTTCACGAACACGTCGACCTTGCGCATGCCGTGCTCCATCGCCCGGCGCGCAGCGGCCTCGGCGGCCATCTGGGCGGCGTACGGAGTCGACTTGCGCGAGCCCTTGAAGCCGACCTGCCCGGACGAGGCCCAGGAGATCACGCTGCCACCGGGATCGGTGATCGAGACGATCGTGTTGTTGAAGGTGCTCTTGATGTGCGCGTGGCCATGCGCGATGTTCTTGCGTTCCTTCCGGCGGACCTTCTTGGCGCCGGTGCGGCTCTTCGGAGGCATTCTGCTCCTCTAACTCCTGGAGGTGATCGGACCAGCTGCACGTGCTGCGGCGCGTAAGCCGGCTGCGCGGGCACGCGGCAGCGGACTACTTCTTGCCGGCCTTCTTCTTGCCGGCCACTGTCTTCTTCTTGCCCTTGCGGGTACGTGCGTTGGTCTGCGTGCGCTGACCGTGCACGGGAAGGCCGCGACGATGCCGGATGCCCTGGTAGCAGCCGATCTCGATCTTGCGGCGGATGTCAGCCTGCACCTCGCGGCGCAGGTCACCCTCGACCTTGTAGTTGGCCTCGATCCAGTCCCGGAGCTTGATGACGTCGTCATCGCTCAGCTGGTGCACCCGGGCGTCGCCGCTGACGCCGGTGCCGGCGAGCGTCTCGAATGCCCGGGTACGGCCGATGCCGTAGATGTACGTAAGTGCGACCTCAAGGCGCTTATCGCGCGGCAGGTCGACGCCAACGAGGCGTGCCATCGTGGGCAGTTCTCCTTCTCAGTAGGGAGGTCCTGCGCGCCGCCCCGCGTCCCTGCCCGGACGCGCCCCGGCCTCCCCCGGGGGTGTTCCGCCGCCGGGCTGGCCGGCAGCGGACTGCGGTGCGTACTTAATTCAGTTAGCCGTATTCAGTTAGCTGCGCGCAGGCGAGCGCCTGCGCGCAGTCGTCCTGTCCGGGCCAGTGGCTCAGCCCTGACGCTGCTTGTGCCGCGGATCAGAGCAGATGACCATGACCCGGCCATGCCTGCGGATGACCCTGCACTTGCTGCAGATCTTCTTCACACTCGGCTTGACCTTCATTGCCTGGTCTCTCCTGCGGCGCCGCCAGCCGGAGGCCGGCCCGCGCCTTGCTCGTTACTTGTACCGGTAGACAATCCGCCCACGACTGAGGTCGTAGGGGCTCAGCTCCACGACAACCCGGTCATCAGGCAGGATCCGGATGTAGTGCATCCGCATCTTCCCGCTGATGTGGGCCAGGACCTTGTGCCCGTTGTCCAGCTCCACTCTGAAGAAGGCGTTCGGGAGTGACTCCACGACCGTCCCCTCGATCTCGATGGCGCCGTCTTTCTTGGCCATGCCCTCCGCGCTTCGCTGCTTGCTGCGGCCAGCTTGCTGTCATGCGGCAAGCCAGTCGCTGATGGTTAGGCTGATCTGCGTCCGCGTGCTCAGGCCCGGTCGTTCCCGTGCCCTGCCGCCCGATCCCGGCGGGGTCGGATGGCGCTGGCGTCCCCGCGGCCGGATGCTCGCGCATGCTGTCACGGGTACGGACGGCCCGGCTGACTGAGGTCGCGGTGTGCGGGCGCTAGCTCCGCACGCTGACAACAGCTCATGGGCCGTGGGAAAGTCTACTTCAGGTCCGCGAGCAACGCGAACCAGGCCCTCAGCCGGTGATCGGGAGCTTAAACCACCAGGCCGGCCCGGATATTCCGGGGCCCTGCCGGACGGCTCGCCGGTGATCAGGGTCTTTTCCAGGCCGGGAACGAGCCCTGCAGGACAACAGCTCCAGCCCGGCCTCGGCCGCCGCAGCCGGTCACCAGCCGGTCAGCAGCCGGTCAGCAGCCGGTCGGCGGCACGTGTCAGCGGCCGGGGCGGCCGGGGAGGTCGTCGTCCCCGCGCGGCAGCTGACCATGGCCGTGCCCGTCGGGCAGGCCGCGGTGGCCGCTGCGGAACGCGTTCGAGGTCACCCAGCCGCCCGCCAGCACGGCGCCCCACGGCCCGGCGACCCACAGCGGCCACAGATAGCCGCCGCCGCCGAGGCCCCAGACGACAAAGCAGACCAGCACGACGGTGAACCAGACGCCCCAGGCCGACCGCCAGGCCCCGGAATGGCGGCCAGACCCCCGGCCGCCGGGCCGCTGCTGCTGGCGGGGCGTGCGGGTCAGCCCGGCGTCCGGCAGCCGGTACAGATCGATGCTGGGCAGGTCCTTCAGCAGCGCGTCGATGTCTCCCACGGTCCTGGCCGCGAACACCTTGTCCAGCCGCTCGCTGAACTCCTCCGGCGTCAGCCGGCCCGCCGTCAGGTGCTCCCGCAGCAGGGACGCCGTCCGGTCCCGGTCCGCGTCCGATGCGCGGATATTGGGGTCATATGCCATCGGGCGCTGCTCCCTGCGTCGCGGCAGCCACGGCCGGCTCTTCCGGTCCGGCCCGGCCGGGATCGCCTCGGTCGGGTCCGGACCTCGTCCGGCCGGGCCCCGTCCGCAGGCCGGCGAATCCGGCCGCGCCGCCATCGGGCGCGGTCAGCACCCACGGACCGTCCTCCGTGACCGCCACCGTGTGCTCGAAGTGCGCAGCGCGGCTGCCGTCAGCGGTCACGACGGTCCAGCCGTCATCGAGCAGCCTGGTCCGCGGCGAGCCGAGAGCAAGCATCGGCTCGATCGCGAGTGCCATGCCGGCGGTCAGGACCGGGCCGCGGCCGGCCCGGCCGTAGTTCGGTACCACCGGGTCCATGTGCATCTGGCTGCCGATGCCGTGCCCGGTGTACTCCCGGATGATCCCGTAGTGGCCGGCCGCCCTGGCGGCCTGCTCCACGGCATGCGAGATGTCGGTGAGGCGCCGGCCGGGTACCGCCTGCGCCAGTCCGTGCCACATCGCCTGCTCGCACGCCCGCAGCAGCCGGTCCACCTCGTCATCGGCCCGGTCAGCCGTGTCGGGGACGTTCCCCACCCGCACGGTGAGCGCCGAGTCCCCGTGCCAGCCGCCCACGATCGCGCCGCAGTCGATGGACAGGATGTCGCCGTCGCGCAGCACCTGGCGGGCGTCGGGGATGCCGTGCACGATCTGGTCGTTCACCGAGGTGCAGATGGTGGCCGGGTAGCCGTGGTAGCCCTTGAAGGAGGGCAGCGCGCCCGCCGCGGAGATGACGCGGGCCGCGATCGCGTCCAGCTCAGCCGTGCTGATCCCGGCGGCAGCCGCCGCTGCGGCCGCCTGCAGCGCGGCAGCGGTCACCAGGCCCGCCTCGCGCATCATGGCGAGCTGAGCCGGGGTCTTGACCTCGATCGGCTCGTCGTGTCTTAGCCGCATAACGCCTCCCGTGCCGCGACTTTCACGGTACCCGGTCACCCGGGGCGGCACAGCTCAGGTGATGAACCTGCGCAGGGCCGCCATCGCGCGGGCCGTGATCTCCTCGACCGGGCCGGTCGCGTCGATGCCGAGCAGGATGCCGTCATCGGCGTAGAAGGCGATGAGCGGCTGGGTCTGCTGCGGCGTAGACGTCCAGCCGGTGCCTGATGGTCAGCTCGCGGTCGTCGTCACGCTGGAACAGCTCGCCGCCGCAGTCATCGCACAGGCCGGCCTGGCGGGCGGCTCGAACAGCACATGCCAGATCCGACCGCAGACGCGGCAGGTGCGCCGGCCCGAGAGGCGGCGGACCACCTCGTCGTCGTCGACGACGAGTTCGAGCACGATATCGAGCCGGGTGTCCCAGTCGGCCAGCAGCTTGCGCAGGGTCTCGGCCTGGGGCACGTTACGCGGGAAGCCGTCGAGCAGGAAGCCGTTCTGGGCATCGTCTTCCTGCAGCCGCGCGACGACCATGGCGATGGTGACCTCATCCGGGACCAGGTCGCCCCGGTCCATGAACGCCTTAGCCTGCTGGCCCAGCTCGGTTCCGGTACTGACGTTGGACCGGAAGATGTCACCTGTCGAGATTTTCGGAATCGACAGGTGCGAGGCGATGAATTGGGCCTGTGTCCCCTTGCCCGCACCGGGGGGCCCGACGAGGACTAGTCGCACTACCTCAGGAAGCCCTCGTAGTTGCGCTGCTGCAGCTGGCTCTCGATCTGCTTCACCGTGTCCAGTCCGACGCCCACCATGATCAGGATGCTGGTGCCGCCGAGCGGGAACTGGGCAGTGGCATCAAGCAGCCCGATCGCCACGACCGGGATCAGCGCGACCAGTGCCAGGTACAGGGAGCCCGCCGCCGTCAGCCGGCTGAGCACATGGCTCAGGTAGCCGGCGGTTGGCGCCCCTGGCCTGATGCCGGGGATGAACCCGCCGCCCTTCTTCATGCCGTCGGCCACCTCAGTCGGGTTGAAGGTGATCGAGACATAGAAGTAGGTGAAGAACAGGATCAGCACGAAGAACGCGATGACGTACGCAGGCCGGTCGCTGATCACCAGGTTGGCGTCCACCCAGGCCGGCCAGCCGGTCGTGGCGTTGTGCCCGAACAGCTGAGCCGCAAGCTGCGGGATATACAGCAGCGACGAGGCGAAGATGATCGGGATCACGCCCGCCTGATTGATCTTGAGCGGGATGTAGGTCGATGTGCCGCCGTACATCTTGCGGCCCACCATGCGCTTGGCGTACTGGATCGGGATCCGCCGCTGGGCCTGCTCCATCAGCGCCACGAAGGCAATGACGGCGACTCCCATAATGAGCACGAGCGCGAAGACAAACTTGCCCTTGGTCTCGTAGACCAGCTGGAGCTGGCCGGGGATGACGGCGATGATCTGGGTGAAGATCATCACGGACATGCCGTTGCCGACGCCGCGGTCGGTGATGAGCTCGCCGAGCCACATGATGACCGCGGTGCCCGCCGTCATGATGATGACCATCGTGGTGATGGTGAAGACTGACGGGTTCGGGATGAGGGTCGCGGTGCAGCCCTGGATCAGCTCGCCGGACCTGGCCAGCGCGATGATGCCGGTGGACTGCAGGACAGCCAGGCCGACGGTGAGGTACCGGGTGTACTGAGTGATCTTGGCCTGGCCGGTCTGGCCTTCCTGGCGCAGCGTTTCCAGCCGGGGAATGACGACCGCGAGCAGCTGCAGGATGATGCTGGCCGTGATGTACGGCATGATGCCGAGCGCGAAGACCGTCAGCTTGCTGATCGAGCCGCCGCTGAAGAGGTTCAGCAGCTGAAACAGGCCGGTTTTGGAGCTGGAGGCCAGGCAGGTCTGGATGGCCTTCTCGGAGACGCCGGGCGTCGGCAGCTGCTGGCCCAGCCGGAAGACGGCGATGATGAATACGGTGAACAGCAGCTTCTTGCGCAGGTCGGGCGTTCTGAAGGCCCGGATAAACGCGGTCAGCATGCGCCGTCCCCTACTCGATAGTTCACCATCATGTGCCGCTCCTGTCGCGGGACAGCACTGCCAGTTCCCAGCTGCGCGGCAGCGTCCGGCATTGTGCTCGCCGAAGTCTAACGTGCTGGTCGGGGTCCGACAGCCATGCAGCCTGCATCGTGCCAGGCGCACGCAAGTCCGGGCCAGCGGAGTCTAAGCTGACCCGGACGTGACTGCGGGCGACAGTCATCTCACAGTTCGGTAACGGTTCCGCCCGCTGCGGTGATCTTCGTGCGCGCCGAGGCCGAGAAGCCGTGGGCGCTGACCTGAAGGGCGGAGCTGATCTCGCCCTGGCCGAGTACCTTGACCAGCTCACCCGGCCGGACGGCACCCTTGGCCGCCAGGTTCTCCGGGTTCACGGCACCGCCGTCCGGGTAGAGGGCGGCCAGCCGGTCCAGGTTCACCACCTGGTAGCTGGTCTTGAACCGGAGGTTCGAGAAGCCCTTCAGCTTGGGCAGCCGCCGCGTCATCGGCATCTGGCCGCCCTCGAAGGACTCAGGCACCTGCGTGCGCGCCTTGCTGCCCTTCGTGCCGCGGCCGGCCGTCTTGCCCTTCGATGCCTCGCCGCGGCCGACCCTCGTCTTCGCGGTGCGGGCGCCGGGAGCCGGGCGCAGGTGATGGATCTTCAGGCCGGCCCGCCCGCCTGGATCAGCAGCCGCCTTGCGGGCGGTGGTGTCGGTGTCTGCCATCGTTAGTCAACCTCCTCCACGGTGACCAGATGGCGCACCGCGTTGATCATGCCGCGGATCTCGGGCCGGTCCTGCTTGACGACCACGTCGCCGATGCGGTGCAGGCCAAGCGAGCGCAGCGAATCGCGCTGCCCTTTCTTGCCGCCGATCTTCGACTTGATCTGGGTGACCTTCAGCTCTGCCATGTCTCTCGCTCCGCTGTCTCGCTGCGTCAGCTGTTGTCAGCCGGGCCGCCGGCCGCGGCGGCGGAGGCTGCGGCGGCGCGGGCCCTGAGCATGGCGGCCGGCGCCACGTGCTCGATCGGCAGGCCGCGCCGGGCGGCGATCTCCTCGGGCCGGTTCAGGCTCTTCAGCGCCGTCACCGTCGCGTGCACGACGTTGATCGGGTTGGACGAGCCGAGGGACCGGGACAGGACGTCATGGATGCCGGCGCACTCCAGCACAGCCCGCACCGGGCCGCCGGCGATGACGCCGGTACCGGGGCTGGCCGGCTTGAGCAGCACGACACCGGCCGACTCCTCGCCCTGCACGGTGTGCGGGATAGTGCCGGCGATGCGCGGCACCCGGAAGAAGGCCTTCTTGGCTGCCTCGACGCCCTTGGCGATCGCGGCCGGAACCTCCTTGGCCTTGCCGTAGCCGACACCGACCATGCCGTTGCCGTCGCCCACCACAACCAGCGCGGTGAAGCTGAATCGCCGGCCACCCTGGACCACCTTGGCCACCCGGTTGATGGTGACCACGCGCTCCAGGTAAGCCGTGCCCTTCTCGGCTCCGGCGCCGCGACGGTCGTCGCGGCGCTCGCGCCGCTCGCCGCCGCCTGTGGCGCCGCGCCGCGGTGCTCCTGGCATCAGATGTTCCTCTTCTTCTGTCGGTGGGCGCGAAGTCCCGTGCTGCCCAGTGCTGTAGTCGTCATCTAGAGGGCCAGCCCGCCTTCGCGCGCGCCGTCGGCGAGCGCGGCCACCCGGCCGTGATAGGCGTATCCGCCCCGGTCAAAGACAGCCGAGCTGATGCCGGCCTGCGAGGCCCGCTCCGCCAGCAGGACTCCGACCTGCTTGGCCTTGGCCGTCTTGTCGCCGTCCGCGGTGCGGATCGACTCTTCCAGGGTAGACGCGGACGCGAGTGTGTTGCCCGCGGTGTCGTCGATGAGCTGGGCGAAGGTGTTCTTCGCCGAGCGGGTCACGACGAGCCGGGGCCGGGCCGCGCTGCCCTCGACCTTCTTGCGAACGCGCAGGTGCCGCCGCTGCCGCGAGGAAATGCGCGGCGCAGTGCGGCCGGTGATGCGGCCGTGCGCCCTGGTCTTGGTGCCAGACATCTCTTACTTACCAGCCTTCCCGACCTTGCGGCGGATCTGCTCACCCTGGTACCGCACGCCCTTGCCCTTGTACGGGTCGGGCTTGCGCAGCTTGCGGATGTTGGCAGCGACCTCGCCCACCTGCTGCTTGTCGATGCCCTCCACCACGAACCTGGTGGGGGTCTCGACCCTGAAGCTGATCCCGGCAGGCGCATGGACCGGCACCGGGTGGCTGAAGCCGAGCGCAAACTCCAGGTCGTTGCCCCTGGCCTGCACACGGTAGCCAACGCCGACAATCTCCAGCGTCTTGCGGTAGCCGTCAGTGACGCCCGTCACCATGTTGGCGATCAGCGACCGGGAGAGCCCGTGCAGCGCACGGATCTCGCCCTCGTCGCTCGGCCTGGTCACGGTGATGACGCCGTCGTCCTGGCTGACCTCGATGGGCGCGGCCACTTCCAGGCTCAGCTCGCCCTTCGGGCCCTTCACGCTGACCTGGCGGCCGTTGATGGTCACATCGACGCCGCTCGGGATAACGACCGGCATCCGTCCGATTCGCGACATAGCTGGCTCCCCTACCAGACGTAGGCGAGGACTTCCCCGCCCACGCCCTTCTTCTTCGCCTGCTTGTCGGTCATCAGGCCGGCCGACGTCGAGATGATCGCCACGCCCAGTCCGCCGAGAACGCGGGGCAGGTTGTCCTTGCGCGCGTAGACGCGCAGTCCGGGCTTGGACACGCGCTTGAGGCCCGCGATGGAGCGCTCCCTGGTCGGCCCGAACTTCAGGGCGACTACCAGGTTCCTGCCAACCTCGGCGTCTTCGACCTTCCAGCTGGCGATGTAGCCCTCCTGCTGGAGAATCTCCGCGATGTGCACCTTGATCTTCGAGTGCGGCATGCTCACGGTGTCGTGATAAGCCGAGTTGGCGTTGCGCAGACGGGTCAGCATGTCTGCGACCGGGTCGGTCATGGTCATGGCCTGATGGCCCTCCTCGCCGCGGTTTCCGTCAGGACCTTCGGCGTGGTCAGTGGGCGCTGGCGCGCCCAGGTTGGTGGTTCCTGCCCGGCCGCTCGCGCGCCCGGTTGTGCCGCTTGCGCGGCGGTTACCAGCTGGACTTCGTAATGCCGGGGAGCTCGCCGCGGTGTGCCATCGACCGGAAGCAGATCCGGCACAGGCCGAACCTCTTGTAGACGGCCCGCGGACGGCCGCACCGGGAACACCGGGTGTAGGCCCGCACCTCGAACTTCGGCTTGCGGTTGGCCTTGGCGATGAGGCTCTTCTTCGCCACTGCTCAGTTCTCCTTGAACGGGAAGCCGAGTCGCCGCAGCAATGCGCGGCCCTCAGCGTCGGTGGTGGCGGACGTCACGACAGTCACGTCCATGCCGCGCTGCCTGTCGACCTGATCGGGGTTGATCTCGTGGAACATCAGCTGCTCGGTCAGGCCGAAGGTGTAGTTGCCGCGGCCGTCGAACTGCCGGTCGGACAGGCCGCGGAAGTCACGGATGCGGGGCAGCGCGATCGACAGCAGCCGGTCGAGGAACTCCCACATCCGGTCGCCCCGGAGGGTGACATGCGCCCCGATCGGCATGCCCTCGCGCAGCTTGAACTGCGCGATCGACTTGCGTGCCCGGGCGACTGCGGGCTTCTGGCCGGTGATGATGGTCAGGTCCCTGACCGCGCCGTCGATGAGCTTGGCGTCCCTGGCGGCCTCGCCGACGCCCATGTTCACCACGATCTTGGTGACGGTGGGCACCTGCATGACGTTCGGGTACTTGAACTCCTCCAGCATGGCCGCCGCGATCTCGGCGCGGTACCGCTCCTTGAGGCGGGGCAGCTGGCGCGTGGCGGCGTCGCTGGTCTTGGTGGCAGCCATCAGATGTCCTTACCGCTAGCCCGGGACACCCGGACCTTCTTGTCGCCGTCGGTCCGGAAGCCGGCCCTGGTCGGGGCCTTCGACTCCGGGTCGATCAGCTGAACGTTGCTGACGTGGATGAGGGCCTCCTGCGTCACGATGCCGCCTTCCTTGGCACCGCGCTGGCCCTGATAGTTGACCTTGGTGTTCTTCCTGATCAGGTTCACGCCCTGAACAAGCACCTGCTGGCGCTCAGGCCGGACGAGGATGACAGTGCCCTCGCGGCCGCGGTCCTTGCCCGCGATCACGATGACCTTGTCGCCCTTCCTGATCTTCATCCGCCGTGCCTTTCCTGACTCACTCTTCTTCGCTCCGGCCATCACAGCACCTCCGGTGCAAGCGAGATGATCCGCATGAACCGCTTCTCCCGCAGCTCCCGGCCGACAGGCCCGAAGATGCGGGTACCGCGCGGGTCACCGCCGTCCCTGATCAGCACGGCGGCGTTCTCGTCGAAGCGGATGTAGGAGCCGTCGCCGCGCCGCCGCTCCTTGCGGGTGCGCACCACGACGGCCTTGACGACGTCGCCCTTCTTCACCCCGGCGCCGGGGAGGGCATCCTTGACGGTGGCGACGATGATGTCGCCGATGCCCGCGTATCGCCTGCTCGAGCCGCCGAGCACCCGGATGCACAAGATCTCCTTGGCACCGGTGTTGTCGGCGACCTTGAGCCGCGACTCCTGCTGGATCACGTCAACTCCTGCTTCTTCACGCGCCTGCCTCGGGCGAGGTCCGGCGGTCCTGGCGGGCAGCGGAGCTTCTCACTCCGCTGGTCCCGTGCTACTTGGCCTTCTCCAAGATCTCCGCGACGCGCCAGCGCTTGGTCGCTGACAGCGGGCGGGTCTCCATCAGCAGCACCCGGTCGCCAACGCCGCAGGCGTTCTCGCCATCGTGTGCCTTGTACTTCTTCGTCCTGCGGATGACCTTGCCGTACTTGGGGTGCTTGACCCGGTCCTCAACCTCGACGACGACGGTCTTGTCCATCTTGTCGCTCACCACGAGGCCCTCGCGGACCTTGCGGTAGCCGCGGCTCTCGGCCACGGTGCTCGTCTCACTCATCGCCCGTCTCCTCGTCCTCCACAACCACGATGCCGAGCTCGCGCTCGCGCTTGACCGTGTAGATGCGCGCAATCTCCTTGCGGATGGCGCGCAGCCGCCCGTGGCTCTCCAGCTGGCCGGTGGCCGCCTGGAAACGGAGGTTGAACAGCTCGATCTTGGCCTCGGTGAGCTTCAGATCCAGCTCTTCCTCGGACGAGGTCCGCAGGTCAGCGGCTGCCAGTCCCTTGGCCATCACGCCTCCCCCATCTCGCGCTTCACGAACTTGCATTTCATGGGCAGCTTGTGCATGGCCCGGCGCAGGGCCTCACGCGCGACCGGCTCGGGCACGCCCGAGAGCTCGAACATGACGCGGCCCGGCTTGACGTTGGCGACCCACCACTCGGGCGCGCCCTTGCCTGACCCCATCCGGGTCTCCGCCGGCTTCTTGGTCAGCGGGCGGTCGGGGTAGATCGTGATCCACACCTTGCCGCCACGGCGGATGTGCCGGGTCATCGCGATACGGGCAGCCTCGATCTGCCGGTTGGTCACGTAAGAGTGCTCAACCGCCTGGATGCCGTACTCGCCGAACGTCACCCTGGTGCCGCCCTTGGCCACGCCAGAGCGGTCCGGCCGGTGCTGCTTGCGGTGCTTGACCCGCCGCGGAATAAGCATGACTCAGCTCTCCTCGCCTGACGCGGCCGCAGGCTCGGTGGTGACGTCCTGCGCCTCGGTGGTCTCAGCTGCCGCCGCCGGGGCCTGACGGTCGGTCCCGTCCGGTGAGCCCGGCCTGCGGCGCGGGCCGCGGGCCGGCCGGTCGCGATCCCGGTCGCGGTCCCTGCCGCCGCCGCCTGGCCGCTGGCCCGCCCGCGCGGCTGCCGCGGCAGCCTCCCGCTCGGCCCGGGTCGCGGCGGCCTCGCCACGGTAGATCCACACCTTGACCCCGATGCGGCCGAAGGTGGTCCTGGCCTCGTAGAAGCCATAGTCAATGTCGGCCCGCAGCGTGTGCAGCGGCACGCGCCCCTCGCGGTAGAACTCAGAGCGGGACATCTCAGCGCCGCCGAGGCGGCCCGAGCACTGCACCCTGATGCCCTTGGCACCGCTCTTCATCGCGGTCTGCATCGCCTTGCGCATGGCCCGCCGGAACGACACCCGGCTGGACAGCTGCTCGGCCACGCCCTGGGCGACGAGCTGGGCATCGATCTCGGGGTTCTTCACCTCGAGGATGTTCAGCTGCACCTGCTTGCCGGTCAGCTTCTCCAGGTCACCGCGAATGCGGTCAGCCTCCGCGCCGCGCCGGCCGATCACGATGCCCGGCCGGGCGGTGTGGATGTCCACCCGGACCCGGTCCATGGTCCGCTCGATCTCCACCTTCGAGATCCCGGCCCGCTCCATGCCGCGCTGCAGCAGCCGCCGGATGGCAACGTCCTCCGCAACGTAGTCCTTGTACAGCTTGTTGGCATACCAGCGGCTCTTGAAGTCGGTGGTGATGCCCAGCCGGAACCCGTGCGGGTTCACTTTCTGGCCCACTAGCGGGTCCTCTCCCTGCTCGTTGCAACACGGCTCGTTGCAGCACGGCCCGACGCATCCCGCTCGGAAACGATGACCGTGATGTGGCTGGTCCGCTTAAGGATCCGGTAGCCGCGGCCCTGGGCCCGCGGCCGGAAGCGCTTCAGCGTCGGCCCTTCATCCACCCACGCGCGGCTCACGACGAGCGAGCTGGCGTCGAGGTGGCTTGTCTGCCCGGCATTGGCGATCGCGCTGGCCAGCACCTTGCCAACCGGGTCACTCGCCGACTGCGGCGCGAAGGCAAGCGTCGCCTGCGCCTGGTCGGCAGGCATGCCGCGGATGAGGTCCACCACGCGGCGGGCCTTTCGCGGCGTGACGCGCACGAACCGCGCCTTAGCCCTTGCTTCCATCTCAGTCTCGCTCTTCTCGTATCCGGCCTGGTTTGCCTGTTGTCTGGTGTTCTGTCTGGCCGCTGGCCCGGTGACCGCGGCACCTGCGGCTAGCGCCGGCTCCGCCGGTCGTCGCGCACGTGGCTGCGGAAGGTCCTGGTCGGCGCGAACTCGCCGAGCTTGTGACCGACCATGGACTCGGTGATGAAGACCGGCACGTGCTTGCGGCCGTCGTGCACGGCGATCGTGTGGCCGAGCATCGCCGGGACGATCATCGAGCGGCGCGACCACGTCTTGATGACGTTCTTGGTGCCCTTGTCGTTCTGGACGTCCACCTTCTTCATCAGGTGGTCGTCCACGAAGGGACCCTTCTTCAGGCTACGAGGCATCGCTGGGTGCTCCTACCGCTTCTTCTTGCTGCGCCGGCGGGTGATCAACTGGTCGCTTGGCTTGTGCGCCCGGCGGGTACGGCCTTCCGGCTGGCCCCAGGGGCTGACCGGGTGGCGGCCGCCCGAGGTCTTGCCCTCGCCGCCGCCCATCGGGTGGTCGACCGGGTTCATCGCCACGCCGCGGACGGTGGGCCTGCGGCCCTTCCAGCGGCTGCGGCCGGCCTTGCCGAGCTTGATGTTGCCCTGCTCGGCGTTCCCGACCTCGCCGACGGTGGCGCGGCAGGCCGCGTCGACCTGACGGATCTCACCGGATGGCATGCGCAGCGTGGCCCGGTTGCCTTCCCTGGCCAGCAGCTGGACGCCGGAGCCCGCGGAGCGGGCGATCTTGGCGCCGCCGCCCGGCCGCAGCTCGATGGCGTGCACCATCGTGCCGGTCGGGATGTTGCGCAGCGGCAGGCAGTTCCCGGTCTTGATGTCGGCGCTGGCGCCGTTCTCCACGCGGTCGCCCTGCTTCAGCCCGACTGGCGCGATGATGTAGCGCTTCTCGCCGTCGGCGTAGTGCAGCAGTGCGATCCGGGCGGTCCGGTTCGGGTCGTACTCGATGTGCGCGACCTTGGCCGGCACGCCGTCCTTGTCGTTCCGGCGGAAGTCGATCAGCCGGTACGCGCGCTTGTGCCCGCCGCCCTGATGCCGGGTGGTGATCCGGCCGTGCACGTTCCGGCCGCCGTGGCTGTGCAGCGGGCGCACCAGCGACTTCTCCGGCTCACTCCGGGTCACCTCGGAGAAGTCGGAGCCGCTCGCGCCCCGCCTGCCGGGGGTGGTCGGCTTGTACTTTCTGATAGCCATCTAACTCAAGCTCCTCGTGATGCCCCGGCTAGCTGACCGGTCCGCCGAAAGACTCAATCCGGTCGCCAGCGGCGAGGCTGACGATGGCGCGCTTGGTGTCCGGCCGCTTGCCCCAGCCGAACCGCGTCCGGCGGCGCTTGCCCGGCCGGTTGATCGTGTTGACCCCGGTCACCGTCACGCTGAAGGTGGCCTCCACCGCCTGGCGGATCTGGGTCTTGTGCGAGCCGGGAGCGACGATGAACGTGTACTTGCCGTCGTCGGCCAGCCGGAGGCTCTTCTCCGAGATGACCGGGCGCAGCAGGATGTCGCGCGGATTAACGATCTTGTTCACTGCTGCTCGTCCTCCTGCTGAGCCTTAGCACGCGCCGCCCTTGGCTTGGCTGGTGCAGCCTCGCCCGCTGGCGCGTCCGTCGCCGGGGTCTCGCCGCCGGGTCTCCGTCGCCGGGGCTGCGGCCTGCGCCGTGCCGGTCGACCTGGCCACGAAGCTGTCCAGGGCTTCCTGGGTGAAGACGACGTGGTCGCTCACCAGGACATCCCTGGTGTTCAGCTGGCCGTCCTCGATCAGGTGCACGCCGCGCACGTTGCGCAGGCTCAGCCTGGTCGCCTTGTCTGCCCTCGCGATGACCACGAGCACCTGCGCCTCGGCCGCGCCAGTCAGCTCGGTCAGCGCCGCCAGCGCTGGCTTGGTGCGCGGCGTGTCGCCGTCTACCAGGCTCGCGATCACGTGCACGCGGCCGTGCCTGGCCCGGTCGGACAGCGCGCCGCGAAGCGCGGCCGCCTTCATCTTCTTGGGCGTGCGCTGGTCGTAGGAGCGCGGGTGCGGGCCGTGCACGACACCGCCGCCGGCGAACTGCGGCGCGCGGGTGGACCCCTGCCGCGCGCGGCCGGTGCCCTTCTGCCGGTACGGCTTCTTGCCGCCGCCGCGGACGTCGCCGCGGGTCTTGGTGGCATGCGTGCCCTGCCGGGCTGCTGCCTCCTGCGCCACCACGACCTGGTGGATCAGCGGCACGTTGACCTTGGCGTCGAAGATCTCCGCGGGCAGCTGCGGGGTCGCGGCGGCCTTGCCGGCCGCGCCCTTCTGCCGGGCAGCGGAGCTCGTCTGGGCCGGGCTCATTTCGCCTCACTCCTGACTGGGGACTTGACGGCGTTGCGGACGAGCACGAGGCCGCCCGCCGGTCCGGGGACCGCGCCCTTGATCAGCAGCAGCCCGCGGTCGGCGTCCACGCCGTGCAGGGTCAGGTTCGCGGTGGTGATGCGCTCGCCGCCCATGCGGCCGGCCATCCGGACGCCCTTGAACACGCGGCCCGGATAGGCGCAGCCGCCGATGGAGCCCGGTGCGCGGTGCTTGCGCTTGGTGCCGTGGGACGAGCTGAGGCCCTTGAAGCCGTGCCGCTTCACGACGCCGGCGAAGCCCTTGCCCTTGCTGGTGGCCGTCACGTCGATCAGCTCTCCGGCGGAGAACGTCTCGGCGGTGACTTCCTGCCCCAGCGTGTAGTCGGTGGCATTGTCGGTGCGCAGCTCCACCACGTACCGGCGCGGCGTGACGCCCGCCTTGGCGAAGTGGCCGGCGGCCGGCTTGGTCACCTTGCGCGGGTCGATCTCGCCGAAGCCGAGCTGCACGGCGGAGTAGCCGTCAGCGTCGGGCGTGCGCACCGCGGTGACGACGCAAGGGCCCGCCGCGACCACCGTGACGGGAACGATCCTGCCGTCATCGGCAAATACCTGGGTCATGCCGAGCTTGGTGCCCAGTACCCCTTTGATCTGCTTGGTCATCTCGGTGCGTTCCCCTACAGCTTGATCTCGATGTCGACGCCCGCCGGCACGTCAAGCCGCATCAGGGAGTCGACGGTCCTCGGCGTCGGGTCGATGATGTCGATCAGCCGCTTGTGCGTCCGCATCTCAAAGTGCTCGCGAGAGTCCTTGTACTTGTGCGGCGAGCGGATGACGCAGTAGACGTTCTTCTCGGTCGGCAGCGGCACGGGCCGGCGACCTTGGCGCCGGTACGAATCACCGTGTCGACGATCTTCCGCGCCCAGCTGTCAATGACCTCATGGTCATAGGCCTTGAGCCGGATGCGGATCTTCTGTCCCGCCATGTGGCTTCGATGTCCTTCGCTCGTGTCGTGCCGCTGTCTTGCGCGTCCCCGCTCGGGCGGGAACGACCGTGGAACGGGCCCGGGGGTTTCCCCCCGGGCCCGTCTGCTACTTGATGATCTTGGTGACCCGGCCGGCGCCGACGGTACGGCCGCCTTCGCGAATTGCGAAGCGCAGGCCCTCCTCCATGGCGATCGGCTGAATCAGATCGACCTTCATCTCGGTGTTGTCACCGGGCAGCACCATCTCGGTGCCTTCCGGCAGGTGCACCACGCCGGTCACGTCCGTGGTACGGAAGTAGAACTGCGGGCGGTAGTTGTTGAAGAACGGCGTGTGCCGGCCGCCCTCGTCCTTGGACAGGATGTAGACCTGCGCATCGAACTCGGTGTGCGGGGTGTTGGTGCCCGGCTTGATGATGACCTGGCCGCGCTCGACGTCCTCGCGCTTGGTGCCGCGGAGCAGCAGGCCGGCGTTGTCACCAGCCTGGCCCTCGTCCAGGATCTTGTGGAACATCTCCACGCCCGTGACCGTGGTCCTGACCGCCTTCTCCTTGATGCCGATCATCTCGACCTCGTCGCCGGTGTGGATGACGCCGCGCTCGATCCGGCCGGTCACCACGGTGCCGCGGCCGGTGATCGAGAACACGTCCTCGACCGGCATCAGGAACGGCTTCTCGATCTCGCGCACCGGCTCGGGGATGCTGTCGTCGCAGGCCGCCATCAGCTCGACGACCTTCTCGCCCCACTCCGCGTCGCCCTCGAGTGCCTTGAGCGCCGACACCCGGATCACCGGCACGTCGTCGCCGGGGAACTCGTAGGTGGACAGCAGCTCGCGTACCTCAAGCTCGACCAGCTCGAGGATCTCCTCGTCGTCGACCATGTCGGCCTTGTTCAGCGCGACGACGATGTAGGGCACGCCGACCTGGCGGGCCAGCAGCACGTGCTCGCGGGTCTGCGGCATCGGGCCGTCGGTCGCCGCCACCACCAGGATCGCGCCGTCCATCTGCGCGGCGCCGGTGATCATGTTCTTGATGTAGTCAGCGTGACCGGGGCAGTCCACGTGCGCGTAGTGCCGCTTCTCGGTCTGGTACTCCACGTGCGAGATCGAGATGGTGATCCCGCGCTCCTTCTCTTCCTTCGCGTTGTCGATCTGGTCGAACGCGCTGGCAGTGTTCAGAGTGGGGTACTTGTCGTGCAGCACCTTGGTGATCGCCGCGGTCAGCGTCGTCTTGCCGTGGTCGATATGACCGATGGTGCCGATGTTGACGTGCGGCTTGGTCCGCTCGAACTTGGCCTTCGCCACTGGTGTCTCCTCGTTGCGATCGTTTCCCCGCAGCAGCGGGGACAGGCGCTCACGCGCGCTGCTTGGTCGTGTCGTCGTTAACTTCTGCTACTCGCCGCGTGCCTTGGCGATGATCTCCTTGGCGATGCTGGGCGGAACCTCGGCATACGAGTCGAACTGCATGCTGTAATCCGCCCGCCCCTGCGTACGGCTGCGCAGATCCCCCACGTAGCCGAACATCTCCGACAGCGGGACGAGGGCCTTCACGACCCGCACCCCTGACCTCTCCTCCATGGCCTGGATCTGGCCACGGCGGCTGTTGAGGTCGCCGATAACGTCGCCCATGTAGTCGTCGGGAGTCCTGACCTCCACCGCCATGACTGGCTCGAGGAGGACCGGATCCGCATGACCGGCGGCCTTCTTGAAGGCCATCGAGCCAGCGATCTTGAACGCGAGCTCGGACGAGTCCACCTCGTGGTAGGCGCCGTCAGTCAGCGTGACCTTGACGTCCACCATCGGGTACCCGGCGAGCACGCCGAACTCCGCGGCCTCCTGGCAGCCGGCATCGACTGACGGGATGTACTCCCGCGGGACCCGGCCGCCATGGACCTTGTTCTCGAACTCGTAGCCGCCGCCGTCGCCGCCGGTCGGCTCGAGGTTGATGATCACCCGCGCGAACTGGCCGGAACCACCGGTCTGCTTCTTGTGGGTGTACTCGACCTTCTCGACCTTCCGGCGGATGGTCTCGCGGTAGGCGACCTGCGGACGGCCGATGTTGGCCTCGACCTTGAACTCGCGGCGCATCCGCTCGACCAGCACCTCCAGGTGCAGCTCGCCCATGCCCGAGATGATGGTCTGGCCGGTCTCCTCGTCGGTCCTGACCTGGAAGGTCGGGTCCTCCTCGGCGAGCCGCTGGATCGCGGTGCCGAGCTTGTCCTGGTCGGCCTTGGTCCTCGGCTCGATCGCCACGTTGATCACGGGCGCCGGGAACGTCATCGACTCGAGAATGACCTGCTGGCTCGGTGTCGCTCAGCGTGTCACCGGTGGTGGTGTCCTTCAGGCCCATCACCGCCACGATCTGGCCGGCTATCGCGGTCGGGCGCTCCTCGCGCTTGTTCGCGTGCATCTGGTAGATCTTGCCGATCCGCTCCTTGCGGCCCTTGGTCGAGTTCAGCACCTGAGTGCCGGCGTCGAGCCTGCCGGAGTAGACGCGGATGTAGGTCAGCTTGCCGAGGTGCTGGTCAGACATGATCTTGAAGGCCAGCGCCGAGAACGGCTCGGACGGGTCCGCGTGCCGCTCGATCAGCGTGTCCTCGTTCCCGACCGCGTGGCCCTTGATCGACGGGATGTCGACCGGGCTGGGCAGGAAGTCCACGATCGCGTCCAGCATCGGCTGCACGCCCTTGTTCTTGAACGCGCTGCCGCACATCACCGGGGTCACGGCCGAGGCGATGGTGGCACGCCGGATCGCGGCGATGAGCTGCTCCGTGTCGGGCTCGGCGCCCTCCAGGTACAGCTCCATCATCTCCTCGTCGTTCTCGGCGATGGTCTCGACGAGCCTGTCCCGCCACTCGCGGGCGGCCTCGGCGTGGTCGTCGGGAATGGCGACGACGTCGTAGGTGTCGCCCTTGCCCTCGGTCTGCCACAGCAGCGCCCGCATGTGGATCAGGTCGATCACGCCGCGGAAGTCTGACTCGACGCCCCACGGCAGCTGGATGACCAGCGGGGTGGCGCCGAGCCGGTCGGTGATCATGTCCACGCAGCGGTGGAACTCCGCGCCGACGCGGTCCATCTTGTTGACGAAGCAGATCCGGGGCACGCCGTACCGGTCGGCCTGCCGCCAGACAGTCTCGGACTGCGGCTCGACACCGGCGACGCCATCGAAGACCGCCACGGCGCCGTCGAGGACGCGCAGCGAGCGCTCCACCTCGACCGTGAAGTCGACGTGGCCGGGCGTGTCGATCAGGTTGATGGTGTGGTCACGCCACATGCAGGTGGTAGCAGCGGACGTGATGGTGATGCCACGCTCCTGCTCCTGCTCCATCCAGTCCATGGTGGCTGCGCCCTCATGAACCTCGCCGATCTTGTAGTTGATGCCGGTGTAGAACAGGATCCGCTCGGTGGTCGTGGTTTTGCCCGCGTCGATATGCGCCATGACGCCGATGTTCCGGACGTTGGCGAGTTCGCTAGCGGTCTGTGTCGCGGCCACTGTTGGTGATCCTCGATCCTTTGGGTCAGTTGGGTCGCCCGCTACCAGCGGTAGTGAGCGAATGCCTTGTTGGACTCGGCCATCTTGTGGGTGTCCTCACGGCGCTTGACGCTGGCCCCGAGTCCGTTGCTGGCGTCGAGCAGCTCGTTCATGAGCCGCTCGGTCATGGTCTTCTCGCGGCGCTGCCGCGAGTACGTGATCAGCCAGCGAAGCGCGAGCGTCGTGCTCCGGGAGGCGCGGACCTCGACCGGCACCTGATAGGTCGCGCCGCCAACCCGGCGGCTGCGGACCTCGAGGGTCGGCTTGACGTTGTCCAGCGCCCGCTTGAGCGTCACCACGGGGTCGTTGCCGGTCTTATCCCGGCAGCCCTCGAGTGCGCCATAGACGATCCGCTCTGCGAGCGACCGCTTGCCGCTCTTGAGCACCTTGTTCACCAGTGCGGTGACGAGCGGCGAGCCGTAGACCGGGTCGGTTACCAGCTGCCGCTTGGTTGCGGGGCCCTTGCGCGGCATGTCAGCTCTTCTCCTTCTTCGCGCCGTAGCGGCTGCGTGCCTGCTTGCGGTTACGGACGCCCTGGGTGTCCAGCGAGCCGCGAATGATCTTGTAGCGCACGCCGGGCAGGTCGCGGACACGACCGCCTCGGACCAGCACGATGGAGTGCTCCTGGAGGTTGTGCCCCACGCCCGGAATGTAGGCGGTGACCTCGATCTTGCTGGTGAGCCTGACGCGGGCCACCTTGCGCAGCGCCGAGTTGGGCTTCTTGGGCGTGGTCGTATAGACGCGCGTGCACACCCCGCGGCGCTGCGGGCTGCCGTGCAGCGCCGGAGTCTTGTTCTTGGCTACCTTGTCCTGCCGGCCCTTACGGACCAGCTGCTGGATCGTGGGCAACGCGTCTCCGTCTTCCTCTGCCGCGCGCCTTGCGGCGCGACGCTGTCTGTCATTCGCCTGCTGCCCGGGGGCCCGGTCAGCCGGTTCGCCGCGCCGGGTGGCGCGGCCGGTCTTGCTGCCTGTCCGGGGACAGGGCCGTGCTGCTCGGACCGCACTGGGCGCGGCCCGGGACGTACGTTGGCCTGCTTGGATTCCTGCCTGGTTGCTGGCCGCCCACCCCCGCGGTCGGGCGTGTCGCGAACCTCACGACACACCCGGGCCCGAAGTGAGCCCGGTTCCGGAAGGGAAGCTAGCCGCTCGCCTGTGCCTCATGCTGTTGTCATGAGCGCCGCGGCTCGTCGGCGCTAAGCCGCGAATCGACGGTCACACAGGCGTGCACGCACCCATGAGGCATGGGCGCGGAGAACTAGAATACCGAACCCCTTGCACGCAGGTCAAAACGGGCCGGCTTCTTGCACTCCGCTGGGGATTAGCTTAGCGGACGCTGGTAACCACGATGACCAGATCCCGCCACTGCCGCCGGTACTCGAAACCAGGACGTACGACCCGGTTATTCCCGGTGCCCGGGCGAGCGTTAGCACGCCACGATCGCGGGTAGCCGGTCGGGAGGACCGGCTGAGGCGGAGGGAGCGCCAGCACATGGCGAGTGCGAAGCAGAAGAAAGCGGCCAGGGCAAACGTCAGGAAGGCGCAGAAGGCGGCCGTCGATCAGACAGACCATCACGAATCTGCCCGAGGAGACTCGAACCGCACTCGGGAAGCAGGGTGCCGCTGTCGCCGACCGCAAGCGGACCGGCGGCACGAAGCCGAGGACGCGCGCGGAGCTGTACGGGATCGCCAGGCAGCGCGATCTGCCGGGCCGCTCAGCGATGGGCAGGGACGAGCTGGCCCGCAGGCTCGGCGTTGAGTAGGCGCGCCTGACGGCGCCGCGAACACCCCGTATCACACCAGAAGGAGTATCAGGATGACTAACGAGCTGACCGGACGCCGGGTGGCCTTTCTTGTTGCCAACGAGGGCGCGGAGCAAGCCGAGCTGACGCAGCCGTGGCAGGCCGTCAGTGACGCCGGCGGCACGCCTGAGCTGCTCGCTCCCGAGGCAGGCAAGGCCCAGGCCTTCAACCACCTGGACAAAGGTGATGTGTTCCCCGTCGACCACGCAATCGCTGATGTCAGCCCGGCTGACTACGACGCGCTCGTCCTGCCCGGCGGCGTCGCGAACCCCGACCAGCTGCGTACGCAGCCGGCCGCGGTCAGCTTTGTCGCAGCGATGGTCAGCGCAGGCAAGCCAGTGGCCGTGATCTGCCACGGCCCGTGGACGCTGGTCGAGGCCGACCTGGTCCGCGGGCGTACCCTCACCTCGTGGCCGAGCCTGCAGACCGACATCAGGAACGCCGGCGGCACCTGGGTCGACACCGAGGTGCAGACCTGCACGTCCGGGCCGAATGTCCTGGTCAGCAGCCGGAAGCCGGACGACCTGCCGGCCTTCTGCAGCGAGCTCGTCAGGCAGTTCCAGGCAGCCGGACCGGCAGCATCCTGACCGAAGGCTGTCGCTGAGGCAATGCCGGCCGCAGGGCAGCCCGGCAGCTCGTAGCTGGCCGCCGGACGAGCAGAACGGAGACACCGTTGCCGCTTCGGGTCGGCACGTCTGGCTGGCAGTACCGGGACTGGCGCGGCTCCTTCTACCCGGCGGGAGTGCCGACCGCGCGCTGGCTGGAGGCCTACGCAGAGCAGTTCGGCGTTGTCGAGAACAACGGCACGTTCTACCGGCTGGCACGGCGCGAGACCTTCGAGCAGTGGCAGCAGCGGACGCCGGACGGCTTCGTGATGGCCGTGAAGGCCAGCCGCTACCTGACACACGTCCGGCGGCTTCGTGACCCGGCCGAGCCCGTCGACCGCTTGCTGACAGCGGCCGCCGGGCTCGGCAGCCGGCTCGGTCCGGTGCTGCTGCAGCTGCCGCCCACCCTGAGAGCCGACCCTTCGGCACTTGACGACTGCCTGAAGCAGTTCGCCCGCAGCTTCCGGCAGCATGGCGGTCCCGGCCGCGTCTGCGTCGAGTTCCGGCACCCGTCCTGGCTCACCGGCGAGGTGCGCTCGATCCTGACCGGTCACAATGCCGCGCTGTGCTGGTCCGACCGGCGCGGCCGGCCGCTCGGCCCGCTCTGGCGCACGGCTGACTGGGGCTACCTGCGGCTGCATGAGGGCGCCGCGAGCCCCTGGCCCCATTACGGGCGACAGGCCCTGCGAACCTGGGTGCGCCGCATAGCGGAGACATTCCCGCCTGATGCCGACGTGTTCGCGTTCTTCAATAACGACCAGCACGCCGCGGCGCCAGCGGATGCGGCCGCGCTGGCTGGCATTGCCGATCGTTCCGGCTGGCCAGTTCAGCCCCCCGCCGCGAGCCCCGGCTGACGACACGGGCCCCTGCCGCCCCGCACCCGTCCCTGGCTGCCCGCTCCAGCACCCCGCCGCGAGCCCCGGCTGACGACACGGGCCCCTGCGCCCCGCACCGGTCTCTGGCTGCCCGCTCCAGCACCCGCACCCGCTACGACCGGCCCCGCACCGCTCGGCTGCACGCTAGCCCGCCAGAATATCCGCTTCGCCGTCAACCCAGGCTGACTTTTCATCCGTTCGGTGCGTCCGGTAGCCGACATATCTACCCATAAGGGCGCCCGTAGGCGCTGAAACGAATGAAAAGACGATGACCGGGCGCCAGAACCGGCCTCGGACAGCGCGGAAGCGGGATCCGGCAGCGGCCAGTCGCAGACGGCAGCGCCGGGACCAGGCGGGTGCGGCAGCGGGCGTCCCGTGGCCAGCGTCAGCCGGCGCCCTGCGCGCCTCGGGCCGGCTCGACATCAGCAACAGGCTCACCGGTGCCAGCCCGCAGAGCACCCGCCCGACCCCGGCGCACGTCCTGGCCCCGGCGCACGTCCCGGCCCCGGCGCACGTCCCCGTCCCGGCCCGCGTCCTGGCCCCGGCGCACGTCCCGGCCCCGGCGCGCCGGGCGAGTCCCGCGCTTACGTTCTCCGCGGCCAGCCCGACCCGGCCACATCCCGGCCCGCCCGAACAGCGCGACCAGCGCTGGCACGAGCAGCGAGCGGGCGATCACCGCATCGATGATGATGCCGGCCGCCATCGCGACCGCGACCTCGCGGAACTGCTGCAGCGGAATCAGCGCCAGCAGCGCGAAACTGGTCGCGAGTGCGACGCCGGCCACCGTGATCGCGCGCGATGCCTGCGACCCGGCGACCGCGATCGCATCTCGCAGCGGCCGCCGCCGTGCTTCCTCCCAGATGCGGCCGACCACGAACACGTTGTAGTCCGCGCCGAGCGAGATGAGCAGCACCGCGACCGTGAACGGCACGTAGTACACGAGCCCGTCGTAGCCGAGCCGGTCCTGGAAAATCCAGACGGTGACGCCAAGAGTTGCCAGCAGCGACAGCACGCTGGCGGCGAGCAGGTACAGCGGTGCGATCAGCGCCCGCAGGAAGATGGCCAGCAGCACGACAGTGATGGCCAGCATCAGCAGTGCGAGCTCGCCGAGGCTCGAGGTCGTGGAGCTGACCGCCTCGCCGATGGCGGCCGTCTCGCCGCCGACCTCGATCCGGACACCGGTCAGGCCGGAGGACCGGACCAGGCCGGGCAGATTCCGCTCCAGCGCCCGGACGTCAGCCACCGCCTCCGCGCCGAGCGGATCGGTCCGCTCGATGATGCCGAAGCGCGCGGCGCTGCCTGACTTCGCCAGCATCGGGTTCGGCAGCTGCGCAGCCAGGGCCGGGAACGGCGGCCCGCCGCACTGCCGCCGGGATCGTCGCCGGACCGACGACGCCCGCGACGCCGGGCTGGCGCGCCAGGCGGGCCTGCAGCCTGTCCAGGTCCGCGGTGCTGGTGGTCACGCCGGGACCGAGCACCAGGACCTCAGTCGGCGACAGGATGCCCACGGCGAAGCCCTGAGCCGCGGCGTCCTGCGCGCGAACTGGCTGGGTCCCGCCCGGCAGTGCCGTCACGAGCGGCGCGCCGAGGCGCATGCTGGTCGCGCTGGCGGCAGCGCCGAGCAGCGCGAGCACGCACGCCGCCACGATCACGAGCGCTACTGGCCTGAAGGCTGCGAACCGGGCGATGCTCTCCCTGACCCGCCACGGCGAGCGAGGCTGGCGCACTGGCGCGCCCTCGGCGGCCGCATCCGCGGCCTGCCTGGCCGCCGCCCTGGATTTGCGGAGCCACCGCGGCCCCGGCCAGAACAGGGCGCTGCCAAAGATGCCGATCAGCGCAGGAGCCAGGGTGAGGGACACGACCATGGCGGTGAGCACCGTCACTGCCAGCGCCGGGCCGAAGGCGCGGATCAGCTGCATTTTCGCCACGGCCAGCGATGCGGTGCCTGCCGCTACCAGGATCCCGGCCGCAAGGATGATCGGCGAGAAGTCGGCCGTGGTCAGGCGGGCGGCCTGTACTTTCGTCAGGCCCTCGGCCAGCCGGCTGCGCATGCCGGACATGAAGAAGACGGAGTAGTCGGTGGTCACGCCGAGCAGCAGCACGACGAGCACCGGCTCGACGTCAGGCGGCAGCGTGACATGCATCTGCTGCATCACCCAGGCGACGATCCTGACCGCCAGCAGATATGCGGTCGCGGCGCAGGCCAGCGTCGCCAGCGGTGCACCGGGCGCCAGGAAGAAGAAGCCGACGATCAGCGCAATCGCCAGGATGGTCGCGATCTCCACCCAGACCAGGTGCTGGCTGATGACCACGCCCTGCTCGTAGGTGGCGAGTCCGGCCCCGGTCACGCCGACCAGATGATCCGCGGGCGCGGACGCGTACCTGCTGGCATACAGCTCGCTGCCGGCCAGCTGCGCAGCCGTCGACGCGGACGGGCGGAAATACAGGTACGTCAGGACAGTCGTGGAGCGCTCTCGCGAGCCGGGGAAGAGCCCGTCGGTATTCGGGATCGGCAGTGCTCCGGCCAGGCCGCTGATGGGGGTGCCGGTCGCGTGCCCGGTGTCAGTGCTGACGGCGTTGCTGACCGCGGCCCGGACCGTCGATGGCGACAGCCCGTGCGGCGCACGCTGGACGACGACGGCCTGCGCGTCAAGCGGCTCGCCGAAGAGCCTGGTCGCGGTGTACTCGGCCTGGACGGCCGGCGAGCTTGCGGGCACCAGCCCGGCGACGCCGTCGGATGAGGTGAGTACCGGAAGAGAGCTGACGGCCGCCACGACGGCAGCGATCCAGCCGGCCACGATGACATATCGCAGCCCGACCACTACTGCCGCGTATGCCCTGGCCAGCCCGCCCGTCGCCGCCTGCGGGGTGGACGAGCTCATGACTGCCTCCGTTGCCGGCGCGGCACCGGCACCTGCCGGGCAGGCTGCCTTCTACCGCGCAGGACGGCAGCGAAACGTCGTCATGTCGAGCGCGCCGGCGGGGCTCAGACGGGGGCCTGAACCGCGCCGGTCCGGCGGAATCTGGCTTCGGGCGTCACTGCCAGCTTGCGGCGAGCAGTTCCGCGAGGGCCCGGCCCTGGTCGTGGCCTCCTCGTGCGGCCTGCGGCCGCGTTGCCGGATCCAGCGCATGGGCGCCGAACACGTCACCCGCGCCGCCATCGGGAAAGACGGTCTCTACCCTGCTGCCCCCTGCTCGGAGTTCGTCGACCTGAGTTGCGAGATCCATTCCCCACTCCGGCGGCATCCGCGACCTGCCGCCGAACGGTGACAGCACAAGCACCCGGCCGTATCCAGCCGCCAGGTCGGCGTTCTCGTTGCGCCGGTAGCCGCCGTTGATGTACCGGTTCCCGCCGATGCGGTAGGGAGGGAACGGACCGAAGCCATTGCTGGTGCTGGCGGCGACGGCGTCGACCAGATCGAGTCCGCTGTGGCGGTCGAACACGACCGGTTCCCCGGTCTGCGCATCGACAGCCGTGATAAGCACAGGCTGCTGCGGCCAGTGCTGGCTGGGCAGCCGAGCCGCGACGATGTCGCGCCAGCGTGGCTGGCCGGAGCCGTCCGAAGCATCCAGTGCGAGTGCCGCGGCGCCCATCTTGCGGCGCATGTCGGACGCATCTTCAGCCGAGCCGATGATTCGGCTCGACCACTCCAGGTAGCTCGGCCCTGAGAAATCCGGAGCGCGTCCCGAGTCCGATCTGTCGCCGCCGGCCTGTGGCCGAGCGCACCCCGGCGAGGATCGCGGCATACAGTTCGGCCGGCCGTGTCCCGCTGGTGATCTGGGCAGCCACCGTCGATCCTGCCGACGTCCCGACGATGAGATCGGCCTCAGTTACATCTATCCCGGCATGGGACAGGCCGGCGATGAGACCAAGCTCCCACGCATTGCCTGCCGCTCCGCCGCCGGCGAGAACCAGCGCTCGCTTGTCTGAATTGCCCGCGCTCGCTGAGCTGATACGCGGAGCCGAAGAAGGTGTTATGTTCACGTGGTCGCCTTTCGCGGATTGCCTGCAGGCGCTCCTGGTGGCGACTACCTCGGTCGCGCGATCCTGCCCTGCAGGGGAGCACCCGTTGCCGGTACTGCGTGCATGGGTCTCACCTCCTGACGGCTGGATCTCGATCACGAGCATGATCGCACACCCGCGACGCGATGGCCCGCGAAACCTGGCGGCAGCGGCCCATCGCCAGACAGCACAACGGCGCCGCGGCCGGAGGCCGCGGCGCCGTTGGTTACTGCAGGGCGCGTTCCCTACCTGTTGTAGGCCCCGAAGTCGTACTCCTCGAGCGGGATGGCCTGGCCGGACACCTGACCGAAGGAGTAGTCAGCCGGGCTGTCGTAGGAGGTCGGCGGGTAGACAGCCGCCTTGGCCTCCTCCGTCGGCTCGACCCGCAGGGCGCGGTACCGCTGCATGCCGGTACCGGCCGGGATCAGCTTGCCGATGATGACGTTCTCCTTCAGGCCGACCAGCGAGTCCGACCGGGCGTGAATTGCCGCGTCGGTGAGGACCCTGGTGGTCTCCTGGAAGGAGGCCGCCGACAGCCACGACTCGGTCGCCAGCGAGGCCTTCGTGATGCCCATGAGCTGCGGACGGCCAGCCGCCGAGGTGCCGCCCGCCTCCACGACAGCGCGGTTGACCTCCTCGAACTTCGGCCGCTCGACCAGCTCGCCGGGCAGCAGCTCGGTGTCTCCGGACTCGATCACGTTCACCCGCTTGAGCATCTGCCGGATGATGATCTCGATGTGCTTGTCGTGGATCGACACGCCCTGGGACCGGTACACCTCCTGGACCTCGTGGACCAGGTGCAGCTGGACCTCGCGCGAGCCGAGAATGCGCAGGACCTCGTGCGGGTTGACCGCGCCAGCAATGAGCTGCTGGCCCACTCGCACGTGGTCGCCGTCGCTGACCAGCGGGCGGGCCCGCATGGACACCTGGTAGGCCACTTCCTCCGAGCCGTCGTCCGGCACGATCACGATCTTGCGGGTCTTGTCCTGCTCGTCGATCCTGACCTTGCCCTCGACCTCGCTGATCGGCGCCAGGCCCTTCGGGATCCTGGCCTCGAACAGCTCCTGGATTCGCGGCAGGCCGTGGGTGATGTCCAGACCAGCCACACCACCGGTGTGGAAGGTACGCATCGTCAGCTGGGTACCCGGCTCGCCGATGGACTGGGCGGCGATGATGCCCACGGCCTCGCCGACGTCCACCCGCTTGCCGGTGGCCAGCGAGCGGCCGTAGCACTTGCCGCAGACGCCCACCTTGGCCTGGCAGACCAGCACCGAGTAGGTCCGCACCGACTCCACGCCGGCGTTGACCAGCGTGTCGATCATGGCCTCGGTCATGTCCGACTCGGCCTCGGCCAGGACGGTGCCGTCCGGGCCGGTGACGTCCTCGGACAGGGTCCGCCCGGTGCCGGTGTTCTCGATGTTCGGGAGCTTGCGGACGACGCCGTCCGTGCCCTTCTCAGCGATGCGCATCGGCAGCGACCGGTCGGTGCCGCAGTCCTCCTCGCGGACGATGACGTCCTGCGCGACGTCCACCAGCCGCCGGGTGAGGTACCCGGAGTCGGCAGTACGCAGCGCGGTGTCGGCAAGGCCCTTCCGGGCGCCGTGGGTCGAGATGAAGTACTCGACCACGGACAGGCCCTCGCGGAAGCTGGACTTGATCGGCCGCGGGATCGTCTCGCCCTTGGGGTTCGACACCAGGCCTCGCATGCCGGCGATCTGCCTGATCTGCATCAGGTTTCCGCGGGCACCGGAGTTGACCATCATCCAGACCGGGTTGGTCTCGGGGAAGGCCTTCTCCATGTCCTGGGCCACATCGGCGGTCGCGTGCGTCCAGATCTCGATGAGCTCCTGGCGCCGCTCGTCGTCGGTGATCAGGCCGCGCTCGTACTCGCGCTGCACCTTGTCGGCCCGCTTCTCGTAGGTGTCCAGGATCTCCCGCTTGTTCGGCGGCGCGGCCACGTCCTCGATCGAGATCGTGACCCCGGACCTGGTCGCCCAGTGGAAGCCGGCGTCCTTCAGCGCGTCCAGCGCCGCGGCCACCTCGACCTTGGGATAGGTCTCGGCCAGCTCGTTCACGATCACCGACAGCTGCTTCTTGCCGACCTCGAAGTTGACGAACGGGTAGTCGTCCGGCAGCGTCTCGTTCAGCAGGGTGCGCCCGAGCGTGGTCTCCAGCCGCAGCGGCTGTCCCGGCTCCCAGCCCTCCGGCGTCGTGTAGCCACGCGGCGGCGTAACCCCGCCCAGCCGGATCTGGATCTTGGCCTGCAGGTCAAGGTCGCCCTTGTCGTAGGCCATCAGGGCCTCGGCCAGGCCGCTGAAGACGCGGCCCTCGCCGGGCGCGCCCTCCTTGTCCCTGGTCAGCCAGTAGATGCCGATGACCATGTCCTGGGTCGGCATGGTGACGGGCTTGCCGTCGGCCGGCTTCAGGATGTTGTTGGTCGACAGCATCAGGATCCGCGCCTCGGCCTGCGCCTCGGCCGACAGCGGCACGTGCACGGCCATCTGGTCACCGTCGAAGTCCGCGTTGAACGCGGTGCAGACGAGCGGGTGAATCTGGATGGCCTTGCCCTCGACCAGCTGCGGCTCGAAAGCCTGGATCCCGAGGCGGTGCAGGGTCGGCGCGCGGTTCAGCAGCACCGGGTGCTCGGTGATGACTTCCTCGAGCACGTCCCAGACCACTGGCCTGGCCCGCTCCACCATCCGCTTGGCCGACTTGATGTTCTGGGCGTGGTTGAGGTCAACCAGCCGCTTCATCACGAACGGCTTGAACAGCTCGACCGCCATCTCCTTGGGCAGGCCGCACTGGTGCAGCTTGAGCTGCGGCCCGACCACGATGACGGAACGGCCCGAGTAGTCGACGCGCTTGCCGAGCAGGTTCTGGCGGAACCGGCCCTGCTTGCCCTTGAGCATGTCGGACAGCGACTTCAGCGGCCGGTTGCCCGGCCCGGTGACCGGGCGGCCGCGGCGGCCGTTGTCGAACAGCGAGTCGACGGCCTCCTGCAGCATCCGCTTCTCGTTGTTCACGATGATCTCGGGCGCGCCGAGGTCGAGCAGCCTCTTCAGCCGGTTGTTCCGGTTGATGACCCGGCGGTACAGGTCGTTCAGGTCGGAGGTGGCGAACCGGCCGCCGTCCAGCTGAACCATCGGCCGCAGGTCCGGCGGGATCACCGGAATGCAGTCGAGCACCATGCCGAGCGGGCTGTTGGAGGTGTTCAGGAACGCCGACACGACCTTGAGCCGCTTGAGCGCCCTGGCCTTCCGCTGGCCCTTGCCGGTCCGGATGATCTCGCGCAGGTTGTTGGCCTCGGCGTCGAGGTCGAAGCTGCCGACCCGCTCCTGGATGGCCTGGGCGCCCATGCCGCCGCGGAAGTACCGGCCGAACCGGTCCCGCATCTCGCGGTAGAGCAGCTCGTCGCCCTCCAGGTCCTGGACCTTCAGGTTGCGGAAGCGGTTCCAGACCTCCTCGATCCGGTCGATCTCGCGCTGGGCGCGGTCGCGGATCTGCTTGCACTCGCGGTCGGACGCCTCGCGGACCTTGCGGCGCGCGTCACCCTTGGCGCCGGCTGCCTCGAGCTCAGCCAGGTCCTTCTCGAGCTTGGCCTGGCGGGCCTCGATGTCAGAGTCACGCCGCTGCTCCAGCTGGCCCCGCTCGACCGTGATCTTGGCCTCGAGGCTCGGCAGGTCGCGCGCCCGCGCGTCGTCGTCCACGTAGGTGATCATGTAGGCGGCGAAGTAGATGACCTTCTCCAGGTCCTTCGGCGCCAGGTCAAGCAGGTAGCCGAGCGGCTCGGCACACCCTTGAAATACCAGATGTGGGTCACCGGAGCGGCCAGCTCGATGTGGCCCATCCGCTCGCGCCGCACCTTGGCCCGAGTGACCTCGACGCCGCAGCGCTCGCAGATGATGCCCTTGAAGCGGACGCGCTTGTACTTACCGCAGTAGCACTCCCAGTCCCTGGTGGGACCGAAAATCTTCTCGCAGAAGAGCCCGTCCTTTTCCGGCTTGAGGGTCCGGTAGTTGATGGTCTCCGGCTTCTTGACCTCACCGTGGGACCACGTCCGGATGTCGTCCGCCGTGGCAAGGCCAATCCGCAGGTCGTCGAAGAAGTTGACGTCTAGCACGTTTGTTTTCCCCTGGGGTTGTTCGTCGGACTTCTCGTAGCTGATCAGACCTCTTCGACGCTGCTCGGCTCCCGCCGGGACAGGTCGATGCCGAGCTCTTCCGCCGCGCGGAAGACGTCCTCGTCGGTGTCCCGCATCTCGATGGCCGCGCCGTCGCTGGAGAGGACCTCCACGTTCAGGCAGAGCGACTGCATCTCCTTGATCAGCACCTTGAAGGACTCAGGGATGCCGGGCTCGGGGATGTTCTCGCCCTTGACGATGGCCTCGTAGACCTTGACGCGCCCGAGGATGTCGTCGGACTTGATGGTCAGCAGTTCCTGCAGGGCGTAGGCCGCGCCGTAGGCCTCCAGCGCCCAGACCTCCATCTCACCGAAGCGCTGGCCGCCGAACTGGGCCTTACCGCCGAGCGGCTGCTGGGTGATCATGGAGTACGGGCCGGTGGACCTGGCGTGGATCTTGTCGTCCACCAGGTGCAGCAGCTTGAGGATGTAGATGTAGCCGACAGAGATCGGGTCCTTGAAGGGCTCGCCGGTACGGCCGTCGAACAGCGTCGCCTTGCCGGTGCCGCCGACCAGCCGGTCGCCGTCACGGTTCGGCCGCGTGCTGGACAGCAGCCCGGTGATCTCCTCTTCCTTGGCACCGTCGAAGACCGGCGTCGCGACCTTGCTGCCTGACGCAGCAGCATCCGCGCCGATCTTGCGCAGCCGCTTCTTCCAGTCCTGGTCGTCGCCATCGACTTGCCAGCCGGTAGCGGCGACCCAGCCGAGGTGAGTCTCCAGAACCTGGCCGACGTTCATGCGGCCAGGCACGCCGAGCGGGTTCAGGACGATGTCGACCGGGGTCCCGTCGGTGAGGAACGGCATGTCCTCGACCGGCAGGATCTTGGCGATGACGCCCTTGTTGCCGTGCCGGCCAGCCAGCTTGTCGCCGTCGGTGATCTTGCGCTTGGCCGCCACGTAGACGCGGACCAGCTCGTTCACGCCGGGCGGAAGCTCGTCGCCGTTGTCGCGGGTGAACACCCGGACGCCGATGACCTTGCCGGACTCGCCGTGCGGCACCTTCAGGCTGGTGTCGCGGACCTCGCGGGCCTTCTCGCCGAAGATCGCGCGCAGCAGGCGCTCCTCCGGGGTCAGCTCGGTCTCGCCCTTGGGGGTGACCTTGCCGACCAGGATGTCGCCGGTGACGACCTCGGCGCCGATCCTGATGATGCCGCGGTCGTCAAGGTCAGCCAGGACCTCGTCGGAGACGTTCGGGATGTCCCTGGTGATCTCCTCCGGGCCCAGCTTGGTGTCGCGGGCGTCGACCTCGTGCTCCTCGATGTGGATCGAGGAGAGCACGTCGTCCTGGACCAGCCGCTGGCTCAGGATGATCGCGTCCTCGTAGTTGTGGCCCTCCCACGGCATGAAGGCGACCAGCAGGTTCCGGCCGAGCGCCATCTCGCCGTTGTCGGTGCACGGGCCGTCGGCGATGACCTGGCCGACCTCGACCCGCTGTCCCTCGATGGCCACCGGCTTCTGGTTGAAGCAGGTGCCCTGGTTGGAGCGGCGGAACTTGGACACCAGGTAGTCGGTCCTGGTGCCGTCGTCGTTGGCCACGGTGATGTAGTCGGCGCAGACCTGCTCAACCACGCCGGCCTTCTCGGCCACGATCACGTCGCCCGCGTCAACGGCGGCGCGGTACTCCATGCCGGTGCCGACCAGCGGCGCCTCGCTGCGCAGCAGCGGGACGGACTGGCGCTGCATGTTCGAGCCCATCAGCGCGCGGTTGGCGTCGTCGTGCTCGAGGAACGGGATCATCGCGGTCGCGACGGACACCATCTGCCGCGGCGAGACGTCCATGTAGTCGACCTCGTCGGGCTTGATGTAGTCGACCTCGCCGCCCTTCCGGCGGACCAGCACGCGGTCCTCGGTGAAGGTGCCGTCCGACTCGATCGGCTCGTTCGCCTGGGCGATGACGTGCCGGTCTTCCTCGTCCGCGGTCAGGTAGTCGATCTGGTCGGTGACCTTGCCCGGCCTTGACCTTGCGGTACGGCGTCTCGACGAAGCCGAACGCGTTGACCCGGCCGTAGGACGACAGCGAGCCGATCAGGCCGATGTTCGGTCCTTCAGGGGTCTCGATCGGGCACATCCGGCCGTAGTGGCTGGGGTGCACGTCGCGGACCTCGAAGCCGGCCCGCTCACGGGACAGTCCGCCCGGGCCCAGCGCCGACAGGCGCCGCTTGTGGGTCAGGCCGGCCAGCGGGTTGGTCTGGTCCATGAACTGGGACAGCTGGCTGGTGCCGAAGAACTCCTTGATGGAGGCGACGACCGGCCGGATGTTGATCAGGGTCTGCGGCGTGATCGCCTCGACGTCCTGCGTCGTCATCCGCTCCCTGACCACCCGCTCCATCCGGGCCAGGCCCAGCCGGACCTGGTTCTGGATGAGCTCGCCCACGGTGCGCAGCCGGCGGTTGCCGAAGTGGTCGATGTCGTCGGTCTCGACCGGGATCATCTCGGCGCCCGACTTCATCTCCTCCTCGCCGACGTGCAGCCGGACGAGGTACTCGATCGTGGAGACGATGTCCTCTTCGGTCAGCGTGCCCTGGTTGATGGCCTGCGACAGCCCCAGCTTCTTGTTCACCTTGTAGCGGCCGACCTTCGCCAGGTCGTAGCGCTTCGGGTTGAAGTAGAGGTTCTCGAGCAGGGCCTGCGCCGACTCGCGGGTCGGCGGCTCGCCCGGCCGCAGCTTGCGGTAGATGTCGAGCAGCGCGTCGTCCTGGCCGGTGGTGTGGTCCTTCTCCAGGGTGGCCCGCATGGACTCGAACTGGCCGAACCGCTCGAGGATCTTCGCCTCGTCCCAGCCGAGCGCCTTGAGCAGCACGGTCACGCTCTGCTTGCGCTTGCGGTCGATGCGGACGCCGACGGCGTCCCGCTTGTCGATCTCGAACTCAAGCCAGGCGCCGCGGGACGGGATCACCTTGCAGCTGTAGATGTCCTTGTCCGAGGTCTTGTCGACCTGGCGGTCGAAGTAGACGCCCGGGGACCTGACGAGCTGCGAGACGACGACACGCTCGGTGCCGTTGATGATGAACGTGCCCTTGGCTGACATGAGCGGGAAGTCGCCCATGAAGACGGTCTGGCTCTTGATCTCGCCGGTGGAGTTGTTGATGAACTCGGCGGTGACGAACATGGGCGCGGAGAAGGTCATGTCCTTGTCCTTGCACTCCTCCGCGGAGTACTTGGGCGGCTCGAACCGATGGTCACGGAACGAGAGAGACATGGTCCCCGTGAAGTCCTCGATAGGACTGATCTCCTCGAAGATCTCTTCGAGACCGGACTGCTCCGGGAGATTCTTATGGCCGGCCTTCTTCTCGGCATCAAGCCGGGCACGCCAGCGCTCGTTGCCGAGCAGCCAGTCAAACGACTCGGTTTGCAGAGCGAGGAGGCTGGGCACCTCTAGAGGCTCGTCGATGCGAGCGAAGGAGACACGACGTGGACCAAGGGCGGTAGCTGAGGCGCTGCGCGAGGCTGCCAACAGGGGTCCTTCCGAGCTTGTGGCGGACGGTGCACCGCGCGCACACGAAACGACCTGCGGCTACGCCGCTAGGGGTTGGGGAGCCGAGGACGAGTTAGTGCAGCGCAAATTGGCAGTGTAGTCGAAGGACACACCGCCGGTCAACTGTACGTCACTATGAGGTTCACGGTTGCAAAGGAGCATCGCTCCTTCGAAGCGAAACGTCAAGCCCTGAGTGGCCTGTGTCGCAACCGTAAAGTACGTGACGAAGCTCACACCTTCGGAGTTGTTTACTACTCAGAACACGTGGGTATGGCCTGTTGTTCGGCGGCGGAGCGGACTTCGGGTCCGACTGCCAAGGTTGTATAACGCCTGCCGGAGCCCCTTTCATTCCCGCCGCCGCCCGGACGCGCAGACGGCCCGCCGCCAGCCGCACGGAGCGGTGGCTGCGGGCCGTCTGAGATCCTGCCAGAGGCCGTCTTACTTGACGGTCACGGTGGCGCCGGCGCCCTCGAGGGCAGCCTTGGCCTTCTCCGCGGCCTCCTTGTTGACACGCTCGAGCAGCGGCTTGGGCGCGCCGTCGACCAGGTCCTTGGCCTCCTTGAGCCCGAGGCTCGTCAGGGTGCGGACCTCCTTGATGACCTGGATCTTCTTGTCGCCAGCGGCCTCGAGAATGACGTCGAACTCGTCCTTCTCCTCCGGCTCCTCGGCAGCGGCGCCACCGCCGCCGCCCGGTACGGCAGCCGCGACGGCCACCGGCGCGGCAGCCTTGACGTCGAAGGTCTCCTCGAACTGCTTCACGAACTCAGAGAGCTCGATCAGCGTCATCTCCTTGAACGCCTCGAGCAGGTCGTCCGAGCTGATCTTTGCCATGGTGGTGCTTCCTCTTCCATTCATTCCGTGTGTCGCCGATGGCTGTCAGCCACCCGCAGGGTCAGGTCGTGTCACCCGAGGTGACTGGTTAGCTGTCCGCGCCTTCCGCTTCCGCTGCGGCCTCGCCGGCCGCCTCGGTGCTCGCCTCCGCTGCCGGAGCCTCAGCCTCCGCTGCCGGAGCCTCAGCCTCCGCTGCCGGAGCCTCAGCCGCCGGAGCCTCAGCCGCGGGTGCCTCGGCGGTCCGCTTGGCCTCCAGCGCGCCCAGCAGCTGCGCCATCTGGACTGGCAGCGCCGCGAATGTGCCGGCCGCGTTCGCCAGCGACGCCTTCATGGCGCCGGCCAGCTTAGCCAGCAGAACCTCGCGCGGCTCAAGATCGGCAAGCTTGACGATCTCGGCCGGGCTCAGCGCCTTGCCGTCCAGCACGCCGCCCTTGATGACCAGCAGCGGGTTCGCACGGGAAAAGTCCCGCAGCCCCTTAGCCGCCTCCACCACGTCGCCGTCGACGAACGCAATGGCCGACGGGCCGCTGAGCAGGTCGGTGAGCTCCGTCGTGACGCCCGCCTCAGTAGCGGCAATCTTCGTCAGCGTGTTCTTGACGACCGAGAATGTCGCGTTCGTGCCCAGCGTCTGCCGCAGCTCGCCGAGCTGCGACACAGTCAGACCGCGGTACTCGGTCAGGACCGCGCCGGACGAGCTCTGGAAGCGCTCGGTCAGCTCGGCGACCGCGGTCACCTTTTCCGCCCTCGCCACGGGCCTCCCTTCGTGTCCGGGCCCCCCGCGTACGGCGGGCCCGGCTAATGTTCAGCGCCGGCGAGGACCACGGACACGCGAACGCCCCGTACGCAGGCGCACGGGGCGTGAGTCAGGGCGGGAATGGTCCGCCGCCCTGATGGTCAGTCCGGTCACCTGCGCGGGCCGCTCGCTTCCGCGAGCCTTCGGTTCCCGCGCTCGGCGCGCGGTAACAGCCGACGGTCTCTGGCAGGTCATCAGCCTACGCGGTCGGTGCCCGGAGGGCCAAATTGCAGTGGCCGCCAGGGCCCGGCGGGCCGGGGTGAAACGCAGCAGGCCCCGGCGGCCGTCGCGCGGACGGCCGCCAGGGCCCGGAATGCTGCTGAGGTCAGACCGCGGCTGGCTCGCCCTCGAACTCGGCGGTCAGTCCCCTGGTCGCCGACGGGTCGACCGGGATGCCGGGGCCCATCGTGGTGGTGATGGCCACCTTCCTCACGTACTTGCCCTTGGCGGCGGCCGGCTTCAGCCTGAGGACCTCTTCCAGGGCCGCTGCGTAGTTCTCGATCAGGGCGCGGTCGGTGAACGAGGCCTTCCCGATGATCAGGTGCAGGTTGCTGTTCTTGTCGACGCGGAACTCGATCTTGCCGCCCTTGATCTCGCTCACGGCCTTGCCGACGTCCATGGTGACGGTGCCGGTCTTCGGGTTCGGCATCAGGCTGCGCGGACCGAGTACGCGGCCCAGGCGGCCGACCTTGCCCATCAGGTCCGGCGTCGCGACCACGGCGTCGAAGTCGAGGAAGCCGCCCTGAACCCGCTCGATCAGCTCGTCGGCGCCGACGTAGTCAGCACCCGCTGCCTTGGCCTCCTCAGCCCGCTCGCCAGTGGCGAAGACCAGCACGCGGGCGGTCTTGCCGGTGCCGTTCGGCAGGTTGACGGTGCCGCGGACCATCTGGTCCGCCTTGCGGGGGTCGACCCCGAGCCGGAACGCGACCTCGACGGTCGAGTCGAACTTGGTCGTGGAGGTGCTCTTGGCGAGCGTGACCGCCTCGGCCGGGCTGTACAGCCGGCTGGCGTCGACGCTCTCTTCTGCCTTCCGGTAGGCCTTGCTGCGCTGCATTACTTCTCCCGTGTCTCTCGGAATTCGTGGTCAGCGGGCCAGCGCCTGGCCCTGCCACTGCCCGTGCCTGCCTGGCACGAGCGCATTATCTCTAGCCGGGAACGGGCTTTCCGCATTCCCGGCAGCCCGCAGCCGCGCGGCGCCTGCGGGTCTCAGCCCTCGACCCGGATGCCCATCGACCTGGCGGTCCCGGCAATGATCTTCTCTGCGGCCTCGATCGTGGTCGCGTTCAGGTCAGGCATCTTCACCTGGGCAATCTCGCGGACCTGAGCCTGGGTCACCGACCCGACCTTGGTCTTGTGCGGCTCGCCGCTGCCCTTCTGCACGCCTGCTGCCTTCTTGATCAGCTCGGGCGCCGGCGGGGTCTTGGTGATGAAGCTGAACGACCTGTCCTCGTAGATCGTGATCTCCACCGGGATGACGTTGCCCCGCTGGGCATCCGTCGCGGCGTTGTACTGCTTGACGAAGTCCATGATGTTGACGCCATGCGGGCCGAGCGCGGTGCCGACCGGCGGTGCCGGGGTAGCGGCGCCCGCGTTCAGCTGCACCTTGACGATCGCAGCGACCTTCTTCTTCCTCGGAGCCATCTGCGGTTCTTACCTCACTGTCGTGTTCTAGATCTTGCTGACCTGGTCGAATGAAAGTTCCACCGGCGTTTCCCGGCCGAAGATCGACACGAGCACCTTGAGCTTCTGGGTGTCGGGGTTGATCTCGTTGACCGTGGCCGGCAGAGTCGCGAACGGGCCGTCCATCACGGTAACCGACTGGCCGATCTCAAAGTCCACTGCGGCTGCCCGGACCGCCTCGGCCTTCTTCGCGGCCTTCTCCTCCGGCACCGGCGCGAGCAGGTTCGCGACCTCGTCCAGGCTGAGCGGCGACGGGCGGCTGGACAGGCCGACGAAGCCGGTCACGCCCGGCGTGTTGCGAACCGCGGCCCACGACTCATCGGTCAGGTCCATTCGCACCAGGATGTAACCGGGCAGTACCTTCTCCTGGACCTGCTGCCGCTTGCCGGACTTGACCTCGATGACCTCGTGCGTGGGGACCTCGATCTGGAAGATGTAGTCCTCCATGTTGAGCGACTGGGTCCGGCTCTCCAGGTTGGTCCGCACCCGGTTCTCGTAACCGGCATAGGAGTGCACCACGTACCAGTCTCCCGGCAGCAGGCGAAGCTCGGTCTTGAACTCCTGGACGGGATCTGCCTCCTCGTCGGCGGCCTCATCACCCGCCTCCTGCTCAGCAGGCTCAGACTCAGCAGGCTCAGACTCAGCAGCCTCTGATACGGGGACATCCTCAGCCAGGACGTCGGCCGCCTGGTCACCGTCTGCGGCGGGCAGCACGTCGGCGAACGTAAAGTCAGCCGTGCCGCCGGTCTCGCCGTCGGTCGGCTCTGCAGCCGGCGCTATCGCCGGCTGGTACCTCGTCGGCCGCCGGGTCGCCTAGCGGCCATTCGGACTCGGACACGATTCTCTTTCTCCCCTGCGCTCTCGCTGCGCTCCTGGCTGGACCTGCGCGCCGCCTGACTATTCTGCTGCGGCGCAGGCCGGGACCCCTGTGATCATGCTCCCACGCTTAGCGCGCGGTCAGGTACCCAGCCGTCTAACCTCAGCCGAAGAGAGCGAACACCAGCCTTGTAAAGGCCACGTCCAGACCGCTCACGATGCCGACCATGATCAGGATGAAGACCAGCGCGACAGTCGTGTAGGTCACCAGTTCCTTGCGGGTAGGCCAGACGACCTTGCGAAGCTCGTCCCGCACCTCCGAGACGAACTGGACCGGAGTGGTCCGGTCCTGCTTCGCCGGGCGGTTGGGCTTCGCAGCCCTGTCCGGGGCCGGGCCACGTGTCTGAGTCGCCATGTCCTCACCTGAGCAACGATCTTCGACGGCTGGTGCCGCCATTTGCCCGCAGCATCCACGGGCCGTACTCGCAGGGCAGGAGGGACTCGAACCCCCAACCGCCGGTTTTGGAGACCGGAACTCTAGCCAATTGAGCTACTGCCCTGTGACGGCTCGTGCAGGCATGCACGCGCCACTGGTGGACACCACCAGATGCAGAAGTGTACGTGGCGAGGGGCCAGCCGTCGAACTGTGCAGTTGACAAAGCGCCGGCCAGTATCCGGGCCTGCCGGGCGCCGCCGCGGGCCGGCCTGCGAGGCGCTGACGGTGGTAGCGCCGGTTAGCACGTTTAACTGCGGCCAGCGGGGAACCTGCCATCGGGGGCGAAGGGAGAACTTCACGTGACTAGCTCTGTTCCGCAGGCAGGCTCAGCCGGGCAGGCCGGCCAGGTTCCGGCTTCCGCATCGCCGGACCAGGCGCCCGAGGGCCAGCTTCAGGGCACGACGGCAGGCAGCGCACCGCCTGCGCAGGCGCAAGCCGCACCCGCGGCTGCGCGCCCGTGCCCGCGGCGGCAGGACCGGCGCCGGTCCTGCCACAGCACACCGTCCGCCGGACCCGGATCGGCGGCATCTGGATCGCGTCCGCGCTCTTCGCCCTCGTGCTGCTGCTGCTCCTGATCTTCATCCTGGAGAACGGGAACAAGGTGGAGATCAGCTACTTCGGCGCGCACGGCCATCTGCCGCTCGGCGTCGCGCTGCTGATGGCCGCGGTGCTCGGCATCCTGCTGGTCGTCATTCCCGGAACCGCACGCATCGTGCAGCTCAGGATGACCGCGCGGCGCCACCGCCGGTCCGACGCCAGGGTCACGGCGCAGCCAGTCGCTCCGGCAGTCGTCCCGGCCGGAACTCCGGACGCAGCAGTGACGGCAGAAAATACGGGCGCTAACGGCGTATAGCGGGCCGGCCGTCGCAGCCGCGCGGCCGGTCGCGGACCGCGCAGCTGGCCAGTGGTGGGAATATGGATCACATGGCTCACCCACCGACACGAGTTTCTGCCAGGATCGCCGCGATCTCCGAGTCGGCCACGCTTGCCGTGGACGCAAAGGCGAAGGCCCTGAAGGCCGCCGGCCGCCCGGTCATCGGCTTCGGCGCGGGCGAACCTGACTTCCCGACGCCCGGCTACATCGTCGAGGCCGCCCAGCGGGCATGCGCGGAGCCGAGGTTCCACAAGTACACGCCGGCGGCCGGGCTGCCGGAGCTGCGCGAGGCCATCGCGGCCAAGACCGCCCGCGATTCCGGCCTGGTCATCCCCGCCAGCCAGGTGCTCGTGACCAACGGCGGCAAGCACGCGGTGTACGAGACGTTTGCCACGCTGCTCGACCCGGGCGACGAGGTGCTGCTCCCGACCCCGTACTGGACCAGCTATCCCGAGTCGATCGCGCTGGCCGGCGGGGTCCCGGTACTGGTCCGCACCGACGAGACCAGCGGCTACCTGGTCAGCATTGACCAGCTGGAAGAGCACCTGACCGAGCGGACCAAGCTGCTGCTGTTCGTCTCGCCCTCCAACCCGACCGGCGCGGTCTATCCGCCCGCCCTGGTCGCCGAGATCGGCCGGTGGGCCGCCGAGCGCGGCATCTGGGTTGTCACCGATGAGATCTACGAGCACCTCGTCTACGGCGACGCGCGGTTCGTGTCGATGCCGGCCGTGGCGCCGGAGATTGCCGACCGGTGCGTGGTGCTGAACGGCGTGGCCAAGACCTATGCGATGACCGGCTGGCGGGTCGGCTGGATGGCAGGCCCGGCTGACGTGATCAAGGCCGCGATCAACCTGCAGTCGCACGCCACCTCGAACGTCGCCAACGTGTCGCAGGCGGCTGCGCTGGCGGCCGTCTCCGGTGACCTGTCCGCGGTCGCGACGATGCGCGCCGCCTTTGACCGGCGCCGCCAGGTCATGACCTCGATGCTGAACGACATACCGGGCGTGGTCTGTCCCCTGCCGGAGGGTGCGTTCTACTGCTACCCGTCGGTCAAGGGCGTTCTCGGCAAGGAGATCGCGGGCCAGCGTCCGGCCACTTCCGCGCAGCTCGCTGAGCTGCTGCTGGACGAGGCCGACGTGGCAGTCGTGCCGGGCGAGGCCTTCGGGACCGACGGGTACTTCCGGCTGTCCTGCGCGCTCGGCGACGCCGACCTCGAGGAGGGCGTGTCCCGGCTGGCCAAGCTGCTGGGCTCGGCCCGCTGAGCGCGGCGCGCGGGCTCGCGCCAGCTGGCAAAATTGCCTGATGGCCCGGCCGATCGCGGCGCTGCCCAAGGCGCATCTGCACCTGCATTTCACCGGATCGATGCGCCATGCCACGCTCGCTGAGCTGGCGGCGCTGCACCGGGTGCACCTGCCGGAAGCGCTGGCACAGGAGTGGCCGCCGCAGCTGAGCGCTGCCGATGAGCGCGGCTGGTTCCGCTTCCAGCGGCTATACGACATCGCCAGGTCCGTCGTCCGGACGCCGGAGGATGTCAGGCGGCTGCTGCAGGAAGCCGCCGAGGACGAGCAGGCCGAGGGCTCGGGCTGGCTTGAGCTCCAGGTCGACCCCTCCGGCTACGCCGGCCGGTTCGGCGGACTCACCCCCATGCTTGAGCTGGTACTCGAATCCGCCGCCGCCGCAGCGGACAAGACCGGTGTCGGCATCGGGATCATCGTCGCCGCGAATCGCACGAAGCACCCGCTGGACGCCCGCACGCTGGCCAGGCTCGCGGCCGGGTATGCCGGGCAGGGCGTGATCGGCTTCGGGCTCAGCAACGACGAGCGCCGGGGCGTGACCGCTGATTTCGCCCCGGCCTTCAGGATCGCGGCGCGGGCGGGGCTGCGGCTCGTCCCGCACGGCGGCGAGCTTGTCGGCCCGGCCAGCGTTCGCGCCTGCCTGGACGAGCTGCACGCCGATCGAATCGGGCACGGCGTCTCGGCGGCCGCGGATCCGGCGCTGCTGCGGCGCCTCGCGGACGGCCGGGTCACGCTGGAGGTCTGCCCGACGTCGAACGTGGCTCTCGGGGTAGCCGGCACCGCCCAGGAGGTGCCGCTCCTGACGCTGCTCGATGCCGGGGTGCCGATCGCGCTCGGCGCCGATGACCCGCTGCTCTTCGGCCCCCGGCTGGCCGCCCAGTATGAGCTGGCCCGGCAGGTGCAGGGACTGTCGGACGCCGAGCTGGCGGCCATCGCCCGGATGTCCGTCCAGGGCTCGGCGGCGCCGCCTGGCGTCCAGGGCCGGCTGCTGGCCGGCATCGACGCCTGGCTTGCCGCTGCACCCGCTCTTGCTACGGAGGCGGGCCCGGCCGCCTCGGCCGGCCCGCTGCCACCGGGCCGGGCCGCGCGGCTCCGCGCCTAGAGAGTGACGCCCACCAGGACAGGCTCGTTCGCCAGCTCCACGCCGAATTCGGCGGCGACGCCGGCCCTGATCTGCCGGGCCAGCCGGATGAGGCTCGCGGTGCTGCCGCTGCCCGGATTCGTCAGGGCCAGCGCGTGCTTGGTCGAGATCCTGGCACCGCCCTCCTCGCCCGGCAGCGCGAATCCCTTGCTGAAGCCCGCGTGCTCGATCAGCCAGGCGGCCGAGAGCTTGACCTGCCCGTCCGGCGCCGGCCAGTGCGGCAGGCCCGCGCTCGCGCTGGCGGCCCCCTGCCGGGCTGCCAGGTCAGCGTACTGAGCAGCCCCGACGACGGGGTTGGTGAAGAACGAGCCTGCGCTCCTGGTGTCGGGGTCGGCGGGATCAAGCACCATGCCCTTGCCGCGGCGAAGCTCGAGCACGGCGGCACGCGCGTCGCCGAGCGGCACCCGGCCGCCGTCGCTCACGCCCAGCACCCGGCTCAGCTCGCCGTACCGGATCGGGGCCGACAGCGGGCTTGCCGCCAGCTGGAAGGTCACTGCCAGCACGACGAACCGGCCGGTCGCCGACGCCGGGTTCAGGTCCGCGCCGCGGCCGCCGGCCTGCCGCTTGAACACGCTGGTCCGGTAGCCGAAGCCGCAGTCGGCCGCCGCTACCGGCAGCACGGCGTCGGTCAGCCGGTCATAGACCAGGACGGAAACGATCGTGTCGGCCACGTCCTGGCCATAGGCGTTAACGTTCTGGATCGGGGTGGCACCGGCCCGGCCGGGGATGCCGGACAGGCACTCGACCCCGGACAGCCCGCCGCCGACGCACTGGCGGACGAACTCGTCCCAGTCCTGCCCGGCCGCCACTGTCGCACGGACCGAGTCGCCGTCGCGAGCAAGTTCCGCGCCTGCCGCCGCTGCCAGTACGACCAGGCCGGGGAAGCCGTCGTCAGCGACGACAAGATTGCTGCCGCCACCGAGCACGAGCACTGGCTCGGCCGCGCGATCGGCCTCACGCACCGCGGCGATCAGCTCGCCCTGACTCTCGGCCTGGACGAACCGCGCGGCCGGTCCGCCCAGGCCCAGCGTGGTGTAGTCGGACAGCACCTGCTCGGTAGTGATCAAGGCGGCAATCTCCAGGGCGGGAACGAGGCCTCCGGCTCATCAGCGTCGCCGGGCTATCGGCCGGGGCAGCGCTCATCTCCCCCGGCTGACAGTCAAGCATGCCGCACGCGGCTGCCAGCAACGCAGCGCCAGGCCGGAACCCCGGCGGCCGGGAGCGCTAGCAGGCACGGAGCGCTGCCCGGGTACGGCGCGCTGCCGGGGCGCGCTGCCCAGGCAGCGGAACGGGCCGCGGGTCAGGGCTGCTGTCCTGACCCGCGGCCCGGCGGGGGCGGGGGCGGGGGCGGGGGAAGGGGGGTTATCCGCGTGCCTGCCGGCTAGGCATAGACCGCGACCTGGCTGAGCTCGTCAGCCTCGTCGGCCTCGTCCAGCTCGTCCTCGACGGCCTCGGCGGCAGCCGTCGTGGCCCGCAGGCAGCGCTCGTACGCGGCAGCGGTCTCCCGGCCGATACGGTCCAGGCTGTAGCGCGACCGGGCGCGGTCAGCAGCCGCGATTCCGTAGGCCTGCAGCATCGCCGGCCTGCTGAGCAGAGCCCGCAGGCGCTGTACCAGCATGGCGGGATTCTCAGGCGCGACCAGCAGTCCGGTGATGCCGTCGATGACCGCATCACGCTGACCGCCGACCGCCGAGGCGACCACGGGGAGCCCGCAGGCCATGGCCTGGATGACCGCTCGCCCGGTGGGCTCGTAGCCGGTCGCGCTGACCACCACGTCCGCCGAGCGCAGCAGCTTCGGCAGCTCGTCCTGGTCAACCTGCCCGGCGAAGGTCACCCGGTTGCGCACGCGCAGGCTGGTTGCCAGCTGCGCGAGCTCGCGGAACGGGCCGGACCGCGGCAGATGCCTGGCGTCCTGGCCGCCGATGATCGTGAGCCGGGTACCGGGTAGCTGGGACAGGGCGCGGATCACGGTGCCGAGACCGCGCGCCTGGTCGTCGGCGAACGCGACCAGCATGGGCGACTCGGTCGCCCTGGCCCGCGAGTCCTCGGGGCAGAAGTGCCCGGCGTCGATTCCGGCCGGAATAACGCGGATGGCCGACTTGGGCACGGAGAGCCTGGCCAGCTCGTCTGCCTCCTCATCCGAGCACGCCACTACGGCTGCCACGGTCCGGCCGATCGATGCCTCAAGCTTGACTCGGGCTGCCGAGACATCCGCCCTGGCCTGCCGGCGCTCGATCGAGGCCAGCGACTCAAAGCTCTGGACGACCGGGATCTCGGTTCCGCGGACGGCGCCGATCGCGGCGAGACCCGCGGCCCAGGACAGCGCGTGCACGACGTCCGGGCGCCGGGCCCGCCACCGGTCCGCCAGCGCCGCCGCCATCTCCGGCATGTACCGGGCGGCTTGCTCGGCGGACAGCTGGCGGGCGGGACCGGCCTTGATGTGCTCAACGGAAACCCCGGCACCAAGGATCGCGGTAGGGGGAGTGACCGCATCCTCGGCGCGGGCGTACAGGGTGACGCGGTGTCCGTGGTCTGCAAGGGCGCGGGCAAGCGCGACCGGGTCCAGCAGCTGACCGTCACGGTCGGCCGGGCGTGCGAGAGGGCTGCGCGCGGTGATGATCGCGATCCGCATTGAGGTGCCTCCTGGGGGTTATCACTGGGGTCACAGCGCAAGCACCAGGGGCCAGGAAGTGAAAATGGCACACCCTCGTGCCGCACTGTGAAGTGCGTACGCCATGACTGGCGTGAGGGCGTGCCTGCTTCGTAGACAACGCTTGGTAAAGCATATCCCCCGCGGCGCTCAAGCACAAACCTTTCTTGTGCGCCGCGGGGGGACCTGCGTCATTCCTCGATGAACTGCTCGATGGTGTCGCTCTCGACCGGGGCCTCCGCCGGGGCCGCTTCCCGGCTCTCGGTGATGATTCCGCCGGGAACCAGCAGCTTGGAGAAGCGCTGCTGGCGGAGGTCGAGCTCCTTGCGCTCGGAGCCGCCCGTATTCAGGACGAGCCTGCGCCGGAGCCAGCCGTAGCTGCGGCGCGGGATGACCGCGCCCGCGACGCCCGTCAGGATCAGTACCCATCCGGCGATGTGGAAGCTGAAGAAGGATGGCTGGGCAGTCACGGCGAAGGCAAGGATGGCGCCGATCGCCGCTATCGTGATCGCCGTCGCGGTCTTCATCGGTGGAATCCCTTCGCTAAGGTGTCCGGCCGTGCGTGCCCGCTCATGCAGGCACCGCCTCAGTGAGGTGCTCGCGCAGGTAGGTGAGCGCCTCGGCCAGCAGCCTGGAGACGTGCATCTGCGAGATGCCGAGCTGCTGGCCGATCTCGGACTGGGTCATGTTGCCGTAGAAGCGCATGAGCAGCAGCTGCTGCTCGCGGTCGGGAAGCTCGCTCCAGTGCGACCAGACCGCCTGCATGTCAAGCACGTGCTCAAGCTGGGGATCCTCATCGCCCAGCAGGTCACCGAGGCTGGCCGCGCCGTCCTGGGTCGTGACCGGCGAGTCCAGCGACGCGGCCTGGAAGGCCAGGTCGGCCTGCCTGGCGGCGCGCACGTCGTCGTCGGAGACATGCAGATGCGCGGCTAGTTCAGCGTCGGTCGGCATGCGGCCCAGGCTGTTCGTCAGATCCGCGGAGGCGTTCCGCAGCTCCAGCCGCAGCTCCTGCAGGGACCGCTTGACGTGCACCTGCCAGCGCTTGTCGCGGAAGTGCCGTTTGATCTCGCCGCCGACGCAGGGCTGGGCGTAACCAGCCAGGCTGCTGCCGACGGCAGGATCGAAGTTGTTGATCGCCTTGAGCAGGCCGACGTAGCCGACCTGCATGAGCTCTTCGTGCGATTCGGTGCTGTTCTTGTAACGCAGGACGCAGGACTTGACGAGCGGCCGGTACCGGGTGACCAGTACCTCGCAGGCCGCGTCTCGTACCGCGCTGTCCCGTGGCAATGACTGGATCATGGTCAGCAGCTCGGAGTCCTCAAGCTCCTCGAGGTCGCCGGGCCGCATCGCCACTACGGGCGTCGCTACCGTGTTCATTTTTGCTCCTTGGCGGCGGGTGGGGGAGGCCCGCCTGCGCTTCGTTGTGCCCGCTGTACGGGGCTCAAACATCGCGCCTCGCCCCGGCCGCTCCACGCTCGCCTCCAGGGCAGGTAAAGGAGCAGCTAACCGGACCAACGGCCGGCAATGATCCGTCCGGAGTTTGCTATGGATTCCGCCGCAGCCGGTTTCCGCTGGCACCCTTGCGTTGCTGCTCCGCGTTGAAATCGGTGGCCCGCAGCCACACCGGCTGCGATGGCGGCGATGGTGAGAGGACTGATGAGGTCGATGCCGGACGGCGCGGTGAGCCCCTGCCGTCACGTTTCTGGTGTCCGGAGCGTTAACTCAGCGAGGCCGGGTCCGCCCCGGCGGGTACGGGCGGGATTCAGGGGGCAGGCATGCTAGAGCCGCAGAGCACTGTGCTGTTCGTCCTGCTGGTACTGGGCTTCGGCGCGCTGCTGTGGTGGCTGGTGGCTGCCCGGCGGATCGTCTTCCGCGTCATCGCCGGGGTGCTGGCCTTCGTCGTGGCCACGCAGTTCGGGATCCTGGCGGTGAACCGGTATTTCGGCTATTACCAGACCTGGGGCGCAGCGATCGCCGACCTGTCGAACCAGAGCCCGGACTCCGGTGCCGAGGTGTCGGCGGGCAGCCTGCTGGTCGGGAATCGCAGCCCGGTCTTCGACGCGCATGCCGTTTACCTCAGGCTGGCCCTGCTCCAGGGCTATACGCTGCACCTTGAGATCGCCGGGAAACTCAGTCACATCACCCGGTCGGTGTATATCTACCTGCCGCCGCAGTACTTCGAGTCGAAGTACAAGAATTACCGCTTCCCCGTGATCGAGCTGATCCACGGCCAGCCGGGCGAGCCCCAGGACTGGATCAACGTCGTCGGCGTTCAGGTCACGCTCGACCAGCTAGTGCGGAGGGGGCAGGCCAGTCCGGCCGTGCTGGTCATGCCGGACGCCAACGGCGGCAACGACATCTCGCTCCAGTGCCTCAACCAGGTCGGCGGCCCGCAGGACCTGACCTACCTGGCCAGGGACGTTCCGCAGGTGGTCGCGCACATGCTCAGGGTGCAGCCGCCGGGCGTCGGCTGGGGCGTGGCCGGCTACTCCGAGGGGGGCTTCTGCGCGGCGAACATGGCGCTGCGCTACCGGTTCCGCTACGGCTTCGCGGCCTCCATGAGCGGCTATTTCAGCCCGTTCGACAACAAGCTCGTGGACCCGTCGAGGATGGTCAGCCCGTTCGGGAGGAACGTACTGCTGCGGCGGGAGAACACTCCCGCTGGACGAGGTCCGCGCGCTGGCGCCGGGCGCGACGCTGCCGCAGTTCTGGCTCGGGGCAGGCAAGGCTGACAAGCTGGATACGGCTAACGCCGAGTACTTCTGGCAGGAACTGCAGCTGCACCAGGCGAACGTTCCCCTCGTGCTCACGCCGGGCGGCGGCCACACCATGTCGACGTGGCATGCTGAGGTACCGCCGATGCTCGCCTGGATGACGAAGGCCCTGACCGCCGCCGTCGCCAACGAGCAGCGGATCGCCCTGGCCAAGCGCGCTGCCGCCAGTCACCACCACGCGCGCCCGCGGCCCGCCAGGAAGCGCCGGTCACGCTAAAACAGCGCGGTACCGTTTAAAGCGTGTCCGCCAAAGGTAGCTTCCGGGCCGGTTCAGACACCGCCGACCGCAGGTCCGCAGGGCCCCGGCCGGCGTTCTGGCCCAGGGCGATCACGGCGATCGCCGGAACGACCGGAGGCATCAATGCGGATCATCGGAGTACTGCTTGTTCTCTGGCTGATTATCGGGGTATTCGCAGGGTTTCAGCGGCATTACTACAACGGGACCGTGAGCTGCGCCAAGGCTGGCACCGTGGCGGCCACTATTGCCGCAGGGCCGCTCAACTACGTCGGCGCGAATCCGAAGGTGCACTGCTCGGTTCCCAAGCCAAGCAGCTAGCCGGATACCGGCGGCGGGAACGCGGCGGCGTTCCCGCCACGGTCATCCGGCGGCCGAGGTGACAGGAGGAAGCAGATGAGCGGCACTAGCCAGCATCAGCCTCAGTCTGGCCGCACCGACAGTCCGCATATCGATACTCAGAGCCTGAGCGACCAGGGCGCGCACCTGTACGAGACAATCGCGACCCTGGAGTATTCCGGCCAGCGCCCGACCCTGGCGGCGATCGCCCTGGCGGCAGGCCGCAGCGAGGACGAGCTTGGCCCCGTCCTCGATGGCCTCGCTGCCGGCGGCCTGCTGATCAGGTCAGATGCAGCTGACGGCCCTCTCTACGAGCCAGCCAGGCGCGGCTGGAGCGCCCGGCCAGACGAAGCCGCGGGCCACTCACTGCCCTGACCAGCGGCTGATCTCCCACCTCGCACTTCGGGCGTTTGGGACCCGCTCCCGCGGACACCTGGGGCTGGTGGACACTGGCTGGCAGCCGCACGTGCTGCGCGAGTACTCCTTCATTGCCGACGGCGAGCGGGGCGCGCTGATCGATCCGGACGGTGCGATCGTCTGGCTCTGCATGCCGCACTGGGACAGCCCGGCGGTCTTCTCCGCGCTGCTTGGCGGGCGCGGCGGCTACGCGGTGACGCCAGCGGACTCTCGCTACGTCTGGGGCGGCTATTACGAGGCCGGAAGCCTGATCTGGCGCAGCCGCTGGGTCACGCGCAGCGTCACCGAATGCCGCGAGGCACTGGCCCTGCCTGCCGACCCGCACCGATGCGTGCTGCTGCGCCGGGTCGAGGCCATCGACGGGCCGGCCAGGCTGCGGGTCACGCTCGACCTGCGATCTGGCTTCGGCAGGCAGCCAGCGCACGACCTGGCGCGTGAGCGCGGCGTCTGGACCGGCCGCAGCGGCAGCCTGCGGTTCCGCTGGTCGGGTGCCGGGCGGGCGCGGCCTGACAGCGACGGCAGGCTGGCCATGGTCCTGAACCTGGCCGCCGGCGAGCACCACGACCTGGTACTTGAGGTCAGCGACCGGCCGCTGGACGCGGCGGCGCCGGACCCTGACGAGGCGTGGGCGGCTACCGCGGAGTCCTGGTCGGCCATGGTGCCCGAAGTGCGACGACCTGCTCGCCGTCCGGGATACCCAGCAGGCCTATGCGGTGCTGGCCGGGCTCAGCTCGCGCTCGGGAGCGATGGTGGCGGCCGCCACGACATCGCTGCCCGAGCGGATGGAAGGCGTGCGGAACTACGACTACCGCTACGCCTGGATCCGCGACCAGTGCTACGCCGGGCTCGCGGTCGCCGAGCACGGCCCGCACCCGCTGCTCGACAGCACCGTCCATTTCATCACCGACCGGCTGCTGGCGGACGGGCCGGACCTGCAGCCCGCCTACACCACCAGGGGCGGCAGGATCCCGGCCGAGCGCAGCCTCCGGCTGCCCGGCTACCCGGGCGGGGCCGCCAGGACCGGCAACCGGGTCAGCAAGCAGTTCCAGCTCGACGGGCTCGGAGAGGCGCTGCAGCTGCTCGCGGCGGCCGCGCGGCTCGATCGCGTCGGCCCGGAGGACTGGCGCGCCGCCGAGGTGGCGGCTGCCGCCATCGGCAAGCGCTGCGGTGATCCGGACGCCGGGATCTGGGAACTCGACAATCAGCGCTGGGCCCACTCCCGGCTTACCTGCGTTGCCGGGCTCAGGGCCATCGCCGCGGCTGCGGAGGGCCCGCCTGGCGGTCACGGCAGCCAGCAGGCGGCGCGCTGGAGCTCACTGGCCGATCAGATCCTGGCCGATCTCGGCGACTGCGTGCACCCGAGCGGACGCTGGCAGCGCGTCCCCGTCTGATGACCGGCTCGATGCCGCGCTTCTGCTGCCCGGCCTGCACCAGGTGCCCAGCCCCGAGGATCCGCGGTCTGAGGCCACCTACCGCGGTGTGCTCAGCGAGCTGACCGAGGACGGATTCGTGTACCGGTTCCGGCAGGACGCCCGGCCGCTGCACAAGGCCGAGGGTGCCTTCCTGCTGTGCGGGTTCTGGCTGGCGCAGGTCGGCAGCCGCGCGCGGCGACGAGGTAGCGGCAGCCCGCTGGTTCGAGCGCAGCAGGTCGGCGTGCGGCCCTGCGGGCCTGTACGCGGAGGAGTATGACGTACACCAGCGCCAGCTCCGGGGGAACCTGCCGCAGGCATTCGTGCACGCCGGCATGCTCGCCACGGCGGCGAGACTGTCCGCAGCGGGCGCGAGCCGGCTGCGCGGATGAGGGGACCAGCGTGGGAACTGACGACGACCCGCGGCACGAGTCGCAGGATCAGCGAGACGACCGCAACATCGCCGAGCTGCTCCAGGAGCTGCGCGTCGCCGGGCTCGGCGTCCAGGTGCTGTTCGGCTTCCTGCTCGGGCTGCCGTTCACTGCCAGGTTCAGTCATCTGGATCAGTCGCAGCGGGACCTGTACGTCGCCGTCTTGCTGCTAGCCGCCGTCGCGACTGTCCTGCTCGTCGCGCCGGTGGCTTATCACCGGCTGGTCTTCCGCCAGCACCAGAAGGAGCACCTGGTCCGCGCCTCGAACGTCATGGCGATCGCCGGCCTGATAACGGTTGCGCTGGCGATCTCGGCAGCTGTGTCCCTCATCCTCAGTTACGTGCTGTCTGGTGTGCTGGCCGGGATCATCAGTGCCTGCCTGCTCGCGCTCTTCGGGCTCCTGTGGCTGGCGGTGCCCATCACGCGGCGGCAGCGGGCAGAGGCCGCCGGCGCGGCTGATCGCCGCGCGCAACCTGATGATTAGCTGCACCAGCGACGGGTAGCCGCAGGCGACATCGAAACTAAAGGAGGCTGGCCAGTGACCGAGCATGCCAGTCCGGCAACTTCCAGTCAGCATTCCACTGGCGAACTGGTTCAGCAGCTTGCCGAGCAGACGTCCCGGCTGGTGCGGGATGAGATGAAACTGGCCCAGGCGGAGATGAGCCGGAAGGGAACGCGCCTGGCCAAAGGCGCAGGTCTGTTCGGCGGCAGCGGCATCATCGTCGTCTTCGCGGTGGGCTGCCTGCTGGCTGCGGCCATCGCCGGGATCGCCACCGTGCTGGCCACCTGGCTTGCCGCGCTGATCGTCGGCGCCGGGCTCCTGCTGTGCGCGGGAATCGCAGCGCTGGTAGGGAAGCGGCAGGTGGCTGGGGCGACGCCCCTGGTGCCAGCAGGAGACAGTGCAGAGCGTCAAGGCGGACGCTGAGGCCATCAGCGAGAGTGCGAGGCAGTAATGGCAGAGCAGGCAGACGGCAGCCCGCGGCACCGTCGGCCGCGGAAGCACCATCGGCGGCAGAGCGAGCGATCGCCGCTGACATCGAGCGCACTCGCGCTGAGCTGGGCCAGACAGTCGAGGAACTGGCCGCCAAGGCACACGTCGGCACTCGGGCCAAGCACGCTGCAGCGGACCTGCAGACCCGGCTGCGGCACACAACCGCGCAGGCTGCCGGTCAGCTGAAGGGCCAGGCCGCCGCCCGCGGCGAGCAGGCGCGCGCCCAGCTTGGCCAGGCCGGCACAGTGCTGCCGGACCAGGTCCGCAGCACCGCCAGGACGACAGCGGCGCAGGCACGGCGGCACTGGCCGCAGCTGGCTGCCGCGGCGGCCGTTCTGCTCGTGGCCGCCGTCGCGGCCAGGAAGCTGCGCCGTTAGCACGGGAGGCTCGTTATGGAACTGATCTCAGCACCGGGGCCGGATGGTTCCCCGCCGCGTATCGAGGGCTGGCCGGACAGCGGCGCAATAGCGACCATTACCTGGAGCACCGCAGCCGGCGAGCTGCAACAGCAGGAGACGGCCAGCGAGCAGGAGGCCGCCGAGCTGCTGGCAAAGATCGCCGCGGCCGACGACCTCGACCTGGTCAGCGCCCAGCTGCGCCGCCTGGGCGTCGGCCCGGACAGCTAGCGCGCACCGTGCGGCGCGATCGCGCATATTTCGTCCTCATGGGCGGCTGCATCGTCGCAATCGTCCTCGCCTGGACCGTTGTCAGGCTGTTCTCGGTGACTGCCGCCATCGTCATCTCGGTCTGCGTCGGCCTGGTGCCGCCGGTTGCTGCCATCGTCGCCAATGCCGGCGACGAGGGATCGAGGCGCAGGTGAGCCGGCGGCTCGCCAGCGCCGCCGGGCGGATTAGGCCCCGCCGGGCCGGGTAACCGGATGGAATGACAGACCAGCCTGCGGATGAGCCAGAACTCCCGGATAGCTTCCACCGCGACCGCCGTGAGCACGGCGGGGCGCCCGAGCACCTGGACGACGATCAGCTGGCCCGGCTAACCGAGGAGGAACGGGTGGCAGCGGGCCTGGATCCGTACGACCCGGACGATGTACCGCCCGCGACGGATACCCCTTCCGACGCCGACATCACCGAGTCGCCGGAGTACCAGGCCGAGCGCGAGGAAATCGAGCGCGAGGTCGCCTCCGGGGAGCTCGAGACCGGTAACGGCGCTACCTGATCGCTACTGCCAGCACCCCGCCGACGCAGGCGATGCCGACCACGATCCAGGTGACGTAGTCATTGACGATGCCGCTCTGGAAGCGCGAGAATCGGCCGCACCAGGCCCGTACCGGGCTCGAAGCCGCGGCGCAGCACTGGCAGTCGCCGCCAGTACAGCGCGAGGAAGGCCAGGAGCAGGGATCCCGCCACCGAGCCCAGCCCGGTGACCAGGCTGGCGGTCGTGATCGCCGGAGTCTGGAAGGCGCTGATCGCGGCGGGGTGGAGCACGCGGGCTCCGGACAAGACCGTCGCGTTGTAAGCGGGCTGATCTTCGAAGCGCACCGCGGCCGTCTCGACCGCACGGCCGAGTCCGGGAATCAGGCCAACCGCGAGCCCGGCTAGCGCCAGCACCCCGGCGGGGACGATCATCGACAGCGGGCTATGGCCGCGCCCAGCGTCGGTTTCGCCTGTCTCCTCGTCGGCGCCCGCCGCCATCTGCGGATCCTCGCTCGGCGCGTCGCCCAGGCCGTAGAAGACGCCGCCGGCTACGCGCAGCACCGCGCCGCCGACCAGCACGGATGACGCGACGAAAAGCACCGTGATCCAGGGCCTGCCGAGCGCGGAGCCGCTGTCCTCGATCCAGCCCTGGCCGAGCCAGGTCGCGAACACCGGCAGGTCAGCGAGCCCGAGTGCGGCCAGGGTGAAGACGACTCCGGTGACCTTCAGCGCCCGGCCGCGGCCGTGCAGGCGTGTCTCGTTGACCGAGCCGAGCCGGTGCAGCACGACCCCGACGCACAGGAACAGCGCCGCCTTGACCAGCGCATGGCCGGCGACGTAGACCGCTGCCCCGGCCAGCCCGAGCGGCGTGAGCAGCGCGATCCCGGTCAGGAAGAGCCCGGAGTGGCTGATGGTCGAGAAGGCAAGCAGGCGCTTGACGTGCCGCTCGCGGAAGCAGAACAGCGCCCCGACGATGGCTGTCAGCAGGCCCAGCGCCTCCAGCACGGCAGTTATCGCAGCCCGGTGCCCGAGCGCCTGGCCGAACATCGACCAGTACACCCTGGCTACCCCGTAGAGGCCGAGCTCGACCATCACGCCGGAGAAGAGCACGCAGACCGGGGTGGGCGCGACCGCGTGCGCGTCCGCCAGCCAGAAGTGGAACGGCACGATCGCGCTCTTGACCAGCAGCCCGGCGATGATCAGCACGAACGCCGACGACCACCAGGCCGTCGGGCGGGTGGCGGGCGAGCGCCGCGCCGATCTGGGCCATGTTCAGCGCGCCGGTCCGGCCGTAGATCAGGCCGATGCCCGACAGCGTCAGGTAGGCGCCGATGCTGTTGGTGATGGCGAAGTTGAGCGCGCCCTGGATCGGCCCGCGCTCCTCCGGCCGGTAGGCGGTCAGGGCATAGGCCGCCACGCCCATCAGCTCGAACCAGACGAACATGTCGAAGATGTCGCCGGTGAGGCAGAAGCCGACCATGCCTGCCAGGAAGGTCAGCATCAGGGCGTGGAAGTAGGTGGACGACCCGCTCGAAGTACCGCCAGGAAAAGATCATCGCCGCCGTCACCAGGACCGCGGCCAGGCAGGCCAGGCCCGCGCTGAGCGAGCCGGCCTCGAAGTCGATGCCGATCGCGATGCCGTGCTGCGGCCGGAAGCCGCCGAACCAGTAGACCGTGTCGCCGCGGCGACGCGCGTCAGGAGCAGGCCGAGCATCGCAGACCACCGCCGCGCAGGTGCGCGATGCCGACGACGTCCAGCAGCCGCCGTCGCGGCCGGAGCAGCCAGCCGAGGCGCCGAGATGGCCGCCGCCATCGAGCAGCGGCACGACCACGGCCAGGCGGGCAGCTGGTCCACGGTGCGGGTCGTTTCCTAGCCCTTGAGGTTCGCGAGCTCGTGCGGGTCGAGGGTGCCGAACCGCTTCTGCGCCTGGATGGCGAACGCCAGCAGCAGTGCGGTGACGGCCGCCTCGACGACGACGTCGGTGAGCGCGAGGGCCTGGACGACCGGGTCGACCGCGGGCGTGTGCACCGGGATGTCGGAGAAGTAGGGCGCCACGCCGCCGGTGACGTAGCCGACGCCCAGCAGCAGGACGTAGGTCGACGACTGGACCACGATGAGGCAGATGATCTGGTGGACCAGGTGCGTGCTGGTCACGATCCCGTACAGCCCGACCGCCAGGATCCAGGCCACGACGACGAACGGAAAGATCTGCATCAGTCGCTGCCCTCGCCTGACGAGCAGCGTCTGCTCGAGCAGTTCGCCGATGATCAGGATGAACGCGGCGGCGACCTCGATGCCGACGAAGAAGCTGATGAGCGCGATGGTTCCGGACGAGCTCACGTCCCCGGCAGGGTGCCGAGCGGCAGGAAGTTCTTCAGGTAGGGCAGGCCCATGATGACCGCCAGGATGCCGACGGCGGCGAAGCCGCCGGCGCCCACCGCCTCGACCGCGTCCAGTGAGGTCGACCGGGCTGATCCGCCGGAAGGTCAGGAACTCCCCGGCCAGGTAGATCAGGACGAACGCGGTGGCCAGGACCACGCCGCCCTGGAATCCGCCGGACGGGCTGGTCTGCGCGTGCGAGGCCAGGTACCAGCCCATGAGCACGGCCGGGCCGGTGAACAGCAGCGCGGCCATCCGGACCGCGTCGGTGGTCGACGGCGCCTCCGGTCCGCCGTACTCCGGACGCGGAGCTGGTTTCCTCGCGCTCGCCGCGCAGCTGCCGGAGCACGGTCGCCACTCCCGGTCGCGGCGACGAACAGGATGAACTCCTCGCCCACCGTGTCGAAGCCGCGGTACTCGAAGTTGACCGCGGACACCACGCCGGTCGCGTTGGTCTGCGCCACCGCGATCCGGTTGATGATGAAGCCGTAGGGCCCCGGGTAGTTGCCGAAGCCCGGCAGTCCCTTCAGTCCCCACAGGTAGAAGGCCAGGCAGACCGGCGATGGCCGCGAAGAACAGCCAGCGGCGCTGCCCGGGCGTCATTTCTCCCGCTTCCTGACCTTCGCCAGGGTCAGGAGCAGCAGCAGGGGCAGCGCCACCGCGCCGACGGCCAGCTCGGACAGCGTCACGTCGGGTGCCTGGAAGGCCAGGAACATCACGGCCAGCAGCACTCCGTAGACGCTCAGCGCGAGCACCTGGCGGACCGGGTCCCGGATCAGCACTACGGCCGTCGCCGCCGCGGCCACCAGCACCAGGACCGTGACCTGCAGGGCGTCCATGAGGGCACCAGGCACCGTGTACGGCGTGACCACCGCGAGCACGTGACGGTCACCGCTGGTCGCCGCCCTGGCGGGTCCCGGCGCGCGGGCCGGCGCCGCGCCAGTCGCCATCGCGCCGGATCCGGGCGGCCCGGATCGTCGCGTGCGACAGGAAGGGGCTCGCGACGACCATGAACAGCACGGCCAGCCAGGTCTGGGCGGTCTCGGATCGAGTAGCCGGCCTGCACCAGGACGGCGAGCCCGACCAGCACCGGCGCGACCATCGACAGTGGCGTCAGGTAGTGCAGTTTCCGGAACGGGCCGCCCATGACGAGCACGCCGAGCGACGAGGCAAGCACGACCGCGACGGCGAGGCCGAGCAGCACGTCGGCAATGACCTCCCTGGCCATCACAGCCACCGCTCGAGGAAGCGGACGAACACCAGGCCGCTGCCGAACAGCAGCACGGCCAGCAGCACCGGCAGCTCGAACTCGCCCGTCCGGCGGAAGCCCTCCGCCAGCAGGATCAGCGTCAGCACTGAGATCGAGCCGATCGCCTCATAGGCGACCACCGCTTCCATGGTCTGGCCGCGGCACACCACGACCAGGCACGGCACGACGGCGGCCAGCATGCCGATGGCGGCGAGCACGAAGACGTTCACGGCGTGTCTCTTTCGTCCGCTGGCACCAGCCGGTGCACGATCATGACATTGCGCTCCGCGTCGATGCCGAGCGCCAGCGTGTTCGGCGCGATCGAGGTGCCCCCGACCAGCAGTGCCCTCCGGGTCTTGCCCTCCACCGTCTCCGGCCCGAACCGGACAGGCACTTCGCGGAACTCGCTCGCCGGCTCGGCACCGCGGGCGAGCCGGCGCCACAGCGCCGCGAAGACGATCCCGGTATCGCGCGCCACCTCGGCGGGCAGCCGCACGGCCGGCCCGAGCCATTCGATCCGCATCGAGATCCTGGTATCGGCCTGGTTGCCGGCCAGCTCCGCCAGCAGGGCACCCACGGCGGCCGCTGCCGCGCCGCCCAGCAACTCGGCGAAGGCGAGCGAGTCGTCGAGAATGACCCAGAACGACATGAGCAGGACCCACCAGGCCAGCCAGACCCCGGCCCGGCGCGCACGCGGGGTCACCGGCGGCCGCCGGGCATGCCCGGTCGGCCGGCCGCTCAGGTCGGGCACGTCAGCTCCGTCGTCGGCCGGGTGCATGCCGCATCCAGTGCCCGTGCGCTGCTCCACCAAACGTGCCGCGAACTGCGCCGGTGAGGCAGGGCTAGCCGTCCTCGCTGAGCAGGCGCAGCACGGCGCGCTCGGCTGCTCCCTGCGTCGCCAGCTCGCCGAACTCACTCTGCTTCCCGAGGTCGCCGAGCGCCCTGGCGATGGTCTTGCCGCGCTGATACTGCTCGATCACCCGCGGATCGATATACGAGCCGCGAGCGACCGCCGGCGTATTGCCGAGATAGTCGGCAACCTCCCGCACAACCCGGGCGACGGCCCGCTTGCGAGCCGCCTCCGCGGGCGCCACGTGACCGGAAACAGCCAGGCCAACGGCGGCGAGCACGGTTGCGTGCCAGGTTCTGAAGTCCTTGGCGCTGAACTCGCCGCCCGAGACCTCGCGCAGGTAATCGTTGATGTCAGTGGCGGTGACGTCATGCCATCTCGGTCCGCTGCGGTAGGCGAGCAGGCCGTCACCACCGCCCGTCCGCCGTTTGAGGCTCGACACCACCATGCACACCTTCGTGTCGGCCACCGCCTGCTCTCGCTGCTGAGAACCCTTCGCCAGATAATCGAACATCACCTGCCCCCGCCTGCAGGTGACGTGCTCGCGCAGGATGGTCGCCAGGCCGTAGGTTCCGTTCTCGGCTGCGTACTCCTCGCCGCCAGGCCGGAAGAACCCGAGGTCGATCAGGCGGACGGCGGCTGCCAGCACCCGGTCCCGTGAGAGGCCCCGGCCGTCCAGGTGCCGTGCGACTACCTCACGGAGCTTCGGCAGGGCGGCCCCGAACTCCAGCATGCGGTCATGCTTCTCCTGATCGCGCAGATCGCGCCACAGATCGTGATACCGGTACTGGCGGCGGCCAGCCGAGTCAGTGCCCACCGCCTGGATGTGTCCGCTGCCATCAGCTGAGATCCATACCTCTTCCCAGGCCGGCGGAATGACCAGGGCCCTGATGCGGGCCAGCACAGCCGGGTCAGTGACCCTTGCTGAATCGGGGCCAAGGTAATAGAAGCCCTTGCCGCGCCGCTTCCGGACGATGCCAGGCGCCGACAGGTCACTACGGCGCACCATGACCGCTGCTGAGCTCACCGCGCACGCTCCCCGGATGTCCGTGGGGCACCCCACTGCCCGGCTGCGCGGGCGTCACACACAGACGTCAGCGCGCGGCGCCCCGCGACGGCACGTTAGGGCGGCAGCGCAGGGGGTAGCGGCGCTTACCTACGCCGGTCCGGCGACCAGCAGACCGGCGCCGGAAGCACGCTAGGTGGGGGATGTCAATGCCCAAGGTCTTGTACAAGCCGATCAGCCTGGCCGCGAGCGTGGCGGGCGGTGCGCTCGCCGGAGCGCTCTTCAAGCGGCTGTGGAAGCTGGCCTCCGGCGAGGACGAAGCCCCGGCGGCCACCGACACAGATCGCGGCTGGCCGGAGATCCTTATCGCGGCTGGCCTGCAGGGCGCCGTCTTCGCCATCGTCAGGGCGGTCGTTGACCGCGGTGCCGCGGAGGGCGCTCGCAAGCTGACAGGCAGCTGGCCCGGCGACAGCACCGGGCAGGACGAGCACTCAAGAACCGCGTCAGGAGGCGCAGCGTGACCCGTTCGCCGGGCGAGGCAATCCCGCCGCAGAATGAGGTAACGGGCGGACCAGATTCGCCGCTGGAACTCGGTCGCCGGGGCTGGAGCCAGACCCTGAAGCGGACCGGCAAGAAATTCGTGCGGGACCGCTGCAGCATGACCGCCGGCAGCCTGGCCTACCACTGGTTCCTCGCGCTTTTCCCCGCTCTGATCGCTCTGATCGGTCTGGCCGGCCTGCTGCACGTCAGCTCGAGCCTGGTGCACCGGCTCGTTACCGGCCTGAGCTCGGCCCTGCCGGGCAAAGCGTCGGCTGTCTTCAGCCAGGCGATCACAACCGCGACGGCTCACTCGGCCAGAGGCTCGCTGATCACCCTCATCATCGGCGTGGTCGTCGCGCTCTGGAGCGCGTCCGGCGGTATGGCCGCGCTCGAGATGGGTCTGGACATCGCCTACGAAGTACCAGTGGACCGCGGCTTCGTGCCGCGGCGGCTACGCGCGTTCCCGCTCATGCTCGCCACCGCCATCCTGGGCGGCCTGGCATCGGCACTCATCGTCTTCGGGCAGTCCATCGGATCAGGCATCGAGGGCCACGTCGGCATCACCGGCAGCGCGTTCGTCATTGCCTGGACCGTCGTCCGGTGGATTGTCACCGTAGTCCTGATCAGCCTGCTGTTCGCGTTCTTCTACTACTACGGGCCCAACCGCGAGACGCCGCGCTGGCAGTGGCTCAGCACTGGCGGGCTAGTCGGCACCGTTATCTTCCTGGCGGCGTCGGTGGGCTTCTCGTACTACGTCTCCAAGTTCGGGGCGACGTCCTACAGCAAGACATACGGCACCTTCGCTGGTGTCGTGCTGCTCATCTTCTGGCTGTACCTGACCGGCCTCGCCGTGCTGATCGGGGCAGAGATCAACGCCGAGACTGAGCGCGAGGCCGCTGCCCAGGCGGGGCACCAGGGAGCACAGGCGGGCGCCGAGGACCTGGGCCAGCCGGCCGCAGCGGCGCCCCGCACCTCAGCCGGGCTGCCCAGGCGGACGCCGCGCAGCAGCCCCGGCTGAGGCGGCTACCCCGTCTCGGCGGATGAGACCGCTGGCTGCGACCGGGAGCCGGCACTCTCGTCATCCTGGGTGGCCTGCATAACCGCAGACCGGGACAGGAGCACGGCTCCGGCGGCGACGGCAGCCGCCGGCAGGAGTGCCAGGAGCAGGATCGGGCCGTGCCGGATCTCCTCACCGAACACCAGCACGCCCCAGAGGGTGGAGACCACCGGGTCGGCGAGCGTGATGCCTGGCTGCGCTGCTGCCAGCGTGCCTGCATGGTAGGCATTCTGCAGCAGCCACACCGAGGCCAGCCCGGTGATCGCGAGAGCGTAGAGCTGCCAGGATGCCAGCACGCCGGCCAGGCCGCGGGCGCTGAACTCCTGCGTCATGCCCTTGGTAAAGGCCGCTGTCAGCCCGTAACCAAGGCCGGCCGCGATGCCGAGCAGGCTGGCCCTGGCCGCCTTCGTCGCCTTGAACCTGGCAGCGGCGAACAGCACCGCGATAGCGCCGGCGCTGGCCGCCGAGCCCAGGATCCAGTCCGTGGCCGGTATGCGCGCAGCCTGAGTACCGGCGTGCGGATCGAGGAGCACGAGGAGCGCGGCCACGCCCGCTGTCAGCGCGCTGATCGCCACCCATTCCCGCCGGCCGAGATGCCCGCCGAGCACGCGCGCGCCGCCGACCAGGGTCAGCGGAAGGTCGAGGATGATCACGATCTGCACGGTGGCCAGCTCGCCGGTGCCGAGGGCGGTAGCGCTCAGGGCGAAGGACAAGATCATCAGCCCGACCGCGCTCAGCCAGGCCGGCCTGCGCAGCAAGCCCGCTATCAGCCGCAGGCGGAACTCAGCGCGGTCCGGCTCTTCCCGCGACGCCTTCCGGTTGAGCACGTTCCCGGCCGCGTTTGCGGCAGCGGCGCCAAGGGCCAGGGCATAGCTGATCACCTCCGGTCGCTGCCCCGCTCGCCGGCACGTATGCGTCAGCTTGGAGCCGGCCCCCGGGTGAGCCGCGTAACATCTTCGGATTGCAAGGTGCCGGCACATTTTCCGTAGCTGCCGGCGAGCTGGCGAACGCCGGCGCTCTCGCGGTCGTTGGACAGATCGCAGGCAGCGGCGCGCCGCCGTCCCCCCGGCGGACGCCGTTTCTTCAGGGCCCTGGATCCTGGCTGTTTGACCAGGCAGGACGAGGGGAGTAGCCCGTATCACGATGAGAGGACCTCGGTGTACATAGCGGTCACCCTGGTGGCGGCCATGCTGTCAGGCTTTGGCTTCGTGCTCCAGCAGCATGCGGCTGAGCAAGAACGCGACACCCAGTTTCTCCGTTTTAAGCTGATTGCGCATCTGGTCCGGAACCGGCGGTGGCTCGCCGGAATCGCGCTCCTGATCGCCGGCGACCTGCTGTCCGCCTGGACGCTCGGCCATCTCGACCTGTCGGTTAGCGAGCCGCTGCTCACGACCAGCCTGATCTTCGCGCTCGTGCTCGCGGTCCCACTGTCCGGTCAGGCCCTGCGCAAGGCGGAGATTATCGGCGCTCTCCTGCTGTGCGCCGGCGTGGCTGCACTCTCGCTGACCCGGTCGGTGAAATCGCCGTCAGTCTCCGTCGGCTCCTTCTCGCACTGGCCCGCCGCCGCAGTCATCGCCCTCATCGCGGTGGCGCTCGTCCAGCTCGGGCGCAGGCGATCCGGTGGCGTGCGGGCCACGCTGACCGGAACCGCGGCCGGGCTGATCCTCGGTGTCGCGGATGCCTTCACCCGGCGCAGCGTGCAGGTCATCGACGGTGGCCACCCGCTGCACCTGCTGGTCCACTGGCCCGGCTACGCGACCGTGGTCGCCAGCCTGATCGGCTTGTGGCTCATGCAGAACGCCTTCAATGCCGCTCCGCTGCACTCCTCGCTGCCGGCCATTACCGCCGCTGAGCCATTTGCCGGCATCGTGCTCGGCATCGTGGTTTTCGGCGATGTCGTGCACATCACACCGCTGCTGGTCGCGGTCCAGCTTGCGGGCGTCATTGCCATGGTCACCGGCGTGATCCTGGTCGCCAGGGCACCGGTCTTCAGTGACCTGCACCTGCGGCAGCTACCGCACGCCGCACTTGAGCGGCTGCAGCATCCGGGCGCGGCGGTGACGCCAGGCCCGGATGCTCAGGCTGCCGGCAAGCCGAAGACGGCGGGTCAGGAGCGCCGCCGCCTGCGACCCGCCCGGCAGCCAAGAGCTAGGTCCCGGCGGGCGACTCTGCCGAGGCCGCGACTGCCTGCCGGGCCGGCTTCTCGAACAACGCGGTAATCTCCTCCACTGAGTGGCCCTTGGTCTCGGGCAGGAACAGGCTGATGAACAGGATGGCCATCAGGCACAGCGCGGCGAAGACAACGAGGACCCAGCCCAGCCCGATAGCGCTCTGCGTGCTCGGGAAGACCTCGATCAGAGCGAAGTTCGCCAGCCAGTCGACCGTGGCGGCGATCGCCGCGGCCTGCCCGCGCACCGCGGTCGGGAACACCTCGCCCTGCAGCAGCCAGCCGGTCCCGCCGACACCCATGGCGAACGAGGCGATGAAGAGGTCGAGGCCGACCATCACCACCACGATCTTGGGGGTACCGGTCAGGAAGGTCAGGCCGCCCGCCGCCACGACCGCCGATAGCGCCATCCCGGTGTACCCGGCCATCGACAGCTTCCGGCGGCCGATCTTGTCGATCCAGCGGAAGCCGAGGTAGGTTGCCGCCACGTTGACGGCGGTCATGATCGCGGTCACCTCGACGCCCGCGATGGTGGTGTTCACCAGCGAGTGGCTGCTGCTGAACAGCGAGCCCAGCAGGTGCGGCCCGTAGTACAGCGGCACATTGATGCCGGTGATCTGCTGGAAGACGAAGAACACGCAGACCACGATCAGCGCCCGCCTGACGCCCGGAGTCCACCGGGCCCTGGCGCGCTGCTCCCTGGAGTCATGTAGCTGGAGCGTCCTCGCGGTCTGCTCGACTTCCTCGACCGAGACCTCGACTCCGAGGCGCCCGAGCGCGTCCCGAGCCTGCGGGTACTTCCCGTGGCGCAGCAGCCACCGCGGTGACTCCGGCATCGAGGACCGGAGCACAAGCCCGACGAGGGCCGGCACCGCGCCCAGACCGAGGATGAGCCGCCAGCCGACGCTCGCGGCACTGTGCGGCCACGCCGACAGGACGATGAGCGCGACAATGTAGGACACCAGGATGCCGACAGTGATCATCCACTGCTGCAGCATGCTGAGGGAGCCGCGGCGGCCGCGCGGCGCGTATTCGGCGATGTAGGCGGTGGCGATCGCTGAGTCCGCGCCGATAGCGACGCCGATGAGCGTCCGGGAGATCAGCAGCACGGCCGCATCGGGAGTGAGCGCCGAGGCGATGGCACCGATCGCGTAGATCGCGGCATCAGCCATCAGCAAGTATTTGCGGCCGAAGCGGTCAGACAGCGGGCCGGCCGTGAGTGCCCCGGCGGCGGCGCCGAGGGAGGCACCGGAGACCAGGTAGCCAAGCGCGAAGCCAGTCAGGTGGTAGGGAACGAAGTTCAGCGCGGAGCCGATGTTCGAGGTGTCGTAGCCGAACAGGAATCCGCCAAGTGTCGCCAGCAGGGTCAGCGACCAGATGAATGAGGTGGGGATCTTGGTGTCCAGGGCAGTCAGGACGTTGCCCCCGGAACCGGACCCGGCTTCGGTGTCTGAACGGGCAGTCATAGCGCCCCGCTAACCCCGAATCGGGACTTCATTCACTGCCGAACTTCGCTGGCCGGCGGGCGATCACTTCGGCTGGCTCGTTTCCTGGCAGCTGGGTCGGATCCAGGAAGACGTGCGGCGTGACCGTGAGCTGCTCCCCGAGATTGCGGTCGATATCGTCAGCCAGGTCCTCGGCCTGATCCGCGCTGATGCCGTCGTCGAAGGCGACCCTGGCCGCGATGATCAGGGTGTCAGGGCCGACTCGCATGGTGAGCAGCTCCAGCACGGCGGTAATGCCGGCGGTGGCCTCGATCACTGACTCGATGAGCTTCAGCTGTTCCGGGTCTGCCGCCTTGCCGATCAGCAGGTCCCTGTTGTCGGCACCGAGCCGGAAGGCCGCGGCGACCAGCAGGACGCCGATCGCCATCGAGGCGGCCGCGTCGTAGACCTCCGAGCCGGTCAGCTGCCGCAGCAGAATCCCGGCGAAGGCCAGCACCAGGCCGACAATGGCGACGCTGTCCTCGAAGAAGGCGGCTTTGACCGTGGTATCCGGGCTGGTCCTGATGTGCGCGATCAGGCCCAGGTGCCGGTCGCGTGCCTGCTGCCTGGTCTGGCCGGCCGCCCGCGCCAGCGACACGCCCTCGGCCAGGCCGGACAGGCCCAGGGCGACATAGGCGATCAGCACAGTGCCGCCCTTCTCCGGGCGGAGCAGCGCCAGAATGCCCTCGAATACCGAGAAGCCAGCGCCGGCGATGAAGATTCCGAAGGCAGCAAGCAGCGACCAGAAGTAGCGCTCCTGGCCGTAGCCGAACGGGTGCTGGGTGTCCGCGGGACGTTCTGAGCGGTGCACCGACGTCAGCAGGAAGGCCTGGTTGAGCGTATCGGCGATCGAGTGCGCGGCCTCGGCCAGCATGGCGCTTGAGCCGGCCAGGATCCCGGCCGCGAGCTTGATCACGGCCACGAACACGTTCGCGCCGCCCGCGATCAGTACTGTCCGCCGAGTCGACCGACTGGCTGGGGATGTCATGGCTGCCTGGTGCCCCGGAGACGGCGGGCAAACATCTGCGGCAGGCTGTCCGAGTTTGCCGGCAATCGGACAGGGAAGCTTGCGGTCCGACAGGGCGAGGCGAGGCGGGGGGTACCTGAGTGCTGCCGCCAGCAGGCGACGTGGAGGTGCCGTGAACCCGGTGGAGAAGGCGCTGCGCCGGGCCGATACGGCACAGCAGCGGCATACTCCGAGCGCGTTCCTGTTCGGCGTGATCAAGAAATTCGGCGACGACAACGCCGGCGCCCTGGTCACGAACCTCGCCTATGCCGCTTTCGTCTCCGTCTTCCCGCTGCTCCTTATCCTCGTGACCGTCCTCGTCAACGTGGCGGCAGGGGACCCGTCCCTGCGCAACCAGATCATCAGCGGGGCGACGAGCCAGTTCCCGCTCATCGGCAAGCAGCTGGCCAGCAACATTCACGGCCTTAGGCGATCGACGGTGGCCAGCCTGGTCGTCGGGCTGCTCCTGCTGTTCTGGGGCGTGACCCGGCTCGCCCAGGCCGGGCCTGTTCGCCATGACGCAGGTGTGGAACCTGCCCGGACCGGCCCGGCCCGGCTACGTTCCGCGGCTGGGCCGCAGCGTGATCTTCCTGCTGGTACTGGCGCTCGGCGTGATAATCGGCACACTGCTGGCCGGGCTGGTGACCTACGGACATCATGCCTTCGCCTTCCGGGCGCTGGCTCAGGCCCTGGCGACTCTGGCCAACATCGGCTTGTATTACCTCGGCTTCCGGGTGCTGACACCGCATGTCGTCCGGCCCCGCCAGCTGCTGCCCGGCGTTATCGCCGGAGGGATTTTCTGGACTGTCCTCCAGGCGCTGGGCGCTTACCTGGTGCACCACTACCTGGGCAGCGACTCGGTCTACGGCATCTTCGCCACCGTCCTCGGGCTGGTGGCCTGGATCTACTTCGGTGTCCAGGGCACGGTGTACGCGGCGGAGGTCAACGTGGTACTTGCCCGCCGGCTCTGGCCGCGCGCCATGATCCAGCCGCCGCTGACAGAGGCGGACCGCGCGTCGATGGCGCTGCAGGCGCTGCAGAATCAGCGCCGGCCCGAGCAGCAGGTCGAGGTGACCTACAACGACCGCCCGCCCGGAACCCCGCCGCCGGCCACGACGCCCCGCACGCCCGGCGACGTTTCGCCGCCATCATCCCCGACGCCGGGCGACATGCACGCCGCCGAGGAAGCGGCGGCATCCCCAGCAGGAAAGGTGACTGAGTAACTCATGACCGGTAAGTCCATCTGGCCGGGCGTCAGCTACCCGCTTGGTGCCTCCTACGACGGCGTCGGCACCAACTTCGCGCTGTACTCCGAGGCGGCCGAGCAGGTCGAGCTGTGCCTGTTCGACGCGGACGGCAACGAGGAGCGGTTCTCGCTGACGGAGGTCGACGGCTTCATCTGGCATGGCTATCTGTACGGGATCGGGCCGGGCCAGCGTTACGGCTTCCGCGTGCACGGTCCCTACGAGCCGAAGGCCGGGCACCGGTGCAACCCGGCCAAGCTCCTGCTCGACCCGTACGCCAAGGCGATCGAGGGCGAGGTCCGCTGGGGACAGCCGGTCTTCGGCTACGAGTTCGGCGACGGCCGTGACCGCCGGCCTAACCGCGCTGACTCGGCGCCGTCCATGCCGAAGTGCGTGGTGGCCAACCCGTACTTCGACTGGGGGAACGACCATTCGCCGCGCACTCCTTACCATCAGAGCGTCATCTACGAGGCGCACGTCCGCGGGCTGACGAAGCTGCATCCGGCTGTGCCCGAGGAACAGCGCGGCACCTACGCGGGCCTCGCTCATCCGGCAGTGATCGAGCACCTGCTGGACCTCGGCGTGACAGCGGTAGAGCTGATGCCGGTGCATCAGTTCATCAACGACGGCCACCTGGCCGAGCGCGGCCTGTCGAACTACTGGGGCTACAACACGATCGGCTTCCTCGCCCCGCACAACGCCTACTCCTCCTCCGGGCAGCTCGGCGAGCAGGTGCCGGAGTTCAAGTCGATGGTGCGGGCCCTGCACGAGGCGGGTCTCGAGGTCATTCTCGACGTCGTCTACAACCACACGGCCGAGGGCAACCAGCTCGGGCCGACGCTGTCGTTCCGCGGCATCGACAACGCGAACTACTACCGGCTCTCCGACGCCGACCGGCGGCACTATTTCGACACCACCGGCACCGGCAATACCTTCCTGATGAGCAGTCCGCACGTGCTGCAGCTGATCATGGACTCGCTGCGGTACTGGGTCACCGAGATGCATGTCGACGGCTTCAGATTCGACCTTGCCGCGGCGCTGGCCAGGCAGTTCCACGACGTGGACCGCCTGTCGGCGTTTTTCGACCTGGTTCAGCAGGACCCGGTCGTCTCCGGGGTCAAGCTGATCGCCGAGCCGTGGGACGTCGGGGACGGTGGCTACCAGGTGGGCAACTTCCCGCCGTTGTGGACCGAGTGGAACGGCAAGTACCGGGACGCGGTGCGCGACTTCTGGCGGGGTCAGCCGGCGACGCTGCCGGAACTCGCCTCGCGGCTCACCGGCTCGGCCGACCTCTACGACAGCGACAACAGGCGGCCGATCGCCTCGGTGAACTTCGTGACCTGTCACGACGGCTTCACGCTGGCGGACCTGGTCAGCTATGACCACAAGCACAACGAGGCCAACGGCGAGGACGGCCGGGACGGCAGCGACGACAACCGCTCCTGGAACTGCGGCGCCGAGGGACCGACCGATGATCCGGAGGTGCTGGCGCTGCGAGCGCGTCAGCAGCGCAACTTCCTGACCACCCTGCTGCTGTCGCAGGGAGTGCCGATGCTGCTGGCAGGTGACGAGCTCGGGCGCACCCAGCACGGCAACAACAACGGCTACTGCCAGGACAATGAGCTGTCCTGGGTGCACTGGCCGGAGGAAGCCGCATCGACTGCCGCACGTCAGCACAGCGAGGAAACGTGGCCGTCGATCTATCCGTTCGTTCGCTCGCTGATCAGGCTCAGGGCCGATCACCCGGTCTTCAGGCGGCGGCGGTTCTTCACCGGCGAGGCGGGCCGCGGAACGCGGGACCACCTCGGCGACATCGCCTGGCTGACACCGGGCGGAGCGGAAATGACGGACGGTGACTGGGCTGCCGGCTTCGCGAAGTCGCTGGCAGTGTTCCTGAACGGGGACGCGATCAGCGAGCCGGACCCGCGTGGCGAGCGGATCGGAGACGAGTCATTCCTGCTGCTGTTCAATGCAGCCGAGCACGGTGTCGAGTTCACCATCCCGGAGGGCTACGGCGAGGAGTGGGCACTGGAACTCGACACCGCCGATCCGTGCCCGCCAGGTGACAATGCCATGGTGAAGCCGGGTGACATCCTGACGCTTCCCGGCCGGTCGCTGAGACTGCTGCGCCGTGTCTGACGGCCGGCGGCCGCGCGTGCCAGCCTCGACCTACCGGCTGCAACTGCACGCCGAGTTCGGCTTCGCGGACGCCGCTGACCTCGACAGCTACCTGGCCGACCTCGGCGTCACGCACGCTTACCTGTCGCCCGTCCTGCAGGCTGCACCCGGTTCGGCACACGGCTACGACGTCGTCGACCACTCCCGCATCTCGGCCGACCTCGGCGGCGAGGATGGCTTCCGGTACCTGGCCGCCAGGTTCGCCCGCCGCGGCATCGGCCTGGTTGTCGACGTCGTGCCGAACCACATGGCGGTTCCGGCGCCGGAGTACCTGAACCGGCAGCTCTGGTCGGTGCTCGCGAGGGGACCCGGCTCCCCCTGTGCGCACTGGTTCGATATCGACTGGGACGGCGGCCAGGGCCGGATGCTGCTGCCGATCCTGGCCCGGCCGCTGCACCAGTGCACGGCCGACTTCCGGCTGTCGCGTCTTGGCGAGATCCCCGGCGCGACGGCCGTGACCGGCGATGCCGCGGACGGTGACGTGACGCTGGCGGACGATGCGCCGGTGCTGCGGTACCAGGGGCATGTGCTGCCCGTCCGGCCGGGTACCGGCGGAACTGCCGCTGCCTGACCTGCTGGCGGCGCAGCACTACCGGCTCGACAGCTGGCGCGCCGGGGCAGCCGAGCTGAACTGGCGGCGGTTTTTCGACATCAGCTCGCTGATCGCGATCAGGGTCGAGGAGCCTGATGTGTTCGCTGCCACCCACGGGCTGCTGCTCGGGCTGGTCGCCGAGGGCCTCATCGACGGTCTGCGGATCGATCATCCGGACGGCCTCGCCGACCCGCGCGGCTACCTCCGGCAGCTGGCAACGGCGGCGGGCGGCAACTGGATCGTGGCCGAGAAGATCCTGGCCGCCGGTGAGGAACTGCCCGGCGACTGGCAGTGCGCGGGGACGACCGGCTACGACGCGCTGGCGGCAGTAGGCCAGCTGTTCACTGACCGGACGGGGGCGGGCCGTCTCGGGAGCGAGTACGCCGCCTTCACCGGCGCTTCCGGTGACTTCGCGAGCGCCGCCTGGTCGGGCCGCCGCGAAGTCGCGGGCGAGCAGCTGAGCGCCGAGGTGGCACGGCTCAGCCGGGTAATTCGACGGATCACGGACCCGGTCCTGGCCGCGCTCCAGGCGGAGGACCTGCGCGGCATCCTGGCCGAGCTACTCGCCGCCTTCGAGGTGTACCGCGCCTACGAGGTGCCAGGCGAGCCGCCTCCGGCTCGCAGCGTCGCGCAGATCGGCGAGGCTGCCGCAGCGGCCAGACGCCGGCTGCCCGGCCGCCTGCATGCCGCCGTCGACCTCATCGCCGCTCTGCTGCTGGGCCGCGGCGTGCCCGGCCGCGACCGGGCCGCCCGGGATGAGCTGATCATCAGGTTCCAGCAGGTGTGCTCGGCCGTCCAGGCGAAGGGCGTGGAGGACACCGCCGCCTACCGGTGGACGCGACTGGTCAGTGCTAACGAGGTGGGCGCGGACCCGGATCATCCGGGCGGCAGTACCGCGGAGTTCCACCAGTTCGCGCGGCGGCTCAGCGAGGACTGGCCGGCCACGATGACGACGCTGTCCACGCACGACACCAAGCGCCAGGAGGATGTGCGAGCCCGGCTGGCGACCCTGGCCGAGTCGCCGGAGGACTGGGCCCGTGAGGTGACGTCCTGGCACCAGCGAGCTGCCTCGTTCCCCGGTGCCAGGCCGCCGGACCCGCCGACGGAGTACCTGATGTGGCAGACGCTCGTGGGCGCCTGGCCGATCGACGACGACAGGCTGACCGAGTACCTGCGCAAGGCGATGCGGGAGGCAAAGCTGACCACATCGTGGACCGAGCCGGAGCCGCGGTACGAAACGGCGGCCATCAGCTTCGCCCGGCGGGCGCTCGCCGACAGCGAGATCGCCGCCGGCATTGCGGCGTTCGTGGCCGCCATCGGGCCGGATGCGGCCGCGAACTCCCTGGGCGCCAAGCTGATTCAGCTGACCATGCCGGGCGTGCCCGACGTCTACCAGGGGTGCGAGCTCACCGGGCTGTCGCTGGTTGACCCGGACAACCGCAGGCCCGTCGACTACGAGCACCGCATCTGCATGCTGGCGCTACTGCCGGAGACCGGCGTTGACGGCCCGGTGCCCGACGGCCCGGCCGGGCAGGCCTGGCTCGACGCAGCCAAGCTACTCGTGACCTCGCGTGCGCTGCACCTGCGCCGCGAGCACCCCGGCTGGTTCGCGGGCGGCTATCAGCCGCTGTCGGCCAGCGGTGCCGCGGCGGCCCATGTGATCGCGTTCAGCCGCGGCGCACGGGCGATCACTGTCGCGACCAGGCTGCCAGCCGGGCTGCGCCGGCTGGGCGGATGGCAGAACACCGCGCTGACCGTGCCTGCCGGGCGGTGGCGGGACGTGCTCACCGGAGCGGAGCACACTGCACCGGAGGGCGCGACCGGTGCTGGCCGGCTTGCACTCGCCGACCTGACCGGGGACCTGCCGGTCGCGCTGCTCGCGCCGGCCGGCGAGACGGCGGAGCGGCCGTGACCGAGTTCCGGGTCTGGGCACCGGCGGCCGGCCAGGTGGACGCCGAGGTCAGCGGCCGTCACCACACGATGCGCGCGGCCGGCGGCGGCTGGTGGAGCGTCACGATCGCTGAGGCAGCACCGGAGGCACGGTACGGATTCCGGCTGGACGGCGGTGATCTGCTGGCCGACCCCCGCTCCCCCCGGCAGCCCGACGGGCCGTCAGGACTGAGCCAGGTCTACGATCACGCGGCGTTCGGCTGGACTGACGACGGCTGGCGCGGCGTGCCGCTGCCCGGCGCTGTCCTGTATGAGCTGCACATCGGCACCTTCACCCCGGAGGGCACGTTCGATGCTGCCTGCGCGCACCTCGACTACCTGCGCGACCTCGGAGTCGACATCGTGGAGATCATGCCGGTGGCGGCTTTCCCCGGCCGCCGCGGCTGGGGCTATGACGGCATCAGCCTGTGGGCGGTGCACGAGGCTTACGGCGGACCGGACGGGCTGAAGCGATTCGTTGATGCCTGCCATGCCAGAAAGCTCGGCGTTGTGCTGGACGTCGTCTACAACCACGTCGGGATCGGCAACCGGCTGGCGGACTTCGGGCCTTACTTCACTGACGCTCACGTCACACCGTGGGGGCCGGCAGTGAACCTGGATCAGCCTGGCTCCGACGAGGTGCGGGAGTTCATCATCAGTAACGCACTGATGTGGCTCCGCGACTTCCACCTGGACGGGCTGCGACTGGACGCCGTGCACGCGCTGGCCGACACCCGCGCGCGGCACCTGCTCGAGGAACTGGCTGCCGAAGCCCAGTCGCTGTCGGCCCGGCTCAACCGCGAGCTGGTGCTGATCGCCGAGTCCGACGCCAACAACCCGCGGCTGGTCACCTCGCGGGAGGCGGGAGGCGTCGGGCTCACGGCTCAGTGGAGCGACGACTTCCACCACGCGGTGCACGCCGCTATTACCGGCGAGCGGCAGGGCTACTATGCCGACTTCGGCTCGCTCGCGGCCCTGGCCAAGACGATGACGAGGGTCTTCTATCACGACGGCATCTGGTCCTCGTTCCGCGGGCGCACCCATGGCGCCCCGGTGGACGTCCTGCGCCTGCCGGCCTACCGGTTCGTTAGCTTCCTGCAGGATCATGACCAGGTCGGCAATCGCGCCACCGGGGACAGGATCTCCGCCGGGATCTGTCCTGGCCTGCTGAAAGTCGGTGCGGGCCTGGTCCTGACCGGTCCATTCACCCCGATGCTGTTCATGGGCGAGGAATGGGGCGCAAGCACGCCGTGGCAGTACTTCACCGATCATCGCGATCCCGAGCTCGGCGCCGCGGTGTCCCGCGGCCGCCGGGCCGAGTTCGCCGAGCACGGCTGGCAATCAGCCGAGGTACCCGACCCGCAGGACGAAGCTACCTTTACCCGGTCGCGGCTGGACTGGTCCGAGCCCGGCGCTCCCCCGCACCGCGAGCTACTCGCCTGGTACCGCGAGCTGATCGCGCTGCGGCGCAGCTGGCCCGAGCTGACCGATCCGCGCCTTGACCAGGTGCGGGTGCGCTTCGACGAGGCAGCGCGCTGGCTGGTTGTCGAGCGCGGCCGCCTGCGCGTAGCCGCCAATCTCGGTCAGTCGGCCCAGCGGGTACCGGTAGCAGGCAGCCACCGCCTTCTGGCCGCGTCTGACGCCCGGCATCAGCCTTGACGGCGGCTGGATGCTGCTCCCGCCGTCGTCGCTGGCTGTTGCCGGACCATGATCGCGGTGCTTTCCGTTTAGCTGGCGGCTGGCCTGGTAGTTCAGGCGAAAGCAGAGGGAGGCAACGCGCATGGCCGGGACCGCTCGCCAGCGGATGAGCCGGGAGCTGGCGGCCAGGTTCGAGAGTGAGGCACTTCCGCACCGGATGATGCTGCTCCGGTCCGCCCTGCGGCTGACCCGGCACGCGCACGACGCCGAGGACCTGGTGCAGGAGACAATGGCGAAGGCGTGCGCCAGCTTTCATAGCTATCAGCCGGGCACGAATGTCCGCGCCTGGCTGCACCGCATCATGCTGAACATCTTTCTCAGCAGCTATCGGAAAACACAGCGTGAGCCTTTTCTGGAACTCTCGCCGACCGGGCCGCTGCCGCCCGACGCAGCCCGCCTCAGTCAGCTGCCGTCAGCCGAAGAGCATGTCCTGACCCGGCTGTCCTGGCTGGAGATCGAGGCCGTGCTGCGCTCAGTGCCGGCCCGCTTCAGGCTGGCTGTCTACCTCGTTGACGTGCAGGGATACAGCTATAAAGAGGCCGCTTCGCAGATGGGCACGCCCGTCGGCACCGCGCTGTCACGCGTGCACCGCGGCCGGGCCGTCCTGCGATCGCGGCTCAGCCGAGGCCGCTCCCGCTTCCGGCCAGCGCGAAGCCGCCGCCTGACGGCTGACGCATCCCGATAACAGCGCTTCGCAATTGTTTGAACTGGCTGAGCCGGGAAAGCGGGACGGCAACCTAAAGCAGGAGGTTCCCATGTCTACGGTAATCGTCATCGTGGTGATAATCGTGGTTATCGCCGCGCTAGTGGCGGCCGCCATGACAGCGCGCCGACGCCGCCTCAAGCAGAAGTTCGGACCCGAGTACGACCGGGCCGTCACCGAGCAGAACAGCAGACTGCGCGCCGAGGCCGAGCTGACCGACCGGCAGCGGCGGGTGCGCAAGCTTGACATCAGGCCGCTCAGCGAGGCATCGCGCGCCAGGTACGCGGCCGACTGGGTGACCGTCCAGGAGCGCTTCGTCGACTCACCGGAAAGCGCTGTCGCCGATGCGTACTCCCTGGTGACCACCGTCATGCAGGAGCGCGGTTACCCGACCGGGGACGACGAGCAGGTGCTCTCGGACCTTTCGGTCGAGCACGCTCAGACCGTCGGCCACTTCCGCGCAGCCCAGGAGATCAGCAGGAACGCCGCGGTCGGCAGTGCCGCCACTGAGGACCTGCGGCAGGCCCTGATCCACTACCGGGCGCTGTTCTCCGACCTGCTGGGCGAGCCCGGCCAGGCAGTGCCTGCTGCCGACGCTCCGGCGGACCCCACGGCAGCGGACGCGGCTATGACAGACGCGCCGGCATCGCAGACGGCTTACCCGGAGTCGACCTACTCAGACGGCGAGACGGCGGTCCCGGTCTCGCCAGCCGGGCCCGACAGCGTCTCGGTAGGGACGCCGGTCAGGGACCAGCCAGAATCCCAGCGGTAAAAACGGAGGAAGCGCTATGACGTCACAGCCCGACCGGGCCGCTAACGGAAGCATCGACACCGATGCCGACGAGGTCCTTGAGCCCAGCTACGTCGCCGGACCGGGTGGCGTCACCGACGCCGGCCGCACGGACGGCACCGGATTCGCTGACGGCACCGATATCGCTGACGGCACCCAGCCGGCCTACAGCGGCGATCCTGCGTACAGCGCCGATCCCGCGTACAGCGGCGATCCCGCGTACGGCACCGAGGCCGCCGCTGGCAGCGACCGCACGCCCGATCCCGACCTCGTCGTCCTCGACGAGGGCGACGGCCACGATGCGGACCTCGGCCGCGACGGGACCGGCGACCTGGAGGAGGACCCGCTGGGACGCGGCACGCTCAGCGACGAGCCGGACGTGGTCGTGGCCGAGGTCACTGAGGTCACCGCGGTAACGGCGGAGCCAGCCGGGGACGGCCTCGGCAGCCCCGCAGATACCGTGCAGGATGCGGGCGCCTCGGCGCCAGGCCTGGACGAGAGGTGGCACGACATCCAGGCCATGTTCGTGGACGATCCCCGCGGATCTGTCCAGCAGGCCGCGGCGGCCGCGGATGCGGCTGTCAGCGCACTCGTGCAGACCCTGCAGCAGCGGCAGGCCGCGCTCGTGCCAGCGGGCAGCGTGTCGGGCGACCCCGGTGACACCGAGCAGCTTCGCGAGGCTCTGCGCAGCTACCGCATCTTCTGCCAGAACCTGGCGGAGCTCGGGCAGCAGCTGCCGCAGCCGGAGGTCGCGGCACGCTGAGAGGCTGGCAGGAAACTAGACAGGGCCAGGCGCTCCCGGCGCCTGGCCCTGTCACGCTAAGGATCTGCGGGCTGAGGGAGGACTGGCCCCGTCCCGCTCAGAACCTGCGGGACTGAGGCCCTTCGCGCTCAGGACCTGCGGGACTGAGGGGCCGCGCAGGGGCGCGATGAGCTGAGCGCGAGCCGCTACTTGCCGAGCGGGGCAACCCCGGCGCCAGCCTGGGCCGGGCATTCCTGGTCGCGCGAGGCTGACACGGCGGCGCGGGTGACGCGCGTGCCCCCGCAGCCAGGCGGGGCGTGCGCGGTGAGACCGACGACCAGCAGCAGCACGATGAAGGCGATCGCAACCTGGCTCAGCACCAGCATCCGCCGCCAGTTGCGTCTGAGGCTGCTGGCCGGCCAGCCTGGCAGGCGCCCGGCCAGGGCGGCCAGCCAGCCAGCTGGCGCGGGTATCGCCAGTCGTTCCCGGCTCGGCTCAGGCTCGTTGCGGTGCAGGCGCGTGAAGATCGCGAACATGGCGGCCAGCCGCGGCTCACTGATCCGCAGGGTGTCCCCTATTCCATCCAGGATCCGCTGCTGACGCGCCGGCAAACTCATCTTTACTCCAACAACCCTCGCCCGTGGCCCCTGCACAGCTACCCGGATCCTGGCGCCCAAACGCCCGGCTGAGGAATTGCCCCGGCTACAGCCGGCGGTCCATGTGCAGCCTGATCGTCGTGCCGCACTCGCCGGTCCTGATCTCGGCAAGATCGCATACCTGATTGACCAGCCATAGTCCCTGACCACCCGGCATATCCCTGGCGGGACGCCAGTGCCCTGCCAGCGGGTCAGCGATAAAGCCGTTGTCTTCCAGCTGGCACAGGACCTCGTTGCCAGCTGACCAGAGCCGCACGACGCCGGTCCCGCCGGTGTGCCGCAGCGTGTTAGCCGCCACCTCGCTTGCGGCAATCACCAGATCCGTGCACCGAGCCGGAGCCAGGCCGGAGCGCTGCGCGAATGCGCCGACCAGCGCACGGACCTGGCGCAGGTCGCCCGCGTACTCAAGCGACTGCGCGCTGGCCGGCGCCAGCAGCGGCTTGCCCAGGGTCGTGAGGAAATCGGCAGGCTCGCGGTAGTCGGCGCAGTCCGTCTCCGCGCCATCCTGCCGGAGCACCGGATGAGTCGCGCGGGCGTCGGCCAGCACCGACTGCGGAAGCTGGGCGCTGTTGTACGGGCACATGATGGTGATCGGCACGCCGGCGAAAGCGAGATTGAGCAGCGCCTCGTGTCTGGCACCCTCGCGCAGTTCGGCCGCCGACCTCCCCGCCCAGACTGGCTCGCCGAGGTAACGCACCCGCTGGTTCGGGTGCTGACCGCAGAACTCGCGCAGCGCAGGGATGATCCGGGCCGGGTTGCGCCCCAGCTCGGCCATATCGGCCACCATGAGGGCCGGACCGGCATGCCAGCCGGCCGGGAGCTGTGCGTGCGGAACGGCGATCAGCACCGGCTCGCCCGCCGCCTCCCCGGCGCCTGCGAAGTCCTCGATCGCGGCCAGGTACTCCGCTGGCGTTCGGTAGAACCAGGCGGCGTGGCGGATGGTGCCGCCGTCTCCAGCCTGGTCGACCACAACCTGCTCCTGCCTTCGCCTGCCTGGCGCCTCACCGGCCCGCCCGCAGTGACCATATCCGCCGGGCGCCGTCACCCGGCCGGTCACGCACAGACCGGTCTCGGACGGCTCGCCGCGCCGGGCATTCCGGCCCGCCCGCAGGCTACCTTCCCGGCGGATTACGGTGTATGCAGCGGGCCCAGAGCACGTGCACCCGTGCTATGAGCCGGTATACCGTTAATGTCAGATCCGATCCTGGGAGTGGACTGTGGAAGATGCCTGGCTCTCGTCCGAGAGCCGTGGTGACTGCGCTGTCATCACGATCCATGGCGATCTGGACATCGTCACGAGTCCTCAGCTCGACGAATGCCTCACCGCCGCACAGATCAGCCATAACCGAATTATTCTCGACTTGGCTGACGTCGACTTCCTGGACACAAGCGCGCTCGCCGTGATTGTCGGCCACTGGAAGAAGGCAGAGGCGGCCGGCGGCTCGCTCGCCCTGGCCGGCGCCAGGTACCGGTACACCAAGACGCTGTGGATTACCGGCCTGGCTGACAAGCTCACCCTGTACGAGACCGTCGACGAGGGCCTGGGTGCCCAGCCGAAGGCAGCTGGGGACGCTGGCCGGTAACGAGAGGGGGCGCGGTGCCTGGCTCTGATCTCGCCGACCGCGCCGCCGCGCTCCTCAGTCTGGCAGCGGCGACCGAAGAGCGGGCGCTCAGCCAGCTGACGGGCCTGGCCGCAAGCCAGGTGCACGGCTGCGCTGCGGCCACCGTCACTGTCTGGCGGGAGGGCGAGCTGGCCAGTCAGGCGGCCAGTCACCCGGAGCCGTCGCGCCTGATCGAGGTCCAGGTCGCGACCGGGCGCGGGCCGCTGATCGATGCCATCGCCGATGGCACCCCTGTGAGCTGCCAGGACACCCTGACCGAGACCCGCTGGCCCGAGTTCACCGCGGCGGCCCTGCGCATTGGCATCCGGAGTTCGGTCACGCTGAGCTACCGCGGCAGCGTGGTCATCGCGCTGTCCCTGTTCGGCCTCCGGCCGCGCGCCCTGGATACCGAGCGGCTCCAGCTTGCCGAGCTCCTGGTCGCCTACGGCGGCGCCCTCGTAGGCGCGGTCTCCGACTACGACGACACCCGCCGGGTCGCCAGGCAGCTCCAGGACGCGGCCGAGTCCCGCGCGGTCGTCGACCAGGCCAAGGGCATCCTGATGCATGCGCTCGGCTGCAGCGCCGAGGAGGCGCTGGAGCGGATGCGAGAGGTCTCCCAGCGCAGCAACCTGCGCGCCACCGAGGTCGCGCGCAGGGTCATCGACGCGCACAGCCGGCCGGGCGGACGGCGGCCGTCAGGAACTCGGCCAGCTCGCCGAGCTGGCTGGCCGGCCTCGCAAAGCTTCCAGATGAAGACTGGCAGAACTCCGGCAGGTCAGCGCGGCTGCGGCCGGTGATCAGCGCAGTAGGCCAAACAGCAGCGACGCCGCCGCTGAGGCCTGCCGATACCATGGTGACCTGACGCGAAGATTGGTGGCATTATGCCGGGCCCTGACCGATCAGCGTCTGGCGGCGAGGTCAGCGGCCTGCGGGACCGGGCGGCCGCGCTCAGGCAGGCAGCCCAGCTGCCGCAGGCCGAGCCAGGGACGCTACTCGATGCGGCGCTCGCTGAGCTGGATGGTGCTGTCGAGGCACTGTCCGGAGGCGGGTCGGCCGGATCCGGCGCGGACGGACGTGCGCTCAACGGACTGCACTCCGAGCGCCGGCTGCTGCACGCGGTGTTCACCGCTGCCCCGCTGCCGCTGTACGTGGTCGATCAGGACGGCACGGTGCTGCGAGCGAACTCGTCCGCCTGCGAGGTGCTCGGCGTCGGGCCAGGTTACGCCACCGGGAAATCACTGACGGCTCTGATGGAGCCGGCCGCGCGTGCGGCAGCGCGCTCCCAGCTCGCGGCAGTCGCGCGCACCGGGAAGCGAGCCCGGCTGACCTGCGGCATGCTGGGCAGCAACGGCGTAGTCCGCAGCGATCTCGTCATCGTTCCGGTGAGTGTCCGCGGCGACGCTGACCGGCTGCTCGTAGCCATGAGCCCGGCGCGGCCAGCGCCAGGGCCCCGGCAAGCAGGCCACCCGGCAAGCAGGCCGGGAGCCAGCAGAAGGCCGCGCGCCAGGCGGCGGCCGGCAGTGATCCGCCCGACACTGCGGGACTGACACTGCCGGAGCCGACACTGCCGGAGCCGACGGCACGGCCGTCGCTACTGCCGCCCGCCGGCTTGACCTGCTGGCCGGCGCCGCCCGGCTGCTGCTGGAGAGCACCACGATCAGCGAGTCGGTGCTGCTGCAGCGCTGTGCCCGGCTGCTCTCCGGTGACCTCGCCACCTGGGCCATCGTCGACCTGAGCCGCCGCGGTCAGCTCCGCAGGCACTACGTCGCCGGGCCAGACGATCCGGAGTCTTCCGGGCTGACGCATGCGGTGGCAACTTCCGATCCTGGCCCCGGCACCGCACCCGAGCAGGTTCACGAGTCCGGGCAGACGCTGCTGCTGACCCACATTGCCGACGAGCTGGCTCTCGGCCCGAGCCCGGACGGACCGCCATTCCTGACCCTGCTCGGGGCCACGTCGCTGCTGTGCGTGCCGATGACCGACGGCTCGCACCGGTACGGTGCGCTGACGCTGCTCCGGCCTGCCGAGGCCGGTCAGTTCGGGCTCGCGGACGCGGCGCTGGCCGAGGAGATCGGCGCGTTGCTCGGCCGGGCCATCTCGGGCCGGCGGATGCTGCGCCAGCGCACCGAGACCGTCGATGCCCTCCGGGCGAGCCTGCTGCCGAGGGCGCTCAAGCCGATCCCCGGCGTCGAGATCGCCTCCGCGCACCTGGCCGCGACGCGCGGTCGTGAGGTCGGCGGTGACTTCTATGACGCGTACCCGACTCCGGGCGGCTGGGGGATCGCCATCGGGGATGTCTGCGGCAAGGGCGAGGATGCGCCGGCGGCCACGGCCACGGCGCGGCACGCCATCAGAGTGCTGGCGCACTGGAACGGCGATCCGGCTGACGTGCTCAGGCGGGCGAACGACATCATGCTGGCGGAGGAATTCGGCGGCCGGTTCGTGACCGCTAGCGGCGCTCATCTGCGCTGGCAGGGCCGCACGCTGCGGGTGGTGCTCGCAACGGCCGGCCATCCCGGTCCTGTGCTGGTCCGGCCGGACGGGAGCGTCCAGGTGCTGCCCGGCGGCGGCGTCCCGCTCGGGATCTTCCCGGACCCCGAGCCAGCGACGCTTGAACTCGAGCTGGGCGACGGTGATGTCCTGTTCTTCTTCACTGACGGCCTCGCGGATGCTCGCAGCCCTCAGGCCACCTACTTCGAGGATGTTCTCGGCGACAGGCTGGCGCAGCTGGCCGGCCGCCGGGCCGCCGACATCGTGTCGGACATGCGCTCTGCCGTGCTGGAGTTCTCCGACGGTGTCCTCGTCGATGACCTGACCATGCTGGCTTTGCGGGCCGGCGTCCCGCCTGCCAGCTAAGAGCCGGAGACCCGCCGCTCTCGCCGTCGGCGCGCTGAGCGCGTTTCGCCGCCTCCTGCCGCGGTAGCTAGCTGCTCGTGGTGACACGTCAGGATGAGGCCGCCGCTTCCGGCGTGCCGCCGCCAGCCGAGCGGGCAGAGCAGGCAGCCAGCGAAGCCGCCGAGGCAACCGACAAGGTGACCCAGGCGGTCGCCGAGGCTCAGCAGACGGACGGGCTCGGCACCCCCGGGCGGCCGCTGAACCGGCGCTCGCCGTTCTTCATCGGGATGACTGCCGCGGCCGGCGTCGCGGTGACGTTCGGCGTGGTCGAGCTCATCATCAGGGCGCGGTCGGTGCTGGTCCTCATCGGCGTGGCACTGTTCATCGCGGCCGGCCTCGACCCGATCGTCAGCTGGCTCACCAGGCGCGGCCTGCCGCGCTGGACGGCAGTGCTCGCTGTCGTGCTCGCGGCCGCGGGAGTGCTTGCCGTGTTTGTGCTCGCCGCGATACCTCCGCTCAGCAACCAGGCCACCGCCCTGGCCGACCACCTGCCCGCCTATCTGCACACGCTGCAGAACCCGCACACCGAGCTGGGCAGGCTCAATACCAAGTACCACGTCGAGAAGCGCATCACGCAGCTTCTGTCCAGCCACGGCACCTCGATCGCCGGGGGTGTTCTCGGGGCCGGCGAGGTCGTGCTGAGCGCGGCTACGTCGGTCGTCGTGCTGGCCGTCCTGACCATCTACTTCCTGGCCGGGCTGCCCAAGATCAAGCTCTTCCTGTGGCGTCTCGCGCCCCACTCGCGCCGCCCGCGCGTGATCCTGATCGGCGACGAGATCTTTACCAAGGTCGGCGGCTACCTGCTCGGCAACTTCCTGACCTCGCTCATCGCAGGCGCCGGAACCTACCTGTGGATGGTCAGCTTCGGGATCCCCTACCCCGCGCTGCTGGCGCTGCTGGTGGCGCTGCTCGACCTCATCCCGGTGATCGGCTCGACCATCGGCGGCGCCATCGTGTGCCTGGTCGCGCTCACGATCTCGCTGCCCGTCGCCGGCCTGACGCTGGCCTTCTACGTGGCCTACCGGCTGGCTGAGGACTACCTCCTCGTGCCGCGGATCATGGGCCGGACGGTGGAGGTGCCGGCGGCGGTCACGGTGGTATCCGTGCTGATCGGCGCGACGCTGCTCGGCCTGATCGGCGCTCTGGTGTCGATCCCGGCGGCGGCGTCCATCCGGCTGCTGCTGCGCGAAGTGACCTTCCGCCGGATGGACCGCGCCTGATCGAGCGCAGCTCGCGTTCAGGCAAGCCCCCGGGTTCAGGCAAGCCCCGGGTTCAGGCAAGCCCCGGGTCAGGCAAGCACCGCGCCGATCCCGCTCAGGATGACCTCGATTGTCCCGTCGGCGAGCGCCGCTCGCCGAAGTGCCGGCCGCGCCGCCGCCAGCGCGAACATCGAGGCCGCGTGCAGGCCGTCCACGGCAGCGCCGGGAGCCAGCGACTGACGGCCGGCGGCGGCGCCGATCAGTGCCTGGGCGACGTGACGAGCTCCCAGCACGCGGGCGACGGCACACTCATGCCCGCCCGGCCGTGACGCCGCCCGCGACAGCTGTCAGCAGCGGTCCCGGCGCGGTCAGCAGGGCGAGTCCGTACAGCCCGCGCCCCGCCGACAGCACCAGCAGGCCGGCCGGCCTCGCTGCCGTCCGTCCTGGCCTGGTCACGAATGCCGGCGCAGCGACAGCAGGCCGGCCAGTGCCGCTGCCCCGGCCGCTGCCCCGGCCGCGCGCCCGCGGCCAGCCGCTCGTGCTGCGACAGCCACAGCTGCGCTGACCGCGGATGCGCTCGGTCGTCGAACGCCCCGTGCGCGCCGTGATCGGTGCCGTCCTGGCCGTCGACCGGCTGCTGCAGGTTGTCCGGACGGTCCTGGCGGGCCGGCTCGCTGGTCTGCTGGGAGGAGTAGCCGGTCCTAGCCAGATAGCGGTCGAGCAGGCCGGGGATGATCCTGGTGCCGAGTATGGTGGCCGCGGTGCTCCCGCCGACCCAGTACTGGCGGCGCTCGGGGTGATCAGCGGCGAAGATCACGCCCCGGGCGGCAACCTCAGGCTGGTAGATCGGCGGCACCGGCTGCGGATGGCGGGGCAGCCGGGAGCGCACCCAGGAGAACTGCGGCGTATTGACCGCCGGCATCTGCACGACGGTGATCCGGACGCCCGACTTCTGGTGCATGAGCTCGCAGCGGAGCGAGGAGGTGAAGCCGTTGATCGCGTGCTTGGCTCCGCAGTAGGCCGACTGCAGCGGAATGCTGCGCTCGCCGAGAGCGGAGCCGACCTGAACGATCACGCCCTCGTCGCGGGCGCGCATCCGGCCGAGCGCGGCCATCGTGCCGTGCACGAATCCCAGGTAGCTCACCTCGGTGACCCGCCGGAACTCGGCGGCGCTGATCTCCTCGAAGGGCGCGAAGACCGAGGTGAACGCGACGTTGACCCAGACATCGATAGGGCCAAGCTCGGCTTCGATCTGCGTCGCGGCGGCATCGACGGCGTCAAAGTCGGCGACGTCTGCGGCGACCGCCAGTGCCTTGCCCCCGGCCAGCTCGACCTCGCGCGCAGCTGCGTCCAGCCCCGCGCTGCCCCGCGCGATCAGTCCTACCTTCGCGCCGCGCTCGCCGAAGAGCCTCGCGGTCGCGCGCCCGATCCCGGCGCTTGCGCCGGTAATGACAACTGTCTGAGTCATGTGTCCTTGCCTTACTTGTCTGTGCCGGAGCGGAGGCGCCCCGGCCTGTCAGCCGGCCTGGGCCATGGGTTCGCGCTGGCGCCCCGTCGTCAGGGCGCGCCGCTCCTCCTCCGAGCAGCCGCCCCAGACTCCGTGTGCCTGCCTGGTCTGGATGGCATAGGTCAGGCAGGCGGCCCGCACCCCGCACGAGGCGCAAACGGCCTTGGCAGCGGCAAGGTCGGCGGCCGCCGGGCCAGAACCGGACACCGGAAAGAACAGCTCCGGGTCCGCCGTCTGACACGCGGCAAGTGCCCACCACGACCCGCGCGGGCCCAGGGGGGCTCTGTCCGCTTCCGCCATCACCAGCACCTTTCGCCCATCGGCCGGCACCTGCTGCCCGCGCTGCGCCGGTTTACACCTGCAGGCCTCGGGAAGGTCTCGGGCCGGATACCGATGGTGAGGAACATGCCTGCTGATGCAGCACCGCCGGCCGGGCGCTCGGCGATCGTGCTCGGCGGCGGCGGCGTACTCGGCGCGACCCAGGTGGGAATGCTGCGGGCACTGCTCGAGGCCGGACTCCAGCCGGGGCTGGTGGTCGGTACCAGCGTCGGCGCGCTCAACGGCGCCGCGATCGCCGCAGACCCAAGTGCAGCCGGAGTGGCAGTGCTTGCCGACTTGTGGGGATCCCTGGCCGATACCGGCATGTTCAGCGACACCGTCCTGGCCCGGGCCGGCACGCTGGCCAAGTACCGGACGCACCTGTACTCCCCCGCGCCGCTGCGCAAGCTGCTCACCACTCACCTGCCGGAGACCTTCGAGGATCTGAAAGTGGAATTCCAGTGCGTGGCGGCCAGCATCGAGAAGGCGGGCGCGCACTGGTTCAGTCACGGCAACCTGGCCGACGCGGTCATGGCGTCATCCGCGGTACCCGGACTGCTGCCGCCCGTCGTGATCGACGGCGAGCACTTCCTCGACGGCGGACTCGTGCATTCCATCCCGGTCGGCCGGGCAGTCGCCCTTGGCGCCACCGATATCTACGTCCTGCACGTCGGCAGGATCGAGCAGCCGCTGAAGCCGCCCCGCTCGCTGTGGGACGTCTGCCTGACCTCCTTCGAACTCGCCCGCCGGCACCGGTTCGTCGAGGAGATGGCAAACCTGCCGGCCCACGTGCGCGTCCACGTTCTGCCGAGCGGCGAGGAGAAGATGCCGCTGGTGTCGATGCGCTACCGCCACTCGAAGGCGGTCGCCAGCCGCATCCAGCGCGGCTACAGGCCGCGGCCGAGTATCTGTCCAGTCATCCGGGCTTCGCGTGAGGCCGCCGCCGCGGCCGGTCCGCCGCATCGTCATCGATCCGCTCTGGCTGCCCCTTGGCGCCGTGCTGGCGATACTGTTCGCCCTGGTCGGCGCCGTCGCCGCGCTGGCGGCGCCGCTCGCACGCAAGCGCAGGGTGCCGCGACTGGCGCTGTTCGGCGCGCTGTACCTGTCGATGGATGTGTGCCTGCTGATCTGCTGCACGGCTCTGTGGCTGCGCTACCCGGTGGCCAGCCGGCGGCCTGAGCGGCGCTGGTCCCTGGCTCACCAGGGGCTACTGAGCTGGGTCCTGTCGGTCCTGGTCGCGGCGGCACGGCCGCTGATCGGCTTCACCGTCGAGGTGGAGGAGCCGCCCGATCGTGATCTGATCGCTGGCCGGCCGCTGCTCGTGCTGGCCCGGCACGGCGGCCCCGGAGACTCGTTCGCGCTCGTCCACCTTCTGCTGACCCGCTACCGCCGGTGCCCGGCAATCGTGCTCAAGGAGACGCTCCGCTGGGATCCCGGGCTCGACCTCATCCTCGGCCGGCTGCCCTCGTGCTTCATCCGCCAGGGTGACGGCCCGCGCATGGCCGGGCGACTCACCGAGCTAGCCAGGGACATGCTTCCTGATGACGCGATCCTCCTCTTCCCCGAGGGCGGGAACTGGACGCCGGGCAGGCACAGCAGGGCGATCGCCCGGCTGCACCGGGCCGGCCGGCGCGAGGCAGCGGCCGAGGCCGCCAGCAATCCCAACGTGCTGCCCCCGCATCCAGCGGGGGTGCTGGCGTGCCTGCGGGGCCGGCCCGACCTGGGCGTCGCGATCGTGGCCCACACCGGCCTCGAGGACCTGGTGACGCCCGCTGTGATGTGGCACGCGGTGCCGGTGACCGGTCACCCGATGACGGTCCGCTGGTGGTATGAGCCGGCCGCCGCGATCCCGGACACCGATTCCGAGCGCCGCGAGTGGCTGCGGCTGCAGTGGGCCGTGGTGGACTCCTGGATCGATGCCAGGAAGGTACGGGACGGACGGGCTGGCGACGCCGGGCCGGACGTCGAGCGAGCGGAGCCCCTGACCGGGGCCGCCGAGGTCTGACCAGCGGTGAGCGGCGACCGCGCCGCGCGGCCCCGCCGCGCGGCGAGTACCGGCACCAGGGACAGCCTTGTCGTGCTGCTCGCCATCGGCGCCGGGGCTGCCGATGTCACCGCGTTCCTGGCCCTGGGTCAGGTTTTCAGCACGGTCATCACCGGGAACCTCGTGCTGCTTGGCCTGGCGGCGGCAACCGGGAGCGCGACCAAGGCGCTGCACAGCGGTCTGGCCCTGGCCGGGTACTCCGCCGGAGTGCTGATCGGCGCGCCGGTCGCGGCCCTGCGCGCCGGCGAGCGGCGCGTCTGGCCGCGGCCGGTGACGGCCGCGCTGTGCGTCGAGCTGTGCCTGCTGGTGGCGTTCGCGGCGGCCTGGGAGTCAGTGCGCCAGTACCACAGCGGGCGGATCGCTCTGCTTGTCCTGCTCGCCGCTGCCATGGGCGTGCAGAGCGCGGCGGTGCGCCGCCTCGGCAACATGTCGGCGACATACCTGACCGGAACGCTGACCGGAGTACTGGCCAGCCTCGTCACGCGCAGCTCAGCCGACGGGCGCAGTCGCGACATCGGCGTAATCGTGGCGGCAGTGGCCGGCGCAGCCGCCGGGGCCGCCGACGATCCGCGCGGCACCGGCCTGGCTTCCGGTGCTCAGCCTGCTCCCGGTCTGCGCGGTCCTCGCGGCCGCCGCGCTGCTGGAGTGGGACACAGCGGAGGCCACCGCGAGCTGACGGCGCAGCCCTCCGGCGATCCATTGCGGCGAGCAGTTCGGAGCGCGTTTGCCCAATCGCGCGCAGGGAAGTTCTGCGGCGCCATGCAGACGGCGCAACCGTGCCGCGGCGCCCACAGGAGGTCACATGGTTGCTCACTCAGTTCGCCGTCGATCGTCGCGCGCCCGGATGACGAGCCGCCGGGCGGCGAACAGCCCGGTCATGGCCTGGCTCGCCCGGGCCGGACTGACAGCCCGCGGTGTCCTGTACGTCCTCATCGGCGTCATCGCCGTCGAAATTGCCACTGGCGGAACGCAGCAGAAGGCCGACAACTCCGGGGCCATCCGGCTGGTGGCGTCGACGCCATTCGGAAAGGTTCTGCTGTGGCTGCTGGTTATCGGATTCGCCGGCCTCACGCTGTGGCGGCTGTCCGAGGCCCTGTTCGGCGCGGCCGGCCCGGACGGGCATAAGGCAAGCCAGCGGCTGGCGAGTCTCGGCAAGGCGGTCCTCTATGGCGTGATCACCTACGGCATCCTCAAGTACGCGCTCGGCGTGGGCGCGCCATCCTCGACTGACAAGACGTCGCAGGACCTGACCGCCAAGGCCCTGCATTACCCCGGCGGCCAGGTGCTGGTCATCATCGTCGGGCTCATCATCGCCGGAGCCGGCGTCGCGCTGGCCTATAGCTACTTCAAGGCGAAGTTCCTCAAGCACCTGCAGATGGCCGGAGCGTCCCCCCGGACCAGGAACGTCGTCCGGAAGCTCGGGCAGATCGGCGGCGTCGCCCGCGGCGTGGTCTTCTGCACGGTCGGCATCTTCCTCGTGGTCGCGGCTATCAAGAATCAGCCCGACAAGGCCAAGGGCATTGACTCCGCGCTGCGCGAACTCGCTCGTACTCCGCTCGGCCCGTGGCTGCTAGTTGTCGTCGCCATCGGCCTGGTCATCTTCGGCGCCTACTCGCTCTGCGAGGCCCGCTGGCGGAAGGTCTGACACCGACGGCTGAGGCCGCAGCCGGCTAAGCGCCAGCAGGGCCGGGCACGCGCACCCGCGCGTGCCCGGCCCTTGCCATGCGGCCGGCTACCGGTCCTTGATCAGCTTCTCCAGGTGGTCGAGCCGGTCAGCGAGGTCGGACGTGGTGACGACGTCGGCGAGCGCCAGCCGCACCGACGCCAGCTCGCGGGCCAGGTACTCGGTGTCGTTCTGGGTCCGCGAGGCTACTTCCCTGTCCCGCTCGATGCTCGCGCGGTCCCGGTCGTCCTGCCGGTTCTGCGCCAGCAGGATCAGCGGCGCTGCGTAGGCGGCCTGAGTGGAGAACGCGAGATTCAGCAGGATGAACGGATAAGGGTCCCAGTGCTTGACCAGTCCGATGGTGTTGAGCGACGATCCAGCCAATGACCAGGACCGTCTGGCCGACCAGGAACCGGCCAGTGCCCAGGAACCTGGCGACCGCCTCCGAGATCCGCCCGAAGGCGTCGGCGTCGTAACGCGCCCCCATGCGCGGCACCGAGCCGCGCGGGACTGCCAGCTCTGCTCGCTCCGTCAGGCGCCGGGTTGCTTGCACGTCACTTCCCTCGCTTTCGCCAGTTGACCGGCAGCAGCCGGTCAAGCACGTCGTCGACGGTGACCGCGCCGAGCAGGCGGCCGGCATCGTCACACACTGCGATCCCGACCAGGTTGTAGGCCGCCAGCCTGGCGGCGACCTCGCGCTCCGGCAGGTCCGGGCGCACGTAGCTGCTGTCCTCGATGCACTGGCCGACCGGCTCGGACGGCGCCTCTCGCAGCAGCCGCTGGAAACCCACGACACCGAGGTAGCGGCCAGTCGGGGTCACACCGGGCGGCTCGCACACGTAGATCTGCGCGGCCTCGGTCACTCCCTTGGCAGGCTGCCGGATGCGGGCCAGCACCTCCGCCACCGGCGCCTCCGGGGACACGATCACCGGCTTCGACGTCATCAGGCCGCCCGCCGTGGTCGCGTCGTAGCTGAGCAGGCGGCGCAGGTCCGCGGCGCGGTCAGCCGGCATCGCGCCCAGCAGCTGCTGCCGCTCGCCGGCCGGCATCTCCGCAAGCAGGTCAGCAGCGTCGTCGGGCTCCATCTCCTCGATGATGTCGGCGATGCGCTCGACCCCGAGGCCAGCCAGGAAGCCGATCTGGTCCTGCTCCGGCATCTCCTGCAGGACGTCGGCCAGCTCTTCATCCTGGAGCGCGTCAGCCAGCTGCCGCCGCCCGGCGACCGGCATGGCCTCGACCGCGTTCGCCAGGTCTGTCGGATGCATGTCACGCAGGCCGGCGATGTGCCCGCCAACCCCGTCGAGCTCGAAGAGCTCCGGGTACTTGTCCCAGGGCACGATGCTTCCGGCGTGCCGGATCAGGCCGCGCCGCTGGCCCACCGCGAGCACGGTCACCTCCCAGCCTGCCCGGCCGCGAGCAGACTGGCCAATGCCGACATCGAGGACGACGCCGCTCCCGGCTGGCTTGTCGTACAGGGACGACGCGAGGATCTCGCCAGTCCGCTGGCGGAAGCGGCCCAGGTCCACGCTGCTGCCATCCAGTGTCACCCCGTCCACGGACATCTCGCCGACCCGGCCGAGGCTGACGAAGATATGCCGCCGCTGAACGGTCACGACCAGGCCGGTGGCGCGCGGCGGTTCTCCCGGGGCGGCCTGCAGCAGCACCACGTCCCGGACGCGGCCGATCGCCAGGCCATCGGCATCGAGCAGCCGCCTGCCGCTGAGCCGCGAGGTGAAGACCGGTGCTTCCGTCATCGGCTGCAATGCCTGTCCATCCCGGCTCCGTCCCTGATCGGCGGGCACTGGCGGCGAAGTCCGGCCAGTTACCGTCTCACTTACCACACGCCACCGGCTTACCCAAGCTCCGGTCCGCAAACGTGCACGTCAGCCAGGTTATCCGTGCGGAGCGGGCGATACCGCGCATACCCGCGCCGCTGCTGGGCAGTACGACTGGCCGTAGCCGGAGCACCGGCCCGGCCCTCGCCGGGTACCTTCGAAAACACGGAGGGTGACTTGCTCGCTGCACTTGTGCTGGCCGGCCTGATCGCCGCCCCGATCGGCACGGCCGGCCTGCTGGTCCAGTCGAGACGCCGGGCGGCGACGGCGGGAGCGTGGCCGGCGGTACGGCGCTTCACCCTCGCGGTCGGCGGCACGGTGGTGCTGGCCGCGATTGTCGTGGCGTCGCTCCGCCTGCTCGGCGACTCCGAGCACCTGGCCATCGAGGGCGCGGCCGGGCTCGCGGCAGCCAGCCTGGTCTGGCTGCCAGTCACCAGGCGCTGGAACGCCCGCGGTCACCTGTGCTGGTCGGCCACGATCTTCCTGTTCGTCGTGTACCTGGCGTTCGTGCTGCAGTGGACCTTTGACAGCCATCTGGGCCCCGCAAGCACCGCCGGAGGCCTGCTGCTGTGGCTGTTCGAACTGTTCGCCGCGCTGCTGGCCTGCGCCTACCTGTGGGAAATCTGCGACGCGCTCGGCTCGGAGCACTGGCGGCGGCGGCTGAGCCGCCCCGAGCCGGGCCGGATCCCCGACAGCGACCTGCCGTTCATCAGCCTGCATGTCCCCGCGCACAACGAGCCGCCGGACATGGTCCTGGACACGCTGCGATCGCTGCTGCGACTCGACTACCCGCGGTTCGAGGTCATCGTCATCGACGACAACACCGACGAGGAAGCCCTGTGGCGTCCGCTTGAGGCCTGGTGCGCCCGGCACGGGGCGAAGTTCCGGCACCTGGAGGACTGGCCCGGCTACAAGTCAGGCGCGCTGAACTACGCGCTCCGGGAGATGACTGACCCCCGCGCCGAGATCATCGGTGTCGTCGACTCTGACTACCAGCTGGAGCCGGGGTTCCTCCGGCGCTGCGCGCCGCTGTTTGCCGACGCCTGGGTCGGCTTCACCCAGGCGCCGCAGGACTACCGCGGCTGGCACCGGGCCCGCTACTACCGCCGGCTGTACTACAGCTACCAGTACTTCTTCGCGGTCTCCCAGCCGTCACGCAACGAGCGTGACGGGGCGATCTTCGCCGGCACCATGGGACTGATCCGCCGCGTCGCGCTCGAGCAGCTCGGCGGCTGGGACGAGTGGTGCATCACCGAGGACGCCGAGCTGTCACTGCGGCTGCTGCGGGCCGGCTGGTCCGGCCTTCACGTCGATGAGTCCTGGGGCAAGGGAATCATGCCCCTGACCTTCGAGGCACTGAAGGGCCAGCGCTACCGCTGGTGCTTCGGCGGTATTCAGATGCTGCGGATGCACTGGCGGTCGCTAATGCCAGGGCCTGTCTCCGCCAGGAACCGGATGACCACCGGCCAGCGCTGGTCCTACCTGGCTGGCGCGGTCCAGTGGTACGGCGACCTGCTGGGATTGCTGTTCCTGGTGTTCCTGCTCGCCGGTGCGGTGAACCTGGCGGCCGGCGGAGGCGAGCTATTCCGCAAGCTCACCGCGTTCCTGGTCGCCACCGTCCCGGTGCTCGTGCTCCTCGGGCTCGTGCGCGCCGTGGCGCTGCTGCGCCGCGGCACCGGTGCGTCCTGGCGGGACGCGCTCGGCGCGTTCTTCATCTGGCAGTCCACCTCGCTCGTGGTGGCCCGAGCCTCAGTGCTGGCGCTGTTCGCCAGAAAGGCCGCGTTCCTGCGGACGCCGAAGACCACCGAGCAGCAGAAGTGGTGGGAGGCCCTGCGCGCGAACTGGGCAGAGTCGTCCCTGGCCCTGCTCGGCCTGCTGGGCATCGCCTGCGCGCTCAGCCGGGCCGCCGAGCTGGCCGGGCCGCTGCTGGCCGCGCTGCTGCTCTTCCCCACGCTCGGCATGGCCGCGGCGCCGTTCAACAGCTGGGCCGCTCAGCGCGCGGCGCTGCCGGCCGACCTGACCGCCTGGCGGACCATGGAATGGAAGCGGTCGCGGAACCGGCGCGTGCTCGTGCGCGGCGCGGCCGCGGGCGGCGCTGTCGCGGTCGGGGCCGTGGTAGTAGCGGCGGTGGCTCTCATGCTTGCCCCGGGCACGCACCCGGTGCAGTCGCCGTCGCTGGTGACCGCGCCTGGCCGCGCGCAGCCGCGGTCCCATCAGGCCCGGACCAGCCAGCCGCCCTCCAGCTCGCCCTCGCCCGGCGGGCCGGCCAGCACCAGTCCGGCCCCGTCCGTGACTCCGGCACCGACGCCCAGCCCGTCGGCCTCAGCGTCGACGTCCAGCCCGGCGCCCGCAGGCAGTTCGCCAGCGTCACCCTGACCCGGCGCGCTCGGCCCGGTCGGGCAAGCTGCGGCCCGGCATAGTCGCGCGCTGATGTTTGCATCCGTCTGTGCGGGACAGGCATGCGGGCACCGCCTCAGGACAGCCGGCAGCGCCAGGCCGGCGCAGCTTAGCCGGGGGCGGCAGCAAGGCGACAGCTACGCTGACCGCAACCGCCAGGTTGATCGCCCGAGGGGAGGGCCCGGTTGACCGCGCAGAACGACCGCGAGCGCAGGCGGCCCGGTGAGGCTGCCAGCGCGGTCGAGGCTGCGTTCGATCAGACGGCCGCCCTGCTGATCGTGATGGCCGGACCCGAGCTGCGGATCAGCGCCGTCAACGGGGCCTGGCGGCGGTTCTTCGGCCGCTCCGATTTCATCGGCCTTCCGGTCAGGGAGGCCATCCCGGATGCCGCCGGCCAGCAGCTCTTCGAAGTTCTCGAGCGGGTCTACTCAACCGGCGAGCCAGAGTCAGGCCACGAATGGCGGATCCAGGTCAATCGCGGCACAGGCGCCACCGAGGACACCTTCATCGACTTCACGCTCGTGCCCGTCAGGTCCGCTGGCGGGCAGGTGACCGGGATCGTCGGAGCCGGACTCGACGTGACCGCGCGCCTCAGGACGCGGCGAGCGCGGCAGCCACGGCCCGGCCCGCCGCAGGGGCACTACCTCGCCCCCCGTGACGTACTGGCGAGCCTGCAGGCAGCGCTGCTGCCTGCTGCGCTCCCCGTTCTGCCGCAGGCGAGTATCGCCGCCCGGTACCTGGTGGCCGGCCTGGACCAGGCCGCTGGCGGTGACTGGTTCGACGCGGTACCCCTGGCAGACGGACTGGTGGCGCTCACGGTCGGTGACGTTGTTGGTCACGGGGTCGCGGCAGCCGCCGCGATGGCGCAGCTGCGCGCCATCATCAGCGAGCTGCTCGTCGCCGAGCCGGACCTGCGGAACGTGCTGAGCCGCGCCGACGCGTTCGCGGCCAGGACGCCAGGACTGCGGTCGGCCACGATCGCGCTGGCCGTGCTTGATCCCGCCAGCGGCGCACTCCGCTATACCACCTGCGGCCACCCGGCTCCGCTCGTCGTCAGCAGCACCGGGCGCGTCAGGTTCCTGGACCGGACCGGGAACGGCCCGCTGGGAACCGGCTCCGTGCCCGTGCTCGGATCCGCGAGACTGGCGCCTGGCGACGTGCTCCTGCTGTATAGCGACGGCCTCATCGAGCGGCCTGGACGGACGCTGGACGCTGGCACCGCCGAGCTCGCCGCCATGGCCGCGGGGGCGGTCACGAATCGCGTGCTGCCAGCCGGAGCCGCCCCGATGCCGGCCGAGCGCGTCTGCCAGCTGGCCGTCGAGCTACTGACCAGAACGGGCTACGCCGACGATGTCACCGCGCTGGCAGCTGAGCGTCTCGCCGTCCCGATCGCGCCGCTGCATCTCTCGCTGCCCTGCGAGGTGCCAAGCCTTACCGTCATCCGGCGGGCGCTGGATGACTGGCTCGCGCGCCTCAGCCCGGTTGCCGACGATCGCGACGCCGTCCATATGGCCGTCGTCGAGGTCGTGACGAACGCCATCGAGCACGCGTATCCGCCTGGCCAGGCCAGGCGCTGTCGAGTTCGACCTCGGGCTGCGGACCGACGGGCGGCTGGAGTGCCTGGTCAGCGATTACGGCCGGTGGCACCCGCCAGATCCGGCTGCCGTGGATCGCGGCAACGGGCTCATGGTCGCCCGGCATATGGTGGATGAGCTGCGAATCAGTCACCCGGCAGATGCTGCTGATGCCGCGCCGGGCGCACCCGGCACAATCGTCACGCTCATGCACCAGCTCAGCCTGGCCATGCTCGCCTCGGATACCAGCGCGGAGCCGGCCTCGTTCCCGGTCGGGCCAGTATTCGGAGTCGAGGCCGAGCTTGATGGTCCCGGCGCCCGGGTGCGCGTCAGGGGCCCCGTCGATATCAGCACTGCCGACGAGTTCCTGCGCCGCCTGCTGGCTGCCTGCCGCGGTGGCACGCTGCCGATCACGGTCGACCTGTGCGGGGTGACCCAGCTGGCCAGCGCAGGCGTGAGCGCTCTGTTCGAGCTTGCCCGCCAGCTCGCCTCCCACCGCCGGGACCTGCGGCTCGTGGCCTCGGCCGATGACGTGGCCGGTTCCGTGCTTGAGCTCGTCGGCCTCAGGTATTCCGCCGCCCCGCTGCCCTCGGTCTCGCCGTAGCGCCTCGCGTACCGGCCGTGATTAGGCCGCGGGTTCCCGGGTAGAGAACGCGAGCATTTCGTCCCCTGAGAGGAGGTCAGGATTGCCTGACGTCAGCTCCGCGCGCACCCTCGCTGTGACGGGCTCATGAGCTCGCTGCTTGACCGGAACGCGGTCCCGCCCGAATCCCCCGATGGCCCAGGCGACGCCGAGCTGATCGGCATCGTCCAGTCACAGCCACTCGGCAGCGATGAGCGCGAGGCTGCCTGCGCGGAACTCGTCCGCCGCTACCAGTCGCTCGTCTTCAGCTGCGCGGCCCGCTATCTGCACAGCCCGGAGCCGCAGGATGAGCTGGTCCAGGCGGGCTATGTCGGCTTGCTGAGCGCGATCAATCACTTTGATCCCCAGTACGGCACCAGCCTCGCCGCTTACGCCCGGCCGTGCATCAGTGGTGAGATCAAGCGCCACTTCCGGGACAAGCGCTGGCAGGTCCACGTCCGCCGGGCGGCGCAGGAACTGCGGGCCGAGATCCTTGCCTGCGAGTCCTACCTGACCCAGCAGCTGCGCCGGGCCCCGACGGATGAAGAGGTTGCCGAGCATCTCGGCCGCGAGGTCAGCGACGTTCGCGAGGGCCACAATGCCGACCGGGCATTTCAGGCCCTGTCGCTGGACGCGCCGTTCTCCGCCGACGCGGACGCCGGGACGCTCGGCGACCTGCTCGGGGACGATGACGACGAGACGCTCGGCACGGCGGTGGACATGGAAGCGGTCTGGGCGCACATCGGCGAGCTGCCCGAGCGGGAGCAGACCATCGTCACCATGCGGTTCTACGGCAACATGACGCAGGCCCAGATCGGCGAGCAGCTCGGAATCTCGCAGATGCACGTATCCCGGCTGCTCGCGCACGCGCTCGGATTCCTGCGGGAACGGCTCGGTGACTGACCCGCTGTCCCGCCCGGTCGCCGCTGGTTAGAACCCGGCGACGCGGGCAGGGGTCGATGCATGTCTGGACTCAGAATAATCGCGCGGCCGATGCTGGCCTCGATCTTCGTCGTGCAGGGGCTGGACACGTTCCAGCATCCGGAGAAAGTGTCCGCCAAGGCGGAGCCGATCGTGCGGCCGCTGGCCGACCGTGTCCCCGCCGTCCCGGCGCAGACCGAGCAGGCTGTCCGCCTCAACGGTGCCGTGCAGGTAGCCGCCGGCGCGATGCTGGGGCTTGGCATTCTGCCGCGCCTGTCGGCCCTGGCGCTCGCCGGAACGCTCGTGCCGACCACGCTCGCAGGGCACCGGTACTGGGAGCTTGAGGATCCGGCCGAGCGGGCGCAGCAGCGAATCCACTTCCTCAAGAACCTGACCATGCTGGGCGGCCTGCTGATCGCCGCTGCGGACACGGGCGGCGCGCCGTCGCTGGGCTGGCGGCGTCGCCAGGCAGCCAGGCGGGCGAACGGCGTGATCGCCAGCATCAGCGACACCGCCGCAGCCGCCAGCGACCTCCTGACCGGCGCGGCCCACTCCGCCGTCGGGTCAGTCAGCGACACCGCCGCGGCGACCAGCGACCTCCTGGCCGGCGCGGCCCACTCCGCCGTCGGGTCAGTCAGCGACACCGCCGCGGCGACCAGCGACCTCCTGGCCAGCGCGGCCCACTCCGCGGCCGGCTCGCTTGCTGACTCCGCCGCACTGGCGCGCGACCGGCTTCCGGAGCTGAGTCATGCCGCGGTCGAGTCGGCCCGATCGGCCGGATCCCAGGTCGCGCGCGCGGCCCAGACGGCAATCGACGCCGGGCGCAGCGAGGTACGCCAGCTCGCCGGCTAGCGCGTCTCCAGCCGCTAGCACCGTGCGGCGGCCGAAGGGCACAGGCCGCTGACCGCGAGCCAGCACCAGATCCGGCCGCGGCACCGGGCACAATGGGCTGAGTGTGCGCGCTGGCGGGGCACCTGCCCCGGGGATCTTCCAAACCCGAGGAGATCAGGTGTCTGGTAGTGCCAATGATCTCGTTGACGTGCTGCTGGTCGAGGATGACCCCGGTGACGCGCTCATGGCGACCGAGACCCTGGAGCTGGCCAGGAAAAACGGCCGCTTCCACGTCGTCGCGGACGGGCAGAGCGCGCTGCGTTTCCTGCGCCGGACCGGGGAATTCGCGGACGCGCCGTCCCCCCGGCTGGTGCTGCTGGACCTGAACCTGCCCGGCTTGTCCGGGCTGGAGGTGCTCGCCGAGATCAAGTCCGATCCTGAGCTGCGGATCATCCCGGTCATCGTGCTGTCGTCGTCGCGCCATCCCGACGACATCCTGCGCAGTTACGCAGCTCATGCCAACGCCTACGTCATCAAGCCAGTGGATTTCGACGGCTTCGCTGACACCATTCAGAAGATCGACGCCTGCTTCCTCGGCCTCATCCAGCCCCCGGCCTGATTCGGCGTCGGCCGCTTCGCGCCGCAGCCGGCGCGTTTGGCCTGCCCGGCAGCGGGCAGCCGGTCGGGTGGGAGGGTACAGATGATCAGATCCGCCGACAAGGCGACGACGGCCTGGCCGCACCGGGCCAGGCACCACGAACCGGGCACCAGCGAGCCAGCTGGCTGGCCGGCCCTGGCAGCCGATACCGCAGCCGCCTTCACCGCCGCGGTCGAGGCCGGGGAGCTGAACCTGCCGCTGCCAGGCTGCGGCAGGACAGCGGAGCGCTTCGCGGCCCTGGCCGAGCTCGCCGGAGAGGATCTGTCGGTCGCGCGGCTGGCCGAGGGACACGCGGACGCACTCGCCATCCTGGCCGAGCTCGGCTGCCCGCCGCCGCCCCGCGGCTCACGGTGGGGCGTCTGGGCCGCGCAGCCGCCCGGGCCCTCGCTGACCGCTGACCGGGCAGGCCGGACGTGGCGGCTGAGCGGAACCAAGCAGTACTGCTCCGGGGCGCGCGTCTGCACTGACGCGCTGGTCACGGCCAGGGCTACCGACGGTGACCGGCTATTCGCGGTCAGCACAGCGGAGCTGGCGCCAGTGCCGGGTAGCTGGCCGGCGACCGGCATGGCCGGAAGTGACACGCTGGATGTCCGCTTCAGCGGCATCGCCGCCGAGCCTGTCGGCGGCCCTGGCGGCTATACCGGCCGCCCCGGTTTCGCGCACGGCGGCATCGGAGTCGCCGCCTGCTGGCACGGCGGCGCCCGCGCCGTGGGCAGGACGCTGCTGCTCGCTGCCGCCGCCCGCGACGTCGGCCCGCATGCGCTGGCGCACCTCGGAGCCGTCGACATCGCGCTGACCTCGGCCGGCAGTGCTCTGGCCCGGGCTGCTGCCGAGATCGACGCCGACCCGGACGACAGCAGCGGTGCGGCGACACGTGCGCAGCCTGCGGGTTCGCGCGCTCGTCGAGGCGACCTCGAGCGAGGTCATGGAACGGGTCGGGCGGGCGCTCGGGGCAGGCCCGCTTGTGCCACGACGCCGGACACTCCCGCCGCGTCGCCGACCTGACGGTCTACCTGCGCCAGCATCATGCCGAGCGCAACCTCGCCGAGCTCGGCGCGGCCGTCGCCGAGCGGGGAACCGCATGGTGAGCGAGACCATGCCGAACCGCATCGACCGCGCGGGCACAGCCGAGCGCGACTGGGACTCGTGGCGTTACCTGCGCGAGCTGCCTGAAGTCGGGCTGCAGTCGTGGCGGAGCGCCGTGATCGTCGCCGCGCACCCGGACGACGAGGTGCTCGGGGTCGGCGGCACGATGGCGATGCTCGCGGCGAGGGGCGTCCGGCTGCGCCTGATCGCCGTTACCGACGGGGAAGGATCCCATCCGCGCTGCGATCCCGCGGTTATCGGCCGGAGGCGGATCAGGGAGTCGGCAGCCGCTTTCCGCGCGCTCGGAATCGACGGCCTTGACGTGATCAGGCTGGGCCTGCCCGACACCCGCCTGGCCGGGCGCGAGGACGAACTGGCCGCCATCCTGCGAGTCCACTGCGCGGACTTCGACATCTGCCTGGCCCCGTGGGAGTCGGACGAGCATGCCGATCATGAGGCGGCCGGCCGGGCGGCCCGGCGGGCCTGCCGGGTCGTGCTGACCTATCCGGTGTGGATGTGGCACTGGGCCAGGCCGGCTGACCCGGCGGTGCCGTGGCAGCGGGCGGCGCAGGTGCCGCTCCCGCCGGCAGTGGCGGCCAGGAAACGCGCCGCGATCCGCGAGTTCACCAGCCAGCTGAGCGACAGGACGCCCGGCCGAGGGACCGGTGCTGCCGCCCGACGTCATCGCCCACTTCACCCGGCAGCGGGAGGTGCTGCTGCGATGACAGCCGCGGTCACGCTCGGCACCGGCTACTTCGACGCCATGTATCAGGCCGCCGACGACCCCTGGGGGTTCGAGAGCCGGTGGTACGAGCAGCGGAAGTACGCGATCAGCCTGGCCCTGCTGCCAGCGCCCCGGTACCGCAGCGCATTCGAGCCAGGCTGCTCTATCGGTGTTCTCACGAGCATGCTCGCGCCGCGCTGCGACCGGCTGCTCGCCTTCGACCTGGCCGCGGCAGCGGCGGAGGCCGCGGCGCGGCGCACGAGCGACCGGCCGCAGGTGCGGGTCGAGCGCGCCGGAATCCCGCAGGACTGGCCGTCCGGCAGCTTTGACCTCATCGTCTTCTCCGAGGTTCTGTACTACCTCGGCGACGCCGACCTGAAGTGCGCGCTGGACGCCGCTACGGCCTCGCTGCAGCCGGACGGAACGCTGCTGGCCGTGCACTGGCGGCATCCGGTCGCCGGCTATCCCCGATCCGGCGACGACGTGCACAGGGCGCTCGCCCGCCAGGACGGACTGGCCCGCCTGGTCAGCCACCGGGAGCCGGACTTCCTCGCCGAGATCTATCTCCGCACTGACGGCGAGCCGGTGTCTGTGGCCCAGGCAGCGGGCCTGGCGTGATCGACGTCGCTGCCGTCGTCGTACCCGCGCACAACGAGGAAGCACTCCTGGCTCGCTGCCTGGCGGCGGTCCGCCGTGCCGCTGGCCAGTGCGGCATACCCGTGCACGTGGTCGTCGTAGCGGACGCGTGCACGGACCGGACGGCCGCCCTGGCAACCGCGGCAGGGGCGCAGGTCGTGCACATCGAGGCGCGCAGTGTGGGAGCGGCCAGGGCGGCAGGGTTCGCCGAGGCGCTCCGCCTGACGAGCGGCGCCGATCCGGCGCGCACGTGGCTCGCGACGACGGATGCCGACACGATCGTGCCCCCGTCGTGGCTGCGGCGCCAGGCGCGGTACGCCGAGCGCGGTTTCGACCTGGTCCTCGGTACGGTCACCGTCCGGCACTGGGCCGGGCATCCGCCCCACGTGGCCGCCGCCTTCGCCGAGCGCTACCACAGCGGGCCGGGCCCGCACCCGCATGTGCACGGCGCGAACCTGGGCATCCGGGCATCCGCTTACCGCGCCGCCGGCGGCTTCCGGGACCTGCGGACCGCGGAGGACCATGCCCTACTCGCATCAGCCACGCAGGCAGGCTGCCGGATACTGCGGGCGGGCGATGTCAGCGTCGAGACCTCGGCCCGGCGGCATGCGCGCGCGCCTGACGGCTTCAGCGGCTTCCTGCTGGCGCTCGGCGGCCGCAGCGCCTGACATCAGGTCGGCTGCAGCGCCTCATCGAGGCTGGCGAATACCGGGAACATGCCATCCACTCCGGTCACCGCGAGTATCCGCTTGAGCGCCGGGCCGCGGACCACCAGGCGCAGCTGACCGCCGCTTTCCCTGGCCTGCCGCAGCGCCCGGACCAGGACGCTGAGCCCGGTCGAATCGCAGAATTCCGTGCTGGTCATGTCGACGACGACCACCGGGAGGCCGCGCGCCGCAGCCGCCAGCAGCGCCTCCCTGAAGATGGCCGCGTTACTGACGTCGATCTCGTCCGGCGTCGTGACCACAACGAGGCTGTCCTGCTCGGTGACGGGAAAAATAGGCTCTGGCACGGCTCACAACCGGGGAAAGGGATGTCGGTCGCCAGGATAGTCGTGAGCGCCGCCGGCTGACTAGGCTCCGGCGCGCAGCCCGGTTGGCGGTAAAGCCGGGACGTCAGGCGGCCCGGTACTGCTCTGCGGCCGCCGAGCGCAGTCGCAGGCCGAGGCCCGGCACATCCGGATCAGGGTTCAGGACTCCCCCGGCGGCCGGCAGCGCGCCGTCAAACAGCAAGTCCTCGATGCGCTGGTGATCGTGGAAGTACTCCACATGACGGAGATTGGCGATGCCCGCCGCGGCATGCGCGTGCAAGTTCGGCGCACAATGACCGGACACCTGCAGGCCGTGCGCTGAGGCGAGCTCGGCAGCCTGCCGGAAGCCGGTAATTCCGCCGCACCGGGTGACATCGATCTGCAGGCAGTCCACGGCCCGGGCGCTGAGCAGACGGGCCGAGTCCTGCAGGTTCCAGCTGTACTCACCCGCGGTGACATCCGGCTCGATCTGCGTCCGCAGCGACGGCCAGCCCGGCCAGGTCGTCGGATGAGACCGGCTCCTCGAACCAGGTAACGGCATAATCCGCCATCTTGGCCGCGACTTGCGCTGCCTGCGGAGCCGTGTACCCGCCGTTGGCGTCAACGAAAAGCTCCGTGTCAGCGCCGATGACAGCGCGGGCCTCCTGGATGCGCGCCAGGTCCCTGGCCTCGTTGCTGCCCCAGGACTCCCCTATCTTGATCTTCACGCGGGGGATCCCGAGGTCCTGCACCCAGCCCGTGAGCTGATCCGCGAGCTGGCGGCTGTCGTAGCTGGTGAACCCGCCGCTGCCGTAGACGGGCACCGGCGCGGGTCCGCCGAGCAGGCTGACGACTGAGCTGTCCAGCAGGCGTGCCTTCAGATCCCACAGCGCGATATCGGCTGCCGAGATGGCCATGGCCGCGATGCCGCACCCGCCGAGGTTCCGCACCGCACGGTACATGGCCTCGGTGACCGGGGGCACGTCCAGCGCATCCCGGCCCGCGACCACGCCAGCCAGCATGCCGCTCACCAGGGGCACTGCGGCCGGCGTCGAGTACGTCCAGCCGGTGCCGGTCTGATCGCCCGCTTCCGCATGCACGACCACGAGCGTTGTCGAGTCCCAGGCCAGCGTGCCGTCTGCCTCAGGCGCGTCCGTCGGGATGACGTAGGCGGCCGCGCTTAGCGAGCGCACGGGGACATCCGTACTCATGGGTGCAGCCCTTCTCCCGGCCGGCTGGTCGCCGGGGAAGCTAACCGGGCACGGACGGCCTAAACTCGCGCGCCCGCTGGTGCGCTGCGGCGCGCAGTCCATGTTTCGGCGCGCCTGTCCCGGACACTGAGCACCGCAGACGGCACGTGCCAACGGCGGGAGCGGGTCCGGTGAGGAAGTCGAGGCGAGCGGAGCGCCTGTCGGCCGCCGCACGACAGACGGCCGCACGACAGGCAGCCGCGGGGCAGGCCGGGCGACGTCCGCCGGTGCGGCAGGCCCCGGCGGCGAGCGTAGCGCTGACCGAGGCCGAGCTCAGAAGCAGGCGCGCGGTCGCCGCCGCCCTGCGCGTGCAGCCGCCAGCCCGGCGCAGCCGGCGGGCGGGCCGCGGCCAGTTCAGCGGAGCAGGCACGCACCCGGCCGGCGAGCGGCGCATGCGGCCAGTCCTACGGCAGCGGACCGGCATCGTGCTGGCCGCGATCGGCGCCGTTCTGTGGCTCGGAGTACATGCCAGGCTCGCCTTCGTGGCGACGCAAACCGCGGGTTTCGTGCTGCTGCTCGCCGGACTGGCATGGCTGTGGATACCGGTGCGCGGCAAGCGGGAGAAGTTCCGGCGGCACCTTGACCGGGCGATGGCCTACGTAGCGTGGCAGCCTGGCGAGGCCAGCGCGGACCGCTGCTCGCTGGACGACTTGCTGAAGATCCCGGCCGACGACGGCACGCCGCTGCAATAACCGCACAAAGCTTGCGATTCCGGTCGCGCTAGTGCTAACAGTTAGTCCAGCGGCAGCCCCTGCAGTGCTCGCTGAACCCGGTGTCATCGGGACGCACTGTCTCGACAGGCACTGTGTCGAGAGGCACGGGAGGTGCGCTGCCCGCGGGTCAAAAACGCGGCCCGGCGCTATCCCATGCCAATCGGGGGTGCCCGCGTGCCTGACGACAGCAAACCTGCCGCCAGACCGGCCCTGACCCCGCAGTCCGGAGCCAGTCCGATTGTGCGGCTGCCCGCCGAGATCGACATCGCCAACGCCGGGCAGGTACTGGCCGACCTGCTCGGCGTCATCGATCGCGGCTACCCGGTCGTGGTCGCGGACCTGAGCCGCACGTCCTTCTGCGACTGCTCAGGCGTCAGCGCTCTTCTGACGGCCGGCAGCCACGCCGCGCGCCGGGGCGGTCAGCTTCGGATCGTCGCCAGGGCGCGCGCCGTGCTGCGCACCTTCGAGCTCACCGGGCTGCAGCTGGCGCTTCCGGTCTACCCCGCGGGCGCGGCCGCGATAAAAGAGCCTGGCAGCGCCGCGGCCGGACCGGGCCTGGCCGGCACAGCGCCCGCCAGGTCGGCCGCCGTGACGACGGTCAATCGGCGGAGAACTGACGCCGCTGGATCCGGCCCGCAACCAGGTCCGCCGCGATGTCCTTGACCTTTCTGTTGGTGTTCTGCGACAGCACGCTGAGCCGCTTGAACGCAACATCCGGCGGATAGCCGTACTCGGCGACGAGAATCCCCTTCGCCTGCTCGATCACCGCCCGTGACTCGAGCGCCACGTGCAGGTTCTCGACCATGCGGCGGCAGTTCCGGTAAAGGCTCGCATTGCGCATCGCCACGCCGCCCTGCGCGGCAAACAGCAGCGCCACATCGTGGCCCGCGCCGCTGAAGGAGCCCGGCTCGGTGCCGTACAGGGCGATGGCCCCGCCCGGCTCCCGGTCGGTTCGCAGCGGCAGGATCAGGCAGCTGAGCAGTCCCTCCGCCGTCATCGCCGAGCACACCGCGGGCCACCGGTCCTCATGCCTGGTGTCATCGACCCGCCGCGCCTCGCCAAATCGCAGTGCCTCGGCCACCGGGCCAGTGCCGGACTCCAGCTGGGACTGGTGCAGGCCGGAGATGCGGAGTCCGAGGTCGCGTACGTCCAGGCGTGCTCGCCCGCGACCACGACCCCCGCGGCCGCGCTGCCCGGAACCAGCTCGAGCGCGAAATCAGCCAGCTGGCTGAGCGGAGCGTCAGCATCGTCATCCGACAGCAGCAGATCTGCCATTGCCGCTATCCGCTCGGCGAATTCTCGTGTGACAGTGACCACGGACAACCTCGTTCCCGCTCTGAATTGTTCAGCTCAGCTGACGCCTGGACGCCCAGCTCAGGCACGCAGCTACCCGGGATGTTTCAAATTGCACATGCAGGGGTAGCTGAGGCCCCGACCGAGCGGGCCGGCCTGTTACCAACGGGGCCGGATGTGACCACTGATGGCCGCCTCGGCTCGTTGACGTCGATCGGCTCTGCTGACCCCCGCCGGAGCCGGTGCAAGGGGTGACGGGCTTTTGCGCGCGGTGTCTGAAGTGGCATCGACTCATGCGGGAACGCCGGAACAACGGCGCATCAGGAGACTTTTCGCCGTGCTGGACGATGTGGCGCATTACACAGCCGGCAACGCGGGAACCAGGATGCTGGTCCACGCCTGGGACAGGATCACCGACCTGCTGCTGGCCAGCGACGATCTCAGCCTGCGGGCCGCGGTGCGCGCGGTCGCAGAGCACGAGGCGGGCAGCTCAGGCTGGTGGCATTCTGTCCGAGCGGTGACGAGGATCGTCGACGAGCATCATGCGGGCCTCACCAGCGGCGGCGGCTAGCGGATCACCCCGTGCCGGGCCAGGGCGATGGCGGCCCGCGGCGGTGAAGACCCGGTGAATCGGCCGGATGACTCCGCCACCCTGAGTATTTTGAGGTGAGCGGCAAGCTCGCCGGGGATAGCCCTATGCTGACTCACACTTTGATCCATACCGGTACCTACTATGAAAGATGACGAGCGGGTCTAGATGGTGGCTGAGGACGTAAGTTCAGGCGGCGCGGCCAGCTCGGCGCTGCCCGAGCGCATGCACGTTCTCCTCATCGAGGACGACGACGGCGACGCGCTGCTGGTCGAGGAACTGCTGCTTGACGCCGGGGTGCCGTTCATTCTGAGCCGCGCGCGATCACTAGGCGACGCCCGCCGCTCGCTCGGTGACTGCGTCTGCGCCCTGCTCGACCTCGACCTGCCGGACTCGCACGGACTCCAGGGCGTCCGCTGGCTGCGGGAGAACTCGCCGGACGTTGCCGTAGTGGTGCTGACCGGGCTCGCCGACGAGCACCTGGGTGAGGAAGCCGTCGCCTCCGGCGCGCAGGACTATCTCGTCAAGGGCCAGGTCGACGGCTTCCTGCTCCAGCGAGTCGTGCGCTATGCGGTCGAGCGGCAGCGAGCCGAGGAGACGCAGCGGCAGCTGCGCGAGGCGCAGCTGTACGCGGCGGAGAACTCGCGCCTGGAGCGCGGCCTGCTGCCATCGCCGGTGCTCTCCGACCGCCGGCTGGCAGTGGCGGCCCGGTACCGGTCTGGGGGCCAGCAGATGCTGCTCGGCGGCGATTTCTACGACGTCGTCGAGGCTGCCGACGGCTGGGTCTACGCCATGGTCGGAGATGTCTGCGGCCGCGGGCCGGACGAGGCGGCGCTCGGCGTCTGCCTCCGGGTGGCCTGGCGGACCATGATCCTGGCCGGCCGGCCAGTGAACGAGACGCTGTCCGCCGTTCAGCAGCTCCTCGAGCATGAGCGCCAGCATGACCGGCTGTTCGCCACCATGTGCATGCTGTCGATTGCGCCCGACCGGACGTCTGGCCGGCTGTATCTGGCCGGGCACCCGCAGCCAGTGCTGCTCACTGTCGACTCGGCCAGCGAGCTGCAGGCCCCGGTATGCCTGCCGCCCGGGATCAGCCACGCCACCGAGTGGCCGAGCGCCGAAGTGCAGCTCGGGGAGAGCTGGTCGGTGCTGATGTATACCGACGGGCTCATCGAGGGCAAGGTCGGCGACGGGCCAGAGCGGCTCGGCAGCGAGGGCCTCATCAAGCTGATCGAGAAGGAGCGCGCCCAGAGCACCGCGGGAACGACGCCGGACCGCCAGTCCAACGAGCAGCTGATCGACGCGGTCATCACCAGGGCCCGCGAGCTTAACGGCGGCGACCTGGACGATGACCTGGCCGTGCTGGTCGTGAGCTGCACGCCCGCTGCGGGTTCATGAGCACCGAACCAGAGGCCGGGGGAAGCTCCGGGCCGGCGGGCAGCCTCAGCACGTCTGGTTCGCCCGGTGCGCCTGGCGTGCCCGCAGACGGGCAGTTCCGGGCGCGCGGGGCGACGGCCATTCCGCTCGCGGCGGCAGCCGGGCCGCACCAGGTGCCGGGCAGGCTGCGGTCGAGGGCGGGCGATCGGGGGGCTGGACGAATACCGGGGCCGGCGACGACCAGCGGCAGGCCGACGAGTCCAGCGCGCAGCAGCTGGTCGCAGCGCAGGAAGCGGCCGGCCGGTGGCCACTCGGCCGGATCATCGGCGCGGGCATGATCATGCTCGCAGTCGTGCTGCTGGCCGCTGTCGTTCTCGGCGCTGTCCAGCTGAATGCGCTGAGCAATAGCCGCAACCGGGTGGTGAACACCCTTGACCCGGCTGCCTTCCGCGGCTCGCAGCTGTACGCCGCGCTGCTGAACCAGGAGACCGGCGTGCGCGGCTACCTGCTCAGCGGCCAGCGGTCCTTCCTTGAGCCCTACACCCTTGGCTACGCCGATCAGAACGCCGAGGTCAGGGGGCTGCAGCCGCTGCTCGCCGGTCTTCCCGCCGCGCGCGCGGACCTCGCGACCACGCTGCGGCACATCAATTACTGGCGATCGAGCTACGCCATCCCGGCGATCCGCAAGGTCGCCGCATCGGGCAAGCCCATGCCCGGCGGGAACATCGCTGTCGGCAAGGCTGACTTCGACGCCATCCGCGCCCCGCTGGCCGCATTCCAGCACTATCTGTCGACGCAGCGCCGGCAGGCCGTGGCCCAGCTGCACAACGCCGCCATCCAGCTGGACGCGACCGGGATCGGCATCGCGGTCGTGCTGATCCTGGTGGTCGCTGCGCTCGGCATCGCGATCCGGGCCGCGGCGATCCGCCCGCTGACCCGGCTGGCTGCCGACGCGCGGGCCGTCGCCAGCGGCGATTTCGACCACGAGGTCGACCCCGGCGGGCCGCGCGAGGTGCACACGCTCGCCGTGGACGTCAACCGGATGCGCCAGCGCATCCTGCGCGAGCTGTCCGCCGTCCGCGCCGCCAACGTGACCCTCGAGGCCAGGGCACTCGACCTGGAGCGATCCAACGCCGAGCTCGAGCAGTTCGCCTACGTGGCCTCGCATGACCTGCAGGAGCCGCTGCGCAAGGTCGCCAGCTTCTGCCAGCTGCTGCAGCGCCGCTACATCGGGCAGCTCGACGCCAGGGCTGATCAGTACATCGAGTTCGCCGTCGACGGCGCGAAGCGCATGCAGGCGCTCATCGATGACCTGCTCGCCTTCAGCCGGGTCGGCCGCATCGAGCGAGAGCTGACCCTGGTGTCCTGCGCCAGCGCGCTCTCCCAGGCCAGGGTCAATCTGACCGCCGAGATCAGGAAGGCGGGAGCGGTGATCGAGAGCACCAGCCTGCCTTCCGTGCGGGCCGAGTTCACGCTGCTGACCTCGCTGTTCCAGAACCTGATCAGCAACGCCATCAAGTTCAGGGCAGCGGACCGGCCGCCGCACATCCAGGTTGCCGCCAGCCGCCAGGGGGATGACTGGCTGTTCTCGGTGACCGATAATGGAATCGGGATCGAGCCGGAGTACGCCGACCGGATTTTCGTCATCTTCCAGCGGCTGCACGACCGGACCGCCTACGCCGGTACCGGCATCGGGCTTTCCATGTGCCGCAAGATTGTCGAGCATTACGGTGGGAAGATCTGGCTGGACACTGAGTATCAAGGCGGGGCAAAATTCAACTTCACACTGCCGGTCGCGCCGAACGACGATGAGGAGATTTCCCATGACTGAGCGTGGCGGGCTGGAGCTTGTCGACGTCTTGCTGGTCGAAGACGACCCTGGTGACGTGCTCATGACCAAAGAGGCCTTCGAGCACTACCAGATACCGAACAGCCTGCACGTCGTCGGTGACGGCGAGCAGGCCATGCACTTCCTGCGCAAGACGGGTGACTACGCCCAGGTGCCGACGCCCGGCCTGATCCTGCTTGACCTGAATCTGCCCAGGCGGAACGGCCTGGAGGTGCTCGCCGAGCTGAAGGCCGATGCCGCCCTGCTGCAGATCCCGGTCGTCGTGCTCACTACGTCGCAGGCCCAGGAGGATGTGCTGCGCAGTTACTCGCTGCACGCCAATGCCTACATCAGCAAGCCGGTCGACTTCGAGAAGTTCGTCGGCGTCATCGGGCAGATCGACGACTTCTTCCTGACGCTGGTCAAGCTGCCTAGCTTGCTGTCCTAGCCGAGCCGCTGTCCTGGCCGGGCCGCCGGTCTTAGCCCGGGCCGCCGTCTTAGCCGAGACCGCTGCTGCTGCGCCGCTCGTCGTACACGCCGTCCGCGCCCGCGCCCAGATAGCCGGCACCGGCGCCGGGCGGCACCCGCACCGAGCGGGCCGCGACGCCGCTGACCAGCGAGCCGATCGCGACACCCAGGACGAGGTCGACCAGCGCGGTCGCGATCTTCGCGTTCAGCGGGGCCGCCGTGCTGAACGGCACGAGAACCGCCAGTACTGTCGCCAGCCCGACGATCCAGGCAAAGAACGTCAGCGGCCGCGGCGTGCTGAGCAGCAGCAGGTGCACTAGCCCCGTCGCGGCCAGCGCCGCGGCAGCGGCTACCAGCACAAGAGCTGTCGTGTGCACGTCGCCGTAGGCGCCGTCCGACTTGGGGGCGAGCAGCGGGATCCCGAACAGCCACCGGCACACCAGGACGCCGACCAGGGCTACCAGCGCCGCGACAACGGCGGTGGCAATGCCGCCGGGCCAGAGCTTGCCCGCATCCACCTGAGGGCGACTGCGCCCGGGCTGGCGGGGGCGCCCGCCGCCGCGGCTATATCCGTCGGGACCGTAGCCATCTGGAGCGTAGGCGTCAGCACCACGCCCGTTACGGCCGTAACTCTCAGTGCCGTACGCCTCGCGGCCATAGCCGTCGCGAGGCGGCTCTGGCGGCATCGGAGCCGTAGTCATCTGAGTACCTGCCTTCCGGCCGCCCCACTGGCGGCGGTGGGCTAACTCACCACGCGAGCCGCATTCAAACGCGGGATCCGCCCGGCCGGGGCAGGCCGCCCTCCGGTCACCGCAGGTGGCTACGGCAGCCTGACGACCGCGCGCGCCCTGGTGAGGACCTTGGTGCCGTCCGCGCGCGCGGTCAGCGCGACGGCCACCTTCCGGTCCGCGAGCTTCTCCTCGACCTGGCCGCTGATCTCGATGGTGGCGCCGGCGTCGTCATCAGGTACGACCACCATGGAGGAGAACCGGACACCGAACTCGGTCACCACTGCCCGCGGGCCAGCCCAGTCGGTCACGAACCGCCCGGCCTGCGCCATGGTGAACATGCCGTGCGCGATCACGTCGGGCAGGCCGACGGCCTTCGCGACCCGCTCATTCCAGTGGATGATGTTGAAGTCGCCGGACGCGCCGCAGTACTTGACCAGGCTGAGGCGGCTGACCGGATAGCTGACGGCTGGTATCTCCGTACCGGCCTCGACGCCGTCGTAGGTGGGCTGGTCGCTCACGGCGCGTTCCTCTCTCGCGTGACCGCCCGGCGCAGAGCCAGGCCCCGGCCAGGCTGCTGGCGGTGCTACGCGCCGCGCTCGACGATGGTGGACAGGGCCGTGCAGACATGCTCGCCGCCGACCGTGGCGATCTCGGTGCTGGTCGTCAGCATCACGTTGCGCCCGGCATCCCGGATGTCGGTCAGGGTGACCTCGGCGGTGACAACGTCCCCGGCCGTGATCGGCCTGCTGTACTCGAACCGCTGCTCGCCGTGAACGACCATTGCGTAGTTCAGGCCGAGACCGGGATCGGCCAGTGCCGCGCCCGACCCGGCCATGCTGATCACGATGGCAAAGGTGGGCGGCGCGATGACATCGGCGTGCCCGGCGGCCTGCGCCGCGGCCTTGTCCCGGTAGACCGGATTCGCGTCGCCGATCGCCGAGGCGAACTCGGCGATCTTGACGCGGGATACCTCGTACGGCTCTGACGCCGGGAAGACGCGGCCGACATAGTCACGATTGATCGCCATACGACTCCAGCCTCGGGACGCAACGGAGAATTGCCAGCAGGACTGTGTCAGAGCCGGACTGTGCCAGCAGGACTGGCCCCTCAGGCGGCCGGCGAGGCCGCCTGACGGCGGCTAGCGTGTCTCGCGGTGCGGCTGGTGCTTGCGGCAGAACGGGCAGTACTTGCTCAGCTCAAGCCGGTCGGGGTCGTTGCGCCGGTTCTTCCGCGTGATGTAGTTCCGGTGCTTGCATTCCTGGCAGGCCAGGGTGATCTTGGGCCTGACGTCAGTCGCAGCCACGTGGCGTGCCTTTCTCTCGTCCAGTCATGGGAAGTCCGCCATGGCAGCTCCGCCCGGAGGCGAGGGCCCGGAGCACCGGATGCCAGCGTGGTTCCGTAGCGGAGGCCGGACTTGAACCGGCGACACAGCGATTATGAGCCGCTTGCTCTGCCTGACTGAGCTACTCCGCCGCCCGCCCGCCAGGCGCAGTCCAGACCAGGTAAGCAACCAGGCCGGACCCCCGCCGTAGCCCTAGGGCTGACCTAGCTTACCGGGAAATGACCACGACTGGGATTCGGGCACCCGCTACCCGCAGCTGCCAGCCTCGGGCAGGCGGCGAGCGGCGGATCAGGCTCCTCATCATACTGCTTCAGGCAAACCCTCTCGGCCGCGGCGCAGCCCTCGCCATGGGGTTCCCAATTTGTCACCAAAACCTGCGTGTCTGCCGTTTCAGCCGTGCCCAGCGGGTACATTCGGTTAGCGAACCGAATCAGTTACGCCCGTGGTGACCGGCCATCCAGGCCGGGCCGCCGTGCCAGCAGCAGGGGCTCTGCGCATCCTGGCCGCAGCCGCGGCGGACATCATTAAGCGCAGCGAACCACTGGGTTAACACCCCCCAGTCCGCTACTGGTTGTACGGTCAGTTACGAAACAGCTGGCCCGCCTGCGGCGCCAGGTCGTGATTCAGATGATAAACGTCGACGAGTCCAACTTGCGGCTATTGTGGACCGTCGTAACCGCCAGCCAGACCGGGAGAGACGACCTAGATGCCGAGGCGAGAGCAGCCAGCGGACGTTGCGTATCACGGGTTGCGAGAGGCGCCGGATACGTCCGCAGTCACCTCAATCGCACTTCAGGCGTTCGGCGGTGCCTATCCCGACCTGAAGCTCCAGCCCCTTGTCGTCGTGATCGCGGCCTACAACGAGGCCGACAACATCGGCGCCGTGCTGGACGAGGTGCCGTCGCAGATCGCCGACGTGCCGGTATCGCTGCTGGTCATTGATGACGGCAGCACCGATGACACGACAGCCATCGCACAGCGGCACGGCGCGCTGGTCTGCACCCTGGGCGCGAACCGCGGGCATGGCGTCGCGCTCCGGCTCGGCTACCGCATCGCCCGCGAGGGCGGCGCCCAGTACATCGCCACCCTCGATGGCGACGGCCAGTGGGACCCGGCCGACCTGCCCGCCATGGTCCAGCTGATGGAGGCAGGCCAGGCCGATTTCGTGATCGGCTCGCGCCAGCTGGGCCAGACCGAGAACACTGATGCGTTCCGCAATCTCGGTGTGCGGTTCTTCGCCATGGTCATCAGCGCACTGACTCGCACGCGCATCACCGACACCTCCAGCGGCCTGCGGCTGATGCGGTCAGGCCTGACCGGGACAGTTACCCAGACGCAGCCGCAGTACCAGACGTCTGAGCTGCTGATCGGCGCCCTGCTCCAGGGCTACCGGGTGGCTGAGGTGCCCACCGTGATGCGCCAGCGCCTGTCCGGCGAGAGCAGGAAGGGCCGGAACCTCGCTTACGGCCTGCGGTACGCCCGCGTGATCACGGAGACGTACCTGCGGGAGCGGCGCGCCGCCAAGGTGATGCCGGCGACTTCCCGCCCGGCCGGCGCGGAAGCGCCCGCCGAGTCGAGCACCCCGGTCTCGCAGTCCCGCTCCGGCTAGGCCACATCCTAGGGCCGGGGGCGGCTAGCACTCGATCACGTTCACGGCCAGGCCGCCGCGGGCGGTCTCCTTGTACTTCACCTTCATGTCCGCGCCGGTCTCGCGCATGGTCTTGATCGCCTTATCCAGCGAGACCTTGTGCTCGCCGTCGCCGCGGACGGCCATCCGGGCCGCGGTGATCGCCTTCACGGCGCCGATCGCGTTCCGCTCGATGCACGGGATCTGCACCAGGCCGCCGACCGGGTCGCAGGTCAGGCCGAGGTTGTGCTCGACGCCGATCTCGGCCGCGTTCTCCACCTGGCCAGGCGTGCCGCCGAGCACCTCGGCCAGGCCGGCCGCCGCCATCGAGCAGGCTGAGCCGACCTCGCCCTGGCAGCCAACCTCGGCGCCGGAAATCGAGGCGTTCTCCTTGAACAGCGACCCGATCGCGCCTGCCGTCAGCAGGAACCGGACGATGCCCGCGCTGCCGGCGCCGGGCACGAACCGGATGTAGTAATGCAGCACGGCCGGGATGATCCCGGCGGCGCCGTTCGTCGGTGCCGTGACGACCCGGCCGCCCGCGGCGTTCTCCTCGTTAACCGCCAGCGCGTACATCGTCACCCACTCCATCGCGTACAGCGGGTCGGCCGTGTCGCCTGCCTGCTCCAGCTTCTGCTGCAGCGCCCCGGCCCGGCGGCGCACTCTCAGGCCGCCCGGCAGCACTCCGCTGGCCGCGCATCCGCTGGTCACGCACTCCTGCATCACCGCCCAGATCCGCAGCAGCCCGGAGGTGACCTCGGCCTTGTCGCGGCGGACAAGCTCGTTGGCCAGCATGACGCCGCTGATCGGCAGCCCGGTCCGCTCGGTGATCGCCAGCAGCTCGGCCCCGCTGGCGAACGGGTACGGCACCGGTGTCGGGTCAGCCACGATCGCCGGCAGGCCGGCCTCGTCCTCGCCGAGGACGAAGCCGCCGCCCACCGAGTAGTACGTGCGGGCGGTCAGCTCGGACCCGGCTGCGTCCAGCGCCGCGAACCGCATGCCATTGGAGTGGAAGTCGAGCCGCTTGCGCCGGTGCAGGACGACGTCCTCGTCGACGTCGAACCCGATCGGGGCCCGGCCGAGCAGCCGCAGCTCACCCGAAGCGCGGACGCTCTCGACCAGCGGGCCGGCCGCAGCCGGGTCGACTGTCTCCGGCTGCTCGCCGGACAGGCCGAGCACCACCGCCGGCACGCTGCCATGGCCGTGACCGGTCGCGCCGAGCGAGCCGAACAGCTCCGCCCTGACCCCTCGCACGTCCGCGAGCAGCCCGTCGTCCTCCAGGGAGCTGGCGAAGGTAAAGGCCGCGCGCATCGGGCCCACGGTATGCGAGCTCGACGGCCCGATGCCGATCTTGAAGAGATCGAAAACGCTGACCGTCATCGGTGTCACTCCCTGCTCTCAGGACCACGGCGTCCCGGCGGGGCGGACTGGCGGCGGGCCACCCCGTTCCCGTTCTATGCCTTTATCTTGCGGCCTGCCGGATCATATGGCGCCCGCAGTCCGACGACCGCGGATGTCAGCTGCCCGCCCACGTTAACCTCATACCGCCCAGACCGGACGAATTCTCCCGTCACCGGATCACCGCCGGGATCTCGCAGGTAGGCCAGGCCGACGGCGGCGCCGAGGGTCTCGCCGTAGGCCGCCGACGTCAGCTGGCCGGCCGGCTCGCCGTCGCGGAGCAGCAGCTCGCCGCCCCACATCATCACGGCCGGATCGTCGAGCACGACCGACACCAGCCGCCGGCGCGGCCCCGCGGATTTCGCCTTCTCGACTGCCTCGCGACCGAGGAAGCCGGTCCCGGTGCCGAGCTTGCAGGCGAACGTGCAGGCCGGCCTCGACCGGGTTGTAGTCGGGAGTCAGCTCCCGGCCGAAGGCACGGTAGGCCTTCTCCAGCCGCAGCGACTCGATCGCGTAGTAACCCGCGCCGACCACGCCGAGGTCCTGCCCGGCGGCCATCAGGTCCTCGTAGACGCCGACCGCGAACTCGGCAGGCACATACAGCTCGAAGCCGAGCTCGCCCACATAGGTGATCCGCGTCGCGCGGACCGTGGAGTAGCCCAGGTCGATGAGGCGGCTGGTACCGAAGCCGAACCCGTCCTCGCTCAGGTCCGCTGCTGACAGCCGGGACAGCAGCTGGCGCGACGCGGGCCCCATCACGCCGTACACAGCGTAGGCCGACGTGACGTCGGTGAGCGTGGCCCGGCAGCCCGGCGGCAGGTGCCGCCGGATGTGGTCGGCGTCCCGCTCGGTCGTGGCCGCGCTCGCGACCAGCAGGAACTCGGTCGCCGACAGCCGGGTCACGGTGATGTCGGACTCATAGGTGCCGCGGTCGTTGAGCATCCCGGTGTAGACGGTTCGCCCCGGCGGCACGGCCACGTCGTTCGTGCAGATCCACTGCAGCCCGGCGGCCGCGTCCGGGCCGGCCACCAGGTACTTCGAGAACGAGGTCTGATCGAACACCGCGACCCGCTGCCGCGCGGCCCGCTGCTCGGCCGACGACCAGGGCTGCCAGTTCTGCTTGCCCCAGGAGTACTCGATGACCGGATCGCGGCCGGGCGGGGCGAAGAAGTTGGCGCGTTCCCACCCCATCTTCGAGCCGAAGCAGGCGCCGGCGTCGCGCAGCAGGGGGTAGACGGGCGAGCGCCGGAACGGCCGGGCGGTCTCCAGCTCACGGTTGGGCCAGGCGATCGCGTAGTGCAGGCCGAGCACCTCGCCGACGCGGTCGCGCAGCCAGCGGGCGTTCCCGTTGAAGCGGGCGAACCGGCGGATGTCGACCGCCGTCAGGTCGGCGTCGGGCTGGCCGTCAGTGATCCACTGCGCGAGCGCCAGGCCCGCGCCGCCAGCCGAGGCGATACCCACCGAGTTGAACCCGGCGCCGACGAAGAACCCGGCCAGCTCAGGCGCCTCGCCCAGGATGAACTGGTTGTCCGGGGTGAAGCTCTCCGGCCCGTTGTAGAACTTGCGGATGCCCGTCTCGGCCAGCACCGGAAGCCGGTGCAGGGCACTGTCCATCAGGATCGAGAAGTGCTCCCAGTCCTCCTCAAGCAGCTGGAACTCGAATGGGTAGGGCAGGCTGTCGGGCGAGACCCAGGGCTTGGCGGCAGGCTCGAAGCCGCCGACGACAAGGCCGCCGGTCTCCTCCTTGAAGTAGGTCCACCCGTCCGGGTCACGCAGCACCGGCAGGCCGGGCAGCACGCCGTCGATCTGCTCGGTGACCACGTAGAAGTGCTCGGCTGAGTGCAGCGGCACGGTGACCCCGGCCAGCGTGCCGACCTGCTTTGCCCACTGGCCCGCGCAGTTCACCACGATCTCCGCCTCGACGTCGCCGGCGTCGGTGCGGACGCCCGCCACCCGGCCGTCGCGGCTGAGGATGCCGGTCACCCGGACGCGCTCGCGGATCGTGACGCCGCGCTGCCGCGCGCCGCGGGCGAGCGCCGCGGTCAGGTCGACCGGGTCAGCCCGGCCGTCGGCCGGGAGCCAGATCGCGCCGGCCAGGTCGTCGGCCCGCAGCAGCGGGTAGCGCGCCGCCGCCTGCGCCGGGGTGATCAGCTCGCACTCGATGTCGTAGGCCTGCGCGGTCGCGGCGGTCCGCCGCAGCGCGGTCATCCGGTCCGGCGTTCTGGCCACGGTGAGCCCGCCGCAGCGCCGGAAGCCGGTCGCCAGGCCGGTCTCGGCCTCCAGCTGCTCGTACAGCCGGGTCGAGTACTGCACCAGGCGGGTGCCGGCCTCCGATGCCCGCAGCTGGCCGACCAGGCCGGCCGCATGCCAGGTGGTGCCGCAGGACAGCTGGCCCTGCTCAAGCAGCAGCACGTCGGTCCAGCCGAGCAGGCTCAGGTGGTAGGCCACGCTGGTGCCGATCACGCCGCCGCCGATGATCACGATCTGCGCCCGGTCCGGCAGTCCTGCCTGCGTCATCGCCCTGTCTCACTCGCTCGCGGCGTGGCCCGCCCGGCCGTGCCTGCCGTCATCAGTCCTCGTCCTGCACGCTGGCGAGCAGCTCGCCGAACCCGGGTCCGGTGAAGCCGGCGGCCGCGACCTCGAACCGCTCCATCGCCCAGGACCAGAAGTCGAAGTCGAGCGGGCTCGACGCATGCTGGATCGCGCCCCACAGGGTCCAGCCGTAGCGCGACACCAGCCGGAACAGGCGGGCGCGCGCGATCCGGCTGCGCCGCGGCCTGCCGTAGTAGGCGGTGACCAGCGCAGCGAGCGCGTCGTCGTCGAGGCCGCACTCGCCGGCGATGTTCCCGAGCTCGAAGCAGGCGTCGTTGTTGCCGGAGTACTCGTAGTCGATCAGCCAGATCCGCTCGCCGTCGTCGATGAAGTTGGCCGCGAGCAGGTCGTTGTTGCACGGCACGGTGCCCTCGGCCCGTACCGCGAGGGCGGCCTGGCGGCGGCGAAAGCCGGCATCAGCGCGGCATAGCCGGCCGGGACCCGCGATCCCGGCGCGGGTGGCCGTCGCGTAGGTAGCGCCGCTGGATCTCGAACATGTCGAAGTCACCGGCGAACCGGCCGGCCTGGTGCAGCCGCCCGCAGGCGGCAGCGATCCTGGTGAGCGTGGCAGGCCGGGCCACGTCGGCGTTCGTCAGCGTGCGGCCGTCGAGGAAGCCGAGCACCAGCACGCGGTCCTCGGGCCGGTACTCGACGACCGGCGCGCCGACGCCCGCGGCCGCGGCGATGACCGAGTTGCGGTACTCGCGGTCGCGGTCGATGGCGAGCAGCTCGCCGCCCGCGGAGAACAGCCGGGCCACGAAGACGCCGGCCGGCGTCGTCACCTTGAAGTTCCGGTTGGTCAGCCCGCCGGGCAGCGCGATGACCTGCGCGGCGTGCCGGCCAGGGACGGCACCCTGGCCAGCACGGACAGCGGGTCGGCGGTCAGCTGACGCGGATCGGTCACGATCGCACACTACGGGCGATGGCTGGCAAAGGTCTAGACGGTTGGTGACCGGAGTCCGGAGCGCTGACCGCATCCGCCAGCCGGCCTTGAGCGGGAACGAGGTAGCCTGTCGCGAATGTCTGCTCTTAGGGTCTGGACAGTTAACTAGTCAGGTCCTACGCTCCTGCCACAGTCTCAATCAGACCAGTGGTCAATCCGGCGCCGTGTTGAGTCCAGGGTCAGTGTTCCCCAAGAGCAGGAGCCCGTCGTGAGCGCAAGCCAGGAGGTCAGCAGCGGCCATGACCGGGATGCCGCCGACCTGGCCAGGTTCGGCTACAAGCAGGAACTGAAGCGGTCGCTCGGGCTGTTCAGCTCGTTCGCCGTCGCCTTCAGCTACATCTCGCCGTCGACCGGCATCTTCACCCTGTTCGCGCTCGGCCTGACCACCATCGGCGGGGTGTTCATCTGGACCTGGCCGGTCGTCGCGCTCGGGCCAGTTCATCATCGCGCTGAACTTCGCCGAGGTGTCCAGCCACTACCCGGTGGCGGGCTCGGTGTTCCAGTGGACGAAGTACCTGGCCAGCCGGACCTACTCCTGGTTCACCGGCTGGATCTACCTGTTCGCCGGGATCCTCACCGTCACCGCGGTCGTGGCCACGCTGCCGCTGGCGCTGATCCCGGCGCTCAACGGCCTGGGCTGGCACTCGCTGAACGCCGCCAGCCTGCACACCCAGCTGGTCGTCGCGCTGATCACGCTGGTCGTGATCACCGTGCTGAACATCTACGGGGTCAGGCTCGTCGCGATCATCAACAACACCGGCGTGCTGTTCGAGATCCTCGGCATGTTCGTGTTCGCGCTGATCCTGCTGGCCTTCCACAACCACCAGGGCTTCCACGTGGTGACCCAGAGCGCCGGCCTGCACGTCAAGCCGAGCACGTTCCTGGCCGCGATGTTCATGAGCCTGTTCGTCATCTACGGCTTCGACACCGCCTCCACGCTGGCCGAGGAGACCCGCGACCCGCGCCGGGCGGCGCCGAAGGCGGTGCTGTTCTCGGTCGATCGGCGCGTTCGTCATCGGCGGCGTGTTCCTGCTCGGCACGCTGGTCGCGATCCCGAACCTGGGCACCGCGATCAAGGACGGGCTACGGCCCGGCCGCAGATCATCGAGGCGAACTTCTCGCACCGCGTTCGCCACCATCTACCTGCTGGTGGTCTCGGCGGCGATCTTCGTCTGCTGCCTGTCGATCATGGCGGCGACGATCCGGCTCGTGCTTCGGCATGGCCCGGGACAACCAGCTGCCCGCCTCCCGGGGCGCTGTCCAAGGTCGCGCCCAGCCTGCACACGCCGGTCTGGACCTGCATCGCGGTCGCGGTGCTCGCCGCCATCCCGTTCCTGCAGTACTCCGGCGCCGGGATCATCGCGATCGCGGCGACCGGCATGATCTACCTGAGCTACTTCCTCGGCAACCTGGCGATCATGCGGGCGCGGCTGCGCGGCTGGCCCAGGACAGCGCGCCGTTCCGGCTGGGCCGCTGGGGCCTGGTGGTCAACATCGTCGGCGCTGCTGTACGGCGGGGCCATGCTGGTCAACTTCGCCTGGCCGCGGGCGGCCAGCAACCCCGAGCCCGAAGCAGACCGGGCCGGCACTGCTGAACTTCGACATCGGGTTCCTGAACGAGATCCCGATCCTGTGGACGGTGGCTTGATCTTCATCGTCCTGGTCGGGGCCCTGTACTACCTGATCACCGGGCGCCGCAAGGAATTCGCCGCCGTGACCGCGCCTGCCGACGAGCCGGTGCCGGCGGCGGGCGGGGCAGCCTAGCCGGGCCGGAGCAGGATGGCGCGCCGATAGGCCAGGCCGGGTCCGGCAGACCGGGCCGGCTGCGGGGAGGGCGGCGCACCATCCGAGGTGCGGCGGGCCGCGGCTGCCTGAGCGCAGTCCGGCGCGTCCGCCGCCCGCAGCCGGACGCGCGCGTGCTGGCCGGCCGCAGCCAGCGGAGGGGACACTGAGGACTATGCAGCGACGGCAGCACACCTGGCGCGGCGCCGCCGTCGCCGGACTGGCCTCGCTGCCGAGGAAGCCACCGAGGATCGTCCGCGAGCCGGGCACGACCGCGCACGCGCAGATCGAGGACTGGCTGGCAGACGCGATCGCGGCCGGCCAGCTCACGCCGGGCGACCGGCTGCCGACCGAGCACGACCTGGCCGCCTGGCTCGGCGTCAGCCGGATGACGCTGCGGCACGCGCTGAGCGAGCTGGCCCGGCGCGGGCTGGTGACCAGGACGGTCGGCCGCGGCGGCGGTACCTTCGTGGCCGAGCCCAAGCTGGAGCAGGACCTCACCACGCTGGCCGGGTTCTCCGAGCAGCTGCGCCGGCACGGCATGGTGGCCGGCGCCCGGGTGCTGTCCGCGGCCGAGATCCCGGCCAGTCCCGCGGCCGCGGCCGCGCTCGGAGCTCGCCGAGGGCGACCCGGTGCACGAGGTCCGGCGGGTCCGGCTCGCCGACGGCAGGCCGATCGTGATCGAGCACTCGCAGTTCCCGGCCGCGCTGTTCCCCGGACTGCTCGACTGCCGGCTGGACGGCTCCCTCTATGACCTGCTGGCCGCGAACTACGGGCAGCGGCCGCACCGGGCCAGGGAGTCGCTGGAGCCGGTGATGGCCGGGGTGCGCGAGGCCGAGGCGCTGGAGATGGACGAGGGCGCGCCGCTCATGCTGGTCGAGCGCACCGCCTACTCGCGCTCCGGCCAGCCGCTCGAATATGCCCGTGACCTGTTCCGCGGTGACCGCACCCGGGTCGTCGTCTGGACCTCGGAGCTCGGCGGCGACCTGAGCGGCGGGCCGGCCGCGGACCGGACGGCGCGCCCTGGCAATCCGGCTGACGGCGAAGCTGCCCCGGCTGATGACAGAGCCGCGCCGGACCGGTAACGTCCGCTTCATGACAGTCAAACTGGTAGTCCTGTACACGCAGCCAGACGACCCGGCTGCCTTCGACGAGCACTACCTGGGCGTGCACATGCCGCTGGCGAATAAGATCCCCGGCCTGCAGCGCGCCGAGACGGGCAGGCTGCCGGTCGCGCTCGATGGCGGCGAGCAGACCTTCTACCGCATCGCCGAGCTGTACTTCCCCGACCAGGCCACCATGGAGGCCGCTTTCGGATCACCCGAGGGCGCAGCCACCGCGCAGGACTACGGCCAGATCGCGCCGCCCGGCTCGCGGATGCTGGTCGAGGTCCTCGACCCCTGATCCGGCCGGGCGCCGCCCGGTCGTCAGCCTGACCGGGCCGGCCGCGGCGTGGGGATCACCTCGATGCTGACCGGCTCCAGTCCGGTGATCTCCCACTGGCCCTCGCCGACCTCGACCGCGAGCCTGGACTTGCCCACCCGCAGGCCGCTGACCCGCAGCGGCAGGTAGCGGTCGGGCACCTCCGGCGCGCACCATAGCTGGTTGCCGCCCACTTCCGGGGTGAACCGCAGCAGGCTGTGCAGCAGCAGCAGCGGTGCCGCGGCCGCCCACGCCTGCGGCGAGCAGGAGGTCGGGTACGGCACCGGAGTGGCGAACTCGTCCCGGCCGAAGCCGCAGTACAGCTCAGGCAGCCGGTACCCGAAGGTGGCCGCGGCGTCGATGATCGCATCGGTGACCCGCTGCGCCTGCTCGACGTAGCCGTAGCGCATCAGGCCGGCCGCGCAGATCGCGTTGTCATGCGGCCAGACCGACCCGTTGTGGTAGCTCATCGGGTTGTAGGCGGCCATCGAGGTCGCCAGCGTCCTGATGCCCCAGCCGCTGAACATCTCCTCCGACATCAGGTGCCGCGCGACGGACGCCGCCTTGTCCTTGTCCGCGATGCCGGTCCACAGGCAGTGGCCGATGTTGGAGGTCAGCGAGTCGATCGGCCGCTTGTCCGCGTCCAGGCCGACGGCGTACCAGCCCCTGTCCTCGAGCCAGAAGCGCTCGTTGAAGTCGCGCTTGAGCTGCTTGGCCTTCTTGCGCCAGGCGGCAGCGCCGCGCGGGTCGCCGGCGTTCGCGGCCAGGTGGGCCCTGGCCCGGTAGGCCGCGTACACGTACGCCTGGACCTCGGCCAGCGCGATCGGCGCCTCGGCGATCGTGCCGTCGGCGAAGTTGATCCCGTCCCAGGAGTCCTTCCAGCCCTGGTTGGTCAGGCCGTGGCTGGTCTTGCGGCAGTACTCCACGAAGCCGTCGCCGTCGGCGTCACCGTAGTCCTGGATCCACTCCAGCGCCCGGTCCGCGTGCGGGAGCAGGTGCGCGATCGCGTTGTCCTTGCCGCCCCAGCGCTGCAGCTCGCCGAGCAGCATGACGAACAGCGGCGTCGCGTCCGCGCTGCCGAAGTAGGCGTTGCGGCCGCCGAGCGCGAACGACGCGGCCGGGCCGAACCGCACCTCGTGCAGGATCTTGCCCGGCTCCTCCTCGGACTGCCGCGTCGACGTCGTCGCCCTGCCAGGCCGCGAGCGTCCGCAGCGTGCCGAGAGCCAGGCCCGGGTCCCAGGGCAGCAGCATCCACGCGGTCAGCAGCGAGTCCCGGCCGAACAGCGCCATGAACCAGGGCGCCCCGGCGGCCACGACCGGCCAGCGCGGATGATCGGGATCGAAGATGCGCAGCGCGCCGATGTCCTCGACGCTGCGGCCGAGCACCAGCGCCAGGTTGCGGTCCGGGGTGCGGACCTGCGGACCGCGCTGCCGCCACTTGCGCAGGCGCTTGGCCGGCAGCGTCCGCTCCATGGCGTAGCCGCGCGGATGGCGCAGCTGCATCGCGACGCCGTCGTCACCGGGACGGCCTCGATCGTGACGGTCCGCTCGGAGTGCGCGGGCACCGACAGCCGCCAGGCCAGCGCGCCGCTGTCGGTCACCGACGGATTCTGATCGCCGGTGATCCGCAGCTCCTGCCGGCGCTCGCGCCTGCCGCTGGTGATGACGAGCCCGGAGTCCTCCATGGCCGTGCTGGCCACCGCCCGCGGCTTCGAGCGGCCCTTGACCTCGAACAGGTCGGCGAAGTCCGCCTCCGCGATCAGCGTCACCCGGAACCGGCGGGCCTTGCCCGAGGTGTTGCGCAGGGTGATGTCCTCGCGCATGCCATCGCCGACGTAGCGCCGCCGGATGACCAGCAGGGTGCTGTCCGCCCGGCCCGCCCGCGGCGGCATCCGGCCGAGGAACGACGCCGCGAACGGCTCGGCCTGCTGAACGGACAGCGGCTGCGGCTCGATTCCGTCCACCGTCAGCTCCCAGCGCGAGAGCATCCGGGTGTCCCGCACGAACAGGCCCTGTGACCGGTCCGGCACGATGTCGCCGCCCGGCTCGCTGATGCAGAACGTCGAGCCCTCGATGAGCGTGACCGGGCTGCACGCAGCGCCCTGTCCGGGCGGCATCTCGCCCGACGACCATGGCTCGGTCATCTCCCCGCCCTTCGCCGCTGTCCGGATCTGGTAACGCGGGCCCGGCTGCGCGCGGCCCGCAGGCCGCGCGCAGCCGGGCTGCCGCTGCTAGGCGCTGATGAGCCGCCGGCCGGCGGCCGGGATGCGGCGCATGAGGCTGTTCTCCCGCTCGAGCACCCGGCGGTAGAGCTGCTCGTGGTCGAGCGCCATCCGCTGCAGCGAGAACCGCTGCTGCGCGGCCTCGCGGCACTGAGTGCGGTCGATCTCGCCCACCCGGTCAACTGCGCTGATCATCTCCCCCTCGTCGCGGCAGAGATACCCGGTCCTGCCCGGATCTATGATCTCCGGCGCTGCCCCGTTCGGGAAGGCAAGCACCGGCGTGGCGCAGGCAAGCGCCTCCGCCATCACCAGGCCGAAGGGCTCCCGCCAGGTGATCGGGTTCAGCAGCGCGTCGGCCTCGCGCAGCAGCTCGATCCGGCGGCCAAGCGGCATCTCAGCCGGCATCTCGTCGCCGGGGTCGAGCAGCGGCCTGACCTCCGACTCGAAGTAGCTGATCTCGTTGTCCTCGCGCATCTTGGTGGACAGCAGCAGCTGCTTGCCCGCCTTCTTGGCGATCCTGACCGCATGGTGCACGCCCTTGTCGGGCGACATCCGCCCGATGAACATGACGTAACCGCCGCCACCGGGACCAGCGGTGTACACGCTGAGGTCGATCCCGTGATGGATGACAGCGGAAATCGGGACGCCGCCGTACTGCTGCGCCTGACGGGCCTGCGAGTGCGAGATGGCCACCAGCGCGCAGTGCTTGGCGATCTCGGCGAGGATGGGCTGTGTCTCGCCGTTAAACGGGCCGTGGTTGGTGTGCACAACCGGCGGCCTGCGCATGCCGCGCAGGCCCGCCATGAGCGGGCCCAGGAAGGTGTGGTCGTGGATCACGTCCACGTCCGCGAGCGACTCGTAGGCGGCCAGCACGTGGGCCGTCTCCGGAACGGTCACGCCGATCGGTGCGATCGACTGCGGGTACAGGAAGTCGGTTTGAACCGGGCACGACGACTCGCCCACCGTGAACAGCCGGACCTCGTGACCGAGTTCCTGCAAGCCGCGGGCAAGGTTGTCGATGACGACCTCGGTCCCGCCGTACGCCGGAGGTGGAACTGGGACCCATGGCGGGGCAATCAGGCCGATCCGCATCTGCACTGCCTCCTCGTGTCGAGCCGCGTGACCATCACGCTCCGCCAGCGCCGGGCAGCCTGCGCCAGGCACTGACGACGTGGGCGCGCGACCGGGTGATCCGCGCCGCCTGGGCCGGAACGCCTGGTCTGGCGCTCCGCAGGACAGCGCGGGCACACGGCGGCACGGGTAGTGATCCGGTAGCGCCGGTCATGTGACCGGGTCCCGGCTCCGCACCCTGCGCACCCGCGGGGAAGTGCCAGAGCGAGAAAGCAACACACCATTACTGTGCGTTTGGAGCCGATAACCGATTGCAATCTTCCCCGGCCGAAAGGCCCGGCAAACGTTGCCGGTATCCGGACGCGGATTCGCAGATTGAGGGCGCGAGCAGAGAAAGCCGGGCTGACCTGGGGCTGGCGCGCGGCCCGGAGGGCCAGGGCAGTGCGAGAGGTTCTGAAGTCCCGCCAACCGGGCATGATCCGGGTGCAGCCAGCCGCCTGAACAGCCGGTTTGCCGGATATCTGGCGGCAGGCAGTGCGCTCAGATCGGGGGCTGCCCAGCGAGGCACTGGATAGCTGATCCGGGCCGCGAGTGAATTTCCGCGGAATTCTGATACGCCATTTACGGGCGCCGGGTCAGCGCCAGCGGGACGGGAATTTTAGCTGCGGCGCCGTCCATTCCCGGGAATGCCGCATCCGGCCGGGCCACTGGCCGGCGCGAATAACTGCGGCCGCCTGGCACCGTCCGCGCGGCCACGGGATCATCCGTGCTTCGCCCCGCAGTGGGCGCTCCCATGACTTGTACCCCGCCATCCTCATGGCGAGGCAAAGCGGCCGCCTGCTTTTCATCGCGCTGTCACGAGCGCAGTCGCGGCCCTGGACCGGAACGCCCCTCCGGATGTTAGTCATGAATTAACACGACGAAGGTGCCGGAAAGCCTCTCAGGCGTACATCTGCGCCCCGTACGATTCGCTCCAGCCGCATCCGCGGTGCCAGAGCTGAAGGGGAGGCAGTGATCCTGCGGAGGATGTACTCGGTGCCCGAGCACATCACGATGGCGGGCCTCGGTGCCGGGCTGATCGGCTCGGTTTACCCCATGGTCGTGGCGCACACCGGCTTCCAGGGACTCCCCTGCCCGTTGCGCACCCTTACCGGCGTGCCGTGCCCGTTCTGCGGTCTTACCACCGCTACGGTCGCGCTCAGCCATGGTCAGTGGGCGACCGCAGCCGCTACCAGCCCGCTCGCGTACCTGGTGGCCGGCCTGGTCGCCGTCACGACCCCGGTTCTGGCGGCCCGGACGGCGGGACTAGCCCGGCCGCCGCGGCCGTGGTCCGAGGCGGCTCGCAAGCGCACCAGGTACGTGGCGTCCGTCGTGGTGGCCCTGAGCTGGGTCTTCCAGCTGCACCGGTACGGATTCCTGTAGCGATCGCTCGCACGAACAACAGCAGTAACCCTCAGAAGAAAGGCCAGCCATGGCTGACCCGTACAACGCCGGCCCGTACAACCCGGGCCCGTACAACGCCGTACCGACCAGCAGTCTCTACGCTAACTGGGGCCAGCGAGTCCTGTCGTATCTCATCGACATCGGCCCCATCATCGTGCTGGAGGCGATCTTCGTCAGGATTCTCCCCATTTACGTGATCGTCCTCCTCGCCTCGATCGCCTGGACGGCGTACAACCGCTGGTACAAGGCGGGCACGACCGGGCAGTCGCTCGGCAAGAAGGTCCTGAACCTCCGGCTGGTCAGCGAGGAGACCGGCCAGCCGATCGGCACCCTGATGGCATTCGTCCGCGACATCTGCCACATCGCGGACGCGATCATCTGCTTTGTCGGCTACCTGTTCCCGCTGTGGGACGCCAAGCGGCAGACCCTGGCCGACAAGATCGTCCGGACGGTCGTCATCCCGGCCTGAGCCGGGGCCCGTTCCGCCGCGACCGGCGCGCGGGGGCCTGGCTAGTGCTGCTAGTACCGCACTAACCAGGCCCCCACTGCCGTCCGGCCGGTCAGACCCCGGCCGGGCAGGGGTAGAACAGCCTGCCGTCGAGGTCTACGTCGAACTTGACCGCGGCGAACCCCCAGGACGGCGAGTAGACGTCGCGGCAGAAGGTGGCGAACCTGCGCCTGCCCTGACAGCTCTGACCCGGATTGCACACGAACTTGTCCGCGGAGTACTCCGCCTCGCCGACCCACTTGCCGGTGGGCTGCTCACCGGTCCGGTCGGTGGTGAAGTCGTCCCAGCCGCACGGCGTCGCGCCGGTCAGCGCCGTGCAGGTAATGCCGTACTGGCTGCTGCCGCGCAGCGAGGCCGCCGTGCACTGCTGATACAGGTAGCACTCCTCCACGATCGCGCCGTCCGCGTAGTGCCGGCCCCACCAGCTCAGGTACGGGGAGTTCTTCCACAGCCCGGTCATGCCGAGACGGTGGATCTCGTTGAACGCGTACGCGAGAAAGTTCTGCGCGTCGCCGGGCGTCAGGTGGAAGCCGGTGGTGGACGGCGGGTCGAAGCTGTCGATGTCGTCCAGCTCGACCGCGTCGAAGCCCTTGCGCGCGCACATCTCCAGCCGCTCGTCGATCATGGGCTTGAGTGCGTCCAGCTGGCGGAAGTCCACCCAGCGCTCCTCCGGGTAGCCGTAGTACACCGCGCCGAGGGTGTCGGCCGGGAACACCCGACCGGGGCTGGCGTCCGGCCGGTAGTCCTCCCAGGCCAGGTCGAGATAGCAGATCGCCTTCGGATGCGCCAGCGTGGCGGCCTGCCAGCTGCCGTGAATGGCATGCACCTGCGCGGCCGTGGTGAGGAAGCCGTCGATGTCGTAGATGTCGACGGCGCGCTTGCCGGTTCGCTGCAGCGGCGTCACCCGGCCGATCTGCCAGTCCCACCGCATCGGCGTCCCGGCCGAGCTGAGATGCGGCGGATACCAGCAGGCCTGACCGGGCCGCGGCTGGCAGGCAACCGGGGCGGGCATCGGCACCACCCGCCAGCCAAACCCGATGACGGTCGCGCCCGCCGCGCTCGCGGTCCGCACCTGCACCCGGTGCAGGCCGACGGCCAGCCTCCCGGTGTAGAAGACCCGGCTGGCCGGCAGCGCTCGCCAGCGCCCAGCGTCCACCCGGTACTGCACCGATGCCGCACCGCCGGCTGAGCTGTAGTGGGGCGGATCGACCTGGAAGTACTCTTCCGCGGACGCTGTGCGGCGCTCCGGCGTTCCGTTGACGAACTCCGTGGCCGGCGGGCGGCCCGCCGGGTAGGACCGGACGACCGCGGCGGTCGTGACGCTCGCCGAGCATGCACCACGGAGAACGCGAACGTGGCCGGGTCAGTCTCGATCACCTCGGTCGCCGTCTCGGTAATCCGCAGCCGGCGGCCCGTGTCGGCGTGCCCGGCGATGTAGCGGCTGGCGGCGAACGGCGTCGCGGTCGAGTCGGCCGCAGCCCGGCAGGCTCGCGGCCACACGAGTCGCCAGGTGTAGGCGACCTCGAAGCTGAGCAGCCTGTCGCCGCGCGGCAGCGGCGGCGGGCCGCCAGCCCAGTCCGGCGGCACGGACCGTGCCGCCGTCGCGCGGCGAGCCGGTGATGCGCAGCGTGCCCGCGTGCACGGGCGCCGGCATCTGCGCGCCGCGCGGCCGCCCGGGCGCCGCCGCCGCTGCGGCTGGTCCCGCGGCCGCGCCGGCTGACGGCGCGGCCGCGACCAGCGGCCAGCCCGTGCCCGGCAGGGCAAGCACGGCCGGCGAGTCAGTTGCGAGGCGCATGGCCGCACGCGATGCGTCCAGCCCGGCGACGGTCATGCGTCGCTCAGCTCGCGCAGGCCGGCCGGCAGCAGGGCGCGCGTGCGCGGCCAGCAGTTCGTCGCACCATCGCGACGGTCTGGCTGACGGTGAGCGTGGCCGCGGTGTTCGGGTCAAGCAGCGCGGCCTGGTAGACGTGCTCGCGGCTGACCCTCAAGCGCCGCCGGCCACGGTCAGCTCGACCACGTTCAGGAACGTGCGGTTCAGCGCGGCCAGCTGCGGCGGCAGCGCGCCGACCGGCGCCGGCTTGGCACCGCCCGCGCCGAGGCTGAGGCGCACGGGCACCTCGACGCAGCAGTCGTCCGGCAGGCTGGTGATCAGGCCGCCGTTGCGGACGTTGACGTAGCAGCTCGCGCTCGGTCCCGGTCTCCACGGAGTGGATGAACTGCGACGCGAGCTCGTCGCGTCGGCCTCGAGCTCGAGCTGCGCGTCGCCGGCCTTGAGCTGGGCCTGCAGCGACTCAAGCTCGCGCAGGTTCTCCTCGCGACCGGGCCAGGTAGTCGCCCGACGAAGATGCGGAACTGCGCCATCTGGTCGTCGTGGCGCATGAACCAGGGCACGTACTCGGCGGAGTGCTCGCTGGACTCGGTCGGGAAGTAGCCGAACCGGCGGTAGATCTCCACCCGGACCCGGCGCTGCAGCTCGGGCGACGCGGCGATGACCTCGGCCAGCCGCGGATACAGGGACTCGCCGTCCTGCGCGAACCGCAGCACGAACGCCTGGTGGTTGAAGCCCGCGGTGACGAACCGGACCCGGTCCGGGGTCGGCGCCGACCAGCCCGGTCAGGAACGCCTGAGTGTCCCGGACCGAGTGGCACAGGCCGAACACCTGCGGAAGCCGCGTGCCCTGCGTACACCGCCCAGGGCAGCATGGCCATCGGGTTGCAGTAGTTGAGCAGGTAGGCGTGCGGGCAGTACGTCGAGCATGTCCGCCGGCCAGCGCGGTGATCACCGGGATCGTCCGCAGGCCGCGGAAGATCCCGCCGATGCCCGAGCGTGTCGCCGATCGTCTGGCGCACGCCGTAGCGGGCCGGGATGTCGAAGTCGGCCCGAGCGTCGCGGCGTAGCCGCCGACCTGCACCTCGTTGATCACGTAGCGGGCGCCGTCGAGCGCCGCGCGCCGCGTCCAGCCGGTCGCGCTCACCGTGCGCGTCGGCGCCGGTCTGCGCGACGATCGCGGCGGGCCAGCCGCTCGGCGAAGGCCAGCCGCTCCGGCGCTGATGTCGTGCAGCGCGAAGTGCAGGCCGCCGCGGAACTCGGGATAGCCGCACAGGTCGGTCACGACGTTCCGGGTGAACTCGATGCTGCCGGCGCCGATGAAGGTCAACCTTGATCACAGCTCGGTAGTGTTCCATTGCGCGGTTTGCGCGCAAGAGTGCGCAAGATCCGCCGCAACGAAGACCGTCCGGGGCGCTGCGGTCCAACGGCAGACTCGGTGATGCGGACGTTCCGTCCGTTACGGTGAGATTGTCCGTTACGTCCGGAGTCAGTCCGGCACCGGAACGGGTGATGACGGGCTTGACACCGACTCGATTGCTCAATCTTGCGCGAAACATGCGACTGCATGCATCTTGTCTCCGCTGGTCGCGAAGTACGGTCGGGTCAGGAAGGCGAGACAGCATGGCTATACGGCTGCGGCAACCCTGGCAGGCGCTCGCAGGCTACGCGCTCGTCTCGGGCTGGCCGCCTGCGGCACAGGGAACGGCGGAGTTCGCTGCTGCGGGCAACCATGTCAGATCTGGGAGGGCTGGACCGGCGCCGAGGCCAAGGCGTTCGCGCACTGCGTGAGCGAGTACGAGAACCGCGCACCCGAGCGAGAAGGTCACCAGCCTGTACGTCAACAACGACGACACGCTGCCGAAGGTGCTGACCGCGGTCACAGGGCGGCAGCCCGCCCGACATCGCCTACCTCTACGGGTCCTGGGCGCCCAACGTGGCGCAGATCCCGCAGGTGGTCAACCTGACCAAGGTGGTCCAGCGCCCCGGCGTCAACTGGAACGACTTCTGGGTCGGCGAGCGCGATGTGGCCACCGTCAAGGGCAAGGTCATCGGCATTCCCGCCCTGGTCGACAACCTGGCCGTCGTCTACAACAAGACGCTGTTCGCGCAGGCCGGCCTTCCGCCGCCGGGTCCGGGCTGGACCTGGGACCAGTTCGCCGGCCGACGCGCGAGAAGCTGACCAACCCGGCCGAAGAAGCAGTTCGGCACCGCCTACGTCACGCCTGGCAGCGAGGACACGGTGTGGCACTGGGAGGCGCTGCTGTGGGAGGCCGGCGGCCAGATCCTGACCGCCGACAACAAGAAGGCCGCGTTCGACTCCGCCGGCCGGGCTGAAGTCGCTGAACACGCTGCGCACCATGGCCGTCACCGACAAGTCGATGTACCTGGACCCGACCGACTCCGACGTACGCCAACCTGTTCAACTCCGGCAAGATCGGGATGCTGGTCACCGGGCCCTGGGACCTGTCCGGCGTTCCCCAACGTGAAGTACGGCGTGCAGGTCATGCCGTCGTTCCCGGGTACGAGCGGCGGTCACCAGACCATCTCCGGCCCGGACAACTGGGTGATCTTCAACAACGGCTCGCAGCCGGGTCGCGGCCGCGGAGAAGTTCCTGCTCTGGCTGACCGCGCCACGCCGCAGGTCAAGTACTTCTCGCTGGCACACGGGGACCTGCCGACCCGGCAAGTCGGTGGAGGACTCGGCCGGCTTCCTGACCAGCAGATGGACCAGGCGCTGCCCGGCGTGAGCACCTTCGTCGCCAACCTGGCCAACGTGAAGCAGGCCCGGCCGCAGATCCCGACCTACCCGAAGATCTCGACCAGTCCTCGGCCAGCATGATCGTCTCGGTGCTGCTCGGCAAGAGCCAGCCGCAGGCCGCCCTGGCCAGCGCCGCGCAGCAGGTCAACGCCGGCCCTGGCCAGCGGCTCGGGATCGTGACGTGACGGCACCGGCAGTCGCCCGCAGGCGTCCTGCGGACAGGCGCCTGCGCGCCGGGCGCCTCGCGGCGGGGCCGCTCGCGCGCCGGCAGGCAGCCGCGGATGCGGCCTCCGAGCAGTTCGGCGGCGTGGGCGTTCCTGACCCCCGGCGTCGTGATCATCCTGCTGTTCGGCGCGGTGCCGATCGTCTGGTCGGCGGTCATGTCCTTCCAGCGCAACAACCTGCTCTCGCCGAGCACGCCGTTCGTGGGCCTGGCGAACTACCGGCAGATGGTCCACGACCCGGTGTCGCCCAGGCCATCGAGCACACGCTCGTCTACACCGCGCTGTTCGTGCCCGGCACGATGATCGTCGGGCTGTTCCTGGCCGTGGCGATGAACCGGAAGATCCGGTTCATCTCCGTGTACCGGACCGCGGCGTACGCCACGATGGCGATTTCCACGATCAGCGAGGCGATCGTCTTCATCTGGCTGTTCGACCCGTCCTACGGGATCGTCAACTACCTCTTCACGCCGTCGGCATCCCGCAGCAGCAGTTCCTCAGCTCGCCGTCGGAAGCGCTGTACGTCATCGTCATCATGACGATCTGGGGCTGGACCGGCTTCGCGCGTGGTCGTCTACCTCGCCGCGCTGCAGGGCATCCCGCAGGTGCTGACCGAGGCGGCGGCGATCGACGGGGCGAGCCGGTGGACGGTGTTCCGCCGGATCACGCTGCCGCTGCTCAGCCCGGCGTCACTGTTCCTCACGGTGTGGCTGACGATCAACGCGCTGCAGCTGTTCGACGAGGTCTACCTCAGCACTGCGGGCGGTCCGCTGAACTCCACCACGGTGCTCGTCTACTACCTCTACGAGCAGGCTTTCGGCGGGGCGAACTTTAACTTCGGCTACGCCTCGGCCATCGCCTACTTCCTGTTCCTCATCATCATGGTGGTCACGGTCATCCAGTTCCGGGTCGGCCGCCGCTTCATCCACTACAGGTCCTAGCCGTGGCGACCTCGAGCTCGCTCGCGGCGGCGACCGGCCGCCCAGGCCGCGCGGCGCCTCGGCCGCCGGCGCCGCTGGCGGCTGCCGTTCAGTCCCTGGCACCTGGTGCTGATCCCGGCCACGATGGTGCTGATCTTCCCGTTCGCCTGGCTGCTGATCACCTCGGTGGAGACCCCGGCCGAGGCGCTGCACTTCCCGCCGATCCTGATCCCGCACGCAGCTCGAGTTCGGCAACTACCCGCACGCGCTGCAGGCGGCGCCGTTCGGCCGGTTCTTCCTCAACAGCGCGGTCGTGGCGGTCGTCACGGTGCTGTGCAATCTGGTGCTTTGCGCGATGGCCGGGTACGCGTTCGCCCGGTTCCGGTTCCTCGGCAGCGGCGCTGCTGTTCGCGCTCATCATGGCGACGCTGATGGTGCCCTTCCAGGTCACGATGATCCCGCAGTACATCATCACGAAGTGGCTCGGCATCCACGTGCTGGCGGCGTTCGGCCTCAACCACCTCGGCGCGCTGATCCTGCCGAACGCCGCCACGGCCTTCGGCATCTTCTTCCTCCGCCAGTTCTTCCGCACGCTGCCGATCGAGTACGAGGAGTCCGCGCGGGTCGACGGCGCCAGCAGGCTGAAGGTGCTCTGGCGGATCGTGCTGCCGCTGTCCGCCCCGGCGCTGGTCACGCTGGCCGCGCTGACGTTCATCGACTCGTGGAACAACTTCCTCTGGCCGCTGATCGCCATCAACCGACCAGCGAGATGACGGTGCCGCTCGGCCTGGCGAACTTCCAGGGCGCGCACAGCACCCAGTGGACGCTGCTGATGGCCGGCAACGTGATGAGCCTGGTCCCGATGATGATCATCTTCTTCCGGCGCAGCGGTACTTCATCCGGTCGGTGGCGGCAACCGGCCTCGCGGGCACCTGAGGCGAGCATCGCAGGTGAGCGGAGCAATGACAGCGTGAAGGAGCGGGCGTGAGCGAGCGGGCGGAAGTTCTTCCTGGCAGCACCGAGGCGGAGATCGCCTCGCAGCCTGCCTGCTGGCAGCGGGCGGCCGAGCTGGCCGCCGGCCCGGCGGCAGCCCTGCTGCCGGCGGCAGGCGAGCGAGTCGCGGTGGTCGGCTGCGGCACCTCGTGGTTCATGGCGCAGTCGTACGCGGCGGCGCGCGAGGCAGCCGGGCCACGGCGAGACCGACGCGTTCAGCCGCCTCGGAGATGCCGGCCGGGCGAGCCTACGACCGGGTTCTCGTGCTGTCCCGCTCGGGCACCACGACCGAGGTCCTGCAGCTGCTGGACCGGCTGGGCGGGACCGTCCGCACGCTCGCGATCACCGCGGACGCGAGCACCCCGATCGCGCACGGCCGCCGACGACCTCATCGAGCTGGACTTCGCCGACGAGCAGTCGGTGGTGCAGACCAGGTTCGCCACCACCGAGCTGGCGCTGCTGCTGGCGCATCTCGGCCAGGACATCGCGCCGATGATCGACGGCGGCGCGGGCGGTGCTGGCCGCGCCGCTGCCGCCCGAGCTGCTCGGCGCGCGCGCCAGTTCACGTTCCTCGGCACCGGCTGGACCTACGGGCTGGCCAGCGAGGCCGCGCTCAAGCTGCGCGAGGCGGCCGGCATCTGGACCGAGTCCTACCCGGCGATGGAGTACCGGCACGGGCCGATCGCGGTGACCGGCCCGGGCGGCGTCGTCTGGCTGCTCGGCGCGGCACCCGGCGGGCTTGCCGCCGAGGTCGCCGCGGCCGGCGGGCTGGTCTGGCAGGCACCGGAAACCGTCGCGACCCGCTGGCCGAGCTGGTCCGGGTGCACCGGCTCGCCGCCGCGATGGGCCGGGCGCGCGGCCTCGACCCGGACCGGCCGCGGAACCTGACCCGGTCAGTCATCCTGCTGCCCGGCGCCGCAGGGTGATCCTCGTCGTCGCGCTCAACCCGGCGCTTGACGTCACGCACCACGTGGACCGTGCCGACTGGGCCGGGCGTCAACCGGCCCGCCCGCGGTGCACGCGCGGCCGGGCGGCAAGGGCGTCAACGTCGCCCGGGTGCTGCACGCGCTGGGTGCCGAGGTACTGCTGGCGGGCCTGGCCGGAGGTCATACCGGGAACGAGCTGCGATCTGCACTCCGCTCTCGCGGCGTGCCCGGCCGTCTTTGCCGCGATCGCCGGACCGACGCGGCGCACGTTCACCGTGGTGGACGGCGTGCGCGGCGACACCGCGCTGTTCAGCGAGCCCGGACCGCACGTCAGCGCCGCTGAGCAGGACGCATTCCTGGCCCTGTACGCTGACGCGCTCCCGCCGCTGCTCGGCTGTCGTGCTGTCCGGCAGCCTGCCGCCAGGGCTGCCGGCCGGCCTGTACGCCGAGCCTGATCGCGGGCTGCCGCCGGCGCGGGGTGCCGGCGCTGCTGGACACGCCGGGGAGGCACTGCTGCTCGGGTCGGCGGCCGGCCCGGCCATCGTCAAGCCGAACCTGGCCGAGCTGACCGCCGTGACCGGCGGCGCCCTGCCCCGGAACGGGGTGCGCGATCAGGCCGCCGTGGCCGCGGTGACGGCCGCGGCCGGCGAGCTCGCGCCGCCGCGGCGCCGCGGCCGTGGTGGTGACGCTGGGCGCCGACGGCCTGCTGGCGGTGACGGGCGAGGGGGCCTGGCTGGCCCGGCCGCCGGCGGTGACCGGCAACCGACCGGCGCTGGCGACGCGGCTGCGGCCGCCCTGGCGCGCGGTCTTGCCAGCGCCAGCCCGTGGCCGGACCGGGTCGCGCAGGCAGCGGCGCTCGGCGCGGCCGCCGTGGCGGCGCCGGCGGCCGGCGAGTTCGCGGCCGCCGATTTCGATCGCGCGCTGGCCGGCGTGCAGGTCTGCCCGGCTCGGGGAGCAGTAATGCCGCTCGTGTCCGCCGCCGGGATCATCGAGCTCGGCGCGTGCGGCGGGACGCGGCGCCGGCGCGTTCAACGTCATCGGGATCGAGCATGCCGAGGCCATCCTGACCGGCGCGGAGTCAGCCGGCGCCCCGGTCGTGCTGCAGATCAGCGAGAACTGCGCCGCCTATCACGGCGGGCTCGCCCCGGTGGCGGCAGCAGTGCTGGCGGCCGCCAGGTCGGCGGCGATTCCCGCGGCCGTGCACCTGGATCACGCGACCAGCGCGGAGCTGGTGCGCGAGGCCGTGGCACTCGGACTCGGCTCGGTGATGTACGACGCCTCCGTGCTGCCGTACGCGGACAACGTCGCGGCGACGGCCGCCATCGCCGCATGGTGCCATGACCGCGGCGTCTTCGTGGAGGCCGAGCTCGGCGAGGTTGGCGGCAAGGACGGGGTGCACGCGCGCGGGCGCGCGGACCGACCCGGCACAGGCGGCAGACTTCGCCACGGCGACCGGCATCGACGCGCTGGCGGTCGCAGTCGGCAGCTCGCATGCCATGCTCACCAGGGACGCGGTGCTCGACCTGGAGCTGGTCCGGCGGATTCGCGAGACAGTCGGCGTGCCGCTGGTGTTGCACGGCTCGTCGGGCGTGCCCGATGATGCCCTGAGCGCCGCCGTGGCGGCCGGGCTGACGAAAATCAACATTGCCACTCAGCTCAACAAGGTATTCACCGCCGCGGTCCGCAGTCGCCTGGCAGGCGACACCATGATGACGGACCCGCGACGGTACCTGGCCGCGGGCCGGGACGCGATCGCCGCTGAGGTGTGCCGCTTGCTCGGCGTGCTCCGGGCGGCTGCAGGGAGTCGGGTGTGAGCCGGTACAGCCGCTGGAACCAGCTGCTCGAGCTGCTGGCCGCCGAGGGTCAGCTGCAGGTGGAGCAGGCTGCCGAGGATGCTCGGCGTGTCGACGGCGACCATCCGGCGCGACTTCGACGACCTGGCGGCCCAGCAGATGCTGGCCCGCATCCGCGGCGGCGCGGTGGCCCAGGGCGTCACCTACGACCTGCCGCTGCGGTACAAATCCGAGCGGCATCCGTCAGAGAAACAGCGGATCGGCACGGCGGCAGCCGGGCTGGTCCAGGCCGGCCAGGTGGTGGGACTCAACGGCGGCACGACGACGACCGAGGTGGCCAGGGCCCTGGCGGTCCGCGCTGACCTCGGCACGGTGGCGGCCGGCCCGGCGCTGACAGTCGTGACCAACGCGCTGAACATCGCGACCGAGCTCGCAGTCCGCCAGCACATCAAGATCGTGGTGACCGGCGGCGTCGCCCGGCCGCAGTCCTATGAGCTGACCGGGCCCCTGGCCACCGGCGTGCTGGAGCGCGTCAGCATCGACGTCGCCTTCCTCGGCGTCGACGCCATCGACCCGGTGGCGGGCGCCATGGCCCAGCACGAGGGCGAGGCCAGCATCAACCAGCTCATGTCCAGCCAGGCCGGGCAGGTCGTCGTGGTCGCGGACAGCTCGAAGATCGGCAGGCGGGCGTTCGCCCGCATCTGCGCGCCCGGCGAGATTGACGTGCTGGTCACCGACGCCGGGCTCGCCGACGAGGCGGCCGCGCGGTTCGCCGAGGCCGGGGTGCAGGTGATGACGGCGTGACCACCGCCGCAGCTTGACCTGCTCGTCGTCGGCGACTGCAACCCGGATGTGCTGGTCGTCGGCGACGACGTGACGCCTGACTTCGGCCAGCAGGAGAAGCTCGTCGGCAGCATCTCGCTCGTGGTCGGCGGCTCGGCCGCGATCACCGCAGTGGCCGCGGCGCGGCTCGGGCTCCGCGTCGGGCTGGCAGCGGCCATCGGCACCGACGCGGCCGGCGACTTCATGCTCGGCCGGCTGGCCGCGGAGGGCGTGACGACCGCGGCCGTCGTGCGGCGCCCGGACCTGGCCACCGGCCTGACGGTGGTGCTGTCGGACAGCGCCGACCGGGCGATCCTCACCGCGACCGGAGCCATGACGTCGCTGACGGCCGCCGACGTCTCCGCCGGGCTGCTGCGCGGTGTCCGCCATGTGCACGTCAGCTCCTACTTCCTGCTCGAGCACTCGCTCGGGCCCGGACTTGCCGCGCTGCTGGCACAGGCACGCTCCGGCGGCGCCCGGACATCGCTCGACACCAACTGGGATCCGGCCGGCCGCTGGGGCGGCAGCCAGCTCCGCGATGTGCTGGCCCAGACCGACCTGCTGCTGCCCAACGAGGCAGAGGCGCGCAGGCTGAGCGGCCAGCAGTCGCTGGAAGCGGCCGTCGCCGAGCTGACGGGCCGCGGACCGTCGGTTGTCGTCAAGCTCGGCGCGGCGGCGCGCTGTGCGCCGACGGGCCGGGCCTGCGCCAGGTCGCTGCGCCTGAGCCTGCCGGGCCGGTGGTCGATACGACGGGGGCAGGAGACTGCTTCAATGCCGGCCTGATCACCGGCCTGCTGCAGGGACGTGACCTGCCCGGTGCCACCCGGCTCGGCTGCGCGGCCGGGTCGGCTTCCACCCGCGGCGCGGGCGGCACCGCGGCTGCGCCGTCCCTGGCGGCCGCCCTGGCACTGGCCGGCCTGCCCGGTCCACCGGGCCCGCCCCTGTCAGGCCCGGTGTCCGGCCGGAGTGCTGGAAGCCATCGGTGATCTCCCGGTGGTCGTTGCTGGCACCAGGTGCTCCCGCCGTCCGGATGAGGCAGCCGGCGCCGTGATACACGCCTCGATCAGATCGGTGCCTGTGCAGTGAAAGCGCGGTGTATCAATCCGCCGGGTCGCGCATCCGGGGTTGCGGGAGGGGCCGTCAGATGCCGGCCTGGCGGCTCCGCGCGGTCAGAGGGGGACACGCTCGCATGCGATGGGATGACGCCTGGACCAGGCTGTGCCGGGCAGGCAGCCATGACGCTGGCTGACTTAGCTCCCGAACAGGGCAAGCTACGCACTGCGCAAGTAATACGATTCTGGTGGGTCCGCCAGCCTTGGAAAGGACACGCCATGCGCGACGACCCGTCAGTCATTGCCCTGGTAGCCCGGGTCGGCGACGGTGACCAGGAAGCGTGGGACGAGATCATCGACCGGTACGCGCCGCTGGTGTGGTCGATCTGCCTGCGGTATCAGCTGAGCCGCCAGGACATCGATGATGTCGGCCAGGGCGTCTGGCTCACGCTGGTGGAAAACATCGGCACGCTCAGGCAGCCGGCCGCGCTGCCTGGCTGGCTCGCAACGACGACGCGGAACGAGTGCCTCCGGGTGCTCCGCGCAGCCAGCCGGTACGACCCGGACGGGCTGCCCGCTGAGGATCTGCTGCCGCCTGACCCCGACGCCAGGCCGGTGGATCACGAGCTGATCGTGGCGGAGCGGCACGCAGCGCTGCGCGCGGCGTTCGCCGATCTCGGCCAGGCCTGTCATGACCTGCTGTCCGCGCTGATGAGCGATCCGCCGCCGGGCTATGCGCAGGTAAGCAAGGCACTCGGCATCCCGGTCGGGAGCATCGGCCCGACCCGGGCCCGGTGCCTGGAGCGGCTGCGCCGGTCGCCGCACCTGGCGGGGTTTCTGACCGAGGAGACGCCGGACCTCACAGGCAGGGAGACCGGGAGGTGAGCGGCGTGGAGAGCCTGAACGACGACGAGCTGCTGGCCGCGCTGCGGGAGGCACTGGACGCCCGGCAGGCCGTTCCGCCGGAGTTCATCGAGGCCGGCAAGAACGCGTTCGCCTGGCACAACATCGACGCTGAGCTGGCCAGCCTGACCTATGACTCCACCCGTGACGCGGATCTGGCCCCTGCGACCAGGGCCGAGGCGGCATCGATCCGTGCGCTGACCTTCACCTCGGCGCAGCTCACGATCGAACTCGAGGTCGCCAGGGACTCGCTGGTCGGCCAGATCGTGCCCGCCCAGCCCGCGGTCGTTACCCTGCTGCCGAGGACGGGCGGCGAGTTCCGGGTGGACGCCGACGAGATCGGGTGCTTCTCGATCGAGCCGGTCCCGCTGGGCCAGTTCCGGCTGCGCTGCCAGTCGGCTGGCGGCGTCGAGGTGCTGACCGGATGGGTCACGCTCTGACCGGCTGAGCGGCGGGCGGCTCAGTCCGCGCCGAGCATGAGCAGCGACAGCGCCGCGGCCCGCTGCACCGGATCATCGCGCGCCGCCGCCCGCACGCCGAGCAGCGACTCCGCGAGCGTGTGACCGGACTGCAGCCTGCGGTGCAGCTCAACCATGAGCGGGACAACGGCCTGGTCATTAACGGGCACGACTCCGGCCACGACACCCGCCGTCCCGAGCGGCAGCAAGCTGCTGACGAGGCCGAGCAGTTCATCCGCCCCGGCTGGCGCGAGCACACCGGAGTCGCAGCTGGGCAGGATGATCCGGTACGGTGCCCGGCCGAGCTGCTCGAAGTCGTAGACCGTCAGCGGCCCGTCGGACAGCCGGAGGGAGGAGAACATGGGGCTGTCGGCGCGGAACGTGCCGTGCGCGGCGATATGCGCGAGCCACGCTCCGTCGAGCGCGGTCAGCACCCGGCTGGCGGTCGCATCGGCGCCGGACAGCAGCGTGACGTCCTCGTACAGCTCCGCGGCCAGCGGTACCTCGGCGCCGTCGGTCACCAGGCCGGGCCCGCGCGCCAGGACGACGTGCCGCCGCTGTGGCTCCCTGGTCGCGTGCGCGCGGAGCCAGGCGCGCGCCGACGGCGCGACGCTGAACGGGCGGCTCGCCAGCGCCGGAAGCAGCGCCCACGGAATGGTGTGCAGCCGGCCGGGCGGAACGACCACAAGCGGACAGTCCCGGAGCAGGTGAGCGGCCGGACCCAGGATCGCCTCCTGCAGTCGCGGCCCGGCCACGCTGAGCACGGCTACCGCGCTGTCCAGGTCATCGCCCGGTCGCGCCCGCGCCAGGCGGCGCAGTGCAAAGCGCGCGAAGTCAGCGGCGCGCATCGCGTCCCTGGCTGTGCCCGCGGTCAGCAGGCGAACCCGGCCGCTGCCGCAGAGCAGGACGTGCAGCGTGCCGTCAACGTCCACAATCTCTGTCAGCTGCGCGTCGCCGAGCTCGTCCAGCAGCGCCGCGACGTCCAGTCCGGCGCCCGCCGGGCCGCCGGCGCCGGGCGTTCGCAGCGAGCGCTCCCGCACGGCCTTCTCCAGCCGCATCACCTCGCGCTCGAGCAGCGCGGCCGGATCGCCCTCCCGCCGTGCCTTCTCCAGCTGGGTGGTCGCCTGCCGCAGGGCGGCCAGATCGGCGTCGAATCCGGTGCCGGGCGGCCGCACCGGGGGCACAGCGAGCGCAGTGGCCCGCCATCGCTCGCTCCAGGACAGCAGCAGCCGGGGCTGACGCATCCTGGCAGCGTGCCGCTGGGCGAGCGCCGCCAGCTCGGCCCCGTGCGCGGTCGCCTGCGCGCGCAGCTCGGATGCTCCGAGCGTCCACCGGTGCTCGTCGAGGATCTGGAGTCCGCGCCGGCAGGCGATCTGCAGCAGGCGGGAGTCTCCGCTGACCTGTGCCAGCAGCGCCTGCGCCAGCCAGCCGGTCAGGCGGGACATCGCCGGGCCGCGGCGGCGGCTTGGCGCGGCCGCGGCGAAGTGCAAGCGCGCGTCGCGGTCGCGGCCCAGTTCGCGCGCAACCCGGCCGGCCAGCACGTGGGCGTGCGGCGCCTCTGCTGAGCCGAGGACATTGAGCTGCACGACTACTCTGCCTGCGGATTCCAGCAGCCGGCCGGACGCCGGGCCAAGCCCGTACTGCGCCTGGACACCCAGGAAGCTGGCCTGCGCCTGAAGCCAGGTGTTCTGCAGGGAGGTGAACTGGCGACGAGCCGCCCTCGCGCGGTCCAGGGCCGTCCGGGGCCGTCCTGCGGCGAGCGCGCACGTCCCGGCCATCAGCAGCAGGCTCGCCCTGACGGTCGCCCTGCCGCGGAACTGCTCGAGATCGTCGATCGCCGCATCCGCTTCGGCGAGCGCCTCACGGGCGAGTCCGGCAGCCAGCAAGACACCGCACCTGGTGAAGGTCAGGGTCTGCATCGGCATTCCCAGGGCGCGGTAGCCTGACGCCGCCTCATCGAGCAGGCTGAGGGCTGCAGGCAGGTCGCCAGCTGCGAATGCGGCAACCGCCCTGTTGAGCATGATGTGAGCAACCTCAAGCTCCTGGCCGTTCTCGCCGAGGAGACATCCGGCGGCAACGAAGTCCGCGTCGGCGCGCGCCGGAAAGCCGAGATCGAGGTTCACCAGACCGCGGCCGTTGAGCGCTCGGGCCGTCCAGATCGGATCATGCGCCCGCTGGAGAACGATCACGGCCCGGCGGAAGTCGTCGAGCGCCTCTGCGTACCGGTCGAGAATCCACAGCACGTTGCCGCGCCGGTGCAGCACGCGGCCCGCCAGCGCACCGCTCGACAGGAGGACGGCGCGGTCGAAGGCAGCAAGGCCGTCGGCCGTGCGGCCGGCGTACACGAACGCCGTGCCCAGCGAGCCGAGCACATCTGCCTCGCGCTGCGCTGATCGGATCCGCCTGGCCAGCCGCAGCGCCTGCCGGAATTCCCTGATGCTCGCGGAGACGTCGGCGGTCTCGCGCAGCACGATTCCCGCAGCCTGGTGGGCGACAAGCGCCTGCAGCGGCTCGGGCCGCCCGGCCAGGACGCGGCGGGCCCTGGCGAGCGCGTCGCGCGGACGGGACATCGCCAGCGCCAGCAACTCGTCGTCTGCCGTGCCCGGTCCTGTCGCGGGGGCGCCATCCGCCACGAAAGCTAGCTTAGATGCCCATATCATCGCGGTGTGCCGGCCGGGTATCACCGCGCCACTTCGCTGCTCCGTAATGCGCCAGGGCGCGTGACATCGCACGTGTCCGGCCAGCGTGATCTGATCCGCGCCAGCACCCGCCTGTGCGCGCGTTACTGAACTTGTGGAGGCTCCGGGATGCCGGAAGACACCGAGAACTGGAGAGACGGCCTCAGGCCGCAGGTCGTCGACGAGATCGATGGCATCATCCGGGCGTTTCGCGGCTCGTCCGGCCGGCGCCCCGATGTCAGGGCCGCACGCAACGACCACGGCGTCGACCACCTGTACGCCGAGGGCCAGATCCTGATCCGCGCTGACTACCTCGAGCGCGTGCTCGACATCCTGGAGCAGCCGGCCGAGCGCGAGCTGCTGGCGGACCCTTCCGGGCGGATCCGGCGGCTGGTCGGCGGCGTCGTCCTGCTCACGCTGGCCGACCCGCAGCCGACCGTGCTGGAGGCACTCGCCGAGATCGACCGCCAGCTCGGTCGCGGGATCGCGACGCCCGACCACGTGCTGACCGTCGCCGGTGCCACTGGCGGCCAGGGGCTGGCCTGCCCGGCTACCGAGCCGGAGCCGGTCTACGACGACAGCGAGCCGTATCCGTCAGTGGCCGGGCACAACGGGGGTGCCGGGGTACTGATCTACCTCGCCGACACCGGACTGCTGGAGGACGCGGCGGCTGAACACGCCTGGCTGGCCGGCGTGCAGGCCGACGACATCGATCCGCTGCCGCCCATGCTGCCCGGCGGCGTCCAGCCGATCCCGCCGTATGCCGGGCACGGCACCTTCGTGGCCGGGGTGACCAGGTGCCTGGCGCCCGCGGCCGACATCATCGTCACGAACGCGTTCTCCATCGCGGGCAGCCACCTGGAGTCCGAACTGGTCACCCGGCTGGAAGACGCGCTGCACCTCGGCGTCGATATCTTCCACCTCAGCATCGCCGCGCGCTCCCGGCATGACCTCCCGCTCATCGCCTTCACCGAGTGGCTGCAGCGCATGCGGCAGTACAAGGGAACTATCTGCATCGCGCCGGCCGGCAACGACAGCTCCCGCCGGCCGAACTGGCCGGCTGCCTTCCCTCGACGTCATCGCGGTCGGCGCCCTCGGCGGCGACCGGCGCGGCCGGGCCAGCTTCACTAACTTCGGCGGCTGGGTGGACGTGTACGCGCCCGGCCGGGATCTGGTCAACGCCTTCGCGACCGGCACCTATACCTGTCATGTCACGCCCTACACCGGCCAGAGCCGCGAGTTCTACGGGATGGCGAAGTGGAGCGGCACCTCGTTCTCCACTCCGGTCGTCACCGGCCTGATCGCGGCGCGGATGTCCCGCACCGGCGAGAACGCCGCGCAGGCGGCGGCCGCGCTGCTGGCCGAGGCCCGCGCGCAGGCCATTCCCGGCGTCGGGCCGGTCCTGCTGCCTGACCGTCACTAGCTCACGCCTGCCAGACTCTCAGGCCTGCGGCGACTGACGCCAGGGAGGCGACATGGGAGCTGTAACCGACCGCTTTCTTCTCACCGGCAAGGTGGCGCTGGTCACCGGCGGCAGCCGCGGGCTCGGCCGGGAGATGGTGCTCGCGTTCGCGCAGGCGGGCGCGGATGTGGTCATCGCCAGCCGGAACGCCGAGGCGTGCGCCGAGGTGGCCCGGCAGGTTGAGAGCGAGACCGGCCGGGCGGCGCTGGCGGTCGGCTGCCACGTCGGCCACTGGGACGAGCTGCCCGGCCTGCTCGGCGCGGCCTACGAGCGGTTCGGGCGGCTGGATGTCCTGGTCAACAATGCCGGCAAGTCGCCGCTGTACGAGTCGCTCACCGATGTCGGCGAGCGCCTGTGGGACAGCGTGCTGGCGGTCAATCTCAAGGGGCCGTTCCGGCTGACGGCGCTGGCCGGGGAGCGGATGGCAGCGGGCGACGGCGGATCGATCATCAACATCTCGAGCGTGGCCGCGGTGCACCCGCGGCCGGACGTGATCCCCTACGCCGCGGCCAAGGCCGGGCTGAATGCCATGACGGCCGGGTTCGCGCTGGCGTACGGGCCGAAGGTCCGGGTGAACGGCATCGTGGCCGGGCCGTTCCTCACTGACATCAGCAAGGCCTGGGACCTGGAGGCGTTCGGCCAGGCGGCGAAGCGGCACGCCCTGCAGCGCGGCGGCGACCCGGCCGAGATCGCCGGGGCGGCGCTCTACCTCGCCAGTGACGCCTCCAGTTTTACGACAGGGTCAGTCCTGACCGTCGACGGCGGCGTGCCGCAGTAACTCTCGGCTGGCCGGAATACCGGACATTTCACGGACAGGCCGGAGCGGCGGAATACATCACCGGCCCAGTTAGTTCGCAACTAGCAAGTACTTAAGGACCCGGGGCTCGCTGGCGTGCTGAGCCCGGCCCCGGAGAGGCCCGAAGCGTCGTGAAGGGAAGCTCATGTCGTCCGTCGCGCAGCGTGTCAGCGCGGTTCCTTACAAGTGGATAGCCCTGTCGAACACCACCCTGGGCGTCCTGATGGCCACGATCAACGCCTCGATCATGCTGATCGCGCTGCCGGACATCTTCCGCGGCATCGGCGTCAACCCGCTGCAGCCCGGCAACACCAGCCTGCTGCTGTGGCTGATCATGGGATACCTCGTCGTGACCGCGGTGCTGGTGGTCAGCTTCGGCCGCCTCGGCGACATGTTCGGCCGCGTCCGGATGTTCAATCTCGGGTTCGCGCTGTTCGCCCTGTTCTCCATCATGCTGTCGGTGACGTGGCTGCACGGGACCGCAGCCGCCTGGTGGCTGATCGGGATGCGGGTCATGCAGGGCGTCGGCGGCGCGATGCTGATGGCCAACTCCAGCGCCATCCTCACCGACGCTTTCCCGGCCAATGAGCGCGGCCTGGCCCTCGGCCTGAACCAGGTGGCCGCCATCGCCGGGTCGTTCATCGGCCTGGTGCTCGGCGGCCTCCTCGGCCCGGTCGAGTGGCGCCTGGTCTTCCTCGTCTCCGTCCCGTTCGGCGTTCTCGGCGCGATCTGGTCATACCTCAAGCTCCAGGAGCGCGGCATCCGCAGGCCGGCCCGGCTCGACTGGGCGGGCAACGTCACCTTCGGCGCCGGCCTCATCGCGGTCCTGGTCGGAATTACCTACGGCATCCAGCCTTACGGGGGCCACACGATGGGCTGGACCAGCCCGCTCGTGCTCGGCCTGATCATCGGAGGCGTCGCGGTGCTCGCGGCCTTCTGCGTCATCGAGACCAGGGTCACCGAGCCGATGTTCAACCTGGGGCTGTTCAGGATCCGCCCGTTCACCGCCGGCAACATGGCCAGCCTGCTGTCCGGCCTCGGCCGCGGCGGCCTGATGTTCACGCTCATCATCTGGCTGCAGGGCATCTACCTGCCGACGCACGGCTACGACTTCAGACCGGACCCCGCTGTGGGCCGGCATCGCGATGCTGCCGCTGACCGTCGGCTTCCTGTTCGCCGGGCCGGTGTCCGGCTACCTGTCCGACCGCTTCGGCGCGCGGCCGTTCGCCACCGGCGGCATGCTGCTGGCCGCGGCGTCGTTCGTCATGCTCGAGATGCTGCCGATCAACTTCACCTACTGGCAGTTCGCCGGCATCCTGCTGCTCAACGGCATCGGAATGGGCCTGTTCGCCTCGCCGAACCGGGCCGGCATCATGAACAGCCTGCCGCCTGAGCGGCGCGGCGTGGGCGCCGGCATGAGCGCGACGTTCCAGAACTCCGCCATGGTGCTCTCGATCGGCGTCTTCTTCACGCTGATCATCCTCGGCCTGGCCGGCACCCTGCCGGGCGCGCTCAACCACGGCCTGGTGGCGCAGGGCCTGCCGCACGCGGACGCGGCGCGGATCGCGGCGCTGCCGCCGGTCTCGGTCCTGTTCGCGGCGCTGCTCGGCTACAACCCGGTGCAGACTCTGCTCGGGCCGGCCATCAGCAAGCTGTCCCCGAGCCACGCCGCCTACCTGACCGGTCACACCTTCTTCCCGTCGCTGATCTCGGCGCCGTTCAAGCACGGCCTGGAGGTGGCGTTCATCTTCGCGATCGCGTGCTGCCTCATCGCCGCGGTGGCCTCGCTGCTGCGCGGCGGCAAGTACGTGCACGATGACAGCTCGCCCGCACTGACCGCTGAACTGGCGGACGCCGATATCGATGCGGGTCTCGACGTCGAGGAGCCGGCGCTGCAGACCGTCGCGCCGGGACGCCCGGCACCCGGTCTCGACCGGCCCGGCCGGCCGCGGGAGGTCGCGCAGGCGCCTGCCAGGCACGCACGCTAGCCCGGGCCGACCGAGGCCCGACGCAGCGATGAGCCCGGTTGCGGGCGTTCCCGTCATGACCTGCCGGGACGCCTGCGGCCGGGCTCTTCGTCATCGCCCGGCCACGCAGTGCCGCCGCTGAGGTGAGCGGTAGCATCCGAGGTGTAACCGGCTGTGCCGCCACCTAGCTGCCCGCCAGGGAGACGACCCGATGGGACAGGACCGCCCGGCCGGGCACGCAAGTCCGGCCGCCGCGACGCTCTACGACGTGGCCCGCGAGGCCGGTGTCTCGACGGCCACCGTGTCCCGGGTAGTCCACGGCCAGGACCGGGTCCGGCCCGAGACCCGGCAGCGCGTGCTCGGGGTCATCGAGGCCCTCGGCTACGTCCCCGACGGCGCCGCGCAGAGCATGGCCCGCCAGCGCAAGGAAGTGATCGGCCTCGTCGCGGTCGAGAAACGCAGTCCCGAGACCGACGTGGAGCAGCAGGGCCTGCTGTTCATCGAGGAAGTGCTCCGCGGCGTCGAGGCCTCGCTCAGCGCGATCGAGTGGTCGCTGCTCATCTCGCTGCTCCGCGGCGACGACCCGGCTGCCGCCTACCAGCGGCTGCAGAAAGTCTCGGCCAAGGTCGACGGGCTGCTGATCGCTGAGAGCGTGGTCAGTCCCGAGCATCTGGCCCTGCTCGCCGCGCGGACCCCGATCGTGCTCGTGGCCGGCCCAGCGGACCAGCCGCACGATGTCGTCGCCGCCGACAACCGGTCCGGTACCACGGCGCTCGTCGCGCATCTCGTCGGGAAGCACCGCAGGACCAGGCTGTTCGCCGTCGCCGGCCCGGACAATGCTCCCGACGCCACCGAGCGCCTCGCTGCCCTGCGGGACGCGATCGCCGGGTATCCGGGCGTCAGCCTGACCGGAGTGTTCGCCGGCTGGTTCGCCGCGCTGAGCGGCCAGCTCGCCGCCCGCGAGATCCTGGCCCTGCCGGAGCGGGACCGCCCCGACGCCCTCGTCTGCGCGAACGACCAGATGGCGATCGGGGCCATGCGGGAGCTGCAGTCGGCCGGGATCCGGGTCCCGGTCGATATGGCGGTCGTCGGGTTCGACGACATGCAGTCCGGTTCCCTGGTCACGCCGTCGCTGACCACGGTCCGCCAGCCCATGTGGGCGCTGGGCGAGCATGCCTGCACCCGGCTGCTGCAGCGGATCGCCGACCCGTCGCTCCCGCCCAGGGTCGAGCGGCTGCCCACCGAGCTGGTCATCAGGGAAAGCTGCGGCTGCCACGGCGGATAGGGGGCGATCAGCATGCCGACCGAGCTGATCCTGCTCGGGACGGCCGGCGCGCCGATGCCGGTCGCAGGCCGCGGCGGAATCTCGTCGGCGCTTGTCGTGGGCACGCGCATCTTCGTCGTTGACTGCGGGCGCGGCACGCCCTCGGCCTTTGCGAGCGCGGGACTCGACTTCGCCCGGCTGGAGGCCGTCCTCCTGACGCACCTGCATGCCGACCACACCGGTGACCTGCCCGGCCTGCTGCTGTATCCGTGGGGCGGCCGCCGCGACGCGCGCGGCCCGCTGGCGCCAGTCCGCGTCTACGGGCCGTCGCGGCCGGAGGAGCTGCCCGTGGGCGAGCCCCCGCTGCAGCGGCAGACCATGATCAGTCCCCGGCCTCCCGGCGCCCGGCACCGCGGACCTCGTGTCAGTCATCCTGGCCGCCTACGCGTACCACCTCAACGTGATGCCGCTGGACGCCGCGATGCCGGATCCGGCTGAGCTGGTCCGCGGCTATGACCTGAGGCCGCGGCACGCTGATGACGGCAGGCCGGCTTCCTTCCGTCGTCTTCGAGGACGCCGACGTCCGGATCACCGCGGTTCCCGTCACCCACGGGCACGCTGTCCCGGCCTTCGGGTACCGGTTCGACACCGCCGACGGCGCCGTCGTCTTCTCCGGCGACACGACCGTGAATGAGGACCTGATCGCGCTCGCCCGCGGCGCCGACATCCTCGTTCATCAGGTCGCCGACCTCAGCTACCTGGCCGGCCACGGCTTCGCCGGCCCGGCCCTGGACCGGATGGCCGGGCTGCACACCGACGTCACGCAGGTCGGCGGGGTCGCCGAGCGCGCCGGAGTCAGCGAGCTGATCCTGACGCACTACCTCCCGGCGGAGCCGGAGGCGGTCAGCGCGGCCGACTGGGCGCGCCGCGCCAGCGCGGGCTTCAGCGGCGATCACCACGGCCGGCCACGACGGGCTGCGCAGAATGCTGCCCCGCCCGACCGCGTAGCCCAGGCCGCGCGGTCCCGAGCTACGGACGGCTCAGGCGTCCTGCCGCCGCCGGGCCGTCGTGAGCGCCCAGATGATGAACACGTCGATGGCGATCACGATGATGGACCACAGCGGGAAGTACGGCAGGAACAGGAACGTTCCGATCGCGCTGATCACCGCCAGCACGACGCCGACGACGCGGGCCCAGGTCTGGCCGAGCAGCACGCAGGCACCCGCCGCCACGACGACGGCGCCGAGTATCAGGTTCCCCCAGCCCCAGCTGCTGAGATTCCAGTGGTAGGCGTAGGTGTGGGCGGCCGACGAGTAGCCCGGCAGCGACGTAAAGTACGCCTTCCTGATCACGATCGCCAGGCCGATGAGGAAGCTCCATACGCCGCCGAGAATCATCAGCCAGGCGGCCAGCATCGTCGATCCGCTGGTCCCGCCGCTGTCGTAGGCGTACTGCCCGGATCCCTCGTAGGCCGATGGCGATTCAGCCGGTTCGTGCGGGTACGTCCCCGCCCCGTACTGATAACTGGACGATCGCTCCGGTGCGCTGCTCATGGCAACCCCCCTTGCCTCTGAGGTACCCCTCGCTGTTCCAGGCTGGGTCTTCGCCGCCGTCCCCGCATCACCCTCAGCGGATGAAGCTGCCGGAGTCAGACCGCGGCCAGGACCGGCCCGGACTGGTTCGCCTGCTGGTCCAGGCGGTGATTCAGGCTGATCGCGGCATTGATGAGCGACAGATGGGTGAAGGCCTGCGGGAAGTTGCCGAGCTGCTGGCCGGTGCTGCCGATCTCCTCGGAGTACAGGCCCAGGTGGTTGCCGTAGGTGTGCATCTTCTCGAAGGTGAGGACCGCGTCGTCCATTCGCCCGGCCCTGGCCAGCGCGTCCACGTACAGGAACGTGCAGAGCGAGAACGTGCCCTCGTCACCGCTCAGCCCGTCGGGTGAGGCGGCCGGGTTGTAGCGGTAGACGAGGCTGTCCGAAACCAGCTGCTTGTCCATCTTGTCCAGCGTGGACAGCCACAGCGGATCGATCGGGGACACGAAGCCCTCGATCGGCATGAGCAGCAGGATGGAGTCCAGCACGTCGGTGGAGTAATGCTGGGTGAAGGCCTTCGCCTTCTTGTTCCAGCCGCGGGTCATGATCTGGTTGTAGAGCGCGTCCCGCTGGATGGCCCACTTCTCCGTGTTGGCGGGCCGGCCGCTTTGCTCGGCCAGCCGGATCGCCCGGTCCAGCGCAACCCAGCACTGGAACCGGCCGTAGGTGAAGTCCTTCCGGCCGCCGCGCGTCTCCCAGACGCCCTCGTCGGGCTGGTCCCAGTTCTCCGCGACCCAGTCGATGATGCCGGTCAGCGACACCCAGCCCTGATGCGCGATCGGCACGCCGCAGCGGTCGATGGCGTAGATGGCGTCGAGCGCCTCGCCGTAGATGTCGAGCTGGAGCTGATCGGCAGCGCCGTTGCCGATGCGCACCGGCCGCGACCCGCGCCAGCCCTCGAAGTGGTCGAGACTTTCCTCGGCCAGGTCGGATGAGCCGTCGACCCGGTACATGATCTTCAGCGGGCCGGAACTGTCGCCGGCCTGCTCCGCGACCCGGTCCCGGAGCCACTGGGCGAACTTGGTCGCTTCCTCGTCGTAGCCGAGCCCGAGCAGGGCGTGCATGCTCATCGACCCGTCCCTGATCCAGGTGTAGCGGTAGTCCCAGTTCCGCTCGCCGCCCTCCTGCTCGGGCAGGCCCGCGGTGGCCGCCGCTACCGGCGCGCCGGTCGGCTCATAGGTCAGGAGCTTGAGCGTCATCGCGGACCTGGTGACCATCTCGCGCCAGCGGCCCTGATAGCTCGAGCGGCCAAGCCAGGTCCGCCAGTACTGGCCGGTGTCGTTCGCAAGGCGCGTGAGCTCGCCCTTCGGGAGGGCGCGGGGACGTCCGCCCATGGACTCGAGCACCACGCCTCCCGTCTGGCCCTCGCGCATCGTGAAGGTCGCCTCCAGGCCGTCGCGGACCTTCTTGACGTTCCCGGCCTGTGCCTCTTCGGTTCGCCGCCCGGACGTGTGCAGCGTCAGCTCCATCGCGCCGGAGCGGAAGAGCGCGCCGTCATCAGACAGCTCGAGCGTGTGCTTGGCCCGGCCGTAGTCGAACCGGGGCTGGAGTTCGAGCCGGAACTGCATCGTGCCGCGGGTGACCCGGAGCTGACGGACGAGGCGGTGCCTGTCCGTGGGCCGGCCCTCGATGACCGGCATGAAGTCGGTCACCTCACCGACGCCGTCCGGCGTCATGAACCGGGTGATCAGCATCGCGGTCTCGGGAAAGTACAGCTGCCTGCTGACGTAATCGTTCCGGTCCGGCGCGATCTTGAAGTAGCCGCCGCCCTCCGCGTCCAGCAGCGACGCGAAGACGCTCGGGGAGTCAAACCGCGGGCAGCAGAACCAGTCCACGGTGCCATCCGTCGTTACCAGGGCAGCTGTCTGCAGGTCCCCGATGATGCCGTGGTCACTGATGTTCGGGTAGCGGTTCACGGTCCTCCCCCTCCGTAAGACTGACGTTCCAACGCTCGCAGCGCGCACCGGCCGGGCGCATCACCCACAGCGGATGAGCACGGCCGCAGCCGGACCGGCGCGGCGTCGCTACCTGACCGACCGCGGCGCGTCGGCGAGCAGCCTCAGCTCCCTCGCCCGGCGCACCGCCTCCCCGCGGCGGGCAGCGCCGAGCTTGCGCAGGATGCTCCGGACATGTGTCTTGACCGTGTTCACCGACACGTAGAGCTCGCCCGCGATCTCATCGGTCGTGAGCATTCCCGACAGCAGCTCGAGCACCTCCCGCTCGCGCTTACTGAGCTGTTCAGTAATGACGGGAACGCGCTGCGCCGCAGCCAGTCTCCCCGGCAGGCCGCGGCCGCCGGTGGCCGCGGCATCTCCGGCACCGTGAGCGAGCTGCCCGGCCGCTATCAGGTCCGCGACGGCGGACAGGAGCGGATCCGGCCGGGCGCGCAGGGCCCGGGTCGCTTCTGCCAGCCGGTCACGCGATTCCGCGAGCTGGCCCCGCTCCAGGCAGACGCGGGCGTGGGCAAGCAGTTCCAGGGGCCGCGCCTCCGGTACTGCGGCTGCCACGGCCGGCCTGTAGTCGCCGTTGTGGTCTGCTGGCCAGAGCGTGGCCACGGCTGGTTCGGACATCCCCGCATCCCCCGTCCGGGCTGGCTACCCGCGACCGGCAGCGTCAGGTGGCGCTACCGGGTCCGGGTCCCCCACAACACCAGCCCTAGATCACCTCATGTCACCACGGAGACTGGCGGGACAGCAGAGCCGAATGAGCCAGAAACACCGGGACCTTAGTCCTGAATACGCCCTTTTTGGCCGACCTGGCCGGGACTCGCGGCAGCCAGCGGCCAGCCCACCGCCAGCGCACCCGGCAGATGACGGCCCCTTACCCTGATGCACAGTGGTCCTGACGGATCAGGCGGCTGACGGGAGCCAGCAGATGGCGGGATCCGGGAGAGCGGCGCAGCGGCAGGAGCCGCCGTGCCGGCGGGCTGGATCGAGCCCGAGCTGGCGACGCTCACCAGGGAGCGGTTCTTCGACCCGCACTGGATGTACGAGCGCAAGTTCGACGGCGAGCGATGCCTCGCCTATCGCGACGGCGACCAGGTCAGGCTCATGACCCGTAATCGCCAGCAGGTCAACAGCACGTATCCGGAGCTGGCCGCGGCGCTGGCGGCCCAGCAGGCAGCGGACTTCGTCGTGGACGGCGAGGTGGTCGCGCTGCTGCGCGGCGCGACCAGCTTCAGCCGGCTGCAGCAGCGCCTCGGCGTCCGGGCCCCGGACGCCCGGCTGATCCGGCAGGTCCCGGTCGTCTACTTCCTCTTTGACGTTCTGCGCGCGGACGGCCGTGACGTACGGCCGCTGCCGCTGCGCGAGCGCAAGCAGGTGCTCAGGAAGCTGCTGGAATTCGGCGGCCCGCTGCGCTACACCGTGCACCGGAGCCGCACCGCCGGCGCCTACTGGGAGCATGCCCTGGCCAGCGGCTGGGAGGGCCTGGTGGTCAAGCGCGCGGACTCCCCGTACGTGAGCGGCCGCAGCCGGGACTGGCTCAAGTTCAAGGCCGAGAACAACCAGGAGTTCGTGATCGGCGGCTACACCGACCCGCAGGGCAGCCGGGCCGGCTTCGGAGCGCTCCTGATCGGCTACTACGACGACGACGGGCAGCTGGTCTACGCCGGCAAGGTCGGAACCGGATTCAGCGACGCGGCACTGGCAAGTCTGACCGAGGATCTGGCCGGCCTGGAGCAGCCCGGCTCGCCGTTCGGCCGCGGCGCCGTGCCGCGAGCGGGCGTGCACTTCGTGCAGCCCCGGCTGGTCGGCCAGGTCGGGTTCGCCGAGTGGACGACCGCTGGCCAGCTTCGCCATCCGCGCTATCTGGGCCTGCGCCGGGATAAGGATCCCGCGTCCGTCACCCGCGAGCGCCCGGTCTGAGGGCCTGCGCCGGTCCTGCCGGGGGCGGCCCCAGCAGTGCCGCGGCGACGGCGGCGTGCACCTGCCTGCGCAACGGCGCGAGCGGACGGCCGCGGCCGAAATGAACGGCGTTGGTCAGCAGCACCGCCCACAGGCCGGTGACCGGGTCAACCGAGAGGCTGGTTCCGGTGAAGCCGGTGTGGCCCGCGCCCGACGGCGGCCAGCCGTCGCCCATGTTGTCGAAGCGGTCGCCGCGCAGCCCCCAGCCGAGGCCGCGCCGCCCGTCCAGTCCGGCGGTCTGGCATTGCAGCGCCTCGGCCCGCAGGCCGGCGGGCAGCCAGCCGTCCGGCAGTTCTGCCGCCGGGCACGTCCACGCGGCCGCGTACCGGCCCAGGTCGGCCGCGGTGCCGAACAGCCCCGCGTGGCCGGCGACACCGCCTGCCAGGCTCGGCGTTCTCGTCGTGCACGACGCCGGTCCTGGCAGCGCCGGCGACGATCTCGGTGGAGGCGATCTGGCCGGCCAGGCCGGGCGGCGGCCGGAACTGCGTCGCGGTCATCCGCAGCGGCTGGCAGACGAGCCGCCCGGTGATCTCGGCGAGACCGCAGCCGCACACAGCCTCCGCGAGCTGCCCGAGCACCATGAAGCCGATGTCGGAGTACCGGCAGCCGCTGCCCGGCGCCGCGACGAGCGGCTCGGCGAGCACCGCCGCCCGGAGCTGGCCCGCGTCGGTGAGGTACTGGTAGTAGGCGCGGTGCTCCGGCAGGCCCGAGGTGTGCGTCAGCAGCTGCCGGATGGTGACCTGATCCTTGCCCGGCCCGGTGAACGACGGAAGGTACCGGACCGCGGGATCGTCCAGGCCCAGCTGCCCGGAGGCGGCCAGGAGCAGGATGCACGGCGCCGTCGCGACGACCTTGGTGAGCGAGGCCAGGTCGAAGATCGTGGCCGCCGAGACCGGCCGCCGGCCGCTGTCGTCATCCTGTGCGTTCCCGGCCGTATGAACCAGCATGGTCGAGCCGCCGATGCCGGCCGTCAGCACCGCCCCTGGCACGATGCGGTCCGCGACCGCAGTATCGATCAGCTGGCGGACCAGGCGCGTCCTGGCTGCCGGCGCGCCGTGATCGCCCGCGGGCCGGGCAGTCACTGGCGCCTCATGGACCAGGCTGGTGCTCGCGGGCGCTGACCTGCTCCCTGACGGACTCCGCGACCGCGGTCACGAAGCTGCGGATCACCTGGAGCTCCTGGGCGCTGAACGTGTCGAGAATGGCATTGACCTGGCTGCCCAGCGGGCCGAAGAACGCCTGGCCGGTCGCGCGGCCCTGGTCGGTGTACCGCAGATGCACCACCCGGTGATCGGACGGGTGGTCGCGTGCGCGCACGATGTGCCCGGAGCGCTCGAGCCGGTCGATGACCAGGCTTGCTCCCCCGGCTGACAGTCCGAGCTGCGCGCGCAGCTGCCCGGCGGTCAGTGGCGCCCCGCTGCCCTCCGCGCTGATGATTGCGACCAGCGCGGTCACGTCCGCGGGCTGAAGATGATGCAGCGCGGCGAACGCGTGCCCCAGCCGCCCGGAGTCCGTGCCGTAGCGGCGCAGCGCGTCGGCTATCTGCCAGCGCAGCCGCGCGGTATCGGCGCCGTCTCCCGCGGGCCCCATGCACATCACCTCTGCGCCCTAGAGTAATCTCATCTGGTGAACTATTCATCGGGTGAACGTTCAGTCAAGGCCGGCGGCCCGGCCGGACGCCTGGCAGCGTGGTCGGTCGCCCACCGCTGGATCGTAGTCATCGCGTGGATCGTCCTGGCGCTCAGCCGGCGGCATGGCCGCAGCGCGATCTTCCGCCCGGCTCTCACCCGAGTTCAGTCTGCCCGGACAGCCGGCATATGAGGCCAACACCGCGATCCTGCGCACGTTCGGCTCCGGCGGGGACAACCCGCCGCTGGTCGCCGTCGTTCAGGTGCCGCCGGGTACCGCCGTCACCCAGCCTCGGGTCAGGGCGCAGCTAGCCGCTGCGTTCCGGGCGGCCGACTCGGCAGTGCCGGGCACGCGGGCGGTGTCGTGGCCGTCGTCCGGGAACCGGGCGCTCATCGCGCGGGACGGCCGGACCGCTTTTGACCTGCTCTACCCGCCCGCCGACCCCGCCTCGGCGAATCCGTACGCGCGTGCGCTGCCCGTGCTCGAGCGCCGCATCGCCAGCCTGCGCGTCGCCGGAGCGCCGGTCCGGATCACCGGCGCCAGCATCCTGGAGGCAGGCGGCAAGGGCGGCAGCACCAGCGTTCTGGCCGAGACGCTCATCGCCGGACTCGGGGCGCTGGTCGTGCTAGCCATCGTGTTCGGGTCGCTCGTCGCGGTCCTGCCACTGGTCATCGCGGGCGCGGCGATCCCCGCGGCGTTCGTCTTCATCTACGCCCTGACCTACATCACCACCATGTCGAGCCTGGTCCAGAACATCGTGGCCCTGATCGGCCTCGGCGTCGCGATCGACTATGCGCTGCTCATCGTGACCCGATGGCGCGAGGAGCGCAGCAACGGCGCGGACAACCGGGACGCCGTCCTGCGTGCAGCGGCGACGGCGGGGCGCTCGGTGCTGTTCTCCGGCGTCACCGTCGCGGTCAGCCTGGCTGCCCTCACCCTGACCTCGGTGCCTTTCCTGCGCAGCGTCGGGCTGGCCGGACTGCTCATCCCGCTTCTGTCGATAGCTGCGGCGACCACGTTGCTGCCAGTCGTGCTGGACGCTGCGGGCCCGCGGCTGGAGTGGCCGCGCCGGAAGCCCGCGGCTACCACCTCTGCGCTGTGGACCCGCATCGCCCGCGTCGTCGTCGCCCGTCCTGCCTGGGCGGCGGCCGCAGCGCTGGCGGTGATCGCGGTCATGATCATCCCGGCTTTCGCCATCAATCTCGGCGAGCCGCAGGCGACGGCCACTGCCGCGACTGCGCCATCCAGCGCGCGCGCCGGCCTGACGGCGCTCACTGCATCCGGTGCCGGCACCGGCCTGCTGCGGCCGACGGAGATCCTGCTTCCGGCCGGCGGCGGGCTGCCGTCAGCGCCCGCGGGCATCACGTTTGCCACGGCACGGTCGTGGACCAGGGACGGCCTGCGGGTACTCGACGCCTGGCCTGCTGCCGACCCGTCCAGCCCGGCCGGCAAGCGCGCCCTGGCCGAGATCCGGACCGCTGCCGCCCGTGTGCCTGATGCCAGGGTGGGCGGCTCACCCGCGCAGGATGCCGACTTCATCACGGCCCTGTACGGCCGCAACCTGCTGGTGATCGTCGCTGCGATCGTCATCGTGACGCTGGTGCTGCTCACCCGCGCACTGCGGTCGGCGTGGCTGCCGGTCAAGGCACTGCTGCTGAACCTGCTGTCGCTCGCCGCCGCTTTCGGCGTGCTCACCTTCATCTGGCAGGAAGGTCACGGCACTGGCGTGCTGTTCTCCAGTCCCGCGACCGGCGCTATCACCCTGTGGGTACCGCTGGCGGTTTTCTCGCTTCTGTTCGGCCTGTCCATGGACTACGAGGTATTCATTCTCACGCGCATCCGCGAGGAGTACGACGCTGGCTACGACACCCGGCAGGCGACCGTACGCGGAATCGGCCACACCGGGCGGCTCGTCACCTCCGGAGCCATCATCCTGTGCCTGGCGTTCATCGCGCTCGGCGGCGTCCCGCAGACTGACGTCAAGATCCTCTCGACCGGGCTGGCAGCCGGAATCCTGATCGATGCCACGATTATCAGGGGCGTCCTGGCGCCAGCGCTTGTCGCGCTGCTCGGCCGCCTCAACTGGTGGCTGCCCGGCTGGCTCGCCCGCCTGCTGCGCCTCCCGGCCGAGCCGGCCGGGCGCGCGGTCAGCGGGGCTCCCGCGGCGGACGTGAGGGTGCCAGGTCAGTGACCGCGCTAGCCGCCTGCCTACTCTGCGGCAAGTACCTCGAACGCCGGGTGCCGGGGCGCGATGGCGCGGATCTGGTCATCGGTGGAATCTGGCCCGGTGCCGTCGAAGAAGACACCACCTCCGCCTTCCACCGCTTCAGGTAGGCGCGCAGCACCGGCACCTTCTCCTCGTCGGTGAGCTCACGGCCCCGGAACGGCTCGGCTTTCCTGCCCAGTCGCAGCTCGCCAGTGCCGACGGCCCGCAGGTTGCGCACCCACTGAGTCTCGCCCCTTGGCGCGACGAGATACCGGCGGCCGTCGTAGGTGAGCAGGTTCACCGGCGTGGTACGCCACTGGCCACTCGTCCGGCCCTTCACCGCCAGGACCCGCGACCCGAGAACGCTGATGCCCTGCCGGGTCAGGAACGCGACGGACTGGTTGAAGACGTTGCGGGTGAACCAGCCGGGCGCGCGGTAGTGATCGGTCACGCTCGAAAGCCTAGCTGGGCCTCCCGGCGTCAGCGGTAGAGGAGCGTTCCGTCGTCGAGGTCCAGCTCGGGCAGCAGCTCGCGCTCCTGCTCGTGCTCCAGCATGTGGATCCACGGCTCGCGATCGCCCTGTCTGAACAGGATGTGCTGCGATCGCATGACGTAGCCGGAGTTGAAGTTCTCCGGATCGGACCACGGCCGCAGCTCCATGTCCGGCGTCCTCCGGTCGCAGGGTGGGGACCACCATCGTGGCGCCCTTTTTCTGCATCTGTGCGAGCAGGCGGCCCACGAGGTCGCTGACCAGGTCGACGCGCAGGGTCCAGCTGTGGCGGAAGTAGCCGAAGATGTAGGCCATGTTCGGCACTCCGTTGATCATGATGCCGCGCCAGGTGACGCGTTCGGTGAAGTCGACCGGCTCGCCGTCGACGCTGAACGCGACGTCGCCGAGGACGGACAGGTTGAAGCCGGTGGCGGTGACCACGATGTCGGCAGGGATCTCCTCGCCCGAGCTGACCCTGATCCCGTGCTCGGTGAACGTTTCGATGGTGTCAGTGACGATCGAGGCCGTCCCTGCGCGCAGTACCGCGAACAGATCGCCGTCCGGGACGATGGCGATGCGCTGCTGCCACGGGCGGTAGCGCGGGGTGAAGTGCTTATCGACGTCGAAATCCTCGGGCAGCAGCGGGCGGATGGACTCCATGAGGAACGCGTGCAGTTCGTCTGGCGCTTCGCGGGCCGTGGCAGCCAGCCAGTCAGTCTGCGCGATGTGCTGGCGGCGCAGGATCTCGTGCGTCCACTCCTCGGGAATGTCCAGCGCGCGCAGCGTCACTGCGAGCTCATCCGTCGTGGGCGGGGCGAAGAAGTAGGAAGGCGACCGCTGCAGCATCGTCACGTGCTGCGCCTTCTCCGCGATTGCCGGGATCAGCGTTGCGGCCGTGGCACCGGAGCCGATCACCACGACGCGCTTGCCCGCCAGATCGAGATCGCCTGGCCATCGCTGCGGGTGCACGAGCACGCCCTGGAAGCGATCCATGCCCTCCCACTCGGGCCGGTAGGGCCTGGCGTGGTTGTAGTAGCCCTGGCACATCCACAGGAAGTCGGTGGTGTACCGGAGCAGCTGTCCGTTGTCGTCCCTGGTGACCTCGACGGTCCACCGGCGGTCCTCGGTGGACCAGCTGGCCGCAGTGACCCGGTGCCGGTAGCGGATGCACTGCCGGAGGTCGTCCTCCTCGATGACCTCGTCGAGGTAGGCGAGGATCTCCTCGCCCGCCGCGATCGACGGGCCGCGCCACGGCTTGAACCGGTAGCCGTAGGTGAACAGGTCACTGTCGGAGCGCACGCCCGGATACCGATGGGTCCACCACGTCCCTCCGCGGTTGTCCTGGGCGTCCAGGATCACGAAGGTCCGGTCGGGGAACTGCTCCCGCAGATGGTGCGCGGCGCCGATGCCGGAGACTCCGGCGCCGACGATAAGCACGTCGACGTGACCGGCGTCCTGGATCTCCTGCGTGCCCTCGGCAGGACCGGTGGTGGGTGCAGTCGTCGTCATGGCCGGCCCTCCGTGCAGCGCGCTGATGCCAGCAATACTAGCTCCGGACTTTTCGGTGAGCATCCGGTCAATCTGGCCTCTGGGCCTGCCCGCCGGCGCCGATCGTCATATACCTAGAGGCAGACAGCCGACCTGCAAGAGGAGGCGAGAGTAGCGTGCCGGATGACAGCAGGAAACGGGCGATGTACCAGGCGCTGGTTGATCGCGTCCTGAACGGAGAGGGCACGGCAACTGCCGAGCAGCGAGCCCGGGCGTTCAGCAACGAAGGACTCTCCCCGCCGCTGCAGTCGCTGATCGGAAAGGTCGCCAGCAGACCGGTCCAGATCGCCGAGGCGGACTTCGCTGCCGCCCGGGCATCGGGCGTCAGCGAGGACCAGCTCTTCGAGCTGGTGATCTGCGCCGCGGTCGGCGAGTCCGCCCGGATGTACGATGCGGCGCTTGCGGCCCTGGCTGCGGCGACCGGCAGCGAGGCAGCGGAATAATGCGCCTCGACATCCTTAACCGCGGCTACCGGCCCGGAACAAAAATGCTGTTCGCGCTCATCCGGCTGTTCTCCGGGCACCCGGTACCCGACGCCGCCAGGCTCGTCTTCTACCGGCCCGATTTCTACGGCGCCAGGGCCAAGGCGTTCACCCACGAGGCGATGCGCGGGCCTTCCGCCTGGTCGGTGGGTGACCGGGAGCTGATGGCCGCCTATGTGTCCGCGGCGAACGAGTCCGCATTCTGCATCGGCGCGCACACTGCTACTGCAAGTCAGGCGTACCACGACCACGCGAAGGTTCGGGGAGTGCTCGCCGACCTTGAATCGGCCCCCGTCGAGGAACCGCTACGGGCAGCGCTGCGGATGCTCGGCAAGCTGACCGCTGAAGGAAAGGTCAGCGCCGAGGATATGCGGGACGTGCTGGCAGCCGGCGCTTCACCCCGGCAGGTCGAGGACGCGCTGGCAGTCTGCGCCGCGTTCAACACCACCGACAGGCTCGCGGACGCCTTCGGTTTCGAGGTGCTCAGTCCGGAAGGCTTCGAGGCAGGAGCCAGGTACCTGCTTAAGCGGGGCTACCGGTAACGCATTCGACACGGCGCAGCGGCCCGCCGTGGCTCGTCATCCGTGAGAGGGACGGGTAGCCCGTCGCGGTGAAGACAGGGGTCATTCCGCAGCACGATGCGCGCGGCAGCACCGCGCTCATAGCTTCGTGGCATGACCTCAGCAGCCCCCGGACGACGCGCGACAGGCCGGCAGCGATGACCACGACTCTCATTCGTGACGGTTATCTGCTGGAAGCCGGCACCCAGACGGCTGCCGGCTCGGGGGCTACCGGCACGCTGGCAGGCGAGCCCACCGCCACGGCCACGCGCCACCGCCGCCGCCGACGGTGACTGGGGCCGGGTGGCTGGGCTGGCTGGAGAGCCGGTGCGGCCGCCGGCTTGTCGGGGTCACGCTGCTGGCGGAGATCGCACTGGTCAGTGGCTTCGCGATCGTCTACCGGCCATTCGACCTGCAGATCTACCTGTGGGGCGGCCGGGCCGTCACCGAGGGGCTGCGGCTGTACCTGGTTGCACCGCAGGCCAGCTGGTTCACCTATCCGCCGTTCGCCGCCGCGCTGTTCACTCCGCTGGCCGCGATGCCGGCTGCTGCGGTCCGGGTGGTGTGGGAACTCGCCTCCATCGGCGCGCTGACCTGGGCCAGCCTGCTGACACTGAGGCTGGCCGGCTACCGGACGTCCGGGACGGTCGTGGCCGCCATGGTGGCCGCTGGCCTGATGCTCGAGCCGATGTACCACACGCTGTTCCTGGGCCAGATCAACCTTTACCTGCTGGCCCTCGTCCTCACCGACGTGTGGCGTGCCGCGCGCGGCCGGCCCGCCGGGATCGCTGTCGGGATCGCCACGGCGATCAAGCTGACGCCGGGCGTCTTCATCCTCTTGTTCCTGTTCACCCGGCGCGCCAGGGACGCCGTGACTGGTGCCGTGACATTCGCTTACTGCACCCTGATCGGCTTCCTGATCGATCCCGCCGCCTCACGCCTGTACTGGACCCGGCTGTTCTACGACACGCGGCGGGTGGGCGGCACCTACATCAGCAACCAGTCGCCCTACGGCGCGGTGGCGCGGTGGCTGGGCGGCGTCGGCCACGTCGGTGCCTGGTACGCCGCCGTCCCGGCTGTCATTGCCGTGCTTGGAATCGCGGTAGCGGCCGTTCTGGCGCGGCGTGACGACTGGCTGGGCGCGGCGGCGATGACCGGGACCACCGGCTTGCTGGTATCGCCGATCTCGTGGACCCACCACTGGGTCTGGGTCATGCCCGCGCTGGTGGTCCTCCTGCGCGGCGGGCGGCGGAGCCGGGTCGCCGCGGCGCTCGGCTTCGCGGTCTTCGCGCTGGCGCCGATGTGGTGGACGCCACATTCCGGCCAGACCGGTGACTACGGGACGCACGGCGTGCTTACCCTGGCCGCTAACTGTTTCATGATCTCCGGGCTGGCTTTCATGATCTACATGACCGTCTACGTCTGGCGGTCCGGCCCGAGAGTTCCGTGGTCCCGGCCGGACCACGGCAACTCGTGGCGCGTCGCGGGTGAACATGTCGCGGCGAGTGAGGTGGTCTAGCGTGCGGCCAAGTGCAATTCACGGCGCGGTAATGCTGCTCGCCCGGTGGACGCCGTACCTCGAGTCGGAAATGCTGGGCCTGGCCAGCGTCATCGAGCAGGGCAGCGTGTGCCTCGACGTGGGCGCGGCCGCTGGCCTGTACAGCCTGGTGCTGTCCCGGCTCGCCGGCCCCTCCGGGCAGGTCCATGCCGTCGAGCCGCTGTCGTTCGCGCACCCGATGTGGCGCCGGGTGCTGCGCACCTCCTACCGGCAGAACGTCTCCCATTACGCTCGGGCGCTGGGCGCCGAGCCGGGGTCGGGTGTCATGAGCGTGCCGTTCAGCCGGCACGGCCCGGTCACCGGCCGGTCCTTCCTGACCGGACGGTCCTCCGGGCTGGGGTCGAACACCGAGTTCATCCGCCACGACGAGGTCACCGTTGACGTCGACACGATCGACGCCCTGATCTCTCGGGCAGGCGTCACCCGGCTGGACTTCATCAAGATCGATGTGGAGGGTGCCGAGCTGCACGTGCTGCAGGGCGGTCAGCACAGCATCGACAGATTCCGGCCGGCGATGCTGATCGAGATCGAGGCCCGGCACACGGCCCGTTACGACCACACAGCCGCCGAGGTCGCGGACTGGATCATCCAGCGCGGCTACCGGATGTACTCCTGGCAGCGCGGCTGGCAGGAGGTCAGCGAGGTATCCGCCGGCAAGCGCAACTACCTGTTCCGCCCGGCTCCGGCGAAGCGGTAAGTCATCGGCGTTGCCGGCGTAACGCCCGGCCCGTCTTCGAGGGCACTGGCATCGAGATCGCGGATCCCTGGCGCGTTGCATAAGGCTGAAAGCCGCCCGGTCGTAGCTACCGGCTGTAACTATCTGCCGGCTCCAGGCGCGCCCAGCAGATCACGCCAGCCTGCCCGGACGCTAAGTGGTGATCTTGCCGTCGACCAGGTGCAAGACGGAGTCGGCCAGGTCGATTAGCGCCGGATCATGGGTGGCGACGAGTGCGGTGACGCCCTCCGACTCCACTGTTGTCCTGAGCAGCCGCATGATCTGGCGGCCGGTCTCGCGATCAAGCTGGCCGGTGGGCTCGTCAGCGAGCAGCAGAGACGGCTGCGCGGCGAGCGCCCGTGCGATCGCCACACGCTGCTGCTGACCGCCGGACAGCTCGGCCGGGCGCTGCTTCGCGTGGTCGGCGAGCCCGACCTTCGACAGCAGCAACTCGACGCGGGATTCGCGCTCTTTCGGCGCGGCCCTGGCGATCCGCAGCGGGACGCCGACGTTCTCGGCGGCGGACAGCACGGCCAGCAGCCCGAACGACTGGAAGATGTACGCCACGGTCTCCCGCCGTAGCTGCATGCGCTCCCGCTCGCCCATCGCGGTCATGTCGTGCCCGGCGACGGAAATGGAGCCGCCGTCGGCGGTGTCGAGGCCGCCGACGACGTTGAGCAGCGTCGTCTTCCCGGATCCGGATCGGCCGAGGAGCGCGACCAGCTGCCCCTCGCCGACAGTGAAGGTGACGCCGCGCAGCGCCGCCGTCGCGGTCGGCCCGCTCCCGTAGGTCCGGGTCAGATCCCGGACGTCAATCATGTTCTTCACCAATCGTCCTCATCTGAGATTGGTGCGGGCCAGACACCGATGTGGTCGGGCTCGGCTTCCAGCCGGACACGATCGCGCATGCCGAGCGCGTCGGTCATCTCGGGCGGCAGCTGCAGCCGCCCGAGACGGTCGAGCACCGCATACTCCACCGCATGCCCCAGCCCGGAGCCGTCCGCCGAATCAGAACGCAGTGTCTCCGTGCTTGTCCGGCCGTCCCTGATCGCGATCACCCGCCGGACCATCCCCGCGACTTCGGGGTCGTGCGTCACGACCAGCACCGTGACCGCAAGCTCAGAGTTAGCCGTCTGCAGAGCACCGAAGACGGAAGCAGCCGTCTCGGTGTCGAGTTCGCCCGTCGGCTCATCGGCCAGCAGCAGCGACGGCGAGTTCGCGAGCGCCACACCGATCGCCACCCGCTGCTGCTCGCCGCCAGACATCTGGTCGGGCCGTCGCCCGGCACAGTGCGCGACCCCGAGCACGTCAAGCAGCTCGAGAGCACGCGACCGGCGCACCGAGCGCGACGCGCCCGCCAGCTGCAGGGGGAACTGGACGTTCTGCAGGCCCGTCAGGTACGGCAGCAGGTTCCGCGATGTCTGCTGCCAGATGAACCCCACCACCGCACGCCGGTAAAGCTTCCGCTGCCGGGCGGACATCCACCCCAGGTCGTGCCCGGCGACCCGGACCACGCCGGCGGTCGGCGCGTCGAGCCCGGCCAGGATGTTCATCAGGGTGGACTTGCCGGATCCCGATGCGCCCACCAGGGCAGTCAGTTCGCCAGGCGAGATTACAAGGTCAAGGCCCTGCAGTGCCTGCACCTCGATGCCGTCGGCGCTGTAGATGCGGACCAGCCGGTCGCAGACAATCAGGGCTCCGTCGCCGTAGCGGGCACCGGAACCGGGCGCCGCGTCTGCCCGGAGCTCCTCAGGCCGAGCCACCTTTCATTCACCTCCGCGCAGGGCCGAGGCGACGCCGCGCCGTGCCCGTATCTCGATTGCCAGGGTCACGGTGGCCAGCACGATCAGCCCGGCGATCGGCAGCGCTACCGACGTCACGTCGGGTCTGAGCGGCACGCCGGCACTGGAGCCGGTGAAGGCCGACAGGTTGATCCCCGGCGCGACGATCCCGGGCAGTATCAGCGCGGACGCGACGGCCGCGACCGCCGCCGCGACGACCGCTGGGAGCACTTCGAGCAGCGCCAGCCAGGTCCGCTGCCCATCGGCGAGCCCCATCGTCGCCAGCCGCGCCAGGGTGGCTTCCCGGTCCGCCGCCCCGAGCGCCAGCTGCAGCAGCATCACTGCCAGCCCCAGCCCCGCCGCGCTCGCCAGTGCGAGCGCGAACAGCAGGAACGCACCGCGCTGCACCGGCGCGCGGGTCAGCTGCCGCAGTAGTTCCGAGCGGACGGTGATGGCGGCTGCGGGCACCATCCTGTTCACCAGCGCGGTGAGCCGGGCGACATCGATCCCTGGCCCGTTCAGCAGCATGAGGTTGGGTGCGATGTTCAGCTCGTGCGCGATCAGGGACTCGGGCATCAGGACGAACGCCCCTCCGGCGGTCAGCGCGGGCGTTCCGGACAGCGTCCCGGCGACCCTGACCCGCACCGGCGCGCCAGTGTCGGAGGTCAGCGTCACGGTCTTGTCCCGGCCGAACGTCCGCCAGGGCGCGGGGCGAGGCAAGTACCCGGTTCCCGCTCAGCAGGCCGGGGCCCACGGCGGGCCAGGTCCGGGACGACGCGACCAGCGCCGAGTAGCCGGCGGGATCGACGGCGAGCGCGGTCACCAGGGTTCTGTTCGGCGCGGTCAGGAGCCATTCCGACACCACTGCGGCGTGCTCGACGCCCGGCACGGTCGCGAACGCGCGCTGGGCGGCGGCGGGGATCGCCCCGGCTGGCCCGGTGTCCGAGATCGTCACGTCCGCGCCCGCGGCCTGCCAGGAGGCACTCACCTCGCCGTGTGTCACCGCGTCACGGACCATTCCCGCGAAGGCGGCCACGGTGATCGCCAGTACCAGCGCGAACGCCGGCAGGATGAGGGTAAGCGCGGCGCGAGCGGCCAGGGCCAGGCCGAGGAACCCGGTTGCACTCCGCCCTCGGGCGGCGCCGCGCAGCAGCCCGCGCAGGATCAGCGGGTAGAGCCGCAGCACGACGAGAACGGCCGGGATGGCCACCAGCGCGGGCGCGGCGGCGGTGTAGAGGTTCACGCCGGCGCCGGGCTGGCTGCCCTGCTGCCGGAACACGACGATCCCGGCGATCGCAGCGATAACTGCGGTCACCTCGACGACGAGCCGGACCCCGCCGCGGAACCGCCGTCGGCCGCGCCTGCCGTAGCCCAGCGCGCCGTAACCCTGGCCGGGCTGGTTCGATCCCCTCTGCCCGGGCCGGGAGTAGCCGCCCGCGGCCCGGCCACGACCGGAGCGCGGCAGCCGCTGCTGCCATGCGGCCAGCACGGCAGGCGCGCCGATCGCGACCGCGAGCACTGCGAGCCCTGGCCACCAGCCGCCCGGCGGCGTCTGCCCCGGTACGAGCAGGACCGCGACAGCGCCCCCGATGACGGCAGCCGGGACGCAGCCGACCGCCGCCCCGCGCCCGGCGGCGAGGCCGGTCTGGAGCAGCGTCGCGCCGCGGGCGCGGCGCAGCGCCAGCTCGGTCGCGCGGCGCAGGACGATCATCCGCGCGGCCAGCAGCAGCACGACAGCGGCGGTTACCGCCAGGCTCACGTACAGCAGCCACAGCAGCGCGTCGACCGCGGCGGCGGTGCCGGTAAACGAGGCGAGGGCGCTGATGAAACCGCCGAGGGTCTGCTGCAGGCCCGTGCTGACCGTTACCTCGGTCGCGACGTTTTCAAGCGGGCCCGTCAGCGGCGGCTCTTCGCTGACGATTCTCCGCAGCGCCGCGGCCAGTGGCAGCGCCTGGTCTCCGAGCAGCCCGCTGAAGTTCACGGGAAGCACCCACCGCATGCCGAGGAATGCGGGGCCGTAGTCCTGCTGGACCGCAGCGGACTCATCGGGCAGTGCGAACACGCCGGATGTCCAGTACGGAGGTGAGGTACCCGGCACGTTCAGCTCAGGCACGGCCAGCGACGGATCGGCTGCCCAGAAGGACGAAGCAGGCTGGCTCTCCGCCACGATCGCCGTGACCCTGAGCGTGATAGTCGTCGCCGCGCCCGACGACGGAAGGGGCGGCCCGATGGTCCGCACCGCCGAGCCGACCTTCAGAGCGAACTTGCCCGCGGTCTGCCGTGTCACCGCGACGTTGATCGTCGGAAAGAATCCGGCGATCTGACGGGACGCTGCGGGCGCCGGGGCGGAGAAGGTGCCTGCCAGAACCCGCACATGGCCGGTGTACGGGAGGCGATAGCTGACCTCCATTTCCACCGCGTGGCCGCCGGTGCCGGCGAGGGTGCTCTCCACGCCGAGCTCGCCCGTCGTCATGCTCACCCAGTCGGCGGAGACCGGGGCAAGGTGCAGGACGCCTTCGTTGAAGTCGCTGTTGAACTGGTCCCCGAGGTTGCTCAGCTGGCTATCGGTAAAGCTCGTCTGCGGCGCGGCGATGCTGCCATTGAACTCGCTCCAGCTGGTGCTCGCCGTGATCGTCTGTCCCAGCGGCGGGATGTCACCGAGTGTCTGGCGCAGCGCCTGCGTCCTGATGTTCAGGGCCTCGCGCGGGCCGGCCGTTGCGCCGAGCACGCAGCCGAAGACGAGCACCGCCAGCGCCAGCGTGGCGACCGCGCCCATGCCAGTCAGGCGCCTGGTCTGCATTTCCGCGGTGCGCGCGGTTCATGTTCACGCCGCCTCCGCCGCGCGCAGTCCGGCTGCGGGATCAGGACGCCTGATCATGATGAGCGCCGCGGCGAGCGCGGGCAGGATGGCGATGGCCGCGGCGAGCGACAGCGTCTGGGGCAGGTCGAAGAGCGTCACCGCCGGGCGGCGCCGGCAGTGTCGCCGCGGGGCTCAGCGTAACGGCGGGAACGAGCAGCCTGGCGACCACGGTGCCGAGGATGACGCCGAGCACGGCTGAGGGAACGCTGAGCAGCAGCTTCTCCAGGCACAGCTGCAGCGCCGCGGAACGCTGGCTGACGCCGAGTGCGGCGAGCACCGCGTTCTCGCCGCGGCGCTGCCGGACGTCCGAGGCGATCGACATCCAGAATCCGGTGATCGCGAGCAGCGCGGCCGCGGCAGCGAGGGCGAGCAGTGCCTGCTGCGGCGCGGCGGACAGCGGGTTGCCGGTCAGCGCCGCCGTGGCTTCGGCCGCGCCCGTGATGGCGCTCCCCGGCGGAAGCGCGCCGGCCAGGCCGGGCGGGACCTGATGGTCAGTGGTGGCCAGCCACCACTCGGTGACGCCGAGCGGCGGCGTGTCCTGGCTGACGAGGCGCTGCTGGACTGCCGGCGAGGTCGACGATGAGCGCGCCGGTGTCAGCAGTGACCGTGGGGAAGCTCTTGATCACGGCGACTATTGACAGCGGGACCTGCTGGCCGCCGAGCGTAGCCGGAACGACCGATCCGGTGCCGATGTTGTTCGCGTCCGCGAACGCGGAGGTGGCGATTGCCGGGAGCGGTGCCAGCGTGCTCCCTGCGGGATCGTTCAGGGTGACCTCGCGCGGAGACCGGTTGCGGGGGTCCACCCGAGATGTAATTGAGCGCCTGCACCGAAGCCGGAACTGAAGGTGAACGTCGCGGTGTCCCCCGCGGCCTCCCACGCCTGGCTGGCCGGCAACGCCGAGGCGCCCTCCGCCCCGGCCGTGGTCCGGAGGTTTTGCAGGTCGGGTGACGTCGCGCTGGCGTGCCAGCCGCTGAGCGCCGGGCCGGTAACAGTGAGCGCTAGCGCCGTGGCCTGAACCGGGGGCAGCTGGTAGCTGAGCGCGATCTGCACCAGGCGCAACGGGTAGCTGACATCGGCGCCGCCGAGCGATGCCTCCAGGACGTGCTCCCGGCCGTCGGCGGGCAGCGTGCCCGCGTCGAGCTGGTACATGTCACCAGTGCTGTCGGCCACCGTGACCGTGGCAGCGACCGGTCCGAGTTCCCTGGCGACGGCGGTCACCCGGCCGTTACTGGCCGGCAGGACGCCGCCTGTCCGGGCTGGCATGCCCGCGGCGGAGAGGGCGGCGGTAAGCGTGATGGCGTCCGGACGGCCGGGGACAGGAGCGCCTGGCGATGACTTCGGCGTGATCTTCTCGAACAGCGCTGGCCGCCGGGACACCGATCTGGTCCGGGCGGATCCTCACGGTACTGGCGGCCTGGGCAGCGCCGATCGCGAGGACCTCGGTAGGCAGCGCTCCGAGCTGGACGTAGGCAGCCATGGCGTGCCGGACGCCGGCCGCGTTCGTGATGGCGCCGGTCGCGCCCGGATTCAGGGCGGACGGCGTGTCCACCCGTGCGTCCGCGCCCGCGTCGAACGAGCCCTGGTCGCCGGCGGACCTGGTCCAGCTGGCGTGCTGGGCCAGGGCAAGAGTCCCGGTGGCAACGGCCATCACGAGCAGGAGCGCGGCCCCGCCCTGGCGCAGCGGCTGGCGGCTCACCTGCCAGCCGGCGAGCGACGCTGTCAGCCCCCGCCCGTGCCAGGCGAGCCGGTCACCGGCTTTCGCCGCGGCGGGCAGCAGGCGCAGCGTGAGGACGGTCCCGCCCGCCAGCGCGAGGGCCGGCGCCAGGGCGAGCACCGGGTCGATCGTCGCGTCCGCGCCGCCGCCCGCGGAGTAGCGGCGCAACTGCCAGCCAGCCAGGACCGCGAGCACGACGACCGCGAGGTCAGCGCCGGCCCTGGTGGCGCCCGCGATCGCGGCCTGCCGGCCGCGCCGGACTCGTGCTTCCGTCATCGCGGGCCCGGTGCGGAGCATCGCCCCGAGCATCGCAGCGCCGGCCATCAGCGTGACCGCGAGGGCCGCGGCGATCGCGTCAAGCCAGGTTCCCGCCTGACTGCCCCTCCCGCCGCCGCCGAGCAGGAACGCCGGCCCTGGCAGCGTGACGCCCGCCGCTTTCAGTGGTCCCGCGGTGGCCAGCAGGCCAGCGAGCCAGATGCCGGCCAGGGCACCCGCGACGGCGGCGACGATGCAGAGCGGGATCACCTCGGCCGCCGTCAGCCAGACGAGCTGCCATCGCGTGCCGCCGCGGGCGCTGATCAGCGCCGTCTCCTCCTCGCGCTGGCTGGCCAGGAGCCTCGCTACGGCCAGTAGCGCCGCGAGGGCGAGCACCATCAGCTGGAGGGCGATGATCACGAGCAGTGACCTGGTGACCGCCAGGTTGCTGGCAGTATCGCTCAGCACCGCCGGCAGGCTCGTGGACAGTTGCATGCCGCTGAGCACGCTGGAGTTCAGCAGCGCTCGCTGGAGCGCTGACACTCCGCCAGAAAGTGCGGACAGGTCCGTGTCGCTGAACTTCGCCATGTCCGGCTGCGCGAGCCAGGTCCCGGTCCTTGCCGTCGAGCGTTCCCGCGGTCCCGGAGCTGGTGCCGCTTGCTGCTCGGCGCGAAGGCGGCCGGGCTGACGAGCAGCGGGCCGTACGCGGTGTACCCGTTCTGAGTGCCGGAACCGCTGGCCGGGATCGTGTCGAGCGCCCAGTAGGAGGCGGCAGCGCCGGACAGCCTGCGCGGCGCGAACAGGCCAGTGATCCGAAAGCTGATCCTGGCGTCGCCGATGTCGTCCTGAACCGTGAGCACATCGCCCGTCGACAGGTGCAGCAGCGCCGCTGCGGATGCCGGGAGGGCCGCCGGAATCTCGCGGGAGACCGGCGGGGCGCGGGCTGCTTGCAGGCCTGATGCCAGGCTGGCGGACAGGCGCCGCTGGCCAGCGGCCGGACACGAGGATGGCGTGGGTCGTGATGCCGTCCAGTGCCGCAGCCTCGAGCAGCGGCGCATTTCCCTTGCCCGCGCTGGCTGGCCGGGCGGGCAGCGAGCCGGGCACCAGGTCCAGCGGGTCGGACCACGTGCCCGACCAGAACTCGAACGGCACGCCGCCGAGCGACCGCCCGACCGCCCTCCGCAGCGTGCTCGCCGTCGCTGCCGTCTGGCCATTGCTAACCGGGCCGGCGATCGACATCGCGGTCCCGGGCGCGACCGAGAGGTCATGGCGTATCGCGAGCGGGAGCCCCTGGCCGACGAACACGGCCAGCGCCGCTCCGATCACTGCGGCGACCAGCGTGGTCAGCCCCGCCGCCGCGAGCACCACCCGGTGTGCCGTCATATGGGACAGGGTTCCCCGCGGCTGGATCACGACTGCAAGGATTTCCTGCTGTAACCGGCAACGGCAACCTCACGGGCATAACACTTCGACTGGTCGCTTTCCGGTCACGTGCCGGCGAACCCGGGTGACGGGCTTTGAACGTGACGGCGGCACTGACCCCGGGCAGCCTATGAGGCGGTGGGGCCCGGCCGGTCCTTGTCTCTCCGGCGGACCGGCTTTACCGCTGTCCGCGCTCGGAGATGATGTCGCGGAGCCGGTCGACGGCAGCCATGGCTGGGCCTGCGGCCTTGAGGACGCCCGGGCTCGCAGGGGTGGCCGGGTGCGGACGGGTCGGGGCCGTTTTCTTGGCGTCCGTCAGTTTCTGCCCGAGTTGCATCGCTTCCGCCTGGCCGAGGGCCTGACGCATGGGCGGCCAGACCTGGGTTTCCTCATAGCGGATGTGCTCTCGGGCCGCCGGGATGAAGTTCGCCATCAGATCATCGAATTCAGCGTCGCTGGGAGCGACCTTGCCCAGCGACGCCAGGATGCTTTTGGCCGTTTCCTCCTGGCTGACGGCATGGTCGGCCAGCTGATCTCCGCCGGGCACCCGCTCCCGTACCGCCGGCCAGAAAAACTGCTCCTCGACGGCTTCGTGCCGGGAGCACACCATGATTAGCTCATCGGTGAGGTTGCGGCGCTGATGAACCTGGGCTTCGGTGATTCCTGATGCCAGGTCCGGCCCTGCCTCAAGTTCGGCCAGCATGCGCTTCACCTCGGCGTGGTCGGCGCTGAGAACATCGAAGACATCTGCCATTGGCGTGCTCCCTTCGATCGTCGCGCACTGCTCTCGCGCCTACCCGGCACACCGGGCGCAAACATCCGCGTGCCGGGGCGAGCCGCCGGTCCCGCCCCCCGTCACAGGTGCCGCATTACGACCAATCTGGCCGAGCCGCCTGGCGCCTCTCCATGCCCGCGATAGCATGCGCGGCATTCACGAGAGCGAGGTGCGAAAGGCCCTGAGGCAGATTGCCGAGAAACTCGCCGGTGGCGGGATCGATCTGCTCGGATAGCAGCCCGAGGTCGCTGCGCCAGCCCACGGCCAGGTCCATGAGGTCCCGGGCCTCCCGGTGCTGCCCTGTCCAGGCCAGGGCTTCGACCAGCCAGAAGGTGCAGGCGACGAAGGCCCCTTCCTCGTCCTGCATGCCTGTGTACCGGTAGACGAAGGGCCCGCGGCCGAGTTCGGCGCGAATCGCTGCGGCGGTCTTAGCTAGCCGCTCGCCGCGGTCGAAGCCAGTCCGGGCGGCAAGCAGGACAGAAGCGTCCAGATCTTGCGTTCCGGCATGAAACGTGTAGGACTGTTTGTCCGCTGACCAGCAGTGAGCGCGAACCCAGCGCCGGATGTCGCAAGCTTCCTGGCGCCAGCGGCTGGCATGCGCGTCAGGAAGGTGACCGGCCGCCGCCAGGCTAGCAGCCCTGTCCAGTGCGACCCAGCAGCCGATTTTCGACGTCGTGTAGTGCTCATGCTGGGATAGTTCCCAGAGTCCCGCGTCCTTGTGTCTCCAGACGTCGCAGCACCGGTCGGCGAGATCGGCCAGCATGCGTCCGGTGTCGTCGTCGAGGAGATGACCAGCGGATACATACCGCGCGATGGTGTCGAAGAGATCGCCGTAGGTGCCGAGCTGGCTTTGCCCGGCAGCGCCGTTTCCCGACCGCACCGGCTGGCTGTGCCGGTAGCCGGGAATGTCGATGGTCTCCTGCTGGTCTGCTGATCTGCCCGCCCAGGGTGTAGAAGACGTGGATGTCAGGTGCGGTCGTTCGCACGGCCTGCAGCAGCCAGGACACCGCTGCGTGAACTTCCTCGCGCAGCTCGAGATTGATGAAGGCATCGAGGGTGAACGAGGTATCCCGCACCCAGGCGTAGCGGTAGTCGTAGTTCTTGGAGCCGCCGACCGACTCGGGCAGCGAGGTGGTAGCTGCCGCGGCGATCGCGCCGCCCTCCTCGTACAGCAAGGTCTTGAGCGCGAGCGCTGACCGGCCCACTGCGTCAGGCCACGGGCCGTGGTAGCTGACCAGCTCGCTCCAGCGGCGCCAGGCTTCAATCGACGAGTCGATGCGCCGGTCGGCCTGGCCGGCCTGCGGGATCGCGACTGGCTCATGATCGGTTGCCACTGCGGTCACCACCGACCGCTGACCAGGCTGCGCGAGGAGCCCGGCCGCAGACACCGTGTGCATCCGGGGTGCCGCGTTCAGCTCCGTGGACGACCAGGGCGATGGCCTGGCTCCCGCAGGTTACGAGCGGGACATCCCCGCGCATCCTGGCCCACGGTCGGGCCCGGCCGAACCGGTCGCCCGGGCAGAACTGCCAGCGGAATCGCACCGCTCCGCTGAGGCCCTCGACCCGCCTGGCCAGCTCAGTCCAGGGCAGTCGGCCGGCCTGGCCGACATTCAGTGACTCGGTCACCCTGGCCGTGCCTGGCTGGCGTGGTGTAGGTGGTTTCCAGCACGTTGGTTCCCGGCACGTAACGGCGGTTGACGTCGGACGGCTCGTCTTCCGGGGCGAGGCTGAAATGGCCGCCGGCCGAGGGCATCCAGGACCGCGGCGCATATGGGCGGCGCGTCGAGCGCGGGAACAGGCCACCAGTCGATCTGCCCGTCAGCAGCCACCAGTGCGACGGTCCGCCCGTCGCCAAGCACGGCATAATCCCTGATGGGCGCGAAGCCATCGCGCCTCGCGGCCGGTCTCATCGCTTCTGCGTCAGCGAGAACCCCGGGCGGGGCCGTGGCGGCACGGTGATCCGGCGGCGCTTGCCCGCTATGTCCCGCACCAGGGCCGTCGTGAATGTGCGGGCTGTCGTCGGCAGCGTCTTGAGGAAACTAGGATCAGGGAACCCGCCGGCCCTCCGTCGAAGCTGCCGTGGGCACCGAAGTCCCGATCATGGTCGACTGGCCGGGAGAGATTGACCCGCCGGTCCGGGGAGATCGGGTCGGAGGTGAGCTGCGTGCTCCACGCGCCCAGCGCGGCGTACTGGTTGCCGAGGCCGGGAAACAGGCGCCCGGCCAGCACAAGCAGCTTGTTCCAGGACCCGATGACCTTCTCGCGGCGGCCAGTCAGCGCGGCCTCGAGAATGAACCTGGCAATGAGCTCCGGCTGGTAGATCGGGGGCACGGGCTGAGGGTGCTTGCTCAGGGTGGTCTCGCACCAGTCAAACTGGGGCGTGTTGACGGCAGGCAAGTACACCATGCTCATCTGGACGTGGCTGCCCTCGTGCTGCAGCTCGGCCCTGGTGGATTCGAAGAATCCGCGGCAGCCGAACTTTGACGAGCAGCACGCGGATACGCCGCCCTCACTTCGTCTGCGGCCGCGCTCAGGCCTGCCGCCCCGCGGGCGAGCAGTCCGACATCGAAGCCCTGCTCCGCGAAGGCGCGGACCGTTGCGCGCCCGACCCCGGCGGAGGCACCGGTAACTACTGCTACCTTGCTGCCTGGCATTGCGTCCGTCCTCTCCGGCGGCGGCACCCAGCACATTCATCCGGGATAGTCTTCGCGCCTACCCAGACTGATCCCGGGTTAACGCCACCGGAGTCAGCCAGAAGGCGCATAACCATCGCCAGGATCATCGATGGCCCGGTCGGCTGGTGGTGTCGAGTGGCTGATCACGGGTAGGCCCGACCGCCATGAGCGATGAGACCGACACCGAGGTGTCCCGCGTTTTCCTACGGCCCGTCGCTAGCCCGCTGCCGCTCGGAATGCTTGCGCTGGCGGTCGGAACCTTCACGTTCGCAGGCCTGCAGCTCGCCTGGATCCCGGTGGCTCAGTCGCATGCCGTCGGCCTGCTCGTCCTGGCCTTCGTGGTCCCGCTCCAGGCGCTGAGTTGCGTATTCGGCTTCCTTGCCCGCGATCCCGCCGCAGGTACGGGCATGGCGCTGCAAGCCGGCGGCTGGTTTGCCATCGGCCTCGCGACCTTCACCGGACGGCCCGGCCATACCAGCCCAGCACTAGGCCTGGTGCTCGTCGGCGCCGCGACGGTCCTGCTGGTGCCGGTTATCACTGCCGCCTCCGGCAAGGTCCTCGCCAGCATGGTCATGGCACTGACAGCGCTGCGGTTTTACCTCACCGGGGCTTTCGAGCTCTCCTCAGGCCCGGCCTGGCAGACGGCTACAGCCGTCACCGGCCTGGTGCTGGCTGTTGCCGCTCTCTACGCCGGGCTCGCCTTCGAACTTGAGGACAGCGCCAAGTCGACTGTGCTGCCGACGCTGCGGCGTCGCCAGGCTGAGACCGCTATCACCGGCGACATGGCTGGTGAGGTGAGGGGAATCGAGCATGAGGCCGGAGTACGCCGGAAGCTGTGAGCTCATCACGCACTGCCTAAGCACCTCCTGGGCCTGACAGCAATCTGGCGGTAGCGGGGAGTGACCTTCTCCCGGGCGTCTGGCTGTGGCTCTGGCAGGCGATTCAGCGCTGCTTGCCCTGCCCGCCGTCACCGCCACGGCGCGGAAGGTCTAGCTCTGCGGGCTTGCCGATCGGCGAGAGTGCGGGTGCCGGCAGCACGGGCTCATCGGGCGTCGCCTTCGCTGGCGGCTTCCCGCTGGCGGCGGAAGATGAGCAGGGCAATGTCGTCGCGAGCTGGCTCACTGCCCACCATGGCTCCCATCACCGCGGAGCAGGCAGCGTCGGCCCGTTCAGCGCGAACCGCGTCTCGGAGCCTGGCGAGGCTCTCATCTAGCGGCTCGTCCGGGCGCTCGACGAGCCCGTCGGTGTAGAAGCACAGCAGAGTCCCGGACGTGAGGGTCGCGTGTGTCACGTGCCGGCGGATGCCGGAGGCCGCCCCGATCAGCAGGTCTGATTTGACCTCGAGGAAGCAGGCAGGCCGCCCGGGAACGGCGATGACAGGAGGGAGATGCCCGGCCGACGAGATACGCAGCTTCACCAGCGCCGGATCGATGATCGCGTAGAGCACTGTCGCGAGCGCGCCGGGCTCGAAATGCTGCATTTCCTGGTCCAGCCGGGCGAGCACCTCCGCCGGATCGCTGGACTGCAGGGCGTACGCGCGCAGTACGCTGCGTATCCGCCCCATAATCACCGCAGCCTGCAGGCCAGACCCGGCCACATCGCCGATCACCATGCCCAGCTCACCCGAGGGCAGGACGAAGGCGTCGTACCAGTCCCCGCCGATGTGGCCGCTGCCCGGAACGTAGCGGCCAGCCAGCTCAGTGCCGGCCAGTGCCGGCGGCGCTGACGGCAGCAGGCTCCGCTGCAGGGCAGCGGCCGCGAGATGGTCATCGCGGGTCATCATGGAGTGCACCGCTGTGGCGGCCCTGGCCGCCGCCATCTCCAGCAGCTCGGCATCCGAGCCGGTGAACGTTCTGTTCGTCAGGGAGCCGACATGCAAGACGCCGATGACTTGACCGCCGGCGACCAGGGGCACACCCAGCAGTGCGCGGAAGCCCTTCGCCAGCAATATCGGGTTGACTACCGTCGTGTGATCAACCCGATCCAGTATCACGGGTCTGCACTCAGCGGCGATGCGCCCGGCGAATCCTTTGCCCAGCGGGACGCGGACCCCCTGCCGCACTTCCTCCTCCAGGCCATCGGCGGCGGTGGCTATCAGCTCCCCTGCGGCACGGTCCAGCAGCAGCACCGCCGCGCTGTCAGCATTCAGGATCGCCCGTGTCCGGTGGAGCAGCTCCGCGAGCAGGTCCTGGTCATCCAGGCGGGCCAGCGCCGCATCCGTGACCGCGCGGATCGCCCGGAGGCCAGACTCGCGGGCAACCTCGTTGCGATGCGCCATGTTCACGCCTTCCGCCGGATCAACTGGTCTGTCAGGCCGGCCGGGGCAGTGGAAGTTCCGCTCACCGCCGGCAAGTGCCACTTTGCAACACCAATCTGAAAGTTGGCTGCTGGCACTGCCGAGCCGGGAGAACCTGTCGGGCGCATCTGAACACCAGCCGCGGACCCGTCAATTGTACGGCGCGCACCGCTGCAGGACGTTGCCGGCCGTCCCGCAGGATGGCGCTGACCTGCTGCGATATCTTCTGATCACCAAGGCGATCGACAGCGCCAGGCATATCCCGTCAGTCCGTCGGCCAGGTGTGCCAGCCGGCCGTCTCATCGGCCGGGTGCCAATTTCTGCTGACGACACCTGCCCGGGCCGGACTTGACTGAGCGTGTGCTTGTGCAGTGCTACGCCTGGGCAGACCGGCGGGGTCCGCCGGATCGAGGAGAACCACTCCCGGCGTGGCTGCGCTGGTGAGATGGAGCCCCCTTACGGAATCGAACCGTAGACCTTCTCCTTACCATGGAGACGCTCTGCCGACTGAGCTAAGGGGGCGCAGCGACGTCCTGCCGGCCCGGGTCTCGCCCGGGCCTGCTTTTTGCCGCGCCAGGAGAGCATACACGACACCGCTGGCCTGAGGTTTGCCCGTGGCCGGGGCCGCGGGAACTGCGCCAGCGGCCTGAGTCCGCCGACGGCACGACGGCCTGGACAGCACGCCGGCCGGCTGCATAACACCCGCTCAGCCGGGGCACATGCTCTACGAGAGCTATCTCGTGACCCCGTGGCAGCGTTACGCACCGGGGCGCTGGTGTCGCTTTCATGAACCTCGGGTGGCCGTTAGGACCAGGTATCGGGCCTCTAGGCCGACCGTGAATATTGTGAGAACGTGGGCAGAGGTGAGCCCGCCAGGGAAGCCTAGCTAAGCGAGGTTGCGCAAGTGAGGGCCCTGATACTCAGGCCAGCCGCACTGGGCGCGATAGCGGGATTCCTCTTCCTCAGCGCCAGCACGGTCAGTGATGCCCTGGCGAGTGCCGCCACCACGACGGCCGCCAGCGCCGCCAGTGCCAGTGCCGCCTGCAGCACACTGCCTAAGGACGCTGTGCTCACTGCGACCGCGGCCAGCCCGGTCAGCCCCAAGAAGCACACAAGGCCAGCCACAAAAAGACAAAGGCCGGCAAGTCCAGCCCGAGCCCGTCCGCGTCAGCCCGGTCATCGGCGTCGTCTTCGCCGTCCGCGTCCGCCTCGCCGATCAAGGCCGCGCGCAGTGCGTCCCCGTCGCCAAGCAAATCAGCCAGCAGCAAGTCCGGAACTCCGAGCCCGTCGCCGTCAGTCAGCAAGAAGGCCAGTCCGTCCACCGACGGCGACCAGTTCGGCCTCGCCAACCGGTTCCGCGTCGTCGAGTCCGAGTCCGTCGTCGAGCAGCCCGAGCCCGTCAACCTCATCCAGCACCTCGCCAAGCCCGACGCCCACGCCAACGCCGACGCCGAGTACGTCACCCTCGCCGAAGACAGCGCAGCTGTGCGTCCGGGTGCAGTCCTTCTCGTCATCGGCGAAAGTCACGGCCGGCCACAAGGCCAGCTTCGTGATCTGGGTCTGGACCACCAAGGCTGCGAGCACCGGGGTCTCGGTGCAGGCTCAGGTGGCGTCAGCGCACGACATCGGCAGCCCGAAGTTCACTGTCTGCCCGTCGGCAAGCGGCACCACCTGCAAGGTCGGGAGCATCTCCGGTCGGCCAGGCGGACGAGCTCCAGAGCACGGTAGCGGTGAAGTCGCAGGCGACAGCCGGCGAGCACGTGCGGATCTCGGCGAAGGCGACAGCCTCCGGAGCGGACTCGTTCACCGGGTCAGCAGCAGACGTCGTCGTGGCGTCTTCCGCTACGTCGACAACGGCCCCCGACCCCTCGTCCGTGACCCTGCCGGCACCCGCCACACTGCCGCCGCTCACCGGAACGGGCGTGTCACCTAGCGACCCCGCGGGCCTGTTCCCCACGGTGGGCGCATCTCCGGGCGCGAGTCCGGGCTCACTCGGCCTCCCAACTGCCAGGCCGCGGCCGGACGTGCACGCCGGTGATGCCTCAGCCGCGGTCCCGCTGGACTCCCGCCTGATCGGCGGTCAGCTTGCCGGGCTCGCGGTACTGGCCGGCGGGGTGACGATCGCGATCGCCCGGCTGTCCCTGCGGACTCCCAAGCCACGGCACGGCGGCGCAGCGAACGGCAGTAAGCCGCACGGCAGCAGCTCAGGAAGCAGCGACTCGGCCGACGGCGGCCCGAAGAAGCCACCGCAGCAGGGCTAGCAGCCGGCCGGCTACTTGCGAACGACGTGCTCCACGAGCGGCCGCATTGAGCGCAGCTCGCGGCCGAGAGCGGCCGCACTCAGCGTCGGCGAGGCGATCAGGCCGAAGGTGTCGTTGTCAGCCCAGGCGCACTCGGCCGGGTGACCGCCGGTCCCCGGCACGCAGGCGGCCTGGCCGCCCAGTGAGCCGGGACCTGTCACGAACGCGCTCGGCAGCAGTCCGGTGAAGCTGGAGATGAAGGACGAGGCCGATCCCGACAGGTTGCCGCCGACGAAGAGGATGATCAGCGGGCCGGCCTTCGCAGCCGGGCCGGTGCTGTCCTCGTAGACAGCGTCGACGACGTGGCTTGCCTCGCCGTTCCCCTTGCGGACAATCTCCGTTCGCAGCGCCTGAGCGCCCAGCCCGGAGGCGAGAGCGGGATTCTGCGCATATGCCTGGAGCTTGTTCGGCAGCGAGATGCTGTGCGTCGGCCCGGTGCTCCCGCCGAAGGGGTGCATGACCACAACCCCGGCAACAGCAACTGCCGCGACCACTCCGCCGCCGACGGCAAGCCGGACCGGATGCCGGACTCTGCGCCGCTTGCGGGTCTTCCTGGCCCCGTCCGCAGTGCGCGGCTTCGCCGGCGCGGCAGCGGTCCGTGCGGTAACGGGCTCGGCCGGCGCGGCACTGACCCCGGCGCGCCGGGACGGAGCGCTGACCGGAGCCTTAGTAACTGGAGCGGTACCGGCGTCGGGCCGCCGCTCCGGAGCGCCAACCGGGGCCCTGCCAGCTGGAGCCGTTCTGACGTCGGGCCGCCGCTCCGGGGCGATGACCGGAGCCGCGCTGAACGCCGCCGTTGCGGCCGCTGCGGATCCGGGCGCAATCGCTGCACCGGGCGCTTCAGCAGACCCGGACGCTGCAGCAGCCGCCGCTTGCTGCCCGTGTCCTTCCGGCCGCTGTCCTTCCGGCCGCTGTCCTTCCGCCGCTGTCCTTCCGGCCGCCGAAGCGACGTGCGCGTTCAGGCGTGGCGACGCTGGCAGCCGCATCCGGCGCCGGGGTACCGCGGCGCGCACCTGGTGCGCGGGTCGGGGTCGTCGTCAGCGCGGCTGTCTCGGCGCGCCGGGCGGCACGGCTGGCGGCGCGGCCAGCCGGGCGCGGCGTATCGAGTTCCTCGTCCGGCACCGACTCGGCGGCTGCGCGGCCCGCAGCCGCGAGCGACTGCGAGGCTTGCCTGGTCCGGCTGCTGCCGGCTCCGGCGGTGGCGCTCAGCGTGACCCGAGCTCGGCGGGCTGCTGATCCCCGTGTCCTGCTGCCGGCTGTCACCGCGAGTGCCGTGGCCGCGGGTGCTGCGGCCCTCGTCGGCCGGGGACGACCAGAGGTCTGCGGGCTCGGGCGAGGCCGGCCGGGGCTGCGGCCGGTCCTGGACGGGCCACGGGTGGCTTGTCGTGGCCGGCCATGCAGTGCCGGCGGCGGCTTCGGGCGCGGAGCCGGGGCGGCCTGCGCCTGGCCAGCGCGACTGGTGCTGCCGGCTGCCGGTCTCCCAGCTCTCGGGCTGCGCGGCCTCGGGCTGCGGGCGGGACGGGGGCGACAGCGGGCGGCGTCGCCCGGCGGGCGCCTGCGGCATGACGGCCGTGCCGTCTGCGGCGGCCTGGTCAGGGCCCGGGCGGCGCGGTGCGCCGCCGGGCTCGGGGCGGTCTGCTTCCCGCCGGTCGGTCCACCGGCTGGGCACCGGGTAGTCACGGGCGCGCCATTCGTCGGCCTGGCGGGCCGGCGCCTGGCGTTCCGCCTGGCCTGCGGCCGGGAACGAGGTCGCCGGCGTCTCAGCCGCTGGCTGGTCCGCGGCACCTGACCGGCGAGCAAACTTACGGCCCGAGGTGCGGCTGCCTCGTTCCCGCTCGCTGTCGGTGGCGGGCCGGTCGGCCGGGCGCTTCGCATGCTCCTGCGCCGGGCCTGCCTCGCCCAGGTAGCGGATCCAGTCGTAGTCAGCGTCGCCGCCGACACCGTCGTCAGCCTCGGCGGTGTCCCGTGACTTGCCGCGGCCGAAGCGGCCGCGCTGCGGCGCGGGCATCACGGGCAGCGGGCCGCTCGGGTGCGCAGTTCCGAATCCGCCTGCCGCGCCTGAGCGGTCAGTGTCGGTGGCCACCCGTCCGTCCAGTCCGGCCGTCTGGCCCGGTCTCATCGGAATCGGAGTGGGGCCACCGCAGATCCTGCTGGTTCTGCGGCCATCCCGTGGTCATAAGGACTGGTGCTCCTGAGACTGATGCGGCGTCTCTGCCCGATGCCGAACGACTACATCATGCGGCACCGCCGACCGTGACCGCTACGTTATCGAAACTTCGTGTCGCCACTCTGCGTAGCGCGGCGGCTGCAGGAACGAACGAGACGCAGGTCAGCAAAACGCTCTCAGGTCCGCCAGATCGGCCCGGAGAATCGCAAAATACCGGCCAGATCGCGCGCGGCGCGGCGCCCGTGCAGGCCGGGACGAGCCGCCCGGACTCAGTCCGGCGGACGGATCGCGCGCGAGCGCAGGGCTCGTTGCACCTGGTCACGGCGCTCGGCCAGGACGCGCTCCAGGCCGGCCTCGCGGGGCTCGGCGGCCAGGAACTCATCGATCTGCGCGACGAGACCGGGGCTGGCCTGGGTGACCGGGAACAGCGCCCCGGCGCGTGCCACCCGGAGGTGCCCGCCGCTGGCTGACCACAGCTCGGGCAGCACCGCGAAGTAGGCGTCCGCGTACTCGGCCAGCAGGCCGGCCTGCTCGGGCTGGTGGAAGGCGGCGGCGACAGACCGGAGCAGGTCCGCTGATACGCCGGCTGGCTGCGTCAGCAGCTGCCAGGCCGCTGCCTTGTGCCCGGCATCGGGCATGGCGGCCCGGCAGGCCGCGGCGGAGCGGTTCCCGGCATCGGTCGGGTCGCGGCGCAGCTCCGCGTCGATCTCGGCATCGCCGGCGCGGCCGGCTGCGGCCAGGCGCTGCAGCAGTTCCCAGCGCAGTTCAGCGCCGATGGTCAGCCCGGCCGGCGTGGCGCTGCCAGTCAGCAGCCCGGCGGCCAGATCAAGCTGATCCGGCGTGCCGGCAGTCCACGCCAGCAGCTCGGCCCAGGCGAGCTGGTGGTCACTGCCCGGCTCGGCGGCCGCCAGCAGACTGACGGCCGCGCGGCCAGCTGCCGGCGGCAGGCTGCCACCCGCGCCGGATCGGCGAGGCTGACCAGGAGTCCCTGGCAGTTGTCCAGCAGGCCCTGCAGCGCCGCAACCGACGACTCGCCCGGCAGGCCCGCGGCGACCATCGTGATGAAGGCCGGCACGCTCAGCTCAGCCTGCCGCGTCATGTCCAGCACCGCGCTCCAGCAGACCGCGCGGGCCAGCGGATCGCCGAGGCTGCCGATCGAGTCGGTGAGCGTGCGCACGGACCGCTCGTCGAAGCGGACGAGCGCGTAGGTCAGATCGTCGTCGTTCAGCAGGATCAGGTCCGGCTGGCTGACGCCGCGCAGTCCGGGAATGTCGGTACGCGGCCCGGCGATGTCAGCGACGACCTGGCTGCTGCGGGCCAGGGTGCCAGTGCCCGGCTCCCGGTTGTACAGGCCGACTGCGATGTGATGCGGCCGCAGCGCCGGGTGGTCCGGCGGCGCCGTCTGCACGATCGCGAACTCGGTGAACGCGCCGCCGGCGTCGACCTCGAACTCGCTGCGCAGGGTGCTCGGCCCGGCCGTCTCCAGCCACGCCTTTGACCAGGCGGCCAGATCCCGGCCGGAGCTGGCGGTGAGGGCGGCAAGCCAGTCGGCCAGCGTCGCGTTGCCGAAGCTGTGGCTCGGCGAAGTAGGCCCTGATGCCGGCGAAGAAGCTGTCCCGGCCGATCAGCGCCACCAGCTGGCGCAGCACCGACGCGCCCTTCGCGTAGCTGATCCCGTCGAAATTCGCGATCGCCTCGGACAGGGTCTCGACGCTGGCGGCGACCGGATGCGTGGACGGCAGCTGGTCCTGCACGTAGCCCCAGGCCTTCCGGCTGCTCGCGAAAGTCGCCCAGGCGCCGGCGTAGCGGGTTGCCTCGGCGCTGGCCAGAGCGGCGCTGAACTCGGCGAACGACTCGTTCAGCCACAGGTCGTCCCACCAGCGCATGGTGACCAGGTCGCCGAACCACATGTGCGCCATCTCGTGCAGGATCACGCTGGCGCGCAGCTCGTACAGGGTGTCGGTCACCCTGGACCTGAACAGGAGCTGGTCGGTGAAGACCACGCAGCCGGCGTTCTCGGTCGCGCCGACGCTGTACTCGGGGACGAACACCTGGTCGTACTTGGCGAACGGATACGGCGTGCCGAACAGCCCGGTGTAGTAGTCGAGGCCCTTCCTGGTGATGTCGAGAATGTCGTCGGCCGCGAGAAACCCGGCCATCGACGCGCGGCACGCCAGGCCAAGCGGGATCACCTGGCCGCCGGGCGTCGTGTGGGTCGCGCGGACGACCTCGTACTCCCCGGCAGCGACGGCGAACAGGTAAGTGGACAGCCGCGGTGTCGGCCTGAAGCGCCAGCGGGCAGCGCCGTCACCGGCGGGCTCGCGCGTGTCCAGCGCCTCGTTCGACAGGACGGTCCAGTGCTCTGGCGCCACGACGGAGATCGTGAAACTGGCCTTCAGGTCAGGCTGCTCGAAGTTGGCGTACACGGTCCGGGCGTAGGCGGGCTCGAACTTGGTGTAGGCGTAGACCTTCTGGTCGGCAGGGTCGACCGCACGGTGCAGGCCGGTGCCGTCGCGCGAGTACCGGCAGTCGGCAACGACCGTCAGCTCGTTGCGCGCCGCCAGGCCGGTCAGCGCGATCCGGCCGTCCGCGAAGGCGGCCGCCGGGTCGATCGCGGTGCCGTTGAGCGTGATCTCGCTGACGGTCTCGGCGATCAGGTCAACGTAACTGGCCGCCCCCGGCCGGGCGCAGTCGAACCTGATCACGGACGTGGACCCGAACACCTCGCTGCCGCGGGTGAGGTCCAGCGTGACGTCATAAGACCCGACGTGCAGCAGCTGCGCCCGCTCAGCCGTCTCGGACCTGGTGATCTCGGCCGCCCGCATCAGCTGCTCCCCCCGGCGGGCAGCGCCCGTGATCTGAGTGCCTTGGCGACCGTGTCGCGACCCTCAATCACCACTCGGCCGATCGCCGGATCAAGATCAGGCTCGGCGAGGAACGCGTCGATCCGCTGCAGCAGCTCCGGTGACGCTGACGGGTAGGGGAACAGCACGCCGCCGATCATCCCGCGCACCAGCTCGCTGTGCGCGGCCCAGATCTCCGGCAGCCGGGTGAAGTACGCCTCGGCGTAGGGCGCCAGCAGCCCCGCGTGCTCGGCCTGGTTGAAGGCGCGCGCCATCTCGCTAAGGCTCTCGAAGCTGAGCTCAGCGGTCTCGGCCAGCTCGTGCCAGGCGGCGGCCTTATGCCCGGGGTCGGGAACCGCGGCCCGGCAGGCAGCCGCGTGCCGCTGGCCAGCGTCCGTATCGTCGCGCGTCAGCTCGGCGTCGATCTCGGTGTCCCCGGCCCGGCCGCAGATGACGAGTCGCTTCAGCAGCGACCACCGCAGCTCGGCGTCCACCGTGAGGCCGCGAATCTGCTCAGCCCCGTCCAGGAGCCCTTCCAGCAGGTTCAGCTGCTCTGCTGTCACCGCCGTCCCGGCAAGCAACTGCGCCCAGGCAAGCTGGTGATCGCTGCCCGGCTCGGCAGCCCGCAGCAGCCGCGCACCCTCGGCCGCGAGCAGTTCCTTGCCGGCCGGCACGAAGGCGGGGTCGGCTATCCGTGCCAGCACGTCCAGGCACGCCGAGTGCAGCGTCTGCAGCAGCGAGACTGATGACAGCTGACCCATGCCGGCCGCGACCATCCGCACGAAAGCGGGAACGGCGAGCTCGCCCTCCCTGGCCATGTCGATCACGGAACTCCAGCAGAGGGTCCTGGCCAGCGAGTCGCTGAACGACCCGATTGAGGTGGTCAGCGTGGCCAGCGACCGCTCGTCGAACCGCGTGATGGCGTAGCCGAGGTCATCGTCGTTGAGCAGGATCAGGTCGGGCTGCGGCAGCCCGGCCAGCGCGGGTACTGGCGTCCGGGGGCCGGCTGACGTCCGCCTCAACCCGGTGCGTGCGTACCAGCGCGCCGTCAGCGCGGTTGTACAGGCCGATCGCGATGTGATGCAGCCGCAGCACCGGATGCTCGGCCGGCGCCTCCTGCAGCACGGCGAAGCTGGTGAAGGTACCGTCGGCCGCGACCGCGAAGTCGGGCCGGAGCGTGTTCACCCCCGCCGTCTCGAGCCAGGCGGCCGACCAGTCGGCCAGGGACCGGCCTGAGCTCGCCTCCAGCGCAGCCAGCAGACCGGACAGTGTCGCGTTGCCGAAGGAGTGCTCGGCAAAGTAGGCGCGCAGGCCGTCGAAGAACTGTTCCCGGCCGAGGTAGGCGACGAGCTGCTTGAGGACCGACGCGCCCTTGGCGTAGCTGATCCCGTCGGCGTTCGCGATCGCCTCGGAGACCGTGGCCGCCTGGGTAGCGACCGGATGCGTCGACGACAGCTGGTCCTGGCTGTAACCCCAGAGCTTGAAGTTCGCGCAGAAGGTTGTCCAGGCACCGGTAAACCGGGTTGCCTCCGCGCTGGCCAGGAATCCGCTGTACTCGGCGAACGACTCGTTCAGCCACAGGTCGTTCCACCACTTCATGGTGACCAGGTCGCCGAACCACTGATGCGCCATCTCGTGCAGGATCACCATCGCCCGCACCTCGTACAGGAAATCGGTGACCTTGGACCGGAACAGCAGCTGCTCGGTGAGCGTGACGCAGCCGACGTTCTCCATCCCGCCGACGTGATCGGCGACATAGGCCTGGTCGTACTTCGCGAACGGGTAGTCGCTGCCGAACAGCCCGGTGAAGTAATCCAGGCCTGCCCTGGTGATGCCGAGAACATCATCGGGCTCGAGGTACGGCACCAGCGACTGGCGGCAGGCGAGCCCGAGCGGGATGGACTGCCCGCGCGGCGTCGTGTGCTGTTCCCTGATCAGGTGGTACTCGCCGGCCACGATCGCGGTCAGGTAGGTGGAGATCCGCGGGGTTGGCTCGAACTGCCAGACGGCAGCGCCGTCGCCGGCCGGCTCCGGGTCAGGTGCCGGCTGGTTCGACAGCACGACCCAGTGCTCGGGCGCGGTCACCCGGAAGGTGAACTCGGCCTTCAGGTCCGGCTGCTCGAAGTTCGCGAAGACCCGCCGCGCGTCCGCGGGCTCGAACTGGGTGAACGTGTAGACCCGCCCGTCGGCGCTATCCACGGTGCGGCTGAGCCCGGAAACGTCATTGCTGTACCGGCAGTCGGCGACCACGCGCAGCTCGTTGCGATCCGCGAGCCCGGTGAGCGCGATCCGGCCGTCGGCCCAGGCGACCGCCGGGTCGATGGCGACGCCGTTCAGCGTGATCTCGTGCACCTGCTCCGCGATCAGGTCCGCGTAGGTCGCGGCTCCCGGCTCGGTGCAGCCGAACCTGATGACGGTCCGCGAGCGGAACCGTTCAGGACCTGCGGTCAGGTCGAGAGCGACGTCGTAGGAGTCGACGCGCAGCAGCCGCGCCCGCTCGGCCGTCTCGGACCTGGTGATCTCGGCAACCGGCATCGACATATCCGTCCAAGAGTGGATGACTGGTATTCGAGTAATAACGTATGACAGCTCCCTTTGTCAGCACAACGCGCGCCGCGCCCGCCGCTCCCCCGGCCGGGCCGGGCGGGCTACTCTGCCGTGCATGCCCACCATCCTCATGACCGGCGCCGCCGGGCAGGTCGGGGCGATGCTCCGCAGCCGGCTGGCCGCGCCCGGCCGCACGCTGCGCCTGCTCGACGTCGAGCCGCTGACGGCCGGCCCGGCCGAGGAGGTCGTCCGGTCGTCGGTGACCGACCTGGACGCGCTGACGCGGGCATGCGACGGCGCGGAGGCGATCATCCACCTGGCCGGGCTGTCCGGCGAGGCGCCGTGGGACCGGATCGCCGCTGTGAACATCCAGGGCACGTACGCGGTCTTCGAGGCGGCGCGCCGCGCAGGCGTGCCGCGGGTGGTGTTCGCCTCGTCGAATCACGCGGTGGGATTCAGCCCCGCGGCCGGCTTCCCGGTACCTGACTACGCGTTCCCGGCCCCGGACACGTATTACGGAGTGTCCAAGGCGGCCGGCGAGGCGCTCGCCTCGCTCTATCACCACCGGTACGGCCTGGACGCGATCTGCCTGCGGATCCTGACCTGCACGGAGCGGCCGGAGAACGTGCGGTCGCTGTCCACCTGGCTGTCTCCGGGCGACGCCGGGCGCCTGTTCGAGGCGTGCCTGACGGCGCCGGCGCCCGGATTCCGGGTTGCCTACGGGGTCTCGGGCAACACCCGCGGCGGCTGGGTCAGCCTGACCGAGGCACGCGCGCTCGGCTACGAGCCCCGCGATGACTCCGAGCCGTTCGCGGCGGAGGTCATCGCCCGGTGCGGTCCGCCGGACCCGGCGGACCCGGTGCTGGCTCACCTGGGCGGCGAGTTCTGCCTGCCTGCATTCGACGCCGGCAGACTGTCATGACCGCGCAGGTGACCGGGCTGCAGACCCGGACGTACGAGCTGCCGATGCCGGTGCCCTGGGGGCCAGACGTCACCAGCCAGTACCTCATCGCGACCACAGTGCAGGCGAGCGATGGCGCGACCGGGCAGGGCTTCAGCTGGGCGGTGCAGGCCGGAGCGCAGGCGATCCACGCGATGATCGACGCCGATCTCACCAGGTTCGCACTGGGCGGGCCAGTCGCCCCGGCCGCGGCCTGGGACCGGATGTGGTGGCGGCTGCGCGAGGCGGGCGGCGGCATCACCACGCTTGCCATGGCCGCGGTCGACATCGGCCTGTGGGATCTGCAGGCCCGGACGGCCGGCCTGAGCCTGACCGACCTGATCGGCCGGCAGCGTGACCAGGTACCTGTCTACGCCAGCGGGGTGAACCGGCATCTGGCGCTGGACGAGCTGGTCGAGCAGGTGACCCGCTGGGTCGAGGCCGGCCATACCCGGTTCAAGATCAAGGTCGGGCTGCCCGACCTCGACGAGGACCTGCACCGGGTCGCGGCCGTGCGCCGCGTCATCGGCCCGTCCCGGCTGCTGATGCTCGACGCGAACCAGCTGTGGGACCTGCCGGCCGCGCGCCGTGCCGCGCGGGCGCTCGGGGCGTACGACATCTTCTGGCTGGAGGAGCCGCTTCCGGCTGAGGACGTCCAGGCGTACGCCCGGCTGCGCGCGGCCATCGACATCCCGCTCGCCGCGGGCGAGAGCCTGTATACCGAGGCGCAGTTCCGCGACGTCCTGCTGGCCGGCGCGGTGGACTTCGTCCAGCCGAACGTGTGCCGGGTGGGCGGCATCACCCCGTTCCTTCGCATCGCCAGGCTGGCCCGCCTGTTCGACGTTCCGGTGATGCCCCACCTGCTGCCGGACATCTCCGGTCAGCTGGCCATGTGCCTGCCGCTGCCGCCGATGGTCGAGGACATCGACCAGGGCTCCTTCGCGGCGCTCGGTGCCCTGGCCGGACCGGGCGGCATCACCGTCACCGGCGACAGCCTGCAGGCGCAGACCGGGCCGGGGCACGGGCTTGCCTTCGCCGCCGGGTCACTGCGGGAAATAGCGCGCTGACCGCGAGCGCGCGGCGGTCAGCGGCGCGGCGGTCAGCGGCGCGGCGGTCAGCCGGGCAGTTCGCGCGAGCGCAGCGCCCGGTCGATGATGTCGCGGCGCTCGATCAGGACCCGCACCATGGACGGGTCGCGCGGCTCCGCGGCCAGGAACTCGTCGACCCGGCGCAGCAGCTCAGGCGACGCGGCCGCGTACGGGAACAGCCCGTCGCCCAGCAGCCGCCTGATGTGGTCCCCGCGCGTCTCCCAGATCTCCGGCAGCACCTCGAAGTACGCCTCCGCGTACGGGGCCAGCAGGTCGGCATGCTCGGGCTGGCCGAAGCCGGCGGCCACGGCCATGACGCCCTCATGCCCGAGCTCCTGCGAGCGCGCGACCAGGTTCCAGGCTGCCTCCTTGTGCTCGGCATCCGGGATCGAGGCGCGGCTGGCCGCGGCGTGCCGGCGGCCCGCGTCGGTCGGGTCCAGGGCCAGCTCGGCGTCGATCTCGGCATCCCCGGCCCGGCCGGTGACGGCCAGCCGGCGCAGCAGCGCCCACCGCAGCTCGGTGTCGACGGACAGGCCGGGAACGGCCACCGACCCGTCCAGCAGGCCGGCGATGAAGTCGAGCTGCTCAGGCGTGACGGCGGTCCAGCCCAGCAGCTGCATCCAGGCGAGCTGGTGATCGCTGCCCGGCTCGGCGGCACGCAGCAGCCGCAGCGCGGCCGTCGCGAGCTGCTCCTTGCCCTCCGGCAGCCAGCGCGGGTCGGCTGTCACGGCCATCAGCCGGGCCGCGGTCATGTGCAGGATCTGCAGGACGGAGACCGCAGGCTCCTCACCCATGCCGCCGACCAGGATCCGCACGAACGCGGGCACCGACAGCTCGGCCTGCTGCACCATGTCCAGCACCGCGCTCCAGGCGACGGTCCTCGCCAGCGAGTCGGTGAAGGCCCCGATGGACTCCGTCAGCGTGGCCAGCGACCGGTCGTCGAACCGGACGATGGCGTAGCTGAGGTCGTCGTCGTTGAGCAGGATGAGGTCCGGCCGCGGCAGTCCGGCCAGCCCGGCGATCTCCGTCCGCGGGCCTGCGACGTCCGCCTCGATCCGGTGCGTGCGCTCTAGTGCGCCGTCGGCGGACCGGTTGTACAGGCCGATGGCGATGTGATGCGGCCGCAGTGTCGGGTACTCCTCCGATGCTTCCTGCAGCACCGCGAACGTCTCGAACGTGCCGTCCGGCGCCACGCTGAACTCGCTGCGCAGCGTGTTCGGGCCGGCGGTCTGGAGCCACGCCTTGGCCCAGTCGCCGAGGCTCAGGCCCGAGCTGGCCTCCAGCGCGCCCAGCAGGTCCGACAGCGTCGCGTTGCCCCAGCCGTGGTCGGCGAAGTAGGCCCTGATGCCGGCGATGAAGCTGTCCCGGCCGACGTGGGCCACCAGCTGCTTGAGCACGGACGCGCCCTTGGCATAGCTGATGCCGTCGAAGTTGGCGATCGCCTCCGATAGCGTCGGGACGTCGCCGGCGATCGGGTGCGTGGTCGGCAGCTGGTCCTGCATGTAGCCCCACGTCTTGCGGGAGCCGGAGAAGGTCGTCCAGGCGTCGGTGAACCGGGTGCCCTCGGCGCTCGACAGGGCCGCGCTGAACTCGGCGAACGACTCGTTGAGCCACAGGTCGTCCCACCACTTCATGGTCACCAGGTCGCCGAACCACATGTGCGCCATCTCGTGCAGGATGACCGTGGCGCGCAGCTCGTACATCATGTCGGTGACCTTGGAGCGGAAGAGCAGCCGCTCGGAGATGGTCACGCATCCGACGTTCTCCATCGCCCCGGCGGCGAACTCCGGCACGAAGACCTGGTCGTACTTCTCGAACGGGTAGGGGGCGCCGAACAGCTGCGTGTAGTAGTCGAAGCCCTGCTTCGTCAGCGTGAACATGTCGGCTGCCTCGAGGTAGTCAGCCAGCGAGGCCCGGCAGGCAAGCCCGAGCGGGATGACCTGCCCGGCGGGTGTCGTGTGGGTGTCGCGCACCAGGTGGTAATCGCCGGCCACGACGACGGTCAGGTAAGTCGAGATCCGCGGCGTCGGCGGGAACTCCCAGGTCGCCGTCTCCGTCCCGCTCTCATCGGCTCCGGCCGGCTCCGGCTCGGGGCCGGCTGGTTGGACAGCACGGTCCAGTGCGCGGGCGCGGTCACGCGGAAGGTGAACGACGCCTTCAGGTCCGGCTGCTCGAAATTCGCGAACACCCGGCGGGCGTCGGCAGGCTCGCAGTTGGTGTAGCAGTAGATCTTGCCGTCGGCCGAGTCGACAGCGCGGTGCATGCCCTTGGAGTCCGCGGTGTAGGCGCAGTCGGCAACGACGCGCAGCTCGTTCTGCTCCGCCAGCGCGGGCAGCAGGATCCGGCCCTCGGCGCACACCTGGTCCGGGTCGAGCGCCTCCCCGTTGAGGGTGATCTCGCGCACCGTCTCGGCGACCAGGTCGGCGTAGCTGCGCGCGCCCGGCTCGGCACATTCGAAGCTGATCACCGAGGTCGACCGGAAGACCTTATCTCCGCAGGTCAGGTCCAGGTCGACGGTGTAAGAGCTGACCGTGAGGAGGTCAGCACGGTGGCTGGTCTCGGCACGGGTTATCTCGGCGATCTGCATGCGTGTAGTTCCCTCGATCCTCGAGCCGGCGCTGGCTGTCCCCAAGCGTAAAACACCACCGGAGCGGGAACGCGCCACGCCTGCTCCGCTGCCACCCTCCCGGCCGCGGACTGCCGGGTCTGCCAGCGACGATGTCAATACGGTGAAAAACCCGGCTGCTACTTGCCGTACCGGACTATGACGACCGAAGATCTGGCTAGGGACCAAGCGGGGGAGGCGGCCGTGGACGACACCGTCATATGCCTGGTACGCGGGCAGGCCAGCCGGTATCCCCGCGGCTTCGTGTGGCTGATCCCGGTCTGGTTCGCGATTCTGGCCGCCGTGGCGCTGCTGGTCGGGAGGAAGGCCAGCGGCAGGCTGCCGTTCTGGCTCGGGGTGACCGAGATCGGCGGCCTCGCGATCGCGGCGCTGACACTGTTCTGCGTGCTGGTGACCGTCCGCAAGCGGGCCTTCCGCGCCGACAGCCACGGCATCGTGCTCGGCATCGCCACCCGCCGCCGCCGGCCGAGGCTCCGCCAGGTGCAGCTGGTCTGGCCCGAGATCGCGCAGCTGCGGATGGAGCCGCGGCGCTACGGCGCCATGCTGGAGATTACGCTCAGCCCGGCCGCCAGGACGGTGCGCCGGCCTGGCATCCCGATGCAGGCGCTGCTGCTGCTCGGCTCGCTGGTCCTGCCGCTCGGATTCGGCCGCGGCAGGCCCGCGCTGACGACACCGGCCGGCGATCCGCCCCGCTACCGGCTGAAGATCTACGACCTGAATCCGGCCCAGCTGCGGGAGGCACTCGCCGCGGTGCGCCCGGCCGCGGTGCCCGTGCGCGTCCTGACGAGGAAGCCGGCGCTCCGCCTCGCGGTCCCGCCGCAAGCCCCGTCTCAGGTCAAGCCGGTCAGCCAGACCCGCGCCGGTCGCCCCGCGCCGGTCAGCCAGCAGCCGCCCGCGCCGGTTGCCTGATCCAGCTCGGAGAAGTCGCTCCGGTCGCCGAGACCGACCGGAACAGCAGGAGGGCGCGCCTTCTGAGCAACAACGAGGTAGACTAAGTCCATGACTAAGTCAGGTGCTCTCAGGGTCGGCGTTCACGAAGCCAAGACCCGGCTGTCCGAATTGCTGCGGCTGGTCGACGGAGGTCAGGAAATCGAGATCGCGCGGGGCGGCGAGCCGGTTGCCAGGATCGTGCCGTTCCGCGACCGCCAGCACCGTCGCCTGGGCATCGATGAGGGCGTATTCAGCGTGCCCGAGGATTTTGACGCACCCTTGCCTGACGACGTGCTGGAAGCTTTCTACCGGTGAGCCGCTACCTCCTGGATACACACGTATGGCTCTGGATGCAGGCAGACCCGGATCGGCTGGGCAAGGAATCGCGCGAGCTCATCGACGACGGCGCCAATCAGCTTCTGCTCTCGGCAGCCAGCGCGTGGGAGATCGCGATCAAGTACAGACTCGGCAAGCTCGCCCTGCCCGAGGCTCCTGGCGCATATATCCCCGACCGGATGCGCCGCTCGGGCACGACTCCGCTGGCAGTGGAGCATGCCCACGCACTCCGCACTGCTGAGCTGCCAGACCATCACAAGGATCCGTTTGACCGCGTGCTGATCGCCCAGGCCCAGCTGCTCGACGTGCCCATTATCACCGTCGACGAGAACATCCTTGCGTATGACGTTGAGGTCATCACCGGTTAACGCGTTCACCCCCGACGATGCGAGATGCCGATTGATAAGCGTCTAGCAGGGACGTCTAACGGCCGTGACAGTGCCGGAATGACTGTGGTTATTGCCAGATCTTGACGGTTACTTCTCCTGCAGGACACCTGGCCGTCGCCTGCTCGTTGGGGACCTGCCCCAGACTCGCGGCCATGACTCGCATCACGACTCCCGCTAAAGTCCGCATTCCCGCTGCGGTTCTCGCGCTCGGGGCCATCGCCCTGGCCGGCTGCTCCTCGGCCAACAGCTCGACGAAACCCTCCAGCTCAGCCAAGGTCCCGCTGGTTGTCTACTCGGCCCAGGGCTACGACTCGGCAATGACGAAGGCATTCCAGAAGGCCACCGGCATCCAGGTCAAGCTGGACGACAACTCCACCGGCCCGCTGCTCACTCAGATCGAGGCATCAAAGAACAACCCGCACTGGGGTCTGCTCTGGGTCGATGGCGCGACCGCCTTCGCCGGCCTGGACACCCAGGGCCTGCTGCAGAAGGGCTTCGAGCCCAACGTCAAGTGGAACAGCCTCGGCACCGAGTCGCTGCCCGCCGACAAGAGCTACACCCCCACGGGTGTCACGCTCGTGGCCGCGCTCGTCTACAACAAGACCAAGGTGACCAGCCCGCCCACGACCTGGCAGGCGCTGCTGTCCCCGCAGTGGAAGGGCGACGTCGGGATGAACGACCCGTCGCAGTCCGGCCCGACCTACCCGTTCATCGCCGGGATGATGAACTACCTCGGCGGCGTCAGCCAGGGCGAGGCGTACTACACCAAGCTCAAGGCCAACGGGCTGATCATCCACCCCACCAACGGCCCGACGCTGCAGGCGCTCACTAGCGGCCAGATCAAGCTCGCGCTGGTGCAGAGCTCAGCCGGCATCGGCGCCACGTTCGGTCCGGCAGCGACCCGAACCTCGCGGTCAAGTACCTCAACCCGGTCACCGTCCTGCCGAGCGCGATCGGCATCGACGCCAAGGCGCCCGCCGCCGAGCGCGCGGAGGCCGAGAAGTTCATCGAGTTCGTGCTCTCGCCAGCCGGCCAGAAGGTCATGCAGACCGGCGACCCCTACGGCGACTCGCTGTACTACCCGGTGCTGCAGGGCGTCAATCCGCTGCCGGAGCTGCCGTCGCTGGCCTCGGTCAAGACGCAGACCATCAACCCGTACAAGTGGGGCCCGCAGGAGGGAACCATCAACACCTGGTTCGACTCCACCATCGTCAGGTGACGCCCTGTCACTCGCCCATGGACAGCCGCGCTTCGCGGCACGGGAGATCTCCACGTGACCGTCACTACTGAAGACGCGGGTGCGCCCGGTCCGGCTGCTGCCGGACCGGGCCGCCCGGCGCCGTGGGGCAGGATCGCCGCGCGCGCGAGCCGCCCGCTCGGCGGCCGCTCCGTCGGCGGCCTGATCGGCAAGCCGATCTTCTGGATCCTGCTCATCCTGTTCATCCTGGTGCCCTGCGCCAGCTCACTGCTGCTGACAATCTCGCCCCGGCTTTTCGACCAGGGCACTCAGTGGTTCACCCTGACCTACCTGCGGCAGGCGTTCACCGGCGCAACCGCGATCGCGATCACCAACTCGCTGTGGGTCAGTGCGTCTGCCGCCGTGCTCGGCCTGGTCATCGGGTTCCCCATCGCGTGGCTGGCCAACCGGACCACGCTGCCCGGACGGCGGTTCGTGGCCGGCAGCATGTGGCTGGTCCTGCTGCTGCCGTCCTGGCTGCCCGCGCTCGGCTGGGAGCGGATCGTCCAGGCTGACGGGGTCATGTACCGGCTGGGGCTTGACTGGCCCTGGATGACTCACCTGATCATGGGCCCGTTCGGCGTGGTGCTGCTGCTCGGGCTCCGCTCGGTGCCGTTCACCTACCTGGCGATCACTGCCGGGCTGGCCGGGCTCGGGCAGGAATTCGAGGACGCGGCCCGGGTGCACGGCGCCGGCCGCGCCGCGACTCTGCGGCTGATCTGGCCGATGCTCGCGCCGGCCATCTGGTCCGCCCTGGCGATCGGATTCGCTGAGTCCATCAGCGACTTCGGCGTGGCCGCCACGCTTGCCTACAACTCCAACTTCTCGCTGGCCACCTACGAGCTGTACCAGGCCATCAACAACTTCCCGCCGAGCTTCCCGGCCGCGTCTGCCATAGGCGTGCTGCTGGTGGCCGCCGTCGCCATCCCGCTCGCGCTGCAGGCGCAGGGCACTGCGCGGCCGGTCCTACCAGATGCTGTCCGGGCGCACCCGGCAGGCAGTGCGCCGCGAGCTCACCGGCCGCGGCAAGGCGCCGCGCTGTCGGGGCTGGGGCTGTTCTACCTGATCGCGCTCGGGGTGCCGGGTTTCGGGGCGGTCAGCGCCTCGCTTCTCGGCGACTACGGCGGCTCGTTCTCGATCACGCTGGTGAACTACCAGGCGCTGTTCCATCAGGCTGATCAGTTCGGCCCGCTCGAGCGTTCGCTCGCCTACGGCTTCGTCTCCGCGTCGGTCACCGTGGTCGGCGGGTTCATCGCGGCCTGGCTGCTTGCGCAGCGGCGGCAGAAATCCTCCAGGGTGCTCGACTTCATGCTGCTGGCCGCGGTCGCGCTGCCCAGCGTCGTGTTCGGCGCGGGCTACATCTTCGCGTTCAACCTGCCGGTGGAGTCCAGCATCGGCATCAACCTGTACCAGACGCGACGCTGCTGGTCATCGCCTACATCGCGTCGAGCCTGCCGACGAACGCGCGGGTGCTGGTCGGATCGGTGTCCCAGCTCCAGCCGTCGCTGCGGGACGCGGCCAGGACACACGGCGCCGGCGAGCTGATGGCCTGGGCCAGGGGCGTGCTGCCGCTGGTGTCCCGCCCGCTGACCATGGCCTGGCTGCTGACCTTCTGCGGCGTGTTCCTGGAACTGCCCCTGTCGCAGCTCCTGTACGCGCCGAGCAATCCCCGGCCTCGGTGGCCATCAACGACAACCTCAGCTACTTACCACTTCGGAATCGGCATGGCGCAGTCCGTGCTGGCCGTGGCCATCGCGCTTCGCCGCGGTCGGCATCGTGCTCGGCGGCTTACCGCCTGCTGGCGCCGGCCGGGCTGGCGCCGGATCGGAGCAGCAACCCGTGGCTGACAGCATCACCATCGACGAGGTCACCAAGGAGTTCCCCGGCGGGAGCCGGGCGCTGGAAGAGGTCAGCCTCGAGCGTCGAGCCCGGCACTTTCGTGGTTCTGCTCGGGCCGTCCGGATCGGGCAAGACAACCCTGCTGCGCTGCCTGGCCGGCATCGAGCACGTGAGCTCCGGCCAGATCGCCATCGGCGGAAAACCGTGGCCGGCGGCCAGCGTGCACGTGCCGCCCGACCGGCGCAACCTGTCGATGGTCTTCCAGGACTACGCGCTGTGGCCGCATCTGCGCGTCCGGGAGAACGTCGCGTTCGCGCTCCGCCGCAGCAAGCTGACCAGGCCGGACGCCCAGGCCAGGACACAGGCCATGCTCGAGCGCGTCGGACTCGGCGCGCTCGCCGACCGGTACCCGAACGAGCTGTCCGGCGGCGAGCAGCAGCGCGTCGCGCTGGCCAGGGCACTGGTCGCCGGATACCGGGCTGATCCTGTGCGACGAGCCGCTGTCCAACCTGGACGCCGACCTGCGCGAGCGGATGCGGGTGGAGATCTCCTCGCTGGTCCGCGAGGCGGGCGCCACAGCGGTTTACATCACCCACGATCAGGCCGAGGCCTTCGCGCTGGCGGACCAGATCGGCGTGCTGCAGAAGGGCGGTGATCCAGTTCGGCCGTCCGGAGGAGGTCTACACGCGGCCCGCGAGCCCGTTCGTTGCCCGGTTCACCGGGCTGGCGGGAGAGCTGCCTGTCCGCGTCACCGGCCGGGCCCGGGTCGGGCCCATCCCCCCGCCAGCGGGTCCGGCGCCGGCGACCTGCGGCAGCGGGCCTGGCGGCAGCGGCGATCCGGAAGCCGATCACGCTGCGCTGCCGGACGGCGCGTTCGAGGTGGACATCGCCGGCCCCGCGCTGCTGCGTCCGTTCCGGGCACGGGCCGGCCACCACCTCCCCGGCGCCGATGCGCTCCTGCTGATCCGGCCGACCGGCGTCCAGCTGTCCGGCACGCACAATGGTGACCACCATCTGGCCGGGGTCGTTGCCGACGTGGCGTTCCGCGGGCGCGGCTACGAGCACGCGATCGACATCGCCGGGCACGGCCGCCTCACCGGCGTGTTCGCCGCGACCAGGGCCGAGCGCGGCGAGACCGTCGGGCTGCGGCTGGAGCCAGCCGGCTGCCACGTCTTCTCCGCCACCGCCTGAAAATCCCGGCCGCGGCGGTCCGTGTGCGATTGCCACTGCCAGGGCGATAGTAATCGCACACAGACGTCTCAGACCAGGCCGGCCTAGCCAGCGGGTTCGAGGGCCGGCCAGACTAGCCGGGCGAACGGGACTGGCGGAAGGCGAGCCCGTTCCCGTCATGGGTGTGGTGTTGAGAAGGAGCAGCAGGATGGCACATGAAGTCAAGGGCGTCGTCGCCACCGGCAAGGGCGAGCCGGTCACCGTCACCACGGTCCTGGTGCCTGATCCTGGCCCGGGCGAGGCGCTGGTCGACGGTCCAGGCGTGCGGCGTCTGCCACACCGACCTGCACTACCGCGAGGGCGGCATCGGCGACGACTTCCCGTACCTGCTCGGCCACGAGGCGGCCGGGCGTGGTCGAGGCGGTCGGCGCCGGACGTGACCGGCCTCGCCCCCGGCGACTTCGTCATCCTCAACTGGCGCGCGGTCTGCGGCCAGTGCCGGGCCTGCCTGCGCGGCCGCCCGTGGTACTGCTTCGCCACCCACAACGCGACCCAGAAGATGACCCTGGCCGACGGCACCCCGCTGTCGCCCGCGCTCGGCATCGGCGCGTTCGCCGAGAAGACGCTGGTCGCGGCCGGCCAGTGCACCAAGGTCAACCCGGCGATCAGGCCGGAGGTCGGCCGGGCCTGCTCGGCTGCGGCGTGATGGCCGGCCTCGGCGCGGCGATCAACACGGCCGGCGTCACCCGCGGCGACTCGGTCGCGGTGATCGGCTGCGGCGGCGTCGGCGACGCCGCCGTGCTCGGCGCCGGTCCTGGCCGGGGCGCGGACGATCATCGCGGTCGACGTGGACGACCGGAAGCTGGAGCTGGGCCCGCGACTTCGGCGCCACCGACGCGATCAACTCGCGGTCGGCCGACCCGGTCGAGGGGATCAGGGAGCTGACCGACGGGAACGGGGCCGACGTGGTGATCGAGGCGGTCGGCCGGCCGGAGACCTACACGGCAGGCGTTCTACGCCCGCGACCTGGCCGGCACCGTGGTGCTGGTCGGCGTGCCGACTCCGGAGATGCGGCTGGAACTGCCGCTGCTGGACGTGTTCGGCCGCGGCGGCGCGCTCAAGTCGTCCTGGTACGGCGACTGCCTGCCCAGCCGCGACTTCCCGATGCTGGTCGACCTGCACCTGCAGGGGCGGCTGCCGCTGGAGAAGTTCGTCTCCGAGACGATCGCGCTGGACGACGTCGAGGAGGCGTTCGCCAAGATGGAGCGCGGCGAGGTGCTGCGCAGCGTCGTGCTGCTGTGACCCGCGCCGGCCGCGGCGGGCCGGCCGCAGCGCGGCCCGGATCGCGATGTGGTCCGGGCCGCGGACGGTGTCCACCGCGCTGATGCGGTCGCTTGGGAGAACCGGCCCGACACCGTCGTCGTCGACGAGCCGCTGTACGCGTTCTACCTGGCCGCGACCGGACCGACCATCCCGGCCGGGACGAGATCATCGCCAGCCAGCCGACGGACTGGCGGGAGGTGCTGGTCGGCGCTGGCCGACGGCGCCGCTGCCGGACGGGGAGCATCGGCTACTGCCAGAAGCACATGACGCACCATCTGCTGCCGCAGGTCGACCGGGCCGCTTTCGCCCGGCTGCGGCACGCGTTCCTGATCCGGGACCCGCGGCGGCTGCTCGCGTCCTACGCGCGGGTCCGCTCCGCGCCGGTGCTCGCCGACCTGGGGCTGCGGCAGCAGGCGGAGATCTTCGAGGCGTTCGGCGGCCCGGTCATCGACTCAGCCGACATCCTGCGTCATCCCCGAGGCGGCGCTGGGGCGCTGTGCGACGCGCTCGGGGTGCCGTTCGACCCGGCCATGCTGGCGTGGCCGGCCGGGCCGCGGGACAGCGACGGGGTCTGGGCCCGGTACTGGTATGACAGCGTCTGGCGGTCGACCGGGTTCGGGCCGTATCGCGAGACCGGCGAGGCTGATCTGCCCCCGGAGCTGGAGGAGCTGGCCGCACAGTGCCAGCCGTTCTACGACGAGCTGGCCAGCCGGCGGCTGCGCGTCTAGCTCTGGCTCTCGCCCTGCCCCTCGCCCTGCCCTCGCCCTGCCCCCGGCGCTGCCGCCGGGGCTCAGCTCCTGGCCGCGGCGGAGCGGCCCGTGATCTGCTCATAACGCCGGCGCGCGCCGTCCCTGAGAATCTTGAAGGCCGCGAACCTGGCCGCCAGCATGAAGATCACGATCAGCAGCAGGTAGTTCCCGAACTGGCCCGGCAGGAACTCCACCGCCGCGACGCCGGCCAGCATGGAACTCAGCGAGACGGCCAGGGCGAGCAGTATCGACCGGCCCTGGAACAGCGGCCTGGCCTGCCTCGGCATCCGCCGCAGCTGGAGCTGCCAGGCAACGGCAACCGCGGCAGCGGCGACGACCAGCACGGCGGGCAGCGCCAGCCGGTCAGCGAGCGACCGGTGCGCCAGGCCCAGCGCGATGATCAGGGCCAGCCACGACCCGTAGATCACCCACCGCACAAGCGCGCGCACTGACCGCTCGGCCCTGGCGACCGCTATGTCCACGTTGTGCCCGTACACACTCTGGCCGGGAGCGATTCTCGCCGCCTGGATGAAATGCTCAGCGGCGGCAGCGGACTGACCGCGCTCCAGCCTCGCCGGCCCAGCTCGTTGATCGCGCTGCTGTGCTCCGGGTCGAGCGACAGCGTGCGCTCGAAATGCAGCCGGGCTCCGTCCTTGTCCCCGTACGCGCGGCTGACCTGGCCTGACAGATAGTGCACCGACGGCTCGTTCGGCGCGAGCTCGCGCGCGGTCTCGCTGGCGTGCCGGGCGGCGGCGAGGCTCGCCTGGCCGCCCGGGCCCTCGTGACCGGCCGCGCCCGGGCCGCCGTGACCGGCCGCGCCGAGCGCTGCCTGCGCCAGGTTGACGTGATTCATCCAGTGATGCGGCTCGAGGCGGCAGGCTTCGGCTGCCGACTCCATGGCCGCCCGACTCCTGACCGGTGCGCCGCTGCGCGATGCTGCGGAGCCGGTGCGGCCACGCCGAGGCCGGTTCCAGCTGAACGGCCCGGTCCGCGGCAGTGAGCCCGTCAGCCGGGTTCCCGGCTCCGAGCTGCGCCTGCGCCAGCAGCGCCCACGCCCGGCTGTTGTCCGGCTCCGCTGCGACGACGGGCGCGATCAGCGTGATCGCCTCAGCGAACCGGCCCGCCCCGAGCATGACGTCTGCACGCCGGAGCTGAGCCGGGACATCGGTCATAGCATCCGCCTCTTCTTCAGGTACGCGGCGAGATCATCGTAGGCACCGCCCTCGTTCGCGAACATCGCGACGTTGCGGGCCGCATCGAACCATGGTCCGAGTGACGGCCTGACGTCGCGCGCCGCGGTCTCCAGGTCGGCCTGGCCGATCAGGCGCGGCTCACCGCGGCGCACCGAGTCCAGCAGCGCCAGCTCGGCCGCCGACTCGCAGACATGCGCGATGTCCGCGCCGGAGAAGCCGTCCGTCATTCTGGCCAGGCGGCCGGAGTCCACCCGCTCGACCGGCCGGTCACGCAGGTGGAACCGGAAGATCGCCTCGCGCGCAGACTGATCGGGCGGCAGCACCAGGAGCATCCGGTCGAACCGGCCGGGCCGCCGCAGCGCGCTGTCCACATCCCACGGATGATTGGTCGCGGCGAGCAGGAACACGCCCTCGTTGCCGCCGGTCACGTCGTCAAGCTCGAGCAGGAGCTGGTTGACGACTGCTCGCATGGGAGTGTTCCGCAGCTGGGTGCGCTTCTGCCCGATCGCGTCCACCTCGTCGAGAAACACCACGCAGGGCGCGTTGCGCCGGGCGATGCCGAAGATCTCGTGGATGTTGCGCTCGCTCTGGCCGAGCATGCTGTCGATCACGTCAGCGAAGGACACGGACAGGAACCTGGCGCCGAGCTCGCCCGCGACCGCGCGGGCGATGAATGTCTTGCCGCAGCCAGGCGGCCCGTACATGAGCAGGCCGCCGCGCAGGCTCTTGCCGTACAGCCTGCGGAGCTCGGGATTGCGCATCGGCGCGAGGAAGGCAGCCTCGAGGCGCTGCTTGACCTCCTTCATCCCGGCCACGTCGGCCAGCCGCAGGCCGGAGTGCTCCACCTCGAAGGCGGCATCGGCCGGGTCGCCCGCCTCACTGCCGCCGGCCTCTGCCGGTGCCTCCGCCGCGCCGTCCGGTCCGACGAACCGCGGCGGCAGCACGTCCGCCAGCTCCGACTCGGCCGCGCGCCAGTCGAAGTCAGGTGCTGCCGGGAGCGCTGCCTCGCCCGGCGGCGCGGGCTCCGCCGCTGCGCCGGTCGGCCGGGTCCGCGAGGTCCGCCCGGTCCGCAAGGTCCGCCCGGTCCGCAAGATCCGCCCGGTCCGCAAGGTTCGCCCGGTCCGCAAGATCCGCCCGGTCCGCAAGGTTCGCCCGGTCCCCGGCGTCGGCCGGCTTCGCCGGCGGCTGACTGGCCAGCACCCGGCGCTGGCGGGCGGCGGGAGCCCGGTGATCAGCGCTAGCGCGCTGGCGTTGGCCGGATCACGCTGCAGGATCGCCCCGACCTCGCGAATGCCCTCATCGCGCCGGCCGGCGTCGATGAGCAGCGTGGCCAGGTGCAGCCGGAGTGCGACATCGTCCGGCATGGCGTCAACCGCCCGGCGCAGGCTTTCCAGCAGGGTCGGGTCGCGCTCCATGCCAATCCCCCAGACGGTTTTCATCCCGGAACAGGAGTAACAGTACGGCTTCGGCTGATGGCAGGGCACACGTCTCGCCCCACCCACTGCAGAAAACCGGCTGGTCAGCCCCGGCTGGCGGTGCTCCGGCCCGGCCCCGCGGCTGGCGGCGTGCCGGGACCGGCAAGGCCTGTCTCGTAGGCCAGCACAACCGCCTGCACCCGGTCGCGCAGCTGGAGCTTGGCGAGAATCCGGGCGACGTGCGTCTTCACCGTCGCCTCGCTGAGATTCAGCCCCGCGGCCAGCTCGGCGTTGCTCAGGCCGCGAGCCAGCAGCCGCAGCACTTCCAGCTCCCTGGGCGTGAGCTCTGACAGAGGGGCGTGCACGGCCGGGCGTCCGGCCGCGCGGGGCGCGAACCGCTCGACGAGACGGCGGGTGATCGACGGCGCCAGCAGTGCATCGCCGGAACGGACCGTGCGGACCGCGCCGACCAGCTGCTCGGGCGAGACATCCTTGAGCAGGAACCCGCTGGCTCCCGCGGTCAGTGCGGCGTAGACATACTGATCCAGGTCGAACGTGGTCAGGATGATGATGCGGCAGTCGCTGCAGCTGCGGGCCGCCAGGATCCGGCGGGTGGCCTCGAGCCCGTCCATCTGCGGCATCCTGATGTCCATCAGCACGACGTCGGGCCGGTGCTTCAGCGCGGCTGCCACCGCCTCCGCCCCGTCGGCCGCCTCTGCGACGACCGGAATCCCGGCCGCGCGGAGAATCATCCGGAAGCCGCTGCGCACCAGGTTCTGGTCATCCGCGACGACCACCCGCGGCTGCGCGCCAGCGCTCTCGGATGCATTGCCTGTCACTGTCATGCCTGTCACTGTCGCTTCGGTCGCGGTCACCGTCGTGTCGGTCACTGTCGTGTCGGTCACAGCCGTAGCCGCGGCAACGCGGTCTCCCGCACCGCAGCTGCCCCCGGCTGGCCGGGGGCCGAGTCCGGCCGCGAGTCCGCGGGCAGCCGCGCTGTCACCAGCCACCCGCCGCCAGGCCGGGGCCCTGCCGCCAGGTCGCCGCCGTACAGGGCCACCCGCTCCCGCAGGCCGACCAGGCCCCGGCCAGCGCCGGGGATCGTGGTGACGGCGGGCCCGGCGGCGGCGATCGGCCGCCCGGAGTCCGCGACCTCGATGAGGAGCCCGCCCCCGCCGCAGCGCAGGCTGACTCGCGTCGCCGGCTTCCCGGCGTGCTTGATCACGTTCGTCAGGGCCTCCTGCACGATCCGGTAGGCCGCCAGACCCAGGCCAGGCGCGAGGTCGTGCGGTATCTGGCAGGCGTCAAGCTCGACGGGCAGGCCGGCCGCGCGCACCCGGTCGATCAGCGGTCCGAGCTGATGCAGACCGGGCTGCGGCTGCAGTTCGGCCAGCGGCCCGCCCGCGCTGGCCTGCCCGTCGCCAGCGCCTTCTTCCCCTGCGCCCGGCGGGCCGTACGGACTCAGCAGGCCGAGCAGCTGGCGCAGCTCCGCCATCGCCGCCCGGCCGCTTGCCTCGACGGCCAGCAGCGCTGTCCGCGCGTCGTCCGGTGCATCGCTCAGAACCTGCCTGGCAGCTCCGGCCTGGACGATCATCACGCTGACGTTATGAGTGACGACGTCATGCAGTTCGCTGGCGATCCTGGCCCGCTCGTCCTTCAGCGCCTGCCTGGTCACGGCCTCATGATCGGCCTGCAGGCGCAGCAGCCGAGCCTTGGAGTCGCCGGCCTGGCGGCGCCACTGATGGATGGTATTGGCGGCCACCAGCACCGGGAACAGCACCAGGATCGCGGTGCCAGTATGCGGCACCGCGGACGACGGGGTGTTATGCAGGTAGACAGCATCCAGCCAGCCGCCGCCGGCATGCTGAGGATCGCGGCGCCGCGGAACCGGCTGTAGACCACTGCCGAGTAGGCGGCCAGGACGACCGCGGCCAGGGTGATCACATTCGCGGTGGATCGCGGCGACAGCACGGCCGCGGCAACAATCAGCCAGAATGCGGTCAGCGGGCGCACCCGGCGGACGGCGAGAGGCGCGGTGGTCAGCGCCGCGAGCACGAGATCGGTCAGCCCGAGGCCACTGCCGTCCGGCACCGTTACGACCAGCCCTGAGGCCGGGTAGGCAGCGCGCACGGGAGTGAGGAGTCCCGATGGCCTGGAGATGGTCACGAGGACGGCAACGGTGGCGATTGCTGCGACCATGACGTCCTGGGCGATCGCGCGCCGGGATGGCATGGCCCGGTCCTCGGCTGAGGTGACGAAGGCGGCGGCACGCCGGAACCCGCTGCGCACCTGCCGCGCGGGCCAGCCCGGCGACGCCTGCCCGCTGCTGCCAGGCAGGCGCCAGGCCGACGGGGCGCGATGTTCTATCACCTGCTCATTGTGAGCCAGGCGGCGACACGACGCAGTCATCCGATCGGAGCATTCGGCTACATCGCGAGGACGATGCCAGGCCAGATTTCATCCGCATCGGGCCGCTGCGTGCACCTGGCGGGCGACGTCAGCCGGGCCCGGACGGGCCTAGGTTGCACGGCATGCAGACCCTGATTGAGCTCAGTGACGTCACCAAGCGCTACGACGACGACGGCCATCCGGCTGTTGAGCACGTCAGCTTCGCGGTTGCGCCCGGCGAGGCCGTGGCGATCATGGGACCGTCCGGGAGCGGGAAGTCGACCCTGCTGAACCTCATCGCAGGGCTGGACCGGCCGACCATCCGGGACCGTGACCGTGGCCGGAGAGCGGGTCGACAAGCTCAGCGAGACCGGCGGGGCCCGATTCCGGCGTCAGCAGGTCGGCATGATCTTCCAGTTCTTCAACCTCCTCGATGACCTGACGGTCGCCGACAACGTGATGCTCCCGGCTCAGCTAGCAGGCGAGTCCCGGGGGAAGGCGCTCGGGCGGGCCGGCGAGCTGCTCGCGGCGCTGCATATCAGTCAGCACGCGGACGCCTATCCGGCCCGGCTGTCGGGCGGCGAGCGGCAGCGCGTGGCAATCGCCAGGGCCCTGGTCAACCGGCCGGCGCTGCTGCTGGCCGACGAGCCGACCGGTGCGCTGGACTCGGCCACCGGCTCCGAGATCGGCGAGCTTCTGCTGGACCTGAACACATCCGGCCAGAGCCTGGTCATGGTCACCCACAATCCCGACCTGGCCAGCCGCTACGCCGGCCGCGTCATCCGGCTGGTCGACGGCCGGATCAGCAGCGACGTCACGACCGGGCCGCAGGTGCGGCGATGAGGTCCGGTCCGGTCCGGCGAGCGCTGCGCGGCGGTCTTGGCCGCCGCCGGGTACAGACAGCGGTGATCGGCCTCGTGCTGCTGGTGACCACCGGGGCCGCCGTGCTGGCGCTCGCGGTCGTGGCGGATTCCAATGCTCCGTTCGACGCTGCGTTCGCCGCGCAGCGCGGAGCCGATATCACCGCCACGATCAACCCGGCCAGGGCCAGTCCGGCCCGCCTCGCCGCAACTCGCAGGCTGCCGCAGATCGTGGCTGCCGCAGGGCCGTTCGCCGAGGTCACGACTTCACTGCAGCTCACTATCGCGACGGCAGGCCCGGCCGGCGCGGCCCGCCTGCTCATCCCGTCGGTGACGCTGGTCGGACGGGCGGCGCCTGACGGTCCGGTGGACGACATCGCCCTGCAGTCGGGCCACTGGCCGACCGGGCCTGGCCAGATCGTGCTGAGCGGCAACCAGGCCGGCAGCAGCCTGCCCGTCCAGCCGTCGCCAGGCATGCAGGTCACGGCCGTCGGCGCAGCCGGGCAAGCCCGAGCTCACGGTTGTCGGCATCGCCAGCTCGGTGACCGGGACCGCTGACGGCTGGGTCACGCCGGCCGAGATTACAAGGCTGACCACGCCGCAGGAACCGGCGAGCACGCAGATGCTGTACAGGTTCCGTGCTGCCGGCGACGATGCCGCCGTCAGGGCCGACGCCGCTGCCGTGGCGGGCGCGCTGCCGCCGGGCGCGGTGACGGCCATCCAGTCGTACCTGCCGGTCAGGCTGCAGGAGACGCTGGGAATCGCGCCGATCGCCCCGTTCGTGGCGGCATTCGGCATCATCGGGCTGGCCATGTCCGTGCTGATCGTGGCGAACGTGGTCAGCGGCTCCGTCGTGTCCGGCTATCGCCGGATCGGCGTCCTGAAGAGCATTGGCTTCACACCCGGCCAGGTGTCCGCTGCCTATGCCGGGCAGGCACTCATCCCGGCGGCCGCCGGCTGCACAGCGGGCGTCCTTGCCGGGAACCTGCTCTCGGGCGCGCTGCTTGGCCGTGCCGCGAGCGTCTACCAGGTCGGCACCCTGGGCGTGCCGAGCTGGGTGAACCTGTCCGTGCCGGCGGCCATGCTGGTCGTGGTCGGGATCGCCGCCCTCGTGCCCGCGATCAGGGCAGGCAGGCTCAGCGCGATCCGGGCCATCGCAGCGGGGCGCGCGCCCCGCTCGGGGGGCGGCTACGGCGCGCACCGGCTGCTCGGCAGGCTCCCGGTCGTTCGGCCCGTCACCATCGGGCTCGCCGCCTCGTTCGCGCGCCCGGCCCGGACGGCCGTCACGCTGGTCGCCACCTTGCTCGGCGCGGCGGCGGTGACGTTCGCGGTCGGTCTTGGCGCGTCGCTGACCAGGGTCGAGTCCGGGCTGAGCCTGGCCGGGACTGAGCAGGTGTTCGTCTCACTCCCGACCGCCCCCGGCTCGGGCGTCAGCGGCGTCAGGATGGGAGCAGGCGGCGCACAGTCAACCCGGGTGGCCCTGCTGCCGAAAGGCGTCAGGCCGGCAGCGCCGGCAGCCGCGGAACATGCGGTCGCCGCCGCACTGCGCGCCCAGCCGGGAACTGCGCATTTCGTGGCCGAGACTGACCAGCAGGTCACGGTGGCCGGGCTGGCACAGCAGATCCCGGTAACGGCCTTCCGCGGCGACGCCGGCTGGACGGGCTATCAGATGATCAGCGGCCGCTGGTACACCGGTCCGGGCCAGGTAGTCGTGCCGACGCACTTCCTGACCGTGACCGGCAAGTCGCTTGGCAACCCCGTGTCATTCACCTTCGGGGGCCGGCAGATTACTGCCCGCATCGTGGGCGAGGTCTTCGATGGCGACAACAGCGGCCTTGCCATGATCACCGCATGGCAGACGCTCGCCAGCGCGGATCCGCGCCTTGCGCAGACCAGCCAGTACGACGTGGAGCTGCGATCCGGCACGTCGGCGCCGGCCTATGTGCAGGCACTGAGCACCGCGCTCGGGCCGGCCTACGGGGTCAGCCTGAATGGCGCCGGCCGCGGCCTGCCGCTGGTACTTGGGCTGATCGACGCGCTCACGCTGCTGCTCGGGGCGGTCGCCGGGCTCGGCGTGCTCAATACCGTCGTCCTGCAGACCAGGGAACGCGTGCACGACCTGGGCGTGTTCAAGGCGATCGGCATGACACCGCGGCAGACCGTCGTGATGATCGTGTGCTGGGTGGCGGGGATCGGGCTCGTGGCGGGCCTGATCGCCGTCCCGCTCGGCATCGCGCTGCAGCGGTATCTGGTGCCCGTCATGGCGAGCGCCGCGGGCACCGCGCTGCCTGCCAGCATCCTCGATGTGTACGGCGGCTGGCAGCTCGGCGGGCTCGCCCTGGCCGGGATGGCGATCGCAGTCGCCGGGTCGCTGGCTCCGGCTGTCTGGGCTGCCAGCGCCAGGACCGAGACAGCCCTGCGGGCCGAGTGAGCGGCGCTCGGTCCCGTGCGAGCTAGCCGGCCGGCGCGGTAGCGGCGGCCAGCTGACTGTCGTCGCCGGCCCCGCCGCCGGCAAGATTCTCGTCCGTCACTGCTGTGCGCGGCAGCAGCAGCGACAGCACGCCGCAGAGCGCGAACGCGCCGATCGCGTACGGCGTGGTACGCGTCATGGCCGCGGCGAACGAGTGCCCGGCGGCCAGCGCACCGAAGTAGACCGTCCCGAGCAGGGCGACCCCGAGGGCGCCGCCGAGCTGCTGCGCAGTGCTGAAAATCCCGGACGCGCCGCCGGCGACGGCTGCGGGCACTGCCGCGAGCACGACGTTCACCAGCGGTATCACCAGCAGGGCCAGGCCGGCTCCGGCCACCGCCAGGCCCGGCACGACTGGCCAGGGGCTGCCGTCCGGGCCGACGTGGCTGACCGCCGCCAGCACGCCCGCGCAGCCGGCCGCGAGCAGGACTGCTCCGCTCACCAGGATCCGGCGCCCGTGCCTGTGCGCGAGCGGCACGGCGAACGGTGCTGCGGCGAAGCTGCCGACGCTGAAGGCCACCGCCGTGAGGCCTGCTTTGAGCGGGGAGAAGTGCTCGCCGGACTGCAGCCAGAGAGCGAAGGCCAGGAAGAACCCCTGCAGCCCGGCCGAGAAGGCAAGCTGCACGCCGATGCCCGCCGCGAAGGCCGGAATCGCGAACAGGCGCGCCTGCAGCAGCGTCGCGGGCCGGGAACTGCTCTGGCGGGCACGGCTCTCCAGCCAGAGCAGGACGGCGATCCCGGCCGCGCCAGCGGCTATCAGCGGCCAGGTCCAGGCAGGCCAGCCCAGCTGGCGTCCCTCCAGCAGCGGATAGACGATCGCGACCAGGCTGGCGGCGAGCAGCGCCGCTCCCGGCAGATTCAGCCGCGCCGCTGAGGCATTCCTGGTCTCCGGCACGATCACCAGGCCCGCGGTCAGCGCGCAGACCGCGACCGGGACGTTCACGAAGAAGACCGCGCGCCAGCTCCAGCCAAGGAGGTTCGCCTCGGTCAGCACGCCGCCGAGAACGAGGCCGATCGCCGAGGCGAAGCCGAGCATCGCGCCGTAGAGGGCGAACGCGCGGCCGCGGTCCGCACCGGAGAAGATGACCCGGAAGGTCGCCAGCACCTGCGGTGCCATCGCTGCCGCCGCCGCGCCCTGCACGACCCGCGCCGCGATCAGCTCCGTCCCGGTCCCCGATAGCCCGGCGCACAGGCTGGCCGCCCCGAAGAACGCAACGCCGATCAGGAACAGCCGCTTGCGGCCGAAGCGGTCGCCCAGGCTCCCGGCGACGATCAGGGTCGCGGCGAAGGCGAGCATGTACGCCGATACCACCCATTCCAGCTGGGTCGGGCTGGCGTGCAGGTCACGCCGGATCGTTGGCAGCGCCACGTTGACGATGGTCACGTCGATCATGTCCATCAGGGCACCGGTGATCAGGACAACGGCTGCTAGCCACCGTCGCTCGATCCCCGGCTGCGCCGCTGCCGCCTGCCCCGTGCCAGCCATGCCGGCCTCCTTAATCGAATGATATTCGTTACTCGAACATCGTTCTATCATGGGCCCGCATTCCAGTCAAAGGGCTGTTCGAGACTTGTACGCTGTTCGACAGGCCGCCAGCCCTCGGTGCTGGCCGGCTGCGGAGGCAGAGGATGAGTCCCTGATGGCGAGCGCGCCTGAACCAGGCGAGAGCATTCCCGCGCCGCCCTGGCAGCGGCTGCCGGACCGGCCTGCCCGGCGGCGGCGCGATCCGATCAGCCGGGACGCGATCGTGGCGGCGGCCATCCGGCTGCTTGACTCCGAGGGCCTGGATGAGCTCAGCATGCGCCGCATCGCCGACGAGCTGGGCACCGGCGCCGCGTCCCTGTACTGGCATGTCGGCAGCAAGGACGGCCTGCTCGATCTGGTCTTCGAGGCCATCATCGGCGAGATAGCCGTCCCCGACCCCGATCCGGCGAGCTGGCAGGACCAGCTCAGGCAGGTCGCCAGGGCTCAGCGCGAGATCAGCCTCCGGCACCCGTACATCGTCCGGATCTCCATCGGCCGCATCCCGATGGGACCGAACGCGCTGCGCTACTCCGAGCGCGTCCTGGCCATCCTGCGGGCGGGCGGGCTGCCGCCACGCCTCGCGGTCCAGGGCAGTCACCTGCTGATCGCGACGATCAACGGATTCACGCTGGACGAGACCGGGGTCGGGCGACCCGGCCGGCCCGCCTGGCCAGCCGGCCATGACCGGGGAAGCGGGCGACATGGTCCGTGACTACCTGGCGTCGCTGCCCGCGCGGCAGTTCCCCAACCTGACCGAGCTGGCGGGCGAGTTCAGCTACGCCGACCCCGGCGAGCGATTCGAGCTGCTCATCGATATTTTCGTGGATGGCCTGGCGCGGCGGGCGGCGGCGGGCTGACGCCAGTCCCGCTGACGTGCCAGATCCGTCCCCGAGCTGAGGAGCGCGACGTGCTTCAGACCTTCGATGAGCGCAACCGCGACCTGATCGTCAGCGTCGGCGGCCGGCTGACCCACCGTGACCAGGCCGCGGTCAGCCCGTTCGATTCGGTCGTGCAGGGCGGTGACGCGGTCTGGGAGGGGCTGCGGCTGTATCAGCGCAGGATCTTCCGGCTGGAGGAGCACCTCGCCAGGCTCCGCCAGTCCGCCCGCGCGCTGGCGTTCGCGGACATCCCGTCCGACGCGGAGATCATTGCCGAGATCCGCCGCACGCTGGCCGCGAACCGGATGACCGACAACGTGCACATCCGGCTGACCCTGACCCGCGGCGTGAAGATCACCAGCGGAATGGACCCGCGGCTCAACCAGTCCGGCCCGACGCTGATCGTGCTGCCCGAGCACAAGGCGCCGGTCTACGACGCGGGCGGCATCACGCTCATCACGTCCAGCGTCCGCCGCTCCAGCCCGGACACCCTGGACCCGAAGATCCACCACAACAACCTGCTGACCTCGATACTCGCCAAGATCGAGGCAAACGTGGCCGGGGCCGACGACGCGGTCATGCTGGACCAGCGCGGCTTCGTGGCGGAGACCAACGCCACCCATATCTTCCTGGTCACCGGCGGCGTCCTGCAGACGCCGGCGACCGCGGCCTGCCCCGAGGGCATCACCCGCCAGGCCGTACTCGACCTGGCGGCCGGTGCCGGGATCAGCTGCGCCGTCGGCGACTACAGCCTCACCCAGCTCTACGGCGGCTGACGAGCTGTTCGTCACCGGCACCATGGGCGGCCTGACGCCGGTGCTGGCGCTGGACGGCCGCCCGATCGGAGACGGCAAGCCGGGGCCCGTGACCGCCCGGCTTACCGATCTGTTCGCAGGGCTGACGGCCGCCAGCGGCACCCTTGTCGCGTAGCCGATAATGGGCTGATGACATCAGCACCCGCAGTTCCGACGGCAGCGCTGACCGGCGGCGACCAGATGCCGATGGTCGGCTTCGGCACCTGGAAGCTGCGCGGCGGCGAGGCGCGGGCCAGCGTGATCGCCGCCCTCCACACCGGCTACCGGCATATCGACACGGCCACCATGTACGGCAACGAGGCGGAGGTCGGCCAGGCGCTCCGCGACAGCGGCATCGACCGCGGCGGAGGTCTTCGTGACGACGAAGATCCGCGCGTCTGACTCGGGCCGGGCCCGGTCGGTGCTCGACCATTCGCTGCGCGCACTCGGCACCGGCTACCTGGACCTCTGGCTGATCCACTGGCCGCCGTCGAGCAAGGCCGAGAGCCGCCGGCTCTGGAGCGAGCTGCTGGAGTTCCAGGCCAGCGGCCAGGTCAGGAACGTCGGCGTGAGCAACTACAGCCTGACGGAGATCGATGACCTGACGCGGCACTGCGGCCAGGCTCCCGCGGTGAACCAGATCGACTGGGGCCCGACCCTTTACGACAGCGGCGTGCTCGCCGGGCATGCCGAGCGCGGTATCGCGGTCGAGGGATACAGCGGAATCAAGAACACCAGACTCGACGATCCGGTGCTGGCGAAGATCGCAGCCGCGCACGGCGTGACGACGGCCCAGGTCGTGCTGCGCTGGCACCTCGAGCACGACGTGACCATCATTCCCAAGTCGTCGCAGCCCGAGCGGATCGCGGCGAACCTCGACCTGTTCGGATTCACCCTGACCGCGGCCGAGGTAGCCAGCATCGACGCGCTCGGCCGCTGACGCCGGGCAGGACGTGCGCTGTGCGGGGACCGGGCAGGCCCGGCCGGGCAGACGAGCCGGACGTTCCGGCGGGCACATCGGCGCAGCGCCTGACTGGCTTCCTGCCCGCGCGCGATGGTTTTGCCTTCACCAACTCCTGGCCGCCCGCTCCGGCCGTGTCCGTTCGCACGCCGGCCGGCCCGGTCGGCATCGGCAATGCCGCGCTCGGCCTGTGCGGCGGCATGGTCCTCGCCGCGCTGGACTACTGGCACGCCGGGACGCCGCCGCCAGCCAGCCGCCCAGCGCCCGGATCGCCGCTGTACCGGTTCATCGTGCGCCGCCTGATCGCCTCCTGGCGCATCCCGGCCGGCGTGGCGACGTACTACGGCTGGATGGTGCTGCCGGACCGCGATGCCGTCCTCCGGGCGGGCACCGGACCGGGAGCGGCCCGCACCTCCGGGGCGTGCCGGGACGATCGGTCGCGGTGCAGTGGCCGCGGGTCAGGGCGGCGCTCGACCGCGGCCAGCCGGTGCCGCTCGGGCTGGTCACCGTGGCCTCAGTGAGCCCGCTGCTGCTCGGCCGCAATCATCAGGTGCTCGCCTGCTCCTACCAGGCCGCCCGGACGAGTGTCCGGCTGCAGGTCTACGACCCGAATACCGGGCAGGACGACGGCGTGTTCCTTGAGTTCGACACCGGCCGCCCGGCCATCACGCACAACATTGGCATCGCCCGGCCGGTGCGCGGCTTCTTCCCCGCCCGGTACGTCCCGGTGCCTCCGCCGGAGCCAGCCTGAGTGTCAGTACCCGGCGATAGCGTCTGAGTCATGGACTGGAAGATCGAGCTCGTGCCCATTCCCGTTTCCGACGTCGACCGCGCCAAGTCGTTCTACGTGGATCAGGTCGGCTTCAACGCCGATCATGACCACCAGGTCAGTGAGAGGCTCCGGTTCGTCCAGCTGACGCCGCCCGGCTCGGCCTGCTCGGTCGTGATGGGCGTCGGCATCACGGAGATGGAGCCCGGATCGCAGCGCGGTGTGCAGATGGTCGTATCCGACGTCGCGGCGGCGCGCCAGGCGCTTGATCGAGCACGGGGTGCAGGCGAGCGAGATCGACGTCCAGCCGTGGGGCTCGTTCGTGACCTTCGCCGACCCGGACGGCAACACCTGGGCTCTGCAGGAGCTCCCGCAGCGGTCGTAGCGCGTCAGCGCGCGAGCGGCATGCAGGCGCCCGGATCTCATCCGGGCGCTGCTCCTGGCTACAGGCCAGCGCGCAGCTGCAGGATCTGCGTGACTGACGCCCGGAACGTCGGGCCCGCCGAGTGCGCCGCTCTTGTACGCGCCTTCCAGCGCGTCCATGGACTGCTCGCCCTCGCCGGGCGACTCGCCGGACGCCAGGATCAGCTCCATCCCCGCCTCCGCTGCCTTCAGCGACCGGTTGCCGGTCGAGCCGTAGCTGGCGAGCGCGCCCGCCCCGATCGCGTCAGTGACGGTGACGCCGCTGAAGCCGAGCCGCTTCCGCAGCTCGCCGCGCACGATGGCGGGCGCCAGGCCGGCTGGCAGGTCAGTGCCCAGGCTCGGGTACTTCGCCCACGACACCATGACGAGCTTCACCCCGGCCGCGATCGCCGCCTTGTACGGATACTCGTCGACGGCCCGGATCGTCGCCGCGGACAGGTGAATGGTCACCGGCACATCGTCAGTGTCCTGGCTCGCTGTCGCGGCACCGAGACCGGGAAAGTGCTTCGCCGTCGCTGCCACGCCGCCGGCCTGCTGAGCACGGATGAAGTCAGCGCCAAGCGCCGAGACCACTGCCGGATTCATGCTGTAGGAGCGCTGGTACTGGTCATCGAAATCGCCGGCCGCCCGGTAGACATCCAGCACCGGGGCCAGGTTCACGTTCAGGCCGAATCCGCGCAGGTTCTGCGCTGCGCCCGTGCCTGCCGTCCGCGCCTGGTAGGCGCGATCACTGGCGGTGGCGCGCTCGCCGATCCAGGCCTCGGAGTGATCCGGGGCTCCGGGCAGCCGCCGGACGTAACCGCCCTCCTGATCGGTCATCAGCAGCAGCGGGTAGGCGCGGGCCGGGTTGGACGCACTGCTGTTCGCCGCATCCAGTTCGCGGACGGCGGCCGTGAACTGGGACCTGCTGCTGTAGTTCGCGGCGAAGAAAATGACGCCGGCCGCCTCGCCATGCCGGATCAGGCTCAGCAGGCTGCGCCGGCGGTGTCAGGCCGGAGTAGCTGTAGATCACGCGCTGGCCGGCCAGCTGGCGTGCCGACAGCGTTGCCGCCAGCGCCGACTCAGGGCTGGCCGCGGCCGCAGCAGCCGCGGCCGGGCGGGCGCTGCCAGGGCGGGCGGCGGCGTTCCCGGCATGGTTATCGTGCTTGCGGCCAGCCGCGTGGCCGCCTCGAGCTGCCGTGGTTACCGGACCTGCGTCCGCCTGCGCGGCGAACACCACGGCGAGCGCGGCGACGGCGGCAATTCCGGAGATCTTGAGCCAGAGATGGCTGCGCACAGCGGGGGTAACCTCTCCGCGGAGCCGGGCGGAAGCCCCGCTGGCATGCACTCGAATGGCCGTACTGAATGGCCGCACCGACATCCTGCTACGCACGCCATGTTACGAACTGGGCGGGAACGGCGCAGTCGGACGGGAATGCCCGGCCGGCCGTGATTGCTGCTGCCGCCCGGCCGCCGGGCGGTGGCGCGCGTCAGGCCGGCAACGTCGCGCGCAACTGCAGCAGCTGGGCGAGCTGCGCCTGGAACGCGGTCGCCGGGAGCGCACCATCGGCATAGCCGTCTCTCAGCCCGTCCACGCACTTCCAGCCGGGCAGCGGCCTGACCGCAGTGCACAGCAGCGCGTCCATCCCCGCGCGTCCGGCCAGCATGGTCCTGTTCTGCAGCGAGCCGTAGGCGCCGAGGGCGCCGGCCCCGAGCGCGTCAGTGATCGTCACTCCGGCGAAGCCAGCCCGGTGCCGCAGCTCGCCCTGGACGATGACCGGCGACAGCCCGGCCGGAAGCCGCGGATCAAGCGCGGGGTAGCGCGCCCAGGACACCATCGCCAGCTTCGCGCCGGCCTGCAGCGCCGCCCGGTACGGCAGTTCGTCGACGCGGCGCAGAGTCTGAGCCGACAGGCTGATTGTCACCGGCTCGTTGTCGGTGTCCTGCGCTGTCGCGGCAGCGCCGAGGCCGGGAAAGTGCTTCACGGTGGCAGCGACGCCGCCCTTCTGCTGAGCGGCGACGAACGCCGCGCCGGCCTGCGACACGATCGACGGGTTCATGCTGTAGGAGCGCTGGAACTGATCGTCGAAGTCGCCGGGCTGGCGGTAGACATCAAGTACGGGCGCGAGATTGACGTTCAGGCCTGCCGCGCGCAGGCCGGCGGCTGCCTGCTCGCCTGCCGTGGCAGCCGCGGCGGCCGGATTCGGCGATGCCCCGATCTGCGCCTCGGACTGCACCGGGCCTGCCCACGGCAGCCGGCGCACCAGGCCGCCCTCCTGGTCGGTCATCAGCAGCAGCGGATAGCCGCGGGCCGGGTTGGTCGCCGCGGCGTTCGCCCTGATCAGCTGCGCCACGACGGCATGCAGCTGAGCGGCGCTGGAAATGTTGAAGCTGAAGAAAATGACGCCGCCGACGTCGCCGTGCCTTATCAGGCTGAGCAGGCTCGAGGGCGCGGACAGGCCGTTGTAGCTGTAGATGACCCGCTGCCCGGCCATCTGCTCCGGCGACAGCCGGGCGATCTCACCCCGCTCGGCGCTCAGCGCCGCGAGCTGGGCCGCGGTCGGCACCGCCGCCGGTCCCTGGAGCGCCTCGGCCGCGCGGGCAGCCGCACTCGTCGTGGCGCCCTGCCCGCCCGAAGGGGTTGCGGTCGGCCCGGCCGCACCGGACGCGGAGCTGCCGGCTGAGGTCGCGGGCGAGCTCGCCGGACTGCCCGCGCCTGAGCTGCCGCAGCCCGCGATCACCGCGAGCGCGGTGACGCCGGCCGCGCTGGCGCCGGCAGCCAGTGGCGCTCCATCCGCACGCGGGAACCTCCGTGGCTGTCGAGATCATGGTCAGCAGGGCGGCGGAAAGGTCGTTCCGCAATCAATCGCCTAACTGACGTGATTGCGCTCGTTTCGGAATTCCGGCTGAGGCGCCCCTGCCTGCTTCCGCTCTCCCGCCACTCTGCCACCGGCCGCCCGGCCAGCCGCACCGGACCCGCGTCTGCCGTGCGGCTACCAGCTGCCCCGGTGCACGACGTCGTCGAACGGGCGGCGATCCGGGTGCCGGATGGGCACGAGCGGCCGGTCCGCCGGGTGGCCGAGCGAGATGAGGTACGCGGTCGTCCGGTCGGCGGGCAGGCCGAGGATCTCGCGTGCTAGCTCCTGCTCGCCGACGGCGGAGTGCGCGCTCCCGATGCCGAGATCGGCGGCGGCCAGCATCATCTGCATGGTGGCCTGGCCGAGATCGAACTCCGCCCGTACCCCCGGCTCACCGGTGTCCCCGACGACCAGCGCGATCGCCGCGGCGGCACCGGCCACGTGCTTCGCCCCGACCCAGACCTCCGATAGCTCCTGCAGCTGCTGACGGTCGGTAACCAGGACGAAGTCCCATGGCTGCGTGTTCCGCGAGGAGGGCGCGCGGCGGCCCGCCTCCAGGATCCGGTCCAGGTGCTCGGCGCTCACCGGATCCTCGGTGAACGACCGGACATTACGGCGCGAGGTGATGGCATCCCATGTCTGCATGCCACTGCCAACGTGCCGGGGGCCTGATTCATTCGGCTGCCGCGCCGGACTGGACCGATCGGCAGCTGCCGCCGTCGTTCCCGCAGTACTCTTCCCTCGCCGGCGGCAGCCGCGGGATCAGCCCGCGCGCCGTCACGGCGCGGCATCGGAGGACGACAATGGTCACTCGCGACACTGCCTGGCCCGCCGGAACGCCATGCTGGGTGGACATCGGCGTGGCCGACCTGCCGAGGGCCAGGGCGTTTTACGGCGGCCTGTTCGGCTGGGACATCCTGGACGGGCCGCCCGAGACCGGCGGCTACTCGGTGTGCGAGATCGGCGGCGACCCGGTCGCCGGCATCGGCCCGAAGATGGGGCCGCCTGACCAGCCCGCATTCTGGACGACGTACCTCGCCAGCGATAACGCCGACGAGACCGCGGCCAGGATCCGGGCCGCCGGCGGCCAGGTCCTCGTCGACCCGGTCGACGTGACGGATGTCGGCCGGATGCTGATGGCGGTGGATCCCGGCGGTGCCCAGTTCGGCGTCTGGCAGGCCGGCCAGCACACGGGCGTGCGGCGCGCGAACGAGCCGGGCTCGCTGATCTGGAACGAGAACATGAGCCGTCATTACGAGGGCAACCAGGCGTTCTACGCGGCTGTGTTCGGCTACAAGTTCAGCGAGGTCGGGACCGCCGGGATGCCGTACGCGACGCTCGAGCTCGACGGCAGCGTCGTCGGCGGGATCGGCGAGATCAGCGCCGGGCAGCCGGCCGAGACCACGGCGAGCTGGGGTACGTACTTCGGCGTCGCCGACACCGACGCGGTTGTTGTCAGGGTCATGGAGCTGGGCGGCAGTCTCATCACGCCGCCCGTGGACAGCCCCTACGGTCGGATGGCGGTCGTGCGCGATGACCAGGGCGCGGCATTCGCGATCATGTCGGTCACCAGCGACGGCCCGTAGCGCCCGGCCGCGCGGAGCGCCGTGGCCGCGGTCAGCGCCGCTGACGACCCGGGCGCAGCGCCACCTGCCACTCTGTGACAGTTCCAGGGCAGCGAACCGGGCAAATCGTCCGTCACAATGACCGCAATCGTCACACAGTGAGAAGGACGCCGACCGTGGCCGTAGTCAGGCCGTGGCCGTGGTCGGGCTGTGGCCGTAGTCAGGCCGTGGCCGTGGTCGGGCTGGCCCTAGTCAGGGCGGCTGGTCGCGGTCAGGGTGGTCAGGCTGGCTGGCCGTGGTCGGTCCCGGCGGCCGCCACGCCGGCCACTGCGGCCGGCTGACCTTCCTGCTCGCCGGCCGGCATCAGAATGCTGGCCGTCTGGCGCGCGGTCTCCCGCGCCCACTTGCCGCTGACCAGCAGGCCGAGTACGAGCACGGCGACACCGCAGCCCACGACAACCCACCAGCCGGCGTGGCTGGCAGCCGCGAAGTCCTGCCGGAACGGCCCGTGCAGCGCGGAGATCGTTGCCGAGCCGATCACGGCGACGCCCAGGGACGAGCCGACCTGCCGGCTGGTCGAGGCGATTCCTGCCGCCACGCCCGCCTGGGTGCGCGGCATGCCGGACACCGTGCTGTTGGTGATCGGGGCGTTGACCATGCCGAAGCCGAGCCCGAATAGCAGGTAGGCGACGACAAGCATGAGCGTCGAGGTGTCATTGGTGACCTGGGTCAGGATCAGCGCGGCAGCAGTGAGCGCGATTCCGGCGGCCAGCAGCGGCGGCCGGGTGCCACGGGAGCCGACCAGCCGGCCTGACAGTGGTGAGCAGATGGCGACCATAGCCGCCATCGGCAGCGTGTAGACGCCGGCCAGCAGCGGCGAGTAGCCGCGGACGTCCTGCAAGTACAGCGTGTTCACCAGCAGGAAGCCGCCGAGCGCGGCAAACGCGCAGATCGCGATCGCGACGGCACCGGAGAACGGCGCGCTGCGGAAGAACCGCACGTCGATCAGCGGCTCCTCGCGGCGCCGCTCGTACAGCACCAGCGCGAACAGCGCCGCGGCGGCGGCGGCGAAGCAGCCGAGGATCCCGCCGGAGGTCCAGCCCCGGCCCGGACCCTCGATCAGCCCGTAGACCAGGCTGGCCAGCAGGACGATCACCAGCAGCTGGCCGACAGGGTCCAGCCGGCGCGCCCTGGGCGCGCGCGACTCCGGCACGAACAGCGCCGTCAGCACGATCGCCGCGACGCCGACCGGCACGTTGACCCAGAAGATCCCGCGCCAGCCGACCGTCTCGACCAGCAGTCCGCCGACGACGGGCCCGAGCGCCATGCTCAGCCCGACCACGCCGCCCCACACCCCGATGGCCCTGGCGCGCTCCCGCCGCTCGATGAAGGTGTTGGTGATGATGGACATCGCGACGGGATTGAGCATCGACCCGCCCACGGCCTGGAGCATGCGGAACGCCACGAGCCAGCCGAGTCCCGGCGCCAGGCTGCACAGCAGCGAGCCGACCGTGAAGATCGCCAGGCCGGTCTGGAATGTCCGCCGCCTGCCAATCCGGTCCGCCGTCGAGCCGGACAGCATCAGCAGGCTGGCGAGTACCAGCGTGTACGCGTCGATCGTCCACTGCAGGCCCGAGACACCGGCGTGCAGATCATGGCCGATGGACGGAAGCGCGACGTTGACGATCGTCACGTCCAGGCCGACGATGAACAGGCTCATGCAGCAGATCGCGAGAATCAGCATCCGCCGCCGGGAGCTCAGTTCATTCGGTGCCATACGTACATTATGCGGGCGATCCTTTCGTCAACGAGAAGTTGACGGGCGCAGGTGGTCAACCTATGGTTGACGCATGGTGCCGCCACCCACCCTCCAGGAGCTCATCGAGACAGTCCGCAGTGACGCGGGCTCCGATCTGCCTATCGACCAGCTCGTCGTCGCTGCCGCAGCGGCGGCGCAGCTGGAAGAGACCACTGATGCCCTCCTCGGGCACTTCGTTGACCGCTGCCGCCGCGACGGCAGGTCCTGGACCGAGATCAGCGCCGCGCTCGGCGTGACCAAGCAGGCCGTGCATAAGCGCTTCGCAACAGCCATCGCCTCGCAGCTCGCTGCCACGCCCGCGCCCACGTTCGAGCGATTCACCGAGCGGGCCCGGCACGTCCTGGCCCAGTCCCGGCAGGCTGCGATCCGTCTCGGTGATGACGTCGTGGCCCCCGAGCACCTGTTGCTTGCGCTGTTCAGCGAGCCGGAGGGCCTGGCGGCCAGGATGCTCGCCGCGATGGAGGTAAGCGAGGAGACGGTGCGCGAGGCGATCACGGCAGCCGCTGACCGCAGCGAGGAGCTGGGCGAGCCAGCGGCGCGTGCCGCCAGGAGTTCCGGGGACCGAGCGGCCGGCGCGGCGCCCGCATTCTCCGGGCACGCCAAGCGCGTCCTTCGGGACGCCGTGGCCGTGGCGCTGGAGCTCGGCCACAACTACATCGGCACTGAGCATCTGCTGCTCGGCCTGTACCGGAACGAGGAAAGCCTGGCCACGCGAATTCTCGCCGAGGCGGACGCGGCTGAATCGACCGCGCGCGCTCATCTCTCGGACATGCTGCGCGGCTACCGGGAGGGCAGGTAGCGCGCCGGAGACTGTCCGACCCGAGTGCTTGACTGACTTCATGACGATCGGCGAGCCGAAGGCAACGGCGGCCTCAGCAACACCAGGGACCGCGTTCGCGACAGCGGATGCCTGGCACGCCTGGCTGGCCGAGCATCATGCCGCGGCCGACGGGCTCTGGCTGAAGCTGGCCAAGCGCGGCGCGCCGGAGCCGACGCTGTCCTACGCCGATGCGCTGGACGTGGCGCTGTGCTTCGGGTGGATCGACGCGCAGACGCGCAGCCTGGACGGCAGCTACTGGCTCAAGCGGTTCACGCCGCGCAAGCCGGCCAGCCGCTGGTCCCGCATCAACACGAAGAAGGCCGAGGCGCTGATCGCAGCGGGCCGGATGCAGCCGGCCGGGCTGGCCGAGGTGGAGCGAGCGCGCGCCGACGGCCGGTGGGACGCTGCCTACGCCGGACCGCGGACGATCGCCGTGCCCGCCGACCTGACCGCCGCGCTGGAGGCGAACCCGGAGGCAGCGGCGTTCTTCGCGACGCTCAGCGGCCTCAACCGGTACTCCATCCTGTACCGGCTCACCACCGTCAAGCGCGCCGAGACGCGGGAGCGGAAGATCACCCAGTTCGTGCAGATGCTCGCCGAGCACCGCACGCTGCATCCCTGACGCCCGCGAACCCGGACGCCCGCGCGACCCGGACGCCCGCGCGACCCGGACGCCCGCGCAAGCGCGCTGCCTGACGCCGCTGCGGAACCGCGGGCGTGCTCAGCCGATATCGCGCCGGCGCAGCCCGGCCAGCGCCACCGCCCCGGCCAGCGAGGGCGAACGCCGTCAGCCACAGCAGCGGAACCACACTGAAGACGCCGCCGGGCAGCCTGGGGACGTGCGTGAACGGCGAGATATCCAGGGCGGCCTGGGACAGATTCAGGGCCGGGCCGAGGACGCCAATCAGCCCGCAGACCGCCAGCGCTGTCCAGGCCACGGCGGAACTCCACCGCGGCAGCAGCCCGACGGCGACCGCGCCGATCGCGCCGACGCAGAGTGCGGCAGGCCACTGCGCCAGGGAGGAACCGATCAGGCGGGGAAGCTGCGTTCCCGCCTGAGAAATGGCGAGCCCGTAGCCGAGACCCATGCCGAACCCGCCCGCCACCAGGATCACGCCGGTGCCGGCGACCGCGACCAGGAAGTAGCTTCCGGCCCAGCGCAGCCGGCCGACGGCGGCGGCCAGGACGGGCTCGGCGCGTTCCGCGGCTTCATCAGAATGCAGCCGCAGGATGGCGGACACCGTGTAAGCGGCGGCGACCAGGCCGAGCAGGCTCATGCAGGCGGCCAGGTAGGCGCTGGTCAGCCCCGCCTGGCCGCCGATCTTGGTCAGGGCGGTCTCGGTGCTGCGGCCGCCGGAGCCGAGGATCTGGCCGATCCCCTTCGCCAGCACCCCGATCGCCAGACCGCCGGCCAGGAACCCGGCCGTCCAGCCCGCCAGGGCGCCGCGCTGCAGCCGCCAGGCCAGGGCAGCCGGGCCGGTCAGCCACCTGCTGGCGGCCGGGCGGCCAGGGCGGGGCTGCACCAGGCCGGCACCGGAATCACGGTGTGCCGCCAGCGCGAAGCCGGCCGCAGTGCCCGCCGCCGCCGTCGCGACCGGAAGTGCGAGCACCCACCAGCGGTCGCCCGTGAACGGCCGCACGAGCTCGGCCCAGCCGATGGGCGACAGCCAGGTCACCCAGCCGCCGCCGTGGCGTCCGGAGGAGTCACCTATTGCCCGGAGCAGGAACGCCACGGCAAGCAGCGTGATCGCCAGCGACCTGGCCCCGCGCGCAGTACCGCTGACCTGCGCCGCGACCACCGCTATGGCCGCGAAGGCCAGACCGCAGCCGGCCTCGGCCGCGCCGAAGGCGGCGGCGCCGGCCAGCGGCATTCCGTCCACCCGAAGCGCTGCCGCCGCGAGCACCGCCACGAGCAGGTTCGCCGTCAGTGCCAGCAGCATCGACACCGCAAGGGCGGCATTGCGCCCGACGGCGGCGGAGCCGATCAGCTCAAGGCGCCCGGTTTCCTCGTCCGCCCTGGTGTGCCTGACGACCAGGAAGATGCTCATCAGCGCGGCGGCCAGCGCGGCGTAGGTCAGGTAGCGCCAGGACGTGACCGCGCCGGGCGACGTCCCGTGCAGCTGCCCGTACAGGAAGGACAGGGTCGGATCGGCGTGCACCGTGGCCGCCAGTGCCGCCCGGCTGGCAGCGGTCCCGTAGATCTTCCTGAGCGCGTACCCGCCCGACGCCGCGATCGCGGTCAGCGCATAGATCCACACGGGCAGGAAGATGCGGTCCCGGCGCAGGGCGAACCGGGCCAGCTCGCCCGCGCCGGTCAGGCCCGCGCCTGCCCCGCCGCCTGCCCCGCCGCCTTCCCCGCGCGTGCCCCGCCGCCGTGGCCGCGCCGCGCAGGCCGGCCCGCGCGTGCCCCGGCGCGCGCCACTCCGGCCCGGGCGGGCGGCGCGCTCATGCCGCCGGCCCGGCGGCAGCCGCCGCGTGGCCCGCGTCCGCGTAGTGCCGCAGGAACAGCTCCTCCAGTGTTGGCGGCTGGCTCGACAGGGTGCGGACGCCTGCGTCCACCAGCAGCCGCAGCAGGGTTTCCAGCTGGTCGGAGTCGACCTCGCAGCGGACCCGGCTGCCGCCGTCCTGGTTCGCGTCCACGACCAGGTCATGCACGCCCGCCAGCGCCTGCAGGCCGGGCACCTGGCCAGCCAGCTCGGCGGCGATCGAGGTCCTGGTCAGGTGGCGCAGCCCGGACAGCGTGCCGGACTCCACCGTCCGGCCTGCGCGGATGATCGTCACGCGGTCGCAGAGCGCCTCGACCTCGGACAGGATGTGGCTCGAGAGCAGGATCGTGCGGCCGCGGGCTCGTTCCTCCTCGGCGCACTGCCGGAACGTCGCTTCCATCAGCGGGTCGAGCCCGGAAGTGGGCTCGTCCAGCAGGAGCAGCTCGGCGTCCGAGGCCAGTGCGGCGACGAGTGCCACCTTCTGCCTGTTCCCCTTGGAGTAGGCCCGCGACTTCTTGGTCGGGTCCAGCTCGAACCGGTCGAGCAGGTCAGCCCGGCGGCCAGGGTCCAGGCCGCCGCGCAGCCGCCCGAGCAGGTCGATGACCTCGCCTCCGGTCAGCGTGGGCCACAGCGTCACGTCGCCAGGCACGTAGGCGAGCCGCCGGTGCAGGGTCACGGCCTCGCGCCACGGGTCACCGCCGAGCAGCCTGGCAGTTCCGCCGTCGCTGCGCAGCAGGCCGAGCAGGATCCTGATCGCGGTGGTCTTGCCCGCGCCGTTCGGCCCGAGGAACCCGTGCACCTCCCCCGCCGCCACCGTCAGCTCCAGGCCGTCAAGCGCGACCGTCGTGCCGAAGGACTTGCGCAGGCCGGAGACTTCGATAGCGTTCACAGAGCGCCACACTACATCAAATTCATAAAACCCTGAATATCGGGAACGAGGAGGTCCGGGCTATCCGTGTCCGGTCAGCAGCGCACACCTTCAGCTGAGCAGGATCCGAGTCCCGGCAGCGCGGGCTCAGAGGGAACTGACACCCTCGGCGGCCGTGATCCCGGCTCGGTTCGCGCATTCATCGAGCGCTTCACCGGCCAGCTGACCCAGGCCGGCTTCCCGCGGACCCCGGCCAGGATCTTCGTGGCGCTGCTCACCTCCGATTCCAGCAGGCTCACGGCCGCCGAGCTGGCCGACCTGCTGCAGGCCAGCCCGGCGTCGGTCTCCGGCGGCGTCAGGTACCTGCTTCAGGTCGGGCTCATCGCGGCGGAGGGCGAGCCAGGCTCACGCCGGCAGCACTACTGGATGTCCGAGCACGTCTGGCAGGACATCGTCCGGCTGCGCGACCGTCAGTTCGCCCGCTGGGCCGCCGACCTGCGCGAGGGCGTGCGCGTGCTCGGGCCTGACTCCCCTGCGGGCGCCCGGATGGCCGGCACCGTTCAGTACTTCGAGTTCATCGCCGGCGAGATGGCCGGCCTGCTGGCCCGGTGGGACGCGCGCAGCGCCGATACTGAATCCGCCTGATAACGCCCGGGCCAGTAGGTTTACCGTGCCGGGATTACCCGCGCGGCGATCTGGTTGGTAAGACTGAGGGAAACTAACGGCATTTTGGAGGCTGCAAGTCGTGGCGCGTAACCCGGCTGACCTGTACGAGGTGGGCCAAGCCGCGCCCGAACCCGACGCCGATCTCGTCCTGCTCTATTACCTGGACGGGTTCATCGACGCGGGAGCGGCCGGCCGTCTGCTGACCACGCACCTGACGACCACGCTTGAGCACGAGCAGATCGCCGCCTTCGACATCGACTCGCTGCTGGACTACCGGTCGCGGCGGCCGATCATGACGTTCTCCAAGGATCACTGGGAGGACTACGACGCGCCCGAGCTTGCGCTGTCGCTCATGCGCGACGGCGAGGGGACTCCGTTCCTGCTGCTGGCCGGCCTGGAGCCGGACCGCGAGTGGGAGGCGTTCACCGCGGCCGTCATGCAGCTGACCGCCCGCCTCCGCGTGCGGCTGGCCGTGGGCTTTCACGGCATCCCGATGGGCGTCCCGCACACCAGGCCGCTCGGCGTGACGGCGCACGCGACCCAGGCCGGAGCTGATCGAGGGCTACCGGCCGCTGGTGGACAAGCTCCAGGTGCCCGGCAGCGCCGCGGCCCTGCTGGAGTACCGGCTCGGAGCCGACGGGCGGCCCGCGATCGGCTTCGCCGTGCACGTGCCGCACTACCTGGCCCAGGCCGCCTACCCGGCGGCCGCGGTAACGCTGCTGGAATCCGTGGAGCGCGCCTCCGGACTGGTGCTGACCGGCGACTCCCTGCGAGAGTCCGCGCGCCGGACTGACCTGGAGATAGCCAGGCAGGTCGAGGGGTCCGCCGAGGTTGCCGAGGTCGTGCAGGCACTGGAGCAGCAGTACGACGCCTTCGCCGCCGACCGGGAGAGCCTGCTCGCCAGCGGCGAGCAGGTCCCCACGGCCGAGGAGCTCGGCGCGCAGTTCGAGCAGTTCCTCGCCGAGCAGCAGGGCCGCGAGAACCCCGACATCTGAGCGCGCGTGCCCTGCTGCGGCAGCCATGCCCGCTAGCTGACCTCGCGCAGCTTCCCGGTGGCTACGTCGAAGACGAACCCGCGGACCGAGTCGGTGTGCGGGATGAACGGGCTCGCCTTGATCCGCCTGACCGACTGGCGAACATCCTCGTCCAGATCGGAGAACGCCTCCGCGGACCAGGCCGGCTTGATGCCGGTCTCCTTCTCGATGGACGCCTTGAACCCGTCGTCGGTGAACGTCAGCATGCCGCAGTCGGTGTGGTGGATGAGGATGATCTCGCTCGTGCCGAGCAGCCGCTGGCTGATGGCCAGCGACCGGATCTCGTCGTCGGTGACGACGCCGCCGGCGTTCCTGATCACGTGGGCCTCGCCCTCGTTCAGGCCGAGGATGCCGTACACGTTCAGCCGCGCGTCCATGCAGGCCACGACGGCGACGCCAGCTGACGGCGGCAGCGGCAGCTCGCCGCCGAAGGACTCGGCGTAGCGCTGGTTGTTCTCCAGATACTCGTCGGTCTTGGACATCGCGACTGATCCTCTCTCGGCTGGCGGTACCGGTGCAGTAGGCGCAACCCGGCAAGAATGCAGTACCCAGAATCACCCTAAAGCTATATGCCGACAATTCCTAGTGACTAAATTGCCTAGCTCGGCCGGTCCTGGCCTGCGGAAAACCGAAATTTGGCCTGCCGCTGGGGGAATCGTGCGGCTGAGCTGGGCATGGGGTCCTCGCGGGACTGGCGGCGCGCAGTCAGCGTGCCGCCTCGCGCGCAAAGCCCGGGGGACAGCAGGCCGATGAGCCGTTCAGCGGTACGCGAAATTCAGGTATCCGGCATCAGCGTGCACCGCGGCGAGGTCGTGGTGCCCACTCAGATCGGCGACCCGGCACAGGGCCTGCTGGCCTGCCACGCGGCCCGGCTCGTCGCCGGCTCGCTGCGCGCTAAGGGGCACCACGCCCGGCTGGCCGAGGTATCGCGCTGTGACGACCTGGCCGGCGACGGTGACGCGAGGCTCTACCTGACTACCTGCCCGCAGGAGGACGGCACGACGGCCGCGATCGCCGCCGCGGCAGCGCCCGGCGACGCACTGTGCGCGGCCGCGGCGCGCGCCGCCGTCGAGGAATGGGCCGGCGCCTGCGGGACCAGGACGCTGCTGATCGCCGGCAGCCCCTGGTGCACGGGCGCCCTGCACGCGGCCGGCGCTGCCCGCCAGGCAGCGGCCGACCACCACGGCAGCGGGCGGAGAGTGCACATACTCGCTCCGGTAGCGATGCCGGCGGAGACCGCGAGCGCCCTGCGCGACCTCGGCGCCGTTATTACAACCTCGCTCGCCGACGTCGATGCGGGAGACGTCGTCGTGTTCCCGGCGCACGGCGTGACCGCCGACATGCGGGCCGAGGCAGCCAGACGCGGCGCGACCGTGATCGACAGCACCTGCCCGCTGGTCGCCTCCGCGCAGGCCGCGGCCAGCCGGACCGCCGATCGCGGCCATCAGCTGGTGCTGATCGGCCAGCCGGGCCAGGCGTCGACGCCGGCCATCATGAGCCAGGCACCCGGGCACGTCACCGTCGTCGAGACGCCGGCGAAGACGGCCGCCCTGCGCGTGAGCGACTCGCAGCACGTCTCCTACCTCGTGCAGCCCGGCGTCACGCTGGAAGCCGGCGCCCCGGTGGTGAGCGCGCTCCGCTCGCGTTACCCGGCAGTCAGGCCAGCCGTGCCTGCCGAGGTCTGCTACGCGCCGTCCGACCGGGCCGGAACGATCTACTCGGTGGCACTCGGCAGCGACCTGATGCTCATCGTCGGCGATCCGCAGTCGGCCGACACCCGGCAGATCAGCGGTCAGGCACGGGACTCCGGCACGCGGATTCAGGTGCTCAGCGAGGTAGCCGATCTCCGGCCGGCCATGCTCGCGGGCGTGCAGACCATCGGCCTTGCCGAGTCGACATCCGCCCCGGCCGGCGTCGCCTCTCAGGTGATGACTGCGCTCGGCGGCCTCGGCCGGCTGACCGTGGCCCGGCGGAAGCTGAGCACCGAGAAGGCCACCACCACCCTCGCCTGATGACGCGGCGACCGCCCGGCCACGCGCCCGGCGCCGGAGCGGAGCCGGGAGCTACGTGCCGCTGCCGCTGGCGCGTGCCGCCGGGAGGCGGGGGCGGGCTCGTGCCATCTCCCGCTGGCACCCGGCGGCGGCTGTGCTCCTCCGGCAGGGTGTAGCCGGACAGGCCCATCTGCGCAGCGCGCGCGTGCAGGCCATAGGCGCGAACGGCTCGCTGAGATAGGCTCATTCGCATGACGGACAAACCGGACGGCGCGCTCGATCACGCCGCCTCAGGACGGCCGGGCCTCCTTCAGCGGCGCCTCGCGGCCGGCGAGTTTGCCGTCACCGCCGAGATCGGGCCGCCACGCGGAGCCGACACCGCGCCCGTCGCGAGGAAGGCAGCCGTCCTGCGCGACTGGGTCGACGCGGTCAACATCACCGACAACCAGAGCGCTGCCGTCCGGCTGTCCAGCCTGGCCGGGAGCCTGGCTGCGCTCGGCGCGGGCGTCGAGCCCATCATGCAGCTCACCTGCCGGGACCGGAACCGCATCGCGCTGCAGTCGGAGCTGCTGTCCGCGTCAGCACTCGGCGTGCCGAACGTGGTCGTCATGACCGGCGACCATCCGCGCCACGGCGACCATGCGGATGCCAGGCCCGTCTTCGACCTCGACAGCACGCAGCTCCTCAGGGTCGCCGCGACGATGCGCGACCAGGGCCGGCTGATGTCAGGCGGCGAGCTGAAGCCGCCGCCGTCCTTTTTTCTCGGCGCTGTCGAGAATCCGCCCGCTGACGGCGGCACCAGCCAGGAAGCAGCCGAGGCCGCCGAGAAGGCCACCTACCGGCTGGCCGGGAAGATCGAGGCCGGCGCGCAGTTCGTGCAGACGCAGTTCGTCTTCGACGTGCCGGCCTTCGCCGCCTGGCTGACCAGGATCCGCGACCTCGGCCTGGACGAACGCTGCGCCATCCTCGCCGGAGTCGGCCCGGTGCGCTCCCATCGCGCGCTGGCCCACCTGGCGCGAATCCCCGGCGTGCGGATCCCCGAGCAGGTGGCGGACCGCCTGGCCGCGGCCAGCGCCGATCAGATCAGGGCCGAGGGCGACAAGCTCTGCAGCGAGATCATCGCCCAGCTGGCCGATGTGCCCGGCGTGTCCGGCGTGCACGTGATGGCGATCGGCGCGGAAAGCTCGATCCCGGCGATCCTGAAGCAGGCCGGGCTGCCGCCCCGCGCACCGGTCCGCTCGCCTGCCCGCCCATAGGGCGTGGGTTACCGATCGACGCCCATCTTGGGGCAGCGATCGGTAACTCACGCCCTATCGTGCGGCTGACTAGTCCGTGAACGTGGGATCCGGGCCGTCTAGTCCGTGAACGTGGGGTCCGGGCCGTGCAGGCGCGGCGCCCGGCCCCTGGGCTCCTCCCAGTCCTCCGACCGGCCGAACGCGGTCAGGTCGAGCAGCGAGTAAGCGCTGCCCAGCTGGTCGCTCCCGCGCGCGTACGTGGAGTAGGTGTGGAAGATCCGCTCGCCGTCACGCAGGAAGCAGCTGAAGCCGGGGACCTCCATCGACTCCGTCACCGGATCCGGGTCCGCGGCCGCCTCCTCGGGCGTCTGGAAGTTGTACAGCGGCGGGCCGACCGCCGGATCCAGCGTGGCCTGGAAGTCGTAGTTGAAGTCGCTGCCCTCCGATGAGTACCAGTCCAGCTCCCAGCCCCGCTTCGTCCTGGCGGCCGCGAGCTTGGCCTGCGGAGCGCGGGAGACGCCCGCGAACGAGGTGTCGCGGGACTGCAGGTGCCGCAGCGTGCCAGGCGACAGCTCGTCGAGGAAGGCCGAGCAGCCCGGGCAGGGAGCGTCCCAGGCCGGGTCGAACATGATGTGCTCGATGATCAGCTGCGAGCGGCCGCCGAACAGGTCAGCGAGGCTCACCTTCCCGTCCGGTCCGTCGAAGACGTAGTCCGTCTCGATCTCCACCATCGGAAGGCGGCGCCGGTCGGCGTTCAGCGCATCCCGCGCGCGGGTCTGCGCCTTTTCCCTGACCAGCAGGTCCCTGCGGGCTGCTAGCCACTTCTCGCGCGTCGTGATCTCGGGCAGGCTCACTGCATCCTCCTGAGGATCCTCGCCCCGGTTGCCGGGGCGTGCTGTCTGCATCTCTCGGCTACCCGACGAACGGGCTAGCCTCGGAAGGACAACTGCCGCCAGTGTCCATCCCGGGATTTCCCGATCGTCGTCACTGCGTACCAACTGAGTACCAGGTGCGCACCAGGCGAGGGAGGAAGAGGGTCATGCGGTATCTGCTGGTGATGTGGAACGAGCAGGACAGCGCCGGTGCGCTGGAAGCTGAGCCTGAGGCGTCGGCGCGGAAGCGGAGCCGTGCTGGATGCCGTGGGCGCGCGAGATGGACCAGCGCGGCGTGCTGCTTGACGGCGGCGGCCAGGTGCAGGCATCCGTCCCGGCGGCCACGGTGCGGGCGGCCGGCACCGGCGTGCTGGTGGCTGACGGCCCGTTCGCCGAGACCAAGGAGCAGATGGCCGGCTATCAGATCATCGAGTGCGGCGGCCGGGACGAGGCGGTCTACGCGGCCTCCCGGCATCCGGTCGCACTGCAGGGCGGGGTGGTCGAGGTGCGCGAGCTGCTCGCCGGGTAGGCAGGCCCGGCAGCCACCGGCGTACGCTCTGTCGTCGCGGGTGCGGGCCGAAGGAGCGAAGGAGCAACCGATGAAATACCTGCTGCTGTACGCCGGCGACGAGACCGCGGCCGGCCTCGCCGTGACCGAGGAGGCGGCCGCCCAGCCGGAGGAGGAATGCGGCGGCCCGTGGGCGCAGGAACTGCGGGAACGCCAGATACACCAGCTGACCGGCGGGCGGCTGCTGCCGACCAGCGCCGCGACCACGGTGCGGACGGCTGGCCACGAGACGCTCATCGCCGACGGCCCCTTCGCCGAGACCAAGGAGCAGATACTCGGCTTTGACGTCATCGAGTGCGCTGACCTCGACGCGGCGATCTACGCCGCGTCCCGGCACCCGGTCGCGGTCCTCGGCGGCACCGTCGAAGTGCGGCCGTTCCTGCAGGGCGCCTGACCCGTGCCGCTGACATGACCGATGCCGAGTCCGCGGTCGCCGAGGCATTCCGGCAGGAGTGGGGCAAGGTCGTCGCCACCCTGATCCGGATGACCGGTGACTGGGATCTGGCCGAGGAGTGCGCGCAGGACGCGTTCGCCGCGGCGCTGAGCCGGTGGGGCACCGACGGCGTACCCGACCGGCCCGGAGCCTGGCTCACCACCACGGCGCGCAACCGGGCGCTCGACCGGCTGCGCCGCAGCAAGACCGAGGCCGCGAAGCTGCAGGAGGTGGCTGTGCTGTCGGTGCCGGAGGAACCCGCGAGCTGGGGCGAGAGCGGCGTGGAGGATGACCGGCTGCGCCTGATGTTCACCTGCTGCCATCCCGCGCTGACACTCGAGGCGCGGGTCGCGCTCACGCTGCGGACGCTGGCCGGCCTGACCACGGCGGAGATCGCGAAGGCGTTCCTGGTCCCCGAGGCGACCATGGCCAAGCGGCTCACCAGGGCCAAGCACAAGATCCGCGACGCCGGGCATCCCCTACCGGGTGCCGCCCGCGCATCTGCTGCCCGAGCGCACCGTCGGGCGTTCTCGCCGTGCTGTACCTGCTGTTCAACGAGGGCTACGCGGCGACGGCGGGCGACGACCTGCTGCGGCCCGGCCTGAGCGCGCGAGGCGATGCGCCTCGGGCGCCTGCTCACCGCCCTGATGCCGGACGAGCCGGAGGCGGCCGGCCTCCTCGCGCTGATGCTGCTGCAGGACGCGAGGAGCGCGGCACGGCTGGATGACGACGGCGAGCTGGTCAGCCTGGAAGAGCAGGACCGCTCCCGGTGGGACGCGGCCAAGATCGCCGAGGGCATCCGGCTGCTGGAGGCGGCGCTGCGCCGCCAGCGCGCCGGGCCCTACCAGCTGCAGGCGGCCATCGCGGCCTGTCACGCGGAGGCGGCGCGGGCCAGCGACACCGACTGGGCGCAGATCGCGCAGCTCTACGGCGAGCTCCGGCGGCTGGTGCCCGTCAGCGGTCGTCGAGCTCAACCGGGCCGTTGCGGTGGCCATGGCCGACGGACCGGAAGCCGGGCTGACCCTGGTGGACGAGCTGGCGGCGGGCGGCGCGCTGGCCGGCTACTACCTGCTGCCTGCGACCAGGGCCGACCTGCTGCGACGGATGGAGCGCAGCGACGAGGCCGCCGCGAGCTACCGGCAGGCACTCGACCTGGTCGCGACCGGGCCCGAGCGCCGGTACCTCAGCCGCAGGCTGGCCGAAGTCGGCGGCTGAGCCTCCGGGCATCGGCAGACGCCGCGATGCACGCACCGCAGCCGCAGCGCAGCCGGGTTCGGCAGCGTGTGCCTACCCGGCCACCCCGGCGATCGCATCGAGCCGCGCGAGTTCCGCGCTTGTCAGGCGGATCGACCCGGCGGCAACATTCTCGGCAGCATGCTCCGGCTTGCCGGTGCCGGGGATCGCCAGCACATGCGGCCCCTGATGGAGAGTCCACGCCAGCCTGATCTGCGCAGCTGTCGCATCATGAGCGTGCGCGATCTCGGTGAGCGGCGCAGGATCCGCCGCAGCCGGACCGACCGTGCCGGCCGGTCCCGGCGATCGCGAAGAACGGCACGAAAGCAATGCCCTGCTCACCGCAGATGCGCAGCAGGGCCTCCGACTCGGGGCGGCGGTCGGCGAGGCTGTAGGCGTTCTGCACGCAGACCACCGGCGCGATCGCCAGAGCCTCAGTCGAGATGGTGCGGCTCCACGCCGGAGATGCCCAGGTGCCTGATCAGGCCGGCGTCGCGCAGGTCGGCCAGTGCGCCGACGTGCTCGGCGACCGACGAGACGCTGGGCTGGCGCCGGTAGTTCACCACGTCCAGGTAGTCGCGGCCGAGCTGCCGCAGGTTTTCCTCGACCTGGCCGCGGAGCTGATCGGGCCTGGCTGCGTTGGTCCACTCGCCCCACGTATCCCGGCCGGGTCCGACCTTGGTCACGATCACCAGGTCATCGGGGTAGGGCGCGAGGGCGGCGCCGATCAGCTCGTTCGCCGAGCGCAGCGTGGAGAAGTAGAAGGCAGCGGTGTCGATATGGTTCACGCCCAGCTCGACGGCGCGGCGCAGGGTCGCGATCGCCTGGCTCCGGTCGCTCGGGGCGCCGGAGCCGAAGGCGCGCCCCTTCTGCGTCAGCCGCATCGAGCCGAAGCCCATGCGGTTGACGACGAGGTCGCCGAGTGTCCAGGTACCAGCGCTCATTTCCTGCGATCTCCGGTTTCGAGGGAGACTTGTACACGCCCTGGCGTGTCTAAGTCTCCGCGCTAACGGGAACGGCCGACGGCCGGCGTCTGCCGACAGCGCATACTAGGCCGGAACCTGACCACTTACACAGGAGGCAGCAGTGCTCTTCCCGACCTCCCTTGTCGGCAGCTACCCGCAGCCGGACTGGCTCATCGACCGGGAGAAGCTGGCGGGCCGGTTCCCCCCTCGGGTTCGCGCGGCCGAGCTCTGGCGGGTCGGCCCTGACTACCTGCAGGAGGCGCAGCGGGACGCGACGCTCATCGCGATCCGCGCGCAGGAGGACGCCGGGCTCGACATCATTACCGACGGCGAGATCGGCAGGGAGAGCTACTCCAACGCGTTCGCGACCGCGCTCGACGGTGTCGACATCGACAATCCGGGGACCGCGCTGGACCGCAGCGGCCACCCCAATCCGGTGCCGCGCATCACCGGGCCGATCAGCCGCCGCCACCCGGTCAACGTCGACGCGCTCAGGTTCCTGCGAGCGCACACTGACCGGACGATCAAGATCACCGTGCCGGGGCCGTTCACGATGGCCGAGCAGGCGCAGAACGACTACTACCCGACCAAGGAGGCCGCGGCCTTCGGCTACGCGGCAGCGGTGAATGGCGAGGTAGCTGACCTGTTCGCCGCGGGCGCCGACATCGTCCAGCTGGACGAGCCGTACCTGCAGGCCCGGGCGGAGACGGCTAAGCAGTACGGCGTCGCGGTGCTGAACGCCGCCCTCGAGGGCATCACCGGCACCACGGCAGTGCACCTGTGCTTCGGCTACGCGGCCATCATTCACGACCGGCCCGCCGGGTACTCGTTCCTGCCGGAACTGGCCGCCAGCACCGCGGACCAGATCTCGATCGAGACCGCCCAGTCCGGGCTGGACTGCGGCGTGCTCGCAGATCTGGCGGGCAAGACGATCATCCTCGGCGTGATCGACCTCAGCACGCCGGACGTGGAGACCGCGGAGCAGGTCGCCGCCAGAGCCCGGCGGGCGCTGCCCTATGTGCCGGCCGAGCGGCTGGTTCTGGCGCCGGACTGCGGGATGAAGTACCTGCCGCGGGACTCGGCGGCCGGCAAGCTGGCCGCGCTGGCGCAGGCGGCGCAGGTGCTCCGCGCGGAGGCGGCTGGCTGAGGCGGCCGGGCTGCGGCTTCCGGGCCGATGGCGGGCGGAGGCGGCTGCGCCGGGACACTGTGACGATTGCGGTCATACGGCGGGCAATATGCCCGTTTCGATCCCCTGAAACTGTCACAGAGTCCGGCAGAAGCCCGCTCGGTCCGGCAGCGGGCCTACTCGCCGGAGCAGCCTCAGCCGGAATGCAGTAGTCTGAGCCTCACCTGGAGAGATTTGACAGACAGCTTGGCGACCAGGTCAAAAACGCCTAAAGAGTCCGCGCCACCGCCGCGTCTCTTCTGGGCAGACAGCAGAAAGAGGGGCGGCTGACAGTGGCCGATGCCGATGCCATCAGGCGCATGCTCGACGAGCGCATCCTGATCCTCGATGGCGCGTGGGGCACGATGCTGCAGACGGCCGGGCTCGCGGCGCGCGACTACCGGGGCGAGATCTTCGGCGAGCACCCGCACGACGTTGCCGGTGATCCCGACGTCCTGAACCTGACCCGGCCGGATCTGGTGCTCGACATCCACCGCCGGTACCTGGCCGCCGGCGCCGACATCACCACCACCAATACCTTCACCGCGACCAGCATCGGCCAGGCGGACTACGGGCTGGAGGGCTCGGTCAGGGACATGAACCTGGCCGGCGCCAGGCTGGCCAGGCAGGCAGCCGACGAGGCCAGCGCCGCCGACGGCAGGCGCCGCCTGGTCGCCGGCTCGGTCGGCCCGCTGAACGTCACGCTCTCGCTGTCACCACGCGTCGACGACCCGGCCTACCGGACCGTCACCTTCGACCGGGTGCGCGCTGCTTACGCCGAGCAGATGAGCGCTCTCGCCGAAGGCGGCGCAGACCTGCTCCTGGTCGAGACGATCTTCGACACGCTGAACGCGAAGGCCGCCATCGCCGCGGCCCGCGACGTCGCCCCGCAGCTGCCGCTGTGGATCTCGGTCACGATCGTCGACCTGTCCGGGCGCACGCTGTCCGGGCAGACGGTCGAGGCGTTCTGGACCTCCATCGGGCACGCGGAGCCGCTGATCGTCGGGGTGAACTGCTCGCTCGGCGCCGCGCGAGACTGCGCCCGCACGTGGAGGAGCTGTCCCGGCTCGCGGGTACCTACGTCAGCAGCCATCCGAACGCGGGACTGCCCAACGCGTTCGGCGGCTACGACGAGCAGCCGCACGAGACCGCGGCCCTGCTGCGCGAGTTCGCCGAGGCGGGCACGGTCAACATCGTCGGCGGCTGCTGCGGCACGACGCCCGCGCATATCGAGCAGATCGCCGCCGCCGTGGCCGGGCTGCCGCGGCGCGAGCTCCCCGCGCGCCCCGGCCACGTCCCGGTTCAGCGGCCTGGAGACGTTCGAGATCGGGCCGGACACCGGCTTCGTGATGATCGGCGAGCGGACGAACGTGGCCGGATCGGCCCGGTTCCGGCGGCTGATCGAGGCCGGCAACAACACCGCCGCCGTCGACGTGGCTCTCGAGCAGGTCCGCGGCGGGGCGAACCTGCTGGACGTCAACATGGACGCTGACCTGCTGGACGGCGAGCAGGCGATGACCGCGTTCCTCAACTACATCGCGACCGAGCCCGAGGTCGCCCGGATCCCGGTCATGATCGACAGCTCGCGGTGGAGCGTGCTGGAGGCCGGGCTCAAGTGCGTGCAGGGCAAGGGCGTGGTCAACTCGATCAGCCTCAAGGAGGGCGAGGAGGAGTTCCTCGAGCACGCCCGCGAGATCCGCGCCTACGGCGCGGGCGTGGTGGTGATGGCCTTCGACGAGCAGGGCCAGGCCGACACCGTCGAGCGGAAGGTGTCGATCTGCGGCCGCGCCTACGACCTGCTGACCCAGCAGGCCGGCTTCGCGCCCGAGGACATCGTCTTCGACCCGAACGTGCTCGCCGTCGCCACCGGGATCGAGGAGCACAACGGCTACGCGAAGGCGTTCATCGAGGCCATTCCGCTGATCAAGGAGCGCTGCCCCGGCGTCAGGATCAGCGGCGGCATCTCCAACCTGTCCTTCTCCTTCCGCGGCAACGACGCCGTCCGCGAGGCGATGCACTCGGCCTTCCTGTTCCACGCCATCAGGGCCGGGCTCGACATGGGCATCGTCAACGCCGGCCAGCTGGTGGTCTACCAGGACATCCCGGCTGACCTGCTGGAACTGGTCGAGGACGTGATCTTCGACCGGCGCGAGGACGCCACCGACCGGCTCGTCACCTTCGCCGAGACCGTCAAGGGCTCGGGTACCAAGCGCGAGGTCGACCTGTCCTGGCGGGACGCCCCGGTGGAGAAGCGGCTGGCGCACGCGCTCGTGCACGGCATCGTCGACTTCATCGAGGCCGACACCGAGGAGGCCCGCCAGGTCGCCGACCGGCCGCTCGACGTCATCGAGGGCCCGCTGATGGACGGCATGAAGATCGTCGGCGACCTGTTCGGCTCGGGCAAGATGTTCCTGCCCCAGGTCGTCAAGAGCGCACGGGCGATGAAGCGCTCGGTGGCCTACCTCGAGCCCTTCATGGAGGCCGAGAAGGAACTGCTGGCAGCGCAGGCGCAGGCCGGTAATCCGGACGGGAACGAGGCCTCCGGGGCCAGTCAGTCCGGCAGCGGACAGGGCAGGATCGTGCTCGCGACCGTGAAGGGCGACGTGCACGACATCGGCAAGAACATCGTCGGCGTCGTTCTCGGCTGCAACAACTACGAGGTCATCGACCTCGGCGTGATGGTGCCGGCCGCGAAGATCCTGGACACCGCGATCGCGGAGGGCGCCTGCGCCGTCGGCCTGTCCGGCCTCATCACGCCGTCGCTGGACCAGATGGTCAGCGTGGCCGAGGAGATGCAGCGCCGCGGGATGAGCCTGCCGCTGCTCATCGGCGGCGCGACCACCTCACGGCAGCACACCGCCGTCCGGATCGCGCCTGCTTACGACCAGCCGACGGTGCACGTGCTGGACGCCTCCCGTGTCGTCGGCGTGGTGTCGGACCTGCTTGACCCGGTCCGCTCGGCTGAGCTCGACAAGACCAACCGGGCTGAGCAGGAGCGGCTGCGGACCGAGCACGCGGAGAAGCAGCGACGCCCGGTGCTTCCGCTGTGGCAGGCGCAGGCCAACCGGGAGAAGGTCAGCTTCGACGACCTCGCGATCCCGTCGTTCACCGGCACCAGGATCATCGAACCCGACCTGCGCCGGCTGCGCGAGCTGATCGACTGGCAGTTCTTCTTCCTGGCCTGGGAGCTGAAGGGCAAGTACCCCGCCATCCTGGACCAGCCGGCCGCGCGGGAGCTGTTCGACGAGGGGAACGAGCTGCTCGACGAGATCATCGAGAAGGGCCTGCTGCAGGCCCATGGCGTCTACGGGTTCTGGCCGGCGCACGCCGAGGGCGACGACATTGTCATCGACGGCGAGGCGGCGGGCCTGCGGTTCCCGATGCTGCGCCAGCAGGCGGCCAGGACCGACTCCCGGCCGAACCGCAGCCTGGCCGACTACGTCGCTCCGGCGGGCGACCATGTCGGCGCGTTCGCGGTCTGCATCACCGGCGCTGAGGAACTGGCCCGCCACTACGAGAGTGAGCAGGACGACTACCGGGCCATCATGGTCAAGGGCCTGGCCGACCGGCTCGCCGAGGCGTGCGCTGAGTATGCGCACCTGGAGGCGCGCCGCGACTGGTACGAGCCGGAGTCAGCGCCGACCATCGAGGAGCTGCACACCGAGCGGTTCCGCGGCATCCGGCCCGCGTTCGGCTACCCCGCCTGCCCCGATCACTCCGAGAAGCGCAAGCTCGTCGATCTGCTCGACGCGAGCCGCATCGGGCTCGGGCTGACTGAGTCCTTCGCGATGACGCCGGCCGCGGCCGTCTCGGGGATGCTGTTCGCGCACCCGGCGGCGCGGTACTTCGCTATCGGCCGGATCGCGCGCGATCAGGTCGAGGACTACGCCGCCCGCAAGGGCATGCCGGTCGAGGAAGCCGAGTCCTGGCTGCGGCCGAACCTGGCCTACGAGCCCCCAGTGCCCGGCACGACGGTCCCCGACACGGCCGTGCCCGCCGTGCCCGGCACGACGCAGTCCCCGGCTAGGTCACGCTGGCGGGGTAAGCCAGTCGACGGCGACCGGGAACAGATACCGGTCGGCCGCCGCGTTCAGCACGCGCCGCGCCTGGTGGAAGTGCTCGGCATTGTCCCGCAGCACTGCCGCCGCCGTGGCGTCCGACATCGCGGTCGCGACGGCGGACCACGGCGGGACCGCCAGCCCTGAGGTCCTCAGCTGGTCGTCCGGACGGACTGTCACCCGGGCTTGCCAGACGGCTAGCCAGCGGCCGTCGCTGACCGGCCGGTCACTGGCGGGCCGGTCCCCGGCAGCCCGCTCACCGGGACGGCTGGCGGCCGGATCGTCGCCCGGCCGATCACCGGGTGGCTGGTCAGCTGCCGTCAGCGCCGTGCGGGCGAGCAGGGTGGCCGCCGATCCGGAGGCATGGCTGGCGGCGAGCCGGTACCAGCCGGCGCCAAGCCACTCGAACAGCTCGGCCGGGGCGGCAGCCGAGGCGGGCGGCTGCGCCAGGCCGGTGGACCGGGCGAGCCTGGCCGGATCCAGCAGCAGGCCAGCGCCCGCTCGATCGCCGCCGGGAACACCCCGGTCAGGAACAGCGCGAGGTCGCCGAGGCGGCGCCACACCGGCGGCCGGTCCTGCTCCGGCAGTGCGCCGAGCAGCATGGCCAGGCGGCCGAGATCGAGATCGTTCCAGCGGCGCCTCCGCACGCCCCGGCTGGTCTGGGTCACGACCACGCCGCTTGAGGACCGGGCGAACGAGGCCAGCAGCTCGGCGAGGAAGAGCCGGTGGCCAGGCTCTTCCAGGTACGCGGCCAGCTGCGGTCCGTCGAACACCGGGACCCGCAGCCGCGGCGTCGTGCGCTCCGGCGCGTAGCCGCTCGCGCGCAGGTCAGCTGCGATCCGGTGGATCGCGGCAGCGAAGGTGAGGAACGGAGAGATCAGCGCGAAACGCTGGGCCGGATCGGCCGCGGTCAGGTTGAGCAGGCTCGCCGAGACCGCCGGCCGGTCCAGGATGTCGAGCAGGAGCCCCGGCGCCCGGCGCAGCGCCTGGATCCTGGCATCGGCCTGCGCCGCGGAGACCTCCGCCGCATGCGCTAGCTCCCGCAGGTCAGCCTCGGTGAGATGAGCCAGGTACGCAGCGCCGATCGTGTCACGGTCGTCCATCTCCACATTGTGCGCCAGATCCGGCCAGGCGATGTTGCCGCGCGGTTACGGGATTAGCTCGGTCAGCGAGCTGATCTGCGGCCCGGTCCAGCCGCTCTCTCGGCGGCGGTCGCTGTGCTGGCGCCAGTCAGGGCCGGCCAGCAGCACCGCGCGCATGCCGACTCCGCTCGCGCCGGTCAGCTCATTGCCGCCGCCATCGCCGACATACAGGCACCGGGCAGACTCGATCCCGAGGTCGGCCGCGACCTTGCGGAACAGGCGCGGATCAGGCTTGCGCGTTCGCTCGACGCAGGAGAACACAGCCGCGTCGATCACCGGCGCCAGCGGCAGCCGCGGCCAGGCGTCCGGCAGCTCCGACGTGCAGTCCGAGACAAGGCCAGTCCGCAGGCCGGCCGCGCGCAGCGTGCCGATCACGCGCAGAGCCTCGGGCCGCAGCACGAACATCGCCTCCTGAACGGCGCGGCGGGTATCGCTGGCCTGCGTCAGCTGCTCCGGCGTGAGCTGGACGCCGAGGCGGTCAGCGATCGTCTGCATGGTCTGCCGCACATCGCCGAGCGCGCCGCTGATCCGCTCGGGGAAACTATCGTCCAGCGTCTGCACGAGCTCCGCGGCCGGCACCCCGAGCACGCCTGCCAGCCGGCCCGCGTTGCTCGCCCAGGCCTCGCTCGGGCTGATCGGCGTCAGCGTGCCGTAGAAGTCGAAGATCACTGCGGCCATGCCATCCGTCAGCCCTGTCACCAGGCCATCCTGGCAAAGCAGCCGCGGCCCGCTGAAACTGACCTGCCTGGACCGCCAGCGTGCCGGGCAGCCGGAGACGGTACCGGATGGTGCCTACGTTTATCCTGCCGTCAGACCCGACAGTCGTGGGGATGGAGGGCACGATGAGCAGCGGACCGCGTCCGGCACATCACCCGGCGGATCTGCTCGCCGGCCTGATGAGCAGGTCACTCAAGCTGCCGCCGAGGCGCAACAAGATCACTGTTGAGCGCAGGCTCCAGGTGCCGATGCGTGACGGGACCGTGCTGGTCGCCGACCACTACGCCCCTGTCGGCAGCGGGCCGCGGCCGACAGTCCTGATGCGCAGCCCCTACGGCCGCGGTCCGCAGGCCGCGATGATGGTCCGGCCCTACGCCGAGCGCGGGTACCACGTGCTGCTGCAGAGTACCCGCGGCACTTTCGGCTCGGGCGGCCAGTTCATGCCCGCTGCCGACGAGGCCGCCGACGGGCAGGACACGGTCGTCTGGCTGCGGCGCCAGGACTGGTTCAGCGGTCACCTGGTCACCACCGGCCCCAGCTACCTGGCCTTCACGGCCTGGGCGCTGGCGCTCGACCCGCCACCCGAGCTAACAGCGATGGCACTGCACATCAGCCCGCACGACCTGGCCGCCGCGGGATTCGGCCACGGCCCGTTCGAGCTGTACAACCTGCTGTTCTGGAGCGACCTGATGGCCAGCCAGGAGCGGCTCAGCGCGATCCGGATGATCTGGCGCACGATGCACGCCGACGCCCGGCTCGCGCCGGCAACCGAGCGGCTGCCGATCGCGGCCACCGGCGAGCATCTCATCAGCACCGGTGCACCGTGGTACGCGGACTGGCTGGCCCATCCGCAGCGGGGGGATCCGTACTGGGACAACTACACGGCTGCGGCGGCGCTTGACCGGGTCACCGTCCCGACGCTGCTGATCAGCGGCTTCCACGACTTCTTCGTCGAGCAGACGATGGCGCAGTATCACCTGCTGCAGCGGCGCGGCGTTCCCGTCGCGCTCACGGTCGGGCCGTGGAGCCATATGACGATGGACATGGGCGTGGCCATCCGCGAGACGCTGGCCTGGTTTGACGCCTATGCGGGCGGCGATCCGGCTGCCGCGTCTCCGCGGCCCAGCCCGGTGCGGGCCTGGACATCTGGTGCCGAGCGGTGGCGTGACCTGGCGCAGTGGCCGCCTGAGCACACGACTGCGCAGTTCTGCCTGCAGGCGGAGGGCCGGCTTGGCGGCCCGCAGCCGGACGGCGGCGCCGAGGTCACTGAATTCCGTTACGACCCGGCCGATCCCACGCCGTCGGTCGGCGGCCGGCTCATGTCGCTGCGCAGCGGCGGCAGCCGGGACAACTCGGCGGTTGAGGCTCGCGCGGATGTGCTGACATTCACCACGCAGCCGCTCGAGACCGCCCTGGAGGTAGCGGGCGTTCCCGCCGTGCGGCTGTTCGTCAGCTCAGACAACGCCTACCACGATCTGTTCGTCCGCCTCTGCGACGTCGACACCGCCGGTCAGTCGCGCAACCTGACCGACCAGATCACCCGGTCCTCGCCGGACCTGGTCACGCCCGGCGTGATCCGCCAGGCTGACATCTCGCTGACTGACATCTCGCATGTGTTCCTGCCCGGTCACCGCATCCGGCTGCAGGTGTCCGGCGGTGCGCACCCGCGGTACGCGCGGAACCTGGGCACCGACGCTGACCTGGTGTACGGCACCCGGATGGCGCCGGTCACCCACCAGGTGCAGCACGGCGAGCTGTACCCGTCCGCGCTTGTCCTCCCGGTCGCCGGCGCCGCCGCACCGCCCGGTGTCGCTGCCGAGGCCGCGGCATCGGCCAGCTGAGATCGGGCGCAGCGCGGCCGCTACCCGCACGCGGCCAGCGGACCGGGCGCTCGCGGCACTACCATCGGGTCATGCCGGAAGGTGACGATCATGTCCGGGACCTGCTCGCCGCCGGTGCCGACGCGCTGGCCGAGGCGGGCTTCAGGACCGGCGACTTCAGCGTGGCCAGGGAGCAGCTGGAGGCAGCGCAAGCCGAGGCGCTCCTGCGGACCGGACCTGGTAGCCCGCGCGCGAGCCCTGGACCTGCTGGGCATGCTGGCGCACTACGAGAACATCACCAGCCTGACGGGCGGCACGGCCGTCGCCCCCGGCGACATCGACGCGGAGGAGCGGCTCTTCCGGCAGGCGCTGACCTGCTGGCAGCAGGCTGGCGCGCCGGCCGCGAGGGCGCAGTCGCTGTTCGGCCTCGGGCTGGTCTTCCAGGTCCTGCACAGTGACTGGAATGCCGCGATGCCGTACTACTGGGAGGCGCTGGAGCTGGTCAGCGCTCCGGGTGCGGACCCGGAGGCATACCTGCGCTCCGAGGTGCACCGCCACGTCGGCTACTACTTCCTGGTCGAGGCCGGGCAGCCGGCTGAGGCCGTGCGGCACCTGCAGATCTCGCTTGACCTGCGGGAGGAACTGGGTGACGAGCGCCTCACCCCGAGCGGACTGACCGCCCTCGCGCAGGCCGAGCTGGAAGCGGGCAACCGGCAGCGGGCGACCGAGCTGCTGCGCCGCGCGGTCGCGGACTCCCGGGCAGCTGGCCTGCTGTCTGCCAGGATCGACGCTGCGGAGAAGCTCCTCGCCGAGGCCGAGACCGGCTAGCGCAGTCCGGACCCGCACTCAGCCCGGGCGGTAAGCGCGCAGGAAGGCCCGCGCGCCGCTGGTGGCCATGTGCCGGATCTCGTCATCGGTCAGCGGGATCGCGCCGAACAGCGAGCGGTTGTTCATCTGACCCATCGTCAGTGCGAACAGGTGGCTGGCTGCCTCCTCCGGCTCGGGCACGTCGAGCAGGCCGCGCGCGTCCAGCCTGATCAGGCGCTCGGCGATCGCCGCCGTGATGCCGCGGGGCCGCATCTGGAGGCCTGGAGCTCGGCGAAATGCGGCGCCTCGGCCATCATCAGCCTGATGATGGCCGCGCGTTCCGGCGACCGCGCCGCCATCATCGCGGCCGCGCAGGCGAAGTCGATGATGTTCTCTTCGACGCGCATCGTCCGGCACGTCGGTCAGGAATGTGTCCATGAGCGCGACCACGACCGAGATCATCGAGTCATACGTGGCGCTGACGACCGACAGGAACAGGCTCTCCTTATCGCCGTAGTGGTTGTAGATGGTGCGCTTGGACACACCCGCTTCCTCGGCGATCGCGTCCACGCTGGTCCTGGCGTAGCCGTCGCGGAGGAACAGCTGCAGTGCGGCCTCCGAGATCGCGGCGCGCTTCCGCTCCGATCCGCCGGCCGGGCGGCCGCGCCCGGAACTCGGCCGGATCCTCTGCTGGACCGCCACTGCCGCCTCCTCGCCCCACCGCCATGGCTACCTTACACCGTACAGTTTACATAATTGCACTGCACGGTTTACATATCTGCACTGCACTGTGTAGTGTAATTAACCATGCGGCGCACTTCTCCTGCTGGCAGCACGACCGCCGGCCGGGACAAGCTCGACCCGGCCCTGGTCAGGCTCATCGTCATCCTCCTGCTCGGAGCCATCCCGTCGCTCCTGGACACCACGATCGTCAACGTGGCCATCGACACCGTCGGCCGCGATCTGCACGCCACCGTGTCGCAGATCCAGTGGGTGATCACCGGCTACCTGCTGTCGTTCGGCATGGTGATCCCGCTGAGCGGCTGGGCGCTGGCCCGGTTCGGCGGCCGCGCCTCGTGGCTGTTCGCGCTGACGGTCTTCCTGGCCGGCTCGGTACTGTCCGGCGCGGCCTGGAACATCGGCAGCCTGATCGGCTTCCGGGTGCTCCAGGGCCTCGGCGGCGGCCTGCTGCTGCCGCTGCTGACCACGCTGATCACGCAGGCCGCCGGCGGCCGTCAGCTGGGCCGGCTGATGGCCTCAGTCAGCCTGCCGGTCGCCGTCGTCCCGATCCTCGGCCCGGTCATCAGCGGCCTGATCATCAGCAACGTCAGCTGGCGGTGGATCTTCTACGTCAACGTTCCCATCTGCCTGACCGGGATGATCCTCGCCTGGCGCGGACTGCCTGCCGGACGGCCAGGGCAGGCCGCGGCGGCAGCCGGGGCCCGGCCGCGCCTCGACATCACCGGGCTGGTGCTGCTCTGCCCGGCACTGGCCGCCCTGCTGTACGGCCTCGCGCAGGTGAGCAGCGCAGGCGGATTCGGCCATCTGCGCGTGCTGATCCCGCTGCTGGCCGGGTCCGTGCTCCTGGCCGCATTCGCCGTCCACGCGCTGCGGATGACCGGCGAGCCGCTGGTCGACCTCCGCCTGTTCCGCTCGCGCAGTTTCGCTGCCGCCAGCAGCCTGATGTTCCTGGCCGGGCTGTCGATCTACGGAGCGATGCTGCTGCTCCCGCTGTACTTCCAGCAGGCCCGCGGGTACAGCGCCCTGACGGCCGGCCTGCTGCTGGTGCCCCAGGGCATTGGCAGCATCCTGCCGCGCACGATCGTGGGGAAGCTCACCGACCGCATCGGGCCGCGGCCGGTGTCGCGTGGCGGGCATCGCGCTCGCGGCAGCGGGCACCGTGCCGTTCGCGCTGGCCGGCCCGCACACCAGCGAGGTGCTGCTCGGCGCGGCCCTGGTCGTGCGCGGTGCCGGACTCGGCGCTGCGACGATCGCGCTGATGGCCGGCGCCTTCCAGGGACTGCCGAGACCGGTGCTTCCGCATGCCAGCAGCGTCACCAGGATCATGCAGCAGGTCGGCGGAGCCTTTGGTGCCGCGGTCCTCGTCGTCATCCTGTCCCGGCAGGCGGCCGCCCATCCGGGTCCGGCCGGGATCACCGCCGCGTTCGACCGCACCTTCTGGTGGTGCACCGGGTTCTGCGCGCTGGCCGTGCTGCCCGCGCTCCTGCTGCCCGGCCGCCCCGCCGGCCCGAGCCCGAGCGCCCGGATGCGGCACCGGCCGGCAGGCAGCTCGACCGAGGCAGCCCGGCTAGCCGGACGGCGGGTAGTAGACAGTGATCGTGATCGCGCCGGGATCCGCCGTCACCGTGTTGTAGAACGCCGGGGGCGGGCCGCCGGGCGTGGGCGTCACGGTGACGGTAATGACCTGTGCGTGACCGCTGCGCAGGGTCCCGGCCGCCGGCGTCAGGCTCAGGTAGGCCTGCTCGGCGGCCGGGACGGCAATCGAGTAGGTCACCGGGCCGCCGGGCGGCCGTCAGGGTGAACGTGCCGGTGTACGGCGCCGACGAGGGCAGCCTGACGACCGTCGTCGACGCTTCAAGCGTGCCCGGCGAGAGAGGCGGCGACGGCGAGGCAGCGGGTGACGGGCTCGCCGTCCCGGCCGGGGCCGAGGCCGGGGGCGCCGGAGTGGCGGAAGGCGCAGGCGCGGTACCTGTCGCGCGGGTCGCGGAGCGCCGGCGGTGCGGGCTGCGGCACCGCGACGGAGACCGAGACTGCGGCTGGCGCGGTGACCGTCACCGTGGCGGCCGCACCGCGGCGGTCAGCGGCATCGTGATCGTGTCCCAGCCGGACGGCGGCAGCACTCGCCCCGGCGGCGACCACGAGCACTGCGGCTGCTGCCGCGTAGATACCCGCGTGCGGACGCGCCCGCAGCCGCCGCCCGGTGCCAGCCGGGCGAGCTGGACCGGGAAGCCGGCCGCGCCGAACGGCCCGGCCCGGCCGGCCACCAGGGCCCGGTACCTGGCGGCGTCCGGCGAGACGTCGCTGACCAGCCGGAGGACCTGGTGCCGCAACCCGGCCGGGAGTGCGACAAGCGGCAGGATGCTGAACAGCATCGCCGGGCTGAGCTCCCGCCGCCGGCGCTCGCCGCAGATCTCGCAGCTCTCGATATGCCGGCTCACGCGCTTGCGCAGCAGAACGGTCAGCGTGCCGTCCCAGCCGGCCAGGATGCGCAGCGAGCTCGGCGCAGGATGCGCGCCCGGTCCGCGCGACCAGCAGCGCGCCAAGCGAGCGCTCGAGCTGTCCCCGCGCCCGCGATGCCAGCGCATGCGCCTGGTTGAGCGGGACGCCGAGCGCGTCGGCCAGGTCGGCGCCGTCGAGGTCATGCCGCAGGTTGAGCTCGATGACCTCGCGGTCGCCGGGATTGAGCCCGGCGACCGCGGCGGTGACAAGGTCGCGGAGGCCGGCCCGGTCGGCGGCCGCGGCAGGCTGGTCGGCGGCGGTATCCGTCACCTCGCCTGCCTCTTCCAGCGACGCGAGCCGGGCACGGCCGCGCAGCCGCCTGTGACACTCGTTCCTGGCCACCGCGTACAGCCACGGCCGCAGCCGGTCGCGGTCGCGCAGTTCGCCGAGCTTTGCCGCCGCGATGACGAAGGTGTCCTGAACCGCGTCCGCCGCATCGGCAGGCTCGGCCAGCAGCGAGCGGCAGTAGGCGTGCAGCGGCGCCGCGTACCGGTCGTAGGCGGCGGCGAGCCCGGCCGCGTCACCGGCGACCACGGCAGCAACGATCTCGCGGTCCTGCATGGGCTAACCGTAGGAGTAGCCGGGCGCCGCGAGACAGGCTGACTGCCAACATTTCGGTCACGTACGCTCGCGGCGATCGGCCGCCGGGCCGCGCGCGGGCGGCGCGTGGTCCAGCGGCCGCCGTCCGGCATCAGAACGAGGCGCAGTCGGAATCGATCGGAAGCTCGCCGGACCAGCGCCCGGACACCGTGTCGTAAGCGATCACGTAGTCGTTGTCCGTCGTTCCGGGGACTGCCGAGCAGTCGCCGATCGGGGTCTGCGCGTACAGCGCGCCGCCGGGGAATCCGGTGTAGGTCGTCGCGGTCACCGTCGTCGACCAGAGCACGGTGCCGCTGCTGCTGCGGACCTGAAGCACGACCGGGCCGAAGTTGAAGAGGTCGCCGTTGATCTGGAAGTTCGGCCCCGTCCAGCCGCCGTCGGTGGTCGTGCACACGTCACCGGAGCAGCTCTGCGTGGACTGCGACGGCGGCGTCCAGTCACTGACCCAGAGGCTGAGCAGCGCGACCCTGCTCCCCGCCTGGGAGTTGTCGTAAGCCGCCTGCGCGCGCACAGCCGGGGTCACGCAGGTGTAGTCGTCCGGCACGACCTGCCGCCAGACGTAACCCTGGAGGCAGGTGTACTCGCCGTAGGCTCCTCCGCCAGGCTGCACCCGGCTGACGGCGGCCGCGTTGTCAGCTGCTGCCTGACTGCGGGTGGCGGGCGTGACGCAGACGTAGTCGCCGCTGTAGGCCTTGCGCCAGACGAAGCCCTGCAGGCAGGGCACGCCAGCGTCGCCGATGGTGCCGCTCGGGCTGGGGATCGCGGTGACGACCGGGATCACCAGATGCGGGAGGGATCCGATCACCGGGTGGATGACACCGGAGCCGCCGCCCGCGCCCTGCGAGCCGGAGCCGCCCGGTCCCGAGGTGCTCCTACCCGGATCGCCACTGCCAGAGCCAGCACTGCCAGAACCAGCACCGCCAGAGCCAGCACCGCCAGAGCCAGCACCGCCAGAGCCTGCACCCACAGAGCCTGCACCTGCCCAGCCGCTGCCAGAACTGCCGGTGCCGGATGCGGCTGAGCCTGCCGCGCCTCGCTCCCCTGGCTCCCGCTGCCCTGGCTCCCGCTGCCCCGTGTCGCGACTGCGGCGGCGGACGCCCCGGCGGCCGCGCTGGCGGGAGCGGAGTGGTGCACCGGCAGGATCACGGCGACCGCAACCGCTGCGGCTGACGCGAGACTGCCCGCTACGGCTGCTGCCCTGCCCAGAGTGTTCATGCGAGGTTCCTTCCGGTGCGCCGGCGCCCTGCGGGCGCGCGGTCAGTGTGCGTGACACCGGTAGGAGTGCTGAGCCAGGCGGCCGCCAACAACTTTTGCGCGGAGGGTTTTCCTGGCGACGCCGGGAAGACGGCGCGGGCGCGAGGGACGCGGGAGGAGTACCCGGAGGCCGGGCGGCCGCCGCAGCGACGCTGCTGCAGGCGGCGTGGCCGTGCGCGGTGCGCTAGGCGCGCACCCGGAAGTACATGGTCGGGTGCCAGTACGAGTTCATCAGGTGGAACCCGATCCGGGTGCCGGTCTCCTGCGCGCCGTAGGTCCAGTTGCCCCAGTCGTAGATCTCCACGTGACCAGAGCCGAAGAAGGCCAGGTCGCCGCGCTGAGCCTGCGACTTGGAGATCCGGACCAGGCGCCAGCTGCCGAGCATTCCGTAGGTGGTGCGCGGAAGGCTGATCCCGGTCGCCCGGTACGCGGCGTAGACCAGGCCCGAGCAGTCATAGCCCGCGGGCCCGGTACCGCCGTAGATGTAGGGCTTGCCGCGCTGCTTGAGCGCGTAGCGCCAGACCGCCAGGCGCATGCGCGCTGCCGTCAGAGCCGCGGAGGCGGATGCGGTAGCTGCCCTGGCCTGAGACGTCTGGGTGAGCCCGATAGATGCAACCAGCAAAACGAGGACCGCGAGCGCGGTCTGCACCACGCCGCGCAGCTGGGTAGGGATGCTCCTCGGTGCGCAGCGAGTGATGCGTTCGTTCACACGTTACTTTCTGACGAAGTTGCTCCCGGTCGACTCACGGGTGCCTTGACCACACGGAATGTAGCAGGCCAGGAAGCCGCAAAGGCGCAGATCGCCCGACACGCCGGCCGACTGAGCACGATTTTGTCTCGGCCAGGTCTCGGTTAGGATACGCGCAATTGCGGCGATACGACGTCAAAGATTGGCCCTATTGTCAGCACTACGAACGATTTAAATGGACAAACAGGTCCCGGCGCGCGGAGCCGACCCGGCAGCCGGCACTTTTTAGCCGCGCGTAAGCCCACTGTGGCTCAGGGGAAAGCAATGCCGATGGCCGGGAGTCAGTCGCCCAGCTCGGCCCGGCGCCGGGTCACGTACGCCTCGAGCTCGTCCCGGATCGAGTCGTCGAGCGGCGGCTGCTGGTAGTCCGCGAGCGTCTTCGCGCAGATCTCGCCGGCCCTGGCCGTCGCGTCCTTGCCGCCGAGCCGCAGCCAGCGCTCGTAGTTCGCGGTCGAGGACAGCAGCGGCCGGTAGAAGCACTCGCGGAACCGCTCCATCGTGTGCGCCGCGCCGAGGAAGTGGCCGCCGTGGCCGACCTCCTCGTGCGCGCCGAACGCCAGCGCCGCCTCGTCGATCTCCAGCGGCGTGAACTCGACCCGCAGCATCCGCAGCAGCTCGATGTCGACGATGAACTTCTCGTAGCACGACACCAGGCCGCCCTCGAGCCAGCCGGCCGCGTGCATCACAAAGTTCGTGCCGGCCAGGAACGTCGGCAGCAGCGTCATCAGCGACTCATACGCCGCCTGTGCGTCGCAGGTCTGGCTGGAGTTCAGGCCGCCGCCCGTCCGGAAGGGCAGGCCGAAGTGCCGCGCGAGCTGCCCGGTGCACAGCAGCCCGATCCCCGACTCGGGCGTGCCGAAGCTCGGCGAGCCCGACTGCATGTCGATGTTGGACAGGAACGAGCCGAAGATCACCGGGCAGCCCGGCCTGATCAGCTGCGCCAGCGCGATCCCGGCCAGTGCCTCAGCGAGCTGCTGCACCAGCGCGGCCGGGATGGTGACCGGTGACATGGCCCCCATCAGCAGGAACGGGGTCAGCACCACCGGCTGCATCGCCGCGCAGTACTCGAACTGGGCGTCCAGCATCCGGTCGTCCCAGCGCAGCGGCGAGTTGCAGTTGATCAGCGAGATCGTGGCGGGAACGGCCTCGATGGCGTCGCGGCCGCCGAAGAGGATCTCGGTCATCGCGATGGTGTCGGCGGCGTTGGGCCCGGATACGACGTTGCCCATGTAGATCTTGTCGGTCAGCGTCTGCAGCGCGTAGATCATGTCCAGGTGCCGGGAGTCGAGCGGGGTGTCGTTCGGCTCGCAGATCACGCCGCCGGCGGAGTCGAGCTGGCCGAACGACTGCGACAGCATGCACAGGCGGCGGAAATCCTCCATCGCCGCGTCGCGGCGGACGTCGCCCTCCCGTACGAACGGCGAGCCGTAGACCGCGCTGAAGACCATGTCGTCGCCGCCGATATGCACGCTGTTAGCCGGGTTCCTGGCCTGCACATCGAACTCGCGCGGCGCGAGCGCGACCTGCGCGAGCACGAACTCCGGGTCGAGATAGACGACCTCGCCGTCGAGTCTTCTGACCGGCCTTGCGGAACAGCTCGACCGCCTCGGGCTTCGCGAACTGCACGCCGATCTCGGAGACGATGCGCCGCCAGCCCCTGTCCAGGACGCCGATCGCATCCGGCGACAGGATCTCGTACCTCGGCATCGTGTTTCGGAACATTGCCACCTCAACTGTGCAGCGGAAAACCGGCGGAATAGGCACTGTCTTGACCGGCACGAATGGCCGAATCTAGGATCACATCGTAGAACAAGGTTCCGTAGTATGGAACTAGGCATCGAAGGATCACAATGCGAGCGCCAGGGGCGGCCACTGCCGTGTCATCTCCCACCGGGACCCAGGCCGTCGACCGGGCGGCACAGCTGCTCATCGAGGTCGCGCGGCACCGCGACCCGGTCTCGTTCGCCGAGCTGACGGCTGCCAGCGGGCTGGCGAAGAGCACGACGTCCCGGCTGCTCACGGCCCTGGAGCGGAACGGGCTCGTGCGCCGCGATGTGGCCAGGCCGGTTCTCGCCCGGTGAGGTCTTCGTCTCCTATGCCTGGCGCGGCGGCGCTGAGGCGGACCTGGTCAGCGTCGCCCAGCCCGTGCTCGCCCGGCTCGGCGGGGAGACCGGGGAGACGGTCAACCTCGGCGTTCCCCGCGATGGCGGCCAGGTCGAGCAGATCGCGCAGGTGGACAGCCGGTACCTGATCGGCGGCACGAACTGGGTCGGCCTCGCCGTCCCGCTGCACTGCGCCGCGCTGGGCAAGGTCCTGCTCGCCTTCGGCGCAGCCGAGCTGCCCGGCGGGCGCCTGGAGCAGCGCACCGACCGCACCATCACCAGCCGGACCAAGCTCGCGGCCGACCTCGCCGACGGTCCGCGAGCGCGGCTACGCCGTGACCGTGGAAGAGCTCGAGCCAGGCCTGGTCGCGGTCGCCGCGCCCGTCTTTGCCGACGGCGGCACCGCCGTCGCAGCACTGTCAGTCTCCGGCCCGGCGAGCCGGCTGACCGGGCCCGCGCTCCCCGCCGCCGCGGCCAGCTGCATGACCGCCGCCCGTTCGCTGTCAGCCCTGCTCGGCTACTCGCCCGCCCTGCCCGCTCCGCACCCACAGGAAGAAGGTGCCTCGTGACCTCAGACGAGCTGCTCCGCCAGCTGTACGACTACACGCTCGTAGGCAATGCCCCCGAGGTACTCAGCCTCACCCGGCAGGGCCTGGAGCTCGGCCTCGGGCCCGAGACCCTGCTCTACGAGGCGCTGATCCCGTCGCTGGAGGAGGTCGGCGCCCGGTTCGAGCGCGGTGACTTCTTCGTGCCGGAGATGCTCATCGCCGGCAAGGCGATGGCCGGGGCGCTGGAGATCCTGCGGCCGCTGCTGGCCGAGACCGGCGCGCAGACGATCGGGAAGATCGTGATGGGGACCGTCAAGGGCGACGTCCACGACATCGGCAAGAACCTGGTCAACATCATGTTCGAGGGCGCCGGCTTCGAGGTGATCGACCTCGGGGTCCAGGTAGCGCCGGAGAAGTTCCTCGACGCGATCCGCGAGCACCAGCCGGACATCGTCGGCTTCTCGGCGTTCCTGACCACGACCATGCCGATGTTCAAGGCCAACATCAACGCACTGCAGAAGGCCGGGCTGCGCGACCAGGTGATCGTCATGGTCGGCGGCGCCCCGGTGACCCAGGAGTACGCGGACGTCGTCGGCGCCGACGGCTACGCCGCGGACGCGTCAGCGGCCGTCGTCCGCGCGAAGGAACTGCTGCAGCGCCGCCGGGCCGTCGCGCCCGCGTAGGCACGCCCAGCGCCCCATCGCCCAGCCACCCGCTCGCACGCCAGCGACAGAAACGGATCCCCAGGCCATGGAAACAGTCCTCTCCTCCGCAACCCGCGAGCTGCGGATCGGCGGGGAGAATCCGTTCTGCATCATCGGCGAGCGGATCAACCCGACCGGCCGCAAGATCTTCCAGGAGCAGCTGCGGCGCGGCGACCTGTCCCGCATCGAGATCGACGTCGCGCAGCAGATCGCGGGCGGCGCCATGGTGCTCGACGTCAACATGGGCGCTCCGCTATGCGACGAGACCGAGCTGATGACCAGCGCGGTCAGGCTCATCCAGTCGCTCTGCGACCTGCCGCTCTGCCTGGACTCCTCCATCGTCGAGGTCCTCGAGGCCGGACTCGCCGCCTACCAGGGCAAGGCGCTGGTGAACTCGGTCACCGCCGAGGACGAGCGGCTGGACGCGATCCTGCCGCTGGTGAAACGACACGGCGCTGCGGTGATCGCGCTGCCCAACGACGAGGAGGAGATACCGGAGCAGCCTGCCAGGCGGCTCGAGCTGGCTCACAAGATCGTGGACGTCGCGGCCGGCAAGTACGGCATCCCGCTCGACGACATCATCATCGATCCGCTCGCGATGCCGGTGGGCGCGGACACCTCGCTGGTGCTGCGCACGCTGGAAACCATCGGGCTGCTGCGGTCGGAGCTCGGCGTCAACATGACGCTCGGCGCGTCCAACGTGTCGTTCGGCATGCCGGACCGCGGCTCGATCGGCGCCGCCTTCCTGCCGATGGCGATCGCGGCCGGGCTCACCAGCGCCATCATGGACGCCCGGTCGCCGCAGCTGGTCCAGGCAGCCAAGGCAGCGGACCTGCTGACCAACCGCGATCCGTGGGGCGCCGCCTGGATTGCCGCGCACCGGGCCCGCCAGGCCGCGGCTGCCGCCGCCGCGGCGGAGACACCGTGACCCGCACGGCCGCTGACCCGGCGGTCGGCCTGCCAGCTCGGGTCGAGCTCCAGTTCCAGCCAAGCGGGCTGCGTGTTCGCGTGCCGCCGGGTGTCACGCTGTTCGACGCCGCCAGCTGGAACGGCATCGCCATCGACTCAACCTGTGGTGGCCACGGCACCTGCAAGAAGTGCAGGGTCCGGATCGCCGACGGCAGCGTCCCGGTGTCCCCGCTCGACGCGCGCGCCTTCTCACCGGACGAACTGCGCGACGGCTGGCGGCTGGCCTGCCGGGCGCTCGCCGATGCTGACGCCCTGGTCGAGGTTCCGCCGCTGGTGACCAGGCCGAAAGCCGCCACCGTCGGCGTCGGCAGGCAGGTCATCCTCCGTCCGGCCGCGCAGAAGCGCTACCTGGAGCTGACCGAGCCGTCACTGTCCGATCAGCAGACCGACCTCGAGCGCGTCCTGGCCGCGCTGGACGACCTGGAGCTCCGGGTGGACCTCGCTGTCCTGCGGAGCCTCGGTCAGCGGCTGCGGTCCGCCGACTACAAGGTGACCGCGGTCATCGTCGACGACATGCTGATCGACGTTCAGCCGGGCGACACCACCAGCCGGCTGCTCGGCCTCGCCTTCGACCTCGGCACGACGACCGTGGTCGCCACCCTGCTGGACCTCGGCACCGGCACGCCGCTGGCCGTCGCGTCCATGCTCAACAAGCAGCAGCCGTTCGGCGCGGACGTGATCACCAGGATCAGCGCGACCATGATGGATCCGTCGGCACTGGAGACGATGGGACGGCTGGCGCGCGAGACCCTCGCCGAGCTGTCGGCCGAGGTCTGCGCCCAGGCTGGCGCGGATCCGGCTGACATCGCCGAGGTCGCGGTCGCCGGCAACGCGACGATGACGCATATCGCGCTCGGCATCGATCCGGAGCCGCTGGGCGTGGCGCCGTTCATCATGGCCGCGCGGCAGCTGCCGGACGTGGCGGCCGCTGACCTCGACCTGCCCGTGCATCCGCAGGCGCGGGCGTTCGTGTTCCCCGCGTTCGGCGCGTATGTCGGCGGCGACATCACTGCCGGGCTGCTGGCGTCGGGCATGAACCGGGACGCCAGAACCCGGCTGTTCATCGACATCGGCACCAACTGCGAGATCGTGCTCGGCAACCGGGACTGGCTGCTGGCAACCGCGGCGCCGGCCGGCCCTGCCTTCGAGGGCGCCGCCATCCGGTGCGGCATGCGGGCATCCGACGGCGCCATCGAGGGCGTCTCGATCACGCCGGGCGAGCTGATACTGACGGTGATCGGCGACTGCGAGGCGACCGGCCTGTGCGGGTCCGGCCTCGTCGACGCGGTCGCCGGCCTGGTGAAAACCGGGCTGCTCGATCACTCCGGGCGTCTCGTGCCCGACGAGACCGCGGCAGCGCTCGCCCCGGCCCTGGCATCGCGGCTGACCATGCTCGGCCAGGAGCGGGTCTTCGTGCTGCACTGGCGCGGCGGCCCCGGTGATGTGGCCGCGTCGGTCTACCTGACACAGCGCGACATCCGGGAACTGCAGTTCGCCAAGGCCGCGATTGCTACCGGCTGGCGCGTCCTGCTCGAGGAAGCCGGCCTGCAGGCCGGGGACGTCCAGCAGGTGCTGCTGGCCGGCTCGTTCGGCAGCTACCTGTCACCCTCAAGCGCGATCGCGCTCGGCCTGGTGCCGCGGCTGCCGGTACTGCGCGTGATCAGCGCAGGCAACGTGGCCGGCGAGGGCGCCAAGATGGCCCTGCTCTCCGTCCGCGAGCGTGCCGCCGCACTCGCCCTGCTCGGGGAGGTGAGATATGTCGAGCTCTCCGATCGCGAGGGGTTCAACGACGCGTTCGTCGACCAGCTGCAGTTCCCGGCCTGACGGCAGCTGGCTCGGGGGACCTCGTTCCCGCCCTGAGGGTGGTCAGGCTCTTGCCGTCATCGCCTGCGGCGCGATCGCCGGCCATGTCCGCGACATCGCCGGCCGTCGCGGCTGGCCGGTCGAGGTGCACCCGGTACCGGCCGTCCTGCACAACCGGCCGGACCGGATCGCGCCGGCCATTGCCGAGCTGGCCGCCCCGCTGCAGGCGCGCGGGCTGCGGGTCGCGCTCGGGTACGCCGACTGCGGCAGCTACGGCGCGCTCGATGAGCTGTGCAGCCAGCTGGGCGTCACCCGGCTGCGGGGGCTGCACTGCTACGACGTTCTCGGCGGTGCCAGCCGGGTGCGGGCGCTGCTCGCCCGCCAGCCCGGCACCTACCTGCTGACCGACTTCCTGGTGCGCAGCTTCCGGGCGACCGTGCTGTCCGGCCTCGGGCTGGACCGCCACCCGGAACTGTGGGCCGACTACTTCGGGCACTACCGGCGGCTGGTCTGGCTCGCGCAGGACCGGACCGCCGTGCTGGAGGAGAAGGCAGCCGAGATCGCCGCGCAGTTCGGCCTGCCGCTGCGCACCATCGACGTCGGCACCGGCAGCCTGGAGCGCGAGCTTGAGCTGATGGTGACGCCGGCCGCCGGGGAGCCATCGGCTTTGCCGGCCGGTGCCAGGATGGCTGCCGGACACTGCTAGCCGGGCGCCGGGTGCTGCAGCCAGTGCACCGGAAGGCCGTGCGCGGGCGCCGACCCGAGCACGCGGCGCTGGCCGCCCGGCCAGGTCGTGAGCATGACCGGGCAGCCGCCCGCCCGTGACTGCTCCAGGTACAGGTACGCGAACCGGGCCGCGTCCGTCGCCGTCGCCGCGAGCTCGGCAACGCGGCCGGCCAGCTCGGCCCGCTGCAGCTCGCTCAGGTACTGGCGGAAGATCGAGTGCCACAGCACCGTCCATGAACCGGGCTCCAGCGTTGTCCGCGCGACCGTCGACTGCGCTGGCTCGGCCCGCACCTCAGCCGGAACTTGCTGCGCTATCCCGAACGCGCCGCGCAGGCGGCTCAGCCTGTCAGTCTGGTCCGGCCAGACGTAGGCGGTGAGCCGCAGCCGGCCGGCCGCGGTGAGCGGGTCGAGTGGCGCCAGGTCCCCGCCGGTCCGGCCGATCACCTCGATGCGGCTGGCCGGCGGAGATGTGCCGAGCCACCCGTCGGTGAGCAGGACTGGTGAATCCGGGTTTCCGTACCTGCCGACCGCGCCCGGCACGCAGTAGTGATCGGCACGCAGATTCAGCCCGGCGCTGGCGCCGACCTCCACCAGCCGGACCGGCAGGTCCGCCTCGGCCGCGATGAACCGCAGTCCGCCGAGCAGCGCGGCCGACCGGCCGACCTCGTTGGTCTGCGGCGGGCGGTCGAGCCAGCCGCGCAGCTCCTCGCCGTGCTCGGTGAAGGTGCGCCGGAGCGCTGCCCAGGCACGCGGGCTTCCTGCCTCGCTCTCCGGCGTGCCGCCCGCGCTGGGGTAGAACGCTGCCAGGTCGGGTGCATGACCGGACAGCGCCAGCGCATGCGCGCCTCCCAGCAGCCGCAATGCCAGCACGCTGGAGAGCCGGTCATCGAGATGCCCGCGAAGGACCTCAGCCGTCGGGCCGCCGGCGAGCAGATCGGCGGCAGCGTGCGTCAGCAGGTCGCCGTAGAGCGGGCTGCCGAGCTCCCGGCACGCGTCAGCCTGCCAGCGCAGCAGCCGGGCCGTCCGGCCCTCCGGCGTTCCGGTCCGGTCCGAGATCCCCACGGCGGCCACTATGACAGGCCAGAAGCGCACCCGCCGCGCCGGGCTCCGTCAGCCGTTCCGGCACTCGCCTACAGGGCCAAGTCGACCGTCAGCGGCAGCAGCAGCTCCTACCGGCTCGCTCAGATCAACATGGTGCCGTCGTCCACCAACCCGCTGCCTCAAACACGAGCGGGTTCTACGGCGGCAGCGCCCTTCTCCGCGACCTGGCCAGGCAGCTCGCCGGGCGGTAGGAGACACGGGTCAGCTAGCAAGCAACCACAACGGCAGCCCGTCTCGTCCCTCCGGGGACGGGACGGGCTGTTGCATGCGCGGTGCAAGGCGGCGGACAGACTGAGCCGGAAGAGACCGGGCCCGAACAGGACTGAAGGCCCCTCCATGTATGAGATGGAGGGGCCTCAGCCAGGCATGCTCACGGCTGCCCGCCGATTGCTCGGCGCACGTCCGCTCGCACGGCCTGCACTGCCAGGCCGGATCTGGGGCAATTCGCAGTTACCCGCTATTCGCCATCCGCGGATCGCTCCGGGGGACCAGAATCCGTCCTGACTGTGAAAGACTTTCTACTGCTCGCGCATAGGCGCGCGCAAGAGGTTTCGGAAAAGCGCATCAAGATTCTTTAGCGCGGAGTCTGGCGGTACCCTGGCAAGCCGCCCGCAGGCTTCGGCTGACGATGCGCACACAGCGGTGAGGCCCCCGCATGTATGAGATGCAGGGGCCTCACTGGACCTGAACCGCGCCGCTGACCTGCCGATTCCTCGACTAGTCCGCGCTGCGTCCAGACCTGCCTCCTTACTCGCCGACCGACGCGATCCCCGGTCTCCCGGATCTCGCGAGGCCCCCGGAGTTACCCCCGAGGTGGCCGGCTGTTCAGGTGGTGAGTGAATTTCTACTGCCTCCGGCACTGGGCGCGCAAGGCTTTTCAGTTACCTTTTCAAGATTCTTTTGCTGTCCACAGCCAACTGTTTGTTATCCCCCGAGACCATCGTTTATCCACTGGATATCCACAGCAATATGCACAGCCTGGGGGTATGCCAGATCCCGGACAGCAGGGCCGATCCAGAACGGCGGACCGAGGACGCCACGGCGGCCCGCGAGACCTGCCGCCGGTAGGCTGCCGTCATCGACACGGTGACTGTGGCCAGCCTGAATCTGCACTGCGGCTTCGGCCGCGACGACGAGCCCTATGATGCGGCAGCTGCGATCTGCCAGCTCGACGCCGAGGTCATCTGCCTCCAGGAGGTCTGGCAGCCCGCGGCGCCGGACGCGGCCGATCCGGTCGCCGAGGCGGCGGCCAAGCTCGGCGCACGGGTGCTGCGCGCTCCGATGTGCCGCCGGCGCAGCGTTGCCTCACTCGGCGTGCGGTCCGTTTCCGGTCCGGGCGAGCTGAGCATCGCGATCCTGACGACGCTGCCGGTGACGGGGTACCAGCTGATCGGTCTCGGCTGCGCTCCCGCGGACTCCGTGCCGCGCGTTGCCCAGGTTGCCTGGCTCGCGCTGCCGGGCGGCGCTGTCGTCCGGGTGGCTGGCACGCACCTGACCCATGCTGGCACCAGCCCGCTGCAGCTGCGCAGGCTGCTGCGAGGCCCTGGGGGCGAGCAAGAGCCGTGCGGCGCCTGCGGCCACCATCGTGGCCGGCGACCTCAACATGCCGGGCCTGCTGGCGCGGCTGGTGCCCGGGTACGCGCCGGCGGTACGGGGACGCAGCTATCCGGCCGGACGGCCGCGGATCCAGCTGGATCACATCCTCGCGGCGCGCGGCTCCGGCCAGGCCGAGGGGCGCGTCCTGCCGCCGGCCGGTTCCGACCATCGTCCGGTGCGGGCTCGCCTGCGCATTGGCTGACGGCCGTGGCCGAGGGGCGTGCCGGCCAGCCGTGGCCCAGGGAGTCGCCGGCCAGCCGTGGCCGAGGGGTGTACCAGCCAGCCGTGGCCGGGGAGCTGCCGGACCAGCCGTGGCCGAGCGGTCGCCAGCTAGCCGTGGCCTGAGCCAACCGGCCGGCTGTGGCCTAGAGCCAACCGGCTGGCGGCCGATGGCAGGTGGCCTGCCGGCCGCGAGGACCGCCGCTCGCGCCGGCTGGCCCAGACGGCGCAGGCGCGGCTCCCGCTGGGCCAGTTCGACCCGCGCGCAGAACCTAATAAAAGGTATGAATAGTCAATTCCAGTGCGACATTTCGCAGGAAGTTCGATAACGACCAGAGGATCTACTTACTCTTTACCTTTGCTTTGTTTAACCATGACCATCGGCCACTGTACGTTCACGACGATGCCCTGCTCGTGGTGAATGAGTGGCTTGAATGCTCTGTTTTGTATTTTGCCCGGACTCAGGATGAGTCTGGGCTTTTTTCAAGCTCGAATGCGCCACGACACAACCCGGCCAAAGGAGACTGATGTTGAGACGCTGGAGCATTCCCCTCGCCACGGTAGTGATCGCCGTCGGCTCCCTACTCGGACTGGCTGTCGGTAACGCCTCGGCAGCGACTGTGCACCATCCCTCCACCACTTCCGTACGCCCCGGCGGCGCGGCAGCGAGCGGCTTCAAGCCCGGCGGGATCATGCTGAAGGGATCTGGCGCCGCGCGCACTGAGGGCCGGACAGGCCGGTATCAGGCCGAGAGCACAAACTGGTCCGGCTACGCAGTGACCGGCGGCACCGGCGCGTTCAAGAGCGTGTCCGCCAGCTGGAAGCAGCCGACTGCCACCTGCAACGGAACTAAGTACGCCGCGTTCTGGGTCGGTCTCGACGGCTACAGCAGCGACTCGGTCGAGCAGACCGGAACCGACTCCGACTGCGACGGCAGGACGCCGGACTACTACGGCTGGTACGAGATGTATCCGGCGGACCCGGTGTACTACACCAACACGGTCGAGCCAGGCGACAGCATCACCGCGTCGGTTACCTTCTCCGGCACGGACACCTACACGCTGGTGCTCAAGGACAGCACCAGGGGCTGGACCGAGACCAAGACCATCAACGAGAGCGGCTTCTCCCGGTCGTCCGCCGAGGTCATCACCGAAGCCCCGTGCTGCACGGGCAGCGGCGGCATCCTGCCGCTGGCTGACTTCGGCACCATCAACTACACGGCTGCATCGGCCAACGGGACCTCGATGGGCACGCAGAGCCCGACGTCCATCGTCATGATCGACAACAGCGGCAGGGACAAGGACTCGACCAGCTCGATCTCGAGCTCGGGCGCGTTCAGCAACACCTGGATCAGGTCGAACTAGCCTCCCGCAGACGTGGGGGCCGAGTTGGTGCGGCTATAGGCACACTGACTCGGCCCCCATGAGTCTCTGGAAGCTCAAGATCAGTTGTCGTGGAGAGTTTTCGTCGGATAGCGCTGAAAAGTCCCCACGACAAGTGATCTTGCTTGTCGGCGTCAGCCGCTACCAGCCGGCGCGTCCCTGATCGCGGCCACCAGCGCCGGGATTACCTCGCTGAGGTCCCCGATGACGGCGTACTCAGCGTGCGCGATGATCGGCGCGTCCGGATCGGTGTTGACCACCACGATGTGCCGGGCGGACAGGCAGCCGGCCATGTGCTGGATCGCGCCGCTGATGCCGCAGGCGAGGTAGAGCTCCGGCGAGATTTTCGTGCCGGTCTGGCCGACCTGCTGGCGGTGCGGCCGCCAGCCCTGGCTCGTAACCACCCTGGACACGCCGACCACGCCACCGAGCAGGCCGGCGAGTTCCTCGAGCGCGGCAAATCCCTCCGGACCCCCGACGCCGCGCCCGCCGCCGACCACGACGCGGGCAGTCGCCAGCGACATGCCCGCGCTCTGCTCGGCCGACTCCGTTGCGCAGACCCGGAGGTCAGCCGGCTGCAGTTCCGGCACAAAAGTGCGCGACGCAACCGGGGCGGCGGGGCGGCGGCCGGCTCGGCGCGCTGCGCCAGCGCCAGCAGTCGGCGCCGGCGTGCCGGTGCGCAGTGCCGGTGCCGGCGCCGGCGTCGGCGCCGGTGCCAGCGTCGGCAGTCGGCGTCGGCGTCGGCGTCGGCGGGTCCGGCGTCGCCGCTAGCCGGCAGTGCGTCGGCGGCGACCGTCAGCAGCGCGCACGGCGCCTCCAGGACCGCGTCCTCGAGCAGGCTGCCCGCCCAGCGCTGCCTGGTCAGCTGCCACTGGCCGGGACCGTCCGGCGCAACCGCGACGCAGTTCGCAGCGACAGGCAGGCCCGTCAGCGCACCGAGATGCGCGAGCACCTCGCTGCCATGATCAGTTGCCGCGGCCAGGACGGCCACGGCTCCGTCGGCCGCGGCCAGCTGCTCCAGCGCCCGTGCCCAGGCCAGCGGAGCGTATCCGGTCAGGTCCGCGGCGGACACCACGCACAGCCCGGCGCCGACTGCGGCCGCCTCGGGCAGCCGCCGCGCCGCCGACGGTGTCGCCAGCAGCCGCGTCATCGCCGGCCGCGTCGCCGCTCGCCGTGCCGCCGCCCGGCGATCCGAACAGCACCGCGGTCACGCTGCCGCCCGCCGCGCTGGCCAGCGACCGCGCGAGCGCCAGCACCCGCAGCGACTCGTCGGCGACACCGTCAGCGTCGCGCTCCAGCAGGCACAGCACCGAACCGGAACCCGCGCCCATCCCGCCCGCCGCCCCGCCGGGGCCCGCGCCCATCCCGCCCGCCGCCCCGCCGGGGCCCGCGCCCATCCCGCCCGCGCTCACGGTGTCACCCGGTCGCCACCGCGCCCGCGCCCGCGCCCGCGCCAGCGCCCGCACGCCTGGCGGGCAGCACGCCTATCTCGCCGAGGACGCGAACCAGCTCGGGCACGGCGTCCGTCCCGTGCCCGAGCACCTGAGCCCGGCGCGCCGAGCTCTCGGGCACCCGCAGCGCCGCCTTGCGCAGCCCGTCGGGCTGCCACTCCGGCCGCAGCGTGATGAGCTCGGCGCGCTTCGCCCGCAGGCGGCCGGGCAGCGACGGATAGCGCGGCAGGTTGATGCCCTCCTTCACGCTCACCACGGCCGGCAGCGCGACCTCGAACAGCTCCTGCGCGCCGCGGTACTCCCGCCCCGCGCGCAGCACGTCGCCGGCCAGTTCCAGCCGCTTGATCCCGGTGACACACGGCCGCCCGAGCGCGTGCGCGACCCGGACGGCCACCTGGTACCCGCCAGTGTCAGCTGACTCGTTCCCGAACAAGATGAGCGGGAACGGGGCCTGCACCACCTCGGCAGCCGCTCGGGCAATCGCGGCTGCCGTGGCGACCGGGCCCCATTCGCGGCCGTCGGTCTCCAGCAGCACGCCGCGGTGCGCGCCGAGCGCCAGCATGTCGCGCAGCTGCGCGGCAGCTTCCGGCGGCCCGAGCGTCAGGACCGTGACAGTGCCGCCGGACCGCTCGGTGATCTGCACGGCTTCCTCGACCGCGCATTCCTCGTGCGGGCTGACGGTGAACCCGGACAGGCGGGTATCGACGTCCTGGCCGTCGGCGGTGACGACGACCCGGCCGCCGACCATCGGCACGCGCTTGACGCAGACGAGGATGTCCAGTGGGGCAGCAGTCACCGGCTAGCTCCTGACCCGCTCGTTGGCGGGATCAAACAGCGGCGTGGAGCCGGCTACCGCGACGGTGACCGGGTACTGCTCGCCGAGATACTCGACCGCCAGCGGCGTGCCCGCGACGGCCTGCGCTGGCGGCAGGTACGACAGCAGCAGGTGCTTGCCCACCGACGGCCCGGAGCCCGCGCTGGTGACGTAGGAGCGGCGCCCGCGTCCGTCAGTCAGCGGCTCGCCCGCGGCCGACAGCACCGGCTCCCCGCCGAGCATGTACCGCAGGTCGCCGGACGCGGAGACGTGATCGTCCACGGTCAGCGTGCACAGCACCGCGGCCGGCGGCTCGGCGCGCTGCCGCAGGTACGCGGCCTTCCCGATGAAGTCCTGCTCCTTGACCTTCGGCCGCGTCATCCCGGCCTCGACCAGCGTGTAACTGGCGTCCAGCTCAGCCCCGTAGGCGCGGTATCCCTTCTCCAGCCGGCCGGTGGTGCCGTAGACGCCGATGCCCGCCGGGACCATGCCGTAGGCGAGGCCGGCGGAGAACAGCGCGTCCCACAGCTTCGCGCCCTGCTCCACCGGCACGTACAGCTCCCAGCCGAGCTCGCCGACGTAGGAGATGCGGGACGCGAGCACCGTCATCCCCTCGGCCTCGATGTCCCTGCAGGTGCCGAAGCCGAAGCCGGCGTTGGAAATGTCGTCGCCGGTCAGATGCCCCAGGATGGCCCGCGCCTTCGGCCCCCACAGGCCGAACGTCGTCCAGGCCGAGGTCACATCGGCGACCGCGGCGGAGCCGTCCTCGGGCAGGTGATCAGTGATCCACTTGTAGTCGGCCATCCCGGTGGCGCCGCCGGTGACGACCCGGAAGTGCTGCGGCCCGAGCCGCATGATGGTCAGGTCGGCGCGGAAGCCGCCGGCATCGTCCAGGAACGAGGTGTACACCACCCGGCCGACCGGCACCTTCAGCTGCGCGACTGCGACCTTCTGCAGCGCCTGCAGCGCGCCAGGACCGGTCACGTCCAGGATCGCGAACGCCGACAGGTCGAACAGCCCGGCCCGCTCGCGCATCGCCAGGTGCTCGGCATTGATGATCGGCGACCACCAGCGCGACTCCCACTCGCTGCCGCGGTCCATCAGCTGGCCGCGGTACCGGTCAAGCAGATCCCGGTTGCGCTCGTACCAGAACGGCCGCTCCCACCCGGCGGTCTCGTGGAACACCGCGCCCAGCTCGCGCTCTCGCTCGTACACCGGGCTGATCCGGACCGGGCGGCCGGATTCCCACTGCTCGTCCGGGTGCACGATGCCGTACATCTTGTTGAAGCCCTCGCGCGCCCGCGCGGTCACGTGCGCCGTGGTGCGCTGATGCGGGTAGAAGCGCGCGACGTCGGACTCGTGGATGTCGATCTCGGGCGTTACCCCGCTCATCCACTCGGCGACGGCCCGGCCGATGCCGGGACCTTCCTTGATCCAGCTCGCGGCGACCGACCACAGCCCCGGCACCTCCGGCGTCTCGCCGAGTATCGGGATGGCCGTCCGGCGTCATCGAGATCAGCCCGTTGATGGCGTACCGGACGCCGGCCCGCTCGTCCCCCAGCAGCTCCGGCATCAGCTCCAGCGCGAGCTCGAGCTGCGGGTCGAAGTCGTCGGAGGTGAACGGCATCTCGGTCGGCGACAGCACTGCCTCCTCGATCGAGGGAATGTCATCGGGCGGCACGATGATCGGCCGGTGCGCGTACGACCCGACCTCCATGTCGCCGCCGTGCTGGCGCTCGTACATGTTCTCGTCGACGTCGCGCACGATCGGGTAGGCGATCTCGCCCTCGGTGCCGTCGAACAGCGCGATCGGCCCGACGCTGATCATCTGGTGCACGATCGGCGTCAGCGGGATCCGCGCGCCGGCCATCCGCGCGATCCGCGGGCTCCACACGCCGCAGCAGATCGCGACCACGCTCGTCGCGATGTCGCCCCGGCTGGTGCGCACGCCGGCGACCCGGCCGTCCTCGTCTTTGTCGATGCCCAGCACCTCGGCCCCTGCCAGCACCGTCAGCGCGTCCAGCTGCTGAGCGCGCTCGCGCATCAGGGTGCCGGCCCGCAGCGAGTCGACCACGCCGACCGTCGGGAAGCTCGCGCCGCCGAGAATCACCGAGTCGTCAAGATAGGGCACCAGCTTCCTGACGCCCTCGGGCGTGAGCATCTCAGCCGGGATGCCCCAGGACTTCGCCTGCGTGCAGCGGCGGCGCAGCTCCTGCATCCGCGCCTCGGTGCGGGCGACCTCGATCCCGCCGCTCTGCGTGAAGACACCGAGCTCCTTGTACTGCTCGGTGCTGTCCCTGGTCAGCTCCATCATCATCTTCGAGTACTCGATCGGGAAGATGAAGTTCGAGGCATGGCCGGTCGAGCCGCCGGGATTCGGCATCGGGCCCTTGTCGACCAGGACCAGCTGCGTCCAGCCGAGCCTGGCCAGGTGGTAGGCCAGGCTGTTGCCGACAATGCCGGCCCCGATGATGACGGCACTGGCCCGGTCCGGGGTCTCGCTCATTCACTCTCCGCCGATCTGGTGTTCTGACAGGTGGTGCAGTCTGCTGACCGGCCGCCGGCTTCCGCGCCCTGACGGGCATGATCACGGACGACTTCGCCGTTACCGGAGAAATCGCCCGTGATCATTAAGCCGCGCGGTGACGGCCCTGCGCCACCTACTCGACTGGTATCTCCTTGTTGATGAGGCCGAGGTCGATCCCCTGCCGCCTGCGGATGATCCGCGCGAAGACGTACACGATGATCGCCAGCACGTACATCGCGGCCATGAAGACCAGCGAGGACTTGTTGTTCACGAAGTACAGGCTGTTGGAGAACCACTCGTACAGGTCGAAGACCAGCAGCGCGATGGTCACCCAGCCCGCGGCTGGCACGATCGGCACGCCGAACAGCTTGATCCTGCTCGCCGGGGACGCCGCCCACAGGTCCGGCTTGCGCCACGGCAGGATCACCACGGCGATCGCGCTGAACAGGTACGTCACCGCGATGACCAGGGTCGCGTCCAGGGTGTAGTTCCGGAAGGTGCCCGAGTAGGCGTAGACCGCGCTGAGCAGCGCCGCCGGCAGCAGCATCAGGACCAGCGAGTAGAACGGCACCTTGCGGCGCTCGGACACCTCGGCCGCGCGGTCGGGCAGCACGCGGTCGAACGCCGCCGCGAAGATCACCCGGGTCGAGGACAGGAAGAGCGTGCCCACCCAGCCGAAGAACCACAGGCTCAGGGCCAGGATCAGGACTACCTGGAACACCGTGTTGTGCACCAGCCAGCCCGCGAACATGAACGGGTAGGGCCAGATGCCGAACTGCGGCGTGAGGTTGTAGTCCAGCGAATTCAGGTTCTGGTAGAAGCCCCAGCCGATCGTCTTGTCGACCAGCAGCAGGAAGATGACGGTCAGCAGGACGGTGATCCACAGGCCGGAGAACATGCCGGTGAAGACCCGGCGGAAGTCGCTGGCGCCGCGGATCTCGCCGTACAGGGTCGAGCCCCAGTTCGGCCACAGGATGAAGAACATCATGGCGGGAACGAGCAGCATGGTCGGGCCGATCGGGCCGAAGCCCAGCGAGTAGGTGCTGTACCCGGCCTTCTTCGCGGCCGCGTTGGTGGCCGCGTAGGCGTTGTGCACGCCGAAGATCTTCTGCCCCTCGTAGTTGAACGAGCTGACGAACGAGGCGTGACTGTTGATCAGCAGCAGGATGACGACCACGCCGAACGCGATCAGGCCGCCGAGGAAGCACCACTTCTGGATCTTCGCGTAGCCGGCCATGCCGAGCGAGACGAGAACGCCGGCCACCGCGATCGTGATGAGGCAGACCACGAAGATGCCGGTCTTGGAGGCGAACCAGGTCGCCCCGCCCGGATCGCCCAGGGTCGCCCACAGCGGCTGGAACAGCATGACCGACAGGATGTTGCCGTAGATCGGCGCCCACAGCCACAGGATGAACCACCAGCCGGTGGCCGCCATCACGAATCCGATGCCACTGCCGAGGATGCGGGTCTGCCACACGTAGTCGCCGCCCGCGCGGGGGATCGTCACGATCAGGCCGCTGTACGCGACGACCAGGAACGACACCAGGATGGCGGAGATGATGATCGACGTAATGAACTGGCCCTTGGGGAACGCGGGGCCAGCGAAGGTGAACTCGTAGATTCCGAGGGTGACGAAGTTCGTCGCCAGGCACGCGTAGATGATCGAGTCGCGGACTGACCAGCCGCGCACAAGTCCGGTGGCATTACGCAGGAACAGGGTCGGCGACCCGCTCACGGATTCTGTCGCCATGTCCGCCTCTCAGTGAAAGGCGGCCAGAGTGCCTGACCGCCTGATGGTGATCCCGTCCGCCTGCTGGCTGCCCGATCTCAGCCGTTGACCAGCAGGTACCTGCTGACCTTCGCCTTCTTCTTGTCCAGCTCGAGTACGGCACCCTGCAGCACGCCGTCGCCGTAGACGCTGCCGGGATTGATCGCCATGGTCCGCCCGAGGCGCTTGATCGCACGGCTCTCGTGGATGTGACCGTGCACCGACAGCAGCGGCTGGTGCTTGAGGATCGCGTCCCGCACGGCCGTCGAGCCGACTGGCTTCATGACCGCGCCGCCGTGCATCGGCCGCAGCGAGTCGTCGAGCGCGGGTGCCTCGTCCAGCCCGGTCCCGTACGGCGGGGCGTGGAAGTTGAAGATGGCCCGGTTCATGTCCGGCACGAGGCCGGCGAGAACCTCGATCTTCGCGGCCAGGTCTTCCTCCGGCGCCTCCCGGTAGGTGTTCCACGGCGTCGGGTTGGTCCAGCCCATGGACACCAGCGAGAAGCCGTCCAGGTCCATCAGCTTGCCCTCGGCAAAGCTCACGCAGGGCGAGGCCTCGATGACGCTGTCGATCTCGAAGATGTCGTCGTTGCCGCCGTTGAGGATGCAGGGGATGTCCCCGCCGCGCAGCTTGCCGTCCGCCATGTCGAGCCACCGGTCGAGGGAGCTGATCATCTCGTGCTCGAACCGCTCCCCGACAGCGGACTCGTTCTCGCTGAGGTGGGTGAGCTCGTCCTGGCTGACGACCGCCGGGTAGAACCCGCTGTTGCGGATCCTGGCGATGACGTCGTCAAGCTCGGCCTTGGAGTCCAGCCGCAGCGTCTCGCCCCGCAGGGTCACCTGCCAGTAGCCGTTGTAGGCCGTGATCGGCACCATCGCCTTGCCGGTGACGTCGCCGCCGAGCACCACGAGATCAGCCTTGTAGAACGCCGCTGAGTTGAGGAACTTGCGCCAGCACACCTCGGAGCCGTGGATATCGGTGGCAAAAAAGATCTTCATGCGGGTAAGCGCCCCTTACCGATCGGCCTGTGCAAACGGTGTAGCAGCCTGCGCAACGGGGCGTCAAGATTCATAACCGGGCAATAGCGCAGGTGCGGCCCGTAATGGCGGCGCGATGCGCCCCCGGATTCGGGCGCCTGGCGGGCTAGTGGCCGACTTCCTCGGGCAGCTCGTACCAGCGGACGCGGTCGCCCACGTTCGCGCGGAGCTTCCACTTCATGCCCTTCGGAACCGAGTCCGCGACCTCGCGGAGGTGGCTGGCCTGGGCGACCGGGTCATGCGCACCGCCGGGCGGGACGAGCTCGGGCTTCTCAGCGGCAAGATCGGGGAGCTTGTCCAGGTTGGCGGTGACAGTGCGCCACCAGCCCCAGTCCGAGGCGACCACCTGGCCGAACCGGTCGGCGTCCAGCGACGGCTCGGCGGGCGTGCTGGCCGGGCGGACCGGCAGGCCGGACAGCAGCTGCATGATGTCCCTGGCGTCCTTCTCGTTCAGCTCGACGATCTGCAGCTTGGACAGCAGGATGTCGATCGCGTCCAGGGTGAGCGGGTGACGCCCGTAGCCAGGCCGGAAGTCGAGAACGTGACACATGGTGAGGCGGTCCACCATGACGTCGATCGGGCGGCCGGACGGGGCGGTGAAGTACATCTGCCGGTCGCCGTTGAGGTTGTTGAACCGGCGGTCCGGCACGCAGCCGCTGCTCTCAAGGAACACCGCCGTGGCCTTGCGTCCCTTCGACAGGCAGGCGAAGTCCATGTCCTGGCCCGCCCGCAGGCGCGGCGGGAGGCCGGGCGTCAGCACCCGCACGGCCAGGCCGCCGAGGAGCTTGAGCCCGACGCCCGCGTTCGCCGCGGCCTCGGCGAGCGCGACCGCCTCCGGCAGCGGATCGTCCGCGACTGCTTCTGGCGAATGGCCAGGCTGAACTCCCACGGCTGCTCCCGGTAGGTGCGGCAACTTCGGCCTCACCCGCACGATAACAGCGCAGTAGGGGCGAAACAGCCCGGAGAGAAAGCGCCGGACGTCAGCCAGGGCTGACTTTTCATCCGGCGCAGCGTTCGCGCCGGTGGCTTTATCCGCTTATGCGGCTTTAGCGGGTCACCGAACGAATGAAAAGTGGCGCTAGCTGGGCGGCTGGCCGACGCCCGCGCGCTCACCCGGTGCCCCGGACCGCGGCGCCCCGGCCGGCGCCTCCGGCTGACTCGTCCGCAGGCGCGCCCGTCGCATGCTCGACGGACGGCGGTCTCGTAGTACTCATCACCGGCCGCGGCCCGCTGGCCCGGCACGCCGGCCGGCGGCTCTTCCGGTATCGGCATGACCTGGCGGCCGCCGGCCAGCGCCCGGAACACTCCGCCCGCGACCTCAGTGCGCGGCGGCGGCAGCGGGCGCTTCCAGTGCGGATGGCTCTCGGCGTAGATCACCGCCGCCACCCAGCCGAACAGGACGATCACGACAACGATAGGAATCGTGATGATTGCGGCCAAAGATCCTGACATGAGAACTCCCCCCGGATCTCAAGTCATGCCCTCGCCGCTAGCCATACCCCCGCTGCCCCGCCCGGTACCGCCGGCGGAGGGGCGCCCGGCGGTATCCGGCGGCACACTGTGACGATTTCAGGGCATCAAACCCGGCAAATCACCTTGAGAAATGCCCGCAACCGTCACAGTGTGCCGCCGGACCGGATGACGGCATCACCGGACGGTCAGCACGCCCGCGGCGAGGAAGGACGCTACCGCGCCCCTGTTGAGCGGCCTGGCCGTATTGCTGGTGTTGCACTGGCCCTTGTGCTTCCCCGACGTGTACCGCGGGAAGAACGCGGCGAAGCGCACCTGGTACGACGCCGGCCCCGAAGCTCCGGCGAAGCTGCCCGTGCTCTTGCCCGGAACGAAGGTGATCCGCTGCCGGATCGTGAAGCTCAGGTGGCAGGTCTTCAGATTCAGGATCTGCGTCGTGCTCTGCTTGCCCACGGCGGTCACGGTAAGCCTCCCGGCCCGGGTGGTCAGGGTGTGCGTCTTGCGGTACCCGTTGCCGAGAACAAATCCCCTGTCCGTGGTCACGACCACGCCGGTGAGCGTCAGCGGAATATGCGGCGTCTTAGCATTGGCCGCCTTTCCGTAGACCGCACCGGAGATGACCTCAGGCCCGGTAACCGACGCCGGCCTTGTGGCACTGGCCAGCGCCGGACCACTGCTGATCAGCAGCGCTGCGCCGGCTGCGGCAGCGAGCGCGCCCATTCTGATTCTGCGACTGTGCATTTCCGTTCCCCCCGGTTCAGTGTTTCCGCACGTCACTGTTTCCGCACTTCAGGCAGGAGAGTACGGCCCGGAAATAGGCGCGGCCAGCGGCTCATCGCAGATCGCGGGTAAAGACTCGTGCATAATCGGGTCGCCGCTGCGAATAGCGGTACCAATGCGCTCCCGGTCAGCGGGCGATGACCTGGAACGTCTGCAGGCTCGGATCGGCCGCGTAGGCGATCCGGCCGCCGTCCGCGGCGACCTCGCGCAGCGCCTCGACGGCGGCCGACGTGACCAGCTCGCCCGGTGCCAGCACCGGCACACCCGGCGGATACGGCGCGATGAGCTCCGCGCTCACCCGGCCGATCGCCGCGCTCGCGGACACCGTCTCGTTCGCCGCGAAGAACGCCTCCCGCGGGGCCAGCACCGTCTCCGGCTCGACCGTCCACGAGGCCGCGGTCCGCAGCGTGCGCGGCGCACCGCGGTTGCGCTCGATCGACGCGATCAGCACCTCGGTGAAGGCGGCGATCTGCTCCTCGTCGTCGGCGATCGTCGGAATGGGAACGATGGTGTCGCGGTCGGCCATCTCCACCGGCATCCCGGCCGCGATGATCTCGGCCTCGACCTTGTTGCCGTGCGCGCCGGTTCCGGCCAGCAGCACCACGAGCTTCGTCGGCTCCACGCCCGGGCCGTCCAGCACGTCCAGGCCCGGCACCTCGCGCAGCCGCTTGCGCGCCGCCGCGACGCCGCGGATGAGCCGGCCGCACAGCTGCTCGCCGTGGCGCGGCCAGCAGCGCGCGGGCCGCGTCGATGCTGGCCATGATCGACCCGGTCGGGCTCGTCGTGTGCGTCGCCTCGAACGCGCGGTCCAGCCGGGCCGGGTCCAGCCGCTGCGTGCTCGCCAGCACCAGCGCGCCCTGCGTGTACGCCGGGAGCGCCTTGTGCGCGCTCGTCACCATCGCGTCGGCGCCCGCGGCGATGGCGTGCGGCGGCAGGTCCGGATGGAAGCCGAGGTGGGCGGCCCAGGCCGCGTCCACGATCAGCGGCACGCCGGCCCCGTGCGCGACCGCCGCATGGCCGGACAGGTCGCTGATCGTTCCCACGTAGGTCGGGTCGCCGAGGAACACCGCGCACGCATCCGGATGCGCGGCCAGCGCGGCCGCGACCGTCGGCACCGCGACGCCGGCCGGCAGGCCGGACACGGGATCGATATCCGGCCGCACCCACACCGGCCGCAGCCCGGCAAGCACCAGCCCGAGCAGCAGCGAGCGGTGCAGGGTGCGGTTGATGATCACTTCCTGGCCGGGCTGGCCGGCCGCGAGAGCCAGCGCCTGGTTGCCGTGCGTCGACCCGGCCACCGAGAACCGGCACCAGTCCGCCCCCCACAGCCGCGCCGCCCGGCGCTCGCAGTCGACCCGCATCCCGTCCGCGTGCTTGATCGTGTCGATGCCGCCGTAGAACGGCGCGTCCCCGGCAATGACCGCGCCGACCAGGTCCTGCCGCTGCTTGTGCCCGGGCACGCTCATCGGCAGCAGCTCGCCCGCCTCCGCGCGCCGGGTGAAGTCCAGCCACGCGGCCAGCATCGGGGCGTCGGCGGCCAGGCCCAGCGGATCCCTCGGGTCGGCTCCCGCCTGCGGCGCGGTCACCGGGCGGGCCCTGACCGTACGTAGGCTTCGATCTCGCCCGCATCCTGACCGGGCGCGAACGCCTCCAGCAGCCAGGTCACGCCGGCCTCGGCGAGAGCCGCGGCCGCCTCCGGCCGTGCGGCGGCAGTTAGCTGATGCAGGGAAACCCGAACAGCCACATCAAGGGAACGAGGCGCCCCGAGGCCAGCCAGTTCCGCCCGCAACTCGGCCAGATCAGCAGCCCCGGGCGGCGGCGGAAGCTGGCCCGAGCCGGCGAAGATCGGGAAACAGCCCTGCAGCCGGGCCGCGCGGGCGAGCGGCCTGCGGTTCGGCCAGCGGACCGCGGCCCAGAACGGGACCGGGTCCTGCACCGGCACTGGCAGCACTGGCGCGGTGTCGATGGAAAAATGGCGGCCGGTGCGGGCCACCTCGTTCCCGGTCAGAAGGTCCTGGATGATCTCCAGGGACTCATCGAGCAGCTCACCGCGAATCCGCGGCGAGGCCTCGTCCCCGAACGCGCTGAACTCACGCCATCCGTCGTCACCGAGGCCGACGCCGACATCGAGCCTGCCCCCGCACAGGCGGTCCAGGGTCGCGATCTGCCGGGCCAGCACCCAGGGCCGGCGGCGGGCCAGCGGGGTGACCATGGCGCCGATCCGGACGCGCTGCGTCGTCATCGCGATCGCGGCGAGCGTGGTCCACGCCTCGGCCACGGCCATGCCCGGCTCGGCGAGCATGTGATCCCAGAGATAGAACCCGTCCCAGCCGGCCTGCTCGGCGTCGGCGGCCAGCCTGGCCACCCGGCGCGGTTCGGCCAGGTCATCGAACGGGGGAAGGAAGATTCCGTGCTTCACGCGGTGATTATGGCAGTTCGCGGCTAGGACGCGGCATCGCCGCCGGCCGCCCGTGCCGCCGCCCTGGTGTAGAAAGCGGCCGTCACCGGCGGGAGCGGGGTGTTGCCGAGGATCAGGTCAGCGGCCTTCTCGGCGATCATCATGGTCGGCGCGTAGATGTTGCCGTTGGTGACGTACGGCATGACCGAGGCGTCCACCACCCGGAGTCCCTTCAGCCCCCGGACCCGCAGGTCAGCCGGGTCGGTCACGGCCATCGGGCCGGTGCCCATCGCGCACGTGCAGGACGGGTGCAGCGCTGTCTCGCCGTCGCGCCTGACCCAGTCCAGGACCTGCTCGGGCGTCTGCACGTCCGGCCCCGGCGACAGCTCGCCGGCGTTGTACGGATCCATCGCCGGCTGGGTCAGGATCGTGCGGGCGACCCTGATCGCCTCGACCCACTCCCGCCGGTCCTGCTCGGTCGACAGGTAGTTGAACCGGAGCGCGGGCTTGACGGCCGGGTCGGCGGAGGTGATCCGGACGCTGCCGCGCGCATCGGAGTTCATCGGGCCGATGTGCACCTGATAGCCGTGCCCGCCGGCCAGGCGCCGACCCGTCGTAGCGGACCGCGATCGGCAGGAAATGGAACATCAGGTTCGGGTAGGCCACGTCGTCGTTGCTGCAGGCGAAGCCGCCGCCCTCGAAATGGTTCGTCGCGCCCGGCCCGCTGCGGCCGAAGAGCCAGCGGGCGCCGATCAGCGGCCGGTTCCGCCACTTGAGGGCCGGCTGCACCGAGACCGGCTGCTTGCAGCCGTACTGGACGTAGACCTCGAGGTGATCCTGCAGGTTCTCGCCGACGCCGGGCAGCTCGTGCGCGACCGTGACCCCGGCCGGCTCGAGTACCTCCGGGCTGCCGATGCCGGACAGCTGCAGCAGCTGCGGGCTGTTGATCGCGCCCCCGCACAGGATGATCTCGCCGGCGGTGGCCGTGGCCGGGCGCCCGCCGCGGGTGTACTCCACGCCGGTCGCGGTGCTGCCCGCCAGCCTGATCCGGGTGACGAAGGCACGGGTGTGCAGGGTGAGGTTCGGCCGGGACAGGACCGGGTGCAGGTACGCGCGGGCAGCGGACAGCCGGCGGCCGCGGTGCACGTTGCGGTCGAAGGGCGCGAAGCCCTCCTGCCGGTAGCCGTTGACGTCGCTGGTCAGCTGATCGCCGGCCTGCTGCGCGGCCTGGAAGAAGGCGCGGAACAGCGGGCTGTCGGCCGGGCCGCGCTCCAGCACGAGCGGCCCGTCGCCGCCGCGGAACTCGTCCGCGCCCGCGAGGCAGGTCTCCATCCGCTTGAAGTACGGCAGGCAGTGCGCGTAGTCCCAGTCCGCCATGCCGGGGTCGGCCGCCCAGCGGGCATAGTCCAGCGGGTTACCGCGCTGGAAGATCATGCCGTTGATGCTGCTGGAGCCGCCGAGCACCTTCCCGCGGGCGTGGTAGACCCTGCGGCCGTTCATGAACGGCTCGGGCTCGGACTCGTACTTCCAGTCGTAGAACCGGCTGCCGATCGGGAACGTCAGCGCGGCGGGCATGTGAATGAACACGTCCCACTTGTAGTCCGGGCGGCCGGCCTCCAGGACGAGGACGCGGTTCGCCGGGTCTGCGGACAGCCGGTTCGCCAGCGCGCAGCCCGCGGACCCGCCGCCGATGATGATGAAGTCGTAGCGCGTGCTCGCGTCCGTCGCCGTCATTGAGCCGGGATCCACCACCTTGGCCGGGTTCAGGTGATGCTATCGCGGCAGCCGGCCTGAGGACGCACGACGTGGTCGCGGCCGGCGAGCGCGCTGGGTGGCCTCAGGGCTGCGGGACGGCAGTCAGGTCGAGCTCCCAGTCCCGGCGAACCGAGCTGAGCCGGAAGCCGAGCTGCTCGTTGATCGCGACCATGTGCTCGTTCGCGCCGGCGTTACGCGCCCGGATCTGGCGCACGTCCGGCGCCGCCTGGATCAGCCGGTCCAGCATCTCGGCCTTGACCAGCAGGCCGAGGCGATGCCCGCGGTGCTCTGGCAGGACCGCGGTGATCCCCTGAAAGGCCCAGCCAGGGCTGGCACTGTCGATCCGGGCCTGCGTGATCGCGGCGACGCAGCCCGTCTCGTCATGCCAGGCGGCAACCGTGCAGAGCTGCTGGCCGCTCGCCAGCAGGGTCTGCTCAAAGTTCCTGATCCGGCTGGCATCCCAGATCTGCGGCTCGACCCCTTCGTCGGCAGGCGCGTCGGCCATGGCCGCGCTCAGCTGGGCGAAGCCGGCCAGGTAGCGCTCCGGCGTGGCACCGCGCCAGCTCACCAGGGTGTCGCCGGCGGCATGCCCGGCAGCCTCGGCCCGCAGCCGGGCCAGCCGCGGGCGCAGGCCGGCATCGACGGCGAGCCGCCGGAACTCGAACGCTATGCCCGGCCGGCCACCTGAGGCGGCAGCGAAGGCCGCACCGGGCGAGCCATCGGACGCTTCCCCGGCCAGGCGCGCGCGGCCTGTCCTGGCGCGCCTGCCGTGCGCAGTGCCTGAGCAGCAATGTCCCGGTGCCCGCACGCCGCCGCTGCGGGCGGACGGCCAGCAGGCACACGGCCATATCCGGGTTCTCCCTGGATGGCAGGGTGAGCACGTAACAGCCGGCCGGCTCCCCGGCCTCATCGAGCGCGAGCCAGAGTTGCCGCGGATCTCCGAAGCCCGTCAGCCAGGCCGCGAACTCTGCTGCGGACTGGACCGGCAGCTCCGGATCGTCGAGCCGCTCGCACTCCGCCACTATCTGGTAGCAGCGGTCCAGTCCGCTGGCGTCAGCACCGGGATCGATGAGCTCGAACTGCACGCCTGCAGCCAACACCCTGGCCCGCCCGACGGCAACGCGATATCGGCCCGTGGTAGTGCAGCTGCCCGCCACTCTGTGACAGTTACAGGGCATCAGACCCGGCAAATCGCTCGCCAATGTCACCGCAATCGTCACAGTGTCAGGTCGATCAGGCGGATCCTCTCGGTGACAACGAGGGTGTCAGCATCGATCGCTGGCGTGGCACCGAGAGACTCCCGGATGCCCGGGCTGGTGAAGAACTCCTCGTGCGCCTGCCGTCAAGCGCGGCGGCGTCGGCGTAGTCCTGGTCCTCGGCGTGCGCGTACAGCGTCGTCGACCTCGCTTATCGGCCCGATCAGCGACCTCGGTGAGCTCAATGACCGCCGCCGGCAGGCCAGCTGAATCGATGCACGGAGAATCGCTGGCCTGCCTCGGGGACGGGCTCGCCCGCGTGCTGGAGTATCTCAAGCAGACCCGTGAGCGCGGTCTTGGTACCAGCCAGGATGGCGGCCACGCCGCTGTCCCGCTCCGGTCCGGGAACGCGAGCTCGAGTTCAGGCAGCTCGTCAGCCGGCACGCGGTGCGCCCCGGTAGGTGCCGAACGACCAGCGGTTGCCCTCGGGGTCGCGGACCGCGAAGTCCCTCGACCCGTAGTCGGTCTCGTGCAGTTCCGTGAGGACCTGCGCGCCGGCCGCGGTGGCGCGGGCGTAGAGGGCGTCCGGCTCGTCGGTGACCACGTAGGCGCCGAAGCCGCCGGGCGGCAGGTCCCACTCGTCGGAGTCGGTGCCGCGGACTGAGCCGAGCATGATGCCGCCGCCGGGCGGCCAGGCCAGCTCGGCGTGGTCCACCCGGTCGCCCTCGCCGTAAACGGCGGTCTCCTCGAAGCCGAACGCGTCGACGAGGAACCTGATCAGTGCACGGGCGTCGCGGGCCCGCAGTGTCGGCCATACCTGGGGTGCTGGAGTCTTGTCGCTCATGCAGCCAGCCTCGCAGCGCCTACGCGGCGACGGATTGGAAGTTTCGGAACTCCTCGGCCAGCCAGGTAGTCGGAGCGCAGCCGGCCAGCAGCCCGAACTCGCGATCCAGGTGCGCCTGGTCGAAGTAGCCGCACGCGACGGCCAGGTCTGCCAGGCCCGGCGCCTCGCCGGCCGCCACCCGGCGCATCAGCTCCCGCCTGGCCCGCCCGAACCGGATGACGCGGGCCGCTGCCTTCGGCCCGAGCCCGGTCTCCTCGCGGAACCGCGCCCGCAGGTGCCGCTCGCTCCAGCCAGTCTCGGCGGCGAGCTCCCCGACGGCCGTGGCACCACCGGTCCGCAGCAGCTTCCGCCATGCGTACGTGACCTCGGGGCTGGCCGCGGCGCCCGCCCGTGCCCGACCGCGTGCGGCCCTGGCAGTGAGCACCTCGTCCAGGATCGCGAACCGGCCCGGCCAGCTCGGCGCCGTGCGCAGCCGGTCCCGTACCTCAGTCGCCAGCGAGCCGAGCACGTCCTCAGCGGCGACATCGATTTCTGCCAGCTCGCCCGCGGGCATGCCGAGAAGCATGCGGGCGCCGAGGGGACTCAGCCCGAGCTGGACACCGGACTGACGGCCCTCGTGCGTGATGATCGCGGGCGCGGTGTGCAGACCGCCGGCGATGCTGTCGTAGGTCCCTGGTGCCTGGGCCGGATCCGGGTGCGCCGCGAGTACCAGCGGATCATCCAGCGTGAAGATCAGCGTCAGCTCAGGCGACGGCAGCCCCCGGTGGCGGGCCGGCTCGACGCCGGCCTGCCGGAAGCCTATGTAGCCGCTGACCAGGTCCCGCAGGCCGGGCTGGGGCAGCCGGAAGGCGTGCTCGTTGACGACCGCCGCTTCCTGGTCCAGGTGGCTGCCACCCATGCGCCCAGTGTCCCGGGTCCGGGCGCGGCACCCAAACCCGGAGCCTGCAGCCGCGCCCGGCTGCCGCCGCAGTACAGTCTCGGCGTGCAGTTCGAGCCGCGCCTGCGTACCGGGATCCGCGACGGCACCATCACGCTGGCATTCCGCCGCTGGCGCCGCCCTCAGGTCGTGGCCGGCCACCAGTACCGGACAGGCGCGGGCCTGGCATTCGCCGAGACCGTCGACGTCGTCACCACGGCGGACATCACGGCGGCGCAGGCACGAGATGCCGGCTTCCCCTCGGTCGAGGCGCTCGTCGGCGACCTGCGCGGCGATCCCGCCCTGCCGCTCTACCGGATCAGGTTCCGGCCGGTGGATGGCCCCGATCCGCGGGACGAGCTCGCGGCCACCGCCACGCTGACAGGTGACGAGGCCGCCGCCATCGGCGCGCGGCTCGCCCGGATGGACGCGGCCAGCAAGCGCGGCCCGTGGACGAGGCAGGTGCTTGAAGCCATCGCCGAGCGGCCCGCGGTGTCCTCGGCGCTGCTGGCCCCGGATCTGGACTGGGAGCGCGCCGATTTCAAGCTCCACGTGCGGCGTCTCAAGGCGCTGGGCCTGACCATCAGCCTCGATGTCGGCTACCGCATCTCGCCGCGCGGCGCCGCCTACCTGGAGCTGGCGGCGGGCCTGCGCCCGGCTAGTAGCCCGCGGCCGGGTCGATCACCCCGCTGAGCGGTTCCCCGGCGGCGAATCTGGCCACGTTGTCGCGAATCCGCAGCGCCAGCGGCAGCCTGACCATCTCCGGAGTGTCGGCCGTGTGCGGCGTGATGATGCAGCGGTCCTGCGTCCACAGCGGATGCCCGTCCGGCAGGGGCTCAGGGTCGGTGACGTCGAGACCCGCGCCGCCGATCTCGCCGGCGGCGAGAGCCGCGACAAGCGCGTCGGTCACCACGTGCCGGCCGCGGGCGACATTGACCAGCCAGCCGTCCGGCCGCATCGCTGCCAGCTGCGGCGCGCCGATGATGCCGGTGGTCTCGGGCGTGAGGGCCAGTGCCAGGAAGACCACCCGCGCGTCCGACAGCGCCTCGGGCAGCATCGCGGCCGGCAGCGTCAGGGCGGCGCCAGGAACCGGCTCGGCGCTGCGGCGCACCACGGTCGCCCGGACCCGGAACGGTGCCAGCAGCCCCAGCAGGCTGGCGGTGATCCCGCCCCCGCCGAGTATGGTCACCGGCGCGTCATAGAGCGACTGCCCGCCGGCCCGGCCCCAGCTTGTCGCCCGGATGCGCGACGGCAGCAGTCTGAGCCCCGCGAGCGCGAGCATCAGCGCGTGCTCAGCCACCGGCTCGGCGTAGATGCCCTTGGCGCAGGTCCAGGTACGCCCGGCATCGAGCAGCCCGGCCGCGGCCACCCGCTCGATTCCGGCCGAGGACAGCTGCACCCAGCGCGGCGAGGTGGCAGCCACCGCCGCGCGGAGCCCGTCGGTGTCATGCGGTGCCAGCCAGACGAGCGCATCGGCACGCGCGTCCGCATCGGCAGGCTCTCCGCCGGCGGCGAGAACCGCATCGGCGGCAAACCGGCTGCGCCTCGGGCCGATGGCAATGCGCGGTGCAGTCACGTTCGCAGACCCTAGCTCAGACTGCGCATCCCGGTCACAGCCGCGTCGGCAGATCAGCTGACCGCGGGCGTGGCCTCGCCCTCGGCTGTCACGGACCTGCGCGCCAGCACGAAGTAGACCAGGCCGCCGACGATCAGGCCGACGAACACGCTGAAGTCAGAGCCGAGCGGGCCGCCGATGCGGCTGGCCAGCGGGCCGACATAGGGCGAGTAGGCGTTCAGCCAGAGGGCGGCGCAGACCATGCCCGCGACCTGCGCGACGATCGCGGGCCAGTGGATACCGCCGTTGCGGTAGTACCGGCCGCCGCGCTCGTTCATCAGCCCGTCATGGTCGTACCTGTTCCTGCGCAGCCAGCTGTCCACCAGGTAGATCGCGCACCACGGCCCGAGCCACACGATGATGAACAGCAGGAAGTCGGCCAGCAGCGAGTAGAAGTTCGAGGAGAAGACCGCGTAGGCCGCCAGCGCGCCGCAGATGACCGTGTCAATCGCGACGCACTGGAGGCGCTTGAGACCGGGCACGAGGCTCTGCAGCGTCACGCCGGAGGAGTACAGGTCCAGCGTGTTGATCGCGAACAGCTGCACGATCGCGAAGATCAGGTACGGCCAGACGAACCAGCCGGGGAAGCCGGACACCAGGCCGTTCGGCGTCGTGGCGCTCGGCACTCCGGTCGCGATCGCGGCGCCGAGAATCTCCAGCAGGGCAGAGGGGATGGCGCCGCCGAGCGCGACGGCCAGCACGATCCGCTTCTTGTCGGTCCCCCGCGGCAGGTAACGGGAGTAGTCGTTGCCGTTCTCGGTCCAGCCGAGTCCGCCGGCTGAGATCACCAGCGCGAGGAAGATGGTCAGCGCCCCCCAGCTGGCGCCGTGCGCCGGAACGTGGAGATTGACCTTCGATGTGGTCAGGGCTGCCATCACCGCGAAGAGCACGACGAACGGGATGGCCAGCCAGCGCAGCACCCGCAGCACCGCCGCGTGGCCGAGCAGCGGCAGTACCGCCTGGATCAGGACCGCGAGGACGATGAAGATGACCTTCGCCGCGGTCCCGGCGGTGAACCCCGCCTTGCTGGTCAGCAGGATCGCGGCGAACACGATCAGGGCGATGCCCTCGATCTCGAAGCCGACCTGGGTGACCCAGTTGAAGAAGGACGGCAGCCGGTTGCCGTTCGGCCCGAATGCGGCCCGGCTGATCCCGAACACCGTGGTACCGGCCTCCGGTCCCTGCAGGCTGGCGAGGCCGGTCAGCAGGTAGAACAGGTTGCCGATCAGGACGATGACCACTGCCTGGGCAAAGGACAGCCCGAAGACCACGATCGCGAGCGCGCCGTAGACGACGAACTCGACGTTCCAGACCGCGCCGGCCCACATCCAGAACAGGCTGCTCGGCTTGCCCCACCGTTCCTGGTGCGGAATGTACTCGATGCCGCGGTGCTCAACGGTCGTCAGCGACGGCTCGCTGCCGCCGCTCAGGACGCCGGAGCTACCCGAACTCGCCACTGGCAGGCCTCTCCGCTTGTCTGGCTTGGTCGCCGGATAGGGGGTCGGCTGCAACGCAACCGGGACAGCGCGGAGATTACTACGCCGCGCAGGCGGCTAGGAAAGATCGCCCTCGCGGGAACGAATCAGGCCGGCCGACCAATCCGGAAGGCGGGAGGTCACGAAAGCCAGGGGTAGAACCAGGGTTCTATGGAGGAGGGTGCATGACCAGGCGCCGCATCGCCGTCATCGGCAGTGGCATTGCCGGGCTGACTGCCGGATATGTCCTGTCGCGTACCGACGATGTCGTGCTGTTCGAGGCCGAGCGCCGGCTGGGGGGTCACGCGCACACGCACCAGCTGGGCGCGGACGGCCGCCCGGCGCAGGGCGGCCTTCCCGCCCTGTCCGTTGATTCCGGCTTTATCGTTCATAACCGCCACACCTACCCGCTGCTGACCAGGCTGCTGGCCGAGCTCGACGTCCCGGTCCAGCCGTCCGAGATGAGCATGTCGGTCACCTGCGCGGGCTGCGGCCTGCAGTACGCCGGCCATCGTGGTCTGCCGGGCCTGGCCGCCGGGCTGCCGGCCGGCCGCGTCCGGTACGCGCGGATGCTCGCCGAGGTACTCCGCTTCCACCGGGCCGCGCGGCGGCTGATCGCCCGGCCGGACGCCGGCGGCCGGACGCCGGCCAGGACGCTCGGCCGGACGCGTCTGCGCCCGAGCTGACGCTGGGCCAGTTCCTGCAGGCCGGCGGCTACTCGCGCTATTTCATCACGCACTTCGCGATGCCGTTCGTGGCGGCGGTCTGGTCGTGCCCGCCGCACACCGCGCTGCGCTATCCGGCCCGCTACCTGTTCACCTTCCTGGACCACCACGGGCTGCTGTCGGTCACCGGCTCCCCGCCGTGGCTCACCATCACCGGCGGCTCGCGCACCTACACCGAGCGCGTGGCCAAGCAGCTCGCGGACGTCAGGACCGGGACCGCCGTCACCGCGGTCCGGCGGCACGCGGGCGGCGCCGAGGTGAGCTTCACGGACGCCGACGGGGAGCCGGGGGCCGCCAGCTTCGACGCCGTCGTCGTCGCCACCCACCCGGACCAGGCGCTGCGGCTGATCGCCGATCCGACCGAGGCTGAGCGCGACGTGCTCGGCGCCTTCAGGTACTCGCGCAACGACACCGTCCTGCACACCGACGCGAGCGTGCTGCCGGCGAGCCCGCGGGTCCGCTCGTCCTGGAACTACGCGCTGCGGTCCTGCTCGGCTGACTCCGGCCAGGTCGAGGTCAGTTACTACATGAACCGGCTGCAGCGGCTCCCGGCCGGGCGCGACTACGTCGTGAGCCTGAATCCGGGGCGCGACATCCCGGATGGCCGGGTCATCGCCCGGATGGCCTACGAGCATCCGGTGTACGACCCGGCCAGCCGTGGCCGCGCAGCGGCGGCTGCCCGAGCTCAACGACGGCATCACGGCCTTCGCGGGCGCTTACCACGGCTGGGGATTCCACGAGGACGGCTGCCGGGCCGGGCTCGCGGCCGCCGAGTCACTGGGGGGCCGCTGGTGACGCTTCCCGCCCTGTACGACTGCCAGATCCGGCACGTGCGCACTGCGCCGCTGACCAGCGCGTTTACCTACCGCAGCTACTCCTGGCTCGTCGACCTTGACCACCTGCCGCGGCTGCCGCGCTGGCTGCGGCCGCTGGCCAGCTTCCGCGCCGCCGATCATCTTGGCGACCCGGCCCGCAGCATCAGGGAGAACGTCGAGGCATTTCTGGCCGGGAACGACGTCGACCTCGCCGGCGGCCGCATCACGATGCTCGCCAGCGCCCGGGTACTCGGGTACGTCTTCAACCCGCTGTCGGTCTACTGGTGCCACGCCGCGGACGGCTCGCTGGCCTGCGTCCTGGCGGAAGTGCACAACACCTACGGGCAGCGGCACTGCTATCTGCTGCGGACCGACGAGCGCGGGCGCGCGGAGACCGACAAGGCGTTCTACGTCTCGCCATTCAACCCGGTCGACGGCCGGTATCAGATGTCCCTGCCCGAGCCTGGCAGCCGGCTGGCGCTGACCATCACGCTGCACCGGCCGGAAGGCCCGCCGTTCGTGGCAAGCGTCCGCGGCGTCCGGCGCGAGGCGACGACAGCGGAACTGCTCCGCGTAACGGCACGTCATCCGTGGCCGACGCTGTCAACGACTGCACGAATCCATGCACAGGGCATCAGGCTCTGGGCGCGCGGCCTGCCGGTCATCGCCAGGCCCGCGCACCAGCCGCAGGAAGGAGTCCAATGAGCCAGGCGACGCAGCTGCCTGCCGCGCTCTCACATCCCCGCAGCTCCGCCGGTCCTGCACCGGGACACGGCCCGAGGTCAGCCCGGCGCGGTGGCCGGACGTCGCGCGGGTGCCCAGGGCAGGCGTTCAGGCGGCCATCGCCCGCCAGCTGCTCGGGATGGCAGCAGCACGCCTGCCGATCCGGGTGGAGCCTGCCGGCGGCGCGCCGTTCGGCGGCGGCCAGCGCGGCGCGCCGACGATGGTGCTGCACCGCCCCGGCGACTTCTACCGGCGCATCGGGGCGAACGGGCTGATCGGCTTCGGCGAGTCCTACATGGCCGGTGACTGGGACTGCGACGACCTGGCCGGGCTGCTGACCCTGCTGTGCACCCGGATCGATCGCGTGGTGCCGCGCAGTTTCCAGTGGCTCCGGCGGCTGTACGTTGCGCGTCCGCCTGCCGACTGGGACGCCACCGAGGAGGGCGCCCGGCGGAACGTGCACCAGCACTACGACCTGTCCAATGACATGTTCGCGCTGTTCCTGGACGAGTCCATGAGCTACTCGGCGGCCCTGTTCGCCGATGACGGCCCTGGTTCGTCAGCCGCCGTCAGGCGCGAGCCGGGCAGTCCCGCCCTGGCCGGCGACGGTGCCGCCGGTCAGCTGGCCGCGGCCCAGCGGCGGAAGATCGACCGGATCCTGGACCAGGCCCGCGTCGCCCCTGGCAGCCGTGTCCTGGAGATCGGCACCGGCTGGGGCGAGCTGGCCATCCGTGCCGCCGCGCGCGGTGCCCTGGTGCACAGCGTGACATTGTCGTCGGAGCAGGCCGCCCTGGCCCGCCGCCGGATCGCCGCGGCCGGGCTGTCGGACCGTGCCACCGTCGGGGTCCAGGACTATCGCGAGGTGACCGGGCAGTTCGACGCCATCGTGTCGGTCGAGATGATCGAGGCGGTGTCCGAGCGGTACTGGCCGGACTACTTCCGGCGCGCTGGAGCGGCTGCTCGCCCCCGGCGGCCGGATCGGGCTGCAGGCGATCACGATGCCGCATCACCGGATGATGGCCACGCGCTACACCAAGACCTGGATTCTCAAGTACATCTTCCCCGGCGGGCTCATCCCGTCGGTGCGCGTCGATCGAGGACAACCTGCGCCAGCACACCCGGCTGGAGATCACCGGGCGGCACGAGTTCGGCCTTGATTACGCGCGGACCCTGGAGATCTGGACGGCAAGGTTCGCGGCGGCCGCGGACCAGCTGACCGGACTGGGATTTGACGAGGTCTTCCGGCGGATGTGGCTGCTGTACCTGGCGTACTCGGAGGCCGGATTCCGAGCGCGTTACCTGCAGGTATGGCAGTTCCAGCTACAGCGCGACGGACGGAGCTCGTAATGGCAGGACAGACCCTGACCACGGCCAGGGCCGGACGGCGGTGCCGCCGCGCTGCTGCGGCCGGTCGCCGAGCAGCTGCTCGGCGGCGAGCTTCCGGTGCGGCTGCGCGCCTGGGACGGCAGCGAGGCCGGCCCTGCGGGCGGCCCGACGCTCGTGCTGCGCAGCAGGCAGGCGCTGCGGCGGCTGCTCTGGCATCCGGGCGAGCTCGGCCTGGCCCAGGCCTACGTCACCGGCGAGCTTGACGTCGACGGCGACCTGACCGAGGGCCTGCGCTCGGTCTGGCGTGCCATCAGGGAGCGCGGCCTGTCCGGGGCCAGGCTGTCCCCGGCGGGCCTGGGCGGCGGCCGCCCGGGCGGCGGCGGTCGCGCTGCGGATCCCCGGGCCCGGCGGCCGCCGGCCTGGCTCATCGCAGTCGCAGGCGCAGATCAGGGGCCGCCTGCACAGCCGCAGCCGGGACCGGGCCGTCATCTCCCACCACTACGACGTGCCCGCCGAGTTCTACCAGCTGATCCTGGATCCGGCGATGGCCTACTCGTGCGCGCTGTGGCTGAGCGACGATCCGGCGTACACGCTGGCCGACGCCCAGCGCGACAAGCTGGACGGCATCTGCCGCAAGCTCGGCCTCGGCCCGGGGTCCAGGCTGCTCGACGTGGGCTGCGGCTGGGGGTCACTGTCCGTGCATGCGGCGCGCAGCTTCGGCGCCGACGTCACCGGCGTCACGCTCGCGCGCGAGCAGGCGCGGTTCGTCCAGGACGGCTCACCGCGGCGGCCGGTCAGCGGCGTCACCGTGCGGAACCAGGACTACCGGGACATCGGCGCGGGCCAGTCACGACGCGGTCGCCTCGATCGAGATGGGCGAGCACGTGGGCGACCGGGAGTACCCGGCGTTCTGCGCCCAGCTGCGCGAACTGCTCCGGCCCGGCGGCCGGCTGCTGATCCAGCAGATGTCGCGCGGCAGCGTGGCGCCTGGCGGCGGCAAGTTCATCGAGGCCTACATCGCGCCGGACATGCACATGCGGCCTGTCGGCGAGACGGTCGGCCTGCTGGAGGCGGCCGGGCTTGAGGTGCTCGTCCGTGGACGCGATGCGCGCAGGACTACACCCGGACCATCCGGGCGTGGCTGGCGACGCTGGAGCGCGCAGCGCCGAGGTGACCGCGCTGATCGGCGAGGAGGGGGCGCGGGTCTGGCGGCTGTACATGGCCGGCGGCGCGCTGGCGTTCGACGAAGGGCGGATGGGAGTGCACCAGATTCTCGCGGTGCGGCCCTGCGTGACGGCGACGTTCTGGATCACCCTGCTGGTCAGCGCCGCGGCCGTGACGGCGCTGCTGCTGCTCACCTTCGCGGTCGCGCTGCGAGTCGGCCGGTACAACGTGGTCGACACCGTCTGGGGTCTCGGCTTCGCGGTGATCGCCGTGGTCGCCTTCGCCCTGTCGGCCGGTCACGGCAGCGAGCCGCGCCGGATCCTGCTGCTGGCCGCCACGGTGATCTGGGGCGGGCGGCTGGCCGCCTACGTCGGCTGGCGCAGCAGGGGCAAGGGCGAGGATCCCCGTTACACCGAGATGCTCGGCAAGGCGCCGGGCAGCCGGGCCGCCTACGCGCTGCGCAAGGTGTTCCTGCTGCAGGCCGCGCTCATCTGGCTGATCTCGGTCCCGGTGCAGGCGGGCATGTTCGAGGGCCGCGGCCCGTCCTGGCTGCTGGCCGCGGGCGGCGCCATCTGGCTGTTCGGGCTCGCCTTCGAGGCGATCGGCGACGGCCAGCTGGCCGCGTTCAAGGCTGATCCGGCCAGCCGCGGAACGGTGATGGACCGCGGGCCTGTGGCGCTATACCCGCCACCCGAATTACTTTGGCGACGCCTGCGTGTGGTGGGGCCTGTTCCTGATCAGCTGCGGCGCGTGGCTCGGGCTGATCACGATCTTCTCGCCGCTGCTGATGACGTTCCTGCTCGCCCGCGGCAGCGGCAAGCCCATCACCGAGGGACGCATGTCCGGCCGGCCCGGCTACGCGCAGTACGTGGCGCGCACGAGCGGTTTCGTGCCGCTGCCGCCGCGCAGGTCCGCCTCGGCCCGCTGAGCTCGCGGCGCTGCGGCCGTGGATGCCTGCTTAAGGGGCCCATAGCCCCACCTGCGAGGCTTTCATAGGGCCATCGAGCATGCCGGATCTACCTCGGTGCCCGGCCTCGCGGCTAAGCCGGTCATCGACGTCGTGCTCGCCGTCCCTGACTCGGCCGACGAGCGGGCCTACCTGCCGCAGCTCGAGGCAGCCGGCTGACGTACTGCGGATCCGGGAGCCGGGCTGGCATGAGCACCGACTGCTGAACGGCCCCGACGCCACGATCAACCTGCACGTCTTCTCAGCCGGCGACGCGGAGATCGGCAGGATGCCTGCCGGCGCCTGATGTCGAGACCTCACGGCAGATCGGCGCCGCCAGCGAGGCGGCGCTGCTGGCCATCGCCGCCGAGCACCCCGGCGCGGTCCTGGAAAGCGTATGGCATCGCAGCCGGGCCGCTGATCAGCTGCGCGCACTGCCTGGCGCGATCGTCGAGGCCTGGCCGCCCGCATCCGGTCGGCTGCGACTGGCGGCAGCTAGCCGCGGCGTCCGGCCGGCAAGTCCGTCGCCGGCTTCCACACCCGGCCCATGGCGTCGAGCTTGTCGGTCTGGTTGCCGCGCAGGTAGAAGTAGTAGCCGATGCCGCCGAGCGTCCAGGCCAGGATCAGGTACGGAACCAGGCTGTAGGGCCACGGCGGGATCGGCCAGAGCTGCCCGTAAATCGGCAGCAGCATCAGCAGGCTGCCGATAACCGGAAGCAGGCCGTGCCGCAGCGGCGAGAACTCGTCCGCGTAACTGCGCCGGAAGTAGATGATGAGCCCGATGTTCATCAGGACATACAGCACGATGATGCCCAGGCCGAGGATGCTGCCGAGGAAGTCATAGGCGCCGAACGGGTTGATCCAGGCACCGAGCGCGAACGTCACCACGGCCGAGAAGAGGATGTAGGCGGCCCAGGCAACGGCCGGGCTCTCGCGCCGGTTGGTCGTGCCGAGCCTGCGGCTGAAGATTCCCTCCCGGCCGAACGAGAAGATGATCCTGACGGCGGCTGACGATCCGGACAGGACGTTCGCGAACTGGCTGTTCAGGACCGTCAGTGTGATCAGCCACACGCCGTCGGCACCCCAGAACCTGGTGGCCAGGGTGGTCAGCGGGCTGGCGTCCGACGCAAGGGCGCCGACATGCTGCGAGCCGAACCCGATCGCGGTGGCGTAACCAGACAGCACGTAGACCACGCCGATCAGGATGACGGCGAACATCAGGGCCCGCGGCACGTTCCGCCGCGGGTTGCGCGTCTCCTCGCCGAGGGTGCCGGCCGACTCGAACCCGACGAACATCAGGATGCCCCAGAGCATGCCGAACCCGATGCCGCTGAGCCCGGTCAGCGAGTGGGCCGGGTTGAAGGGCGCGATCGTGTTACCGCTGGCGCCGCCCTTGTCGATGATCGTCGCGAACAGGCTGAGCAGAACGCCCACCTCGAGCGTCAGGAAGATCAGCGCGGTCTTAGCCGAGCTGCTGATGCCGCGGGAGCCGATGAACCAGATGATTGCCATGATCACGGCGCTGATCACCCACCAGGGAATGTTCAGCTTGAACTGCGAGACCAGGAACTGGTTCCCGAAGCCGCCCATGGCGGCGAACAGCATGGGCCCGACGGCACCGTACGCCAGCACGAGGATCCACCCGGACGTGAAGCCCGTGCCCTTGCCGTAGGCGTGGGTGTTGAAGGTATAGGCGAATCCGGCCGACGGCAGCTTGCTGGAAAAGGCACCGATGGTCGAGGCCATGATGAGGCAGACCAGCATGGCCAGCAGGATGCCGAAGGGCAGCGCGAACCCGATCTTGGCTGCCGCGGGCGGGGTGTTAAAGGCAACGCTGGTCGCGGGCCCCATGAAGGCCATCGCGAGAACGGCAGCGCCGAGGCCGCCAATGGCACCGCCGCGCAGCCTGCCGGGCCGTGCCTGTTCGTCTACTGCTGTCTGAGCTCCGGCGTTCTGACTCATGATGGCTCTCTCTTCTGGCCCGGCCGGGCCGCACGCTCGCTGGGGTCGTGGGGGGCGGGTGGCAACGCTGCTAGCCCGCGGAGTTAACGGTGAGCCCGGCCGGCTGACCGGACCAGAACGCCGGCCGTCCATCGCCGGCCCAGATACCGAGAGTGCGCGGGCTGCCGCCGCGCACTCCCTCGATGGGCACGATGTAGCCGCGGGTCACGAAGGCCTGGATGCGGAAGCCGAAGACAACGGTGTCGCCCGGCTGGATCTGACGGCCGGCGGGCGGCGTCAGCATGCCGTAGTAGTCGATCATCGATGGCGGCGGCAGCTCGGCATCAGCCAGGAAGGCCGCGTCGAGATCGCCGCCCGGTGCTACCAGGGCCTGCACCTGGTAGTCGGGAAATACCGGGTCGATATACAGGCCGCCGCCGAAGCAGTAGGCGCGCCCGCCGTAGTTGTGCGAGACCTCGGTGACGTACGCGACTGCAGGCGCCTCGGGCAGGTCATCGGTCGTCGCGTGCAGCGGCGTGGTGCCGGTCAGGCCGTGTCCGGGTTCCACCTGGGTCGCCCCGGCAGCCGCCAGCGTCGCGAAGGTCGCGCTGCTCGTGGTGCCGGGCGCATTGACCTGGACGGCGCGGCCGCTAGAGCGCAGCACCTCGGCGGCGCGCTGCAGCGTGCCGAGGTTGTGAGTCGGCCCGACCGCGGCCTCCTCCGGGGAGAAGAGCAGAGCCGGGAACGTCGTCACGCCCGCGCATCGCGCGCCGTCCAGGCTGTCGACGTAGTCAGCCGCCGCGAGCACGCTGGCGGCCTCGAAACCGCCCTGGTGACCGAGGTAGAAGGTGTCTCCCGGTGCGTGGATCCGGAGCAGCACGTCCTGCTCCCGCCCGATCCGGCATGACGCGGCCGCTGCCTGGCTGGCCTTTGCCTCGCTGAAGACGGTCCAGAAGTCCGGTTCCATGGCGGCCGCCTCATCGGCCTCGTGTCCGGGAACCTGGACCAGGTGGCCGAGGTGACCAAGACGCAGCCCGCCCGCGGCGAGCGCGCGGGCGCACGGCATGTCGACCGCTACCCCGGCGGTGATCCCGCCTGCCCGGACGGCCCGGCAGAAGTGCGGATTCCGGCCGACCTGCTTGGTCATCGCCAGGACCGTCAGGCCGAGCCCGGCGGCCGCCTCGCTCATCAGCCGGGCGTTCTCCGTGACGGTGTCGAGGTCAAGCACATAGCTGTTGGCGGGAACCGACCCGTCCGCGTGCAGCGCCATCGCGGCGCGCAGGAACGCGGGATTGCGGCGCTGCAGTGTGCTGAGGAACATCGTGCCTCGCTCTCGGTCGGGACGGCTGATGCTGGGCTGCGCGGCGTATCAGGGCGGGGAGACCGCGGCCCGGATGTCGGGGAGGGTCGGTGCATGCGCGTCGCGGTGGAGCGCAAGCGCCGATGCGATCGCCCCGACGACGGTTGCGTTCGGGCCGAGATCCGAGACGACGAGCTCCGGTGCGCGGTACGTCACCTGGGCAACGAGGGCCTCAATCTGGCCGAGATACGGTGCCAGCGCCCGCCCGATGCTGCCGCCGAGTATGACCCGTGCCGGGTCGATCAGGGCGGTCACCGCCGTCACCGCGATGGCCACGGTCTCGGCCAGCTCGCCGATCACCTGGATGCCGACCTCGTCGCCCGCGGCAGCTGCCGCGAACACCGCCGCCGGGGCGATGGCCGCGGGATCCAGCCCGGTCGCCTCGGGGCTCGCCTTTGCCAGCTCGGTGGCCCGGCTGGTCAGCGCGGCACCGGAGATCAGTTCCTCCAGGCCTGCGACCGGCATGCCGCGCAGCTGGCTCGGCCTGGTGACCAGGTAACCGACCTCTCCGGCGGCGTTGTGCTGGCCGCGGACCAGGCGCCCGTCCAGGACGATCGCAGCGCCGATGCCGGTGCCGAGCGACAGTGCCACGAAGGAGCTGACGCCCGGCCCCGGCTCCCTGCCACGCCTCGCCGAGCCCCGCCAGGTTGACGTCATTCTCGACCGCGAAGGGCTCAGTCAGCTCCGTCCTGAGCAGCCCCATCAGGTCGAATGCATGCCAGTGCACATTCGGCCCGGCGTCGACAAGCCCGGTGTCCGGGTTGACCAGCGCGGGAATGCCGACGCACACAGCGCGGACGGCAAGCTGCTCGCGGGCGGCCGCCGCGCGCAGCGCGGCGATCGAGGCCAGCAGGCTGCCGGCCGGGGATCCGCCCGCGAATGTCGGCCGCTGGTCCTCGGCGACGATCTGGCCGGCCAGATCGGCGAGCGCGCCGTGGCACTTGGTGCCGCCGAGGTCGATCGCGATGACCGCCCCGGCCCGCTGGTTGAACCTGAGCACGTCGCGGTTGCGGCCGACTCCGTCAGACTGTCCCGGCTCCTCGATCACGAGCGACTCCGCCAGCAGCCGCCGGACGATCCGGCTGACGGACGCCGCCGACAGCCCGAGCGCTGCCGCCAGCTCGGGCCGCGTCGTTGCCCCGGCCGACCTGATGGCGTCCAGGACGAGGAACTGGTTGGTCTCGGTGACCGACGAGCGCTCCATTAATTTCTTTCTGAGAGAAATTTACAGGAGCGTACGACTTCCGCCAGGGACGCGTCAAGAGGTCGCGGGCGAGGAAAAGGCCAGCCGATCAGGGCCGTTACCGGCCGCCCGATCTGCGCGAGCGGCGGTCCGGCGGAGCGCGCGATCGCGCATGCTCGGCGTGGCCGCCAGTCGCAGCGGCCGCGAGCGGGCTAGTTGATCTTGCGGTCCAGGCCCTCCCAGTACGGCTCGCGCAGCTTGAACTTCTGCAGCTTGCCGGTCGCCGTCCGCGGCAGCACCTCGCGGACCTCGATGGAGGTCGGGCACTTGAAGTGCGACAGCCGGGACCGGCAGTGCTCGATGAGCTCGGCCTCGGTCACGCCATCGCCTGACCGCAGCACGACGAGGGCCTTCACGGTCTCGCCCCACCTCGGGTGCGGGATGCCGATGACCGCCACCTCGGCCACGGCCGGGTGCTGGTAGAGGCAGTCCTCGACCTCGACGGAGCTGACGTTCTCGCCGCCGGAGATGATGACGTCCTTCTTGCGGTCGGAGATGACCAGGTAGTCGCCGGCCTCGACGTGGCCCTTGTCACCGGTGTGGAACCAGCCTCCGTCCAGCGCCTTCGCGGTCTCCTCCGGCTGCTCCCAGTAGCCGGCGAACACGTGGTTGGACCTCGCCAGTACCTCGCCGTCGGAGTCCGTGCGGATCTGGACCCCGATAGCCGGGACCCCGGCCCGCGACTGCAGCCGGGCCCGCTCGTCCGCCGGCAGTCCGTCCCACTCGGCCACGGCCCGGTTGATGGTCAGCAGCGGCGCTGTCTCGGTCAGCCCGTAGATCTGGATGAACTCCCAGCCGAGCTCGGTCTCGACCCGCTCGATGGTCTTCGACGGCGGCGGCGCGCCCGCGACGACGATCCGCACGGTGCCGGCGCCGGGAGTCTCCCGCCCGGCGGCCCGCCGGTCAGCGGCTGCGGTGAGGATCGCTGCCACGACGGCGGGGGCTCCGCAGAGCAGCGTGACCCCGTGCGCCTCGATCCGGCTCAGGATCTCCTCGCCGTCGATCTTGCGGACGACAATCTGCGGCAGGCCCATCCCGGTCACCGCGTACGGCATGCCCCAGCCGTTGCAGTGGAACATCGGCAGCGTGTGCATGAAGACGTCGCGATCGGTCACGGCCGTGTGCCAGCCGAACGTGGCCGCGTTCAGCCAGCAGTTCCGGTGCGTGAGCTGGACGCCCTTCGGCCGGGCAGTGGTACCGCTGGTGTAGTTGATGCTCGCGGTCGCGTCCTCGTCCGCGGCCCACGCGGCGGGCTCGGCCCCGTCCGCCGCCGCGCCGAACAGCTCCGCATCCGCGGCCCCGTCCAGCACGATCTTGTGCTTGGCGCTGATGCCGCGCAGGCTCTCCTCCGACTCGGGGTCCACCAGGAGCACCGAGCTGCCGGAATGGCCGACGATGTAGCTGATCTCGTCAGCGTTCAGCCGGTAGTTGACCGGGACCAGGATCCGGCCGTAGGCGCTGACGCCGAAGTAGGAGATCAGGAACCGGGCCGCGTTCGGGCTGACGATAGCGACCCGCTCGCCCTGGCCGACGCCCATGGACTCCAGGGCCAGCGCCATGCCGCGGGCGCGGGCGTCCAGCTCCCGGTAACTCAGCGTGCCGAGCGAGCCCGCTGTCCCCGGCTCATCGACGACAGCCGTCCGGTCCCCGTACACGGCGGCGCCGCGCCTCAGGTAGTCACCGATTGTGAGCGGAACTTTCATGAACGGCTCCTCGCGCCAGATCCGAGCTACAGTCGCTGATGCCTTCATATCAGGGCAGCCGCGCCGTGAGCAGCCCAGAGCGCTGAGCGTTTACTGCAGTGCCGGGCGTTTACTGCGGTGCTGGCGGGTAGGCCGCTCGGTATGGGTGACGCTGCGCAAGCTCAGGGCCCGGCGGCTGCTCCGGGCACCGAGCGGCCGCGCCGCTTCCGACCGAAGCTCCGCTATGAGCTGATCGGCTGCGGCCTGCACGGCCACGAGCTGCTGGGCACTGATGCTGCCGAGCTGCGCCCGGCCGACGCCCTCTTCGCGCGAGAATCGGGCGGACTGCGCTGGTACCGCTGCCTGCGCTGCGATTCCTGGGTCGCGCTCAGCCCGCCCGCCGAGCCGGCCGTGCGGTACCCGCCGGACCGGGCGGACGTGGCGCTGCCGCTGCGCGGCCGTCCGCTCCGCGACCGCTACGTGCTCCGGCTCATCGCCATTGACCGGCTGATCCACTTCCTGGTGCTGTCCTCCCTGGCCGCGGCAGTGTTCCTGTTCGCGGGCAACAAGGCAGCGCTCAACGCAGACTTCACCCGGGTGCTGATGGATCTGCAGGGCGGTCTCGGCGGCCCCGTGGACGCCACCAAATACGGAATCGTGCATGACCTGCAGCGCCTGTTCGCCGTCAGCGTGCGCAATCTCTACCTGGCCGGCCTCGCGGTCACTGCGTACGCGCTGATCGAGGGGGCTGACGCGGTCGGCCTGTGGCTCGGCAAGCGGTGGGCCGAGTACCTGACCTTCGTCGCGACCGTGGTCTTCGTGCCGTACGAGATCTATGAGCTGACGAAGAGCGTCACGGCCCTGAAGATCGTGACGCTCATTATCAACCTGGTCATCGTCGGCTACCTGCTGGTCGCCAAGCGCCTGTTCGGCGTCCGCGGCGGCGGCAGGGCCGAGCGAGCGGAGCGGGAGACGGACACTGGCTGGGCGGCCATCGAGCGGGCCACCCCAGCCGCATCCGCTGAGCCCGCGGCGGCTACCGGGTCGCGCCCGCCAGCTCCCGCATCCAGGCCTCGTCCTCGGCCGTGATCCCGGCCACATTCACCCTGGTCCGCCTGGTCGTCCTGACCTCCGGTGCATGGTAGCGGGCCACGATCGGCGCTGGCAGCTGGCCGGCCTGGTCCGCGGGCACGGCAGCGAAGTCCGGCCGCCGGAGCACGAGCCACAGCGGGATCCCGGCCACGGCCAGGAAGAACACTGCCATCAGCGAGATGTTGAGCCACAGCCAGTTCACGAGCCACCTCCGTCTAGGTGCCGGCGCTCTTCGCCGGCGACAACTTCAGGTTCGGCTGTGAACTTCTGAGGTCCTTCTGATTGCCATCGGCCGCAGCCATGAATCCCCCGTCCGGCCAGATTCCCCCGTGTCGCGCGCCCCCGCGCACGACGCCAGCCATTGCGACGGGACAGAATCTCCGCCTCACCCCCGGCCGGCCCGCGGGCATCGGCCATGATGGGGCGATGGATCTTCCGGTGATGCCGCCCGTCGCTCCGATGCTAGCCAAGTCCGTGAAGGAGATCCCGGATGGCGCGCTGAGCTACGAGCCGAAATGGGATGGCTTCCGCTCCGTGATCTTCCGGGACGGGCCCGAGGTGGAGATCGGCAGCCGCAACGAGAGGCCGATGACGCGCTACTTCCCTGAGGTCGTCGAGGCCGTGCTGGCGAACTTCCCGGACCGGTGCGTGATCGACGGGGAGATCGTGATCCCCGCCAGCGACGGCCGCCGGCTCGACTTCGAGGCGCTGCTGCAGCGGATCCACCCGGCCGACAGCCGGGTGCGCCTGCTGGCCGCGCAGACCCCGGCCTCCTTCGTCGCCTTCGACCTGCTCGCGCTCGGCGGCGAGGACTGCATGCCGCTGCCGTTCGAGCGCCGCCGGGCGATGCTGGAGCAGGCACTCAGCGCGGCCGCGCCGCCGGTGTACGTCACGCCGGCCACCAGGGACAAGGCTGTCGCCACCGGGTGGTTCAGTCAGTTCGAGGGCGCCGGGCTGGACGGAGTGGTCGCCAAGCCGCTGCAGGGCGGGTACCTGCCGGACAAGCGCGTCATGTTCAAGATCAAGCACGAGCGGACCGCGGACTGCGTGGTAGCCGGCTACCGCTTGCACAAGAGCGGCCCGGACGCGATCGGCTCACTGCTGCTCGGCCTGTACGACGACGCGGGCCGGCTGGCTAGCGTGGGTGTCGTCGGCGCGTTCCCGATGGCGAAGCGGCGGGAACTGTTCGCCGAGGTCCAGCCGCTGGTGACCAGCTTCGAGGGGCATCCGTGGAACTGGGGCGGCGAGATGCAGCAGGACCGCGCCCGGAATCCGCGGGAGGCCGAGGGCAGCCGCTGGAACGCGGGAAAGGACCTGTCCTTCGTGCCGCTGCGGCCCGAGCGGGTCGCGGAAGTCCGCTACGAGCACATGGAGGGGACCCGCTTCCGGCACACCGCCCAGTGGGTGCGCTGGCGCGACGACCGCGACCCGGCATCCTGCGGATTCGGTCAGCTGGAGGAGCCGGTGCGGTTCGACCTCGCCGAGATCCTGCCGCCGCGGTAGCGGTCGCGCCAGCGCGCTGGCCGCGCCTGGTCAGGGCACCAGGCACCCGGACCGCGACTGCGCCTGCACCAGCCGCTGGGCCACCGGCGGCAGCTTGGCCACCGACGCCTGCTGCGGGAACGCCGCCGCCAGCGCCTCGGCAATCAGCCGCGACCGCTGCGCGTACCCCGCGGACGTGTAGTGGATGCCGTCGGAGATGAACCACGAGCGCCGTGCCTGCGCCGCCCAGTCGAAGACCTTCATGTTCGGGTAACGGGCGCACGCGTGCAGCAGCGCCCGGTTCCAGGCCAGCATGTTCTTCTCCGCGTACGGACCGCTGCTGAGCAGCGACCTGACGTTGACCCACAGGACCGGCTGGCCGCCGATCACCGACATCATCCGCCTGATTCGCGCGGCCAGGCCGACGTTCGAGCCGACGGCGACGTCAGCAGTGTCGTTCGTGCCGAGCGCCAGGACCCAGCAGCCGCGGAACCCCGACCGCACCAGCCGGCGGGCCACCGTGTAGGCGTTGGGCTCGTTCAGGATCGTCTCGACGATCGACGTTCCGCCCTGAATCTCGAAGCGGCTGCTGCCGACGCCAACGTCCGCGTACTGGGCGCTGATGCGCAGCGCGGCATCGGGCAGGTAGTCAGCCGAGACCAGTCCGTCTGAGGTGGAGTCCCCGAAGTGGGCGACCGACCGGCAGGACGTTTTAAGCGGGAACGCACTCTGGCTCCCCGCTGCCTGCGCCGCAGCCCGGCCTGCAGCGGAGCCAGGCCCGGACCCGGTGCCGGACGGGCCGGCGGCAGGAGGGCCGGCCGGGAGCATGCTGCCGCTGGCCGCCAGCGACGATCCGGCGGACGCGGCCGGGACGGCACCGGCCAGGGCCGCGACAGCCAGCACCGTGGCCCAGGCCACCAGGCTCACCGCTGCCCAGCCGCGGCGGGCGGGCGCAAGCCAGGCTCCCGATCGCAGCTGAGCCGCCCAGCGCCCGATCGCGCCATGCCGGACGGGCTCCTCGATCAGGCGCCAGGACAGGCCCGCGACGGCGACGCTGGCCGCGACCTGCGCCGCGCCCCGGAGCAGCGTCTCCTGCCCGTTCGCCGGAGTGGTCAGCACGATGATCGGATAGTGCCAGAGGTAGATGCCGTAGGAGCGGACGCCGATCCAGCGCAGCGGCCGCCAGCCGAGTACGCGCTCCAGCCGGCTGGCCGGGGAGCTCACCGCCAGCACGACGGCCGCAGTCGCCGCCGACAGCAGCACCATGCCGCCGCGGTACAGGAACGGTGAGTACTCGCTGGTCCGCCAGATCAGGACGGCGATGACGAGCAGCCCGGCTGCCCCTGCGCCATCCAGCAGCAGGCGGCTGCGCCGGCCGGGCGTGGCCGGCATGCTCCGGCTCGGCCGGGCGAACGCCAGGGCGGCCCCGATCAGGAGCGCGAACGCGCGTGTGTCGGTGCCGTCATAGACGCGGGTCGGGTCGTAGCCGGGCCGGTACAGCGCGGCCATGGCAGCGACCGACGCGGCGGCGAGCACGAGCGTCCCGGCGGTCAGCCAGCGCCGGCGTGCCTGGTCGCCCAGGCGCCTGGTCAGGACCAGGCCGAGCAGGATCAGCCACGGCCAGATCAGGTAGAACTGCTCCTCCACCGCCAGCGACCAGAGGTGCCCGAGCGGCGTCGGCGCGGCGAACCGGGAAAAGTACGAGGAGTTCTGCGCGATCAGCCACCAGTTGCTGACGTAGCCCGCTGCGGCGGCCATCGCGCCGCGCAGCGCCGGGAGCTGCGGCCGCTGCAGCAGGGCGACCCAGGCGGCGACAACGGCCAGCATGACGAACAGCGCGGGCAGCAGCCGGCGCGCGCGGCGCTGCCAGAAGCTGAGGAGTCGCAGCCGGCAGGCCGCGGCCTGCTCGGCCAGCAGCAGGTCGGTGATGAGGTAGCCGCTCAGGGTGAAGAAGATGCCGACGCCGAGTAAGCCGCCCTGAGCCCAGCCGAGGCCGACGTGGTAGGCGACGACGGCGAGGACTGCTAACGCGCGCAGTCCGTCCAGTCCCGCGATATACCGCTGGCCGCCATCCGCAGGCTTTGGCATGCGCTCCCCCGAGCTTGTTCGCTGGCGGGCTCACGCTATCGATGCGCACCTGCGTAGTCACGGAAAGTAGCGGCGTGTTCACTGTGCTATCGCGGCCGGCTGAGAGCTGCACGGGCCGGGCAGGCCGCAGGCGCGCCCGGCCCCCGTATGCGGGCGCGCCTGCGGCTGGCTGTTATCGCCGCTTACACGCGGGAGGTGTCCTGGCGGAATCGCAGCGCCGCGCCGCCGACGAAGATGACAAGCCAGGCCAGCACGTTCACTACCCACGTCCAGTCGAGGCCGTTGCCGAGCAGCGGCGTGTGCACCAGCTGGTTGAGCCCGTACAGCGGCGTCCACTTGCAGATGTCCTGGACGGTCTGCGGGAACTGGCTGATCGGGATGAACAGCCCGCCGGCGAACGACAGCAGGGTCAGCATCAGGGACATGAGCTGAATGACGTTCTCGGCCGGCAGCAGGAAGCCCATCAGCAGGCCGAACGCAGCGAACAGCAGGGAGCCAACCCAGACGCTCAGCCCGGAGACAACCCACAGGTAGGTGGGCATTGACGCCTTGTTGGTCAGCGCTCCGGCGATGAAAACGACGGCAACCGAGCCCGCGCCGAGAACCAGCGCTGTCATGACTTTCATCAGGATGTAGGCGACTGGCGACAGCGGGGTCAGCCGCAGCTGCCTGCTCCAGCCCTGGGCCCGCTCGATGGACACCATCGCGCCGCAGCTGGTGGCGGCAAAGACCGCGCCGTACAGGCCCAGGCTGACCATGATGAACGCGGCCTCGTTCCCGTGCCCGATCTTGTCGCTCGCATAGGCCTTGTTGAGCCCGAAGATCAGGAAGAAGAAGACCGGGAAAATGATCGTGATGATGACGGTGCGGCGGTTACGCAGCAGCCGGCGAATCTCCAGCCTCAGCGCGGTCAGGTTGAACCCGCCAGCCGCGGCACGCGGCGGGCAGCCAGGTCCGCGGCAAAGGCCGATGGTGTGGTACTCATCAGATTGCTCCTGCGCTTGCAGCGCTGCCGGTGGCGGCAGTGTCGGTGTCGTCGCCGGTCAGCGCGATGAATGCGTCCTCGATGCCGCGCGCGGTGACTTCCAGGTCGCGGGCGGCGGTCTGGGTCAGCAGGTACCGGGCGGTGGCGTCGCTGTCCTTGGAGTGGATCAGCACGGTCTCGCCGCGGACCTCGACCGCCTCGGCACCTGGCACGTCGCGCAGGTCCGCCTCGGCCGCGCCGGGCAGCGTCGCGCGCACGGTCCGCCCCGCGGCCATCGCCTTGATCTCGCCGGCGGTGCCGTCGGCGACGATCTTGCCGTGCCGCACCAGCACGATGCGGTCCGCGTAGGCGTCAGCTTCCTCCAGGTAGTGGGTCGCGAAGAGCACCGTACGGCCCTGCTCGGCGTCCTTGCGGATGGCTGACCAGAAGTTCCGCCGGCCTTCGACGTCCATGCCGGTCGTCGGCTCGTCGAGGACCAGCAGCTCAGGATCGGGCATCAGCGCCATGGCGAATCGCAGCCGCTGCTGCTCGCCGCCCGAGCATTTGCCGACCCGCCGGTCGGCAATCTCGGCAATGCCGGCCCGGCTGAGTGCCTCGCGCGGCGACTGACTGTGCGCGAACAGGCTCGCGGTGTACTCGACGGTCTCGTAGACCGTCAGGTCCTTCAGCAGGCCGCCGGTCTGCATGACCGCGGAGATCAGGCCATGCGCAATGGCGCGCCGCGGCGCCATGCCGTACACCGAGACCGAGCCGGAGTCCGGCCGCGACAGGCCGAGAACGATGTCGATGGTAGAGGTTTTGCCAGCGCCGTTAGGCCCGAGGAAGGCCACGATCTCGCCAGAAGCGACGGTCATGTCGATGCCGTCAACTGCCCGGACCTGCCCGAAGTGCTTGCGCACCCCGGCGAGCTCGATGGCCGGCGGCACCGTGCCGCTGGCCGGCCAGGTCCCGGAATCCGTCCTAGTTACTGTCATGTCCCTAGTCTGGACGGTCCGCGCAAGCTATTTCAGCGCCTGAGATCACGACCTAACCGTGACAGGTGTCATGTCCGGGCCAGCGTGAGCTAGCCGCCGAGGCTGCGGGTGAACCCCGGCGGAATGATCACATCCTCGCGGCCAAGATCGTGCACCGAGCTCTTGCTGAGCCCGAGCAGCGCCGAGTCGATCCCGTTCCGCAGGACATCCAGCACGTTCTCCACGCCGGCCTGGCCGTTCGCCGCCAGGCCCCACAGGTAGGCCCGGCCGATCATGACCGCGCGCGCGCCGAGTGCGAGCGCCTTGACCACGTCGCTGCCGCGGCGGACGCCGCCGTCCAGCAGCACCTCGACCTGGCCGCCGACCGCGTCCGCCACTGCGGGCAGGCACCGGATGGTGGCCGGGGTGCCGTCGAGGTTGTTGCCGCCGTGGTTGGAGACCGAGATGGCGGTGACGCCGGCGTCGACCGCGCGCTTGGCGTCGTCGATCCGGGTCACGCCCTTGAGCATGAACTTCCCGCCCCACTGCTCTCGCAGCCAGGCCACGTCATCCCAGCTGGGCGGCGGGGTCTGCAGCCACTGCCCGTAGGCGCCGAAGAACGTCGGCGGCTCCTCACCCGGCTGTGCCATGTTCGGCACCGTCAGCTGCGGCGGCCGCCCGGTCCGTGCGTACAGGGCAAGCCACTGGGGCCTGATGATGGCCTCTGGCGCATGCCGCACGATCGTCCGCAGGTCCGTCCGCTCCGGGATCTGCGGGCTGCCCCAGTCGCGTGAGTGCGAGAACGTCCAGTCGGCGGTCAGGATCAGGCCGGCAGCGCCGGCTGCCCTGGCCCGCTCCAGCCGGGCCGCGATCTGCTCCCGGGTGCCGCACCAGTAGATCTGGAAGAACGTCTGCGGGTTCGCCGCGACAACCTCCTCGACCGGCTTGCTGGCGAACGAGCTGAGGCCCATCGCCGTCCCGCGCGCTGCCGCCGCGCGCGCCACGGCTACCTCGCCGTCCGGATGCACCGCCTGCACCCCGGTCGGCGAGATGATCACCGGCATGGAGACCGGCTGGCCGAGCACGGTGGTGGCCAGCTCGCGCTGGGCCGGGTTGCCGGCCACGTGCGGGGCGAAGCCGAGCTCGGCGAACGCCGCGACGTTGTCCTGCACCGTCTGGCCGCGCTCGGCGCCCGCCAGCAGCGCTCCGTAGACCGAGGCGGGCAGGCGCTTCCGGGCGCGGCGCTGTGCCACTGCCACCGATTCGAACCAGGCATTCCTCATCTGGCGTCAGCCTTTCCGTTTGCGGGCGGCCCGGACACGCGAAGGGGCCGCAGGGAGATCGCCGGGCGGACCGGTATCGCGGTCCGCTCGCGCAGGCAGCCAGCCCAGACGCCCGCGCCGTAGCAGACGTCATCGGCGATGCGGGCAAGCGTGAACCGCGCCGGGTCGAGGTCCGGCTTGCGGTCGGCATAGGCCGTCAGCGCCGGGCCGAGCAGGAGCGACGCCGCCGCCGCCCGGCGGCCGAGGCGCCGGGCAGCCGACCGGCCGCCCGGCCGGGCGAGCGCGAGCAGCAGCACCGGAGCGGCGAACTGCGTCGCGTAGCGACCGAGGCCAAGCCACGTCTGGCGGACTGCGGTGACCGTCGCGCCGGCCGCGCCATCGGCCGGAACGCCAGCGCGGCGCACGGCTGCCGTCAGGTCAAGCCAGGCCGCCACGCCTGCGGCGGCCGCGACGGCCGGGCGCCGGCCAAGCAGCGCAGCCACGGTGATGGCGGGCCACGGCTGAAGGATGAGCGGGGCCAGGCTCGCAGGGTGACGGCGCGCGAGCGGCGCGGCTGACGTCCCGTATCTGTACCGGCGTCCGAGCAGGCCTGGCCAGCACGCCGGCCCGTCGTGCGGCACCCGGACGGACGGCTCGTACCTGACCCGCCAGCCCGCGTCGTGCAGCCGCCAGATCAGGTCCACATCCTCGCCGTAGCGAAGCGCCGGATCGAAGATGTCGTGCCCGGCGGCCACGCTGTCGAGCGCGGAGCGGCGGACGAGCAGCGCGGCCGTCGGCACGTACGACACCCGACTGCCGGGCCGCACGCGGGCCGGGCGCCCGCCGAGGTCGAGGCTGGCGCAGGCAGCCGCGTACGCGGCCGCCGGAGAGCGGGCCTGGCCCGACTGTGCCGCGACGATCCGCGGCGCGGCCGCGCCCACCAGCGGGTCGGCGAAGTGCGCGGTCAGCCGGGTGATCCACCCAGGCGGCGGCACGCAGTCGCTGTCCAGGAACGCGATCAGGCTCGAGGACGCAGCGGCCAGCCCGGTGTTACGAGCGGCGGCCGGGCCGCCGCTGGCGTCCCGCCGCAGGAGCGTCGCGCCGTGCCTCGCCGCGACGGCTGCGATCGCGCGCGGATCCTGCGAGCCATCGTCGACCACCAGCACCGGGTACTGCCGGCCCGCAGCGGCCAGGCAGCGGTCCAGCATTGCAGCCCGGTCCCGGACCGGGATGACCACGGTGACGGTCTCGGGCAGCGCGGTCCCGGGCAGCGCGGTCCCGGGCAGCGCGGTCCCGGGCCGGGCGGTCTCGGGCCGGGCGGTCTCGGGCAGTGCGGTTTCCGGCGCGGCGGCGCGAGGCGGCGGGATCGGGTGCGCGAGGCCCGCATCGGTGAGCCGCCGGGCGAGCTGCCGGGCCGCGGCCGACCGGGCCGGGCCTGCCCGCAGTTCCGCCAGGGCGGTGCTTCCGGCCGCCGTCAGCCGCAGCACCCGGCCAGGCGAGCCCCCGAAGAGCGATCCGTCGCTGAGCACCCGGGTGCTGGCGTCCATCTCGATGCCGAAGCCAGCCGGAAGCGGAGTCCCGGCACCGGCAGTGCCGTTCCCGAGCCGGTCCGCCGCGCGAGTCGCCGCCGCCGTCACAGCGCCAGGCCGCCGTCCGCCGGCACGACGGCACCGGTCATCGCGCTGCTGCCGGGCCCGGCAAGGAAGGCCAGCACAGCGGCGATCTCAGCGGGCGCGAGCAGCCGGCCGGCGGGCTGGTGAGCGGCGAATTCCTCCGGGCTGGCCAGGTCGTACAGCCGCGCGCTCGCTGCCAGGATGGCAGTGTCAGTCGAGCCGGGGCTGACCGCGTTGGCGGTCACGCCGGTCCGGCCCAGCTCGGCCGCCAGCGCGCGGATCAGGCCGGCCACGCCGGCTTTGGCGGCGCAGTAGGCCGCGAGCATCGGCAGGCCGCGGGTCGCGGCCGCTGACGCCACGGCGAGGAACCGGCCGCTGCGGGGTTCCGGCCGCCGCAGCAGCGCTGGCACTGCGGCCCTGGCCAGGTTCAGCACGCCGCCGAGATCAATGTCGAGCACGGCAGCTTCCTGCTCGGCCGGCACTTCCCACTGCGGGAGACCGCCGGCGATGACCCCGGCGCACGCGATGGCGGCATCCAGGCCGCCCCAGCGGGTCTCGGCGGCGGCGACCGCCTCGGCAAGCGCACCCGCGTCCCGCACGTCGGCGATGAAGGCCGCGATCAGGCCATCAGATCCGGAAGCGGCGCGGGCCTCGCGCACCACGGCGTCCAGCTCAGCCTTGCTGGCCAGCGCGTACGGCAGGGCGTCGTCATCCTGCGCGAGGTCGACCGCAAGCACTGCCCAGCCGGCAGCGGCGAGCGCCAGGACCGTCGCGGCGCCGATCCCCCGCGCGGCCCCGGTTACGAGCGCAACCCGCCCGGCCGGCGCAGCGAGCGCCATCAGCTACCGCGGCGCCGGCGGCGCGAATCCCGCCAGCGGGTTCTCGTCGCAGGCCCGGTCCGGCATGCTTCGCGGGACGACCTGAACCGGATCAGCCGGCCGCGGGCCGATGGACACCGGCACTGCCCGACTCGCGCGGGGACCGCTCGCCGGACTGCGGCGGTGCGAGTGATCACCAGCGGGCCGCGGCGCCCCGGCCGGGTCGGCCGTCGCCAGCGCGGCCTCGCCGAAGCCGCGCACGCACTCGGGGTCCGGGCCGTCCAGCGGCAGGCCGGTGAAGAACTTGGCCGCCATGCAGCCGCCCTGGCACGCGTCGAAGGCGGAGCACGACGTGCATGCGCCGCCGGACTGCGGCCGGCGCAGGTCGGTGAACAGCTCCGAGCTCCGCCACACCTGCGCGAACCCGCCGGTGCCGCGCACGTTCCCGGCCAGGAACGCGTCGTGGATCGCGAACGGGCAGGCGTACACGTCGCCCACCGGGTCGATCAGGCAGACGACCCGTCCCGCCCCGCACATGTTGAGCCCGGGCAGGCCCTCGCCGTACCCGGCCAGGTGGAAGAACGAGTCGCCGGTCAGCACGTTCTCGCCGCGGGCGACGAGCCAGTCATACAGCTCCCGCTGCTGGCCGGCGGTCGGATGCAGCTCGTCCCAGACATCGGCGCCGCGGCCGGATGGCCGCAGCCTGGTGATCCGCAGCTGCGCGCCGAAACTGTCCGCGATGGCCTTGAACGCGTCGAGCTGGCTCACGTTCTGCCGGGTCATGACCACCGAGATCTTGAATCCGGCGAACCCGGCATCGGCGAGGTTCTGCATGGCCCGCATCGCCATGTCGAACGACCCGGTGCCGCGAACGGCGTCGTTGACCTCGGCGGTCGCGCCGTCGAGCGAGATCTGCACATCGATGTAGTCGCTGCCGGCCAGCTTCCGCGCCACCTCGGGAGTGATGCGCAGGCCGTTCGTGGAGAACTTGACGCCGACGTGATGCGCCGTCGCATAGTCCACCAGCTCCCAGAAGTCGGGCCGGACCGTCGGCTCGCCGCCGCCGATGTTGACATAGAAGACCTGCATCCGCTCCAGCTCGTCAATGACCCGCTTGCACTCGCCGGTGCTCAGCTCTGCCGGATCGCGGCGGCCCGAGCTGGAAAGGCAGTGCACGCAGGACAGATTGCAGGCGTACGTCAGCTCCCAGGTGAGGCAGATAGGCGCATCCAGGCCAGAGCGAAACTCCTCAACCAGGGGCGCAGCGGTCACGGTCATGCAGCTGTCCTTCCGCAGATCATCTGGCTGGCGGCCAGGGTTGCGAGCGCCCTGGTGTAGGCCGGCAGGTCAGCCGGCCTGATCCCGGCTCCGGCGCACGCGGCCCGCGCACTCGGCTGCGACTCCAGCGACGTGACGATCGTCAGCAGGGCCGGGCTCTTCAGGAACGACAGGCGCCTGGTGCCGAAGTGATAGAGCAGCGCGCCGAAGCGCTCGGGCCGGACGGAAACCTGCGGGTGCAGCCGCCAGGCCGCGTCCAGGTCAAACCCGGCATCCGCTCCGGCGTTGGCCGCCGGCGCCTCAGGCCCGAGATGCCGCGCCTTAGTAGACACCGCACATGCCGTCGATCGAGATCTCCTCGACCAGCTCGTCGGCGGCGATAACCTCGCCAGTCTCGGTGGCGGCTGATCTCGGTGCTGCTCATGTCGGTCTCGGTCGCGGCAATCTCGGCGGCCGGGCGGTCCAGCAGCTCAGTTCCGGTCTCGGGCATGCCATCTCCTCTAGTTTCGGCACAGTAGTTTCGGCACAGCGTGACGAATTTCCGGTACCGTTATGCTAATCGTCACCGGGTGCCGTAATCAAGACCCGGGAAGGCAGAATGAGATAGCCATGCAGACTGCCAGCGCCGAGCCGGCCGCGCCGCGCCGCGGGCGGCCAAGAGGCACGAGCGCGCGCGAGCTCGAGCTGATCTCGCTGCGGCTGTTCAGCTCGGACGGCTTCGAGGAAACCACGGTGGAGCACATTGCCGCCGAGGCCGGGGTCAGCCGCCGCACGTTCTTCCGTTACTTCGAGTCCAAGGCCGACGTGCTCTGGCATGCCTTCGACGGCGAGGTCGGCGCGCTCCGTGCCGCCTTCGGCGCGGTGCCGCCTGAGGTGCCGCTCATGCAGGCCATCAGGGACGTGGTGGTCGGCGTCAACAGCTATCGCGCCGAGGACGTGCCTGAGCTGCGCACCCGGATGCATCTGATCGGCACCGTGCCGGCCCTGCAGGCAAGCGCCGCCCAGCACTATGACGCGTGGGAACGCGCCGTCAGCGAGTTCGCGTCCGGCCGGCTCGGGATGCCGGCCAGCTCGCTCTACCCGCTGGCCATCGGCCGGGCCACTCTCGCGGTCTGCCGGTCGGCCTACGAGCGCTGGGCCGAGCGCGCCGATGCCGATCTCACCGTCTACCTGGACGAGGCGCTGACCGCCCTGTCAGCCGGTTTCGACCCGGCCCGGCTGGCCCGCTAGCGAGCACGGGCAGACTGGCCAGATGAGCACGGACGTGACGCTGTCGGCACCATCGGCGGCCGACGCCAGCGAGTTCATCGCCGCGGCGCGCGCGAGCACCACTCTGCAGCGACCGTGGGTGTCAGCGCCGGACACACCGGAACGCTTCGCCGCATTCCTCATCCGGGCCGCCCGCGAGGACCAGGCCAGCTACCTGATCCGGCACCGGGACTGCGGCGGCCTCGTCGGCTACGTGAACATCAACAACATCGTGCGCGGAGCGTTCCGCTCGGGCCACCTCGGCTACGCCGCCTTCGCCTCGCATTCCGGCCGCGGCCTGATGTCCGCGGGTCTCGCGGCCGTCGTCAGCGATGCCTTCGGCACGCTCGGGCTGCACCGCCTGGAGGCGAACATCCAGCCGGACAACCAGCCATCCCTCAGCCTCGTCCGGCGGCTCGGCTTCCGGCGCGAGGGGTTCTCGCCCCGGTACCTGATGATCGACGGCCAGTGGCGTGACCACGAGCGCTGGACCGTGCTCGCGGAGGACTGGGCTGCTGCGGCCGGCCTGCTGCGGCCAGGCCTGCCGAGAACGGGTCCGGCTGAGGCTCAGCCGGCGCCTCCGCGGCGCCTGAGCCGTGCCACGACCACGGCGGCCACGCCCGCCAGGAGCAGCGACCCGGCGATCCCCAGGAGGCCGAGCAGGTTCGCCCCGGTGATCGGCAGCGGACCGGGCGGGCCGCTAGGCGACGGCGACGGGCCCGGCGTGTGCGTGGGCGCGGGCGTCGGCGTCGGCCGGCGGAGTGGGCGTCGGCGTCGGCCAGTCGGCGTCGGCGTTGGCGTCGGCGTCGGCGTCGGGCCCGGCTCCTGCTTATTGGTGAACGTGCAGGTGATGTCCTGGTCGATGGCGGCGGTGAACTCGTCGTCGGTCAGCGGGACCGGCGAGCCGGTCCCGCTGAGCACGCAGGCCAGGCTGTGCAGCGTGTAGCCGGGCGGCCCGCCGTCCTCGGACAGCCGGTACGCCGTGCCCGGCGGGATCACCTGATCGGTCACCGCGTCGCTGCCAGTGACACCGCTGACGAGCGGCGCGCCCGCGCTCTGCGGCGTCGCGGTCAGCGTCCAGTCGGCCGGCTCGGCAGTACCGGTCTCCTTGATCAGGTGCTTGACCAGAGTCAGCGTCGCCGGGATCGGCTCGTTGACGGCGGTGCACACCGCGTGCTGCCCGATCGGCACGACGACCGTGCCGTCGCCGCCCGTGTAGTTCTCCTGGCCGGATCTGTCCCGGCTGAGCAGCGTTACGCAGTTCCACGACCCGGTCGCCCCGTCAGCGAGGTCGGCGCCGGGCTGCACCGTCTGGCGGTAGCCGGGCACGTGCGACTCGGACAGCACGTAGCTGACGCCCGGCGACACGTAGTCCGTCACGCCGCTTGTGCCCTGCACGTCAGCCTGTCCGGTCACCGAGTTAGTGGCCGTCAGCGTCCACAAGTCGACCGGCGCGACCGGAACGCCGGGATAAGGGTTGTGAATCTCCTTGATCAGCGTCAGCTGCGTCTGGCAGGAGACGCGGTTGTACACGGTGAAGGTGTTCAGGCCCGGATTGAGCGGCGGGCTGGTTCCGAGGTCACCGCCTGGCGTCACCGTGCAGCCAGGCGGCACCGTGATGCCGGTCTCGCCGATCGTCACCTCGTCGTTCTGGAGATAACCGTCATACTCGGTTCCCCACTCCGGCCTGGTCCCGGCCGGGTGAACCGGATCGAGCGTCAGCGACGACTGGAAGTCCGGGGGCTGGCTCGGCTCGGTGTAGACGACGCCATTGATGTCCCACTGCTTCGAGACAAGAACCGAGGCCGGACTCGGCTGCGCGACCGCCTGGTTGTACACGGTGCAGGTAATGATCAGGCTGGCGCGCGCCTCGACCGTGAAGCCCGGCGATCCGGGCACGTCAGTGACCGGAAGCTCGAGGCCTCCCGGCGTCTTGCAGATCGCGTTCCTGCCGCCCGGCGCCACGATGTGGTCGTAGCCGGACTGCGGTTCCTCAGTGAGGGTGACCTCCTGGCTGCTGCTGGTCGCCGTCGCGAAGCTCACTGCCCCGTTGTCGCCGGTGACCCCCGACTGCGGCGTTACCTCAGCCTGGCTGGCGCGGAAGGTCCAGCCCGGAGCCCGGCATCGCCGCGCCGTAGTCACCGGGACTGGTGTCCGGGATCACCTCCTTCACCACGTTTACGGTGCCGAGGCAGTTCTTTTCCGCGAGCGAGGTCAGCAGCCTGCTGAGCGCGTCGAAGTCGGTAACGAAGTAGTCCCTGCCCTCGACCGGGCCCGAGATCGCGGCGAGGTTGCGCACGGAGTTCGCGACTCCGGACCCGATGCCGACGCTGAGCACGGTGCTGCCCTTGTGCTTGAGTGCGTTCGCCGAGAACATGCCGTTCTCGACCTCGATGAAGCGGGTGGCCGATCCGGGTCCGGACGCCCGCGGGCCGTAGAACGTGGGGTCGCCGTCAGTCAGCACCAGGGTCACGTCGTAGCGATCAGAACTGGCCGCGACCTGCCAGATGCCCTGGTCCCAGTTCGTGCCCGCCTCGCTGCCGCTCTCCACGGTCAGGCCGCTGATCTTCGACAGCACCGCGGCGGCGGACGAGGCGGTCGCCACCGACGTGAGCGGGAGATTCGAGTTGGCGGGCTTGCTGGCCGGCGCGTGCGACGCGAACGTGTACACCGCCACGCTTGACGGCGTACCAGTCAGCGCCCTGACGAAGTCCCGGCCGGCGCTGCGCAGCTGAGTGATATTGCTGCCAATAGAGCCGGACAGGTCGAAGACGAGCGCGACATTCAGCCCGCATTTATCGGGTAACGACGGATTGTCACGCGAGGCCGCCCAGAGGCTGCCCCGAGCAGTAGGGACACTGCCATTCGTGGTGTCGGCGACAGGGACGGAAGTATTGCCCGTAACTTTCGGAACGAAAATCCAGGAATAGTCGGTCGCGACCTCCGACCCGCCTTTCCCGACGTCCAGGGCCTGGCTCGCGAACCAGCCCGATGGAACCGACGCCTGGCGCACCCAGTACCCGGCGGTGCGGCTGCCCGAGCCGCCTGACTGCGGCGAGACAGCCACCGTGCACCGGCCTGACGTGCTGGTCTCGCAGCTAGCAGTCGGGATGGCGCCCGCCGCTGGCCGGCTGCCCTGCTCGCCCGCGAAGAACTCGAACCGCTCGCCGGCGAGGCCCGCCACCGATGTATCGCCAGTCCGGTCGCCGCCGGCAGTAACCGTGATGTCAACCGTCGGCGCAGCTGCCCGGCCGGGACTGGCGCCGGCACTCGCAGCGGCTGAGGTAACGGCCACAACAGCAGCCAGCGCAAGTACGCGCAGTGCGGCGCTTTTTCCACGCATGACAATTCCCCGGACGAAAAGAAAGTGAATGAACGGCCCCTGAGGCGGCACACGCTAACAGCTTCGGGATGCCCGGACCGGTGCGGTCGGCAATTGTCGGTTGCGACCGCAACCACGCCGCAAAATCCGCAGAGCGGCCGGTTTCCTGGCGGCGGGGCTCGCGGACCGGCGCCCGCGGCCGCGCGCCGGAGGGAGGCTGCGGATGGGGTGAGCGCGTTCCCGGACTTAGGGTGTTGACCTGGTCGTTGAGCGGAGGCTGCGGCATGACGGACCCTGCACCATCGGCGGATGCCAGGCTGGTGCACGCGGGCATCGGGCGCGAGCCGGGCGAGCCGGTCGTGCAGCCGCCGGTGCTGGCGAGCATCCTCACCTCGCTGGGTGAGCCGGGACCGGGCGACTACGGCCGCGGCGGCAATGCGACCTGGACGGCGCTCGAGGAGGCGCTCGGCGCGATCGAGGACGCCGATGCCGTGGTCTTCAGTTCCGGGCAGGCCGCGTCGATGGCCCTCATGCTCGCCCTGGCCGCCGGCCGGGAGGCGATCCTGCTCCCCCGCGACGGCTACTACAACGCCCGCGTGCTGGCCGAGCGGCTGCGACCGCATGGCGCCGCGCCCGTTCTGGTCGATCTGCAGGACCACGCTGCCGTCGGGGCCGCTCTCGGCACCGCCAGGCGCGGGGCACGTGCTGTGGGCTGAGACGCCGACGAATCCGCTGCTGCGAGTCGCTGACCTTGCCGCCCTCGGCCGGCTCGCCGCAGCCGCCGGAGCACCGATGATCGTCGACAACACGGTCGCTACCGGTCTGCTGCAGCGCCCGCTCGACCTCGGCGCCGTGGCCTCGCTCTGCTCTCTGACAAAGTCGGCGTCCGGCCACTCGGACCTGATACTCGGCGCGGTCATGACCCGCGATCCCGTGCTGGCCGGTGAGCTGCGCAGCTGGCGCACGCTCGGCGGCGGGATCGCCGGGCCGGTTGAAGACCTGGCTGGCCATCCGCGGGCTGAAGACGCTGCCGCTGCGGATCGACCGGCAGTCAGCGACCGCGCAGGCCGTGGCCGAGTACCTGGCGGCGCACCCGCGGGTAACTGCCGTGCACTATCCGGGCGTGACCCCCGCGACACTGGACGTCGCCCGCGCGCAGATGCCGCGTGGCTTCGGGCCGCTGCTGTCGTTCGAGCTGGCCGGCGACGCGGCGGACGCGGACGCCGTCGTCGCGGCGTCCCGGCTGATCCTCCCGGCCAGCAGCTTCGGCGGCGTCGAGTCCACCTGGGAACGCCGGGGCCGGTGGGCAGGCGAGACCGCGCCCGGCTCCCTCATCAGGCTCTCGGCCGGCCTCGAGCCAGTCGCGGACCTGCTGGCCGACCTCGGTCAGGCGCTCGGCCGGACGGCGGCATGACCGACTACGCGGCGTTCGCCCGGTTCTACGACCGGATCATGGGCGACCGCGACGAGGAGGTCGCCCGCATCAGGACTTACATCAGCCGGTACCTGCCCGCGGCGCGGTCGCTGCTGGAGCTCGGCTGCGGCACCGGGGCGCTGCTGGCCGGGCTGGCGCCGCAGCTGGCCGTAACCGGCATCGACCGGTCGGCGGAGATGCTGGCAGTAGCCGGGGAGAAGCTGCCGGAGGCGCGGCTGGTGCGGGGGGACATGACCGCGTTCCGGCTGCCGGACCGGTTCGACGTCGTGATCTGCATGTTCGACACGCTGAACCACGTGCAGTCGTTCGCTGGCTGGCTGACGCTGTTCAGCTGCGTGCACGAGCACCTGGCTGAGGGCGGGCTGTTCATCTTCGACGTCAACACCGCCGGGCGGCTCCGAGGGCTGGACGGCGCGCCGCCGTACCTGGATGAGTTCGACGGGAACGTGGTGCTGATGACCGTGCGGTCAGCCGGCGACTGGCTGTCGCTGTGGCGGACCAGGATCTTCGAGCATCGCGGCGGCGATGAGTACCGGCTGCACGACGAGCCCATTTACGAGCTGGCCGTGCCGCTTGACCAGGTCCGCGCGGCGCTGGCCGGCCGCTTCGAGCTGCTGGAGGAAGCGAGCCTGGACGGCAGCCCGGTCAGCGACGAGTCCGACCGGGTGTTCTTCGTCTACCGCCACGCGAGCGCGCCGCCCGCTCTCACCGGCTGAGCCCGGCCGCGGCTGACCGGTCTCCCAGTGCGCGCGGACCGGTCAGCAGGAGCGCTGGCCGTCGTTCATGGCGTGCATCAGCTTGGTCATGGCAGCGGAGAACTGCTCGCGCTCCGCGGGCGACAGCCCGGCGAAGATCTCTGCGATCGCATCGAGTCGCGGTCCTAGCTCCTGCTCGGCCTCGCGGACGCCCTCGGGCGACAGCTCGATCAGCGTTGCCCGCCGGTCGGTGGGATGCGGGCGCCGGATGACGAGATGCGCGTCCTCCAGTGCGTCCACCATCGCGGTCATGTTGCGCGGCGTCGCGCCCAGCTGAGTGCCAAGATCGCGCATGATCGCCGGGCCGCCGCACTGCAATGCCTGCAGCAGCCGAAGCCGCGGGTAGCTCATTCCGCCGAAGGCCTGCGTCTCCATCCAGCGCAGGAAGCTCGCGGTGAACCGTGCGGTCTGGGCGACCAGCATCGCGCGGGCCTCCGGCTCGCTCAGGCTCACCTCATCACCGCCCCGGACACTTCAGTTGACACCATTATTCCTAGCGGTACAGTTACCCACGTGATCGTTCAATGTTGAATTATTCTACCGCTTCTGAAACGAGGCTCGGCACATGACGACACCGAACAGCGGCGAGGCCTCCTCAGCCGCCCAGACCGCTTCCGCCTACGCCGAGCCCGGCGAGCTTCCAGCTTGACCCGGCCCGATCCGCCGTCTCGATCACCCACAAGACGATCTGGGGACTGGTCACGGTGCGCGGCAGCTTCACGAAGGTCAGCGGCTCGGCTGAGATCCTCGCGGACGGTTCCGGCCGCGGCCGACTGGAGATTGACGCCGCGTCGCTCGACACCAAGAACGGCAAGCGCGACGAGCACCTGCGCTCGAAGGACTTCTTCAACGCCGCGGAGCATGCGCAGATCATCGTGGACCTGACCGAGGCTGCCCTGCACGGCTCGGACAGCATCAAGGCGAGCGGGACGCTGACCGTGGCCGGGCAGACGCGGCCGCTGTCGCTGACCGCGCAGGTCAGCGAGGTCACCGCCGAGGCCGTCACCCTGACGGCCGAGACCGAGATCAACCGGGCCGACTTCGGCATGAGCTGGAATCAGCTCGGGATGCTGAAGGGGAACGCGCACGTCAGCGTCACCGCCAGGTTCGTCCGCCAGCAGGCCGGCTGACGCCAGCGCCGCGCAGCCAGTCCGGCGGAACATCACCGAGAAGGAACGAGATGAAGCTTCAGGTCATCATCGGCAGCACCCGGCCCACCAGGGCAGCCGACACTGTCGTGCCGTGGGTTACCGGCCGGGCGGCCATGCACGAGGCATTCGAGTCCGAGGTGCTCGATCTGCGTGACTGGCAGCTGCCGATGTTCGGCGAGCACATGGGCAGCATCGGCGATCCGAGCGACCCGTCCTACTCGGCCGAGATCGTGCGCCGGTGGAACCGGAAGATCGCCGAGGCGGACGCCTACCTGGTCATCACGCCGGAGTACAACCACAGCATCCCCGGCGAGCTGAAGAACGCGCTCGACAGCGTCTTCGTCTCGTTCGCCACCAGGAACAAGCCGATGGCCATGGTCGGCTACAGCGCCGGCGTGGGCGGCGGCATCCGCGCGATCGAGCACCTCGTCCAGGTCGCCGTCGAGCTGGAGACGGCGCCGGTGCGCAGCACCGTCGTGCTGCCGTTTGTCGACAGGGCGTTCACCGCCGAGGGCATGCCTGCCGACCCGGCCAACGAGGTCGCCCTGCAGATCCTGCTCGATGACCTGGCCTGGTGGGCTGGCGCGCTGCACAACGCACGGGCCGCGGGCGAGCTCGTTCCCGGCAAGGTGCGGGCCCGGATGGCAGCCGCCGCGGTGCCGGCAGCTAGCCTGCCGCCGCGCGGGCTGCGACGCGCGGGACTGCGACGTGCGGGACTGCGACGTGCGGGGCTGCGCCGCGCGGGGCTGCGACGCGCGGAACGTGCGCCGGTAGGCGTTGGGCGTGGTCGAGCGCCAGGCACGGAAGTGATGGCGGAACGTGGCCGCGTTCCCGAACCCGGTCCGTTCCGCGATCACGTCGACGGTCTCGTCGGTCTCCTCCAGCAGCTGCTGGGCCAGCAGCACGCGCTGCCCGGTCAGCCACCGCTGCGGCGTCGTGCCCGTCTCCTGGACGAATCGCCTGGCGAACGTCCGCGGCGACATCGCGGCTAGCCTGGCCAGTTCGTCGACCGTGACGAACTGGTCCAGGTGGCGCTGCATCCACTCCAGGACCTCGCCCAGCGTGTCGCAGGCGGGCTCGGCGACCGGGCGCTCGACGTACTGCGCCTGGCCGCCGTCGCGGTGCGGCGGCACGACCATCCGGCGGGCGATGGCGTTGGCCACGCGGCTGCCCTGCTCCTTGCGGACCAGGTACAGGCAGGCGTCAATGCCGGCCGCCGTTCCGGCGCTGGTGATCACGTCGCCGTCATCGACGTACAGGACCGACGGGTCGACCTTGGCGCTCGGGTACATCCGGGCGAGCCGGTCCGCGTACCGCCAGTGCGTCGTGCAGCCGCGGCCGTCCAGCAGGCCGGCCGCGCCGAGCACGAACGCGCCCGTGCACACGCTCAGCACCCGCGCGCCCCGGCTGACGGCACGGCGCAGCGCGGCCAGCAGCTCGTCCGGGTAGTCGCCGCTGGCGCGCCGTGCGTCGCTCGGGGCCGGCACCGCGATCAGGTCGGCACTCTCCAGCCGGTCGAGGCGGAACTGCGTCTGGACGCTGAACCCGGCCGCGGACCGGAGCGGGACCGTCCTCCGCCGCCACGACCGCGAAGTCGTAGCCCGGCAGGCCCTCGTCGGTCCTGTCGGTTCCGAACACCTCGCACAGCACGCCGAGCTCGAACGGCTCGAAGCCGTCGACCACGACAACAGCAATATTCGTCAGCACATGTCCATCATGCCGCATCATCACTGGCAGGATGTTGCGGTGGAGTGGCTCTGCTGCCACTTTCGCGCCGCGCCCTGGCCGGCCAGGCTTGAGCTTATGAACGACCGGACAGCATCTGAGCAGGGCAATCCCATCCGCAACGTCATCCGCACCATCTCCGGCGTCCTGGCCGAATGTTCCTACGCGCAGCGCCGGATGATGGAACTCAACGCCGCGCCCGACCGCTACCTGGCCGACCCGGACGCGCCGCCGCAGACGTACGCCGAGTTCCTGTACCGGACGTCCGGCCTGCTGCGGCATGAGCCGCCTGCGCGCGCGCCCGCTCCAGCCGATGATCTTCATGGAAGCCGGGTTAGTGGTGCTACTGGCCCACTAACCCGGCTTCCACCCGGGCTGCGGCCGGGCGGACGCGAGATCAGACCCCCGAGGGCTCGAGCAGATCGCCGAACTCACGCAGCAGCGCCGACTTCGACCGCGCGCCGATCACCTGCTTGACGACCTCTCCGGCCGCGAAGACGCTGATCGTCGGCACGTGCAGGATCCCGTACCGGCGGGCGATGGCCGGGTTCTCGTCGACGTTCACCTTGACCAGCCCGACCTTGCCCGCGTAGTCGGCCGCGATCGACTCGAGCACCGGGGCGACCATCCGGCACGGGCCGCACCATTCCGCCCAGTACTCCACGATGACCGGACCGGTGCGCGCCAGCACCTCGGCCTCGAAGGTGTCGTCGGTCACTGCCCTGGCGCTGCTCATGCTGACTCCCCTGACGTCTCTGGCTTCCCGGCTGACTGGCCTGATCCCGGCCCCGGCTGTCGCTGCCGCCGGACGCGGACCTTCACGCTAAGTGACAGCTAGCTCCGGAAGCTGGAGCGCCGCGCACTCCTTGCCGTTCCCGTGCTCGCAGACGCGGACAAGCTGCCGGAGGCGGCATCGCTGCCGCATCAGCTCCCTGACCTGCTCGTCTATAGCGGCCAGTTTCGCCTGCGCCGCCGCCGCGATCTCCTGCGCTGACTGCGCCTCGGCCGGCCCGAGCAGCTCCGCGATCTCACCGAGAGTGAACCCGAGGCGCCGGGCCCGGCGGATGAACACGAGCCGCTCCCGGTCCGCGTCGGAGTACTCGCGGTAGCCCGAGCCGCGCCGCTCGGGCTGTCCGAGCAGGCCACGGCGCTGGTAGAAGCGCACGGTCTCGACGCCGACTCCCTCAGCCGCGGCCAGCTTCCCGATCGTCATCCCGCCCATGCCAGCACGGTACCGGCCGTACCCCGGTACGGAGTCAACCCGGCAGCGCGGCCGGACCGGCATACCATCAGACGTCGTCATGCCGGGAACGAGGCCGCCTCCCGCCGGTCACTCTCGTCCGGCCGCCGAGCACGGGAGAGAGCGCATGCCCAGGTACGCGATGCTGGTGCTGCCATCGGCCAACCGCGTGTACGCCGGGGCGGCCGCCGGGCTGGCGGCCGCCGAGCTGGCAGCGTTCAGCGAGTCCGTGCTCGGCGGCGGCCTGTCAGCGGCCGAGATCACGGACCGGGGCGGCGTCCCGTACCTTGAGTTCGATGCGGCGGAGCTGCCGGCGGATGCTGCCTCGTTCCTGGCAAATATGTCGGCTCTGTACGCGCTGTTCGAAGTGCGCGGGGACATGCTCCGGCCAGTGCCGCTCAGCCGCCTGGACCGCTACGACGACGACCTGCTCACCATCCAGAAGTATCCGGGGAAGACAAATGAGCAGTTCACCAGGCTGCTGCTGAATGTCACGCTGCTGGCATCGGCGTCCGCGCCGGAGATGCTGCGCCGCCGGCTGTCCGTGCTCGACCCGCTCTGCGGCCGGGGAACGACGCTGAACCAGGCTCTGATGTACGGCTACGACGCCGCCGGCATCGACCTGGATCAGAAGGACTTCGAGGCGTACGGCACGTTCATCCGCACCTGGCTGCAGCGCAAGCGCGTCAAGCACCGGATCAGCTATGACGGCCCGGTGCGCCGCGAGGGCAAGGTCGCCGGGCGCCGGCTGCAGATCAGCCTCGCGCCGTCGAAGCAGGAGCAGAAGGCCGGGCAGACGCAGAACCTCGATGTGGTGTGCGCGGACACCACCAGGGCAGCCGAGTTCTTCAGGCCCGCCACGTTCGACCTGGTGGTGACTGATGCGCCGTACGGCATTCAGCACGGCAGCAAGTCCGCGGGCTCCGGCCTGGCGCGGCGCCCGCAGGACCTGCTGGCAGCCGCGGTGCCAGTGTGGGCGCGGCTGCTTCGCCCTGGCGGCGCGATCGGCATCGCCTGGAACACGCTGGTCGCGCCGCGCGAGGAGACTGCCGCGATCGTCGCGTCCGCTGGCCTCGTGCCCGTCGAGTCGCAGGCCTACCTGAGCTTCCGGCACCGGGTCGATCAGGCGATCGTCCGCGACATCCTGGTGGCCAGGAAACCCGCCGGCTAGCCGGGCGGCGGCGGGGTGAAGCCAGGGCCGGCGGCCGCCTCCAGCACCTCAGCGATCCGGAGCAGGCGCAGGTCCGACAGGAACGGCCCGATTACCTGGATGCCGACCGGAAGACCGGCCTGACTGGGGCCGGCCGGCAGCGCGACCGCAGGCAGCTGCATCGCCCCGATGGCGCCGCACCAGGCGGCGGCGAGGAAGTGCGGGACCGCGACCCCGTCGACGTCAAGCAGCCGGTCGGCCATCGGCCGGTCGGTGTCGTGCGGGAAGGCCGCCGTCGGCATGACCGGCGCGAGCACCGCGTCGTAGTGCCCGAAGAACTCCGCCCACGCGAGCCGCTGCCGCTGCCGCACGTCGACGGCGCTGAGCCAGTCGCGGTACCGGCTGGTCATGGCCCGGCCGATCGTCACTGCCGGGTCGTCTTCCGCCCCGTTCTCCAGCGCGGCAAGCCGGGCGAATTCAGCATCCGGCAGTCCGGCTCCGATGGTCGGCAGCGTAAGGTCCCGCCAGGTCGCCAGGCCGTCGGCGAGCGAGACCGGCAGCGGAACGGCATCGACGCGGGCGCCGGCATCAGCGAGCCGGCCGGCGAACGCGTCCAGGCAGGCGCGCACGTCAGCGGCGACCGGGACGACGTCGGCGCCCTCGCCGAAGACGGTCGCGACGCGCAGCCCGGCCGGGCCGGCAATCGGCGGTCCCTCGTCCAGCTCGAGTCGCCAGCCGGGCGCGTCCTCCGGCAGCGGGCCTGCCAGCACCTGCAATGCGGTCCGCAGGTCGGCGATGCTGCGGCCGATCGGGCCGGCCACTCCGACGTCGACGGTCACCAGGCTCCCCGGCGGACCGGGGATGTGGCCGCGGACCGGCACGATGCCCCACGACGGCTTCAGCCCGTACACGCCGTTGTAGTGCGACGGATTGCGGATCGAGCCGCCGATGTCGCTGCCCAGCTCAAGCGGCGTCAGCCCGGCGGCCACCGCGGCCGCGGCGCCGCCGGACGATCCGCCAGCGGTCCTGCTCGGTGTCCCACGGATTGTTCGTCCGCCCGTAGACGTCGTTGTAGGTCTGCCAGTCGCCGGCGTACATCGGCGTGTTGGTCTTGCCGAAGACGATGGCACCCGCTGCCTTCAGCCGCGCGACTGCGAGCGCATCGGTACCGGGCACGTGCTTCGCTAGCTCGGGCGCGCCCGACGTGGTCACGAGGCCCTCGGTCTCGAACACGTCTTTGACCGTCATCGGCAGGCCGTGCAGCGCACCGGTGGTCTCGCCGCGGGCCGTGGCGTCGTCGGCCCGTGCCGCTGCCGCCTGTGCGCGCTCGGTGTCCCAGGCAATGATGGCGTTGATGGCGGGGTTCAGCTGCTGCGATCTGGTCAGCAGCTGGTCAAGAAGCTCGCGGCTGGAGATCTGGCGGCTGCGAAGGGCCAGGGTGAGCTGCCCGGCCGTCGCGGTCGAGAAGTCGAGGTTCATCTGACCATGATCTCGTAAGATCGCACGGGTTATAGGCCGTGCGATCTTACCAGTTAAGCGGAAAGCGCCGTTACTGCGGCGCGGCCGGGCCGCCGTGGCCCGCCTGCGTGACGCCTGGCGCCGGATAGCCAGCCGGACCCGCCCAGTAATAGGGCTGCGCCGGGTACCCGCCCGCCGTCTCCGGCTCCGGGTCGTGCGCGATCAGCATCCAGACGCACAGCAGGATGAGAATGCCGACGAAGGCACAGAAGACCCAGAACATCGGGGTCAGCCCGTTGTGGATCGTCAGCCCGAGCGCGCTGGCCTGAGCCTGCGAGACGCCGAACTGCAGCGGGGAGGTGACCTGTCCCACCTGCACGATGGCGGAGATCGCCTGCGCCACCATCGGGACGAGGGCGCCGATGGCGAGCGCGGCACCGAGCCGGATCGGCCGCCACAGCGCGGCAACGGCGACGACCGCGACGAGCAGGACCATCACGAGCACGTCGCCGACGATCACGGAAGCGGGGTTGGCGAAGGCGTTGCCCTCGGTCACCGTCTGCGAGACACCCGTCGTGGTCGTGAGAAGGAAGCTATCCCAGGACGGCGCGAACGCGATGGCAGCGCCGATGGCGGCCAGGATCATCGTGACGGCAGGGACGATCTCGTGCTGTGACGGCCGGGCAGGCCCTCCGCCCGGACCGCGGCGACTCGCGGACCGGCGGCGGAACGACAGTCCCGATCCGGTGACGGCCAGCGCGACTCCCGCGCTGCACGCCAGCCAGCCGAGGATGCTGATGATCAGCCCGGCGCCCATCAGGTGGGCGCCGTCGGCCATCGGCGTCCCGGCGTCAGCGAAGAACAGGCCGAACGTGACGGCGCTCACGCCGAGGCCAAGCATGGCCCCGGCTCGCCGCCAGGTCCCGCTCAGCAGGATCAGGGCAGCGCTGACTGCCCACCCGGCGAGGTAGATCAGGTGCGGCACGAGATCGGCCGACACCGAGGCCAGGCTGGCGCCGGCGACATAGACGGGGAACAGCCCGACGATCCCCAGCACTACGCCGAGGCCGAGCAGTCCGGCGCCGATCCGCGTGAGCAGAGTCATCCGGGCGGGGCGGCCGACTGACTCGTCGACCTGGCCGTAGGCCGGGTCAATGGCCTCAGCGCTGGCCTGCCCGGCGGGTGCCAGCGAACTGACCGGCCCTCCCGCGGCTGCCTGCCCGGCCGCCAGTTCAGCGGTCGCGCCAGCGGACGGGCTGGTCACCGGACCGGGAGAGACCGCCGGGCCGGACGCCGGGCTGACCGCCGTCGCCGGTCCCGTCACCGCGGCAATAGTGCCGGGCACCTCGATCGAGGCGAACCGGGACCATGCCCCGGTCCAGCCTTCTGGCGTTAGCGGCCACCATTCCAGTGGCTGGGCCTGCGGCGCTGCGGCGTGCCAGATGCCATAGAACCGCGGCCCCTGTCCGATCGCGTACTGAGCGCCGCGATAGGCGATGCTGACGTTCTCCGGCACGGTCTCGATCCTTCCTGGTCAGGCCCCGTCATTGCTGTTCCCGGTCAGCGTAGGGGCTGAGCCTGCAAGCTTCCTGGAAGTCGCCTCCGGCCTTCCTGACGTCCGGCTCAGGACCACGACCTCGGAGAATACCCCCATGCGGGCCTGGCAGCGCGGCGTGGCCATCGGACCGCTCCGCCGCCGGCCGCTAGCCTGCATCCGATGACTGACGACGAAATCCCCGGATTCCTGACGGCGCTCGGCATTCCCGGAATCGTCGACGCCCACGTCCATTTCCTGCCCGACCGGCTCCAGGACGCGATCTGGCGGTGGTTTGACCGGCTCACGCCGCCGTGGCCGGTGACGTACCGCTCGTCCGCGCAGGAGCGGCTTGCCGTGCTGGCCGGCGTCGGCGTGCGGCACCACACGGCGCTTGCCTACGCCCATCGGCCCGGCATGCTGCGGTCCCTGAACGATCACACGCTCGGCCTGGCGGCCGCTGCGCCGGCGGTCATTCCCACCTTCACGATCTACCCGGAGCCGGGGGCGACGGCCGAGACGGCCCGGTGCCTGGCAGCGGGCGGCCGCGCCGTGAAGGTGCACCTGCAGGTCGGCGGCTTCGACGCCACTGACCCGCTGCTGGCCGGGAGCTGGGAGCTGCTCCAGGAGGCGCGGACCCCGATCATCCTGCACGCGGGCGCCGTCGCGGACGGCTCGGGCAACGAGGAATGGTGCGGCCCGGCGCCGGTGCGGCGGCTGCTCGGCCAGTTCCCCGGCCTGCGGCTGGTCATCGCGCACCTCGGCATCCCGGACGAGGACGCGTTCGTGGCCCTGGCCGAGGAGAGCGAGAACGTCTGGCTCGACACCGCGATGGTGTTTACCGATCCGCCCTACCTCGGGCCGACGCCGCTGCACCTGGTTGACCGGGTCGGCGCGCTCGGCGACCGGATCGTGTTCGGCTCGGACTTCCCCACGATCCCGCATCAGTTCGCGGCCCAGGTCAGCGGGCTGGCCCGGCTCGGACTCGGCGACGAGTGGCTCAGGAAGGTGCTCTGGACCAACGGCCTGTCAGCTGTTCGGGCTCGGGTAGCGGCGCCTACAGCAGCCTGATGGCGCGGACGCTGGTCGCGTACAGGCGCAGTCGTGCCCGCACCGGACCGTCGGTCGACGGGAGGATCGCCAGTCCGGCGGATCCCGCGATGGCATCAGCCACCTGCGGCACCGTCAGTCCGTCGGTCTCCACGTGCTCGGCGAACCGCGGCTGCCTCAGCTGCCGCAGGCACGGACCGAGGTGGTCGAGCGCCCAGGTGTCGCTGGTGAGTCCGCGGCTGAGACCGCGCCTGCTCAGCCGCCTGACGACGGTCGCCGGCTCAGCCAGCAGGGCGAAGTGCCTGACGTCGAATCCGTCGCTCCGAAGGCCGCCGATGATCTCGTCGAAATAGGCCGGCTCCGCCAGCGTCATCGGCGCGATGACCGGTCCCGGGTAGGTCGCGAGCGTCCGGGCCAGCAGCTCGCGGACGCTTCGCCGCCAGGCGGGCAGATCCTGGAAGTCGCCGCGCTGCGATCGGGGCAGCATGCGGTGCATGCCGATGCCGACGTGCTCGGGATCGCAGATGATGCTGCCGGGCACCCGCCGGCACAGCTCGCTGGCGGTCGCGGTCTTGCCCGCGCCGAACGGCCCGTTGATCCACAGCAGCATGCGGCGGAGAATACCCGCCCGGCCGGCCGTCAGGGCATGTCGAGAAGGCCGCGCTGGCTTCGTCCGGGGGTGAGAGTGCCAGGATGGGCGCTGCGAGCGAAGGAGGATCCGTGACCAGGTTCTTGCTGCTGGTGAACTACGACAACGGTGCCGTCGAGAAGCCGATGCTGGAGTGGGATCCTGCCGACCTGAGGGCACACCTCGATTACTACAACGCGCTGAACGCCGAGCTCACGGCGTCCGGCGAGCTGATCGGAGGCGAACGGCTCGCGTGGCCGGAGGCCTCCCGGATCGTGCGGTCCGACGGGAAAGCAGCGCCGGTTGTCACCGACGGCCCGTACGCCGAGGCGAAGGAGCAGCTGGCCGGCTTCCAGATGTTCGACGTCGAGTCGCTGGACCGCGCCATCGAGATCGCCGCCCTGCTGTCGGCGGTGCCGGGGCCAGGCGGCGTGCCCATGGGGCAGCCGATCGAGGTGCGCCAGGTGATGGAGGACGACGCCGAGCTGGGCATCGAGCTGTGACGCACGCGGGCCGTTAGGCCCTGCCGCGGATCCCGTGCCTGCCCCGCGGACTGACCTGGAGGACCTGCTGCGCCAGCTGGCACCGCAGGTACTCGGGATCATCATGCGCCGGTCCGGGAACCTCGACGACGCTGAGGACGCGGTTCAGGAGGCGCTCATTGCCGCCGCCCGCCACTGGCCGGACGACGGCATCCCGGATAATCCGCGCGGCTGGCTGCTGCGGGCCGCGAGCCGGAAGATGACCGATCAGATCAGAAGCGACCAGGCGCGCCGACGCCGGGAAGCGGCGAGCGCTGCGGCTGACGTCGGGCCCGTTCCCGTCTCATATGACGATGACACGCTGGTCCTGCTGTTCATGTGCTGTCACCCGGTACTGACGCCCTCATCGGCGATCGCGCTCACGCTGCGCGCGGTCGGGGGCCTGACCACCGCGGAGATCGCGAGCGCGTTCCTCGTGCCGGAGGCGACGATGGCGCAGCGCATCAGCCGGGCTAAGCGGCGCATCCAGGACTCCGGCGTGCCGTTCCTCCTGCCGGACGAGGCCGAGCGGGCGGCGCGGCTCAGCTCGGTGCTGCACGTGCTGTACCTGATCTTCAGCGAGGGCTACGCCAGCACCGCCGGATCGCGCCTGCACCGGCAGGAGCTCGCCGGCGAGGCCATCCGCCTCGCGAGCGCGATGCGGCAGCTCCTGCCGGACGATGGTGAGGTAACGGGCCTGCTGGCGCTGATGCTGCTGACCGATGCGCGGCGTCCGGCGAGGACAGGCCCGGCTGGCGAGCTGGTGCCGCTGGCCGAGCAGGACCGGGCCCGCTGGAACCGGGAAATGATCGCCGAGGGAGTCGGCGCTCGCGGTCGAGGCCTGGTCGCGGGGCCGGCGGGCGAGTACGCGCTGCAGGCTGCCATTGCCACCCTGCACGACGAGGCCGCCACGGCCGCTGATACCGACTGGCCGCAGATCCTCGCCCTGTACGGCATTCTCGAGCGGCTGACCGGGAACCCGATGGTCACGCTCAATTTCGCCGTGGCCGCCGCCATGGTGCACGGGCCGGCCGCGGGGCTGGCGCTGATCGGGCCGCTGGACGAGCAGCTCGCCGGTCATTACCGCCTCGACGCGGTCCGCGCTCATCTGCTGGAGATGCTCGGTGACACCGCCGCCGCGATCGCGCACTACCGGGCAGCCGCCGACCGGACGATGAGCATCCCGGAGCGGAACTACCTGACCATGAAGGCCGCTAGGCTGAACCAGCCGTGAGCCCGCGGAGGAAGCCGCTTGCCGCCGGCCCGCGGCGAGACGCCGGCCGCGAATTAGACCACGCCGACGAGCCGCGGGTACCGCGCGGTGACCTTTGACCCTGTCGCGCGTGCCGGTCGCTCGTTCTGGTGGAGATGAGCAGAATCGATCGGTTATCCCTGAGGTGATTGCAGTGAAAGCGCTTGTCTACCACGGTCCCGGCAAGAAGGCCTGGGAGGACGTCCCCGACCCGGTAATCCAGAACCCCACCGACGCCATCGTCCGCGTCGACTACACCACTATCTGCGGGACTGACCTGCACATACTCAAAGGCGACACACCGGAGGTCGCCAGCGGCCGCATCCTCGGCCACGAGGCGGTCGGAACAGTCGAGCAGGTCGGCGCGGGAGTCACGACGGTCAGGCCGGGCGATCGCGTGCTGGTGTCCTGCATCTCCGCGTGCGGCCGCTGCCAGTACTGCCGCGAGGGCCGGTCCGGCCAGTGCACGGGCGGAGGCGGCTGGATCCTCGGCTACATGATCGACGGCACCCAGGCCGAGTACGTCCGGGTTCCCTTCGCTGACACGTCCACCTACCCGCTGCCGGAGGGATCCTCAGACGAGGAGATCCTCATGCTCGCCGATATCCTGCCTACCGGCTACGAGGTCGGCGTCCTCAACGGCCAGGTCAAGCCGGGCGACACTGTCGCCGTCGTCGGCGCGGGCCCGGTCGGCCTGGCGGCAATCACCGGCGCCCGGCTGTACACGCCCGGTCACATCATCGCGATCGACCTGGCCGACTCGCGGCTGGAAGCGGCCATCGCATTCGGCGCTGACCTCACCGTGAACAACAGCCGCGATGACGCCGTTGCCTACGTCAAGAGCGTCACCGGCGGACGCGGCGCGGACGTTGCCATCGAGGCCGTCGGAGTTCCGGCAACCTTCGAGCTCTGCACTGAGCTGGTGCGCCCGGGCGGCCACGTCGCCAACATCGGCGTCCACGGCAAGCCTGCCACCCTGCACCTGGAATCCCTGTGGATCCGGGACATCACGGTGACCACCGGGCTCGTCGACGCCTACTCCACGACAACACTGATGCGGCTCATCGAGGCGCACCAGATTGACGCCGCGCGGTTCGCCACTCACCACTTCAAGCTGGCCGAGATCATCGAGGCATACGACGTCTTCCAGAACGCCGCAGGCACCGGGGCGATCAAGGTCGTCATGGCGAGCTGACAGCTGCGCCTCGCGTGGGCCTGGTTAGTGCTGCTCTGGCAGCACTAACCGGGCCCTCACGCACGCTCGCGTGGACAATGCCGCGGCCCGGCGGTCTGATGGTCCTGTGGCTGAAGACCTCGTCGAGAGTACGGGATCTCTTCCCGAGCAGGATTTGCTGCGCGGCTGGCGCTCGGTGATGTTCGCCCCGGCCGGTGACGGTCAGCGGCGGCGGCGCGGGAGCGACGGAGTGCGCCTGGCCTGTGCCGTCCTCGCGCTGGTGTGCTGCGTGCTCGTCATCCGCTACGACTCCCGCGTTGACCGGGCCATCATCCAGGTCATCCATCCACCGCCGCAGAGCATCTCCTGGCTGGTGACAGTGGTCTACCAGGCTGGCTCGTTCGGCGTTGTGATCGTCGTGGTGGCACTGGCGCTGCTCGCGCGCCGCTGGGTGGTCGCACGCGATATCGCGTTGAGTGCGGCTGCCGCCGCTGCGGTGAGCGGGATCCTCATCCTGTGGCTCGGTAGCCGCGGCGGGCGACCGGACGGAATCGTTATCCGCGGCTACTACCTGACGTTCCCGATCCTCCAGCTGGCTCTGTTCAGCGCGGTCGCCACGGCGGCGCTGCCGTACCTGGCCCGCGGCCTCCAGCGCATCATCGAGATCTTCATTGCCCTGGTGGCTTTGGCCTCAGCCGTCGGCGGTCACGGGCTGCCACTCAATGTCCTCGGGAGCCTGGCCATCGGCTGGGGAGCGACGGTGGTAGTCCGGCTCATCTTCGGCTCGCCTCTCGGCCTTCCGTCGGCCGATGATGTGCACGCGCTGCTGGCGGAACTCGGCATTCGCTCACGCGCCGTGCGCCCGGCTGAACGGCAGGTCTGGGGGGTGGCGAAATACGAGGCAGCGGAACTGGGCCGAGCGGACGTGCCCGAGCACCCCTGGAGATCGTCGTCTATGGCAGGGATGCGGCTGATGCCAGGCTGCTCACCAAGGCAGGCCGGTTTCTGCTGTACCGGGACTCAGGACCGAGCCTCACTGTCACGCGCCTTCAGCAGGTCGAGCATGAGGCTTACTTCATGACGCGGGCTGGCCAGGTGGGCGTCGCGGTACCCGAGCTCGTCGAAGCAGGAACCGCCGGTCCGTCCAAGGACGCGCTGCTGGTCTGCCGGCTGCCGGGCGGGACAACGCTGTCCGAGACTGACGGCGCCGATATTGGTGACGCCACTCTGGACGACCTAGTGGGTCAGATGCTGGCTCTGCGGAGAGCACGCATCGCCCACGGTGCAGTTAGTGGCGACGTTCTGCTGGTCGACTCGGCGGCGAAAACCACTGTGCGTCATGGACTTCCGGAACGCCTCAGCTAGCGCAACGCCGTGATCAGCTTGACCGCGACATGGCCGGTGCCATGGCCGCGATGGCAGTCGCGGTCGGCGCAGAGCGAGCCGCGAGCTCGGCGGCACGGTGTCTCACTCCGGAGGCGCTAGGCGGCGCACTCCGGCATCTGCACAGGCCAGCGCTCGACCCGGCACTAGGCCGGAGCCTGCGAGCCAACCGCGGGCTGCTGGAGGACGTCCGTCAGCGGGCCGCCGAAGCCAAGTCGATCGACGTGCCGAAGCTGGTGGAGGCCCGCCGGGTGAGCTGGCCGACGCTCATCATGATCATCGGCACGCTCATCGGCGGCTGGGCCCTCGTCGGGGTGCTGATCGACGTCTCCAGGGCCTTCGACACGGTGATCGGGGCCGACTGGCTGTGGGTCATCATGGCACTTGTTCTTGCCCAGCTGACCTACGTGGCGTCCGCTGTGGAAAGCGTGGGCAGCGTGGCCGGGGTGCTTCCGTTCGGCCGGACAGCGGCTGTCGAGGTCGCCAACTCATTCAGTTCACTGGCCGGCGGGACACCGGCAGTCTTCGCCACCCGGGTGCGTTTCTACCAGCGACAGGGCTACGACGCCTCGGTGGCGCTGAGTTCGGGCGCCATCATGAGCACCGTCAGCTGGATCGCCATCGGCGTGCTATTTCTCTGCTCGCTGCCGTTCGCCTGGGGGTCCATCCACCTCGAGGTCACCCCTGAGTCTGGCGGCAACTCGAAACTGGTGTGGATCATCTTGGCCCTCGTCGTGGCAGTCGGCGTGGTGGCCGGGCTGGTGCTGGCGGTTCCCCGCCTCCGCAGCCTGGCTGCAGAGAAGGTGCGCCCCAGGGTGCGCGATGTCTGGGGCAACCTCGCACCGGTCGTCAGGTCGCCGCGCAAGCTGGTGCTGCTGGCGAGTGGCTCGTGTGGCCAGCGGCTGCTGGTGGCGGCGGTACTCTCCGTCTCGCTGCGGGCCTTCGGCGACCATCTTCCGCTTCCCACCCTCATCGTGGTCATTACCGTGGCCGGCATCGTCGGGGGTGTCTCGCCGTCGCCTGGCGGCATGGGCGTGGTGGAAGCGGGCCTGATCCTCGGCCTCACGGCGGCCGGTATCTCGGAGGCTGATGCCACCGCTGCGGTCTTCATCCAGCGGCTCTTCACTTCATACCTGCCGCCCATCTGGGGCTGGATTACCCTCGTCTGGCTGCGAAAGAGGCAGTACGTATAAGGCGTGCTAGCTCCGGTGCAGGGTGAGAAGGAACTCCGCCACGCCATGGTGCGCAAGCGAGCCGAGGAAGCCGAGTCCTCCTGGTCCTGTGATTCCCCAGTCCGCGAAGGAGACCGGAATCGATCCGGCCGCCTGCAGCGCCGGCCCGTCCCGGCGAGCCGAGATCCTGACCGTCACCGCGTGCTCGGTCCCGCGCAGGCGAGATCGCCCGCGGCCGTGACCGTAATGATCTTGCCCGCGATGAAGGCAGGACCGAGGATGACCGGACGCGTAAGCGTGAAGGTCGCGCTGGGGAACTGCCTGGTGCGAAGGCTCTTGGCAAGCTGCGGCTCGGTCTTGCCGCCGACCTTGATGGCGGCCAGGCCGATGCGCAGCGTGGCGCCGGTGACCTGGTCTCCGGAGATGACGATAGTGCCGGTGACACGGCTGGTCCTGCCGACGACATCGTTGCTGAAGCCGAGGGCCGTCTCCTGAATCCGGAAGCCCGCCACCGAGCCGGCCGAGACCTGCCAGGTGCCGCTCGCCGGCCCGGACGGCGCGGCGGGAGTACCGGCCGGCAGCGTCAGTGGCGGCGGGGACGGCTGACTGATGAACAGGGCTATCGCCGCGACGGCGAGTACGGCGAGCGCGGCGAGGCCGGCGACTGCCCACCGCAGCCGGGCGGCGGCGTGGCTGGCCGGGCGCGTTCCTGATCCGGGCTCCGGTACCGAGCTGTCGTGTCATTGCTGATCATCTCGTTCTGCGTCGGGCGCGGTCGGCCGCGCTGGCCTTCTCGCCGCGCGGCGGGGCCGGAGTTCTGCGGCACGACCAGGAAGACCGGGTATCGCGGTGCGATGGCGTCCACATCGGCCAGCGCCGCGTCGCGGCTGACAGGGATGTGCGGCCGGGCGCCCGGCACCGTGTCCAGGTAGCGCCTGATCACCGGGGCGCGGTCGCCGGCTGGCAGTTCGACAAGCTCGCAGGAGGTTGCCCTGCCGTGGCGCAGAACTGCCCGGCCATCCGCGGCGCGCACGTTCTGAACCCAGTTGCAGTGCTCGCCGAGCATCGATACCAGGAACCACTGACCGTTCCAGTCCGCCATCCCCAGCGGGAAGCGGACTGGGCGGCCCGATCTGCGACCGCGGACCTCGAGGGTGACCCAGCGCCGCGGCGCGAGTCCCAGCGAGAAGACGCCGGCCCAGAACCGGGCCAGGCGCCGCGCGGTGGCGTCAGCCCGGCCTGCCGGGTACATGGCGCGCAACTCGCGATCAGAGTAGAAGGGCCAGACTCGCATGCTCGTGTCTCCTGCCTGCCGCTGGAACCTGGGTGGCGTATTACAGTGATGACAGGAATGGAACTTGAGACATAGAGTCCAAAGTCCTAAGGACGGATGCGCGTGACCAGCAAGGCCCAGCCAGACACGGCGCCGACCGGCCTGGCCCGCAGGGGCCGCCGGCTGCCGGACCAGGAGACGGAGCGGCGCATGCTCACCGCGGCCTCCGACATGGTGCACCGGGCCGGCCTGACCGTGAGCCTGGATCACATCAGCTTCGAGGACGTCATCCGCGCCGCGGACGTATCGCGCAGCTCGGTCTACCGCCGCTGGCCGCATAAGGACCTGTTCTTCAGCGACCTGGTGAAGGAGCTGGCTAAGGACGCCACTCCGTCGATCGTGAGCGAGGAGCTGGAGCTGATCAGGCAGATCGTGGCCGCGCACCCGGGCTGGCTCGCGACAGCCGAGCTCCGGAACGGTCTGCTCGTCGAGTTGTTCCGGCAGCTGGCACTGTCCGATTTCCAGACCCTCTACGGGTCGGCGAAGTGGCGGACCTATGTCGCCTTGAACGCAACGTTCATGAGCCTGGCCGACGGCAAGCTCCGCGACCAGGTGCAGGCGGCTCTTGCCGAGTCCGAGCAAGACCGCATAGCCCGGATAGCCCGAGCCTGGGACTACATGGCGGACCTGTTCGGCTACCGGCTGCGGCCCGAGCTGAACGCCACGTTCCGGTCTCTCGCCACACTGCTCAATGCCACCATGCGCGGGCTGGTCATCATGGCCCTGTCCATGCCCGACATAGCTTCGCAGCGGGTCCGGGCGAGGCCGTTCGGGGCGGCAGGCACCGACGAGTGGGCTCTGCCGGCCATCGGCCTTGCCGGAATCGCCACGGCTTTCCTCGAACCTGACCCTGCGATCAGGTGGGACGACGAGCGAGTCGCCCGCGTTCGCGAGGCGCTGGCTTCCCTGGAACTGCCGGACGCGTAGCCCGCAGCTGCGGCAGAAGACGGAGCCGCAATGGCGCCGCCCGCCCGCTGATGCGGACGGGCGGCGGCTGGCCGGGCTTGCGCGCTAGGCGCGTGGCGGATCAGGCGGTGTTGACCTCGACCCGGGTGGCGACCTTGGGCAGGATCTCGGTCTCGGGGGCGGTGCGCCGCAGGTGCACGAACCCGAGGACCGACAGGATCAGCATCAGGCCGGCGGCGATGAACGAGCAGATCGCGGCGATCAGCGCGATCTGGCCGAGCTGCCAGAATCCGTAGGCCTCCAGCAGCATGCTGCGCAGCGTGGTGCCGCGGAACACGGTCTGGACCTGCGCGGCCAGCGCCAGGTTCTTGGGCTGGGCCAGCGACTCACCCGACAGCTGCGAGTAGGTCTTGCCGCCGCCGATCAGGAACAGGTGCCGGCCGATGAAGTAGTTGGCGTAGGTCTCGGCCTGCGCGCCGGTGGTCATCAGCTGGCCGGCGTACTTGCCCATCTGCGCGCGGTTGGCCGCGGGCAGGATCTTGAACTCCGGGCTGCTGGTCGTCGGGAAAACGATCTTCTGTGCCGACAGCTGGCTGGCTACCTGGTTGTTGGCATACGAATGCCCCCAGATCAGCAGCACGCCGGCCACCGCCAGGACCACCACAAGCAGCAGCCCGGCCGCAGTCGCCAGCGCGTCGAATGTCCTCCTGCGCATTTTCCATCTCTCCTTGTGTTGCGGGCTTGCGGCCCGGTCAGCGGACTTAGTGAACTGACCAGAGCATCCCGCCGGAGAGGCAGTCAGGCGCAGGGCCATGCGGCACCGGTCCGCGGGACCTCTGTCCCGGACTTAGTGACCGCTGGATTGAGAGGCGGGCATACACGCACCCCTCCACTTTCAACTTATAGCGCACCCCCGGGCTTGCGGCAAGACCCGGGTCATGCCGCAGAATCGCTGGTCAGGCCAGCCCAGATGCCATTCGCGCGGCCCCCTGCCGACGGCCTGAGATCGGAGCTGATGACGTGAGCCCGCTGACTCCCAGCGCGTTCGACCTCCCCGACCGCCTCGCGGCCAAAGCCGATCCGAGGCTGATCGCCGGCGACGAGCAGCACTTCGCTGCCATTGCCGAGAGCCTCGAGCAGTCGATCGCGGATCTGTCCGGCCGCCTTGATGCTGAGCGGCAGGCGCCCGCCGGCCTCGGCCAGAAGGCGCTGGACCGGGACCTGGAGATCCACCGGCTGACCGCTCGCCTGCGCGCCCTGCGCCGTTTCGGTCTTGACCTCTGCCTCGGGCACCTGGTCCGCGCTGACGACTCCGAGCCCGTGTACATCGGACGGCTTGGCCTTACCGACCCGGCCTGCCGGCGGCTGCTCGTCGACTGGCGCTCCCCTGCCGCTGAGCCGTTCTTCGGAGCGACCCACGCCAACCCGATGGGCCTGGCGAGCCGCCGAAGGTACCGCTGGACCCGCGGCCGGATCAGCGATTACTGGGACGAGGTGTTCAGCTCAGACGGATTCGCCGGGCACCTCGCCTCGCTCGACGACGAGTCCGCGTTTATCGCCAGCCTGGGGAGCAACCGGTCACCCCGGATGCGGGATGTGCTCGGCACCATCCAGTCCGACCAGGACGCCATCATCCGCGCCGGATCTCGCGGTGCGCTCGTCGTTGATGGTGGTCCGGGTACGGGGAAGACCGTCGTCGCCCTGCACCGGTCCGCCTACCTCCTCTACTCCGACCCTCGGCTCGGTCAGCGCCGGGGCGGCGTGCTGTTCGTCGGTCCGCACCAGCCCTACCTGGCTTACGTCTCTGACGTGCTCCCGTCTCTTGGCGAGGATGGCGTGCAGCTCTGCACCCTGCGGGATCTCGTCGCCGAGGGAGCGGCAGCAGGCACCGAGGCCGACCCGGATGTGGCGCGGCTGAAGTCGTCCGCGGACCTGGTGAAGGCGATCGAGCCGGCCGTCAGGTTCTACGAGAAGCCGCCCGCTGCGGGGATGACGGTCGAGACCCAGTGGTCTGACATCTGGCTGAGCGCCGACGACTGGGCCGAGGCCTTCGAGGCACCGGAGCCCGGTACTCCGCACAACGAGGCACGCGATCAGATCCTCGGCGAACTGGTTGCGATCCTGACGGACAAGCACGACGGGGATGTCCCGCCCGACCTGTTTCGCAAGTCACTGCTGCAGAACAGGGACCTGCTCACGGCCCTGTACCGGGCCTGGCCGCTGATCGAGGCGGCCGACCTCGTCGGAGACCTGTGGTCGGTGCCTGCCTATCTGCGGATGTGCGCTCCCTGGCTCAGCGACGAGGAGGTGCGGCAACTGCAGCGCCGGGACGCTCAGGCCTGGACGGTGTCCGACCTGCCGCTGCTGGACGCAGCACGGCAGCGGCTCGGCGACCCGGAGGCATCACGGCGCAAGCGCCGCCAGGAAGCGGCTGTCGCCGCAGAACGCGAGCAGATGGACAGGGTCGTCGACAACCTGATTGAGGCAGCGGACGACGAGTACGGCATGGGTCTGGTGACGATGCTGCGCGGCGAGGACTTCAAGGACGCGCTGGTCAGTGAGGCCGCGCTGCCCGGTCCCGATCCTGACCGGCTCGCCGGCCCGTTCGCGCACATCGTCGTGGACGAGGCTCAGGAACTGACTGACGCGCAGTGGCAGATGCTGCTGCTCCGCTGCCCGTCCAGGAGCTTTACCATCGTCGGGGACCGCGCTCAGGCCAGGCACGGGTTCACGGAGTCGTGGCAGGAACGCCTCAGGCGGATCGGGCTCGATCAGATCAGCCTGGCATCCCTGACCATCAACTACCGGACGCCGGAGGAGGTAATGGCGGAGGCGGAGCCCGTCATCCGGGCCGTGCTCCCGGACGCCAACGTGCCGGCCTCGATCCGCAGCAGCGGCCTTCCCGTCGTGCATGAATCTGTCGTCGGAGCTGGGCCCGATCCTCGACCGGTGGCTCGCCGCCCATGCCGAAGGCGAAGGGATCGCGTGCGTTATCGGCGATCCCTCGTTCCGGGCGACCGCTCGCGTCCAGTCGCTGATCCCGGAACTCGCGAAGGGCCTCGAGTTCGACCTGGTCGTCCTGATCGACCCGGAGTCGTTCGGGACGGGCATCGAGGGGGCGGTCGACCGCTATGTTGCGATGACCCGGGCGACTCAGGAGCTCGTGATACTCACCGGACCTCGCGGTCTGGCTGCGGAGGTATGCCCGTGATGCCTCAGCCGCGCCGGACCGTGAGTGCGCTAACTGAAGCGGGCCGGTCCGGACGGGTCAACCCAGCGAGCCGCTGCTTCGAACGTGTTGGCCGGGGTGCTGCTGAACGCGATGGCGGCGCCGGGAGCATGCCGGCGCACAAGATTGAGCACCTGCTCGAACAGCTCGAGCTGGCCCCGCACTCCGCCGCCGATGACGACGCACTCCCATACTCGCGCCCGCAATGCCGCGGTGACGACCGCCGCGACATCGTCGCTGCCGTCAAGGCCGAACAGGCACGTTTCGACGCCGAGCGCGTGGTCAGCGAATCGCGCTATTCCCACTTCGATCGCGTCGGCTACCGGCCTGGGGTCCCAGGGTCCGGGGACCCGGTACGGATCGAGCCCGATGACGAGGACCCGGGGGCTGAGTGCTTCCGTCTCCACTTCCGGAATGCTACGTCGCAGGTGCTGCCTGCCGGGTAGCCCGTCCGCTTCTATCAGGGTGGCCGCTGTGGCGTTCTGGCAGCCGGATCCCTGGCGCCAGGCCCGGCTTGCCTGGCGATTCGCACGGCCCCGGCGAACAGTTTGATTCCCAGCCCCAGGGCAAGCAGGTCCAGGAGAATCTGCGCGGTCACCACCAGCCGCGCGGCCTGGCTGACCGCTGTGATGTCTCCGTACCCGACGGTGCTGAACGTCGTGACCGTGAAGTACAGCGCGTCGGTGCGGGTGAGGTGCTGGCTGAAGGTCGCCGGAGCGGCCCGGCCCATGGCAAAGTAGGACGCGGCGAACGACAGCAGAAACAGTGGCACGGTGGTGGCCAGCGCCTCGGCAGCCCTCAGCCCGGGGTATCTGGCGGTGAGGATCAGCCGCAGCTGCCACACGGCGGCTGCCACCAGGAGCGCCAGCGCCGCCAGCAGGATCACCGCCAGTGGCACGCTCGCCAGGCGATCGAGTGGAAGCAGGTAATACAAGGTGACGAGCACCACCGCTGATGCCAGCGCGCGGAGCGTCCCAGCACTAGCTGCCGCTGCCTCCCTGGTCCCAGGCGATCAGCCGGAGCGCTCATGCCGGTCCAGCTGATGGCACTGGGCTCAGTCTGATCCTGCAGCCGGCTGCGGCGGCGTCCTGGCCGGGCGCTTGGCGAGCAGACCAGCGAGGAGCATGACGAGCAGGCTTATCCCTACGCCGCACACCGTCCAGAGCACCCGGTAGCCCACGGCGGAGTAGCTCGACGGCTGCGGAAGATCCACCAGGATCAGAACGCCGGCGGCGATAGCCGCGGAGTAGAGCGCATAGTTCCAGAAGCGAATGGCCGCCCCGTGCATCAGCAGGATGATGGCGACGACTTCCAGGCCGTGCTCGATGGCGACCAGCCTGAGGCCAGTTTCACTGGCGGGTATGAGCAGCAGGAGCACTGCAACCGCGGCGCCGAGCAGCGCGCCCGCGAGGCGCTGCGCGGCGATGAGGGTGGTCTGTCCGACACTGGGTTTCATCGCGACAATCGTTGCGATGGGTATCCAGTAGCCGTGCGACAGGTTCAGCCCGAAGGCTAGCGCGACGGTGCCGGCCAGGGCGACAGCACGGATGACGGCAAAGATGATCATGGGCCGGGTCAGCTCGCGCCGCGAGGCGTCGCCGGGCAGCTCGGCGACCGGCTGCGGCCGGTCCTGGCGGCCGCGGACCAGCCAGACGACGAATGTCACCGCTATCCACAAGGCCGACCCGCCCGCCCAGGCGAGGACCTGGGCCCAGGTGTAGCTGGTGATATGGGCGTCCTGATGGAAGCTGACCCCGATTCCGAGTGTGACGACGAACCAGATGTTGAGGAGCAGGGCCGCAACGAACCTGTGCGCTCCGAACTTCGCAGTAGGCCGGCGGCCAGCGTGACCACGAACGCCACGAGCACGAGCCAGCCCCAGGCGTCCGGGCTGATGCCGAACCCCAGCGCGGTCACCGCGGCTCCGATCAGCCCGAAGGCCGCGATGCGCGATGCGCGGTACCCGTAGCCGCCGCCAGGGTCGGCCAGCCCGGCGAACAGCACGCCGAACACCGCGCTCAGCAGGTACTGCTCGTACCCGATCGCCCAGAAGACGACCAGCGGCACCAGCACGACGTCCAGGAACATCACGCCGCGGGGCCAGTTGAGTCCGCGCGGGTTCAGCTCGAACACCTTCGACAGCCAGCTCGCGACCCTGCCCCGGTGAACGGGCTGCACATCCTGCGTGATCGCTGTGGCCATGGTCACCTTCGCTCGCGTGAATCGGCAGACATGGAGTTCCGGGCTGCCCGCGGCCCGAAAGATGGCTCCGCAACGGCGCGCTCCGCGTGACCCGCTGAAGACCGCCTGTGGCCAGTCGACCCGATGCCTTCGGATCAGCTGCTTTAAAGCGCAGATTACGGCGAGCAGTACTCGTCGCCGGGCTATCCGGGACGTGCCGGGTCATACCCACGAAGCCGGCAGCCTAAATCCGGGACGCGAGCTGGGAAGCGAGGAAGCCCGCCAGCTGCCCGTGCGCGTCGCCCGGAGAGCGCTGTTCAACGGGCCAGGGACCAACCGCTTACCAGTGTCCCGTCCTGCAAAACCGCTGATAAACGGCGGGCTGAAAGCTGGTGGGACCGCCGGGCTCGTCGTTATCGACCTCGGGACAGGTGAGTCATCGGAGTCGTGGCCGTCATGAACGTTTCCTCCTGGGTGGTGATAAGCGGCGGCAGTTCGGCTCGGAGCTGCTGGGCCCTGACGGAGTCGGGGTCGGCCCGGACGGCTGCCTCTATGCGCTCATACGCTGCGCGGTCGTCGTACTCCCATACCGCGACGACACGTCCGTCTTCGGTCTCCCACCGGCCTATCAGCCGGGCACCATGCCGCAGCTGGACCGGCAGCAGGTGTGACCGGAAGAAGTCATGGAACAGCGGAAGATTGTCGCGGACGCTCTCGTAGATCCGCAGGCGGTAGAACACCTCACCTCCGCGCGCCGATCGGGGCAGAGCCTGAAGGCTACTTGACCCTGGTCCGAGTCAGTCCGTTCGCCCTGGACCGGCCTGCGGAAATGCAGGTGAGACTTAGCTGGTCAGGCTCAGCGCTCCCCATGATCGGAACATGTCCGGCGGGCCGGACGTCGACAGCCCACCCGCATCGAAGGTTTACAAATCCCATGAAAAGAGGCCCTCGGCTGTGAGCCTCGGGCCTCCGACTGGTAGCGGGGGCAGGATTTGAACCTGCGACCTCTGGGTTATGAGCCCAGCGAGCTACCGAACTGCTCCACCCCGCGTCGTGTGGACCTACTTTATGGGCACCGCCATGCCGCTGGCAAATCAGATCGGCGCGGCCGCCGTCAGGTCCTGGCGCCGTTGGCGGCACCCGCCGCCATCCAGACCTGGTAGCGGATCCGGTCCGGCGCTGTCGGCAGCTGGGTCAGCTCGTGCGGGTCCTCGGTAGTGGTCAGGTCCAGAACGCGAAGCGGTGCCGTCCCGCCGAAGGCGGTCAGCCGCCCCGGCGTGCTCGCCAGCAGCAGCGGCCGCCGCCCGGCCGCCGACACCGACCGGATCACGGTCTCGACCGCGGCGACGGGCTGGCCGGCCATCCAGCCAACCGGCACGCCGCACATCCCGCGGATCAGCTGGGAGAACCGCGACGCCGTCGGCCAGTCCACGATGATGACCGAGGCGTTACGCGGGATCTGCGCGCACAGCGCGCGGACGGCGCTCATCTCGCCGGCGCCGGTCCTGGTCAGGGCCAGTCCCTGGGCGACCGGCGCCAGCCCGCCCGACCTCCCGGTATGGCTGAGCCCGACGCCGAACGTCGTCGCCGCCGTCGGCACCAGCATCGCCGCTACGCAGAACGCCCCCGCCACCGCGGCGGTCACCGGCTGCGCGCCGCGATCACGGGCCCAGCGCGCCAGCCAGGAAGCAGCCCACAGCGCGCACACGATCAGCCCGGGAATCACCATCACGATCAGCCGGCGGCTGGCCCACGGCTGGTCCGGCTCGATATCGGGTGCCCACAGCACGACCAGCGATCCGGCGCAGAATACGGCCAGCGGCAGTGCCCAGACCCGCCACACTCCGTCCGGGTCGCGCCAGGTCAGCAGGGCGCGCAGGCAGCGCCGGACGACGATGGCGAGGCCGAAAGCGGCGAGCAGGACCGTCGGCAGGCCGATGTACCAGATGACCCAGTAGAGCGTCTGCTCCGAGTACAACCTGGTCGGGTCCACCCGCAGGCCCTGCAGCCGCTGCAGGGACGCGATGAAGTCATACTCGGCCAGGTCCGGATGGCCGCGCACAATCTGAACGTACGGCCGGACAACGAACCCGATCAGCGTGGCGGCAGCGAGCACCGCACCCGCCTCGGGCAGCCACCGCAGCGGCCGCCGCGCGAGAACCCTCGGCACGAACTGGCGCACCCGCCCGACTCGCGTGAGCTGGAACGCGACCATGCACACCACGATCAGCCACACGGCGACCACGCCGGCGAGCGCCACCGCGTGCCCGACCGTGTCCAGGAACGGCCGGGCCAGCAGAAAGCAGCCAAGCAGCCCGAAGCAAACCCCAAGGACATTTCCTGCCAGGAACGCGCTGGCCTGAGGCCGGCGGCCGCAGACCAGTACGCAGCCGACGGGGATGACCGGCAGCAGGTACACCAGCACGTCGAAACTCACCACGAGCCCGAACCCGAGCGACGCTCCGGCCAGCGCCGCGAGCAGAACCGGCGGCGTCAGCCAGGGTCCGAGGCGCCCGGCCAGGTCCAGCGGCCGCACGACGAGCGAATCGGCCAGCAGGCACAGGCCGCCGAACAGCAGGATCTGCAGCGCCGTCTCGCTCAGCGATGTCCGGCCGATGTACTGCTGCGGGAGGCAGAGCCCGAGTACCAGTGCGCCGGCCGGAGCCCACTGCGGGCCGGCCAGCCTGGCCACCAGACCCGCGAACGACAGCGTGGCCAGGCCGCCGAGCACTGCGGTCATCGCGGCAGCACCAGTGACGCCATGGACCCAGAAACCAGCCGCCAGCAGCATCGGCAGCCCGGGCAAGGACAGCCGGGTACAGCGACGTCCCGCGAGCGAGGAACCCGGTACTGGCGAAGCTCAGTCCCGGATGCGCGCCACCGAACGCGGCCAGCGACTGCGGGACAGGAAGCGCGCCATGCTGCGCAATCCAGTAGCCAGTCTGCAGGTAAGTGCCAGGATCACGGAGGACGATGAGCGCCGGGGAACTCTCGGCCAGCTGCCATCCGGTGAGCGCTGCAACCACGGCGATCGTCCCGAGGAGGCCGAGCCACGTGGCCCAGGCCGGCTCGGTTGCCCGGTCGCCGGGGAGCAGGCGGGGCCAGCGAGACGGGACGACCCGCAGTCCGTTGACGATCAGCGCGACCGCGAGCGGGACTGAAATCAGCAGCATGGGTACAGGGAGGAAGGCGCCGCACAGCAGGAGCGGCAGCCCCGGGATCAGCCAGGCGAGGACGAGCAGTGCAGGCAGGACAGTCAGCCGGGCCAGCAGCGCCCCCGCGATGTCAGCGGAGCGGTCGCCGGCGCTCTGCGCCGCCGGCCAGTCCAGCAGCCGCCGCCAGCGCATGGTCGCCGATGCGACCGCGCCGCCAGCCGGTGCCAGCGGCTCATCACTGCGCCGGCCGGGCGGAGCAGGCTCCTGATTCAGGCCGGCGCCGGGGCCTTGGCTGTCCGGAGGGGGCACGGCTCAACTGTAAAGGTGCGGCCCCCGGATTCCGACTAGCGCTAGGGTCCGAAATCACTGACCGCCGTGGCCGGCCGGGCAGGCACCGCTGCGCTGGCCGCGGCGGAGTCTGCCGCGCCAGAAGCCCGGCTGCCTGCTCGCTGACTGGCAGCTGACTCTCAGCTGTCGCTAGCTTTACCCGCCATTGTGATTCCTCCTATTTAGACCACGTACGATGGACGGCAACCTGGTGTCTGCCAGGCGGCTGACCTAGCTAAGGCACCCGACCCCCGAGGAGCTATGCGCCGCCACGACGATCCCGGTGAACAGAGCTGGACCGGATCCGGCTCTCTTCCGGCTGGCAAGCCCGGCCGCCAGAAGCCGAGAAGGCGTTCCACGTCGACGCTGATTCTCGGTGGCCTGGCCGTGATGGTCGCACTCGTCCTGGCTGGCGGCTCCCTCGCCGCGTACATCAAGTACCGCTCGGTGTGGGACGGGATCAGCCGCATCAACGTCTCCGGCGACCTGCACGGCAAGCGGCCGCCCGCCGACCCGAACGCCATGAACATCCTGCTGATCGGCTCGGACACCAGGGTAGGCAAGAACGGCGCCATCGGCGGCCGCAGCAACATCGCCGGCGCGCGCTCGGACACGGTCATGGTGCTGCATATCGCTCCCGGAGCGCATCAGATCGCCGTCATCAGCATCCCGCGGGACTCGGTCGTGCCGATCCTGGGATGCACCGCGGAGGACGGAACGCCCGGCCAGACCGCGCAGCCGTCAGGCAACGTCGAGCAGATCAACTCGAGCTTTGCCTACGGCGGCCCCGGCTGCCTGTGGGAGACCGTCGAGCAGACCACGGGCATCCACATCAATGACTTCGTCGAGCTGACCTTCGTCGGCTTCGAGAAAGTCATCGACGCACTGCACGGCGTCGAGGTCTGCCTGCCGGCAGCCGTCAACGACCCGATGTCCGGCCTTGACCTGAGCGCCGGCCGGCACCACGTCTACGGCAAGGAAGCTCTGGCGTTCTGGCGCACCAGGGAGGACGTCGGGATGGGCGACGACCCGCAGCGCATCCAGCGCGACCAGTTCCTGATGGCCTCACTGCTGCAGGGCATCGAGCACAGTGGCCTGCTGAAGAGCCCGAGCACGATGCTGAGCGTGATCGACACGCTGACCAGTCACGACTACGTCACGACCGACAGCGGCCTGTCGCCGGAGACCATGCTGAGGATCGGCGAGGACCTCCGCGGCATCTCGACCGAGTCCGTTCAGTTCGTCACCGTCCCGTGGACCAACTACAGCGGGAACGCGCAGTGGGCCGACTCGACAGAGGCGCCGGCTGTCGGCAACAGCAACTGGGTCCAGTGGCAGCAGCCGCAGGCCAACGACCTGTTCAGTGCCATCTCGCACGACACCAAGCTGCCCAAGACCAGCAAGACGAAAGTGAAGACCGTCAGCCCGGCCCAGGTCGCGGTCAAGGTACTCAACGGCTCGACCAAATACGGCATCGGGGCCACCACCGCTGCCAGCCTGACTACCCGCGGGTTCCACGTGGTCGGCCAGGCGTCGAACGCTCCCAGTGACAGCTACAGCGGCTCGGTGATCGAGTACGCCAGCTCCGCCGACCTGCCCGCCGCGGAGACCCTGGCCAGGCTGGTGAGTAACGTCACGCTCAAGCAGGATCCGCACCTGACCAGCTCGACGCTGCACCTGATACTCGGCTCCACTTTCACCTCGCTGAGCTCGTCTGCCAGCAGCTCGAGTTCCAGCTCGGCGATTTCGAGCCTCGCGCAGACCTATGGCGGAATTACCGGGAACACAAATATCTGCAGCGACAGCGGTGCATTCGCCGGGCCTGACGGCGATTAGCCAGCGGCGAAATAACTGCTCTTCCCCGGCGCGAATCTGGAAAGGCCGCCAGCCGCCGCAGTGGTCTTATGACCGGACCGCGCGACGGCGGGCGGCAGACGATGTCGCTGGCGCGTTCCCGCCCTGATCTTGCTGGACAGTGCATACATGCCGCCCGCCCGCTCGTCGTCCGGCGCCGGGCCAGCGGGCAGAAATCCGGAATTCACCGCTATCACTTCACTGCGATACGTCTTGCCGGATTTACGCAGGACAGCGCACTGGCCCGGAGAGGGTGAAATTGGTAAAGAACGCCGAGGCTAGCGGTTAGAAGCAGCTCCGCTGGCAAGGATTCCCGCCAAGATCATGAGCAAGAGCGGGGATGTGACCGGCAGCCAGGGGAGCGCGCGAACCGGCAGGGGGACGCGCTCAGCCTGGAAGCGAGTCCTCGGCTGGGTCGCGGCGGCTCTCGCCCTCGTCCTGGTCGCCGCCTCCCTCGGCGCCTACCTCAAGTTCCGGTCGGTATGGGACAGCATCCACCGGGTGACGGTCACCGGCCTCGGGCCGCAGCCGCCCAAGTTCACCAGTGCGATGAACATCCTGCTGATCGGCTCGGACAGCCGGGCGGGAGCGAACCGTAAGTTCGGGGCGCAGGTGACCGGCCAGCGCTCGGACACCATCATCATCCTGCACATCGCCCCGGCGGATCATGGCGTTATCGTGCTCAGCATCCCGCGCGACTCGGTGGTTCCGGTCCTGTCCTGCCCGGCCGAGGCCGGCTCGCCCGGGCAGACGGCTCAGCCGGGGCAGGTCGAGCAGATCAACTCGACCTTTGCCTACGGCGGCCCCGGCTGCCTGTGGAAGACCATCGAGCAGACCACCCACCTGCACCTTGATCACTTCATCGAGCTCAACTTCACCGGCTTCGAGAAGGTGATCGACGACGTCGGCGGCGTCAGCATCTGCCTGCCGTTCCCGGTCAACGACCCGCTGTCGAAGCTGCACCTGAGCAGAGGGCGGCACCACGTGTACGGGGCCGAGGCCCTGGCCTTCTGGCGCGCCCGCTACATCGGCGAGGGCTCTGACCTGCAGCGCATCCGCCGTGATCAGTACCTGATGGCCTCGATCCTGCAGGGCGTCGAGCACAGCGACCTCACGTCAAGCCCGGCGCGGATCCTGTCGGTCATCACGGACGCGGCGAAGTCGATGACGACCGATGCCGGGCTGAGCCTGTCCACGATGATCACCATCGTCGACAGCCTGCGCAGCCTGCGGCCGGGCGCGGTTCAGTTCGTCGAGTTGCCCACGGTGGCCTACCCGCAGAACCCGGACTGGGTCAGCTGGCCGGCCAGCGACGCGGCGCTGTTCAGCGCGCTCGCGCATGACCGGTCCGTGCAGCCGGCCGCCAGGGAGCACCGCCAGGCCGACCGCGGTCCGGCGTCCGCCGCCGGCCACGGCCAGGTGCGCGGGCTGACCGCGACCCGGACTCCGCCAGCGCATCCGACGGGCCGTCCGGCGGCGCATCCGACGGGCCGCCCGGCAGCCCAGCCGCCGGATCTGGCCCGGACCTATGGCGGCATAACCGGCGGCACCAACGTCTGCCACGACAGCGCGGCGTTCGCCGGGCCGCGCGGCGGATCCTAGGTCCGCCGCCGGACCGCGCGATGCGTCTCAGCCGGAGGACGGCAGCAGCAGTTCGCGGAACGCCGTCGTAGGTCTGTGCCTTGAGCAGCGGGCTGCCGGCGGGCACGTAGACGATCATGGACAGGCCCGGCAGCTGCAGCAGGCGCCAGCCCTTCAGGCCCTGCGGCGTGCGGGCCAGGTAGGCCGGCATCGACATGCCCGTCCACGGCGCCGAGCAGCCGACGAAGTAGCCGATAGACGGCGACATGCATCGCGCACGGCGGACGGACACCCGAGTTTCTTCAGCTGGTCGGCCTGCTGCACGTAGTAGTCCCGGGTGTCGCGCTGCAGCGGCCACCTGATTCTGCAGGACAATCCGCTGGGTGACCAGGCCCGATGCCAGGAACACGCAGGAGATGCCGATGGCGGTCTTTCGCCAGCGGGACTCGGTGACCGCCCAGGCGATCCCGTCTGCAGCCAGGATGGCCAGCAGCGCGAGCGACGGGATGATGTAGCGCGGCGCCCCGAACGGCACCAGGAACGAGTAGAGGGCGAATACCCAGAGGGCAGTGACGGCAGCCAGCACTGTCGGCCCGCGCATCGAGCGCCGCCGCCAGCCAATGCAGAAGCCGAGGATCGCGATCGCCAGGAACGCCAGCCCACCACGGCGATTCGGCCGGGGCTGCCCAGCCACGGCAGCCCGGCGGAATGCAGTACCACGGGCCGTTCAGCACTTTCACCTGGGTGCCCATGGAGAAGTACAGGCGGAAGGCCGGCGGTTCCTGCCCGGCCAGCTGCACCCGCTGGAACAGGCCCCCGTACCAGATATACGCCCCGGCGACCCACTCCAGGCAGCCGAGCGCGATCCCGACCGCCATGGCGAGCAGCACCCTCAGCTTGCGCCAGCGGCGCACCACCAGGGTGGCCAGGATCACCGGGGCCATGAGGAAGACGATGTTCTGCGGCCGCATCAGGACGATGACCAGGCTGACGAATGCGATCGCTGGCAGCACTACCCAGTTGCTCAGCGTGCCCCTGACCGTTTGCAGGAACAGGCCGGTCAGCGCCAGCACGGCCAGGCCGCCCCACCAGTCGGGGTAGACCTGGACGCCGCTGTTCTGGCTGATGGCCAGGCCAGCGAAGATCAGCGCGCCGAGAGCCAGCACCCACATCGGCCGCAGGCCACGCCAGCACAGGACGCTCAGGAACAAGCCGATCGCCGACAGGACTGACATCCAGACCCGGATAGCCGTCAGCGAGTTCGTGAACAGGGTGACCGGCGCTGCCAGCAGTCCGGCGCCCTGCCCGTGAACGGGGGGCAGCGAGACGCCCGACGCGTGCGCGCTCGTCCGGGCGATGTAAGTGATCTCGTCCGCGCCCAGCGGCATCCGGAGCAGCGCCGGAGTAAGCTCGGCGGCCAGGAAGGCCGCAGACACCAGGATCAGCCAGAAGACGCTGTCCCGGCCAAGCCGGGTACGCCTCGGAAGGCCGGTTGACGTTGCCTGCAGGCCGGTAACCTTCAGGTCTTGCACGAATGACTCCCCTATGAGGGCTACGGCAGCGCTAAGAGCCTACCTACCAGAGTTGCCCGCTAACCGCGTCGGGGCAGTTTGGGACCATCGCAGCATGGTCAAGTATCTGACACTGGGCTAATCGCCCCAGTCGCTGTAGACCGTACCGTAAACTGGCGACTGCATTTTCGCTGCTTCGGCTAGCGTGCGCGGGGAAATCATCGTTAACGCGCCGCAATGCTTCGGTAGCTGACGCCAGGTTGGCCAGAGTATTGCGCTGTCTTTGCCGCGGAGCGGCGATGGCATAGCGAAGGCAAAATCTGTGGTCCGGACAGACCCGAAATCCAGGAGGAGGCGGCGGTGACGAGACTTGCCACGGAGGTGGCCGAGTCATCGCAGGAGCCTCAGCGCCGGCCGCTGGCCTGGGCCAGGCGGCCACTGCTCATCACCCTCGTGTGCTACCTGCTCGGCGGCTTCTACGTGACTGCCCGCATGTGGACGCACCCGACGGGACTCCGGCAGGTCGGCGATCCCGAGGATGTCAACCAGGCCACCTGGTTCATCCGCTACACCGCGGCGGCGATCGAGCATTTCAGGCTCCCGGCGCTGAGCACCATGGCGATGAACGCGCCGCACGGCGTCAACCTCATGTGGAACACGTCGCTGCTGCTGCCGGGCATCGTCGTGACGCCGGTCACCGCGCTGTTCGGCCCGCAGGTCGCGCTGACCGTCCTGCTGGTTATCGGTTTCGCCGGGTCCGCGGCAGCCATGTACTACGTGCTGCGCCGGTGGGGCGCCAGCCCGCTCGCGGCCGCCCTCGGTGGCGCGCTGTACGGTTTCTCGCCCGCCCTGGTCGACTCGGGCATCGGCCACTACTCGCTGGTTATCGCGATTCTCCCGCCGCTGATCATCGACCGCGTGCTGCGGCTGGTCACCGAGCGCGGCAGCGCGATCAGGAACGGCATCTGGATCGGCCTGCTCGTCGCCGCGCAGCTGTTCGTCAGCGAGGAGGCGCTGGTCGACGCTGTGATCGCGACGGTCATCCTGCTGGTGGTCCTGGCCCTGTGCCGGCCCCGCGAGGTGCTCAGCCGGATCCGGCCGCTGGTCACCGGCCTGGTCGTGGCCGGAGTGATCGCCCTGGTGCTGTGCGCGCGCGCCATCTGGGTCCAGTTCCACGCGGTCGCGGCCAAGTCCGCGGCGGCGACCGTCATCATCATGTACCACGGGCACCTGACGAACCTCGGCACGCTTCCGTACGCGTTCATCAACCCGTCCGCCGGGGTCGTGCTCCACTCGCCCGCGACCGGCACCATCGCGAACAACTATCCGCAGCCGCTGCCGGAGTACCTGGCCTATCTCGGCATCCCGCTCATCATCGTGCTGCTGGTCGCGATCGTCGCGTTCTGGAAGAACCTCACGATCCGGGTCGCCGGGATCACCTGCATCCTGCTGGAGTGGCTGGCGATGGGCGCGGCGCCGATGCGGCCCGGCTACCTGACCCTGCCCTCCTTCCTGCTGCCCTGGACGATCATCCAGCATCTGCCGGTGCTCGGCGGGATGGTGCCGGACCGGCTGTGCATCCTGGCCGACGCCGCCGCCGCCGTGGTGCTGGCGTTCGCGCTCGACCTGGCCCGCAGCGGCAAGGTCGCGCCGTTCTCGCGCTGGCGCCACGGCAGCGCGATCGCGGCGGGCATCGCCGTCATCGCGCTGCTTCCGGTGGTCCCCGCCCCGTACGCCGTGTTTGCCGTGAGCCCGCTGCCCGCGGGCTGGACCGCAACCTTCAAGACGCTCGATCTGCCCGCTGACTCCCGCGTGCTGGTAGCCCCGTTCCCGTACTCGGCCACTTCGCAGGTCCTGCGCTGGCAGGCCGACAGCGGCTATCCGGCCACGATGATCGGCGGCGACTTCATCGAGCCGGGCAAGCCCGGACGGCAGGGCCGCGCAGGCCGGGCCGGCATGACGCCGACGTCGTACTACATCGACTACCTCTGGGAGAACGTGCAGCACCCCGTCGCGCCGTCGCCGAGTCAGATCTCAGCCAACCTGAACACGATGAAGCCGAACGCGGTCGTCGCGGTGACCAGGCCGGGTACCCGGCTGGGCAGGTTCCTGATCCAGATCTTCGGGCAGCCCACCACGCGGATCGGCAGCGTCCTCGGCTGGCGGCTCAGGCCGGGCTGGACGGCGCCCGGCTCGGGCTGAGGCGGGCGCGGGCTGACTGACGCGGGCGCTGGCTGACGCGCGGGCGCTGGCGACGCCGGCCTCCCCCTGACAGGGCACGGCCGGGCGCCGTCAGCTCCCGACTAGCTTCGCGACGTCAGCCACCCGGCTTGCGATCTCGGCTTCGGTCAGATCAAGCCGCTCCAGGATCGTGTACCGGCCCGGCCGCGTCTGGGGAGCGAAGTGAACGGCCGCCGTGAAGTCCTCATCGGACAGGCCCAGCTCGGCTGGCGTCCTCGGCAGGCCGTGCCGCTCCAGGCACGCCGAGATGAGCCCGGCCAGCTCCGGATCGCCGCGCAGGTAGGTGGCGAACACCGCGCCGACCCCGGCCAGCTCGCCATGGCCGGCCGTGCCGGGGAAGAGCTGATTGATCGCGTGCATGATCTCGTGCTCGCTGCCGCTGCCCGGCCGGCTCGACCCGGCGACCGCCATGGCCATCCCGGACAGGATGAGCGACTCGGCCAGCACCGTGAGGAACTCATCGGACCGGGCGTGGCCGGGCTGATGCAGCACGGCATGAGCGGCCGTCCTGGCCATCGCCACGGCGAGACCATCGACCTTCTCCCCCAGATCCGCTGCCGCGAGCTCCCAGTCGGCTACCGCGCTCAGATTGGCCACCACGTCGCCGACTCCTGCGATCGCCATCAGACCCGGAGCGCTGCGGACCCGGTCAAGGTCGACGATCACGGCTACCGGCATGGCGACGCCGTAGGAGCCGGTGCCCGATTCATGCCGCAGCGTACTGACCGGCGAGCAGATGCCGTCGTGGGACAGGCTCGTCGTCACCGCCACCATCGGGATGCCCGCCATGTGGGCGGCGAACTTGGTGACGTCAATGGTCTGGCCGCCGCCGATCCCGGCAACCGCCTCGTAGGTGCCGGCCCGCAGCCGCTGGCCGAGCGCCGCTGCCGCCTCGTGGCTGCCCTCAGGGACCCGGAAGACCTCGGCGGAGACCATGCTGAGCTCGGCCGCGATGCTGTCACCCTGGCCGGGCCCGACGGCCACTGCGACCCTGCCCTCGGTGGCGATCCTGTGGTCTGCCAGCAGATTGCCGAGACCTGCGATCGCCCCCGCCCGGACATCGATCACCAGCGGCGACGGGAGCATCCGGGCCAGCAGCGGCATCTCTCTCCTTCGGCGGGCGGCACGGGGAACGGCCACCCGCGACCCTAGCAGCGGGCGGCTATCTCCCTGGCCCGCTCCAGGTCGCGATGGTCGTCCACCTCGACCCACTCGACCGTGCCGATCGGCGCCGCGGCGACCGCGCCGCCGCGATTGACCAGTTCCTGGTAGCCGTCCTCGTAGTACAGGCCAGGGTCCCGCCGCCAGGTCGCTTCCAGGGCACTTGCCAGCGCGCCCGCAGCAGCCGCCTCGATCAGGGTGGCACCGATGTACTCGCCGTCGGCATCCGCCGGATCCATGAGCTTGGTGATCCTGGTCATCAGGCCGCGCTCGTCGAGTACGACCTTCATCTCCTCGTCCGCGAGCTTCTTCTCGTTATCGAGGGCCAGGATAAGATCGGCCGGCTGGTCAGCGTCCCTCGCGGCCAGCAGGGTCCGCTCGACGCTCGCCGGGTGGACGGTGTCGCCGTTCACCAGCAGCACGCCGTTGCCGAAATGCTCGCGGGCCAGCCAGAGCGAGTACGCGTTATTCCACTCTTCCGCGCGGTCGTTATAGACCAGTTCCAGCGTCACGCCGTGCCGCCGCTCCAGCTCTGCTGCCCGGCCCGCGATGGCGGCGGCGGCGTAGCCGACCAGCACGACGACGTCGGTCAGGCCGACCGAGGCCAGATTCCGGAGCGCGATGTCCAGGATGGTCACCTCGCCGGCAACGGGCAGCAGCGTCTTCGGCAGATGGTCGGTATCGGGACGCAGACGGCGGCTCGCGCCGGCCGCCATCACCAGTCCGATCACAGGTGCTTTTCCTCTCGGGGCGCCAGCGAGCTTGTCATGACCTTCGCACAGATGAGCAACCCAAGATATGCCGTTAGCGCTAGGTACGCGAATGTCGCGATCCCGGTGGCCGCGGCAAGGCCGGCCACGAGCAGGCGGCCCTCCCAGCCGAGCCCCGTGCCCCGCTCCCCGCGCACCTCGCCGGCCCGCTTCGGCCGGGCCAGCAGCACGGGCCGGCCGGGGAAGGCCAGGTCGGCATAGCGCAGCAGCAGAGCCGCGATGAGCGCGTAGATCACCGGACCCGGCACGTGCGCACCGACCCCGACGGCGGTCAGGTAGAAGATCTGGGCGCCCAGCAGCAGCGAGGGGACGAGCCAGTCGAGCCGCCCCGTGTGCGGGTGGCTCGAGCCGGGGGCGGCCAGCAGCATCACGATGGCCGGGCCGACCAGGAGCACCGTCGGCAGGTCATGCAGTCCCGAGCAGGGCGAGCGCGGACACAGCGAGCAGCCCGAGCACGGCCGGCGGCAGCGGCAGCAGACTGCCCCGGACGAGCGCGCCGAGCGCCCGCGCCAGCGCGCCGTCGTCGCGTACCCGCCGCAGCAGCGACAGCTGCCCGTGCTGGTCGAGCCCGTGCTGATCGCCGGTAACGCCGCGAGCCGGCCGCCCCGCGAGCCCATAGCCGATCGAGATGATGGACCACTCCAGTACCGCCAGCAGCGCGGCCCGCGGGCCCCAGATCGGCGCGACGATACCGACAAGCAGGATCCGGCCGCCGATCGGCATGGTCAGCACGGCCGCGGCGAGCTGGCGCACCGGACCGCCGGGGCTGTCGCCCAGGCCCGGCGGCGTAGAGCACGCCGACATCAGGTTCCGCACCGCGACCAGGCCGAGAACCGCGACCGCGAGCGGCCACACGCCGGTCCACCGCTCGGCAACCGCGCCAGCCGCCAGGCCGGCGTAGATCACGGACTCAGCCACGCTGCTGCCGAGCGCGGCCAGCCACGCGGCCGTGACGGCCTGGCGCCTGCTCGCCCGGAACGACCAGGAGGCGCCGACCGGAGCGCGCGCCGCGGCCGCTGGCGGCCGCCTGCCGGGTCGCACCCGGCCGCAGGATGACGTCGCCCGCGCCGGCGGACATACCGGCGGAGGTGCCAGCGGGAGCGGCGCGGCGGCGCGGCGGCGCGATGGCCCGGCTCGGGCCAGGTCGCGGTGGCCACGCGAGCCGCTGGCCTGCTTTCAGGGCCAGGAAGCCGGCCCACAGCGCGGCCACTCCGCGGAGGTTGTCAGTCCTCGTCCCGGCGGAGAACCAGGTTGCCGCGCAGATGGCCAGCACCACGAAGATGCCGCAGGCAGAGCTCAGACCGACGTGCCGCCGGTCGGCCCAGGCCAGGACGGCCCTGATGGCGTTCGCGATCCAGGCCAGCTCGGCGCTGTCGCGCGGTCCGGCCACGTCGGCAGCCAGGCCGGCGAGCGCGATCCGGTCGGTACGCGGCATCAGCCCGGTCGAGATGATGATCTGACCGGAGAGCACGCCGTCATCAGCGGCGCGCCCCGTCAGTATCCGGCTCGCTGCCGTCCGGGTCGGCAAGCACGGCGCCGGGCACACCGTCCCGGTGCCTCAAGGTCAGCCAGGATCTGATCGTCCGCCGCGGCCTCGGCGACGTCCGTGCCGCTGGCAGCCGGGTCAGAGCCGCGGAATCCGCCCGCCGCGGCACCGCCCTGGCTGCCGGGCGTCCGGCGGGTCGCCCGGGCCCGCCACGTCCGGCCACACGACCGCCCTGGCTGCCGGCGTCCGGCGGGTCGCTGCCGGGCTCACTGCCTTCCGGCTCGGCACCGCCCTGGCTGCCTGCGTTCTGCCCGCCGGCGCCGGGCCCGGGCTCGCCTGGCCTTGCCTGGCCCGGGCCGCCGGTCAGCAGGTCATCGAGAGAGGTGCTGACCGATGCCGGATCGGCTGGCTGGCGGCCGCCGAGCCCGGTTCGGTCCGCCGGAGCTGACGGGCTCGCCTTCTTGCGCGCGGCGCGGGCCCGGCCTGAATCGGTGCCGCGCTGGCGCGAACGGCCGCGCAGGCGCGGCCGGACTCCGGCACGGGCTGCGGGCGTACCAGCAGCCGGTCCCGGATTCGCGTCGGCCGCTGGCTCGTTCACGCCAGCGGCGGCCTGATCCTCCGTATTGATCGTCCCTGAGAGAACATCAGGTAGCCAGAGTGCTACCTAGCGTACAGATAGGCCCACACTGGTAGCTTGATACCCACCGCGCCCGGCGTGTCCACACGACCCGGTAGTGTCCGGCCATGCGAACGGTGGCGGTGGTGCTCGCAGCAGGATCCGGGAACCGGTTCGGCGCGGCCCGGCCCAAGCAGCTCAGTCTCCTGGCGGGGCGCACCCTGGTCGAGCACTCCGTCCGCGCATTTGACCAGGCCCCTGCCATTGACGACGTCCTCGTGGTCGCCGCTGCCGACATCGAGGCCGAGGTCCGCCGCGACTGTGCCGGCTATCCCTCGGTGGCTGCCGTCATCCAGGGCGGGATCACCAGGACTGACTCGACGCGGCAGGCGCTGGGCTGGCTGGCCAGTGCCTGGCAGGCGTCCGGCGACCAGGACGAGGACTGGAAGGTGCTCATCCACGACGCGGCCAGGCCGCTGGTTGATCAGCGCACCATTGCCGACTCGGTGAGCGCGCTGGACCGGTGGCAGGCGGTCGGCGTCGTCGTGGCGTCCGCCGACACTATCGTCGAGGTCTCCGACGGCACCATCCGCCGGGTCCTGCCCCGCGACACCCTGGCCCGCTGCCAGACACCGCAGGGCTTCAGGCTCTCGGTGCTGAGCACGGCCTATCAGCTAGCCGGCTCCGATCCCGAATTCGGGTCGGTTCCCGCCACGGACGACTGCGGCGTCGTGCTGAGATACCTGCCCGAGGTTCCGGTCGGCGCGGTGGCCGGCAGCGAGCGCAATCTCAAGATCACTTACCCGGCCGATCTCGCCATCGCCGGCATCCTGCTTGACGCCGCCGACTCCGCGCCCTGACCGGCAGGCAGGCGGGTCAGCTCAGCCGGGACTCCGCACCGGGCCGAGTGCTGCCGGGGACGAGGCTGCGCGGGCTGGTAATGAATCCACTGCCCCAGCACATGTGCATGGTCGCGAGCGCCAGCGGCACCCGGGCCGCGACGCGTGGCGGCAGCTTCCTGGCGGCCCGTGCGGCTACGGCCGTGATGCCGGCGAGGTAACCGGCCGGCAGCACGAAGCCAATCAGCAGCAGCGGCCAGGGCTCAGGCGCTCCGGCGGCCAGACTGCCGAGGCCCGCCAGCCCGAGAACGGCTCCCGCGGCCACGGCGGCAGCAGCGACAGGCGGGGCCAGGTACCGGATGTTGATGGTGCCGGGATGCTCGCGGGCCACCACCCGGCGCCATCTGCCGTAACGGAAATACTGGATGCCGAGCTCGGCCACGGTCGCCCGCGGCCGGTAGGTGACGCGCATGGCGGGCTGGAACCAGATCAGGCCGCCGGCCTGACGGATCCGGTGATTCAGCTCCCAGTCCTCGGCGACCTGGAATTCCTCGTTGTAGCCGCCCACCTGCTCGATCGCCGAGCGCCGGAAGACGCCCATATAGGCAGTCTCGGCGGGCCCGGCCTCACCGCCAGTGTGGTTCTTCGCCGCGCCCACACCGTACGGGGACGTCATCGCCCACGCGACTGCCTGCTGGAACGGCGTGATTCCCTCCGCCGCCATCATCCCGCCCACGTTGACGGCGCCGGTCTCCCGCAGGGTCTCCACGGCCGTTCTGATATAGCCGTCCGGGAGCATCGAGTGCCCGTCGACCCGGACCACGACCGCGTGGCTGGAAGCCGCCAGTGCCAGGTTGATCGCCGTCGCGATCTGCCCGGTCGGGTTGTCGATGACGGTTATGCGCGGGTCAGCTGCCGCCAGCCTGCCGACGACCTCGGCCGTCCGGTCACGGGACGGCCCGAGGGCGATGACCAGCTCGAGCTCGCCGCCGTAATCCTGGCCCAGGATCCGGCCGACGGCCTCGGCGATATACCGTTCCTCGTTCCGTACCGGCATGACGACCGAGACGGGCTCGGCCAGGCCGGCAGCGAGGTGCCCGGCGGCTGCGGCCGGGCTGCTTGGCGCGTCAGACTTCTGGCTCATGACGCGAGTCACCGTACCGTCCCCGGAGTCATTCCGCGAGCCGGGGGGCGCGACGGGGGACGTGGCCGGCGCTGAGATCCTGGCCACGCCCCCGTTGGCACTCGCGTGACCGGTCAGAGGCTGGAGTCCTCCAGCATTTCCGTGACGAGCGCCGCGATCGGCGAGCGCTCCGACCGCACCAGCGTCACATGGGAGAACAGCGGGTGTCCCTTGAGCTTCTCGATGACCGCCACGACCCCGTCGTGGCGGCCGACCCGGAGGTTGTCCCGCTGCGCGATGTCGTGCGTGAGCACCACCCTGGAGCCCGCGCCGATCCTGGACAGCACGGTCAGCAGCACGCCGCGCTCCAGGGACTGCGCCTCGTCGACGACGACGAAGGAGTCGTGCAGCGAGCGGCCGCGGATGTGGGTCAGCGGCAGCACCTCGAGCATGTCCCTGTCGATCACCTCGTCGATGACGGCCTGCGAGGTCACCGCCGACAGCGTGTCGAACACCGCCTGCGCCCACGGATTCATCTTGTCCGCCTCGGAGCCAGGCAGGTAGCCGAGGTCCTGGCCGCCGACCGCATAGAGCGGCCGGAACACCACGAGCTTGCGGTGCTGGCGGCGCTCCATGACGGCCTCCAGGCCGGCGCACAGCGCCAGGGCCGACTTGCCGGTCCCGGCCCGGCCGCCGAGCGACACGATGCCGACCTCGTTGTCCATCAGGATGTCCAGCGCGATCCGCTGCTCCGCGCTGCGGCCGCGGAGGCCGAACGCCTCGCGGTCACCGCGAACTAGCCTGACCGACTTGTCCGGCTGCACCCGGCCGAGTGCGCTGCCGGCGCCGGTCACGCCGGAGATCAGCACGAGTCCGGTGTGGCAGGGCAGGTCACGGGCGGCGGCGAGGTCCAGATGCCCGTTTTCGTAGAGCTCGTCGATCTCAGCGGCGGTCACATCCAGCTCAGCCATGCCCGTCCAGCCGGAGTCGGGCGGCAGCTCCGCCCGGTACTCCTGCGCCGTCAGTCCCACTGCCGCAGCCTTGACCCGCAGGGGCAGGTCCTTGCTGACCAGGATCACGTGCTCGCCCTCGGCAGCCAGGCTGCACGCGACGGACAGGATCCTGCTGTCGTTGTCACCCAGCCGGAAGCCGGCCGGCAGCACCGAGGGGTCGGAGTGATTCAGCTCGACCCGGACGCTGCCGCCTGCAGTCGCCGACCGGAAGGTCAGCGTCAAGGCGCCCGTACTCGATCCGGAGGTCATCGAGGTAGCGAAGCGCCTGGCGGGCGAAGTACCCGAGCTCGGGATGATGCCGCTTGGCCTCAAGCTCGGTGATCACGACGATAGGCAGAACGACTCGGTGCTCGGCGAACCTGCCGACGGCAGCCGGGTCTGCCAGCAGGACGCTCGTGTCGAGAACGTACGTGCGGCGCTGCGGGCCGGAACTGACGAACTCCGCGCGAAGCCCGGCCGTGCCGGAAGCTGCGGAGACCTGCGGGGCGGAACTTGGCTGGGCAGGCTCTGCGGTTGCAGCTGCCTGCGAGACGGATGTTGGTCGGCGTGCTGAGGAACTGGCCACTCGCTCTCCCCTGGGCGCCGCATCGACGCCGCGGTCGGACACAGACGTGTCGGCGGGACCGGGTCCGGCCAGCGAAGGACCGGGTGCCCGGCCCTTCGCTCATCTCGCCTGCGCACCAGGACGCGAAGCTCGAGGATCTCAAGGGCCTTCCCGGCGGGCGGCTAGGCACCGCCCGTCAGTTCCGACCGTACATAACAGATTGAGGCGGCGGAAGTACCGTAACGAGGTGTTCATGACCGGCTGAAACGGCGTAACGCGCCGTTCACAGGGCCGCAGCCGCAAGCTCAGGTGCGCGCCGGCCGGTCCCGCGCCTTCAGGTCAGCCTGGTTGACTGCATCCGTAAGGTGCATTCGAATCGGCATAACCGTCATAAGGCGCCGGCAGCGCTGGAACGAATCAAAGGCGGCCACCCGGACTCAGGCGCCGAACCGCCGGTGCCGCTCGCCGTAGGACCGCAGCGCGCGGAGGAAGTCGACCCGGCGGAAGGCCGGCCAGTACGCGTCGCAGAAGTAGAACTCGGAGTGCGCGCTCTGCCAGAGCAGGAAGCCGCCGAGACGCTGCTCGCCGGACGTCCTGATGACCAGATCAGGGTCGGGCTGCCCGGCCGTGTAAAGATGCTCGGCGATGTGCTCGACGTCGAGGATCTCAGCCAGTTCCTCGATCGTGGTGCCCCTGGTGGAGTGCTCCAGCAGCAGGGACCTGACCGCGTCGGCGATCTCCCGCCGCCCGCCGTAGCCAACGGCGACGTTCACCAGCAGCCCGCTGTTCCCGGCGGTGGCATCGGCGGCATCCTTGAGCACCTGTGCCGTGTCTGCGGGCAGGAGGTCCAGCGCCCCCACCGGCTTGACGTGCCACCGCTGGTCCACAAGCTCGCGGACGGTGTCCTCGATGATCCGCAGCAGCTGCTCCAGCTCTTCTGGCTGCCGGGCCAGGTTGTCCGTGGACAGCAGCCACAGCGTCACGACCTCGACGCCGCTCTCCTGGCACCAGCCAAGCAGCTCGAAGATCTTGTCCGCGCCCGCCTGATGACCGCTGCTGACGTCAGCCAGGCCCGCTGACCTGGCCCACCGGCGATTACCGTCGCACATCACCCCGACGTGGCGCGGAATCGCCGAGGGCGCCAGCGCCGCCTCGAGCCTGCGCTCGTAGAGCCGGTAGACGAGACCGCGCAATCCCATCCGGCACCTTTCCTCGCTGCCGCCATAGCGGCATCGCGACGCTGCCCGGCCGCTTCCCGGCTCGCTGGCCGGACGGCAGATCCGCCGCGCGGACACTCGGTGACGCATCACTCCCGGCTGAGATAGCAGTCCCTGCTGACTCAGCACTCTCAGTCTCTCTCAGAACCGTATCCAAGAATGCCACCAGTTCGGCCGAAGTCAGGACAGCCCGCACGCCGACACCGCCGTTTCCCCAGGCCTCGATCACGGCCCGCCGCGTCAGCCGCCAGCTGCCAGGGGCACCGGCCGGAGGCCGAACCGCCGCGACGCGCCGCGAGGGCTGCCCGGTACCCATGCACTCGCCCTGCCATTCGGCGCTGGACCGCAGCACGCACCGAAGCTCCCCGGTGCCCGGCAGATCCGTCCGGTCCCGCGCCCGCAGCGCGAAGTACTCGTGGTCGCCCGGCAGGTAACCGGTCTGCGGGCCGGCACTCATCACCGGGAACCGGTCGTCGGGGTCGGGCCAGGCTGCCGCCTGTTCCGGATCCTCGCGGGCGACGCTGAGGCGCTGCGCCAGCTGCGAGAGCTGGTAGCCGCACCGCTGGCCGACGGCGGCGAACGGGACTGAGTCCCTGGCCAGTGTCAGCGTGATCTCGTACGGCTGCCCGGCTCTGTCCCGGCAGGTCACGGCCTGTACAGACAGCACAGAGCCATCAACGCAACGTAGTGCCCCCATAACGGAACGTTAACATCGGGGCGGCGGAAAGCGACACCCCCCACGCCGTCATCCCGGCGCGGGCGGCATCGCGGGTCACGACCGGACGGCTGCGGCCCTACTCAGCCTGCGCGGCGAGGGCCGCGGCGACGCGCCGGTGCGCAGCCCAGATCTCCTCGGGCAGCCCGTCGAACTGGGACAGGTGCTCCTCGCGATGCGCCATCTCCGTCGTCCACCGCGCGGAGTCGATGCTGAGGATCTTGTCCAGGTCCGCCGGGCTGATCTGGACGCCGTCGAGGTCAAGCTCCGACTTGTCCGGCACGATGCCGACCGGGGTCTGCACGCCCTGAACCTCGCCGTTCCTGAGCTGGATGAGCCACAGCAGCGGACGAAGGTTCTCGCGGTAACCGGGCCAGAGGAAGTGGCCGTCATCGGGGTCGCGCTGGAACCAGTTCACGTGCGCGAAGATCGGCATGGTGCCCGCCGCGCCGATGATCTTGAGCCAGTGCGCCGCGTAGGCGCCCTCGGGATAGGACATGAACGGGCGCATCGACATCGGGTCATACCGCAGCGTGCCGTCGACTCCCTCGGCCGCGAACGTCGCCTCGGCACCGAGCGTCAGGCCGTCGTAGACCCCCTCGGCAAGGTCGGTCATGGCCCTGATCAGCGGCTCCCGGTCGCGCGTCCGGCCGCCGAAGATGATGGCGTCGATCGGCACGCCCTTGGGATTCTCGAAATCGGGCGCGATGTTGGGCACGTTCGTCAGCGTCGTGGTGAACCGGCTGTTCGGGTGCGCCCACGGCTCGGACTCCTCGCCGTCGGCGCGCTCGGAGATCAGCTGTCCCTTCCAGTCCCGCCAGCCCGCCAGGTCAGCGGGCGGCTCGGGGGTCCGGCCCTCCCACCACACCTCGCCGGTGATCTCGTTATAGGCGACGTTGGTGAACAGCACCCCGGTACCGGCAGCGACAGAGCCGAGCGCCGTCGGGTTCGTCACCTCATTGGTGTCCTTCGCGACCCCGAATACGCCGTTCTCCGGGTTGATGGCGTAGATCTTGCCGTCCGCCGGGTCGACCCGCAGCCAGGCGATGTCGTCCCCGTAGAACTCCACGTGGTAGCGGTCGCCGAGGCTGTCCGGCGGGAGCATCATGGCCAGGTTGGTCTTGCCGGACGCGCTCGGGAAGCCCCCGCAGATGTGATACGTGCGGCCGGTCTGCTTGTCGGTGATGCCGATCAGCATGAACTGCTCGGCGAGGAACTCCCCCGACACCCAGCCGTCGTAGGCAGCCTGTCGCAGCCCGTGCGCGATCTTGCCGAGCAGCGCGTTGCCGCCGTAGGAGGAGCCGTAGTGCAGGATCGTCCGCTCGTCGGCGAACGTGACGAAGTACCGCTGGTCATCGGGCGTGCCCTGGCCGAGGTTCGCCAGATCGCCGGTGACGTGCACGCCGCGGACGAACTTGTCCGGCTCGTCGAGGTGGTTCAGGTACTCGGCTCCGCAGCGGGCCATGCGGATCATGTGCAGGGCAACTGTGCGGTGGTCGGTGAGCTCGACGCCGACCGCGTAGGGCTCAAGCGGCGAGCCGGGCGGCGCCATGAGATACGGGATGACGTACATGGTCTTGCCGGCCGATGCACCCCGCATGAGGCCCTCAAGCAGCGGCCGCATCTCGCTGGCCGGGCGCCAGTTGTTGTAGACACCCTTGTCCGACGGTCTGGCGGTGGCCACGATGGTCCGCTCCTCGGAGCGGGCAGTGTCCTTGACGTAGCTGCGGGAGTAGTAGCGGCCCTCGCCGGCGGGCATGATCTCGCCTGCGGCCAGCGACTCGCTGATCAGCCGGGCGTCGTCGGAGGCGCCGATCACCTCGACCCGGCTGGCTCCGGTGAGCGCTGCCCAGTACTGCACGTACTCACGGACGTGGGGGTTCTTCACGCCGGCGTCGTCGAGACTCTTCTCGAGGTCACCCAGGTCCGAGGCCGCGTTCACCTCATCCGCCACGACTGGTCCTCCTGTTGGACTTTGCGGAAAACTCCGCTGCGGGGGCATCCCGGAAGCACGCAGGGCGGGGGCCCTGACCGGGATTCGGGGAGTGTACCCCGCGCAGACCAGTTCGATTCGGGCCGGTATGGCGAAACATTTCCGCAGGAACTGTCGTGAGGACCCTGCGGTTACAGAAACCTTTCATGCCGGGAACGCACTGGCCCCACCCCCGGCGCACCGCCGGGACGCGGCGGCGAGGGCGGCCTCGTTCCCGTCCGGGAGCGCCCGCGGGCGGGCCGCAGTGCTCCCGCAGCGCCCGCCGGCGCCGGGTTACTGGCCGGGTCCCTCGGCCCTGACCTGCTCAACCTTCAGCAGTGCCGTCCGCAGGTCGGCCAGCCAGGTGTCCTGATGCTCACCCACGAGGCGCACGCACCAGGCCAGCGCGTCGCTGCGGCTGCGCGCAACGCCGCCGTCGACGAGGGTGTCAAGCACCTGCCGCTCGGCCTGCCGCAGCCGGGTCATGACCGGCACGGAAAACGTGGTAAACATCACCCTGCGCCCGTTGCACTCGACGCCCCAGGAGACCTTGCGGCCGAACTTGTGCTCGGCCTCGCGGGCGATCTCGATCCGGTGCTCGCGGGTCTCCTCGCGGAAGCGGCGGCTGCGTCCCTCGGCAGCGGCAGCGGACTCGGCGGCGGAGCTGCCGGCCGCGTTCTCAGTGTCGGCGAGCGCGCCGACAACAGTGATCTCCTCGCGGTCGACCCTGATCTCCGGCGCCGCCGTGAACCAGCCCCCGGGGAGCCGCCCGGCGAACCAGCCGCGCAGCACCTCCTCGGCGGAGGTCTTGTCCGTCCCGGCAGCAGCGTCCTTAGTAGTCATGTAATTAAGATTACACAGTTGCGTCCGAGCCGCAAGCAGCACCGCGCGGGCTGGCGAGCAGCCCGGCCCGGGGAGCGGGTTCGGGCAAGCCCGGGTGCAGTCCGGCGAGCGCTGACGCGAGACTCCGGACGAGACCGGTCAGCCAGCCGGGTCCGCTGCGACCGCCGCCGCGATCCGCGGGTAGACCTGGACCGCGCCGGCGAAGCCGCTGCCGAAGATCGCCGGCACGACCTGGACGTCCATGCCCGGCTCCGGCGCCTGCAGCATCAGGCCCTTGCCGAGGTAGATGGCCACGTGCGAGATGTAGCTCGGCGCCGTCGGGTCGGTGTGGTAGAAGAGCAGGTCACCCGGCTCAAGGTCGGAGAGCGGGATGAGCGGGCCAGTCTGCGCCTGATCGGCGGCGACCCGCGGCATCACGATCCCGGCCTGGCGCATGGACCACTGCACCAGTCCCGAGCAGTCGAAGACATCGGGACCGTCGCCGCCCCAGACGTACGGCATGCCGACCCGGCTCAGCGCCGCGACCAGGAAGGCGCGGGTCTGCGCGGTCGTCAGGCCCGGACCGCTGGAAGACGTCACGTCGACCGCGCCCGCTGAGCCGGCGGTCAGCGGCAGCCCCGGCTCGGCCGCCTGCGCGACGAGCGGCGCGACAGCGGCACCCTTGGGCAGCATCCGCCCGATTGCGCTGATCAGCTTGCTGAGGCGGGCGCGCGGGGCGCTGATGACGATCGCGTTCCCCGCTGGCATGCCGAGCGAGCGGGCGACAGCGTCGGAGACGACGGCGTCGACGCCGCTGATGCCGACGGTGCCGAACCCGCCGACCGGCAGCTTCTCGGTGCGGGCGCCCACAACGGTGACGCTGCCGCCGAGCGGCAGCTTCTCCTGCTTGCCCATGAGATAGGAGACAGCGATCCCGCCGTCGGCGACGTTCTGCCACAGTCGCGTCGACTCGGCTGTCGGCTTTGCCGCGAACTCACGGAAGGTCGACGGATCGACGCCGAGCGTTGCCACGTAGCCGCCGTTAACCTTGATCCGCGCGGCGTCCAGCAGGTCCGCCGCGGTGACGCCGGCCAGCCTGCGGATGCGGGCGAGCACAGTCGCCGGCAGCGCGGCGGGCGCGACTACCAGCAGGTCGGCCTGGCGCAGCGTGCCGAGCGGCTGTACCGGCGACGCGGCCGCATCGGTCACGCTCGCGGCGGGCACCGCAACGCCGGTCGGCACCTTCTGGCCCGGCAGGAAAATCCCGGCCTGCTGCGCGGCGGTCGCCTCCGTCTCGCCCGCCTGCTCGATCGCGGCCGTCGCCTGCGCGACGGCGTCACTCGTGGCGCCCGGCGCCGGCAGCCCGATGCTGCTCAGCACAGCCGCGTATCGCTGCTCTACGGCAGCGGCAGTGGCGGTTCCCGGCCGGGGCGCGCGCGCCGCGGTCGCCGCCATGGCGTCCGGCTGCGCAGCGCTGATAACGAGGGAGCACAGTGCTGCCCCCGCTCCGGTTGCGACGGCCAGCCGCAGTGCAGCGCGCGTGCGGCGGACTCCGTCCCGCACCGGTTACTCCCCTCGCGAATCTGCGGCCCGTCTGCGGGCCTGCCCGTTCTACGATGCACCTGCATCGCGCAGGCGTCCATACCCCTCAAATCCCGATGTTCGTCAAAGAACTGACCGACGGGCCGTATGCGCGGCGAAGGTTTGACGAACTCCCTGCCGCGCGTTGGTGAAGCTCCCGGTCCCGGCAGGGAACGCGGTCGGTCAGCGCAGTCGCGATCAGCGCGGCGCAGGTCGGCGCGGTCCGTCAGCGCAGTCGGTCAGCGCAGCGGGTCAGCGCAGCGCAGCCCGCAGCTGATCAGGGTCGGTGACTGGCGCCTGGCAGGTGAAGTTCCGGCAGACGTAGGCGGCCGGAGCACCGTCGACCGGGGTCTTGCCTTCCAGCAGCGGGACCGTCGCGGTGACGCCGTCCCCGACAGCGAGCACAGCACCCGGCGGGGCGGCCATGAGCGCGATCTGATGCAGCTGCGCCCGGCGCGGGCCGGCCCGGCAATCGCGATCTCCGCGGGCCCGGAGAGCACGGCCTCGGCGACGCCGAGTCCGGTGCCGGCCGCCCGCGGGAACCGTGCCGCCAGCGCGGGAACGGCCGCCAGCGCGGCGATCGCCGCGTCGCGGTGGCGAGCTGACCCGGTGAGTGCCGAGTAGCTGAGCAGCGCGTCGGCGGCCGCGAATGTGCCCGACGGACTGGGGCCGTCGGCGTACCTCGGACGGCCGGTAGATCAGCCGCTCGCTGTCGTCCGCGGTGTCGTAGAAGCCGCCGGTTCCGGTGCCGAACCGGGTCAGGACCGTCTCGAGCAGCTCGCCGGCGATGGCCAGCCAGCGCGCGGCGCCGCGGGTTCCCGGCCTGGGCGGGCTGGCGGAAGCGCTCGCGACCGGCGTGTCCGGCGGGCTCAGCGGTACCGGCGGGCTCGGGACAGCGCTGACGCCGCCAGCGCGATCAGGCCGGAGGCCACGCAGCCGTAGTCCTCCAGTACTCCGGCGCTATCGGACGACCGCCCGTCCCTCGACGTCCTGGCGAGCCGGCCGCCGCCCTGCAGGTGGACGCTGGCCAGCAGCCCGGCCGCCTCGGCCGCGGCCGCGATGAAGTCAGCCCGGCCGGTCAGCAGGCCCACGTCGGCGAGTGCCGCGATCGCCAGGCCGTTCCAGGCAGCCACCACCTTGTCGTCCCGGCCCGGCCTGGTCCGCTGACCGCGCGCTGCCAGCAGCGCTGCCCGCACGCGGGCGAGCCGGCCGGCGTCGGCCGGGTCAGCGCGCAGCTGGAGGACGGAGGCGCCGTGCTCGAACGTTCCGCTGTCCGTCACCGCGAACACCCCGGCCGCGTACCCGCCGTCCTCAGGTCCGAGCGCGGCGATGAGCTGCTGCGGCGTCCACACGTAGAACGCGCCCTCAGCGCCGTCGCTGTCCGCGTCGAGCGCCGCCGCGAAGCCGCCCTCGGCGGTCCGCAGCTCGGCGAGCAGCCAGTCGCAGGTTTCTTCCGCGACCCGGCGCGCCAGCGGGCTGCCGGTGCGCCGCCATAGGTGCGCGTACACGCGGGCGAGCAGCGCGTTGTCGTACAGCATCTTCTCGAAGTGCGGTACGACCCAGCCGGCGTCGACGCTGTACCGGGCGAAGCCGCCCGCCAGCTGGTCGTACATTCCGCCCCTGGCCATCGCGCCGGCCGTCGCCTCGGCCATGGTCAGGGCCTGGTCGCCGCTCGGACCTGGTCACGCGCTCGGAGTGCCGGAGCAGGAACTCAAGCACCATCGACGGCGGGAACTTCGGTGCGCCGCCGAACCCGCCCCGTGCGGCGTCAAACTCACGGGCCAGCAGCGTCACGGCGGCCTCGCACCCGGCCGCGAGCGTGCTCGCCGGATCCGCAGCGGCCGAGCCGGGCTCACCGGCAGTTCCCGGCTCACCCGCCGTTCCCGGCTCACTCGCTGTGCCGTGCTCTCCCGCTGTGCGCTCTCCCGCTGTGCCGGCTCCGCGGTCGCGGACTCATCACCGGGGCCCGGTCCGGTGGCGGTGGCCGCGGCGTCCGCCGGCCCGGCCCGTTCGGCCAGCGCCGCCGCGATCTGGCTGGCCTGCTCCGCCACCTGCGCCCGGTCCTCCTGCCAGGCGCGGGCCACGCCGAGGACGAGCCGCTGGAACTGGGCGCGCGGGAAATAGGTGCCGCAGAAGAACGGCTCCCGTTCCGGCGTCATGAAGACGGTCATCGGCCAGCCGCCCTGGCCGGTCATCGCCTGCGTGGCCGTCATGTAGACGCTGTCCACGTCCGGCCGTTCCTCGCGGTCGACCTTGATCGAGACCAGGTGCTCGTTCATGAGGGCCGCGGTCTGCTCGTCCTCGAAGGACTCATGCGCCATGACGTGGCACCAGTGACAGGCTGAGTAGCCGACCGACAGCAGTACCGGCACGTCCCGCTCGGCAGCCGCGGCGAAGGCCGCGTCGCTCCACGGCCACCAGTCCACCGGATTGTCCGCATGCTGCAGGAGATAGGGGCTGGTCTCGCCGCGAAGCCGGTCTGCCATGCCTCCCATCCTGCCCGGCCGGGACGTTCAGCGCGGCACCGGCCGGGCCTGGATCCGGTGTAGCTTGGGCGGTGCCGCGAAGTCAGCCCGCCCGGTCGGGTGCTGCTGTAGCGGCACAAAAGGCCGGTGGCCGCTGTGCCCGGGCTGAGTGGTAGCTGACAATCCGCTGTCCGCCCTGGCCTGCCGGAGGCTTGCGGTCCATGCTGGTGGGAAGGTCATGGTCGTGGGTCTGGCCGAGCCCGGACATAAAGAGAGGTGCGAGGCTTTTCGGGTGCTGGCCGCCTGACATAGTGGTAACGAAGTGACCATCGCGGTGGAAATCGCCCGGTACACTTCCACGGATGCCATCGTTGAGAGCCTCGCTGCTCTCAAGCTCCGGCTGACACCCGTGGTTGGGTATGACCGGGTGCGGTCCGAGCAGTAGAGCAAATTTGGAGCACCTATGCGCGTTCTGGTCCTCGGCGGCGACGGCTTCTGTGGCTGGCCGACGTCGCTGTACCTGTCGGACCGCGGTCATGACATCACCATCGTCGACAACCTGAGCCGCCGGAAGATCGACATCGAGCTCGAGGTCGACTCGCTGACGCCGATCCGGCCGATCGGCGAGCGGCTGCGGCGCGTGGAAGGAAGTCTCCGGCCGCGAGATCGGCTTCGTGAACCTGGACCTGGCCACTGAGTACGACCGGCTGGTCGCGCTGCTGCTTGAGCTGCGGCCGGACGCGATCGTGCACTTCGCCGAGCAGCGCGCCGCGCCGTACTCGATGCGGACCGAGAAGACCAAGCGCTACACCGTCGACAACAACGTCCGCGGCCACGCACAACCTGCTGACCGCGCTGGTCGACGACCGGTGTGGACGCAGCGCTCGCGCACCTCGGCACGATGGGCGTGTACGGCTACGGCTGGTCCGGCAGCGCGCCGATCCCCGAGGGCTACCTGACCGTCAAGGTGCCGACCCCGGACGGCGAGCTGGAGCGGGAGATCCTGCACCCGGCCAACCCGGGCTCGGTCTACCACCTGACCAAGACGCTGGACCAGCTGCTGTTCTCGTTCTACGCCAAGAACGACGGGCTGCGGATCACCGACCTGCACCAGGGCATCGTCTGGGGCACGCAGACCGACCAGACCGTGCGGGACGAGCGGCTGATCAACCGGTTCGACTACGACGGCGACTACGGCACCGTGCTGAACCGGTTCCTCATGCAGGCCGCCATCGGCCACCCGCTGACCGTGCACGGCACCGGCGGCCAGACCCGCGCGTTCATCCACATCCGGGACACCGTCCGGTGCATCGAGATCGCACTGACCAACCCGCCCGAGACGGGCGACCAAGGTCCTGGTGCTCAACCAGATCACCGAGACCCACCGGGTGCTCGACCTGGCCAAGATGGTCGGCGACATCACCGGCACCGAGATCGCCTACCTGCCCAACCCGCGGGTCGAGGCCGACGAGAACGAGCTGATCGTCCGCAACGACCAGTTCCTCGCCCTCGGCCTGCAGCCGACCACGCTGTCGGAGGGGCTGCTGGAGGAGATCACCGAGATCGCGGCGAAGTACCGGCGACCGGGTCGACCCGCACAAGATCATCGCCCGGTCGGTCTGGCGCGCCGGCATGGAGACCTCCGCCGACCTGATGACCGAGGTCCCCGCGGCCGACGTCCTCGAAGCTGAGGTCCTCGAAGCTGAGGTCCTCGACGCTGAGGTTGCCGCAGCCGACTGACGAGCGCCCGGCGACGGGACAGCAGCAGGAAGGCCGCCGCGGCCAGGGAATCTCTCCTGGCCGCGGCGGCCTTGCCATGCCCTGGCCCGGCGGCCTGCGCCTGACCGCGGCCTTGACCCGGACGCGGCCTTGCCATGCCCTGACGCGGGCCTTGCCAGATCCGGCCGCGGCAGGCCTTTTCGCTGGCCAGCGGGCCGCCCGGCCGCGGACGGGCGAAGCCGCGCCGGCGGGCTGCTACCGTGCGTGTGTGAGTTCACCGCCGTCAGCGACGCCTCCTGCTGCCCGCGGGACCAGGGTCCGCGGCACCCGGCAGTCCGAGGCGCTGGCCGCCGTACTCGACGGTCTGCCGGGCTTCTGCAGCGCGCAGCAGATCCATGCGGAGCTACGCCAGCGAGGCGAGCACGTCGGCCTGACTACCGTTTACCGGCACCTGCAGGTGCTCAGCGAGGACGGGCGGGTCGATGCGATCCGGGATGCCAGCGGCGAGACGCTCTACCGGCGCTGCCGCACCGACGCCCACCATCACCACCTGACCTGCCGGAACTGCGGCCGCAGCGTCGAGGTCGAGGGCAAGGCCGTCGAGCACTGGGCCGAGCAGGTCGCCTCGGACGCGGGTTTCACCGAGGTCGGCCACACCGTCGAGCTGTTCGGGCTGTGCCCGGACTGCTCGGCCCGGCCTTAACAGCCATCCGCCGACGTCCGTGTGCAGGATACTACTGCTATAGCGATAGCGAGCGCACACGGACGCGACGCTAGCCGTCTGACGGGCCGACGTGCTGGGCCAGCCAGTCGCTGAGCGGGCGGCTGGCTACCAGGAACTCAGCAACGATCTCCCTGGCCGCCGGCGTTGCCAGCCACGGCCCGGCGGGCCATTCCTTCCAGGCGACGAGGCCCTTGTACCGCAGGAACTCGATGCGCGGGTGGTCAGCGGGGTAGCCGCGGGGCGCGGTCTTCAGTGAGTCGCGGCCGTGCACGTCGATGTCCTGCTTGCGCAGCACCGCGACGACCTTCTCCAGAGCCGAGCCAGTCCGGTCGGCCGCGACCGCGCGCCGGTAGCGCTCCAGCTGATCGGGCGCCATCCCGTACATTCCGCTGCCCGCGGCCAGCCCGGCGGCCGACAGCTGCACGTAGCCATCGCCGACATGCGCGCCCATCGCGGTCTTGTACGGCGTCTTGTCCCTGCTGAACCGCAGGTCCCGGTAGGGCCGGTAGATCTTCGTGTCGCCATGCTCGGGCTCAAGCTCGGCCAGCAGCTCCGCCATCGGCAGCAGGACGCACGTCTCGTAGACGTCCTTATGCGCCATCCAGTACACGCGGCTGTTGTCGGCTTCCAGCCCGTCGTAGAAGTCGAGTGCCTCTTCCGGCCAGCCCTGGAATGCCATCACCGTTTCCTTCCGGCCTGTCAGGACGGGACCGAGGTGTCACCAGCCCACCGCCGAGCATGCCACTGGCGGCGAGGCAACTCCAGTCGTTCCCTGCCCGGGGCTCATCCGGTGGCGCAGGCCGGCCAGGCATAGCTCGCGGGGTCGATCACGTACGTGGGCAGCGCGGGATGCGCCGCCTTGCCGCTCGGCGCATCGGTGATCAGCATCACCGAGCTAGACCCGGTGGCATAGCCGTAAGCGGGCGTGACCTGAACGAAGGCACCCGTTCGCGTGCTAGCCAGATACGTCGCCGCCGAAGTGGTCCAGGCCAGCGCACCTGGTGCCAGCGCCAGGTCGGTGAAGTCAGCGCCGGCCGGGAGCCGGACCGCCAGTCTCGCCCGCACGTCCTGGGCGGGTGAGTAATACAGCCGGGTGAAGTCCGGGCTCAGGTACGCGGTCCTGGTGCCATCGGTCACGACGACATCGGTGCCGCGGATCGCGGTCAGAACCGGTGGCAGCGCGGCCGCCGTCCGGGTGGCCAGGCTGTAGGCGTGCAGCGCTGTCTGGCTGCCAGGGGTGTCCGACTGCGGCCACACCACAAGGTCGCCATCGAAGAACGGCGGCTGGACGTGGCCCCTGGCGATCGTCGTGACCACGCCGGTCGCCAGGCTGGCCAGCCTGATCTCGACGAGGCCGCCGGGACCGTAGCCCTGGGCCCAGGCCGCGTAGTTCCCGCTGACCGCGGGCGCATGCCACGGACTGGGCCACGCGGTGCCGCCGGGCCCGGCGAGCGAGTGCCCGATCTCGCGGGTCTGCCGGCTGCCGGCGTCATAGGCGTAGATGGTGAATCGGTCGAGACTGCTGAGTGAGTAGGTCTGGGCCCACACCAGCCAGCGGCCCGACGCGACGCCGTCGGCCTGATCGGAGGCCGCGCTGGCGAACCGCCGGATCGGCTGCAGCCGGCCGGAGCCAAGGTGAAGCTCGGCGACGCCGCTGAAGGCCGGAGTCCACGCCGCCACGAACGCGGACCGGCCGCCGGGCGCGGCGCCGAGCGGCACGAACTCGGAGCGGCCGGAGTCCGGCACCGCCCGGCCGAGCACGGCCGCGACGCTGGCCTGCCGGGCCTGGCAGAACCGCGGCGCGCTGACAGCCTGACTGCCAGACCCGGACCCGGCGGTCGCGGTGCCGGACGGGTTCGCCGTCGCCGGCTGGGCCGGCGTGGCAGACACGGATGGCCGGCCAGTGACCTGGCTCCGCGGCCGCGAGCCCGCCGCGTGCGGTGCACTCTGGCCGCAGGCAGTCACCGCCACGCACACGAGCGCGAGTAAGCCAGCCGCGCGCTCCCGCCTACCAGTCGTAGCCACGGGCGCCAAGGATGTCGACCATGGTGGTCGTCGGCAGCGATGAGTACGCCGGCACATTCAGGCCCCAGCCGATGCTCGTCGCGTCATGGACCGAATCCTCGTAGTCGGTCACCGCACCGTACTGCTGATACCCGCGGATATCGATCCAGTGCATGATTGTCTGATTAACCGGATTGCCAACCAGATGCGGACCGCCGGCGACTTCGTAGGCATTTCCGGCGAGCGGTGCGCCATTGTGATTAACGTCCGCGACCAGGTCGGTCTCGAAAGTGCTGATCTGCTTCGCACTGGGCGTCCACGGCAGCGCGACCGCCACATACTGGTTTTTCTTCTGATTCGAGTTGAGCACGCGCGGCATCGGATAGCCGGATGCGTCGGACCAGTCAGTGCCGCCCGCAGTGGTGCCGAGCTCGCTGGCAGCCACGGTCTGGCTGAGCCTGACACCGAGTTGCGCCAGCATCTCCGAGGCGGTGGCCGGACCGCAGAAATAGTCGCGCTGCTGCGGCTGCTGGCTTCCGGCGAGGTTCCGGGCGGCCGGCAGTCCTGCCCGGCAGGCGTGCGGTCGCGCACGCCGTGTCAGGACCGGCCGCGCGGGCCAGCGCCCGCAGCTGTCTGCGGACCTGCGCCTGCTTGCGCTGGTTGGCCAGCGTCATGGCCGCGGTCATCTGCGGGGCCGCCAGACCCTGCTTGGAGTGCGCCTTTGCCGTGATATCGGTGACCAGAGGAGCTGACTGCACCGCCGCTGCCGCGATCGCCGCGGGGCCGCTCCCGGCCGTCGGCGCTGTGCGACACCGTCACGGCGGACGCCGGCGTGACCGCCAGCACCGTGCCTCCCAGCACCGTGCCTGCCGGGATCGCGAGCACAATCGAGCCAACCAACCAGGCCACCCACGGCCGAGCCCTCATGCTTCCTCCGTCTCCAGGTCCATGCCGTCGCGCGGTGCGGGGCCTGCTGCGGGCATGGCGAGGCGGCCTGAGGGCATGCGGAATCAGACCCGCGGTGCGCCAGGAACCCCGACAAGACCCCGTGCGGTCAGTCTCCGGAAAGATCCGGAAACCTGCGCCATTCATCCCCTGAGTGTTACTGCTACCGAGCGATCCAGCCGAGCACTGTTAATTCCTAATTCGATTAGCAAAGACGCTGACCGAACCTGTAAAGCACATTAAGCGAGTTCGCTAAGGCGTGTCCTGGCATTGAATTATTCCGTCGCCAACTTCGGCTGACGGTTCCCGGATCCGGCTTGCGCTATAGCCAGATAAGAGGAAAGTGAATCTGCTATTCGGCGTCGTACGTTTCCTCGGCGAAATGGTAGACTACGAGACTGAGTTTCACAACTACGCGGTGGCTAACTGGGCGACGATCGAGGCGGAGATGCTCAACTGTGCCACGCAGACCAACGAGGGAGGCTGGTGCGCTCTCCTCCTGCCTGTGCTCACCGCTCTGCCGCAGCGCCTCGCGCTGCTGGATATCGGCGCGTCTGCCGGGCTGTGCCTGTGCGCTGACCGGTACAGCTACCGCTACGGCGACTACCAGATCGGCGACGGGCGTTCCGATCCTCGATTGCGCGGCCACAGGGATGGTGCAGCCTGCTGGGCTGACCCGAGGTGGTGTGGCGGGCAGGCCTGGACCTCAACCCGCTCGACGTCACCGATCCCGCGGACCACATGTGGCTCGAAGCCCTCATCTGGCCCGAGCATGCGCACCGCCGCGCCCGGCTGCGGTCCGCTGCCGCCCTCGCCGCGGAAGAGGTTAAGAAGGTGAACTGAGGGTAGTAGATATAGAGAAGGCTCTGATTCACCGAGACTATAGCTACCAGGACTGCCGAGAAGATCAGCGCCGACTACAGCGGATGCCGCCGGATCTGCCGCGCGCACCGTTGCTCAGAACAGGCCAGCAGCGCGAGTGCCAGGCGGCCGGGCCGAGGCGACGGGTTTCCTGCCGGGCCAGCAGCAGTAGATCAACCAGCCAGTCAGTGGACGCGCCAGAGTCGGGCGGGCAGCCGGCCGGGGCAGGCCAGCGCGGCGCACGCCAATGAGCACCACCACCGACGCCGCGCTCAGCAGCGCCAGCGCTCCCACCTGAAGCCAGGTCGCACCGTTCCAGGCCGCGCGGTTGTCCCCGATTACGACACTGACCCATTCGCTAGCCAGCGACAGGCCGACGCCCGCCAACAACACCCGGCAGCCCCGGAGCAGGTCGCGGATCCGAGTGGCGGGCAACGGCTCAGACCGTCGGCACAGGAGCAGCCGCTGATCCGGTAAGGAAGCCCGCGGGTGTCAGACGTGACCGAGCACCGGATGCGGCGCGTACGGCTCCTCCAGCCGCTTCATCTCCTCAGTCGGACAGGGTCAGCCCCTCGGCCGCGAGCGCGTCCTCGAGATGGCCGGGCTTGGTCGCCCCGACGATCGGCGCGGTCACGCCCTGCCGGTGCAGCAGCCAGGCCAGTGCGACCTGAGCGGAGGAGACGCCGCGCTCGGCCGCGATCTCCGCGCAGCGCTCGACGACGTCAAAGTCAGACGGCATCTGGTAGAGGCTGTCGCCGAACGGGTCGCTGCCGGACCGGACCGTGCGCCGGTCGCCCGCACGCGTCTTTGTTCCGGCCAGCAGCCCGCGGGCGAGCGGGCTCCACGGGATCACGCCGACTCCCTGGTCGATGCACTGCGGGATCATCTCCCGCTCCTCCTCGCGGTAGACCAGGTTGTAGTGGTTCTGCATGGACACGAACCTGGTCCAGCCGCGGGCGTCGGCCGTGTACTGGGCCTTGGCGAACTGCCAGGCGAACATGCTGCTCGCGCCGATGTACCGCGCCTTGCCGGCCTGGACCACGTCGTGCAGCGCGCCCATGGTCTCCTCGATGGGCGTGTGGTAGTCCCACCGGTGGATCTGGTAGAGATCGACGTAGTCCATGTTCAGCCGCCGGAGCGAGGCATCGATCGCGGACATGATGTGCTTGCGGGACAGGCCCCGGTCGTTCTCGCCCTCGCCCATCGGCATGAATACCTTCGTCGCCAGCACGTACTGGTCGCGGTCGAGGAACTTCGGCAGCAGCCGGCCGGTCGCCACCTCGCTCGCGCCGCGGGAGTAGGTGTCCGCGGTGTCGAAGAACGTGATGCCGCCCTCGACGGCGGTTTTGACCAGCGGCTCGGCCGCGTCCTCGGCCAGCACCCAGGGCCGCTCGCTGTCGTTGCCGTAACTCATCATGCCGAGGCAGACGCGGGAGACGCGCAGGCCGGTGCCGCCAAGGTTGACGTACTTCACATCAGGCTCCCGATAGGTCGAGGTGAGGATGGGTCGGAAGGGACACGACCGCTGACAACCACGCGGCCGCCTGCCCGATTCCAGGGCGTTCCCGGCCTGTCGCCGGTCAGCTTGACCCGGATCTGACCGTCGCGGCCGGCGGAGCACTCGCGCTGGCGTCATCGTCGCGGATGCCGGTGCGCTGCAGCACGAGCCGGCGGCGGAAGATGACGTGTCCCCAGGCCTCGAACATGGCTGACTCCGCGGCTAGACTCGTTAGCGATCATCGCTGTAGTTAACGCCGTAATCGTTTACGATGTAAACTTGGCATACGCGGTTTACGCTTGTCAAGCACGACCGGCAAGAACGCTCGCGAAGGCTGCGGCCGGCGGCGGCGGGGCGGCGGCCGCCGGCTAGCGCGGAGGAGGCGGAGGATGGCGAGCATGGTGCAGGCGCCCAGCAGGCGCGATCGCCTCCGGGCCGCGACAACCGAGGAGATCATCCAGACAGCCCGGCGGCTGCTGGTGCAGCAGGGCCCGGAAGCGGTCTCGCTGCGCGCCATCGCCCGCGAGATGGGCATGACGGCTCCTGCGCTCTACCGCTACTTCGACAGCCACCAGGAACTGCTGCGTCATGTCGTGGCCGGCATCTTCACCGAGATCGCCGACCACGTGCGGGCCGCCATCCACGCCGCCGCCGAGAACGCGAGCCCGGAGCTCACCGGAGCCGAGGTGATGGCGGTCAAGCTGATCGCCGGCTGCCGGGAGTTCCGCGCCTGGGCTCTCGCGCACGTACCCGAGTTCAGCATGCTGTTCGGCAGCCCGGTGCCCGGTCACGACGTGACCCGTGACGATCCGATGGCGGACTGCGGCCGCCAGTTCGGCCAGGTGTTCCTTGACCTGTTCGGCGACCTGTACCGGCGCCAGCCTTCCCGATCCCGGACGACGCTCAGATCCAGCCCGAGCTGCGCACCCAGCTTGAGCGCTACCGCGACGTCGTGCAGTCCGACCTGCCGCTTGGCGCCATGCAGACCTTCCTGCGCTGCTGGGTGCTGCTGTACGGGACGGTCAGCCTGGAGGTGTTCGGGCACATGCGGTTCGCGCTCGACGATTCCTCGCCGATGTTCGAGCTGATGCTTACCAGCCTGGCGCCGATGATCGGCCTGGAGTACCCGCTGCGGGACCGCGCCAGCTGAGCGGCACGTCCGGGGGCTGCTGACGCCGTCCGTCAGGCGACGAACGGCTCCGCGCCGGAATCAGTGACCATGGGCTTGCCTGCGGCGGCCCAGTCCTGCATGCCGCCGCCGACATTGACCGCGCGCCATCCGGCCCCGTTGAGCGCCTGCGCAGCCCTCGCCGACCGCCCGCCGGCCCGGCAGATCACGTAGATGTCGGTGTCCTGCGGAATCTCCGCGGTCCTCGATCCCAGCTGACCGAGCGGGATGTGCCGGGCCTGCGGCGCGTGCCCGGCCGCCCACTCGTCGTCCTCACGCACGTCCAGCAGCCATGCCTGCTCCGGCACGCTGACGGCTGGCACTTCCGGCAGTGCGTCCGCCATGCCCTCACCGCTCCCTCGTATCACGCTCACGGCAATCAGCTCGCCCGAGTACCTGACCACCCTAACCGCCGCGCTGACCGGCAGCCGCGTGACCGGCTACCTCGCACGGGCATCGTCGGCGCCGGCCGGAACCGCCAGGACCAGGCCATAGGCCAGCAGATCCACGCCAGGCTCCGGAGTCCAGTCCCGTTCCGGCAGCCGGCTGAAGCCCGCATCCTCATACAGATGGTGGGCTGTCTTCATCTCCGGCTGGGTCAGCAGCAGCACATGCCAGACACCGAGGCTGGCCGCGCGCTCCAGGATGGCCGTCAGCAGGGCGCGGCCGAGCCCGGCGCCCTGCGCCTCGGCCCTGACGGCCAGGGCCCGGATCTCGGCCTCGCCCTGCCCCTGAACAACCTGTCCGGCATCCGGCCAGAGCTGCAGCATGACGGTGCCGACCAGCCGGCCGTGCTCGCTCTGCGCGACGAGCACCTGACCGAGTCCGTCCGCGCCAAGCTCGCGCAGCCGGGGCGCGTAGCCGGACTCGGGCGACAGGAATCCGTCAGCCACGTACGCCGCAACGCGGATCTCCCCGATCTCGGTGAACTCGTCCTGATGTGCGTCCCTGATGAGCATTCAGCTATCTAATCAGGGCAGCCGCGGTGGTCCCGCCTGGCTAGGCGAGGCGGGTCAGGCTGACCGTGACCTCCATGGTGCGGCTCGGTGCGCCGTGATAGATCGCCCTTGAGCGGCGGGACGTCGGCGTAGTCGCGGCCGGCGGCGACGATCACGTGCCGCTGGCCGACCCCGCTGTCGTTGGTCGGATCGCACGCGGCCCACTCGCCGGTCCAGTACTCGACCCAGGCGTGCGACTGCCCGGTGACTTCCTCGCCGGGCTCAGCGTCGGGCTTGGGAAACAGGTAGCCGGAGACGTACCTGGCGGGCAGGCCGACCTCTCGCAGCAGCGCGACAGTGAGGTGCGCGATGTCCTGGCAGACACCCTGGCCCTGATCCCAGGCTTCCTGCGCGCTGGTCTGCACGCCGGTGCTGCCCGGCATGTAGGTGACGTGCCGGTGCACCCAGGTCGAGATCTCCGCTGCGGCCTCCAGCGGGTCGAGCCCGGCGATCCGCTCCGGGCCGCGGCGCGCCAGCGTCGGCGCTCGACGGTCGTGCGCGGGGTTGCCATCAGGAACTCCAGCAGCCTGCCGCCGGCCGCCGCTCAGCCAGCTCCGGCCAGTCCAGCGGCGGTCGGGCAGCGGCCGCGGCTCGCTGGTCTCCACCGTCGCGCGCGAGGTAATCTGCAGTTCCTCGTGCGGGGCCTGGACGTCGAAGGCGCTGACCTGGGTGCCCCAGTAGTCGCGATAAGTCCAGACCGGGACCTGGCGCGTCGGTCCACAGGCCTGGCCTCCAGCACGTTCTGGCCCGGCAGCGCGACCGGTGTCATCCTCGCCTCGTTGTACGAGGCGCGGGCCGGGCCGTGGTAGCCGCACCACGCGTCCGGTGCGTGATCAGCAGCCGCCAGCCCACGCTAGCCTCCGGTGCGCCCAGGCCACGGGCTCGGCGTAGCTGAAGTAGCGCTCGGCGATCGCCTCGCTGGCCTGCAGGCAGGTCTCCTGCAGCACGCCGAGCAGGTCGGCGAGCTGATCGGCAGGCAGCTGCCGGTCGCGAGTACTCCAGCCGGTCCGCAGCGCGCCGATCGGGCGGCGGGCCGGGTCAGCCATGCCGGCGCGGCCCGCCTCCGGGTCGAGGGAGGCCAGGCACTCCTCGGCGGTCGCCAGCGCGTGCAGCACCGAGCGGGGGAACAGCCGGTCCAGGATCGAGGAACTCGGCGCCTGCTCGGACCCCACCGCCCAGCCGTGACTGCGGATGAACGACTCGTAGGCGCCGCAGGCGCGCAGCAGCATCGGCCAGCCGACCTCATAGGGACGTGTCCGGCATCCGGGCCAGCAGCAGCCGCGCCGTCATGTCCACCCGCTCCAGGCTGCGGCCGAGTACCAGGAACCGCCAGGCGTCGTCGTGGCTCATCGTCGAGTCGGCCAGGCCGAAGAACAGCGCCGCAGCGCTCGCGGATGAACCGCAGGTAGACATGCGGCCCGAGCCGCTCGGCCGCCCGCCGCTGGCGCCGCGAGGCCGTGGCCGGTCACGTTCAGGCACTCCCACATCTCGCTGGAGATCACGTCGCGGACGCTGCGCGCGCCCGCGCGCGCCGCCAGCATCGCGCCCGCAATCGCGCTCGGGCTGTGCGGTGTCGTAGGCGAGCTGATACAGCGTCGCCGCCGATGTCCAGCGGCAGGCTGGCCTCGGCGGCGGGATGCCCAGCACGGACAGCAGCGCCCGGCAGTCGGCGTCCTCGTCGGCGCGCGGCTCCTCCAGCATGCGGTGCACGTAGACATCGACCATCCGCGCGGTGTCGTCGGCCCGCTCGACGTAGCGGCCGGTCCAGAACAGCGTCTCGGCGATGCGGCTGAGCAGCCCCGCGATTCGACTGCGGCTGCTCCTCGCCGCTGGTCTGTCGCTGGCCTGCCGCGGCGATTGCCGGTGCTCTCCGGCCGCCGGGAGCGGGCGCCACCAGCGGCAGGTATCCGGCGGCGCGGCCGGCGCCCAGCGGCGGCAAGCACCCAGGTGTCCTTGGACCCGCCGCCCTGGCTGGAGTTCACGACCAGCGTTCCCTCCGGCAGCGCCACCCGGGTGAGGCCGCCGGGCAGCACCCACACGTCGGAGCCGTCGTTGACGGCGAACGGCCGCAGGTCGATGTGCCGCGGCGCCATCCGCTCGCCGATCAGCGTCGGCGACGGTGGACAGCGCGACCGGGCGCTGCGCGATCCAGCTGCGCGGGCTGCGCGACGACCTTGGCCCGCAGCCGCGCCAGCGTGCGCTCGTCAGCCTGCGGGCCGATGACGATGCCGCTGCCGCCCGCGCCGTCGACCGGCTTGAGTACCAGCTGATCGAGCCGGCCGAGCACGTGCCAGAGCACCTCGGGGTCGTCCGAGCCGGTAGGACTCGACGTTGCTGAGCAGCGGCTCCTCGGCCAGGTAGTACCGGATCAGGTCGGGCACGTAGGTGTAGAGAGCTTGTCGTCGGCGACGCCGTTGCCGACCGCGTTCGCGATGGTGACCTGCCCGGCCCTGGCCGCGTTGAGCAGCCCCGGGCAGCCGATGACCGAGTCGGGACGGAAGTGCAGCGGGTCAAGGAAGTCGTCGTCGATCCTGCGGTAGATCACGTCCACCGGCCGGCTGGCCTGCCGTCGTGTGCACGAAGACCTGGTTGTTCGCCGCGAGCAGGTCACGGCCCTCGACGAGCTCGACGCCCATCAGCCGGGCCAGCAGGGTGTGCTCGAAATAAGCGGCGTTGTTGACGCCAGGGCTGAGCACGACGACGACCGGGTCCCGGCTCGTGGCCGGGGCCGCGGCGCGCAGTGCCGCCAGCAGCCGGGCCGGGTAGCCGTCGACCTGCCGGACGTGCTGCTCGGCGAACAGCGCCGGGAACGTCCGCGTCATCGCCAGCCGGTTCTCCAGCACGTAACTGACGCCGGACGGCACGCGCAGGTTGTCCTCCAGCACGCAGAACCGGCCCTGCTCATCCCTGACCAGGTCGATGCCGGCGATGTGGATCCGCACGCCGTTCGGCGGGGTCAGGCCGTGCGCTTCCCGGTGGTAGTGGTGCGAGGTGGCCAGCAGCTCCCAGGGGAGGATCCCGTCATCGACACGCCTGGCCGGCCCGTACACGTCGGCGAGGAATGCCTCGAGCGCCAGCACGCGCTGCCGGACGCCGCGGGCGATCAGGTCCCATTCGACCGCATCGATGATGCGGGGGATGAGATCAAGCGGGAACGGGCGCTCCTCGCCGGCATAGTCGAACGTAACACCGCGGTCGGTGAAGATCCGGGCCAGCTGATCCGCGCGGTACCGCAGCTCGGTCGGATCGAGGGGCTGGAGCGCTGCCATCAGCGCCTGATACGGCCCGCGGGGCGACCCCGGCCGCTCGAACATCTCGTCCCACGCCTGTGTCAGCTGGTAGGAGTCGAAGATGTCCGCCACATCCAGAGCGTAGTCACGGCATGTTTCGATGTCATTACGTCACAGCTGCCTGATTCCGGCGCCGGCGCGCCTTCTTACCGGTTGCGCCGGTCCCTGCTCCGGCATCCCCCGTGCTGGCATCCCCAGTGCTGGCGTCGCGTACCGGCATCAGCAGTACCGGCGGTATCCGCCGCATCGGCGGGGTCGCCGGCCGCCTCCCCGCCGAGCAGCTGGTAGGCCGGCCGCAGCAGCGTGATCAGGTCCATGCCGCCCGCCGTGAGCAGCGGCGGCTCGATGCTGCGCAGCAGCAGATCGGGCGGAGCGGCCGTCGCCGGCGGCAGTGACCGCAGCCGGGCCGGGCTGAGCGAGCTGGACCAGAAGCCGGCCGTGCACTGGGCCAGCGGCTTATCCGCGACGTCGATGACCGGCCTGCCTCCGGCCGCATCGCCGCCTGCCGCGCCGTTACTGGCACTGGCAGTGAGCTGGCGCAGCGCGGCCAGCAGGTCGGCGCGGCCCTTCCCGCGCCAGGCCAGCATCGCAAACGGATCGTCATCGAACGCCTCGGCCAGCACGTAGCAGACCGCGGCCACGTGCTTGCACGTCACTTCCCAGTCCGGGCACGAGCAGGTCATCGCCAGATCCCGCGCGGATCGGGGGAACAGCGGGGTGCCGCAGTCGGCGAACACCTCCTCGATCTCCGCGGGCATCTCCCCCGCGAGCAGCCTGGCCCGGAAGATCGCCCGGGCGGCCAGCGCCTCGGTGACGCGGCGCCACTGCCGCGTGGTCAGCGGGTCGACGGTGAGCCTCACGCTGTACGGCCGGACCCGCGAGCCCTGCACCGTGGCCGTGACGTGCCCGGTGCCGACATCGAGGCTGCGTACCTGCCCGGACCGGGCGTAATTCCGGCCGCGGCTCAGCCTGCTCTGCAGGCCGAACGACTCCAGCACGTCGATGAACCGGCGCGACCACCACTGCTCGCCGATGGAGCCGCGCTTGCTGCGTGCCCTGATCCCGCCGTCGGCCCTGATCGGCCGGGACGGCGGGTAGAAGCCGTTCCCTGACTCGCTCACTGGGACACCGCCTCCGGCGACAGCTCGATCACCTTGCGCAGGTCCTGCACCGACAGCTCGGTCAGCCAGCTCTCGCCGGTGCCGACGATCGCCTCGGCGAGCGCCTTCTTCTGCTCGATCATCTGGTCGATCCGCTCCTCGACCGTCCCGACGCAGACAAACTTGCGCACCTGGACGTCGCGGCGCTGGCCGATCCGGAAGGCGCGGTCGGTGGCCTGGTCCTCGACTGCCGGGTTCCACCAGCGGTCCACGTGAATGACATGACTGGCAGCGGTCAGGTTCAGGCCGGTGCCGCCCGCCTTGAGCGAGAGCAGGAAGACCGCCGGGCCGGTTCCGTCCTGGAACTCCCCCACCATCTCGTCGCGCCGCTTCTTGGGCGTTCCGCCGTGCAGGAAATGCACCTCACAGCCAAGCCGGGCGGCAAGGTAGGGCTCCAGCATCCGGCCGAACTCGGCGTACTGGGTGAAGCACAGGGCCCGGTCGCCGGCCTTGACGATCTCGTCGCAGATCTCCTCCAGCCGGGCCAGCTTGCCCGACCGGCCGGCCAGCCTCGATCCGTCGCCCAGCAGGTGCGCCGGATGATTGCAGACCTGCTTGAGCTTTGCCATCGTGGCCAGCACGAGGCCGCGCCGCTCGATCCCCGGCTCGGCCGCCTCGATCCTGGCCATCATGTCGTCCACAGTTGCCTGATACAGCGACGCCTGCTCCGGCGTCAGGTTGCACCAGACCTTCATCTCCAGCTTGTCCGGCAGGTCGGCGATCACTGTCCGGTCCGTCTTCAGCCGCCGCAGGATGAACGGCCCGGTGACGCGCTTCAGCTGCTCGGTCGCGTCAGCGTCGGCGTTGCGCTCGATCGGGATGGCGAACCGGCGCCTGAACTTCTCGGCCGGCCCGAGCAGGCCGGGACTGGTGAACTCCATGATCGACCAGAGCTCAGTCAGCCGGTTCTCGACCGGCGTGCCGGTGAGCGCGACGCGGGCAGGGGCCGGGATGGCCCGCACGGCCTGCGCCTGCCGGGTGGCCGCGTTCTTAATGTTCTGCGCCTCGTCGCACACCACCCTGGCCCACGGCACCTGCGCCAGCGCCCCGGTGTCCCTGCGCCGCCACGCCGTAAGTGGTGATGACGAGGTCGGCTGCCCCGACGGCCGCGGCCAGCTCGGATCCGGCCAGCCGGTCCGCGCCGTGATGCACGTGCACGACGAGGCCGGGGGTGAACCGCGCCGCCTCCCGCTGCCAGTTACCCACCAGCGACATCGGGCAGATCAGCAGCGTCGGCCCGGCAGCGGTCCCGGCGTCACGCTCCGCCGCCAGCAGCGCCAGCGTCTGCGGCGACTTGCCCAGGCCCATGTCGTCGGCCAGGACGGCGCCAAGGCCGAGGCTGCCGAGGAACGACAGCCACGCCAGCCCTCGTTCCTGGTACGGCCGAAGCTCACCGCGGAACGACGGCGGCGTGCCCATCGGCTGCAGGCGCCGGTCGGCGTGCCCGGACAGCAGGTCGCCGAGCCAGCCGTCCGCATCGACCTGCACCAGCGGAAGCTCGCCGGCCGCCTCGCCGAGTCCGGCGAGCAGCGCGTCACCGCCGCTCATGACGCCGGTCCCGCCGTTCTCCAGGAAGCGCAGCGCTGCGTTCAGATGCCGCTCGTCCAGCTCCACCCACTGGCCGCGCAGGCGGACCAGGGGGACCTTCAGCCGCGCCAGCTCAGCAAGCTCATCCGGGCCGAGCGTCTCGTCGCCGATCGCCAGTTCGTACCGGAAGTCGACCAGATCATTGAGGCCGAATCTGGGCGCCGTCACCGACCCGGGCGACGCCGCGCTCCGCGACCTGGTGGTGAGCCTGAGACCGAGCCGCGACCGGCGAACCCAGTCCGGCAGCAGCACGCCGAATCCGGCACCCGCCAGCAGCGGCCCGGTCTCCTTCAGGAACCGCAGGGCAGCCCTGGTGTCGAGCTCGACCGCCTCCGGCGCCGCGGTCTGCAGCTCGCCGTCCAGCTCGGGGAACAGGCGCGACGCCCGGCCAAGTCCGGCCAGCAGGTCGTCATCGGGGTAGCTGATGCCGGCCGCGGCCCAGCCGTCAGCGGTGCCGCCCGACCAGATTTCCCCGGCCGGCAGCAGCAGGCTGGGGTCGTCGGTCGACTGCAGCGCGAACTCGACGCGCCAGCTGGGTCCGGCCGCGTCGGAGGCAGCCGGACGAGGCAGCCGGATCAGAGGCAGCCGGACCGGAGGCAGCCGGACCGGAAGCAGCGGATTCGGCCGCCGCCGGATCCGGCTCGATCAGGCGGAAGCAGGTCCGCACCGGGCCCGGCGGCTCCTGCGCCGCGTCCTGCCACGCCCACAGCGCGAAGGCGAGCTGCGCGGCCAGGGCCGCGTCGGCGCGGGCAACGGCCAGCCCGCCGGTCTCCCCGGTGAGCGCGGCGGCCCAGCGATCGGTCAGCGGCGCGTCCTGGTCAGCCGCGAGCAGCGCGAAGCCCGGTGCGGCGGCCAGCCTGGCCCGCACCGCCGCGTCGGTCAGCAATCCGAGCGCCTCGGTCACGATCGCGGCCGACGGCTCGCCGTCGGCACTGGTGGCCCGGCACAGCGGCGGCAGCGCGAGCGTCAGCTCCCGTGCGCGCAGCGCGTCCGCTCCGGCGAGCACCGGCCGCCAGCGCGCGAAGTAGCTGCCGTCGCCGGCGCCGTCAAGGCCGGGCAGCACCCGGCCCCGCGCGGCCAGGTCGCCGGCCAGCGCGGCCAGCGCCGCCAGGTACTGCAGGCTGCCGGCCACGACCCCGCGCTCGGCGGGCGTCTCCGGCTGGCCAAGCACGGTGAGCGCGGCGAGCGCGGCCGCCGGCTCGAAGCTGAGCGCGGGCACCACGAAGGCCGCCAGCGCGACCCGGCCGGACCGCCGGGGACTGGCGGCGGGGGGTGCGACGGCCTCGTTCCCGCCATGATTCTCATCAGCGGCAGCCTGAGCCCGAGCCGGCGAGCCGGCCGCCACGGGATCGGCCGGAATGCAGTCGGGCGAGCTCAGCGGTCCGCCTGGCCTGGCAGGCAGCCAGAGGGTCAGCTCCGTCTCGGCGGCCTTGCGGGCGAGGTCGGCGGTCTGCTCGCCGAATTCGGCCAGGACATCGGCCAGCGTGCCGGCGGTCGCGGCAAACGGATGCGGCCGGGCCGTACGAGAGGGCCGGGCTGGCGCGGGGCCTGGCAGCTCACGAGGCCGGTCAGAATCTTCCGCCCATAGGCTCAGCCGGCCGCCCGACCAGACGCCGTGGATCGCCAGCATGAACCGCACTCCCGAAATTGCCGGGACTATCTGGCAGGAAACTAGCAATCATGCGGCCGCGACACGCCGCAAACGCAGCCTCCGCTGCCGGCCGCCCCGGATGTGATAACGCGCCGAACCCGGCCAGCGGAGGGCTGAACGCAGGCCGGTCAGCTCCTGCGCCTGGCCCCGTTCGCGGCCGGCGGCCCGATGGTAGTCCCGCTGGCCAGCGGGCTGCCGCCGTCGTCATCGCCCGGCTGCGCTGACTCGGCCTCAAGGCGCGCGGCCTCGTTCACCTTGCGCAGGTGCCTGGACATCGAGCGGAGCAGGAAATAGAGAATGATGCCCATGCCGAAGACCACGAGGAACCCGAGAGTGCCCGGCTGATCCCAGACGCTCGCCGAGCTGGCCGATGCCGCGGCCGCGAGTTCGATCACAAGCTCACCCTCTCCCGGATCCCGGCGAAGAGGTCATCCTCCGGCAGGCCGGCGTCTACCACTGACCTGGCCAGATGATAGTCCTCGGTCGGCCAGGCGGCGCGCTGGGCCTCAGCCGAGACGGCAAACCAGCTGCCGTTCGGATCGACCTGAGTCGCGTGCGCGATCAGCGCCTGGTTGCGTACCTCGAAGTAGTCGCCGCACTCGATCCTCGTCGTGATCTCGTGGACGCGCCCCTTCTCGGCGTCGGCGACGTCCTCCGCCTCCTCCTGCGCCCATTTCTCGATCCGCTCCGCGTACGGGGACTCCAGGTCGCGGCGGAGCATCTCGTCGTGCAGCGCTATCAGGCGCGCGCGGTGGAAGGTGAGGAAGTAGTAGAGCTTCAGCGGCTGCCACGGCTCGCCGGAGCCAGGGTAGCGATCCGGGTCGGCCGCGGCCTCGAACGCCTCGACCGCCACCTGATGCGTCTTGATGTGATCGGGGTGCGGATAGCCGCCGTTCTCGTCGTAGGTGAGTATGACGTGCGGCCGGAATTCCCTGACGGCCTGCACCAGCGGGCCGGCGGCAGCCTCCAGCGGCTGGAGCGCGAAGCAGCCGTCCGGCAGCGGCGGCAGCGGATCGCCCTCGGGCAGGCCGGAGTCGGTAAACCCGAGGAAGCGCTGCTGCACGCCGAGGATCTCGCGCGCCCTGGCCATCTCCTCGCGGCGGATGGCGGGCAGATTCGCCCGGACCTCGGGGCGTTCCATGGCCGGGTTCAGTATGTCGCCGCGCTCGCCGCCCGTCAGCGTGCAGACCAGCACCTCAACGCCCTCGCGAACGTACCGCGCCATGGTGGCCGCGCCCTTGCTTGACTCGTCGTCCGGATGCGCGTGCACGGCCATCAGCCGGAGCGGCTCGCAGGCCCGGCTCATCCGGGCCTGCCGTGCTGCGGCTGGCCGTGCCCTCATCGGGAGCAGAACGCACGCTGAAGTCACCTCGACATCGTCGGACCGGGGGTCGGGAGGTACCCGGCTGCCTACTGTAGGGCGCGCCGCCCGGAGTCTCGGGCCGGACGGAGATAAGCCCCGGTTACAGAACAAGGCCGGGCGCGCCTGCCATTCCCGGCGCGTCCCTTCCTGGGCTCTCTAGGCCTCTCGGCCGGGATCGTGGTGAGTTCGCGTCCGCATAGGACGCCAACTCACCACGATCGCAGCGCGCTGAGCCCGCTCCGAGCTCAGCGCTCTGGTTCCGGGTGCGGCCTGTCCGCCTCTGGCTCGGCCCCGATCGGCTCGGCGCGGCTTGACCGGCTGGCTCGGCCGTCTCCCCCCCGCACCGGGCGGTCGCGCCCGGCGCCGCCGCTCGGTGAGCCACGAGAGGGCCAGGAACAGCGGCAGGCTGATCCCGAGCAGCGCCGCTGACCCGGTGAACTCGCTGTCGAGGAAGTTGCTGGCGACCCTGGCGACGCCGTAGTAGTACAGCACCACGACGGCCGCGAGGAGCAGGTAGCCGGCGAGCGCGTCCGTCAGCACGTGCAGGATCAGCGCCCGCCAGCCGTGGTCGCGCCGCCCGGTCAGCCGGCTGACTGGCAGGCCCGCGGCTGCCCGGCGCCGCTGCGCCCGCAGTCCGACCGCCAGCACCGCCATCAGGATGAGATAGCCGCCGAGGATCGGCACGAGGTCGGAGCGGATCAGATGCGAGGACATCGCACCGCCCTTCCCCCGCCGTCCCGGCTGCCTGGTCCGGCGATCATGCCTGAAGCAGGAAGTGCCAGCCGCGGATAAACAGGTGCCAGCCCAGCCACAGCCAGAGCGCGAACAGCGCCCACCGGCCCGGCGGGTACCGCATGATGACCCGGAAGGTGGCGCTCAGGGTCGGCACGCTGCCGCTGATGCCGCTGAGTGCCAGCCCCTCCCAGGCAAAAACCGCCCCGATCAGCACTGCCCAGACCAGATAACCGAGAACCGGATGACCAGTCATCCCAACCTCCGCCTCACGCCGGCATGCGTGATATATGACCCTATGGCGAGCCGCTCCGCCCCGGCGCGCCGGTGCGATGCTGCCAGTTTTGGCAGGGAACGGGCAGTCCGGAGCCAGCCCCGGCGCGTCCGGCCGCTGCATACGGGCATTATTTGCCCGGCTTCGCCCTGACTTGTTTAGGCCCCGCCATTGACAGGTACGACGTAGTTGCGGAGCCTTGTTAGCCTCGAATGATTACCCCCATGGGCCCCGCACGGCCCAGCGGACCAGAAACTCCGCATCCATCCGAGGAGTACCCGTGACCGAGACTCGCGACGACACGTATACCTGGCTCACTCAGGAGGCGTACGACCGGCTCAAGGCTGAGCTCGACCATCTGTCGGGGCCAGGCCGGATCGAGATCGCGAAGAAGATTGAGGCCGCGCGGGAAGAGGGCGACCTGAAGGAGAACGGCGGGTATCACGCCGCCAAGGACGAGCAGGGCATGCAGGAGGCCCGGATCCGCCAGCTGACCCAGATCCTGGAGAACTCCCGCGTCGGCGAGGCGCCGCGCACCGAGGGCGTGGTCGGCCCCGGCATGACCGTCACCGTCCGGTTCGCGGGCGACGACGAGGAAGTCACCTTCCTGCTCGCCTCCCGCGAGGAGGTTGGCTCCCCGATCGACGTCTACTCGCCCAAGTCCCCGCTGGGCAGCGCGATTTCCGGGAAGAAGGTCGGCGAGACTGCCACCTATAACCTGCCGAACGGCCGCGCTACCTCAGTCGAGATTCTCGAGGCGGTCCCGTACGGCGGCATCTGACTGACGCAGCGACGCCGGTCCCCGCGAGTGCGGGGACCGGCGTCGTCGTATCGGGGCCGTCGCAGGCTGGCGGCCGCGAGCTAGCCCTCGTGCACGAGCTGCGCCTCGGGCTGCGGCTGCTCGGCCACCGGCTCGATGCGGCCGCGCAGCGGGATCTCCTTCACGAACAGCGCGAGCAGGAACACCGCCACGGTGACCGGCAGCGTCCACCAGAACACCCCGGAGATGGCGTGGCTGATGGCGCCGAACGCCGCGTCCCGCACGACGGCCGGGAGGCTGTTGATGGTGGCCGGGTCGAGGTTGGCGCTGCCGCCGCTCGCGATCGAGGCGTGCGTGTGCAGGGTGGCCGCGATCGTGTCGGCGAACCGGCGGAAGAAGATCACGCCGAACAGTGACACGCCCAGCGACCCGCCGATCTGCTGGAAGAAGCTCCGGGAGCTGCTGGCGACGCCCATGTCCTGCTGCGGCACGCTGTTCTGCGCGATCAGCGAGGTGATCTGCATGAGGAAGCCCATGCCGATGCCCAGCACCACGAAGTACACGGCGGAGGTGAGCCTGGTGGTGTCGACGCTCACGTGCGTCAGCAGGAAGATGCCGAGGCTCATGATCACCGCGCCGATGATCGGCAGGATCTTGTACCGGCCCGTCCTGCTGGTCACCTGGCCGGAGATCAGCGAGGTCACCGTCGACCCGAGCATCAGCGGGATCAGCATCAGGCCGCTGCCGGTGGGCGAGGCGTGCTGCACGGTCTGCTGATACAGCGGCAGGAACGTCAGCGCGCCGAGCATGGCCATGCCGAGCAGCAGGCTCATGGCCGAGGCGAGCGAGAAGTTCCGGTTCTTGAACACGTGCAGCGGCAGCATCGGCTCGGCGGCGCGCGACTCCACGACGAAGAAGGCCAGGAACGAGACGGCGCTGATGCCGGCCAGCATCAGGATCTCCCAGGAGCCCCACGCATACTGGGTGCCGCCCCAGCTGGTCAGCAGGACGATCGCGGTCGAGAAGACAGCGATCACTGCCGCGCCGAGGTAATCGATCTTGTGCTCCACCCGCTTGCGCGGCAGATGCAGCGTCGCCCACAGGTAGACCAGTGCCGCGCCGCCGATCGGCATGTTGATGTAGAAGATCCACCGCCACGACCAGTGCTGCGTGATGTAGCCGCCGACGAGCGGCCCGGCGATCATGGCCAGCATCATGGCGGCCATCATGTAGCCCATGTACTGACCGCGCTCGCGGGGCGAGACCATGTCGCCGATGGTGGCGATCGCACCGACCATCAGGCCGCCGGCCCCGAGGCCCTGCAGTGCGCGGAAGGCGATCAGCTGGTCCATCGTGTGCGACAGGCCGGACAGGGCGGAGCCGATCAGGAACAGCACGATCGCGATCATCAGGAACCGCTTGCGGCCGTACATGTCGCCGAGCTTGCCGTAGAACAGCGTGGTGATCGTGGCGGCCAGGATGTAGGCCGTGACGACCCAGGCCAGGTGATTGAGGCCGCCCAGGTCACCGACGATGCGCGGCAGCGCGGTCGAGACAACCAGCTGGTCGAGCATCGCGATGATGAGCGTGAGCAGCAGGCCCGGCAGCACGATGAGAACCTCGCGCTTCGGCCCGGTCGGCACGCCGGCCGCCGGCAGCGCCGCAGCCTGGTTGTCCGTCATGACAAGAGCTCCTTGTTGCCCGCATGTGCCGCACGTGGGGAATGGCGGCGCTTTCCGCTTACTTGCCGACCGGCTAGCATCCAGTCCGGGAACAGGTTAAGCTGGCTACTAACCGGCCGTCAAGTAGGTTACGGCAACGCGAAGGAAGAGCGCGCAAGGCCATGCCAGACAACGTCCACGGCGAGCACGACCGCGGTCGCGACACCCGGTCGCGACTGCGCGAGCTTGCCCTGCAGCTGTTCGCCGAGCAGGGCTACGAGAAGACCTCGCTGCGAGAGATCGCCGAGCGGCTCGGCGTTACCAAGGCCGCGCTGTACTACTACTTCAAGTCCAAAGAGGACATTGTCCGCAGCCTGGTCGAAGATTACATGGCGGACATCGACGACCTGATCGCATGGGGCAAGGACCAGCCGCGCACGCCGGAGACCAGGGCCGAGATCGTCCGCCGTTACCTGGGGATTGTCGCGAACGGCACAGCCGTGCTCCGCCTGCTGCATCAGAATCAGGCCGCCGTGAGCTCGCTGGCAGCCGCCAAGGAGCGCGGGGAGCTGTTCCGCGAGCGGATCGACGCGCTGATCGACCTCCTGAGCGAGCCGGGCGCTCCGGTCCGCAGCCAGATCCGGGCGGCGTCCTGCCTCATGAGCATCAGCTTCTGCTGCATGCACTACCAGGACCGGGCGGCCAGCCCTGCTGAGCTCAGGGACGCCGTGCTCGACGTGGCCCTGGAGCTTGCCGACGCCAGCCACGCCGACACCAGCCAGGCCGACGCCAGCCACGCCGGGAATGCGGCCGTCCCGGCGGAAGCCGGCGCCCGCGCGATCGGCTAGCCCGGCAGTTCCTGCGCCAGGCGCTGCAGATCCTGCCCGGCCTAGACCTGCAGATCCTGCCTGGCCTGCAGATCCTGCCTAGCCTGCAGATCCTGAACGGCCGTCGGGTCCTGCTGACGCGGCGCCGTCCGCAGCTGCCCGGACAAGGGGCAGCACCCGGTGCGGCAGCGGGGTGTCCAGGACGATGACCGTCGAGCTCCGCACGACACCGTCAAGCGCGACGATCGCATCGATGACGCGCTGCAGGTCAGCATTGCTGCGGGCGACCACCCGGCAGAGCATGTCGCCAGATCCGGTGATGGTGTGCGCCTCGAGCACCTCGGCGATGGCGGCGAGCCGGTCAGCCACCGGATCATGGCCGCCCGCCTGCCTGATCTCCAGGGTGATGAAGGCCATCACGGTGTAGTCCAGCGCAGCCGGCTCGACGTCCGGGCCGTACCCGGTGATCACGCCGCGTGCCTGCATGCGGTCCAGCCGGGCCTGAACGGTTCCGCGGGCCACCCGCAGCCGCCGGGACGCCTCCAGGACGCCGACCCTGGGCTCGGCCATCAGCAACTCGACCAGGCGCGCGTCCAGCTCGTCGATCACTCGCCACCTCCGCTACAAACTGTACAAGTCTGCTAGCAAGCTGGACTAACTGGTGGTCATCTTGCCTAGAAAATAAGAGCACAGTTGCACATCCTGACTGCCTAGCCGATGCTGCGATGAAGCCGTACCGACCGCGAGGGAGCGATCTCATGACAGCCGAGGCAGTGCACGTACAGGCGCCGGTGACCGACGAGTTCCCGGTCAACGGGATGGACGCGGCTGTGTTTGCCGTCGGCAACGCACGCCAGGCGGCGCACTTCTACTCGACGGCATTCGGCATGCGCTGCGTCGCCTACCGCGGCCCCGAGACGGGCTGCCGGGATGAGGCTGCCTACGTGCTGGAGTCGGGCAGCGCGCGCTTCGTGTTCCGCGGCCCGGTGCACAGCGGCACGGACCTGGCCGCCCACGTTGCCGCGCACGGCGACGGCGTCATCGACCTGGCCATCACGGTCCCGTCGGCGACGGCCGCGTACGAGTACGCGCTTGCGCACGGTGCGCGCAGCCTGCAGGAGCCGGAAATCGCCGAGGACGAGCACGGCAAGGTAGTGCTCGCAGCGATCGCGACCTACGGCGACACCCGGCACACGCTGGTCGAGCGGAACGACTACGCCGGCCCGTACCTGCCCGGCTATCTCGCCGCTGGCCCGCTGACCGCCGAGCCCGCCGGCCCGTTCTTCACCGAGATCGACCACTGCGTGGGCAACGTCGAGCTCGGCAAGATGAACGAGTGGGTCGAGTTCTATCACCGCGTCATGGGCTTCACGAACATGAAGGAGTTCGTCGGCGACGACATCGCGACCGAGTATTCCGCTCTGATGAGCAAGGTCGTCGCTGACGGCAGCCGGAAGGTCAAGTTCCCGATCAACGAGCCGGCCGCGGGCAAGAAGAAGTCGCAGATCGACGAGTACCTGGAGTTCTACGGCGGCGCCGGCGTCCAGCATCTCGCCCTGGCCACAGACGACATCGTCGGCGCGGTCCGCGGCATGAAGGCCGCTGGCGTGCAGTTCCTGGCCACGCCCGACAGCTACTACGACACTCTCGGCGAGTGGGTCGGTGACACCCGGGTGCCGCTGGATGAACTGCGCGAGCTTCGGATCCTGGCGGATCGCGATGAGGACGGATACCTCCTGCAGATCTTCACCAAGCCGGTGCAGGACCGCCCGACCGTGTTCTTCGAGCTGATCGAGCGCCACGGCTCGCAGGGGTTCGGCAAGGGCAACTTCAAGGCCCTGTTCGAGGCGATCGAGCGCGAGCAGGAGCGCCGCGGCAACCTGTGAGGCGCTGCGCAACTGCCCGATAGGGCGTGAGGTATCAATCGCTGCCCTAAGAAGGGCGTCGATCGGTAACTCACGCCCTATCGCCCTGCCGTGGCCGGGCTTGTGCCGCTAGGCACCGGGCGGCCCGGTGAGGCATCATGACCGGGTGAGTCAGTCCCCCGACACCCCCGGCGTTACCGGCCAGCCCGAGCCGGGTTACGAGGCACCTGCACACCTCGCACCCGCACCCGCGCCCGGCTACGGCACGCCCGCATCCGGCTACGGCCAGCCCGCGCAGGGCCACGGGACGCCGGGCCACGCATACGGCCAGCCCGCGCAGGGCTACGGGACTGCCGGGCCAGGCGTACGGCCAGGCCCCGCAGGGCTACGGCCAGGCCCCGCAGGGCTACGGGCCGCCCGCACCGGGCTACGGGCCGCAGGCATATCCCGGTTACCCGCCTGCCGGATACGGCCAGCCATACCCCGGGTACGGCTACGGGCTGGCCAGAAACGATCCGGCCCTGGCCGAGTGGTGGCGGCGCCTGCTCGCGCGGGTCATTGACGGGCTGGTGCTCGCGCTCATCTTCGCGCCACTGTGGGTGCCCCCGTGGCGCACGTTCTTCGCCACCCTGCACGGCATTGCCGCCCAGTACCCGGCTGGCACCCAGCTCAGCTCGATTCCGGGCGCCAAGAGTGCCATCGCCACTGCTGAGGGCCACCTGGCGGGCAAGCTCTACGTCGTCGCCCTCGGGTTCTATCTGGTGGCTTTCCTGTACGACTGGCTCCAGCACTGGGCCTTCGGCCAGACCCTCGGCAAGCGAGCACTCGGCACGAAGGTCGTGCGGGCGGACGGCCAGTCCCCGGTCGGCGGCGGGGCGGCGAGCGGCCGGGCGGCCATCTATGCGCTGACGCCGATCGTGCCTCTGATCGGGTGGCTGTTCGACCTGGTCAACGAGTTGTGGCTAACGTGGGACCCGCGCAGGCAGTGCCTGCACGACAAGGCCGCGAATACAGTGGTTGTCAAGACGAACTATCCGGGCTCACAGCCGCAGGCAGGCAGCTGGTAGCCAGCGCAGGCGGGCTCCTACGCCGGCCGGCCGCCGGTCCGCCTGGCCGGCGCACAAGGGACCACTAGCAGGATGACGCAGGACGAGACCGGCCAGTGGACGGCGACTGAGCAGCCGACCACGCCGCAAGAGCAGCCGTCACCGCCGGAGCCAGCTCAGCCGGCTCCGCCGTCGCCGTACCTTGAGGCAGGCGAGTCGGTGCCGCAGGCCTACCTCGCCCCGCCGCAGCCGGACAAGCCGGGCTATGGCAGCCCGCAGGCCGGGCCGCGGTCGCCAGTCTCTGCCCGGCAGGCCTTCGGCCAGCCCGGCTACGGACAGCCCGGCACTGGTCAGCCCGGTTACGGCCAGCCTGGCTACGGCCAGCCCGGTTACGGCCAGCCGGCTACGGCCCGGCTCCAGCCGACAGCGCCCGAGCGCGCGGGGCGCCTTCGGGGCGCAATCGCGCCGCGACCCGGCCATCGCGGCACCGTGGGAGCGCCTGCTGGCCGCGATCCTGGACTGGGTCATCATTTTCACGGTCTCGGTGCTGGCGTTCAGCACCCCGCTGCTGCGGATCACTCGCGAGCTGCAGGCGATCTCCAGCCGCTTCGCGACCAACCCGAGCTCGCCGGACGCCCAGGCGGCCATCGACAGCGTCCTCCGCAATCCGGCTAACCAGCAGGCGATCATCTTCTGGCTGCTCGGCATGTTCGGCATCGCGCTCGTCTACTACTGGGTCCAGCACGCCGCCTGGGGTGCCACCCTCGGCAAGCGAGCACTCGGCACCAGGGTGGTCCTGGCCGCCGATTCCGGCCGGCCAGGTATCGGCGCCACTGGCATCCGCACGGTCGCCTTCCTGATCGGACCGGCGATCTGCCTGCTGGTGCCGAGCCCGTTCTCCGTAATCGGCGCCATTCTCTGGCTGGCCGACACCGGCCTGACGATGCTGGACAGCCGCGGCCAGTGCCTGCATGACAAGGCCGCAGGGACGATCGTGATCCGCCAGCGCAGGCTCAGCCAGCAGGCGCGCAGCGCGGGCCGGCCGTGGTAGGCCGTCGCCAGGGGCAGTACCGGGCCGGGAAGAGTCAGCCGAAAACGAGCGTGTAGCCGGCCTTGCGCAGCTGGCTGATCACCGAGTCGGTGTGCTCGGGGCCCCTGGTCTCCAGGTGCAGGTTCACCTCGGCCTCGTCGACGCGCAGGTCCGCGGTCACCCGCTCATGGTCGACGTCCAGAACGTTGGCCCCGAGCTCGGCGAGTTCCATCAGCAAAGTGGCCAGGGCCCCCGGCCGGTCCGGCAGCTTGCACCGGAACGCGAGGAACCGGCCCGCGGCCGACAGTCCGTGCCGCAGCACTTTCGAGAGCAGCAGCGGGTCGATGTTGCCGCCGGACAGCACCACGACGACGGGCGGCTCGAACAGCGCGGCATGCTCCAGGATCGCCGCCACGCCTGCAGCCCCGGCCGGCTCCACGACCTGCTTGGCCCGCTCGAGGCAGAGCAGCAGCCCGCGGGAGAGGTTCTCCTCAGTCACGGTCACGACGCGCGTGTCCAGCGCGGCCAGCAGGGCAACCGTCAGCTCTCCCGGCCGTGCCACGGCGATCCCGTCGGCCATCGTGGAGGCCGGCGTCACGCTCAGCGGATGGCCGGCCGCAATCGAGGCCGCCAGCGGAGCGACCGCCTCGGCCTGCACGCCGATGACCCGCGCGCCCGGCAGGACGGCGCTGGCGGCGACAGCGACGCCGGCGACCAGCCCGCCGCCGCCGGCGGGCAGCGCTATCGTGCGGACATCCGGGCACTGCTCGGCGATCTCAAGCCCGATGGAGCCCTGCCCGGCGATCACATCCGGATGATCGAAGGGATGAATGAAGATCGAGCCGGTCTCCTCGGCGATCTCCCGTGCCAGCGACAGCGCGTCCTCGACGGCCGCTCCGTGCAGCACTACGTCAGCGCCATAGGACCGGGTCGCGGCGACCTTGGGCAGTGGCGCGGCCGCCGGCATCACGACCGTCGCTCTGGCCCCGAGAGCGGCCGCCGCCAGCGCTACTCCCTGGGCGTGGTTGCCGGCGCTGGCCGCGACGACGCCGCGGGCCCGCTCGGCGGCGGACAGGCGCGCGATGCGCAGGTAAGCACCGCGAACCTTGAACGACCCGCCCCGCTGAAGGTTCTCGCACTTGAGGTAGACCGGGCCGCCGACCAGCTCGGACAGCGCGCTGGACTCCAGGACCGGCGTCTGCCGGACGGCCGGCGCCAGCTCAGCGCGCGCCGCGATCACGTCGGCGGGCCGGACCGGGAGGTCACCCAGCTGGCCAGCCGGCTTGGTTGCACTCACGCCTGGATTGTTGCACCAGTGCGCGACTCGCGGGCGGGTGCCTCCGGCTCAGTCGGCCGCCCAGTAACGGTCGGCCGCGAGGATCAGCGCGGCTGCGCCGACCAGCCCGGCACTTTGCCCGAGCGCGGCCGGCACGACGCTGACCTGCCGCGCGAACCCGAGTCTGGCGTGCGCTCGCAGGGCCTCCTCCAGCGGATCGAAGAGCAGCGGACCGGCCTGCGACAGCCCGCCGCCGACAGACACCACCTCCAGATCGCAGAGGCAGGTTGCCGACGCGATCGCGATGCCGAGGGCCCGGCCAGCCCGGCGCATCGCGGCGATGCCGACCGGGTGCCCGGCCGCTCCGTCAGCGGCGAGCTCCTTGGCGGTCGCATCCTTGCTGCTCGGGCCGCCAGCCCTGCGACTGGGCCCAGGCAACGAGCGCGGGGCCGCGGGCGATTGCCTCGGCACAGCCGCGCCCGCCGCAGCCGCACTCCGGGCCGGTGTCCGGATCCACCACGACGTGGCCGACGTGACCGGCGTTGCCCGAGGCACCCTCGACCAGCCGGCCGTCGAGCACGCAGGCCGCCGCCGACCCCGGTCGACACCACCATGCCGAGCACGTTGCTGCGGCCGCGGCCCGCACCACGCCAGTGCTCGCCGGCGACCAGGCAGATCGCGTCGTTGTGCACGTGCACCGGGATGCCGTCAAGCCGCTCGGCCAGCCGGTCGCGCAGCGGGAAGTTCCGCCACGCCGGAATGTTGAGCGGTGACACGCGCCCGGCCGGCCACTCCATCGGGCCGCCGCAGCCGCAGCCGCAGCCGGCCAGGCCGGACGGCACTACGCGGGCCTCATCAAGCACGCCGGTCAGCAGTGCATCGAGAGTCCGCCACAGCTGCTCGGCGTCCAGGTCCGCCGGAGTCGGCACCTGGGACCAGGTGAGCACACGGCCGCCAGGCTCGACCAGTCCGGCAGCCAGCTTCGTGCCGCCGATATCGACCGCGAGCACCGGCCGGGAACCCTCCATTCATGCCTCCCAAGATGCGAACCACGCCTGGCTCGACATACTGTCGAATGGTGCAGCCTACGACTCGCAAGCAGCCAGCATCGGACCAGACCCCGCCAGCCACCGCCACTCTTGGCGAGCTACGCGCCAGCGGACACCAGCTTCGCACCGTCAAGCAGGAGCTGCGGCATAACCTGCTGCAGCGGATGCGCGCAGGTGAGGATGCCTTCCCCGGCATCATCGGCTTCGGCCAGACGGTACTGCCGCACCTGGAGCGCGCCATCATCGCCGGACATGACGTCATCCTGCTCGGCGAGCGCGGCCAGGGTAAGACGAGGCTGATCAGGACGCTCACCGGCCTGCTGGACGAGTGGACTCCCGCAGTCGCCGGGTGCGAGATTAACGACCACCCGTTTGCCCCGGTCTGCGCGCGCTGCCAGCGACTGCTGGCTGAGCAGGGCGATGACCTGGAGATCATCTGGCGGCCGCGCGGCGACCGGTACGGCGAGAAGCTCGCGACACCGGACACCAGCGTCGGTGACCTGATCGGCGACATCGACCCGGTGAAGGTCGCCGAGGGCAGGACACTCGGCGACCCGGAGACCATTCACTTCGGCCTGCTGCCGCGCACCAACCGCGGCATCTTCTGCCTGAACGAGCTGCCCGACCTGGCCGAGCGCATCCAGGTGTCGCTGCTCAACGTCCTCGAGGAGCGCGACATCGGCGTGCGCGGCTACGCCCTGCGCCTGCCGCTGGACCTGGTGCTGGTCGCCAGCGCCAACCCGGAGGATTACACCAACCGCGGCCGCATCATCACGCCGCTGAAGGACCGGTTCGGCGCCGAGATCCGCACGCACTACCCGGTCTCGCTCGAGGCCGAACTGGCCCTGATCGATCAGGAAGCACAGGTCGCGTGGGACGGCGCGGATCCCGGTGCCGTCGTTCCCGTTCATCTTGTCCAGGTCATCGGTCGCTTCACCCGGCTCGTCCGCGCATCGCCAGCCGTCGACTCGCGGTCGGGTGTGTCCGCGCGGTTCGCGATCGCGGCCGCCGAGGCGGTGGCCGCGTCCGCCGTCAGGCGCGCTGCCATCACCGGCGAGGATCAGGCGGTCGCGCGGGTCTGCGACCTGCCCTCGGTGATCAGCACGCTGCGCGGCAAGGTGGAGTTCGAGGTCAGTGAGGAGGGCCGGGAGCAGGAGGTACTTGATCACCTGCTGCGGCGCGCGACCAGCGACACCTTCCGCGCGCTGCTCGGCAATGCCGACATGAGCGGCCTGATGGCCCGGTTCACCGACGGCGGGGCTGTCGAGACCGGCGACCTGGTGCCGGCCTCCGACTTGCTGCGCCGCATCGGCGAGGTGCCGGGCCTGGCGCGGATCATGGAGCGGCTGCAGATGGCCGGCAGCGAATCGCCGGGCCAGGCAGCTGCCGCCCTGGAGTTCGCGCTGGAGGGCCTGTACCTGATGCGCCGCCTGTCCAAGGACTCGCTTGACGGCGGGTCGGTGTACCGGACCTGAGCCCGGCGGCGCGCGCGGGCGGACCGCGACCAGAGCTAGGAGGTGAGTGCGCGTGAGCGGCTATCGCTACGGTCCGTACACGGGCGGGCCCGATCCGCTGGAGCCACCGTACGACGTGCGCGGTGCGGTGGACGCAGCTCGGCGAGTCGGTGCTCGATGGCACCGACCCCGCCAGCGCGCTCCGCGAGCTGATGCGCGCGCGGCATGTCCGGCCACCGCGGCCTGGACGACATGCTGCGCAGGGTACGGGAACGGCAGCGCGAGATCCGCAGCCGCGGCCGGCTCGACGGCATACTCGACCAGGTCCGCTCGCTGCTGGACACGGCCATCGGCCAGGAGCGCGCCGAGCTGTTCCCCGATCCTGACGACTCGGCGCGGATGCGCGAGGCCGAGCTCGATGCCCTGCCCGCCGACACCGCTCAGGCCATCAGGCAGCTGGCCGACTACGACTGGCAGTCGCCGGACGCCAGGCAGACCTACGAGCAGCTGAAGTCGCTGCTGCGCCGCGAGGTGCTGGACAGCCAGTTCCGCGGCATGAAGCAGACCCTGTCCGACCCGGACCCGGAGGCCATGCAGCGGGTCAAGGACATGATGGCCGGGCTGAACAGCATGCTCGAGGCGGACGCCCGGGGCGAGCACACGCAGCAGGACTTCGACAACTTCATGGCGGAGTTCGGCGACATGTTCCCCGACTCGCCGGCGAACCTCGAGGAGCTCGTCGACTCGCTCGTCCGCCGGATGTCGGCGGCGCAGCGGCTGCTCGGACTCGCTGACCGATGAGCAGCGGGACGAGCTCGCCGGGCTGATGTCGCAGGCGCTGGAGGACGCCGGGCTGGCCGCGGAGATGTCGCGGCTGGCGGACGCGCTGCGCGCCCGCCGCCCGGACATGGACCAGGGCTGGCCGCAGCCGAGGGATGACCGGCACCGACCCGATGGGCCTCAGCGACGCGACCGGCGCGCTGGCCGAGCTGGCCGACCTCGCCGATCTGGAGGAGGCGCTGCGCCAGGACTACCCGGGCGCACGGCTGGACGACGTCGACGAGGAGGCCGTCCGGCGCGCCCTCGGCCGCCAGGCCGTGGACGACATGGAGGCACTGCGCCAGATCGAGCGGGAGCTGGAGCAGCAGGGTTACCTGCAGCGCACCGACGGCAAGCTCGAGCTCACGCCGAAGGCCGTGCGCCGGCTGGGCGAGACGGCGCTGCGGAAGGTGTTCGCCGAGCTGCCCGACGGCGGCACCGGCGACCACGAGCCAGCGCGACGCCGGCCAGGCCGGCGAGTACACCGGCAGCACCCGCCGCTGGCAGTTCGGCGACGAGCAGGCCATCGACGCCGCCGCCACGGTGCGGAACGCGCTGCTCCGCCAGGCCGCGCCCCGTCAGGAGTTCCGGCCGCGGACAGCCGGGATTACCGGAAGGACCGCGACCGGCGCCGCGGCGGCGTGCGGCTGTCCGTCGGCGACTTCGAGGTCAGCTGAGACCGACCGGCGTGCATCCGCGGCCGTCTGCCTGCTGGTTGACCTGTCCTACTCGATGGCGCTGCGCGGCACCTGGGGGGCAGCCAAGCAGACCGCCCTCGCGCTGCACGCCCTGGTCCGGACGCCAGTATCCGCAGGACGCGATTCAGGTCATCGGCTTCTCTAACTACGCGCGCGAGCTGCAGGAGACCGAGCTCGCGTCGCTGAGCTGGGACATGGTGCAGGGCACCAACCTGCACCACGCCCTGGTGCTGGCGGGCCGATTCCTGGACCGGCGGCCGGAGCACAATCCGGTGGTCCTCGTCATCACCGACGGCGAGCCGACCGCGCACCTGCGCCGGGACGGGCGGTTCTGGTTCGACTGGCCGCCCTCGCCCGAGACGATCGAGCTGACGCTGGCCGAGGTCGACAAGATGACCAGGCGCCGGGCCACGATGAACGTGTTCATGCTGGCCGATGACGAGCGGCTGAGCTCGTTCGTGGATGAGGTCGCCAGGCGCAACGGCGGCCGGGTGCTCCGGGCCATGCCCGACAGCCTCGGCGAGTACGTGGTCAAGGACTTCCTGCGCACCAGGCGGCAGTACAGCAGGTAGCTCGCCGCAGGTCAGCGTGTTCGCCCCGGAGGGCGGCGGGTGCGGCCTAAGATCAGCGGCATGTCCTTTACCGACCAGCTTGTGCTGTGGCTGCACATCGGCTTCGCCATCTTCGCCATCGGGCCGGTAACGCTGGCCATCTCGTCGACGCCGCGCTACATCCGGCGGCGCGAGGTGCCGATCCTGCGTTACCTGAGCCGGATCACGGTGATCTTCACTGCTGCCGCGCTGCTGGTGTTCGTCTTCGGCATCGTTCTCGGCCAGCTCGACCACGACTTCTCGCATCCGTGGCTGACCGTCGCCATGACCCTGTTCGTGGTGGCGATCGTCCTGCTCGTGCTGATCATCCGCGATCAGCGCCGGGCCATCGGCGCGCTGGCGCCGGCCGGGGTCGCGCCGACCGCTGCCGCGGCTGCCGCTGCCACGGCAGCCGGGAGCCGGGCCGGCGGACGTGGCTGACGCAGCGGGCCTGGCGGACGCGGCGAACGCAGCCGCGGCGGGGGCCGGCGCCGCAGATCCCGCCACCGCAGCGGCGGCCGGCGGCACGGCCGGTGCCGCCGGCGGCGCTACCCTGGCCGAGCACGTTGCCTCCGTGGAGCGCGGCCGGATCGCGGCGATGGGCGGCATCGTGAACCTGATCTGGCTGGTCATCCTCGCTCTGATGATCTGGCAGCCGTAGGCCGGGCGCGCAGCGGAGGCGGGCATGGCCAGGCTGATCTACTCAGCGATCGCGTCGCTGGACGGATACATCGAGGACAGCGAGGGTCAGTTCGACTGGGCGGCGCCCGATGATGAGCTGTTCGCGGTCGTCAACGACCTCGAGCGGCCGATCGGCACCTACCTTTACGGCCGCCGCATGTACGAGACGATGCTGTTCTGGGAGACCGTGACCACGGGCAGCGATGAGCCCGCGGTGGAAGCGGACTTCACGCAGATCTGGCGGGCGGCCGAGAAAGTCGTGTACTCGCGGACGCTGCGGACGGTCTCGAGCGAGCGGACGCGGATCGTGCGCGACTTCGAGCCCGCGGCCGTCAGGCACCTCAAGGAGTCCGCGGACCGGGACATCACGGTGGGCGGCGCCGAACTCGCAGGCGAGGCCATCGCCGCAGGCCTGGTCGATGAGTGCCACCTGTTCCTCTGCCCGGTCATCGTCGGCGGCGGCAAGCGCGCGCTGCCAGCCGGCGTTCGCACCCGGCTGGAGCTCGTGGCCGAGCGCGGCTTGCGAAGCGGCGTCGTTCACCTGCACTACCGGGTGCGCGGCTGACCGCGCCCGCCGGCCGTCAGGCCTGACGGGCGGCCCGGCCGGCTGAGGGCGGCAGCCCCGGCGGCGCTCGGTTTCATGGCCAAGATTTTGCACTCTTTGTAGAGATTTCTGCAGTTCGACTGAGCACGCCGAGAGTACCGTGCCGGACGTACATCGAGGGCTGGCATCGGCATGCCCGTGTGCTCTCCAGGGCCGGCCAGCAATCAAGGAGGAAGTGTGAGTTCTCAGACTGTGTCCAGCGCCAGCTCGAAGCGGTCGCTGGCGATTATCCTGGCGGTCGTCGCCGTTATCGCGCTCATCCTGGGCATCCTGTGGCTGGCAGGCGCGGCGCCGTCGTTCCTGGATTCCGGCAGCCACGTCAAGAGCGGCAATCACATCTTTCGCGGTATCGCCGGGCTCGTCGTCGCCGCTGTCTGCGGTGCCGGCGCCTGGTGGACTGGCAAGAAGTAAGGCACCACCCGGCGCTAGCCGGACGTCCAGCACAGACCTGACGGCGTGCCCGGCACCAGGCCCGCAGCCTGGCCGGGCACGCGTCAGGGTCCTGGCCCGCCGGCGGCGTTGACACCAGCAGCGCGCGCACCTAGATTTTCACCGTTCGGGCACGTAACGGCTGTTCGGTCAGCGCACACGCACGGTCCCCGGTAGCGCCGGGCAGGTTAGCTGCCGAACCTCAGCAAAGGGCGCGCTGGTGACTCTCCTGGACCGGTCCATCTGGCTTGGCAAGGCATTCTCCGGCGGCTGGATCGAGCCGGGCGGCGGGCAGGCTCCGGTAACCGAGCCGGCCACCGGGAACGAGCTCGCGAGCGTCGGCATCGCCTCGCCCGCTGACATCGCGGCGGCAGCCGCAGCGGCAGCCGCGGCCCAGCCGGCCTGGGCAGCCCTGCCCTATACGCAGCGCGCGGCCATCCTGCGCAAGGCCGGGGAGATCTGGCTGGCCAGCGCAGCCGAGATCGAGGACTGGAGCATCCGCGAAGGCGGCAAGATCCCGCCCGCCGCCCAGTTCGAGACGCACGTGGCGACCGAGGAGATCTTCGAGGCGGCCACGCTGCCCGGCCTGCCGTACGGTGAGCTGCTGCCGAGCGAGCAGCCGCACCTGAGCTTCGCCGAGCGCGTGCCGGTCGGCGTGGTCGGCGTCATCTCCCCGTTCAACTTCCCGCAGATTCTGGCCATCCGCTCGGTGGCGCCGGCCCTCGCGCTCGGCAACGCCGTGGTGCTGAAGCCGGACCCGCGTACCGCGGTCTGCGGCGGCATCGTGCTGGCGCGCGTGTTCGAGGAGGCGGGCCTGCCCGACGGGCTGCTGCACGTGCTGCCCGGCGGGCCGGACGTCGGCGAGGCCCTGGTGACAGACCCGCGGATCGGCGTCATCTCGTTTACCGGGTCGACCGCGGCCGGCCGCAGCGTGGGCGCCCTGGCGGGTCAGCACCTCAAGCGCGTGCACCTGGAGCTCGGCGGCAACTCCGCGCTGATCGTGCTGGACGACGCGGACCTCGACAAGGCAGTATCGGCCGGTGCCTGGGGCTCGTTCCTGCATCAGGGGCAGATCTGCATGACCACTGGCCGGCACCTGGTCCAGGCCGGCATCTACGACGACTACGTCGCCCGGCTCGCCGAGAAGGCCAGCCATCTCCCGGTCGGAGACCCGGCATCGGGCCAGGTTGCGATCGGCCCGATCATCGACGAGCGGCAGCGGGACAAGGTGCACAGCCTTGTCACCGACAGCGTCCAGGCAGGCGCGCGGCTTGCGGCGGGCGGCAGCTACGAGGGACTGTTCTACCGGCCGACGGTGCTCGCCGACGTCGCCCCCGCGATGCCTGCCTACGCGCGCGAGGTATTCGGCCCGGTCGCCCCGGTGATCCGCTTCGAGACCGCGGACGAGGTGGCCAAGCTCGCCGCCGACTCTGAGTACGGGCTGTCACTCGGCATCCTGACCAGGGACGTGATGCGCGGGCTCGAGCTGGCGCGGCAGATCCCGACCGGAATCGTGCACATCAACGACCAGACGGTCGACGACGCGCCGAACACTCCGTTCGGCGGCATCCGCGCCTCCGGTACCGGAGCCCGCTTCGGCGGCACGGCTAACCTGGACGCCTTCACCGATACGCGCTGGGTCACGATCCGCGGGGACATCGCGCCCTACCCGTTCTGAGCCGTCCGGCAGCACGGGAAACGGAACGCATGCGCACTCGCACGCAGGTAGGCATCGTCGGCGCCGGGCCGGCCGGGCTGCTGCTCGCGCACCTGCTCGCGCTCCGCGGCATCGAGTCGCTGCTGATCGAGGCCAGGAGCCGGGACTACTGCGAGGCGCGCCAGCGAGCCGGGCGTGCTGGAGAGCGGCAGTGTCGCAGTCCTGCGGGAGGCGGGCGTGGCCAGCAGGCTCGACCGTGAGGGACTGGAACACGGCGGCATCTACCTGCAGTTCGACGGCCAGCGGCAGCACCTCGACTTCCGCGACCTGGCTGACGGCCGGACCGTGACGGTGTACGCGCAGACTGAGATCGTCAAGGACCTGATCGCGCGCCGTCTCGCCGACGACGGCGAGACGGCGATCCAGTTCAGCGTCACCGATACGGCGGTCGGCAGCCTCGACACCGACCGGCCGGTCCTGCGCTATACCGACGCCGCCGGCACGCGGCACGAGGTCGAGTGCGACGCCATCGCCGGGTGCGACGGCTTCCACGGCATCTGCCGGCCCGCGATCCCGCCGGGCGTGCTGAGGACCTGGCAGCGCGACTATCCCTACGCGTGGCTCGGCATCCTCGCAGACGTGCCGCCATCCACTGACGAGCTCATCTACGCCCACCACCGGAACGGGTTTGCCCTGCACAGCCTGCGCAGCCCCGCGGTCAGCCGGCTCTACCTGCAGGTCGCACCGGACGAGGAGATCGGGAACTGGCCGGACGACCGGATCTGGGCTGAGCTCAGCCGCCGGCTCGAGCTGCCGGGCTGGACGCTCCGGCGCGGCCCGGTCCTGGACAAGGGCATCACCCCGATGCGCAGCTTTGTCAGCGCGCCGATGCGATACGGACGCCTGTTCCTGGCCGGCGACGCCGCGCATATCGTGCCGCCTACCGGAGCGAAGGGCCTCAACCTCGCGCTCGCCGACGTCGCCGTGCTCGCCCCGGCGCTGGACGCCCTGCTGCGCGACGGCGACGAGCAGGCTGCGGCTGCCTACTCCGGCACCTGCCTGAAGCGCGTCTGGCGGTCCACCCACTTCTCCTGGTGGATGACGACGATGCTGCACCGGACGCCGGGTGCCGACGACATGGACGAGCAGCTGCAGCTGTCTCAGCTGCGGTACATCGTCAGCTCGCGGGCGGCCGCCACGTCACTGGCCGAGAACTACACCGGCTTGCCGGTTCAGCCCGCAGCTGCGGGGAACCTGCCCTGAATCCGAACAGAATCGAGGACGCTGACCTTCATGCGCACTACGCCGCCGTTCCGCGCCGACCATGTCGGCAGCCTGCTCCGCCCGCCTGAGCTGCTCGCCGCCCGCGCCGACTTCGCCGCGGGCCGGATCGGGCCCGACCACCTGCGTGCCGTCGAGGACGCGGCGATCGCCGAGGTCGTCACCATGCAGTCCGACGTCGGGCTGCAGTCCGCCACCGACGGCGAGTTCCGCCGCGCGTCCTGGCACATGGACTTCATCTACCAGCTGGGCGGGATCAGCAAGGCGCCCGGCAACCTCGCCGTCCGCTTCCGCAACGCCGATGGCGAGATCGAGTGCACCCCGGCCGCGCTGCACATCGGCAGCAAGATCAGCCTGAGCCAGACGATCTTCGAGGACGATTTCCGCTACCTGCAGTCCCAGGTCAGCGGCAGCACGCCCAAGCTCACCATCCCGTCGCCGAACATGGTGCACTACCGCGGCGGCCCCGCGTCGATCGACAAGGACGTCTACCCGGACATCGAGGAGTTCTGGGCCGATCTGGCGGCCGCCTACGCCGACGAGGTGCAGCGCCTGGCCGGGCTCGGCTGCACGTACCTGCAGCTCGACGACACCAGCCTGGCCTACCTCAACGACCCGGCGCAGCGGGCCGAGATCGCCGGGCGCGGCGAGGACGCCGAGCACCTGCACCTGCGCTACATCCGCCAGGTCAACGACGCCATCGCCGGGCGGCCCGCGGACCTGACGGTCACCACGCACATGTGCCGCGGCAACTTCCGCTCGTCCTGGGCCGCCGAGGGCGGCTACGACTTCGTCGCCGAGGCGCTGTTCAGCGAGCTGGACGTCGACGGCTTCTTCCTCGAGTACGACGACGAGCGGTCCGGCGGCTTCGAGCCGCTGCGCTTCGTGCCGAAGGGCAAGATGGTCGTGCTCGGCCTGGTCACGACCAAGCGCGGCGAGCTGGAGGATCCGGACGTGCTCAAGCGCCGCATCGACGAGGCCGCCCGGTACGTGCCGCTCGACCAGCTCTGCCTGTCGCCGCAGTGCGGCTTCTCCTCCACCGTCGAGGGCAACGTGCTGACCCAGGACGAGCAGCGCGCCAAGCTCCGGCTCGTCGTGGAGACGGCGCACGAGGTCTGGGGCGAGGGCTAACCCGGCAACCCTCAGCCATCAGGCCGGGAACGAGGCCGCCGGAGCCGCTGCCGTCCCGGCCCCCGGTAGCTCACGCCTCAGGGACGCCCTTCCCGGGGCGCGCCAGCAGGCGGCGCGGCCGCTTGCCGCCGGCCAGAGGTAGTAGCCGACCGGGAACAGCCGGATGCCGAGCTTCTCGGACACCAGCCCCCAGATTCCGCGCGGCGCCCAGATCGCCACCGCGATCGCGACCAGCCCGAGGATGATCCAGTACCAGGTGCCGTCGTTAGCCAGCGTCTGCTGCAGGACGAAGAACACCACCGTGCCGACGATCGGCCCCTCGATGGTGCCGATCCCGCCGATGATCGTAATGAAGATCATCTCGGCCGTGAACGACACGCTGAATGCCGCGCTGGGCACGATGAACTGCTGGCTGATCGCGTACAGGGCGCCTGCGGCGCCGCACCCGACCGCGGCCACCAGGAACACCAGCAGCCGGCGCACGGACCCGGTCCGGCCGCCGATGCTCCTGGCGCCAGTCTCGTCATCCCTGATCGCGGTGAGCACCAGGCCGAGCCTGCTCCGCAGCAGGACGTAGATACCCGCGATGACGAGGACGGTCACCGCCAGGCTGGCCCAGTAGATGTCCGCCGACAGCTGGGTCGGATTCTGGCTCAGCCCGGCCAGCGCGATGCCGGTCCCGCTGCCAAGCGAGGAAATCTGGCTGACGACCAGCATGCAGATCGATGCGATCACCCACATCGTGATCGCGAAGTAGCCGCTGCGCAGCCGGGAGACCAGCCACCAGACGACTAGCCCGACGACGCCGGTGAGCGCCGTCGCGAGCGGGATAGCCGGGAACGGGCTGATGCCCTGATTGGCGAACAGCACCACGAAGTAGGCCCCGAGCCCGATGAACGCCTGCTGCCCGACGGATACCAGGCCCGCGTAGCCCGCCAGCAGGTTCCACATGCTTGCCATGATCAGCAGCTGAAAGAAGTCGACCAGCAGGTTCGTCGTGTCCGAGTAGACATCGTAGGGCAGGTAGGCGAGCACGGCGACCACCACGATCGCGCCGATCCCGGCCGCCAGGGATGACCGCCTGGACCGGGTCACGACAGCCACTGCGATCCCCGCATGCCGGGCGGCAGCCCGCCCGATGCCTGCGTGTCCTGCCCCACCGCACTCATGCGGCTCCCGGCGGCTCATGTTCCCTGCGGCCGCAGCACCAGGATGACCAGGAAGAGCAGCTGGCCTGCCAGGATCTGGTCGGAGGCGTGGTACTGCGCGCCAAGCTGCTGGGCGATGCCGAGCAGGATGCCGCCCGCCAGCGTGCCCCACAGCGACCCGAGACCGCCGATAACGACGGCCTCGAACGCGTACAGCAGGAGCGTGAGCTGCCGGTCGTCGGGTCGAACTGGGTATACATGCCGTACGCGAGCCCGGCGAGCGCGACGGTGCCGAATGCGATCGCGGCCGCGATGCCGAAGATGTGCCGGTAATCGATGCCGGACAGCTGCGCGGCCTCGCGGTCATCGGCGACGGCCCGGATCATGCGGCCGCTCCGCGAGGACGACAGGAAGTACTGCAGGCCGAGCAGCACAACGACCGCGACGGCGAGGATGACCAGGTCCAGGTAGGCGATGGTGATCTGGGAGCCGATGCTGAACGAGTCGGAGACCAGCGAGCCGATGTTAAGCGACTTGCTGTTCGCGGAGAGGAACTGCTGCAGCGCGTTCTCGATGACCACCGACAGCCCGAACGTCACCAGCAGCGTGGTGAGCACGCTGCGGTTGAGCGCGGCCTGCAGCAGCGTGCGCTGCAGCACGTAGCCGAGCGCGGCGAAGACCGGCACGACCACCACGAACGACCAGACGGCGGCACGTGGGTGAGGGCGATGACGCCGAGCGCGACGTAGGCGGCGACCACCGCCAGGTCACCGTGGGCGAGGTTGATGACCCTCATGACTCCGAACATCAGCGACAGCCCGCACGCGAACAGCGCGTACAGGCCGCCCAGCATGATGCCCTGAAGTACTGCGTTGACCCAGGTCATGTGCTCGCTCCTGGAGGTCGCCTGTCGCCGGGCTGATTCCCGCAGCGGGTGCCGGGGCAGCGGCCGCGCCTGGCAGCCCCGAAGTATGCCGCCTCGATCTGCTCGGCCGGTGAGCGCCGCTGGCGCGGCGCCAGCGTGATCCGGCCCTCAAGAAGGCAGTGCACGTAGGACGCGACCGCCAGCGCCTGGCTGACATCCTGCTCGACGAGCAGGATCGTGACTCCGGTTGCCGCCAGCTGCGGCAGCATATCGTAGATCCGGCGGACGACCACCGGGGCAAGGCCGAGCGACAGCTCGTCCAGCAGCAGCACGCGAGGGTTTGCTGCCAGTGCCCGGCCGATGGCCACCGCCTGCTGCTCGCCGCCCGACAGCTGAGCGGCACGCTGCGCCGCGGCGGTCCCGCATCCAGCCGAACAGGTCGTAGATGGCGTCGGTAGTCCACGGCCCTGGTCTGCGCCCTGCTGGCGCCAACCTGGAGGTTCTCCTCCACCGAGAGCGAGGGGAACAGCCGCGCCCCTCGGGCACCAGGGCAATGCCCGCGGCGACCCGGCGCTCCGGGCGCAGCCCGGTGATGTCCGCGCCGTCCAGGAGGACTGAGCCGTTCGTCGGCTGGTGCAGGCCCGCGATCGTGCGCAGCAGCGTTGACTTCCCCGCGCCGTTGGCGCCGATGATGGCGTGCACATGCCCTGCGGGCACCTCGAGGCTGACCTCCTGAAGGGCCCGGAGCTGGCCATGATGCACCGTCAGGTCTCGCACCCGCAGAAGCGGGGTTCCGGCGCTGTGCTCCGTCATGTCGGCCCTTGCCCGGCACCGGTGCGGCCGTCATCGGTGCCCTGGCCGTCCTCCGGCGGGCCGCAGGTCCGCCGGGACCTCGGTGCCGAGGAACACCTCGCGGACCGCAGGCAGGGCGAGCACCGCGGCCGGGGCGCCGTCGCCGATCACGGATCCGCCGGCCAGGCAGAGCAGGCGGCTGACGGTCGCGGTCAGCGCATGGACGACATGCTCGATCCAGATGATGGCGATGCCCTCGGCCGAGATGTTACGGACGATACCGGCCAGCTGCGCGACCTCCGGATCAGTCAGACCGCCCGCCACTTCGTCGAGTAGCAGCAGCCGTGGGCCCGTAGCCAGTGCCCTGGCCACCTCGAGCCGCTTTCTGACAGCAGTCCGAGCCGCTCAGCCGGGGTGTTCGCGTCGGCCGCCAGCCCGATGCGCTCCAGCACCCCGGCCGCCGCCCCGTAACTCGCCCGGCGCCGCAGGCCACTGCCCTGCTGTACCGCGACCAGCACGTTCTCGAACACGGTCATGGCGCCGAACGGCCTGGGCACCTGGAAGGTCCTGCCGATGCCGAGCCTGCACCGGGCGGCCGCGTCCTTCCTGGTCACCGTCACGCCGCCAAACCTGATCTCGCCTGCGGAGGGGGCGAGGTCGCCGGCGATGAGGCCGAACAGGCTGCTCTTACCCGCGCCGTTCGGCCCGACGATCCCGACCGGATCGCCAGGTCCGAAACCAGATCGACAGGTCATCGGCGACCACGACCCTGCCGAAGCTTTTGCGTCAAGCTGGCCGTGCCCGAGTCCGCCGACTCGGGCGTCCGGTCAGGCATTCGTCGCCAGGAGGTCGGCCGCGATCGGGACGCTCTTGTTCAGCGAGTTGTCCACGATCTTCATCTCGACCGGGTACTTGCGTCCCCTCCTTCCACTGCACGCCCACCGGATTGATGATGCCGACGCCGGGGGCGGGACCGCGCACCGAAATTGATCGGACCGGACAGCCGGTGTAGTTCACCTTGTGCAGCGCGTGCGCGACCTCGGCCTTGTCGTGCGGGTCGCTGACTGCGCTCAGGGCCTTCTTCGCCACCTCGAACAAGCTGTAGTTGGAGTTGGCGTTCCACTGGTTGCCGGACTTGGCCTCATACGCGCTGGCAAGCTCGCTGGCGTTCTGGCCGGTCAGCGACGAGGTGTACGGCATGCGGGGGCCCCACCAGGAGTCGGTGGCGACGTTGTTGACAAGGCTGCCGAGCGCGGCGGAGTCGGCCGGGAACAGCAGAACCTTGGCCACGGTCGCGATCTTTGGCCTGAAGCCCTGCTGCGATCGCCTGCTTCCAGAAGGTGGCGAAGTCAGGCGGCAGCGGCAGTTGCTGAACAACTCGCAGTTCTTGCTCTTGAACAGCGAGATCATCGAAGAGAAGTTCGTGGTGCCATCGGCGTAAGCCGCCGACAGACCAGTGTAGCCGGCCGAGGTGATAAGCGGCTCGAAAACCTCCCGGAAGGCATTGCCGTCGGAGTCGTTCGGGTACTGGCGGCGACTTTCTTGTTGTTGGAGGAGAGTGGACCCGGTTCCACATCGGCACGAAGGTGCCGAGGAACTCGGGACCCGAAGAAGAACATAGACACGTAGTTGGGGTTCGTCGTCGGCTTCGGCGGGTTGCCGCCAAGGGTGATATACCACGACTCCCACGGGACGATCGCGCAGAGCAGCGGCGTGCCCAGCTTCTGGCAGGCCGGCGACCGGATTGGTGGTCTCCGGTGTCGACGTCGTGAGGATCAGGTCCGCGTCGGTTAGGATGGGCTGCTGGGCGAGCTAGCCGCCCGTGTGGGGCTGGACTGGCTGTCGTGGACTTGATGTTGATCTTGTAGGTCTTACCGCCGATCTTGATGCCGTTCTTGTAGGGCAGGCCTGCCTGATCCTCGAGATCACCCAGTTGTCGCGGCGAGCCGAAGCCGGCCAGATCGCCCGTCAGCGGGGTGATGAAGCCGATATTGATGTGCCGCCCGTGCTTGAGCCGGCTCCCTTGGTCCCGGAGCCGCACGCGCGAGCACTCCGCCAGCGCCCGCCGCGACAGCACCGAGCCCGATGCCGCTCAGAACCGCGCGGCCATGCTGCTGGTAGATCCGGTATCGCCAGATAGCACACTCTCGTCACTCATCTGTCATCGATCTCCTTGTGGGGTCACTTCACAGAGGCACGTCGGCCGCGCCTGCGCCCGTCATGCCGAAGTTCGTTGAATCACGAGGAAGCGTCCGGCGAGCAGCGGCCCGGCGACGGACGGGCCGGCGATCCTGACCTGCCATGTCGTCTCCTCGAGGTCAGCGCCCGCGCACCGGCGTCTGGCACCGCCTGGACCGGTCAGCTAGCAGTCAGGCACAGCGGATGAGACCAGTGCCAGTGTGCGCCTGGTACGGCATGCGCAAACGACTATGCGCAATGTAGGAATCATAATCATCACGCGGCGTCCGCTGCAATCCTGGGTTGGGTGGAGACGATGACCGCAGCGGCGGGTCCGCGGTGAAAGTGCTCCGGCTGGCCGCAGCCACCGGCCGCCTGGCGCCGTCAGGTCCGGTCCTGACGGCGCTGCGCTGCCGTGCATGTCTGTCCTCCGCCGCGTTGCCGCGCCGCGTCCCGTACCGGGCCCGGCTTCCGCCTTGCCGAGACCGTAGACTCCCGTCTGCGCGAATGTCAACAATTTTGCGGCGGTTTTTGTACTTCTGATCGTTGACAATATCGCTCGCACTGGATTAGCTTCCGGGTGAGCGCCGGGCGCCGGCGGGACCTGCCGGGAGGGACAGATGACGGCATCAGGTGAGGCACCTGCAGGCCCGGTTCTCGTGGTAAGCGCGCACGCCGGGGACTTCGTCTGGCGTGCCGGGGGTGCCATGGCGCTGGCGTCCGCCCGCGGTGCCGACGTGACGGTGCTGTGCCTGAGCTACGGCGAGCGGGGTGAGTCCGCTAAGGCGTGGCGCGAAGGCAGGCAGCTTGAGGAGATCAAGGCGCTGCGACGCGAGGAAGCGAGCCGGGCCGCTGCCGCCCTGGGTGCCGCGATCGAGTTCGCAGATGCCGGCGATTACCCGCTGCGCGAGTCGGACGACCTGATCGACTCGATCGTGCGCAGTTACCGCCGGGTGCGGCCAGCCGTGGTGCTCACGCACACGCTGGCCGATCCGTACAACTATGACCATCCGGCCGCGGCCAGGATGGCCCTGCAGGCCCGCGTTCTCGCCCAGGCAGTCGGGTATGACGCGCCCGGCGAGCCGGCCGGGGCACCGCCGGTCTTCCTGTTCGAGCCGCATCAGCCCGAGCAGTGCGACTTCAAGCCGCAGGTGCTGCTGGACATCACCACCGTGTTCGGCGTGAAGCGCAAGGCCATGGAGTGCCTGAAAGCGCCAGGAGCACATGTGGGACTACTACACCGATCTCGCCCGGCGGCGGGGAGTCCAGCTGCAGCGCAACGCCGGCCCAATCTCGGACTGAAGCACTCGACCATGGCCGAGGCCTACATGCGCCTGTACCCGCAGGTGACCGGGATGCTGTCGTGAGAAATGTTGTGGTGACCGGCTGCCCGCGCGCTGATCCGGACGAGGTCGCGCGGCTGGCTGACTTCGGCGTGGCCACCGTGCACGAGGCCGCCGGCCGCACGGGCTACCTCGGGTCCGCGATCCGCCCGGTCTACCCGGGGTCCCGAATCGGTGGCACGGCGGTCACGGCGGTCTGCTGGCCCGGCGACAACCTGATGATTCACGCGGCCGTGGAGCAGTGCCAGCCCGGTGACGTCCTGGTCGTGACCACGACGTCGCCCTCCGCCGACGGCGCCTTCGGCGAGCTGCTCGCCACCTCCCTGCAGCACCGCGGCGTGCGCGGCCTGGTGACGACTGGCGGCGTGCGCGACGTCGCCGAACTGCACGCGATGGGTTTCCCGGTGTTCTGCTCGGCCGTATCGGCTCAGGGAACCGTCAAGGCAACGGCTGGCGCGGTCAACGTTCCGGTGAGCATCAGCGGCCAGCGCATCGCGCCCGGGGACGCCGTGATTGCTGACGACGACGGCGCCGTGGTGGTCGCGCGGTCGCAGGTCGGCCTGGCCATCTCGGCGGCGCGCGCGCGTGCCGCGAAGGAGGCGGCCGCCCGCGCCGCTTTCCGCGACGGCGAGCTCGGACTCGATCGCTACGGCCTGCGGGCCGTCGCTGGCTCAGCTCGGCGTCGAGTACGTGGATTACCAGGCCGGCCAGGAGATGACGTGACGGACCCGGGCATCCGCTGCATGCTGATGCGCGGTGGCACCTCGAAGGGGCTGTACTTCCTTGCCGCCGACCTGCCGCAGCGAGCCTGACGAGCGAGACGACCTGCTGCTGCGGATCATGGGCAGCGGTCACCCGCTGCAGATCGACGGGCTGGGCGGCGCCCATCCGCTGACATCCAAGGCCGCTGTCGTCTCAGTGGCGCAGGACCAGGACGCCGACATCGATTACCTCTTCCTCCAGTTCGGCGTCGAGCAGGCGACCGTGACGGACCAGCAGAACTGCGGCAACATCCTGGCCGGCGTCGGCCCGTTCGCGGTCGAGCGCGGGATCATCGAGCCAGGCCGGGGACACCACGACGACCCGGATCAGGATGGTGAACTCAGGCAGCGTGGTCACCGCGACGTTCGCCACTCCTGGCGGCGTGCCGGACTATGCCTGGGCCATGGCGATCGCCGGCGTGCCCGGCACGGCTGCCCCCATCAGCCTGCTTTTCGCGGACACCGCAGGCTCCGCGACGGGGCACCTGCTGCCGACCGGGAACGTCTGCGACCTCGTCGACGGGGTCGAGGTCACGTGCGTCGACAATGGCATGCCCGTCGTCGTCGCCCGCGCGGCCGACCTCGGGATCACCGGGTACGAGTCGCCCGCGGAGCTGGCTGGCAATGCCGAGCTGACCGAGCGGGTCCAGTCGCTGCGGCTCGCCGCGGGCCAGCTCATGGGACTGGGCGATGTAACCGCCGCGTCGGTCCCGAAGACCACGCTGGTCGCCCTGCCCGTCGACGGCGGCACGATCTGCACGCGCACGTTCATCCCGGTCCGCCCGCACACGGCTATCGGCGTGCTCGGAGCGGTCAGCGCTGCGACCGCGCTGCTGCTGCCGGGGGCCGCCGGCGCCGAGCTGGCGGCCGTGTCAGGACCCGGCCGGCCATTTGACGTTGAGCACCCGAGCGGGCACCTGCTCGTCGACGTCGACATCGACACCGCAAGCCATCTGCCGCGGGTCCGGGGCGCGGCGTCGTGCGGACCGCCCGCAAGCTCTTCGACGGCACCGCCTTTCCCCGCCAGCGGCAGCAGCACGGCACCGACCACCGATAGGACCGAGCTCACGATGCCACTGCTTCATGACGTCGCCCACCTGAGCCACGCCGAACTGCTGACCCCGGAGCCCGAGAAGAGCCTGCGCTTCTTCACGGACGTGCTCGGTCTCACGCAGAACGGGACCAGCGGCGATCTGTCTACCTGCGCACCTGGGATGACTACGAGCATCACAGCCTGAAGCTGACGGCCTCCGCCAGCTTCCGGTATCGGCCGAACCGGGCTGCGTGCGCCAGCGCGGTGGCGCTGCAGCGCCGGGTCGCTGAGATCGAGGCCGCCGGGCTGGGCATTGGCTGGCAGGACGGCGATGCCGGAATCGGCCCGACCTACCTGTTCCGTGATCCGGACGGGCACGAGCTTGAGCTCTACTGGGAGACCGAGTGGTACCGGCCCTCCGGTGACCTGCGGCCCGCGCTGAAGAATCAGGCTCAGGCCTACCCGGGCCGCGGCGTCTGCGTGCGCCGGCTGGATCACGTGAACTACCTCGCCGCCGAGGCGGAACAGAACGGCAGGTTCGTCTGCTCGGCGCTCGGCGGCCGGGTGACGGAGCAGATCAGGCTCGACGACGGCACGATCTCGGCGCAGTGGCTGCACTTCGCCAGAAGTCCTATGACCTCGTCTACACCAACGACTGGACGGGAGCGAACGGGCGGCTGCACCACATCGCCTTCGCGACCGACACCAGGGGAAGATGTGCTGCGAGCGGCGGACATCTGCCTCGACCAGGGTGTCTTCATCGAGACCGGGCCGCACAAGCATGCCATCCAGCAGACGTTCTTCCTGTACGTCTATGAGCCGGGCGCGAACCGGATCGAGTGTCAATGGGCGGGTCATATTCGCCCCCGACTGGGAGCCGGTCACGTGGACAGAGGCCGAGCGGGCCAGGGGGCAGGCGTGGGGACTCGCCACGATCGCCTCGTTCCATACCCACGGAACGCCGCCGGTGGACTAGGCGGCCCGCATCCGCGTAGTGCTGACATTTTCGTTAGCATTAATTGTTCTCAGCCCGGCCTGCGGGCCGTCCGCAGCGAGGGGGAGGGAGGTGGCCAGTGCCGGAGGACTCCAGGCCTGCCGTCACCGAGGCGCTCCGCGCGGCTATCCTCGCCGGGGAATTCGCACCGAGGCAGCGGCTCGTCGAGATCGACCTGTGCGAGCGGTTCGGCACCTCGCGGTTCATTCTTCGCTCTGCCCTTTCCGAACTGGCGGCGCAGGGCCTGGTCGAGTTTCAGCGCAACCGGGGTGCGCGGGTGCGCGATGTCTCGCTCGCCGAGGCAATCGAGATAACGCGAGGTCCGCATTCTCCTGGAGGGCATGCTGGCAGCCCGCGCGGCTGAGCGCGTCACCAGGGCGGACGCGGCCGGGCTGCGCGCGCTGCTGAGGGAAATGCGAGCGGCCGTCCAGAAGTCAGAGCTGCTGACCTACAGCGAGCTGAACGCGCGGCTGCACGGCGCGATCGGCGACATCGCCGAGCACGAGACGGCCTCCAGGCTCCTTCGCCAGCTGCGTGACCAGACCGTCCGGCACTGGTTCTCCCTGTCGCTGGTACCGGGCCGCCCGACGGTGTCGCTGCCGCAGCACGAGGCGATTGTCGCCGCGATCACGGCGCGGGAACCCGAGGAAGCCGAGCAGGCGATGCGCGCGCACCTGCAGAGCGTCATCGAGGCCTTCAGGGCGCTGTCCGCTGCCGCCACGCAGCGCTGAGGACGGCATCGGGGAGAAGGCAGATAGCAAACTATATTGTTTGCAATCTTCTGCGGCCTCGCGCGTACTGTCGGTGGTTATGACGCTCGCCGGCCGGAAACGACGATGACCCCTATTGAGGCGGCTGAATTGCCCGATGCATGACCTTAACTGCTGAGGGCCAGCCGACTCCCGGCATCGTCAGGCGACGCGCCGGACTAGGGGCAGCGTGCGGCAGGACTCAGCATTCGGGTCAGGCCGGTCCCTGCGAACGCAGGTCCGCCTCGATCCGCCGGGCGGTCTCCAGCAAGGCAGGGAGCAACTCAGCCCGCATGGCGGCCATGCTGACGCGGCTGGCGTGCGCGGACACGTTGATGGCCGCGATCACGCTGCCGCCAGCGCCGTGGATCGGCGCCGCGACCGCGCGCAGCCCCTCCTCGAGTTCCTGGTCGACGATCGCGTAGCCCTGCTTGCCGGCGTCGCGGACGACGTCCCTGAGCCGGTCCGGATCCGTGATCGTGCGGCCGGTGAAGGCCTCGAGGTCTGCCTCGGACAGGTACCTGCCGAGTTCGTCCTGGCTCATCCCGGACAGCAGCACCCGCCCCATCGAGGTGGCGTATGCCGGGAACCGGGTTCCCACCGAGATCGCCACCGTCATGATGCGCTTGGTCGGCACGCGCGCGACGTACACGATGTGATCGCCGTCCAGCACCGAGATCGATGATGACTCCCGCACCCGGGCGACGAGTTCCTCTAGGTACGGCGCGGCGATCTCCGGCATCGCCAGCCCGGACAGGTAGGCGTAGCCGAGTTCCAGCACGCGCGGGCGCAGCGAGAACTCCCGCCCGTCACTGCGCATATAGCCGAGCTTCACCAGCGTCAGCAGGAACCGGCGGGCCGCGGCCCTGGTCAGGCCGGTCTCCCTGGCGACATCACTAAGGCTCAGCCGCTCCCGGCCAGGCCCGAACGCCCTGATAACCGCCAGGCCGCGGTCCAGTGACTGGACGAAGTCGCTATCGCGGCCAGCGCCCGTCGCCACCACCTGTCCCTCCGTCACGGGGCGGCCGCGCCGGGCCGGACGAGCCGCGGCAGCCGCCTGCCGATCGCCCGCGCCCGCGGTGTTCGCTGTGCGCCCGGAAGTTGTCATCAGAGCGCATGGTAGCGCCCGTCCGGCGAGGCAGCGCCACCTTCCGCCGCCGCACGGAGGTGCTGCACGAGCATGCTGGTAACGGGCCCGGCAGCTGACACTGCGGCCAGGTGGGCCGCTCCGGGGACGATCTCCAGCCGGGCGCCGGGAATCCCCGCGGCAATCACGCGGCCGTGTTCGGGCGGCGTGGCCGGATCATCGGCGCCTGCGATGACCAGGGCGGGCGCCGTGATCGAGGTGAGGTCAGGCCGCTGGTCCATCACGGCGATAGCCTCGCAGCAGCCCGCGTAGCCTTCCGGGTCCGTCCGCTCCAGGCCGGCGGTAAAGGCCTCGATGACGGCCGGCTCGCCCGCCGCATACGACGGCGGGAACCACCGGCTGACCACCTGAGCCGAGATCGACGCCATGCCGTCGGCCCGCACCTGCGCTGCACGGGACTGCCAGCCCTGCGCGGGCGGCAGGTAGGCAGAGGTGCAGACCAGGCCGAGCGCTGCGATCCGGTCCGGCGCATGCGCGCCCAGCCAGATGCCGATCATGCCGCCGAGCGAGATGCCGCAGTACCCAGCCCGGTCGACGCCGAGCTCGTCCAGCAGGGCGAGCACGCCGCGGCCAAGGCCGCCGACTGTGTACGGCCCCTGGCCGGCAGGCGAGCCGCCGTGGCCGGGCAGTTCGAACCGCAGCACCCGGAAGTGCTCGGTGAAGGCCCGGAACTGCCGGTCCCAGACCTCGGCACTGGTGCCGAGCGAGCTTCCTAGCACGAGGACCGGAGCGCCGGGCGGACCGCGAGAGCGGGGCGGCCAGCGCGAGCGGACCGGCGGGACGCGAGTCAGACATCGAAGAAGACTGTCTCGCCGTCACCCTGGAGCCGGATGTCGAACCGGAACGCCGGCCTGCTGTCCGGAGCGGCCTGGTCCGCGGCTGTCGTGGCGACCAGGGTGTGCCGCCGGGCCGGGTCGACCGAGGCGAGTACCGGATCGGCGGCGTTGGCCTCCTGCTCGTCCGGGAAATAGATCCTGGTCACGACGCGGTCTAGCAGGCCGCGGGCAAAGACCGACACATCCAGGTGCGGCGCCTCGGTCCCGCCGTCCGGCGTGGGCAGCGGGCCCGGCCGCAGGGTGATGATGCGGAACCTGCCGGTCGCGTCGGTGGCCGACCGGCCGAAGCCACGGAACCCGGCTGGCGGGTCTGCCCGTCCGCGCGGATCGTCGGGATGGTCGAACCGGGACTCCGGGTCGGCCTGCCAGGTCTCCACCAGCGCATCCGGCAGCGGCTGGCCGGCGCCATCGGTCACGATGCCCTCGATGACGATCGCACCGGGTGTGCCGTCCGGAACGACGAACGGGCCGTCCGGCCAGGGCAGCCCGATCGCCAGGAACGGCCCGACGGTCTGCGACGGCGTGATGCCTGCGGTCACGCGCCCTCCCGTGTCTCGAAAACGGTCGCGCTGCGGCCGCGCAGCACGATGTCCCAGCGGTACGCGAGCGCCCACTCCGGCTCGGTCAGGTCCAGGTCAAAGGCCGCGATCAGCCGCTGCCGCGCTGCCGGGTCCTGGATGGAGTTGAAGATCGGGTCGAACGGGAACAGCGGATCGGACGGAAAGTACATCTGCGTGATCAGCCGCTGGGTGAATGCCCGGCCGAACAGCGAGAAGTGGATGTGAGCCGGGCGCCAGGCATTGAGGTGGTTGCCCCACGGATAGGCGCCGGGCTTGATGGTGACGAACCGGTAGCGGCCGAGCGAGTCGGTCAGGCACCGGCCGGCCCCGGTGAAGTTGGGATCAAGCGGCGCCGGGTGATCGTCGACCCGGTGCGCGTAGCGGCCTGACGCATTGGCCTGCCAGATCTCGATCAGCGCGTCCGGAACAGCCCGGCCGTCGGAGTCAAGCACCCGGCCTGTGACGATGATCCGCTCACCGAGCGGCTCGCCCGGGTGGCCTGCTGTCAGATCCGCATCGGCCGGGGTGACCCGCTCCGCCCCGAGCAGCGGCCCGGTGATCTCGGTCAGCCGCTGGGGCAGCGGCACCAGCGGCCGGCCGGGCGCCCGCAGCCTGGTCGAGCGGTAATCCGGGCTGGCGAGCGGGGGGTGCACGCCCGCGGCTGAGACGTACCGCGGCAGTGCCAGGCTGCCGGCGCCCGGCGGACCGCTGCTCGTTATCTGGTGCTCAGTCATGATGCGCTCCTTCGCCGGCTGCCATGACGGCTGGCGGGACAGTGGACGGGGCAGGGGACCGGACGGCGCCGTCGCCGGCCCTCGGCGGAGGCGTCCCGGCGCGCAGGGCGCGCAGGGCAGCCAGCTCAGCCTGCGATGGCGGCGCGACCTCGCTCAGGCTGGCCGAGACCCGGAGGTCCCAGCCCGTGCTCTCGCGCACCCGCCCGACGGTGACGCCGCCGTAGATCCCGGTCAGGACGAGCTCGCAGGTATCCGGATCGGGCTGCAGGATGCCAAGGTCGGTGATGACCAGGCCCGGGCCGCCGCCGGCCAGTCCCAGTCGCTGCCGGGCGCCGGTGCCGGTGCCGAAGCCGACCGACGTGACGAAGTCCAGGTGCCCGGCGAAGGTACGCCGGGACTGGCGCAGCACCACGACGACCTGCCCGCACGCCGCGGCGATCTCCGGCGCGCCGCCCGCACCGGGCAGCCGGACCGCGGGCTCTTCGTAACTGCTGCCGATGACCGTGGTGTTGATGTTGCCGTAGCGGTCGATCTGCGCCGCGCCGAGGAAGCCGACATCGATGCGGCCCGGCTGCAGCCAGTAGTTGAAGATCTCCGGCACGCTGACGACCGAGTCGGCGGTCTCCGCGAGAATGCCATCCCCGATTGACGGCGGCACCTGGCCGGGCTTCGACCCGATGGTGCCGGACTCGTAGATCAGCACCAGGCCGGGGGCGTGCGTCGCGCGGGCGAGATTCGCCGCAGCGCCGGGCAGCCCGATCCCCACGAAGCACGTCATGCCGTCACGCAGCGACCGCGCGGCGGCAACCGTCATCATCTCGTCCGCGGTGAAGCTCAGCATGCGCCGGCCGCCCGGTCCGCCGTACTGGCCGCGCGCTGCCCGTAGACATGCTCGTCGAGCCAGGCGGCAAATGCCTGGCGCTCCCGGCTGATCGCGTCCCAGGCGAAGTAGAAGTCGTTGTCGCGGGCGGAGTAGCCAAGCGCGTACGAGGGATGCGCGCCGCCCGGCACCACGGCGACATAGCCGACCGTCCAGGACGGCAGCACCACCGCACCGGGGTGCGGATCGAGCGAGTCCACGATCTCCTCGACCGTGACGACCGAGCGGGCGGAGGCCAGCACGGCTTCCTTCTGGACACCGCTGATCCCCCAGAACTGGACGTTGCCGCGCCGGTCGGCCCGCTGCGCATGGATCACGGCCACATCCGGGCGCAGCGCGCTGACCGCCGTGAGCGTCTCTCCGGTGAACGGGCAGGTGATGTCGGCGACTCCGGCGGTGTGCGCGGGCAGGCTGGTGCCGCGGTAGCCGCGCAGGATGGCGAACGGCAGGCCGGAAGCGCCCGCCTGGAACCGGTTGGCCATGCCCGCGTGACTGTGCTCCTCGAGCTCGATCGGATGCGGCCACGCGTGCTCGACGGCGTCCCGGAAGCGGTGCAGGGAACCGACGCCGGGATTGCCTGCCCAGGAGAAGATCAGCTTGCGCGCGCAGCCCGCGCCGATCAGCTGGTCGTAGATGATGTCCGGGGTCATCCGGATGAGCGTGAGGTCGCGGCGCCGCTGCCGGATCACCTCATGGCCGGCCGCGTGCGGGATGAGGTGAGTGAACCCCTCCATCGCCACGCTGTCGCCATCGCGCACAGTGGCCGCGATCGCTTCGGCCAGCGTCACGATCTCCGCCACGTGCGACCCGTCCTCCTTGCCGTTCCAGGGAAACACTATCCGGATTCCGCCGCTATCTGAACGACTGTGCGTACTACGAATAACTGTCGAGAGCAGCGGCAGCAAGCTTGAACGCGCGGTTGGCGGCAGGGACACCGGCATAGACGGCGACCTGCAGCAGCACCTCGGCAATGTCGTCGGGGCGAAGGCCATTCCGCAGGGCTGCCCTGACGTGCAGGGCCAGTTCGTCGTCCCGGCCGAGAGCGGCCAGCATCGCGATCGTGATCATGCTGCGCTCAGGCCGCGACAGCCCCGGCCGGTTCCAGACCTCGCCCCAGGCGTAGCGGGTAATGAAGTCCTGGAAGTCGGCGGTGAACTCGGTGGTGGTCGCCGCTGCCCGGTCCACATGCTCATCGCCGAGCACCTCACGGCGCGTGCGCAGGCCTGCGGCCGCGCGCTCCTCATCAGTCACCAGACGGCGCTCCTTCCTCAGCTGGCTGCCATTCTCCGCAGTCATGCGCCGCCAGCGCGCGGCGGACGAACTCAGTGCAGGCTCCGAGATAGGACCCCGGATCGGTCGCCGCGGCCAGGTCGGCCGCCCCGATGCCTGCGGCGCTCAGGGCCGCAGCGGAGTCCGGATCTGCCAGCAGCGCGGCCGCCAGCCCGGTGTCCTGCCGTGCGGCGCGGTCAGCAGCGGCGGCCACCAGGTCATGCGCGGTCAGGCGGCCGAGTGCGGGCGCCAGCACCGCGGTGACATGCTCGGCCATCGGCAGTCCGCCGGAGGCATCCAGGGCCGCGCGCATCCGGACCGCGTCGATCTGCAGGCCGGCGAGCAGCGCAGCCGACCACGACGCGGCCGAGCCGGTGATCCGCAGCAGCTCTGTCAGCGGCTCCCACTCGGCGTGCCAGGCTCCGGCGGCGCGCTGCAGCTCGTGCTCGGCGGCCGCGGCCAGCGTCGCCAGCAGGCCAGGTGCGCGCCGGGCACAGCCAAGCACGAGGACCGAGGCAACCGGATTGCGCTTCTGCGGCATTGCCGACGAGCCGCCCTGGCCCGGCTCATCGCGGCCCTCGCTGACCTCGCCGAGCTCGGTCTGCGCGAGCAGCGTCACGTCCCTGGCGATCTTTCCCAGCGCCGCGCACACCCCGGCGAGCCCGGCCGCCAGCTGGAGTATCCGCTGCCGGTCGGTATGCCACGGCAGCGCGGGCTCGGCGAGGCCGAGCTCCTCCGCGAGCAGGGCGGCGACAGCAGGGCCGTCCGCGCCCAGAGAGGCAAGGGTGCCGGCGGCACCGCCGAACTGAACCGCCAGCCTTGTCGCGCGGATCCGGCGCAGCTCGCTCCGCGCCTCCTCGATCGCCGTGAGCCAGCCTGCCGCGACCAGCCCGAACGTGACCGGCACTGCCTGCTGCAGCAGGGTACGCCCGGCCATGACGGTTGTCGTGTGCGCGCGGGCCAGGCGCGCGGCATGACCGGCCGCCGCCGCCAGGTCGCCGTCGATAACCCCGATCGCGTTCCCGGCGAGCAGCATCGCCGCGGTGTCGATGATGTCCTGGCTGGTCGCACCCCGGTGGACCGCCTCGCGGGCGCCCGCAGGCAGCGCGCCGCTCAGCGCCCGGACGAGGGCCGGCACCGGATTGCCGGTGCGCGCGGCGTCCCGGCCGATCTCCGCGGCGTCGAACTGGCTCGCGCGCGCTGCGGCCGTCACCGCGGCGCCTGACCCGGCGGCCGCGAGGCCGGCCCGCTCAAGCGCCCGTGCTAGCGCGGCCTCGGTGTCGAGCATGGCCTGCAGCCAGTCCTGGTCGCTGACGCCGACGCCGCCGCGCCCGAACAGCGCGCCGAACAACCCGTCCCGGTCGGAGTCACTCACCCTGTCCATGATCCTCGGGCAGCCCGCAGCCGTCACCGGGACCCGGGCCGCGCGCCCTCGGCATCGCCATGCGTATCCACCGGGATCTCCCGGGCGGCAGCGTTACCGTAGTGGCGTGCGCGAACTAGCCGACTCCACCGCACTGCAGTCAGACCAGGCTGCACTGCGGCGGCGGCTCGCCGCGGACGGGTACCTGTTCTTCCGCCGGCTGCTGCGGCCCGCGGACGTCAGCGCGGCTTACGACAGCGTTCGCGCGGAGCTCGCACTCGGCGGCTGGACCGACCGGGACGGGCACCCCGCCGGCCCGCAGCGCGCGGTTAACGTCCGCGATGCGCTGGCCGACCCGTCCTTCCGGGCCGCGCTGGCCAGCCGCGGCCTGAACCGGCTGGCCTACCTGCCCCCGCTGCGCGGCGCGGTCAGGCTGATCCTTGGCCCCGGCGCGTTCAGTTATCCGGTGAAGGTACTGCGCACCGTGTACCCGGAGTCCCCGGCAGCGATCACCAGAGGCCGCTATATCCACCAGGACTTCGCCGTCTCCGGCGTCCAGGACATGCTGACCACCTGGCTGCCGCTGATGGACATCCCGGCACAGCTCGGCGGCCTGGCCGTGCTGCCCGGAAGCCACCTGGACCCGCCGCGGCGGCCGCGGCTGCTCCGCGCGGACGCGCCTGGCTGGGCCACCACCGATTACCGGCCCGGCGATGTGCTGCTGTTTCACTGCCTGACCTCGCACGCAGCACTGCCCAACCACGCGGACCGGCTGCGGATCTCCGCTGACTTCCGCTGGCAGGCGGCCGATCAGCCGGCACCCGCCGAGATGATCCTCGGCCCTTCCGCGGGAGCAGGCCGCCGGACCAGGCAGGTCGAGCTGTACAGCCGGCTGCTCGGTCGCGAGGCATGGTGGGAACCAGTACCGGACGGCCTCGTCCTGCAGCCGCGCCAGCAGCTCGCGACCGCACCGCCCGCGGCGTCCCGGCTATTCGCGGTGCACCCCGGCTGGCAGCGCTGGCGGCCGCCCGCCGGGGCGGTGCACTAAAGCGGGCCAGCGGTCAGCCCAGGGCCGTGCGCAGGTCCTCGATCAGGTCGTCAGCGGACTCGATGCCGACCGACAGCCGGATCAGGTCGGCCGGCACCTCGAGCGGCGAGCCGGCCACTGAAGCGTGCGTCATGCTGGCCGGGTGCTCAATCAGTGACTCGACGCCGCCGAGCGACTCGCCGAGCGTGAACAGGCGGGTGCGCCCGCAGATCGCCACGGCCTCCCCGGCGCCGCCGCGGGCCCGGAATGACACCATCCCGCCGAAGCCCCGCATCTGCTTCGCGGCCACCTCGTGGCCCGGATGTGCAGGGAGTCCGGGGTAGAAGACCTCGCTGACCGCCGGGTGGCTGGACAGCATGTCGGCGATGCGCCCGGCGTTGGCGCAGTGCCGGTCCATCCGGACAGCCAGGGTCTTGACCCCGCGCAGCGTCAGCCACGCGTCGAACGGGCCGGGCGCCGAGCCGACCGCGTTCCGCAGGAAGTACAGAGACTCGCCGAGCGCCGTGTCGGCGACGACGATGGCACCGCCGACGACGTCGGAGTGTCCGCCGACGTACTTGGTAGTCGAGTGGACGACAGCGTCAGCGCCGAGCGCGAGCGGCTGCTGCAGGTACGGCGACGCGAAGGTGTTGTCGACCACCAGCAGCGCGCCGGCGTCACGGGCGAGCTGAGCGAGCGTCGCGATGTCGGCGATGGCGAGCAGCGGGTTCGTCGGTGTCTCGACCCAGATCAGCCTCGCCTGCCGCTGCGCCAGCGCCGCCCGCACGGCGGCCGGGTCCGCCATCGAGACCGGCTGGTAGCTCACGTTCCACCCGGTGAGCACCTTGTCGAAGAGCCGGTACGTGCCCCCGTAGGCATCAGCGGGAATCAGCACGTGATCGCCGGGGTGGCAGACAGTACGGAGCAGGCAGTCCTTGGCTGCCATCCCGGAGGCGAAGACCAGGCTGCGCGCGCCGCCCTCGAGCGCGGCCAGGCACTCCTCCAGCGCTCCCCTGGTCGGGTTGTCGGTGCGGGAGTACTCGTAGCCCTCGATCCAGCGCGCTGCCTCACCGAGTTCCTTGCCCCGCAGCCCGCCGACACCGTCCTGCTTGTACGTCGAGACCTGGTAGATCGGCGGGCACGACCGCACCGGTCGCCGGGTCGGGCTCCTGGCCCGCGTGGATCGCGAGCGTCTCGAACCCGTCAGGGGTGTGCATAGCGGCGCTCCCTTGCGCGTGGCCTCGGTGTTCGGTGAGGCGGATCAGTTTAGGACCAGACGGCCGGACATCCGGCGGCTACCCCGCAGGTCAGCGGAACCGCAAGGCGCCTGCCGACCCTAGGCAGGCTCACCAGACAGGAAGATCAGGACGTCCTGCCGGGTGATCACGCCGGCCGGCTTGCCGTCGACCAGCACCACCGCCGCACCCGCCGGCGCCGAGCGCGCGAGCCGCGGCGCTCACCGGCTCACCCGAGCCGACGGATGGCAGCGGCGGCGACATCAGCCCGGCGACCTCGTCATCTGGCGCGGCCTTCCCGGTGACCAGCGCGTCGAGCAGGTCGTGCTCGACGATGGAGCCGACCACCTCGGCCGCCATCACCGGCGGCTCGGCACTCAGCACCGGCAGCTGGGAGACGTCGTACTCACGCAGGCTCGCGATCACGTTCCTGACGGTCTCCGTCGGGTGCGCGTGCACGAACGCGCGGCAGCGCCGATCCCGCCTTGCGTTCCAGCACGTCAGCAACCCGCGGCTCCGCGGTCTCCTCGGTCAGGAAGCCGTAGTCGGCCATCCACTCGTCGTTGAAGATCTTCCCCAGGTAGCCGCGGCCGCCGTCGGGCAGCAGCACCACGATCACGTCGTCCGGCCCGGCGTCCCTGGCCACGCGGAGCGCCGCGACGACGGCCATGCCGCAGGACCCGCCCGTCAGCAGGGCCTCCTCGCGCGCCAGCCGGCGGGTCATCAGGAACGACTCGGCGTCGCTGACCGCGATGATCTGGTCGCAGATGCTCTTGTCATAGGTGTCGGGCCAGATGTCCTCGCCGACTCCCTCGACCAGGTACGGCCGCCCGGTCCCGCCGGAGTACACCGAGCCCTCCGGGTCCGCGCCGATGATCTTCACCCGGCCGCCGGAGATCTCCTTGAGGTAGCGGCCGGTACCCGAGATCGTGCCGCCGGTGCCGATGCCCGCCACGAAGTGGGTGATCTGGCCCTCGGTCTGCGCCCAGATCTCCGGGCCGGTGGTCAGGTAGTGCGAGGGCGGGTTCTCCGGGTTCGCGTACTGGTTCGGCTTCCAGCCGCCCGGCGTTTCCCTGGCCAGCCGGTCGGAGACCGAGTAGTAGGAGTCCGGATGGTCCGGGGAGACCGTTGCTCGGGCAGACGACCACCTCGGCGCCGTAGGCACGCAGCACGCTGATCTTGTCCTGGCCGACCTTGTCCGGGCAGACGAACAGGCAGCGATAGCCCTTCTCCTGCGCCACGATGGCGAGGCCCACGCCGGTGTTGCCCGAGGTGGGCTCGACGATCGTGCCGCCCGGCCTGAGCTCGCCTGACTTCTCCGCCGCCTCGACCATCCGCAGCGCGATCCGGTCCTTCACCGACCCGCCAGGATTGAAGTACTCGACCTTCGCCAGCACTGCCGGGCCGGCGCCGTCGGCCGTCAGTCCCCTGGTCACCTTGCGCAGCCGCACTAGCGGCGTGTTCCCGACCAGCTCGATGAGGGAATCGTGAACGTGCATCGTTGCCCGCCTTGGGTCTCGCCGGTACGCGCCGTAGCTGCCAGGTCCGCGCCGGTCAGGGCCACATCTGAGGCCTCTGACGTTATCCCAAGGCGGGGTGCAGGCCGGCCCGGTCCTCCCGGAAGCTGCAGGTGGCAGGAACCGATGCATAAGCTACTGTCGGGTTAACTACCTCCAGACTTTCGCAGGGAGCCGTCATGCCAGAGGCAGTCGTCGTCGCGACCGCACGCTCGCCTATCGGCCGCGCCTTCAAGGGCTCGCTGACCAGCATCCGGCCCGATGACCTGACCGCCCAGCTGGTTGCGGCCGCACTGGCCAAGGTGCCGCAGGTTGATCCGGCACGAGATCAGCGACCTGATGCTGGGCTGCGGGCTGCCCGGCGGCGAGCAGGGCTACAACATGGCCAGGGTGGTCGCCGTCATGCTCGGCTACGACTCGCTGCCCGGCACCACCATCACCCGGTACTGCTCCTCCTCGCTGCAGAGCACGCGGATGGCCTTCCACGCGATCAAGGCCGGCGAGGGCGACATTTACATCTCGGCGGGCGTCGAGACCGTCAGCCGCTTCGGCAAGGGCAGCAGCGACGGCCTGCCCGACACCAAGAACCCGGTCTTCGCCGACGCGGAGGCCAGGGCCGACGAGATGGCCAAGGGCGGCTTCGACCTGGGCCGACCCGCGCGAGGACGGCAACATCCCGGACATTTACATTGCCATGGGCCAGACCGCCGAGAACGTCGCTCAGCAGCGCGGCATCAGCAGGGCAGCGCAGGACGAGTTCGGCGTCCGCTCGCAGAACCTGGCCGAGAAGGCACTGGCTAACGGCTTCTGGCAGCGGGACATCACCCCGGTCACGCTGCCCGACGGCAGCGTGGTCTCCGCCGATGACGGCCCGCAGGCCCGGCACCTCGCTGGAGAAGGTCTCCCAGCTTCAGCCGGTGTTCCGGCCGGACGGGACGGTCACGGCCGGCAACTGCTGCCCGCTCAACGACGGCGCGGCGGCGGTCATCGTGATGAGCGACACCAAGGCTGCCGAGCTCGGCATCACCCCGCTCGCCCGGATCATCTCGACCGGCGTCACCGCGCTGTCCCCCGAGATCATGGGACTCGGCCCGGTCGGTGCCTCCCGGCAGGCGCTCAGCCGGGCAGGCATGACCATCGACGATATGGACCTGGTCGAGATCAACGAGGCATTCGCCGCCCAGGTGATCCCGTCCTACACCGACCTTGGCATCGACATCGACAAGCTCAACGTCAACGGCGGCGCGATCGCGGTCGGTCACCCGTTCGGCATGACCGGCGCGCGCATTACCTCCACGCTCCTCAATAGCCTCCAGTTCCATGACAAGTCGATCGGGCTGGAGACCATGTGCGTGGGCGGCGGCCAGGGCATGGCCATGATGTTCGAGCGGCTGAGCTAGCCTGCCGCCGGTATATCCCGTCTGCGCGCTTTCTGCTGGTAGCGGCTCCGCCTGCGCTGAGCCGCCACCAGCTGCGCGTACTTTGCCGGATACAGGCCACTTGCCAAACGGGGCATTACGGAAGGGTGCCAGCAGGGGGTTGTCAGAGGGCTGCCGGTGGTGCACTCTCGACAGCAAGGACTCCCTCACGCTGGAGGTGCAGATTGTCCCTGACCCACTCTCCGGAGATGCATCAGAACCTGATCGCCCGTATCCCGACCGTCACGGGACTTCAGCTCCGAGAGTGGTTCAGCCGGCTTGAATCCGGACCCTCGTTCCTCAGATGCACTGAGCGTGCGCACTGGCTGTCCGACGAGCACGGCCTGTCGCACGGCTACGCCAGCGCGATCGTGCATGAGTACGAACTGCAGCGGCGCAGCAGGCTTTACAGCGCCTGACCGCTGCCGTGGACATAGGTCGCGCAGTCAGCTTCCTGTCCAGCCACCCGCGGGCGATTCTGGCTACGACCAGGTCAGATGGCCGACCGCAGCTGTCGCCTGTTGTCGCAGCAGTAGCTGACGACGGCCGGGTGCTGATCAGCACCCGGGAGACCGCCATCAAGGCGAAGAATCTCGCCAGGGATCCGCGGGCGTCGCTCTGCGTCATCAACGACGGATTCTTCGGCGAGTGGGTCCAGGCCGAGGGCGATGCTGAGATCATCCACCTGCCGGAGGCGCTGCCCCTGCTCGAGGACTATTACCGCCGTATCTCCGGCGAGCACCCGGACTGGGACGACTACCGCGAGGCCATGCGCCGCGACAGGCGGCTGATCGTCAGAATAACCATCGACCGCGCCGGACCGGACGTGAGCGGCTGATGCAAGGGAAAGGCGGGCGGTTAGGCGGCAAATGGTTTCTCGGTGCGCCGCGCCGGGGTTCTGAATGTTGCCCGAAAAGCGTTGACAGTCCCATTACCGGAGAGTAATGAAGCAGAGTCACGGCCTGCCTGCCGCCCGGCAAATAGTCACTGAACTCAGTGAAACGGACGCAATGACTGAATGATTAGTCAGCCGAGCCGACAGTGACAGACTAGGCGTTACCGCAGGTCATCAGTACCCCCGGTCGGAGTCGAACCGACACTGGGGACCCTTTTAGGGGGCCGGCCTCTTCCCTTGGGCTACGGGGGCAGTGCGATGATACCTCGCGCCCATTCGGTATTCCAGATAAGGCAATTACTGGGAATCTGTTTCACGAGCCAATGTCGTGAATCTAATCGATGCGATCTTTCGCACGCTGATACTCGCAGTGACGAGAACGCCATTCTTATTACCCAGGGTAATCCCTGCCGCCGTTACCCGGACAGTTCCCGTGCCCGGCTGAAGATCCCGTCGAGCATGCCCTCGGTCACCCGGCCGGTGAAGGTGTTCTGCTGGCTCGGGTGGTAGCAGCCGAGCACGACGAGGCCGCTGCGCGCTGACCGCCCGGCCGGAGCGGCCAGCCTGACCTCGGCGCCGTGCCCGAACGGCGGCCGGGGCCGCGGGACCTCGTAACCCGGCATCCGAGAGCTGCGGCCACAGCGCCTGCCAGGCGAAATGCGCCGAGGCAGACGATGACCCGCAAGGTCGCGGCCAGCAGGTCGAACTCGGCGGCCAGCCACGGCGCGCAGGTGTCTCGCTCGGAGGGTCGGCTTGTTCGCCGGCGGCGCGCAGCGCACCGCGGCCGACCATCCGGGCGCCGAGATGAGCCGCTGGCCGTCACCGGCGGCGACTGACTCCGGCTGGACGGCCAGCCCGCAGCGCCACAGCGAGGCGAACAGCACAGTCGCCGCTGCGGTCACCGGTGAAGACGCGCCCGGTCCGGTTGCCGCCGTGCGCGGCCGGCGCCAGGCCGACGATCAGGATGCGCGGCCGCGTCGTCGCCCCAGCCCGGCACCGGCCGTCCCCAGTACGTCTCAGTCTCGAACGAGCGCCGCCTGGTCAGGGCCACCTGCTCGCGCCATCGACCAGCCGGGCGCAGGCCCGGCAGACCGACTCGCCGCGCCGTCAGCTCGGCCAGGGTGCCGGCGCTGGCAGCGAGCGCGCGAACATCGGCCGGCTCGCGCGCGACGGGCGTCGCCGCCGTCGCCGGATCGCCTGGCCAGCCGCTGCCCGGCGGGACGGCAGCCATCCGGCCGGTGCTGTGCCCGGCGGCGGCCGGGCCTGGCAGTCAGGCACCGCCGGCGAGCGACCAGGCGATGCCGTCCAGGATGTCGTGCTCGCTGGCCACCACCTCGGCGAAGCCGAACTGGTGCAGCACCCGGTCCAGGACCAGCGCGCCCGCCCCGATCACGTCGACCCGGCCCGGGTGCATCGACCCGATGGCCGCGCGCTGCTCACGGGTCTGGCCCAGCAGCTGCTGCCGTGACCGCGTGCACCGGTGCCGGCCGCGAGCCGGGCGTGGTGGATGCGAGCCGGGTCGTAGGCGCCCAGCCCGAGCGCGATGGCCGTCACCGTGGTGACGGACCCCGCGAGGCCGACGAGCGTGCGGGCCTCGGCCACCGGGACTGCGGCCGCCACGTCCGCCAGCGCCGCGTCGATGTCCGCAGTGGCGGCGGCTGACCTGGCCGGCCGCGGCGGGTCGGAGTGCAGGTGCCGCTCGGTCAGCCGGACGCAGCCGATATCCACCGAGATGGCGGAGAGATCAGCGGATGCCGGCGGCCCCGTTCCCGCCCAGACCACGAACTCGGTGGACCCGCCGCCGATGTCCACCACCAGGTAGGGCGGTTCCAGCCGCGGGCCGGCGCTGGCGCCGGCCGCGGCAAGCTCGGCGGTCGCCCCGGCGAACGACAGCCTGGCCTCCTCCTCGCCGGTGATCACCTCGGGCGCGACGCCGAGCGCCCGCTGCACGCCGCTGGATGAAGTCGGCGGCATTGCCCGCGTCCCTGGTCGCGCTGGTCGCCACCATCCGCACCGCGCTGGCCCCCGAGCGGCGGATGTCGCCGGCATAGTCCGGCCAGCGCCCGCAGCGTCCGCTCCAGCGCCGCCGGGGCCAGCATGCCGGTGGCGTCCACACCCTGCCCCAGGCGGACGATCTCCATCCGGCGCTCGACGTCGGTGAGCGTATGCCGTCCCGGATCCACGTCCGCGATCAGCAGCCGCAGCGAGTTCGTGCCGCAGTCGATCGCCGCCACGCGCCTGGTCATCAGTCCGCCTCCCGGCTGCTGTCAGCCGCCGTCGGCACCGGACCCGCCCGGTGCGGCCCCGCGCAGGGCCCAGCCTGCCACCACGGGCCCGCGGCCAGGACCGCCTCATCGCCGAGCGGGTTCGCGCCCGGCACCGCGAGTTCCTGCGCGCGAGCGCGTGCAGGCACTTGACCCGGTCCGGCATGCCGCCGGCGCTCTGCGTGCCGGGCGGAAGCGGCTCCACCCCGGCCCGGCGGGCAGCGGCGTCCCGGCGGGCCAGGTAGTCCTCGTGCGCCGCCTGGTAGCGGGCGCGCAGGCTGGCATCGGACGCCAGCCGCGCGGTCATCTCGCGCATCAGGCCGCCCGCCTCCAGCCGGCTGATCGCGGCGGCGGCGCGCGGGCAGGTGAGGTAGAACAGCGTCGGAAACGGCGTGCCGTCCGGCAGCCGGGGCGCGGTCTGCACCACGTCCGGCAGGCCGCACGGGCACCGGTGCGCCACCGCCTGGACGCCGCGCGGGGGCCGGCCCAGCTGCTCGGCGACTATGGCCAGGTCAGCTGGCGCCGGGCCGTCAGGCTCGGTCACCTGCTCACCTCGCCGGAGCCCGGTCTGCTTTCCTGACCGATTCCCAGAGCCGTCCGTACCAGGGCGTCGCGGCCGGCCACGGGCTGCGCCGCCGCGTGCCGCCTGACCGGAAGGATCACCTCGTAGCAGGTCTGCGACGGGAAGCACATATGCAGGTTGTCCCGCGCCTCCTGCTCGATCACGGTCGGGGAGGTCAGCGCCTTCGCCTGCGAGCGCAGCTGGCTGACGTTCGTCGCCAGGCGTGCGTTAGCGGTCGCGAGCTGGTCGATCTGGGCGCGCTCCGCGAGGTACTCGCGGACCGGGTACGCCAGGGTCAGCGCGATCGCGCAGAGCACGATCGCCAGGACAGCGGCCCGGCCGGTGAGCTTCGGGCGCGCGGTCAGGACAGGCCGCAGGCCCGTCCGCCCCGCCGTCCCGTCCGGGCTCACTGGCCGTCGGCTGCCGACCGCGGGAAGGCCGCCCGGCCCGCGTAGGCCGCGCCGTCGTCGAGCTGCTCCTCGATCCGCATCAGCTGGTTGTACTTCGCCACGCGCTCCGAGCGGCACGGCGCCCCGGTCTTGATCTGACCGCAGTTCAGCGCCACGACCAGGTCAGCGATCGTGGTGTCCTCGGTCTCACCGGACCGGTGGCTCATCATCGTGGTGTAACCGCTGCGATGAGCGAGATCAACGGCGCTGAACGTCTCGGTCAGCGTGCCGATCTGGTTCACCTTGACCAGCAGCGAGTTCGCCACCTTCTCGGCGATGCCGCGCCGGATGCGCACAGGGTTGGTGACAAAGATGTCATCGCCGACGATCTGGACCCGGTCGCCCAGCTCAGCTGTCAGCTCCCGCCAGCCAGGCCAGTCTTCCTCGCCCAGCGGGTCCTCCAGCGAGACGATCGGATAGTTGTCCAGCCACTGCGCGTAAATGCTGGTCATCTCCGCGGCCGTCTTGGCCCCGCCCTCGAAGGCGTACCGCTCGCCGTCAAGGAAATTGCTGGCCGCGGCGTCGATCGCCAGCGCCACGTCGCGGCCAGGCGCGAGGCCGGCCTTGCCGATGGCCTCCACGATCAGGTCGAGCGCGGCCCGGTTGTGCTCCAGATCCGGTGCGAAGCCGCCCTCGTCGCCGACGCCGGTGTTCAGCCCGTGCTGCTTGAGTACGGCCTTCAGCGCGTGATAAGTCTCCGCACCCCAGCGCACCGCCTCGGAGAAGGTGCTCGCCCCCACCGGAGCGATCATGAACTCCTGGATGTCGACGTTGGAGTCGGCGTGCGCGCCGCCATTGAGGATGTTCATGCACGGGACCGGGAGCAGGTGCGCGTTCGGGCCGCCCAGATAGCGGAACAGCGGCAGCCCCGACGACTCGGCCGCCGCCCTGGCGACCGCGAGGCTGACCCCGACGATCGCGTTGGCCCCGAGCCGCGACTTGTCGGGCGTCCGGTCCAGGTCGATCAGTTCCTGGTCGATCATGCGCTGGTCATCAGCGTCGTAGCCGAGCAGCTCGGGCTGGATCTCGTCGATGACGCCCTGGACCGCCTTGCTGACGCCCTTGCCGCCGTACTCCTCGCCGCCGTCGCGAAGCTCGACCGCCTCGAAAATGCCGGTGGACGCTCCGCTCGGCACTGCTGCCCGGCCCAGGCTCCCGTCGTCGAGCACCACCTCGACTTCCACCGTCGGGTTGCCACGGGAGTCGAGAATCTGCCTGGCGAAAATGCCTTCGATCGAGGCCACAGTGATGCTCCTGCGAGGGATAGCGGCGCTATGGGGTCTGAATGGAGCCTAGTAGAGCCAGCGCGAGCCGAGGGCGGCGGGCCACGCCGGTACGGCCAGCCTTCCGCGCTCGCCGGCGTTAGCCTGCACCGGCTTCCCAGGCCCGCACGCGCTCAGCGTAGGCAAGCGCGGCGGCGCGCAGCTCCAGCTCGGGATCGATGCCCGCGGCCCGCGCCCGGTTCACCAGGGCGAGCAGCTCGCGGCCGATCTCGCCGGCTTCGGCCGGATCGGTCAGCCTCGATGGGGCGTGCTGCTGGATCTGCCGCCCCTCTAGTGGCGGCAGATCCAACAGTCACGCCCCATGAGCTGTCCGGAAGCGCCGTCGGCGGGAGAGCTAACGCCCTCCGCGCCCTGAGGGTCGGCCAGCGCGGGCGGAGCGCCCGCCTTCTCGGCCCGGCGCAGCAGCTGGGCAGCCAGCGACAGGGCAGGCTGACTCATCGGCACGCCGTCCAGCGCGGACGGCCGCTCGTCCGCGCCGCCTGCGCCTGGCGTGGCTCGCTTCGCGGCCCGCTCGGCGGCCTTGATCGCATCCCAGTTCTGCGTGACCTCGTCCGGGCCGGACACGCTGACATCGCCGAACACGTGCGGATGGCGCCTGGTCAGCTTCGAGATGATGCCGTCGGCCACGTCGTCGATGTCGTAGCCGGTGCCGTCGGTCCGCTCCTGCGCGATCCGGGCGTGGAACACCACCTGCAGGAGAACATCGCCCAGCTCCTCCGCGATGGCGGCGTCATCGCCTGCGGCCAGCGCGTCGACGGCCTCGTAGGTCTCCTCGAGCAGGTACGGAGTCAGGCTGCTGTGCGTCTGACGCGCATCCCACGGGCAGTTACGCCGCAGGACGTCCATCACCCGGACCAGCTCGATCAGGCTCGACCCCGCGGGCCGGCGCCGCTGCCTCTGGCTGTGCTGCCTCCGACTGGGCCGCCTCAGACTGGGCTGCCTCAGACTGGGCTGCCTCAGACTGGGCCGCCTCGGGCGCGTCCTGCGCGCCACCGGGCCGGCCGGTCACCTGGCACTCCGCACGATCAGCAGGGCGCCGTCGTCGCGATCGGGCTCGGCGAGGCGGACGGGGTCGGGTTGGCTGCAAGCGTCGGGGGCGCCGGGACGACCGAGTAGCTGTTGTAGTCCCAGACGCCGAACTGCGGGTTCACTGTCACCCCGAGATCTTTCGACGCCAGGCACTGCTGGTGCGCCACGGAGGCCTCGAGCTTGGTCTGCGTGGCCGTGCTGGTCGGGGCCTTACCGCCGTCGAGGCGTCCCTCCAGGGCCGACAGGATCGCGAAGTAGCGGTCCAGCTGCGGCAGCAGGTCAGGCGGCAGCGCGCCGCCTGCCGACACGTACTCGGTCAGCGTCACCTTGTCGGACGTGGCCTGACTCGTCAGCCCCGCCTGCTCCTTCTGCGCCTGCGCCGGCGTGACGTTGATGTTGTGCTGAGCAGCGATCTTGTCGTAGACGCGGAACAGGATGAGCCAGGTCAGCACCTGCTGCGTCTCCTGCGCGGTCGCCCGCTGCGGCTTGACGCCCTTGGCCTTGTCGGCCTGGTAGGCCGAGTTCAGGTTGGCCACCTGGGTGGTCAGCTGGGACGACGAGATCCGGCTGTCCCCGGTGAGCGCGGCGGCGCCGAATTTCGTCGTGCTGCATGCCGACACGGCAAGGCCGGCGACGGCCACCGCCGCCGCTATCTTCACCCAACTGCGGGACATGACGATCTTCATCCTTACCCTGTCGTCCCTGGCCCGGCCAGGGACTTCCGCCAGCTCAGCTGCTTCCGTCGCTGGGCGCCAGCCCGGCCAGCACTGAGGTAATCAGCTCCTCGCACCAGCCCAGCAGCTCGGTGCCGCGGAGCGGGGGCGCGCCAAGCGAGATGGTCTGCCCGCTACCGGCCCGCGTGCTGCCCGACCCTGCTCGCGTGCCGGGTACCGCTTTCGGCACCGGTACGAGCATGGTACTGACGGCCGACTTCAGTATGGTGCCGGGGTACAGGCGCTGCACCCGGACCTGACGCGACTCCGGCAGGTCAACCGGCCCGAACCTGACGTGATTGCCCTGCAGCGTGATGTCGGTCAGCCCGGCCTCCCGCGCAACCGCGCGCAGCCGGGCGACCGCGAGCAGGTTCTCGACCTGGACCGGAACTGCGCCGTAGCGGTCAGCCAGCTCATCCCTGACGCCATCGATGTCATGCACCGAGTTGATCGAGGCGATCCGCGTGTAGGCCTCGAGCCGCAGCCGCTCGCCCGTCACGTAGTCGTGCGGGATGTGAGCGTCGACCGGCAGCTCGACCCTGACCTCTGACCGCTCCGCCGGCCCGTCGCCCCGCAGCTCGCGGACGGCTTCGCCGATCATCTTCACGTACAGGTCGAAGCCGACGGCCGCGACGTGCCCGGACTGCTCGCCGCCGAGCAGATTCCCGGCGCCGCGGATCTCCAGGTCCTTCATGGCGATATGCAGGCCGGCCCCGATCCCGGTGTGCTGCTGCAGCGTGGCCAGCCGCTCGTGCGCGGTCTCGGTCAGCGGCTTCTCCGGCGGGTACAGGAAGTAGGCGTACCCGCGCTCCCGCCCGCGGCCGACGCGGCCGCGCAGCTGATGCAGGTCAGGAAGGCCGTAGGCGTCAGCCCGGTCCACGATCAGCGTGTTGGCGTTCGGAATGTCCAGGCCCGACTCAACGATCGTGGTGGACACCAGCACGTCGAAGTCGCGCTCGATGAAGCCGCTCATGACCTTCTCGAGCGTGTGCTCGTTCATCTGCCCGTGGCCGATGCCGATCCGCGCCTCGGGCACCAGCTCAGCCAGCCGGGCCGCCACCTTGTTGATCGAGGACACCCGGTTGTGCACGAAGAACACCTGGCCGTCCCGGAGGAGCTCGCGCCGGATGGCGGCCGCGATCTGCCTCTCGTCGTACGGTGTCACCGAGGTCAGCACCGGGTGCCGCTCCTCGGGCGGCGTCAGGATCGTGGACATCTCCCTGATCCCGGAAATGCCCATCTCCAGGGTGCGCGGGATCGGCGTTGCCGACATGGCCAGCACGTCCACCTCAGTGCGCAGCTGCTTGAGGTACTCCTTGTGCTCGACGCCGAACCGCTGCTCCTCATCGATGATCAGCAGCCCGAGCCGGGCGAACCTGGTCTCGGGCGACAGCAGCCGGTGCGTGCCGACCACGATGTCGACCTTGCCGGACGCGAGCCCCTCCAGCGTCTCGGCGACCTCAGCCGCCGACTGGAACCGCGACATTGCCCGCACGGCGACGGGGAACGGCGCGTACCGCTCACTGAAGGTGGCGAAATGCTGCGCGGACAGCAGCGTAGTCGGGACCAGCACGGCGACCTGCTTACCGTCCTGCACGGCCTTGAAGGCGGCCCGGACGGCGATCTCGGTCTTGCCGTAGCCGACGTCGCCGCAGATCAGCCGGTCCATCGGGACCGCGCGCTCCATGTCGGCCTTGACCTCGTCCACGGCGGCCAGCTGGTCGGGCGTCTCCACGTAGGGGAAGGCGTCCTCCAGCTCGCGCTGCCAGGGCGTGTCCGGCCCGAACGCGTGCCCCGGCGAGGCCATCCGTGCCTGGTACAGCCGGATGAGCCCGGCCGCGATGTCCCGGACGGCCTTGCGTGCGCGGCCCTTGGCCTTGGCCCAGTCAGCGCCGCCGAGCCGGTGCAGGGCGGGCGCCTCGCCGCCGGTGTAGCGCGTGACCTCGTCGAGCTGGTCGGTGGGCAGGTAGAGCCGGTCCGGCGGCTGCCCGCGCTTGCTCGGCGCGTACTCGATCACCAGGTAATCCCTGGTCGCGCCCTGCACGGTCCGGCTGGTCATCTCCAGGTACCGGCCGACGCCGTGCTGCTCGTGCACGATGAAGTCGCCGGGTGTCAGCTGGAGCGGGTCGATGCCGCCGCGGCGCCGGCTCGGCATCCGGTGCGACTGCCGCGTGCCCGACCGCGTGCCGGCCAGGTCCGCCTCAGCCAGCACGACCAGCCGGATCGCCGGCCAGACGAAACCCGACTCCAGCAGGCCGGTCGCGACGTGCGCGAGCCCCGGCTCAGGCGGCTCCGCCAGGTCGCCGTCTCTCGCGCCGAGATTCTCGCCGCGCAGCAGCTCGGCCAGCCGCCTGGCCGGCCCGTGGCCCTCGGTGACCAGCACGACGCGCCAGTCGTCGGCCAGCCACCGCCGGATGTCGGCTAGCGCGCGGCGGGTATCGCCCCTGTATCCGGGAGCTGGCTCCGCCGAGATCGGGAACGCGCCCGCCTCATCGTCAGCGTCCTCCTGGCCGCGGTCGTCATCGCCGCCGTCCGGACCGCTGCCCGCCGCACCGCTGCCTGCCGCACCGCTGCTGACCGCACCACTGCTGACCGCACCACTGCTGACCGCACCACTGCTGACCGCACCACGGGCATCGCGGCCAGTCGCCGCCGCCGGCTCGGCCGCCGCGAACGGCGTGATCGTCCACCAGGGCAGGCCGAGACTTGCCGCCAGGCCGCGTGCCTCGGCGATCGGCCTGATCGCCGCCTCGCCGAGATCAATCGGGACCTCGCCGCCGGCCGCGGCGTTCACCCAGGACGCCTCGAGGAACTCCTGGCTGGTCCAGACCAGGTCAGCCGCGCGGGCGCGGATCCGCTCGGGATCGCAGGCAATGATCTTGCCGCCGCGCGGCAGGTAGTCAAGCAGCAGGTCCATCTTGTCGGTCAGGGCTGGCGCGAGCGCCTCCATGCCCTCGACCGTGATGCCCTCGGCCATCTTGCCGAGGATGTCGCCGAGGCCGGGCCACTCGGCTGCCAGCTGCCTGGCGCGGTCGCGCACGGACGGCGTGAGCAGCAGCTCGCGGCACGGCGGCGCCCACAGGCCGTCCTCGGCGTTGGCGAGGCTGCGCTGGTCAGCGGCCTTGAAGTAGCGGATCTCCTCGATCTCGTCGCCCCAGAACTCCACCCGCAGCGGGTGCTCCTCAGTGGGCGGGAACACATCGAGCAGTCCGCCGCGCACGGCGATCTCGCCCCGGCGCTCGACCATCTCGACGCGCGCGTAGCCGATCTCGACCAGGTGCGTGACGGTGTCGTCGAGGCTCGCCTCCTGGCCCCCGGCCAGCCTGACCGGCGCGAGCTCGCCGAGGCCGGACACCATCGGCTGCAGCAGGCTGCGGACCGGCGTCGTCACCACCTGGAGCGGGCCTGACCTCGCGTCCGAGTCGTCGGGGTGCGCGAGCCGGCGCAGCACGGCCAGCCGCTGGCCCGAGGTGTCGGACCGGGGCGACAGCCGCTCGTGCGGCAGCGTCTCCCACGCCGGGAAATAGCCGACGGCGTCCTCGCCGATCAGCGAGCTGAGTGCGGCGGCCAGTTCCTCCGCCTCGCGAGCCGTCGCCGTGACTGCCAGCGCGAACCCGCCGGGCGACTGGCCCTCGGCTACTGTCCCGTCCGCCGCAGTGGCGCGGGTGAGGGCCGCGACCAGCAGCGGGCGAAGGGCTGCAGGCGCGATCAGGTCCCCGCCGAGCTCCGGGAGCGCGGCAGCCTGATCAAGCGCCTGCCGAAGCTCAGAGTCAGCGGTAATCACCGGGAGAAGTCCGGAGAGGGTCATTGCGTCCTAACTGAGGCAGCACGAAACGCCCGCGCCGAGATGCAACGGGCCCTGAGCTCAGACGCCAGTGGCCGGTGCAGCGCACGACAACGGGATACCCGCTAGTTTACGCCGCCCGCGCTCAGTCCCGAGCCGATCCTCAGTGCGTCAGGACCCGGTACCAGAGGCGAGGGGCGCACCCTGTCAGTTTCCGGCGCCCAAACCCAGGCAAATGGTCAGCGAGAATGCCCGGAACCGCCAGGGCGCTCTGCTCGCCGCCTCGCCGGAGCCAGGCCAGCGGCAGATGGCCGCTGGCCCTGCGACACATCGCGGTAGTCTCGGGACTTGCGTGACGCTTACCAGTCGTCGTCAGCCGGCGCCCCCGCACAGTCCGGCCGCGCGCAACTCCCGGGAGGGCCAGAACGTGACCGCCGAGGCTGAGGCCATGTCGCCGACTGAGCTCAGCTCGCTGCCGACAGCCACCCTCAGCGCGACCCAGCTTGGTGACCTCGAGCTGCTGCTGTCGGGCGCGTTCGCGCCGCTGACCGGATTCATGACGCAGGCCGATGCAGCCGCGGTGGCCGCGCACTGGCAGCTGGCCGACGGCACCCCGTTCCCCGCGATCGTGACGCTTGACCTGCCGGCCCAGTCTGTCCCGGCCGGCGCCGAGCCGTCCGGCCGGCTGCTGCTCGCCGACCCCGAGGGCACCCCGATCGCGATGCTGACCATCACGGAGCGGACCGCGCTCGGCCAGGACGGCGGTCCCGGCAGTCCCGGTGGTCTGGTGCGGCTGGCCGGACCGGTATCGGCCAACCGGCCGCCGGAGCACGGGCCATTCCGCCGGCTCATGCGAAGCCCCGCTGACAGCCGCGACGGACACGGTGAGGGGCCGGTACTGGCGTTCGCCACCCGCGGTCCGCTCGGCAGCCGTCAGATCGGCCAGGTCAAGCATCTGGCCGGGCAGCTGAAGGCGCGCATTCTGATCCTGCCTCTGGTGAGCGGCCACGCTCAGGTGGTCGGCACGCCGCAGGCACTCATCCGGGCCGTGCTGGCCGCCATGCCGAGCCTCCCGGCGAGCGCGCAGGTCATCCCGGTGCCGCTGCCGCCCCGGCCGGGAGCGACAGCAAGCCCGGCCGACCGGGCGCGCGAGGTCGCCATCCGCGCGAGGATCGCGGCCGCCTACGGTGCCACGCACCTGATGGCGGACGGCGCCGCACCCGCCGCGGCTGACATTCCGCCGGCCGCCGACCTGGCGGCCTGCGCGACTATCCCGGTCGTCGCCTCCGGTGACTGGGCGTACGACCCGCGCGCGGAAGTCTGGCGGCCGCACGCGCTGATCGAGGCCGGCCTGGAACGCGAGGACCTGTCCGCCGACCAGCTCGGTGATCTGCTGGACGCAGGCAGCGCTATCCCGCCGTGGGTGGTCCCCACGGCCGTGGAGCGCGAGCTGCAGCGGGTACGGCGGCCTCGTTCCCAGCGTGGTCTCGTGCTTTTCCTGACCGGGCTATCCGGGTCGGGTAAGTCGACGATCGCGCGAGACCTGGCCGACGTTCTGGCCGAGCGCAGTGACCGCCAGGTGTCGCTGCTGGACGGCGACCTGGTGCGGCAGCTGCTGTCGGCGGGCCTGACGTTCTCCCGCGCTGACCGCGATCTCAACATCGCCAGGATCGGCTTCGTGGCCGCCGAGGTCGCCCGGCACGGCGGCATCGCGATCTGCGCGCCGATCGCGCCCTTCGCGTCCGCGCGGGCGCAGGTCAGGCAGATGGTGAGCGAGGTCGGCGACTTCTTCCTGATCCACGTGGCCACGCCGGTGGAAGTGTGCGAGGCGCGCGACCGCAAGGGCCTGTACGCGAAGGCCAGGGCCGGGGTGATCACCCAGTTCACCGGGGTGTCCGATCCCTATGAGGAGCCCGCGGATGCCGAGCTGGTCATCGACACCTCAGCCATCAGCCGGCCGGACGCCGTGCAGGCAGTCCTGCGGATGCTGATCGCGGGCGGCTGGCTCACCGATCAGCGCCGGCGGGCCGGTAAGGCCGCGCGCCACTGGGCCGTTCGCCAGCTGGGCCGTTCGCCAGCTGGCCGTTCGCCAGCTGGCGAGCGCCGCTAGTCGGCGTCCTCGGCCTTCGTGGCCGCGTCGAGGTTCGTCTTGAAGCCGGAGATCCGGCCCGTCAGGGACGTCGACATGCGGTCCCGCAGCCTCGACAGCAGCGGCAGGCTGATGATCGAGCTGACGATGAGGGCCACTACCAGCAGCGTGATGCCGTGGACGCCGCACAGCGCGAGGATGATCGCGACGGCCAAGAACAGCAGCAGCCGCAGCAGCGTGTAGGACAGAGTCGCTCGCATGGCACTACACAGCCTAGTGCACGCCGGCGGTCATGACGGCCGTCCCTCCGGCGGCTGGCGGACTCGCCCGGCCTGCCCCGGAATACGACTCGGAATCCTCTGGCCTCCAGGGTGCTAACCAGGCCAGACTTGATAGAAGGTCATGACTCAGTCACTTGACTCAGATCGTGACTCCAGGCTTGACTGAGAGTGGAGACGGAATATTCCGAATCGAGGGATAAAGCTGCCGTTTGTGGCTAAGTTCGCGAGTTTCTGCGACACTTGTGGACTGACCCTCAGGGACCAGGGAGAGTAGAAAACGATGGACGGCAACAGTGAGCGCTTGCTCACACCGGGGGAAGTAGCCGCACTCTTCAGAGTCGACCCAAAGACTGTCACACGGTGGGCAGCGTCGGGGCGGATCAGCAGCATCCGCACCCCCGGCGGTCACCGCCGCTTCCGGGAGACCGAAGTGCGTGACCTGCTTGCCGGACACCCTGACACCGCGGAGGCAGGCTGACACGCGGCGGGGCGGAGCTGACACCGCAGAGCTCACACGGGGACGGCCGGCCTGCTCGCGGGTACAGCTGGCAGGGCTGCCTTAGCTGGCTGCCGATGGCCGTCTGGCCGCGTGCCTACGGCGAGTCGTTCCAGCCGCCGTCAGCACCATGCCTGGCCAGGTAGTCGAGGAACTCCCGGCGCAGTGCATCGTCACCGTCGCGCCACCGCTCGCGCCGTGCCTCATCCTCGGCCTGCGTGATCGCCTGCGCGGCGAGCCGCTCATAATCGGCGTGGTCGGGACCGATCTCCACGTACGCGTCACCGCGCACGGAGCCGTCCTCCGCCAGTGCGTACTCGGGTACCAGCAGGTTGCCGCTGGTGAGCCGGATCACGAACATCGCTGCAGAGACCTCATTACATGCCGTAACGCACGTTGAAGTAGAGCATGACATCGAGTGCTGACCTGGTGTCGCCGGACAGCATCTCCACCAGCGCGGGCCGCTGGCTCGAGGCGATCGCGGCGAACGCGTCAGCAAAGAACTCCCGCCGGCCAAGCGAACTCGCATGGCGGTGAAATTCGCTGGCCAGATGCGGAAGGCACCGGGCGTACAGGGCCCGGAATGCCGCCGAGTCTGACTGCCAGTTCCCCCCGTCTCCGTCGAGGTCGTCCAGCGCGTGCCCGACCTCGTGGCACATCACGTCGGGTGTCGGCGACGGCCGGGAGCCGACGATGATCTTCCGGTCGCCGTAGGCCCCGGCGCAGGCGTCCCACGTCGCGTTCCCTGATGGAAGCGGCACGCCCGCCAGGGCGCCCATGTCGTCCAGATCGGGAACGCCGCCTGCACCCACGTGGATCGCGTCGAGCCCGGCCGCGAGCTTCTCCTTGATCAGCAGAGGAAGCTCGGCCAGCCGGGTGATGGCAGTCACGGACTCCGGCGCCGGAGCCGCGTCGGCGGCCCACTCGCGGACCAGCACGGCCTCCAGGACGCCGCAGTCCCGCAGGCCTGCCGCGGCCGGCCCGGACCGCACTGCCGCATACCACGGCACGGCGTCGGAGCTGGCCGCCGCCGTGGCCGACGCTGCCCGGCGCGCCGCTGCGGCCGGGGTTGCGGCCCGGGTTGCGGCAGCCGTGTCCGCGGTACCGGGGGTGCCGGGCGCGGTTCTGATCGCGGCCCGGGCCGCGGCCGGGCCGTGCCTGACCGCGGCCGCGGTGCTGGCGCCGCGGTCCGTCCTGTTCCGCTCGGGGCCAGCACGTCTGGGGGCACCGCGGCTGCCGGTGCCGGGACCAGCTGGGCCGGGACTAGCGGTACCGGAGCTGGCGGTGCCGGGACTAGGGTACCGGAGCTGGCGGTGCCGGGACGTAGCGGTGCCGGGACTAGCCGGGCCGGGAGTAGCTGCACCGGGGTCGGCGGACCCGGGCGTGCCAGCGCCGCGCTGGGTGCCTGGCCGCCCGGCGCCGCTCCCTGAGGTCTTTCGATGGCTGCCGGGCTGGCCTGCTGGCCGCGCTGCCGGCGGTGGGCCGGCCAGCGAAGCCGGACGGCCTGCGGCGGCGGCAATGTCGCCGTCCCGGCGGCTGGCACGCGGTCCGGCGCGGCGTGAGCGCCTGCGTCCCGGCCACCACCTGCGACCGCGAAATAACCGAAGCCGCATGACGTCAACTCCCAGTGTGCGCAATCTCACGAACGAGCCCGCTGAGCCGGCCGCTGCCGTCAGATTATGCCCGGTTCCCCACGCTGTCAGGCTGACGTAACGGAACGTCACTGAATGCCCGGACCCGTAGCAGGCTGGGTCAGACGAGACGGATGTTGCGTTTCATCATCGGACACCACGTCTGTGCAGCTAGGCTGCCTCCATGTGGCTGGCTTGTGCTCTTATCATCCTATTTAGTGTCGGATTTGTACTGCCGTGCATGCTCGACATCACGATGACGCCTGACTCCGAGTTCACTACGTTCGGTAAAGGCACCTGGCTGCTGATCGCGGGCGCCTTCTGGGTCTTCGGCGCGATCGCCTGGCTGATCGTTGGCAGGCCCCAGCGGCTGTCCCTGCACCGGGCGAACCCGTACCCGCCGCACGGACTCGGGCCGGCCCAGGCCCTCATGCGTCACCCGGCCGCGCAGTCGGCCATCGGCTACGGCGATCCCGCCGGCCCGGTCGCCTTCCTCACCGCCCCGCGGCCGCTTGGCCCGGACGACGACCCGGACTTCCTGATGGAGCTCGACCGGCGCATCCGCGAGGAGCGCGACGACTCATTATCTGGCTAGCGCTGCTGATCCGGGCGGGGCGTCAGCTCATTCCGGCGTAGGAGTGCAGTCCGGTGATGAACAGGTTGACGCCGATGACGTTGAACATCAGGCACGCGAATCCGGCCAGGTGAATCCAGGCGGCCTTGCGCCCGCGCCAGCCGGCCGTCGCGCGGGCGTGCAGGAACATCGCGTAGACGACCCAGGTAATGAAGGACCAGGTCTCCTTGGGGTCCCAGCCCCAGTAGCGGCCCCAGGCGTGGTCGGCCCAGATCGCCCCGGCCATGACGCCGAAGGTCCAGACCGGGAAGCCGAACAGAACGCTGCGGTAGGACAGCCGGTCCAGTATCTCGGGCCTGGGCAGCCGATCCCAGATGCCGGCGGACCACGATGTCTGGCCGGCGGCCAGCCGCCGCTGGCTCCGGTCGGCCAGCAGGTACAGCGTGGTGACGACAGCGCCGAACAGGAACAGGCCGATGGCGATGATCATGGCCGTCACGTGGATGGCGATCCAGTACGACTGCAGGGCCGGCACCAGCGAGCCGGCCGGAGTGTAGATCCAGGTCAGGTCGATCCCCAGGGCGAGGACGACGGGCAGCAGGACGAACAGGCCCATGTAATAGGCCCGGTAGAACACCGCCGCCGCGATCAGCACCAGGACGGCCATGCAGGTGAACGCCCCGATGAACTCGTACATGTTGCCCCACGGCACGCGGTGCTCCGCCAGGCCGCGGGTCAGGATGGCAGCCACGTGCACGCCGGCGCCGACGCACGTCAGGCCGAAGCCAAGGCGCAGCCACCCATTCGACGGCCAGCGGCTCGCAGGCGGGGCGTCGATACCGGCGTCGCCGGCTGACACATCCCTGGCTGAGACAGCCATGCCTGACCCGTCTCCGGCCGACGCGGCCGGACCCGGCGCCACCGGGGCGCCGGCGCCCGCGCCGACTAGTTCCGGTACCGCTGCCGCCCGGCCGACTCTGGCCGTGGCGATTCCCGCCATGACCCGGTGCCGCGCGAATGCGAGGTCACCGGCGTAGCACAGCATCGCCAGCGCATACAGGACTACTGCGCTGAGCAGAAGCCCGTTGCTGCTGTCAGCCAGTGTGGTGTTGACGAGCATCGGAGATTCACTCTCCCTCTCGGCTGGTGTGTACCTCTGGATTCGCCGCAGGTGCGGTATCGGCAGTCGCGCTGGCAACCGTCGCAGCTGATCCGGCCGGGACGGGAAGCCGACCCCGTTCCCGCTCGTCAGGATCTTCTGTCTCGTCGACTGTGCCGTCGCCGATCTGAGTCGCCTGCAGCTGGCGGCCGTCGTGCTCGGCCCTGAGCTGCCGGGCCAGTTCAGCGAACTCGGTATCGAAGCCCCCGGCAGCGTCCGAGCGGGCCAGGCCGCCGACGAGCACCTCGGTGCTGCCATCCGGCGCCGCGATTGCCCGCACGAACACGCGGCGCCGCCTCACCAGGAACGACAGGATGAGGCCGGCCAGCGCCGTGAAGCCGGAGACCAGGGCGGGCAGCTGGCCGGGGTCGTAGGTGATCGCCAGGCTGACCCACTGCTGGTAGCCCAGGTAGGTGATCGTGCCCGCGCCGTCCGGCAGCTTCATGGACTGCCCGGCCGCGAGCGGGCGGGCCGCGATCGGGAGCTGGCTGAGGCCCTTGGTGTCAAGTGTGTACACCGACTGGGGCACTCCCGAGTTCATCCCCAGGTTGCCCTTGAAGGCGACCAGGCTCACCCGCGGGTTCAGCGCGGCCGGGAACGCGGACTGCAGCTGGTTGCCGGAGTCCACCTCCGTGGGCAGGAAGACGCCGGCGAAGCCGAGCTGGTAAGGCTCGGCATCGGGCACCTTGATGACGCCCTCCGAGGTCAGCGTCGTCTGGTCGACCGGGATGAACGGGACCGGCCCGTCCCAGCGCACCTTGCCGGTGCCGTCGGTGACCCTGAAGACCGGGGCGTACCCGTGCCCGATCAGGTAGACGCTGACGCTGTCGACGACCAGGGGGTGATTCACCGTCAGCATGTAGTGCCGGGTCCTGGCGCCCGGCTGTGAGGTGTAGCTCAGTCCCGCGTCATAGGTGATGGGCTGGTCGAGCTCGGGCCCGGAGGTCTCGTACTCGGCCCGGAAGCTCAGCAGGTTGATCGCGAACGGCTGGAGGTCGCTCGGGCTCACCAGCCGGCCGGGGTGGAAGACGTCCAGCGCGGTCGGGGTATTCGCGAACCCCTGCCCGACGATCAGCAGGCGGTTGGCCTTGTAGCCCCAGATGCCGCCGAGGCCGACTGAGATCAGCAGGGCCAGCAGCGCGATATGGAACAGCAGGTTGCCGACCTCGCGCAGGTAGCCCTTCTCGGCCGAGACCCAGCCGTCTCCCTCGCTCAGCCGGAACCTGCGGCCGCCCAGCAGCTTGCTGGCCTTCTGCAGCGCGGCCGCCGGTGCCAGGTCAGTGACATAGCTCGCGCTGGCGGGCAGCCTGCGCAGGTTGCTCGGCGCGCGCGGCGGCTTCTGCCGGGCCGATCCGACCAGGCGGAACGTGCGGGGCAGGACGCAGCCGGCCAGCGAGGCGAACAGCAGCAGGTAGATGGCGGCGAACCAGGGCGCCGCGAAGACGCTGAACAGCGACAGGTGGTTCAGGATCGGCGCCAGCGACGGATGCGACTGGTAGTACTGCGTGACGGCAGCCGGGTCGATGCCCTCCTGCGGCAGGACAGAGCCTGGCACGCTCGCGAGCGCCAGCAGGAACAGCAGGATCAGCGCGGTGCGCATCGAGGTCAGCTGCCGCCAGGCCCACCGCAGCCAGCCGAGAGGGCCGAGCCGGGCGGCCATCGGGCGGCCGGTGCCCCGGCCCGGGCCGCCGGCGTCGCCAGTGCTGGCCGGCGCTTCCGCGGTCGCGGTACCTGCCGGGCGGGCGGCGTCGGGGGCGGCCTCGCGGAACTCTCCGTCCGCGGGCAGTCCGGTCATTGCATCACCCTTAGCAGCCGTCATGACGTCAGGCCGGCCACCTTATCGACCAGGCCCTTGAGCTGGCCATACGTGGAGGCGCCGAAGATTCTCGCGGCGATCCGGCCGCTGCGGTCGATGATCAGCGTCGTCGGGATATCGGCCGGCGGCACCGTGCTGTGGAACTCCAGCGCGATCTCGTCGTTGGGGTCGTTCAGGCTCGGGTAGCCGATGTTGAAATTCTGCATGAAGGCAAGCGCGCTATCTGGCTCATCGCGGATGTCGACGCCGACGAAGCGCACTCCCCTGGACTGCAGCTGGCGGGCCAGCGCACCGAGCGCAGGCGCCTCGGCCCGGCACGGATCGCACCACGAGCCCCAGAAGTTCAGCACGATCGTGTCGCCCTTATAGTCCGGCGAGGCTCAGGTGCTTGCCGGTGAGCGTCGTGCCCGACACCGCCGGCGCGACCGGCCGGTGGCCGATCGCGTAGAACGTCGAGGTGTAGCTGCTGGAGACGAAGCTCTGCCCGGCGCTCTGCGGCACGTTCGCGCCGATCGCGCCGCCATCGCAGCCAGCCGCCGCGAGCACCGTGAGAGCGGCTGCGGCAGCACCGATCACGGACCGGAGCGGACTGGCGAGAGGGGGCACGAAACAGATCTCCTACAGGCAGTAGTACCGGGCCCATTGTGCCGGACTGCGGCCGGCGGCGTGACGCCGGGCCGGCGTTTGCCCTGGTTTTCAGGCGGTTCTGAGGCGGCGTTCAGGCACCGGCAACCTGCCGCCGGCCATTGCCCGAGGGCGCTGCGTACTGAACGCCGGTCACGTCGTCCCCGCTGAAGGTGAGCGTCGTCACGCTGCCCAGCGCGCACTCGCGGCGGCGCGGGTCGTGCCACAGCCGGTGCCCCTCGACCAGTCTCCTGGTCACCCAGATGGGCAGCTGATGGCTGACGCAGACCGCCTCGTGCCCGTCGGCCTCCCTGGCCGCGTCCCGGACGGCCGCGAGCACTCGCGCGGCCACCTCCCGGTACGGCTCGCCCCACGAGGGACGGAACGGGTTCCGCAGGTGGATCCAGTGCCGGGGCTGGCGCAGCGCTCCGTCGCCGACGCCGAACCGCATCCCCTCGAAGTGGTTCCAGGACTCGATCAGCCGGTCATCGGCCTCGATGCCGAGGCCGAACTCGGCGGCGAACGGCTCCGCCGTCTCCAGCGCCCGCTCGAGCGGCGACGACTTAAGCACCGTCACGTCGCGGCCGGCGAGGTAGTCAGCGGCCGTCTTGGCCATCAGCCGCCCGGTCTCGGAGAGGTGATAGCCGGGGATGCGGCCGTACAGGATGCCGTGCGGGTTCTCCACCTCGCCGTGCCGGACGAGATGCACGATCGCCGTGGTCCCGGCAGGCCGCCTGATCTCCGGAGTAGTCATAGCGGCCACAGACTACCCGCAGGCAGCGCGCCCCCAGGCTGTGCTGCCGCTACGGCTCGGAAGAGTCAGCGGGCGACCCGGAGTCGGACGGCGACGGGCTGCCGGACGGCGACGGGCTGCCGGACGACGATGCGGAGCCCGGGGACAAGGCGGCCGGAACCGGGGGTGCCGACACGGCCGGATGCGGCTGGCTGGCGTTCTCCCGCGCGAGCAGGCCGTACGCGTCCACGGCACCCGGGCTGTCTTCCAGCCGCCACTCGAAGTGGTAGTCGGCGTCCTCCAGCTGGTTGCCGTCGAAGTAGATGAAGCCGAGGAGGTCGTCGGAGCGGACTCCGGCGAACAGCTGCTTCAGCACGGTCACCTTGCCGGCCTGCGGGGCGATGCCGGTCTCGGAGATGATGACGGGCTCGCTGGTGATCCGCCGGATCTGCTTCAGGGTCGGCCCGATGACCTTGGCGAACTTGTGAGAAGTCGGCACGAAGTAGGCGTCGATCCCGACCCAGGTGACGTACTTGCTGCCGGGCCAGTAGTCGGTCAGCGGACCGGAGCCGTTATAGACCTCGTTCGCCGTCCAGAGCCAGGTGACGTTATCGGCACCATAGGCGCGGAAGACAGTCACGACGTGCCGCCACGCGGCCACGAAGGACGCTGGCGACGCCCTGGTGTAACCCCACGGATACCAGTTGCCGTTCATCTCGGGGCCGAACCCGATGATCACCGGATGCCGGAACGTCCTGATCGCAATGGCGAACGCCCTCAGATAGCCGTCGTCCTTGCCCGTCCGCGATGCCGGAGAGGCTGACTCCGGATCCGCTGGGCTCCATCTGGATCAGCGTCGTCGCGTGATGCTGGTAGGCGTCGTCGGCGAAGGTGGCGAAGAACGGAGTTCCCCAGCTGCTGTAGTACAGGTCGATGGCGGGCCGGCTGCGCGTCGCCGTCATGAAGCGCTGCACGGGCCGGTACGTGCCCGGCGTCCCCGGCTCGTAGATCCCGAGGTAGCGGCCGCGATCAGCGGCGAGGCTGGCGTGCGCGGGCCGGTTGGTGAAGGCGGTGTACTGGGCCTCCGCCTTGGTTACCACAACGCCGGCGCCAGCCAGCCCGCAGAGCAGCACCAGCGCGGCCACGCCCCACATGCCGAGAATCGCGCGCCTGGACTTCTTCGAGACGCTGCGCCGGGGCGTCCACGGGACGAGCCGGGCGATGGCCGTCGCGCTGAAGGCAACTACGACGATCTTGACGAACAGCCAGCGGCCCGGCGGCTCGAACAGCTGCACGACCACATAGGCAATGCGGCCAACCTCAAGCATCGCCTTTAACCACGTGGTTCCAGAACACGTCCCGCCGGCGCATGTTGTCGTAGAGCGCGCGCATGAAGAACGACAACTTGAAGAGGTCGTAGCAGAACTCGGGAATCAGGGCGAGTGCCAGCAGCATTCCCCAGATTCCCGCTTTACGCACGGTGACGAGCCGCTCGAGAAGCGTCAGCGACCCGATGGCAATGGACCACGGGATATTGACGGCGAGGTCCTGCCGGAACGAGATGCACATGATGACCCAGGTCGCGACCGTGGCAGCGATCGCCGTGTAGATGAAGATCTGCTTGAGCCAGTAGCCGACCGTGACGAACGACAGGCCGTAGGTCCGCAGGTCAGTCAGCGTCCCGCGCTGCCACCTGAGCCGCTGCCGGAAGAGGTCGGCCCAGGTCGGCATCACCTCGGTCAGAGTGTTGCAGCCCTTCACCGACCAGCATCGGTAGCCGATGGTCTTCAGGGCGAGCGTGATCTCGTTGTCCTCGGTGATCGAGATCGTGGTGTAGCACTGGCCGGGCGCGCCCGGCAGGCGCTTGCCGCGCTCGCGGGCGATCTCCCGCAGGGCACGGACGCGGAAGAGGGTGCCGGTGCCGGACAGCACCGGCGCCTGATTGCGCCGCCCGACCTGGCGGGCGTACCGGCGGTACTCGTTGCGCTGGAACTGGCCGATGAGGCCCGCGCCGTCCTCGCCGAGAAAGACACCGCAGACTGCGCCGATCTTCTGGCTCCGGGAGATCGACGCCACCGCGCGCTCGATCCACTCGCTGCACAGCTGGGAGTCGGCGTCCATGGCCAGGATCAGATCGTCCCGGCCGACCTGCGGAAGGACGCATGCCAGCGCCTGATTCAGCGCCCCGGCTTTCTTGTCGGTATTGCCGACCGTCGACATCACGCGGGCGCCATTGGCAGTGCTGATCGCCGCAGTGTCGTCGGTGCAGTTATCGCAGATCACGACGATCTCGGCGGGCGGGGTGGTCTGCTCCTGCAGGGACCGGAGCGTGTGCGCGATGGAGGCAGCCCTCGTTGTGCGCCGGGATGAGAACAAGGACGTGGCCGACTCTGGGCTCGCGCCGTGCCTGCTCGTCCGCCTCGGCGGCCTCGATGGCCGGCCAGAAGTCCGACATGTTGAGGACGGCAGTGCCCGGGTCGTCAGTAACCGGCCCGGCGGGCGCCCGCTGAGGCTCGTCCGTGCGGACGGAGCCGTCGACGGTGATCGCAGACATGACCAGGGTGTCGCCATGCCTGGACACCAGCTGGGGCGCCTGGTCGTCGTGCTCATCCGGGCGTGAATCGACAGTTCTCACGGAGGACATCTATGTCACCACCGTGGCAGAACTGATCAAAACTAACCCCGCTTCCAGGCTTCGCGTCAGCTGTGACAGACGTAACCCTCAGAGACATATACCATCGAATGAGCGGACTGGGCGGCTGTTAGCCCGGATGCCCCTGTGATTTAGGTAATCCTATGACATCTCGTCAGATCGCGTGCGCCATCTAGTCGCAGATCATGACAACTCGGCAGCGAAGACCCGGGCGCGACTGCGTCCCCGGCCTGCGGCAGGCCGGGGCGGCGACGCGAGAGTCAGGATCGGCAGCTAGCCAAGCGCCGCGGCGGCCGCCGCGGCAGCGGCGGGCAGAGCATCCGCGATCTTGTTCACGGCGCTGTCGTCGTGGGCGGCAGAGAGGAACCAGGCCTCGAACGGCGACGGCGGCAGGTACACGCCACCGTCCAGCATGGCGTGGAAGAAGGCGGCGTAGGCGGCCGCGGACTGGCCGCGAGCCGCCCCGAAATCGCGGACGGGCTCGGTCAGGCCGAGGAAGAACGAGAACAGGCTGCCTGCCTGCTGCAGCCGGAACGGCACCCCGGCCTCGGTCAGCGCGTCCGCGGTGAGCTTCGCGACCGCGGCGGCGGCACCGTCAATCTGCCGGTAGACCTCGGCTGAGCACTCCCGCAGCGTGGCCAGGCCGGCAGCCGTCGCCAGCGGGTTACCGGACAGCGTGCCCGCCTGATACACCGGACCGGACGGGGCCAGCCGCTCCATGATGTCGGCCCGGCCGCCGAAGGCCGCAGCCGGCAGCCCGCCGCCCATCACCTTGCCGAAGGTCATGAGGTCGCCCGGCACGCCCTCCCGGCCGTACCAGCCGGACCTGGTCACGCGGAAGCCGGTCAGCACCTCGTCCATGATGAGCAGGGCGCCGTACTCCGCGCACAGTGCCGCGAGCAGGTCGTTGAAGCCGGCTGCGGGCGGAACGACACCCATGTTGGCCGGGCACGCCTCGGTGATCAGGCACGCGATCTCGTCGCCGTGCCCGGCGAATACCTGACGGACGGCCTCGGGGTCGTTATAAGGCAGCACGATCGTGTCAGCCGCCACGGCGCCCGTCACGCCCGGTGAGTCAGGGAGCCCGAAGGTCGCGACACCCGAGCCGGCTGCGGCCAGCAGCGCATCGACGTGGCCGTGGTAGCAGCCCGCGAACTTGACCACCAGCCGCCGGCCGGTAAAGCCCCGCGCCAGCCGCAGCGCCGACATGGTGGCCTCAGTCCCGGAGTTGACCAGCCGGACCCGCTCGACCGGCGCCCGCTGCGCGATCTCCAGAGCCAGCTCAGCCTCCGCCGCGGTAACCGTGCCGAACGAGGTGCCGCGGGTGACCGCCTCCTGCACGGCCGAGACCACGGCCGGATGCGCGTGCCCGAGGACCATCGGGCCCCAGGAGCACACCAGGTCAACGTAGGTGTTGCCGTCGACATCAGTGAGATACGGCCCGCTGCCGGACGCCATGAAGACCGGAGTGCCGCCGACCGATCCGAACGCACGGACCGGGGAGTTCACCCCGCCCGGCAGTACCGCGCTAGCGCGCGCGAACAGCTCGGCGGACTGAGCGCGCCCGCGACCTGACGTCATTGCCCGATCTCCTCACACACGTCGGCCAGCATCTCCAGCACCGGGACCCCGTCAGGCAGCTGAAAGCTGGCCGGCTCGCGGAGCCAGCGCCCGGAGCCCGAGCCCCCGTGCCGCGACGGCGGCGCGATGACGTAGCTGTCCCGGCAGTGCCACCGTAGCCCGGTGATCTCGGCTACTTCCTCCGGCTCGCAGTCGAGGTGGCACGACCACCACTCGTCCTCGTCGGCCGGTGCACCCCTGGTGCGGACAAAGAAATAGGCCCGGTCCTCGGCAGTGATCGCCACCGGGCCGGGCCGCGTGCCAGCTCGCTCAATCCGGCTGAGCGCCGTCATCCCGACCGCCCGCGGCACGTCGAGAACGTCAAATACGCGGCCGGTCACCAGGACGATGCTGGCTTCCGGCGATGCCGCCCACCACCTGGCTACCAGCTCAGGATCGGTGCTGGCGGTGATCTGCCAGGCCGGGGACATCGGATGGGCGCCCGGTGCAGGACAACCGATCCGGTCACATGAGCAGGACCGGCTCACGGCCGGGGAGCGCTGCGCGCGGCCGGGCGCAAACGCGCCCGGGCACACCGGCCAGCCCATGGCCGCGTACCGGATCGCGGCATCTGCCAGGCGTCCGGCAGTCCGGCGGCTCCTGCCGCGAAGCACCGTATCGGCCAATTGGCTTCACTCCCGCCCGGCTACGCGCCGTCGACTAGGCCGGCCGCGGGCTGCGGGATCTCATCTCGCGCAAGCCCGGCTGAGAGATCCACTTGATGCACGACAACGACTGCAACGTGTCCCATGCAACGGCCACCACTTGCACGCTAGCAGAGCAGGCTGACTGCCCGAGTGCCGCAACGCCGCATTCGCCGGGCCGCGCCGCGGCCCTGCTCTCCCGGATCGTCACCCGGCCGGGGCTCGGGCGGTCGGGCCGAGCCGGGCGCATCAGCCTCATTCGGTCGCTGCTGAGATTTCAGCTGCTATCTGGGGCGTAACAGCGTCCGGGTCGCGCGACACCGGCTAGCATATTGTCGGCCGTTAGTCTGTTTAGTACTGAATCGGAAGTTGCCTCGGCCGCGTCGCCAGCACCAGGGGGGAGCCTCGCTGTGCCAGCTGACAGGGAGACCCAGCTGGCCGGGCTGGAGGCGCTGGCAGGCGCCGGTCACTGGCGCGAGGACGGCCCGTACCCGGGCGACGGCTCGTACCCGGGCGACGGCTCGTACCCGGCCGACGGCCCGTACCCGGGCGACGGTCAGGCGCGCGTGACCGCGGACGCAGTGGCCGGGGACGCGGTGCTCGCGCGGGCTCATGAGCATGCGCCGCCGGCGGACTGGCTGCGCGACAAGCCCGGCTGGCTGCAGCAGCCCGACTGGCCGGAGCGCCAGGACTGGTCCCGCACCCCCGACTGGTCTGACAGCACGGCGCAGTTCCGGGTCGGCCTCAGCGCGTTCGGTCCGCGCCGGTCTCGCAAGCTGCACCGGCGACTGCTTCGCTGGAAGCCAAGGTACTGGCCGCTGGCAGTGCCGTTCGTCGTCATCCTGGTGGTGGTGGGCTGGTTCACCGAGGCCTACGCCGGGCCGCTGGGCTGGCCGCTCACCGTTCTGTGGACCTGGCCTATCGTCAGCACCATCGTCGGGATCCGGGGCATCCACCGGACGCGCAAGACGCTGCGTGAATCGGATGCGCGGTGGCGCGGACGCGGCCTCACAGTCTGCCAGGACTTCATGATCCTGGTCGTGCCGACGATCGGCCGTCACGACACGTATCCGGCGCTGGAGCGCTCCGTCCTGTCGTTCATCGCCTACCTGCCACGCTGCTTCCCCCGGCTGCGCATCGACATCGTGATCGAGGAGGGCTGCGAGGCTCTCAGCCGGATCACCAAGCTCGCCGCGCGGAGCGACCTCATCCGGCTCATCGCCGTGCCCCGCCGCTACCAGACCCCGGCGGGCACCAAGTTCAAGGCACGCGCGAATCACTACGCGCACGAGCTGCGGATCTACGAGCGCGAGGACCGCGACGATGTCTGGGTCCTGCACATGGATGACGACACCGGCGTCGGGCCGGACACGGCGCTGGCCATGGCGAGGTTCATCGAGGAGCAGTTCCAGGCGGGTGACGAGGCCAGGCACATGGCCCAGGGCATCCTCACCTATCCCCGTGAGCATGCCGTCAACAGGCTCACCTGGCTGGCGGACTCGGTCCGGCCGGCCGACGACGCCGGCCGGTTCTCCGCCTGGACGGGCAGCGGCACGCCCCGTGCCGGGCTGCACGGCGAGCTGCTGCTGGTACGGGCCTCAGTAGAGGCATCCATCGGCTGGGACTTCGGGCCGCGGAGCATCGTCGAGGACGCACAGTTCGCGCTGATCTTCTGCGACCGGTACAAGGGTCGCAGCGCCTGGTTCGGCGGGCGCTGTTACGGAGCATCCCCGGCCACGGTCAGGGACTTCATCCGCCAGCGCGAGCGCTGGTCCTGGGGGCTGGTCGGGCTGGTGTGCGACCGGTCGCTGCGACTGCGCGACCGGCTTCTGCTCGGCTACTCAGTCGTGTCCTGGGTGCTCGGTCCGTTCCAGAATGTCGCTGTCGTGCTGGCGATCGGCTACCTGCTTGCTAACCCCAACACCTCGCCGGTCGCGCTGTGGATCGTCCCGCTCTGGGTGCTGAATCTCGCCTACACGATCTGGATGTACTGGGAGGGCCTGCGGCTGAACGCCGGCGTCTCCGCTCGCGGCCGGCGCAAGTGGTGGGAGCCCGTTGTTGTCATCGGGCTGATACCCGCTGTTCGCCATGCTGGAGGGCCTTGGCGGCCTGCGCGGCTTCATCAAGTTCGCACGGCGGGCCGAGAACAAGTTCATCGTCATCGCGAAGCCGTCATGACCCGGCCGCGCCGCTCCGCCGTCGCCATGCTCGCCGGGCTGGCGGCACTGGTCACCCTGATCTCCGCCTGCTCGATTCCCGCTCGCCCGGCCTGGTGGCCCAAGCCCGGGCACACCAGCGCCGATGAGGCCGCGCGCAGTGGCCGGGCAGGCGCGAGCCCGAGCCCGAGTCCGTCAGCAGTGCCGGTGGTTTCCGCGCCCTGGCATAGCGGCATGCGCCAGCTAGGGATCCAGGTCTACTGGACTGCCAACCCGAACGACGAGTCCGATGCCGTAGTCGCAGCCAAGGCGCGGCGCCTCATCAACTACGCGATCAGCCTCAACGCGAACTCGATCGCCATCAGCTTCCCCTTCTACACCGATGGCATCACCTCTGACCGGGTCTACGCCGAGAGCGGCGTGACTCCGACGCCTGCCCACGTCGCGATCTTCCTGGCCGAGGCGGCGCAGAGTCACCTGCGCGTCACGCTGCGCCCGATCCTCAACGAGGACGTGCTGGTGGCGCAGAACGCGCTGGCCTGGCGCGGTTCGATCGAGCCGGCCGACCCGGCTGCCTGGTTCCAGAGTTATCGGCGGCTGCTGATGCCCTATGCCCGGGTCGCGCAGGCCGGCCACGCGGCGACCTTCGTGATCGGGACCGAACTGGAGTCGCTGGAGGCCAGCCCGGACTGGCAGCACCTGATCAGCTCGGTCCGGGCTGTCTACACCGGCCAGCTCGCCTACGACGAGAACTTCGATGAGTTTGCCGCCGGCCCGGCGACCCTGCCGCTGGAGACGTACGACATTGACGCCTACCCGCGATTCGATCTTCCTGACAGCGCATCGGTGGCCGAGCTGACCAGCGCCTGGGATACCTGGCTCGGCACCCACTCGCTGTCGGTCCGGCAGCAGCTCACCCTGAGCGAGGTCGGGATCGATGCGGTCCCCGGCGCCTACTCCGATCCGGGCGCCTGGATCGGCACGTCGAACTCGCCCGTCGACACCAGGGTTCAGGCCAACTGGTTCCGCGCGGTGTGTGACGCGATCTCGAACGAGCAGGTGGGAGGGGGCGTGTACTGGTGGGACATCAGCTTCGACGTCGACCCGGCCAGCCCGGCGCCCTTCCTGTCGGACCGGCTGACCTTCGTCGGCCGGCCGGCCGCGCACGTCATCAGGGAATGCTTCGCCAGGCTCGCGTCCTGACCACGACTCAGCGGAGCCGGCGCGCGACCTCGGCGGCCCAGTAGGTCAGGATGATGTCGGCACCCGCCCGGCGGATCGCCGTGAGCGTCTCCATGATCGTCCGGTCCCGGTCGAGCCAGCCGTTCGCTGCCGCGGCCTCGACCATCGCGTACTCGCCGCTGACCTGGTAAGCAGCCACCGGAAGCGGCACCGCGGCCGCGACCTGACTGATGACGTCCAGGTAGGCGAGCGCCGGCTTGACCATGATGATGTCCGCGCCCTCCTCCGCGTCCAGCATCGCCTCCCGCAGAGCGTCTTTCGCGGCGGCGGGATCCTGCTGGTAGGAGGCACGGTCGCCGAACTGCGGCGCGCACTCGGCAGCCTCCCGGAAGGGCCCGTAGAAGGCCGAGGCGTACTTAGCGGAATAGGCGCAGATCGCCACGTCCTGATAGCCGGCGCCGTCCAGGGCCGTCCTGATGGCCGCGACCTGGCCGTCCATCATCCCGCTCGGGGCGACGACCTGCACCCCCGCCGCCGCCTGCGCGACCGCGATCGACGCGTACCGCTCCAGCGTCGCGTCGTTGTCCACCTCGCCGGCCGCGGTCAGCAGCCCGCAGTGACCGTGGTCGGTGTACTCGTCCAGGCACAGGTCGGCCATCAGCACGGTGTCGCCGCCGACCTCTGCGGCCAGATCGCGCAGCGCCAGCTGAACGATGCCATCAGGGTCGTCAGCCGCCGACCCGCGGCCGTCCTTGACCGCCGGCACCCCGAACAGGATCAGGCCGCCCACCCCGGCGGTCACCGCCTCCGCGGCCGCCTTGCGCAGGCTTTCCCTGGTGTGCTGGACCACGCCCGGCATAGACGACACCGGCTGCGGCTCGCCGATGCCCTCCTTCACGAACATCGGCAGCACGAGACTCGACGGCCGGACGTCCACCTGTGCGACCAGCCGGCGCAGCGGCATGCTGCGGCGAAGCCTCCTGGGCCTGGAAACGGGGTAGCTTGCGGCCAATGCTGCTCCTGAGGTGCGGCCGTGGAAGTCTTACCTGATGCGGCGCCGGGCCCCGCGGCGGCGCTCGCTTGGCTTGCGGACTGGCTCGCCGGCCTCGATGGCGGCATCCCGCAGGCCTGCGCCGTGCGCCGCCAGCGCCTCGACCAGGGCCGCCACTGACGGCTTCTCGGCGACGACGTCGACCCGCAGCCCGAACTCGGCAGCGGTCTTGGCCGTCTGCGGGCCGATGACCGCGATCACGGTGACAGCGTGCGGCTTGCCGGCGATGCCGATCAGGTTCCGCACGGTCGAGGACGAGGTAAAGAGCACCGCGTCGAAGCCGCCGCCCTTGATCGCCTCCCGGATCGGAGCCGGCGGCGGCGCCGCCCGCACGGTCCGGTAAGCGGTTACGTCCTCGGCTTCCCAGCCGAGCTCGGTAAGCCGGCCAAGCAGGCCCTCGGTCGCGATGTCGGCTCGCGGCAGCAGCACCCGGTTGATCGGGTCGAGGATGTCGTCGTAGGCAGGCCAGGCATCGGCTAGACCTTCGGCCGACTGCTCGCCCTCGGGCACCAGGTCCGGCATGATGCCGAACTCGCGCAGCGCCTTCGCGGTCTGCTCCCCGACTGCGGCCACCTTGACCCCGGCGAACGCGCGGGCGTCCAGGCCGTACTCCTCGAACTTCTCCCTGATGGCCCGGACCGCGTTGACCGACGTGAAGCCGATCCACTGATACCGCCCGGTGACGAGGCCCTTGACGGCCCGCTCCATCTGCTGCGGTGTGCGCGGCGGCTCGACCGCGATGGTCGGCACCTGCTCGGGCACGGCGCCGCGCGCGCGCAGCAGGTCTGATACCTCGTCGGCCTGCTCCTTGGTGCGCGGCACCAGGACGCGCCAGCCGAACAGCGGCTTGGTCTCGAACCAGGACAGGGCAGCCTGGGCGGTCACGCCCTCGCCGACCACGGCCACGGCCGGGCCGTGCGCGGTCAGGAGGCTCACGCCTGCTGCCTTGAGATCAGCCGCGATCGTGCCGAGCGTGCCGACCACGGTGTGCTGGTCGGTGGTGGTTCCGTTCCAGGTAATGGCGAACGGCGCGGTCTCGGTCCAGCCGGCCGCGATGAGCATCTTGCCGAGGTCGACCGGCCCGGACTCGGCACCCAGGATGACCAGGGTGCCCTCGCTGGCCGAAACCCGGCTGACCTCGGCCGCGTGGATGATGCGGACGTCGCCGGTCGCGTCGGTGGTAAGCGGGATGCCCGCGTACTCGGGCACGGCGGTGGCAGCGGACACGCCGGGAACAACCTCGAACGGTACCCGTGCCTTGGCGCAGGCGGCCGCGTCGGCGGCGGCATTGCAGAACATGAACGGGTCCCCGGCGAACAGCCGGACCGCCAGCTGTCCGGCCCTGGCCGCCTTGATCAGCAGCTTCGGGTCGGCGAGCTGAGCGTCGGAGTCGGCGAGGGTGGCGCCGGGCTTCAGCAGGTGACCGAGCTGCTCGCCCAGCCACTGCGGCGCGACCACCAGGTCGGCGCGCCCGATCAGCGCGGCCGCCCTGACCGTCAGCAGGCTCTCATCACCTGGTCCGGCGCCGATGAAGGCCACCCAGCCGGATATCTGCGTGTCCGCTGAGTGGCTGGCCGACCGGCCGGACGCCTTGTCAGTGCGTGCCTTGTCGGTGCCCGGCTTCTGCGGCGCCGACTTGGCCTTGCTGGCCTTCGAGGCCGTGGGTGTGGGGTTCATTTGTCATCGTCCCCGCTGCTGAGGTGTCCGCCGGACACTGCCATGTAACCTGCCGCGCCTCGGCTGAGCAGCTCGGCGGCCAGCTGGCAGCCCATCTGTTCAGCCTCCGCCAGTGAGCCGCTCGCGCTGCCGCGAAGCGCCATCCCCCCGTCGGCTGCCACGACGACGCCGCGGAGCCGAAGTACATCCGTGCCGGCAGCATACGCGCCGACCGGCGCCGCGCAGCCTGCCTCGAGGCCGCCGAGCAGTGCGCGCTCTGCGGTCACCGCCGCCCGGCTGACTGGGTCGTCAATGGTGCCGAGCAGCGCAACGAGATCTTCCCTGACCTCGGGGCACTCAACCGCCAGCGCGCCCTGGCCGGCAGCCGGGACCATCTCGTCCGGGTCGAAGACCTGCGAGACAGCGTCCAGCCGGCCGATCCTCGCCAGGCCGGCGTTGGCGAGCACGACAGCGTCCAGCTCGCCGTTCTCGACCTTGGCGAGCCTGGTGCCGGCGTTGCCGCGGACGGGCACCGGCCGGATGTCGGGCCGCAGGATCAGCAGCTGCGCGGCCCGGCGCGGCGAGCCGGTGCCGATCGTCGCGCCCGGCGGCAGGTCTGCGAGCTTCGCGCCGTCCCTGGCCGCCAGCGCGTCGCGCGGGTCGTCCCGGCCGGGCACCGCCGCGAGCACGATCCCGGCGGCCGGGCCGGTCTGGCAGATCCTTCAGCGAGTGGACGGCGAAGTCGATCTCGCCCGCCAGCAGGCTAGCCCGCAGGGAGCTCACGAAGACGCCGGTGCCGCCGATCTGGGTCAGCAGCTCGCGGCTGGCATCGCCCGCTGAGTCGATGCCGACGATCTCGATTTCCTGGCCGGTTTCCCTGGTCAGCGCTCGTGCTACCAGCGTGGACTGCGTGACGGCCATGGGGCTGCGACGAGTGCCGAGGCGCAGCACAGACCGGCTCATCGCGCGTCCTCCTCGTCACTGGTGATCTGGGGCCAGCCCGCGAACTGGGCATCTGCCTGTGCCACAGCCTGCACTGTTGCCGGATCGAGATCAAATAGCACGCGCAGCGCGTCCTCGTAGGTGTCGGCCCCGGGAGCGCCCGCCAGCTCTTTCACCCGCACGGTGGGCTCATGCAGGAGCTTGTCAGTAATGCGCCGCATGGACTTGGAGACCTCGCTCATCGCTGCGGCGTCCAGCCGGTCGAGCCGGCCCGCGAGCCTGGCCAGCTCAGCCTCCACCACCCTGGCGGCCTTGGCGCGCAGCGCGACAACAGTCGGCGAGACAGTGGCGGCGCGGCTGGCCGATACATGGGCGGCCAGTTCCTCGGCCATGATCCGGCGGACCTCGCCGACATCGCCGTCATCGGGGCCGAGACCAGCCTGCGCGTCGGCGGCGAGCGTCTCCAGGTCAGTGACCGCCACGCCGGGCAGGGTCGCGACCGCGGGCTCGACGTCCCGCGGCATCGCCAGGTCAAGCACCACGATCGGCGGGATGCTGCCGGATGGTCCCGGCCTGAGCTTTGCCCTGGCCGTCAGCGCGCTCCGCATGATGTCCGCCGTGATGACGTGACCTGCCGCCCCGGTACAGGTCACCACCAGGTCAGCGGCCGCGATGAGGGCCGGAAGACTGGCCATGTCGGCAGCGCGGCCGCTGGCCGATGCCGCCAGCCGCTCGGCCCGCGCGCGGGTACGGCTGGCCACCACCAGGCTGTCCGCGCCTGCCCTGGCGACCTTGGCGACCGCCAGCCCGCTCATGGCGCCGGCCCCGATGACCAGCACGTCCTGGCCGGCCAGGGATAGCGGTCCGGTAGCGGCAGGTGACAGGTGCTGTGCCGCCGCTTCCAGGCCAACCGTCACCAGGTTCGCGCCTGCCTGACCGACGGCTGTCTCCGACTGGGCGCGCTTGCCGGCCCGCAGTGCCATCGTGCCGAGGGCCGACAGCGTCCGGCCGAGCGTGCCCTGCTCCCTGGCGGTGCGCAGGGCCTGGCGCAGCTGGCCGAGAATCTGGCTCTCGCCGACCACCATCGAGTCAAGCCCGCAGGCAACGGTCAGCAGATGCTGCAGTGCCCGGTCCTCGTAGTGCACGTACAGGTACGGCGTGAGCTCAGCCTGGGGCACGTGCGAGTGGCGGGACAGCAGCTCGCAGATAGCGGCGACTGCGCCATGAAACTTGCCGACCTCGGCGTAGATCTCGACCCGGTTGCAGGTACTCAGGACCAGGGCGCCGGCAACGTCGTCGGCGCGGGACACGTCGTGCAGCAGCTTGTCCAGGGCGTCGCCGGCAAGCGCGACCTGCTCGAGCGTCGCCAGCGGCGCGCCCTTGTGGTTCAGTCCGACGACCAGAACACTCATGTGCCTACCGCCTGCGCCCCTGTTCGGTATGTGGGTCTCGCCGTGTAGCCGGACTCCGGGTAATCCGCCGTCTGCGCGCTCACGGCGACAGGTGACGCGGCCGCCAGGCCGGCGGCGATGTCCGTTCTCGTGCCACTGCCCGGCTCCGCGGCGGCGTCACCGGCGGCGTCACCACTCGTGACGCTCTCCAGCCGCCGGCCGCCCACGACGCCGGCGCGATCACTGTCCCGCGCCGCCGCGCCGCGGCGCTGAGCGTGGAAGGCGAGGATCTGCAACTCGATTGACAGGTCGACCTTACGCACATCGACGCCCGCTGGCACGCTGAGTACGACTGGCGCGAAGTTAAGAATGCTCGTAACACCGGCTGCTACCAGACGATCGCAGACATTCTGGGCGACGGCGGCGGGCGTGGCGATTACGCCGATCGACACGTCGAACCGGTCGATCACGTCCTCGATCTCCGCTGTGCTGCGCACGGTATGGCGGGCGATGACCGTGCCCACGACGGCCGGATCAGCATCGACCAGGGCTGCGATCCGGAAGCCGCGGGAAGCGAAGCCGCCGTAGTTAGCCAGTGCGTGGCCGAGATTGCCGGCGCCCACGATCAGCACCGGCCAGTCCTGGGTCAGGCCCAGTTCCCTGGACACCTGGTAGACCAGGTAGTCCACGTCGTAGCCGACGCCGCGGGTGCCGTAGGACCCCAGGTGCGACAGATCCTTGCGGAGCTTGGCTGAGTTGACTCCGGCCGCGGCGGCCAGTTCCTCGCTGGACACCGTCGCGACGCCGTGATCCGCCAGGGCGTAGAGCGCCCTGAGGTAGATCGGAAGCCGGGCTACGGTCGCATCCGGGATTCCGTGACCGGAACTGACGGCTCCGGAAGCGGCTTGCCCGGACCTGGCAGCCGTGCGGCTGGCCGGCGAGGGGCGGCGGGACATGCGCCGGTACTCCTGAAGGACTCGACGAGGCTGCAGATGCGGGCCGGGGCCCGCTCTGATCCACGGTACGCCCTTGTGAACGTTTGCACAAAGTCGGCGATATTGCCCTGCCCGGCGGACCTGACAGCCCGGTCGCGCCGGACCGGACCGGGTCTGACCTGGGCCGTGACGCCGGGCACCGGGCCTGGCGGCGTGATCAGCTGTGCAGGGCAGCCCGCAGCCGGTCCTCGCTGACCCGCCAGAAATCGTGCTGAACGCCATCGATGAACGTGACCGGAATCATCTCGGAGTACTGCGCCAGATCCTCAGTCGACTGCGTGATGTCGCGCTCCTCGAAGTGGGAGCCGAGGTCGGCGGCTACCCGCTCGATGACTGCCCGTGCCTCGTCGCACAGGTGGCAGCCCGGCCGCGAGAGCAGCGTAATCCGGTGGTCAGCCGGACTCACCGGACGTCCCTGCCGCCCGGCTGCGCCGAGGTCCGCCCGAAGTCCCGCAGGTAGTCAGGCCGCTGGAAGCCGGAGGTGTCGTAGCCGGGCTCGCCGAACAGCTCGGTCACTGACGGGAACGGTGAGACCTTGGCCTGCTGCAGGCCCAGCTCGATGACGTTGGTCGCGAGCACGTAGGGCCGCCGGTCAATCGCGAACTGCTCCACATACGGCTGCTCGTTATGCCGCTCATAGGCCGAGCGGTCGCGGTAGACCTCGTACAGGATGCGCTGCATGGGCGCCGACGGGACCGCATGCACGATGAACACCAGCGTGTCCGGTTCCCGGCTCCTGACCTGCTCCACTACGCGCTCAGTCAGCTTGTCGAACTCGGCCACCCGCTCCTCGAGCAGCGTGTAGATCGCGATCTGGCCGAACAGCTGCGCGCGCTCCGGCTCTGCCTGCGCCCGCGGCGGCTCACCGGAGAACCGGTCCGCCTCGGGGGCGGCCCCGCGACGGCCGGCATCGGCTGCGCCTCCCTGCCAGCCGCCGGGCGGATAGCCAGGCCCGCCGCTGGCAGGGGCCAGGTCCCCGGTCGCGAACTCGCCCGGCGCGAAATCCCCGGTCGCGTAATCCCCGGTCGCAAAGTCGGGCTCGTGGTAGCCGTTGGCGTAGTCATCGCCGCCGTGGTGCGTCGCGCCAGTCGCCGGCGGCCTCGTACTGGCCGGGCCCGTGCTGACCGCGCCCGTCATCCTGCCAGCCGTAACCGGCCTCATCCAGCCGTTCCCTGCCCGTTTCCGGCCGGTACGGCTCGTCATCGCGGTACAGGTCACCGAAGTCGTCGTCCTGCGCGCGGGCTCGCCGGCCCGCCACGGCCGGGCTCGCGCTGCTCCGGCTGGCACTCCTCCGGCTGGCACTGGCACTGGCACTGGCACGGCCCGCGCCGGCTGCCGCGGGCCCCGATCCGGCATGCAGTGCCGAGAGGTCAAGCTGCCCGGTACGCAGGCCGGCCATCCAGGCAAGGGCAGCGGCGACCGTGCACAGCACGGCGAAGGCTGAGCTAACTGGCAGATGGATCTTGGCCTCGGCGGCGGCGAGCTGAGCTATGCACGGATACGCCAGTGCCAGTGCCGCCACGCCGCCCATGAGCTGAGCAGGCAGCACCGCATTCCAGCCAGGGCGACCGGAGCGGGCGGCCACGACACCCACCGCGATGACAGTGATCAGGACGGTGACAGGGCCGATGGCGTACATCAGCATGTAGTCGGGCGGCACCTGGTAATGCACCGCCGGATCCGGCCACGCCTTCGTGAAGGCCGCCTGTGACAGCTGATCCAGCGCCAGGATGACGACGGCAACGATGGCCAGCGCCGGGATGTACAGCCGGGCGCAGAACCGGACGGCCACGCTGCGCGCGGCCACCTCGGACAGCGCCAGAATCAGCGCCAGCGGCGCGATGACCTGCCCGCCGATCTCCACGGCACGGAACATCGCCGCGTCGAACCCGGTCAGATGGCCGAGCGCCTGCGAGCCCAGGCTCACCAGCAGCCCGAGCAGCGCGACGGACCAGGCAATGAGATCACCGCGGGGCGCGCGAAAACAGCGCGCGAGCAGCACTCCGCTGCCCACCGCGGCCACGACAGCACCGATGCCGGAGACGACCAGAGAAATCATTTGCTGCCTATGGTGCCTGACTCGCGAGGGTGATGTGACCAAACCCAGGGCGGCCAGCGCTCCGGGCGGTCGCCGGGCATGCGGCCGGAGGGTGACTGCCAGGCGGCCGCCGAGCGACATCCGGGGTCCGGCACAGAGGCAGGACAATGACAGTTCGCTGACCATCTGACAATGGCGCGCCAGTACGGCCGCCGCGCCGCCGGCCGCCGGTAGGCTCGGGTGTATGAGCGGTGAGTCCGGCCGCAACGGCACGTCCGGCGCCATCCGGCCCGGCGCCATCATGAGACTGTCCAGAACCAGGAAAAGTCCAGCGACCATCGCGGGCGAGGCCTCTGCCGCGGTGGCCGATGTCGACCTCGCGCCCCCGGTACCAGACCCGGCCGCAGCAGCATTCTTCGATGTGGACAACACGCTGATGCGCGGGGCTTCCATCTACCATTTCGCCCGCGGCCTGGCCGCTCGCAAGATGTTCGGCCCCCGTGATCTTGTCCGCCTCACCTGGAGCCAGCTCGCGTTCCGGATGCGCGGCACCGAGAACGCCGATCATATCGACGCTGCCAGGGAGGCCGCGCTGGCGTTCGTGGCCGGCCACCGCGTCGACGACATCATCAGGCTCGGCGAGGAAATCTACGACGAGTCCATGGCCAGCCGGATCTGGGAAGGCGCCAGGGAGCTGACCCAGGAGCATCTGCAGGCCGGGCAGCGCGTCTGGCTGGTCACCGCCACCCCGGTCGAGCTGGCGAACATCCTGGCCCGCAGGCTCGGCCTCACCGGCGCGCTCGGCACGGTTGCCGAGACCCGCGACGGCGTCTATACCGGGCGGCTTGTCGGCGGTCTGCTGCACGGCCAGGCCAAGGCGGCCGCCATCGCGGCCCTGGCCGAGCGAGAGGGACTGGACCTGGCGAGGTCGAGCGCCTACAGCGACTCGGCCAATGACCTGCCGATGCTGGAACTTGTCGGCCACCCGAATGTGGTCAATCCTGATGGCTGCCTGCTCCGGCTGGCACGCAGCAGGAACTGGCCGGTGCACGAGTTCCGCTCCGGCCGCAGGGCAACGATGCTGGCGCTGCCGGTTGCCGCCGGCGCCGGGGCGGTAGCGGGTGGCATGGCGGCCGGAGTCGCACTCCGCCGCCGCCGGACGGGCAGCTAGCCGAAGGCAGGACCGCGCTCGGCCACCAGCTCATCGAGCTTGGCCTGGATCGTTCCGCGGACGCGCCCCGCCAGCTCGGCAACCACTTCGTCGGCTGGCTGCCCGGCGGCCGCAAGCCCGCAGGTCGGCACCGGCTCGCAGAACTCGATCAGCCAGTTCGACGGCAGCGGCACGGCACCGACCGGGCCGAGCCACGGGAACAGCGGCGTCAGCGGGAAGTACGGCAGCCGCAGGGCACGGGCGAGCGGCTCGGAGTTCCCGAGCATCGGGTAGATCTCCTCGGCCCCGACGATGGCGCACGGAATGATCGGCACGCCTGCGCGCAGCGCGGTCCTGGCGAACCCGCCGCGGCCGAATCGCTGCAGCCGGTACCGCTCGCTGAACGGCTTGCCGATGCCCTTGAACCCTTCAGGAAACACGCCGACAAGCTCGCCGGCGGCCAGCAGCCGCAGCGCCTCGGCTGGATCAGCCCTGGTGTGACCGCTGCGCCGGGCCAGCGACGACAGGACCGGCAGGTTGTAGACCAGGTCAGCGCTGAGCAGGCGCAGATTCCTGGCGGCCGGATGCTCAGCGAAGATCCCGGCCTGCAGCATGATCGCGTCGATCGGCAGCACGCCGGAGTGATTGGCGACGAGCAGCGCTGCGCCGGCGGCGGGCACGTTCTCCAGACCGCGCGCCTGCACCCGGAACCAGTTCCGGTACACCGCGAGCGCGGCCGGCATCAGCAGCGCCGAGTTGAGATCCGGGTCAAAGCCGAACTGGTCGACCTCGTAGTCGCCCGCCAGCCGCCGCCGGGCGAACTCGGCGGCGCCGGCGAGCCTGCAGCGCCACCCGGGCTGACCGGACGTGTCCTGATCAGTCATGGCATGCAACTCGTAGCCGGGCCGCCAGCGGCCAGGGCGGCGGCGGCGTTACTTCTTGTTCCTGCGCTGAACGCGCGTCTTGCGCAGCAGCTTGCGGTGCTTCTTCTTCGCCATCCGCTTGCGGCGCTTCTTGATGACTGAACCCACGAGACCACCCTCAATTTCTTTCCTGGCTGACGGGCATGCCCACGCACATGCTCGCCACATCGGGCGGCCGGGCAACATGCCAACGCCACAGCGTACCTCCGCACAGCCGCATTGCCCGGCATCGCCCGGCATTTCCGCAGCCGTGCGGGTCCCGGCTAGGTCACGGGACCGGCGCGCTCCTGGTCATGGCGCCGGACTCACTCCGTGCCGACGAACGCCTCTCTGAGGTAACCAGTCACGGCCTGCTCGGGAACCCGAAACGAGCGGCCGACCCTGATGGCCTCCAGTTCACCGGAGTGCACCAGACGGTAAACGGTCATCTTGGAAACGCGCATGATCGCGGCCACCTCGGCCACGGTCAGGAACCTGACGTCACTAAGCGGAGTCACTTCTGCTGCCATTGGTAGCCCTCTTCCGACCGAACTGCTACGCCTGACGAGATCTGGCGCATCAGTCACGCCCGTATCCAGCGTAAGTCCTGTATGGAAAAGGGCAACCCCGTGCGAGCCCTGCCATTTCGGCTGGCGGTGCCAGCCCGGGATCCGGCACCGGACGCGATCGGCGTCGCCGCCGTTCAGCCGCCTATCCTGACCAGCCAGGACGCCAATCCGCAGGCATTGGCCCGGCAATGCGAGCCCTGATCGCGGAGACTTCGCATGCGGATGGCACCGAAGCCCTCGCGAGCACGCGCTAGCCAGCGCCGAGCTCGCGGCCCCTGTCCCTGGCAGCCTCGATGGCCGCCAGCACGGCAGCGCGGACGCCGTGCCGCTCAAGCTCCCTGATCGCGTTGATCGTGGTGCCGCCCGGTGAGGTCACAGCCTCGCGGAGCAGGACCGGGTGCTCGCCAGAGTCCCTGAGCATGGTCGCGGCGCCGTAGACGGCCTGCTTCACCATCTCCAGCGCGTTCGCCCTCGGCACGCCGAGCAGGATGCCGGCGTCGACCATCGCCTCGACCAGGAAGTAGACGTACGCCGGCCCGCTGCCCGACAGCGCGGTGGCGGCGTCCTGCTGCGACTCCGGGATGCGCAGCACCTTGCCGACCGGCTGAAGGAGGTGCTCGGCCCTGCGCAGGTGCTCCTCAGTTGCGTGCAGGGCCGGCCGAGATGACGCTCATCGCCTCGTCGACCAGCACCGGTGTGTTCGACATCACCCTGACGACCGGGACGTCATCGGGCAGCCGCTGCCCGATGTAGGCCGTCGTGATGCCGGCGGCCACCGAGATCACGAGCTTGTCCGGCCCGACGACGGGGCTGATCTCGCTCAGCAGAGCGTCCATGTCCTGCGGCTTCACGGCAATCACGAGCGTGTCCGCCTTCGCGGCCGCGGCCGCGGCCGACATGACCTCGATGCCGTAGGCCTCGCGCAGCTGCAGCACGCGTTCTGACCGGCGGGCCGCGGCGACAATTCCGGCCGGCGCCACAACGCCCGCGCGCAGCAGCCCGGAGGCCAGCGCCTCGCCCATCTTCCCGGCGCCCAGTATGGCGATCATCCTGGCAGCCTACAGACCGCGGCCGAGACCAGATCCGTGCGCGGTTACTACTGCCCTGGCGATAGCAGACGCGCACGGACGAGCGGGAAAGAGCCGTCGCTAGCGCTGCGAGGCGAGGGCGCGGAGGAAGAACGCCAGGTTCGCCGGCCGCTCGGCGAGCCGCCGGACCAGGTAGCCGTACCAGTCGCTGCCGTACGGCAGGTAGACCCGCAGCTGCGCTCCGGCAGCGGCCAGCCGCGCCTGCTCGGCCGGGCGGATGCCGTAGAGCATCTGGTACTCGAAGCTGCCCGGCTGCCGCCCGAGCACCCCTGCCTTGGTCCCGGCAATCCTGATCAGCCGCGGGTCGTGGGTAGCCAGCATCGGATAGCCGGATCCCTCGAGCAGGATCCGCATGCAGCGCGCGTAGCTGCGGTCCACCTCGGCTCTGCTGGCCATGCCGATGCCGCCGGGTGCCTGGTAAGCGCCCTTGCACAGCCGGACCCGCGATCCGGCCGCGGCCAGCGCCTGGCAGTCCGCGGCGCTGCGGTGCAGGTAGGACTGGATCACGCAGCCAAGATCGGGAAAGTCGGACCGCAGCTCCTGCACGAGCCGCAGCGTCGCATCGACCCGCGAGTGATCCTCCATGTCGAGGGTCACCGTGGTGCCGGCATTGCGGGCGGCGCTGGCGATCCTGGTGATGTTCTCCAGCGCCGTCTTCTCACCGTGCTCGGCCAGGCCGAGGCCGACGGCTGTCGGCTTGACCGACACCTCGGCCCGCCCCTGCGCGGACAGTTCCGCGGCGGAGAGCTGGCCGAGCAGCCGGATGTACTCGTCGGCCACGGCGGCGGCCTGCTCCCGGTCCGCGGTGTCCTCGCCGAGGAAGTCGATGGTGACCAGCCTGCCGCTGGTAATCAGCCGCCCGGTGGCCGCCAGGGCGTCGTCAGCCGTCTCGCCGGCCACGAACCTGGCGACGACGTCACGGGTCAGCGGGGTGGCCATGATCAGGTCACGGGCCTGACTGCTGGCAGACAGGGCCAGGAGCGCTTCGCGCAGCACTGCGGTGGACCTCCAGGAACGACGTTGTTCGCGGCGGCTCAGGCTAGTCGCGAGCGCGGCCGGTCAGGCCACTGCGCTGGCGCTTGAGCTCAATCTGGATGTTAGCGCCCGCATCGGGTGAAACGAGCACCTCCTGGGCGGCGGCGATCCCGTCGACCTGGAAGGTCGCGTCGACCGGGGTGGTCCGCTTGACCAGCGCAAGCGCGATGGGGCCCAGCTCATAGTGCCTGGCGGCCGAGCCGGTGAATCCGACCGCGGCCGCGCCGAGCAGCACCGGGTCGCCGTGCGACGGCAGCTTGTCCTCGCTGCCGTCCAGGTGCAGCAGCACCATCCGCCGCGGCGGATGGCCGAGGTTGTGCACCCGCGCGACCGTCTCCTGGCCCCGGTAACAGCCCTTGTTCAGGTGCACGGCGCTCTCGATCCAGCCCACCTCGTGCGGAAGCGTCCGGTGGTCGGTGTCCAGTCCCAGGCGGGGGCGGCCGGCCGCGATGCGCAGCGCCTCGTATGCCCACATGCCCGCCGAGACCCGCGCCCGCCGAGCGGAGCGCCGCAACCGTGTGCCTCCAGCTCGGCTCTCGGCACGATGAGATCGGTACCGAAGCCAGTCTCGATCCTGATCCCGGCCGGCGGCAGCTCCGCCGGCGCGTCCGGGCCGAGCACGCTGAGCACCGCATACTCGGCCGTGACGTCCTCCGGCTCCACCCGCAGCATGAACCGCATGGAGGTCAGGAAGTCCAGGAGCGGCCCGATCGTGCCAGGCTCGACGTGCGCCCAGATCGCGGTGCCGTCGTCAGTCAGGCTCAGCTGGTGCTCAACATGTCCCTGCGGGCTGAGGACGAGGGCATCGGCGCTCGTGCCCGGCGCCAGCTGGTCCAGGTGCTGGGTCGTCAGGCTGTGCAGCCAGCTCAGCCGGTCGGGCCCGGAGATCCGCAGTACGCCGCGATGCGAGCGATCGACGACACCGGAACGGATGGCCAGCGCACGCTGCTCGGCATAGGGATCGCCGTAGTGCGCGGCAACTCCGGCGTCCGGGCCGTCGGCGGCGACGGCTCCCGGCTCGGTGAGTAGCGGGCTGGTCATCGGCCTGGCGGAAGGCATGAGGCGGAAGCGGCCACGTTCCCTTCCCTCCTTACGGGCGTCGCAGTGTCTGCTAGCAGGCTATGCGCCGGGATCACGGCGGCCGCCGGGCCTGCAGTCGGCGCACAGCCCGAAGACGGTCAGGTGCGCCACATCGGTCTGGAATCCCTGGCGCTGCTCGAGCTCGACCACGAGCGGCCGGACCGCGGACTGGTCCGCCTCCGTTACCCGCTCGCACTGGCGGCAGACCAGATGGACGTGCTCCGCGTGCTCGGCGAGGTGATACGTCGGCGCACCGTGATGAATGTGGCTGTGCTTCACCAGGCCAAGCTGCTCCAGCAGCTCAAGCGTGCGGTAGACGGTGGAGACGTTGACCCCGCGGGCGGTCTGCCGCACCTCGGCGTAAATGTCCTCGGGCGTGGCGTGCTCCAGGCGCGCCACTGCCTCCAGGACAAGCTGACGCTGCGGGGTGACCCGGTAGCCGCTTGCCCTGAGCGTGTCATCCCACATCTGCACCACGGTGCCAGTCTAGTGATGACCTGGCAGTAACACGCTTGCCTGCGATGCCACGCGTGACGTAGCGTTCCTGCTAACGCAGGAAAGGAGGTGGTCCAACAGTATGCATAGATGTCGGACTTGCGAGGTGGCTGTCCGCTAGCCGCCGCCTGCGTGAAGCACCGACTCGCGGCGAGCCGCGACAAGTGCATCACCGGCCGCTTCTCAGCCTGCTCCGGGCGCTGGCCCAGCCTGCACCCGGCCGCGGCTGACGCTGTTGAGGCGGAGGCCGGCGAATTCACGGCAGACACCGGACCCCCGGGCTGACCGGCCTGTCCAGCCGGTCCCCGTGTCGGGGTTATTTGTGGTGCTCGCGCACCGCAGCTAACCGGCGCGGGAGAGGCCCGGGGGTTTCTTCGTGTTCGGCCGCATTTCCGCACGTCAGCGCCCCCGAGTCCGGGCAAAGCCCGGGCCAATGCTCCGGCCCGCCAAGCGCCCGATGCCGGTAGTGTCGGCTGCCGTCACCGGTCTGCTGAGGGGGAGAAGCCGTGAGGAAGTTAGCCGCCTGCGCCTGCGCCGCCGTCGCTCGGAGCTCTCGCCTTCGCGCTCGGCCCGGCCGCCCGGCCGGCCCGCGGCCCGCCGCCGCGAGCGGCCGCCACCGCGACCCGCTCCTGGGTGAGCTACCCGGACCAGCCGGCCGCTCTGCCGGGACCGGCGGGGTCAGCGCACTCGGCAGCCGGGAGCGTCACGTCGGCCGGCTCACTGAACTGGGCCGGGTACGGGGTGAGCAGGCACGCGGTGACCTTCCGGGCCGTGCGGGCCGTCTTCTTCGTTCCGTACCTGAACTGCGCGGCCTCGCCGGGCGCCACGCTCTCCTCGGCCTGGGCTGGCCTGGACGGCCTCGGCGCGCACGCCGACTCGGTCGAGCAGACCGGCATCGCCGCTAACTGCAGCGCGGCCGGGAAGGCGAGCTACTTCGCCTGGTTCGAGATGTTCCCGTACGCCGAGACGAAGATCTCGATGAAGATCCGTCCGGGCGACTCGGTGATCGCGTCGGTCTCCTACCGCCGCCAGCAGGGAGTTCGTGCTGACGCTCACCGACAGCACCAGGCACGAGCATTTCACCAGGGACCGCAAGTGCCCGCACGTCAAGGTCAGCGGCAAGCTGGTCCAGTGCCCGCGCAGCTCGGCCGAGATCATCGCCGAGGCTCCGGCCACCGGCTCCAGCCAGCATCTGGTGATCGCGCCGCTGTCGGACTACGGCGCGATCAGCTTCGCCGGGATCTCGATCACCGACAGCGCCGGGCAGCAGGGCGGCATCCTGTCACGGCACTGGAACGCGCTCAGGATCACCCAGCTGCGCGCCTCCGGCGGGCCAGTGCTCGCGCAGCCGACGCCAGTCGCGGCAGCGACCATGTTCGACGCCTACTGGCTGCGCGAGGACTGACGCGGCAGCCGGCTGAGGGGCGCCCGCAGAGCCGGCGCTCATGGGTGCCCGCCTGGTGTCGCTCTGGCAGCTAACCCGGCCCCCATGAAGATCATGCTTCGGCCGAGGGCGGCAGCCCCGCTGCGACGCGCTTCAGCTGCGCTGAGACGTGCGACTGCAGCGGCTGGCCGACGGCGGCCATGTCGTAGGCCCAGCCGAGATCGGTGCCGATCAGCCCGTAGAGCCGCGTGCCCGCGGTGACCTCCTTGGCGGTCGCGGTGCGCGCCACCGCGTCGGTGGCCATCTCGATCTTGGTGCCGCTGATCTGGCCGAGGTAGATCTCGGTAATGCCAGTCGGGTGGGCGAGCACGACCTCCAGGCCGCCGCCCTCCTGCGGGCGCCAGAATCCGGACTCCATCGCCAGCGGCCGCCCGATCGTGCCGTCCTCCTCCAGCAGCCAGGTACGGCTGGTGTAAATCAGGAACGGCTTGCCGTTGTGGCCGAAAGTGATCTCCTGGCCGAAGTTGGCACTCTCGATGGTCGGGTAGCCGACGACCCCGGCGCCCTCCCACCGGCCGATCAGGAAGCGCAGCGGGGCCAGGCTCGGGTGCAGCTCGTACTGCCCGGGCAGCGCACCTCCGGACCCGAGGCCCTCCGGGCCCGAGGGGCCTCCGGACCCGAGGACCGTCCGAGGCAGGCTGGTCATTCTCCACTCTGGCTCCCGCGGGATGAGTCGGCGGCCGGACTGCTGGTCACCCGGAACAGCGCCACGACCAGCACCAGGCCAAGCGCGGCCAGCAGGCCGAAGGCAGCGATCAGGATAACGCCGCTCAGCAATGCGGGCATGCTGCGGAGTGTAGGCAGTGCCGCTCCCGGCCGGCAGCCGCCACGCCGGGATCCGGCACGCCGGGATGCCGCCCGGTTCGCCGCGACCGGCCCGCTACCGGCCAGTCTGACGCGGATAGCGGTTCCGGGAGCGCTAGGGTCGAAGGCATGGCCCGGTCCCTGGTGCTGAAGGTAACCGTCGGCAAGGAAGATCCGGAGCGCTGCAATCAGGTGTTCACCGTCGCGGCGGCGGCGGTCGCGAGCGGCGTGCCGGTATCGGTCTGGCTGACCGGCGAGGCGTCCTGGTTTGCGCTGCCGGACGGCTGCCCCGACCTGAGCCTGCCGCACGCCACCCCGCTCCCCGACCTGTTCGCGACGGTGCTGCGCGGCGGGATGGTGACGCTGTGCACGCAGTGCGCTGCCCGGCGCGAGATCACCGAGGACGACGTCACCGACGGCGTGCGGATCGCCGGGGCGACCACCTTTGTCGCTGAGGTCCTGGCAGAAGGCGCGCAGGCGCTCGTCTACTAGTGGCCCACCGCTGTGAGCCGCTCCGCCCGCAGCTGCGGCCCAGTCCTCGTCAGCCGAGGCGAGCGGCGGCAGGCGCCCGGCGACCCAGCTGATCAGCAGGTCGGCGAGCCCGGGATTGCGCGGCGAGCGCCGGGCCGTGCATGTAGGTGCCCAGCACCTTGCCGGCATACGCGCCCTCAGTGCCGTCGCCGTTGCCAACGCCCAGCGAGACCCGCCCGAGCGGCCGCGCGGACGAGCCGATCCTCGTGACGCCCTGATGATTCTCGAATCCGGTGAGCCGCGGAACGCTGAGCTCCGGGTCGGCGTCCGCGACGAGCTCGCCGACTCCGCGCCGCTGGCCGCGGCCGCTGCTGATGTCCAGGATTCCCAGGCCGGGAACGGGCTCGCCCTCTACCCCGCCGAAGGAATCCCCCAGCAGCTGATAGCCGGCGCAGACCGCGAATACCACCGCGCCGCCGTTGGCGGCCCTGGCTAGCCCGGCGTCAGCGCGCAGCCGGTTCGCCGCCAGGATCTGCGGCAGGTCCTCACCGCCGCCAAGAAGGTAGATGTCACCGCCCGCGGGCACCGGCTGATCCGAGTTGACCTCGACGGCTTCCACGTCGATGCCGCGCAGGCCCGCGCGCCTGGACAGCACCAGCAGATTCCCCCGGTCGCCGTAGGTGCTGAGCAGGTCCGGGTACACCCAGACGATCCGCAGCCTGCTGTCGCCGCCAGCCGGGGCGGCCTGCCGGGCGGGCGCGGCTAGCCGGCGCCGTGGCGAGCGGCCCGGTGCGCTTCGTGCGCCCGGATGCGTGCCGCCCGGCCGGGCGGCCGTCCGGCCCGCCCGTGCCTGGGCCCTGGCTGCCGGGGCCCTTGCTGCCGGAGCCGCGAGTGCCAGGGCCTGCAGGGCCAGCCCCCGCAGGGCCAGCCCCCGCAGGGCCAGGCCCCGCAGAGCCTGTACTGCTCCCGCCGGTGGCCCCGGGCCCGGCTGCGCCGTCTCCGGCGACGCCGCCTGCGGCGGAATGATCATGGTCTCGGGCAGCTCGCGAGCAGCGGCATGCCGTCCGACGCTGTCGGTCATCGTGGTGTCTCCTGCATCATTCCGTGCGGCCCAGAGTCGACCGGATCTGCTGGAAGGCGGTGTAGTTCGCGATCACGTCCAGCTCGGCGCCGCTGACCCGGCTCACTGCGGCATCGATCCCGTCGACCAGCTCGAACGGAACCTGGTCGGCCTCCAGCCTGACGGCGAGGTCCAGCCGGCACTCGCCGGCCACGTACACGGGGCGGTCCCTGACGACCCGGTAGTCGACGTCCCAGAGCCACGAGGTGTCCTTGCCGTCCGGCGTCTGCGCGTTCACGGCCAGCAGGACGGGCACGGGGCTGGGCGCGAGCACGTCGAAGGCCTCCAGCCAGCCTGCCGGGTTCTTGGCCAGCAGCAGGCGAACCAGCCGGCCGTGCCGCTGCACCTGCGTGTACCGCCCGGCGACCGACCTGACCTCGCGCAGCCGCGGCAGCGCCTGATCGACCGGGGCGCCGAAATGGGCCGCGACGGCGAGCGCTACCACCGCGTTGGACCGGTTGGCCCTGCCGGGAAGCGCCAGGTGCAGCTCCCGCACCTGACCTGACTCGTCAATGACCGAGTCCTCGCTCAGCACCCAGCGAGTCGCCGGGCGGGCGAAGCCGCACTCGCCGCAGCGCCAGCCAAGCTCGTCCCGCCGCAGGTGCGAGCCGCACTCCGGGCAGCAGTAGGAGTCCTCGTGCCACCGCTGGCCCGCGGCGACCCAGGTAACGCGCGGCGCCGCCGACGCCGCCCAGGCGATGAGCGGGTCGTCGGCATTCGCGATGACCATGCAGCCGTCGGCTTTCGCCAGGGCCTCCCGCCATCGCCGCGCGGTCAGCCAGATTTCGGCGGCCCGGTCCATCTGGTCACGGCTGAGGTTGAGAAGCACGACGACCCGCGGGTTCGTCGCCTCGATGACGGCCGGGAGGTAGCGCTCGTCGGTCTCCAGCACGGCGTAGGGCGCGTCCTGCGCCCGCCCGAGCGCCGACGCAAGGCCCGCCTCCATGTTGGCGCCGAAGGCGTTGCTCGCGACATCCTGACCAAGCGCGCCCAGCCCGGCGGTGATCAGCCGGGTCGTCGTCGTCTTGCCGTTCGTTCCGGTCACCAGGACCACCTGGCGGTCGGCAGCGAGCAGGCGGAGCAGCTCAGGCTCAACCCGCAGGCCGAGCACGCCGCCGATGACCGAGCCGTCGCCGCGGCCGGTGAGCCGGGACACCCGGCCCGCCGCGCCCCCGATGGACGTGGCCAGCCGCGCGCGCAGCGGAAGCTTGCTCATGTCGGCCGATGTTATCCGGCGACCGGGTCTGGCTCGCGTGCTGCCAGGCTGGTCGACAGGTCGTCAGCGCCCACAATGAACCGGCGCGGCCAGGACAGGACCGCCTCCAGCCAGCCGGTCACCCCCATCTCGCCGGCCGCCTTCCCGAGCTGACCGCGGTGGCTCACGCCGATCGCGACCGCCGCCAGATCCTCGATGAAGCCGGCCTGGTCGTCCTCGCCCAGCAGCGCCGTCCAGGCAATGAGCCTGTTCCGGGTGACCTCCATCGACAGCTGATGCCGCCGCAGGCCGCTGACCCGCTGGCCGATCTTGACGTCCGGCCGGTCCGCGAGGTCAGGCAGCGCGTAGTCAAGGCGCGGTGCCGCCGCGAACGGGTCCGGCACCGGTCCGTCCAGCGGGCAGACCCGCTCAAGCTCGTGCAGCCACCGCAGCTGCGGGAGGACCCAGGTGGTCCCCGGCATGGTTCCCGCGCCCTTGCCGCCGTCGAGAATGGCGGCAGCCGAGGTCGCGCAGGCCGCGGCGAGGTCCGCCGGGTCGTAGCTCTCGCGCAGCGCCTGACCGCGGCCGAGCACGGCGCCGTCGATCGCAGTCGCCAGGGCGCAGGTCCGCAGCCGGTCGTCCAGGCTGCGCCAGCGCTGCCGCAGCGGCACGGGCACCCGCGGCCGCGGCCGGTTGACCAGGTAGGCGAGCACGTAGACCTCGGCCCAGACGCGCAGCCACGGGTCCTGCGGCGACCGGGCCACCAGGTCGGCGGCCCTGATCTCGACCAGCGTGCACGGCCGTTCCGCAGTGCACGCGTGACCGCAGGCGGCCGACCGGCGGCCCGCCAGCGGCGGCAGGACCGAGGGTGCCAGCGGCGCCAGGACCGCCCCCGCCTCCGGCGCGCTCGTATCGCCCGCGGCCTTGCCGCCGCCCGCGCCGTCAGCAACGGAAGCGGCAGCCTGCTCGCGATCGCCGCCGAACGGCACGCGAATGCGCATCGGCCGGTCCATGCCGTCGGCAAACACCGCCGCCTCGCCCGGATGCAGCGACACCACCTGCCGGGACTGATCGTCATCGAGGTTCATGGTGGCGCCGACCAGCTGCCGGTCGTCGGCGGCCGGGAGCCGGTGCAGCACCTTCAGCGCGGTGTTCTTCACCGCGTCCGGGGCCAGCTTGGCCGGGATCTGCTCGGCGATCACGACGCCCTCGCCGTAGGCCCGGATCTCGGCAAGCAGGCCGGCGAACAGCTCGACCGCGTGCGCGCCCGCCCCCTGGCGCCCGGACCGCAGCAGCCGGTGCGCCTCCTCCAGCACGATGACGTGCCGCAGCCCGCCCGGTGGCAGTTCCCGCGACGGCGCTCCCTTCGACCGGAGCCGGAGGTGCTCGGCGATCCGGATGACCAGGGTGCCGATGACGAATGCCTTGTCCTCGTCGTTGGCCACGTCCTCGAGCGCGAGCACGACATTCCGGCTCAGCAGGCCGCCGATATCGGCCGGATGACCGCCCTCGAAGAACCGCCCGGCCGAGCCGGTGCGCAGCGACCGCAGCCGCACGTCGACGAAGCCGCGCATATCGGCCTGCAGTTCCGGGCCGTAGCCGACGTCCTCGATGACGGCCAGGGCGGCCGCCTGCAGCCGCGCCAGCGTCGGCACGGCGGGCGGCACGTCGGCGTCGGGCCGGCCGCCGCCGGTGAGGGGATCCCAGCCGCAGTCCGCGTACACCCGCTGCAGGGCCTGGGACATGATCTGCGGGAACGGCTCGCTGGCGTCGAATGCCGCCAGGAACAGCGCGCGGACCATGTCGATGTGCGCCTGCACCGGGAAGCCGGGCTCGGGTGCCAGCGGATTCACCGACAGCGGCACCGACTCGGGATCGGCCGGGTTGATGACCGTGACGTCAGCGCGGCCGGCCAGCCGCGCGGCCATCGCCCCGTACTCGGACTTGACCGGCTCGATGGCCAGCCAGCCGACTCCGGCGCCGGTCAGCTGCTCCAGCAGGTGCCGGACGGTCTGCGATTTGCCGGAGCCAGTGGCGCCGGCGATCAGGGCGTGCCGGTTCAGCGTCGCCAGCGGCACGCGGAACGCTCCGACTGCCCGGTCCTGGCTGTCGAGGATGGCGCCAAGCTCGATCGCCGGCCCGTCGGCGGCCGTCTCGCTGGTGACGTCGAAGTAGCCGGGCCGCATGATGCGCACGCCCGGAACCTCCCGCCGCGGCAGGCCGGTCAGCGCCGCCAGCGTGCCGGCCGTCGCGGCGAACGGCACCGCCGAGCCGTCGGCCGGATCGCTCAGCTTCGTCGCGAGCACGTCCGCGAACTCCTGCGCGCCCTCGGGGCAGCGCAGCCGGTACGGATGCGCGCTCAGATCGGCTGATCCCGCGAGCACGGGCGCGATGAGCCGCAGGTCCTGCTCGGTCGCAGCGCCGGCCAGCACCCGCACGTTCCACAGGCCTGCCTCCCGGAAGGCATCAAGCTCGGCGAGCCGCCGCTCGGCCCTGCCCGCGTCGAACCGGGTGTGCTCGTCGTCGTACTGCCGCAGCACGGTCAGCTGATTGCGCAGCTCCGCGGTCTCGGTCTCGAGCAGGCCTGTGGGGTCGGCCACGATCAGCCAGCCGAACGGGCGGCCCATCAGGGTCTGCAGTGCCGCCTCGAACAGGGTCGGCGGCATCTCCCAGGCCGCGCCGGCGCCCGCCCCCGCCGCTGCCGGTGCGGCCATCGGCACCTGGCGGCCCGGGCACGGTGCCCAGACAAGCTGATCGAGGTCAGCGAGCATGTTGCCGTCGATCGCGACTCCGCGCGCGCCCCAGGGAAAGAGCAGGTCAGCCGTCGCCGCGAGTCCTGCGGCCGGCCCGGCTGCCGCGGCATCAGCGGCGGCCGGGAGACCCGGGTCTGCCGGCTCGGCTCCGGGCCTGGCCGGGCGGCCTGCCGGCGGCAGCGGCCCGGCCGTCGTGATCAGCTCGAGCGGTGCGCCGCCGCCGCGGGACAGCCAGCCGGCGATAAACGGGCGGCGATGGCGGGCGGCGTTCAGGGCGGCGGGCAGGACCGAGGCGTAGTCTCCGGCCGCCGTGCCGCCCAGGCCGCCGGCGTTGACGGCGACGACCCGGTACCACAGCCCGGCTGAGCCACCGCCGATGCCTGACGACTCACCCATGCTGCGTGCTTACCAGTCGGGACCGGTGCGTGCTACCTGATTGGTCCGAATTATGACACCGGGGCAGATGGTGTTCCTGTGGCCACTGCCCGGCAGCACGGCGTCACAGTCTGACCCGGCCGGATACGCAGGTGACCACGTCACCGCCGACCCAGACCACGCCGTCAGCATCGGCGGTGATCCGGACTCGCCCGTCCCGGCCGAGTGCGGTGCCCTGGCGGGCAACGTAGGGAGCGCTGGCCCGGCCGGAGGCCAGCAGCCACTGCGCCAGCGAGGCGTTCAGGCTGCCGGTCACCGGATCCTCGTCCGTCGCGCCGTTCTTCGGCACGAACGCGCGCACCTCGAAGGCAGCCGGACCGCCCGGCGGATGCGGCCGGCCACGCCGAGGTCCAGGTCGGTCGGGCCGGGGCGAAGCGCGAGCACCTCGTCCGCGCTGGCCAGCAGAACGGCGATCCAGCCAGGGCCGTTATCGGCCCACTGCAGGTCGACGATCTGCGCGCGGCTGATCCCGAGGATCTCGGCGATGTGCCCGGCCGTCGGCTCGTCAACCGGGCCGGACCGCAGCACCGGCGGGGCGGCGAAACTCAGGCCCGCCTCGTCGCTGGCAATGGTGATCAGGCCCGCTCCGCACTGCTGGATCACCGTGCCCGGGTTCCGCGGCTCACCGCCGTCTTCCAGCCATGCGTGACAGGTGCCGAGCGTGGGATGCCCGGCGAACGGCAGCTCCCGGGACGGCGTGAAAATGCGCACCTGGTAGTCGGCAAGCTCATCATCGGGCTCAAGCACGAACGTGGTCTCGGACAGATTCGTCCAGTTCGCGAACCTGCTCATCTGCTCGGTCGTGAGCCCGTCGGCGCCGAGCACTACGGCCAGCGGGTTCCCGTGATACGGCATGGCCGTGAAGACGTCCACCTGACGGAACTGCAGCATGGCCAGCATCCTGCCAGACGGGCCGGGCGCGTCATCGTGGTGCGTCAGCCGGCAGGCTGGCGAGAGTGGCAGTCGGCAGCGTCAGGATCGCCGGGTTCGCGTCCGCGAGCACGACCCGGCGGCCGCCGGGTGCCGGGTAGCACAGCAGCACCGCGCTCTGCGGCAGCTGCTGCAGCTCATGCTGCTCGACCAGCGACTCGCGGGAGCGCTGCGCCGTGCTGGCCAGCGAGTCACTGGCACCGATCGCCCTGGCTGTACTCCAGCCCCAGGACGTGCCGGTGCTGATCCCCTCGCTGATCGACTGCGAGTCGGAGAGGCCGGCCGAGGTGCTGGCCTCCCGGCTGCCGGGCCGCCGAGACCGGCCAGCGGCGCGGCAGGTGCCGTGCCTGCTGCTGCCGCTGCCGCGGCCCGAGCTCCGCGTCACCGAGTCCGATCCCGTTTCGGAGGTGCCGGCCGAGCTGCTGTAGGACACGCCGATCGTGTCGGTCACCGTCGCGCCGACCGAGTCGGTGAGCTGGCTGACGACGAACCGGTGCTCAGTGCCGATCTGCTCGGCAGCAAGCCGGGCATCCTCAGCGTTGCCCAGGCGCATGAACCCGACCGCGGCATCGCCGCGGCCAAGCCGCTCACGGGCATGCGCCGGGATCGTGCGGTATCCGAGCACGAGGCCGGCCCCGGCAATCTCCGCCGCGTCGCACAGCCGGTCGAGTACGTCACCCGGCAGCCGTTCCCCGCCCAGCAGGATGATGGTGTGCTGCCAGCGCCTGGCGGGGGGCGCCTGCCGCAGGACGGCGGTGAGGGCGACGGCCAGGTAAGCGGCGAGTACCTCGTTGCCCACCCCGGCAGCGCGCCGGTCCAGCCAGGCGACCTTCAGGCGGCTCGCCTGGCGGCCGGCCAGGCCCCCGCCCAGCGGCGACAGCGTCCGCAGGCGCGCTTCCAGTGCCCAGGCCCGCTCGATGACCAGCCGCTCGGCGCCGCGGCCCGCGAGCGCAGCCAGGCCGGCGAGCTGCGCCGGGCTGAGCACCGCTGACTGCAGGTGCTCGGCCGGGCCGCCGATCTGGCCGAGCGCGCGCAGGGCTGCGACCAGCCTGGCGACGACCGGTGTCCCGTCGGCGGTCGAGTCCAGGCCGCCGGGGGCGCCGACCACATCCAGTACCCGGGTAAGCAGCGAAGTGTCGCGGGCGAGATCTGCCGGGCTGGGTCCGGACGCGCCTGCTGCAGCCGCCGGGGCCATCCGGTCCGCCGCGCTGACAGTTCTGGCCAGCGTGTCCGCCAGCAGGTCAGCCCGGGCAGGCGCGCCCAGATTGAGCTGCGGCAGGTCGGCGGGCAGTACCCAGACCCGCGGCCCGAGGCCGGAGCGGCGGCCACTGCCAGGAGATCGGCCGCCACTCCGCCCTCGGTCAGGTCAATAACCGTGACCTCGCCGCCGGCCGCGAGGCGCGGCACCGCGATCATCGTTGCCAGCGCCGACCAGCCGGCGAGCGTGCCGCCGGCCACATCCAGGCGGTGCACCGTGGCGGGCAGCGTCACCGGATACCAGTGCGGCTGCCGCCGGAACGACGCGGCCCGCTGCTGCCAGTCGCGGAACTGCCTGGCGTGCTCGCGCTCGCGGGCAGCCCGGTCAGCCAGCTGAACCTCGCGGAACCGGGCGACCCGGTGCGCCTCGGCGCGCAGCTGACGATGATGAGCCTGCTCGGCCCGGACCACCCGCAGGCAGCCGGCTGCTGTCAGCCAGGCGCCGGCGCTGGCGAGCAGCAGCGCGGGCCCGGCACCCAGCAGGCGGCCCAGGCAGCTGGCAGCCGCCGCGGTGGTCGTCGAGCAGGCCGGCTGCTGCTCCCAGCCGCGGTGGCCGGCCGAGCCGCCGGTGCTCCCGGTGCTGGGCAGTCACCCAGGCGGGGCTGACCGCGTGCGGCTCGCGGTGGAACGCCGGGCCGGGCGCAGGGCCCGGATCCGGTTCGGCGAGCAGCTGCTGCCAGCCGACGTACAGGCAGTCGGTCCGGAGCCGGCCGCGCGGCCTTGCGGCGGATGGCGAGCCCGCAGCCCGGCCGCCCGGCGCTGCTGCCGCCGGGCGCTGTCACCGGCTCGCCCGCACGGTCGACGGTGACGGCCCTGGCGCGGACGAGCGGTCCGGTCCTCCGGCCGGCGATGATCGCGAGCTCTCCCGCGGCGTCACGCTGCCGCAGGCAATGGTCGTTGCCGCAGTCCCGGCCAGCCCGGCTGCGCAGGCCGGGCTCGTCGTCAGCAGGAGCACGGCAGTCCCGGTGTCCGCGGCGACACTCAGCAGCGCCGCCAGCGTGGCCGGGTTCTCCTGCTCGCAGGCGGCAATGACGGCAACGCAGTCGGCGCGCAGGCCCAGCTCCCGCAGCCGGGTCAGGACGCCGATCAGCGCCCCGATACGCGGCGCGCCCGGCGCTGCCGGCCCATCCGCGGCGGCCACGACAATTTCCCGGTCCCTGACTGCCCGGCCGATGACCCGGGCTGACGTCACCGGACGCCGCGCTCGAGCGCCGTCACGGGCACACCGAGCCGGGAGCCCATCGTCGCAGCCTGACGGGCCAGGGCCGGACGGCCGCGCGGTGACACGGAGGTCGATCACGACGACCGTCTTGCGCCGGCGGATCGCTGCGCAGAGCACTCGCCGCCGCTGGCCCGGCCAGCTCGCGGTCGTCAGGTCCGGTGACTACTACGCCGGATTCGGCTGCCTTCCAGGTGAGCTCGGCTCGCCTTCCCGTGGCAGTGACGCCGACCGCGCAGCCGTCAGCGGTCACCGAGCGGCCCGCCCTCAGCCCGGCGGCCGCGACCTGCCGGCGCGCTACCGCCAGAATCCCCGGCCGCCACGGCGGGCGGCCACGGCGATGCCACCAGGCGAGCAGGACGACGGCCGCCTCAGCGGTGCCAGCGGCCAGCGCCAGGGGCAGCTGCGGTGGCAGCCACCGGCCGGGACCGGCACCGAGCGTGCCCGGATGAAGTAGCCGGTCCGGACGCATGGCCACGGCACACTCCGCTGACACGAGCCGGGCGCCTCCGGATGCCAGCGCCGCCACAGCCCTGCGAAGACCCTCCGCCCTCAGCCACCAGGTGCTGAGCGCGAAGGGAACGAGCAGCCAGGGCACCCGCCAGCGGCTCAGCCGTCCGACCGCGATCAGCGCGCCCGCGGCCAGCAGCACCGCCGGCGCGGCGAGCGCCTGCACCGTCAGCGCAACTGCCGCCAGCCCGGCCAGGATCGTCAGTCCAGCGGTGACGTGCATCCGGGAGCCGTCGGTGGTGCCGCGAGGTACCGGCGGGGCACATAGCCCGCCCCTGGAGTCACAGACGTGCGCATAGCCGGTCAGCATTCCCAGCGGCTGTGACACGAGAGCGACACGATCGCCACCGCAGTCAGAAAAGCCCGCGCGTCAGCCTTCCCATTCCTCGATCGCGTCCGTCCAGGAGCCGGACAGCGAGCCTTCGCGGCCATCCGGCAGGGGCGGGTGCGGGCTCTCGACCACGACCCGGAACATGTCCGGGCGCAGGACAGCGACCGTCAGCGCCACCGGCCGGCCGGCGTCCAGATCGTCGAACCTGACGGTCACCATCATGGCGGGCTGGCCCGCGGTCAGGCGGAGGCTGCGGGCGATCGACGGCGGCGGTGCGTGTATCTCGATGTGCAGCGCGGTCGGAGAGCCCTCCAGCGGCGGGGCACTTGCGGCGCCGGGACCGCCAGGGACTCCGGCGCCTCCCGTCAGCTTCAGCAGGTTCAGCACCTGCGGCAGGCCGTCGGTAGCTCCGCCGTCGGGGTGGCTCGCGATGTCGCCCGGTATGTAGGTCGTGCACAGCGCGGCGGGCTCGCCGCCCGCGGTCCACAGGAACCTCACCACGCAGGCCTGCTGGTCGTCGCCCAGCCGGAGCGCCCAGCTGATGTCCTCGGGCGGCACCCGCCAGGCGACCTGGCGATTGCGGCAGGCAAAGTCACCGCCCATCGCATCCACATGCGACAGCAGGCCGGGCACGCCCTCGAGGCCGATCACGTACTCGGCCGGGCTGGCCCGGTACACCTGGCCGTCAGCCAGGCGGCGCACCAGATGGCGGCTGGCGAGTTCGGCCACGGCAGCATCGATCTCGGCCGGACTGACGTTGTAGCGCCTGGCCAGCGCCGAGTGACGAGGCAGTCGCCAGCCAGGCTCATGATGCACGAGCGCTGCCGCCAGCCGGTCCGCCAGGATGCTCACGGCGGTGCCCGCCTGCTCGTCGCCCGCGCCGGACAGCGCCGCGGACGGGTCGGTAGCTCGGAGGGCCGCGCTGGGCCGCGAGTATGCCCCCGGCGGCGGCTAAGCCCCGCAGAACCGCCCGCACCGGCCTCAGGCGGCCCCGGCACGAAGTTGTCTCGTCATCGCCGGCGGCCACCGGCCAGCGGACGTGCGGGGTACTCACGGTCAGTCACTCGGAGTTGCGCCGCGCGTATGCCGCAATCACGCGGCCGATCACGATCAGGATAAGAACGAGAACGAGCAGGATGAGCGCCGCGTCGTAGGCGAGGTCCGGCGCGATGTTGTCCACGATCCCAGAAATTGAAGACCGCGTAGGTCAGGAACGGACCGGGCGAGTGGGTCAGCGCTAGCGTTGGATTCGGTCGCTCCAGCCCGCCGTATACAGCAGCGGCGCGGTCTCGCCGACTGAGATCGCGATGGCCACGAGCAGGCCGGTGATGATGCCGGCAGCGCCGTCTTGAACACGATCCGGCGCAGCGTCCAGCTGACCGGCAGGCCGAGCGCCTCGGCGCCCTCACGATATGGCGCGGGCACCTGAGCCAGAGAGGTCTCCGTAGCCTTGGTGAGATAGGGGATCGTGACCACTGAGAGTCACCAGCACGGCCGGAAGCAGTCCGAATCCCCAGTGCAGGCCGATCACCAGCGCGAAGAACCCGACGAGGCCAAGGACGATGGACGGGATGCCGGCCAGCACCTCGTAAGCGCCGCGCAGGACCCCGCGATGCCGTCCGACGGCGAACTCGGACAAGTAGAGCCGGTAAGCACACTGATCGTGCCGCTGAGGATTACCACTCCCAGCGTGATCAGCAGCGTTCCGAGTATCGCCTGCTTCAGCCGCCCGGCGTCGCCGGCCGACGTGTTCGTCGTCAGCACGCTCCACTGCCAGTTCGGGACGGCGTGGACCATTACCCCGCCGACCAGCCAGATCGCGGGGCCGATCACGAGCAGCAGGCCGATGCTGCAGGCGATCCAGAAAATCAGGTTGGATATCTTCCGGCGACCGTGGCACGTGCGGCCAGCTGGCGAGATCGGCCGCCTCGCGGGCGACCCTGCTGCCGACCTGATGCGGCTGCTAGCGGCGTACTGCTCATTTCCTACAGCCCCCTGCCGACGGGAAGCGCGGTGCCGGAGACTCGGCGGACCAGCAGCCGCGCGGTCACGTTCGCCGCGAGCGTGATCACCATGAGGATCAGGGCCAGCTCGGCGAACGCGCTGATGTCCATCGGGTCGGTGATCGCGGTGTCGAGGTTCTGCACGATGTTGGCCGCGATCGTGATCATGACTGCGTACAGGTTCGTGGGCAGGCTGCCGAGCGCCACGCCGCAGACCATGGCGACAGCGATTGTCTCGCCCAGCGCCCGGCCCAGGCCGAGCACGACGGCCCCGATGATGCCGGCGCCGACCCACGGCAGCGTGACCCGGCGGGCGCACTCCGCAGTCGGACATGCCCAGCGCGATCGCGCCTTCGCGCGGCAGCAGCGGCACGCCGCGGATCAGGTCTCGCGAGGTGGCGGCAACGATCGGGATCACCATGACCGCGAGAACCAGGCCGGAGGTCAGCAGTCCCTGCCCGTTGCCGGTGTCTCCGCCGAAGAAGGGCAGCCAGCTCGGGTGCGTTATTCGCGATGATCGGCGCGATGTGATGTGCGATGAACGGGCCGAAGGTGAGTGCGCCCCACAGGCCGATGACGACGCTGGGGACGCCGGCCAGCAGCTCGAGGAATACCCCGACGACGCTAGCCAGCCGCTTCGGCAGCCGTTCGACGATCGCCAGTGCGGCGCCGATCGATATCGGTACCGCGATGATCAGGGCGATCGCCGACGTCGCCAGCGTGCCCAGGATCTCCGGCAGGGCGCCGAATTCCTCGCCGGGCAAATGGGTGACGCCATCGCTGGTGACTGACTTGCCATACTGTGCGCCGAAGTTCCATTTAGTACTGGTGAAGAAACTCAGGCCGCCGAACCTGATCGCCGGGATTGCCTTGACGATGAGCTCGGCCAGAACCAGCAGGAGCAAGAGCAACGGCACCACCGCACCGCCGCGGCCGAGCCAGCGGATCACGTCGCCGTTGCGCAGGCTTGCGCGCAGCGTGGCGCCCAACCGGCGGAGAGGCGTGGTAGCTGCCCCTCCGTCCGGCCGCGCAGTCGGTGCAGTGGTTGCCATTAGCTCAGCTCCACGATCGAGCTAACCAGAGCCTTGGACGCAGTCGAGCGTGCCCGCCGGCAGCGGCTCGAAGTTGACTGTCGACAGGTACTTGCTGGTGTCGCCGGTCAGTGAGGATCCAGTTCAGGAACGCCTTCACGGCGGTCGCCTCAGCCGCACTTGGCTGTGACTTCTTCACGATGGCGTACTCGTAGTTGATGATCGGGTAGCCGCCAGCCGCGGACGTGTCGATCAGCGGCTGGGCGCCGGAGGCCGGGGCCGCCGGAAACTGCCCAGTGCCGCGCTGATCGTCGACGACGTCGGCTGGGTGTACTTGCCTGCCTTGTTGGCCAGTGAAGCCGTGCCCAGGCCCGCGGCCGTGGTCTTGCTCAGGTAGCTGATGCCGATGTAGGCGATGCAGCCCTTAGTAGATCCGCACCCGGTCACCATCCCGCCGCTGCCGGTCTCGGCCAGCTGGCCGGGAACCGACGGCCAGGTGATCGTGGTGCCGACGTTGGAGCGAGGGCCACACGCTCGGGTCCGTGGCGTTCAGGTACGAGGTGAACAGGAAGGTGCTGCCCGAGCTGTCCGCCCGGTGCAGCGTCACGATCTTCAGGCTCGGCAGCGTCACGCCGGGGTTCAGCGCGGCAATGGCCGAGTTGTTCCAGGTTGTGATCTTGCCCGTGTAGATCTCGGCCAGCACTGTGCCGTTCAGGTTGATCGGCGTCTTCACTCCGGGAACGTTGTAGTTCACCATCAGCGCCGCAACAGTCAGCGGGATGTTCAGCAGGCCCGGGTAGGTGCGACATGTCGGAGCTGGAAAGGTAGGCGTCAGAAGCGCCGATGTTAACCAGGCCCTCGGCCGCGTCCGTGATGCCGGTGCCCGAGCCAGTGGCGCCCGAGGTGATCGTGACATTCGGTGTTGGTGGTGCTGTACGCGGACTGCCAGGTTCCGAACAGCGGGAACAGCAGCGTGCTGCCGGTCTCGGTGATCGTTTTCCCGCTCGCATTGGCCGCGGCTGAGGACGACGACGCCGGAGTGGACGAGCTTGATGAGGGCGAGCTAGAGCCGCAGGCCGCCGCCAGTACGGCGAGTGAGGCGAGGGCGGCCGCTGTGCATACCAAGCGGATATTCTTGGCCACCTGGGAATACTCCTTCACTTGTGCACGCTGACGCGTGCGCTACAGGACTCGCACGCGGATGCGTGCGACTTGCTGTCCGCGCGGAAAGCGCGGCCTTGCGCCCGTGCGGGGAGGAGTGCCTTCCTCCCGTGCGGGTGGTCTTGTCGTTAGCCGAACCGTCCCTCGACATAGCGCGCGGTTTCCTCGTTTGCCGGGTGCTCGAACACCTGCTTGGTGTCGCCGTGCTCGACCAGGCGTCCCTGGTTGAGGAAGATCGTGCGGTCGGCGATGCGGCCGGCCTGCGCCAGGTTGTGCGTCACGATCACTACCGTAGATAGCCGGTACCAGCGTCCGGACGAGCGCCTCGATGGACTCCGTGGCGTTGGGGTCCAGCGCCGAGGTCGGCTCGTCGAGCAGCAGGATCTCGGGCTTGATCGCCAGCGCCCGGGCCAGGCACAGCAACTGCTGCTGACCGCCGGACAGGCGGAATGGGCGAGTCCTTCAGCCGGTCCTTGACCGCGCGCCAGAGGCCAACCGCGGTCAGGTGCTCCTCGGCGACGTCGCGAAGCGAACGCGCGGCTGGCCAGTTTGTGCGCCTCGCCCCGGCGGTCACGTTATCCATGATCGACATGGGAAACGGGTTGGGCCGCTGGAAGAGCATTCCCACCTTGCGGCGCAACGTCATCAGCTCGACGCCGGGATGCCAGATGCTGCGGCCGTCCAGAAGCACGTCGCCGGCGTGCTTGTAGCCGACGACCTTGTCATTCATGCGGTTGAACGTGCGCAGCAACGTGGTCTTGCCGGAACCGGTAGGGCCGATCAGCGCGGTCACGACTCCCTTGCGCACATCGACGGTGATGCCCGTGAGGATGGCACGCTGGCCGAAGCTAAGGGTGAGGTCCATGTGTGCTGAGCGCGACGCCAGTACCCGGCAGCGAGCCAACCGCACTCTTGACCGTCTGGGTGACGATGACCGCTGGAGCTGCCGCAGTGCTGGCGGACGGGCCGCCCAGCATCTCCGGGCTGAACTGGATCGGCCTGAGTTGACATTCGTGTTGCCTCGCACCTAACCGATGGTGTGCGCAGCCGCCCGACTGGCGGCTCGACCGGTCCCTTTCTAAGGGGGCCAAGGTGAACAGAAGTTGAACAGAAAGTGGCCGAGCAGACGACGGGCAGATGGCGGGTAGCAAAACAAAGCCGGGGCGGCGCATCCGGATTGCTCCGGACGCGCCGCCCCGGCTGAGGCGCTGGTGCCTAGACGGCCACCTCAAGCTCCCTGATCTCGCCGATCGCCGCGCTGACGCCGCGGTCCGTGCTGATACCTCCCGGTGCGAGCACCCGGAGGGTCCAGTCGCCCGGAGCGGCGAAGAAGCGGAAGCCGCCGTCCTCGCCCAGCGGCACTTCAGCGACGAAGTCGCCGCCGGAGTTGAGCAGGCGGGCGTAGCCGACCGGAACGGGCGCGCCGTCCCTGGTGACCTTGCCCTGGACGATGGCCTGGTTGCCCGCGTCCTTGATCGCGGCACCGCCGGCCGGGGCGCCGCAGCCAGCGGCCTGGTTGTCGGTATTGCGTCGACTGGCATCAGGACTCATCTCCCAGCTTGATCGGGACGCCGACGAGCGAGCCGTACTCGGTCCACGACCCGTCGTAGTTCTTCACGTTCGGCTGGCCGAGCAGCTCGTGCATCACGAACCAGGTGTGCGCCGAGCGCTCGCCGATCCGGCAGTAGGCGATGGTGTCGATGCCGAAGTCGACCCCGGCCTCGCCGTACAGCGTCCGCAGCGCGTCGTCGGACTTGAACGTGCCGTCGTCCTCAGCTGCCTTCGACCAGGGCACGTTCCTGGCCGTCGGGACGTGCCCGCCCCGCTGGGCCTGCTCCTGCGGCAGGTGAGCGGGCGCCAGCAGGCGCCCGGCGAACTCGTCGGGCGAACGCACGTCGATGAGGTTCTTGCTGCCGATGGCAGCCACGACCTCGTCCCTGAATGCGCGGATGGAGCTGTCCTGCTCGCTGGCCTTGTAGCTGGTGGCAGCGCGCTGCGGTACCTCGGTGACCAGCTCGCGGGACTCCAGCTCCCACTTCTTGCGGCCGCCGTCGAGCAGCTTGACGTTCTGGTGCCCGTACAGCCTGAAGTACCAGTACGCATAAGCCGCGAACCAGTTGTTGTTGCCGCCGTACAGGATCACGGTGTCGTCGTTGGAGATGCCGCGCTCGGACAGCAGCTTCTCGAAGCCCTCCCTGTCCACGAAGTCGCGGCGGACGGGGTCCTGCAGGTCCTGCTTCCAGTCGATCTTGACAGCCCCGCGGATGTGGCCCTTGTCGTACGCGCTGGTGTCCTCGTCGACCTCGACCAGGACGACACCAGGGTCGTCGCGGTGGGCCTCCACCCAGTCTGCGTCCACCAGGACGTCGGAACGGCTCATGCTCTGATCCTCCTCTGTAGTGCCAGGTCTCGCCGTGAGCCCGGCGTTCTGTGCAGCCTGTGCAGCCTGCTGGCTGGTTTCCTGCTCGCTGACTTCGTGCTGGCGGCCGTGGCGCGGGGTTAGCCTCGTCCGGCGCCGGCCTGGGCTGGCCAGGTCCGGCGGATCATCAGGTACATCTCACACCCAAGGCAGATGCCAAACACCCCATTCAGGATTGCTGCCACCAATCCCAGCGCAGCCGCCACGATTCCGAGCGGGGTCAGCCCGATGGCATAGCCGATGATGCCGATAATGCTGATCACCAGGCCGACGGCCTGGGCGAACCGCGGCGGCGCGGCGGCCTCGAGCTCGGCCGGCGGGCCCAGCCTGGGCCTGACCAGCCACTTGTACAGCAGCCCGTACGGGGAGTACTGGATCCCGAGCAGCGTGCCGATCGCGAACACGACGGCCTGCGCGGCCAGCACCCAGTAGTTCCCGGTGATCAGGACGATGGCGAACATCACCATGGTCAGGAGCGCGCCGAAGCGCGGCCCTCGCGGGTCAATCTCCATCTGCCCGTGTCCCCTTCGGTCTGGTCTGCTGGCCCTGGCATCTGCGATGGCTGACGCTGGCTGAGTATCTTTCCCCTGCGAGTCACCAGCCTGCGAGCGGGAACGAGGCCGGCAGAGCTGGCAGCAGCGCGAGCGTCAGCGGGTGATCGACAGCGGAACCGCCGGACAGATAGCGGTAGCCACCCGGCAAAAGTCCACGGCACGGCGCTTGGTCAGCGCGATTCGGGAGGCTGCTGCAGGCACGCTGCTGATGCTATGCGGGCCGGCTGCTCCTGTCACCATCGTTAATCCCGATGCTTTTTGTAGGATTATACCCCGGCGGCCGCGCCGATCGCGGCGATCACGTCCGGCTTTCGCGGCTGGCCGCTGGCCCGCCGCACGATCCGGCCGTCGGCCGCCAGCACCAGCACCGTCGGCGTCCGCAGCACGTTCAGCTCGCGGACCAGGTCAAGCCGCGACTCGGCGTCAATCTCGACATGCTCTACTCCAGTCGGTCATTCCGGCTACGTCGGCCAGGATCCGCCGGGTGGCACGGCACGGCGCGCAGAACGCCGAGGAGAACTGCACCAGCGTGGCGCGCTCCCCCAGCGGATGACCGAGGTCATCACTGGTCAGCGTCAGCCCGGCGTCCCCGGCATCGGGCGACATGGCCGGATCGGCTTCCTCGAGCGTCATGACCGGCGCCTCCGGTCGCGGCAGGCGCGCTCCCGGAGGCGGCAGGCGTGCTGCCGGTAGCGGCGGCCGGAACAGCGGCCCCCGGCGCGCTGCTCCGCTACCGCAGGCGAGCTGGCGCGCGCGCCTCGCGGCGTCCGCATCCGGCCGTTGGTCATCCGCCAGACGCCACCGGCGATCAGGGCGACGGCAATCGCGGCGAGAAGCGCCGCCAGTCCGGCTGTCATGGCTGCTAACAGCGCTGCACCGGGCCGCCGCATTCCCGCCTTAGCTGGCCGGGATAGTGAGCAGGACCTGGCGGCCCGAGGTGACCTCGAAGCTGCGCACCGAGCTGGCGGCCACTGAGGAGGACGCCGAGTACCAGGGCTTGCTGGTGTAGCTATAGGCGGCGGCCACCGTCCAGGTGCCCGCGTAAGCCATCTTGCCGTCCTTGCCGACCACCCAGAACTTGCAGGTCGTGCCCGGGCTGATGCCTGCCACCTGAACCCGCATCGCGGTGCCCCAGGACGTCGGCGTGTAGTCGACGACTGCGGACGGGCCGCCGGGAGCCGACGCCGTCGCCACCTCGGTCCTGGCCGCGCCCGACCCGGTCAGCTCGATCGCGGTCACGGTACCCCCGGCCGCGATCACGGCCGCGGCCGCCACGGCCACCGCCCCCCGCCACAGTCGCGTCCGCCGCTTCATCGCGACCTTGCTGAGCAGCGCGTCCAGCAGCTCATCCGACGGCTGTGCCGGCTCCGGCAGCCCCGCGGGCGTCTCGCTGAGCCGCTCGACGTCGGCGACCGGGACCCGGCTGAGCATGGCCGGCAGCCCGGCCAGCCCGGCCAGCTCGTCCCTGCAGGCCTGGCACTCGGCGAGATGCTCATCGACGGCGGACCGCTCGGCCGGGTCGATGGCACCGACGACGTAGACGCCCAGAAGGGGACGGATCTCCCGGCATGCCGGACCGCTGATTCCGCTGATGGTCATGGCGCGAGCCCCCGTTCTTCCAGTGCGAGGCGCAGTGCCCTGAGCGCGTAGAACGTGCGCGATTTGACTGTGCCGGCCGGCACTCCGAGAGCCGAGGCCGCCTCGGCCACTGACCTGCCGCGATAGTAGGTCTCCAGCAGGACCCGCTGATGCTCGGGACGCAGTGCCGTCAGTGCATCGGCAACTGCCCAGGACTCCAGCGCGCGGTCCGCCTCGTCCGGAGCGGGCACCACCTCCAGCGCCGCCTCCCCCACCTCACGCGGCCTGGCCTTTCGCGCCCGGTATGAGTCGATTGCCAGATTCCGTGCTACGGCGAACAGCCAGGGCCTGGCCGGACGCCCTGCAATGGCCTCGGGATGCTGCCAGGCGCGCAGCAGCGTTTCCTGCACGATGTCCTCCGCCCGCTGCCGGTCGCCGCTCATCAGATGCACGGCGTAGCGCAGCAGCGGTGCCGCATGCTCGGCGTAGAGCGCGCGGACGAGCTCCTCGTCGGACGAGTTCCGCCGGGAGCTCCGGGCGCCAGCACCTCCCAGACCTGCCATATCTCCTACTACGTACCCGGCGGGGAGGTGGTTCAGGGTGACGGCCGCGCGGTTCGGGCTGAGCGGCCGGACCGCTGGTCAGCCGCCCGCGAACGGCGGCAGCACCTCGATCACGCTGCCGTCTCGCAGGGCCACGGAGTCGGCAGCCCGGCGGCCGACCGGATTGCCGTCGACCAGAAACGAGGAGCGCGCCAGCACGGCCCTGAGCTGAGCTCCGCCGTTCTGGTCGGCGGCCGCTGACAGCGCGCCGGCCAGCGTCTCCGCGGTCAGCTCATGCTCGGCTACACCGGCCGCCTGCTTCGCTGCGGCCCAGTAGCGGATGGTGACGATGGCCATGTCAGCTATCCTCGCTCATAGCGACACCGGACGAAGACGACCTGGGTGTACACGCGGGACATGGTTGGGTACGCGGCCGGCGACAGGCGCCGGGGGCCGGAGGTGGCGGCAGGTTGAGCAACGTCTTGCTGCTGACCAGCGCGCTGGAACCCGCCCGCTGACATCCTGCCCTCCCTGGGACTGCTCCCGCACGGCATCCGGGTCGCCCCGGCCGCTGCCGAGCATGCTGGCACGAGCCCGGCGCCCGACGCGATCCTGGTCGACGCACGGCGCGACCTGGTGCAGGCCAGCGCCGCCTCCTGCTCGCTCTGCGTGCCTCCGCCGCCATCGCGCCGGTCCTGGCCGTCGTCACCGAGGGCGGCTGGGCCGCGGTGTCCGCCGACTGGGGCGCGGACGACGTGATGCTGCACACCGCCGGGCCAGGCGAGGTTGAGGCGCGGCTGCGGCTGGCCATCGGACGGCGCGCGCAGTCGGCCCCGCAGCTCCGGACGAGATCCGCTCCGGCGGCCTGGCCATCGACGAGGCCACCTACTCGGCCCGGCTGAACGGGCGGTCGCTGGACCTGACGTTCAAGGAGTTCGAGCTGCTCGAAGTTCCTGGCCCAGCATCCGGGCCGGGTGTTCACCAGGGCCCAGCTGCTCCAGGAGGTATGGGGCTACGACTACTTCGGCGGCACCCGCACAGTCGACGTGCACGTGCGGCGGCTTCGGGCCAAGCTCGGCGCCGAGCACGAGGCGCTGATCGGCACGGTCCGCAACGTCGGCTACCGGTTCGTGCCGGTCAAGGGCGGCGCGAGCCGCCCAGGAGGCCGGAGCGGCGACACCGGTGCCGACGACGGTGCTCCTGAGACGGTGCGCCGCGAGACGGGCCCGGAGCGACGCCGCGCCGGCGACGGCGCTCCAGGGCGAGCGGCTCGCCGAGCCGGCGGAGATCGCAGCTGAACTCGGTCCTGGCGACCCGGCGTTCTGCCCCGCCGACGGCGGCTCGATGCCGACAGATAGTCAGGCCCCGGTCATCCGCGTCAGCGGCCCGCTGCCGCCGGAGCGAGGCCGCGGCGGTGCTGGATCTGGTCCGGGCGGCAGCCGAGGAGGACGGCGTGGGCCCGCTGTCTGAGCACGTGCTGCTGCACCTGCGCTACGGCGGCGACCAGCGCGCCGCAACCTGCTGCTCCGGCAGGCACGGTCGAGCTGGCCGGCTACGGCCATCTGGATCCGACCGATCCGGTCGAGGGCACCAGCGGCGAGCTGGTCATCCACCCGCGGCGCCGCGGCCGCGGGCTCGGCCTCGCCCTGAGCCGGGCGCTTGCCGCCGAGGCCGGCGAAGCCGGCTGCGGCTGTGGGCGCATGGCGACCTGCCGCAGCCAACCGGCTCGCCGAGGCGGCCGGCTTCAGCCGGTCCGGGCGCTGTGGCAGATGCGCCGGTCCCTGCAGACCCGGATCGACAGCCCGGACTACGCCGCCGGAATCCGGTGCGCACCTTCAGGTCGGCGCGGACGAGGACGCGTGGATCGACGCTCAACCGCCGGGCGTTCTCCCGGCATCCCGAGCAGGGCGCGTGGACACGGGGAGACCTCGACCTGCGGGAGCGGGAGCCGTGGTTCGACCCGGACGGGTTCTTCCTCGCCGAGCGGGACGGCAGACTGGCCGGTTTCCACTGGACCAAGATCCACGGCCGAGGCGAGCAAGACGGGACCGCGCACGGCCAGGCGACCCACGGCTAGGCGAGCGAGCGGCGTCCGGCGGCACGGCCACGAGGCCATCGGCGAGGTGTACGTCGTGGGAGTGGACCCGGCCGCGCGCGGCAGCGGCCTGGGCCGCGCGCTGACCCTGGCCGGGCTGCGCTACCTGCGCTCCCGCGGGCCTGCCCGAGGTGATGCTCTACGTGGACGAGGACCAACACCGCGGCGATCCGGCTGTATGAGTCACTGGGCTTCACGCACTGGGACACCGATGTGATGTTTTCCAGCAGCACGCACGCGCGGCCGATCGCGACGGCTCAGCTGGCTGGGCGCGCTCGCGGCTCGCGAAGTCCGAGCACCTCGTCGAGTTCGTCGGCGGTCAGCGGACGCTCCGCGACCGCCACCGCGCTCAGCACCTCGGCGTACAGCTCGATCTCCTCGAGCGCCACGAGGTCTGGAACCCGAAGGTCGACGTCACTGCGCACGCGCCACCTCCAGACAGATCGGCGTGTAACTCCCCTGTAACACAGGCTAGCGTCGCGGCCGCTCCGTGCGCATAGCCCATCCGAACCATTTCCGTACCACCCGTTCCCGTCATCCGGTCCCGTCACTCCTGGTTGCCTGCACCGCCCAGTCAGCGGTCCGGTGCTGGGCCGACCGCTGCACGTACCGCCCGGCCGTGTCAGCGATGCCGGCCCGGTCCGCTTCGGTCAGTTCCCTGATGATCCGGCAGGGCACGCCCGCCGCCAGCACGCCCGGCGGCAGCACGGTGCCGGGCGTGACGACAGCGCCGGCTGCGACCAGCGTCCCGGCGCCGATGCGCGCGCGGCCCAGCACAATCGCGCCGATGCCGATCAGCGCGCCGGTCTCGACATACGCACCATGCACCGTGGCGCGGTGCCCCAGGCTGACCCGGTCCTCCAGGATGGCCGGCTCGCCGGGATCGACGTGCACGCAGCACAGATCCTGGATGTTGCACTCGGCCCCGACCACGATCTCGTCGACATCGGCCCGCAGGACCGATCCGTACCAGACCGATGCGGACCGGCCCAGCGTCACCCGGCCGACGACAACGGCGCCCGGCGCGACCCACGCGTCCGGGTGAATGACGGGCCGCTCGTCGCCGAGCGATCCGATCAGATTGTCTGCCTGCACCGGCTGACCCCTTCCATGCCTGCTCGGGCCGTGTCAGCATGATTAGCACGGCGAACGAGATAAATATAGACAAAACATCGTTTCGGTTGCGCCGGGGGAAGCTTAGGGACAGAGTCAGGGCGGACATCTCAGCTTGTCGCGCTCGCCGGCAGACAGCTCGCCCGGCTCGCGTGGCAGAGCCGCAATGACAGCAGTCTCCCTGACCGTCTGACCGCCTCGTGCTCCCGGTCCGGCCTGACTGCCCGGATACCTGATGGGTGAAGCGATGAGCGAGCAGGGCCACCTCTCCGACCTGGGATACGAAGGCCAGTTTGGACTGGAGCGGCGCGGCTACAACCGGATGCAGGTGGACGAGACTGTCGCCCAGCTCCGGCTTGAGGTGCTCAGCCTGGAGGGCGGCCGCCGTGATCTGGAAGACCGGCTGTCCCGCGCGCTCGACGAAGTCGAGCGGGTGAAGCTGGAGCTGACCGCGGCGCAGTCCAGCGACAAGCCAGCTCACGAGGAGATCAGCGAGCGGATCGGCCAGATACTCAAGCTCGCCGACGACGAGGCGAAGTCGCAGCGCACCAAGGCCGACGACGAGATCGCCAAGCTCCGCGCTGACGCCAAGGCCGACACTGACAAGCTCCGCGCCGATGTGAAGGCCGAGACTGACCAGCACCGCGCCGAGGCGCAGGAGCAGGCCGAGCGGATGCTCAGCGCGGCTCAGGAGCAGGCCGACAGCACGCTGGCCAGCGCCAAGGAGGCGGCCGAGCACGCGCGCAAGAGCGCTGCGGACGAGGCGGAGCAGGTTGTCGCGGACGCGTCCAAGCAGGCCGAGACCGCCGTCGCCACCGCCAAGAGCCAGGCCAAGCAGCAGCTCGACGAGGCGACAGCGCGTGCCACCGCCATTCACGACGGTGCCGAGCGCCGGCTGAATCTCCTGATGGCCCGCCACACCGAGGCGATCAGGAGGCTGACCGAGATCCGGGACGTTGTGACCACACTGGTCGCAGGCGAGGCCGAGCGCGGCTCGCTCGAGGACGAGGTCGCCAGGATCGTGGCCGGCGCCGGGAACGGCGCGGCCGCAGCGAACGGCAACCCTGCGGCGAGTGCGACCGGGACCGCAGGTGCCACCGGGAAGCGGTGCCGGGAACGCCAGCCCCGCCGGGAACGGCGGCAACGCAGCCGGCGGCAACGCCGAGCAGGGCGGCCGGCAGAACGGCCGCCACGCCGGCGCGCCCGGGCAGCAGGACCCCCGGCCCGCGCTGTCGACCGCGCAGCGTCCCGGCCAGCCAGCGCCCGGTGCGCCCGGTACTCCTGTCGTGACGAGGCAGGGCGCCGCGCAGTCCGCACAGGCCGCGCAGTCGGCCCAGCCCGCGCAGTCTGGCGAGAGCAGCCCGGCCGCGCCGGACAGCGAGGACGCTGACAGCGGGATCACCATCATCGGGGAGTAACGGGCACCGCGGCCACCGGCCGCGCCACCGGACGTGGGGGCGGGTTCGTGCATGGCCAGAGTGTTAGTCGTCGAGGACGACCCGCTCCTTCGCTCTGCCGCGATTGCTGATCTCAGCAAGTGGTCGCATGCGGTTCGAACCGCGGCCACTGCGCTGGACGGCATCCGCGAGCTCGGCAGCAACCCGCCGCAGATCGTCGTGCTGGACAGCGGGCTTCCTGACCTGGACGGGCCGCAGGCACTGCGGATGATGCGCACCGTCCGTGACACGCCCGTGATCGTCGTGATGGACTGCGACGACGAGGCTGAGATCACCCGGCTGCTGCGGGCTGGCGCAGACGACTACGTCGTGAAGCCCTACTCCGGCGAGCGACTGGCGGCCAGGATCGCCGCGGTGCTGCGGCGCACCGCCGGGCCGGCCGCGGAACTGCGCGTTGGCGGCCTGCTCGTCGACCTCGCCCGGCGGAGTGTCACGCTCGACGGACGCCCGGTGGCGCTCACCCGCCGCGAGTTTGACCTGCTGGCCTGCCTCGCGGCCCGGCCCGGCGAGGTTGTCAGCCGCCGCCATCTGCTGACCGAGGTCTGGCACCAGTCCTGCGGCGACGACCAGACCATCGACGTGCACGTTTCCTGGCTGCGGCGCAAGCTCGGCGAAACCGCGGCGAAGCCCCGTTACCTGCGCACCATCCGCGGCGTCGGCGTCATGCTGGACAGGCCCCTGACGTCAGGCGGCCTGGCTACTCCGGCAGCAGGTCAAGCTGGCGCAGGATGACACCCTCCCGTAGCGCCCACGGGCAGACCTCCAGTACGGGCAGGCTCAGCAGGTCCATGGCCGCGTCAGCCACGATCGCTCCTGCCGCCAGCTGATGCGCGCGGCCCTCCGAGACGCCCGGCAGCTCGCAGCGCTCGGCGACCGTCAGCTGCGGCAGCCGCTCCGCGAGCGAAGTCACGTCGGTGTGCTTCAGCGAGCGCCTGACGTACAGGCCCTCGCTCGACGGTGCCGCCCCGGCCACCCGGGCAAGCTGGCGGAAGGTCTTCGACGTCGCCACCGCGTGATTCGACGGTCCGTCCCGCAGCAGGGCGCCGGCCATCGTCGCGATCTCCGCCCGGACGTGCTTGCGCAGCTTCCGCACATCGTCAGCGGACGGCGGATCGCCGGGCAGCCAGTCCCTCGTCAGCCGCCCGGCCCCGAGCGGCAGCGACACCGCGCTGTCCGGCTCCTCATCGAGGCCGGATGCGATCTCCAGCGAGCCGCCGCCGATGTCGAGCAGCAGCAGGCGGCCCGATGACCAGCCGAACCAGCGGCGAGCCGCCAGAAAGGTCAGCCTGGCCTCGTCCGGGCCGGGCAGCACCTTAATCGCGACGCCGCTCTCGGCCTCGATCTCGGCGAGCAGTTCCAGGCCGTTGGCAGCGTCCCTGAGTGCGGACGTGGCGAATGCCAGCATCTCGTGCACGCCCTTGTCCTCAGCGATCTGCAGTGCCTCGTGCACAAAGTCGCGCAGCCGCTGGGCGCACTCATCGGTCAGCCGGTTGCCGGCGTCCAGGTGCTCCCCGATCCGCAGGTCGGCCTTGTGCGAGAACGCCGGCAGCGGCCGCCCGCCCTGATGGGCATCAACCACGAGAAGGTGAACGGTGTTGGAGCCGACGTCCAGCACGCCAAGTCGCATAATGCTGACGCTACCCGCAGCCGATCACGGGAACATCCGCGCGGCCCCGATGGTCTATACCGGAGGCCCTACGTCAGGAGGCAAGTGATGACCGCAGCGCACGAGATCAGAGTGGAGCACAGCCGCAAGCGGGTGCGCATTCTGCTGGCCGGCGAGCTGGTTGCGGACACGACACGCCCGCTGCTGGTCTGGGAAGTGCCGTACTACCCCACGTACTTCGTGCCGGACAGCGACGTCAAGGCCGAGCTGGTCCCGTACGGGACAGACGCGGACAAGGTTCTCGGCGAGGCCGAGCTGTTCACCGTGAAGGTCGCCAGCGGCGCGGCCGCGGTGGGTGCCGCCCGTCGCTACCCGGCGAGCCCGGCCCGTCAGCTCCATGACGCCGTCAGATTCGAGTGGAGCGCGATGAGCGAGTGGCTGGAGGAGGACGAGCCGGTCTACACGCACGCCCGCGACCCGCACACCCGGGTCGACATCCTGGCCAGCTCACGCCATGTCGAGGTGAAGCTCGACGGCGTGACGGTCGCTGATTCGACGAGCCCGCGGATCCTGTTCGAGACCGGCCTGCCGCCGCGCTATTACCTGCCGCTGAGCGACATCAGGACCGACCTGCTGCGGCCGTCGGATACCGAGAGCCACTGCCCGTACAAGGGAACGGCCACCTACTGGTCCGTCGACACCGGCACCGACGTGCACAAGGACGTCGTCTGGATCTACCGCACTCCGCTGCCGGAGAGCCAGAAAGTCGCGGGCCTGGCCGCGTTCTACGACGAGAAAGTCGACGTGTTCATCGACGGCGTCGAGCAGCGGAAGCCGCAGACGAAGTGGAGCTGATCCGGCACGGGTCAGCTCAGGCCGTCCAGGTCCTCGATGCGCGCGGCTGATGGCGGGCGGCTGGCCTGGATCAGCCCGGCGGCCGTCTCAGCCTGCGCCAGGACCCGAAGCAGGTTCCCGCAGGTCAGCTTGCCGCAGTCCGCTTCTGACCAGCCCCGGTCGAGCAGCGCGCCGATCAGCGCCGGGTAGCAGGACACGTCCTGCAGGCCCTCGGGCAGCGCGTCGACGCCGTCGTAGTCGCCGCCGAGACCGATGTGATCGATGCCGGCGACCTCGCGGATGTGCTCCGCATGCGCGACGACGTCGGCCAGCGTGGCAACCGGCTTCGGGTGCTGCGCCGTCCACGCGCCCCTGACCTCGCTGCGGGCGTCCAGGTCGCGGTAGTCCAGTCCCTGGCGGTCCATCTCCGCGGCCAGCTCAAGCTCCCACTCCCGGCAGCGCGGCGACACGAAGGCAGGCACGAACGTCACCATGCAGATGCCGCCATTGCCGGCCAGCCGGGACAGGATGGCGTCGGGCACATTCCGCGGGTGGTCGCAGACGGCGAGCGCGGAGGAGTGCGAGAAGATCACCGGCGCTTCCGCGACGTCCAGCGCATCGCTCATCGTGGTGGCCGCGACGTGGGAGAGATCGACCAGCATTCCGAGCCGCTGCATCTCCCGGACGACCTCACGGCCGAACGCGGTGAGGCCCCCGGCAGCCGGCTGGTCGGTGGCCGAGTCGGCCCAGGGCAGGTTCAGGTTGTGGGTCAGCGTCAGGTACCGGACGCCGAGCAGGTACAGCGCCCGCAGCGCGCCCAGCGAGTTCGCGATCGAATGACCGCCCTCGGCCCCGAGCAGGGATGCGATCCGGCCGCTGGCCATGATCCGCTGCACGTCAGCAGCGGTGAACGCCAGCTCGAGCGCATCCGGATACCGGGCGGCAAGCTGCCTGACCAGGTCAATCTGCTCAAGGGTCGTGGTCACGGCGGACTCGCCCTGCAGGCCGGCGGGCACGTACACCGACCAGAACTGGGCGCCCACCCCGCCCGCGGTCAGGCGGGGCAGGTCGGTGTGGGTGAACTCCACCGGCGCCGCGAGGTCGGTGGCGGCCGGATCGAGTGCGCCGGCCATGCGCAGCGCCCAGGGCAGGTCATTGTGCCCGTCGATCACGGGAAAGCGGTCCAGCAGCGCCCGAGCTGCCCCGGTCTGTGTCGTCATGTTCCCAGAGTAGGCAGGGCGAGGTGACCAGCGCGGGCGGGGATGCCAGGATAAGACCGTGCAGCGGCAGCGTCTGACCCCCTGGATCATCGTCTCGGTCCTGGCCTGCGCCGGTCTCGGTGCCTGGTTCGGGCACCGCATCGGCGACGGCGGCCCCGGCAATATCGCGCTGATCAGCGCGACGTGCGCCGTGCTCGGCTCGTTCCTGCCCACGGCCGTGCTGTGGGTGCGGTCCAGGCTGCACGCAGGCAGCCGCCCGCTTCCGTAGGGTTCGCCCGGAATGGGACTCGACCTCGCGACCCTGCTCGACGTCCGCCTCTACCTGGCCTTCGACCTCGATCCGGCTGGCCGCGTCCTGGCCGGCGGCGACGACACCGGCAGCAGCCAGCTGATCGAGATCGAGCCGGACGGGACGGCCGCGCCGCTGACGGCGCTGCCGGGGCCCTGCTCCGGCCGGTACGTGCCGGGCCAGCGCGCCGTCCTGGTCTCCCATGACGAGGGCGGGAACGAGCGGGCCCAGATCTCGCTCCTGCGCCTGCCCCGGCCGCACCCGGCCGGCCCCGCTGACCTGGAGCCGGTAGTGCATGACCCGCGCTACATGCACACGCTGGCCGATGTCAGGGACGGGCGGCTGTGCTACTCTCACTAACCGCCGCAATAACGTCGATTTCGACCCGGTCATCCGGGACCTGGCCGACGGGGCCGAGCGCGTCCTGAAGGTCGGGAACCACCGGTTCAGCTCCGCCGCCCTGTCGCCGGACGGCCGGTGGCTGGCGCTGACGGGTCATCGCCAGTCACGGCCAATGCGGAGACGTCGCGCTGGTCGACCTGAGCCTGGCCGCCGGGCAGGAGCAGCTGATCGAGGTCACGCCGCCGGACGCGCCCGGCGCTCAGCCATACGCTCTGCTTCGCGCCGGGCAGCGACGCGCTGTACTTCAGCTCGAACTCAGGCCGGGAGTTCACCGCCGTGGCCCGCTACGACCTGAGCCACAGGCGGCTCTGACCTGGGTGGTTGCGGCGCAAGATGCTGACCTGACCGGCTGGCTGGCCCCGGACGGGGCGACGCTGCTGGTCGAGCGGAACCAGAACGGCGCCTCTGAACTGGCTCTGCACGACGCCGTGACCGGTGTCCTGCGGAGCCCGGTGCCGCTGCCCGCGGCCGGCTGTCTCGCGCAGCTGCTGCGGCCGGTCGTCTGGGCGCCCGACTCCAGGGCGGTCGTGCTGACGTTCACCGGTGCCGACATGCCCGCCGACGTCCTGAGCGTTCCGGTTACCGCCAGCTCAGCCCCCGGCCGCGCCCGCCTGCTCACCGAATCCGCCCGCGGCCTGCACGGTGAGGCGGCGTCCAGGCCGGAGGAGCACCGGGTGCCCGGCGCCCGACGGCGAGCAGATCCCCTGCCTGGTGTACCGGCCGGGCGATGCGGACAGCCCGGTGGGCGGCTCCGCGGTGCTGGTCGTGCACGGCGGCCCGGAAAGCCAGGCCCGCCAGGGCTTCAGCGTCTACGTGCAGCTGCTGGCGGCCGCCGGGCACACCGTGCTGGTACCCAACGTGCGCGGCTCGACCGGGTACGGCAAGCGCTGGTATTCCGCCGATGACGGCCGCCGCCGTCTGGACTCTGTCGGCGACCTGGCGGCGCTGCATGCCTACCTGCCCGAGCTGGGGCTCGATCCGGCCAGGGCCGCGCTGTGGGGCGGCTCCTACGGCGGCTACATGGTGCTGGCCGGCCTGGCGTTCCAGCCGGGGCTGTGGGCAGCCGGAGTGGACATCGTCGGCATCGCCTCGCTGGTCACGTTCCTGGAGAACACCTCCGCCTACCGGCGCGCCTACCGCGAGCGGGAGTACGGCACGCTGGCGCGCGACCGCGAGTTCCTGCTCTCGGCATCGCCGCTGACCCGGATCGACGACATCGTCGCGCCGCTGTTCATCATTCACGGCGCCAACGACCCGCGGGTGCCGCTGAGTGAGGCCGAGCAGATCCACGAGGCGCTGACCGAGCGCGGCCGCGAATGCGAGCTGCTGGTGTACGGGGACGAGGGACACGGCCTGGCCAGGCGCGCGAACCGGCTGGACGCATTTCCGAAGGCGTGCGCGTTCCTGGCCCGGCATCTGTCGGCGTCGCTCTGACGCGCGCGGCCTCCGCGACATACCGCTGAAACAGGGCATACCTACCAGCAGGTCAGCGACCGGGGGGTTGTCCGCTCCCGGCGCTGGGCAACAATCCCCACACCAGGCGACGCCGGTCCGGCGAGGGGGAATCGACGTGGTAGCGACTACGGCTGCCGGGAGCAACCGTAAGGCTCTTGTACTCGCAGCGATGATCTTCGCAGTTGCGATGACCTTCATCGATCAGACAATTGTCGCGATCGCGGTCCCGAAGATCCAGTCTGAGCTGCATCTGTCCATCAACGGCGTGCAGTGGGTGGTGAACGCCTACCTGCTGGCGCTGGCGTCGATGTTCGCCTTCGGCGGCCGGCTGGCCGACACGCTCGGCCACCGCAAGATGGTCGTGATCGGCATCGTGGTGTTCACCCTCGCGTCCGTTGCCTGCGGCCTGACACCCGGCCACGGCTCAGCGGCCGAGGCGTGGATCGTGACCTTCCGGGTGATTCAGGGCCTGGGCGGCGCGATCATGTACCCGGCTGCGCTGGCCATCGTCGTCTCGGCCTTCCCGGCCCGCGAGCGCGGCCGCGCCCTCGCCATCTTCTTCGGCGTGTCCGGCGGGCTGACCGCGATCGGCCCGATCCTGGGCGGCTACCTCAGCGAGTGGACCTGGCGGGCCATCTTCTGGGTGAACGTCCCGGTTGCCATCATCGCGCTGATCCTGACCGCGCTGGCTCGCCCGCACACCGAGACCAGGCCGGGCAGGCTCGACTTCCGCGGACTGGTCCTGATCGCCGGCGGTGTCGGGCTTGCCATCTTCGGACTGCAGCAGACCCAGGTCTGGGGCTGGACCAACCCGGTCGCCATCGCCTGCATGGTGGTCGGCGTACTGCTGCTCGTTGCGTTCTTCTACGTCGAGCCGCAGATCTCTCAGCCGCTCATCGACGTGAGCACGTTCCGGATCAGAGCGTTTCTCGTGCAGAACATCGTGCTGTTCATCTCGATGATCGTGTTCATCCCGATCTTCTTCTTCGCCAGCATCTACGCCCAGGTCTCGCTGGGCGACGGACCGCAGGAAGCGGGCCTGTACCTGCTCGTGTTCTTCGCCGGCTTCGCACCGGGCGTGCAGGTTGGCGGCCGCCGCCTGGACCGCAGCGGGGCCAAGATCCCGGTCGTGGCCGGCTGCGTCATCGCCGCCGTCGGGCTGGCGCTGTGGGGCAGCAGCGTGACCACCCTGAGCCTGAACAGCCAGTGGTACTACATCATCATCGCGGGCTTCGGCCTCGGCCTGATGCTGGGCCCGTCCAACACCGACGCGATCAACCAGGTCGGGCGGCTGTCCTACGGCGAGGCCACCGGGGTAACGCAGACCACCAGGAACTTCGGCGCCAGTTTCGGGCTGGCCTTCCTCGGCACGCTGCTGGTGACCGTGGAGCGCAATCACCTGGCCAGCCGGCTGATCGGGCTCGGCATCCCGTCCGGGGCCGCGCACAGCGTCGCTACGACCATCGCGCAGAATCACGAGTCGACGCCGCGATCCTCGGTGCACGGCGCGCTGGCCACGCACGTCTACCACGCCGCCCAGCTGAGCATCGCGGACGGGATGCAGGCAGTGCTCTACGCCATGGCCGCCGTGATGGTGATCGCCGCCATCGTGGCCAGGGTCGGGCTGCGGCCCGGCATCCACGTGGCCGGCGATGCCAACGGCGGGTCCGCGCCGGCTGAGCCACGGCGGCCGCGGGCGAGGCCGGACCTCACCAGCCGGTCGAGCCGAGGCAGCAGTTCTAGCGCTGTCCCTCGGGGTAGCCGTGGTGGACGGCCCACTCGCGGTCCAGGATCGACATGGTGTCGGCGTCGACCCAGCTGCCTTCCCATAGCAGCGCGTCCCGCATGGTGCCCTCGTACACGAAGCCGACCTTGTCGTAGACACGGCGGGCCCGCGGGTTGAACCGGTAGACCGCCAGCTCGACCCGGTGCAGCCCGACCGTCTCGAAGGCATGCGCCAGGATCAGCCGGGTGGCCTCGGTTCCGAGGCCGCGGCCCCGGTTGCGGTCATACAGCAGAACGATCCGGAAGTTGCACGCCCGGTTGTCCGGGTCCAGGCCGTTCAGCACAACCTCGCCGCAGTAGCGTCCGGTGGCGCGGTCGACCACGGCCAGATCCAGCCGGTCGTCGAAGTCAGCCCGGGTGGCATACCAGCGCTCGCGCGTCTCGACGGCGAACTCGCGGTGGCTGCCAGTCAGCCTGTCGCTCTCAGGGTCGGGATCGAGAGCGGCCCCGACGTCGGCCACCTCGACGGGCCGGAGCAGCACCTTCTCGCCGAGCAGCGTCGGCTTCTGCGCCAGGGAGATCGGGGCCACGGTTCGCGAGCCTGCCGAAGCCGGCGCCTTGCGTCAACCGGGTTTCCGCCACAATCAGCGCATGACCGTCGCCCGTTCTATCGGACTGTTCATCGCAGCCGGCCTCGCCGAGATCGGCGGCGGCTACCTGATCTGGCGCTGGCTTCGCGAGGGCGCCCCCATCCTGCTCGGCGTGCTCGGCGCGATCACCCTCGTGATCTACGGCGTCATCCCGACGCTGCAGCGCAGCCACGACTTCGGCCGCATCTATGCCGCTTACGGCGGCGTCTTCGTCGTCGCCTCGCTGCTGTGGGGCTGGGGATTCGACGGCGCGCGGCCGGACCGCTGGGATGTGACCGGGGCAGCCGTCGTCCTGGCCGGCGTCGGCATTATCTACTTCGTCCCCCGCACCTGACGCACTAGCACGTCAGCGGGGAGACTTATGGACGCTATAGCGTGTCGAAGTCTTCCGCCTGATCAGATCCGGACCTGGAGTGACTGTGAGCGAGGCCGTCAGCACCATCGGCGAGCTGTTCGCCAGCGAGGGCGCCGCCGATTACCTGGGCGAGGCGGTCACGCAGGCCGCCCACATGCTCCAGGCCGCCGCGCTGGCCGAGCAGGCCGGCGCCGCGCCCGCGCTGATCGCGGCCGCGCTGCTGCATGACGTCGGCCACTTCACCGGCACCGTCACCGGACGGGATCTGATGCAGGGAACGGACAACCGGCACAGCGACCAGGGCGCGGCCTGGCTGGCGCAGTGGTTCGGCCCCGAGGTGACCGAGCCGGTCCGGCTGCATGTCGCCGCCAAGCGCTATCTGTGCGCGACCGAGCCCGGCTACTATGACCGGCTCTCGCCCGCCTCCGTCTACACCCTCGGCCTGCAGGGCGGCCCGATGGGAGCAGCCGAGGCAGCGGAGTTCGCGGCACTGCCGTTCGCGCAGGCTGCCTGCCAGGTCCGCCGCTGGGATGACGATGCCAAGGACCCGGACGCGCAGCCGCCGGCGTTCGGGCATTTCGTGCCGCTGCTCGAGGCTCTTCAGCGCTAGAAACGGCCGCGGCCCGGAGCGGCCCGGCCGGCCGGGAGCAGGCCCGCTAGCGTGTCGATCATGCTGATCGATGCGGTGACCGACATCCTGCTCGAGGCCGCCGACGCCGCCATCGTGCCGCGGTTCCGTGCTCTGACTGCCGCGGACATCGCCGAGAAGTCGCCGGGCGAGGTCGTCACGGTCGCCGACCGGGAGGCCGAGGATCTCATCACGCCCCGGCTGAGAGCCCTGGTCGATGCGCCGGTCGTCGGCGAGGAAGCGACCGCCGCCAGCCCCGGCCTGGTCAGCGCGCTGCGGGAAGCACCGGCCGCCTGGCTGGTCGATCCGCTGGACGGCACGGCGAACTTCGTGGCCGGGCGCCCCGAGTGGGCAGTGATGGCGGCCCTGGTGCGGGCCGGCCAGACGGTCGCGGCCTGGATCGTCCGGCCGGCCGACGACCGCGTCTATGTGGCTGAGTCCGGCGGCGGCGCCTGGCGCAACGGGGTACGGATCCGGCGCGCGCCGGCCCCGGCGGATCCGGCGGCACTGCGCGGCGCCGCCCACACGCGCTTCCTCGATGCAGCAGGGCGCGCGCGGGTTCAGGCGGCAGCGCCCGGGTTCGCCGAGCTCGGCCCCGGCGCCTCCTGCGCGGGCGTCGACTACCCGCGGCTGCTGGAGGGCGGGCTCGACTTCGTGCTGTTCTGGCGCACGCTGCCCTGGGACCACGCGCCCGGAGCGCTGCTGCTCACCGAGGGGGACGCGGTCGCGCGGCGGCCCGACGGGACCGGCTACTCGCCAGCTGACGACCGGGCCGGCCTGCTGAGTGCCGCCGGTGACCGGTGCTGGCAGGCCGTCCGGCCGCTGCTGCTTGGCTGAGGCGGCGCGGGGCCGGCCACCGAGACGACGAAGACCGCGGACCGGCGGGCGGCCGGGGGGCGGATGACCTCGTTCCCGGCATGACGGGTCTTCTCATCGCCGATACTGGGGCACGGCGGTCCGCCAGGGCGGCGGCCGGAAGGGGGCCAGTCCATGGTGCGGTACAAGCGGGTCGTCGTGAAGCTGAGCGGCGAGGCGCTGGCCGGCGACGCGGGGGCGGGCGCGGATCCGGCGAGCCTGTCCAGGGTGGCCGATGAGGTGCTCTCCGTCCGCGACCTCGGCGTCCAGGTCGCGGTCGTGGTCGGCGGCGGTAACTTCTTCCGCGGCCGGATGGCCGAGGGCTGGGGCATCAGCCGGGCTGAGGCCGACAACATCGGCATGCTCGGCACGATCATGAACTGCCTGATGCTCCGGGGTGCCCTGACCGCGCGGACCGGCCTCGATATCCGGGTGATGACAGCCGTCCCGATGCAGAGCGTCGCCGAGCCGTTCATCCGGCTGCGGGCCCTGCGGCACCTGGAGCACGGATCGATCGTCCTGCTCGCCGGCGGGATCGGGCAGCCGTACGTGACCACGGACTACCCCGCCGTCCAGCGGGCGCTGGAACTGGACGCGGACGCGCTGCTGGTGGCCAAGCGGGGCGTCGACGGTGTCTACGACAGTGACCCGAGGACCAGCCCGGACGCCGTCCGCTACGAGCGGCTCACCTACGACGAGGCGCTCGCCGCCGGGGTGCGCGTGATGGACACCAGCGCGTTCGTGCTGGCGAACGAGCAGTCCCTCACCATGCACGTGTTCGACGTCGCCGCCGTCGGCGTGATGCGCGCGATCTGCGAGGGCGCGGAGCTCGGCACCATCATCAGCGCGAAGGAGTAGCCGCCTCCGCGAGCAGCGCGCGGTTTTCCAGCTGGCGCCGCCACACCACGCGGAACAGCAGCGCGAACAGGACCGGGCCGACTACCGAGATGATGAGGTTCACCACCGGCGGAGCTGCGGAACGGCCGCGATGCAGCCACGCAGTCATGCCGAGCTCAGGCGCCGAGAACAGCAGCCAGAAGCCGATCGCGAGGCGCCAGCCGGGCTGGCTTGCCAGCCACACGCTCCCGCGGCCGCCGCGCAGCGGCCGGGATATCGCTCCCCGCCACGCGCCCGCGGCCATCCGCAGGAACGTCGCGGTGATCAGCGCACCTGCCGTCAGCAGCAGGCACCGGACGAGCCAGGTCGAGCCTGCGGTTGCGCCCTGGTAGCCGAGCGACAGCGTCAGCACGAGCAGGCACCAGGCGACAGTGACAGCAGCGGCAACGACAGCGAGGATCCGCTCGCTGAGCGTCTTTGCCCGCTTCATCGGCTCCATCGGCACGACGCGTCTTTCTCGGGGGCAATTATCTCGGCGATCCGGATGATAACCCGGCCGAGGGCAGGTGAATCAAGCCCGCCGCCGTGGGCCGGAACCCGCATGCGCCGAAATAGAACGGCCCGAGGCGGTCCTCGAAATCGACGTGCAGCCACTCGCAGCCAGCCGCCGTGGCCTGCCGGACAGCCTCCGCGACCAGATCGGTGGCGATGCCCTGCCGCTGGTGCGCGCTCGCGACCTTGGTATCGATGAGGAACGCGTGATCGCCGCCGTCCCAGGCAACGTTCACGAAGCCGATCAGGGCACCGCCCGGCAGCCGCGCCGTTACCCAGCCCAGGCTGACGGGCCTGACCCGGTCCCACCAGCCGGGCTCGGGCCGGCCGCCGTGCGCCTCGACGAGGCTGACCAGCTCGGCGTCCGACGCCTCGCCCCGCCAGCGGTACTCGACTGCCGGCGCGCTGGTGCCGGTCACAGGCCCCTGAGCCCGAAGCCCCAGTTGAGCAGGCGGGTCGCCGCCTGATCAGCTGCGTCGGGACCGGTGACCGGGCTGCCCAGAACGACGCCGATGAGCGTAACGCCGTGCCGCACCGCCTCGAAGAGCAGGCAGTGCTTCGCCGCATCGGTGTACCCGGTCTTGATGCCATCCGCGCCCGGGTAGTCGCCGATCAGGTCGTTGGTGTTGTCCCACCAGTACGAATGGTGGTGCCCCTTGCTCCGCGCGACGTGAAAGAAGGTCTGGTCCACGATCGAGCGGAACAGCGGCAGCTTCATCGCGGCCAGCCCCAGCGTCAGCAGGTCAGCCGGCGTCGAGTAGGTCGAGTACTCGGTCGGGTACGGCAGGCCGTCCGGGCTGGTGAAGTGGGTGTGCGTCATGCCGAGCCGGGCCGCCATGGCGTTCATCTTCGCCAGGAACGCGGGCATCCCCGGCCCGTAGGTGACGGCCAGCACGTAGGCGGCGTCGCAGGCCGACTGCAGCAGCATCGCCTCCAGCAGGTCGCGAGCCGTCAGCACGTCACCGGGATGGAGGCCGCCGCTTTCCGCCTGGTACTTCGCCACGTACGCGAGCACCGACCGGGGGATGCGGATCTCCCGGTTCAGGTCGCCGCTGCCGATGACGACCAGGGCGGTCATGACCTTCGTGATGCTGCCCATCGGCCGCTCGGTGTTGAGCTGGCGGCTCCACAGCAGCTGCATCGTGCCCGCGTCGGCGAGCGCTCCGCCGAGGGCCCGCACGCGCTGCGGGGTACTCGCCAGCTGGATCTGCTGCATGGACGGCGTGGGCGGGGCGTCGGCGACGGGCTGCTCGCGGCCGGCCGGGACTGGCTGGCTGCCGGTGCCGGCGCGCCGGCGGCGCCCGCGCACGCGGCCAGGCTCGCAGCCAGGATGGCGCCTGCCGCCGCGAGCGCGGTCAGGCGGATGCCGATGGGCATGCCACTCCCGTCTGCCGAGGCCGCACCTGCACGGCTTGACAGTACCGCGCCAGGCCGGCATGCGGGCAAGGCCGACATTCTTGGCGCCTTCGGCCCTTATGATCAGCGCGTGGACCGACTGGATTCCTGGCTCGCCCGCCAGCAGGGCTGGCGCGCCGGGGTGCTCTTCTGGCTAGAGCTGTGCCCCTGTGCCGCCATGATCGGCATAGGGAGCTGGAGCTTTTTCGGATCGGGAACGCCCGGTCTGAACCTGACCTGTCTCGAGGTACTCGCCTGGTCCTTCCTCGCCGCGGGCCTGGTTGTCATCCCGGTCCCTGCTCTGCAGCGTGCCCGCCGCAGGCGCGTGGCCGGGCCGGCGTTCGTCCCGTGGCGGGCGGCCGCAGCGCAGGCCTTCCTGTCCGTGAGTCTCGGCCTCGGGATAGCCGGCGGCCATCAGCCCGGTGAGCACCGCAAGGTCCTGCTTTGCGTAGTACTGCTGCTCACAGCCGGCGCGGCCCGGCTTCGCGGTCGCCACGATCCGGCAGGCGCGCCGGCTGCGCGAGGGCACGCTCGCGGGCCAGGCGCTGGCGAAGTAGGACCCGGGCAAAGGAGAGCCGACGTGAAGGCGCTGGTATTCCGGCACAACCTCGCCCGCGAGGCCGCCTCAGCCGTCGGCGGCCGCGTCGACCAGCGAGCCTACGTCTCCCGCTTCGCGCCCGTCAGGATCGAGGACATCGAGGAACTGCCGCTTCCGGCGAAGGACTGGGTCCGCGTGCAGACCACCTTCTCCGGGCTCTGCGGCTCTGACGTCAAGCAGATCATCCTGAACGGCTCCCGTGCCAATCCGCTCACGGCGCTGGTGTCGTTCCCGCACGTCCTCGGCCACGAGGTGGTCGGGCGCCGCGCCGACACCGGCGAGCGCGTGGTGCTCAACCCGTGGCTGTCCTGCGTCCCCCGCGGCATCGACCCGCCGTGCCCGGCCTGCCAGGCCGGGCGCTACCCCTGGTGCCGTAACTTCCGCTCGGGCAACCTGCCCGTGTCGATCCACCTCGGGAACTGCGCCGCGGCGGCCGGCGCGCACGCCGAGCGGTTCGCGGCGCATCCATCGCAGCTTTTTGCCATTCCCGAGCACGTCTCCGACGATGCGGCCGTCCTGGCTGACCCGGTGAGCGTCTCGCTGCGGTCGATCCTGCTGGCGCCGCCGGCGGCCGGGGCAGACCGTGCTGGTCTACGGCTCGGGCACGCTCGCGTTCGCGGCGATCGCGCTGCTGCGCCACCTGTACCCGGACACCGAGATCTGGGCGGCGACGCGGCCCGGCGCACGAGCTGAGCTCGCCACCAGGCTCGGCGCGCATGCGGTGCTGTCCTCGTCGCCTGATGAGCTGGTCGCCCAGGTGGCGCGCAGGATGGTGACGACGCCCCTGCAGCCGTGGAGCGGGCACGACTGGCTGCAGGACGGGCCCGCGGTGGTCTACGACACGATCGGCTCGACCGAGACGGTCGAGACCGCGCTGCGGCTGCTGGCGACCGGCGGGACGCTGGTGGTGTCCGGCGTGGAGCCGCCGAAACGCTTCGAGTGGACGCCGCTTTACTTCAAGGAGCTCAGGGTGATCGGCTCGAACGGCTTCGGCATCGAGGAGGTCGGCGGGATCGCCAAGCACTCCATGGAGCACTACTTCGACTTTGTCGCGGCCGGGCTCGACCTCACGCCGGTCATCACCCACCGCTTCCCGCTGGACCGCTGGGGTGAGGCGGTCCTGGCGGTCAAGAACTCGCGGCAGACCGGCGCCGTCAAGGTGCTGCTCGAGCCTTCTGCCTGATCAGGCGACATGCCCGGGCGGTCTCGGGGGTAGGACCAGCAAAGTGGCGAAGCCGAGACCGGCCGATCCTGCCGCAGCCGCCTGCCGACGACGGCTGGGTGCGGGTGCGTGGCGCCCGCGAGCACAACCTGGCCGGGGTCGACGTCGACGTCCCGCGGAACGCGTTCGTGGCGTTCACCGGAATCTCCGGGTCCGGCAAGTCATCGCTGGCCTTCGGGACCCTGTACGCGGAAGCCCAGCGGCGGTACTTCGAGTCGGTCGCGCCCTACGCCCGGCGGCTGATCTCGCAGCTGGCTGCGCCGCACGTGGATTCCGTGACCGGGCTGCCGCCGGCAGTGGCGCTCCAGCAGCGCCGGGGCGCGCCCACAGCCCGCTCGTCGGTCGGGACCCTGACGACGGTGTCGAACCTGGTCCGGATGCTGTACTCAAGGGCGGGAACCTACCCGCCGGGCGCGACGACCCGGCTGGAGGCCGAGTCGTTCTCGCCCAACACCGCGGCCGGGGCCTGTCCGGTGTGTCACGGCCTCGGGGTCGTGCCAGACGTGACCGAGGACCTGCTGGTGCCGGATCCGTCGCTGAGCATCCGGGACGGCGCCATCGCCGCCTGGCCCGGCGCGTGGCAGGGCGCCAACCTCCGCAGCATCGTCAGCGGGCTCGGCATCGACATCGATAAGCCGTGGCACCGGCTGCGGAAGAAGGACCGCGACTGGCTGCTGTTCACCGACGAGCAGCCGTCCGTCCTCATCCAGCCGGAGCCTGACCGGATCGACTACGGGTACTACGGCAAGTTCTGGAGCGCGCGCAAGCACATCATGCACGTGCTGACCGACTCCAAGAGCCAGCGGATGCGCGACCGGGCGATGCGCTTCGTCCGCCGCCAGCCGTGCCCTGCCTGCGGGGGCAGCGGGCTGCGCCCCGAAGCGCTTGCCGTGACCTTCGCCGGCCGCTCCATCGCCGAGCTGAACCAGATGCCTCTGGAGGCAGTGACCGACATGCTGCGCCCGACGGCGGAGCTTGCCGGCGCGTCCGCGGCCTGGGAATCGACCGAGTCCGGTGAGCAGACCGAAGTCGCCGTCGCCATCGCCCGTGATGTCATCAGCCGGATCGCGGTCCTGATCGAGCTCGGACTCGGATACCTGAGCCTCGGGCGCCCGGCCACCACGCTGTCTCCGGGCGAGACCCAGCGGCTGCGCATCGCGACGCAGCTGCATGCGGGACTCTTCGGTGTCGTCTACGTGCTCGACGAGCCCTCGGCAGGCCTGCACCCGGCCGACGCGGAACCGCTGCTGGCGGTGCTGGATCAGCTGAAGCGGGCGGGCAACTCGCTTTTCGTCGTCGAGCACGACCTGGATGTCGTGCGGCAGGCCGACTGGGTCGTCGACATCGGCCCTGGTGCTGGCGATCAGGGCGGCCGCGTCCTGTACAGCGGCGCGGTCGGCGGGCTGGCACGCGTGCGCGACTCCCAGACGGGCCGCTATCTGTCCGGGAAGGCACCCGTGCTGGCAAGCACTGAGCGCGAGCCTGCCGGGTGGCTCCGGCTCGAGGGCGTCACCCGCCACAACCTTCGCGGCCTCGACGTCGAGCTTCCGCTGGGGGTGTTCACGGCGATCACCGGCGTATCGGGCTCAGGCAAGTCGACGCTGGTGACGCAGGTCCTCGCGGAGGTCGTCCGCGAGCATCTCGGTGCCGCGCCAGACGACGCGGACGAGGAGGAGGCCGTGGCCGGCCGCTACGACGTTCAGAAGGTCACCGGCCTGGACGCCATCGATCGCCTGGTCGCCGTCGACCAGCGGCCGATCGGCCGGACACCCCGTTCCAATCTCGCCGACCTATACCGGCCTGTTCGACGGCGTACGGCAGCTCTTCGCTGCCACCCCCGAGGCGCAGAAGCGCGGCTACACGGCCGGGCGGTTCTCCTTCAACCTGCCGGACGGCCGCTGCCCGACCTGCCAGGGCGAGGGATTCGTGTCGGTCGAGCTGCTGTTCCTGCCGGGCACCTACGGGCCATGCCCGACCTGCCACGGAGCGCGCTACAACCCCGAGACGCTGGAGATCACCTACCGGGGCCGGACTATCGCCGATGTCCTCGACATGACCGTGGCGCAGGCAGCGCCATTCCTCGCCGCCGTGCCGGCGGCAGCGCGGAGCCTCGCGACGCTGCTGGACGTCGGGCTCGGTTACCTGCGACTCGGGCAGCCCGCGACCGAGCTCTCCGGCGGCGAGGCGCAGCGCATCAAGCTGGCGACCGAGCTGCAGCGCACACCGCGAGGGCACACGCTGTATCTGCTCGATGAGCCCACGTCCGGGCTGCACCCGTTCGACGTCGCCATCCTGCTGACGCAGCTGCACCGGCTCGCGGACGCCGGCCACACGCTCATCGTGGTCGAGCACGACCTCGACGTTGTGGCGAGCGCCGACTGGGTCATCGACCTCGGGCCGGGTGCCGGGGAGAACGGCGGCCAGGTCGTCGCGGCCGGACCGCCCGCGGCAGTAGCCCGCGCGCCGGGCAGCGCCACGGCGCCCTACCTCGCGGCGCGCCTGCCTTCTGCCCGGCGCGTCTCCCACTCGGCGCGGGCCAGCTCATAAACGACAATGTCCTGCTCGTCGTCGCCAGCTCCGGCTGGCCCGCGGGCTGCGACGAGACCGGCCTGAGTCAGGCCGGACTTCTCCAGGACACGGCGGGAACCCTGGTTGCCGGCCATCGTCTCGGCGACGACCTGCCGTACGGCGCCGGACGATGCTCGCGAACCGTAAAGATCAGCTGGCTGCCCAGACTGGCCGCAGGGCTCATCCAGCCGGAGATGCGCGGCACCCCGGCACTCACCTCGATTGCCGCCAGTATGAGCACGCAGCCGGTGATCACCAGCGCCCATGACACGCCTGGTCGGCAGCACCGGCCGAGCATGCGATGGCGGCGCGACGGCGGCGTCCAGCAGTGCGGCCTCAGGGCCGGCCGGCTGGCCAGCCAAAGAACCACCTGATGAGCGGCACGTCAGCGATCGGCACGGCAAGCTCGAGCGAGGCGGACGGCGCGGCGCAGTAGCACAAGGGCGAACAGGTGGGCGCGCGGCTCACCGAACCGCTGATCTCGAGGGCCGATCTGCCGGGTCTGGAGCACCGACATGACCCCGGCGGCAAAGCTCAGCGGCGAAGCGCGGCAGCCCCGGCACGCTTCCGCGTCGCTGTATGCCCGCTCGACCTCCAGCACGCCGCGCCTGAACGTCCGCGCGGACGGACCAGACTGCGAGCGCAGATAACACGCCATCCGCCGGGTCTCCCCGGCACGAACAGCCTGGATGTCGGCGAGGCTCTCCTGCGGCCCTGGCGGGAAGCTCGCGTAGCGCGGCCGCCGCCGCACAGCGTCCGACAAGACGGTCGTTCCCGCCGATCTCGGCGGTCGTTTCGTGGCCACGCATGCACACTAGCGACATATATGCCATTACGGGCCGCGGCCGGGCCACCAGCGGGAGCGTGCCAGTTGCTGCAGTTACTCGGCGGCGGCCGCGGCTGCTGCGGTCTCGCTCGGCTCTGCGGGCTCTTCGCCGGATGCGGCCGCACTCAGGTCCTCCGGGCTCTTCGCCGGCTGCGGCCGGGACCGAGGCCGCGCTCGGCTCCGCCGGGTCGTCCTCGCCGCCGCCGGCTGGCGGCCCGAGCAGCTGACTGATCTGCGCCAGCTGGGCTGCGACGCTGCTGCCCTGCTCGTTCAGCTCCTCGACCTGCCGCCGGGCCTCGGCGGCGATCCTGTCGGCCTCCATCCTGGCCTCGGCGAGCAGCCGCCTGGCCTCCGCTACGAGCTCGTCAGCGTTGGCCCGCGCGTTGGTGACCATCTGATGAGCATCCTTGCGGGCGCGATCGCGGATCTGCTCCGCCTGGGCACTGGCCCCGGCGTCCCGCCGTTTAATCTCATCGGCCTCACGCTGGGCCTCGGCCTTCATGGTCTCGGCCTCGCTCCTGGCAACATCCGTGATTGCGTCGGCCTCGTTCCTGGCCCCAGATTTGATGATCTGAATCTCGCTCTCAGCCGACGCCCGCAGGCTGTCGGCTTCGCGCTGAGCGCTGGCCCGCAGTTCCGCTGCCTCGTTTCTGCCGCCGGCCCGCAGCAGGGCGGCGTCAGCCTCAGCTGCCAGCGTTGTATCCGCCGCCGCCGCGCGTGCCTCGCCGATGATCTCGGCCGCTTCCTCTTCAATCCCCTGGATGAGCTGCTCGATCCGTGAGCCAAGCCGCGACTCAGCCGGCCGCTCCTGCTCCTGAAGGCGGAGGCGCGCGGCTTCTAGTTCCTGCTGCAGCAGCCGCGCCTGAGCGCGCTGCTCGTCCAGCTCGGCGTCAAGCCGCCGGAGTATCTCGTCGACCTGATGGGTGTCATAGCCGCGCAGGACGCGGGCCAGGTCCCTCTGAGCAGGACTCTGCATGAGGTTGAACAGCTGCGCATCAATGTCAGACTGCACGCGGCTCACATCCCGGCAAGTGAGACCCAACAGGAACGGTGCACGACAATCGTGCCACGGTCGGCACATTCAGTCAGTGCCCTGTTTTGCCGTGGACAAATCATCGCCGTTCCGCCTTACTTGCCGCTCGTGATATGCAGGCTGGCATGCCTGCAGAGGATGGCGTTCCGCTGCTGCCGGGAGGACGGCCGATAGGAGATCCGTTCTGGGATGCGTGGGCGCCACCGCAGCTGGCGCAGCTGCTCCGCGGAGTGACTGCACCGTGGTGCGTCGCGGCGGGCTGGGCGCTCGACTTGTTCCGCGGCGAGCAGACCCGCGAGCACGAGGACCTTGAGATCGCCGTGCCGAATACGCGCGAGGCGTTCGGCCAGGTCCGGAACGCGCTGGCTGGCTATGAGATCGAGGTGGCCGGCGGGCCCGCCTCCGGGGCACCTGTGGCCGGTCGACGGGCCTGCGTTCGACGTCCATCACCAGACGTGGGTCAGCGAGGTGCGCGAGCGGGCGAGGCGAGGCGGGCGAGCCGGACGCCGACGGGCGGTCAGGCCGGATCTACCGGCTCGACATCTTCCGCGAACCGCAGCGCGACGGTCAGTGGGTCTGCCGCCGCGACGAGAGCATCGCCCTGCCGTACGAGGAGATCATCCGCCGCGACCCGGCCGGCATTCCCTTCCTGGCGCCGCAGATCGTCCTGCTGTTCAAGGCAAAGCACGCCAGGCCCAAGGACCAGGCAGACCTGGCCGGCGTGCTGCCTCTGCTCACATCCGGCGAGCGCAGCTGGCTGGCAGCAATGCTGCGGCGCATCCATCCGGGCCATGACTGGCTCGGCCTTATGTGAGACGGGCGGCACCCGTACAGGCGTCGCTACGGCGATTTCTCTCCGCCGCCCGAGCTGTCAGTGCCGGGCTCGTGCGTTCGGATTATGGCCGCGACTTCCTGAGTGATACCGATTGACGGGGCGCCGATCAGCTCCCACGCCCTGTCGATCCCGATCAGGAAGCAGATCGTCACCAGGACTGCGATCGACTCGACCGCGCCAGTGTTGCCGGGATGCACGATCACTCGTATTCCCTCGATCAGCTGCGCCACGAACGCGACAATCAGCCCGATCATGAACAGCCCGTCGCGCAGTGTTCGCCGGTGCACCTGGCGCAAGCGGATGAGGGACAGAAGCGATGCTGTCACGAACAGCAGGCCACCGCCGGCGACCGCCACGGCGGTCGGGCCGATCGTCTGGCCGGGAACGAGCGCGAGCAGCGACACCGTCAGTGCGTTGGTGAAGGCCGTCAGCGCCGCCGAGGCCCGGATACGGTGAAACTGTCCGCCGTTCTCGGCCCTGGCCAGCCTCTCCGAGGCCACAGTGAGCGCCACGAACAGCAATCCGATAAGCGCGCCGGCAACGCTGGCGCTGGCCACGAAGAAGTCACGAAGGCTCGCAGAAACCACGTCGCCAATTGTCACACGGGGATGAGCGAGCCACTTCCTGTGAAGTAACTTCCAGGGGCGCGCTATCGCGGGGTCAGGACACAGAACTCATGGCCATCGGGATCGGCCATGACCACCCAGCTGACCTCGCCCTGGCCGATGTCGATGCGAGTCGCCCCGAGAGAGACGAGACGGTCGACCTCGGCTTGCTGATCACCGTGCCCGGGCGGGGCGAGGTCAAAATGCAGCCGGTACTTCCCGGTCTTCGGCGCCAGCGGCGGACCGCCCCAGGTGATCTTCGGCCCGCCATGCGGCGAGCGGATCGCGGTCTCCTGATCCTGGTCCCAGACCAGCGGCCAGCCCAGCGCTTCGCTCCAGAAGTAGCCCGCCTCCTGTGAACCGTCGGACGCAAGCGCTCCGATGAATCCGCAGTCCGCGAGGAAGCTGTTACCCGGCTCGATGACGCAGAACTCGTTGCCTTCGGGGTCCGCGAGCACAACGTGACCCTCTTCCGGGCGCTGGCCTATGTCGATGTGGCGGGCGCCGAGGCTGAGCGACCTCGCCACCGTCTGCTGCTGGTCCTCGAGGGACGTGCTCGTGAGATCGAAGTGCATCTGGTTAGGGCCGGCCTTCTGCTCCCGGGCGGGCAGAAACCGGATCCGGAACCCGGTGTCGTCGGACGGCAGCAGCGCAATGCCGTCCTGCAGGGTTCCCGGCCAGTTCCCAGCGCAGGACGCCAGCCCAGAAGCGCGCGAGCTGGACCGGGTCATTCGCATCGACGCAGAGCGCGAAGAGGCGGCAGCTCATTCCGGCCCTGCACCCCCGATCTGCGGCTTAAAGCCGCAGGCGATGCCCGCCCCCGCGGCTTCTGGGGGAGTTAACGCTAGGCGAGCCGGGCGCTCGCCGACGCAAAGTGATTAATTCGAGGCAGGTGAGCAGACCGGTCAGGAATCGAGAAGCGCCGGTCACCGGACCGCGGCTAGCGTGACCGTCATGGACATCACCATTCACGCGAGCTTCCTCCCGCACAACGACCCGGAGGCCTCCCTGGCCTTCTATCGCGACGCCCTCGGCTTCGAGATCCGCACCGACGTCGGACAGGGCAAGATGCGCTGGATTACGGTCGGGCCTCCCGGCCAGCCCGACACGTCCATCCTTCTGGCGCCGCCGACCACCGATCCCGGCACGACCGACGACGAGCGCCGCGTCATCAGCGAGATGATGGCCAAGGGCACCTACGGCTGGATCCTGCTGGCCAGCAAGGACCTCGACGGTACCTTCGAGCGGGTGCAGGCCAGCAATGCCGAGGTCGTCCAGGAGCCAACCGACCAGCCATACGGCATTCGCGACTGCGCCTTCCGCGATCCCGCGGGCAACCTGATCCGCATCCAGGAACTGCGCTAAGCAGCCCGGCGACGCAGCCATGTGCACGGCCGCGTACCGCGAGGCGCTGACACGAGATCTCTCGTTCACGGCGTCATCGGCGCTGGCCCGACCCCCGGATCGAGTGAGCACCACGACCGCTGAAGCTGGCCCGTTCCTCGGCGGGCAGTGCACCGCCGAGGAGGATCCGGGCAGCAGCACGCCGTCGGGGCTGGGCCAGGAGCGACGGCTGCCGTCATGATCCGCGCGCGGGGTTACTCATCGCTCGCTGTCGGGGATCTGCTCAGCCAGCGCTGCCCGCGAGGCGGGCGCCGGGAAGGGGTCGGCGAAGTACTGGGTCTCGTGCGTGACCAGATCGCCGGCGAACTCCATGACGCTTACTGAATAGGTGGGCGCGCCGTCATAGGTGATCACGACCTCGCTGACCCACAGGTCACCGCCGCCACGGATCCGCAGGACAGTGAAATGGCGCTCAGCCGGGTGCCCGCCGCGCTGCGCCTGGATCTTCGACCGGCCGCGGAAGCGCTCACCGGACTGGGGATAGTCCAGGATCGCGTCTTCGGCGTAGATCGCGTGCTCGGTGTCGTTGTCCCCGCGCTCGGAGGCCTTCCAGTGCTGTTCCAGCAGGGACAGCGTCCTGGCGTCACTATTCATTGTCCTGTCCTCGCCTTCCTACGTGCTGTGCGCAGCCCGCGGCCGGTGAGGCACAGGCCGGGCCCGCCGCCTGCGATGGCGGCGGGAATCAGGCGCTGCAGGCGGCCGCCCACTGTTTCCTCCCCGCGCCCGAGGCTCTGAACACAGGTGAGCGGTTTCCTGCGCCACCAGCGCGATGGATGGCTGGCTCGTGGTGTCCTGACCCAAGCCAGGCATTCACGGGCTGACTTTGCCGGGCCAGATCACGTAACCCGCGGTGGTTCGGCTCCTGGCCCGAGATCGGCCGTCATCCATCGCTCCGGGCGCAGGTAGATCGCGACCTGCTCGCGCAGTTCCGCGTGGGCGAACTCGATGTAGGCAGGCACGTCCTGCCGGCGGCAGGTAGCGGGCAGCGATCTCCCGCAGCAGCTCATCGGTCTCCGGAACCGTCCGCGTGACCGGACCCTCCACCGACACATACCGGACTGTCGGCATGACCCGTTCGACCATCAGGGTGAAGCACCCCGCAGCCTCGATGAGCCTTGCCTTCCGGGACGCGGCCTCGGTCAGCACCCACGCCTCGCCGCCGGGCGCGTACTGGTACCAGATCGGCACGGTAAACGGACCACGGCCCTGGCCGGCCGACACCGACAAAGCAGCGACGTGCGGCTCGGCCAGGAAGGCTTCGCGATCGGGCACAGACAAGCTGCAATCCGCCATGTCCCGACCCTAGGCGGAGGCACTGACAATCTGATCTGATGCCGCGGCACTCGTGGCCAGAACGTCGGGTCAGAGCTCAGTCGAGGCCAAGGCCGCGTCGGCCAGTCTGGTTGAGGTCGCCGGGCTGGAAGCGACTGGGCCAGTCACGTTCGTAGTTCTCGGCGGGGAAGTCGCTGGGACTGGCGCCGTGGTGAACGCTTCCCGGACGGCGGCCGCGTAGCGCTCATTGCGCGGGCACCAGGGCGCGGCCGGGATGTACATCACGTTGCCCCAGCCCTTCTGGTTCCGCGACGGGAGCGACGCTGTGGATCATGTCGCAGTGCCACCAGACCGAGTCACCTGCCCGGACGTCCGGGATGCCGGTGAGTGCGTCCAGGAGCAGCGCGTGCCAGGTGCCGCTGACGGGGAAGACCTTGTTGGTGGTCACGCCGCACATGTCGTCGTCGGGGACATCCGGCAGGAGCGGCCGCAGCATCAGGTAGCCCATTGCCTCGGGAATCGGGACCGTGTGGAGCACGCCCTGGTCGTGGTCCATGTCGGAGAGGGCGGTCCACCCCTGGAAGGTACGGAAGGCCGAGCACATCGTCGTGCCGGGATACTGAGGCCCGGCCGTGCGGTAGGCAGCGTCCCAGGGGTCATAGGCCTCGATGGTGCCGTCGAACAGGTGACGGAATGCCTGCTGGTACTCCTGCGTCATCCACAGGTCCAGGGTGCCGGGATCCAGATGCGTGCCGAGGCCGGCGGAGTTGGCTCCTTCAGGGCGGCGGCGGATCCGGTCGGGATACAGCGAGTCGCGCTTCGGGTCGAACCACTGCACGCCGTCGGACTGGCTGGTCCACTGGGCGTTGAGGAATGCCTGAACTCGGGCCATCCGGTCACTTTGCCGGGCTTGCATCTGGGCAGGCGACCAGTAGATGGGATAGATCTCGGGCTTCGAGCCGACGCTGCCGAAGAAATCGTCGCCAGGGCCCCGGTACGTCTCGAAGAACCGGTTGGACTTGACGTAGCGGACGATGTCCTGGTCCCAGCCGAGCGCCTGGTCGCGGGCGAAGTGGCCGCGGACGATGAGGCAGCCGCGCTGCCGGAGCCTGGCGATCTCATCCGCTGTCACCGTGCCGGCGGCGATGTCGGCGTAGTCGATTACGGGCCAGACGGCTCGCCGCGGGCTTTCTCGGCTGCGATCTGCTCCACTTGCGCGCGCACGCGCTTCTCGATGACGGCGAGCACATCTTCAACAGACCGGCCCGAGGCCGCGATGCGGGCCCGTAGCGCCGCCTTGATCTGCCGGATCGCGCCGGGCAGGTCATCAGGCGTGGTTTCCCAGTGCGGCAGGACCGGCAGGTCCGTACGCGCAGGCGTGGCGGTCGGCATGGCAGCCTCCATTGGAAAGGACTCCTTACCAAGAAGCGATTACGCTCAGAATCGCATTTGGGCAAGAGTCCTGTCTAAACTGGGCCGTGACTGCCGCGAAGCCTTCGCTGGAGCTCTTGCGCGAGCTCAGCGATGAGCACGTCCTGCGGGCGCTCATGGACGAAACGCGCCTGACACGGGCGGAACTGGCGGCACGCGACCGGGATCTCGAAGCCGACGGTCGGGGAGAGTGTCCGCCGTCTGGACGCCGCGGGAATCGTCGTTGACACCGGAGCCAGGAGTTCGGGCCGGGGACGGCCGGCTCCTATTACGCGCTGGCTGATGGCATCGGCTGCGCTCTTGCCGTCAGCATCGCCCCGGCTGGCATTGCCGCGGAGCTCGTGGACGCGCGCGGGAAGGTCGCGGCGCAGGCTACCGAGCCGCTCCCCCGGTCGGTGCGGCCGTCCGGCGTGACCACATCGGTGCGCGCAGCGTGCAGGGGAGTCTGCGCGAGAGTGCCCGCGGGCCGGTCCGGCTCGCGGTCGTCAGCGCGGCCGACCCGGTCGACCGGGATACCGGACGACTCGTGCATCTGCCGGACGCGCCCTTCCTGGTCGGCGAGCTATCCCCCGCCGATGCCCTCGAGGGGCTGGTCTCCGGGCCGGTCCTGGTCGACAACGACGTGAACTGGGCCGCCCGCGCCGAGCGGTCGGCGGGCGGACCCGGGCTGATGGACGACTTCGTCTACCTGTATCTGGGCGAGGGCCTGGGCTGCGCTGTCGTCAGCGACGGCGAGGTCCGCCGCGGCCACGGCGGCATCGCAGGCGAGATCGCCCACCTGGTCACCGCAGGCCCGGGCGGGCGGGCGATGGCATTCATCGACGTGTTCGGCGAGCTCGGACTGCGCCATCCGGACTCCACCGCCATTGACGTCGCGAAGGTGACAGACTCCGTGACCGGGTCGGCGCGGGCGATACACCCGGTCCTCGGCACCGCGGTGGCCGGCGTCATTTCCGCCGCGGTGGCGCTGACCGATCCGGCAGTCGTCATCATCGGCGGCACCTGGGGTACCGAGCCGCTCATTCTCGAAGCTGTCCGCGCCGCCTGCGAGGGTCTCGCCCGCCCGGTCGAGATCCGGCCCGCAATGGTGACCGGGAACGCACCGCTTGCCGGCGCGCGGGAACGCGCCGTACGCGAACTGCAGTCGGCGATTACCCGGTACCGGACGAGTCTTCGGGGCTGACGCAGAACGCTGATCGTCAACGCCGATTTCCGGTGGCGGCCGGGGCGCCGGATCGGCAGGATCGTGGGCATGACCTCCGAACCCGACCTGCGGGCAATCGGCTCCTTGCGGGCTGTGGCGCTGGACGCCCCGGACATCGGCCTCCTGGCCACGTTCTACGAGCAGCTCGCCGGCTGGCGACGTCGCCCCGACCAGGACGAGGACGACTGGATCACCATCGACTCCGGCGACGGCTGGCGGATCGGCCTGCAACTGGCTACCGACCACGTGCCTCCCCGCTGGCCGGACCAGGACCATCCGCAGCAGGCGCATCTCGACTTCCGGGTGCCGGACATCGATGCGGCCGCGCAACGCGCCCAGCAGCTCGGCGCCAGCCTGCTGCGCCGCAGCGAACGGTGGCACACACTGGCCGACCCGGCCGGCCACCCGTTCGACCTGTGCGCCGGCCCGGACGATCCGCGGACCACGATGACGGGCGTCACGCTCGACTGCCCCGACGCGAAGGCGCTGAGCCACTTCTACGCGGCGCTGCTCGGCAAGCCGCTGACGTACGAGGCGGACGGAGTCGCCATGATCGGCGAGGATGGCTCGCAGCCGGTGATGTTCCAGCAGGTGGAGCAGTACACCCCGCCGCGCTGGCCGGACCCGGCCTACCCGCAGCAGATCCACCTCGACGTGACCGTCCAGGACGTGGATGCAGCCGAACGGGACGCCCTCGACATCGGTGCCACCCGACTGGACGGGGCTGGCCCGAACTGGCGCGTCTACGCTGATCCGGCCGGCAAGCCATTCTGCCTGGTGTGGACGGACTGAGCCGGCTGTCTGGTGCTAGGCACCGGCCCGGCGGAGGCGCTCGGCTGCTTGCCCCCTGAGCACATCGCAGGACCCCGAGATGCCGCCGTACAGCGCGTCCTCTCGGGCGTTGTATGCCGCCATCCACACGCTGGCCGCCCACGCGATTTCCTGCTCCACGCCCGTGAAGCTGCGCCCGCGAAGCTCCTGGTAAGTCAGCAGGAACGTCTCGGAGCTCTCGATCGGTGCCAGCATCGGCGCCCCGGAACTGGCAAAAGACCCGCTCGCCGCTCCCGCCAGCGCCGCCTCCGGCTGCCACGCCAGGCTGTCCCAGTCGTGCACCGCCCATACCTCCCGGCCGTGCCACCGGATGTTCTGCGCCTCGAAGTCGGCGTGGCCCAGCACGCACGGAAGGCCGGCGGCCAGGATCCGGCGCCTGGCCCGCTCGGCTGTGTCCACGACGTGCGCGGGCACGACGCTCTGGTCCCGGCTATCGAGGAAACCCATCGCCGGCCACACCCCGGAGTCGGAGTGGTCCCAGCGCACCCAGGGCGGATTCGGCAGCGGCGGCGCGACGGTCACGTCCGCCAGCTCGGTCATCAGCCGGGCAAACAACTCCGCGTAGCACGTGGTCACGTCCGGCGAGTCCCCGCGTAGCACCTCGCCGCCGGGCCGGAGCTCCTCCGCGTGCACAGCCAGGGAACCGACACTCACTACCGGCGTGAGCGGCCGGGCACACGGAAACCCGCGCCCGGCCAGCCACGCCTGCGCCGCGACACACGACGCGGCCCGGCGGTCATCGGCGCGCGCCTTCACCACAACGTCCGTGCCGCCCGCCAGCCGAAGACCGAACACCGTCGACACCTGGTGCACCTGGAACAGCAGTTCGCGGGGTTCGCCGCCCAGATGGTCCAGACACCAGCCTGGGAGCCATTCCGGCAGAACGTCCAGCGCCACGTTCAGGACTGTGGCACAGGCATCGAACGTGCCGGAAGCGATTCGCCGGCCCTGATGGCAGACTCTCGGAAATGCTGATTGTTGTTGCCGGCCTGCCAGGAGCCGGAAAGAGCACGCTGGCTCTTGATCTTGGACAAGCGATGAACTGCGCGGTGCTGGGGGTGGATCAGGCTGAGGCGGCGATGTGGCGCGCTGGCGTCAGCCAGTCCGGTCCCACGCACCACGCTGCCTACCTCGTCGTCGGTGCTCTCGCCGCCGAGCAGATTGCACTCGGGCATCATGTCATTGTCGATGCCGTTAACGGTCCTGAGATGGCTCGCGCCCAGTGGCGTGATCTCGCGGCTCAGACGAACACCGATCTGAGGTTCATCGTTGTCGAGTGCAGCGACGACGACGTCTTCCGGAATCGCCTGTCTCACCGGATCAGGCATATTGATGGCTTCCCGGAACCAACCTGGGAGGCGGTCGTGAGGCGCCGGGCGACGTTCCCGCCCTGGACGGACGATCGCCTGACAGTCGACTCGGTTAACCCGCGCGAGGCCAATCTGCAGGCCGCACTTGCCTATCTGACTGGCGCCTAGCGTGTAGCGGAAGGCCCGGTCAAGGCCGAAGTCCGTCTGGCGTGAGGATGCGCTCGGCTACTACTTCACCCTGGTTGTGCTGGCCTGTCGGACGGAACCCCAGACGTTTGTAGAAGCCTTCCGGACCGTTTTCCTGCAGATGGTAGGAGACGGTCAGCCGACGCTGTCCGCGGCGCACGGCCTCCTGGCACAGGCTCTCGACGGCGAACGAGCCGTAGCCGCTGCCCTGGTGCTCGGCGTCGATGTTGAGCCGCACTAGGTAGCTGTGGAACAGGTCGTCGGGGTTATCCGGATCGAATACGGCCATGATGAAGCCGACCACCTGGTCACCGTCGTAGATCAGGCGGGGCCACGCGATATCGGGGACCGTGTAGGCGTCAGCCAGAGACCAGGCGACCGGGGCGACGAGATTTTCCTGGTCAGGCCGTAGCTTCAGCTTGCAGGCGGCCCTGACGTTCTCCTGGGTTACTCGTTCCAGTCGCAGCCCTGATGACATGTCGGCCACATTACGCCCGGGCTGGGTGAAGGTCCGCAGGCGGAAGCTGGCGTTCCTGGCTAGTGCAGCGCCTTCCGCCGCTTCCGCTGACAGATCGTTCCTCTCAGCTTTTAGTTTCGTGAGGTACGACCGCCTTCCCGCAGGGGTAACCGCAGATCCGGAGCGACTCGTGCCGTCCGGTCCGCCAGTGCTTTCCTGAGCGTCCTCAGACGCGGGCAAGCGCCTCGCGCAACGGGTCAAGGCCCATAGCGCCCAGGCTGAGCGCCTTGGCGTGAAAGTCCTTGAGGCTGAAGGCTCCTCCGGCCCGTGCCATGGCGTCCTCCCTGGCCTGTAGCCAGGTCCGTTCACCAAGCTTGTATGAGGGGGCCTGACCCGGCAGGCCGAGGCAGCGACGCAGCTCGGAGCGCAGTTGCCGTGCATCCCAGCTGGAGTGGGCGCGCAGGAACTCCCAGGCGATCTCGGCATTCCAGCGCTCGCCCTCGCGCCAGCCGGTGCCTCTCGGAACATCCAGTTCCAGGTGCACCCCGATGTCCAGCGCCACCTGGGCGGTGAGCAGTTGCTGACTGTCGAGCATCCCGAGATATGCCCCCGGGTCGTCCAGGTATCCGAGCTCTCCCATGAGCCGCTCCGCGTAGAGCGCCCAGCCCTCGCCGTGGCCGGATACCCAGGACATGCGCTGCCAGCGGTTCAGGCTCTCCCTGTCCGCCATGGCGAGCGATATCTGCAGGTGGTGGCCGGGAACGCCCTCGTGGTAGACGACCGTGATCTCCTTCCAGGTGGAGAAAGTCTCAACGCCGTCCGGCACCGACCACCACATCCGCCCGGGCCGGGACCAGTCCTCGGAGGGCTCGGTGTAGTAGATCCCCCCGTCGTTGGTGGGTGCGATCGCGGCCTCGATCCGGCGCGCTTGCTCGGGAATGTCGAAGTGCGTCCCGTCCAGCTCCGACATGGTGCGCTCGGCATGTTCCTGCATCCAGGCACGGAAGTTCTCGCGCCCTTCGATGCGCCGGGCCGGGTCTTCGTCCAGGATGGCCACGGCCTCCTCCACGGTGGCCCCGGGCCGGACCAGGTTACTGACCCGCGCCATCTCGGCCCGCAGCCGCGCGAGCTCCTCCCAGCTCCAGGCGTAGGCCTCCCGCAGATCCACGGCGGCGCCCAGGTAATACCGCGAGGCCCGGCCGTAGACCTCAGGCCCGCAGGCATCCTTCTCCCTGGCCAGCGGCATCAGCTCGCGGTCGAGGAAGGCGCCAAGCTCGGCCGTGGCGGCCGTAGCCGCGCGCGCGGCGACGCCCAGCTCCTCGCGCAGCGAGTCCGGGACTGCGGTCAGCCGCCCGACCAGTCCTGAATAGAAGGAATTCCCCGGCGTGGCCCAGTCGGCGCACTGCCCGGCGACCTCCTCGACCTGCCGCCTGGCTGCGGAGCGGCCAGCCCTGGCCGCGTCGAGCAAAGTCGCGGACAACTGGCGGTAAGCCCGCGGCACCGCGGCCATCCGCTTAGCGATGTTGGCCGCGGCTTCCTCGCCCTCTGCGGGCATCAGGTCGAAGACCTCGCGGACCCTCTGGACCCAGCTGTTGATGGTGTTGAGTTCGCTGGTGGTGTCCCCGGCGTCGTAACACTCCACCGTCAGTGCCAGCCGCTCCCGCATCGCGGCCCGCGCGACCTGCTCGCGCGGGTCCGGTGCTTCGGCCGCGTCAAGGGCGGCGAGGGTTGAGCGAGCCAGCCCGGCGCCGTCCGGCGAACCCGTCAGCGCCAAGATCCGCCAGCTCGTGGTCGTATCCCGCGATCCCGGCGTAAGTGGCGTAGCACGGGTCCAGTGCGGCGGCCCGCTCCACGTACTCCGCCGCGATGTCGTCGATCGAAGGCATGGCTGAAACCTAGCGCCGGCTTCGTGTCGCGCCGGACCGTTACGGATTAGCCGATCCTCGCGGCGAGGTCGTCGTAGAACGACTCCAGCTCGGCCCACCGCGCCTCGGCGTCGCCGCGCTCGCGGCCGGATAGGTGAGCGGCGAGGTCTTCCACGTGGATCTGGACCCCGGCGCCGTAGGCGGCGGCAACGTCTAGCCGCATTCCTCGTTCTTCCCAGACCAGGACAGTCTGGCTGCCGTCAGCGGTGAGCGTGACCTCGGTTACCGTTCCGTCTGCTCGCCGGGCTCGGCTCCCGTCACCGCCTGGCGAGCTGTCGTCCTGTTGTTCAGCCGCCAGCCGGGCTGCCGCGGCATGCTGAGTGCTGAGGCCCGGTCAGACGAAGGCGTCCGGGGGCAGCGGCTTGCCGAGCTCGGTGAGGACGTAGTTCCGGTACACGGCCCCCGGCGTGTTGATCTGGTGGTTCAGGCCCGCGTGCGCGTGGCGCCAGAACTGCTGCACCGGCTGGTCCAGGCGGATCGAGTTGCCACCGCAGCGACCGAACGCGCGATCCAGCGCTTCGACCGCGCGCCAGCTGCACCGGGTCTGGTCGCGGCGGCCCTGCGCGCGCAGCGCCATCGGAATCTCCTGGCCGCTGCTGGCCAGGTCGAACATCGCGCTGGCGTTGGCCAGCAGCTGGCAGCGGGCGGCATGTACGTCGGACGCGGCCTCGCCGATCGCCGCGAGCGCCTCGCCGACCGATCCGCGGACGGCCTCGCTGGTAGTCGATGCAGGCGGCGATGCCGCCCTCGCATATCCCGATGACGGCGGCGGTGATCGCCGGCGGGAAGATTGCCGACCACGGCATCCTGTACAGCGGATCAGTCCGGCCCGCGTCCCGGCTCGCGCGCCCGTCGATCACCGCGTCCGCGTCCACCGCCCGATATGCGGGAACGAACACGTCACGGACGCGGATGTCCTTGCTGCCGGTGCCGCGAAGGCCGACGACCTCCCACGAATCGTCCACGATCTCGTAGTCCGCGCGCGGCAGTATGAAGTGCATCATCTGCGGTGCGGGCCCGAGTTCGCCGTCCTGGCCGGTGACGAGGCCGCCCAGGAAGATCCAGTCGCAGTGATCCGTCCCCGACGAGAACTGCCAGTGCCCGCTGAGCATCCAGCCGCCGTCGACCGCGCGGGCCCGGCCCATCGGCGCGTACGGTGACGCGATCCAGGTGTCCTCGTCGGTACCCCAGACCTCTTCTTGCACCTTCGGGTGACAGACCGCCATCTCCCACGGGTGGACGCCGACGATGCCGGCGACCCAGCCAGCCGCGCCGCACAGGGCCGAGATCTCCATGACGCTCTCGAAGAACTCACTGGGAGTGGCCTGCAGCCCGCCTCGATCGAGCGGCTGCAGCATACGGATGACGCCGATCTCCCGCATCCGCCGGACGGTCTCGTCGGGAAGGCGGCCAAGAGCGTCAGCGTCGCCGGAGCGCGCCTGAAAGAAGCCGGGGTCGATCCGGATCTGCTCCAGTACCGGGCTCTTGCTCATCGCCACTCCGTTCAGGCCTCTCCGCTTGCCTTCGACCTGACGGTAACGGCGGCCGGGGCCGCGCGGCGGTTCGCATCCCACTGCTCAGAATGCACCTATTGGAATTGCGCCCGCGGATCAGCAGAGTGGCCTTGTCTGACCAGAGGAGAGCCATGACCGAGCTGCTTGACTACGACGCGACGAGCCATGTCCTGGACGGCGACTGGCCGCTGCACTATCACGAGCACGGGACCGGCCCGGTGCTGATCATGCTGCACGGGTCTGGCCCCGGCGTCAGCGGCTGGTCGAACTTCCGCGGCAACCTGCCTGTGTTCGCGAAGGAGTACCGCACCATCGTGCTGGACATGCCGGGGTTTGGCCGCAGCCCCCAGGGCTCGCTGGACCGCCGGTACCCGCATGTCGCCGCGGACGCGGTGGCGACGCTGATGGACCGGCTGGACATCCCGACCGCCCACTTCCTCGGCAATTCCATGGGTGGCGTGGTCGTGATGCAGTTCGCGCTGTCGCATTCCGAGCGCGCGGACCGGCTGGTGCTCATGGGACCCGGCGGGATCAACGTCATTGGCCCGCCGGTGAGCGAGGGCTGGCAGCGGCTCGATGAGTTTCTCGCGGCGCCGACCCGCGAGGCGATGGTGGCCTGGGTGCACACGATGGTCGCCGACCGTTCCATCGTCACCGACGCCCTGATCGACGAGCGGCTGAAGAACGCGCTGGAACCGGGGGTCGTCGAGTCGGCCAGGGCGATCTTCGCCAGCCTGACCGACCCGAGGTTCCGTGACGATCCGCCGGTCTGGGCGCTCACCCACCGGATCCGGCACCGGACCCTGATTACCTGGGGCCGAGACGACCGGATGGTGCCATTCGAGAACGGGCTGCTTCCGTGGCGCCGCATGCCGAACGCCGAACTGCACGTGTTCTCGAAGTGCGGGCACTGGGCTCAGGTGGAGCGCAAGGACGACTTCGAGCGCGTTGTGCTCGAGTTCCTCTCCCGTCCCTAGGCTGCCGGACATAGGTAAGGACACACCATGGATATTCGCGCTCTCGGCTACCTCGCGATCGGTGCCGTCGACCTGCCCGGCTGGTCGGCTTTCGCCAGCGACGTACTCGGGGTGATGACCGATACTGTCGCGTCCGGTGACCTGCTGCTGCGGACTGACGACCGTCCGTACCGGATCCGGATCCGCCCCTCGGACACCGAGCAGATCGATGGAGTGGGCTGGGAGGTCGCGGGCGCGGCGGCCCTCGAAACGGCTGCCAGGGAGCTGGAGAACGCGGGGATCGCCGTCGGGCGCGACCCGCAGCTGGCCAAGGAGCGGCGGGTGACTGACCTGGTGGCCTTCGTCGCCCCTGACGGCACTCAGCATGAGCTGTTCTGGGGCGCCGAGCTCGACTACACCCCGTTCATCTCCCCGGCCGGAACGTCCGGCTTCGTCACCGGCGCGCTCGGGCTCGGGCATGTCGTGCTGGTGACCGAGGCCGTGGATGAGGCCAGCCGCTTCTATATGGACGTGATGGGCTTCCGGCTCAGCGACACCATGACGCTGAGCGGCACGCGGGTGGTCTTCCTGCACTGCAACGGCAGGCATCACAGCCTGGCGCTCGGCGGGGGCCGCGGGCCCGCCCTGGCTCACTTCATGCTGGAGGTGGCGACGGTCGATGACGTCGGCTACGCCCTCGACCGCGCCGCTGACCACGGCGTCCGGATCCGTCAGTCGCTGGGCCGGCACACCAACGACCAGATGCTGTCGTTCTACGCGGCGACGCCGTCCGGGTTCAGCGTCGAGTACGGCTGGGGCGCCAGGGTCATCGACGACGCGAACTGGATCCCGACCGAGACGACGCGCGGCAGCTACTGGGGTCACCGGCGGCCACCGCGGCCGGCGGACAGCTAGACCGGCCGGGTCAGGCTGGCATCGCCGTACGCGCGGCCGATGTTCTGCGCCGCCCGGCGCAGAGCCGCCACTGAGCGCCGCTCGTCGAGCTGCACCGTGGGCGCGCAGACCGAGATAGCGGCGAGGCACACGCCGGAGTGGTCGAACACCGGCATGCCGACGCAGCTGATGCCCGGCACCGTCTCCTCGCGGTCATGGCTGACGTGGTTCTCCCGGACCGAATCGAGCTCCCTGGCCAGCTCGCGCCTGGACGTCACTGTCCGCTGCGTGAACCGCGGGCAGCCGGATCTGGCGAGGAGCTCGCCGCCGTCGTCGGCGAAGGCGGCGAGGACCTTGCCGAGCGCGGTTGAGTGCACCGGGAAATGCGAGCCTGGCCGGGTGAAGGACGCCGGGCCGCCGTAGCGGGAAACCTTGTCCAGGTACAGCGGGCCGGCCGGCGAGCACACGCCCAGGTGCACGGTCGCCCGCGTCTGCTCGTGCACTTCATGCAGGAACGGGGCCGCTGCGGACGTCAGCCGGTACCGGGCCGGTGCCAGCATCCCGACGTCATGAAGCCGCGAGCCGACGCAGTAGCCGAAAGTGCCGTAGCGCTGGAGGAGCCCGCAGCCGACGAGAGTCGCGGCGATCCGGTGCGTGGTGGACTTCGGCAGGTTCGCGCATGCGGCCAGGTCACCCAGGCTGAGGACGGGGCGCTCAGGGGAGAAAGCCTGGAGCAGCGCGGAAGCGCGGATCAGGACGGAGCGAGCCGAGCCGAGCTCGGAGTCGTCCGCGACGCTCCACCGGGGTTGACCGGCGCTGCGATCCGGTGGCCTGGTCCTCGCTACGGACGATGCCGTCATTCCAGCTCCGGGTTGCCAAATGACCTGTTCTGGAACGAGCGTCTCACGGAGGATGGTAAGCGTCAATCGGCCGACATGGCTTAAACGGCCTGTAACATTGATAAACCAGGTGCATCTGGCCGCCGATTGTGGCCACCTGCGTCGGGCCGCAGATACCGTTTCTGTATGGAACGTTCTACTGGTGACTCCGTCACCGCGGAGGACTCGCGGCAGCGCATACTCAGCGCGGCTTCCGAGCTGATGTCCGAGCGAGGTTTTGCCGGCACCAGCATGTCCATGATCACCAAGCGCTCCGGGATCTCCGCCAGCTCGACCTACTGGCACTTCGACAGCAAAGAGTCCTTGCTCGTGTCGGTCGTCGAGTACAGCGCGACCAGATGGCTCGCATCGCTGCCGCGATGGGAGCTGATGTCGGGAACCCCGGCGGAGCGCCTCTCGCAGCTGCTCGACAGCGTGGCGGACACGCTCGCCGACGAGTCGTTCCTGCGGGTGCTCATGCTGCTCGCGCTGGAACAGCCCGGCTCTGAGGCGTCAATGGAAGTGATCCGGCGCGTCCGCAATACCGCTGCGGGCGGCTTCCGTAAGGCCTTCGCCGAGATCTTCACGTCCGCCGAAGACGATGACGTCCGCGAGTTCGCCAGTCAGCTCGCGGCCTTCTGCCTGGCGGTTATCGACGGCATCTTCCTCGCAGCCGAGATCGACGACACGGTCGACATGCGCACATGGCTGCGGTTCCTGCGCACGTCGTTCATGAGCCTCGGGGTCGCCTTCATGGCCCGTCGTGGCGACCTCGCCGGCATCGGCGGAGCGGGCAGCCAGTGAGGGGCCGGGGCCTTCCTTAGCGCTGGCTGCCGAGGAACGTGCGGAGGTGCTCGGCCAGGGCTTCGGTGTCGGCTGCTGCGCCGTGGATATAGGTGGAGGCGCGGGTGCGCAGGACCGGCATGCCAAGGAGGTAGAGTCCGGGCACGCTGGTGACTACTCCGCCATCGTGGCGGATGCGGCCGGTGCGGTCACGCACGGGGATGTCGAGCCATGAGTGGTCGGGCCGGAATCCTGTTGCCCACAGCACCGTGGTGATCTCCCCTCTCGACAGGTCCAGCTGAAGGGGTGAGCGGGGATCGGCGCCGCGTCGGCGCGAAGCGGTGCGGTGGCGGGAGGTCGCCGTCGAGGCCCGACGTGGCGGCCCACTCGTCGGCCCGGTTCAGGAACCGGTTCATCTTCAGGTCGGCGAGCGCGCAGGTGTTGGCCAGCGATCCGGAGAACTGAGCCACCCCGTCGGCGATTCGGCCGAGGCGGCCGACGATGCGGACCCCTTGCGCCATGAGCGCGTTGAGGTCGGTCGTCGTGGCCTCGGGGGTTCCGGTGAGCTGGGGGGAGGGCAGGTGGCGGGCGCGGGTGAGGTCGTCGATCTGATCGAATCGTTCGGCCAGCAGGCCTGTTGCCTCCAGCCACCAGAAGATGTCGCGGCCGCGGTAGCGGCGGGGCAGCCGAACATGCTCGCCAACCGAGAGGGTGACCGGCCGCCCTGACTGGTGGATCTCGGCGGCGAGCTGGACGCCGGTGGCTGAGGCGCCGACGATGAGCACTCCGCCGTCGGGGAGCTGGCCGGGGCTGCGGTAGGTGAGCGGGGTGAGCGTGGCAATCGACCGGGGCACGGCGTCGGCGACGGCTGGGATCGCCGGCAGGCTGCAGGCTCCGGTCGCCAGCACCACTGCCTGTGCCCGGATGAGCTCGTCGCCAGCCTGGATCTCGAAGCCCTGGGTCGTGACGCGCAGGGCGTGAACCTTCGTGGCGGTGCGGATGGGTGCGCCGATGAGGCGGGCGTAGCCGGCCAGGGTGGTCACGACGCCCGTCACGGGCATGTAGCCGTCGGGATCATCGCCGGCGTAGTCGTAGCCGGGGAGCCGGGTCTGCCAGTTGGGCGTGAGAAGCCGCAGACTCGGCCAGCGCTGGGTCCGCCACGAGTTCGCCACCTCACCGCGCTCGAGGACGATGTGGTCGATCGAGCGGTCGGTGAGGCGGCGGCTCATGGCCAGGCCGGAATGGCCGGCACCGATGACGATTGCCGTGGTCTGGATCATGCGGGCGTCCGGCCCGTGGACGTCAGGCCAGCTCGACGAGCACGCTGGTCGGGTTGGTCACGATGTCGAACACGGCCGAGCGCTTCTGTGACTGGGCTATCAGCGCCTCGAGGTCGTCGCGGGAGGCGTCGGCGTCGATGGCGAACCGGACGGTGATGTGCTCGAAGCCGTTGCGGACCTCGGGGTCGGCGCCGAGGATGCCCAGGATGTTCATCGTCGCCTTCGATCGTGGCGGTCACCGACCGGAGCTGGATGCCGCGGTGCTGGGCGACCGCGGCGACGCCCGCGGTCAGGCACCCGACGAGGCCGACGAGCACGAACTCCACCGGGGTGGCGCCGTTGTCCTGGGACGCGAAGCACTCGGGATGGTCGACGTCGAACTCATAGGTGCTGCGGTGCTGCTGCTCGGTGCCGAGGCCGGTGAAGCCGCTGACGGTGGAGCTGCTGTGTGTTCCGGTGCGCCAGGTGCAGCTGGCCCGCCAGGTGAACTGCGCCGCTTGCGGTGCAGCAGACAGGGCGTCGCGGGCGTCCGAGCAGGGCCGCGACGTTGACGCCGTTGTCGACGGGACGGTCGGTGATGGTCATCGGTATCTCCTTGGGTTTTGAGTGGAGCGAGGGATGGTCAGTCCTGGCGGCGGCTGGGGCCGAGGACGACGGGGAGCGATACCAGGCCGCGCAGCACGAGACCGTCGCCGTGCTCCAGGCGAGCGCGTCACGGCTGGCAGCCAGCCTCAGGCCGGGGTGGCGGCCGAGCAGCTCCTCGAAGGCGACCCGTGCTTCGAGCCGGGCCAGCGGCGCGCCGAGGCAGTAGTGGATTCCGTGGCCAAACCCCAGGTTCGGTCCGTCTGCGGCGGGCGATGTCGAGCACGTCGGCCGCCGGGAAGTGAGCAGGATCGCGGTTGGCTGAGCCGAGGCATACCAGCACCTGTTCGTGCGCCGGGAATCTGGATGCCGCCGACGGTCACCGGCTCGGTCGTCATCCGGAACGTCGCATGCGGGACCGGGGCGGTGAACCGGATGAGCTCGTCGATCGCGGCGGGAAGCTGCCCGAGATCGGCCAGCAGCGCGCCGAGCTGGCCCGGGTGATCCAGCAGGGCGACCACCCCGTTGCCGATGAGGCTGGCTGTGGTGTCGTGGCCGGCGACGATGAGCTGGAACAGGCTCGAGAGCACCTCCTGGGTGGTGAGCCGCGTCGTCTTCGGCGGCAACCAGGACGCTGACGAGATCGTCGGCCGGGCTGCGCTGTTTCGCGGCGACCAGTTCGCGCAGGTAGCCCACGATGCCGTCCGATGCCTCAACGGCAGCGGGCGGCGGGTCGCCGGCCCACCCGGTCAGCAGTACCTGGAACCAGGCGTGCAGGCGCGGCCGGTCAGCTGCGGGGATGCCCAGCAGCTCGCCGATCACCCGGAACGGCAGCGGGTGTGCATATCCCTCGATGAGGTCCACGGTCGCGTCCGGGCCAGCGGCGTCCAGCTCGTCGAGGAGACTGCTGGCGATCGCCCGGATGGCTGGCTCCAGCGCGGCGATCCGGGACGGCACGAAGGCGCGGGACACCAGCCGCCGCAACCGGGTGTGATCGGGCGGGTCGACGTTGAGCATGTGCCGGGAGAACTCCGGGCCGGGAAGCCCTTCCGCGACGACGTCGCCGTTATCTTCGAGCGCTGCGAGCATGTCCTTCGAGATGCTGGGTCATTGAGCGCCTGGCGGGCGGCGTCATAGCCGAGCACGACCCAGGCCGGGTGACCGTCGGCGAGGCGCGCTTTCTGAACCGGGCACTGGCTGAGAGCCTCGGCGAAATGACCGAACGGGTCGTCCCGGATCGCCGGCTCCCAGCCGCCCCAGGTGGCCAGAGTGTCAGTCATCGCCGGCCTCCGGGCGGTAGCCGGTGCAGAGCAGATCGAGCCTGGCGATACGCCCGCCGTCGACAGCGTCGGCATAGGCCTGCTGTTCGACGGTGAACCAGCCCGTGCCAAGCCGTTCCGCCTGAAGCCGGAGCCGCCACTGGAGGCGGAGGCGGCCGCCGACCTCCCCGACGGTGGCCTCCACGAGTTCGAAGCCCTCGGTGTTCCCGAACCAGCTTCCGAAGGCCGGCGATGCTCTGTGCCCGGTCCACTCCCTGAAGCCAGGGGGCAGCAGTGCACGGAGCCGGGCGTCGGCGGTGAGCGCGTCACCGAGCCGCGCAGAAATCCTGAGCGGCAAGGCCCTCCAGGAACGAGCCGGCCAGGGCGAACTGCGGCACTGCGGCCGAGGGGCTGTGACTGTCTGCTGTAGCCGTCATGGATCCGTTCTACGGATCCGCCGCAGCGAGCGGATCGGGTAACTGCCCGATCTTTCTGTCAGCCTCCAGGCTCGCCCGCCGTTCCGGCCAGGCCATGTCGCATGGCGAACAGGGCAGCCCCGGTCCGGGTGTTGACGCCCAGCTTGGCGTAGATGTGCTCGAGGTGCGAGGAGACCGTCTTACGGCTGACGTGCAGCTCGGCGGCTATCTCAGGATTGGACCTGCCCTGGCCGAGCCGCACCAGCACCTCGACCTCGCGGGCAGTAAGCCCCGATGGCAGCGCTGCCCTGCGCCGGACGCGGTGACCGCCGGCTTCGAGCACGGCGTGGACGCTCTCGCCGTCCAGCCGCCCCGCGCGTACTTCCTCGCGCATCACGCGCTCCGCCCCCGGGGCATCGAGTGCCGGACGGTGCGGACGGGGCTGGCGCAGCGCCTGATAGACGTCGGCGGCACCGAGGATCCGCACTGGGAGCGAGATGGCGTCTGCGCGCAGCCCGTGCGGGTAGCCCGATCCGTCGAGCCGCTCGTGGTGCAGCGCCGCGCACCGTCCGACATCGGCCAGCAGCGGGACGCGGGCCAGCATCCGTTCGGTCAGGTACGGATGGGTCCGCGCCCGCTCGCGCTGAGCGAGACTCCACTCGCCGGGCTCGTCCCAGACACCACTCGGGACGCCGATCATGCCAATGTCCTTGATCAGCGCCGCCCGGCGCAGCATGACCAGATCGGCGTCCGGCAGCCCGAGCCTGGCGCCGGCCAGGGCGGCGAGCTCGGCCGTCCCGCGAGAGTGCCCAAGGCGCAGCGGGCACTTGAGGTCACTGAAGTCAGCGAGGGCCGCAAGCGCCCGGTCCAGGTGCTCGTCACTCATTCCCGCACCCAGCCCCGGGTCGAGCGCGATCACTTCCTCCCACGCCGACATGCCGCCGAGGCCGTCGAGGATCTCCGGGTGCCGGGCACAGAAGCAGTCGACCAGTGCCGGGTCGAACTGCGTGTCCCGCCGCTCGCGGGCCACGTGCAGCGCGGCCTCTGCGCCGCCCGCGTGATTGAACGCCTCGATGGCATCGGCCAGGTGCACCAGGCGGATGGCCGGGGCAAGATCATCGGCACCAGCCCACCCGGGCACGCCTTTCCCGTCCCATCGCTCGAAGGTCTGCAGCAGCGGCTCGCACACGGCCGGGCCCAGCCCCAGTCGCCCGGCAAGATCGCTGGTCACCCGGCAGTGCGACTCCATCAGCTGCTGCACTGAGCGGCCGCCTGTCGCCAGGAATCTGCCGACCAGCCCGATCCGCCGGAAACCCGACTGCCCGCGGCCAAGGTGGCGGCCGACGAACACCGCCATGGTGACACGGTCCAGGTCTTCGTCGCGGGTATCGGCATACAACCCGATCTCGTCGCCGAACAGCGCTGCCAGCTCAGTCGTGTCGACGGCGCAGCCCACCCACGCCAGCAGCGACGTGTAGTACGCAGACGTGCAGGCTTCCTGATCCATCCCGGCCGCGGCCCCGAGCCGCATCGCGACGACGGTCTGGCGCAGCACCCGCTCCATCGGCCGCCCCATCCCAAGGTCGGCGACAAGCGACAGCATCGCTACCAGCTCGGCGAGAGTCACCCGCATCGGGAAGCGCGCGGCCATCATCCCATTGTCCCCCTCCGAGCCCAATCACCAGGTCTGACAGCCCAGACTTACTCGCGCCCGTCAGCAGGGCACGCGTCGCGCTACGCCGAGGGCAGGGTCGAATTGCCGGCCTGCCGCCTTTCCGTGCGCGCGA
>CAVOKK010000003.1:0-4688 GCA_963696455.1 uncultured Actinomycetota bacterium
CCCGATGCGGTCACCGAATTCGCGATGACCGCGGGGCTGCCCATGGTGGTCGGGTCGACGATCTGGGTCACGAACCCGCGGCCGAACATGAACGGCTGGAACTGCAGCGCGGCGTCGAGCAGCCAGACGAGCCCGAGTCCGAGCTGCAGCCAGCGGCGCCCGCCGGCGGACTCGCGGTCGGCCGCCCACGCCGCCAGCCCGCCGCCGCCCTCGGTTGCGGACCGCAGCGTGCGCTGGTCCGACGACGGAAGGAACAGGGTGGCGAACGCGACCAGCGAGCCGCCGGCCACGACCCACAGGCCCGGCCCGCCGCGCAGCACGACCATGGCGTCGCTGCCAAGAGTGTGCAGGCTCTTCTCAAGCTGAAGCAGAAGCAGCCCGGCGTAGCCGAGCCCGGCGAATCCGGCCAGGCCGGCGATCCAGCGGCTGACGCTGTCGCCCCGTGCGAGCTGCCACAGCCCGGCGAGCACCATCATGGCGCCCGCGGCTGCGAGCACGCGCCCGTGCGGGCCGTCGATGCCGGGGAAGCTGATGAGGCCGGCGAACGTCGACGCCCACGGCAGCAGGCAGCCGGCGATGACCGTGCCGCCGCCGATGATGGCGGCCAGGCCGACGGCGGAGCGCCAGCTGCGCAGGGCTGCCGCCCGTGATCGGAGCTCCCCGTGCTGCGAGCTGCCACGGCCGGCGACTGCCGGCGCTGATGTCTGTGTCATGACCAGCACTCCCTTGCCGTTCTGCCTGAATCCCCCGGTTGAGCGCCTGATCCTGGCCGTTCCCCGCCTTGCCGACGGCCAGGACCAGGCAGCTTCGACGGCGCCTGTTACCTGACGGCGAAGTACAGGAACAGGTTGGTGGTGTAGTTGCCGGTGACGCCGCTGCCCGCTGTCCGCTGCAGCCGCTGGAGCTCGGCGTCGCTCTTCGCGCCGACGAGCTTGTACCAGGACGAGGCCTTGGTGACGCCGACGACGTCGACGTTCCACCACTCGGACTGGCGGCTGTTGTTAGTCGCGACGATGTGGCTGTGCGCCGGCAGCGGCACGTTCTTGTACGTGGAGCCCGAGAATCCCGGACAGGTCGATCGTGCTCGGGTGATCGATGCAGTGGCCGGCCTTGCACTGCAGCGTGCTCGCCTTCGGCGTGAAGCCGAGCGGGACGATCACGTACAGCGGGTCGAAGGTGCTGGACGGCGTCTGGGTGTAGTTAGTGCCGCCCTCGCACTTGGTTTTGGCGTTGCTGGCCGGCGGCGCGGCGCAGCGGTAGTTCCTGGTGTAGTAGAACGTGACCGTGCGCCCGTCGTAGAACCCCTTGGTCGTGCCGACGTGGCTGTGCCAGCTGCTGCTGGCTGCCATCGTCATGCCGGACATCGAGCCGGCCGAGGCCGACGAGCTGGATGAGGCCAGCGCCGTGCCCGAGGCGGCGGCCAGCCCGATGGCAGCGACGCCGGTCAGGCCGAGGCCGACGCGCCGTCCCAGCGTCATCGTGCCGTGTCGAAGTGGAGACATCAGTTCCCTCCCAGATCTGGAACACGCCCGTGAGGCATGTCACACGCGGACATTCGCGCTGAGGGCGCGGCCCGGATTGGCATGGCGGCCAGATTTCTTGAATCGCGGCACCACCCGCAGCCTGAATCGGCCGACTTGACCTGCGGTGTTACGTTCGGGAGAAACGACTAGCGGGCGCCGGGGGCTAGAGCGGCAGCAGGTCTGGGCGCTTGGGATCCAGGTCATCGCCGCTGGAGGTGCCGCGCAGGCGGCGCCGCAGCCACGGTGCCGCATAGGTCCTGGCCCAGAACAGGTCCTGCTGCCTCGCGGTCAGCCAGCGCGGGTCGCCGGCCGGGTCAGCGGGCAGCGGGTCACGCCAGTCCTCTGCCACGGGGATCCCGGCTACCTCGCAGGCGCGCAGTGCGACCCGGCGGTGCCCGTCCGGCGCGAGGTGCAGCCGGTCCTCGCACCACAGGCGCGGATCGAGCAGTTCGCGCATAGACCACAGGTCGACGTGCAGGCACTGCTGCCTGGCAGCGATCTCCCGCAGCTGGGCGTTGAAGGCGGCCGCCTTGCCGCGGATCAGCCGGATCAGCGGGAAGCCGCCCGGATCGAAGCCGGTGAACAGGATGACCTGGCTGCCCGCTCCGCGCAGCGCGGCGACAGCCTGGCCGAATGCCGCCGCCAGGGCATCGGGATCGGACCGGGGCCGCAGCAGGTCGTTGCCGCCGGCCGCGATGCTGACCAGGTCAGGCGCGAGCGCGACGGCCGCCGGGACCTGATCATCGGCGACCTGCCGCAGCACTTTGCCGCGGATCGCCAGGTTGGCGTAGCGCAGGCCGGGTGATGCGGACGCGAGGTGCAGCGGCGAACCTGTCGGCCCAGCCGCGGTAGGTGCCGTCCGGATAGGGGTCGCCGACCCCCTCGGTGAAGCTGTCACCCAGCGCGACGAACAACTAAACACGAAGGCCCAGGCCGTATGACAGCCCCCGACCACCGTGATCCCGCCTGCTCCAGACTGCGCAGCGTGCCAACATACCAGCGTACCGGAACTGGCTAAGCAACAGGGAGCACGCAATAACCGCCTGAAAGGCGGCGCGGCAGTGTGGTCGCGCTGGCAGTGTCCTGGCCAAAGAGACAGCCAAAAATATTGGAAGGAGGAACGAAGCCCGGCGCGACCACGCAGCTGACCAGGACAGGATCCTGGCGGGCCAGCAGCAGCGGACGGCAGACTGCCACGTCCCTCCCGGCACGACGGCCTGCGGCTGCTGTCCGGTCCTGCAGGTTTTCGCCGAGGACGATGCGCGGTCCCGAGCAGCAGGCTCGCTGCCGTCCCCGCCCAGCCGCAGCGCCAGCGCACCTCCACTGTGCCAGAACCACAGCTCCGCCGACCGGACGACATGCCAGCGGGATTCCTCGCCCGGCTGAAGCAGGAAGTAGATGGCTGTCGCGGCGCTGCGCGCGGACGGGTATCCGTCCGGCTGGAAGCAGACTGGCGATCGCCAGGTCTCGCGGAACCATCCGCCCTCCGGATGTGGCTGGAGATCTAGCTGGTCAGCTAGCGGCGGCCGTGCGGTCATTGTCCGATCCCCCCGTGAGACCAGGCCGGCAGCGGGCGCTGCCGGTCACGCCAGTGTCTGCTGTGCCTCGGTGAGGCCGCCAGCGTAGAAGTTCCGCGCGGCCGACAGCAGGTCGTCGAGCGGCGGCCACCACGGGCCGTGCTCCAGGGTGCGCAGCGCATCCAGCACCGGCAGGCCGGCCGGGTGCGTTCGCCAGGCCGGCCGCGGCGGTCAGGCCCCGCGACGGCGACCCGGCGCGGCCGCGCGGCGCGCAGCGGCCCGAGGTAAAAGTCCTCGCCTGCGGATGCCGGCTGGGCTGGTGCCACCACCAGGTAGTAATCGGGCAGCTCGAACTGCCTGCCGCGCCAGGCCGCGAGCGCGTCAGCGGCGCTCTGCTCGAACGCCGCCAGGCCGGCCGGGCCGCCCGACAGGTCCCACATCGCGCGCCATCTGGCCGCGACGCCGCTGAGCGGATCGTCAGGAACCAGCACGTACATGGAGCGGCGCCTGGCGGCCTCCCGCATCGCCTCCGCACCGGGCTCCCAGCCTGGCCGCGGGGCGTCGTCCGTCCCGGCCGGGGCCGCCTGCGGCGAGGCCCCGGCTGCGGCCGGCCGTGCCGCCCTGGGCTGCGGGCGGCCGGGCTAGTGACACGTTGGGCGACCGGCCGAGGCTGGCGAGCAGGCCGCTGCTGACCTCGCCGACCAACGGCTACGACAGTGGATGTCTCACGTCGCACCGGCTGATCCTAGCCGCCGGTGCCCGCTACCGCCCCGGCTCGCGGACGCTGTGCCGCGAGCAGCGGAATGGCCGCGATCTTCTCCTCCGTCAGGTCATCCCAGCAGATGCCCGGTGCTGGGCCGCTGCTCGCGCCCGCGGCGGCAGTCGATGACGCGGTCGGGTGTCACGATGACATCGACCGGCACGTCATGCTCCGTGCGCGGGATGCTTGCGGCCGGGCGGATCTGCAGTTCGTGCACGGTGGTCACGGTGACCGTGCGCGGCCCGATCAGGCCTGCAGTCGCGGCGAGGGCGAACTCCAGATCCGCGAAGCCGCCCCCCTGGCCCAGGCGGGTGCCGTCTGCTCCCACGGCGACGCTGCCGATCACGACCAGATCGACAGGCGGCAGGTCCGCGAGCGTCACGCGGCGGGCCGAGCGCGTGGCGCCGCTGATGGAAGCTGCCCTGCGCGGGGGCTCGGCGAGGTGGTCGGGATCCAGCGCGAAGAACGGCTCGGCGCCTGCCAGTTTCGGCACCGCCATGTAGACAGTCTTGCCGTCCTCCAGTGCGCGCTGACGTACCGGCAGCTCGGCGCGGAATCCGGATTGGCCTTGAGGGTGGCGGCGGCCTGCCACTCGGGCGTCCCGCGTAGCCGCTGCGCCGCGGCCTCGGCGCCGGTGAAGTTCGGGATGCGCCCGGCTGCGCCGGGGAACCGGGCCACGCCCGCCTCGCGCAGCGGCCGACCACACCTCGTCGCGGAGCGCGGCCTTGGCGGCCAGCAGCTCCGCGGGGCCGCCGGCGTCGCGGTCGTGGCGCGGGACTGGGCGTGGCATGTGCTTATCCTGCCAGCCGAGCCGTACCCGGCGCGATGGATGCCGGGTGAGTGGTGCCGGGGGCCCGCCAGCTCGCCATCCATGAACCGGAGGGCCGG
>CAVOKK010000004.1:0-126171 GCA_963696455.1 uncultured Actinomycetota bacterium
AGCCGTCTCGCTGCTGGCCGACCGCCTCCGGGTGCGCCTGGACCGCGCCTGGCCGCAGCGCCGGGGGCATCGCGCCTGAACCGGGCTGGTCAGGCTAGCGATGCCGGAAGGCCCAGGGCCGGGAACATGGCGTAGCCAAACGTCGTGATCTCCGCGATGGCTCCGTTCTCGACGCGCAGCACGTCCAGCTTGAACGGGCGGGCCAGGGAGTCACCCGGCCGCCGCAGGTAGCTCGCGGCGGCCGGCATCCGGTTCGCCGACACCGGCAGCAGCAGCCAGTCACCGTCCCGGTCCGGGCCGAAGGCTCGCTCGAACAGCGGCGTCATCGCGCTGAGTCCGGAGAAGACCTGCGGTCTGGGCGGCATCGTCACGCGAATATCGACCGACGAGATCGCCGCGATCGCCTCCGGATCGAAGCGCTCATGCGCCTCGATGAACTGCTGCACGAGTCGCTGCTCGGCCGCGGTCGGCGTGACGGCCGGCCACTGCGACCGCTGGGCCGGCAGGTGCTCGCGCAGCACCGCCCGCGCCCGCTGCACGGCACTGTTCGCGGCCGCCACGCTGGTCTCCAGCAGGGACGCGGCGTCGGCCGCGGGCCAGCCGAGTACGTCGCGGACAATGAGGGCGGCGCGCTGGCGGGGCGGCAGTACCTGCAGCGCGGCCAGGAACGCCAGCTCGATCGTCTCGCGCCGGACCGCGACAGCGTCTGGCTCGTCCTCGCGTGGCGCAACCTCGTCAAGCAGCCGGTCCGGATACGGCTGCAGCCAGGGCACATCGGCGTAGGACTGCAGCGCCGCCGCCTGCCGCGACCGCTGCCGCAGCAGGTCCAGGCACACGTTCGTGGCGATCCGGTACAGCCACGCCCGGTAACCGGGTCCGTGCTCAAGCCCGGACCGCCCGCGCCAGGCGCGCAGCAGCGTCTCCTGCACCGCGTCCTCGGCGTCATCGAAGGACGCGAGCATGCGGTAGCAGTGCACGTGGAGTTCGCGCCGGTGCAGGCGGGCCAGCTCGTCAAACGCTGCCTGGTCCCCGCCCGCTGCCGCGACGGCCAGCGCCGCTCCGCTGGCGCCAGCAGCGGTCACCGGGCAGCTTCACCCGGCTTGACCTCCTGGACCAGCCAGCCGTTGCCGTCCGGGTCGCTGAACGACAGGAAGGTGTCGTAGCTCGCGCGCTGCGGATCATGGCCGGGTGCCTGCCCGGCCGGGCCGAAGTGGAAGACCTCGCTGGCCCCGACGCCCCGGCCGGTGAGCTCCGCCCTCGCCGCGTCGATGTCGCCGACCACCAGGTGCAGGCCCTGCACCGAGCCGGCCGCCTCCGGGTTCCGCATCAGTGCCACCGCGCAGGCCGACCCCGGCGGCGTGAGCTGGACCACCCGGAAGTCCTCCCCGGCCCGGTGATCCACGTCGAGCCGGAAGCCTGCCTGGCTGGCGTAGAAGTCCTTGGCCCGGTCCACGTCCGTGACCGGGATGATCACCAGTTCCAGCTTGAAGTCCATGGCAGCATCTTCCTTCACTCAGGGCCGGGCCCGCGATCGGACCCGGCCGCGACGGTGTGTACTACCGGTAGAACGAGCGGCGCTGCCAGAACTCATCGGTGCCGCGAACGCGGGCGGTCAGGTCGCGATGAGCTTGGTGTGGTCCCACGAGATGACGTGCACCGGCTCGACCAGGTAGCCGTAGCGCTTGCGGGCCGCGCTCGCCACGTACTCATTGACGGCATCGCCGTCGGCTGCCGCGGCCGCCGGCGCTGGCCCCGGCGACGGCGTTCCCGATCACGGCGCCGATCGCCAGGCCGAGCCGGTAGACCGCATCGGGGTCGGTGATCGTTTCAACGGTGCCCTGGATCTGCACGCCGCGCAGGTCAAAATAAGCCTCGCCGGTCTCGACCAGGCAGCTGATGCGCGGATCGCGGGCCAGGTTCAGTGCCTTCTGCGAGGTCCGGTACGTCCAGAACGCGATCTTGCCGTCGACCAGGGTGTAGTACATGGTCACCAGGTGCGGGTACCCGTCCGGGCTGATGGTGGCCAGCTGGACCTTGCGGCCGGCGGCGAGCATGCCCGCGACCTCCGCATCGGTCATCCTGACCCGGTCGCGCTGCTTCGCCACTACTGACCTCCGCTGAATCCGATCGTCTCGCCCGCCAGGCTAAGCGTGTCCTGGCACAAGAATCCCGCATCCGACGGGCCGGTCTCAAACCCGGCGAGCGCGCCGGCGATGGCGTCCAGCGTCCACATCCCGTCTGGCGACCCGTGCTCCGAGGCCAGGAACGTGGTCTTGACAGCCGGGCGGCGCCAGCACGGCCGCGACGCCGCCGTGGACGACGAAGACCTCACCGTTGATGCCCGCGGCCGCCGGGCTCGACAGGTAGGTCACCAGCGGAGCGACATACCGCGGGTCGAGCGGATCGGGGCCGTCCGCCGGCGGCAGCGCCCATCAGGTCGCCGGTCATCGCCGTGCGCGCACGCGGGCAGATGGCGTTGGCGCGCACGCCGTAGCGCAGGCAGCTGCGCGCGATCGTCAGGGTCAGCGCCGTGATCCCGCCCTTGGCCGCTGAGTAGTTCGGCTGCCCGGACGAGCCGAGCAGGAAGGCCTCCGACGACGTGTTCACGATCCTGGCGTAGACCGGGCCGCCCGCCTGCTTGCTGGCCTCGCGCCAGTACGCGGTCGCTGCCCGGCTGGTCAGGAAATGCCCGCGCAGGTGCGTGCGCAGCACCAGATCCCAGTCGTCCGGTGACATGGAGAAGATCATCTTGTCCCGGAGCACGCCAGCGTTGTTGACCAGGATGTCCAGCGCGCCGAACTCGCGCAGCGCCGTCTGCAGCAGCGCCTGCGCGGTCGCCTCGTCGCCGATGTCACCGGGCGTGCTCGGCGGCCGTGCCGCCCGCGGCCCGGATGTCGGCCGCGACGGATTCCAGTGCGTTCCCGTCCAGGTCATTGATCACAACCCGGGCGCCGGCGGCCGCGAGCCCGAGTGCCTCGGCCCGGCCGAGGCCGTTCGCCGCGCCGGTGACGATCGCGACTCGGCCATCCAGGGTGATCTCCGGCATCGGCTGCTCCCTCGTCAGTAACCGGGCCCGGACAGCATGCCGCCGTCGACGACGAACTCGCTGCCGGTGCAGTAGGACGACTCATCCGAGGCGAGGTACACCACCAGGTGCGACACCTCCGATGACCTGGCGAACCTGGGGATCGGCAGCGAGCGCATGAAACCCTCGCCGTCGCTGACCTGAGTGAAGGACTCGAAGGCGGTCGCCGTCATGGTGGTCATGATGCCGCCCGGGTGCACGGAGTTGACCCGGATGCCGAGCCTGCCGAGTTCCTGCGCGGCCGAGCGGGTCACGCCCCGGATGCCGAACTTGCTGGCGCTGTAGGCGGACATGCCGGCCGCGCCGGTGAACCCCTCGACCGAGGAGATGTTGATCACCGAGCCGCCGCCAGCCGCCGTCATCGGGGCGATGACGTTCTTGACGCCCAGCCACTCGCCGATCAGGTTCACCTCGATCACCTCGCGGAACTCGGCGAGCGTCATGTCGGCGATGGTCTTGTTCCGCAGGATGCCGGCGTTGTTGACCAGGACGCTGAGGCTCCCGAACGCCGCGGTCGCCGTTGCGATCGCGGCGGCCCACTCCGCCTCGCTGGTGACGTCGTGATGGACGTAACGGCAGTTTTCCGGGCCGAGCTCAGCGGCCAGCTCAGCTGCCCTTGTCGTCCAGCACGTCGCCGATGACCACCCTCGCGCCCTCGGCGACGAAGTGCCGCGCGTGCGACTTGCCCATGCCCCGCGCGCCGCCGGTGATCAGCGCGACTTTCCCGTCGAGCCGGCCCATCGTCACCTCTGAGTCCGTGATCCGCCGCAGCTCTGCGGTCACCGGCAAGCAAACGCTTGCTTGGTGCGAGGGTAACAGCTAACCCGCTGCGCCGGCAGACTCGTGATCGCCCGGCGGCTGGCCCATGATGCCGCTGTAGATGAAGGCCGACACCAGGTCGACGGCCTCATCCGCAGTGAGCTGAGGACCTGATCCGGCGCCGCCGCCGGTCAGCCAGGTGTAGGCGTAACCGGACATCAGCGAGATCATCGCCTCGGCCACGGCGGCCGGATCGGCGGGCAGCCTGCCGCCTGCTGCGGTGACGTACTCGAGGTGGCCCGCCATCTCCGCGCGCAGCGGGGCCATCAGCTCGCGCTGCCGCCGGGCGAAATGCTCGCTCACCATCGCGGCCTGGTAGAGCGCGAGGATGACCGGCCGGTTCCGGCTGACGAAGTCCCAGTAGCCGGCGACGTGCCAGCGGACGGCCGCCAGGCGGCTGAAGTCCGGGTCGTGGCCCGGCAGCGCGGCGCGGCGGCGGCCCGCTTCAAGGACGTCGGCCAGCAGCGCCTCGAGCAGTTCGTCCTTGCTCTCGAAATGGCTGTAGAAGGAACCCGCAGCCCGGCCGGCCTCAGCGGTGATGTCGGTGATCTTCGCGAGCAGGTAGCCGGTCCGGTCGAAGACGCGCACGGCCGCTTCCTTGAGCGCGGCCTGCGTCTGCGCGGCGGCCTGAGCGCGGCGCGTTCCCGCGGCGGGTGCGGCGTCTGTCATCTCCCACCTCCTGCCGGACTGCTGACCGTGGCGCTTTCCGGCGCCGGATGCTGACACGGACGCTGCCTAGGGCATGCTGCACAGCCGATTGTGGCGCATCTGACGGCGGACTGGCTGGCCGGCTTGCGCCGGTCTTTCGCCTCAGTCTACAGTGAATCTTAATTCAGTGAATCTGTTTCAATCAGGGAGAGCAGTCATGCCGGACGTGATCGAGCCTGGCGCCGGGACTCAGGTCCTGATCATCGGAGCGGGGCCGGCCTGGCCTGACGCTGGCCTGCGAGCTGACCCGGCGCGGTATCCACTGCCTCGTCGCCGAGAAGGATCAGCAGCCTGCCGCGGGCTCGCGCGGCAAGGGCCTGCAGCCGCGCACGCAGGAGATCTTCGAGGATCTCGGGATCCTGCCGGAGGTTCGCGCGCGCGGCGGACTGTACCCGCCCCTCCGGGCGCGCAGCGGCGGGACGGTCGTGTTCGAGGGCAGGATGGACCCGCTTCGCGCCGTCACGCCGGACGTGCCGTATCCGAACCTCTGGATGCTGCCGCAATGGCAGACGGCCGGGATCCTGCACGCTCGCCTGGCCAGCCTCGGCGGCCGCGTGGAGTTCGGCTCCGAGCTTGAGTCGTTCCGCCAGGACGCCGGCGGCGTGACGGCCGTCCTGCGTCGCGGCGATTCTGCCCGGCAGGTGCGGGCCGACTACCTGGTGGGTGCGGACGGCGGGCACAGCGCTGTGCGGAGAATCCTGGGCATCGGCTTCGCCGGCCAGACACGGGACCACCAGCGGACGATCGTCGCCGACGTTCAGGCCGACGGTGTCAGCCGCGACTTCTGGCACGTATGGACCGCGGCCGGCGACGACCAGAACGGGTACCAGCTGGGGCTGTGCCCGCTGCCCGGCACCGCGGCATTCCAGCTGACGGCACCGATCGCGGCCGGGGATGACGCTCCTGAGCTGACGCTGCGGACGCTGCAGCGGCTCGCCGACGAGGCGGCCGGGCCCGGGCAGCTGACCTTCACGAGCATGACCTGGTGCTCGCTCTACCGGACGAGCATCCGGATGGCCGAGCGCTTCCGGGCCGGCCGGGCTTTCCTGGCGGGGGACGCCGCGCACGTTCACTCGCCCGCGGGCGGACAGGGTCTCAACACCAGCATCCAGGACGCCTACAACCTGGGCTGGAAGCTGGCGGCCGTGCTCCGCGGAGCACCGGCAGCTCTGCTGGACAGCTACGAGGCGGAGCGGCTGCCGGTGGCGGCGGATGTACTCGGCATCAGCACGAGGCTGCATGACAAGGCCGCCGGCGGGGAAGCGGACGCCCACCGGCGGGACGACCCGGAACTGCGCCAGCTCAGCGTGGGCTATCGCGACGGCCCGCTGAGCCAGGAGTACCGCGCGGCTCCCGGCGTCGTCCGGGCCGGAGACCGCGCACCCGACGCGCCGGGGCGCGTCGCCGGGAACACAGCCCGCCTGTTCGGCCTCCTGCACGGCGGCCAGACCACGCTGCTGGCGTTCGGCCCGGCGGCTGCGGCGCTAGCGGCCGCACTCGTGACCGAGCGGCCCGGCGCGCCGGTCCGTGCGGTCTCGGTCGAGCGGGTCGCGGGGCCGCCGGCGGTCGCGCCGGAGGTGACGGCCCGCTCGGCCGGCAGCGTCCCCTCGGCCGGGCTCCGCCGGCAGCGTCCCCTCCGCCGGCAGTGTCCCCTCCGCCGGCAGTGTGCCGCTTCCGCCGGCACTGCCCAGTTCACTGACACTGCCGGCGAGGCGCACCGCAGCTACGGCATCAGCGCCGGGCAGGACGTCCTGCTCATCGTCCGCCCGGACGGCTACATCGGCCTGGCGACCGACGCCGGCGCGCATGCTGACGGCGCGCACGGCTGCCGGGCGCGCACGTGCCTGGCTGGCGCAGACCTGCCCGGCTGGCTGAGCCTGATCAGCGCGCCGGGGTGGCAATCCCGTCGAACAGCAGCCGGAGCAGCGCGTCAGCGACCTGATCGGTGCTGAACTCCCCGGCCTGCCGCCAGTTCATCGGCAGCCACAGGATGTCGCGCAGCAGCCGGTAGGTGAGCCTGACATCCAGGTCGGACCGGAACGCGCCAGTCCGCTTGCCGCGCTCCAGCTCCGCGATCCAGATCCGCTCGATCTCCCGGAGGTCCTTGCGCAGGTAGGCGAACCGGGGCTGCGTGCTGAAGTACGTCCAGTCGTTCTGCAGCATCGTCAGGGCGGCACGATGCCGGTTCAGGGTGCGGCTGCTTGACCGGACAATGCTCGCCAGCACCTCGGCCGGGTCGCCACCGGCGGCAACCGCCGACCGGTAGTCGGCGAGCACGTCATTGAAGAACCCGGACAGGATCTCGTCACCGATGGATTCCTTGGAATCGAAGTGGTGATAGATGCTGCCGGACAGGATCCCGGCGGCCTCGGCGATCTCGCGGACCGTTGTCGCCCGGAAGCCCTTCTGCGCGAACAGCTCGCTGGCGAGCTGGACCATGTCCTCCCGGCGCCGTGACCGCGATGGTCCGTCGGCAGCGGCGCGGCCGAGCCGCTCCCGCGCCTCCTGCCGGGACCGCCGCTCCGCCGGCCGTCGTCACTGCGGCGCCGGCCGCGGACTGCGTCTTGCGGGCTGGACTCACCGCGTCATTATCACTGGTGAAGCGGCAGCCGCCCAACTGCTTGCCTGCGCGCCGCTAGGCAGCTCCTAGCTGGCAACCGGATAATGCGGGGCGAGGGCGGCACCGGCCTGATCGGCGAGCGCGACAGCGACCAGCAGCTGCTCCCGGCTGGGGATCTCGCCAGGGCCCGGCTGCATGAGGAACCGGCCCTGCAGGCGCCCCGCGCTCTCAGCCAGCAGCTCAACCCCTGTGCCGGACACCCAGCTGCCGCCTCGCACCGAGCCGTCCCGGTCCAGCCGGGCGGGCCTGCCGATGCCCGCGACACCGTACTGGAATTCGCAGGAGCGCAGCCCGAGCAGCCGGGTGAGCGAGCCAGTCAGCCGGTCGATCAGCGCCGACGCGGACTCTCCAGCTGCCGCCGCGCGCGCGGCGTCGTTGATCCCGTCCAGGTAACCCGCCCTGCGGCCGGCGTCCGCATGCTGGCGCCTGCCCCAGACCGCGATCTCGGTCACGGCGATGCCGATCAGCAGCACCAGGACAGTGGTCTCGACATCGGCCGCGCGATTGATGGTGAACCGCTCGTACGGACGGGTGAGGAAGAAGTCGAACCACACGGCCGCCGAGACCGCGGCCACGTAGCCGCCCAGCCGGTTCCCGGCGGCGGCGACCGCGACCACAATCAGGATCAGCGCCAGCGCGGCGTCAGTATTGGCGAAGCTGCCGCGGAACGGGACGAGGATCGCGGTCAGGGCCAGCGGCGCGGCGAACCCGGCGAGCACCGCGAGGCGATCACGGCTCAGCATGGCGGAACCTCCAGCCTGCGGCCGGTCTCCGCGCCTGCTGAGTGCCGGATGCCTTGCCGGCCGTCTGGTCTGTCACTCGCAGGCTAGCCGCTGCCGCAGCCACCGAACCCGGCTCGGGACGGATTCATGCGGAACTCATGCAGCGCTAGGCGGCCGGCGGGCTCCCGGACTGCCGCGATGCCTGCAGCCTGGCCAGCAGCGACCGCCGGGCCGGGCCGACGGCAATCAGGGTGCCCAGGCAAGTCGCCGCGAGCAGGGCATACGGCACGAAGTCGGTAGTGGCCTGCGCGATCGCGCCGCCGGCGGCAGCGGCGATGCCCTGCCCGGTGGCCCAGGACAGGTTGCCCAGGCCGAAGGCCAGGCCCTGATTGAGCTGCTGCCGGTCGGCGCCGGCACTCAGCAGCGTCATCGCGGGCGTGAACAGGGTGCCGTAGGCCGGCATGCCGATGATCAGCAGCGTGATAAGCAGCGGCGCCGGCGACGCGACGGGCGCGAGGAGGCTGACCACCACGGCCGCCGAGAGTGAGATCCGGATCGGCACCAGCGGGCCGCGCCGGTCCGACAGCCGGCCCGTCAGCGGCGCGAGACCCGCCTCGATAGCAGCCGACGCCAGGAAGGTCAGGCCGATGAGTGTGGCGCCGACGCCGAGCCTGCCGAGCCGCAGCGGCGCCAGCACATCGATCACGCCGAAGGCAAGCCCGGCCAGCATTGTCAGCCACATGCCGGCAGCTGACATGCAGCTCCCGCAGCGCAGGCCAGGCTTCCCGCAGGCGCTGCGGCTCGGCCGCCGCCGGGGCCGGGACCGCGAACGAGGCGACCATCAGGATGCCGCCGGCCACGGCCGCCGCGGAGAACGCCGGGCCAGTTCCCACATGACTGGCGACCGCGCCGACTACCGGGCCGAGCAGAGCGCCGCCGACTGCCGCGCCCATCGCGCTGCCGATCAGCTCGCCGCGTCGCCCCGGCGGGGCCGAGGTGGCCAGCCAGGCCATTCCGGCCGCCCAGGTGCACGCACCGCCGAGACCCTGGACGAATCGTGCCGCGTCCAGGACTACCGGAGCCGACGCCCACCCGAACACGAGCGTCGAGACGCTCATCAGCAGGAGCCCGAGCAGCACGACCGCCCGGTCGCCGAGCCGGGCGACCAGCAGGCCGCCCGGCAGGGCGCCGATCAGCGTGCCCAGCGGGTAGGCCGCGACCAGGAGCCCGGCACCGGCCTTGGACAGCCCGGCGGCATGGGCGTAGTGCGGCAGCAGCGGCGTGAGCGCGGTGAAGAAGATCGTGTCGACCAGCACCAGCGCGCAGACCAGCAGCAGCAGCGCCCGGACCCGGGGCGGCAGCTTCGGCATTCCGCCGACGCTATCGCACCGGTCTGTCAGCTCTCCTGGTGCGAACCGGCGGTGCGGGCCGGGACAGCAGTGCCCGGCCGGGACAGCAGTGCCGCTGCCGGGACATAGGTCAGCAGGACCACGCCGGTGTCGAACGTCCTGGTGCCGGCCAGCATGAGGCTAGTGCCGGGCAGGTCTTCAAACAGCCGCTGGCCCGGGCCGGTCGTCACCGGCACGATCCAGATGCGGAACTCATCCACCAGCCCGTGCTCCACCAGCGTCTGGTCCAGCGGCCCGGTCCCGTACTTCAGCAGGTAGCCGCCGTCCTGCTGCTTGAGCCGGGCGAGATCGGCGGCGACGTCGGGCCCGAGCAGCGCAGCGTTCCAGCCGACTTCGGCGAGCGTCCGGGAGGCAACGTACTTGGGTATCGCGTTCATCGCAGCGACAAAGTCAGTCACCGGGCCTGGCTCGGCTGCCATCGCCGTATAGGCCGCTGACAGGCCTTCATAGGTCACCCGGCCCAGCACCAGGGCGTCCGCGCCGAACAGGAGCTCGCGGGCACAGGCGCCCTGCTCCGGGCCGGACAGGTACGGCGGTCCCCAGACCTGCGGGGAGCCGATGTCACCGCCGAGGGTGACGAACGTCGACTCGATCAGGCGGCGCATGCTGACCCCTGCCGTCGGATGCCGAAGCGCCGGGCGGCGCCGGCGCCGATGATCACCAGATCACCGGCGCCGGGCCCAGCTGCTGAGGTGCTCATCGTGTCCGGGCCCGGCTACAGCGAGCGCCGCAGCAGCGAGTCCAGCTTGGTGAACGAGCTCTCCCAGCCCGCCACGGTCTGCTCGCCCATCGGCTCGCTGAACGGTCCCTGGCGCAGTTCGAGCCTGGTCTTGCCGCCCGGCTCAGCGTGAAACTCCAGCCGCAGGTGGAACCGGACGCTGCCGGTGGTGTTCGGGATGCCCTCGACGTCCTGGTGACCGACTAGCAGCTCGTTCTCGACCACCTGGGTGAAGGTCGCGTCGATCTCGCTGCGCATCGTGGGGTCGTCATCGCTGACCATCACCAGGCGCTGGAAGCCGCCCGGCCGCGCATCGACCTCGACGGTCTCATACGGCACCGAGAAGCCGACCGGGCCGAACCACTGGCCCAGCTGGTCGGGATCGGTGAACGCGCGGTAGACCAGCTCGGGCGGGGCGTCGAAGACGCGCGTGATGCTGATCTCGTGAGTACCTGTCTTCGTCATTGCTGCTCTCCTTCTCGTTGTGCTCCTGGCTGGCTGCCGGCGGCGCGCTGGTCCTGGATCCTGCGCAGGTGCGCGTCAAGGCGGTCGAAGCTGTCATCCCAGAACACCCGGTAGCGCTCCATCCAGTCGGTCGCCTCTCTGAGCGGGGTCGCCTCGAGCGAGCTCGAGCGCCACTGCCCTGACCGGCTGCGGGAAATCAGCCCGGCGTGCTCCAGCACCTTCAGATGCCGGGAGATGGCCGGCAGGCTGATCGAGAACGGCTCGGCGAGCTCCGTGACGGTGGCGTCGCCGTCCGCGAGCCGGGCCAGAATGGCCCGCCGGGTCGGGTCCGCCAGCGCCGCGAAGACCACGCTGAGCCGGTCGTCCGCCTTCATTTAACCACCCTGTTAATTAACCGATGTGTTAAATGTAAGCCGAGCCGGTGCCAGCTGTCAACCCGGACGGGAACGAGCGCCGCTCCATCCGCTGCATGTGTATCTGCGTCCCTGCGGGCAGAGCATCAGTTACCGGGGAATGGGATTGCAGCGCACTAGCGCGCCCGCCGTAAGGGGCGCAAGGTGGACTCGGTACCCGTTAACCGCGCTGCCGCTCAGTGCTGAAAGGAGCAGGAGCATGCGACGGAGTCGCGACCGCATTCTGACCACGCACACCGGAAGCCTGCCCAGGCCGGCCGATCTGGACCAGCTGATCGCCGACCGGGAGGCTGGCGAGAAGGTTGACGAGGCTGCGTTCGAGAAGCGGGTTGAGCTGGCGGTCGCGGACGTTGTGGCCAGCCAGCTCGCGGTCGGCGTGAGCGTGATCAGCGACGGTGAGGCGGGCAAGCCGGGGTACTCGACCTACGTCAAGGACCGGCTGACCGGCTTCGAGGGGACGGGGCGGCCGCTCACCAGCGTCGAGGGAATCGAGTTTCCCGAGCTGACGCCGACCACCGTGAGCGGCGCGCCGCTGCTGCGCTCCATGAACGTGCCCGCCTGCAACGGCCCGATCGCGCTTCGCGACACCGAGGCCGTGCACCGGGACATCGACAACCTGAAGGCCAGCGTGAAGGACGCCGAGCCCGCCGACGTGTTCATGACCGCGGCGTCGCCCGGCGTGATCGCCACCTTCCTCGCGAACGACTACTACGACACCGACGAGGAGTACCTCTACGCGCTGGCCGACGCCATGAAGCCGGAATACGACGCGATCGCCGCAGCCGGCCTCGTGCTCCAGGTCGACTGCCCGGATCTGGCGATGACCAGGGCCATGCTCGGCAATGACATGCTGACCGACGAGGAGTTCCGCGATCAGATCCGGCTGCATGTGCGGGCGCTGAACCACGCCCTGCGCGACATCCCGCCCGAGCAGATGCGGATGCATCTGTGCTGGGGCAACTCCGAGCGCCCGCACATTACCGATATCCCGATGGCGAGCATCGTCGATGTCGTGCTGGAGGCGCGCCCCGCCGGGCTGTCGTTCGAGGCGGCGAACCCGCGGCATGCCCACGAGTGGAAGGTCTGGAAGGACGTCCGGCTGCCGGACGGCAAGGTCCTGATTCCCGGCGTCATCGACTCGACCACGAATTTCGTCGAGCATCCGGAACTCGTCGCGCAGCGCATCATCACCTTCGCCGAGGTCGCCGGCAAGGAGAACATCATCGCCGGCACCGACTGCGGCTTCGGCACGTTCGCGGGCTATTACGCGGTCAAGCCCCGGATCACCTGGCTCAAGCTCGCGTCGATGGCGGAAGGAGCCGAGCTCGCGTCGCGGTACCTGTGGAAACGGGGCCGCTAGCCCACCCTGCGCCAGCCAGTCGAGGTAGACCGCGCCGAACGGCTCCGCCCGGGCGGCGATGGCGCCCGCCAGCCAGGACGTCGCGCGTTCCGCCGCGGCAATCACCTCGGCCGGGTACTGATAGCGGACCTGGTGCTCGGCGAACTCGTCCTCGTCCACGACCAGCACCTGCTGGTCCTCGCGCCGCCTCAGCACATCCAGGTCCAGGTCGACCATCGTGACCTCGCCGGGATGCGGCCACTGCGGCGGCGAGCCGATGTCGCAGTAGATCTCGGTGCGCGCGGGCGCGCCGTTGAAGGTGGCGGTCCACCACTGGCCGTCCGGGATCAGCTCGACGAACGGCTGCTCGAGGACGATGGGCGGCTCGCTGCCGCGGCGCGCCGTCGACCCAGCCGGCGCGCCCAGCCAGATGCCGTGCTCGTCCTCGCCGAGATAGTGCATGACCTGGTGCCAGTGGAGGCTGCCGTCGAATTTGGTGTACACCACGCGGATCTCACGGCGCGTCACAGGGCCGACCTTATCTGGCTGCGGCCGCCAGGCTACAGAAGCTGCCGGGGATCGACTCCGATACCGCCGGCCGCGCTGCTCTCGTAGGCGGCGAGCGCGAACCGGAGCACGTCGGCCGCCTCCTCGTCGCTCCACAGCAGCGGCCCCTCGCCGGTGCGCAGCCAGCGCAGCCAGTACCGGCCGGAGTCGCGGAAGCTGCTGCCCCAGTCGTCGTCGATCGCGTGGAAGCCGCGCATCTCGCCGTCGGCGTATACCTCCACGCTCGGCTCCTGGATGCCGCGCCCGGTCACCCGGTTGACCCGGGCGAAGCCCTTGGTCCCGGTCACCTCCCAGCGCTCATCGTTGGTGTAGTAGTCGGAGCGCAGGTACATGTCAGGCGCCAGGGTGATGTCCCAGACACCGCGGACGCCGTTCGCGTGCTCCCAGCTGAGCACCGACGGCGCATCGAGGTCGATGCCCGAGCCGAACGAGGTCGTCCCGATCCAGGCCCGCACCTCGCGGACCGGGCCGAACATCCACAGCGCCGTCGTTAGCTTGTGCCAGCCGTCGTCGAACACCAGGATCCCGCGGCCGAGCTTCATCTGCTCCATCTGATACTCGAAGCTGCTCCACGGCACGTCCCAGCCGCCGTTGCCGGTGCCGGTCATCTTCAGGTGATAGCCGGCGACCTCGCCGATCTGCCCGGACTCGACCGTCTCCTTCAGCCGGTGCAGCGGCTGGTAAAAGAGATAGTTGTCCATGACCCGCAGGACCCTGCCGCTGTCCTTCGCTGCCTTCAGCAGCCGCCTGGCCTCTTCCATCGTGTTGCACATCGGCTTCTGCGAGTTCACGTGCCAGCCGTAGCCGAGCAGCTCCGGAATGCCGTCGCCGTGCAGCGGCGCCGGCAGCAGCGCCTCGACTGCGTCGACCTCCAGCCCGCTGGCGGCAAGCTCGGCCGCGGACGCGAACGTGGCTGCCTCCGGCCAGTCCGCCTGCCGCTGCGCGCGGCGGTCCGGGCTGGGGTCGACCAGCGCCACCACCTCGGCATCAGGGTTGCCGAGATACCCGCGGACGTTCAGGTCGTAAATCCGGCCGAGGCCGATGAACGCGACGCGGACCGGCCGGTCATAAGGCACGAACATCGTCATAACTGGGCTCCCTGGGCACTTCGCCGTCCGAGGCTGGTTCCCCGCCAAAGGGGCCCAGACCTGCACCGTGGCTCGCATCGTAATCCGGCGCCGCCGCCGCCGGTAGTCACTCCGCCAGCGGGGCCGCGAACCCGGATATCCTGCGCACGTGACTGACGCCGCGCAGCTGCCCTCGGGCACGGTGACGCTGTTGTTCACCGACGTACAGGGGTCCACGCGGCTGTGGGAATCCGAGCCGGACGAGATGGCCATCGCGCTGCGGCGGCACGACGACATCCTGCGGACCTCGATCGAGAGCGCGGGCGGTTACGTATTCAAGACCGTGGGCGACGCCTTCTGCGCCGCGTTCGCGACCGCCCCCGCCGCGCTGACGGCCGTCCTCGCCGCGCAGCAGCAGCTGACCAGCGAAACCTGGCCCACCAGCCGGCCGATCCGGGTGCGCATGGGCCTGCACACCGGCGTGTGCGAAGAGCGGGACCGGGACTACTTCGGGCCCGCCGTCAACCGGACGGCGCGGCTGGAGGCGGTCGCGCACGGCGGCCAGGTGCTGCTGTCCGGCGCCACGGCTGAGCTGCTGGCCGGCCGGGCCTCGCTGCGGGATCTGGGCCAGCATCGCCTCAAGGACCTTGGCCGCCCTGAGCAGGTGTTCCAGCTGGAGGCCGACTTCCTGGACGCCAGCTTCCCGCCGCTGGCCTCACTGGACAACCCGGAGCTGCCGAACAACCTGCCGATGCTGCTGAGCGGGTTCGTCGGGCGGGAAGCCGAGCTTGCCGAGGTACGCGACCTTGTCGGGGCCAGCCGGCTGGTGACGCTGACCGGGTCGGGCGGCAGCGGGAAGACCCGGCTGGCGCTCCAGGCCGCGGCCGAGCAGACCGGCCGCGCGCCGGACGGGGTCTGGCTGATCGAGCTCGCGCCGCTGACCGATGGCGGTCAGATACCCGGAGCTGTCGCCGCGGTCCTCGGGATCGCCGAGGTGATCGGGCCCGCCCTGACCGAGGCCGTCACCGACGTGCTGGCCAGCCAGGACGCGCTGATCCTGCTGGACAACTGCGAGCACCTGATCGACGCGGCGGCCAAGTTCTGCGAGCAGGTCATCCGGCACTGCCCGCGGGTCAGGTTCCTCGTCACCACACGCGAGCCGCTCGGAATCGACGGCGAGCGCGTCTACCGGGTCCCGTCGCTATCGCTGCCGCCGGGCGACGCCGACGCGGTCGAGGAACTGGCCGGCAGCGATGCGGTGCAGCTGTTTGCCGAGCGCGCCCGCGCGCACATGCCGGCATTCAGCCTGGACACGCCGTCGGTCCCGCTCGTCGCCACGATCTGCCGGCGCCTGGACGGCATCCCGCTGGCCCTGGAGCTGGCCGCGGCACGCCTGTCCTCGATGTCGCTCAGGCAGGTCTCCGACCGCCTGGACCAGCGCTTCCGGCTGCTGACCGGCGGCGCCCGCAACGCGATGCCGCGCCAGCAGACGCTGCAGGCGACCGTTGAATGGTCCTTCGGCCTGCTCACTCAGCGAGAGCGGGAGACCCTCACCCGCCTGTCAGTGTTCGCCGGCGGCTTCGACCTCGAGGCGGCCGAGGCGGTGTGCACGAGCGAGACGGTCGACGAATTCGATGTCGCCGACCTGCTCGGCTCGCTGGTCGACAAGAGTCTCGTGATAGCCGACCACCTGCCGGAATCGGTCCGCTACCGGCTGCTGGAGACCATCCGCCAGTACGGGGCGCAGGAGCTGCTGCGCGCGGAGGGCGACGAGGCGGTTCTGGCGGCCAGAGGCCCGGCACGCCGACTTCTACCTCCGGCTCGTGCGGACGGCAGCTCCGTCGCTGATCGGCCGCGGTCAGATTCAGTGGCTGCACCGCCTCGACGTCGAGTGGGACAACCTCCGGGCCGCGCTCGCCCACCTGGCCGCGGAGAATCGCACGGCCGACGTCATGGACTTCAGCGTCTCGCTGCTCAGGTTCACGCTCAGCCGCGGCTGCCCCGAGCCGCTGGAGCATCTGCAGAACGCCGTCGAGAGCGGCCCTGATGTGCCGGATGCGCTGCTCGCGCGCGCCCTGCTGGCGACCGCGCAGATGATCGCCATCCTGCGCCGGACCGACCCGGCCGATATGACGGCCGCCCGTGCTTACTCAGACCGGGCGGTCGCGCTGGCCCGGGCCGGAAGTGACCGGCGGACGGAGGCCCGCGCCTTCAGCATGCTGGGCGAGTGCCTGGCCATCGACGGTGACCGCGAAGGTGCGCACGCCCTGGCGGAGCAGGCTGTCGGGATTGCCCGCGAGCTTGGCGATGGCCAGCTCCTGGGCGAGGTGCTGCAGATGCTCGGCTCGGTGACCGGCGATGCGGACGACAGACGGCGCATCCACCTGGAATCGCTGGAGTACTCCCGGCAGTCGGCAGACGTGCTGGTCGCGGCCAGCGAGCTGACCCACCTGTTCAGCCTCGATCTGCACTCCGGGCGCATCGAGGAGTCCAGCGGCTATCTCGAGGAGAGCATTGACCTCATCGAGAAGGTCGGCGGAGACCTCTTCATGCACTTCCAGCGCTGCAATCTGGCGGTCCTGCGGCTAATCCAGGGCCGGCATGAGGAAGCGGTGCCGCTCGTACGGACCTGCCTGCTCATGAGCCGCCGGCTCGGACCCGGCGTAGCGGCCGGAGAGCTGATCTTCTCGGCCGCATGCTGCGTCGCGTGGCAGGGCGACACAGTCCGGGCAGCGCGCCTGCATGGCGCCGGCGACGCGGACATCGCGGCGTCGCTGAAGATCCGGATTATCAACTGGTCGGCCGCCGAGGAAGAACTGCGCAGACGCGAGCAGGCCAGGCTCCGCGAGCTGATGGGCGACGCAGCCTATGAGGATGCCTACCGGGCCGGAGCCCAGCTGACGGTCAGCGAGGCCACGGACCTCGCGCTGTACCGGGATCAGCCTGCCTGAGACCGCAGCATCTGGCGGACCGGAGTAAACGCCGATCGTTAAGTTGACACTGTTTACGGATGCGCGCACAATGGTTTTGTAAACAGCGTAAACATTACGACCGGGCGAGAGGTAAGCGCCATGACTATCACCATGCCGGGCCTGACCGACGCGATCATTGCCCTCCTCACCGTCGCTAGCGTCGCGGTCGTGCTATCGATCGCGTTCATCGCCGCTGGCGCCTTCTTCGAGCGCAGCAAGACCCACGGGCGCACGACCGGCCGCGCTGTGCCAGCCCAGCACCCGGTTCAGACCGACGACGCCCGCGAGCTCATCCTGCGCTAGCTCGCTGGCCCCGGCCGCGGGGAGCGGCGGACGATCATCGCTGCTTCCCGCGCCCCCGGACCGCCCGGCGCCCGTCGCTGCTCTGGCCGCTATCCCGGCGGCCGTTCGAATGGCAGGCCGGCCCGTTCTCCCGATACCCGGAACAGCACACCCGCCCACGTCCTGAACGGCCGCCACGGCTCCGCCAGGCGCTCTATCGTCATCGCATCCGGCGTTCCGGCCAGTCCGTAGTAGTGCCGCAGATAACCGGCCAGCCGCGGCTCGCCGATCGCCAGGCCGTCCGTCACCCCGGTCGAGCGCAGATAGACAAGCATTGCGTACAGCGGGCCGAGACCCTTGATCTGGCGCAGCGATGCCATCGCCTCGGCTTCCGGCACCGACCGCAGGGCTGCCGGATCGAGCCGGCCATCAAGCGCCGCTCGCGCCACCCCGTGCAGCCGCTCCATCCGCGCCGGCTCAATACCGGGAAACTCGGTCAGGCCGAGCAGCTGCCCCGGAAGCGGGAATGCTGCCTCTGGTTTCCCGGCCAGCTCGAAAACGGTCCCGTTGGTCTCGGACAGCCGCCGCCGCAGCGCCGTCGCCTGGGTCCTGTGGCGCCGCAGGGACAGCACCGACCAGGCCGCGGCCTCATAAGGCGAGTGGAACAGCACCGGCCGCAGTCCGGGATTCTCGGCCTGCCGCGCGCCGAGAACCGGGTCAGCCCGCCCGGCCGCCAGCCAGCCCGCAGCCGGCGTGTCGACGGACAGGATCCGCCGGATCTGGCCGACCGCGGCATCCGGTTTCGCGTCGCCGTGCAACTCGACCGCCAGGGTCCCGTCTGGCTGCTGGGAGACCACCGCCCCGGCCTGGCTGACGAGATCGTCGGCCGTGAATGCCAGCCGCAGCAGGCTCTCGCCGGGCTCGGGGCGCCCGCTCGTCGGCCCGAAGCCGAACCTCGCCGCGGCGGCCAGCGAGAACGGGCCGTCGACTGCCAGCCGCCGTGTGGTCATGGCCCTCACCTCTGCACCGCCGTCGAGCTTGCACCGCCGGACACCGCGGCCCGGCCTGGCGGCACTGGAGTCGCGAGTGCGACCTCGTTCCCGGTATAGACCCTGGTACTGACATTCGTGCGCCCGCAGGCCGCGGATACGCGCGGCTGACCGCCAGGCGGCAGTCACGTTATCCTGCGCAGGTGGTCGAGCCCGCCGGCATCCCCTCAGGCACCGTCACCCTGCTGTTCACTGACATCGAGGGCTCGACGCGGCTGTGGGAGGCCGAGCCGGCGCAGATGGCGCGGGCGCTGCAGCGACACGACGAGCTGATCAGGTCCTCGATCGAGGAGTACGGCGGCTACGTCTTCAAGACGGTCGGGGACGCCTTCTGCGCGACGTTCTGGACAGCGGACTCAGCGGTCAGCGCCGCGATCAGTGCTCAGCGGGAGCTCGGCGCGGAGGCCTGGCCGACGGCCAGACCGCTCCTGGTGCGCATGGGCCTGCACACCGGCATGTGCGAGGAGCGCGACGGAGATTACTTCGGGCCGGTCGTGAACCGCGTCGCCCGGCTGGAGGCGGTCGCCCACGGCGGCCAGGTGGTGCTCTCCGGCACCACGGCCGAGCTGGTATCGCAATCCCTGGACGACGGTGTCAGCCTGCGGGATCTCGGGCTGCACCGGCTGAAGGATCTCGGCCGTCCCGAGCGCGTGTTCCAGCTTGAGGCGCCGGATCTGACGGCCTCGTTCCCGCCGTTGTCGTCGCTCGACAACCCGGAACTGCCCAACAACCTGCCGAGCGTCGTGAACTCGTTCGTGGGCCGGGAGCCGGAGCTGGCCGCCGTGCGGTCGCTCGTCCGCTCGGAGCGGCTGGTCACGCTCACGGGCTCGGGCGGCAGCGGGAAGACCCGGCTGGCGCTGCAAGCCGCGGCCGAACTGCTCGACACGACCACCGACGGCGTCTGGTTCATCGAGCTGGCATCCGTGACCGATGGCGCCCAGATCGCGGCCGTCGTCGCCGCCGTGCTTGGCCTGCCGGACCAGGGCGGTCCCGACGTCGGCGAGGCAGTCGCCGACGCGCTCGGCCAGCAGGACGCGCTGCTGCTGCTCGACAACTGCGAGCACCTGATCGGGGCGGCGGCCAAGTTCTGCGAGCAGATCATCCGGCAGTGCCCGCGCGTCAGGTTCCTGGTGACCTCGCGCGAGCCGCTCGGAATCGACGGCGAGCGCGTCTACCGGGTGCCGTCGCTGTCCCTGCCGCCCGCAGAGGCAGCGACCGCAGCCGACCTGGCCGGCAGCGACGCCGTCCGGCTGTTCGCCGACCGCGCCCGCACGCACGACCCCGGCTTCGCGCTGGACGCCCAGTCAGCCCCGCTGGTCGCGACAATCTGCCGCCGGCTGGACGGCATCCCGCTCGCGCTCGAGCTGGCCGCCGCCCGGCTGTCATCGATGTCGCTGCGTCAGGTGACCGAGCGGCTGGACCAGCGCTTCCGGCTGCTCACCGGCGGCAGCCGCAACGCCATGCCGCGCCAGCAGACGCTCCAGGCGACGGTCGACTGGTCGTTCGGGCTGCTGGCGCCGCCCGAGCGGGAGACAATGACCCGGCTCTCGGTGTTCGCCGGCGGATTCGACCTGGACGCTGCCGAGGCGGTCTGCGCGTCCGGCGACGCCGGCGTGGCCGACGCACTGGACGTACTCGACCAGCTCAGCTCGCTGGTCAGCAAGAGCCTTGTCGTCGCTGACCGGACCCCCGAGTCGGTGCGGTACCGGCTGCTGGAGACCATCCGCCAGTACGCAGCGCAGGAGCTGCTGCGTGCGGGCGGCGAGACGGAGGTCCAGAACGTCAGGGACCGGCACGCGGCGTATTTCCTGGCGCTCGCCGACACCGCCCGGCCCGCGCTCACCGGCCACGGGCAGGCGGCCTGGCTGCGCCGGCTGGACCCGGAGTGGGACAACCTGCGCGCCGTCTTCGGGCACCTGGAAGCTGAGCAGCGCCCGGAGGACGTGCTGCGCCTCGGCGTCGCGCTGGAGCGGTTCGCGATCAGCCGCGGCCATGCCGACATTCTCAGCGCCCTGCGGCAGGCGATCCGCCAGCCCGGCATCGCGCTGAGCCCGCTGCTGGTCGAGGGACTGGTGGTGACGTCGCGGCTGATCTCGCTGTTCTCCCGGAAGGACGTCGCGGAGCTGGCCGTCGGCAAGCAGGAGGCCGCGCAGGCGCTCGCCCTGGCCCGCGAGCTCGGCGACCTCCGGCTGGAAGCGCGGGCGCTCGGTCAGCTGGCGTCGGCCTCGTTCTTCGAGCACGACCTCGCGGCCGTCCGGGCGCTGGCCGGCCAGGGAGCGGCACTGGCCACGCAGCTCGGCGACATGCAGCTGCTCGGCGAGCTGCTCGCCTCCTTTGCGGCCGCCGCGCCGACGGCGGAGGACATCCGGACCATCCGCCTTGAGGTGCTGGCCTGCTGCCGGAAGTCAGGCGATGACCTGCAGGCCGCCAACGAGCTGCATCATCTGTACGGACTCGACCTGCACGCCGGCCTGATCGAGAACGCGGCCGCCTACCTGCATCAGTCCATCAGCCTGGCCGAGCAGCTCGGCGGCGACCTGTTCCTGTACTTCCTGCGCTCCGACCTCGGCATCCTGCTGCTCATCCAGGGCAGGCCGGAGGAGGCCGAGCCTGTCGTCCGGCGCTGCCTGCTGGTCGCACGCCGGATCGGCGTCCGCATCGACGCCAGCGAGGTCATCTTCGCCGCCGCCTGCGTGGCGGCCTGGCAGGGCGACGACATCCGGGCGGCCACGCTGCACGGAGCCGCCGACGCGGATATCTCCGATGCGCTCGCGATCGGCACCATCAACTGGTCGAAGGCTGAGCAGAACCTTCGCGAGCACGACCAGGCCCTGCTCCGCGAGCGCATGGGGCCCGGCTCGTATGAGCAGGCCTACCAGGCCGGGAGGCAGCTGGCGCCAGCCCAGGCAGTCGAGTTCGCGCTGAGCCGCTAGCGGGCAGAGCGTCAAAGCACTTGCAGACGATTAGCCTGTTGGCTAATACTTAGTCTCATGGCTAATCAAACTGTGATCGGGACCTTCAGGGTCCGGGCGGAGGCGGAGGACGACTTCAGGTCCCTGCTCCGGCGCCACTGGCCCACCCTGCACGAGCTCGGCTTCGTGACCGACGAGCCGTCGGTCATCTATCGCGGTCACGACGACGGACTTACCTACGTCGAGATCTTCACCTGGGCTGAGGGTGGTTACGAGCACGCGCGCGAGCACCCGGCCGTCCTGGCCATCTGGGGACCGATGGACCCGCTCCTTGAGGAGCGAGACGGCGGCCCGAAGTGGGACTTCCCGCACTACGAGCGCGTCACTCTGGCCACATGACCGGCAAGCCGCGGGGCGTTGCCGAGCTTGACGACGACGACGCGGTCTTCGGGGCGCTCGCGCACCGGTCCCGGCGCACGATTCTCGCGGCGCTGCACGGCCACGGCGGCCAGATGACGTCAGGCGCGATCGCCGCATGGTTCGAGCACTCCTGGCCCACTACGTCTCAGCATCTGCGCGTGCTCCAGCAGGCGGGCCTGGTCAGCGTGGAGCTGCGCGGGCGGGAGCACGTCTACCAGCTGGATAGCGCGCGGCTGCTCGGCGTGACGCACCGCTGGCTGAGTCACTTCGGCTAGTCGGCGGCGGCGTCGAACTCCTCGGCCATCTCGCAGAGAGTAACGAGGCCGGCCCGCAGCGCCGCGACCCCGTCGGGTGTCAGGCGCCGCTCCAGCTCCTCGTCGGCGCCGGTCGCAGCCTGCCAGCTCACCGTGGCGGCAGCCGCCCCGCGCGGGGTCAGGGTCAGCAGCATGCGCCGGCGATCCTCGGTGTCCGGCGTCCGGTCGAGGTAGCCGCGCATCACCATGGTGTCGATGAGCTGGCTGACGGCCTGCTTGCTGATCCCGAGCTCGCGAGTGAGGGTGGCCAGCGCCGCCCGGTCGTCGTAGACCCGCGCCAGCACGTACGCGCCATTGCGCGGCATGTCATCGAATCCGGCCTCGGCAAGCGCCTGCCGCACGACGCTGCCGTAGGCCTTGCGCGCGCCGCGCAGCAGCCCCGGTATCCCCATCTGGTCGTAGCGCGACTCATCGGCTGACATGACCAGCACCCTAGCACTTGACTGTCAACTTACTTGACTGATGAGAGGGGTCGGCCGGATCCCGGATCTCGCAGGCCCGGTCCAGGCCGGTGATCCGCAGCAGCCTGCGCACGACAGGCGGAGGGCCGATCAGGACTGGCCCGGAGTCGTTCGCGGTCGGCGCTGCCGGCACGGCACGGCACCGGCGCGGCAGCGCCGACGACCAGCCGCACCGACCGGCAGTCCATGAAGGCGACGCCAGTCAGGTCGAACACAAGCTGGCCGGTACTGGCCGCGCGAACGGCGGCGAGGCGGGCGGCGAGATAGGGCATCGCCGTGATGTCGAAATCGCCGGTCAGGACAATCGTGACCTGGTCGTCAGCGTGGACAACGCTCAGATCCGCGGAAAGTCATGCGGATCCTCCTGTCAGCAGTAGCGAGCACGGGCTCTAGCCGACTGCTGTCAGTGGGCGCCTGGCGGGAAGTGCACGCTCAGGCGCGGGGACAAGCATCGACGTAACTGGACCGCAGGTTCCGGGCGGCTTCGTAACGGCACTTACCAGTATGGCGCATCCGGGATCGAGATACTACTCTTTCGCGGCGACGGCGGCTCTAGACGAACCGCGGCCCTCCTACCTGCCGCGCGCGTACCTGCACGACATCGGCGCACACGGCCGCCAGCTTGCGGCGCTCGGACCGGGCGCGGGACGCGCAGCCGCTCGTAGGCCTCCCGCGCAGAGATGCCCTGCGTCCCCATCATGATGCCCTTCGCCTGCTCGATGACCTGGCGGCCATCAAGCGCGCCCTGTAGCTGGACGGACAGCTCCGAGCTGCTGCTCGCCCAGCATCATGCTCGCGATAAGCAGCGCCGCGAGGTCGGTGAACGCCAGCAGCGCGAGCTCACCCTCCGGCGACCACGGGTGGCTGTCCTCCGACACCACGGCGACAACGCCGACTGCGTCCTGGTTATAGGGCAGCGGGCTGGCCAGGACGGCCCGCACGTGCCGGCCGACCGCCGCCGTGCTGAAGTCAGGCCACCGGCCGTCTCCCTCGAGGTTGTCCACGCCCACCAGCTGCTTGGTGTCGAAGGCATCGATGCAGGGGCCTTCCTGATGCGCGATCTGGAGGTCCTCCAGGTGCGCGAGCCGGTCATCGGAAGCGGCCACGGTGCGCAGGTGCTGGTCGGCGTCACACAGCATCAGCCCTGCGCCATCGACATCGAACATCGAATGCGTCGTGTGCACGATCTCCCTGATCGCATCCTCGACGTTCATCTCGCCGAACCGGAGCCGGCCCAGCTCCACCAGAGCGTGGCGAACATCACTCAATGACACGTCCATCGGTCAGACCTCGCTAGACATCCTCCCGGCAGGTTCGCCGGGACCCAGCACGTTCCCTCCCGCGCGGGCCTCATTCGCCCGGCGGCCCGGGCATCTGCGCTGGCGGGCTCGGCCAGGGCGGGCTCGGCCAGGGCGGGCTCGGCCAGGGCGTGCCCGGCCAGGCGGTCCGGGTGAGCCGATGGTCGAAGATGGCTACAGCGCTGCACCGCCGGTATGGCCCGTGACCGTGGAGGGCAACGATGTGAGCCAGTGGTTTGGTGAGTACCTTGACGCGTTCGCGGCATGTAGCCGGGGTGCGAGCGACACCGGTTCGCTCCTTGGGTATTACGGCGTTCCGCTGCTGGTCACGACGGATAGCGGTTCTTTCTCGCTGATGAGCGGCGAGCGGGTCGTCGCGACGCCGCAGCAGCAGGTTGATGAACTGCGCGCGGCTGGCTACGGCCGCAGCGAGATCCTCGACTCGGACGTCACCGTGCTGAACTCCGCGTCCGGTCTTTCCGCGGCACGATATCGCGGCAGCGGCACGACGGCGCCGAGATCAGCCGGCTGACGGCGACCTATCTGGTGACCGACGGCGAGGCCTGGCCGCCGCATCTCAGTGCTGGCGGTTCAGGAGCACTGATTCCCTGTCTGCGCTGCTTCTGCGGCGCCAAGCCCGGGCTAGCTGGCCCGGAAGCTGTCGCGTCCGAGCTGCCGCAGCGCCTGTTTCATGGTGTCGAACGCCTCGGCGCCGACTTCCTCGCGCCACTCAAGTTCGACGGCAGCGATCGCCCGGTGCGCGGCGTCGGCGGCTGCGTCGCCTCGATCCGTGCGCGTGACCATGCGGACCCGGCCGTCGGCCGGGTCCCGGCCGCTGCGCACGAAGCCAGCTCGCTCCAGCCAGTCGATGAATTCGCCCAGCGCCTGCTTCGTCATGCCCGCGATCCTGGCCAGGTCTGTGATCCTGGTGCCCTGCGGAGGGATCATCTGCAGGATCCGCCGGTGGCTCCCGCGCAGCTCCGGGAAGTCCAGCATGCCCCTGGCGCCGAGGTCGGCATGAAGCCGCTTGCTCGCGGCTTCCAGCCACCGCGCCACGTGATCAGGCAGGGCATCCTCGGCCGGAGGCCGGCGTGCACCTTCTTCGTCAAGCTGGTACACGATGTGCGGCTGTGGGCCGGTCTTCGCTTCTTCCCCGACGACGCGAGCAGGGCCGACTTCGCGGCCTACTACCCGTGGCACTTCGAGCTGGATATCCACCGGGCAGGCATCGACTCGGTCATGCCCGCGGGCATGCGCACCCCCGTTCTGTACTACGCCAAGACCGTCGACGCCGATCACATCGCGCTGTGGTGGGAGTTCATCACCGAGCGCTCCGGTCCGTGGCAGCTCGCCGATTACCGGCGCGCAGGCCGGCTGCTCGGGCAGCTCGCGGCGCGACGACGGGAGGGGGCCGAGATCAACAATGCACTGCCGGACATCACGCGGACGGCGCACTCTGGCGGATCGGCACTGCGCTATTACACCAGTCGCCGGGTCCAGCAGGGCATCCTGCCGGCCCTGCAGACGGGCCAGATCTGGTCTCATCCGGTCATGCAGACTGCACTCGATCGGGTGGCCGATCCGGCCCTGCCGTCCGATCTGCTCAGCCTCGGTGCCCAGCTGCCGCGGATCCTCGACATGCTGGACGCACTGCCCAGGACTTACGCTCACGGCGACGCGAGCCCGCAGAATCTGCTGCTGCCCGCGAGCGAGCCAGACACCGTTGTCGTCATCGACTGGGGATTCGGGACCCTGCTGCCCGTGGGATTCGATCTCGGCCAGTTGCTGGTAGGCCTGGCCAGTGCCGGGCAATCCGATCCGCTGGAGCTCGCGGCCATCGACGCGCAGATCTTTCCTGCCTACCTCGACGGCCTGGCCGCCGAGGACTACAAGGTCGAGTCCGCTCAGGTCCGCGCGGGCTACGTCGGCGGCCTCGCCGCCCGGTCGGCACTCTGTGCCCTCCCACTGGAGCTACTCGGCGGCTCCGACCTGGATGGCGAGGTCGAGGCCTTGATGGCCTCCCGCCTGCGACTGACTCGCGTACTCGTCGATATGGCTCGCGAAGTCTGCCAGCAAACCTGATCGCGTTCACTGTCCTGCCGGTAACCCTCCGCTGCGCCAGAGCGCCCGGGCGAGGACGATGCCTTCCACCCGGGCCGCGCCGCCCTGGTCCACCAGGCAGCCCGCGACGGCATCGAGCTGGGTACCCGTCGTGCAGATGTCGTCGTAGACCAGAACGAACTTGCCCGCGGTGCGCGCCCGGTCAGGTATCCGCAGTGCACCGCGCAGCTCATTGCCCGATACCCGCTTCGACCACGCCTGCGCATCGGCTGACCGGAGAGTCGGACCGGTCTTGACAATCGCGGCAGGCGACCCGGCGTCGAACGGCCACGCTGCGCCGCCGTCGGCGGCCAGCAGCCGCGGTCGCAGCCGCGGCCAGGACGGCTTCCGCATGCCCGAACGGCTGGCCGCCGGGACCGGCGTAGCCGGGATTCGCGACGATCAGCCCCGGCCGGTCACCGGCAAGGTTCTCCTCCAGCCACGCCAGCAGCAGCCTGCCCAGGATGACCGACCAGCTGCGCGTCCCCCGGTATTTGTACGAGTTGATGACCCGCCGCAGCGCACCCGACTGATATCCGATCGCGTGAATCCTGCCGATGCGCCGGTCCGGCCTGCGGCACAGTTCGTTCGCGCAGGTACCGTCGGCGCGCAGCCGCTGCGAGCAGACCGGGCACGACGCCTCCCGCGGCGTGAGCCAGCCTGCGGCGCGCGCAGGCCAGGCAGACTGCCGGGGGCCCGGCACGGAAGGCGGCGCAGCCGTGACAGTCCGGGAACTCGGCGAGCGCTAACTGAGTGGTCATGGCGGGGACCGTAACGGCAGTCACCGACATTTGACCTGTGTCAGGGCTTCGGCAGTCCCGTGCACGCTCACCGGATCGCGCGTGCGCCGCCGAGCGGGCTGACCCACAGACCTGCTGCGACTGCCGCTCCGACGAAGATCGTGAGCAGGAGAGCCGTGATCCAGGTGTGGCTGCCGCTGAGCGCGTAAGCCCGGCCAGAGCCGGGATAGCGCGACGGGATGATCTGGCCCGGGCTGGTCCCGGCCGGCAGGATGCCCTCGTAGGCGACGTTCGGGATCACTGCGCCGTTGACGCCGCGGAACGTGCCGACCCAGGTGCAGCCGTACCGCCGCACGCAGTTCAGCTCGCCGACGATGAAGCTCCCGCGCAGGCCGTGACCGGTTGCCGCGGCGATCGCGGGAACGAGCCGAACGAGGCCGCGACAACTGCCATGGCCATGAGGGCGCCCGCCACGACGATCACGGCATGCCTGAACGCCAGCCTGCGACGCCGCTCCGTATTGTCCCGCGTACGGGTAATCGAACGCAGCCTGCGCTGTTCCTGATGAGAGGAGCCGCCCGCGTCCAGTGCAGCGCGCGCTTCCTCAGCCTGCCGCCGGCTTACCCGGGCCGGTCGCGCAGGCGTCCCGGAGCGCCTGTGCGGCGGAGGTATCGGCAACGTCCTGGTTTTCTTCCGCCGATCGTAGGAGGCGCCGGACCGCCGCCGTAACGGGGTTATCGGGGAGTGGCGCGGACGGGCTGACCGGGCAGCACAGTTGTCACCAGGCCGCCGTCGCGCACCACGAAAGTGCCGTTTACCAGGACGTGCGTGATACCCGTCGATGGCCGCGTGTTCTGCAGGTAGGTGGCTTGATCGCTCACGGTCGCCGGATCGAGCACCACGATGTCGGCGTCGCAGCCAGGCTGGACGCGGCCCTTGCGGCGCATCGCCGGGACATGCTGTTCGAGCAGCTGCGCCGGGAGCAGGCTGGACCGGCGCAGCGTCTCGGCGAGGCCGAGCGGGCCGCCATCACCAACCGCGGCGGCCGGGCCATCGCTCGCCAGCAAGCGGAGCGCCCGGGCGAAGGTTCCTGCCGTGCGCGGGTGCGTGAATGCACCATCCGGAAGCGGCCATGCCATCCGGTCGGGAACGCCCTGTGCCCAGGTCAGCGGCATTGCGTCACTGGCCACGACCGAGTCGGGAAACGTCAGCGACCGCAGCAGCACGGCCAGGTCGGCGGGATCGTCCTCGTCCAGCTGCCTGATGATCGCCAGCCCGCCCGGATCAGTGGCGCGCAACTCGCGCAGCCGTTCCTCGCTGGCGACCTGCTCGCCGGTCGGCGCATAGGTCAGGTCGGCCGGAGTCAGGTCGCGCTCGTGCAGCCGCTCGGGTGCCAGGAAGGCGGCGCCGATTCCCGTCATCCCGGATCCGTACGGGTAGGCCTCGGTCGAGATCCGCGAGCCTGCCGCCTGGGCGCGCCCGACCAGGTCAAGCACCCGGTCAATGTGCCGCATCGACGTCGAGTTGATGTGGCAGTAGTGCATGTGCGCGCCCGTCTGCGCGGCCGCGCGGACGATCTCCTCAGCGCCGTCGATGAGCGCGTTCGGCGCCAGCTCGATGAGGTCGCGTGCGTGCGTGAAGGTGGGGGCACCTGCTTCCGCCGCGAGCGCCGAGATCTGCAGATACTCGGCCGGGTCCGTGCCCGGTGAGTACCCGAGCAGGAAGCCGATGCCGATCGCGCCATCAGCCAGGTCAGCTGCCAGCCGGCTCACGATGGCGCTGATCTGCGTCGCGGAGGCTCGCTGCTGGAACGCCGGGTCCGACAGGCTGCCGAGAAAGTCGAAGTTGCTGGCCAGGTCGAGCCCGGCGACGATCTCCATCCGGGCCAGCGCCCACGAGGTGGCGAAGCCGTAGTTCAGCGGCCTGCCTTCTGCGGCGGCCTGGCGATAGGCCAGATCGACCGGGGCGAAGCCGGCTTCCAGCTCGAGCGCAGTCGTCACGCCGTCCAGGGCACGCAGCCGCAGGCCGGGAATCTCGTTGGTGTGACTGTGCAGGTCGACGAACCCTGCGGTAACCACGTGACCGGAGACGTTTACCTCGACCGGCGCCGGCGGGACCGCGGTTCCCACCTCCGTGATCCGGCCCGCCGAGATTGCCACGTCGCGGATACCGTCCAGTCCGGTCTCGGGGTCAATGACGCGGCCGCCGCGCAGGACAATGCCGGGATCAGTCACAAGCGCGCTCCAGGGTAGGCAGGCTCGACGCTGACCCGAGCCTAGTCCGCAGCCGCACCCGGCTCCGGCCTGCACCGAAGCCGTGGCACGCCGACAGCGTCGATAGTCGTCATGTAGATAATATCTATGTATGGTGTCGAGCCATGAGCGAAGCCGAGTACGCTGCCCCGACTCCTGGATTCCTGGTCTGGCGGCTGTCGACAAAATGGCGCACAGCCGTCGACCGGGCGGTCGGGCCACTCGGCCTTACCCACGCGCAGTACTCGCTGATCTCCTCCTTGCTGGCAATGCATGAACGCGGGCTGAAGCCGAGCCAGCGCGAACTGGCCGACCACACAGGCCTCGAGCCGCTGTACGTCTCGAAGCTGGCGCGTGCCCTGGAGGCTGATGAGCTGATCAGGCGCGTCGCAGATCCTGATGACTCGCGTGCGGTCCGGCTCTCGCTTACGACCGAGGGCCACGCCGTCACACTGCAGGCGACCATCATCGTCGGGCGGCTGATCGATCAGCTCCTCGCACCGATCGGCGGCGCGGCTGGCGAGCGCGCGGCCGGTCTCGCTCAGGATCTGTCAGCCCTGCTCCGCGCGCCGCTCGGCCCGCAGGTCAGCTATTCTCCCGGCGCGGCCGGGTAGGTGGTTGGCCGATGCCGGGTTAATGGTGCTGGACCGGAGCGCCATCAACTCGCCATCCATCGGCTGTGCCGCGCGGTCAGAACTAACGCTCGCCGCCACGTCGCTCTGCTTCTGCATTAATCGACTCCGCAACGGCGTGAGCGAGAACCCGATATTGCTCTCTGCTGATCTCGCCCCGGTCGTAAGCTGCCGTGACATCGTCCATCGATCCTGGCACGTCGGGCTCCGGGTCCTGTTGCTCGGCCACCTCCACCGGCGAGGACGGCGCAGACACGCCTCGTTCGCGGCCACGAACGATGCTTGAAACGTTCTGCGACTTCCTCAAGCGTTAGATCGCCCGAGCGCAGAGCGGCCATCAGCTCGGATACTTCGCTGGTACTCATTCAGTTGAGCTCCTCCCAGACGGAGCCAGCCCTGCGACCTTCTGCCACGGGAACCGGCGGTCGGTCGTCGACGGAGTTGTCGTAGATCCACCAGGAGTCGAACTGTCCCTTGACCTGCTCGAAGTGGCAGCGATTTCGGCTTCCCCAGGTTCCGTCTACCTGTGAATAGATCACGTCGCTGGGCACGTACCGGCCGCCCGAACCAATACCGGCCCGATACTGGTCGTGCCCCTCGCGATACCGCAAATCCGCGCGACGAGCGCTAACCTCAGCCGGTATCTCGATGAATACGGCATCGACGTGGGTGTAGCCCTCGGCCCGCAGCGACTCGATGCGCTTCTCCGTTGACTCAGCCTTGGCCATGGTTACGTCCCAGATCACATTCTTGCCGTCCGCCTGGGCCGTTCGTGCTAGCCGCTTGGCGATGTGCGAGGACTCCTCGTGCACGAGGTCAGATGCCTCCATCGGGGACAGGCCAGGGACGTCGGGGATCAGACCGCGCCGCGCCATCTCCTCTTTGATGTGGTCGGGATTGATCATCAGGTACTGAGACAGGTCGATCCCGGCGTGCTCACGGAGAACCGTTGTTTTGCCGGCGCCGGGCAGGCCTCCTGCCAGGATTGCCCTGCCCTCGCATGGCACCTGAGCGGACCGCGCGTACAGCGTGTCGACGATTTCCTGATGGGCGGCGTCTCGCTCGTCACTCCAGACTTCGCGTCCAGCGTCGATTGTGTGCGTGGCGTCAGTCTCCAGGCCCGCAGCGCGCGCATCGGCTAAGCGGCGCTTGACGTCGGCGATGTGATCGGCGTGCTCGGCGTCGGTGAGCGGGCGGACCGCGGTCTGCCTCGCGATGCTCGACCGGTGTGCTCTCGGTGCGGCGCACCGCATCCGCATAGCGCGGCGAGGAAGGATGGCCGTCCGGGAGTTGCCCGAGGCGCCGGTCCAGGCTCGCAGCAACGCGCTCGGACCGCAGTTCCGTCAGCTCAGCCCTGGCATCGGCAACGCTCATGCCGACCTCCCGGCGCCGGCTGCGGATGGAGTGACAGCACTAGACGATAACCCCGGAAGATGGGCCGGCACCCGCACGCTCAGCTGCGGTAACGGCTAGCCACGCTCCCGGTAACACCTACGGACGCACCTGTCGCCAGACCCGGCCTACTCGAACAGACCGCGGATGTCCTCAGCGCTCAGACCGCCGCCGAAGGCCTCGCCGCTGTCGAGGACGGAGGAGAACAGGGCGGCCTTGCGCGCTTTGAGCGCCATGACCTTCTCTTCGATCGTGTCCTTCGAGATGAGCCTGTAGACAACGACGCTCCGGGTCTGCCCGATCCGGTGCGTGCGGTCGACGGCCTGCGCCTCGGTGGCCGGATTCCACCACGGATCAAGGAGGAAGCAGTAGTCGGCCTCGGTGAGGTTCAGGCCGAAGCCACCTGCCTTGAGGCTGATCAGGAAGACCGGCGCGGCGCCGGTCTTGAACCGCTGGATCACCAGCGGCCGGTTGCGCGTCCTGCCGTCCAGATAGCAGTAGTCGATGCCGGCCTCGTCCAGCCGCTGGCGCACCCGCTCCAGGAACCGGGTGAACTGGCTGAACACCAGCGCCCTGTGACCGCCGGCGACCACATCCCCGAGCAGCCCGGCAAGCGTGTCGAGCTTGCTGCAGGGCAGGTCGGCGTTGTCCGGGTCGACCAGCCCGGCGTGCAGGGCAAGCTGGCGCAGCATCGTAAGCGAGCGCAGGATGGCGAACCTGTTGGCGTCGACGTCGCCGAGCAGCCCGAGTACCTTCTGCCGCTCGCGCTGCAGATGCGTCTGGTACAGCTTCTGGTGGCGGGGGTGCAGCACGACCTCGAGAACCTGTTCCTGCTTGGCTGGCAAGTCGGCGGCAACCTGCTCCTTCGTGCGCCGCCTGACCAGCGGCCTGATCCGTCGTCGCAGCTGATCCAGCAGCTCGCCCCGGCCCTGCCGTTCGATCGGGCGAGCGTAGTAATCGCGGAACTTCTCCGGGTGCGGGAACAGGCCGGGCGCGGTGACCGACAGCAGCGACCACAGCTCCATCAGGTTGTTTTCCATCGGCGTGCCGGTGATGGCCAGCTTGAACGGCGCAGGCACGCGGCGAGCGCACTGGTAGACCTTGGACTGGTGATTCTTGACGTACTGCGCCTCATCCAGGATCAGGCCTGACCACTGCGCCGCTGAGTAGCTAGCCGCATCCAGGCGCAGCAGCGTGTAGGTCGTCACTACCGCGTCCGCGCCGGCGATGACGTCGGCCAGGCTGGCGCGGCGCTTGGCGAGCGTCTCGGTGACGACCGCAACCCTGAGTCCGGGCGTGAACCGGCTGGCCTCGGCGGCCCAGTTCGACGCGACGCTTGTCGGCGCGACGATGAGAAACGGCGGGCTGTCAGGCTCTTCCTGCCGCGCGTGCGCGATCAGCGCCAGTGACTGCACAGTCTTGCCCAGACCCATGTCGTCAGCCAGGATTCCGCCGAGCCGGTACTGCCAGAGGAAGGCCAGCCACTGAAACCCGTCCTCCTGATAGGGCCGAAGCCGCGCGGTCAGCCCGGAGGGAAGCGGAACGCGGCCGGGGCCCTGGCCGGGATCGCTGCCATCCGCGCCGTCGCCGGCCAGTGCCAGCAGGCCGTCCACCTGGCGGCGCCACGCCTCCGACTGGCTGGAAACCACGCCGAGCTCGGCCAGCTCGGACCACAACCCCGCCGAGAACCTGCTGATCCGCAGTGACTCTGACTGGAGGTCCTGCACTGACCTGGCTTCCTCGATGAGCCTGGCCAGTGCCTGGAGTCCTGGCTTGGCCAGCGAGAAATAGGCGCCGCCGGGCAGCAGCAGATACTCCTGCCTCCGGCTCAGTGCGAGGAACAGCTCGATGAACGGAACCTGCTGATCCTCGACGAAGACGGTCACGCCAAGGCCGTACCAGTCGTTCTCGCCGGCGAGCTCCTCCGCTGACACGCTCGATGCGCACCGAGTCGCCGGCCTCGCGGTAGTCCGCAGGCTCGCCGCTGATCTCGACCGCGACGCCAGACCTGGTTGCCAGCAGCGGCAGCACCTCGGCGCTGAAGCGCACGGTGTCCATTCCGGTGAGGCGGCCCTCAAGCAGGCTCGCAGCAGGCATGTCGAGGCCCGCGAGAATGGCCTGCTCGGCGCCGGGATCCCGGAACGCCGGGTCGAGCCCGAACACCTCAGGCGCCCCGGGCCGGCCTCCCGCTCGGCGATCATGCGGCGGGCGCGGGCCTCGACGTTCGGCAGGCCGCCGGAACCCGCCGGCAGCTCTGCGCGCGCGCGCAGCCGGGAGTCGCCCACCTGGTAGGACCAGGCCCAGCTGATCTCCAGCTCGATGATCGTCGCCGTAGGCGGCACCGACGACCAGAGTCGGCGCCGAGACCGACGGGAGGCTGAATGATCCATCCGAGGAGATGAGCGATGCCATCTGCCGCAGCTGCGGGTAGAACTGGCCAAGGAACCGGCTCTCATCGGCGCGCGGGATCTCCAGTGGCTGCCGGGACAGGGCCAGCTCCTGCAGCGCGGCCGGGACCGGGCTGACCATCCGCGCCAGCAGGAAGCGCCACCGCGACGGGTCGGGCTGGCGCTCAGCCTCAGCCCGCTCGATATAGATCAGCCCGTGCCCGTCCGATCCGATGAAGCCGGACCGGCCAGATCTCCTCGTCGCTGCCGTCGATGCCGGCAACCGGGCTGATGCGCAGCGGCGCCTCCGGGCGCGGCCGGGTGATGTCGAGGAACAACTCGGCGATGCCGTATCCGGGTACGGTCCCCGCCCTGCGGTACACCAGCGGGATGCCAGCGGCGGCGGCCTCATCGAGCAGCGGCCACAGCTGGCGCGACTCGAACGCCGCCAGATCCAGGGTCTTATCGCCGCCGGTGACCCAGGGTCGCTGGTAGCCACCCGCGAGCCGGTCGCCGGCCTGGAACGTCCAGTACAGCTCCCTCAGGACGCGCAGCTGCGGGCGGGTTAGCGGGGCCGGCTGCTGCCGCGGCTCCAGCCGGCCCCAGGCCAGCTGGCCGCCAACCCAGCCGCCCTTCGCGCCCGGCTGGACCAGGCGCGCGGAGACAGTCAGCTGGCGGGGCGCGTGCGGGTGGCGCTGTCCGTATGGCTGCTGCTCGCCCGACAGCGTGAGCTCGATGGCGACCCTGGCGGCGCGCGCGGCCGGCCCGGTAGCGGCCGGGTCTGTGCCCGCCGAACGCTGCCGCGGGCCGCAGCAGCGCTCCCAGCGAGTGCTCCCAGGGCAGAGCGGGCCGCGGTGCGGTCAGATCCTGCCCGGACGCTAGCGCCGCCGCGAGCGCAACCGCGGCCGCGTGCCGGCACTCCTCTCCCGGCTCGCAGGTGCAGTAGCCGCGGTCGTACCGCATCGGCGCGCCGGGCCGGAAGTACACGACGGTCTCCTGCCACTCGCCGCCGCGATCCTGGACGACGCCGTGCACCGCCCGCTGCTGCGCTGCCCATTCGATCCGCCGGACGGCGCCATCCTGCACGTCGCCGTAACCGTCGTCGTACGCGGTCATGCCGACGGCGTCCTCGACCGAGCCGAGGTCAATCTCGTCGAGCACGAGCCTGGCCATGGACAGCACAGTAGGCGCCGCCACTGACAGTTCCGCTGGCTCCGCCAGCAGCCGCCGCGGGCTGGCTGCGCGGGCGGCGAGGCGGCTGAAACAGCCCCCCGCAGCCCCATGTCTGGCACCATGTCCAGCGTGTCGACATCCGGGCGCTCCGAACCTCGCCGGCACCTGTCGCTAGTGCCCGACGACACGCAGCCTGCCCTGTGGGACAGCAGCGATCTGCACCGTCTTGCTCAGCTCCGCCAGCTCGCGGTCGACACGGGGGCGACGCAGGAGGCACTCAGGCTCATCGATACCGCGACGAACGCTGACGACGCCGTCGGGCAGCTCATGCTGGCCGGTCTCATGCCAGACGAGGACGAGTCATACGCGGAGATGCTCGCCTGGTTCACTCCGCTGCTGGAACCGGGCTGCGACCAGGTGGAGGCCGAAGTCTGCGGTGGCGAGTTCATCGGCGAGCTGCGCCGGGCGGCCCCGCCGGATGCAGAACTGGCCGAGATCCTCGCCGACGTCGTCGCGCGACTCCCCGATCATCCGTGCCCCGAGGCGCTTGCGATGGCGCGCGTGCTCGCAGCTGTCGGACTGCCGGAGGTCCGGCCGCTCGCTGCGGACTCAGCTGCCCGGCTCGTGGCTGCGGGCCAGCGCGAGCTTCCGTGGGCGGCAGGCCTGGGCGCCCCGCGGCCGGGGCCCTGCTTCGGTTACGCCGACATCTACGGCGAGCAGCGCTCGGTCGTGGTCAGTTTCAGCTACGGCCGAAAGCGGCACGCGATGGTCGTGCTCATCGACTATGTGCTCGGCGGCGGCGTCAGGCACTGCTACCTGACCCGCTACAGCAGCAGGCTCCGGGACGACTATCTCGCACTCGGCGCGCAGCCTGGCTTCCGGTTCAAGGACCTCACCGGCGGGACCGCCCGGCAGCTGCTGCAAGATGCGCTGTCCTGCGAGCCGTGCCCGACCCAGCAGGATCAGGCTGAGGACCTGGACAACTATCTCGATCTTCTCCGCGCTCGGGTCGATCTGCTGCCCGAGGCCCGCGCAGCCGCCGGTCAGCGTGCGAAACGTGCCAGCGGCACCGCTGGCAGCGCCGGCACCGGCGACACCGTCAGGCGCCAGCAGGCACCGCGGAACATCCACCGCCTCAAGATCACGCTGCGCGGCACAAGGCCGGCGATCTGGCGGCGTATTGAAGTCCCGTCCGACATCACGCTGTCGCGATTGCATGCGGCAATCCAGGCAGCGTTCGGCTGGGAAGACAGCCACCTGTGGGCGTTCGAGACGGCCGGCGCCCGGTACGGAATCCGGGACGCCGATCTGGACATCCGCAGCGCCGCGGGCAGGAAGCTGTCCGCGGTGGCGGACTGGCCGGGCGACAGGTTCCGGTACGAGTATGACTTCGGCGACAGCTGGGAGCACGACATCGTCGTGGAAGCCGTCCAGCCAGCTGAGAGCGGCGTAGCGTATCCGCGATGCACCGGCGGCCGGCGAGCGTGCCCGCCCGAGGACAGCGGCGGCATCTGGGGCTACAGCGAGCTGCTGAACGTCCTGGCCAACCCGCGGCACGAGGACCACGGGCAGATGCTGTCCTGGCTCGGCCTTGAATCGGCGGCCGACTTCGATCCCGATCGCTTCGACCCCGCGGTGGCCAGCCGGCACCTGGCCCGGCTGGCGAAGGTGCTGGTCAGGCCCTAGGCCTCAGAGCAGCGCAAGATCCCCGGTGACGGCGTCGATACTGGCATCGGCGGCCGGCCCGATCGCGCAGCAGGTAGCCGTTCCCTCCGCGACCTGCGTGCGGCCCGCGTCCCTGATGACCTGAACCGGCAGCCCGGCCGCGCGGGCCTGGCCAGCGATCGCGTGCAGCTGGTCCTCGCCGTCCGCGCGGAGCACCACTTTCGGCTGGCCATCGCGAAGCCAGGCACGGAAGGCTGCGGTCCCGACGCTGGCCAGGGCAGCCGCCACCGCTGCATGCGCGGCCTGCGCCGCGACCTTGCCGCGGCCCATCCCGAGGTCGGCACGGACGACGATGATCAGCTTGGTGGGCACGACTGGCTCCGTAGCGGCGGCGGAGCGCACCCGCAGTTTGCGGTCCGCTGCGCGGGGCCGACCGCTGTGAAGAGACGCCGTCCGGTCTTCGCACATCACCCTGGAATCTAACCCGCTCGGACAGGCCTGGCGCTACACGGGAGACTAAGGCCATGACGAGTGCGTGGGACGCCTCCTACACCGGCGCGGAGCCGGCGCCCTGGGACATCGGCCGTCCGCAGCCGGCCTTTGCCCGGCTCGCCGGCGAGGGCCTGCTGGCCGGGCGGGTGCTGGATGTCGGCTGCGGCACAGGGGAGCACACGCTGCTGGCCGCGAGTCACGGCGCGGACGCCACTGGCGTGGACGTCGCGCCGACGGCCATCGAGCGCGCCCGCGCGAAGGCGGCTGAGCGCGGTCTGACCGCCCGGTTCGAGGTCGCGGACGTGCTGGATCTCGCCGCGGTGCAACTGGCCGGGCCGCCCGACACCATCATCGACAGCGGCGTGTTCCACGTCTTCAGTGACGCCGACCGGCAGCGCTACGTCGCCAGCCTCTCCACCGTGCTACGGCCCGGCGGCAGGCTCTACCTGATGTGCTTCAGCGACCGGCAGCCGGGCGAGTTCGGGCCACGGCGAGTGCGAGAGGATGAGCTGCGGGCAGCCTTCAGCGACGGCTGGACTGCCGAGTCGATCACGGCCGACGCGTTCGACATCAACTCGATCCAGGGCTTCTCGCAGGCCCGGGCATGGCTTGCTGTCCTGCGGCGCGCCTGACGCCGCACCGCCAGCGCCCTGCCGGGCCTACTTCCGCAGCCAGGCGATGACGACCAGCACCAGGAAAACGATGACCAGGTCCATCTGAAGTCACTTCCCCCGACGATCTGCCCGCGCCTGGACCAGGCACGGGAAGTTCCCCCCGTCATGACTACTGACGAGCGTTGGCTACCCGGCCGCGCGGCACTTCAACCGAGGGCCTGCTCATAAGGTCAATGGCATGCAAACCTGGGATGCCATCACCGCGCGCCGTAATGTCCGCACGTTCACCAGCCAGCCCATTCCCGCCGCTGACCTGGATCAGATCCTGGAGGCGGGCCGCAGGTCGCCGTCCTCGCAGAACTGGCAGCCCTGGGACTTCGTGGTCGTGACGGACCGGCTGCAGCTCCGGGAGCTGTCAGGCGTGTTCACCGGCGCGGCGCACGTCGCACATTCGGCCGCCACCATCGCGGTCATCGGGCCGCCGGCCGACAACGAGTTCCACCGCGCTCAGCTCGACCTCGGCCAGGCGACGATGAGCATGACTCTCGCGGCCGCTGACCTGGGCATCGGCAGCTGCCATGCCGGGGTCGCCGACATGGACCTGGCCCGCCGCGTCCTCCGTCTGCCCGCTGACCGGGACTGGGTCCTGCTGATCTCACTCGGCTACCCGGCCGACCGGCCGCTGACTCCGGTCAGGAACCCGAAGCGGCGGCCCTTCGCGGAGGTCGTGCATCGCGGCCACTGGTAGCCGGAGCGGGTTCGGGCGTACGCCCCGGCTACGTCACCTGACTACCCCGGCTGGTCACACTAAGTAGCCAATCAGTTACGGTTGTGTTATAACCCGGCAAATCGACTAGCACCGAGTCCGCCCGCGGTGAAGGCAGGTGCGCAATGAAGATCATCATCGTCACCCTGGCTTCGGCCGCCACGATCGGCCTGGCGGCCTGCACGACGGTGACAACCACCCAGGAACCCGCGTCCCCGGCAGCCTCCAGACCACCGTCGTCGTCACGCGCGGCGCCAGCGACCAGCACGCCGGCCCAGCCCGCGAATCCCTCGGCTGTCGCGACGCAGCAGCCCAGCCCGGCGGACCCAACTGCGACAGTGCCGAGTGTCACCGACCCGTGGGCCGTCGTTTCTGCCTACTACGGTGACGTCGAGTCTCAGAACTACGCACAGGCGTGGGCTCTGCTCGAACTCGGGCGCCACCACTGGGCAGACCTACCAGCAGTTCGTCGATGGCTACGCATGCACTGGCTCGCAGCAAGTAGAGGAAGCAGGCGAGTCCGGTGACCAGGTCACCTTCAGCCTGACCGCCACGGACACCTGCACCGGCTCGGTCCAGCATTACACCGGTACCGACACCGTGCAGAACGGCAAGATCGTCGGCGCCCACATTCATCAGACCGGCTGACGGATTAGGTGCTCACAATCCGATGAGGACGATCCCGGTAGCGATCACGACGGCGGCCGCGACGCGTCGCCGGCCGAATCCCTCGCCGAGCACCAGCGTCCCGATCACCGCGGCGAAAACCACGCTCGTCTCGCGGATGGCGGCAACCTCGGCCAGCGGCGCCTTAGTCTGAGCCCAGAGCACGATGCCGTAGGCAACAACGGACAGCAGCCCGGCCAGCAGGCCGCGCTCAAGCGAGGTGCGGTCGCGCCAGGCGGTCACCGGTCGCCGTACCGCGGCGAGGCCGGCCATCGGAACACCCTGCAGCAGGAACAACAGCGCGGTGTACGCCCAGGGATCGTGCGCCTGCCGTACGCCCAGCCCGTCGACGAGCGTGTAGCCAGCGATCGTCAGGCCGGTGAGCACGGCGGCTCCGACGGCCGGCGCGTCCTGCCGGGTCAGGCGGCCGCCCGAGAATGCCAGGCTCATCAGCCCCGCGGCCAGGACCGCGACCCCGGCCAGCGCGGCTGCGCCCAGGTGCTCGCCGGCCAGCAGGTACGCGCCCGCTGCGACCACCAGCGGCGAGGTGCCGCGAGCGATCGGATAGGTCTGGTTGAACGCGCCGAGGCGATAGGAGTTCATCAGCGCCAGGTCGTACGCGACGTGAATGACCGCCGAGGTGAGCACGAACGGGATCGCGGCCCGGTAGGGCAGTCCTGTTACCGCAAGCACCAGCGCGCCGACGACAGCCTGGGCAATCCCCATCCAGGCGAATGCCATCAGCCTGTCCTGCACCTGCTTGGCAATGGCGTTCCAGCACGCGTGCAATGCGCCCGCGCCGATGACGACGGCAATGATGTCGGGAGTGAGGTGCGGTTGCGGACTCACGGGGGCTCCTTCTGCCTGACCCGGAACTTCCGGGCATGCCGACATGAGCCCTCGGGGCTTTTATCCCGTCAGGTGTTGGCCCGCAGGACGGGTTCCTGGCGCCGCTCGGTCCAGTCCGCCGTTCCCTGATTGTGGTCGCCGGAGACGGGAACGGCGCGGAACCCTAGGCGCAACCACATGCTGAATTCAGGCTATCCGGGCGCAGTGCCCTGCGCCAGGGTCGCGCAGTGGGCGCGAATCCCCGCGCGCGAGAGCGATAACAGGGATGATTCTGTTGCGCACTAGGACGGACGGCACGGGGTGGGAGTACTAGTGACGGACGAGATACAGCGCACGCATGACGCGGACGACGCGAAGCTGCTCAACAAAGTGCGATCCGGTGACACTTCGGCGTTCGCGATCCTGCGCCGGCGGCACGAGCAGGCAGCACGGAGGCTGGCGGGTGAGCTGACGAGCTCGGCAGCCGCCGCGGACGTTCTGATGGCCGAGGCATTCGGCCGCGTTCTGTCGGCCACTCAGCGCGGCGGCGGGCCGACCGACGCGTTCCGGCCATACCTGCTGACGGCGCTGCGGCAGGTCTCAGAAGGACAGGCGGTCATCCCGGTTGCCGACACGACGGACCCGGGAACGCCCCTGATGGTGCAGGCATTCCTGTGACTGCCCGAGCGGTGGCGAGCCGTGCTGTGGCACACCGAGATCGAGGAGATGAGCCCGGCCGAGGTCGCGCCGCTACTCGGGCTCTCCCTGACAGCCGTTACCGCCGTCCGGCGGAGCGCCAGGGATGGCCTCCGGCAGGCATATCTGCAACTGCACCGGGCGCGTGTCACCCAGCCCGAGTGCGCGCAGGCAGCGGCACGGCTGGGCCCGTTCGTCCGGGACGCGGTGCCCGGCAGCGACAGCGCGCTCGTGACCGGGCACCTCAGCGAATGCGACGACTGCCGGGCCGCCTACACAGACCTTGCCGACATCGGCCTGACCCTGCGCACCGTCGTCGCCCCTGCCGTTCTCGGCGACGCCGCGGCCGGCTACCTGGCGTCCGCCGGGCAGCCGGGCACCGCGCAAGCAGCCGCCGGCGACTCGATGACGGGCGGTGCCGCCGCGGCCGCCTGGCCAGGCCTGGATCAGGCTGCCGGAACAGCTCAGTCATGCGACGCGCCCGCTGCGCTGGCTCGCGGCTGGTGCCGCCGCCGCGATTGCGGTCGGCGCTACCGCGTTTGCCGTGACGCTCAGCAGCCATGGCACCCCGGCCGCACACCAGCACAGCGCTGCCGACCCTGCCCCGGTTGTCGCGACACCGTCGGCATCGTCTGCTGCGGGGACTACGGCTGCGGTTCCCGCCGCGACGACCCGCGCGCCGCGGTCGCATCATCACCACGCAGCCTCGGTCTCGCCCGCACCAGCCGTCACGCAGAGCCCTCCGCCGCCAGCTGCGGCGGTCCAGCTGGCGGCGAGCATCGCGGTGGTCTCGCAGCAGCAAGGGCGCGGCTCGATGGTGACGTTCGCGGTCGCTGACACCGGCTCGGCGGCGACCGGCGATCTCACGGTCTCGGTCGCGCTGCCGCCTGGCAGCGCGCTGGTCAGCGGCGGACTGCACGGACAGGACGACGGCCCGGGCCGGGACGGCCTCGGCGGATTCGGCGGGTGGAACTGTCAGCCCGCGTCGGGCGGAGCGGCCTGCCAGCACGGCCCGGTCTCCGCCGGGACGCAGACACAGGACGCGCTGTTCATCGTGATCGAAAGCAGCACCGCCTGCGGCCAGCCCGTCGGGCTGACTGTGACGAGCGGTTCAGCCACGACGAGCGCGCAGTCGCCTCAGGTCCTTCAGTGCTAGGCCAGTTCATGGCAGGCTGGTCCCCGATGCGCTAACGCGCCGGCCGCCGTGTGCCAGCCCGCGCTCGCTCCGGCCGCCACGGCCACGATCTCAATGCGGAGAATCACGTGAGCTCAGCAAGTGTGCAAGCCAGGCCCAGCCGCGCACTGGCCATTGTCCTGGCGATCCTCGGAATACTCGCCATCATTATCGGCGTGCTGTTCTTCGCGGGTGCACTGAACTCGGTCCACTTCCTCGTCGGCAGCATGCACACCGGCCACCACGTCGTCCGCGGCGCCGTGTCAGTAGTGGTCGGAGTGGTGCTGCTGGCGCTCGGCTGGTTCACCGGACGCGGTCGCTAGGAGGGCCGCACCGGGTTAGTGGCCGACGACCGACAGCTGCTCAGCCAGCGCGCCCGGCTCCCACTCAAGCACCTTCTCGAAATGCACCGTCGTTCCGGCCTCGCCGTCGCCGGTCAGGGACAGCTCGTCGGTCACCGCGTCGATAATCTTCAGTCCGCGCCCGTGCTCGGACATCAGCGTGTCCGGATCGGGAGGCCGCCGCACGGTGGCACCGCGGCTGCCGGTGTCGACCACCTCGATGACGCACCGGCCGTCCCTGGTGCTCGCGACGACCTCGTACTCCTCACCCGGCCCGGCGTGCTGGATGACATTGGCGCAGGCCTCGCTCAGGGCGAGGGCGATATCGGCCCTCGTCTCCGGGAGCACGCCAAGGCGCTCCAGGCAGCAGTCAAGCACCTGACGCGTAACCGGCACGCTCGCTGCGTCGCGAGGCAATGAGAGGGCCACCTTGATTTCCACTTCGCTGCCTCCAGGCTCCGTTATCGACCGGCGCCAGGTTCGTTCCCGCCGATCACGCCGTCTAACTAGCTGTCCCGTTCCCGGCGGCCTATTCGCCGCGCCCGGACCGGCAGGCGGCCTGGCCAGCGGCACGTTCTGCACGCGGCAGCACGTTTCACTGGCGGGCGGCTGCCGGCTGACGCCGGGCACGGAGCGCGGCCGCGGCGTTCCAGCGCAGTGCGCCGGCCAGGTCACGAGCGTGCTCGGCGGCTGTGTAGTCCTGGTGCGCGGCCGCCGCGGCGACGGCGCGCTCCAGGTCGTGGTTGTACCGGCTGAGCAGCACCGAGAAGTCCCGCTGCACCGGTGCGAGCAGGTCGTAGCCGAACGAGCGCTGCATCCCGGCGAACAGCGGCCTGTACATCCGGGCCCGCTCGTGCAGCCCGGAGGAATGTGACATCGGGTTCTTCGGCCGTCGCCAGAATGTAGTCGGGCAGCGCGTCCGCGAACGCCTGCCGCATGATCCACTTCTCCTGCCCGTCCCGCATCTTAAGGCCGACGGGGCATTCGCATGGCCAGCTCGATCAGCGCCGGATCAAGGAAGGGCACCCGCGCCTCGACGCCGTTGCCCATGCTGACCCGGTCCACGCGCTGCAGCTCAGTCCGGTGCAGGTTCGCGATCATGTGCTGGAACAGCCGCCGGGAGGCGTCGCCGTCGCTGTGGCTGTACATGGCGTAGCCGCCGAACAGCTCGTCGGAGCCGTCCCCGGTCAGGACCACCTTGATGCCGAGCTGGCGCGCCCGGGCGAACAGCGGCACCGAGACAACGGCATTGATGATGTCGCCGTACTCGGTGAGCTCCGACATCCGGATGGCCTTGCGCACGTCGCCCGCGTGCAGATTCGCCTGGCCGGACGGTCGATGACCTCATGCGTCACGCCGAGCTCGCGGCACAGCCGCCGCGCATACAGCAGGTCATCGCTGCCAGGCGCGCCGATCGTGAGCGCCACGCAGTCGGGGTGCATCTCCGCGACCTGCGTCAGCACGATCGAGCTGTCGAGGCCGCCGGAGAGGATCACGCCGACTGTCAGGTCGGTATCGACGCGGACCCGGATGCTGTCCTCGACCGCGGCGCCGGAGCAGCCTTGGCCGCCTCGTCCGGCTCCTCGATCGCCGGCGGTCGAGCCAGGGACAGGTCCACGTAGCGCGCCAGTGACGGCGCTGCGCCCTTGCTCGGCCCAGCCATGCTGACCCGGCGGCACCTCCGATACCGGCGCCCCGGCCGGCACCAGTGCCTTGACCTCGGATGCGACGTGCAGCCTGCCATCGCGGCAGGACCAGTACAGCGGCTTGACGCCGACTGGGTCGCGGCCAAGGTAGACGCGGCCCGTCTCGCGGTTCAGCGATCGCGAACGCGAACTCGCCGCGGAACCGGGTGACCGCCCGCTCGCCCCACTCGGCAAACGCCTCGAGCACCAGCTCGGTGTCGCTCTCGGTCCGCAGCTCCCGCCCGAGGCCGATCAGCTCAGCGCGCAGCTGCCGGTAGTTGAAGATCTCGCCGTTGTAGCAGAGCAGCCAGCGGCCCGGCCATGCCATGGCTGTACTGCCCGCTCCCGGTCGACGATCCGCAGCCGCTGAACCCCGGCCAGCAGTCCGGGCTCGCACGCGGTCTCCTCGACCTCACCGCGCGGTGCGAGCGCCGCGAGCATCTGGCGCAGCAGCTTCTCGTCCGCCCCCGCGCCGGCGATCAGCGCGATTCCGCACATGCTGATCAGCCGCCACTCTGCTCGGGGACCAGCCGCAGCGCACGTCCGGCGCCAGGGCGCACGCAGACATGCCACGCCTGTCCCTCGTCGATGACGTTGACTTCCCCGGCTTCCTGCCGCTCCAGCAGCACCTCCTGCAGCATCCGGTCGGCCCCGAACTGCCGGAACCAGGTCATCTCAACGTCGGCCGCGAACCCGACGCAGTGCGAGCTCGGCAGCATGGCCGCGTAGCCCAGATCGCGCAGATGCTGCTGATGCGAGACGCTCCGGGCGAGGCTGGTCACCCACAGCGGGGGCGTGCCGCGAGGCGCGAGCGCGGCGAAGTCAGCGGCAATCTGGTTGAGCAGCACGATCAGCTCGGCCCGAGCGCAGGCGAACCGCAGGCCCGCGGTCTGCGGAGCGCGGTCCGGTGCAGCCCGGCGTTCCGCTGAGCGGGCAGCCCGGCCCAGCAGCGTCGTGGGCTGCCGCCGGTAGCGGAACAGGAGCATGCCGTCGCGCCGCAGGCCGTCCAGGTCGAGCAGGTCGGCCGAGTCGTGGACGTCGGCGTCGGACTGGTAGGCGCGGCAGGTTGCCCCACCAGAACACGTCGATCTGGGCGAGCAGCGCGATTCTGATCATTGCCGTGAGATTTCCGGCCGAGCTGCGCGCGCAGTGCCGGTAGGTCCTGATCTCCCGCAGCACCCGCCGTGCGGCTGCCTCCGGCCCGGCCGGGGTCGCCGAGAGGATCATCGCGAAGGCCGGGTCGGACAGTCGCGCGGCCAGCATGCGCTCCGCTTCTGCGGCGGTCAGCCGCTCGCCCCTCAGGCCAGCTAATCCCGCGAGCACGTCGGCTACCGCTTCGCGATAATCCGCGACGTCGGACAGGCGGCGAGCAGCGCCAGCCGAGAGGTCATCAGCGCCCGTCTCACCGCTCAGCAACCAGCCCGTCACTGCACCCCCAGCCCGCGCCGCCATTCTGACGACCGAGAGTAACAGTTATGAGACTTAGCGTTATGCACTGCCGTGATTCCGGGGTGACGCTACCCACGATTCCCTGATGTCGCGCGCGCTCTTCCCCGGACGCCCGGCGAGTCGTTTCCGGGGACGGCTGGGTGATCTTCCCGATGGGCCGGCCAGCCGCCCGCCAGCAGGCTCAGAGCATGAACTCCGTCAGCGCGCCACCGCAGCGGCAGGGGCCGCAGGGCCAGATACGACCGCAGCGCCAGATACAGCTGCACCTGCCGCGCGGGCGCCGCGCCCGGCGGGTGACCGCGATCGTGCTGCTGATCGAGCTCGGCCTGGTCGCCGGGTTCGCCGCGGTGTACCGGCCCTTCGACCTCAGCATCTACCTGTGGGGCGGGCACGCGGTAACCCACGGCCTGACCCTGTATCTGCGGCAGGCCAGGGCAAACTGGTTCACCTACCCGCCGTTCGCCGCAGCCCTGTTCACGCCGCTAGCGGCACTCCCCGGCGTGGTCGTCTCGCTGGCCTGGGAACTCGGGTCGGTGGCCGCGTTCGCGTGGGCGTGCCTGCTTACCCTCAGGCTCGCCGGGCGTAACCCGTCAGGTCCGCTACTCGCCGCCACTGTCGCGGCCGGGCTGCTGCTCGAGCCGGTGTATCACACGCTGTTCCTCGGGCAGGTGAACATCTTCCTGCTCGCGCTGGTGCTGACCGATGTCTGGCTCGTCTCCCGCGGCCGGCCCGCGGGTATCGGCATCGGCCTGGCGGCGGCGATCAAGCTCACGCCTGCCATCTTCATCGTCCTGCTGCTGCTCACACGGCGGACCAGGGACGCGGCGATCGCGGCGGGCACGTTCGCCGTCTGCACCGTGACCGGCTTCCTCATCGACCCCGGTGCGTCCCGGCTGTACTGGCTGCACTTGTACTACGACACCAGCCGGGTGCGCGCGACCTACATCAGCAACCAGTCGCCGTACGGAGCCCTGACGCGAATACTCGGCGGCGTGAGCCATGTCGGCAGCTGGTACCTGCTGATCCCGCTCGTGCTCGGCGCCCTGGGGCTGGCGATCGGCACCACGCTCGCCAGGCGCGGCGACTGGCTCGGCGCGGCGGCGGCCACCGGCATCACCAGCCTGCTGGTGTGCCCGATCTCGTGGACGCATCACTGGGTGTGGGCCCTCCCGGCGCTCGTCGTCATGGTGCGCGGCGGGACCGCGGCCCGGATTGCCGCCGCCTGCGGCTACGCGCTGTTCGTCCTGGCCCCGATGTGGTGGATACCCCGGTCCGCCCAGAACACCGAGTACGGCCTGCACGGCCTGGCCACACTCAACGCCAACTGCTTCCTGATAGCCGGGATCGCCTTCCTCGGCTATCTGGCAGTCGTCGCCGCCAGACCCCGGCCCGCGGCCCCGAGCCGGGCGGTTACGCCCAGAGCGCACGTTCCCGCCCTGGTCGAGTAATAACTTGTCTTCGGAAAGCCCGCGACGTACGCTGTCGATATATCGTGATCGTATCGCGAGAGATTGGCGGATCACATGACAGCAGGAGCAGCAGCCTGCGGGCTGGACCTGAGCGAGCTTCTGGCGCAGCTCCGCGCCGGATTCCAGGCCAGGGCCGGATCCTGGGAGCGCGACTTCGGCGGCCGGCGAGGGCCGGGCCACTGGGGCGGCGGCTTCGCCGGCATGCGGACAGGATGGCCGGGGCCGCCGAAGCCACCGGGACCGAAGGCCAGCCGCGGCGACGTCCGCGCGGCCATCCTGGCGCTGCTGCAGGAAGGCCCGCGCAACGGCTACCAGATCATGTCCGACATCGAAGAGCGCAGCAACGGCGCGTGGCGGCCCAGCCCCGGTGCCGTCTACCCGGCGCTGTCCCAGCTCGCGGACGAGGGGCTGATCACCGACGAGAAGTCGGGCGGCCGGCGAGTGTTCAGCCTGACCGATGCCGGGCGCGAGTACGTGGCGGAGAACCCGGAGATGGCCCGCGGCGCCTGGGAGAAGTCCGAGCAGCAGGAAGCCTGGCAGGTGCCCGGCCTGTTCGCCGAGGCAGCGCGCCTTGGCAGCGGGATCGTGCAGCTCGCGCACGCCGGCTCGGCCGAGCAGGTCCGCGCCGCGGAGCGGCTGCTGGAGCGCACCAGGCGCGAGCTGTACCGCATACTCGCCGACGACGCTGCGGCGGCCGACGATCGACGATGACGACGACCAGGACGAGTAGGAAGAGACAGCGCTATGAACGAGAACATCCGGGTCTCTGACGCCGACCGCGAGCACGTGGCGGAACGGCTGCGCGAGCACTTCGCCGAGGGCCGGCTCACGTCCGAGGAACTGGACGAGCGGATCGCGGCGGCGCTCAGCGCGAAGACCAACGCGGACCTGCGCGCGGTCATGACGGATCTGCCCGAGCCCGAGCTGGCCGGCGCGCAGCCAGGCCAGCCGGGTCAGCCCGGGTCAGCCCGGTCAGCCCGGTCAGATGCCGCCCTGGCTGGGGCGCCAGGTGTACTACCGGCGCCGCGGACCGCGCTTCCTGCCAGTGGCGCTCCTGCTGCTGTTCGCGATCCTGGTGCTCCCCGGTGCCGGATTCGTATTCGTCGCGTTCCTCAAGGTCATGCTGCTGCTGTGGCTGGTGGCATGCGTAGCCGGGCTGTTCGCCTTCGGCCGGTTCCGCCGGCGCATGCGGCGCAACTGGCGGTAACGCCAGCAGAAGCGGCCCGCGCCGCCCGGATCTCACGGCGCGGGCCGGCGCATGAACTCCTCCCGCAGCCGGAACTTCTGGATCTTGCCGGACGGCGTCATCGGAAAGTCGTCGACAAATACCCAGTGCAGCGGCGTCTTGTACGGCGCGAGAGTCTCGCGGCAGTACGCCCTCAGGTCCTCTGGCGCGGGCTGCGGCTCGCCCGGCGCGATCCGCACGAAGGCTGCCACCACCTCGCCCCAGCGCTCGTCCGCGACCCCGACGACCGCGACCTCCGCAACCGCGGGATGGCCGAAAAGGACATCCTCGATCTCGCGCGGGTAGATGTTCTCGCCGCCGCGGATGATCATGTCCTTGACCCGGCCCTCGATGCGCACGTAGCCGTCGGCGTCCATCGAGGCCAGGTCGCCGGTGTGGTACCAGCGGTCGGCGTCGATGGCGAGCGCCGTCGCCTCGGGAGCGTCGTGGTACCCGCGCATGACCAGGTAACCGCGGGTGCAGAGCTCGCCGACCTGACCAGGCGGCACCGGCTCGCCGGTCGTGAGGTCGCCGATCTTGACCTCAGCCTGCGGCAGCGGCGTCCCGAGCGTTTCCGCGCGGCGCTCCGCGGGCGCATCCGGGCGCACCTGGGTGAGCAGCGGCGAGCACTCGGTGGTGCCGAACACGATGCTGAAACGGACGGCGAGCCGCTCCTCGACGCGCCGCACGAGGCGGCCGGCACTGGGGAGCCGCCGGATACGGCGACGCGCAGCGCCGAGAGATTCCGCGTGCCGAGATCCGGATGCTCCAGCAGCGCGATCATCATCGTCGGCACCGCGCAGAACACCGCCGACCTCTCGGTCTCGAGCAACTCGAGCATCAGCGCCGGGTCGAACGCGAGCACCGGCACGTGCGCCGCGAGGGTCTGCACGGAGCCGAGCACGCCCATCGCGCAGCCCGAGGTGTGGAACATCGGCATCGGATTGACGTAGACCTCGCCGGGCTGCAGGCCGATCCGCTGCGCGTAGAAGCGGGCGTTGTTGGTGAGCCCGCGATGATGCAGCTCAGCACCCTTGGGAAAGCCGGTCGTGCCGGAGGTGTACTGGATCTGCGCGACATCGCCGGACTGCACCTGCGGCAGCTCAGCGACGGCTGGCGCCGTGCTCAGGAAGTCGTCCCACTCGGTGAACAGAACGACCTCCCGGAGTCCAGGCACGTCCGGCCGCACCTCGTCCAGGAACTTCGCCATCGGGCTGCGGTACTCCGGCACCAGGAAGATGCCCGCCGCGCCGGACTGGTTCAGCACGTAGCCGAGCTCGGCCGGGCGCAGCGCCGGATTCACGGTCACCAGGACGAGCCCGGCCAGCGCGGCGGCGTACTCGAGGATGATCCACTCGGGCAGGTTCGGCGCCCACGCCGCGACCCGCTCACCCGGCGCGAACCGCACGGCGAGCGCGCGGGCAGCCTGCTCGGCGTCGGCAAGAAGCCCGGCGTAGGTCCACCGCTTGCGGCCGGCCGGATCGGGCAGGCCGCCGACCATGGCCAGCCGGTCCGGTGCCGCCGCTGCCGCCGCGCGCAGCACGCCGCCGACAGTGGTATCGAGGACCTGCTCAGAGGTGTCGGCAGGCCAGTATGACGTCGTCAGAGCCGCCATTTGCGGTCTCCGATCATCGCGGCAGTCGTGATGACATTTCAGACCGCAGCCGGGACCCAGGTCAATGCCGAGGCCAGCGTCGAGCCGACGGCGGCGGCCAGCAGGAACGATGCCAGTTTGGATCGTTGTCCCTGATCTAGAAGCGTTCGATACGATTGCCAGGACTTCCCCCGCTGACAACCGAATGGATCTGCGATCGTGGCGTCTGGAGATGACCCGGCGGACGCACTCGACACCAGCGTGCCGCACATCGCGCGGGTGTACGACTACCTGCTCGGAGGCAAGGACAACTTCGCCGCCGACCGGGCCGCCGGCGAGGCGATGGTGGCCGCCTATCCGCACATCGTGTCCAGCATGACGGCGAACCGCACGTTCCTGGCCCGCGCGGTTCGCTATCTGGCCGGCGAGCAGGGCATCCGGCAGTTCCTCGACATCGGGACCGGCATCCCGACGGCGAACAACACGCACGAGGTCGCGCAGGCGGTGGCACCGGACAGCCGGGTCGTCTACGTCGACAGGGACCCCGTCGTGCTGATCCACGCGCGGGCACTGCTCACCAGCAGTCCCGAGGGCGCGACTGACTACATCGAGGCCGATGCCCGCGATGCGGGCGCGATTCTCGCGCATGCCGCCGGAGTGCTGGACTTCTCCCGGCCTGTCGCGCTGATGCTGGTCGCGATCCTGCACTTCATCCCGGACGAGGACCAGCCCTACGACATCGTGGCCAAGCTCGTCGACGCGCTGCCGTCCGGGAGCATGCTGACGATCACGCATCCGTGCAGCGACGTCGATACCGCCGGGACTGCCGGCGCGGCCAGGGAGTTCAACGACCGCGCCACGCAGCGGGTCACGCTGCGCTCGCAGGAGCAGGTCGCCCGGTTCTTCGACGGGCTGGACCTGGCCGATCCGGGCATCGTGCAGGTCCAGGACTGGCGGCCCGACAGCGATGCCGAGCCCGCGATGCGCACGGCCGTCTGGGCGGGCGTGGCCCGCAAGCCGTAGACCGCAGGCCGCACTACCCGCAGGCCGTAGCCGCAGGCCGCACAGGCCGCAGACCGCAGGACGTGCCGCCGTGTGAGCTACTGCCCCGGCGGGGCGGCGAGCGAACGGCACGGCAATGGCATGGGCAGTGCCGACGGCCAGGGGAACGGCAGCTTCTTAACTGCTGGCTGGCACGACCACGACTGGGCAGCTTGCGTGGTGCAGCACCTTGTTGCTGACGGAGCCGATTGGCGTGTGACCGGCCAGGCCGCTGCCCTGCGCGCCGCCGCGCGCGCCGAGCACGACCATGTCGGCGTCCTTCGACGCCTTGATCAGCTCGGTCGCGGCAGAGCCAGAGATGGCGCTGACTGTGGCCTGTACCGCGCCTGGGCCGCCGGCTTCGGTGACGGCGGCATTCACAAGTTCGGTCGCAGCCGTGCGAGCAGTTGCCAGCCGGGAATCGTCGGCCGGAGCCGTCTCGGACCGTCCGGCCCAGAAGCCGGCCGGGCTCTCGTGCACGGTAATGACAGTCAGGGGCTGATGTGTGAGGGCTGCCTCGCTGACGGCCCACTCGAGTGCGTTTCTGGCGTTGGCCGATCCGTCCACTCCTACGATGATCCCGGACATGGGTGCTCCTCACTGACACAGCCGCCAGGCGACGGCTCACCTCGCTGGCGAGGCTAGGGCCGCCGGATGCACCGGACCAGAGTCAACTGGCCCTGCGGGAGCGGCCCAAAGTCCCGGCCGCCGCTCCGGCTTCGAGCGCGCCGGCAGTTGAGATGTCCGTCTACGCCGACGACGTGGACGCCGCGGTCGCACCGGGCCGCACGCTTCCCGTTAGGTCCGCAGTATGTTGACAGCCCTGGCGATCACCAGGGCGCCGATAGCCAGGGACACGGCCGACTGAACCAGCATCGTGAGCTTGGCCCAGCGGGCGAGCGGCATGACGTCGGTCGGGCTGAACGCCGTCGCGTTCGTGAACGACAGATACAGGTAATCCACGAACTGCGGCTCCCAGTCCGGCGGCGCCAGCTCCGGCGATGCCATCTGCGGGAACATCAGGTCCGGGTGCCGCATGGTTCCGGCCGCGCGGACCACCGGGCCGCCCCGGTCGAACTCCCAGTACCAGAGGCCGAACGCGATGACGTTCGTCAGCCACACGGACGCACCCGTCGTGAGCAGCGGCACCGCGGAGGTTCCCGCGCGCCCTTCCACGATGGCCCGGATGAGCAGCACCGCAGATGCTGCGTTGGCGATCGTCACGAGCAGGATCAGCACGATGCTCGCCACGCGCATGGCAGTGCCGCCGCGCTCGACCCTGACCGGATCCGCGACCGTCAGGCCGATGAGCAGCGCTCCCTCCAGGGAGGGCATGAGCCAGCGCGGCAGCAGATCGGTCAGGTGCGCCGGCAGCAGGATCTGCAGCACGATGGCCGCGAGTACCGTCAGGGTGATCGGCCACCGCGGCTCACCGCGTGTCGGTCGCAGCCAGGCTGGCACCGGCAGGTCGGTCGTGCGGCCGACGGCAAGATGCTCAGCCTTGCGCAGCCAGGTCAGCCACGGATCAGCGCCCGGGTGCCCTGCCGCTGGCCCGTGTGCTGCGGCTGCCTCTCCGCCCTCATCATGCGGCGGCTCTGACGAAGTCATCGGTCCCCACTGTGCACCGCCGCGATGCCGTACGCACGTACAGACTCGGGGCAATTCCGGGTGACCCGCGCGCGCTCCCCAGTCGCAGCGCGGCCGCTACCCCAGCGCCGGAATGGCGGCCTCGATCAGGTGCGGGCCTGGCTCCGCGATCGCGCGGCCCAGCTGGGCGGCGAACTCGCCGGCCGTCACCGCACGGCTCGCCGGAACGCCAAGCCCGGAGGCAAGCGCGACGAAGTCGATATCCGGCCGGGACAGATCCAGCAGGCTGCGCGCCGTCGTGCCGGTAACCGGCGCACCGGTGCGCTGCAGCTCCATCGTGAGGATGGCATACGAGCGGTTGCTGAAGATCACGGTGGTGATATCCAGCTGCTCGCGGGCATGCGTCCACAGTGCCGAGGCCGTGTACATGGCGCTCCCGTCCGCCTCAAGCGCGAGCACGGGCCGGTCCGGGCAGGCGATGGCCGCGCCGGTGGCCAGCGGCAGCCCCTGACCGATCGCGCCGCCGGTCAGGCTCAGCCAGTCGTGCGGCGGCGCGCCAGCGGTCGCGCCCGGCAGGAAGATCCCGGACGTGTTGGCCTCATCGCTGACGATGGCACCCTCAGGCAGCAGAGCGCCGATGACCGCGGCGGCGGTCCGCACGGTCAGGTCGCCGTCGGGGAGGTCCGGCCGGACGGCCTCCTGCAGAACGGGGCTGGCCCCGGTCGCAGCGAGATCGGCGAGTGCGTCGAGCGCGCCGCGGACATCGTCACCGCCCTCGGCCAGAACGTGCACCTGACAGCCGTCCGGCAGCGGCGTGCCCGGCTTGCCGGGATAGGCGAAGAAGGATACCGGCGAGGCCGCCCCGGCCAGGATCACGTGCCGGGCGTCCGCGAGCTGACCAGAGGCTGCCTCCACCAGGTAGGCGAGCTTCTCGACCGCCGGGATGCCCGCGCCGCGCTCGTGCCGTGCCGGGAACGTCTCGGCGATGAGGCGGGCGCCCGTCGCCTCGGCGATGCGGCTGGCCGTCACCAGCGCTGGCTTGCGCAGGCCGTCGCCGCCCAGCAGGATCACGGTCGGCTCCGCGCTGTGCAGCACGGCGGCGATCTCGCTGATCACGTCGTCCGGCACAACCGACCGCCGCCTCGCGGTCACGGGCACGGCGACCTCGGCCCCGTCAGTCCAGGTCACGTCGGCGGGCAGGATCAGCGAGGCGATCTGTCCTGGCGGCACCAGCGCGGCCGCCACTGCCGCCGCGGCATCGCCGGGCGCGTCGGCGCTGCGCAGGCTCCGGCGCACCCACCCCGACACCGTTCCCGCGAGCGCGTCGATGTCCGACTCCAGCGGAGCGTCATGCCGCTTGTGGTAGGTGGCGTGGTCGCCGATGATCGCGAGCAGCGGCGTGTGCGCGCGGCGGGCGTTGTGCAGGTTCGCCAGCCCGTTGGCCAGCCCCGGCCCCAGGTGGAGCAGCACACCGGCCGGGCCGCCGGTCATCCGGCCGTAGCCGTCGGCCGCGCCGGTCGCAGCCCCCTCGAACAGGCACAGCACGCCGCGCATCTCCGGCACCGCGTCCAGCGCGGCAACGAAGTGCATCTCCGATGTGCCCGGATTGGCGAAGCACGTGGTCACGCCGCTGGCGACTAGCGTCCGGACGACGGCCTGGGCTCCGTTCACGGTCGTTTCCTCCTGCGGCGCACGGCGATGCGGTCAGCTGCGCATTACAACGTACTCCGCGGGCTCAGGCACTGATCGTGGTGACTTCGCGTCCTATGCACACGCGAAGTCACCACGATCACGCCGGAGGCCGCGGCAGCAGATGTGGCGGCAAAGAATCCGGCCCGATGTGCTCCGCGGGAACCTGAGCTCGACTCGCAGGCGGGCGGCTAGCCTGCCGCGTCCGCCGTTCCCCAGCGCTCGCGATAGCGGCGGACTTTCGCGATCGTGCCGCAGGCCCGGCCGTCAGGGCCGCCCGCGTACATGAGGCACCACCGCTTGCTGCCATTACGCGTGTGGTCATAGAAGACCCAGTGGCAGTCCGGGCAGGCCTTGAGGCGACGCCAGGTGCCGGCGGTGATCGCGTGCAGCACGGCAGCGAGGATGTCGCCGGCCGGCCCCGCGCCCCGTGTTCGTAGCCGACACCGTGCTCGGAGCCGACACCGTGCCCGGAGCCGACACCGTGCTCGGAGCCGACACCGTGCTCGGAGCTCATGTCGTTCCTGCCGATCGCCTGCCGCAGCCCGAGCCGTCCGATCCACGGATTCAGGCCACTGGGCTCACCCGTCTCAACGGCCCGCCGGATGTCGTCGCGCAGCTCGCGCACAAGTGCCGCCTCGCGTCCCCGCCAGCCCTGGGCGCCCGCATAGTCCGGGAACGTGTCGGCGGGAACGCGGGAATCGTTCGGGATCAGCCAGCTATTCAGCAGCTCTCGCACCGACTCCAGCCTGGCCGGTGCGACCTGGCCTGCGGAAGCCGCCTGACTGGTAACCATCTAACGACTATAGCGGTTGCAGCGCGCATTCCCCAACGCTAACTTGCTAACGAAGATAGCCGGTTACCGCGCCCCGAGGAGATGCAATGGAGATCGATGTGGGATGGGCTGCACTTGAGGATCCCGGCCTGGAGCACGTGGTCCTCTCGGATGGCCCGGACGGCTGGCTCGCTCAGGGCGACGTGATCATGGCCGGGGCGCGGCTTCTCACCGTGCGGTACCAGCTGCAGTGCGACTCCGGCTGGCGGTTCACCGATCTGACGATCAGCGTGACCGATGCGGCGGGCGACCGGCGGCTGGTGCTGGCCGCGCGCGACGGCCGCTGGCAGGCGAACGGCCAGCCGCGACCTGATCTCGACGGCTGCACCGACATCGATCTCAGCTGCACGCCGCTGACGAACACGCTGCCGATCCGGCGCCTCGACTGGTCAGCGCCGCGGCAGCATGACCTCCGGGTCGCGTACGTGAGCGTGCCCGGTCTGGGCGTCCGGAAGGCTGAGCAGCGCTACACGCTCCTGACGCCGCCGGGCCGCCAAGTGACAGGGCAGCGAGATCAGGCCGCGCCGGTCTGGGCCGACACCGTGTTCTGCTATCAGTCGGGAACGTACCGGGCCGACCTGCCGGTCGACAGCGACGGTCTTGTCATCGACTATCCCGGCGGCTGGCAGCGAGTTGCCTGCGGCAGTTCCCTCGCGGCCTGACGACCTGACCCGGCCACCCGACTAACTCTGGCGGCTCCACCGCGGGCCTACCTCCAGCCAGGCTGACTCCCAGCTCGCCACCCGCCGCTTGTCCAGGATCCGGGCAGCCAGCCAGGCGATGCCGGCGAGGAAGACGGCAAGTCCGGCGAGCGCGATGGCCATCGCCGTGTTCGCGTAGGCGTCGAGCTGACCAGCCGAGAGCGGCGGCACCTCCACCTTTCCCGCCCGGTTCAGCCACACCGGAACGGTGCTGCCCGCACTCGACTTGGCGGCCACCGGAACCGCGCCGATGTGCTTCAGGCCATCACTGGTCCACTGGGCCAGCGTCCATACTGTCCAGGTGTTCGCGCCGTTATCCGTCATCTCCGGCCCGGCTGCCGAGCGCAGCAGCACTCCCTGGACCTCGTGCCAGGACTGCTGAGCATGCCGGACCGCCGAATTGCCGGAGTGCACCCACAGACCCGCCGCCGCGGCAACAAGCGGAGCCAGCGCCAAGAAAGGCCAGGAACCAGGCCGGCACCAGCCAGCCCGCCATCAGGTCCTCTCGCCTGCGGAGCGGGTTGCCGTCTCGACCGAGCCGCCGCTGCAGCCACGTCGTCGTGGGCGATGCCATCATGTTCACTCCAGTGGCGGCCCGGCTGCATCGTTGCAGCCGGCCCTCATCGGATTGTCTCCCCGTTCAGCACTCTTCGCCATACCCCGCTGCCATAAGAAGCCACATTCTCTCCGACTCGGTGAGCAGCGACTGAATCCTGTGCGAAACATTCTAGAAACACGATAGAAACACGGCTACCGGCTCGCCGGGACTGCTTTGCGTGCACCCGCATGAGCATGCAGGGGCGCCGTTCCGGTGTCCCCGGCGGCGTTGCCAGCCGAGCCCGCGCATCCCGGATCGCCGTTGCCAGCCGAGCCCGCGCATCCCGGATCACCGTTGCCAGCCGAGCACCAGGCGTCCTGGATGGCCGGGCAGGGCCGGGCCCGCGCGTGGTCCTTCCCGGTCTTGCTTGTCTCCATTCGTTAGCCCGGCGCATTCCGGGGTAGCGGAACCGGGTGAATCCCGCACAGCCGGGCGATTTGCTCGCCGGCCGGTACAGCCTTCGGAGGGTAATCGGCCAGGGCGGCATGGGCACGGTCTGGCTCGCCTTCGACCGGCTGCTGGCCCGTGACGTCGCCATCAAGGAGACGGTCCGTCCCCCGCAGCTGGACGATGCCGACTGGGCTGTCTTGCAGGAGCGGTCACTGCGGGAAGCCCGTACCGCAGCGCGGCTGCACCACCCGAACATCGTCGGCGTCTTTGATGTCCTCGAGCACGACGGGCGGCCGTGGCTGGTTATGCAGCTCGTCCCCTACCCGTCGCTGCGCGACGTCGTCGCCGAATCAGGGCCGCTACGGCCTGCCCAGGCCGCCCACGTCGGCCTGCGCGTCCTGGCGGCGATCCGGGCAGCGCACGCCGACGGCGTCCTGCATCGCGACGTCAAGCCGGCCAACGTCCTCCTTGGCCCGGACGATCAGATTTACCTCACCGACTTCGGCCTCGCTGTCGCTGGAAGCAACCCATCCGTGACCGTGGCGGGGATCATCATGGGGTCGCCGGCGTATATGGCTCCCGAGCGGGCACGCGCGCAGCCCGCTACCCCGGCGACGGATCTGTGGGCGCTGGGCGCGACGCTCTACGCGGCCGTCGAGGGCCGCGACCCGTTCGAGCGGAACGGCACGATGGCCGTCCTCACCGCCATCGTGGCAGACGAGCCCGATGCCCCGGTCCGCGCCGGAGTGCTGTGGCCGGTGATCAGCGGGCTGCTCCGCAAGGATCCGGCCGCGCGGCTTGGCGCGGACGAGACTGAATACCTGCTCCGGCGCATCTGCGAGGACGCCGGCACGGCAGCGCACGGCAGGGCGGCCGCCGGTCTCGCGGTGCCGGTCAGCCTGCCCGCCCGCGATCGCAGAGGCAACACACCAGCTGGCGACACACGGGGCGGCGACACACGGGGCACGGCCGCTCTGCCTGCGCCAGCGGCTGGTGGGATTGCTGCTGCGGCCGGTGCTGCCGTTGCAGGACCGGGGCCGCGGAGACCGGGCCCGCGAAACCAGGGCTGCGAACACCAGGGCTGCGAATACCAGGGCTGCGAATGCGCGAGCCGGTGCGCCGGGCACGTTCGCCGCGGCAACGCCGGCCGCCGGATTCGACGCCATGCCCGACGGCTGGTCGCGGCCCGACCAGCCGCGCAGGCGGCCAGTCTCGCGCGTCGCGTTCGCAGCTGCCGGCCTCGCGATCGCGGCCGGGCTAGCGGTAGCAGCCGTCGTCGCGCTGACCGGCAACAACAGCGGTCACACGGCCGTGCCGCCGGTCCGCGCATCGCACACCGCGTCAACTGCATCCCGGCGCGCGGGCCATGGCCACGCCTCCCCGGCCGCGCCATCCTCCGGCCTGCCACACGGCCCGTCGCAGCGGTCAGTCACAAGCCACCGCGGCACACTACGTCGCCAGCGCCGCAGCCCACAGGGACCACGCCGCCGGCGCAGACCTCACCGGCGCCGTCGCCGACCCCGAGCGCGCCGGCGTCGTCCCCTCCCGTGTCAGCCACGCCAACACCGCCCGCCGGTACCACACCATCGGCGGCGGCATCAGCGGGCTCTGCTCCGCCAGGGCTGCCTACACGGTGACCGGATTCCGGTCGCAGCGCACTGCGATGCAGTGCCGCCGCCGACTGCCTCTGCTCGTTGTGTTCGAGAATGTTCGAGATTCGCTCTGCGGTCGCGCGGAGTGCTCACCCGGTGACACAGTTCTCAACGGGATAGGAATCACCCCTCGTCGGCCCGCCCCGACGGGAGGCGCGCCTGTCCCTGCCCGGGCGGGCGGGTGCAGGGACCGAGATCACCTGGGGGGGACGGCCTCTGCGCCTGCCTGCTCGGGTTCCGGTCACCTCCGCAACCTGCCGGGTGCCAGGCACGGCGCCGGGCGGGCGCTGCCACGCGGCAGTGGCATTCCACCGAGGTGCTGCCCCCGGGTCCTTCGCGCAGCGATGACGTTTGCATGCCGGCAAGCATTCCGGCGGGCAGACCTGGAGGCGAACCATGCGCAGGGCAGGAGGTAGCCGGGAACATTGGCCAGCAGGAGGCCCTCCCCGCTGGCGCTGACAGTTCTCGCACAGAAACTGGTAGCGCTCAGAGTCGCCTGCGGCAGTCCGTCATATGCCCAGCTCTACAAGATCTCGGCGATGCTGCCGCCGTCTACCACCAGCGGCGTACTGAATTCCAGAACCGCGCCCAAGCTTGCGTTCGTGCTGGCTTATGTCCGCGCGGTCCTGGCGTATGCAGACGCCAATGACGTGCCCGTTCCCGGTCCGGAACGAGATCTTGACTTGTGGAAGCTGCGCTGGGAGCAGCTGTATGCGCCGGAGGCGGGCGACGGGGAGATCCGCGCGGACGGCGACGGCCTGCCGCCGCGCCACGACGTTCAGCCTCGTGCCGCCGTACCGTGGCAGCTGCCCGCGGCAAGCCGCCTGCTCATCGGCCGCGACGACGAACTGGCCTGGCTCGACCGGCAGCTTGAGGAGGCCGGCGCCAGCACCGGCCCGGCCGCGCTGCTCCTGCACGGCCCGGCAGGTGCGGGCAAGTCGGCGCTGGCGCTGACCTGGGCCCGGCGTCGCCGCGATCAGTTCCCTGACGGTCAGCTCTACGCGGACTTCGGGGCTCGGACCGGCCTGCGCGATCTCACGCCGCCCGAGGTGCTCATCGACTTCCTCGCCGCCCTCGGTCACAGCCCGAGCGAGCTGCCTGCCGATGAATCGGGACTGGCCGCGATGTTCCGCTCCGCACTGGCCGACCGCACGCTCCTCGTGGTCATCGAGAACGCCGAGCGGGCCGCCGACGTCAGGCCTTTCCTGCCCGGCGACGGCCGATCAATCGTGCTGGTGACGGCCAGGGACCGGCTGCACGATCTGATCATCCAGGACGGGGTTGCGGCGCGGCCAGTTCCGCCGCTCGCACCGGAGGCGGCCGTCGAGCTGCTCAGCCGCTCGGCACCGGGCATCAGCGAGAGTCAGGCCCGGCTCATCGCCGAAGCGTGCGGTTATCTGCCGCTGCCGCTCCGGGTGGCGGCCGACACCGTCCAGCGCGGCGAGGACGACGGCGCACTGCAGGACCTCGTCGCCAGCCTGGCCGAGGATCGCAGGTCAGGCAACAGCCCTAGCATCGGCACGATCCTGACCTGGTCGCTCGGAGCCGCGTCCAGCGCCGAGACCGACGCCTTCGGCGCGCTCTCGCTAGTGCCCGGCTCGGTATTCGATGTGTACGAGGCTGCTGCCGTTCTCGGCCTGCCCGTGGCGAGGACGCCGCCGTTGCTCACGAGCCTGACCAGGACCAACCTGATCACCGCCATCGGCGCCGCGCGCTACGAGCTCCATCCGCTCATCCGGGACTGGGTCAGCAGAGCGGCCGCGGCCGACGCGCTCAGCGCGGAGTATCGCGAGGAGATCCGCAGACGGCTGCTCGGGTACTACCTGTGGACAGCCGACGCCGCCGACCGGGTGATCCTGCCGCAGCGCGGCCGGGAACCCCTGACCACCAGCCTGCCGAAGCCAGTCTCCGCACCGCGGCTCGCGACGCCGGCCGCGGGGATCGCCTGGGTTGGCTCCAGCCTGACCAACCTGACGGCAGCGGTCGTGCAGGCCGAGGTCGCTGATGACGGCTTCGCGTACCTGCTGCCGTATGTGCTGACCAGCTATTTCAACCTGCGCAAGCCCTGGCCGCAATGGCAGCAGATGTGCCAGGCCGGAATCCGGGTCGCCCGGCGGCACCGCCTGCAGGCCGACGTCGGTCACCTGTCGGTCTCGCTCGGGATCGCGCTGCGCGAGATGCACCGGGCCGCCGAGGCGGCGGCGGCGCTGCGCCGCGCCCATGAGGCATACGGGCAGGCCGGCTGCCGGCCGGGCAGGCGATGGCACTCAACAACCTGGCGACCGTCTACAGCCAGCTGCATCAGCCGCGGGCGGCGGCGGATGCGCTGCGGGAGGCGCTTACGCTGCTCGACCAGGCAGCGGATCCGTTCAGGACCGCGATCGTGCTGCACAACCTGGCCGAGGCCGAGCTCAAGTCCGGCGAGCTGGACGGCGCACTCGAGCACGTCACCCGCGCCCGCGACATCGCGCTGGCGATCGGGGACCGGGACGGCGCGGCGATGAGCATGAGCACGCTGGCCGACGTGCACGACCGGCTCGGCCAGTGGCCGCTCGCGGCCGCTGAGTACCGGAACGCCATCGACACCCTCGCGGCCGAGGGGGACAGCTTCGGCCAGATCAACGCGCGCCGCCAGCTCGGCCGGCTGCTCATCCGGCACGGCCAGCCGCAGGAGGGCGCCGCGCACCTCGACGAGGCTGCCCGCATCGAGCAGTCCCTGGGCACGCCGCAGGTCACCTGATCCCGCCGCAGCCCCTGAGTTCGCAGGTGCGTCAATACCGCCCGGCCGCGGCCGGTGCCATTACGGTTGCGTTCATCACGGGGGTGACCAGGGGGAAACTTGCTTTTCTCAGCTCAGCAGAAAGCGGACGAGGCTGCCGGGAGCGGCGTCGGACGGCGCGCACTGCTCCGGGCAGGCGCAATCGGGGGCGGCAGCGTGCTGGCACTGGCGGCGGGCGGGACGGCGCGGCCAAGCGACAGCGTCGGCCACAGCGACAGCGTCGGCCGCAGCCACGGCGACGACAGCTGCAGCCGGCGCCACGAGGAAGCCGCCGTTCGCGCTCTTCACGCAGTCCGACCTGAACTTCGAGACTCTCTTCGCGCTCGGCAGTGCCGGATACGGGTGCGCCGAGGTCGGCGAGATCGTCACCACAGTCAACGAGATCAACGCACGCGGCGAGACCTACCAGAATTACTACGACCTCTTCGCAGAGCGCGCCCTGCGCACGGAGCAGATCGCGGACGCGCAGCTTGCGGCCGGGCACGCCGTCAGTGCCCGCAGCGCCTACCTGCGCGCGGCGACCTACTACGACTTGTGCCTGTTCTTCGTCCTCGGCACCAGGCAGCATGCCTACGAGGCCAGCGTCTACGCCCGCATGCAGCGGAACTGGAACGCAGCAGCCAGGCTCTTCGACCCGCCGTTCGAGCGGGTCCGCATCCCGTACGACGGCAGCTGGCTGCCCGGCTACTTCCTGTCCCCGGACAGCTCGGGGAGAGCGCGGCCGACCGTGATCCTCAACAACGGCAGCGACGCGCAGAACGTGGACCTGTACACCTTCGGCGGCGCGGCAGCTCTCGAGCGCGGCTATAACGCCCTGATCTTCGAGGGGCCGGGCCAGGGCTCGATGCTGTTCGAGCGCAAGATCCCGTACCGGCCCGACTGGCAGCACGTCGTCAGCCCGATCGTGGACTGGCTGCGGGCGCGCTCCGACGTGGACAGCAGCCGGATCGCGATTACGGGCTGGAGCATGTGCGGCGCCTCGGTGATCGAGGCCGCAGGCTACGAACACCGGCTCGCCGCAGTCGTCGCCGACCCCGGTGTGCTGGACGCGTGGGCGGTCTGGCCGGAGGACATCAGGAAGCTAGCCGACAGCGGCGCCGGCAGGGCCGAGATCAACCGCGTCTGGACCAGGGACTTCATCCCGCACATCCACGGCACCTCGGCGTTCACGGTAAAGAAGCGGTCGGAGCTGTTCACCCGCGAGGCCCTGGCGGCGGCGCGGGCCGGGCACATCTTCACCGACCTGTACGGACTCAGCCTGGCGCTGAAGAAGGTCAACTGCATCGCCGAGGCACCGCGGGTCACCACGCCGACGCTCATCACGGAGTACCAGGACGACGCCTTCTTCCCGTCGGGCAGCCAGGCCGGCGCGGTATACGCGCGGCTGCCGGCGCACCTTCGCAAGGAACTCCGCCAGTTCACTGTCGCCGAGGGCGCGGAGTATCACGATGCCCCGATGGCGCCGCAGACCCGCAACCAGGTCGTCTTCGACTGGCTCGACGGCATCTTCAGCTAACGGCGACGCCGTAGGTCGCCGGCCCGCGCGCTGTAGTCGCCTGGCGGTGTCCCGGTTCGTGGTCGTTAGCTCTCTTGATGGTCGGGTAGCACGTCGCGATGAGTCCTGCGCAATCGGACGACCTTCTCTCCGGTCGGTACCGGCTCCGGACCGTCATCGGACGTGGCGGCATGGGCGTCGTCTGGCTGGCAGGGGATGAACTCCTGCACCGCGCGGTGGCCGTCAAGGAAACCATCTGGCCCGCGCACCTGAATGAGACCGAGCAGGCTAAGCTCCGCCAGCGCGCACTGCGGGAAGCCAGGACGGCCGCTGGCCTGGACCACCCGAACATCGTCAAGGTCTTCGACGTTGTCGAGGACGACGGACGGCCGTGGATGGTCATGCAACTGGTCCCGTTCCGTTCGCTCAGCGACATCGTTCGCGGCAGCGGACCGCTGTCGGCGGCCCAGACCGCGCAGATCGGGCTGCACCTTCTGGACGCGATCCAGGCCGCGCACGCAGCGGGCGTCCTGCACCGCGACGTCAAGCCGGGCAACGTGCTGCTCGGCCCGGACGACCGTGTCGTTCTCACCGACTTCGGCCTCGCAGTCGGCGACAGCGGCCCGACCCTGACGACCTCTGGCCTGCTCATGGGATCACCGGCCTACATGGCACCGGAACGTGCTCGCGGCGAGAAGGCCGGACCGGCAGCGGACTTGTGGTCACTCGGTGCGACGCTCTATGTCGCGGTGGAGGGACGAGAGCCGTTCCGCCGGAACGGGACGATGGCGGTGCTGACCGCGATCGTGACCGACGAGCCTGACGAGCCGGAACGCGCTGGACCACTGTGGCCGGTCATCAGCGGGCTGCTGCGCAAGGACCCCCGGGCCCGGCTTGACGCCGCCGGGGCCGAGCGCCTGCTCGGGAACGTGGCCGACAAGGCCACCGCCGGCGACGCGCGGCTGCCAGCCACCCTGACGCTTCCGCTGACGACGGCCGACCTGGCCGCGCAGGGCGAGGATGTGACGTTCGAGCTGAAGCCAGTCGGACTCGCGGAGGAAGTGGAATCGTCCGCGGCCGCGGTTGCTGCTGCACCCGCGGAAGCCGAGGCGGCGGAGGCAGCCGAAGCGGCCGGGGCAGCTGCCGTGGTTGCAGAATCGGCCGCAGCACGCGAGCCGGCCGAAGCAGCAGTCGCGGGGAAAGCGGCGGCCGAGGTTGCCGATGGCCCGGCCAGCTCTGATGCGGCAGCTGCATCCGAAGCGCCGCCGTCATCTGCCGCCGCGGGCGCCGCGAGTGCCGCCTTCGATGACCGCCAGCACGATGACGAGGGCCGCTCCCGGCCGCCGCTGATCCGCGTGCGACCGGACAGCGGAGGCGAGGAGGGCCGGAGCCTCGACGGCGATGACCGGTGGTGGCATCGGGACGCCGGCGGCGCGGCGCGATGGTGACGGCCGCAGCTCTCGGTCTGACCGTGGTGGCGGCGCTCGCGTTCTGGCTGGCGCATTCGGTGGGCAGCCAGCCGCCAGCCGCCGCAGCGGGCGGGTCGACCACGCCCAGTTCGGCCGGGCGGCCGGGCTCAAATGCGTCGCCGAATACGACACCTGCGAGTGGCTCGCGGCAGTGCAGTGCTTCTCCCTCTTCCGGAACGGGGCCGCCGCACCCGGCTCATCCGGATCGGCCTCGGGGGCCCTGGCACCGGCCGTGCTGCCCGCAGGCTACGTTCGGTACGCCGATCCGACCGGATTCTCGATCGGGATTCCAGCCGGGTGGCAGGTCTCGCATAGCGGGGGCCTTGTCTACTTCAGGCCGCCGGCCGGGGGGATGTTCCTGTTCATCCAGCAGACAACCCGCCCGCAGAGCAACGCGCTGGCCGACTGGAAACAGCAGGCGGCCGCCCGCGTCGGGACCTATCCCGGCTACCACCAGATCCGGATCCAGTCCGTCAGCTACGCCGAGGCCGAGCAGGCAGCGGCCTGGGAGTTCACCTACAACCTGGACGGCGTGCCCACCCACGTGCTCAACCTCAACGTCCTGGTGAACTCCCATCAGGCCTACGCCCTGTACTGGTCAGCGCCGCAGAGCCAGTGGGCCGCCAGCTATCACTACTTCACGGAGTTCATGGCGTCGTTCCGCCCGGCGAGCGCGCCCGCCACCGCCGTTTCCGGCAGTTAGACTGCGCACCTGGCGGGTGGCCGAGGGGGATGTGACCCCGTTCCCGGCCTGGTTCCGTGCGCCTACGCGGTCGCGGTGGCAGCCGGCGTCGCGCTGCGCTGCCGCCCTGGCCTCGAGATGCCGCGGCCGAAGACGAACGTCTCGTACGGCGTCGTCGGCAGCGTCGTGGTGCCGTCGTGCAGCGGTGCCGGTCTCGTCGCTCACGGCCGGGATCGCGAAGTACTGGAAGGTGATCGTCGTCTCGCCGCGCCGCTCGGCCCGGGTCGACGTCGAAGATCGCGTAGCCGTAGGCGTCGCCCGCGTTGGTGGCCGCCGACCAGGGCGCGTCCTCGACCGAGTCCGCCGAGTTGCGGGTGAAGCCGGTCGCCTCCGACCCGCTGATCGCGTTGCGCTCGGTGATGACCTTGGCCTTCGGCAGGTCGGTCGGCCGTGTCGGTGCCGTAGGTGTTGGTCGGGCCGTTGGTGCCGCCGCCGCCGAGCACCAGGAACACGGTGCCCTGCTCGGTGTCCCACGCCTGCGGGCCGTTGTAGCTGACCGGGGTCGGTCGTGACGAGCGTGCGGCCTGCGGGTGTCGACGGCTTCCCCGGCAGTCTGATCCGGGTTGGGCGAGACGACGGTGCCGAGCGTTCCGCGGTCGTAGCCGCGCACCGGGTAGGTCCGCTCGTAGTCATGCTCGTGGCCGGACAGCACCAGGTCGACCTCGTAGCGGTCGAACAGCGGCAGCCAGGCCCGGCGGATGCCCAGGTCGGAGCCGTTGCCGGGCACGCGGTCGACATCGCGCACTGGTGCATGAACACCACGATCATGTCGACCGACGGGTCGCGGCGCGCCTGCGCCAGCGTGCGCTCGAGCCAGAGTGTACTGCAGGTTCGGCTGCCCGCTGCCGTAGTCGGGCACCGCGGCGTTGTCGGCGGCGACGATGGTCAGGCCGCCGGTGTAGCCGTGGTTGTAGGTGACGGTGCCGTTGGGGATCTGCGCCCCGGCCGAGGTGGTCTCCGGCGCCGCGTTCGGGGCGCTGCTGAGGTAGGCCGACGGCGCCGTCCTGGTAGATGACGTCGTCGGCGTCCAGCGAGATGAACTGCACGGTGCCGACCTGGAAGGCGTAGAAGTTGCCGCGCAGGTGGTTGCCGTCGTAGTTGGTGACGCCGTTGTCCGGCAGCAGGAAGCGGCTGAGGTAGTGGCCGTAGCCGTAGGGGCCGTTCCAGTAGTTGCCTGCGGCCGCCTGGGCGCCGATGCCGCCGGGAGCCGTGCCCTCGTGGCCCGCGTGGTCGCAGGTGCCGAACTCAGTCTCGTGGTTGCCGAGCGCGGGCATCCAGGGCCGGTTCGCGGCCGACCGCGCGATGTTGACGCCGAAGTCGCGCCACACGCCCGGAGCGTTCTGGTAGTCCAGGTTGGCGTAGCACAGGTCGCCGTTGAGCAGGTGGAACAGCGGCGCGACCCTGCCCGTCACCGGGGTTCTCGATCGCGCTGACCGCGTAGTAGGAGTTGTCGCACGACTCGTGCCACTGGTTGCCGGAGGCGTTGAGGTCATACGACGGTGTGGCCAGGTCGCCGTAGCTGGAGAAGCGGAACCGGGCCCGGCCGGCCGGCGCGGTCTGGAAGCTCGACCCGGCCGTCGACGGTGCGGGCGTCGCGCCGTCGCTGACCTGGTAGTAGTACCTGGTGTCGGGCTCCAGATCCTGCAGCTGGACGTGGTAGAAGTACGTCGTCTGCGCGTTCAGCCCGTCGGTGAAGCTGACGCTGGACTCGCTCGGGTAATGGCGGGCCACGTCGAGCGGCTGCGGCTCGGGAAGCGCGATGGTCCGTCCCGGGCCGGGCCGCGCTGATCGGCGCGGTCGGAGTAGCTGAGAGTCGGGGCCGGCTGGGCGACCGTGCCCGGCGCCGACCAGGACACGGTGACCTGCGTCGCCGGGTCGTTCCCCCAGGTGAGCAGCAGCTGCTCCGGAGCCGTTGTGGTTGGCAGCGGCACGGTCGTGGTCGGCGGCCCGGTCGGGGGCGTGGTGGCGGCGAGCGCGGGCTGCCGCGAGAGCGCTCCCTCGGTGACGCTGGCCAGCCCCGCCGCTGCGCCGGCCACCACGACGCCGCTCAGGAAAGTCCGCCGGGAGACGCCGCCGCTGCTGCCGTCTTCACTGCCGCCGGCTGCCGAGGATCCTGATCCAAAGATGCCCAGATCGTCCATGGCTGTGACGGTACGGGCGCCAGGTAAATCCTCGATGGCGACCACGCGGCCGTTCTCTTCCGCCGCGGGTAATTCAGGCCGAAGTTCGGGGTCGCCGTCTAGATCTCCCGGCCGGGTTGACACACTTGGCTGATGACGCCCTGGCGCATTCGCGACCTGCACGACGACGATCTGGATGCTGCTGTCCGCCTCTGGGACGATCCGGTGGCCGGCAGCGCGGCTCCGGTATTCGGCGTATCTGATCTGATTACCGCTGTCCGCGGCGGAGCGCCCGCGGTAGTGGCCATCGTGGGCGACGAGCTGATCGGCTCGGTTGTCGCCACCATCACCGGACCGCGGGCCACGCTGCTGCGCATCAGCCTGGCGCCGGGATGGCGGCAGCGCGGCATCGGCAGCGCGATGCTGACCGAGCTGGAGCGGCGGCTCGTCGTCGCCGGCGTGCACCGGATCGTGTGCCTGCTGGCGGACGAAGCCGACGTCGGCACCGTGGCGCTGAACCACTGCGGCTACACGGCCCGGCACGGCGTGAGCCTCTACCAGAAGCTGGAGCCGGTCGGCCTCGCCGATGTCGGCATCCTCGCCCAGCTCGGCGGTCGCATGATCCGGCCGAGCACCTGGGATCAGCTCGGCGGCATGGCCAGGGAGAAGGAACTGATCGAGCGGCGCGTCATCATGCCGCTGGCCAGCTCGCAGCTGGCCGGCCTGCTCGGGCTGGTTCCGCCGCAGGCCGTCATCCTGTTCGGGCCGCCAGGAACCGGCAAGACAACCTTCGCCAAGGGCGTGGCGTCCCGGCTCCGCTGGCCGTTCGTCGAGCTGTTCCCGTCCCGGCTGGCCGCGGACTCGGCTGGCGGCCTCGCCGCCGCCCTGCGGGAGGCGTTTGCCCTCATCGCCGAGCTGGACAAAGTCGTCGTGTTCATCGACGAGGTCGAGGAGATCGCCGGGCGGCGGCAGCCGAGCTCAGCTACTACGCCCCAGGGCGTGACCAACGAGATGCTGAAGCTCATCCCGCCGTTCCGCGAGCAGGACGAGCGGCTGCTGATCTGCGCGACCAACTCCGTCAGGGACCTGGACACCGCGTTCCTGCGGCATGGCCGGTTCGACTACGTCATCCCGGTCGGGCCGCCCGACGAGGAAGCCCGGCAGGCAATCTGGAGCCGGTACCTGGCCGCGATGCCGCACACCGACATCGACATGGCGTCGGTCGTCGAGCGGTCCCGGCTGTTCACTCCGGCCGACATTGAGTTCGCGGCGCGGCGGACCGCCCAGCTGGTATTCGAGCGGGTGATGTTCGAGCAGGCTGAAGAGCTCACCACGACCGCGGACGTGCTGGCCGGGATCGCCCAGACGCGCCGCACCCTCACCGAGGAAATGGTGGAGCAGTTCGAGCAGGACATCGAGGACTACGCCCGGGTGTAGCGCTCTGCTCAGTAGCGGCGATACGGGTCGGGAATGTCCGCCGTGATTGTCAGCTGGGCCAGCCCGTCCGGCTCGATGAACTCCGCCTGCGGCGGCAGGGCCGGCGCGAGCTCAAGCGACACGATGCCGCTTCGCTTGGCCCCGAACACCGGCTGCGCGCTGTCGGGCAGCAATGCCCAGGTAGTCGGCACCCAGAGGTGGCCGGTCGCACCGATTCGCATCTCGCGGGCCTGGTGCACGTGACCGCTGACGACGAGCGCGGGCGGCCGGGCGGCAAATATCTCCGCGAGCCGCCGCCGGGCGGGGAGCGGCCAGAACCGGTACGGCGGGGCGGCCGCCAGCTCCGCGTCGGGTGCGGCCAGCGGCTTGTGCGAGAGCAGGGCGACCTGCCGGTCGCCGGGAGTCTGGCTGACCTGGTCCTGCAGCCACGACCACTGGCCTGCCTCGGCGGCCAGGCCGGATCCGGCAAGCTGGGCATTGAGCGCGAGCAGCGTCCATCCCGGCTGGGTCAGGGACCAGTAGTCGGGCCCGACTGTCTCCAGCCACCGCTGCCGGCGGCTATCGTCCACGGTCAGGCCGTCCCGCCCGCCGGGCAGCGGGTTGTCGCCGATGTCGTGGTTGCCGGGAACGGCGCGCCATGGCACCGGCAGCTGGTCGAGCAGGCGGCGGCCGTAGGCCAGGCCGGCCGGGTCGCGCGCGCCGTCCAGACTCAGATCGCCCAGGTGAATAACCAGGTCGGGCGCTGCCGCAGCCACATAGCGAACGACGGCGGCCCAGTTGTCCTGCGCCTGCGGGGCAGCCGGGGATAGATGGGTATCCGAGACCAGGATCACGCGCGCCGAGGCCACGGGTGGACACTATCCGGCCGGACCCGCATTACGGGCAACGCGCAGCAGGACGCCAGCCGGCGAGCAGCCGAACGGCAGCCCGCCCGTTAACCCCGGCTGGCCCGGTTAGCCCCGGCAGAACGCGGCGATGTCGCGTGCGGTGTCGCGGCTGATGTCCGGGCACGCGATCGTGAAGATCTCGGTGCCGTGGCTGGTGCCCATGACCTGGCGGCCCCGCGCCGGGACGCCGGCCGCCAGCAGCAGGCGGTAGAAGTTGATGCCCTCGTCGCGCAGCGGATCGCACTCGTTGACGCTGATCACGGTGGGCGGGAACCCGGCTACGTCCTCGGCGGTCGCGAATGACGGCCACGCCAGCGGATTGCGCTCGCGTGAACGCCTCGATCCCGTAGCCAATGGCGCCGCGGTTGTTGTGCAGGTCGAGCAGGATCCCGTTGTTCTCGGTCGAGGACGGGCACTCCGGCGTCGGCCACTCGCCCCGCGATGTACGGGCACAGCGCGTACAGGCCCTTGATGAGGCCGAGCTCCCCGTCGCGCTTGAGCTTGAGGCCAGTTGCCAGGGTCAGGTTCCCGCCGCCGCTCTCGCCCGCGACGATGATCCGGGCCGGGTCGATGTTCAGGTGCCCGGCGTTGGCCACCACCCACTTCAGGCCCGAGACGCAGTCGTTGAGCCCGGCCGGGAACGGAGCCACCTCGGGCACCGACGAGGCAGTAACCGCAGTTGCGGAAGTCGACCATGACCACGGCCACGCCGTTCGCGGCGATGATCTTGCCCCAGCCCCGGTACATGCCGTCGTAGCACGACAGCGATGCCATGCCGCCGCCGTGAATGTAGTAGACGCACGGCACCGTCTCGTCGGTGTCGGGGCGGATGACCTGCAGGTTGATGGTGTTGCCGTCAGGCTCGGAGACGATCTTCTCGGTGTGCACGCGGAGCCCGGCCGAGGGCGCGGCCTCCTCGGTGTCGCACATATCCATGAACCCGCGGAACAGTTCCGCCTGCTGTTTCGCTTCCTCGGAGTTCGCCTCGGCCAGCAGCGTCTCCCGGCTGTCGACGTCACCCGCGCCTTCCATGGCCATGGCGCCCAGCAGGGCCTTCAGCCGGGGGTCGAGCCTGATGTCAGCAGCGATGTCGTAGGCCATGCCTGGAGTTCTCCTCGCTCACGCCGGAAGGGGCCGCCGGTGTACCCCGATTCCCCTGTCTGGACATTAACCGCAACCCGAGCGGAAAGTCATCAGGCCGGCGAAGCCGGCGTCAGCTCGCGCGCTTGTAGGCACGGACGGCAAGCGGGCTGAACACGAGGAAGATCCCGGCCAGCCAGGCGAGGCTCTTCCACAGGTTCGCCTCGATCGGGCCGCCGAGCGCCAGCGCCCGCATCGTGTTGATGATGTAGGTCACCGGCTGGTTGTTCGCGAACGCCTGCAGCCAGCCCGGCATGGACGAGATCGGCACGAACGCCGAGCTGAGGAACGTCAGCGGGAACAGCCAGATCAGCCCGAACGCCTGCACCGACTCCTCGTCACCGATGGCAAGCCCGGTGTAGGCGGAGATCACGCAGATCGACAGGCCGAACACCGTCGCCAGCACGATCATCAGGATCGCCGGGACGAACCCGTTAAGGAACCGGAAGCTGACCGCGTAGCCCACTCCGACGACGATCAGGATCGTCACCAGCATCCGGCCGGTGTCGGCTACCAGACGGCCGCCGAGCACGGCGGAGCGGGCCATCGGCATCGACCGCAGCCGGTCGATCACGCCCTTCTTCAGTTCCTGGGCCAGCGCGATCGCCGTGCCGAACGTCGCGAACGCGGCCGTCTGCGCGATGATCCCCGGCATCAGGAAGTCGACGTAGGGAATGCCGCCCGGGATCTTGATCGCCCCGCCGAAGACATAGCGGAACAGCAGCACGAACATCACTGGCTGGATGACCGTGAAAACCAGATAGGCGGGAACGCGCGTCCAGACAATCAGATTGCGCCGGGTAATCGTGAGGGTGTCAGTCACGGCCCAGCGGAAGCGAGTCAGCATGCTCGGCTCGTCGGGCAGCGTGATCGCGGGAGCGGTTGCAGTGGTCATGACGCCGCCTTCGTGTCGTCGCCCTTAGGTCCCTTGCCCCGGCCGCGGCCGCGGCGGCCCTTAGCGGCCTGCTCTTCCTCTTCGGCGGCATGCCCGGTCAGCGCGAGGAACACGTCGTCGAGCGACGGCCGCCGCAGCGCGAGGCCCTGTGTCCGCACGCCCGCGCCGTCCAGGCTGCGCACTGCGTCGACGAGCGCATCGGAGCCGCGTCCGCCGACGCCCACGCTGACAACGCCGGTCTCCTTGTCCGCGTGCGGCTCGCCCTCGCCGATGTTCACGATCGCGCTGACGGCATCGCTGATCCGGGAGCGGTCCGGCACCGTGAACTCAAGCACGTCACCGCCGACCCGGCTCTTGAGCTCCTCGGCCGTTCCGGCCGCGATGACCAGGCCGTGATCGATCACGACGATCTCGTCGGCGAGCTCGTCGGCCTCGTCGAGGTACTGGGTGGTCAGCAGCAGCGTCGTCCCGCCCTCGACCAGCGACCGGATGATGTCCCACATGCCGAGCCGCGAGCGCGGGTCAAGCCCGGTCGTCGGCTCGTCCAGGAACAGCACCTGCGGCCGGCCGACCAGGCTCGCGGCCAGGTCGAGGCGGCGCTGCATGCCGCCGGAGTAGTTCTTGGCCGGCCTGTCGGCCGCGTCGCTGAGGTCGAACTGGCCGAGCAGCTCGGTCGCGCGGCTGCGCGCCGCAGGCCAGCTCAGGTGGAACAGGCGGCCGATGATCTCAAGGTTCTCGCGGCCGGTCAGCTCCTCCTGGATCGCCGCCGACTGCCCTGACAGCCCGATCGAGCGGCGCACCGCGGCAGCCTGGCGCACGACGTCGCGACCGTCCACCAGCGCGCGGCCCTTGTCCGGCAGCAGCAGGGTCGTCAGGATGCGGACGGCCGTGGTCTTGCCCGCGCCGTTCGGCCCCAGCACGCCGAGCACTGTCCCGCGCGGCACGACCAGGTCGATGCCGCGCAGCGCGTGCACGGCACCGAACGACTTCGTCAGGCCCTCGACGAGAATCGCCGGCCCCGGTCCGTCCTCTGCCACCCCGAACTCCTCCCCCAGCAACGTCAGAACTCCGAACTTACCGGGTACCCCGCCGCCGGGGCCAAGCGAATAACGCCCCGCGAGATCAGCTGTCCGCGAATCAGCACGCGCGAACCGGGACTGCGCGAATGGAGACGGCGCGAGTCAGCCCGGCGCGGCGAGCGCCTTCACGCCGGCGATGAACAGGTCGACCCCGAACTGGTAGTGGAACTCCGGATCGGAGTACGACATCGGCAGCGCTGCCTCGACCAGGCACGGATACCTGTCGGGCGGCAGCAGCGCGAGCCGGACGTGCTGCTTGCGCTGCTGCTCAGCCTTCTCCGCCGGACTGATCGCAGGATCGAAGCCGGGCTCGCTCATCACCAGCATGAGGCCGGTGAACAGCGCGTTGCGGGTGATCTCAGCCGCATGCTCGGCATCGAAGCCGCCGCGGCGCAGCACGTCGAGCGCCGTCTCGGACGCGATGAGCGCGGCGTTGCTGTTCTTCTCGCCCTCCAGGATGAGCTGGGAGGCGCACGGGTGCGCGCGCAGCACGCGCAGCAGCGACTCCAGCAGGCCGCGGAGCTGACGATCCCACGGCGCAGCCGGATCGATGTCGGTGTCGAGCTCGCTCCAGACCTGGTCGCCGAGGCCAGCGAGCAGCTCCTCCTTGTTCCGGAAGTGCCAGTACAGCGCCATCGGAGTCACGCCCAGCTCAGCCGCGAGCCGCCGGATGGTGAGCTTCTCCAGGCCCTCGGCATCTCCCAGGGCCAGCGCGCGGTCGACCACGGCCTGCTTGGTCAGCCGGGTCCGGTCCGCTTCTCGTGCCTGTGCTCGTGCCATCACTTGACAACTATACGCCGTACAAGGCAGGGTAGCCATATACAACGTATAAGAACGTCGTACGCGAGCAGCGTACAAGTACGCGGTACATGGAACTCGGGAGGAGCCCGGCAATGTCCAGACGCTGGTGGTCCCTGGTGGCGATGTCACTTGCCGCCTTCATGACCTACCTCGACAACAACGTGACGAATGTCGCGATCCCTACCATCCAGCGCAGCCTGCACCTGTCCCTCGCCGGGCTGGAATGGGTCGTCAGCAGCTACATCCTGGTGTTCGCCGGACTGCTGCTGGCAGGCGGCCGGCTCGCTGATCTGTACGGGCGGCGGCGGCTCTTCCTGATCGGGCTGTCGGTCTTCACGCTCGGCTCGCTCGGAGCGGGACTGGCCGGCAGCGGCGCCGAGCTCATCGGCGCGCGGCTAGTGCAGGGCCTCGGCGCCGCGCTGGTCGTCCCGACGACGCTGGCGATCATCATGGCGACCTTCCAGAATGTCAGGGAGCGCACCACCGCCATCGGCATCTGGACGGCGATCGGCGCGATGGCGCTCGCCTTCGGCCCGCTCATCGGCGGCTTCATCAGCCAGCACTTCCACTGGGGCTGGATCTTCTTCATCAACGTGCCGGTCGGCGTCGTGACGCTCCTCATCGCGGTCTTCGCGACACAGGAGTCCCGCGACCCGTCCACCGTGCGGCGTCTCGACGTCCCCGGCCTCATCAGCTCGGCGCTGGCGCTGTTCGCGCTGACCTACGCACTGATCGACGGCCACGACAAGGGCTGGACGTCACCGCTCATACTCGGCACGTTCGCCCTGGCGGCGGCGGCAGCAGCGGCGTTCGCGGTGATCGAGTCCCGCTCCGCGCACCCGATGGTCGAGATGCGGCTGTTCCGGTCGCGGATCTTCGCCGGCGGAACGGTCACGATGATGCTGTGGGCTTTCGGGATCTTCGGCATCTACTTCTTCACCTCGATCTACCTGCAGACCATCCTCGGCTTCTCGCCCACGAAGGCCGGCCTGGCCTTCGTGCCGATGGCGCTGTGCATGGCAGTGTTCGCCGGACTCGCCGGGCCGGTTTCGCGCTTCCTGCGGCCCAACCAGACCGTCGCGCTCGGCATGGCAGTGATGGCCGCCGGCCTGTACCTGTTCGGGCGGCTGGGCGGGGGCGCGACATTCGCCACCCTCATGCCCGGGTTCCTCATCTTCGGCGCGGGCGGGGGCCTGATGAACGTCCCGCTGACGAACGCGGTACTGCACTCGGCGCCGCCCGAGCGGTCTGGCGTCGCCTCAGCGCTGCTGAACGCTTCCCGTGAGGTGGCGGGCCTGCTCGGCATCACGATCATCGGCGCCGTGCTGCGCTCGTCGGAGAGCTCGGCGCTGCACGCCGGACAGGACGCAGCCAGTGCGTACCTGCACGGCTACCACTCCGGCCTGATCCTCACCGTCGCGCTGGTCGCAGCCGGAGCCGTCGTCAGCTTCTTCGCCCTCCGGGGCATCCCGCGGCCAGCGGCGGCTGACGAGAGACTGGTCCCGGCAGCGGCGGCCGAGCTGTCCGGCCTGGCTGAGCCGGAGATCGCGGAGCAGGCCGGTCAGCAGCAGGCCCGCGAGACAGTCAGCAGCTAGCGAGTCCCGCAGCTCACCGCCTGCGGGCGAGAGCAGCGACGATCCGGCCCGGCCGCCCCCAGGCGGCCGGGCCGGGTGCGTTCCCGTCCTGATGCTTTGCGGGGTTTACTTGCCCTGCCGGCTCCAGACCGGGCCGACTGACAGCCAGGCCGACTCCCAGCTGGCCAGCCGCCGGCGGTCCATGGCCCAGCGGGCGAGCTGGGTCAGTGCAATCAGCAGCGCCGCGAGGATGGCGAGCACGCTGAGCGTCGACTCGACGACACGCTCATGAGCCTCGGCCTTTGTCATCGGCTGCAGCCGGACGATCCCCGCGCCGTCCACCCAGACCGTGACGGTGGCACCCGCCCTGGCACCGGCGGGCGCGGGCACGTAGCCGGTGTGCGTCCTCCCGTCGGCAGTCCAGCGGGCCGGGGTCGGGTCCTGCCACTCGCTGGCGCCGTAGCCAGGCTGCGCCGTGCCGGGTGCTGTGCGCTGAAGCGTCGCGTGAACCGGGTGCCACGACGACTGCGCCCGCTCAATGGCGGCGTTGTCCGCGCGCACCAGCGAGCCGGTCACGGTCACGACGAACGGAAACAGGGCGAGGAAGACAATGACCGCCGCGGGCGTCAGCCACGCGTCCAGCACGTCCGCCCGGCGCCGCAGCGGATTGCGGCCACGGCCCAGCCGGCGGGTGAGCCGCATCCACGAAGTCGTCGATGTCCTCATGTTCCTTATCCCCCAGGGCCAGATCCCCGAGCGCCAGATTATTCGGTCTTCGGGTCGGCCGGGCGGGCAATACCTCTTCCCAGCTGACCCGTCGTCATGCCAGGCGTCCTGACGTCACAGCGGCATCCCACGTTCGCGTCGCGGTCCAAAACGGCGGTCCCGGTTCGTCGTGGAGATGAGCGGCCGATCAGATGGCCGATGGCAAGGGCCCGCGGGTCCGGATCTGGGAGACGTCATGCATCCAGCGACAATGCAGGCAATCGCCGCCGAAGTCATCAGGGACAAGCAGGAGCGCTCGGCCGCCGTCCGGCGCGTGCGCGGAGCCCGCGGGATACATGGCGGACGGGTGACCCGGCTACCGTGGCTGGGCCTGCGGCTGCCGGCGGCGCGACGGCCGCGCCCGGCCTGATTCAGGTACCCGGAACTGTTCATCGCAAGGAGACGACAATGAGATTCCTGCTGCTGATCTGCGTCGACGAATCGGTCCAGCTCAGCGCGGAGGATCGCGCGGCGATCGGCCCGGCCACCGAGGCCTGGGTAACCGAGATGGACGGGCGCGGCGTCCGGCTGCTGGGAAATCAGCTGCGGCCAGTGGCTGAGGCCCGGTCGGTGCGAGTCCGCGACGGAGACCTGCTGGTATCCGACGGTCCGTTCGCCGAGACCAAGGAGCACATCGCCGGGCTGGATCTGCTGGAGTGCGCAAGCCTCGAGGAGGCGGTCGAGGTGGCGTCCCGGCATCCGGTCGCGGGCTTCGGCACGGTCGAGGTCAGGGCTTTCTGGGAGGACGACGAGGGCTGACGGGCTGGCCCGGATGGGCAGGCCTCCCGGCGGCCCCGGATTCACCCCGGGCGGGTGATGCCGGAACTGGCCGGCGGACTGCAGCCTGTGAGGGTCACGCAGACTGCGACGACCTGAGGAGGCCGCGGTGGCCAAGACCGATGGCACGTTCGTTTACATCGCTACATATCCGGACGAGCTTGCGGCGCGAGCAGATTACGAGGCCGTCAAGGAGCTCCACGCCGGTGGCCTGGTCGGCTCGTACGACGCCGCAATCGTCACCAAGGACACGCGCGGCAAGGTGCACGAGAACAAGGACGAGACCGCTACCCGGCACGGCGCCTGGTGGGGCATCGCCGCTGGTGCGGCGGTCGGCGTTCTGTTCCCGCCGGCTGTGCTCGGCGCGGCTGCCGTGGGCGGCGTCATCGGCGGCGTCAGCGGCCACCTGGCCAAGGGCATGTCCCGGTCCCGCGCCAAGGAACTCGGCGACTTCATCGACCCTGGCGAGGCCGGCCTGGTAGTCGTCGGCGAGTCCAAGGTCGAGGAAGCGATTCAGAAGGCCGTGACACGGGCCGAGAAGGAAACGGCCGAGGAGCTCGGCGTCGACCCCAAGGACATCGACAAGGTTCTGCAGGAGACCGTCTCCGACATGTAGCGACGGTCGTCAGGCGGACGGCTGGCGCAGCACCTGCCGTGCTGCGCCAGCTGCTGCGCCAGCCCGCGGTGTCCTAACCGGCCGCCCGTGATCGTCATGCCGCGGTCGCCGACGGGGCGGCCCGCGGGCCCAGGACAGGCTGGCCACCGCGAACGCCGCGGTATCCCACCTCCCACGGCCAGTGGCCGCGGTCGTCAGCGTGCACGAGCTGCAGCGCCCTGATCACCTTCCCGTAGATCTCGGTGGCCACGTACAGGTGTGCGGCCGGCTCCGGCAGCTCGACGATCTCGATCAGCGGGCCGCCCACCAGCGGGATCTGCTCGCCCGGCCGGAGTGGCGCATCCGCGTGGAGCATGTGCGCGGCGACCTCGTTCAGCAGCTCAGTCGCGCGGGGCAGCGACAGGCCTGTCGCCACCAGCTCCGGCAAGCTGGCTTCGGTCAGCCCGACCGTATACGCCCAGGGCGGATGAAGGCGGAACCGCTCCACGCCCTGCACGGCCCAGCCAGAACTGTCGATGAGGTCGCGCACGTGGTCGAGATAGTCGGGCCACTTGGCGTTCGGGTGCTCACATTGCCAGCACATACCTGCCTCCTTCGCAGCTGGTGTAGTAACACCACTGTGGCAGCAGATACCGACAGTACGTTCGATGGCGATGACGTCGCCGCGCTACCCATTCAGTCGCGGCTTCGCCCGGCTGCCCGTTGCCAGGCGGAGGGATCTTGCCGAAGCTTTGCGTCGGAGCGAACGGGAGCGCATCGACGAAGTTGCGCAGGGCGTTCCCGCGGGCCAGCCCGGTGTTATGACGCTCGGCCAGTCCGTGGGCGACGAGGACGCTGGCCTGCTCGGGCGTTGCCTCAGTGAACGGCACGTTCCAGGGTCCGTGCTCGTCCAGCCTCCTGAGCATGCCGAGCGGCAGCCAGACGTTATCCAGCTCAATGCCGTACTCGACGACCATCCGCTTCTCGAGGTCGATCGTCCTCACCTGCCTCAGCTAGCCTCGCACCCTCCTGCCCCACGCTAAGGCACGAGCCGTTGTCACGGGCTCCGTGGTAGGTCTGCTGTCGCTATAGCAGGAGCAAACGCACCGCGGACGCAGGCGGCCTCATGATCACTGCGGGCGGTAGCCGCCGTAGATGACGTTCTCCAGCTTCTTCCAGAAGACGTCGATCCCCTGGAAGCCGGCTGAGCGGAGATAGTCCAGCTGGCGGTCGAGCGGGATGATGTAGCGGACGTGGTTCTCCCAGCGTGCCCGCTGCTCGGCCGTGCGGTGCAGCCGGTGGTGCGCCGCCTCCGGGTCCTCGCGGTCGCCGGCCCGCTGCCAGGCCGCCTCCACCAGCGGATCGGGCGCGCTGACCGGGTCATAGTTCAGGTACCAGCCGCCGGGAACCAGATGATCGAAAATCTCGGCGAACAGGCCCTGCTTACGGTCATCGGTCAGGTGATGGACGCACATCGAGGTCACCACGGCGTCGACCGCCGCCGGGATCTCCGCGGGCCAGGCGCCCGAGGTCAGGTCGAACTCCACGTGGCGGTAGCGCCCGGCGAACGGCTGCAGCCCCGGCTCGCCCGCGCGCATCATCTCGGCGGAAAAATCCGCGAGTATCGCCAGGCTGCGCGGATGCCTTTCCAGGATCGCGCGCGAGGCGGCTCCCGGTCCCGCGCCCAGGTCCAGGAAGGTGAACTCCTCGTTCTCGCCGAACGGAAGCAGGTCGGCCATCAGCCGCCGCTGGGATGCGCGCTTGCGCTCCTGGGCATCCGCTTCCCTCACCCAGTTCGCGACGATCTCCTGCGATTGCCAGATCGCCGCGTTGGTGTCCGCCGAATCGTCCATGGAAGCAGGCTACTGAGCCGGCGGCGGATCAGTCCGGCAAGCTGGCCTGGCTGGAGGCGCCGGGGCTAGGACTGCCTGCTGTCGAGGCGCTGGAGCAGATCGTGGGCTGCCAGTTCGATCTCCTTGTGACGCCACTCGGCGGCGCGGTACTGGCAGGCAATGAGACCCATGCGGTGCAGCCTGCGGAAGTCGCCGTAGACGAACGCGTACCGGGCCTTAGTCTCGTCATTCGCGCCGACGGTGAGACCGAGATGCCAGCGGGAGTAGTCGGCCCAGGAGTGCTTCTTGAGGTAGTCGTTCTGCTGGCTGGCGCTTGGCTGGACCTGGCCCCAGTCGCTGGACAGGACGTACTGGCCTTTGTCGATGAGCTGCTGGGCGAAGGCCACAGCCGCCGGGTTCACGGAGTAGGACGCCATCCCGTTCTGGTGCCCCGTGATGGCCCGGATATGCCGACCTCCTTATTGCAGGTTAACTGATAACCTTGAATAAGGAGGAGACGTGGCGAAGGTTATTCGCAAGCACTGGGTCAGCGACGTGGGCACCGGAATTGCCCGGCGTGACCGGAGATCCTGTGACTACGAGGCCTATCTGCCTGACACCCTCGCCGACCGCGAGATCGTGCTGAGCAGCGAGGCGGCCGCCGACGTTGCCGACGCCGAGCGGGCCATCGCAGTTCTGGACGCTCAGGCCGAGACACTCGTCGATACCGAGGCGCTCGCTCGCATTCTCCTGCGCGCCGAGAGCGTGGCATCGTCGCGCATCGAAGGCCTGGAGGTTGGAGCGCGGCGCCTGCTTAAGGCCGAGGCAGCCGTTGAGCTCGGCGAAGAGCCTTCCGATGTGACCGCGGCAGAGGTGCTCGGGAACATCGACGCGATGGCGACCGCCATCCGTGGTATCAGCCCGGGCGAGCCGATCACCATGGATCTGCTGCTGGACTTCCATCACAGGCTCCTCAGCGGCACCCGGCTGGACGCCCACGCAGGAGCCATCCGCGTCGAGCAGAACTGGATCGGCGGCAGCAGCTACAACCCGTGCACGGCCGCCTTCGTGCCCCCGCCGCCAGAGCACGTGACCGAGCTGCTCGACGACCTGTGCCGCTTCTGCAATACCGACCAGATCCCAGCCGTCGCTCAGGCTGCTATCGCTCACGCGCAGTTCGAAACCATCCACCCGTTCGTCGATGGCAACGGCAGGACCGGGAGGGCGCTGATCCAACTCGTTCTCCGGAGGCGAGGGCTCGCGACTCGCGTTATGCCACCGGTCTCGCTGGTCCTGGCGACCTGGGCCGACGACTATGTGCTAGGCCTGGATGCGACCAGGTATCGGGGACCGGCCACCTCCACGACGGCCCGCGACGGGATCAACCTGTGGATCGGCCGATTCGCAGCAGCGTGCGGACGGGCGGTGGCGGACGCGGCCAGCTTCGAGGAAAGCGCGGCCCAGTTGCAAGCAACCTGGCGGGCGCGCCTCGGTCCGGTCCGTGCTAACTCCGCCACTGACGTCCTGCTGCGGACACTGCCGGGCGTGCCGATCATGACCGTCCGCTCTGCTGCGCGCCTCATCGACCGTTCCTTCACGGCAGTCAATGGCGGAATGGCGAAGCTCTGCGAGGCTGGCATCGTTCGTCAGATCAATGTCGGACGCCGCAACCGTGCTTTCGAGGCACCCGAGGTCATCGAGGCGTTCACAGCCCTGGAGCGCCAGCTAGCCAGCCCTCGCGGTGACACACGCATCAGTGAGCCTGTGCGGCGCGTGCCGCGCCGCCGATGAGGGGTCGCCTCTGCTCAGCGTCGGCCGCCCGGAACTGCCGGCAGCGGTGCAAGCCGATCTCGTTCCCGGCAGGTGAATGCCGCTAAGGCTGAAGGACCGAGTACAGCTCGGTCACTTCGGCCTGGACCGCGGGAACGTTGGGCTGGACGTTCTGCGTAAACCAGGTGTCGAACTCGTCCTTGCTGTTCCAGACCTCGCCGACGGCGAACCCGCCAGTGACCGGGTAGGCGATGTGCATCACGAAGCCGGGCTGCTTCTTGATCAGGTCGGTCAGCCGTGCCGAGACCTGGTCATAGGTCGCTGTATCCATCCCGGAAGCAGTCAGACTCGCTAGTACCGCCATGTTTCCCCCCGTTTGCGAAAGTGATCCCCTGTCCCTCTGACGGTACGCTCCGCCCCGGTCAGCGAAGCGGTGCGCACCCGCGGCCGTGTTCCCTGAGACGCCGGCCGCGCCGCTGGCGGTCAGAAAGGCTGAGTTGCGGCCGGAAGGCCGATGGATTGCCGCAGCTGATTGTCTAGCATCTGGAAATGCTGCTTTGCCGCAGTCGCGGCCTGGCTGTCCGGGGCGGTCGAGGACAGGCAGCTCTGGAATATGTACGCGACAGTCCCGTTGTTGGCCTCGTTCAGGCACGTGCTGATGGCCTGATCATCGGTCAGGCTTGCCTGCATGGCGGACACCAGCGCGCCGCGAACGGAAGCGGCCAGCGGAGTCGGCGCTGCCAGCGTTTGCGCAGATGCTTCAAGTGCAGTGCGGTTTGATATCACCGAGCTGATTGTCGCTTCGGCCTGGGCCAGCGTGATGCTCGGCGTGCCGCCGTTCGCGGCAATCTGAAGCTGCCCGAACAGCTGGTTGATTTGCTGATATGCCGGCCCTGACTGAGTGAGCAGCGACTGAACTTGCCCGTTGAACTGGGTAAGTGCCTTGCTGGGCCTGGCGGTAGCAGGCGCCTTTCCGGGGTCCGCCGCCCGCCTGTTCGGCGGCGATGCCTGCGCCGGACGGAGCAGGATAACCACCGCCGCAGCCACTATCGCGATGACCACGACGATCGCGCCGGCGATTGCCGTGATTCGCCATCGGCTGCTTTGGCGCCCCGGCGGCGAGTCCCCCGCCAATGCACCACCAGGGGGAGCCGTGCCGCCCGGCGGACCGGACGGCGGTGGCGATCCCGCGGCGCCCGCTGTCATCGAAATGCCAGGTCGGCTCGCGGAGCTGACGCCGTGAGCGGTCTCAAGGTGCCACCTGAACATTTCGGCATTAGCCATGGGCGCCCCGCACAAAACACAGTCGGCGGCTCCGGCGGTTGGCGTCGCTTCTTCCGGGCTTCCCGTGGCAGGCGGATCAGTTATCTGACGCCTGGATTCTGAGTCGCTGTTTCCGCTGCCCTGATTACCTCCGGTCGGTGTCGGCACAGTCACTCAGCCCACCTCCGTGAAGAATCCTTCGCCGGAATATGGTTGTGTCCTCCCGTCCCGCGGCAGCGCCGCGCAGGCGCGCCCGGCACGGCTACTCAGTGCCGTATCCGTGCTTTTAGCGTCAGCTAAAGCTGCATGCCGCGCCGCGCCGGAACCGGGGCGCTAGAAATCAGGGCTTAACGAAAGTGCGCCGCCGAGTCGGCGTCGCGAATGATGTACCGCGTGCGTCGTCATGATCAACCCCCTGGTCGCCATGATCGGATGCCTACGCGCCTATTTCGACGTTACGCCGCAGCCAGCTGCCAGGTTATTCAGGGGTACATTTCGCGGGCGAGAAAGCTGCCGACGTGCCCCGATAACGCCAGCGCCCCGGCGGCCTGCTGGCTGCCGGGGCGCTTGTCCGCGTCCGCGTCGGGATCAGTCCTGGTGTCACGCCTTCGCTGCCATCGAGACGGCCTGCTGAGCTGAGCGCTCCGCGGTGACGCGGCGTGCCCTGGCGGCGAGCGTGCCGGTACGGGCCAGCAGCATCGCGACGGACAGGAAGATCAGCCCGTCGGTGAGCGCGTTGACGGTGATCTGGTGTGGCGCCCCAGTGGCCAGCTGAGCGCCGAACACATGGGTCGCGCCGTAGGCGAAGTAGATCCGGGCACCGACGACCACGATCCAGACCAGTGCATAGGGCAGCCCGGCCCGCGAGGGCCTGGCCCGTCTGCGCGTCCGGGAGACGCGCATCAGGCGCGGCGGCGAGGCACGCCCAGGGCCAGGCCCGCGGCGACGGCGGCGAGCTCGAGCATCAGGCCGTTCCCGGACGGTGGCCGACGCCCTTCAAGAAGAACGGGATGATGACCGCCGCCGCGATGAACGGGCGGAGCAGCCGGAGCACGGTGACCTTGCGGTGGCCGAGGTCGGAGATCAGGACCATGGCGAGGATGACGAGGTTGGGGATCAGGACGCTGGCGGTCACTGTGACTCCTTGGTGAAGCGTTTCCGGGTGGTGCGCTGACTGTCGAAACGCTAGGGATCCGGGCCCCGCGGGCGCGTCGGCCTGCGGCTCGATGCCGGGTCCAGACCGGGTCGACGCCGGGTCGACCGGGTCCGGCTCGGGTCCGGGCCTGCGGCCGGAGGTGGAGGCGGGTGGAGACGAGCGCCTCCACCCGGGGTCAACCCGTCCGCCGGCGCGGGCCGCGAGCTGGCCGGATACCGTGAAGAACGTGCTTCGCTCCCTCGACCGCGCGCTTCGACCCGCGCGGCGACCGGCACCGACCGTCGCCGCTGGTGAACGCCGTCCGGACCCTGGTGCTCGTCGGTGGTGCTGGTCACCGTTCCGCTGGCCAAACCGCACCTGGGAGCCGGACGCGCAGGGCATCGCGGTCGCCGTCGCCCTCGGAGTCGCGTGCGTCAGCTGGATCATCTGGCTGCTGCTCGGAGCGCCGCGGGCGCCGCTGGCCGCGGCCCTGGCGGTGATGGCGCGTGGCCGGCGGAGTCCTGGCCGGGCTGTCCCCGCTGAGCACGGCTGTCGCCGTCGGCTGCGTGGTCACGGCCGTCGCAGGCGTCGCGCCTGGCCCATCGAAACCTCGCTGGCCGCTCACGGCGGAGACCGTGGCCGCGTTCCTCGTGACCGGGCTCGTGGCCGGGGCGCCGGCTCGGACGCTGCTCGGGTACCCGCTCGCGTTCATCGGGCTGTGGGCGTTCGGCCTGACCCGGCGCGCTTTCCTGCTCCGGGCCGAGCAGGCGGAACGGATGCTGGCTGAGACCCGCCGGGCGCACGCCGCCGAGACGCAGGCGGCCGCCTCGCCGAGCGGGCCCGGATCGCCCGCGAGATCCACGACGTGCTCGCCCACTCACTCGCCGCGGTGTCGGTGAACCTGCAGGCCGCCGAGGGGCTGCTCGGCGACCTGCCCGCGGGAAGTCCCGAGCTCGCCCAGGCCATCGAGTGCATCGGCCGGGCCGGGACGCTCACCCGGGAGGGACTGGCAGAGGCGCGCCGGGCGATCCTGGCGCTGCGCGAGACGCTGACGCGGCTCCGCTGGCCGATCAGCTGGCGACGCTGGCCGCGGAGTACCGCGCCGACGGGGACGCGGCCGTGTGACTTCACGCGTCACCGGCTCGCCGCGGCCGGTCGCGCGCCGAGGCCGGCCTGGCCGCGTACCGGACCGCGCAGGAGGCGCTGACCAACGCGCGCAAGCACGCGCCCGGCCAGCCGGTCAGCCTCGGCCTGGAGTTCCTGGCCGGCGCAGGTTGCGGTCGCAGCGTGGTCAACCCGCTGCCCGCGGCGGGCGCAGCGGGCCGCTCGCCGCGCCGGGCGCCGGGTACGGGCTCACCGGCCTGCGGGAACGGGCCGCGCTTGGCGGCGGCACGCTGACGCCGGGCCGGCTGACGGGGAGTGGCGGGTATGCCTGAGGATCCCGGCATGACCCCGAGCATCCGCCGAACCGGTCACGCGTCATCGTCGCCGACGACCAGTCCGCCGTGCGCGAGGGCCTGGTGCTGCTGCTCGGCACGCTGCCCGGCATCATCGTCGCCGGCGCAGGCGGCGGACGGCGAGGCCGCGGTCGACCTCGTCGCGGCGGTGCACCCGCAGGTCGTGCTCATGGACCTGAACATGCCGCGGCTGCGACGGCGTGGCGGCGACCCGCCGGATCACCGCCGAGCACCCGGGCACGCGGGTCGTCGTGCTGACCACCTACGCCGACGACGAATCGATCATCGGCGCGCTGCAGGCCGGGGCGCTCGGCTACCTGACCAAGGACGCGACCCGGGCGGAGATCGGGCGGGCCGTGCTGGCCGCCGCGGCGGGCCAGGCCGTGCTCGATCCCGGCGGTGCAGCAGCGGCTGCTGTCGCCGCCGCCGGGCGCCGCGGCCGCTGGCCCGGCTGACGCGCCGTCGCCGGGCGGGTCGCGTGACGACGGCGACCTGACGCCGCGCGAGGCCGAGGTGCTGCGGCTCATCGCGGCCGGGCAGTCCAACCGGGAGATCGCCCGGGCCCTGTTCGTCAGCGAGGCGACGGTCAAGACGCACGTCAACCGGATCTTCGCCAAGACCGGCTCGCGGGACCGCGCGCAGGCCACTGCGCTACGCCTACACCCACGGCTACGCCGACCCGGGCTCAGCCTCCTGAGGTGCCCCGCGCGGCCGGCGCCGCCTGACGGGTACTGCGTCACCGGTGCCGCTACAGCGGCAGGACCGCGGTGTCGCAGCGTTGCCCGGTCAACGACGAGCACGTGCCGGTTGGCGATCGGCGTCCAGCCCGGCTGCGGCCACCCTGAGCTCGCGACGACGACCGCATCGGAGTCCGCCTGGTACGCCAGGTCGAAGTACGCCTCGATCTCGGCCTGGTCGTGCCCGGCCATCCGCAGCTTGGCCTCCGGCACCTTGGAGCGCGTGTGCCAGCAGACCCCGTACAGCGTGTCTGGCGTGAGCAGGACCGCGTTCAGGCTGTTGGCGTCGAACCGGCGCTCGATGTCGGCGGCGGCGTCCGCGATCGCGGCGACCAGGTCCCCGCCGTTAGCGGCCAGCCGCTCCATGATCAGCAGGAAATACCGCTCGCTGTCGGTGGTACCCGCCAGCTGCTCGCTCGAACGACGGCGGAAGCATCTCGCCCAGCCGGTCCTGCGGGTGGATGGCGCCGTTGTGCGCCAGCACGTACTGGCCGTACCGGAACGGGTGGCAGTTGGACTCGCTGACGCCAAGGCCGGGAGTCGCCCAGCGCAGGTGCACGAGCCCCAGGTCAGCCACCGGCTCGCAGGTCAGCTTCTGGAACTCGGGCTCGCTGTCGGCGCGCAGCGGCGATTTGCGGATGACCGGCTCGGCGCCCTCGTACCAGGCCATCCCCCAGCCGTCGCCGTGCAGTGCGCACAGGCCGGTGAACTGGCTGAGTCCGTCTGGCCCCATCAGGTCCTCGAGCGACCGGTCACCGCGCGCGCAGTAGCCAAGCAGCCGGCACATGACACCTCGTTCCCTTAAAGAAATTTGCCCATTCCGCCGGCCACGTCGATCGACGCGCCGGCGATATAGCTAGCCCGGTCGCTGGCCAGGAACGCAACCAGCCCGGCGACCTCGTCTGGCCGGCCGAACCGGCCGAGCGGCACCTCGGCCGCCGCCAGCTGCCCGAAGAACTCCCCGGCCGGCAGGTCGGGCGCCCTGCGCTGGTGGATGTTCTCCCATTGCGGAGTCTCGACCAGGCCGATGTTCACGCTGTTGACCAGGATATTTTCCCGGCCCAGCTCGATCGACAGGGCCTTCGACAGACTCAGGCAGGACGCCCGGTTCACCGCGGACGCCAGGAACGCGGGATCGGGATACCGGGCGTAAACGGCGTTGATGTTGATCACCCGCGGCGCACTGCTGGCCCGCAGCTGCGGCAGCGCGGCCCTGGTGCACCGGATCTGCGAGAACAGCTTGACCTCGATGTCGGCGTGCCAGTCGTCATCGGTCAGCGTGGCGAACCGGCCTGGCCGGGCGGCGCCGGCATTATTGACGAGGATGTCCAGCCCGCCCAGCTCCGATACGGCGGCGGCCACGAACGCCGTGACCTGGTCCGGATCAGTCACGTCGCAGGTCATCGCGGCAACGGACCCGGCCGCCTGGCCGGCTTTGGCCGCCTGCTCCGTCAGCTCGGCGGCCGCCGCTTCAACCTCGCCGGAATGGCGCGAGCAGATCACCACGGATGCGCCCTCGGCGCTCAGCTCGGCGGCGATGGCCTTGCCCAGGCCCTTCGATCCGCCGGTGACAATCGCCGCGCGGCCGGCCAGCCCGAGATCCACCTAGGCTCCGATCTCCCGCTCGCCCGCTGCCTGCGCCTCGGCCAGCTTCAGCAGGCTCTGGCGGGGCGGGACGAACACATCGACTTCCACGCAGCCGGTGTCGGTTGTCCAGGCGCCGTGCGGTACCCACGCCGGGATCACCGCGACGTCGCCCTTGTGCAGCGTGCGAACGTCGCCGTCGAGATCGAAGACCAGCTCACCCTCCAGCATGATGACGATCTGTTCCTCCTCGTGCACGTGCCGGGGTGCCTCCGTGCCTGGCTGGAAGGTGACGAAGTTCGCCATCCCTCGCTGCCCGAGCACCGGCTGGAATCCGAGGCCGGGCACGAACTCGACCGGGGTGATGGAATCGAGGCTCACGTAGCGGCCGGGGCCGGCTGGCTCCCCCAGTGCCTCAGTGGTGAAATGGCTCTCCGCGTCACCAAGCGATGTGTCAGTCACTATGCCTCCAGCGGTTGATTGTCCCGTCAGCGGTTTACTGTCCCGTCAGTGCTTCCTTCAGCACGTCGCCGATACGGCGGATGCCCTCGTCAATCAGCTCGTCACGGACGCGGCTATAGGCCAGCCGGATCTGGGCGGCGCCCTCATCGCCCGGATAGAACGGCCGCCCCGGCACGTACGCCACCTTCCGCGCGCTGGCTGCGGCGGACAGCGCGACCGTGTCCACGCCGCCGGGTGCGGTCAGCCAGATGTAGAAGCCGCCCTCCGGCCTCGTCCAGGTCGCGCCCTCGGGCATGTGAGCGGCCAGGGCCTGCGCCATCAGCTGCGCCCGCCGCTTGTACAGCGCACGCGAGTCGACGAGCTGCCGGTCGAGGTGGCCGCCCCGGCCGTATTCCTCCAGCATCCGCTGCCCGAGCGCACCAGAGCACTGGTCGGAGTTCTGCTTGGCCACGACCAGCTGGCTGATGATCTGCTCCGGCCCGGCAGCCCAGCCCATCCGCACACCGGGGCAGAAGATCTTGGAGAAGGTTCCGGCCTGCAGCACCGTCTCCGGCGCCATCGACCACAGGCTGGCCGGCGGCGCGTGGTCGAAGCCGAGGTCGCGGTAGGCGACGTCCTCCACGATCAGGAACCCGTAGCGGCGGGCGAGCGCGACCAGTTCGCCGCGTCGCTGCGCACTCATGCTCAGCCCGGTCGGATTCTGGTAGTCAGGGATCGTGTAGAGGATCTTGGGCCGCAGCCCCGCGGCGAGCTGGTCAGCCAGCACGTCCACGCGCATCCCGTCGCCGTCCACCGGCACGCCGCGCACGTCGGCCTCGTAGCCACGGAACGCCATGATCGCGCCCAGATAGGTCGGTGCCTCGACGACAACGACGTCACCGGGATCGACATAGCTCTTGGCGAGCAGCTCCATGCAGTCGATGCCGCCGCTGGTAATCATCAGCTCGCCCGGGTCCGGGGCCCGGCCCTCAAGCGAGGCGATCCGGCCGCTGACGTAGTCGCGCACGCTGGCCAGTCCTTCAGTGGCCGAGTACTGCAGCGCCACGCCGGGGTCGCCGGCAATCAGCCGGGTCGCGATTTCCGACAGCGTCCGGGACGGGAACGTCGCCGGATCGGGGAAGCCGCCCGAGAACGTGATGATGTCGGTTGCGCCGGCCAGGGCCAGGATCGCAGTGATCTCTCCGCTGCCAAGGCTGCGGGTGCGGCGCGCAAGGTCTGAGCTCCAGTCGCGCTCCGCTACGGCTTCATCGGCGCCGCCGGTGCCCGGCCCTGTCTGCGGGTTACTGATGTCGTGCTGCCCAGCCACTGCGGTCATTTCCGTGCTTCCGTCCCTTGACAGCAGATTTTACAAATGTAAGAATTCTGCAACTTCGGGCTTACACAAGTAAACACCGACGTAACCAGCATAACTCGCTTCATGTGATTAGCCGACTGACTGGCTGGCAAATGGCATCTAGCTCTGCTCCCCTCGCGAAGCTGACCGAGGTTCGCACCGCCGCCGCGCCTGAGGTCGAGGTGGACGACCTCGACCTCGCTCTGCTGCACGCGCTGGCAAGGGACGCGCGCCAGTCGCAGCGGGCGCTGGCCAGGCAGATCGAGATGTCACCGCCGGCGGTCGCCGACAGGCTGGCCCGGCTCGAGCGAATGGGAGCGATCCGCGGTTACCGGGTGGACGTGGACTGGGCCGCGCTCGGCTATCCCGGTCGTGGTGTACCTCGCGGTGACCGCAGGCCCCGGCGTGGAGCTCAGCGAGATCATCAAGGCAATCCGCGCGCTCCCTGAGGCACAAGACATGAGCGTGGTTACCGGCAGCCTGGACCTGCTGGTCCGGCTCCGCGTCCGGGATCACGCGCACCTGCGCGAGCTGCTGCTGGAGGAGATCTTCCAGATCAACGGCGTGCAGCGGACCGAGACCTTCCTGTCGCTCGCCGACGTGGAACCCGACAACTTCGCCGCGGCGCTGCTCGAGCAGATGAGCACGCGCCGCGCCGAGACCAGACCCGGACGGACGCTACGCCCGTAGACCCGTCTCCCGATTCGGAGGACAGCCAGGTGACATCCAGCAGCCCGAACGGCAGCGGACATAACGTCGACGGGGTCGGCCAGCCAGGCTTCGTCGCGAGGCACGGCCTCTACACCGCTGAGCAGGCGGCCGCGGCGCAGGAGGTGGCCGCCAGGATCCGCGAGCTGGACCTGCGCACCGTGCGCCTGGTCATCGTGGATCAGCACGGGCAGCCGCGCGCCAAGGCACTGTCGCCCGAGGTGGCGATCACGGCGATGTCGAACGGGCTCGACTTCTCCGGCGCCATCTACAGCCTCGACACCGGCAATCAGGTGTTCGTTCCCGCCTTCGCCGCAGGGGGCGGGTTCGGCATCGACGAGTTCACCGGCTTCCCGGACGTCGTGCTGGTACCCGACGCCTCGTCGTTCCGCGTGCTGCCGTGGGCCGACCGGACCGGCTGGATGCTGTGCGACGCGTACTTCTCCAGCGGCCAGCCAGTGCCGCTCGACGGGCGCGGCCTGCTGCGCCGCACGCTCGCTGACCTGGGTGAGGCGGGCTTCGACTATCTGGCCGGCATCGAGGTCGAGTACTACATCGTCAAGGTCGACTCGGACCACATCACTCCGGCCAACGCCGGCTTCACGGCCCCGCCGCCGCCCGTCAGCGTGTTTCAGCGCGGCTACCAGTACCTGTCCGAGGTGCGGCTGGATTCCGTGACCAGCACCCTGGAGTCGATTCGCGACGGGCTGACGGCTCTCGGGCTGCCGCCGCGCTCGATGGAGGACGAGTGGGGCCCCGGTCAGATGGAATTCAGCTTCAGCCCGATCAGCGGGCTGGCTGCCGCGGACGCAGTCGTGCTCTTCCGCTCGGCGGTCAAGCAGATCTGCCAGCGGCGCGGTCTGCTGGCGAGCTTCATGTGCAGCCGGCCCTGCCGAACTTCTTCTCCTCGGGCTGGCACCTGCATGAGTCGCTGCTATCCCGGCAGGACGGGCGCAACGTGTTCGCCAGCCAGGACGATTTCCTGTCCGCCTGCGGCCGGCAGTTCGTGGCCGGCCTGCTCGAGCACGCGCTGCCCATGACGCTGTTCGCCACGCCCACGGTCAACGGCTACAAGCGGTTCCGGCCGTACTCGTTCGCGCCCGACCGGGTGTGCTGGGCGCTGGAGAACCGGGGCGCACTGGTCCGGATCCAGGGCGCGCCGGGCGACACCAACAGCCACGTGGAAATGCGGATGGGCGAGCCGGCCGCCAACCCCTACCTGTACATGGCGGCGAACATCGCGGCCGGTCTCGACGGCGTCCGCCGCGAGCTTGTCCCGCCTCCGCCCGTCGAATCCGATCCGTACGCGACCGGCAACGCACCTCTGCCGGCGTCGCTGGCGGATGCCATCAAGGCGCTGGAGCAGGACGCGTTCTTCCGCAAGTCGTTCGGCGACACGCTGGTCGACTACCTGCTGCAGATGAAGCGGTCGGAGGTGGCCAGGTACGAGGCCGCCGTCGCGGAGGCGCCCCCGCCGGACGGCCAGGACGTCAGTGACTGGGAAATGCGCGAGTACTTCGAGTTCTACTGAGGAGGAACCGCGATGTCGATGCAGCACATCGTGCTGTTCAGCTTCCCGCGTGAGCTCAGCGCGAGCGAGGCCGCGCAGATGCGCGAGATGGTCGCGTCCTGGCCCAGCCAGATCGGGCTGATGACCAGGTGCCGCCTCGGCACCGACCTGACCGGCGCGCGCAACCGCGGCTATGGCTACCTGCTGTACACGGAATTTCCCGACGTCGACGCCATGAACGCCTACCGCGCCCACCCGGTGCACATGAAGTTCATGAACTGGCTGGCGGAGCTGGACTGCACGCCGCTGGCTTTTGACTACGTGCTCGACGAGAACACAGTGCTGATGGCCGAACCGGGCGGAGCAGCGCCGGAGTAAAGGACAAGAAAGGACCGGAGCCATGGCCAAGACCAGTCCCGACCTGATTGTGGGCGCCGCCAGCGGCGAGCTCGCGCACGGCTCTCTCCGCCTGTGGGACGCGATCGCGATCTCCGTGTCGGTGCTCGCACCCGGCATGGCGATGCTGCTCGAACGTGTCCGGGGTGGCAACGACGGCTGGCGGATCCACGCCGCTCGCCTTCCTGCTCGGCGGTATCGCCTGCCTGGCGCTGGCTTTCGTGGTCATCGGGTTCACCCGCCGGATGGCGTCAGCCGGCTACGCCTACACCTACGCCAGCCGGAGCCTGGGCAAGCACGCTGGCTTCATGGCCGGCTGGCTGTATTTCTTCGGCTTCATCTGCTTCGTGCCGATGACCATGTCCGGGGTCGGTTACCTCGCCGCTAACCTGCTCGGCCTGAGCGCCGGCTTCTGGATCTTGTTCTTCTTCATCGGCATGGTGCTGTTCGTCATCTTGTCAACGATCAGGATCCGGGTCACCACCAGAGTGCAGCTGATCGTCGGTATCGCCACGGTGGCCATCATCGTGCTGGTCGACCTGGTCACCACCGCGAAAGGCGGCAGCCACGGCCAGGCGCTCTCGGCGTTTACCTTCGGCCACACCCTGTCTGGCGGCTTCAACGGCGTCTTCTACGGGATCATCCTCGGCGTCACCTCCTACATCGGGTTCGAGACCGCGGCCGACTTCGGCGAGGAGACGGCGAACCCGCGCCGTTACATCCCGATCGCGGTGATCGCGGCGACACTGTTCGCGGTGGTGTTCTACCTGTGGACCACCTACTCGATCACGATCGGGTTCGGGGTCAAGAATGGCGCCGCGTTCGCGGCCGACCCGGTCGCGCTCAAGACCACCGCGACCACATTCGTCGGAGCCTGGCTGGGCACGCTGGTCGAGATCGGCGGCATGTGCTCGGCCTTCATCGTGTGCGTCGCATGTGCGACCGCCGCCGCCCGCACGCTCTTCGCGATGGGCCGCGAGGGCGTGCTGCCCGCCGCCTTCGGCCGCACTCACCCCCGGTTCAAGACGCCGGTGACTGCCACGCTGACCGTGACGGTCGTCTCGGTGCTGATGGCGCTGCTGATCGGCTACCCGCTGTCCGACGCCGCGTTCGGCCAGCCGTTCAGCAATTACTACTTCTGGGCTACCGTCGGCACGCTGGTCATCATCATCGTGTACGTCATGCTCTGCGTCGGCGGCATCGTGTTCTTCTACCGGACCAGGGACACCCGGCGGTGGAACCCGCTGGTGCATGTACTTGTCCCGCTCGTCGGCGCCGTGGTCTTCGGCGCGGCGCTCTACGGTTCGATCTATCCGGCGCCGCCCGGCATCCTCAAGTGGACTCCGTACGTCGCCGGTGTCTGGCTGGTAATCGGCATCGCTGCACTGGTCTGGCTGCGGACCCGGCGTCCGGGCTCGGTGGATCAGATCGGATCGATCCTCGGCGAGGAAGGCGGCACTGACGCTGCCGTCCTGGATGCCTGACGGCTCGCGCCCCGTGGACGAGCTGGTCCTGATCGATCATCACGTCCACGGGGTAGTGTCGGGCGACCTGAATCGCGATGCCATCGAGACGATGCTGACCGAGTCGACGGCGCCGCTGCCGCCGGGGACCACCGCCTTCGACACCCAGCTCGGCTTCGCCGTCCGGCGCTGGTGCGCGCCGCTGCTCGGCCTGGACCCGCTGGCGACCGCCGACGACTACGTGACCCGCCGTCTCGAGCTGGGCACCGACGAAGTCGCCAGGCGCATGCTGACCGCGGCCGGTGTCAGCGCCTGGCTGGTGGACACCGGCTACCAGAGCGAGGCGGTGACCACGCCGGATCAGCTGGCGGTGCTGAGCCATACCCCGGCGCGGGAGATCGTCAGGCTGGAGTCCATCGCCGAGCGCGTAGCCCTGGCCGGCAGCACCGCGGCGGCGTTTGCCGACGACCTGACTGCAGCGATCTCCGCCGCCGCAGCCGCCGGCGCGGCCGGCTTCAAGTCGATCGCCTGCTACCGGGGAGGGCTGGCTCTGGACCCGGAGCGGCCGGCGCTGCCTGACGTCAGGGCGGCCGGGGACCGGTGGTTTCGCGCGCTCGAGAAGGGAGGATCAGCCCGCCTCGACGACCAGGTCCTGATCCGGCACGGCATCTGGTCGGCGCTGGATACCAGGCTGCCGCTGCAGTTCCACACCGGGTACGGCGATGCGGACTCGCGGCTGCATCTGTCTGATCCGGCTCTGCTGCACGAGTTCCTGGCGGCGAGCCAGGACCTCGGCACTCCGGTGATGCTGCTGCACTGCTATCCCTACCACCGCCAGGCCGGGGCGCTGGCTGCGCTGTTCCCGCACGTGTACATGGACGTCGGCGAGGCACTCAACCACGTCGGCGCGCGATCCGCGACGGTGCTCGCCGAGGCGCTGGAACTCACCCCGTTCTACAAGATGCTGTACTCCTCCGATGCCTTCGGTCTGCCGGAGCTGCACTATCTGGGCGCCGCCGGATTCCGCCGGGATCTCGGCACGATCACCGCTGACTTTGTCGCCAGTGGCGCGTGGTCGCCCGCCGATGTGCCCAGAGTGAGCGAGATGATCGGGTCTGGCAACGCCATGCGGGTCTACGGGCTCAGCGCTCCCTGATCGCGGATGCAGTACCGCGCGGTGGAGCCCTTTGAGCGGCCGCCGCCTCTCCGCTGGCCCGCCTTTCGCGTGAACGGCACACTGAACGGCAGGGTATGCCGACTGGCAGGAGCATGAATGAAGTACTACCTGTATATCTCCGACGCCAAGGTCGAGATGCTCAGCGGCCAGCTGCGCCGGGGCCTGGGCGGCCTGATCGCAAACTGGAAACTGGACGTCTCAGCTGGCATCGCCCGCATCGGGGCGGAAGGCAGGTCAGCCGACCCCACGCGGTACCGGCAGATCGACAAGATCACCCGGCACATCAGAAAGTATGAGGACTGCGGGACCATCGATGCGCCAGGGACCTTCGTCTTCGACACTCTCGATGTTCACTGGGGCCCGTTCGGCGCCGACCAGAGAATTGTCTTTTTCACCGGCGCGACGAGTAAGACGGTCTTTGCGCTCGGCGGCTCGAGCTCGTATCTGCTGCAAGCGCCGCAGGATGGGCCACTGAACTATCCTCGCGGCGGCTCGGCGACCTGGATCCTGATCAGCGCGGTGCTCGAGGCGTTCGGACTCACCGACCATCCCAGCTACAGCGCCGATGCCGCTGGCTATTCCGGCGCCCTGTTCGACGCGCTCGGCTCGCTGGCGAGCGAACTGGACCGGGGCCCCGCTCCCGCCACCAGGGTCGAGTTCCTGGCCAAGCGCCTCGCGGTCGGGCCGCCGGCCAGGGGTTACCGGTATGAGCTGGACGACAAGTTCGAGGCACCGGACGTCGTGTTCCTCGGCTCGCCCCTGTACGTCGCCATGACGAGCTAGCGGGACGCGCGGGCAAGCTGCGTCGGTCCGCTAGCTAACGTTGCTGCCAGTACCTCGGGCCATTCCGGGAAAGGACTCGCATGGATGACACGACGGTGGTCAGCGCGGCCCGGCGCGCGCTCGGGAAGGTCGGCGGGTTCGTGCCCGCCTCGTTCACCGAGGCGCCGTCGATCGACGGGCAGCGCGAGGCGGCGCGCCGGATCGAGGCGGCCGGGTACCCCGCTGCCTGGTCCAACGAGCCGGTCGGCGGCAAGGACGTGTTCGCCCAGGTGGCGGTGCTGCTGGCGGCTACCGAGCGGCTGACGTTCGCGACCGGGATCGCGAATATCTGGGCCCGGATTCCGCAGATCGCCAACGCCGCCGCAGCGCTGCTGGCGCAGGCGTACCCGGACCGGTTCGTTCTCGGCCTCGGCGTCGGCTACCCGCAGCAGGCTGAGGTGGCGGGCCGCGAGTTCGGCCTGCCGCTGGCGACCATGCGCGACTACCTCGAGCGGATGAAGGCCCCGGTGCAGCCGCCCGCGCCCGAGGCGCCCTTCGCGCGGATCGTCGCCGCGAACGGCCCGAAGATGGTCGCGCTGGCCGCAGAGCTCGCGGACGGCGTCATGCCCGCCGGGATGCCGCCGGCGTTCACCGCGCGCACCCGGGAACAGCTCGGCCCGGACAAGCTGATCGTCGTCGGCCTCGGTTTCACCGCGGACGCGGACGCCGACCGGGCGCGGGCGGCTGCCCGCGACAGCGTCGCCGCCGGCATCGCCCGCAGTCCGTCGCGGGCGGCTGCGCTTGCGGAGTTCGGGTTCACTGCCGATGAGGTGGCCGCCGTTAGCGACCGGCTGGTCGACGCGCTCTCCGGGCACGGCAGCCCGGAGCGGATCGCGGCGCTGATCAGGGAGCATCTGGATGCCGGCGCGGACCACGTCGCGCTGATCCCCGGCGGCGGCAGCGTCGGCGCGAGTCTGGCGCAGCTGGAAACTCTCGCCCCAGCGCTGGCCGATCTGGCCTGAGCCGGTCTCCTCTCACCGCGGCCGCTGGGTAGCTGCCGGGCTGGATTGCCCGTTCCCGGTGTCCAGAAGGGTCTTTGCTGTTCGTCGAATGTCGGAAGGTCTCGCTAGGCTCGCGAGAGCGGCGAGCTATCGCAGGGAGGCACGATGAACGACAAGCCGGAGAACGTGCAGATGGCGCCGAGGGGCATCGAGAACGCTCCGCTGCCGCCGGTCACGGACCGGGCGAGCTGGCAGGCTCAGCTCGACGAGCTGCTGGTTCGGGAGAAGGCGCATACGCGTGAAGGTGACGCGATCGCGGCCGCCCGGCGGAGGCTGCCGATGGTCGAGGTGGACCCGTCGATCCCGCTGACCGGAGAGCAGGGCCGCGTGCCGCTGATCGACGTGTTCGAGGGCCGCCGCCAGCTGATCGTCTACTACCACATGTGGCATGACGGGAAGCCCGCAGCGGACCAGTGCGAGGGCTGCACGTTCTTCAACGGGCAGGTCAGCGAGATTTCCTACCTGCACGCGCGCGACGTCACCTACGCGACGTTCTCGCAGGGACCGTACGAGGAGGCCGCCGCGTACCGGCGCTTCATGGGCTATGAGATGCCCTGGTACTCCGCGCAGGAGTCGGCCGACGCGCTGCTGGCCGGCCGCTGGTTCGGCATGATCGTGGCGTACCTGCGGGACGGCGACCGGGTGTACGAGACCTACTGGACCAGCGGCCGCGCCCCCGAGGTGATGACGCCGGCGTACGGGCTGCTGGACATGACGGTCTACGGCCGCCAGGAAAAGTTCGAGGACTCGCCCGAGGGCTGGCCGAAGCACTGGGAGAACAACGGCGGCCAGTTCCGCACCGCCGGGCGCCCGACCGCGCAGTGGTCACGGCTGGCCGCCGGGCGTTCCGACGACCTGGCCGGTGCCCGGGCGCGCCCGCAGTGAACGCAGCCGCTGAGCCGAGTCCAGGCCCTCACCGGCGCCGGGAGCCGATTGCCTGGGGGTAGCTGAAGAAGCCGGTCGGGTCGTACTTCTGCTTGACGCGGACCAGCCGGTAGTAGTTCTCGCCGTAATAGGCTCGCCGCCAGTCCGTCAGCGTCGGATCGGGGAAGTTCTGGTACGAATACTCGGGAGGCGAGCTACCGAAGATCTCGGTGTAGAACTGGTCGAGCCAGCGCAGGTTCGCGGCGGCGACGTGCAGGGCGATCGTGGTCGGCCCAGCATGTTTCGGCAGCGAGGATGAACAGGCCGTCTCGGTGCACGAACGCGGTCGCTTCCGCCGGCACCAGGTTGATCTCGCCGCCCAGGGCGAACATCGCCAGGCCGGCTCCGTCCCTGTTACCGCTGCCCGGCCACTCGAGTAGCCGCTCGGCTGCGGCGCTGACCTGCCTGCTGGTGAGCAGCGTCCGGGAGGTCAGGACCGCTGACTTGCTCGCGAACCGGTCCACGGGGGTCGTCGCGGCCAGCAGCTTGCCCGCCTGTCCGGGGGTGACCTCGCGGATGGCTGCGCTGTTGCGGGCGCGCTCGGCCGCGGTTCCGATGCTCAGCAGCGGGGCGAGGAGAGCGCGCAGCTCCTCGACGGTGCCGTAGTGCTGGCCGATCACATTGACGTTGGCGTTCGCACGGATCTGGCTCCTGGTCCGTCCCTGGGTCCCGATGCCCAGACGGCAGTGGAACCGCTTGTCGGCGACGGCGTCCTGCACGATCTGCTGCGTCATGGCGATGACCGGCAGTACGGAGTCCAGGGTCCAGCGAAACTGGTAGAACGCCACGTTGCCGTGGAACTGCTCGTACCTGAAGGTGAACGAGGTGTGGACACCGAAGTTGTTGCCCGCCCCGCCGCGGCAGGCCCAGAACAGGTCGGGATGAGCCTGTTCGCTGGCCTCGATCACCCTTCCGTCGGCGAGCACGACGGTCGTGGCTATGAGCCGGTCGCAGGTCAGCCCGAACATCTTGTCGCTGAAGCCGATTCCGCCGCCCAGTACCAGGCCGGCAACCCCGACCGAGGGGCAGCGGCCCGTGGGCACGAACATGCCCCGGTCCTCCAGCATCGGATGCAGATCGTGATTGGTGACCCCGGCTCCGACGGTGACGGTTCCCGCGTCATGGACGACTGTCATCGGCCCGTAGGTCTGCACGCGGGCATTGCCCGGCAGCGGCACGGAGACGATGCTTTTCATCCGGGCCATGTTCAGCAGCAGGCCCGTGGTCGTGGAGTATCCGGCGTAGTTGTGGCCTAGCCCGGAGCGGGGGACGGCAGGAAGACCGACCTGCTGAGCCCAGCGCAGCGCTTCGCGGACGTCCCTGGCGGTAGCGCAGGCGACGATTCCGGCAGGCTTGATCCCGGAGTACCGGTGGTTGAACGGGATCGCCAGCGGCCGGTAGGCGGGGTCCCACGGGCGGTAGAGGGCGGCATGCGAGGACAGCGAGTCAGCCAGCCGTTTCCACTCCCGGCGGCTGACCCGCTCCGCTGTTTCGGCCGCCGCCCTGGCATCGGGCGGCGCCTCCAGGGAGCCAAGCCCGGCTGCGCAGGCCGTGAGAACGCCTGCCTGTAACGCATCCCGCCTGCTGATCACGGTGCCTTGCCCCCGCCAGAAAGTCGTCACGGCTGTCTGTGCGCCGGCCAGTCAGCGGATCAATGACCGCTGCGGATGCCCTGGCCCGGGCCGCGGTCGCGTGCGCCCAGTCTCCTCCGCTGATGACGCGCAGTGTATCTGAAAGATACTCTCCGTAGCCGATCTCGGCTGGGCACGATCGCAGAACGGGGCGGCAGGCCGTACCTGCCGCCCCGTTCCTAAGTGGTTCAGGCCTTTTGCAGGCACCCCATCGTGGTGTACTCCCAGACCGCACCGCCGGGCGGACGTGCGGGCCTACGCTGTAGAACTGACGCAAACGTCGCTGGACGGAATCTGGGCATAGTGAACAACTTTGAGCGGGCGCAGCCAGTAGGCCTCGTCGTCGGCACGACTGCGGCGACTCCTTTGCAGTTCTCGGTTGCGATCGCCGCGGATCAGTACCTTCAGCTCGACGACGTGGTCGTGACGAGCCGCGAGTTGCCAGGGCAGCTGCCGGTGCGCATTTCCGGGGTCGTCACGAACGTCGAGGCCGTGCACGAAGGCGCACGCTTCGCCTCGGATGTTTTCCTGATCCAGCAGGGAGCACTCCCTGCGGAGATCGCCGAGGTCGCGCAGGTCACCGTCACCAGGGTCGAGCCCGAGGTCTACGTGCCGCCGGCGCCCGGTGCCGCGGTCACGCGGGCCACCGGCAAGCAGCGCGACTCGGCGCTGTACTTCGACGAGATGGGCGACCAGAAGGTGCCTGTCGGCTTCGGCCGCGACGGACAGCCGGTCTACATCAATTTCGAGTTCGTCGACGGCACCCGCGGCGCGCACGTCTCCATCTCCGGCGTCTCCGGGATCGCGACCAAGACGAGCTTCGCGCTGTTCCTGCTGCACTCGATCCTCAACTCCGGCGTCCTGGCCGCCGAAGCGCACAACACCAAGATGCTGGTGTTCTCGGTCAAGGGCGAGGACCTTCTCTTCCTGGACTACGCCAACCAGCGCCTCACCCCTGAGCACCGCAAGCGCTACGAAGAACTGGGACTTCCAGCTGCCCCGTTCCAGAACGTAAGGGTCTTTGCCCCTCCCCGGAAGGGCGACGCCTCCGGGACGCCCGACGTGTCCGCGCGGGACAAGGCCGTCAGCCCGTTCTACTGGACGCTGCGGGAATTCTGCGAGGACGAGCTGCTGCCGTTCGTGTTCGCCGACGCTGAGGACGAGCGAGCCCAGTACACAATGCTGATCGGCCAGGTCGCGGCCCGGCTGAAGCGGGACGCTGTCAGCACTGGGACCGACGGCGCCGTCAGGATCAGCGGCGTCGACCCGGCTAACGACAAGATCATCCGGTCGTTCGGCGACCTTGTCGAACTTCTCGAGGCTGAACTCGGTGACGACTCACTGCGCGGGAACTGGGTCGCCGGGAGCGCGGTCACCGGCAGCATCAACGCACTCCTGCGCCGGCTCCGCTCGGCCGTCAAGCCGCTCACGGCGATCATCCGCGGCGATCTGGCGCACCGCGGCGAGCGATCCATCAGCACCAGCCGCGCCCAGGTCACCGTCGTCGACCTGCATAACCTGCCCGACCGGGCGCAGCGATTCGTCGTCGGCGTCACGCTGCGAGGCGAATTCGCCCGCAAGGAGCGCCAGGGCACCGCCCGGCCGCTGATGTTCGTCGTCCTCGACGAGCTCAACAAGTACGCGCCGCGCGAGGGCGACAGCCCGATCAAGCAGATCCTCCTCGACGTCGCCGAACGTGGCCGCTCCCTCGGCGTCATCCTCATCGGCGCGCAGCAGACCGCCAGCGAGGTCGAGCGGCGGATCCTGTCCAACTGCGCCATCAGGGTCGCCGGACGGCTGGACGCGGCCGAGGCCGAGCGGCCCGAGTACGGCTTCCTGCCGCCCGCCCAGCGCGCACGCGCGATGATCGCGAAGCCGGGCACGATGTTCATCGCCCAGCCCGACATCCCGGTGCCGCTGGCCGTCGACTTCCCGTTCCCGGCCTGGGCCACCCGGCCGAGCGAGCAGGGCGTCTGGGCGGGCGTCGACGACGGCCCGGCGGTGCCGTCCGACCCGTTCGCCGCTATCCCCGGCGCTCACGACGATCCGCCGCCGTTCTAGACGGCGCCTGATTCCGATCATCACGGATGATCGACACGCCGCAGCAGCAGTTGACACACCGTAGCGCCGCACAGTGTGCTAGACGTACCTGGTCCAATGCCCCCAGATCGGATTCCGTCTTGGTCCTTATTGTCGCGATCGCCGTTGGGCTGGTGGTGTGGCACGCCACCCGCGCCAATCAGGCCCGCCTGGGCATCCGGTCCCGCAAGGGGCAGATCAAAGGCATGCGGCGCGAGATCCGGAAGTTCGCACTGCGGGGCACCATCGTGCTGGTCGTGTTCATCATTCTCGTGATCGCTGTCGTAAAGCACTGACGGGCCTGCCAGCGCCGCGAGCCGTCGTCGGCCCTGGAGCGCCGAAGCCCCGGGGAGGAAGCCGCCTTCCGCGCCGTTAGGCCTGCGGCGGGCGGACGGCCGTCACCGCCGGCAGATCAGCACCGGGCACGCCGCGGCGAGTGTGCACGAACCCCCAGGCTCCGAAACTGTTCGCCCGCCGTAGATAGACGCGGCCGGCGAACTCGATACTGACCTCGGAACCCGGCTCCGCCCGGCCGAGCGCGGCGACGAAATCGCCCGCGTCCCAGCTCGAGGACCGCATAGTCGCGAGCGAACCGTGACCCGAGCTGGAGCCGGGCCGCCACAGGCCGTCGTTGTCGTCGTCGCGATGCCAGTACTCCACCTCCAGCTCGGAATCGTCCCCGTTCCCGTCGACGAGCACGATGGCTTGCCGGTCGTCGTGCTCGATCAGCACGACGCGCGCGTACCGCGGATGCCATCCGCCGAGGCGGATGATGGCGTCCTCCGTCAGTTCAGCAGTGCCGTCGTCCATGGTCTGCTGTTACCTTCCCGGCAGGAGAAAAGACCCGGGCAGACAAACTACCGGGGCGGGAACGGGCTCGTTCCCGCCGGTCAATGTCTTTGCCTTACGGTGCGGAAACCGGCCGGGATCAGCTCAGCCCGGCGATCAGGTTGACCGCCGCCGCGAGAATTAGCGAGCCGAACAGATATGACAGCAGCGCATGCCGCAGGGCAGTCGCCCGGATCGCCGTGGACTTCAGGTTCGTGTCGGAGACCTGGAAGGTCATGCCGATCGTCATGGCGAGATAGGTGAAGTCGCGGTAGCACGGCAGCTCGTCGCAGTTGAAATCGACGCCGCCAACGGGCTCGGTGTAGTACAGCAGCGCGTACCGCAGCGTGAAGATCGTGTGCACGGTCAGCCAGGACACCGCGATGGTCAGCAGGCCGAGCGCGGCGAGCAGGCCCTTCGCCGCGCCTGCCTCGGAATGGGCGCGAACCAGCACGAGGACGACGGCCGCGATGCTGGCGACGGCCGCGCACAGGGTCAGGACATCACTCGCCGCCCGGCTCGGATCCTCGCAGGTCGCGCGCTTCGCCGTCGTGTCCGCCGACAGCGGCCAGATGCCGAACCAGACGCTTCCGGTAAACACCAGCGCGGTCGCGTCCCAGCCGATCGCGGGGGCGTAGATCCAGTTCCCGAACACGGCCGCGAGCACGAGCGCGACCACCCCGAACGCAGCCGACATCACCAGCCTCGTTCGCCGCCTGTGCCAGAGCCACTGCTCCAGCCGCTGCCTCCGGCCGGGCGGATCAGCGTGCGTATCGGTGGCGTCGCTCATTGGCCAGTTATCCCATGCATCGGCAGCGAAAGGGCCCCGGCACGCGAAGCCACAAGAGTCAGGTGAAAGCCCATCCCGTCCAGGAACCGACTGTCACCGTAATGACCGGACCGCCGAGGGCCTGGCCCTCATGCGCGGATAACGTGCTCGGAGCACCTCCCCGTGCCCGGCATGATCGTTTCCAAACCGCTCGATTGCCCGGCACAGCTGCGGACGCCCGTCGCGCTCAGCCCGCCAGGATAAGATCAGCCCGCCGGGATAAGAACAGTGCGCACGCCGGGAGTCTCCGGCAGGGTCCAGATGGCCTCGACCCCGGCGAGTGGTACCGGACGGGCGTTCACGGCGATCGTGCCCGCGCTGATCTCGCCGATCAGCGACGGCAGCTCAGCCAGATAGCCTCGCGGCGAGACGGCACCCTGCCCGTTTCCCTGCAGCCGGAAGTTAGCCGAACGAAGCGCCACCGACGGCAGCTCGATCGTCGGCCCGGCCATAGCACCGATCTGGATCCAGTTCAGCTCGCGGCTGCGGTCGGCCCGGCCGCTTGAGCAGCGCCATGATGGCACCGGCGGCCGGCTCGCCCCACAGGTAATCGAGCACGATGTCGACCTCGGCGGCGGCCTCACCCAGGCGCGCGGCCGTGTCCGCGGCATCGCCGGTGAGCGCCACCACCGCGTCGGCTCCGAGCGCGGGCAGCGCGGCGAGCTGTCCGGGATTGCGGCCAGCGCCGACCACCCGGCCGGCCCCCAGGCGCCTGGCGACCTGCACGGCCATGCTGCCCGCGTTCCCGGTGGCCCCGAGCACCAGCACCGACTGGCCCGGCTGCAGGGGAACCCGCCGGCGCAGCGCCACCCAGGCGGACATGGCCGGATTCATAGCAGCGGCGACCTTGCTCACGTCCGCGTCGTCCGGGAGCGCGACGATCCGGCGCCGGTCGACAACCGCGAGATCGGCCATCGAACCCCGGGTGTCATCCGGAACAACGAAGTACACCCGGCGGCCATCCGCCAGCCGGCCGACACCGTCGACGCCCGGGATCATCGGCAGCGTGCCGGTGCTGGTGTAGTGGCCGCCCGAGGCGCCAGTGCGCACGCGCGGATGCAGCCCGACGGCGAGAACGTCGACGAGCTCCTCATCCGGTCCGGCCGGCTCGGGAGCGTCGCAGGTCTCGTACCGGGGCGGGCGGTCGAAGGACCTGACTACGGCCGCGTGCATGCTCATCGGGCTCATTTCCCGTCCGCCTGACACCGGGCTAGCGTCAGAATAGTTCGCGTCGCCATCTACTATAGTTGGTGTCACCATCTAATTGCACCTAGACTCACACTCATGGCTCCGACCAGCCGCCGAGCTGCGCGCTCTGACGCCTCCGCGCCCCCGCCCGGCGAGGCCGACCTGGGCCTGGTCGACGCGCTTGCTCAGCTGTCCTTTGCCGTGCAGGGTGCACTGACCAGGGTCGCGGCCGCTCACGACGCGTCGATCATCCAGACCCGGCTGCTCGGCATACTCAGCGACCGGCGCCCGACGATCACGGAACTGGCGGCTTTTCTCCAGCTGGACAAGTCGAGCGTGACCGGGCTCGTCGATCGGGCGGAGGAGCGCGGGCTCGTGCGGCGAGTCGCCTCGGTGCGCGACCGCCGCAGTGTTCAGGTAACCATCACGCCCGCCGGCCGGGAACTCTTCCACCGGGCGCGGGCTGACTTCGAGGCCGCGCTCGCCGTTCTCGTCGCCGACCTGACCCCGGCTCAGCGGCGCCAGCTATCCGCGGCCGCGAGCCTCGTCGCCGTTGCCGACGCCCGGCTGCGCGGCATCGACATCCTCAACTGGAGCCCGGCGGACGGCTGAGCGCTGACTGCCCGCCGCGCTGCTGCCGGGGCGACGCCGGCCGCTGCTGCCTCGGTCATCGCGGGGCGGCACACTGTGACACTTTCAGGGCATCAAACCCGGCAAATTACCCGCCGATGTGACCGCAATCGTCACAAGGTCGGAAGGGCAACCCTCGGCTACGCGCGGGTGCCGCGGACGGCGGCCAGGCTCGGCATGCCATGGGACCGGCTGGTCATGCCCGTCCCAGCGGCGACGCCCGCGGCACCAGGGCCGCCACCAGCCCGGCACCGGCACCTGCGCGCCCGCGTTGATCAGCACCACCTCCGGCCCGTCGGGGGCGAAATGCTTCGTCAGCAGCGCATCAAAGTCGTCGGCACCGAGCGGGTGCGAGAAGTAGAACCCCTGCGCCACCTGGCAGCCGAGCATCCTGCAGCCCGGCCACCTGCGCCTGCGTCTCCACGCCCTCGGCGACCGCGGCGATGCCCATGGCATTGGCCAGGTCGATGACGGCCCGGACGATCGCCGAGTCCACCGGGCTCTCCGCGACGCCCTGCACGAACGCGCGGTCCACCTTCACTTCGTGCACCGGGAACTGCTTCAGGTAGGCGAGCGAGGAGTGGCCGGTGCCGAAGTCGTCGATAGCCAGGCGCACGCCCAGGCGGTCAGAGCTTCTTCATGACTTCCCGAGCGCCGGAAAGGTCCTCCATGACCATGGTCTCGGTGATCTCGAAGATGAGCGAGCTCCGACGGCAGCCCCGCAGGCATCCAGCGCCGCCGCGACCTGCGACAGCAGCCCGCTCTCCTGGAACTGGCGCGGCGAGAGGTTGACGCTGATCGGCAGGTCCACGTCGCAGCCGGTCCCGGATCGAGCGCACCTGCTGGCAGGCCTGCTCCAGCACGTACCGGCCGAGCGGCAGGATCAGCCCGGTCTCCTCCGCAATCGGGATGAACGTCATGGGGCTGATCAGGCCGTTGACCGGATGACGCCAGCGCACCAGCGCCTCGGCGCCGACGATCTGCTGCCCGTCGAGGGAGTAGAACGGCTGGTAATGCACCTCGAGCTCGTCCCGCTCGAGTCCCTTGCGCAGGTCGGCCTCGATCTGCAGCCGCTCGGAGGAGCGGGTCCCCATGGACGCCTGGTCGAACACCTTGTAGATGCCGCCGCCGCCCTTGGCCTTGGCCTCGTACATGGCCACGTCGGCGTCGCGGAGCACGTCGTCGGCGGTCTTGCCCGGCTCGGTCAGCGCGATGCCGACCGACACGCTGGCGACCATCTCGTAGCCGTCGGGCAGCACCATGGGCTGCTCGACCGCGGCGCAGATGCGCCGCGCCGCGACGACGGCCTCGTCCACCCGGCCACGTCCTCCAGCAGCACCACGAACTCGTCGCCGCCGAAGCGCGCGAGCAGGTCATGCCCGCGCACCACGTCGCTTCAGCCGGGCGCCGATCGCGACCAGGAACTCGTCGCCGGTCACGTGGCCGAGGCTGTCGTTGATGCTCTTGAAGCGGTCCACGTCGACGAAGATCAGCGCGTGCGTCTTGCGGTCCAGTACCGACCGCTGCAGTGCCTGGTCGAGCCGCTCGACCAGCAGCCGGCGGTTCGCCAGCCCGGTGAGGCCGTCGTAGAAGGCGTGATGGTGCAGCTCGTCCTCGAACGCCTTGCGCTCGGTAATGTCGCGGAAGGCGATGACCGCGCCCGACGGCTCCCCTCCGCTCAGCACCGCCGACGCCGTGTAGGCGACCGGGATGGCGGACGCCGTTCTCGCCCCGGAAACGCGCGTCGTCCTCCCGGATGGTGCGGCCCGTCCGCATGGCTTCGCAGGGCCGGAACGAGCAGGAAATCCGGCGCAGCCTGCGCCCCTTCGCCGTCCTGGCTCGCCGGTCGCGATGTTGAGTGCCGGCAGCTCGATCATGTCGGCCGCGGCGGGGTTGACGAAGGTCAGCTTCCCGTCGGCGTCGATCGCGCAGACGCCTTCGCCGATGTTGAGCGTGATCGAGGAGAGCCTCTCCCGCTCGACGCGGACCTGCTGGTACAGCTCGGCGTTGCTGAGCGCGCCGGTGCCGACGGCGGCCAGCGCCCGCAGCAGGCCCTGGTCGGCGTCGTCGAACGGCTCGATCCCGGCGCCGGCCGGACGCCACCAGCCACTGCTGCTCGCCGGCGATGGTGACGCTGGCGGCGAGCTGCACCGGGGCCGGGATCACCGCGAGTCAGCGTCGCCTGCGGGCTGCGGAGCAGCCGCCGCACCGACGCCAGGATCGTCTCGAGCACCGCCTGCTGCCGCAGCCCGCGGTTGGCCTCCAGCGTGACCTCGTACAGTCCCTCGATCCGGGACCGGTCATGCAGCGCCGCGAACCGGGCGCTGATCAGCCGGCGCTCAAGGACCAGGCCGGGAACGGCCAGCACGACCGCCCATAGATGGGCCTGGATGGCCAGCGCGAGGACCACGCCGGCTAACGCTCCCGCGCCGGCCAGCGTGATCTGGATCGGCAGATCGCTGGTGAACTCGGGCCAGGTCGTGCCCATCGACACCATGATGCCGGACACCAGGAAGGTGTTGATCGAGGAGGTAGGCGGCCACGCCGACCATGACGGCGGCGACCTGCTCCGCCGTCAGCGGATTGCGCGGAGCGGCGATGCCGCGGCTCACGGCCAGCGCCGACCCGGCCGCGATCAGAACCTGCCCGGCGTTGAAGGCCGACTTGACCGGCCGCCCGCCGCTCGCCGCCTGAGCCAGGATCGTGGCCACCGCCAGGGTCCCGAGGGTGAGCAGCGGCGGCACGAGCAGGGCGAGGATGACGAAGAAGCCCTCGTCCATGTGGAACGCCTCGGACTCGCCGCCCCGGAACACCACAACCGGCCACACCCAGCTGCCCAGGACGAGCACGCCCATGGTCGGCGGCGACGACCCACTGGCTGATGCCGAGGTGCGCCGACGCCGGCTGCCGCCAGGCGGCGACGAACAGCGTCAGCGCGCCGCCCGCGACCGCGGCAGCAATGATGGGCCTGGTTGCGCGCGGCATGACAGGTCGGCTCCTTAATCCCAGGCCGAGCTGTCAAAGGACAGCCCTGCATCCGCGCTGCTCCCGGCGGACCGTCCCAGGCCGCGCTCTGCCAGGCGCTGCCATTCCAGCCGCCGCCGTTCCAGGCGCTCCCGGTCCAGTAGCGGCCGTTCCAGGCGCTGCCGGTCCAGCCGCCGTTATTCCAGGCCGACCCGGTCCAGGCCCAGCCGTTCCAGGCGCTGCCAACCCAGTTGTCCCCGTTCCCCGGGCCCGAGCCGGAACCACCGAGCGCTCCGCCGAGAACGGAGCCGAGCAGACCCGTCAGAGTGCCGGAGCCGCCCGACGACCCGTTTCCGCTCCACGGCGTGCCGGACCAGAGGCTGGCGTTCCAGGTGCTGAGACCGCCCAGCGGCGACAGCGAGACCGTCTGCCCGAGCGCGGTCGGCACCGTGGGCGGGCTGGACTGGTTGAAGTTCATCGGGCCGGCGGTGGCCGCCGCGTAGGCGTTCAGCGCGCCGTGCCCGTCGACGAACGGGTTGCCGACCGGACCGGGGTTGGTGGTGCCGAGCAGCCGGGCCTTGACCTGGTCAGGGGTGAGGTTCGGGTTGTCGGCCAGGACCAGCGCCGCCGCGCCGCTGGTGATCGCGGCGCTGAACGAGGTGCCGGAGCCGACGAAGTTCGCCGAGCCGATCAGCGCGGACGGATTGTCGTTGTAGATCGTCGAGCCCGGCGCGGCCAGGCTGACCACGGACCGGCCGGAGGTGACCAGGTCAGGCTTGGCCCAGCCATCCGGCGAGGTCGGCCCGACGCTGCTGAAGTCGTTCATCTCGTCGTCGGCGACGTTCGGCTGGGCCATGTCGTCCAGCGCGCCGACGGTGATCACCAGCGGATCGTCGCCTGGCGACAGGATCGTGCCGTTGAACGGCCCGGCGTTGCCCGCCGAGGCCACGACCGTGATGCCCGAGTTCCAGGCCGCCTCGACCGCCTGGTCCAGCGGGTTGATGACGGTGGACTCGAACGGCTTGAAGCCGAGCGAGATGTTGAGGACCTTGATGTTGTAGGTGCTCTGGTTGTCGACAGCCCACTGCAGGCCCTCGATCAGGGTCGCCAGGTCGGTGTCGCCGTTTGCGTCCCGCCACCTTGATCGACACCAGGTTGGCGCCCGGCGCCTCGCCGGAGTACTGGCCGTTCGAGGAGGCGCCGTCGCCGGCGATCAGGCCGGCCACGAACGTGCCGTGACCATAGCCATCCTGAGAACGGCTGCTCCTCGCCGGTCAGGTCGACGCCGCCGATGAGCCGGCCGGAGAAGTCGGGCAGGTTGTCGATGCCGGTGTCCAGCACGGCGACGGTGACGCCCTGGCCGGTATCGCCGTCAGCCGCGAGCGTGGTGGCCCCGGTCTGCTGCAGGAACGCGTCGGAGGGGGTGTGCGGGCCCGTCGACTCCGGGGTGCTCGACTCGGCCGACTGCACGGTCACCGAGACGTCCGGCGTCACGGTGATGCCCGGCAGGGCGCTCAGCAGCGGACACCGCGGACGTCGGGATCGTGGCCTCGACCCCGTTGATGATGTGGAACTGCGTGAGCACGGTGCCGAGTACGTTCAGCACGGCGCTGACCGGGCTCAGCGCACCGGTCGAGCTGACGATGACGGTCTCGGTCGTGCTGGCCTGGGCGGCCGGCGTGGCCACGGCCGATGTTCCCGCGATCAGGGCAAGTGCGGCCGCACCCGCGGCAGCAAGCTGAATTGTCTTCCGCCGTGCGCGGCGGATCAGACGGTCGGCCCCGGGGCCAACTAAACCACTCTTAGGCATCGGCTTCCGTTCCTCTCCTGCAATTTCACGAATGCAACCGTACGCCGAGGGGTGGTCTTTAGGAGGAAAATCACGTAAAGGAAGCTGCGTTTCGTGAACTCGCGTGTTCTGAGAGTTACCACCCTCAAGGGGGAAGTGACTGAAAGTGCTGAAAAGCAATCGATACTGTGACTGCGGACCGTGTCCGGCCCTCTGCGCGCCAAGCCGGCGGCCATAACCGGTCAGAGCTGAAACAAGGGGCGGAAACGGTGTTATAGGTCCGGCCGGGATAGGCTCTGATGCAAGCTCGGAATGGCCAGCACCCCACGGCTCGGAAAGGCAGCACATGACCGGCAGCGCGTCGTCGGAGTCGGACTCAGGCGGAGAGGCGCCGGCCTTCGACACCTCGGTAGCTCACTCAGCCCGTGTGTATGACTACTGGCTGGGCGGCAAGGACAACTTCGCCGCCGACCGGGCAGCGGGCGAGCAGGTGATCGAGGTCCGCCCGGCGATCCGGACGGACGTGCAGGCGAACCGCGCCTTCCTCGGCCGGGCAGTGCGCTATCTGGCCGGCGAGGCCGGCATCAGGCAGTTCCTCGACATCGGGACCGGGCTGCCGTCCGCCAGCAACACGCACGAGGTCGCCCAGTCGGTCGCGCCGGACGCGCGCATCGTCTACGTCGACAACGACCCGATCGTGCTGGCCCACGCTCGCGCGCTGCTCACCAGCACGCCGGAGGGCTCAACCGCCTATCTGGAAGCTGACCTGCGCGAGCCAGCGAAGATCCTCGCGGAGGCAGCGGAGACGCTGGACTTCGGGCTGCCCGTCGCGATCATGCTGGTCGCCGTCCTGCATCACATCCCCGACTCTGACGACCCGTACGGGATCGTGGCGAGACTGCGGGACGCGGTACCGGCCGGCAGCTACCTGGTGATCTCGCACCCGGCCGCGGACATCCAGACCGAGAAGGTCGCGGAAGTCGCGCGCCGCTACAACGCCTCGGTCGTCACCGGCCAGACCCGCAGGACCGAGGAGCAGGTAGCGGGGTTCCTCGCCGGCTGGGAGCTGCTTGAGCCCGGCGTCACGCAGACCCCGCTGTGGCGGCCGGATGCTCCGACGAGCCTGTCGGCCTCGGTCCCGATGTGGGCTGCGGTCGCGCGCAAGCCCTAGCAGCGTCATGAAAGCCGGGTTAGTGGCGCCAGAGCGCCACTAACCCGGCTTCGACACCCGCGGGTTTTAGGGTGTCGGTGTGGACCAGCAGCTTCTGATTGACCGTCCGGGCTGGCTCGACTGGGCCTGGGCGCTGCGGGTGCTGAATCAGGAGGTCCGCGTGCCTGGCGAGGCCGTGGACGCCGGCACGGGCGCCATCACCACGCCGTACCTGCAGGCGGACGGGCCCCAGACCGTAACCGTGACTGCCGCCGGAAGGCGGCTGGCGGTAACGCCAGCCGCGCCCGGGCTGGGCGAGCTGGTGAGGCGCCGCTTCCACGTTGATCTCGACACGGCCGCCGTGTCGGCAGCGCTGGACGGCAGCGGGCTCGGCGGCCTGGCAGAGAACGGCAGCTGGGTTCGCCGGCCTGCCGCTGCCGCCCTCTGGTCGTACTGCCTGATGTTCCTGTGCGGCGGGGATCCGGACGCGCCCCCCGTCCTGCGACTGTGGTCTGAGCTGGGGCGCTCAGCTGGCCGGCTGCAGCTTCCGCCGGACGCCGCCGACTTACTGACCGCCGGTGACCAGCAGCTCACTGGCTATGGCATCGCGCCGCACCGTGCGGCGAACATCCTCGCACTCGCGCGGGCATTCGCGGCGACGCCGGACCGGTACGACGAGTGCACGCTGCGGGCGCTGCCGGCAGATCGGGCGATCGCCCGGATAGCGGAACTGCCGCACATCGGGTCCGCCCGGGCCAGGCTGATCGCCTCCGCTGCGGCCGGTCACGACGACGTCCTTCCCGACCTGGCGCGCCAGGACGAGCAGCTGCGCGGCAAGCTCGGGCTGCGCTGGACGGAGCTGGCGAGCGCCGCGCGCCGGGCCGCGCCGTACCGCAGCGTTCTCGGGGACACGCTGCTGGAGCTGCTTTCGGACTAGTGCCCGCGAACCGGACACGCTCGGGCCCGCAAGCCAATCATGGGTGCCTCGTCGGTGTCGCTGGGGCAGCACCAACCAGGCCCCCATCCGCTGCGTCTCGCCTCCCGGCGGCGGGCGCTGCGGCCGGCGGCTACCCGGCGGGGCTCGCAGCGGGCGACGGCGGCGCGTGGCAGCTGCACGGCCGGGGCGCGAGCTGGCGGATCCCGGTCATCACGACAGTCAGGATCGCCTCGAAGATGGCGTCGTCGGCGACGTCCGGCAGCTCGGCCCGCACCTGCCAGATACTGGGGTAGTGCTCGCGGCTGACCGACAGGTAGGCCCGGGTCCAGGCAGCCCGGTCGGTCTGCTGCGCCCCCTGGTCCAGGGCCAGGAATGCGGCCTCGCCGCCAGACCAGGACAGCGAGAAGTCCCCGATGGCCCGGTACATCAGCGCTGCCTGCGCGCCCTCGAAGCCGGCCTCGAGAATGGCGCCGATCAGGATGTCGACCGCGCGCAGCTCGGCCGGGCCCTGCGTCGTCCGGTAGGCGGACATTGAGGCAGCTGCCGGGTGCGCCAGGTAGGTGACCCGCATCCGCCTGGTCATCTCGGTCAGCGTGTCGACCCAGCAGGGCAGCGGCTCGAGCCCGTCCATCGCCTCCTCGATGAGCCGGTCGGCGATCGCGAGAACGAGGTCATCCTTGCTCGCGAAGTGGCGGTACACGGCCGTCTGATCAGCGCCGAGTGCCCGGCCGAGCTTGGGCAGGCTGAAGCCGTCGATGCCGCCTTCGTCGAGCAGCCGGAGACTCTCGGCGACGATGAGCTCCTTGCTCAGGCTCCCCCGCCGGAGACCCCTGCGCGGCTGCTGCGACCGCGCGCGCGCTGTCGCTGCGGTCACTGCGGCCTCCTTCCGCCGCAGTGGCGCGGCCTCCCTCAGGGTCGGCGGAAGCCTATCAGCGGCTGCGCCAGTCAAAGGCATTGACAATATCTTTGTCAACTGCTTGAGTACCGGGCAACCCGGCACAGAAGGGAGATCCCGGTGCCAGCCGAACACAGCGAGCTGCTCTTCTGCAACGGAACCGTCTTCGACGGATACCGCTTCCTGCCGGAGGGCACCGCCGTGCGGGTGCGCGGCGGGCAGATCACCGCGGTGGACTCGGCGCACGCCGCTGGCCGGGCCGCAGTGGTCGACCTGGCAGGCGGAACCCTGCTGCCGGGTTTCATTGATGCGCACGCGCACCCGGTCGCGGCCGGCGAGCAGCTGCGCCGCTGTGATCTCAGTGCCGCGAGGTCACTGCCCGAGTACCTCGGCATCATCGCGGACTATGCCCGCAGCCATCCTGGCGACAGCTGGATCACCGGCGGCGGCTGGTCGATGGAGGCATTTCCCGGCGGCGTGCCGACGGCCGGGCCGCTGGACGGCCTCGTTCCCGATCGCCCGGTCTTCCTGCCCAACCGGGATGGTCACGGCGCGTGGGTCAACAGCCGGGCGCTGGCCCTGGCCGGAATCGACGCATCGACACCCGACCCGCCGGACGGGCGCATCGAGCGGGACCGCGGGCGGCAACCCGGCCGGCATGCTCCAGGAGGGAGCGGCCGGGCTGGTCTCCCGCCTGATACCGGCGGCGACCGAGGACGACCGGGATGAGGCCCTGCAGGCAGCCCAGGCGCACCTGCTGTCGCTCGGCATCACTGGCTGGCAGGACGCGATCGTCGGCCGCATGAACGGACACGGCGACCCGATCCCGGCCTACCTGCGTGCCGCGCGGGACGGCACGCTGCTGGCCACGGTCGTCGGCGCGCTGTGGTGGGACCGGCACCGGGGCCTGGAGCAGCTGGACGAGCTGATCGAAAGGCGCGGCGAGGCAACGGCGGACCGGTTCCGGGCGACCAGCGTCAAGATGATGCTGGACGGCGTCGCCGAGAACCACACCGCCGCGATGCTGGAGCCGTACCTCGACGGCTGCGGCTGCGCGACCGGTGTCAGCGGGCTCGACTTCATCGACCCCGGCGAGCTGCCGCGCTTCGTGACCGCCCTGGACCGGGCTGGTTTCCAGGTGCACTTCCACGCGCTCGGCGACCGGGCCGTCCGCAACGCCCTCGATGCCGTGGCGGCCGCCAGGCAGGCCAACGGCGACAGCGGGCACCGGCACCACCTGGCTCACCTTCAGGTGGTGCATCCGGACGACATCCCGCGGTTCGCGGAGGTGTCTGCCACCGCCAATATCCAGCCGCTGTGGGCCGCGCACGAGCCGCAGATGGACGAGCTGACCATCCCGTTCCTCGGCGACAGGCGGGCTGGCTGGCAGTACCCGTTCCGGTCCCTGCAGGATGCCGGGGCGGCACTGTGCGCAGGCAGCGACTGGCCGGTGAGCAGCCCGAATCCGCTGTGGGGAGCGCACGTCGCCGTCAACCGGATCGCGCCGGATGGCGACGGCCGCGGCGACATTGACCCGTTCCTGCCCGGAGAGCGGCTCAGCCTGACCGCGATCCTGGCTGCCTACACCTCGGGCAGCGCCCGGATCAACGGGCTCGACTCGGCGGCGGGCGCGGTTCGCGCCGGGCTGGACGCCGATTTCGCCGTCGTTGACGCCGACCTCCGCCACATCACTAGCACTGACATCGGCCAGGCCTCGGTCACTCAGACATGGATCAGGGGCGAGCTGGCCTGGCGGCGAGCATCGCTCGCCTGACCGGCAGCAACCAGACCGGCTCGCGCCGGACAGAGCACACGTTCCGGGAGGACAGATCAGTCCGAGATCGCGGACATCGGCGGCTGCGGCCGCACTGGCAGCATGCGCACTCCTCGCCGCGGCCTGCGGACGCTCGGCCGGCACGAGCAGCGCCGGAAGCTCCGGTCAGGTGTCGCCGACGAAGGGCCTGGTGACATCCATCCCGGCCGGCTCCAAGCCGGTGGCCTCGGTCACCTGGGCGGTGTACCGGCCGGTGAACTCGCTCGATCCGATCTTCGCCTTCGACTATCCGGAGAACACCGCCATCTCGCTGATGTGCGAGTCCCTGCTGCTGCAGGCGCCGGATGGCGCCATCCAGCCGGGCCTGGCCACTGTCGCCACGCCGTCACCGACCACGATGGTCTTCACGCTCCGGCCCGGCGTGAAGTTCTGGAACGGCGCCGCGGTGACGGCCGCGGATGTGGTGTACAGCCTGGACCGGCAGATGGACCCGGCCTACGGCGGCTTCTACGGCCAGGTCTTCGACCGGGTGAAGTCCATCACCGCTACCGGCGCCAGCCAGGTCACGATCACGCTGAAGCAGCCGGACTACTGGCTCGAGGGCGAGCTGTCCTCGATGCCCGGCATCATCATCTCCAAGAGCTACGCGCAGAAGGCCGGCAAGAGCTACGGCACGCCATCCGGCGGGATCATGTGCACCGGCCCGTACAAGTTCACGTCCTGGACGGCAGGCGGGGGCGTGACCGCGACGGCCAGCCCGGATTACTGGAACTCCTCGGTCAGGCCCATGGTGAAGCAGATCGTCATCAAGGGCGTGCCGAGCGCTGCCTCCTTCACGTCCGGCATGCTGACCGGCGCGATCCAGGGCTCGTACTACTTCGGGCTGTCCAACCTCAGCAGCTCGAGCACAGCAGCGCCGTCAAGGTGTATCAGGGCCCGGGAGAATCGACCGACGCGTTCATCGTGTCCGCGACGAGCGGCCCGCTGGCGAACGTCAAGGTGCGGCAGGCGCTGTCGCTCGCCCTGGACCGGCAGGCGATCATCAGCAACGTCTACGACGGAGCGGCGCTGATGCCGCGGTGGCTGGCTAATCCGGGCACCTTCGGCTACGGCACGTCTGTCTTCGACGCCGCGTACAACAGCTCGCCGCCGCTCAGCCAGAATCTCGGCCGGGCGCGGGCGCTTATCAAGCAGGCCGGGGTCGCCGGCCAGACCATCACCATCGGCACCTCCAGCGAGCTGGCCAGCATCTCCGCCGAGACCGGCGCTTACCAGCAGGCCGCCGAGGAGATCGGGCTGAAGGTGGTGCTCAAGTCGGTGTCGGCCGCCGACTACATCAACTTCTTCACCAGTGCCCAGGCGCGGAAGGGCATCGACGGCTTCCTCACCGTCAACTACGGCGACTATGCGGACCCGGCTGCCCTGCTGGCAACGCTCGCGCTGCCTGGCGGCGACCAGAACTACGACAACTTCAGCAACCCGCAGATGACCGCGCTGCTCAGCCAGGCACGGAGCACAGCCAGCGCGACGAAGCGGGCCGCGCTGGTCGCCCAGGCCGAGGAACTGGCGGCGAAGCTGCTGCCCTGGATCCCGGATGTGCAGCCGACGAACGTGCTGATGCTCAGCAGCAACCTGACCGGGGCTACTGCCTCGTTCTCGTACATGTTCGCGCCCTGGGCCGACAACCTGGGCGGGAAGGGCTAGCGGTGCGCTGGCGATTCCTCGCTGCGCAGGCTGGCCATGCTGGTGGCCAGCCTGCTGATCGCGAGCTTCGTGATCTTCGGCGCGCTCTACCTGGCTCCGGGCAACCCCATCACCGCGCTGTCCGGCGGCCGCGCGCTGCCGCCCGCCAGCCTGCACGTGCTCGAACTTCGCTACCACCTGAACCAGCCGTTCCTCGCACAGTACTGGTACTGGCTGGAGAACGCCCTGCACGGCAACTTCGGCATCTCGATCACCCTCCAGCAGAACGTCTCGTCGGTGATCGCCGCCCGCATGTGGACGACCGGCGGGCTCGTGCTGTACGCGGCGCTCATCATCCTGGTGGTCGGGATCGGCAGCGGAGTCGTCGCCGCGCTCCGGCCGGGCATGGCCGACACCAGCGTGCTCGTGTCCACCGCGATCTCCGCGGCTGTCCCGTCGTTCGTCGCCGCGATCGTGCTGATCCTGCTGTTCGCGGTGAAGCTCGGCTGGTTCCCGGCGCTCGGCAACGGGACCAGCTTCTTGTCCAACGTGCAGCACTTCACCCTGCCGGCGATCGCGCTCGCCATCTCCTCACTCGCGATCGTCGCGCGGGTGACCAGGGCGGCGATGCGCGAGGAAGCCGATCGCGAGCACGTGCAGACAGCGATCAGCCGCGGCATCCCCGGCCGCCAGCTGATCCGGCGTCACATCCTGCGCAATGCCGCGATCCCGATCGCGACCGTCTCTGGCATCACGATCGCGTCGCTGATCGCCGTGGCCGCGGTGGTCGAGACAGCGTTCAGCCTGAACGGGCTCGGCGCCTATCTGGTGCAGGCCGCCGAGTCGAAGGACCTGGCGGTCGTGCAGGGCATCTCGCTGGTCCTGGTCACCTCCTTCGTCCTGATCAACGCGCTGGTCGACGTGCTGTACGCGGCGCTTGACCCGCGGGTGGCGCTCGGAAGCAGGGCCCAGTGAAGGCGGCACGGTGAGCGCCGCGATCGGGATACCGGCGCATGCGGCACGGCCGGCCAGACGCGGAGCAGCCGGCCTGCTGCGCTCGACCGGCATTGCCGGGATGGCGTCCGCTGCCGTCATCGCCGTTGCGACCGTGCTGGCAGTCGTCGGGCCGCTCGTCGCACCGTACAACCCCGACCTGCCGAATCTGGCCATGGCCTACATCGGCCCGTCCGCCGGTCATCTGCTCGGCTACGACTTCGAGGGCCGGGACGTGCTGTCCCGGCTGCTGGCGGGCGCGCAGTCATCGATGATCGGGCCGCTGGCCGTGGTAGCGGGCGCGATGATCCTCGGCACGGTCATCGCGGTCATCGCCGCCTGGCGGCAGGGGCCGACCGACACAGTCATCTCGTCCGGGCTGGACATCCTCTTCGCGTTCCCCGGCATCCTGCTCGCCGTGCTCGCGGCCGCGGTCTTCGGGGCCGGCCTCACCGCGGCCGCGGTCGCGCTCGCGATCGCGTACATGCCGTATGTCGCGCGGGTGCTGCGCGGGGCGGCCCTGCGTGAGCGCGGCCAGCCCTACGTGGCGGCCCTGGAGGTGCAGGGGCCTCCGGCACCGTCGATCTGCCTCCGCCACATCGTCCCGAACATGCTGCCGCTGATCGTGGCGCAGGCGACGATCATGTTCGGCTGGGCCATGGTGGACCTGGCGGCGATCTCGTTCCTCGGGCTCGGCGTGCAGCCGCCGGCGCCCAACTGGGGCGTGATGATCTCCGAGAACCAGCCGGGAATCCTGCAGGGCTATCCGCTGCCAGCGCTGGCAGCCGGCCTGTGCATCGTCGGCGTGGTCATCGCGTTCAACGTGCTCGGCGAGCGGCTTTTCGAGCAGGCTCAGGCGGCGCGGCGGTGACCGCCCACGACGCGCTCGCCGCGGCGGACCAGGCCGCTGGCCAGGAGCCGCTGCTGTCGGTCAGCGACCTCACCGTGCTGCTGCCCGTTGAAGGCCAGCAGCGGGCCGTGCTGCGGGAGGTATCCCTGCAGATCCGGCCGGGCGAGGCGGTGGGCCTGGTCGGCGAGTCGGGCTCGGGCAAGTCGATGACGGCCCGTGCCATCGACCGGCTGCTGCCGCGCGGGGCCGAGGCGCGGGGCCAGATCCGGTTCGCGGGAGCTGATGTCAGCACGCTGTCGGGCAGCCAGCTCCGCGCCGTACCGGAACCGGGTCGCGATGATCTTCCAGGACCCGCGGGCGCACATGAATCCGGTCCGGCGGATCGGCGACTTCATGACCGAGGCGCTGCGGCAACCTGGCCGTTCCGGCCGCGGCGGCGCGCCTGCAGGCGGCGGACATGCTCAGGCAGGTGGGCATCGAGGACGGGGACGGCGGCTGCGCCAGTACCCGCACGAACTGTCCGGCGGCATGCTCCAGCGGGTGATGATCGCCGCCGCGCTGCTGACCGGCCCTGCCCTGCTGCTCGCCGAAGAGCCGACGACCGCGCTCGACGTGACCACCCAGGCGGAGGTGATGGCGATCCTCGACGAGCTGCGCCGGGATCGCGGCCTGGCGATGCTGTTCATCACCCACGACCTGGAGCTGGCCGCGGCGATCTGCGACCGGACCATCGTCATGTACGCCGGCCAGGTCGTCGAGGTGCGCCGGTCAGAACTGCTGCACAGCGACCCGCTGCACCCCTACACGGCCGCTCTCGCCGCGGCCCGGCCGGAGATCGAGCAGAAGTCCAGGCGGCTGCGGCGATCCCAGGACGTCCGCTGTCGGGATTCGAGGCGCCCACGGACGCCTGCGCGTTCGCGCCGCGCTGCCCGTACGCGCAGCACCTGCACGGCCGCGGTTCCGGCGCTCTTCAGCTCGACGGCGGCCTGTAACGGTGCATCCGGTCGCGGACCTGCGCGGCCAGCTCGAGGCGTCCCGTGCCTGACCAGGAACTGCGGCTCTGCCCCGCGGCCGGACCGGACACCGCCAGTGCTGCAGGTCGCCGGACTGCGCAGGGGTTCGGCAGCCTCGTCGCCGTCGACGACGTGTCCTTCGTGATCGCGCCAGGCAGGTCGCTCGCCATCGTCGGCGAGTCCGGCTCCGGGAAGACCACGATCGCCCGGATGATCGTCGGCCTGGAGCGGCCAACCAGCGGGACGATCACCGCCTGCGGCGCGGACCGGTCCCGGCCCGCCCGGTCGGCGCGCGACCGGCGGCGCCGGGGCGGCGAGGTCCAGATCGTGTTCCAGGACCCGTACACGAGCCTGGACCCGCGCCAGACAGCCGAGCGCGCTATCGACGAAGTGCTCCGGCCGGCTGGCGCCGCCTGCCGCTGGGCGGAAGTGCGCGCGCGCCGCCTCGACGGCGACGCCGACGGCGCGGCGACCATGGCGGTGGTGCGCGACGTCAACGCCGCCAAGGCCGCCGAGGGAGCGGCTGGGTGGCGGCGCGGGCGGAGGCCGAGATCGCCAACGCCTGGAAGGACCGCCTGCTCGCCAACGTCAGCCACGAGCTGCGCACGCCGCTCAACGCGATCCTCGGCTTCGCCCAGATCCTCAGCGACGTCCGACCTCACGCCGCGCGACCGGCCAAGCAGCGCGAGTACGCCAAGATCATCCACGCCTCGGCCGACCACCTGTTGTCGATGGTCAGTCTGATCCTCGACACCTTGAAGATCGCCGCCGGCGCCTTCCGCATTCTGCCGGAGCCTTTCGCGCTCGAGCCGCTGATCGCCGATCTGCCCCCGCGACATGGTGCGGCTCAAGGCTGAAGCGGGCGGCGTGGACGCTCGAGCGGGCGCTGGCCGTCCGATGTCGGCGAGCTCGTCGCCGACAAGCGCGCCTGTCGCCAGATTTTGCTCAATCTGCTGGTTGAACGCGATCAAATTCACCGACCGCGGCGGGCGCGTGGCCGTCGGCGCCTCGGCGCGCGGCGACACGACTCATATTTCCGTCGCCGACACCGGCCTCGGCATTCCCGCCGACAGCCTGTCGCGGCTCGGCGACCCGTTCTTCCAGGTGCGCAACGCCTACGATCGCAACTTCGAAGGCGCAGGCCTCGGTCTGTCGCTGGTGCGCGGCCTGGTCGGCTTGCACGGCGGCGCGCTCAAGGTCGAGAGCCTCCCCGGCGTCGGAACCCGGGGCTACGTGCGGCTGCCGCGCGTCTGCCGGCCGGACGCGACGACCGGAGCGCCGGCGCCGCTCGAAGCCGTCGCGCGCCTGAGCGCGGCTGTCGATGCGTCGACCCGCCCGCGGCCAAGGAGAAGAGAATTGCCTGAAGCGTCAGCGCGACTTCGTCCTGACCCGGCGTTCGCCGGACGGCGCCGGCCGGCGGCCGGGCGCAAGGCCTTGGGCGTCGTCGCGGCGGGGCTCCGTGTCGCCTCGGCGCCGCGCCCGGCGCGCGGCATGCCGTCGCGGTGGCTTCGACCGCCGCGTGGTCGGCATCGTCGTCAACGCGCTGGGCGCTGCAGCACGCGCGCCATCCGGCGCCGTTCTCGGCGGCGCTCCGCATTTGCGGCGGCGCCCTCGCCGCCGCCACCGCCGCCCAGACGGCCTCGCAGTATTGGCCGTTCCGACGCCTCCGTGGCCGTCTGGCGTCAACCCGGCTACGCCGGGACGGGCGGGCGGAGGCGACGCGATCGCTCGAAGTCTTGCGCGCCGAGGACGAACAGGAGACGCAGAAGCGGCTCGCCGTGGCGCAGGCCGGCGCTGGTCAAGCTCGGTTACGTGGTAAAGGCCGACGGCGAAGAAGAGCGCTGCGACCAGTCTGGCGCTGCGCGATTTCGAGCGCGCCCACGGCCTGCCGCTCCTCCAACGACGTTTCGCCCCGCCTGCTCAAAGCGCTGACCGCCGTCGCGAGCGCCGCTGGAGACTACGAAAGCCAATGCGCCTGCGTTCCGACATCTGGGTCGCCGCCTATCTGCGCCGGGTCGCCGTCGAAGGGGCGGCGGCGGTTCTGCGCCGGCGCGGCGCGGCGGAGGCGGGCGCGATTTGGGTCAAGGTCGACCGTCTCGACGGTCGCGCGGCGCTCTATGAGCCGGCGCCGCAATCCGAATTCGGGAGAACGCGGAATCGAGCGCCTGTGGCTGCGCGCGCATTCCGCAGAGTGGGTCGACGCAGCGGAGACAGAACGGCGGATCTCGCCGAGATCGCGTTCGACTCCGATCTCTGGCTTGTCGAGGTCGAGGATCGCGACGGCCGCTCCTGGCTCGATCTCGTCGAAGTCCCAGCCCTCGCCTCGAGGTCGATTGTAAAGCATCATTAACTGTTACAGCTAAGTGTCCGTCAACCTTTGGCGCTACCTGAGCATCACGACTGCGTGAGTTTGCGTTACACAAATCAATTATTCGCTTCGTATTTACTACAGCGAAATCTCCTCACGCGAGGCTGCCGATCGGCCAGGGCCGCGCGGGGTGCGCCGGTCCGCGTCACGCAGCAGGGGTTCCCTATGCTCAACTCAAAAATATTTGCGAGGTTCCTCTCCGATCAAGGGGCGCCACCGGCGATCGAATATGCGCTCATCGCCTCTCTCATCGCCGTCTTCCTCATCGGCGCCCTGGCTGCGCTGGGCACCAACCTCAGCAGCGAATTCGCCGAAGTCGGATCCGCTCTCAAGTAATGGCCTTGGCTGGCACAGTTGGCGACCGCTTTAACTGGTCGCCAACCGCGCTGGAAACAATACTGGCGACAATTACAATTGTCGCTGCGCGTTTAAGCGGGAGGCAGCGCGCCTGCCGACAGCTTGTTGGCCGCGCGTCAGCGAAAAGCCAGGGACGCTCGGCGCGCGATCTCAGCTTCCCCTGGTCGAGCACGGCCATGAAAGCTTTCCTCAGGACGTTCGCCAGCGACGAATGCGGCGCGACGGCGATCGAATACGGGCTGATCACCGCCCTGATTGCGGTTTTCCTCATCGGCGCCTTGTCGGCGCTCGGCACCGGCATGAGCAGCGAGTTCGCCGAGGTCGGCTCCGCCCTGAAGTAACCGGCGGGCAAGCTTTGCCGGCTAGGGTTCGCCGCAGGCGACGGGCGTAATTGCGACAGGCGGACCATGGCGGCGACGATCCTTATTGCGGCGGCGGTGTTGTTCTTTCCCGCCGCAATGGCGCTGGCGGGGTCGATGGACCTGGTCACCATGACGATCCCGAACCGCCTCTGCCTCGCGCTCGCGATCGGCTATCTCGTCCTCGCGTTCGCGCGTCGGCGCTGCCCGCCGATGAGCGATTCTGATCAACCTTTCCTGCGGCGCTGCCGTTCTGGCGGCGATGTTCGCGATGTTCGCGCTCGGGCTGGATCGGCGGCGGCGACGCCAAACTCGCGGCGGCGACGGCGCTTTGGCTCGGCTGGAGCTCGCTGCTCGACTACAGCCTGTCCGCGGCGATATATGGCGGCGCGTTGACCATCTTGCTCATTTTTGCGCGCAAAGTCGCCGTTGCCGGACTGGTTGTCGCGCCAGGCCTGGATCGCGCGCCTGCACAATGCCAAGACCGGCGTACCCTACGGCATCGCGCTCGCGGCGGCGGGCATCATGGTCTACCCGCAAACCGCAGCTGTGGCGCGCGCTCGCGGTCGCCTGAGCGCCTATCGCGACGCGATTCGGCGCCTGCCAACATTCTCTTCACGCTTTCGGCAATCAGTTGGATACGCCTGATTAACCGTAATTTGACGATTGCGCCGGCATATTGGGCCTCGCGAGGCGTAAGCGTCGCGCACAGGGCCTGAGTCCATGAACAAGATGCAAATCGCCGTACTTGGCGTATCGGTCGTGGCGTTCGGCGGCGCCTATTTCTTCTTCAACAGCTATGCAGGCGCCGCGCGCCGGCGCCGGTCGTCGTCGCAGGCGCCGAAGCTCGACGACCGACAAGGTGCTGGTCGCGGCGCAGGACATCCCGATGGGCACGTCGTCAGCGAGCCGCGGTCGACCTGGCAGGAATGGCCGAAGGACGCGGTTTCCGAGCAGATGATCGCCAAGTCGGCCGACCCGACGTCATGCGACGACGTCAAGGGCGCGATGACCCGCGATGGCGTTCCTGCGCGGCGAGCCGATGCGCCGCGACAAGCTGGTCAAGGCCGGTCAGCGGCGGCTTCATGTCGGCGATCCTGCCCATCGGCATGCGCGCGGTCGCGATCAAGATCGACAACAGCGGCGACTACTAGCGCCGGCGGCTTCATCCTGCCCAACGATCGCGTCGACGTCGTGCGCGATCTACCGCGACGAGGAGGCGACCAAGGCGCGCGGCGTCGAAGTCATCGGCTCGCAGACCATTCTGGCCAACGTCCGGGTGCTCGCCATCGGGCAGAACGTTCAGGAAGAGAACGGCAAGAAGGTCGTCGGTCGGCGGCAACGCGACGCTCGAGCTCGATCCCGAACAGGCCGAGCTCGTCGTTCTCGCCCAGCACGCGGCGGCGGCACCAACCTGCATCTCGTGCTGCGCAGCCTCGTCGACAGCGGCGGCGCCGCCGAAACCGTCGGCGATCGCGTCGGACGAACAACGCGGCGGCTCTGACCATCGTGCGCTACGGCGCGGCGCAACAAGCGGCCCGATGAAGGACGAGACCTCATGAAGCCGCAACATCACAGGGACGCGTCGCTTGAGCAAGCGCGATCGGCCTCGTCGCGCTGGCGCGCCGTCGGCGCGTCGCTGGCCGCGCTCGGCGCTGCGCGCCGCGCCTCGCGCTGGCCGGCGATCCGACTGCCGCCGTCCTCGATCTCGATCGCTCGCCGGCGAGGCAAGAAGCCTGCAACTCGGCGTCGGCCGCTCGATGATCGTCGACCTGCCCGAGGACGCGCACCGAAATCTTCGTCGGCGATCCCAAAGTCGCCAACGCGATCGTCCGCTCGGCGCGCCGCATCTACATCTCGACGCTGCGCCCGGGCAGACCACGATCTTCGCGCTCGGCCGCCGACGGCCGCAAGATCGCCGTGCTGGAGATCATCGGTCGGCCGCGACGTCGGCGAACTCGACGCGGCTGTTCAAGGCCGCCATTCCCGACAACGACATCCACGTCGCGCACCGTCGGCGGCTCGATCATCCTGACCGGCTCGGTCGCCTCGGCGGGCGACGCGCAGAAGGCGCTCGACATCGCCTCGCGGCTTCCTCTCCGGCGAGCCTCGGCGGCGGCGGCGCGGGCGGCGCGGGCGCGCCAGCGGCGGCCGGTCGCCGGCAAGACGGCAAGGTCGTCAACTCGCTGATGATCCGCGGCCTCGATCAGGTCAGCCTGCGGGTGACGATCTCCGAAATCCGCCGCGACATCATCAAGCAGCTCGGCGTCAACTACTCGGCCGGCCGAACGCGGCGGCGCGATCGGCTCGGCGTGCCGAGCCTTCGACCAATCCGTTCGGCGTCAACGGCGCGCTCGAGCAACGACGCGGCGACGATCGGCTGGAGCATGGCCGGCGAGCAGCTCGACGGCGACGCTGCAGGCCTTCGAGCAGCAGGGCGTCGCGCGCACGCTCGCCGAGCCGACGGTGACCGCGATCTCCGGCGAACGCGCCAAATTCCTCGCCGGCGGCACGATCCCGATTCCCTCGGCGAGAACTGCCAAGCGGCTACTGCATGCTCGAGCTACATCCAGCAGCCCTACGGCGTCACGCTCAACTTCACGCCGGTCGTGCTGTCGCCAGGGCCGCATCCAGCTGCGCATCGCCACCGAAGTGACCGACATCGACTACTCCAAGCAGCTCACGATCGCACAACACGATCATCCCCGGCTTCCGCACGCGCAAGAACGAAACCACCGTCGAATTGCCCTCGGGCGGCTCGATCGTCTCGGCCGGCCTGATCTCGACGCAGTCGCAACGCAGGCGATCACCGGCCTGCCCGGCCTGATGAACCTGCCGGTGCTCGGCGCGCTGTTCCGCTCGCGCGACTATCAGCGCCAGGAGACCGAGCTGCTGATCATCGTCACGCCCTACATCGTCCACGCCGTCGATCCGAAGGACGTCGTGCGGCCCGACTCAGAACTTCGTCGACGCCAGCGATCCGCAGGCCTGGCTGCTCGGCCGCGTCAATCGCATCTACTCCGAGCTCCGGCGGCCTGCGGCCGATGCCGAGCTACTCCGGAAAGGTCGGTTTCATCACCGACTGAAACGGACGCGCAACCCATGCTGTCTCTCGTCAGCGAGATCGACGTCATGTCGCCACTGGATCACCACATCGATCTCGGCCCGCCGGCTCGGCTTTGCCGCGCTCTGTCTCGGCGCGGCGGCGCTCTCGCTCTCCGGCTGCGGCGTCGAATACGCCTCCGACAATCAGGTCACCGCCGTCGACTATCACGAGCGCCATCCGATCGTGCTCGCCAAGGCGCCGACCACGCTCGACCTTTCCCGGTCGGCGGCGCGCTCGACGCGCTGTCGGCCGACAAGCTGAAGAGCGTTCGCCGAGCGCTATCGTGAATTCGGCTCCGGCGAGGATCGACGATCCTCGCCCCGGCCGGCGATCGCGGCAGCGACGCCGCAGGTCGTGCCGGAGATCCGCAGCGCGCTCTACGCCGACGGGCTTGCGCGGCTATGTCGCGGTCGGCTCCTATCCGGTCGAGGACCCGACGCTCGCCGCCCGGTGCGGCTGGTGTTCCAGGGGCTGAAGGCGAGGTCGCCGAGCCGCTGCGGCCAATGGCCGACCGACATGGCCTCGGGCTCCTCGATCGAGGGCTGGAAGAACGAGTCCTACCCGAATTTCGGTTGCGCGACGCAATCCGCGCTCGCCGCCGCAGATCGACGATCCGCGCGACCTCGTGCAGAGCGCGCGCGGCGGCCGCCGCGACGAGAAGATGCGGCTGCGCGCCATCGGCAGGTCCGCAAGGGCGCCGATCCCGGCACCGACTGGAAGATCCAGAACACGCCCATCGGCCAGGTCGGCCGGGAGGTTGATCGATGCGCGCACAGCTGAAGAGGCGCCGAGCGCGCATTCGCAGTCGACGACGCCGATCGCCCAGATCGACCCCGTCCCGCGCGTGTCGATCCAGGCGTTCTGCGAATCGTCGGAAGCCGCGGCGGTCGTCCAGGCCGCCATCGGCGACCGGCGCATGAGCAAGGCCCATGTCAAGCAGAACATGGGCGGCGCCGCGGCGGCGGTCGAGGCCTATCGCAACGCGCCGACGCCCAACGTCATCGTCATCGAGGCGACCGCCGACCGCGACATCCTGGTCGAGCAGCTCGACGAGCTCGCCGCAATATCTGCGACGCCGGCACCAAGGTCATCATCATCGGCAAGGTCAACGACATCGTCCTCTACCGTCAGTTGATCGCGCGCGGGGTGAGCGAATATCTGGTGCTGCCGTTCGGCGTCGTCGATTTCGTCCAGGCCATCTCGCACCTGTTCCGAGCCCCGGCGCCAAGCCGCTCGGCCGCGTCGTCGCGGTCGTCGGCGCCAAGGGCGGCGTCGGCGCCTCGACGATCGCGCACAACCTCGCCTGGCACTTCGCCGCCGAACTGGAGATGGACACGATCATCGCCGACCTCGATCTCGGCTTCGGCACCGCCGGCCTCGACTTCAACCAGGACCCGCCGCAGGGCGTCGCCGAGGCGGTGTTCGCGCCCGAGCGCGTCGACGCCAAGCTCGTCGACCGCCTGTTGTCGAAATGCGGCGACAACCTGCATCTGCTCGCCGCTCCGGCGATGCTCGACCGGCTCTACGACTTCACCGAGACCTCGTTCGACTCGCTGATGGACGCGATGCGCGCCTCGACGCCGTGGATCGTTCTCGACATGCCGCACGGCTGGACCGCCTGGACGCGGCGCATGCTGGTCGGCGCCGACGAAGTGATCGTCGTCGCCGCGCCCGATCTCGCCAATCTGCGCAACGCCAAGAACATCGTCGACAACATCCGCGGCGCCCGGCCGCACGATCATCCGCCGCGGCTGATCCTCAACGACGTCGGCATGCCGAAGCGGCCCGGAGATCCCGGTCGCCGATTTCGCCAAGACCATCGAGATGGAGCCGATCGCCGATCATCCCGCACGACGCCAAGCTGTTCGGCTCGGCCGCCAACAACGGCCAGATGATCGCCGAAATCGAACCGAAGGGAAAAGTCGCCGAGACCTTCGGCGACCTCGCCGCCAAGCTGGCGGGCCGCGCCGAGGCATTCGTGGGAATACGAAATGGAGATCCGTTGCCGCAACGAACTGACGGTCGGCAAATACGCGAAAGACTACGACGCGATCATTACACTTTCGCTGGGTGGCCGGCAGCTTCGATTTGCACTCGAATACGAGCGCACGCCCAAGACACAAACGGAATACGGCCGCATCGTGTCCATCCTCGAAAGTGAGCGTAACGTCGACCGCGTGTTGTATCTGGCCGGCACGCGCCACATTCATTCGTTGCTGAAACAGCGCCTATGGCGGATCCGTCAGCGGGTCCTGATCGGTTTGGCAAGTGATCTTCCGAAGATCGAGCCGGCGGAGCTCGAAGTTGTCGATGTGCAGACCATGCAGGTTTACCGCTTGGCCGATATCCCATAGAGTCGATGCTTTGCCCTGATATCGGCCTGATTTCGTGCTGATTTCGGCCTGAGCGACCACCCCGTAATCCGCTGCATTCAAAACCCTTAAAATTTACTACCCCTTATTTTGACGGACTTCGTCAGGGCAAACGGAGTAGAGGACAGAAATGCCTGTCCGGGGGCCAGACGGAGCCGGTCGCGGCTAGAACGGCATGCCAGGTGTGGTGGCGGCGTGGCGCCGGCAGTTGTGGAGCGCGCGGACGGATGGTGTTGTTCTGTAGACCTGCGATTTGAAACGTTGGATGAGGAATGGATCGATGTGGAACCGTCGGTGCAGCGGTGGTGCGCAGCGACGACTGCAATGTGGCGCGCCGTGGCGTGCGTTCGAAGTTCTGGTCGAGTTTACGACTGGGAAAGTGTGCAGGGTGTGTGCCGTGCCACCGTTGTTCGGTGTATCGCAAAGCTGTGGACAGTTCGTCAAATCGGGCGTTCGTAGATCTCGCATAATGGAAACGTGGCGGCGACAAGCACGGCAAATCGTGGAGAGTACGTGCGCCGCGGTCGGCAGTTGGAGTACTTCACGATCGGCTACAACAGCCTCGAAGGCGTGACATCCATTGTCGCCGGGTTGATTGCTGGCTCCGTGTCGTTGGTAGGCTTCGGCCTGGACAGCGTGATCGAAGTCGCGTCAGGCGTGGCACTGCTCTGGCGACTCCATCACGACCTGGACGTTTCGCGGCGCGAGCAAGTCGAACGAATTGCGTTGCGGACAGTCGGAGCGTGCTTCGGAGTTCGCTACTCGAATTTGGCC
>CAVOKK010000005.1:0-4703 GCA_963696455.1 uncultured Actinomycetota bacterium
GGACCGGCCTGACCCGACTGCCGAGTCCTGGCCCACGCTGCCCCTAGTCGGTGCGCATCGCCTGATGATGTCGGGAGTCGGCTCGTCCGCAGCAGTTAAGGTCATGCATCGGGCAATTCAGCCGCCAATATGACCCATTGACACTCGATCGGTCGCGCTCGATCATGTTTCTACATTGCGCATAGTCGTGCGCCAAGCGGCAACATCTGGCCTGGACCGTCCTGGAGCGCCCTACCTTGCGAGCCGACCGGTCCAGGCGGTGCCAGGTTCGCCTGTGGGCCGCGGGCGCTGACCTTGAGGAGATGACATGGCAGGTCAGGATGCGGACCGTCCGGTCCCGGCGGATTCCCAGTTCAGCAGGCGCTCGGTTCTGAGAGGAATAGGGCTCGGTGCTGTCGCGGCGGGCGCTGGCGGAGTGCTCGCTGCGTGCGGTCCGGGCCCAAGGGTGCTGGCTCAAGCACGGGCGGCACGATCAATATCGGCTTCATCACCCCGCTGACGGGGATCTGGCCCGCTTCGCCTCCGGCGATCAGTTCGTCCTGAGCCTGATCAGGCAGGCGTCGATCTACAAGAGCGGCATCAAGATCGGCGGCAAGACGTACAAGATCAACATCAGTGTGCAGGACAGCCAGTCCAGTCCAACACGGGCGGCTCAGGTCGCCCAGCAGCTCATCACTAGCCACGCGGACCTGATCCTCACGACGTCGACACCGGAGACCACCAACCCGGTCGCTTCGGCCTGCCAGAAGGCGGGCACGCCATGCCTGTCCACGGTGGTCCCGTGGGAGTCGTGGTACGCCGGCCTCGGCGGGAACCCGCTGAAGCCGACGACGGACTTCAGCTACGTGTCAATGTTCTTCTTCGGGCTGCCGCAGTTCCTCGGCACCTTCGAGCCGATGTGGAACCGGGTCCCCAACAACAAGGAAGTCGCCTGCCAGTACCCGAACGACTCCGACGGCAATGCCTTCCGGGAGGGTTTCGAGCCGCTTATCACCTCGGCCGGCTACAAGGTCGTTGACGGAGGTGCTTACGCCGACGGCACCAGCGACTTCACCTCGATGATCTCGCTGTTCAAGAGCAAGAACTGCGAGGTGTTCAGCAACTGCCCGCTGCCGCCTGACTTCAACACCTTCTGGAAGCAGGCATCGCAGCAGGGCTTCAAGCCAAAGATCGCGACCGTGGCCAAGGTTCTGCTGTTCCCGGCCGACTGCGCCGCGCTCGGCAGCCTTGTCAACAACATCGCCACCGACTCCTGGTGGGGCCCCTACATGCCGTACACCTCGTCGCTGACCGGCCAGAAGGCCAGCGAGCTTGCCAGCGCGTATGAGGCCAAGTCCGGTAACCAGTGGCTGCAATCGCTCGGCTCCACCTACTCGCTGTTCGAGGTGGCGAAGGAGGCCCTGGGCGCAGTCAGCGACCCGCACGACAAGACTGAGGTGGCGCACGCGCTGCACAAGGTGAGCTACTCCGGCATGTGCGGTCCGATCAACTTCGGTGCCGGTCCCGCCCCCGGCGTCGGCATCATCAATCCGGTGGGCGTGCAGTGGAAGGTCCAGGCGGCCGGCAGCAAGTACCCGGTCGAGATGAAGGTCGTGGACAACTCGCTGAACAAGAGCGTCCCGATCGGGGCCGACCTCGTGGCGACGAATGCCTGATCCGGCACGCCCGGAGTCGGCGGACCCGGGCACGGCCCTGCTGGAGCTTGACGCCATTCGCAAGAGCTTCGGCAGGGTCGTGGTCGCCGATGACCTGTCGATCTCGGTCGGACCTGGCGATCTGGTCGGGATCGTCGGGCCTAACGGCGCGGGCAAGAGCAGCCTGTTCGGCCTCATCGCCGGCGACCTGGCCCCTTCCTCAGGTGAGATCAGGTTTGGCGGCGTGACGGTGACCAGGAAGGACGCGGCCGCCCGGTGCAGGCTCGGCATCGGCAGGACCTTCCAGGTGCCCAGGCCGTTCGGCGCGATGACCGTCTTCGAGAACGTGCTGGTCGCGGTACAGCAGGGCGGTGGCCTGCGGCGCCGGGCAAGTTACGGAGCGGCGGCCGGGGTGCTGGAGCGCATCGGGCTGGCGGCCGACGCGAACACCCCGGCTGAGCGGCTCGGACTGCTCTCCAGAAAGCGGCTCGAGGTGGCCAGGGCACTGGCCACCGGCCCCCGGCTGCTGCTACTTGACGAAGTGGCCGGCGGTCTGACTGATCCGGAGGTCGCGCAGCTGGCCGGCATCGTCCGTAACATCTCGGCCGAGGGCATCGCCATCATCTGGATCGAGCATGTCGTCCATGCGCTGACCGCGACCGTCAGCCGCCTGCTCTGCCTGGCCGGCGGATCCGTGATCGGCGACGGCGCCCCGGCCGCGGTGCTCGCCCTGCCTGCGGTCCGCGAGGTGTTCCTCGGCACCGAGGTGCCGGCTGACCTGCGGCCGCCGGAGGACGGCCAGGGCGCCGATGACGGCCGCACCGCGGCCGGGCCAGGGCCGACATGACGGAGCACAGCGCCGGAACCGCGCTTCTGCGGGTGCGAGACCTGACCGTGCATCATGGCCAGCTCCGCGCTCTGCAGGATGTCAGCCTCGAGGTGCCCGCAGGGCATGTGCACGCCATGATCGGCGCCAACGGCGCGGGGAAGTCCACGCTGCTGCGCACGATCGCCGGCCTGCACCACCCGACGAACGGCTCGGTTCTCCTGGACGGCGCCGACATCACCGGGCTGCGCCCGGAGCGCCGGGTGGCCGCGGGCATTGCCCTGGTGCCCGAGGGGCGCAGGCTGTTCCCCTCGCTCTCGGTGGAGGAGAACCTCCAGGTTGGCGCCAGCAGGGCCAGACCCGGGCCGTGGACTACCGACGCCATCTACGACCTGTTCGGCTGGATGCGGGACCGGCGGCAGCAGCGTGCCGCTCAGCTGTCGGGCGGCGAGCAGCAGGCAGTGGCCATCGGCCGGGCACTGGCAGCAAACCCTCGCGTGCTGCTGCTGGACGAGCTGTCACTCGGCCTTGCCCCGGTGGTCGTCCGCCGGATCTACGATCTGCTACCGCAGCTGGCGGCAACCGGAGTCACGATCCTGCTAGTCGAGCAGGATGTCAGCCAGGCGCTGGCGGTCGCGTCCTATGTGCACTGCCTGCTTGAGGGCCGGATCACCCTGGCCGGCTCGCCAGCGGCGCTCACCGGCCAGCAGATCGAGGAGGCATACTTCGGGGCTGCCGCAGGCGGGGGCGGCCCGGGCTCGCGGCCACCGGCACCCGCTGCGGGGACCAGCTCGGGACAGGCCGGCCTATCTCCAGGAGCGAGCACATGACCTGGGTCAACGCAGTAGTTCAGGGCATCATGCTGGGCGGACTGTACGCGCTGTTCGCATGCGGGCTGTCGCTGATGTTCGGAGTCATGAGGGTCATCAACCTCGCCCACGGTGACCTGGCGGTGGTCGCCGCCTACGTCGCGCTCGGCGTCATCGCCATCACCCACGTGCCCGCCGTCTGGTCGTTCGTGGTGGTCGTGCCGGTCTTCGCCGCGCTCGGCTACGTGGTGCAGCGCACGCTGCTGCAGGCCGCACTCAACCGCAGCGTGCTGACAACGCTGCTGGTGACGTTCGGGCTGTCGGTGGTCATCGAGAACGCGCTGCAGCAGTTCCTGTCCGCGAACAGCAAGTCGCTTAACATCGGCTCGCTGGTCTCCGACTCGTTCAGCATCGGCTCCCAGATCACCATCGCCTACCTGGACCTGGTCATCCTCGCCGTCGCGGTCGTTGTGCTGCTCGGCCTGCAGTACTTCCTGTCGTCCTCGCGGAGCGGCCGGATGATCCGGGCCGTCGCCGATGACCGCGAGGCCGCGCAGCTGTCCGGCATCGATTACCGGCACATCTTCGGCATCGCGGCCGCGATCGCATTCGGAACAGTCGCACTCGCCGGGCTCGCGTACGGCATGTATACCCAGTTCGACCCGACGACCGGCAGCTCACAGCTGCTGCTGTACGCGTTCGAGGCGGTCGTCATCGGCGGTCTCGGGTCGCTGTGGGGCACCCTGGCGGGCGGCATCCTGCTCGGCATCGCCCAGCAGGTTGGCGCGCAGTACCACGCCTCTGACCAGATCCTGGCAGGCCAGCTGCTCTTCCTGGTCATCCTGGTGCTGCGGCCGCAGGGAATCACGAGCCGCCGGGAGCTCGCATGAGTGCGGTGGGGCAGGACACCCAGGCATCGGGCGGGCTGCCGCCGGAGGCACCCGCCGGCGGGGGATCCGCACTGGCTGTCGTGACCCGGTCCAGGCGGTCATCCCTGGCGGCCGGGATCGGCGCGATCGTGGTGGTCGCCGTGCTCGCCTACCTGCCCTACGAGGTCTACTCGGACACGACGAACCTGCTGGTCGACTTCTTTCAGCTGCTGATCATGGCAAGCATGTGGAATCTGCTGGCGGGTTATGCGGGCCTGGTATCCGTCGGGCAGCAGGCGTTCATCGGGCTCGGGGCCTACTTCGTGGTGCTGCTCGCCAATCAGGGCATCAGCCCGTTCCCGGCTATCCCGCTCGCGACGGCGCTCACCGGCGTCGTCGGGCTCGTCGTCTGGTGGCTGGTCTCCCGGCTGCGCAGCGGCTACTTCGCGATCACGATGTGGGTGATCGCATCGATCTGCATGCTGGTCGTCAGCCAGATTTCCTCGCTTGGCAGCGGGACCGGCATCGCGCTGGCCGGGCTGAGCCAGAATCCGACTCAGCTGTC
>CAVOKK010000006.1:0-256977 GCA_963696455.1 uncultured Actinomycetota bacterium
CAGCTGAGTGTCTGTTGTCCTGATCATGGCGCCAGCAGCGCAGTTTTCACGGGCCACATGGCCGCGATCGTCGCGAGCCAGCCGCTCTCGCAGGCATCCTGATTGCTGCCTCACGACATTTCCCTCGCTGGTCCAGGTAAATCCGGGCATCGGCGGCAATATCTGCACGCCGAAGGCCTGCACCCGAAGCTCGCGGCGGCCCGTGGGTGAGAGTGCCCCCGCAGCGCCCAGGACATGCGGGCTCGAATTCCGTCGATCCGGAAGACCTGGACGTGCCAGGACGCGTCCAGGTGTTCCGGATGATGAAGCTACCGAACGGCGCGCGGTCACGATCGAGTAGGACGAGCAGCACTGCGATCGTTCCCGATGTGATCGTACCGACCCAGTCGAAGTCGGGGGTCGGCAGGTATCGCGGCGGGACCGGCCGGCCCAGGCGGGGGTTCATCTGCCGGAGCTGCTCGGGTTGCTGGCGACTGGGGCCGTGGACTCAGGGCATTGCCTGCGCGCCGTGACGCAGCGAAGGCAGCGACGCCGGCGGCGAGGCGGCCGGCGACAAAGACCCGATGGCTCGATTCCAGAGCGGGCGTCGCGTTTCGGGGCGGACAGTTGCGGGTGCGGCGGCGTCGCGGAACGAGATGGAATGGAGCAGGTCGGCGAGCGGGGCGCCCAGTTCTTGCCGGATGCGGGCACCAGGACCTGCCCGGTACGCTGGTCGCAGCGAGTTCGCCGACCGTGATGCGGCCAGCCTGGAGCGCCTGGCTCGGCTGCCGAGGAGGACCAGGTCTGCGCGATCAGCGTCGGATACTGCCGCAGGTCGCCTGACGGGTAATCCCCTGGCGGGTCTGTCCATGCAGGTAGTGCTGCCCTTCGCAGTCTCTGAGTCCGGCGGGAGTTGCGGCGGGCGTCGGCCTGCTGGATTCCGGAGCCATGTGCGGGGCGTTGGCTGAGGCGTCGCGACGCAGGACGACCACGGCGGTCACGGCGATGAGCGCGGCCGCAAGGATGCAGAATGCCCGGTCTCGATGCCCTGGAACGCCCAGTACGGCTGGCGGGCTGGTAGGTGATGAACCAGCGGAATCCGGCAGGCCGCCAGGCAGGAGATCAGCCTGCGGTCGGGCCTGGAAGGCGCAGCCGCCGCGGCACGCGGCCGGGCATGGCAGCTGACCGGCACGCCGTCGACGGCCGCCCCGGTCCTGCGGCCGGACTGATCAGCCCTGGCCGGCCGGGGCGCGCGATGCCCTGCGCGATCAGCCAGTAGGACCCGGCGGCGTGAAGCCGCGCGTGGCCGAGCTGGTAGATGGTGGTGACCGCGCTCAGGTAGTGCGGGCGGAGCCTGAGCCGATCACCAGGCGCAGCGGCGATGAACCCGCCGAGGGTGACGGCGATCGCGGGCAGGGTGCGGCGCAGCAGCGCGCCCGCGGCGATGCCGAGCGCCATGGCGAACACCGCGTAGCCCACGGGGACGATGCCCATGGATGTCGAACTGGCCGGGCTGGAACGCTCTGCTGGCTGCAGGGCGTTGGCCGGGCCGGACCACCAGGTGACCAGGGCCGACGACGGCAGCCGCCCCAGGCGGCGGCGGCGAGCAGCAGCCAGCCGGCCTTGACCGCGAGCCAGCGGCCGCGGGTGATGCTCTGCGTCCAGGCGAACTGGCTGGTGCCGGTCTCGAACTCGGCGGCCACCAGCGGCGCGCCCCAGAACAGCCCGAGCAGGACCGGCACCACCAGCGGTCAGGATGACCAGCGAAGCCGACCGCAGTGGCTGCCCAGGGACAGCGTGCTCGCCGAGGTTGCCGCAGGTATGGCTCGCCGCGCACGCGGTCGAGGGCGGAGTGGTACTGCGACGCCATCTGCAGGCCGGTGACCAGCAGCAGGACCGCGAGCGCGGCGAGCGCGGCCGCGGCGATGCACGGCCTGGGTGCGGTACTGCCGCCAGACGAGCCAGGTCATTGGTCTTCTCCAACCGAGGTCAGGTGGGCGAGCGCCGGCGCGGGCGTCCTGGCCCATGTAGCCGAGCACGAGTTCTTCCAGGCCGACGTCGGCGGCCTCGAAGGCCGGGTCGATGACCGGGCCGTTCCGGCGGACGAGCAGGGTGGTCTGCCGCGGCGGTGCGGACGGCCTGCACGACGCGTGTGCGTCCCGCTCGATCGCCGCGGTGTCCTTGCGCGGCCCGACCAGGACCTGGTGCTCGGCCAGCAGGTGTCGATGTCGCCGCACAGCTGGACCCGGGACGCGGCCAGCAGGATGAGGTGGTCGCAGACCCGTTCCAGGTCGGCGACCAGGTGCGAGGACAGCACGACGGTCAGGCCGCCGGCGGCCACCGCGTCGGCCAGGGTGGCCAGGAAGTGCCGCCGGGCCAGCGGGTCCAGCGCCGCGACAGGCTCGTCGAGCAGCAGCAGCCGGGGCCGCTTGGCCAGCGTCAGCGTCAGCGCGACCTGGGCCCGCTGGCCCCCGGACAGCGTGCCCACCGCCTGGTCCAGCGGGATGCTCAGGCGTCCTCAGCCGCTGCCGCACCGACGCGCCGTCCCAGCGCGGGTTCAGGTGCGCGCCGATGCGGATGTGGTCCTCGGCGGTCAGCCGCCGGTACAGCGGGATCTCCTGGGCCAGGAAGCCGATGCTCGGCCAGGAAGGCCGGGTCCTGGCGCGGCGTGCCGCCGAGCACGGCGACCTCGCCGGCGGTCGGCCGGGCCAGCCCGGCGAGCAGCCGCAGCAGCGTGGTCTTGCCCGCGCCGTTCGGGCCGATCAGCGCGGATATCCGGCCCTCGGGAACGGTGATCGTGCAGTCGGTCAGGGCGGTGACCTTGCGGTAGCGCTTGGCCAGCCCGCGGGTCTCGATCGCCGGACGGGCTGCGCTCTGGAAGTCCGTCACGCGATCTCCTCCTCGGCTGCCGCCTGCAGCGTGACGCGCAGCAGCGACTCGATCGACTCGTCGTCGAGCCCGGCCTCGCGGGCTTCCCGCACCCACCGGGCCAGGCTGCGGCCGAGCCGCGCATGCGTGCCGGGCGGCGGCCCGGGCGGCCGGCGCAGCACGAACGTGCCGTGCCCGGCCCGCGGCCTCGACCAGGCCCTCGCGTTCCAGGTCGCGGTAGGCCTTCAGCACGGTGTTGGGGTTGACCGCGGTCGCCGCGACGACCTCCCGCACCGTCGGGAGCTTGTCGCCCACGTCCAGCACGCCCATCCGCAGCGCCTGCCGGACCTGCTGCACGATCTGCAGGTACGGCGGCACCACCGAGCGCCCGTCCAGCCGGAAACTGATCATGGTCACGTCCTCAAAGTGCTATGACCCTAAGACTTTAAGTCGCACCGTGAGCAGCTGTCAAAGGGCGAGGTGCCGGCAGCCGGACGGATCAGGCTCCGGTCACCGGCCCCGGCTCCGGACGGTCCCGGCGGCTAGCGCAGGCCAGGCCGCTTCTTCAGGGCGGTCTGCAGGAGCCGGTCGATGAGCTGCGGGAACGGCATCCCGCTCACCTCCCACATCTTCTGGAAATAGGACGCGGGGGACAGCCCGGGCATCGTGTTGATCTCGTTGATCAGCACCCGGCCGTCGGCGGTGTAGAAGAAGTCGACCCTGGCCAGGCCCTCGCAGGACACCGCCTCGAACGCGGCAGCGCCGAGCCGCCGCACCTCCTCGATGGCGCTGTCAGGGATCGGCGCCGGGATCGCCATCCCGCTGGCGGCGTCCAGGTACTTGGCCTCGAAGTCCCAGAACTCCTCGCCCCCGTCGACCAGCAGCTGGCCCGGCAGGCTGGTGTCCGGCGGGGCGCCGTCGACGCCCTCCAGCACCGAGACTTCCACCTCCACCCCGTCGATCGCGGCCTCGACCAGCACCTTCGGGTCATACTGGCGCGCTGTCGCGATCGCCTCGTGCAGCTGCGCCAGATCGTGCGCCTTGGAAGTGCCGATGCTGGAGCCGCCCCTGGCGGGCTTGACGAACAGCGGCCAGCCAAGGCCGGCGATGTCGTCCAGCACCCGCTTCGCCTCGACCGATCCGGCCGCCGCGGCGAGCTCGGCCGCGCTGAAGCCGGGCCAGTCCCGATCCCTGACCACGACGTACGGGCCGACGGGCAGCCCCCTGGCCGTGAACACCAGGTTCATGTACTCCTTGTCCATGCTGACGGCGCTGGCCAGCACGCCGGCTCCGACGTAGCGCACGCCGGCCATTTCCAGCAGCCCCTGGATCGTGCCGTCCTCGCCGTACGGTCCGTGCAGTACCGGCAGCACGACGTCGACCTCGCCGAACAGGTGCGGGATCTCCGCTGGCGCGCTGGCGACGACGCCGCCAGCCGCCGCCGCGCCAGCCGGCAGCCACGCTGCTCTCGCCCGCGCCTGACCACGGCACGATCTGCGATCCCGGCTCGGCGACCGCCTCGACCGTCGGCAGCTGGCCGCCAGTGACCTGCAGCAGCTCCGGCGCATCGGCCACCTGCACCCAGTTGCCGTCCGTGGTGATGCCGACCGGGATGACCTCGTAGCGGGACCTGTCGATCGCCCCGAGCATGTTGCCGCCACCCATGCAGGACACCTGATGCTCGGGCCCCCGGCCGCCGAACACGACCGCGACCCGGATCTTGCGCTGCTCGCTCACTCGTCCTCCTGTCCCCGTTGTCCCTAGCCCGCCGTCACTGCCCCGCTGTTTCTGCCTCGTTGCCGCAGCTGCCTGCCCGCGCCCGCACGTCAGACGCCGTATCGCTCCGGTTTGGCGGACCGGCTGGCCAGGAGCAGTACCGCCTCGCCGATCTCCAGCTCCTCTCGCATGACGCGGGCGATGACCTCGGTGATCGGCATCTCGACGCCGTGCTGCTGCGCCAGCTGCAGAACCGGTCCTGATGACTTAACACCTTCCACCGTCTGGGTCGTGCTTGCGAGCACTTCGGCAAGCGGGATGCCGCGGCCGAGCTTTTCCCCGAACGCGCGGTTCCTGGCCAGCGGCGAGCTGCAGCTGGCGACCAGGTCGCCCATGCCAGCCAGCCCGGCGAACGTGTGCTGGTCAGCGCCGAGTGCCGCGCCAAGACGGGCGATCTCGGCCAGGCCCCTGGTGATGAGCATCGCGCGGGTGTTGTCGCCGAGACCCATGCCGACGGCAATCCCGACCGCGATCGAGATCACGTTCTTGACGGCACCGCCGAGCTCGCAGCCGATCACGTCGGGGTTGGTGTAGGGGCGGAAGTACCCGGTGTGGCAGGCCTTCTGCAGCTGCCCGGCGACAGCCTCGTCGGCGCAGGCCGCCACCGTGGCGCAGTACTGCCGGACGGCGATCTCCGGTGCCAGGTTCGGGCCGGAGATGACCGCGAGACGCTCCGGCCCGGCTCCGGTGATCTCGGCGATCACCTGAGTCATCCGGTCGCCGGTGCCGAGCTCGATGCCCTTCATGAGGCTCACCAGCAGCGCGCCGGGCGGCAGCAGCTCCCGCCAGTCGGTCAGGACCTGCCGCAGCGCCTGCGCCGGCACGGCGAGCACGACCAGGTCAGCCCCGGACAGCGCCTCGGCCGGATCCGGCGGTGGCGCGCAGCGCGGCCGGCAGCTCAATGCCGGGCAGGTAGCCCGGTGAGGCATGCGTGCTGTTGATGACGTCGGCCAGCTCGGCCCGGCGGCACCACAGCCGCACCGGAGTCCCGGCGTCGCACAGCACCTGGGCGAACGTCGTTCCCCAGGATCCGGCCCCGAGCACGGCTGCTCTCACCGCGCGGCCCTCCGGCGGCGGGTCCCCGCCGCTGGTGCGCCGCCGAGCGGATCTGCAGCCTGCATCACGGGCCGGTGGTCCCCGCGGCCGGGCTGTCGCCGGCCCTCTCGGCGCCGTCGGACGTGCTGGCCTCCTGCAGGGCGCGCAGGTCCTGCCGCAGCTTCCGCCGGGCGATCGCGGGGTGGTAGAACTCGGCCGGCGGCGGCAGCTGGCGCAGCTCGCCGAGCAGCCTGGTCACCTCGGTCATGATCTTGTCGGTCGCTGCGCGCAGCACCCGGTTCGTCAGCGGCTGCCCGGCGAACTCGGACAGGTCGACCGGCGGCCCGGCCACGACCTGGACCGTCTTGCGCGGCAGGAACTTCGGCACGAACGTGCCGTAGGGCAGGATGCGCTGCGCCCCCCAGTGCGCGACCGGGACGACCGGGATGCCGGCCTCGAGCGCGAGCCGGGCCACGCCGTTCTTGGCGACCATCGGCCACTCCTGCGGATCCCGCGTGACCGTCGCCTCGGGATAGAAGATCACGCACGCGTCGTTCCTGGCCGCGAGCTCCGCTGCCTGCTTCAGCACGAGCGCCGCGTCCGACTGGCCGCGGTACACCGGAAGCTGCCCGAGCCGGCTGATCACCGTGCCGAGCACCGGTATCGAGAACAGCGACGACTTGGCGAGGAACACCGGGTACCTGCGGGCGCTGTCGGCGAACAGCGAGATGGCGAAGATGTCCATGTAGGACAGGTGATTGGCCGCGAGGATGACCGGGCCGCTCGCCGGGATGTTCTCCTGGCCGCTCCAGTCCAGCCGCATCATCATCCGGATGCCGGGCCGCAGGATGATCTTCGAGACATTCCGCCAGGCGCCCGAGTAGCTGCCGTCAGCCGGCCTGCGCGCCTTCTTCCCTGCCATCCGTTCCCTCCGGCTCGCGGGCGCCACCTGGCTCGGCGCCTCGATCTGCCTCAGTCTGTCCGGTCCCGCGATGCCGTGTCGAGGCGTCGCGGGAGGATCATATGCATGGCACCCGACGTCGCCCCGCAAGCCGCCCGGCCGCCAGCCCTGAGCTGGTCGCTGGTGATCCCCGTCAAGGTACTTGCCCGGGCCAAATCGAGACTCACCGGGCTGGCCGGGCAGCAGCGCTCTGACCTGGCCCTGGCAATGGCCGGTGACACGATCGCGGCGGCTGCGCAGGCGGCTGCGGTCGCGGTTGTCCTCGTCGTCACTGACGACCCGGACGTCAGCCAGATCGCGGGCGGCCTCGGCGCCCTGGTACTCCCCGATGAGCCCGCGGCCGGCCTGAACGAGGCACTGGCCTACGGCGCCGCCCGAGCACAAGCATCATGGCCGGAACGAGGCCGTGCAGGGCTGGCCGGTGACGTTCCGTCAGCCAGGCCGGAGGAACTCACGGCGGCGCTGGCTGCCGCGGCCCGGCTCGGCGCGGGATTCGTGCCCGACGCCGACGGCACCGGCACCGTCCTGTATGCCGTGGCCCCCGGCACGCAGTTCCGCCCCCAGTTCGGTCCGGCCTCGCGCGACCGTCACCTGGCAGCAGGGGCGGCCGAGATCGGAACCGGCCGCACCGACAGGAACGGCACGCAGCCTGGCAGCACGCAGCCAGACGGCACGAAGCCGCCGACATCGCTGCCGGGGCTCCGGCGGGATGTGGACACTATCGCGAATCTGCGCGAGGCTGCCGCGCTCGGTCTCGGCCCGCGCACCCGTGCCCTGCTCGCGGCGGACGCGAGCATCCTGGCGTGAGACCGCGGACTGGCCGCGGAGGTGGCAGCGCGCCCTAGATGTGCACGATCGGGCAGGTCAGCGTCCTGGTAATGCCCTGGACTCCCTGGATCTGCGCAACGACCATCCGGCCGAGGTCGTCGACGTTGTCCGACTCGGCCCTGACGATCACGTCGTAGGGTCCGGTCACGTCGTCGGCCTGGGTAACGCCGGCGATCTTCCCGATGGCGGAGGCTACCTCTGCTGCCTTCCCGACCTCGGTCTGGACGAGAATGTAAGCCTGCACCATATCGCCCTCCACAATCGTGGTTGTCACCGTAACGCTACCGTAGGAGGGCTCGGTGATCACCAGTGAGTCGACGACCGGGGAGGCTGCTATCACCGTCGCCGATCTCGGCGAGTTCGGCCTCATTGCGGCGATCCGCGCCGAGCTGCCGCCCGACCCGGCCGGCGTGCTCGGGACAGGTGACGATGGCGCGGTTCTGCCCGCGCCTGATGGCCGGGTGGTCGCGAGTACCGACCTGCTGATCGAGGGCCGTCACTTCCGCCGGGACTGGTCGGCCGCCGCTGATATCGGGGTCAAGGCCGCCGCGCAGAACCTCGCCGACATCGCCGCGATGGGCGCGCAGCCGACGGCGCTGCTGTTCGGGCTCGCCATCCCGGCTGACCTGGCCGCGGAGTGGGTCCTGGAGGTCACCAGGGGACTGGCCGCCGAATGCCAGCGCGCTGGTGCCCTGATCGCTGGCGGTGACGTGACCAGCGCGGACACGATCATGCTGGCCATCACCGCGCTGGGCAGCCTGGCTGGCCTGGCCCCGGTCACCAGGGCCGGGGCCAGGGCGGGCGACGTCGTCGCGCTCAGCGGTCCTGTCGGGCAGTCCGCAGCGGGCCTGGCTGTCCTGCAGGCGGGCCGGGCGGGTCCGGCGGACCGGCCGGGACACTCCGGGCTGGCCGTCCTGGTCGCGGCGCACCTCCGCCCGCAGCCCGACTATCCGGCGGGCCCGCAGGCGGCTGCCGCGGGAGCGACGTCAATGATCGACGTCAGCGACGGGCTGCTCGCCGATCTCGGTCACGTCGCGGACGCCAGCGGCGTCTGCCTGAACATCCGGGCGGACAGCCTGCCCGGCACCGCTGCGCTGGCGGCGGCTGCCGCCAGCCTTGGCGCTGACTGGCGCAGGTGGGCACTGGCCGGGGGCGAGGATCACGCCCTGGCGGCTACCTTCGGGTCGGCCGCGGCCGTTCCGGCGGGCTGGACGGTGATCGGGGAGGTGCGCTCCGGCTCCGGCGTGCTTGTCGATTCGCAGCCCTGGGAAGGGGCCACGGGCTGGGATCATTTCCGGAGTCGTGGGGTGTAAGCGCACAGGCTGCCAGCCGGTAGCCCGGACAGCACTGGCCGATCACGCGCCCGCTTGATATAACGCCCTTGATGCCACGCCATCGCAGAGAGCGCGTGCCCCGGCACAGGGCGCAACGGCCGGCCGGGAACCCGGCCCCCCGCGTCCGGGTTCTGGCTGCGGGGGCGCTGGCCAGGACGGGCCGGCAGTCCGCCGGCGCCGACGACCCTGATGGCGCCGATACGGCCCCGCTGCCGGTACTCATCGGCACGGCCGGCGCCTGCCAGCCCGCAGCCTGCGCGACCGGACGTCGCCAGCCGGGAACCCGGCGGCCAGAACCCCGCAGGCGCGGAGTCGGACTGGCCGGCCCGGGACCGCCGGGAGCAGCCCGGACGAGGCAGCCGCCGGCGAGGCGCGGCCCTGCGGCGGCCATCGCGGGGCACGGTGGCCGGCGCTGTTCACGGACTTGTGGTCACTCCCTGGTTCGCGGCCGCGACCGGGATCGTCATCGCGGCCTCGCTCTGGCTGTACGCCCCGCGCCCCGAGCTCACCTTCCCGCCCGACGCGATCGGCGCGGTGCACTGCGCTGAGGCCGGCTGTCTGACCGCGGCACCGGGGCATAGCCCCGGCTCCCTCGCGACCTCATCCGGGCAGCAGATCGTGCACGCGAATCCGGCGCCGAGCAGGGGCGCCGTTCACACTGACGTGCAGGCTCACCGGTCGTCGGCGGGGCTGACCGTGACCTACGCCGTCGTCTCGAGCCAGCAAGGCCGCTTCAGCGTCGTCATCACCGTGACGAGCCGTCACGCCATCAGGAACTGGACGCTGGCCTTCTCGATGCCCGGCGACCACATCATCGGCGTGCTCGGCGCCTCCTGGCAGGCGACCGGCTCCGCTAGCGGCATCGCGAGCGCCGGAGACTCCGCGAGCGCGGGCGGCGGTCAGCCTCCGCAGGAGCCGGGCGGCGGCCGGCCTGGCAGCCCGGACCGGCACCGGCACCGGCACAGCATCAGTTTCATGGTCACCGGCACCGGCCAGCCCGCTGCTCCCGTCGGCTGCAGCTTTGACCATGAGAGCTGCTCTTTCACCAGCTGACCGCCGCTGGAGTCGTCAGCCAGGCCGGACCGCGAAGCCGCTGATCATCGCCCGCAGTGTGGCCGCCGTCGCTGGTGGCTCTCGGCCGTGCCGAGCTGATCTCGATCTATGGCAGGCCGGCTGCCCTGATGGGGCGTGAAGTTGGATGGGCAACCTTCGAGGGGCGGCGGATCCAACTTCACGCCCCATCGCTGGTGACGGCGCCCCGATCTGGCCCCGGCGGCCTCACCCGGCGCGCGTCCGTAGGCTGGGGACATGGTTTCCCCTCCGCGGCCGCCCGCGCCGCCGCGAGTTCTTGCCATCGCCGGCTCCGATTCCGGCGGCGGGGCCGGAATCCAGGCTGACCTCAAGACCATGCTGGCCCTCGGCGTTCACGGCATGACCGTCATCTGCGCGGTCACGGCCCAGAACTCCGTCGGAGTCCAGGGCTACTGGGAGCTGCCGCCGGAAGCTGTGCGGGCTCAGCTCGACTCGGTGCTCGGCGACATCGGAACGCAGGCCGTCAAGACCGGGATGCTGGCCTCGCCGGTCCTGGTCGCCGCCGTCTGTGACGAGCTGGCCGAGGTCGCGGCGCCGGTCGTGGTTGACCCGGTTGCGATCTCCAAGCACGGTGACAGGCTGCTGTCGGACGGCACGCTGGAGATGGTGCGCGATCGCCTGCTACCGCTGGCGACGATCGTGACGCCGAACCTGCTGGAAGCCGAGCTGCTGACCGGGCAGGCGATCAGCGACGAGGCCGGGATGCTCGAGGCTGCCAGGACGATCATCGCCATGGGGCCGCAGTGGGTGCTGGTGAAGGGCGGTCACCTGGCCGGAAGTCCGGTGGATCTGCTGGTAGACGGCAGCCGGGTGATCCGGTTCCCCGGTGAGCGGATCGATACGGTGCACACGCACGGCACCGGCTGCACCCTGGCCTCGGCGATCGCGTCCAGGCTGGCACTCGGGGACGACGTGCCGGCCGCGGTCAAGGCCGCGAAGGAGTACGTGACCGGCGCGATCGCGGCCGGATTCCCGCTCGGCGCCGGGATCGGGCCAGTCGATCATGGCTGGCAGCTCAGGACTGCCGCGGCCAGCCGCTAGCAGGCCTGCGGCCGCCGGCAAGCCTGAGCGCTGAGAACCCGGACCGGCTGAGAACGCCGAAAAGCCCCGGCTCAGCACCGGGGCGAGGCGGGCGGAGGCCCTGTGCTAGCGGGTGACCTTGCCTGCCTTGATGCAGGACGTGCACACGTTCAGCCGACGGGGCGTCTTGCCGACGACGGCGCGCACGCTCTGAATGTTCGGGTTCCAGCGGCGCGGGGTGCGGCGGTGCGAGTGCGACACGTTATTGCCGAAGCCCGGCCCCTTGCCGCACACATCGCAGACGGAAGCCACGGGATTGCTCCAGTTCGGGAGATAGTCAGACAGATTCTGGCAGGCACGTGGCATGCCAGTCGCTGAAGAATATCTGATGAACCGGGTGGCACGCGACTCGGACCGCCACTGATCGCTTCCACTGTCGCTTCCACGGGCTCCGCTGGGCTTTCAGCATGGGCGCTTGACGGTACGGGGGTGTGCTGACGGCACCCCGGCCTATCCTGGCGACTGTGACGGCGGAGGTGCGAGCGACGGTGACGCGATCGGGGCAATGGCGTGGCTGTCCTGGCTGATCCGCTCCGGCTGGTAGTCGGCGACAAGGCGGCCAAGCGGCTGGCCTCCGCCTTTGACCTGCATACGGTCGGTGACCTGCTCGGCTACTACCCGCGCCGGTATGACAAAAGGGGCGAGCTGACCGACCTGGCCGGCCTCCGGGAGGGTGACTATGTCACCGTCCAGGCCGAGGTCGCCTCCTCGTCGGTCCGCCGGATGCACAACCGGCCGGGCTCGACGATCTTCGAGGCGATCGTGACCGACGGCCGCGGCAAGCTGACGCTGACCTTCTTCGGCCGCAGCCGGCAGGACTGGCGGCAGCAGGAGCTGAGTCCCGGCGCGCGCGGGCTGTTCTCCGGCCAGGTCTCCAGCTTCCGCGGGAAGCGGCAGCTGACCCATCCCGAGTACGAGCTGCTGGGATCGGAGAACGCCGGGGCCAGGGCAGCCGAGTTCGCGAACGAGCTCATCCCGGTCTACCGGGCCAGTGCCCAGATGCAGTCGTGGAAGATCGCCGACTCGGTCCGCGTCGCGCTGGACGTGCTGGACGTTCCCGATGATCCGCTGCCCGCAGGGCTGCGCGGCCGGCATGGCCTGGTCGGCTTCGGCGACGCGCTGCGCGGCATCCACCGGCCGGTCGACGAGGCCGACATGCACCGGTCCCGGACGAGGCTGAAGTGGGACGAGGCGTTCAGCCTGCAGGTTCTGCTCGCGCAGCGCAGGCTGGCCGCGGCGCAGCTACAGCGCCATACCGCGGCCGGAGACGGAAGGCGGCCTGCTCGAGGCCTTCGACGCAATGCTCCCGTTCAAGCTGACCGAGGGCCAGCGCGACGCGGGCGGCATCATCGCCGCGGACCTCGCGCGCGACCATCCGATGCACCGGCTGCTGCAGGGCGAGGTTGGCTCCGGCAAGACGGTGATCGCGCTGCGGGCGATGCTCCAGGTCGTCGACGCGGCCGGCCAGGCCGTCCTGCTCGCGCCCACCGAGGTGCTGGCCCAGCAGCATTTCCGGTCGATCTCCAGCCTGCTCGGGCCGCTCGGCATGGCCGGCGAGCTGGGCGGAGCTGACCACGCGACCAGGCTGACCCTGATCACCGGCTCGCTCAGCGCGGCCGCGCGGCGCTCGGCCGCTGCTGGCGGCCGCCTCCGGCGAGGCCGGCATCGTCATCGGCACGCATGCCCTGCTCGAGGACCGGGTGCAGTTCGCCGATCTCGGCCTGGTGGTCATCGACGAGCAGCATCGCTTCGGCGTCGAGCAGCGGGACGCGCTGCGCGACAAGGCCGGCGACGGGCGGCCGCACATGCTGGTCATGACCGCCACCCCGATCCCGCGCACCGTCGCCATGACCGTGTTCGGCGACCTGGACGTGTCGACGCTGACCGAGCTGCCGGCCGGCCGGTCGCCGATCAGCACGCACGTGGTGCCCGTCGCTGAGCGGCCGCACTACCTGGCGCGCACCTGGGAGCGGATGAGGGAGGAGGTCGCGGCCGGCCGCCAGGCGTACGTGGTGTGCCCGCGCATCGGCGGTGACGAGCCCGCCGCCGAGGCCGCCGACGCTGGTCGGACGAGGACGGCACCGGGCCCGCGCAGGCCGCCGATCGCGGTTCTGGACCTGGCCGCCGAGCTCAGCTCCGGGCCGCTGGCCGGGCTGCGGCTGGCGATCCTGCACGGCCGGCTGCCCGCCGACGAGAAGGACAAGGTGATGCTCGCCTTCGCCGACGGGCTGGTGGATGTCCTGGTCACGACCACCGTCGTCGAGGTTGGCGTGGACGTGCCCAATGCCGTCGTCATGGTGATCATGGACGCGGACCGGTTCGGCGTCTCCCAGCTGCACCAGCTGCGCGGGCGCGTCGGCCGCGGCAGCGACCCCGGACTGTGCCTGCTGGTCACCGAGGCCGCGGAGGCCGCCCCGGCACGCGAGCGGCTGGACGCGGTCGCGAGCACGCTCGACGGCTTCGCCCTGTCCCGGGTCGACCTGGAACAGCGCAGGGAAGGCGACGTGCTGGGCACGGCCCAGGCCGGCCGCAAGTCCAGCCTCCGCCTGCTGCGGCTGCTGCGGGACGAGGACCTGATCGGCCAGGCGCGCGAAGAAGCGGTCCGGCTGGTCGACGCTGACCCGGCGCTGGCAGGTGAGCCAGGCCTGGCCGCGGCCGTGCGGGCTCTGGTCGACGCTGAGGAGACCACGTTCCTGGAAAAAGCATGATCAGGCTGGCAGGCAGCCGCCCGCAGACGGCCGCGCGGTGACCAGGATCATCGCCGGCCAGGCCGGCGGCCGGCGGCTGGCGACGGCGCCGGGCCGGGCTACCAGGCCCACGGCTGACAGGACCAGGGAAGGCCTGTTCGCTACCGTGACGGCGATCCGGGCGGGCTCGCCGGGGCGGCCGTGCTTGACCTGTACGCGGGGTCGGGCGCGGTCGGCCTCGAGGCGCTCTCGCGGGGCGCCGCGGACGTCCTGCTGGTCGAGGCGGACAGCCGGGCAGCCCGCGTGATCAGGGAGAACATCGCACTGGTCGGGCTGCCAGGTGCCACGCTCGCCACCGACAAGGTCGAGCGGCTGCTCGGCCCGCGGCCCCGGCGACCGAGCCGCCGCGCGACTTCGTCTTCGCCGACCCGCCGTACGCGCTCGGCGACGACGAGCTGGCCAGGGTCCTGGCCGCGCTGGCAGGACGAGGCTGGCTGGCGCCTGGCGCCCTGGTGGCAGTCGAGCGGGCCTCCCGGTCAGGTGCCCCAACCTGGCCAGTAGGGTACGAAACAGACCGAGCCCGCCGGTACGGCGAGGCGACGGTCTGGTACGGTCTCGCCGCAGGTGCACAGCCTGCTGCGATATCCCCGACGGGAGAGTGAACCCGATTGCGGCGCGTCGTCTGCCCTGGCTCTTTCGACCCGGTGACCAACGGTCACATCGACATCATCTCGCGGGCGGCGCAGCTCTACGACGAGGTCGTCGTCGCCGTCGGCGGCAACCCGGCCAAGACAACCCTGTTCACCCCGGCCGAGCGGGTCGAGCTCATCAGGGATGCCACCAAGAAGCTCGGCAACGTGCGCGTCGATGAGTTCGACGGGCTCATCGTCGACTTCTGCCGCCACAATGACATTTCTGCGATCGTCAAGGGCCTGCGCGCCGTTAGTGATTTCGATTACGAGATGCAGATGGCACAGATGAACTACAGCCAGGCTGGCGTGGAGACGCTGTTCATGACGACGAACCCGCTGTACGCGTTCCTGTCGTCAAGCCTGGTGAAGGAGTTCTGCAAGTTCGGCGGCGACGTGAGCGGGCTCGTGCCGGGTACCGTGCTTGAACGGCTGAACAGCCGCCTGGCTGAATCCTGACCGCGGGCGGCCTGGTCGCAGGCGCGCTGGGATCGCCCCGGTTAAGTTGGGATTACCGCAGGCCAGCCGGTATCATTGGCGGGCGTCTTGCCATCACCGCTCTCTGTCATGCCAGTAAGCACACACCTGCCGCCATGCCACATACTCCGACCAAGCACCCCAGAGGCCTGGATCTCCGTAATCCGCTGGTGTTCGACACCAGGGACCTCGGGCCAGGGGTGGAACGTACCCTGACGCGGACGGTTCCGGCGCCCGAGCACCTGGGCGTCGAGCTCGCCAGGATCCCGGCGGGCGCCGACCTTGACCTGGAGATCCAGTTCGAGGGGGTCACCGAGGGCGTCCTGGTGACGGCGTCAGTGACCGGGCCGGTGGCTGGCGAGTGCGCGCGGTGCCTGGAGCCGGTCGCCTCGGTGATCACGGTACGGTTTCAGGAACTGTTCGTGCTGGCCGGTGACGACCAGCTGGATGAGCCGGACGCAGATGACAGCTACCGGCTGGACGGTAGCGGACTGCTGGACCTGGAGCCTGCGCTGCGCGACGCGGTCGTGCTTGAACTGCCGCTGGCGCCATTGTGCGGCGAGGACTGCGAAGGGCTGTGCGCAGAGTGCGGAGTACGGCTGGCTGATGCCGAACCCGGCCACAGCCACGAGCAGCGCGGCGAGATGTGGGCGCTGCTGAAGGACTTTCGGGCGGACCATCCGGCCGGCGAGGAGCCGGCCGGACCGCGCGGGGAAGAAGATGTACCGGACGGGAACGCCGGACCGGCCAGAACGACGCACCGGACGGACGCCGTGCCGGGACAGGCAAAGGAGCAGTGAAGTGGCAGTACCCAAGCGGAAGATGTCGCGCAGCAACACCAGGTCGCGGCGGGCGCAGTGGAAGGCCACCGCGCCGCAGCTCATGACGTGCCCGAACTGCCGCGAGCCGAAGCTCCCGCACACCGCCTGCCCGGCCTGCGGGACCTACAACCGCCGGCAGGTCATCACGCCGTCCTGACACGCTGTAACGCGTCGGCGCGGCTGTCTTCTCCAGCGCCGAGGACGCTGACGCTGCGGGAAGGAGCGCGGCGGGAAGGGACGGGCTGGTGACCGAGACACCTGCAGATAGAGCGACCGTAGCTAATGGCCGGCCGTCTGGCCCGGCTGGCCAGAACGAGGGTCTGCTGCGGGCGCTGCAGGTGCCAGTCGGCCCGGAACTCCTGGAGCGCGCGCTCATGCACCGCTCCTTTGCCTACGAGAACGGCGGCCTCCCGACCAACGAGCGACTGGAGTTTCTCGGCGACTCAGTGCTCGGGCTGATCGTGACCGACACGCTGTTCCGCTCGTATCCGGACCTGCCGGAGGGCCAGCTGGCCAAGCTGCGCGCAGCGGTGGTCAATATGCGCGCGCTGGCCGGGGTTGCCCGCGGCCTCGACCTCGGCGCGTACGTCCGCCTGGGTAAGGGCGAGGAGGGCACTGGCGGCCGGGACAAGTCCTCGATTCTGGCCGACACACTCGAGGCTGTCATTGGCGCTGTCTACCTCGACCAGGGACTGACGGCAGCGGACGGTCTCGTGCACCGGCTTTTCGACCCGGTCATTGCGCGGTCCGCCCGGCTCGGGGCCGGGCTGGACTGGAAGACCTCGCTGCAGGAGCTGACCGCAGCCGAGATCCTCGGCGTGCCGGAGTATCACGTCGAGGAGAGCGGGCCCGACCACCAGAAGTCGTTCCGCGCATTCGTCCGGATCGGCGCCCAGACCTACGGCGAGGGCGCGGGCCGGTCGAAGAAGGAAGCGGAGCAGCAGGCCGCCGAGGCAGCCTGGAACGCGATCAGCGAGCGGCTCGCGGCGGATCCCGCGAACGCCGCCGGCCCGGCGAGTACGGCTGGCCCGGTGGTGCGCGCGGGTCCGCGGCTGCTGCCTCCGGCGCCGGGCACCGGGCGAGCGGCAACGGCGCCGCTGGCCGCCCTGGCAGGTCCGGCCAGACCGACCGGACCTAGAGTGCCCGAGCTGCCTGAGGTCGAGGTGGTCCGCCGCGGGCTGGAGCAGTTCGTCGTCGGCCGCCAGATCGAGTCCGTCGAGGTCCTGCACCCGCGCGCCGTCCGGCGGCACCCGGGCGGACCCGCCGATTTCGCCGCGAGGCTGGCCGGCCGCACGATCGACGGCGCCCGGAGGCGGGGCAAGTACCTGTGGCTGCCTGTCGGCGACGATGCGCTGCTGGCGCATCTGGGCATGAGCGGGCAGCTTCTGGTCGGGCCGCCGGACGATCCGCTGTCGCCGCACGTCCGGGTCCGCTTCACCTTCGCTGACGGCGGCGCCGACCTGCGCTTCACCGACCAGCGGACGTTCGGGCACCTGCTGGTCGCCGCGGACGGCGCCGAACTGCCCCCGGTCATCGCGCACATCGCGCCTGACCCGCTGGAGGACGCGTTCGATCTGGCCCGGCTGACCACGCGGATGCGGGCCAGGAAGACGGGGATCAAGCGCGCGCTGCTCGATCAGTCGCTGGTGAGCGGCATCGGCAACATCTATGCGGACGAGGCGCTGTGGCGGGCGAAGCTGCACTGGGCGCGGGCCACTGACCGGCTGCGGCCGGCCCAGATCGCCGTCTTGATCTCAGCGGTCTCCGAGGTATTCGCCGAGGCGCTGAAAGACGGCGGCACCAGCTTCGACAGCCTGTACGTCAACGTGAACGGCGAGAGCGGGTACTTCGACCGGTCGCTGAATGTCTACGGCCGGGCCAGCGAGCCCTGCCCGCGGTGCGGCGCGCTGATCCGCCGGGATCCGTTCATGAACCGCTCGTCCTACAGCTGCCCGGTGTGCCAGCCGCGGCCGCGGAACGGCCGCTGGTGACGGCACCTGCCGCCGCCCGGATGACCGCGTGGGTCGAGGGCCGGGTTCAGGGTGTCGGCTTCCGCTGGTGGGTCAGGTGCCAGGCGCTGGAGCTCGGCCTGACCGGATTCGCCGAGAACCTGACGGACGGCCGGGTCAAGGTCGTGGCCGAGGGTGCCGCGGACCGCTGCCACGACCTGCTGGCCCTGCTGGGAGAGGCGCGGCTGCGAGCAGGCCGGGCCGGGTGACCCGGGTCGTGCACCGCTGGGCCAGTGCGCGTGGTGATATGTCCGGTTTCCGCGAGCGGTGATCTGCTCGCAGCGCAGCCGCCAGTTGACTACGGATTGTGACAGCAGATCGACTGGCCGTTCATAATCGGAGGGGGCGGGCGGACTGGTCTGGGCGCGCTTGTGACATAGTGACCGCGGGGGGAGGGAGTGCAACGTGTCCGCCTGTCCGGGCTGTTTCCGCTGATCAGTACCGGTCCTGGTCGGGGCCTAAGATCGGCCCGCTGACCTGCATGATCGGCAAACTTGACCGATTACCCTTGACGGTGGGACCATAGAAGTGTTAACCAGCGCGCAGCCATGTCCGGCGTCTGCGCGCGTGCCCACTCTGGTCACTCAGTGTGGAGGACCCTACACAATGGCAAAGGCTCTACTCGGCCACGTCGGCGGGCCGGATCCCCGCTTGGTCTCAGAGATGCGCCGCCTGCAGCAACGAGTACGCGACCTGGAAGCCGAGCTTGCCCGGCTTCAGGACGAGAACGATGTGCTTGTCGCTTCTGTCGGCCACGACCTGCTGGTTCCAGTCCGCGAGCCTGCGCTCACCTAACAGTGCGCCAGGCGCCACCCGTCAGTTGAGGGACGCTCGCGAGCGTCCCTCTTCGGCTTTCCGCCGTAGTTCAGGCCAGCAGCAGCCCGGTGCGTTCGGGCTGCTCCCGCCTGCGCGGGTCACTTCAGCATCGGTTTTAGCGACCGCGCAGGATCGCGCGCCGCCGACCGGCTGGCGACCCGGCGGAGTCCCGGTTATGCGCCCGGCGGTGCGACCGTCCCGCAGCTCGCTCAGCGCCTGAATGCGCGAGCGCGGGGATGCCTCACGGTAAGGTGCGAACCACGGTGGCGCGCGGCGTGGCATGGTCCGACCGCTTGCGGCCAGGGGCTGGGGAGGAGTCAGCAGGTGTACCTGAAGACCCTTACCCTGCGCGGATTCAAGTCGTTCGCGTCCGCGACCACCATGCGCTTCGAGCCGGGCATCACCTGCATCGTCGGGCCGAACGGCTCAGGCAAGTCCAACGTGGTGGACGCCTTCTCCTGGGTGATGGGCGAGCAGGGCGTCAAGCCGCTGCGCGGCGGCAAGATGGAGGACGTTGTCTTCGCCGGCACCGCGGGCCGTCCCGCACTCGGCCGCGCCGAGGTGACCCTCACCATCGACAACAGCGACGGCGCACTGCCGATCGACTACTCCGAGGTCACCATCAGCCGGCTGCTCTTCCGGTCCGGGCAGAGCGAGTACGCCATCAACGGCGATCAGTGCCGCCTGCTGGACATTGCCGAGCTGCTATCCGACACCGGCCTCGGCCGGGAGATGCACGTGATCGTCGGCCAGGGCCAGCTCGACGAGGTGCTCAACGCCGGGCCGGATGCCCGGCGCGCGCTGATCGAAGAGGCCGCCGGCGTGCTGAAGCACCGCCGCCGCAAGGAGAAGGCGGTCCGCAAGCTCGACGCGATGCAGGCCAACCTCACCCGGCTGGTCGACCTGACCGGCGAGCTCGGCCGCCGGCTGAAGCCGCTCGGCAGGCAGGCGGAGATCGCCCGCCGCGCGGCTGTCATCCAGGCCGATCTGCGCGACGCGAAGCTCCGCCTCCTCGCCGACGAGTACACGACCCTCGAGGGCGAGCTCATCAGGGACCAGACCGACGAGACCGCGGCGGCGCAGCTGCGCGCCACGCTGGAGTCCGCACTCGCGCAGGCGCGCGACGCCGAGGCCGCGCTTGAGCTGGCCGAGCAGCAGCACGCGCCGCGCCTCACCGCAGCGCAGGAGGCGTTCTTCGCACTGTCCGGCCTGGCCGAGCGGATGCGCGGGGCAGCGAACCTGGCCGCCGAGCGGCAGCGGCACCTGTCGGCGCCCGAGCCGCAGCGAGCCGGCCGCGACCCCGAGGAGCTGGAGGCTGAGGCCGCCGCCCTGCGCACGCAGGAGCGGGAGCTGGCTGAGCGGCTGTCCGCAGCGCGGCAGCAGCTGACGATCGCGGTGGCCGCGCGGACAAAGGCAGAGAACGCGCTGGCAGACAACGAGCGGCGGCTCGCGGCGGATGCCAAGGCGGCCGCCCAGCGCGCGGACCTGCTCGCGCGGCTGCGCAGCCAGGCCGAGTCCGCGACCAGCCGCGCGGCGGCGGCCGGGGAGGAAGCCGGGCGGCTTGGCGAGGCGCAGGCCCAGGCGCGCGCCCGCGCGGAGCAGGCCCAGCTGGAGTACGCCGCGCTGCAGGACCTGGTGTCGGGCCGCGAGGAGGGACGCGCGGACCTGACGGCCGGGCACGAGCACGCGGCCGCGGCACTGGCGGCCGCGTCCGCGATGGTCAGCTCAGCTGCGCGCTGCCGAGCACGAGGCCAGCGATCAGCGCGCGGCCCTGCGCGCGCGGCTGCAGGCACTGACCGAGGCCGTCACCAGCGGTGCGGATGCGGCCGATGTGCTGCTGGCCGGTCCCGGCGCGTTCGCCGGCGTACTCGGCCCGCTCGCGCAGCTGCTGACCGTCGCGGACGGCGCGCAGGAAGCCATCGCGGCCGCCCTCGGCGCGGCGGCGGGCTCTGTCGTCGTCGCGGGCCTCGATGCGGCCGTCGACATCCTGGCTGCGCTGCGCCGCCAGGAGGCCGGCCGGGCCGGGCTGGTCATCGCTTCCGGCGCAGGCCCGGCGTCCCGGCTGCCGGAGGACCTGGGCGTCCTCGCGGCTGACAGCGGCGCCGGCTCTGCTGCACCACGCGCTTGACCTGGTGACCGTGCCGGACGAGCTGAGCGCGCGCGGTCACGGAGCTGCTGGGCAATGTCGTGGTGGTCACGACTCTCGCTGACGGCCTGCGGGTGCTGCGCGCTGACCCGCGGCTGCGGGTGGTCACCAGGGACGGTGACGCGCTCGGCGCGCACTGGGCCAGGGGCGGCGCGGCCGGGGAGCAGAGCCTGCTGAGCCTGCGCGCGGCCGCCAGGCCAGGCCGCGGCGCAGCTCAGCGAGGCCGAGGCCCGGTGCCACCGGGCCGAGCGGCAGCTCGCGGCAGCCCTGGAGGACGAGGAGCAGGCCCGGCAGGTGCTGGCGGAAGCCGCGGCCGGCCTCCAGCAGGCCGATGCCGCGGCCGCCGAGACCTCCGGCAAGCTGGGCTCGCTGGCCGGGCGGGCGAGGGCGGCCAGGGACGAGGTGGGACGGCTGACCGCCGCTATCGCGGCGGCCGAGAAGTCCCGTCAGCAGAGCCTGGCCCAGGTAAGCGAGGCCCGGGCGCGGCTGGCCGGGGAGGAAGCCAGGCTGGCCGAGGCCGGCGCGAGCACTTCCGGCGGGAACGAGGCCGACCACGACTCCGCCGACGACAGCGAGCCGGCCGGGCGGCAGCAGCTCGCCGACGACGCGGTCGCCGCGCGGGGCGCTGAGATGGAGGCCAGGCTCGAGGTCCGGACCGTCGAGGAGCGGCAGCGGGCGATCTCCGGCCGCGCGGACGCGCTGGCATCGGCGGCAGTCGCGGAGCGGCAGGCGGCCGCGCAGGGCACTGGCGCGGGCCGAGCGCCGCGCCGCCGGGGCGCTGGTGGCCAGCGCGGTCGCCGAGGGCGGCCAGGATCGCGCTGGCCAGGATCGAGCTGTCCGCCGCGGCCGCCGACGCCGACCGGCAGGAGGCCGAGGAGGCGCATAAGGGCAGGGACGGCGAGCTGAAGGCGGTCCGGGCCCGGATCCGGGACGCCTCCGACGAGCTGGAGAAGGTCGTGGACAGCGCGCACGGCGCGCAGATCGCCCGCGCCACCAGGCAGCTGCGGCTGGAGCAGATCGCGGCGCGGGCGCTGGAGGAGTTCGCTACCGAGGCGGACGTGCTCGTGGCCGAGTACGGCCCGGACGTCATGGTTCCCGGTACCGACGAGGGCCAGCTGGCCGTGGCCTACGACCGGGAGGCGACCAGGAACGGCGCGCCCAGCAGGCGCAGCGCCAGCTTGATCAGCTGGGCAAGGTTAACCCGCTGGCGCTCGAGGAGTTCGCCGCCCTGGAGGAGCGGCACGCTTTCCTGGTCGCGCAGCTGGAGGACCTGAAGAAGACCCGGCGGGATCTGCTGACCGTCATCAAGGAAGTCGACGAGCGGGTGCAGCAGGTGTTCGCCTCCGCCTACGAGGACATCGCGGCCGAGTTCGAGTGGATCTTCGGCCGGCTGTTCCCCGGCGGCGACGGCCGGCTGGTGCTGACCGACCCCGACGACATGCTGGCCACCGGGATCGACTTCGAGGCCCGGCCGCCAGGCAAGAAGGTCAAGCGGATGTCGCTGCTGTCCGGCGGCGAGCGGTCGCTGACCGCGATCGCCTTCCTGATGGCCATCTTCAGGGCCAGGCCGTCGCCGTTCTACGTCCTGGACGAGGTCGAGGCCGCGCTTGACGACACCAACCTGCAGCGCCTGCTGGAGATCTTCGCCGAGCTGCGCGACGTCTCCCAGCTGATCATCGTGACGCACCAGAAGCGGACGATGGAGGTTGCCGACACGCTGTACGGGATCAGCATGCAGGGCGACGGCGTGTCCAGCGTGATCAGCCAGCGGCTGCGCGAGCGGGAGACGGCCTGACACCGGCGTTGCCGCCGGCGGCTGAGCGCCCGGCTGGCGAGTTAACTCGCCGGTGTCTGTCAGACTGGTTGCGCCATGGTTGAAGATCTCCTTATTGCTCTGGGCGCGGTCATCGTTGTCGGCGGCGGTGCCGCAGGCCTCGTTCCTATCTCCGGCGCCGCGGTCAGCTGCCGCCCGGCGGTCAGCCGCAGGGCCGCGCCGGCACCCTGGAACGGGACGCGCAGGACACCGGCAGCGCGCGGCACCGGGACTATCGCGCCGCCTGAGCCCGCCGTTCCGCAGGCACCGCCTGACTCGTCGCGCCGCCAGAGAAGGCACCGGAACGGCTGGTCGAGAAGCCGCCGCCATCGGCGGCCGGCTTGCCCGGCTGCGCGGCAGGCTGGCCAGGTCGCACACCGCGATCGGCTCGGTGCTGCTCGAATCTCTCTCCTCCGGACGGCTGGACGAGCAGTCCTGGGAGGACATGGAGGACACGCTGATCAGCGCGGACATGGGCGTCGGCCCGGCCCGCGAGCTCGTCGAGGAGCTCAGGACCCAGGTCAAGGTTGCGGGCACCAGCGATCCGGCGGAGGTCAGGGACCTGCTGCGGGGCGACCTGATCGCCAGATCAACCCGGACCTGGACAGGACGCTGCACCTGGACCGGCACGGTGACCGGCCGTCGGTGGTCCTGATTGTCGGGGTCAACGGCACCGGTAAGACCACCACCTGCGGCAAGCTCGCCCGGGTGCTCGTCGGTGACGGCAAGTCGGTCGTGCTCGGCGCGGCGGACACGTTCCGGGCCGCGGCCGCCGATCAGCTGCAGACCTGGGGTGACCGGGTCGGCGCTCAGGTCGTGCGCTCGGACCGGGAGGGAGCGGACCCGGCCAGCGTCGCGTTCGAGGCCGTCAGCGTCGGCATCGCCGAGGGCGTGGACACGGTGATCGTGGACACCGCCGGGCGCCTGCACACCAAGACCGGGCTGATGGACGAGCTCGGCAAGATCAAGCGGGTGATCGAGAAGCACGGCTCGGTGGACGAGGTACTGCTCGTCCTCGACGCGACGACTGGCCAGAACGGACTGCGGCAGGCGCGCGTTTTCGCGGAGGTCGTCGACATCACCGGGATCATCCTGACCAAGCTCGACGGGACGGCCAAGGGCGGCATCGTGATTCAGGTGCAGCGGGAACTCGGCGTGCCGGTCAAGCTCGTCGGGCTCGGCGAGGGACCGGACGACCTCGCGTTCTTCGACCCTGAGGTCTTCGTGGACGCCATCCTCGGTGAGTAGCTTTGCCGCAGCTTGCGTGGTTGCCGGCCGGGCGTCCTGATCTGCGCAATTGCGGAAGCCAGCCCGCTCGCTTGCAGACCTGTTTTGGTGCGATTTCGCTGCTTGAACAGTCCCGAAGACAATGATAGGGATATTTGAGATTTGCATATTGCAAAGGACTGACTGGTTAGGCTTTGCGTTTTATGCTGGTTTCAGGATTCGCTAGCCCGCGGGAACTCCGACGCTGCCGGGCCAGCACAAGCGCTGCGGTGCGAGCACGCAGGGCGGGGAACCGAAGGGAGCCAGTTGTATCCCTGGCGCTCGGGAGCGTGCCTCACGGTCGCTGCCTGTGAGACGGACATTGCATTAGCGGCAGTCAGCCCGTCGGCCCCGCCTGATCTCTCAGTGCGCTGCGCGGTGGCGGGATGACGCCGATGGCACGGCGCTCCGATGCGCCCGCTCCGAGCACCTATGACGTGCCGTCGGCGCGCGGCCCGATCGAGCGGGCTGCGGAGCGCCGCACATTACCCTGGTGGCGGCTGCGGACCTGGCGCAAGGACCTGGACGCGCTGACCAGGCTGCGCGACGGCCTGCAGGCAATGGAACTGGAATCGCCCGAGGATGACGGCGGCGGGAAGGCGCCGCCCGAGCAGCCGGCCGCGACCCTGTCCGCCCCGGTGCTGACCGAGGTCGCCCTATCCGGCGAAACGCTGTCCGGCGAATCGCTGTCCGCCACCGTGACCGAGCGCGACCTGGCGCACCTGGCCGGTCCGGAGCAGCCTGGCGCTGGCGACGTGCCAGCGGGGGATCCGGTAGCGGGCAATGCCGCAGCGGCCGACCCGGCGGCGTCGGCGGCCGCGGCATCCGGCCCAGTGCAGGCCGTGGCTGCGCAGAGCACCGGCCCTGATCCGGCCATCGTGGCGATCCGGGATACCTTCGCGCATGTCGCCAGCGCCGGGGACGAGGGCGTTGCCTACTTCTACGCGTGGCTCTTCCTGCGCCGGCCTGAGCTGCGCGAGCTGTTCCCGCCCGCGATGGACGAGCAGCGGGACCGGCTGTTCCGTGCGCTCGGCCGCATTGTCGAGAGCCTCAGCACGCCGGAGGAGATGGCCAGCTACCTGTCCCAGCTTGGCCGCGACCACCGCAAGTACGGCGTCGATCCCGGCATGTACGACGCGGTCGGCGAGGCGCTGATCGCGACGCTGCGGGCCTTCGCGCAGTCGGCGTTCACCGCGGCGGCTGAGGAGGCCTGGACGCAGACCTTCGCGGCAGCCGCGGCGCTGATGATCCGGGCGTCCGAGGAGGATGCCAGCGCTCGCGCCGCCGTTCTGGACGGCCGAGGTCGTCTCCGTCGAGAACCGGCGGCACGACATCGCCGTCCTCACGCTCGCGCCGGACCGGGTGCTGCCGTACGAGGCCGGGCAGCACCTGACCCTGCAGACGGACCGCTGGCCGCGCGTCTGGCGCCCGTACTCGATCGCCTGCCGCCCGCGCGACGACGGGCTGATCAGCCTGCATGTGAAGGCAGTGCCGGGAGGCTGGGTCAGCAACGCGCTCGTGCACCACACCGAGCCCGGCGACGAGCTGACACTCGGACCGGCGCTCGGCACCATGACGCTCCAGCACGCGGCGGACAGGGATCTGCTGTGCGTCGCGGGCGGCACCGGTCTCGCGCCCGTCAAGGCCATCATCGAGCAGGTCATCCGGGAGTCCGCGTCCCGGCAGCGGAAGATCTACCTGTTCTACGGCGCCAGGAAGCGGGACGACCTGTACGACATGAAGGAACTGTGGCGGCTGACCGACGCCTACCACGGACTGGAGCTCACCCCGGTGACCTCCGACGATCCGGCCTTCAACGGGATGCAGGGCAACGTCGGCCGGGTTGCGGCACGCTACCTGCCGCACCGCGACTGCGAGGCCTACGTGGCCGGGCCGCCCGACATGGTCCGGGAGACGATCCGGGTGCTGGCCAGGGCGGGGACGGCGCGCGAGCGGATTCACTACGACGACGCGCTGCTGGCCGGAAGGGCGCGCGTCGGCAGCGGTACCTGAGCGCCGGCTAGGCCGGGCAGCCAGCGCCGCCCGGACGCCGGGCGAATCGCGGCGACTGGTCGAAGTCCTCGTAGTAACGATGGAAGACCGGCGTGGTGGACGATGCCGCCGGCGGCACGATCCAGGTCCAGTCGGCCGGGCAGGCGCGGCCCTGGCGTTCCTCGAGCTCCAGGTGCTTGAGGAACCGGACGGATTCAGTGTGGTGATCGGTGATCGTGACACCGGACGCGCTGAACGAGTGCAGGACGGCGACATTAAGCTCGGTGACCGCACGGTCCTTCCACAGCGTCCGGTCGCTGGCGGTGCGAAGACCCATCCGGGCCGCGATCTCGGGCAGCTGGTTGTACCGGCCGGTGTCGCCGAGATCGCGGGACCCGATCTCGGTCCCCATGTACCAGCCGTTGAACGGCGCCGCGGGGTACCGGATGCCGCCGGCCTCCAGGTACATGTCGCTGATGACCGGTACCGCGTACCAGCGCAGCCCGAGATCGGCGAACCAGTCCAGGTCCGGATGCTGTAACGGCACCTCGAGCACGGCGTCCGCGGGTACCTCGTGCCAGGCCGGCCGCTCGCCTGCCGCCGCGACGAGCAGCGGCAGCACGTCGAACCGGCCGCGCTCAGGGCCAGGGCGCCAGCCCAGCTGACGGGCAAGCCGCGTGGCCGGAACGCCCGCCGGGTCCCCGGTGACCGTCCCGTCCTCGTTCTCATAGCCCGCGTAGCTGACCAGCTGCGGACTCAGGATCCGCGGACCCGGCCGGCCGGGTGCGTCCGGCGCGAACACGGTGATCACCGGCCTGATCCGCCCGCTGTTGGTCGCCGCGCGCAGATGCTCGAACGACTCGGCGGCTACCTCGGCGGCAGTTCGCACCTGGCGGCGGTCGCGCACCCGCAGGCTGCGCCAGTACAGCCGGCCGATGCAGCGCGCGCTGTTGCGCCAGGCGACCTGGCCGGCGAAGGTCAGCTCGGCCGCGGTGTGCCGGTAGGTCCCGCGGGTGCCGATCTCCCCGCGCACCTGCTCGATGCGGTCGCTCAGCGACCCGGCCTCGGGGTGCTCGGCATGGAACAGCGCGAGGAACTCCCCGGCTCTGGCGAGCAGGTCCGGGCCGGATTCAGGTGCAGGCCCGTGGTCCCGGCCCTCCGGCCGCAGCCCGACGAGATCGGCCAGCGTGCCCGGGCGCGTTCCCGGCCCTGATGCGCTTGTGCTGTCTGCAGACGCGCCGAGCCTCAGGCCGGCCGCCGCGACGTCAGCCCGGCCCTGGCCCGCGTCATCGGCATGCTGCCCGGTCAGCTCACACGGCACGGAAGCAGCGAGGGCTGTGAGGTCGGGCGCGCGTCCCGCTCTCCTGCTCCGCGCCGGCGAGCGCGACGTCAGCGGCCAGCGAGGGTCGAAGATGTTGCGCTTCCGGCTCGCCCCCACCAATACCTCCGTGTGGCAGCTTGTCAGAAAATCTCAACATCAAGAACGTTACGTTCCGTTCGTGGCCCCGACAAGATGCAACTGGCCTCGTGCATTCTTCAGGGGCCGGCGGGTTGCCGCGGCCGCGGCCCGGCAGCGTGCGGGGTTCCCCTCGGCAACCCGATAGCCTTGGACCAGCAACCGGGTCATCTGGGAGGACGGCAGCCCGACGTGTTCGAGACACTTTCCGATCGGCTCAATCAGGTTTTCTCCTCGCTGCGCGGGCGCGGGCGGCTGTCCCAGGCTGACATCGACGCCACCTGCCGGGAGATCCGGATCGCCCTGCTCGAGGCGGACGTCGCGCTGCCCGTCGTCCGCGAGTTCATGTCCAGGGTCAGGGAACGCGCCAGCGGGGCGGAGGTCTCCGAGGCGCTCAACCCGGCCCAGCAGGTCATCAAGATCGTCAACGAGGAACTGGTCGCGCATCCTCGGCGGCGAGGCCAGGCGGCTGCGGTTCGCCAAGGTACCGCCCACGGTGATCATGCTCGCGGGCCTGCAGGGCTCCGGCAAGACCACGCTGGCGGCCAAGCTGGCACTCTGGCTGAAGTCGCAGAACAACACCCCGCTGCTGGTCGCGGCCGACCTGCAGCGCCCCAACGCCGTGCAGCAGCTGCAGGTGCTCGGCGACCGGGCCGGCGTGCCGGTGTTCGCGCCCTTCCCCGGCAGCGGCGTCGGCGATCCGGTCCAGGCGGCCGATCTCGGCATCGCCGAGGCTCAGCACAAGCTGCACAACGTCGTCATCATCGACACCGCGGGCCGCCTGGGCATCGACGAGGAGATGATGCGGCAGGCCGCCGACATCCGGGACGCGACCGACCCGGACGAGATCCTGTTCGTGGTCGACGCGATGATCGGCCAGGACGCGGTGCCGACCGCCCAGGCGTTCCTCGACGGGGTCGGCTACGACGGCGTGGTGCTGACCAAGCTCGACGGTGACGCCCGCGGCGGCGCGGCGCTGTCCATCGCGCAGCTGACCGGCAGGCCGGTGATGTTCGCGTCCACCGGCGAGAAGCTGGAGGACTTCGACGTCTTCCACCCGGACCGGATGGCCTCCCGGATCCTCGACCTGGGCGACGTCCTGACGCTCATCGAGCAGGCCGAGCGGACCTTCGACGAGGACCAGGCCGCCTCGATGGCCGGAAAGCTGGCCTCCGGCGAGGGCTTCACGCTGGAGGACTTCGTCGAGCAGCTGGCGATGGTCCGCAAGCTCGGCCCGATCGGCAACCTGCTCGGCATGCTGCCGGGCGCGGCGCAGAACCGGGAGGCGCTGAGCCAGATCAGCGACAAGGACCTGGACCGGGCCGCCGCGATCGTCAACTCGATGACGGTCGAGGAGCGGCGCAACCCGAAGGTCCTCAACGGCTCGCGCCGCGCCCGGATCGCGGCTGGCTCGGGGGTGACGGTCGGCGAGGTGAACCAGCTCATCGTCCGGTTCCTCGAGGGCCAGAAGATGATGCGCCAGATGATGGGCAGCATGCCCGGCATGGGCGGGCCGCGCCGGCAGAGCAAGACCAGGAACAAGGCGAAGAAGAAGGGCAAGGGCGGCGGCCGGCCGGCGGGCGCGGGCCGCGGCGCCCAGCAGACCGCCAAGCAGGCGCTGGAGCAGCTGGCCAGCATGGATCCGGGCGCGGGCACTGACAACGGCGGTCGGCAGCCCGGCCTCGCTGCCGGGCCTCGGCTCGCTGCCGGGCCTTGGCGGCAACGGATCGCTCCAGCTGCCCAGCCTGCCGGGCGGCCGGGGCGGGCAGCCCAATCTGCCCGCGGCGTTCCGCGGAAGGCAGGGCAAGAAGGGACGCTAGCCGCGGTCCGGGCTCGTGATTACGCTCAGGCGGGGCTCGTCTGGCACAATGTGATGGCTATGCTCGGTCTCGCGAGGCCCTCTCTCGCTCGCTGGGCCGGGAACCATCGGGCAGCCTGCATCCGGTCCTCACCCGGACGGCGACCTGCCCGACACCAATTCACTGGGAGAAGACCACAGCCGTGGCTGTCAAGATCAAGCTGAAGCGCATGGGCAAGATCCGCGCGCCGTACTACCGGATCATCGTCGCCGACGCCCGCACCAAGCGGGACGGCCGCGCGATCGAGGAGATCGGCAAGTACCACCCGAAGTCCGAGCCGTCGTTCATCGAGGTCGACTCCGAGCGCGCCCAGCACTGGCTGTCCGTCGGCGCGCAGCCGACCGACCCGGTCAGGAAGATCCTGGAGATCACCGGCGACTGGCAGAAGTTCAAGGGCCTGCCGGGCGCCGAGGGCACGCTGCGGACCGCTGAGCCGAAGGCGGACAAGAAGGACGCGTTCGCCGCGGCCGCCGCCGAGTCGCTCGCTGACAGCGGCGCCAAGTCGAAGCCCAAGGGCAAGGCCGCCGACGCCAAGGCTGACGGCGGCAAGGCCGACGGAGCCAGCGGCAGGCTGGCAGGGCCGAGGCCAAGGCGGCACCAAGGCGGACGCGAAGGCCGACAGGCCAAGGCCGACACCAAGGCGGACGCGAAGGCCGACACGAAGGCGGACGCGAAGGCCGGCGGCAGGGCGCAGGAAGCCAGCTGAGCCAGCCGATGACGCCGCGCAGACGGCGGCCGCGGCCGCCGGCGCGAGGGCCGAGGCTGCTGCTGACGCGGGCGAAGCCCCCGTCACGGAACCGGAGGCAGCTGACGCCGCCGCCGAGGCCGGGCCAGCCGACCGCCAAGAAGGCCGACCCGAAGCGAGGCCGACGCCGAGCAGACCGACGCTGAGCAGACGGCCGAGGCCGCTGCGGCCGCGCGCGCTGAGGCTGCGGCAGACGAGACGGACGGAAGCGGAGCCTGACATGCTCGAGGAGGCCCTGGAGCATCTGGTCAAGGGCATCGTCGAGCATCCGGACGACGTCCAGGTCGGCAGCCACGGACTGCGCCGGGGGCGCGTGCTTGAGGTGCGCGTGCACCCCGAGGATCTCGGCAAGGTCATCGGCCGCGGCGGTCGGACCGCCCGGGCGCTGCGGACCGTGATCGGCTCGCTGGCCGGCAACAGCTACGTCCGCGTCGACCTGCTGGACGCGGACGAGGTCCGCTAGCCGTCATGCAGCTGGTCGTCGGCCGCATCTCGCGGCCGCACGGGGTTCGCGGCGAGCTCGCCGTGGAAGTGCGGACCGACGATCCCGACCTGCGGTTCGCCGCGGGCTGCGTGCTGGCGACGGAGCCCGCGGCGGCCGGGCCGCTCACCGTCGCGCGGACGCGGTGGCACTCGGGCCGGCTGCTGGTCCAGTTCGAGGGTTGTGATGACCGGAACGAGGCCGATGACCTGCGCGGCGTCCTGCTGCTCGTGGACTCCGCGGAGGTCGAGGACCCCGCCGACCCGGACGAGTTTCGTGATCATCAGCTCATCGGGCTGGCCGTGCGGACCGTCAGCGGCGAGGACGTCGGCACGGTCGCTGACGTCCTGCACTACGGCCAGGACCTGCTGGTCGTCGCCGGAACCGGGAAGCGAGCGGGAGCCGAGATCATGGTTCCGTTCGTGGCAGCCATCGTGCCCGAGGTCGACCTGGCGGCCGGCCGAGCTGCGCATCGATCCGCCGCCTGGCCTGCTCGACCCGCAGGACGCGCTGAGGGGGCGCCGGTGCGCATCGACATCATCACGATCTTTCCCGACTACTTCGCCCCGCTCAGCGTCTCGCTGATCGGCAAGGCGGCCGAGCGGGGCGAGATCAGCTTCGGCGTGCACGACCTGCGGGACTGGACGCACGACGTTCACCACACCGTGGACGACTCCCCGTTCGGCGGCGGCCCGGGCATGGTCATGAAGCCCGAGCCGTGGGGTGAGGCGCTGGACGCGGTCGCCGCCGGCGGCGACCCGCTGCTGGTGGTCCCGACCCCGGCCGGGCTGCCGTTCACGCAGGAGCACGCGGCCAGGTACGCGAGGGAGCCCTGGCTGGTCTTTGCCTGCGGCCGGTACGAGGGCATCGACGCGCGGGTGGCCGACGAGGCCAGGTCCCGGATGCGGGTGGAGGAAGTCAGCATCGGGGACTACGTGCTGGCCGGAGGCGAGCCCGCCGTCCTGGTGATGGTCGAGGCCGTCTGCAGGCTGCTGCCCGGCGTGCTCGGCAACGCCGAGTCGGCGGCCGAGGACTCGTTCGGCTTCGACGGCGGCTCGTCCGGCGGCCCCATGGCCGGCCTGGTCGAGGGCCCGGCCTACACCCGGCCGCGGGTCTGGCGCGGACGGGAGGTCCCGCCCGTGCTGCTATCGGGTGATCACGGCGCGATCGAGAGGTGGCGGCGGGACAGCGCGCTGGGCCGGACCGCGCATAACCGGCCGGATCTCGTGTCCAGGCTTGTATCCTGGCCAGCGCCGGACGGTCCGGCTCGCGGCCGGGCCAGCTTGACGACCACGACCGGGAGGTACTATCGGAGGCTGGCTTTCCGGTTAGCGGCGAAGATGTGGCACACTGAAAGGACTGCCCCGCCGCTGGCCTAGTCGCCGGGGGGCTGCCGGGCACGTTACAGACCGATCCAGCGCGTTCGCAGGCGTGCGCTGATGACGATTGAGGAAACCGCAGCGATGCACACCGCGATTGCCGAGCTTGAGCAGGCGCAGATCCGATCCGACATTCCGGACTTCCGGCCTGGCGACACCCTGAAGGTGCACGTCAAGGTGACGGAAGGCAACCGCTCGCGGATCCAGGTCTTCCAGGGCGTCGTGATCCGCCGCCAGGGCGGCAGCGCCCGCGAGACGTTTACCGTCCGTAAGGTCAGCTATGGCGTGGGCGTGGAGCGGACGTTCCCGGTGCACACGCCGGCCATCGACAAGATCGAGGTTGTCACCCGCGGCCGGGTCCGGCGCGCGAAGCTGTACTACCTGCGCGAGCTGCGCGGCAAGGCTGCCCGGATCAGGGAGCGCCGCGAGGTCACGCCCGCCAAGTAGCTCGTCCGCATGCCCGGTCTGCGTGTGGGCTGCCGTCCGGGTGAGTTCGGCTTGCTAGCGGCTGCCTGGTCCGGTAGCTGCCCGGCGCGGGCCGGCTCTCCACGCAAAGGTGGCCTGAATGCCCGGTGCCAGCGCAGCTAGCGGCAGGTCCTGATGCCCGGCGGTGACGGGCTCGGGCCGGCCGACTCGGAGCTACCGGCCGGTCCGCCGGGATATGCCGCCGACATGGGTGCTGGCCAGCTCGGAACCGGCGCGCCGTTCGGCTCCGCGGGGCCGCTGTCGACGCCAGGGACTGCTGCCGCACCAGAGCCTTCTGCCACGCGAGGGTCGCGCAGCGCGGCAGGCGGCGGCCACAGCGGCCAGCCGCCGGATCGACACGGACGGCGTGCGGCCAAACCGAACCGGTCGCTGCTGCGCGAGCTGCCGCTGCTGGTGATCGTGGCGCTCGTCATCGCGATGATCATCAAGACGTTCGTGGTCCAGGCGTTCGTCATCCCGACTGGCTCCATGCAGAACACGCTCGGGATCAACGACAAGATCCTGGTGAACAAGCTCGTCTACCACTTCCGGCCGATTCACGCCGGCGACATCGTCGTCTTCGACGGTGACGGGAGCTGGGACGCGCCCGCGCCCGCCTCGTCCGCGACTTCCAGTCCTCTCGTCCGCGCCTATGACGACACCCTGCGCAAGGTCTTCGACTCGGTCGGCGGCCTGTTTGGCACGCCCATCGGCCAGACTGACTACGTCAAGCGGGTCATCGGCGTGCCGGGTGATCATGTCGTCTGCTGCACTGCCCAGGGCCTCATCACCATCAACGGCGTGCCGCTGCACGAGCAGTCTTACCTGTATCCGGGTGACAAGTCGGACAGCCATCCGGCAGGCATTCCCGCCCAGTTCAACGTCACGGTGCCCGCCGGGTACCTGTGGGTCCTCGGTGACCATCGCAGCATCTCCGATGACTCCCGCGGGCACGAGGCAGATCCGGGTAACGGAATGGTGCCGGAAAACAAGGTCATCGGCCGCGCATTCGTCATCGTCTGGCCGCCGGGAAGGTGGCGGATCCTGCCGATCCCGTCGACGTTCGATCAGCCCGGCATCGCCCCGCATAGCGCGGCTGCCGGGGCGCCGGCGCTGCGGAGTCCGATAACGCTGGCCACGGCACCGCCTGCCCGCCCGGCGGCTCCGTACCTGCCCGCGGCGGCCGGACTGGTCATGGCCGTCCCGGTCACCTGGCTCCGCCGGCGCCGGGTACTGCGGCGAGCCGCGAGGCGCCGGGGGCGGTCAGCCCGGTGACACCCGGCCAGGTGCAGGATGCTGCTGCCAGACGCGGCGCATGACGGGATTACCAGCGGATTGCCCGCTTCACGCGGACAGGCGGACGGAAGCTCACACATTGCGCTCACTCAGGCACACGCGCGCGCAGGCTGTCCGGACGCTAGCGTCCAGGGCCTGGTCCCGGCGATAGGCTCAGGTCAATGATGAACGACGAGCAGAGCGGGCCGGACCGGCTGGCCAGGTCCGGGTCGCCTGAGCTGGGCGGAGCGGCCCGGGCAGGACGGCCGCACGGCCGGATACCGGGGCACGCCGGCCGGGGACGATACCGGCAGCAGGGGCGCTACTGCTCAGCCCGCTCCGCCCGGCGGCACCGCCAGGCCAGGCAAGCCGGCCAGGAAGCGCGGCAGCATCTGGCTCGAGATTCCCATCCTGTTTGCCGTCGCGCTCGCGATCGCGCTGGTGATCAAGACCTTCGTGGTGCAGCCGTTCTTCATCCCGTCGTCTTCGATGGAGAACACGCTCATCGTTGGCGACAAGGTGCTGGTCAACAAGCTCGTCTATCACTTCCGCAGCATTGAGCCCGGGGACATCATCGTCTTCAACGGCGCCGGCTCCTGGGACCCGGCGCCGCCCGCCAGCCCGCCAGCCCATAATCCGTTCGTACGGGCCTACGACGCCACGCTGGCGCCGGTGTTCCATTCCATCGCCGGGCATATTCGGCACTCCCGGTTGGCCAGACGGACTACATCAAGCGGGTCATCGGCGTGCCCGGTGACCACGTCGCGTGCTGCAACAGCCGCGGCCAGGTCACCGTCAACGGCGTCGCGCTGCAGGAGTCGTCGTACCTCTATCCCGGCGCGGCGCCGTCCGTGATCCGGTTCAACAAGGTGGTTCCGCCCGGCCGGCTGTGGGTCATGGGTGACAACAGAGCTGTCTCCTATGACTCCCGGCTGCACCGGAACGACCCGGGCAACGGCACGATTCCGGAGAGCCAGGTGATCGGGCGGGCCTTCCTGATCGTCTGGCCGCCCAGCCGCTGGCGCATTCTGCCGATCCCGTCGACGTTCGATCAGCCCGGGATCGACAAGCCAGGCTCAGCGGCCCTGTCGCCATCGGCCGTCCCCGCTCCGCCACTGCGGCGGAGATCCTGGGGGCCAGGGTCCAGCCGGGAGCGCCCTATGTGCCGCTGGCGGCCGGCGTCATCGGCGCTGTTCCGCTGACCTGGCTGCAGCGCCGGGCCAGGCGGCGCCTGGTGTCGGCTCTGCGGGCCGGGCGCGGCAAGCGGGGCGGGTGACGCCGTGGCCGCAGAGGAGCGCCGGTCGGCCCGGCTACACGCCGCGACGGAGCGCGGGACTGAGCGCCTACGAGCGCGTCCTCGGCCGGGCCGGGCTTGCCCCGGTGGCGGGCATTGACGAGGCGGGCCGGGGCGCGTGCGCAGGCCCGCTGGTGGTGGCTGCGGTCGTGCTGAAGCCCTCACGGATCGCCCGGCTGACGGAACTGGCCGATTCCAAGGCTCTGACCGCCAAGGCCCGCAATGCGGCATATAGTCAGATAATGGACGCAGCTGACGACTTCAGCGTCATCACGATCCCGTCCGCCGAGATCGACCGCCTGGGCCTGCATGTCTGCAACGTGGCAGGGATGCGGCGGGCGCTGGCCGCGCTGGCGGGGGATCCCGGCTACGTGCTGACCGATGGCTTCCCGGTTCGCGGCCTGCGCGCGCCTGCCCTGGCCATGTGGAAGGGCGACCAGGTGGCCGCCTGCGTGGCTGCCGCCTCGGTCGTGGCGAAGGTCACCAGGGACGCAATGATGGGCGAACTGCACGAAACCTTCCCGGTCTACGGATTTGCCCGGCACAAGGGCTACTCGACCCGCAGCCACATGCGCGCGCTGGACGAGCATGGTCCCTGCCCGCAGCACCGGATGTCCTTCGTCAACGTCCGCGGCCGCATTCCGGCTGGCTGACGACGAAGGCCTCGAGAACTCCGAGGACGCGAACTCGTGCTACCCGTCCGGCAGTGGGCAGAATGGCCCTATCGTTGACGTCATCGATGAGCATGGCTGGCCGACGGCAGGCCTCGCGGCGATGGCCCGCGGCGCCTGATCGGAGGGGAGAACATGAGCGCGGAGGATCTCGAGAAGTACGAGACCGAGATGGAGCTCCAGCTCTACCGCGAGTACCGGGACGTCGTCGGCCTGTTCACCCACGTGGTGGAGACCGAGCGCCGGTTCTACCTCACCAACCAGGTGGAGCTCAACGTCCGCCAGGCTGAGAACGGCGAGGTGTTCTTCGAAGTCACCATGCAGGACGCGTGGGTGTGGGACATGTACCGGCCCGCGCGTTTTGTGAAGAACGTGCGGGTTGTCACCTTCAAGGACGTCAACGTCGAGGAGCTGGCAAAGAGCGACCTGGAGATCCCCGACCCGAAGTAGCGCTGGCCCTGCTCCAGCGGCGCTCGGCGTGATCCCCTGAGCAGACGGGGCTGACAGGCACGGTCCCGTTGTCCACCGGCCGTCCCGCGGCCTGTGCGGCCGTCCACAGCCCGCCCCGCCACCGGGCAGCAGGCCCGTTACCTCCGGCAGCCTGACTGCCGGAGGTGGTGCAGATGCTGGCGAAGGACGCACTGGGTCAGCAAGGCGAGCAGTTAGCGGCGGACTTTCTGACCGAGGCTGGCCTGGAGGTGCTCGGACGGAACTGGCGCTGCCGTCAGGGCGAGATCGACATCGTGGCCCGTGACGGCCGGGCCCTGGTCATCTGCGAGGTCAAGACCAGGTCCGGCGTGCGGTTCGGCACCCCGCTCGAGGCGATCACCAGGCAGAAGGCGCGCCGGCTGCGCCAGCTGGCTGTTGCCTGGGTGACTGCTCAGGGCCTGTTCTTCGCGGAGATCCGGATCGACGTCATCGGCATGCTGGTCGACCGCGCCGGGGGAGTTCCGCATCGAGCACGTGCGCGGGGTGGGCTAGATGGCGCTGGCCCGGACCCACGCGATCGCCCTGGTCGGGGTGCACGGCCATCTGGTGGAGATCGAGGCGGACATCGAGAACGGGCTGGTCGCCCTCCTGCTCGTCGGCCTGCCTGACACGGCGCTGCGGGAGGCGCGGGACCGGATCCGGGCGGCGATCATCAACAGCCGCGAGTCCTGGCCGCAGCGCCGCATCACCGTCGGCCTGTCGCCGGCCAGCCTGCCCAAGCGGGGCAGCGGATTCGATGTGGCCATCGCGGTGGCCATCCTGGCTGCCGACGGCGCGCTGCCCGGCAAGAGCCTCGCCGGGACGGTGTTCCTGGGCGAGCTCGGTCTCGACGGCAGGATGCGCGCCGTGCCGGGTGTTCTGCCCGTCCGTCGCCGCCGCCGCGGGTGCCGGATTCCGCCGGGTCGCGGTGCCGCCGCAGAACGCGGCGGAGGCGGCGCTGGTGCCGCGACTGCGGGTCGTCTGCCGCGCCCACCCTGGGCTCGCTGATCGAGTGGCTGCGCGACGGGGCCAGCCCGCCAGCACCGGCTCAGCCCGGAGGCCTGGCCGTGCCGGGGTGGTCGAGGTCGTCGAGTCGGGCGCCGGCCTGACTCCGCCCCCGGCGGCACTGCGGCCGACGAGCCGATGCGAGACCTGGCCGATGTTGTCGGCCAGCCGGTCGCGCGGCGGGCGGCGGAGATCTGCGCCGCCGGCGGCCATCACCTGCTGCTGCTCGGGCCGCCGGGCGCCGGCAAGACGATGCTGGCCGAGCGGCTGCCGACCATGCTGCCGCGCCTTGACCCGGCCGCGGCGCTGGAGGTCAGCGCGATCCACTCGGTCGCCGGGACGCTGCAGGCCGGATCGTCCGCTGGTGACCGAGCCGCCGTTCTGCGCCCCGCATCACACCGCGACCAAGGCCGCCATCGTCGGCGGCGGAAGCGGCATCATCCGGCCGGGCGCCGCGTCCCTGGCTCATCACGGCTGCCTGTTCCTGGACGAGGCGCCAGAGTTCGGCCGGGACGTGCTGGACGCGCTGCGCCAGCCGCTGGAGTCAGGGGAGGTCGTGGTCGCCCGGTCCGGCCTGACCGCGCGGTTCCCGGCCCGGTTTACGCTGGTGCTGGCCGCGAACCCGTGCCCGTGCGCCCGCAGGCCGCGACGGGCGGCCGCCTGCACCTGCACGCCCTCGGTGCGCCGCAGGTACCTGGCCCGGCTGTCGGGGCCGCTGCTGGACCGGGTCGACGTGAAGGTGGGGCTCCTGCCGGTCGGACGGGCCGAGCTGCTGAGCGACCGGCAGTTCGCCGAGCCGAGCGCCACGGTGGCGGCGCGGGTCGCTGCAGGCTCGGCTGCGGGCGGGCCGGCGGCTGCGCGACACCCGCTGGCGGCTCAACGCCGAGATTCCCGGCAGCGAGCTGCGCCGCAGCTTCCGTCCCGCGCCCGGCGCGCTCGGCCCGCTTGAGCGGGCCATGGACCTCGGCCAGGTCAGCGCGCGCGGTGCCGACCGGATGATCCGGATGGCGTGGACCCTCGCCGACCTGGCTGGCCGCTCCCGGCCGGGGCTGCCCGAGGTGGCCTCGCGCTCGGCCTGTGGCTGGGGGCAGGGCTATGATCCCCGACGCAGACCGGCGCGCCAGGGTCGCGCTGAGCTTCCTGGCCTCGCCGGGTGACCCGGTCCTGGGCGCGGCACTGCGGACAATCCCGGCTGCCGAGCTGCTGGCGGTGATTACCGGCACCCGCAGCGACGGCAGCGTCGCGCTCACTGATGCGCCGCTGGATCCGGGGCTGGCCCGCGCGGTCAGCAGGTGGCCGGACAGGCTTGGCGAGGTCCCGGCGTGTCGCCAGGCTCGCCGCCTGGGAGCAGAGCGGCCTGCGGCTGGTTATGCCCGGAGACGCCGAGTGGCCGACCCAGCTCGATGACCTCGGCGATGCCCGGCCGCTGCTGCTGTGGCTGCGCGGCACCGCAGACCTGCGGCTCGCCTGCCTGCGCTCGGTGTCCATGGTCGGCGCACGGGCGGCAACCGGCTACGGCAACCACGTCGCCATCGAGATGGCGGCCGCACTCGCCGAGCGCGGTGCCGCGATCGTGTCCGGCGGCGCGTACGGCATCGACGCGAGCGCTCATCGCGGCGCCCTGGCCGCCGACGGCACCACCGTGGCAGTACTGGCCGGCGGCCTTGAGTTCGGCTACCCGCGCGGGCACGCCGGCCTGTTCGACGCGATCGCCTCAGGCGGCGTGCTGGTCAGCGAGTGCCCGCCGGACCGCGGCCCCACCAGGCCCGGATTCCTGGTCCGCAACCGGATCATCGCCGCGCTCAGCCGGGGCACCGTGGTGGTCGAGGCCGCGCTGCGCAGCGGGGCCCTGAACTCAGCGCGCCACGCCCGGGAGCTGTGCAGGACGGTGATGGCGGTGCCGGGACCGGTCACCTCCGAGCAGTCGGCCGGCTGCCACGAGCTGATCAGGGACTACGGCGCGATGTGCGTTACCTGCGCGACCGACGTGCTTGAGCACGTCGGGATGGCGGAGCCCGGGCTGGCAGGCACACTGCGGATGGGCCCGCAGACGGCCAGGGACAGGCTTGATCCGGCCTCGGCCGCGGTGCTGGAGGAAGTGCCGGTGCGCGGCTCCCGCGGGCCGGCCAGCATTGCCGTGCGCGCGGGTGTCGATCTTGATACTGCCCTCAGATGCCTGGGCGTGCTGGCGGCCGGCGGTTTCGTGGAGCACACCAGCGTCGGGTGGAAGGCAAAGAGAGTCGATTGATCCGCTGTTTCCTAATGATCCTGCCCGATTCCGGGCAGGATCCTTGCGAAACCTGCGCTGATATGGCCATGATGGGCGGCGTGCCCGCGCAGCAGCCGCACGGCGACCTGGTTGAGTACCTGATCCGTACCTGCCCGCTCAGCCCGCCCGAGGCCGCGCGCGTGGTGGCTGACGTACTCGGGTACTTCTCCGAGTTGCCGGAGGAGTACGTCCGCCGCCGCCACCGGGAGCTCAAGGCTCGCGGGCTGACCAATGACCTGGCATTCGAGCGGATCGCAGCCGAGATCCCGCAGCGGCGTTACATGCCGCCGGACTACTCGCTGCGCCAGCTGCGCAGGATCGTCTACGGGTGAGGAGCCGCAACTGTGTGTGGAATCGTCGCGTACATCGGCAGCCGGGATAGCGTCCCGATCCTGCTGGAGGGGCTGGCCAGGCTTGAGTACCGGGGATATGACTCGGCCGGTATCGCAGTGGTCAGCCGGAGCGGCGAGCTTCGGGTCCGCAAGACCAAGGGCAGGGTCGCCGAGCTGTCCGCCGACATGCCGGCCCGGGTCAAGGGCAGCCCCGGCATCGGCCACACCCGGTGGGCCACTCACGGCGAGCCGAGCGATGTGAATGCGCACCCCCACATCTGCGGGCCGATCGCGATCGTGCACAACGGGATCATCGAGAATGCCGAGGAGCTCCGGGCCGGCCTGATCGCCGACGGCGCTGAGCTCGTCTCCGAGACCGACAGCGAGATCTTTGCCCACCTGATCGCGGCTACGCGGGCGCCCGGCCCGGCGACGAGAACGGCGAGGTGCGTGACCTGGAGGACGCGGTCCGGCTGGCGCTGAAGTCTGTTGTCGGCACGTACGGGCTCGCCGTGCTGGACGCGCGCAGTCCCGACCGGATCGTCGTGGCCAGGAACGGCAGCCCGGTCCTGCTCGGGATCGGGGACAAGGAGATGTTCGTGGCATCTGATGTCGCCGCTCTGGTCCGGTACACCCGGCAGGTCGTCCACCTGGACGACGGCGAGGTCGCCACGCTGCGCGCCGATGGCTTCGGGACCTACCACGCTGGACGCGCGGAGCACCACGAAGCAGCCGACCGCTGTCGAGGCCGAGGCCGCCAGCTACGAGGCGGACGGCCACGCGCACTTCATGCACAAGGAGATCCACGAGCAGCCCGGCGTCGTCGAGCGAGTGCTCCGCGGCCGGCTGGACGACAGGTTCAACACCGCGCACCTGGGCGGGCTGAACCTGGACCCGCGCGATGCACGGGCGATCAAGCGGGTGAAGATCCTCGGCTGCGGCTCGGCCTATTACTCCGGCGTGCTCGGTGCCCAGCTGATCGAGGAACTGGCCAGGGTTCCTGCCGATGCCGAGCCGGCATCGGAGTTCCGCTACCGCAGCCCCGTCATCGAGGAAGGCACCCTGTACATCGGGGTGAGCCAGTCCGGCGAGACCTACGACACGCTGGCAGCGGTGCAGGAGGTGAAGCGCAAGGGCGGGCAGGTGCTCGGCGTCGTGAACACGGTCGGCAGCACGATCGCGCGTGAGGTAGACGGCGGCGTCTACCTGCATGCGGGCCCTGAGGTCAGCGTGACCTCAACCAAGACGTTCACTGCGACAGCGACGGTCTTCGCACTGCTCGCACTGCACCTGGCGCGGATCCATGACCTGTCCCCGGCCGACGGCCGCCGGATCAGCGCGGGCCTGCGCAAGCTGCCGGATCAGATCGCCCAGATCCTGACGATGGAGGAGGAGATCGCCAGCCTGGCCAAGGTGCTCGCGCAGTACCCCGGCATGTTCTTCCTCGGCCGGGTGCGCGGCTGGCCGGTCGCCAGGGAGGGCGCGCAGAAGCTCAAGGAGGTCTCCTACCTGCACGCCGAGGCCTACCCGGCCAGCGAGCTCAAGCACGGCCCGCTCGCGCTCGTCGGGCCCGACCTGCCGACCGTGGCGATCGTTCCCGACGATGAGCTGCACGACAAGAACCTGGCCACGCTCGGTGAGATCAAGGCCCGCCGCGGGCCGCGTGCTGCTGGTCGGCCATTCAGCTCCCGATCGTGAGCTCGCCGACGACGTGCTCGCGATCCCGAAGAACGAGCCGGAACTCGACCCGATCCTGCTGTCGGTGCCGCTGCAGCTGCTGGCGTACCACGCCGCGGTCGAGCTGGGCAACGACGTGGACCGGCCGCGGAACCTGGCGAAGAGCGTCACGGTGGAGTGAGCGGCGCAGCATCGCGGATGGCGGCGTAGCGCGCGCGAACCGACGGCAGCGGGTCGGCCTCGAAGCGCTCCGGTCCGGCCAGCGGCCAGTCCGGCGGCGACGCGCTGCCGGACAGCGTCCAGGCTGCCTGCCTGGCCGCGCCGTCGGCCACGTACTCGCCTGGCACGGGGACGTCAACCGGGAAGCCAAGCACGGCCGGAGCGATCTGCCGGATCGCCGGTGACCGGGCGCCGCCGCCGATCAGCAGGACGCGCCGGACCGGGATGCCCGCTGCGACAATGGCATCGAGGCCGTCGCCCAGGCCGCACAGCAGTCCCTCGACGGCGGCCCGGGCCAGATTCGCGGGGGTTGCGTTCGAGCCGGTCATCCCGTGCAGCTCGCCGGTCGCACCGGGCCGGTTCGGCGTTCGCTCGCCGGCGAGATAGGGCAGGAAGGTCAGGCCGCCGGCGCCCGGCTGCGCGGTCAGCGCCAGCGCAGCGAGCTGGTCCAGGCTCACGCCGAGCATCGCGGCCGCGGCGGAGAGCACTCCGGCCGCGTTGAGCGTGCAGACCAGCGGCAGGTAGGCCGCCGCGGCGTCGGCAAACCCCGCGATCGTGCCGGACGGGTCGGCCGTCGGAGTGGTGCTGACCGCGAACACGGTGCCTGACGTGCCGATCGATACCACGACATCGCCGGGCCCGGCACCGAGCCCGAGCGCCGCGGCCGGGTTGTCGCCGCTGCCAGGCCCGAGCACGACCGGGCCCGAATGGGTGACGGCGCGGCCCGGAAGCGGCACGCTCAGCTCGCCGGCCGGCTCTGCCGGGCCGAGTACCACCGGCAGCCGGAGGCTGCGGCCTGCAGCGAGCTGCAGCAGGTCGTGCCGGTATCCGCCCGCGGCGGGGGACCAGTAACCGGTGCCGCTGGCGTCGCCGCGATCAGTGCGCAGTCCGGTGACATCGCTGCCGCCGGCCAGCCGCCAGGTGAGCCAGTCGTGCGGCAGGCAGACAGCCGCGGTCCGCGCCAGCGCGTCCGGCTCGTTCTCGGCCAGCCAGCGCAGCTTCGTGACGGTGAACGCGGCGACGGGAACGCTGCCGACTGCCTCGGCCCAGGCCGTGGCGCCGCGCTCCGGATCGCCGCCGCCCAGTTCCTTCACCAGGTCGGCTGCCTGGCCGGCTGACCGGGTGTCGTTCCAGAGCAGCGCAGGCCGCACGGTCGCTCCCGCGGAATCCAGGCAGACCATGCCGTGCTGCTGGGCGGCGACCGACACGGCCGCGACATCCGCCAGGCCGCCCGCGTTGTCACGGCGACGGTCAGCGCCTCCCGCCAGGCGGCCGGGTCGACCTCGGTACCGGCCGGGTGCGGGGCCAGTCCCTCCCGGACGAGCGCTCCTGTCCCGGCGTCCCTGATCACCACCTTGCAGGACTGGGTAGAGCTGTCGACGCCCGCGACGAGGGTGCTCACCGAGCACGCGTCCGGCATTCGGCCAGATAGCGCAGGCGGAACGCCGGATGGCCGGGAATGCGGCGGTCGACCGGAGCCGGCGCGCGCCATCGAGCCTCCTCGTGGTGGCCTCGAGCGAGGGGAATAGCGTACGCCCGCGAGGCCAGGCCGCCTGTCGGTGATCCGGGCCAGGACCAGTCCGGTGGCGCGAAGGCGGCTCGCCAGGTGCGGCCTGCCGGTCAGCAGCGGGCAGATGGCGCAGACTGACAGTCATGGCCAGGAACGCAGCCGCCCGGCAGACCCCGTCCGGAACCGGCTCCGCTCATCCGGACGGTTCTGCGCCGCCAGGCGAGGCGCAGCCTGCACGCTGCCCGGGCCAATGGCGTCAGCCCTGGCTGCCTTCCGCCGGCACCTTGCCCTGGAGCGCGGCCTGTCGCCGCACACCGTCCGGGCCTACCTCGGTGACGTCTCCGCCTTGCTGGGCTTCGCTGCCGGTGATCACTGCACGGACGTGGCCGATCTGGATATCGCGGTGCTGCGAGCCTGGCTCGGCAGCCAGCACCGTGCCGGCCAGGCGCGGACCACCATCGCCCGGCGCGCCGCGGCGGCGCGGGCGTTCACCGCGTTCGCGCATCGGCTCGGCTGGCTCAGTGCCGACCCTGGCGCCCAGCTCGGCACCCCGAAGGTACACCGCCAGCTGCCCGAGGTGCTGGGCCCGGAGCACATGACGGCCCTGCTGGCCGCAGCCGGCGCCGCGCCGGACGGCCGGGACAGCCCGGAACTGCTCGACCGCGCGACTGACCTGCGCGACACCGCCATCCTCGAGCTCCTGTACGCCACCGGCATCCGTGTCAGCGAGCTGTGCGGGCTCGACGTGGGCGACATCGACGAGGGCCGGCGGACGGTGAAGGTCCTGGGCAAGCGGAGCAAGGAGCGAGTCGTGCCGGCCGGCATCCCCGCGCTGCGGGCGGTCCGGGCCTGGCAGGAACTCGGCAGGCCGGTCGTGCTCAGCGCCGCCGGAAGCCCCGGCGGCCCGGCAGGAAGCTCAGGCGCCGAGGCCGAAAGCCCTGGCAGCCGGGCTGACGGCACCACCGGGCGCCAGCCGGCGCTCTTCCTCGGCGCGCGAGGCGGCCGGATCGACCCGCGGACCGTCCGCCGGGTCGTCCATGCCAGGATCGCTGCAGCCGGCTCGGTTCCTGACACCGGTCCGCACGGGCTGCGGCATACGGCCGCCACCCATCTGCTCGAGGGCGGCGCCGACCTCCGCAGCGTCCAGGAGATCCTCGGCCACTCCTCGCTCGCGACGACGCAGATCTACACGCACGTCAGCATTGACCGGCTGATGTCGGTCTATCAGCAGGCCCATCCGCGGGCCTGAGCCCGGGGCCTTCGTCGTCCGGAGCCGCCTGTGGACGGGCGCCGGATCCGGGTGCCGGCCCGGGGCCATCGCGGAGCTGGCCGCTGGCTGTCGGCCGCACGCTCCGCAGCCAGGCCCCTGGGTCCCGCTGGTGCATGTAGACTCGGCTATACGGCCTGCCGTCTGGCCCGTTCCTCGCGTGCGGTCCTGGCAGCCGAATTCGCGCGTCCGCTCGCTGCGCGGTAAGCCCGCCCTGAGACCGTCCCGGTCCCTGTCAGGCTCCCGCACAGGACGTACCCTCACCGGTCCGCCGGAGTCATCCGGCGGCGAGGGTTGTACGGGCGCCAGGGAGTTAACCGGAAGGCGAGCCCTGCCCTGCGTGGCGGGCCGCCCTGAACAGGAAGGACACCGGCATGGCTCCGGTCGTCACCATGCGCCAGCTGCTCGAGAGCGGCGTGCACTTCGGACATCAGACCCGGCGCTGGAACCCGAAGATGAAGCGTTTCATCTTCACCGAGCGCAACGGGATCTACATCATCGACCTCCAGCAGTCGCTGGCCTTTATCGATCAGGCCTACGAGTTCATCCGGGAGACGGTCGCCCACGGCGGCTCGGTGCTCTACGTGGGAACGAAGAAGCAGGCCCAGGAGGCCATCGCCGAGCAGGCCCGCCGGGTCGGCATGCCGTTCGTGAACCAGCGCTGGCTGGGCGGCATGCTCACCAACTTCGGCACCGTCTACAAGCGGCTGCAGCGGCTGAAGGAGCTCGAGGAGATCGACTTCGACGACGTGGCCGGCTCCAACCTGACCAAGAAGGAGCTGCTCCAGCTCCGTCGCGAGCGGGACAAGCTTGAGCGGTCGCTCGGCGGCATCAGGGACATGTCCAGGGTGCCGAGCGCGCTGTGGGTGGTGGACACCAAGAAGGAGCACATCGCCGTCAGCGAGGCGCGCAAGCTGGGCATCCCGGTGATCGCGATCCTGGACACCAACTGCGACCCGGACGAGGTTCAGTACCCGATTCCCGGCAACGACGACGCCATCCGCAGCGTTTCCCTGCTCACCAGGGTCGTGGCGGACGCGGTCGCCGACGGGCTCATCGCCAGGGCTGGCGCGGCGTCGACTGACGACAAGCCCGCTGCTGACGCTGCTGAGGGCCAGCTCGGCGCGGCCGAGCCGCTTGCCGAGTGGGAGCGGGAGCTGCTGCAGGGCAACGCCGCCGAGGCTGCGGCTGCCAGCGCGAACGGTTCCGGGACGGCAGCTGCCGCGGATGCGGCCACTGACGCTGCCGCTCCGGCGGCCGCCACTGCCGCTGAGGCCGCTCCGGCTGAGGCTCCTGCGGCTGAGGCTCCTGCAACCGAGACGGCTGCAACGGAGACTCCTGCAACCGAGACGGCTGCAACCGAGACTCCTGCAACCGAGACTCCTGCAACCGAGACGGCTGCAACCGAGACCGCGGCAACGCAGACGGCTGCCACTGAGGCGACCGCTTCCGACGCTGACGCTGCGGACAGCCCGGCTGCGGACAGTCCGGCTGCGGACGGCCCGGCCGCGGACAGCCCGGCCGCGGAGAGCCCGACAGCCTGATCAGCGCGGCGGCCGCGCGGGCCTGAGTCCTGCGGGGCCGCCTCCGCGGAGCGAACCGCCGCGGCCGCCAGCACGACACTGGCCACCGGCATGACGACAACGAAAGATGGGGACATGGCGAACTACACCGCCGCCGACGTGAAGAGGCTGCGCGAGGTGACTGGCGCCGGCATGATGGACTGCAAGAACGCCCTGGTCGAGGCGGACGGCAGCTTCGACGCCGCGGTCGAGGCGCTTCGCATCAAGGGCGCCAAGGACGTCGGCAAGCGCGCCCAGCGCACGGCCGCGCAGGGCCTGGTCACCGCCGAGCTGAACGGCAACAGCGAGGGCGTGCTGGTCGAGCTGAACTGCGAGACCGACTTCGTGGCCAAGACCGAGCAGTTCCAGAAGCTCGCGACTGACATCGCCGCCGCTGCCCTGAAGGCCGGCGCCGACGACCGGCTCGCGGTCCTCGGCCTGGAGGTGCGGCCAGGCCAGGCCACTCAGGAGCTGATCGAGGAAGCCGGCGCGACCCTCAAGGAGAAGCTCGAGCTCGGCCGTTATGTCCGGTTCGCGGGCGGCTACGTGACTAGCTACCTGCACAAGACCGACCCGGCCCTGCCCCCGACGATCGGCGTGCTCGTCCAGCTCGATGACGCTGGCGCGGGCGTCGCTCAGGAGATCGCGCTCCAGATCGGCGCGCTGCGGCCGCAGTACGTCACGCGCGACGAGGTGCCCGAGGACGTGATCGCGAACGAGCGGCGCATCGCCGAGGAGGTCACCAGGGAAGAGGGCAAGCCCGAGCAGGCGATCCCGAAGATCGTCGAGGGCCGGGTGAACGCCTTCCTGAAGGACATCGTCCTGGTCGAGCAGGTCTCAGTACGCGACCAGAAGAAGGCGGTCAGGCAGCTGCTCGCCGAGCACGGTGCCACCGTGCAGGGATTCGCAAGGTTCCAGATCGGCCAGGCAGGTTGACGCTGGCGGAGGGCGGTACCGCGGTGCCAGATAGCTCGCCGGGCGAGCCGGGGCAGCAGGGCTCACCGAGTCCTGCGAACGGCGACGTCCGGCAGAACTGGCGCCGGGTGGTGCTGAAGCTGTCCGGCGAGGCATTCGCCGGCGGCGAGGCGCTCGGTATCTCCCCCGACGTGGTCTTCCATCTCGCGAAGGAGATCACGGCGGCCGCCAGGGAGGGCTTCCAGATTGCCGTCGTCGTCGGCGGCGGGAACATGTTCCGCGGTGCCGTGCTTTCCGAGCGCGGCATCGACCGTTCCCGCGCCGACTACATGGGCATGCTCGGCACCGTGATCAACTGCCTGGCCCTGCAGGACGTGCTGGAGAAGCTCGGCATCGAGACCAGGGTCCAGACCGCGATCACCATGGGCCAGGTCGCCGAGCCGTACATCCCGCGCCGCGCGATCAGGCACCTGGAGAAGGGCCGGATCGTGATCTTCGGTGCCGGGCTCGGGGCGCCGTTCTTCTCCACCGACACCTGCGCGGCCCAGCGCGCGCTCGAGATCGGCGCCGAAGCCGTCCTCAAGGGCACTCAGGTCGACGGCGTCTACGACGCCGACCCGCGGACGAATGCCGACGCCGTGCGCTTTCATCATCTGGACTACACCGAGGTGCTGCGGCGCGAGCTTCGCGTCATGGACGCCACCGCGGTCAGCCTGTGCATGGACAATGACCTGCCCATCGTCGTCTTCGACCTGATGGGCGAGGGCAACGTGGTCCGGGCCGTGCGCGGCGAGCGCATCGGCACCCTGGTGAGCAGGACCGGGCGCTGATGACCTGCCGTAGCCGCGCTGTCCCCCGCAGGCGCACCATGGACATACTGGGAGATGCCTCAGACGCGCCCGACTGGCCGCCTACCAACGCACAGGAGCCGCAGTGATTGACGATAGTCTCCTCGAGGCCGAGGAGAAGATGGAGAAGGCCGTCGCGGTTGCCAAGGAGGACTTCAACGGCATCCGGACCGGCCGTGCTCACCCGGCCATGTTCAGCAAGATCACGGCCGAGTACTACGGGACCCAGACGCCGGTGAATCAGCTGGCGTCCTTCCACATGCCCGAGCCGCGGATGGTCATCGTGCAGCCCTACGACAAGGGCTCCATGTCGGCGATCGAGAAGGCGATCAGGAACTCTGACCTCGGCGTTAACCCGTCCAACGACGGCAACATCATCCGCGTGGTGTTCCCTGAGCTCTCCGAGGAGCGCCGCCGCGAGTTCATCAAGGTCGCCAGGAACAAGGCGGAGGACAGCCGCGTCTCGATCCGCAACATCCGCCGGCATGCCAAGGACTCGATCGACAAGCTGGTCAAGAACGGCGAGGCCGGCGAGGACGACGGCAGGCGCGCCGAGCGGGAGCTAGACGAGCTCACCCACACCTACACCGCGCAGGTCGACGAGTTGCTGAAGCACAAGGAAGCTGAGCTTCTCGAGGTCTAGCTTGCGGGCAGATAAGAGCACTGACGTCGGCCCCGAGCCCGCTGGTCTCGGGGCGGGTCCGGGGGGCGTTCCCGCGGAGGCGGGGCACAACGGGCAGCCAGATGCTGGCCGTCAGCATGACGACCTGCCAGCGACGGGGGAGGCAGGCCTGGTGACTGAGCCCAAGCGGACCAGGGCCGGCCGCAACCTGCCCGCCGCCATCGCCGTCGGCCTGCTGCTGGGCGGACTCGTCGTGGTGACGCTCTTCACTGTCAAGGGCACGTTCCTGCTCTATGTCGGCCTGATCCTCGCCGTGGGCCTGTGGGAGCTCAGCCACGCGCTTGGCACGCGCGAGATTCACCTGCCGCTGGTCCCGATCGTGGCCGGCGGCGTGGCCATGGTCACTCTCGCCTACTGGACCCGGGCCACGTGGGCCGTGGCGGCCCTCGCGCTGGCGGGCATCGGGGTCATGGCGTGGCGGCTGCCCGGCGGCGCGGCAGGCTACGTCAGGGACGTCACGGCCGGCGTCTTCACCCTGCTGTACCTGCCCCTGGCAGCGGTGTTCGTCGCCCTGATGCTGGCTGAGCCCGACGGAGCGAGGCGTGCCTTCCTGTTCGTCGTGCTGACCGTCTGCAGCGATACCGGCGGCTACCTGGCCGGCGTCCTGATCGGGAAGCATCCGATGGCCCCGGCCATCAGCCCGAAGAAGACCTGGGAGGGCCTCGGCGGCTCGGCCGTCTTCTGCCTGGCCGCGGGCACGATCCTGCTGCCGCGGCTGCTCGGCGGCCAGGTCTGGCAGGGCGTTCTGCTCGGCCTGGCTGCGGTGGCGGCCGCAACGCTGGGCGATCTGGTCGAGTCCATGATCAAGCGTGACCTCGACGTCAAGGACATGGGCCGCGTGCTGCCCGGCCACGGCGGCATCATGGACCGGCTCGACTCGCTGCTGGTCATGGCCCCCGTGATCTGGCTGCTGCTGGCCGTCTTCATCCCGAATGGCCACGGCACCTGACACCAGGACCGGGGAAAAGACCAGACCCACGCCGGGAACGAGGCGTACGGGCTGACGGCCGCCTGCCGGTGCTCGCCCGTTCCCGCCCGGAAAAGGGTTTTACTGGCCGTAGACCCAGCTGCGGCGCTGCGCGGCGAGCTGGGTCACCAGGCTGGCGGTGCTCCGCTCCCGGGCGAGGCGCGCGCTCCCGCTCGTTGATCGGGACGATCCACAGCCAGCGGACCGGCTCGTTGCTGGAGCGAGAAGCCGTCCAGGCGCGGGACCTCAGGTCCGGGCAGCCGGGCCGGGTCATCGAGCAGCAGGACGGCGTCGTTGCCGCCGCCGAGCGGGAACGTCGCGGGCTCGTGGTACCACGGGAATGCTGTGCCCGGAGCCGAGCCAGCTCACCTCGCGCCAGGGGAACTGGGCCAGCCAGAGGAAGATCCGCGCCGCCTCCGCACTGGGCATCGTCGTCGCCAGGGCGAGCTCGATCCGGGCCCGTCCGCGCTCGCGCCGTCGCCGGTCTGCTCGACCACGGGCATGCGCTGGCCGCTCATGCCGACCGTGGACAGGACGGTGTAGGGACGCCTGGGCCGCCGGGGCGCTCGGACACCCCGACGGGCGGCTGCTTGCCGCCGCTGACGTCCCAGTAGCCGCCGCCGGGACCGAGCCTGGCCAGCAGGTGACCGAGCAGGGCCTGCTGGAACAGCGCCCACGAGCCCGCGCTCGCCCGCCAGCGCCAGAACTGCGCCGACTGGGAGATCCGCAGGCTGAAGCCCTCCATCGCGTCGTCGAGTGACCAGGCGAACGGCGTCTGCCCGATCACGTCCCTGCTGTAGCCGGGCATGCCGCGAGCGAGTCGGACCAGCCGGGGATGACCGCGATCGGTTCCCCGTTCTCCAGGATCGCGACGCCGTCACCCTCTTCAAGCCAGACAGTGGTCAGCGACGCGGCGTCCAGCGGCGGCCGGCCGTCGGGGTACCTGGTGTGCTCGGCGGGCATTTCCGGCGCGGCGCCAGCGCGCAGCCGGGCCAGATCGACGGTGTCCGGCGCCCGCTGGTGGTTGGCGATCCAGGTCGCCGCGATCGCTCCCTGCCGGTCGTGCAGGTACGCGGACGTAGTGGTCCCGTCGTACTCCACCAGGACGCGCCTGCTGCCGTAGGGGCTGACGTCATCCAGCAGCACGACCGGCCGCCCGGCCCCGCCAGGCTGGATCGCACCTGACGCGCCGGGCCGGTCGGCCGCGCCGGATATCCTGGAGTTCTGGCCAGAACCTCTGCGCAACGTCGGCACATGCCGAAATCTACCGACTTCCCGCAGGTCGTAGGACAGATGCGCGGAGATTGATCAGTCCGTCACAGTTAGGCGTCGCGGCTGATCGCGGCAGATGACCGGAGGTGACCGTCCCGTGGCTGAGGCGATAGAGCTGCTGCCGCCCGGGCTTGCCGCGGCGGACCTGGCGGAGCCTGCGGGGCTTGCCGGGCCGGCCGGGGACGCGGCGCCGGGTGCTCGCCGGCCGCGCCGCACGCCGCCGCCGCGCCATCTCGCTGACCTGGACCCGGCAGGGCCGTCGTGCCGCGGTTGCCGAGATTGGCCAGCCCGCGTTCCGCGCCGATCAGCTCTCCCGGCACTACTTCTCCCGGCTGACCGATGACCCGGCCGACATGACCGACCTGCCCGCGGCCGTGCGGGCCGAGCTGGCCGGCGCGCTGCTGCCGCCCCTGCTGACCGCCCAGCGCGAGCTTGAGTGCGACGGCGGCACCACCCGCAAGACGCTGTGGCGCGCGTTTGACGGCGCGCTGGTGGAGTCGGTGCTGATGCGCTACCCGGACCGGGTGACGATGTGCGTGTCATCGCAGGCGGGCTGCGGCATGGCCTGCCCGTTCTGCGCTACCGGCCAGGCCGGCCTCACCAGGAACCTGTCCGCGGCTGAGATCGTGACGCAGGTGTTCGCCGGGGCGAGGGCGATGGCGGCCGGAGCGGTTCCCGGTGGCGCGGGCCGGGTCTCGAACGTGGTGTTCATGGGCATGGGGGAGCCGCTGGCCAACTACGCCAGCGTGCTGTCCGCCGTGCGCCGCATCACCGAGCCCGCTCCGGCCGGGCTCGGCATCTCGCAGCGGTCGGTCACCGTGTCCACCGTCGGGCTGGTGCCGGCGATCAGGAAGCTCGCCGCCGAGGGCCTGTCGGTGCGGCTGGCGGTGTCGCTGCATGCTCCCGACGACGAGCTGCGGGACGAGCTGGTGCCGGTCAACCGCCGCTGGAAGGTCGCCGAGGTACTCGACGCTGCGTTGGACTACGCGGCCGCAACGGGTCGCCGGGTGTCCGTCGAGTACGCCATGATCCGCGACGTCAACGACCAGGCCTGGCGCGCTGACCTGCTGGCCAGCCTGCTGTCCGGGCGTCTCGCCCACGTCAACCTGATCCCGCTCAACCCGACGCCGGGCTCGCGCTGGACGGCGTCCGATCCCGCGGTCGCGGACGAGTTCCTCGACCGGCTCGCCTCGCGCGGCGTCCCGGTCACCGTCCGGGACACCAGGGGCAGCCAGATCGACGGCGCCTGCGGGCAGCTCGCTGCCGCCCCGCCGGCCGACGCGGGCCGGGGCGCCTGACGGCGCCGGTGCACCGCCCGGGCTGAGCTGAGGCTGAGGCGATCTTCCTGACCGGGCCGCGGCAGAGTACGTTACCGCCATGACCTGGAAGCACGACCTCGCCCGGCGCCGCCGCGCGCTGGTCGCGGGCGCCGTTCAGGGAGCCTGGCGGCGCCTGCAGCAGGCCGGAACGGTCACGGCCGAGACTGCCGCGGGCCGCCGGTTCGCCGCGTTCGGCCCGGGCTCGATGATGGCCTTCCCGACAGGGGCCGTGTACGGCGAGCGCTGGATCGAGGTCGGCGACAAGTGCATGATCGCGGAGCTGGTGACGCTCTGCGCGGGCATGGCACCCGGCCACGACCTCGGCCCCGATCCGGTGCTGCGCATCGGCGACCGGTGCGTGATCGGCCGCGGCAGCAACATCATCGCGCACCACTCGCTCGAGATCGGCGACGACGTCTTCACCGGCCCGTACGTCTACATCACCGACCAGAACCACAGCTACGCCGACACCGAGGTGCCGGTCGGGCGGCAGTGGCCGGTGAACAGCAGCGTCGTCATCGGCGCCGGCACCTGGCTCGGCACCGGCGCCGTCATCCTGCCGGGCGCGGTCATCGGCCGTAACGTCGTCGTCGCCGCAGGGGCCGTCGTCCGGGGCAAGGTGCCCGACTACGCCGTGGTGGGCGGCGTCCCGGCGAAGGTCATCCGCGAGTACGTCGCCGGCAGCGGCTGGGCGGCCCCGGCAGGCTGACCGGCTGATCTGCCAGCAGCAGAGCGGGTAGCCGCCCGGGCCGCGCGTGCGCAAGGCTGAGGCATGCGCGACTTCCGGTTCTCATCGAACGTCTTCGGTATCACCAGCCGCGAGAAATTCGTCAGCGAATGCCGGGAGGCCGAGTCGGCCGGCTACGACACGATCTTCTCAGCTGACCACCTCGGCATCCCGGCGCCGTTCCCGCTCCTGGTCGCGGCCGCCGATGCGACCACGCGGCTGCGCGTCGGCACGCTGGTGCTCAACGTGCCGTTCTGGAACCCGGCACTGCTCGCCAGGGAGGTGGCGACCACCGACATCCTGACCGAGGGCCGGCTGGAGCTGGGCCTCGGCTCCGGTCACATGAAGTGGGAGTTCGACGCCGCGGGCATCGACTGGCTCGGGCCGGCCGGACGGGCGCAGGCGCTGCAGCAGATGATCAGCGAGCTGCAGCGGTACTTCACGACCGAGTTCGAGCAGCTGCGGGCCGGGCGGTCCGGTCCTGTGCCTGTCCAGCGCTCCGGGTTCGGCGCCTCAGGGCCGCCGCTGCTCGTCGGCGGCACCGGCGACGCGGTCCTGCGGATCGGTGCCGAGCACGCGCAGATCCTCGGCGTCGCGGGTGTCTACCAGGTGAAAGGACAGCCGCCGGGGACCCTGCGGCTCGCGACCGCGGCGGAGGCAGACGAGCGGGTCGCGTTCGCGCGGACGTGCGCGGGCGGCAGAGCTGACGAGATCGAGTGGCACCTGCTGGTGCAGAACGTCACCGTGACCGACGACCGGCGCGGTGCTGCGGAGGAACTGGTTCGCAGCAGCCGGGAGGAGGCCGAGGCGGCCGGGTGGGCCGACGATCGGGCGATCCTCTCGGTGGAGGAGGCGCTGGAGACGCCGTACCTGCTGATCGGCACGGCCGACGAGATCGCCGCCCAGCTGCGGCGCAGCCGCGAGCGGTGGGGCTTCTCCTACATCACCGTGCACGAGCCCTACCGGCTGAGCGTTCGTCCCGGTCATCGAGCGGCTGCGGGGCCAGTAGCGGCGGCCGCCGCGTCGTCTGCCGCGCGCCTTGCGCGAGCCCGGCTGCTGCCGCCGGCCGTCGGGAGAGCCGCCGAACTGCGGCACGAAGGTCTCGCCGCGCAGCGCCCGCTCCACCAGGTCGGCGGCCAGCCTGGCTGCGACCAGCCGCTGCCCCTCCGACTTGTAGGCGGCCAGCACGGCGGCCAGTGCGCCGGGCGGCAGGTCCTTGCCCAGCTCTGCCCGCGCGCTCCGGTAGCCCTGCCGCGCACCCTCGACGCATGCGGCCAGGTGATGGCGCGCGAGCGTCGCCAGCGCGACGGGATGACGCGTCAGCACGCCGTGCAGGCGGTAGTCAGGCGGCACGACATCCAGCAGCCAGCTCACCGCCGTCTGCTCGAAACCGGGGCTGCCCGGCGGATGCACGCCGCCGGGCCAGCCGGTGGGGACGAAGCCTGCTGTCACAGCCCGAGCCTAACCCTTATCGAACACGTTTTCTATATAGTAACGCTGCCCGGCGGCATGCGCGCTCGGGCGTGTTGGGCCAGCTGCTGCGCCTTACCCTGCCAGGACCGACTAGAATTGAAGGCAAGCCGTAATCCCGGCACTTCCCACAGTTACCGGAGCCTCTCCGCCATGCCTGCCAGCCCTGCTTCCGCCAGCGCCGGATCCGTCATCAGCGGGTCCGCCGCCAGCCGATTCGTCACTGACGAATCAGCCGGCGAGCTCGCCACCCGCGATGACCTGCGCAATGTCGCGATCGTCGCGCACGTTGACCACGGCAAGACCACGCTGGTTGACGCCATGCTCTGGCAGTCCGGCGCGTTCCGGGCCGGCGCGCAGGTCGCCGACCGGGTGATGGACTCCGGCGACCTGGAGCGGGAAAAGGGCATCACGATCCTGGCCAAGAACACCGCGGTGCAGCACGGCGGGCTGACCATCAACATCGTGGACACGCCCGGGCACGCTGACTTCGGCGGCGAGGTCGAGCGCGGGCTGTCCATGGTGGACGGCGTGCTGCTGCTCGTCGACGCGAGCGAGGGCCCGCTGCCGCAGACCCGGTTCGTGCTGCGCAAGACGCTGGAGGCGAAGCTGCCGGTGATCCTGGTGATCAACAAGGTGGACCGGCCGGACGCGCGGATCGCCGAGGTCGTCGACGCCTGCTACGAGCTGTTCCTGGACCTGGACGCGACCGAGGACCAGATCGAGTTCCCGATCGTCTACGCGTCCGCGCGGGCCGGCCGGGCATCGCTGAACCGGCCGGCGGACGGCACGCTGCCCGACTCCGAGGACCTGGAGCCGCTGTTCGCGGTGCTGCGCGAGACCGTTCCGGCGCCGACCTACGATCCGGCGGCGCCGCTGCGCGCCTGGGTGACCAACCTGGACGCGTCCTCCTACCTGGGCCGGATCGCGCTGTGCCGGATGTTCAGCGGCGAGATCCGCAAGGGCCAGCAGGCGGCCTGGTGCCGCCGGGATGGCTCCATCGAGCGGGTGAAGATCACCGAGCTGTTCCGGACCGAGGCGCTGGACCGGGTGCCGGCGCAGACTGCCGGACCGGGCGACATCATCGCGGTGGCCGGCATCGCCGAGATCATGATCGGCGAGACGCTGGCCGATCCCGACGACCCGCGGCCGCTGCCGCTGATCACCGTGGACGAGCCCGCCATCTCGATGACCATCGGCGTGAACACCTCGCCGCTGGTCGGCCGGGAGAAGGGGTCGAAGGTCACCGCGCGGATGGTGAGGGACCGGCTGGACCGTGAACTGGTCGGCAACGTGTCGCTGCAGGTGCTGCCGACCGAGCGCCCGGACACCTGGGAGGTCCAGGGCCGCGGCGAGCTGGCGCTGGCCGTGCTGGTCGAGACGATGAAGCGGGAAGGCTACGAGCTGACCGTCGGCCGCCCGCAGGTCGTCACCCGGCTGATCGACGGCAAGGTCCACGAGCCGGTGGAGCGGCTCACCGTCGACTGCCCCGAGGAGTACCTCGGCACGGTCACCTCGCTGCTGGCCGTTCGCAAGGGCCGGATGGAGAGCATGACCAATCACGGCACCGGCTGGGTCCGGCTGGACTTCACCGTGCCCGCCCGCGGGCTGATCGGCTTCCGCACTCAGTTCCTGACCGAGACCCGCGGCACCGGCATCGCGCACCACGTCTTCGAGGGCTTCGAGCCGTGGTCGGGCGACATGCGGGCCCGGCCGACCGGCTCGCTGGTCGCCGACCGGACCGGCGCGGCCACCGCCTACGCGATGTTCTCGCTGCAGGAGCGCGGCAGGCTGTTCGTGGAGCCGGGCACCGAGGTGTACGAGGGCATGATCGTCGGCGAGAACTCGCGGTCCGACGACATGGACGTGAACATCGCCAAGGAGAGGAAGCTCACCAACGTGCGCCAGTCCGCTCGTGAGGAACTCGAGCGGCTGGTCCCGCCGCGGCTGCTGAGCCTGGAGCAGGCCCTGGAGTTCTGCGCCGACGACGAGTGCGTCGAGGTGACGCCGAGCGCGGTGCGGATGCGCAAGACCGTCCTTGATGCCAAGGAACGGGGCCGCCAGCGCGGGCGGCGTTCCCGGGTGGAGTAGCCGTTTCAGGCAGACCTGAGCATCTGACCCGGAGGTTACGACCAGGTGGCACAGCTCATCGCAGCGCCGGCAGTGCTCCAGGCTGCAGGGACACCGCCGAAGACGATCGCGGAGTTCGCCGGCCGGCTGGCGACCGGTACCGCGACTGTGTCCATCGCCGTGATGCAGAGTCCGCCGGGCTGGTCGGAGCCAGGCCAGCAACCGGAGTTCGACGAGTACTCCGTCGTGCTTGAGGGCCAGCTTGCTGCCGACACCGCGAGCGGCCAGATCCTCGCCGAGGCAGGGCAGGCACTGTATGTCCCGGCGGGAGAGTGGGTCAGCTACTCCACTCCTGGCCCGGAAGGCGCCCGGTACGTGTCCGTATGCCTTCCGGCGTTCTCGCCGGAGACAGTCCACCGTGATGATCAACCCGGCTCTACTTCACCTGCAGGTAGATGATGCTGCCCACGCCGAACAGGACGCAGTAGATCGCGAACGGCGTCAGCGTCCTGGTGCGGAAGTAGTTCACCAGGAAACGCACGGACACATAGGCGCCGACGCCGGACAGGATGCTGCCCACGAGGATCGGGCCGTAGATGCCCTTGCCGTAGTGGATGAGGTCGGGAGCCTTGAACACGCCCGCGGCCAGGATCACGGGCGTCGCGAGCAGGAAGGCGAACCGGGCCGCGTCCTCGCGGGACAGGCCGCGGAACATGCCGGCGACGATCGTGACGCCGTCACGGCTGATACCCGCTAGCAGGGCGAGGATCTGCGAGGAGCCGATGAGCAGCGCCTCCAGGTAGTCCCGTTGAGCCAGGCGCGCATCCGACTCGCGCGCCAGCTCGATATCATCCATCCGGGCGGCCCGCTGCCCGGATGCGTGGGTGGAGGTCGTCCGGGTGTGCTCGCCCTCCCGTGCTGTCCGCTGTTCCTCAAGCTCGGCGTCGGCCTGCAGGGACCGCTTGGTACGGAAGCGCTCGCCCGCGTACAGGATGAGCCCGTTGATGATCAGGAAGATCGCGGCCCGCACCGGCTTGCCGAACAGCACCCGGAACTCGTGATCGAAGAGCAGGCCGGCGAGACCGACCGGGATCGTCGCCACGATGAGCATCCAGGCCAGCTTCTGGTCAGTCGTGGTGATGTCCCGGTCCCTGATCGAGCTGAAGAAGCCGCCGATGATGCGCACCCAGTCGCGCCAGAAGTAGATGAAGATGCCGATGGCGGTGGCCACATGCAGGCCGACGATAAATGCCAGGTACGGCGACTCCGGCGCGGCGACGTTGAGGTCAGCAGCCCAGCTGCCCCCGATGAGGGCGGGGATCAGGACGTTGTGCCCGAGACTGGAGACCGGGAACAGCTCGGTGACGCCCTGAATGAACCCGACCACAATGGCCTCGGGGTACGTCATGTGGGACATGAACAGCCTCTCGTGGCGCCGGTGCTCCCAGCGCAGGATTTGGATTCGCCCAGACAGACTAGCGATGCTGAAATGCCGCGCGGGCGGCACTCCCCGGAGTGTTACGCATCAGCCGCCGGAGCGGAGCAGTGCTACCGTCACCGCGCGTCACCCGGGCGTCAGCGATCCTCCGAGCCAGAACCCGGCGGCCCGCAGGGCAGATTCGCTGGCCCGCCCGCCAGAACTGCTGGCCCCCGCGCCAGGACCGCCGGAGCCAGCGGGCCGGCAGTACCGCTAGCTCTGCCTGCCTGACGTCTTCGGGTTGCTGGCCTCGCGCGGCCGCCGGAAGATCTTGCTGCCGAGCCAGACCAGCGGGTCGTACTTCTCGCCGGCCACCCGCTCCTTGAGCGGGATCAGCGCGTTGTCGGTGATCTTGATGTTCTCCGGGCAGACCTCGGTGCAGCACTTGGTGATGTTGCAGTAGCCGAGGCCGAGTTCCTCCTGGGCGAGGTCGCGGCGGTCGGCGGTGTCGGCCGGGTGCATCTCCAGCTCGGTCACCCGCATCAGGAAGCGCGGCCCGGCGAAGGCGCCCTCGTTCTCGGCGTGGTCGCGGATCACGTGGCAGGTGTTCTGGCACAGGAAGCACTCGATGCACTTGCGGAACTCCTGCGACCGCTGCACGTCGGTCTGCTGCATGCGGAACTCGCCGAGGCCCACCGACGGGTCCGGCGTGAACGACGGGACCTCACGGGCCTTGGCGTAGTTGAACGAGACGTCGGTGACCAGGTCCCTGATGACCGGGAAGGTGCGCAGCGGCGTGATCGTCAGCACCTCGTCCTCGGTGAACGTGGACATCCGCGTCATGCAGGCCAGCCGCGGGCGGCCGTTGATCTCCATCGAGCACGAGCCGCACTTGCCGGCCTTGCAGTTCCACCGGATGGCGAGGTCGCCGGCCTGCGTCGCCTGCAGGCGGTGCAGCACGTCGAGGACGACCTCGCCCTCGTTGACCTCGACCGAGTAGTCGGCGAGGTCGCCCTGACCGTGGTCGCCGCGCCACACCCGCAGCGCTGCCTTGTAACTCATCAGTGGCTCTCCTCGCTCGCTGCGGACGCGGCAACGCCGGCCTCCGGCGGCAGTGCCGCCATCTCGTCCTCGCTCAGGTACTTCTTCAGCTCGCTCCGATCGAACAGGGCGATCAGGTCATCGCGCATCTTCGGCGTGGGCTGGCGGGTGATGGTGATCTCGTCGCCCTCGAGCGCGCAGATCAGGTTGATCTTGCGCCAGTCCGGCCGCATGCCCGGATAGTCGTCGCGGGTATGGCCGCCGCGGCTCTCCTGGCGCTCCAGCGCCGCCGTCGCCACGCACTTCGGCCATCAGCATGATGTTGCGCATGTCGAGTGCCAGGTGCCAGCCGGGGTTGTAGGCGCTGCCGCCCTGCGCGGACACGGTCTGCGCCCGGCCGTCGAGCGTCTCCAGCTCGGCCAGTGCCTTCTTGATCTCGGCCTCGGTCCTGATGATGCCGACCAGGCTGCTCATGGTCTCCTGGACCTCGGCGTGCACCGTGTACGGGTTCTCGCCGTCCGTCCGCGCGAGCGGGGCCAGCGCCTCCGCCCGGGCGGCCTCGATCTCGCCCTCGTCGGCGACCGGCAGCTTCGGGCCGAGCCGCCCGATGTACTCGGCCGCGCCGAGCCCGGACCGGCGGCCGAACACCAGGAGGTCGGACAGCGAGTTGCCGCCGAGCCGGTTCGAGCCGTGCATGCCGCCGGAGACCTCGCCGGCCGCGAACAGGCCGGGCACGCAGGACTCGCCGGTGTCCGGGTCGACCTCGACGCCGCCCATCACGTAGTGCTGGGCCGGGCCGACCTCCATCGGCTCCTTGGTGATGTCGACGTCGGCCAGTTCCTTGAACTGGTGGTACATCGACGGGAGCCGCTTGAGGATCTCCTCGGCGGGCAGCCGCGAGGCGATGTCCAGGAACACGCCGCCGTGCGGTGACCCGCGCCCGGCCTTGACCTCGGCGTTGTTCGCCCGCGCCACCTCATCGCGCGGCAGCAGCTCCGGCGGCCGCCGGTTGTTGTCCGGGTCGGAGTACCAGCGGTCGGCCTCTTCCTCGGTCTCGGCGTACTGGGCCCGGAACACGTCGGGAACGTAGCCGAACATGTACCGCTTGCCCTCGGAGTTGCGCAGCACGCCGCCGTCACCGCGGACCGACTCGGTGACCAGCAGGCCGCGGACCGAGATCGGCCACACCATGTGCGTCGGGTGGAACTGGACGAACTCCATGTTGAGCAGCTTGGCCCCGGCCAGCAGCGCGAGCGCGTGCCCGTCGCCGGTGTACTCCCAGGAGTTGGAGCTGACCTTGAAGGTCTTGCCGATGCCGCCGGTGGCCAGGATGACCGCCGGCGCCTCGAACACCACGAACCGGCCCGGTCTCGCGGATGTAGCCGAACGCGCCGGCCATCCGGCCCTCGCCGTCCTTGATCAGCCGGGTGATCGTGGTCTCGGCGTAGACCTTGATCATGGCCTCCGGGTCGCCGTGCGAGACGGCGTCCTCCTGCTGCAGCGCGACGACCTTCTGCTGCAGGGTCCGGATCATCTCCAGGCCGGTCCGGTCGCCGACATGGGCGAGGCGCGGGTACTCGTGGCCGCCGAAGTTCCGCTGGCTGATCTTGCCGTCCTTGGTGCGGTCGAACAGCGCGCCCCAGGCCTCGAGCTCGTACACGCGGTCCGGGGCTTCCTTGGCGTGCAGCTCGGCCATCCGCGGGTTGTTCAGGAACTTGCCGCCGCGCATGGTGTCGCGGAAATGCACCATCCAGTTGTCGTTCGGGTTCACGTTGCCCATGGCGGCGGCGCAGCCGCCCTCCGCCATGACCGTGTGCGCCTTGCCGAACAGCGACTTGGAGATGATGGCCGTCCGCTTGCCGGCCAGCCGCGCCTCGATCGCCGCCCGCAGGCCCGAGCCGCCGGCCCCGATCACGACGACGTCGTAGGGGATCCGCTCGATGTCGCTGTGCTGGCCGTCACTGTGCTGGCCGTCACGTGCTGGCGGCGGGCGCGATGTCAGTCATGGTGCTGCCTGCCTCAGTTGTAGAACCGGAAATCGCTGAACACGTGCGCCGCGACCAGCCAGATGTACAGGTCGGTCAGCATCAGCGTGCCGAGCGAGGTCCACGCCAACTGCATGTGCCGCTTGTTCAGCTTGGAGATCTGGGTCCATAGCCAGTATCGGGCCGGGTGCTTGGAGAAGTGCTTCAGCCTGCCGCCGATGATGTGCCGGCAGGAATGGCAGGACAGCGTGTACGCCCAGATGAAGATCACGTTGACCAGCATGATCAGAGTGCCGATGCCGAACCCGAAGTCTGCCGTTAGGGCCGCGGAACGCCTGCGCCACGTCGTACGTCAGCAGGATCCCGATCAGGACTGCCATGTAGAGGAAGTAGCGGTGCAGGTTCTGCATGATGAGCGGGAACCTGGTCTCGCCGGTGTACTTCTCGTGCGGCTCGCGGACCGCGCAGGCGGCCGGTGCCCGCCAGAAGGCCCGGTAGTAGGCGCGCCGGTAGTAGTAGCAGCTGAGCCGGAACCCGAGCACGAACGGCAGGGACACGAACGCGTACGGGATGATCGGCGGCAGGCTGCCGATCCAGCTGGCCGAGGCTGGCCGAGCCCGGCACGCACTCGCCGCTGACGCAGGGCGAGTAGAACGGGGTCAGGTAGTGATACTGCGGAACGTAGTACCACTTCCCGATGAACACGTGCACCGTCGCGTAGCAGACCCAGATGGTCAGCAGCGTGGCGACGATGGCGGGCTGCTCCCACCAGCGATCGGTGCGCAGTGTCTTCTCGCTGATCTGCGCCCTGGTCTTGCTGGCTGGCGCATCCGTTATTTGCGTCATTCGTTGACGTCTCCGCCCTGGAACTGACTGGATAGCTCCGGGTCCGCTAGGCAGATTCCGGGAGCCGCCGGGGTGAAGGGCGAACGGCCGGGACGCAGCGGGCTCGCGTCGCGTGGAAACCCTATTCCACTGAATACCACTTCGCGGCCCCAGGGCGGGCTTCCGATCGTGTGACACTCGCTACATACAGCCGTTTCCGGCCTCCGGATTCGGCCCGCTGCCGACCAGCGCCTGAACCTCGGCCAGCGGCACGGCATACCGGATATGGCCGCGGAAGCCGGTCGTCGTCACCGCCTTGAACAACGAGTTAAGGACGGCTTCCTCGGTCGCCTCGATCGCGGCCAGGAACAGCACATCAAGATCATTTGCGGGAACGAGGCCGCCAGCGCCCGCCGTCTCGCGTCCGGCCGCGGCCCGGCCTGCGGCGCTGCCTGACCTGGTGCAGCCGCCGTGCTGACGGCGAGCGCGTAGTCGCCGCTGTGCCCGGAGAAGTCGGAGCCGGCGCGCGCCATGCCGGCGAACGCACGGGCCGCCAGCCGCTCGAGCTGCCTGGAGCCGAGCGGGGCGTCGGTTGCCAGCACGATGACGCAGGAGTTGCCGGGCGGCGCCGCGGTGCCGGCGGCGCTTGCCCGGTCACGCCCGGCTGCGGCCAGAGTCTGCGCGGCCGGCACCGGCGTGCCGAGAACGGTGAGCTCGCCGCTGAAGTTGGCCTGCACCAGCACGCCGAGCGTGACCGGGCCCGCGGACAGGCTCGCGATCCTGGACGAGGTTCCGATGCCCGCCTTGAAGCCAAGCGCGCCGGTCCCGGTTCCCGCCCCGACGCAGCCCTCGGCGACCGGACCGGCCGCGGCCGTGTCCAGCGCGGTCCGGACGTGCCCGGCGGTCACCGGACGCGCCCAGATATCGGACAGGTAGCCGTCGTTGGTCTCGGCCACGACCGGATTCAGCGTGCCCGGCGGCTCGCCGCCGCTGCCGCTAGCGCCGCCGAGCCGCTCGTACAGGTAGCTCAGCAGTGCGTCGGCGACCCGGAACACGGACAGCGTGGCGGTGAGCAGTACCGGCGTCTCGATCGTGCCGAGCTCGGCGATCTGGGTGCTGCCGGTCATTTTCCCGAAGCCGTTGAAGACGGCCAGGCCTGCAGGCAGCGTTCCCGCTCTCAGAAGGCTGTCGTGCACTATCGCGGTGACGCCGGTCCTGATGCCGGCACCCTGCGCCACGGTGGCGTGCCCGACCCGGATGCCGGGCACGTCGGTGATGGCATTGCCCGTGCCGGGCGGCAGGCGGCCCGGCGCCAGCCCGAGCTCGCGGGCCCTGGCCCGCGCGCCGGGGCCGCTGCCGGGCACGCGCGCTACCGGCCGCTGGCGGCGGGCAGCGGCAGGACGACGGTGGGACTCGGCACGGTGATCGTCCGCAGGTGACCGGGGATGCCGGTCGCCGGGTCGATGCGCAGCGCCATGACCTGGTGGGACTTCTCGTTGGCGACGTACAGCTGGTCACCGTCGAGTACGACGTGCCGCGGCCAGTCGCCGACGGGCACCTCGGTGAGGTAACGCGGCAGGTCGCCGTCGAGCGCGAAGACCGAGACGGTGTTCGGCCCGCGGTTGCCGACGTACAGATAGCGGCCGTCGCTGACGACCTCAGACGGCTGGTTGGCATCCCCGGCTTTGCTGGCCCGGACGGCTCCGAGGAACTGCCAGTCCGCGTCGTAGGCGAGCAGTTCTCCGCTGAGCTCCGCGGTCAGGTAGAACCTGTCGCCCACGGGCAGCACGTGCCGGGGCCCGGACCCGGCGGGCGTGGTGATCACGTCGTCCAGCGTGAGCTTGCCGTCGTCGCTGAGCGTGTAGCGGTAGATGGCGTCCCCGCCGAGGTCGATGACCACCAGCCCGCCGCCGATCGCGCGGATCATATGCGGGTGCGCGGATGCCTGGCGGGGCTGGTCACCGTGCGCCTCGTGGCGGACCAGGTCGGTGCGCTCGCCGATGCCGCCGTCCGGCGTCAGCCGGTGCACGCTGATGCTGCCGCCGCTGTAGTTGGCGGTGAGCAGGAACCGGCCTGTGCTGTCCACGGTGAGGTGAGCGGGCTCGGCCCCGCCGGTCTCACCCTCACCGAGGTCCCCGGCGGGCACTCCGTCGCGCAGCGACCAGGCGCGCACGCGCCCGTCATCGGTCTCGGCCACCGCGTACAGGACAGGCAGGTCGGGGTGCAGCGCGATCCAGGACGGCGAGTCGGCCGGCACGGTCGCGCTGGCCTGCCCGTCTTCCAGCACGGTGATGCCGTGGCCTGCGCCTTTGTCTCCGGAGTAGCCGCCGATCAGGAGCTTGGTCATGCGGTCTCAGTACCCAGTCCGGGCGCGATACCCAGCGACGTCCGCAGAAAGTCCACCTGGAGCAGCAGCAAGTTCTCGGCGACCTCCTCCTGGGAGGCCATGTGGGTCACCCCGGACAGCGGCAGCACGCTATGCGGCCTGCCTGCTGCCAGCAGGGCCGAGGACAGCCGCAGCGTGTGGGCGACGGCGACGTTGTCGTCGGCCAGGCCGTGGATGAGCAGCAGCGGCCTGGTCAGCTTCGGCGCGTCCGCGAGCAGCGAGCTGCGGGCGTAGGTCTCCGGACTCTCCGCAGGGATGCCGAGGTAGCGCTCGGTGTAGCAGGTGTCGTACAGCCGCCAGTCGGTAGGCGGAGCCCCCGCCACGGCCGCGTGGAAGACATCAGGGCGCCGCAGCACGGCGAGCGCGGCCAGATAGCCGCCGAAGGACCAGCCGCGGATGCCGACCCGGCTCAGGTCCAGGTCGCCGTGCTGCTCGGCGGCCGACTGGAGCGCCTCGACCTGATCGTCGAGCACGGGACCGGCCAGGTCACCGGCGACCGCGCGGTCCCAGTCAGGGCCGCGGCCGGGGGTGCCCCGGCCGTCCGCGATGACGACCGCGAAGCCCTGCTCGGCGAACCACTGCGGGCTCAGGTAGGCCGCCGCGGCTGCGAGCACCCGCTTGCCGTGCGGGCCGCCGTAGGGGTCGCACAGCACGGGCAGCTTGCCCGAGCCAGGCTGGTGCCAGGACGGCAGCAGGACCGCCGTGCGGCACCGGCTGGGTCCCGACGACCAGGTCAGCAGCGGCTTCGGGACGGGCAGGCTCGGCGTCTCGCGCGTGCGAGGCGATGGCGGCCACCTGCTGCCAGATCCCGTCCGGGCCGGCCCGCTGCACGCCGACGGCTACTGCCGGGTCTGCCAGGGTGCGGCTGACCAGCAGCAGGGTCCCGCCCGCGAGCTGGCCGTCGTAGGTGCCGACCGCGCGGGCTGACCTGCTCGAGGCCGTCCTTGCCGGCGGTCCACAGCGTCGTCGAGGCCGGGTCGTCAGCGCACGCGGCGAACAGGACGGTGTCGCCGTCGACGCCGAGGACAGCGCGGACATTCAGCGACGCGGGGGTGAGCTCGGCGGCGGAGCCGGCCGCGTGCTCGGCGGCGGTCCCGGCGACCAGGCGCTTGGCGCCGCCCGAGTCCGCCGTCCAGATGATGCGGCCGTCCGCCGTGGTGGCCGGCACCCCGGTCACGATGTCGACCCAGCACGGGTCGGAGTCGGCGCGGACCACGGCGGTGTCCCCGGTGGCGGGGTCGACCGCGAGGATGCGCATGTCCTTCTGGTCACGGCTGGCCACGACGAGGAGGGGCTGCCCGCCGTCCGCGCCGTCCCACGCGGCACTGACCAGGTACGGGAACGCCGCCGAGTCCCACCGGGCCTCCGTCAGGCCGCCGGCCAGGGCGGCGACATGGACGGAGACCACGGCATTGGGCGTGCCCGCGGCCGGGTACCTGATGGTCCGCGGCTCGCGGTCCGGGTTCGCCGGGTCGGCGATGTGCCAGAACTGGACCGGCGTCTCGTCGACGCGAGCGGTCAGGATGGCCGAGCCGTCCGGGGCCCACCAGTAGCCGCGGCTGCGGTCCATTTCCTCCGCCGCCACGAACTCGGCCAGGCCGAAGCTGATGCCGTCGGCGCCGTCCGGGTCGGCGAGCGCCCGGTCCTCGCCCGTCGCGATGTCGTGGACGCGCAGCGCGCCGTCGCTGACGTAGGCGACGACCCGGCCGGCCGGGTCGGGGCGCGGGTCAGCGGCCGGTGTCCTGGTGGCCAGCTCGCGGACGCCGCCGCCGCCGGGCCGCAGGTCGGCCACGTACACGATGCCCGCCAGGGCGAAGGCTGCCAGCGTGCAGTCGGCGCTGGTGCCGAATGCGACGATGCCGGCCGGCCCGTTCCCGCACTCGCTCCCGCCTGGCCTTCTCGACCGGGTCGTCCTGCGCGCCGGCCCTGCCGATCGCGGCCGGGTCGGCGATCAGCCGCTCGGCGCCGGTGGCGACGTCGAGCGCCCACAGGCAGGTCACCGGGTCAGTGCCGGCCTTCGAGCGGAGGAAGACGACGGCCTGGCCGTCGGGCGAGAGCCGGAAGGAACGGGGAGCGCCGAGCGTGAACCCGATGGTCCGCGCGGCCTGGCGGGGAAAGGAATCAGTCACTCTGCAGATCCTGCCAGTTCACCGGCGGAGGCTGGTCGCTAGGCTCACGGATATGACCAAAACGGACGGCAGGCGCCTGCTTCTCGTCCATGCGCACCCCGACGACGAGTCCATCGAGACCGGCGCCACGATGGCGAAGTACGCCGCCGAGGGTGCGGGCGTGACGCTCGTCACCTGCACGCTGGGCGAGCTGGGCGAGGTCATCCCGCCTGAGCTAGCCCACCTGGCCTTCGACGCCGAGGGCGGCCTCGGCCAGTACCGGATCGGCGAGCTCGACAAGGCCTGCGCCGCGCTGGGCGTCACCGATCACCGGTATCTCGGCGGCCCCGGCCGGTGGCGGGACTCGGGCATGATGGGCACGCCGCCGAACGACTGGCCGGGCTGCTTCTGGCAGGCCGACGTCGAGGAGGCGGCCCGCGATCTGCTCGCCATCGTGGCGGAGGTCGCGGCCGCAGGTCATGGTCAGCTACGACGCGAACGGCTTCTACGGGCATCCCGATCACATCCAGGCGCACCGGGTGGCCTGGCGCGCGTTCGAGCTGGCCGGGGGCGCGGTCAGCAAGTTCTACGCCACGGCGATCCCCCGGTCGGTGCTGGCCGAGGCGATGGCGCTGCTGCAGGACGGCCAGGACGCGGCCGAGATCGGCGGCGCGGACTTCAGCAGGGTCGAGTCCCTGGACGACCTGCCGTTTGGTACCGACGACGAGAACGTGACCACGGCGATCGACGCTCGCGGCTACCTGGACGCCAAGCTCGCGGCCATGCGCGCGCACGCGACCCAGATCGCGGTGGACAGCCCCTTCTTCGCGCTGTCGGACATGGTGGGGCAGCGGGCGCTCGGCACCGAGTACTACACGCTGCTGGCCGGTCCCGCCTGGACCGGGTCGCTGCCCGGCGGACCGGGAGCCGGATCTATTCGCCGGCCTCTCGCTAGCCTTCGGAGGGTGAGCAGCACGCGGGGCAGCACCGCCGGCGGCCAGCCGCCGCGTCGCCGCGGCCGCGGCCGGGAGCCGGAGAGAGCACCGCGATCACCGTGGCGGCGTACGCGGCGCTGTTCCTGCTCGGACTGATGCAGGGCCTGATCGGCACTTTCCAGTACAGCCGGGGCCCGGTTCCGCTCGCAGCGGTCCTGTTCGACCTGGCCATCCTCGCGACCTGCCTGCTGGGCTCGCGGGGCATGCGCACGGCGCTCGGCGGCTTCCTGCCGGCGCTCGGCTGGTTCATCGTGACGCTGCTGCTGAGCAGCGGCTCCTCGGGCGGCAGCGTATTCATCACCGACAGCACGGCCGGTAAATGGTTCCTGTTCGGCGGTGCTGTCTGCGCGGTCGCCGGTGCCGTCGCCTCGTACGCGCTCTGGTCACGGGGCAGCAGGGACCGCCGCGCTGGCGGATCAGGCCAGGCTCGCGCCGGTCACGGCGCGGCCCCGCCGGCCCGGTCAGGCGGGCGGGTCAGGGCGGGCGGGCGGCTCCGGTCAGGCGGGCGGCTCCGGTCAGGCGGGCGGGTCAGGGCGGGCGGGCGGCTCCGGTCAGGGCGGCCAGGGACGGGACAGCCGGTCTGTCCGCGCGGGCCGCCGTCCTGCCCGCTAAGGCCTTAGCCGCAAAACGGGCTTATTTCGCCCCCAGGGCCAGGCCCTAAGGCGGCCCGCCGCCGGAAATAGGGAGTGCTCCCGATCCGCTCCCGCAGGCCTTACCGCGAATCTCGATGACGTGGACCTGAGCAGGTCCTGACATCGAGGAGGACAACGTGCATCCGTATCTGGAGCAGGCAATCGCGGCAGAGCGAGCGGCCGACCTGATGCGCGCGGCGCAGCGGAGCCGCGTTCGGAGGGCTGCCCGTGCGGCCGGCCGCGAAGCAGCGGCCAGGACAGGCGGCCGTCATGGCAGTGCGGCCTGGCCCGGCCCGGTCAGAATGGATCCGTGCGCGGTTACTACTGCCAGGGCGGCAGTAACCGCACACGGACACGCAGGCAAGGGCCGCTAGGCCGCGGTGTACTCCCAGCCCGGCTGCCAGTCGAAGTCGCGAGCCGCAAGCTCGCGGAGCGAGATCCCGCGCAGGAGCACGTCGAGGCCCCAGCGGGTCGCCACGTGACCGATCACCACGACCCGCTGCCCGGACCAGCGGGACGGCAGGTCGGCCGCGAAACTGGCGACCCGCGCCGCGGCCTGGCGCCAGCTTTCGCCGCCCGGATACGGCACGTCGACGTGCTCGCCCCGATGGGCGTGCAGGGCCGCCGCCGGGCAGCCGTTCAGCTGGCCGTAGTCGCACTCCCGCAGCCGCCAGTCGAGCAGGACCGGGATGCCGGTGCCGCCGAAGGCGATGGCTGCGGTCTGCACTGCCCGGTCCAGGTCCGAGCTGAACACAGCCGCGATGCCGTCGGCGCGGCGCCGGCGGCCGAGGGCGGCCGCCTGCTTCCGGCCTGCCGCGGACAGGCGTCCAGGCAGCCAGCCGGTGGCGACGCCGTTCTCGTTGTCCTCGGTCGTGGAGTGCGTCTCGAAAACTATCCGGACGGACACGCTCCCATGGTCCCTGACCAGGGCTCAGCGGACCAGTGCCTCCACCTGATCGATCGCCCAGTCCAGGTCGTCCTCGCTGATCACCAGCGGCGGCGCGAGCCGGATGGTCGACCCGTGCGTGTCCTTGGCCAGCACGCCCCGCTCGGCGAGCTGCTCGCAGGCATCCCGGCCGCCCAGCTCGGTGAACTCGATGCCGGCCCACAGCCCGCGGCCGCGCACGTCCGCGACCTTGCTCTGCGGCAGCGCGTTCAGCCGGTCGTGCAGGTGCGTGCCGAGCTTGGCCGAGCGTTCCTGGAACTCGCCGGTGGACAGCATCGCGATGACCTCCCGCGCCACGGCGCAGGCCAGCGGGTTCCCGCCGAAGGTCGAGCCGTGCTGGCCGGGCTGGAAGACGCCGAGCACGTCGCGGGATGACACGACGGCCGACACCGGCACGATGCCGCCGCCCAGTGCCTTGCCCAGGAGGTACATGTCGGGGATGACGTCCTCGTGCTCGCAGGCGAATGTCGTGCCGGTCCGGCCGAGGCCCGGACTGGATCTCGTCAGCGATGAACAGCGCGCCGTGCTCGGTGCACAGGTCACGGACGCCGGCCAGGAAACCCGGCGGCGGGACCAGCACGCCGGCCTCGCCCTGGATCGGCTCGGCCAGGACGGCGACCACGTTCTCGTCCATGGCCGCGGCCAGGGCAGGCAGGTCACCGTAGGGGACGATCCGGAAGCCCGGCGTGTACGGGCCGAACGCCGTCGCGTGCGTCCGGGTCAGTGGAGAAGCTCACGATCGTGGTGGTGCGGCCGTGGAAGTTGCCGTCGAACACCACGATGACGGCCTCGCCGTCGGGGACGCCCTTCACCTGGTAGCCCCACTTGCGGGCGGTCTTGATGGCCGTCTCGACCGCCTCGGCGCCGGTGTTCATCGGCAGCACCATCTCCATGCCCGCCAGCGCAGCCAGCTCGGCGCAGAACGGCCCGAACTGGTCGTGCTCGAAAGCGCGGCTGACCAGCGTCACGCGGTCCAGCTGGCGATGCGCGGCCGCGACCAGCCGCGGGTGCCGGTGGCCGAAGTTGATGCGCCGAGTAGGCCGCCAGCATGTCCAGGTAGCGCCTGCCGTCGACGTCGGTGACCCAGGCGCCCTCAGCGCCCTCGATCACGACCGGCAGCGGATGGTAGTTGTGAGCGCTGTGAGCTGCTGCCTGCGCGCGCAGCTGGGCTGCTGCCTCGGTGCCTGCCATGTACGTTGCCTCCTGGCGCTTCGCCGACTATCTCGGGATTGCCAGCTACCTGAGTTCCAGAGTGCAGCACTTAGGGCCGCCGCCTGCCTTGAGCAGCTCCGACAGGTCCACCCGGACGGGCTCGAAGCCGGCCGCCGCCAGCTGGCCGGCCAGCCCGGTCGCCTGGACCGGGCAGCACGACGTGGCGGCCGTCGCTGATGGCGTTCAGGCCGAGTACCTCGGCGTCCTCGTCCTTGGCCTCGATCAGCTCGGCGAAGTGCGACGGCCAGCGTCGCCCGGCCGGCGTCGTCGAACGCGGCCGGGTAGTAGGCGGCGGTGTCGGCGTCGAGCACGACACAGCGCGGTGTCGAGGTGGTAGAACCGCGGGTCCACCAGGCGCAGGCTCAGCACGGGCAGGCCGAACAGCTCGGTCAGCTCGCTGGCCACTGCCTGGTCGCTGCGGAAGCCGTGACCGGCCAGGATGGCCCGGCCGGCGAAGACGATGTCGCCCTCCCCCTCGTTGAGAATCCGCGACTCGCGGATGTGGCCGTAGCCGCGCGCGCGGAACCAGTCCAGGTAGGCGGCCGCTTCCGGCTGGCGCTGCGGATAGCCGGAACTGGGCGCCCAGCACCTTGCCGCCGATGACGGTGGCGCCGTTGGCCGCGAAGACCATGTCCGGCAGGCCGGGCTCGGGAGTGATCGTGTGCACGGTGTGGCCGAGGCTGCCGAACACCTCGGCCAGCTGCTGCCACTGCCGCATGGCCAGGGCCGCATCGACCGGCCGGTCCGGATGCATCCACGGGTTGATGGCGTACTCGACCGCGAAATGCTCAGGCGGGCACATCAGGTACGTCCGGGCGTGGGTGCTGTGGCGCGTGGTCTCCGTCATGGTCAGGCGCTCCCGTTCGGCGGATGATCTGGGCGGATGATCTCGGTCGTCACCGGATGATCTAGGTCAGTCCAGCGTAGGAGCCTGCCGCCTCCAGATGCGCTGGCGGCTGATGCGCGCTAGTGCCGATCGTTGCGTAATCCGGCGTTAGCCTGGCGATCCGTTGCGCGAGCCCGCAGGACCAGCGTCACTGACCAAAGCGGCTCAAATCTCCCGGCCCCGCTCGTGCGCCCGACCGCCGGCGCCCGGCAGTCAGCCTCCGGCTGCTGGCGTGAGCGTCCAGGTCTGGCCGTCCGGAGTGTCGGCAACCGCCACGCCGAGCTCGGCCAGCTCGTCCGCAGCCGGTCTGAGCTCGCGAAGTCCTTCTGCTGCCCTGGCGGCGGCCCGCTCTGCCAGTATCTGCTGCGCGCCGGCCGGGAGCGCGGGCGCCCGGCGCGGCTGTCCGACCAGGCTGACGAGGTCGAGGCCGAGCACCCGGTCGGCGGCGGCGAACGTCTCGAACTTCGACCCCGCCGGTATCCCGGAGTCGCGTCGCGAGTTCCCGCAGCGCCCGCAGGGCCGCCGGGGTATCCAGGTCGTCGTCGCAGCGCCGCCGGTGATCCGCGCCCAGTACTCCGCGCACATCGGCTTGCTCGGCTCGCTGGCCCAGTCGGCGACCTGCTCCCGCCACCGCCGGACCGTGCCGTCCGCCGCGGTCAGCGTCTCCCAGGTCAGGTTCAGCTGCTGCCGGTACCGGTGCTCCAGGAAGGCGAGCCGCAGCGGCGAGCGGGTCGAGGCCGCGCCCGGTCACGTCGGACAGCAGGACCACGTTGCCGGTGGACTTGGCCATCTTGCGGCCCTCGAACAGCACGTGCTCGCCGTGCACCCAGTGCCGGACCACGTCGTGCCCGGCGATCGAGTTGGACTGCGCCCGCTCGTCCTCGTGGTGCGGGAACCGCAGGTCGATACCGCCGGTGTGGATGTCGATGACGTCGCCGAGGTACTTCAGGGACATCGCCGAGCACTCGGTGTGCCAGCCGGGGAAGCCGGTGCCCCAGGGCGCCTGCCAGGTCAGCTCGCGCCCGGCCGGCGCGCCCTTCCACAGCGCCCAGTCCGCGTGGAACCGCTTGCTCTCATCGACGCCGCCCTCGGACCGGTGGCCAGGGCGCAGCTCAGCCAGCCGGTTGCCGGACAGCTCGCCGTAGTCGGGGACGCTGCGGGCGTCGAAGTACACCGAGCCGCTGTCAGTCGGATACGCGTGGCCGGTCTCGATGAGCGTGCTGATCATCTCGATCATCAGGCCGATCGAGTCGGAGGCACGCGGGGCGTAGTCGGGCGGCGCGATGTTGAGCGCGGCGCTGTCGGCGCGGAACGCGTCCTCGTAGAACCGCGCCACCTCCAGCGCAGGCCTGCCCTCGGCCCTGGCCTGCGCGAGGATCTTGTCCTCGCCCTCAGGATCGGCCTCGCCGTCGTCGGCCAGGTGCCCGACGTCGGTGATGTTCTGGCAGACGATCACCGACAGGTGGTGCCGCTCGGCGTTGCGCCTGATCAGGTCGGGCAGCAGGAACGTGCGCAGGTTGCCGACGTGAGCGAACCGGTACACCGTGGGCCCGCAGGCATACATCCGCAGCTCGCCGGGCCGGGCCGGGCTGATATCGGCGACGCTGCGCAGCCGGGTGTCATAGAGCCTGAGCACGACTGTCAGCCTAGTGGGCGCCGGATGCCGGGCTAGTCCTTCCGCCGCTGCTGCTCCACCCGGCCGGCGTGCCGCTCGAGCGTGCGGGTCGCCGTCTGCAGGAATTCGGCCAGCAGCCGCAGCTGGTCGTCGGTGTACCGCTCGAACTCGGCCATCTCCTCGGCCAGCGGCTCGTAGACGTCGGCGGCGAGCTGCGCGGCCTTGTCGGTCATCTGGACCAGGACCCGCCGCCGGTCGGATGCGTCGGCCAGCCGCCGCACCAGCCCGGCCCGCTCCAGCCGGTCGAGCATCGCCGTGACGGCGCCGCTGGTCAGCCCGGTCTGGGTGGCGAGCTCGCCCGCGGTCTGCTGGCCGAGCCGGTCCAGCACTTCCAGGCAGCGCATGGCCGTCCGGTTGACGCCGAAATAGCCAGCTACCGCGTCCTCGAACCGGTCGTAGGCGTTCTGCTGCAGGCGGGCCGCCATCGCGGCAGCGTAGATGAGCTCCCGCCGCCTGGCCGCACCGCCGGGGCCGGCGGCCCCGCCGCGGCCGGCGGTCCGGTCCCGGCATCTGTCACGTGCCGATCCTGCCACGGTCCGGCTGCGCCCAGAGCGGTTGACAGGCAGCGGTTGACAGGCCACTGACTCGCGACATATCTTGAATCTCATTATCTTCAAAGTTAAGATTCTCAATATTTGAACTATAGCGGCCGCGCCCGGATTCCGCCAGGCGACGAAAACCCATCAGCAAGGGAACGAGGTGTCCCGCAATGACCGATCCCGCCATCCGCACGGCTGAACTGAGCAAGAGATTCGGCCGCAAGCGCGTACTCGAGCGGCTCAACCTGGAGGTATCGCCGGGGGCCATCTACGGGCTGCTCGGGCCGAACGGCGCGGGCAAGACCACCGCCGTCCGGATCCTCACCACGCTGCTGACGCCCGATGCCGGTCATGCCTTCGTGCTCGGCCGCGATGTGGTCACCAGCGCCCGGCAGGTGCGCGAGGTGATCGGGCTGACCGGCCAGTACGCGGCCGTCGACGACCTGATCTCGGCCAGGGAGAACCTCTACCTCGTCGGCCGCCTGCTCGGGCTGCGGCGCCGGGCCGGCGCGAGCACGCGGCACGGCGCTGCTTGAGACCTTCGGCCTCGCCGAAGCTGCCGGGACCAGGGTGCGGGAGTTCTCCGGTGGCATGCGCAGGCGGCTTGACCTCGCGGTCAGCCTCGTCGGCCGGCCTGCCGTGCTGTTCCTCGACGAGCCGACGACCGGCCTCGATCTGGCCAGCCGCAATCAGCTGTGGGAGCTGATTCGCGGCCTGGCGGCTGACGGCACCACGGTGCTGCTCACCACGCAGTACCTGGAGGAGGCCGACAGGCTCGCCGACCGGATCATGGTGATCGACCGCGGGGCGACGGTGGCCGAGGGAACGCCCGCTGAACTCAAGGGCCTCGCGGGCGGGCAGGTACTCGAAGTCAGGCCGCTGCGGCCAGCCGATCTGGCCGCGGCGGTGTCCGTGCTCGCGGGCCTGGCCGCGGAGCAGCCCGCGGTCGACGGCGACCTGCTGACCGTGCACGTGCCGGACGAGGACCTGGTCGCGGCGGCAGCAAGCAGGCTCGAGTCGGCCGGGATCGGCGTCCGGCATCTGGCGGTCCGGCTGCCCAGCCTGGACGAGGCGTTCCTCGCGATGACCGGGCATCACGCGGAGCCAGGCGGCGACGCCGCGGGCCGGCCGGACGTGAGCCGCGAGGATGTCAGCGTGACGGGAGGCCGGCAGTGATCGTCACGCAGACCGGCATCATGGCCCGGCGCAATCTGCTGCACGTGCTCTCGGATCCCCAGCAGCTGATCGGGATGACGGCGCAGCCGCTGATGTTCCTGCTGCTGTTCGTGTACGTCTTCGGCGGCGCTATCGCCGGCTCGAGCAGGGGCTACCTGCAGTTCGTGCTGCCGGGGCTGCTGGTGCAGGGCATCGCCTTCCAGACCATGGTGACGGCGCTCGGGCTGAACGCCGACTTCCAGCACGGTCTCATCGACAGGTTCAGGTCGCTGCCGATGGCCAGGTCGGCCGTCGTGGCCGGCCGTGTCACTGCCGACCTGGCCAGGACCGCCTGGGCGGCGCTGATCATCGTGGCCGTGGCGGTCGCGCTCGGCTTCCGGTTCCACGGCGGCATCCCCGGCGCAGTCGGCGCGCTCGGCCTGGTCCTGGCGCTGGGCGCCTCGATGTGCTGGGTGATGGCATTTCTCGGCACGGCGCTGCGCAGTCCCGAGGCGGTGCAGGCGACCGCCTTCATGCTGGTCATGCCGCTGACCTTCGCCAGCACGGTGCTGGTGCCGGCCGCGAGCATGCCCGGCTGGCTGCAGGCGTTCGTCCGGATCAACCCGATCACCATCTTTGCCGGGGCGATGCGCGGTCTGATGCTCGGCGGGCCGGTCGCCACTCCGCTGCTGCAGGCCGCAGCCTGGATTGCCGGGCTCTGCCTGGTCTTCGGCACGCTGACCGTCAGCGTGTACCGGCGCCGCGGCTAGCCCGGCAGCGGCGCTGCGACGGCACGGCACCGCTTGCCGCGCAGCGGGGCAGTCGGGTAATAATCGCGGAATGATCCAGTCTCCCGCGGCCGCGGTCGTGAACGCGATGACCATCGACCGGCGGCTGCGCGGCTATCTGCGCGACGGCAGGATCGAGTCGATGCCAGCGAAGCACTCCCGCAGGCGGCTGCTGCTCAGCGAGGTGGCCCAGGCCTTCGAGCCGGGCATCAGGTACGCCGAGCGCGAGGTCAACCAGGTGCTGGCGGCCTTGTTCAGCGACTACGCGGCGCTGCGCAGGTATCTCGTCGACGAGGAGTTCCTGGACCGGGCCGACGGCGAGTACTGGCGGATCGGCGGCCCGGTCCCGCAGCAGCCGCGCCTACTGGCCGGCGGCGACGGCGGTCGGCCCGTTCCCGTACGGAACGGCCGCGATGACGCCGGCCTGCGCGGCCGGCGCCGTCAGAACAGTGGTGACTGATCCAGCCGACGGACTGAACCACAGCAGAGAGGACGTGCCCGGACAGCTGGTCTGGGCGAGGACGAGCAGCCGCCGGCCTGCCGCGGCGACGACCGTGCTCACGTTGCCTGTGGTGCCGGGGATGGAGATCGTGCTGGCCCCGCTCGCGTGGCTGGCGGGTGCGATGCCGAGGCCGGCCGACCCGCTCGGCGCCGACGCGCACTGCCTGGACGTTACCGAGGTCACGTAGGTCGTCTGCCCGGCGAGCCAGGCGCCCTCAATCTGGCCGGTGCCGGCCGCCGCCGGCTGGGTCAGCGCCGTTGGCTGTGCCCCGCTCGCCGGCACCAGCCAGAGCTGGGCCGCGTCGTCAGGCTGACCCGCGGCGTCGCAGTCAGCCAGGACCGTGCTGTCATTCCACCAGCTCAGCGGGACGCAGGACGGCGGCTGCCCGCTTCCTGGCACGTGCAGCCTGCGGATGAGGCCGCCGGCGTTGTCGAGCAGCTGCATCTCGTCGCCGAAGATGCCCCAGACATCCGTCAGGCCATCGGGCGAGCTCAGCGCGCAGCCGTAGCTGCAGCCGTCGGGCGGCCAGACAGTGCCGGACTTGCCCGGCAGCGAGCCGAGACTGCGCTGGAAGGCGCCGGTCAGGCTGTAGCGCTCCAGCCGCAGCCTGGCGGAGCCCTGGCGAACGGCCAGGATGTTCAGCCCGTCCGGCCGGGTGAAGCCGACCGCCCTGACTCCGGACGGCAGCGACAGCGGGCTCACCTGACCGGTGGCCACGTTCAGCATGCTGTAACTCGCGCCCGTCCCCGCCTGGGTCCCGAGCAGGGCCGTCTTCGCGTCTCCTGACCAGGCCATCAGCTGCGGGGCCGTGCTGCCCGACGAGGTCGCGATCTCGTACTTGCCGCCCTCCGGATCCACCAGATAGGTGGTGTAGGTGCCGGAGCCCGAGGCCGAGCCGCTGGCCGCGGGCGCCGCCGTCGAGAACTCGGCGAGCGCCCACCCGGATCCGACCAGCGACCAGGGAACAGCGGAGCGCTGGCCGGTCTTGCCCGCGGCGAGCATCTGCGGCTTCGGCGGCCCGCCCGCGGTCGACGTCCTGGACGTGCTGCCGGACGGGCTCTTGTGACCGCCAAGAGCGGCGTAGGTGATGCCGGCGATCAGCAGGACGGCGACGCCGGCCGCTGCCGCGATCAGCAGCGGCCGGCGCGAGCCGGGCTGCGTCAGGCGGCCGCGGACTGGACCGCTACCGCGGAGCGGGCCGCCGGCGCCGAGGATGCCGCCAGGACCGAGAAGGCCGCCATGCCGGACCGGCCGCCGGGGCCGCCGGGTGCCGTCTCGCCGGCCAGCGCCGCGCCGCCGATCGCGCCGGCACCGAGGGACCGCCAGCACCAGCAGTGGCGGCACCGCCAGAACGGTCATCGGGGGCGGGATAGCCGGCGATGCGGGACGTCGGGATGGGGCCGCCGGGGGCATCCGGGCCGCCGGCCGCGTCCGGACCGTAGCCGTCAGAGGCGTACGCGCCGGCCGTCTCCGGGCCGTATCCCGGCTTCCCGTCGTCGCGGCGACGGGGAGCCATGGTGGACTCGGGATCTGCTGGCGGCCTCGCGGCCGGCCGGTAGATGCCCGGCCAGGTCCCGGAATCAGGAACCGGGCTGCTGGCAGGCTGGCCTGTGGCGGCCGCCGCGGCACGGCGCCGCTCGAAGGCATCCCTGGCAGTGGCGAGCACCCAGCCCTCGGCGTCGCTATAGCCCGACACCTGGTACCACTGCTGGTACGCCTTGGCGTAGGCCTCGCGGATGGCATGATCGGCAGCGCCGTCGTTCCCGGCGAGTTCGTGGATCTGGCTCGTAACGCTCCAGACCGTGCGCGCGTAGAAGGCGTCAAAAGTCTCTGACTCGGGCACCGGCCCAGCACCTCCTGCCGCAGCTCCGGGAGCGGATCCCCGCGGGCTCGCTGCACTAGACAGGCACATATCCCGCCGTCAGCGCGGTGATGTTGCCCGGATCGTTATTAAGCCACCTCTGTGGTCAGCACAGTGTGTGGTCAGGTTAAGCGAGATCGGCCAGCCGCGCCGACCGCCGCGTCGATGCGCTCGTCGGTCGCGGTGAGCGCGACCCGGATGTGCCGGGCGCCGCCGGGCCCGTAGATCTCGCCCGGCGCAACCAGGATTCCTGCCCCGGCCAGCCGCTGTACCGACGCCCAGCAGTCCAGGTCAGCATGCGATGCCCAGAGGTAGAGCCCGGCCGCTGACTGGTCGATTGCCCAGCCGGCCGCCTCCAGCGCCGGCCGCAGCCGGGCGCGCCGCGCCGCGTACCTCGCGTGCTGTACGTCGGCATGCGCGTCGTCGCTCAGCGCGGCCGTCATCGCCGCCTGAACCGGCGCGGGAACGATCATCCCGGCATGCTTGCGGACCTCGAGTAGCTGAGCGACCAGGGAGGGGTCGCCGGTGACGAAGCCCGCCCGGTAGCCGGCCATGTTCGATCGCTTGGATAGCGAGTGCACCGCCAGCAGGCCCTGATGCGACCCGCCGCAGGCGTCGGGATGCAGGACCGACAGCGGAGTCGTGTCGAAGCCCAGCTCGATATAGCACTCGTCGGACGCGACGACGGTGCCGCGGTCGCGCGCCCAGCCCACCACCTTGCGCAGGTGCTCGGCGGGCAGCACCTGACCAGTGGGGTTGGACGGCGAGTTCAGCCAGGCCAGCGCAACCCGTTCGGGGCCGAGCGCGAGCAGGCCGTCGGCCGGGACCGGGCGGGCGCCTGCCAGCCGGGCGCCCACGTCGTAGGTGGGATAGGCGAGAGCGGGATGCACCACGACGTCACCAGGACCGCAGCCCAGCAGAGTGGGCAGCCAGGCAATGAGCTCCTTGGTCCCGATGACGGGCAGCACCGCGGCCGGGTCGACGCTGACACCGTGCCGCCTGGACAGCCAGCCGGCGGCGGCCTCGCGCACGGCGGGCGTTCCGGCTGTCAGCGGATAGCCGGGAGAGTCGTCCGCCGCGCGAAGGGCCGCCCGCACCACGTCGGGCACCGGGTCGACCGGCGTGCCGACGGATAGATCGACGATGCCGCCCGGGTGGGCTCGGGCCAGCTCGGCGGCCGGCCCCAGAGCATCCCACGGGAACGCCGGCAGCCGCGCGGCCAGTGTCGTCCTGGTGAGCTCAGGACCGGCCCCGGCACTGCCGTCAGGTACCGCGCGCGCTGCTGTGCTGCCGGCTGTCACCGTGCGTTCCCGCTCTAGTGCTCGGTCTCCTGGGGTGGCAGTGCAGCGACGATCGGGTGATCCTTCTGGATCTTGCCGGTCTTGGACGCGCCGCCAGGCGAGCCGAGGTCACTGAAGAACTCGACGTTGGCCTTGTAGTAGTCCTTCCACTGGTCCGGCACATCGTCTTCATAGAAGATGGCCTCGACCGGGCAGACCGGCTCGCAGGCACCGCAGTCCACGCACTCGTCCGGGTGGATGTAGAGCATCCGCTCGCCCTCGTAGATGCAGTCGACCGGGCACTCTTCGATGCACGCCTTGTCGAGCACATCGACGCAAGGCTGCGTGATGATATAGGTCACTTCCGGGTTCTCCTCTTCCGTCCGCGCCCTGGTGCACCAGCGGTGCGGCTGACCCAAGTGTCGCGGCTTGCCACCAGTATCGCGTTGCCGCCGGGATCGGCCCGCATGCTGCCGATCCTGGGGATCGCAGGCTATCAGCCGAAGACCACGGCGGTAGTGGCAGCCGGCGTCCGCGGCCCCGGCTTGAGCGCCTGCCAGCGGCCTGACCCGCTGCTGGCAAGCCATTCATAGGTCAGGTAGCGGACTTCGGCAATGCCGAAGGTGGCCGCGTGCGCGACCAGCCAGGCCGCCACGGCCCAGCCCTGGCGGGTGTCCCTGACGGCCACCCGGGCGAGCGGATCGGCGTTCACGTGGCCGCCGAGCCTGCCGAAGTCGCTGTCAAGACCTCGCTTGGCCGCAGCCAGGCGGGGCTTGCCGACTCCGGTGCCGTAGCTGCACCAGACCGCATGCGGCAGGGCACCGCTGAACGCGCGCGCCATGTCCGTGCCCATGGTCGCGTACTGGCCGTAGGCGGAGCCGTCCGCGCTGTGCTGCACGTCCTGGGCGGCCTGAAAGATCGGCAGCCGCTGGTAGTGCGGCACCCGGGCCAGCGCCGCGAAGAACCGGCCGGCCGCGTAGACCGGGTCCTCGATCTGCTGCGGCGTGCCCCAGCCCTCAGACGGGCGCTGCTGGAAGACGCCGACCGAGTCCATCGTGCCGTAGTGCAGGTTGGCCAGCTTCGACTCCTGGAGCGCCGTCGCGTAGGCGATGGCGACCGCTCTGGTCGGCATCCCGCGCTCGTTCGCGACCCCGGCGATAACCGCGGCGATCGCGGCCTGGCTGGGGCTCAGCTGCACGCCCTGCGCGGCTGGCCCGGCCACGCACCCGGTCGGCCGCTGCGCGAGCGGCGAGGGCTTAAGTGCCAGGTAGACAAGCAGGCCCGCGATCACGATGACGATCATCGCGGCGGATATCCCGGAGCGCCGCTGGGCGCGGGCGGGCTGGCGGCGGCTCGGCACGGTCCGACGCTACCTGCCGCTGCAAGCGCACGGGGCCGCGCCCTGCGATGTGCCCGGATGGTCCTGCACTAGGCTCCTCGGCTATGACACCTGCATCTGCGCCGGGCCCGGCAGGCGCGCCGGCCGTGCAGTCCGCGCTGCCTGCCGACATCGACGAGCTCTGGGAGCGCCGGGCCGATCTCAGCCCAGCGGACGCCATCGCACGGGACCTCGTCCTGTCCGCGGTCGACCGGATCGACTCCGGCGAGTCAAGGGTCGCCTGGATCGACCCGGCATCGGGCGACGTCGTGGTCGACGAACGGGCCAAGCGTGCCATCCTGCTGGCGTTCAAGCTGCTGCCCATGGTCGCCTCGCAGGTCGGCGAGTTCCGCTATCACGACCGGGTGCCGCTGACGACCCGGCTTGACGGCGTCAGGGCCGTCGCGGGGTCGATCGTGCGCTGGGGTGCCTACGTGGCACCGGGCGCCGTGCTGATGCCCTCGTTCGTCAACATCGGGGCGTACGTCGACTCGGGCAGCATGGTGGACACCTGGGCGACCGTCGGCTCCTGCGCCCAGATCGGCCGGAACGTGCATCTGGCCGGCGGGGTCGGCATCGGGGGCGTGCTTGAGCCGCCGAACGCGGTGCCGGTCGTGATCGAGGACGACGCGGTCATCTTCTCCCGGTGCATGGTGGTCGAGGGCTGCCGGGTCCGGGCCGGCGCGGTGCTCGGCGCCGGCACGATCCTGTCCAGATCCACGCACGTGATCGACGTGGAGACCGGCGAGGAACTCCCGCGCGGTGAGGTCCCGGCCTGGTCGGTGAGCGTCGGCGGTACCCGGACGCGCACATTCGCCGGCGGCGAGTTCGGCATGCCGTGCGTGCTGGTGCTCAAGCGGCTGCCGGAGGGGAGCGCCCACGACAAGGCCGCGCTCAACGACATCCTCCGGGCGCACGGGGTCGGTTCCTGAGTGCCCTGGCTGATCATCAGGACACTGCGGCTACCTTATGGGCCATGAGCTCGAACTCAGAGCCCCGTCGCCGGCTGCGTCGCCAGGGCCCCGCCACTCTGCGGGGCAAGCACATCCCCAAGACCACGACCGACCAGCGGCTGCTGGACTGGCGCGGGCCGAGCGACTGGGTGCACACCGACCCCTGGCGGGTGCTGCGGATCCAGGCCGAGTTCGTGGAGGGCTTCGGGCTGCTGGCTGAGCTCGGCCAGGCCGTCTCGGTATTCGGGTCGGCGCGCACCCGGCCCGGCTCCGTTGAGTACGAGGCGGCCGAGCAGATCGGGTCCGGGCTGGCGAAAGCGGGCTATGCCGTCATCACCGGCGGAGGTCCCGGCGTCATGGAGGCCGCGAACAAGGGTGCTGCCAGCGCCGGCGGGGTGTCGGTCGGCCTGGGCATCGAGCTGCCGCTCGAGCAGGGCCTGAACGAGTACGTCGAGATCGGCCTGGAGTTCCGCTACTTCTTCGTGCGCAAGACCGTGTTCGTCAAGTACTCGCAGGCCTTCGTCGTGCTGCCGGGCGGTTTCGGCACGCTGGACGAGCTGTTCGAAGCGGTCACTCTGGTGCAGACCGGAAAGATCACCAGATTCCCCATCGTGCTGGTCGGCAGCGACTACTGGAAGGGCCTCAGCAGCTGGATCCACGAGACTGTGGTGCCAGCCGGCAAGATCTCGCCCGCCGATCCCGAGCTGATCCGGGTGGCGGATGATCCGGCCGAGGTCGTGGACATCATCGTGGAGGCGCACAGCCTGTCGGCCGGCCGGAAGAATTTCACCGACATTCCCTGATGACGACGCGGCTGCGGCGATGCGGCAGCATGCCGCTGGCCATGGCACGATTACCGTGTGTCCGTTGCTATCTTCCTGGCCGCCGCCGTGATACTCGGCGGTGTTGTCGTGGTGGCGATGGGCCGGGGTGGCGAGCTGGCGCGCGAGCGGCCGCGCTGTCCGCGCACACCGACTTCCGCACCTGGTCCGATGTCGCCAGCTACCGGCCGCCGGCCGCGCTGCTCGGCTATCACGCCGCGACGACCGAGCGGGCCCTGACGCTGATCGCGCGCACGATCGCCGAGCGCGACGCCGAGATCGAATGGCTGCGCGAGCGGCTGGCCGAGGCGAGCCCGGATGCGGCTGCTGGTGCCGGCCCTGAGGTGTCCGCGTCCCCGGTCCGGGCTGGCTACCCGGCCCGGCAGGACTCGTTCGGGCAGGACTCGTTCGGGCAGGACCCGTTCGGGGAGGATCCTTCCGGGAGGCAGGCGAGGACGGATGACGGACGGCTACCCCGAGCCGGGCCCTGACGGTCGGCCGCGCTGCCCCTGGAGCCTCGCCACGGCGGATTACCTCACCTACCACGACGAGGAATGGGGCCGACCGGTCCGGGACGACACCGGGCTGTTCGAGCGGCTGTGCCTGGAGGCGTTCCAGTCCGGGCTGTCCTGGCTGACCATTCTGCGGAAGCGGGAGAACTTCCGGCAGGCCTTCCGGGGGTTCGACATCGAGGCGGTCGCCGCCTTCGGGCCTGGCGACGTCAGCCGGCTGCTGGCGGACGCGGGGATCGTCCGCAACCGGGCAAAGATCGAGGCCGCGGTCGCCAATGCCCGTGCCGCCCTGGAGCTGCCCGCGGGCCTGGCGGAGCTCGTCTGGCGCTACGCGCGGGACAGCCCGCCCGCGCCGGTCCGGCTGGGGGACGTGCCGTCACAGACCAGTGAGTCAAAGGCGCTGTCGAAGGAACTGCGCGCCGCCGGCTTCCGGTTCACCGGGCCGGTCACCGCCTACGCCACGATGCAGGCATGCGGCATCGTGAATGATCACCTGGCGGGCTGCAGCAGCAGGGATGCCTGAGTTCTCGCGGCGGAGCGGACATGCCGGTGCCGGGCTCGCCGCTCGCGCGGAGAGCCCGGCACCGGTGCCTCTAGCCCTGGGCTAAGTCCTTCATCAGCACTGCGTCAGCACTGCGAGGGGCTCGGTCAGAGCTCGACCCCGAAGGTCAGGGTCCACATGTCCTCGTTCGGCACGTAGTTGCCGGTGAGGAGGTTGAGCCGCTCGAGGCGGAGCCGCAGGCCCTGCTTGATCGAGACCACGCTCAGGACGAGCGGGTGGGTGAACGTGGTGTCCGCGCCGTTGAGGAACGGCGTGTAACCGATGTGCGCGTTGTTCAGGTCCGCGATCCAGAAGGTGCCGGCGCTGACGCCGCAGTCCTGCAGCGTCATGGTCTCGTTGGCGGTGACCGTCTTGCCCCCGCCCACGCACAGGCCGCTCTGGTTGCCGTAGGGCGACCAGTCGCTCTCGTACACCGGGAAGTAGCCCTCGATGAGGCTGGACGGCCCGTAGTTGTTGCAGATGTACGGCGAGAGCTGGCCCTCGTTGCACAGCTGGGCGACCGTGCCGACGTAGCCGCCGGTGAAGTCCTCGTTCGGGCTGCTGTCGGTGGCCCGCGACAGGGTGATCCTCGTTCCGACCACGCCGCCCGTGCCGTTGTCCTTCTTGATGACGGCGCTCTGGATGTCGTTGACGCCATAACCCAGGTTGGACAGGTTGAAGCAGTTGTAGCCGCACGCCGGCGTCGCCATCGGCTTCACGTGCGCCACCGACGCCTGTGCGCCAGTAGCCGCGCCGAGCGTCAGCAGAGCGCCGACCGCACCGAGCGCGATAACAAACTTCCGCATGGTTCTCCTTGGTCCGGGCCAGGGTCTTCCCTGGCTTCCCTATTCGAGCGGGGAATGGTGCTGGCGTTATCCGAATGAGGCACAACGCAGCGCAGATCATGCTCTTCAGGTAAAGCCCAGGGCAGAAGAGCCGGCTCCTCCAGATCGGGACCTGACCTGCACTTCTGCATTGGGAGGTGTTGTGGAAAGGCTAGAACATCTTCCCCGTATGAAGAGACGCCATTGTCGAACGGGCGGTTTACAAGCGGGCTCAGTTTAATTGCGGCTGAGTATTGGCAGCAGATTTAAGCACTATCAATCGCCTGTACTCGCCAGAATGTCCAATCGGGCTCTGACCTGCGGGTATCTCGCGAGATCGTATTTTCGGCAGGTTAGTCCGCGGCTTCGAAAATTTCGGGCCGGCGTGTCGCCCGGGATGTGCCTGGCCGCGTGGCCGCAGGTCGCACTGCCTCCCTCTGGGCGACTTCTGCTCAGTAACGCGCTGTCTGTATCCGCCATCGCCGATAAGCACGATCTAAGACTGCTGGCCTGAATAGATCAGCTAATCCCGGCGGGCCGGTGACCGATTCGAAAATCACGCTCGCTACCGCATCTTACCGGACGTGACCGGGACACAGCTGCTGATGCCAGCTGCTGATCGCGATGGACGCGCAAATGCCCGGGGGATTAGTTACCGGGCGGCAGTGGCGCGGCTGGGCTCATAATGGCCGCGAGGGTGCAGGCTGGCGCACCTGGCCGGCAATGCGCCGCCGGCATTCGCCGCTGGTTATCCCGGCCGGATTTCCCGCCGCCATGGCGCCGCCTGCCGGCGCTGCGCCGCGACGGTGCGCCGCAAGACCGGCATGCCCCCGGCCGCGGCGCAGCCCGCCGGGTCGAGCAGCAGGTCGCAGGACCCGCCGGGCCGCCTGCGCGCGCCCGGATGAGCCTCGTTCGCTCGCCGATTCTGGCCGTCCGCGGCGGTCGGCACGCTATCTGCCGCAATGCCCGGACACGGGTAGCGGCTGGCGCGCACAATGAACTGCCAGCGGCCTTGCGGTGGTGACGCGGCCCGCCGATGTGAGTCACGTCGTCAGGCCATTTGATGCGACATTAACCGAATCCCATTGCGAAACTTCGCACAATGCCCATAACCTGTGCTTCGGAGAGGTCTGATGCCGGAGGGCGGAGGAGCATGCGGCTGCCAACGCCTGCCGATAGTGGTGGGAGTGCGCTCGGCACGCCTGCGGCCGGCGGAGCTGTGCGTGGCTCCGCGGGACGCGGCGCCAGCGTGCCTGGCGGCCTCGGCCTGCCATCCCCCGGCGCGGGACTGCTGGCGGCACCGGTAGCCGAGGCGCTTGCGATGGTCCCCGACCAGGAGGACAGCCTTTCCGAGGCAGGCATCAGCAGCGGCGGATGCTTCGCCAGGCCGCTGCCGATCGACACGACCTGCGCGGCGGCGGCGCGACGCTTCTTCCGGGAGGCGCTGTCCAGTCTGTCGGTTCCGTCAGGACTCCTGCACGACGGTGTCACCATGGCGAGTGAGCTCGCCGCCAACACGCTGCATGCGCAGCGGAATCTGGCCCGTGGCACGTCCCGGCAGCGGTCGGCGGCCGGCATCCCGGAGATCTGGCTCTACCTGCGCGGCGAGGGGCGGACCCGCGAGATCGTCTGCAAGGTGTTCGACACCGAGCGCGGCTGGACGGTCGGCGACGAGCCTGGTATGTCGAAGGCTCCGCTGGACTCGGTCAGCGGCCGCGGCCTGCAGGTCGTGGCCGGCTTGTCAGCTGGCCAGTGGGGCTGTCATCTCAGCCGGTCGAGGCTCGGGAACTGGAAGGTTCCGGGCAAGGCTGTCTGGTTCGCCCTGCGCATCCCCCCGGCGGTGCTGCCCGATCACGTTGGCAGGCCCCGCTACAGCCCGGACTGGCTCACGGACGAGCTGGAGTCCATGCTCGCGGACCGGGGCCTCGGCAGCATCGTCCGCGCCGACATGGACGGCATCTCCGTGCTGTCGATCAGCCGCCACCTGACTGTATGGCGGCATGGCAGCACGGTGTCCTGGCGCGGGCCGTCCGGCGTCTACCAGCGGCTGGACCTCGCCGACCTCGTCGATGTCGCCGAGCAGATCATCTGCGCCCATGAGGAGACGGCGCAGGCCGATCCGCTCGTCGTCTAGCGGGCCGGTCAGCGCCCCTCGAAGACGGGCGTCTGCTTGCTCACGAAGGCCTGAGTCGCGGCACGGTGGTCGGCGGACTGGCCGAGCCTGCCCTGCAGATCTGCCTCCTTCTCCAGCGCCTCGTCCAGCCCGTGGCTGGCCGCGTAGAGCAAGCTCTCCTTGATTGCGGCATAGGCCAGTGTGGGCCCCTCGGCGAGCCGGGCCGCGAAGCCAGCGGCCGCGGCAGGCAGTTCGCCGTCGGGCACCACTGAGGTCAGCAGGCCGAACTCCAGCGCGGTCGCGGCGCTGACCGGCTCGGCCAGCATCAGCATCTCCGCGGCTCTCGCCGTGCCGATCAGCCGCTGCAGGGTCCAGGATGCCCCCGAATCCGCGCCCAGGCCGATCCGGGCGAACGCCAGCAGGAATGTGGCCCGCTCGGCGGCGATCCGGAAGTCGCAGGCGAAGGCGATCGAGGCACCCGCGCCGGCGGCTACGCCGGGCACGGCCGCGATGACCGGCTTCGGCATCAGGGCAATTGCCGCGACTATCGGGTTGTAGTGCTGCCGAACGGTCGCCAGCGGGTCGGTGTCGCCAGCCAGCAGCTCAGCGTGCTCGCGCAGATCCTGGCCCGCGCAGAACGCCTGCCCGGCGCCGGTGAGGACGACCGCGCGGACGGCGTCGTTGCCGCTGCAGTCCCGCAGCGCGCTGAGCAGGGCAACCTTGGTTTCCGCGGTCAGCGCGTTCCGCGCGGCGGGCCGGTTGATCGTGATCGTGGCAACTGCGCCGTCGAGCTGATGAAGCACGCTATCGGACACTGGGCTTCCTTCCTGGCTGCCGGTGCGGGCGAACGGCCCCCTGGCCGAGCATGCCCGAGCGCCCTGCCCGCGGGCAACCGGCAGGCGCCGGCACGGACCGCATCCTGGCGGCCGCTCGCTATGCCCCGGAGATGCCCTCCGGGCATGGTTCTGCAGAGTGCCCTGGTCTTTCCCGTTATCGGGCTGAAGCGGGTGGGAACGCTGATCGTTACCATCGGGCCGCCGAACACTGGATAATAGAGGGACTGATCGAGATGTATGTGGCTGGCTGGAGTACCGCCAGGCGCCGTTCGCCGGGGCCTACCCGGCGGTTGCGCCTCGGTGCGGCCCCAGAGCAGGGAAGGGGAGCAGGATGGCGGCGATGAAGCCGCGGACGGGCGACGGTCCGCTTGAGGTCACCAAGGAGGGCCGCGGCATCGTCATGCGCGTGCCGCTCGAGGGCGGTGGCCGCCTGGTCGTTGAGCTCACTCCGGACGAGGCCCGCGCTCTGGGTGAGGCACTCAAGTCCGCCGTCGGCTGAGTCCTGCCGTCGCCGGCTGAGGCATCCCTGCTGCCCGGGCCTGGCGCAGGTTCTGCTCGCGTTTAGCTGCCTGGCGCTGGCCAGGCTCCGGTGGTATCAGGCTGCCTGTTTTGCCGCGGCCAGCAGCCCGTTTCCGACCGGCAGCAGCAGCGGCACCAGCCGCTCGTCGGCCCGTACCTGCTCGCGCAGCTCAGCCGCAGCGGCGGCCTCGGCATCGGTGGGCATCCGCTCGGCAGCGACGCTGCCCGGCAGCACGGCGTTGAACAGCACGATCCCGCCTGGCCGGAGCAGCCGGAGCGCGCTGGCCAGGTAGTCGGTGAGCTCCTGCCGGTCGGCATCGCAGAACACCAGGTCGTAGGCGCCATCGGCGAGCCGGGGAAGCACCTCGAGGGCCAGGCCTCCGATCAGGCGGTACCTGCTGGCCGGGAAACCAGCCGCGAGGTAAGCGGCACGGGCCAGCCGCTGATGCTCAGGCTCTGAGTCCACCGAGGTCAGGACCGCGCCAGGCTGCATGCCGCGCAGCAGCCAGATGCCCGAGGTCCCGCAGCCCGTCCCGATCTCAACCACTGACCTCGCCCCGATGGCGGCGGCCATGAACCGGAGCGCCCCGCCGGTGAGCGCGCTCACCGGGGCTGCGCCGCCGACCTCGGCCGCGTTGCGCCGGGCGCTGATCAGAGCGTCATCCTCGGGCAGGAAATCATCGATGTACGCAAGGGTGCCCGCGGTGATGGAAATGACTACCTCCCCACCGGACCGGCCGTTACCGCTGGCAGGGCCGCCGGTTAGTGATGGCTTCTCAGGGCCGCAGCCTAGCGGCCGTCACGGCCCTCCGGGAACCAGCCGGGTAACCTCGTGCGTTAAGAGGGCGCAAAGGCAGACGGAGCGCTCAGCGGGGGTTGGGCAGCCGCAGGCCGGCAGGGGCCCGGCGCGCGGAACAAGACCGGCCCGGTCGCGGTTGCGATATGCAGGTGTCGGAGGGTGTTCATCGGTGCAAGGTGAGACGGTAGAGCAGGCGGGACCGGCTGGCGAGGCTTCCCCATGGACGCCGCCAAGCTGGGAAGAGGTCGTGCGCGACCATTCCGCCCGTGTCTACCGGCTGGCCTACCGGCTCACCGGCAATAGCCACGACGCCGAGGACCTCACTCAGGAGGTCTTTGTCCGGGTGTTCCGTTCCCTGGACAACTACGTTCCCGGCACTTTCGAGGGCTGGCTGCACCGGATCACCACGAACCTCTTCCTCGACATGGCCCGGCGCAAGCAGCGGATCAGGTTCGAGGGCCTGGCCGACGAGACGGAGGCGCGTCTTGGCGGTTCCGAGCCCACCCCGGCCCAGGCATTCGATGACCGGCACCTGGACGGGGACATCCACGCGGCGCTGATGGCGCTGGCGCCCGAGTACCGGGCCGCCGTCATCTTGTGTGACATCGAGGGCCTGTCCTACGAGGAGATCGCCGACAGTCTCGGCGTCAAGCTCGGCACCGTGCGGAGCCGGATCCACCGGGGCAGGGCGCAGCTCCGGCAGGCGCTCGAGCACCGCCGGCCGCGCCGCCTTGGCGCGGCCGTGCCGCAGCCCCGGCTGCACATCGACGTTCCGGTGGCGCAGGGAGGCCAGCCGTGACCCACCTCGGCCAGCGGCTGTCTGCGCTGATCGACGGCGAGCTTGCCGGCAGCGAGCGCGAGCGCGTGCTGCTGCATATGGCCAGGTGCGGCTCCTGCCAGGATGAGGTCGCCGCGCTGCGGACGCTCAAGCGCCGGATGAACGCGCTGGGTGAGGCAGCTGCCGGGGCAGCGCTCACGGGCAAGCTGATGGGGCTGAGCGAGTCAGCGCTGGCAGCGCGGGCGCCGATGGGCGACGGCCCCTGGCCTGCTCCCCAGACGGCCGGCAGCTGGACCGTCCACGGCCAGCACAGCAAGTCAGAGCCCCGCACCGGGCGGTACTTCCTGGCCGGGTCGCTGGCGGTCTTCCTGGCTGGCCTGGGCACGGCCGCCTTCATCGCGGGCGGCGACACGCAGGCACAGGCACCGTCGCAGCCGGTCACACCGTCCGTGGACGTCATGGTCGTGCCGCACCAGTACATGAACGGGTCCGACAGCCGCCGCCTGCGGCCGGTCACGGACAGGACTGTCCCGGCCCCTGGCAGCGGGCTGCTCCGCCCGGCCGTAGCCGCTGGTCGCGGGGCCGCTGCCGCTCTTGTCACCTCTCGCGGATGAATGCGCCCGGCTGCAGGCCTAGCTGCGCCCGGTTAAGGGCAAGAATGCATCCGATGACGGCTGGTCACTTCTGACCTCGGGGAGCCGTCAACGGGGAGGCAGCGCATGTCCGATCAGCCTGTGCGTGGCGCCGTGAGCTCGCCGGCTCCGCCAGATCAGGGCTTTTCGGGCTCAGCCGGGCCGCCGGCTGAGGGCGCCCCGGCCCCGCGGGAAAGCCTGCCCGCGGCCGACGGCGCGCCCGGCCTTCCGGGTGCCCGTGACGGAACGAGCGATTTCGGCCGGTTCGACTGGTTCGCCGAGTCGGAGCACTTCGGTGAGCCCGAGGAGCGCCGGGCGCGCTGGCATGCCCGCGCCTGGCTGCCGGGAAGCCCTCGTGACAGCCGGCACTCGGGGGGCGGCGATCCGGGAGCCAGGGACTCGGGAGGCGGCGATCCGCAGGGACCGCGCAGGCACTGGCTGCGCGGCTGGCGGGTGGCGGCAGTCGCGATCGGGCTGGCTCTGGCCTGCACGCTGGCTGGCGGCGTGATCGGCGGAGTCATTGCCCTGCGCAATGTGAGTGACCAGACGGATCCGACATACAGCCTGGGCACCGTGCCGCCCGCGCTGACCAGCCAGCCGGGCGGGTCCGTGGCCGGCATCGCCGCCAGGGACACACCCGGCGTGGTGATGATCAAGGTCAACAACGGCCAGGGCACCGGGTCTGGCTTCATCATCAAGGGCGGCTACATCGTCACCGATAACCACGTGGTTACCCTCGACGGACTGGTCAGGAATGCCTCGCTGCGGGTGTACTTCAGCAACGGCAAATCGGCAGCCGGCCACGTGGTCGGCCGTGATCCGTACTCCGACATTGCCGTGATCAAGGTCACGGGCGTCAGCAGCCTGCCGGCCCTCTCGCTCGGCAACTCCGCCGGCGTGGCCGTCGGCGACCCTGTCGTCGCGATCGGCTCGCCGCTAGGGCTGTCTGACACCGTGACGAGCGGAATCGTCAGCGCAGTGAACCGGCCAGTGCAGCCAGGCTCGGCCAGCGGCACGACTCCGCAGGTCTTCTTCGATGCGATTCAGACGGACGCCCCGATCAATCCAGGCAACTCCGGCGGTCCGCTCGTGAACGCCCGCGGCCAGGTCATCGGGATCGACGCGGCCATCGACACGCTGGGAGACGATCCGATCACCGGTACCCAGGGCGGCAGTATCGGCCTCGGCTTCGCGATCCCTATCGACCAGGCCCGGCGCGTGATCGTGCAGCTGATCAGGACCGGCCAGGCCACCCACTCGGTACATCGGGGCCGCGCTGAACGAGAGCTACGCAGGCAACGGCGCCCAGATCATGACCCCAGTGACCGGCAGCGCGCCGCCGGTGGCGCCCGGCGGCCCGGCCGCCAGGGCCGGCCTGCGAGCTGGCGACGTCATCACGCAGCTGGCAGGCCGCCCGGTCAGCAGCGCCTACTCACTGCTGGACGCGGTCCGGTCGCTGCCGCCCGGTGCCACCGTTGCGGTGGACTTCCTGCGGCGGGGCCGGGCTCTCCAGGCGCGCCTGACGCTGGGCTCGGCCGGCTCCTGACCGGCCGGCTTGCGTCCGGCGCAGCAGGTCAGCGGCGTAACCTGCGGTGAACGGAGAGTGGCCGGGCAGCGACTGTTAGCGCGCGGGGATTCAGCAGATGGCGATGCACGGGCTAGTCTGTGAGGGCGGGCCGCTGCCTGCGGTGTTCTAGCTCTCGGGAGCATGCTGGTGTTCGACCTGGACTTCTCCAAGATCCTGGTGCTCGGCGTCGTTGCCCTGATCGTCTTCGGGCCGGAGCGCCTGCCTGCCGTGGCGGCCCAGGCTGGCCGGGCGCTGCGTGAGCTGCGCCGGATGGCCGATGGCGCCAAGTCGGAGCTGCAGGAAAACCTGGGGCCCGAGTTCAGCCAGTTCGACCTCGCCGACATGAATCCCAGGCGCTTCGTCCGCAAGCACCTGATGGACGAGCTCAGCGGCGACGGCGTGCTGCTGAGCCGCTTCACCGACGGCGTCAACGGCAGCGAAACCAATGGCAACGGGAGCACCCGGACGATCCCCGCAGTGACACTGTCACCGGGGGAGAGCCCTCCGTACGACGCTGAAGCTACCTGAGTGATCTCGGGCGGGTCAGGCCGGGCTCAGGCCCAGCTGGCGGCCTGCCAGGCTGCGGGACCGGCCGGCCAGGTTCTCGGCGATCTTGCGCAGCTGCTGCGATGCGGGCGCGTCCGGCTCGGCGAGTACCAGCGGCAGGCCGCTGTCGCCGGCCTCGCGCAGCCTGGGGTCGATGGGCACCTCGCCCAGCAGCGGGACCGGAGCCCCGGTGAGCCTGGTCAGGGTGTCCGCGACGGCGGCGCCGCCCCCGTGACCGAACACGTCGACCCGCTCGCCGCAGTGCGGGCACGGCAGGTAGGACATGTTCTCGATGACCCCGACCACCCGCTGATGAAGCTGGATGGCCAGTGAGCCCGCCCGCTCGGCGACCTCGGCCGCGGCCAGCTGCGGTGTCGTCACCACGAGCAGCTCGCTGCCCGGTACCAGGTGCGCGGCCGAGATCGCCACGTCGCCCGTGCCCGGCGGGAGGTCGAGGAGCAGGATGTCCAGATCGCCCCAGAACACGTCGGCCAGGAACTGCTGCAGCAGCCGGTGCAGGATCGGGCCGCGCAGCGGCAGCGGCTCGTTGCCCTTCTTCAGCATGCCGCTGGAGATCGCCCGCACGCCGTGCGCGGTCGGCGGCATGATCATCTGCTCGACCTGCGTCGGCCGCTCCGTGACGCCGAGCATCCGCGGCACCGAGTGCCCGTAGATGTCGGCGTCCAGCAGGCCGACCTTGATGCCCTGGGCAGCCAGCGCCACCGCGAGGTTGACGGTGACCGAGGACTTGCCGACGCCGCCCTTGCCGCTCGCAATCGCGTAGACCTTGGTCAGCGAGCCGGGCTTGGCGAACGGGATCTCCTTCTCCGGCTGCCCGCCGCGCAGCTTGGTCTGCAGCTCGCGGCGCTGCTCCTCGCTCATCACGTCCAGCTCGACCCGCACCGCGGTCACGCCGGGCAGCTTGCTGACGGCGGCGGTGACCTCCCTGGTGATGGTGTCCCGCAGGGGGCAGCCCGAGACCGTCAGCCAGACGCCGACCAGGATCACGCCGCCCGGCGTGACCTCGATGCTCTTGACCATGCCCAGCTCGGTGATGGGGCGGTGGATCTCCGGGTCATTGACCGTCGAGAGCGCCTGGGCCACCTGCTCGGGAGTGGGCAGGACGATGCCAGCGGCTGCTGGCGCTGAGTCTGTGGACATGGCCCCATCGTACGGCCGGGACGTACCTGCCCATCCAGGTGCGTCCGGCCCGCTGGCCGAGTGCCCGCGCCGCCACGACGGCGCAGGCCGCGCAGCGCATGACCGCAATCACCGGGCGCGGGGGACGCCGCCACGTCATCATTACTGAGTGCCTCCAGACTGCTACAGGCTGTGGCTAGCGCGCACGGTGCGGGGCTGAGTGCCGGGACAGCGCGTTCCCCGGGAAAGGATGTGTGATGGCCGAGACGGAGCTCCGACCGCGAGCCGTCAGGGCGGCTGTCGCCGGAGTCTTATTGCGCCTGCGTGCCCGGCGCCCCCGGCTGCAGCGGCAGCAGGAGTACGCCCGGCTCGCGCTGACCGAGCTCGACATCCGGCGCCTTGACGAGCGCATCGACGTCCTGATTGACGTGCTGGCGCGGGTGAGCGACCTGGCCGGCCAGCCGGACGCCGCGCGGGAGTTCCGCGCGCTGGCCAGCCGCCTCCAGGGGCCGCCGGAGCCGGTGCTGCGGCTGGTCCGCGGCCAGCAGTGAGGCCGGGCGCGCCGCCGGGCGGGGCACTGGGCGGGCCAGCGGCACCCGGCTATGCTCTGGCGGCGTGACAGCACGCGCATTCCGGCCCAGGCGGACAACCCTGGCGGTGCCGGGCAGCAGCCCGAGGTTCCTGGTCAAGGCGCGTGAGCTCGCCGTCGACGAGGTGTTCCTCGATCTCGAGGACGCGGTCGCGCCCGCCGAGAAGGAGCAGAGCCGCGCGGCGGTGGCGCAGGCGCTGCGCGACGGCGGCTGGGGCCAGCGGATCAGGGCCGTCCGGATCAACGACGTCCGTACCGGCTGGGCCTACCGTGACGTGGTCGAGATCGTCGAGCACGCCGGGGAATGGCTCGACGCCATCGTGCTGCCGAAGGTGACCGGCCCGCTCGACGTGAGCTGGCTCGACCTGCTGCTGAGCCAGATCGAGCAGGCGACCGGGCTCACTGAGGGCGGGATCGCGATCGAGGCGCAGATCGAGGACGCGGCGGGGCTGAGCGCCGTCGATGCGATCGCGGCGGCATCGCCGCGGCTGGAGGCGCTGGTGTTCGGCCCGGCTGACTTCATGGCCAGCATGGGAATGCGCTCGCTGACCGTCGGCGCGCAGCCCGCCGGATACGCATCCGGGGATGCCTTCCACTATGCGCACATGCGCATCCTGGTAGCGGCGCGGGCACACGGGCTGCAGGCGATCGACGGGCCGTACGCGGCCATCCGCGACATCAGCGGGCTCACGGCCAGCGCGGCCAGCGCGGCCGCGATCGGCTTCGACGGCAAGTGGGTGCTGCATCCCGGCCAGGTCGACGTGGTTAACGCCGAGTTCACCCCGGCGCAAGCTGACTACGACCGCGCTGAGCTGATCATCGAGGCCTACGACTACTACACGACCGTCCAGCGCCGCGGTGCCGCGATGCTGGACGGCGAGATGATCGACGAGGCCTCCAGGAAGCTGGCGCAGGTCGCCGCCGCGCGCGGCCGGGCGGCCGGCCTGGCCAGGACGCAGCAGTTCGAGCCACCGGAGTGAGCGAGGCGGTACCCGGTTCCGCCCGGCCGGCGGCCGTGCCCCGTCTCATGCGGGACAGATCGCAGGGCCAGCAGCGCGTCACCAGCGTCGAGCTGTTCTTCGACCTCGTCTACGTCTTCGCGGTCACGCAGCTGTCGCATTACCTGCTGCACCACCGGACGCTGGCCGGGGCGCTGCAGGCCGCGGTGCTGCTGGCGATGGTGTGGCAGCTATGGGCCTACACGACCTGGGTGACCAACTGGCTCGAGCCGGACCGCTTCCCCGTACGGCTGCTGCTGCTCGGCCTCATGCTCATCAGCCTCGTGATGTCGGCGGCGCTGCCGGCCGCGTTCGGCCGCAGCGGCCTGCTGGTCGGCTGCAGCTACGCGGTCATGCAGATCGGCCGCACCGTCTTCACGATCTGGGCGCTGCGCGGGCAGCCGCTCGCGACGAACTTCGTCCGGATCCTGGCCTGGTGCTGCGTCAGCGGCGCGCTGGCGGTCGCCGGCGGCCTGACGGCGGCGGTTCCTGGCCGGGCGGCGCTGTGGCTGGGCGCTGTCGCCGTGGACCTGCTGGGCGGCGCCGTCGGCTTCTGGACACCGGGCCTGGGCCGCGCCCGCACCCGGGACTGGACGATCGAGGGCGGCCACTTCGCCGAGCGCTGTCAGGGCTTCATCCTGATCGCGCTTGGCGAGTCCATTGTCGTCATCGGCGCGACGCTGAGCGGCCTGCTGACCGGGCCGCTCGCCGCGCCGGGCGCGGACCGCGCGCCGACGATCGCTGCCTTCATCGCTGCCTTCGCCGGCAGCGCCGCGCTGTGGTGGCTGTACTTCGACCGCAGTGCCGATGAGGGCGCCCGCCGGATTGCCGAGTCAGCTGACCCCGGCCGGCTCGGCCGGTCCGCGTATCACTTCGTGCACCCGATCATGGTGGCCGGGATCATCGTGGTCGCTGCCGCCGACGAAGTCGTCCTGGTGCGCCCGGATGCCGTGGGCGTCCCGGTGACGAGCTGGCTGATCCTCGGCGGCACCGCGCTGTTCATCGCCGGCCACCTCGTTTTCAAGCTCCTGGTCTGGCGCAGGCTGAACTGGCCGCGGGCCCTGGCAATCGTCGTGCTGGCGCTGCTGGGGCTGCTCGCACCGCACGTCTCCGCCCTTGCGCTGGGGCTGTGCGCCGCCGTGGTCGTCCTCGCCGTCGCCGTCGCCGACCACATCGGGCCACAGCGGGAGGACTCAGGCCCGGCAGTGGCATAGTGCCCGCGCTAGCTGACAAGCTAGCCTCAGCGAACAGGCCAGAAGGGCAGGCAGATGCTGGACTCCAACCGCTGGGTGGTGGCCGGACTCGACAGCGGCGGCACGACCATCAACGCCACCCTGCTCGACTCGGCGGGCCGGTTCCTGGTCGATGAGCTGGCGGAGTCGCCGAGCCGCGTCCGCGAGGGACCGGAGAAGGCCATCGAGGCGCTCGCCCGGTCGCTCGGCGACGTGCTGGAGCGTACCGGTGTCGCGCCCGAGTCGGTCCGTGCCGTCGGGCTGGACACGCCGGGGCCGGTCACCGCTGACGGTGTCATCTCCTCCCGCGGGGCGACGAACTTCGCCAACGACGAGTGGCGCGGCTACGACGTTCGCCGTGCGCTCGAGCTGCGGCTCGGCATCCCGGTCGTGTTCAACAACGACGCCAACGCCGCCGCCCTGTACGCGCACCACGAGCATTTCGGCCCGGACCTGGCCTGGCAGCGGTCATCGGTGTCGGTGATCGTCGGCACCGGCCTCGGCGGCGGGGTGGTCGAGTCCGGTGAGGTCATCCGCGGGGCGGCCGGGATGGCCGGCGAGCTGGGGCATATCTGGCTCCCCATGGAAGGCCTGCTCGCGCCGGGCCAGCCGATGCCGGCCTGCAACTGCGGGCTGCCCGGCGACGCGGAAAGCATCGCCTCGCTGACCGCGATCGAGAAGAACCTGCTGCCCTACTGGCTGACCCGGTTCCCCGGCCACGAACTGGCTGACCGGCCCGCCAGCGTGGCGGCCAAGCTCGTGCGCGGCTACGGCGAGCGGGGCGACCCGCTCGCGCTGCGGATCTTCGAGCAGCAGGCGATGGCCATCGGCAGGCTGCTCACCATCGCGGCCAACTTCACTGACCCGCACGTCTACCTGCTCGGCGGCGGCGTCGTTGAGGCCAAGCCCGACTTCAGGGACTGGTTCCTCGCCCGGGTGCGCGAGCACACGGTGCTGCGGGAGGAGCAGGCCAGCGTGTCCGAGATCGCGCTGGTTCCCGACCTGGACATGGCCGGCGCGCGCGGCTCGGCCATCGCCGCCCGGGCGGCGGTCCAGGCCGCGGTCGGCGCTGCCTGAGGCGGCAGGCGGGCCGGGGTCAGGCGCGGGATCTGAGCGCTGCCGGGCTCAGGCCCAGGACCTGAGCGCGGCCAGCAGGCCCGGCGTCAGCTCGCCGGACGCCTCCATGGCGTCCGCCTCTGCCGGGCGTTACCCAGCGCAGGCCGGCGGCATCGTCTCCGGCCACGGCAGCGCCGGCGGCAGCTCCGCCGGCCAGCTCGGCGACATAGTCCCTGACGTCAACAATCGCGCCTGCTGTCCCTGCGAAGCACCGCGGCGCCGAGCAGCCGGCCGCAGGTGACCTTGAGGCCGGTTTCCTCGCGGACCTCGCGGATGACGGCCTGCTCGTCGGTCTCGCCAGGCTCGATCCGGCCGCCGGGCACTGACCACAGGCCCTTGCCGGGCTCGTGCCCGCGCAGGATCAGCAGCATTCGCCCGCTCTCGTCGGTGATCACGGCTCCGACGCACTGAACGCGCACCTGCGGTCCGGGTCCTCCGCCTGCGGGCCGGGATCCTGCGGCGCGGGTTCCTGCGCCTGCGGCGTGCTGGGAGGCATCTGGCCATTATGTCCGGCGGCAGATTACCCCGCGGTAGGTATTTGACTTAACGGAACCAGGGGATAACTCTGAGTGAGATGACATCCGCACTCAGCTGCCCGCGCTGCGATAGCGCAGTGCGTGAACCGAGCGTCTGGTCGAGCGCCTACCACTGCGATCAGCATGGTCAGGTGCATCCGCTGCGGTCGGGGCTCAGCCCGTCGGCCGAGGGCCTTTACGGGGTGCTGCAGGGAGCCGAGGTACCTGTCTGGGTGCCATGGCCGCTGCCGCCGGGCTGGCTGGTCACCGGGTTCGCCACCGCTGGCGACGAGCGCACCGGTACGCGCGGCTGCTCGGTGGCGCTGTCCGGCCCGAATCCGGTCGGCGGTCCCGCCGAGATGATGCTGATCTCCGAGGAGCCCGGCGTAGGGCTCGGCGCGCGGTTCGCCGGGCTCGGCGGCCCGGACCCCGGCCACCAGTTCGCCGCCGGACCGCCGGCTGCGGTCGTGGAATTCGCGCATCATGAATTCCCGCTCTGGAACGTGGAGACGTCGGGCCGGGCGGCCTTCGCGGGCGAGGTCAGCGGGAACTGGCTGTGGCTCGTACTCTGGCCGGATACCGCGGGGATGCTGATGGTGGAGCCGCTGGAGATCCGCGATCTGCGCGACCCCGGCCAGGAGCTTGACCTTCCGTTCGGCGCGCCGTCGCCGCAGCTACCCGGCTAGTGTCGGTAGGGTGCGCGCCGATCTGCACAGCCATAGCAGTGTTTCTGACGGTACCGAGCCGCCCGCCATCGTCATCCGCCGCGCCGCCGAGGCCGGCCTTGATGCCATCGCGCTGACCGACCACGACACCGTCGCCGGCCACCGCGAGGCGGCCAGCGCCCTGCCGGCCGGGCTCACCCTCGTGCCGGGCGCGGAGCTGTCATGCCGGCTCGAGGGTCACAGCGTGCACATGCTGGCCTACCTGTTCGACCCGCAGAACGACGAGCTGGCTGGCGAGATGGCCGAGATCAGGGAGAGCCGCCTGCATCGCGCCCGCGCGATGGTCGACAAGCTCGCTGAGCTGGGCGTGCCGATCACCTGGGAGCAGGTCAGCGAGATCGCCAGCGGCGGCGTGGTCGGCCGCCCGCATATCGCCAGGGCCATGATCGACGCGGGCGTGGTGTCGTCCGTCGACGAGGCATTCACGCCGGAGTGGATCGGGCCCGGCGGCCGCGCGCACGTCTCCCGGTACGCGCTGGACCCGGCCCGTGCCATCCGGCTGGTCCGGTCCGCCGGCGGGGTGACGGTCCTGGCTCATCCCCGCGGCGTCAGCCGCGGCTGGCAGATTCCGGATGAGGTCATCGCGGACCTGGCTGCGGCAGGGCTCGCCGGCATCGAGGTGAACCATCCACAGCAAGATGAAGGGGAACGACGGCGCCTGAGCGAACTGGCGTCTTCCCTGCGGCTGATTCCCTCCGGCGGAAGCGATGACCACGGAGCGCTGACTGGCTACCGGATCGGGACCGAGGTCGCCCCGGACGGCAGCTATGCGGATCTGATCAGCCAGGCCACCGGCGCCAGCCCGGTGACCGGGAGCTGAGCGCTGCCGCCGCGTGCGGCGGCGGCATCCATCAGCGACCGCATGGCCGGTTCCGTGAGCGATCGCGCTTCAGCGCGTCCGCACAGGTGCGCGGGCTAGGGTGCAGAGCAAGCTCCCGAGCCGGCCGGACCTGACGGGTCCGGGCGGCGCGATCAGTGGAAGGCAGCCGAACCCGATGAGCAGTCACGATGCCCGGATCGACGCGGTCGCAGGAACCGCCAACACCTGGATCGTCGGTGACGACGAGGAGGTCATCGTCGTCGACCCCGGCGAGGACGCGCAGGCGGTTCTCGCTGCTGTCGGCGACCGCGAGATCATGGCGGTGATCTGCACGCACGGGCACGCGGCTCACACGTCGGCCGCCGTGGCGGTAGCTGACCGTGATGAGGCTCCGGTCGCGTTGCATCCGGCCGACCGGCCATTCTGGCGTGAGCTGCACGACGATGACCCCGAGATCGCGATGGAGGACGGCGGCAGGTTCGAGGTAGCCGGCGTCGCACTCGAGGTTCTGCACGCGCCCGGGCACAGCCGGGGCTCCGTCGTGCTGTTCTGCGAGGAGCTCGGCGCGGCTTTCACCGGCGATGTCGTGACGGAGACCGGCCCGGTGCCGCACGACGACGGCTACCCGAACTGGGGACGCCAGCTCGACGCCATCGGCGCCCAGGTGCTGACCCTTCCCCCGCAGACCCGGCTGCTGCCCGGCCACGGCGGCGAGCTGACCGTCTCGGTCGCGGAGAAGCGGTTCGACTCCTGGGTCGCGGCCGGCCAGGACCGCACTGTCGGTACCGGCCGGCAGGATAGCCAGTAGCCGCCAGCCTGACCGTTCCCGCGTGTCCCGCTGGCGGCACCGCTGGCGCGGCCGCCGCCGCGCGTCAGGCTGGCGGCTGGCCGGGGACAGGGCAAGGATGGTCGGAATGGAACAGCTCGGCTTCGAGGGCATGCCACGGCGGCTGTACGCCTGCACGCCCACGCGCCTTGGCACCTGGCTGGACTGCCCGCGCCGGTACCGGATGAGCTACCTGGACCGGCCGATGCCGTCCAGGGGAGCGCCGTGGGCGCACAACAGCCTGGGTGCGAGCGTCCACAACGCGCTGGCCGGCTGGTGGCGGCTGCCGCCGCGGTCGCGGACAGTGACGGCAGCCGGGGATCTGCTCGACGCCGGCTGGCTGCAGGATGGCTATGCCGATGCGGCGCAGTCGGCCGTCCACCGGCAGCGGAGCCGCCGCCTGGTCGAGGAGTACGTGGCCGGCCTGGATCCGGCCGCCGAGCCGGCCGGCGTGGAGCGGACCGTGGCGACGCGGACGGACGCCATCGCGGTGTCCGGCCGCATCGACCGTCTCGATGACCGCCGTCGCCGGACGGCGGGCCCGGCGAGCTCGTCGTGGTCGACTACAAGACCGGCCGGCACCGCCTCACCGTGGACGACGCCCGCACGTCGCTGGCGCTGGCGCTGTACGCACTGGCGGCCGGGCGGGTGCTGCGCCGTCCGTGCACCACGGTGGAGCTCCATCATCTGCCGACCGGCAGCGTGCTGGCCTGGCAGCACACGCCGGATTCGCTGGCCAGGCAGCTGAGCCGGGCCGAGGACATCGCGGCCGAGTGCGCGGACGCCGACGAGCGGTACAAGGCCGCGGCAGCGGGCGGGCCGCCTGCCGACGAGCTGTTCCGGCCGCGTCCCGGCCCCGGCTGCGGCTGGTGCGACTTCCGGTCGCACTGCCGCGAGGGCAGCGCCGCTGCGCCCCAGCGCCTGCCCTGGGACGGCCTCAGCGTGCCCGACGACGCGTCCGGCTGCAGCCCGGCGGCCGCGGCTGCGCGGCCTGGCGGCCCCTGACCTGGTCGCGGCGGACTGAGCAGCGCGGCCCACAGTAGCCCGCCAGTCAGGCCCTGGTGAGCCTGGCCGCTCCCGATGGCGTAGTGCGTCAGGACGGCCGCGCAGCAGCTGCCTGTGGTCCGGCCCGCTTGGCGCGCCCGCAGGAATGCACGGTTGGCTGCCGGCGTTCGGCGGCAGCCCAGAAGCAGCTCAGTGTGCTCGCAGTGGTGACCGGGGCATCGAGTGCGGGCGAGTGCGCGGCACCGGGGATGCAGGTCTGCTCGGCGCCAAGCTGTCTCGCCATCTGGCCCTGCACTGCAGGCGGCCAGGCATCGTCGTTCTCCCCGTAGACGACCAGCGCGGGCAGCTCCCGCCGGACCAGGTCTGCCAGCTCGGCGGTACGGTCCGGGCAGCTCAGCAGGTACCTGGCGAGCACGATGAGGCTGACCGGGCAGGTCCGCAGCGTCCGCTCCCGCAGGAACGCGACCACATGGTCGTCCGCGCCGTCGGCCCTGGCCTGCGGCTCGTGCTGGTCATGCCAGGCGGTGCGGACGAGCGCGGCGAGCTTCTCCCGGTCGTCAGGCACGGCGCCCGCGGCCGGGTCGAGCAGCGCCAGCAGGTCGCGCAGGGCAGCGGCCCGCTCGCCGCCGATGGGGCCGGGACCGGAGCCGAGCAGGGTGAGCGACAAGAAGCCGCCCGGCCGCCTGAGCACGGCGTCGCGGGCGATCAGGCCGCCCATCGAATGACCGGCCAGGTGCACGCCGCCGCTCTCCCGCGCGACCGCCTCGGCGATCGCGATCACGTCCGCGGCCATGGCGTCGGGCGCGTACCCGGCCCGGCCGGGCGCATGCGGGCTCTGGTACTGCCCGCGCAGATCGACAGCCACGACAGTCCGGCCGGATGCGGCCAGCGGCTCGAGTATGGGCAGGAAGTTCTCTTTGCTGCCGGTGTAGCCGTGGAGAATCACGGCTGGCCTGCGGTGCGTCACTCCGCGCGTTGGCTGTGCCTCGAGAACGGCAAACTTGCCGCGAGCGGTGGTCAGCGACGCGGACCGGACGCCCTCGGGCAACTGCAGAGACCTGATGGTGCTCACGGGGTGGCAGCCTACCGAGAACTGGCTGAAATATAACAGTCAAATAACGCAGGGTTCTCTGAAAGAGTTCCCGGCCAGGGGACGGCGCGCCGCTCCGCGCAGGCCGGGCTCTCGGCTCAGCCCGCTGCCGCGTCCGGCGCTGTCGTCCTGAGACTCGCGGCGCTAGCTGCTAGTCAGCGGACTGGCCGGCAGCTGCCGACTGGCTGCCGCCAGCACGACCACCGCGAGACCGTCGCCGCGGCCGGCGACGGGCGCCAGAATCATCGGCGGAGTCAGTCGCCCGTGCTGTCACCGCAACGCCGCTGCCGTCGCCGGCCGCGGCGCCATCCGCGGGGCTCCTGGCCGCTGTCCCGCTGCCGCCGGCCGCCGCGCCGCTATCGGCCGCGTCGGCCGGCCGGCCGCCCCTGGTGCGGCGCCGGTTGCGCTCCCGGCGGGGCGCGGGCTCGCGGGTGTCGTCGCTGTGGTGCCGGTCCCGGTCGCCGGGGCGGCCAGAGCCGGTCCGCTGATCCGTACCGCTCCGCGAGCGCGTCTTGCCCGTCTCGCCGATATCTTCCAGCGTCTCGGCCTCCAGGCCCGCCCGTGCGCGCTGGCCGCGCGGCAGGACTCCGGTAGCGCCCGCCGGGATGCTCAGCGCCGTGTAGAGGTGCTCAGACGTGGAGTACGTCTCGGTCGGCTCCTCGAAGTTCAGGTGCAGCGTGTCGTTGATCGTCTTCCAGCGGTGCAGGTCGTTCCAGTCCACGAAGGTGACCGCGACGCCTTCCCGGCCGGCCCGGCCGGTGCGGCCGATGCGGTGCAGGTAGGCCTTCTCGTCCTCGGGGCACTCGTAGTTGATCACGTGCGTGACGTCTTCGACATCGAGGCCGCGCGCGGCGACCTCGGTGGCCACGAGCACGTCGACCTTGCCGGACCTGAAGGCCCGCATGGCCCGCTCGCGCTGGCTCTGACCCAGGTCACCGTGGATGGCGGCCGCGGCGAAGCCCTTGGCCGCCAGCGTCGTCGAGACCTGGTCAGCCGACCGCTTGGTCCGGCAGAAGACGATCGTCAGGCCGCGGCCCTCAGCCTGCAGGATGCGGGCCAGAACCTCGATCTTGTCCATCTGGTGCGCACGGAACACGTGCTGCTCAGTGCTCGGCACGTGCGCGGGCTCATCGTGGTGCTCGGCCCTGATGTGCATCGGCCGGCGCAGGTGCCGCCTGGCCAGCGTCACGACCTCGCCGGGCATTGTCGCCGAGAACAGCATGGTCTGCCGGGTGGCCGGGGTCAGCTGCAGGATGCGCTCGACGTCCGGCAGGAAGCCGAGGTCCAGCATCTTGTCGGCCTCGTCCAGGACGAGCGGGCGCACCTTGCCGAGCTTCAGGTGGCCCTGCCGGGCGAGGTCGAGCAGCCGGCCGGGAGTGCCGACCACGACGTCGACAGTCGCCAGCGCGGCAATCTGCGGCTCGTAGGCGCGGCCTCCGTAGAGGGTGACGACGCTGGCGCCAGTACGGGAGCCAGCGACTCGCAGGTCGTCAGCTACCTGGATGGCCAGCTCGCGGGTCGGCACGACGACAAGCGCGCGGGGCGCGGCAGCCTCGCGAGGCGACTCGCCAAGGTGCTCCAGGATGGGGATGCCGAACGCGAGCGTCTTTCCGGTGCCGGTGCGTGCCTGACCGATGAGGTCGTGGCCGTCCAGCGCGACCGGCAGGGTCAGCGCCTGGATGGGGAACGCAGTGATGATCCCCTCGGCCTCCAGCGCGGCGCAGATCGGCTCGGCGACGCCGAAGTCCCGGAAGGTCTTCGCGCTGCCTGCCACCTCAGCGGCGGCCTGGCTGTCGGCCGGAATCTCGGACTGGGTCTCGTCCGTGCTCGTCGTATACGTGCTCAGGGCTCACGCCTCCAGTAGTGGCCCGCGGCCGTCTGGCAGGACCAGGCGCTATTGCCGTGGGCGGGCATATGACCCCTCTTGCGGGCAGCCTTGCCATACCGTGGCACGAGCCACGCACTCGCGGAGAGGGAGCGGCGCCGTCGCCACCAGCACGAGAGCTGGCCCGTCGTCACGCCTGACGCTCTGTATAACGCGGTCGGGGGATCCCACATTCCTCATATGGATCTGCGTCGCAGTCTAGCAAACTGGGCTCGTGCACTTGTGCAGCGCCTGCGGGCACCCCCGGCCCGGGTTGTTACGCTGCGGCTGTGGCTGACGTGCAGGTGCCTGATTCGCCGGCTGACGGGGTCCTCGACCTGCTCGGCCTGCTGTCGTACGCCTCCCTGACAGCGTTCTTCCGGCTCAGTGACGACGCCGCCCTGCGCGCTGTCCCTGTCCGACAAGACAGCACTCGCCGAGATGGCGGTCGCGGAGTTCGGGCACTTCCAGCTCCTGCAGGACCCGGATCGAGGCGATGTCCGCAGACCCGAAGGACGTGATGCAGCCGTTCGTGGCGGCGATCGACGCGTTCCACGCTCGGACCGCCCCGTCGGACTGGCTGGAGGGCCTGGTCAAGGCGTATGTCGGCGACGGCATCGCGGCTGATTTCTACCGGGCGGTGGCCCAGGTACTTGATCCGGACAGCCAGGGCCTGGTGCTGGCCGTGCTGGCAGATACCGGGCACTCGGAGTTCGTGATCGCGCGCGTCCGGGAGGCAATCGACGGCCGATCCGCGGGTAGCGGGACGGCTGGCGCTGTGGGCCAGGAGGCTGGTCGGCGAAGCTCTGGGCCAGGCACAGCGCGTCGCGGCGGAGCGGGAGCCGCTGGCCCGGCTGCTGGCGGGCGGATCGGCCAGCCAGCTCGGTGACATGGGCCGCATGTTCGCCGAGCTGACCGACGCCCATGCCGCCCGGATGGCGGCGCTCGGCCTCTCGGCCTGACCGCAGCGGCCGGCGTTCCGCGAGCCTGGCGAGCGGCTCCGGCGCCGCGGCCGCGACCCGCGTGCGCTAGATGTTGCTGAAGCCGACCCGGCGCGGTTCGCTGCCGCCCAGCTCGATGTAGGCGATCTTGTCGGCGGGCACCAGGACCTTGCCGCCCTTGGCGTCCGCGACGGCGAAGACGCTGCCGTCGGCGACGGCCGCCGACAGGGCCGCCTCGATCTCGCTGGCCATCCGTCTCGGTCTCGACCACGAGCTCGCGGGGCGCGGACTGTATCCCGATCTTGATCTCCACAGGTCTCCTCTCGGCAGTCGAAGGCTAGTCATTCGCCGCGGCAGCCCGCCGAGCGGCCCGCAGATCAGCTGGTCAGGGGCCAGCCGCTGATACCGCGCCAGGCCAGCCTGGCAATCAGCTGCTCAGCCACGTCCTTCGGCATCTGCTGATCGGTGCTGAGCCAGTAGCGCGCGCTGACCTGCGCCATGCCGACCAGGGCCATGCCCAGCAGGTGCGCCTCGGCGTCGCCCACGCCGGCATCCTCGCGAATGAACTGGCTGACCATGTCAGCGCAGTCGTACATGGTCCGGTCCAGTTTCGCCCGGACGGCCGGCTCGTTGCTCAGGTCGGATTCGAAGACCAGGCGGAACGCCTCGCTGGTGCCCGCGACGAAGTCATAGAAGGCCTTGAAGGTGGCCGGGACGCGCTGCCGGTTGTCTGTGGTCGAGGACAGCGCGTCGCTCATGGTCTTGATGAGCTCCTCGGCGCTCTCATCGAGCAGCGCCAGGTACAGCTCGAGCTTGCCGGGAAAGTGCTGGTAGAGAACGGGCTTGCTGACGCCGGCGCGCTCGGCGATCTCGTCCATGGCAGCCGCGTGGTATCCCTGCGCGACGAAGACGTCACGGGCGGCCCCCAGCAGCTGCAGCCTGCGCGCTGGTCGCGGCAGCCGGGTACTCCCGGACTTGGCCTGAGGCGATACGGTCAACGGTGGCTCCGGATCGTGCTGGTGGCTGCGGCTGCGCCGCAGCCCTGTTGAGCCAATCCTACGACCGGGGAGGGCCGCTGCCCGGTTAGCGGTATTCGTCGTCGTCGACGGCGACCGTGCGCTCCTGCTCGGCTGCGTCGGCCTCATCGGCCTCGAGCGGCGGCTCCTGTGCCTCGGCCGGCTCCTCGGCCTCGGCGTCGTCGTCCGACTCGGGGAAGGCCTCAGCGTTCTGCTCGGCCGCATCGCCGTCCGGTGTCTCAAGGCTCTTATCACTCATCGTGGTGCCTCCCGGCCAAGTCGATGCTCGAACACATTGCCGAATAACGGAATGCGGGCAACACTGGTTGTATCAGTACCCGGCACGGGCCTGACATTCGCCCCGGATCAAGGCCAGAATAAGTAGCCGGTCCAGCGCGGGGTAAGGAGATGCTCATGCGCAGCATGTGGAAGGGGGCAGTCTCCTTCGGACTCGTCATGATCCCGGTGAAGCTCTACGCCGCCACCGAGACCAGGGATATCGCCTTCCGGCAGGTGCACCGGGAGGACGGCGGCCGGATCAGGTTCCGCCGGTTCTGCACCATCGACGAGCAGGAAGTGCCCGTACGAGGACATCGCCAAGGGCTACGAGCTGCCCGATGGCGAGATGGTCGTGCTCACTGACGAGGACATGGCCGAGCTGCCGCTGCCGACCACCAGGAACGTCGAGGTCGTGCAGTTCTGCCCGGCCGACCAGCTCGACCCGATCCTGTTCAACCGCTCCTACTACGTGGAGCCCGAGGCTGCCGGGACGCGCGCCTACTGCCTGCTCCGCGACGCGCTCGAGGAGTCGGGCAAGATCGCGATAGCGCAGGTGGCGCTGCGGCAGCGCGAGTCGCTGGCCATCCTGCGAGTGCGGGACGGCGTGCTGGTGCTGGAGACGCTGCTGTGGCCGGACGAGGTCCGCGTACCTGATTTCGGGTTCCTCGGCGAGGACATCGACGTCCGCCCGCAGGAACTGCGGATGGCCAGCTCGCTGATCGACTCGATGACGGTCGACTTCGACCCGGACGAGTACCACGACAGCTACCGCGAGGCCGTGCAGGAACTGGTGGCGGCCAAGACCGAGGGCCGCGAGGTGTTCCAGCCCGACACCACGGCGACGGACACCGGCGAGGTGTCAAGTCTGGCCGACGCCCTGCGCGCCAGCCTGGCCGCGGCCAAGGGCGGCAGGCTCGGCGCGGTGCCCGATGCCGATGAGAACGAGGACGAGGACGAGGCGCCCGCTCCGCGGCGGTCGGCCGCGCGAAGACCGGTACCACCAGGAGCAAGTCCGGGACCGCGAAGGGCCGGGACCGCGAAGGCAGCCGGCAGCGAAGGAGCCGGCAGCGAAGGCAGCCGGGGCAGCGAAGGCGGCAGCGCCGAAGGCGAGCACGGCCAGGGCGGCGACGGGGAGCAAGGCCGGCGCGAAGAGCGGGACCAAGACCGCGGCGGCGAAGACGCCCGCGAGGTCGCGCTCCAGCCGGGCCACGGCAGCCGAGGAGGCCAAGCCGGCTCAGCGGCGGCCGCGGCGGGCCAGCTAAGCCCCGTGGCGCGACTCTTCACGGAGTTCGTGAGCACATAGCGCCATGAAACGGGCGCGATGGTGCACGAGATCCGTGAAGAGTGAGGTGACCGGCCGGGACGATGAGGCCGGCCACATGACCCGTGGCTAACAGCCAGTGAAATAGCGGGCGAAGCGGCGGCTGCGCGCTCGTGCCACCAGAATCCCGATAGCCCCTACTGGCGGGTAGGCTTGTCGGTTATGAGTGACCCGATTATCCCTGCTGAGGGCCTCGCCGCAGCGGCCAATGCGGTGCCGAGCATGCCCGCGGGCGCTGCGCCCATCCCGCCGTGGCCGGGCGAGCTGGTCCAGCTGGATGTCGGCGACGTTTTCGTGCGGAGCACTCCGGCGCTGCCAGGCTCCGAGCCAGCCGTCTATGTGCACGGCCTCGGCGGCTCCGCGCTGAACTGGACAGACCTGATGGGCCTGCTCAGCGAGCCGGCCAGCGGACCAGGCGGCACCACGCTGCCGCTGCTGGCCGGCGAGGCGCTCGACCTGCCGGGTTTCGGCTTCTCGCCGCCGCCAGCCAATGGCGACTACTCGCTCGATGCGCGCGCGGCCGCGGTCGTCGCGCTGATCGAGAAGCGCGCCAGCTGGCCCGTCCACCTGTTCGGCAACTCACTCGGCGGGGCGATCAGTACAAGGGTCGCTGCCCGGCGGCCCGACCTGGTCCGGTCGCTCACGCTGATCTCGCCGGCGCTGCCTGACCTGCGGCCGCGCCTGCTGCCCGCCAGGCTCGCCCTCGTGGCGGTGCCTGGTGTCGGACGCTGGCTGCTGAACAAGATGCTCGCCATGCCGCCAGAGCGGCGGACCGACACGTCGGTCAGCGAGCTGTACGCCGACCCCGGCCGGATCCGGCCCGAGCGCCGCGCCGAGGCGATCGCCGAGATCATGCGGCGCGACCGGCTCGGCTACGCGGCCGACGTCCTGCTCGGCTCGACGCGAGCACTGGTCGCCGAGTACACCCGGCCGGGACCGGCCTCGCTCTGGCACGACGCTGCGCTGGTGACCGCGCCGACCCTGCTGATCTACGGCAGTCACGACCGGCTGGTCAGCCCGGCACTGGCAGGCCGGGCGGCGCGGACCTTCCGGAACGGCCGCGTCCTCGTGCTGCCGAGGATCGGTCACGTCGCGATGATGGAGCGTCCTGATCTGGTCGCGGCCGACGTTCGCGGGTTCCTGCAGGCCGCGTACCGGCACGAGCCGGGCCGGCAGGCCGCGATCGCCGGGACCGGCAGCCAGCACGAGAGCACCGCCCCGCGCCCGCGCCCGGCAGCCGCAGCTCGCTCCGCCCGGCCAGCAGCTAGCGCGGCCGGGGTGCCGATGCTCATTGCCGCCGAGCAGATCGTCGGGACCGCGGACGCAGCAGGCCCCGTTCCCGGCCCGGGATTTGTTGATCTTTCCGACGGCGTGATCGGCCGAGCGGGCGCCGGACGGCCGCCTGCCGAGCCTGACATTGCCCTGCCCGACGGGTACCTCGTGCCCGGGCTGGTCGACCTGCAGATCAACGGCTACTACGGGACCGAGTTCCAGGCCGCGGATGCCGCGGCCTGGGCGGCCGTGGCCGGGCGGCTGCCGGAGACGGGGACGACCTCGTTCGCCCCGACGCTGATCACGGCGCCGGTCGCCGTACTGGCCGAGGCGCTGCGGCCGCGCCGCCGCGTTCGTGCCGGAGCTGCCGGCGACCGGGGCGCGCGTGCTGGGCGTGCACCTGGAGGGGCCGTTCATCTCGCCCGCCCGTCGCGGGGCGCACAACCAGGCCTGGATCACCGACCCGGATCCGGCCGCGGTCGCCGGGCTGATCGAGGCAGGCAGCGGCCTGCTGCGGCTGGTCACGCTGGCGCCGGAACGGCCCGGCGCGCTGGCCGCAGTCGACCAGCTGGCCGCCGCGGGCATCCTCGTCAGCATCGGGCACACTGACGCCACGGCCGGGCAGGTCGCGGCCGCGGCCGGGCGGGGCGCCCGGATGGTGACCCACCTGTTCAACGCGCAGCGGGGTCTGCACCACCGGGAGCCTGGCGTCGTCGGCCAGGCGCTCACTGACGAGCGGCTGACCAGCGGGCTGATCGCCGACCTGCACCACGTGGCCGAACCGGTCTGCGGCCTGGCATTCCGCGCCGCGCCCGGCCGCATCGCGCTGGTCACCGACGCGGCCGCGGCGGCTGGCATGGCGCCGGGCGAGTACCTGCTCGGCGGCCAGGAGATCACGCTGCCGCCAGGCGAGAGCGCGCCGCCGGTGCGCGCCGACGGCACCCTGGCGGGTTCGGCGCTCCGGCTCGACCAGGCCGTCGCGAACGCCGTGCGGTGCGGACTGGCACTGCCCGCCGCGGTGGCGGCGGCCACCAGGATCCCGGCGGACCTCATCGGCCGGCCTGATCTGGGCCGGCTGGCCGCCGGGCGCTGCCGCCGACCTGGTCTGGCTGAGCCCCGGGCTGCGCACCCGCGCGACGTGGATTGCCGGGCAATGGTGTATACAGATGGCGCCGCCGCGACGCTGGCGGCTGTGCAGGCCTGAGCGAAGGGAAACCAGGACCCCCATGCAGCATCAGAACGTGGCCGGGCGCTCGCTGATGCGCGACGGAGATCGAGCAGCAGCCCGGGGCACTCAGGGCCACGATCGAGGCGCTGCTGCCCCGCCGGGACGAGGTCGCGGCACTGGCGGCCGGACACCAGGACGGTGCTGTTCATCGCCCGGGGGACGTCTGACAACGCGGCGGTCTACGGGAGCTACCTGCATTCAGGCGCACGCCGGCCGGCTGACCTCACTGGCCTCGCCGTCGATCGCCACGACCTACCGCGGCCCGGATCGACCTGTCCGGCGTGCTGGCCGTGGCGCTGTCGCAGTCCGGCCGGACCGAGGAGATCGTCGAGACGCTGGCCTGGGCGAAAGACTGCGGCGCGCGGACCATGGCCATCACGAACGGCGGCGGTCCTCGCCGCTGGCCCAGGCCGCCGATCGTCGCGTTCGTGACGCAGGCCGGGATCGAGCGGGCCGTCCCGGCGACCAAGACGTTCACCACCCAGCTGGCCGCGCTCGCCGTGCTCGGCCTCGGTCTCGGTGCGCCGCTCGACCCCGGCGAGCTGCGCGCCGTGCCGGACGCGATCGCCGCGCTGCTCGCGCAGCCGGCCGACCTGGAGCCGATGGTCGCCGCGCTGGCGAAGGTGCCCGGTGTCGTGGTGTCCGGCCGGGGGATGGCCTACGCGGCCGCGCTGGAGCTGGCGCATCAAGCTGAAGGAAGCGTGCTACCTGCACGCGATGGGGCTGTCCTACGCCGACCTGCTGCACGGGCCGATCGCCGTCGTGGATGCGGAGACCCCGGCGATCGTGGTCGCGGCTGACTCCGGGCCGACGCTGGCCGGCAACGGTTGACCTCGCCCGGCGGGTGACCGGGGCGGGGGCGAGCGCGTTCGGCATCGGCGGCGGCGCGGCGCTGGCGGCGGCCTGCACCGCCGCTCTGGCGGGTCCGGCACTGCCGGAATGGCTGGCGCCGATCGGCCTGATCGTCCCCGGCCAGCTGCTGACCGAGGCGCTGGCGCGGCGGCTCGGCATCGACCCGGACAACCCGCGCGGGCTGTCCAAGGTGACCCAGACCGACTAAGGGGCAGCCGGGCGGCTGCACCGGGCCATCGTGCTCACTGACTGCAGTGATCAAAGTGCAGTGTGTTTTTGCTTGACCCGGCCCGGCTGAACTGGTTTGTTCAAGCCATGTTCGACTACTTCCGGCCGCGGCGGGTGTTCCTGCCGTGATCGCGGCCGTGGTCTTCACGGTGTGCGCTGCGCTGCTGTGCGTGGCCGCGGTCCTGGCCCTGCTCGCAGTCGCGCATCTGCGGCTGTCCGCGCCGGAGTCGATCGAGCGTGACGGCATGGTGACCGGGATGCAGGCGCCCCGGTGGCACCTGCGCGATTCTGCGGGCGTCCTGCATTCCTCTCCGCCGGCCGGACCGCTGCAGCTCATCGTCTTCGCTGATCACTCCATCAAATCGTTCACGCCGGTCCTCGATGGCCTGCGCGAGCTGCTGGCCACCGATCCGGCAACCGAGGTTGTCCTGCTGCTCCGGCAGCCGAATCCGATCGCCGAGCCGCTGCTGGCCGAGCTTGGACTGGCGGGCATGACCGTGCTCACCGGGTCGCCCGCGCTGTACGCGGACTACAACGTCCGGGTCGGGCCGTTCCTGATCTTCGTCGACTCGGCTGGCCTGGTCCGCGGATCAAGCCTGGTCAACTACGACTGGCAGGTAACGAAGCTGCGTCAGCTCGCAGGGCTGCCGGTCACCGCGCTGGCGGCCAGCCGATGACCGTCGTGCTGTTCGCCGCCAAGACCGCGCTCGCGGTCCTGCTGCTGATCGCAGGCGGGGCGAAGCTGGCGGATCTGGCCGGCTTCGGAGCCGCGATCCGGATCTTCGTCCCGGCGGGCCTGCCGTCCGGCATCGCCGGCAGAGTCACCGCCGCGGCGGCCGCTATTGCCGCCACTGAGCTCACGGCCGGTGCCGTGAGCCTGTGCTGGCCGGCTCTTCGCTGGATGAATCTGGCTGTGCTGGCTCTCGCGTGCGGGTTCGCGGTTGTGGCGATCCTCGGTTACGCGCGTCATCGCGGCCGGCCGTGCCGCTGCTTCGGCGCGCTGACCCGGCGGGAGTTCGGGCTGCGGACCATCGCGCAGGCGCTGCTGATCCTGGCGGTGGCCGTGCTGGCAACCAGGCCCGTCCCGCCTGGCCGCCTGCAGCTGGGCCTGACCGCTCACCTGCTTCTCGTCGCGGCGGCCATCATCGTGGCAGCCGCGGCCTTTACCGCCGCGAAGGCGCTGCTGGCGTCGGACGGCGTCCCACTGGCGCAAGCGCGACCGGGAATGGCGGGCTGATGCACATACCGGTGTACCTGGAGGTGGCGCAATGGGCGCTGCTGTTCGGTCTCGGAGCCCTGGTCGTCGTGGTCTACCGCCAGCTCGGGGGCCTGCTCGGGAGAGGCGGTCACCCGGCGGACCTCGGGCCGGTCGTGGGCAGCGCGGCCGCGCCGTTCCGGTACGAGAGGGTGCCCGGCGGTCAGCTCAGTCAGCTGCGGCCTGGCGGCGGTCAGCCCGTCCTGCTTGCGTTCGTCGATCCGACCTGTCCGGCCTGCGAGCAGCTCGTCAGTAACCTCACCGCGCTGCAGGCCGATGGAGAGCTGACCGGCCTGCGGATCCTGCTGCTGATCTCCGATCCGCCGAGTTATGTCACCATCTCGGCGGCGTTCCAGGCGACGACCCTGGAGATTGGCCGGCCGGTCAGCGCTGATGAGGTGGCCGGCGTACCGGGCAACCGGAACGCCCCTGCTGGTGGCCGTCGACGGCACCGGTGTCGTGCGGTCCGCCGGGGTGGCCAGGGAGTTCGCTGAGATCCGCTCGTTCGCCAGCACAGTACGGGCCAGGGAAAGCGAGGCAGTGTGATGAGAATCCGGCGAGCGGGCCAGCAGTTCGACACCAGGGTCGGAGACCTGGCCGAGCGCGTGGTCCGGCGGGTCAGCCGCCGGGACGCGCTGCGGAACGTGGTGATCGGCAGCGCTACCGGGATAGCCGCGCTCGCGGTCGGCGAACGGCCCGCGCTCGCCGAGGCCTGTGTCTGCGGCCCCACCAGGCGCTGCGATGGCTGCCCGCATCATGGCTGCCCCAAGGACCACCACCTCTGCAAGGGCTCGTTCACCAGCGACTGCTTCAACAGGCAGGGCTACCGCTGCGAATGGCCGCGCGGGACCTGGATTGCCTGCATGGGCATCGGCAAGGGCTACGGCTACAAGGTCTGCTACGACTGCATCGGCAAGGGCGGCTGCCATAAGTGGTGCACCTGCCTGAGCAGGTGCGTGTGCTGTGATTGCCTGACCGGCAAGGACGTCCGGGCCGAGCAGCAGCGCCTCCAGCAGTCGGAGCTTCAGCTGGAGCAGATCCAGAACAGCGCCGCGGTGCCGCACGACGCGGCTCGGTAAGCGCGACTCGATGATCGCGCTGGATCGCGGGCCGGTCCGGCTGGTGGCTGCCGCGACGGCCGTGCTGGCCGGCCTGGCGGCTGGCTGGCTGCTGGCGGCTGGCTGGCGGACGGCCGGCTGGCGGACGGCGGCTTCGGCGTGCTGGCGGTGCTGGCCGTGCTGCTGGCGGGCGGGAACGGCTACGAGAAGGCCTACTCGCCCTGAGGCGCGAACTCGGCGGCCTCACTGTCCGCCGCTCTTCCGGTCGGAAGGGCCGCCAGGGTCAGCTTCGCGCTGGCCGCTTACCTGATCCCGGCAGTGGTGATCTGGGCCGCGGTCGGTCTGGTGCTCGGCTCGGTGGCAGCCCTGGCAGACATTGCCGCCCCGGCGGGCTCGGTCCGGGCGCTGGCCTGCCTCGCCGCGGCGGCCTACGGCCTCGGCTACGGCCTGATTGAGATCTCCGGCCGGGCGTGGCCGCCCCCTCCCGGCCGCCGCTGGCAGGTACCGCAGGAACTCGTGATCGCGGCCGGCGACCGGCGGCGGGTGCTGATCTGGGGCGCGATACTCGGGCCTGGCTGGCTGACCCGCAACCCTTACGCTGCCTTCGGCCTGCTGCCGTTGCTGTGCCTCAGCGCAGGCGACATCGCCGGGGCGGTCGTGCTGGCCGCGCTGGTCGGGGCCGCGCACGGATGCGGCCGGGCGCTGGCTCTGCTGCGCGACGCCCGGTCAGCGCCCGTCGAGCCGTTCGCGCTGCTGCTGATGTCGGTCCGCTGGCGGACGACCGACGGGTTCGCGCTGCTGCTGGTGGCCGGCACGGCGCTGGCGGTCGGCGGGCACCTGCTGCGATCGCTCTGATGAGCCCTGATCGCGTCAGCGCGCCCGGGCGGCGATCCCGCGCTGCAGCAGCGTCGCCCTGCTCCAGCAGGACCATGCGAACGGGGTCGTCCTGGCGGATGCGCGCGAGCGCGTCGCCGGTGGCGGCAATGGTGGCGTCGTCGGCCAGGACGGCCGGGTACAGCGCGCGGGCCAGTCGCTGCGCCGTGCGCGAGTCGTGCCCGGCCAGGGCGGGCAGCGCCTCGGTGAAGTAGCGCTCGCGGAAGCCCTCCAGCACCTTCTCCTGGCCTGGCACCCAGATCCCCTCGGCGTGCGCGCGGGCCAGCCGCTGCGGCTGATCCGGGGCGAGTGCCGCAGCCCAGGCCTCTTCCTTTGCCTCCGCGGTGGGCAGGCGGGCGCGCAGCGTGGCGAGCCTGCTGTCGCCGCCGACCGGGTCGTCGGCAGCGTAGGCGGCCAGGTCGCTGTCGGCTGAGCAGGTCGCGGGCCGCGAGACTGGAAAGGATGGCGAACCGCAGGTCGAGGTCGAGCTCGAGTCCGGCGGGCAGTGACCGGCCGGCCAGCCAGAACCGGAGCAGGTCCAGCTGCGCGGAACTATCCGCGCAGGTCGCGTAGCCGCGGGCGAGTACGCGCTGATCCCGGCTGCCCGGCTTGCCGCACTCGGCACCCGACAGCGCGGCTCCCGCCAGGTTCTGGAGCGCCGCCGCCCGCTGCTCGGGAGGGGCGTAGAAGTCCGCGCCGGTAACCGCGCGGTCCAGCAGCTGCTCCAGCCCGATGGCCAGATGGCCGGGCATCATCCGGCGCGCGACGATCGCGGCGAACTCCTCGGCATCCAGCTGCGCTGTGGTGACCAGCTGCCAGGCGGCGTTCCAGCAGACCGACTCCGCCAGCGGATCGCCGACGTCCAGGGCGCAGGCGACCAGTGACGTCCAGGAAGCCGGGTCGAAGCTGATCGTCGCGAACGTCTGATCGGCGTCGTTCAGGATGATCGCCGCGGGCATCCGGGTGCCGGTCAGCTCCGGTACGTGGGTCCACTCCCCGGCCAGCGCGACCGGAACCCTGCGGATGCATTTCAGCTGCGAGCCATCCAGCTCGTACAGCCCGGCCGTGAGCTGATGCGCGCGCAGCGGCCCCGCCGCGCCTGCCCCGGGGGCGGCCGTCGCCGGCGCGTCCTGCACGACGGCCAGCGAGGTGATGACACCGTCGGGGCCGACGGTGATCTGCGGCCGCAGCGCGTTGACGCCCGCCTGCAGCAGCCACTGGTCCGCCCAGTCGGTCAGATCCCGGCCGCAGGCTCGGGACCAGCACTCGATGAGATAGCTAAGCGACGTGGTCGCCCAGCCGTAACGGGACAGATAGTCGTGCAGCCCGGCCCGCATCGCCTCCTCGCCGATCACCGCGGCCAGCTGCCGGAGTACCGCGGTGCCCTTCGAGTAGGTGATCGCGACCGGCCTGGTCAGCGCGTTCGCGGCGGAGTCGACCGGAGAGGAGACCGGCTGGGTGCCCGGCAGGCTGTCAGCCTGGTACGCGCTGGCCTCGCCGGTCATGCCGAAGTCGGCCCACGCGTCCGGCTGACCGAGCACGGCCGCTGCGGCGCCATAGCTCAGATAGCTTGCCAGCGCCTCGGCCAGCCACAGGTCATCCCACCAGCTGCCCTCGACCAGGCAGCCGAACCACAGATGGGCCGCCTCGTGCGCGAGGACGACGGCTACGTGCTCATCCTCGGGATCGGCCGCGCGCTGCAGCAGGGTCTCGCTGACGTACATGACCGCTGGCAGCTGCATGGCCAGCGGCCCGAGCTCAGGAGCGAAGACGATGTCGAGTTTGTCGTAGGGGCGGGGAACGCCCAGGTAGTCCTCGTAGTAGTCCAGGGCGGCGCTGACGACGGCGCCGATCCGGGCCAGTCCGGGGGAGCCGGCCAGGGAGGCCCTGCAGTGCACGTCCAGCCGCCGCGATCCGTCGCCCGCGCCGTCGCCCGCACGCCACCCGCCGCCGCGGCAGCAGCAGCCGGGCCGGAGCCGCGTCAGGAACGCTGACGAATGAGCCGCAGCAGAAAGTGAACTCGTACGGCTTCATCGCGCCGACGGTCGAGAACCGCCACACGCCGGCCGCGCCGTCGTCGGGCTGATGCAGCACCTCGCCGTTGGCGACGCACGTCCACCCGGCGGGCAGCGTCACGATCAGCGTGATGGCGGCGCGCAGGTCCGGCTGGTCGAAGCAGCAGAAAACGCGCGGCGCCGCGGTCGGGAAGCAGTTGGCCAGGATGTACTGGCCGCCGTCAGCCGGGTCGGTGTAGCGGGTCAGCCCGCTGCCGGTGCCGGCCAGCGCCATGGTGGCGTCGACGGTCAGCGAATTGCTGGCGCCCAGGTCGTGCAGCGGCAGCCGCCCGCCGTCGATGAGCCGGGGGTCGACCGGCACGCCATTGAGAGTCACCTCGTGCACGGCGATCGCGTCCAGGTCGGCGAACGAGGCGGCACCCGGCTCGCGGCAGCTGAACCGGATCTCCGTCCGGGACCGGACGCTCTCGCCGTCACCGGTCAGGTCCAGGAATACCTGGTAGGAGTCGACCAGCAGCAGGCCTGCTCGCTGCACTGCTTCTGCCTGGGTCAGCCCCGTCATCACGTGGGCATCCTAGTCAAAACGGCGCACTCGGCGAGGGTTGTCGCAGGCTGCCGGTTCCGCCGTTCCCTGCTCGTTATCCGGCCAGGTCGCGGCCACGCTGGTCGACGCCGAGCTCGCCGTACGGATAATCGGCGATCTGCGGCTCGCTGGCGGCGTCCAGAGCGCTCGTCTCGGCGTCACTCAGCCGGAGATCGGCTGCGCGCAGATTGGCCTCCAGCTGCTCGAGGCTGCGGGCGCCGATGATCGTGGAGCTGACCGCCGGGCGCGCGGTCACCCAGGCCAGGGACACCTCGGCCATGCTCACGCCCCGGTCCTCGGCGACCTTCTGAACGGCGTCGATGACATCCCAGTTGCGCTCGGTGCCGCGCCGATCCCACGCTTCCATGCCGCGGTCCGGGTCGTCACCGAGTCTGGTGGCGCCGCCCGGCCGCTGGTCGCGCCGGTACTTGCCGGACAGCCAGCCGCCGCCGAGCGGACTCCAGGGCAGCATGCCGAGCCCGGCGTCGAGCACGGCCGGCACGATCTCCCACTCGATCTCGCGCGAGAGCAGGCTGTACTGCGGCTGCAGCGTGACCGGGCCGGCCACGTTCAGTGCCCGGGCCAGGTGAACCGCCTTGGTCAGCTGCCAGCCGGTGAAGTTGGACAGCCCGTAATAGCGGATCTTCCCGGCCCGGGCGAAGCCGTCCAGCGTCCGCAGCGTCTCCTCGAGCGGCGTCAGCGCGTCGAACGCATGGACCTGGTACAGGTCGACGCTGTCCACGCCGAGCCGCCCCAGCGAGTCGTCGAGTGCCCTGGTCAGATGGCGCGCCGACAGCCCGGAAGCGTTCGGCGCCTGCGTCAGCGGGAAGCGGCCCTTGGTGGCGAGGACGACCGGCTCGGTGACGTCGGCCGGCCGCTGGGCGAGCCAGCGGCCGATGATCTCTTCCGACCTGCCGTCGCCGTAGACGTCCGCGGTATCCACCATGGTGCCGCCCGCCTCGGTGAACCGGTCGAGCTGCTGGTGCGCCACGTCCTGCGCGGTCTCGGCGCCGAAGGTCATGGTGCCCAGGCACAGGCTGGACACCGCGCACCCGCTGCGGCCGAGAGTCCGGTATTCCATGTTTCCTCCGGGGGCTAGCTGGCGGCCGAGTGTGCCAGCGTCACGGTAACGGTCGGAGTAGACGGGCTGATCGTGACGGTGCCGGTCTTGTCGCTCACGACTCCGGCGCTCGCGTGGGCGATGTTGCCGACGAAGGCCGGCAGCTGGAACAGCACGGGCCCGGAGGGCCGCTGACCGGTCAGCGTCAGGGTGACCGCGAGGCCCTTCACCCTGATGGCGATGCCGATGTGCCGTCCGTCGGTGGTGGGGAAGTTCGCGAGCTGGATGACCTTGCCTGGCTGGACCCAGCTGTTCGGCACGCCGCGGCCGACGATCAGGCTGCCGTCAGCGCGCTGCGCCGCCAGTGAGTCGAGCAGGACCATGTTGGCGTTGGCCATGCCCCACGCGTGCGGTGACGAGCCGTTGCCGGCTTCGGGATGGGTGCCGGTCCAGGGCGCGCCAGGGTTCGGGAACTGCTGGCTTTCCCACCACGAGTACGGGCCGCTCTGCCCGTTCGCGATCATGAACTCGTAGCTGAGGATGCCCTGATCCCGGTACTGCGTGCTGGCCAGGCCCCACTCGCCGTAGCCGGCGTTGTAGGCGGTGCTGTAGTACTGCGTGGGGTAGCCGCCGAAGGTGTCCTGGCGGCAGCTTGCCCGCCAGCCGGCTGAAGCCGTAGGAGTAGGTGGCGTTGATCAGGCTGATGCCGGGGCCGGTCAGCTTCGCGCCGAACAGGTAGCCGTCCCACGCCCACCGGCCGAACAGGAACGGCGCGGCCCAGTTGGCGTCCTCGGCGTTGGCGCACCGGTTGTCGGTGTTCGGCTCGATCATCGAGCACGGCAGATAGTTCAGGTGGTTGGCCGAGATCGTCGCGTCCAGCGTCTTGCTGGTCGCGGCGAGGAGGCTGTTGTACTGGCTCGCGGCCCAGCTCGCCTGCGTCGGTGTTGCCGATCTGGTCGGCGAGCCACCGGTAGGCCGCCAGGCCCATCAGCGCCTCGTAGTTGTCGATGGTCCAGTAGCCGTTGGCGTCGATGTCGCTGGTCTCTTCCATGATCCCGCCCGGTCCGGTCCGGTCGGTCGCGATCAGGTGCGCGGTGTCCTCGATGCTCGGCTCAGTGGCGCCAGCCGGCCCCTCGGTGTCGAAGTTGGCCTTGACGAAACTCAGGTCGCCGGTCTTGAGCAGGTAGATCGCCCACACCCACGGATAGGTCCAGACGCCGTCGTCGTACTGGGTCTGCGTGCCGATCACGTACCGGGCGCGGTCCAGCAGGCCGTGCGCGCCACTGGTGTAGCCCTGGGTGAACAGATTCGCCAGGATGCCGATCACATCGTGGCTGAACTCCTTGTCGTAGCCGTTCGCGCCGGTCTTGAGCTCGTCACCGGACCGGATGATCTGGGTGTAGATGAAGCCGGTGCGGTAGGCGTCGGTCAGGCTCTGGTCCGGCAGCTGCTGAATCTGCGCGATGCCGGCCAGCTGGGCATTCCAGTACGCGCGCATGTGCGCGAAATGCTGGCTGTAACCGCCGGCGGCGACCAGCGCCGCAGCCGACGGCGCGGCATAGCTGCCGCCAAATTCGTTGGAGACGACGGCGTAGTCGTGATCCACGGTGGCATGCGCAGGCACTGTATTAGAGACATTAGTAAGGGGAACGAGGCCCGCCGTAGCCGCCGGATTGACCGTCAGCGCGCTGCCCGTAGGGTTTGTCACCTGGACTCGCGAGTAGATGACGACGTAGTTGTGGCCGCCGATCACGTCCTTGTCGCCGAAGTTCGTGATCGAGATGCGGGCGCCGTCAGCATCGAAGGTGGTGACAAGCGCCGGCAGGTAGCCGTCGGCGTTGGTCCACGTCGTCGCCGTGTCGTTGTAGATGCCGTAGCCATAGCTGGTGCCGGTCACGGCGGCGGTGCTGGCGCTGCCAGGCCCGGCGTCGGCGGGGCTGGTGTCGACGAAGAAGCTGCCGCCGAGGCAGGCGACGACCGCCTGGGTGTTCCCGGTCCAGCCGATGACGCTGGCGTCGCCGAAGGTGCCGTAGATCGTCTGGCTGCCCGCCGGGCCGTTAGGCGCGCAGGTGTAAGGCTCGGGCGTCGGCGACGCGGATGGCGCGGGCGAGCTCGAGGTCGGCGACGCGCTGGCGGACGGCGACGGAGTGCTGCTTGGCGAACTAGTGGCGAGTGCCGTCCCGGCCCAGGCTGTGGTCGCGGTGACCAGAGCGGCCGAGGCGGCGAGAGCGGTGACTATCAACCGATGCGACGAACGAGCGGCAAAGCGGGTCTTAGCGTCATCTGTCATGGCTGCCTCCGGGGCGGCGAGTTACCCCGGTTGCGCCAACTCATTCGGACGTGGTTACTGCTCCCTGAAAACCTTGTACTGCGCTGCCTGCGCCCGCGGCCTGATCACCATCAGGTCCACGTTGAAGTGGGCTGGCCGGGTGACGGACCAGACCACCGCGTCGGCCACGTCGGCGTCGGTGAGCGGCTCCTTCACCCCGGCGTACACCGCGGCGGCCTTGCCGGCATCACCGCGGTAGCGGTTGACGGCGAACTCATCCGTCTTCACCATTCCGGGCGCGATCTCGATGATCCGCACTGGCTGATCGAACAGCTCGAGCCTGAGGGTCTCGGCGATCGCATGGGTGCCGTGCTTGGCGACCACGTAGCCGCCGCCGCCCTCGTAGCTGATCAGCCCGGCGGTGGAGCCCATGAGCACGATCGTGCCCGCGCCAGTCGCGACGAGCTTAGGCAGCAGCGCCTGAACGGTGTTCAGGACGCCGAGCACGTTCACGTCGAACATCGCCTGCCAGTCCGCGGCCGAGCTGGTGGCGACAGTGTCGGCGCCGATCGCGCCGCCGGCGTTCGCCACGAGCACGTCGCACCGGTCCAGGGCCGCCGCGAGCGCGTCGACAGCCGGGCGGTCGGTCACGTCCAGTTCATGCACGAGAGCGTCGCCGCCCTTGCTCGTGATGCGGTCCGCGACGTCAGCGAGCCGGTCGGCGCGCCGGGCGGTCAGCACCACCCGGTAGCCCGCCTCGGCGAGCTGAACGGCCGTCGCCGCGCCGATTCCGCTGCTTGCTCCCGTCACTACCGCTGTGCGCTGATCCATGCCGCCGATTCTGTCAGCAGCCCGGCGGGCGAGCGCGGCCCAGGGGCTCGCTTACCATCAGGCTGTGGCTGAACTGCGCGGGGTAATCACGGACTGGGGCGGCGTCCTGACCAACCCCATCTCGGAGAGCGTCAATGCGTGGCTGGCAGCGGAGGGCATCGACCGCGCCAGCTACGTCGCGGTCATGCGGGAGTGGGTGAAACAGGCCTACGCCGACGGCCAGCAGGACACCAACCCGATCCACGCCCTGGAGCGGGGCGAGTGCACGAACGACGAGTTCGAGCTGGCGCTCGCCAGGGAGCTCGTGCTCGAGGACGGCGGCCCGGTCGCCGGGCCTGGTCTGCTGGCCCGCATGTTCGCCGGCTCGGTGCTCGACGAGGCGATGGTGGCGCTCTTCCGGCGGCTGCACGCCGACGGGGTGCCGACCGGCCTGCTGTCGAACTCCTGGGGCGGCAGCTACCCGACCGAGCTGTTTCCCGAGATGTTCGACGCCGTCGTCATCTCCTCCGAGGTGGGCATGCGCAAGCCGGAGCCGCGGATCTTCCTGCACGCGGCCGGGCTGCTCGGCCTCGAGCCGGAGGAGTGCGTGTTCGTCGACGACATCGAGGCGAACATCACCGCCGCCGAGCAGCTTGGCTTCACCGGTGTGCTGCACAGTGAGGCCGGCGGCACCGCGGAGCGGGTGGCCGGGCTGCTCAGGGTCCGGCTCGCGTAGGCCAGCCCGGGCCGGCTGACGGCCGGAGGTGGTGGTGCCGCGTTCCCGCCGGAATGCGGGGTCTTACCGGACTAGCCTTAGCGGCTGTGGCCGACTATCCGCAGCCGCTCAATGCCGGACGCTCAGCCAACATGCGCGCGAACCGGCGCAGCGACACCAAGCCCGAGCTTGCGCTGCGGCGCGCGCTGCACGCCCGCGGCTACCGCTACCGCAAGGACTTCCGGCTGGACCTGGCGGGCGCGCGAGTGCGGCCGGACATCGCGTTCACCGCGCGGCGGGTCGCGGTGTTCGTCGATGGCTGCTTCTGGCACTGCTGCCCGCAGCACGGCACCCAGCCCGCGAACAACACCTGGTACTGGGCGCCGAAGCTGGCCAGGAACGTCGAGCGCGACCAGGCAGCCGACGCGGCCCTGACGGCGGCGGGCTGGCACGTCGTCCGGGTCTGGGAGCACGAGTCGCTGGAGGGAGCCGTGGCCGCGGTCATCGCGGCCGTGGGCGGCAGCCGCGCTGGCGATCGGCCGCCAGGCGATGGCGGGCGGCTGGCGGGCGAGCTGGCCTGACAGAGACGTCATTTGGCTGACTTAGCGGCAGCCAGGCTGACAGACTCAAGGCTCTACTTCGCCGTGCTTCGGGGCCTGCTGTGCGCGTCTACCTGCCTTCCACTCTGTCTGCCGTTGCCGAGCTGCTGCGGGCCGGCACGATCGAGCCGGCGCCGGTACGCGGCTACGCCGTGACGCCCGCGCTGCGCGAGTGGTACTCCAGCGGCGACATCGAGGAACTCGAGTACGTCGCGCTGATGCACGCGGCGCGCGAGTCGCTGCGGCTGCTGGCAGCGGACCCGGCCGCGCCGCGCCGCCGGGTGGTGCTCGCGGCCGAGGTGACCGACAAGCAGGTCGCGGCCGCAGGCACGGACTTCGACGAGCCGGCCCTGGTGCGGGTCACGGCGCCGATCCGCGTCCGGGTGTCGTCTCCGGTCACGTCGACGACAGCACCGCGGCCAGCCAGATCGCCGCGGCGGTGGCGGCGCTGCCGGCCGCCGATGCCGGGGACGATGACGCCAGGTTCGTCGTGGACGGCGCCGAGGGCTTCGAGCTTCAGTGGTACGCCACCCAGGAGCTCGGCTACCTGGCCGGCGCCGCGGACTAAGCGCTCGCCGGACGCCGCAGCTGCCGGCCGCCGGAAGCCGCTGACCTGCGCACCGGGTGGCTGAGGCTCGATTTGGGCGGTCATGGCACGATGGATCTGCCGCCACTGATGCCGGGAACAGCAAGGAGCGATCCGCCATGGATGCCGTCACTAACGTCCCTATTCCGGGGAACGAGCCGGTCAGGGGGTACGCGCCGGGCAGCCCGGAGCGCGCGGCGCTGGAGCGCAAGATCAAGGAGCTGGCCGCCGAGCAGGCCGAGCTGACCATGACGATCGGCGGCCAGCAGCGGATGGGCGGCGGCGAGCCCGTCGACGTCGTCCAGCCGCACAACTACCGGCACGTCCTCGGCCAGCTGCGGAACGCGACCAGCCAGGACGTGCACTCGGCCATCGAGGCCGCGCGGCAGGCGGCTCCCGGCTGGCAGGCGCTGTCCTTCGATGACCGGGCCGCCATCTTCCTGCAGGGCCGCGGACCTGCTCGCCGGCCCGTGGCGGTCAGCAGATCAACGCCGCGACCATGCTCGGCCAGTCCAAGTCCTGCTATCAGGCCGAGATCGACGCCGCCTGCGAGCTGATCGACTTCTGGCGCTACAACGTCCACTACGCCCGGCGGCTGCTGGCCGAGCAGCCCGCGAACGCGCCCGGCAGCTGGAACCGGCTGGAGTACCGGCCGCTCGAGGGCTTCGTGCTGGCGATCACCCCGTTCAACTTCACCTCGATCGCGGCGAACCTGCCCACCGCTCCGGCGCTGCTCGGCAACGTCGTGGTGTGGAAGCCGTCGCCCACCCAGCAGCTGTCGGCGCACTACCTGATGCGCCTGCTGGAGGCGGCCGGGCTGCCGCCCGGCGTGATCAACATGGTCACCGGCGACGGCGCGGCCGTATCCGAGGTCGCGCTGCCGCACCCGGATCTGGCCGGCATCCACTTCACCGGCTCGACCGGCACCTTCCAGCACCTGTGGCGGACGGTCGGGGAGAACATCGCCGGCTATCGCGGCTACCCGCGGCTGGTCGGCGAGACCGGCGGCAAGGACTTCGTGATCGCCCATCCGTCGGCTGATCCGGACGTCCTGGTCGACCGCGCTGATCCGGGGCGCGTTCGAGTACCAGGGGCAGAAGTGCTCGGCCGCCTCCCGCGCTTACATTCCGCGCAGTGTCTGGACTCAGGCGAAGGACCAGCTGATCGGCACGACCGAGGCCCTGACCATGGGCGACGTCTCCGCTGACCTGTCGCTGTTCATGGGCGCCGTGATCGACGAGCGGGCGTTCGGCCGCCACCGGGACGCGCTGGCCAGGGCCCGGGACCCGCGCCTCGGTCTCGGTGCTGGCCGGCGGAACGACCGACGACTCGGACGGCTACTTCGTGCGGCCCACCGTGCTGGAGTCGACCGACCCGACGGACGAGATGTTCGTCCGGGAGTACTTCGGCCCGATTCTCGCCGTGCACGTCTACGAGGACCAGGATTACGAGGCAGTCGTCGCGCAGGCCGCGGACATCGCGCCGTACGCGCTGACCGGCTCGATCATCGCCGAGGACCGGGCCGCTATCGCGGCCGCCAGCGAGAAGCTGCGGTTCTCGGCAGGGAACTTCTACATCAACGACAAGCCGACCGGGGCTGTCGTCGGGCAGCAGCCGTTCGGCGGCGCCCGCGCCAGCGGCACCAACGACAAGGCCGGGCTCGATCTTCAACCTGATCCGCTGGGTGAACGCCCGGACGATCAAGGAGGCGCTGGCGCCGCCGACTGACTACCGCTACCCGCACATGGGCTGACCGGCGCTCGCCGGGGCCGGTGGATGCCTGATGAGTGGGGCCCTGACCCCTCTAGGAGGCATCCATCGCGCCGCAGATCCGGTTTCGCGGCGAATCTTGAGACGATTGCGTCGGATGTCCGATCCGGCAGGTACGCTCGGTAGCAGGCCGCTACCCTGGCCGTGCGGCTGGCTGCGACAGCAGCCACCCGGCAGCGCGGCCTGTGCGTCCGAGGAGTCCGCGCCGGAGGTGCGCCATCGACCGCCTGGTTCTCTGGAATATCGACCTGACCCTGCTTGACGTCGGCCGGGTCGCCCGTGATGCCTATGCGGACGCGTTCCGCCGGGTGACGGGCCGCTCACTGGCGGCGCTGCCCCAGCTGGCCGGGCGCAGCGATACCGAGATCTTCTTCGAGTCGCTGTACCTGAACGACGTGCCCACCGGGGACGACGAGGTCGCTGACGCCGAGCTGCTCGCCCGGTACTGCTGGGAGCTGGAATCCGCCTTTACGCAGCGCCAGGGCGAGCTGCTGGGGCAGGGCCGGCTGCTGCCGGGCGCGGAGGCCGCCGTCGCGGCGCTTGCCGCCCAGCCGGACGTGGTGCAGACGGTCCTGACCGGCACGATCAAGCCGAACGCCATCTGCAAGCTGCAGGCATTCGGCCTGGACCGGTTCTTCGACCTGGAGATCGGCGGCTACGGCTCGGACGCTTATCCGCGCGGTTCGCTGCTGCTGCTGGTCAAGAACCAGGCCGGGGACAAGTACGGCACGCCGGTCAGCGATGACGCCGCCGTGTACATCGCCGACACCGTCCGCGACATCGAGGCGGCCGCGACCGGCGGCGCCCGCTGCCTGGCCGTGGCGACCGGCAGGTCCACGGCGGCCGAGCTGCGCGACGCCGGCGCCGATGTCGTGCTGGCCGACCTGTCCGACACTGCCCAGGTAGTGGCCGTCGTCGACCGGCTCACCAAGGTCCCGGCGGGGCGCTAAAAGCCGGGCGGCTCGTCCGGGGGAGTCTGGCTGACCGGCCCGGCGGGGCCCTGGCCGACCGGAGCGCCCGGTCGCGGTGACGGGCGCCGGACCGGGCGCGTGCGGATCCGGTGGCCGCTGGCCGTCCAGAACCGCGTGCAGCCGGTGCAGCCGATTAACGGCCCGAACTTGTCCGAGACGCGCCCCGACAGCCCGAGGATGCCGCCGCAGACGCACTGATCACCGGACACCACGACGTGCCGCGACTGCTGCAGGGTCCTGCGCGCGCCTACCAGCGTTGGCCGGGGAACGAGCCGGTTCTCACGGCGAGAGTGCGTCACCGCGAAGAGGATGACACCTCCGGTCACGAGAACCGCCACCAGAAATACGTACCCCATGGGTGCCTCCGTCGCGCCGCCGGCGCTGAGCTCAGCGCCGGCGTTCTGACGCGGAGCTTCCCTGCCGGATAGCCGTTAAACGGAAGTTCCGCCGCACCTCAGCGTCGCCCCGCAGGACCGCCCGCAGTGACGTTGGCCACACCCGCGGCCCGGGGTGGCAGGTACCTGTTGACACCTATGCTGTAGCTCGTCAGGGTGTGCTGGAAGCGATCTTGGCTTAGCGTGTCAACGGAAACTGGCGATGTAATGGCATATATCAGTCCAGTACCTGCTGACGGACGTGCCGACGAGCGTGCCGACAGGCGGAAGGCGTAAGGCGTGGGTGACCTGACCCCGGCGGCCGGGAGCGACTACGGCGAGGTCCTCTGGGCGCCGACGGCGCAGTCGGCGGGGAGCACCGAGATCGTTCGTTACGCGCGGTGGCTGGCTGACCACGGCGGGCCGGACACGACAGCCGGCCCCGACGGCCTTCCCTCGTATCAGGCCCTGTGGCAGTGGTCGGTCGATGACCCGGCCGCGTTCTGGACGTCGATCTGGGACTTCTTCGGGGTGCTCGGCACCCGCGGCGACGGTCCGGTACTGAGCGGCGACGATGCCGCAGACCGCCTGGTTCACCGGCGGCCACAGTCAACTACGCCAGGAACGCGCTGCTGCGAGCCGACGTCGATCCCGACCACATCGCCGTCATCTTCAGCTCCGAAGGCGGCCGGGCGGGCCGGATCAGCTACGGCGAGCTCATCGAGCGGGTGGCGCGCGTCCGCGCGGCCCTGGCCGGCGCTTGGCGTCGGCGCGGGCGACCGGGTCGCTGCCTACCTGCCGAACTCGCCCGAGGCGCTGATCGCCCTGCTCGCCACCGCGAGCCTGGGTGCGATCTGGTCGTCCTGCTCGCCGGATTTCGGCGCGCACAGCGTGATCGACCGGTTCGCGCAGATCACACCCGTGGTGCTGCTCGCGCGTCAACGGCTACGTCTACAGCGGCAAGCGCTTCGACCGGCGCGCCGAGCTGGCCGCGATCGCCGCCGAGCTGCCGGGCCTGACCGCCGTGATCATGGTGGACTATCTCGGCGGGGGCGGCGGAAGCGTCGAGGCGGCCGAGTGGCAGCCGGGCGTTCCCGTCCGTGAGCTGGGAAGAGGTGCTAGCCGGAGAGCGAGCTGGCCGTGCGCCGACGCTAGGGCCGAGCTTGAGTTCGCCGAGCGTGCCGTTCTCGACATCCGCTCTGGGTGCTGTACTCCTCGGGGACGACCGGGCTGCCCAAGCCGATCGTGCACGGCCACGGCGGGATCGTGCTCGAGCACCTCAAGGCCCTGGCCCTGCACCAGGACCTCGGACCTGCGCGGACACGTTCTTCTGGTACACGACGACCGGCTGGATGATGTGGAACTACCTGATCGGCGGCCTGCTGGTCGGGGCGACCGTGGTCCTGCACGACGGCAGCGCCATCTACCCGGGCATCGGGACGCTGTGGCGGCTGATCGCCGCGGAGGGCGTCAGCTACGCCGGAACCGGCGCGCCGTACCTGCTTGCCTGCATGAAGGCCGGCCTGAGCCCGGCCGCACGGCAACGACCTGTCGGCGCTGAAGGGCGTGGGCTCCACCGGCTCGCCGCTGCCGCCGGAGGGTTTCCGCTGGGTGTATCGGAGCTGGGAACGCGCCCGTCCGGGCTCGATTCTTGGCTCGTTCTCTGGCGGCACCGACGTCTGCACCGGGTTCGTCGGGCCATGCCCGATCCTGCCGGTGCGCGCCGGGATCATCTCCGGTCCCTGCCTGGGGGCGAAGGTCGAGGCCTTCGACCCGGCCGGGCACCCGGTGATCGGCGAGGTCGGCGAGCTCGTGATCACGCAGCCGATGCCGTCGATGCCGGTCGGCTTCTGGAACGATCCGGACGGCGAGCGGTACCGGGCCAGCTACTTCGCCGACTATCCGGGCGTGTGGCGGCACGGCGACTGGATCATGATCATGCCGGACGGCGGCTGCGTGATCTACGGGCGCTCGGACGCGACCCTCAACCGCGGCGGCGTGCGGATGGGCACCAGCGAGTTCTACCGGGTGGTGGAGCGGCTGCCCGAGGTGGCCGACAGCCTGGTGTCGACACCGGGCAGCTGGGCCAGGACGGCAGGCTGATCCTGTACGTGGTGCCGGCCGACGGGCACGCAGTCGACGACTAGCTGACCGGCAGGATCCGCGCGCTGCTGCGGGCTGAGCTGTCGCCACGCCACGTTCCCGATGAGATCAACGAGGTGCCGGGGATTCCGCGCACGCTGTCGGGCAAGAAGCTGGAAGTTCCGGTGCGCAAGATCCTGCTGGGCACGCCGGTGGCTGACGCCGCCGACCGGGATGCGCTGGCGAACCCGGACGTGCTCGCCTACTTCGCGCCGCGGGGGACAGCATGAGCGCGGGGGATGGCGTGAGCGGGGGCAAGGCGGCTGGGCCGGGCCGCAGCTTCGGCGAGGAAGGCGGCCTGCTGACCTACGGCAGCTACCTGCGGGTGCCGGAGCTGCTCGCCCAGCAGGTACCCGAGGTGGAGCCGCCCGCGCACGACGAGCTGCTGTTCATCATCGTGCACCAGTCCTACGAGCTGTGGTTCAAGCAGCTGCTGCACGAGCTGACCGCGGTCAGGGACGCCATGCTGGCCGGCTCCGGGCCGGCCGCGGGGCGGGACGCCGAGGACCGGCCGACCTGGCTGGCCCGGCATCTGCTGCACCGCGTGCACGTCATCGAGCGCCTGCTGGTGGGCCAGATCGACGTGCTGGAAACCATGACGCCGCAGGACTTCCTGGAGTTCCGGGCCGCGCTGGCGCCGGCCAGCGGCTTCCAGTCCGTGCAGTTCCGGGAGCTGGAGTTCCTGTCCGGGGCCAAGGATCCGGGGTTCGTCGCGCGGTTCCGCTCGCTCACCGATGATGAGCGCGCCCGGCTGGCAGCGCGGCTGGCTGAGCCGACGCTGTGGGACGCCTACGTGGATCTGCTGGCCTCCCGCGGCCTCGCGGTGAGCACCGACAAGGAGATCCTGGCCTCGCTGGTCAGCGTGGCACGGGACCGGCCGCATCACGACGATCTGTGGCAGCTCGCCGAGGACCTGCTCACTCACGACGAGCTGTCCGGGCTGTGGCGGGCCCGCCACGTCCAGATGGTGGAGCGGCAGATCGGCACGAAATCCGGCACCGGCGGCTCGACCGGTGCCCCGTATCTGCACCGGCGGGTGCCGATGCGGTATTACCCGCTGCTCTGGGAATTGCGGGATTCGCTGTGATTGCATGCGTCATAACGGCAATGAGGCCGGCTAAGGGAGTGGAAAGTCATGTCGGATGGTGGAGCCAGCTACGGGGACGCCAGCCACGGGGCAGCGAATCACGGTGCGGCGAATCACGGGGCGGCGAATCACGGGGCGGCAGGCCAGAAGCTGGCCGCTGGCATGACCGACACTAAATACGGCCTGCTGGCCAGGGCGGCCGCGACCGACGAACCGGTACCTGAGGTCGGCGACGTCGCGAACTACTTCAGGGCCTATTACCGGCACGTTGAGGTCGATGACCTGGGCTCGGCGGGCGCCGACCGGGTTGCTGCCGCGGCGCTCGCGCAGGCCCGGATGGCGGTGGACCGGCCGCAGGGCTGCGCCCTGGTCGAGGTCAGGCCGGGCGGCGCGGCGGCGCTGGACGCCAGCTCGGACGTCATCGACATCGTCACGGACGACATGCCGTTCCTGGTCGACTCGATCACCATGGAGCTCGCGCACCACGGCCTGTCAGCCCGGCTGGTCGTGCACCCTCAGCTCCGCGTCCGGCGCGACGTCGCCGGCCTGCTCCGCGAGGTGATCGGGCCGGTCACTGACGACGGCCAGCAGCCGGCTGACCTCGATCGGCAGGCCGCCGGTGACGGTCAGCGGGCGGCTGCCGACGGTCAGCGGGCGGGTGGCGGCAGCCGGCGGACGGCGGACAGCCCGGCAGCGCGCTGGCCGATTCCCGCGAGTCCAGCTACGACGAGCTGACCGAGTCCTGGACCCATATCGAGATCCCGACGCTCGCCGACGGCGAGGCGAAGACGGTCGCCGCCGACCTGCGCCGGGTGCTCGGCGACGTGCGGGTCGCCGTCGAGGATTACCCGCGGATGCGCGCACGGGCGCTGGCGCTGGCGGATGACGTGCTGGCGCCCGAGGGCGACGACGGCGGCGCCGACTCCCCGGCCGAGATCGCCGAGCTGCTGCGCTGGCTGGCGGACGCGCGCTTCACGTTCCTCGGCTTTCGCGAGTACGACCTGGAGACCGGCCCTGACGGCATGGCGCTGACGCGCGGTGCCCGGCACCGGGCTCGGCATCCTGCGGCACGACAAGCGTCGGGCCCGGCGCCTTCGCGGCCCTGCCTGACGCCGTGAAGGCGCGCGCACGGGATCCGCAGCGGCTGATCCTGACCAAGGCGAACTCCCGCTCGACCGTGCACCGGCCCAGCTACCTGGACTACGTCGCCGTGAAGCGGCTCGGGCCGGATGGCACCGTGACCGGCGAGTACCGGTTCCTCGGCCTGTACACGCACGCTGCGTACGCCGAGAGCATCAAGGGCATCCCGGTGCTGCGGCGCAAGCTGGCCGAGGTGCTCGCGCTGTCCGGGATGACCGCCGACAGCCATGACGGCAAGGACGTCGCCGAGGTACTCGAGTGCTACCCGCGCGAGGAGCTGTTCCAGACCTCGGTGGCCGACCTGGCCGCCATGACCGCGGGCGTGCACGTGCTGCGGGAGCGCCGCCAGACCCGGCTGTTCCTGCGCAAGGACATCTACGGCCGGTATATGTCCTGCCTGGTGTACCTGCCCCGCGACCGGTACACCACCCAGGTACGGCTGCGCGCGCAGGAGATCCTGCAGCGGGCATTCGGCGCGCAGCAGGTGGACTACAGCGTCCAGGTCGGCGAGTCGTCGGTGGCCCGGCTGCACCTGGTGGTGCGGGCTGAGCGCGGTCGCCAGCTGCCCGATGCCGACCCGGTCGCACTGGAGCGCGCAGGTGGCCGCGGCGGTCAGGTCCTGGGACGACGATCTTGCCGCCGAGGCAGTGGGCCGGCTTCGGCGAGGAGCGCGCCAGGGAACTGCTGACTCAGATCGGCGACGCGATCCCGGCGACCTACAAGACCGACGTGCCGGCGTCGGCCGCGGTGAGGACCTCGCCAGGATCCTGGGCTGCGTGCGTCCGGCGGCGCCGTTGGCTTCGAGCTGTGGGAGTCCGAGGGCTACTTCGGCGGCGTGCCGATAGAGACCGACGATGACGTGCCGGACACCGTCCGAGCGGGTCTGGCGGCTGACGATCTACCGGACCGGATCGCCCGATCACGCTGACCGACGTGCTGCCCCGGCTGCAGCACATGGGCGTGGATGTGGTCGACGAGCATCCCTACGAGTTCCCGGCCGGCGCAGCCGTTCTGGATCTACGACTTCGGGCTGCGCCGCCGGTCGCTGCTGGACTCGCAGTGACGCCGCCAAGCAGGGCGACCTCGATCTCCGCATCAGGCGCGGTCAAGGAGCTGGTCGAGGACGCGCTCCTGGCGCTCTGGAACGGCCGGATCGAGGACGACGGGTTCAACGCGCTGGTCCTGGACGCGCACCTGAGCTGGCGTCAGGTCATGGTGCTCCGCGCCTACGCCAAGTACCTGCGGCAGGCCGGCGCCACCGTTCAGCCAGGACTACATCGAGCGGGTGCTGCGCTCGAACACCACAGTGACCCGGCTGCTGGTGCGGCTGTTCGAGTCGCGGTTCGACCCGGCCCGGCAGGCCGGGCAGGCCGAGCGCAGCGAGGCCATCGCCGAGGAGATCCGCGGCGAGCTCGACGACGTGGCCAGTCCTGGACCAGGACCGGATCCTGCGGGCCTACCTGGGCCTGATCACGGCCACCCTGCGCACGAACTACTTCTCCGAGTAGCCGCGCTCGGTCGAGCGTTCGCCGTACCTGGTGGTCAAGCTGGATGCGGCGGCGGTGCCGGACCTGCCGGCCCCGCGGCCGCAAGTTCGAGCTGTTCGTCTACTCGCCCCGGCTGGAGGGCGTGCACCTGCGGTTCGGCGCGGTGGCCCGCGGCGGGCTGCGCTGGTCGGACCGGCAGCGAGGACTTCCGCACCGAGATCCTCGGGCTGGCCAAGGCGCAGGAGGTCAAGAACTCGGTCATCGTGCCGTCCGGGGCCAAGGGCGGATTCGTCTGCAAGCAGCTGCCCGACCCGCCGACCGGGAGGCCTACCAGGCCGAGGTGCTGGCCTGCTACCGGATGTTCATCAGCCGCCATGCTGGACGTGACCGACAATCTCGCAGGCGGGCCAGGTCGTGCCGCCCGCGCGGCGTGATCAGGCATGACGGCGACGACCCCTACCTGGTGGTCGCGGCGGACAAGGGCACCGCGACGTTCTCTGACACGGCCAACGAGATCGCGATGAGCCGCGGGTTCTGGCTGGGCGACGCGTTCGCCTCCGGCGGGTCGGAGGGCTACGACCACAAGAAGATGGGCATCACCGCCCGCGGCGCCTGGGAATCGGTCAAGTTCCACTTCCGCACCCGCGGACGTCGACGTGGACACCGACGACTTCACCGTCGTCGGGATCGGGGACATGTCCGGTGACGTCTTCGGCAACGGCATGCTGCTGTCCGAGCACATCAAGCTGGTGGCGGCCTTCGACCACCGGCACATGTTCGTCGACCCTGATCCCGATCCGGCGGCGCAGCTTCGCGGAACGGCAGCGGCTGTTCGGGCTGCCCCGCTCCTCCTGGGCCGACTACGACCCGGACGCTGATCTCGCGCCGGCGGCGGCGTGTGGCCCCGGTCGCGCCAAGTCCGTCCCGGTCTCGCGCGGAGGCCGCCGGCGCTCTCGGCATTGCCGACACCGTGCACCGCGCTGTCCCCGGACGCAGCTGATCTCGGCGATCCTCGCCGCGCCGGTCGACCTGCTGTGGAACGGCGGTATCGGCACCTACGTCAAGGCCACCACGCCAGACCCAGGCCGATGCCGGGGACCGGTCCAACGACGCGGTCCGGATCGACGCCTCGCGCTCTGGGGGCCAAGGTCGTCGGCGAGGGCGGCAACCTGGGCCTGACCCAGGAGGCCAGGATCGAGTACGCGCTGGCCGGCGGCCTGGTCAACACCGATTTCATCGACAACTCCGCTGGCGTGGACACCTCCGACCACGAGGTCAACATCAAGATCCTGCTGGACCGGGCAGGTGCGCGGCGGCGAACCTGACCGCAGCCGGCCGCAACGACCTGCTGCAGCGAGATGACCGACGAGGTCGCCGAGCTGGTGCTGCAGCACAACTACCAGCAGAACCGGGCCCTGGCCGCGTGCCCGGGCGCAGGCCGCGCAGATGCTGCACGTGCACACCCGGATAGATCCGCAAGCTGGAGCGCGACGGGCCGGGTCCGGCGGCAGCTCGACGTGCTGCCGGGGGACAAGGAGATCGCCGAGCGGCGGTCGGCCGGGCCGGGCCTGACCGTCCCCGAGTTCTCGGTGCTGCTCGCCCAGACCAAGATCGCGCGGCCCAGGAGGTGCTGGCCTCGGCGCTGCCTGACGACCCCTACCTGCGTCGGGTGCTGATCGACTACTTCCCCAGCCGCTGCGGGAGACGTTCGCCGGCCGGATGGGCGAGCCCACCCGCTGCACCGGGAGATCATCACCACCGCGGTCGTCAACGACATGGTGGACCGGTCCGGGATCACCTTCCTGTTCCGGATGAACGAGGAGACCGGCGCGTCCGTGCCGGACATCACTGCCGCCTGGCTGGTCGCCCGCGAGGTCTTCGACATGCCCGGCTTCTGGGCCCAGGTGGAGGCGCTGGACGGCGAGGTGGAAGTGGCCATCCAGATCCTGGCCCTGCTGCTGGAGGGCCGCAAGCTCACCGAGCGGGCTACCCGGTGGCTGCTGTACAACCGGCGGCCGCCGTTCGACATCCAGAGACCATCGACTTCTTCTCCGGCGGGGTGCTCACCGTCTCCTCCGGCCTGCCCAAGCTGCTCACCGGCCGGGACCTGTCCGGCTTCGCCGAGCGGCTGGACGTCCTTCACCGCCCGCGGCGTGCCCGAGGGACTCGCCGAGCGGGTGGCCGCCATGGTGCCCGCCTACTCGGCCTTCGACATCGTGGACATCGCGCACGGCGACCGGCGCGCAGCGTCGAGGAGACCGCCGAGGTCTACTTCGACCTGGCCGACCGGCTGCAGATCACCCGGCTGCGGGACCGGATCACCGCGCTGCCGCGCGACGACCGGTGGAACACGATGGCGCGCGCCGCGCTCCGCGATGACCTGTACACCGCGCACGCGGCGCATGGCCAGGGACGTGCTCACGGTGACCGGCCCGGGCAGCCCGGAGGAGCGGCTCGCCGACTGGGTGGCGGCGCAACGAGCTCCGCCGTCCGGCGCGCCGGCCAGACCCTGACCGAGATCTGGGAGAGCGACTGGTTCACTGTCGCGACGCTGTCGGTGGCGGTCCGTGCGATCCGCACCCTGGTGCGACGGCCAGCTCCCTGCCTGAACGTCCGTGAGGCCGCACTGAGCGTAGATCAGGCCACGCCGTTGGCGGGCGAACGTCCTTTCGAATGCCCGCGCTCGCGTAGGCTTTCCCGCATGGCAGTACCGATCCCGCAAATGAAATCTCGGAACTGTCGTCGACGCTCGCCAGCGTGGAGGCCGTCCTCGACCCTGACGCCATGCGCACGCGAAGCAGACAGCCTGCAGGCGAGCGGCGGCCGACCCACGGCTCTGGGACGACCAGGAGCAGGCGCAGGCGGTCACCCGCCGGCTGTCCTACCTCGAGGGGGACCTGGCCCGGCTGGACGGCCTGCGCTGCCGGCTCGACGACACCGGGTCATGTTCGAGCTGGCCGAGAGCGAGCACGACGAGCCGACGCGCGAAGAGGCGACCCGTGATCTGGCCGCGCTGCGCAAGGAGATCGACCAGCTGGAGATCAGGACCCTGCTGTCCGGCGAGTACGACGCCCGCGAGGCGCTGATCAGCGATCAACGCGCAGGCCGGCGGGGCGGACGCGGCCGACTGGGCGGAGGGGCTGCGGCGGATCTACCTGCGCTGGGCCGAGCGGCACGGGTACGCGACGCGAGGTCTACGACACCTCCTACGCGGAAGAGGCGGGCATCAAGTCGACCACGTTCGCGATCAAGGCGCCGTACGCGTACGGGACGCTGCGCGGCGAGCACGGCACGCACCGGATGGTGCGCATCTCCAAGTACGACAACCAGGGCCGCCGGCAGACCTCCTTCGCCGGTGGTGGACGTGATCCCGGTGGTCGAGCAGGCCGACCACATCGAGATCCCCGACGACGAGATCCGGGTCGACGTCTTCCGGTCCAGCGGCCCGGGCGGCCAGGGCGTCAACACCACCGACTCGGCGGTCCGGATCACCCACCTGCCTACCGGGATCGTGGTGTCCTGCCAGAACGAGCGCAGCCAGATCCAGAACCGGGCCACCGCCATGGCGGTCCTGCAGGCCAAGCTGCTGGAGCGCAAGCGGGAAGAGCAGGCGGCCAAGATGGCCGAGCTGCGCGGTGACGCGCGGGCGGAGCTGGGGCACCCAGATCCGCAATTATGTGCTGCACCCGTACCAGAACATCAAGGACCTGCGGACCGAGCTACGAGACGGGCAACACCGCGGCCGTCATGGACGGCGAGATCGACGACTTCATCGAGGCCGAGATCCGCTGGCTCAGGACCCAGGGGCTCTAGCCGCCGAAATAGCCCTGAACCGGACATCAGCCGGGCACCGAGAGTCCGGGCAGCCGTGATCGCCTGCCCAGCGGTCCGCGGGCCTGGCGGCCCGGAGTCTTAGTACGCCAGGTGCATGGCAGCCACCATCAGCAGCGCCAGCACGAGGAGCGCAGCCGCGATCAGCTGCACGCTCATGCCGTGATGGTGGTGGTGGACGTGGGCGCGGGCCTCGCGGCAGGTCGGGCAGCGAGCCTCCGCTACCGGCCCAGCACACTGGGCGCAGATCAGGTGCTCGCAGCTCATCCGGCTCCTACCGGGCATACCGCTCACCCGGCCACTTCGACGATGTTGGACGTTCCAGGCCAGTTTCCCCCCTAGACTGGCCCGAGGCCAAACCGGGGCAGGTCTACCTGACCCGGTGAGCCCGTCAGCCAGTATCTCGTCTACCGACGTGCGATGGGCCAGTGATCCACTTCGATAACGTCACTAAGACGTACCCGAATCAGGGCCGTCCGGCTCTGGAGAACGTCAACCTGGACGTCGAGAAGGGCGAGTTCGTCTTCCTCGTCGGTCCGTCGGGATCGGGCAAGTCGACGTTCCTGCGGCTGGTGCTCAAGGAGGAGCGGCCGACCACGGGCCGGATCCACGTCGCAGGCAGGGACCTGGCCCGGCTGACCAACTGGAAGGTGCCGCACCTGCGCCGCCGGATCGGCTGCGTGTTCCAGGACTTCCGGCTGCTGCCGAACAAGAACGTCTATCAGAACATCGCCTTTGCCCTCGAGGTCATCGGCAAGCCCCGCCGCTTCATCCGCAAGGTCGTGCCCGAGGTCATCGACCTGGTCGGCCTGGAGGGCAAGCGGGACCGGATGCCCGATGAGCTGTCCGGCGGCGAGCAGCAGCGGGTCGCCATGGCCCGCGCGTTCGTCAACCGGCCGATGATCCTGCTGGCGGACGAGCCGACGGGCAACATCGACCCCGCGACCTCGATCGGCATCATGAAGGTCCTGGACAGGATCAACCGCACCGGTACCACCGTCGTGATGGCCACGCACGACGCGGCGATCGTCGACTCCATGCGCAAGCGCGTGATCGAGCTTGAGTACGGCAAGGTCGTGCGCGACCAGTCACGCGGAGTCTACGGCCAGGCCTACTGACCGTCCGCGAGACGAAAACCCCAGAGGATTCAGCGATATGCGTGCCCAGTTTGTCTTCCATGAGGTCTGGATCGGCCTGCGCCGGAACCTGACCATGACAGTCGCTCTGATCGTGGTGGTCGCGATCAGCCTGTCGCTGCTCGGGACCGGGCTGCTGTTCGTCAAGCAGGTCGACAACACCAGGACCTACTGGCAGGGCAGGGTCCAGCTGTCGGTCTACCTGTGCAGCGGCACGAACCTGGGCGGCAAGTGCGGCACCGACGGCAAGGTCACCCCGGCCGAGATCGCCAGCATCCACGCGGAGCTGAAGAACAACCCGGACGTCGCTGACGTGACCTACGTGTCCCAGCAGGCTGCCTACAGCCAGTTCAAGCAGGAATTCGCCGCGAACGAGCCGATCGTCAAGTACACCGCCGCTGACCAGATTCCGGCGTCGTTCGAGATCAGGCTCAAGAACACCGAGGCGGACGCCTCGGCGGTGTCCGATGTCGCCGACGGCTATCCCGGCGTGGCCGAGGTCGTCGACGACGCGTCGATCCTGGACAATTTCTACAAGCTGCTCGACGGAGCCAGGAATGCCGTCGTGATCATCGCGATCTTCCTGCTGGTGGCGGCCATCCTCCTGGTGGCGAACACCATCAGGCTGTCGGCATTCAACCGGCGGCGCGAGACCACCATCATGCGCCTGGTCGGCGCGTCCAATTTCTACGTCCAGCTGCCGTTCCTCGTCGAGGGAATGATCGCCGGGCATGATCGGCTGGCTGGTGGCGACCGGCCTGCTGATCGCGGTGAAGTCAGTGCTGCTCGAGCAGCCTGCAGAGCGTCTTCCCTTACGGAGTGCAGCTCAGCACGGGCGACCTGGTCGAGGTCATCATCGTCGCCATGATCACTGGCCTGCTGCATCTGCGGCAGCACCTCGTTCCTGACCCTCAGGCGCTACCTGCGCGTGTGACGCTGGGTATAGGCGATTCGTGGCTGCGGAGCAGGGCAAGAAGATCATTGCCAGTAACAGGCGCGCCCGGCATGACTATCGCCATCGAGGACACGGTCGAGGCCGGGCTGGTGCTGACCGGCACGGAGGTGAAGTCGCTGCGGGCGGGCCGGGCGAACCTCACTGACGGGTTCGGGCAGATAACGGACGGCGAGGCCTGGCTGCACGGCGTGCACATCCCGCAGTACACCCAGGGCACCTGGACGAATCATGAGCCGCGCCGGGTCCGCAAGCTGCTGATGCACCGAAAGGAGATCGACAGGCTGGCGAGTTCAATTCACGAACGCGGCCTGACACTCGTGCCGCTGTCCTTGTACTTCTCCGGGGGGAAAGCCAAAATCGAGCTAGGCACTGGCACGCGGCAAGCGGACGTACGACAAGCGACAGGATCTCGCCAAGCGGGACGCCGCCAGGGAAGTCGAGCGCGAGCTGCGGCGACGGAGATAGCGGCGTGATTCAGGACGACACTCCGCCTCGCAACCGCGCTCCGCGCGGCGGAGCGCATCGCGCTCCGCGGCCTGCGTCGCCAGTGCGCGGATCCAGGGCCACTAAGGCCAGGGACGGGGACAGCAAAGCCGGAGCGTCCGGGGTGCGATCTCGCTCGCGAGCGATGTTCGCTCGCATGTCGGCGGTGGTGCTGCTGGCTGGCATCGTCGGGGTGGGGCTGGTGCGGCCGGGGGTGCCGTCCGCCGAGCCGACCGTCTCGCAGTTCCTGCTGGCCTGGGAGTCCCGCCAGTATCTGAAGGCCGCTGAACTGACCACCGGGAGCCCGCACGCGGTCGCGGCCGAGCTGGCCAGCGCATACGAGCGGCTCGATGCCAGCGACCTGAACCTCAGCATGCGCGGCGTCAGCCAGCAGGGCAAGGCCGCGAGCGCCAGCTTCCACGCCTCGATCGACCTCGCCGGAAGCGGCCTGACCTGGTCCTACGCGAACAGTTTCGCGCTCCGTGACGGGAGCGGCGGCTGGCGGGTGGTCTGGAGCCCGTCGGTCATCGTGCCGGGCATGACCGATCGCGAGCAGCTGGCGGTGGTCAGCAGCTGGGATCAGCGGTCGCAGCTGCTGGACTCGGCTGGCCAGCCGCTCACCGTGCCCTCGACCGTCTACCAGGTGGGCGTCGTTCCCGACGAGCTGACGGACCTGGACGCCACTGCCGACGGCCTGGCGGACGCCACGGACCTGTCGGCCGAGCAGATCGCCGGCCAGATGGATCAGGGGCTGTCCGGGGCTTTCCTGCCTCTGCTCACCCTGTCGCCAGCCGAGTACGGCGAGCTGAGCCACAAGCTGGCGAAGATCCCCGGCCTGCAGGTCAGGAGGCAGACGGAGCGGCTGTTCGACAGCATCGCTCCCGATGTCGTGGGCTCCGTCGGGACCGAGACCGCCGAGGTGCTGCGGGTCAACGGGGTGGAGTACCGGCCGGGAACAACTGTCGGCCTGTCCGGGCTGGAGCAGACCTTCCAGCGCCAGCTGACCGGCACTCCGCGCATTGACGTCGTGCTCCAGCAGTCCGGCCAGCCGGCCGTCGATCTGAAGACCTGGAAGGGATCGCAGGGAAAGCCGGTGCGGACCACGCTGGACTCCAGCGTCCAGATCGCGGCCGACCAGGCGCTTGGCTCCGTTCCGGCATCAGCCGCGATCGTCGCGGTCCAGGCCAGCACAGGCAAGATCCTCGCGGTGGCGAGCCACACGGAACAGGGGATGCCGGGCCTCAGCCCGCTGGCCGGCCAGTATCAGCCGGGGCAGGCCTTCACGATCATCTCGTCGGCCGCCATCCTGGCGGCGGGCCAGCTGTCGCCAGGCGACCCCGTTCCCTGCCCGTCCAGTAACTCCGTGGACGGCCGGAGCTTCCGCAATGATCCGCCGGTGACCGAGCCTCGGTGCTACCCCGTCCTTCCTGGAGGACTTCGCGCACGCCTGCTCGACGGCCTTCGCCGGCGGACTGGCGCAGACCCTGACCGGCAGTGACCTGACCAAGGCGAGCCAGGACTTCGGGGTGGGCGGCTGGGAACTGCCGGTCAGCGACTACTTCGCCGGCGAGATCGGGCAGCCGACCGGAGCGGGCAAGCTCGCGGCCGACATGATCGGCACCGGCGACGTCCGGGTCAGCCCGCTTGGCATGGCGCTGGCCGCGTCGGTCGTTGACTCCGGCGGCTGGCACTCTCCGTCACTGGTCACCGGGCTTGCTGACTCCAGCTCGACGCCGCGGGCGAGTACGAGCCCGCAGGTGCTGTCTGAGCTCCGGGCCCTCATGCATGCCGCGGCGAGCACCGGCTCGAACGCGGTCGCTGACGTCGGCGGCAGCGTCTACGGTCAGATGGGCAGCGCCCCGTACGGGTCAGGGCACCTGTGGCTCAGCTGGTTCGTCGGTTATCAGGGCAACGTCGCGTTCGCTGCGGTGGAGCTGGGCAAATCGCCATCTGCGGCGGCCTCTGCCCTGGCGGGCAGCTTCCTGCAGAACGTCCGGGCTGGATCCTGACCAGTTCATTAATACTCTTTTGATAACTGAGAGCAACCATTCGGTACCGCGCTGGCGTCTTTCTTAATGACTGGGGTGCCGCTCGGGGGGTTGCGGCCCAGTCGTCGTGATGGGAACCGGGCCTCATCTCGGGGGAGGCCCGGCTTGGACCGGCCCCGACCCTGCCGGTCATAGCCCCCGTGGGTGCATTTCGGCCACCGCCAGCATCCACGGGGGCATCTCATCACCTCCGGTGGATGCCCGGTGGGATCCGCGCTCTGCGGACAGCCCATCGGGCATTCTGCGTCTGGCGCACGACCGGAACCGGCTAAACCATTGCAAATAAGTCATTCGACTGGGCTGGTCGCGCTCGGGTAGGCTTACGGGCATAACTCAAGAGGGGGTGACTGGCTTCGACTTTGGTAGTTGATCCAGGTGAAGCGGGTCGGGGACGGCGGACATAACCCCGTTAACACTGTGACCGCAAAACAATAAGTGCCAACACAACGCGCACTCGCGTCGCTCTCGCGGCTTAATAACCGCTAGAGCAGTATGACGCTGTCAGCCCGGGAGCTCCTCCGGCCCGGTGTCTGGCATCAGCTAGGAGGATCTACCGCTCAGCCCGGTCGCGGGGCTGGGCGGGACATCAAACAGCGACTGAGCCCGTCGGCAGCTTGCCTGCGTGACTGCCGGGGCTGAGAAAAGCACAGCAGTGCTGCACCCGGAGAAGCCCTGGTGATGTACCGAAGGACGCGGGTTCGATTCCCGCCACCTCCACGTCATGTGATCCCGTGCGAACCGGATGGCGCTGAGCCCCGGTCTGTGGCAGGTGTTGCCTGTGCCGCGTACCTCGGAATGAGCCTGCTGGCGGGCGCGCGGTGACGAGCGCCAGCGCCAGCTGCCGAGGCCGGACGCCCGTCACGTCCAGCCCGGCGTGCGTCCCGCCTGCTCGATCCACTTCTGCAGCTCCGGCCGCTGCGCCTCTTCCAGGCTGGTCACCTTGATGTACCGGGTCCGGCCGGTCGTTCCGAGCGGGGGCGGGGACTCGAAGTCGGCGCCGCCGAGGAAAACGACATTCACGGAAACGTCGTAGGCGGCTATCTCAATGATCCACCCGAGTTCCGGTAGCCCGTAATACGCCCTTTTCCACTTGACGGCGTAGTCAAGCCCCGGGACTGTCGCCCGGATCGACTCATCCAGCCGCTTGACGATGGGCTGCAGATCCGGCATCAGGCGCCGGCACCAGTCGTCGATGTCGGAGTGGTTCGCCGAGGGCTCTGGCGGCTTTCGCCCGGCATTTCCCTTGATCGCTTTCGGCATCGCGTGTCGTCCTCCGCTGGATGAGCGTCCTGGTTCCCTTTCCTATCCCCAAACGTTCAGCGGCTCAACGAGCTGCCGGCAGCCACTATCGCCAGGCAGGCGGGACGCCGGCCTCGTCCCGGCACTCGGTGCGTCCCTCGGTCAGCTCCGCAGGCGGGCGCTGATACCCGTCGTCGCCGCGCCGGAGCTGACCGTGACGATCGTCGCCGTCCCCCTTGTCAGCTTGCCGTTCCACCACTGGGTCAGGTAGCCGGCAGCGTCGCAGCCAGAGCTGAACTTGACCCGGTACGGGCCGGCTGGCAGGTCGCCGATCGAGTACCGGCCGGTGCTCCCGGTCACCGAGTACACCGGGATGGCGGCGGCCCCGGTCGGGATAGCCGCCACGCACACGCCAGGGAGCGGAGCGCCGCCCGTACCGGTCACCCTGCCGCTGACGGAGCCGTCGGGCACCAGGGTGGAGTCCGACAGCGTCGTGGTTCCGCCGGTGCTCACGGTGACGATCGTCGAGCGGGTAAGGCTGGCCTGATCGAGGTACCACTGCGGAGCCAGGCTCGGCTCGCTGAAGCTGCACGCAGGATCGCCGACGTAGACCTGGTACTGGCCAGGCGGCAGGTTGGTGACGCTGAACGTGCCGTCGAGTGCGGCATTGGCAGCGCCGAACCCCGCGCCGTTCAGCGAGTATGCCTCCACGCAGGCGCCGGCGGCGCCCTGCCCGGTGGCCGGCGACCCGGCCAGCACGGTCCCGTTGATGGTGGCGCCGGCCTGGCACGCTTGTCAGCACGCCGCTGGTCCGCCGCGGCGCCGTGACGTGCACGAGCTGGGGTGCGATCTCGCTCGGCGAGCGTGTCTGAGGCGTTGCCGCAGTAGAAGAACTCCAGCTCATAGTTGCCGGAATTCAGGCCGTGGACGTCGTAGTAGCCGTTGCGGTTGCTGATGCTGTAGCCGAAGTCGTCGGGCTCGACCACGTTCTGCGCGTACACGCACATGTCGTGGACCGGATCTCCGGCGCTGGTGACCTGGCCGGCGATCGAGCCGCCCGAGACGAGCTCGCTGCTTACTCCCGTCGTGACATGCGAGCTGGTGACCTCGACCGTCGCCGCGCCATCGGGGGTCGGCTTGTCCTTGTACCACTGAGTCTGCAGGCCGCTGCCGGCACAGGATGGCGCGAAGGCGACCTGATACCCGCCGGTCGGCAGCCCGGTGAGTTTATACGTGCTGCCGAAGAGCTCAGCGGAGCCGGAGAGCGAGGCGGCGCTGCCGCTGATGCCGGCGAGCAGGATGCAGGCGAAGTCGACGTGCCGCCCGGTGGCCGCCTGGACGACGCCCGAGATTCCCCCGGCCGGCTCCATGACCGCGTTAATGCCGTTGACCGTGCCGCTGACTGCCGAGACCGGGTCAGCGACCGTCCCGTTCAGCTGAGACCGGAAGGCCTCCTCCGCGAGGTCGGCGTTGTCACCGCAGCCGGGCGAGAAGATGACCTCATAGAGACCAGGGTCGAGATCCGGCAGCTGGTACTGGCCGCCGACCGTCTGCGACTGGGCGAACAGCACGCCGCTGGCCGTGCCGGCAAAGACGCAGATTCCGCTGAGCGGCTTCCCGGAGGTGCCGGTAACCGTGCCGGCGATCACCGGACCCGGCTGCATCGCCGCGCTGATGCCGGTGACGTCCTGGCCTGCGGCGGTGACGTCGATGTTCTGCGGCTCGAGCACGTTGGTGTTGTCGTAGGCCTGCGGCGCGTAGCTTCCCGGGCTGCCGCAGCCGCCGCTGAAGTACGCCTGGTAGGTATCGACGGGCAGCTGGTCGACCGAGTACGTCCCGTCCGGGCCGGTGATCTCCTCGCCACCCGCCCCGGTCTCGGCACCCTCGATCTCCACGCAGACCCCGGCCAGCGGCTGACCGGACGCCGCGCTCGTCACGGTGCCGGAGATCGTCGCGCCGACGGGCAGCGAGCCGTCGATACCCGAGCTGGTCGACCCGGCTGTCACCGCGACATTGGCCGGGTAGCTGATGCCAACGTAGTTGCCGTTGTTGTCGCAGCCGGTCTGGAACTGAACGGAGTAGGAACCCGTGGCCAGGCCCTTGACCTCGTAGCTGCCGGTCGCGCTCGTCGCGGCGGAGCCGTTCTCGAAGAGGCCATTGTTCTCGGACACCAGGACGCAGATCCCGGCTAGCGGCGCCGCCGGGGTAGTGGCGGACGTGACGGTCCCCTTGATGATCCCGCCCAGCTGCATGACCTGGTTGATGTTGCTGACGTGGCGGGTGCCACGGATCTTGATAAAGGGCGCAGTGGCGTAGTTCTGCGTGCCCGGCCAGAGCGTCGGCGCGTAGTCGGCCGTGCCGCACGGCGCGAAGCCGATCTGGTAGCTGCCCGGCGGGACGCTTCGGATGTGATACGTCCCGTCATGGGAGATGCCGGTGAAGAACAGCAGGTCGGGTGAGTTGCTCAGCGGGTCGACGCAGACGCTGGAGAGCTTCTTGCCCTTCGGACCGGTCACGGTGCCGGAGATCTCGCCGCCCTGCTTCATGACGACGTTGATCTTCCCGGTGGTCTGCCCGGCCCTGATGCGCACCAGGGTCGGGTTCTTCTCCGGGTTGTAGATGCCCTTGTAGATCTGCACGAGCCAGTTACCCTGGTTGCCGCACTCCGGGAAGATGACGAGCAGGTACCGGCCGGCCGGAAGGCTGCTGGTCCGGTACGAGCCGTTCTTGCCGGTGGTGGCAAGCGCGAAGGCCGCCGACCCGTTCGCTGCAGCGGCCTCCACGCAGATGCCCGCGAGAGGCTGACCGCTGGTGCTGGTGACCACACCGGCTATCCGGCCCCGGCCCGGCCGCTGGCCGCGGCCGACGCCGCACCGGACACCTGGCCGTACCGGGCGACGAGTGACTTGATCAGGGCTGCCGGGCCGGACGGCGCAGTAGCGAGCGGGCCGAACGGATCGGCGGCCAGCTGGTCAGATCCGTGCTGCGGGACGACAGCATCGGGCAGGTCGCCAAGCGGAGCTGTTCGCCGGGTACATCGTCACCGGCGCAAGCGTCTGCACCGGCTGCAGGGTCGAGCCGGTGACAATCACCGAGCGCGACTCGCCGCGCTGGAAGACTCCGCCGTACCATTCCGGCAGGTACCGCGATGCGGCACCAGCACAGCTGCTGTATTTCACCTGATAGGTACCCGGACGCAGGCCGCTGATCAGGAACCGGCCGTCCGGCATCGTGACCGCTGACTTGCTGACCGAGGAACTGGCGGCGGTCACGCAGACGTCGCCGAGCGGCGCGCCGGCGGCGCTCCGCGCGAGTCCGGCGATGGAGTTCAGCGTGCTTGCGCCCGCGATGTCATGCAGCTTCCTGTCGGCCCGCAACTGGGCAGCCGACAGGGGCAGCTTTGCCGGACTCGCGGACGCGGACACACCGGCGGCAGCTGGCGCTGCCAGTGCCGGGGCGGCAAGAATGCCTCCGGCGATCGCAGTCGCAGAAATTGCCGTCAGAACCGCTCTGATCCGCCCGAATGACCGCACGCCGTGCTCCCCGTGACATGTCCTGAAATCTCAAGCCTTGAAGTGGCGATGCGAGCATAGACCTCAGACCATGTGATCAGGGTGTTTCCTGAGAAGAAGCTGAGAGAAAGTTATAGACGGCATGCATGCAGGTCAGTGGTGCACCGTGCGCCTGCCGTTGTCGCGATCCGACTGACGAGTAGGCCGGCGGGCGGCCTGCTCGCGAGACGGACCACGACAGTCGGCGGCGCCTCCCCGGCCGTCCGGCGGTGCCTCCCCGCCGTCGCGGTGCGGTCACAAACGGTGACTGCGGCGGCTGCGAATCGCGAGCGAGCGCCGGCCCGGCTGGGAGCCAGCTCGCACCGTTCGCGCCGCGCGCCGGTCCGCGGTCCTGCGATACTGCCATTACCTGATCGGTCCGGAACCTCTGCAAAATAGCCGATGATCCGATTCCGCTGCCTGGTTTACGGAAAAAACGCGCAGCAGTGCGTTCCGGGCGTACCACTTCCGGCCATCGCGCCGGAGCGGCCCGCGCACGCCGCCAAGCCCGCGCACGCAGCCCGGCACCCGGCCACGCGCGCACGCCGCCGCCGTGCGCCTGCCGAAGCCGTGCACGCTGCCACGCGCGCACGCCGCCGCCGGGCGGGCCCGCCGGCGGGCAGCCGCGCAGAGTCCAGGACTGAGCCTGACGGCGGCCTGCGCATGGTAGACAGCGTGGGTGCCCCGTCCTAGAATTGACTGTATGGTCAGTCAGCACGGATTCGTCGCCCCTGCCCCTCTTGACCCGGCTGGTCTCGCCGAGTCACTTCTCCCGTTCGGCCAGAGCCGGATGCTGCCGAGGGCTGCCTATGTCGATCCCGCTGTCTTCGCCTGGGAGCAGAAGCACTTCTTCGAGGGCGGCTGGACCTGCGTGGGCATGGCTCCCGAGCTCGCCAGCCCCGGGGATCAGCGAGCCGTGCCCGCAGGCGCCGGCAGCGTCCTGCTGAGCCGCGACGACGACGGCGTGCTGCACGCGTTCGCCAACACCTGCCGCCACCGCGGCCACGAGCTGCTGCCGTGCGGAGGCTCGGCCCAGCGCCCGTCGATCGTCTGCCCGTACCACTCCTGGACCTACGAGCTCGACGGCGGGCTCAAGACCGCCAAGGGCTTCAAGGGCACGCCGGGCTTCGAGGTGTCCAAGTGGGGACTGCTCGAGCTGCCGGTGACTGACTGGCACGGCCTGATCTTCGTGGACGGCTCGGGCACAGCGGCGCCGATGGAACCCGCACTCGCCGAGCTGGACGACCTGGTCGCGCCCTACGAGCCGGAACGACTCGCCATCGCCGGCCGCCACTCCTACGACGCGGCCGCGAACTGGAAGATCCTCACCGAGAACTACCACGAGTGCTACCACTGCCCGATGATCCATCCGGAGCTGTGCCGGGTGAGCCCGCCCAACAGCGGCGAGAACTACCATCCGAGCGGCCCGTGGGTGGGCGGCTGGATGGACCTGCGCGATGACATGGTCACCATGTCGCTGGATGGCAGCAGCCTCGGCGTGCCGCTTCGCGGCCTGGACGCGACCGGGCTGCGGACCGTCATCTACGTCAACATCTTCCCGAACGTGCTGATCAGCCTGCACCCGGATTACGTCATGACGCACATCCTGACCCCGCTCGCGGCCGACAGGACGCTGATCGAGTGCGCGTGGTCGTTCGCCCCGGAGGCACTGGACAAGCCCGGCTTCGATCCCGGCTACGCGGTCGAGTTCTGGGACATCACCAACCGGCAGGACTGGGGCGCGTGCGCGTCGGTCCAGCGCGGCCTGAGCTCCGAGCACGCGGTGCCCGGCCCGCTGTCACCCGACGAGGACGCCGTCTACCAGTTCGTCACTCAGATCGCGCGGGGCTATCGCGGCGAGCCCGCCTGGACCCGGCCGGCCACGGCGTCGGTCGTTAGCTGAGCATCAGCCGAAGTACCGGCGGCTCCTGATCCAGGCCGGGAACGAGGCCGCGTCCGGCCGGTAGCTGTGTGGTGGACGCGGTGCGTTCCCGGCATTAATGGTGTGGAATTTCGCGCGGCAGGGCCAGCACGAGGATGAGCGCGACGATCATGAATCCCAGGTTGGCGAGCAGGGCAAGCTGCGCACTGTGCGTGAACGCGCTCGGCGACCGCGTGCGGCCCCGGCCGGAACTTCAGGCTGCCGAACAGCACGGTGCCGATGATCGCGATGCCGATCGCGGTGCCGACGCGCTGAGACGTGCCGAGGATTCCTGCCGCCGTGCCGGCCTCGTGCCGGGGGACGGTGGCGAGCACGAAGTCCTGGTTCGGCGCGATGGTCATGCCGGTGCCGACGCCGGCCAGCAGCAGCGGGCCGATGAGATCCCAGCCGGTCACGCCCGGCCCGGCCAGGTGAAGGACCAGGATGACCAGCGCGAGGCCGATCAGCAGCAGCGTGCAGCCGAGCACCAGGACGAGCCGGCCGAGGCGCGCGGACAGCTTGTCACTGTTGGCCGCGGCGACCAGCGTGCCGACCGAGTACGGCGCGATGACGAGGCCGGTGATCAGCGCTGAATGCGCCAGGCCCTCCTGCCACAGGATCGACAGCGTGAAGAAGATGCTGCTGAAGCCGCCGAAGAAGGCGATCGCGAAGACAGCGCCGGCCGAGAAGGAGGTCTGCCGCAGCAGGCCCGGCTTGAGCAGCGGATCGCCGCCGCGCTTATCCGAGCCCAGCTCCCAGGCGGCGAGCAGCGCGAATGCCGGAACGCAGCAGCCGAAGCAGATCCAGGTCCAGGCGGGCCAGCCAGCTTGCTGACCCTCGACCAGCGGGACAAGCAGCAGGAGCAGGCCAGCGGTGAGCAGGCTGAGACCGACCGGGTCGAAGCCACGCCGGGTACGCGCCTCGCCTCGCGGCAGCCGCCAGGCCGCCATCGGGATCGCGACCGCGCCGATGAGCAGGTTCACCAGGAAGACCCAGCGCCAGCCGTCGTCAGTGCCGGCGGCGGCGATGATGACGCCGCCGAGGAGCGGGCCCATCGCGGTCGAGACGCCGATCACCGCGCCGAGCACGCCGAATGCCTTCGATCTGGCCGGCCCGGTGAACGAGTGCTGGATGGTGGCGCTGATGGCAGGGAAGAACAGGCCGGCGCCGAGACCCTGCACGATCCTGGCCGCGATGATCTCACCCTGAGTCTGGGAGATGCCGCACGCGACGCTGGCCAGGGTAAAGAGGGTCAGCCCGATCAGGAACAGCTTCTTGTGCCCGAACCGGTCACCCGCGCGGCCGCTCGGCACAAGCGCGAGGCCGTACGCGAGCGCGTACCCGGACACGATCCACTCGAGGCTGGCGGGCGAGGCGTGCAGGCCGGTTCGGATGCTCGGCAGCGCGACGTTGACAATCGTGGTGTCGAGCAGCGCCATGAAGGCGCCGACGAGCACGATCGAGACCGCGCGCCAGCCGTGGCCATCGGCAGCTGCGGGGCGCTCGCCGGTGCTGGCTGGGCGGCCGCGGCGGGCTGCGGCTGGCCGGTGGTGGCGGGCGGCGGGCTGTCGGCCCGGGCGCGGCTGCTGGCTGGGCGGCCGCGGCGGTCTGGGGCTGGCGGGCTGCTGCGGTTGGGGCTCGCCGGCCGCGGGCCGGACGGGCGGCGGCAGGGAGGCGGGAGTGCTCATGACTGCGTGTCCTTCTGATCAGGTTCGCGTAGTTCCTGCGGCGCGCCGATTCGGTTGGCGAAGTCGGCAGCAACCTTCGGCAGCCGCGCAGCGAGCTCGGTGTGCCAGCGGAGCTCCGCGTCGGTCCGCGCGATGACGTGCTGGATCACCATGCGCTCGGCCTCGTTCACGTACGGATCTGCGGCCTCGGCCTGATGCTGCTGTGAATCCAGCTGCACCCGCAGAGCGGCGATGCGGTCCTCGACGACCTTCTCGAGGTGCTCGTCGGCGAGATCGCGGGACTGAGTCAGCGCCAGGTCGAATCCGTCGAAGTGCCGCTCGATGTTGCGCAGTGCGGCGTCGCGGATCGCGGCCAGCGAGCGGCGTCCTTCGGGCGTGATCTCGTAGATGGTCCGCTCTGGCCGGTTGCCGATCTTCTCGGTCCGCACCTCGCGTACCAGGTCTTCGTGGGCCAGGCGCTTGAGTGCCCCGTACACCGAGCCGGGCTGGATGTCGGCCCAGTACTCGGTGCGGTCGGACTGCGCCTGCTGCCGGATCTGATGCCCGTGCAGCGGCCCGCTCGCGGAGAGCGTGCCCAGGATGAAGAGGCGGATCGATGACATGTGATTAGTCATACACGAGTAATCGCGCGAGAGCAAGCGCGTCTTGAGGATGCCGCCTGGCATCCGCTCGATGGCCGCTTACGCGCTTCTCGCTGGACCGTCGCCTTTGGCCACAGTGCCCCTGGCCTGACTCGCGGCCGTGCGCCCTGCGCTGGTGCTGGCGGTAGTTATGTCCGATTGAGCGTCAACCTCGGTTGACTTTTCATTCGTTCAGTGCATTTTGAATCGGTCATATCATCACTAAAAGGCACCTCGGAGCGCTGAAATGAATGAAAAGATGCTGGCGACTGGCCAGCAGGCGGACAGCACGGCGACTTCGGTGCCCGAAACTGGCTGATTAGCGAATATTGTGACCTGGCCCGTGCGCCGACACAACCGGAATCTCAGCCGCCGAGATCCCCGCCCGGCCCGTCGCCTCGCCGGCTTACGCTGTCTCTGCACCGATCGGCGGTAGCAAGCGCACGGACGACGCCGCGCGGTCCCGGCATATCTCCGCGCGGTCCGGCGTTGACTGCGGATGCTGCCGCCTGACGTCTGGTGCGCAGAACCCTTCGAGCGTGAGGACCTTCGACGTGAGCTTGCGCGACATCCCCGTGAACACCCTTGACGGCCAGCCGTCTTCGCTCGCCGACCTGGCAGGCAAGACCCTCCTGGTCGTCAACGTCGCATCCAAGTGCGGGCTGACCCCTCAGTACACGGGCCTGGAGGAGCTGCAGAAGCAGTTCGGTGACCGTGGCTTCTCGGTGGCCGGCTTCCCGTGTAATCAGTTCGGCGGCCAGGAGCCGGGCAGCGCCGAGGAGATTGCCGAGTTCTGCTCGGCGACTTACGGCGTGAGCTTCCCGATGTTCGAGAAGATCGACGTCAACGGCGCGAACCGGCACCCGATCTACCAGGAGCTGACGGCGACCGCGGACGCTGAGGGCGAGGCCGGGGACATTCAGTGGAACTTCGAGAAGTTCCTTGTCGGGCCCGATGGCACGGTACTGGCGCGGTTCCGGCCCATGACGACGCCGGACGCGCCCGAACTGGTCGCGGCTATCGAGGCAAACCTGCCTGACTAGCAGTCGCCGCTGCCCTGCGCTGCGGCGAGCGCGGCGCCGCATACGGTGCGTGCTCGTGCAGGTCGCGCCTGGTACCGGACCGCTGTGCGTGGTGTCGGCGGCCCTGCGACGGTGCCGGCTGGCAGACTCGGATCATGCCTGACGATCTCGAGGCCCTTGCCGCGCTGATGCCGTTCGCCGTCGATCTCGGCGTCACCTTGGTGTCGGCCACTGCGGATGAGGTCATTGCGGTTCTCCCGTGGGCGCCGCGCCTGTGCACCGCCGGGGGCGTCATGCACGGCGGGGCGCTGATGACGCTCGCTGACAGCGCCGGAGCGCTGGTCGCCTATCTGGGCCTGGCCGAGGGCGAGAGCACCGCGACGATTACGTCGACCACGCAGTTGTTCCGCCCGGTTCTGGGCGGCGAAGTCCGCGCGATCGCGCAGCCGCTGCATCGGGGCCGCACGACCATCACCGTGCAGACCTCGATCCGCGACGACGCCAGGCTGCTGATGGCTCAGACCACCCAGATCCAGGCCGTGCGGTCTCGTCCGGTCCGCTGACGGCGCGCCCCTGCCGCCCGGTTCAGCGCCTAGTCGGAGATGCCGGCCTGGGCGATCACCCGCGTCGGGGTGACCCGCACGAGCAACTCCGGCGGCACGGCGTTACGCCGCCCGTACTCCTCGGCCCGTTCGGCGCCCATGTAGCGGCCGCCGATCCTGGTGGCCCACAAGAGCAGTTCTTCCGGGTCCGTCGAGGTCGCTGCCGTCCCGTGCACAGTCACGAAGCTGAACGGCGGACGCTCGTCGTCCCAGCACAGCGATACGCGCGGGTCGCGCAGGATCGCCTTGCCCTTGACCGTCGCAGCCGATGTCAGGAACACGATCTGGTCGCCGTCCAGGTCCGTCCAGACCGGAGCGACGTGCGGCGATCCGTCCGCCCTGACGACCGCCAGCTTGCCGGTGAGCGGCGGAGAGGCGCGGACGAAATCCCGCCACCAGTCCGATGACGCGCCCGAATCACTCATAGCGACCAGGAGTCTAGTGACTGGTCGCCGTGCCGCCCGTCACTGATCCTGCCTGGCGGGCGTGACAACCACGCCAACGTCCCCATACGGGAACGGGCCCTTGCCAATGTGGCCGAGCGTGTTGAAGAAGCGCGACATCGCGACCATGAAGCCGTACTTCGCGCGCACCTTCTGCTGGATTGCCTCGAACTCGGGACCCGCGGTGACCAGTTCGGCCGTGCCCTCCACGGCACTGGAGCCGGCGGTCACCCGGCCGCGCGAGTCCGAGGGCTGAAGGGTGATCTTCGGGTTGCCCCGCAGGCGCTTGTACTTGCCGGACGCAGACGAGGTCCAGAAGCCAACCCGGCCGTCATCCAGCGGGACGATCCAGGTCGCGGTCGGCACCGCCGTACCGGACTTGCGGTACGTGGTGGATGAGACGTATTTCGCATCGCTGATGCTCATGGACTGATCGTAGGGCGCACAGGACACTTACGGAGCGCAATCGGGGCTGAGTCGCCGTGCACTGCCTGCTCTGACTGGCCGGGCTGATAGCCGGCGGACACCGGCCCGGCAGCTCGCCGTGAGCGCCTGTGCCGTCAGCGCCTGTGCCGTCAGCGGCCCTGCGGCGAGAACGTGCGGGCGAGCGCAGCCGGCGGTAGTCCCGCCAGCCGGGTGGTCTCCCTGGTCAGATGCGACTGGTCGGCGTAGCCGAGCCGGACGGCCAGGCCCGCCAGGTCGGGGAGCCCGGGGCTGGTCGTCAGCTGGCGGATCAGCCGGCGGAACCGGAGGACGCGCTGAAGTGTCTTCGGCCCGTAGCCCGCGGCCTGCTCGAACCGCCGGCGCAATTGCCGCTCGCTCAGCGACAGCGCCGGGCCGAGGCTGGCGACGTTCGTCTGCCCGGCCGCCAGCAGCGAGATGCCGTGCAGGACGGCGGCATCGGGCGGTCCTCCGGCGGCCAGCTCGGCAGCGACCGCGGTAACCCGCGCCAGTGCCTGCCGCGGACTGAGGTCAGCCGGAAGCTGCCTGGCCAGTCCCGGACGGCAGTCAGTCAGATCGACGCGCGCGTCGCGAAGCTCGGCTAGCGGCAGCCCGAGAGCCGGGCCGCCCGCTCCCGGACGGAATCTGGCTCCGACGATCACGGTCCCGGCTGGCAGCTCGGCGGGCGCGGGACCAGTGTCAGGACCTGCTACGTACGCGCCGCGGCCGCTCTGCCAGATCAGGTCGGAGCAGCCGTCCGGCAGCACAGTGGTGACCGACGGGCCTGCGCCGGGTGGCACCACGCTGACCCAGAAGCAGGTGATGGTGCGGCGCAGTTCTGCCGCCGGGAGCCACTCGCGATATCCGGGGGACCAGAGCTCGCGCGGCGGCCAGGTCGCCGCGGACACCGGCTGCGCAGACCACGGCTCAGCCAGCGACGGCGGTCAGCCAGCGACGGCTCAGTCCAGCGACGGCAGTGCCAGAGCCGACGGCAGTGCCAGAGCCGACGGCTCGAGCGGCGAGGGTATCCGGGCTCATAACACCAGGATTGCAGAGACCGCTGACAGTCCGCGCGGCCGTTCAGGTGCTGCCGCTCAGGCGAGCGCCCGCGGCCCGCGCTTGATCATCTGGTCGGCGATGATCGAGCGCTGGACCTCGCTCGTGCCCTCCCAGATCCGCTCGACCCGGAGCTCGCGGAAGAGGCGCTCGGCTACGTTCTCGCGCATGTAGCCGCGGCCGCCGAAGATCTGCACGGCCCGGTCGGCCACCCGGCCGGCCATCTCGGACGCGTACAGCTTGGCCATGGAGCACTGGGCGTGCTGCACCTTCACGTCGGCTCCGGCGTCGATCCCGCGGGCAGTCTCGTACACCATCGACCGCGCGGCGAACAGCTCAGTGAGGCAATCGGCCAGCATGCTCTGAATCGCGCCAAGGGCGGCGATTGGCTGGCCCTGGACTGTGCGTTCCCTGGAAAAGGACGTTATCTCCTCGACCAGACGCTGGGCTCCGCCAAGACAGCGAGCGGCGACCATCATCCGCTCGAAGCGGAACCACTCGTAGGCGAAGCTCATCCCGTCGCCTTCCGCCCCGACCAGGTTGCCGGCCGGAACGCGCACGTCGGTGAACGCCACGATCGGGTGGTGATGGCTGATCGTGTGCGTGTAGGGCGGCGTGCGGACGACGGTGACTCCGGGGCTCGGGAGATCAACCAGGAACATGGCGTGCTCGCCGTCGTGCTCTCCGCCGACGAGCTTGCCCTGGAAGAAGGCGTAGTCGGCGGAGTTGTAGGAGGTGACGTGCCACTTCTCGCCGTTGAGCAGGTACTCGTCGCCGTCCCGGCGGGCGGTGGCGACGATGCCGTCCACATCGGACCCGGCGCCCTCCTCGGTGATGGCGTAGCACTCCTCGCGCTCGCCGCGCACTGTCGGCAGCACGAACCTCTCCAGCTGCTCCGGCGTGGCCACGGCCGGCAGCCAGGAGGGCGGGGTAGCCGCGACCCAGGCCAGCGCGTTGGTGACCCGGCCGACCTGCTCCTGGACCAGGACCTGCTGCAGCGAGCTGTAGCCCTGGCCGCCGAGGCTGACCGGCATGTTCGTGGCGAAGAGGCCGAGCTCGATGGCCCTGGCCTTGTGCGCGGCAACGACGTCCTTGGGCAGGTCGCCGTTGTTGAGCTCCGCCTCGACCTCGTACGGGATCAGCTCATCGGCGAACGTGCGGGCGCGTGCCTGGATGTCCAGGTCCTGCTGTGACAGTCCGTACATAGTGCCGGTGTGCCCTTCCCTGTGCGTGCGTCCTGTGCGTGCGTCGCGTGCGTGCGTCCTGTGCGTGCGTCCTGTGCGCGCGGCAGCCGTGCGCGCGTCCGGCGCAGGCTGACTGAATGTTCAGTCTAGAGGCAGAAGTGCCGGTTTCCAATGCCCGGGCCGCCGGTCCGGATGCTGCCGGCGGCTGGCTGGCAGCCGCCACCCGCGCTGACGCGATTCCGGTGCAATTCCACGCGGGCGTACGCCGTGAGCGGAGTTGGCCGCGGCCGGCGTGTCTGCCGTTTCCCTGCCGGAACGGCCGGGTACCTGCCGCAGTGATCTGCAGTGCCCTCGCGTCGGCCGGGGACCGTTCCGGCTAGTCCGAGTTACGCGAACGGTGCCTGCAGGACTTCGGGGGAGGGAAATCGCTCATGCGCTTCATGAAGTCCATGATGGCGATCGCCGCCGTCTGCGCTGCCATGCTCACGATGACGGGCATGATGATGCGCAAGCGGAGCGCGGCCATGCGTAAGGGCAGTATGGGGATGGGCATGCGCAAGGGCAGTATGGGCATGCGCAAGGGGAGCAAGGGCATGCCCAGCGGCCGTATGTCTCGCCACCGCTAGCACACGGCTAGCAGCCCGCCAGGACGCGGGCAACGGCGGCGGCTGCGACCCTGCGGCCGCCGCCGCTCGCTGCCCGGGACTGCCGTACCGGCCACCCCCGCTTCTTGACTGAACATTCAGTCCATGTCATGATCGGCACGGGACCGGCGGTGTCAGGCCTGGCAGCATGGACCCAGGCCGACCCGCGAAGGCGGCCCGGATTAACCAGCGCGGATGGACCGGTGCACATGCGAGTGAGCGAGACCGCGGACGCGGTAGTCGTCGGCGGCGGAACGGTCGGCGCCTGGTGCGCCTACTTCCTGCGGCGCAGCGGCCTCGAGCACGTTGTCCTGCTGGAGAAGCGCACCCTCGGCCAGGGAGCTAGCAGCCGCGCAGCGGGCGTGGTGCGGACCCAGGGCGGCACGCCGTGGGCAGTGCAGCTCGGTGAATGGTCCCGCCGTTTCTATCTGAGCCAGCAGGACGAGCTCGGCATCGACTCCGGGTTCACGCCGCAGGGGTACCTGCTGCCGTGCTTCACCGAGGCCGACGTTACGGACGCACGCGCGCGCATGGACATGCAGAACGCGCTCGGGCTCTCGGTGCGCTGGCTCGAGCCGGGCCAGCTCGATGCGCTCAATCCCACCCTGACGCCCGGCCGGACGCTCGGCGGCACGTACTGCGCCGAGGACGGCTACCTCACGCCGCCGCGCAACGTGACCGCGTACGCGGTCGCGCTGGCAATGTCCGGCGTCGACGTCCGCGAGCGAGTCTCCTTCCTCGGCCTGCTGACGTCCGGCGACGATGTCGTGACGGGCGTGCAGACCTCACAGGGCCCGCTCGCCGCTCCGCTCGTGGTGCTCACCGGGGGACCGGAGCTCGCGGCAGTGGCAGATCTCGCGGGCGTCCGGGTGCCCGCCGGCGGCGTCCGGCATCAGGTCGCCGTGACCGAGCCGCATCCCGACCTTGCGCCGGAGCGCGTTCCGATGGTGTTCGATCTGTCGGCCGGCCTGTACTGGCGGCCGGAAGAGGGCGGCCTGCTGTTCGGCATGAGCAACCCCGACGAGGCGCCGGGGGAGGCGGCCTGCATCGATGAGCCGTACCTGGCGATGATGCGGCAGCGGATGGCTGAGCTCGTCCCGGTCACCGCGGGCCTCGGGCTGCGCCGCATCTGGGCCGCCACGATCGACTACACGCCGGATCACCTGCCGATCATCGGCCCTGCCATCAGCGGCGAACGGCTGATCACCGGCGTCACGGTTGCCAGCGCCGGCGGCGCCGGGATGATGTGGGGACCCGCCGTGGCGCGCGCGACCGCCGACGTCGCCCTGACCGGTACCTCAGACGTCGTCGACGTCGGCGACCTGGGGCTGGACCGCTTCGACTCGGCTGGCAACTCCCGGCTCGGCACCGATCCGATCGCGCTGCCGTTCCCCGAGCATGCGCCGCAGCCGGCCGGCAGGCTCACGCTGTCCTGACCGGCTGCCGGTCGCGTCCGGCACCGCAAGGATCAGGCCAGGCGCGTCAGCACCCCGATCTCAGAACCTGAGCATCTCAACCCCCTGCAGAAAGGAACACCCGGCATCATGACTGACGTAACTCCCTACCTGGCCTCGGCCGCCACCGCCGAGCTGGAGGACTGGGGCCTGCTGGAAGAAGCAACCGGCGACCCGATGCAGACCCGCGGCCGCTACGTCTGGGAAGGCGATGGCCAGGAGGTCGGGATCTGGGAATGCACCCCGGGCCCGTCGTACTGGAAGCAGGAGGAGCACGAGTTCGTGCACATCCTGTCCGGCCGGATGACGGTGACCCCGGACGGCGGCGAGCCGCTGGAGATCGGTCCGGGTGACACCGCGTTCTTCCCGAACGGCTGGGCCGGCACCTGGGACATCCACGAGACGATCCGCAAGGTCTTCGTCATCTTCTAGATCGCCGACGGGTCCGCGCGCGCCCGACGCCGCCTCCGCAGCGGCGACGGGCGCGCGCGGACCCGGGCGAGCGGTAACCGGGCGCGCTGCCCTCGCCGTCAGCCTCAGCTGGCCTGGCGGACGTCCTCGGTCTCGGGCTCGGCGCTGGTGGCGTTCAGGTCGGCCGCCGACGCCCCGCCGGACAGGACGCGCAGCGCGTCCGCCGCCAGGTACGCGTGCACGGGGGTGCCCTGGCTCAGCTGGCTCTGCGCGCCGTCGTTCTGCAGCACTGCCTGGATGTCGGCACCGGCCGCGAGCCGGAGGTACACCTGCGTGGACGAGCCGAGATAGACCAGGCGCTCCACCATGGCGGGCACCCGGTTCGGGCCCGTCGAGCCGAACTCCTCGATTCGGACGCGCTCGGGCCTGATGACCGCGTGTGACTGGTCCGGGGCGTCCAGGCCGCCGTGATCGACGGACAGGACGGCGTCGCCGAGGCGGACCTCGCACGCGGAGCCCGGCCCGCGCGAGACGATGCTCGACCGGCATCAGGTTCGACACCCCGAGGAAGTCGGCGACGTAGGTGTCGGCAGGCTCCTCGTACACCTTCGCGGGCGGCCCGATCTGGACGATCTTGCCGTCCCGCATGACGGCGAGCCGGTCAGACATCGTGAGTGCTTCCTCCTGGTCGTGGGTGACGTAGAGGAAGGTAATCCCGACCTGCTCCTGCAGCGCCTTCAGCTCGACCTTGAGTGACCGCCGCAGCTTGGCGTCAAGCGCGCCGAGCGGCTCGTCCAGGAGCAGGACCGACGGCTGGAGGACCAGGGCCCTGGCCAGGGCCACGCGCTGCTGCTGGCCGCCGGACAGCTGGCCCGGCCGGCGCTTCTCGAACGACCGCAGCTTGACCAGCTCGAGCGCGGAGTACACGCGCTGCTCGAGCTCCGCCTTGGCGAGCCGCTGGTTCTTCAGCCCGAACGCGACATTGTCGAACACGGTGAGGAACGGGAACAGCGCGTAGCTCTGGAAGACCGTGTTGACGTTGCGGCGGTGCGGCGGCACGGCCGAGACGTCGGTGCCGTCGAGGAGTATGCGGCCCGAGGTCGGCTGCTCGAAGCCGGCGATGAGGCGCAGGGTAGTGGTCTTGCCGCAGCCGGACGGCCCGAGCAGGGAGAAGAACTCGCCGCTGGCGATCTCCAGGTCGATGTTGTCGACCGCGACCTCAGAGAAGCGCTTCGTCAGCGAAACCAGCTCGATACGACCACCAGCCACCTGGGGTACCTACCCTTCGTCCGACGCCTTCCGGTTGACTGCGTCTCGGCCACGGCCGGGCTTCCAGTCAAAGCCGAGCTGATCAGCCGCAAACCGCATACTTAGCTCAAAAGCCCTCAGCTGGTCAACTACCGGATCATCCAGGGCGATCTGTATCGTAAGCCCGTCCATCAGTGTCGACAGGCAGATCGCGAAGTCCTCGGTGTCGATTTCGCGGAACTCGCCAGCCGCCTGGCCCTCGCGGACGAGGGCGGCGATGATCTCGCGCCAGCGCTCGTCGGACTTCTGCCGGACGCTCGCGACCTCCGGATTCCGGGCGGCCTGCGCCCAGAAGTCCAGCCAGAGCTCCCACGAGCTGGCCGGCTCGGGGTCCGCCTCGGTGAGGCAGCTCATCGCCACGTACTCCTCGATGCGGTCCGCCGCCGAGGCCAGCCTGGCCATCCGCTGCTGGCCGACGGCGTACCAGGCGTCCTCGTAGTGCCGGATGGCCTCGGTGAGCAGCTGATCCTTGGTCTTGAAGTAATAGATCACCAGGGCCGGGCTGACCCCCGCCCGCTCGGCGACATCGGCGATCCTGGTGTCGGCGTAACCCCGCGCCGAGATGACCTCCAGCGCGGCAAGCAGCATCTGCTCACGCCGCTGGTCTGCGGTCCCCGGCACCTCGGTGCCGTCGGCTGCGCGAGTCGTCATCGCGGCAGTTCCTCTCATGACGGCAATACTTCCTGCTCTGATGCCGTCTGTCTGCGTATTGCCGTCCTTGCCGAGCCGCCAGCGCGGCGAACTCGCTGCTGCCGCGGCCAGCGTGATCCAGGGGACAAACCGGCTGCTTGCCCATCTCCCTCTTGATAACAGGCTAGCAGGTTTCTAAACTGAACATTCAGTCAAAGATGGCGCGGGCGCGCATGCAGGCAAAGCGCGAACGCGTGACGGCAACATTACGGAAGGCTGGCTCATGGCCGCAACATACGACGCGATCGTGGTAGGCGGAGGGCACAACGGGCTGGTAGCAGCCGCGTATCTGGCCCGCTCCGGTGCGCGGACGGTCGTGCTCGAGGGCAGGCACAAGACCGGCGGCGCCGCGACCACCGAGGCGCCCTGGCCGGACGCGCCGCAGTTCCAGGTGACCCGCCTGTCCTACGTCATGAGCCTGCTGCCGCCGACCATCATCAAGGACCTTGAGCTGGACCGGCACGGCTACAAGATCTACCCGATGGGGCCGTACTACCAGGCGTTCCCCGAGGGCGGCTCGATCAAGCTGTACGCCGACGACGCCAAGGCCAACTACGCGTCCGTGTCGCAGTGGTCCAAGAAGGACGCCGACGCGATGCCGAAATGGGACGCCTGGCTGGCCGGCCTCGCCGACGTGCTCGGCCCGCTGCTGCTGACGGTCCCGCCTGCCATCGGCTCGCGCAAGCCGCGGGACCTGGCCGGCACCCTGAAGCTGGCCTGGCGCAACCGCGGGCTTGACGTCCGCACGATCGCGGACGTCACCCGGCTGATGACCATGAGCATCGCCGACCTGCTCGACGACTGGTTCGAGTCGCCGCAGGTCAAGGGCGCGCTCGCGGTCAACGGCGTGATCGGCACGTGGGCCGGCCCGTACGAGCCCGGAACCGCGTACGTAATGGCGCACCACTCCATCGGCGACGTCGGCGACGGTCATCTCGGCAACTGGGGCTTCCAGGAAGGCGGCATGGGCGCCGTCTCCAGCGCCATCGAGTCGGCCGCCCGCGAGCACGGCGCCGAGGTCAGGATCAACGCGCCGGTCGCCCGCATCCTCGTCGAGGGCGGCCGGGCCGCCGGCGTCGTGCTGGAGAACGGCGACGAGATCCGCGCCAAGGTCGTGGTCTCCACGCTGCACCCGCGCACCGCGTTCCTGGAGCAGGTCGGCCGGGAGAACCTGCCCGCCGACTTCGCGACCGACATCGAGCGGTGGAAGTCACGCAGCGGCGTCGTCAAGATCAACCTGGCCCTGGGCGAGCTGCCCGACTTCATCGCCGATCCGGGCACGCAGCTGCAGGAGCACCACACCGGCTCGGTCGAGATGGCGCCGACGATGGACTACATCGAGCGGGCGTTCCAGGACGCCCGCGACGGCAAGGCCGCCGTACGGCCGTTCAGCGACGGCGTGATCCCGACCGCGTTCGACAAGACGCTCAGCCCCGAGGGCACGCACATCATGTCGCTGTTCACCCAGTGGGTGCCCGCCGACTGGAGCGAGGAGCCGCACACCGAGGAGCTCGAGGCCTACGCCGACCGCATGATCGACTGCTACAACGAGCTGGCGCCGAACTTCAAGAGCTCGATCCTGCACCGGGACATCGTCGGCCCGTATGAGATGGAGCACGACTACGGCCTGGTCGGCGGCAACATCTTCCACGGCGAGCTGTCCCTCGAGCAGCTGTTCCACATGCGGCCGGCGCCGGGCTTCGCTGACTACCGCACCCCGGTCGGCGGCCTGTACTACGGCAGCTCGGCGACGCACGCGGGCGGCGGCGTCTGCGGCATCCCCGGCTGGCAGGCGGCGAAGGCGGCGATCGCGGACCGCAAGTCGGCCGTCAGGGGCCGGTCGGGCCGGGCCAGCCGGCGGTCATGACGACGCTGTTCAACCGCAAGCCCGTTCACGACGGGAACGAGCTAGCACACCGTCCGCCGGGCCAGCTCAGCCCGGCGGACGGCGGGCCGGTCAGGGCCATGCTCGAGGCGCGCAGCGTCGCGCTTGTCGGCGCCTCGCCCCGGCCGGCCAGCTTCGGCAGCCGCATGCTCGAGGAAGTCGGCAAGAGCACCTCGCGGCCGCGGATGTACCCGGTCAACCCCCGGTACGCCGAGATCAATGGCCGGCGGTGCTACCCGTCGCTGGCCGAGCTACCGGAGGCGCCCGAGCTCGCGCTGCTCGCGGTGCCGGATGCCGCGCTGGAGCAGCAGCTCACGCTTGCGGCCGAGGTCGGCAGCCGGGCCGCGGTCATCTTCGGGAACGCCCACCCCGCCGGATCCGGGCCGGACCTCCGGGACCGGCTGGCCGCCATCGCCCGCGGCGCCGGGATGGCGCTGTGCGGCGCGGGCTGCATGGGCTTCGCGAACGTGAGTCACGGCCTGCGTGCCCTCGGCTACACCGAGCCTGATCCGCTGCCCGCCGGCCCGGTCGCGCTGGTCACGCACTCGGGCTCGGTGTTCTCGGCGCTGCTGCGGGCGCGCCGCGGCTTCGGTTTCACCGTGGCCGTCTCGTCCGGACAGGAACTGGTCACCGCGGCGCCTGCTTACCTGGACTACGCGCTCAGCCTGCCGGCCACGCGGGTACTCGGTCTCGTCCTTGAGGCCATCAGGGATGGCGCGGCGCTGCGCCAGGTGCTGGCCCGCGCGGCCGCGCAGGACGTTCCCGTCGTGCTGCTGACGGCGGGCAGTTCCGTCGCCGGCCAGGCGATGGTCGCCGCGCACTCCGGCGCGCTTGCCGGATCCGACGGCGCCTGGGAGGCGCTCGCGCGCGCCTACGGTGTGCATCGGGTCAGCGACCTGGCCGAGTTCACTGACACGCTGGAGCTGTTCTCGGCCGGCCGGCGCGTCCGGCCGCGCGGGAGCACCGGCAGCCCGGCGGCCGCGACCGCGCGCCCCGGCATCGCGACCGTGCACGACTCCGGCCTGGAGCGCGCTCATGTCGCCGACGTCGCAGAGTCCGCGGCCGTTCCATTCGCGGAGATCAGCCCGGCTACTATCGCCCGGCTGTCCGGCCTGCTTGACCCCGGCCTGATCCCGGCGAATCCGCTCGACGTCTGGGGGACCGGCGCGGATACCAGGGACCTGTTCGGCGGGTCGCTGCTCGCGCTGGCTGAGGACCCGGCCGTCGAGGCGGTCGCGCTGGCCGTGGATCTCGTGCACGAGCTCGACGGTGACGACTCCTATCCGCTGGCGCTGCTGGACGTGGCCGGGCGGACGGCGAAACCGCTGGCCGTGCTCAGCAACCTGCCGAGCGTGGTCGACACCGAGCTGGCCTGCCAGCTGCGCGCTCAGGGCATCCCGGTCCTGGAGGGCACCAGGTCCGGCCTGCTGGCCCTGCGCCATCTGCTCGAGCACGGCCGGCGGCAGGCGGTCCCTGAGCCCGGCACGCAGGACGCACCGGGCCGGGCGCCGCGGTCCCTGAGCCCGGCACTGCAGGATGCACCGGGCCGGGCGCGCGGTCCCGAGCGCGGCATCAGCGGCGCGGTGAGCCCGGCACTGCAGGATGCACCGGGCCGGGCGCCGCGGAGCGCCGCGAGCGAGCCGCCAGCCTGGTCACCAGCGGCGCCGCTCAGGGCGCACGCCTTCTTGAGCTGCTGCCGGAGTACGGCATCGCCGTCGCCCGCGTGCTGCCGGCGGCCGACGAGGCCGGCGCGCTGGCCGCCGCTGAGCAGATCGGCTATCCGGTCGTGCTGAAGACCGATGAACCGCAGATCGAGCACAAGTCCGATGTCGGCGGCGTCGTGCTCGGCGTCGGCGACCCGGCCGCGCTGGCGGCTGCCTACCGCGACCTGGCTGGCCGGCTGAGGCCCTCGGGTCCTGGTCTGCCAGACGATCCCGGCCGGTACCGAGCTGGCGCTCGGCATCGTCCGCGACCCCGAGCTTGGCCCGCTGATCGTGGTCGGCGCCGGCGGAGTGCTGGTCGAGCTGCTGGCCGATCGCGCCGTCGCCCTGCCGCCGGTGACCGCCAGTGAGGCGGCCGGGCTCGTGGCAGGACTGCGGATCGCACGGCTGCTGGACGGCGCGCGCGGCGCTCGCCCGGCTGATCAGGGGGCTGTCGCCAGCGCCGTTGCCGGCCTGTCGCAGCTCGCACTGGATCTCGGCGACCAGCTCGAGGCGCTGGACATCAATCCGCTGATCTGCGGGCCGGACGGCGCGATCGCAGTCGACGTGCTGGCGATCCCGCGTCGTGCGCTCAGCCCGGCAGCCGCTGATGGGGCGTGATGTTGGATCTGCCGCCCCCCTAAGGTCTGCAGATCCAACATCACGCCCCATGCCGGGGAAGTCCGCTGACTAATATGCGTTAATTGCCGGAAACCGGAGCCAGGCCGAGGGGCGCTGTCCCGTTATTCAGCGCCCGCGATCGCCGTGAGCGCCTGCTGGCCGTCGACCCGCTGTCCCCTGGTCATGAGGCGATACCCGAGGAAGCCGATTCCGGCCACGACGAACGAAAGCAGCAGCATGACGGTCGCCAGTGCGTTCAGTGCCGGGCCGCCGTTCCCGCCGTGCTGGGTGGAGTAGATGATCACCGACATCGGCGTGTTGCTGGCGTTGGACGACAGCAGGTCCACGATCACGAAGTCGTCGATGACACCGGAGAAGACGAGGATCGCGCTGGCGAAGATGGCCGGCGTCAGCAGCGGCAGCATGACGCGGCGCATGGTCTGCAGCTGCGTGCAGCCGAGGTCGGCCGAGGCTTCCTCGTACTGCTTTCCGATGGTGACCAGCCGCGCCTGGACGATGATGGCCGGCCAGCTGACATTCCAGGTGACCAGTCCCAGAATCTCGGCCCAGTTGCCGAGGCCCGCGACCCGGAGGCCGGGCATCCGGGTGAAGACGAAGAACAGCGCGACGCCGAAGATCAGCTCGGGCACGACGAACGAGAGGATCATGATGTAGTTGAAGCTCGACGGCAGCACGCCCCGCCAGCGGTTGATGCCGAGCGCGAAGGCCACGCCGATCGGCACCGCGATGAGCGTCGTGTAGGCCGACAGCTTCAGCGGTCTCGAACATGGCGGCGTGCAGCTGCGGGTTATGCCAGATCGAGTTGACCTTGTCGCCCCAGTACCAGCGCCAGGACAGGCCCTGGTAGCTCGCCTGCGACTTGCCCTTATTGAACGAGAACAGGACGGCGATGGCGATCGGCGCCAGCGACCAGATCAGGTACAGCCAGGTGAAGCCCTCAAGAAACCACGGATGCCGCCACGGATTACGAAACAGGCGGGGCCCTGATGAGCTCGTTCCCGTGCTGGAGGTGGTTGCCTGCCTGACTGCCGTGCTGCTCATGACGCCGCCTGCGCTGCCCGGTTGGTCTGCGATCACGTAGTAGATCATCGGCACCAGCAGGACCAGCAGGACGATCAGGGACAGGATCGCGCCCTGGCCCTGCGGACGGCGTGGCGAGCTGGCCCTCGATCAGGTTGCCGATCATCGAGGTGTTCGGGGCGCCGGAGAGCAGCTGGTTGGTGTAGTAGTCGCCGAGCATCGGCAGCACGGTGATGAGCATGCCGGTCAGGATCGGCTGCCGGGAGAGCGGCAGCGTCACCCGGGCGAAGGTCCGCGCACGGCTCAGGCCGAGGTCGCGGCCGGCCTCGATGAGCGAGCGGGTCGATCCGGTCCAGGCCCGCGTAGAGCACCAGGATCAGGTACGGGATGTAGCCGTAGACCAGCCCGAGAATGACCGTGTACCAGTGGCCGCCCAGCCAGTCACCGGTGAGCCCAGCCCGACGAAGGACAGCACCTTGTTGACGTAGCCGTTGGTCTGCAGCAGGTCGATCCAGGCCAGCATGCGCATCATGTAGCTGATCCAGAACGGCGCGATGAGCAGGACCAGGAAGAAGCCCTTGCGGCGGCCGGCGAACCTGGCCACGAAGTAGGCCGCCGGATAGGCGATCACGAGACTGAGCAGCGAGGCGACCACGACGTACCAGATGGTCCGCCAGGCAATGACGCCGACGAACGCGCCGGACCCGAACAGGTCGCGCCAGACGTTGCTGAGGTTCGCGGAGCTCCACTGCCAGGGCGGGTTACAACCGCGACCGGCGACTCCGTCTGCCGGTCCAGCTTGCCCTCGCCGATCGCCAGCATCGCGTAGAACGGCACGATGAACAGGATCAGCAGCCAGATCATCCCCGGCGCGGCGAGCGGCGATCCAGAAGCCCCTGTTCGGCTGGTACGGCTTCCGCTCGCCGGCCCGCTTCCGCGCGCGCTTCCTGGCGGCGGGGTCGGGCACATGCTCAAGCTGCTCGGGCGGCAGATGGGCCATGCTAGATCCCGTTGCTCGCGACGAGCCAGGCCTGCTGCCAGAGCGCGTCGGCGTCGACGGGAAGCTGAAGCTCGCTCAATACCGCGGCGGAAGTCTGACGGCAGCACGGCCGTGGACATGAGGCTCGGCGGCAGGATCTGCTCCTTCACCAGCAACTGCGGTGTGATCGCGTTGAGCGGCTGCATGTAGCCGTTCCAGCTGATGTTCTCCAGCGGCGATCGGCACGTCCAGCAGGTAGTTCAGGAACAGGTGCGCCAGCACCGGGTTCGACGACGAGCGCAGGACCGTGTTGGTGTCGTTGGCGACCGGGCCCCGGCCGTCGCTGCGGGAACCAGTAGCCGACCACGTCGACCGGCACGCCCTTGGGCATGTAGCTCGGCGCCGCGGCCATGTCGCCCGGACCAGGCGTGGTGAATCCAGGTCTGGCCGTCCGGGACCTCGCTGTAGTCGTTGTTGTCGATCTGCATGTTGACCAGCGCGGACAGGTTCTGCAGGGTCTGCCGGGACAGGTCGATCTGCTGCTTGTCGGTGGTGTTGAGGCTGGTAGATCCCGTTCTTCATCAGGCCGAGGCTGATGCCCTCACGGTAGTCGTCCAGGATCGCGATCTTGCCCTTGTACTTGGGCTGCGAAGAACATCGCCTTCCACGGGTTCGCCATCGCGTACGGGTTCTCGTGGACCTGGTCCTTACGCCAGGCGATGCCCGTCGTGTAGATCGTGTACGGCACCGTGTACTGCCAGCCCCGGTCGTAGAACGGGTTCCGTGAAGTCGGGCCAGGCCTGCTGGATGTTCGGGATGTAGCTGTGGTTCAGCGGCTGGATCAGCTTGGACTCGATCAGCTCGCCGAGCACGTCGACGTGGCGCCCATGAGCACGTCGAACTTCAGTCCGCTGCGCAGCTTGGACAGGGCCTCGTTCATGGTGTTGAACGTGGTGACCTCGACCTTGCAGTTGTACTTCTTCGCGAAGTTGTTGACGCACGCCTGGTTGATGTACGCGACCCAGTTATAGACCTGCAGCGTGGCGCCCTTCTCCGGCGCCAGGCCGTTCGGGATCGCCTTGTTGCCGGCGACCGGCCAGGTCACCGGGTTGTTCGGGCGCGGGAGCGGGATGTTGTCCGGCCCTACCAGGTAGGGCGCGCAGGCGTCGAGCACTGTGGCACCGCCGCCCGCGAGCAGCGCCGCGGCGAAGCCGCGCTGCAGGGCCTGGCGCCGGGAGAGATCAGGCCGCCGGCGCGTACCGTCCGGCTGCCAGCCCTCTCGTGGGTGCATCTACCGCCGCCTTCCCGTCGGCCCGGTGCAATCGAAACGCTGGCCGGTTAGCTACCGGAAGAGCGTTTCGCCAGACTCGTGTTCCTGTCGAGATACCTGCCCAGAATGTCCGCATGCGCGCCGTTGCGCAAGGGCTTCCGGGTAACCTAGCCGACCCGGGTCCCTGGGTCACGGATTCAGTTGAATTACGGACGAACTGCTGCTGCAAACGTTGCGAAGTTGGCGATGAACCTGTCGATATCGGCCTCGTCGTGCTGAACCGACATAAGCCACTGCTCGATCTTGCCCCACGGCGGCAGGAAGACCCCGCCGTTGTGCTGGAAGAGCCAGTGCGCGTGGCTGTAGGAGTCGTCGCACGTCAAGGAAATCGCGGAAATTGCGAACCGGGTCGGAGGAGAACACCACGCAGCCCTTGGCGCCGACGGACACCACCTGCGCGTTCAGGCCGGTTTCTGGCGATCTCGCGCTCGAGGCCGCTCGACCGCGCGCAGCCGCAGCTTCTCCAGCCGCTCGTAGGCCTCGGCGGTGGCGACCTCGGTCAGCATGGCCCGGCAGGCCGCCATCGCCAGCGGGTTGCCGTTGAACGTGCCGACCATCTCGTAGTCGCCGTTCGCGACGTGGTCCATGACCTCTGCGGTGCCGCCGACCGCGGCGACCGCGACGCCGCCGCCGATCGCCTTGGCCAGGCAGATGATGTCCGGCGTCACGCCGGTGACTCCGGTGGCGCCGCCGGGTCCCGCGGTGAGGCCGGTCTTGACCTCATCGAAGGTGAGCAGCGCGCCGTGGGCGTGCAGGAGTTCCTTGAGGCCGGCCAGGTAGCCGGGCTCGGGCTTGATGATCCCGGCGTTCATCATGATCGGCTCGAGGATCATGCCGGCGATCTGGCCAGGGTTCTCGTCCAGGCAGGCGGCGCACGCCGTCCAGGTCGTTGAAGCCGACGATCAGCGTGAGGTCGGTGATGGCACTCGGGATGCCCGAGCTGGCGGGCGAGCTGTTCGGCCGCTCGGCCGGGCCGCGGTCGTCCTCGTCGGACTCCGGGCAGACCGATACCTGCACCGAGTCGTGGTGCCCGTGGTAGCAGCCCTCGACCTTGATGATCAGGTCGCGGCCGGTGATCGGCGCGCATCAGGTGGACGGCGTCCATGGTGGCCTCGGTGCCGGAGTTGGCGAACCGCCACTGCGGCAGCCCGAACCGGCGGGTCAGCTCCGTCGGCGACCGCGAGCGCGGTCTCGGTCGGCTGGGCGAAGTGGGTGCCCGCGCTCGACCTGGGCGCGCACCGCCTCGACGATCGCCGGGTGGCCGTGCCCGGCCAGCGAGGCGCCGTAGCCGCCGTGCAGGTCGACGTACTCGTTGCCGTCGACGTCGTAGAGCTTGGAGCCCCGTCCGTGGCTGAGCCAGACCGGCTGCGGGCGGGTGATCTGCCAGCTGGACGTGACGCCGCCGGCGAGCGCGCCGGTGGCAACGCCGGCCAGCCGGGCTGACTCGGGCTGGCGCCGGACGAAGATCTCCTCCTGCGCCGCGATGATCTCGGCGAGCGAGGGCCGGGCCGTGGCCCCGGCAGCGGCTGGTGTCGTAACGGTCGGATCGGCTGTACTGGCCGGTGTCGTGGCCATGAGTATCGCGCTCCCAACGCGGTTGACTGAATGTTCAGTCTAAATCGCCACACGCTGGCGTGACAAGGACGAAAGTGAGTTCGCATCCGGTTTGTGATCCGTTTCCGCCGCTGGCGCGGTGCGGTTCCGCAGGTGCAGGCTGAGACCAGGCCGACGGCATATCCTCGGGCACGTGACGACCACCGAGCCGCCCGCGCCGGGCGACGGCCGCGCGGGAGCCGCGCCGACCCGGCCAGGCGCTGATCTGCCGACCGCGCCCTACCGGGGCACTCGCGACTTCCTCCCCGACGAGATGTCCGTTCGCGAGCAGGTTTTCGGCAGCCTGCATCGGTGCGTCGAGCAGTTCGGCTATCAGCGCTACGACGGCCCGCTGCTCGAATCGGCGGAGATCTACGAGGCCAAGTCGGGTCAGGAGATCGCCGGCCAGCAGCTGTACTCGCTGACCGACCGGGGCGGCCGGCGCCTGGCCGTGCGCCCCGAGATGACGCCGTCGGTCGCCAGGATCATCGCCGGGCACGCCGGCGAACTGCAGTTCCCCGTCCGCTGGTACTGCAACGTCAACTGCCACCGCTACGAGCGGCCGCAGCGCGGTCGCACCCGCGAGCACTGGCAGGTCAACGTCGACATCTTCGGGTCGGACAGCCCGAACTGCGAGCTTGAGATGTTCGAGGTCGTGCACGCCATGCTCGCGTCCGTGGGCGCGACCCGGGACATGTACGAGCTGCGGGCGAACGACCGGGTACTGCTGAACAGCCTGCTCACCGACGTCATCGGCGTCAGCCAGGAGCAGCTTCGCCCGGTCGCCTCGATCCTGGACCGCTGGGCCAAGTACCCGCGCCCCGAGCTGCTCGCGGCGGCGCAGCAGGCGGGTTTGTCGGAGCGCCAGTTCAGCCAGCTGGAGGAATCGCTGCTGGCAGGCGAGGAACAGCTCGCCCTGCTCCCGGCCGAGGTTGTGGCCACCTCGGCCCTCGCAGGCATCCTGGCCAGCGACGATCGCGAGCTGGTCCGCTTCAGCCCGCTGATCGTGCGCGGCTTCGATTACTACACCGCGACCGTGTTCGAGGTGTTCGACACCGACCCGGCGAACCCGCGGTCGCTCTTCGGTGGCGGTCGTTACGACGACCTGACCAGCCTGTTCTCGTCGCAGCGCATCCCAGGCATCGGCTTCGCCATGGGTGACGTCACCATCATGGACTTCCTGGCAACGCACAGTCTGCTGCCAGCCCCGCAGGCCGGCGCGCAGATCGTGGTGCTGCCCGTCGACGCTGGCCTGCAGGCGGCGGCGCGGGGCATCGCGGCCCAGCTGCGCGCAGCCGGCTATCGCGTCAGCGTCCCGCTCGAGGCGCGCAAGCTCGGCACCGAGCTCAGGCGCGCCGCCCAGTCCGGGGCCGCGGTCGCCGTCATCATCGGGCCGGAGGAGTGGCTGCGCGGCGAGGTCACCGTCCGCGACCTGCGCACCCGCGAGCAGCTGGGTGCGCCCCGCGGCCAGCTGCTGTCCGCGGTCAGGGCCCGGCTGGCCGGGTGACACGTGTGGGCGGCGGCGGGTCAAATCTGCCAGCCCTAGGCCGGGCGCGTCGCCCGGAGCACTGCGTCATGCCCGCGGCGCGCAATCAGCCCCGCTGTGACCTGGGATAACGCGTGAGCCGCCAGTGCCGCGCGGCAACGGGCACGACACGCCAGCCCAGGATGAACAGGCCCAGGAACGCGAAGGTCACGGCGACGAAAGCAGCCGCCGTGCCCTGCCCCGCGAGCACCCTGATCACCATCCCGGCGCCCGCCGCGCCGATCCAGGCGCCGAGACCGGCCGGGCTGAGGCTTGCGGGCCTCCGCCAGGCTCGCACCGCGAGCAGCCCGATGGCGAGGCCCGCGAGGAACGGCCAGGCCGTCTGCCAGATCCCGGCCACAGTGTCGGCGTGCCCGTGGGTGTGCCGCCCGATCGTGACGAACGCGAGCACGCAGCACACATCGGCGAGGGTGCAGGCAGCCGCGGAGCGCATCCGGCCACCGTAGCCGACGGCAATCATGCGGGCGGGAACGAGGCCGACCACCCCCCGGCCGCTCGCCCGCAGCGCGGCCACAGTGGCCAGGCCGTTTAGGCTCAGCGGTGATGCCGACCCTGCTCCTTGTTCACCACACGCCGTCGCCTGCCCTCCAGGCGATGTTCGAGGCCGTCGCGAGCGGGGCCAGGACAGATGAGATCGAGGGAGTCGATGTCGTCGTCCGGCCGGCCCTGACCGCCGGCGCCGCCGATGTGCTGGCCGCCGACGGCTATCTGCTCGGCACCCCGGCCAACATCGGCTACATGTCGGGTGCGCTCAAGCACTTCTTCGACGGCATCTACTACCCGTGCCTGGAAGCCACCAGGAAGCGTCCGTACGGCCTGTACGTACACGGAGGCAGCGACACCGGCGGGGCCATTCGCGCGGTGGAGTCGATCACCGCCGGCCTGGACTGGCGGCCAGCCAGGCCCGCTCTGACCGTGACCGGCGCGCCGGGCAAGGCCGACCTGGAGGCCTGCTGGGAACTCGGCGCGCTGCTGGCGGCCACAGTGGCGGGCGAGGTCGCCGGGTGATCGTCACGCTGACGCTCAACCCGTCCCTGGACGTGCGCTATGACGCCGGGACCATCCGGCTCGGCGAGGTCAACCAGGTACGCCAGGTACGGCACCGGGCCGGCGGCCGCGGGCTGGCCGTGGCCAGGCTGCTGACCACCTTCGGCCACGACGTGGTGGCGGCCGGGCTGGCCGGCGGATCGGCGGGCGAGGAGATCCGGGCCGAACTGGCCAGGGACGGCGTCGCCACCCAGTTCACCAGGATCAGTGCCGAGTCGCGCCGCGTCGTGCGCGTCGCCGGCGGCCCGGCTGGCGCCGGCCAGGTCACCGCGTTCGAGGAGCCCGCGCCGTACATCACCACGGAGGAACTCGGGCGGCTGGCCGCGGACTACCGCAGCCTGCTGGACGGCGCGACCGCCGTTGTCCTGTGCGGCGGGCTGCCTGCCGGGCTGCCAGCTGACATCTACGGCTCGCTGACCAGCTATGCGGCCGGTGCCGGGGTGCCCGTGGTCCTCGACGCGGGCGGCAGTGCGCTGCGGCACGGCGCCGCGCGCGGTCCCGCGCTGGTGGTTCCCGACCTCGCCGCCGGGGAGCCGCTCCCTGAGCTGCCGGGCCGGAGCTCGCTGGTGCTGCCGTGGGGGGCGGGGTGCGGGTACTGACCGCTGCCGGAGAGTGGCGGGCCTGCTCCGGTGCGGGCCCGGCCGGCCCGGCTGCCGCGGTTGCGCGGGAGGACTGCAGCAACGCCGGATCCGGCTGCGGTGCCGGGGTCCGCCGGGTCGCCGGGCGGCTTCAGGGACGCGCTGGTGGCCGGACTCACGCCGGGGGTCGCGCTGTCCTGGTCCTGGCCGGACATTCTCAGGCACGCGGTCGCGCTGGCTTCCTCCGTCTCGGCCGACGGCGAGGCAGACCTCCGGGCCTATGAGTCGCTGCTGCCGGAGGTCACGGTCACCGGTCCGCGAACGTAGCCGAGCAGAATGCGCGGGAAAGCTACACTCTGGCGGCAATGGCCGAGCAGACCAGCACTGACACCTCCGCAGCCGCTGCCTCCGCAGCCGCGGTCAGCGAGGCGGCCCGGCCCCGGACGCGGCGGAGCGGACGGCTCGCGGCGCTGACCCCGGCGGCCGCCGGGCTCGTGCTCGGCCTGCTTGCGCTCGGACCGGGCATCGGACCCGGGTACCTGCTCAGCTACGACATGGTGTTCGTGCCGCGGCCGCAGTTCACCAGCGCGCTGCTCGGCGCGTCCGGCGTCCTGCCGAGGGCCGTGCCCAGCGACGCGGTGGTCGCCGCGCTGGCCAGGGCGCTGCCTGCCGACGTCGTGCAGAAGCTGATACTGCTCGCGATCATCGTGCTGGCCTGCGCCGGGGCTGCGCGGCTGCTGTCGGCCGAGCGGCTGCCCGCCCAGCTCGCCGCCGGCGTGCTGTACGCCTGGAATCCGTACGTGGCCGAGCGGCTGATTCTCGGCCAGTGGGCACTGTTGCTGGGCTACGCCGGCCTGCCCTGGGTGCTGGCGGCGGCGACCAGGCCTGCTGTCCGGGCGGGGAAACGCGCAGTCACCCTCACCGCCGCCCTCGTGCCTGCTGCCGTCGGCGGTTTTGCTGCCATGGCAATCTCGGCGCTCATCGCCGGGCCGGCCGCGATCCTGCACCGGGGCAGCGTCCGGGTGCGGCTGCAGCTGACTGCGGCGACGGTCGTGATCCTCGGGGTGCTGAGCCTGCCCTGGCTCATCCCGTCCCTGACCCGGCACGTGCTGACCAGCCCGGCCGGGGTAGCCGCCTTCGCGGCCAGGGCCGACACGCCATTCGGCACGCCCGGCAGCCTGATCATGCTGGGCGGTGCCTGGAACGCGCAGACGGTGCCAGCCGGCTATGGCGGGGCTGCAGCTGTGCCGTGGCTGTTCCTGGCCGTGACCGCGCTCGCCGGGTTTCTGCTGCTCGGCCGCGGGCGGTGGCCGGGCCTGGGCGCGGGCGCTGCCGCCGGGCTGCTGCTGGCTCTGCTCGGGACTAACGCACCGGGCCGCGACCTGCTGCGGGCACTGATCACCGCGTGGCCGGGGTTCGCTGTGCTCCGGGACGGCCAGCAGTTCATCGCCCCGCTGGCGCTGGCCGAGGCAGCCGGATTCGGCCTGGTGGTCGCAGCCGCTCTGCGGATCCGCCGTCCTGCGGCGCTCGCGGAGTGCCGGGCCCTGGTCGCCGCCAGCCTCGTGCTCGTGCCGGTGCTGTTCCTGCCCGGACTCGCCTTCGGCGCGGCCTGCCTGCTGCAGCCGGTGCAGTACCCCGCTGACTGGCTGGCCGCCCGGCGGCTCATCAATTCCGACCCGCGACCCGGTGCCGCGCTGCTGCTGCCGTGGGGTGCCTACCGCCGGTTCAGCTGGAACCACGAGGAGGCCCTGCTCGATCCGTGGCCGCGGCTGCTGGCCAGGGACGTGGTCTACAACGACGGCGTCCAGGTCGGATCGCTGCAGATACCGCCGGAGGATCCGCGGGCGATCGCGATCGGCGCGGCCGTGACGTCGGCGGCCCCGCTGACGCCCGTGCTGCGGGCGGACGGCTACCGCTACGTGATCGTTGACGCCGGGTTCGCCTCGCCTGCTTCCGGAGGCGGACAGGCACGGCCTGTGCAGCTGCCGTTCCGGTCCAGGCTGCCCGGCTGCCGTGTCGTCTTCGCTGGTCCCGGCCTGGACGTCTACCTGGTGCCCGGCTGACTGCGGGCGGGATAGACAGCCTTATTACTTTTTGATGATACTTTCGCCGACTACGTCTGCGTTGTCGTCACTGACGTTACGCTGACGGCCAGCATCAGAAGGAGGGGCACATGAGAGCGTTGCTCGTCGCAGTGGCGATAGGTGCTGTCCTGGCGATTGGTGCCGGCCTGGGAACGGGCGCGCTGCTGTCCGGGGTCGCCAACGGCAAGCCCGCCAACACTCAGCTCTACAACTACGGTCAGCGCTAGACCGACGCCGGCCAGAGCCGCCTGCCGTGACACTTCCGACCAGCTCTCCGGATGCTGCCTGGCTGCAGATCATCGTTCCGGCCCGCAATGAGCAGGACCGGCTGCCGGCCGGCCTGGCCCAGCTCTGCGCCAAGGCCGCCAGCATGCCAGGCGTGGTCGAGATCCTCGTGGTGGACAGTGCCAGTACCGACCTGACCGCGCAGATCGTGCGGCGAGTGGCCGCCCGGCCCGGTGCCGGTCAGGCTGGTCAGCATCGGCCGGCCGGGCAAGGGCGCGGCGGTCCGGGCCGGACTGCTCGCCAGCAGCGCCCCCTTCGTCGGTTTCTGTGACGCGGATGTGGCGGCCGACCTGTCCGCGCTGGACGCCGCCACTGAGCACCTGCTCGCTGGCCGTCAGGTTGTCATCGGCTCTCGTGCGCACCCCGCCTCCGTGGTCGAAGCGCGGCACAGCACCGTCCGCAAGGCCGGGGCGGCTGTGTTCCGCGGCGTGGCTCAGCTGGTCGCGCAGGGTCCGGGCGACACGCAGTGCGGCTTCAAGTTCTTCGCCGGGCCGCTGGCCCGCCGGGCTGCCGCTGACCTGACTGCCATCGGCTTCGCCTTCGACGTCGAGCTGATCGCCCGCTGCCGGCAGCTCGGCGCGGACGTCGTCGAGATCCCGGTCAGCTGGCGCGACATCCCCGGCTCGACCTTCTCGATCTGGCGGCATTCGGTGACAGTATTCGCCGAGATCGCGCGGATCTGGCTGTCGCTGCGGCTGCAATCGTCGTTCCCGTCCGGCGATGATGTCCCGGCACTCCCGGGGCCGGCCGGGGCTGCCCCAGCGGTCGCCGGCCCGGCCCTGGCCAGTGCCGCCGTAGCCGGTGCCGCCATGCCCGCCGGGCTGAGCCCGGCCAGCCTGGGCGTCCTTGGCCGGCCCTGATGCTGACCGGGGCGGCGCCTCCCGGCGCAGTGGCTGGCCTGCGGGTCGCGGTCGTCAACTGGCGCGATCCCTGGCACCCGGACGCGGGCGGAGCCGAGAGGTATGCCTGGGAGATGGCGCAGGGACTGCGCCGGCGGGGCGCCCGGGTGCTGTACCTGACGGCGCGGGCAGCCGGGCAGGCAGCCGCCGAGCAGCGGGACGGGATCGAGATCGTCAGGATCGGGTCCAGGTTCACCGTGTACCCCCGTGTGCTCAGCTGGCTGCTGCTACGGCGGCGGCGGTTCGACGCTGTCATCGACTGCCAGAACGGGATCCCGTTCTTCACGCCCTGGGTGCTGCCCCGCCGGGTGCCGGTCTTCTGCGTCATGCACCACGTGCACGATGCCCAGTTCGGCGTGCACTTCTCGCCGCTGGTGGCGGCCGCCGGGCGGCTGCTCGAGGGCCGGGTAGCCCGGCTGGCCTACCGGCGGCACCTGTGCATCGCGGTATCGCAGTCCACCGCCGACGCGATGCGGTCCCGGCTGCGCTGGACGGGGCCGATTCGCATCATTCCCAACGGCCTGCCGCCGGCGCCCGGTTCGCCACCTCCGCCGCCACCGGATGCGGGCGCGTCGCCGGGCACCGGTTCTGACGCGCCGCCGCTGACACTGAGCTGGGTTGGCCGGATAGTCGCCCACAAGCGAGCTGAGCGCGTCCTGGATGTGGCTGCCCGGCTGGAGTCAGCCGGAGTCATCATCGACGTGGTGGGCCGCGGGCCGGGCGGGGCGGCGCTTAGCGCCGAGGCTGGCCGCCGGAGCCTGACCGGCGCCGTGCGGCTCCACGGGTATCTGCCCGAGGACGCGAAGCGAGCGGTGGTGGCATCGTCGGTCCTGCACCTCAGCACCTCCCAGGGTGAGGGATGGGGCCTGTGCGTCCTCGAGGCTGCGCAGCTGGGTGTCCCGACCGTCGCCTACGACGTGGACGGCCTGCGCGATGCCGTGCGCGATGGCGAGACCGGCTGGCTGGTGCGGCCGGGCGAGCGGATCGAGGACGTGACCGCGCGCGCGCTTGCCGAGCTCGCCGACCCGGCTCGCCGCGCGGCAGATGGCGTCGGCGTGCCGCGCGTGGGCGGCGGAGTTCGACTGGGACCGCAGCGCTGGCCAGCTGGCTGACGTAGTAGCAGCAGGGGTCGCGCGGCAGCGCGCGACGCCGTCGGGCAGCCGCGCGCCGGGGCTCGCTGCCTAGAGCCGAAGGCGCCGGGACAGATCCGAGCTCAGGATGCCGCCGGGGTCAAGCTCGGCCCGCAGCGTGCGGAAGTCGCTGAGGCGCGGGTACATCTTCTCGAGCATCTCCGGCCTCACCCGTGAGTCCTTGGCCAGATAGACCCGCCCTCCGGCGGCGGCTACCTGCTCGTCCAGCCCGTCCAGCAAGGCGGCCAGGCCGCGGGTCCGGGCCGGGAAGTCGAGTGCGAGTGTCCAGCCGGCCAGCGGAAACGACAGCAGGCCCGGATTGCCAGGCCCGAAGCGCTTCAGCACCGTGACGAACGAGGGTGCGCCGGCCCCGCTGATTCGCTCGAGCGCTCGCTGCAGCACGGCCTCCTGGCCGGCCGGGACGACGAACTGATACTGGCGGAAGCCGCCGGGGCCGTACACCGCGTTCCAGTTCCTGATGCCGTCGAGCGGGTGAAAGAACGCGCCGATCGACTGGATCTCGTCCGTCCGGTGCCGTGGCGCCTTGCGGTACCAGGCCTCGTTGGCCAGCGCAACCGACGCCCGGTTGATCAGGCCCGGCGGCCACGCAGCCGGGGCCCGCAGCCGTGCCGCCGGCCGGAAGGCGAGCGGATCCTGCCGGTCGGCGTCCGGCAGGTCTTCCTCGCGCGCGAAGTCGCCGCTGGTGACGACGGCACGGCCGAGCCGCGATCCGGTGGCAAGGCAGTCCAGCCAGGCCACGGTGTAGCCGTAGCGGCCGTCAGCCTCCTGCAGGCGGGTCATCGCCTCGTCCAGGTCCGCGGTCCGGACGGTGTCGACCCGGAGGCGGGACGTCGCGACCGGTGTCAGCTGGAGCGAGGCCCGCAGGATGATTCCGGTCAGGCCCATGCCGCCTGCCGTCGCCCAGAACAGCGCGGGGTTGCCGGCCGGGGTGACGCGGACTTCATCGCCGTCCGGGAGCAGCAGGTCGAGCCAGCGAACATGCCGGGCGAAGCTGCCCGCCCGGTGGTGGTTCTTGCCGTGCACGTCGGCCGCGATCGCGCCGCCGACGGTGACCTGCCTCGTGCCGGGAGAGACGGGCACGAACCAGCCTGCCGGAAGCGCGAAGACCATCAGCTGCTCAAGGCTGACTCCGGCCTCGCAGGTGACCGTTCCGGCGGCCGGCTCGAACTCCGCGATCCGCCGCAGCCGGGATGTCGCGATCACCCACCCGCCGTTGTTCTGCGCCGCATTGTTGTAGCTGCGGCCAAGGCCCCGCGCGATGACACCGCGCGGCGGCGCCGCGGCCAGCAGTCCCGCGACGTCAGCGGTCGCCGCAGGCTCCGTGACCCGGGCGATCGTGGGCTCGACCCGGCCCCAGCCCGTGAGGCGGACCGGGCGTCCGGCGGGCTGGCCTGCCCCGCCGCCGGCGGCTGGCGGCCAGCCGGACTCCTGTCTATTAGCCCAGCTCATGAGCGGAATTTCTGTAGTCTATCGGCATGAACGCACCCATAACCGTGCGCCAGAGGGGGCTCGCGCGGTGACTCAGGTGGACCACCTGCCGAGTCACGCGGCACGGCACGGGGACAGGAGCGAGGCAGCCGTCTGGCTCCGCGCCAACTGGGTGACGATCACGGCAGTTGCGCTCATCGCTGCGCAGCTGTACCTGGAAGCTCTCGTACTCGGGCACGCGTACTTCCGGCAGGACGACTTCCTGCTCTTCGACTGGGCACTGCGTAGCCCCCTCGGCTGGCACTTCATCGGCACGACCTACGGCGGCCACTTTATGCCGGGAAGCCTCGCGCTTGCCTGGGTGCTTGCCCGCGTGTCGCTCTACGACTGGACCCTGGCCTCGATGGTCAGCCTGGCCATTCTGGCCGCGTCGTGCCTGGCACTGCTGCGGCTGCTGCGCACCCTCTTCGGCAGCAGGCCGGCGATCCTGATCCCGCTGGTCGTCTACCTGTTCTGCCCGATCATGCTGCCGGGCCTGACCTTCTGGGCGACAACGCTGCAGTGGCTGCCCACGCAGCTGGCGATCCTGATGGCGGTGAACTCGCACGTCCGCTACGTGCGGAGCGGGCGGTTCCGGCATGCGATCGCCGCCGCTGCCTGGATCGCGGCCGGCCTGCTCTTCGACGAGGTCGACATCTTCATTCCGGTGCTCCTGCTCGCCCTGACGGCCGCCTTCATCGTGCCCGGCGACTGGCCGGGGGCCATCGTCGGCAGCATCCGCCGCTTCTGGCGGGCCTGGGTCCTGTACCTGGGGCTGGCCGCGGCCTATGCAGTCCTGTTCATCCGGCAGCTGCCCACATCGAACCAGCAGCCGGTGAAGCCGGGCCAGTTCTCCAGCGTGCTCGGCGTTACCTCGCAGCTGCTGCGGGTGAGCTTCATCCCCAGCGCGCTTGGCGGCCCCTGGCACTGGCTGGCCCTGTCGGCCGACGGAGTCAGGGCCGACTACGGTTTCGCGACCGAGTACTCGCCGCTGACGCAGGTCTCCTGGTCGGTTGCTGCCCTGATCATCCTGGCCAGCCTCTGGTACCGCCGGCATGCCTGGCGGTCGTGGGCGATCCTGGCCGGCTGGATCTTCGTCAGCGCGATCGTGCCGCTGGCGGCCGGCCGCGTCGGCCTCGACGCGAGCAGCTCCGTTCTCGGTGATGACCTGCACTACCTCGCGGACAGCCTCCCGGTGCTTGCCATCTGCCTGGGACTTGCGTTCCTGCCGCTGGCCGGCGAGGAGAACGCCTACCGCGACCGTCCGCCGCGACTGCTGCGCCAGGCAGGTGCCGGGGTCGCGGTGGCCGCGTTCCTGCTCGGGTCGGGCTGGTCGTACCTGAGCTACGAGCACGACACCAGCAGCGCCGCCGGCCGCTCCTACCTCGCGACCGCACGGGCGGCCATCGCCACGGCCCCGGCAGGCGCGGCGATCGTGGATGCCCCGGTGCCGTCGTTCATCGAGACCTACGTGTGGTTTCCCTCCTATGCCTATACCGGCCAGGTCCTCGGTCCGCTGGCATCCGCGTCTCAGCGGCTGCACTGGCTCAAGGCCCCTGACGGGGTCTACCGGAACGTCATGATCTTCGACGGCGAGGGCAGGCTCTGGCGCTCGGCCGCCATCTACGGCGCGACCGAGCATCCGCCCGCCGCGAGCCGCGGGTGCTGGCAGGTCACCGCACGCGGCGTGACGATCCCGCTGCATGGTTCCCTGTGGCGCTGGGGCTGGGAAATGAACCTGGACTACTTCGGGCCCGCGTCGACCCTGGCCGTCGAGTTCGGCGGGACCTGGCATGACGTCCGGCTCCCGGCGGGCCTGCACACCGTGTGGATTCCCGCCGCAGGCGCGGGCAGCATCGTCAGGGCCAGGCTGCTCAGCGGCGGCCCCAGCGTGTGCGTCACGTCGATGAACATCGGGAACCTGGTGGCATCGATCATCAGCAAGCCGTCGCCGGCGGAACCGATTCGAGGGTGAGCTCGCCGCTCGGTCCCCGCCGATCCGGCTGCCATGCGACCGGCTGCCGGTAGCCGGCCATGATTGAGACGCCCGGCCCGCCCGCCACGCGCCGGCGCCCGGATCGCCCCGGCCGCGAGCCTGGCTGGTGGACGAGCCAGCCGCCCGAGGTCACGGCTGCCGCCCGGAGCCCCGCTGACGAGCGGCTGCGGCATGCGCTCTGGCTCGTCTGCTGCTGTCTTGCGCTCGCCGCGCTGGCGTTCGTCACCCGGCCTGGCAACATCATCGCCGACACCAAGATCGACATGGCGCTGGATCCGGCGGGCTTCCTCGGCCGCGCGCTGCACCTGTGGGATCCGGCGCAGTTCGGGCAGCTGCAGAACCAGGCCGCTGGCTACTTCTTCCCGATGGGGCCGTTCTATGTCCTGGGCAGGCTGATCGCGCTTCCGGCCTGGGTAGTCCAGCGCCTCTGGCTGACCGCAGTGTTCCTGGCGGCATTCCTCGGCACCGTCCGGCTGAGCGCGCGGCTGGGGATCGGGAGCCCGGCCACCCGGATCGCGGCCGGATTCGGATACGCGCTGTCGCCGAGCGCGCTGAGCCTGATGGGCATCAACTCCAGCGAGTTCCTGCCCGCGGCGATCCTGCCACTCATCCTGCTGCCGCTGGTCAGACTCCTGCGGCACGGCCAGGCGCTGGACCGGCGGCAGCGACTGCGGGCCGCCGCGCAGTCCGCTGCCGCCGTGGCGCTCTGCGGCGGCATCAACGCGGCGGCCGTGCTCGGGGTGCTGACCCTGGCGCTGATCTACGTGCTGACCGGTCAGCGAGGCTGGCCGAGGTGGCGGGTGCTGGCCTGGTGGGCGCCACTCACCGCGCTGGCCACTGCCTGGTGGACGATCCCGCTGGTGCTTCTCGGCCGGTACGGCGTGTCGATCCTGCCGTACTCCGAGAGCGCTGCCGTGACCACCTCGGTGACCAGCCTGTCGGACATCCTCCGCGGAACCGCGGACTGGACGGCCTACCTGTCCGTCAACGGGATGCCGTGGTGGCCGGCTGGCTTCACGATCTCGACCACCGTGCTGCCGACCGTGCTCACCGGCCTGGTCGCGGCGCTCGGCCTCGCGGGCCTGCTGAGCCGGAGGATGCCCGAGCGCCGCTTCCTGCTGTGCGCCGTCCTGATCGGCGTTGTCATCATGGCCAGCGGCTACGTCAGCAGCCTGGGCAACCCGACGGCCGGCCTGGTCGACCACATCATCAACGGGCCGCTCGCGCCGCTGCGCAACGTCAGGAAGTTCGATCCGCTCATCCGGCTGCCGCTCGCGCTCGGCCTGGCTGAACTGCTCGCCTCAGTCCGGTTCCCGCGGATCAGGACGGCGGTCGCGCTGGTGGCGGCCGCCGGCCTGGCCGGCCTGGCCATTCCGGCCGCCGCGAGCGGGCTGTCGGCCGACGGCGACTTCCCGGCCGTTCCCGGCTACTGGACGGCCGCTGCCAGCTGGCTCAACACGCACGCCGGTCACCAGGCCGTGCTCGCGGTGCCCGGCGCCAGCTTCGGCGAGTACACCTGGGGTCGTCCCATGGATGACGTGCTCGAGGCGCTGTTCTCCGGCAACTGGGCCAGTACCCAGCTGGCCGTTGTCGGTTCCCCCGGCAACACCCGGATCCTGGACGCGGTCGAGCAGCGGATCGAGGCCGGGGACGGCTCGGCCGGGCTGACCCAGCTGCTCGCTGACCTGGGCGTCAAATACGTTCTCGTCCGCAACGACCTGCTGCGCAGCGATCTGTACGGCGCGTGGCCCTCGCGGGTGGCCGACGCCCTGTACTCCTCGCCCGGCCTGGTGAAGGTGGCCCAGTTCGGCGCGTACCCGGACGGCAGCTCGGTGCCCGACGACGCGATCAGCAATTTCGACACCCCGTTCCCGCCGGTGGAGATCTTCCGTGTCAGCGGCGCTCAGCCGGTCGCCTCGGTCGTCCCCGCCGCCAGCGCCATCCGGGTGTACGGCGGGCCCGAGTCGGTCCTGAACCTGGCCGACGCCGGGGTGCTGGATGATCACCCGGTACTGCTCAACTCCGATGCGCCGGCCGAGAGGACGCGCCAGTACGTCATCACCGACTCCCTCAGGCGCATCGTCCGCAATCTCGGCGAGATCCGGATCGATTACTCGCAGACGCTGACCGCGAGCGATCCGGCCAGCACTTTCGAGGCCGCGGACGACTACCTCGAGAAGTCCTGGCTGCCCGACCTGGCAGTGGCGCAGTTCCACGGCATCGCGAACGTCACGGCATCGTCATCGGGCGCCGGCATCTCGGCCCTGCCGGGACAGAGCGCAACCGGCCTTGAGCCCTTCTCGGCAGTCGACGGCAGCCTGCGGACCATGTGGGAGTCAGGCGGCCTGACCGGCCCGGTGCACCAGTGGCTGCAGATCGACTTCGAGCACGCCCTGAATCCCGGCGTGATCCGGGTGGCGTTCGCTGACTCCGCCACCGTCGGGCCGCCGGTCACCAGAGTCAGCGTGCAGACATCGGCCGGGACGCTGACCGAGCGCGTGCGGCAGACGGCCGCGCTGCAGACGCTGCGGGTGCCGTCCGGCGGCAGCCGGTGGCTGCGCATCACCGTGGCCGCGGTGGCGGCCACCGGATACCCGCTGGCCGGCTCGCAGGCGGGCATCGCGGAGATCGAGGTGCCCGGCGTGACGGCGACCCGCTCCATCGATGCGCCGGCTGTCAGCATCCCGGCCGGCGTCCAGCCGTCGGTCCTGCTGGCGAAGGCAGAGCCCCAGCCGTCCGGCTGCATGCTGACCTCACTGCGCTGGACCTGCTCGCCGAGCCTGGTGAAGCCGACTGAGGAGCAGTACGGCTTCGACCAGGAGTTCACTGTCGCGCGCGGCTATCCGGCCACGCTGTCCGGTCTGGCGATCATGACGAATACCCGGCTCGTGGCGCGCGACGCCTACCGGGGCAGGCAGCCGCAGGTCACCGCGTCGTCGGTCTATACCGATGACCCGGAGGACATGGCGAGCGCGGCGTTCGACGGCGATCCGGCGACGACCTGGATATCCGCCGCCGGCGACCGCGATCCGGTGCTGACGATCCGCTGGCACGGTGCCAGGACGCTGACCGGCATCACGGTCGTCCGGCCGCCGGGCGCATCAGGCATCATGCCGGTGCTGGTAACGGGCTCTGGCGGCCAGCTGCGTGGCGGCGTTCTCGGCTCGTCGGGGAAGCTGACGTTCAGGCCGGCGCTGCGCACCAGCCAGCTGACTCTCGCCTTCACGCCGGCGCAGCTGCCCGTGCAGGTCTCGGAGGTCCGGGTCCCCGGAGTCAGGGCGCTGAGCGCGGCCGGGTCCGCGCCCGTCAGGCTGGGCTGCGGCCAGGGCCCGACGATCACGGTGGCTGGCGCGCCGGTGCCGACCAGGGCCAGCGGCACCGTTGCGGACCTGCTGGAAGGGCGGCCGCTGACCTTCTCGGCGTGCTCGGGCGTGCGGGTCGACGCGGGCCATAACATCGTCGCCGAGCCCGGCACCGATCCGCGCGGCTTCGACGTGCAGAGCGTCCTGCTCGACCCGGCCGGCCCGGCAAGCCTGCGGGCGGACGCGCCGGTGCGCACCTCGGCGGCGCCGGTCGCTCAGGTGGGCAAGCTCCAGCCGGCTGCTCCGGGTCGATGCCGGCCAGCGCTCGTATCTGGTCGTCCGGGAGAACTACAACGCAGGCTGGCAGGCCGTCGCCGGCGGCCGGGTGCTGCAGCCGGTCCGGCTGGACGGCTGGGAGCAGGCCTGGCTGCTGCCAGCCGGAACGCACGGCGTGGTGCGGCTGACCTACCTGCCTGACGCGACCTACCGGGCAGCGCTGTTCGGCGGTCTGGCCGCGCTGGGTCTGGTGATCCTGGTCGCCCTGATTCCGCTGCGGCGGCGCCGGCCGGCTGCAGACGGAACGGTCCGGCAGGCAGCGCCGTCCGGAGATCCTCCTGCCGGGCGCCAGCACGCCAGCCTGCCCGGGCTGGCACGCTGGCCGCTCAGTGCCGCCGTGGCGGCAGGCGCCGGGCTGTGGCTCGGCGGCTACCCCGGCTTGCTGATTCTTCCTTCGGCCACGCTGGGCTTCCTGCTGCTGGCCAGGCTGCCCGCCAGGCGGCCATGGTCGCGGCTCACCAGCCGCTGGCTTGCGCCCGCGCTGCTCGTCGCCGCCGCGCTGAGCGGGGCAGTAGCGATCACGCTGCAGGACCGCGGCGACAGCGGAACGCTCGTGACGGCGCTGTCCGGTGCCGGGCCGCAGCTGGCGTGCCTGGTTATCGCTGGCTGGCTGATTGCCGAGCTCGCCCGCGCGGGCGAGCCAGCCGGCGCCCGGGAGAGTACAGCCGCTGCGCCGGGAGCTCGATCACGAAGTAGCTGGCGGCGGCTACCGCGACCGTGGCGATCACGACGACGGTAAGTATTCCGGCGAAGGCGGGCCAGCTGTACAGCTCGCCCTGGAAAACGTCGCGGGCGTGAAACAGCGCGAAGTACGCGTCGATCACGAGGTACTGCCACAGGAAGACGCCGTAGGAGATCTGGCCGAGGTAGCTCATCGCGCGGTTGCCGAGGAGGCGGGTCAGCCTGGTCGGCCTGGCCGGCTGGAAGGCGACGGGGGCGACCAGCGCGACGGCGATCAGGGTGTACAGCGCGGTCTTGACCTCCATCTCCCACAGCGTCGGAATCCCGAGGCCCTCAGGTCCTGCGACCGGCGTGCAGGCGATCACGAAGGCGGCTGCCGCTATCAGCCAGCACGCGGGGGCGGAACTGGCGATCGTCCGGCACAGGCGCGCGGCCGGGCCATCCGCGGCCTGCTCCGCGCGCGCCCACTCGGCCAGCACGGCCAGCGCCATGCCGGCCGCGAACCAGGTCATCAGCCGGGGGAGAGTGTCGGCGAACCACAGCTGCAGGCTCGGATAGAACACCAGGACCATGACGGCGTAGGACGACAGGCCGAGCGCGGCGATCCCGGCCAGAAGCCGGCGGCCACGGCGGTCCGTGCTCGCCGTACCCCGGCAGGCCCAGCGCGTCAGTGCGGCCGCCAGCAGCGGCAGGACCAGGTAGAAGGAGACCTCTACCACCAGGCTCCAGTCCTGGGCCAGGCCGCTGGCGCCGGTGCCGTCCCACCACGGATGGAGGTTGTAGTTCTGAACCAGCAGCAGGTACTGAGCCCAGGCCGACACCGAGCCGGTCTCCGGCCGGTTCAGCGTGAGCATGGCGATGATGACGACGGCCCAGTAGGCAGGCAGGATCCGCAGCGCCCGGCGCCAGAAGTACGCCCGGACGCCCGGCCTGCGCCTGGCGGCCAGATCGGCTCGTGCCCACGGCCGGTAGAGAAGGAGCCCGGACAGCACGAAGAAGATGGGAACGCCCACGTCACCGCGGCTGACGACCCACGATGCCGGGGAGCCGGTGAACTCGACTCCGGTCGGGCCGCCAACGTGCGTCAGCAGCACCGCGAATGCGGCAATCACCCGGATGCCGTCAAGCGCCGGGATGCGGCCGGAGGCGGGCAGGTCCGGTGCAACCTCGGTCCCGGAGTACTCGGCTGGCCCCCGCTCCGTCAGCGCCATGTGTACCGGTTATTACCTATCTGGGCGATTGATTGGGCCGATAGTACTCCGGCGCAGTACCAGCTGGGGTATTGAGTCCGCTTATTCCGTCGTGCCCGACCCAAACCTGTTATGGGTATGTGTCCTGATTGCTGCCGGCACTTCGGGTGGTTCGGACTATGATCCACCGGAACACAAACTGAGCTTCCTACCATGACCCGCTAAGCACTCACTCCTGGAGGATGAATGCGCAGGGTTGCCGGGCTCGTACTGAGTGGCCTAGGTGCGTTTCTCATTGTCCTGGCGCTGCTGACGCGCTTCGTGGTCACTGGCGAGGTCGTGAAGTTCCCGCTGAACGAGAGCTCCGTTTCCACCCTCGTCGCCACGAACGCGAGCTATTTCAGCCCGGCCAGCCTCGCCGAGGAGCAGGGTGCAACCCTGCATGACACGCTGACGGTCGTCGGCGACAATGCCTCGGGCAACTCAGCCAGGGCAGTCTGGAACGAGTTCAGTTACATCTATGACGAGACCAACAGCCAGGTGGTGCAGTACTCCACCGAGCGGCTGGCGTTCGACCGCCGCAGTGGCGAGCTGATCAACTGCTGCGGCACTGCCGTCGGCACGAGTTCCCCGGTGCATGTTTCCGGTCTCGGATACGTCTGGCCGCTGGGCGCCCAGAAGCAGACGTACCAGGTCTTCGACACCACGCTGCTGAAGCCGGAGCCGGCCGTCTACAAGGGCACTGCCGTCGTCGACGGCCTGACCACCTACAAATACGTCGAGACGGTCCCGCCCACCAAGGACGGCACGCAGACGCTGCCGGGCTCGCTGGTGGGCGTCAAGGACGCGCAGTCGGTGACCCTCGATGAGTACGACCAGTCCAGCACGACCGAGTTCGTTGACCCGGCTACCGGATCCCCGGTCGACGCCGTGTCGACCCAGCACGTGTACCTGGTGAACAGCAGCGGTGCCCAGGTGCTCGATCTGCTGAACGCGCACTTCACGACATCTCCGGCCAGCGTCGCGAGCTTCGTCAAGACGAGCAAGTCCAAGGATGCCGAGATCAGCCTGGTCTCGGTGATCCTGCCCATCGTCTTCGGCCTCGTCGGGCTCATCGTCCTGGTGATGGGCATCATCCTGGTGCTGACCAGCCGCGAGGAACCCGAGTACGACGACGACTACGAGGACGAGTACGGCGAGCTCACTGCCTGAGCGCGCCGCTGGTCAGCTCGGCCGGCAGCGCGCCTGATCCCGGCGGGCCGTGTGGCGCCAGTGGTGGCAACCCCGTGGTGGCAACGCGCCGTGGCGGCAACGGCGCTGCGGGCACCCCGGCCCAGGGTCAGGCCGAGTCCGGCGCAGGCCAGATCGGCGACTGTGGTGATGACCCTGGCCATAAGCGCGACAGCAACCGCGGTGCCGTGCGGCAGCACTGACGACAGGACCGCAATCAGGATGACCTCGCGGGCGCCGATTCCGCCGGGAAAGACCACGAGCAGCAGGCCCGCGGAGAACGCGAGTGCGTAGCCGCCACTGGCGAGCAGCAGGTAGCCGTGCTGGCCGCTCATGTCGCCGACGAGCAGCCAGACCTGAATGCCGAGCAGAACCCATCCCGCGATAGTCCAGGCGAGTGCCCGGCCGAGTCCGTGCCAGCTCGGCCGGCGCTCCAGTGGCGGCCGCCGTGCCAGCACGAGCGCGCGGTCCATGATGCGCCCGAACACCGGCGGGCAGAGCGCCGCGGCGATGAGGGGCACGGCGGCCAGGACCCACCAGTAGCTGCGGGCCGTGCCGGGAGCGGCGAGCGGGAGCGCGATGGCCGCGACGCCGAGGCCGACGCCGACGAGCAGGGCCAGTGAGACGGCAAACGACGCGGCGCTGCGCCGCCTCGGTACCCCGAGCTCATGGGCCAGCTCAAGCTGCGCCGCGAATGCCCAGACGGCACCGGGGAGGTACTTGCCCAGCGCCGAGACGAAACTGACTCTCGCGGCGGCCGCCAGCCGGAGCGGCGAGCCGAGATCGGCCAGAATGGCGCGCCAGGCCAGCATCATGCACGCTGAGCCCGCCACTGCCGCGGTCAGCGATGCACTGACCGAGTACCAGTGCAGCCGGGCAAGGCCGGCCATTACCTGGGGCCATTCCGAGTACAGGCCGTAGCCGCAGAGAGCCAGCACGATGACCAGCAGGCCGGCCCGCAGCCAGGGGTTGCCCGCGACGCGCGTTGCCCGGCTCAGCATCCGGCCAGGGTAACCGGTTCTGTCATAGTTTTTGACTACTTGCAGGTAGCTTCTGCTCTAGCCGCAGCGGCCCGACCTGTGGTGTTCTATCCGTGCACGGATCCTTAGGCTAGAACGCGTTCTAGTCAGGCGGACAGATGTCGGGGACGGCGGCCAGACGGCCCGGGAGGTAGCAGGTGGGATCGAAGGGATTCTGGCGCCGGGCGGAAGAGGATCCGGGCTGGATCGCGGTGATTGATCCTGACGGCACCGAGCACACTGCCGGTGACCTGCTCGCACGGGCGAACCAGCTCACCCACGCGCTGACCGCCCGCGGGCTCAAGCCCGGCGACGGCATCGCGGCCCTGCTGCCGAACGGCGCGGCGCCCGTCGAGGTCTATCTGGCCGCGCTGCAGGCAGGCTGGTACCTGACGCCGATCAACTGGCACTTCACCGCGCCCGAGGCCGCCTACATCGCGGCCGACTGCGGCGCCAGGGCCTTCTTCGTGCACGAGCGGTTCGCGCAGCTCGGCACCGAGACTGCGGACCAGGCGGGCATCCCGGCTGACGCGCGGTTCAGCTTCGGCAATGTGCCGGGCTTTACCGAGGTCGCCGAGCTGCGCTCGGGCCAGCCGGACACGCTGCCGGCCGAACCGGACAGCGGGCACCACCATGCACTACACCTCGGGCACCACCGGCCGCCCGAAGGGCGTCCGCAGGTCACTGACCGGCCTGGACCCGGACGACGCCGTCGTTCTTGGCGCGGGGCTGCTGTCCTTCTTCGGCATCACCGACGGGCAGCCGAACGCGCATCTGCTGACCTCGCCGAACTATCACACCGCGGTTACCGTGTTCGGCGGCGGCGCGCTGCACCTCGGCCACACCCTGGTGTGCATGGACGGCTTTGACGCCGAGACGGCGCTGGCGCTGACCGAGCGCTACCGGTGCACGAACTCGCACATGGTGCCGACACAGTTCAAGCGGATGCTGTCGCTGCCGGACGAGGTGAGGGCAAGGTACGACCTGTCCTCCATGCGGTGGCTGATTCATGCTGCCGCGCCCTGCCCGATCGGGATCAAGCAGGAGATGCTCGACTGGTGGGGTCCGTGCGTCTGGGAGTACTACGCCGCCACGGAGGGCGGCGGCACGATCGCCTCGCCGCAGGACTGGCTGGCGCACCCTGGCACGGTCGGCACGGCCTGGCCGATCAGCGAGCTGCTGATCGCCGACGAGGACGGGAACGCGGTCCCGGAGGGCACGCCCGGCACGGTCTACATGAAGATGGGCTTCGCGGAATTCGAGTACTACGGCGACCGGGCCAAGACCGAGGCCAACCGGCTGCACGGCTATTTCACGGTTGGCGACATCGGCTACCTCGACGAGCGACGGCTTCCTGTTCCTGTGCGACCGGAAGTCCGACATGATCATCTCGGGCGGCGCGAACATCTACCCGGCGGAGATCGAGGCCGAGATCATCATGAATCCCAGGGTCGCCGACGTCGCCGTCTTCGGCGTCCCGGACGAGGAGTGGGGCGAGCAGATCAAGGCGGTCGTCCAGCCGGCTGCCGGGGTGGCGCCTGGCGATGAGCTGGCAGCGGACATCCTGGCCCGGCTTGAGGGACGGCTGGCCAGGATGAAGTGGCCGAAGTCCATCGACTTTGCTGACGAGCTGCCCCGCGATCCCAGCGGCAAGCTGCTCAAGCGGCGCCTGCGCGACCCGTACTGGGCGGACCAGGCCACCAAGATCTGACCGGCGACCGCAGCAGCCCGGCTGTGCTAACCGGGCCCCTCCCGTCCCGGCCTGTTCTCGCTGGCCGGCTGGCCTGCGACGGCGGCCAGGGCGTCGATCAGGCGGACCGCCGACCGGGCGTCGGGCGGCCCGCCGTAGGTCATGGCGAAGACATGCCGCCGCGCGCCGGGAAGCTCGGCGGTGACGATCCCCGGATGCCGGGCTGCTCGCAGGCACAGGTCCGGCAGCGTGGTCACGCCGAGTCCGGCCGCGACGAGCGCCTGCACGGCGAGGTAGTCGTCGGTCGTGAACGAGATCCTCGGGGTGAAGCCGGCCGACTCGCACTGCCGGACGAGATAGCTGCGGCAGCGCTCGCAGCCCGCGATCCACCGGCTGCCGGCGTAGGCGGTCAGGTCGGGGACTGGTTCAGGGTCGTGCCCTGCGCCGGCCGCAGCGACCAGGTGGACCGGCTCGTCGAGCAGCAGCACGCCCCTGGTGCCCTCGTCCGCGGGCTCCGGCGGTGCTGGGTCGACACCTTCCTGGTAGTGCTGGAAGACCACCGCGACGTCGACGTACCCGGCCCGCAGCATCCGCAGTGCCTCCGGCGGCTCGGCCTCGGTCAGCATGAACTCGATTCCCGGGGTCTCACCGGCCAGCCGCGCTGCCGCGGCCGGCACCAGGGTTCCGAGCGCCGAGGGGAACGCCGCCAGCCGCACCCGGCCTTCCCGCAGGCCGACATGGGCGGCGAGCTCCGCCTCGGCGGCGTCGAGCCGGCCGATGATCTCCTCGGCCCGCTCGGCCAGCAGGCGGCCGGCCTCGGTCAGCCGGATGCCGCGGCCGACGCGCTCGAGCAGCTGAGTTCCGGTCTCCGCCTCAAGCCGGGCGATGTGGTGGCTGACCGACGGCTGGGCGTAGTTGAGCGCGCGTGCCGCAGCCGTCACTGAGCCGTTCCTGGCGACCGCGACCAGCACCCGAAGCCGGGTCAGGTCCAGCATCCACCAACTATAGATCGGGTCGTTGGTACACCCGCGTCCCATCAGCCATTTTGCATACGCAGGCCGCTACAGCGGCCGGGCGCGCCGCCGGCTGGCTTCGCCCGCGCGGGCTTCGGCGCGGACCCGCTGGTCGCGATGGAAGACCTGGGCCCCCCACCGCCGGTGCCTGCCCTGGCCGCCGCAGGATCCGCACGGGCGGCTCCCGTAGGCCCAGACCGATCCGGTGTGACGGCCCGATCCGCCGCACGCCCGGCAGGCGCGATGGGGGTGGAACTGAATGGACAGCCAGTAGCTGACGAATGCCACGATCCCGGCGATTACCCAGACCACTACCGGCAGCAGAACGACGACAAGAACGGCGATCGCCAGCCACAGGAAGGCATTCTTGCGGTTGATCATGGCCGATAGAATGGCACATTCCGCTTGTCTGTGCGCCATTCCGCCCGGGCAGCTCGTCTTCCGCCGGTAACCGGACTGTTCGCACTGTCCGCGCGGGGCCGCTCGCGGCCGCGCGGACCTGGCCGCGGGCTACTGCATCATGGTGACGTGAGCACGCAGCGCATGATCTGGCGGCCAGCGCCCGGATGGCCGGATTCACCGCCCGGCTGGCAGCCACCGCCGGGCTGGGAGCCGCCTCCGGACTGGCCGGCCGCCCGGCCGGCTGGCAGTTCTGGGTCCCGGCCGGGCCGCGGCTCCCGGTGCGCGTCCGCGAGCTGACCCGGCGCGATCTGGTCATCGAGACCAGGCTGGTGATGATCGCGCTGCTGTTCCCGTGGGTCATCAGCGCGATCCTGACGCTCAGCGTGCACGAGACGACCCACTCCAGCCTCAGCCAGCTGCCGACATTTGACCCGCATCAGCCAGTCGTCAACGTCGTACTCGGCCTGCTCAGCTACCTTCCGGTCGCGGCGGTCGTGCCGCTGGCCCTGCTGCTCCTGGCCAGGACCGGGCAGCAGCCCTCCGATCTCGGCCTGACCAGGGCAGGCTGGTCCGACGCCGGCGTCGCGATTGGCCTGGCCGCAGCCGGGCTCGGCTGCGAGCTCCTGCTGGCAATCCCGTTCACCGCGCTCAGGCACTCGGCCCTGGTGAACACCTCCGGGCCGCTGCATGTGCCGGCCTACTACGTGATCTTCGGCCTGAGCCAGGCCTTCATCACCGCAGTGGCCGAGGAGACGGCAGTGAGCGGCTACCTGCTGACCCGGCTGGATCAGCTCGGCTGGTCACCGTGGCGCGCGTTCTGGCTGAGCCTGGCGCTCCGGACCAGCTACCACGTCTACTACGGGCTCGCGGCGCTGCTGACCCTCCCGCTCGGGTACTTCCTGACCCGGTCGTTCCAGAAGCACGGGAAGCTCAGCCGCCCGATCCTGGCGCACTTCCTGTACGACTCAGTGCTCTTCCTGATCGCGATCCTGGTCCACTAGCGCCGGCCCGCGGCCGGCCAGCAGCGGGCCGGCCGGGTCCCGCGCCGGGCGGGCCGGGTCGGCCGCGAGCCTGCGCCGCCGCCAGGCGATCCCGGACAGCGCCTCGAGTACCACCCGGTTCGCCAGGTACGCGGTGACTTCCGCGTGGTCGAAGGGCGGAGCGACCTCGACGACGTCGATTCCGGCCAGCGGAAGCTCCATGGCGATCCGCCGGACGGCGTCCAGCAGCTGCCGCCCGGTAAGGCCGCCCGGCTCCGGCGTCCCGGTGCCGGGCGCCATGCCGGGATCCACCACGTCGACGTCGACGGACAGGAACACGCCGTCGCACTCGTCGGTCGCGATGGCAAAGGCCTCGGTCAGGCATTCGTCCAGGCCCCTGGCCACGACCTCGGTCATCTCGAAGCTGCGCATCCGCTGCCCCGCCATCCAGTCCAGCGTCTCCGGCTCGGGCCAGTAGCCGCGCAGGCCGATCTGCAGGAACCGGTCGCCCCGGACCGCGCCGGACTCGATCAGGCGCCGCATCGGAGTGCCGTGGCCGTAGAGCGCGCCGAACTGGGTGTCGCCGGTATCCGCGTGCGCGTCAAAATGGATCATGGACACCCGGCCCCAGCCCACGTGCCGGGCGACGCCGGTGGCATCGGGGAACGCGATGGTGTGGTCGCCGCCCAGGATGACCGGGATCGCACCGCCGGCACTTGCCTGGTGGACCGCCTCCTCGAGCCTGCGGAGGGAGAGCTCGGTGTCGCCGGATGGCATCTCGATGTCCCCGGCGTCGGCGACTGTCAGCTCGGCCAGCGGGTCGACACCGAGGGCCAGATGCGGGCGCGAGCCATCGTGCGGCAGGTAGTCGGTGAACCTGATGGCCTGCGGGCCGAACCTGGCGCCCGGCCGGTGCGACGTGCCGCCGTCGAACGGCGCGCCGATGATCATGATGTCGGCCCCGGCCCAGGAGGCCGGCTCGGAGAGGTCGGCGCGGGCGACGCCGAGGAAGGTGGCGTCCGGGCCGTACATGCCGCCAAGTCGCGTCATTGCTGTGTCTTCCCTTCGCTTCCGGTCACCGTACCGGCCGCGCCGTTCACCCGGCGGCCGGGCGCAGGAAGCGAGCCGGAAATGTGCGTTATGAGATCGTGCGTGTTCTGGCGGGCAACGAGCGAGCGGGGTGCCGGGATTGACGCAGCAGGCCGGACAGGCTGAGCCTGACATGTCCAGCTGGCGGGGCGAGACCGGCATTCAGGGCCTCGTACTTGCCGATGGCCGGCGCATCGAGCTGCAGGGCCTGATGAACCTCAGGGATGTCGGCGGCTATCCGGCCGACGGCGGGTTCCTGCGCTGGCGGGCGCTGCTGCGCTCTGACGGCCTGCACCGGCTCGACGCCGGCGATGTGGCCGTGCTGGCCGGGATCGGGCTGCGCACCATCGTGGACCTGCGCACGCCGGCCGAGACGCAGATCGCGCCGAGCATGCTGGACGGGCTGGCCGTCCGGGTCGCGCATGTCCCGGTCCTGACCGGAGACCTGGGCGCGCTGGATCCGGAGCTGGAGTCGATCTACCGCCATCTCATCGCGGAGTGCGGTGCCGCTATCGCCGCGGCGGTCGGGGAGCTGTGCGCGCCGGCGGCGCTGCCGGCGCTCGTGCACTGCAGCGCGGGCAAGGACCGGACTGGCATCGTCGTCGCGCTGGTGCTGGCCGCTCTCGGCGTCCCGGACGAGGTGATCGCGGCCGACTACGCGCTGAGCGCCCGCTACCTGGATCCAGAACGGACGCCGGCCATCCGGCAGCTTCAGGACAGCACCGGACTTGGTGACGCCCTCCGGCTCCGGCTGCTCGCCAGCCCGCCGGAGCTCATTCTCAGCGCCCTGGACCGGGCCAGGACGATGAGCGGGTCGGCTGGCGGCTACCTGCTTGATCACGGGCTGAGCTCAGCCGAGCTGGCGCGGCTGCGCTCTGCTCTCCTGGCATAACGAGGGCCCTGCCGGGATAACCGGGCCACGCCGGCCTGACCAGCCGTGTTTGACCGGCCCCGCGGGTGCCGGCAACGCTAGCGTCGGCTTATGACCCTCGATGACCTGGACCGGCGGATCGTGGCCGCGCTTGTCGAGGACGCGCGGGCTACGTATGCCGAGGTCGGCTCGCAGGTCGGGCTGTCGGCCCCGGCAGTCAAGCGGCGGGTCGACCGGCTGCGCGCCACCGGGGCGATCACGGGCTTCGCCGCCCGGGTGAACCCGGAGGCCCTGGGCTGGACCACGGAGGCCTACGTCGAGCTGTTCTGCCGGGGCCGCACCTCGCCAGCGGAGATCGCCGCCGCCGTCATCCGGCATCCGGAGGTGATCGACGCCTGCACGGTCACCGGTGAGGCGGATGCGCTGCTGCACATCAGGGCCGCCGACGTGCACCACTTCGAGCAGGTAGTGGAGCGGATCGGAGCCGAGTCGTTTGTCGTCCGGACACGAAGCGTAATCGTGCTGTCGAGACTCGTGCACCGGCCTGACCTGCTTCCGCCCGGCTCAGCCCGGTAAGAAGGCCAGTTGGGCCCGGCTTCGACTGGATATCTGCTGACTGGCGGTCGCGGCAGGCCCTTTCGGCTACAGTCATGGCCATGACGGAGCGTCATAACGAACCAGGAGCCAGCGGCCAGCGGATGACCACGGGAGAGTTCCGTGCGGCGCCGGACCTCTCCGCGAGCACGGCGGAGTTCCGTGCCTTCGCCGAGAACCGGTCGGAGCCCGCGACCGCGCAGTGGGGCACTGCCGCCCCGGCCCGCAGCCCCGCGCGGATCGCGCTGCTTGCGGGTGGCGCCGTGGTCGTCGTCGCGATCATCGTGATCCTCATCGCGACCCTGGGCTAGCTCCCGCGAACTGATTCCGGCCGTACCAGCCCGGCCTCCGTCGGGTTGCACCCTGCGGCATGTTTGTATTGGCAGTCATGACCGCTGGGGGAGACGTCGCGGCTGCCGCCGGGCAGCCGCAGGCCGGCGAGCCGCCGGACGAGGAAAAGCACCGGCTGACCGCGCTGGAGGGGCTGGCCGCCCTCTCGCTGGACGCGCTGTCCTCGGTGGCCTACGGTCCGCAGGCCATCATCATCGTGCTGGCGGCCGCCGGGGCGGTCGGCGCTGCACTACACCCTCCCGGTCACGCTCGCCATCGTGCTGCTGCTCGCGGTGCTGGTCATCTCCTACCGGCAGGTGATCGAGGCCTTCCCGAGCGGCGGCGGCGCCTACGCGGTGGCCAAGGCGCACCTGGGCGTCACGGCCCAGCCTGATCGCCGCCGCCTCGCTGGTCGTCGACTACATCCTGAACGCCGCCGTCGGCGTCTCGGCCGGGGTCGAGGCCCTCACGTCGGCGTTCCCGGGCCTGTATCCGGACCGGGTCTGGATCTGCCTGGGCGTGCTCGGCGCTGATCACCGCGGCCAACCTGTGGGGCGTGGCCGAGTCGGCCCGGCTGTTCATCGTGCCGACCGTCCTGTTCATCGTGGCGATCTTCGCGGTCATCGTCGGCGGCCTGCTCCGCACCCAGCCGCTGCCGTTCCCGCAGGGTGCAGCCGCATCCTCGTCCGCTGGCGACTGTCGGCCTGCTGCTGCTGCTGAAGGCGTTCGCTTCCGGCTGCTCGGCGCTGACCGGAGTGGAGGCGATCGCGAACGCAGTGCCGGAGTTCCGCAGGCCGCGGGAGCGCCGGGCCCAGCACACCGAGATGGGGCTCGGCGTCATCCTCGGCCTGATGCTGATCGGCATCGCGGTCGTGGTCCGCAAAGTTCCACGCCGAGCCGTCCGGCGACGAGACCACGCTGGCCCAGCTGACCGCGGCCGCGCTCGGCCATAACTTCGTCTTCTACGCCATCCAGCTGATCACCACGGTGCTGCTGGCCCTGGCCGCGAATACCTCGTTCGGCGGGCTGCCGGTGCTGGCGTCGCTGCTGGCGACCGACAACTTCCTGCCGCACCTGTTCTTCCTGCGGGCCGAGCGGCAGGTCCACCGGTACGGCGTGGGCGTGCTGGCGATCGCGGCCGCGCATCCTGCTGGTCGTGTCCCGCGGCAGTACCCAGGCGCTGATTCCGGTGTTCGCCATCGGGGTCTTCGTCGGGTTCACCCTGTCCCAGGCCGGCATGGTGCGGCACTGGCGGGAGCAGCACGGGCTCCGGCTGGCACCTGCGCGGCCGTCATCAACGGGGTGGGCGCGGTGTTCACCGCCGCCGCGCTCGCCATCGAGCTGGTCAGCAAGTTCACCGAGGGTGCCTGGCTGGTCGTGATCGTGGTGCCGCTGCTTGTCCTGCATGTTCAGCCGGGTGCACACCATCTACCAGCGGATCGGCGGTGCACTCGGGATCGGCGAGATGCCGCCGCCGCCGGACCGGCGCAACTCACTGGTCGTCGTGCCGGTCGGCGCCATGTCCAGGCTGGTCCGGGAGGGCATCTCGGCCGCGCTGTCGCTCGGCGACGAGGTGGTCGCGGTGACCGTCTGCTATGACGACGCCGAGGACCACAAGGCCGATCAGCGCCTGCGCGAGCAATGGGAGCAGTGGCACCCGGGCGTGCCGCTGGTGACCCTGCACAGCTCGCAGCGCTCGCTCGGCTCTCCGGTCGTCGACTACCTGCGGGACCTGGAGCAGACGGCCAGCCATGATCAGCTGGTGGTGCTGATCCCTGAGGTGCAGGCCGCGCACCCGTGGCAGCGCGTCCTGCACAACCAGCGCGGGTTCGTGCTGGAGCGGGCTATCCAGCACGGCACGGAGAACGTGGTGATCTGCCGGCTCCGCTACCGGCTGGCGAGCGTCGCCGCCAAGAGCACCGGCGCGGGCGGCGGCAGTGCCGGAGCGGATGGTCCGGTACCGGCCGGTCCTGAGCTGCCGCCGGTTCAGCCCCCGCCGGGCCAGCAGCAGCCGGGCTGGCAGCAGCCGGGCCAGCAGCAGCCGGGCCGGCAGCAGCCGCCAGGCTAGAACCCGCTGGCCAGGCTCGACCACCCGGTCCACCTGCTGCTGGCATAGCCGGCGATCGCGAGCCTGCGCTGGGCGGTCACGATCGCTGCCTGCGGCTCTCCGGAGGCGTCCAGCCAGACAGCCGGGGTGCCCAGCACGGAGGTTCCGAGGCTGGTCCACGCCGACCAGCTGCCCGCCCCGGCGCCGGTACCGACCGTGTAGCCGAGTGAGCCGCTGGTCAGCCGGCTGAAGACGGCTACGCCGCCGTCCGGCCAGGCAAGCGCGGCAGGTGAGCCGCTCGCGGACGGGCCGCCGGGCAGCAGGCCGCCCTGAGTCCAGCCGTCCGCACCGGAGGCCTGGTACACCTCGTCGACCGGACCAGCCGAGGTGCCGGCGAACAGGTCAGTCTGCCCGGCGGCAGTCGTCACGACCGCGGGTGCGCCGGCCAGCCCGGTGCTGGTCCCTGCCTGCTGCCAGGCGGACCAGGTGCCACCGGATTCCGCGGCCACTGACAGCGTGCCGCTGCGGCTCACGCAGGCCGCGTACAGCTCTGCGCCGCCAGTGCTGAACGGGACCGGCGAACTCGCGCAGCTGCCCCCGATCGCGGTCCACGGGGTCCAGCTGGTGTTGGCGTTCGCGGCCGTCTGGCTGGTCGTCAGGACCGTGCCGCCGGACGTGGTGACGAAGACGCCGACCGCGCCGCCTGGCTCGCGGACCGCGGCAGGGTCGCCGCTGACCTTGCCGGGGGAGCCGGTGCCGATCGCGCCGCCCCACTCCCAGTCGTTCGGCTCTCCGGCCTGCTGCCAGGCATGCACGACCGTCCCGCTGCGGCTGACCGCGAACAGCGTCAGCGCGCCATCGGCGTCGGAGGTCACCGCCGGGCTGCTCACCAGATCGCGCGGTGAGTCGCCGACCGTCCTGGTGGCCGCCCAGCCGGTGCTGCCGATCGGGTGCTGGTAGGCATGCAGCACCGATCCGTTCGCGGCCCTGGCGAACCACTCGGCCGTGCCGTTGCTGTTCATGCCCAGGGCGATCCGCAGCGGCAGCGGCAGCGGCGGCACGGGCGAGCCCGGCGGCGCGGGCGTGCTCGCACCGCCGAGGTTGACGTTGAGCTGGTCGGCGTCGATATTGAGCGTCGCGCCGCCGTAGGTCTGGTCGTGGCCGCCAAGGTACTGGTGCAGCCGCTGGTGGTCTGCCCACATCCCGGCCGGCATGTAGGAGCTGGCCGTGGTTGCCGCGCCGTCCCAGTCGGCGTAGTTGATGACGTCCGGCTCGGTCATCTTCCCGGCGGCCCTGACCAGGTCGCCGATATTGGAGAAGGACTCGTACACGCCGGCCTGGTACCCGTCGGCGTGCAGCTCGCTGTCCCAGGCCGACAGGAACGTGACGACCTGCTGGCCGCAGCCGCTGTAGGCCTCCATGTCATCGACGATGGGCGTGCCGGCCGGGATGCCGAGATTCCTCGCCTGCTGGACGGCGTCGGCGGCGGCGGCCCGCCCCTCAGCCGCCGCCTTCGACGCGACGATCGTGGCGTCGCCGAGCGCCTCCACGCAGTCGGCCTGCAGCCCGACGTACAGCGGCCAGTAATGCCAGCCCTGCGCCTGGATGGCGGCGAGCCAGCTGCTGGTGAGATTCGACTGGGCGCAGCCGCGGTTGACTCCGCCGATGTAGATGCCGATGGCGCGGTAGCGCGATCTGAGCCAGCCTCTCATCGTGGCTGCGGACGGTGCCGCGCAGGTGTCGAAACCCGGGCCCTCGATACAGGCCCTGCACATGCCCCGCGGTCATGGCCGGAGCGGCCGGCGAATCCGCCGGGCGGCGGCAGAACCTGTCGGCCCGGACGAGTGCCGGATATGAATTGACGACTTGATTTTCTCTATTGTCGCCAGGTCGCTGCCATACGTCAGGCTGACCTCAAGCCGCGCGGCCGGAACAATGACGATAATAGTGTGCGTGATGGCATTGTCGGAATTAATCCGCGCAGCGCTGCCGTCAGCAGTCGCGGGCCTGACCGCCGCCCGCGCATCGGGCGAGTCCGGGTTGAGCGGCAGCACCTGAACGGCACCGGCCTTGCCGGTCAGGTCGGCCGGGCACGCCGGGTCAGGTCCAGGTTCGCCAAGGTAAACAGCATGACGGTCGAGACGGGGGCAAACGCTGGGGTGGCGGGCGAGATTGATCACAGGCCATGACCGCGGCACCGTCATGGTGATCAGGCCGTACCTGACAGAATGCCAGGAAAGGGCGTCAGGGGTGTTATGCGCGGCGGCGGCGGGCGGGCTGAACGGCGGATCCGGCTAGCAGGAATGAAACGACGGCAGCGAGGACAGCAGATTGCCTGCGAAATGCCATGCGGTAATGGTGACGGCATGGCCACGGCAATGTGCCGGTTTTCTGACAACCTAAGTTTCCTAGTATTCCGCGCGCATCATGTCACCGTGCCGGGCGCGGCGGCCTTCGTTGTCATTCCAGCTGCTCGGACTGGAATCTGCGGTAGATCGCCAGCTGCTCAGCAGGGGCAGCTTCGGCTCATCAGGGCAGATCAGGATCGGGCTGGAAGCGGTAGCCCATGCCCGGCTCGGTCAGCAGCCAGCGCGGGCGCGCCGGGTCGGGCTCGAGCTTGCGCCGGAGCTGGGCCATATACAGCCGCAGGTTGCCGGTGGCGTCGGCGTAGCCGGGTCCCCACACGTCGGCGAGCAGCTGCTGCTGGCTGAGCAGCCTGCCGGGGTTTCTGAGTAGTACCTCCAGCAGATGCCACTCGGTCGGAGTCAGTCGGATGTCCCCGTTCCCGCCCGTCTGGTGGTTGCCGGTTATTTCCGGCCCGCAGCACCCGCTTGGCCGCCAGGTCGACGGTCAGGTCGCCCAGCCGGACCTGCGGCAGGTCGCCGTCGGCGTTCGCCCGCCTGCTGACAGCGCGCATCCGGGCAAGCAGCTCGTCCATCGCGAACGGCTTGGTGACGTAATCGTCGGCGCCGGCGTCCAGCGCCTCGACCTTGTCGGTGCTGTCGGCGCGGCCGGACAGCACGATGATCGGCGCGTCGGTCCACCCCCGCAGGCCCTGAATGACCTCCACGCCATCCAGGTCAGGCAGGCCGAGATCCAGGATCACCAGGTCGGGGGGATATTTCGCGGCCAGCTCGAGTGCCTCGGTGCCGGTCCCGGCGGTGTGCACCTCGTACTGCCGCACCCGCAGGTTGATCCGCAGCGCGCGGAGTATCTGCGGCTCGTCGTCGATCACCAGCACGGTCGTCACGGCACCAGCCTGTCATGTCAGCTGCCCCGGCCCGGCCTGATGGTCCCGCCCCGCGGACAGCCGGGCGCGGCAGCCGGGCTCGCCAGGCGCGGGCTCGCCAGGCGCGGGCTCGCCGCATCGGCTCGCCCGACATCGGCTCGCCGGACATCGGCTCGCCCGACATCGGCTCGGCAGGCGGCGCGGCGACGGCCGGCAGCGACAGCGTCATGGTCAGGCCGCCGCCGGGGGTCTCGTCGGCCTCGAGCGTGCCGCCCATGGCCTCGGTCAGGCCGCGGGACAGCGCCAGGCCGAGCCCGACTCCGGTGGTGTTGTCGGTGTCGCCCAGGCGCTGGAACGGCACGAACATCTGGTCCCGGTGGTCAGCGGGTATGCCGGGGCCGCGGTCGATGACGCGCAGCTCTACCCGGTCATGCAGCGCGCTGCCGGACAGCGCCGGCGGCGTGCCGGGCGGGGAGTACCGCAGCGCGTTGGCGGTCAGGTTGGCGATGACGCGCTCCAGGATGCCCGGATCGACGGCCACCTCAGGCAGCGCCGTCCGGGATGCTCACGGTGACGGTGCGCGCCTGCCGGCCCGAGGTCGTCCAGCGACCTGGCGATGATCTCGGCCAGGTCGGCCGGGCGCGGGAACACCGCCAGCGCGCCCGCCTGCAGCCTGCTCATGTCCAGCAGGTTGTCGACCAGGTGCGCCAGCTTGTCGAGGGACTCATCGGCGGTGGCCAGCAGCTCGTCGTGGTCCTTCGGCGTCCCACTGGATGTCGCTGGAGCGCAGGCTGCGTCACGGCGGCCTTCGCCGAGGCCAGCGGGGTGCGCAGGTCGTGGCTGACCGCGGCGAGCAGCGCCGTGCGGATCCGGTCGGCCTCGGCGATCGGCCGGGCTGCCTCGGCGGCGGCGGCGAGCCGGCCCTGCTCAAGCGCGGCGGCGGCGTAGGCGCCGAACGCGCCGAGGACCCGCCGGTCGGTGGCCGGCAGCGGCCTGCCGCGCAGCGCCAGCGTCAGGTCGTCGCTGACCGGCATCTCGACGTCCGCGTCCTCGGGGCGGGTCACCGGGTGGTCGCCCGCGGTCCAGACGGCGGCCCACTTCCCGCTGGCGCTGCTGCCCTGCGGCGGCGGCCTCGCGCTCCAGCAGGGTCACCGAGTCCATGCCGAAGGCCTCGCGGACCCGGTCGAGCACGGCCGTGAAGGGCCCGCTGGCCGCGCAGCACGCTGCCGGCCGTGGTCGACCAGCAGCTCGGACTCGGCGCTGGCTCTGGCGGCCTGCTTGGTGCGCCTGGCCGCGGTGTCGACCACGGAGCTGACCGTCAGCGCCGACGAGAACGAAGATGACCGAGGGCCAGCGCGTTGTTGGGGTCGGAGATGGTGAACTTGTACAGCGGCGGCGTGAAGTAGTAGTTGAGCAGCAGCGACCCCGCGATCGCCGCCAGCACGGCCGGGATGAAGCCGCCGACCAGGGCGACCGCGATGACGCCGCCGAGGAAAACCAGCACGTCGCTGGTCAGGTTCAGGTTCCCGCGCAGGCCGGCCAGGGCCAGGGTCAGCAGCGGCATCAGCGCGACCGCCAGGGCGTAGCCGGCCAGCTGGCGCCGCCAGTTGAGGCCGCCGTGGCACTCGCGGCAGGCCGCGGCCGCGGCCCACGTGGGAGTGCGTCACGATGTGCACGTCGATGTCGCCGGAGTCGCGCATCGTCCGGGTGCTGACGCCCGGCCCGGTCAGCAGCGAGGCAAGCCAGCCGCGGCGGCTGACGCCGAGGACGAGCTGGGTCGCGTTCTCGGCGCGGGCGAAGGTCGAGCAGCGCGTCCGGCACGTTGTCCCCGACCACCTGGTGGTAGCGTGCCGCCCAGCGACTCGACGAGCCGCCGCTGGCCCGGCCAGCGCGGCCGGATCCGAGCCGGTGAGCCCGTCCGATGAGGTCACGTGCACGGCCAGCAGGTCGCCGCCGGACGACCGGGCGGCGATCCTGGCGGCCCGGCGGATGAGCGTGTCGCCCTCGGGACCGCCGGTGAGCGCGACCACCACCCGCTCCCTGCGCCTCCCAGGTCGTCCTGGATGTCGTGGGCCTCGCGGTAGCGCTGCAGGCCCTCGTCCACCTTGTCGGCCAGCCACAGCAGGGCCAGCTCGCGCAGCGCGGCCAGGTTGCCGATCCGGAAGTAGTTCGTGAGAGCCGCGTCGATCTTCTCGGCGGCGTAGATGTTGCCGTGCGCCATCCGGCGGCGCAGCGCCTCCGGGGTCATGTCGACCAGCTCGACCTGGTCGGCGGCGCGGACGACCGCGTCAGGGACGGTCTCCCGCTGCGGCACGCCGGTGATCTTCTCGACGACGTCGTTCAGCGACTCCAGGTGCTGGATGTTCATTGCCGAGATCACGTCGATGCCGGCGTCCAGCAGCTCCGCGACGTCCTGCCAGCGCTTCTCGTTGCGCGAGCCGGGGACGTTCGTGTGCGCGAACTCGTCGACCAGCGCCACCTCCGGATGCCGGGCGAGCACGGCGTCGAGGTCCATCTCCTCGAACTCGCTGCCGCGGTAGGGGAGCTTTGCCCGCGGGATGACCTCCAGGTCGCCGACCTGCGTCGGCGGTGTGCTGCCGGCCGTGCGTCTCGACGTAGCCGACGACGACGTCGGTGCCGCGCTCCTTCCGCCGGTGTCCCTCGTTGAGCATGGCGAACGTCTTGCCGACGCCGGCGGCGGAGCCCGAGGTAGATCCTCAGCTGGCCCCGGCTGCCCGGCACCACGGCAGCCCGGACGTCCGCGAGACGCTCCGTACTCATGACATCCCCTGATCTGAGCGTCTCATGGCCGGCCGTCAGGGCTGGTACCGGTAGCCCATGCCGGGCTCGGTCACCAGGTGGCGCGGCCGCGGCGGGTCGTCCTCCAGCTTCCGGCGCAGCCTGGCCATATGGAACCGCAGGTAGTGGGTGCTGTCCTCGGCGCCAGGTCCCCACAGCTCGGTGAGCAGCGTGCGGGCCGGGACGAGCTGGCCCGCGGACCGCAGGAGCACCTCCAGCATGCGCCACTCCGTCCTGGTCAGGTGCACGGGCTCGGGCTCGCTCGGCCGTCGGTCTGCCGCAGGACGGTATGAGCGGCCAGGTCGACACGGGAGCCGCCGATGCGGAACACGCTGGTACTGTCCGCCGCGGCTGTCCCGGCGGAGCGCCGCGCGCAGCCTGGCCATCAGCTCCTCCATCGAGAACGGCTTGGTCACGTAGTCGTCGGCACCGGCGTCCAGCGCGCCGATCTTGTCACCCGATCCGGCGCGGCCGGACAGCACGATGACCGGGGCCGCCGACCACGTTCGCAGCTCGCGGATCACCTCGGTGCCGTCCACGTCGGGCAGCCCCAGGTCGAGCAGCACGGCGTCGGGGGGCCGCCGTGCTGCCTCGACCAGGGCTGCCCGCCCGGCCGTCGAGGTGGTTACCTCGTAGCCGCGCGCGCGGAGGTTGATCTGCAGTGCGCGCAGCAGGGCGGGCTCATCCTCGACGATGAGGATGCGGCCCTCATCCAGCGACCGGGTACTTCTCATCGAGGGCCCGGTTCAGTAGCAGTACGTTGACGACTGGCTCGCCGAGGAACCCGATCGTGCGGCCCGTGGTGTACTGCGTCACCAGGGCCTCGACCTGCGCCGGGCTGACGTGCCTGGCGGCCGCCACCCGGTCCACCTGGATCGCGGCGTTGGCCGGGGAGATGTCCGGGTCCAGGCCCGGATCCGGACGCGGTGACGGCGTCGGGCGGGATCTTCGAGACCGGCACGTGGTCGAACGCGGCGATCTGCGCCTGCCGCTGCTTGATGAACTGGACCTGGGCCGGGTTGTTCGTGCCAAGGTTCGACGCCGAGGAGTAGCAGCGGGTTGCAGCCGTAGTTGTTCGGCCCGGTGCCCTCGACGACGTACTTGCCGTGGACAGTTTCCAGTTCCCAGTCCACGATCGCGAAGGACGGCCGGGGCTGGAAGTACTGCGGCAGCGGGTTGCCCTTGGCGTCGGTGAACTCCTGGCACAGCAGGCTGGAGCCGACGACCCGGCCGTGGTAGCTGACCAGCGACCCGTTGGCCTGGTGGCTGAAGAACACCTGGCCGATGCCGAACATCACCAGCGGGTAGACGATCCCGCAGATGACGGTGAAGACCAGCAGGGCACGCAGCCCGATCAGGTGCTGGCGGACGAAGGACGGTAGACGATTCATTTCCAGATCACCGGAATCCAGGGATGTTCATGATGATGAGGTCGATTGCCTTGATCCCGATGAACGGGATGATCAGGCCGCCGAAGCCGTAGATCCACAGGTTCCTGCGGAGCATGGCCGACGCCGACGACGGCCGGTACTTGACACCGCGCAGCGCCAGCGGGATCAGCGCGATGATGATCAGCGCGTTGAAGATGATCGCTGACGTGATGGCCGACTTCGGGCTGTGCAGCCCCATGATGTTGAGCTTGTGCAGGCCGGGGAACACGCTGACGAACATCGCCGGGATGATCGCGAAGTACTTCGCCACGTCGTTGGCGATGGAGAAGGTGGTCAGCGCGCCGCGGGTGATGAGCAGCTGCTTGCCGATCTCCACGATCTCGATGAGCTTCGTCGGGTTGGAGTCCAGGTCCACCATGTTCCCGGCCTCCTTGGCGGCCGAGGTCCCGGTGTTCATGGCCACGCCGACGTCGGCCTGGGCGAGCGCGGGGGCGTCGTTGGTGCCGTCCCCGGTCATCGCGACCAGCTTGCCGCCTTCCTGCTCCTTCTTGATCAGCGCCATCTTGTCTTCCGGCGTCGCCTCGGCGAGGAAGTCGTCCACGCCGGACTCGTCCGCGATGGCCTTGGCGGTCAGCGGGTTGTCACCGGTGATCATGACGGTCCGGATGCCCATCTTGCGCATCTCGGCGAACCGCTCGGCGATGCCCTCCTTGACGATGTCCTTGAGGTAGATCACGCCGAGCGCGCGGGCGGTGCCGCCGTGCCTTCTCCGCCACGACCAGCGGGGTGCCGCCGACGCCGGAGATGCCGTCCACCATGCGCGCCGAGCTCCGCGGGCGGGGTGCCGCCGTTCTGCCGGATCCACTGGGCGACCGAGGCGGCGGCGCCCTTGCGGACCTCGCGCCCGCCAGTCGGCCAGGTCCACGCCGCTCATCCGGGTCTGCGCGGTGAACTCGACGAACTCCGCGCCCTGCAGCTCGCCCTCGTCCCGCTCGCGCAGGCCGTACTTCTCCTTGGCGAGCACCACGATGGACCGGCCCTCGGGGGTGTAGTCGGCCATGCTGGACAGCTGCGCCGCGTCGGCCAGCTCCGTCAGCCGTGACGCCCTGCACCGGGAGGAACTCGGTGGCCTGCCGGTTGCCGATGGTGATGGTGCCGGTCTTGTCCAGCAGCAGCGTGTTGACGTCGCCCGCGGCCTCGACGGCGCGGCCGGACATGGCCAGCACGTTGCGCTGCACCAGCCGGTCCATGCCGGCGATGCCGATCGCGGACAGCAGCGCGCCGATCGTGGTCGGGATCAGCGCGACGAGCAGCGCCACCAGGATCACCAGGCTCTGCGGCGCGCCCGAGTAGAACGCCATCGGCTGCAGCGTGATGACGGCCAGCATGAAGATGATCGTCAGCGAGGCGAGCAGGATGTTCAGCGCGATCTCGTTCGGCGTCTTCTGCCGCTTCGCGCCCTCGACCAGGGCGATCATCCGGTCGATGAAGGTCTCGCCCGGCTTGGAGGTGATCTTCACGATGATCCGGTCGGACAGCACCTTGGTGCCGCCGGTGACCGCGGACCGGTCGCCGCCGGACTCGCGGATGACCGGGGCCGACTCGCCGGTGATGGCCGACTCGTCCACCGAGGCGACACCCTCGACGACGTCACCGTCGCCAGGGATGATCTCGCCCGCCTCGACCACCACGAAGTCGCCGAGGGTGAGCTGGGTGCCGGGCACCTCCTCCTCGCGCAGTTCCTTCTGGCCCGGCTGCCAGCCGATCAGCCGGCGGGCGACGGTCTCCCGCTTGGTCCTGCGCAGCGTCTCGGCCTGGGCCTTGCCGCGGCCCTCGGCCACGGCCTCGGCCAGGTTGGCGAACACCACGGTCAGCCACAGCCAGACGACGATCGTCCAGTTGAAGACCGACCGGGCCGGGCGTGTCTGATGGCCGTGCCGGTGGTCAGCACCGCGCCGACCTCGACGACGAACATGACCGGGTTCTTGATCTGGACCCGCGGGTCCAGCTTCTTGAACGCGGCCGGGAGTGACTGCCAGAGCATCTTGGGGTCGAGCAGGCCGCCGCCGATCCGGCCCTTGGCCGCGCTCGGCCGACGTGCCGCCCTCGGCCGGCGGGGCCTCCGGCGTGGTTGTCACAGCCATTCAGTGCAGTCCTTCTGCGAACGGGCCCAGAGCGAGCGCGGGGAAGTAGGTCAGGCCGACCAGGATGAGGATGACGGCGACGAGCATGCCGACGAACAGCGGCGTCCTGGTATCCAGCGTGCCCGCGCTCGCGGGTGTCGGCTTCTGCCTGGCCAGCGATCCGGCCAGGCCGAGCGCGAAGATCTCCGGCGCGAACCGGCCGAGCAGCATCACGATGCCGCCGACCGCCTGGTACCACATGGCCGACGGTGCCGAGCCCGGCGAACGCGGAGCCGTTGTTATTGGCCTCTGAGGCGAACGCGTAGACGATCTCGGTCAGCCCGTGCGGGCCAGGATTGAAGATCGCCGCCTGCCCCTGATGGGTGCCGATCGACAGCCCGGCCGCGGTCAGGATGACCACCGGCAGTGTCAGGAAGTACAAGGCTGCGTACTTCATCTCCACCGGCCGGATCTTCTTGCCGATGTACTCCGGCGTCCGGCCGACCATCAGCCCGGCGACGAACACCGTCACGATGGCGAGGACCAGGATGCCGTACATGCCGGCGCCGATGCCGCCAGGTGCTATCTCGCCCAGCGCGATGTCGAACAGGGCGATGCCGCCGCCGAACGGGGTGAGCGAATCATGGAAGCAGTTCACCGCCCCGGTCGAGGTCACCGTGGTCGAGGCCGCGAACAACGAGCAGCCGGGAGTGCCGAACCTCGTTTCCATGCCTTCAGTGGCGCCGTGAGCGAGCTTCGCGGCGGTGGCCCCGCCGAGGCCGTAGTGCGCCTCGAAGAAGCTGATGCCGCCGATCGCGATCAGCCAGATGATCGCCATGACGGCGACCAGGGCGTAGCCCTGCCGGTTGTCCTTGACCATCTTGCCGAACGCGCGCGGGGTCGCGAACGGGATCAGCAGCAGGCTGAAGATCTCGAGCCAGTTCGTCCACGGGTTCGGGTTCTCGAACGGGTGCGCGGAGTTGGTGTTGAAGAAGCCGCCGCCGTTGTTGCCCAGGTCCTTGATGGCCTCCATCGAGCCCACCGGGCCGCCGGGAATCGTCTGCTTAGCCCCGGACAGCGTCGTGATCGTCTGGTAGCCGTGCAGGCTCTCGATCGCGCCGTTGGCGATGAGGATGATCGCGATGATGGCCGCGATCGGGATGAGCAGCCGGAACGAGGCCCGGGTGACGTCCACCCAGAAGTTGCCGAGCTTGTCGGTCCTGGACCGGACGAAGCCCCGGATCATCGCGATCGCGACGACCAGGCCGACGGCAGCGGACATGAACTGCTGCACGGTCAGGCCGGCCATCTGCACCAGGTAGCCCATGGTGGACTCGCCGGCGTAGTTCTGCCAGTTGGTGTTGGTGACGAACGAGGCCGCGGTGTTCCACGCCGTGTCCGGCGGCACGTTGGCCATGTGCTCGTTCAGCAGCAGGTAGTGCTGCAGCCGCTCCAGCCCGTACAGGAACAGGACGCTGACCAGTGAGAAGGCCAGGATGCTCCGGAGGTAGCTGCTCCACTTCTGGTCGGCCTTGGGATTGATGCCCATCAGCTTGTAGACGCCGCGCTCAATCTTCCAGTCTTTGTCGCTGGTGAAAATGCGCGCCATGTAGTTCCCGAGCGGGACGTAGCACACGGCCAGCGCGGCGACAAGCAGGCCCGCCTGGAGCCAGCCTGCGGTTGCGCTACTCATCAGAACCTCTCAGGAAACACGAGTGCCGCGAATAGGTACACGATCAGCAGGAAGCCGCCGATCAGCCCGATCCAGTTCTCAGCGCTCAAAGGTCTCGACCCCCTTGAGGATGAGCCAGAGGACGCCGAAGACGACGATCGTCAGGCCGATATAGAACAGGTCCCACATGGTGTCCTCCAGCGGACGCCTAGGTAGAAGCAGACGTCTCATACAACCGCGCTGAACTGGGCAGACAGCGGCTCCAAACAGGACCCATGCGGCTGCGCCGCGATTCCTAACGAACTCCATGCGGCCCCTGAGGAACCACAGTCACCAGGACGGGAACGAGCTGCGTGTAAGCCAGTCCCGCCCGCCCGGCCGGCGGTAGTAAGGGCGACCCCGCGGGCTTCGGCTGGGCGCGCGAAAGCGGGGCCGCGCGGCCGGCGGCTCCGGTTCCTGCTCTTTACCGGGCCGGGGCGGCCGCGGCCTGCGCCGGAGCAGTGCGCGGCTCGGGCACTGCCGGCCGGGCGGCCGGGACAGCGGCGCCACGTGCCCGCAGCGGTCTGGTGGGCAGTGAGATAGCGGCCTCGAGCGTGCCCAGCCGCCGCAGGAACGCGAACGCGAACCACGTCGGCATCCAGGCGATGCTGCGCCACTGCCGGTGGGCGACGGCCAGCGGCAGGCTCACGACGAGCGGCAGTGCGCCGCCGGCCACGTAGAGCAGCGCGAGGATGCCCAGGTTGCTGCGGTAGCCGGGATGAGTCAGCGCGAGCTCTGCCATGAAGATCGGCGCGACCATGCCGGCCTGGAGGGAGAACCAGGAGAAGCTCCGCCGCAGCGTCCACAGCCAGACACGCGGCCCGGCCGATCCGCTGCGTATGGGCTGGTGCTTGGCGTAGGTGTGGAATCCGCCGCGCGCCCACCGGGTGCGCTGCTCGATGAACTCGGCCGGCGTCCGCGGCACGTCCTCATAACACCGGATCCGCGGGTCGATCACGATGCGGTAGCCAAGCCTGCCCAGCTGCATCGTCAGGTCGTTGTCCTCGCCGTTCATGCCGACCGGGAACCCCCCGATCGCGACCGCGGGCTGGCGGCGGAAGGCGGTATAGGTGCCGGGCACGACCACCACGCCGTCGACCAGGCTCTGCCCGAGCCGGGCGAACCGGAACTGGAACAGCGCCTCCAGCGTCCGCAGCCGGTGGAACCAGGTGACGTGATCGGTCCGCGGCTCCTCCATGGCGCCGACCGAGCCGATAACCGGATCGGCGAACCAGGGCACGCTGTAGACGAGGGCGTCCTGGCCCATGATGCAGTCCGCGTCGATCCTGATCACGATCTCGGCGGTCGCGAGCCCGAGCGCCCGGTTCAGCGCCATCGACTGGCCGCCGTTGGGCGCGGTCAGGACCAGGCCGGAGGCGTACGCGAGCCGGCCGACGGCGTCGGCCGCGATCGCCTCAGTCGCGTCCTTCGACCCGTCATTGGAGATGATGACCCGGACCGGGCCGCCGTACCTGGCCGCGGCCAGGTCCGTGGACTCGATGAGGGCGGCGATGTTCTCGGCCTCGTTGTACGCCGGGACGATGATGTCGACGGGCGGGCGCTGCCTGCCGGGGTCGGGCAGCCGCGGGCTGAGCCACCACAGCAGGCAGAGCGGCGCGAAGGTCGCGGCGAACAGCAGGCTGACCGCGTACAGGGGCAGGAACAGCTGCCAGGCGCCACTGCCCCCGTGAGCCGAGGTGAACGCGTAGACGCAGATCAGCAGCGCCACCGCGCAGAGGATGGCAGCGCCGGCGAGGATGCTGTCCCAGGCCCAGCGCGGCCGGCTGCGCGGGACGGTGGTACCGCGGGGCATGATGAAGCCGGTCAGCGTCATCCGGGTGACTACCAGCCCGCCGATCAGCAGGTTGACCAGGGTTGCCTCGATGCCGAACGGGGCCACCAGCCAGCCGGTCGGCGAGGCCGGCGGCGATCATCAGGGCATGCGCCAGCAGCGACATCGCGAGATAGAGCGGCGCGTGCGCCAGCATCACCAGGCGCCGTCCGATATCGGCGCGGACGACCAGGGAGATGCCGACGATATAGGCGACCGCGAGGAAGAGCGTGGCCGGCCGCAGCCGTGCGACGTAGCCGTTAACCCCGGCCGGGTCCCGGCTGATCGCGACCGCGACGGCGCGCACGGCGCCGGCGTACAGCTGCGGGAACCCCGGCCGGCGCCAGCCGGCGAACACCAGGCCGAGAGCGGCCGTCACCGCCAGGAAGGTCCAGGTGCGGGGCCGGTGACGGGAGGTAGGCACCGGCCGCGGAATCAGCACCACCGATCTGCCGTCCCCGGAGTCATCCCCGCGCTCGGCGCGCTGCGGCAGGATGCAGGCGGCCACCAGTGCCGACAGCATCGCCGCGGTGACACCGAGCAGAGAAATGTTCATCTACTGGCCCCCTGGTCCATTACGTCGCCTCGCGCGGTGCCGGCCGCGGTCATAGTGGCAGTGCCCGAGGAACATTACTTGGGAGGCCGCCGCGCTCATCCTGATAATGCGTAACAAGGCCCGCGCGGCCATTGGCGGATTGGCGGTAATGGTGCGGTCAGCAGCAAAAGACCGAGGTCAGGCTAGGTGCGAAAGTTATCTTCTCGGCGGCTCTTGATATGCACGGGCATAAAACGCCGGAAGAGTCCCCGCACGCGCCAAGGCGCTGCCGCGCTCTCTAAGCTCAGTCATTATCAAAATTCGTCGTGCGGATTTCTGGCTGGCTGCCAGCGGTGAGCCGCGGCTCTCGACGGGCAGCGGGAGGGGGAGGGGCTGGCGTGACCGCGTCCTTGTATTCCGGCGGGCAGCTTGCGGAGCAGCCGGAGGTGGCTGCCGGATCACCCGCGGATGCTCACGGCGGCGACGCCGAGCCGCGCCGGCGGGCGCCGCCGCCGGTGGCCATCCCGGCGGACCACCGCCGGCCAGCGGATGGCGGGACTGCTGATCCTGATTGGCTGCGTGCTCGGCTCGGCCGTGTACGTCCAGCAGATCGGCCGGGACGACGACCTGCTGATGACCGGCTCGGTGATGAGCGCGGGCGTGCTCAATCTGAACTTCGCCACCGGCGGCGTCGTCGCGCGGGTCCTCGTCCGTGTCGGCAACCAGGTCAGGCAGGGTCAGCTGCTGGCCACCGAGGCTGCTCCCGGTGAGGCTTCGATCGAGGCCGCGGACGAGGCGGCGGTGACAGCGGACCGGCAGCAGCTGGCGGTGCAGTCCGGCCCGGCCGAGGTCGCCGGCGACCGCGCGCAGCTGGCCAGGGACCGCTCGCGGCTGGCCTCCGACCGGCAGGCGCTCGCGCAGCGCCGGATTGTCGCGCCGGCGGCCGGCGTCGTCACCGCGGTCGATGCCGCGCCTGGCGACACCACGGCCGCCGGCCGGCGTGCCTGACTACATCGGCCCCGGCCGGACCGCTCCGGTGTCCGTGCCGCCGCTGTTCTCGCTGCTGCCCGATGCCCCGCAGGTCAGCTCCCGCGCCGGCGCCGGCGGGTCGGCGCTGCTCCCGGTGATCCAGCTCCGGACCTCCGCGAGCTGGGCGGTTCTCGCCCTGGTCCCTCAGGGCCTGGCGACGGCCCTGCGCCGGGGTCAGGCGGTCATCGTGTCGGTTCCGGCGGCCCGGCTGGCCGGGCTGCCCGGAGTGGTGCGCGAGGTGCTCGCCACGCCGGTCGAGACCGCGGACGGCGACATGTACGAGGCGGTCGTCGACGTGCGAGCCGACCCGGCCGATCCGCCGCTGGACGGCATGACGGCCAATGTCTCCCTTGTCCGGCCCGGCCGCCGGTGAGCGCCGGCGGGCGTCCCGGCCCGCGGGCTGGCCAGGAGACGCTGCCTCGGCCTGCTGGCCGCGGCGCCGGCTGTGCTGGCGGCAGGATGCGGCACCAGGGCGGCCACCATGGCGGGTGAGCGGGTAGTGCCGTCCGCTGCGGGCCGGGCCGGCGGGGCGCCCGCCTGGCTGCTGACCCGGCCCGCACTGGCGCAGGTCGCCGCCAACGCGACGGTCAGGACCGGGCTGTCGCGGCTGCGGGTCTACGAGCTGCTCCAGCCCGGCCAGCAGCCCCGGCAGCTGGCCGGGTCGGTGCCGGCGGTCGCCTTCGCCTCGGCTGCGCAGCTGGCTGCCGCCGTGCGCGACGGGCAGCTTCCCGGCGGCACGGAGGCAGTGCTGTACGACCCGGAAGCCTGGGCGTTTACCCCGGCAGGCGAGCAGCGCGACCCGGTGGCGGCCGCTGACCGCGCGGCTGCGGCGGCCCATGACCGCGGCCTGCAGCTGATCGTGGCTCCGGCCGTCAACCTGGTGACCGTGCTCGCTCCGGCAGGCGCCGGGCCGCGGTGGCGGCGGCTGCTTGACCTCGGCCTGCTGGCCCGGCTGGCCGCGCGGGCCGATGTCATCGTGATTCAGGCGCAGAGCCTCGAGCGCGACGCCGCTGACTACGCGGCGTTCGTGACCGCGGCTGCCAGGCAGGCACGCCAGGCGAGCCGTCAGGTGGGCCTGCTCGCCGGGCTCTCGACCAACCCGCCTGGCAGTCCGGTCACAGCCCGCCAGCTGCTGGCGGCTTTCCTGGCGACCAGGTCAGTCGTCGACGGGTTCTGGCTCAACATCCCGGCGCCAGGCCCGCAGTGCCCGACGTGCAACCCCATCCGGCCTGACATCGGCATTGACACCCTGCTCGCCGCCCTGCAGGACAACTCCGGGCAGGCTGCCTCCCCGTCCGCGGGCTGACCCTGCTCGAACCTCAGGCCTCGCGCTCGATCGGGCAGGTCATGCAGCGCGGCCCGCCGCGGCCGCGGCCGAGCTCGCTGCCGCGGATGGTCAGCACCTCGATCCCGTTGTCCCGGAGGTAGGTGTTGGTCGTGACATTGCGCTCGTAGGCGATGACCTTGCCGGGCGCGAGTGCCAGCACGTTGCAGCCGTCGTCCCACTGCTCCCGCTTTGCCGAGTGCACGTCCTGCGTCGCGCTCAGCACGGTGATGGCGGGCAGCCCCAGTGCGGCTGCGATGGCGTCGTGCATCTCCTCCGGCGGATGGTCGGTGACCTTCAGCTCGCCAGGGCCGCTGCCCGGCTCGATGGTGTAGGACGGCAGCATGCCCATGCCGGCGTACTTGATGAACACCCCGTAGTCAGCCATGGTCAGCACCGTGTCCAGGTGCATGAACTGACGTGCCTTCGGCATGTCAACGGCCAGCACGGTCGCGGCGGCGCCGGCGGAGAACAGCCGGTACGCCAGCATCTCCACTGACTGCGGCTGCGTGCGCTCGCTCATCCCGGCGAGGACGGCACCGTTCCCGATCACGAGAACATCGCCGCCCTCCAGGGAGGCCGGGCCGCTGTCGGCGCCGTGGTACCACACCTCGAAGTCAGCCTGGCTGAACATCGGATGCCAGTGGTAAATCGCCTCGTCGTTGATCGTCTCCCGGGCGCGAGCCCGCCTGTGCATCAGGTTGACCGACACGCCCTGGTAGATCCAGCACGATGTGTCGCGCTGGTAGAGCACGTTGGGCAGCGGCGCGAGCACGAACCCGTCCGGGTCGAGCGAGCGGAAGGCGATGCTCTGCGGCTCTTCGGCCAGCTCGGCGAACTCCCGCCTGGTGATGCCCCCGATCAGGAACGTCGTCAGCGCGGCCGGGTCGAGCGCGGCGAACGCGCGGCGCAGCGCCTCGACCGCCAGCGGGCCGTGCAGCCGGTAGTCGAAGATCCGGTCCAGCACATAGTCCCTGGCCTCATCGATCACCATGGTCTGCTCGAGCAGGTCGGCGTAGTAGTGCACCTGCACGCCGCTGCTCCGCATCAGGGCAGCGAACTCGTCGTGCTCGGACTGGGCCTCAGTCACCCAGAGCAGGTCGTCGAAGAGCAGCTCGGCCGCGTTGTCCGGAGTAAGCCTCTTCAGCTCAAGGCCAGGCCGGTGCACAATGACCTGCCGCAGCCGGCCGACCTCGGAATCGACGTGAAACATGAGCACCCTCCGGTCGCGGGCTAAGCTGCCCCGGTGAAATCTGACACCGCCGAACTTGATCTTTCCCGGTCTGCGGCCGAGCTGACCGCGGACCTGGTCGATGTCGAGTCCGTCAGCGGCAACGAGGAGCCGATAGCTGACGCTATCGCCGCCGCGCTGGCCGGCCTGCCTCATCTGGATGTCCACCGGTCCGGCAACGTCATCGTCGCCCGGACCGACTTCGGCCGGGCCGAGCGGGTGGTGCTGGCCGGGCACATCGACACCGTTCCGGTCAACTCGAACCTGCCATCGCGGCTAGCGGACGGGATGCTGTACGGCTGCGGCAGCTGCGACATGAAGTCGGGCGTGGCTGTGCAGCTGCGGGTCGCCGCGCAGCTGACAACGGCAGTGCGGGACGTGACGTTCGTCTTCTACGACTGCGAGGAGGTCGAAGCCGAGCGCAACGGCCTGCTGCGGCTCAGCCGCTCCCGGCCGGACCTGCTCGCCGGCGATTTTGCCGTGCTGCTCGAGCCGACCGGCGCCGTCGTGGAGGGCGGCTGCCAGGGCACGCTGCGCGCCGACGTGATCGCCCGCGGCCAGCGGGCGCACAGCGCTCGCTCGTGGCGCGGCGTCAACGCTATCCACGCGGCGGGCGGGATCCTCGACGTGCTGCGCGGCTACACCGCCCGGCAGCCCGTCGTGGACGGGCTGACCTACCACGAGGGCCTGAATGCCGTCGGGATCCGCGGCGGCGTGGCCGGGAACGTGATCCCGGATGAGTGCGTGGTGAGCGTGAACTTCCGGTTCGCGCCGGACCGGTCGGCTGAGCAGGCTGCCGACCACGTCCGCGAGGTGCTCGACGGCTGGGAGGTGGTCGTGACCGACGTGGCCAGCGGCGCGCGGCCGGGCCTGGGCGAGCCCGCGGCGGCCTCATTCGTGGCGGCCATGGGCGGCACGCCGCGGGCGAAGCTTGGCTGGACCGACGTGGCCAGGTTCGCCGCGCTCGGCATTCCGGCGGTCAACTTCGGCCCCGGCGACCCGCAGCTGGCGCACAGCAGGGACGAGCACGTGCCGGTGGCAGAGGTCGGGCAGTGCGAGGCGAAGATGCTCGGCTGGCTCGACGGCTAGCGCGATTCGCGCTCGCGGCAGCAGACAGGCGGCGGGGGAGCAGCGGCGCCCGGACGCCACTGCTCCCCCGCGCGCATCCGGCAGGAGATACGGTTCCGGCTTACGACGGCGGCGCCGACGCCAGCGTCATGGTGCGGGTCAGCGTCTGGTCAGACGGTAGTCACCCAGGTCAGCGAGATCTTGGTGCCACCGTGGATGGCCAGCAGGATCGTCATCAGCGACGCGGGCGAGGTGACCTGCTGACCGTTCACCCGGGTGATGACGTCGCCGGCCTCGATGCCGGCCGCCGCTGCCGGGGTCTGGCACAGCGACCCGAGCACCAGCGTGCCCGCACTGACCGGGGCGATCTTCGGGGGAGCGCCAGGGGTCTGGTCGTTCTGGACGCAGCTCTGCGGCGACGGGTTGACCTCGCTCCCGTTCGGCTGCTGCGCCTCCTCCTGCTGCAGCTGGGCCTGCGGGCTGGTCTCGGTGCTCTGCGTCTCGTTCTTGCCGCTCGGCACCAGCACTCCGACGAAGCCGGAGCTGCCCACCTGCACGCCCGAGCCGGACTGGCCGTTGATGATCTTCCTGGCGATCGTCATAGCCCGGTTGATCGGGATCGCGAAGCCAACGTCCTGCGTGGTAGTTGGCGGTGCTGTCCGTGCTCGCCGCGGTGTCCATGCCGATGACCTTGCCGTCGGTGCTCACCAGCGGGCCGCCGGAGTCCCCGGGAATGATGTCGGCGTTCGTCTGCAGCATGCCGGTGAGACGCTCGGGGGCCACGCCGCTACCGTCATCGCTGGCGGTAATCGTCTGATTCAGGTTGGTGATGGTGCCAGGGACGTAGCTGATGCTGCCGGTGCCGTTGGCGTTCCCCATGCCGACGACGTCGTCGCCGATCCTGACGCTCGAGGAGTCGCCGAGCGGAACTGTCCGCAGCCCGGACGCGCCTTCCAGCTGGATGACGGCAACGTCAGAGCCCTTGTCGTAACCGACCCACTTGGCGGTGTACCGCTGGCCGGTCGACACCACCTTGGCCGTCAGGCCAGTCGTGCCGTTGATGACGTGATTGTTGGTCAGTACCAGGCCGTTGCTGCTGATGACCATGCCGGTGGCCGCAGCGGCGGCACCGGTGCCGTCGTACTTCAGGTTGCTGGTGATCACGACGAGGCCCGGCGTTACCGCCTGCTCGACCTTCTTCAGGGTGCCGCTGGGCAGCGTGACTGCACCGCTGCCGGAGCTGCCGGTGCCACCGCCGCCGTTGAAGTTAGGGAAGCCGCCGTTGCCCGAGCCGCCGACACCGCTGCCCGAGCTAGCGGACGGCTGGCTGCCGGTGTTGTCGGCAAAGGCCACGGCCAGGCCGCCGGCGGTAGCGGCGACAGCCGCGACCGCGAGGTAGGCGATGGCGGTCGTTGCCAGGCTCCGGCGTCGCCGCGGTGGCGGCGGCTGGCCGAACCCGCCGGGACCGCCATAGCCGCCGGGTGGCTGGCCGTAGCCGCCGCCGGGTGGCTGGCCGAACCCGCCGCCAGGCTGGTAGCCGCCGGGCTGCCCGTAGCCGGCTGCCCGTAACCGGGCTGGTAGCCGCCGGGCTGCCAGGCGTAGCCGCCGGCTGCCCGTAACCCGGCTGGCCGTAACCCGGCTGGCCGGAGTCAGGCGCTCGCCCTCGGCCGGGCTGGCCCTCGGCAGGCGCACCGCTGGCCGGATAGCCGCCCTGGGCATACCCGGGCTGGCCGTACCGGCTGGCCGTAGCCGGGCTGGCCGTAGCCGGGCTGGCCGTAGCTGGCCTGGTGGTAGCCGCCGTGCTGGCCGGAGCCAGGCCAGGGCTGGCCATAACCAGGCGCGGTGTAACCGGGCTGCGGGTAGCCAATTGGCTGGGTGTAAGCAGGCATCTCGCCCGTCGGGCTCGCGGGCTGGGCAGGCTGGCCGGACTCAGCGGCAGCTGCCTGGCTCGCCTCGTCCGCCGGCTGACCGGACTTGTCATCCGCTGTCCAGGATTCCCAGAAGCCAGGCTGCTGGCCGTCGCTGTTCTGCTCGTCCATCTCCATCACCCTTTGCCCAGTGCCATGCCAGCCTATGTCCGGCTGCTCGGGCCCTTTTCCCTCGGCGGACGCAGTTCGTCGAAAATGCCTGCTCACCAAGTAAGCACTACTGACCTGGACGTTAGCTGAACGGGCTCTGAGGATCGCCTATCGCGATCTGCTGTGCCCCGCGGTCTTGCCTGGTCAGACGCCTGCCGCCGGATCAGGCATTCCGCGCGCGGCGGCAGCCGCACGCGGCCGCGCTGGCTGCACTCCGCCCGCTGCCTGTCCGCAATGTCCGCGTTCAGCGCTCACGCCCAGGCTAGGACTCTTCATCCGCTCGGCGGCGTGTCACGAAGCCGGACATATGCCCTGTAAGGCGCCGCAGCCGCTGGGAGTATCCCGCGCTGAAAGTCGCTGGCGTAGGCCGTCAGGCCCGTCGCCTCGCTGCAAGGAGATATATCTTGTCAGCGCCGCGCAGGAGATATATCTTGAGACCGTCAGGCACCGCCGCACGCAGGAGACAACAAATGTCTGCACCGCCTAGCACCTACCAGGCCGACCTCAGCCGCCGCGAGGAGATGGCCGTGTCCGGCGCCGCGATGTCGGACGCGCCGTGGAAGCTCGCCGGCACCGCGGGCGTCATCGTCACGGCTGCTGACATGATCGCGCACCTCATCTTCTTCCATCTGGAGTTCCTCACGCCGGTGTCGCTGGGCATCGCCGCGTTCTTCGCCGTGGCCGGCGCGGGCGCGCTGGTCCGCAGCCGGCACAGCCGGGCGCTCCGGTGGGCGCGGAGCAGGCCATGGCGATTCGCCGTGCTGCCGGGCGCCGCAGCCGCCATCATCGTGTTCGTCCTCGCCGTCCTGGACGGCAGCGGCGTACTCGGTGGCGCCTTCTCGGCGCTATGGCATGGCGCGCTTGCCTACGGCGCCACCGGCGTCGTCGGGTCGGTCGTGCGGCCCCGCCGCTCCCAGACCAGCTGAACTGGTCCTCCGGCTAGCAGCTCTGCCGGTCAGGGCAGCCTGGCCGGCCCGCCCGCGGGCACGCCGTGCTCGCGGAGCGGGCCGACAGCCAGCCCGCGCTGCTCGCACTCGTCCAGCAGAAGCGGAAGCGCCCCGAGGCCGGCCTGCCAGGCGCCCGGCGGCGAGGTGCAGCCGGAGTCGTGCAGCAGAACGGTGACACCGCCGTCCAGGCCGGTCAGCAAGGTCTGCAGGACCGACTGCGGCGAGGCGCCCGGCGTCCACTCCCGCCCCCAGGCTGCCCCACAGCACCGGAGTCAGCCCGAGTTCCCGCGCGGTCAGCAGGGCCGGGCCAGTCAGGACGCCGTAGGGCGGCCGGAACAGCCGCGGCCTGGTGCCCGTGACATTCGCGATCAGTTCCGTGGCCCTGGTCAGGTCGGACCTGGTCGCGCGCGGGCCTCGTGCGGTGAGGTACCGGTGGTCAAAGCCGTGCACGCCGATCTCATGACCGGCAGCGGCGAGCTCGGCAGCCAGCGAAGGCGCGCGGCATGACCATGCTGCCGAGCAGGAAGAAAGTGGCCCGCACGTTGCGGGCAGCCAGGACCGCCGCGAACTCCGGCGTCGACGCGGGATCCGGGCCCGTCGTCGAAGGTAAGTGCCACATGACCGGGAACGCCCTGGCCCGCCAGCCGCGGAAACAGGCGGCGGCGCACCGGCCCGAAGCCGGTCAGGCCCGGCCCGGCGTGCGCGATGGCAAGGGCCGCCGCAGCAGTGACGGCCGCGCCCGCGGCCGGCCGCCACGCTCTCGCGGCAGTGCCGCGTCGCTCGGTCATGGCTGTTCTCCGCTCTGCGGTGGGTCCCTGGCGCCACGTTAGTCATGCGCCCGGCCGACGGTCAGGAAATGGCAATTGCACACCTTGCCATTGGACACGCTGGGTCGAGGTCCGGCCACGCCGGGTTATGACCTGGGAGTATGGCCAGGTCACTAAGCCCGAAACCGCAGGGGGATCCGGTTGGCAGTGCAGGCAGCTCGCGTCGTGTTCCCGGCAGCGGACCGAGAGGAGATCGCCGCCGCGACCGCGGAGATCCTGGCCAGCGGCAACCTCACCCTCGGTCCCTATACCGGGCGGTTTGAGGCTGCCTTCGCGGCGGCGCACTGCGGGCCTGGCGGCCCGGCGCCGCGCGCGATCGCGGTTTCCAGCGGGACCGCGGCGCTGGAGATCATGCTGCGGGGCATCGGCGTCGCGGGCCGCGAGGTCGTGGTGCCCGCCAACACCTTCTTCGCGACTGCCGAGGCGGTGCTGCGAGCCGGGGGCAGGCCGGTGTTCGCTGACATCGACCCGGTCACCTTCGCGCTGAGCCCGCAGACGGTGGCGGCGGCTCTGACGCCGCTGACCGCCGCCGTCGATGCTCGTGCACATCGGCGGCCTCATCACCCCGGCAGCCGCCGATCTCAGCCGGATGTGCGCGGCGGCCGGGGTCGCCCTTGTCGAGGATGCGGCCCACGCGCACGGCTCCAGCCTGCACGGCCAGCCGCCGGGCGCGTTCGGGCAGGCGGCCGGGTTCTCCTTCTTCCCGACCAAGGTGATCACCTGCGGCGAGGGCGGGATGATCCTGACGCCGTCGCAGGACCTGGAGCAGCAGGCCCGCATCTACCGGGACCAGGGCAAGGGGACCGTCAGCGCGAACCATCACGTGCTGCACGGCTACGCCTGGCGCATGCCGGAACTCGCGGCCGTGACCGGCCTTGTCCACCTGCGCAGGCTCGCCGAGTTCGTCCGGCGCCGCCGCGAGGTTGCCGCCCTGTTACGACGCAGTGCTCTCCGGCCTCGATGGACTGGACCCGCTCGGCGAGCCGCCAGGCTGCCGCGGGAACTACTACAAGTACATCGCCGTGCTGCCGCCCGGCACGGACCGCGCTGCCTTCCGCCGGCGGCTCGCCGACGAGCATGAGGTGCGGCTGGCAGGCGAGGTCTATGACCTGCCGCTGCACCGGCAGCCGGTGTTTGCCGAGTTCGCGGGCCCGCCGCTGCCGGTCGCCGAGGACCTCTGCGCCCGGCACGTCTGCCTGCCCGTGCACTCCGATATGACCGCGGATGAGACGGATCAGGTGGTCACGGCAGTCTCGGCCGTTTACGGCGCGCTGGCCGCGGCGTAGCGGAATACCGGGTGTCTGGTGCGGTGATGGGGGTAAGGGTGCTGCCATGCGCGTCGCAGTAACGGGGGGCTGCGGGTTCATCGGCTCGCACGTGGTGGACCGCCTGCATCGGCGCCGGTCATGAAGTGAGCGTGCTGGACGTCAGTGACCGCTGGCGCAACCCGGCCGCCCGCTACCGGCACGCCGACATCTTTGATCCGGCCGCCCTGGCAGCGACGGTCGCCGGGGCCGACGCTGTCTTCCATCTGGCCGGGGCTGCCGACGTCAACCAGGTGGCCGCCGACCCGCGTGCGCGCGGTGCGCCTCAACGTTGAGGGGACGGCCCGCGTCCTGGACGCGGCCCGGCAGGCGGCCGTCGGCCGGTTCGCGCTGGCCAGCACGGTCTGGGTGTACGGTGCCGCGCTCGGGCAGGGCGAGCTGACCGAGGACGCTCCGGTGGACCTGCCGCAGCCCCGGCCACGTCTACGTCGCCACCAAGCTGTCCGCCGAGATGCTCGTGCACAGCTACCGGGAGATGTACGGGCAGCAGTTCACCATCCTGCGCTACGGCATCCCCTACGGCCCGCGGATGCGGGAGGCGCTCGTAGTCGCCCGGTTCGTCCGGGCAGCGATGGCCGGTGAGCCGATCACCATCGCCGGCACCGGGGAGCAGGAGCGGAACTACGTGTACGTCGAGGACCTGGCCGACGCCCACGTCCGCGCACTTGCTCCGGCCGCGGCGGATCAGACCATCGCCCTCGAGGGCGGCACCCCGGTCTCGGTCAGGGAGATCGCCGACACGGTCTGCAGCCTGGTGCGCCCCGTTCAGGTGCGGCATGAGCAGGCCCGCCCTGCCGACTACCAGGGCGTGACCATATCCGCCCGGCTGGCCAAGGAACTGCTGGACTGGGCGCCGGTCACGTCGTTCTCGAGCGGCATCCGGCTGTACCTGGACTGGCTCGCCTCCCGTGAGGGGCAGGCATGACCGATCGCAGAACGGCGCTGCTGCTGTCGGGATCGATCGGCATGGGCCACGATGTGCTGGCCGCGGCCTGCATCTCGTCGCTGGATAGCCAGGACTGGTCGACGGCCACCCTGGACGCCATGAAGATGCTCGGCCGCCGCAGCGGCTCGGCCGGCGAGACGGTCTTCCGCGCCATGCTGGGCGTTCCCGGCCTGTTCGACGCATTCCATTTTGCCGCCCTGCGAACGGGCAACCGGCTCGCGCGGACCGTGGACGCGATGGCCAGGCGCAAGCTCGTGCAGCCGCTGCGCGACTACCTCGACGAGCATCCGGCCGATCTGCTGGTTTCCGTTTTCGCTACCGGCGCCGGCGCCGCCAGCCAGCTCGCTCCCCGGTATCCGGCCATGCGGCACATCGTGTTCTGCACGGACGCGACGCCGCACCGGCTGTGGGTGCACCCCAACGTCGACATGTACCTGGTGACCTCGGAGGTCGCCGAGCTGGCAGTGCTCAGGTTCCAGCCCGATGCCCGCGTCCAGGTCGTTCCGGCCCCGGTCCGGCCCGCGTTCTTCCGCGCGCAGAGCCAGGCGCAGGCCAGGGCTTCTCTCGGCGTCCCGCCAGGCGAGCGCTGCGTGCTGCTCATGTCCGGAGCCTGGGGTCTCGGCCCGGTGGCAGCGGCCGCGGAGGCGCTCGCGGACGCTGGCGTGCACGTACTTGCCGTCGCCGGCCGGAACGAGCGGCTGGCCAGGAAGCTGTCGGCGGCCGCGGCCCGGCAGCCGCGGGTGCGGGCCTTTGGCTTCACCACCCGCGTACCCGACCTCATGTCGGCTGCCGACCTCGTCATCACCAGCTCGGGCGACACCTGCACCGAGGCGCGGACGGTGGGCAGGCCGTTGCTCCTGCTCGACGTAGTGCAGGGTCACGGCCGGGACAACCTGCAGCACGAGCTTGAGCTTGGCGACGCCATGGTCACGTCGGCAGCGGCCGAGTGACGTGACGCGGTCGGCGCTCGCGGCCCTGGAGCGGGCCAAGCCGGCTCCGGCCGGACCGGCTCGGTCGCCGTCTGGCTGGGAGTCGGCCTTCGCCGCCGCGCTCAGCAGCTGCGGTTTCTAGCGGGCCATCGCCAGCGCCATCGGAGCGGCGCCCAGCATCACGATGGCGACCGCCCACAACGTGAACACCATGCTGGTACTCGCCGAGCCGAGCGCGACGCCGAGCCCGCGCAGGGAGGCGGCCGACTGCAGGACCGGCAGGGTGCCGGCTCCGCGCCGGACTGCGCGGCGGCTCTGCGGCGGCGGGTTCTGCTGCGGACGGTGCAGCTGCGGACTGCGCCGGCGGCGGATGCCTCGGCCGCGGGCCTGGCGGACATGGCCACGAGGCCGCAGGCCAGCAGCAGTGCCTGCGGAATCATGCTGTTCGGGTCGGTGCCGAGGCCGCCAAGGAAGCCGAGATCCTGCACCAGGACCCAGACGGCCAGGCAGACCGCGACGGCCGTCACCGCAGCCGGCCGCATGACGGCCGGGCGGCCGGACAGCAGGCACAGCCCGGTCGCGCCCAGCGCGGCGACGACAGCGAGGTTGACCGCGAAGCCGTGACCGGCGACGAGCGAGCTGAAGCTGGAGAGTGCCTCGTGCAGGACGGCGGGCTGCCGTGTGGCCGCCATGCCGCTGATGGCCGAGGCCAGCGGACCGGGCCGGCCGTGCAGGCGACCCTGCCAGGACCCGCGGCCAGGCCATGCCTGCAGCAGCGCGTACGCGATCAGCAGGGCACCGCCTGCCCGCAGCACCAGCCGCCCGAGTCGCGGCCCGCGCCAGGCGGCTAGCGGCAGCGCCAGCAGGCTGCCGGCGGCACAGTAGAACAGCGCGGCGCCTGGCGCGCCCGTCAGCCAGCTCTGGCCGGGCGCGAGCACGCTTCCGAGCGCCTCGCCGAAAACCCAGACCGCCGCGCCCCAGGCGGCGCTGACCAGGCCGGCAACCCTGGACCAGCGCGCACTTGAGGTGGCGACTAGCAGGATCCCGATGCCGAGCTGGATCCAGACTGCCGCGGCCGCTGCCTGGACCGGGTGGCGGGACCAGCTCGTTCCCGCCCAGGTCACCAGGTCCACGACCCAGCGCGGTGAGCCGGCCGCAGCCGGCTCGGTCACCCCGGACGGGAGGCCGCCCGGCATGTCGGGCTGGGCCTGCAGCAGCCCGTCCAGGATCCACAGCAGGCCGAAGCCGATCCGCAGGACGCGCCGCGCCGTCGGCTCGGCCTGGCGGGCTGCCCGCGCGATGGCCAGCCGGGTCACGAGCCGGGACCTGGCCCGCGCCATCAGCATTTCGCGGCACGCCACCCAGGCGATCGCCAGCAGCACGAACAGGAGGAACACAAGCGTTCCCTGGTGCAATAAGGCGGTCCTGAAAGTGGCCTGGAGCGCTGCGCTCGCGGCGCTCATGCCGGGCACTGGCCTAGCCTCGCTTCGCGGCAGCCACGGTGGCGGCCCAGGCGGCCAGCTCTCGGGGGGTGACAGCACCGGAGATGTGCCGGACGATCTGGTGCCTGGCGTTCAGCATGAAGGTCTGCGGCAGCGAGACGATGCCGTACGAGACGGCGGTCGGTGCCGGGTAAGCGTCGAAGCCCACCGGATAGCTGACGCCCTCTGCCGAGACGAATTTCAGCGCAGCAGCCGACTCGTCGTTCGCGTCGACCCCGATGACCACGACCTGGCCGTGATGGGCCCGGTAGAACCTGGCCAGCAGCGGGGTCTCCCGCTTGCACGGCGCGCACCAGGAGGCGAAGAAATTGATGAGCACGGGCCGCCCCGCATAAGCCGCCAGCGACACCCGCTGGCCGGCCTGGCCGAGCTCCGGCAGGCTGAAACTGCGCGCGGCCGGAGTCGCGGTCGTCGGCTTTCCGTGGCCGCCTGCGGCGATCAGCACGACCACGGCTGCCGCGGCCAGCAGCACGGCTGCGCCCATCGCCAGCAGGCCGCGGAACCGCCGGGGCTGGCGGGTACCGGGCTGGCGGGCACCGGGCTGGCGGGCACCGGGCTGGCGGGCACCGGGCGGGCGCGACCGGGCTGGCCGCCAGCGGGCAGGGTGCCGGGCTGCTTCGGGCCGGCACCGGTCGCTTGGTCGGCGCCGGTCGCGGCGGTTGCGCCGGTCCCGGCGGTTGTGCCGGTCCCGGCGGTTGTGCCTGCGGTGCCAGGCCCGGCAGCAGCGGTACCGTCCATGCGTCTGTAGAACCTCTCGAACTCCGCGGCCGGTGACACACCGAACTTACCTGCGCCTGCCCTGGCCGATTGCCTGATCCCCGCAGCCGCCGCAGACGGGCCGTCTCGCAGCGCCCTGGGACCGGAGCGCCGCGAGCGGGAGTGATTACGATTCGCAGTCAGTCGACAGCGAAGCGTAGGAGTGGCAGCATGTCGGTGCAGCGGCAACGGCCCGCTGCCCGTGCACCTATCCGGTCCCGGTAACGTGTCTGCTGACGCGGTGGCCGGCACGCAGGCGCGATGGGATTTACGCAGCTGGCTGCAGGCCGGAGGATGCCCCCCATGACCCCGGCGGCCCGCGGCGACAGGGACGGCAATCGGCGCTGGTGATTCAGCGGCCGCAGCACGGCAAGTGGCGGAGGCGCGGCAGTGACACAGGTGACGGGCGCGCTCGAGCCTGGCACGGCAGATCCGGGCGCCCCGGCCGGCGCAGGCGACACGGCGGCTGACGGCCCGGTTGGTGCCAGCCACGCGGGCGGACGCCGTCCGGTCGGTCTCATCGCCCGCAGCCTGTTCCTGCTGACGAAGCCGCGCATTATCGAGCTGCTGCTCGTCACCACACTGCCGACCATGTTCCTGGCCCGCGAGGGGCTGCCGTCCGCCTGGCTGATAGTCGTCACCCTGGTCGGCGGAGCGCTCGCGGCTGCCAGCGCGAACACCCTGAACTGCTATCTCGACCGCGACATCGACGCGGTCATGAAGCGAACATCGGGACGGCCGCTGGTGGCGAGGGCGACCGCTCACGGCGGTTCCGGCGGCGCGACGGCGGTCAAGCCGGGCGAGGCGCTTGCGTCCGGAATACTGCTCGGCGCGGCCGCCACGCTCCTGCTCGGCTTCGCGGCCAACTGGCTCGCGGCAGCCCTGGCCGATGCCGCGATCGTCTTCTACGTGCTCGTCTACACGATCGTGCTGAAGCGCCGCACGGCGTCCAACATCGTCATCGGCGGCGCGGCCGGCTGCTTCCCGGTGCTGGTCGGCTGGGCCGCCGTGACCGGCCGGGTGAGCTGGCCGGCCGGCGTGCTGTTCGCGGTGATTTTCTTCTGGACGCCGCCGCATTTCTGGGCGCTGGCGATGAAGTACCGCGACGACTACGCGGCCGCGAACGTGCCGATGCTGCCGGTCGTTGCCACGCCCGCCGTGGTCGCGACGAAGATCGTGCGCTACTCCTACATCATGGTCGCCGTGACCTTGCTGCTCACCCCGTCGGCGGGCTGGATCTACGGCTGCTGCGCCCTCGGCCTCGGCGGCTGGTTCCTGGCTGAGGCGCACCGGCTGCGCGGCCGCATCGCGGCGGGCAGCGCGCCAGCGCCGATGCGGCTGTTCCACCTGTCGATCGTCTACCTGACACTGCTGTTCGCCGCAGTCGCCGTTACCGCGCTGCTGCCGTGGCACGGCTGGTAACCGGACATCCACAGCGGTCCCAAGAATCATCACAGAATGGCCGAAGCCTGCAGGGTCTAGACGTAGCGCAGCGCGGGCAGGGTAGATGCTTGCATCATGCGCTGGACCCGAAGGGCATTCCTCGGCCGGGCAGCTGCCGTAGCGGCCGTCCCGGCCGCCGTCGTGGCCGGGATCGAGATCAGCAACGCGGCCGGCTCGCAGCAGGCTCACTCCGCCGCGGCGAAGGCGGCCGCGACCACCGGGCCGCGTAAGCCAGCGGCACCGCTCACGACCGCTGCCGAGAACAATCTCCCCGGCGACCGGCACTGGTGGATCAGCAATCTCGGCGCACCGGATGAGATCGGCGGGTACGCCGGCCAGGCCAGCGTGCTGCCGGGCGAGCCGATCGATCTGTACGTGTCGACGACCTCGCGCGAGTTCGAGGTCAAGGCCTTCCGGATGGGCTGGTACGGCGGCGACCTGGCCAGGAAGGTGTGGCAGTCAGGCACCGTACGCGGGCACCGGCAGCGGCCGCCCGGCTTCGACGACTCGACCAGGACCGTGCACACCAGCTGGGGCGTCTCGCTGACCGTCCCGACCGACGACTGGCCGGCGGGCGCGTACCTGTTCCGGCTGGACGCGCACTCCGGCGCGCAGCGATACGTTCCGGTGACGGTGCGGTCGGCCAGCACCGCCGGCAAGGTCGTGCTGAAGAACGCGGTGCCGACGTGGCAGGCCTACAACACCTGGGGCGAGTACGACCTGTACCTGGGCCCCGGCAGCGGCTACGACAACCGGTCCTACGCCGTCAGCCTGGACCGTCCCATCGACATGGACGGCGCCTACCTGTTCATGGTGTACGAGCGGAAGCTGATCAACCTGGCTGAGCGACTCGGGCTGCCGCTTGCGTACCTGACCAGCATGGATATCGCCAGCGACCCGCACTCACTGGACGGAGCGGCGGCGCTGGTCTCGCCCGGTCACGACGAGTACTGGTCGCCGCCCGAGCGCACGATCGTCACCGCCGCCAGGGACAGGGGAATGAACATCGCGTTCCTCGGCGCGAACGCGATGTTCCGCCGCACCAGGCTGGAGCCCACGCCGCTCGGTGACAACCGGCTCGTGGTCTGCTACAAGACCAGCTACGAGCTGGACCCGATGTACGGCAAGCACAACCGGCTGGTCACGAGCGACTGGCGCGAGCCGCCGAATCCGGACCCCGAGTCGTCGCTGATCGGCACGATCTACGAGGGCTACCCGGCGATTGCCGACTACGTGGTCCGGACGCCGGACGCGTGGATGTTCAGGGGCACCGGCGTCCGTCAGGGCACGCGGTTCCCGGTCCTGGTGGGCATCGAGTACGACCGGGTGACCCCTGGCTACCCGGTCGAGCGGCCGATCCAGGTACTCGCGCACTCGCCGCTTGTCTGCCACGGCGTCAGCAGCTTCGCCGACTCGGCCTACTACACCCACGCCGGGGGAGCGGGTGTCTTCAACACCGGACCATGCGCTGGGTGGAGTCCTTCGGGCCGCCGCTGTACGGCTGGGGCCTGACCAGCGCCGCCGGCCGCTTCACCCGGCGGGTCACGGCGAATGTTCTGACTGCGTTCGCGGACGGCCCGGCCGCGGCGAAGTACCCGGCGCACGACAACCTGGACGCCATGGGCGAGCATGCCGGCGACCCGCTGGGCGGCGGCGTGGCCACCGGGCAGTAGCACCCGCGGCGGTGCTTGCCTGGTCCCGGCTGCGGTTGCCTGCTCCCGGCGGCGGGTAAAGCGCACGGAAACTCTTCCGGCGAAACCCGGCAGGACCGGCCAGACTTGTTGGCTGACCTGCGGCTCATACTCTGGGATGACGTGCTTTTGCCGGACCGGCCGCTATTGTGGGGCTAACGCGGGGTGCTGAGAATACGGCGGGTGAGAGCAAGTGCGCAGACTGGGCGTTCGGGCACGATGGGCGGTTCCGGCGGGGGTCGTGACGGTCACCGGGGTGGTGATTGCGGCTGCCGCTGTGGCGAGCGCCGCGGCCGTGCCGTCGCTGCCGTCCCGCACCGCTGAGCAACTGCTGACCGAGGCTGCCCAGGCGAAGGCGCCCGGTCCGCTGACCGCGACCGTTCAGGAGACCTCCGACCTCGGCCTGCCGTCGCTGCCCGCGGCCTTGCAGCAGCAGAGCGGCACTTCGGGCCTGGCGACCGGGAACCAGTCGGTCACCATCTGGTACCGGGACTCGCGGCACATCAGGGTCGCGCAGCCGGTGCAGGACGGCGAGACCGACGCGCGGCTCGACGGCCGCACCCTGTGGGTGTGGAGCAGCAAGTCGCAGACCGCGACCCGGTACGCGCTCCCGGCCCGCTTCACTGGCCTCCCCGGTCAGGCCGGGACCGGCCCGCAGTCCGGCAGCAGCCAGATTCCCGACACCCCGCAGGCCGCGGCAGCGCAGGTGCTCAAGGCCGTCGGCCCGTCGACGGTCGTCAGCGTGCAGCGCAATGTCTACGTGGCCGGGATCCCGGCCTACCAGCTGTCGCTGGTGCCGCGGAGCAGCAAGTCGCTCGTCGGCAGCATCCTGATCGCGATCGATGCCAGCCGCCACATCCCGCTCCGGGTCGAGGTCTATACCCGCGCGTCGTCGGCGCTGGCCTACAGCATCGGCTTCACCGCACTGACTTTCGGCACTCCGGCGGCATCCAACTTCACCTTCACCCCGCCGCCAGGCGCGATAGTGAAGCGGCAGACGGTGCCGAGCAGCGTGCAGTCCGCGCTGAGCCAGGCCGGGCTGAGCCAGGCGGGCCTTGGCGGCCTTAAGCTCGGCGGGCTTCCCGTCCCGGCGGTCAGCGCGGCCGGCCTGCCCGCCAGCACGTCGGTGGCGAGGGCCAGCGCGGCGGGCTCGCTGCCCGGGATGTCGAAGAAGGAGATTGCGCGGATCAAGGCACAGTTCGCCCGCAGCCTGCCGAAGAGCATGTCCGCGACCCAGCGCGCCCTGATCATCAAGCAGTTCGACGCGCAGCTCAGCGCCGCCCGGCACGGGAAGGCGGTGAGCCGCAGCACGGTTGTGGCGCCGCTGACCGCCTCCGCGGCGCAGGCAGCCGCCAGGGCCAGCGCGCCGCGGGTGCTGGGCAGCGACTGGCTGTCGGTCGTCGCGACTCCGCCGAGCCCGCAGGTGGCCACCGCCGTCAGGCAGCTGCTCAGCGCGCATGGCGGCCCTGCGGTCCAGACGGGCGGCACGTTCTCCAGTTCCTCGTCAGCACAGTCAGCCAGCGCTACCCAGGTCATCGCTGGTTCGGCACCTGGTCCGGATATGGCCGCGCTGCGGACGCTGCTGCTGGCGACCAGGGCAGTGCACGGCACCTGGGGCAGCGGCCGGCTCCTGCAGACAAGCCTGCTGACCGTGCTGGTGACCAGCAAGGGCCAGATCCTGGCCGGCGCGGTCACCCCGGCCGTGCTCTACGCGGACGTCGCCGCTGACGCCGGATAGGCTGCCGGTCCATGACAGACGGCTTCAGCCCGCTGACCACTTCGGCCGCGGGCACCGGCGACGCGTCGGCCGGCAACGCGGCGGCTGGCACCGGGTTCGCCGGCACTGCGCAAGCCCGCACTGCCAGCACTGCGCAAGCCAGCACTGCGCAAGCCAGCACTGCGCTAGCCAGCAGAGGGCTGACCAAGCGGTACGGGAGCGGGCAGCTTGCCGTCGACGGCATCGACCTGGCCGTGCCGGCCGGCTCGGTCTACGGCTTCCTCGGCCCGAACGGCTCCGGCAAGACCACCACGATCCGGATGCTGCTCGGGCTGATCCGGCCCACCGCGGGCACGCACGAGGTGCTCGGCATGCCGATGCCGGACGCGCAGGCGGAGGCCCTGCCGCTGGTCGGCTCGCTCGTCGAGGGCCCTGCGTTCTACCCGCACCTGACCGGCCGGGGCAACCTGGCCCGGTTCGACGCGGCCGACCGGACGGCGAGCCGGGCGACGGCCGACGCCCGGATCGACCGGGCGCTTGACCGCGTCGGCCTGCTCGCCGCCGCCGACAAGAAGTACAAGGCATACTCGCTCGGCATGAAGCAGCGGCTCGGCATCGCCACCAGCCTGCTGCGGCCGCGGCAGCTGGTGATCCTGGACGAGCCGACCAACGGCCTCGATCCGCAGGGCACCCGCGAGGTGCGAACCCTCATCAGGGAGATTGCCGCGGACGGGACGACCGTGTTCGTGTCCTCGCACCTGCTGGCCGAGGTAGAGCAGGTCTGCACTGACGTCGGCGTGATGCGCGCCGGGAAGCTCGTCTATCAGGGGCCGCTGGCCCAGCTCCGCGGCCGCGGCGGCGGTGCGGCCAGGCTGCTGGTGCGGACGCCCGCGCCCGAGCTGGCCGTGCGCGTACTCGGTGAGCTCGGCCTGGCCGGGGTAGCACAGGCGGGCCGCGAGGTCACGGCTGATCTGGGCGATCTGCTTCCCGAGGACGTCTGCGCGCGGCTGGTGCATGCGGGCGTGCCGGTGGCCGGGCTGGAGACGCCGCGGCGCAGCCTCGAGGACGAGTTCGTGGAGCTGACCGGGGAGGGCTTCGATGTCGACTGACACCTCCGGCGGCGCACCGGGCACCGGCGCTCGCGCGGCATCGGCCACGGCCCCGGCATCGGCCACGGCCCAGGCTGCGGCCACGAGCCCGGCTGCGGCCACGAGCCCGGCTGCGGACGGGCACGCCGCCGCCGTCCGGCCCCGGCTCGACCGGCCTGGCGAGGAGCTGCCGGGTGGGGCTAACCCCGTTCCCGCCTGGATAAGGTTTTTTGTCTCTGAGCTCCGGCTGACTTTCGGGCGGCCGCGCAACCTTGCGCTGCTCGGGGTGCTCGCGATCGTTCCGGTGTTCTTCGGCATCGTGTTCCGGCTCACGCTGTCATCGGTGAACGGTCCCGGCGGCGGCCCGCCGTTCCTGAATCAGCTCGCCGGCAACGGAGTGTTCCTGGCCCTGGTCGTGCTCACGTTCACGCTGAGCCTGCTGCTGCTGCCGCTGAGCGTCGGCGTCGTCTCCGGCGACGCGATCGCGGGCGAATCCGGCCTCGGCACACTGCGCGGCCTGCTGACGGTGCCGTCCGGGCGCACCAGGCTGCTGTTCGTGAAGTACGCGGCGATCATGACTTTCAGCCTCGTGGCCTGCCTGGTCGTCTGCGTGGTCTCGCTGATCATGGGGCTGATCCTGTTCCACACCGGGCAGGTCACGCTGCTGTCCGGCACACGGTGTCACTGGGCTCTGGCGTTCTCCGGGTGCTCGTGGTCGCCGTCTACGCCGCGGTCGCGATGATGTCGCTCGGTGCGATCGGGCTGGCTGCCTCGACACTGACCCAGCATCCGGTCGGCGCGATCGCGGGAATTCTGGTGCTGACCGTTGCCAGCGAGATCTGCGACCAGGTGCAGCAGCTGTCAGCGATCCACCCGTACCTGCCCACGCATTACTGGCTGTCCTGGGACGGCTTGTTCAGGTCGCCGGTCGACTGGTCGGGAGCCGAGCACGGACTGGTGTCGTTCGCCGTGTACGCCGTGATCTTCGGGGCCATCGCGTGGGCCAGGCTGACGTCGGCGGACGTCACAACCTGACCCGGCCGGGCCGGAACCGCCGGAGTCTGGCCGGGCGGCTGTCCCCGGGCGCAGCGCGGAGCGCGCGCGCAGCGGCGGGCAGGCGATAGCGTGCAAGGGTGCCTTCCGAACTGCCCGAGATTGACGTTCTGCTCACGGCGGCGGTTGCCGGCATCGGCGGTGCGCAGCGGCCGGGACAGGTCGCGATGGCCGGCGCCGTTCAGCAGTCCATGCAGACCGGTCAGCACCTGGCCGTGCAGGCCGGAACGGGAACGGGCAAGTCCCTGGCCTACCTGGTGCCGGCGCTGCGGCATGCGATCAGCGGCACGGGCTCGGGCACGGTCGTGATCTCGACCGCCACGATCGCCCTGCAGCGCCAGCTGATCGAGCGGGACCTGCCGAGGCTGGCAGCGTCGCTGTCGAAGCTGCTCGGGCGGGAGCCGGTGTTCGCGATACTCAAGGGCCGGCGCAACTACGTGTGCCTGAACAAGGTGCATGGCAGCGCGCCGGAGGAGCCTGAGGACTCGCTGTTCGACCCGCGGTCGGTATCAGCGCTTGGCCGGCAGGTGACGCGGCTGCACGAGTGGGCGGCGACGACCGGCACCGGCGACCGGGACGAGCTTGTCCCCGGCGTGGATGACCGGGCCTGGCGGCAGGTCTCGGTCAACGCCCGCGAGTGCATCGGCGCGCAGAAGTGCCCGTTCGGCACGCAGTGCTTCGCCGAGCAGGCGCGCGAGGCGGCCGGCGAAGCGGACATCGTGGTCACCAACCACGCCCTGCTCGCCATCGACGCGATGGAGAACTACGTCGTGCTGCCCGAGCATGACGTCGTCGTGATCGACGAGGCGCACGACCTGGTCGACCGGGTGACCAGTGTCGCCGCCGGCGAGCTGTCGGCGGCGGCGGTCGAGGCGGCGGCCCGCCGGTGCGGGCGGCTGGCGGCCGAGGACCTCACCGGGCGGCTGCGGGCGGCGGCGGAAGGGCTTGAGCTAGCGCTGGCCGACACGCCCGCCGGACGCCTGGATGTGCTGGCCGAGCAGGTAGAAGAGGCACTCGCGGTCGTGCGGGACTCGGCCGCTGCCTGCGCTGCCGACCTGCGCAGCCATGCGGGCGGGCAGGACGACAGCGACCGGCTGGCCACGGTCAGGATCGCCACTGTCGCGCTGGACGAGGTGGCGGAGAACGCGGGCCGGATCATCACCGCCTACGGCGCCGAGATCGCCGCCAGGACCGAGGTGGTCTGGCTGGACCGGCCGGTCAGCGAGGAGTCCTCCCGGCCGGACACGCTGCGGGTCGCGCCGCTGCAGGTGGGCGGGCTGCTGGCCGAGCGGCTGTTCAAGCCCCGGACGGTCGTGCTGACCTCGGCGACGCTCACGCTCGGCGGGTCGTTCGAGCCGCTGGCGCGGCAGTGGGGGCTGCCGCAGCTGGGGCTGTCCGACCGGGTTGCGCAGCCGGCCGTCCAGCCCGTTGACCTGCCCGGCAGCGGCGACGCGGTCGCCGCGGGGGCGGGGGCGGGAGCGGGCGAGGGCGGACGGCGACGGGAACGGCGGAACGGCGGTGCGGGCCAGCGCGGCGAGGGGGACGGGGGCGGCCTGGACTGGACCGGGCTCGACGTCGGCTCGCCGTTCGACCACCGCCGCAGCGCGATCCTGTACGTCGCCCGGCACCTGCCGCCACCGGGCCGGGACGGGCTCTCGGAGGCCTACCTGACCGAGCTGCGCGAGCTGATCCAGGCCTCGGGCGGCCGGACGCTCGGGCTGTTCTCCTCCATGCGCGCGGCCAGGCAGGCGGCCGATGCGCTGCGCGACGAGATCGGCGTGCCGCTGCTGTGCCAGGGCGAGGACTCTACCGGGCTGCTGGTCGCCAAGTTCGCCGAGGACGAGCCGAGCTGCCTGTTCGGCACCCTGTCGCTGTGGCAGGGCGTGGACGTGCCGGGCCGGTCGCTGCAGCTGGTCGTCATCGACCGGATCCCGTTTCCGCGCCCGGACGACCCGCTGGCGTCAGCGCGGCAGCGCGCCGTCGCGGCCCGCGGCGGCAACGGCTTCATGGCGGTCGCCGCCTCACAGGCAGCGCTGCTGCTGGCCCAGGGCACCGGGCGGCTGCTGCGGACCATGGAGGATCGCGGCGTTATCGCCGTCCTGGACCCCCGGCTGGCGACGGCCAGGTACGGCAGCTTCCTGCGGGCATCGCTGCCGCCGTACTGGAGCACCTACGATCCGCAGATCGTCCGCAGCGCCCTGCGCCGGCTGGCCGCCGAGCCCGCTGAGCCCGCCGGGGTCTCCGCTGAGCGCTAGGGCAGCCAGTCTCCCGGCCTGTCGGCGTATTTGCTCTGCCTGTACCGGGATGGGCTCCCTGCCGCGTTGTCGCTCGCTGGCCGCGTCCCGCGCGATCTGCCGCAGGGCGAGCGCGACGACAAGCGGGAACAGGCCGAGAACTGCCGACGTCAGCCGCTCGGCCAGGCCGAGGTAACCGCCGCCGTCCCGTGCCTCGATCAGGAGCCAGCAGGACAGCGCCGCGAAGATCGCGGTTGCGGCCGCGCAGCCGTAGAAGCTCAGGATCCACGATGCTCCCGGCTTGCGTCTGGCCACCAGGAGGGGCCAGACCGCTGTCGTGACGACACAGCTCACCGCGAAGGCGAGGTGTCGCGGCGTCGGGCCAGTCGCCGGCTCCGGAGAGGCTGCGATGCCGAGCGTGGAAAGGCCAGTCAGGATCAGCAGGATGCGCGCCGGCCTGCCGACGCCGGTGAGGCCTGCGCCGGTCGCGATCTGGCAGGCGCCGACCAGCAGCAGGGCCGCGGTCATGACCCACGGATCGGCACCCGACTGCCCGGCTAGCACGCTCACCGTCTGCCGCATCGGGCTATAAGAGGCCGGCTGAAGAGCGCCCGCGGCCAGCCAGCCCCCGATCAGGATGACGGGCGCCAGGAAGGCTGTGCCGACCGCCCAGCCAGGGACGGGCCGGTCGGCCGCCATGAGCCCCGGCCGTCCAGCCGGCAGCAGCCTCGACCAGCCAGCCGGCAGAAGGCCCGGCCGTTCGGCCGCCGAGCGGCCGGGTGGTGGCAGAAGCCGGGCCGGGGCGTACGTGATCTTCTCGGTTGCGCGCGAGGTCCGGACGCGCAAGCTGAGTCATGGCGCCTCCATCAGCCACGTCGACTCAGGCTGCCGGACGGAGGGCGCCGTTGGCCCTTAAGCGGTTGCCTGCCCCTCAGTCAGGGGCAGAGCAGACCGTAAAAGGCCGATATGTCAGTTCTTGCGACCCCGTGTTGACAGCCAGCCAGCCTCTCGAACAGCACAAGAGGAGTCCGGGCTATTCCTCGCCCGGGCGGTTCTGGCGCGGGCGGTTCGGCTGGCGCGGGCACGGGTGCTCGGCCGCAGGCGGTCCTGGCCGCAGGCAGGGAAGGCAGGCCGGGAAGGCAGGCAGGTTAAGCAGGAGGCGCCTGAGCTACCGGCCGGCCATAGGTCACGGCCTCACGCACTTCGCGGGGCAGCGACTGGGCTAGCTGCGCATCGGGCTGAGCTCCGAGTGAGTCGTTGATCATGGAAAACGCCAGGCGAAGGGCGACGAACGCAGTGATGGCGAAGATCTGCCCGTCATCGAGCCCGGCATCCCGGAGCTCCTGGATGTCGGCGGGAGCCGTCGCATTCGGGTCCCTGGCGACTTTCCTGGCCCAGGCGGCGATGGCCTGTTCCTGGGACGTCAGCCCGGCGTCGCTGCCCGTCAGAATCCCGGCCGCCAGCGCGGCGTCCGACGCCTCGCCTGAGCTTCCCGCCCCACGCCAGCGAGCAGTACGAGTCACCGAGGGCCGAGGCGGCGGCGGTCACCAGGATCCCGCGCTGCCGGAAGCTCAGCCCGCTCGGCCTGAAGGCCGCAGACATCAGCTCGAACAGCTGCTTCACGGTCTCGGGCTGGTGTGCCCACAGCCTGGACACGTTCCAGACGTAGCCGCCCTCTGCGAGGTCTTCGTCGAACAGCGCCTGCACTTCAGCCGACACCGGTGGTTCTTCGAGAAAGCTGCCGGTCATGGGCGCTCTGCTCCTTCGGGTTTGCGGGCCAGATAGCCGACGACCTTGATCTCGGCCCGCAGCGGCAGGCCGTCCCGTAGCTGCTGCTGAGCCTGCTCGACGGCCGCGCGGTGAAACTCGGCCTCGCCGACGTTCTGGATGGCCTCATAGGCTGGCCCGGTAGACGCCAGCGCACGCGCGTACAGCTCCGGGTCCGCGAACTCCCAGGCGAACGGAATCTCCACGCGCTCAACATCGGGGAACCCGTAGGACGCGAGGAGCTGCTCGCCCGCGCCAGGCCGGCCCAGCGCCACCATCGCGGCCTGGTTGACGACCTTTTCCGTCGTGGCGAGTACGAAGGGCGCCAGGGCCCAGACTCCGGGGGAGACCTTCAGGTGCCCCCAGACGGTTATCCCGGCGCGTCCGCCGGGGCGAAGGACCCGGTGGATCTCCGCGAGGGCGTCGGGTGTGGTCCCCCAGATCCCCCGGAAGCTGGTGACAACGTCGAACGATCCCGGTTCCCACGGCAGCGCGTGCATGTCGCCGATCCTGATGTCGCTTCCGGGGTTCCGGTCCCTGGCGACCGCGATCAGCCTGGCCGAGGCGTCGATACCGGAGCAGGAAGCGCCGCGCAGCCGAGCCAGCTCGATCGCGAGCCCGGACCCGCAGGCCACGTCGAGCAGCCGGTCCCCGGCATCGACCCCGAGCCGGTGGTGCATGGCGACGTACTCCCTGCAGTTGCCCGGCTCGCTGAGGGTCGCGAAGTCCACGGCCTTGCGGCCCCAGCCCTCGTCGACCATCGTCCACTGGGGGCCCGTGCCCGGACTCGTCATAGCCGCTCCCTTGGCGTCGCCCGATGCGCTGCCCGCGCAGGCCAGCAGGGATATTCTCGCCCAACCTGCTGATCGCCGGAACTCTCTCAGGCCGAGATGCCCGAGCCGTGAGAAGGACATCGCCGACGGCCCGGCGGGAATGTGCGGCTACATCACGGTTTCGTCCGTAGTGAAGATCATTCTGCGTACAGGGGCCAGCTCCTGGAGGTGTGCTGCATCGGCCGCAGTGGCGCGTCCCGCCGGGGAGGCGAAAGCGGCACGCAGCTCGTCCATCGAGTCCCATTCCAGCTCAGTGATCAGGTAGCAGGGTGCGCCGTGGAGGGCCGCAACGTCGCGGCCCACCGAGTACCGGCGCAGCCCCGGCAGGCGCCGGATGAGGGGGAGATGAACCTCGCGGTAGTGCCGGTCGAACGCCTCGGGGTCGGCTGGCACCTCGTACACCGCGAGGAAGCGGGCCATCACGACGCTGCCCTCGCGTACCGGGCGAGGACGGCGGCGCCGGAACGCTCGGCCGACAGGCACTCCAGGTACGCGGGCTGGCCGCCGGCGGGGAAGAGCCGCTCGCCGGCGCCGAGGATGGTGGGGAACGTCAGCAGCCGGTACTCATCGACCAGGTCCGCCGCCCTCAGCGCGCTCACGACACTCAGGCTGCCGGTGATGATGACGTCGCGCCGCTCCTGCCTGACGGTGCCGGCGAGGTCGCCGTCGATGACCCGCGAGTTCGCCCAGGCCGAGGTATCGGTCAGGGAGCGGGTGGCGACAAGCTTCGGCACGGCGTTCATCCGCGCCGAGAACGGGTCACTCCGTCCTGGCCACAGCCGCGAGAACAGCTGCCAGGTGGTGCGCCCCAGCAGCATGACCCCGTCGTCCAGGGTGCTCCCGAGCCGGAACTTGTCCCCGGCGACTGTCTCGGGTCCGTGCCGGAACGCCCAGCCGCCGGCAGGCGTGCCGCCGGACCCGTCCGGGTCGGACACGATCCCGTCCAGGGTGATGAACTCAATGACGATAACGCTCACGATGGGTCTCCCTTCGGCCTGTGCTCAGCGGTACATACCGCCGGCACCGGCCCGGCTCATCGCTCCGGGCGCAAACTCGCTGGCAGAAATCCGCAGGGGCAGCTGGAACGCCTCGAACACGGCGGGATCGGCGAACACGACATTGCGGGCGACCCTGCCGTCGGCGACGGTGAAGACCTGCAGCGTGTGCAGCCTGTGGCCGCCGGCGGCCTCCGGCGCGTACGCGGCGAGCGCGGGCTGCCCGTTGGCGGTGAGCTGGCGCGTGACCCAGCCCGTCCCGCGCAGCTCGAACACCCGGCGCATGAACAGCCCGTAGTCGCGGCTGCCCCGGTACCACAGCGGCACCGGCGGCATCTCCAGGACCGCCGCATCCGCCAGGAGCCGCACCAGCCCGGGGACGTCGGCCGCCTCGAACGCCCGCACGTACTGCTGGATCACGGCGCGTACCCCGGGGTCGTCCGGTTCTGCCACCTCGGTGACGTCCCCCGCTCCGGCCAGCGCGGCGCGGGCCCGCTGCAGGGCGCTGTTGACCGCCGCGACCGTGGTTCCGAGCTGATCGGCGACCTCGGCGGCGGTGAACTCCAGTACCTCGCGCAGCACGAGCACGGCCCGCTGCCGCGCCGGCAGGACCTGCATCGCCGCCACCAGCGCGAGCCGCAGGTCCGCGCGGATCGCCTGGTCGTATCGCGCGTCGGGAAACGGCTGCAGCCAGGGGATGTCGAACGCCGGAGTCAGCGGTGCTGCGGGGTCCTCGCTCGGCGCGCCGAGCCCGGACGGCAACGGCCGCCGCGCGCGCCCTTCCAGCGCGGACAGGCACGCGTTGGTCGCGATCCGGTACAGCCAGGTCCGCACTGACGCGCGCGCGGGGTCGTACCGGTCGCGGGCCTTCCAGGCGCGGAGCATGGTCTCCTGCACCAGATCCTCGGCCTCGTGGAACGAGCCCAGCATCCGGTAGCAGTACGCCACCAGCTCGCCCCGGTAAGCCTCGTAATCCACCGGCCCATCATCGCCAATGCGCGGGCAGCTCTACCCGGTGATTAGCACTTCCGCTCCATGGCTAGCCGCCGACCAGGCCGACGATGTCGCGGGCGAGCCTGCTGGCTGATCTCGTCCCGCAGGTCCTGTCCTGGCCGCGGGTTCAGCGGCGTGGTGCTTGACCCGGTGACGCCGTTGTCGCCGTCCGTGTGGACGCGCAGCACGCCGGACGTCGAGCTGCCCGGAGCGTGCCAGCGATGCGCGCAGGGTGCCGCGGGAGGTGACCACGGCTGCGTTGCCGGCGGACAGGAGCTGGCCGGCCAGCTGCTGCGCCTGCGCGGTAATCCAGTCCTCGATCCCGCCCAGCCCGTCGTCCGGCGCCGGCGGGCAGTGCCTCGATCCGGGCCTCGGAAATCAGCTGTCCGATCAGGCCGGCCGGGCCGCCGACGTAGGTCCAGGCCAGGTCGATCTCAGTGGCCACGAACCAGGCCCGGTCCTGCGGCCACCACAGGTTCGCGACCTGGTCGCCGCCGCTGAGACTCACCGTAGCCAGAGCTGCCTCCACCGGCCCGCGGTAGAGCAGGTAGTCCCGGTTCGGTAGCTCGACCCGCGGCCCGTCGCGGACGGCAGCAGGTACCGGGTCGGGCAGACGGCCGAAGCCCGGACCCGGAGCCGGGGCGTCCGTGCCGTCCGATGCGGTCATGTACACGCCGTCCCAGCCGTATCCGTCCCACACGCAGAACCAGCACTGCTGCGGCGTCGTCGTCCAGGCCCGCAGGATGTCAGCGAGCACCAGGGCGTCAGGCGGATAGAGGCTGCCCTGGTGCGGCCCCTGACTGTGCCAGGGCGCGTCGGCCTCCGGTCGCACCTGCGGCAGCGCGATCGAGTGAAACTGCGAGTCCGGCCGCAGCGGCAGGCCGCTCCAGGCAGCGACCTCGGCCCAGCGCACCACCCGGTCGCCGCCATGCAGCGGTTCCTCGGCGGGATGCAGGACCCGGGCGTAGGACTCGAAGCCGGCGGGGATCACCGAGGCGACCGTGTACGCACCGAAGGGTGCCAGCCGCTCACCGATCCAGCTGGCCTGTCCGATCTCATCGCTCCAGGCCATCCCGGCGTCGCTCACCACCGCATCATCCCGGTTCCGCGCCCCCGGCGCCAGCGATGACGCCGCTGCGCCCGGTGTCTTCATAACCCTGGCATGGCATTGCCGGCAATGTTTCGGAATAAGCGCTGCATTTACTGCGGTAAATTCAATATTGCCGAAAGTAATTGCTGACTGGCATGCTCGGGACATGGCGGAACGAGGAATAAGAGCTATTTAGCAACCGCAGTAAATCTCATTCTGACAACCGCAGTAAATTCGAATCAGAATGCGCGTCGGAATCCGAATACCAGAACGCGGCGGCACCCTCCCGCGGCAGTGACGACGCCGCCGGCGTGGAGCGCCGCAACGGCCGGCTGTACCTCTCCGGCCTGGCCGTCTCCGTGGTCGGCAACAACGCACTGTCCCTGGCGGCGGGCATCTGGGTGAAGTCCCTCACCGGCAGCAGCAGCGAGGCCGCCCTCGTGTCGGTGTGCGTCTACGCTCCGTCCCTGGCCGGACCGCTGGCCGGGGTGGTGGCCGACCGGGTGCGCCGCCGCCGCTTCCTGGTGTGGCTCAACCTCGCCTCGGCCGCGCTGGTCCTGCCGCTGCTTGCCGTCAGCGGCCCGGGCTCGGCCTGGATCATCTTCGCGGTGATGACCTGGTACGGCGTCCACCTGACGCTGTCGGGCCCGGCCGAGAGCGCGCTGTTCGCGGTGATGCTGTCACCGCAGCGGCGGCGGGAACTGAACGGCTGGAGCCTCGGCTTCCAGGAGACCGGCCGGCTCGTGGCCCCGCTGTTCGGCGCGGGCCTGTTCGCCCTGGTCGGCGGCGGGACGGTGAGTGTCTTCGACGCGGTCACGTTCGTCGTCGCGGCGGTGACGCTGTCCAGGCTCCGCCTGCGGGAAGCCAGGCCCGTGCCCGGGTCCGGGCACTGGCGGGCTGACCTGCTCGCCGGATTCGGTCATATCCGCCGCACGCCGCAGCTGCGCCGGCTGCTCCTGGCTTCATCGGTGGTGATGAGCTTCTCCGCCGTCCTGGTCGCCGCCCAGTACAGCCTCGTTCAGGGCATCGGCGAGCCGCCCAGCTTCCTCGGTGTCTTCAGTGCCGGGCTTGGCGCGGGCTCAGTCGTCGCCAGCATGGTCAGCGGCCGCCTGCTGCGGTCGGTCGGCGAACGGTGGCTGGCCGTGCTCGGAATGGCTAACTTCGCACTCGGCAATGCGATGCGCGCCGCCGGCTGGCTGCCGCTGGCGGTTGCCGGCTCGGTTGTGCTCGGGTTCGCGCTGCCCTGGCTGTTCCTCGCCCTGCTGAGCCTCGCGCAGCGCTCCACCCCTGCGGAATTGCAGGGCCGCGTGTCGGCTGCCGTTACTCTCGCGTTCTTCGGCCCGCAGGCTCCGCTCCAGGCGGCAGGCGCCCTGGCTATCCGCTACGTCACCTACCAGCAGCTCTACCTGGCAGGCGCGGCCGTCGCCGTGGGCACGGCGCTCCTGTACGCCTGGGCTGGCCTGCTCAGCGGCGGCGTCTTCCGGCGCAGGCCCTGATGGTCACATGGTCGGACGCGCCTGCGCGAAGGTCCACCGGTTGCCCTCGAGGTCCGCGGCCTCGTAGGCGCGGTAGCCATGCTGGTGAATGCCGGACACGATCGTCGCGCCGCTGGAGCGGGCGCGCTCCAGGTGGGCGTCGAGATCGTCGACGAACACCCACGGCACGTGCGTCACCGGGCTGCCGTCCCGCCGCTGCCCGTCGAGCGGGAACAGCATGACCGAGCAGTTGCCGATCCGGAACTCGATCCAGCGGTGCTCGCCGTCGCCCTCTTCGTCGTCGTGCTCGGGGACCGGCCGGAAGCCGAACGCCTCGGACAGCCAGTGCGCGGCCCTGGTCGGCCTGGCGTAATGCACCGCGAGGCCGAGCCTGCCGGTGTCGGACGGTACCCGCGGGGCAGTGTCCCGCCGCGCGCACCAGTCAGCGAGCCAGCGGGGCGTCACCCGGACCCAGGCGGTGCCGCCGCGATCGGCGCCGCCGGCCGGGATGGTGGCGGCCACGGTGACCGTGGTGCCGTCCGGGACGGCCTCGAAGCGCACTTCCACCCTGACGTCGTCGACGGAGCTGTGCCAGGCCAGCAGTCGTCCCGGCTCCCAGATGGTGATCCGGCCAAGCTCCAGGGCGTCACTTGCGTCCGGGGCGTACAGCTCGAGCAGCCGCCCGCCGACTCCGGACTCGCAGCGCATGCCGACGGCCCTGGCCGCGTCGTAGAAGTTGATCGGTCCGCGTGCCCACCACAGGTCCATCTCGTCGGTGAACACGGCGAACGCGGTCCCCGGGTCGACGCCGACCGTCACCTGGGAGGAGACTGCGCGGTCCTGGTCAGCCTGCGGTGTGGTCATGGTCCCTCTCCTCGACGTGGCGCTTGAACGATGCGAGCTGCTCGTCCCAGTGCGCCTGCAGCTGGTCGAGCCAGGCCTGCAGCGCGCCGATCGGCTGCGGCCTGAGGCGGAAGTAGCGCAGCCGGGCGTCGGCCGTGGTGCGCTCATCGGCGACGATCCCGGTCTGCAGCAGCACCTTCAGATGCCTGCTCATCGCGGGAGCCGACATGCCGACTGCCGCCGCGAGCTCTCCTGCCCGCCGGGGGCCGGGACCAAGCAGCTCGACGACCTGCCGCCGGGCCGGATCGGCGAGCGCGGCCAGCACCGCGGCCACGTCCGCCTGATCGTTGCTCATATCGTCAATAGTTCACAACAGCGTTAATGATGTCAAGGCTGCGGCCGGGACTCTGTGACGGTTGCGGTCAATCAGCGAGGTGATATGCGGCTTTTGTTGCCCTGGAAGTGTCACTATGTGGAGAGCGCGCGTCTCCCTTGTCCGGTACTCCTGGCGAAAGGTGCAGCACATGACGCAAATGCCCCCGCCGCACGTGCAGTTCCCGGCCGGATTCTGGTGGGGGACCGGCAACTCCGCGAACCAGTGCGAGGGCGCCGCGCCAGCCGGGGACTGGCTGCCCTGGGAACGCGCCGGGCACGCGCCGCCCTCTGGCGACGGCAACGGATTTGCCGCCCGCTACGCCGAGGACTTCGGGTTGCTGTCCGGCATCGGGCTGCGGCACTTCCGGCTGTCGCTGGAATGGGCGCGGCTCGAGCCGGAGGAGGGCAGGCACGACCAGGCCGAGATCGAACGCTACCGCGCGCTGCTGCAGGCCGGCCGGGACGCTGGCCTGCGCATGTGGGTCACCGCGCATCACTTCACGCTGCCGGTCTGGTTCGCGGAGATGGGCAGCTTCGGCGACGAGCGTGCGCGCACGTACTACTGGCGGCGGCACATCGAGTTCCTGGCCGAGACCTTCGGCGATCTGGTGTTCGGCTGGAAGCCCGATCAACGAGCCGCACGCTACGCGCTGAGCGGCTGGCTGCTCGGCGTCCTGCCGCCCGGCCGCCGGAACCTGGCCGAGGCAGCGCGGATGCTGGTCGCGACCCACCTGGCCAGTCACGAGGCGTGGCTGGCGCTGCGCGGCGGAGGCAAGCCGGTCGCCACCATCCACAACCTGTCACCGTCGATCCCGGCCACCGGCTCCGAGGCCGACCGGCGAGCCGCCGGGATCGTCGACGAGCTTGCGTTCGGCTGCTGGATCCGGATGATGCGCGACGGCGTTCTTGAGCTGCGGGGGCTGCCGGGCACGGCGGCCCCTGAGCGGATCGACGATCCGGAGTTCGCCGGCGCGTTCGACGTCGTCGGATTCTCCTACTACAGCGCGACCAGCGTGCGCGCGAGCACTGAGCCCGGCCTCGTCCAGCGGCGTGGTCCGGGGTCCCTATCCTCCTGACGGCCGGCCGGGCCCGCTCGGCTACGTGCCGTGGAGCGGGGGACTGCGCCTCGTCCTGGACCGGCTGCATGCCGACCTGCCCGGCAAGCCGCTGCTGATCAGCGAGTACGGCATCGGCACTCAGGACGACGCCGAGCGCTGCCAGTTCATCCGCGACGGCGTCGCGATCGCGGCGGAAGCCGCCGGCCGTGGCGTCGACCTGCGCGGGTTCTTCCACTGGACCGGCATCGACAACTACGAGTGGAATCTCGGGTTCAGCGTGCCCTTCGGACTGTTCGGCGTGGACCGGGTAGCCCGGCCGAGCGCCAGCGTCATCGCGCACTACGCCCGGTAAAAGCCAGGCCCGCTGACCGGCTCCTGCGGGCCGCGGCCCAGGTGTCGGGTTCCCGCCAGCACGCCTCGTTCCCTGCCCTGATGCTTGTCTTATGACAACGATGACGCAGCTGGGAACTGGCTTCGAGGTGCGGGCGATCGCGCCGCAGGTGGTGCGCGCACTGCTGCGCGCCGACGACGCGGGCAATCCGCCGGTACTGCTGACGGACGACGACGGCGGCTCTCCGCTGCGCTGCTGCCTGCGGCGCATCAGCGGCCGGGGAGCGGGTCGCGCTCGTGTCGTACGCGCCGCTGCGCCGGTGGGCGCGCGAGACCGGGGCGGCGCCCGGCCCGTACGACGAGACCGGGCCGGTGTTCATTCATCCGGGTGCCTGCGACGGGCCGGCCGGCACTGGCTACCCGGCCGAGTTCGCGACCAGCCCGCGGGTGCTGCGCTCCTACAGCGCGGACGGGCGGATCCTCGGCGGGCGGCTCGTCGCGGCTGACGCCGCCGGGAGCCCGGTCGGTGTTGAGACGGCGCTCGCGGAGATATTCGCTGATCCGGCGGTCGCGCTGGTGCACGGCCGCGCGCTTGAGTTCGGATGCTTCACCTTCGAGGCGCGGCGGATCAGCGAGCCTGGCGCCTGAGCAGGGAAAAGGCGAGCCGCGCTGCACCTCCGGCAGGATGGCGCAGCGCGGCTCGCCGGCTTGTCAGAGAACGTCGTGGCCGGGATGCGGCTCCTCCGGCAGCGGCGTGCGCACTGCCGGGATCGAGCCGAGTCGTCCTGCCTGGAAGTCCTCGAACGCCTGGGCCAGCTCGGCCCTGGTGTTCATGACGAACGGTCCGTAGGCGGCGACCGGCTCGCGGATCGGCTGGCCACCCAGAATCAAGATATCCAGCTTGTCGCCCGGCCCGTCCATGGTGCGCTGCGCACCCAGGGTCAGCACGTCGCCGGGACCGAAGACAGCCAGCTGGCCGGTTCGCACCGGACGCCGATCGGCGCCGACGGTGCCCGAGCCCGCCAGCACGTAGCCCAGGGCGTTGAAGTCGCGGCGCCACGGCAGCCGGAACTCCGCGCCCGGCTCGACCGTCACGTGCAGCAGGGTGATCGGCGTGTGCGTCACGCCGGGGCCCTCGTGGCCGTCGAGCTCACCCGCGATGACCCGGACAAGGGCGCCGCCGTCAGCGGAGCTGAGCAGGGCAACCTGGGCTGCGCGAATGTCCTGGTAGCGCGGGGGAGCCATCTTCAGCCGGGCCGGGAGGTTGACCCAGAGCTGGAAGCCGTGGAACAGGCCGCCGCTCATCACCAGGTCCTCGGGCGGCTCCTCGATGTGCAGGAGCCCGGAGCCTGCGGTCATCCACTGGGTGTCGCCGTTGGTGATGAGGCCGCCGCCGCCGTTGGAGTCCTGATGACGGAAGACGCCGTCGATGATGTAGGTGACGGTCTCGAAGCCGCGGTGCGGGTGCCAGGGAGTGCCCTTGGGCTCACCCGGCGCGTAATCGACCTCGCCCATCTGGTCCATGTGGATGAAGGGATCGAGCGCCTTCAGGTCGACGCCCGCGAACGCGCGGCGGACCGGGAATCCCTCGCCCTCGAATCCGGACGGCGCCGTTGTGACGCCCAGCACTGGCCGCTCCTGAGCAACGGCCTGGTCCGGCTCGCTGATCCGCGGCAGTACCAGGATGTCCTCGACGGTCACAGCTGGCATGACTACCTCCTTGGCACTGTTAAGTCTGCCTGGCCAGGTCGGCATAGTCTGCGCTGGCCTGCTCCTGCCAACATTAATTGAACGCGCAACATTCCTTGGGCCTCGCTGGCCGGGCGCCGCCGACGCGCAGGCTGAGGTGCCTCCGAGCCCGGGCCCGGCGTCTGGTGATCGTGGTGGCTTTGCGTGTGCATAAGACGCAAAGTCACCACGATCACGCGGAGACCGACGCGGCTCGATCGCGCGCCCTCCGCACGCCGGCGGCGATTTAGCGGTCTATATGCCGTGATCACCGTGGCGCTGGTGCCCTGGGTTACTCGCCAGTAGTGAGCTGCGTCTCATTGTGCAACCGATTGTGGATCCGCCCCGTCAGAGTCCCGTAACGCATCGTGATCCTCGCCGGGATCGCGCCCCGGAGGACCTGGGCCGGCCCGCTCCTGACAAGACGGAGCGGCGCACACATCCCGCGCTTGACTTCCCCGGCTGGCCGCAGTTCCTGCCAGCAGGCGAGGACAGACAGGAAGGAACCCCCATGCGAAGCACTGCCCGAATGGCTGACGCCCTTCGCGGCCGCACCGTGGCTGTAACAGTCGCAGGCGCAGCCGCGGCACTGCTGGGCGCCGGCACCGCCAGTGCAGCCACAATCGCCGCTACCTCGCACCCCGTGCACCCCGCGCACGCGATTGCAGGCGGCCACCATGCCCCCCGGACCACCGCCCGACGGACCACCGACCCCGCCGGGCCCCGCCCGACGGACCGGCGCCCCGGCTGCCGACCCCGCGAAGACTGGCGCCCCGGCTGCCGCCCCCGCGAAGACTGGCGCGCCGGCTCCCGTGGGCCACGCTGCTGCCCGGCCTGGCGCCGGCGCCGTGAGCAGGAGCTCGGCAAAGCCTGCAGCACCGAAGGCACAGTCCTGGTCGCAGATCGAGCAGACTGTGGCCCGGCAGGCCGGGATGCGCGCCGGTGACGCTGCCAACCAGCTGAAGCCGGTCGGCGCCTCGGGTGTGCAGGCCTGGATGCCGATCAACAGCGCTCAGCTGGACAACGCCACCACAATCGTGAAGCAGGCGCTGGCCAAGGGCCTGGGGCTGCGGTCAGCGGTGATCGCCGTTGCGACCTCGATGCAGGAGGCGCAGCTGCAGAACATCGATTACGGCACCTCGGACTCGCTCGGCCTGTTCCAGCAGCAGCCGGACTGTGGCTGGGGAACCGCGCAGCAGGTCATGAACCCGAAGTACTCCGCGGATGCATTCCTCAGTGCGCTGCAGCGCTACCAGGGCAGCAACCCGCACTGGGCGAGTCAGCCGCTGTGGCAGGCCGCACAGGGCGTGCAGCACTCGGCGTTCCCTTTCGCTTACGCGAAGTGGGAGACCCAGGCCGCTCACCTCGTCAGGCAGATCGTGACCCAGGTGAAGTGACCTCCTGATCCCCGGCTGGTCAGGACGCGACAGGCTCCTGGCCAGCCGGTCTCAACCCCCCGCCGCCAGGCTGGACCACCCCGGCCGGCCCGGCACCGCCCCCGCCCCCACCGCCAGGGCACCCCGGCCCTGGCCCCAGAGCGGGCCGCATCCCCCAGCGGCCCTAGGCTCCCGGGCGCCACACCCCCCCGGCGCCCGGGAGCACCCCCCGCCAGGCCCCCCCGCGCCTGGGAGCACCCCCGCCAGGCCCCCCCGCGCCTGGGAGCACCCGCCAGGGCGCACCCCGCGCCCGGCACCCCGGCAGGGCGCACCCCCCGCGCCGTGCAACCGAATGCAGCGTGCCCCGCCCTTCTCCCCGAGGGGCGGGGCACGCTGCACTGCGATATCGCTTAACTGGTAAGAAAACATGGCCTATAGCCCGCGCGATCTTACGAGCTAACGCATTAGCGCGGCTGGCAGCGCTAGAGCGGCAGGCCCTTCTCCAGGTAGGCCAGCGCGGCATCGATGCGGTCGAACAGGGCCGCGACGTCGTGGAATCCTTCCGCGCTCCAGGTGTCGCCCGCCGCCGTCGTGGTGACCGACATGATGGCCCCGATAATCGCGCCTGCCAGGGTGCGCACCTCGAAGTCTTCGTCGCTCCGGCCGGTGCGCCGGGCGATCGCGCCGGCGATCTGATTGATGCTGCGGACGAACTCGTCAATTGCCCGCGCCCGGACCTCCGGGATCGTCGAGGTCAGTATCGCCGTATCCCGGAACCGGGCCAGGTCCTCCTCGCTCAGCGAGTCCAGCATGGCCGCTGACGCCGCGCGGAATGCCGCGATCGGACTGAGCTCGGCCGGCTGTGCTTCCACCGCCTCGACCGTGATGATGTCCATGTCGTCCTGCAGGACCACGTCTTCCTTGGTCGGGAAGTAGCGGAAGAACGTCGCGGGCGAGATCTCGGCCGCATCGGCGATCTGCTCGATCGTCGTCGCCGCGTAGCCCTGCTCGCGGAACAGCCGCAGCGCCTGCTGCCTGATGACGGCGCGCGTCCTGGCCTTCTTCCGCTCGCGAAGGCCGCTCCGCGGAGTCGCCTCGCGCGGGAGTCGCCTGCGGAGCGCCGCCCTGCGGAGTAGCCTGCGGAGCGCCCGGCGGAACGGTCCGCGGGGCGCTCCGTGGCGTGGTCCCCGAGCCGGTCTGCGGGGCGGGCACGTCGGTCATGGGGTCATTCTGCCCCGGCTGTATCGAGTTCAGCGTCGGCGACACCGGCCGCCTGGTCAGCGCCGGCCTGCTGGCGGGGCAGGAACAGCGCCGCCAGCACCGCCGCCGTGATCGCTATCCCGGCGCATACCCAGAGCATGACGTCCACGCCGCTGGCGTACGCGTCGCGGACGGCGGCGAGCAGCGGCGCGGACCCGAGCCGAGTGGCGACCGCGATGCCGTTCCCGACGCTGCTCCTCGCGAGAGCTCCCACCGCCGGGGGCAGGCTCGCCGCGACCAGGTGGCTCCGGTACACCGAGCTCAGGACGGTGCCCAGGACGGCCACGCCAATCGTGGCGCCGACCTGCCGCGCGGCTGTCATCAGCGCCGAGCCCGAGCCGCTGCGCGCGGGGGACAGGGCACTGAGCGCGGCATTGAGCATGGTCGGCATGGCCAGGCCGAGGCCGACACCGGTGACGGCGAACCAGGCCGAGACGAAGCCGGTGCCGCTGGCCGCTGAGGTCGCGGTGCCGACGGCCAGAGCGGCCGCCATGATCGCGAAGCCGCCTGCGCCGATAGGCCGCGGCCCGGCCAGCGGCGGCCGGTCCGGGCCTCCGCCGGGTGACTTGCGCGGGCTCTGCAGTCGCTGGCCGACGGCCAGTCCGACTGCCAGGCCGCCGATCAGCGGCAGCATCCGCAGGCCGCTGGCAAGCGAGTTGAGTCCGCGGACGTCGAGGAAGAACTGCGGCATCGCGAAGGTGAGGCCGAACAGCGCGAAGGAGATCATCGTCGCCAGCGTCGTGCCCCAGGTGAATCCCGACGACGAGAACAGGCTCAGATCGACCAGCGGCAGCCCGGCCGGCCGCCGGGTGACGAGCCGCTCCCAGACGATGAACAGCACCAGGACCAGCGCCCCGGCCACCATCGTGGCGAGGGCGAAAGTGTCGCGACCAGCCGTCCTGGCCGGCCCTGATGACGCCGTAGGTCAGCGAGGCCAGGCCCGCACTCGAGATGATCACGCCGGTGACGTCGATCCGGAAGCGCCCGATCCCGCGCGACTCCGGCATGAGGAACGCGACGGCGGTGAGCGCCAGGACCACGATCGGCACGTTGATGAGGAAGACCGAGCCCCACCAGAAGTGATCAAGCAGCCAGCCGCCGAGGATGGGGCCGAGCGGGTAGCCGACGAAGGTGGCGCCCGCCGACGACGGCGATCGCGCGGGGCCGCTCCGCCGGGGTGAACATGACCGGCAGCACCGCCAGCGCGAGCGGGAGTATGACCGCGGCCGCGAGCCCGAGCACGGCGCGAGCGGCGATCAGCTCACCGCTGGAGGTCGAGTACGCGCATGCCAGCGACGCGACGCCGAAGAGTCCCAGTGCGATCAGCAGCAGCTTCTTGCGGCCGATGCGGTCGCCGAGCAGTCCGGCGGGCAGCAGCGCGGCGGCGAGGACCAGGCTGTAGCTGGCCACGAACCACTGCAGGTCGCCGGTCGAGGCGTGCAGGTCGACGGCGAGCGTGGGCAGCGCGAGCGACAGGACGAACAGGTCGAGACCGACGACGAGCACACTGACCGCCAGCGCGCCGAGCGCCCACCAGCGGCGCCGGCCGGGCGCGGTTCCTGGCAGGGCTTCAGTCATCGCTGCCTCCCAGATTGTGCGAGTTTCTCTAATACGAGAGAGACTATCAAAAGATATGGTGAGTCACAATCGCTTCTGCCGGCGGATGGCTGGGCATGGTCACGATGGCGGGAACGGGGCCGCCACGCATGGATCTCGTACGCCAGGGGAGCTGTTGTGCCTGGAACCTGTTAGCGGCCGGTCGAAGAGCCGGTTCCCGCGGTTAACTGGAAGACATGGCGCGGGAAGGGAGCCGGGAAAGTGTACGTGCGGAGAGTCGTCACGGGCGTCAGCGGATCTGCGGGCAGTCTGCAGGCCCTGCGGTACGCGGCCGGGATGGCCAGGAGTGAAGGTGCAGAACTCGCCGTCGTGCTTGCCTGGATGCCGCCGGGCGGGGACATGGCTGACCGGCGGTACCCGAGCCGGGACCTGCGTGCCGCGTGGCAGCAGGCAGCGTGGGAACGGCTCTGGCGGGCGGTTGAGCTGGCGATCGGCGGCCCCCCGGCCGACGTGAGCTTTACGCCGCACACCGTGCGGGGCGAGGCAGGCCTGGTGCTGACGCAGTTCGCCGCCCAGCCGGGTGACGTGCTGGTGATCGGCACTGGCCGGCATGGTGCGATGCGGCGCGTGATGGCCTGCAAGGTCAGCCGGTACTGCCTCGCGCATGCCCGCTGTCCCGTCGTCGCCGTGCCGCCGCCGTCACTGGCGGACGCGGCGCACGGACTGCACGGCTGGGTTCTGCGGCACCGGCTTCACCCCGAGGACGCCGGGCTGCACGCTGCCGACGCCTGATGGCTGCCGGCAGATAGCGCTGACGGCCGCCTGGCGCGGCTGGCGGCCGGCCGCGTGCTGGCCGGCTGGGCTGGCCGGGGCGCTGGCCGGGTGTGGCTGGCGGAGGGCCGCTGGCAGACTGAAGGCCTAGGCAGGAGCCCCGGCGCGGGCTGGTCTCCTGGCCCGGCTCACCGTGGCCAGGCCAGGCCCGCTGCCCGGCGGTCACGCGAGGCGAGCAAAGGAGTCTGCAATGCCACAGCCGCAGGGCGAGGAACTAGCTCGCATCCGGGCCCGCCGCGAGGAACTGCGCGCGCGGTACCTCCGCCCGCGTGCCGAACGGCCGGCCAGCACCGTCAGCGGCATTCATCACCTGGCGCTGATCTGCCGGGACACCGAGGAGACGATCAGGTTCTACCAGGAGTTCCTCGGCTTCCCCCTGGTCGAGCTGGTGGAGAACCGCGACTACGCGGGCTCGAACCACTTCTTCTTCGACATCGGCAACCGCAACCTGCTCGGATTCTTCGACTTTCCCGGCTACGAGCACCCGGCGTGGCAGGAGACCATCGGCGGGGTGCAGCACCTGGCGATCTCGGTCACGGCCAGCCAGTTCGACGCGGCCAGGAAGAAGCTCGACGACGCCGGGATGGATTACCTCGGCCCGGACCGCGGCGCCGATGACAGCATGTACTTCCGCGACCCCAATGGCGTCGGCCTCGAGCTGTACCGGGAGGACCTCGGCACGTTCGAGGGCGAGGTGCTCGTCGGCTAGCTGCCGAGCGTGGTCACCGGGACCTGTCCTGGACGCTGCGAAGGAAGCTGCTGGCGATGGAGTGCTCGCTGCCTTCCTCCGGGATCAGCACCCAGCAGGCGAGGTACAGCGGGATGCCGCCCAGGTAGAGCGGAATGCCGCCCAGGTAGGCCAGGCCGGTGAAGCCGACGATCGTCAGCACGGCGAACACGACGCGGACGATCGTGACATCGATGTTGAAATGACGGCCGATGGCCACGGCCACCCCGGCCACCATGCGGCCCCTGGCGGGCCTGCGCAGCGGCGCCCGGCGCTGGCCCGGCCTCGCGGTGCCAGTGTCCGCGGTGCCAGTGTCCGCCGTGCCAGTGTCCGCGGTGCCAGTGTCCGCGGTGCCAGTGTCCGCGGTGCCGGGATCGGGCTCGCTGGCGTCGTGCAGGTCCTCGGTATTGCTGTTCATGTCCTCTACAGTGCCCCGCGTGGCGGCTCCCCGGCATCAGGAAGCACCCCGATTCGACCCTGATGCCGCCTGCCGGAGCCCCGGAGCCGGCGCTTACCGCAGCTCGCGGCGGATCACCAGCCGCAGGCCGGACCAGGTGCTGTCGATCGCGCAGACCTTGTTATCGACCAGGCCGGTGGGAAGCGCCACCTCCCGGATGACCTGGTCCGTCAGGTCAGTCGGGACCTGGCTGGCCCGCTTCGGCCAGGCGATCCACAGGCCGCAGGCTGGTGCCATCCGGGAGCGGAGCCGGGGCAGCTCGGCCTCCAGCTCCCCGCGCTCGGTCACGAACGCGACGATCACGTCGTACAGAGCGTCTTCCGCAAGATCGGTGTGGACGCTGGCGACATGCGGCAGCTCGCCCAGCAGATCCTCGAACCGGTCTGGCGCGCCGATGAGCGCTAATTCGTCGCCGTCGCCGATGCCGAGCTTGCGCGGCAGCGGCGTGCCTGAGTAACCGGCACCCTCTGGCATAGGTGCTCCCTCTCGCCGTCCGGGCGGCTCCCGGACATCCCCTGGCATGCGTAGTCATGCCTGCTGATGGCCACAGTCGCGTCGCACCCGGCGAGCGCTCGTTAGCTCAGCTTCGCACTTCCGGTCGTGAGCCGCCGGCCATTGCCGCAGACATATGGCCTGCGCGCCGCCTCAGAACGTGAAGCCGCCCGGCCTGCCGTTGCGGTCGGCGATCAGCCCGGCGATCGTCGAGATAGCGATCTCGGCCGGGGTGCGCGAGCCGATGTTCACCCCGATCGGCCGGTGCACCTTGCTGATTTCGCTGGCCGGTACTCCGAGCTCGGTCAGCGCCGCAATGTGGGGGGCCTCATGCCGGGGGTTGCCCATGATGCCGACCCACCGGGCGTCCGCGGCGAGCGCGTCGCGCAGCAGGAGCCCGAGCTCGGGACGGTGATGATCGGTCAGCACGACGTCCGCCGCGTCGAGGCCGATGCCATCCAGGCTCTCGGCCACGTCGAAGCCGTCGGCCGCGGCGGCTTTCGCCCGATCAGGATCCGGCTCGACGAGCACCGCCCGGTAGCCGGCGTCGGCGGCGTAGCGCAGCAGGAAGGCGGCGACCGGTGACGCGAAGACCGCCGCCAGCACTTTGTCCCCGGCAGGCGCGGGCACGGTCCCGTGTGCCACCGCGCAGCTGTCGTCGTGCACATGGCCATCGGTGCCATGCGGATGGTCGTGGTCGTGCTCATGCCCGGAACTCGCCATGCCCCTGAGCTTGCCATCGGTGGCGGGGCCGGGCAAATGCGGGTGGCACCGCGACTGCCGACGCCGAATGCGGGCAGGATGAGCACCGGGTCACCGGCCCGCGAGCACGTTGACGGACAGATCGGAGCAGCAATGCGGCTGAGCGCACGCAACAGGATCAATGCAACTGTCACCGGCATCACCAGGGGCGAGGCGACCGCGAACGTGGCCCTGGACGCAGGCGGCGTCCGGCTGGTCGCTTCCATCACGGTGGAAGCCGCCGACGAGCTCGGCCTGGCCGAGGGCACCCAGGTCATGGCCGTCGTGAAGGCGTCGGACGTGATGATCGCGGTTGCTGACTGACCTGCCGCGACTCGGCATGTCCGTCAGCCTGCAGCCGGAATCACGGACGCCAGCAGCGCGCCGAGTGAGATCGCGGCGCGCTGGCCCGCGGCCAGCACCTCGCCGTGATCAACCGGCTGCTCCGACAGGCCCGCAGCGACATTAGTCACCAGCGAGATGCCGAGCACCTCAGCTCCGAGATGCCGGGCAGCGATGGCTTCCAGCACGGTGGACATGCCGACCAGCCCCGCACCGCAGGCGCGCAGCATCCTGATCTCGGCCGGCGTCTCGTACTGCGGCCCGCGAAGGCCTGCGTAGACGGCCTCGGTCAGGTCCGGCGCTGCTTTCCGCGCGGCGTCGCGCAGCCTCGCCGGGTACAGCGCCGTCAGGTCGGTGAAGCGCGACGGGTACCCGGCGGGCGGCGGTGACCCGGCCAGCGGCGACGCGCCGGTGAGGTTGAGCTGGTCGCTGATCAGCACCGGCTGGCCGGGTGTCAGGCCGGCGGCGATGCCCCCGGCCGCGTTCGTCAGGATCACGGTGCGGCAGCCGGCCGCGATGGCGGTGCGCACGCCGTGCGCGACCGCAGCGGGGGAGTGTCCTTCGTACAGGTGCACGCGGCCGAGGAAGGCGAGCACCTGCCGGCCGCCGGCCCGGATGGAGCGGACCACGGGCGCGTGGCCGGGCACCGTCGGCGCGGGCAGGCCGAGGTCGGCGAAGGCAAGCTCGGCGCCGGCCGGTCCGATCGCATCGGCCGCGGCTGCCCAGCCCGAGCCCAGCACGACCGCGACGTCGTGCCGTGGCCTGCCGGTCAGCGCGGCCAGCCGCTCCGCGCTGGCTGCTGCGGCCGCGTACGGATCGGCCTGCGGCGAGTGCGTTGTCATGTGTCTGCGTACCTGCCTGTGCGGCCCTTATCTTGTCCGGCGGCCCATGATCGTAACCTGCCCGCTCGCTCGGCGCGCGGCGCGGAATCGGCCCGCGCCGGTGACTACTCCTCGGCGAGAAGGCGCGCGGCGGGCAGGCGGCGCAGCGCGCCGGCGGGCAGCAGCGCCGCGACGGTGGTGACGAGCACTCCGGCGGCGACTGCGGCAGCAGCGACAGTACAGAGCGGATGGGAGCGCGCCGGCGAAGCTGGCGGCAGCGATCAGGCCGGGCCCGGCCTTCGGAGAGCCAGGTCGAGGGCCTTCTCGAGGCTGAGCGCCATGCCCTGGGCGTAGGCCCGCTCCAGCTGCTCATCGCCCAGGTGCGCACGCGCTTGGTCGAGGCTGTCCGCGGCGGCAGCGCGCCTCGAATTTCTCCCACGGATTGCCCGTCCGGTCCTGAAACGCCTGCGCGGCGCCGTGCAGCGCAGCTGCCCGGTCCCAGTCGCCCGCATCGCCGGCCAGGCAGGCCAGGCCGAGGATGGCGCAGGCCATGCTTCGAGTTGTCGCCGTTCCGGCGGCCGATCCGCAGGGCGGCCTCGAACGTGGACCGGGCGCCGTCGGGGTCTCCCTCCGCGCGCAGCACCAGGCCCAGGATCGCCGGCACGATGGCGTCCTCGTATCCGATCTGCTGCGCGGCTTGCGCGGCGGCTTCCAGGTGAGCCCGGGCGGCGGGGATGTCCCCGGCTTCTAGTGCAGCACTGCCGGCGTTGTTGTGCAGGAAGGAGTTGATGAGATGGTCGCCGGATCGTTCGGTGCAGGCGAACGCCTCGGCGATACAGCTGCCCGGACCGGGCCGGGTCGATGGTCAGGAGATACATGAGCAGGCTCTCGCCCAGCGGCACGTCGTCGCCGAGCCGCCGGGCGCGCTCGACAGACTCCTGCCCGAACGGGCGCCCTGTCTCCGGCTCGCCGGCGAAGAAATGCGCGGCGCACAGTGACCCAAGGGACTCTGCTGAGCAGCCGCTCGTCGCCCAGCTGGCGGGCGACCTGGACCGCCTGTTCAGCAAGCTGCCGTGCCGTGGCGACGTCAATGAAGCAAGCGACGCACGCGGCGGTGACCAGCGCCGCGGCGAACAGCGCGGGGTCGGCGCGGGCGTCGGGCCGCCGGAGCACCGGCACGAGCAGCCCGAAGGCCTCCTGCAGCCGGGAACGGGCCCACCAGTAGCGGTCGAGCGCGACGCCCAGGCGCAGCACCACCGCGGTCCCGTCCGGGCGGCCGGCCGCGTGCCCGGCGGCGCGCCGCAGGTTGGCCTGATCGGCGTCCAGCCGGGCCAGCCATTTGCCCTGCTCCGGCCCGGTCAGATAAGCGGCCGCCGTCTCGGCGACGGCCAGGAAATGCGCGCAGTGCGCCGCGGCGGCCGCGGCGGCCTCGTCCGTCGCCGGCCTCGGCGAGCCGCTCGGCGGCGAACAGCCGGATGGTCTCCAGCAGCCGGTACCGCAGGCCTGCCCCGGCGGGCTCGGCCACGACCAGGCTCTTGTCCACCAGCGACCCGAGCAGATCCGCGACATCCAGCACGTCGATGCCGCCGGACCCGCACACCGCCTCGGCCGCGTCCAGGTCGAAGCCGCCGGCGAACACCGACAGGCGCCCCAGCAGCACCCGCTCGGCGCCGGTCAGCAGCGAATAGGACCAGCCGACCGTCGCCCGCAGCGTCTGCTGGCGTTCCAGGGCGGTGCGGCTGCCCCCGGTGAGCAGCCGGAACCGCTGGTCCAGCCGGTCATGCAGCTCGGCTCAGTGACATCGACCGCAGCCGGGCCGCGGCCAGCTCGATCGCCAGCGGCATCCCGTCCAGCCGCCGGCAGACCGACACCACCAGCGGCGCCGGTCTGCTCGTCCACGGCCAGGGCGACGCCGCTGGCCCGGGCCCGGTCCGCGAACAGCGCGACCGCATCAGAGGACCCGGGCGCCGGGAGCCGGACTCGCCAGCGTCCGGGCAGCGACAGCGACGGCACCCGGTAAATGGTCTCGCCGCCGATGCCCAGCGGCTCGCGGCTGGTGGCCAGCAGATGCACCCGCGGGCAGCGCCGCACGATCGCCTCCGCGGTCTTGGCGCAGCCGCCGATCAGGTGCTCGCAGTTATCCAGCACGATCAGCACATCCTGCGGGGCCAGGGCATCCAGCAGGGCCTCCAGCACCGGCCGGCCCGGCTGCGCGGCAAGCCGCAGCGCCTCGGAAATGGCCGGCGCCACCGCGTCCTGGTCGGTGACCGCGGCCAGCTCCACCAGCCAGACCCCGTCCCCGGACCCATCCAGCAGCTCGGCGGCCACCTGCAGGCCCAGCCTGGTCTTGCCGCACCCGCCGGCCCCGGTCAGGGTGACCAGGCGAGCGGATTCCACCAGCGCCCGGACCTCGGCGACCTCCCGGTCGCGGCCGATGAACGCCGACAGCTGGGCGGGCAGATTGTTCGGCAGCGCCGGGCTGCCCAGCGAGCGCAGCGGCGGGAACTCCGCTGGCAGGCCCGCCGCGCGCAGCTGGAAGATCCGTTCCGGGCGGCCCAGGTCCTTCAGCCGGTGGCTGCCCAGATCGGCCAGCGCCGCGCCCGGCGGCAGCCAGTCCCGCACCAGCACCGCCGCCGCCTCCGACACCAGCACCTGGCCGCCCCAGGCCACCGCGGCCACCCGGGCGGCCCGGTGCACCTCCAGGCCCGACCAGCCCGCTGGCCGTCCGCGCCGCCTCGCCGCAATGCACGCCCATCCGCACCCGCACCTGCTCCCCGCCCGGCCAGGCATGGGCCTCGATGGCCTGCTGCATCTCCAGGACCGCCGCCACGCACGCCCGCGGCGAGGAGAACACCGCGAAGAACGCATCCCCCTGCGTGTCCACCTCGCTGCCGTCATGCGCGGCCAGCGCCGACCGGATCAGCGCGTGATGCCCGGCCAGCACCTGCGCGTAAACGTCGTCTCCCAGCCGCCGCAGCAGCGCCGTCGAGCCCTCAATGTCGGTGAACAAGAACGTGAGGGTCTCCACGGCTACAGCCTAGAGGGCTGGCCAGGCGGCGGCAGCTGCCAGCGGGCGCGCGCCAGCGCGCCAGACCGCACAGCGACCCGAGGCGAATCCCCGCCGCCAGGGCCCGCAGCGCCCGGCCGCTAGCATGCCGGTCGTGCGATTCGGCATCATCATTCTTCCTGACCAGCGCTGGCAGCAGGCGGCACGGCGGTGGCGGCTGGCCGAGGACTACGGCTTCGACCACGCCTGGACCTACGACCACCTCGGCTGGCGCACGCTGGTCGACGGACCGTGGTTCGACGCGGTGCCGACCCTGACAGCGGCCGCGACGGTCACCTCTGCGATCCCGCTCGGCACGCTGGTGGCGTCGCCGAACTTCCGGCATCCGGTGAGCTTCGCCCGGCAGCTGACGGCGCTGGACGACATCAGCGGCGGGCGGCTGCTGCTTGGCCTTGGCGCGGGCGCAGGCGGCACCAGCTTCGACACCAGGGTTCTCGGCGAGAAGGAGCTGACCGCGGGGGAACGGGTCGACCGGTTCGCCGAGTTCGCCACGCTGCTCGACCTGCTGCTGCGCACGGACCATGTCACCTGGTCGGGCGAGTACTACTCCGCGGTCGACGCGCGGAACCTGCCCGGCTGCGTCCAGCAGCCCAGGGTTCCGTTCATCATGGCCGGCAACGGCAGGCGGTCGATTGCGATGGCGGCCCGGCTCGGCGATGGCTGGGTAACGACGGGAACGCCGTCGCAGGATGTCGCGGTGTGGTGGCAGTCCGCAGCCGACGGGATCTCCCGGTTCCGCGATGCGCTCGGCGCGGCCGGCCGCGAGCCGTCGAGCAGTGCCGACATACCTCTCGCTGGACGCGGCCGGACCGTACACGCTGTCGAGCATCGCCTACCTGACCGATGCTGTCGGGCGGGCAGGCGAACTCGGCTTCACCGACGTCATCGTGCACTGGCCGCGGCCGGACGGCCCGTACGCGGGGGACGAGTCGGTGCTGGAGACCGTCGCTGCCGACATACTGTCCGGCGCCCGCGGCGCAACTGGCGCCAGCTAAGCGGCGCCGCGAGCGCCGGGTCAGCCGACGAACAGGGAGAGTGTGTCAGCCACGCACGCTGCCTTCTCCTGGCCCTCGATCTCGATCCGCATCCGGATGTGCGCGAGTGAGCCGAGATGGGTCTGCCGGACGTCGGTGAGGGTTGCCTCGGCCCTGATCGACGAGCCGGTCAGCACAGGGGAGGGGAACCGCACCCGGTCCAGGCCGTAGTTGATCCCCATCGTCAGGTTCTGGACCCGGAAGATCTCCGACGTAAGAACCGGCAGCAGCGACACCGTCAGATAGCCGTGCGCGATCGTGCCGCCGAACGGGCCGCTGGCCGCCCGCTCGATGTCGACGTGGATCCACTGGTGATCCCCGGTGGCATCGGCGAAGGCGTTCACCTGCTCCTGGGTGATCGTGTGCCACTCGCTGAAGCCAAGGCTCTCGCCCTTGGCCGCGACGAACTCCTCCAGGCTGGCGAACGTGCGCATGCGACCTACCTCCGTGCTCGGCCGGCACCAGAGCGCGGCCCGGTATCAGGACAATAGCGTCACCGCGCTCCGCCGGACAGGCCCGCGGGCCGTGCACCCGGCCGTCCGTGTGCGCTTGCTACTGCTATAGCGATAGCAAGCGCACACGGACGGCGATCCCTGGCTAACTCAGCCGGCCTTGAAGGAGACGAGCTGGTCCTGCGCGGCGATGTGGTCGGAGCCGCCCTCGTCGATGAGAACCTCTGTCTGCACCGGGCCGATACCGCTGGCCAGCCAGGTCTTCACCACGCTGCTCACTGCGATGCCCTCGATGGTTTCCGACTCCCGCATCTCGATGACGGTGGCGCTGTAGGTGCCGGCCGGGACTGTGACGCTCTGCGTGCCCACGCCCTTGACGGTGATGTGCGCGGTGACTTTCTTCTGCACCCCGCCGGCGGAGAACTCGATCTTCAGCGTGTCGTGCGAAGCCTGGCCGGATGCCAGCTGAGCAGCCGGCGGCCAGAACACGTTGCCGGAGATGAGCTTCACTGTCGTACCCGACGAGCTGGTGGAGTGTGGCACTCCGGTGACAGGTCCGGTAAAGCATGAAACCAAATAATAATGATCCCCAGATGATGCTGGTACCCATGGTCATTGAGCAGACCGGGCGGGGCGAACGCGCCTACTCAAATCGCTGATTCCCGTCTGCTTCGCGACAACATTATTTTCATCGGCACGCCGATCGACGACAACACTGAAAATCTGGTGATTGCCCAAATGTTGTTCTTAGCCCAGGAAGATCCTGAAAAAGATATTCAGCTTTACGTCAACTCGCCCGGCGGTTCGAATTACTGGCGGGCATGGCGATCTATGACACCATGCAATACGTAAAGAACGATGTTATTAACGCTGTGCGTGGGTCAGGCGGCTTCCATGGCGGCATTGCTGTTGGCCGCTGGCGAACCCAAGAAAAGATTAGCCCTGCCTAATTCCCGCATTTTAATTCACCAACCTTCCATGGGTGGATTGTCGGGTCAGGCCACCGATATTGACATCCATGCTCGAGAAATTCTGCGCATGCGCGAG
>CAVOKK010000007.1:0-141446 GCA_963696455.1 uncultured Actinomycetota bacterium
CGCCGTGGCAGGCCAGACCACGGACGCCCGGCACGCCCCGTTGAGATCGCCTCAGTGCTGCGGGCATGCTGGCAGGCATGCACTCCTGCGTCGCATTCGAAGCAGCGCAGGCAGGTGAACTTCGGCAGCGGATCAGCAGCGAGCCATGGCTCATGGCCGCGCTCCGGGCCGTAGCCAGCAGTGACCTGCCCGACGCGTGGGTCGGCGCCGGTGTCATCAGAGACCTCGTCTGGGGCCAGCTTCACGAGGGCTTCCGGCCCGAGGCAGTCAAGGACATCGACGTAGCTTTCTTCGATCCCTGCGACCTATCCCGGGACGTGACGACGAAGCGCAGCATCACCTGGCTGATCTCGCCGAGCCTGCCCTGGGAAGCGACGAATCAGGCGGCCGTGCATACCTGGTTCGACGCGCATTTTGGCGGTCCGCCCGTCCCGCCGCTGGTCTCCGTTCACGACGCGGTCGCCACCTGGCCAGAGACCGCGACATGCGTGGCAGTCCGACTGCTCGGTCAGCACATCGACATATGTGCGCCGCACGGGCTTGACGACTTGCTGAACGGCGTCTGGCGCCGGAATCCGACCCGGGTCACGTGGCAGGAGTCATGCGATCGCCTCGCGCGACACCAGGTCGCCCGGCGATGGCCGAAGGTCACCGTCATCCCGCCCTGAATGCGGCCTCAGCGGTGTGGCGAGCGTGTAGTGGACGTCGAGGTGGTCGGCGGAGCGGTTGGCGGTGATCGCCACGCTGTCGCCGGGCAGCAGCGCGTGGTCGTCGACAACAGGGCCAGGCCGGCCGCGGTGAAGCTGACCCGGTGGCTGAGCAGCGCCGGGCTGGCCTCGGGCCGGCCGAGGTCGCGAGCGTCGCGGGCGCTCAGAGCCGCGCGGGGTGATGGTCTCGCGGCCCGGCTGACCGCCAGCCCGTGCTCGGCCAGGACGGTGTACAGGCCCGCGCTCGGCAGAGGTCGGCCGGGATCCAGGGCCGCCGCCAGCGGCAGCCGGGAGATAGGAGGTCTGCACGATGAGCGGCCGGCCGTCGGCCAGCCGCAGGCGGCGCAGCCGGAGGACCTGGCCGGGCCCGCCGAGGCGGGCGCCGACGTCGTCCGGCGCGGGGCGACGGTCTCCGCGGCGAGCAGCCGGGTGGTGATCTCGCGCGCCCTGGGCGGCGAGGTCGGCGGCGAAGCTGCGCAGGTGGCCGAGGTCGTAGGCGTACCGGGCGGCCACGTAGGTGCCGCTGCCGTGCCGGGCGTCGATGAGCCCGTCGTCGGTGAGCAGCTGGAGGGCCTGCCGCAGGGTCATGATGCTGACGCCGAACTCGCCGGCCAGCTCGCGCTGGGCGGGCAGCGGAGCTGCCCGGCGGCCACCGGCCGCTGGTGATCCGGTCCCGCAGGGCGCCGTGGATCCGCAGGTACTTGGGCTGCCGGTCGTCCGCCGCCCGCCTGGCCGGGCTGCTCACCGGGCGCGCCTGCGTCGAGCGCGGCTCGCGCAGGCGCAGCCACGTCGCGGCCGATGCTCGGCGCTGGCTGGCGCCGTCCAGGACCCGGCGCATCAGCGCGGAGGCGACGATGACGCCGTCGGCGTGCCGGGCCGCGGCCGCGGCCCGGGCCGGGGTGTCGATGCCGAAGCCGATCAGCACCGGCCGGGAGCTGTGACGGCGGGCGCCGGGCGGCGACCGCCCAGCGGGCGGCGTCGGGCGCTCTCGTGCCGGGTTCCGGTGGTGGCCATGACGCTCATGACGTACAGGAAACCGCGCGTGCGCCCGGCGATGGCCTCAATCTGGTCCGGCCCGCGTGGCCGGGGTGACCATCAGGGTGGCGTCCAGGCCGGCCTGCCCGGCCGCGTCGAGGTACTCGTCCGCCTCGACCGGCGGGCAGGTCGGGGATGATCGCCCCGCTGAGCCCCGCGTCCGCGAGCTGCGGCAGAACGCGGGCAGGCCGCGGGAGTAGGCGTGGTTGGCGTAGGTCATCGCGATGAGCGGGACGTCGCCGGCGGCGGCCGCGCTGCAGCTGGCCGAGGATCGCCGGTGATGCTCGCTCCGCGGCCGATGGCGGCGGCCGAGGCCTGCTGGATGGTGCGGCCGTCCAGCATGGGATCGGAGAACGGCAGGCCGATCTCGACCGCGTCGGCGCCGGCCTCGATCATGGCCGCCAGCAGGTCCGGTCCAGTCCTCGCGGATCCCGCCGGTGACGTAGGTGACGAGGCTGGGCCGGCCGGCGTCGCGGGCCCGGCGCAGCGCGGTCTCAACGGCGGCCACGGATGAGCTCCTTCAGGCAGGCGGCGTCCTTGTCGCCGCGGCCGGACATGGTGATCAGCACCGTCGCGCCGCCGGCCACGTCTCCCGCGCGCGCGGCCCGGGCCACCCAGGCCAGGGCGTGAGCTGACTCCAGCGCGGGCAGGATGCCCTCGGTCCGGGCGCACAACTCGGCCGCGGCCACGGCCTCCTCGTCGGTCGCGGTGTGGTACTCGGCGCGCCCGGACTCGGCCAGGCAGGCATGCTCGGGGCCGACGCCGGGGTAGTCGAGCCCGGCGGAAACGGAGCGCGCCTCGGCGATCTGGCCGTCCTCGTCCTGCAGGAAGGAGGACAGGGAGCCGTGCAGCACGCCGGGGCGGCCGTCCGTCACCGCCGCCCCGCCCGCGGCCTCGACGCCGACCAGCCGGGCCGGGGTGGCGCGAAGCCGGCGAATGTCCCGGCCGCGTTCGACCCGCCGCCCACGCAGGCGACGACCACGTCCGGGCCCGGCGCCCGAGCAGCAGTTCCGCGCACTGGGCGCGCGCCTCGTCGCCGATGACCCGCTGGAACTCCCGCACCAGCCACGGGTACGGGTGCGGGCCCAGCACCGATCCGATGCAGTAGTGCGTGGAGTCCACCGTGGTGACCCAGTGCCGCAGCGCCTCGCTGGTCGCGTCCTTGAGCGTGCGCGACCCCGAGGTGACGGGCACTACCGTGGCGCCCGAGCAGTTCCATCCGGAACACGTTGAGTTCCTGCCGCGCGATGTCCGTCGCACCCATGTAGACCGTGCAGCCCAGGCCCAGGTGCGCGGCGACCGTCGCCGTGGCGACCCCGTGCTGGCCCGCGCCCGTCTCGGCGACCAGCGCGGTCTTGCCGATCCGCCGGGCCAGCAGCCCCTGGCCGAGCGCGTTGTTGATCTTGTGGCTGCCGGTGTGCGCGAGGTCTTCCCGCTTGAGCAGCACCCGCACGCCCAGCACCTCGGACAGGCGGGTGCGCCTCGGTGACCGGGGTCGGCCGGCCAGCGTAGCGAGCGCAGCAGGCCGGCCAGCTCCGGCCCGGAAGCCCGCGTCGGCCCAGGCCGCCCGGAAAGCCGCTCCAGCTGCTCGCACGCCGGCACCAGCGCCTCAGGGACGAAACGCCCGCCGAATGACCCGAACCGGCCGCCTGGCCCCGGATCGCCCATCGCCCATGGTCCGCTTGTCACCGGCACCCCTCTTCTAGTGTTCTAGAAGACTAGCACGGGCTGCGCGTCGCGATGTCGCACTGGCCGCGATCAGGCGGAGTCGGCCAGAACCTCGGCCAGTGCACGGGAGCACTGAGCGACAATTCCCGGGTTGGTGTCCCAGTACTCGCTGATGCCGATCACCGCCTGCAGGGCCCAGCCACGGCCCCGGAGCCAGGACGCCTCGTCGTCGCCGAGTTCGGCACGGAATCTCTGCCTGCTGTCTCCGGTGAAGATGTTCCACGCAGGCTGCAGATCGCACGCCGGGTCACCGACGTTCAGGCCGCCGAAGTCGATAACAGCCGAGAGCCTGCCATCGGCGACGAGCAGGTTCCCTGGCAGAAGATCGCCGTGTACCCAGACGTCCGGGCGGTCCCACTCCGGCGCGCTCGAGGGACTCGGCCCACGATCGCAGCACAGCATCCCCGTCGATGCGGTTGCCTAGCTGCGCGACCGAGCTGCGAACCATCTCGTCAGCCTCGGCCAGCGGGCCGCCCCGCGCGTGCGGGATCCGCGGGTGCGCACCGGTTGTGTCAACGCGGCGCAGCGCCGTGATGAAGCGCAGCGAGATCGACCGCGGCCTGATTCAGGTCGCCGATGGTGCCGTTGGCATCCGAGCCGGGCAGCCACTCATACACCGCCCAGTGAAAGGGGTACCTCGTCAGCCGGATGCCCCATCGCCACCTGCACCGGCAGGGCCAGCGGAAGCTGAGGTGCCAGCTTAGGCAGCCATCTGGCCTCCAGCTGCACCTGAGCGACAGCCCAGCCAGGGCGCCGGGGGAGCCTGACTGCCAGCTGATCGCCCAGCCGGTAGATGTCGTTATCGGTGCCGTAGGACGTGACCCGGCTAATCGGCAGGTCCATCCACTGCGGGAACTGCCCGGAGAGCAGCCTGCGGATGAGCGCAACGTCCGTCTCGATGTCGTCAGCATGCATTCTCGCGGCGCCCATCAGCGTCATGATGGCCGGGCCGCTCGCCAGCGCGCAGCTGGTTTGCTCACTCGTCCTCGAGGCAGTCCGGCTGCTCGGCCAGGATCCAGTCGAACAGCGGCTGGGCGCTGAACCAGCCGGCCAGGGGAGTGCCGACCTGGGCGTAGGTGGACCGGGCCGTCTCGCCGTCGATGGGCCGCGGCTCACCGGCTGCCATTGCCAGCAGCTCGGCCTGACATGAGCGCTCCATGCTGACGAACCAGAACACGGCCTCGTCGACCGACTGACCGACGGTGATGAGGCCGTGGTTCGCCAGGATCGCGGCCTTGGACGCGCCGACGGCGGCGGCGATGCGCTTGCCCTCTTCGACGTCGTTGGCGACACCGCCGTAACCGTCATAGAGGCCGTGGTCTTCGAAGAAGATGCAGGCGTCCTGAGTGAGGGGCCGCAGCGGCCGGTGCAGGGAGGCGAAGGCCTTGCCGTGAACAGAGTGCGAGTGGGCGGCGGCTACCACGTCGGGACGGGCCGCATGGACCTGCGAGTGGATGGCGAAAGCGGCCTGGTTGAGCGGCCACGTGCCGTGCAGGACGGTGCCGGCGTGGTCGACGAGGATCAGGTCCCGCGCCCGGATCTGCCTGAAGCTCATCCCGAACGGGTTGACCCAGAACTGGTCGGAGTGCTCCGGATCCCGTGCGGTGATATGGCCGGCCACGCCCTCCTCGAAGCCCAGCCGGCCGAAGATGCGGAATGCGATGGCCAGCCGCTGCTTGCGGTAGCGGCGCTCCTCTACTGTGGTCCGCTCGACAAACGGGTCGTGCGGGATGCGATCACTCATCGCTGGCCTCTCTTCCTGCCTGGTGCGTCCTCTGGGCCTATTCGTCCCAGGTGTCCTGGCGGCCGGGCATACCTCCTCCGGCAAGGGCGGAAGCGCTGCCACAATCGGGGTGACAGGCAGCTGCCGCCCGGGGAGACGTGGTGAGCCAGAGCGGAGACCATCTCAAGGCCGGGCAGCTCGGCACGGCCGACGTGACCGCCTCGACGGTCGCGAATATCGGGCCGGGGATCGACTTCTATTTCGGCTTCGGGGTGATCGCGGTAACCGCCGGCGTTGCCGCGCCGCTGACGATCCTCGCCGCCACCGTGGCCGTCGCCCTCCTGGCATTCACCGTGGCCGAGTTCACCAGAGCGGAGCCGTCAGCCGGGAGCTTTATCACTTACGTCGAGACCGCGCTGGGCGCCAGGGCCGGCGTTGCCACGGCCCTGCTGGTCACTGTCGGCTACACCGTCGCGATCGCGGCGGTTTTCACCATGTCGGGCGGGCTGGTGGCGATGACCCTCTCGCATTACACCTCCTGGCATCCGCCGTGGGGACCGATCTCGCTCGCTCTCACCGCGGGTGCGATCTGGCTGACCGCACGCGGGGTCAAGCTCTCAACCGCCGCGGTCGCGGCGGCCGTGATCTTTCAAGTGGCAATCATGATTGTGGTCTGCGGCCTGGTCCTGGTCGATCAGCGGTCCGAGCTGTCGGGCATACCGTTCTCCTGGGCCCACCTCACCAGAGGCCTCGCGGGCCTGTCGGCGGGCTTCCCGCTGGCCCTGTTCATGTTCATCGGATGGGAGAACGGACCCGCGCTCGCCGAGGAGAGCCGCGATCCGCGGCGCACCATCCCGAGAGCCCTTTACATCTCAGTGGCGATTGCGGCCGCGCTGCTGGTCCTCTTCGCCTACGCCACCATCACGGGATTCCGGTACAACGTCTCCTCCATCGGTCGCTCGTCGGTCCCGTTCCTGACGGTGGCTGACCACTATCTCGGCCCGGTAAGCCTGCTGGCGTGGATCGCCGGGATCGTCTCCGTGCTCGCCACGCTGGTCGCCGGCGCGGACTCCCAGTCACGCATGCTCTTCGACGGCGGAAGGACCGGGCAGCTCCCGGCCAGGCTCGGCCGCGTGCGGCTTCGCTCCGAGACGCCGGTCAATGCGCTGGTGTTCATGGCGATCGCCGGGCTGGGAATCATCGGAGTCTGGTGGGTTACCTGCCTCATCACCGGCAACACCAGCTCGATGAACCCGGTCGGACTGTACGCGGAGTGCTCCACCATGGCGACGATCGTGATCCTTTTCGTTTACTTCCTCACGATGGTCTCGCTGCCCGTATTCATGTGGCGCCGCCATCGCGCCTCGTTCTCGCCTGTCCGGCACGTGGTAAGCGGCGGTGCCGGGATGAGGCTCATCCGGCGGATACCAGCGCCAGCAGCTGCTCGCGGCCCGGGCCGAGCGGCGGCTGCTTGCGCAGCCGGATCCGAGCCGAATGGTCTTGTCGCGCAGCCCTGGGCCGGGCGAAGGCCTCCTCCGGAGTCCGCAGGACCAGCCGAATGTCAAGAAACGCCCGCAGGCAGTCCGGATCCTGCGGCAGGGCAGCACCAAGGGCGCGTTCCAGCTGGTACTGAGGATCCGGCGGGTCAGTAGGTGTCGCCCCGGACGCCTGCCTCGATTTCGGCCAGCCGGTGCCGGTCGGTGGCGAGGGTGGCGCGATACCACGGCTCGACAGTCTGTGCGGTGGCCGCATGGAACGCGCTCGTGAAGGCCGCCTGGTCATCGAGACCTACGGCACGGAGCTGCTCTCGTAGCGTCATGGGCGTGCAGCATGCCGATCGACGCGCCGCGCCCGTTGGCCGGGTTCGAGCACGCCCAGGAGTCGGCCACGGCCGCGACTCCGGTGGCGACCGGCATGCCGTCGACGACAAAGTCCCGGTGGCGGTCCTCCAGGTGGGCTGTCACCGGACGCCGTCGTCGGCTGGCGATCCGTCGAGCCAGTGCGCCACCAGCGGCAGGCTCCGCGCTACCGCCTGCCACTGGCCGGCTTCGCGCAGCGGCCGCATGGCGGTGTCCTTCGAGCTCGTCACGAGACCGACCGACCAGGTTCCGTTGTCGCAGGGCAGGGTCAGTGAGGTGATAGTGCCCCAGGAGATCTGCGGTGGCCCGATCAGAGGCGGCACTGAGCCGTCCGCCGACTTGAAGTGGCGTCCGTAGTACACAAAACCGCAGTCCTCGAGCTCCTCGACCGGACGTGGGGCTCCGATGTCCGCAAGCCAGCCGGGCAGGGCTGACCGCCGTCCGCTCATGTCCACCACCAGATCAGCCGGGATAACCTCGCCAGCTCTCGTCTGCACTCCGGTGAGGTGCGGGACTCCCGGTATCACCGAAGTACCACTGATCAGCCCCGTGACCCCGGCGCGGCGGCGAACTTCGATCCCGTCGGCAGCCTCGGCCTGAGCGGCGAGTACGGCTTCCATCACCGGGCGGCGGGCGGTCAGCCACTCATAGGACTCGTCGCCGTCTCGCCAGCCGCCGGTCATCGTCGCTGGGAGGACGTCGCGGATGAAATTCAGCCGCAGCGCGCCGGCGGCCTCCAGGGCTTTGGACGCCGCCGGCAGCTCGGTATCGAGAACTGAGCGGAACCCGCCCTGGAATGCATGCGGCAGCCGGAACTGATTAAGTCCGGGCCGCTGCCAGTGATCCCACGCGTCTGCCGGCTGACCGGGCGGTCTGTCCGGGTCGCGCTCCAGCATGATGACCTCATGGCCGTCACCGGCCAGGAGCATCGCGGCGCCCAGCGCCACCACGCCGGCTCCTATCACGACAATCCGCGGCATTAGCTATCACTTCCCAGGGATTGGCGGCATGTGGGTGCGCGGCCCCGAGGATCACGCGAGAGCGGGCCGGCGCTGTTCCCGGCCTGATGGCCAGTCTGGGCGGGCCCGCGCCCTCGCTGCCATCCGACATTCTGCGGATGGCCGGCCCGCGGCGGCCGGAGTAGCGTGGCGAGGGGGGTCGTGATGACAGCTAAGGTGGCGGCCAGCGAACGGGACGTGCGCGCCCTGGCCGGGATCGTCAGCGACTACCGCGCTGACCTGCCCGCGGAGGGGCTGCCGCCGTCCCTGCTCAGCGACCTGACCAGCCAGATCGGCTGTGACTCGGTCTTGTTCGAGGGCGTCGACAGCCTCCGGCAGCGGAACTGGTTCGCGCAGGCACTGCCCGACGATGAGTACACCGGCGACGAGGGACTCAGGCTGGTGCACTGGAAGCATTACTGGGACTGCGAGCCCTGCAGCTACCCCGACCGCACCGGCGATGTGCGCCCGGTCATCACCATCGCGGACTTCTACGGCTGGATCTCGCGGGCCAGAACATACCGGGGTGCTGTGGCTCGTGGTCATCCTGTCCAGCCTGAGCACCCTGGGGTTCACGCTGCTCCTGGGCATCCGCGCCGCCTGGCTGCACTACGTCATGGTGGCCTGCGTGGCGGTCCTGATCGGGGCCAGCGTGGTGCTGGTCCTGGAACTCGAGTACCCCTTCAGCGGCAGCATCGCGGTGCACCAGGAGCCGTTCGAGAAGGTAGCCCTCGACCTGCAGGCGACCGTGCCGGGCAGTTAGGCGCGTACTTGGCTATCTGACGCGCCTGCCATATATTCAAGTGCATGCTTAACTATGCGCCGGACCTGGACAGGGTGTTTCAGGCGCTGGCGGACCCCGGCAGGCGGCTCATGGTCGAGCGGCTCAGCCGGGGTCCGGCGTCGGTGAGCGAGCTCGGCAGGCCGCTGGACATGTCGCTGGCCGCCGTCCTGCAGCACGTGCAGGTACTGGAGGCATGCGGGCTGATCCGGTCGAGCAAGCTCGGCCGCACCCGCACCTGCAGCATCAACCCGGCGGCTCTCCGCTCCGCCGAGAGCTGGATCGCCGACCGGCGCACCATGGTCGAGCGCCGCCTCGACCGGCTTGGCGAGTACCTGGCGGAGACCGCCGAGCGGCCGGGCCTCGCCGAGTGAGTGCTCCGAAGGAGAGCTCACATTGCGAGGGGCTGGCCGTCGGGGTGCTCAGGGGTGCGGTTTGCCAGCTGCCGCGGCTCGAACGGGCTCCAGGCGTGGCGGCGCGGGCCCGACCAGCGGGCAGGGACCGCGTCGAGGCCCGACGCCAGCTTGTACGCGGCTGCCTCGTAGTTGATCCGCCAGCCCCGGAAGTGCGGCCAGGCCTCCTCGGCCGTGCGCTCGACGGGGAACCCGGCGGACGTGATCCTCTCCCAGCCCTGCAGGAATTCCTCCCACGTCAGCTGGATCGGACCGTCTGGCCGCGGGTCCTCGTCGACGGGGATACGCAGCGTGCGGGTGAGCTTGCGCAGGCAGGTGAAGCCCATCTGCACGCACAGCCGGGCGGTGAACGGCGCGGTTGCCGGGCAGGCCGCCAGGTGGAGAGCGGCGGCGTCGAGCACGGCCAGCTGCGAGACGACCCATGAGCTGTGCGGCTCGGGCGACCGGAATCGCAGCAGCGAGGGATAGCTCGAATGGGACTCGGCCACATCGGCCGACCAGCGCTCCCAGTCGTCGTAGATGTCCGTCAGCTCTTCCACGCCGTGCACGATCTGCGCCCTGGCCAGCAGCTCCGGGCCCCACGCCGGGCTTCCGGCACGGGGGCCGAGCAGCGTCACTACCGTTTCGCGGCGGTTGTAGGCCGCGTACAGGGTGGGCAGGTAGGCGATCTGCAGGGCAACGATGATGAGTCCGGAGGCGGCCGCCAGGAACTCGGCGGCGCTCGGCTCCGCACCGCTCCTGAGGGCGAATCCGAGGGTGAACAGCGATGAGCCCGCTTCGCGAAGGGCGTCAGGGAAGCTGCCGCCGGGCAGCCACAGCAACAGCGCGAAGCCGACCAGGAAGCCGGCCAGCCAGATCAGCAGCAGCAGGCCGAGCGTGGCGACAGGCTGGCTGGCCAGCAGCGCGTCACGGCGTTCCCAGCGCCGCACGAAGCGACCGCTGGCGGTGTAGACCCGGTCCACGAAGCGGTCGACGACCTTGATGAACCCGATGCGGCCGCGGGGGATGACGAGAGTGATGGCTACGTTCACCCACACCGCGCCGACAATCAGGATCCCGAGAACCGCTGCTGCGATGCGCACGCCCTTGATGCTAGGGCCGGCCCGCCCCCGGGACGGGCCGATGGGCTCTCTGTAACATCTGGTACATATAAGTGTGGAAGTCGTACTGTAGTTACGAATGGCAGTGACGGCCGGATAGTGCCGGACCACGCGACAGAGAGCCGGTCGGTATGCAGATTTTCGAGGCGGCGCCGCCTGGAGGCGGGCCGAGCCTGGCCCTGCACGGCGGAGCCGGGGGCCGGGTGGCGGAGCTGAACCTCGCGGCCCGCGCGCCGTACGAGCAGGGACTGCTCGCCGCTTATCGCGCCGGATGGCAGGTGCTTGCTGCAGGCGGGCATGCGCTGGATGCCGTGTGCGCGAGCGTGGAGGTACTGGAGGACGACCCGCTGTTCAACGCCGGCCGCGGCGCTGCGCTCACCGCGTCGGGGCACGCCGAGCTCGACGCGTCGGTGATGACGGGGTCCGGCCTCGCGGGTGCGGTTGCCGCATCCAGGTACGCCAGGAACCCGGTCCGGCTGGCCCGCGCGGTCATGGAGCACACCGGGCACGTCCTCATCGTCGACCCCGATGCCGAGTTCGCTGAGCGCTGCGGACTCGCGGTGGTCGAGCGCGACTACTTCATCACCGAGGCGCGCCGGCAGCAGCTGGAGCGGGTGCTGGACGGGCCGCGCCGTCGCCGCCCGCCACGGAACGGTCGGCGCGGTCGCCCGCGACGCCGGCGGCCGAGTCGCCGCCGCCACGTCCACGGGCGGGATGACCGGCCAGGCCGACGGGCGGGTCGGGGACAGCCCGATCGTCGGCGCGGGCGTGTACGCCCGCGACAACGTCGTCGCGATCTCGTGCACCGGGGACGGCGAGGCCTTCATCCGGGGCGTCGTCGCGTACGACGTCGCGGCCCGGATCCGCTACGCCGGAGCGGGCCTCGCCGAGGCCGTCGGGGGGACCTTTGAGCAGGAACTCGCCCGGCGCGGGTCCACCGGGGGCCTGGTCGCCGTCGGCGGCGACGGCCGCATCGTCGTGGCGCACAACTCGCCGATGATGTTCTCCGCGCGCGGCACGGGTCCCGAGCCGGTACTGACGACATGACAGACCCGCCCGCCGAGGAACTGCCGCTGCGGGAGGAGATCTTTCAGCGGATGGACGAGCTCACGCCGGCCGAGAGGAAGGTGGCGCGCACCCTGCTCGCCCGCTACCCGGCTGCCGGGCTCGAGAGCACGGCCGCGCTGGCGGCCGCGGCAGGGACCAGCAAGCCAACCGTGCTGCGCCTGCTGGCCAGGCTCGGGTTCGGCAGTTATCCCGATTTCCAGAAGCGCCTGCGCACCGAGGCGACTCGGTCCATGAGCGCGAGTCCGCTGAGCCGGGCGCGGGCCCGGCGGCCGGCGCCGTCCGATGACAGCGTTTTCCGCCGCGCGGTCGAGCTTCGCGCTCAGCTGGTTACGCGGCTGCAGGACACAGTCCCGCCGGGAGAAATCGAGCGAGCCGTCTCGCTGCTGACCGGGCGCCCGAAGCACGTCGTGGTCTCCGGAGGCTACTTCTCCCGGCTGATCGCCCGCATGCTGGCGATGCAGCTGGATCAGCTGATTCCCAATGTCGACTACGCCGACGAGCCTCTCGGCGCAGACGTCGGGAAGTACCTGCGCGCCGGGCGCGACTCGGTGGCGGTCGTTCTTGACCTGCGCCGCCATGAGCTGGCCTCCAGAGAGGTCGTCTCGATGGCGAAGACCTGCGGCGCCAGCGTCATCCTGATCACCGACGAGTCGCTGTCCCCGGCGGCGGATGAGGCGGACATCGTGCTGCCAGTGGCCGTCGACGGTGTCCCGTTCGACTCCTTCGCCGCGCTCCTGGTGCTGACCGAGAGCCTCGCGGACGCCGTTTTCCACGGTGCCGGGGAGGCGGCGGTCGCGCGGATGGCTGACTGGGAGCGATCAGTGCACATCTACCGGGCTTTCCGCGGCAGCGGCGCCCCCGATTCCCTGGACAGGTCATGACCGGCACCGAGATGGCCGCCGCGGCTGAGCTCGCGCGGCTCGGCGAGGCGTACTTCGCCACCCAGCACAGCTATGACCCTTACAACGCCACTCTGCTCGGCGTAGAGGAATTCGACGGGCTGTCCTTCGACCCGAGCCGGGAGGCGAGCGCGCGCACCGCGCAGGAGCTCGCGGCCATCGGCCGTGAGGTCCGCGAGCTCGACATCGCCGGCCTCACCGCCGCCCAGCGCGTCGACCACGGGGTACTCACCGCCCTTGTCGAAGGAGCCCGCTCCGACGCCGAGCACTCGCTGTGGGCCGCCAACGCGTCGGCGAAGAGCTACGTCAGCCGGCAGGGCCTGATCTTCCAGGCGGTGCCCGCCATGACGGTCGCCACCCCCGAGGCCGCTGCGCGCTACCTCAGCAGGCTGTCGCAGATCGGCGCAACCCTCGACGCGCTCGGTGAGCGGTACCTGGCGGAGGCGGCGGAGGGGCGGACTCCGACCGCCGTGGGCGTCGATCACGCCATTCGCCAGCTGGAGGGGTACCTCGCCCTGCCGGCACCGCAAGACGCCCTGCTGAAGCCTGCGCGCGACGCGGAGGCCGCTGTGCGCGAGGCCGCCACCGCTCACGTCACCGGTACCATCAGGCCGGCCATGCAGCGGCTTGCCGCGCTGCTGCGCCGCCAGCTCGCGCCGCTGGCCAGGCCAGACGACCGGGTCGGCATCCGCGAGATCCCCGGCGGTGAGGCGGGCTACCTCGCTGCGGTCGCGCGCCACACCACGACCGCGCTCTCCCCTGAGGACATCCACGCTATCGGGCTGGCGGAACTCGACGAGCTGGCCGGAAGATGGGCGCAGATCGGGCAGGAGGTGCTGGGTGAGAGTGACTTCGCCACTATCGCGGCGCGGATGCGCGACGATCCGGCGCTGCGATTCCGCACCCGCGAGGAGATCATCGCGGTGGTGCAGGACGCTCTCGACCGCGCCGAGACCGCACGCGACACCTACTTCGAGCACTACGACATTCCCGCCTGTGCCATCGAGGAGATCAACCCGATCGATGCGGACAACACTGCGATGGCGTACTACCGGCCCCCGGCCGTCGATGGCAGCCGCCCGGGCGCGCACTGCCTGCTGACGAGCAATCCGGGCGAGCGCTACCGCTATGAGTACGAGGCGCTCGCGTTCCACGAGTCGGTGCCAGGGCACCACCTGCAGCTCGCAACGGCCCAGACGCTCGATATCCCGCGGTACCGGCGCCACATCGACGCCGAGCTGTGCGCTTTCAACGAGGGCTGGGGCCTGTACGCCGAGCGCCTCGCCGATGAGACCGGCCTGTACAGCAGCGGAGTCGCGCGGCTCGGGATGCTGTCCTTCGCGGCTCTCCGGGCCTGCCGTCTCGTCGTGGACACCGGCATGCACCACCTGGGATGGTCGCGTCAGCAGGCGATCGACTTCATGTACAGCCACACCGCCACCACGCGCGTCAACGCGCGCAGCGAGGTCGACCGCTACATCGCCTGGCCGGCCCAGGCACTCGCGTACGTGACGGGCAGGCGGGAGATCGTGCGCCTGCGAGAGCGGGCGCAGGACGCGCTCGGGCCGGGGTTCGATCTGCGCCGGTTCCACGACGCGGTGCTCCGCAACGGAGCTATCCCGCTGACCCTGCTCGATGCCGAGATCGGGCGCTGGACCACCGCGGAGGCATCAGCATGAGACTGACCATCAACGGCTGCGAGCTGAACGTCGAGGTGCTGGGCCCCGAGGATGGTCCGGTGCTGATCGCCCACCATGGCGGCGGGGGGATCGGTTCCCTGGCCGAGCCCAAGGCCACCTTCGGCCCGCTGGCCGACCGCTTCCGGCTCGTGGTCTTCGACGCGCGCGGCTGCGGGCACAGCGAGGGCATCCCGCCGTACTCGCACGCCCAGTGGGCTGCCGACGTCGACGGACTGCGCGAGTGGATCGGGGCGGACAAGATCGTCATCGCGGGCGGCTCGTACGGCGGATTCATCGCACTGGAGTATGCCGTCGCTTACCCCGGGCACGTCCAGGCGATCGTGCTGCGCGACACCTCCGCCGACGCGAGCAACCTGGAGCTCGCCTTCGAGAACGCGCGGAACCAGGACCGGGTCGAGATCAACTGGGACAACTTCAACCGCTACTGGTCCGGTCAGATTCGCGACGACGAGGACCTCAAGGCACGCTGGGCGGAGATCATCCCGCTGTACGACTACGAGTACGACCCCGTGCGCTCCGCGGCGAGAGTCGAGGCCGGCCTCTACCGTCATGAAGCCCACAACTGGTGCTTCCAGCACAACCAGCCGAACTATGACCTGAAACCGCAGCTGCCCTCGATCGCGGTGCCCACACTCGTGACCGTCGGGCGGCGGGACTGGGTCACCCCGGTCAGCGCCGCGGAGACCATCGCGTCCCTCATACCGGACGCGAAGCTGGTGGTGTTCGAGAAGTCCGGCCACTCGCCGCAGATGGAGGAGCGCGAGCTGTTCCTGTCCACCGTGCGTGACTTCCTCGACCAGCGCCGTCCCGCAGCGATAACGAGAGCGGACAACTCACCCGTGGACATCACCATCATCGGTTCCGGTGCCATCGGCGGCACACTCGGCGCTCACATGATCCGCGCCGGGCACGACATCACGCTGTGCGACGCCGATGAGGCTCACGTCGCTGCCATCCGCGAGCACGGGCTGATCATCGAAGGCCCGGTCAATGAGTTCACCGTGGCCGCGCACGCGATCACCCCGGCCGGGCTCCCCGACCGCATCGACCGCGCCATCGTGGCCGTCAAGAGCCTGCACACCCGCGCCGCCGCCGAGCTGCTTCGCGACCGGCTCGCTCCCGGCGGCTACGTGCTGACCGTGCAGAACGGACTCACGGCCGACATCCTCATCGAGGCGGTCGGCCGCGACCGGGTCATCTCGTCGTTCGTCAACTTCGGCGCGGACGTCATGGCACCGGGGCGCATCATGCAGGGCAACGTCGCGACCTTCCGCGTCGGCGAGCTCGACGGCGGCCGCATCACGCCGCGCGTGCTTGACCTCGTCGAGGCGCTCCCGTACGCGAAGCCCACGGACAACGTGCTCGGCTTCCTGTGGGGCAAGGAGGCCTACGGCGCCATGCTGTGGGCCGGCGCCGTCTCCGATCTGACCATCGCCGAGCACCTTGAGGACCCGCGCTACCGGCCGGTCATGATCGCCATCGCGCGGGAGGTCCTCGCGCAGGCGCCCGTGCGGGTCGAGAGCTTCGACGGCTTCGACCCGGACGACCTCGAGGGCTCGCTCGACCGGCTGGCCGAGTTCAACCGCAACAGCGCCAAGAAGTACAGCGGCATCTACCGCGACCTCGTGGTGCGCAAGCGCAAGACCGAGATTGACGAGATGCTGCGCGACATCGATGGCCCCATCTTCAGCGAGGTCGCCAGGATCATCCACGACATCGAGCAGGGCCGCCGGGTCAACGAGCGCGCGAACCTCGACGAGCTAGCGGACTTCGTCGCCAGCGCTGAGCAGCGCGGGCGAGGACGGCACGACTAGCGCGGCTCACGATCTGCTCAGGTTGAGCCCGGACAGCCGGGTCCGGATCTCGGCGGTGACCGCATCGGGCGGCTGGTCGGCGGCGACCGCGATGAGAATGCCGCGTTCCTCGTAATAGGGGACGAGCGGACCCGTCGTGTCGGCATACACCCTCAGCCGGTGCCGGATCACGTCCGCCCGGTCGTCGGCGCGCCCGCCCTGGCTGGCACGGTCCAGCAGGCGCTGTGTCAGCACCGCCTCCGGTGCATGGAGGTAGATGGCCGCGTGCAGCATCACGCCGAGGCCGGCGGCGAGTTCCGCAGCTGCGGTCGCCTGCGGAAGGGTGCGCGGAAAGCCGTCCAGGATGTAGCCGCCGGCCGCCGCGGCCTCGATGACGGCCGGCGTCAGCACGTCCAGCACGATGTGATCGGGAACGAGGTCACCACGGGCCTGATGCGCAGCAATGTCCCGGCCCAGCGGGGTTCCGGCCTGGGCCTGCACTCGCAGCAGGTCACCGGCGGCGATATGCCGGGCGCCGGACCACGCTGACAGCCGCTCGCCCTGGGTCCCCTTGCCCGCGCCGGGGGGAGCGAGCAGGAGCAGCCTCACCCGACCGCGAGGTCGGCGGGGATCACGATGTCCCGCTTCTGGATCTTGCCAGTCGGCCCCTTCGGCAGCACGTCGACGATCCACACGTGCCGGGGGTACTTGTACGCCGCCACCTGCCCCTTGACGTAATCGCGCAGCTCCTCGGCGCTCACGGCGGCACCTGGCTTGAGAGCCACCGCTGCGCCGACTTCCTCGCCCAGAGCCGGATGCGGCAGGCCGATGACGGCCGCCTCGGCGACTGCGGGATGCTCGTAGAGAATTTCCTCGATCTCCCGCGGGTAGACGTTATAGCCGCCGCGGATGATCATGTCCTTCTTCCGGTCGACGATGCGGAAGTAGCCGTCCTCGTCGACGCGGGCCAGGTCACCGCTGTGGAACCAGCCATCGCGAATCGCCTCGGCGGTGGCATCGGGGCGATTCCAGTAGCCCTTCATCACATTCGGCCCGCGGATGACGATCTCGCCCACTTCGCCGTGGGGAACCTCGTGGTCGGCATTGTCGACGACGCGCATCTCGACGTCCCGGATCGGCGTGCCGATCGAGCCGGGCTTGCGCTCGCGGCCAGGGTGGTTGAACGAGGCAACGGGGGAGGTCTCCGAGAGGCCGTATCCCTCGAGGACGGCGGAGCCGAACGCCTCCTCGAATCCCCGCAGTACCTCGACGGGCAAAGCCGCCCCGCCGGAAATGCACATCCTCAGCGTGGAGACGTCATAGTCGGCTCGATCAGGCTGGTGCAGCAGCGCCACGTACATGGTTGGCACGCCCTCGAAGACGGTGACGCGATGACCGGCGATGATGCGCAGCGCGTGCGCGGGGTCGAAGCGGGGCAGCAAGGTCAGGCAGGCCCCGGCGGCCACGGCCACGTTGAGCGCGACGGTCTGCCCGAAGACGTGGAAGAGGGGAAGGCCGCCGAAGATGACGTCCTCCGGGCGCGCGCGGACGATGTCGGTGCGCGCGACCTCGGTGTTGCTGATGAGATTGCCGTGAGTGAGCTCCGCGCCTTTTGGCTGACCGGTTGTGCCTGAGGTGTAAAGGATCACCGCAGTGTCCGTCTGTCCCGGTCGGCGACCTCGTCATCCGGAAGGACGGAGGCCAGCAGATCGGGGAAGCCGACCTCGTCGACGACGATGAGTTCCGCGCCTGCCTGCTCGCGCGCCGGCGCGTGCCTCCTCGGCGAAGGCATGCCATGCGAGTACCAGCCCTGCCCCGGAGTCGCCGAGGTAGTACGCGACCTCTCGTCCCTTGAGCAGCGGGTTCATCGGAACGACGACGCCGCCGGCCCGGAGGATGCCGTAGTACACGACGGGAACCTCGCTGACGTTGGGCATCATGATCCCGACCCGGTCGCCGGGCCTGACCCCCCGCTTGCGGAGCAAGCCGGCGACCCTGGCGCTCGCCTCGCTGAGCGCCCGGTACGTCATCGCCGCGTTATCCACCCGCACGGCCACCCGTCCGCCGTGGACGCTGGTTGTGTCTGTGAGGTTCTTCGCCAGGTTCGTCACGATGCCATTGTCTGCCTGGTTGACTCAGCATGCATTGTGCCGGAAAGCCAAGCAGGCGGTCCTGCCTCGTATCGCAGGCACATTGATCCGGGACCCGCTTCTGCGTAGTGTCCGAGTTCAGACCTGACGCGAAGCTGGCTGGTGGCAGTGGAGTTTGACGTCCTGATCGAGATCCCGCGCGGCAGCCGGAACAAGTACGAGGTTGACCACACCAGCGGTCGCATCCGGCTGGACCGGACGCTGTTCACCGCCACTCAGTACCCGGCCGACTACGGCTTCGTGCCCGGGACTCTGGGGGAGGACGGCGATCCGCTCGACGCGATGGTCCTGGTCGCGGAGCCCACGTTCCCCGGTTGCCTGATCCGCAGCCGCCCGTCGGCATGTTCCGGATGACCGACGAGAAAGGCGGCGACGACAAGATTCTGTGTGTGCCCGCGGGCGATCCGCGTCAGGACCACCTGCGAGACCTTGAAGACCTGCCCGACTTCGACCGGCTGGAGATCGAGCATTTCTTCCTGATCTACAAGGAACTCGAGCCGGGCAAGAGCGTTGAGGGTGCCTCGTGGGCTGACCGGGCCGCCGCCGAGGCCGAAGTGGAAGCGTCGCGCCTGCGGCTCCGGAACCAGCCGGGAACGTAACTCCTAGTTGAACGCGCCGATGCCGGTGATGTCGCGGCCGACGATCAGGGTCTGCATGGTCTCGGTGCCCTCGTAGGTGTGGATCGCCTCGATGTCGGCCATGTGGCGGATGACGTGGTTGTCGAGCAGGATGCCGTTGCCGCCGAGCATGTCGCGGGCTTCGGCGCAGATCTGGCGGGCCTTGCGGGTGTTGTTGAGCTTCGCCAGCCCGGCGATGGTGTCGGTCAGCTGGCCGCGCTCGGCCAGCCGGCCGATCTGCAGGCAGTACAGCTGCATCGCGGTGAGCTCGGCGAGCATCCGTGACGAGCCGGTCCTGGATGATCTGGAAGCTGGCCAGCGGCTTGCCGAACTGATGGCGGCGCTTAGGCATAGGTCAGCGCCGTCTCGTAGGCGGCGACGGCGTGGCCGAGCGCCGCCCACGCGCAGGTGCTGCGGGTGCTGGCCAGGACCCGGCCGGTGTCCTTGAAGCGAGTCGCGCGCCGGCAGCCGGTTCTCGGCCGGGACGCGCACGTTCGTCCAGGGTGATGTCGGCCTGCCAGATCGGCGCGCAGCGACACCTTTGCCCTCGATCACCTGCGCCTCGTAGCCGGGCGTGCCCTTCTCGACGAGGAAGCCCTTGACCTGGCCGTCCTCGCCGCGGGCCCAGACGACGATCACGTCGGCGAGGCTGCCGTTGCCGATCCAGCGCTTGGCGCCGTTGATCACGTAGTCGTCGCCGTCCGGGCTGGCCGGTGGTCTCCAGCGCGACCGAGTCCGAGCCGTGGTCAGGCTCGGTCAGCGCGAACGCGCCGAGCTTCGTCGATGCGGGCCATGTCCGGCAGCCAGCGCTGCCTTCTGCTCCTCGGAGCCGAGCATGCGCGATCGACTTCATGGCCAGGCCGGACTGGACGCCGAGCACGGTTCCGAGGCTGCCGTCGCCGCGGTTGCAGCTCCATCGTGACGAGCCCGCAGGCGATCGGGCTCATGGCCGGGGCAGCCGTAGCCGCTGATGTCCTCGCCGACGATGCCCAGCTCGCCGAGCCGTCGATCAGCGGCCAGCGGCAGCTCGGCGCGCTCCCAGTAGCCGCCGATCACCGGCAGCACCTCGTCGTCGACGAACTCGCCGCACGCGGCGCAGGACGGCGCCACTGCTCGTCGGTGAGCTGCTCGCGCAGGAAGAAGTAGTCGGTGCCAAGAGACTCGCCGAGGTGCTCGCTCGCCTGCGTCATCGCTGGGTTCCTCTCATGGCCGGCTTTTCCGGCGTGATGCAGCCCGCTTCCAGGAACGCCTCGACTACCGGGGCGAGGTGCTCGGCTCGCGCGGCCAGCTCCAGATGGCCGCCTGCGTAGACATAGAGCTCGCTGCGCGGTATCAGCCACTGCATGATCCGCGCGTTGGCCAGCGGGATGATCGGGTCATCGTCGCCGGCCAGGATCAGCGTTGGCGCTCGGAGCCTCGGCAGCCTGGGCAGGCTTGTCCATCCGGCAGCGGAGATCAGCTGGTAGAAGTACCCTCGGGCCGGTCCCAGCCGGGTCGCGGCATGCAGCAGGTCGCGGGCAGCCGCCGGCTGCGTGCGTGCACTGCCGCCGTAGAGGTGACCGGCGATGCGTGCCGCGTAGCCGGCATCGCGGTGACGTCGCGGCGTGAGCATGTGCAGCAGGACCGTCGGTCGTGCGGGCACCATCAGCACACCTGGTCCGGTCGCTACCAGAACCAGGCGCCGCACCCGGCCGGGACGGCTGAGCGCGAACTGCTGGGCGAGCGCCCCGCCCCAGGAGATTCCCAGCACGTCCGCCTGCGCGTAGCCGAGCTGGTCGAGCAGGCCGGCCAGCAGCGGCGGGGAGGTGATCAGGTGGTACGGCAGAATCGGGGCCGGGGAGCCTCCGACGCCCGGCATGTCGAACCGGATGACGGGGCGCCGCTGATCAAGCTCGTCGACGAATGGCTGGAGCAGCTCCAGGCTGGCTCCGACGCCGTTGCACAGCAGCAACGGCGGCCACCCGGGAGCGCCGTCCCGCACCAGGATGCGCATGGCCCGGCCACCGACCGTCAGTGTGCGCATCCGCGGGAAGTCAGCGGTCATAGACGTATGTCCCCGGCGCGTCGCAGATCGGCGTCAGCCCGCCGCCGCCGGGCTCGGGCGGTGCGTCCCTCTCCTCGCCGCAGCGCTCGCCGAGCCAGGCCGCGTAGTCTGGCCACCATGACCCGCTGCAGGTCTCGGCCCGCCGAAGCCATTGCTCAGGGTCCGCCGGGCATTTCTCGGCTACCTGGTAGCTGGCCTTCGCGTTGCCGGGCGGGTTCACCATCGCCGCGATGTGTCCGCTGGTGGACAGCACGAACCGCCGGCGGCCGGACAGCATCTGGGTGGACTGGTAGCAGCTCTGCCAGGGGCAGATGTGATCGGTGATCCCGGCGACCAGGTAGGTCTCTCGGTCGACTGCCGCCAGGTCCACCGGTGAGCCGAGCATGGTCACGCCGCCGGCCTGCGCCAGGGCGTTCGCCGCACCCAGGCGCAGGAAGTCCCGGTGCAGGCCGGCGGTCATGCGAGTGGTGTCCGCGTTCCAGAACAGGATGTCGAACGGCGGCGGCTTGCGTCCGATCAGGTAGTTGTTGACCCAGTAGTTCCAGATCAGGTCATTGGGCCGCAGCCACGCGAAGACCTCGGCCAGTGACCGGCCGTCCAGGTAACCGCGGGCTCGGGACGTGGCGGCCGCCACTCGTGCGGTGCGCTCGCTGATGACGGCGCCGGCCAGGCCCGCCCGGGCCTGGTCAAGCACGGTGACCATGAGCGTGAGCGCGGCGATCCGGTCCTGCTCGCCAATGTGCGCCAGGTGCCCCGCGACCATGGCCGTCAGGACGCCGCCCGAGCAGGTTCCCATGAGAGCGGTCTGACTGCTGCCCGTAATCCGGGCTGCTGCGTCCATCGCGTCCAGGATGGCCTGCCCGTAGGTACTGAAATCCCAGGCTGCGTGCCGGGCGTCCGGGTTGCGCCAGGAAATCATGAAGACCTGCTGGCCGGCACCGATCAGGTACTCCGCCATGCTCCGGCCCGGCGCGAGGTCCAGCACGTAGAACTTGTTAATCGTCGGCGGGACTATCAGCAGCGGGATCTGACGTACCGCGGCTGTCGCGGGACGGTACTGGATGAGCTCGAACACCGGAGTCCGCAGGACGACGGAGCCGGGTGTGACTGCCAGGTCTACCCCCACCTCGAAGGCGTCAGACTCGACCATCGAGGGCACGCGCGGCGGTACGGCCATGTCGCCGATGAATTGGCGGATACCGGTGACGGCGCTGCCGCCACCGGTATCCACGGCGGCCTTCATAGCAGCCGGGTTCAGCAGCGGGTTATTGCTGGGCGCCAGAGCATCGATCAGGTTGGTCAGCACGAAGCCGACGCGTGCCGAGTCGGCCTCATCCAGGCCCGCGCTGGCGACCAGGCCCTCTGCGGTATCCGCTGCCGCCAGGTAAGCCTGCATGGCCCGGCGTAGCGCCGGGTTGCCCGCCCACGCGGAATCGGCGAACCGGCGATCGCGGCGGGACGGCCGGATCTGCGATGTGCCGACGGCGATGCGAGCCAGCTCGCCGAGGAGGCTGCGTCCCCGGCCGGCCACGAGCCCGGGCTGCCCGGCCAGGGCCGCGGCCAGCCTCAGTCCGGATCCACCGGGGTTCAGCCGGGCCAGCATGCCGACGGCCGCGTCGGTGAGCAGCAGGTCCATGGGCGCTGCCGCCGCGTCTGCCGCCGCTGAACCGATCGTGTCGCTCTCGGGATTCATAATCTCCGTCCTCCCGCCGAGCGTAAGGCGCCGGTGATTTTCTTCCATTGGTCGCGCGTCACAAAGCTGGGCTCGCGCCTGGTTCCGCGGGCACACTAGGCATGCTCGCCGCGATACGCGAGGATCCACTGATGGATATGGATGCCGATAGTCAGGGGGCTGCTGAGCTGGTCGCTGCCGTCGCCGCCGCGGTGCCCCGGCGGGCGGTGTCCGCAGATGTCTTCCGGGCGATAGTCCGGGAGATTCCGCAGCTAGAGGAGGACAAGCCGCTACTGGCCCTGCTCGACTCCAGCGTCGGCAGCAACGTTGAGACGTGCCTGCAGATCATGCAGCACCGGATCGATCTGTCGGCGGTGCAGGCGCCGGCCGCGGCAGTCGAGTACGCGCGCCGCCTGGCTCAGCGCGGCACGCCGCTGACCACGCTGCTGCGCACTTACCGGCTCGGGCATGCCAGGTTTGCCGACTGGCTGCTCAGGGAGCTGCCCCGCCATGCCGATGACGCACAGGTGATCAGTGCGACCACGCTGAGCATGTCCAGGATCGTGGCCGCCTATATCGATCAGACGTCCGAGGAGATGGTCGCGGCCTATACGCAGGAGAGGGAGCACTGGGTAAGGAACCAGAATGCGGCCCGGGCGGCCAGGATCCGCAGGCTGCTGTCCGGAGACCGGAGCGACCTGCGCGCAGCGGAGGCAGCCCTCGGATACCGGCTGCGTCAGTATCACGTGGGCCTGGTGTGCTGGGTGGCTGATGCGTCCGGCAGCGCGGACGAACTCACCAGACTGGAGCGCGCAGTCGGCCAGGTGGCGGTGCAGGCGGCAGGCGCGGGCGAGGCGGTGTTCCTGCCCCGCGACGAGGCCAGTGCATGGGCGTGGCTCCCGCTGGGGATACGCGACAAGTTCGACTCGGCTGAGGCCAGCACGGCCGGCGTGAGCGCCGACATCCGCTTCGCGTTCGGCGATCCGGCGAGGGGTCCTGGCGGATTCTGCCTCACCTATCTGCAGGCCAGCGCTGCCGAGGCGGTTGCTGTCGCGGCAGGACCTGGCGCTCCTCAGGCGGTTACCTTTGCCGACGTCGCGCCCGTCGCGATGATGCTCGGGTCCGGGGACGTGCTGCGCGGCTGGGTGCGCAGTACGCTCGCGGGCCTGGCAGCCGATGACGAGCACCACGCCCGGCTGCGTGAGACATTGCTGGTCTTCCTGCAGAGCGGCGGCAGCTACAAGGCCACAGCCGAGCGCCTCGTGCTGCACAAGAACACCGTGCAGTACCGGATCCGTAAGGCTGAGGAGAGCCTTGGCCGCGCAGTAGCCGAGGACCGCCACGACGTAGAACTCGCGCTGCAGGTAAGTCGCTGGCTTGGCCCGGCAGTCCTGCAGCCCGGCAAGGTGCCTGAAACCTAGGCCCTTGCCAGATTATGTCCCCTCAAACCGGAATTCGCTCTGCCAGGTCCGCTCGGACCCCGCGATCGTCCAGTAGGCGTCTGCGATACGCGCCGGGCTGAAGGCAGTGTCGTCGGCGAGCATGGTCGCCGCCGACCGCAGTGCCGCCTTGCCGAGCGAGACGGTCCCCATGCCAGCGACGGGCCTGTCAGCGAATCCGCCGCCTGTGAACAAGATGGTGCCGCCGCCCGCAGCGCGCATCGCCCGCGCAGCGACCTGCGCGGCGACGATGGCGCTGACGACATCCACGTCGTGGGCGAGCCGTAGGTGAGCGACATCGCTGTCCACGAGCGTGTCCGGCGCGCCCAGGACGGCGTTGTACACCATCAGGCCGGCGCTGCGCTGGCAGCGTAACCGCGCTCAGGGCGGCCTGGAAAGGCACCGGGTCGCTGGCAGGTGGCGGTGGTCGATGCCGGGACGGCGGGCTGGGCCGTGTTTGTCAATGACTTCCCCCTCTCCTGTCGGTGAGAGTCGCGGTCGCTGCGGGCATCATTCACACCGGACGTTAGCCAGAATCGTGGTGAACAGGAGTCACCTGATTCTGGTGACTTCGTCTCGTGCTGCAGACGATGAGGATCAGAAACGGGAGGCCGTCAGGTGGGGTATGCGACCGGCGTCTGGGTCAGCTTCGGCGAGGCCCTTGCCGCGGTTGCCGGCACTCTGACCGGGCTCCTGTTCGTGGCGGTGTCGGTCAAGAGCGAGGTACTGGCCGCGTCGCGTGGCCTTCGGTCGCGCGCAGCGTTGTCGTCTGACGGCACCGCCGCCGGGTCGTTGCGAAGGGCTCGATCTTCGAAGCGAAGGCCAGCTCGGCCAGGCAGGCCACTTCGAGGTACGGACGTCCGATCTTCCGCGGCAGATCGGCGCCGGCGCGCAGGTGCCGCTCACTGTCCTGGTTGCCCAGCGACCACGCTTCGACTATGCCGAGATTCATCAGTGCTACCGCGCGTAGGTCGCTGTCAAGCGCGAGGTCCGCGTCAGACTGCCCGGTTACCGGCGAGGCCAGGAATCCGACCTGCTCGACGACCCCGGCCAGGTGGCCGCGCTTCCGCGCGAGCGACAGTTTCAGCGATGCGATAGCGGCCCCGGTAACGGCGCCCGGCGGGAACGCGCGCAGCAGGGACTCGGCCTGCCGCGGTCTCGGCCATCTGGACCTCGACGTTCAGTACCTGCCGGACATCACGGTGCCGTGCCCGGCCTGTCACGGCGCTCGCTTCAACGACGCGGTCCTCGCGGTCCGAGTCGAGGGCATGACCATCGCCGATGTGCTGGGCCTGAGCGTGCACGGGGCCTGCACCCGCTCGATGTCGGAACGCTGGTGAGCGTGTTCGACCGGCTGCTGGACGCCGGTGCGACGATCATCGTCATCGATCACGACCTCGACCTGCTGGCCGCAGCCGACTACCTCATCGACATGGCCCGGCGGCGGGCCCGAAGGGCGGCCGCATTCTCGCGGCGGGGAAGCCCGCTGCTGTCGCACGCGACGCGGGCAGCGTGACCGGCCGTGGCTGGCCGAGTTCCTCGGCCTGTCGGCTGTCAGGAGCTGACTCGATCGAGGTCGCGGCACCAGGCGCGGGTTACCTGCGCTCGGCGCCGTGCACCTCGAATGCGAGAAGGATGTCGGAGAAGCCGCGGAACAGCGCGAAGAATCCGACCCAGATCAGCAGCAGCAGCGCCCGCGCGGGGAACTCCTGCTGGGAGACCCAGAAGCCGAGCAGGATTTCCAGCACGCCCGCGATCATGCCCAGCCACCAGACAGGGTGAGTGTCCCGCGACGAGATCGAGGTGACCAGGTCAATGCTGCCGCGGAAGATAAGCAGCAGCCCGAAGATCGCGGCCAGCGCCCAGAACGCTCCGTACGGGCTCGCGAATGACCAGCAGGCCGCGAACAGGAAAACGAGCGCCATCAGCAGGTGTGCCCAGCGCCACCGCGATCGGACCGAGGCGATGAGGAGCTCGCTGAGCCAGCCGGCCAGGAAGACCACGCCCATGAGCACGCCCACGGCGACCACCGAGGAGAGCCGGAACCGCAGCACGATCAGCGCGATGACCAGCCACACGATGCCGGTGACGAGGAATATCCACCACGGCCCGGCCATCTGCTCCAGCACTGTCTCGAACCTGCCACGGGCGCCACCCAGTGCCGGCGATCGCAAGCTCATGTCGGTATCCCTTCGCACGCCTGTCTCCACGGCAGATGCCGGTCCAAACCTAGCCGCCGGGCGCCAGCTGAGGACAGATCCTTTACCCGTTTCCCGAGTGTCGCTCGGGAGCAGCCGCACGCGCACCGAGCCTGCCGGGCGCTGGTGGCCGTGCGGTGTCTCTAGGATCGTCGTGAGCGCAGCGATGGTGTGATGGCCGGACCAGAAGGGCGTGACCTCGGGCGGGTATTCGATGAGGTTCCCGAGCTCTACGACCGGGTGCGCCTGGCCTACCCTGACGCGCTCTTCGCGGATCTGGTCTCCGTCACCGGCATGGACGCCCGGTCGTCGGTGCTGGTAGTCGTCGTGGCCGCGTCAGCGTGGCACTGGGTCGACCCGGCCGCTGGCTGGCGCCGGGCGCATGACGTGCTCCATCCCGGAGGCTGGCTGGGCCTTCTCGGCACCGTCGTGGTCCGCCGGCCGGGTGAGCCGGAGGTCTACGCGCAGACCGCTGATCTGCACGAGCGGGTTCTCGCCCGGCAATCCCGGCTGGGGCGATCCGCCGCTCGAGGACGAAGTCCGGATGACGAGCGAGGCCTTGGGACTGGCCGCCTACCCGCGGAGCTTGTTCGGCCCGACGGTCACCCGGTGGTATCCGGCTGTTCAGCGGTTCAACGGGGACGGCTTCGCCGATCTGCTCCGCACCACCTCGCTGTACCGAGCGCTCGACAGCGATATTCGCGATCCGCTGCTGGCCGCGATCGCGGGGCGGATCCGCACGCGGATGAGCGACCGGGCGTCGCGCCGCTACCTCAGCGTCCTGCGAGCCGGGCAGCGCGCCGGGTAACTCGCTGCGGCGGGAGGAAGCCGAACCGCCCGTCAGGCAGGCTCCTGACTGGCTTCGCGCATCCGGTCACCTTGGCTCATGCGCAGCGCAGTATTGAGGACGGCGGCGCCGAGCATCACGAGGATCAGGATCCAGAACAGCCAGCCCGGCCAGCCATACCGTTCGGTGAGATTCCAGCTCTGCTCGGCAGCCAGCAGGGAGGCACCGGTCGCGACGGTGAACCATCCGCCGGCCTTACTGATGAGGCTGGTGAACTGCTCCCGTTGCGCCGGGTTCAGCTGAGCCAGCGTCGCCTGCCGGTAGGCGCCGCTAGTGCGGCGCCAGAGCACGTACATTACCGGCGGCACCAGCCACCACCAGGCAGAAGGCGGGTCCGGGCGCGGGACCGCCGCCTTGGAGGCCTCGATGGCCTCGCGGTCGACGTCTTCCTCGCGGAGCTCGATGGCGCCCTGATAGAGCGGCCCTGCGACGAGCAGCCAGGCGCCGAGGAAGCCAGCCCAGGCGATCACCTGATTCATGGCGGATAGCCTGCCATGTTCACCGATCATGCGATCACCGGCAGGCGCCAGCTGCGACTAGCCGAACGTGAACACGTACGCCTCGGCTCCGGGCTGGCGGAAGGAGATCTCCAGCGTGCGGTCGCGCACGCCGCCGTCCTGCCGGATGAGCTGGTAGAGGCGGCCGTCGCGAAGGAGTCCGGTGCCATGCTGGTCGGTGTCCGCTCCGTGAGACGGGCCGGGCGCCTGGCCGTCGAGGAGCACGCGGAACGGGACCGGTTCTCGTGCCTGTCTCCGTCGAGAGCACCAGGTGGGCGTCACGCGCGTGGAACCGGACCGCGATGCTGCCGCCGGCCTGCTGAAGGACGACGCTCTCCCGCCCGACCTCCCACTCGCCGGCCAGGCCCCACTGGCCGGGCCCTAGCTCGTCCGGGAGCTCGTAGGTGCCTGCCTGGCCGAGCGCGTCCGGGCGCGGTGAGGCGAAGTTCTCGCCGCGCAGGTAGCCAAGATAGGTCTCAGGGGTGCGCAGGTGGTTCCAGTCTGCCTCGGCTTCCACGCCGGTGCCGGTCACCGGGACGGGCGCACGGTCGATGCCGAGCAGGCGCTGGATGATCCGCTCAGATTCCTGGTAGCGCCCTTCACCGAAGTGCTGGTCGCGGATGCGGCCGTCCCGGTCGATGAAGTACAGGGCGGGCCAGTAATGGTTGTCGAACGCGGTCCAGATCGCGTAGTCGTTGTCGACCGCGACCGGGTAGTCGATCGACCGGTCCCGCGTTGCCTGGCGCACCCGGTAGATCTCGTGCTCGAACGAGAACTCTGGCGTGTGGACGCCGATCACGACCAGGCCGTCGTCCCGGTAGGCCTGCGACCAGGCGCGGACGTAAGGCTCGGTGCGCAGCCAGTTGATGCAGGTCAGGGTCCAGAAGTCGACGAGGACGACCTGGCCGCGCAGCCCGGCGGGGCTGAGCGGCCCGGAGTTCAGCCACTCAGCGGCGCCGCCGAGCGAGGGCATTGCCCGGAGCTGCGAGGTGGTCATCTAGCGCAGCGTCCTGAACGTCGAGCGAACTTCCTCGGAGAGGAGCTGCGGCTGTTCCCAGGCTGCAAAGTGGCCGCCCCTGTCGAGCTCGTTGTAGTGGATGAGGCTGGGGTAGGCGCGCTCGGCCCAGCTGCGCGGAGCCTGATAGATCTCGCCGGGAAAGACGCTTACCCCGGCCGGGATGGAGACGTTCTTGGTGTCGAAGAACCCGAACGTGTTGTCCCAGTAGAGACGGCCCGAGGATACCCCGGTATTCGTCAGCCAGTAGAGCGTGACGTTGTCCAGGATCTCATCGCGGGTGAGCTCGCCCACGGGCTTGCCCCCGAAGGCCTGCGCGATCTCGCCGTAGCTGTAGGCGTCGTGGTTGATCATCCACGCCGCCAGGCCGACCGGCGAGTCCGCCACTCCGTAGAGCGTCTGCGGCTGCGTGCCCATCTCTACCGCGTAGCCGGCGCCAGTGGTGTAGAAGGTGCTGATCTGCTCGAAGGCGCGCTGCTCGTCGGCGGACAGGCCGGGCGGCGGCGGATCGCCGGGGGCGAGCTGACCGGGAATCGGGAGCGCCTGCGCGATCTCCGGGGGTATCACGCCGGGCATGTTGGTGTGCATGCCGAGCAGTTCCGGCGGTGCCTTCGCGGCCATCAGGTCCGTGACAACCGCGCCCCAGTCGCCGCCCTGCGCCACGAAGTGGTCGTATCCGAGGCGCTTCATCAGCTCGACCCAGGCGGTTGCCAGATGGTCTGGGCCCCAGCCCGGTGCTCGCGGCTTGTCCGAGTATCCGTAGCCCGGCATCGACGGAATCACCACGTGGAAGGCATCCGATGCGGTTCCGCCGTGGGCCGTGGGGTTGGTGAGCGGATCGATGACGTTCAGCAGCTCGATGACTGAGCCGGGCCACCCGTGGGTGAGGATGAGCGGGAGAGCATCGTCATGGTCTGACCGAACGTGAATGAAGTGGATATCGAGCCCGTCGATCTCGGTCTTGAAGTTCGGCAGGGCGCTCAGCCTCGCCTCGCACCGGCGCGAGTCGTAGTCCGAGGCCCAGTAGCGGGCCAGTTCCCTGATCGTGTCCAGCTGCACGCCCTGCGAGTGATCCGGGACGGTCTCCTTGTCGGGCCACCGAGTGTCCGCGACGCGCTGCCGGAGGGCCCGGAGTTCCGCCTCAGAGGTCTCGACAGTGAACGGCCGGATAGCTGACTTCTCGGTTGCGGCTGACATGTACGACCTCCTAGCAGAAGTTCAGATATGGATCGAGACACACCCTCTGCGCCCTGACGACCGCGCAAATTCCAGGCTCGTCACAGCGGCGTCCGCGGCACCTCACCCGGTCCGGGTGAAATGCCGCGGACGCGACGGCTGCGGGACAGCCGCGAGTCGCGAGGCGGCGGCCATTATGGTGGAGCCGTCATGCTCGCAGAGCGCCCGGAGGCAACCGATGTCAGCTGCCGAGATCGACGACTACCTGCAGGGCCTGGAGGAGCCGAAGCGCTCGACGCTCAGCCAGCTGCGCCGCGACATCCTCGCCGTGGTTCCCGGCGCCGAGCAGTGCATCTCCTACGGCCTGCCCGGTTTCAGGATCGACGGCAAGACGATCGCGGGCTTCGCTGCCTTCAAGAACCACCTGAGCTATCTGCCTCACAGCGGCTCTGTCTTCCCGGAGCTGACTGACGAGCTAGCCGGATATCAGAAGTCCGCCGGATCCCTGCATTTCCCCGTTGATCAGCCGCTGCCATCCGGGCTGGTCGAGCAGCTGATCGCCGTGCGCCTGCGGCAGGCCTTCCACCGACGTTGCGCGGCAAGTCAGGCTGAAGATTGCTAGCAGCCAGGCAGCATAAATCGAGCCGATCTTTGTCGCCTACAACATTCCCGGCCGCGACTGCTCCCAGTATTCGGCTGGCGGGCGCCGTCGGATGCCGCCTACGAACTTGGATCGACTCCATCAGCAGCGCTCTGCGCACGCAAAGGCGGTGGTGCTCGAAGAGCGGACGCTCTGGCCAACCTTCCGGGTTACTGCGGCTCTGCTAACGCGGCGAGTTCCGGATATCACCAACACCACGCGAGTCAGCGACATCGCTATGCGGTTGGCGACGCTGGACAACGACCCGAACAGCAGCCGCACCTCGATGCGGGGAACAGTGACTGGCAGAACGTCGGCGGGATGGCGAGACGCTCGTCGCCGCGGACGTCCAGCAGACGCAGGCTCTACCTCAACGTCCCAATACCAGTACGACACCAACAGCGACTCTACGGCACCTGGGTGTCCTCAGCATCGCCTACGCGACGTGAACGAGGCCAGACCGCGCTGATGCCTGGCCGCGGTGGCCACCTTCACGGGAACACCACCCGACTGGTGCCTTCGCCGGGCCGCGTATCCTCCGACGTCGCCGCTGGCGGCTGCGCCAGCCAGTACTGGAACGGCGGCGCACCCGGAACCAGCTCGCCTCGCTGATCGACGACAACGGCGTGGCACTAAGCCCGTTCGGCGTCTGGAGTGAGACCACCACCACCCCGGACCTCATACCTCGGGTATCGACGCCAGCTACGAGCGCTCTGGGCGGGACTGTGCGGACCACCCTCATCGTCGACACCAGCCGTAACGGCCTCGGCCGAACAGCTGCAGACCTACGCTGGCGCGCCCTACGACGAGCCCGGCAGCGTCATCAGCCTCTGGTGGCCGGTAACTGGTGCAACCAACGACGCGGCCTGGGGTCACGCCGAGTGCTGCGAGGGGCGTGACGTATCGAGGTCCCTGAAGCCAGCACGGGACATCGCCCTGAGTCCGATGCCTGGCCGCGGTCAGCGGGCGGCGATGGCCGCCCAGCGGCCGGAGTGCCTGCTGACCGAGACCGGGTGGTCGAAGCAGGCACTCGCCAGCTCGGTCGTCAGCACGTCCGCCGCCCTCCCGGCCGCCAGGACCCGGCCGCCGCGCATCAGCAGCGCATGCGTCGTGCTGGCGGGCAGTTCCTCCAGATGATGCGTGACCAGCACGGTGGCCAGGCCCGGCTCCTCGCGGCGCAGGTCGTCCAGGCTGGTCAGGAGCTGCTCGCGGCCCGGCACGTCCAGGCCGGCCGCGGGCTCGTCCAGCAGGAGCAGGCGCGGCCGTCCCATCAGCCCGCGCGCGATCAGCGCCCGGCTGCGCTCGCCCTGTGACAGCACCTGCCACGGCGTGTCGGCCCGTCCGGCCAGGCCAAGGAGCTCCGTGAGAGCGGCCGCGCGGGCAAGCTCGGCCGCACTGGGCTCATGCTGCCGAACGAGCTGGATGGTACCGGTGATCCCGGTCAGCACGACCTCGCGGACCGTCCGGTGGGGATCCACCCGGTGGTGCATGCTCACGTGCCCGATCGCAGGCCGGAGATCGAACACGTTGACCCGCCCGAGCCGGTGGCCGAGGATCTCCGCCTGCCCCCTGGTCGGGTAGACGTAGGTCGCCATGACCTGCAGCAGCGTGCTCTTGCCCGCGCCGTTCGGCCCGAGCACCGCCCAGTGCTCGCCGGCCCGGATGGTGACGCTGACCTGATCCAGGATCAGCTGGTCGTCCCGGACGACGGCCACGCTGGCAGCCCGGAAGACGATGGCGGACGGCGGCGGAAGGCCAGGGCTGGCCTGCGGCCGGATCGTACCGTCGGCCGGGCGGGCGCGGACTCGTCAGGGCTGCGCGGTCGCAGCGGCGGGCGAGCTGGACGCCGGGGCTGAGGGCGTCACGCTCGGTGCGGGCGATGGCGACACCACTGCGGGGGCTGAGGACGACGGCACCGGCGTGGGAGTCGGGGTCGTTACGCCCGGAGAGGGGCTGCTCTGTCGCCGGGGAGCCGCGAGGAGTCTTGCTGCCGGAGCCGGAGCTGCCGCCCGAGAAGGTGTAGCCCGAGCCGTGGCTGTTAGTCACGACGGCGCTCATGGGCTTGCCGGCGATGGCCTCGATGATGGTCACGGTGACCGCGCAGATAGCGAAGACGGCGAGCGCGGCGAGCGCCATGCGCTTCCACGGAAGGCTGATCCGTGGCCTGGTCGCGGGCTCGTCGGATTTGTAGAGGACCTCGTAGTCGCCCGCATGGGAGGCGCTCGCCCTGGCCTGACGCTGGCGTTCGCGCAGGAGCTTGGCCTTGTGCTGGGAACGGCGCACCAGGTTCTCGTAGACCGTCGGCAGGACGGCCGACATGGCTGCGCCCAGCGCCAGGCCGATCAGCGTGCCGGCGGTGCCGAGGAAACTGAGGGCGAAGGTGGCCGTCAGCGTGGCGCCGACCTGGCCGATGATGTGCGACGTCCTGGGCCGGGGGACGAGTTCCGGCCCTTCCTCCTTGTCCTCTCGCTTGGCTGCTGATGGCGGAGTCGTGCTGGAAATGAACCTTCACTCCTTTCTCGGCACAGCGGAAGGCCGCAAAGGCCCGTCCCGACACTACGCGATGAAACGCAGCGTGCTCGCTGCTGCCGTCACGCAGGCGGCGGCTCGTCGCCGTGGACGATGAACACCGGGCAGGATGAGTGCTCGGCGACGATCGCGCTGACCGAGCCGAGCAGGAGGCCGGCGAAGCCTCCGTGGCCGCGGCTGCCGACCACCAGCATGGCCGCGCCTTTGCTCGCGTCGACGAGGACCTTTGCCGCGCCCCCTTCGACGACCCGCAGCTGCATTCCCTGCGGTGGTTCCGTGCCGAAGACGGCCTGCACTGTGTCCCCGAGAACCTTCTCCATGTCCTGGGCCGGGCTCCACTCCGGGGCGACAGCGGCCCATCCGTACGAGGGCGGGTACTCCCAGCAGCCCACGACGTCCAGCCGGGCGCCGAAGATGGCCGCGAAGTGGGCGGCCCACCGCAGCGCCAGCTGAGACTGACGTGATCCGTCCACGCCGACGACGATCCTGCCCTCACCAGTTGCGGGGCCTGCAGTCATGGTCTGCTCCAATGCATCGGGGAAGCCGCTCAGCGAATGATCGCAGGACGGCGGGCCGCCCGTGCTCGCCGGCTCCGGCCCGCCTCCATCCTGCCGCAGGGGTCTATTGACTCATTGCCTGCCTTACCCGACACTGCTCGTTAGCATCGGCGGCGACGTCTGGCGTGCGCTCCCTCGCGGCATCGATGGCGCTCCAGAGCAGAGGGCATCATGGCTGAGAAGGATCCCCCGGTCAGGCGGGATGTATTACTCGGGCTCGGCGGTGCCTGGGGATTCGCGCAGGCGGATCTGACCAGCCCGGCCCGTGCCGCGGGCGCAGGAGCCCTGACCGATACGACGCTCGGGGACAGCGCGCCGGAGTTCACCGAACTGCGCATTCATGGTGTGTCCGGCTCCACCGCCCCGGTGATGCTCGAGCATCCGGCCGCGGTACAGGTTGCCGGTGACGGCACGACGATGTTCTACCGGCGGTGGACCGCGGCCGGCGGCGGCGGCGCGGGCGTGCCGTGGAAACTCGAGGCCTACTCGTGGGGCGGCCTCACCGAGTCGCCGCTGGCCTCGGCATCCTGGCTGGTCCTCGCCCCGTTCATGCTGTACAACGTCGCTCACTTCGCGCTGCCGCCGCCGCGAGCTTACGAGGTGGAGCAGGTGAGCCGCCCCGGCGCTGATCCCGTCAGCAGGCTCGGACGGGATGGGTGGCATGCCGCCGCGCAGACCCTGCTGCGCCTCCTCGCCTTCTCGGCGACCCTGCAGTTCACCGCGGTCACCGTCTCGATCCTGGTGAGCACTGCCGCCCTGCAGGCGAGGAATGCTCACTTCCCGTCCTGGCTGTCGTGGTACGCGCAGTGGTCGCCAGCGGCCCGGGTTGCCCTGGCCCTGGCGGGCGTGGCAGCAGTGCTGGGCGTCATGTGGCTGATCAGCGTCGTGACGGCGCATCGTTACGAGGCGCGGACCAGCCATGCACGGGCCGGCATCAGCCGCCGGTGGCCGCTGACGCAGTCAGGATTCTGGACGGGCCAGCAGCTGGTGACCAGGCACCGCAGCCTGCATGCCGGTGGTGCCGCCGCCCTGACCGCGCTTATCGTGGCGCGGCCCGGCCCCGGCATGGGGGCCGGCCGCCTGGCCGTCCTGTGCCTGTCAGCCCTGGTGCTGCTGCTCGTCGCGGTCACTCTCTGCCTGCCGCTGGCTGACCGGCACAGCGTGACCCTTGCTGATCCGCCGGCCGGGACCGGGCAGGCGCCGCACGACAAGACGGCCGCGACGCTGTGGTGCTACGTGCTGCTGGCAGCAGGACTCGCGGGGTTCATCGGCGCCTTCTTCACCGGCGAGTGGCCCGTCGACGACAGCACCAGGCACATCACTCTGCCTGGCTTCACGAACACCTGCGCGTTCCTGCTCGCTGTCCAGGCACTCCTGCTCCTCATCCTGGCGCTGACCGTGTGGAAACTGGCCAGGTCGGCCCCGCTCCAGCGAGCCGGCGACCAGCCGTTCAGCGCTGGTCACCTGACGACCGTGTTCGGCGTGCTTGCCGTGTGCCTGGGCGGCACGTTCGGTGCTCTCGCCGACCTGTTCGCCACCCGCCTGCTGGGAACACCGGTCCCGAGCGGAATCCAGCTCGCGACCCCGCCAGCTAATGCCCTGCAGATCCCGTGGCCGGTCTACGCGTTCGCCGCGGCCCCGGTCGGGTTGCTGGCCGGCCTGCTGATCGCAGCCCCCTGGGTCTTCTACACGTGGCTCAGGCACTCCCGGCAGTTCGCAGCGCCAGGACCGGGCGATCCGGCCGCCCCCTCCCCGGTCGCCGCGTTCTACGGCCGCCAGTTCGGCGACGCCGACGCCAGCGGTTACCAGAACAGCCGCCGCAGCATCGCGCGGGCCTGGGCGGCCGGACTGCTGATCGGCCAGGCAGCCGTCGTTGCCGTGTGGTCGGCGGCCGGCCTGACGGTTGCCACGGTGCTGGCCGAGATCTACGGCGCGGAGGGCTCGCGCCACGGGGTCCTGTCCCAGAAGCTGCCCGGCTTCGCCGTCCTGGAGAGCGTGGTGGGCCTCTTCCTCGCGGGCCTGCTGATTGCCCTGCTGCGTTCTGACTACAGCAACCCGGCACAGCGCAGGACGATCGGCGCGCTGTGGGACGTCGGCACGTTCTGGCCCCGTGCCACTCATCCGTTCGCCCCGCCGTGCTACGCCGAGCGCGCCGTCCCCGAGCTTGTCGACCGGCTCAGGATCCTGACGGGAACGGTGCGACCTGACGATGCCGATTCCGCCTGGGCGCAGATCGCGGCTGAGCGCCGTAACTCCGGTCCGGCCGAGTCGCCGCAGCTGTCGGTTCCGTCCGGTCCGGTACTGCTGACCGGGTACAGCCAGGGCTCCATCATCGCGACGGCGGTCATCGGCCAGCTGCCGGAAGACACGCGGGCGCTTGTCGCGCTGCTCACGCTCGCCTGTCCGGCCAGGAACCTGTACGGCCGCGCTTTCCCCGCTTACTTCGGCACCGTCCCGATCCAGACGCTGGGCGAGCTGCTCCAGGCCAGCGGCGGCGGCCCCGGCCTTCGCAGGTGGAAGAACCTCGTCCGGCGCACCGACTACGTCGGCTCATGGGTCTTCCGCGAGCCAGGCCCGGCCCTGGCCCCGATCCGGCCGGCATCCAGGACGGAGTGGACCAGCCGTGCTGGGATCCCGTCACCATCACGGCCGACGCGGATCCGACGCCGCCGCCCATCCACCATCATTCGGCGTTCTGGCCGGACCCGCGGGTCACCCAGCTCGGACGGCATCTGGGCAGCCTGCTCGGCAGCCGGACCGGGGGCGAGCCAGGCTAGGTCACCAGGCGCTCACCCCGGCTCACTGCGCGGCGGGCGGCGTATGGATGAGCTTCTTGTTGACGAACTCATCAATGCCCAGCGGGCCGAGCTCGCGGCCGACGCCGGATCGCTTAGTGCCGCCGAAAGGCAGCTCAGGGCCGCCCAGCTCGGCGCTGTTGACCCAGGCCATGCCGACCTCGAGCCGGTCGGCCACGTCCATGGCCAGCTGCTCGTCGCTGCTGAAGACGGCTCCGCCGAGCCCGAACGCGCTGCTGTTGGCCAGCTCGACCGCCTCATCGGCGTCGGCCACGCGGTAGACCACAGCGGCCGGGCCGAACAGCTCCTCCCGGAAAGCCCGCATCTCAGGGGTGACGCCCGAGAGCACCGTCGCCTCCACGAAGGCGCCCGGCCCGTCGACCCGATGCCCGCCGAGGTGGACCGTGGCGCCCTTGCTGACGGCGTCGTCGATCTGCTCCATCAGGTTGCGCGCCGCCTGCTCCGACGACAGCGGCCCGTAGCTCGTCGCCGGGTCGGTCGGATCGCCGGTCACGTAGGTGGACATCGCGGCGGTGAACTCGCGCATGAAGTCGTCGTAGATGCCATCGGCCACGATCATCCGCTTGGATGCGTTGCACGCCTGGCCGCCGTTCTCCATCCTGGCCGCTGCTGCCGTCCTGGCGACCTTCGGCAGGTCGGCACCATCCAGCACGATGAACGGATCCGAGCCGCCGAGCTCCAGCACGACCTTCTTGAGGTTCTGCCCGGCGACCGCGGCGACGGCTGACCCGGCCCGCTCGCTGCCGGTGACCGACACCCCGGCGATGCGGGGGTCGGCCACCATGCCGGCGACCTGCTCGTTGCTCGCGAAAATGTTGATGTAGGCGTCGTCCGGCAGTCCGGCATCGCGGAACAGCTGCTCCATGGCCAGGGCTGACTCCGGGCACTGGGGCGCGTGCTTGAGCACGATGGTGTTCCCGATCATCAGGTTCGGCGCGGCGAACCTGGCGACCTGGTAGTACGGGTAGTTCCACGGCATGATGCCGAGCAGCGCGCCGATCGGGGTCTTGCGTACCCACGCCGTGCCCGGCAGGTTCGAGGCCAGCGGCTGGTCCTTGAGCAGCTCTGCCGCGTTGTCGGCGTAGTACGCGTAGATAGCCGCGACGAAGCGCAGCTCTCCCTTGGCCGCCTTGGTGATCTTGCCCATCTCCCGGGTGATGATCGCGGCCAGTTCGGCGGTGCGCTCGGCATACAGCTCACTGACCCGGTGCAGGATCGCGGCGCGCTCTTCGATCGGAGTTCGCCGCCACGAGCTGTAGCCGCGCTCGGCTCTCGCCAGCACCTCGCTGACCTCGGCGTCAGTCGCCGTCGGGTACTCGCTTTCGACCTTTCCGGTGGCCGGGTTCACTACCTGGTACATCATCGAGCCTGCCTCCATGCAACATCGGGTCCGTCCATTACACGCCCGGTCGCCTCCGGCGTCACCACCGGGCGGCTGCTTCTGATCACCTTCCGGACGCCGATCGTCCGCATCCGGGTTAAGGTGCGAGCTGACGAGGCCGGGAAGGAAGGTGCAGGGGCATGACGGATACGTGATCAGGCCGCTTGGGCCCGATACCTGGAGTGACTTCGCGCAGCTCGCCGAACGGCACAACGGCTGCTGGTCGGCGATCCACGGTTCCTGCTGGGCGGAGGGCGCGGCTGCTGGTGCATGCGGTTCCAGCGGTCCTGTGCCGAGAGGCAGCCTGGCGAGGGCAACAGGGGCCGTAAGCAGCGGCTGGTCAGCGAAGGCCGGGCACACGCCGCGCTCGTGTTCGACGGCGATGCCGCAGTGGCGTGGTGCCAGTACGGCCAGCCAGGCGAGCTGCCCGACATCTACCACCGCAAGGAGTACGAGGCGGGCCTGGGCACGCCGCCTGACTACCGCCTTACCTGCGTCTTCGTAGACAGGCAGCACCGCGGAAGGGGAGTGGCAGACATCGCAGTTCGCGGCGCCCTGGAGCTGATCGCGCAGGCAGGCGGCGGGGTGGTGGAGGCGTACCCGCAGGACACCGGCGGCCAGCGGGTTCCGGCGTCCGTCCTTTATAACGGCACCCGTCGGCTGTTCGAGCAGGCGGCTTCAGCTATGACCGGCCCAAGGGGAGGTACCACTGCGTGATGAGCAGGACGGTCGCGGGAGGCTAGGACGTCAGCTGCCGGCGCCTGCCGGACCCGGCGACTGGGCGGCCAGCGCGCGGGCCAGCTCGTCGCGGGAGTGGATGCCGAGTTTCTGATAGACGTGCCGCAGGTGATACTCAACGGTCTTGGGGCTCAGGAACAGGGCTGATGCTGCCTCGCGGGTCGTTCGCCCGGCGGTGAGCAGCAGCGAGATCTGCAGCTCCTGGGGGGTTAGCTCCTCGGCCGCGGCGAGCTCGCGCCGGCGGAGCGTCTGACCGGTTGCCGCGAGCTCGGCGAATGCCCGGTCAGCCCACGGGCGGGCGTCGAGTCTCTCGAACGTCTCCGCAGCGGACCGGAGCTGCTCGCGGGCGAGGGTCCGGTTCCTGGTCCGCCGCAGCCGCTCGCCGTAGGCAAGCTGAGTGCGCGCGGTCTCGAAGGCGTCGGGTGTCTGCGCGTGCAGGTCCAGCGCCTGCTCGAACGCGGCCGGTGACGCGTCCCCCGCGGAGATCAGCCCCTGGCAGCGCAGGGCCCGCGCGCGCGGCCACGGCTGGCCCTTCGCGGCCGCGGCGGAGATGAATTCGCCGGCAGCGCGGCCTGCCTGCTCGGGGCAGGCCCAGGCGGCTGTAGGCCTCGGTCAGCTCGGCGCCGCGGATTCAGGTCGGCGTCGGTGATTCCGTGCTCGGCGAGCAGCTGGCGCTGGTGCTCGAAGTGCTCCGCGGCCCGCGCGGCGTCGCCGAGCCCGAGTTCGAGCTCGCCGAGCGCAGCGGTTGCCCAGATCTCGCTGAGGCCCATTTCCAGTTCCCGGCTCAGGCCGAGCGCTTCGCCGGCGCAGGCCCGGCACTGCGCCTCCCGCCCGCGCCGCGCCTCCAGCCATGCCAGTCCGGCCAGGCCGAACGTCAGCTCGGTTCGCTGCCCGCTCTCGCGGGCCAGGCCGATCGACTCCTGATACGTGGCGGCAGCCGCGGCCCAGCGATCGGTGCCGGCGTGATCGCGCGCGATGAGGTTGAGTACCAGCGGAAGCGCGCCCGCCGCGGCCCGCGATCGCGCCATGAGGACGGCGTGGTCGAGCAGCGCCCGGTCGGCGCTGGCCTGACGCAGGAAGAGCGGGCCGAGAGCGAGCCAGGGGATCAGCTGCACGTCGTCACGCAGCTGCGCAGACTCCTCGGCCATGGTCACGGCCGACCGCACGGCCTGCGCGCCGGCGGCCGCGTCGGCACCGAAGATCCCGGCCATCCCCGCCGTCATCGAGGCCAGGAAGCTGGCGCGGCGGGAGGGCAGCGCGGGCAGGATCCTGCTGATCCGGTCTGCGGTCGCGGCCATCTCGGCGGGGTTGCCCGCGTAGAGGCAGGCGAGGGCGGCCTCAGCCAGCATGCCGATCGCGCGCTCGGGATCTGCCCGCCCGGCCGCCGCGGTCAGGATCGCATGACCGCGCATGACCGGCCCGCAGCGGGCCGCGATGTGCCCGGCCAGCTCGTCAGTCTCGGCCAGCAGAGCCGGGTTCGCGGTGGTCTCCCGCGCCTCCGCCAGCAAGGCGACGGCATGATCGGTGAATCCGGCCAGCCAGCGTGCTTCCGCCGCCCGGCGCAGCAGCCAGGCCCGCCGGTCGCCGCTCGCGGTGAGCCGGGCAGCCCGCTCGAACGCCGCCGCGGCGGCGGCGTAGGCACTGCGGTCCAGTGCGCTGCTGGCCGCCTGCTCCAGGGCCGCCGAGGCGGATTCGTCTGTTCCGGTCGCCGCGGCAGCCAGATGCCAGGCGCGCCGGCCGATGTCCCGGTCCGGCAATGCCGCTGCCAGGGCACGGTGCGCCGCCCGGCGCTGGCCGGCCGGCGCGGCCGCGTAGACAGCGGAGCGGGCCAGGGGGTGCCGGAACTCGAGCGAGCCGTGCTGCAGCCGGATGAGCCCGGCGCTCTCCGCCGGGGCGAGCGCCGCCAGGTCGATGCCGAGTACGGCCGCGGCCCGCTCGATGGGCGGCAGATCGCCGGTATCAGAGGCGGCCGCCAGAACCAGTGCGCGCCGGGTCGCGTCACCGAAAGTCGTGACCCGGGAGAGGAACGCACCGCTGATCCTGGCGGTCACCAGCAGCGGTGCGCCCTCGGGGGCAAGCTCAAGGTCCTGGCGCTGGCGGCGGCCAGCTCCAGCAGCCCGAGCGGGTTTCCGGCAGTAGCGGTGTGCAGCCGCGCGGCGGCCTCGGGCGCGAGCCCGGGCACGAGCTGGAGGGCTTCCTCGCTGGTCAGGCCATCCAGTTCCAGCACCGGCAGCCCGGCGCCGTCGAGCACTGACGGCTCGCCCGCGCGGACGGTGATCAGCACCGCGATGCGGTCAGCGACCAGGCGGCGGATGGCGAACAGGAGCGCCTGGGCGCTGGATACGTCAAGCCACTGCGCATCGTCGAGGAGCAGGGCGGCGGGCGCCTGCTCGGCGCACGCGGCGAGGAGGCTGAGCGTCGCCGCGCCGACCGCGAACCGGTCGCTGGCGGGCGCCCGGCCGCAGCGCCAGTGCGCCTTCCAGCGCGGCCGACTGAGGCGGCGGGATCGTGTCAAGCAGCGTCAGTGCGGGCCTGATCACCTCAAGCAGCGATCCGAACGGGATCTGCGCCTCTGACTCGACCCCTCGCGCGCGCAGCACCTGCATGCCGGACGCAGCCGCCTGAGCTGCGGCGTAGTCCAGCAGCGTGGTCTTGCCGATGCCCGGATCCCCGGTCAGGGCAAGCGCCGCGCTCGCGCCGGCCCGCGCCTGCGCCAGCGCGTCGTCGATGCGGCGCCGCTCGCGACTCCGGCCCAGCAGCATGGCGCGATTGTAGGCACCGGGTCGCGGCGCGGCGCGGCGCCTGGCACCACAGGCGGCCGCACGCAGGACTAGGTGGGCTCCCTGATGCGAGGCGCGGGCCGACCGAATCTAGCGTCGGCAGAAACCAGCCCAGGGAGGGACGTCATGACCAGCACCAGCCAGGCCGCCCCGGCCGCCGTCGATATGGACAAACTGCAGGATTTCGTGTTCCGGGCCGTCGGGGAGGTCGGTGCCACGCTGAACACCGCGCTGGTCGTCATGGGCGACAAGCTGGGGCTGTACCGCGCTCTCGCCGACGCGGGCCCGCTGTCCCCGGCTGACCTCGCCGGGCGCACCGGGACAGCCGAGCGCTACGTGCGCGAGTGGCTCAACGCCCAGGCGGCGGGCGGCTTCGTCAGCTACGACCCGAAAGCGGGCGGTACACCCTGCCGCCCGAGCAGGCCATCGCCCTCACCGACGCCGCCAGCCCGGCGTACCTGCCAGGGTTCTTCCAGATCGCGCTCGGCTCGGTGCTGGACTCGCCGACCATCACGGACGCAGCCAGGACCGGCGCGGCTACGGCTGGCATGAGCACGTCCACGACGTGCACGAGGGGTGCGAGCGGTTCTTCCGCCCGGCTACAACGCCAACCTGACCGCTGCCTGGCTGCCTGCGCTCGACGGCGTCGTGGCCAAGCTCGAGCGCGGTGCGCAGGTCGCCGACGTGGGCTGCGGGCACGGCGCGTCAACGATCCTGATGGCGCAGGCCTACCCGAACTCGGTGCTTCGCCGGATCGGACTATCACGACGGCTCGGTTGAGACTGCCCGGCGGCACGCGGCTGAGGCGGGCCTGTCCGAGGGCCAGATTCGAGACGGCCCCGGCAGCGGCTTACGGTGGAACTGACTACGACCTCGTGACGATGTTCGATTGCCTGCACGACATGGGCGACCCGGTCGGCGCGGCCCGCCATGTCCGCAGCACACTCAAGCCGGATGGCACCTGGATGATCGTGGAACCGCAGGCTGGCGACCGTGTTGAGGAGAACCTCAACCCGGTGGGACGTGCCTACTATGGCTTCTCCACGCTGCTGTGCACGCCGGCCTCGCTGTCCCAGGACGTCGGGCTTGCACTCGGCGCGCAGGCCGGGGAGGCGCGGATCGCCGACGTGGTGAAGGCCGCGGGCTTCACTCGCTTCCGCCGGGTCGCGGAGACGCCGTTCAACGCCGTGTTCGAGGCGCGGCCGTGAGCGCCGTACGTGGCGTTTATATAAAGAAAAAAAAAAAAAAAACAACGTGTGAACACTTGATCGACAACGTGCGACGCGATCAGACGCGGGCGCGCTTATCCTGCGACGCCGTTATGGCTACCTGAGCGCCGGGGCGCGGGTCTACTACGAGGCGTATGGCAGCGGCGGGCCGGTCATTCTGCTGATGCCGACCTGGGAGGTCGTCCACTCGCGGATCTGGAAGTTCCAGATTCCCTACCTGGCCAGGCACTGGCCAGGTGGTGACGTTCGATCCGCGCGGTAACGGGCGGTCGGACCGGCCGCTCGACGTCGCCGCCTACGACCGGCGCGAGTTCGCGCGTGACGCGCTGGCGGTGCTGGACGCCGTCGGCGCGGCCACCGCGGCAGTCGTCGGCCTGGTGCGGCGGCGGCGAGGAACTGCTGCTGGTCGCCGAGCAGCCCGAGCGGATCACCTCGCTGGTCCTGATCGCGCCGAACTTCCTCGTCAGCCCGGACGCCGGCCGACGAGGAAGGCCCGTACTCCTTCGTCGACGAGCTGCCCACGGAAGAGGGCTGGGCGAAATGGAACCGGCACTACTGGCTGCGGGACTGGCCAGGATTCCTGGATTTCTTCTTCTCGCAGACGTTCAGCGAGCCGCACTCCACCAAGCAGATCGAGGACGCGATCGGGTGGGGCCTGGAGACCGACCCGGTGACAATCCTGCGCGGCATGGACGCGGCCTGGTCCAACGACGAGGACAGCGTGCGCGAGCTGTGCGCGCAGGTCCGCTGCCCGGTGCTCATCATCCAGGGGACGGAGGACGCGATCGTCGGGGCGGCTCGCGGCGCGGCGGTCGCCAAGCTGCTCCCGTCCGCGGACCTGGTCACCATGGACGGTCGGGCCACGCGCCGCACCTGCGCGACCCGGTCCGGACGAACCTATCATCCGCGACTTCGCCTGCCCGCCGCAGCCCCGGCCGCTCTGGCGCCGCGGCCGGTCGCGGCGCCAAGCGCGCGCTCTACATTTCCTCGCCGATCGGCCTTGGCCATGCCCAGCGGGACATTGCCATCGCCGAGCAGCTGCGTGTCCTCCATCCCGGCCTGGAGATCGACTGGCTGGCCCAGCATCCGGTGACCGCGGCGCTGGCCGAGCGGGGGGAGCGGATCCACCCTGCCAGCGCGTTCCTTGCCAGCGAAGCCGGCCACATCGAGTCCGAGTCGGCCGGGCACGATCTGCACTGCTTCCAGGCCTGGCGGCGGATGGACGAGATTCTCGTTGCCAACTTCATGGTCTTCCAGGACCTTGCCGCCGACGAGCAGTACGACCTGTGGATCGGCGACGAGGCCTGGGAGCTCGACTACTACCTGCACGAGAACCCCGAGCTCAAGTCAGCTGCATACGTATGGCTCACCGACTTCGTCGGCTGGCTGCCGGTCGCCGCCGGAGGCGAGCGCGAGGCGGCGCTGACGGCTGACTACAACGCCGAGATGATCGAGCACGTCGCGCGCTACCCGCGGCTCCGGGACCGGGCGATCTTCGTCGGCGAGCCCGCCGACATCGTGCCGGACAGCTTCGGGTCCGGGCTGCCGGCGATCCGCGAGTGGACCGAGCAGAACTATGACTTCGCCGGTTACGTCACCGGATTCGATCCGCGGGCGCAGGGGGACCGGGAGGCGCTGGGCTACCGGCCAGGCGAGCGCGTCTGCATCGCCACCGTCGGCGGGTCCGGCGTGGGCGGAAGCCTGCTGCGCCGGGTGATCGCGGCCTTCCCTGAGGCGAAGCGCCTGGTGCCTGACCTGCGGATGATCATCGTGACCGGCCCGCGGATCGACCCGGCGAGCCTGCCCGCCTGTGACGGGCTCGACGTCCGCCCGTACGTGCCCGACCTGTACAGGCACCTGGCCGCATGCGACCTCGCGATCGTGCAGGGCGGCCTGACGCACCGCGATGGAGCTGACGGCGGCACGCCTGCCGTTCCTGTACTTCCCGCTGCGGCATCACTTCGAGCAGAACATTCACGTCCCGCACCGGCTGGAGCGCTACCGGGCGGGCCGGCGCATGGACTTCGAGACCGCGCAGCCGGCCGACATCGCCGCCGCGATCGCGAGCGAGATCGGCCGCCCGGTCGACTATCTGCCGGTGGCCAGCGACGGCGCGGCGCGCGCGGCCAGCCTCATCGCCGGCCTGCTGTGACCTAGGCGCAGGCGTCGATGCCATCCCGCCTGCCTGTCGTGCACTCCGTCGCCGGATGTCATCCGTGTATCGTCCTGGCCGGAGGTGGCGCGTGATCCGAGTCGGAAGCAAGGATGTCCTTCTGGGTGCGCAGACGCTGCGGACGATGGGCTCAGCGCCCTACGGCGGCGCCGACGTCGGGGAGTGCCTGGCAACGGCCGCGCGAGTGCGGGGCACCGACCTGACAAGCTGGCACGACGAGTGGGTCTCCACTGCCGGCGGGGCACTGGACCTCGCGGAAGGTGAGCTGGCAGCCGGGCGCACCGAGTCCGCGCGGCTGGCCTTCTGGCGGTCGTCCAGCTACTTCCGTACGGCCGGCGTCATGCTGATGGGTACCCCGGCGGATCCGCGCCTCGCGGAGGCCAGCGCGCGCCAGGCGGACGCGTTCCGGCGCGGAGCGGCATTGCTGGCGGTGCCGCCTGAGGCCGTGCAGATTCCGTACGAGGACACGACGCTGCCCGGCTATTTCTTCCGCGCCGACAGCAGTCAGCAGCCACGGGCCACGGTGATTCTCACGGGTGGCTACGACGGAACTGCAGAGGAGCTGTACTTCTTCAACGGCGCCGCGGCGCTGGCCCGCGGTTACCACGTGCTCGCCTTCGACGGGCCCGGCCAGGGGTCGGCGCTGCTGCAGCAGGGCCTGGTCCTGAGGCCGGACTGGGAGAACGTCGTGACCCCGGTCGTGGACTACCTGCTGTCTCGCCCGGAGGTCGACGCCGGCAAGATCGCTATCATCGGCCTGAGCCTCGGCGGTTACCTCGCGCCCCGTGCCGCCAGCGCCGAGCACCGGCTCGCCGCGTGCATCGCCGACTGCGGATCCTATGACCTGTTCGCCGCTGCGCTCGAGCGAATCCCCGGGCCGCTGGCCGGCGGCCTGACCGGCGGCCGGAGCGCGGCGACCCCGGTGCTGCGGCGAATCCTGCGCGCGCTGGAACGTAAGCCCACCGCGGGCTGGGCGCTGCGCCGCGGCCAGCAGGTGCACGGTGCCGATGACCCGGTGGGCTACTTGCTCTGCTTGCGCGAGTACACCCTGAAAGGCAGGGCAGTGGAGATCACCTGCCCGGTCTTTGTCTGCAACGCTGAGGGTGACGACATCAGCCAGTCGGCGCCGCAGCTCGTCCGGGCGCTGACATGCCAGAAGGAATTCGTCACCTTCACGGCAGCAGAGGGCGCAGGCGATCACTGCGAGGCAGGTGCGCGCACTCTGTATCACGCGCGGTCGTTCGGCTGGCTCGACCGCGTCCTGCGCCCGGACTGACTCTTCGCGCCCGGACTGATCATGCGCTCGCCTGGTGCCGGATCAGTCGAATGTCGGGCTTGCGGTCCCTGGTCCGCTTGAGCTCGAAGAAGCCGTCCGCCTCGGTCACCAGGACCACGCCGTCCCAGAGCCGTCCTGCCGCCTCGCCGCGGGGGATAGGCGTGATGACCGGGCCGAAGATGGCGTTGCCGCGGATCCGGATGACGGGAGTGCCCACGTCCGTTCCGACGACGTCGAAGGCCTCGTGATGAGACCGCTTGATCTCATCGTCGAACTCGGTGCTTTCGGCGGCGTCTGCCAGGGCCTCGGGCAGGCCCAGTTCAGCCAGCGCCTCGGGGATCACCTTCGGATCGTCTCTGCGGCCCTCGTTATGGAGTCTCGTGCCGATGGCGGTATAGAGCGGGCCGAGGATGCCGGGACCAGCCTGCCGGGCGGCCGCGGCGACCACGCGGATCGGGCCCCAGGCCTTGTCCATCCGCTCCAGGTACTCGGGACTCAGGCCCTTGCCCTCGTGCTGGATCAGGTTCAGGTAGGCCAGCGACATGATCCGCCAGTCGACCCGGACCGGCCGCACCTGCTCCACCTCGAGCATCCAGCGGGAAGTGATCCACGCCCACGGGCATAGCGGATCGAACCAGAACTGCATGTCCTCAAGGGATTCCTGCTGCTGCGTCACGCTCGCTCGGAACATGCGGTGACGCGCGCGTATTCCCGGACGCCCTGCGTCCGTTAATCGTTCTAACCTACCCATCATGACCGACGCAGAGCAGACGGCAGGCGAGTACACGATCAGGCCGCTTGGCCCCGGCACGTGGGAGGCCTTTGCCCAGCTCGCGGGGCGGCACAACGGTGTCTGGAACGGCTGCTGGTGTACCTGGTTCCATGCGTCAGTCGCCGAGAGGGGCGGCCGGGAGCGGACAGCGCAGAGCAACCGCGCCTTCAAGGAGGGCCTGGTGAGAGGCGGCAACGCGCACGCCGCGCTGGTATTCGACGGCGATGCGGCCGTCGCCTGGTGCGAGTACGGCCCGCCGGCCGAGCTGCCGAACATCAACCACAGGAAGGAATACGAGGCTGGCCTCGACCGATTGCCTGACTACCGGATCACCTGCTTCTTCGTTGACAGGAAGTACCGGCGCCAGGGGCTGGCAGACGCCGCGCTGCACGGCGCCCTGCAGCTGATAGCGCAGGCCGGGGGCGGGGTGGTGGAGGCATACCCGCAGGACACCGACGGCCAGAAGGTGACGGCATCCTTCCTCTATAACGCGACACGCAGCCTGTTCGAGAAGGCCGGCTTCAGTTACGAGCGGCCGAAGGGGAAGAACCACTGCGTGATGCGCAGGACCGTCTCGCCCGCTTAGGAGCTGCCGGCTGCGCCTGCCTGCATCCGCTTGATGGCCGCGGCGGCAGCAGCCGCGTCCGCCGCGGCGTCGGCGAGATCGCGTGCGCGTGCCAGCCAGAACACCCCGCCGAAATCGTGGTTGATCCGCGCCGTCGAGGTGATGTCCGCGACGCTCTGGGCGATGCCAATGGGGTTGACCGGCAGCGGGATCGGCAGGTTACCGACGAACGCGTTCAGCAGGCTCTTGGACATGCTCGGCCGGAGCTTGAGCACCAGGTCGCTCAGCTGCCGGTCGGCCCACCGGCTGACCGCGCGCACGTCTCCTTTCAGCTGCCCCTCACGCATGAGCTCCTGGCCGTGCCGGAAGGACGGCAGTGACCGGAGATAGAGGATCTCGTCCCAGCTCAGCAGCTCCACGTCGGGAACCATGACCTCGGCGACCTCGACCGGGTCAAGCGGATCCGCTGCAGCCTGATCCTGGTAGGCGGTGACCTGCCGGCCTCGCGCGATCGCGGTGTCCAGCCCGGGCTTATCGGCAGGCAGGTCGGGCGCCGCCACGGCGAGGTGGTGCAGGCCCCGGAACACCACTGGGATCCCTGGTCGCGCAGCCCACGCCGGTCTCGGCCCAGACCCACGTCCCGTGCAGGGCCAGGTACCACGCCTCGCGGCTGAACAGCTGCTGCCCGTCCTGCGCGAGCGCGAACCGGAGGGCGCCCTCGGTGGCGTAGTCGATATTGGTGGCGAACGGGTCGGGCGCCTGCCGCGCCGTACTCCATCCGCGTCCACGCGGCCCGCATGGTGGTGTTCAGCGAGAGCGGCAGCGGCCGCCAGATCTTGCTGATCTCCCTGAACCGCTTCGGCGCCTCCTCGCGCACGGCGGTCATGAGCTCATCCAGCGAGCGACGCCCGTCGAAGACGGAGTCAGCCGAGCCGCCGGCCAGGTCGTCGGCCGGGAGCTTGCTGATGTCATCGAGCCACTGGGTGTCCAGCCAGAGCGCATCATGCAGCAGCGTCAGCTTCTTCAGCGAGCGCATGTCGACTGCGTGCATCCGGTCGCGGGGTAGCACGTCAGGCGCGACGAAAGCGGTGCTGTTCGACCTGACTGCGGCGCGTTGCTGCGTTGCTCACTCCTGCACCGTAAGTCAGCCGGCCAGCTGAGCGCGAGGCGCCGGATGCTCAGCTCTCGCGAAGCCGCGGGAGAACCTCGGTGGCGTAGAACTCGAAGAAGCCGTCCTGCTCGGGACCAGCCTGGCCCACGTACACCTCGTCGAATCCGGCCCCGGTGTAGGCGCGGATGCCCTCGATATGACCGGGCCGGTCCGGTCCGCAGGGTGCGGAGATCTGGTCGGGCGAGACGAGCTCGGCGACACTGCGTCGAAGTGCCGGGGCAGCGGCAGCAGCTGAGCGGCCTCGCCGGGGATCTCGTCGGTCCGCCAGAGCCGGTGCATGGTCTTGCGGGCAGCATCCTCGTCGGCACCCCAGCAGACCTTCATGACCACCCTGGACCGGGCCGGTCGCCGCCGCCGGACTCGCGGAACAGCCGGACGAAGTCCGCGTTCGGCTGAACGCAGATGTAGCCGTCGGCGATCTTCGCGGCCAGCTTGACCGCCTTCTCGCCGAAGCCCGACACATACACCGGCGGCGGCACGTCCGGCACAGAGTACAGGCGCGCCGTCTCCACGGTGTAGTGGTCCCGCGCATGCTGACCTGAGCCGCCGCCGAGCAGCGCCCGGATCGACCTGGAACGGCTTCTTCGAGCATCTCCAGCCGCTCGTCGGCCGCGGCCTGAGCGCTGTCCGGTGATGTGCTCGTTAAGCGCCTCGCCGGTGCCGACACCCAGGGTGAACCGGCCGCCGGTCAGCAGGGCCGCGGTGGCCGCGGCCTGCGCGATGACCGCCGGATGAATCCGCTGCAGCGGGCACGTCACTGCCGTGGTGATGGGCAGCGAGGTTGCCTGCGAGACGGCGCCGATGACGGACCAGACAAAGCCGCTCTGGCCCTGCTCCTCCAGCCACGGGTGGAAATGATCGGAGATCCACAGCGAGTCGAAGCCGGCTTCCTCCGCGAGCCGGGCCAGACGGACGAGCTCCTGCGGCTCGTGCTCCTCGGACGCGAGGAAGTAGCCGAATCGAGTCATGACGGTGATCCCTTCTGGCAGCACGCAGCGTGCCTGCCTGGCCGAAAGGGAGCCTGCTAGCGGCTCAGTGCCTTCTCGAGCTGGGCCTTGGTCATGCCGGACCGCCCCTTGATGTTGCGCTTACGGGCCTCTGCGTAGAGCTGCTCTTTCGTCCGGCCCGCGGCGCCGGAGTGCGACCGCAGCCCTCCTCGCCGGCCGGAGGAGATGTCCTGCGTCGAGGTCTTGCTTGCCGTGCGGGACTCGCCTGCCCTGGCGCGCTCCTTGTTCACGGTCCTGGCGGCGATCTCAGTGGCGCGCTTCGGGCTCTCGCCGCGCTCCTGAGCGCTGTCCTTGATGTGCTCATACTGGCGTTCCCGCTTCGGGCTTGCTCCGCGTGGCACAGGGAGCCTCCTCTCACTCGCTACGCGGTCTCGCTACCCGGCTGCGCGCATGCAAACCAGTGCCGAGAACGCGGGACGGGCCTTGCCAACCGGCGCACGCGGTGATATCCACCGGGCTACGGCGGCGGTACGGAACGGGGTGGTGCATGTATCAGCGATTCACTGACCAGGCACGCCGGGTGGTGGCTCTGGTGAGCTGTCGGTGCGGGCAGCGCTCCGGCTTGGCGATAACCATGTCGGCACTGAGCACATCCTGCTGGCCCTGATGGACGAGCCAGGAGCCGCTGGTGGCGAGGTCCTTGTCCGGCTGGGCGGAGATCCACGGCGACTGCGCCGGCGCATAACGACACTGGCGGCAGACTCCCGGCGGGCAGGTCAGCGGCCAGCGCGAACAGGCTCCGCAAGGCCGGGAACGTGCCAGTGATCTCAGAGCAGGGAGCAGCCGGGATATGACCATCACACTGATCACCGGAGCCAACAAGGGGCTCGGCTACGAAACGGCACGGCAGCTGATCGAGCCGGGCAGACCGTCTATATCGGCGCGCGCAGCGTCGAGCGCGGTGAGAAGGCGGCGGCCGAGCTGGGCGCCCGGTTCGTGCAGCTCGATGTCACCGATGACGCGTCGGCGGCGGCCGCCATGAGCGTCATCAGCGATCGCGACGGGCACCTGGACGTACTCGTCAACAACGCCGGCATCGGAGGCGGCCAGGTGGTGAACGGGCCTGCCGCGCTGACGGTGTTCGACACCAATGCCATCGGGGAGTCATCCGTGTCACGCAGGCGGCGCTGCCGCTGCTCCGCAAGTCCGCTAACCCGGTGGTCGTCAACGTCTCAAGCGCGCTCGGCTCGTTCTGGGCTGTCACGAATCCCGGGCGGCGCCAGTTCCATTACCCCTCCATTTTCTAGGGAGCGAGCAAGGCGGCCGTCTCGATGGTCACCGTCCAGTACGCGAAGGCGGTGCCGGAGATCAAGTTCAATGCGGTCGAGCCCGGCTTCACCGCTACCGAGCTCACGCCGATGAGCGGGGCCGGGCAGCCGGTCGAGGAGGGCGCAAAGGTCATCGTGCGCATGGCGACCATCGGCAGCGACGGCCGCACTGGCACATTCCAGGAGGGGGATGAGGAACTCCGCTGGTAGTCACTAGCCCCACTGACCGGGCTGGTAGTCGCCGCCGGGCTGGCGGGTGATGACGTTCAGCCGGTTCCAGGCGTTGATCTCGGCGATGAGCGAGACCAGAGCGGCGAGCTGGTCATCGTCGTACTGCTGTGCGGCATTCGCCCAGGCCTCGTCGGTGACGCCAGTCGCCGCGTCGGCGATGCGGGTGCCCTGCTCGGCAAGCTCCAGGGCGGCTCGCTCGGCCTCGGTGAAGACCGTCGCCTCCCGCCACACGGCGACCAGGTTGAGCCGCAGCTGGGATTCGCCTGCGTGCTCAGCGTCCTTGGCGTGCATGTCGGTGCAGACGGCGCAGCCGTTGATCTGGCTGGCCCGGAGCCTGACCAGTTCCTGCGTGGCGGCTGGCAGGGCGGAGTCGGTCGACCACCTTGTTCGCGGAGACGAGGTATCGGACGAACTTAGTCGTGACGGTACTGCCGAGCAGGCTGAGTCGCGGTTCCATGGTCGGTGTTCCTCCCTGGTAGCGGTTATTACCAGTACGACGACGCAGTCCGCCGGAATGTCACGCGACGTGCCGGCGCGCGCTACGATCCGTTCCGGTATGGGAAAGATCAGGGTCGCGCTGGCCGAGGACCATGTCCTGCTGCGGGAGGGCATCTCCCGACTGGTTGCGGCCAACGAGGATTTCGAGCTGGTCGGGGCGGTGTCCGACCTGCCGCAGCTGCTTGCCATGGTCGGCGAGCAGGTGCCGGACGTCGTCGTGACCGATATCCGCATGCCGCCGACCGGTACCGACGAGGGCATCAGGGCAGCTGCCTGGATCCGGCAGAACCACCCCGAGATCGGTGTCGTGGTGCTGAGCCAGTACACCGCTCCCGGATATGCGCTCGCGCTGCTCGAGCACGGCTCGGCCGGCCGGGGCTACCTGCTCAAGGAGCGAATCGGCAGCGTGGACGAGCTGGCCAGGGCCATCAGGACCGTGGCGCAGGGCGGGTCCGTCATCGACCCGCTCGTCGTGGACGAGCTGGTCCGGGCGCGCTCCCAGGACCGCCAGGCCGGCCTCGCCTCGCTGACGCCCAGGGAGGCGGAGATCCTGGCCGTGATGGCCCAGGGCAAGAGCAACTCGGCGATCGCCGCCACCTTGTTCGTGACCGAGCGCGCAGTGGAGAAGCACACCAACTCGATTTTCGCCAAGCTCGGGCTTTCCGAGGAGAAAGACGTGAATCGCCGGGTCAAGGCGGTGCTGGTCTTCCTCAGCCAGCAGGACGAACGATGACGCCGGGAGGCTGGCCACACCCCGGTTTCGCATGGCAGCACCCTCGGCGGCTGCCGCCGCTTATGCGAGGCTGATTCCGTGACCAGCCCGCGTTCCGTGCTTGTAGTGGATGATCAGGCGCCGTTCCGCTCGGCCGCCAGGGCTGTGCTGCGCCGCCTCGATGGCTTCGAGTTCGCCGGCGAGGCTTCGAGCGGCCCGGAGGCGATCGATCTGGTCGAGCGGCTGCACCCGGCGCTCGTGCTGATGGACATCAACATGCCGGAAATGAGCGGGATCGAGGCAACGCGCCAGATCACCGCGGCCCATCCGGATGTGGTGGTGATCCTGTGCTCTACCTACGACGCGGCTGACCTTCCGCCGGCGGCCGCGACCAGCGGCGCGACCGCCTACGTGAACAAGGAGCGGCTGGCCTCCGACACCATCCGCAGGCTGTGGGAGGAGCGGAACTCCGGATCGTTCGCCACCTGCTGACGCGCCGCGCTGCTGCCCCGGCCGTAGCCCCGTGCCCAAGCCCCGTGCCGTAGCGCTGTCAGAGCAGCGGGACCGTGCCGAGGACGCGGGCGCCGTGGCCAGGCTGTGACTCCCAGCGGACCGTGCCGCCGATTGCCCCGAGCCGGTCGGCCATGTTGACGAAGCCGTGGCCCTGCCGCGCCCGGGCGGCGTCGAAGCCGGGTCCGTCGTCGCTGACCGAGAACAGCAGTCCGCCGGACTCTTCCCAGGCCCGGACCTCGACGCGGGCCTGCGGCGCGTGCTTGGCGGCGTTCTGCAGGGCTTCCAGGCAGCAGAAGTAGATGGCGGCCTCGATGTCCGGGGTGTACCTGCCGATCCCGTCGGCTGTCACGATGACGCTCAGCGGACTGCGGTTCGCGGCCGCGCGGAGCGCCTCGCCCGAGCCCGCTGTCGGCCAGCAGCGGCGGGTAGATGCCGTGGGCGAGCTCGCGCAGCTCCTGAATGGTGTCCTTCACGTCGCCGGCCAGCTGGTCAAGCATCTCGGCCGCCGCCACCGGATCCTCGGCGACGATGTCGCGCGCCAGGCGAAGGTTCACGGCCATTGCCACCAGGTGCTGCTGTGCGCCGTCGTGCAGGTTGCGCTCCACCCGGCGGCGCTCGGCGTCGCCGCTAGCGACGATGCGCGCCCGGGACTGGCGCAGCTCGTCGGCCTGCTTCCGCAGCTCGTCCAGCGTGGTCTGCAGCGCCGTGTCAAGCCGCGCGTTGTGCACCGCGAGGCCGACCTGCCTGGCCAGCTCGGTCAGCACGCGGTCGTCCTCGTCGGAGAAGGCGTCGTCAGTGGCCGGCCGCTCCGTGACGATCAGGCCAAGAAGCTCACCCGCATGGCTGATGGGCGCGACCCTGACCTGCGCGTGCGCGCGGCCGTCCAGCACGGCGGGCAGCCAGACGGAGGCCCAGGCGTTGCCGGACACGCCGGCCCTGGCCACGACTGCCCGCTCCCGGTCGGTGACCACGACCGACCGCTGTCCGGTGTCCGGGACCGCGGCCGCGCGCTCAAGGACGTCGCCCGTGCCGGTGTAGACCTCGGCGCTGGTCAGCGCCATGGTCTTGCGCAGCGACTCGGCCAGCTGCAGCAGCAGCTCGTCCATGGGGATGGCCCTGGTCAGCCTGCTCCCGAACGTGCGGAGGGTCTCGTCGGGTGCCTCCCGCTCGCCGTACACGAAGCGCGTGGCCGCCGCGACGAGCCGGTCCCTGGCGGGCAGGTACCCGATCGCTGCGACCGCCGCGGCCAGCAGCGACAGCCCGAGGATCTCGCGGTCGGCCGCATCGCTGGGCCCGGTCCCGATCCCGAGCACGATCACCAGGTAGATGGCCGCGACCACGGTGGTGAAGCCCGCTATCGACAGCACCTGGACCAGGGCCCGGCCGCCGTAGGACCCGAGGGACGGGACCTCGCCGGCGATCATGCCCAGGGCGAGGAACGCCCCGCAGGCCGCAGCCACGGCAGTGACCGGTCCCGGCCAGCCGACAAGCACGTGCAGGACGGTGACGACCAGGGCCGAGTCGGCGGCCAGCACGGCGCCGACGGCCATCCACTGCATCCGCTGCCGGTCCCGAGCGGATGCGGCCAGGTAGCGCAGCCGCACTGCAGGCAGGGCAGCTGCGGCCGCCAGCGGCCAGGCAACCGCGACCGCCCAGGCCGGGAACGGCCGTCCGGCGACCGCCAGCGCGAGTCCGGCCGCGGCTGCCGCGGCGTAGGCCACCCCTGCGCCGATTCTGCGGCCGCGGCTGGCCAGCCTGCCGTCGGGAAGAGCGAGCAGCATGTTCACGGAGATGGCGATGACGACTGGCACCGCGAACGTTGCCACGCCGCGGGCGGCCTGGTGACCGCCGGGCTCGTCACCCAGCCGTGCGCTGGCGAGCGCCACCGACGCTGCCAGCGCGCCGAACGCGACCTGCCAGAGCGCAACCCGCTGCGCTGCGCGCGCCAGGATGACGCCCGACACCGCGCCCACGATGACCAGTCCGAACGCGACGGACTGAACCGCTGAGAACGGTCCCGGCGTCCTGAGGCCGACGACGACGAGGGCGACGGTGACGAGCGGTATCAGCACGCCGGCGAGCAGCCGCCGGGCCGGGGTGCTGCTAACCGGCGTAACGGCGGCCTGAGTCTCGGCAGTTGCGTTCGTCATCACGTCCATCACTCTGCCCTCAGCACGATCGCCGCGGGAGTACGGCCGGCTGCCCGGCCGGGCAGCGCGGCGACAAGATTGGCCAGCACCAGCGCGGCCAGGGCGGCCAGGGCGATCGACCCGGCCGGAATTACTGCATCAGGCACGGCCGATAGCTCACGCGCGAACGCGAGCCAGAGCAGCCGCCCGAGCGCGACACCGACCGGCACGCCGATCAGCAGGCCGACGACGGCGATCACCGAGGACTGCCAGGCCACCGCCCCGGCGAGCTGCCCGCGGGTGAAGCCCAGGGTCTTGAGCAGCGCGAAGTCACGCCTGCGTCGCCGCACCGACGCCACCAGGGTCAGGCCGAGGCCCGCCACGGCCCCGGCCGCCAGCCCGGCCGCCAGCACTGCGGGCATGGCGCCCATCGTCTTGTAGTTCACGATCTCGGCCGGCCGCTGGGCAGGCAGCAGGTCGATGGTGTCCGCGATCGACGAGCCGTTGCTTTCGGCGAGCGTGCGCGGGGCCTTCAGGCCCGCGGTGAGCTGCCTGCCGATGGCCTGCAGGGATCGCAGGCCGGCCGCTGGACTAGTGCCCGGCCGCAGCCGGACGAGGATGGCGTTCGGGCCGGCCAGGAAGGCTCCGAATGGGCCGGAGGAGGAACCCTCCGGCAGTATCGCGGCTGGAGAAGAGCGCCCCGGTACTCATGGACGGGTGGATGCTCAGAGCGCCGCCGATCGCTGGCATGGTGGCCGTTCCCGCGATCGTGAGCCGGACGTGGAAGCTGCCGCTGGCCAGCGTCACGATGCCGCCAACCCGCTGGTGCAGCTGCGCCAGGGTGGCCGGGCCGAGCACCACGTCGCGGTTGCTGTCGAGGCCGTGCCCGGACAGGAGTGCGGGCTACGCGGCCGGGTCGGGGCCGATCGCGGGGACGGTCTGGCCGTCGATCTGGACGGTCGCGAAGTCCACCCCGGTGGTGGCGGCCACCAGCCGGTCCGGACAGCAGCGGGCTGCCCACCGGCGGACCGCCCCAGCCCTGGACCGCGTAGAAGGCGTAGCTGAAGTTCCACCCGTACAGCGCCGGATGCGAGACCAGCGTGCTCAGGCTGGCGCCGAAGGTGAGGGTGGCGCTGACCACCGTCATGGCCAGCACCGCCCCGCCAGGACCGAGCGGACCGGCACCGCGGTGCGCCCCGCCCGGCTCCAGGGCCAGCCGCAGCCCCTCCGCGCCCGAGACCGGCACCCGGCCGCTACCGCGGTCCTGACCGCCGGCCTCGGCCGCCGGCCGGTCGCGGCGGCCAGGCGGTGCGGCACCTGGCGATAGGCGATCACCGTCGCCAGACCGGCGAGCACGAGGCTCAGCGCCAGCGCACCCAGCCCGAGCACCGCCCAGTCGGGGTAGAGCCCGCGCCCTGGCTCTACCTCCCGGACCGGCCCGAAGAGCGAGAACGGCGACAGGGCGAGGGCCACCGCGACGGCGAGCAGCGCGCCGGCCGGCGACCGCCGCCAGGATGCCGGGCAGTCCGTCGGCCATGATCATGAGCGGCCCGGCGCCGAGCGCGCGCAGCGCCCCGGCGTCATCGGCGCCCGCCCGGAGCTGGCGGCCGATGGACTGGGTCCCGAGTGATCAGCGCCGCGAGCCCGGCGATCAGCCCGAACACGGCCAGCGCGATGGCCTCGGGCCTGATGGCCCGCTGGGCCTCTGCCTCGATGGCCGAGGTGAGGTAGACGTAGAGCTCTGATCCGGAGGGCGAGATGTACGGGCTGGTCGCCAGCAGCCGGTCGTACTCCCTGGCCGACGGTCGGTGCTGTACCTGGGCCCGTCGGTCACGCGCAGGCCGGTGATCATGCCGCTCGCGCAGCAGGAGGCGAACTTCGCGGCGAGCGCGGGCGTGCCGATCAGGAAGCCGGTCCGGCCCGAGTCGATGCTGTCCTGCAGGACCTGGGTGCCCAGCACCCCGATCCCGACGACCGTCAGGTCGATGCGCCCGGCGAGGCCGCCCGTGGTAGCTGCCGATCAGGGCGACCCGCAGCCGTGATCCCACGTGCAGGTGCAGCAGGCGGGCAGCGTCCACTGTGGCCACGACCTCGTCCGGCCGCGCCGGGTCGGGCCGCCGGCCGGCCGTGATCGTCACCCGGTCCTGGCTGGCGAACAGGCCGCCGGAGATGGTCGCGGCCAGCTGCACGTGCGCGAGCAGGACGGTGCCGAGGCTTCCCGCGCGCGGGTCAGGGTGGCCGCGGTGAGCGGCACCGCGACCGCGACCCCGCTGACGTGCGGCAGCCGGGCAAGCTGGCGGACGAAGCCGGGCGAGTAAGCCTGGCGTGGTGAACGGCTGGACCACGAGATCCGAGGGGTTGGTGCTGGCCAGGAACTGCGGGTACGACGAGTCCGTGCGCCTGGCCGCCACCATCGATCCCATCGCGACGCCGCCGACGAGGCCGATCAGCACGGCCAGGCCCAGGTAGCCCGGCCCAGCGGCGGCGGAAGGTGGCCCGGAAGCGGTACCGACGCCAGCCGCGGCAGCGCCCCTCGCTACGCCGCATCACTCGGCCCTCAGCACGATCGCGGCGGGGGTACGGCCGGCTGCGCGGCCAGGCAGCGCGGCGACGAGGTTGGCCAGCACCAGCGCGGCGACGCCGGCCAGCGCGATCGAGCCGCCGGGCACGACCGGGTCCGGTACCGCGGACAGCTGATGCGCGAACGCCAGCCACAGCCAGCGCCCGGCCGCGATGCCCGCCGGCACGCCGATCACCAGGCCGATCACCGCGATCGTCGGCGGACTGCCAGGCGACGGCGGCCGCGAGCTGGCCGCGGGTGAAGCCGAGCGTCTTGAGCAGCGCCAGGTCGCGGCGCCGGCGCCGGACCGATGCGATCAGCGTCAGGCCGAGCCCGGCGATCGCGCCCGCGGCCAGGCCGCCGGCCAGGATGGCGGGCATCGCGCCCATGCTCTTGTAGTTCACGATCTCGGCCGGCCGCTGCACCGGCAGCAGCTGAGATGAGCTTGATGTAGCTCCCCTGGTCGCCGATGACCGATTCGAGCTGCCGGTGACCGCGAGTCGCGGTTGAGCTGGTCGAGCGATCTGGCTCAGCGAGCGCAGCGCCGGCCGCCGGGCTCACGCCTGGCCGCAGCCGGATGAAGATGGCGTTGGGGCCGCTGACCGGGCCGTACTCGTCCAGGTCCCGTGCGGGTACCGCCTGCGTGGAGAGGATCGCGCCGGTGCTCAGCGAGGCGTGCACGCCGATGACGTCGCCGATCGTCGGGCAGCGCGGCGGTGCCGGTGATCCGCAGCCGCACCGGCGGGACGATCTGTCCCTCGGACACAGTCGACCGTCTCGCCCAGCCGTTTGTGCAGCGCGGCCAGGGTCGCCGGCCCGAGCACGATCTGCCCGGGGCCGGTCAGGGCATGCGCCGGTCAGCGAGCTCGGCGCGATTGCCGCGGGGACGCGGGCGGCCATGGCCGGGACCGTCTGGCCATCGATCTGGACGGTCGCGAAATAGACGCCGGTGGTGGCGGCGACGTCGCGGATCGCGGGCCAGCAGCGGGGCGGCCCACCGCGACGGAACGGGCCCGTAGCCGTCGACCGAGTAGAGCGCGTAGCTGAAGTTCCAGCCGTACAGGGACGGGTGCGAGATCAGCGTGCTCAGGCTGGCGCCGAACGTGAGCGTCGCGATGCCCACGAACACCGCCAGCACCGTCCCGGCGATGACCGACCGGACCGGCACGGCGGTCCGGCCGTGGCCTGGCTCCAGCGCGAACCGCAGGCCCGCCGCGCCCGAGGCCGGCAGCCCGGCGGCCAGCGCCGCCGCGACCGTGCCAGAGCCCCGGCTCGCCTCGGCCGCCTGCGCGCCGGCGCGCGACGCGATGCGGGGCCAGCCGGAAGCTGATGGCGGCCGCAACCGCGCCGAGGATCAGGGCCAGCGCGAGCATCCCCAGCCCGAGCACGGTCCAGTCGGCGTCGATGCCCGGCGCCGGCTCCACCGCGGCGACCGGCCCGAACAGCTCCAGCGGCGAGAGCGCGAGCAGCGACCGCCGCGGCGAGCAGCGACCCCGGCCGCGACAGCCCCGGCGATGCCGAGCAGGCCGTCGGCCATCGTGGCCGCCGGGGTGGCTCCCAGCGCCCTGAGCACGCCGGTCTCACTGGCGTTCGCGTAGAGCTGGCGGGAGATGGCCTGGGTGCCGATGATCAGCGCGGCGAGCAGGGCGATCACGCCGAACACGGCGAGGGCGATGGCCTCTGGCCGGATGGCCTGCTGAGCCTCAGCCTCGATCGCCGAGGTCTGGTAGACAACGAGCTGGCCGTAGCTGGTGGCAGGGGTGTCGATCAGGTGCTCGTACTCCCGCTCGACGGGCACGTCGCTGCGGCTGCCGCCGTCGAGCTGGAGGCCGTCGTAGCTGTTGGTGGCGCAGCAGGACTCGTACTGGCGCAGCAGGGCCGGGGTTCCGACCAGGAATCCGGCCCGGTTCGTGTCGATGTCGTCGTGCACGACCTGGAGGCCGAGCACGCCGATCCCCACGACTGTCAGCACGGTCGTCCGGTAGAAACGGACGCTCTTGGCGCTGTCCGGCTGAATGCCGACCGGGATGCGGGACCCCACATGCAGGCCGAGGACGGCGGCGGCCTCGTTCGTGGCCACGACCTCGCCGGCCCGGGCCGGGTTGGCCGCCCGGCCCTGGATGATCCTCAGCCGGTCCTGGTCGGTGAACAGGCCGTCCGGGCTGGCGACCAGCTCGACCTGAGTCTCCAGGATGGTCTTGACCCGGCCGGCCGGCGTCAGCGTCGCGGCGGTGATCTGCTCGCCCTCCTCGGCGCTGCGCACGTGCGGCAGCCGGGCGAGTTCGCGCACCAGGCCCGCCTCCGGGCCGCTGGTCTGCGGCAGCACCAGCAGGTCGGACGGGTTCGTGCTGGCCAGGAACTCGGGGTAGGACGCATAGGTGCGCCGGGCGGCGGTCAGCGAGCCCAGGGCCACGCCGCCGACCAGGCCGATGAGCAGGGCCAGCGTGAGGTAGCCGCTCCAGCGGCGGCGGAACGTGGCGCGGAAGCGGTAGCCAGCCGCCCGCAGCAGCGGCTCGCTCATGACGGACGCTCCTGAGGCACGGCTCACTCCGCTCGCAGCATCAGCGCCGCCGGCGTGCGGGCAGCGGCACGGCCGGGCAGCGCGGCGACCAGATTGGCCAGGACCAGCGCGCCCACGGCGGCCAGGGCGACCGAGGCGGCCGGGATGACCGGGTCGGGGACCGCGGACAGGGAATGCGCGAACAGGATCCACAGCCAGCGGCCGGCCGCGATTCCCACCGGGACGCCCCGATGACCAGCCGCCGGCGGCGATCACCGTGGACTGCCAGGCGATGGTGGCAGCGAGCTGCCGCCGGGTGAAGCCCAGCGTCTTCAGCAGCGCGAGGTCACGGCGCCGGCGCCGGACCGACGCGACCAGGGCCAGCCCGAGGGCGGCAACCGCCCCGGCGGCCACGCCGGCCGCCAGGATCACCGGCATCGTGCCCATGGACTTGTAGTTCACGATCTCGGCCGGGCGCTGCACTGGCAGCACGTTGGCCACGAGCTCAAGCGCCGTCGGGCCCGACCTGCGGCCACCGTCTGCGGAGAGTGCACGATCTTGTTATAGGCGCCGGCGATCTGCTGCAGCGACGCGCAGGCCCGCGGCCTGGCTGACGCCGGGCCGCAGCCGGACCAGGATGGCGTTGGGACCGGAGTCCGGGCCAGCCTCGTTCAGCGCGGCCCTGGTGACCACGGTCGTCGGCAGGATCGCGCCGGTCGACAGCGACGGATGGATCCCCAGCGTGTCGCCCAGGGCCGGCAGCGCTGCCGTGCCGACGATCCGGAGCCTGGCGTCGCGGATCACCGGGCCGAGCTGCACCGTCACCTGGTCGCCGACCTTCCTGTGCAGCTGGGCGAGGGTGGCCGGGCCGAGGACGATCTGGCCGGGGCCGTCGAGCTCCGTGCCCGGTCAGGATGCGGGGCCCGACGGCCGCGCGGGCCGGGGACAGGACGGCCGGCACGGTCTGCTGGTCGATCTGGACGGTGAGGAAGTACACGCCGGTGCTGGCGGCCACCAGCCGGTCGCGGTGCAGCAGCGGCGTGGTGCAGCGATGGCGGGAACGGGCCCCATCCGTCGGTCGAGTACAGCGCGTAGCTGAAGTTCCACCCGTACAGGGCGGGCCGGGCAACGAGGTAGCTGAGGCTGGCGCCGAACGTCAGCGTGGCCGCGGCCACCACGAACGGCCAGCACCGCGCCGGTGAGCACCGACCTGACCGGCACCGCGGTCCGGCCGCGTCCCGGCTCCAGCGCGAACCGCAGGCCCGCCACGCCCGCGGCGCCCAGGCCCGCGCCGAGCCCGGCCCGCACGACGGCCGAGCCGCGGCGACCGGGCCGCCGCCGGGCGGCGGCGCGGTGCGGCGCCTGCCGGTAGCCGATGATCGCGGCCACGGTGCCGAGGACGAGGACCAGGCCGAGCGCGCCGAGCGCGAGCACGGTCCAGTCCAGGTAGATCCCGCGGCCGGGCTCGGCCTGCGCGGACCGGCCCGAACAGGGAGAACGGCGACAGGCCGATGGCGATGGCCATGGCGAGCAGCGCCCCGGCCACGACGGCGGCGAGGATGCCGAGCACGCCGTCCGCGGTGGCGGCCGCCGGGCCCGGCGCCGAGCGCCCGCAGGATCTCGGCGTCGTCGGCGGCGGCGCGGAGCTGCCGGGAGATGGACTGGGCGCCGATGATCAGCGCGGCGAGCGCGGCGATGAGCCCGAACGCCCCGAGCGCGATCGCCTCCGGGCGGATCGCGCGCTGCGCCTCGCGCCTCGATCGCCGAGGTGTCGTAGACCTGCAGCAGCTGCAGCAGCTGGCTGGCACCGCCGGCGAAGGCGCCGGAGGTGGCCAGGTTCAGGTAATCCGCGGCGACGGCCGCGTCGTACCGGCCGCCGCCCGCCAGCCGCAGGCCGATGTAGGAGGTGGCGGTGCAGCAGGGCACGAACTCCCGGTCCAGGGCCGGCGTGCCGATCAGGAAGCCGGTCGCTGGCGGAGTCGATGTCGTCCTGCACGACCTGGGTGCTGACCACGCCGATGCCGGTGACGGTCAGGTCGAGGCTGCCGGTAGAACGGCGGCAGGCCCCTCGCGGGGCTCGACGCCCAGATGCCGACGGGCAGTCGCGAGCCCACGTGCAGGTGCAGGGCGGCCGCGGCCCGGCTGGTCGCCACCACCTCGTCCGGGCGCACGGCCCTGTGCCCCGGCCGTGATCGTCAGCCGGTCCTGGCGGGCGAACATGCCGTCGCTGCTGGCGACCAGCTGCACCTGGGTGAACAGGACCGGGCCGTACCCGCCGCGCGGCGTGAGCAGTGGCGGCGTTGAAGGCGTCGGCCGTCGCCAGCCCCTGCACGTGCGGCAGGTGCCGCAGCTCGGTGAGCAGATCCGGGTAGGCCCGGTACGCCTGAGCGAGCGGTCTCCCCCGGGCTGAAGTTCGAGTTCGGCTGGATGATCAGGCCGGACGGGTTGGTGCTGGCCAGGTAGTCGGGGTAGGAGGAGTCGGTGCGCCGGGCGGCGGTCACCGAGGCCATGGCGATCCCGCCGATCAGGCCGACCAGGACGGCCAGGGCCAGATAGCCGCCGAGCCGGCGGCGGAGCGTGGCCCGCAGCCGGTACCACGCCAGGCGGGCGGCCGGACCGGCTCACGGCTAGCGGGCCTCGATCGGGACGCTGGCGTCGCGCTCCGGGTCCTCGGCCGGGTCAGCCGGGCGAGGATGCGGCCGTCGAGCATGCGCACGATGCGCTCGGCCGCGGCCGCCACCTGGGCGTCGTGGGTGACCAGGATGATCGTCTGGCCGCCGTGCGTGCAGCCGGCTGCAGCAGCTCGATGACCTCCTGGCCGCCGTCGGAGTCGAGCGCGCCGGTCGGCTCGTCGGCCAGCAGCAGGGTCGGCTCGTTCGCCAGCGCCCTGGCGATCGCCAGCCGCTGCCGCTGGCCGCCGGACAGCACGCCGGGCACGGCCGCTGCCTTGTCGCCGATGCCGAGCAGGTCAAGCAGGTCGCGGGCCCGGGTCTCGGCCATCTTGCGCTTGCGGCCGGCGATCACGGCGGGCAGCGCCACGTTCTCCAGCACGGTCATCCCCTCCAGCAGGTTGAAGAACTGGAAGATGATGCCGATGTGCTTGCGGCGCAGCCGGGCCAGGTCGTCCTCGCTCGCGCCCGGTCACCTGCTCGCCGGCGACCGTGATCGCGCCCTCGTCGGCGAGCTCAAGCCCGGCCACCAGGTTCAGCAGGGTGGACTTGCCGCAGCCGGACGGGCCCATCAGGGCGACGAACTCGCCCGCGGCCACGGTCAGGTCGACACCGCGCAGCGCCCGCACCGGCGCGTTCTCGGCCTCGAAGGTCTTGCGCACGCCGCGCATGGTCAGCGCTGGCGGGTTGTCGTTCATCGGCCCCCCCGGGTCGTCGTTCGGTTCAGGTAATCGCGGTCCGGCAGCGGCGACGGGCGGCGCCGCTCGCGGCTGAGCTTGTAGGCGACGATCGGCGTGTCGCGGCCCTTGACCAGCTGGGCGGGCAGCGCGACGGCGGTCACGGGCACGCGTCAGCGCCCGGCTGGTGGCCTCGGACAGCACGGTCTCGCCGGCCGCGGCGAGCTGCTGCAGCCGCTGGGACAGGTTGACCGTGTCGCCGACGAGCGTGTACTCCAGGCGCTCCTCCGAGCCGAGCAGGGCCGCCGCCGCCGTCCCGGTGGACAGCCCGATGCCCGAGGCCGAACGCGTGCAGCCCGTCGGCCGCCCAGCGGGCGTTGATCTCGGCCTGCAGCGAGTGCATGGCCGCCGCAGCGGCCACGGCGCGGTCGGCGTGGTCCGGCTGCGGGAACGGCGCGCCGAACACCGCCATCACCGCGTCGCCGACAAACTGCATGACCGTGCCCCCCTCGCCGAGGATGGCACGGTTCATGGCCGCGCGGTGAGTGTTGAGCTGCCCGGCGAGCTGGCTCGGGTCGGCGTGCTCGGCGATCGTCGAGTAGGACCTGATGTCGCTCATCAGCACGGTCACGATCACGCGTCTCGGTCTCGCCGATGCGCTGCCGTGCCGCCGCGGAGCTTCTCGGCCAGCCCGCCGGGCAGCAGCCGGGACAGCGTCTCGCCCTGCTCCTCGCGGTCCACGATGGCCTGGTGCAGCATCCGCAGGCGGTTCAGCGCCGCCGGATTCCCCGAGGCGCACGCCCGCGGCCAGCTTGACGAAGACCGCCTCGACCTCGGCGTCGATCGCCTCGGGCGGCAGCCTGCCTGGCCACCGCGATGGCCTTGATCGGCTTGCCCTCGGCGATCATGCCGAGCAGCTCCTCCTCGGCGGGAGCGAGCCCGCCGGGCGAGACGACCGGCCGGACCAGCGCCTCGACGATGGCGGGATCGAGCGCGGTGCCGCCGGTGGCCACCGCTGCGGATCGCGTCGGCCAGCTGGTTGCCCTCGGCGACCCGGTCCTTCAGCAGGTAGCCATAGCCGGCCGAGCCCTCGGCCAGCAGCGAGACCGCGTACTCCGGGATCGTCGTACTGCGACAGCACCACGACCCCGGTGCCCGGGTGGCGCTTGCGCACCTCCTTGGCGGCGTCGATGCCCTCGCGGCTGGAACGACGGCGGCATCCGGACGTCGGTGACCAGGACCTGCGGCTCGGTGGCGGCGACGCCGCTGACCACCTCGTCGTAGTCGGCGGCCACGCCGACCACCCGCAGGTCGGCGTGCCGCTCGATGAGCGCGCGCACTCCCTCGCGGACGATCAGGTTGTCGTCCGCGAGGAAGACGTCGATGGCGCGCTCGGGGAGCGCCGGAGGTGGCCCCACGCCTCAGTTGTCGCACATCTGACCGGGGACCGGCCAGTGAGCAGCCACCAAGAAGCGCTGGTGGTGGTAGGCACACCGGGACAGGCCAGCCACCATCCTGGCTTCGTCGCCTGGCGGCGGCGACGATCAGCGCATGCGATACGCGAGCTGCATCACCTCAGTGTCCTGGATTCCCTCCGAAGCGGTCACCGGCGCGACGCCGGGTGGCCTTCGACAGCGGGTTCACCCACTACGACGATCCGCCGCCCGGCGGATCGACGACATCGAGGCGCTGCGGGCCGCGGACAGGTTCCGGTTCGCCAACGTGCTGCGAGGCCTGGATCGAGGTCGACGGCGCGGGCACGATCACCGGCGCCGGCTATGACGGCGGCGGGCTGATGGGCTCCACGACCGTCCGGCTGGGCGCGCTGAGCTACCGCTTCCAGGCGGTCAAGCTGCCCGACATCCGGCGCGACCCGAGCACGGCGACGGCTGGGTGCGGTTCGTGCAGACCGTCGGGGGCCGGACCGGGCTGCCCGGCGCCGCGCCGGGTGCGGCGCAAGCCGTTCGTGCAGTGGCAGGCGCCACTGGTGTGGACGACGCTGTCGCTGACCCTGCACGCCGACGGCACGGCCGAATCGGCGATGACGGGTGCCAGCCCGTTCCCGCGGCACTGGGTCTACGACGCCGACGGGCGAGCTGTCGCACAAGTCCGGGCCTGACCGACTTCTGCTGACTGGTACCGCAAGTCGTTCGGCCGGCACAGCCCGTGGGGCGACGAGGACTCCCCGCGCCCTGGTCACCGCCGTCGAGACCGCGCTGGAACGTGAGCTGTCCGTGCAGCTGATGCACGGCGGAGCCAAGCCGCGGATCAGGCGGCTGAAGGCGGGCGACGTGCTGGTCCGCCAGGGCGAGCCCGGAACCGAGATCTACCTGGTGCTGGACGGCGCGATCCGGGTGGAGCGGGACGGGGAGCGGCTGGCCGAGTACGGGCCGGGCGCCATGCTGGGCGAGCGGGCCCACCTGGAGGGCGGCACCCGGACCTCGACGCTGGTGGCGGTCACTGCCTGCCGGGTGGCGGCGGTCGAGGCCGGCCAGCTCGACCGGTCCGCGCTGGAGGAGCTGTCCGCCGGGCACCGGCGCGAAGACGCCCGCTGCCCGCGGATGAACCGCCCGCCCGGCGCCGACAGGAGGCGTGGCGCGGAGCCAGGCTGAAGGGTGCGCCTGTATCTCTGCGGTGTTCGCGGCTCGACCCCGGCGCCGGGCGCGGAGTTCCTCCGCTACGGCGGCCACACCTCGTGCGTGGCGATCGCCCCCGACGGTGCCGCCCGGCCGGCGCTGGTCCTGGACGCCGGCACCGGCCTGCGGCAGGTCACCCCGCTGCTGCGCGGCCAGCCGTTCGACGGCACGATCCTGCTCACCCACCTGCACTGGGACCACGTGCACGGGCTGCCGTTCTTCACGGCGGCGACCGCGACGACGCGCGCGTCACCCTGCTGCTGCCCGAGCAGGAGGACGGGGCGAGCGCGGAGGAGGCGCTGGCCAGGGGCATGTCGCCGCCGCACTTCCCGATCCCGCCGGGCGGCCTGCGCGGCGACTGGACCTTCGGGACGGTCGCGGCCGGGCCGCTGCAAGGCCGAGGGCTTCACGGTCGAGGCGCGAGAGATCCCGCACAAGGGCGGCGCGGACGCTCGGCTACCGGGTCAGCGACGGGTACTCGGCGATCGCCTACATGCCCGATCACTGCCCCACCGCCCTCGGCCCGGGACCGGACGGGTGGGGCGAGTACCACCCGGCCGCGCTCGAGCTTGCCAGCGGCGTCGGACGTGCTGCTGCACGACGCGTTCCTGCTGGCCGGCGGAGGTCGCGGCCGAGGCCTCGTTCGGCCACGCCGCGGCCGACTACGCGGTCGGCCTTGGCGAGCGCGCCGGGCGCCGGCGGGTCATGCTGACCCACCACAAGCCGGGCCGCACCGATCGAGGAGCTCGACCGGCTCGCCGGCCTGTGTCGCCGGCGGGCGTCCGGCAGTGTCATCGTGGCCGCGGAGGGCGAGATCGTTGACCTCTAGCGGCTGCGCGCGCCCGCGCCGACGCCGTCGTGGTCGGCTCCGGGCCGAACGGGCTGGCCGCGGCCGTGACCCTGGCCCGGGCCGGTCTGTCGGTGCACGTCATCGAGGGCGCGGAAACGCCGGGCGGCGGCTGCCGGACGCAGGAGCTGACCCTGCCGGGGTTCTGGCACGACGTCTGCTCGGCGGTCCACCCGCTGGCCAGCGCCTCGCCGTTCTTCACCGGCACCGACCTGGCCGCGCACGGGGTCAGGCTGCTGACCCCGAAGGTGGCCTTCGCCCACCCGCTGGACGGCGGCCGGGCGGCAGCCGTCAGCGGCTCGGTAGAGCGAGACCGCCGGCGGAGCTCGGAGCCGACGGCCGCGCCTACCGGCGGCTGCTCGGGCCGCTCGTCCGCGATACGCCGGCTGATCCTGCCGACCTCCTCGCGCCGCTGCGGGCGCTCGCTGCCCGCGCACCCGCTGGCCATGGCCCGCTTCGGCCTCGAGGGCCTGCTGCCCGCCAGCGTCCTGGCCCGGCGGTTCCGCGGCGACGAGGCGCAGGCGCTGCTTGCCGGCGTGGCCGGGCACACCATGCTGCCGCTAACTGCGCCGCTGACCAGCGCGCTTCGGGCTGCTGTTCCTGATGATCGCGCACTCGGTCGGCTGGCCGGTGGTCGAGGGCGGCAGCGCCCGGATCGTGGACGCCCTGGTCGCCGAGCTCACCGCGCTGGGCGGCCGAGGTCGAGACCGGCCGCTGGGTGCAGTCGCTCGACGAGCCTGCCGGCGGCGCGGGCGGTTCTGCTGGACGTCACCCCGCGCCAGCTGGTCGCGCTCGCCGGGCGACCGGCTGCCGGCCAGGCACCGCGCGGCGCTTGAGCGCTTCCGGTACGGCCCGGGCGTCTGCAAGGTGGACTGGGCGCTCAGCGGGCCGGTGCCCTGGCAGGCCCCGGCCTGCCGGGAGGCCGGCACCGTGCATCTGGGCGGCACGTTTGCCGAGGTGGCGCCGCAGCGAGGCGGACGTGGCCGCGGGCCGGCACCCGGAGCGGCCGTTCTGCCTCGTGGCGCAGCCGGGCGTGGTCGATCCGAGCAGGGCGCCGGCCGGGAAGCACACGCTGTGGGGGTACTGCCACGTGCCGCCGGCTCGACCGTCGACATGACCGGCCGGATCGAGGCCCAGATCGAGCGGTTCGCACCCGGCTTCCGTGACCTGATCCTGGCCAGGTCGGTCCGCACCGCCGCCGAGCAGGAGCGCCACAACCCCAACTACGTCGGCGGCGACATCAACGGCGGGGCCGGCACGCTGCGCCAGACTTTCCTGCGGCCGACGCCGCGGTGGAATCCCTACCGGACCGCGATCCCCGGCGTCTACCTCTGCTCGTCGTCCACCCCGCCCGGCGGCGGCGTGCACGGCATGTGCGGCGACTGGGCAGCCAGGACCGCGCTGGCCGACCTGGGCGCGCGGGACCGCAGGCGAGCTCGCGTTCCGGGGAATGCAGCCCCGGGCTCAGGTGGCTGACGGTGGCAGAGGCTGCACGGTGAAGCCCAGTTTTCCGAGCACCCTTACCGCGCCGGCCTTCCCGCCCTCAAAATCCGCAGGGTTCAGCCGCTGGCCGGTGGCGAGCTCATACGCCACTCCCAGAATTGCCTTATGCGGGTAACGGCGGTTGTCCCGGATCAGCTCGTAGCTTCGGCTCGGGCCGAAGCCATGCAGAGCGAAGAACTGCTCCGGGCCGAGCTGGTCGTACTCCTGCATGGCGCGCATTACGTCGTCAGCCGTCACCTGGTTCCACGCCACCATTCCGGCACCGCCTTTCTGGAGTCTGCTGGCTTATCGGCTAGCGCCGGGCGTCCCCCCGCCGGGGACGGTACCGGCATGACTGTCGATCAGCTGGCCGGCGATCGCGGCCAGGTCTGTCCCGATGTAGTCCGGCTGCGGCCCGACGCCGAGCGGCGCATTGCCCTCGCGAAGGATGAGGGCGGCCTGCCAGCCAGCTGCCGCAGCGCCGATCGTGTCCCAGACATGGCAGGCGATCAGGCAGATCGCCGGGATCGGCCTGGAGTGCGGCAGCGACCGACCGGTAGGCCTCGGGCGCTGGCTTGTGGCGCCGGACGGTCTCATCGACGCTGAACCGCCGCTCGAACAGATCGATCAGGCCGGCATGCCCAGCTGCCGCCCCGAGATCTCGAGCGTGTTGTCAGTCAGCGTGAACAGCCGGAAGCCGGCATCCGGAGCCGCCGCAGCGCCGGCCGGGACCTCGGGATGCGGCGGCATGGTCGCGAACCGCTCGGTGAGCTCGGCTCCGTCGGCGTCGCTGATCGTGATGCCCCGGGTGGCGGCCAGCATCCGGAGCACGGCGCTGCCGATGTCGGTGAACGGAACGTAGACGCCGCTAGCGTCAGGGCCTCGGAGTACGTGATCAGGTTGGCGAACCACAGGCGCATGGCGGCAGGATCACCGAAAATCCGGTCAAATGTGGGCTGAGCGCATCCAGATTGAGCAGGGTCTCGTTGACGTCGAAGACGACGATCGGTTGCCCGGGCATAACGCGCCTTTCGTGAAACCTGGCAAGGACCGAGGGCCGCCGCGCCGCCGCAGCACGCGGCCGCCGGTTCCAACACTAGACGTAGCAGCGGAGCGGCTATCCGGACTTGATCGAGGCGGCCCGGCAGATCACCGTGGGGAGATGCCCGCGTTCGGCGCGAGCGGATAAAGTTCCGGTGGGCGGGCCAGCAGGACGACGCCCGCGAAGTCGTCGAGGCGTTCCCCGCGAGCGGCGCCCGGCCAGCTGGAAGCTGTCCAAGCACACGCCGCTGCCGCCGGAAGCCGGTGCTCGGCTAGAGAGGCGGCAAGATGCGGCTCGGTGCGAGCGTCGGCAAGGGAGATCCGGGCGTACTCCGGCAGCGAGCCCGTGACCTCGAAGCTTGCGGCATCGATGTGCTGTGGGTCGCAGAGCTCTACGGGTTCGATGGACCCAGCATGATGGGATTCCTCGCCGCGGTCACCGAGCGGGTCCAGATCGGCTCGGCCATCCTGCCGTTCTACTCGCGCAGCCCTGCGCTGCTGGCCATGACCGCTGCCGGGGTCGATGCACTGTCCGGCGGCCGCTGCATACTCGGCATCGGGGCGTCGGGGCCCCAGGTGATCGAGGGCTTTCACGGCGTCCCGTTCGACAGCCCGGTAGGACGCACTGAGGAGCTGATCGACATCTGCCGCGCGATCTGGCGGCGTGAGCCGCTGGAGCACGACGGGCGGCACTACCAGATCCCGCTGTCCGAGGACCTGGGCCTCGGCCTCGGGAAAGCCGCTCAAGCTCATCGATCATCCGGTGCGCTCATCGATCCCGATCTTCGTCGCGGCATCCGGCCCGAAGAATGTCCAGACCGCTGCCCGCGTCGCCGACGGCTGGCTGCCCATCTTCTTCTGGCCGGAACGGTCAGCGCAGGTGTGGGGACAGCAACTGGCTGCCGGGCTGCGCGAGCGCGATCCCTCCCTCGGGCCGCTGGAAGTCGTGGCGAGCGCGTCAGTGGCGATCGGCGACGACCTGGAGGAGCTGCGCGACACGGTGCGGCCTCAGCTCGCGCTCTACATCGGCGGCATGGGCGCCCGCGAGATGAACTTCTACAACGATCTGGCCTGCCGGTACGGGCTGGAGGAGGAAGCCCGGCGCATCCAGGATCTGTACCTGGCAGGGCACAAGGACGAAGCGGCCAGGGCGGTCCCGGCCGAGCTGGTGGACGGGACCTCGCTGATCGGCCCGGCCGGGCTGGTGCGGGAGCGGCTCGCTGCCTACGCCGCCGCCGGCGTGACTGTGCTGAACCTGAGGCCGCTAGGCCCCGATCCGGTCGGCACGATCACCCGCGTGCGCGAGCTCCTGCCGTAGCGGCGAGGCAGGCTCGCCGTCACGGCGCCGGGCGACAGGGTCCGCTGACCCGGACGCAGGGAGATTTACCGCGACCCGGCGGCGTCGAGCACTGCGGAGATGGGCTCGAGGTCCGCGATGAGCTGGCTGAGCTCGGCCGGCGCCAGGCTGGCGTACGCCGGCGCCGCGAGGACGTCGGTGAGCGATTCGATCCGCTCCTTGCTCTCCCGGCCAGCGTCGCTGAGCCAGCCAGATTCCTCGATGAGGCCGCGGGCGCGCAACCCGTCCACCACCGCGGCCAGCTGCGCCGCGGGGAGGTGGTGAACTCTGCCGAACTTCTCCGCGGGGATGCCCTCGGAGAGAGCGTGCAGCACATGGGCTTCCGTACCGCCGATGCCCTCGGCGACCAGAGCGGCGATATGACCGTCCCCGCGGTGCTCGCGGAGCAGGGTGGCGGCGTGCCAGAGGCGGGCCACGGGCTCGCCGGGGAGTGGGACCGTCCGGAGCGCGGCGTACAGGATCCGTCCCTCCGTCGGGGCGCCGGTCGCCGCCTTGGTGGCGAGCTCGGCGGCACGCGCCAGAACGGGGGCGTCGGCGAGGTCGCCGAGGATGCGCCTCAGCGCCGCGACGCTGCCCCGCTCGCGAGCGGCGAGCGCGTCCGCGGGCGTGGCCGTTTCCCAGACGCGGGGGATGTGGCGGGCGACCTCGCCCTCGGCGAAGTTGTAGAAGACCGCATGGACCACCCCGGCCGGGACCCGGCCCAGCGGCGCGGCGCGGCCGGCGAAGTAGCCGTCCCAGTAGTTCCGGAGGCCGAGCGCCATCAGCGCCTCGGTCGGCTCGCCGGAGAAGTAGGTAACCAGGTGGATCGGCTCCACGAGCCGGTGCAGACGGCGGGCGGCGGGCTCCATGTCGGATCATCTCCCGTGGCTGGCGGCGCCCCTCGCGGGCGACCTGTCACGCCTGCTACGAACAGCACCGGCCCGATCCGACACCGGCTCCCGGATCTTCTTCAGGTAGCCGGCGCGGCCACTACCCTGGCGTCGTGGCATTTGAGGTCGGCGCAGAGTCCTACGGCCGGTTCATGGGCCGCTTCGCGGAGCCGCTGGCCGTGCAGTTCGCGGATCTGGCCGGTGTGGCGGCTGGTCAGCGGGTACTGGACGTCGGCTGCGGGCCGGGGGCGCTGACCGCGCGGCTTGTGCAGCGGCTGGGCTGCGCCGCTGTCGCGGCGATTGATCCGTCCGCCGCCTTCGTCGGTATGAGGCCGGGCTGCCCGGCGCGCGCGAGGGGCACCTGGCGGAGCTGTGCGCATCGGCCGGCCTGCGGCATATCGAGCCGGGGAACCTGACCGTCAAGGTCAGGTTCGCGACGTTCACCGACTGGTGGGAGCCATTCACTCTGGGCGTCGGGCCGGCAGGCGACTATGTCAGGCAGCTCGATCAGGCGCACCGCGAAGCCCTGCGCACCCGCTGCGCGCAACTCCTGCCGCGCGCGCCGTTCGAGCTGCGTGCTTCAGCCTGGTCGGTGCGGGCTCGCGCGCTGACCCGCAGTCACGGCGCTCGCGTCGGGCGACTTGACCTGGGGGTTCGTAGTGACCGTGGGCTAGCCGGTGCCGTCAGCCTCGGGATGCCGAGAGCAGCCAGGACGCGGTGTTTCATCGTCAGGTACTGTTCGGCGCCCCGCCTGGGCAGGCCGGCCGGACGCCGGACGATGCGAGGCTGCTGGATCACCTCGTCGCTGGCGAACTGCTCTCGGGTCAGGTCAAGCTCGGTTCCGTCGGGCAGCAGATTCCAGTAGTGCACACCTTGGCGTCCGCCGTCGGTCCGGAGGACCTCGGCGATCAGCAGGTCGCCGCCGAGCAGGTCGTGAATGACAAGGGCTGTAGTCCCGCACTGGCCGCGGGACGGGCTGGCCGCGGACCAGTCGTCAGCGTCGACGGGATCGCAGGTATCGAGCGCCCAGGCCGCACGGATTACAGCCTCGAGATCGTGCCGCGTTACGTCCGCCACAGCAGCCATCCTTCCACCGCCGCCCGGCCAGCGCCGCCCATGCCGCGGGGCTTGACCGGCGCAGGTGGCAGGCGGTGTGATGGTCGGGTCGGCCCGGCTCGGGGCGGCGGGTATCCCTGCGGGAGGTGATGGTGGCGGCCATCCGGTATGCCCGCATGCTGGCGTCCGCCGCTGACCGGGACAGGGCGATCCGGGTTCTGCAGGAGTCGTTCGCCGAGGGCCGGCTGAGCTGGGAGGAGTTCGATGACCGGATCGGACGGGCTCTGTTGTCACGCGACTTCCCGGAACTGGCCGCGCTGATTATTGACCTGCCGGCTGGCCCGCTCGGGAGATTGCCCGCGCACCGCGCTACACCGCGGCCGGCGGACAAGTCCGCCACGGTGGTGCGCCGGGCCTGGCCCCGGTCTGGTCTGGCCGCGTCCCGGCGCCGCCGGTTAGCCTGAGTCATCTGCGTGAGAGCTGGAGGCGGGCAGTGGCAGCAGCGGGTCCTAGTTCGCGCAACGTCGAGATCGGCGGGCTGAAGTTCCATTACGCAGACTGGGGTGGTGACGGCCCGCCGCTGGTGATGCTGCACGGACTGTCCGGGCACGCCCGCACCTGGGACGACACGGCGGCTGCGCTGAGCAGCCGCTATCACGCGCTCGCTCTGGACCAGCGCGGCCACGGCGACACTGACTGGGCGCCGAGATACGGCTTCGCGCCGATGGCAGAGGATCTCCTGGGCTTCCTTGACGCGCTGGAACTGCGCGACGTGACGCTCATGGGCCTCTCCATGGGCGGGATCGTCTCCTTCGTGTTCGCGGCAGCCCATCCGGACCGGGTCCGGCGCCTGGTCGTGATGGACATCGGGCCTGAGATCGCGGCGGCGGGCGCCGCGAACGTCGGCAGCTCCCTGGCGGCGACGGACACGTTCAGTTCCGAGAATGAAGCGTTCGCCCGGGCCCGCGCTGCCAACCCGCGGCCGACTGACCAGAGACTCCGCCATCGCGTCTCGCACAACCTGCGCAGCCTGCCGGACGGCACGCTCACCTTTAAATATGACAAGGCGCTGCGCGACGACCCGGGGAACCTCTTCGATCTGCCGGTCTCGCAGCGATGGGAAGCCTGGCGAGCCGTGGGGTGCCCGGTGCTGCTGGTGCGGGGCGCTGACAGCGACGTCCTGGCCGTCGAGACAGCTCAGCGGATGCTGGCGGAGAATGCCAACGCCAGCATGGCGACCATTCCCGAGTGCGGCCACAGCATCACCCTGGACAACCCCGACGGCATGCTGGAGGCGGTTGTTCCCTGGCTGGCCGCCGGCGAGGCCGGGCAGGCGGCATCAGGCTGACGGAGGTGCAGCCTGGATGCCGTCCAGCGCGCGGCGCACGACGCCTGGTCGTTCCAGCCACGGGAAATGACCGCAGCCGGCTTCGATGATGTGACGGGCACCCGGGATGAGCGCGGCGGATGCCACGCCGTGCTCCGGGGGAACCGGGCTATCCGCGCCCAGCACGAAGACTGCCGGGATCGTCAGTGCGGGCAGCGAGCGCTCCAGGGTCTTGCGCTCGAAGTGCGCGCGGATCGACGCGAACGTGCCCTCGAAACACTCTGGCGACAGCCGCAGGGGCGGCATAGGCGGGGCCTTGTCCGGCGCGGCGAAGTATCCGGGCCAGATGATGGCCAGCCCGTCCAGCGCGTCCTCGATGGTGGCCTCGCCAGCCTCGGACCGTTCCTGGAGTTCCTGTGCCTTTGCCGACTGCTCCGGCGACATCCGCTCGGCCAGGATCCTGCCCAGATCACTCAGGCCTCCATCGGGCACCGCGCCGAGCGGGTCAACCACGACCAGGCCCAGCAGGCGGTCCTGGTGCCGAGCCGCCAGGTGCATGGCCAGGTGGCCGCCCCACGAATGCCCGATCACGTACGCCCGGTCGGCACCAGCCGCGTCCAGAACCGCGATCGCGTCCGCGACATGCTGCTCGATGCCGAACGGCCCGGACGTCGTGGATGGTTCCAGGCCGCGCTGCTGGAACCTGATGACGCTGAACGCGTCCTCAAGCTCGGCGGCGAGCGAAGCCGTGTAGTCCGACCAGCCGGGCCCGCCGTGCAGAATCAGCACCGGCGGTCCGGACGCGGTCTGCGACGCCGCGATCACGCCTCCTGAGACGCTGGCGGTGAATGCACGCTCTGCTGGCCGGTCAGGCTGGTCCGACGACAATCCGCCCCTCGATTCCAGGAACTGACGCAGACGGCAGCCTGGTCCGGGCCGCCGATCTGCATCCTACGGCTGGTTGTGCACATGGATGACCGCATATGAACGACTCAGCGATGGCGGCTCGATCTGCGTGTCGCTGTCACATCCGCAGCCCGCCGGGGGTCTTCAAGGGCAGACAGCTGCAGGACAGCAGATCTGAACCAGGAGGTGCCTGATGGCACGCATCGAGGGCGTTCCCGCGTCGCAGGCCGGTCCGGTCATCAGGCTGGTCTACCGGTTCGGCCCCAGGGCGATGAGGAAGCTGACCGGCCGCGATCCGCAGGCCGGCAGTGGCATCGAGCCGATGGAGATCTGGGCGCACCAGCCGAAGATGATGGTAGGGATGGGGCGGTTCAACCAGGCTGTCCGCAAGGGCAAGGCCGTGGACGGGCGGATTAAGAACCTGGTCGAGCTGAAGGGCGCGCAGATGATCGGGTGCGAGTTCTGCGTCGACCTTGGCTCGCAGATATGCCGCAATTCCGGTCTGTCCGACGAGGAACTCCTGGCGCTGCCGCGCTACCAGTCCAGCGGCCTGTTCACTGATCGCGAGAAGGCCGCCCTGGACTATGCGGTCGCGGTGATGCGCACCCCGGTCGAGGTCACCGACGAGCTGTTCGCGCGGATGCAGGCGGATTTCACCGACCAGCAGATTGTCGAGATCACCGCCCTTCTGACACTCGTCAACCTGGACCGGTTCAACGCCGCATTCGCGATCGGCTCGGCCGGCTTCAGCGACGGCATGGTGTGCCTGGTGCCGGACCGCCCGGCGTCCAGCCCTGCCACTCACAACTGACGGCCAGCCGAACCCCGGCGACCCCAGCGCAGTCAGCTGCAGCGACGTCAGGGCACGATCAGGATGGTGCGGGACTCGGTGTAGAAAGACCGGGCCGCGAGGCCCTGCTCACGCGGGCCGTAGCTGGATTCCTTGGAGCCGCCGAACGGCGCCTGGAAATCGACGCCGGACGTCGGTGCATTGACCCTGATCATCCCCACCTCCAGCTGCCGCGTCAGCCCCAGGGCCGCGCCGAGATCGCTGGTGAACACGGCGGACACCAGTCCGTAGCGGACGGCGTTGGCGATCGAGATCGCCTCTCCGGCGGACTCAGCCGGGATCAGCGCCGCGACCGGCGCGAAGACCTCCTCGGTGGCCAGCGGGCCTTCCGGCTGGTCCAGCTCCACCAGCGTCGGCGCAAGGTAATTACCGGGCGCATCGAGCGCGCTGCCACCGGTCAGCACGCGGCCGCCGGACGCTGCCACCGCGGCCAGGGCGGAGGCACGGGAGTCCGGGTCGATGACGGGGCCTACCAGCGTCTTCTCGTCGGCTGGGTCGAGGACCTGCAATGCCTCAACCGCCGCCGCCAGGCGGTCGCGGAACTGCGGGTAGACCGAGCGCTCGACGATGACCCGGCTGGTGGCGGTGCACTTCTGCCCGGCATAGCCCATCGACGCGTAGGCGATCGCCGTCGCGGCGCGATCCAGATCGGCGTCGGCCAGAACGATCGACGGGTTCTGGCCGCCCATTTCCGCCTGCACCCGGCAGCCGCGCGCGGCGGCGCGGCGGCTGATCTGCCGGCCGACCTCGGAGGACCCGGTGAAGGAGACAGCGCCCACATCCGGATGGTCGATCAGCTGGCCGGCTGTCGCGGCGCCGCCGAGTACCACCTGGAACACGTCGGCGGGCAGGCAGGCGCCGAGAATCTCGGCCAGGGCCAGCGCGGTCGCTGCCGCGGCGCTTGACGGCTTGAGTATGGTCGCGTTGCCATAGGCGAGGCTCGGCGCGGCCTTCCACAGCGGGATGGCCACGGGGAAGTTCCACGGGGTGAGCAGCGCTGCGACCCCGACGGGGACATGCCGCGCCATCAGCAGCTGGTCGGAGGCGGCCGCCGGGATGGTCTCGCCATCGGGCAGCAGGGCGGCCTGCGCGTAGTACCGCAGGATGGCGACGCCGCGCGCGACCTCGCCGCGGGCTTCCGATACCGGCTTGCCTACCTCGCGCACCACGAGGCTGGTGATCTCGCCCGACCGCTGCTCCAGCGCGCTGGCCGCATCGGACAGCGCCTTCGCCCGGCCAGTTCCCGGCACGTCTCGCCAGACGGCAGCAGCGCTGACGGCACGGTCCACTGCGGCCTGCGCCTGCGCCGGCCCGGCTTGCTGCCACTCGCCGAGGACGTCTGCGGGATCGTGCGGGTTCACGCTGGTGAAGGTCATCTGGCCGGGCCCTTTCTGAGTGCCTGATGCGAGTGGGACTAGCTAACCTCGAGCAGAACCTTGCCGCGCGGGCCGTCGGAACCGCGGAGGCACGCGAGTGCGTCCTCCCAGCCGGCCAGCGCGAACCGGTGCGTAACGAGGAATCCGGGGGCGATCAGTCCTGCGTTCAGCAGCCCGACGACGTCGCGCCACGCCGCGGCGGTGTAGCTGAAGCTGCCGAGGATTGCCAGGTCGTTGTTGACGGCGTCATCGACGCTCAGCGCGGCGGTGTCGCCGTGCGGCGGCAGGCCGAGTAGCAGGACGGTTCCGCCGCGCCGGGCAGCCGTGAACGCGGTGGCGGCGGCGTCGGCCGACCCGGCCGCCTCGATCACCAGGTCATAGCCGTCGCCTGCCGCCCGGGGCGAAGTCTCGAAGCGCGCGGCGCCGGCCCGCGCTGCCAGGCTGGCCTGCACGTCACGGCGCCCGAGCAGCACGATCTCAGCCGGCGACCAGAGCCGCAGCAGGTAGACGGCCAGCAGCGCGATCGTCCCGTCGCCGATCACCAGCACCCGGCCGCCGTGGCTGGCGGCTGCCCTGGTCAGGCCGCGGTAGACCACCGACGCGGGCTCGGTGAGCACGGCGTCCTCCGCGGCCACGCCGGCGGAGACCGGATGGACGAGCACGGACGGGACGGCAACCAGTCCCGCTGCGGCACCGTCCCTGGTGAAGCCGAGTTCGTCGTAGGTTTCGCACAGGTTGGTCTCGCCCCGGGCGCAGCGCGCGCAGTGGCCGCACGCCACGATGCCCTCGACGACAGCGCGCGAGCCGGCCAGCGGCGAGTCGCCGGTGACGATGCCGGTCCACTCGTGGCCGAGGACGACCGGGTAGCGAATGTAGGCGGGATCGATCTGACCGCTGATGATCTCCAGGTCGGTGCCGCACAGCCCGACCAGCTCCGGCCGCAGCAGTGTCTCGCCCGGCCCCGCTGCCGGTGCCGGGTGGCCGGCCAGGCGCACCTCGCCCGGCCGTACGACGATCAGCGCCTGGCCGGCGTCGCTCATGCGGTCTCCGATCCGGTCCGGTCCAGGTCTGCGTACCGCGGGCCGCCCAGGATCGCGCTGACCCGGTCGGCGGTGCGGCGGACTGCCTGGCCTAGCTCGCTGACCCGCCAGGCCGGCAGGTCGCCTTTGATTCCGGTCACGCTGACAGCGCCGGCGACGGTTCCGTCATGACCGAATACGGCAGCGCCCAGGCAGAAGATGCCCTCGGCATCCTCCTCGTCGTCGATCGCGAAGCCATCGCTGCGAACCAGCACCAGGTTGGCCAGCAGGGAGTCGACATCGGTGATCGTGTGACCGGTTCGCCGCCGCAGGCCAGTCTGAGCACACAGGTCGCGCACCTGCTGCTCGGTCATCGTTGCCAGGATCGCCTTCCCGGCAGCGGAGGCGTGTGGCATCTCGCGCTGCCCGAGGGGCGTGTGGAACCGGACGCTGCCGGGCCCGTCGACCCGCTCGATGAAGACCGGGAACCCGTCCTCGCAGATCGCCAGCCGCGATGTCATCTTCGTCTCGTCGGCGAGCTCGACGAGCAGCGGACGGCTCAGGTCGCCGAGCGGAAGCTGACCGCGGGCGATGTCGCCGAGCCGGATCACGGCAGTGCCAAGGGTGTAGCGGGGGCCGGGGCGGCCGTCGCGGAGCATGCCGAAGCTGATCAGGGTCCGCGCCAGCGCGAGGGTGGTGCTCTTGGATGTCCCGAGCTCGCGGGCCAGGTCGCTGAGAGTCAGGCCCTCAGCGGGTCCGTCGGCGACAATCTGCACCAGCCGCATCGCCCTGGCCACGCTGCGGACGGTGTACCGCCCGTTGTCACCGGCATCACCGGCGTTGTCCTCCTGCTGCGCTGACGCCACGCGGCATGACCCTTCGCACTGAGTTCGGCAGAGCCGAACGCCGTGTAAGAAACAGGTAACGAACCTTGACACGCCCTCTCATGTCCGGTTTCGTTACCAACGTGATTCTACATCACACAACAGCGTTCGGTAGTACCGAACAACGGATACGCACCGTGGCCCGCGCTCAGGCGGCCGCGGGGCGCATCCGTGCCTGGCTGGGTGGCGAGGAGGCGGCACGCCCGGCCGCCCTGGTGCTCACCGGGCCTGCGGCCGTCGCCTGGGCGAGCGGCGGCATAGCGCCGCCGGTAGACAGGACCGCTGCGGTCGATCTCGTCTGGGCTGTGTTCACCGCAGCTGGCGCGGCACTGGTCACCACGTGCGTCGAGGCCGACAGGATCCGGGATGAGTATGATCCGGCCGCGCACGGGTTCACCGAGCTGGTGAGCGTTCCGTGGCAGGATCCGGCTGCCTTCGTGGCCGCCGCTGAGGAACTGGCCGGCTGCCCGGCCGCGAGCATCGCGGCTGACGGCCACCCCGCGTTCGGCACGGATGCGGCCGAGGACCTGATCGGACTGCGGCTTGCGCTGTCCGCCCCGGAGCGCGCGGACCTCGCCGACCTGGGGCAGGACGCGGCCGCCGCGCTGCAGTCGGCGCTTGCCTCCTGGCGGCCTGGTGAGCGGGACCTCGACATCCAGGCGCGCTGCGCGGCGATGCTCGAGGCTGCGGGCGCCGACACCCCCGTCCTGATCGTCGGCGGCGACGACCGGCTGGCCAGGTACCGCCACCCGATGGCGGCCGGCGCTCCGGTGCGCCGTCTGGTCATGGCGGTTGTCGTGGCCCGGCGGGGCGGCCTGCACGTGGCCGCGACACGGTTCGCGTCTGCGGGACCGCCCGGCAGTGCCTACCGCGACCTGCGCCGCCGGGTGCTGACCATCGAAGACGCGGTCCTGTCAGCGTCGCGGCCGGGCGCCCGCTACGGCGACGCCCTGAGCGCGCTCGATGGCGCGTACGCGCGCAGCGGCGCGCCGGGGGAGTGGGCCGGTCATTACCAGGGCGGCCCGATCGGCTTCGCGCAGCGCGAGTTCGAGCTCGCACCCGGTCAGACCGGTGCCCGCTGGTACCGGGAGCCGGTCGCGGCCGGTCACGCGGTTGCCTGGAATCCCAGCCTGCCGGGCGGCGCGAAGGCAGAGGACACCTACCTGGTGACTGATGGAGGCGAGCTCGCGCCGGTGACACGGGCGCCGGGCTGCGCCGGCGGAACCTGATGACGGCCGGCAACCGCCGCGCCCCGGTGTACTGGAGGTTGGCACGTGACGGACGGATCGCAGGCACTGACGCTCACGGGCGCAGGCGTAGTGGCGGCGAGCGGCGTGACCGCCGAGCCGGCGGCGCCCGCGAGCCAGGCCCGATTCCCCGACGGGGCTCACTTCCGCGTCGAGATCCCGAGCTGCGAGGGGCCGGAGGTACTGCGCGCCGTCGTGACCGAGGCGGCTGCGCGCGGCGTCACGGTCAACCGGGTCTCGCAGGGCAGCGGCGCGATGCTGCACACCGGGGCCGAGCTGGCCGAGATGGCCCGCATCGCCGCCGACCACGGCATCGAGGTCTCGCTGTTTGTCGGCCCCAGGGAGGAGTGGGACATCGGCCGCGCGGCCGCCTCCGCCGACGGCGGCACCTTCACGGGGCGCCTGCGCGGCACCCGCCAGCTGCGGTACGCCATCGACGACATCCTGCGCGCGGCCGACCAGGGCATCCGCGGCTTCCTGATCGCCGACACCGGGCTGCTCGAGCTCGTGAGCGAGCTGCAGAAATCGGGGCAGCTGCCGCAGAGCATCGTCTGGAAGGTGTCGGCTGTGCTCGCGCCGTCCAATCCGCTGGCCTTCCGCCAGCTGGAGCAGCTGGGTGCCTCCACGGTCAACGTTCCCTCCGACCTGACCCTGGGCCAGGTCGCCGAGATGCGCTCGGTCAGCACGCTGCCGATCGACCTGTACGTGGAAACGCCAGACGCGATGGGCGGCGTCGTCCGCGGTCACGAGGCGGCCGACCTGATTACCGTCGCGGCGCCGATGTACGTGAAGTTCGGGCTGCGCAACTCCCGGCTGCTGTATCCGAGCGGGCTGCACCTCACCGGCGAGGCGGCCGTGATCGCGCGCGAGAAGGTACGCCGGGCCCAGGTCGCGCTCGAGTGGATCGACCGCAGCGGCCTGCCGCTGGTCCAGTCCGGGCCGGCGCGCCCGGACTCGGCGTCCCCGAGGTGCCGCGATGACAGGTGAATCCCCGTGACCGGTCCGGCGCTGCGCAGCCAGGCCTGGCTGGCCGGTGACGACGAGGTCGCACTCGAGCACCGGGTGGCCCTGGCCAGCGCAGGCCTGCGGATCAGCAAGTCCGGCAGGCAGCCGGTCATCGGCATCGCCAACTCGGCCAGCGACCTCAACCCGTGCAACCTGCCCCTGCGCGACCTGGCCGTCGAGGTCAGGGCCGGCATCGAGGAAGCTGGCGGGATCGGCGCGGAGTTCGGGACCATCTCGCTCGGCGAGGACCTGATGAAGCCGAGCGCGATGCTGTACCGGAACCTGCTGGCCATCGAGATCGAGGAGATGGTCCGCGCCAACCCGCTCGACGGGCTGGTCGTGCTGGCCAACTGCGACAAGAGCGTTCCCGGCGCGCTCATGGGCGCGATCAGCGCGAACGTCCCTGTCGTCCTGGTCACCGGAGGCGCCCGGCCGGTCGCGCAGTTCCGCGGCCAGCCGGCTGGCACGGGCACCGCGCTGTGGCGCATGTGGGACGAGCGCCGGGCCGGGCGGCTCGACGACGCTGCCTGGGATGAGTTCGAGCGCTGCCTGAGCTGCGGCCGCGGTGCCTGCAACACGATGGGCACCGCGTCGACCATGGCGATCCTGTGCGAGGTGCTTGGCCTGATGGTGGCCGGATCCGCGGCCATCCCGGCAGGGGAGAAACGTGGCCTGGTGGCTGCGCGGCAGGCAGGCCGGCTGGCGGTCAGCGCGGTGCTGGCGGACCTGAGGCCGCAGTCGGTGCTGAGCCCGGACTCGTTCGTCAACGCGATCGTCGCGCTCAACGCGGTCGCCGGCTCGACCAACGCGGTGATCCACCTTGCCGCGATGGCCGGGCGGGCCGGGCTGGCGTTCCCGCTGGAGGACATCGCGCCGGATTGGCGCTGCCGTCCCCGTGCTGGCCGATGTCCAGCCGTCCGGCGCAGGCCTGATGCAGGACTTCGACGCGGCGGGCGGCGTTCCGGCCCTGCTCCGCGAGCTGGCCGGGTACCTGCGTCCCGGCGCGCGCACGGTCGCCGGCGGCACGATCGGGGACGTCGTCGCGACCGCCGGACGGGCCACCGGCGCTATCAGGCCGGTCACCGCCCCGCTCCGCGAAGGCGGGGCGTTCGGCGTGGTCAGGGGAACGCTGGCGCCGGACGGCGCGGTGATCAAGACGTCCGCGGCAACGCCGCAGCTGCTGCGGCACCGCGGGCCCGCGGTTGTCTTCCGCGGCTACGAGGACATGCTGGCCAGGATCGACGACCCGGCGCTCGACATCACGCCGCAGACGGTACTGGTGCTGACCGGGTGCGGCCCGGTCGGTGTCCCCGGCATGCCCGAATGGGGCATGATCCCGATCCCGGCGCGGCTGGTCCGGGCCGGGGTCACTGACATGGTCCGCATCTCCGACGCCCGGATGAGCGGCACCAGTTTCGGGACGGTCGTCCTGCATGCCGCGCCGGAGGGCGCGGTCGGCGGCCCGCTCGGCCTGGTCGAGGACGGCGACGTGATCGCGCTGGACGTGCCGGCCGGCACCCTCGACCTCGAGGTCAGCGAGGCCGAGATCGGGCGCCGCCGGGCCGCCTGGACTCCGCCCGCCAGCCCGCATCTGCGCGGCTGGCCGGCCCTCTACGCCCGGCACGTCCTGCAGGCACCCGACGGGTGCGACCTGGATTTCCTCCGGGCGCCGACGCCAGCGCACCGGACCTTCGTGGAACCGATCAGTGGGCCGCTCGTGAGAGCAGTCCGGAGAAGGGAGACAGCCGTGAGGCGATGGAAGACTGGGGCAGCGATCGCCGCTGCCGCGCTGCTCGCCGCAGGATGCGGCAGCAGCTCCGGCAGCGGCAGTTCCGGCAGCAGCACTGCGCCGGTGACGCTGACGATCTGGCACAACTATGGCACTGAGCAGAATGCGACGGCACTGCAGAACCTGGCCAAGGCATTCCACAAGCTGCACCCGAACATCACCGTTGACGTCGTCAGCCAGCCGGCCAGCAATTACTTTGCACTGCTGCAGGCGAAAGCCATCTCCCGCAACGGTCCCGACCTCGCGGTGATGTGGACCGGCCTGTTCACCCTGCAGTACAAGGGCTTCCTGCAGAACCTCAAGGGCCTGGTGCCGGCGTCCGCGCTCGCGAACGTGGACCCGGATGCGCTGAAGTGGACGTCCGATGGCTTCAACGCGGCAAACGGCCCGTACGTGATCCCGCTGGAGAACCAGTTCTACATTGGCTTCTACAACAAGGCTGACTTCGCCAAGGCGGGCGTGAGCTCGGTGCCGACTGACTGGTCGCAGCTGTACGCGGCGTGCTCGAAGCTGAAGGCGGCCGGCTACACGCCGATTGTCTACGGCAACGGCGGCCAGCCGCTCGGGGCCGACGTTCTACCCGTGGTACGACATGAGCTACATGATGATCGGCGCGTACTCGGTCTCGCAGTGGCAGGGCCTGTACAGCGGCGCGACCCCGTGGACGTCGCCGGCCATCAGCGCTCAGCTGGCCAACTGGACCAAGCTGCACAGCTCGGGCTGCACGAACCCGGATGTCGTCACCAACACCAACAACCTCGGCCAGTTCGAGTCCGGCAAGGCGGCCATGATGGTGGACGGTACCTGGGACACGCAGAAGTTCACCAGCGCGCTCGGCTCCAAGGTCGCCGCGTTCGCCCCGCCGTTCTCTGCCACCCCGATCAAGGGCGTCGTCGACTTCGCCGGCGATGGCCTGTCGATGATGAACTACTCGCCGCACAAGCAGCAGGCGGCGGAGTTCCTCACGTTCATGACCACGAAGCAGGCGGCAGCGATCATCAACGCGGCGGGCCTGATCCCGGCGATTAACGGCACCACGACCAGCAACCCGGTGAACCAGCAGATGCTGGACTTCGTCAGCAAGGACGGCATGACGGCCTATCCGATGCTGGACAACGTGGTGCAGGGCAACGTCGTCAACATCGGCTCGAAGTTCCTGCCCTCGGTCCTGAACGGCAGCGAGTCGATCAGCAAGGCGCTGCAGGCCATGCAGACCACGCTGCAGCAACTGCCGGCGAACCAGCGGGGCAACACCTTCCCGTAGGCCCCGTTCCCCGTCCCGATGATCTGGTAACCGCGGCGCGGGACGCGCCGGCGCCGGCGCGCGTCCGCCCGACTCACCTCCTGGAGTGCGCCCATGAGTGCCACCGCCGACCCGCCGGCCCGGCGGCCCGGCCGCAGTCGGCTGGCGCGCCGCCGGCGGCGCGCCGGGATGCTGCTGTCCGTCCCGGCGATCGTGCTCGTCGGTGCCCTGCTGTGGGCGCCGATCGTGCAGGCGGTCCGCTATTCGCTGACAAGCTGGAACGGCTACTCGGCACCGACCTGGATCGGGCCGAGCGCCTATACGGCGGCGCTCAGCGACCCGATTGTCCAGCGGGTCCTGGAGAACAACGCGCTGCTCCTGCTGGCGGTGCCCGTTCGCCATCGGCATTCCGCTGGTCATCGCGGTGCTGCTGCATGAGCACGTCAGCGGCTGGCGGTTCTTCCGGTCCGTCTACTTCCTGCCCACGGCGATCTCGTGGGTCGTGATCGGCATGGTCGCGCTGCAGTTCTTCGCCGAGGACGGGATCCTGAACCAGCTGCTCAGCGACATCGGTCTCGGCTCCGTGCACACCGACATGCTCGCCTCGGAGTACAGCGCGCTGGCCGCGCTCGCTATCACCTTCATCTGGTCGATGATCGGCACGAATACGATCATCTTCCTGACCGGCATGGCTACCCTCGATCCGACGCTGCTCGAGGCGGCGAAGGTCGACGGCCTGAGCCGGTGGCGCATCTTCTACCGCGTGACGCTGCCGCTGCTGACCAGGTTCATCCAGTTCTCCTTCGTGATCACCGTGATCAGCGCGTTCTCCGCGCTCTTCAGCCTGATCTTCGTGATGACCGAGCGGCGGGCCAGGGCTGGGCACCGACCACCCTGGAGTTCTTCGTCTACCAGGCGGCTTCGCCCAGGGCCAGTTCGGCACGGGCGCGCTGTACGGGGTCATCCTGTTCGCGATCATGATCGTCGTCGGGATCGGCCAGCTCCGGCTGATCAGGCCCAGGGACGGGGAGGGCTGGTAACGATGGCCACGACATCCGCGGCCGCCGCGAGCGCGACGGCAGCGCCCGGCCGCGCCGACCAGCAGGTGGCACTCGGCCCGGTTCCGCCGCCGGGTCGCGGCCGGCATCATCTTCGCGATCATGGTCGTGATCGCGATCGTCATGCTCTACCCCTTCTGGTACATGGGCGACAACTCGTTCCGCAACCAGTCGCAGTTCGACCTGCAGCACGGCCACTCGCTTGCGGGCTGGACGCAGCTGTTCCAGGAGCTGCCGGTGGTGCAGGAGATGGTCAGCTCGACCATCGTGTGCGCTGCGGCGATCGCGATCATCCTGCTCGTCGCCACCACAGCCGGATTCGCGTTCGCCAAGCTGCGGTACCGCGGGAGCGGGCTGGTTTTCCTGCTCATCGTCGCGGCGATGATGGTGCCGCTCCAGTCGGTCGATCATCCCCGAGTACGTCAACCTGGCCCGGCTGCGACCTGACCAGCAGCTACACCGGCGCGGTCCTGCTGTACGCCGCGCTCGGCGCTCCGTTCGCCACCTTCCTCATGGCGACCTACTACCGCGGCATCTCCGACGAGCTGATCGAGGCGGCGGTCATGGACGGGCTCGGTTACGAGCGGACGTTCCTGCGGATCGCGCTGCCGCTGTCGCTGCCGGCCATCGCCACCGTGACCGTCCTGCAGTTCATCCAGATCTGGGACGACCTGCTGGTCGGCTACCTGTTCCTGCCGAACCGGCGAGCAGGACGATCACGGTGGGCCTGGCCGCGCTGTCCTCCGGCCGGACCACCAGCATCCCGCCGCTGATGGCCGGGTCGTTGCTCAGTGCCCTCCCTGCGATCGTCGTGTACCTGATCTTCCAGCGCTACCTGATCAGGGGCCTCACGCTGGGCATGGGCAAGTGACGGGCGGCAGGCTGAGCTGGGAGGTGACCGACCGCGCCGGCGGTGAGCTCGGCGAGCGGCCGGTGTGGGACGCGAGCACCGGCTGCCTGATCTGGGTCGACATCGCGGCCGGGCAGCTGCACCGGTCAGCGCGCGGGATCGGCGACAGCGTGATCACGACGGCCGGGGTGCCGCTCGGCGCGGCCGCGCCGAGGGCCGGCGGCGGGTACGTCCTGGCGACGGCAGACGGCTTCCGGCTGACCGACGCATCCGGCGCGCTTGCCGGACCGCCGGGCCTGGCGCCGACGGCATGCCGTCCGGCGTGCAGTTCAACGACGGCGCCTGCGATCCGGCGGGCCGGTTCTGGGCCGGGACGACGGCCGCTGACGGGCGGACCGGGACGGGCTCGCTGTACCGGCTGGACGCGGACGGCACAGATCGCCGAGATCTTCGGCGGGGTCACCGAGTCGAACGGCCTCGGCTGGAGCCCGGACGGCGGCGACGTTCTACTACACGGACTCGGGCGAGCCGCGGCCGCGGGTGCGCGCCTTCGACTTCGACGTGGTCAGCGGGCAGCTGTCCGGCGAGCGCGGGACTGATCACCTCGAGCCTCGACGATGGCCTGGCCGACGGGCTGATCGTGGACGCGGCCGGCTGCCTGTGGGTCGCCATGTGGAACGGCGGGTGCGTGCGCCGGTACGCGCCCGGCGGTCGACTGCTGGCGGCTGTACCCGCTGCCCGTGAGCGAGCCCACCTGCCCTGGCTTCGGCGGCCACGACCTGGACGAGCTGTACGTCACGACGGCCTGGCAGGAGCTCGACGCTGCCGGGCGCGAAGCCGAGCCGCTGGCCGGTCATCTGCTGTTCGCCCGGCCCGGCGTTCGCGGGCTGCCCGTGGCTTGTTACGCAGGATAAGGAGCAACGACATGTCCCGGATCGTGCTCGACGCGGTCTCCAAGCAGCTCCCCGGCGGCACGACCGCGGTCAACTCGCTTGACCTGGAGGTCTCTGACGGCGAGCTGCTGGTCCTGGTCGGCCCGTCCGGGTGCGGCAAGACCACCGCACTGCGGATGGTCGGCGGGCCTGGAAGAGGTCAGCTCCGGCACCATCTACATCGACGGCCGCCCGGTCAACGACATGGAGCCGCGGCATCGCGACATCGCGATGGTCTTCCAGGGCTACGCGCTTTACCCGCACCTGTCGGTCTACGACAACATGGCGTTCAGCCTGAAGTACCGCAAGGCGGTGTCGAAGGCGGAGGTCAGGAAGCCGGGTGGACGAGGCTGCGCGGATCCTCGAACTGCGAGCGCTACCTGGAGCGCAAGCCGCGGCAGCTGTCGGGCGGCCAGCGGCAGCGGGTGGCGATGGGCCGGGCGATCGTCCGTCAGCCGCGGGCGTTCCTGATGGACGAGCCGCTGTCGAACCTGGACGCCAAGCTCCGGGTGCAGATGCGGGCCGAGATCGCGCAGCTGCAGCGCTCGCTCGGCGACCACGACGATCTACGTCACTCACGATCAGACCGAGGCCATGACACTGGGCAGCCGCGTCGCCGTACTCCAGCACGGCGTGCTCCAGCAGGTCGCGCCGCCGCAGGAGCTGTACCGGAGCCCGGCCAATCTCTTCGTGGCCGGGTTCATCGGGTCGCCGCGCGATGAACCTCATCGACGCCAGGCTGGAGCGGGCCGGGCGACGGCCGTCGGAGCGTCCGGCCCGCAGGTCGTGTTCGGCGGCTGCCGGCTCGGCATCCCGGCGCAGGTCATGGCGGAGCGTCCGGCGCTCGACCGGTACCTGGGGCAGGACATCGTCCTCGGCATCCGGCCGGAGCACCTGGCCGACGCGGCGCTGCTGCGCGACGTGGACGAGGGATCGGTCATCGAGCTGCCGGTGCGGCTGCGCGAGGAACTCGGATCCGACGTGCAGATCCACTGCGGAATCGGCGAGGTCGCGCATCACTCGGAGGGGGCAGCGGCCGACGTGACCTCACTCGCCACGATGATTGCCCGGATGGACCCGCAGACAGCTCTCGCTGAGGGCCAGAACGCCCGCGTCCACGTGGAAACCAGCAGGCTGCACTTCTTCGACCCGGGCACAGGCACCGCCATCAGAGAGTAGCCGCCGAAGCCGCGGGCGCGGCCTCATGACGGCCACCTGCCAACGTCCTGACCTGCAGGTTTGCCGGCGCGATCAGGATTATTACCCCTCAGAAGCGGTGATTACCTACTGGTAACGACCGTGCACAATGGGCTTAGAGTTAACGATCAGCTTTGTCAGCGTCGGGGGGTGCGCGCATGGGGCCAGATCTCGGTCAGCGCCTGCGCGCGGTCCGGCAAGAGCGCGGCCTCAGCCAGGCCGACCTGGCCGGGGACCTGATCCCGGCACGTGACCTGGAGCTGATTGAGACCGGGCGCCTGGTGCCGGATATCGTCCTGATTGACCAGCTGGCCAGCCGCCTGGGCTGCGCTCCGGAGTATCTCGAGACCGGCCTCGGGGACGAGCTGATCACCGAGCAGCGCCGGCAGCTGGAGTTCGCCGAGATCGCCTACGCCAATGGCGCGGTCCAGCAAGCCTGCGACCTCTTCCGCGAGGTCTACGTTACGGCCGCGGGACGCATCAGGCACGAGGCCGCCCTGGGCCTGGCCAGGGCGGAGGAAGACCGCGGCGATCTGCGGGGGGCCCTGGAGTACATCACCGCGCTGCTGGCCGCCGCGCGGGATGGCGAGGCAGGCACCCCCGGCGTGCCGGTCCTGCTGATGCATCAGTGCCGCCTGTACCGCCTGGACGGGGATCTCGCGCGCAGTATCGAGGTCGGCGAGGCGGGCCTGCGCGAGGTCCGTGACCTCGGCCTTGAGGTGACGGAAGACGGGATCAGGCTGGCCTCCACGCTGGTGTCCAGCTACTGGAGCAGGGACGACATGGCGGCCGCTCAGGAGCTCGCCGGGCAGGTCATCGACCTGGCGGAGAGCCTGGGCTCGCGCGCCGCGCAGGGCTCGGCCTACTGGAACGCCTGCCTGGTAGCGGAAGCCAGCGGCAACCTCGAGCAGGCCATTACGCTGGCCCGCCGGGCGCTGGCCCTGCTCGGCGAGTCCGGTTCCGACCTCAGCCTGGCCGGGCTGCGCGTGACGTGCGGATGGCTGCTGCTCCGGCGTGATCCGCCGGAGCTCGACGAAGCCGAGGACCTGCTCGAGCGTGCCCACGAGACGCTGGCCGACCTGTCGGCGACTGCCGAGCTGGGCAGCTGCGAGACCGAGCTCGCCCGGATCGCGCTGCTGCGCGGCGACTTCGACCTGGCCATCGAGACAGCCGGCCAGGCCATGTCCCGGTGCAGTGACGCTGGCGCTGAGCTTGAGTACGCCGGAGTCATCAGCGGCGTCGCTCTGGTCATGACCGGCCAGGTCAACGAGGGCTTCGCGACGGCAGCAGCGGCTGCGATCAGGCTCGCGGACATGGGCTCGCGCCAGGACGCGGCGCGGGCCTGGCGCGAGATCGCCGAGGCGATGGCCAGGCAGGGCCGGACTGAGTCAGCGCTGACGGCGCTGCGGCAGGCCGACGAGTGCGCGGCAGCCGATCAGCAATCGGCTTAGCAATGGCGCGGGCTTTCGCTTAGCCAAAGCATCGCATTGCCAGCCACTTGCACACCAACACGCTCTGCTTTCACTCAATTACCTGCAGTAACGCGCCGGATGCCATACGATGAACTGGCGCCGGATTGGCTATCCCCCACCATGGCCTAACGGCGTGTTCACAACTGCTTGGTGGCTCAACGGGTACATCCGTACCCCACAGTTTGATTGGGTGAGATCTTCATGACCCGCATGCGCATTACCATCGCGTCCCTGCTGACCGCTGTCGCCGTCCTCGCCGGCGGCGGATTCGCGACCGCCGCCTCGGCCTCGGCCAGCACGGTCCATCCCCAGGGCCCGGTGCACTGCTGCCGCTAGCTCTGCGAGTTACGCCTCGGGCCCGGCTTTGTCCGGGCCCGAGCCGTGCGCGGACTGCGGACCGCGCCCGAGGTTCGGCTGGCCGGAGTCCGGGTAGCTGGCCAGGGATGGCCGCTTGCTGCCGATAAGGAGGACCCATGGCTGACAGTGTGCTTGAGGAACTGCTGGTGTCCTCGGAGGTGCAGACGGCCCGCGACCGGCTAGAGGATTACGAGGCCGCCGAGGCGGCGGCCGCGAATAACCCCGACGGCCAGCAGGAGCTTGCCGATCTGCGCCAGGCCATGGTTGATATGCCTGGTGCGGTACGGATGCTGCTGGTTGCCATCGACCGCGCGGGGAGAGCGCGGGCGAGCCGCAGTACGACGACGAGTCCCCTGGCGCCAGTCCGCCGGCGCAGAACTGACGCGGATCACCCGCCGCGGGTGACGGATCCGGGGTAGGTACTGCCGGGTATCCGCAACGTGAGGAGCCCGGCCATGGCCGACGTGCAGCGCTCGGTTCTGCCCATTCCCGGCACGGCGCAGGCTGGCCCGGTCACCTATGACGCGAAGGACCCGGAGACCGCCTTCCCGCCGATAGAGCCACTGCGCCCGCCGGCCGGCGCGCCCAACGTGCTGATCGTGCTGATCGATGACTGCGGATTCGGCGCGTCGAGCGCGTTCGGGGGACCGATCCCGACGCCGGCGGCAGAGCGGCTCGCGGCGCGCGGCCTGAAGTACAACCGGTTCCACACCACCGCGCTGTGCTCGCCCACCCGCCAGGCTCTGCTCACCGGCCGCAACCACCACGCAGTCGGCATGGGCGCGGTGACCGAGCTGGCAACGTCGGCACCGGGCTACAGCTCGGTGCGCCCGGCCAGCGCCGCGCCGCTGGCAGAGGTGCTGCAGCTCAATGGCTACAGCACCGGGCAGTTCGGCAAGTGCCACGAGGTTCCGGTATGGGAGACCAGCCCGATGGGGCCGTTCCGGCAGTGGCCAACCGGCAGCGGCTTTGAGTACTTCTACGGTTTCGTCGGCGGCGAGACCAATCAGTACTATCCCGCGCTGTATGAGGGCACGACGCCGGTGGAGCCGCCGAAAACGCCCGCGGAGGGCTATCACCTGACGGCGGACATCACTGACAAGGCGATTGTGTGGGTGCGGCAGCAGAAGGCCCTGATGCCGGACAAGCCGTTCTTCATGTACTACGCGCCCGGTGCCACGCACGCTCCTCATCAGGCGCCGGAGGAGTGGATCAACAGGTTCCGCGGCCGCTTCGATGCGGGCTGGGACGCCCTGCGCGAGGAGACGTTCGCCCGCCAGAAGGAGCTGGAAGTGATCCCCGCCGACGCCGACCTCACCGCCCGCCATGAGGAGATCCCGGCCTGGGACGATGTCGCCGGCGAACTGAAGCCGGTGCTCGCCCGGCAGATGGAGTGCTTCGCCGGCTTCCTGGCGCACACCGATTTCCATATCGGCCGCGTAGTTGACACGCTGGAGGATCTCGGCGTGCTCGACGACACGCTGGTCTACTACATCATCGGCGACAACGGGGCGAGCGCGGAGGGCTCGGTCAACGGGACGTTCAATGAGCTGCTGATGCTGAACGGCGCCGGCGCGTTCGAGACGGTCGGAGTCGATGGCCGCGCGCGTCGGGGAGTTCGGCGGCCCGACTGCGTACAACCACTACGCGGTCGGGTGGGCGCACGCGATGGACACGCCCTACCAGTGGACGAAGCAGGTGGCGTCGCACTGGGGCGGGACCAGGAACGGCACGATCGTGCACTGGCCGGGCGGGTTCAGTGCGCGCAACGAGATCCGGCCGCAGTTCCACCACGTCATCGACATCGCCAGCACGATACTCGACGTTGCCGGGCTCCCCGAGCCGTCCTTCGTGAACGGCATCCAGCAGATGCCCCTGCACGGCGTCAGCATGGCCTACTCATTCGACGACGCCGGAGCCGCGGAACGGCGCGAGACTCAGTACTTCGAGATCTTCTGCAATCGCGGCATCTACCACAAGGGCTGGACGGCTGTCACCAGGCACAGCACGCCCTGGCTCGTGGGCGACAACCTGCCCGCCTTCGATGACGACGTGTGGGAACTGTACGACACGAGCACGGACTGGACGCAGGCCCACGATCTGGCCGCGCAGCTGCCCGGCAAGCTGCACGAACTCCAGCGGCTGTGGCTGACCGAGGCGGTCAGGTACAACGTGCTGCCGCTGGACGACCGCCGGGTTGAGCGCTTCAGCGCCGACATGGCCGGGCGGCCGCGGCTGGTCAGCGGCAACTCCCAGATCCTGTTCGGCGGGATGGGCCGCCTGACCGAGAACTCGGTCATCAACCTGAAGAACAAGTCGCACTCGGTCACCGCCGAGATCGTCGTGCCCGAGGGCGGCGGCGAGGGGGTCATCATCGCTCAGGGCGGCGCGTTCGCGGGCTGGGCGCTCTACCTGCACGACGGCAAGCTGGCCTACTGCCATAACCTGCTGAGCCTGGCGCGGTTCAAGGTCTACGGCGAGACTGCGGTCCCCTCCGGTGTGCACCAGGTGCGGATGGAGTTCGCCTACGACGGCGGCGGGCTGGCCAAGGGCGGCACGATCACGTTGTTGGTGGACGGGACTAAGGCCGGGAACGGGCGAGCCGAGGCCACGGTCCCCATGCTGTACTCGGGCGACGAAACCTGTGACCTTGGCATCGACAACGGCTCGAGTGTCAGCGACGATTACACGCCGCAGACGAGCCGGTTTACCGGGATCATCAACTGGGTTCAGCTCGACGCAGGCGACGACGGCCACGATCACCTGATCAGCCCGGAGGACCGCCTCAGGGCTGCCATGGTGCGCAGTAGCACCAGGGATGGAGCACCAGGGATGGAGTACCGCGGAATACGGCCCGGCCGCCGCGCTGTCCCCGTCAGCGCGGCGGCCGGTACCTGACCTCCTCCGGCTACCGCCGGCCTGGCGTCAGCACGTCTTCGTGCTGCACGTCCAGAACTGCGGGAACCACGTCAGGAACGGGCTCCAGGTGGCGTTGTGCAGGTTGTTGCTGACTGCGGTGATCGACGTCTGCCACGGCATCCACAGCACGGGGATCTGCGTCGCGGTGTAGTCGGCGTAGTTGTGGAACACAGTCAGGCTGGGGCTGGTGTGCGTCTGGTTGATGAGCGAGTCCATCTTCGGGTCGCTGTAGCTGCCCGAGTTGTTGGGTGAGGAACTCGCGTACAGCGGCTCGCCCGTGGGCTGGAAGCCCGGCCCGTTGAACAGCCAGCCGCCCAGATACAGGAACGTCCACTTGCACTGTGCCTGCGAAGGCTTGCAGGGCACCGTGTCGGTCAGCAGAGTGTCGAACGTCTGGCCGTTCGGCGCGAGCTGGATGCCCGCCTGGGCGAGGCCGGACTTCAGGATGTCGACGTAGTCCTCCTGCGTCGACACGCCTGAGGTGTAGTCCATGGAGAACTTGGCCTGGGTGCCCTTGGCGATGCCAGCGCCGCAGTCAGCTCGCGGCTGAGCCGGCCGACTCGCAGGTCAGGGTGCCGCTGACAACCTTCCAGCCATGCGAGGCAAGCAGTGCCTCAGCCTTCGACGGGTTGTACGGGTACGGGCCCGAGTAGTTGTTGGCCGCCATCTCCGGCGAGACCCACTGGCTGCGGGGCTCGGGCGGAACGCCTGCGGTCGTCGGATAGGAGTAACCGCGCCCGACTGCCTTGGCCATGCCAGCCTGATTGTCGAGCTCGACCAGGGCCTGCCGGAAGTACAGCTGCTTGAACACCGGGCCGTACGTCGGGTTGTTGAAGTTGATATAGGCGTAGCCGATCCCGAACTCATAGGCCGGATCGAGCGTGTACCCGGCTGACGCGAGCGGATTGGTCGGCGGTTTGAAGCCCGCTCCCGCCTGCGGCAGGTCGGTGGTCGGCACCGCGATGTTGGGGCCGTCACTGGCCAGCGCCCCGGTCTTCAGGCCGGTGTAGACGGCCGTGTCGCTGGTGTACTCCACGAACTTCAGCGTGACCGACGGCTTGGGGCTGCCGGAGTACTTCGGGTTCGGCACCAGCGTGAAGTTGCCGCTGACGTTGTAGGACGTCAGGCTGTAGGGTCCGTCGACAACCTTCCACAGCGGGCTGGTCGCGAACGTCGCGGTGTCCTTGTTCTGCGCGGCGAGGAAGGTGTAGACGGCCTTGCACTTGGCCCAGCCGTCGGCTGCGGTGTCCGTGGCGCAGCCGCCGCTGCCCGGAGCGCCGGACAGGCTTGTCACGTCCCATGCCAGCGGCATCGGGGTGAGGATGGCGAGCTGGTTGTAGGTGAACCAGACGCTTGAGTACGGCTGCTTGAGCTGGAGCGTCACCTGGTTCGGCCCGGTCGCTGAGTACGACGACATGTTGTCGGGCAGCAGGCTGGGCGTGTAGCCCGCGAAGTTGGCCTTCTCTGCCTCGAGCATGTTGAGGAAGAAGATGAGGTTCTTCGCGTCGACGGTCTGGCCGTCGGACCACTTCCAGCCCTTGAAGTTGATCACCACGGTCTTTCCGCCGTCGCTGTAAATCGGCGCGTCGGCCGGCGACAGCGGGTAGTTCACCAGGACCGAGGTGTTGCTGTTGCCGCCGAACTGGTACAGCGGCAGGACCATCTGATATTCGAAGTCCTCGTAGTTGGCGACGCTGTAGCACTGCGTCCCCTCGAACGGGAAGATGCAGTTTGCCCCGGTGCCGGTGACGATCGGCAGGGTTGCCACCGCGCCCTTGACCGCGGTGGTGGACGAAGAGGTAGAGGGCGACGTGCTCGAGGAGCAGCCGGCGGCCAGCAATGCGCTCGCGGCCACGACGGCTATCCCCGCGACGCCTATTTTGCGTCTGTTTCTCAACATACGTTCTCCTTAGCTGCGGCGCGACGGTGCACGCGCAAGCTGGTTCGATATACAAACCGCAGTCTGACTCCGCAGGCGCACAGACCAGTCACGTCACTGCGACGAGGTGATAACAGACGGGCCTCGTGAATCGCGTGATAGCGCGGTGTTTCGGAATATGCCCGTGGTGGTCGTCGTGAGCGCACGGCCAGTAGTCTAGGCAGCTACTGGTACGACGGAATGGTCCAGTTCTGTGCCTGCTGAGTGGTCCAGTGGACGCGATCTGCTGCTTGACCTTGATCGCGCAGCTGGCTTGCGCCACGGCATCGAGCATGCGCTGCGGGAGGCGATCCGCAGCGGGCGGCTGCCGCGAGGTACGGTGCTGCCCTCATCCCGGTCGCTGGCCTGCGACCTGGGCGCGGCCCGCGGCACGGTCAGCGCTGCCTACCAGCAGCTGTCGTCGGAGGGATACCTGACCGCGCGGCAGGGCGCGGCAGTCTGGGTGAGCTGGGTGCCGCCACGGCGGCCGCCGAACCCGCCTTCTGCGCCGTCCCCGGAGCGGCCGCAGTGGGACCTGCGGCCAGGCAGGCCCGACCATACGAGCTTCCCTCGCGGCACCTGGGAGCGCGCCCGCCAGCGTGCTGTCGCACGAGCGCCGGACGAGATCTTCGGTTACGGAGACGCCCGTGGCAGCGCCAGCCTGCGCGGCGCGCTGGCGGAGTACCTGGGCCGTGCCCGCGGCGTTGACACCAGCCCTGCGAACCTGCTGATCTGCAACGGCTTCACCCACGCCCTGACGCTCATCTGCTTCGCGCTCCGGGCCAGCGGCGCGACCACCCTGGCCGTCGAGGATCCCGGCGTCCCGCACTACCGGCGGCTTGCCGAGCCGCTGGGGCTCCGCCTGGTACCGGTTCCGTGCGACGAAGCAGGACTGCGCACCGACCAGCTGGAGCGAACCCGCGCTGATGCCGTGCTGGTGACGCCGGCGCACCAGTATCCCCTCGGGGTGACGATGTCAGCTGACCGCCGTACGGCTCTCATCGAGTGGGCCCGGCGCCACGACACGCTCATCATCGAGGACGACTATGACGGCGAGTTCCGCTACGACCGGCAGCCCGCCGGTGCCCTGCAGCAGCTGGATCCGGAGCGGGTGATCTACGTCGGTACTGCCAGCAAGACGCTGGCTCCTGGCCTGCGCCTGGGCTGGATCGCGGTGCCTGAGTCGCTCGGAGGCTGCCGCCGGTTTCGCCCGCCAGAGCTTTTACCGCGGTACCGGAGTTCTCGAGCAGCTCACCCTCGCCGAGCTGATGACCAGCGGCGCCTTTGACCGGCACATCCGCCGCATGCGGGCGCAGTACCGGCGCCGCCGCGATGAGCTGGCGAGCACGCTAGCCGCCAGCCTGCCCCAGCTGGGCCTGGCCGGCATCTCGGCTGGCTTGCACGCTCTCATTTACCTGCCCGGACACGGCCCCACCGAGCAGCAGGTCCAGTCGCGTGCCGCGCGGCTGTCGGTGGCAGTCCACACCCTGGGCGCCCACTGGCAGCAGCCGCCAGACCCCTCGCCCCAGGCGATCATCGTCGGCTACGCGACTCCCGCCAGCCACGCCTACCGGCCGGCGCTGGAGGCCCTGGCCGAACTGCTTGCTATGGAACCTGACGGCCAGCCCTGACGAGCGGGCCGGGCGGCCGAGCGGACCAGGCGGGCGGGGCCGGCGCTGGCCGCGGCCGGGCCGGCATACTGCTCTCATGCTGATTGGCGCGGGACTGGACGCCCGGCTCGGCCTGACGTTCGCCGAGCTGCGCACGGCGGCGCGCGAGGCCGGGCAGCTGGGCTTCGAGAGCCTCTGGACTCCGGCCGGCGGAGTGCCTGACTCGTTTCACGTCTGCGCGGCGTGGTCGCACGACACCGCGCTGCGCACCGGGATCTCCGTCGTGCCCGCGGCGCGGATGTGGACCCCGCCTGGGCCTCGCGGCGCAGGCGGCCACGCTGGGTCAGCTGTCGGAGGGCCGGTTCGTCCTCGGTCTCGGCACCGGAGGGTACGGGCCGGGGTTCTGGGCCTCGGTCGGCCTGCCTGACCGTCCGATCGCCGTGATGCGCGAGTACGCCACGGAAGTCCGGGCGCTGCTGGCCGGCCAGACAGTCCGGGCCAGCCAGAGCGGCGTCGGGGGCACCTCGCCCGGCTGGCCCGCTTCGGCCTCGCTCGGGGTGGCGGACCTGCCGCCGATCCCGGTCTACCTGGCCGCGCTCGGCCCGCAGATGCTCCGCCTCGCGGGCGAGGTCGCCGACGGCGCGCTGCTCAACTGGGCGACGCCGGCGCAGATCGCCGCCAGCCGGGCGAGGATCGACGAGGGCTGCGCCCGCGCGGGCCGCGATCCGGCTGCGGTTCCGATCACGATGTACATCCGGGTCTGCATCGACGACGACGCGAGCGCCGCCAGGCAGGCTTTCGGTGCGCAGGTGCTCGGATACGCGCTTGGCCGGCCTGGCGTCCCGCAGGCCGCCGGCTACCGGGGGCTGTTCGCCCGGATGGGCTTCGATGCCGCGCTGAGCGAGCTGGAGGCCCGGAGAGACCAGGGCGCGGCCCTGCCTGAGCTCGTCGCCGCCGCCCCGGACGAGATGCTCAGGGCCGTCGGCTACTACGGCCCGGCTGCGGCGGCGCCGGCGGCCTTCGCCCGGCTGAGCGCCGGGCTGGACGAGGCCATCGTCCGGGTTATCACGGCCCGGCCGGGCCTGGAGCCGGTCAGGGAAGCACTGGCCGCCCTGCGGCCGTCACTCATCAGGGCAGCGGCCTGAGCAGCCTGTGCCGCGGGCCAGCCCGGGCGGCCGCCTCGAGACTAAACTTGGGTAATTCGTTCTCTTGAATCGTTCGTGTTTATCCAGGTAGGGTTGGCGGTGTGAGCGCAGCCCGGAGTCCGAGCACGGCAGGGGAACTGCGCAGCGCAGGCCTGCGGGTGACGGCAGCCCGCATCGCGCTGCTCGAGACCGTCCGTAACGGTGATCACCTGGGAGTCGAGGCGATCGCCGCGGGGGTCCGCGACCGGATCGGCCATGTCTCCTTCCAGGCTGTCTATGACGCGCTGCATGCGCTTACCGCGGCCGGGCTCATCCGCCGCATCGAGCCGGCCGGCAGTCCGGCCCGGTTCGAGGGCCGCGTTGCCGACAACCACCACCATGTCGTGTGCCGGTCGTGTGGTGTCGTCGCTGACGTCGACTGCGCCGTCGGCGAGGCACCCTGCCTGACCGCGTCCGATGACCACGGCTTCGTGATCGGCGAAGCCGAGGTCGTGTACTGGGGCCTGTGCCCGAACTGTTCAACCGCCAGCACTTCCTGAGCACCCGTGATCCGTTTCGCCCGGAAGGAATCTCAATGACTGAGAACCACGATCCAGTAGTTATCGAAGATGCGACCCCGGAGAGCGGCGGTGGCTGCCCGGTGGCCCACGGCCTCCCGCACCCCACCCAGGGTGACGCCAACCAGGACTGGTGGCCGAGAAGGCTCAACCTGAAGATCCTGGCCAAGAACCCGGCCGTGGCGAATCCGCTCGGCGAGGAGTTCAGTTACGCCGAGGCGTTCAGGAGCCTCGACCTCGCGGCCGTGAAGCGGGACATCGCGGCGGTGCTGACGACCTCGCAGCCCTGGTGGCCGGCCGACTTCGGCAACTACGGGCCGCTGATGATCCGGATGGCGTGGCACAGCGCGGGCACCTACCGCATCAGCGATGGCCGCGGCGGAGCGGGAGCGGGACAGCAGCGCTTCGCCCCGCTCAACAGCTGGCCCGACAACGTCAGCCTGGACAAGGCGCGACGGCTGCTGTGGCCGGTGAAGAAGAAGTACGGGCAGAAGATCTCGTGGGCCGACCTCATGATCCTCACCGGCAACGTGGCGCTGGAGACCATGGGCTTCAAGACGTTCGGCTTCGCTGGCGGCCGGGAGGACGTCTGGGAGCCCGAGGATGACGTCTACTGGGGTCCCGAGACCACCTGGCTCGACGACGAGCGCTACACCGGCGATCGCGAGCTGGAAACCCCGCTCGCCGCGGTCCAGATGGGCCTCATCTACGTCAACCCGGAGGGCCCGAACGGCAACCCGGACCCGCTCGCCGCGGCCCGCGACATCCGCGAGACGTTCCGCCGGATGGCGATGAACGACGAGGAGACTGTCGCCCTGATCGCCGGCGGTCACACCTTCGGCAAGACCCACGGCGCCGGCCCGGCGGACAACGTCGGCCCGGACCCCGAGGCGGCCCCGCTTGAGCAGCTGGGCCTCGGCTGGAAGAGCACCTACGGCACGGGCAAGGGCGCCGACACGATCACCAGCGGCCTTGAGGTCACGTGGACTCCGACGCCGGTGAGCTGGGACAACAGCTTCCTTGAGACCCTGTTCGGCTACGAATGGGAGCTGACCAAGAGCCCGGCGGACGCGTACCAGTGGAAGCCGAAGGACGGCGGGGGAGCCGGCACGGTCCCGGACGCTTACGATCCGGCGAAGAGGCACCAGCCGACCATGCTCACCACCGACCTCTCCCTGCGGGCGGACCCGGTCTACGAGCAGATCTCGCGGCGCTACCTGGAGAACCCCGGCGAGTTCGCCGACGCCTTTGCCCGTGCCTGGTTCAAGCTGACCCACCGCGACATGGGCCCGATCGAGCGCTACCTCGGCCCGGAGGTCCCGGCCGAGTCGCTGCTCTGGCAGGACCCCATCCCGGCGGTCACGCACGAGCTCATCGACGCCGCTGACGCTGCCGCCCTGAAGGCGCAGGTCCTTGCCTCCGGGCTGTCGGTGTCCCAGCTGGTCTCAACCGCGTGGGCGTCGGCCTCGTCCTTCCGCGGCAGCGACAAGCGCGGCGGCGCCAACGGCGCGCGCATCCGCCTCGAGCCGCAGAGCGGCTGGGAGGTCAACGACCCGGATCAGCTGGCGACGGTGCTGCGCACCCTGGAAGGCATCCAGAGCGCGTTCAACGCCGGGCAGGCAGGGCGGCAGGCAGGTCTCACTCGCGGACCTCATCGTGCTGGCCGGCAACGCCGCCGTCGAGAAGGCGGCGAAGGACGCTGGCTTCGACGTCGAGGTTCCGTTCCGGCCCGGTCGCGCGGACGCGTCGCAGGAGCAGACGGACACTGAGTCCTTCGCCGCACTCGAGCCGGCCGCCGACGGATTCCGCAACTATGCCGGCAAGGGCAGCCGGCTGCCAGCGGAGTACCTGCTGATCGACCGGGCGAACCTGCTGACCCTGAGCGCCCCGGAGATGACCGTCCTCGTCGGCGGCCTCCGCGTCCTCGGAGCGAACTACCAGCAGTCCTCGCTTGGCGTGCTCACCACGACGCCCGGCGTCCTGACCAACGACTTCTTCGCCAACCTGCTCGACCTGGGCACGGAATGGACGGCGACCTCGCAGGACGCGAGCACCTTCGAGGGCCGTGCCACCGCCACGGGCGAGGTCAGGTGGACCGGCAGCCGTGCCGACCTGGTCTTCGGCTCAAATTCCGAGCTGCGCGCGGTCGCGGAGGTCTACGCGAGCGATGACGCGAAGGAGAAGTTCGTCACGGACTTCGTCGCGGCCTGGGACAAGGTAATGAACCTCGACCGGTTCTGACGCTCGCCTGATCGGTGACGCCCGGGCCAGCCGCTCGATCGCGGCCGGCCCGGGCGTCGCGCATTCCCTCGTTTGGACGGCCCTGTCGTGGGCAGCCGCAGTTGTGCCTGCTGCAGGGCTATCACGACGAAGGGAAGTTCTGGTGTCGACGAGGGGCAGCGCGACGGACACGGCGGTCCACGGCATTGACCGGATGGTCCGCAACGTGGAGACCGGCCGTTTCGAGCGGAGCCTGTCGGCCCTGACCGCGGCCGGGGCCCTGGTGACTGCGGCGGAGATCTACTTCGAGCACGACAGCGCCAGCTTCGGCAACAAGATGATGTGGCTGCCGATCGTGCTCGGGCCGGTCGGCGCGACGGCGGGCGTAGCCGGATTCTTCAGCCGCCGGCTGGCCAAGACGGCGCTGCCGGTCGCGTCAGCGGCGATCGTGGTCAACGGCCTGCAGGGCACGTACCTGCATGCGCGCGGGATCGCGCAGAAGCCGGGCGGCTGGTCGAACGCCCGCTACAACATGGAAATGGGACCGCCCCTGCTGGCGCCGCTGCTGGTGACCATGGTGGGCGGCATGGGACTGCTCGCGGCCATCTTGCGGCGGGAGAAGTGACCGGCGCCGGCCGGATCGCAGGCGCCAGCCGGTTCCCCGGGTTCGACTCGGCGGCCCAGGCCGGCCGCTGGGATGCCGTCACCGCCGGGGTCGTCCTGGCGCGGCTCGGCATGCCGCCGGACATCCGGTTCTTCTCTCCGGCGGAGGAGGCTATCGCCACGGCGCTCTGCGACCTGCTGCTCGGCCAGAGCGACGCCTCCAGGCTCCCGGTCGTCAACGAGATCGACGCGCGGCTGGCGGAGAAGGAGACTGACGGCTGGCACTACGAGGACATGCCGGAGGACGGCACGTCCTGGCGGCTCTCACTCGCCGCGCTGGACGCGGACGCGCTCTCCCGGTATGACCGGGGATTTGCCGCCACCTCTGCGGACGACCAGGCCAAGCTCGTGCAGGCCGTCCAGGACCTGGGATCGGGTGACTGGCACGGCCTGAACGCCGGGCACGTCTGGAGCCTGTGGACGCGCTACGCCTGCACGGCGTTCTACGCGCACCCGCAGGCATGGAACGAGATCGGCTTCCCCGGCCCGGCCTACCCGCGCGGCTACAAGAACGCGGGCGTCGGCAAGCGCGAGCCGTTCGAGGTTGCCGATCACCAGCCCGCCGACGACCCGGTCCGCAAGGACGGTGCCTGATGAGCAATGTGCGTGATCGCAACGAGTCCGCCTGGCTGCTGCCCGAACGACGGGACTCGCACCAACCACCGGCTGCGCTCGGACATGCGCCAGTTCGCTGACACCGACGAGGTTGACCTGGTGGTGGTCGGCTGCGGCGCCGGCGGGTCCACGATGCTGCAGCGGCTGGCCCGCGCGGGCTGGAGCGTGGTCGGCCTGGACGCGGGCCCGTTCTGGGACCCGGACGCCGACTGGGTCAGCGACGAGGCAGGCTCGCATCACCTGTACTGGACTGATCCGCGTGTCATCGCCGGCGCCGACCCGATCCCGCTGGGCTCGAATAACTCCGGCCGGGGCGTGGGCGGCTCGATGGTGCACTACGCCGGCTACACCCCGCGCTTCCACCCGAGCGACTTCGAGACCCTGACCCGCGATGGTGTCGGGGCTGACTGGCCGCTGAGCTACGCAGACCTGCGCCCGTACTACGAGGCCATCGAGGAGGAACTGCCGGTTGCCGGGGAGCAGTGGCCCTGGGGCGACCCGCACTCCTATCCGTACCGGCCCCACCCCGTGGGCGGGAACGGGGAGATTTTCCTGCGCGGCGCCAGGGCGCTCGGGGTCGAGGCGAAAGTCGGTCCGGTCGCCATCGTCAACGGCCGGTTCGGCAACCGGCCGCACTGCATCTACCGCGGCTTCTGCCTCCAGGGCTGCAAGGTCAACGCGAAAGCCTCGCCGCTCATCACGCACATCCCGGACGCGCTGGCGCACGGGGCCGAGGTCCGCGCCAACTGCATGGTCACCGGCGTCGAAGTGGACGAGCGCACCGGCGCCGCGACCGGCGTGCATTACGTCAGGGCCGGCGTGCCGCGCTTCCAGCGGGCCCGCGATGGTGGCGGTCGCCGGGTACTCGATCGAGACACCGCGGCTGCTGCTGAACTCAGCGTCAAAGCGGTTCCCTGACGGACTGTGCAACAACTTCGACCAGGTGGGCCGGTACCTGATGGTGCAGGGCGCGCCGCAGACCGCGGGCCGCTTCGATGCCGAGATCCGGATGTACAAGTCGCCGCCGCCCGAGGTCAGCACCGAGGAGTTCTACGAGACCGATCCGGCTAAGGACTACAAGCGCGGATTCGCGATCCAGACCGTGTCGCCGCTGCCCATCACCTGGGCGGAGCACGTGGCCGCGCAGGGGCACTGGGGCACGGCGCTGCGCGACTACATGAGCGACTACGTGCACTGGTCCTGCCTGGGCGCGCTGTGCGAGTTCCTGGCCCAGCCGGACAACCGGGTCACGCTGGCGGCGGAGAAGGACCGGTACGGCCTGCCGGTCGCGCACTTCTCCTACAGCCAGTGCGACAACGACAAGGCCCTGATGAAGGCCGCGCAGTCGGTGATGGAGGACCTTCTGCACGCGGCGGGAGCCGACGAGGTCATCACCATCAACCGCTACGCCCATCTCGTCGGGGGCGCCCGCATGGCCGCCGACGAGCAGCACGGTGTCGTGAACGCCGACTGCCGCAGTTTCGCGGTACCCAACCTCTACATCACCGACGGCAGCGCGCTGCCGACGCAGGGAAGCGCCAATCCGGCGCTCACGATCATGGCGGTGGCCGCGCGGACCGCTGACCGGCTGATGGCCGGCCAGCGCAGCGGTGCCGCCGCGCACTGACGAAATACGGCGGGGCCGGACAGCCCGTTCCCGTCATCTTGAGGAGGAATGTGCTCATGGCCACCACCACTGTCGCCGACTACCTGCTTGGCCGGCTCCGCGACTGGGGGGTCGACAAGGTGTTCGGCTTCCCCGGCGACGGCATCAACGGCATTCTCGCCGCCTGGGGACGGGCCGAGAACAACCCGAAGTTCATCCAGGCCCGGCACGAGGAGATGAGCGCGTTCGAGGCCGTGGGCTACGCGAAGTTCACCGGCGGATTCGGTGTCTGCATGGCCACCTCCGGCCCGGGCGCCGTGCACCTGCTGAACGGCCTTTACGACGCCAAGCTCGACCACGTCCCGGTCGTCGCGATCGTCGGCCAGACCAGCCGGTCCGCGATGGGCGGGTCCTACCAGCAGGAAGTGGACCTTCTCAGCCTGTTCAAGGACGTCGCCAGCGAGTACGTGCAGATGGTCACCGTGCCCGAGCAGCTGCCGGGCGTGCTGGACCGGGCCATCCGCGTCGCTCTTGCCGAGCGGGCGCCGACGGCGATCATCATTCCGTCCGACGTTCAGGAGCTTGAGTACTCCGCGCCGACGCACGCGTTCAAGATGGTCCCGTCCAGCATCGGCATCGACTGGCCGACCGCCATCCCCGGCGACACGGCGATCGCCCGGGCGGCCGAGGTGCTCAACGCCGGCCAGAAGGTCGCCATTCTCGCGGGCTCGGGCGCGCGCGGCGCTCGCGCGGAACTGCAGCAGGTCGCTGACCTGCTCGGGGCCGGAGTCGCGAAGCCGCTGCTCGGGAAGGACGTGCTCGGCGACGACCTGCCCTACGTCACCGGCTCGATCGGCCTGCTCGGCACCCGGCCCAGCTACGAGATGATGATGGGCTGCGACACGCTGCTGACCGTCGGCTCGAGCTTCCCCTACACCCAGTTCCTGCCGGAGTTCGACCAGGCCCGCGCGGTCCAGATCGACATCGACGGCAAGTACATCGGCATGCGCTACCCGTACGAGGTCAATCTCGTCGGCGACGCCGCCGCGACGCTGCGCGCGCTGATCCCGCTGCTGCAGCGCAAGGAGGACCGGGCCTGGCGCGAGGAGATCGAGAAGAACGTGGCCCGCTGGTGGGAGGTGATGGACGCCGAGGCCATGGTCGAGGCCGATCCGATCAACCCGATGCGGCTGTTCCACGAGCTGTCGTCCCGGCTGCCTGCCGACGCGATCGTCTCCGCCGACTCCGGCTCGTCAGCGAACTGGTACGCACGGCACCTGCGGTTCCACGGCGAGATCCGCGGCTCGCTGTCCGGCAACCTGGCCACGATGGGGCCAGGGGTGCCGTACGGCATCGGGGCGAAGTTCGGCAACCCTGACCGGCCGGTGATCGTGTTCGCCGGGGACGGCGCCATGCAGATGAACGGCCTGGCCGAGCTGATCACGATCAAGCACTACTGGCAGGAATGGTCCGACCCGCGGCTGGTCATCGCGGTCCTGCACAACGACGACCTCAATCAGGTGACCTGGGAGATGCGGGCCATGGAGGGCGCGCCGAAGTTCGCGGAGTCGCAGACGCTGCCCAGCGTGGACTACGCCGCGTTCGCCAGCAGTCTCGGCCTGGAGGGCATCGCGGTCGACAAGCCCGATGACATCGGCCCGGCCTGGGACCGGGCGCTGGCCGCTGACCGCCCGGTGCTGCTGGACGTCCGCTGCGACCCGAACGTGCCGCCCATCCCGCCGCACGCCACGCTCGAGCAGATGAAGGACACCGGGCGGGCCATCCTCGAGGGCGACCAGGACCGGTGGGGCGTGATCAAGGAAGGCGTGCTGACGAAGGTGCAGGAAATCCTCCCGCACTCCGGCGACTAGCCGGTTCCGGCTGACTGCCTCGCCTGTTTACTGCTGCGCCGGGGCCAGGCGCTGCCTGGCCCCGGCGCTGCTGGCCCCGGCGCTGCTGGCCGCGGCGCAGAGGTCGGCGGGAGCGGTCCCGCAGCTAGTCAGGCGCGGTCGTCCCGTGCGCGCAGCTCCTGCTCAATCGAGGCAACGAGGTCGGGATGCCTGCTCAGCCTGCGCAGGAAGTCAGCCGGAAGCCCGAGCTGGCGGCTGGCCTCCTCGAGCGCGGGCTGGCTCATCGCGAGCGCGCTGGCCAGCCCTTCGTCTCGCTGGTAGGACGGCGGCAGGTCGGCCAGGCTGAGATCAGCGGGACGGCGGAATGTCCCGTCCGGAGCCGGAAGCCACGCCGCGTCCCTGGCCACCGCACCGATGGGCGAGAGCAGATGCTCGCGGCTGGCGTCGGCAAACTCCATCCGGTGAGACTGCTCGACGTCCCCGGCGATCAGCTGCCGGGCTGGGATGAGCAGCGCGTTCCAGACGAATTCCGAGCGAGCATGACTCGGGTTCCTGAGCGCGTACTCCAGCCCGTCGGCCGTCGCCGCCGGATCGAACCCCGCGACTCCGCGCTCGTGGTGAGCGAAATCATCGGCGATGCTCACGTAGCCGAGTTCGTCAGCGGCGCGGGCGTCCACCCGCACCGTGTCCCGGACGCCCATTCCGCGCAGCTGGGTCAGCCACGGGCCGTAGGCGTCCGCTGCGAGCCAGGCATCGGGATTACCGTCGAGGTAGGTCTCAAGGGCTTTCGTCCGCTGGTACAGCGCGCCCGGCCGCATCAGCTGCTGCTCACCGGTCGCGGCGTTCTCGCCGATCAGGAAGGCGGTCTCCCGCAGCGCCTCGAGCAGGCGGTCCCGGCCTGCCGCGGATGCCCCGTCCAGCGCGCGGGCGATCAGCTCGATGTCGGCCTCGTGCTGGGCCGCGTCCAGGCCCGCGGCATCGGCCTCCGCGTACCGGGGCAGCACGCCGTCCAGTACCTCGGCGACGACATCCGGCTCACCGAAGCCGAGGGCGGTCAGGAACTGCCGGGCGCCGGGGTCGGCCGCGACGGTCCGCCGGACGGTCGGCAGCCCGGTATCGGCGGGGCCGGGAAGATAGGCGGCTGGCCTGCCGCGCGCATCGAGCGGCGCCACCTGCCTGCCGTCGTCCAGCCGGATGATCGGCTTGCAGAGGGCCGGCCCGGCCTGGTCGCCAGGCTGCCTTGCCTCCTGCCACAGGGCCGGATGCTGGTACAGGAACCAGTACAGGCCGGCGATCCACCGGTCGGACCTGGCGGCGAGAAACCCGGCGGTGAGGCGGTCCGCGACGGCCTCGGGCGTCACCTCGCCCAGGCCTGCCTCCTCGCGCAGGTACCGCCACAGCAGCGGGGTCCCAAGCTCCGAGATCGCGTCGGCGGCGAAGGCGATCGCGCCGTCCTCGCCGTACAGGTCAGCGAGCAGATCGGGCGGCAGCAGCTCACGAAGCCCGCTCCCGCTGGCGAGCTTCAGCTGTGCCGCGGACCGGCAGCTGCCATCGGCGGCGGGGATCAGCTCATCCTCGCGCAGCGCGCTGCGAACGGTCTCGAACAGGGCCCGGAACATGGTCTGCGGCCCGAACCGGGCAGGATCAAGCGGCAGCGCCTGCAGGACCTCGACGGTCAGGAGTCCCTCGTCCCGCAGGCCTGCCAGCACGCTGGCGAGGAGGCTGGCCGTCTCGCGGACCAGGGCCTGGTTCCACTCGTCCTGCTCGGGAACGTTGTCCCTGGCTGGCGTCGTCCGGTACGGACCCTGGACGACGAATCCGAGGAAGGTCTCCTTCTGCGTCGGAAAGAACACCACGAGCGGCGCGGCCTCGCGCCTGACCAGCTCGCGGCCGTCAATCCGGGCCCGGGTCAGGAAGGCGATCTCGACTCGCTGACCCGGATGCCCGAGTGCGTCAAGCGGTCGTTCCCAGACGAGCCACTCCTCGTCGCCGCGGCCGAGCGGCTGGCCGGCGGAGAGCCTGACCTGGCGGCCAGACCGGGCGCGTGCCGCCGACGTACGTGTCAGCAGGACGTCCGCTGACAGCAGCCCGCGGCAGCGGATCCGCCCGATGCTGCGCAGGAACAGCAGCGTCTCGACGCCGAGGCTGCCGAGCGCGGCGGAGATCTCCGCCACGGCGACGGCGGCAGGTACGTCGGGCCGGTCGAAGGGCAGCACGAACAAGGTCCCCGGCGCGGGCTCGCCGGGCGGATCGGCTGAGCACGGCCGGACGTACTTCTCGATCCGGAAGCTCTCGGGACCGCTGTAGATGCTCGGGCTGTCGGTGTAGGCGTACACCGCCTTGAAGCCGATCCCGAACGCGCCGATCTGGGTCAGGTCATCGGCCTTGGAGCCCTGCCCGACGCCGCAGATGGCGCGGACATCCGCGACCGTGAAGTCGCGCCCGTCGTGCCTGACCTCAAGCCGGTCGTCGAACAGGGCAAATGTCAGCTCGGTCGCGCCGGCGTCCTCAGCGTTCTGGATCAGCTCGAAGATGAAGTGCGTTCGCTCGCTGTAGAGCTGGCCGAGCAGCTCGAGCACGGCAGTGTCCCAGCCGTACCTGGCGATGTTCTCCGCCCGGATCTGCTCATAATCAGCGGGCATCATGACCTCCGGGAATCAGCTGCGCTGGCATCACGGCCCGCCCGGCAGGACGCGGCGCCAGACGACCGACTCCCACGGGCGCAGCGTGACTGAGTGGCCTGCTCCGGCGGGCGCCGCCGGCGGCACGGGCAGGCTGGCGACCACGGGCGCTGCGCCGTCCCACCCGCCGGGCAGGCCGAAGTCGGCCGTGACCGGGTCTCGCGTGAAGTTAGCGGCGACCAGCAGTTCAGCCGCGGGGGTGCGGCGCACGAAAGCCCAGATACCCGGATGGCCGGGCAGCAGCAGCTCGAAGTCGCCGTCGGTCACGACCGGGTCGTCGTGGCGCAGGTCGATGAGGCGCCGGTAATGGGCGAGTACCGAGTCCGGGTCGCCGGCCTGCGCGGCGGCGTTCACCTCGGCGTGGTCGGGATTCACCCCGATCCACGGGGTGCCCGCCGTGAAGCCAGCCTGCGGCGAGGAGTCCCACTGCATCGGCGTGCGGCCCTGGTCGCGGCTCATCGCTGCCATGGCCGCCACCAGCGCGTCCAGGTCAGCGCCGCCGCGGGCGGCGGCCTCGGCGTGGAACCTGAGCGCCTGAATGTCGCGGAAGTCAGTGATGGCGCTGAAGGGCGCGTTGGCCATCCCGAGCTCATCGCCCTGATAGACATACGGCGTGCCACGGTGCAGATGCAGCACGGTGGCCAGGGTTTTCGCCGACGCGACCCGGTGCTCGCCGTCGTCGCCGAAACGCGACACAGCGCGGGGCTGGTCGTGGTTGCCCCAGTACAGGGAGTTCCAGCCGCGGTCGGCGAGCCCGTTCTGCCAGGCGGCCATGGCCGCCTTCAGTGCCGGGAGATCCAGCTGCCGGCGGTCGTAGCGATGATCACCGAAATCGAGCGAGACGTGCTCGAACTGGAACACCATGTCGAGTTCCCGGCTCGCCGGGTCGGAGAAGCGGACGGCCTCGGCGACGGTGACACCCGGCATCTCCCCGACCGTGAGGACGTGCGCCGGCCGGCCTTCGAATACCTCCCGGTGCATCTCGCGGAGGAACTCATGGTTGCGCGGCCCGCAGGTAAAGAACTGATCGCCGGGCCCGTACGGCGAGCCGGGCCGCGGGGCGGTGTCGGGCAGGGACGGATCCTTGCTGATCATGTTGATCACGTCCATCCGGAACCCGTCGACGCCGCGATCGAGCCACCAGCGCATCATCGTGTAGATCTCCCGGCGCACCGCCGGGTTCTCCCAGTTGAGGTCCGGCTGCTTGCGGGAGAACACATGAAGGTAGTACTGGCCGGTTGCCTCGTCCCACTCCCAGACCGGGCCAGAGAAGTGTGACTCCCAGTTGGTCGGCTCAGCGCCCGGCTCGCCGCCCCGGTAGCCCGGCCGGGGATCGCGCCACCAGTACCAGTCGCGCCTGGGGCTGTCCCGTCCTGAGCGCGACTCTGCGAACCACGGATGCTCGTCCGAGGTGTGGTTGACGACGAGATCCATCATCAGCTTCATGCCGCGCCGGTGCAGGCCCTCGGTCAGCTCATCGAGATCAGCAAGCGTGCCGAACACCGGATCGACGTCCCGGTAGTCGCTGATGTCGTAACCGTTGTCGTCCATCGGCGACCGGTACACCGGCGACAGCCACACCACGTCGACTCCGAGGCGCTGCAGGTAGTCGAGATGCCCGATGGCCCCGCGCAGATCCCCGATGCCGTCACCGTTCGCGTCGGCGAAGCTGCGCGGGTAGATCTGGTAGACCACCCACCGCCGCCAGTCCTCATCAGCCGCCACGAGCGCCCAGCCTAGGTCCCGGCCCGCCGGGCGCATAATCGCCACGGCTCGCGGGCCTCGCTGCCCGGCCGGTGTCTTGACCGGCGCCCTGGCGGGTAATCCATCTGCCGTAGGCACACGTGAGGAGCACGGTGAGTGACCCGGAGCAGCCCGATTACGGCGCCCGAGCGGCGGCGGCGGCCGCCGCGCTGCACCGCTGGTACGGCCGGTGGTCAGGGCTATGGAAGACGACCGGGTGGTGGAACGCGGCCAACGCCCTGACAGCGGTCGTCGACTACACCGAGCGGACGGGGGATCAGACCTACGCCCCCGTGATCAACCGGACGTTCCGGGCGGCCGGCCGCCAGCACCGGCACTTTGTCAACCGCTTCTTCGACGACAACGGCTGGTGGGCGCTCGCCTGGCTGAGGGCTTACGACCTGACCAGCGAGGACCGCTACCTGCGCGCGGCCGGGCGCATTTTCGCGAACATGATCACCGCCTGGGACGATACGTGCGGCGGGGGCCTGTGGTGGAACGAGGACCGGGCTTATAAGAACGCGATCACGAACGAGCTGTTCCTCGCTGTCGCGGCCCGGCTGCAGCTGCGGGCGGGCCGCGACGGCGACGGCTTCCTGGACTGGGCGCTGCGGGAATGGGACTGGTTCAGCTCGAGCGGCATGATCGGCCCGAAAAGCCTTGTCAACGACGGGCTCACAGCCGACTGCCGGAACAACGGCAAGCCGGCCTACACCTACAACCAGGGCGTGATCCTGGGGGGCCTGGCCGACCTGTACCAGATCACCGGCCGGGAGGACTTCCTGCGGCAGGGGGAGGTCATCGCCGCCGCCGCGCTCCGGGAGCTGACAAGCCCGCCGTCCGCCCCGTCGCCCGGGGTTCTCGTCGAGCCAGGTGAGGTGCAGATGGCGCAGGACCGCCGCAGCGGCGATGGCAGCCAGTTCAAGGGCATCTTCGTCCGTAACCTCTACGACTTCTCCCTGCAGCGCCCGCGACCGGAATATCGGGACTTCATCCTCCGCAATGCGCAGTCAGTCTGGGCTAACAGCAGAAATGCGCAGAACCAGTTCGGCGTGCGCTGGACCGGGCCGTTTGACACGGCGGACGCGAGCAGGCAGAGCTCGGCTCTCGAGGCGCTGACCGCCGCGGCAGCGCTGACCGCCCCGGCGGCGCCCGGCGAGGGCCGGTGATCAGCGAGCCCGCCGCCGGGCCGCAGGCCGGGCAGGCTATTGTTCGGCTGGTGAACGATGCCGGGGAGACTGCGTGGGGGTCTGGCGACTACGACTTCGTCGTGGTCGCGTGCCGGCTGCCGGTCGATCAGGTAGAAACCCCGGACGGCAGTACGCAGTGGCGGCCAAGCCCCGGCGGACTGGTCAGTGCGCTCGAGCCCGTCATGCGCAAGGCCAGCGGCGCCTGGGTGGGCTGGCCGGGCGGGGCAGGTGACGCACCCGGCCCGTTCGATGCCGCCGGGCTGCGGCTAGTTGGAGTCGGCCTATCGGCCGATGAGGTCAGCGACTATTACGAGGGCTTCTGCAACGGCACGCTCTGGCCGCTTTATCACGACGTGATCGCCCCGCCGGAGTTCCGGCGGCCATGGTGGGATGCCTACGTCCGGGTCAACCGGCGCTTCGCGAGGGCAGCGGCCGAGCAGGCGGCCCCCGGCGCGACCGTGTGGGTGAATGACTATCAGCTGCAGCTTGTCCCGCAGATGCTGCGGGAGCAGCGCAGCGACCTGCGCATTGGCTTCTTCCTGCATATCCCGTTCCCCGGCTACGAGATCTTCGCGCAGCTGCCGTGGCGGCGGCAGATCGTCGACGGCCTGCTCGGCGCCGATCTCATCGGGTTCCAGCGGGACGCCGACGCGACCAACTTCCGGCGCGCCTGCCGTCGGGCTGCGGGCCTGGTGACCAGCGGGTCACTCGTGCGAGTGCCGGGAGCAGCGCAGAGCACGCAGGCCAGCCGGCAGGTGCGGACCGCGACATTCCCGATCTCCATTGACTCAGCCGGGTACGCGGAGATCGCGAGCCGGCCGGAGGTGAGGGACCGGGCGAGCGGCTTCCGGCAGGCGCTCGGCGAACCGGACGTGGTCCTGCTCGGGATCGACCGGCTGGACTACACCAAGGGCATCTCCCACCGGCTGACGGCGTATGGCGAGCTGCTGGACGAGGGTCGCTTCGGGTCCCTGAACACGGCCCTGGTGCTGGTCGCCAGCCCCAGCCGGGAGCGGGTCGAGCAGTACCGGCAGCTGCGCGACGAGGTCGAGGTCGCGGTCGGCCGCATCAACGGAGAGCATGCCGAGCTCGGCAACCCGCCCGTTCACTATCTGCACCAGACCTACCCGGCCGACGAGATGGCCGCGATGTACCTCGCCGCCGACGTCATGCTCGTGACCTCGCTCCGGGACGGCATGAACCTGGTGGCGAAGGAGTACGTGGCCTGCCGCGCCGACGACACCGGAGCACTGGTACTCAGCGAGTTCACCGGCGCTGCCGACGAGCTCAGCGGGGCGTTCCTGGTCAATCCGCACGACATCGAGGGCATGAAGGACACCATTGTGCGCGCGGCTACCATCGACCGGGCTGAGGCCAGGCGGCGGATGCGCGCGATGCGGCGGCGGGTGCGCGAGTTCGACGTGAACCGCTGGGCAACCTCCTTCCTCGACGCGCTGCAGCGAGCCTCCGAACCCGGCTAAGAGAGCGGCTGTGGCTGCGCCCGAGCTGACGTTCCGGCTGATCGACGGCAGGCAGGCTGCCGCGCAGACGGCCGAGCTGCAGGAGCTGCATGCCGCGGTGTACGCCGGGACGGCCCGGCGCCGGACGGATGGCACGGGTGACGACCCGGACGGGTTCGCCGGGAGGTTCCGCGTGCAGAGCCGCCAGCCCGGCTTCGCCCTGGCCGAGGCGCGGCACGGCGGCTATCTGGTCGGCTACGCCGCCGGTATGCCGCTGCGGCCGTCGACATCCTGGTGGCGCGACCTGACAACGCCGGTACCCGGCGATGTCAGCGCCGAGCATCCTGGCCGTACCTTTGCGCTCGTCGAGCTGCTGGTGCGCGCGTCGTGGCGGCGGCAGGGCATCGGCCGGACGCTGCACGACATGCTGCTGCGGAACCGGCCCGAGGAGCGGGCGACGCTGATCGTGAGCCCGGCAGCAAGCGCCGCGCAGACCGCGCTCCAGAGCTGGGGCTGGAGCAAGATCGCCAGGACCCGCGCTCCCGGTCCTGGCGCGCCAGTTGCCGATGTACTTGTCCTGAAGCTTCCGTACGTGCACCCGTACTGACCTGCAATTCCGTTGTACACGGTCAGAGCGGTGCGCCGCAGGCTGAATCACCCCGGCCGGCCGGCGCCGGGGGTCCCGGAACCGGGCGGGCCGCTGTGCAATGCTCGTGCGGTGAGCTGGATCAGGCAGCGCCGCTATCCAGCATCCCCTGACCGGCGGCTCCGGCTCGCGGTCCGGCTCAGTGCAGCGCTTCGCGTCAGCCGGCCGCCGGTGGTGTGTGCTCTGGCGGCGATCGGAGCGGTCGCTGCCGTCGTGCTCGCTCCGGGCGCGGCCCGCGCCGCCGCGCCGGCCACTGCGGCTGCCCCGGCCGCTGGCGCGGCGCACGCTCCGACCGTGGTGACGTTCACCTGGGGTGGCGGCCTCGCGGACCAGATGGGCGCGCTGCCGGTCTTCCGGCGGTACCGGATGCACGCCACCTTCTACGTGCCCTCCGGCCTGGTCTGCCAGCCTTCGGTCAGCCCCGGCTGCACGCGCTTCCCGTACCTGACGCTGAGCGAGGTGCGCCAGATCGCGGCGGACCACAACGAGATAGGCGGCCTGTCCGTCGAGCACATCCCGCTGACCGGCCTGCCCGCCGCGGAGGCCCAGCGGGAGATCTGTGACGACCGGGTCAACCTGACCCGCTGGGGCTTTCGCGTCACCGACTTCGCGTATCCGTTCGCGCTGGTCAACCACACTCTTCAGGCTCCTCGCGCGGCGCTGCGGCTACAACTCAGGGCTGGGTACCGGGCAGCTGCGCGGCGCCGGGCTGTGCCTGCACTGTCCCTGGGCCGAGACCATCCCGCCGCGGAACCCGTATGTGCTGCGCACCCCGATCGAGGTCGCGTCGGTCGGCACGAGCTGGACGCCGGCCACGTTCGAGAAGATTGTCACCGGCGCTCAGCGGCCACGGCGGCGGCTGGATTATCTTCACCATCCACGACGTCTGCGCGCGCGCCTGCGCGCTGGGGGTGACCGTGCCCGAGCTGACCAGCGTGCTGAGCTGGCTGGCGCGGCAGGCCGGCCACGGGGTCAGCGTGCGTACCGTGCGCCAGGTGATCGGCGGTCCGGTTCGCGCGGCTGTCAGCGGTCCCCGGCCGCGGCGGATCCCGCCGCCGGGCGTGGTCAACTCCCGCCTGACCGCGGTCGCCGGAGGCGTCCCGGCCTGCTTCCAGACCGCTCGTTACGGCAACAACCACGCGACCTTCCGCTATCGCCGTCGCGGCGGGCCGGGCGGGGCCGGAGCTGAGGTGATTACGGTAACGCACCGGAATTTCGGCACGGCGCAGCTCCTGCCCGTGCTGGACCTGGGCGAATGCGCGCCGGAAGTCTCGGCGGGAAGCAGCTACACGGTGGGGGCATGGTACAAGTCGACCGGGCCGGTGGTTTTCAACCTCTATTACCGGACTGCGGCCGGCACCTGGAAATTCTGGGTCACCAGCCCGTCGATGCCTGCCTCAGGTCGCTGGACCCGGGTGCGATGGACGCCGCCCGCTGTCCCGGCCGGGGCGAGCGCGCTCACCTTCGGCGTGGCCCTGACCTCGGACGGCACGATGGCAACGTCCCGGTACAGCCTGGTCCCGGTACGTCAGTCCAGCACCGGGCTGATCGTGTTCGGCGCGGTCGTCGCCGCGCTGCTGGCCGGGGGCGTCGCCGCCGGCATCCTCAGGCACCGCGGCAAGGCCGGCCCGCGCGACGCCGGCCGCGCGGGCGGGCTGTCGGAGGCGGGCGTCCAGTTCCAGCACGCCGGGCATCCTGCCGGGGTGCGAGCGCACGGCATGCGGCTTACCGGCTGCCGCCGAGCGCCAGCCGTGCGGCACTGACGTCCTGCCGGCCGTGGCCGGCGTCAACGGCTGCGCGCCACTGGCGGGACAGAGCCTCCAGGAGGGGCAGCGATCCCTGGCTGGCAGCCGCCACGGCAAGGTCGACGTCCTTGAGCGCCCATTCCAGCGGGAACTCGGGCGCGAAATCGCCGAGCGCCATCTTGTGCAGCTTGGCGTCCGCGATGGGCGCGTCCAGCGGACCGCCCTCGATCGCGTCGGCCAGGTCGGCAGCATCGATGCCGAGCTGCCGGGCGAGCTCGAGAGCCTCGGCCACGCCCTCAATCAGGGTGGACATGTAGGCGTTGACAATGAGCTTCATCCGGCTGCCCTGGCCGGCCTCACCCAGCCAGACGGTCTTGCGCCCGATCGCGGCGAACGCCGGGGTCACGACGGGCTCGGCCGCGCGCGGACCGGAGGCCAGGATCAGCAGCTCCCCGGCCTCGGCTGGAGCCTTGCTGCCCGACACCGGCGCGTCCACGAACAGCACGTCGGGCCGGAGCTGGCCGAGCCGGCCGGCGATCTCGGTCGTCGCGGCCAGCGCCGACCGTGCCCATCTGGGCCCAGACCGCGCCGTCGCCGAACGCCTTAGCGGCGTCGTCTCCGAAGATCACTGACTCCGCGATCGCGCCCGTCGGGAGCATGGTGATCACCAGCCGGGCGTCGCCGATCGCCTCCTGCGGCGAGGACGCGATGCGGGCGCCCGCGTCAGCCAGCGGGGCTGTCGCCGCGGCGAGCGGTCCCACACCGTGGTGGGCAGGCCGGCCCGGAGACAGGTTCCGGGCCATGGCCGAGCCCATGATGCCGGCTCCCAGCAGCGCGATCTGGCTGTCATGCTGGCTCTGCGTCTCAGTCACCTGAACCTCCGTGAGCGCGGGCTGTAGCCGATGACCCGGGCCTCGTGCTCATGCGCACCACAGCAGGACGTCGTCTGCGGCGGTAGCGGTGGATCAGGCTGAACGGCGGCTGAACGGCATCCACTGCGCCGATCTACCTCGGCCGCCGACAGCTGGCAGATGTCGTGATTGGACAGCCCGGCGGCACTGATCTTGCCCTCGCGCTTACAGGTCGATGAAAGTCTGCCAGTACTCCTCCAGCGGAGTCCCGTCCTGCGCTGGCCAGAGCATCTGGTACAGGTCAATGCGCTCGACCCGCAGGCGGCGCAGCGAGGATTCGACCTCTGGCCCGGAAGACTTGCCGGGTTGCCGGAACGGCGCGGCACGGCGGTGCGGACGGCCGGATCCCAGACCAGGCCGCCCTTGGTAAAGACATAGGGCCGGTCGGCCTCGGGAATGCCATCCAGAGGCTGCTGCCACAACCTCCTCTGGCTGTGGTCCTGGTCGCGGCCGTGGCCGACGTCCGGGCAGCTTCGCGATCCCTGAGTGCATACGCGATGATCTCGTCGTCGCGCATCCGGGCACCTTCGCGGCGTGCCGCTCGCTGGCCCGCCCGCCTAGGTCGCCGAGTACTCGCGTCTTGGCTTGCTCGCTCCAGGCGACCAGCGGCTCCCCGGCCACCAGCGGCCTGCCGATCCGCTGCCACAGGTGCTCGACTGCGCCGAACAGCACGGCGGCCGCTCCGGATCGCCATCCGATCCGGCAATCCAGGCGAGCAGCTCCAGGCAGAACGGGATGCCGAGCTGATCACCAAGGGCCGCTTGAGGCGGAGCGCCTCGAGTGCGCTCGCCTCCGCGTTGCGCCGGTCACCGGCGGCCCACCAGCTGACGCCGAGATTCCAGTTCAGCCAGGACAACGCCCACCGCTCACCCAGCGATCGCTGATCGCCTGACACTCGTCGCGCAGCGCGATGGCCTGGTCGATCCGGCCGAGCAGGCTCTGCCCTGGACGCCAGCCGTGAACGCCATCAGTCCGGGCGCTGTCCACGACCCGAGCGCCGCAGGCGCCCGCGGGCTCGTCCAGCAGCGCCAGCCCCTTCTCCGGGCTGGTGCCGAAGACGGCCGTGTTGCCGAGGAAGAGAGTCGCGTAGGTCAGTGCTTCCGTCGCCGAGGTCTACGGCGAGATCGCGGGCCTGCTCCAGCAGGGCCGTGCTGGCGGCGGGCTCGCCCTGCAGGAACGCGATCCAGCCAGCGGTCCACAGGGCCCTGGCCCGATCAGGGCTTCGACCAGGGTCGGCGGCGAGCGCCCGGCCGAGCCAGTAACGGCCGTCCCGGATGAAGCCGCATCCGATCCAGTAGAACCAGGCAGCGGCGGCCAGCCGGAGCCCCGTTCTAGCCTCCCCGGGTGTCGTCATGCAGTAGTCAAGCGCCGCCCAGAGGTTCGCCCGGTCTGCCCGCAGCCGCCTGACCCACCGGTCCTGATGCGGGCCGCAGGAGCCGGGCGTCGCCTGCTCTGCCAGCAGCAGGTAGTAATCGCGATGGCGGCGTCGCAAGGCTGCGGTCTGACCCGCGCTGGCCAGCCGCTCCGCGCCGAACTGGCGGATGGTTTCCAGCATCCGGTACCTGGCCCGGCCGCCCGCATCGGTCTCGCGTGCCAGCACTGACTGATCGACGAGCTGCGCGACCCCGCCAGCACGTCCCGGGCATCCAGACTGTCCCCAGCGCATACGGCCTCGGCAGCGTCCAGATCGAATTCGCCGGCAAACACCGAGCAGCGGGCCCAGAGCTGGCGCTCGGGCTCCGAGCACAGGTCGAAGCTCCACTCGACGGCGGCCTGCAGTGTCTGGTGCCGGGCCGGACCGTCCCGCTTCCCGCCCGTGAGCAGCTGGAAGCGGTCCTCGAGCCGGTCAAGGATCTGCTCAGCCGAGAGCACACGCAGCCGGACAGCGGCCAGCTCGATCGCCAGCGGAACGCCGTCCAGGCGACGGCATAGCCGCACCACCGCGTCCTGATTGTGCGGACCGAGCCGGAACCCGGGCACGACCGCGGCGGCTCGCTCCTCGAAGAGCATGAGCGCCTCATCGCCGCCTGCTGCTGGCCGGCGGCTGTCCCCGGCCCGCCCGGCACGGATAGCGGCGGCACCATCCAGACCCGCTCGGCGCCCACACCGAGCGGTGCCCGGCTGGTCGCCAGTACCCGCAGCCGGGAGGAGGCAGGCAACACGGTGCTCACGAGCCGGGCGGCGCCGTCCAGGACGTGCTCGCAGTTGTCCAGGACGATGAGCGCGGCGGAGCCGGCGAGGTAGTCAGCCAGGCTTGCCTCCGGCTCACGGGCAGCAGTTTCCAGCAGGCCCAGGGCCGCTGCGGCGGCTCGCGGCACCAGCGCGGGATCATGCACCGCAGCCAGCTCGACCAGCCAGATACCGTCAGGGAAAGCCCGTCGTAGCTCGTACGCGACATGCACGGCCAGCCGTGACTTGCCTACCCCGCCCACGCCGGTCAGCGTCACGAGCCGCGCCGCCGACAGCGCGCGCTTCACCTCGTCGGCCGCGAGCCGCCGCCCGACGAAGCTGGTCAGCTCACCAGGCAGGTTCCCGGCCTCGCGGGGTCTCGTCTTCGTCATGGCAGTTACCAGGGGAAGCCAGGGTCCATCCGGGTGACGCGGGCACGAAGCACGCCGCCGGCCGGGCAGCTGGCCTGACCCGGCGCTGAGGCCAATCTATCCCGGATCGCGATATCTGGCCGCGCTGACCGCCCGCAAGAGCGCGGGCGCGGCCCGTCCACTACGGTCGCCTTGATAGATCGTCACCGGGAGGGCCCATGCCGTACGTCGTCGACTTCGAGAAAGTGTCCACCGTCGGCTTGGAATCGTCCCCGGTCGCGGAGGCTCTCGCTGGACTGCGCGCCAACGAGGCGCGCTATTACAAGAACAAGTACGATCATGTCTTCACCGTCAGCCCGGCAAGCGAGGCGCCCGAGACGCTCGACTGGGTGAACCGCGTCCTCGCCCGCGAGCGCGACATCGTGATCTCCGCCCGTCCGCTCGAGGTCACTTCCTTCGAGGTGGACGGGCTTCGGATGGCCTACGTGTTCTACGAGTCCGGCCTGTCAGTCAACGTGATGTACGGCATCGAGGCAGGGGCGAAGCGCGCGGTCGGGTTCAAGCTCTCAGAGGGCATGGACGTTCCCGAGGAGCTGGCTCCGCGCTTCAAGTTTGCGCGTCAGAAGTCAAAGCTGGCCGGCGTGATCCGCGGCTCCTTCTTCGTCATCAAGGGCGAATACTGAGTCCCGTCACCAGATCAGCACCTGGACCGGCGGCTTAGTGAAAGACGGAGGCTAGTCGCGGCTGGCCGGCACGATCGACTGCGCGTGGTTGAAGACATTGCGCGGGTCCCAGCGGCGCTTCACGGCCTGCAGGGCGGGATAGCCGTCCTTGTAGTACAGCGCCGGCCAGCTGGCCGGCAGGTCAACGTCGCAGTAGTTGATGAAGCAGCCGTCGGTGACCCGGTTCGACGCGGGAACGCCGCCGCTGGCCGAGTACACCCGGGTGTAGAAGTCGTTGATCCAGCGCAGGTTGACGTCGTCATCCTCGGGTGCGCTCCAGTAGGTCTGGTACTGCAGCTTCATGACCGATGATCGCTGTGCCACGGCCGTGGCTCCGGGCGCCCGCGCGTTCACCTGGCATCCGTACGAGTCGATCTGCAGCAGTGCCTGCGGGTTGCTGTACTGCGGGTCGGTCAGCGCGGCGTGGATGGCCTGGATCTGATGCTCGGGGAACCCTGTCTTCATGTACGCGGACTTGTACTTGCCGCGCTGATTCTTGCCTGACCCGTTCAGCCACTGAGTGGCCTGAAGCCACGGAAGCGAGGTGATCGTCGTTGAGCTGCCAGGTACCCCCGCGCTGATCCGGGCCAGGAACGTTTCGAGCAGGCTCGCGGCGGGCCCGGCCGCCTGCGTGGTCAGGGAGATCTTCCCGGCCGACTGATGGTTCGCGTGCAGCAGGGCGAACAGGCCGGCGTACGGACTCGACGGCGAGCTATTGGCCGCCATGAAGCGCCCGTAGTTCCGGAGCAGCGTGGCGAAGTCAGCCGGAGTCAGAGTGCTCCATGGCCACGACGTGATGGCCACCCGGACCTGCTCGGGAGGATGCGGCAGGCCGGAGAAGTAGTAGGCGGTGACAATTCCGAAGTTGCCGCCGCCACCCCCGGTATGCGCCCACAGCAGCCGCCCGGTCTCGGGGTCCCCCTGGCGGGCGCGCACGAGGCGGGCCTGACCGTGCCTGCTGACGCAGACAACGTCCACGCCGGTCAGGTAGTCGACAACCAGGCCCTGCAGCCTGGACAGCAGGCCGTAGCCGCCGCCGACGATGTGCCCGCCCACTCCGACCGAGTAACACGACCCGCCGGGCAGGGTGAGGTTGTAGTCCCTGAAGAGGGTCTCGTACACATTCCAGAGCGTGGCGCCGCCCTCGACCCGGACCTGGCCGCCCGCATCCATGGACACGGCCTGCATGCCGCTCATGTCGATGATGACGCCGCCGTCGTTCCCGGACGAGAAATTCTCGTAACAATGGCCGCCGCCGCGCACGGTAATGCGCAGCCCGGCGTCGTGGGCGATCTGCACGGCCTGGACGGTCTGGCGCGCATTCTGAACTATCTGGATGTAGGCGGGAGAGCCCACCCATCGCCGGTTGAAACCCATCCGCATGGTGGCGTACCGCGGGTCGGCCGGGTAGATACGCGGCAGCGAGCCTGCCGCGAACTCTGCCAGCGCACTCGGCTGCGCGAGCCCGGACTGAGCCTGCCGACGGCTGAATAACCCGGCTCCGGCCAGCAGGCCGCCTCCGCCGAGAGACAGAAATCCGCGCCGCCCCACGCCAGCACTGCCGTTACCGCCTGCACTGCCATTGCCGTCTGCACTGCCGTTACCGTCTGCAGCCTGCCGTTACCGCACTGCCGTCAGCAGCCTGCCATTTCCGTCAGCACTGCCGTTAATGCCAGCTTCCTGGTCGAGTTCCTCCATTGCGGCCGGTGCTTTCATAATGGCGTCTGCCCCCTCATCTCATGCGGCATCTGACGATGGCTCTTATTAGCGGGAATTGCGCGCTGCCATTTGCTTTTCTTTATCGGCAGGCCCGATTATGGCCGAGCCCCGGCGCCGGGTGGCCTGAAATCAGCCAAGCCAGCCCGAGGCCGGCGGTCGTTCAGGCGACCCCGGACGCGGAATGATCCGGCGGGGCAGGACACTGGCAGATAGGCCGATGAAGGGGGCAGCCTTGGCAGCGGATGAGAAGCGTCTCGTGCGGGCGGTAGCGGAGCGAACCAGGCTGTCGACCGAGGAATCGGCCGATATCACCCGCGCGGTGGTGGCGGCCCTGGCCGGTCAGCTCAGCGAAGGGGAGGCCAGGCGCCTCGCCGGCGACCTGCCCGAGTCGCTGGCGGACGAGCTGCCTGCGGAGCGGCGGCGGCGGCAGGGCGCTCATCCGGTCGACGTCGCCACTTTCATCAGCGAGCTGAGCGAGCGCACGGGGCTGACCGGTGACGACACTCGCGCCGGAACTGGCGCCGTGCTCACCGTGCTGCGCGAGACCCTCGGCCAGGAGGACTTCGGGCATCTCATGGGCCAGCTGCCTGCGGACTACGCGGGCCTGGCCGACGCTGCGGGCAGGCCAGCATGCAGCGGGCAGGCCAGGCACAGCGAGCTGACTGTCCCCGCCTCAGCGCCGGGCTAGCCGACGACCGCTCTGCGTGGTGATCGGCGTGTAGTTCAGCTCGAAGTGGTGATACAGAGCCGACTCGTCAGCCTGCGACAGTTCCTCGCCGTGCAGCTCGATATCGGGCGCGGACCGAACCTGGTCCTTCGTGACTGCCACCTGCAGGTCATCAGGCCCGATCTGAATTCCGCCCAGCGGTACGAACGTGAGGTGCCGCCCGATAAAGCCTTCTTTGACCGTTGCGAACTGCGGCTCGTCGTTCTCGATATCCACGTAGATGTCCTGCAGTTTGCCGATCTTCTCGCCGTTGCGGTCCACGAGCATCTTGCCGTGCCACTCGGCGACATTCCACTGCGCCGTTCCCTGATCCTCGGACATAGCCTCAGTCTGGCGCCGTTGCCGCCATGCGGGCAGAGCCGAAAGTCCTCACGAGGATCCTGGCGCTCCGGCAGTACCGCGCCGGCTCCTGACCCAGGCCATGATGACGCTGATCCCGAGTGCACCCGCCGGGACCAGGGTCACCAGAGCGGGCAGCTGGTAGCGCCAGGAGAAAACGAACAGGTCGGAGATCAGCGTCACCGACACCGCGCAGGCGAAGAACAGCAGGCAGGCGAGCGCGGGCTGCCTGATGGCGGCGGCTGCCCGCCGCCGGAAGGCGCACGACAGAGCCGGCCAGGCCGGTGAACGTGAGCAGCAGCCAGCAGCGGGCCGGGAGCGTAGCCCCCGTCAAGCTGGTAGGACCGCAGGAACGCGGCGACGGGCCGCCAGACGGCCGGCTTGCCGCCCCCGAACTGGCTGACCGCGGTCCTGACGATCGACGGTGTGGCATGCGATGAGAAGTACGGGAACGAGGTCTGGAACTGCCAGCGCGAGATGGGCGGGTCGCCGGGGCGCGGTGACGCGAACGACGGCATAGACCTTCAGCACGTCACGCAGGTAAGCACTGAGGACGCGCAGCGGCTGCTGCGTGACGACGCTGTGGTTGAAGTTGGTGACCAGCGTGTCCACTTCACCGCGGGGCAGATTGCGGTAGTAGCTCTGCACGGGGGAGTAGGTCCCGAACTCAAGCCAGTCGTTCCCTCTGGCCTGCTGGGCCGGCGTCGGGCACAGCGCGCGCTCATCGGCCGGCAGCCTGATCGTGGCGCAGTCGACGGCGGCTGCGGTCCGCCCGTAGAACGAGGTGACGCCGGAGTGCGACAGGAAGAAGCTTCCGGCCATCAGGTAGGACCCGGTGCAGTACAGCGAGGATGGGAACGACGCAGGCCAGGCACAGGACAGCCGTCTTCCCGATCGCGCGGCGCCAGCCGCCGCCGGCGGCCACGAGCACGAAGAGTGCCGCGGCCGGGATCAGGGCCTCGCCGACCTGGGCGACGGTGGCCGATGTTCCGAGCACGAGGCCGGCCGCCACGATCCGGCGCCAGCTGATGGCGGGATGCCACAGCAGGATCGCGATGCCCGCCACGATGAGGGCCTCGAACCAGGTCCCCGGCATGATCGCCTGCTCGTTCTGCAGCTGGTAGGCGTCGAGGAGAACCGGCGCCATGGCAAGCGCGGCAAGCCAGCGGGTCACGCCGCGGCGCAGCAGCAGCACGTAGATGACCACGGCGATGGCCAGGCCGAGCAGATGCTGGACCGCGGCGACCGCGTCGAGGTTCGCCACGAACGCGATCGCCCGCAGCGGGGCCTTGTAGCCCTCGGGATCGTTCCCGTCGGAGTTGTAGAGATACTTGACCGAGTCGATGTAGAACAGCGCCGGCCGGTAGGCCAGCTGCGCCAGCACGCGGAGCACCAGTCCGGCCGTCAGCAGCACGGCGGCAACCCAGTGCCGCCGCAGGCCAGCCAGCGCGGCCGCAGGCCGGCGCGGCCCGGTCACGTGGTGCTGCCCTCGGCAGCCGGTCCACCGCTGCCGGCTTCATCGCGTCACATCTGTCCCGGGGCACCCTGTCCGCCGCCGGAATGCCAGATCGCCAGCAGGACGGTGACAAGGGCCAGCCACCGGGTCATCCGGTTACGCGGAATCTGCGTCAGGGCAACCCAGGCAAGCGCGGTGTACCACGGGAAGACCCAGGGAGCGGCCAGGATCCAGGCGAAGCTGAGCGCGAACGGCGCCACGACCTCGCGCGGCTGATCGGAGGAGATCCGCTGGTAGATCAGCCAGGCGATGATGATCATCGCGATCGGCCACAGGACACCGATGATCGACGGTCATCGCGCTGGTCGCGTGCAGCGCCTCGCCGATCAGCTGGACGAAGCGCCAGGGCGACGGCAATATGACCCACTTCGAGCCAGCGAAAATGGGCTTGAGCGCGCTGAGGCCGTAGGGGATGTACTGCAGGCCGAAGACGACCAGCGACACTACGGCGATACGGGTGACGCGCAGCCATTCGCGCCGCATCAGCATGCGGCCACGCAAGGCCGATGGCCGACGAGCGCCATGCTGACCTTGATCCCGCAGCCGAGCCCGATGATCACGCCGACCAGGACGTCGCCCCGGATGCCCGAGACGCGACGGGCTACCTGAATCGCGCAGATCGCCGCCGCGGCAAGGAACGTGTCGAGGTGGCCGCCGCTGACCAGCTGCTGGATGAGGACAGGATTCGCGGTCCAGAACAGCGTCGCCCGCACCGGGTCGTCGGAGGTCTTGATCAGCAGCCAGCCGACGCCGAGGAAGACCGCGCCGTTGAGGATCATCAGGACCCAGACGGTGGTGACGACGTCCGGTCCGCCGATCAGGCCGCGACCTTCTGGACCCACGTGGCGATCGGGCCCGTAGACGGACGGCTGGTTCTTCCACACCGAGCCGACGACGCGAACGTACGCGGAATGGAGCGCCGAGCCAGCCAGCCGGGCCTCTGGTGTACGGATTCTCGCCGAGTGCGGAGATCCGTCCGAATGCCGCATAGCTCGCGGTATCCGACGAGCCGACGGGCGTCAGGCTGACCATGACGGCGATCACGGCGGCGGCGGCCAGGAACAGATGGCGCGGGTTGGGGCGCCAGCCCTGGCTGTGCGCCCACAGCATGCCGGCCAGCCCCAGGCAGGCGAGAATGTCGCCGGTGTACAGGATCGCCATCGCCAGGATGCTGTCGTTGTTCAGCGACGGCAGCACAGAGAGCGGCAGCCTGATGGGCAGTGTCGCGCTGTTCGGGGCAGTCGCGCCGACGACCATGCCCAGCAGCAGGCCGACTCCGGCGAAGCTGACGGCGACCTTGGGATCGGACAGCCTGCTCCAGGCAAGCTTGCGGATCACCGTGCTCATGACCCGCTCGATCGGGCCGCTCGGAGCTAGCCGGTGGGCCGGGACCGGCGCCGGCGACTCGCCGACTGCCGTGGCTGTCGACGCCGGCTCGCTGGCTGCCTCGTCGGGTCCGGGCGGCCCGGGCGGGTGGACGGATGCCTGGGTCACCTCGTCCACACCTCCATCAGCAGGTCAGCACCGCTTCTTTCCTCGCAGGCATCGCCGCGTCGCCCGATTTGCAGATCCGCCTGCCCTGGCGACCCCGCTTTCACGTCCCCGCTCAGCGTAGGGCGACAGGCTGAGTTCTCACGCCAAATTCGCGTGAATTGTGCTGGTGAGCCTCGGCACTCCAGAACCAGCAGGAGCAGGTTGAGGCAAATGTACCAGTCGCCGCCAGAGCCGGTGTCCGCGAGGCCAGCCGCCAGCGAGCAGCGTCTGCAGTGTGATCTTAGTCTCAGCACATCGGCCGGTCCCTGAGCACGCCGGCGCTCGCCGGCGAATGCGGCCTAGCTGCCCGTAATGAGGCTGATTACTCATCGCCCCGGTGACGGACGGGGCGCTGCTACTCGCGGCCCCGGACGCCGAACCGGTCACGCACGGCGACGACGCCCTGGACGTGCCTGACAGCGTCGATGATGATCCGGCTCAGCGGCTCAGGCTGCGGCTCCCCGGAGAGCGTCACGATGCCGTCGCTGACATCGACGGCCAGGCGCGCCGGCATCGTCGGCGCGATGTCCGGGAGCACCCGGTGCAGCACCTCGTCCCTGATGTCGGCGTCGGGGCGGCTGAAGACGGCGAGAACGTCAACGCGGCTGACGATCCCGACCAGGCGACCGGTCAGGTTGACCACGGGCAGCCGCTTGACCCGCCGGTCATACATGAGACGGGCGGCATCCTCGACCGGGGCGTCCGGTCCGATGGTGACGGCGGGAGCGGTCATGAGGTCGCCAGCGGTAATGCCGGCGGCCTTGTCGTCCTCCCGGATGTGGCGCAGGGCGGCCATCAGGCTCGTGCCCGATGCCTGCACGGCCTCCTTGACGAGCAGGTCGCCGGCAGAGATCACGCCGATCACGCGGCCCGCGTCATCGACGACGGGGAACGCGCTGATCCGGCGCTCGCGGAGCATGGCCGCCATCTCCTTGAACGCCGCGTCCTTGCGGACGGCGACCACGGAGGTCGTCATGATGTCCCTGACGACTGTGCTGATGGCAGTCACCTCCTGATGGCCCGTGCATCCCAGGATGGCCCCGCGGCCGGTGGCCGGCTGACGGCCTAAGGTCACCGCCGCTGGTCTCACGAGCCGATGGCGTCCAGCGTGGCCAGGTCTTCTGCGCCGAGGGTGAGCCCGGCGCCGGCGACGTTCTCGCGCAGATGGGCGACCGCGGAGGTACCGGGTATGAGCAGCACATTCGGCGAGCGCTGCAGCAGCCACGCCAGCGCGACGGCCATCGGCGTGGCGCCGAGGCGGCTGGCGACTGACGTCAGCCCGGCGGACTGCAGCGGGGAGAAGCCGCCGAGCGGGAAGTACGGGACATAGGCGATGCCCTCGGCAGCCAGCGACTCGATCAGGGTGTCGTCGTCCCGGTGCGCGAGGTTGTAGTAGTTCTGCACGCAGGCGACCGGTGCGATGGACTGCGCCTCAGCGACCTGGGCGGCGGAGACGGTGCTCACTCCGAGATGCCGGATGAGGCCTTCCTTCCGCAGCTCGGCCAGGACGCCGAACGGCTCGGCGATTGAGCCGGTGCCAGGACTGTCGAAGTTCCCGACGCGCAGGTTGACCACGTCAAGCACGTCGAGGCGGAGGCGCCGGAGGTTGTCCCGCACGGCCTGGCGCAGCTGCTCCGGGGCAAGCGCCGGCGGCCAGCCGCCCTCGGCGTCCCGGAGCGCGCCGACCTTCGTGACGATATGCAGCGCGGCCGGGTAGGGATACAGCGCCTCGGCGATGATCTCGTTGGTGACATAGGGGCCGTAGTAGTCGCTGGTGTCGATGTGAGTGATGCCCAGCTCCACCGCCTCGCGCAGCACGGCTACGGCGGCGGCGCGGTCAGCAGGCGGCCCGAATACGTGCGGGCCCGCCAGCTGCATCGCGCCGTATCCCATGCGCGTGACGGTCAGGTCGCCGCCCATGGTGAACGTGCCGCCGGGAAGCGTGGTGGCTGCCATCAGGTTCTCCTCGTTGCCGGTGCGGGGTCGCGGGCTTCAGCGTACGAGGTGGACGGGCACCGTCGTGAGGACGACCTTGTGCAGCGGCCGGAGCGCCCGGCGGAGCCGGGACGCGGTGTGGTTGTGGAGCGGGCGATGCCACCAGTGCCTGACCACGATCTCGGGCAGCACCACGGTGAGCGTGAGCCCGGGTCGCTCGCGGTGCAGCGACCAGATGTAATGCACCATCGGCGCGACCAGTGCCCGGTGCGGCGACACGACGACCTCCAGCGGAAGATGGTCTCCCCACATCCGCCAGTAGCCGCAGAACCGGTCTGCCTCGTCGGCGGTCGGGCTGACGTGCAGGGCGAGGACAGGCTGCAGCAGCGAGGCCGCGTAGGCAAGAGCACGCATGCTGGCGAGGTCCAGGCCGACGAGCGGCACGATGGTCAGGTTCTGGATGTTCTCCGGCTGTTCCTCGATCTCAGCGTCAGGATCGGTGCGCTGCTGCACGGCGGCCTGCGCCCCGGCCCGCCCGCTCCGGCGCGCGCCGGGGCGCGGCCGGAGTCAGCGGAGCTGCGGCCTGGTCGACGCTGGCGGGGCGGAGGCTGAGCTGCTGCCTGGCCAGCAGGTAGTGATGCCTGATGCGGAGGGCCACCGTCACGATCAGGCCGATGAGCAGGACGGCGACCCACGCTCCCGAGGTGAACTTGGCGACGGCGGCGGTGACGAACACGATGGCTGACAGAACGGCGCCGACGCCGTTGAAGACCATGCTGCGCCGCCAGTGGGCCTGATCGCGATGCCGCCGCCAGTGCACGACCATGCCAGCCTGAGACAGGCTGAACGCGAGGAAGACGCCCACGGCATAGAGGGGGATCAGCGCCTCGGTATTGCCGCGGAAAGCCGCAAAGATGACCGCGGCGGTCACGGACAGCGCGATGATGCCATTCCTGAAAGTCAGGCGGTCGCCGATCCGGAGAAACGAGCGGGGCGCCTGGGAGTCCCTGGCCAGCAGGAACATCACGCGCGGGAAGTCGTTGAACGACGTATTCGCGGCCAGCAGCAGGACCGCTGCGGTGGCAGCCTGGATGAAGACATACATCGGGCCCGAGCCGAAGCCCGCGTGCGCGAGCTGCGACAGCACTGTCTCACCGGAGCGCGGGACGACCCCGCCGAGCCGGGCGATGATCAGGACGCCGGCGAACATGCTGATGAGGAGTGCTGTCATCACCGTGAGCGTGGTCCTGGCGTTGCGCCATTCAGCCGGCCGGAACGCCGGGACCGCATTGGAGACCGCCTCGATGCCGGTCATCGCGGTGGAGCCGGAAGCGAAGGCGCGCAGGGCGAGAAAAAGCCCGGCAGCCTCGGTCACTGGCAGACGCGGGGGCCGCACGGGATGGAAGCCGTGCCCGGCCGCGTGGATCAGGCCGGCGATCACCACGGCAGCGATCGCGATGATGAACGCATAGGTCGGCGCGGCAAAGATGGCACCCGCCTGGCGCACCCCGCGCAGGTTGCCGACCAGCAGGACTGCGATGACCGCGAGGCCGATCGCCGTGGTGTCCGGCCTCAGTGATGGCGCCGCCGACGTGATGGCCGCGATGCCGGCGGCGACGGAGACCGCGACCGTCATGATGTAGTCGACCAGCAGTCCGGCGGCCGCCATCAGGCCGGGCACGCGGCCGAGGTTGTCGGTGGCGACGATATAGGACCCGCCCGCCGTGCGGGTACGCGCGGATGGTCTGGCGGTAGGAGACGCCGACAGCGAGCATCAGGAGCACGATGGCCGCGCCGATGGGCAGCGAGTAGGACAGCCCGGCGCTGCCGGCGAGCACGAGGACGGCGAGCAGTGCCTCGGGGCCGTAGGCGACTGAGGACAGCGCGTCCGCGGACAGGACAGGCAGCGCCACCAGCTTGCGCATCCGCTCCACGGCGATGGCGCTGTCATCCAGCGGAGGGCCGAGCAGCACGCGGCGGACCCGCTGCGCGGCCCGGCCCGCCGGGGTCAGCTGCCTCTCGGCGGCACGCAGCGTCTCGATCGGCGGCAGCTCACCGACGCGGCCGGCCACTGGCACGAACCGGCTGAAGCGAGTCGGCCGGAACTCGCTGGCGTCCGGATAGCTGCCGAGGGCCGGATCGATCGGCAGGGCCTGCCGCCACTCAGCTGGCGCTGCGCTGACCTGGTCCCACTCGAGGCCGACCTCGCGGAGGACAGCGAGCTGCTCCTCGTCGAGCGCGGGCACCAGCGCCGCCGGCTGCGGCGCCCCGGCATACAGGGCAGCCTCTACAGCCGCATCGTCCCCAGTCGCGGCGGCGCGGGCCCGCGGCCGGTCGCCGCCGCCGGGATCGTCGCGAGGCCGGCGTCTGCCCACGGTCTGGTTCTACCTCCCCCGGCACGGCGCCGCGCCGGCCTCCGGTGTATCACCTCTGGCGGGTGATGTCAGCGGCAGGAAAACAGCGCAGTGTGTGGACAGAGCGCCAGGCTGGCGTCGCATCCGCGCACGCCCTCATGACGCTGGCCAGGCAGGCGGAACCGGGTGACGTGCCCACGGCCACTACAGGGAGGAATCGGGCAATGGGCTGGATTTTGGGAATCATCTACTTCGTGCTGCTGGTCACGCTCGGCGTCCTCTCCCTGCGCAAGGGGCACTGGGTGATGTTCATCATCGGCATCTTCATCCCGCTCTTCTGGCTCATCGGCGCGCTGCTGCCGAGGCGGGTCGTCCGGGTCTGATCCTGGCTCAGCCGACCGCGGCGTCCTGGCCGGGCCCGGCCGGGTCGCTGGGGTGCGGGCTGAGCGGGATGGTCTGGATGGTCATCCAGTCATACAGCGGCAGCGATTCAAGTACTGCCTGCAGTGCGGCCTGATCGTCGGCGCTCCACAGCCCGAGGGCGCGGCTGCTCGCCCTGCCCGGCGGGCAGCGTCCAGAGCCGCATCAGGTGGCCCTGCCCCGCCAGTTCCCTGGCCCTCGCGGCCTCACGCGCCTCCGTCTGCGCGATCGTCGCCTCGGGTACCCGGTCCGGCACCGTGATCGTCATCGTGATGAGGAACTCGGTCCTGCAGCGGAGCCCGGCCGGGCAGTCCGGGATCGTTCGGGTGCGGCGCCAGCGGCGTGACCTCATCGGTACGCCAGATCCGCAGCGGCATGGACGCGAGCACTTCTTCCAGCTCGGCGGCGCTGCCGGCGGTGAACAGCCCGAGCGTCCGCCACTCGCCGGGCCGTAGCGGCGGCCGCCACAGCCGGCGCAGGTACCCCTGGCGCAGCCAGTTCGGCGGAGTGGGCAGCCTCCCGCGCCTTGACCTCAGCCACGGCCTGCTCCGCCGTGCCGTCCGGGACCCGGGTCGTCATCGTGACGAGATAGTCCATCGCTGTCCCCCGCGCGGATCAGGCTGCCTTGATCTGCGCCCTGAGGGCCGTCAGCGCTGCCGCGTAGATCTCCGAGAATGTCGGGAACGGCTGGATGACATCCCGCGCCACGTCCAGCGGCACCCGGGCCCGGATGGCGAGCGTCGCCTGCTGAAGCCACTCGCCGGCCTCAGGCCCGAGTGCGTAGGCGCCGGTCAGCCGGTCGCCGTCGCTCAGCAGTGTCAGGAAGCCGGTGGAGTCGGCATAGGCGCGGGTGTAGGTCGCGGTCTTGGCCACATCGGTGAGCTGTGCCGTCCCGCTGAAGCGGGCCTCCGACGCTCCCACTGCGGCCGCCTGGGGGTCGGTGTAGACGGCCCGGGGAACGGCATCGTAGCTGGCCTCGCGCGGTTCGCCGAGGATGTTGGCGGCGACGATGTCCGCCTGGTACTTGCCCACGTGGGTCAGCTGCCACAAGCCGGTGATGTCGCCGACGGCCCACAGCCGCTCGCCCGCCCGCAGGTGCGCGTCGACCGGGACGCCATGCTTGCCCGCTGTGACACCGACGGTCTCCAGCCCGATGTCATTGGTCCGCGCTTTTCGGCCCGTTGCGACGAGCAGGCGGTCGCCTCGCATCTCACGGCCGTCGTCCAGGGCGAGCACGTAGTCCTCGCCGTCCTTGCTGGCGGCGGTGGCCCGCACGCCGAGGAACAGTTCCACGCCCTCGCGGTGCAGGACGTCGCCGAGGGCGCGGCCCAGCGGCTCGGCCTCGCGGGGGAGCATCCGGCTGGCTCCCTCCGCGACTGCCACTTCGCCGCCGAGGCGGCGCACGATCTGGGAGAACTCCGCGCCGACGGGACCGCCGCCGAGGATGAGCAGGCGGCGCGGAACGGCCTTCATGCCGGTCGCCTCGCGGTTGGTCCAGACGCCGTCGAGCTCGCGGAGGCCAGCGACAGGCGGCACGACGGGGTCAGCGCCGTTCGCCAGGACGACGTGCTCAGCCGTGTAGCGCCTGCCGTTCACCTCGACGGTGCCGGTCCCGGCGAGACGGCCGCTGCCGCGGATCAGGTCGATGCCCTTGCCGGCCAGCCATCGCTCCTGCCCGGCGTCGGAGTAGTCCGAGACCATGAAGTCCCGCCAGGCCAGCGTCTCGCTGACATTGACCTGCGCGCTCGCAGCCGCCTCCCGCGCGTGCTCCGCCGCCTCGCCCGGGCGCAGCAGGGTCTTGGACGGCACGCAGGCCCAGTAGGAGCACTCGCCGCCGACCAGCTCACGCTCGACCAGGGCGACGTGCAGGCCGCCATCGGCCAGCGCCCCCGCGCAGTGCTCGCCCGGCGAGCCGCCGCCCATGACGATGACGTCGTAATCGCTCATCTGCTCGCCCCCTGCCTGGCCGGCCCCGCAAGCCTGCCCTGTTGTCGCACTGGGTACCGAGGCGTCACCGGCCGGGCAGCCGGGTAGTGACCTCCTGCAGCAGCCAGCCGTTGCCGTCCGGGTCGCTGAACGAGGCAAACGAGCCGTAGCTCTTATGGTCAGGAGCCGGACCCGGCACGCGGTCCTGGGTTCCGGCGTGGCGGAAGACTCCGGTCGTGTCGTGGAACACCGCACTGACGTCCGCGCCCCGGCTCGCCAGCTCAGCCCGCGCGGCCTCGATGTCAGGTACCACCAGCTGAAGCCCCTGCGCCGAGCCCGGCGCTGCTGCCGTCACCGCAGTCCCGAAGATCACGGAGCACGCCGACCCCGGCGGAGTCAGCTGCACCACGCGGTAACTGGCGTCCGGCGCGAAGTCGGCATCGAGCCGCCACCCGAGCGCCTGGTAGAAGTTCTTCGCCCGGTCCACGTCAGCGACCGGCAGGACCACGACTTCCAGCTTCATGTCCACGATCCGGGCTCCTATGGAGACTTTTCCGATTGGGACTGCCGAGTCTGCGCTAACTGCGATCCTAACCCGCCCGGACAGGCCCGCCAGGCTGGGGACTGCCTGCGCGAGGCCACCGCGAACTCCGTTGCGGCATTCGCTCTGGTTTTCTAACGACAGCTGATGCCTGCTCGTACCTAGTCATGCTACGAGCGCGGTCAGATGACTTCGGTGGCGGCCTCCTGGACGGCCTCGTCGACGTCCTTCGAGCTCACGTCCAGTTCCTTGGCGACGTGCTTCTCGGCCTTCAGCTCCGCCTTGTCCAGGGCCTGCTGCAGCGTGCTCTCGCCGACGATGACCAGGGCGGCCTCGCCTTCGTCGATGATGTCCCCGAACTCCTTGACGTCGGCACGGGACATGCCCTTCCACAGATGGCCGCCGACCCCGCCGACCGCGGCACCCACGGCAGCACCGACGATGATCGAGGGCGGGAACAGGATGCCGACGACGGCACCGACCGCCGCGCCGCCCCACGCCCCGTGCCTGGTGGCCGTCTCATCCTTGTTGACGTGCACCCTGCCCCGGTCATCCTTGGTGACCACGGCGGCGTCGTAGGTGCCGACCGCACCCGCCGCATGCAGGTCCTTGACTACGTCGTAGTCGGATCGCGCTGCGGCCTCGTTCGGATAGGTGCCGATGTAGATGAATACTGCGTCTGGCTTCGCCACGTCTTGGTCTCCCGTTCTCGCTGCGTTCGGCGGGCCGCGGCAACAACGTGCAACGGCCCTCTGCCTACGTCACCAGCTGTCCCGCCGGCTCGCAAGAGCCAGAAGTCGGCCCGGCTGGGGTCATTAGTCCCGACCGCGGAGGATCCAGGTACCACACCACTCTGAGAGCCCTATGCCGCGAAGCCCGGAGACTGTACGATTTGACGGTAAGGCTCTGGACCTCGGCAGCTTTAGTCGTGTTGTTGGCGCGGCTCTGCACAGGTCCGTTTTTGTTTTCCGGAACCGCACGACCAGGCCAGCATCCAGTTCCCCCGACCGGCTCCGGAGGTTCGTCATGCTGTCATCACTACCGGTACGGGCCTCAGCCGCCTGGATGTCTCGTGGCGCCTGCCAGGGCGAGGATCCGGAGATGTTCTTCCCCATCGGCGGCACGGCCCTGCGCTTGCTCAGATCAGCGCGGCCAGGGCGATCTGTGCTGGCTGCAGTGTCCGGCAGGCGTGCCTGCACTACGCGGCCGCGACCATGCAGGATGGCATCTGGGGCGGAACGACTGCGGAGGAACGCCGCGTACTCCGGCGCCTTGCCGAGCCGCTGCTGAACCCGCGTACGGGGCGAGCGTGAAACGAGCATGGTGCCATGAGCCTGCCCGCCCGGCAGCGACGGGCTCTGGCCGGGATAGAGTCCCAGCTCACTGCCGACGATCGCCTCAGGTCGCTGTTCGCTATCTTCACGAGGCTGGCCGTCAACGAGGCGATGCCCGGAACTGAGAACGTGATCGCGGGGGCGAAACGGGTGCAGGGGCTCCTGCACGTCATCCGGCTGCGGCTGCTGCGGCTGGTTCCGGCCCGGCGCCGGCGGCGACTGCGCACTCCGGCGCCGCAGCTACGGCACTCACGCTGACTGGCCGCAGCACAAGCGGTGCGCGGCGCGAGGACTCACTGCCGGCGAGGCTGATGCGCGGCGCCGCGTCGAGGATGGTGTCGGATGCGCGCTCGGGCAGGCCGAGGAGGCGGTCCCTGAGGTAGCCAAGCGCGTGTGCGAGCAGGCGGGAGACGTGCACCTGGGAGATGCCGAGCTGCTGGCCGATCTGAGCCTGGGTCTTGCCACCATGGAAGCGCAGCACCAGGACCTGCCGTTCGCGCGCAGGCAGCTCAGGCCAGTGGGTGCCGACTGACCGCATGCTGAGGATGTGCTCCAGCCGCGGATCCTCCTCGCCCAGCTGATCCGCGAGGCTGAACGTGCCGGGCTGCCGTGCAGCGGCTCGTCAAGTGACACTGGCTGCAGTACCAGCTCCGCCGCCCTGGCGGCGCGGACGTCTGCCTCGCGGATTCCCAGGTAGCCGGCCAGCTCAGCGTCAGACGGCAGGCGGCCGCGTTCCTGCGCCAGGCTGAGGGTACCCTCGCGGACCTCCAGCACCAGTTCCTGGAGCCGGCGCTCCATATGCACCTGCCACCTCTTGTCACGGAAGTGCCGCTTGATCTCGCCGACTATGCAGGGCCTGCCGTAGACACCCAGGCCAGACCCGCGGGCCGGATCGAAGTTGTTGATTGCCTTCAGCAGGCCGACATATCCGACCTGCATCAGGTCGTCGACCGGTTCCGGGCTATGCGAGTACTGGCTGACGCAGGACCGCACGAGGCCCCGGTACCGGGTGACGAGCAGATGGCATGCCACTGCGCGCGCCTCGCTGGAGCGCGGCAGCGAGTGCACCATCTGAAGCAGCTCGCGGTCATCGAGCGCGGCGAGCCGTTCCCGGCTCTCAGCGGACAGGGCACGCCCGGACTCGTCGCCCGCGACAGTGTGCACGGCGGTTCTTACAGATGTCGCAGCCATAGCGCCTCGGCTCAGCTAAGGGTCAGTTGATGACCGCCGAGGTCTGGAGCAGCGTCCAGTACCGTGCGCCACCGCCCTGATGCGGGCGGGGAAATGACGCTTCGGGCCTGTAATCGCCAGCCTAGGCCACCCTTGCAGGCACGGCAACGCGCGCCATTGTGCGTGAGTTTTGCGCTACTCAGAAAAGCCGCATAGAGTAGAGCCGTTGCTCCGGACTTCGGCAGCCGCATCCGTTAATTGCGCGGGCGCGGGCCTGAGGCCGCGGGGCTTTTTTCTTTCGGTCCCCGGACCCGTGCATTACTGACTGCCGCGCGCACTTCATCTTGGCCTGCTGACGAGGAGTCAGTTATGAGCATCATCGCGTGGATCGTTCTTGGCCTGATTGCGGGCCTCATTGCCAACATGCTGATCCCCGGGAAGCGACAGCAGGGGCTTATTCTCACCTGCGTCATCGGGATCGCCGGAGCACTGCTTGGCGGCTGGGTCGCCACCAAGCTGTTCCACATCCACAGCATCCACGGCTTCTTCAACCTGTCCACCTGGATCACTGCCATCGTCGGCGCTGCCGTACTGCTGCTCGCCTATCACCTGGTCAGCGGCCGGTCTTCGAGCCGGGGCGGCCGGTTCGCGCACCGCTAATAGCCGCCGGAGGGCTGTCCGGCTTCCGGGCCGCCCCCCGGCGCTCCACGCCTCAGGGGGAGAGCGGTGATATGTGGGGTGAGCGGGGGGAGCAGGAAGAGTGGTATGGTGTGCGCGGCAGCGACGGGCTCTGGAGGGATAGAGATCCAGCTCGCTGCCGACAATCGCCTTAAGTCGCTGTTCGCGTCTTCACGAGGCTGGCCGTCAACGAGGCGATGCCGGGAACTGAGAACGTGATTGCGGGGGCGAAACGGGTGCAGGGGCACCTGCACGTGATCCGGCTGCGGCTGCTGCGGCTGGTTCCGGCCCGGCGCCGGCGGCGACTGCGCACTCAGGCGCCGCAGCTACGGCACTCACGCTGACTCGCAGCGTCACAGGCGGTCTGCGGTGCGAGGCCGCACTGCCGGCGAGGCTGATGCGCGGAGCCGCGTCGAGGATGGTGTCGGCTGCGCGCTCCGGCAGGCCGAGGAGGCGGTCCCTCAGGTAGCCAAGCGCGTGTGCGAGCAAGCGGGAGACATGCACCTGGGAGATGCCGAGCTGCTGGCCGATCTGAGCCTGGGTCTGGCCACCATGGAAGCGCAGCACCAGGACCTGCCGTTCGCGTGCAGGCAGCTCAGGCCAGTGGGTGCCGACTGACCGCATGCTGAGGATGTGCTCCAGCCGCGGATCCTGCTCGCCCAGCTGATCCGCGAGGCTGAACGTGCCGGGCTGGCCGTGCAGCGGCTCGTCAAGTGACACTGGCTGCAGTACCAGCTCCGCCGCCCTGGCGGCGCGGACGTCTGCCTCGCGGATTCCCAGGTAGCCGGCCAGCTCAGCGTCTGACGGCAGGCGGCCGCGTTCCTGCGCCAGCCTGAGGGTAACCTCGCGGACCTCCAGTACCAGCTCCTGGAGCCGGCGCTCCATATGCACCTGCCACCGCTTGTCACGGAAGTGCCGCTTGATCTCGCCGATTATGCAGGGCCTGCCGTAGACACCCAGGCCAAACCCGCGTGCCGGATCGAAGTTGTTGATTGCCTTCAGCAGGCCGACATATCCGACCTGCATCAGGTCGTCGACCGGTTCCGGACTATGCGAGTACTGCCTGACGCAGGACCGCACGAGGCCCCGGTACCGGGTGACGAGCAGATCGCATGCCACTGCGCGCGCCTCGCTCGAGCGAGGCAGCGAGTGCACCATCGAAAGCAGGTCGCGGTCAGCGAGCGCGGCGAGCTGCTCCCGGCTCTGAGCGGGCAGGGCGCGCCCGGACTCGTCGGCCGCGACAGTGTGCACGGCGGTTCTTGCAGATGTCGCAGCCATAGCGCCTCGGCTCAGCTAAGGGTCAGTAGATGACCGCCGAGGTCTGGAGCAGCGTCCAGTGCCGTGCGTCGTCGCCCTGATGCGGGCGGAGAAAATGACGCTTCGGGCCTGTAACCGCCAGCCTAGGCCACCCCTGCAGTCACGGCAACGCGCGCCATTGTGCATGGGCTTTGCGCTACTCAGGAAAGCCGCATAGAGTAAAGGTGTTGCTCCGGACTTCGGCAGCCGCATCCGTAAATTGCGCGGGCGCGGGCCTGAGGCCTCGGAGCTTTTTTATTTCGGTCCCCGGACCAGTGCATTACTGACTACCGCGCGCACTTCATCTTGGCCTGCTGACGAGGAGTCAGTTATGAGCATCATCGCGTGGATCGTTCTTGGCCTGATTGCGGGCCTCATTGCCAATATGCTGATCCCCGGAAAGCGACAGCAGGGGCTTATTCTCACCTGCGTTATCGGGATCGTCGGAGCACTGCTTGGCGGCTGGGTCGCCACCAAGCTGTTCCACATCCACAGCATCCACGGCTTCTTCAACCTGTCTACCTGGATCACTGCCATCATCGGCGCTGCCGTCCTGCTGCTCGCCTATCACCTGGTCAGCGGCCGGTCTTCGAGCCGGGGCGGCCGGTTCGCGCACCGGTAACAGCCGCCGGAGGGGCTGCCCGGCTTCCGGGCCGCCCCCCGGCGCTCCACACCTCAGATCACCCGGCGGGCCGGACGGCGGCTGGCCGCATGTTCCCAGTTCCGGCTCAGCAACCCTGCTCTCAGGCACCGGACAGCTGGCTATTCCAGCGGCCTGAGGGCCCGGCGCTAGTGCCTTTCGGCACTGGCCGGCCTTGCCAGCCGGGCCGAGGCTGGCAAGGAGAGCTAAGGACGGGCGGAGTCCGCTGTTGTCGCGGAGGAACTCCGGTCCGCCCGATGGGAGTGAGCTGTGATGAAGCTGATTACCGCGGTCGTGAAGCCGGACAAGCTCGACGACGTCGTCCGCACGGTCGCCGCTACCGGAGGCGCGGGACTGACCGTCTCCGAGGTGATGGGCTTCGGCCAGCAGTATGGCCATCACGCGACAGCGGCGCTCGAGGACCGAAGCGCAATGGTCCTGCCGAAGATCCGCATCGACGTGCTGGTCCAGGACGAGCAGGCCGAAGTCATGACGGACGCTATCGCGAAGGCCGTGAATACCGGCTCCATCGGCGACGGCAAGATCTGGGTCTGCCCGGTCGAGAGCGCGCTGCGCGTTCGCACGGGCGAGCGCGGCCGCGCTGCCGTCTAGCCGGAACCGGACGTTTAAACCTGCGAGGAGGCTGCCATGAATACCCGGCCGGCCCTGGAAGACCTGGGCCTGAGCACTGGCAAGAAGGCGCGCCTGTACCGGATCCTGCACCAGCACGGCCTCGGCAATGGCACGGCGATGTTCCTGCCCTACGACCAGGGCCTTGAGCACGGCCCGCGGGACTTCTTCGCCAACCCTGCTGCCGCCGACCCGCGCTACGTGATCAGCCTGGCGCTGGAGGGCGGATTCAACGGCATCGCCATCCAGATCGGCCTCGCCGAGAAGTTCTACTGGGATTACGCCGGCGAGATCCCGCTGGTGCTGAAGCTCAACGGGAAGACCGACATCCCGCCCCTCGATCCGCTGTCCCCGCTGAACGCGACCGTTGAGGACGCGGTGCGCCTCGGTGCCGACGCGGTCGGTTACACGCTATATGTCGGCTCGCCAGCGCAGGAGCACGACTTCGGGCAGCTCCTGCGGGTGCGCGACGACGCGCGGCGGCTGGGCATGCCGCTGATCGTGTGGTCCTACCCGCGGGGAACCGCCGTGGACGCTAAGGGCGGCAAGGACTCGCTCTACGCCGTCGACTACGCGGCCAGGACGGCCAGTGAGCTAGGGGCCGACATCGTCAAGGTCAACTTCCCTCATCCGGAGAAGCAGGCGGGCGTGCCGCAGGACTATGTGCGCGACTTCTCGTCACAGCAGGCGATCGATGCGGTGGTCACCTCGGCCGGCCGCACGCTGCTGCTGGTTTCTGGCGGGGAACGCGCCGGTGACGAGGTCATGCTGGACAAGGCCAGGCAGTCGATGGAGGCCGGCGCTACCGGCCTTATCTTCGGCCGCAACGTCTGGCAGCGCGACCGCGCCGAGTCGCTGCGCTTCGCCGCGCGGCTGCGGGAGATCCTCGCCAAGTACCCGTCCGCCTAGGCCTTGTCTTTGCGGATCACGACGACCGGGCACCTGGCGTGGTGCACGCAGTGCTGGCTGACCGAGCCCAGCAGTGCCGAGGCGAAGCTGCCGTGCCCCCGGCTGCCTACGACTAGCAGATCGGCGCCGTCGGCGGCGGCGAGCAGCACAGTGGCGGCATTGCCCTCGGCGACACGCGAGTGCACAGTAACCCCGGCGTCCGCGGGGTCGGTCACCCGCGCGATCGCCTCGGCCAGGGTGCTGGCGGCGACCTGGCTGAAGTCCGTGGAGTCATACATCCCGACCGGAGCCATGCCCACGCCCCCCAGGGACGGCGGGTACTCCCACGCGCTCACCGCGTCAACAGTCCCGCCGGCGAGCTGCGCCTGCTGAATGGCCCACCGAAGCGCCTCGTCGGCTGACGGCGAGCCATCGACGCCTACCACGATCCTTGGTGCGTGCGCTGCCATGCGTCCTCGTCCTCCTGTGTTCGTGCCTACTCTCAGCATCCTGAGCGGCAGCGCTCCGCGCGGAGAGTCGTCCTGCTGTAACCGCAGGGACCTTGGTCTCTGGCGGCCCGAAGCGAGCCCCGGCCACAGTGAGGAGGCCTGGAGTCGGTCCGAGCTATGGGAGGTACCGTGCCACCCGCCCCGATGATCGAGGTAGAGGCGGTTACCCGGCGATTTGGCAGCACCGTCGCACTGAACGAGGTAACGATCTCGGTCGGAGCTGGCCGGGTGCTGGCCCTGCTCGGCCCGAACGGTGCCGGGAAGACGACGCTTGTCCGTGTCCTCACTACCCTCCTGGAACCGGACAGCGGGCGGGCCACGGTCGCCGGGCTGGATGTCAGGAAGGACGCTGCGGCCATCCGCTCCATGATCGGCCTGGCCGGTCAGTACGCTGCCGTCGACGAGCTGCTGACCGGCCGGGAGAACCTCGAGCTTGCCGGACTGCTGTATCACCTGGCCAGACCGGTGTACAAGCGGCGCGCACGGGAGGCGCTGGCGACGATGTCGCTGGCCGCGGCCGGCGATCAGCTCGTCAAGACTTACTCAGGCGGCATGCGCCGTCGCCTGGATCTCGCGGCCAGCCTGATCGGCCGGCCGCCCGTGCTGTTCCTGGACGAGCCGACGACCGGACTTGACCCGCGGACCCGCAACGATCTGTGGGCACTGATCGGGGAGCTGGTAGCGGAGGGCACCACGGTCCTGCTGACGACTCAGTACATGGAGGAGGCAGAGCACCTGGCGGACCGTATCGTCGTCATGGACTCCGGCCGGGTGGCGGCTGACGGGACGGCTGACGAGCTGAAGGACAAGCTCGGCGGCAACGTGCTGGAGGTCCGGGTGGCGGTCCAGGCTGATCTGGCCCGTGCGGCCGCGCTGGTGGCTGGCCTCGGCCGCGCCGCACCGCAGCTTGATCAGGCGTCGCGGCAGATCAGCATGCCGGTCCGGGGCGGGCCGCGCGACCTGATTGCCGCCGGGCGCGCGCTCGACGACGGCGGCATTGAGCTGGAGAACCTGGAAATCCGGCGTCCCTCGCTTGACGACGTCTTCCTGGCTCTCACTGGCAGGCCCGCGGCGCCTGACGCGTCCGCCGCCACGGCGGGAGCGGTTCGTGACTGACCTGACCGTCCGGCCGGTGCCGCGACCGGTGCCGGTCAGCCTGCGCCTCACTGTGCGGGACATCGCCGGGATTACCCGGCGGAATCTGCTCCGGCTTATCCGCACGCCGCAGCTGCTGTTCATGTCGGTCGTCCAGCCGACCATCATCCTGCTGCTGTTCCGGTACGTGCTCGGCGGCGCCATCCACGTTCCCGGCCTGGACTATGTCGACTTCGTCGTGCCGGGGATCTTCCTCGAGGCGGTTCTGATCGGCGGAATGACGACCGCGCTGGCGCTGGCACAGGACCTGCAGGCCGGGATGATCGACCGGTTCCGCAGCCTGCCGATGGCCCGGTCAGCGTTCCTGGCGGGCCGCACGCTGGCTGACCTCTGCCGCGGCATGCTCGCACTTGCCTTCCTGATCGGCCTCGGCGTGCTTGTCGGCTTCCGCTTCCACAACACGGCGGCCGCGTGCCTGGCCGGGGTGGCGCTGATCATCGCCTTTGGTTATGCCATGACCTGGGTCTACGCTGCCATCGGGCTTGCCGTGAAGGATCCGCAGACGGCCCAGATGACCGCCATCGTGCCGATGTTCGTGCTGTTTTTCGCCAGCTCCGCGCTGGTGCCCGTGGCGACCATGCCCGGCTGGCTGCAGCCCTTCGCCCGGAATCAGCCGGCCACCGTGACGATCAACTCCGTGCGGGCACTGTTCGAGGGCGGTCCGGTATACCACGACGTGCTGGCAGGCTGCTGCCTGGTGCGCTGGCATCTTCGCGTCCTTCCTCGTCATCTCGCTGCGGCTCTACCGCAAGTCGGCAGCCTGACAGGCCGGCGCGTGACGCGGTACAGGACCAGGGCGACGGGAACGGCCAGAAGTTCTGCGCGGCCGCTGTCAGGCGCTCGGCCAGGCCGAGCACATCGCCGCCGCGGGTCTGCACGACCAGCCAGCCGAGCAGCACGACCAGGAGAGCGGTCACGACGGCAGTCACGGGGATGCCTACGATGAGCGGTCGCGGCTCGGTCCTGGCCGCCAGGACAGGCCAGAGCGTGAGTGCCGCCGCGGCCGCAACGGTCCAGGCCAGATGGCGCAGTGAGGTCCCGTGCGCTGGCTCCGGTGACAGGGCGACCCCGATGCTGGCAATCCCGGCTGCTGTCAGCACGATTCGCGCTCTGGCGCGGACGATGGTCAGGCCCGCCGCCGTCACCAGGTGGCAGCAGCCGACCGCGAGCAGGCCCGCGGTCATGATCGACCGGTCGGTTCCGGCGTGGCCCGCCAGCACGCTCACCGTCTGGCGGACGGGACTGTAGGAGGCGGGCTGCAGCGTGCCAGCGATCACCCAGGCGCTGACGAGCACGACCGGCGCCAGGCCAGCGGAGATAACTGCCAGGACAGGCATGCCCGGGAAGGGATTCGCCAGGCTGTGCGGGCGAGCTCATCGCGTCGCTTCCCGTCCGGCTGGTGGTCGGCGCGAGCTGGCCGCGGATCCAGAAGTCACGATCGCAGCGGGGACCCGGAGAGACAGAGCCATGAGGTCACCGGACTCGCTGGACAGGGCAGACCGATGCCGCTACGCTCGCGACAGCGACATCCGCTCGAACGGAGATGATGATGACGATGCAGACGTCCGGTCACGCCCGCCGGATCGTGGTCGGCGTGGACGGGTCGGTGCCGTCGAAGGCTGCGCTGGCCTGGGCAATCGGGCAGGCGCGGCTGACGGGTGCAGCGGTCGAGGCGGTCATGGCGTGGGAGTTCCCGGCGACGTACGGCTACCCGGTGCCGGTGATGGACGTGAACTGGGAGGAGC
>CAVOKK010000008.1:0-18476 GCA_963696455.1 uncultured Actinomycetota bacterium
CACCTTCCGGACGCCGATCGTCCGCATCCGGGGTTAAGGTGCGAGCTGACGGAGGCCGGGAAGGAAGGTGCAGGGGCATGACGGAGTACGTGATCAGGCCGCTTGGGCCCGATACCTGGGGTGACTTCGCGCAGCTCGCCGAACGGCACAACGGCTGCTGGTCGGCGATCCACGGTTCCTGCTGGGCGGAGGGCGGCGGCTGCTGGTGCATGCGGTTCCAGCGGTCCTGTGCCGAGAGGCAGCCTGGCGAGGGCAACAGGGGCCGTAAGCAGCGGCTGGTCAGCGAAGGCCGGGCACACGCCGCGCTCGTGTTCGACGGCGATGCCGCAGTGGCGTGGTGCCAGTACGGCCAGCCAGACGAGCTGCCCGACATCTACCACCGCAAGGAGTACGAGGCGGGCCTGGGCACGCCGCCTGACTACCGCCTTACCTGCGTCTTCGTAGACAGGCAGCACCGCGGAAGGGGAGTGGCAGACGTCGCAGTTCGCGGCGCCCTGGAGCTGATCGCGCAGGCAGGCGGCGGGGTGGTGGAGGCGTACCCGCAGGACACCGGCGGCCAGCGGGTTCCGGCGTCCGTCCTTTATAACGGCACCCGTCGGCTGTTCGAGCAGGCCGGCTTCAGCTATGACCGGCCCAAGGGGAGGTACCACTGCGTGATGAGCAGGACGGTCGCGCGAGGCTAGGACGTCAGCTGTCCGGCGCCTGCCGGACCCGGCGACTGGGCGGCCAGGGCACGGGCCAGCTCGTCGCGGGAGTGGATTCCGAGTCTCTGGTAGACGTGGCGGAGGTGGTATTCGACGGTCTTAGGGCTGAGGAACAGCGCGGCGGCGGTTTCCCGCGTGGTTCTCCCGCTGGCGAGCAGCAGCGCAACGTGGAGCTCTTGCGGTGTCAGGTCGTCGATGCTTGCACCGTCGTCGCGCCGCCGGTGCGTTTCACCCGTAGCCGCGAGTTCTGCCCGGGCGCGGTCGGCCCAAGGCCGGGCGTCGAGTCTGTCGAAGTCGTCCGCCGCCGCGCGCAACTGCTCGCGCGCAAGCGACCTGTTCCGGGAGCGCCGCAGCCGCTGCCCGAAAGCAAGCCGCGTACGCGCCGCTTCGAATGTGTCCGGTGTCTGCCCGTGCAGGCTTCGCGCCCTCGAAGGCAGCGGCGAAACTGTCTTCGTCGGCGAGCATCCCCTGGGCGCGCAGGGCCCGGGCATGCGACCACGGCTGCCCTTTGGCCTCCGCGGCGGCTGAGAACCGGGAGGCGACCCGCTGCGCGCGCGTGGCGCCCGAGGGGAGGTACCCCTCGACCAGTTCCGCGGCCGGGTGAAAGATCCGGGTCCGTGATCACGAGTTCATCGAGCTGTTGCTGGTCGCGCTCGAAGAGGACTACCGCGCGGGCGGCGTTGCCTAGGCCGAGCTCGAGCTCGCCCAAGGCCGCCGTGGCCCAGACCTCGTGCAGTCGCATGCCCATTCCCTGGCACAGTTCGAGAGCCTCGGCCGCCGCGCCCGGCCTTTCTCTTCCCGGCCGCGGCGGGCGTGCAGCCAGGCCAGCCCGGCCAGGCCGAAAGCCAGCTCGGTATGCTGCCCGCTCTCCCGGGCCAGGTCGATGGCTTCACGGTAGGTCGAGTCGGCGACCGCCCAGCGATCCGTGGTGGCCTGGTCGCGGGCGATCAGGTTGAGCGCGAAGGGGAGCACGCCGACGGCGGCGCGGGACCGCGCCGTCTGCAGCGCGTGATCGAGCAGGGAACGCCCGGCGCGCCTCGGCGGAGGAACAACGGTGCCACGGCCAGCCAGGGCAGCAGGCGCAGATCGTCGCGCAGATCGGCCGAGTTTTCGGCCAGCGTGACCGCCTGCGCACCGCCGCGCGCCTGAGGCGGCATCTCCCCCGAAGATCCGGGCCATCCCCAGGGCCATGGTGGCCAGGAAGCGGGCGCGTACCGAGGAGTCGGCGGGCAGCCCGGCTCGGGCTTTCTCGGCCACCGCCAGCATTTCGGCCGGATTCCCCGCGTAGAAGCACGCGCTGGCCGCTTCGGCCAACATCGCCACGGCCGAATCGGGATCGGCCTGCGCCGCTGCCGCGGTGAGGATCGCGTGACCGTCCATCACCGGGCCGCGCAGCGTCGCGATGTGCCCGGCCAGCCGGTCGACTTCGATCAGGGTGCGGGCATCGGCGGCCAGCGCGCGAGCCTCATCGAGCATGAGCGACGGCGTGGTCCGGGCCGGCCAGCCATCCGGCCTCGGCCGCCTGCCACAGCAGCCACGCCCGCCGATCGTCGTCGGCGGCGAGCCGCCCGGCTCGCTCGAACGCCGCCGCCGCCGTGGCGTAGGCGCTGCGGTCGCGCGCTGGGGGCCGTCTGGGCAAGGGCCGCGGACGCTGTTTCGTCCGGTCCGACCGCCGCCGCGGCCAGATGCCAGGCGCGGCGATCCGCGTCCCGGTCGGGGAGCACGGCGGACATCGCCTGGTGGGCCGCGCGCCGCTGGCTGGCGGGCGCGTCAGCATAGACGGCCGACCGGGCTAGCGGATGCCGGAATTCCACCGTCCCCGCGCCTAGGCTGACCAGCCCGGCCTGCTCCGCCGGGCCCAGCCCGGACAGGTCGATACCGAGCCGGGCCGCCGCCCGTTCCAGGGTTGCCAGGTCGCCGGTGCCGCTAATCGCCGCGAGCACGAGGACTTGCCTGGCCTCCGGGTCCAGCAGGCTAGCACGACGCAGGAATGCACCCGAAATCCGCGCCGAGACCATCACCGGGGCGTCCTCGGGCATCAGCATCATGTCGGTGTCGCCGGCGTCGGCCGCCAGCTCCCGCAGCGCCAGCGGGTTTCCCGCCGTGGCCTGGTGCAGCCGCCGAACCGACTCAGGCGAAAGCCGGGGGGCAAGCAGGGCCGCTTCGTCAAGGCTCAGCCCGCCTACCTGGAGCACCGGCAGGTCGGCCCCGTCGAGCAGGGACGGTTCTCCCGCTCGGACGGCGATCAGGACCGCGATGGGGTCGGCCACCATGCGACGGAACGCGAACAGCAGCGCCACCGCGCTTGGTCCGTCGAGCCATTGGGCGTCGTCCACCAGCACGGCGACCGGAGCTTCCTCGGCGTAGGCGGCGAGCAGGCTGAGTGTGGCCGCTCCGACCGCGAAACGGTCCTGCGCCGCCGCCGGCCGCAGAGCGAGGGCGGCCTCCAACGCGGCGGCCTGCGGCGCGGGAATCTTGTCAAGCAGCACGAGGGCCGGGCGGATGAGCTCAAGCAGCGAGCCGAACGGGATCTGCGCCTCGGACTCGATTCCGCGTGCCCGCAGCAGCCGCATCAGCCGAACGCTGCGCTGCGTAGCCGAGCAGGGCCGTCTTGCCGATTCCCGGCTCCCCGGACAGCGCCAGCACCGCGCTGGCGCCGGACCGTGCCCGCGCCAGCGCCTGCCCGATTTCCCGCTGCTCGTCAGCGCGGCCCAGCAGCATGGCGCGATTGTAGGCACCCTGGTGCTATCCAGCGGAAGCGGGCGCCCGACTAGGTGCCCCACCGGAGGCGAGGCCAGCTCGGCCCGCTTTACGCTCGCCGAAACAACGGCGACAGGAGCGGCATCGTCAGCACCCGACCAGCCCGCCGAAGTCGACAAGGGCAAACTGCAGCAGTTCGTTTTCCGGGCGGTCGGGGAGGTCGGTGCCGCGCTGAACACCGCACTGGTCGTCATGGGCGACAAGCTCGGGCTGTACCGGGCCCTGCCGACGCGGGCCCGCTGTCCCCGGCTGACCTCGCCGGGCGCACCGGGACAGCCGAGCGCTACGTTAGCGAGTGGCTCAATGCCCAGGCGGCGGGGGGCTTCGTCAGTTACGAGCCGGAAAGCGGGCGGTACACCCTGCCGCCGGAGCAGGCCATCGCCCTCACCGATGCCGCACAGCCCGGCGTACCTGCCCGGGTTCTTCCAGATCGCGCTCGGCTCGGTGCTGGACTCGCCGACGATCACGGACGCGGCCAGGACCGGCGCCGGGTTACGGCTGGCATGAGCATGTCCACGACGTGCACGAGGGTGCGAGCGGTTCTTCCGCCCCGGCTACAACGCCAACCTGACCGCTGCCTGGCTGCCTGCGCTCGATGGCGTGGTGGCCAAGCTCGAGCGCGGTGCGCAGGTCGCCGACGTGGGCTGCGGGCACGGGGCGTCAACGATCTTGATGGCCCAGGCCTACCCGAACTCGGTTTTGTCCGGATCGGACTATCACGACGGCTCGGTTGAGACTGCCCGGCGGCGGGCGGCTGAGGCGGGCGGTCCGGACGGGTCCAGATTCGAGACAGCCCCGGCAGCGGCTTACGAAGGAACTGACTACGACCTCGTGACGATGTTCGACTGCCTGCACGACATGGGCGACCCGGTGGGGGCGGCCCGCCATGTCCGCAGCACACTCAAGCCCGATGGCACCTGGATGATCGTGGAACCCTAGGCCGGGGACCGGGTCGAGGAGAACCTCAATCCTGTGGGACGTGCCTACTATGCGTTCTCCACGCTGCTGTGCACGCCGGCCTCGCTGTCCCAGGACGTCGGGCTGGCACTCGGCGCCCAGGCCGGGGAGGCGCGGATGCCGGACGTGGTGAAGGCGCGGGCTTCACTCGCTTCCGCCGGGCCGCGGAGACGCCGTTCAACCCGTGTTCGAGGCGCGGCCGTGATGGGATCGCGCAGATGCGCACCGGGCCCGCATCCGTGCGAGCAGTCAGCGGTTAGCTGTCGGTACCCCGACAGACGCGGGCGCTCATCACGCGCGAGGGCACCTGCGAGGGGTCCGGTACTACGAGGCGTACGGCACCGGCGGGCCCGTCATTCTGCTGATGCCGACCTGGGAGATCGTCCATTCCCGGATCTGGAAGTTCCAGATTCCCTACCTGGCCAGGCACGGCCGGGTGGTGACGTTCGATCCGCGCGGTAACGGGCGTTCGGACCGGCCGATCGACGTCGCCGCCTACGACCGGCGCGAGTTCGCGCGTGACGCGCTGGCGGTGCTGGACGCCGTCGGCGCGGCGCACCGCGGCAGTCGTCGCCTGGTGCGGCGGCGGCGAGGAACTGCTGCTGGTCGCCGAGCAGCCCGAGCGGATCACCTCGCTGGTCCTGATCGCGCCGAACTTCCTCGTCAGCCCGGAGCCGGCCGACGAGGAAGGCCCGTACTCCTTCGTCGAGCGAACTGCCCACGGAAGAGGGCTGGGCGAAATGGAACCGGCACTACTGGCTGCGGGACTGGCCAGGGTTCCTGGACTTCTTCTTCTCGCAGACGTTCACCGAGCCGCACTCCACCAAGCAGATCGAGGACGCGATCGGGTGGGGCCTGGAGACCGACCCGGTGACAATCCTGCGCGGCATGGACGCGGCCTGGTCCAACGACGAGGACAGCGTGCGCGAGCTGTGCGCGCAGGTCCGCTGCCCGGTGCTCATCATCCAGGGGACGGAGGACGCGATCGTCGGGGCGGCCCGCGGCCCGGCCGTCGCCAAGCTGCTCCCGTCCGCTGACCTGGTCACCATGGACGGATCAGGCCACGCACCGCACCTGCGCGATCCGGTCCGGACGAACCTCGATCATCCGCGACTTCGCCTGCCCGCCGCAGCCCCGGCCGCTCTGGCGCCGCGGCCGGTCGCGGCGCAAGCGCGCGCTCTACCTTTCCTCGCCGATCGGCCTTGGCCATGCCCAGCGAGACATTGCCATTGCCGAGCAGCTGCGTGTCCTGCATCCCGGCCTGGAGATCGACTGGCTGGCCCAGCATCCGGTCACCGCGGCGCTGGCCGAGCGGGGGGAGCGGATCCACCCTGCCAGCGCGTTCCTTGCCAGCGAAGCCGGCCACATCGAGTCCGAGTCGGCCGGGCACGATCTGCACTGCTTCCAGGCCTGGCGGCGGATGGACGAGATTCTCGTTGCCAACTTCATGGTCTTCCAGGATCTTGCCGCCGACGAGCAGTACGACCTGTGGATCGGCGACGAGGCCTGGGAGCTCGACTACTACCTGCACGAGAACCCCGAGCTCAAGTCAGCTGCATACGTATGGCTCACCGACTTCGTCGGCTGGCTGCCGGTCGCCGCCGGCGGCGAGCGCGAGGCGGCGCTGACGGCTGACTACAACGCCGAGATGATCGAGCACGTCGCGCGCTACCCGCGGCTCCGGGACCGGGCGATCTTCGTCGGCGAGCCCGCCGACATCGTGCCGGACAGTTTCGGGTCCGGGCTGCCGGCCATCCGCGAGTGGACCGAGCAGAACTATGACTTCGCCGGTTACGTCACCGGATTCGATCCGCGCTCGCAGGGGGACCGGGAGGCGCTGGGGTACCGGCCAGGCGAGCGCGTCTGCATCGCCACCGTGGGCGGGTCCGGCGTGGGCGGAAGCCTGCTGCGCCGGGTGATCGCGGCCTTCCCTGAGGCGAAGCGCCTGGTGCCGGATCTGCGGATGATCATCGTGACCGGCCCGCGGATCGACCCGGCGAGCCTGCCCGCCTGCGACGGGCTCGACGTCCGCCCGTACGTGCCCGACCTGTACCGGCACCTGGCCGCATGCGACCTCGCGATCGTGCAGGGCGGCCTGACCACGGCGATGGAGCTGACGGCGGCACGCCGGCCGTTCCTGTACTTCCCGCTGCGCCACCACTTCGAGCAGAACATTCACGTCCCGCACCGGCTCGAGCGGTACCGGGCGGGCCGGCGCATGGACTTCGAGACCGCGCAGCCGGCCGACATCGCCGCCGCCATCGCGAGCGAGATCGGCCGCCCGGTCGACTATCTGCCGGTGGCCAGCGACGGCGCGGCGCGCGCGGCCAGCCTCATCGCCGACCTGCTGTGACCTAGGCGCAGGCGTCGATGCCATCCCGCCTGCCTGTCGTGCACTCCGTCGCCGGATGTCATCCGTGTATCGTCCTGGCCGGAGGTGGCGCGTGATCCGAGTCGGAAGCAAGGATGTCCTTCTGGGTGCGCAGACGCTGCGGACGATGGGCTCAGCGCCCTATGGCGGCGCCGACGTAGGGGAGTGCCTGGCAACGGCCGCCCGAGTGCGGGGCACCGACCTGACAAGCTGGCACGACGAGTGGGTCTCCACTGCCGGCCGGGCACTGGACCTCGCGGAAGGTGAGCTGGCAGCCGGGCGCACCGAGTCCGCGCGGCTGGCCTTCTGGCGGTCGTCCAGCTACTTCCGTACGGCCGGCGTCATGCTGATGGGTACCCCGGCGGATCCGCGCCTCGCGGCGGCCAGCGCGCGCCAGGCGGACGCGTTCCGGCGCGGAGCGGCATTGCTGGCGGTGCCGCCTGAGGCCGTGCAGATTCCCTACGAGGACACGACGCTGCCCGGCTATTTCTTCCGCGCCGACAGCAGTCAGCAGCCACGGGCCACGGTGATTCTCACGGGTGGCTACGACGGAACTGCAGAGGAGCTGTACTTCTTCAACGGCGCCGCGGCGCTGGCCCGCGGTTACCACGTGCTCGCCTTCGACGGGCCCGGCCAGGGGTCGGCGCTGCTGCAGCAGGGCCTGGTCCTGAGGCCGGACTGGGAGAACGTCGTGACCCCGGTCGTGGACTACCTGCTGTCTCGCCCGGAGGTCGACGCCGGCAAGATCGCTATCATCGGCCTGAGCCTCGGCGGTTACCTCGCGCCCCGTGCCGCCAGCGCCGAGCACCGGCTCGCCGCGTGCATCGCCGACTGCGGATCCTATGACCTGTTCGCCGCTGCGCTCGAGCGAATCCCGGGGCCGCTGGCCGGCGGCCTGACCGGCGGCCGGAGCGCGGCGACCCCGGTGCTGCGGCGAATCCTGCGCGCGCTGGAACGTAAGCCCACCGCGGGCTGGGCGCTGCGCCGCGGCCAGCAGGTGCACGGTGCCGATGACCCGGTCGGCTACTTGCTCTGCTTGCGCGAGTACACCCTGAAAGGCAGGGCAGCGGAGATCACCTGCCCGGTCTTCGTCTGCAACGCTGAGGGTGACGACATCAGCCAGTCGGCGCCGCAGCTCGTCCGGGCGCTGGCAGGCCGGAAGGAATTCGTCACCTTCACGGCAGCAGAGGGCGCAGGCGATCACTGCGAGGCAGGTGCGCGCACTCTGTATCACGCGCGGTCGTTCGGCTGGCTCGACCGCGTCCTGCGCCCGGACTGACTCTTCGCGCCCGGACTGATCATGCGCTCGCCTGGTGCCGGATCAGTCGAATGTCGGCTTGCGGTCCCTGGTCCGCTTGAGCTCGAAGAAGCCGTCCGCCTCGGTCACCAGGACCACGCCGTCCCAGAGCCGTCCTGCCGCCTCGCCGCGGGGGATAGGCGTGATGACCGGGCCGAAGATGGCGTTGCCGCGGATCCGGATGACGGGAGTGCCCACGTCCGTTCCGACGACGTCGAAGGCCTCGTGATGAGACCGCTTGATCTCATCGTCGAACTCGGTGCTTTCGGCGGCGTCTGCCAGGCCCTCGGGCAGGCCGAGTTCAGCCAGCGCCTCGGGGATCACCTTCGGATCGTCTCTGCGGCCCTCGTTATGGAGTCTCGTGCCGATCGCGGTATAGATCGGGCCGAGGATGCCGGGACCAGCCTGCCGGGCGGCCGCGGCGACCACGCGGATCGGGCCCCAGGCCTTGTCCATCCGCTCCAGGTACTCGGGACTCAGGCCCTTGCCCTCGTGCTGGATCAGGTTCAGGTAGGCCAGCGACATGATCCGCCAGTCGACCCGGACCGGCCGCACCTGCTCCACCTCGAGCATCCAGCGGGAAGTGATCCACGCCCACGGGCACAGCGGATCGAACCAGAACTGCATGTCCTCAAGGGATTCCTGCTGCTGCGTCACGCTCGCTCGGAACATGCGGTAACGCGCGCGTATTCCCGGACGCCCTGCGTCCGTTAATCGTTCTAACCTACCCATCATGACGGACTCAGAGCAGACGGCAGGCGAGTACACGATCAGGCCGCTTGGCCCCGGCACGTGGGAGGCCTTTGCCCAGCTCGCGGGGCGGCACAACGGTGTCTGGAACGGCTGCTGGTGTACCTGGTTCCATGCGTCAGTCGCCGAGAGGGGCGGCCGGGAGCGGACAGCCGAGAGCAACCGCGCCTTCAAGGAGGGCCTGGTGAGAGGCGGCAACGCGCACGCCGCGCTGGTGTTCGACGGCGATGTAGCCGTCGCCTGGTGCGAGTACGGGCCGCCGGCCGAGCTGCCGAACATCAACCACAGGAAGGAGTACGAGGCCGGCCTCGGCCGATTGCCTGACTACCGGATCACCTGCTTCTTCGTTGACAGGCAGTACCGGCGCCAGGGCCTGGCAGACGCCGCGCTGCACGGCGCCCTGCAGCTGATAGCGCAGGCCGGCGGCGGGGTGGTGGAGGCATACCCGCAGGACACCGGCGGCCAGAAGGTGACGCCATCCTTCCTCTATAACGCGACGCGCAGCCTCTTCGAGAAGGCCGGCTTCAGTTACGAGCGGCCCAAGGGGAAGAACCACTGCGTGATGCGCAGGACCGTCTCGCCCGCTTAGGAGCTGCCGGCGGAGCCTGCCTGCATCCGCTTGATGGCCGCGGCGGCAGCAGCCGCGTCCGCCGCGGCGTCGGCAAGATCGCGGGCGCGTGCCAGCCAGAACACCCCGCCGAAATCGTGGTTGATCCGCGCCGTCGAGGTGATGTCCGCCACGCTCTGGGCGATGCCAATGGGGTTGACTGGCAGCGGAATCGGCAGGTTACCGACGAACGCGTTGAGCAGGCTCTTGGACATGCTCGGCCGGAGCTTGAGCACCAGGTCACTCAGCTGCCGGTCGGCCCACCGGCTGACCGCGCGCACGTCGCCTTTCAGCTGCCCCTCACGCATGAGCTCCTGGCCGTGCCGGAAGGACGGCAGTGACCGGAGATAGAGGATCTCGTCCCAGCTCAGCAGCTCCACGTCGGGAACCATGACGCCGGCGACCTCGACCGGGTCGAGCGGATCCGCTGCAGCCTGATCCTGGTAGGCGGTGACCTGCCGGCCTTGCGCGATCGCGGTGTCCAGCCCGGGCTTATCGGCAGGCAGGTCAGGTGCCGCCACGGCGAGATGGTGCAGGCCCCGGAAGACCACTGGATCCCTGGTCGCGCAGCCTACGCCGGTCTCGGCCCAGACCCACGTCCCGTGCAGGGCCAGGTACCACGCCTCGCGGCTGAACAGCTGCTGCCCGTCCTGCGCGAGCGCGAACCGGAGGGCGCCCTCGGTGGCGTAGTCGATATTGGTGGCGAACGGGTCGGGCGCCTGCGCGCCGTACTCCATCCGCGTCCACGCGGCCCGCATGGTGGTGTTCAGCGACAGCGGCAGCGGCCGCCAGATCTTGCTGATCTCCCTGCACCGCTTCGGCGCCTCCTCGCGCACGGCGGTCATGAGTTCATCCAGCGAGCGACGCCCGCCGAAGACTGAGTCAACCGACCCGCCGGCCAGGTCGTCGGCCGGGAGCTTGCTGATGTCGTCGAGCCACTGAGTATCCAGCCAGAGCGCGTCATGCAGCAGCGTCAGCTTCTTCAGCGAGCGCATGTCGACCGCGTGCATCCGGTCGCGGGGTAGCACGTCAGGCGCGACGAAAGCGGTGCTGTTCACCGGGCTGCGGCGAGTTGCTGCGTTGGTCATTCCTGCACCGTAAGTCAGCTGGCCAGCTGAGCGCGAGGGGGCGCCAGCTCAGCTGTTGCGCAGCCGCGGAAGAACCTCACTGGCGTAGAACTCGAAGAATCCGTCCTGCTCAGGACCGACCTGGCCCACGTACACCTCGTCGAACCCGGCTTCGGTGTAGGCCCGGATTCCGTCGATGGTGCCGGACCGGGTCCGGTCCGCAGGGCGCCGAGATCTGGTCGGGCGAGATGAGATCGGCGACCTGGTCGAAGTGGCGGGGCAGCGGCAGCAGCTGCGCGGCCTCACCGGGGATCTCATCGGTCCGCCACAGCCGGTGCATGGTCTTGCGGGCAGCGTCCTCGTCGGCTCCCCAGCAGACTTTCATGCCGCCCTGGACCGGGCGGTCGCCGCCGCCGGACTCGCGGAACAGCCGGACGAAGTCCGCGTTCGGCTGGACGCAGATGTAGCCGTCCGCGATCTTCGCCGCCAGCTTGACGGCCTTCTCGCCGAAGCCCGACACGTACACCGGCGGCGGAACGTCAGGCACGGAGTACAGCCGTGCTGTCTCGACGGTGTAGTGCTGCCCGGTCATGCTGACCTGGCGGCCGCCGAGCAGGGCCCGGATGACCTGGACGGCTTCCTCGAGCATGTCCAGCCGCTCGTCGGCCGCCGGCCAGCGCTGCCCGGTGATGTGCTCGTTGAGTGCCTCCCCAGTGCCGACGCCCAGGGTGAACTTGCCGCCAGTCAGCATGGCCGAGGTGGCGCGCGGCCTGGGCGACGATTGCCGGGTGGATCCGCTGCAGCGGGCACGTCACTGCCGTGGTGATGGGCAGCGAGGTCGCCTGGGAGATAGCGCCGATGACGGACCACACGAAGCCGCTCTGGCCCTGCTCGTCCAGCCACGGGTGGAAGTGATCGGATATCCACAGTGAGTCGAAACCCGCTTGCTCCGCCAGCCGGGCGAGCCGGACAAGCTCCTGCGGCTCGTGCTCCTCGGACGCGAGGAAGTAGCCGTATCGAGTCATTGATGAAGATCCCTTCTCGCAAGGCGGCCGGCTGCTGCCCGTGGCGACGGCACCAGGCTGGCTAGCGGCTGAGTGCTCGCTCAAGCTCGGCCTTGGTCATGCCGGACCGGCCCCTGATATTGCGCTTGCGGGCCTCGGCATACAGCTGCTCTTTCGTCCGGCCCGCGGCGCCGGAATGCGACCGCAGCCCGCCTCGCCGGCCGGAGGAGATGTCCTGCGTCGAGGTCTTGCTGGCGGTGCGGGACTCGCCTGCCCTGGCGCGCTCCTTGTTCACGGTCCTGGCGGCGATCTCGGTGGCGCGCCCGGGGCTCTCGCCGCGCTGCTGTGCGCTGTCCTTAATGTGCTCGTACTGGCGTTCTCTCTTCGGGCTTGCTCCGCGTGGCAAAGGAGCCTCCTCTCACTCGCTACCGGTCTCGCTACCCGGCTGCCCGCATGCAAACCTGTGCCGAGAACCCTGGCAGTTACTAGCTCCACTGACCGGGCTGGTAGTCGCGGCGGGCTGGCGGGTGATGACGTTCAGCCGGTTCCAGGCGTTGATCTCGGCGATGAGCGACACCAGCGCGGCGAGCTGGTCATCGTCGTACTGCTTTCCGGCATTAGCCCAGGCTTCGTCGGTGACGCCAGTGCCGCGTCGGCGATGCGGGTGCCCTGCTCGGCAAGCTCCAGGGCGGCTCGCTCGGCTTCGGTGAAGACCGTCGCCTCCCGCCACACGGCGACCAGGTTGAGCCGAAGCTGGGATTCGCCCGCGTGCTCAGCGTCCTTGGCGTGCATGTCGGTGCAGACAGCGCAGCCATTGATCTGGCTGGCCCGGAGTTTGACCAGTTCCTGCGTGGCGGCTGGCAGGCCGGAGTCGGTGACCGCCTTGTTCGCGGCGACGAGGTATCTGACGAACTTGGCCGTGACGGTACTGCCGAGCAGGCTGAGGCGCGGTTCCATGGCCGGTGTTCCTTCCTGGTAGCGGTTGTTACCTGTACGACGACGCTGTCCGCCGGAATGTCACGCGACGTGCCGGCGCGCGCTACGATCCGGCCGGTATGGGAAAGATCCGGGTCGCGCTGGCCGAGGACAACGTGCTGCTGCGGGAGGGCGTCTCCCGCCTGGTCGCGGCGAACGAGGACTTCGAGCTGGTCGGCACGGCCTCCGACCTGCCGCAGCTGCTGGCCCTGGTCGGCGAGCAGGCGCCCGGACGTGGTCATCACCGACATCCGGATGCCGCCGACCGGGACCAACGAGGGCATCCAGGCCGCCGCCTGGCTCCGGGAGAACCACCCGGACGTCGGGGTGGTGGTGCTGAGCCAGTACACCGCGCCCGGCTACGCGATGGCGCTGCTGGAGCACGGCTCGGCCGGCCGGGCCTACCTGCTCAAGGAGCGGGTGGCCAGCGTGGACGAGCTGGCCCGGGCCATCCGCGCGGTGGCGCGGCGGGTCGGTGATCGACCCGATGGTCGTGGACGAGCTGGTCCGGTCCCGGTCCCGCACAGCAGTCCAGCCTGGCGCAGCTGACCCCCGGGAGACCGAGATCCTGGCGGAGATGGCCCAGGGCAAGAGCAACGCGGCCATCGCCGCCGCCCTGACCGTGTCCGAGCGGGCGGTGGAGAAGCACACCAACTCGATCTTCGCCAAGCTGGGGCTGAGCGAGGAGAAGGACCTGAACCGCCGGGTCAAGGCGGTGCTGCTCTACCTGAGCAGCAGGAGCGAAGCGAGGACCCCGGGAAGCTGACCCACCCCGGCCGCGGGTGGCAGCACCCTCGGCCCGCCGGGCGCCCGTGACAAGCTTGAATCGTGACCACCCCGCACGCAGTGGTCGTGGTAGACGACCAGGCACCGTTCCGGCTGGCCGCCAGGGCCGTGCTGCGCCGGATCGACTGCTTCGAGCTGGCCGGGGAGGCGTCCAGCGGCGCGGAAGCGATCGAGCTGGTGGACGCGCTGCACCCGGCGCTGGTGCTGATGGACATCAACATGCCGGAGATGAACGGCATCGAGGCGACCCGGCGCATCCTGGCCGCCCACCCCGACGTGGTGGTGTTCCTCTGCTCCACCTACGACGTCGGCCGACCTGCCGCCCGCGGCCGCGGCCAGCGGGGCCACGCGCCTACGTCAACAAGGAGCAGTTCGGCGCCGACACGCTCCGGCGGCTGTGGGAGGAGCGCGACTCGGGGTCGTTCGCGGCCACTGACCGTGCCGCCGGCGGGGCAGCCGGCCGGGCGGTTTTCGTTGCGGCAAAGAACGTGAGACAGATGACCGGACGGAGCCGCTGATCGTCGCGCCGTGACCGGGCTGGGACTCCCACCGGACGGTGCCGCCGATGGCGCCCAGCCGGTCGGACATGTTCACGAACCCGTGACCGCCGCGGGCCCGCGGCGGCATCGAATCCGGGGCCGTCGTCGCGGACCGAGAACAGCAGCCCGCCGGACTCCTCCCACAGCCGCAGCTCGACGCGTGGCCCCGGCGCGTGCTTGGCCGCGTTCTGCAGCGCTTCCAGGCAGCAGAAGTAGATGGCGGCCTCGATGCCCTGCGAGTACCGGCCGATGCCGTCGGTGGTCACGGTGACGGTCAGCGGGGTGCGGCTGGCCGCGGCGCGCAGCGCCTCGCCCAGCCCGTTGTCGGCCAGCAGCGGCGGGTAGATGCCGTGGGCCAGCTCGCGCAGCTCCTGGATGGTGGCCTGCACGTCCTCGGCCATCTGGGCCAGCATCTCGGCCCCGGCCGCCGGGTCGTCGGCGATGATGTCGCGGGCCAGCCGCAGGTTGACGGCCAGCGCCACCAGGTGCTGCTGCGCGCCGTCGTGCAGGTTGCGCTCGACCCGGCGCCGCTCGGCGTCGCCGCTGGCCACGATGCGGGCGCGGGATTCGCGCAGCTCGTCGGCCTGCTGCCGCAGCTCGTCCAGGGTGGTCTGCAGGGCCGCGTCCAGCCGGACGTTGTGGAAGGCCAGGCCGGCCTGGCGGGCCAGCTCGGTCAGCACCCGGTCGTCTTCCTCGGTGAACACGTCCGCGTCTGCGGGCCGCTCCACGACGATCAGGCCGAGCAGCTCCCCCGCGTGGCTGATCGGCGCGACCCGCAGCTGGGCCTGCGCGCCGGCCGTCCAGCAGCGGCGGGCAGCCAGATGGAGGCCCAGGCGTTGCCGGATACCCCGGCCCGGGTCACGACCGGGCGCTCCCGGTCGCTGACGACGATCGACCGCGGTCCCGCGTCCGGGCACCGAGACCGTGCGCTCCAGCACCTCACCGCTGCCGGAGTACACCTCGGCGCTGGTCAGGCGCCATCGTCTTGCGCAGCGACTCGGCCAGCTGGAGCAGCAGCTCGTCCATGGCCACGGCCCGGGTCATCCGGCTGCCGAAGGTGCGCAGCGCCTCGTCGGGCGCCTCCCGGGCGCCGTACACGAACCGGGTGGCCGACGCGATCAGCCGGTCCCGGGCGGGCAGGTAACCGACCGCGGCGATCGCCGCGGCGAGCATCGACAGCCCGAGGATCTCCCGGTCGGCCTGGTCGCCGGGCCGCTGCCCGAGCCCGAGCACGATGACCAGGTAGATGGCCGCGACCACGATGCTGAACCCGGCCAGCGACAGCACGTGCACCAGCAGCCCGGCCGCCGTAGGGCCCAGCGCGGGCGCTCGCCGGCGATCAGCCCGGCGCGAGGACCGCCGCGCAGCCCGCCGCCACCGCGGCGACCGGGCCGGGCCAGCCGACCAGCAGGTGCAGCACCCCGACGACCAGGGCCGCGTCGGCGGCCAGCACCGCGCCGACCGCCAGCCACTGCATCCGCTCCCGGTCCCGCGCGGAGCCGGCCAGGTAGCGCAGCCGGGCGGCAGGCAGGGCGCAGCGGCGGCCAGCGGCCAGATCACGGCGGCCGCCCCGGCCGGGAACGGCCGTCCGGCGAGGGCCAGCGCGAGCCCGGCCGCGACCGCCGCGGCGTAGGCGAGCCCGGCGCCGACCTCGGCCCGGCTGCCCAGCCGGCCGTCGGGAAGCGCGAGCAGCAGTGCACGGAGACGGCGATGACCACGGGCCCGCGACGGTCGCCACGCCCGGGCGGGCTGGTGGCCGCCGGGCTGGTCGGCCAGCCGTGCGCTGGTGAGCGCCACCGAGGCGGCCAGCGCGCCGAACGCGACCTGCCAGAGCGCGACCCGCTGGGCTGAGCGGCCAGGATCACGCCGGACACCGCGCCGACGCTGACCAGGCCGAAGGCGACGGCCTGCAGTGCAGGGAACGGGCCTGGCGTGCTGAGCCCGAGAACGACGAGGACGACGGTGGCGAGCGGTATCAGCACTCCCGCGAGCAGTCGCCGGGCCGGTGTGCCGCTCGCCGGCGCAACGGCGGCCTGAGTCCCGGCAGTTGCATTCGTCATCACGTCCATCACTCTGCCCTCAGCATGATCGCAGCGGGAGTACGGCCGGCTGCCCGGCCGGGCAGCGCGGCGACAAGGTTGGCCAGCACCAGCGCGCCCAGGGCGGCCAGCGCGATCGATCCTGCGGGGATCACTGCGTCGGGGACGGCCGACAGCTCCCGTGCGAACGCCAGCCACAGAAAGCGGCCTGCCGCGATGCCGGCTGGCACGCCGATCAGCAGGCCGATCACGCGCGATCACCGAGGACTGCCAGGTCACCGCTCCGGCGAGCTGCCCCGGGTGAACCCCAGGGTCTTGAGAAGCGCGAAGTCACGCCTGCGCCGCCGCACTGACGCCACCAGCGTCAGGCCGAGGCCCGTCACCGCCCCAGCCGCCAGCCCGGCCGCCAGTACCGCTGGCATCGCGCCCATCGTTTTGTAGTTCACGATCTCGGCCGGGCGCTGGGCCGGCGGCAGATCGATGGTGTCGGCGATCGAGGAGCCGTGGCTTTCCGCCAGCGTGTGCGGAGCGGTCAGGGCCTGCGGTGAGCTGCCTTTCGATTGCCTGCAGTGATCGCAGGCCGGCCGCCGGGCTGATGCCCGGCCGAAGCCGGACGAGGATGGCGTTCGGCCCGGCCAGGAAGCTTCCGAACGGGCCGGAGGAAGAAACCTCAGGCAGTATCGCGGCGGAGAAGAGCGCGCCGGTGCTCATGGACGGGTGGATGCTCAGCGCGCCGCCGATCGCCGGCATGGTGGCCGTGCCCGCGATCGTGAGCCGGACGTGGAAGCTGCCGCTGGCCAGTGTGACGACGCCGCCAGTCCGCTGATGCAGCTGTGCCAGGGTGGCCGGGCCGAGCACTACGTCGCGGCTGCTGTTGAGCCCGTGCCCGGACAGGAGCCGCGGGGTTTCGGCGGCCCGGGTCGGGGCGGCGATCGCCGGAACGGTCTGCCCGTCGATCTGGACGGTCGAGGAAGTCCACCCCGGTAGTGGCGGCCACCAGCCGGTCCCTGGACAGCAGCGGGTCTGCCCACCGGGCGGAACCGAGCCCCAGCCCTGGACCGCGTAGAAGGCGTAGCTGAAGTTCCACCCGTACAGCGCCGAATCTCGAGACCAGCGTGCTCAGGCTGGCGCCGAACGTCAGGGTGGCGCTGACCACCGTCATGGCGAGCACCGCCCCGGCCGGACCGAGCGGACCGGGACCGCAGATCCCCGCGTCCCGGTTCCCAGGCAAGGCGCCGCCCTCGGCGCCCGAGGCTGACATGCCGACCGCGACCGCGGTCCTGACCATGCCGGATCTGCGGCCGCCCGGCCGGTCGCGGGCGGTCAGGCGGTGCGGTACCTGGCGATAGGCGATCACGGCGGCCACGCCGGCGAGCACGAGGCTCAGCGCCAGCGCTCCCAGGCCGAGTACGGTCCAGTCGGGATAGATCCCGCGACCCGGCTCTACCTCCCGGACAGGCCCGAAAAGCGAGAACGGCGATACGGCGATGGCCACGGCGACGGCGAGCAGCGCTCCGCCTGCAACCGCCATCATCACGCCGGGCAGTCCGTCGGCCATGATCATGCCCGGCCCGGCACCGAGTGCGCGCAGGGCCCCGGCGTCATCGGCACCGGCCCGGAGCTGGCGGCTGATCGACTGAGCCCCGAGGAATTAGTGCCGCGAGCCCGGCGATGAGGGCGAAGGCGGCGAGTGCGATGGCCTCCGGCCTGATGGCCCGCTGGGCCTCTGCCTCGATGGCCGAGGTGAGATAGACGTAGAGCTCTGATCCGCTGGGCGAGATGTACGAACTAGTCGCCAGCCGCCGGTCATACGCACGGGCGACAGTGGCGGCATACCTTGGCCCGTCGGTCACGCGCAACCCGGTGATCATGCCGCTCGCGCAGCAGGAGGCGAATTTGCTGGCCAGCGCGGGCGTGCCGATCAGGAAGCCGGTCCGGCCCGAGTCGATGCTGTCCTGCAGGACCTGCGTGCCCAGCACTCCGATGCCGACGACCGTCAGGCCGACGCGCCCGGCAGGCTCGCCCGTGGAGCTGCCGATCAGGGCGACCGTAAGCCGTGATCCGACGTGCAGGTGCAGCAGGCGGGCAGCGTCCACTGTGGCCACGACCTCGTCCGGCCGCGCCGGGTCGGGGCGCCGGCCGGCCGTGATCGTCACCCGGTCCTGGCTGGCGAACAGGCCACCGGAAATGGTCGCGGCTAGCTGCACGTGGGCGAGCAAGACGGTGCCAGGCTTCCCGCGCGCCGTCAGGGTCACCGCAGTGAGCGGCACCGCGACCGCGACCGCGCTTACGTGCGGCAGCCGGGCAAGCTGGCGGACGAAGCCGGGCGAGTAAGCCTGGATGGTGAACGGCTGGACCACGAGATCCGAGGGGCTGGTGCTGGCCAGGAATCGCGGGACGAACAGTCCGTGCGCCTCGCCGCCACCATCGATCCCATGGCGACGCCGCCGACGAGACCGATCAGCACGGCCAGGCCCAGATACCCGGCCCAGCGGCGGCGGATGGTGGCGCGGAAGCGGTACGACGCCAGCCGCGCAAGCGCCCCTGCTGGCCGCATCACTCGGCCCTCAGCACAATCGCGGCGGCCGTACGCCCGGCTGCGCGGCCAGGCAGCGCAGCC
>CAVOKK010000009.1:0-8283 GCA_963696455.1 uncultured Actinomycetota bacterium
GTATCGAGACGACGGGCAGCCGCGCTGCAGCGATCTGCTCCGTCGAGCGCGACACCGGCTGCCCCAACGCCGTCGCGCTGGACAACCAGGGCCACGTGGTCGAGGTTCACGTCGGTTCTGGCAGGCGTCACGCAGGCGAGCCTGGCCATCGTCTCCGGCGTATTCAGGGCTCCTGATGTCACAACACCGGAAGGCGCAGCGGCGCTGGCCTACGCCCGGGGGACGTGATCAGGGCGTACACCGACGCTGTCCGGACGGCGAGGCTGTAGCCGGCCGGACTAGCGGATCAGCAGGTTGCGCTCACCGTAACCCACGTACCTGCGCAGGTACTTAAGGGACTCCAGGTCGGCAACGGTCGCCGGCCGCGAGAGCATCCCGTCTCGCCCGACGACGATCCGGACGTTACGCGCCATGCTCGGATCTGGCTTGCCGTCGGGAGACACCAGCTCGATTCTCCGCACTGCCACCGCCCCCGCTGCCGACAGTCCTGTCAGTCCCCCCCGGATGTCAGCGCCCGCGGTCAGAGCATCCATGCCCGGATCACCCGCGCTAGCTCAGACTCCAGAGCCTGGCCCGCACACTGACGGCGGCGGAAGCTGCCCGGCCGTTTTAACCCGGCCGAATCGCACGCGACCGTCTCAACTGCCAGCATTGCGTGTGAACACGGGAATGGATGCGCGACCAGCTCGACGAGTTCCATCCGGCGATCTGGAACACTGCGGCGGTGCTGTGGCCCACAGGGCAGTACCGGGTGGCCGTCGGCCAGGCGGCCGTGACGCTGTCGGCCATGATCGTCGGCAAGGCGCAGTCATATCTGACCGACCGCGAGCTCGTCACTGATGTCCTCGCCTCGGCCGAGCCGCTGCCCGGCAAGTCGCGGCTCCACTTCACCGGCGACAAGCGCACTAAGGAATGGAGGTCCCGTCAGGACGGGTTGCACCACATGGCCCAGGGCGCATTCGCCGGGATCCGCAACATCGCCGCCCACCACGATGACGAGCTGACCGAACCAGCCGCAGTCGAGCAGCTCGCCGTGCTGTCCCTCATCGCTCGCTGGTCCGACGAGACAGTGCCCGTGGCCGGAGAACAGCGGTGACTCTCGCGCTAGCCGTCCGTGCGGCGCCTTCGTTCAATGTGGCGTTCTACAGCGTGGTTGCGACGGTGATCCCGGTGCTGTTCCTCGCGATCGCGGTGCAGGGGCGCCTGTACGAGGATCTGGTCAGGGTCGCGGTCACCACCTACTACGCACCACGCGGGAAGAGCATGCTGAGGCAGCTTCCCGCTGCGCTTCTTGGCGCGGTGCTGACCATCGCGGTCGCGGTCGTCCTGCGTCGCCGGCGAGATACAGGCGATCCTGTCGCTCGACTGGAGACGCGCCACCGGGGGCGGCAACGCCGTCGCCGCCGAGGGGATCATCCTCCTGACGCTCGTTGCCGCCACCGGGCCCGTGCTCGTGATCGAGAAGCACGTGCGCCCCTATTTCCGCGCGGACTGGGAGCGCCTGCGCGGCCTGGCGGACCGCAGAAGGCCCGGCGAGGCAGAGCGCGCAGCCGCGGAAGCGCCGCCTGAGCTGCCACCCCAGGACGACCCGGCCGACGGCAAACCGGACGCCAGCTAGGGCATCCTGCGCGGGTAGCCAGGGACCCTGGGCGGCAAGGGGAGCCCGCGGAATGACTGCGGCCCTAGTGACCAGTGATGCGACGCATAGCCAGGCTTTAAGCGTGTGACTCACCCCGGCTGAAATCGGCGTTACAATTGCGATTTTCCCAAGTGCAGCGGGTACGCTGCGAATATGTCCACCATCGGTGAGCGCGTCCTCGAGCACCTGGCGCAGGTCCAGCCCGCGGTCCAGCAGCGGGACATCGCGGAGAAGATTGGCATGACGCCCGATGCCTTGTCGCGCGCGCTCCATGACAAGCGGCAGTTTGCGTCGATAGAGCTCGCGCAGCTTGCGGACCTGATTGGCGCGGACCTTCACTGGCTCATCACCGGGGAGCCGGACCCGAACCGGGTGACCGTGGCCGCGCGACACAAGTTCGACCACGCAACGCGACAGCGCAGCAGTCCCGGTGCTTCTGACGATGAGCAGGTACTGAAGGACATAGCTCTCGCCTACCGCCAGGCATACCCCAGCCCGGCGCTGTCGGCTCGCGCGAGCTGGCCCAGATCACCAGCTGCCATGCGGAAGGAACTCGGGCCGGACTTCGTCAGGCCCTTCGCGGACCGGCTGGAAGAGCACCTAGGCATCGGCGTGATCCGCGTCCCCGAGCTTTCGACCGCATACTCATTCACTGTCGGAGGCAGGGCAGTCATCGCGCTACCGGCTACAGGGAGCTGGTTCCGCGAGAACTGGGACATGGCCCATGAGGTCAACCACCTCATTGAGGGACACCACGCCGAGGGGATCAGCCCGGAAACGGCAGACCGGCAGGAGTCGGCTGCCAACGCGTTCGCGGCCGAGCTCCTGCTGCCCGCTAAAACTCTCATGCAGGTTAGCTGGGACTCCATTACCAACGAAGACCTGGCTAGCCTCGTCTGGTCCTGGGGAGTATCGACCAATGCGCTTTGCTGGCGCCTGAGCGCGCTTTTCGGTGACCCGCCGCCTCGCGTTGTCTCCTGGGCGGCACACCCGACTCAGCGGCTGCTCAGGCTTCATCTGCCCGGTGACTCTGAGCTGGACGAGATCACCCGCCGAATGGACTCGGCGGCTCAGCGGCGTTTCCCGCGCAGTCTGCAGGAAGCCCACCTCGAGCGGGTAGCGGCAGGAGCGATCGGGCGGGCGACCCTCGCATGGATGCTCGGCATAGACCCAGATGCGCTCGACGTCGACTCGCCGGAAGTGCCCGAGGTCGACGTGGATGAGCTCGCCGCCGCGCTGGGCCTGTGATGCCGCATGGCCATGCTGATGTTCCCCGACAACACTGTCCTGATCAACTTCGCGATCATCAACCGGATGGATCTCCTGGCCCGGCTCGCACAGGAGAACGGGCGGTGGTGCGCTACCGTCGCCCGCGAGTGCGGTAAGTCGGCCGACGTCCCCGGGCTAGGCGCGCTGGATGACGCGAAGGCGATCTTCGGGAAGCCGCTCTTCCCTGACGCCGGCAGAACTCCAGGACACCCGCATCCTGCGGGACGCCCTGGCCGGTCCCGGAGACGACGACCCCTACAAGCATCTCGGTGAGGCCGAAACGATTGCGATCGTTACGCGCCGCAGGCTCAGGTGTTTCTTCGCCACAGATGACACCGGCGCCGCGCAGCTGGCAGCCAGCAACAATGTTCCGACCGCCGACACGTGGCACCTGCTGAAGGTCGCGCACCGGAAGCGCTGGCTAGATGCCGACACCCTCTGGGGCTACGTGCAGACCATCAGCGCGCAAAAGCGCAGGGGTCCCGGCGGTGTCTCGGATCGCCTGTCCTTCGACAAGTGGCTGGCGCCATGATCTTCAGCAGGGCAGCCTCACGAGGAGGAAGGCCAGCCCCGGTTCAGCCCGGCCGCTAGCGCAGGTGCCCGGGCAGCGCAATCCCGTGCGGCCGCGGCGACCTCCTCCGGTCCGGCGCCTGCCGTGGCGTCCAGGAGCTCGGTGAACAGCGGCGTGAGGCCGGCGACGAGACCCGGCGGCGGAGCTGCAAGCCGGCCCACGGCCTCCGGATCCCTGAAAGCCGCGGCCGAGGCCGCGACCTCGCGGGCCATTGCCACAGAACTGCGCGCGTCCTGCTCCGTCACATCAGACGGCAGCCGCAGCAAACCGTCCTCGCCGATATCCGCGTACAGCCCGCCCTTCTTGGCCTCGTTCGACTCAGCTGCCTGCGTCTCCGCATCGCTGAGGATTACGGCCAGGTCAGGCAAGGCCAGGATCCTGCCGGCGACACCAGGAGTCCCGGCATCCAGGAGCCGCATGACAAGGGCGGCACCGAGCATCTTCACCTCGTGCCTCGCCAGAAGCAGTCTCGGCCGCGCCCTCGCGCGAAACTCAGGGGGGACCATGGACAGAACCATGAGGCCGCAGGCCTTGCCATACTCCTCGGCCGCCAGGACGGCCAGCGCGTGCGCTCGCGGCCAGCGATCATGCTTCAGCAGCAGCTCCGCATCGGCCAGCAGGCTGTCCGCGCTCGCGACCGCGGCGACCCCGAAGCTCACCAGCTCGGCCCTGGCCGCGGAAAGGACAACCGTGTAGTTCAAGTGCCGAGCATAAGCGGCCGGCTGGCGATGCTGACCGCATGCACCAGACAGGCAGCCCGGGCCGGAACGCGAGGCGCAGGCGCGACCGCTTGTGCCCGCTGATCAGATGGGATAATTCAGGCACCCCAGCGATATCCCGGATGGCGGAACACCGTGCGTGCGATCACTAAGGCAGATCAGTCCGCTCAGTCCGCGTCTCCCGATGAGGACTGCTCCTCGGAGCCTGCGGCCGTTGCAGCCACGGCCGCCGGCGACTGAACCGTTGAGACGTGCGGCGGAAGAGGTGTGCCCACAGCGGAGATCGTGCCCGCACTGACAGCTGCCGCAACGCCCTGGACGAGCTGGTCCGATGCGACCGGCCTGTACCTGAGATAGGCCTGCCGGTCCATCAGCGCGGTGACAAGGTAACGACCGCCCTCTCCCGGCAGCGCCTCCCGGTAGATAACGACGGGTGCGTCGGGGCTGCCGGGACGGAGCGCCCAGTAGTCCGTTCCCGGCGGGTCACCAGGGACGGTCAGCGGGACGGGCTCGGCGTCCCCTGCGGGTATAGAGACGATGGCATTGGCCACGCTCCGCTGCGCTTCGGGTAGCAATTCACGGATCCTGGCCACAACCGGGTCCGGGACCATGACCGCGCTCTCCTGACCTTGCTCGGGATGCGCGGTCCCGCTGCCAATGCTCACGGTTCCGAGAGTATGCCGCGACCCGGGCAGTGTCCATGCAGGCGATCTGCGGGGGCTCATCACAGAAGATCTCCCAGCGCCTGCCCGGCGTCGCTCTTTGGGGCCTCCCTGGACTGAGCGGACTCTGCAGTCACGTCGCCGGCGTCCTTGCCCGCCCTGACAGAGTCGGCAATCCTCTCCGTCTTCTCACTGGCCCTCTCCGCGCGGTCTGCCGCCTGAGTGGCCTTCCACGTCACGCCGAACAGTGAAACGCTCGCGGCGTCAGGCAGGAAAGCCAGGGCGGCGACGATGAACACTGGGATCCAGCCCACTACGGATTGCGGAGTGCCGTTCAGCGCCCAGTAGCCGACAAAGAATCCGATGACGGCGGCCCACCTCGCGAAGCGCAGAGCCGGGTCCACGGCGAGTCTGCGCCATGCATCGGCGTCCCGCTTCTGAGCTGCTCTGAAGGCCGACAGGTCATTTCCGCGCCGCGCTTTGTAATCTCTCAGATCGGCCCGCTGCTGTTCGGTCTGCATCCTCCGCTGGTGCTTGTGTGCCGAGCGGGCAGCAGCCAGGGCTGATCTCTCATCCGCTTGCCGGGCTTTCGCAACGAACCTGTGCCTGTCCCAGGTCGCTGCGTCGAGCGACCGAGCGAGCCGCCAGGCTGCCACCAGCATGCTGGCGCGCCCGGGGGAGCCATTATCGCCGGAACCGGACATACGGCAGTCCTAGCACAGCGGACACTAGAGCCGGGGAATTAACCGACCCTGTCATCGCGGATGGTCGTCGCTAAGCTGGCAAAAGGGCGCTCACTCCCCAAGACCGGCGGCCGGCTTCACGGCGACTCCGCGCGGTCTGCCACTGCGGCCAGCAGATGGGGGCACTTCAGCCTGGACGTCGTCAGACGCCAGCTCGATGAAACGGTCGACAGCCGTGCTCGCGTGGGCGCCCCTCGCATCGAAATCGGCATCATCCTGCGCGTGGCGGAAGACCTGGCCGCAGCGCGCGACGCGCTCGCCGAGCGCAGGAGTAAGGCGACGGCAGAAGAGTGAATGTGCAATCGCCGTGCAACCGGGCACCGCCATAGCGGCGGATCCGCCCGATTCGATAACTGAAAAAACGACTCTGACCTTGGTCGGGGTGGGGAGATTTGAACTCCCGGCCTCTTCGTCCCGAACGAAGCGCGCTGCCAAGCTGCGCCACACCCCGCTACCGCCCGAGAAGTCTAGCTGATCCCTGGCACCAGCGTGAGCAGCGTAGCCTCCGGCCGGCAAGCGAAGCGAACCGGGGCAGTCGGCGAGGTGCCCAGCCCGGCCGATACGTTCAGCCACGCCTCGGGCTCAGAGCCGTCTCCGGGATACCGGTGCAGTCCGCTGACCATGGTGCGGGGAATGCCGCAGTTCGTCACCAGCGCGCCGTAGCCGGGTATGCAGACCTGGCCGCCGTGGGTGTGCCCGGCCAGCAGCAGCTCGAAGCGGTCCGCCACGAACCGGTCGAGGATGGCGGGCTCGGGCGAGTGCATGACGCCGAGGCGCAGGTCAGCCGCCCGATCTGCAGGTCCGGCTACGTCCTCGTAGCGGTCCCGGCCGATGTGCGAGTCGTGCACGCCCGCTGACTTCGACGTCCACGTCGCCGAGCCTTGATCCGGCCCCGATGGTTATTGGCGTTGAACCACCCGGCGCTCTCCATCGAGTCACCCAGCTCGCCCACGGCAGGTCGGGGACGTGCCGGTCGTGATCGCCCTTGCTCGGCCCCCAGAGGTACCGGAGGGGGTTCCTGAAGGTCGGCGAGTAGAGGTCGTTCGAGCCGTAGACGAAAACACCTGGCCTGTCCAGCAGCGGGCCGAGCGCGGTCAGGAACGGCGCGACCGCCTGCAGGTGGCCAATGCGAGTCGCCGGTATTAACGACCAGGTCTGGCTCGAGAGCATCCAGCGAACGCAGCCAGGACATCAGACGGTGCCGGCCCGGGCGTCAGGTGCACGTCGGAAATGTGCAGGATGCGCAGCGGGGCAGCTCCGGCCGCCAGAACCGGGACCTCGGCCTGGCGCAGGGCGAACCAGTTGCGCTCCACCACTGAGGCATAACCGAAGCCCGCGGCGCCGGCGAGGACGAGTGGCCTTGAGGAGGGTTCGCGCTCGCATGCACACATGGTGCCATGTCCGGAGCACTGCGCCGGCCCGCGCTGCGCACGCGCCGGCCACCTGCCCGCGACGCGCCGGCCCGGCCGGCGGGCCTGGCGGCGCGCCGAGCGTGCCGGAACGGCAGGATAGATCTCATGCCAACACTCAAGGACCAGCTGAGAGCCGACCTCACCGCGGCGATGAAGGCCAGGGACGAGACGCGTACCAGGACACTCCGGATGGCCCTGACGTCGATCAGCAACGAGGAGGTGTCGGGAACCGCGGCTCACGACCTGACCGACGACGACATCACCAGGGATCCTGGCCAGGGAGGCCAAGCGTCGCCGCGAGGCCGCGACCGCCTTCGCCGACGCCTGCCGGGGCGACCAGGCCGCCGCTGAGCGGGCGGAGGAAGAAGTTCTGGCCGGCGACCTTCCCGGCGCAGCTCAGTGACGACGAGCTGACCGCGATCGTCGCCGCGGCCATCGCCGAGACGGGCGCGTCCGGACCCGGTGGCATGGGACAGGTGATGAAGGTGGTGACCCCCAGAGTCGCCGGACGCGCCGAGGGAAGCCGGGTCGCCGCGCTCGTGCGCAGCCAGCTCGCCGGCTGATTCCGCGCGCCCGGATGATCAATTCCAAGGGATGCCTGCGGAAGGTGCGGGCGGCGGGCGGCGGCCGAAGTCACCGCGAGACGGTCAGCCGGCGGGCTGCCGGCCGTGGTTGTCGAGGTGGCAGCGGGCGGTCAGGCGTCAGGGTCGACTTCGGGGTGCGTGAACCGCACGGGCTTGCCCAGCGACCGGGCGTAGGCGATTTCGGCCCGGGTGCTGTCTCCGATGTAGTCGCCGACTACGAGCACCTCATCAGCGAGCCGGATCTTCGCCCGGTGCAGATCGTCGAGTCGAACCTTCAGTGCCTCGGCCTCGACAGGATCGGCCCAGAGTTCGTGCGGCGATTTCATGTCACAGCCCGGTTTGACGACAATGTTCCCGGCTTTGGTCTCCCGCAGATCGGCCTCATTCATCTCGGTCATGAAGCGGGTGGACCCGCAGATCACGACGATGCGCGGGAGGCTCAACAGCTTCTTCGCGTCGGCGAGCTTCTCCTCGGGGGTGAGCAGTTGCGGGTATGACACCGGTTCCTCCTGGTGATGTGGTCCAAGGGGTGCCTGCGGACACGCGAACGAGGGTGTCCAGGATCGTTTTGTGACGAACGACATGGGCGCCCTCGCGACAGCACTCTAGGCGCCTGCCGGCGACGCCACCGGCAAACCGTCCTGCGCTGATCCGCCTACGATCGCTGAGCTCTCGGAACAGCAT
>CAVOKK010000010.1:0-7438 GCA_963696455.1 uncultured Actinomycetota bacterium
CCACACCCTGGTGTCAACGCGGCGGACAATTGGGTCGCACAGTGTCGATATACGTCCGCCTCAGGCCGGTATAGCACGGCAGTGGACTGACTGCGCCCTTGCGAAGGTTTCGATATGGAATGGCGAAGGTTCAGCCCGGCCGCGCGTCCCTCCGCGTCGACAGGACCGGCGGCAGTGCAACCGATTTCTGGCCGGGCTCGTCCAAGCAGTCGGGTGGGTCGCGCGCAGCTGTTCCTGATTGCGGCCGGCGCGCCCCGGTCCGGGTGAACCGCGCCGCCGCGACAGATCTGAGAGGCAGTCCGGAATGGTCGGCAGACTGCGAAACGCTGGAGTCAGGCATGGCATGCGGGCGGCGGCGATCGCCGCGGCAGTCGCGGTTGTGCTGGGAGCTGTCAGTTGCGCATCCGGGCCGGCGCGCCCGGTCGCCCGGGCGTCGCTGGCGGGAACGGTGCGCAGTCTCTCCCGGCAGCTGGCCTTCAGCTCCGGCGCCAGGGCGGGCTGGGCCGCCGTGCCGTACCGGGACGCGCAGCTATCGGTCCCCGGATCGTGGCTGGTCGAGGCACCACAGCAGCTCGCCTGCGGGCTGCCGCGGACCGACGGGATGATTTTTGCCGGCGCCAGGCCGCGGCTCCCGAAGGGGCTGGGCTGCGGCCTGACCGTGAACCTGGCCTGGATCGCGCCTGCCGGGAACAGCCGGCCGGCAACCGGGCATCGCCGGCCCACCGCGGTGATCCACGGCATTCCGGTCTACCGGCTGCCCAGCGGGACCGGGTCTGTGCAGTATCTGGTCCCCGAGCTGGGCGTGCGCGTCGGGGCGCGCGGACCGCAGGCCCGCCGTGTCCTCAGCACGCTCAGAAGGTCGCCGCTGTCGGCCGTGCTCGGCCGGGGCGCTGCCAGCCGTGTGCCGGAAGGCTGGACCTGGACGCAATCGGGCTCAGTCCGGTTTGCGACCCCGCCCTCCTGGAAGCTGCAGCGCGCCCGCCGGTGGGCCACCTGCGGGACCGGACTCGCGCCGGGCAGCCTGCTGCTCATCGACGCGACGCAGCCGCCGCTCCCGCTGCCGTGCCCCTACCGGATTCCCACCGCGAGTGCCGGCGAGGCTCAGCCCGGCCTGGTCGTCGTTACCGGGAAATACGCTGCGCAATCAGTCGGCCAGCGCTTCGGCCGCTGCCAGAGCCGCCGCGGTGTGCGCCTCTGCCTGTCCTCGGTGACTGGTCAGGGCGGCCTCCTCAGCGGCGTGCTGATCTTCTCGGTCTCCGTGCCGCAGAACGCGGTGACGTACTTCCTGCTCGGCCTGTCCGGTTCTCGGACCGCCAGGACGATTTTCCGCTCGATCAGCGCGTCTACCACAGCGAGTCTTCCGGGACTAGCTGGCTGAACGCCCTTCCCAGATCCGAGCCCAGATAGACGTTGTCCAGGTCGTCATGCAGAACGTGCGCGAGGCCGTCGGGATTTGACAGCACCGCCATGTCCTCGTCGAGCCGCTCGGTACGAAAGCGCCAGCCGTCTGGGAGGTCGAGCCGTGTGTAGAGATGAGCGAGGTCGGTTTCACGCGAGGTCGGGTCGAGCCGCGGGGAGAACGACTGCATGACGAATACCTCGCCGTCGGGGGCATCAAGCAGGTAGACCTCGCTGCCTCCGCTGAAGGTGACGGCGCCGGTGCTGTAGGCGTAGTCAGGTTGGTAGCTGCCCCGGTCTGCGGTGTCCATCAGCCTTGCCGCGCCGACGGCTGCCATCCACGTGCCCGTGATGTCTTCGAACGTCCTGTCGTCGCCGACTTCCCGGATATCAAGCCGGTCGAACATCCACTGCCTGACCGGGTTGAGCCAGGCGCGCACGGCTCCGTTCTCGCGCGCGATCAGGTCGGCGTCGAGGGCGTCGAATTGCTCGGGTGCCGGCTCGCATGCACCGGTGGTGTTCCAGATATTCGCGATGGCGTTGTCCTGATTGGTACCGGTAATCAGGCCCACTTCGCAGAACCGGTGACCGCGCACGTCCTGCAGGTGGATCTCCCGGCCAGGAACCAGGTGCTCCTGGCGAGCTGCGGCCAGGCCTTGCTCGAGGCTGGCTTCAGTCATAGAAGCTCTCCTATCGCTGGCTGCCTCATCACGTCATCAGCTCAACGGTAGGACTTCAGCCTCCCGGGCCGATCATGCGGGTTGTCATCGCGAGCCATATCGGCGCTGCGTGAGAGGCTAAGCGCAGGTTTCAGACGGACGCCTGCAGCCAGGCAAAGGCAGCGGCGCGGTTGTTCTCCTCGATATTGGTGTGGTCTTCCTCGGCGGGGAAGTGGGTGGTGATGTTCGGGACACGGTCGGCCAGCCATCGGGCGTGAGCGAGCGGGACGAAGTCCTTCATGCCGTGCCACAAGCTGACGGGGGCCCGGATCTCGCCGAGATCGAACTGCCACGGATAGTAGAGCGCGCTGTCATCCTCGAAGGAGCCGTCGTCGTCGAAGCTCCCGTCGTCTCCGGCGTGCAGGACGTCGCGAGTGCACAGGGCGAGGTACTCGGCCCACTCCCGGCTGTGCGCGTCATCCTGCTCCGCGCGGTCTCCCCAGTGGTGCAGCCACCAGTCCGGTGAGCCCCTCTCCGCCAGGGTGATCGCTGATTGGTCCCGGAACTCCGCTCGTGCGCGCTCGGGCTCATCGAAGAACTTGCGGATCTCCTCGCGCGTTGCATCGCCGCCGAGGCCCTCGGCCCAGTCGAGGCCCGGCTCCCCGTAGGGCCCGATCGATGCGAACACGCACACGGCGGCAATCACATCGGGCAGCGTGGCCGCGGCGGCCAGGGCGTACGGGCCGCCGCCTGACGATCCCCAGGCCGCCGCCCTGGAGATGCCCAGTTCGCTGATGATCGCCCGGATATCGACGGCGCAATCGGCAATCCGGCGCCCGGGCAGACTCGCTGACCGGCCGCAGCCTGGGCGGTCGTAGCCGATCAGGCGGAAGCCCTGCTCCTGGCCCTCGCGTACCGCTCGCGGGAACAAGTGCCGTGAGCCAGCACCGTTCATCATCAGGACCGGGAAGCCAGAGTCCGGCCCCGCATCCTCGACCGCGAGCTCCCTTGTGCCGACGGTGACGATCCGGAGTTCAGGGTCCATGTCCGGGACCATAGCCCTCGGTGATCACGGCCGTCACTTTGATTTCGCCACCGGCCGCGCAACGGGGATCGGGCGCGCACAACTGAGGTGCGGTGCACTGTTTCCGGGCGTCCGAGCAGGGCAGCTGCCTCCGGTGCACATCCCAGGCGGCCCCGGTTGACCCGGCGGTACTCGGCGCGATGGTTCTACGGGTTCAGCGCCGCCTTCGCGCTGGCGGGCGCGGCAGGGATCACCTACTCCCTGGTCGCACGCGCCAACTGGCTGGACTACGCGCTTGGCGGTCTGTGGCTGCTGCTGGCCGCCAGCTGGTTCGCGGTTGCGCGCCAGCTTCGCTGCCGCGAGCGACTCGGCTTCGACCAGGAACTGCCGGCGGCCAGTCAGGATGTGCTGGCCCTGCTCAGCCAGGGCCGGAGGATCGGGGCGATCAGGCGCTATCGGCAGCTGAATCCCGGCATCGGGCTGAGGGAAGCAATGCACGTCATCGACGAATCAGCGGGGACGCCGAGCGCCTGACGGCGCGAGGACGCCGGAACCGGTGGACGGGAGCCAGCCGGGATCATGGCTGTGCAAGCTTGACGACGACCGCAGTACCCGGGCCAAGCAGGTAGGGCTCACCGCGAATGGTGACCTCGAGCGGCGAGCCCTCGTCAATGAGGTAGCGCTCTTCGTCGGCCGTGAGCCGCACGCGGATCTGCCGGTCACAGAACCGCAGTGAGAAGGCGAGCTCCGTCCAGGCCGGCGGCAGCTGCGGCGTGAAGGAGAGCTGGCCGTCGAAATCGCGCACGCCACCGAACCCGAAGACCAGTGCTGACCACACGCCGGCCGCGGAGGCAATGTGGACTCCGTCCGAGGCGTTGCCGGCGACATTAGCCAGGTCCATCAGCAGTGCGTACTCGAAGTACTCCAGCGCCTTTCGGCGCTTGCCTATCTCGGCGGCGATAATGCTCTGCACGCATGCCGACAACGACGAGTCCCCGGTGGTGAGCCGGTCGTAATACTCGAAGTTACGGCGTTTCTGCTCGGCCGAGAAGTCATTGCCCAGCAGGAACATCGCCAGCACGACATCGGACTGCTTCAGTACCTGGTGCCGGTAGATCACCAGCGGGTGGTAGTGCAGGAGGAGCGGAAAGTTCTCCGGCGGCGTCGCGCTCAGGTCCCACATCTCCCGGTTCAGGAAAGTGTCGTCCTGGGGTGGATGCCGCGCCGGTCGTCGAACGGCACGTGCATGGCCTCCGCCGCGCGTTCCCAGGAGTCGGTCTCACCGGCCTGGAGCCGGACTTCGTGGGCGAGAGCGGCATAGTCCGCTGGCCGCTCCTCCCGAAGCCGCCGCACCGCCGCGGCGGCAAAGCGCAGGTTCAGGCGGGCCATCAGATTGGTGTAGGTGTTGTCGTTGACCACCGTCGTGTACTCGTCAGGGCCGGTGACGCCGTGGATGTGGAACTGCTCATCGGAGCCGTAGAAGCCGAGGTCCTCCCACAGCCGGGCCGTCTCGACGAGAATCTCGGCCCCGATCCCGCCGAGTATGCGGCCGCTGCCTTCCACCTGGGTATAGCGCATGACCGCATACGCGATATCCGCGTTGATGTGGTACTGGGCGGTCCCCTGCTGAAGGTTGGAAGAGGCTTCCTCGCCGTTGATAGTCCGCCAGGGGAAGAGCGCGCCGCGCTGGCTCATCTCCGTCGCGCGTACCCGTGCGCGACGGAGCATGCTGTGCCTGAAGCGCAGCAGGTTGCGTGCGATCCTGGGCTGGGTGTAGGTCAGGAACGGCATGACGAAGATCTCGGTGTCCCAGAAGTAGTGACCCTCGTATGCCTGCCCGGTTAGTCCTTTAGCTGGTATGCGGCCCCTTCGGCCCGCCAGGAGGCCTGCGCGACCTGGAACAGGTTCCACCGGACCGCCTGCTGGTGACGGACGGCATTGTTCCTGGTGCGCAGCCGGACGTCGGCGCGGTCCCAGAATCGATCCAGGCTCTCGCGCTGAGCCGCGGCGATCCGGTCAACGCCGCCGGCAACGGTGCGGTCCAGCGTCCGGCGGCATTGGCCGATCAACTGGGGCACCGCCGCGTCCCGTGATGCCTGGTACGTCACGTACTTGATGATCCTGATCGGCACCTGCGGGAGCGCGTCCGCAGTGAGCACGACCTCGCCTGAGTCCTCCTGGACCGAGCCGGTGACGCGATAGGCGCACGCCGTCTCGATCACGTGGTCGGCGGCCACCCCCAGCGTCATCTTGCTGCGGGTGGCCTGGTACCCGAGCAGCAGCCGCTGGCCGGCCAGTTCGGCTGCCTGCGCATTGAGTACCCGGCCGTGCAGCGGGGTTGCCAGCCGGGGATCACGAGCTGGCCCTCGGGCTGGCCGTCCGGCAGCCCGGCATCCTGGCGGTTGAGGATGACGGAGGAGATCACCACCGGCGCGGCGTAGTCGAGCATCGTGACCTCGTAGGTCATCGCGACTACGTGCCGGTATTCCAGCGATACGATCCTGCGCGACCGGATCCGGACGTGCTTACCCGCCTCAGTGGCCCATACCAGGTCGCGCGTCAGCGTCCCGCCTGCATATCCAGGACCCGGCTGTAGTTCTCGACCTGCGCAGTCGCCAGGAAGAACGGCTCATCGTCCACGTAGAGCGCCAGGATGGTCGCGTCCGGCGCGTTGACGATCGTCTGGCCAGTCGGGTGAGCGCAGCGGCGCCTTCCGCGTGCACAATGGGTGAGGTCTCATGAAACCCGTTAACGAAGGTTCCCGGGGCTAACGCCGGACCGCCTTCCTCGAAACTGCCCCGGATGCCGATGAAACCATCGCCGAGCGAGAAGACCGTTTCCGTCCGGCCGGGAACTGATCGGAGTACTGCGCCTCAATAATGCGCGACTGATCGGTGGGAATAGATGTCCGGCGGCAGGAAAAGCTGACGAGTCAGCATGCTCTGACCATAATCCAGCGCACCCGAAACGGACAGGCAGGGCGCACTACGATTAACCACCGCCATCCGGTCGCCCTGGTGTCCCCGCCCGCTGGCTCCGAGACCAGCCGCAGCCGGCCGTCGCACTGGAAGATGTACCTGCCGGGCGCGGGGCTCACCCGCTCGGTGCCGGGCGCTGCCGAGGCACTCGGGTGTGGCTCTGCGTCTCTCCGGACCCATCGGCCAGCCAGCGGGCCCAGTGATCCCACCACGATCCTTCCTGCTTGGCGGCGCCAGCCAGCCAGGTTTCCGGGGTCGGCCGGTGTGGTCAGGATTGATGAAATAGCCGAGTGGCGGGTGGCTGTCGGGGCGCGGCAACGGATGTCTTGGACGTGGCCGCTCGAGCACTGGATGAACTCTGACCTGCCCGTGATGATCTGCGTGGTCCGTGAGTAGCCCGCCAGGGCTGGATGTGGTCGGTGCGTCCTCCGACGACGAACGTGTTGCAGCTGATGGCCAAGATGTCGACGGGCGTTCCGAGCACTGTCAGTCCGCCCGGCCGGGTCAGCAAGATCGCCGTGGACGAGGTCGAGTACCTGGTGGTGGAAGCTGGCTGGCAGCCTGGTGGTGTCCGCGTCCAGGCCGAGGATGTCGAAGGCGGGCGGCTTGCGGCCAAGCAGGTAGTTGTTGACCCAGTAGTTCCAGACCAGGTCATTGGGGCCGCAGCCAGGTGAAGATCTCCGCCATTTCTGCCAGCCTTCCAGGGATTCCCGGTCCGGGCCGATGCCTGCTTCGCAGCCCTGGCCGGCGCCATTGGGTGGCCGGGAGAGTGGCGAACAGGAAACATCCTGCGCGTCGACGTCGCAGTCTCAGCAGTCGTTACTCCTGGCGCGGTTGCCGAGGGGACCCGTGTTGTCGCCTTAAACTGCTCTCTAGGCTAAACTGACCATGGGGGCGACGATCATCGCCCCCAGGGTAGTCGGCCGATCAGGTTGACCTGGTCCGGCCAGGCCTTTGATAATGGCTGGATTGTACGTCGATGACGTCGATGTACTTTCCTGAGCGTAGGTGTCAAAATTCCAGTCACGCTGCGCCGCAGTCGGATTGCTGGAGCTGACTGGGTGAAGACCTGTATAACCCTGCGTCGAGCGAGGCGCTCGCGCGATGCTCCGCCCCGGCGCCAGATCGCAGGGCGTAGTACTTGTTAACCGTGCGGCGGCACGATCAGCAGCGGCGCGCTCGTGCACCGTCGTCCGCGCTGCGGCGCTGTACTGGATCAGCTCGCAAACCTCGCTGCTGTAGATGACGGCGCCCGGGCGTGGCGGCGAGGTCGGTGCCGATCGTGAACGGGGACCGGTCTACCTGGGCGATCATGCCGTGGTTGTGCCGGAGGTCGTCGATGAGATTGCCCGCGCCCTTCTTCAGGCTGTCACCCCTCG
>CAVOKK010000011.1:0-41248 GCA_963696455.1 uncultured Actinomycetota bacterium
GCCGGCCTTGTCAATGCGAGTTCAACGGTATATAACGTAGGGATGAGCAACCCGAGCCATGCAGGAGGCGACCTTTCTGATCCTGACCGCGCTGGCGGACGACAGCCAGCATGGTTACGGGATCATCGTCGACGTCCGGGAGATCTCTGGCGGCCGGGTCCTGCTCGCGCCGGGGACCTGTACACCGGCCTCGACCGCATGCGCGCGGACGAGCTGATCTGGTGGATCGTGAGAGATCGTGGACGGGCGGCTGCGCCGGTACTACCGGCTACGCCAGCGGGCACTAAGCGGCTCGCGGCCGAGGCCGCCCGGCTCCAGGCCACGTGCCGCAGCGCTGACACGGCTGAAGCTCGCCGGAGGGATGGCGACATGACGGATAAGGCGAACCTCGAGCGCGGGTACCGGCGGCTGCTGGCGTGCTATCCCCGGTCGTTCCGGCGCGAGAACGGGCAGGAGATCCTCGCGGTGCTGCTGGCCTGCGCGCCGGAGCGGCCAGCGCCGGCCCGGCCTGGCCGAGTCAGCGGACCTGATCAGGAGCGGGATACGGATGCGCCTGTTCCCCGCCGCGCTGCCGCCGGCGCGCACGGTGCGGGCAGCCGTCCGGCTCATGCACGCAGGCGCCGCCATCACCGCCCTTACCCTGCTGATCTCCATCGTCTCGCTGGCTTTCTTCGGCCGCAGCGGAGCCATGCTCCGGCTGGCGGGCAGCAGCCAGCCGTTCTGGGTCGCTGTCACCGTGGGGGTCGCCGGCAGCCTGATCGTGATCGCGCTCTGGCTGTGGATGGCGCGGGCGACGAGCCGGGGCCGGAGCTGGGCCCGTCTGTTGTCCACGGTCCTGTTCGGCCTGGCGACGCTGGGCTCGTCAGCTTCAGCGAGGCCCAGTCCGTCCTCGGCCTGCTCTTCTGGGCGCCGACCTGGCTGGCAGGCCTCGGTGCGGTCTGGAGATCTGGCGTCCCGCCTCCGGCGTGTTCTTCCGCGGAATCCCGCACTAGACGCTGACACCGCAGTGAGCGAACTGCCTATCTGAGGGCGTGACCGCCGCGGCGCCCGGGGCGCTGACCTTCGGGAAAGCAGGCCACGCGACACGGCGCAGCCTGCCGTCGCTAAGATGCAGAGATGAGCAGCAGATCCGCCGATGCGCAGCACCTGCGCGATCTCGCGCAGCTGCGCCGGGTCCGCGACCGGATGGACCGGGAGTACGCGCAGCCGCTGGATGTCGAGGCGCTCGCACGCGGCGCGCACATGTCGGCCGGGCACCTCAGCCGCGCGTTCCGGCTCGCATACGGGGAGTCACCATACAGCTACCTGATGACGCGGCGCATTGAGCGCGCGATGGCGCTGCTGCGCCGCGGCGACCTGAGCGTCACCGAGGTCTGCTTCGCGGTCGGGTGCTCGTCGCTGGGCAGCTTCAGCAGCCGCTTCACCGAATTGGTCGGTATGTCGCCCAGCGCTTACCGGCGCCAGGCGGTGCGGGCCGCGGCCGGGATACCGTCGTGCGTGGCGAAGCAGGTGACCAGGCCGATCAGGAATCGAGAAGCCCTCATCACGGAGCCGCAGCTAGGGTGAGGCATGAGCATCGCCACGAGGACGGGCACGCCGGCGCTTGCGCGACACACTGGTGACAGCCACGACGTGATCCGGGTGCACGGCGCGCGCGTCAACAATCTCAAGGACGTGAGCGTTGAGATCCCGAAGCGGCGGCTGACCGTCTTCACCGGTGTCTCCGGCTCGGGCAAGAGCTCGCTGGTCTTCGGCACGATCGCGGCAGAGTCGCAGCGGCTCATCAACGAGACGTACAGCGCCTTCGTCCAGGGGTTCATGCCGACGCTGGCGCGGCCGGACGTGGACGTGCTCGAGGGGCTGACAACGGCGATCCTCGTCGACCAGGAGCGGATGGGCGCTGACCCCCGGTCCACAGTCGGCACGGCCACCGACGCCAACGCGATGCTGCGCATCCTGTTCAGCCGGCTCGGAAAGCCGTACATCGGCTCGCCCCAGGCGTTTTCCTTCAACGTCGCCTCCATCAGCGGGGCGGGTGCGGTCGCGTTCGAGCGCGGCGGCAGGACGGTGAAGGAGCGGCGCAGCTTCAGCATTACCGGCGGCATGTGCCCGCGCTGCGAGGGCCGGGGCTCGGTCTCCGATTTCGACCTGACCCAGCTCTTCGACGACTCCAGGTCCCTCGCGGAGGGCGCGATCCTGATCCCCGGCTACACGGTGAACAGCTTCTTCACCGTGCAGGTCTACATGGGATCGGGTCACCTCGACCCGGACAAGCCGATTCGCAGGTACACCAAGAAGGAGCTGCAGGACTTCCTCTACCACGATCCGGTCAGGGTGAAGGTCAACGGCGTCAACGTGACCTACGAGGGACTGATCCCCAAGATCCAGAAGTCGATCCTGTCCAAGGACCGGGAGTCGCTGCAGCCGCATCTGCGGGAGTTCGTGGACCGGGCGGTCACGTTCACCGCCTGCCCCGAATGCGGGGGCACCCGGCTCAGCGAGGCGGCCCGGTCCTCGAAGATCGCGAAGATCAGCATTGCCGATGCCTCCGCGATGCAGATCAGCGACCTCGCCGAGTGGGTGCGTGACCTCGACGAGCCCTCCGTCGGGCCGCTGCTTGAGGCGCTGCGGCAGAACCTCGACTCGTTCGCGGAAATCGGGCTCGGCTACCTGTCGCTTGACCGTCCGTCGGGCACGCTGTCGGGCGGCGAGGCGCAGCGCGTCAAGATGATCCGCCAGCTTGGCTCCTCGCTCACCGACATCACCTACGTCTTCGACGAGCCCACCATCGGCCTGCATCCCCATGACATCCAGCGGATGAACGAGCTGCTGCTGCAACTGCGCGACAAGGGCAACACAGTCCTGGTCGTCGAGCACAAGCCGGAGGCAATCGCGATCGCCGACCACGTCATCGACCTTGGTCCGGGCGCCGGAGCCGGGGGCGGCGAGGTGGTCTTCGAGGGCACCGTCGAGGAACTGCGGTCCAGCGGCACGCTCACCGGCCAGCATCTGGAGGACCGGGCCGCCCTGAAGCCGTCGGTGCGGACGCCATCGGCGGTGCTGGAAGTCCGCGGCGCCCGCACGCACAACCTGAAGGACGTCGACGTCGACATTCCGCTCGGCGTGCTGGTCGTCGTGACCGGCGTGGCCGGGTCGGGCAAGAGCTCGCTGATCCAGGGCTCGGTTGCCCGGCGGGACAGCGTCGTGACGGTCGATCAGCGCCCGATCCGCGGGTCGCGGCGGAGCAACCCGGCGACCTACACCGGGCTGCTCGATCCGATCCGCAAGGCGTTCGCGAAGGCCAACGACGTGAAGCCGGCCCTGTTCAGCGCCAACTCCGAGGGTGCCTGCCCCACCTGCGGCGGGGCTGGCGTGGTGTACACGGACCTGGGGATGATGGCCGGCGTCGCCACCACCTGCGAGGAATGCGAGGGGAAGCGGTTCGCGGCGTCGGTGCTGGACTATCACCTCGGCGGACGCGACATCAGCGAGGTTCTCGCGATGCCGGTCGCCGAGGCCGGGGAGTTCTTCGGGACCGGCGAGGCCCATACGCCCGCCGCGCACGCGATTCTCGGCCGCCTTTCCGACGTCGGCCTGGGTTATCTCACCATCGGCCAGCCGCTGACCACGCTGTCCGGCGGCGAGCGGCAGCGGCTCAAGCTGGCCACTCACCTGGGCGACAAGGGCGGCGTCTACGTACTCGACGAGCCGACCGCCGGGCTCCATCTCGCGGACGTCGAGCAGCTGCTCGCCCTGCTCGACCGGCTTGTCGACTCCGGTAAGTCCGTCATCGTCATCGAGCACCACCAGGCGGTGATGGCGCATGCCGACTGGATTATCGACCTGGGTCCCGGCGCCGGCCACGACGGCGGCCGGATCGTCTTCGAGGGCCCGCCCGCAGCCCTCGTCGCGGCCCGCTCGACGCTGACCGGCGAGCATCTCGCGTCCTACGTGGGTGCCTGACCGGACGCTCACGGAGCAGGAGGAACTTGCGCCGGCCGCAGGTGGTCAGCGAACGATCTGCAGTGCCAGCGCTGCCGGGCAGCCGCTGCGGACGAGGCGCGCGACCTCGTGCCAGTCCACCTGGTCGGCAACGGAGTCTGCGATATCCAGGGGAAGTCCGAGCGTGGTCGAGCCGCGACACGCGCCACGCGTGCACGGCCGCGGATTCGTCGCGGCTGGCTCGCTCCGGCGCAATCGCTGGTGGAGATACGGTCATTGCTGCTCCCGCCTGATAACTGCCGGCCTGTCATCTGCCCCTGCGGGGGCCTGTCACACATCGCCGGCCTGCGGAAATCCGCGACGCCGGGCGGCTGGCGCTAGCCCGTACTCGGCCGCTGGCGGATGATCCGGCTCTCGTCGCGCTCCTCGGCCTGCCTGGTCTCGTCCTCGCCCACGATGAGGTGGCTGTGGCTGAGCGCCGAGACCCCGGCCAGGATCAGTGCCAGGGCCACGGCCTCGAAGAACAGGTCGACCGTCCCGGCCTGGAAATGCTCGCCGAACAGGAACAGCCCGAGCAGGCTGGCCGCGAGCGGGTCCAGGATCGTGAAGCCCGGCTGAGAGGCGGCCAGCGGCCCTGCGGCCAGGGCGTGCGAGGCAAGCAGCAGGCTCGCTGCGCCAGCGCCGATCAGCACGTAGACCGACCAGTTGGTGAAGACCCCGGTGAGGCCATTGTTGAGGTGGTAGCTGAACTCCTTGATCACAGCCGCGACGAAACCCCAGGCGACGCCCGTCAGCGCTCCCAGGATGGCGGCACGCTGCGAGCCCGACCTCTGCATGTGGCGGCGCAGCCCGAACGCCACCGCGAGACCGCAGAGCACGACCGCGAGCGTGATCAGGCCAGCGAGCAGCCACAGCGAGGGCGGTGCGTGCTGCCGGCCGCCCGACGGTGAGGCCGCGAACAGGAACAGGCCAAGTCCGGCGGACATGGCGGCGGCCGCGAGCCAGTCGCGACGGCGCACCGTCCGGGAGCCGAGGAAAGCCATGTAGCCGAAGACAAACAGCAGCTCGAGCGCGAGAATCGGCTGGACAAGCGCGAGCGCGCCGTAGTGCAGCGCAGTGACCTGGAACACGAATCCGAGGATCATGCTGGCAATGCCGGCCAGCCAGACGGGCCGCCGGGCCAGCCGGAAAACCAGCCAGACGTCAACCCCGGACGGCTGGCTGTCCCTGGCGCCGAGCCGCTGGCACACCGACGCGGTGGCCGTGCAGATGCTAGCCAGGAGAGCGAGGGGGATCGCCTTGTCCATGTCCTCCTGCCGTCGTCCGTAGCCCCGGCGCGGGCCCTGCCGCGGAGGGGCCAGGCGTGCCGCCACCTGGGAAGCCCGCAGAATCAGTATCCACCAGGCTGCGCAGCCTCAGTAGTCTGCTGCCCTCCAGCTATAACCCTGACGTTAACGTTAGATTCCTTGATTCGGCCAGTTTTCTTGCCGGACTTGCCTGCGGCAGGACGTGATGCAGGACCAGTGTCGCCCGCGCGGCGCTTCAGTGCGACTGAGTTCCGCGGCGCCACGCCGGCGAGCAGCAGCCAGCTAGACCTGGCGCCGGACGTGCAGCAGGTACTCCTCGCGGTGCAGCGGGTTGCGGTCGGTCCGCGGCCGTACCGGGAACGGCCTGCCGCGCACGTCCTGATAGCGGGCGAAGGCCGACTCCAGCATGCCTTCCCCGCCGGTCAGCCCCGGCACCTGCTGCTGGAGGTCATGCACGCGGCCTGCGGGGATCTCGCCGGTCACGACCCAGGAACCGTCCTGGCCGCTGGCTGGCTCCTGACCGGTCGCTCCCATCCGGGCCAGGGCCGTCAGGACAGCAGTCAGGCTGGACGCCGGGATCTCCAGCCGGAAACTGCTGACCGGCTCGCACACGACGGTGCCGGCCCGCTGCAGCGCCGTCATCAGGACCAGCGGCGTCAGGTACCGGAAGTCACTGGCTGAGCTTGAGTACTTACTCCAGCCGGTCGGGGGCGGCGGCACGTACCCGGAGTGCGTCAGGGTGACGACGCAGTCCGGTACCCGCCAGCCGTGCAGGCCCTCGGCCAGTGCCTGCCGCGAGGTCTCCTCTACCGCCGTCAGGAATGAGTAAGGCAGGGCGCCGCGCTCGATCCCGAGCCGGAACTGAATGCCCGCTCCGGCCGGGGCGGGATCGAGCCGGAGCCCGACGGTCGCCTTGAACGGATTGCCGTCCCGGCCCATGAACTCGGCAGCCGTGCCGGTGCCGGTCACGCGCTCGACGCAGATCGTCGTCGTCTCCCTGAACCGCACCGCGATGCCGAATTCGTCGGCCAGGGTTGCCTCGATGACCTCCTTCTGAACCTCGCCGTAGAGCGAGACGAGCAGCTCCTGCCTGACGTCGTCCTGGCGCAGGTTGATGAGCGGGTCCTGCTCAGCCAGCTGAGTCGAGCGCGGCGTGCAGCGCCGCGCGATCGCGATCACGAGCGGGCGCGACCACAGTCTCGAGGGTCGGGGGCGCGAAGTGGCGGGCCGCCTGGCCCGCGGCCGGCGCGCCGACCCGGTCCCCGACCCTGACGTCCGTCAGTCCCCACAGCTGCGCGATCTGGCCAGCCCGGACGGACTCAGCCGGGACGGGTGCCGGACCGCCGCTGAAGACGCTGATGGCGGTGACCTTGTGGCTGCTGCCCTGCCCGTACGGCAGCGATTCCCTGACCCTGGCGGTGCCCTCGAGCATCCGGACGTAGGCGATCTTCTCCCCGGCGGGGCCGCGGTCGATCTTGAACACCGTGCCGGCCGCCGGAGCGCACGGGCTGCCGGACGCTGCTGGCAGCAGCCCGGCCACGCCGCGGGCGAGGGAGCCGATGCCCGCCCCGGTAACGGCCGACCCGAAGAACACCGGATGCACGAGGGCGCGGCGGGTCTGGTCCGCGAGCGCTGCCCGCAGCCGCCCGCAGGACGGCGGCCTGTCATCCGTGACGTAGGCCGCCAGCAGCGAGTCGTCGCGCTCGGCGAGCAGCTCAGTCAGGCGGGCACGGAACGCGGGATCGGCACCATCGGCAGCGGTCCAGTCCGCGTGCCGGGTGCCAGGGGCACGAGCGGTGCCCATGGCGACGACGGCGGGGGTGAGCCGGGCGGAGATGTCGCGCAGCACCCGCTCGTAGCCCGCGCCGCCGCGGTCGATCTTGTTGACGAAGATAATCACCGGAATCCGCAGCCGCTGCAGCGTCCGCATCAGCACCCTGGTCTGCGCCTGCACGCCCTCGACGGCCGAGATCACGAGCACGGCACCGTCCAGGACGGCGAGCGCGCGCTCGACCTCGGCGATGAAGTCCGGGTGGCCGGGAGTGTCGATCAGGTTGACCGTCAGGTCGCCGATGGCGAACGAGACGACCGCAGCCCTGATCGTGATGCCGCGCTGCCGCTCAAGCGCGAGCGTGTCGGTCTGCGTGCTGCCGTCGTCGACCCGGCCGATCTCGCTGATGACCCCTGCGTCGAAGAGCAGGCGCTCGGTCAGGGTTGTCTTGCCGGCGTCAACATGCGCCAGGATCCCGAGGTTGAGCAATCGCACGAAGCGTCATGTCCCTTGAATAGGCGGAATCTGCCATCTCGGTAAACATGAGCGCTGCTCGCATCTCGCTCTCTCCCGTCCTCGCCTGGCCCGCGCCGCGGGCTCAGGGCGCGGCGCACGTACAGCTGGGAAGTAGATCAGCAGACCGGCGGGACAGGCAACCGGTTATCCGTCAGGGATGCGAGGCTAGGGCACGGCGGGCGCCGGTTCAGGGGCGAGCGGACCAGGGCGCGTCCGGCGTCAGGAGGTGATCATGCCAGCACGGTCCGGCTGGGGTCTCACGCCCCGGCAGAGCGTGGAGTTCGAGTGCGCGCGGCGGGGCGAGGCGCAGGTCGTGGCCGGGTGCGTGGCGCTGCTGCGCGGGCAGGACGCCGACGATGACCTGCTGCGGGCGCTCGGCGGCCCGGACGCTGAGGTGGTGCTCGAGGACGGCCCGGAGCAGCGCAACCAGTACTGGCGCCGCGTCTGGGGTGCGCGGGGGCTGCTGTACGCCTGGGCGGACCACGCGTCCGGCGCAGTCGTGACGGCGCTGCGCGACGAGCACTGGCGGGTGCGCGAGATGGCGGCGAAGGTCGTGGCCAGGCGCAAGCTCGGGGACGCGCGTTGAGGCGGTCGCCGCCCTGCGCGCCGATCCGGTGCCGCGGGTACGGGCTGCCGCTGAGCGGGCGACTGTCATCCTCACTGCGGCCGGCAGCTGACCCGTGGCTCAGCCGCGCGCGTCGGCGGCTGCCGCCCGCCCGCCTCAGGCGCTGCCTCAGTCTGAGCTGCCTCAGTCCGGGCCTGGGCGGGCACCGCTGCCACCGGAGCGGGGCTGGCGGGCTGGACAAGCCCGAGGTCACGAAGCCGGGCGATGCAGCCGGCGACGCTAGCGCGCACGTCCGCCGCCCCCGAGAACACATCTTCCAGGAACGAGCTGATCTCCTCCGCGGTCTGCCGCCCGTCGCAGAGTTCCAGGGTCATCGCGGCCGTGTGGTTGAGGTAGTGGACCAGGTCGCGGCCGGGGTCGTAGACAACGTAGCCGTCGGCGACGGGACTGATGTCAATGGCCTCGCTGCGGGCAGGACGGTCAGTCATGACATGACGGGGGCCGCCGTCGCGGCGCCCCGGTCCTCCTCTCGGGCTGGTCCGGCGGCAGTGGCCGGCGCGCGCTGGCTCAGCGACAGCGCGAGCTGCTTCTTGACCGTGAGCTCAGTAAGGTCGGGCGCGTACCGCTCGGCCTCGGCGTAAGCGGCCGCCGCCTCAGCGAACCGGCCCAGCCGGAACAGGCAGAGCGCGCGTCCCTCGTGAGCCGCGTCGGTGAACAGCCGCTCGTCGTAAGCAGGCCCGGCGTCAGGCAGGCCCGCCCGGTCGACGGCCAGCAGGTCGTCGAACCTGGCCAGCGCCTCGGCCGCCTTGCCGGTGGCGGCCAGGTAGCGGGCCTCCTGCCACAGCAGCACATAATTGCCCGGATACGCCCGGCGCCCTTCGGCGAGCAGCGCCGCGACGTTCTCGCCCTCGGTCAGTCCCATGCTGATCAGCTCGGAGAAGCACAGCACGCCGCACTGATCCCGGTAGCCGCCGCGTCTGGCTACCTCAAGGGCGTGCTGCAGGACCTGCCGGGCTGCGCGCCGCTGCCCGAGTCCGGTCAGCACCCTGGCCAGGTGGTGCCACAGGAACAGGTTGTCCGGCTCGGCCCGCACCTGACGGCGGAGCAGCGGCAGGTTGCGCAGGTGCTTGCGAGTCTGGTCGCCCTCGTAGCCGACGTGCTCGAGCAGCAGGTCGCAGACGCCGATGGGGCGGCCGTCCTGCGCGCTCACTGACTCGATGGCGAAGACGACCTTCTCGTGGATCGCGTGCCGGAACCGGATGCGCGGGTCGTTGCGCCACAGCCGGTACTCGCGGTACGGGGTCGCTCCGACGACCGGTCGCAGCAGCAGCCGGAAGGCGACCTCGGGGGCGCCGTCGAGCAGCCGCTCGACCTCCGGGCGCCGGACCGGCGCGAGCCGCTCGTCCGCGTCGATGTACAGAATCCAGTCGGTCGTGCAGCAGTCCAGGCTGGCATTGCGCGCGGCTGCGAAGTCGTCGATCCACGGGAACGAGAACACCCGGGCGCCGTGGTCGGTGGCGATCGCGACGGAGTCATCGGTCGAGCCGGTGTCGACGACCACGATGTCGTCGACCACGGCACGGATCGACTCCAGGCAGGCCGCTAAGTGGGCGGCCTCGTTCCGGACGATCAGCGAGGCCCCGAGCAGGCCGCCAGGCGCCGCCGCCGCACCCGGCGACAGCGGCTCGGCACGGTTCAGCATGAATTACTGCAGTCAGCCGCCGCGACGGCGACTGCGATGATTGTCGAACGGGAAGCATTCGCCGAACACCCACCAGAACGGATCGTCACAGCCATGCTCGCCGTGATGGCCATTCGGCAGGTGTCCATTAGGCATATGCCCGTTTGGGTGATGCCCGTTCGGATGATGGCCATTAGGGTGATGACCGTTAGGTGAATATCCATTCGGCAGGTGATGCCGGCGATCGGGCTGTGCCTGCGCGATACCGTCGAGGGCAAACGACGAGATCACCGGGGCTGCGAACACGGCTCCAGCGAACTTCGCCATGAATGAGCGCCGGTTAGGATCCACCCGGGAGAGCCGCTCATTCCGCATATGATCGGACACTATTTCCACCCCGCATACATCTGTGTACTCCGGGTTGTAAGGCAGCATCGAGCCCTGCAACAGTAGCACAATGACATCGCCCGATCGGGACCTCGTGTTTCTGACGCCTATCGTTCCCGCAGCCACCGGGAATGGTCTCGCAATGCGCTCGTATCTTTTCCTTGAAGCGGCATCTGCGGAATTCCAGGTGAAAGTTATCGTGGTGCCCGTTGCGGGCGCCGGCCGCGGCACGCCGCCAGCCGGGATCAGGGTCCTCGCGCTGCCTGACCGCCGTCAGATCGCGGCCGCGCTGCCCGAACTGATGGGCAGCGCGCGCTGGCGGCAGCGGATCAGTGCAGCCGTCCCGCTGCCGCCGCTGGCCGCACTGGCCCCGGCCACGCTGGCCGCCGCAGCCGGGCGGCTGGCGGGAGCCAGCGCGGGCGCGCCGGTCCACGTGACCCGGTCCTACCTGGCGCCGCTCGGGATTGCCCTGGCCGAGCGAATGGGCTCGGACTGGACGACGCTCGACCTCGATGAGGACGACGAGATGCTGGAACGGTCGGCGGGCAACGAGGCCGCGGCGGCGAGCTACTCCCGGCTGGTCGGGGTGTTCGGGCCGCTCTTCCGCCGGGTGGCGCTGGCGGCACCCGGCGAGGCAGCGGCGGTCGCCGCCCGGCATGGCCTGGCGACCTCGGTCCTGCCGAACGCCGTGGCACTGCCGCATCCGGATCCCGTCGCGGGCTCAGTCGCTCCCCGCGCACCGGCGGGAGCAGTCCCGGCAGGCGGCCTCGTTCCCGCGATTGGTCTGCTCTTCGTCGGCAACCTGACGTACTGGCCCAACGCGCGCGCGGCCGGCCTGCTGGTGCACGAGATCCTGCCGCTGGTACGCCAGCTGACGGGCCGGCCGGTTCAGGTCACGCTCGCGGGCGAGGCCGGGGCTGATCCGGCGCTGCGGGCGCTGGCGCGGGTGCCGGGCGTGACGCTGACTGGCTTCGCGCCGGATCTCGGGCCGGTGTACGCGGCGGCTGATGTCCTGGTGGCGCCGCTGGCCTTCGGCGCGGGCACGCGGATCAAGCTGCTGGAGGCGTTCAGCCACGGACTGCCGGTCGTCACCACGAGCGTCGGCGCGGCCGGTCTCGGCGCCGTCAGCGGCCGCCACCTGCTGATCGCGGATACGCCGGCTGAGCTGCGCGCGCGCCGTCGCGGGCCTGGCCGCGGACGCCGGGCTCCGGTCGAGGCTGGCTGGTAGCGCCCTGGAGTTCGTCGCGGGAGAACTACTCGCACGACGTCGTGATCCCGCGCATCCGGGCTTTCTTCCGCAGCGCGGCGGCCGGCCCGGCTGCCGGGTCACCGGGCGGGCAGGTCGAGCTGGTACCAGGTGCCTGCCTTACCGCCGATGTGTGCGGGGTCAGCCGGCCGGCCGGAACGAACCCGGCCCTGGTCAGCACCTTCGCGGACGCGGCATTGCCGAGGGAGGTGGCCGCCCTGATAGTGCGCAGCCCGTGCCGCGCCGCCGCCAGCTGGCACAGCTCCCGGACGGTCGCGGTCGCCACCCCGCGGCCGGCGACGCGCTCGGCTACCCGGTAGCCGAGCTCCGCGGTGCCAGCAGAGATGCCGACGAGGTTGAACCGGCCAAGGACTGACCCGTCCCGTCGACGAGCACGTAGAAGGCGCAGCCGCCGTCCTCCTGCTCAGCCAGCAGTGCGTCGTACCTGTCGCTGAACTCGGCAAAGAAGTCATCGCCGCGGTCGGAGATCGAGGCGGCGAAATAGGCGCGGTTCGCCAGCTCGAAGGCCAGGACCGCCGGGGCATGGCCAGCGTCCAGCCGCTGCAGCTCGGGCACGGCCCGACTCTACCCAGATCGGGCGCTGAGGTCAGCTGGTTATCCGCCGCGACCGCCCGCCCCCGGTTTGACGGGCCAGACCTGTACTGGTTATCGTTTTCATTAGCAGTAAGCGGGACGCCGCCGGTCAGGGCGCCCGCGCGTGTTGTCCGGTCTGCTCCTGATGCTCATGAGCCGAACCCGCTGGAGTCCGCTATGCCTGTTCGTCGTGTGATCGCGGCTGTCAGCCTGACAGCCGTCGCCGGCCTGCTGGCCGCCGCCTGCTCACCGGCCGGCGGCGCGGGCAGTTCCGGTGCCGTTGTCGCTATCGGTGCCGAGAACGAGTACGCGAACGTCATCTCGCAGATCGGCGGGAAATACGTGACGGTCAGCGCCATCGAGAGCAACCCGAATACTGATCCGCACAGCTTTGAGGCGAGCCCCTCGGTCGCCTCGGAGGTCTCGACAGCCCAGCTGATCGTGCAGAACGGCATCGGCTACGACACCTACATGAACAAGATCGAGAGCAGCGCGCCGAATAGCAACCGGAAGGTCATCGTCGTCCAGCACCTCCTCGGCCTCCCGGACAGCACGCCGAACCCGCACCTGTGGTACTCGCCGACGACCATGCCGGCGGTCGCCCGCGCGATCGCGGCTGACCTGTCGAAACTGCGGCCGGCGCACGCGGCCTACTTCGCGGCCAACGTGACGAAGTTCGACAAGTCACTGCAGCCGTGGTTCACCGCCATCGCGCAGTTCAAGGCCGCCTACCCGAGGACGCCGGTGGCGGTGACCGAGCCGGTCGGTGACTACATGCTGCAGGCCGTCGGCGCGACCATCATGACTCCGTTCGGCCTGCAGGCCGACATCATGAATGGCGTCGATCCCTCGCCGCAGGATGTCTCGCTCGAGGACAGCCTCTTCGCGCAGCACAAGGTCAAGGTCTTCGTGTACAACCAGCAGGTCACCGACTCTCTCACCGCGTCGTTCCTGGCCGCGGCCAAGCGGGCCGGCATTCCGGTCGTCGGCGTGTACGAGACCATGCCGACGCCGGGGTACAGCTACCAGAGCTGGATGCTGGCCGAGGTGAATGCGCTCCGTAAAGCGGTGACCGATAAGGTCTCCACCGAGAAGCTCTGATGGCGGTGACGATGGCGACCAGCGAGACAGCGCTTCCCGGCGACGCGAGCGACCGGGTGCTGGCGGTCGACGGAGTAAGCGTCCAGCTGTCCGGCCGGCAGATCCTGCAGGACGTCACCTTCGCGGTCGGGCCCGGCGAGTTCGTCGGGCTGATCGGATCCAACGGCGCGGGCAAGACGACCCTGCTGCGGGTCATACTCGGCCTGCAGCCGGTGACCGGCGGCCGCGTCAGCGTCTGCGGGCAGCCAACGGGCCGGGGGCTGGTCGGCTACGTGCCGCAGAAGATCGACCTCGACCCCGAGATGCCGGTGCGAGCCAGGGACCTGGTCGGACTCGGCCTGGACGGGCAGCGGCTGGGCATCCCGTTCCCATCGCGGGCGCGGCGCGAGCTGATCGCGGAGATGCTCGAGGCTGTCGACGCCACCGCGTTCGCGAGTCAGCGGGTGGGCAATCTGTCGGGCGGTGAGCAGCAGCGGGTCATGATCGCCCATGCGCTGATCAGCAGGCCCCGGCTGCTGCTGCTCGACGAGCCGCTGGCCAACCTGGACATCCGCAGCGCGCAGGAGATCATCTCGCTGCTGGCAAAGATCACCAGGCAGCAGCAGGTGTCGGTGCTGATCTCCGCGCACGAGATGAACCCGCTGCTGCCGGTGATGGACCGCGTCGTGTACCTGGCCGCGGGCCGCGCGGCCAGCGGCAGCACCGACGAGGTGATCCGCGAGGACGTGCTGAGCAAGCTCTACGGTCAGCACGTGGACGTGCTCCACGTGCATGGCCGGGTGCTGGTCGTCGCGCACGCGGGAGACGGGCTGGAGATCCTGGCGGGCGACGACGCGGCAGCCCAGCCGGCCCACCCGGATCACCTGCCGGCTCGCACGCAGCAGTGAGCCCGGTCCTGCGGGTGCTGTTCGCGCCCGGCTTCTTCGCCAGCTCGCCCGTGCACGTGGCGCTGGCGATCGGCGGCATCGCGGCGCTGGTGTCCGGCGTGGTCGGCACGTTCACCGTGCTGCGGGGCCAGTCCTACTCCGGCCACGCGCTGGCGGACCTGTCGGTGACCGGGGGCTCGGCCTCGTTCCTGGCCAGCATCAGCCCGCTGTGGGGTTTCGCGGCTACCGGGGTGCTGGCGGCGACGGTCATGGACATGATCGGCGTCCGCCGGCCGCGCGGCCGCGACCTGGCGACCGGCATCGTGCGCGGCGCCGGGCTCGGCCTGGCGGCGCTGTTCCTGTACTGGGACACGACGTCGACGAGCACGACCGGGGCCGCGATCACCATTCTGTTCGGCTCGATGTTCACGATCAGCAGCAACATCGTCCCGCTCGTCGCGGCCTTCGGCGTGCCTGCTCTCGCCATCATCGCGATCCTGTACCGGCCGCTGCTCCTGAGCTCGGTCAGCGCGGACGTGGCGGCCGCGCGCGGCGTCCGGGTCCGGCTGGCCGGGCTCGCCTGCCTGATAGCGATCGCGCTGGCCGTGTCGCTGGCCGCGATTACGGTCGGTGCGATCTTGTCGACCGCGCTGCTGGTCGGCCCGGCGGCCATCGCCCTCCGGCTGACCAGCGCGCCCGGCCGGGCCGTCGTGGCCGCCGCGCTCATCGCGGTCGCGGCCACCTGGCTCGGCATCGTGCTGGCCTACGACAGCTTCAGCTGGCCGCCAGGTCACGACGGCTGGCCGGTCAGCTTCTTCATTGTCATGCTGATCTTCGCTGGCTTCGTTGCCGCTCAGCTAGCGGGCCGCGGCCGCGGCCGCCGGGCGAGGGGGTAGCCGCAGTGTTCGCCCCGTTCATGGTCAACGCGTGGATCACGGCCTCGATCGTCGCGGTCATCGCCGGCGTGGTGGGATTTTTCGTCGTGCTGCGGGGCGCGGCGTTCGTGGCCGACGCGGTGCCGCAAGGCGCATTCGCCGGGGCTGCCGGCGCAAGCCTGCTCGGCATCAACACGCTCGTCGGGCTCGGGGTGTTCGCCCTGATCGGGTCGCTCGGCATCGGCTGGCTGAGCAGGCGGGCCAGGCGCGACGTATCCACCGCTCTCATCCTGGTCGTGATGCTCGGCCTCGGAGCGCTGTTCCTGAGCTTCACCACCGAGTACTCGTCGGAGATCTTCTCGCTGCTGTTCGGCGAGGTACTGGGCATCAGCAGCACGGAGATCCTGCCGGTGGCGGTGCTGGGCGCGGTCTCCGTCGTCGCCGTGCTGGCGGTCTACCGGCCGCTGCTGCTGTCCTCCCTCGCCCCGGAATCCAGCGCGGCCCGCGGCGTCAGCAACACCCGGATGGAACTGGTGTTCCTGGTGATCGTTGCCATCGCGACCAGCATGACGCTGCCGGTCGTCGGCGCCCTGCTGATCTTCAGCCTGATGATCGGGCCGCCCGCCGCCGCCCGGTCCCTGACCGCGAACCCGCTGACCGCCATGGCGCTGTCAGTCGTGCTGGCCGTCATCACCGTGTGGATCGCCATCGCGGCGTCGTTCGAGACGAACTGGCCCGTCGGCTTTTTCGTCGGCACGGGCGGCGCGGTGTGCTACGCGGCGGGGCGGCTGGTCGCGTCCTGGCGGGGCGCTCGCGGCCGGGTATCGCGAGCTTAATCTCCCGGCTAAGGCCCGGTCACAGCCTGGTCCCGGGGCCGGGAAAGGCATTTAGTCCGGGTTACTGTGGCTCGTGCGCACTCTTGCGGTGGCGGCGACCGTGGCTGGCCGGCGGCCGTCGGCCAGGGCTCTGCTGATCGCTGGCGCAGTCGCGTTCGCGATCACGATGGCCCTCTACTGCGCGTTCATCCTGACGCATCCGACCGACCGCTGGATGTCGCCGGTCGACCTGCACGTCTACCGCCTCGGCGGGCTCGTCGTCCTGCAGGACGCCCCCGCCTACAAGGCGGCCCTGGCGGCGCCGCTGTACGACTGGCCGGGATATGGGCTGAAGTTCACTTATACGCCGTTTGCCGCGCTGGTTTTCACCTCGCTGGCGCTGCCGCCCTGGACGGTTCTGCTCAAGCTGTCACTCGGGCTCAGCATCGTCGCGCTGGCAGTGGCGATCTGGGCCACGCTCGGCGGCCTCGGCTACCGCGCCGGGCTCGCCCGGCTGGGCGGCACCCTGCTGCTGAGCGCGGCCCTGTTCTGGACAGAGCCGGTGCAGCGCACGCTCTATCTCGGTCAGATCGAGCTGCTGCTCATGGCGCTGATCATGTGGGACATGGGCCAGCCGGACCGGCGCTGGTGGAAGGGCGCTGGCGTCGGGATCGCGGCCGGGATCAAGCTCGTGCCGCTGGTGTTCATCCCGTACCTGCTGCTGACCCGCCGGTTCCGCCAGGCGGGAGTGGCCGCGGCTACCTTCGCCGCCACCGTCGTGCTCGGCTTCGCCGTTCTGCCGGCCGACTCGCGGTCCTGGTGGCTGGACGGGCTGTTCCTGCAGGGCGGCCGGACCGGGTTCACCGGCTGGGAGGGCAACCAGTCGCTGGACGGCCTCATCACCCGGCTGTCCGGCAGCGTTGCCGCGGGCCAGCCGGTCTGGATCGTCGTCGCGCTCGTCGTACTGGTCGCGGGGCTGGCGTCAGCGGCCGCCCTGGACCGGGCTGGCCACCAGACGGTCGGCGTGCTGACCTGCGCGCTCACCGGGCTGCTGGTGTCGCCGATCAGCTGGGATCACCACTGGGTCTGGATCGCGCCCGGGGTGACTGCCCTGGTCGTCTACGCGATCAGGGCGCGCGGCGCAGTCCGGTGGGCGTTCCTGGCCGGCGGCTGCCTGCTCGTTGCGCTGTTCGGCGCCTGGCCCGGTTTCCTGTGGGGCCAGCCCGCTGACCTGGGCGCGTTCTCCGAGGGCTTCATCTGGATCCCGCCCAACACTAACCCCGGCGCGTTCGCCCAGCTGGGTGACCGGCCGTGGTACGCCGAGTACCACTGGCACGGGTTCCAGCTCCTCGCCGGCAACCTCTACGTCCTGACCGGGCTGCTGCTGTTCGTCCTGCTCGCCGTGGTGGCGGTGCGCTGCGAGCGGCGGCGGCGGCGGGACAAGTCGCTGGCCCTGGCGCCTGCCCCGCGGTCCGAGCCAGTCGCCAGCCGCTAGCCGCTAGTCGTTAGTCAGCTGCGGCGACGGCGTTTCCCGGCGGGAGCGGCGGGACCGACGGCGCTCCCGCAGGCAGAGTCCGACCAGCGCGGCCGTGGCACCGGCCAGGACCAGCGGGACGGCCAGGGTGAAGTTGTCGTGCGCGATGGTGGCCAGCAGCCGGTTCCGCTCCGGGTTCGGGTTGCCTGGCTCGAGTGCGACAGTCGCCGCCGTCAGCCGGGCGATGACCAGCCAGTCCAGCCAGCAGGCGGGCACCAGGATGAGCAGGCACACGATCATCGCCTCGTAGGACGGCAGCTGGTACTGCCAGACGAAGAGCCACGCTGTGCTCAGCGCAAGCGCCGAGAAAATGACTGGCTGGGCCGTGGTCTTTCCGGGCAGGTGCGAGATGGCCACGATCGCGACAGCCGCCACCAGGACTGCGGCAATGGCGCCGACGTGCTCCATCAGGAAGCCATGCTGAGCGTGCGAGATCAGCTGGTAGAAGTTGTCGGCAGTGGTCCGGTCATCGCGACTCAGCACGGCCCGGATGGCCGGCGGCCCGAACCAGGCATAGCTCGGCAGCAGCACGGCCAGCATCCCGCAGGCCGCGGCCAGGCAGGAGACCGCGGACCGGCGCATGGCCCAGGCCAGGCCGAGGCCGAACAGGATGAAAGTGATCTTGACGTCGGCGGCGAGGCCGATGAGCATGCCCGCCGCCAGCATGCGGCCGAGCTTCGGCGGGCCGGCGGGCTGGCCGCCGGGCTGGCTGCCCGGCCAGCCGCCTGCTACCAGCAGGCCGAGCATGCCTGCGGCGGCGGCGAGTACGTCCAGATGCGCGGCGGCGATGAGCTGCCAGATCAGCAGCGGGTTGATGGTCCACAGCAGGTGGGCGCGCAGCCGCGCGGCCGGGTCCCCGCGCAGCAGCCGGTCGGCTACCACCGCGACGGTGCCGAACGCGACGGCGTTGGCGAGCTTGAGCCAGAAGACGATGCGGGCGGCGGAGGTGCCGCCGAGCCGCGCGGCCAGGAACTGCTCCACAGTGGCCGCGGGCCCGTACGGCGTCGTGTTGCGGCCCCACTCCCACGGTACGGACTTGGCCACGGCGTCGTGCAGGTGTATCAGGTCCCAGGGCACCATCACGTAAGGGCTGTGGCCGAGCACGACCATCCGGCCGAAGGCCATGTAGTCCAGGGAGTCCGTGGACCCGACAGGCGGCAGGACGGTCAGCACGGCGATCACCACCGCGGCCGTGATGAGCAGGAGCCTGGCGGACGGCCGCGCGCCCCGCCGGACGGCGAGCAGCCCGGCGGCCACGCCGGCACCGCCCGTCAGTGCGGTGATCCAGAGCGCGATCGTGACGGTGACCACCGACAGATGCCAGCTGCTCAGCTCGAACGGCGGCCCGATCCTGGGCATGGTCAGCGGCGGGCCCATCCAGGAGCCCCTGGCCAGCGATACGGCCACGATGACCGCCAGCGAGCTGCCGATGCCGGCGCTGGCCAGCCACAGCAGGAGGCGCGCGCGCCGCTGCGGCGCCTCCGGGGGCCGCAGGGGTGCCTGCTGGTCCGCCGGGGCAGCCCGGAGCGCGGCCTGCCGGGGCACGTCAAAGCTCATGCGAAAGGCTCGATCCGCTTAATGAGGAGTTTTTCTGAGCCCTGAACTCAAGGTAGGAGCGGTTATCCGATGCCCCCGGCGCTGCAGCCTCGAGACCCGAGATCTGGCGCTGCGATTGCTAATTTAACAGTAGCGCGCTTGGTATCTACGCCGCAGATACCGAAGCGTGATCGAATAACGACCGCGCTTTTCTCCGCCGGCGCCACCAGAAGAAACTGCCAAGTATGGCACCGGTCGCGAGCGCGGTGACATGCCCCACTGCGGAGACCTGCAGCCGGCGGAGCCCGGCGAAGATCTGGCCGACAACGACCAGCAGCACGAGGTCGAGAGCGGCGGCGGCCCGTGCCAGCCAGCCTCCGAACAGCAGCGCGACCGCGATGGCCGACACCACCACGTAGGACATGCCGACGTCAGTCAGGAACCTGTCGGCAGGCGGCAGCGTGCCGTGCGACACCCGGTAGGCAACGATTCCCTCGCTGACCAGGGTGCCGATGACGTGGCCAGCAGCGCAGGTCACAGCGGTGCGCCAGTTCCCGAGCGCGTGGTTGGCCCCGAACAGCGCGAGCGCGATGAGGAGGGGCCAGGCCAGCAGGAACCCGCTGGTAACGAAAGCCGAGGCGACCAGGCAGCCGACCGGATCGTGCTGCAGGTTGTGGACGCTGGTGCTGGCCCACCGCAGTACCGTGGTGCGCGCCGCGGGCGACAGCAGCGCGTAGGCGATCTCGGCGATGCAGACGGCGAGGAGGTAACTCCAGGAAACGGCATACCTCGTAAAAATGCCCCGGTTTAGTGTTCCCGGCATACCGTAACGCTAGCGCCGGAGGCCGAGGTTAATCGCCATACCTAGAAATAGTATGGGCATATTCAAGGCAGCGTCGGCCGGATGTCATCGATTTCCTTATGACTGGTAAAGGAAAGGCAACGGGAGATTATCAGGCCGCTACGAGCTCGGACGGCTCGGCGATGACATCGACGAGGGCGCCATTGCGCATGACGGTAATCGCCAGCGGCCGCCCGATCGCCTCGCTGAACATGAGCTTCTGCAGGTCCTGAGCCCTGGTCACGGCGCGGCCGCCCGCCGTCAGCAGGAGGTCGCCTGGCCGGAGCCCGGCCCGTGCGGCCGGCCCGTCCGGTACCACCTGGGCGACACGCAGCCCGGCCGCCCGCCCGAACCTGGACCGCAGGTGCTCGGGCAGCGGTGCCGGCACGCTGACGATGCCGAGGTAGGCGCGCCTGACCTTGCCGTCGCGCATAAGCGCCGCGATGATCATGCCGGGTCGTCGCGTTGATCGGCACGGCCAGCCCGAGTCCGACCCCGGCGACGGCGGTGTTGATGCCCACGATCCTGGCGGCGGAGTCGGCGAGCGCGCCGCCTGAGTTGCCGGGGTTGAGCGCCGCATCAGTCTGGATGACGTCCTCGACCAGGCTGGCCCGGCCGCCGGCGCTTGTCGGCAGCGACCGGCCGAGTGCGCTGACGACCCCGGCCGTCACCGAGCCGGTGAGCCCGAGCGGACTGCCCACCGCGACCACGAGCTGGCCGACCACAAGGTCGTCGGCCTCGCCGAGGGTGGCTGGACCGGGGGTCTGGCCATCGGCTCGCACGACTGCCAGATCCGACAGCGGGTCCGCGCCCACGACCCGGAACTCGGCGCTGGTGCCGTCGGCGAACAGCGCGGTGCCGCGCTCTGCCTGGCCGACCACGTGCGCGTTGGTGAGCAGGAAGCCGTCCGGGGTGTAGCTGACCGCCGAGCCCAGCCCCTCGCCGCGGTGCCGGCCGCCCGAATGGCGCACGCGCAGGCTGACAACCCGCGGGGTGAGCTCGGCTGCCACGCCGGCCACGGTGCGAGAGTAGGAATCGAGCGGTGAGTCTGCTGTCATGCTGTGCTCCCATCGGGATTACAACATTACAACTTGCTTCTGGCCTCGGCCAGCCGCAGAATCGCGGCGCAGCTTCCGCGGGTGCCCCGCAGGTGCTGCCCTGGCAGTACCAGCGAGGCACCCATGCCGTCAGGAGGGCTATCCGGTGGTCGACCGCCTGTTCGCCGAGCCGAGACTGGCCGTGCTGTACGACCTGTTCTGCCCGTGGGATCCGCGCGGGGACTTCGGCTTCTACCTGCCGCTGGTGCTGGGCGCGGACAGCGTTCTCGATGTGGGCTGCGGCACCGGGATGCTGCTGCGGCGGGCACGGGCGGCGGGACACTCCGGCCGGCTGTGCGGGCTTGACCCGGCGGCGGCGATGCTCGAGGTCGCGCGGGCGGCTGCGGATATCGAGTGGGTGGCGGGCGACCTGTCGGCAGCCCGCTGGGACCGGGAGTTCGGGCTTGCGGTCATGACCGGGCATGCCTTCCAGGTCCTGATCAGCGACGATGAGCTGCGCATGGCGCTAGCGACGGTGCACGCGGCGCTGGTGCCAGGCGGGCGGTTCGCGTTCGAGACCCGCAACCCGCTGGCGCGGGGCTGGGAGGAGTGGGTCCCGGCGAACGCGGTGGTGGTCACCGACGGATCCGGTGCCGTGATCCGGCAGGAGCATCAGGTGGATCTGCCAGTGCACGGCGACCTGGTGTCGTTCACCGCCACCTACTCGAGCCCGGCCTGGGAGCAGCCGGAACGCAGCCGCAGCACCCTGCGGTTCCTCGGGGCTGACGCGCTGGCGTCGTTCCTGGCTGAGGCGGGCCTGGAGATCGAGGAGCAGTACGGGGACTGGGATCGCTCACCGCTCCGGCAGGCCAGCCCGGAGATCATCACGATCGCGAGCCGCCGGGGCTGACCGGCCCGGCCGGACCGCCGGCCAGCCGCGCCAGGCGCATCCTTGACATCGATCGAATACCTGTTCGATAGTGGTGTGATGGGAACGGGGGTAGCGCAGGTCATCTCACTGGCTCCGGCGCGCCACCGGGACGACGTGCTGACCGGGGAGGGACTGCTGCCGGTTCTCCCGGCGCTGCGGGGACTGCTGCCGGGCGGCGGACTGCAGCGCGGGTCGGTGGTGACATCGGGGGACTGGGGCCTGCTGGCGCTGGCGCTGGCCGCCGAAGCGGTGGCTGACGGGGCGTGGTGCGCGATCGCGGGGGTGCCGGCCGCGGGCATGCGGGCGGCGGCTGAGGCCGGGATGGATCCGGACCGGGTGCTGCTGGTCGCCGAGCCGGGCCCGGGCTGGCCGCAGGTGGTGGCGTCGCTGCTGGACGGATTCGACATCGTGCTGCTGCGGCCGCCGGAGCAGCCGCCGCCCCAGCTGCGCCGCAAGCTGGAGGCGGCCGCCCGCCGGTACGGCAGCGTGCTGGTGGTGGCGGGGGAGTGGCCGGGCGCGCAGTCCCGGCTGCTGGTGACCGAGGCGGAATGGACCGGGATCGGCGCCGGGCACGGGCGGCTGCGCGCCCGCAGGGCACGGGTAGCCGCATCCGGGCGCGGAGCGGGGGAGCGGCCGCGCTCGGCCTGGCTGTGGCTGCCGGGCCCGGACGGCACTGTCACGGCCGCGGGCGAGGCGGCCTCCGGCATGTACCCCGGTGAGTCCGCGCCGCTGGCGAGCAGCGGATGACGAGCAGCCGATGACGAGCAGCGGATGACGAGCAGCCGATGACGAGCAGGGCGGCGGCGGCCGCGCGCCGGGTGCTCGTGCTGCGCTGCCCGGACTGGCCTGACCCCGACGGCAGTGACGGCAGTGACGACAGTGACGGCAGTGACGGCAGCGCGGCGGCGCGTGCCTTCGAGCCGGTGGTCGCCATCGTCGGGGAGTTCTGCCCGCAGGTGGAGATCCTGCGGCCGGGGGTCTGCGCGGTCGCGGCCCGCGGCCCGGCGCGCTACTTCGGCGGTGAGGCAGAGCTGGCCAGGAAAGTAGCCGAGGCCGTCTGCCTCGGCGGCTTCACCTGCCAGGCCGGGATTGCCGACGGCCTGTTCGCTGCCGGGCTGGCGGCGCGCTCCGGCCCGACCGGGCTGCTGGTGCCGCCGGGGGAGACGCCGGAGTTCCTGGCCGGGTTTCCGGTGGGCGTCCTGGACCTGCCCGAGCTCTGCGAGCTGCTGCCCAGGCTGGGCATCGAGACGCTGGGCCAGCTCGCCGCGCTGCCGCCGGCCGAGGCCGCCAGCAGGTTCGGGCCGGCTGGCGGCCTCGCCAGCCGCCTGGCGCGCGGGCTCGACCCCCGTCCGCTGATCCCGCGGCCGCCCGCTGCCGATCTGTCCGTGCAGCAGGAGTTCGATCCGCCGGCCGACCAGTCCGAGCCGGTCATCTTCGCGGCCAAGGCACTGGCCGATCAGATGCATGACCGGCTGGCGGCCGGCGGGTACGCCTGCGTGCGCGTGCAGGTGCAGGTGTGCTGCGAGGACGGCCGGGAGCTCAGCCGGCTCTGGCGGCATGACGGGCTGCTGTCCGCGCTGGCCGTGGCCGAGCGGGTTCGCTGGCAGCTCGACGGCTGGCGCGGACGGGCCGGCGGCGGCCAGCGGGACGATGCGGACGGACCCGGCGGGAGCGGCAGCTGGCCGGGAACCGCCGGGATCACGCTGCTGCGGCTGGTTCCGGATCAGCTGGTCCGGGCGACCGGACGGCAGCTGGCGCTGTGGGGCGACTCGGTGCCGAGCGACCGGGTCGCCCGCGCGGCCGTCCGGGTCCAGGCGATGCTCGGCCACGCCTGCGTCACCAGGCCGGTGCTGGCAGGCGGCCGCGGCCCGGCCGAGCAGGTGCTGCTGGTTCCCTTCGGGGATGCTGCCGTCCCGCTCCGGCCGGCTGACCGCCCGTGGCCCGGCCAGATCCCCGCTCCGGCCCCGGCTACCGTGTTCGGCTCGCCGCTGGCCGCCAGCGTGACCGACGGCTCAGGCCAGCCAGTATCGGTCAGCGGGCGGGCCCAGGTGTCCGCGCCCCCGGCCTGGCTGTCGGCAGCTGGCGGCCCGGTCAGGGCAGTCACCGCCTGGGCCGGGCCCTGGCCGGTGACCGAGCGATGGTGGGATCCGCCGCATGCCCGCCGTCAGGCCCGGTTCCAGCTGGTCACCGAGGACGGGAGCGCCTGGCTGGCCGTGCTGCAGGATGGCCGCTGGCTGCTGGAGGCCAGTTACGGCTGAGCTGTCCGCGCCAGGCGACACCCGCGGCAGCTCAGCTGCGGGACGCCGGGCAGGTGCCTGCCGTTCCCGGCATGAGACTGACGCCACGACAGCAGAAGGCCCGCCCCCGGTCACCCGGCGGCGGGCCCGCTGGCCCCGCGCTGTTAGCTGCGCGGGCTGAGGTGCAGAATCACCACCTCGTCGGTGCCGGCGCCGGCGCCGGTGTTGGTGCCTGTCGGCTGCCCGGTCTCGTACGGGTTCTGCTGGGTTGGCCAGCCGACGAAGTGCTGCGAGTTGTACTCGAACCACTCCGACGCCGTCGTGATCGGGATGACCGGCAGGTTGCTGGCGACGTAGGACTCGATCGGCGCCAGGTCGGCGGTCTGCTCAGCCACGGTGGAGTCACCCGCGAGCTTGGCCAGGGCGGCGTCCATCGCCGGGTCCTTCAGGCCCTCGTAGTCGCCGGTGTTCGCCTTGCCGTTGTTCAGGGCACTGTTCAGCCAGTTGTCATACAGGTTGTAGGGCGTGAGGCCGTTGTTCGACCAGTGCTCGGCCAGTGAGAAGTTGCCGTCAGCCATGTCGGCGTTCCAGGCGTTCACGCTGATGCCCTGGAAGCTGGCGTTGATGCCGGCGGCCTTGAGCTCCTGCGCGACCATGCTGCCGACCGCAGCGTAGTCGGTGTAGGCGGACGGGCTGATCAGGGTGACCGTGACTTCCTTGCCGTTCTTCGCGTAGAAGCCGCTGGAGTTCTTCTTGTAGCCCGCGCTGGCAAGCACCTGCGACGCGGCAGCGGCGCTGCCGGTAGCTGACACCGTGTCCGATGCGGCCGGACCGGCCCATGCGGAGAAGGTCGGCAGCGTGATGCCGCTGGTGTTGGTGACGGGGTTCTCCAGGCCGGCCTCGCCCTCGGAGGCGAGCAGGCTGCGGTTGACCGCCAGGCTGATGGCCTTGCGGACCGGCAGCTGGTTCGTCGGCCACTTGCTCAGGTTCGGCATCAGGGCGTTGGTGCTGCCCGGTGCCTCCCAGAAGTGGTGGTACTGCGGCGAGGTGGAGACGAACTCCTTCTGCAGGCCGGGGATGAAGTTACCGGTCCAGTCGATCTGCCCGGAGTACAGCGCCGACAGCGCGCCGGTGTTGGAGGTATAGACCGGGAAGTAGACGTTCTGGACCTTCACCTGCGAGGCCTGCCAGTACGACGGGTTCTTCGTCAGCGTGAAGCCCTGCGGAGTGAAGGTCTTCAGCACGTACGGCCCGGTGCCGATCGGCTTGGCGTCAGTGAAGGTTGCGGGACTGCCCGCGCTGCCCCACTGTGCCTTCGGCAGAATCGGCACGCCCGCGATCTCCTGCAGATTCAGGTACTGCGGCGAGCTGAAGGTGATCGTGACGTTGTTGCCGGATGCCGACTCCCCGGTGATGGGAAGACCGGCGAGGTTAATCGCGGCGTTCTTCTGGACCAGTCCGTAGGTGAACACCACGTCTGCTGGCGTCATCGGCGTTCCGTTGCTCCACTTCACGCCCTGCCGGATCGCGAAGGTGATGGACTTGCCGCTGTTGGACCAGGTGTAGGACGTCGCCAGCCAGGGGGTGTACTTGGGCGGCGCGGCGAGGTCGAACTGCAGCAGCGGCTCATAGATCAGCCCGGTGGCACCCATGCCCTGGGGAGCGGCGGTCGACACGAACGGGTTGAAGTCGTCGGTGATCGCCGTCTCCGGAGAACTCTCCATGACCAGCGTGTTCGACGAGCTCGCCTTCGCGGCGCCCGACGATGATGCGGACGGGCTCGACGAGGACGAGCACGCCCCGAGACCGGCCGCTAGCAGGCCGGCCGCCGTGATGGCGATGAGCCCGCGTGAGCTCAGATGATGAAGACTCATTGTTACCTTTCCTGTGCAGTGTTGCCTAATGTCCCACCTGATATGGGGTCGTCGGAGCTAGCTCGTAATGTCCCCACCCCCTTCGCGCCCGGCATAGACGGAAGGAGCTGCAACGTCCAGCCGCCAGCACGCGGCGGCACGGGACGACGTGATCTGCAGCAGCGGCGGCTCCTCGGTGCGGCACCGGTCATCCGCGAACGGGCAGCGGTTGCTGAACGCGCACGCGCCCGCGGCGGCCGGCCTGGCGCCGCCCTCAGTCCCGGCGCCGCCCGTCCCGTTGCGGCTGGCCCACGGGGTGCCGCCATGCAGCGCGCCGCCGAGGTTGTCCGGATCGGGGGCAGAACTGACCAGCAGCTGCGTGTACGGATGGGCCGGCTGCTGAGTGACGTCCTCGGCCGCGCCGCGCTCGACGATCTGCCCGGCGTACATGACCAGGACCTCGTCGGCGAAATACCGGGCTGAGGCGATGTCGTGGGTGATGTAGAGCATGGCCAGGCGGAGGCGCTTGCGAAGGTCGTCGAGCAGCGCGAGCATCTCGAGCCGGATGGACACGTCCAGCATCGAGACCGGCTCGTCGGCGAGCAGCACGCTCGGCTCGGCTGCCAGCGCGCGGGCGAACGAGACGCGCTGCCGCTGGCCGCCCGACAGCTCGTGCGGGTACTTGGCGAGGAACTTCTCCGCCGGGGTCAGCCGTACCTGCTCCATCAGCGCGGCCGCGGCCTTGCGGGTCTCTTTCTTCGACAGCGAGCTGCGGTGCAGATGCAGCGGGCGCTCGATGTGGTAGCGCACGGTATGCGCGGGATTCAGCGACGCGAACGGGTCCTGGAAGACCAGCTGGACCTCGCTCTTGTAGCGCCGGAAAGCCCGGCGGCCGGACAGCTGGACCGGCGTGTTGTCGAGGGTGATGGTGCCCGCGGTGGGCTGCTCCTGGCCGGCCAGCAGCTTGGCCACGGTGGACTTGCCCGAGCCGCTCTCGCCGACCAGCGCGACGACCGCGCTCTGGTACAGGCCGAACGAGACGTTGCGCGCCGCGTGCAGCACCTGCCCGCGGCCAAGCCTGAAGTCCTTGGCCAGGCCGTCGGCCGCGAGGACGAGCCCGCCGCGGGCGGCCGCGACTGATACCAGCCCGTCGGCGGGCTGCAGCGGCTGCTGACCGGTTGCCTGAGTGCTCACGGCTTCCGCTCCTCGGGGCTCGGGTTGCTGGTGGCGACCGCGCCGGTCGGCTCGGCTGCCGCGGCGGCGGCGAGGTGGCCATCGCGGCCGTCCCGGCCACCCGTAACCCCGGCCGGCATCGCGGGGGCGTCGGGCAGCACGAACGGGCACGCCGTCACATGCGCGGGATCCGCCGACGTCCGCACCGTGGCGAGGCGGACGTCGATGGTGGTGCAGGCATCCGTGCCCTCGGTGCACCGGGCCAGGAACGGGCAGCCGGGCGGCGGGTCAAGCAGGTCGGGCGGGGTGCCGGGGATACCGGCCAGCTCGATGCGCGGTCCGTGCAGCGAGGGGAAGGAGCGCAGCAGCCGCTTGGTGTAGGGATGCGAGGGCTCGTGATGGATCTGCTCCGCCGACCCGACCTCCATCAGCTGGCCCGCGTACATGACCGCGATCCGGTTGGCGATCTCCAGCAGCAGTGACAGGTCGTGGGTGATGAACAGGATCGCGAAGTCGAGCGTCTCCTTGAGCTCCAGGATCTGGCCCAGGATCTCGCGCTGCACGACGACGTCGAGCGCGGTGGTCGGCTCGTCCATGATCACGACTTCGGGATCGGTGGCGAGCGCCATCGCGATCATGACCCGCTGCCGCATGCCGCCGGACAGCTCATGGGGATAGCTGCGCAGCCGGTTGCGCGGAATGCCGACCAGGTCGAGCAGGCCGGCGGCCTTATCCACTGCGGCCTTGTGGTTCAGCGAGAGGTGCGCGCGGATGACGTCGGTCAGCTGGTCGGAGATGCTGAGCACCGGGTTGAGCGCGTTCATCGCGCTCTGGAAGACGATCGAGATCTCCCGCCAGCGCAGGCTGGTCAGCTGATCGGGCGTCAGCTCGAGTATGTCGGTCGGCGACCGCATCCGGCGTCCCTGGTAGCGGACGCTTCCGCCGGTGATGAGCGCCGGCGCGCGGAGCAGCCGGGTGGCGCCGTAGGCGAGCGTCGACTTGCCGGAGCCGCTCTCGCCGACCAGGCCGATGACCTCGCCCGCGTGCAGGTCGAGGCTCACCTGGTCGACCGCGCGCACGTCACCGTTCACGGTGCGGTAGACAACGGAAAGATCGCGTATCGACAGCACCGGGTCGGCGGACAACCGCCCGCCGCTGCCAGGTGCATCCTGGCCGGGAACGAGGTCGTTTCTGCCGGTCATCATCGCTTCCCCTCGCTCAGCTGAGCTGCGCTGGCCTGCCGGGTCCGGTCGGCGATGTAAGCGCTGCGGGAGAAGGAGCGCACGAAGGCGGCGACCGGGCTCGGCCGTCGCTGCGGGGCCGCGTGCAGCACCGGCGTCGGGGAGGTGGGCTGCAGCCGGCGGCCGTTGACTCTGGCGCGCTGGTTGGCGTCCCGCAGCCGCGGATTGCCCAGCTCGTCGATGCCGGTATTGAGCAGTACCAGCGAGGTGCCCATCAGGGCGACCGCGAGGCCGGGCGGGATGAACCACCACCAGGCGCCGAGCTGGAGTGCGTCCTGGCTCTGCGCCCAGTAGAGCATCGTGCCGAGGCTCCAGCTGTTCAGGTTGGTCAGGCCGATGAAGGCGAGCGCGACGGATGTCCCGATGGCGTAGAGCACCGTGTTCACGAAGTTGGCCGCGATGAGGCTGACCTCGTTCGGCACGATCTCGAACGAGATGATCCGCCAGCCGCTCTCGCCGGTCTCGCGGGAGGCCGCCACGAAGTCACGGCCGCGGATCGCCAGCGTCTGGGCCCGGATGACGCGGGCGCCCCAGGGCCAGCCGAGGAATGCCAGCACCAGGATGGTGGCGGTCTGTCCGGTCCGCGGCAGGTAGCCCAGCAGGATGATCAGCAGCGGCAGCGCGGGGATGACCAGGAAAACGTTGCTGACGAGGGAGAGCAGCTCGTCCCACACCCCGCCGAGGTAGGCCGCAGTCACCCCGACCAGCACGGACAGGATCGTGGCGATGATGCCGACCAGGATGCCGAGCTCGAGCGTCAGCCGGATGCCAGTCAGCAGCTGCGAGAGCACGTCCTGCCCGCTCTGCGTGGTACCGAGGAGGTGCTGGGCTGACGGCGGGGCCAGCGAGAGTGCCGGGTTCGGGTTCTGGTAGCTGGGGTCATACGGCGCCACCATGGGGCCGATGACGGCGCAGATGATGAACAGGGCAAGCATGACCGCGCCGGCTTTCGCCTTGATCGGCAGGCGGCGCCACCGGCCCAGCTGGCTGGGCGGCGCTGCCGCTAGCCCGGGAAGCTCGGCGTTGATCGGGAGAGCGGTGGTCATCAGGCTGCCTCTCTCGTCCGGACGCGCGGATCGACGGCCACGATCACGAGGTCGACGATCAGGTTGGCGAGCAGGACGGCGAAGGTGATCACGAGGAAGATCGCCTGCATCAGCGGGTAGTCGTTGGACTGCACGGCACTGAGCAGCAGCAGCCCGATGCCGGGGTAGGAGAAGACGATCTCCATGATGATCGCGCCGGAGACGACGAAGCCGAGGGCAAGGCCGAAGCCCTGCAGCTGCGGCAGGAATGCGTTGCGCGCCGCGTAGCTGAAGATCACGCGCCGGTTCGGCAGCCCCTTGGCCTGCGCGGCCAGCACGTAGTCCTCGCCGATCGTGGTGATCATGACGTTGCGCATCTGCAGCATCCAGCCGGCGAGCGAGGTGAGCACGATGGTGAACGCCGGCAGCAGTGAGTGGTAGAGCGCGCTGCTGATGAAGGACCAGTGCCAGCCGGGCACCAGGCCGCCGGCGTATCCCTGGCCGGTGGGGAAGATCTTCAGGTGGACGCCTAGTACCCAGACGAGCACGAGGGCCAGGAAGAAATAGGGGATGGCCTGCAGGAACATCAGGCCGGGCAGCACGCGGTCGAGCGAGCCGCCGCTCCGCCAGCCGGAGAAGATACCCAGCAGGGTGCCCACCGCGAACGCGATGACCGTCGCGCTCCCGACGAGCAGCAGGGTCCACGGGATTGTCTCGCCGAGCAGCTGCGACACCGTGGACGGGTACTGGCTCAGGTCGGTGCCGAAATTGAAATGCACGACGTCGTCGAGGTAGGCCACGTACTGGTGCCAGAGCGAGCCGGGGTGGCCGACGCCGAGCATGGCCTCGAGCGCCTTGTAGGCCGTCGGGGTCAGGTTCGGGAACTTCGACATGATCGCCTCGACCGCGTTCCCCGGCATCGCGCGCGGCAGGAAGAAGTTGATGGTCAGCGCAGCCCAGGCGGCAACTGCGTAGAAGCCCAGGCGGCGGAGGATGAAAGGCATCGCCTTGCTCCTAGCTCTCGGCGGTCGGATGGGCGTGGCGGCGGCCGCGGCCGGCCCGGCGCGGGGTGCTGCCAGCGTGCAGAACGGTCGGGCCGTCGCTGTCGCGACGCGGGATGGCAGCGACACCGGCAGCTGCTGCTGTGCTGATGGCGCCGGTGCCAGCGGTCGCGCCGGTGGTGGTGGCAGCGGTGGTGGGCGGTGGCGGTGGTGGTGGCGCCGGTGGTGGTGGCGACGGTGGTGGGCGGCGCCAGTGTCGGCGGCTACTGCGCTGGCGGCCCCGGTGTCGGCAGCGGCGGCTGCGCCGGGTGCGCCGGTGGCGCCGACGCCGGCGAGTGCGGCAGCGGGCGTGATGGCGACCGAGCGGGCCGAGGCGCCCGGCGGGCAGCCGCAGCTCCTGCGCAGCACCAGCTCCGTGGGCAGCAGCTCGACCTGAGTGGGCAGATCGGGCCGGGCGATGCGGTCGAGCAGGCGCGCGCAGGCCCGCTCGCCCAGCATCCGCATCGGCTGGTGCACGGTGGTGAGCGTCGGATCGAACAGGCTGCCGGGGAAAATGTCGTCGAAGCCGGTGACCGACAGGTGCTCGGGCACCCGCACGCCGCCGCGCGCCATGGACTGCAGCACGCCGATGGCCATCTGATCGTTAGCGCACACGATGGCGTCGGGCAGCGCGTCCCGGCTGGCAAGGAGCCTCTCGCCTGCCTCCTCGCCGCTTTGCACGCTGAACCGCCCGCAGTACGAGCCGATCAGCTCGACGCCGTCGTGCGCCGCGACCACCTCGGCGAGCGCGAGCCTGCGCTCCTTGGCGTCGGGTGCGCTCGGCGGCCCGTCGACGTGGAAGATCCTGCGGCGGCCGTGCACCTCGACCAGGTGGGTGACCAGGGCCACCGATCCGGACCGGTTGTCAGCGGTCACCACGTCAGCCGCCCGCTCAGCAGGGTCGCCCGCAACGACGACGACCGGCAGCCGCTCGGCCAGCCTGGCCAGCTCGTCGGACGGCACGATGCCCTCGCCGATCAGCAGCCCGTCGACCTTCCCCGACAGCGACTGCAGCCGGCGCAGGTCGTCGCTGCTCTCCTCGCGAAGGTAGGTAATAAGGAGAGACCAGTCGTGGTACCGGATGCGCTGCTCGACACCGCGCAGGATGTCGTCGTAGAACAGCAGGCTCATGCTCTCGATGTCGTACTGCTGCGGCGCGAGGCGCTCGACGCCGACCAGGCCGATCACGTTCTTCTGCCGTCTCGACAGGCTTTGCGCCGCCCCGTCCGGTACGTAGCCGAGCTGATCAATGACATCCCGGACGCGGGCTCTGGTGCTGTCCTTGACGCGATCGAGGCCGTGCACGACTCGCGAGACCGTGGCAGTGGACACGCCAGCCAGCCGGGCCACGTCGTACAGGGTTACCGGGCTGACGGTCATCCGGCCGCTATCGGCCGCGGGGGCGATGCGGGTCGGCGGGCCAGAGGCCGTTGCGGCCTCCGGCCCGCCATCTGCGCCCGGTTCCCGCAAGCCGGACGTTCGGGGCCCCGGCACCGCCGACGGCTGCGGCGGCTGCGTGCCTGACGGCTCGTTCCCGTGCACGTCAGACGCGCTCATGCCGCACCGCAGTGGTACGGAATGCCTGGGTCTCGCGCCATCTGCTCGTCCCCTGACGACGGGGTTTAAAAGTACTTAGATCAGCTCATCTAAGCGCTTACATTGCCTGATCTAAGCGCTTACACTAGGACTCGCCGCAGAGGCAGTCAAGAGCCTCGAATTAAGCAAGATGCAACGTTCCGGTAACACAAGGAGTGTTAGATGACCGCAGCGGGGACGAGCTCCAATGGCGCGCTGTCCTTCCCGGAGGGGTTCACCTGGGGCGCGGCGACAGCCGCGTACCAGATCGAGGGAGCGGCGACCGCCGACGGACGCGGGGTGTCCATCTGGGATACCTTCAGCCGCGTGCCGGGCAAGGTCCGCCGCGGGGACACCGGCGACATCGCCTGCGACTCGTACCACCGCTACCGCGAGGATGTCGCGCTGATCTCCTCGCTCGGCCTGACGGACTACCGGTTCTCCATCTCCTGGCCGCGGGTGCAGCCAGGCGGCACCGGGCCGGCGAACGAGAAGGGCCTTGACTACTACCGGGCGCTGCTTGACGAGCTGGCCGAGCACAACATCGCGGCCGCTGTCACGCTCTACCACTGGGACCTTCCCCAGGAGCTGCAGGACGAGGGCGGCTGGGCCGTGCGCAGCACCGCCGGGCGCTTCGCCGACTACGCGCTGCTGGTCGCCGAGAAGCTCGGCGACCGGGTCTCCCGCTGGATCACCCTGAACGAGCCCCAGGTTGTCGCGAGTCATGGTTACCGCGAGGGCGTGCACGCGCCGGGCCTCACCGACAGCGCGGCCGCGGCGGCAGCCACCCATCACCTGCTGCTCGGGCATGGCCTCGCCGCTCAGGCGGTGCGCAGCGTGCACCCGGCGACACCGCTGGGGATCACGTTCGACATGCACCCGGTCAAGCTCCCGGACGGGACTCAGCCCGACGCCGTGCAGGCCGCCTGGCTGGCCACCGACGCCGAGCTGAACGGGCTCTTCCTCGAGCCGGTCCTGCTCGGCCGGTACCCGGCGCACGCCCGAGCTGAGCTGCTGCCTGACGAGTCCCTGATCGCTGACGGCGACATGGAGACCATCAGGCAGCCGGTGGACTTCCTTGGCGTCAACTACTACTCGCCGGTCTACCTGCGGGCAGGCGATCCCGACGACCTCCGGCGCGGCGAGGAGCCGGCTCGCTGCGGGCTGCCGGGTGTCGTCGAGTACCGCCCGGCCGACCTCGACCGGACGCCGATGGGCTGGCTGGTGGACGCCGACGGCCTGTATGACCTGCTGCTGCAGGTGTCAGGACGCGCACCGGGGATCCCGCTCTACATCACCGAGAACGGCTGCGCCGCGGAAGACTACGTGGACCCGCTCGGCGTGGTGAATGACCAGGAGCGGATCAGCTACCTGCACGCTCACCTCGACGCGTCGGCGCGCGCGGTCGAGGCCGGGGTGAACCTGGCCGGCTATTACGTCTGGTCGCTGCTGGACAACTTCGAGTGGGGCTGGGGCTTCCAGAAGCGCTTCGGGATCGTGTTCGTCGACTTTGAGACGCAGCGGCGGATCCCGAAGAACAGCGCGCACTTCTACTCCGAGATCGTGCGCGCGAACGCGGTCCCGCTGCTGCCGGCGCGAGCGGCGCCCTAACGGCCGGACTTGCAGCGCACAGCAGGCACGCCGGTCGCGCGGTCCCCACAGCTCGGCCGTCTCCGGCGAGCGGCGGCTGCGGCCGCACCGCCGGCGAGAACTGACGGGCGGTTACCGGTGCGGCGTGAACGAGGTAGAGCACGTGCCCTTGCGCCCGCGCCTTGCTCACGTAGACCTTGACCACGACGCGGTATCCGGGAGTGGCCCCGCTGATGTAGTGCGGGACGAGTCGCCTTGCCGGCCGACTCGCGTGGCGGTGGTACTTGCGGCTCACGGCTCCGGTAATGAGCGACTGTCGTCACGTAACTGTGGCCGTCGTCCTGACCCTTACATCGGTCGTGGTGTAGTCGGCCGGGTGGTGTTGCTCATCGAGCATGGCAGGCAAGTGCCGCCGGTGCCGCTGATGCAGCCGTACTCGGCAGCGCGAGGCTGACCGGTGCGGCGGCCGCCGCGGTATGACGGCTGCCGCGGATAGGCGCGCGATCGGGATGACTTCCTGTACCCGAACCAGCCCGGCTAGCGCCTGCAGCAGCTGCCGGACCGCGGCCGGGTCGTGCCCAGTCCGAGGTGACCCGCCACTCCGCGCTCGTTCCTGACGCCACCGATGCCCGCTAGCCAGCCGGTACCGCGCAGTGCCGCACGATCGTCTCGATGACGAGCCTGGGCTCGCGGACCGTCGGGTAGTGGTCGACACCTGGCATGCGGATCAGCTCGCAGCCAGGGATGCGCGCCGCTGCCGCCTCGTTGCTCGCGATCAGGCCGGGGTCATCCTTGTCACCGACCATCAGCACGACCGGTATGCGTATCTCACCGAGGCGGTCGTAAGTGGGCTCGCCCTCGCGCTCGAAGCGCTCCTCGTTTTCCCAGGCGCGCAGCGCGGAGCGCATCAGCTCGGTAATCAGCGGATCCGGCCCGGCCGCGCCCCACTGCTCCAGGCCGAGGCGGAGCAGCCCGTCCTCGTCTCCCGCGGCTGCCAGCGCCTCGTACTGCGCCTCGAGGTCAGGCCGGTCGGGATAGGGATAGCCACCGATGCCGGGGCACAGCAGCACCAGGGTCTGCACCCGGTCAGGCTCGGCGAGCGCCAGCTCGAGCGCGGTGAGTCCGCCCATGCTGCAGCCGGCGATATGCGCGCTGGCGACGCCGAAGTGAGCAAGCACGGCGCGGGCGTCGCCGAGCAGGGTGTACTCCTCCGTGGCCGCCGGCGACCGGCCGAACCCCCTGACGTCGTAGCGGATCACGCGAAAGCGCGCTGTGAGTTCCTCCCATACCGGATCCCACATCCGCGAATCACCGACACCCTCATGAAGCAGGAGGAGAACGGGCCCGTCCCCGCCCGAGTCCTCGGCCCAGATCGTGTCGGCGCCGGCTGTCACCATGGTCTGCATACCCCGACCGTAATGCCGCCCCGCGCCCCGCGGCATCTGGATAAAGGGCTGGTGCGGCCCTCCGCCCCGCCGTCATACTGCGCCGATGCAGGAGATAACCGGCCCGCTGGCGGAACTGAACCGGCAGGGCCTGGCCGCCGCGACCACGCTGGCCCGCCGGCTCGGACTGCCCGCAGGCGACCCGGTGGTCCTGTCCGGCCGCGGCAACCTGCTCGTGCGGCTGGCGCCCGCGCCGGTCGTCGCCCGCGTTGCGACCGGAAGCGCCTGGTCGCGAGCCGACCCGTTCGCGTGGCTGACCAGGGAGGTCGCAGTCGCCCGGTACATCGCGGACCGGGGCGGGCCGGTCGTCGCACCGACGACGGCGGCTGAGCCCGGCCCGCACTGGCAGGACGGATTCGCGATCAGCTTGTGGGAGTGCGTCCGGTCGTCCGGCCGCCAGCCCGGCCCGGCTGAGACCGGTGCCGCCCTCGGCAGCGCTGCACGAGGCCGCCCGCGACTGCCCGGCTGAGCTTGGCGACCTGTCCACCGCCCGCGAGCAGGTCAGCGAGGGGATCGACGCGCTGGAGCGCGCCGCGGCCGCTGACCCGGAGACGGTGGCGGCGCTGCGGGCCGCGCACGGCCGCGTGCTCGCGGGTCTGGCTGGCGCCGGGAGCGCGTCTATAGTGCTGCACGGCGACGCGCACGCCGGCAATCTGCTCTGGATCGCGGCTCGCGGTTTTGTCTGGACCGATCTTGAGGAGACCTGCCGGGGTCCGGCCGAGTGGGACCTGGCCACGCTGAGCAGGGCCTACCAGGACCCCGCAGCGCAGCAGGCCGCGCTGCGTGGGTATGCCGCGAGGGCGGGCGGGTGCGTTCCCGATCTCATAACGCTTTTGCCTTTCGTCCGGGCCCGTGAGCTCGAGGGCGCCGTCTGGTCGCTGTGCATGGCGCACCTGTACCCGGCGCGATACCGCGAGGTCGCGGCGCAGCTGCTCGCCATGGTGCTGGCGGAGCCGGGCGCCCGGGGCCAGTGATCTAGGCTCGTAGTAACGGCCCAGGCGCCGCTTCATGCATACCTGCCGGCGGCACGGGCAGCCGCTGGTGACGCTGGGATCGTGCCAGCACCACGCGCCAGCGCGATCGCGCTGGCCGTTGACGCCCGTTATCTAGCCGGCCGCGCTGCGCGCGGGCTGCGGCCGGCGGCCAGGGAGGATGACCCATATGAGCGAGAACGCGTCGGCAGCAGGAACGATCAGCATCGGCGGAGACCTCACGGTGAACCGGATGGGGTACGGCGCCATGCGGATTACGGGGGACGGTATCTGGGGGCCGCCGTCGAACCGGGAGACCGCCAGGACGGCGCTGCGCACCGCCGTGGAACTGGGCGTTAACTTCATTGACACCGCCGATTCCTACGGGCCGGAAGTCAGCGAGGAACTGATCGCCGAGACGCTGTACCCGTACCCCGACGATCTGGTGATCGCGTCCAAGGGCGGCCTGGTCCGGCCCGGCCCCGGGCGCTGGGACGCTGACGGGCGTCCCGAGCATCTGCGGGCGGCGTGCGAGGGCAGCCTGCGCCGGCTGCGGCTGGAGCAGATCCCGCTGTACCAGTTCCACCGGCCCGACCCGAAGGTACCGGTGGCGGAGTCGATCGGCGCGCTGGTCGAGCTTCGCGACGAGGGCAAGATCCGGCACATTGGCGTCTCGAACGTGTCGGAGGATCAGCTCCGCGAGATGCAGAAGGTGACCCCGGTGGTGTCGGTGCAGAACCGCTACAACCTCGGCGACAGGTCATCGGAGGCGATGGTCGACCTGTGTGACGCCGAGTCCATCGTGTTCCTGCCGTGGGCGCCGATTCAGGGAGCCGATGAGCTGCCGCCGGTTCTCGTCGCGGCGCACCGGCTCGGCGTGACCACCCGGCAGATCGCGCTGGCCTGGCTGCTCGGCAGGTCGCGGCAGATCCTGCCGATCCCTGGCTCTGGCTCGCCCGACCACGTTGCGGAGAACATCGCAGCCGCGTCGCTGCAGCTGACCAGCGCCGAGGCCAACGCGATCCTGGAGCTCGCGCAGCAGTAAGGGGCTGCGCCACCTGTCAGGTCAGCTGGTGTGAATTGTGGCGGCGATCTTCTCGAACTGCGGGAAGAACGTGGCCGGGCGGTCCGTGGTGAACGTGGTGTAGCAGACCTGCCCGCTGCTGGTCAGGTCGACGTACTGGAGCTCGTGCGCGGTTATGCCGCTCGCGCTCTGCAGGTCCACCTCGATCTTGACGATCACCGCGGCTGAGGTGTCGGTGACGGCGTGCATGGAGATGACATGCCCGCCGATCTTGGTGTACTCGGTCTTGATGCCCGACTCGATGGCGCTGGCTGCCCCCGGCCCTGGCTTGATCGGGGCCGTCGCGCAGAACGTGTTGATGTTCGTCGCGAACTTGTTCGGCGAGGTGGCGACCGACGCGGTGTCCATCACCATGAGCGCGTGATCCTGCTTGAGGTTCTGGATGTCTGCCCGGAGCTGGGAGGCGGAGCTCCCCTTGAGCTTGACGCGGTCCATCGCCTGCTGCACCGACAGCGAGTTGAGGTTGAGTACGACCCAGGAATCCGGCACCGCCAGCCAGATGTGCTGGGCGGTGATGCCAACCCACTGGTAGCCGGCTGGCGGGGCCGCGGCGGGCTCGCCGCTGGCTGTCGTGGTGGCGGCGGCCGACGCCGTGGCGGAACTGGCTGGCGCGCTGCTGGCACTGGCGCTGGCGGAGTTCGGGCCGCTGGCGGCCGGGCTGCTGCCGCCGCAGCCGGCGAGGGCGAGCGTGGCGGCGACGAGGGCCGCGACGGGCACGGAAGAGAGCAGTAACTTGACTGGCTGCGGCGCCATAAGGTCCCCCGGTAGGTGGTCGCGAAGGCCGCAGCATATCAGCGTCAGTCATGGCAGATCATGATGATTAGCGCATAAGGCCCAGCCGCCAGGGACTGCGATCTGTATCGAATTTAGTTTCGATGCTGAGGGCAGAATGTCAGAGCGGGTCGTTACGATGATCGAGTGAGGGTGAAGGGCCGGGGACCGGGCGAGCGGGCAGCAGGGGGGAGGCATCGGCATGGGATGGGATAACCCGCCAGTGCCATGGCGGGAGTTCGAGCGCCGCCTGTCCTGGGGCACGGGCAGCAGCCGGGGGACGGCTGGCCGGGCTGCCGGCGCCGCGGATCAGGATGCGGCGGACGGGGAGGATGCCAGGCGGAATGAGCCGCGGCGGCCGGTAACCCGCCTGCCCGTCCTGTCTGCGGGAGCACCGTCTGCGGGAGCACGTCTGGCTGTCTGCGGGAGCACCGCCCTGGGCGGAGCTGCACTGCCACTCGTCCTACAGCTTCCTCGACGGCGCGTCGAGTCCGGCGGACCTGGTGTGCGAGGCGGCGGCGCGCGGCCTGTCCGCGCTGGCGATCACCGATCACGACGGCATGTACGGGGTGCCGCAGTTCGCCCAGGCGGCGGCGCGGCTGAGGGACGGCGGCATCGCGCTCGGCACGGTGTTCGGCGCTGAGCTCAGTCTCGACCTGGCCCGCAAGGCACCGGCCGGCACCCCCCGGCGCCGGGGCGCGGGACCGCAGACGGCGTCAGGACGGGCGGCCGGGACGGTGCGCGCGGGCGTTCCCGACCCGGCGGGGCGGCACCTGCTCGTCCTCGCCCGCGACCCGGAGGGGTACCGCCTGGCTCTGCCAGATCATCAGCACGGCGCAGCTGGCCGGCGGCGAGAAGGGGCTGCCTCTCTACGACGAGGCCGCACTCGCCGGCGCGCACGACGGGCACTGGGTCATCCTGACTGGCTGCCGTAAGGGCGCGGTCCCGGCTGCGCTCGCGGCCCGCGGCCCCGAGGCCGCGGCGCGCGAGCTGGCTGCGCTGACCAGTGCGTTCGGGCGCGACAACGTCAAGGTTGAGCTCACCATCGGCAACCAGCCGGCTGATGACGAGCGCAACGATGCGCTGACGGCGCTGGCGGCGGCGTCGGGACTGGACACCATCGCCACCGGGAACGTCCACTACGCCGCGCCCCGGGACGCCCGGCTGGCGCAGGCGCTGGCAGCTATCAGGGCCCGGTTCAGCCTGACTGAGATGGATGGCTGGCTGGCGGCGTCCGGCGGCGGCTACCTGCGCTCGGGCGACGAGATGGCCGCACGGCTCCGCCGCTATCCCGGCGCGGCCGAGCGGACGGCCGAGCTGGCCGCCGCCTGCGCGTTCGACTTCCATGTCATCGCGCCGAGACTGCCGGACTTCGCAGTCCCGGACGGTCACACCGAGGCCAGCTGGCTGCGGGAGCTGGTGACCAGGAAGGCACCCGGCCGCTACGGGACACCGGAGGCCGAGCGCATCGGCGGCGCGTACGCGCAGATCTCCCGCGAGCTGAGCGTGATCGAGCAGCTGGGCTTCCCCGGTTACTTCCTGATCGTGCACGAGATCGTGGAGTTCTGCGAGAACGCGGGCATCCTGTGCCAGGGCCGCGGCTCGGCGGCCAACTCGGCAGTCTGCTACGCGCTCGGGATCACCAGCGTGGACCCGGTTCAGCACGGGCTGCTGTTCGAGCGGTTCCTGTCCGAGGGCCGGGACGGCCCTCCCGACATCGACCTGGACATCGAGCACCGGCGTCGTGAGGAGGTCATCCAGTACGTCTACTAGCGCTACGGCCGGGAGAACGCCGCCCAGGTAGCCAACGTGATCACCTACCGGCCGCGGATGGCGCTGCGGGATGCCGGGCGGGCGCTCGGCTACGAGCCGGAGCAGCAGAACGAGTGGTCCCGGCAGGTAGGGCCGCGCCAGTACGGGCCCGGCCAGCCGGTTCCGCCGGACGCCGGGGTGCCCGAAGCGGTGGTCGACCTGGCCGGGCGGATGCAGCGGCTGCCGCGGCACCTGGGCATCCACTCCGGCGGGATGGTGATCTGCGACCGGCCGGTGGGGGAGGTGTGCCCGGTGGAGTGGGCGCGGATGCCGGGCCGCAGCGTGCTGCAGTGGGACAAGGACGACTGCGCCTACGCCGGGCTGGTCAAGTTCGACCTGCTCGGGCTCGGCATGCTGACCGCGCTGCGGGACTGCTTCGAGCTGGTGGAGCAGGCGCACGGGGCGCGCTGGACCCTGCACTCGATCCCGCAGGAGGATCCCGGCGTCTACGCGATGCTGCAGGAGGCCGACACCGTCGGGGTGTTCCAGGTCGAGTCGCGGGCCCAGATGGCGACGCTGCCGCGACTGCGGCCGGAGAAGTTCTACGACCTGGTCGTCGAGGTGGCGCTGATCAGGCCCGGCCCGATCCAGGGCGGCTCGGTGCACCCCTACATGCGCCGCCGGCACGGCGACGAGGAGCCCGACCTGCCGCATCCGCCGATGGAGCATGCGCTGGGCAAGACGCTCGGCGTCCCGCTGTTCCAGGAGCAGATGATGCAGATCGCCATCGACTGCGCCGGGTTCAGCCCGACCGAGGCGGACCGGCTGCGCCAGGCGATGAGCTCCAAGCGCGCCCCGGAGCGGATCGAGGAGCTGCGGGAGCGGCTGCTGGCCGGGATGGCCGAGCGCGACATCTCGCTGGACGTCGCCGAGGACATCTACGCCAAGATCCTCGCCTTCTCCAGCTACGGGTTCCCCGAGTCGCACGCGATCAGCTTCGCCTACCTGGTCTACGCGAGCGCCTGGCTGAAGTGCTACTACCCGGCGGCCTTCACCGCGGCGCTGCTGCGGGCCCAGCCGATGGGCTTCTACGCGCCCGCCAGCCTGATCGGGGACGCGCGCCGGCACGGCGTCACGGTGCGCGGCGTGGACGTGAACGCCAGCGGCGTGCTGGCGACCCTGGAGAAAAACGAGGATGCCGGCGCCGGCGCCACCGTAAGCCTCGATCCGCCCGCCGGGGGACTGCCGGTGGCAGGCCAGCCGGTCATCCGGCTGGGACTGTCCGAGGTGCGTAACCTCGGCACCCGGGCCGCCGAGGAGATCGTCGCCGGCCAGCCCTACGCGGACCTGGAGGACTTTGCCCGGCGTACCAGCGTCCCGGTGGCCGCGCTGGAGGCGCTGGCGCTGGGCGGCGCGTTCGGCTGCTTCGGCGTGACCAGGCGCGAGGCGCTGTGGGCGGCCGGCGCCGCCGCCACCATCAGGGCCGGCCAGCTGCCGGGCACGACGCTGGGCATGACGGCGCCGCCGCTGCCGGCGATGACGGCCGCGGAGGAGACGTTCGCCGATCTGTGGGCCACCGGCACGTACGGGACGCACCCGATCGAGCACATCAGGGCGCTGCTCGACGAGCGCGGGGTCCTGCCCGCCGATCGGCTGACCTCTGCGGAGAATGGCAGGAACGTGCTCGTCGGCGGCCTGGTCACGCACCGCCAGCAGCCGGGAACCGCGCGCGGCGTGGTGTTCCTGAGCCTGGAGGACGAGAGCGGGATGGCCAACATCATCTGCCCGCCGGATGTGTGGCAGCGCTTCCGCAGGATCGGCGTGGACGCCAGCGCGCTGCTCATCCACGGCAGGGTCGAGCGGCTGGACGGGGCGGTGAGCCTGCTCGCCACCCGGCTGGAGCGCCTGCGGGTCGTCGCCGCCGCCCGCAGCCGGGACTTCCGCTA
>CAVOKK010000012.1:0-3109 GCA_963696455.1 uncultured Actinomycetota bacterium
TCCCGGTCGAGGTGCTGGAGCCGGCGTTAGCCAGGCGCGGCCTGGCCGGGCCTCGCGCCCGCCATCTTTCCGGGCCGCCGTGCTCCGCCGGGCGTTCGGCATGGCCGCTGGTATCCCTACGATGGACCAGTGGCTCCCGAGACTGCCGACCGATCAGCTGGCGATGTGCCGCCTGAGCGCGTCGAGGCCGGGCCGGTCGTTGTCCGCCGGGTCCGGGCCAGCGACGCCAGCGCGATCGCAGCCGCCGTCGGATCCAGCCTGGATGCGCTGCAGCCCTGGATGCCCTGGGCAACGGCCGCCGCGGCGAGCGCGGCAACCAGCTCGCCAGAGTCGCGGAGGCCGACCACCGGTGGGAGTCGGGTCTCAGCTACACCTACTCGGTGCTGACCGCGGAGAACGGCACGCTCGTGGGCGAGGTTGCCCTGCACCGGCGGCCGGGCGAGGGCAGCATGGAGCCCGGCTACTGGATCGCCGCCGGCCAGGAGGGCCGCGGCTACGGCACCTCGGCCAGCGCCGCGCTGACGTCAGTTGCCCTCGGCCTGGAGGGCGTGCGCCGGGTGGAGATTCACTGTGACGCGGCGAACACGGCCAGCGCAGCTGTTGCCCGCAGGCTCGGCTACCGGCTGACGGGTTCGAGGAACGGCGCCCGGGGGCCCCCGGCGAAGAGCGGACGGTTGACGGTCTGGGTGCTGGACAAGCCAGTCGGGTAGCGTTTCTGACCGCTCGCAGCGCCTCCGTGTGCGTCTGCTACTGCCCTGGCGATAGCAAACGCGCACGGACGCGTCAGCGGGCGGCGATGATCATGCCGCGGCCGGCGAAGAACCGGGCGAAATCCTCCTCGGCGATCACGGCGTCGCGCTGGCTGGAGCCGGGCAGCCCTAAGGGGTCATGCAGCCGCAGCTGCCCGCCGCCCGCCCCGGCTACCAGGACGAGGTGGCCGCCCGTCTCCGGCGGCGTGCTGTCCGGCCAGCGGATCGAGTAGCGGACCGACGCGATTACCGGCGCGGCGGGCGTCGCGCTGCTGGACAGCCGATCCATGCTCAGGGCGGGAACGACGTCGATGTCCACTCCGTATCCGGCCGGACCCAGTCAGAGAAGGGCCGGTAAATCAGCCCGGCGACCCGGTCGCCGTCCGGGATGTAGGCCTTCCACTCCAGGGCGCGCTCGACCAGGCGCATGAGCGGCGGAACCGGCAGGCCGCGCGAGTCCAGGATCATCCGCAGGCAGGCGAGTCCGCATGCGCGCCCCGACCAGAAGCCGTACTCGGCGGGCGTCCGCGCGCCGGATGCGGCCCACCGCGGTCGGCGGCCGGACTCAGCCCTGCCGGTCACGAATTCCGGGACCAGCTCGGGTGACTCCCACTGCGAGTAGTACGGGACACCGCTCGGATCGGTTACGTGCCGGGCGTCCGTCACCCGTCGATGCAATGCCGGGCCCGGCGGCTGAGATCGCCGTCCTGGTCGCCTGTCAGGTTCCTGGCCAGGACGGCCGCGGCCGACTCAGCCCGTCGATGTCGGCATAGCAGCCCTGCAGGTGCCGCTGCCCGGTGGCCGCGAATCCGGTGCGCGAGTGCAGGATCCGGGTGTTGTCGAAGATCAGGCAGTCGCCGGGCTCCAGCGGGAGCCGCAGCGTCAGCCCGGGCCGCAGCAGCACGAGGCGAACGCCCGGTAGGCGATGTAGAACGCCCGCATCTCCTCGGCCGCCTGCTGCGGCGCGACGCCGCCGGGGCCGCATGGGCTGCAGGGAGCGGCTGTTGAACCGGACCTCGCGGATCCGCCCGGCCGGGTCCAGCGCGATCATCGGCCTGGTGGCGCGCAGGTCGGTGCTGGTGTCGGAGTAGCTGAACGGGGCCGGCGTGCTGGTCAGGCAGTCGAACGCCGCCGCATCCTCGGCGCGGAGCAGCGACGCGGCGCGGAAGCCGTCGAGCAGCCCGGATTCGCCGCCGTCGGCGGCGTTCACGAGGCAGTGCAGCAGCTGCAGCGTGGGGACGGGGTCACGGTAGGGGTTGTCGGTGTGCGGGCTGATCGGCAGCCCCGTGAAAGCCAGGTTGGCGGGTGTCGCCTCGACCCGGACGTCGAATAGCCGGCCGTAGTTGGTCTCCCGGACGTAGCCGAGCGTCGCCGCGACCTCGAGCACGGCTCCGGGCTCACCGGGACGCCGCGCAGCAGCAGGAACCCATCGGACAGCAGGCGGCGCAGGCAGTCCAGCCGGACCTGCTGGCTGGCCTGGTAATCCGGCCAGGCGTGGCGGGCGCCCCGGCGGTGAAGTCGGCCGCGGACCAGAGCCGCTTGGCGTCCTCAGTCCGCGGGTCGACCGCGGCGGCTGTCTCCTGGCTCAGCCAGGTCCTGGTGAAGACTGCCTGATGGCCGTCCGGCCCGAAGGTGACGCACGCGCCGCCGGGCGACTCCACGATGCTGGTCACGGTACCCCCCGGTGCCTGATCGGTGATGCTGATGAGGCGCTGGCCGCTGACCGGATCCCGGCAAGCCGGGCATGGGCAGTTGTCCCGCAGCCAGGCCGGATCAAGGCTGGCCGCGCCGGTGCTCGCCGTCCCGGTGCTCGCCGTCCCGGTGCTGGCCGCAGCCTGCACAGTCTCGGTGTTCGCCATCGGCAGCATGCTCCGATTTTGGTAGGACCCGCCCGCTCGCGTCTGTGCTCAGCCTGTGCCGGAGGCGCCGGCCGCAAGGAGCTGCACCGACTGTTCGTTAGCTGATGCCATCGCAACGGACGGCGTTAACCGGCGCCTTCTGCTGGCGGTCGGGAGCGGTCGCGCGGGACCGATGAGCGGCTGGCACATGCGTCGCTAGCGTTCACAGCGTGTGCCTGCTGATAGCGATGTTCGGCGTGGTGCCGGACACGCCGCTGATTATGGCCGCTAACCGGGACGAACGGCTGGACCGGCCGGCCGTGCCGATGACCGTCCTGGCGAGCGCGGGCCGCGCATTCTCGGTGGCAGGGTCGAGCTGGCCGGCGGCACCTGGCTGGCGGTGAACGAGCACGGTCTCGTCGCAGGCCTGACTATCAGGCCTCGGCGGATGGCCGCGACCCGGCAAAGCGATCGCGGGGGGAGCTGCCCCTCGCCTTCGCGGCCTACGCCAGTGCTGCCGAA
>CAVOKK010000013.1:0-4389 GCA_963696455.1 uncultured Actinomycetota bacterium
TGGTGCCCGCATGGCCCGGCGCTACTTGTCTCCGTCAGCGCGTTACCCATCAGCATAGGCGGCGGGCCGGGCACCCGAAACCGGGTTTCCTGGCCGGCGGCGCCGGCCAGTGGCGGCCGGGCATTGCGGGCGATATGCATCAGGCCGGCCGGCCGCCTACCCTGAGGGCATGTACCTGCCACGCCACTTCACCGTCACCGACCTGGCTCAGATCACGGCGTTCGTCGATGCGGCGCAGTCTGCTGATCTGGTGACCTTCGACGGCACCAGGCCGGTGTCGACGCTGCTGCCGGTTATCTGGGATCGCCCGGCGGAGCTGGCTGCCGGCCCGATGACGGCCCGGATGACGGAGCGGCAAAGGCGACGGCGGACTTCGGGCGGCTGCTCGGGCACGTCGCCATCGCGAACGATCAGTGGAAAACGGCGATGCCCGGCGCGCAGGCGCTTGCCATCGTGCGCGGACCGCAGGCGTACATCTCGCCATCCTGGTATGAGAGCAAGGCACGGCACGGCCGGGTCGTGCCGACCTGGAACTACGAGGCCGTGCACCTGACCGGCGCCATCACTTTCCATCAGGACCCGGAGTGGCTGCGCGCGTTCGTGACCCGGCTGACGCGGCAGCACGAAGCGGCCGGGAGCACCCGTGGCAGTCACGGACGCCCCGCCGGAGTACATCGACGGGCAGCTGCGCGCGATTGTCGGAGTCGAGCTCACCATCACCGCGGTCGAGGCCAAGCAGAAGCTCAGCCAGAACCGCAGCGAGCTGGACCGCGAGGGCGTCGTTGCCGGGCTGCGGGCCGAGCCAGCGGACGGCCTCGGAGCCCGCGCGATCGCTGATGCGATGGCCGGCCAGCTCGCTGGCAGCGAAGGCTGACGCCGGGTCTGTAACGGGCGGGGAACGGCCAGTCAGATGTCAACCGCGGTTGACTTTTCATCCGTCGGGCGCGTTCAGAATCGGTCATATCATCACTAAACGTCATCGCAGCGCGCTGAAAAGAATGAGAAGTCCCTGGCGCGGCCGGTGACGACGCCTAGTCGTCCGGGTTGTCCGGGTCGTCTGGCCCGTCGCAGCTGCTGACGGGGCAGACGCCGGCGGCATCGTCCTGGTGCCCGGCGGCGATAGCTTTGCTGATGGCCGTGAGCTGAGTGACCTGCTCAGCGGTGAGGCGGTCGAACAGCGACCGGCGTACCTGCGCGACGTGGCCGGGCGCCGCGGCGGCGAGCGCAGCGAGTCCGGCGTCCGTCAGCCGGGCAATCTGGCCGCGGCGGTCGGTCTCGCAGTCCAGTCGCTCCACCCAGCCGCGCTCTTCAAGCCGGGCCACGGCGTGCGACAGGCGGCTCTTGCTCGATGTCGATGCCTCGGCGAGCTGGCTCATGCGGAGGGAGCGATTGTCCGCCTCCGACAGCCGCACTAGGATCTCGTAGTAACCGTGCGGAAGGGCCGAGTCCCGCTGCAGCTGGCCGTCGACAGCCGAGAACAGCGTCTGGGTGGCGGTCAGGAATGTCCGCCATGCCTCCTGCTGCTCAGTACTCAGCCAGTGAGTCTCGGTGTCGCGCACGCGTACAGCATACAGCAGATAGTTGAACGTTTGACATCTGCGCCAGGAGCGTGATAGTCCTTGAGTATTCAACAACACCCAACGTAACCACACGCCATCGGGAGTGATTCACTTTGTCGGCACCAAGCACTGAGACGGCAATTCCGGGCTACGAGGCCGCCACCTGGAACATCGACCCGGTCCACTCCGAGGTCGGCTTCTCGGTCCGGCACATGATGGTCAGCAAGGTCCGCGGGCGCTTCACCACCTTCAGCGGGCAGATCGTCACGGCCGAGGACCCGACCAAGTCCTCCGCTACCGCCGAGATCGACCTCTCCTCGATCAACACCGGTCAGGACCAGCGCGACGACCACATCAGGTCCGCTGACTTCTTCGAGGTCGAGAAGTACCCGACCATGACCTACCAGTCCACTGGCGTGCGCGTCGAGGACGGCGAGTACATCCTGGACGGCGACCTGACGCTCAAGGGCGTCACCAAGAGCGTGCCGCTCAAGGTGGAGGTCAACGGCTTCGGCCCGGACGCGTACGGCGGCACCCGGGCCGGCTTCACCGCCACCGGGGAGATCAACCGGCGTGATTTCAACGTCAACTTCAGCGCGCCGATGCAGAACGGCGGCGTCGTGGTAGCTGACAAGATCCAGCTCCACCTCGAGATCGAGGCCGTCAAGGCCTGACCTCGCCGTCAGCCGCCAGGGCCGGCCCCGGCGTGCCTCACGGGGCGCGCCGGGGCCGGCCCTGCTGCTTGTGCAGCACGGCGCGGTTCAGCCGGTGACCAGCGGGAATTCTTCCGGGCGGGGCGTCGAGGAGCTCGCAGCCGGGGATCGACGGGCGGGGGCCCATGGGGATTTCGGCCGATAAAGCTGTCAGGCAGGACGCAGTCGGTCCGGCATCTGCCACCTGGTCCGAACTGCCGTCAATCGCCGCAGATGAGCTGCTCGGGCCAGAGCGGGCGCCGACGGCCATCTCCGCGCTGCTGCGGCGGATCGCGGCCGCGTTCGGTGCTGACTGCGTGATCGCGCTGCACCCCTCGACCGCGCTGCCGCTGAGCGCGCACGCGGCCCAGCCAGCCGCCGCCGCCAGGGATGCGGCGCTGCTGTCCGAGATCCGCGAGCAGTGCGCGCGGCATGGCGGTACCGCCGCAGGCCCGCCGGAGTTCTTCCGCGGCCATGTCGGCTCCGGCCTGCAGCGCAGGAACCTGCTAGTCAGTTACTCCGGCCCGCTCCGCGGCACGGTGCGCTGCGCGCTGGCCGTGGTCGGCGGGATGCCGGACTGGCCGCAGGACGCGGTGCAGGCACTGCGCGCCTGCGCCGCGATAATCGCGGGCAGGATGCGCCAGGACGAGGACGGCGCCACTCGCGAGTCACTGGCGACGGCGCTTGTCGCGGCCGCGCCCGACGCGATCATCGTTGCGGATGCCAGCAGCAGGGTTCGTGAGTTCAACCGCGCCGCAGAGGCTCTCTTCGGCTGGCCTCGCGCGGCGGTGGTCGGGCAAAGAGCGTCCGACATGCTCGTGCCCGAGCGGCACCGCTCGCTGTTTCGCGAGGCGAACGCGGCCTACCTGGCCACCGGGGACCGGTCAGCTTTCGACGTCAGGATAAGAATGCCGGGCCTGCGTTCCGACGGCAGCGAGCCGGTCATGGAGTTCACTCCGATGGTCATCGAGACGGACGGGCAGCCGTTCTTCTGCGGATTCGTGCACGAGGCACCTGACCCGGCGGCCGCCGGGGCCTCAGAAGCCAGGACCGACCTGCGGTTCGGCATGCTCTCTGAGCTGGCCCCGGTCGCCATTGTGCAGGCCGACGTCAGCGGTTACTGCACATTTGTGAACGGGCGCTGGAGCAAGCTCACCGGAGTCCCGGCAGAGCAGGCCCTCGGCCGGACCTGGCTCAGCAGCGTGCATCCTGACGACGCGCTCGCGGTGCAGGCCAAGCTGGGTGTCGCGATGGCCCGCGGCATCGAGCTGCGAGCCGATTTCCGCCTGGCCGCCGTCGACGGCACCCAGACCTGGGTGCACGGCGCGGTGCGTCCCGTAGCCGGGCCTGACGGCGTCGTCACCGGCCACCTGGCTGCATTCACCAACGTCGACGCGCTGAAGCGGGCCGAGGCTCAGCTCGAGGCCGCGCGCCATCAGCTCGCCGAGCAGAACGCCGCCCTCCGGGATCTCGACGTGGCCAGGACACAGTTTCTCGCCACTGTCTCGCACGAGCTCAGGTCCCCGCTGACCTCGATCGTGTCCTTCACCGATCTGCTCAGGGATGACGCCGATCAGCTGCCGCAGGACGCCGGTGAGTACCTCGAGATCATTCAGCGCAATGCTGAGCGGCTGCTCCGCCTGGTCAGCGACCTGCTCGACCTGGATAAGCTCGACGAGGGAGTCATCTCGCTGGACCTCGCACCCGTCCGGATACCCGATATCGCGGCTGACGCCGTTACCTTCGCCTCCGCCAGCGCCGCCGAGGCCGGGATCCACCTTCACCTCACCCGCACCGACGGGCCGGTCATCGACGGCGACAGGCACCGGATCCAGCAGATACTCGACAACCTCATCTCCAACGCGATCAAGTTCTCGTCGCGGGGCAGCGCCGTCGACGTCGGGACCGCCTGGGATGGGCGGCAGTGGACGCTCAGCGTGGCCGACTCGGGCATCGGCATCCCGGACAGTGAGGTTGGGCAGCTGTTCGACCGGTTCTTCCGCGCGTCGAACGCCGTCAGCGGGCAGGTTCCCGGCACCGGCCTGGGCCTCGCGACTGCCAGGGCGATCGCCGAGCTGCACGGCGGCACCATTGAGGTGGCCAGTGCGCCCGGTGCCGGCACCACCTTCACCGTGCGC
>CAVOKK010000014.1:0-6442 GCA_963696455.1 uncultured Actinomycetota bacterium
AGCCTGGCGGGCCCTGGACGCCCGCCGGGCTGTTAACGCGTGCCCGGCGCTAGCGCTGCGGCTCAGCCGCACAACACGGCAGTTAACGAGGAGATAGGTGGACCCGCACGTGAGCACACGGAGCGTCGCGCAGCACCGGCAGCAGGCGGAGCCGGCCGGCGTCGAAGGTAACGAGAAGCTGACGGCGATGACAGGGGTGATCCTCCTGGCCGGGTTCGCGGTCGAGGGCTTCACCGTCCTGGAAACCGCGCCTGCTGGTGCTGCATATCGTTGTCGGCGCGCTGCTGGTCGCCCGGTCGTGCTCGAGTCGCGTCGACGATGTACCGGTTCGTTCGCTACTACTCCGGCTCCGCTCCCGACGTGCGCAAGGGCCCGCCAGCGCCGCTGCTGCGCGTGCTCGGACCGCTGGTCGTGCTGACCTCGGTAGCCGTTCTGGGCACCGGCATCATGCTGGCAGTCGCCGGTCCCGGGCTGGCCCGTGGCTGCTGCTGCACAAGGCCACGTTCATCCTGTGGTTCGGCGTGATGACCATTCACGTGCTCAACTACGTGCCCCGACTGCCCGGGCTGCTCGCGCCGCGCCCGGCCGGCCGGAGCGGCCCGGCACCGGGCGGTCCCGTGCCCGGCGCCGCCATGCGATGGCTCGGCCTGGCCGTCTCGCTGGCCATCGGCATCGGCGTCGCGGCTGTCACCATGCAGCTGTCAGCGAAGTGGGGCGTCAGCTTCTGACCGGCATCCCCTGCTCAGGCGCACAGCCGCCCGATCGCGCTGTCCGGCAGGCTGCTCAGGAGGTCCGCCGGACCGGCGTAGACCTGGCGGCACCCGCGTTCCGCAGCTCCGCCTCGCTGATCCCGCCGGAGAGCAGCCCGATGCAGGAGACGTCTGCGCGCGCCGCCGCCATGACGTCATAAACCGTGTCGCCGACCATCACGGCTCGTTCTGGCCTGGTGCCCGACCTGGCCAGCGCCGCGTGGACGATCGCCGGGTCGGGCTTGGCGTGCTCGACGTCGCCCGAGCTCACCACCGCGGTGATCGAGCTTTCCGAGTCGAGCGCAGCCAGCATCAGGTCGACCTCGTCGTCCTTGGCACTGGTGGCGAGCAGGACGCCGAGGCCGAGCTTTGCGGTCGCCTCAAGTAGCTCGCGGGCACCGCGCAGCGGGCGCAGCTGGCCCAGGTACGGCGCGAACCGGCGGCTGTGCGCGGCACTCACGGAGTCGTCTGCCTTTCCCAGCACCTGCCGGATGAGATCACCGGAGCCCATCCCCAGTGCCCGGTGGATGTCAGCACAGCTCGCCTCGTGGCCCCGTTCCCTGAACGCTTCCCACCAGGCAGCGACGTGCAGGTAGTTGTTGTCGAGCAGCGTGCCGTCGACGTCGAAGACGACCGCGCCGCTGCGATCACCCGCCATGGCTGGCCGCATCCGGGCTGATGACGCGATCCGCGGCCTGAATCCGCAGCTGCTCGAGCAGCTCAGCCTGCCGTCGCGCACGGGCGATCAGCTCGTCGAGCCGGGCAGCGTCCAGCCTGCGGTCGCTGTCGGCAAGAGTCCTGAGGGTCCGCCAGCCGGCCGCCTTGCCCTCGACCGCCAGCCGCAGCAGCTCGAGTTCCTCCAGGCTGCTGAGCGGAGACCGGCTCAGCAGGTGCCCGTTCAGCTTCAGCCGTCCGGCCCTCTCGCCGATCCAGCCGGCGTAGATCTTGTACGCGCGCGGTGCGATGCCGAGCGCCGTCATGATGCGCAGCAGTTCGGCGCGGTCCTCGCCGACCTCGCTGGCCAGGCGCTGCAGGGCGGCGCTGTCCGCTGGCTGACCGCGGTGCGCGGCTGCTGAGCGCCGGGCCAGCTGCACGCCGCCCGTTGCCCCGGCCAGGTGGTCGTTCAGGTAGATACCAAGCAGGTCATGCCTGCTCTGGCGGAGCTGACTGAGACTGGTTCTGACCATAAGGCGACTTCTTCCTCTCACGGGCTGTCCTCCCTCTCCTGCCCGCAGCGGGCGGGTCATGCACCGATCCGGCATAGGCTTGGCCCGATGACCGGCCACCTGGAGCAACCCGCCCGGATCATCCAGGTGGCGCTGCCTCCAGACCCCGAGGGCCTGGTGCTCGTCCTGCACGGCGGAGCTGCCCGCCGGGACGCCATGATGGTCTCCCCGGCTCAGCTGTCGGTGCTGCGGATGATTCCCATCGCGCGCCGGATCAGCCGCGCCGGGAGCGGTCGTCTCGCGGTGTTCCGGCTGCTCAACTCACACCGGGGCTGGAACAGCCGGCGGACGCCGGTGCAGGATGTCGACTGGGCGCTCGGCCAGCTGCGGGGCCGGCTTGGCCCGCTGCCCATCGGCCTGGTCGGCCACTCGCTCGGCGGCCGGGCCGCGCTGCTGTCCGCCGGCCAGCCGGGTGTCGCCAGCGTCGTGGCGCTCGCGCCGTGGGTGTACCCGACGGATTTTGCCGATGCGACCGGCCGACAGGTCCTGATCGTCCACGGCAGCAGCGACCGGGTGGCCAGCCCGCAGCGCTCCGCGACGGTGGCCCGCGCCATGGGCGATCGCGCGGCGGTCGGCTATGTGCTGATCGATGGCGGCAGGCACGCGATGCTGCGGCACCACCGGCAGTTCACCACGCTGGCCGCCGACTTCACCACGGCGGCACTGCTCCGCGCCGGCGCGGACGGGCAGGCCGGCCAGATCCTGGCCGGGCAGCGCTGGCTGGAGATCTGACCTTTCTCGCCGTCAGGATGCCGGGGCCGGCCGGTCAGGCTCGTACCGGGCGGTGGCGAAGACGCCGCGGGCCTGGCGGCCGTCCGGCTGCAGCCAGGTTGCGGAGACTCCTGGTTCAGCGGGGTCGGCCCCGCCGTCGGGCTGCAGCACCCTGGTCACGACAACGGCGAGCTGGCCGCTGCTCAGCCCGTCCGGGTCGACCGTCGCGATGCGCAGCTCGGTTCCGGACGGCCCGCTGCCCGTCACTGCTGACGTCAGCGGCACCAGCGCACCCGGCGCGGCAGGCCGGCTGGCCACCGTGGTGTCGGCGGTGTTGCTGACGCTCTGGGCCTGCGCCTGCGCCCCGCCCTGGATGAGCGCGACGAGCTGGGCCACCAGAACCGGATCGCGGACCCCGTCGTAGATCCAGCGGCGCCCGAGCACGCCGTGCTCTGCCGTCGTGATCAGGCCGGCCTCCGCACCCGCGAGCGGGCTGGCCCGGTAGCTCAGCGGAGTGAGATAGGCGGTGCCATCCCGTGAGCTGTCGGTCACGACCAGGAACTCGATCCCGACCTCGCCGTCAGGGTCATCAAGCCGGAAGCCGCCTGCCCTGGCCAGCTCCGGCTGGCCGGCGGCCGCCCGGTACCAGGGCTGGGCCGGCAGCCACGCCGCAAGCAGCTCGAGCTTGCCCGGACTGAGGGTCGTGCGGTGGATGACGGCCATGGTCTTGCGTGTCCTTTCGCCGCGTGCTTGCTGCAAGGCTGGCCTCGTCGGGCCCGTTCCCTGTCCTAGACATGCCTTCGGGGACGCTAGCGGTCCCGCCTGCGCGGCGGGGACACCGGGTCGTCTTGCGGCCCGTCCGTCGGCGATGATGGGGGGAGGAGGCGATATGCAGCGCCAGGTGTACGAGGCAGAGCACGAGGAGTTCCGCGCGTCGGTCCGCGCGTTCATCGAGAAGGAGATCTCGCCGCACAGCGCGGAGTGGAATGCGGCCGGCATTGTCTCCCGCGACATGTTCCGCGCCGCCGGCGACGCTGGCATCCTCGGCATCCAGATCCCGGAGGAGTACGGCGGCGGCGGGACGGCTGACTTCCGCTTCAACGCCGTGATCTGCGAGGAGCTGATGCGGGCGGGTCAGGCCGGGGCGGGCCTCGGGCTGACCCTGCACAACGACATCTGCCTGCCGTACTTCCTTGACTACTGCACGCCGGAGCAGAAGCAGCGCTGGCTGCCGGGCATTGCCTCCGGCGAGCTCATCACCGCGATCGCGATGACCGAGCCGGGGATCGGGTCCGATCTGGCCTCGATGACGACGACTGCCATCCGGGACGGCGACAGCAGCTACTACGTCGTCAACGGCGCCAAGACGTTCATCACCAACGGGATCAACGCGGACCTGGTGATCACCGCGGTGAAGACCGACCCCAAGCTCAGGCACCGGGGCATGTCGCTGCTGGTGCTGGAGCGCGGGATGCCGGGCTTCGAGCGCGGCCGCAACCTCGACAAGCTCGGCCAGCATGCGCAGGACACCGCCGAGCTGTCGTTCACCGACGTTCGCGTGCCTGCGGCTAACCTGCTGGGGCCGGATGAAGGGCACGGCTTCAGCCAGCTCGTCACGCACCTGCCGCAGGAGCGGCTCTCGATCGCGATCGCCGGCGTCTCCGGTGCCCGCGCAGCCCTGGACTGGACGCTGGAGTACGTCCGGACCAGGAAGGCCTTCGGGCAGCCGGTGGGCTCATTCCAGAACTCGCGGTTCGTCCTGGCCGAGCTCGCCACCGAGATCGACCTGGCGCAGCACTTCACGGACGACTGCGTCCGGGCGCTGAACGCCGGCGACCTCACCGCCGTCGACGCGGCCAAGGCCAAGTGGTGGTGCACCGAGCTGCAGGGCCGTGCTGTGGACAAGTGCCTCCAGCTGCACGGCGGCTACGGCTACATGAGCGAGTACCCGATCGCGCAGGCCTACGCCGATGCCAGGATCACCCGGATCTACGGCGGCACGACGGAGATCATGAAGGAAGTCATCGGCCGCGACCTCGGCCTGTAGCAGCCGCAGGCGCTGGTCAGTCCCGTGCCTCGGCGGGCAGCCCGAGCGCGCGGAACACATCGGCGGCACGGGAGAACTCGGTGTCACCCGGCAGACTGCCGACGAGATCGATCAGCTGCTGCGGAGCGGCGTGCCGCGTGAGCGTCTCCAGGAGCCTGCCGCGCCGGGCCGGGAAAGCCGCCCGGTCGAGATAACGGGCGACGTCGCTGCGGAGCTGGATGTCGTCGGGGCTCGGAACGCTGCCCGCTCCCGGGTAGCCGGCCAGCACCCAGGTCGCCTCTGGCTGGTCGTCCCCCGGAGGCTCAGGCTCGAGCCACTCCTCAGCCCGGGTGGCCCTGCCAGCCCGTACCTCGCTGCGGACTTCCTTCTTCCTCGCGTCGTCCTGTACCCGGCCGTGCGTCCCGCCGCTCTGCGTCATCTCGTACCTCACCTCCGGCTGGCGGTGACTGGACTGAAGCTCCTCACTACTGTCGCTGCCCGGCCGGGGCACGCGTTATTCAGTCGCGACGCCATTCGTCGTGCTTATGACTTATCCGGCGGATTGCCAGTGAGCATGCAGGTTTAGTCCCGCGGACCGGGATGGCCGAGCGCGCTGCCAACACTCGGGTGTATCCCGAACAGCTGGTCCGCGCCGAGAATGGAGAACACCCGCAGGACGCCGGGCGCGCTGACGGCCAGCCGGAGCTCGCAGCCTCCGGATACCGCCTCCCGGTAGGCGAGCATGACGGCTCTGACGCCGGATGAGTCGCAGTAGGTCGTCGGCGTCATATCGACAATCAGGACCGCAGGCTGCCTGCCGAGTGCCGCCAGCAGCCTGTCATAGATCGCTGTGCCGTTCGAGACGTCGATCTCTTCCGGCAGCGTGATGACGGCCTGCTGGCCGTGCCACTGGAGCGGCAGGTCTTCTGCTGACACGGGCCGTCACCACCAGCCTGGCGAGTACACCATTGGCCCGCCGCCCCCGGCGGGCTGCTGGCCATCGAGTTGAACAGACCGCACCCTATCCTGGCAGGGCCCGCGCCCAGGCCCGGCGGCTGCGCTGCAGATAGAGATTCCGCGGCACGCTGGCACACGACCCCGGTAAATCTGGCATACCGGTGCCAAAGCTATCGGAACTACCGGTGTATGCCCGACCGCGACCCGGAACCGGCCCGGGCGGAACTGACAACCAGGGAGCAGCCGTAGATAATGATCTCTGCGGCCGTTCCGGCCGCCGGGCATGACGGCCCGGGACACCGGGCCGGGCTCTGGCGTGCCCCATTGAGATCCGCTCATCCGGGAGCTAGTGCATGAGTAGTACCGCAGGCCCGCCTTGACTCCCGAGCGCGGCTCAGACCCGGCTGAGCTGATCTTTCCCGGCAGCAGCGAGATGGCCCGGCGAATGCGGGAGCACGACTGGGCGTCGGCGGCCCTCGGTGACCCGGCCCAGTGGCCGGTGAGCCTGCGCACTGCCTGCCGGATCTGCCTGACTTCCCGGTTCCCGATGATCGTGTGGTGGGGACCTGAGCTGTACTTCATCTACAACGATGCGTATCTGCCGCTGCTCGGCACGAAGCACCCGGCGCTGGCCAAGCCCGGTGACCAGGTGTGGGGCGAGATCTGGGACGTTATCGGGCCGATGCTGGCATCGGTGCTGAGCACGGGCGTGGCGACCTGGTCAGAAGACCTGCTGCTGACCCTCAACCGGCACGGCTACTGGGAGGAGACGT
>CAVOKK010000015.1:0-5319 GCA_963696455.1 uncultured Actinomycetota bacterium
GATCGCTGCGGGCGGCCGCGGCAGGCTAGCACGCCGCAATCGCGTGAATGCGGAAATCAGAGTCGTTATCTCTATTCTCGCTCACATGCTCTGATCGCCCGAAAGCTGAATGAGTCTCTAAAAGCCGGGCAAAGCAAAAGCGAAATACATCATTAATTGGAGTTGCCATCTGTCTCGCACCCTCGGCTTTAGTATCTTGAGCCCCATGCAATGACATGAGCAGGGCTCAGGCATCTGCGCGTCCTGTCGCGGACCTACAAAATGCCCTGCTTTTTTGCGGTCACTGAGCGGGGAAGCCAGTGCAGCCGGCCGACTGCGGCCTGACGGGCGGTCGGCGCTGCCGTGCTGCCCTGAGGGGCGGGGATTGATGCAGGGGCACACGCTGGAGGCCGCCGACGGCCACATCAGGAGGCCGCCGAGAGCGGAGCGAGGCCAGCGCCGGCGCCAGTGGGGACGCGATCGGCGAACCGTCGCGATGCCCGTGATCGCCAGGCCGGTCAGCGAGCGCAGGATCGCGATGGCCCGGATGGCGATCATCACCACGGTCGCCGCGTGGGCTGGCTACTTCGTCACCTGGCTGCTCACCGACTACCTCAATCCGCTCCAGTCGAGCGCGACAGACCGGCTCGAGTCCGTCATCTACCTGCTGGTGGTCACTGTGCTGACCGCGTCAGCCCTGGCCTACCTGCTGAGCCCGGCTCGGCTTCTGCTACCGGACCCGCAGCCATCACCGGACCAGCCGGGCGGTCCTGGACGGCTTCTTCGACACCACCAGGCCGACGCTGACCACGATCGTGCCCTCGTATCAGGAGGAAGAGCACGTCATCACCAGCACGCTGCTCTCGGCGGCGCTGCAGGAGTACCCGCACAAGCGCATCGTCCTGCTCATCGACGATCCGCCGGTGCCGCGCAGCAGGCGCGCCCGGGACCAGCTGATGGCCGCCAGGGCGCTGCCTGCCAAGATCGAGGCGCTGCTGGCCGAGCCTGCTGCCCGGTTCGGCCAGGCGCTGCGGAATTTCGAGACCTGGTGCGGCCGCGGCGGCCGGCCGGGCCTGAGCGTGATGGCCGACCTCGCCGGGCAGTACCGGTCGGCCGCCTCCTGGCTCAGCTGGCTCGCGGAAGAACGCCTGGTCAGCGACCATACGGATGCGTTCTTCGGCAGCGAGGTCGCGCTGCGGCTGGCGCGCGACCTGCAGGTCGTGGCAGCAGCCATCAGGGAGGCCGCGGCCGATGGCGTCGTACTGGAGACCGCGCACATCGGCCGGCTGTACCGGCGGCTGGTCTGGATCTTCACCGCTGAGCTCACGAGCTTCGAGCGCAAGCGCTACGTCTCGCTGTCCCACGAGCCCAACAAGGCGATGAATCTCAACAGCTACATCGGGCGTCATGGGCGGCTCGTATCGCGAGGTCCGGACGCCAACCGGGCTGGCGCTCGCGCCAGCGGACCCGGCCGACCGTGACTGCGCGCTGACGGTGCCTGACTCGGACTATGTCCTCACGCTGGACGCGGACAGCATCCTGCTGCCCGAGTACTGCCTGCGGCTGGTGCACCTGCTCGAGCAGAACGAGCACCGGGATACCGCGATCGCGCAGACGCCCTACAGCGCGTTCCCCGGCTCGGCCACCCGGCTGGAGCGGATCGCAGGCGCGACCACTGACCTCCAGCACATCGTGCATCAGGGCCTGACCTACTACGACGCGACCTTCTGGGTGGGCGCGAACGCGGTGATCAGGAAGCGCGCACTCGACGAGATCGTCGACCGGTCCTACATCGGCGACTGGGAGATCCGCCGCTACATCCAGCGACCGCACCGTGATCGAGGACACCGAGTCGACCATCGACATGGGCATCCACGGCTGGCGGCTGTTCAACTACCCGGAGCGGCTCAGCTACAGCGCCACGCCGCCGGACTTCGGCTCGCTGTGCATCCAGCGGCTGCGCTGGGCCAACGGCGGCCTGCTGATCCTGCCGAAGCTGCACCGGCAGTCGAGGGCACGCAAGGCGCGCGGCGAGCGCACCCGGTTCAGCGAGCTGTTCCTCCGGTGGAACTACATGGCCTCGATCTGCTGGGGTTCGATCAGCCTTCCCGTCCTGCTGGCGTTCCCGTTCAACGACACGCTGATCAGCCCGCTGCTCGGGCTGATCGCGCTGCCGTACTTCCTGGCAATGGCCAGCGACCTGAGGTACTGCGGCTACAAGCGCCTGGACGTCGCCAGAATCTACGGGTTCAACCTGATCCTGCTCCCGGTGAATCTGGCCGGCACCGCCGCCTCGCTCGTCCAGGGCATCACGGCGTCGAAAGCCGCGTTCGCCCGCACTCCGAAAGTCAGGAACCGCACGGTGGTTCCGCCGGCTTTCGTCATCGCGCCATACGTCCTGATCGGGCTCGCCGGATTCACCTTTTACACGGCCTACAAGCACTCCTATATCGAGAACATGGCCTACGCAGCGCTGAACATCACGCTTGCCGGGTACGCGGTCGCGGCCTTTATCGGGATACGCAACTCAATCGTCGACGCATGGATTCATTTCACCGCCCTGCTGTATAAGCCGATACGGCCGCACCGCAGGCGCCGCCTGTTCTTCCGGGCCAGGCCGCCCGTGCCGCAGCAAGCCGTCGACTGGCGGTCAGTGCTGCAGGTGGGTTACGGCGCGGAGCCTCCCGAGCGCCGGACCGAGCCGGCATCGCCGCCGCGCCGGTCACCGCTGCCGCCGCACGACACGGCACCGCTGCCTGTCATGCAGCCGGCGCGCGCCGCGGCGACGCGGGTGGCGCCGCCATGGGAGGTCGCAGACGTGCTCGAAACCGGGTACGCGCCTCGCCCGAGGGCGGCACCGGCCTACCTGGCCGGCGCCCGCTACGCCGACGGGCAGCCGCGGTGAGCGCGCCGGCAGAACCGCCCCGGCACCGTTCCGGGACACTCAGCACCGGCGACCACTGGCGGATCGCTGCGCCAGACGGCCCGTATCCGGACGACGAGCCAGCCCGGCGGCTGTCCGTCCTGCGCGTCGTAATGGCGCTGGTCCTGCTCGCCGCGACCGGCTACGGCATCTACACCCTGGCTCAGCGGCACCTCAGCAACGAAGTCACGATCCACAAGACGTGGTTCGCGCCGTACGTCGACGTCACCGTTCCGCCCGTGTACCAGTTTCAGAGCACATCATCGGATGCGGCGCGGCAGACGGTGCTCGGCTTTGTCGTGGACAGTCCGGGCCGGCCATGCACGCCGAGCTGGGGCGGCGCTTACCCGCTGGCCCGGGCAGACCAGGCGCTGGCGATCGGCCCTCGCATCGCCCAGCTGCAGCAGGACGGAGCCGAGCCGATCGTCTCGTTCGGCGGCGCGGCGCACACCAGCCTGGCAGTGAGCTGTCCGAGTGCCTCCGCGCTCATGGCTGCGTATCAGTCAGTGATCAGCCGCTACAGCCTGACCACGATCGATCTCGACATCGAGGGCGCTGCGCTCGGCGATTTCACCGCCGAGCAGCGCACCTCGCAGGCCGTCGCCGGACTGGAGCGCGCGGCAGCTGCCAGCCATCACCACCTGGCAGTCTGGGTCACCCTGCCGGCTGAGCCGTCCGGGCTGCAGGACAACGCCATCTCTGTCATCTCCTCGATGCTGAGCGAGCACGCCGTCCTGGCCGGAGTCAACGTCATGACAATGGACTTCAATCAGTCGCCGGGCCAGGGCACGACCATGCTGGACCTGGTTGAGCAGGCGCTGACGGCCACGCACGGTCAGCTTGCCCAGCTGCTGCCCGCGCTACGGGATAACACTCAACGCGACGCAGATCTGGCAGTGGATGGGCGCCACGGTGATGCTCGGCCAGAACAACGTCAGGGGTCAGATCTTCACCACCGGGGACGCAGCCGGCCTGACGAGCTTCGCCAGCCGCACCGGCCTGCGGCGCGTGTCGATGTGGTCGCTGAACCGCGACAGCCAGTGCGGTTCCTCGTTCCCCGAGATCGGGCTGCAGTCCAGCACCTGCAGCGGGACGGCGCAAGGCGCCCTGGAGTTCGCGAGCATCTTCTCGCGTCTGTCCGGATCTGCCGCAGCCAGCGAGGCTGCTGCCGCGCAGGTGGTAGCGGCCAAGCCAGACACCAACCCGGCCAACGCCCCCTACCCGCTGTGGTCACCGACCGAGCAGTACTCGGCGGGCTACAAGGTCGTCGAGGCAGGCGAGATCTACCAGGCCAAGTGGTTCAACAGCGCCGACGACCCGGCGGCCGTGGTCCAGTTCGCCTACCAGACGCCGTGGGAGCTGATCGGGCCGGTGCTGCCAGGCGACCACGCGCCCAGGATCGCGCACACCGCCATCTCGGGGCTTCCGGCCTGGGATCAGGGCGCCTCCTACGCCGACGGAGCGAAGGTGAGCTACGAGGGCCTGCCCTACGAAGCTAAGTGGGCGAATCAGGGCGCTACGCCAATCTTCGGCGGCGCGGCCGGCGCCTCACCCTGGCAGCCGCTCTACACCATCCCCGGCGAGCCGGCCAGCTGAGCACCCCGACGCGCTCGCCAGGGAGTTGTACGTCGTTGTACAATAATGTACAATGACAGCATGGTCGCACTGACGGTCTCGCAGGCACGAGCCACTCTCCCCGAGCTCCTGACCAGGGTTGAGGAGGGCGAGGAAGTGACAATCACCCGCCACGGCAGACCGGTCGCTGTCCTGGTGCGACCTGACGTACTGAGGGCCAGGGCGCATGTGGTCATCGACGACGCGCTGCGCGTCCATGAACTGCTCTCCGCCGCGGCAGCGAGCGACCTGCCGGCCGACCCGGGCCCGAGTGAGGGGCGCGCCGAGGAACTCATCAGGGAGATCCGCGCCGGACGGGCGCGGCGATGACGGACGCCTTCGATGCCGATGCCATCATTTACGCCGCCGTCCGCGAGCACCCGCTCGGCCGGCGGGTGCTCGCGCTGTTCCGTGACGGGCAGCGGCTGGCGGGCACCGGGTCAGTCCTGCTGCTGCCCGAGATCCTCAGCAAGCCGCTGCGGGACGGCGACACAGCAGAGGTCCGCATTCTGGCCGGCCTGCTGTCCCGCCTCGACCTGCGGCCTGTCGACCGGGCCACGGCGGAGCTCGCCACCGCCCTGGGCAGCAAGTACGGTCTGCTCGCAGCGGACGCAACGCATCTCGCGACGGCGATCGGCGTCAGCGCCGACCGGTTCATTACGAACAATCAGCGAGACTTCCCGGCCGCGCTCATCACCGAGCTTCAGGTCACCTACCCGGCGGACCTTCCCCGGCGGCCTGACGACAGCCTGTCCTGACGACAGCCTGTCCTGACGACAGCCGCCCCGGCGCCTCCGGAATCT
>CAVOKK010000016.1:0-4762 GCA_963696455.1 uncultured Actinomycetota bacterium
GCGCAGGTCATGACCTACGGGCACGCTACCGCGGAGAGGGCGTTATCTGTTCGGCCGAACTGACCAGCGCCTGGCGGTTCACACCTCGGTGAACGCGAGCGCCCCGCCGGAACGCGGCGCGCCCCGTTCGTTGCGGTGTTCAGGCTGAATATTAGGAAACCTTCCTAATAGACTAACTCCGACCACGCTGCCCCCGCGTTCGTCGCGGCCCGCCGCCCGGTCAGCCGGGCAAGCCGTCAGGAACGCCATGCAACCTCGATTCCGCCTGGCTCTGGCCGCCATTGCGGCCGCCGCGCTGCTCGCCGGAGCACCCGCGGCGGCGGCGTCAGCGTCGGTCTCGCACCATCCATCCTGGCTGCGGCCTCTGCCGTCCCGGCTCTACGCCCCTTATTACGAGTCCTACCTCGCTCCCCAGACGCCGGGCATCACGGCCACAGCCAGGGCGTCTGGCGCGAAGTTCATGACGATGGCGTTCCTTCAGTCCAAGGGAACCAGGTCGTGCGCGGTGGACTGGAACAGCGCGGCCAGCCAGCCGCTGACTTACTACAAAGCCGACATCGCGCGGCTGCGCACGCTCGGCGGAGACGTCATCCGTCCTTCGGCGGATACAGCGCAGACACATTCGGCTCCCATGATCACGGAAGCGAGATTGCCGACTCGTGCACGAGCGTGCAGCAGATCGCGTCCGTCTATGAGCGCGTCGTGCAGACGCTGGGGGTAACCCGGCTGGACATGGACGTGGAGTCCAACGCGGAAACCTACGCGGCCGGAATCAACCGGCGCGACGAGGCCATCGCGATGGCCCAGCAGTGGGCCGCCCGGCGCGGAATCCGGCTGCAGATCCAGTTCACGCTGCCGGTGGAACCAGCTGGGCTGGGTTCGGCCGGGCTCTCGGTGCTGCGCAACGCCATCGCTGACGGCGTCCGCGTGTACTCGGTCAACATCATGGTCTTCGACTACTACCTGCCGCACGAGGGCGTCCTGAACATGAGTAAGACCGCCATCACGTGCGCGAATGCCGTGCATGCCGAGCTGGCGAGGCTGTATCCGCGGCTGAACTCGCGGCAGATCTGGCGGATGGAGGGCATGACGATGCTGCCGGGCATCTCTGACTTCGGCAAGGACGAGACCACGACCGTTCACGACGCCCGGGTCATGCTGGCGTTCGAGCGGAAGATGCAGATGAACTTCCTGTCCATCTGGGCGATCCAGCGGGACAACGAAGGACCAAGGAGCTGCCGTGGCCAGTCGGACAGCAACACCTGCTCGGGCATCAGGCAGCCGCCGTGGGCCTTTGATCATGCGCTGGCGTCCTTCACGCGGTGGTCCCGCTGGTAGACCAGTGCTCATGACGGACCTGCAGATGCATCTGTTCGCTCGTCCGGACGGCGTGGACCTGGCGTGGCGGGAGGTCGGGTCAGGGCGGCCCTTCGTCCTGCTGCACGGGCTGATGGGCAGCGGGGCGCTGCTGGCCGGTCAGGGCCTGGTCTCCGCGCTGGCCGGCAGCGGCTACCGGGTCATCCTTCCTGACCTGCGCGGGCACGGTGACAGCGGACGACCGCACGATCCCCGTTGCTACCCGCCCGACGTTCTCGCCGACGACATGCTCGCGCTCATCGAGCACCTTGGGCTCGAGGACTACGGCCTGGGCGGCTATTCCATGGGCGGCAAGCTCGTGCTGCGGTTGCTTGCCCGTGGCGCCCGCCCGGCGCATGCGGTCGTGGGGGGCCAGGGCCTCGACGCGCTCGATGCTGAGAGCGACCGGACTGACGGGCACCGCCGGATACTGGCTGCCGTCGCCGACGGAGCCTTGTTGCCGGCCGGATCGCCCGAGGCGGCTGCAGCGGACTGGATCAGGCAGAGCGGGACTGACGCGCGGGCCGTCGGGCTCGTGCTCGGCACCTTCGTGGCGACGGCTGCCGAGGCGTTGGACCAGTTACCGTGCCCACGCTGGTCGTGGCCGGCGACCGGGACAGCCGCGGCAGGTCGGCGGGCTCGCTCGCTGCCCTGCTGCCTTACGGGCAGCTCGTCCTCGTACCCGGTGACCATCTGACCGCCCTCACCGCGTCGGAGCTCACAACGGCAGTTCTCGAGTTCCTCCAGAAGTCCTTACCCGGCAACTGGCCTGGCTGGATAACGGGCTCGCTGTCAGGTCTGGTTACCGTCGGCGGACCCTATCGGCCGCCTGGGGCAGCTCGAGGCCACGGGCCAGGCGGTCGGCGAAGTCGAGCGCGTCCGGCACGCGGAAGGCTCCGGCCATCTCCTGGACCAGATGCGCTGCCTCGGCCACCGGCATTTCAGCCGCCGTGACATAAAGGGGACGGGCAGACCGCCCGCGGAGGACCTGCGCGGCATGCGTCGCGGTCCGGAACGGCGTCTTGGCCACGCCGATGACCGGGACGCCGAACTCGGCGTGCACGTGAGCGCCCAGTCCTGGTCGGCCGGCGGCGTCCAGGTCCGCATAGCCATCGACCACGATGAGAGCCAGCCCGCCAGAACGCGGGATCACCGATCGCAGCGGCGGCAGTTCCCGCCGGTAGAACTCGCCAGGCCGGTAGACCGACCCCGCCTCCACCAGCGCCGTGTCGCTGAAGGCAATCACCGCAAATCGCCGGTCAGCTGCCGCGACAACCGCAGCCCTGGCGCGGGACTCCGCCAGATAGTGCACGTCGACTGCAACGAACAGGGGTGAGCCGGGTTCTGGCGACGAGGCCACGCATTCAGCATTGCATGACCGTGCGCCCCGAAGCCCCTGACGCTCGGGGCAGCGCTGCATAAACCGTTCGACAGCTTTTGGTAATCCTGGCACAGTGGCACGTCATGGGTGACTTCGATCTGGTGACCGCCGAGGATGTACAGCTCATGCAGGGCCTGGCCCAGCGCGTCACCGCGGTTCGTCCGGACCTGGTGAATACCGACGCGACGTTCGGGGAACTGGCCTGGATCTGGGGTAAAGGGCACGCCTGCGACGGCGGGACCTGGCCGCGTCGGCTGTGGTTTTCCGGCGCGGCCCTGGTGGCGTGGGGCTGGGCCTATCTCCCGCACCAGGTGCGGCGGAGCGACGGGTCAGTGAGGACGTCACCGGTGCCTATCTGGGGTATCAGGTGCACCCCGAGCACGCCGCGCTTGTCGATGAGGTGATCGGCTGGTACGACGCTGTGGCGGCGGGCATCGAGCGCACGGTGACGCCGCGGGCCGCCGACGAGTTCGCGCTGACACGATGGGCGGCGCACGGCTACCAGACCGACCCGGCATCGCTCAGCGACACCGCCTTCTGGACTCAGCTCAACCAGCGGGACCTCACCGAGGTCGAGCATCCGGTGCTGCCGGACGGCTTCCGGTTCCGCACCGCCGACGAGGCCGGGCCGCAGGCCGCGGTCCAGGCGCACGTGGACGCCTGGGCTCCGTCGACCTACACGGCCGAGGGCTACCAGGGTGTCCGGCGCACGGCCACGTATCGCGGCGACCTCCACGTCCTGGTGCAGGCGCCGGACGGGACCATGGCCGCATCGACGATCATGTGGCTGGATGAGGCCAACAGGACCGCCGAGTTCGAGCCGGTCGGGACGCATCCGGGCTACCGGCGCCTGGGGCTCGGCACCGCGATGCTCCGGCACGGCATGCAGCTCGCGCGGGAGGCCGGGGCGACTCACATGACGGTCGCCTGCTGCGGGGGCGCCGGGGCAACTGGAGGCGCGCGGGCTGTACTACGGCGTCGGGTTCCGGCCGTTCACCCGGGACGCGCCGCTCATCAAGCCTGCGGCCTAGGACCAAGCCACCACAAAAACTGCTGGTCACTGCCCTTCCCGCATCCGCACCGCTATCGGCTGGCCCCGTCGGCTACTTCGACCAGGTTGAGCCGGGGTGATCCGGATCGACCAGTGCTCTCTTCAGCGGCGGTCGAGATCACCGCCAGCGGAGCACTGCGAGCTGGCCAGAAACCCGATTATCGCGAACGGAGACCGAGCGAAATGCTTCGGATCATTGTCGTTGCCCTCATCGCCATCGTGGCGCTGAGCATCCTCAGCTTCAGCCTGCACATCCTGTTCTCCCCCTGGCTGCTGCTGCCGGCTATCGGAGTCCTGCTCTGGATCAAGCTCCGCCCGCGCCGCTCCCATCGGTAGCCTCCGCATCGCGGTGGGTTCGGGCACGGGATAGGGTCCGGCATGTGACCTCGCCTGGGCCTGAGCATCTCGACAGCCGCCATCGCGATACCGTGCGCCAGATCTTCGAGCATCCGACCAGCCACAACGTTGAATGGCATGCGGTCCTATCACTGCTGGAAGCTGTCGGAACGGTTACCGTCCGACACGACGGCAAGGTCGCCGTCAAGATCGGATCCGAGCTGGAATTCATCGAGCCGCCCGCAGGCAAGGACGTTGATGCTCAGACGGTCGTGGATCTGCGCCGGATGCTGACCAGCGCGGCTATCGCCCGGCCTGAGGTCGCAGGTCGCGCTGGTTCTCAGCACGCCAAGGCACAGTCGATGCGGTGCGAGGGCTCTGTCCTGGTCGCCCGCTTCAGCGCTCCGCCATCAGGTCCTCGTCCGCCACGTTTCCGCGGAAACGTGGCGGCCTACAGGCTGCGCGGCGTAGCTCGCACTGATGCCGTCCGGGCGCGTCCCGGCTTACTGCGGAAGCTCCTGGCAGACCTGGAACCTGTAGCCGCCGATCACGACGTCGAAGGCGCGTGCTCCGAACGGGCGCTCCGACAGAGCCACGGCGACAACACCGCCTGCCGCTGGCTCGTCGTGTATGGCGTC
>CAVOKK010000017.1:0-25899 GCA_963696455.1 uncultured Actinomycetota bacterium
ACCTGCCGCCCGTCCCCAGGGACAAGATCCGCCGCAGTCCCGGCTGCACGGACACCCCGTTCCCGTCAGAATTATCTCTACGCTGGTCGTCCGCACCCGACAACAGGAGAGCACTGTGCCTACCAGGATCGGCATCAACGGCTTCGGCCGGATCGGCCGCAACTTCCTTCGCGCGGCGCTCGCCCGTGGCAGCGACCTGGAGATCGTGGCGGTCAATGACCTGACCGACGCGGCAATGCTGGCCAACCTGCTGAAGTACGACTCCGTGGCCGGGCGTATCGCAGCGGCCGTCAGCAGCACCGGGGAGAACAGTGTCGACGGCCAGGCCATCCGGGTGCTGCAGGAACGTGATCCCGGCAGCCTGCCGTGGGCCGAGCTCGGGGTGGACATCGCGGTCGAGTCCACTGGCCGGTTCACGAAGGCCGACGATGCGCGGCGCCATATTGCCGCCGGAGCGCGCAAGGTCATCGTGTCCGCTCCCGCGTCGGGGGACGGCGTGGCCACCATCGTGCTCGGCGTCAATGACGCGAGCTACGACCCGGCAGGCCAGGACATCATCTCCAACGCCTCGTGCACAACGAACTGCCTGGCGCCGCTCGCGAAGGTGTTCGACGACGCGTTCGGCATCGAGCGCGGGCTGATGACGACGGTGCACGCCTACACCCAGGACCAGAATCTCCAGGACGGCCCGCACTCCGACTACCGCCGGGCTCGCGCGGCGGCCCTCAGCATCATCCCGGCGTCCAGCGGCGCCGCCAAGGCCATCGGGCTGGTACTGCCCGAGCTGGCGGGCAGGCTCGATGGTGCCGCGCTCCGCGTGCCGGTTCCGACCGGATCGATCACCGACCTGACCATCGACTCCGCGCGGGCCGTCACCGCGGACGAGGTGAACGCGGCCTACCGAGCCGCTGCCGAGGGCCCGCTCAAGGGCATCCTCAGCTACACCGAGGACCCGATCGTGTCCGCCGACATCGTCGGCGATCCGCACTCAGCGATCTTCGACTCGGGCCTGACGAAGGTCATCGGGACGCAGGTCAAGGTGTCCGCCTGGTACGACAACGAGTGGGGATTCTCCAACCGCCTGGTCGAGCTCACCGAGCGCGTCGCCGGGCTGCTGGCTGCCGCTGAGTAGCTGGCGGGCAGCGCCGTCCGGCACTACGGGTAAATGGATCGTGCCGCGGTGCCCAGCTCCGTCGCCCAGTGTGAGACGGAGCTGCGCAACGCCCACGATCTTGGCAGCCTGTTTCGGCACTCTGGCGCCTGACCGATGAGTCCGTTAAGCCGGCCGGCGGTGTCTCACAAATGCCGGAACATGACGTGCAGGCCGACAAGGCCGTGCTCCGGATGATCGAAAGCAGCCGGCACTGTGCCGATGATCTCGAATCCGAGCGACTGCCAGAGGTGCACTGCGCGGCTATTCGACTCGACCACCGCGTTGAACTGGATGCTCTTGAAGCCGGCGGCACGAGACCAGTCGAGCACGTACTGGCCGAGCGCGCGGCCGGTACCGTGCCCTGGTAAGCCGGATCAACGAGGAACGAGGCCGTTGCCACGTGCGAGCCCCGGCCAGGGCGGTTGGCGCCCATTTTGGCCGAGCCGATGATCGTGCCGTCCTCGATGGCGACCACTGTCTGGCCCGGCGGCTCCTCCATCCACCAGGGGCGGGCCTCCTCAAGTGTCTCGCCGGCCGGAACGGATACGTCTCGCCGGCCGCCATGATCGCGGCGTAGAAGGGATAGATCCGCGGCCAGTCGTCTTCGCTGGCGTGCCTGATTTCCACGCCGGAAGAATACTGGCCGCTCGTGCGCACTCATGCGGTGCGCTGCGGGCGGACGCACAGGGCGGCAGACGGCCGCTGCCTGCTGTTAGCTGTGAAGAAGGCCCGGCACGACTGCGCACTGAACCGTCAGTCAGGAGGGCGCGGGCTTGAACCGTGCGCGTATCGCACGCCCGATTTCGGGATCGATGTTCCACGCCGCGGCGAGCCTGTCGTGCACATCTGACCATGCCGCGAGTGAGTCATCCTCGCTCATCACCTGGCCGGCGAGCAGCGCGTCCAGACGGGCAAAGCAGCGGTCCCAGCCCGCGCCAGCCAGTGCTGCCTGACTGCGGTCGGTGAAGGCATGAGTGAAGACGAGCGCACATCCGTCGCCTGCGGGCTGCAGCTCGAAGCGCAGAGTGCCTTCCCCCTGCCACGCTGCCGATCAGCCGATGCGGCGGCTCGCTGGCAATGATCTCGAGTTCACCCGGAAACCAGTGCTGCAGCTCGTCCGGACCGGTCAGTGCCGCCCATACTCGCTCGACTGGCTGGTCGTAGCGCCGCTCGAGACGCAGGGCCGGGCCGTCGCTCTCGTCAAGCGTGAACCCGCGGAAGTCCATCGCCGTGGCGATGAACGTGCGGCCCGGAGCGGGATCCAGGGCGAACAGCGCTGCGTAGCGCTCATGCCGCTCCCGACTGGCTGATGAGCGCGCTGCTCGGACAGGTCCTCGCCGGACAGGTACGCCCGAGCCGGTCAAAGTAGCACTCCCAGCCAGCTGCAGTCTGGGCTGCTATCGCGCGTTCGTCGAAGACATGCGTGAACGTCAGCGAGCAGCCCTGGCCCTCGGCGCGCAGGTCAAACCGGAACCGCTGCCCGGCAAGGGTCCACTCGATCAGATGCGGCGGTTCCAGCTTTGTGACCTGCCCGGTCTGCCCTTCCGCCTCGAAGACCTCGCCTGCCTGCGGCGTCCAGTCTGCTGCGGCAGGAAACCAGCGTCCGAGTTCGGAGGGCACGATGATGGCCCGCCACACGCGCTCTACTGAATGCGTCAGGTGACGTTCGAACCGCAGGGCGGGACGGCCGTCGATGGTCTGCAGGGCTCCGTTCATTCCGGGTTCTCCTCCAGGTGCCGTTCCAGGGCATCCAGGCGGCCGGACCAGAACGCGCGATATGGCGCCAGCCATGCATCGATCTCGGCCAGTGGCTCCGGTCGCAGCCCGTACCAGCGGCGCTGGCCCTCGGGACGCACGTTCACCAGACCGACATCGCGCAGCACACGCAGATGCTTCGACACTCCCGGCTGGCTCAGCCCGAGCTGGTCGACCAGCTCGCCGGCCAGCCGGTCGCGAGTGCGCAGGAGGTCGAGGATCTGCCGCCGGTGGGGCTCGGCAAGAGCCTCGTATGCGGTGGTCATGAACCTAACATAGCCAGTAAGTTATATAACTGCCAAGAGATAATCCCTGTCTGGTACCAGCCGGTCACTGACCGATTTGACTAGTGAGTAATGACTTCGCATGAGATAGTCTGGAATGCCGGGAGCACCGGCGATTCAAGGAGCTGGATGTCTTGCTGGATGTGCGGGCCGGCAGGTCCCGGCGGACGACCGTTCGTTACCGGGCTAGATCCTGGTACACGTACTGCCTCGGAGTTATCGCCACGATCAAGCTAGCCTTCGGGATCTGGCTCATCTGGTTCACCATCGCCGAGCTCGCGACCGGCTCCTGGGCGAGGTCAACTCGCCTGTGGGCGATCCTCTTTCTTGTTCTAGGCGGGCTGCTGGTTGTGCTCGCCTGCGTTCTCCTGATGATGGTCCTCCGGCCCATGCTGGCGCTGAGCGCCGACACGCTGCTGATCTCGCGCGGCCCCTTTCATCGAACCCGCGTCCCCGTGGCCGAGATCACGGGCGTTGGCCTGATCTTCAGGCGCTTCACCATGATTACCATTCAGCGACCACCAGACGGGTGGTTCCTTGCTGTGTGGCAAGGCGCTAAGCCGGTTGTCCGGACCGGCATCTGCTATCTGCCCGCCCTGACGAACCGCCGCGATCCGCGTGCCCTGGAGAAGTACCTTGCCGTCCCGTCTGCACTTCCGGCCGCCGGCGCCGCGGAATGAGCCTGGACGAATTCGATCCAGCGACCCAGACCGACGCGGACAAACTGGCAGCGACATACGCCGGGCACGTCGCGCGCGAGATATATCAGCGGGTGCTCGCGCAGCAGGGACCAGGCGGAGCGCTCGCCGTCACCGAGCGGCAGAAGCACCTCAGTTCTGCTGGCCGCACGGCAACCGAGCCCATCGTCGCCTTCTGGTCCCCGGACGGTGTTCTGGGAAGACCTGGCCAGACGTCGGCTCGCTGAGTGCGCTGACCCCGCGCTCGCTCAGCCGAGGAGCCACTGAACGGAGAACGAGGCATTGACTGCGCCGCCGAGGTAGTCGTAGCAGGTGATGAGCGCGGACGGACTGGATCCCTGAGAGTAGCTGTAGGGAGTGCACCGGGCGTAGGTGCTGCCGATCGTGGTGACCTGCACGTCGCCGCCGACGGCCGGGCCGGTCGGGCCGCCGGATCCGGTGAAGTGCACGCGGTACTGACCCTGGCTCAGGCGTACCACCTTCACCCGGGCGCCTGAGCGGCTGTCGTACTGAGGACTGGGGTAGTACGTCTTCGTCTTTGGCTTCGAGGCAGCGGCGCTTGCCGTCGTCAGCCCGGACCGGCCGAGCATGTTGTTGTTTCGCGCGTACACCAGCAGGAACTCCCGGTTCTGCCGGTGCCCGCCGTAGCCGAAGCAGTCGACGTACACGCTCGTGGCGGTGCCGCCGCCATGCCAGGACGCAGCCTGGCAGTTGCCATCGCCGAAACCGTAGGGCGACACCTTGACCGTGCCGGTGTTGGTGGTCTTGGCCTTGCCGGCGAACGTTATCTCGTACCGGCCGGTTCCCAGGTGCTTCACGGTGCTGGCCTTGTGCGCCGAGTTGAACAGGTCCTTGCCGGAGAGCTTGTAGGACTTGTTCTTGCTCGAGACCCAGGCGTAGTCGAGCAGTCCGTGCTTGACGGTGCCGGCCCGCGTCGCGGTCAGGTCGAAGAAAGTATCGGTGAGAGAGCCGAGCAGGTAGCAGTCCACGTAGACGATCGCCGTTCCGCCCGTGCCGGTGTCAAACGTGGTGATCGTGCAGTTGTGCGCGGTCTGCACGGGCGTGACCTCGAAGTTGCCGCCGTCGTCGGTCAGGTCCGACAGATTGGGGAACTCGACCACGTACTGGCCGTCGGACACCTCGGTGACCGACGGCGTCCCGCCCTGGGAGTCATAAACCTCGCCGCCAGGCTCGGTATCGATGTACCCGGACTCCGCGGCGACCGTCGCCGCCGGCGCGGCCGCCCGCGTTGCGGCGGCCACGGCAGTCCCCGCCGCAGCCGGCCCGGTCATCGCGATGCCTGCTCCAAGCAGGCTCAGCCCGGCAACGGCTGCCGCCGTCATCCTCAGTCGCATGCCTGTCCCCTCGACGCGCCGGCGGTAAGCCACTGGCTTCCATCAAGGGGGCGTTCCATCCCGTGCCATCGGGTGCCATCAGTCCGTGGCGGGCACGGCGGCACCAGAACGGCTGTCAGCCCGCGTCAGCGACATGCCAGGCGAATATGTCGCACTGCAGCAGCCCGCTGACGAGCCCCGGGTCATCGCGGAGAAGGGCTGGCACCTGGTCCGGGCTGCATGGGAAGGATGCCATTCCGATGGGATCAGCAGATGGCACGTCGTCCAGTCGGTGCGCGGGCCCGGCGTGGATGGCCTGATGGGTTCGCTCGAGCCCGGCCAGGAAGCGCCCGTGATCAAGCAGTGTCGGCTGCTCACGGAGCCTCTTGCCGTGGACCCAGGCGGGTCCGCGCCGGTAGATGGCTATTGATCGGGGCTTGGCCTCTGCCATGGTGCCACTGTAAGCAGCATCTGCTGGCCGGTCACCCTCCTCCGCCCGCGGCGCAGGCAGGACAGCGCTAGCAGGGCCGGCTCACGTACCGTTGGGATGGTGACCCCCAGCGAGCCGACCGTCCACGACGAGATTGCCAAGGGCCTCAAGGAGCATCCGGCCAGGAAGGGGATGCTTTTCAACGTTCTGGTCACCGCGGTAGAGATCGGCGGCAGTATCGGGCTGTTCCACCTTGCCAAGGGGCTCGGCGCGAGCGACGTTGTCAGTTACCTGGTCGGCAGTATCGGCCCGGTCGTGGGCGGGCTGGCGATCTGGATCAAAGCACGCAAGTTCAGCGGCGCCTCGGCAGCGATCTTCGCGTTTACCGCCATTTCCGCGATCATCGCCCTCATCGGCAGCACGGATTCGAAGGTGCTGCTTTACAAGGACTGCGCGGCTACCGCCCTCATCGGCCTGATCTTCCTGGGCTCATGCGTGCTGGCCCGCAAGCCGGTGGTCTTCTACATGGCTCAGCGGTATGGCACGGACGGAAGCCATGACGGCATGGCAACCTTCGACAAGATGTGGGGCGCCTACCGGGAGTTCCGCACCACTATGTACATCATCAGCTACTGGTGGGCGCTTCTGTTCCTCATCCAGGCCGGGGTGACGGCGCTCATCATCCGCCAGGCAACCTTCTCGACCGCCTATAACTACGATCAGATCCTGCCTCTGGTCGCCACCGGACTGGGGATCGCCGGATCGATCGCGCTCGGCCGGTATTCCGCCAGGAAGGGCGAGGCCCGCCGCGAGACGGCCAGCGCCGATCACACCGGCACGGCTTGACCCGAGGATACGAGGCCGCTCTCTCGATCTTGGCTGTCAGCGAAGTCGACACGAGCACATCCGTGACCGCTGGGCGAACGCTCGCCGAATACGTGCCTTGGCGATCGGAGTCCAGCCGTCCGGCGCTCCACGCGCAGATCTTCCCGACCGGCGTACACCGAAGCGGGAACGCGCTCCTGCCCGAGCCGGTAGACGCAGGGCTCGCAGCGGGTCGTGGGAGACGTTCTGCGACCTTAGGCCCAGCGCGCTCCCTCAGTTGAGGGAGCGTAATCCCTCCTGTCAGTGATGACTGTGCTGTCGCAGGGCCTGGGCGGCGATGCATTCCCCTGCGCCGGGGTTCCCCGGCGGGTGCGGGTGGCCGCGCGGGCTATTCCGTTCACGGTGCTGCCCTCCAGCGCGTGGAGGATCGCCGCTTGCACCTTTCCCGCGCCTACTGCGCGCGGCGCCCTCAATTCCGGCCTGACGTCGTCAAGGCTGCCAGGCGGTGCCAGTACCGACGGCGGGGAGCGATGTGTGGGAGCTGGCCGAGGACGTTGCCTTCCGTGTTGCGTGCTTCGACCTCGAAAGGTCACGCCGGGCAACGACAGCGCCGCCGGTGCCTGCATTCCATTCCCGGAGATCGCCCTGGCCTACTACCGCTTCCGGAAGTGCATCAGGAGGAACAAGAACGCGAACACGACGAGCGCCGCGATCGCCAGCCCGACGGTCGTACCGGTGCTGTAGAAGCCGGATGCCAGTGACAAAGCCGCGGTCATGCCGACTCGTCTGCCCTACGTCTGAACGCTCATGCGCCCGGTCCGAACCTTCGGGCGCTGAATTGCTTGTGACTTTCGGCAGCTAGCGGTCGGGCCGGGCTGCGGCGACGGAATCGTGGATCTCGAGAACCGAGCTGTCCGGGCGGTCGAGACCGTCTACGAGGCTGGGTCGGCTAAGGCGGCCTCGGCCACAGTCGACCCGGTCTGAATTCAGGTGAGCCGACTTGAAGGGCTTGGGGTGGACCTAACGCGTTGTCGCCAGGTGAGATAAGCCCAGACGGCGTTTGCCACCGCGCCCGCGATCGTCAGTATCGCCCAGCCCCAGTAACCGAGGCCAGCAGGACGCCGGTCAGCGCGAGCAGCCAGGCCGTGACCAGCACGCGGATAACTATCACGCTACGCGGATGCCTGCCGCCGAAGCGTGTATGAGTGGCATGCTCAGTCGCGGTATTCATCGCGCAGCCTCCTGTAGTGCCCAGGCACGCGGCCAGATGAGTGGCGTGCGGTTACCTGGGTCCAGAGCAGCTATCTGCAGCTTACGCGTCCGGGAAGTTCGGCTGGGACCGGTTAACCTGGGCGTCGCCGCCGGGTCATCAGACAGGTATCGACAAGATGACCGGGCCACGCAGCGGGCACGACGAGACTCAGAGGGATTAGCCGACGGAACCGCCTACGGTGCCGAGAAGGCCGTCTGAAGTGGGGCGGAGCGGCGTGGAGCGGGTGACGAGAATCGAACTCGCACTGTCAGCTTGGGAAGCAGTACGGTTACGGCCGATAGGGGCGCTGACCTGCCGATTCTGGAAGCCAAGAGTAACTGTGACTGACCCCTGATCACCCTGGCTAATGGCACACTAATGGCACGGCGATCCTGGCCTCTCCCTGGCCTAGCGCACATTCGTGTGCTGGTTCTCCCCCGTTCTCCTCATAGCAGCCATCCCTTGGTTACGGCCGCCGGGTCAAGGATCACGAAGTGACCGCGCAGCGGCTTGGCCTTGACGCGGCGGCCGTAAGCAAGATCATGTCCAAGCGAGGAGACGGGCTACCACCTGCTGACGCGAGGAGGGGTTGCCCGGCAGGCGCGAACCCTGAGGGCCGACGGCTTACGGGGAGTCGGGGACGGCCGGCCGGTGGGCAGCGCCAACCTGCGGCTACGCAGTCTGTGTCGACTTGATCGAGCTTGCTGTTCCGCTGCCGTTGCGCGCAAAGCCTTGGCCACATGGAACCCGCGCAGCGTATTGACGGAATTGCCCCGGAGACTGGGCAGAGATCAATCTCGTTCAGTTCCGAGTTTGAAGCCGGCGTGCAGGGAGCCCGAGCGTAGATTAAGTGGGGGTCCGCTGCCCCTCCGATCGATGCTTAGGGCGGTCTGGCAGATCCGCGGAGGACAGGGGGAACGGATGCATCGGCAGGGAACGCGGTCGTGGCGGTTCGGGCACGGCGACGGGAGCTACCTGCACACAGCATTGTTTGTTCGTGATGCAGCCCGACTGCCGGTGGCGGCATCCGCTGATATCCCGCCTCGGCTTGCGGTGGATGTCCCTGACTATGGCCGTGTTCTTCCGTCCGGTGAACGAGCCGCAGCAGCCCAGCAGTGGGTTGTCTGGTGGCACCGGCTCGTTGGCCAGGCGGTCCGGGAGGCGCGGCAGTCGGTGACGCCCCTTCCCGCGGACACCGACCCTGACAACTTTAAGGCTGTCATCCGGCACAAGTACGCCGGCCGGGACGAAGCCTTCGACCCGCCGGACTTCCGGTCGCTTGCCGCTCTGCAGCCGCTGCAATCAGCAGTGAGAGCAACGTTCAAATTCGCGCGCGGGTGGCCGAGCTACCAGCCTGGCAGCGCCGAAGTAGAGCGAAAGAGGTTCCCGTGGCCGCTAGTGCGGAATACGGCCGAGGACACCGCCGCTGACCTCGGCATCCCGATCGGCGATCTGACCGGCTATGCCGACGTGCTTGAGGTCGAGGGCATGTGGTCGCATCTAGCCGGGCCGGGCTGCGCACTATGCTCGGCTGCCGTCGCGTGTGATCCGCCGGCCGCCGCCCGGCTGCTGCGGGAGGTGTTCAGCTCCGACCACGGTCGGGAAGCAGGACTTGCCAGGTGAATCTCCGGATGCGCTTGCCCAGCTTCAAGTGATCGTGCTCGGGGCAGGTTATGTTTGACCGCGCATCACCGCAGAGGACGGCTGCGCTGGGGAGACGGCGCCGCCGCGAGAGCTGGCGCCTCGCTCAGTCATTGAGCGCTTGGCCATAGCTGCCGGGCTTGGGCCGCCGCAGTGTGGATTGCGCCGCCGTCTAGGACAAGGCTGACATCATCGAAACTATGGCCCGGCCATGAACACGACAAGACCAGGGGCCCTGGAGGAGGCAGCGGCCAGATCCACAGGCGCACGCGCACATCCTCGTGGCCCTCCCGACCGGGCGCCGAGCCGGATTCGTAGTTGATCACGGCCAGCACAGGCCCGCGCCCGTTCCGCGCGCCAACTTTGTCGCCTTGGGCAGCCTCACGCCCGTCAGGGAAGCGCACCCAGAAACGGAGCTGCCCCCGTCCGGTCGCGTCGTGCCAATTGGGCTCTTCGATCGGCCCTCGATAATGACCTTCTAGTTCCGCCTCCACACCGGACGGGAATGCTAGCACTTGCCGGAGGGCAACCCGGCCTGATCCGATCGTCCGACCAGTGCCGGCCCGTGACGTGGCCTCCGATCATCTGCGGAGGCGCGGCCCACTCGGGAAGACTGCGGGCAGGGCCATTGGCTGGCATCTTTAGCACTTCCGCAGTCTACTGACAGCGGCCAGGGCGGTCGCACATAACAGCGGGCTTCGCAGAGTGCAGAGTTGAACCGTACTCGATCATTGCGGCTGCTGCCTGCGTGCGGCGTGTACCGGCGCCACAGGCTCCAACCGTGTGCGCGAGATCGGTGTCACCAACTACAAGTGAAGGAACAGCTCGGCGCCCCCTTAGCCCCGCGTGTGGTACAGATCGCGGACCGGCTGCTTTACGTAATGAGGGGACTGTGGCTGAAAGCCAGGAGCATAGAGCCTATGGACGCACTAGGGGCTGAGATGACAGCCGCCGAGCCGTCGGCGTCAGGTCCGGCGCTTGAACTCGCCTTCGAGGCGTTCTTTCGCGACACCGAGCCGAAATTAAGGCGAGCACTCGTCGCCACATACGGGCCCGATCAAGGACGCGACGCGGCTGCGGAGGCACTCGCTTACGCCTGGGAACACTGGGAACGGCTGTCTAAAATGGCCAACCCGGCCGGCGGTACCTGTTCCGCGTTGGGCAGACGCGCGGAACCCGGCGCCGCCGTCAGCGAGTGCTCCATGAAGCTCCAACCTGGCCGGAGTACCAGTTCGAGCCTAAGTTGCCCGAAGCGCTTGCGACCCTTTCCGAACGGCAGCGGCTGGCAGTCGTGCTCATACACGGTTACGGCTATACGCTCCGGGAGGCCGCTGAGCTTACTGGCCTACGGCGCACCTCAATACAGAATCACGCGGAACGCGGGCTGGCACGGCTGCGTGTCGCTCTCAGCGCACAGGGGAGTTCAGATGGACGCCGAAATCGTTGATCAAATTCACGACTACGTTGAGGCTACTGCACCACCGATCTCGCTCGCCAATGTCGCTGAGCGACGGGCCGCCGCCCGCTGGCGTGAGCATCGCGCGTCCCACATACCGTGGCCGGTGTCGCTCCGCTTGTCCGCCGCCGCCGCCGTCGCAGTTGCAGCTGGTGCTGCGGCGATCAGCGTTGCCGGAGCGGGCGGCAATTCGGCGCACCCGGCCCAAGCCGCCATCCGCCTCACCGCCGCGATGGTACATCGCGTGGAAAAAGCCTCGAACGCGGCAATGGCCTCTTCCGGCCACGTCTTCGTGACGTACTCAAACCCCGAGCCGCCGGACAGCGCACCCCGCGTCTCCGGCACTATCGACTTCACATTCTCCGGCCACAACTTCAACGTCGTAGATTCGCTACCGAAGGCGTCCACCAACGACGCGAGTCATCTAAAACTCATAGTCCGCCTGGTTAACGGGCAAATTTACACGTGGGGCACCCCAGGTCGGCCACTGCAGTGGTACCACTTCTCGAATAAAGCAGGTTCTGGCAGGACCGTGCCAGATCCGCGCACGCTGCTACAGGCACTACAACCCAATGGGAAATTCGAGGCCATGGGAGCACAGCTCATCGGAGGTATACGGACCGAACACTTGCGCGCAACCGAGGTCCAGAACCTGCCATCCAGCGTAATATCGTCGCTAGCCTTCGTCTCGAGCATGGGCCCCCAGTCGCTCGCAGAGTTGGATGTCTGGGTCGACAATCACGACGTCGTACGCCAGATGAAGATAACGGTCTCCGGCCGAAGCCCGCATGGCCGTCTCATCGAGGTTCAGACGATCCGATTCCTTGACATCGGCAAGCCGGAAGAATGATTCGCACGCCTGCACATTACGTAAACCAGCCGACTCACGGATAGAGAAGCGGCGCTGCCGAATGCCATCCACGCTATCTCCTGCCGATAGATCGCACCGGCCCGGAGTCCGCGGTAACCCAGCAGCCCGGTCCTGCCAACCCCGCGGGCCGGGGTGCATAAAAGTGGCCATCATGCCGAACGGCATGCTTCGTCGGACTCGGCAATGCAAACGGGCACGCGCCGCAGCCGGGCCTTTGGCGAATGAGATTTACACACGCCAGGACAGAGGAACGTCGCGAGCATTAGGCCTACGCGCCATGAGTACCCGCCAAGTATCGCAAATCAATGGTCAGACTCCGGAAGGTTCTTCCAGAGTCTAGTCATCGTCTGGGGCGGAGTCGCCTAGCCGTTCTTAGTGCTTCGACCGCAGTCCCAAACTCGGCTTACGGGATGCACCAGCCCCGCTGCGGCGGCACACGCGAGTAACTCGCCGCGGGTGCGGGCCCCGGTACGCTGCCGCAGCTCCGCGAAGCGGTCTCGGACTGTCCGTACAGAGAGCCCAAGCTCAGTAGCGATCTGCTTATCGCTGAGGCCCCCGGCTGATAGCTCCAACACCGCCAGCTGTCGAGGAGACAGGCACGCGCCGTGTTCGGCACCCGTTGGAACTTGGACATCGCGAAACTTCCTCAAGGCCATTCCCCGTCCGCCTCGGGCTAGCGCTTCCTCACCAGGTTAAGCGCATTTTGACATATATCACATAGATACTTGACAGTCAATACCGGAGTTATCCGGTATTGCCACGACGCTCACGTTTGCTCCAACCTGAGCGCATCCGTAACCTCTGCGCGCAAGGAGAAGACTTCAAATGGGCAAAGTTCGGGCACTTGCTATATCCAGCATCGTCGCTACAGTTCTCGGTACATTGAAGCCTATTCAAAACCCTTCAGGATAGTTCAATCCTCGGTCGGCGTGTCGTCATAAATAACAACGGTTCTCTTGGGAGAATTGGGATTTCCTACCAAAGAACTCCCTCACCCAGGAGAACCGTTGCGCTACCATCGTACTACAGGCTTAATGCTCTCGCAGGTGCAGGAACTCGTCTGCCGCGTTCACGAAGCGCTGCCTGAGCCCTGGAATAAGGGAGCCGGGCGCCCGAAGTCATGCGGCCTTTACGCAGCGGCGGAGATCGCGTGCATGTATCTCCGGCAGAACGCAGGAATTCCTGGGCGACATGAGAGGCGTTTCACAGCCCACGGTGTCGAGAATCGTGACCGTGCTGGTGCCGGTGGTGAAATCCGTCCTGGAAGAATTCGTGCCGTCTGCAGAGGACGCGATCGAGATGGCCGGAGGCCGGGTGTGCCTGGTCGACGGCACCATCACGCCCTGCTGGTCCTACGAGGACCACCACGAGCTGTGGAGCCGCAAGCACGGCACGACCGGATTTCAACGCCCAGCTGGTCAGCCTGCTCGATGGAACTGCGATTTACATTTCTGGCCCGCTGCCCGGGAAAACTCATGACGCGGCCGCGTTCCAGCCAGTGGCCGGGATCGTGCGGAGCTCCGGCGGCGGCATCGCCGATAAGGGATATCAGGGATGCGGCATGGTAACCCCGCGCAAGAAGCAGCCGCACGGCAAGCTGTTGCCATGGGAAAAGCAATTCAACGCTGACGTCTCGTCACTCCGGGCGCCTGTTGAAAGACTCGTCGCCCATTTCAAGGCCTGGCGGATCTTCCACACGGACTACCGCTGTCCCTACCGGACCTACCACGACGCGTATGATGCCGCCCGCGGATTGTTCTTCTTCTCGCTAAGCTGGGGTTTTGAATAACGCTCATTAGCTATTGTCATTCCGTCCGGCGCCTCAGCCAGCGTCCACACTCTGGCAGTTAGGTCGCTAACTTCTACAACGGAGGGAGTCGGAATGACCCTTGTGCCAACCGTCAGAATTCTAGGGGTAGCGCCGGGTAAGCCTGGATACTTTACTGTACTGTCCGCCAACGGTAAGGAGGCTATAGTCCCCAACTATCTCAGGAGTCGCATTGAGCGAACCATGAGACAACAGCGCATTCATCCTAACCTATACAAAGAGCTGCCCGGCGACTGCGGCACTTCATTTATAAACATAACCACGAAGTCCGATGGCTGGATGGTATTCCGCAATTCGGGATTCACAGTGAATGTCGAAGCTATCTACTACTCCTGGAGTTACTCGCTCGAGGGCCCAGGCTACCCGTTCTATGTCGCCCAAAAGAGCGGCGCCCTTGGACTGGACTACTCTTGGGATGATCCCATCTCCAGCGGTCCTGACTATTTGAATGGGCACTGGATTGGTGACGTTTCCACCAGTTCATATGCCGACCTTTGGACCGGCGGAGTCTGTTATAGCGAGGGGCCCGGAGTAAACGGAACTGTCTGAGGCCCCGATCAGGTCGTCCTATGCAAATCTGGAAGTCCTATATCGTCACGGCAAAGGACCGATCCAGACCATCCCCACAATAGCCCGATCGGACTGATTGGCCCAGGGAAGCAATCTTCGATGACTCCCTAGTCAGCTGAGAATTGTCGTCAATGACGTAAGCCAGCCGCTCGACGTTTCTGTCAGGCGGTTGGCTTACTCATCTGCTCCAGTTCTGTTCCTTGGCAGGCCGTGCTCGTCTACTACGCCGCTCACGAAGTACAAGAAATTTCGTTGCACATGACCAAATGAGGAGCCCATGCTGTGTCCTGGGCCGCGAGTTTACTGGTTCCCCTCTTCCTTATAGCTACCGAACCCGTTGTGAGCGGCTGGTGGTACGGAGTCGGCGAGTGCCCATCGCGCACCGCCCTTAACCTGGCGGCCGCGACTGGAACAATGGGGCGGGAAAGCTGACTGCGCTCCCACGGCCCGCTGCTATGACGATGGTCCTCCCGATCGGGCCAGTTCGCAGCCGGGAGGCCCGCCTGCGCCGGGCGGGCCGCGAAGCGGCAGAGCCCGGTGGCGGGTGGCGGCCGCGCGGAGCGCGGCCCTCCTTGATCTAGTACGGCTCAATTCGGCACTCAGTCCACTATTGGCTTCGGTGGGTGCCGGTGGCTGTCGCGTCGAGGCTGGCGCGACAGTCAGGGTCTGGCTCGCAATTCGGCTGGCCTGCTGTGCCCTTGCGCTGATCTGCCGGCCCGTCCGGTACCTGCCGCCGCACGGCCGAGTGACCCGATAGGGGCGTTGCCCGAGGCGCGTCGTGAGTGTCCTGTCCCGGCTGCTGCGGATCCTTGTCCTTTGGTCAGCGCAGTGAAATGAGGGCTTGTGACAATGACCTGTGACGGCGGCCTGGTGGTCGGCGTGGACACGCACCTGGACATGCATGTGGCGGTGGTGCTGGACCGGCTCGGCCGGCGGTTGGCCATCCGGGAGTTCTCCGCGACCAACGCCGGCAATGCCGCGATGGCAGGCTGGCTGACTGGCCTGGGCCAGGTGACCGATGCCGGCGTGGAAGGCACCGGCAGCTACGGGTACCGGCTGGCTCAGCAGCTCGCCAGTCGCGGCATCACCGTCAGGGAGATCAACTGCCCGGACCGGTCCCGGCGGCGGCGGCGCGGCAAGAGCGACCCGGTCGACGCTGAGAACGCTGCCCGGGCTGTGCTGTCGGGTGAGGCAACCGCGATCCCGAAGGACCGCGGCGGATTCACTGGTGAGCTGCGGCTGCTGCTGCTCACCCGGCGCAGCGCGGTCAAAGCCCGCACTCAGGCATCGAACCAGATCAAGGCGTTCCTGCTCGATGCAGACGACGACGTCCGCGCGCGCCTGCGGCCGTTGCGCAAGACCGCGTTCGGCCGCGCCTGCGCAGCACTTGAACCTGACACCGCTGTGCACCGGGCCATCGCAACACTCGGCCGCCGCTGGCTCACCCTGAACGCCGAGGCCCGCGAGCTGGAGAAGCAGATGATCCAGCTCCTGACCGCACACGCTCCTGATCTGATGGGCCGCCACGGCGTCGGCGCCATGACTGCCGCGCAGCTGCTGGTCACCTGCGGTGCCAACCCGCAGCGCCTGCACAGCGACGCCGCCCTGGCCGCCGTCTGCGGCGCCAGTCCCGTTGACGCCTCATCGGGCAAGACCACCCGCCACCGGCTCAACCGCGGCGGCGACCGGGCCGCGAACAACGCCCTGTGGGTCATCGCCAACGTGCGCCTCGGCTCCGACCCGCGGACCCAGGCCTACCTGGCCAAGCGGACAGCCACCGGCAACAGTCGCAAGGAGATCATGCGCATGCTCCAGCGCTACATCGCCCGCGAGCTCTACCCCCTGATCATCAGAGCACTCGAGCCCGAGATCAACACCGGATGACGTACGCGCAGGCGGCACCTGCCTCGCTGGCAAGTTCCCGTCCGGCAGCGATCTGGGGCAGGATCGGAACGTGGACCTGGATCTGCTGGACCGCCTGGTTGGCAACCGCCGGCGCAGGTGGGACGGCGCGGGCGCGTCGGTCGAGATCGTCCGGTGCGGCTTCGATGCCAAACCCGCTGCCTCCCTTCGGGGCCAGACCTCGGCCCGCGCCGTCGAACTATTGCTCTGGGTGTCCGGCGAAGCGGATTTGAGCTACGCGGAGCTACTTCCACGAGTCACCGACCCCCGCACGGATCACTACGAACTGGCCAGTCCCGCCGACCTCGACCGCTGCCTGGACGACTTTGAAGCACATTTGGGGATCGGGTAGAGAGCACCGGTCCCCATCCACATCACCCGTCATCCCCGTTGCCTTGACATAGGGGCATCAGCGCGACCACAGATCGCGACCACAGATCGCAGACCACAGATCGCAGATCACAGAGCGATGGCAGAGCGGACCAAGGCGCAGGGGCGAAGGTTCGCGCTACCGGTCGTGTGGATCGGTAAGGCATTCGGCCTCGGTGAGAGCCAGGTGCCAGGGGTAGCTGGCAATAAGGTCACCGCCGGTGCGCGGTTCGTGGGGTTCGACACCGCCGGGGCCGAGGAGAATATGGACGCCTTCGCCGCGCAGATCCTGGACACTGCGCGGAAGGGGGCGCGGGCGGCGAGGGCTGAGTTGACGAAGGGGAGGACGACGATCGGGACGCCTAGGGCGGTGGTCTCGGCGAGGATGCCGAGGGCATAGGTGTCGCTGATGCCCTGGGCCCACTTGTTGATCGTGTTGTAGGTGGCCGGGGCGACGATGATGGCGTCGGCCGGGCGGGATCTGGGTTCGCCGGGCTTGCGGTACTCGCTGCGGACCGGGCCGCCGGTCAGGGCCTCGATGGCGGGCACGTCGAGGAAGTCGAGCGCGGCGGGTGTGGCTACGACCTGGACGGTCCAGCCGTGTTTCTGGGCGAGTTTGACGAGCTGGCCGACCTCGGAGGCGGGGCCTGCGCCGCACACGATGACGGTCAAGACGCGGCCGTCCTGGCTCACTCGGTGACCCCGATGCGGCGGGCGAAGTCCTCGGCCTGGCGCTGGACGCTGAGCGGGGCGGTGGTCATCAGGTCGCGGACCAGGCGGCGGGCCGCGGGGCGGCCGGTGATCTCCTCGGGGGCGATCTCCTCGGCCGCGCGAAGCGCGAGGTAGGCCCGTTCGTGCCTGCCGCATTGCAGGAACGCGCGGGCGGTGTCCATGAGGAAGGTCGCCTTCCGCTCGGTGACGTCGATCCGGCCTAGATCCACGGTACGGGCGACGTCGATCGCGGTGCCCGCGTCCCCCAGCGTGACGGCGATGTTGACCCGGTGCAGGCTGGCGTTCGTCGGGCCGAACGCCGTCCAGCGCAGGTTCAGGTCATCGCCCAGGCGGGCGGCGGCGTCCTCGGCCTCGGTCAGCAGCTCGTCGGCCCCGCCGCGGTTCTCGTGCTGGGCGGCGGCGATCGCGCCCCGCAGCAGGAGCGAGCCGTAGACCGACAGAGACTCGGGATCGTGGGCGGACACGTCGTGGTCGAACCTGGCGGCCAGGGTACTCGCCGTATCGGTCGCTGCCTTGTAGTGCTTGCTCCCCATCAGGGCGTGGGTGACGATCCGAGCGCTGGACGCGACGGTCACCGGGTCCTCGCTGGCCCGGGCGGCCTGCATGCTGCGATCCGCCGCGAGCCAGCCCAGGCCCTGATCGCCGACCTTGAACAGGATGCTGGCCGCGACGTGGTGTGCCTCGGCTGACAGCGTGTATGCCTGCGACCGGGCCTCGCCGTCGAGCACGGCGCAGGCGGACTGCAACCGGCTAAGCAGAGCCGGCAGGTTCTCGGTCACCTCCGAGTACCGGCACGCCTGGTAATTGCGCTTGGCGCGGGCGACCGCGGCGGCCAGCGACGGCAGGTCCGGCGGCTCGTCCAGGGTGGAACCGGCCGTGTCAGGGGCGTAGGCGGCCAGCACGGCGGCGAAGGACTCGATGGCGTCGGCCTGGCCGCTGCGGGTGGGGTCGGCCAGGACCGCACCGAAGAGGGCGGCGCCGGTCAGGCCGACAAAGGTTCGCCGTCTCACGGAGGGATCATCCTCCTCACTGTCTCCTGCATCTGCGCTGAGCAGACCGGATACAGCGGGAGCAGACAAGGCCGGGCGGGTATCCCGTGGCGGGATAACCGGCGTGGCGGCCGGGCTCTGGGTCGGCCTGCGGGGCCAGGCCGAGGGCGATACGGGCGGGGTCGGGCATGTTCAGCCCGTCCGCGATCCGCTCGAAAACGTCCAGCTCCTCGACCTTCGAGACCCCCCGCATGTAGCCGCTGATCTTGGGCTGGGTGGTGTCACACGCGATGGCCAAGCGGGTCTGGCTGACGCCCGTGGCGTCGTTTAACAGGACGAAGAGGCGCCCGATGTCGCGGCGGCGCAGAGCGTCGAGCACGTCGGGATGCTGCCAGAACTCGTCCGGGATCTCGATGAGATCAAAGACGCGGCGGCCTGGCATGCCGTGATCCCTCTCGGTCAGGCGATTGTTCCTGAGAGTCCATGCGGCGTTACTGACTGCGAGCTTATATCCCGTCGGGTGATATCGCGCGGTTATGGGAGCGGCCCGCAATTGCGCGACCTTTGGCGGCATGAAGGCCGCAGAGGTTGCTGAGCACGAGGTTTGCCCGTCGTGCCGCGGGCGGGGATGGAAGTACAGCGGGCCCCGGCGCTGGGTTGCGAGCCAGCTCGTCCGGGGCATGTCAGACAGCGCCATCCGGATCGTCTGCCTGGACTGCGCTGGAACGGGATTGGCGGAGCCCAGTGATGCCAACACCAGTGCCCCGGGCTCTCGCCCTGCGCACGACCGGGGTCACCTACGGCTCCGCCGACCAGATCAGGGTCGTCCGGGCCGACCTGCGGGCATTACTGGACGACTGCCCGATGGCCGACGACGTACTCGTGTGCGCCTCGGAGCTGGCTACCAACGCTGTCCTGCACAGCCGATCCCGTCTGGCGGGCCGGACGTTCACCGTCCGCGGCAAGGTCAGACCGGGTGACTACTTCTGGCTCGAAGTCGAGGACGAAGGCGGCCCGTGGACTCCGGCGGTCGCCGATCCCGAGCGCGGCCATGGACTCGACATCATCGCAGCCTGGCCGACGACTGGGGCATCGAAGGCGATCACGACGGCCGGACCGTCTGGGCCCGCTTCGACTGGCCGGCCCGTGACGGCCTCCACCCGCCCTCCCCTCCGAACGGCCACCTCCCGACTCGGCGCTCGGCTGGCCCCCTCCCTCCCCCCCCCCCCCCCCGCCGCCGTTCTTCCGGACCCCGTGACACGAAGTGATACTACGAGCTAAGCTTCTCGACAAGTCGAGTCGATGAGTTGTTAGGCGGTCGTCATGACTGACCTGGAATTCTCCCCTCCGAAGTATGCGCAGATCGTGAATGCGATCCAACGGCGTATCGGTGACGGGACCTACCCTCCGGGGGCACTGCTGCCTTCGGAGACGCAGCTTGTGCGCGAGTTCGCCGTGTCCCGGCCCACGGTGGTGCGAGCGCTCGAAGTGCTGCGAAGCCAGGGATGGATCGACCGCGAGCACGGCCGGGGCTCTTACGTGCGGAACCGGGCCGTGCTGGCCGACCGCACGCGGCCGGGCAAGCTGATCATTGACGAGGCCGGGTCGGCCGGGCAGGGCACGATCCTGGACGTCGGGCGGGCCGCCGCACCCTCTGCGGTGGCCATGCTGCTCCGCACGCCGCCGGACACTCCGGCCCTGCTGCGCCGCCAGCTCATCGAGCGCGATGGCGAACCGTCCGAGCTGGTTTCGTCCTGGTTCCCGCTCGATGTGGCCGAGGGCACCGATCTGGCCAAGGCTGAGCCGATCCCTGGCGGCGTTCACGCACACTTGCACGCGGTCAAGCGGGTCCGCTTCGATCACGTCGCCGAGCGCATACGTGCCCGCCTGGCGACGGCCGAGGAATCCCGGCTGCTCAACATGGCCAAGCGCGGAGCGGTGCTGAACCTGCTCCTGGCCGTCTACGACGCCGACGACCGGCCGCTGGAAGTGGTGGATGCTGTGCTCCCGGGTGATGTGCACGAGCTAGAGGATCTTTACCCGTTCTCCTCCTGAACCTGCCTCGATAACTCGTCTTGTCAAGTTGAGCCTCGCGTTATGCTCTACTCGATAAGTCGAGTTGTCGTCAGTACGACTGGCGACAGAAGAGGAGATCAGATGGCGCTACAGGGCCCGATCCCGGTGGAGTTCGCGCACGTGTTCCCGCACGGCGCGTTCGCGGCGGGGGCTTCGAGCCGATGCGGGACTTCGACGCATCGAGGCGGGACCGGTTCGTCCAGGCCAAGGACAAGGCCACCGGCCAGCCGGTGTGGGTCGTGGAAGTGATCGACGCCGACCCGGCGGCGCGGGACAAGACGGTCAAGATCAAGGTCGCTGCTGCTGATCAGCCGGTGCTGCCCGCCGCCGGCCGGGATGCCGTTCGTGCCGGTGGAGTTCGCCGGGATGACGGTAACGCCGTACGTGAACCAGGCCGGGCGGCTGGCCTACTCGCTCAAGGCGGCCGGGGTCCGGGGCCGGGTCGGGGCGGCCGGGGCGGGCGGGAGGCCGCGGCATGAGCACGGGTACGCCTACAGAGGGTCAGATGATCGGTGGCGCGCGGGTCGCGCGTGTCGTCGACCCGAGACCGGGCGCTGGATGAGGGCAGCGGACATGGACACCGGCGCCCGCCTGCCCGCCTCGTACGGCATGCCGGACGGCTTGGCGTCGGTGTACCTGTCCGGGAACGCACCGCCGATCACGTCCGGTTCGCCGAGGAGCTGGCCAAGGTCGCCGTGGGGTTCGCCGCCGAGTGCGCGCGATGCACAGGCACGGCAGGCCAGCGAGGCCGGGACCACGGCGGCGTAACCAGCAGGTGGGGCGGCAGGAACGGGCACTCCTGCCGCCCCCGGTGTCTCCCCAGGTCAGCAAACCGGAGAGGTCTCAAGCCTAGTGCGAGACGTAACGGGCGAGCAGTTCGCCCAGGTGGACAACGCTGATCCGTTCGCGTCTCCGGTCTGGCGTTCCCCCGTCTACCGCACTCCCGAATGGATCATCTGGCTCGTTCAGCTCATCCGGCTCCTGGTCCGGGTGATCTGGTTCCTGATCCGTCATCCGCTGCTGGACGCGGCGGCGGGCCTGGTCATTCTCACCTGGCTGCGCGCGGGATGGCCCGGCGTGGTGGTCCTGGCGCAACGTCGCTGTGGCCTCGTGGTGCTGCGACTGTGGCGGCCGGACTGGTTCGCCCGGCTCTGTCACGGTCCGGCTGCGCTGACCGGTGGCGGTGGTGGTTCTACCGGCGGCACTGGCGGGCGGTGATGACGATCGCCGGGCTGGCCCCGTCGTACCGCGGCCAGGTCATGCTGCCGGTGCTCGGCCGGGTCCGCGGCGCCGGGTGCACCGACCGGGTGTCGGTCCGGCTGGTGTCCGGCCAGTCCCCCGCTGACTTCGCCGGCCGGGCCGAGGGCCTGGCGCACGGGTTCCGGGCGCACATGTGCCGGGTCCGCGCGGCCGTCCCCGGAGGGTCGTGCTGGAACTGGTCCGCCGGGATGCGCTGGCCGAGCCGATGCCGGCGCTGCCCGTCCCGAGGAGACCGACCTGCGGGCGCTGCCGGTGGGCCGGTGTGAGGACGGGGCGGCGTTCCTGATGCGGCTGCACGGGACGCACCTGCTGATCGCCGGGGCGACCGGGGCCGGGAAGGGCTCCTACCTGTGGTGCCTGGTGCGGGCGATGCTGCCCGCGATGACGGCCGGGCTGGTCCGGGTATGGGCGTGCGACCCGAAGCTGATGGAGCTGGCGTTCGGCCGGGCGCTGTTCGACGGGTACGGCCGGTACGCCGCCGACCCCGCCGACATCGCCGGGCTGCTCGAAGACGCCGTAGCGGAGATGCAGGCGCGCGGCCGGGCGGTTCGCCGGGAAGCAGCGCGATCACACCGCGTCGGCCGAGTTCCCGTTCGTGGTGGTGATGGTCGATGAGATCGCGTTCCTGACCGCCTACCAGGCCGACCGCAAGCTGCGGGAGCGCACCCTGGCGGCGCTGGCCACCCTGACCACCCAGGGCCGCGCGGTCGGCTACTGCGTGGTCGCGGCGCTGCAAGACCCCCGCAAAGAGGTCCTGAACATCCGGAACCTGTTCCCGGACAAGATCGCGCTGCGCCTGGATGAGCCGTCCCAGGTGGACATGGTGCTCGGCGACGGCGCCCGGGACCGGGGCGCGCTCTGCGAGGAGATCTCCGCTGATCCGCTCATCGGCGCCGGGCGTGGCCTACGTGCGGCTCGAAGCAGCCCCCGACCCCGTGCGGGTCCGGGCTGCGTTTGTCTCCGACGACGACATCCAGGCCATGACGGCCGCGTACGCCGACTCCGGTCGCGGCTCCCGCGGGAGGCCGGTGATGCCGGGTGACACCGGGTGGCTGACCGATGACCCTGCCCCACCTGCGGCCGGCCTGCTGCTCGACGCCGGCACGGGGATCTCTGCGCCTGGAGTGCCGCATCTGCGGCTGACCGCCACGGGCCCGCCAGGGACCCGGAGGTGATTGATCCCAGCCGAGTGGACACTGGATGACCCCGACGGCAGACCCGCGCGCAGCGGATGGCGATGCCGCTGGCCCGGGATGTCGTCCGCGACCTGGCCGCCGAGCACGGCGCCTGCCTCCGGCCGGTGCAGCTGCGCCGCACCGACATCCACACCGGCCAGGTGAACAGGTGCTCGTCCCGTGCGGGCACACCCTGGCCTCGGTGTGCCCTCCCTGCGCCGAACGGGCCAGGGTCCTGCGGGCGGCCCAATGCCGCGAAGGCTGGCACCTGGACCATGAGCCGGTCATCGACCCGGACGACCCGCGACGACTGGCAGCGCAGGCTGGTCGAGAAGCGCGCCGAGACCCAGGCCGAGCGGGACCACGCCGGCGACCACGGGCACGACACGGGCGAGCTGGACGAGCTGATCGGCGAGCTGGACGAGGAGATCACCGCGCCGGGCATGCGCGGGAACGTCCTGCCCGGCCCGGGCACGCGGCGTCACCGCTCTACCCGGCGGCGGCAGGACGCCGCCGGATCTGCCCCGGCGCAAGGTCGCGCCCGGACGGTCGGCAAGACCTACACCGCCCCGGACGGCAAGACGTTCCGGCCGTCGATGTTCGTCACGCTGACCTGCCCGGGCTACGGCAGGGTCACGCGGACGGCACACCCGCCGACCCGGACCGCTACGACTACGGGCGGGCGGCCCGGGACGCGCTGCACTTCGCGGCGCTGTTCGACCGGTTCATCCAGAACCTGCGCCGCTTCCTCGGCTACGACGTGCAGTACTTCGCCGCCGTCGAACCGCAGCGGCGGCTCGCCCCGCACGTCCATATCGCCATGCGCGGCACCGTGTCCCGCGCCGAGCTGCGCCAGGTCTCGCCGCCACCTACCACCAGGTCTGGTGGCCGGACACCGCCGCCGTCCGCTACGACGGCGACGAGCTGCCGGTCTGGCACGAGGCCAGCGGCAACTACCTCGATCCCGCGACCGGCGAGGTCCTGCCCACCTGGGATGACGCGCTGGACGCGATCGGCGACCGAGGACGAGCCGCTGCACGTGGCCCGGTTCGGCGACCGGTTCGACGCCCAGGGCGTGCTCGCCGGATCCAAGGACGCGGCCCGCTGCATCGGCTACCTGACCAAATACCTGACCAAGCACGTCGCCGACTGCCACCAGGCCAGCCACCGACGCCCAGCGCGACGCACGCCGAACGGCTGGCCGACGCGCTGCGGTACGAGCCGTGCTCACCGCACGTGCGCGAACTGGCTCCGCTACGGCATCCAGCCCAAGAACGCCCGGGCGGGCCTGCGGCCCGGGCGCGTGCAAGGGCAAGGCCCACCGCCGCGAATACCTCGGCTACGCCGGCCGCCGCGTCCTGGTCTCGCGCAAGTGGTCGGGCAAGACCCTGGCCGACCACCGCGCCGACCGCAAGGCCTGGCTCACTGGAAACGCTCGGCCTTCCGGCAACCGACCCGGCCCGCTACGCCTGGGAACCGGTCACCCCCGGCGACCCCGACCACATGCCCCCCGCCCAGCGGCTGCTGCACGTCGTCGCCGACCGGCAGCCGATGGCAAGCCGCACTCGCCGAGGCCAGACGCAGAGCCGCAGCCACGAGGCCGCCGATCTTTCGGCAACCGGGAGGGCGGCGTGACGGCGGGCCACCCAGACGGCAGCGGCCGGCTGCTGACCGTGGAGGCGGCGGCCGAGCGGCATGAGCACGTCTGTCCGTTTCGTCCGCCGGCTGATCGCCGAACGGCGGATCGAGTTCGTCAAGGTCGGCCGCCATGTCCGGATCAGCGAATCGGCGCTGGCCGAGTTCATCGAGGCGGCCGCGTCGAGCCGCTGACCGCGGCCGATGTCGGCCCAGGATGAGAGGAGTGGCCTGATGGCGAACAAAGATGGGCATCGGCGTTTCGGCAACGTCCGCAGGCTGCCGTCCGGCCGGTACCAGATCCGCTACCCAGGGCCGGACGGCCGGATACGGACAGGGCCGGAGACATACGAACGCAAGGTGCGACGCGGACAAGGCGCTCGTGCTGATCGAGGCGCAGATGGCCCGGGCGAGTGGACCGACCCCGAGCGGGGCAAGGTCAAGCTCGCCGACTACGCCGCGACCTGGATCACCGAGCGCCCGGGGCTGCGCCCGCGCACGGTGGACATTTACCGGTGGCTGCTCAAGAAGCACATCGAACCGCACCTGGCGGCGTGCCGGTCGGCAAGCTGTCCACGCCGATGATCCGCGAGTGGCGGGCAACCCTGCTCGCGCAACGGCGTCTCGGTCTCGGTGGCGGCGAAGGCGTACCGGCTGCTGCGGGCCGTGCTGATGACGGCGGTCGAGGAGGACAAGATCCTGCCCCGGAACCCATGCCGCATCCGCGGCGCGGGAGACGAGGATGCGCCGAGCGGCCGGTGCTGACCGTGGCCCAGGTCTTCGAGCTGGCCGAGCGGGTCGGCCGTCGACCGGTCGGCAACATCCGCAGGCTCCCCGGGCGGTTACCGGCTCCGCTTCCGGCGGCATGGCGAGATGCGAACGTCACCCGAGGTGTACGGCACGCAGGGCCGAGGCCGAGCGGGCGCTATGGAAGATGGCCGACGACGGCCGGGCCGACTGCACGCATGACCGGCGGTATCTGCGCGCTGGTCCTGCTGGCCACCTTCGCCAGCCTGCGCTGGGGCGAGGCGACGGCGCTGCGGCGCTGTGATCTCGACCTGGACGCGCGCACGGTCCGGGTGCGGGCCGCGTACGTGGAGCGGTCGACTGGGGAAATGCTGCTCGGGCCGCCCAAGTCCAAGGCCGGGCGGCGCGTCGTCGGCATCCCCGATGCGATCATCCCGGCGCTGCGTGAGCATCTGGCGGTCTTCGTCAAGGACGAGCCGGGCGCGCTGGTCTTCCCCGGCGCCAAGGGCGGGCCGCTGCGGCGGGGCAACTTCAACAGGATGTCGGCCTGGCCGCACGCGGTGCGGTCGATCGGCGCCGAGGGTCTGCACTTCCACGATCTTCGCCATACCGGGAACACGTTCGCGGCGTCCAGCGGCGCCGGGCTGAAGGACCTGATGGCCCGGATGGGGCACGACAGCGAGCGCGCGGCGATGATCTACCAGCACGAGGCGCGCGGCGCGGACCAGCGGATCACGAGCGCGATCGACGCCCACGTCCAGGCCGAGCGCGCAAAGCGACGATGACGAGGACGGCGCGGCCGGGGTCCTGGTCCCCGCGGGCTAATGGCACGCTAATGGCACGGAAGATCAACAACGGCCGAGGAACGATCAAGGGCCAGGCTCGGGACTCGCGTCCTGACCTGGGCCTTCATGGTG
>CAVOKK010000018.1:0-11465 GCA_963696455.1 uncultured Actinomycetota bacterium
GCGTGCCTCGTAGTACCGGAAGGCCAGCAAGAACCGGTGCGCTGGCGGCGGCCCGGCGTGCGCGAGATGCAGCACGAGAGTGACCACCGCAGGTCCCGCGAGAAGAAGCGGGGCGAGCACGCTGAATGCGGCGAGGGCGTCGCTGCCGGCGTTCCCGTCGTATGGCTGGCCCAGCCGCATCCTCATCCGGAGTGCGCCCCAGATCAGGTCGGCACTCTCAGCGACTCGCGGAAACTCCTGCCCCGGCCGGGCACCCTCCAGCAGCACGGCGAGCATCTCGTCCTCGTGATCGCGCCGGTAGGCACGCGGATACAGAGCCAGGCGCTGCCGGTACCGGCGTGCCAGCTCGGCCTGCCTGGTCATGCCAGCCCCCGTACAGCCTTCAGCCGGCTTAGCGCGGCGGTGGCATTGGCCTGAATCCTCCCGGCCTCGGCCGCCAGCTGGCGACCGCCTTCCTCGGACAGCGTGTAATAACGGCGGAGCCGGCCGTCGACGATCTCCTCGTGGTCTACCTCGATCAGCTCATCGGCGCGGAGCCTGTCCAGCGCGGCGTACAGCGTCCCGGCACGCAGCCGGACCCTGCCCTCCGAGATTCGGCTGACATCGGTGATGATCCCGTAGCCGTGCTGCATTCCGGCCGCCAGCGCGGTAAGGATCAGGAACGTCGGCTCCTGCATCGACCGCTGTGTCATGCGGTCAGCATATACCGGTCAACTGCACATGCCCAGAGGCCGGGGCGGCAGATCGTCTCGCTACCTGGTTCTTTTTGTGCTGATTCGTTAGGCTACGCGCGACAGTCGCCAGGCCACAGCCCGGCGCCGCCCGAGGAGCCCGATCATGAACCCTGTCGCCCGAACCAGTCTGGGCCGGTCAGTTTTCTCCTTCTTCGTCGTGCAGGCTGCGATCACGGCGCTGTTCGGCCTGCTCAACGCGGGGCTCGCGCACGGCGCTGCGCTCTCGCTCCGTTGCGCTCGTCGCTGCGGTGCTGTGCCTGGGCGTTGGCTTCCTCCTGAGGTCGCGGCCGTCGTCGGTCACCTGGATGGTCGCTGTCGGCTTTGAGATCGCCTTCATCGTGGTCGGCGTCGCGGCGTTTGCCGCCTGGCACATCTACATGGTCGGGACCATCGTCGCGATCGGCAATCTCGCGCGGCTGTTCCGGCTTCGGGCGGCTTCGGCGCAGGTAGTCCGGCGGCCAGGTCAGCCGGGGTTCGGGCAGCCCGGCTTCGGGCAGCCGGGGTACGGGCAGCCGGGGTACGGGCAGCCGGGTTACGGGCAGCCCGGCTACAGCCCGCAGAACCAGGCCGGCACGGCCCCCGGATACGGAACGGTGCCGCCTCGGCCAGCAGCCCTATCCGGGCCAGCAGCCGTACTTTGGCGAGCAGCCGAATCCGGGCGCTCCCTGGCCTCCGCCGCCGCACGACCCCGGCATGCCGTCTTAGCCCGGAGCAGCCCGGCGCTTAGTCATCAGGTTTGCGGCGGCGGCCGCGCAGGCGGTCGCGGCAGCGATAGCAAGGCTTACCCGAAGGCCTGGCAGGAACCCGGCCCGGCCGGCAATGAGCGCGCCGAAGACGGCGACAGCCAGGGCGCCGCCGAGCTGACGGCAGGTGTTGAAGACGCCGCTGGCCACGCCAGCGCGGCGGGCCGGGACGCTGTCGAGCAGGACGGACGTGGTCGGCTGCATCGCCAGCGGGCCGCAGACCCCGGCCGGGATGATCAGAACGGCGATGAGCCATACCGGCGCGGCCGCGGCGACGGTGGCGAGCACGGCCAGGCCAGCGCTCATCAGGAGCATGCCCCCGATGATCGGTACCCGGGGTCCGAATCTCTCGGCCAGCCGGGCCGCCAGCGGGCTGACGAATCCGGACACAACGCTGGCAGGCAGGAACACCAGGCCGGTCGCCAGCGGCGACAGGCCCCGGTGCTGCTGCAGGTAGAGGCTGAACAGGAAAATCGAGCCGTAGAAGCCGGCCATGAAGGCGAAGCCGGTGCCTGAGGCAATGATGAGGGCACGGGAACGCGCCAGCTCAAGCGGCACCATGGGGTGCTTCCCGCGGGCCTGCGCCGCGAGGAACACGACCATGGCCACGGCCGCCACGGCGAGCGCAGCGACGACCGTGCGATCGCCGAAGCCATCAGCGCCAGCCTCGATGACGCCGAAGGTCAGCGCGCCCATGGCAATGACCGCGGCGATCTGCCCGGTCCAGTCGAAAGGCACCTGGTGGCGCGGGGAGGGCCGCCACCGGGTTAGCAGGACAAGCGCGGCCGCGCCGGGGCAGGTTGATGAAGAAGATCGTCCGCCAGCTGATGAGGTTCAGCGCCCCGCCCGCTACCGGGCCTGCCGCCGCCGCGACCGATCCGGCGATGGTCCAGATCGCGATCGCGCGGCCCCGCGGACCGGATCGGGATACGCCTCGCGGATCAGGGCCAGCGAGGACGGCATCATGATGGCCGCGCCAGCGCCCTGGACCAGCCGGGCCGCGACCAGGACGCCGAGGTTTGGTGCCAGGCCGCAGGCCGCCGACGCGGCGATAAAGACCGCCATCCCGGTTGCGAATGCCCGGCGCGCGCCGAAACGGTCGGCCAGCGACCCGGCGGACAGCAGCAGCGCGGCGAACATCAGCGTGTAGCCGTCCAGGACCCACTGCAGGCCGGTGATGCCGCCGCCGAGGTCGGTCCTGATCGATGGCAGCGCGACGTTGACCACCAGAGCATCCAGGGTGATCGCGAAGAAACCGAGCACGGCCGCCGCGAGCAGGGCACGGGCAGATCCGGGACGGCCGTCGGTCTCGGCCGCGTTGGCCCGGCCGTCGCTGGCGAGCTCAGCTGCTGGCTCGGGCACCGTCGTCTGGTTCAGGGACTGTCTCAGTTCGGGCAACGTCGTGTGGTTCAGCCACCGTCGTGGGCGTGCGCGCTGCCCGCCTGGCCGCGGGCGTCAGGTCCGGGGACCGCCTGACCGGGGCGGTGGGTCCGTGGCCGTCCCGGCCGGGCGTTGCGGCCCAGCTGGCCAGAAGCCGGAGCGCGTCGTGATCGGAGGTGCCGGGAGCCGCGCTGTAGGCGGTGAGCGTAAGGCCGGGATCGGCGGACAGAGCCATGGCCTCGAAGTTCAGGTTCAGGACGCCGACCACGGGATGACGGAAGTGCTTCACGCCGCTTCGGTGCAGGTTCACGTTGTGCGCTGCCCAGCGGGCCGCGAAGTCGTCACTGCGCGTGGCGAGCTGGCCGATCAGGTCGGAGAGCGCGCGGTCGCCGGGGGCGCGGCCGGCCTCAGTGCGCAGCAGCGCGACGGTTGTGCTGGCGACGTCGTCCCAGTCGGGGTAGAACTCAGCCGCACGAGGATCGAGGAACGCGAAGCGCGCGAGGTTGACCGGCCGGGCCGGGTCGGCGAAGGCCGGCGAATACAGCGCCGCGACCAGCGGGTTGGCGGCCAGGATGTCCAGCCGGCCGTTCCGCACGAACGCCGGAGCCTCGGTCATCGCATCGAGCAGGTGCTGGACGGCGGGCCTGACCTGCTGGCGGGCCGGGCGCCGGGGACGCGTGGTGCCGCTGGCGGCACGGGCGAGATCGAGGAGATGGGAGCGCTCGGCCTCGTCCAGCTGGAGCGCGCCGGCGAGAGCGTCCAGCACCGTGCCGGACACGCCGCTGAGCTTGCCGCGCTCGAGCTGGGTGTAGTAGTCGATGCTGACCCCGGCCAGCATGGCGACCTCCTCCCGGCGCAGGCCGGGGACGCGGCGGTTATGGCCGTAGGCGATCAGCCCGGCCTGCTGCGGGGTGATCCTGGCCCGCCGCGAGGACAGGAACTCGCGGATCTCACTTCTGTTGTCCACATCGCCAGATTATGTTCAGGCGCTTCGAAGTGGGGGGTGCTGGCAGTACCTGGATCAGCGGCCTCTCCCTCAGCTGCCTGAACCAGGGTTTCCTGGACGGAGCGTGACCGCGGGCCGCTGGTACGGCCCTCACCTGCGGAAGGACGAGGCAGTGGCAGATACTAAGAGAAGAGCCTGATCACGGTGGCGAGCCTGGTAACCAGCGGCAGCACCGACCAGCTGGTCTTTCATCTCGGGCTGGCGAAGCGGAACGGCGCCACCGAGCAGGAGCTGATCGAGGTGATCACCCACCTGGCGTTCTACGCGGGCTGGCCGAAGGCCATGGCCGCGATGACGGTGGCAAAGAAGGTCTTCCGCTCCGAGTAAGCCCGCTGGCATCCCGGCGGCTAACTGCAGTCCAGACGAGGAGGAGACAGCATGGAGATTCTGAAGCCACCGCCGACCGGCAAGGGACCGGCTGAGTGGTTCGCCGGCGATGTCTGGTTCGACGTCATCTACCGGGGCGAGGAACCGTCACGGGCGCGGGCGAACATGGTCAGGTTCGCGCCGGGCGCCCGCACCGCGTGGCATTCGCACGGGCTGGGACAGACCCTCTGCATCGTCGAGGGCGTCGCGCTGATTCAGTCGCGAGGCGGCGAGCTTATCGAGGCCCATCCGGGCGACATCATCTACACGCCGCCGGGCGAGGAGCACTGGCATGGTGCCGCCCCTGACCGATTCATGATCCACCTGGCCATGTGGGAGAACCCGGGCCCGGACGGGCCGGCCGAGAACACCTGGCTGGAGCACGTGACCGAGGCCGAGTACGCCGGCCCGCGCGTGGCCGCCCGCCGTCACGACTGAGCTCGAGAGGAACCTTGTCATGCGAGGAGCAGTCCTGCATGCTCCGGGTGATGGCGCCTGGAGCAGTGTCCCGACCCGGAGATCACTGCCGCAGGAGATTCGTGCTTCGGGCTCGGCAAGTGCATGGGCGGGTCCCGGGGCTACGGCCCCAACCCCGGCGACCGGAGGCAATGATCAGCGTCCTGCGGGAGCGGCGGAGCTGGCGTCACGTTCTTCGACACGGCCGAGGTCTACGGCCCGTACGTCAACGAGGAACTGGTCGGCGAGGCGCTCGCCCCGCTCCGTGAGCAGGTCGTGATCGCGACGCAAGTTCGGCTGGCGCATCGAGGGCGGCCGGCTCGGTAGGCCTGGACAGCCAGCCCGGCGCAGATCAGGCGGGCGGCCGACGGTCACTGCAAGCGGCTGCGGACCGACACGATCGACCTGTACTACAGCCCCGGGTCGACCCTCGACGTCGCCCATCGAGGACGTGGCGGGCGCGGTTGGCGGGCTCATCCAGGCCGGGCAAGGTGCGCCACTTCGGCCTGTCCGAGGCGGCGGCGGAGAAGATCCGCCGGGCGCACGCCTCTGCCCGGTCACCGGCGTGCAGAGCGAGTACTCGCTGTGGATCCCGCGACCCGAGCCGGAGGTACTGGCCTGCGGCGTGCTGGGCGTCGGATTCGTCCCGTTCAGCCCGCTCGGCAGGGGTTCCGGCCGGTACCGTCAGCACGTCGAGTGAATTCACTGAGGGCGACATCCGGGCAACGATCCCGCGGTTCACCCCGGAGAACCGGCGGTCCAACCAGGCGCTGGTCGACCACGTGACACGGCTCGCGCAGGCCAGGGGGGCCACGCCAGGACAGGTGGCGCTGGCCTGGCTGCTGGCACGGGAGCCGTGGATTGTGCCCTTCCCCGGCACGAGGCGGCTAGAGCGGCTGTCGGGAAACGCCGCGCGCGACCAGGGTGGCGCTGTCGGCCGACGAGGTCGCCGACCTCAATGCAGCGGCAGCCCGGATCGGCGTGAGCGGCAACCGCTACAGCGACGCGCACCTGAAGCTCGTCGGGCGGTGACCCTGGCCCTGGTCGTACGGTGAGGGTCCCGGTACCCGCACAGAGAGCTTCGTGACATGACCGCTGCCCGGCTCGGCGCCGCGACCGTTCACAGCCTGGACGCCAGCGTGGCCGTCCCGGCCTATGACCGGTCGGCCATCTCCGTCGGCATCGTGCACTTCGGGACAGGCGCATTCCTCCGCTCTCATCAGGCGATGTACCTGGACAGGCTGCTGTCGGCAGGGAAAGCACTCGACTGGGGCATCTGCGCCGTTGACGTGCTGCCGTCCGACCGGCCCAAGGAGCGCTGGTTCGCTGAGCAGGACGGGCTGTACACGCTCATGATCAAGGAGGCCGACGGCACTATCAGGCCGCAGGTGATCGGCTCACTGGCGGACCACCTGTACGCGCCGGAAGTGCCGGATCTGGTGCTCGGCCGCCTGACCGACCCGCGCACCCGGATCGTGACGCTGACCATTACCGAGGGCGGCTACAGCCTGCACCCGGTGAGCGGCGAGTTTGACCCGCGGGATCCGGCGGTGGCGCACGACCTGCTCCCCGGCGTGGTGCCGCGCTCGGTGTTCGGCTTCATTACTGAGGCGCTGCGCCGCCGGCGAGCAGCGGGCGTTCCCGCCTTCACGGTGGTCTCCTGCGACAACCTGCAGGGGAACGGGAAGCTGGCCCGGCGGGTCTTCAGCGCGTTCGCGGAACGCGCTGATCCCGAGCTCGGGCAGTGGGTGCGCGATCACGTGTCCTTCCCTAACTCCATGGTCGACCGCATCACGCCGGTCACGACCACTGAGGACACCGCCCGGCTCGAGGCGGAGTTCGGCATCGAGGACGCCTGGCCGGTGGTGTGCGAGCCGTACGCGCAGTGGGTGCTGGAGGACCAGTTCCCGGCCGGGCGGCCGCCGTGGGAAGACAGCGGCGTCCAGCTCGTCGCGGACGTCACTCCGTACGAGCTCATGAAGCTGCGCCTGCTCAACGCCGGGCATCAGGCGCTCGCCTACGCCGGGTACCTTGCGGGCTATCGCTACGCGCACGAGGCAGCCGCCGATCCGGTCTTCGCCGAGTTCGTGACCGGGTACATGCAGCGGGAGGCACGACCGACGCTGGAGCCGGTCCCCGGAGTCGACCTCGACGAGTACATCGACACCCTCATGCTGAGGTTCGGGAACGAGGCCGTCAGGGACACGCTGGCCCGCCTGTGCGCGGCCAGCTCCGACCGCATCCCGAAATGGCTGCTGCCGGTCATCCGGCACAACCTTGACACCGGCGGCCCGGTCGCGCGGTCGGCTGCGATCGTCGCGAGCTGGGCTCGTTACGCGGAGGGCACGGACGAGTCGGGACAGCCGATCGACGTGGTCGACGCCGCCCGCGACGAGGTGATGGCCATGGCGCGCCGGCAGCACGACGAGCCGCTGAGCTTCGTCCGCAACGAGCGGCTGTTCGGTGATCTCGCTGAGCAGCCGCGCTTCGCTGAGGCGTACCTCAGCGCGCTCGCGGCCCTGCACCGCGACGGCGCCGGGCAGATGCTCCGCCAGCTGAACGCGGAGCTGGCGCATCCTGAGCCCCGGCGGGCTGGGTGACGCCGCCCGGCACGGCCGCCGGATCTGGCCGAGGTCAGGGGAGCTCGCAGGTTTCTGTGACGACGGAGGCAATGCCGGGCCCGTCGAGACGGTAATGAGCGTAGAGGTCGGTCGGCGGTCCGATCAGCACGTACTCGTCATAGATGCCGTGCCGCCGGAACCGGACGGGAATCCGCTGGTCGGCGAGGACCTCGGCGACGGCTCCGCCGAGCCCGCCGATCACGTTATGTTCTTCCACGGTCACTACCGCTCCGGTCTGCGTTGCCGCGGCCACGACCTCCTCGACGTCGAGGGGCTTGACCGTGTGCATGTCCACGACGCGAACGTGGCAGCCGCGCTCGGCAAGGATGTCTGCGGCGAGCAGCGAGGGATAGACCTGCGAGCCGGTCGCGATGATCGTCGCATCGGCGCCGTCGCGCAGCCGGATCGCCCGCCCGAATGAAAAGCTCTGCGGGACCTCTGGATAGACCTCGGGATCCCGGCCCCGGCCGAGCCGGATGTACATGGCGCCGGGCACGTCCAGGGACGCCCGCAGAATCGCCCGCAGCTGATTGCCGTCCGCCGCGCAGACCACGACGAGGTTCGCGATGGCGCGCATGGCGGCCAGGTCTTCCAGTGCGTGGTGACTGGTGCCGTAGAAGCCGAGCGAGATCCCGGAATGATGTGCCAGGATCCGGACCGGCATCCTCGGGTAGGCGCAGTCAGTGCGGATCTGCTCCATCCCGAGCAGCGCGGCGAACGAGGCGAAGGTGCCGGCGAACGGGATGAGCCCGGTTGACGCCAGGCCGGCGGCCGCGGTGATCATGTTCTTCTCGGCGATTCCCAGATCGAAGAATCGCTCGGGATGCCGGGTGCCAAACTCCGCCAGCCGGTTGGCAGAGGCAAGGTCAGCAGTCAGAACCACGATCCTCGGGTCGGTCTCGGCAAGGTCGGCAAGCTCCGCTCCGGCGACGAAGGCCGGGATCGATGCGGTCGCGATTCCCTTGCCGGTCTGCGCGCGCCTGCCCGATCGCGCCTGAGTGACGCCGCGGAAAACCTCACTCTGGTCTTGCCCGGAGGCTTGCCCGGAGGCACTGTCAGCACGAACAGATCCGTCCGGACCAGCCGGAGTCCCCGCGGTCACCGGATGTTCCCGATGAGGGCGGCCGGGACGCCGGACCGGAGCTCGGCCACGACGGCGTCATAGTCCTCCGCGCTCAGGTTTCCCACGTGCCAGCCAAGATCCCGTTCCATGCGGCGCACGCCCTTTCCCTTGACCGTGTCCGCGATCAGGACCCGCGGGGCTCCGTGCGCGACTGGCTGTATCGCGTCCAGCGCTGCAGTGACCGCCGCGAGATCGTGTCCGTCGACTCGCTGCACTTCCCAGCCGAAGGAGGCAAACCGGTCACCGATCGGCTCGACGGCCATGACGTCCTCCGTGGGTCCGTCGATGCACAGTTCATTGCGGTCGACGATGCAGACGAGGGACCCCAGCCGGTAGTGTCCGGCTGCCATGGCTGCCTCCCAGATCTGGCCTTCGGCCAGTTCGCCGTCACCGACGAGAACGTAGACGCCATAGTCGCGGCGGGCGACCCGTCCGCCGAGTGCCATGCCCACGCCAATCGACAGTCCGTGGCCGAGGGAGCCGGAGCTGAAGTCGATGCCGCGCACCTTGCGCATGTCGGGATGGTCGCCGAAGGGACTGCCGATCCTGGTGTAGGAGTCGAGGTCCGCGGCGTCGAAATAGCCGAGATCCGCAAGCACCGGGTACAGGCCGATCGCGGCGTGCCCTTTGCTGAGCACGAACCTGTCGCGGTCAGGCCAGCTTGGCTGCGACGGATCGATCCGCAGCTTGTAGTAATACAGTGCCGCCAGCAGCTCGGCGGCCGAGAAGGTCCCGCCGTAGTGGCCGGCTCCGGCGATGCGAGTCAGGCGAACTGTCTCCAGCCGGATGAAGAGCGCGCGATCGGCGAGGTAGTCCAGATCAGCGATCGAAGACGCAGTCATGATCATGGCCTTTCTTGTTCCGGGCCGGCGTCCGGGTGAAGCGTGACCGGCGGGGAGCCAGTCGTGGTGATGGTGTCCCAGTCGTAGCGCATCGGGATCAGCTCGCAGCGCGACCAGGCGTCATGCTGGTCGGTGTAGTGCGGGCTTGCCGGATCGCCGGATGCGCCTGCCAGCACGATCCACTGGCTGTTGTCCCAGTTGCCGACGTCGAAGACGTAGCGGGCGATGGCGCCGTAGACGGCTGCGGTACCTGACTCGGCACGGCACCCGGTGGCCCAGACTGTTTCGTTGTCGCCGCCGACGCCGGCGCCTGGCGGGCTCAGTTCCGGCATGGCCGCCGCGTGCAGCGGCGAGAGCGGATGAGTCAGCACGGCCCGGTGGAGCTGCTGCCATGGCGCAGGCGGTTCTGCCGCGACTGCCGCGAGTGCATCCGCGAGCAGTTCGGGCCAGGTGCGGCCACCGGTGAGCGTGACGTCACCGGCTCGCAGCAGGGCCGGGAGTACCCACCAGAGCTGGCTGACGGCCGAGGTGCGTCCAGGCAGCTGGAGCGGGGTAACGGCCGAGGCGGCGGCGAGGCCAGAGCGCTCCCCGACGATGGCGGCCAGGGCCCAGCGCAGGCGCGTGTAGTAGGCGGCGGCGACGGAACCGGGTGCCATCCGCGCGTCCCAGGCCAGCAGGAGATCACGGATGGCGGCGGCCTGCTGGCCTGGCGGCGTCACCTCGGCCAGCGCCGCCCGGAACTGCCGGGCCGGGATGCTCAGGTCGTCGCAGTGAATGGCGGCCATGTCCGCCGGGGACACCGGGGCCTGCGAGGTCAGCAGTTCCTCGATCCGCCGGGCGCGGTAAGGCGGGTGAGTGTCGGTGCTGATGTACTCGCCAGTGCCGGGGGCATCGGCGGCGATCCGGTTGTTCGCCGTGACGATGAAGCCGCGCGCCGGGTCGTCAACGCGGGGCATCTGCTCAGGCGGGATCACGCCGTCCCATTCGTACTCGCCGGTCCAGCCCGGTACCGGCAGCCAGCCGTTGACGGCCGGCCGCCGGGGGATCAGGGCGCGGACCAGGTGCCCGATGTGGCCGGCCGTGTCGGCGGCAACCAGGTTGTGGTCGATGAGGCCCCAGCCGCGCACGGCGAGGAACAGATCGTCGACACTGCCGGCGGTCAGCATCGGGAGCAGGCAGTCGAACGACCGGTCGGTGTCGAAGAACTGGACGGACTTCAGTGTCAGCGCAGCGCCGCCCGCAGGATCGCCGGCCACGACCGGGCCGTGGATCGTCTCGGTAATCCCGACCGTGGCCGGGCTGCCGCCGCGGACTCTGATCTGCTCGGTGGCGGTCGTCGCGGTGAGCCATTCGCCGCGGTGCCGGTACCGGGCCGGATCGGCGGGGTCGAACTGCTCGACGTAGAGGTCGTGAATATCGGCGAATGCGTGGGTGACGCACCAGGCCACGGAGCCGTTGTGACCGAAGTGCGGGAAGCCCGGCACGCCGGGCACGGTCAGGCCGATGGCGTCGAACTCCTCGCATCGCAGGTGCAGCTGGGCGTACATGCCGGGCAGCTCGAAAGCCCTGTGCGGGTCGCCGGCCAGCAGCGGCTTCCCAGTAGTCGTGCGGCCGGGCGCGACGGCCCAGTTGTTGCTCCCGCCCTGGATCTCGGCAGCCGCGGGCAGCAGGCCCAGGGCGCTGATCGGCTCCCGCAGGTCGGCCAGGCTCGCGGTCCACCGGCTGGCGTCCGCACCCGGCGGGATGCACAGCCGGTCGGCGCCGCCATCGTCGTACCGCAGCTTTGCGATGTCGGCGTCGCCGATGACGCCGACCGCCGCAGCGCGCCACAGCTTGAACCACACCGAGCCCATCAGGTAGCCGCGCTGGCGCATCGCGGCGATGCAGTGCCAGCCCTCCCACGGCTCGGGCGCCGCGTCGAGCAGCCGGTACTCCGCCGGTGCCGGATGGGTTGCCAGCCACGCGTTGACTCCCGCCGTGTACGCGTCGACCATGGCACGTGCGGCAGGCCCAAGTGCCGCATAATCCCGGATGCTGGCGGCAGTGACCCGTAGCCGCCGGGCCAGCTTGTCGCCTCGAGCCCGGCCGGCCCGGCCCACTCGGCCCACCGCCCCTGCATCTGCTTTCGGCTGGCGTCCATCTGCCAGAACCGGTCAGCGGCATGCGCGTACCCTTGCCCGGCGAAAGCATCGTG
>CAVOKK010000019.1:0-27975 GCA_963696455.1 uncultured Actinomycetota bacterium
ATTCATCCCGGTAGACCTGAACCGGCCTCTCGACCACTCCCGGTGGCACTGGCGGCTCGCCCATGACGTCTCCTCAGTAGCCTTTGGCCCAGTCGACAACGCCGGCGAGGGGCAGCCTGGCCCGGTACCGGGCGAGGTTCGCGAGGAACACCTCTGCCTTGCCATCAAGCTCGGCGGTCGAGCCGCCCGCTGTGTGCTGAGTGAGGATGACATGAGGCGCGGTCCAGAGCGGGCTCTCCGCGGGGATCGGCTCGTCGTGCGTGACATCGAGTACGGCGCCAGCCAGGGCGCCCTGGTCGAGCAGCCGTGCAAGCGAGTCCTCGTCGACGAGGCCGCCCCGGCCGAGATTCACGAGGACCGCACCGGGCTTGAGCAGGGTGAGCCGCGCTGCCCCGAACATTCCGGCGGTCCTGTCTGTCTCAGGCAGCGCCAGGAACACGACATCAGCTCTGGGGAGCACCGCGTCAAGGTCGGTCAGCCTCGTCAGGCCCGCGCCGGACGAGGCTGTTCCGAACGTCTCGATCTCGCAGCCAAAGGCCGCCAGCCGCGTCAGCAGAGCGTGGCCGATCGCGCCGAAACCGACGATGAGGACATGGGCGCCGTGCAGCGTCCGGAGCTCTCCTCGCAGGTCAACTGCGCGCCAGCGGCGCTGTCCGCGCAGCTCGGTCAGGCGGTCGACGGCCCGGTAAAGAGCCAGGAGGCCAGCAATGCCGGTCTCTGCCACCGGAACGGCGAAGAATCCGCGCAGGTTGGTGACGGTCAGTCTCTTGCTCAGTGCTATCCAGTCAAGCTGGCGATACTGATCGCAGCCGACGGAGTCGAGCTGCAGCCATCTCAGTCCGGTCGCCGCCTCGAGCAAATGAGGGGGCAAGGAGCCGAACGCTACCTCCGAGGCAAGGAACGCGGCGCGGTCGGCAGAGCTCAGCTCCTCGGGATCAGCAAAGTACACCTCAGCCGGCCCCGCGTCGGATGCGAGTTTCTCGCGTCCGGTCTCGCTGAACTCGACGTTAGTGAAGATCAGCATGCGGGTGCTCCGTCCGGATCTCGGCCCGGTCAGGGTCCGACCGTGCCCACGGTGTGGTCATCGATCCAGTCCCAGTCGAGTTCCACACCGAGCCCGGGCCCTGTCGGCAGATGCACGTAGCCAGCCGCGTCTGGCTCAAGCGGCTTGCCCTTCAGCCCGAACCTGAACATCTCGTGGTGCGTCTCGAGCAGCTCGCAGTTCGTCACCGAGCAGGCGACGTGCAGGTTGGCGACGTCAAGGAGCGGCGAGGAAGCGGTGTGGATCTCGAGGTTGTAGCCGAAAAGCTCGCATGCAGCCAGGGCCTTCCGCAGGCCGGTGACCCCGCCGGAGTTCATGACGTCGCCTCGCATGAGGTCGACTGCGCCTATCCGCAGAAACTCCGCCTTCTCAGCCAGGGTTGTTGTCTCGCTTCCCAGAATTGGCACCCGCAGCTGCTCCGAGAGCCGCTTCAGGATGTGGAGCTGGCGGTCGTAGACCGGCTCCTCGAACCAGTGATAATCCAGGTCGCTGAGCGCGTGCCCGACGGTGAGCGCGTCGGTGTAGGAATAGAAGCTCGACGCGTCATGCATCAGGTAGAAGTCATCGCCCACCGCCTCGCGGGCGGCCCGCAGGCGCGGAATGTCCAGGCGCGGCCCGGCAAACATATTGAATTTGCAGCCGTGGAAGCCGGCGTCCTTATAGCGTCGCGCCTCCTCGTACACCATTTCCGGAGTGGCCAGGTAGTACGAGGCCACGCGGTAGGCGGGCATCGCCGTTCGGCAGATCCCGAGAAGCGCTGCGATCGGAAGGCCGCAGGCCTTGCCCGCGATGTCCCAGAGCGCCACGTCCAGGATGCCGAGGACGGTATCGGTATGCGCGTACAGATGCCGGTTGCGCCGCCGGATGTCCTGCCAGACAGCCTCGCGCTGGAGCGGGTCCTTGCCGATCAGTGCCATGGCGTAGGTGTCGGCAATGGCGTGTGCGTTGGGCTGGCCCTCGCCGTTGGCGCCATAGCCCATGGAGTAGCCGTCGATGCCCTCGTCAGTCGCCACCCGGACGAGCGGGTACTCGAAGGTCGCCTCGTCGGCCGGGATCGGCTGGCCGAAGTACCACGGGCTCGCATCGATCTCCAGCCTCCGGACTTCAACGGCCGTGATCTTCATGCTTCACCTCAAAACTCTTCATCCGGTCACAGTTCCCAGCGGACGCCCACGACGTACTGCATGTAGGGCTCGTCGGTGAACGCGTGATCGACAGAGAAGATCGTGCCATCCGTGAGCTGCACGGAATGCGGATAGCCGATGTGGTAGAAGTCCTCGGTAGCCGACTGCGGTGGAATGGCTCCCTCACGGATAATGAACTCGTTCGCTACGTCCCAGCTCAGTCCGTCCGGTGAGATTACTCCGCGGACTCCGTAGGTCCCGCGGCGATAGCCATAGGTGGCCAGCATCCGGCCGTCGCTGAGCAAGATCAGGTCTGCGGGGTAACCCCAGATGTTCGTGGCTTCCGGCCGGCTCTCAGGACTCGCCGTCATCGTGGCTGTAGGCGACCCACATGTGCTGGTGCCTTCCGCGAGGCAGGTGCTCCGTCCGCATCATGCAGACCAGGACGCCGTCGGCAGTCCGGCCCAGCGCCGGCTCGTCGAAGGAGATGATCCCGGCGGGGTCAAATGCAATGGTCGACCAGTGCTCCCAGTCCTCGCCCCGGTTGTCGGACCGGAGCAGCACAGACCGGATCGGCTCGGCATCCTTTCGCTCGCGCCTGGTGTTCAGCTGGCCGAGAACTGCCATCAGCAGCGTTCCGTTGGGAAGCTCCAGGATGCTGTCGGCTGGCATCGTCCAGCGCAAGGGCTCGGAATTGACCTTGTAACCGGGCTCCCAGGTATGGCCGTTGTCCGTGGACCGGCTGATCCAGGTGCCCTCGGCGCTCTTAGCGCGCATGAGGCCCTCCTCGGACTGCCAGCCCATGTCCTCCGTGATGCCCTTGCGGCCGTGAAAGCTCGTGACGAGGTGATTCATCAGAAGGGTGCCGTCGGACAGCTGCGCGATCAGCGGAATATCGGAACCGAAGTACTTGGTCTGCGGCCAGACCGACGTCTTGGTGTCCGGATCGAAAGTCCGGGCGTTGTCGGTTGACCGAACCAGGAAGACCGAGTCGAAGTCCTCGTGCTTCTTGGCTCTCGTCTCGGAGAAGGTCACCACGACATCGCCGTTGGCCAGCTGAGCGACGCACGTGTGCGCTTCGAACCGATCGGGGTTGTGGTAGATCGTGACCTGCTCGGCTTCCTTCGCGAAGTTCACCATGCCCTGTTTCTCCCACAGTCGGCGGCTGATGTATACATCATACAAGCGGTCTGATTAGCTGGACAAGATGTGATGTCGTCTGTCTCCCGGGTCACGGGAGGTCAAATGCGGTCGACAGAATTCCGGTGGTCCCGTCGAGCAGCGGACCGTAGTAGACGCTCAGGAGCCGCCCCGGGGCCAGCTCGACGCATGACGGATATCCGATGTCTTGTGTGCCCAGTCCAGTCCGGATAGTGATCGGCTCTCCCCAGCTGATGCCGCGGTCGGCAGAGAGCGCGCAGCGAATCTCGAACGGAAAGTAGCGGTAGCCGTAGGTGCACATCAGCGCCCCGCCGGGGAGTGACAGCAGATGCGGGGGACAGCCGACGATCCCGGTATCGCGCGGCTGGCTCCACGATCTGCCGTTGTCGTCAGAACCGCACTGGTAGAGGTGGTCCGAGGTGGATTCCCGCATCAGCAGCACAAGTGACCCGTCAGCCAGGACGGTAGCGGCAGGCTCCTCGAATAGCTTCCCCGGCACATGTGCGACTGGCGTTGCGGGCTGCCACGTGCGGCCGCCGTCGCCAGAGCGAACGGCAAAAACGGCCTCGTACCGAGGCACGTCGCTCAGCGGCAGGAACAACTCGCCGCTGGTCAGCTCAACTGCACCGCGGATGCCGTAGCCGCCGGGGTACGGCGTCACGTCAAGCTGCATGGTGTCCTGCCAGGTGCGGCCGCCGTCAGTGGAACGGTGGAGATAGCTGCCGTCATTAGCGCGGGCCCATGCCATCGGTGCCGCGCCTGCAAGGCCCGAGTAACCGGAGAAGTCGGCTGGAGCCGTCGCACCCGGCGGCAGGCGCGCGGCAGCTCCCTCGTCCAGCGGCAGCCATCGGAATCGCCACTGGTTAAGCAGAAGGAGATCACCGACTGTCGTGAGGCTGGCGCACTCGAGGCCGCTCCACCCGTAGTCCGGTACCACTCTCGGGGCAAGCCACGTCTCACCGAGATCGAGCGACCTGACGGTGTAGTTGCGCACCATCGGATCGCTCGGCGGGTGCTGTACTCGTTCTCGCCGGACCGACTGGTTGAACACGATGAGCAGTTCCCGCCCGTCCAGCCGCACGCAATGCGGATGCGAGCTGTACAGGAAACGATCGGCGACGATAACGCGGTCGACGGCGTTCCTGACCGTGCCGGCCGCGGTCATCCCTGGAGGCCGGTTCGCGCGATCCCGCGGACAAAGTAGCGCTGCAGGAACAGGAAGATCAGCAGGCTGGGCACCGCCAGCAGAGTGGAGGCCGCCATGGCGGGACCGAAGCTGGATACCTGCGTGTAGTTCCCGGAAACCGAGGAGTACTGCGCCACTCCGACCGGCAGCGTGTACATCTGCTGGGTGAAGGTGATGAGCAGCGGCCACAGGTAAGCGTTCCAGTTAGTAGTGAACAGCAAGATCGTCGACGCCAGCGCGGCGCTCCGGGCCATGGGCGCGGCAATCCGGAAGAAGATCTTGAGGCGGCTCGCGCCGTCGACCCTTGCGGCCTCTTCGACCTCAACGGGAAAACCGAGGAAGAACTGCCGGAAGATGTAGACCGTGATTACGTTGGCGATCGTCGGCAGGATCAGTGCCGGGTAGTTGTTGATGACGCCGAGCTTCAGGAACGCGATGTACAGCGGCACAACGGCAATGTTCGCGGGGATCATGATCGAAGCGAGGATGACCGAGAACATCACGTCCCGGCCGGGAAACCGCAGCCGGGCGAGTGCATAACCGGCAAGCGCTCCGAGCACGACCCCGATCACCGTTCCGAAGACCGTGACAATCAGGCTGTTCACCATCCACTGAACGACTGGACCAGCGAACACGAAACGATAGTTCCCCAGGATGAAGGGCTTCGGCCACCACTGGATGTGAGTCGTCAGGATCTGCTTTGTCGTCTTCAGCGAGGTGCTGAGCATCCACAAGAACGGCGCGATCCAGGCGATGGCAACCAGCAGGCCGAGCAGCCAGATGGGTACCTGGACGAGGCGCAGTCGCCGGCGCTGCCGCATCGATGTCACTGGTCCCTCTCTGGCAGGAGCCGCCTGAATACGAGCGCCACGATGACGATCAGCACGAAAAGCATCACGCCCAGCGCGGATGCGTACCCGAGCTGCTGCTGAGTAACGCCATTTGTGTAGAGGTACTGCATGACCGAGGCAGTCGAGTTAGCTGGCCCGCCAGCGGTCATGACGTTCACCTGGCTGAAGATCTGAAAAGTGGAGATCAGTTCCAGCGTTATCGCCAGCACGAACGTCCGCCGCAGCAGGGGGATGAAGATTCGGAACAGCGAGCCATGCCAGGTCGCGCCGTCAATCCGCGCTGCCTCGATGACCTCCGGCCCGATCTCCTGCAAGCCGGCGAGAAACAAGATGAAGATCAGCCCGGTATCCCACCACACCGTCGCCATGGAGATCCCGACCCAGGCCCAGCTGGTGCTAGTCAGCCAGGAGATCTGCAGGTGGAAGTAGTGATTGATGAGTCCGTACTGGCCGTTCAGCATCCACGTCCAGACAAGCCCGATGACTGGCGCGGACACGACGTTGGAGGCGTAGAACGCCATCCGCGCGAACGTATGGCCAGGCCAGCCCTGGTTAACGTAGAGCGCGAACAGGAAGGCCAGGATCGTCACGACCGGGACGACGACGCCGACGTACTTGAAGGTCGTCACGAACGACTGCAGCACAAGCGGGTCGGTAAGAGCCTGCTTGAAGTTAGCCAGGCCCACGAATTTCGGGGCTCCGATGATGCTCCAGTTGGTGAACGCGACGATGACCCCGAAGATCAGCGGCACCAGGTTGAAGAGGATGAAAGGGATCATGAACGGCAGCATGAAGGCGTAGCCGCCGACGGCGGTGGCCCGGCGTCGTGGCGACTGGCTAGAGGTCCCGGTGGCCCGGCTGGGCCTCCGCAGTCCGATAGCTGCCACTATCACTCCAGAATCAGCTACACATCGGGCAACTCTGGCGTCCAGCTATAACACGCCTCGCGGCCACGGGTCGATAGGGGACAGGGCGGGGCCTGCCGTGGTGACGCCAGGCGGCCGGCAGGCCCGCCGCCGCCACCACGGCAGACGGAGCCGGCTAGTAGCCGCTCATCAGCACGCCGCCCGAGTTAATGTCGCTCTGCCATTTCGCGCACACTGTCGAGACAAAGTTCGGCACGCTCAGCTGATGCGACAGCACCCTGGATACCTCGGTCTGGACGAACGAGGGACTGATCTCGTAGTACTCGAAATCGGCGGTGTCGGGCCCCGGTATCGAGGCCACGTCGGCATACTTCATTCCCTCGATGTAGGCAAGCCGGTACTTCGGCAGGAAGCCGTTGGTGTCGGTTGTCTCATAGTCACTGCGGTCCAGGAACGACAGTCGCGGGCTAACGCCGCGAGCGCCCGTTACCCAGAGCCAGCTGTTATCGGAGAGCCACTTGATGGCTTCCATCGTGGGCTTGTAACTGGCCGAGCTCTTCTGCTTGTACACCTCGAGGCCGTCGTCCTCGAAATAGTTCGCTGGCTTGGGCCCGATCAGCGGAATGGGTGCCGCCTCCCAGTCAAGACCGGCCTGGTTATTTCCGAAGATGGTCCAGGGCCCTTCCATCATCATCGCGCTCTGGCCGGTGTCAAAGCTCTGGTAGAGGCTCGTTGTCGGGTTGATGACCTTGTACTTGTAGAACAGGTTCATCAGCCAGTTCATCGCGGTCGCGGCCGCTGCCGGATCAACACAAGCCTTCTTGCCGTTGCTGCTGACGCGCTGGAATCCGTACTGGGCGGCGACGATGCCCCAGTAGGTCGTGGCAACACCGGCCAGGTCGCTGCCGAGACCGGACTGGACAATTTTCCCGTTCTTCCTGATCGTGAGAGCCTGCACCCACTTTACGAACTGTGCTTCGTTAGCGGGCGGGTCGCTCGGGTTCAGGCCCGCTGCCTTGGCCTCCTTGACGTTGATCTCCAGGGCGAAGTCATTGAGGTCAGTGGGAATCATGTAGATGTTCTTGCCGCCAAGGCTCGGATAGCGGGCGTCCGTCAGTGACTGCGGGGTGAAGTCGGAAAGGTTCAGGCCCACTTCGTTGGCAAGCTGGGTCAGCGGGATGATCACGCCTTCCTTTGCCCACGGGTACTCTTCAAGACCAGCCGACGCCCAGCCGAAGTCGGGTGCGTCCCCTGCTGTAACCGCCGCGACGACCTTGGTGTTGTAGTCACTGACGACGGGCGTGAGCTTGATCTGCTCGTGCAGGCCTTTGTCGTTGTTCGCCTTATTGAAATCCTGGATCATCCGACCCCAGACCTGCGCATCTGACGCGGAAAGCCAGCTCCACATCGTGATGACGGTGTTTCCCCCGCTCTTCTGCAGCGCGGGCGAGCTGTTGGAGCATGCGCTCAGGATCAGCGCCGATACCGCGACGAGACCCGCGGCGGCACGTCGGCCACGTGACCGGCGCAACTGAGTAATGCTGGCTCTTGCGTTGCGCATCTGATGACTCACTTCCTCTGGTTGCGCTACTACTCAGGTCGTGACGGCTCGGGACTCAGCCGGCCCTGAACGTGCCTTGCCGCTGAGCTGTGCGCTTGATGCCTCCGGCGCCGGCGCGCCGGGCAGCGCGCCTATCCGCCTGAGCATCTCGGCCGCTTTGGCACGGTAGAGAGGCCTGATGTCCCTCGTCGGCGGGCGGCATCGGCTCGAGCCAATACCAACTAGTTCCATGCAGAGTTTGTCGAGGTAACCGTCTCCGCTAGTCCACTGCTCGATTTCCTGCCACAATTCCATGAACGGCATTCCGACTCGCACCAGCTCGTGCTGCGCCTCGAGATAGCGCTGCTCCTCCAGCAGCCGCCACAGCCGAACTCCCCAGGTCGGCATGAAGTTGCACGGGTGCATTTCGATTCCCCCCGCGCCGAGCATGTGACTGACAACGAAACGCATCTGGTTGTCGATGATCAGAAATCGCTCGGCAAATTTCGTGATTGCCTGCTCGAATTCCATGTTGCCCATGTCGGGGCACGACCATTTAACGCAAGTGACGTTATCGATATCCGCGAACCGGCTGAGCAGATCGGTAGAGATGTCGAGGCTAGTCCAGAACGTGTTGTAAACGATGATGCCGACATTAGATGCTTCTGCGGCGGTCACGACGTACTCATAGAAGTCGTCGGTGGTATGGGCAAAATAGAACGGCGGCGACACCTGGATCAGGTCCACGCCCGCGGCCTCGGCCGCGCGCGCCAGCCTCACCAGCTCGAGGGTGCTTGTCGTCTGCGCTCCCATGGCAACGCTGACGCGGCCCGCTGCAGTTTCGGCGACGGTTTCCGCGACCTTGACGCGTTCCTCAAAGGTCATCGTCGAGAAGTCCCCGGCCGCGCCGCCGGCCAGGAGCATGCCGTTGCCCCTGACGATCCCGCCATCGATCAGATAGGTCACGTGCCGGCGCAGGGCGGGCAGATCGACGGATAGATCATCGTCGCGGAACGGCGTTGGCACCGTGACGTAGCACCCGCCGAATCTCTGGCGCGCATCCGCAACGTTCACCGGCGCGCTCCCGCGTCCTTGCCCCCGTGGCGGACATCGTGGCTTGCGCCGTGGCGGACTGTCGCGATCAGATCCAGCGTGCCCATGTGACAGCGAGTGGGATCCGAGGTAGGCAAGGCTCGCAAGTCAGACATGAGTGTTGTATACATCACACTAGATAAGCGGTCAAGGGGCTGTCTAGGGCCGAAATACGCTGTTAACGTGGGGTAGCCAGCGTGCACCTCTGATCGCGACTGGCCGAGCGGCACCGGCCGAAGGAGCGACACCGGGAACAGGTAACGCACATGAGCGCCGCCGGAGGTAAACCGGATCCACCCAGGAATTTGAGTCAGCGACTGACTACGCCGATTCTGCGGGCGATCGGCGCGCTATACCGGGGCCTGCCTGCATGTAGCCTGTGAACGGGCCGCCGGCACCTGGCGCAGTCCTAATGCGCCCGGACTGTCAGCTGATGAGCCAGCAGGACCACGATTAAGGTAGTAGACATGTCCGATAGCGGGCTCCGCTCGGCGAACGGGAAGTGCACTCAATGCACCGAGCGGATCAGTGGAGTGACCGCCGAGTCCGGCTGGGTTCTCCGTGGCGCGCACCAATCGGCATCAGCGAGGGAGCTGACGAGTTGCCGGGCGAGCTAACGGCGCAAGATAATGTCGCAGCGCTTCAGCCGCTTAAGCGCGAGGCGCTGCGTGACCAGGTGGTCCGGGCGATTAGAGACGCCATTATTCAGGGTCGCCTGCGGCCCGGCGAGAAGGTGCCCGAGGGCGACCTGGCGCAGCAGCTTACTGTCAGCCGGACGCCCATTCGCGAAGCGATTCGCGTACTTGAAAGCCAGGGCCTCGTCGAGGTTAACCCGAAGCGAGGAACTTACATAGCCATGCCAGATCGAGCTGATGCCGCGGACGGTCTTGCTGTTCGGGCATCGCTGGAGATTCTCGCCGCCGAGCAGGCAATTGAAAGGTCAGATGATGCTGACTGGGGCGAACTGTGCGCGGATCTCGAGAACATCCTCCACGGAATGTCCGATGCCATCATTTCCGCGGATGCCATCCGCGCTGTGGAACTCGATATAGAGTTCCACGCGACCTTGATGAGGGCGTCGAAGAATCGTCATCTCTGGCGCAGCTGGCACGCAGTCGGCATTCCATTCCTTGTCTGGTTTCCGGAGCGCGAACTATATCCCGGTCTGCCACCTGACCTCGTCGAACGGCATCGCGATGTGCTGGTGGCACTTCAGACTAAGGATTCAAGCGTCTGCGCAGACGCCATCCGGATCCATCTATCCCAGAAGCTCGCTGACATCACACCTGGAACGCAGTCTGGTCTTCCAGCGCGACCAGCCTGACCTGCTCAGCTGCCGTAGGGGTCGGCGGGGATGGCGCTGGCCCAGGTGAGGGTCAGGTACACGGTCACGTCGACTACTGTGCGGGTGCCGTGCGGGTCCTGCGAGGTGACGATGTCCGAGCCCGGCGGGTAGGTGACCGTCGACTCGAGGACGGCCCCAGTGGCAGGGCTCTCGTAAGTGGCGTAGCTGATGCCGTCCGGCTTGCCGCCGGGCAGCCCGCTGGTGTCGGCGCGGCTGATCTCGACGGCCGGCCTGCCGATGCTGTCGTGCGCCGAGGTCGTAACGGTCACTCCGGGCACGGCCGCGAGCACCTTGTACAGCGCCGCGCGCAGGGCCGGGCCCACCAGCGGATTCCAGAGCAGATCGCTCGCCTGCTGGAAGACCTTGTCGTTGTCGCTGACGGTCAGCGGGAGCGGGACCGGGGTCGGCCCGCCCGACCGCACCGGCCTGGGGCCGGCCTGGTCTGCTGGTTCCACTGCGCGATGAGAACGGCGCGCAGGGCGGCAGGGCTGGTCGGCATGGCCGCGAACTGGGCGGACGTCGGTGAGTAGTGCCGGGAGAAGCTCTTGCCGGACGGTGAGCCGTCGCTGCCCAGCTGATAGGACCACATGCTCCCGCTGCGGCTGTTGATGACCGAGGTGTCCTTCACGCCGTCGCCTTCCGTGCTCAGCACCGCGTAGCGGCCCTGGCCCTGCGGCTGCCCGGCCGCGGCGGAACTGAGGTGGTAGAGCACGCGCTGGTCTGCTGTCAGCCTGATCGCAGGCCGCGGCCCGCCGGGAGCGGGCGACGAATGCCCGGGCGACGGCGACCAGGCCGGCCGCGGTCCCGATCGCCGCGCCCGCCGCCGCGACGGACACGACCCGGCGGCGGCGGTCCTGGCGGCGCTGGCAGGCTGCCACCTCTGCGGCGATGGACGCGGGCGGCCGCACGTGGTCGGTGTAGCGGTGCAGCAGGTCGCGGACGATGTCCTCATCGGTGGCAGGCATTGTCAGTCCTTTCACAGCAGGCTGTCGGTGGGGGTGAACAGGGCAGTCAGGCCCGGGTACTCGCGCAGGTGCGCGAGAGCGCGCGAGGCCGTGCTCTTGACGGCCCCGGCGGAGATGCCGAGCAGGGCGGCCACCTCAGCCTCACTGCGATCGTCGAAGTAGCGCAGCACGAGCACCGTCCGCTGCTGCACAGTGAGACTGTCCAGAGCCGCGCGCAGCGAGGGCCACAGCTCGACGGAGTGATGCGGATCCGCGGACCGCGGGTCGACCCTCTCGCCGGTGTCGAAAAGACGCAGCTCGCGCGGCCGCCGCGCCCGTGCGCGCAGCTGGTCGATGACGATGTTGTGCATGACCCGGCGGCAGAACGCCTTCGGGTTATCCACTCGCGACCAGCGTGCCGCGAGTCGCTGGAGCGTTTCCTGGTAGACGTCCTCGGCGGCATACGGGTCGGGCGTGAGCAGTATCGCGATCCGCAGCAGCTCAGCCCCGGACTCGGCGGCGAACTCCTCGAAAGCCCGCGTCTGCCGCTTATCCATGCAACCTCCCGGTGCTCGCAGCACTGTCGCAGCGATCACCGCTAAGACGACAGCAGCGCGAATGAGGTTGCCTGGGAGGATCTGAGAGGCAACGCAGAGGATTAGGCGCCAGATCTCCTCAGGACTGCAAACTACGCTCCCGACCATCCGATCAGAGGGGGGCCGGTGGAGCAGACGCCGTCACGAACGGGATGCCAGCTATGACGGTCATTGACGGGACGGCGGACGTTGTTCACCGGCTGGTGGCTGAGAAGCCGGCATTCCACCGGAACGGCGCGGCGTGCCGCGGGGCGCTCCCCGGAGCGCTCGCCTTCCTCGCCGCGTCGGTCCGCAACCGGGACGTGACGCTGGAAGTCGGGGCAGGCTTGTCGACGGTGGTGTTCGCCGCGGCGGGCTCCCGGCACACGGTCATCAGCCCTGACGCTGCCGAGCACCGGCTGATCCGGGAGTACTGCGATCGCGCGGGCATCGATCACAGCGGCGTCAGGTTCATCGCAGGCGGCTCAGAAGATGTCCTGCCCGGCATCCTCGGACACGACCGGACTCTGGACCTGGCGTGGATTGACGGCGCGCACTCCTACCCGTCACCAGTGACCGACTGGTTCTACGTCACCAGGGCGCTGAAACCCGGCGCGACGCTGGCCATGGACTGTATTTATGTCCCGGCAGTGGGGCAGGCCGTCCGTCACATGCAGCTCGAGCCGAACTGGCGGCTCGACACGATTCTGGATAACCGCACCGCTGCGTTCACCATGCTCGCGCCGCCGGGCGAGCGCGACGACTGGAAGCGTCAGCCGTTCAACCGCGCTTACCCCGACTTCGCCTTCGCGGGCCTGATGCGGCGGCCGTGGCTGCGAGCCCGGTGGCGAGCCAGGGGTGTCCACAACGACCTGAGCAGGCGATTCCCGGGGCTGCGGCACTGACCGCTGTCTCGCGGGACCATGTCATGACCGGTTCCCGATGGCCAGAAGCACTAGGTGCCGTCACGGGGAAGATTCTCGACTGCTGGCCTGATCCTGTCGTTCAGGGCGGCCAGCGCGACGGTATGGCGGTCACGGTGCGCATCGGGCGTTCCGGCGAACGTGCCCGGGCAGCGAACCGTCAGCTGCAGTGCCGTCCCGTTGCCTGATGGCTCCCAGTGATAGGTCGTCTCGTCGAATGGCGGGGTTATCCGGCGGACTATGACCTCCTCAGGCGCTGCCGCGGCTACCAGGGTCACCGACCCGCGGAGGCTGCCATCGGCCCGCCGGTCGACGAGATACCTCAGCCCGCCGACCTGCCCTGCGGGCGTATCGGGAACGTAGCCGCAGTACAGGACGGCATCGGGCTGGATTGCGCGCTGAAATGCGGGACTTCCGAGTAGCGCGCGGCCGACGACGGCGGGCGGCGCACTGACGTTGATGCTGGCCGAAGCCTCGACGGCCGCAGTGATGGGAGCACCCGAGGACGCCTGCCGGACCTTGCCGGCCATGCCCTCGCCCGGCCACGGGGCCCGGCCGCCGGCGACCGCGCTGAGCTGTTCCAGCCAGGCCTTGTGGTCACGGCGGAGCTGGGTCTGGTAGTCCACCTTGCTCTGGCGCAGCACCACCCGGCTGCCAGTGACCCGCAGCCGTACTCCGCGCCGGGCCGACTCAGCGCGCAGCTGCCAGGTCGCCCGCTGGTGCCAGGTCTCCAGCCCGATGGACTCCCCGGGTACCTCGTCGGTGATGATGAGCGGAGCCGCGTACGCCCGGCCGCCGGTAGCTTCCAGCAGGAAGCGCATCCGGCCAGGACCGGTGCCGGCTTCCGGGGCACCGACGGCATCCCCGGCGGGGACGTCAAATGTCAGGCAGCAGCCCGGCCGGGCTGACCATGCCTCCGGACTGCGCAGCAGGTCCCAGCACCGTTCCGGCGCGGCTGCCACGACCGTCGAGACGTCGAATCGGACGGTAGTCTCCCACACGGTAACCGCACCTTTTCCGCAGTAACATCCCCATCGGTCCGCTGCGAGTGAACCACATGGGGACCTAAGCCCGCGAGGGGGAGAATGACCCCTATGGATCTGCACCTCGACGGCAAGGTCGTCCTCATTACCGGCGGGACCGACGGTCTCGGAGCCGCACTCGCAGACCTGCTCGTCGAGGAGGGCGCCAGGGTCGCGGTCTGCGGGCGGGACCCTGACCGGCTGGCCGCGACCGAACAGCGGCTGAGGCAGGCCGGCGGCGATGTGCTCGCGGTGCGGGCCGACGTCACCCAGCTGCCTGACCTCGAACGGTTCGTCGACGCCGCCGCAGGCCGCTGGGGCCGTATCGACGGCCTGGTGAACAACGCCGGCAAAAGCGCCACCGGACGGATCGATCAGGTCCCGGACGAGGTCTGGCTCGATGATCTCAACCTGAAGGTTCTCGGTGCGGTCCGGTGCACCCGCCTCGTGGTGCCGCACCTGATCGCGGCCGGGGGCGGGGCCATCGTCAACGTGCTCGCCGTCGCTGGCAAGGCACCTGGCGGTGCGTCGCTGCCGACGGCCGCCTCCCGCGCGGCCGGCCTGGCCATCACGAAGGCGGCGTCCAGGGACCTCGGAGAGCACGGCATCCGGGTCAATGCCGTGCTCATCGGCCTGGTCGAAAGCGGTCAGGGGCGCCGGCGCGCGCAGGCAGCCGGCCTGCCGGAAGACGAGCACTACCGCGAGCAGGCCCAGCGGGCCGGCATTCCGCTCGGGAGGGTGGGCCGGTCGGCTGAATTCGCCGACCTGGCTGCCTACCTCCTGTCGGATCGCTCGTCCTACGTGACCGGCTCGGCCATCAACCTCGACGGCGGTAGCAGCCCGGTCCTCTGAGCCCGTGACAGCAGCGCGGCCTGCCGGTCAGTCTTCGGGGAGCGCTGCGTAGTCCCGCTTGGCCTTCCGGTACCAGCCCATTCCGGCGACAGGGTTCTTCCAGCGGCCCTTCATGTCCTTGAGGGCGGGCTCGTGCGCGACGTCGCCCCCCGCGACCGTCTCCCGGAGATGCCGGTCCTGCGCCTTGATGACCTCATCGGCGGTAGCGCCGTGGATGGCGAAGTCACATGGCCCGCCGAGCTGCTGGCACGTCATCGTTTTCATGGGCCTGGTTCCTCTCGTAAATGATCACTGCCGTCCGGCCAGCATGACAGCGGGCCGCGCCACCTGCTTCTCCATTCCTGCTTGCTTCTCCCCCAAGGGGAGGAGCCAGGCTGCCGGGAGAAGGGGCGCGGCTGCTGAGACTGAGGAAGCGAGGAAACACGATGAACCTGACTGGGAAGCGGGCGCTGGTGACCGGCGGCACTAAGGGCATGGGAGCCGCTATCGCGGCGGAACTTGCGGCCGGGAGGAGCCGCAGTCGCGGTGGTCGCCCGGCACGATGATGGCAGTGGCGCGGCCGGGCTTATCACGGCGGACCTGGCCACGGCTGCCGGAGCGGCATCGGCGGCCGGGCAGGCAGCCGAGTTGCTGGGCGGCCTGGACATCGTCGTGCACTGCGTGGGCGCCTCATTCGGCAAGCCGGGCGGGACGCTCGCGCTGAGCGACGACGACTGGCTGCAGGCGCTGAGCACTAACCTCCTGTCGGCCGTCCGGCTGGACAGGGCGGTCCTGCCCGGCATGGTCGCGCAGCGCTCCGGCACCATCGTGCATATTGCCTCGCTGCAGTGGAAGCGACCGCACGAGTCCTCGCCGGCGTACGGTCCGGCCAAGGCCGGCTCTCCGGAGCTACAGCAAGGGCCTGGGGAGTGAGTTCGGCCCGCTGGGCATCCGGGTCAACACCGTTACGCCCGGCTTTATCGCCACGCCGCTGGCGGATGCCAGGATCGGGCAGATCATGGAGCAGGCCGGGATCAGCCGGCCCGAGGCGGAGGCTGAGCTGCTGGCCGCCATCGGCGGCGTGCCGCTCGGGCGTCCCGGCAGGCCGGCCGAGGTCGCGCAACTTGTGGCCTTCCTGGTCTCCGACGCCGCGTCCTACCTCACCGGGTCGGAGCTCGTCATCGACGGCGGCAACAACCGCGTCCTGTAGCGCCAGCAGGCGGGCATGGCCGCCCGGTCCCCGCAGTCGCTTACCCTTGCCCGCATGCCGGGTGTCGGGCTAGTGCACGAACTGTGGAACCGGGTAACCGGGACGCAGCCCGTTCCGCCCGCCTGGGTGATCGCGGTGAGCGGCGTCGTCGCCCTGCTGATCGTCCTGGACGCCCGCGCGTGGCGCCTGGCGCGGAACTCGATCACGATTGCCCACGAGGGCGGCCACGCGCTGGTTTCCGTGCTCAGCGGCCGGCGCCTGGACGGGATCCGGCTGCACTCGGACACCTCGGGCGTGACGTACTCGCGCGGCAAGCGGACCGGGACGGCAGTGGTGCTCACCTCGGCGGCGGGCTATCTCACGCCGTCGCTGCTCGGCGCCGGGGCGGCCTGGCTGCTGGCCGCGCACCACGTGACCGCGATGCTATGGCTCCTGCTGGCGCTGCTCGCCGCGACGTTCCTGGCGATCCGCAACGCCTACGGAGTGCTGGCCGTGCTCGTCACCGTCGGCGCGGTCCTGGCGGTAAGCCGGTTCGGTACCGTCGCGACTCAGGCGGCGTTCGGCTACGCCACCGCGTGGTTCCTGCTTCTTGGCGGGGTTCGCGCGGTCGTCGAGCTGCAGCGGCACCGTCGCCGCAGCCGCCGCCACGGAGAGGTGAGCACGTCCGATGCCGACCAGCTCGGCCGGCTGACCGGAGTGCCCGCGCGGCGTCTGGGTAGCAGTTTTCGCGCTGGTGTGCGTCGCCGCGCTGGTACTCGGAACGCGCCTGCTTATCCCCGGCCTGCTGCATCTGCCGCACGCGTGACAAGCCGGAAGATATCGATATTGAATGGCAGCAGGTAGCCGAGCGACGGACTAGCTGAGGTGATAGTTGGCTGATCAGCCAGATCGGCGGGCGCCGGGCGCGCTGGCCGGCGTTCGGGTGCTCGACCTCACCGCGGGCCTGGCCTGCCCGGTCGCCGGGATGCTGCTGGCCGATCTCGGCGCCGACGTCGTCAAGATCTACCCGCCGGGCGGGGGGCCGTCCGCGGCGCGGCCTGGCCTGCATGTGTGGGACCGGGGCAAGCGCCAGGCCGTACTTGACCCGGCCTTCCCGGCTGACCTCGAGGTACTGGACCACCTGCTGGCGGGAGCCGATGTGCTCCTGGTGGGCACGGGCCCGGCGGGTGCCGGCGGCCCGGCGGTCACCTACGGCGAGCTTCTGGACCGCGGGCACGTTCCCGGCCGGCCGTGCCTGTGGATCGTCATGCCGCCGTACCTGCTTGAGGAGACACCCTGGGCCGGGGAACGAGAGTCGGACGGACTGCTGTTCGCCTGGCTCGGGCATGCCTGGAGCCAGTCCTCCTATGGCGACGTGCCGGTGGACTCCCTGTATCCGCTGGCCCTGCACATGCAGGGGATCTGGGCGGCCACCGTCGGGGTCGCGCTGCTGGCCGGGAGGCAGCGCGGCCTGCCGGTGGCGCCGCTGGCCGTCGCCGGCGGCGCGCACGGCGGCCAGCTCGTCTCGCCTGGCGGCTTTGTCACCGGACGCGACGACCCGCACGTGCACCGGCCGGGCGGCCCGGGCGGAGCGCTGCCGAACTACCGGTGCTATCGCTGCAGCGACGGTCGAGTGGCTGTTCTTCGGGGCCTTCACGACCGCGTTCATCGAGCGCGGACTCCGGGCGGCTGGCGCGGCCTGGCTGCTGGAGGACCCGCGCGTCGGGGGTGACGCGGCGAACGTGCGCCAGCCGGGGAACCTGGTCTGGATCACCCGCGAGCTCGAGCAGGTCTTCGCCACCCGGCGCCGTCGCGACTGGCTGGAGCTGCTGGAGGCAGCGGACGTGCCAGCGGCTCCTGCGGCCGACCCGGGTGACTGGCTCGACCACGATCAGGTGCGCGCGATCGGGCTTCGGCTGCAGCTGCGGAACGACGCAGGCCAGGACGTGGTCATGCCAGGTCCCTTCATCGGCCTGTCACACACGCCGGCCGCCGTCCGGTCCGCCGCTGCCACCGCACCGCCGCGCCTGACCGCTCTCGGAGCGGCCTGGCCCCCGCGCCAGGCCGCTGCTTTGCCAGCCGGCGGTCCGGCCGTTTCGCCGCAGCCGCAACTGCCGCTGTCCGGGCTTCGCGTTCTCGACCTCGGGACGATTATCGCCGGGCCGTATGTCGCCACGCTGCTCGGCGAGCTCGGCGCCGACGTCGTCAAGGTGGAGCGGCCGCCCGGGGGCGACGAGTTCCGGGTGGCCCATGGCGGCCGCGGCGGCGCCGGCTTCTCGGTCTACAACCGCGATCAGCGGAGCATCCTGCTTGACCTTTCTTCAGGTCCGGAGCGGGAGATTTTTCTTCGAGCTGGCCCGGTCCGCGGATGTGGTAGTCGACAACTACCGGTCCGGAGTGATGACCCGCCTGGGCATCAGCCACGGTCAGCTGTCGGCCGACAATCCGATGGTCACGAGCGTCTCGATCAGTGCTTTCGGGGAGACCGGCCCGCTCGGTCACCGCCCTGGCTTCGACCCGGTCATCCAGGCGATGAGCGGCATCATGCGCGCGCAGGGCGGCCCGGACCAGGCTGACAGCCCGGCGTTCCTCACAGTTCCGGTCAACGACGTGCTGGCGGCCGGCCTTGGCGCGCTGGGAGCATGCGCTGCCCTGCTGGCCCGCGACCAGCTCGGGCACGGCCAGCACGTCACCATCACGCTGTGCGCCGCGTCGTGCCTGCTGCAGTCTGAGCATCTGGTCAGATTCCCCGGCGCGCCGCCGTTTCCGTCCGGCGGCCGGGATTTCGCTGGTCCCGGCCCGCTGGACCGGCTGTACGAGGCGGCCGACGGCTGGGTGCGGCTGAGCGCCGGGCCGGACGCCGGGCTCAGCGAGCTGCAGGCCGCCGGGCTGGCGGTGCCAGGCGATGCGGTGGGCGATGCTGACCTCGCGGCCATGATCGCTGCAGCGGTGGCGAGCCTGCCTGCCCGGGAGGTCGTGCGCCGTGCAACGGCCGCGGGCATCCCTGCCGTGCGCGCTCGCAAGATGCAGGAGCTGACGTCCGATGAGCAGCTCATCCGGCACGGTCTGCTCGCGGTTACGGAGCGGGATGCGTCCGGTGTCGCGCGCGTCGGGCCGGGCCGCTGGCTGGAGATGCCCGGCCTTAGCGCCCCGCCGCCAGGCGACGCGCCCGGACCGGACGAGCACCGCGAGGCAATCCTGCGCGAGGCAGCACCTGACGCAGACGACCGGCGGTCTCAGCGGGTCACGTAGCTCTGGCCGTTCGACGAGATCACCACTGTCTCCGTCAGAGTCTGTCCGTCGGAGAACGTGTCGAGACAAAGGTCGGTGCTGGTGCCCGATGCCTTGCAGGAGACCGAGGTGACTTTCAGGCCCGGCTGGTAGTACTGGCTGCCCGGGTCGCTGATGCGCTTCTGGAGCTCGGTCTTGATAGAGGCCGCGACCACGCTAGGCGTGTTGAAATTGGACGCAGAAGCGCCCGCGGCGATGACGGCGATCACCAGGATCACGCCGAGTGCGTCCAGCACGGTCGAGATGATCGCCCAGGTCCGCGCCTTCCGCGACTCACTGACGGCGCCGGGCTGGTTGCCCGACTCCCAGAGCGGGCGAACTTTCCGAGCGTGATGCAGGGCGACCAGGGCCGCGGGCAAGCCAAGAATCAGGTTGAAGAGCACGCCGCCGCCGGCGGCGATCCGCGCCCAGAGCAGATACGTTGGCGGCGGCTGGCCCTGCGGCAGCGCGCCATATCCGGGCGTGCCGTAGCCGGGCGCCGGGGGAGCGGGCTGCCCGTAGCCCCACGGCGGCGGACCGCCGGGCTCCTGGCTGAACTCGGCGGGCCCGGGTCCGTCGGTCATCTGCGATCCCATCTGCGGCACGGCGGAAAAGGCGAGGTTCGCCCAATATCCGGCAAATTGTAGTGGGCGCAGTTCCAGCCGGGAAGCGCTTGCCGAGACGCTGCGGCAGCTTTGCAACGAACCCGTGCCAGGCCGGTCACGATCTAGGACGCTGCCTTCCGGCCCGCGCCGGATGCTGCTTCGGTGGAACGTAGGCCTGGTCTGCGGAGGGCAGCATGAAAGACGACGTTGTCGTTAGGGTGCTGGGACCTGTCGGCGTGCGGACAGCCGGCGGCTGGCCGGGCGGCCCGCCTCAGCAGCGACTGATACTGGCGGTGCTGGCACTCCAGGCCGGTCAGGTCGTTCCGGTCAGCGAGCTTGTCGATGCGCTCTGGGAGCACGAGCCTCCGCGCTCTGCGCAGACCAGCATTCAGGTCCTCGTCACCGGACTGCGCCGAGTCCTGGCGGCCTTGCCGGGAGCGGAAGTTGAGCGGTGCGGGGATGCCTACCGGCTGAAGATCGCGCCGGGTCAGGCGGACGCGCGGCGCTTCAGGTCGCTGGTGCGTGCCGCTCGTGCGGCAGCTGACAGCCGGTCGGCCCTGGAACTGCTCGATCAGGCTCTTGCGCTGTGGCGGGGACCCGCGCTGGCTGATGTGCCCGCGACAGCGAAGATCGAGGCCATCAGGGCTGGCCTGGCCGCGGAGCGGCTGTCGGCGATGCAAGACCGCGTCAGCGCAATGCTGGCGCTCGGGCGGGACCGCGAAGCGGCCGAGGAGCTTACTGGCCTGCTGGCCGCGAATCCGCTGGCGGAGCAGCTGGCCGCCCTGCTCATGGTCGCCTCGTGCCGCAGCGGGCGGAAGGCAGACGCACTCCAGGTCTTCCGCGACATGCGCGAGCGGCTGGCTGGTGAGCTGGCAGTCGAGCCCGGACCGGAGCTGCAGCGCTTGCACCAGCGCATCCTGGCCGGTGATCTGGACCTGGACGTCCCGGCCAGGCGTGAACCGGACCAGCTGGCGGCCAGCGGGCACGGCTGAGCCGGACGGTGGCGGTGACGGACCTCTGGTCGCCCCCCGGCAGCTCCCCGCGGCGGTCGCGCATTTCACCGGGAGGGCGAACGAGCTCAGGATGCTGTCCGGCTCCCTTGCGCGGCTGGGCAGAGCCGACGGCACCGTCGTGATCTCAGCGATCGGGGGGACCGCTGGTGTCGGCAAGACAGCGCTGGCCGTGCACTGGGCGCACCAGGTAGCGGAGCAGTTCCCGGACGGGCAGCTGTATGTGAACCTGCGCGGGTTCGGCCCGTCCGGACCGCCGATGAACGCCAGTGAAGCGGTATGCGGATTCCTCGAATCGCTGGGCGTCCCAGCGGCCCGGATCCCGGCGGGAACGGACGCGCAGTCCGGGCTGTATCGCAGCATGCTGGCGGGCCGGCGGATGCTGGTACTTCTCGATAACGCCGCCGACGAAGCGCAGGTGCGGCCGCTGCTGCCCGGCGCGGCGGGCTGCCTCGCGGTGGTCACCAGCCGTCGGCCGCTGCCCGGCCTCGCCGCGGCCGAGGGCGCGCTGCGAGTCTGCCTGGACCTGATGTCCGAGGAGGAGGCCGGTGAGCTGCTGGCCGCCCGGCTCGGCGCGCGCCGGGTCGCGGCCGAGCCTGCTGCCGTCCGCGAGCTTGCCGGCCTGTGCGCCCGCCTGCCGCTGGCACTGGCCGTCGCTGCGGTGCGAGCGGCCTCCAGCCCCGGCCTCGCTCTCACGTCGCTGACCGCGCAACTGCGAGACCGGCACGGCCGGCTGGATGTGCTCGATGCCGAGGATCCAGCCAGCAGCGTACGGGCGGTGTTCTCCTGGTCCTGCCAGAGTCTCAGCGACGCGGCCGTGCGGATGTTCCGGCTGCTGGGCACGCACCCCGGACCTGACATCTCCCTGCCGGCGGCGGCGAGCCTGGCTGGCGTTACGCCGCGCGCAGGCGCGGATCATTCTCGCCGAGCTGACGGGCACGCACCTGCTCACCGCGGATGCCGGGGCCGGTACGCCTTCCACGACCTGCTGCGCGCCTACGCCATGGAGGAGGCCCAGCGCGAGAACGACCCGGCGGATCAGGCCGCGGCAACCCGCCGGATGCTGGATCACTATCTCCACACCGCCTGGGCGGCCAGCACGATGCTGGCCCCTCGCCGGGACCCTGCTTTCGTCCTGCCCGCCGCGCAGCCGGGAGCGCAGCCGGAAAGCATCATCGACGGCGGTCAGGCCCTGGCCTGGTTCGAGGCCGAGCACCAGGTGCTCCTGTCGGTCATCAGCCAGGCTGCGGCAGCCGGCTTCGATGTGCACGCATGGCAGCTGCCGTGGGCCGTGGCCGAATACCTCTCCAGGCGCGGGCACTGGCGGGATGAGACCGCTACTCAGCGCACCGCACTGGCCGCCGCACTGCGGCTGGGCGATCTGGCCGGACAGGCCCGGGCCCATCAGGGCCTCGGCTGCGCGCAATCGATGGCCAGCGCCGGGCAGGCCGGACACGCGCACCTGGCCCGGGCACTCGCCCTCTACCGGGAGCTAGGCGACCAGTTCGGCGAGTCCTCCGTTCACGTCGTCTACACGCTGGCGTTCGATTTTCAGCGGCGCCCGGACAAGGCCCTCGCTCATGCCCGGGAAGTCCTCAGCCTGGCGCGGACCACTGGTCACGCGATCGACGAGGCCAACGCCCTGAACAACATCGGGTGGCTGTACGCACAACTCGGGGATTACCCGCGCGCCCTCGCGCACTGCCGGACGGGCCTGGACGCGTGCCGCGACCTCGGTGACAGGAACGGCGAGGCCGCGACCCTGGACAGCCTTGGCTACGTGCACCATCAGCTGGGAGACAACGCGGCGGCCGTTGCCTGCTACCAGCGGGCCCTGCAGCTGTCACGGGAGCTGGGCAGCCGCCTGACCCAGGCAGTCATTCTCGGCCACCTCGGCGATACGCGCGACGCCGCGGGCGACAGGCAGGGCGCAGGCAAGGCCTGGCGGGAGTCCCTCGCGATCCTCGACGACCTGCAGCACCCCGACGCGATGCGGCTGCGCCGAAAGGCCGGGCTCCGGGCGTCCGTTGCCTGATCCGGGATCAGCCCTGCGGCGGAGTGCCGTCTGACGGCCTCGAGCCGGTGCAACCGTGCCTGTGGCTCGCTGCCGCAGGGGGAGTTCGCGCGTTCCCGTCTGTCATTGGCTTGATCTTGCCCGCCAAGCCGCTGCCAAGCCGGCGCCAAGCCGGCGCGGGCATGCTGAGGCCGCCACAGACGTCCTGTCGCGAAGGAGTACACAATGTCGGAACGCAGACGCACCTGGCGCGTCGCGGGAATCGCGGCGGTGGCAGCGACGGCGCTGCTGGCCGCGGGCTGCGCGGGAAGCTCCAGTGCTAACAGCAGCACCAGCTCGTCCGCCGTCGTGAAAGACGCGGTCGCGACGCTGGGCAACCTCAGTGGTGCGAGCGGGGACTGCATCTTCCAGCTGGAGGGCAGCCAGTGCTACAGCGTGACGAACTTCGAGGACTTCATGTACCTCATGGTCAGGCCGCTGTACATGTTCGGCGGCAACAGCAATACCTCGATTGCCGTCAACTACCCGCTGTCCCCGGCGAGCGCGCCCGTGTACAGCAATGGCGGCAAGACCGTGGTCATCAACCTGAAGGGCTGGAAGTGGTCCGACGGGGAAAGCGTGGACGCCAAGGACCTGATCTTCGACCTGAACCTGCTGGAGGCGGAGAAGGTCAACTACGCCGCCTACACGCCCGGCCTGCTGCCGGACAACGTCACGTCCTACTCTGCCACCGGCGCCGATCAGGTGACGATTAACCTGAAGCAGGCCTACTCGAGTATCTGGTTCACCTACAACCAGCTTGCCGTCCTCACCCCGTTCCCGCTCGCGTGGGATGTCACGCACGCAGGTGCCGCAGCGGGCAGCGGAGGCTGTACCACCGACTCCGCCGCCGATGGCTGGGCCAGGTGCAAGGCGGTCTGGACCTTCCTGAACGCGCAGAACAAGGACACGGCGACCTATGCCACTAACCCGCTGTGGCAGGTGGTGGACGGCCCGTGGAAGCTGACGTCCTACAACATCAACGGCAACTACACGTTCGCGCCGAACCCGAAGTACTCAGGCAGCCCGAAGCCGTCGATCGCCGAGCTGAAGTTCCAGGCCTACACCAGCGACACCGCGGTCTACACGGCCCTGCGGACCGGCGCACTGAGCACCGGCGGGGCACAGACTAACGGGACCGACGTGCCGTCGACGGACCTGCCGCCGGCCGGTAAAGGCTTCCTGCCGCCGACGAACCCGCTGGCCTCGGCTGGCTACACGCTGCAGGCTGCCTACGAGTTCGCTACCGGGTTCGCCTACATCAACTACAACAACCCGACGTACGGGCCGGTGTTCAGGCAGCTTTATTTCCGGCAGGCGCTGATGGAACTGGACAACCAGACCGGCATGTCCACTGCGGTGGGCCGCGGCTACTGGTACCCGACCCCGGCGGGCGTGCCCCCCGAGCCAGTCAGCCCGTGGGTGTCCTCGGACATGACGGAGAACCACGGCCAGGGTCCGTACGCCTACGACCCGGCCAAGGCCGAGGCGCTGCTGGCCGCGCACGGCTGGCAGAAGGTGGGCGGGGTGCTGACCTGCGAGACCGCGGGAACTGGCGCCGCTGACTGCGGCGCCGGCATCGCCAAGGGCACGCAGGCCAAGTTCGCCATGCTGTATACCTCGGGCATCTCGATCCAGGCGGACATGGTGGACGTGCTGAAGTCCGGCTTCGGGCTTGCGGGCATCCAGCTCACGCCCGCAGCCGAGACATTCAACACGCTGCTGAACTACACCACGCCGTGCACGCCGACTGAATCACGCTGCAAGTGGACGTTCCTGTACCTGGGCGGCTGGGGGTTCGACGGCCCGGGCTTCGAGCCGACCGGCGAGCCGCTGTACCAGACCGGCGTTCCCAACAATTCAGGCAGCTACTCGAACCCGACTATGGACTCACTGATCAAAGCCACCCACACGAGCGACAGCCTGGCGGTCTTCCACCAGTACGCCAACTACACCGCGACGCAGGTTCCGGTGCTCTGGATGCCGTGGGCTACCGGTACGCAGGCGGTCAGCGTGAACCTGCACCACGTTACGCAGAATCCGCTGAGCATGTTCTACCCGGAGTTCTGGACGTGCAGCAGTAAGACCTGCTGATTCGGCGGCCTGATGGCCTGACGGCCTGCCTGGCGGCGGCGGCGCAGGGGCGCGCTGCCGCCAGGCCAGGTCGCGGCTGCGGTTGCGGTTGCGCGGACGCGAGTGACGCCGTGATTGGCCAGTGTGCGTTCCCGGCCTGGAATGTCGTGGGGTTCCGTTGCCGGGCTTGTTTATGCCGCCGGCACGGGGACTGGCATCCTCTGATGATGGACGAGGTGTTAGTGCCCGCGCGTGACCTGACCGACCCTGCTCAGAACCAGGAAGTGCTCGACCTGGCGTCCGCCCTGGTCGAGGCCGACGCGGCCGGGGGGCGCGCCACCGAGGGCGACGCCGCGGCGGCCGGCCACGGTCCGGCGGTCCTGGCCGAGGCGACTGCCGCGGCTCGCTCGCGGCGGCGGCTCAGCGAGCTGACCGGGCCGGTTCACCTGACCGTCGTGTGGGCCATGTACGGCGAGACGGCGCGCATGGTGCCGCGTTCGGTGCACCCGCACGGTGAGGATTTCGTGCGGGTCAAGGTCCGCCAGCTCGACTGGCTGACTGGCGGGCTGCCCGGCGTTACGTGGAGCATCATCGCCTGCGACGACGGATGCCCGGACCGGCCGTCCAGCGCGGAGCTCATGACAGAGATCGCGGCGGCCGAGGGCTATCCGCGGGAAGGCCACCGCAGCGTGAGGGTGCTCCGGCTGGCCGACGTCATCGCGAGTGACATCTCGATAAGCCCTGCATTCGATCGGCTGACCTCGACCGACCAGTCCCGGAAGGGCGGGTCGATCCTGGCGGCGCTGGCCGCCGCGATCCGGACCGGGCCAGCCCGGGCGGATGGCGGGGCGCTGGCGGCCGGCCCGGGCCGGCATGTGGTCTGCTACACCGACGCGGATCTGTCCGCGAACCTGGCCCAGCTGGGCTCGCTGGCGACGCCGGTGGTGGCGGGGGGCGCGGTGGCGGGCCGTGGTGCGGTGCGGGCGCGCTCGGGCAGCGGTACGGGATCGACGGGGCGGTGCTGGTCCGGTCTGAGGGGCCGGTCACCGAACCGCACAGCACCGGCGACAAGCCGGACAAGATCATCGTCTTGTTCCGGCATTTCGTCCGGGCCATGCTGATCCCGTCCCTGGCCCGGGTGCTGGACACCCAGGCCGGCTTCAAGGTCTTCGACGCGGCCGCGCTCAGCCCGGTCCTGCAGCAGATGACGTCCTTCAACGAGACCTTCGACGTCGAACTGCTCATCCATCTCGCCCAGCGTTACGGGCCGGATGCCCTGGCTGTCGAGCCGATTGTCTTCACCGAGGATTTCGCGGCAACGAACTTCCCTTCTGTTGATCCCGGGCTGCGCCACCTGACAATGGTCCGCCAGATTGTGGAGCTCTACGACCGCCTCGTGGCGCCGGTCGCGCCCGTCACCGGCGAGGCGGCCGACCTGCTGGCCCTGATCAGGTCGCTCGACGTCGACGGCTACGTCACCCTGATCAAGCACCTTGGCGCCGAGGACCGCGGCGACCCGACGCTGTTCGACCGGCGATGGCCGGTGCAGCACCTTCGCGACCTGCTCGGACGCTGAGCCCTACCAGCGCGCGAAGGCCCAGGCGCGAAGTCCTGTCTCGCCGTGCCGCTAGGTCCGTGTGCGCGCGGTATAGGATGCTTATCGGCAGGCAACTAACCGACACCGGGGTGACAGGGCAGTGGCGGTCGAGGCGGCCCGGCAGGCTGGCCGGGGCATGTTCTCGTCGTTGTCGTCGCCGAATTACCGGCTCTATTTCTGGGGCCAGCTCGTCTCGGTCAGCGGCACCTGGATGCAGACGGTGGCGCAGTCCTTTCTCGTCCTCCAGCTCACTGACTCCGGCACTGACCTGGGCCTCGCGACCGCGGCTCGGTTCGTGCCGATCTTCCTGTTCGGGCCGTGGGGCGGTCTGGTTGCCGACCGGCTGGACAAGCGCCGCGTGCTGTATGTGACCCAGTCGCTATCCGCTGTGCTGGCGCTGGTCTTCGGGATACTGGTCGGAACCCACGCCATCCAGATGTGGATGGTCTACCTGCTGGCGGTAGCACTCGGGTTCGTCAACGTCTTCGACAATCCGGCCCGCCAGTCGCTGATCCCGGAGCTCGTGTCCCGTCCGCTGGTCCGGAACGCCGTGACGCTCAACTCGGTGACCGTGAACGTGGCGCGCATCTTCGGTGCGGCCCTAGGCGGCGGGATCGCCTCGCTCGTGGGCCTGGCGCTGTGCTTCGACATCAACGCGGCCTCGTTCGCGGCCGTCGTGGTCAGCCTCGCGCTGATGTCGGCCGACCAGATGCAGCGCAGTGATCGTGAGCCGCGCGCGCCCGGTCAGATCCGCGCCGGCCTGAAGTATGTCCGCGCTGAGCCCGAACTGCTCGTTCCCCTGCTGATGATCGCGATCATCGGGGCGCTGGCCTGGGAATTCCCGATCAGCCTGCCGCTGGTCGCCCGTTCCGTCTTTCATGGCGGGGCCGGTACCTACGGCGCGATGACCGCCGTCATGGGGGCCGGAGCCGTTGTCGGCGGCCTGATCACCGCGTCGCGCAAACGAGCCAGGCGGCGGGGCTGGCGATCGCCGCGATCGGGTGGGGGGCTGCGATTACGGCGGCGGCGTTCGCACCCTCGATGCCGCTCGAGTACGCGGCGCTGGTCTTCGTCGGCTACGGCAGCATCTCGTTCAACTCGCTGGCCAAGACCGCGCTGCAGCTCTCGGCTGCGCCCGCCATGCGGGGCTGGGTCATGTCGCTGTGGGCCGTCGCGTGGCTGGGCTCGACCCCGGTCGGCGGTCCGGTCGTCGGCTGGATGGGCGAGGAATTCGGAGCCAGATGGTCGCTCATCGTCGGCGGGATCCCGACTATCGCCGTGGGCATCCTGGCCTATCCGGTGCTCGCCCGGATCGACCGGCGCCGAGCCGGGGCGGCGAACTGACGGCCGTGCCGGTGTGCCGGGGGACCTTCACCCGTGCGCTGACATCAGGAGGCTCAGCGGGCGCAGCCGTGCGCTGCGAACTCGCCCGAACGATCAGCTCTGCCCGCAGCACTACGTGGCGCGGCGGGAACTTCTCGCCGGCTACCCGGCGGAGCAGAAGCTTCGCTGCCGTCCGCCCGATCTCGTAGGTCGGCTGCGCCACCACTGTGAGGGGTGGCCTGAGCGCGGTGGCCCAGATGGCGTCGTCGAAACCCACCACAGCGATGTCATCAGGGATAGCCAGTCCCGCCTCGGCGATTGCCTGCAAGCCGCCGACGGTCATGAGGTTGTTG
>CAVOKK010000020.1:0-6783 GCA_963696455.1 uncultured Actinomycetota bacterium
GGGACGTGCGGGCCTGACACTGGGCCGCCATGCGCGTGGCGTGAAACTGCGGACCCTCCGCGCGGCGGTCAGTTGATATCGAACTCGTTGCCTTCCGGGTCCTTCATCCCGACCGCATAGTGGTCCATCCCCTCCTCGGCCAGCGCGCCGGTGATGGTGGCGCCCAGCCCGGCCAGCCTGCTCGCCTCCGCGTCGACTCGCGTCCTGCGATGCTCGATCGGGTCCGTCCGCTCGCCGCTGGCATGGATGTCGAGGTGCAGCCGGTTCTTGACCGCCTTGGCATCAGGCACCACATGGAACCAGATGCCCGGCCCGCGGCCCTCCGGGTCGCTGATCCTGTCCGCGCCGTCGGTCAGCTCCTCCTCCGGCACCCCCAGCTCGCGGTAGAAGTCGTTCCAGGTAGCGAATCCGGCCGGGACCAGCGCGAGCTCATAGCCCAGCGCAGCGGCCCAGAACCGGGCCAGCAGGTCCGGGTCGGCACAGTCCATGACCAGCTGAAAGCGGACAGGCACGTAGGCCCCCTGAGGTTGCCCGGGTAGTTGCCGACATCCTGGCAGGTACTTCGCGGCGGGGTCAGAGCGTCGGGTCAGGATGCCCGATCGCCCTGGCGGCCAGCTTCGTCGCGCGGGCAGCTCCGCGTGGCACGTCGCCCCACCTCCGCTAGCTTATGACGACCGAGCCTCTCCTGGCCGGCACGAGTCTGCCGCCGAACCCGGCGCTGCCTACCTGGCCAGCAGTGCACGAGCCTCGTCGAGGCGGCCGGGCTCGACCGCGCATCGTGCTATCAGGTCGGCGATCTGCGCAGGCGCGCAGTCGCCGGGCAGCCGGCCAGGCAGAGCTTGGCGCAGCGTCTCAAGCGCCCGGTCTCCGTTCCCCAGGCAGATGTCCGCCAGCACCCGGATTTCGGCTCTCGCGAACCGCGACAGGCCGGAGGCGGCCTCCGAAGTTGTCAGCGCAGCGGATAGCCTCTGCCTCGCGATCGCGGCCTCACCATCGCACTTCGCGATGGCGCCCGCGATGAGCCACGCCCATGGCTCGTTATCTGACTCCAACTGCGTCGCCTGAAGCGCCGCCGTCTCGGCATGGACGAGATCGCCGCTGCCAAGCAGGATAATCGCCTGCTGCGTATGGGCCGGCGCATAGCCGGGGTCATCCGAAATGGCCTGATCACAGCAGGCCGCGGCCTCGTACTCTCGTCCGAGGCGGCTGAGCTGGATGCTCCTGTTCACGCGCGCGGCGGCGCCGCCGCCGAATTCAATGGCGCGTTCAAACGCGATGGCGGCGTCCTCACTGCGGTCCAGGAGCCCGAGAGCCACGCCGAGGTCGTTATACGTCCGCCAGCACGGATCTGCGTCGGCCGCGCGGCGATATGCGGCGATGGCATCCTGATAACTGCCGGAGGCCCACCGTGCCATGCCCAGCGTGATCCAGCAGTCACCGTCGTGCGGGGTAAGCTTCACGGCGAGCAATGCCAAGTCCAGTCCGGCCTCGGAAGCCTTAAGGGATTCCTCGGCTGGAGACCAGACGAGTCTGAGTGCCACTCGCTCGACATCGGCTGCAATGTGCCCTCTGAGCAGCTTGCTAACCTCGGGTACCTTCCGCACTGCTTCGTCAAGGTAGCTGATCGCACCGCGCGGCTGCCCGTCCGTCGTAAGCCTGACAACCTTGCGCAAGGCGAGGATCGCGGCCACCTCGGCCATGCACCCGTCATCGGGCTGCGCGCCCGCGGCTGGCCGCCGGGGCCGACTCAGTTCGTCGAGCACCCGCTCGTCGACGCGGCTCGCGGGATACGGCTCGCTGAGGCAGCCCCGCATCATCTCCAGGCTTCGCTGCTGCATCTGACTGGCAGTCGCGGCGAAGCGGTCGGCGAGCGCTAGCAGCGCATTCCCGAAGCCGGGGTCGAACTCGATCGCCGCGGGCAGAGCCGCCACCACGGTGGCCCATCCGCTCTCGTAGCTATCCCAGAACCTGTGCCATGCCAGCGCCAGCACAGTCTTCTGCCAGTCATCGTCGAAGACCCGTGCCTCGAGCGTCTCGAGCTGCTGCTGGCGGTCGTCCAGGCGGGCGGCAAGGTAGTCGATCGCCGGCCGGTTCCTGGCCCGCAGGTCTCGCCTCGAAACTGCCGTGAGCAGGTGCTGCCTGAGCGGCTCCCGGACGCCGTCGCGCACGACCAGTCGCCGTGACAGGACGAATTCATAACGTGCCGCCAGCTCTTCCAGAACCGGGCCAACCTGATCCACGCCCCACAAGACGGCCAGCAAGTCCGCGTCCTCGATACCTGGCCGGTCCGTGCGGTCTGGCAGCAGAGCCAGGCAGCAGAGCCGGTCATAGTCCAGCGGCCGACTCTGGTCCTGCCGTGCATACTTCAGGAAGCGGTCGATCATGACCGCCGCGAGGTCGCCATCACCCAGATCGCCGATGTCGCCTGTCCCGGCTATCAGCTCCAGGCTGGCGCCACCGCGCCACATGCCCGCCGCAAAGGCCACCGCTACGGGAACTCCGCCCGTTGCCCGCGCTATGACCTCGATCTCCTGCCGAGTGACGGGCCGCTCGGGCGCGGCGTGCGTGAAGAACGTCCGGATCTCAAGCCGGTTGAGCTTGCCCAGGTCAAAGCTGATCACCCCCCCGTTCGGCCAGCTGACCGCGTAAGAGCGCCGCTGACCCTCGGTGAAACGGGCCGCCAGAATCCAGGCAACACGAGGGCCGGTCTGCTGGTACAGGCGCTGCAGGCATCGGTCGTCGGCCCAGGCGGCTATCTCGTACGTGTCCTGGGCGAGCACTATCGGGCGCTCGCGGGACGCCGCCCGCAGATCTGCGGCGAACGCCTCAGTGAGTCGCGGACCGCCGTCCAGGATCATGTCCCGGTCCTCGGGCCGGACCCGCTCGAGCCACGCCTTCGCCTGCCGAGAGAGCGCGGGCAGCTGATCGACCGTGACATTGAGCAGGCCCGCGATGCCGGGCGGAACAGCCGAAGAGATGAGGAGCTGCGCGCCAGCGAGCCCGATGGCGGCCAGTGGCGACGGCTCCCGAGTCCCCGGGGGCAGTTGCTTGCGCGCGCGGTCTTCGGCTTGGCGGATCTGACCGGCAGCCCGGTAAAACCGTCGGAACGATCTGCGCGGGTCGGGACCGAATGCGCTGGCAATGATGCCCAGCAGCCCCCGGGCCGTGTCGGCGCTCCCTATGGTCGCTGCCAGATCCGACGCGCCCTCCTTGTGATCATCCCAGTCGAGCGCGACGACCCGGACCCGCCCGCTGAACTCGTACTCGGACCGGGCGATGTCGCACAGCCGCGCCGACAGCGATGTCTTTCCTATTCCGCCGATCCCGGAGATGAGAACCACAGGAGACGTCGCGCTACCGGCAGCCGTTGACGGCGGCGCACTGATCAGATCTCCCAGGAGCTTGCGGAACGCGCCTTGCTCCTCCGATCGACCGTAGAAACGATCCGGCCCGACCAGCGCTGATTCCGCAAGTCGGGGCTCCGTGCCAGTACCCTCGCGGAGCTCGAGTAAGCCGCCGGACGACGGAGCTGCCTCCGGCGCGTTCTGGCCGCCGCCAGCCGAGTCCTGGGCGTACGGGCTGCCGCCGAACGGCGGATACTCCGTGCGTCCCGGCTCATACGCCAAGTCGCCGAAGTCGAAGTCCGAGTCATCCAGGTCATCAGGAAAATCCGAGGAGAGCGCGGCCATCAGCAGCGCCTCGTGCTCATCAAAGACGATCACCGGCGGCCGGCTGTAATCCCGCATGATCACAGTGGCAAAATCAAGGGGACCGCTCGTCAGGAAAGTGATGACGGAGGTGGCGGACAAGGCGTCGTAGTCCCCTGCAGAAGCGTCATCCGGCAAGCCGATATAGAAGGTCCCTGGTAGCCCGCGGATGAGTGCAGCGAGCCCGGGCTCATGGTCGAGGAGGTACACCGCAGGGACGCCTGCCCCGAGTTGCCAGGAGAACCCGGCGCAGCGGCCGCGCAGGGTCCTGATGTACTCCGAGCCACGCACTTCCGGGGACGTAAAGACGGCGGGCTGCTCCGGGAGCTGAACGTCTTCGAGCAAGCGAGCGAGCCCGCTGGCATCATCACCGGTGCGAAGCGCGACGACGAATACAGGCTTGCCCGGCTGCCTCATGTGACCGCCTTCAACGCGCGAATCCTGGCTGTCGCTATCGTAACCGGGCCGCCTGCCGCGCTACGGGATGCTTTTGGCGGCTCACCGCCAGGCCAGGGCCGCCAGACTCGCTGGTCCGACGGCCCTGAATATCCCGCGCCTGCACTAATGCCAGGACCTCACCGAGTTGACTGAGGTCCCCCAGTTGGCAAGGCCATCTCTCGTCCCGCCGCAGGTTGCGACGGTCAGGGTGAAGGCCGAGCCGGTGCAATTCCGGTACTGGATGTAGTTAGTAGCGAAGTAGGTCGTGCCGCCTGACCAGGGTACGAAGATCGCCCAGCTGTAGTCGCCCCAGCGCGGCCGCGTCGCACCCGGGTAGCCCTGGTACTCGGTGAAGCCGTCCTGAGGTGACCGGCCCAGCGCCGATACATGGACAGGACCCACGAGGCCGCCCGACGTGCTGGTCAGCCTGGCGAAAGCGGTGCTGGGGAAGAAGCCGCCGTTGTCGGCCCCGGTAGGCCCGCCGTTGCCGGTCAGCGTGAAGGTCATGATCGCGCCGCCGTTCCCGCCGTCCTGCCAGGGGAAGCCTTCCGCTGCCATGGCCGGGAAGGCCAGGTCCTCATGCTTCGGCGACACATATCCCTGGCTCGTGAGGGTGAAAACTCCCCGCTTGTCGAAGCTGCGCGTGCCGACGACCCAGTAAGCAGCGCCCTGGTGTACCTCCGGGGCCGCCTCCGAGGAGTACGTCTGGTCGACCTCCGTCGACACGGCGCCCCAGAGCTGATTCTGAGCCTGGGAAACCTGGGTGAATCCGTCGCCGTTGGTGGCGATCCCGCCTTCGGGGCAGGAGGCGGGGGGCGGAGTCCCGACGCTGAGGCCGGCGGCGCCGCATTCGTCACCCAGCGGTATCGGCCCGGTCTTCTGCGCCGCCAGGAATCCCTCGCCGTAGTAGGTCTGCACGCCGGAGAATAGCTGGCCGCCGAACTTGATACCGGCGCACTTCGAGCAGTTGTAGCTGTTCAGGCCGCGGAGGCCGGTCCAGTCGAAGACGGCGAACCGGTTGTCGCCCGCACCGTAGAAGTCAAGCGAGCTGAGCATGAAGCCGGAGCCGCCATGACTGTTGTCGAATTGGGTCGGGTCGGGGGCCTGGGCCGGAATCGTCTGATACCAGCACGTGAGGCCGGGCAGATGATCCGTATTGTCGGACGCGCAGGTGCCGTCCGGCGTGGGCAGCAGGCCCATATTCTCGATGGCCACGTTGAACTTCGGGTTCGGTTTTCCGCTGGGCCTGGCAACGGGCAGGCCCTGTTCGAGCGCGTTCTTGTCGAACGCGAATTCCTGGGACCCGTTGAAGCCGCCGCCGCCGATTCCCGGCGCCGACGGATTGTTCGGGAACTCGTCGTAGAACAGGAGGAACGCGTCCCGCGTGGCACCGATCTTCGCGAAGTCATTGAACAGGTAGGGGTAGCCAGGCTCCTTCGGGTTGTAATTGGCATTGACGAAATAGACATTGTAGGGACCGAAGGGGTTCGATCCCACGGTCACCGCGACACCCTCGAGGCAGTCGCTGGGGGTCTGGCCCGCGAAGCAGCCGGCGAACGGCCCGCCGCTGGCTTCGGAATTCGTCGACACGATCTCGGTGAAGAACCAGTGCCCGCCGTTGCTCCTGTCGAACAGGCACGACACGTCTCCCCCGCTGCTATATCCCTTGCCGGTGAGTCCCATGAGGGTGTCAAGCGGGATCGGTGCTGACTTGCGCTGCAGGGCCGTGTTGAAGACCAGGATCTCGCCGATGTTGTTGGTCTCGACGACGTACTTGTTGCTGGCGCACAGTCCCTGGTCCGCGGGCTCGATGTCCGGCGGCACGAGCACGTTAGTGCTCAGCGTGCCGCTGTCCACCGCGTTGAGGCCCTTCACGCTGGCGGCACCGCCTGCCGACTTGCTGATGGGGTCACAGCCCGGACCCAGCGGCTGGCAGCTGACAGCGGGCGGAGAGGGATCGGCGCCATCGCGCTTGAAGACGGGCGACGGCAGAGCATGCGGCGGGTCCGCCGCTGCCTCGGATGCGGCTGCCGGCTTCGCGGTAGCCGCGTTCTTCACCGCGGCCGCCGCCGCGGAAGACGAGGCAGCGAGGGACGCCGTGGAGGGTGTCCGGAACGGTCCTGTCAGCAGCGAGCAGCCAGCCGAGGCGCAGCCAGTCGCAGCGGGACCGGTAAACGTCGGCGGATTCGTCCCCAGGCTCGACGATGTGACGGTGCTGGTTGCCCCGGCCGCCCGCGCCGACGCCGTTCCCCCGGAGAGGACGACGAGCGCGATCGGAAGCGACAACAGCGACAACAGCGCGAGTAACCTACGTACGAGAGTTGGCATTGAGCCCCACCAATGCGGTCGTTTCCGCCCCCGCAGGAGGCGTCCGCGCAGGCGGCGTCTGGTCCCCCGCACCCGGGGGCGCGGCGCGGGGCGTCATGCCCCCGCGCCGGAAGGCCGGTACGGGGACTTCGTCGTGCCCGTCGGCTGCTCATGCAGCTAGCCAGCGCTCATATCGTGCCGGGCATGGGCAAGTCCGTCAAGACTGCCGACGGCCTGGCGGGGACCTTTGCCCCTGGCGAGCTGAGATCCGGCGGGCTCTGCTGGCTCAATGGGCCTGTTGCCACGAGCGGCGGCGAAGCGGCGTCAGGCA
>CAVOKK010000021.1:0-7092 GCA_963696455.1 uncultured Actinomycetota bacterium
TGGCCTCGGTGACCGGAGTCGGCAGGCCAGCGTACGAGCGCAGCAGGCCGGCCAGCTCCGCCTGGAAGCCCGCGTCGGCCCGGGCCGCCCGGAACGCCGTCTCCAGCTGCTCGCATGCAGGCACCAGCGCCTCAGGGACGAAACGACCGCCGAATGACCCGAACCGGCCGCCTGGCCCCGGATCACCCATCGCCCATGGTCCGCTTGTCACCGGCACCCCTCTTCTAGTGTTCTAGAAGACTAGCACGGGCAGGCCTCGCGATGTCGCACTGGCCGCGATCAGGCGGAGTCGGCCAGAACCTCGGCCAGTGCACGGGAGCACTGAGCGACAATTCCCGGGTTGGTGTCCCAGTACTCGTTGATGCCGATCACCGCCTGCAGGGCCCAGCCACGGCCCCGGAGCCAGGACGCCTCGTCGTCGCCGAGTTCGGCACGGAATCTCTGCCTGCTGTCTCCGGTGAAGATGTTCCACGCAGGCTGCAGATCGCACGCCGGGTCACCGACGTTCAGGCCTCCGAAGTCGATAACAGCTGAGAGCCTGCCATCGGCGACGAGCAGGTTCCCTGGCAGAAGATCGCCGTGTACCCAGACATCCGGGCGGTCCCACTCCGGCGCGCCGAGGGACTCGGCCCATGATCGCAGCACGGCATCCCCGTCGATGCGGTTGCCTAGCTGCGCGACGGAGCTGCGAACCATCTCGTCAGCCTCGGCCAGCGGGCCGCCCCGCGCGTTCGGGATCCGCGCGTGCGCGCCGGCTGTGTCAACCCGGCGCAGCGCCGTGATGAAGGCAGCGAGATCGACCGCGGCCTGATTCAGGTCGCCGATGGTGCCGTTGGCATCCGAGCCGGGCAGCCACTCGTACACCGCCCAGTTAAACGGGTACCCGTCAGCCGGATGCCCCATCGCCACCTGCACTGGCAGGGCCAGCGGAAGCTGGGGTGCCAGCTTAGGCAGCCACCTGGCCTCGAGCTGCACCTGAGCGACAGCCCAGCCAGGACGGCGGGGGAGCCTGGCTGCCAGCTGATCGCCGAGCCGGTAGATGTCGTTGTCCGTGCCGTAGGACGTGACCCGGCTGATCGGCAGGTCCATCCACTGCGGGAACTGCCCGGAAAGCAGCTTGCGGATGAGCGCAACGTCCGTCTCGATATCGTCAGCATGCATCCTGGCGCCCGTCAGCGTCATGATGGCCGGGCCGATCGCCAGCGCGCAGCTGGTTTCCTCACTCGTCCTCGAGGCAGTCCGGCTGCTCGGCCAGGATCCAGTCGAACAGCGGCTGGGCGCTGAACCAGCCGGCCAGGGGAGTGCCGACCTGGGCGTAGGTGGACCGGGCCGTCTCGCCGTCGATGGGCCGCGGCTCACCGGCTGCCATAGCCAGCAGCTCGGCCTGACATGAGCGCTCCATGCTGACGAACCAGAACACGGCCTCGTCGACCGACTGACCGACGGTGATGAGGCCGTGGTTGGCCAGGATCGCGGCCTTGGACGCGCCGACGGCGGCGGCGATGCGCTTGCCCTCTTCGACGTCGTTAGCGACACCGCCGTAACCGTCATAGAGGCCGTGGTCTTCGAAGAAGATGCAGGCGTCCTGAGTGAGGGGCCGCAGCGGCCGGTGCAGGGAGGCAAAGGCCTTGCCGTGAACAGAGTGCGAGTGGGCCGCGGCTACCACGTCGGGCCGGGCCGCATGGACCTGCGAGTGGATGGCGAAGGCGGCCTGGTTCAGCGGCCAGGTCCCGTGCAGAACGGTGCCGGCATGGTCGACGAGGATCAGGTCCCGCGCCCGGATCTGCCTGAAGCTCATCCCGAACGGGTTGACCCAGAACTGGTCGGAATGCTCCGGATCCCGCGCGGTGATATGGCCGGCCACTCCCTCCTCGAAGCCGAGCCGGCCGAAGATGCGGAATGCGATGGCCAGCCGCTGCTTGCGGTAGCGGCGCTCCTCTACCGTGGTCCGCTCGACAAACGGGTCGTGCGGGATGCGATCACTCATCGCTGGCCTCTCTTCCTGCCTGGTGCTTCATCTGGACCTATTCTCCCGGGTGTCCTGGCAGCCGGGCATACCTCCTCCGGCAAACGCCGATGCGCTGCCACAATCGGGGGTAGCAGGCAGCTGCCAGCCCGGGGAGACGTGGTGAGCCAGAGCGGAGACCATCTCAAAGCCGGGCAACTCGGGACGGCCGACGTGACCGCCTCAACGGTCGCGAATATCGGGCCGGGGATCGACTTCTACTTCGGGTTCGGGGTGATCGCGGTAACCGCGGGAGTTGCCGCGCCGCTGACGATCCTCGCCGCCACCGTGGCGGTCGCGCTTCTGGCTTTCACCGTGGCCGAGTTCACCAGAGCTGAGCCGTCGGCGGGAAGCTTCATCACTTATGTCGAGACTGCGCTCGGCGCCAGGGCCGGCGTAGCCACGGCCCTGCTGGTCACTGTCGGCTACACCGTCGCGATCGCGGCGGTTTTCACCATGTCGGGCGGGCTGGTGGCAATGACGCTCGCGCATTACACCTCCTGGCATCCGCCGTGGGGACCCATTTCGCTCGCTCTGACGGCGGGTGCGATCTGGCTGACCGCCCGCGGGGTCAAGCTCTCCACCGCCGCGGTCGCGGCCGCCGTGGTTTTCCAGGTGGCGATCATGCTTGCGGTCTGCGCCCTGGTCCTGGTGGATCAGCGGGCCGTCCTGTCGGGCATACCGTTCTCCTGGGGACACCTCACCGGAGGCCTTGCGGGCCTGTCGGCAGGCTTCCCGCTGGCCCTGTTCATGTTCATCGGATGGGAGAACGGACCCGCGCTCGCCGAGGAGAGCCGCGATCCGCGGCGCACCATCCCCAGAGCTCTTTACATCTCAGTGGCGATCGCAGCCGCGCTGCTGGTCCTCTTCGCCTATGCGACCGTCACGGGATTCCGGTACAACGTGTCGTCCATCGGCCGCTCATCAGTCCCTTTCCTGACCGTGGCTGACCACTATCTCGGCCCGGCCGGCCTGCTGGCGTGGATCGCCGGGATCGTCTCCGTGCTCGCCACCCTGGTCGCCGGAGCGGACTCCCAGTCACGCATGCTCTTCGACGGCGGAGGACCGGGCTGCTTCCGGCCAGGCTCGGACACGTGCGGTCTCGCTCCGAGACGCCGGTCAATGCGCTGGTGTTCATGGCGATCGGCGGGCTGGGAATCATCGGAGTCTGGTGGGTTAGCTGTCTCATCACCGGCGACACCGGCTCGATGAACCCGGTGGGACTGTACGCGGAGTGCTCCACCATGGCGACGATCGTGATCCTCTTCGTTTACTTCCTCACGATGGTCTCGCTGCCCGTTTTCATGTGGCGCCGGCATCGGGCCTCGTTCTCGCCTGTCCGGCACGTGGCAATCCCGGCTCTGGGGTCCGTGACCCTGATCGTCCCGTTCGTCGAGCTGTGCCAGCCCGGCCAGCCCGCCCCTTACAGCGCTTTCCCGTTCATCGCGCTCGCGATCGGGGCGGTGGCTGCCGCGGCTGCCTTCGTCGTCGTGCGCCGCCGCCCGCGCACGGGCACAGGCGAGGGAACGGAGGTGGCTGGATGCGCCCCGTGTCGAGGATGCCGCCGGGGTGCCAGGCGCAAACGAGCCCGGGCCGAGGCCTATCCGCCCCAGGACTGGTCGAATACGCGCAGGAAGTTCTCGCCCAGGATCCCGTCGGCTTCGGGCGCTGAGAACCCCGCGGTCAGCAGGGCCGCCCGCAGCGACGGAACGCCGGCGTGCGTCTCGATGCCGGCTGGCCGCGTCCACGGAGGCCGCGGGTAGTAGCGCTCGTCGTAGCCGTAGAAGTCGTAATCGTCCTCATCCTCGTCGGCGAAGTCCAGGCCCATGCCAGCGTGCTGCGGCCCGACCAGATCCGCGATGTGCAGCGCATGGCGGGCGAGATCGCCGACGTCAGGCCGGCCATGTGACACAAAGGACGGGAACGCGCACAGGCCAATCACGCCGCCCGTCGAGGCCACAGCGCGGATGAGGTCGTCAGTGAGATTGCGCGGCGAGTCGCACACTGCGCGCGCGTTGCTGTGGCTGGCGATGACGGGCTGACCGGACAGGTTAATGATCTCCCGGCTGGATGCCGCCCCGGTGTGCGAGATGTCGGGCACGATGCGGAGCGCGTTGAGCTGCCGGACCGCGGCCCGGCCCGCCACGCTGAGGCCGCCGTCGGCTGGTTCGAGGCAGCCATCCGCCAGCTGATTACGGTAGTTGTAGGTCAGCTGAGCTACTCGCAGACCCAGTGCGGCGTAGCACTCGAGCAGGCCGGCATCCGCCCCGATTGCCCCGAGACCCTGCGCGTGCAGCACGACCGCGATGTCGCCCGCCGCGCTGGCCTGCCGGATCTGGCTGACGGTGCCGCCCCTGCCGCACCCCAGTTGCCGAGCGCCGTCGGCAGATCTCGTCGACGGGTGGAGAGCGCGCAGCCCGGGCCGGCACCTTCGTGATGCAGGAACGGGCTGGCGGCCTGGCATCGCCAGGCGGCCCCGGGCGGGGCACAGTTGTAGTTGCCGCCCGGCCACAGGCTGCGGCGGGTCTGGGCAATGGGAGGGATGCTCATGCTGAATGCTTTCTACGGTGCCTTTTCGCCGGCGTGCTTCGCGCTGCTGGGCCTATGGCTTGTCGTGGTGCAGATCCGCATCAACGACTGGACTGGCAGCCTCTTTCATCTCAAGCGGTCTTATGGCATCGCGCTGCATTTCGCGCTGCCAGGAATGATGGGCCTGGCCGCGCTGATTGACCCGCACGACCCGGACTTCTGGCGCGCCTCCTTCGCGATCATCGCGCTCGGCGGGGCGGTCGTCCTGGTCCTGGTCAGCGGGAGGCCTGACCAGCCTCGGCCCGACTCGGCACAGGCGGCCGCTTCCCGCCTGACCCGGCAGCTGAGCCTGGGCGCCTACCTGCTCGCGATCGTCCTGTATCTTCTGGTCGCCGTCCTGGCATTTGCCGGCGGAACGGCGGTGCTGCGAGCCGAGGCCTTCTTGCTGATCGCCCTGGTATTCGTCGGGTTCAACACCGCGTGGCTGCTGTTGTTCGACCAGCCCCAGAGCGCTGCCCAGCCTGCTGGCGGCGACCCGGCAACGTCAGTCGGAGGTGCGCAACCAGAGGTCCAGCTGCCCTGAGGCAAAGGGAATGGCCCGAAAGCCCGCGGTCCTCGCCTGCGCGCTAACCGCGCCTTACACTGTGGCGCCGGCAACGTCGGCATGGCGAGCTGAGGGGGACGGCTGTGCCGCGATGGATTGTCGAGAACGTCTCGGTCTGGTGGCTGGCCGCGATCGCGCTCATCTGCATACCTTTACTGGCCGTGGCGCTCCAGGCCCTGATCCGGCATCGTTCGCCTGACCTCATCGGCGGCCACCAGAACGAGGCGGTCGGCTATCTGGGCGCGACCGTCGCGGTCGTGTACGCGATCATCGTCGGGTTCATGGTGATCACGCTGTGGGATCAGTACACCAGTGCTGGCGATACCGTCCAGGCGGAGACATCGGACCTGCGTGATCTCGTGCAGTTCAGCCGGGCGTTCGGGCCTTCGGCCCAGAGCCGGATAGAGGCCCAGGTAACCGCGTACGCCGAGTCGGTGTCCACATCGGAATGGCGAGCCATGGCCCGCGGCGAGGGCAGCCCTGCCGCGCAGCAGGACTTCGACCGGCTCATCGGCACCGTCCAGCGGCTCAACGTGCGCGGCCTGTCCGACCAGGAGTTCCTGGGCAGCATGCTGACCCAGATCAACGACATCGGCGAGGAACGCCAGCAGCGGCTCGATCTGGCGGCCCAGAACATACCGGGGGTGCTGTGGCTCGTCGTCATCCTGTCCAGCCTGAGCACCCTGGGGTTCACGCTGCTTCTGGGCATACGCGCCGCGTGGCTGCACTACGTCATGGTGGCCTGCGTGGCGATCCTGATCGGGGCCAGCGTGGTGCTCGTCCTGGAACTCGAGTACCCGTTCAGCGGCAGCGTCGCGGTGCACCAGGAGCCGTTCGAGAAGGTAGCCCTCGATCTGCAGAGGGGCTTGCAGGGCACAGTCAGAGAATCTTGAGCGTCCGGCTCGCCGCATCCTGTCCTGCGCGGACGGCGCCGTCAAAGTAGCCGCTCCACCGGTCCGCTACCTCAGTCCCCGCCCAGTCGATCAGGCCAGCCGACTCGCGGAGCGCCTGACCGTAGCCGGTCCAGGTGCCCGGCTGCATGAAGCTCGTGAACGCGCCGCCGGTCCACCGTTCCTTCGGCCACTCCACCACGATCAGATCGACCGGATGAGCGGCGCGCGGACCATAATAGGCGGCCAGGTCGGCGAGGATCGCAGCGCGAAGCTGCGACCGGGAGCCGCTGCTCAGGTCCACTGCGCGCGTTCCCGCAATAAAGCTGGCCAGGATGCCTGGCCTGCCACCTGGCGGCGAGCTGTCAGCAGCGAAGCCGAGCGTCGGCCGGTCACCCGTCGCGGCGCCGTTCAGGCCTTCGGCGCGCCACCAGGCGGACGGGTAAATGGCCAGCACCTTGAACAGCGATCCCATCGGGACGCGCTGAGTCAGCTGGCTGCGGCGCATCGGTAGTGCCGGGTCATAGGAGATCTGGCCAGCCAGGAACGGGGGGACCGCGACGATTGCCGCCCGGCTGCGGTAGCGGCGATTTCCTGCTGTGACAGTGGCGCCACGACTGTCCGTGCTGATAGCCGTGACCGGGGAGGCGAAGGACGATGCTGTCCCCGATCCTGCGCGCGATGAGCTCCGGTATCTGGCCTGCTGCGCCGTAGAAAAGGTCAGTCTCCGGGCCTTCGGCCTGCGGGGCCTGCCGATTGGCGAACAGGATGTGCAGGAGAGAGACCTCGTCCGGCTCGCTTGCTCCGGAGCCGCCGATCAGCGCCTGCTGAGTGAGCACGAATCGCGCGAACGGGGTGCGGGTATTCGCGTCAAGCCTGGTCTGCAGGTCTGGCCGTCGAACTTTCGCGCACCCGCGGTGCGCCACGGCGCCTCCGGCGGCACCAGCGCGGAGAGCCGGTCAATCTTCGCCAGCGCCTGCTTCGCGTCGAGCAGCGCCGGCCTCGGCACCTGCGGTGGCTGGCCAGTGAACGGCGGAAAGCTTCCCGCGAACGTGCTGCGGACT
>CAVOKK010000022.1:0-14722 GCA_963696455.1 uncultured Actinomycetota bacterium
ATGACCGCTGGCCGGCCGGGCTTAGCTCGGGCGGCCAGTGGCTGCTTAAGTCTGCGGCAGATTCAGGCGATCAGCAGGCGAAGGCCGAGCTCGGCCTTCTCGAGAGCGACGAGGTCGCGGTTGCGCTCGGCCCACCGGCCGGATGCGAGGTCATCACGGAGGCTGCGTACAGCCCGCTCCTCGGCCGCCGGCCCAGTCCGGCCCACACCGATACTGCTCAACACACCGGCGTCAAAATATATCCCTGGTCGGCGCCAGTAAGCCTCGAAGAAACCATCAGCGCAGTCCCACGGAACGAAGCACCGGCTCCACTCGGGCTCCGATCGCGCGGGCCTGCGCGGCCAGCGACGGCCGCTCGGCGACGAGGTCAGCGACCTCAGGGAGGTAGTCGCGAATGAGCCAGAACCGGCGAAGCCATCCGGCTTCACTGCTCTCGTGCGTGAACACCACTACGCGGCGGGCCACGCGGCGCATCTCGCGCAGGCCCGCGATCGGGTCCTGCCAGTGATGAATGGTGGAAAATGCCATCGCCGCATCGAAGGACTGGTCCCTGAAGGGAAGTCTCTCCGCGACGGCGGCCACGCACGGCGCAGCGCCTGCGGGACGCTGCGCGCGCATGAGCGCCGACGGTTCCACTGCGGTGACGTCACGGCCGGGAGGCTCGTAGGAGCCGGTGCCGGCGCCGACGTTCAGTACCGTCTGTGCCTCGCCGAGGGCGGCCCAGACCCTCGCTGCGATCCGCGGCTCGGTGCGCCGCGTGGCGGTGTAAGCGCCTCCGATGGTGTCGTACAAGTGCGCGCTGGCCATGCCGCTGCCTTTCTTGTCACCATCCCCGTGCCCCGCGGCTCTGCACTAGTGAGTCTGCTCTTCCCGCGGGTGCATGGGCAGGCGGAACACGAGGACGAAGGCCGCCGCCAGTGGTACCAGGCAGGCCCACGCGGTGATCTGCAGTGCGTACGAGGGCAGGTGGTGGCCGAAGGCGGAAAAGAAGATGGTGCCGAGGACCGCCACTCCGAGCGAAGTCGAGAGCTGCTGTACCGCTTCCAGGACACCAGAGGCGGATCCGACCTCGGTCATGTTCACGCTGGTCAGGATGAAGCGGAAAAGCTGCCCGATGCTGGCACCGACACCTGCGCCGATAAAGAGGAGACCGGGCACGAGGTCCCAGGTCGAGGCGCTGCGGGTGCCGGCCAGGATCAGCGCCAGTCCGGCGGCGCCCGCGGCGATGAGCAGTATTCCGATATGAAGCAGGTGACGTCCGAGCCGGCTGACCAGGGCGAGAGAGCCGACCATGCCGAGGATCATCCCCGCGACCATCGGCGTCAGCGCGAGGCCGGCGTGGATCGGTGACCAGCCTTCCCCGAGCTGGCCGTAGAGCGAAACGCAGAGCAGAAGCCCGCCGAAGGCGCCGAAGAGGGCCAGTGCGACCGCGACGCCGCTGAGGTAGGTGCGGTTGGCGAGCAGTGTGGGTTCGATCAGCGGGCTGTTCTTCCGACGCCGCTCGTAGCGCAGGAAAACGACGAGGAGGATCAGGCCAGCCGCGAGGAGGCAGAAGGACCAGGCGGGCCAGCCGTCGGTCCGCCCCTGGATAAGCGGATAGATGATCGCGACCAGCGCCAGGCCGATCAGCCCGACGCCTCCGATGTCGAGCCTGATGCCGGGGTGCGTGGCGCCGCGGGGCAGCGAGCGGATCGCGAGAGGCAGCGTCAGCGCGCCGATCGGAAGGTTGATGAGGAATACCAGGCGCCACCCGGTTCCCCACAGGTTGGCGTCGATGAGCGAGCCGGCGACGATCGGCGCGGCGAGCATCGCCAGGCCCGTCGCCGGACCGAACAGGCCCGTTGCCTTATCGAACTCGGCGTCGTCGTCGAAAACCTGCTTCATCAGGCCGAAGCCCTGGGGGATCATGAGCGCGCCGAAGGCACCCTGGAGCGTCCGGAAGGCGATGAGCACGCCGATGGTGGGCGCGACGCAGCAGGCGGCCGAGAAGAGGGTGAAGCCTGCCGAGCCGACGAGAAACAGGCGGCGGCGGCCGAGGATATCCCCGAGCCGTGCCCCGGCGATCAGCAGAACGGCGAAGGCCAGGGTGTAGCTGGCGCTCAGCCACTGGATGGTGCTGGCGCCTCCGCCGAGGTCGCGATGGACGGAGGGAGCGGCAACGTTGACGATCGTGGCGTCGAGCAGATCCATGACGTTGGCTGCCAGCACGACGGCCGCCACGACCCAGCGCAGCCGGTAGGGCTGCGTGCTGGTGGCAGTAGCAGTGGTGACGGTACCCATGAGAACCTTCAGATCGGCGACCAGAGCGAGTCGTACGGGCGCGCAAGCAGGACGTACGCTGTTCGTTACGAACACTGTACGTCACGGACGGCGTTCTCGCCAAGTAGAGTCCGTAGTGTCTTTCGCCGGGAGGTCCAGCAACGATGAACGCCACGAGCCACCACCGCTCGACTCGTGACCGGCCGGCAAAGGCACCGCTCAGCGAGGACGCGGTCGTCGACGCGGCCCTGGCGATCCTCAAGTCTGAGGGTCTTGAGGCAGTCACGATGCGGCGGGTCGCAGCCGCGCTAGATACGGGCGCTGCCTCGCTCTACGTCTATGTCTCCGGCCGCGAGGGCCTGCTCCAGGCCATGCAGGACCGCATCACCGCCGGAATCGAGCTCGAATGCCCGGATCCGGCGCGCTGGCGTGCTCAGCTGCACTCTCTTCTTGACCGAATGCACCGCGCACTGGCCGCTCATCCCGGAATCGCCGCGACGGCCATGGCCGACCCCCCCACGACCGAAGCGGCCCTGCGCCTGACTGAGAACCTGCTGGGAATCCTGCTCGCGGGCGGCCTCGATCCTCAGGACGCCGCCTGGGGTGCTGACATCTTTGCCCTGCTGGTGACGTACGCCGCTATCGAGGACGACGTACGGCCTGCCGACCACCAGGCGCTGGCTGCCGAGCTCTACACGACCTTCGCCGGACTGCCGCCCGACCGCTTCCCTCTCATCACCGCTCACGCCGCACAGCTCGTCGCGGGAGATAGCGATGAGCGGTTCCGCTTCGCCATCGACGTTGTTCTTGACGGGATGCTCGCCAGAGCAGGGCGGCGGTAACGAGCCTTTCTCAGCTAGGGAGGCACGCGGTCAGGCGGTCGGCCCGATGGCTTCCAGCTTTCAGCGGGTTGGTGACGTCGATCACGATTACGGCCGCGTCACGGCCCGCGTTCAGGCCGGACAGCCGGCGTCGACCCAGCGGCGAAAGAGCTCGACCCGCTCCTGCGGCCACGGACCGTCACAGGGCATCGACCCGTCTGCGACCTTCGCCAGGATTCCGTCGGCGTTGGCACGCACGTCGTCATAGGACGACAGATCGAACGCCCTGGCCATCGAGCTGATGTCCTTCTCCCGGAACAGCGGGCGGATGTCGCGCTCGTAACCGACTGCTTCTTTTTCCATCCCTGCCTCCGTCACTGTCGCATGTTCACGAAGAGACCAGCTGCTGGCCGCCGTCGATGTCATAGGTCCCGCCGGTAAGGGCGGTGTTGGTCATGATGTGAACAGCGAGCGCGGCCACATCGGCAGGGCCGACGACGCGCCTGATCGGAAGCGTCGCCCGGAGCTGGTCCCGGCGAGCCTGAAGCTCGTCGCCAAGCAGCGTGGCGGACAGCGGCGAGTCGACGAAGCCGGCCGCGATCAGGTTGGCCCTGATCGGCGCCACTTCGACGGCGAGGTTGGCGATCAGGGCGGGCAGAGCGGCGGTGACCGCGGCACTCATCGACAGGCCGGGCCCGCGCGCCCCGGCCGTGCCGGCCATAAACAGCAGGGTGCCCCCCGGCCGTACCTTGCCGACGGCCTGCTGCGCGACCGCCACAGCCAGCCAGAGGTGCGCGTCGAAATCGCGGTGCGCCCGCTCCCGGTCGAGGTCGGCGAGGGGCGCATAGTACGGGCCGGGCCCGGTGACGAGCACGTGGTCGACCGGTGCGGGCAGCGCCTGGAAGAACGCCGCCAGCTGGCCAGAATCGGTGGCATCGAAGGCCGCCGTGCGCTGCGCGCCGAGTTCCGTAGCCGCTTGCTTCAGCCGGCCGGGATTCCGGCCGGTGAGAATAACGTCTGCGGCCTCCGCCCGGGCCCGCCGGGCGGTCTCCATCCCGATGCCGGAGCTTCCGCCGATCACGACGACCGTCTGTCCGGCCAGCTCTGGCTCTCGATGGGAAAGAACTGGAGCAGACGCGCTGGTCATGTTTCCTCCTCGAGGTTCCCCTGGACGGTCATGCCCGGGCCCGCAGGAATGTGCCGCTTTGCTCAGTGGCCTGTTCTGCCTCGGGGGTGCCGAGCATGATCGGGTAGACGTGGGGCAGGCCCTCGCCGATGTGCAGGCTGACATCGACACCGGCCCGGGCGGCCGCGGCGGCCAGCCGCTCGGAGTCGCTGAGCAGCAGATCGGCCGTGCCGACCTGGATGAGCAGCGGCGGGAGCCCGGTCAGGGATGCGAACAGCGGCGACGCCAGCGGCGTCATCGGGTCAGCCCCGGCCAGATAGCCCGCCGCGAACTGACGCAGCATGGCGGGGGTGGAGAGCGGATCCTGATCGGCGCGCTCGGTCATCGAGGTCCCCGAGCCGGTCAGGTCGACCGTCGGGGACATCAGGACGACGGCCGCCGGCAGCTCCTCCCCGGCGTCACGGGCGGCCACGAGCAGTGCCACCGCGAGCCCGCCGCCGGCCGAGTCACCGGCCACGGCTATCGACCGCGCGCTGAGACCCTGGCCGGCACGCAGCCACCGCCAGGCCGCTAGCACGTCGTCGATGGCGGCAGGGAACGGGTGCTCGGGAGCCAGCCGGTACTCAGGAAACAGCACCCGCATCCCGCTGGCCCGCCCCAGCCGGGCCGCCAGCTCGCCGTCGCTGCGCAGCGACCCGAGCTCAAATCCTCCGCCGTGCAGGAACAGCAGTACGCGGCCTGCATCCGCGCCCGGCGCGGCCAGCCAGTGCGCCGGCACCCCGCCTGCGGTCACCTCGGTTACCCGCACATCGTCAGGCACGGGATGGAGGCGGCCGCCGGGCACGAAGGTGGCCCGGCGCTCCTCCAGCGGCGGCGCAGGCATGCTCGCACTCACCCTCTGCTTATCCCTGAGGAGGTCGATCACGTCCTGCATTTCCTGACTGGGAATGTCAGCATCTCCCTTGACGAGGACTGCCTGCCGCCGAGAGGCCGCGTCCGTGCGCTTGCCGTCTGGCTTAAAGGCGGGAGGTGAGTTCGGTGACGATGTCTGCTGCTGACTGCGGCTGCCGGGCGAGGGCGACGCTTTGCCCGGCCCACATGGAGAGCGCCTCGATCTCGCCGGTGGTGCCGGTCATGGGCGGGGCTGGCTCGTAGCGGACGATGGCCTCGCCGGAAGCGAAGTGCGCGATGGTGTCGCCCGCTCCGGGGCGCTGGGCGTCGGGAGGGCGGCCGGCGGCGTCCCATGCCCTGGAGGTGGAGTTGCTCAGGGCGCGGTGCGGGGAGTCGGGCCAGCCGACATCGTAGAGGTTCGGGTACCACTGCGGGTCCGTTTCGGCGGCGGCGATCAGGCGGCGCCGGTAGTCGTCGTGCAGGGGCATCTCGTCTGCGAGCAGGAACCGGGTGCCCAGCCAGGCGGCCTGGGCGCCGAGGGCAAGGACGGCGGCGACTCCGCGGGCGTCGCCGATCCCGCCGGCCGCGATCACCGGTACCGGCGCGACGGCGTCGACGACGGCAGGCACCAGGGGCAGCGTCGCGACCTGGCCCCAGACGTGGCCGCCGGCTTCCCAGCCCTGCGCGACGATGATGTCGGCGCCGGCCCCTACCGCGCGGCGGGCTTCCTCGGCACTGCCGACGGTGTGCAGGACGATCCCGCCCGCGGCGTGCACCGCCCCGATGTAGCCGGCCGGGTCGCCCCACATGAACGAGACGATCCGCAGCCCGGCGTCCAGGGCCCGGTCAAGGTCACGGTGGTGATCGCTGGTGAGGACGAAGTTGCCGCCGAACGGCCGCGAGGTCAGCTCCGCTGTCTCCCGGACGACCGCGCCCGTGTCGTCGGACCACGTCAGGGTCACCATCCCGAGCGCCCCCGCGTCGGATACCGCCGCCGCCAGCGGCGGAATCGCGGCCATGGGTGCCTGCACGATCGGCTGTTCGATTCCGAGCATTTCGCAGACTGGCGTGCGCACTGGCCCCGCCCCCTCCGTCACTCGCACGGGCCGGACCGGGCCCTTGTCAGCCCCGCCGGCGTGTTACTCGGCTGTGTCACTCATACGAGTTCGGCGTAGCCCCGGCCGCCCGCCGGTCCCAGCCGTGGAACCTGGAGTAGTCGCCGGCCTCCCAGGCTTCGCGCAAGCCCGGCACGGACAGGTCCCAGTCCGGGCGGATCTCGGCGGTGGCCGCTCGCAGGTCGCGCCACAGGTCATAGAACGACGGCCGGCCCCAGAACCAGTAGCCGTTATAGACGCTGTGGATCACCAGGCCGGGCTTGAGCACCAGGGTGTGCGGGATCATCGGGTTGTGCTCGGGGTCCGTGTACTCCTGGATGTCCAGGTCCTTCTGGACGACCCGCCCCGGATCGGACAGGAACGGCCACGGCGCGCCGACCGATTTGCGGAACTCCTGCAGCGTGTGATGGTCATCAGTGGCGATCGTGGCGACCTGGGTGTAGCGCCACCGCGATCTCCGCATAATGCCCGGCCAGTTCCAGATGCTGCCGGTGCTCCTTCGGGCAGTAGTTGCCCCGCGCGAGCGTCAGGATCATCGGATCCCGGCCCTGGATCTCGCTCAGCGTGCGGACAGTGCCGGTATCGTCGGGCAGCGCGTAGTCAGGGAACGTGCCACCGGGAATGATGTCAGAACGCATCAGATCAGTGCCCCTCACCGTCTCTGCGGCCAGCTGCACAGCCCACGGTCAACTCGGTCACGACACTGCGTTTCTACCCGCAACGACCACCCCGACACCGCCCGGGAACTAGCCAGCAGCGAACCCGGCCCGTGAACCGTTTGGCGCCGTATTGTCCGCGAATGATCGATAAATCACCGCCGCCGGGACCGGCGCGCAGGGCTAACGGGATCAGGCCAGCCGGGCGGCGACACGGCTCAGTGCCGCGGCCATGCAGCCCGGTGCCTCGTGCCAGACCTGGTGCCCGGCGCCGGGCACGATTGTCAGCCGTGCGTCCGGGAACACCGCGGCCGTGGCCTCGGCCGCCTGCCGCGGAAACGGGCTGCACTCGCCTGCGAGAACCTCCACCGGCCCGGTGAATCCGCTCAGCAGGCCGGGCAGGTCACCGCGCTCGACGGCCGCGGCGATCGACGCGGCTGTTTGCTCAAAAGCTTCTGAGCCCACCCGCACTGTGTCCGGGACCGGCGGCGCCTGCAGCCGGGACCGCGAAATAGCCTGGCCAGTCCAGCCGGAAATACTCCAGCGCCGCCGCGGCCGCCTGCTCCTCCTCGCTGGTGGCGGTGAGCTCGTCCAGCTCCGTCATCCTGGCCCTGGCTTCGGGCGTCGCCCTGGCCGCCAGCTCGTCCCCGAAACCGGCAAGACCGCCGTCGCCCACGGCGCCGAGAGTGTCGGCGAGCACCAGCGCGCTGACCCGGCCCGGTGCCCGCGCGGCCAGCTGCATCGCCAGGTAGCCGCCCCAGCTGTGGCCGAGCACCGTGACGGCAGCCACGTCGTGCTGGTCGAGCACGGCCAGCGCGTCAGACACATGCTGCTCGATGGTGAACGGCCCTGCGGTGACCGACGGGGCAACGCCGCGCTGGGTGTAGCGGAGCGCGTCCCAGCCCCCCAGCTCGGCGGCGAACCAGTTGCTGTAGTCGTTCATGCCCGGTCCGCCGTGCAGAACGAGCAAGGGCCGCCCCGACCCGGACCGCACCCCGATCAGCTCGCCGCCGGGCACGCTGACAGTCAGAGTTCTCTCGGTCGTGACTTTCTCGTTCATCGGCTGAATGCTAGGCCAGGAGGTGGACGGCCAGCACCTCATATTTCCCCGGTTCGGGGCTGCCCGGCGCCTGTCGGATTAGGCAGGCGCCGTTCGTTGCGATGCTGGAGGGTTGCTGCAGGAGCCGCCCGGCACAAGGAGGAGCCATGACCGAGTACCTCATCGCCTTCAACGACGAGTGGGTTCCCGACCTTACCCTCGGGGAGCTGCGCGAGAAGTCCAAGGCCGCCCGGGCGCTGGTCGCGGAGATGCAGGCCGCCGGGATCTTCGTCTACACCAACGGCGGCCTGGTCGCGGAGACGCCCGTGTTCAGCGTCGACGTATCCAGCGGTGAACCGCTGTTCACGGACGGCCCGTACGTCGAGAGCAAGGAGCACATCGGCGGCTTCCTCGTCGTCGACGTGCCCGACGAATCATCGGCCCGGTACTGGGCGGGCAGGGTCGCGATGGCGGTCGGCTGGCCGCAGGAGGTGCGGCCCTTCCCGGATCGTGAGCGGTTCCTCGAGACCGAGGCGTAGCAGCGCAGGACCCTCGGGCCACGGGTCCGAGGGTCCTGTCAGGTCTTCGTCGCTATGACCAGTTCGGTGTCACCTGGCCAGTCCCAGAACAGACCGTCTGGCGAATGCTCCCGTAGCAGGTGACGCAGATCGGCCTCGAAGTCCGCCCGGCGGTTTCCGAACCATCGGGGTGCGGCGTACGACAGCGAGAAGTAGCTGGCTACAACGGTGTCGATGTCTGCGATCAGGTCCGGGCGCCCGGGTGCGTAGACAGTGCGCGAACCGCCGAACCGGGTCTGCGACAGGGTGTCCTCAAAGCGGGCCGGCTGGCCCTCGTTCCAGGTCGCGAGATAGCGGCGCGTGCTGTCACCGAGGTAGTCAATGATGAGCTGCGTCGCCGCGGCGCGCGGAATCTCCGGATACCCCGGATCGGCAGGCCTCGGGCGGCCGTCTACCTGGTGAGAGATCAGGACCAGGGAGCCGCCCGGCACAAGCAGGTCATAGGCGGCCTCGGCAACCTCCAGCCGCCGGACCCGATGAAACGACTGTCCGAAGGTGATCACTCGCCATGAGCCAGGGCTCAGGTCCGCGATGTCTTCCGCGACGCCCTGCACCCAGCGCACGTTGCCTGCACCCGCCTGCTGGCAACGACGCCGGCCCGCCTGCAGCATGCCGGGCTCAGGATCGAGCGCCGTTACCTGGTCGAACAGCTGTGCCAGGGCCAGCACGAGGACGCCAGGTCCGCAGCCCACATCGAGTAGCCGGCCGGTGCCATCCAGCGACAGCTCCCGGCCAACCGTGTCCGCCAGCTGCGCGGAATACGGGGGACGCCCGACCGCGTAGTACTCGGCCGTCCCCTCGAACGCCTGGGGATCGAACGCCGATGGTGAAGCTGTCGTCATATCCACCCTTCGATGCTCTCAGAAGATGAAGGGGATCAGCATTTTCGTGGACTGCTCGTACTGCGGATAGGCACCGGGGAAGGCCCTGGTCATATTGCGCTCCTCCACGAAGGCGCTGTAGATGAAGTACGCGCCGATCAGTGCCACGGCGACCAGCCACCAGACGCTGACGGCGATCGCCGAGCCGATCATCGCCAGCAGGATGCCGGTGTAAATCGGGTGCCGGATCGTCTGGTACGGGCCGGATGTGACCAGCTCGGGGTCTTCCTTTGTGGACGTCGGCATTCCCCAGTTCCGGCCGAGGTAGATCCGCGCCCAGACGGCCAGTCCCAGGCCGAGGACCCAGATGGCGAGTCCGACGCCCCACAGGACCGGGTCTGCGACGTATCCGACGCCATGCCCGTTCAGCACCCTCAGCCGGGCCAGGAGCACGACGACCAGGATGAGCACCACCCGGACGCCCGCGAAGCGCGCCCAGTTGCCCCGTCCCCGCTGTCCCCGCTTCGCCCCGGCGGAAGCTGCGAGCCAGCCCACCCAGAAGATGACCCAGCCCGCGCTGATCACGATGTCAACGGCTCGCATCGAAGGACCCCACAGTGTCCGGAGGGGCGGCAGCGCGCAAGTAGCGCCAGCTGACCGTCATGTCATCCCGGCGAGCTTGCCCCGCGATTCATGCGGCGCCGGCCTGATCGCGCAGCGGGAGGGCGAAGTCGCTGCCGCCGCTCCTGCTGGCGTCGGTCACCGGCGCGGCGGTCGTCAGGAGGGTAACGCGCAGGGCCAGGTCACTGGGCTGCCGCTCGCTGCTCGGCTGCCCAGGCCAGGGCCGAGTCGTCGACGGCCTGCGACTGCGGCGCCGTCTGCGGGTCCTGGTCCAGCTGAACGCAGGCCTCCTGGTGCGCGGGCTCGGTGCGCAGGGTGAGTCCGGGGAAACTGGCGGCGAGCTGGCTGGCCAGGTCCTGCGGCACCGGCCAGCAGAACTCCACCGGGCCGTCGCTGTCCTGGTTCACCTCCCCGTAGTAGATCAGGAACGCGGCCCCGGCGACGCCGTCGACCCGGGGCGGCATCGGCTGGGCCTTGAGCATGCCGATGACCTCCTTGCCCAGGTCCCAGACTTCCTGCTGACTGCTGGCATGCCGCAGCAGGCAGAGCAGGCTGCGGGCGGGGATATCGCGGACCTCGAACTCGTACATGACGTTCCTCTTTCCAGTCAGGCGGTCAACGAGGTAGCCGGCCAGGTCCCGGCGGGCGGCATGATCGGCTTCAGCCCCTGACCAGTAAGCGGCGACCTGCGCCGCAGCGGCCTCCGGCTCCAGGCTGAGGATCAGCCGGATCTGGGCCAGCGGCACTCCGATCTGGCGCAGCGACGCGACCAGCCGGGCGTTGTCCAGCTGACCGCCGGCATACCAGCGGTAACCAGAGTCCGGATCGACACGGGCGGGCGGCAGCAGTCCCAGCTCGTCATACAGGCGCAGCGCCTTGGGCGACAGGCGGGACAGCCTGGCGAACTCACCGATGCTCATCAGGTCCACGGACCGGCTCCCTCGTGCCGGGCCGACGCCCGGCTACCCAGACTGTGCGGCTTCCCCCAGGGTCAAGGTCAAATTAGCGGTCCGCCGTCCTGCCGGTCCATTACGAGGGCACTTCGCCACGTCGACGACGTGCCCGGCTGCGCAGCTGACCTGCGACGTTGCGTCCGTCACCGTCCGCTGGCGTGTGGCGCTGGGCATCCTCGTTGTCACACAGTCAGTCACTCAGTTACCTGCGGCTATGGCTCGCGACTCCGAGGTTTGGGCACGCATTGGGCATGATCAAGGTTCCACTCGTCGTCCTATGTCGCCCGGACCGTTGGCGACTGCTTCGGCGCAGAATGAGGAGCTGCGGCGGGAGAACGTTCTACGCCGACAACGACCCGGTGCACCGGGTCACCACCTGGATGCATAACCGTCGCGTAGGGCACCGACCCGGCGGCAACGAGTTCAGCTTGCTCTGAATTACCAGCCGAGGCCGAGGTGACCGGTGACCATAACCCCGAAGCTGGCGAAGGCGAAAATGATGACCAACGGCACGGCGACGATGACGATAGAGGATCCGGGCGCTCCACCCGGCTATGGCCAGCGGCTTGTGCAAATCCGTCGCTATCTTCCTTCTGCGCCTCGCGGGGGTCGCGTCGAAGCCGTAAAGCACGCCATACTGCCGAGTACATTGCACATCGGTGACGCTGCTGAGCTTTGGCGAAGGTGCTGAGCTGGTCCTGTGAATAGCTGTACTCGCCAGATGCGGGCAGGTGCACGGTGTTCGAGGCTATGTCTGGTCGGACCACTTAGCAATAGAGGCTTGGACCCCGTCCCTGTCCGGGCGGGGTTTCTGCTGCGCAGCGACGGCAGCAGGCGGGACCAGGCGCTCTCTGCTGGCAAACCCTTATCCGGCGCGCGTAGCGCCGCGCTCTCTCAGGCCGGGGCCGGTCGGGTACGGCACCTGCTTTTGTCTGCGGCTCGGCCGCCGCTGCGTCAGTAGATGCCCTGGTCGCCATAGCGCCAGGCCGTCCCGCCGGATGACCAGTGGCTTGACCCTGGCCGCAACCTCAACCCCGCTCTGCCGGTGTCCGGCAGGCCCGTAGCTCGGCCATACCCGCCCGGATCTGCACGGACACCTCGTCCCATTCGCGGCCGGTCGAGGCTAGTTACACGGGACGCGGCGGCGCGGGTCGGCCGGGCTCTGTTCGGAGAAACTGCTACAAAACTGCTGCCAACGACCATGATCAGTAAGCCGAGGCGGGGATTCCCGCTCGTCAGGTGGAGCCGCCTATCGGAATCGAACCGATGACCATTCATTACGAGGGAGTTCCGGCGCCGATTTGACCTGCGACGACGCGGTCCGCATGGCCGCTGAGCTGCAATCGAGGGGTCTGGAGGGGTCTGCGGGAGACCCCCAATGTCTGGCCATAGCCACACCCTTAGCCACACCTCGCGGTAGCCCGCCCGGATGCGACGGAGGCGCGGAGAGGACGCGGTCTGGTTCGAGCACCGGGGACCATGCAGCGACTCCGAGCGCACCGCCACTGCCCCGGCCGCTGGTGCGGCGAGGTCACCCTTGGCTGGACGGCCGCGGGCAGGCGTAACCGGCGCAGGGTGGTTGGCTCGACCAAGACCGCAGTCACGGACAAGCTGGAGGAGCTGCACAAGGATCTCGACAAGGGGATCCGTCCCGGCGGAGCCCGGGCCTTCTACGACCACCGCCGCGCAGCCGGCGACACCCACCATCAGGCCCTCAAGGCGCTCGGCAACCACCTCGTCGGATTCCTCCACGGATGCCTGTCGAGGCTCCTCATGCAACGATCCTCCTCCAGGCAACTCCATCAGGCCAGCGAAGTTCCGCCAGGCACTGGGTCACTGCCTGAAATTCGAGATCATCCAGATCTTCGGCGACACTGCGGCATGGCCCGGCTGGACGGGCCGCCAGCCTGATTGGGCATGCCTGTCGTTTATGCGCCGCCAGTGACGGTGAGCAGAACGCCGTGCCCCCGTACACGTCGATGTAATAGGTTCCTGTCTCGACCCCGGTTTCCGTCAGCGCGTTGCCGAGGGCGGGGCGACAGGCTCGTTCTGGTAGAGATCAAAGACCTCCCCGGTCCCGCTGACCTGGATGGTCATCAAAGACGAGCAGCTGCCAGTCCCGGTAACCTCGAACCAGCTATCTGAGCCGCTGTTAGTCCCGTTGTAGACGGCGTCTTGCCCGCATCCTAGGTAGCCGAGAGAAGTCGCGTTGCCTCCGCCGCTGTGCACGCTAGGTGTACCGCCATTGCACGCGTAGGCCACGCCGCCGGTGCCGTCGGTGATTTGCGCTCCGCCGTTCGGGCAGTTGCCGTTGCCAGGGCAGAGATTTAACCGTGGCACCAGTACCAGGCGCCCCGTTCAGCCCGGTCGCTCCTGTCGCGCCAGCCGGTCCCGACGGACCCGCTGGGCCTGTCGCGCCAGTTGCCCCTGTCGCGCCGTCGGCCCGGCTGGCCCCTGGGGGCCGGTCGCGCCTGCTGGTCCCTGCTCGTTTCAGCCCCGCCGTCGTGCCCTTGGACATGTCGTGCCCGCGTCCTGCAGCACCAGGGCTGCGAGCCGTTGACCTCGGCGTTTGTGTAACAGCCGTGGACCACGCCGCTGGCGTCCACCGGGCCTCCAGCGATGGCGGCGTAGGCGGTACTCCCGCCGATCGGAGAGCATCGCGCCTCCGGTTCCGAGTAAAGCCGTGCGTGCGCGCATTTCGGTCCTTTCCGCAGAAATAGGATAGGATTGGCGTTGGTGTCCGATTCGCAAATGCCCTTGGGATCGGTCTGGAGGAATGGCGGCCGACCTTCGCGCAACTGCGCGTGGGCTCGCTCTATGCAGACAGTGGCCCTAAATGCGACAGTTCACAAGAGCGAGAACGAGCGATACGACTGGGCCGCGTCGGTGCCTGCGGGGAGCAGCAGCAGCAGAGCTGGCTGCTGTCCGTGGCGGAGCTGGCCGTCCCCCATGGTCCATGCAGATTGCCGGGATTCCTATCCCCGATCCAGGCACTGTCTACCTACTGAACGCCAACCTCCGCGCGGCTGTCCTGGCCCCGCCTCACGCACCAAGATCACTTAACGGTGGGGGGCCTCGAAAAACGATCATGTAGTCAGCGCCGGACTCGGCATGCGATTTTTACTTCGACGATCTGCGGGCAAGGCGCTAGCCAGTTTCGCTGAGAGCCACGGAGCGCGCTCGGGATGGTCGGCCTAGCGTCCCCGGCGCATGGTGACAATGTGGAGACGTTGTGACTCACTGGCCGCCTGGCCCGCCGCGCCTGTCGAAGGTTGTCGTAGAAGTAACCGAAGAGGAGCGCAGGATCTCGACGGCATCTAATCAGCCGGTCGACAGGCGCGCGAACCTGAGGCGGCAGGTCGCTGTCGAAGAGCCACACGGTCAGTTCAACACCAGCCCCGGTTCCAGCTCGGTCGGCTGGGTGAGCTTCAGGTCAAGAATGGCGTCAAGATCGCCAGCGTCCAGTGGAGCCCCGGCAGCGGTATGAGCGGCAGCTCTCCCGCCAGCTGAACGGTGAGCAGCTAGCCTGAGTCACCCCCGATGCTCGGCCCCTGGCGGTCCCCTCCACGCCGGGCACTGACCCCAACAGTCGGTGACCCCGGTTCGGCCATGACGGCGGGCCGGGGTCGCTTCATGTGTGGCGTGCGCGCTGTCCCCAGCATCAGCCGCTTCGCGCCGTAGGCACCATAACGGCTGCGGCCGACAGTCAGCCGAGTCCACTGTCCAGACTTCTTGAGACCCCTCGGGCACGCCCCCTTCGACGCCGACCAGGGGTAGCTAACGTTAGCCACACCCATAGCCACCCTGGCTGTTCGATCTGTTCGAATTTCGGTAACTACCTG
>CAVOKK010000023.1:0-663855 GCA_963696455.1 uncultured Actinomycetota bacterium
GCCACAGCCACCTCATCGTGGGCGAGGACGAGACCAGGCAGGCCGAGGAGCGCGACGAGAGCCGGATCATCCGCCAGCGGCCGAGTACGGGCTAGCGCCAGCCGCCCGGCGTCGCAGATTTCCGCAGGCCGGCGATGTGCGCGGGCCGCCGCAGGGGCAGATACCAGGCCCGCAGTTATCAGGCGGGAGCAGCAATGACCGTATCTCCGACAGCGATTGCGCCGGAGCGAGCCAGCCGCGACGAATCCGCGGCCGTGCACGCGTGGCGTGTGTCGCGGCTCACCATGCTCGGACTCCCCCTGGATATCGCGGACTCCGTTGCCGACCAGGTGGACTGGCACGAGGTCGCGCGCCTCGTCCGCAGCGGCTGCCCGGCAGCGCTGGCACTGCAGATCGTTCGCTGACACCCTCGCCGGGGCTGGCCCGTTTGTCTCTTTGAGCGCCCTGGTCAGGCACCCACGTATGCCGCCAGGTGCTCGCCGGTCAGCGTCGACCTCGCCGCCACCAGGTCGGCCGGGGTGCCTTCGAACACGATCCGCCCGCCGTCGTGGCCCGCACCCGGCCCGAGGTCGATGATCCAGTCGGCGTGCGCCATCACCGCCTGGTGGTGCTCGATGACGATCACCGACTTGCCGGAGTCGACTAGCCGGTCCAGCAGCCCCAGCAACTGATCGAGGTCGGCCAGGTGCAGCCCGGTGGTCGGCTCGTCGAGCACGTAGACGCCGCCGTCGGCGCCCATGTGCGTCGCGAGCTTGAGCCGCTGCCGCTCGCCACCCGACAGCGTGGTGAGCGGTTGGCCGAGCCGCAGGTAGCCGAGTCCCACGTCGGCCATGCGCCGCAGGATCGCGTGTGCGGCCGGCGTACGCGCCTCGCCGGTGCCGAAGAAGCCGACCGCATCTTCGACCGACAGGTCGAGCACCTCGGCGATGTTGAGCCCGCCGAGGCGGTAGTCCAGGACCGATGCCTGGAACCGCCGGCCCTCGCACTCCTCGCAGACCGTGGTGACGCCGGCCATCATCGCCAGGTCGGTGTAGATCACCCCGGCGCCGTTGCAGGTCGGACAGGCGCCCTCGGAGTTGGCGCTGAACAGGGCCGGCTTCACGCCGTTGGCCTTCGCGAACGCCTTGCGGATCGGCTCCAGCAGGTCGGTGTACGTCGCCGGGTTGCTCCGCCGCGAGCCGCGGATCGGGGCCTGGTCGACCGACACCACCCCATCCCGGCCGGAGACCGAGCCGTGGATCAGGGAGCTCTTGCCCGACCCGGCCACGCCGGTCACCACGACGAGCACGCCGAGCGGGATGTCGACGTCGACGTTCTGCAGGTTGTGGGTGCGGGCGCCGCGCACCTCCAGCACACCTGACGGCGTCCGCACCGACGGCTTCAGGGAGGCCCGGTCACTCAGGTGACGCCCGGTGAGCGTGCAGCTGGCCCGCAGTCCGTCGACGGTGCCCTCGAAGACCACCTCGCCGCCGGCGGTGCCGGCGCCGGGGCCGAGGTCGACGACGTGGTCGGCGATCGCGATCGTCTCCGGCTTGTGCTCGACCACGAGGACGGTGTTGCCCTTGTCGCGCAGCCGCAGCAGCAGGTCGTTCATCCGCTGGATGTCATGAGGGTGCAGCCCGATCGTCGGCTCGTCGAAGACGTAGGTCACGTCGGTGAGCGACGACCCGAGGTGACGGATCATCTTGGTGCGCTGCGCCTCACCGCCCGACAGCGTGCCGGACGACCGGTCGAGGCTGAGGTAGCCCAGCCCGATCTCCACGAACGAGTCGAGCGTCTCCCTTAGCGTCGCCAGCAGCGGCGCGACGGACGGCTCGTCCAGGCCGCGCATCCACTCGGCCAGGTCGCTGATCTGCATCGCACAGGCGTCGGCGATGTTGATCCCCTTGATCTTGGAGGACCGGGCGGCCTCGTTGAGCCGGGTACCGCCGCAGTCGGGACAGGAGGTGAACGTGACCGCGCGCTCGACGAACGCCCGGATGTGCGGCTGCAGCGCGTCGACGTCCTTCGACAGGAACGACTTCTGTATCTTCGGGATCAGCCCCTCGTAGGTCAGGTTGATGCCGTTGATCTTGACCTTCACCGGCTCCTTGTGGAGGAAGTCGTGGAGTTCCTTCTTGGTGTATTTGCGGATCGGTTTGTCGGGGTCGAGGAGGCCCGACTCGGTGAAGAGCCGCACCATCCAGCCGTCGGCGGTGTAGCCCGGGATGGTGATTGCGCCCTCGGCGAGCGACTTACTGTCGTCGTACAACCGGGTCAGGTCGATGTCGTTGACCGTTCCCATGCCCTCGCATCGTGGGCACATGCCGCCCGTCACGCTGAACGTGCGCCGCTCCTTCACCGTCCTGTCGCCCTTCTCGATCGAGATCCGACCGGCTCCGCTGACCGAGGCGACGTTGAAGGAGAAGGCCTGGGGCGAGCCGATGTGCGGCTTGCCGAGGCGGCTGAACAGCACCCGCAGCATCGCGTTGGCGTCGGTCGCCGTGCCGACCGTCGAACGGGGGTTGGCGCCCATCCGCTCCTGGTCGACGATGATCGCGGTCGTCAGGCCTTCCAGGACGTCGACCTCGGGCCGGGCCAGCGTCGGCATGAATCCCTGCACGAAGGCGCTGTAGGTCTCGTTGATCAGCCGCTGCGACTCCGCCGCGATGGTGCCGAAGACCAGCGAGGACTTGCCCGACCCCGAGACGCCGGTGAATACCGTCAGCCGCCGCTTCGGGATCTCGACGCTGACGTCCTTCAGGTTGTTCACCCGGGCGCCCTGGACGCGGATCAGGTCGTGGCTGTCACCAGTGTGCCGCGCAAGCGCCTGCGTGCCCGTCCTCGTGGCGATGCTCATGCCTCACCCTAGCTGCGGCTCCGTGATGAGGGCTTCTCGATTCCTGATCGGCCTGGTCACCTGCTTCGACAGGCACGACGGTATCCCGGCCGCGGCCCGCACCGCCTGGCGCCGGTAAGCGCTGGGCGACATACCGACCAATTCGGTGAAGCGGCTGCTGAAGCTGCCCAGCGACGAGCAGCCGACCGCGAAGCAGACCTCGGTGACGCTCAGGTCGCCCCGGCGCAGCAGCGCCATCGCGCGCTCAATGCGCCGCGTCATCAGGTAGCTGTATGGTGACTCCCCGTATGCGAGCCGGAACGCACGGCTGAGGTGCCCGGCCGACATATGCGCGCCGCGTGCGAGCGCCTCCACATCGAGCGGCTGCGCGTACTCCCGGTCCATCCGGTCGCGGACCCGGCGCAGCTGCGCGAGATCCCGCAGGTGCTGCGCATCGGCGGATCTGCTGCTCATCTCTGCATCTTAGCCACGGCAGGCCGCGCCCTGTCTTCGTGGCAGTGCTGGCCAAAGGGCGCGCATCGTTCGGTGGCTGCCCCCGGCGGGCCGGAGTTTCAGCTCACGGCGGCCGTGTCAGCGTCTAGTGCGGGATTCCCCGGAAGAACATGCCGGAGGCGGGACGCCAGAGCTGCCAGACCGCACCGAGGCCTGCCAGCCAGGTCGGCGCCCAGAAGAGCAGGCCGAGGACGGACGGGGCCTCGCTGAAGCTGACGAGCTCCAGCGTCGCCAGGCCGAACAGGACCGTGGACAGGAGACGGGCCCAGCTCCGGCCCCGGCTCGTCGCGCGCGCCATCCACAGCCAGAGCGCGATCACGATCAGGCCGCCGGCGACTCCCACGGTGACGGCGACCCAGAACGGCTGGCTGCTGCCCGCCAGCCGGAGCGTGGCTCCGCTGCGGCCGAAGAAAGCCAGCGAGACGATGGAGATCAGCAGGGTAAGAGCAGTGATGGCGGCGCCTGCGTGCATGAGCCGGACGGCCGCCCGCACCGTGCGCGCCGGCGGCAGGGCGGCGGGGAACAGGCGCATCCGCATCCCGCTCCTGATCAGGTCCGCTGACTCGGCCAGGCCGGGCCGCGCTGGCGGTCCGGCGCGCAGGCCAGCAGCACCGCGAGGATCTCCTGCCCGTTCTCTCGCCGGAACGACCGGGGATAGCACGCCAGCAGCCGCCGGTACCCGCGCTCGAGGTTCGCCTGATCCTTCATGTCGCCATCCCTCCGGCGAGCTTCAGCCGTGTCAGCGCTGCGGCGGCGTGCGACTGCAGCCGGGCGGCCTCGGCCGCGAGCCGCTTAGTGCCCGCTGGCGTGAGCCGGTAGTACCGGCGCAGCCGCCCGTCCACGATCTCCTCGCGATCCACCACGATCAGCTCGTCCGCGCGGAGGCGGTCCAGGGCGGTGTACAGGGTCCCCGGGCGCAGCAGGACCCGGCCGCCGGAGATCTCCCGGACGTCGGCGATGATCCCGTAACCATGCTGGCTGTCGTCCGCCAGCGCGGTCAGGATCAGGAAGGTCGCCTCCTGCATGGCTCGGGTTGTCATACCTACGTTATATACCGTTGAACTAGCGGTGGCAAGGCCGTATCCCGGTTAGCCTTAGCGCGGTGTCCATACCGGCGGCGCCCGATCGTCGTTCTCACGACGGGCCAGCCAGGACGGCCGGCTTCAACCGAGAGGAACGGACATGACCGAGTCTGCTGCTGACGACCGCGCGACCGTCGTTCAGCCTGTTCCCGCCGAAGATCAGGTTCTGCTGGACTTCCTGGCCGCTCAGCGCGAGACGGCACTCGCCATCGTGGAAGGCCTGGACGAGGAAGCATGGCACCGTTCGGTCGTGCCATCGGGCTGGACCCCGGCCGGGCTGGTCGAGCACCTGAGCGGCGTTGAGCTGCACTGGTTCCAGGAGGTCGTGGCCGATGCGGATATCAGCCTGCCGGGAGACGAGGACATGGCTCCCTATGACCCGATGGCAGCGTTCGTCACTGACTGGTCCTCCGCGGAGATCATTGCCGAGTATCGCGAACTGTGCGCGCGCTCGGATGCGGTGCTGGCAGTGACGCCGCTGTCGGCGCGGCCGCGCGGCAGGCACGGTGACCCGGAGGTAGCGGAGCCGGCGACCGTTCGCTGGGTCGTCCTGCACGTGATCGAGGAGATAGCGCGGCATGCCGGTCACCTGGACATCGCCAGGGAACTGCTCGACGGCCAGACCAGGCTCGCGCAGAAGCGCAGCGCCAGCATGCAGTCTCCGCCTCCAGCCGACCGCTGAGGTCAGTTACTGCTGTTGTCGTCATCGGTAGGGTTCGGCCCATGGCTGAGGTGACGGTCGACGAGTACGGGCGGCCCGAACCGCCCGCTGAAGGCGGCGAGGTCGCGACGCTGCTCGGTTTTCTCGACTATCAGCGGGCGACGCTGGAGTGGAAGTGCCGGGGGCTGAGCGATGAGCAGCTGCGGGTGGCGCGGCCGCCTTCGCCGATGACGCTGGGCGGGCTACTCAAGCATCTGGCCTGCGTCGAGGACTCCTGGTTCACCGAGGTAGTGGCCGGCGAGCTGGCTGTCGAGCCATGGGCGAGCGCGGACTTCGAGGCGGACCCGGAGTGGAACTGGCGTAGCGCGGCGTCCGATTCCGGCGAGGAACTGCGGGCTTTGTGGTCCGAGGCGGTTAACCGGTCCCGCGCCGTCGTGCGGGCACAGCTCGCAGGGGGTGAGCAGGAGGCGCTCAGCGAGACGCACGCTGACTGGCAGCTCCCGCATCCGGTGTCACTGCGGTGGGTCCTGGTTCACCTGATCGAGGAGTACGCGCGCCACAACGGGCACGCCGATCTGATCCGCGAGTCGATCGACGGGCAAACGGGCGACTGATGCTGATACTGGTGTTATGACTGAGACTGAGGCCCTGATCGCCGAGATCCGCGAATTGCGCGCGGACGTTGCCCGCCTGCACGCCGCGGTGCAGGTCCGGCACAGCTGGATGAAGCTGATCTTCAAAGACCTGTCGACTAACCCGCACACTCAGTACAGGGTCCACATGTGGGGCGCAATCTACTGGCTGATCAATTTCCCGCTGATCTGCTGCCTGTTCTTCTTTACGCCCGCGCTGTGGGTCAAGCTCGGCATCTTCATCACGCTGATCTACTCGATCTACTCCAACCTCGCGACCGACTACGGCGCCATGTCTGCGGCCGAGGCGGCGTTCGGGCAGCCGCAGCCGCCGCCGATCCCGCTTGAGCCGCCGCCGCCGCTCCCGCAGATGTGAGGCGGCTCTTGTCAGGGCTGAGCGATGATCCTCGACTAATATCCTGGTTTCCAGTATATTGGTGGCATGGCTGGCAAGCCCATGACCGGGCAGGCGTTCTTCGTGCTCACCGCGCTGGCCGATGGCCCGCGGCACGGGTACGGCATCGTGGGTGAGGTGGCCGAGCTGTCGCAGGGCCGGGTCAAGCTGAAGATCGGCAGCCTGTACGGGGTGCTGGAGCGGCTCGCCGCCGAGGGGCTGATCGAGCCCGACCGGGAGGAAGCGCACGACGGCCGGCTGCGCCGGTATTACCGGCTGACCCGGGACGGGCGGCGCGCGCTGGCTGAGGAGGCCGAGCTTCGCGCCGCCACCGCCCGGGTGGTGCGGGCGAGGCTGGGCCTGGCCGGGCCGCGGCAGGCAGCCGGATGAGCGGCGGCCTGGACCTGGAGCAGCGGTACCGGCGGGTGCTGCGGCTGCTGCCCGGCTACTACCGGCAGCAGTGGGAAGAGGACATGGTCGCCGCCTTCCTGGACAGCTGGCTGACCGGCGACCCGGACGAAGACGAGTCCATCATCGAGTACTGCGGCCCAGCTGGGCGGAGGTCGCCAGCGTGGTCGGCCTGGCCGCCCGGCTGTACCTGGGCGGCGCGGCGCGCGCCGCGCCGGTACTTCGCCTGGGGCCAGGCCATCGCGGCGCGCGGTGCTCGCCGTGACACTGGTGCACGCGGTGCTGGCCGTTAACGTGCTGGTGTTCCTGGCGTGGAGCCGCCGTCTGGTCGGCTGGCTGCCCGCGCCGCCGGCGAGCCTGCGTGGCCGCCGCCCGGCGGCGTCTGGGACACGGTGTATTACCTGGTGTGCCTCGCCTGGATCGTGGTCTTCGTGGCGCTGGTCCTCGGGCACTACCGCACTGCCCGGGTCCTCGCGGCGCTGGCCATCGTCCCCGGCCTGGCCGCCTTGCTGCAAGCCCAGCTCACCGGCATCATGCCGGCGCCGTTCGGGCCGTGGATCTTCTGGGTCCTGGTCGACCTTGCCCCGGTCCTGGCCATGGCCGCGTTCCACCGGGACGCCCCGCCGGCCGCGCGCTGGCCCTGGCTGCTGGCCCTGCCCGCCGGCTACGTCCTGGTGTACGGGCCGCTGCTGGCGCTCCAGGTGACCGGCAACTTCGCCTGGCTGCCGGACTTTCCCGGGCTGTGCTGCATCCTGGTCAGCCTTGCCTGCCTGGCGCACGCACCCAGGGCCCGGTCCCGCCAGGCTGCCGGCACGGGGCTGTGGTCGCTGGCCCTGGTCCTGCTGGCTGCCGTCGCCGGGGCGTACCGGATCGTCACGCTCACCGACTACCTGCACGACCCGCACCTGATCAACGTGAGCCTGGCCGAACTGCTCATCGTGCTGGCCGCCGTCGCGCTGGTCGCCCCCGACGCCGCCCGCGCCCAGGCAGCCACGCCCGCATCGCCGCCACTATCCCCACGCCATGGCTGCCTAGGGAGGACCCAGGACATGCCATGCCAGCCCCCGCGCCGCCCGCTGTCCGTCCTGGCCAGCGCGCTGGCCGCCGGCGTGCGTCGTGCTCGCCGTTGCCGGCTGCAGCAACATCGCCCCGCTAGGGCCGGACCCTGCGCCCGTGAGCCTGCCACCGGCACGCGATCTGGGGTCACCGATCATCATGCAAATCATGCGCAGCCAGCCCCCACTCCGGCAGGCGAGTGCCCGGCCGGCTCGATCGCGCTCTTCGGGTCGGAGCCCAACGTGCTGCGGGCCGCGGTAGCGCCGCCCTGTGCACGCGCAGCCCACCAGGGGAGCACGGCCACCCCTACCCCCACGGCCACGCCAGCCACGCCTCCCGCGCCGCCGGCGGGCGTTGCGTGCTACCGTCCGGTCGGAACTCCGGTAACGATCACTTCCGCAGCGGTCTCCTCGGTCACCACCAACCGGAACCAACCGGGGCCCGCCTGGTACGTATTCGTGGTCGCCTTTCCCACCGCCGATGTGGCGGCGTTGACAGCGCTCATCCGGCAGGCCTATGACTCTGGCGATGCCATCGGCATGAGCGTCGCCGGCAAGCTCTGGCAGGCCCCGCAACTACGACGCAAGTTCATCGCGCTCCGGGCGGAACAGATCAACCTGCTCAGCAGGACTCAAGCCCTCCAGCTTTACCGCCTGCTGGTCCCGTCTGGCTGATCGCCGCTGCTTCCCGCGCACCGCCGACGCCAGAAGCGGGGCCCCCGGGGTATGGTGCGGGGTTTCCTGGCACGCGCGGGGAACGAGGAGTGACTGCATGGCCGAGCATTCGGTGGTGATCGCCGGGGGCGGTCCGACGGGGATGATGCTGGCGGCAGAGCTGACACTGGCGGGAACCGACGTTGTCATCGTCGAGCGACGAGCCAGCTACAAGCTGGAGAGCTCGCGCTCGCGAGGTCTGCATTCCCGCACTATCGAAGTGCTGGATCAGCGGGGCGTCGCTGATCGCTTTCTCGCCGAGGGACAGACGATGCAGGTGCAGGCTTTCGGTGGAGTCCGGATGGACATCAGCGATTTCCCCACCCGGCGCAACTACGGGATGGCGCTGCTGCAGGGCGATTTCGAGCGCATCATGTCGGGCTGGATCGATGAGCTGGGTGTTCCCATCCTGCGCGAGCGCGAGGTGACAGGCTTCACGCAGGACGACAGCGGCGTTGACGTCGCGCTGTCCGACGGCACATCGCTGCGGGCGGGGTTTCTGGTTGGCTGCGACGGGGGCCGCAGCGTCGTACGCAAGGCGGCCGGCATCGATTTCGCGGGCTGGGATCCGACGACGTGCTGGATCCATGCTGAGGTCGAGATGGAGGAGATGCCGGAATTCGGCCTGCGTGGCGGCGGCGGCATCGGCCCCGCCGAGGAGGGACGTGTGGGCGTCACCCTGATCGAGCCCGAGGTGAGCCGCACCGATGAGCCCACTCTGGAGGATCTCCGCGCAGCGCTGATCAGCGTCGACGGAACGGACCACGGGGCGCACAGCCCGCTCTTTATCTCTCGCTTTACCGACATGACACGTCAGGCGGTGGCCTATCGCAGCGGGCGCGTGCTGGTTGCCGGAGACGCGGCACATGTGCACGCCCCGATCGGAGGCCAGGGGCTGAACATTGGCGTGCAGGATGCGGTCAACCTGGGCTGGAAGCTGGCCCAGGTGGTCAGCGGAACATCACCTGTGACCCTCCTCGACACCTATCAGGCCGAACGCCACCCGGTCGGCGCGCGGGTGCTGCGGAACACCATGGCGCAGCGTGCGCTCGGCGCCGCGGACGAGCGGTCCGTCGCACTGCGCGACATGGTGACGGAGCTGCTGCGCATGGACGAGCCGCGCAAGCACATCGCCGCCATGATCGCGGGCCTCGACATTGCGTATGACCTCGGCGAGGGACACCCGCTGCTCGGGCGCCGGATGCCCGACCTGGATCTGGCGACCGTGGATGGCGCCGTGCGAGTATTCGCGTTGCTGCACCGCGCCAAGCCAGTCCTGCTCAACTTCGGTGACGCCGGCGGCCTCGACATCGCACCGTGGGCCGACAGAGTTCAGCTCGTCGATGCCTCGTATGCAGGCACCTGGGAACTCCCGGTGCTCGGCGAGGTCGGTGCACCGACCGCCGTACTGGTGCGTCCCGACGGACACGTCGCCTGGGTTGGCGACGGCACTGACGCAGGACTGCGCGAGGCGCTCACGACATGGTTCGGGAACGAGGTGCTTTAAGCGGCCGTAGCTAACCTTTGCGGCGCGTGACGGCACTATAGAGCGTGGGACATTCCAGCCTCGCCAAATCGGATGCCGAGCTTGTCCGCGAGGCTCTCGCGGGAGCCAGGGAAGCGGCGGGCGAGCTGCTGTGCCGCCACTGGGATTCAGCGGTCTTCCTCTCTGCCAGGGTCCTCGGCTCGGCGGACCTGGCGCGCGATGCAGCCCAGGAAGCAGCGATCGCGGCGATGACTGACCTAACGCGGCTTCGTTCTCCGGACCGTTTCGGTGCCTGGCTCTGCGGGATCGCTCTCAATGTGTCCCGCCGGTGGCTACGGCAGCTCCGGCCGGAGGTTGTCGGCCTGGAGCTTGATCTGGCCTCGGAGACGCCGGGCCCGGCAGAGGCTGCGGAGGCCGCTGATCTCGCGAGGCGTGTTCGCGGTGCCGTGGCGAGCCTGCCCGATGGCCAGCGGGACGCGGTCTGGCTCTTCTACTTGCAGGGCCTGAGCCACCGCGAGGTCGCGGCAGAGCTGGCTGTCTCCGTTGGCGCGGTCAAAGCAAGACTGCATCAGGCCAGGGCGGCGCTAGCGCCGAGGCTGTCGGAATGGGTTGACGAACAGACAGGGCAAACGATGACCATGACTGATGCGACGCGCTGGACAGAGGTCGCTGTCACGGAAATCCGCAGGAGTCGAGGAGAGGATGCGTGGCAGCGCAAGCACGTCATGATCCTTTCCGAACGGGGCGGAGACCGGACCCTGCCGATCTGGATAGGACCGGCCGAGGCGGAGGCAATGGCGGTTGCGATGGAGTCCGCCGAGTCCCCGCGGCCGTTCACTCCCAAGCTGGCGGTCAGCCTGGTTGAAGCCGCTGGCTCTGGCATCGAGGAAGTCAGGGTCACTCGCCTACTGGAAGGAGTGTTCTACGCGACCGTGATCGTGCGAAGCCCCGGAGGATCGCACGGGGTCGATGCGCGGCCCAGCGATGCCGTGAACCTGGCGCTGGTTGCCGGGACGGCAATCCGAGTTGACGATGAGCTGTTCGAGCTTGGCCGCGCCCTGCGAGTACGCAGAGGAACATCGCTGCCTTCCCTGTCGCTACCGCTGCTATTGCAGCAGAAACCCAGCAACGGCAGCGTGACTGGGACCGTCCCTAAGTTCGAGTAGGAGTCCAGCCCAGTCGTGCCCTCTGAACTGGGCAAACTGCCATGCGCGCAACCATGCTCGCCGCGATTTGGCGCGTATTTGGCATGATCAAGCTAGGCGTGCGCGGCCTGGCCACAGCTGCACGGCCTCATGCGAATGTGGTCGTCCCCCTTCATGGGCCTGGTCCATGAAGGGTATGCATGCGGCTGGAACAACGGCACGCTGAACCTACCGCTCATGCACCGAGGACAACATCGCCCGCAGTGCGCTTACGCCAGCAGCAACATGCCCGGCGCGACCTGCCGGAACTAGGAATAAGGAGAGCAACATGACCGCGGATCAGGGTCCGTATCCCAGTCAGTATCCGGTTCAGTTCGCCGTGGAGTACCCGGATCGGCCGCTCAACCGGCTGACGTCCTTGTTCCGCATCATCGTGATCATCCCGATCGCGATCGTGCTCGGAACTGTTTCTGGCGGAACCTGGCAGTCGACCGGAAACCACGTCCACTCCGCGATGACCTACGGGGGCGCGGTCGCGGGCGGGCTGCTGTTCTTCGGACCGCTGCTGATGATCTTGTTCAGGCAGAAGTATCCCCGGTGGTGGTTCGACTGGAATCTCGAGCTGCAGCGATTCGGCAACCGCGTCGGAACTTACCTGGCTCTGATGAATGACCGCTACCCCTCCACTGACGACCATCAGTGGGTCGAGCTGGACTACGCCTACCCGGACGTGGCCGCTGACCTCAACCGGTGGCTGCCGCTGGTCAAATGGCTGCTGGCCATCCCGCACTACATCGTGCTCTTCTTCCTGGATATCGCGGCGTTCTTCGCGGTGATCGTGACCTGGTTCGCCATCTTGTTCACCGGCCACTACCCGCGCAGCACATTCAGCTTCGTCGAAGGCGTCTTCCGCTGGCACAACCGCGTGGCCGCTTACGCATTCACCCTGGTCACGGACCGGTACCCGCCCTTCCGGCTGGCACCATGACCTGTCCGGCCGCCAGTGCCGATGGCCCGCGTGCTAAACCGCAGCGACGACTGATTCGGGCTGACAGACTGCACCACGGGCGTAAAACGCCGGCCTGAGGGTGATTGGCTCGTAAGTCGCGCTCACCGATGGGGAAGGGCCAGTCATGGCGGGTATCGCATCTGTCGGAGAACAGCCTGGGCGCTCCGCCGGAGCCGCGGCAGGCGGCACGCTGCCGGCATTTCCGGCACGATCATCACCGCGAGTATCCTCGCCGCGGCCGGGAACCACTTGCCCGCGCCACCACTGTCGGTCTGTATCCTCGTCACGCTGGTGGTCTACTGGCTCGCGGAAGAATACGCCGAGATCCTCGGTGAGCAACTGCAGGGCGAGCGCCTGCCGAAGTGGCCGGAAGTCCGCTCGGCGCTGGCATCCACGTCGCCGATGGTCAGCGCTTCCTTCATTCCGCTGGTCGCGCTCCTGCTGACGCGACTGCTCGGCGGGTCGTCCTCCGTCGCCGTCACGGCAGGCCTGGCGGTGGCCGTCGTGCTCCTGACGATCTACGCGTGGTCCGCGGCCCGCGCCGCCAAGCTGCACGGCAGGCAGCTACTTGGCATCACGTCGATCGCCGCAGGACTGGGACTGGTAATGATCATCCTGAAGGACGTGGTGCTCATTCACCTGCACTGAGTCAGGGGCCGGGCGGTTTGCCCAGGCTCAGGAAAGACCTCCCCCGGTGTGCCGTGAGTCATAGTCTCAACCAGTGACCAGCCCGACGCCGATGACCGGCGGGACCCGTACGTCTGGCCGGGTTGCCGGCACCGGTTTCGTCCTAGGGGTCCTGGCCGCGGGCCAGTTCCTGATGACCCTGGATAGCTCGGTCATGAACGTCTCGATCCGTCAGGTCGCCGCCGATGTGGGCACCACGGTCACCGGCATCCAGACCGCCATCACCCTGTACACGCTGGTGATGGCATCGCTGATGATTACCGGAAGCAAGATCGGCGCCATCGTGGGGCGGCGGCGGGCAATGGCTATCGGCCTGATCATCTACGGCGCCGGGTCGCTCACGACGGCGCTGTCCCCGAGCCTGGGCGTACTGCTGGCGGGCTGGTCGGTTCTGGAGGGCGTCGGAGCCGCGCTGATCATGCCGGCGATCGTGGCGCTGGTCGCGGGCAACTTCCCCAGGGAACGGCGGTCAGCGGCCTATGGCCTAATCGCGGCTGCGAGTGCCGTCGCTGTTGCGGCCGGTCCGCTGATCGGCGGGGCAGTCACCACATTCGCCTCCTGGCGGTGGGTGTTCGCCGCCGAGGCCGTGATCGTAGTGCTCATCCTCGCCGCACTGCGCAAGATCCAGGACGCGGCGGCGACTGGCCGCGCGCACTTCGATGTCGTCGGTGCGCTCCTCTCTATCGCGGGCCTGTCCCTGACGGTATTCGGGGTGCTGCGATCCGGCACGTGGGGCTGGGTGCACGCCAAGCCCAGCGGACCGAAGCTACTTGGGACATCGCCGGTGCTATGGCTCGTGATCGGCGGTCTCCTGGTGATCTACTGCTTCTTCCTGTGGGAGGGACACGTCGAGTCCAGCGGTCGCGAGCCGCTCGTTTCACCGCCGATGCTGCGCAACAGGCAACTGGCCGGCGGGCTATCCATGTTCTTCTTCCAGTTCCTGATCCAGGCCGGGGTGTTCTTCACCATCCCTCTTCTTCCTGTCCGTGGTCCTCGAACTGTCCGCCCTGCAGACCGGGATCCGGCTGCTGCCGCTCTCCCTCGCGCTGCTGCTCGCGGCGATCGGAATACCCCGACTCGCGCCCGCCGCCAGGCCCCGCCTCGTCGTCCGGCTGGGCCTGCTGTCCATGACCGCCGGCACCCTGGTGCTCATCGGCGGCATCAGCCCTGGCGCAGGCGCCGGCATCGTTGCCATCCCCATGCTGCTGATGGGGCTGGGCATGGGCGCCCTGGCCTCACAGCTCGGGGCGATCACCGTCTCAGCGGTCCCCGACGATCAGAGCGCCGAGGTAGGCGGACTCCAGAACACCGTGACCAACCTGGGAGCCTCCCTCGGCACCGCTCTCGTCGGAGCGGTCCTGATCTCGAGCCTGACTGCCGGCCTGATCCACGGCATCGAGTCCAGCTCCGCCATCCCGGCCGACGTCAAGACCCACGCGACCACTCAGCTGTCCGCCGGGGTGCCATTCATCTCCGACACCGACCTGAGAGCGCAGCTCGCGAAAGCCTCCGTCCCGGCCGTGCAGGCTGACGCTGTGGTGCAGGCCAACAGCGATGCCCGGCTGGGTGCGCTCCGCGATGCCCTGTGGATAGTCGCGCTCCTCGCGGTCGCGGCCATCTTCCTCACCGGGCTCATACCCACCGAGCCCACCGGGCAGCACGCCGACGAGCCCAGCGGCAGCCCTGCTTGACCGGCGGTTGAGCCTGCCTGGCGCGGGGCAATGCGCCCCGAGGCGATGCGGTGATGAGCTATCTCAACGGCGTGGCCCGATGCCCCCAGGTGTAAAGGATAGCTTGACGTGGACATGTGTAAAGATATCCTTTACACATGGGCGATTCCCCTCAGACCCTGGCGGGCCTCAGCGGTTTGCTGGCCGAGCGGGCCCTGGCCCTGGCCCGGGCGGTGGGCAGCCCGTTGGCTTCGCCTGCCTACCTCGACCTGGTCCGGCGCGCTCAGGATCTCGATGACCTGTCGGAGCAGGTGCTCAGGCTGTGCGTCCAGCAGAGCCGGGACGCGGGCCACACCTGGCAGGAGATCGGGGACCTGCTCGGAGTCACCCGCCAGGCCGCCTTCCAGCGGTTCGGCAAGCCCATCGATCCCCGGACGGGAGAACCCATGGACAAGACAGTCCGCATGGCCGACGCGGCGGAACGCGCGATCAACGATCGTCACGGCCGTCCTCGAAGGGCGCATGGACGAAGCCAGGCAGTCCTTCAACGCGCAGGTCCTGGAGGCTTTCACGGAGGAAGTCCGCGGCAGCGCACTGGCCACGATGGCCGGCCTGGTCGGCGCGTTCGAGGGTTTCGGTGAGGGCGAGCCGTTCGTCCGCCGCATCGGCGACCTCGCGGTCGTCAACATACCGCTGTGCTACAAGGCCGGCGACATGAAGGCCCGGGTTGCGTTCGACGCGGACGAGAAGGTCGCCTCGATCTTCATCCTCAACCCGGATACCCCGTGAACTCTCTGACCGCTGACCTGCCGCAAGCCCGGCCAGCACCGCTGCGGCGTCACCATCACGCTCGCAGGGCAGCGGCAAGCTAGCCCTGCCTGGGCCGGCCTGATGAACCCGGCACTGATCACCGTCATCGCCCTCGGCGTCGTGCTGGTCGTTGCCTGGGACGGCTTCTGCCTGCGGGATCTCATCCGCGCTGATCCGGCGACGGTCCGTTACCTGGGCAAGGGGACATGGGCGTTCATCTGCCTGCTCTCGTGCCCCTGGGGCGGCCTGCTCTACGTGATCGCCGGCAGGGGCGGCTTCGGCAGGGTCCTAAAAGGCCACGGCCAGTGAACAGCACCTGCACACCACCGCGAGCCACCCGCCATTCCCCGGTCAATGTCCTTCAGTCACGCGTGCGTTTCCCCACGCTACCTCAATGTTCGCCGAACTGGCCGCCGAAGTGATCCCGGGGGTGAAGCATACAAGCGTCAGGATATGGACCCCTCTTACATTGACGTCGATGGTTTTTGGCTTAAGGACGCTTACACTAAAGTTAAGGAGAGGACGACCATCGCCAAGTAGCGATGCGTCCACTAGGTAATCGGAGGGCCACTGGGCCTCGATTCCAACAGTGGCTTCGAATCGGCGAGCGCTATGCTTCATCCTATAGACCGCAGGAAAAGCAGGCAGGTCACCATTGTCACAGGAGAACGAGATGCTATTGGGATAAATCGATCCGTATATCTTGACCGGGCCTGGGTAGACCAGCTCGCGGAGATTACTGGAAGGGGTTAGATCTGAGATATATGAGAACGAGGACGTGCGAGAAGTTCTCGGAATTACCACGGGGGCTACCTTGCCAGCCTGGAGCTTGCGCTGGCGGAAATGCGCGGCACGGGCGATGAGCCTGCCACGGGCGAAGTAGCTGCTTTTTGCTGCGTGGCAGGATTGGCTTCGAGGAGTGCTATTACTACCGCCACCGCAGCTACTGCGCTTCCGATAATCGTCCAGAAGAGTTTCCAGCCTCGCGGCATCGGTCCTCCGAGCCATCGTGCCCAGCTCTAGGCATCTTAGCGTCCTCTCTATCTTGTGAAACGTCCAGCTATTCAGTGCCGTGCGTAACCTCATGACCGCCGAGGCGTGCTTCTTTCCGAGCTGTCGCTATGACCCGTACTCCTGATCGGCGCCGGGGCTTGCCGGGGATGATCACATTCAAGGGGAGCCAGCATCAGATGACCGCGGATCCGCAGCTAACCCACCTTGCTCAGGCCTACTCCATCAGGACTACGACCTGGACGCGCCAACCGCGGTCAGTCGTCGATGGCCTGGTAGGCGGCCGTCGAAGAAGTCGAGAAAAATCGGCAGACGAGGGCCGCGCGGCTGCGCCCTGGATCATGAGGATCGCCGTCATGTCCTCGGCCGGGTCGTTGTACCAGACGATGCCGTATCCCCCGTCCATCCGTAGCTCCCGACCGAGGGGAGGAGAGGTCCGAGTGCGTGCGCCGGGTGCGGACCGCCATCCCGAAACCCCAGCCGAAGTCGTCAAAGTACCCCGGCGTGAACCCGGACACCGCCTTCTGCGCAGGCGTCAGGTGGTCGCTGGTCATCAGCGTCACCGACGGCCGCGAGAGCACCCGCTCGCCGTGGTGGGTACCGCCGGCCAGCAGGGCCGAGGCGAAGGCGAGGTAATCGCTGACGGTCGAGACGAGCCCGCCGCCGCCGTCTTCGAACGCCGGCAGCAGGCTCCAGTACCCGCCGGGGCCGTCTTCGACGGCGATCTCGCCGGTGGAACTCGTCGGGCTGGTAGGCGGTCGCCAGCCGGCTGATGCTCTGGCCGCCGCACGCTGAAGCCGGTGTCCTTCATCCCGAGCGGCTCGCAGATCCGCTCGCGCAGGGCGTCCCCGAACGACATGCCGGTGGCGCGGGCGATGAGCACGCCGGTCACGTTGGCGGCGGTGTGGTACATCCAGCGCTCGCCCGGCTGGTAGACCAGCGGAAGCGCGCCGAGCCGGCGGATCCACTCATCCGGCCGCATCGCAGTCTCGCAACTCTGGCTGGCCCCTGCTCGGGCGCCTCGCTCCGGAGCGCGTTCAGCGCGTCAGCGATCGGGACCGTTCCCGGCTCGGCCGGGACGATGCCGGTGCCGAGGGTGAAGGTGAGCAGATCCCGCAGCGTTATCGGGCGGTTCGCCGGGACGGTCTCCTCCAGCGGCCCGTCCGGATCGGCGAGCACCCTCATGTCCGCCAGTTCGGGCAGGAACTCGTCGACCGGATCGTCCAGGCGCAGCGTGCAGTCCTCGACGAGCGTCATCGCGCAGGCGGCGACGATCGGCTTGGTCATCGAGGCGATGCGGCAGATCGTGTCGGCTGCCATCGGCGTCTTCGAGCCCGCGCCCTGGAAGGCCAGAGTGCCCATCGCCTCGATGTGGACTTCGCCGTGGCGGGCGACGGCGGCGACCGCACCTGGGGCGAAGCCGGAATCGACGTAACGCTCCAGCACCGTCTCGCACCCGGGCCAGCCGTTTCGGTGAGAAACCACCAGTAGTCACTCTCTATGCCTCCTTCTGCATCCGCGCTGAGTCGGCCCTGCCGCACGCTGACCGCGATAGCAGGTAGGCGATGGAGTTGCGGTTACTCATCGCCTGGGCCATGCAGAAAGCTGACGAGATCTCCCGGCCGAGCCGAGGCTACGCCGCTGGCGCCCACGCCCAGACAGATTGTGCGGATGGATGTAGTTGCATACCATTCAGTACTGTACATTTTTCCCGCACCCAGCCGAGACGAGGACTCGCTCATGGAAGAGAAGCTCGGCGGCCAGACCGCACTGGTGACCGGCGGCGCTCGCGGCATTGGCCGGGCTTACGCTGTCAGGCTGGCCCGGCTCGGGGCTGATGTGGCAGTACTCGACATGGACCTGGAGTCGTATCGCCAGTTCGAACCCGAGCAGGATGACATGACCGCCGAGAGCACTGTGGCCGAGATTCGTGCCCTCGGCCGTCAGGCTGTGGGCATCACGGCAGATGTCACCGACCGGGCTGCAGTGACCGCGGCCATCGACGGTGTCGCTGCCGACTGGGGACGGATCGACATCGTGGTCTGCAACGCCGGCGGTGGCACAGGCGGTCCCGACGACAACACGCCGTCACAGATGACTGCTGACGACTTCGACCTGGTAATGCACCGCAACGTGTATGGCACAGTCAACACCTGCCAGGCAGCAGTGCCGTACATGAAGCAGCGGGGGTACGGCCGGATCGTCACCGTCGCGAGTCAGGCCGGCCGTCGCGCCAACCGGGGCGGTACCTACGCCCACTACGGTGTGGCCAAGGCGGGCGTCCAGATGCTCACCCGCTATCTCGCCCAGGAGCTCGGTCCCTTCGGCATAACGGTGAACTGCCTCGCGCCGGGCCCCATCGCTACCCCCCGGCTGCTGAAGATGTACGACGAGCACCGCGGCATCGACGACTTCCTCCGGGAGATACCGCTGCGCCGTCTGGGCACGCCCGAGGACTGCGCTCGGGTTGTCGAGTTCCTGGTGACCGACCTCGGTGAGTACATAACCGGCGCCATCATCCCGGTCGACGGCGGCTCAGTTCCCTGAGCCGGCCTCGTGAGCTTGCCCGCCGCTGACGTCGCGCCCGCGGCTCAGTCGATCGATACGGGGAGGGCGTGCGCGCTGGCACCGTTACAAGGCCTACGCCACGCGCCCGCGACACAGCCTGTGATGACGGCGCGGCCGGCGCTACTGTGCACATCATGAACAGCTCCGGCCGGCCCGCCCGCGGCGCCCGGCACTGAGGCTGACCTGCTGGGTGCGCTGTTCTCCCCGGCCGGCCGCTCCGACCCGCACGTGATCTTGCGCTCCTGCGCCCTGCCCGGCTGCCAGTACCTGTTCGTCCGGGATGTGCTGCGCGACCCGAGGTTCGCCGCAGCGTCGATCCCGCCCTCCTCCGATGCGGCATTCCAGCTGCTCGCCCGGTGGATGATGCGGCTGGACGGCGATCGGCACCGCCGTGTCCGGGACGCCTTCGGGGGCCTGTTCACTGCCCGCAGGGTCGAGCGCTACCGGGCCATCATCGCCGAGCGGGCCGCCGCGCTGATCGACCAGGCAGCCCCCGCAGGCAGCATGGACATGGTCGCGGACTTCGCCCGGCCCCTGCCGTTCACCGTGATCACCGAGGTGCTCGGCGTCCCGCCCGATGACCGGGACTGGCTTGGCGCGGCGATCGGCGACGCTCAATCGCGGCTTCGCCCGCCAGCGCGACACCGACCGCGCCGCCGTCCAGGCCGCCAACGACGCGGCCGGGCAGATGCTGTCCTACTTCACCGGGCTGCTCGACCAGCGCACCGCAGCGCCAGCCGACGACCTGATGACCACCCTGGCCGCCCGGCACGCCGACGGCGAGGACCGCCAGGACCTGGCCGCGAACTGCATCTTCTTCATCAATGCCGGGCACCAGACCACCACCACCCTGCTCACCCTCGGCGCTCACCTGCTCTGCACCCACCCCGAGGCGCTCGCCGCGTTGCAGGAAGACCCAGGGCGCTGGCCCGCCGCAGTGGAGGAAATGCTGCGGCTGATCACCCCGACGACCTTCACCGCCGCGACGCCTCGCGACGACGCCGACATCCACGGCGTCCCGTGCACCGCAGGCCAGCCGCGACTGCTGTTCCTGGCCGCCGCCAACCGCGACCCCGCCACCTTCCCTGACCCAGACCGGTTTGACATCAGCCGTGCACCCAAACCCCCACCTCAGCTTCTCCGCCGGCGCCCACTTCTGCCTCGGCGCCCCCTGGCCAGGCTGCACGGCGAAGTCGCGCTGACGACCCTGTTCGCCCGGCTGCCCAGCCTGGCTGCCCGGACCCCACCCGACATGACCGCCAGCGTCCCGATCCGCCAGGTCGACCACTTCCGGTCACCTGGCAGCAACACTGACCATCGGCAGCCGCCGAGCGGCCACCATTGGCAGCGCACAGCTGCATACGGGGCGCGACCGAGCAAGATCACGACCGCCCAAGACGCAGGTCATCAGCCCAGAACCAGGGCCTTCATACAGTGGGGCGGGTGGGGCTCGACCCACGACCGGCGGATTATGAGTCCGACCATCCAGTCAGCTGTTCCATAGCCTCTGAGCTGGGCAAACTATCAGAAGCGCTGTCTCGCTCACCGCTATCTAGGCACATATTTGGCATGATCAAGCTTTGGCTGCCGCGAGGCCTGGGCCTGCTCGCCCCGCTGCCGGTACCCAGCCCGATCGTGACCGAGGTCTGTTACATAGCCGAGTCGAGGGTCGGGCCTCGCGGCAAAGCTTTCGGGCTCGCTCGCGATGGGGATCACCGGGATGAACATGGCGAGCGGCCGCGGATCACGAGTCTCGGTCGTACTCCCGCAGGAGCGCGATATAGCGATCCTTGTCCACCGCCCAGTCATACGACTCAAGCGATTCGTCGCCTTGTGCCGCGAGGAAGGCGAGATCCGCGAGCAGCCGAGTGGTCCTGCCGTTGCCGTCGATGAACGGATGGATTCGAACGGTCTCAGCGTGCACGCCGATTCCGAGCTCGCGCGCTGTCCAGTCCTTGTGTGCTCCCAGCGGTAGCGGGCGTTCTCAAGCGAGGCGCGCAGCGCCATGGCAGTTTGCTCCGGTGCAATACCGATGTTCATCTCGCGTCTGCGGAACCGGGCAGGCCCAGGTCCAGATGTCGCCGTAGAGCCTCAGATGAAGATCGCGGAGGAAGTGGTCGGAGAGGATCTGGTCGAGGCCGAGGGCGCCGTCGCGATTCGTCGAGGAGGTGTCCGGAGACCTCGGCGAGAACTGCCTGCTCGGCTTCGTAAAGATCCGCCTTCGTCGGGTCATCCCCGAGCAGCGCCCGCGCCTGCGCCGTGAGCGCGCGGCTTCTTCGGAGTCGAGCGGTGTTTCGCCGTAGCCTGGCGCCGGCGTCATCAGGCTGACTGACGGCGCGCAGCCAAGAACCGCTCGACCTTCTCAGAGCGCGCGTACCCTGCTGGAACCCCGCGGCGCTCGAGCTCGGCTGATGCCTTCGCTGAGCGGAGGGCAGCACGGCGCAGCGCCTCACGGGTCACGTTCTTGCGCTTCATGCTGCTCACCTCCACTATCGGTTGGTGTCAAGCGTACCGCGACACTGGTTGTGACCACTCATCCCGACCCCGAGCGTCCGCTTTTCAGGCGGCTTTGCTGATCCACCGCGTCCATCGCTGGCCGCTCGAGCAGGCTCAGCTGCGCCTCTTGGCACGGGACATGTCCACTGCTGACCGCAGCGTTCCACAGCTGTTGTTAGCAGTGCGTTCGCAAGATCGTCTTCGGTCTGATCATGGCAATTTGACAACTGAATAGCGTTGAAACTTCTGGATAGGTCCGCCGACTACGACGCCGCGCCCGAATCCATCGCAGGAGGATCCGTCGGTGTCGTCGTCCGCCAGGATGTCGGAGACACCTGTCGGCCTCCGGGCCACAGTACGCGAAGCTTCTGCGAGGACGGCAGCTTGTCGCCGGACAGGTTGATGCGTAGTTGGAGATGATCACGTCGCACGGAGTTGTCCAGCAGAGGTATCGCCTCGATGTGGCCTTGGAGGAACTCGACGTTCTCCGCGCCGGCCTTGGCCACGTTGGCCCAGGAACGGGCTGGGCAACCCGCCCGCGACTCCCTGACCCGCGGGCCGTGCCATGTGCCGACCGCTGATGCCCGTGACGATCGCCGCGGGAATCAGCCCTGGAGCGTGATCACCACGCCGGTGTCCGCATAGGGAAAGGGACCCTTGCCCAGGTGTCGCACACTGTCCACCAGCCGCATGATGGGCACCATCAGGCCGTACTTGGCCTTCACCTTGGACGTGATCGCCTCGAAGTCGGGACCGGAGGTCACCAGCTCAACTGTGCCGGTCACCGGCGTGGTGCCGGCTTTGACCCGGCCTCGGACGTCGCTCGGCTGCAGTGTCACGCTCGGGTTGTTCCGTAGCCGCTTGGCCTTGCCGGAGGCCGAGGAGGTCAAGAGGCCGACCCGGCCGCCGTCGAGCGGGACGATCCAGGTCGCCGTCGCGACCGCCACCCCGGTCTTGCGGAAGGTGGCCACGGACACGTACTTCTCCTGCGAGATCGTCTGTTCGGCGTTGCTGCCAGTCATCTGCTTCTCCTCTCTAATGTGATCTCCGAGATCGGGATCTGCGTTTGGTGAGAGGACGAACGGCGAAACCAGTAGAGGACACCTGCGGCCCTGGAATCTGTCAGGCGGGCTCGGGCCTCACGTCGAGGAGACGGGACAGAAGCAGACGTCGTTCGCCCTCGGTGGGCGCCAGCGAGGCGGCGGTTTCCAGCTCCCCGGCAGCCTCTGCCGTCCGGCCAAGCCGTCGGAGATTGTCGGCCAGAGCGGCGTGCCAGAGATGGGAACGCTCCAGCCCGACGATGGCCTCCAGCGCGGCCAGCCCGTGCTCGGGCCCGTCGCGCTCAGTCACCGCAACGGCCCGGTTGAGCGCCACGACCGGGTTGGCTGCGAGCCGACCCGAGCAGGTCGTAGAGCTCGATGATCCGGTCCCAGTCCGTCTCGGACCAGCTCGCAGCGGTGGAGTGGGCGGCGGCCAAGTGAGCCTGAAGCTGGTAGAGCCCAGCCCTACCGCCCGACCAGTCGACAGCCCTGGACAACCACCGCGATCCCTCCGCAATCGCCTCCCGGTTCCATCGACCGCGGTCCTGGTCGGCGAGGGTCACGACGTGGCCCTGGGCGTCGCTTCGCGCCGGGGTGCGAGCTGAGGTGAACAACAACAGAGCCAGCAAAGACAGCACCTCGGGCTCGTCGGGCATCAACTCCACCAGCAAACGGGCCAGGCGAACGGCCTCGGCCTCCAGATCCACCCGGGCCACCGCGTTCCCGCCGGTCGGGGCGTGGGCCTCGGTGGCGATCAGGTACACCACGGCCAGCACCGCGGCCAGACGATCGGGGAGCTCCGCGTCGGAAGGAATCGCATAAGGAATGTGGGCGGTGGCGATCTTGGACCTGGCCCGCACCAGGCGCTTGGCCATGGTGGCCTCGGGCACCAAGAAGGCTCGGGCGATGGCATCCACTTCGAGGCGGGCCAGCGTGCGCAAGGCCAAGGCCACCTGGGCCTCTCGGCTGAGAGCGGGGTGGCAGCAGGTGAAGATCAAGCGCAGCATGTCGTCTCGCAACTGGCTCTCGGTCTCCATCGCGTCGATCACCTCCTCCATCTCGTCTTTCGCGCGCTCCGTTCCCCATCGAAACGCCACCGTCTCCTTGTCCGTTCTGGCCGACTCCCGTCGCAGGAAATCGAGCGCCTTGCGCCGGGCGACCACGGTCAGCCACGCCCGGGGGTTCTCCGGGATCCCCGACCCTGGCCAGGCGCCCAGGGCGGCGATCGTGGCCTCAGAGAGGGCGTCCTCGGCCACCGACAGGTCGCCGAGCTGGCGCACCAGGGTGGCGAGCACTCTCGGGCCTTCCTCCCTCAGCACCTTGACCAGGGCGTCGCCGGCATCCATGGCCGGACGCCTAGGCGTGGTGTGGCGCGATCGGGCGGAGCTCGATCTTGCCCCTCCAAGCGGCCGGGATCTGGACCGCCCAGGCGATCGGCCTCGTCAAGATCGGCCGTCTCCAGCACGAAGTAGCCGGCCAGGACTTCTTTTGCCTCCGCGTACGGACCGTCTGTCAACATCACGTCGCCGCCCCTGCCGCCCGAAACGGTGATGGTGGTCGACATGGTCACCGGGTGAAGCGCCTCACCGCCGCGCATCACCCCCGCTTCGGTGGCCCGCCGGGCGAACTCCGTGTACTCGGGAGAGAACTCGGTCTCGGGAGGCTCGTCCCAGTACCGGTCTCGGTCGTAGTAACACAAAGCCACATACAGCGCCATCGTCAGAACTTCCTTCCTCTGCTCCGCGGACATCTAACGTCTACTAGACGATCAAGGCTGTGCCAGGAGGACAGGGCATTTCGGCCGAACGCCGCTCGCGACCGTAACTCGATCCGGCCAGCCCCCGGGGAACGAGGCGGCTTCCCACAGAACCAGGGAAGCCGCCTCGTACCCCGATCGCTAGTTCGCGGCGCTGTTGTGGTACGCCGCGACAAGCCAGCGGCCGTCGCGCTTGGCCAGCACCCAGGTGGCCCGCACCATGCCCTCGCTCGGCACTGCGTTCTGTCCGGGAAAGACGATCCCGCCCTCGCTGATCACGATGGCCGTGTCCTCGTTGAGGAACCGGACGTCTCGGGGTTGGTCGATCACCCGCGATCCCTTGAGCGGGCCCGCGAACCCACCGGCCATGGTGGCCTGGATCTCTTGCCGGTCCTTCTTGTAGACGCCGGGCTGGACCACGCTGGCGTCGTCGAGGTAGTCGGCCACGAACGCCTCGGCGTCGTTCGCCTCCCACGCCTCGTACACGCCCTTGAGGACGTCGAGAACCGCCAGCGCTAGCCAGTGCGCGGGTCGGCTGCCGGTAAGCTCTGGCCCCTTGCCGATCCGCATCAGATCGGGTTACATTGTCGTCGGCATTCTCTCCTCGTTTCTCTCCTCGGAGTGGCGATCGCCACTCGTCTGATGGACGGACAGGCCCGGTGGTAGAGGACACATCCCTCGCCTGAACCGTTGCGAACTCGGCTTACGCTCACAGGCTGGGCGTGTCGAGGGTGTGCCACCAGCGCTGGAGACGGAGCAGAGCTGGGCGGTGGAGCAGCCCATCCCGATGCGGAAGCCACGATGCCTGAACATGTCGGCCCGAGCGGCATGTTGCATGCCGTGACGGCTCCCTATCTGCCGCGAATGACGTGCTATCTCGATATCCCATCTGCCGCCGCGCCTCTGCCGGATCGCAGCCGCCAGCGAGCTGAACCGGCCGTGGTCCGGGCCATGGCCAAGGTCGGCCTGGACATCTCCCGCGGTTCCCCGAACGGCTGACCACCGACCAGGTCCAGCCGCCGACATCGTCGTCACCATGGGCTGCGGCGACGCCTGCCCCGTCCACCCGGCAAGCGCTACCTCGACTGGAACCTGCCGACCGTCGGCCTCGACCTAGCCGATGTCCGGCCCATCTGCGACGAGATACGCAAACGAGTCACTGCGCTCGATCGCCGAGCTGGCCATCGCCGGTTGACCGCTTCTAACCGCCCGGCCGTGATGCATTGCCCAGCCTGGCCGATCCTCCCGATAGGCCAGAACCGATCCGGGCAAGGTCAGCGTCAGGGGTGCCCGGAGGGCATCACAGGTGACGCGCGAAGCGCGCCCTGACGATGATCTTTGCCGGTTCAAGACTGGAACGCTGCGAAGATAGTACGCATCCTGAAACCCGACTAATGAGAGTTAGTTAACGGTCCGCCGTTGCGGCAGACTCGTTGGCGGGTGGCCGCCGGCGGGTGAGCACTTTACCTGACAGGGCGCTGGAGCCCTGAGCCCAAGAACGTGCCCCCGCCGGTGACCGGGAGAGTTGATCGCTGCTGGGATGTCGTGCCCGCCGCCTGGCGTGAGCACTGTTCATTAGTCTGCTGATGGTTCTCCCGCTGGCTGCTGACCGGATTCGGGATGGTGGGCGGGAGGCGAGATGCGGCTGCTGGTCGGGGATGACTGGGCGCAGGATCATCACGACATCGAGGTGATGGACGAGACGGGGAGGGTGCTGGCCGCAGGCGGGTGCCGGAGGGAGTAGCCGGGATCGGGCAGCTGCATGAGCTGATCAGCCGGTTCCTGCCGGAACAGGACACCGACGCAGAGGTTCAGGTCGGGATCGAGACCGACCGCGGCCCCTGGGTGGTCGCGCTGATTGCCGCGGGCTACACGGTGTTCCCGGTGAACCCGCTGCAGGCGTCCCGGTACCGCAGCCGGCATGGCGTGTCGGGGGCCAAGAGTGACAGCGGGGACGCGCACGTACTGGCCGATGTGGTGCGCACCGATGCGCACCAGCTGCGCCCGGCGGCCGGGGACAGCCAGCAGGCCGAAGCGGTCAAGGTGCTGGCGCGCACGCACAAGACGCTGATCTGGCAGCGGGCCGCGACGGTGCAGCGGCTGCGGGCCCAGCTGCTGGAGTACTTCCCGGCCGCGGTGGCCGCGTTCGAGGACCTGGATGCCCCGGACGCGCTGGAGCTGCTGGGCAGGGCACCGGAACCGGCCCGTGCCGCGAAGCTGACCCGCGCCCAGGTCTCGGCGGTACTCAAGCGGGCCGGCCGCTGCAAGATCGCGGCCAGGACCGACGCGATCCTGGCCGCGCTGCGCAGCCCGCAGCTGGGCCAGCCACCCGCGCTGACTGCCGCGTACGCGGCCACCGCGCGGTCCCTGATCGCGGTGATCGCCACCCTGAACGATCAGGTCGCCGTCCTGCAGGGGCAGGTGGAGGGCATTTTCGCCAGCACCCGGACGCTGAGATCTACCTGTCGCAGCCCGGTCTGGGCGCGATCACCGGCGCCCGGGTGCTCGGCGAGTTCGGCGACGACCCGGACCGCTATGCCTGCGCCAAGGCCCGCAGGAACTACGCTGCCACCAGCCCGATCACCCGCGCCTCCGGCAAGAAGAAAATCGTCGCGGCCCGGTTCGTGCATAACGACCGGCTCATCGACGCCCTGATGATCCAGGCCTTCGCCGCGCTCAGGGTCTCGCCCGGCGCCCGCACGTTCTACGACGACCTGCGCGCCCGCGGGATCGAGCACAACGACGCACTCCGCCGGCTCGCCAACCGGCTCGTCGGCATCCTGCACGGATGCCTGAAGGCACATACCCGCTACGACGAGACCACCGCCTGGGGCCATCGGGAAAACACCGGCCAATCTCCCGTCGCAGCTTGACATCGAAAATCCTGGGATGTCTTGGACACGTTAGTTCGCAACGATCTAGACGCCGCGGATGCCGTCGAGGGTCTCGGCACATCCTCGCGCACGGGTCTCTAAAGAGCTCGCTGTCATTCCTGCCAGGCGGCGAGATTTCATCCCATGGACATTCGTCGATTGCGGCCGCAATGACGCCGATGAACGCCTGGTCCCGGGAGATCATCAGGTCGTCGACGCGGCTGACCGGCGCCCACCCACGCGCGTTGCACAAGATCATCCCGTCGTAGCCGGCGAGGTCTGCACGCGGACGGACCCTTCGGCCTGCCGAATGCCGGCGGCCGTGAGCTGGCGCCGCAGCAGAAGCATCGTGATGCCCTGCAGCTTAGGCGCGTCGGGCCAGATCACCGTGCCGTCCCGCCAGAACCCCACGTTGGTGATGGTGCCCTCCGAAGATTATGCCCGCCTGTCCACCAGCAGGCCCTCGTCAAAGCCGGCAGCTAGCGCGATCTCGCGGAACCGGCCCTGGCCCCAGCCGCCGACGTGCTCGAGCCGGGCCAGGGGCCGCTGGAAATGCAGGGCAGTCATCGACTGCGGGCGGCGCGGCATGTCCTGCGGCTCGCGAACAGTGACGATCTGACCGGCCCAGTAGCCGTAGACGCGAACGCTGGCGTCTAGCTGGCCGCCAAGAGCATGCCGGATGCCGGCCCGCACCCCTCACCCTCAAGGGCCCGCCCGTACACATCACGGTGCGCCGCCTCCAGCCGCGACAGGTGCAAGTCCAGACCGCGCGTCCGGCCCCGGCGCACCTGCATCGCGGTGAAATGACCCCACCCCTCGTGTTCCAGAAGGGCCAGGGCCGCCTCGCCGGCTGGGTGGCCGTTGACCTCGATCGCGATGTAATCGCTGGGCATCGGCAGATCCTTCGAGCCGGTTACGCGGTCGCCCCGGACGCTGTCTTCACCCGTCGCGGAGAGTTCGTCAATCGCTCTCCCTCTACCGTTGCCGACTACCTCGCCGTGGCTCGCAGCACATGCCGCAGCCGTGAAACCGAAGACGCTCGCCGGATACGCCACGAATCGATCACTACATCGTTCCCCGGATCGGCCGATGCGGCTGCAGGCACTGCGGCCGGCCATCATCACACGAGCTTCTACCGTGACCTGGCCGAACACGGCGGCCGAGACGGTCGGCCCCTGTCCAGCCTGGACGATCTCCCACATCCACCGCACGCTCCGGAAGGCGCTTGCGGACGCCGTCCACGTCGATCGGCTACTGGCCGCAACCCGGCCGCGCGGTCGAAACGACCACGCGATCGAGGCGCCGAACCCGAGCCGGGTCTGGACCACCGACCAGCTCGGCTCGTTCCTGGCGCCGCCCGTTCTCACCGGCTGTACGCCTTCTACCGCCTGGCCGCCTACACCGGCGCACGACGCGGCGAGCTCCTCTACCTCCGCTGGTCAGCGCGTCGATCTGGACGCTGGCGAGGTCACCTTCGGCGGCTCGACCGCCGTGGTACGAGGCCAGCGTGTCGAAGGCACCACCAAGGGCGGCCGATCTCGCGTCGTCAGCATCGACCATGAGACCGTGGCCATCCTCCGGGACCATCGCCGCCAGCAGGCCGAGGAACGGCTCGCCGCCGGTTCGGCGTGGACCGACAGCGGCGGCCTGGTCTTCGTCGGCAAATGGGGCGAGCCGCTCTACCCCGATACCGTAACCGCGCTGATGGCCAAGCTGATCAACGAACACAACAAGTCGGCCGCCGCCCCGCCCGCCAGCTCCCGCACGCCCGGCTGCATGACCTCCGTCACCTGCACGCCACCACGCTGCTGCTGGCAGGGGTCCCGGTACACGTCGTCGCCGCCCGGCTCGGGCATGCCGATCCGTCCGTGACCCTGCGGGTCTACTCCCACGTACTCCGCGAGCACAGTCAGGGCATCGGAGACGTCTTCGCCCAGGCCATCAGGGCCTCAGTTAGCAAATCCGTTAGCAAAGGCGAGGCCGGGAACTGAGTAAGCCAGCGTATGCGCTGGTCAGAGTGGTGGTCAGGGGCGGGGTCGAACCGCCGACCTTCCGCTTTTCAGGCGGACGCTCGTACCAACTGAGCTACCTGACCGAGACGGTCTCAGGTCCCGAACAAGGGATCCTGACACCTGACTGAGCGGTCCTGACGGGATTTGAACCCGCGACCTCCACCTTGACAGGGTGGCGAGCACTCCGAGCTGCTCTACAGGACCAAGCTTGTGCCGGGATGACCCAGCGTGCCCCCAACGGGATTCGAACCCGTGCCGCCGCCTTGAAAGGGCGGTGTCCTAGGCCGCTAGACGATGGGGGCTCGACGGATACCGCCGCCTTGCCCGTGGCGCCCGCCGTCGGGGACCGCCCCAGCATAGGGGACGAACGGCACTGGCGGCAAAGCGGCCGCGTCAGCCCGTTCCTCCCGCTCACGGGGCGGACCGCGATCAGGCCCGGATCAGGCCCGGATCAGGGCCCGGACGCAGGCAACCCCGATGGCTCACGTCCCGCTCTTGTTGACGATCTTCTCGGCGATCGAGACCGGCTCGCCTTCCTCGGGCACCAGCGCCCAGGCCAGGATGTAGGCCAGCGCCCCGAAGCCGCCGAACAGCACCGCCACGGCGAAGACCACCCGGATGAGATTCACGTCGACGCCGAGGTAGGCGGCCAGCCCGGCGCAGACCCCGGCCAGCCAGCGGCCCTGGACCTTGCGTTCCAGCCGCTTGCCGCCGCCGAGCCCGCCCGGCCCGAGTCCGCCAGAGCCTTCCCAGTCCCGCGGACCGGGACCGTCGGCCGGGCTCCCGTCGGCCCCGTTCCCGCTCTCGATATTTTCTTCGCTCATAACCGCCATGATGCCCGAGTCCCGCCCGCCCCGCTCACCCGCACCAGACCCGGCGAAATACGCTAGCGGCGAGGACCCCCAGAGAGGATCAGCCATGCCGCGAGCCACGGAACCTGCCCCGACCGACCTGCTCCGGATCGACGATGAGCTGGGTGATGAGGAGCGGCTGGTCCGCGACACGGTCCGGAAGTTCGCGGCGGATGTGATCCTGCCGGACATCGGCGACTGGTTCGAGGCGGGCACGCTGCCGCGGGAGCTGTTCGGCCAGATCGGCGGCCTGGGGCTGCTGGGCATGCACCTGACCGGCTACGGCTGCGCCGGGATGGGCGCGATCGCCTACGGCGTCGCCTGCCGCGAGCTGGAGGCCGCCGACTCGGGGCTGCGCAGCCTGGTGTCGGTGCAGGGGTCGCTGGCCATGTTCCCGATCTGGAAGTACGGCTCCGATGAGCAGAAAGACGAGTGGCTGCCCCGGATGGCCGCCGGCGACGCCGTCGGCTGCTTCGGCCTGACCGAGCCCGACCACGGCTCCGACCCGGCCGGCATGACCACCCGCGCGGTAAAGAACGGGCCGGACTGGGTGCTGACCGGGTCGAAAATGTGGATCACCAACGGCAGCATCGCCGACATCGCCGTCGTCTGGGCCCAGACCGACGACGGCATCCGCGGGTTCCTGGTCCCCCGCGGCGCCCGCGGGTTCACCACCCGCGCCATCCACAAGAAACTGTCGCTGCGCGCCTCCATCACCGCCGAGCTGCACCTCGACGACGTCAGGCTCCCCGCCGCCGCGGTCCTGCCCGGCGTCCGCGGCCTCAAGGGCCCGCTGTCCTGCCTGTCCGAGGCGCGCTACGGCATCCTGTGGGGCGTCACCGGCGCCGCCCGCGCCTGCTTCGAGTCCGCCGCCGACTACGCCCGCACCCGTGAGCAGTTCGGCCAGAAAATCGGCGGGTTCCAGCTCACCCAGCGCAAGCTCGCCTGGATGCTCGCCGACCTGCAGCGCGCCCAGCTCCTCGCCCTGCACCTCGGCCGCCTGAAGGAAGCCGGCACCATCACGCCCGAGCAGGTCAGCCTCGGCAAGATGAGCAACGTCCGCACCGCCATCGACATCGCCCGCGAGGCCCGCACAGTGCTCGGCGCGAACGGCATCACGCTGGAGTATCCGGTCATGCGCCACGCCAGCCAACCTCGAGTCCGTCCTGACCTACGAGGGCACCGAGGAAATCCACACCCTCGCCCTCGGCCAGGCCATCACCGGCATCTCCGCCTACCGCTAGCGTGCCCGGCGCCCGCGACCGGGCAGCGGCCCGGCAGGCGCTGACCGCAATCCTGACCGGGGCCGCCGCCGGGCAGTTCCCGCCCGCCGACGGGAACGTCACGATCCTCCCCCAGCCGTCAGGCCGGGACGCGGGCGTCATCGCGTTCACCGGGCACGCCGTGGTCTTCGCCGACACCGATCCGGCCTGGATCGCCGGTCAGCTTCCGCCGGATGAGCTGTCGGCGCCGCTGAGTGCCCGGTTCCTGCACGCGCTCGGCGAGAGGCTGGGCACGCGCTCGCACAGCGTGGACGTGCTGACCTGCGCGAGCCCGCTGGCTGGCCCGCCGCCAGCGGATGTGGCCCTGACCGAGCTCACCGGGGGCGCCGGGCGTGAGCACCCGCGTGTCGCCAGGGCGCTGTGCTACCGCGACGACGTCCGCGCGTGGCAGGCGGACGGCGGCGTGCTCCTGCTCGGCCGGGGCGTCGCAGGCCGGTGGGAAGTCGCGGTCGAGGTCGACGACGACTATCGCGGGCGCGGCCTCGGCGGCCGTCTCGCGACCGCGGCCCGGCACCTGGTGCCCGGCGGCGGCCCGCTGTGGGCGCAGATCGCCCCCGGGAACGCGGCCAGCGTCCGGGCCTTCCTGCGCGCCGGCTTCAGCCCGGCCGGAGCCGAGGCGCTGCTGAGCCCGCCTGGCCTCGGTGGCACGATGGCGGAATGAGCGACGTCCGGGTTAGCGACAGCGAGGAAAACTCGAGGCTTGAGATTCACGCCGACGGCGAGCTCGCTGAGCTGATCTATCGCACCCGCGCTGGCCGGCTGGTGCTCGTGCACACCGAGGTACCGGACGCGCTGGGCGGCCGCGGCCTCGGCGGCGATCTGGTGAAGGCCGCGATCGACAAGGCCGCGGCCGCCGGCATGACAGTCGTGCCGCTCTGCCCGTTCGCCCGTGGCTGGCTCGAGCGGCATCCGGATGAGGCCGCCAGAGTCCCGATTGACTGGAGCAGTCAGTAGCTCCCCGGCCGTTCAGATCCGCCTTTCTCACGCCGGGAACGAGCTAGCATCCCGCCGCCGTTCCCTTCCATCTCGGCCCGTCCTGCCGCCTGGAGCCGGCCCGGGGCCGGTCAGCCTTCAGTGGCCGCCGCCATCAGTGTCCGCCGCCTTCAGTGGCCGGCGCCTTCAGTGTCCGCCGCCACCCGCTGATCGTGATAGGCACGAGCGCCCGCCATGATCGCCGCGAGCTGAGTGCGCAGGCCGCGGCCCTTGCCCTTGCTGGCCAGGACGCTGGCGCGGCATCCGGCCACCATCAGTACCCGGACGTCGTTCCCGGCGAGCCAGCTGGCCGCCTGCGCCGCGGTGAGCCCGCCCGCGCCGGGCCGTAGCAGCGGCCGCCCCAGGCTCCCGGCCGCCCGCGCGGTCTCCCGGCAGCCTGATCCGCCGGCCGGGTCGATCAGCAGGATCGCGTCAGCGAGGTACGCGCAGGTCCAGGTCCGGTTCCGGAAGCTGTCGGACGATAGCTCGTGGATGCTCGCCCCGGCCAGCCGGCGGCGGCGCGAGGCGGTCAGCGGACCGTCCTCCTGCCGGTATCCCTGCGGGAACACCAGGTGCACGGCCAGGCCGGCCTCCAGCGCGGCCCGTGCCGCGTAGCTGTCGATGCCTGTCTGACCCCCGGTCAGCACCGTCAGGCCGGGCGCCTCGCGTACTGCCTGACGCAGCAGGCGCTTGCCGGGGTCGGTACGGCGAGCGCCCGCGCTGGCGGGGCTCGTGCTGCCGGACGTCATCCGGCGACGCTACCGCGGTGAGATCAGCAGCGTCTGCGTCCCGATCCCGACCGGGCCGCTGGTGTCTGACAGCTGGGTCTCGGCAAGGCCGGTGCCCGTCCCGCCCATGGTGCTGGCCGCATCCAGCCGTAGCCACTCGCCGGCCGGATCGCGCTGCAGGACAACGGCGAGATTCACGTTGAGGAAGAGGTAGGACCGGGGGTCCAGGACCATGCTCATCCCGTTTCCGGAATCGGCCAGCAGCAGCGAGCGCGACATGGGATGCAGTTCTTCATCCGGCAGCAGCGGAATGCGCGGACGGGCCCAGGCGGTGCACGGACCGGGCTCGGCAAAGCTGCCGGACTCGAAGCGCCATTCGATGTGCGACAGGTAACCGGCCACGCTCGCGCCGGGAAAGACCGGCGGCTGCTCGGTCTCCGGAAGCTGCGGCAGTGCGCCGGCTCTCGCGACGACCGGTGCCTCCGCCAGCGTCGCGGTCCGCCAGCCGCGGGCCACCAGAACCTCCTGGCCGCCGGCCTCGAGCACGGTCTCCAGCATGGAGACGCGCTTGCCAGGCCGCAGTGTCCGGGTCCTCGCGGTCAGAACGCCCACCGGAACGGGCCGCAGGATATCGACGGCGACACTGGCCAGCCGCATGTGCCCGGCGGGCTCGTGGCGTTCCAGCTCACGGGCGGCGAGCGCGGAAGGCGGCCCGCCGTGCTGGGCGCCCGGGCTCCACGGCCCTTCCGTCGCGGCCGTGGCCAGGTAGGTGCCCGGACCCGCGGGCTCGAAGAAACTCCGCTGCACGTACCGGGATCTTACCGGCAGGGCCGTACCGGCCCCTCGACCGCCAGGTATCAAGCGCTGATGAGGAAAGCTGCTCAGTAGCGACATCATCGACGCCGCGTGGCATACGTGGCTGACCAGCGCACCACGCGCTTGACCTGCTCACGGAGCATCAATGGGACATGCGAGAGCCGTGCACCATCACCCGGCTCGGCGAGCGCACAGGCCCCCGCTCGGTAGGCTGGGCGAACTCGGTCCGGTGCGCAAGCCATAGGCGACTGACCACTACCTGGAGATCCTGCTGGGAAGGGCGGGTATCGGGTGGACATGGCGGGTGAGACACGGCAGCGCTGCATTTCTGAAGGGAGGCCCGACCTGTCATCGTGGATCATCGGGGCCAACCACGGCGACTGGACGGCGAGGATCTGGAAGGAACTGCACCGCCAGGACGACGCTACTTCGCCTCACGAGCGGCATGGCATGGCCTGCCTCGCCAGATCTTGCGCGCGTACAGGTCCGGCAGCGCCTCGAGGTCGTGCGCAGCGCCGTCGCCGATCAGCCGGGCGAGATGGTGCTGCACTCCGACGCCGCGGGAGCGGGCTCGCCTCGCTCTACGTCAGGGACGGAGCTACCTGTACAAGTCCGACGTACCGAGACGGTGACCGGTCACCGCCGTGGACGTGGCGCTGGCCGAGCACGGCCTGGTACCACGTCGATCGTGAAGATTGACGTCGAGGGCGCCGAGTTCGTGGCGAACTCCTCTTGTCCGAGCAGGGCTGAAGATGAAGGCATCTGCGCGTTATTCCGTTTAGTATCGGCTCGGCCAACATCGACTCGTGGGTCTTCTACAGGGGACTGCTGGGATCTGATCACCGCGGCTAGTCGGCTACCCCGGTGGCCTGACGATCCCGGCGGAGACCGGGCAGCGCGGGCGTCCGCGCCTACTGAGGACCTCAGCACCACCGGGGGATCAGCAACTACATCGCCTCGGTCACGGCCACCATCTGACCGGGAGGAAGGCAGTCGGCCGATGCTGGTACTCGCACCCGGCATGCCCGTCTGGGACCTGGCGCAGCATGTGGCGTGGCTGGCGGGCGTGACGATCGCGGCCACCAAGGGCTGTGCGTTGCTGATCCCGGTGCTGCTGCTGGCGGCCTGGTTCCGCCCCTCCGGGCTGCGCTGCGTACTCGCTGCGGTGACGGCGCTGATCCTGGTGATCGCAGTCAGGCAGGCCTTCGTGGCCGTCTCCTTCGTGCCGCGGCCGTTCGTGGCTTACCACTTCCAGCCGCTGTACCCGCACTCGCCGGACTCGGCCTTCCCCTCGCTGACGACCAGCTACTTCAGTGCCGTCGCCGTCCCGGCCTGGCGTACCTGGCGTCCGCTGGGCTGGCTCGCCGCGGCGATGACCGTCGAGGTTGCGTTCGGCTGCGTGTATGTCGGCGTCCACTACGGGACGGACGTCGTGGCGGGCGCGGCCATCGGCGCTGCCTGCGGCCTGGCTGCGTGGCTGCTGTTCGGCTGGCGGCCGGTTGCCTGGCTGGTCGGCAACGCCGACGCGGGTCTCCGGAAGCTACGCCTGCGGCCGCGCTACCGCCTGCGGCCGGAGGCAGCAGCCGGAGCGTGACCGGCAGTCAGCCGCCCAGCACGGCGGAGATGTCAGGGCGCGCTAGCTGGGTAAGACACCAGGCGAAATGCCCGTCGCTTCCGTCCAGTGTGAACGCGTTGCTCGTCGCCACCGCGTAGGCAGCCTGGTAGATCAGCAGCACCTCGGCCGGGTACCCAAGCTCGCGCGCTACCTGGCCGGTGACAGCGGGAATGTCCGCCGTGGCGTGCGGACCGTACATATTGATAGTCGACGCGGTAATGGCAGCGTCCAGCCGGGGATCGCCGGCCGTGGTGAGGAAGCCGAAGTCCAGGACGGCGACCGGCCGCAGCAAGTCGTCGACGAGTACGTTTCCGGGGAACAGATCGCCGTGGACCACGGTGTCCGGGACGCTGCTGAGCGCCGCTAGCCCGTCAAGGAGACGCGCGCAGCGGCGGTCGAAGTCCGGCAGCCGTTCACGGATGACGTCCCCGAACCGGGCGGCGCGCCGAAGCAGCAGGGCAGACAGCGCCGCCCGGAAGTCCGGCGACCCCGTCCAGAATGACTCTCCCTCATCGAGGACCGGCAGCCGCCGCATGGCGGACGTGCCCGGCACCGCGGCCAGAGCATGCAGGACCTCGATCAGGCACCGCACGGCACCGGGATTCGCCCGCTGGTCCGCGAACCCGATGTGGGCCTGCAGCGGCTGTCCCGGCAGCTTCCGCTCGAAGGTCACGGCCGTCCCGCCGACCTCGTCCACGACGAGGATCTCTGGCGTAGCGAACCCCAGGCTGGCGTCGGCGAGGTCAGCGTAGAAGGACTGCATCAGTATCAGCTCGCCTGCCGGGCGCTGCCGCCATACCTTCGCGACGGTGCCGTCGCCGAGATCGAAGACCGCGCCCTCGACTCCGGCAGCCAGCGGCCCGGCATCCCGGTAGCCGCGCTGCCTGAAGTACTCCAGCCAGTCCTCCGGCGACCGGGCCTGCAGGCACTCGGGCACGCGCAGTTCCTTTCCCTGGCTTGCCAGTTTGCGATGACGCCCGAGGCGTGCCCTGCAGCCTCCCCGTGGACCGCCGCTCAGCGACCGGGACGGCGCAGATGCTGCCGGTCGTGACATCATCTACCTCGCCTGGCATATCGTTGGCTGCCAGGAAAGCCGGGAGGCAGCACGGAAGCAGTCGTTCAGTGCCGTCGTCACGGGGCGTTAGCTCAATGGTAGAGCAGCGGACTTTTAATCCGTGGGTTCTGGGTTCGAGCCCCAGGCGCCCCACCAGCACAGATCCCAGCTCGGCACCTGACGTAATAGTGAGCGCTGATCAGCCAAGCTTGCTGAGACTGATCACCTGATCAGGACGAGGGGCCGCGGGCGCGGTCACGGAGTTCCACTCGGTGAACACGATGCGCTGCCCATGTGGATATGTGAAGAGCACCGGATACGGCTTGCCGTGCGCGGCAACGTCGATGGTGTACCCGCCTTGGCTGCATTGCAGGACCGACTGGCCGTTGACAGTGGCGGGCGAGAAGGTACATCCGCTGGCGGCTACGGAACTCATGTTCTTCTCGCCGAACACCCCGTCAACGATCTTCTGCATGTTGAGCGAACCGGTTATCTCGCTGGCGCTGGCGGCAGGAAGATACACATACTTGCCGCAGACCGCGGCACACACGCTCGCAGGAACCTTCGCATACTTCAGGAAAGCCGCGCCGACTTTGAGGTAGGTCTTGCCATTTAGCGCCAGCACGAAGTAGGTCAAGCCCTTAAGCCCGCCGGTGCCGACAACCCAGTTGCGGCTGAGACTCATGTTGATGACCACGGCTTGCGAGCCTTGGGGTACGGAGCCCGCTATGTGCACGCTCTTAGCCCCCATTGCCGCGGCCTCCACCTGAGGCATCAGCTTCGCTGCAGTCTTGCTGCCAGCGGGCGACGAGCCGCATCCCGAAGCCGACAGGCAGGCTGCCGCGATGACTGCCAGCGCCGTCCACCGGAACATTCGCGGACGCACGATCGCCTCCCATAGGGCCCACGCAAGACGCGGGCGCGGGTTGCCGCTGGCAGGCAGGCTATAGCCGGGCGATCGCACATCTAGGCCGGATTCATCACGTTAAGGTTACAAATGATCCCCGCTGGGGAATGTCCAGCCGCGCCGCTGGCGGTAACGTTCCAAATGTCAACGAGGGGATCTTCTGTACGAACCGCCCTAAGCTTGGCTGCCGTGCATCCTGGAGTCGTGGCCGATGGTGCCAAGCGATGGACGGGTGCAGGGCTAATCCCAGCCCGGGGAGTCGGCTACTGGTCAACCACGATTCCCCTAGTTCGGGTGGAGCTCGATCACGGCACACTGACTGTGCGCGTCCGCCCAGCCTGGCTTGGCAAGATCATGAGTGCCAGAACGATCAGCGCGACAACGGCAGACGGCCTGCAGATACTCCGGGTCCGCGACAGAGCCGCCTATCAGGGCATCGAGTTCCGGCCACTCAGGCGCTCATCCTTCTACTTCTACACCCAGCGCCGCGAGCACGTCCTCGGCGCTTTGTCCGAGGCTGGATTCGCCATCTCATCAGAACCTGGCAGAGAACGGCCCGCTTGGTATCAGCCAGACGATGACTAGGCAGAGGGCTACCCCCGGGGCGATCGGGTCGGCCACTGAGCGGTCGTTGTCGCGCCAGGTCACGGCGCAGCGAGGGTGTCCATGACACCATCACCAGACCGGGAGCATTTGACGGCGAACCCGCGAGCGCCGAGTATCTCCCTGACGGCGAGTACCAGCGCTAAATACAGGTGCGCGGGCGGATTTCCTGGCCCGTCTGTTCCTGCACTGTGTAGGAGTTACGGTCGGCCGTATAGGAGATCAGCGGGCCGTCCGACCGGCCTGCCTTCGCCGTCGTCCGGATCAGGCCGAACACCAGATTCAGGTCCTGGCCGGGCCGGATCGTCGCACCGGCAGCTGGGACGCGGTTACGCCATTCAGGATCAATCGCCACGTCCGCTTTAGCGATCGGCGGGTAGTCGGCGGTGACGCCGATCGCTTCCCAGTGGTCGGGCGGTGGTAGATCGGCACCAGCCACGCTTTGGTCATGGCCAGGCCGTGCGCGGCCGGGAGCGTGACCGACGTTACCGTGACCGGCGATGTCCCGGAATTGTCCAGGGTGTAGATGCCCATCGTGATCGGCCGCCCCTGAACGCCGGGGCTGCACTGAAGGCCGCCGTCGCCACCTGTCCCGAGCGGTCCCGGCCCGGTTGAGCACGCAGCCAGGAGCGCTGCCGCTGCTGACAGCGCCCCCAGAAGAACGATGCGTGATCTCAAATCAGGTTGCCATCCTCAGTTGCCGGCGTTGTCGTAGCCGGAACCCTCACGCGGACCCATTCGTCCTCGCCGTAGGCGGTCCGGCCCGTTGGCGTGAAGCCGCGGCTCAGGTAAAGGCGCTGGGAGCGTTCGTTGTCCTGGTGCGTCCAGAGGTGAAGCCGTCCGTACTGCCGCCGGGCCACCTCAGCCAGAGCAGCGTCCAGCAGCATTCCGCCGATTCCCTCGCCCCACCGTTCCGGCACGACATACAGGTAGCTCAGGATGCCGGCCGGGGCCCGCACACCTGCGCTGTCATCGCCATGCAGGGGCCTGGCCGAGGACATCCCGACTATCACCGGTCCCTGCGCCGCAACCAGAAACCAGGAGGCCCGGTCGAGGAGGTGGGTTCTGACCCGCTCGACCCGAGCCGCCCGGCCGGGCCACGCGCCGTGACGGCGGGCGAGGTTTGACCGCTCGAAGACGCAGACCGCGGCATCGACATCCGCGGCCTCTCCGAAGCGGATTCCTAACGCCACATCCCTATTCTCAGCAGCGCCGCCGCGCGAGGGAAGAACTTTGGCTGGGTCCACGCGGGCAGACGACCCGGCCGCCGCCCGCCCCCAACCACAGCTCGACTTTGCGACATAAAGTTCATGGCCAGAGCCCTTGACTTTGCGCCATAAAGCAGCGTCTACTTTATGGCATAGAGTCGATCGAGGGAGACACCATGAACCCCACACCTGACACCACCGCCCCCGCCGGAAACGGCGGCACCTTCGACCCCCGGCAGGCCGCGGCCCTGCTGGACCAGACCACGCAGCAGGCGCGGCGCCAGTTTGCGCCAGCTCAGCCGTGGCTCCTGACTATCAGGGGAGTCGTGGTCCTGGCCGTGCTCGGCGCCGTCTGGCTTAACGTGCGCGGACAGCACCCCTACCAGCACCCCACCGCCGCGGTCGTCCCCTTCGTGGTTGCCTTCGGGGTACTCAACCTGATTGTGACCGTCACGGTGCGCAGGCACGCGACCGCCGGCATCAGCGGGAGATCACGGCTGCACCCGGCCGAGATCGCCATCCTGGCGCTGGCCTGGATTGGCGCGTTCGTTGCCCTGGCGGCAATGGCCAGCGCCGGAGTCAGCGACGCCTTCGTCTTCGGGCGCTTTCCGGTCTCGCTGCCGCTGATTGCCGCTGGCCTGGCCTGGGCCGCCATCTCGGCGAACCGGGCTGACTGGCAAAGCTGCTGCACCGGGCTCGCCGTAGCCATCACTGGCGCCGTGGCACTGTCGGTGGGACCGGCCGGCGCGTGGCTGGCCGCGGGCATCGGCCTGTGCGTCACGCTCCTTGGCACTGCCGCCTTCATCGTGTGGCGGCAGCGCCGCAGCGTGGTCGCGCCATGACGACCGACGAACTCGACCCGCTGATCCACGTACCCACCCGGCTGAAGATCGTCGCCACGCTGGCGGCGCTGCCCGAGGGCGACGCGCTGTCCTTCACCCGCCTGCAGGACATGATCGGGCTCACCCCCGGCAACCTGATCATCCACCTGCGCAAGCTCGAAGACGCCGACTACATCAGCAGCAAGAAGACCAGCAACGGGAGCGTGTCCATCACCACGGTCGCTCTCACCAGCCACGGCCGCAAGGCGCTCGACGCCTACACCCAGTCGCTGCGCGACCTGCTCGGCGGCCTGTAATGACCGGCTCTCCCGGCCTTCCCCCTGGCAGCCCAACCCGAGGGGCTGTCAGTCGTTGCCCGGCCGGGCGCGGCGCACCTGGTCATCTGACCGAGCGGATGCTCCTCATCTGGGCAGCCTGCTACTCATCAGAACAATCCCTTGCATCGGGCAACCTTTTAGCTGACTTAAGCGACTTACTATCGCTAACTCTGCTAACCCCCGATGAAAGTGATCTACATGATCCGAAAGGCACTGATCGCGACAGCGTCCGTGGTCACAGTGCTCGGTGGCGCTGCAACAGCGCTGGCCAACGGTCAGCGCCGTCGAGCTGCCAGCTAGCCCCCGTGGTTCCGCCGCGGCCGCCAGCCGGACGGGCTGGCGGCCGCGGCCGAAGCCCGGCAGGTGCCTATGAGAAACCGTCTGATGGTCTTGCTGTCGCCGCCCTGGCCATCGCGCCGCTGGTGCTGGCAGGCACGGCCCGGGCCGCCGCAGGATGGCACCCGGCCGTCCATCCGGGTGGAAGGCACGACCATCTGCCAGCCGCGCGCCTGGAAATGGGTCGATGGCGGCCGGTACGTGCTGTACAACGACGTGTTCGCCACCAGCAGCGCGACGCTGTGCGAGTCCAACTACGGGACGGCCTCGTTCGACGTCACGACTGCGACCACGCCGCAGGACGCCTGGAACGCCTACCCCGACCTGTTCGACGGGTGCCAGTACTCCGTCTGCGCGCAGACCGGCCAGCTCGGCGTCACGGTTTCTGCCATCAGGTCGCTGACCATGACGCTGTACACCCGGTTCGGGCCGAAGGCGACTGGCAACGACGCGACGGACTTCTGGTTCTGGAAGTCCAGATCCCGGAAGATCGCCGGGCCAGCCCAACGCCAACGAGACCATGATCTGGCTCGCCTACCGGGACGTGCAGCGGATGCGCGGCTGGGCCGTTCGCATCGACGGTCTGCGCTGGTGGGTGCACCCGGCGCTGCGGTGCGCCAGCGGGATCTGCTGGCGCTACGTGGCCTACTGGCTGCTGACCCCGCGGCACGAGCCGTCGGTCACCAACCTGAACGTCAGGGCCTTCCTGACCTACGACGAGAAGCATCACTGGCTCGCGGGCTCAGACTGGCCGTCGTCGTTTGATGCCGGTTTCGAGTGCGTGCAGCGGTGCACGGGCGACAAGATCACGAAGTATGTGATGAACATCGGAACGTGACCGCGTCCTGACTCGCCGGAAGTACTGTCTCGACGCCGGAGAACGCGAATGCCGCCTGGCTCTCGCCTGCCAGGCCGAGCCGGAGGCGGCTGAGCACCCGCTCGTGCAGTTCCGGCAGGCTGTCCGGCGAAAACCAGGCGACCTCGACCGACTCGGAGTCGTTCACCTGCGCCGTTCCGCCGACCGCGCGGCAGCGGAACAGCACCTCCAGGTACTGGACCTGGTCGTCGTTGGGATAGGTGATGTGCCCGGACACCGTGACGGCGACCAGCACCTCCGGCACCGCGATGACGCCGGTCTCCTCGAAGATCTCCCGCACCGCTCCGTCGGCCGGCTCCTCACCAGGCTCGACGATGCCGCCGGGCAGTCCCCACGTGCCGGTGTCGGAGCGCCGGCCGAGCAGCACCCGGCCCTGCTCGTCCAGGACAACGCCGGCCGCTGAGGGCAGCCACAGCGGATCATGGCCGATACGCGCGCGCAGGCTGGTGACAAATTCGGGAACCGGCATGGCCGCGAGGTTACCCGGCGCAGCCGGCGGTGCGCCCGTTTCGGGTACGCGCGCCCCAGGAGGTCCGCCGCAGGCTCACCGGAAAACCAGTCGCGAGCCCGGCGCCGCACGGCGGATCCTGGTGGCATGACGGAGCGCGCTTCGCCTGGTCGAATATGTTCGTCCGGCCCGAGGACGATCCGCGGGAGCAGGGCGGCCCGAGGGGAGCGCGACACGCTCGTGCGCTACCTGCGCGACTACCGCCTGACGCTGAGCTCAAGTGCGCGGCCTGGATGCCGGGGCATGGCGCGCCGATCGGTGCCGCCATCGAACATGAGCCTGCTCGGGCTGGTCCGGCATCTGACCGAGACGGAGCTGTACTGGTTCCGCGCGGTACTGGCCGGGCAGGCAGCCGCGCCCCGCCGTACAGCAGCGAGGACGACCCCGACGGCGACTTCAACGGTGCCGAGGCTGATCCCAGGTCGTTGCCGGCGCCTGGGCCGCCTGGCGGGCCGAGGTCGCGTTCGCGGAGAACCTGGTGGCCGCTGCGCCCGACCTCGACATCAGCGGGGACACCGGCCGCGGCGACGGTGAGCCGACCTGATCACGCTCCGCGAGGTGCTGATCCACATGATCGAGGAGTACGCGCGGCACGCCGGCCACGCTGACCTCCTGCGCGAGCGGATCGACGGCCGGATCGGGCAGTAGCGCTCACGGGCGGGTGCCGAACGACGGCCGGCCCGGCGCCGCCGGCAGCACCGCATAGGCGTCGCGGACCCACTCGCACAGCAGCGGCCTGGTCTCGCGCGGGTCGATGATCTCCTCCACGCCGAACCGCTCGGCCGTGCGGAACGGGCTGCGCACCGCGTCCAGCCGGGCCCGGATGTCGGCGAGCAGCGCGGCCGGATCCTCGGCGGCCTCCAGGTCGGCCCGGTAGGCGGCCTCGATGCCGCCCTCCACCGGCAGCGAGCCCCAGTCCGCCGAGGGCCAGGCCCAGCGGCGGACGACCCGGTGCCGGTTCACCAGGCCCGCGCCGCCGACGCCGAAGACGCGCCGCACGATGATCTCAGCGCCGGGCACGCTGCCCTGGTAGACGGCGCTGATCGCGCGGACGCCGTGCCTGATGGTCGCCCGCTGCTCGGACCTGGTGCCGATCAGCAGGCCCGGCTGGTCGGTGAAGGTCACCACCGGGAGGTGGAAGGTCGAGCAGAGGTCAGCCAGCCGGATGACGGCGTCCGCGCCCTCGGCGGTCATGCAGCCGCCGGCCACGTACGGGTCGCACGCCACTACGCCGACCGGATGCCCGTCGAGCCTGGCCAGCGCCGTGACGATCGAGCCGCCGTACCGCTGGACCTCCATGCAGCGAGCCCGCGTCGCAGCACCGCGCGCAGGATCTCCCTGACCCGGTAGGGCTGGCGCCGGTCCCGCGGCACTGCCGACAGCAGCGCTTCCTCCCGCCGCGACACCGGGTCGGCCGAGGCGATCACCGGCGGCAGCGCGTACGCGCTCGGCGGCAGGTAGGAAAGGAACCGCCGGATCAGCCCGAACGCGGCGGCCTCGGAGGCGGCAATCAGGTCGACGGCGCCGTTCCTGGCATGGATGCGGGAGCCGCCGAGCTGCCTCCTTGTCGACGTCCTCGCCGACGCCGCTCCTGACCACCGGCGGTCCGGCCACGAACAGCTGCGCCGTGCCCTCGACCAGGATCGACAGGTGCGCCGCGCAGAGCCGGGCGGCGCCCAGCCCGGCGACAGGACCGAGCCCGGCGGCCACGACCGGGACGACTGAGAGGTTGTCGACGACGTAATCCCAGCCCGGGTTGACCGGCACGTAGGTGTGCGCCGCTCTGCTCCAGCGACTTCACGCTGCCGCCGCCGCCGGTGCCCTCGACCAGCCGCACGATCGGCAGCTGCAGCTCGTTCGCCAGCCGCTCGGCGTAGATCTGCTTGCCCGACGATCGCGGCGTCAGCGGCGCCGCCGCGGATGGTGAAGTCGTCGCCGCCGACCACGACCTTGCGGCCGTCGATGCGCCCGGTCCCGGCGACGAAGTTGGCGGCCATGAAGCTGGTCAGCTCACCGGACGGCGTCGTACGTGTGCTGTCCCGGCCAGCGCGCCGATCTCGGCGAACGAGCCCTCGTCGAGCAGCGCCGCCGATCCGCTCGCGGACGGTCAGGCGCCCGGCGTCGTGCTGCCGCCTGATCTTGTCCGGGCCGCCCATCCGCTCGGCGAGCTCCTGTCGGCGGCGAAGCTCGTCGAGTTCCGGTTGCCAGGTCATGCCGACAAAAGCTAACTCACTGTGGCATCTGCGCGCCAGCGGCCCGCAGGCCAGTCTCTGCTGCCGGGACCGCACCGCCAGGCTCCCCGGCCGGGCCGCCGCGCCATTCGGCGAAGGCCATGGCCAGCAGGCTCGGGACCAGGTCGGTCGATCGCCGCACAACCCAGGCCGTCCCCTTGGTGGCCATCCATGCCAGCTGCTCGCCCTTCGTCGGCGGCTGGCTGAGCGGCTCGGCCCCTGGCGCCGGGCCGACCGGCGGCCGGCCTGCGCCAGCAGAGCGTGGAACCGGCGGGCAATCAGCCGGTGGCCGCGCTCGCTCGGGTGCAGCCGGTCTACTGCCCACATCCGCGGGTCGTAGACGTCGGAATCGCCGGCCGCGTCGAAGTGCAGCGTGCCGAACCGCTGCGCGACACCGTCCATGGCCTCGTTGATCTCGCGGGCGCGCCGGGCCAGCGGCCGGGCCAGCACGCCCGGCATCCCCAGCATCCGGCCGGGGTCGGGCAGCCGCATGGTCAGCACGTCGGCGCCGGCCGCGCGCAGGGCCCCGATGGTGTGCGCCGCCGAGGCCGCAATCCGGCCGGGATCGAAGCCCGGCCGCAGGGTGTCATTGACTCCGACGACGACACTGGCGATATCAGGCCGCAGCTGCAGTGCCATCGGCAGCTGGTCGCGCTCGAGATCGGCCATGCAGGCCCCGTTCCCGGCAACGATGTGCAGGTCGGCATCGGGCAGGCTGGCGGCAAGCAGCGCCGCCCAGCCGCGCCAGGCTCGCTTGCCCTGGCCCCGCTGGCCCGCTGGCGGAGGCAGCCGGACGGGATCGCCGATGCCGAGCGTGATCGAGTCGCCGAGAGCGACGAACCTTGTCATGCCGCCACCGCTTCCCGCTCGGCCGGGTGCTGATCCGACGTCAGCACATCCGTGTAATGCCCGATGAGCTCGTCGCACAGCGCCGCCCAGCTCCGGCCGGCCACCATCTGCCGCCCGGCCTGGCCCTGCGCACGGCGCAGAGCGGGATCGGCAGCGAGCCGCCCGACCGCGGCCGCCAGCGCCGCCGCGCTGCCCGGCGCAACCAGGAAGCCGGTGGTGCCGTCGCGCACGAGGTCCAGCGGGCCGCCTGCGGCCGGCGCCACGACGGGCAGCCCGCTGGCGGCGGCCTCCTGCAGCGTCTGGCCGAAGGTGTCGTGCGGCCCGCTGTGCACGAACACGTCGAGGCTGGCGTAGATGCTGGCCAGCTGGTCCCCGCCGCGCTGGCCCAGGTACAGGGCGGCGGGAACGGCCCTGCGGATCGCGGCCTCAGCGGGGCCGCTGCCGACGATGACCAGGCGCACGCCGGGCAGTCTGGCCACCCCGGCGAGCAGGTCGACCCGCTTCTCGGCGGCCAGCCGGCCAACGTAGCCGACGAGCACCTCGCCGCCGGGGGCCAGCTGGGCCCGCAGCCGGTCGCTGCGCCTGGCCGGGTCGAACCGGCGGCAGTCGACGCCGCGCGACCAGACCGCAACCCGCTCGATGCCGTGCTCGAGCAGGTCAGCCGCCGTGGCGGAGGACGGCGCGAGGGTCCGGTCGCAGGCGTTGTGGATCTTGCGAAGCCGCCGCCACGCGACCTTCTGGCCGGCCGCGCCCGCGTGGTAAGCGCGGGCGTAGGCGGGCAGGTCAGTCGCGTAGACGGCGACGACGGGCACCCGGAGGTCGCGGGCGGCCGCGCAGCCGCCGGCGCCGAGCACGAACGGGCCGGCCAGATGCACCAGGTCAGCGCGATGAGCCGCGACGGCCTCGCGCACGCGCGAGCCGGGCAGGCCCACCCTGAAGCCGGGATAGACCGGCACGCCGACCGACCGCACGCGGACGACCGGGAAGCCGAGCCCGGCGTCCGGCAGCGGCACGCCGCTGGCCGGCCCGGGCGCGATCACGAGCGGCTGATGGCCACGGTCAAGCAGATGCTCCGCCACGCGCACCGCAGTGTGCGCGACTCCGTTGACGTCGGGAGGGAAGGACTCTGTGACATAGGCGATTCGCACGCTCACACGGTCTGGCATCTGCATGCCGCCGGCGTACGACGGGCCGTGACAGCCTGGCGAACTGTAAGTGACATCTCCGTGCGGCAGAACGTGCAGGTCAGCGCGATGCGATTCCGCGGGCAGAACAACCCGTTTAGTTCCGGGAACGAGCAGGGTCCCGCCCCCGGACTCTCGTCCGGACGCGGGACCCTGACTGCTTACGGCCTCCTGCGGCCGGCCTGGCTAGGCGTGGTACTTGAAGTCAAGCGCCAGCTTGCTCAGGTTGGGCACGCCGAGTCCGGTCGCGGCGTTGTAGACCGAGGTCGACTTGCCGCTGCCGGTGTAGTACAGGTTGTCGTTGCTCGCGCCCGCAGCGTTCAGCGGGGTGAACGGCGTCCAGCTGCGGGTGGCGAACTGGTAGATCGCCGGGTTCCAGAATCCGGTCCGGTGGCCGAGGTAGGAGTCGATCACCGCGGCCGAGCCGTTCAGCTGCGGCGCGACGAAGCTCGTCCCGCCCCAGCCGTCTTCCAGATGGCCGTAGGCCTTCGGGAAGTCGATGTAGTACTCCTCGTAACCGGTGTCCGGGTCGGCGTCGGCCGAGATGTCAGGCACCGCGCGGCCGCTGGGGTTGCTCGAGGCCTCGGTGGCCGGCGGCGGGGTGATCCCGGTGCCCGTGGCCCACGGGTTCCACTCGGTCGGCAGGCAGATCTGCGACGAGCGATGGTCGGGAACGCAGGCCGTGCTGGTCCCGTAGAGCACGTAGTTCATCCGGGGTCAGGTACGGAATCGTGTTGGAGTCGCTGATGCTCTTGATCCGGCTCTGGTAGGCCGGACGCGGGTTCACCATGCTGTACCCGCCACCGCCGCCGGCCGCGAAGTTCGGGTCGGCTGCGAATGCACCCTCAGTGGTGTCACCGGAGATGTAGGCGAGGACGTTGTAGTACGGCCACAGGTAGTCCCAGGCCCAGGCGCGCTGTGCCGTGATGTTGACGGTGGCGTCGACCTCGTCGTTGGACCCGACCAGCGGGATCTGGCCGGCGATCGTGGTGCCGCCGCCCGCGGTGATGTACGGGCTGTCGGCCGGGTTGTCGACGTCCAGGTCGGTGTAGGACGGAGCGTCGTCGTACGCGCCGGAGTCACCGGCGGCGTCGAACGCGGACTGGCCCTGCGCTGCCATCTCCAGGCCGGCCTCGTTGAAGATGCCGCCGTAGGTCGGCGACTCGATGCCTTCCTCGGCGATCGCCTCGTTGACGAACTCCGACTCGCCCCAGCTGGTGGAGATGGTGGCCGCGACGTTGGAGCTGGCCGCTCCGAACCAGGCGTCGGCTGAGCCGTAGTCGGTGTTCGGGGCCTGGTACACGATGATGTTGGCGTCCGGCGCGAGCGCGCCCGACTGCTCCAGGTCCAGCGTCGTCTCGCCGGAGCCGAGCGCGTCCTTGACCGGGCCCGATCCGCCGTCGATGTTGTCCAGCGTGATCCGGTTGGCCTTGGTCTTGATCTTCAGGATGGACGTCCAGAAGTGCGTCGCGTCGGACGGCCGGACGCTGGCGTAGGTGATGATGCCGATGGTCTCGCCCTGGCCCTTGGCGCCCTTGGTGTAGAGCGGGTCGAGGCCGTACTGCTTGGCGAAGTCAGCCGGGGTGCGATTGCCAAGCTGCACCGCGTGCGCGCCGGACGGCTGGCGCAGCAGCGAGTGCTGCGCCTCGCTGGCGTTGGTCGCGTAGCTGGTCAGGCCGAGCACGGAGTAGACGAACCGGGCGAGCGAAGCCGGCAGCGTGACGTCGTTCGTCGTGCCGTGGAACACCTGGGCCGGCTGCGCGGCGGTCGTGCCGTGCGCGGCGGTCGCCGCCACCCGGTACATGCTCTGCGAGACGTCCAGGGCCTTGTTGTAGTCAGCGACGGTGCCGGTGGTGCTGATGTTCAGGCGGTCGTTGTAAGCGCTCGACTTGATGCCGAACGTCTTGAGGTACGCCTCCAGGGCACTGACGTTGGCCTGCGACTGACCGTAGTAGTTCGCGAACTTGCTCACCGACAGGTACCCGGACGGCATTCCCGCCTCGACGTCGGCCTCAAGCTTCGCGGTGTTGCGGGTCTTCAGCACGAACGACACGGTTTCCTTCGTGCTGGCCGCAGCCGCCGAGATCCGGCTGGCGTGCAGGCCCTTGACCGTGATGGCCTGAGGCACGACGACCTTGTTCGGTGGGGTGGTGGCGGCGCCCGCAGGGGCGACCGCCGAGAGCGTCAGCATGGCTCCGGCTGTGCCGACCGCGAGCACGCCGCCGGCGCCGAAGCGCAGCGGCCAGGTGGCAGGTTTCAAAGGTGGGCCCTCCCGCGTGAAAAGTGACAAGGGCACTCTGCCGTGTCATCGCAGGCCAAGGTGTGGTTTTAGCGAATTTGAGTCAGCTACGTGACCACAGTGGCATCACTATGCACGGCCCATCCGATTTGCGTCTTACAGAACGGATGTCGGCGCAGTGTCCTGCTTCTCGCCGGAGGACCGGCCAGACCGGGTCAGGCGGTCCGGCTGCGGCTTGCAGCCGGACGCTGGCGGGCGGCAGGCCGCGGTGCCGGACGGCCGGTACGGCGCCGGCCGCGCGGGGGCGCGCTGGCCGGGCGCGGGCGCTGCTCGGGCGCCGGCGGCGGTGGCGGCACCGGGGTACCGGTGGTGGCGATCTCCTGGACCACGGGGTGCTCGGCCGTGACGTGATGCCGGGCCGGGTCGACCCCGGCCGCCCCGTGCAGCCGCTCGATCTCGCGGAGCTGGTCGCGGACGACGAGCGTCACGACCATGCCGCTCGCGCCCGCCCTCGCGGTGCGGCCCGAGCGGTGCAGGTAGTCCTTGTGATCGTTCGGCGGGTCGAAGTGCACGACCAGCTCGATCCCGTCGACGTGGATCCCGCGGGCAGCGACGTTGGTGGCGACGAGCACTCGCGGGTGACCGGCCGCGAACGCGTCGAGCGCCCGCTGCCGCTGATTCTGGTTACGGTCACCGTGGATCGCGCCGGCCGGGACGCCGGCCCGCTCCAGCTGCCGGGCCAGCCGGTCGGCTCCGTGCTTGGTGCGGACGAAGAACAGCGTCCGCGCCGGCCTGCGGGCCATCTCAGCCGCGACAGCGACCTTCTCGTCCGCGGTGAGGACGAGAACGGCGTGCTCGGCCATACTGCCGGCGGCAGCGTCAGGGGCGACGGCATGCAGCGCGGGATCGGTCAGGTAGGACCGGACGAGCTGGTCGACGCCGCGGTCGAGCGTGGCGGAGAACAGCATCCGCTGTCCCCCGGCCGGCGTGAGGTCCAGAATCTGCGTGACCGACGGCAGGAAGCCGAGGTCAGCCATGTGATCGGCCTCGTCAAGCACGGTGACCTCGACACCGGTCAGCACGCACGCGCGACGCTCGATCAGGTCGATGAGACGGCCGGGGGTGGCGACGACGATGTCGACGCCGCCGCCAATGCGGCTGATCTGGCGGTTGATCGGAACCCCGCCGTAGACGGTGGTCACGCTGACGCCGACGGTTCGGGCCAGCGGAGTGAGCACGCCCGCGACCTGCTGGGCAAGCTCGCGGGTGGGGACGAGGATCAGGCCGCGCGGGGCGGTCGGCCGCGGCCGGCCGCCCATCGAGGCGATCCGGCTGAGCATCGGCAGGCCGAAGGCCAGGGTCTTGCCGGAGCCGGTCTCGGCCCGGCCGAGTACATCGCGGCCCGCCATCGCGTCGGGCAGGGCCCGCGCCTGGATCGCGAACGGCTCGCGAATGTCGCGGGCGGCCAGCGCCGCAACCAGCTTGCTGTCCAGTCCCAGCTCGGCGAAGGTCATGCACAGGCGGCTGCGGCAGCGCGGCCGCGGCAGCGAGAGCGCGGTCCAGCTCAGACGTGCTGTCTGACGGCCGGGTCGCTCGCTGAGGACCGCCCGGCCGGCGGCCGGAGGCCGCCTGCTGGCCGGAGGTCGGACGGCGGCGCGGCGTGCCGCGGTAGTGCGCGGGCGCGCGGCGACGCCCGGAAGTGTGAGGCATGTAAGCCAGGCTCCATCGGTAGTCCTGGGCCGCGTCATGTCAAGAGTCGACGTTAGCGGCGAAATAACAGGTTCACCGAGAAGCGGACAGCTCGCATAGCGACCAGCGATTCAGCACCCAGGGGCGGGCGCCGATCTCGCGAGATGATGCAGTCAGCACCATTAGCCCCGATTCTATCAGCGCAGGGCCATGTCTCGTGCACCCGGACACGGTCCTGCCTGGCCGAAGGAGAGTTCCGTTGACCGTTCTGCGAGTCCGAGGGCCTGCGCTGCCAGGCGGAGAGCTGGCCGATCTCTACGCCGACGGGGATACCTGGACGACGGATCCCGTCGCCGGTGCCGACCTGGTCGCGGAAGGCTGGCTGCTGCCCGGCCTCGTGGATGCGCACACCCACCCCGGCGCGGAGCAGCCCGGAGACCCGCTTGACGACACGCTGCTGCGCGCTGACCTGGGCGAGCACGTCGCCGCCGGCGTCACGCTGATCCGGTCGCCCGGCCTGGCCGGCGACCCGCCCGGCTGGTTCGGGCAGGACCCGGCACTTCCGCGTGCTGTCCACGCCGGGCCCTGGATCGCCCAGGCAGGCCAGTTCTTCGACGGGTGGGGCCGCCGTGCCAGCCATGCCGAGCTCCCGGCCATCGCAGCTGAGCAGGCAGCGCGGACCGGCTGGGCGAAGCTGATCGCGGACTGGGGACCCGGCGACGACCCCATCCCGGCAGACGTCCTGACCGCGGTCGTGGCCGCCGTGCACGACGCTGGCGGCCGGGTCGCCGTTCACTCCCAGCAGGCCGAGGGCGGGGCCGCCGCCGTCGCGGCCGGCGTCGACTCGCTCGAGCACGGCATGTGCCTGGACGCCGGCCTGCTGCCGCAGCTGGCTGCGCGGGGCATCGCCCTGACCCCGACCCTGTCGGTGATCACGGCGTCGCTGGCGCAGGTGCGGAAGGCCCCGGACGGCCCGCGCAAAGACTGGTACGTCCGCGGCGCGAGCGCTCACGGCCAGCTCGCCGCGCAGGCCGCGGAGGCGGGCGTCACGCTGCTCGCCGGGACTGACTCGCGCCCGCACGGGCGCATCCCGGACGAGATCCGCGCACTGGCCGCCGCCGGCGTCCGGCCGCACGACGCGCTGGCTGCGGCGTCCTGGAGCGCGCGCGCCTACCTCGGCCTGCCCGGCCTTGAGCCAGGCGCCCCGGCCGACGCCGTCGTCTACGCCAGTGACCCGAGAGCCGACCTCGCCCAGCTGTCCGAGCCGCTCGCGGTCATCCTGCGCGGACAGCTGGTGTACCGGCGGAGCTGACCACTGCCTAGCGCAGCAGCAGCCTGGCTGCCAGCTCAAGGTGCGACGCCACGTCGTTGGCTGACGCGCGCCTGGTGACCCAGGCCACCAGGTTGGACAGCCAGACGTCGCCGATCACCCGGGCGATCGCGCGTTCGTCGGCCGTCGGCTCGCCGTCATGCATGGCCTTGGTGAGCATGTCTTCCATCAGCTGCGCGACCGTGTTGACCTCGGTGGCAGCGCTCGGGTCCGCGAACATGAACGCCCTGGTCATGGCCTCGGTCAGCAGCGGCTCGCGCTGCATGGACCTGGTGACCCTGCCGAGCACGTACAGCATCCGCTCGTAGGCGGTGTCACCGGGAATCGGCGACCGGTCGAGCCTGTCCTGGGCCCGCTCGAACTCGCGGGCGAGACCGGACACCAGCAGGTGGATCTTGGACGGGAAGTACCGGTAGAGCGTGCCGAGCGCCACGTCGGCGCGCTCCGCCACCGTCCGCATCTGGACGGCGTCGTAGCCGCCCTTGGAGGCCAGCGCGAGCGTGGCATCGAGGATGCGCTTACGCCGCTCGCGCTGGGCGGCCGAGCCCAGGTCGGCCTCCGCGAGGCCGGGGTTGGCCGGCTCAGCGATGCCGCTGTTACGTGTTCTCGGCGCTGCCATCGCGGCCTTTCGTTCGCACCCGTGCCCGCTCGATCCGCGACTGGCGCACTACGCCACCGGGTTGATCACGAGTTCCTGCTCGTCAGCAGCCTAGCAACGGGACCGCTGCTGACCAGGCACGGACGCGGCGCCGGTCAGGCCTGCAGGGGTGCGTTCCCCGGAGGTAGGTCCTTTCGCCGGCCAGGTGAAACGTGTTCTAATTCTGACTGCCAGCCGGTAAGGAGGAGACCCGCTCGATGGACTTCACGCCCGGCGAGGCCGAGGCCGAGGTATCCCGGCTGGCGCGCGCAGGTGCTCGCGGGCCGGGACGCTGCCGTTGCAGGCGCCGGCACCGACTTCGACACGGCCGCGTGGAAGGACCTCGCGCAGGCCGGCCTGCTGGCACTGGCGCTGCCGGCCGGGCTTGGCGGTGACGAGCTCGGAGTACAGGCAGCCGCGGCCCTGCTGACGCAGGCGGGCAGGTTCGCAGCGCGGATCCCGGCGCTGGCCACCGCTCGCCCTCGGCGTGCTGCCGGTGATGCGGTCGGCCAGCGCCGGCCTGCCGGGCGCGGCTGCTCACCGGTGTCGCGTCCGGCGACACAGTGCTGACCGCCGCCATCCGCGAGCCTTCTGCCGCGATGCCGTCCGCGCCGCTGACCATGCTGACCATGACCGGCAGCCGCCAGCCCGCGACGGTGACCGGCCGCAAGATCGGCGTGCCGTACGCGGCGGCAGCCCGCTGGATCCTGGTGCCCTGCAGCGTGCGGCCTGCCGGTGCCGGGCCGGGCGGCACCGTGGTCGCGGTGATCGAGCCAGACGCTGACGGGCTGTCCTGCCAGCGCACCCGCAGCTCGTCGGGCCTGCCGGAGTACACCCTGCGGCTCGACGAGACACCCGTGCTGGCGCTGCTCGACGGCTGCGACGCCGCCGGCCTCAGCCGGCTCGCGATCGCGGGCGCGTGCGCAGTCGCCGACGGCGCCCTGGCGGCGGCACTCGAGCTCACCACCGAGCACGTGCGGACCCGGCAGCAGTTCGGCCGGCCGCTGGCGACCTTCCAGGCGGTAGCCCAGCAGATCGCGGACGTCTACGCAGTGGCCAGGACACTCCACCTGGCGACAGTCTCGGCCTGCTGGCGGCTCGACACCAGCCCGCATCCGGGCCGGGATACCGACGTGGCGGCGTACTGGCTCGCGCAGTACGGTCCGGCTGCCATGCGCACCTGCCACCACCTGCACGGCGGACTCGGCATGGACGTGACCTACCCGCTGCCGCGCTACTCGGCCCTGCTGACCGATCTCGTCGCGCTGGTCGGCGGCGCGGACGACTGCCTCGACCGGCTCGCGGCGGCGGAAGCGGCTGATGCCTGATGTTCCCTGACCTGACCGGCGACCAGCGCGCGCTGCGGGCCGAGCTGCGGTCCTACTTCTCGACGCTCATCTCGCCGGCCGAGCGCGAGATCATGCTGACCGAGCGGCATGGCCCCGTCTACCGTGAGGTCGTCCGCCGGATGGGCCGCGACGGCTGGCTCGGCGTCGGCTGGCCTGCCGAGTACGGCGGCCGCGGACTGGGCCAGGTCGAGCAGCAGATCTTCGTCACCGAGGCGGCGCTGGCGGACGTTCCGCTGCCCGCCGTCACGCTGCAGACTGTCGGCCCGACCCTGAGGCGCACGGCAGCCAGGAGCAGAAGGACTTCTTCCTGCCGCGGATCCTGGCCGGGGAGCTGCATTTCGCCATCGGGTACACCGAGCCGGGCGCCGGCACCGACCTGGCGTCGCTGCGCACCAGCGCAGTGCTCGACGGTGATGACTACGTGGTGACGGCCAGAAGATCTTCACCACCGGCGGCCACGACGCCGACTACATCTGGCTGGCGTGCCGCACCGACCCGGACGCGCCCCGGCACAAGGGCATGTCGATCCTGATCGTCGACACCGCTGACCCGGGCTTCTCGTGGACGCCGATCATCACGCACGACGGCGCGCATCACGTCAACGCGACGTACTACTCAGCCGTGCGAGTGCCGGTGACCAGGCGGGTCGGCGAGGAGAACGCCGGCTGGCGGCTGATTACCGCGCAGCTGAACCACGAGCGGGTGATGCTCGGCCCGTCCGGCCGGATCGGCGTGCTGCACCGCCGGGTGCGCGACTGGGCCGCCAGGCAGACCGGTCCGGACGGACGGCCGCTGCTTGACCAGCCGGACGTGCGCCGGGCGCTGGCCAGGGCGAGCGCGGCCGAGCGGGTGAACGAGCTGCTGAACTGGCAGGTGGCCGTCGCCGAGACCGTCGACATCGCGGACGCGTCGGTGACCAAGGTGTTCGGGTCGGAGCAGGTGCAGCGACTCGGCACGGAGCTGGCCGAGCTCGTCGGCAGGCACGGCGACCTGGCCGAGGAGCAGACGGCCGAGCTGCGCCCGGTGGCTGGACGTGCAGAACAAGCGGAACACGGTCCTGACCTTCGGCGGAGGAGTCAACGAGGTGCAGCGGGAGCTGATCGCGACGGCCGGGCTGGGGCTGCCGCGGGTGCCGCGATGACGGCCGGCCAGGACGAGCCCGGTCAAGGCGAGCGCACAGTGCCGCCATCCTGGCCGCGGCCGGGAAGATCCGGGCGGCCGGGCCGGGTGAGCCCCGGTTCGCGCGGGATCCGGTGAACCTGCCGATGATCCGCAACTGGACGGACGCGATCGGGGACGCGAACCCGCTGTACACCGACGCGGAGTTCGCCGCTCGCTCGGTTCACGGCGAGCTTGTGGCGCCGCCGGCCATGGTGCAGGTGTGGACGATGCCGGGACTGCGGCAGCCGCTCACCGGCGGCGCCGCACCGATCCGCTCGGGCAGATGATGGCCGTCCTGGACGACGCCGGATTCGGCTCGGTCGTTGCCACCAACTGCTCCCAGACCTACCACCGGTACCTGCGGCACGGTGAGCTGCTCAGCGTGCGGTCCGGGCTGGCGGACGTCACCGGGCCCAAGCGCACGGCGCTCGGCGACGGCTGGTTCGTGAGCACCAGGAACGTCTGGTACTCGGGCGATGAGCCGGTAGCGAGATGGACTGGCGGGTGCTCAGGTTCCGGCCGCGGCCGCCGCCGAGGGCGGCGAGGCGCCGCTACCCCGCGGCTCGCCGCGGCCGGACAGACCGGCGCGGTCATGCGGCCGCCGGTCGTCTCGCCGGACACGGCGTTCTTCTGGGCCGGAACGCAGCAGGGCGAGCTGCGCGTCCAGCGCTGCGGGCAGTGCGGCGCCCTGCGCCATCCGCCCGGCCCGTCCTGCCTGTCCTGCGGCGCCGTCAGCGACCAGGGATACCAGGTGGCGGCCGGCACCGGCAGGTCTACAGCTACGTCGTGCACCAGCACCCGCCGGTGCCGGGCAAGCAGCTGCCGCTCGTCATCGCCCTGGTCGGGCTCACCGAGGGTCGTGCGGCTGGTGGCGGAGCTGACCGGTGTCGATCCTGGCGACGTGCGCATCGGCATGCCGGTCCGCGCGACGTTCCTCCGGGTCGACGACGGACTGGTGCTCCCGGCCTGGCGGCCCGACCAGCCCGGCGCGCTGCCTGACTGGCGGCTGCCGACGTCACGCCGACGGTCGTGGTGTCCACTGCGATCGCCACCAGGGACTTCCAGCCGGTGCACCACGACCGCGACCTCGCGGTCGCGCAGCGGCAGCAGGGACATCTTCCTGAACATCCTCACCACCACCGGCCTGGTCGCAGCGCTACGTCACCGACTGGGCCGGGCCGGAGGCGGCCGTGCGCGGCGTCTCGATCCGGCTCGGCGTTCCGTGCTACGCCGGCGACACGCTGACCTTCACCGGTCAGGTGGCCGGCGAGGCGGACGGTGAGCGGGTCATCGCGGTAACGGGCAGCTGCAGCCTCGGCACGCACGTGACCGGGACGGTCCGGCTCTCCGGGGGCGACCGATGACGGCCGCGCCGGCGTTCGGCGGCGGCGCCGCGATCGCCGGAATCGGGGCGACGGAGTTCTCCAAGGACTCCGGGCGCAGCGAGCTGCAGCTCGCCGTCGAGGCGGCCCGCGCCGCGCTCGACGACGCGGGCCTGTCGCCCGCCGACGTCGACGGCCTGGTCACCTTCAGCATGGACAGCAACGCCGAGATCGCTGTCGCCCGCGAGCTCGGCGCCGGCGAGCTGACGCTTCTTCAGCCTGATCGGCTACGGCGGCGGCGCCGCCTGCGCCACCGTCCAGCAGGCCGCGATGGCGGTCGCTACCGGCGCGGCCAGCGTCGTCGTCTGCTACCGGGCACTGAACGAGCGGTCCGGCCGCCGGTTCGGCCAGGTCGCCCCCGGCGCAGTGCAGGGCGCCACGTCCGCCGCGCATCGACAGCGGCTGGCACTATCCGATGGGCCTGGCCACGCCCGCCGCCACGGTCGCGATGGTCGCCCGCCGGTACATGCACGCCTACGGCGCGACCAGCGACGACTTCGGCCTGATCGCCGTGGCCGACCGCCGGCACGCGGCCACGAACCCGGCGGCCTGGTTCTACCAGCGGCCGATCACGCTGGCTGAGCACCAGCAGTCCCGGTGGATCTGCGAGCCACTGCGGCTGCTGGACTGCTGCCAGGAGAGCTGACGGCGCCGTGGCCATCGTGGTCACTGGCCTGGAGCGGGCCCGTTCCCTGCGCAGATCACCGGTCGTGATCACAGCCGCGGCCCAGGGCAGCGGACCGGACCAGTACACGATGACGAGCTACTACCGCGACGACCTCACCGGGCTGCCGGAGATGGGCGTGGTCGCCCGGCAGCTCTGGCGGCCGGTCCGGCCTCCGGCCCGGCGACATCCGGACGGCGATCCTGTACGACCACTTCACGCCCTACGTGCTCATGCAGCTCGAGGAGCTCGGTTTCTGCGCCCGCGGCGAGGCCAGGGACTTCATCAGCGGCGGGGCGATCGAGCTGGGCGGCGCGCTGCCGCTGAATCCGCATGGCGGCCAGCTCGGCGAGGGCTACCTGCACGGCATGAACGGCATCGCCGAGGGCGTCCGGCAGGTCCGCGGCACCTCGGTCAACCAGGTCCCCGGCGACGGACCGGTGCTGGTCACGGCAGGCACCGGCGTGCCGACCAGCGGGCTGATCCTCGGGCCTGGCTGAGCCTCGCCGCTACGGCAGCGGCGCCCCGGCCGGGTCGACCGCGGCCGCTGCCTCTGCCTCGGCCTCGCGCAGCCCTCGCAGCGTCACGCTCATGACCGCGGCAATCCCGATCGCCGCGGCGAAGGCCAGCATCGACACCGTGCCGGAGAAATGCTGGACCAGCAGGCCCGCCGTCAGCGGGCCCAGCGCGGCGAGACCGGTCGCGCCGAGGATGACCGTGTTAGTGACCCGGCCGCGCATGTCCTCCGGCGCCGCCCGCAGCATGGCGGCGAACAGAGCGGCATTCGCCGTTGGCGCCAGCAGGAAGGTCACCGCGACCGGGAGGGCCACCAGGGTCGAGGGCAGCAGCACGGCGGCGACGGCGAACAGCGCCGTGGCGCTTACCGTCAGCGCGATGACCAGCCGGGACAGGGAAAGGCGGCCCTGAAGCCTCGGCGCGATGAGTGCGCCGAGCAGGCCGCCGACCGCGATCCCGGCCTGCGCGAGACCGATGATTCCGGGCGCGGTTCCGTGCCGCCGCAGCGCCAGCGTGACGGTGAAGATCACGCCGGTGAACGCGAAGTTGACCAGTGGCGCCTGGATCATGACGGCTCGCAGCAGCGGATGACGCCGTACCAGGTGGATGCCGTCCGCTGCCTCCCGCAGCAGGCTGGCTCGGGAGGCCTGCCGCTCCGGCCTGAAGCGGCCGCGGATCCGGCTGACGGTGCCGCAGGACACCAGGTAGGAAACAGCGTCGCCGAGGAACGGCACAGCCGCGCCGAGGCCGAACAGCGCCCCGCCGAGAGCGGGGCCGGCCAGGTTCGCCGCGTAGCTGCGCGCCTCTGTCGCTGCCCACGCTTCCTCGAGCTGACCGTCCGCGACGATGCCCGGCAGGGCGGCCGTGGCGGCCGGGTCGAAGAGCACGCCGAGGCCCCGGTCAACGATCGCGACAACCAGGACCGCCGGCCAGGAGACCAGATGCAGGAGAACCAGCGCGCCCAGTGCCGCCAGCGCTACCGCACGCACGGCGTCGCAGCCGATCATCGTCCGGCGCCGGTCCAGCCGGTCCGAGAGCGCACCGCCGGGGAGCCCGATCGCGAGCTGGACCAGGAGCGTCACCGTGCCGACCGCGCCCGCGATCGCCGCCGAGTGGGTCAGCGCCAGGATGAGCAGCGGATAGGCGATGAGGGCGGCTTCCGAGCCGGTATCGGACAGGATCTGCCCGGTCCACAGGAGCCGGAAGCCGCGGTTGCGGCGGAGCGCCAGGGGCTCCGGCGGCGGGCCGCTTGCAGCGTCCCCCGTGCCGTCGGAACCGGCCGTGCCGTCGGAACCGGCCGTGCCGTCGGAACCGGCCGTGCCGTCGGAACCAGCGGTGCCGTCCGCGCCGGCGATACTGTCCGCGCCGGCGATACTGTCCGCGCGGTCGGTCACTGCTGCCTCCCGGCTGCTCCGGGCTGAGTCTCGCCCGCCTCCGGCGGACCGGCGATCGGATAGGAGAACAGCAGCAGTTCCACCGGCAGCGCGCCGGGCGGGCGCTTCGACGGGTCGGTCAGCCGGTCTCCGACGCGCGCCAGCAGCAGGTCAGCGACGTCCTGCGTCATCTGGCGCAGTTCCTCGGCGGTGAGGTAGAAGAAGTACTCGCTCTCGTCAGCGGCCTCCCGCCACTGCGCGGGTACGCCGCCCGCGTCCGGATCCAGGTCTGATAGCGGTCGAGCTGCCGTTCGCGCAGCAGGCCGAGGACGGCGTTCGCCGCCAGCTCCGACTCCGGATCGTCCCGCGACGCCGTGATACTGAAGCCGATCGAGGTCATCCGCCACGGCCTGGCGCGGCCCTTGCCGCCGCCTGCCTCCTCGACGAAGCCGTACTTCGCCAGCTGGCGCAGGTGGAACGAGCAGGTAGTGGCCGACTCGCCGATGCGCTCGCCGACCTGCGTGGCGGTCATGGCGCCGCCCAGGCTCAGTTCCTCGATCAGGGCGATCCGGACGGGGTGGGCGAGGGCCCGGAGGGTCCGGGCGTCACTGATCGAGCGCAGCTCAGGGAGCACCTGGCCAGGAGCATCGGCGGATTCTTCGAGAGACATCTCTCGAAAGTAATCTCTCGACGATTAGCCGTCAAGCTGCCGATCGGCCGCGCCGGTCCGGAGCTAAGCCCGGGGCCGCGGCGTTCCTAGCACTCGGATAACAGTGACAGCGCGCTATCGCCGCGCCCGCGCGCGTCGATGGCGTCGGAATGCGCCCCGAGAACCTCGGCAAGTTCGTTGGCATGCTCGGTGTCGCCGAGCAGGGCCGCGGGATAGGCGCAGAAGAGCGAGAAGCGGTGCTGTGCGGCCAGTTCGTTCCACAGAGCCTCAAGATCGACTGCCGCGCCGGCCTGGCCGGCCTCCCAGAGCACGGCGACCATCTCGCCGAACACTGCGACCTTGCGCCTTCTCCTGGCCGCCTTCTTCATGATCGGGCTGATCACCTTCCAGAAGCTGGACGGATCGGCGTAACCGTTGATCATGAACTTGCTCATGGTCTCCTCGGCGTCGAGCGCGAGGTAGAGGCCGTGCTCCCTGGCTGCGCGGAGGTGCACGCCCGCCTGCTCAAGGCGCGCCTCGATCGCCGCACGGTGCGGCGGGGTCGCCGCGATGATGCCGACGCCGTTGTCCCGCATCGCGCCGAGGAGGTAGTCAGTCACTCTCCCGGCGAGCTCGTCATCGGTCTCGTAGAACTGCACAACATGGTCGTGGGGACCGCCGCGAAACACTCTGCAAACCTCTCTCCCGGCTACCGTGCACCACGGCGGCCAGCGGATCGAGCGCCATCTCGGCACCTCTCACCGGCTGTCCGGCGTGGCAGCTCACGCGGGCCCGGTCGCGGCCGGACGCAGGTGAGCCAGTTAGGTCCTGCCCAGGACATCGTCAGGTAATCACGCCGCTCCCGCTGGCGTCAGACCCGCCAGCGTCGAGCGCCGCCAGGTAGCCGAAGGTCATCGCGGGCCCGATCGTGGCTCCGGGTCCGGCATAGCTGCGGCCCATCACCAGCGCGCTGGTGTTGCCCGCCGCGTACAGGCCCCCGATGCTGCTGCCGTCGGGCCGCAGCACCCGCGCGCGCTCGTCCGTCCGCAGGCCGCCCTTGGTACCCAGGTCGCCAGGGACGATCCTGATGGCATAGAAGGGCGGACTGGCCAGCGGCGCCAGGTTCGGGTTGGGCTTGCAGCGCGGGTCGCCGTAATACCGGTCATAGGCGGAGTCGCCGCGGCCGAAGTCGGCATCCTTGCCCGCGCGGGCAAACTCGCTGAACTTCTCCACGGTCTTGGTGAGGGCGTCGGCCGGGACCCCGATCTGGCCGGCCAGCTCGGGAAGCGTGGCCGCCCGCACGATCACGCCGGACCGGTACCAGCGCCGCGGCAGCGGCTTGCGCGGCGGTATGCCGGTGAAGACATACCGGTTGCGGTAGCGCTGATCGGTGATCATCCAGCACGGGATATGCGGGTTCTCCGGCGTGTGCCGGTCATACATGGCGTGCACGGCATCGACGTACGGCGCCGCCTCATTGACGAATCGCTCGCCCGCCGCGTTGACCAGGATGCTGCCCGGCAGGCTGCGCTCGGCCAGGCAGAACACAGGGCCGCTGGCGAGCGGGATAGACGGGCCCCACCACGATTCGTCCATCAGTTCCAGCACGCCGCCGGCCTCCTCGCCGGCCGCGATCCCGTCGCCGGTGTTGCCAGGCGAGCCGACAGTCCACTCGGTCGCGGCCGGCGCGGCCTGGTAGCGGCGGCGCATCTCGTCGTTGCGCTCGAATCCGCCGCTGGCCAGCAGGACACCGCGGCGCGCCCGCACGACGACCGGCTGGCCGTCCCGCACCGCCCGGACGCCGGTGACCCGGCCGCCCTCGACGGACAGCCCGGTCATCGGCGTGCTGAGCCAGACCGGCACGCCCGCGGCCGCCAGGCCGGCCCGGAGCCCGGCCGCCAGTGCCTGGCCCATGCTCAGCAGCTGCCGCCGCCGGATCCTGGTGATGATCATCCGGCCGGTCACCCTGGCGGTTGTCCACACTGCCCGCGGGTGGGAGGTGCCGAGGATCATCCACCGGTAGTTCGCCTGCGTGACCGTGATCCCGGCGGGCGCGGGCAGGTACGGCGGCCGCAGCCGGGCTAGCTCAGCCCCGAGCACACGGCCGTCCAGGGGGACCGGCTCGAGCGACCGGCCGCCTGGCCTTCCCGCCGGGCGCCTCGGGATAGTAGTCGCAGTAGCCAGCCACCCAGGCAAACCGCAGCGGCGTCGCGGCCAGGACGAGATCAAGCATTGCCGGGCCATGCTGGAGGAACGCGTCGCGCAGGGCCGCCGGCACCGCCTCGCCGGCGACATGCGCCAGGTAAGCGCGAGCGTCTGCGGGCGTGTCCGCGACGCCCGCCGCCCGCAGCACCGCGTTACCGGGGATCCAGACCCCGCCGCCGGACCGCGCCGTGGACCCGCCGAAGTACTCCGTCTTCTCCAGCACGACCACGCTGAGGCCGTGCCGCGCCGCCGTCAGCGCCGCCGTCATGCCAGCCGCGCCGCTGCCCACGACCACGAAGTCGAATTCCGGCTCCTCGGCTGTCATCAGGTCTCCGTGTTCGCTCCGGCGGCATGGCCTCAGCGCGGCGCTGGCCTCGCCGTTCATAGTAGAACACGTTTCAGTTTTGGCCGGGAAGAGCGAGCCCGGCCGCAGGGTCAGGAGCTGATCTGCACCCTGCTGTGGTCACCGAGCACCAGCCGGTGCGCCTTCGGTACCTTCGGCGCCCTGGTGACCTGCACGTTGTGGCCGATCAGGGAGGCCTCGATCCGGCGGACGCCGTGAATCGACGCACCGCGGAACACGATCGAGTACTCGATCTCGCTGTCAGCGATGTCACAGCCCTGCTCGATCGAGGTGAACGGGCCGACATAGGAGTCGGACACCGTGGAGCCGGCGCCGATGATCACCGGCCCGACGATGCGTGATCCGCTGACGCGTGCGCCCTCCTCGACGACCACCCGGCCGATCAGCTCGCTGGCGGCGTCAACCTCACCGTGAATAGCCGGCTCGAGGCCTTCCAGCACCAGCCGGTTGACCTCGAGCATGTCGGTGACGTTGCCGGTGTCATGCCAGAAGCCGGAGATGACGACCGACTGAACCACCCGGCCGGCGTCGATGAGCGCCTGGATCGCCTCGGTGATCTCCAGCTCGCCGCGCCAGGACGGCGTCAGGCCCGGGACCACGTCATGCACCGCCGGCGAGAACATGAAGATGCCGACCAGCGCCAGGTCGCTCTTGGGCTGGCTCGGCTTCTCCTCCAGGCCGATCAGCGTGCCGGCCTCGTCGAGTTCCGCGACGCCGAACCGGCTCGGATCAGCGACCGGCGTCAGCATCACCAGCGCATCCGGCTGCGACGCCCGGAACTGCTCGGTCAGCCCCCGGATGCCGCCGAGCAGGAAGCTGTCGCCCAGCCACATCACGAACGGGTCGTCGCCCAGGTAGTCACGGGAGATCAGCACCGCGTGGGCCAGGCCGAGCGGCGCCTCCTGCCGGAGGTAGGTCACTTTCAGCCCCCACGCCGAGCCGTCACCGACGGCATCCTGGATGGCGGCGGCGGTCTCGCCGACCACGATGCCCACCTCGGTAATCCCGGCGTCGGCGATGGCCTCCAGCCCGTAGTACAGCACCGGCTTGTTGGCGACCGGGACCAGCTGCTTCGCTGAGGTGTGCGTGATCGGGCGCAGCCGGGTGCCTGACCCGCCGGCCAGGACCAGCGCTTTCATCGTGCCGCCCCCGGCCCGGCCGGCTCGGTAAGCCGCGGCGCGCTCTCGTCCCGCAACTGCTCGAGCCACCACGGGTTGTCCCTCGCCCACTGAATCGTCCTGGCCAGGCCGTCGCGCAGGCTGATCGCGGCCTCCCAGCCGAGCACCGCCCTGGCCTTGCTGCTGTCCGGCACCCGCCGGCTGATGTCCTGGTAGGCCGGGCCCCAGGCGGCAGCCGTGTCGAGCGGCGCGGGCGGCCGGTCCAGTCCGGTGAGCTCGCAGATCAGCGCGATGACCTCGGCAATCGTGCTCTCGCGCTGATTGCCGATGTTGAAGTGCTCGCCGTCAGCCGCCGGCGAGGTGCCGGCCAGCACGGTGCCGCGGATCGCGTCATCGATGTAGGTGAAGCACCGGGTCTGGGCGCCGCTGTCGTAGACCTCCGGTGCCAGTCCCCGCAGCGCCCGGTGGACGCTGCGGCTCACCACGTACGCCGGGCGCTGCCGCGGCCCGTAGACGTTGAAGTACCGGATGATGGCCGCCCGTACCCCGTACTGCCGGATGTAGCCGAACGTCAGGTGCTCGGCCAGGCCCTTGCTGCTGGAGTAGGACCAGCGATCGGTCGCCGTGCTGCCGAGCACCCGGTCGGAATCCTCCCGCCAGGGCGCCGCCGGGTTCTTCCCGTACACCTCGCTGGTGCTCGCGAGCACGATCTTCGCGCCGTGGTCGCGAGCGGCGCGCAGAAGATTGAGCGTTCCCAGCAGGTTGATCTCGACGACGTCAGCCGGCGCCGACAGGTACCGGTCGACGCCGACAACGGCCGACAGATGGTAGATAACCTCGACGCCAGGCGGTATCGCGGCAGCAACGGCCCGCTCGTCGCGAACGTCGCCGCTGACGTAGCGGACGGAGCCGGCCGGGCCGGGCACCGGGGCGGCCTGGTCGAGAACCGTGACGTCGTCCCCCTGCCCCGCCAGGTACTCGGCCAGATGGCTGCCGATGAAACCGCAGCCGCCCGTGATCAGAACGCGGGCCATCAGTACCGGTCTCCCCTCGCCACGCCGGTCAGCGCCCGATCCCCCGGTAGGTGAAGCCCAGGCCGCGCATCTCCTTGATGGTCTGCGCCGGATAGTAGGCCCGGCCGTCGACGATCAGGCAGGGCATCGCTACCTGGCCGGCCAGCTGCGTCAGGTCGAGCGCGCGGAGCTGGTCATGCCCGGCCAGGACGGCGACGCAGTCGGCGCCGCGGACGGCGGCCGCGGCCGAGCTGGCCGGCTCGAGCCCGAACTCGGCGGCCGCGCACTCGGGCGCGACGAGCGGATCGAAGATCGCGACCTCGCGGCAGGACGCGCGCAGGGCGGCCACGACCGGCCGGACCGGGGTGTTCCGCAGGTCATTGGTGTTGTTCTTGAAGGCAAGGCCCAGGACGGCGACTCTGGCGGCAGCCGGATCCTTGCCCAGCTCGCGCAGCCCGGCGCAGATCAGGTCGTGGGTGTAGCCGGGCATGGTGTCGTTGACCTCGCGGGCCGTCTGCGCCATCCGGAGGTCAACGCCGTGCTGCCGGGCGACCGCCCACAGGATCCACGGGTCCTTGGTGAGGCAGGACCCGCCGACGCCGACGCTCGGCAGCAGCACATTGACGTGCGAGCTGCCCTTCGGCAGGGAGTTCGCCCCGGCGATGACATCCAGCACGTCGATGTCCAGCGCGCCGCACAGCTTGGCAAGCTCGTTGGCCAGCGCCACGTTCGCGTCGATCCACCAGTTGTCGGTGAGCTTCACCAGCTCAGCCGTGGCCGCGCTGCCGAACTCAATCACCGGCGACCCGAGCGTGCCTGACCAGAAGGCCGCGGCTGCCGCGGTGCTCTCCTCATCGCAGCCGCCGACGACGATCGGGATGGTGGCGAACTGGCCGAGCGCATTGCCCTCGGCGAGCCGCTCCGGGCAGAACGCCAGGCCGAAGTCCTGCCCCTGGCTGAGTCCGCCCTGCTCCAGCAGCTCCCTGACCAGGCCCTGCGTCGTTCCCGGCGGCACGGTGCTCTTGAGGATGACCAGCTGGCCCGGCCGCAGGTGCGGCGCGAGCCGGGCGCACGCGGCCTCGAGGTAGCCGGTCATGATCCGCCGTTCCGCGTCGACCGGAGTGCCGACCGCGATCAGGATCACGTCCGCGTCCGCGATCCCGTCGAACTCACTGGCAACCGTCAGCGTCCCGGCGGCACGGGCTGCCTGCAGCGCATCGGCCAGGCCCGGCTCGTTGAAGCGGCAGCGGCCGGCCGCGATCTCGCCGACGAGCGCCGGGTCGCTGTCGATGCCGAGCACGCGGATGCCCCGGCTGGCCAGGGTCGCCCCGATGCACGAGCCGACATAGCCGAAGCCGATCACCGCGACTGCCGGCTGCCCGTCGCCGGGCAAGAATTTCACGTCCCAATCCCCCCGGATTGTCAGGTGACCAGTCGTCCCGCGCTGGCTGAGGCAGTCCGCCGGAGCCACGCCTGGCCGACGCTGGCGGACACGAAAGGGTGCAGAGCAGCGAATCCACCAGACGATAGGTTTCGTCGCGAATATCGTATTCAACGCGAAGCGGTCTTCGCAGGCGCTCTGCGATCCTGTCTGTGATGCGTCTGCTGTCGCCCTGGCAGCAGCAAACGAGCCACCGGCGGCAGCGGCCGGAGGCCCGGAAATCAAGTCGCCGCTGGCTGCCTCACCCGGTACGGTTTCGCTCATGGCATGCCGTATGAGTGAGGTCGTGCTCGGGTGCCGCGACCCTGAGGTGCTGGCGCGGTTCTGGTGCGAGGTCCTGGACTTCGTCGTGCTCGATGGCGAGGAGGAGTGCATCGAGATCGGGCCGCGCGAGGGGTTCGGCGGCCCGCAGCCGACGATCATCCTCCTCCGCACGGACGAGCCGAAGAAGGGGAAGTCCCGGCTGCACATCGACGTCAATGCCACCGACCGCGATCAGGACGCCGAACTCGAGCGCCTGCTGAAGCTCGGGGCACGCCCGGCCGACATCGGCCAGACCGGCGAGGAGTCCTGGCACGTACTCGCCGACCCCGAAGGCAACGAGTTCTGCCTGCTCAGGGCCCGCCTCAGCCCGCTCTGACGCCTCCCGCAGGCAACCGGGGGCCGCGGGCCGGCCGCCGCGCCGGAGCCCGAGAACGGCCCTAGTCGTAGCTGACTCTGACCTCCGGCGTCAGCGCAACGGACTGGCAGGCAAGAATGAGCCCGCCGGCGAGATCGGCGTCGTCAAGCACCTCGTTCCCGGCCATCTCCACCTGGCCCGACGCGAGCGTGCAGGCGCACGCCCCGCAGATGCCCTCGCGGCAGGAGAACGGCGGGTCCAGCCCGCCGTCGATCAGCACATCCAGCATCCGCCGTCCGGCCGGCCAGTCCAGCGTGCGCGTCCGGGCGTCGAGGGTCACCTCGAGCGTTGCCGCCACCCCGGCCGTCACTGGCTCCGGCGCGTCGAACGGGTTGTGCTGCAGCGACAGGAATCGCTCCACCCGGACGCCGCGCGGCGGGACGCCGGCCGCCGTGGCTGCCGCCCGCACCACGGACAGGAACGCGTCGGGTCCGCTGGCGTAGATCTGGTACGCGCGGAACGGCCGCAGCAGCGGGAGCAGCCGCTCGCCGGTCGGCAGGCCCAGCAGCACGTCCAGCCAGTGCACGACCAGCAGCCGCGGCCCGGCCGCGGCGGCAAGGTCCTTCAGCGCCCGGCCGAAGATCACCGAGCGCTCGTCCCGGTTGGCGTAGACGAGCACGACCCGGCCCGTGCCCGCGGCGAGCACCGACTTCAGGATCGACATCACCGGCGTAATGCCGCTGCCGGCCGCGAGCAGCAGAAAGTCGTCGTCAAGCGACGACGGCACGAACATGCCGGCCGGCGGCAGCACGTCCAGCACGGTGCCCGGCCTGACATTGTCCGCGATCCAGCGCGACGCGTAGCCGTCCGGCGTCTGCTTGACGGTGACCGTCAGCGCATCGCCGGTGTGCGGCGAGCTGCACAGCGAGTAGCAGCGGGCGACGGATCCGCTGCGCTCGCTCGGAATGCGCAGCGTCAGGAACTGACCGGGCTGATAGGCGAACGCAGATTCAAGCCCGGCCGGCACCGCGAATACCAGCGAGCAGGCCTCGGCGGTCTCTGCGACCACCTCGCTGACCCGGAGCTGGTGGAAGGGCCGGCCGGACGCCGTCGTCACGGCGGCGCCACCGGCAGCAGGCCTGCCAGGACCGCGGCCTCGATGCTCGCCCGCATCGCCTCGCAGCGCTCGATCAGCGCCGTCTGCTGGCCGAGCGCGGTCCGCCGGGAGAACTCGGCGCACTGCCGGACGGCCGCGGCGTCCCACTGGACGCTGGTGTGCTGGAAGCTGAACTTGGCTGCCAGCACCACCGCGCCGCAGCTGCCGCAGGCTGACCGGGCAGTACAGCGACTGCCGCTCGTCCGGCCGTGCCGGGGCGCCGGGCAGGACCGCATCGGTCATGCCGGGCCGGCCGGCTGGCGGGCCGCGAGGTTGGCGGCCACCTCGGCCTCCCAGGCCTCGACCGCGCGCGTGGTATCGATCTCGAACTCGTGCCGCGCGACCATGTCCGCCGGGATGTCCTCCACGTCGGTATAGAACTGCTCGTACCAGCGCCGCAGCTGGTAGACCGGGCCGTCGTCAGCGCACAGCAGCGGGTTGTCGATGCGGCTCTTGTGCGTCCAGATGTCGACGTCCTGCTGGAAGCCGAGCCCCACGAACCTGGCGAACCTGGCCGCGACCTTGTCGGCCTGCTCCGGTGACAGGCCAGGCAGCTTCTTCACGATCACGCCCCACTGCAGCACGAAGCGGTCCGGGGTGACCGGATAGTGGCAGTTGATCAGCACGGCGTCCATGGGCACGCCGTGGTAGTCGTAGTTCAGGTAGTCGATCATGTACGACGGGCCGTAGTACGCCGCCTCCGACACCAGCCCGATCTCGGTCGGCGCCGCCGTTCGCCGTCGCCGCATCCGGCTCATAGTCCTGCCGCGACCTGGTGTTGAGGTACTGGCTGGCGATGTGGCCCTCGAAGACGTTGCGGAAGTAGGTCGGGAACGCGAAGTGGATGTAGAAGAAGTGCGCCATGTCCACGACGTTGTCGACGACCTCGCGGCAGTTGGCGTCCACGGTCAGGCTGTCCCAGGTCCAGCCGGACCAGTCCGCCGAGTAAGCGCCGTCGATCCGCGGGATGGTGATCGCCGCGGGAGGCGGGCTGCCCTGCGGGTCGTGCCAGATGAACAGCTGCTGGTTCTGCTCGAGCGTCAGCCAGGAGCGCGTCCGCGCCGCCGGCGGCACCCGCCGCGAGTACGGGATCTTCGTGCACCTGCCGTCCGCGCCCCAGCGCCAGTCGTGAAACGGGCAGGCGACCGAGTCGCCCTTGACGGAGCCGCGGCTCAGGTCGCCGCCCATGTGGCGGCAGTAACCGTCGAGCACGTGCAGGTCCCCGTCCGGGCCGGCGAAGACCACGAGCCTGGTGCCGAACGCGTCCACGGCGTGCGGGCTGCCGTCGCGGAACGGCGCGGCCAGGCCGAGGCAGTGCCAGCCCCGCGCGAACCTGGCCGGCGGCGCGCCAGCGTCGATACTCCGCACTCCGTTCCGGTCGCTCATCAGTCCTCCAGCAAGGGCCGGCCCGCTGACCAGCCAGGCCGCACGCCACGGCGGTCCGGGCCGCTACCCCTAGACTAGAACATGTTCTAGTCTAGGGGTATTGTGCGGCTGGCCACAGTCGTCGCGATCGGAGGGCCCCGCAGTGGCTGAGTACGTCGGGCACGACGTCGTCGAGGGCATCCGCGACCTGCTCCCGGTGCTCAGGGACCGCGCGCAGGAAACCGAGGACGCGCGGGTCGTGCCCGCGGAATCCGTCAAGTCCCTGGCCGAGACGGGCTTCTTCCGGCTGCTCCAGCCCGCCAGCTTCGGGGGCCTCGAGGCCGACCCGCTGACCTTCTACACCGCGGTGCGGCTGATAGCGAGCGCCTGCGGCTCCACCGGCTGGGCCTGCTCCGTCCTCGGCGTGCATCCGTGGCATGTCGGCCTCTTCCCGCCGCAGGTGCAGCAGGAGGTATGGGGAGACGACCCGGCGACCCGGATCTCGTCCTCCTACGCACCGACCGGCAGGGCCCTGCGGGTCGAGGGCGGCCACCAGGTCAGCGGCCGGTGGAGCTTCTCCTCCGGCTGCGATCACGCCACCTGGGTCCTGCTCGGCCAGATCGTCACCGACGATGACAACCGGCCTGTCGACTTCCGGACCTTCCTGCTGCCGCGCGCCGAGTACGCGATCGAGGATGTCTGGGACACGGTCGGCCTGCGCGGCACCGGCAGCAACGACATCGTGGTCGGGGACATATTCGTGCCCGAGTACCGGTCGCTGAGCTTCATGGACGTCTCCAGGCTCGTCGTGCCGGGGCAGGCACTCAACCCGGCGCCGCTGTACAGGCTCCCGTACGGGTCGGTGTTCTCCTACGGGATCACCGCGCCGATCATCGGCATGGCGACCGGCGCCTATGAGGCCCACGTGACCTATCTTCGCGAGCGGGTCCGGGTCGCCTACGCCGGCCAGAAGGCGGCTCAGGATCCGTTCGCGCAGGTACGCGTTGCCGAGGCGGCCGCCGAGATCGACAGCGCCTGGCTTGCGCTGGAGCGGAACATGACCGACCTGATGGGGTACGCGCGGGCCGGCGCAGCCCATCCCGCTCGAGGTCCGGCTGCGGGTACGGCGCGACCAGGTCCGCGGGACCGGCCAGTCGATCCGCGCGGTCGACCGGCTGTTCGAGAATTCGGGCGGCCGCGCGCTGAAATCCGGGACGCCGATCCAGCGGTTCTGGCGCGACGCGCACGCGGGCCGGGTGCACGCCATCAACGACCCGGAGCGGGCGCTGTCGATGTTCGGCGGCGGCGAGTTCGGCCTGCCCGTGCCAGCCGACGCGATGCTGTGATCCGGCTCATCCCGGCGGGACGCCGGTGACCGGCTCGGGCGGCGCGCCGGGACGCCGCAGCGCCGAGATCGGCGGGCTGCCCGTCGCTTACTACGACTCCGGTCCGGTGCCGGCCGGGCCGGCGGCGTCCCGCCGCAGGCGGAACGGGCCGCGGGGACGCGGACACCGTGGTGCTCCTGCACGGCGGCGGCCCGGGCGCGTCCTCGTGGAGCAACTTCGGGCCGAACCTGCCGGTTTTCGCCAGGCGATTCCGCGCGGTGATGATGGACCTGCCCGGCTATGGCGGGACGGCAGCGCGCCCGGCCACCGGGCACTTCTTCACTGTCGCCGCTCAGACGCTGGCCGCGCTGCTGGACGAGCTCGGCATCGGCAAGGTGCACCTGATCGGCAACTCCCTGGGCGGCGGCTCGGCCATGCGGTTCGCGCTGAGCTATCCCGAGCGGGCCGGACGGCTCGTGCTGATGGGGCCGGGCGGCCTGACCCTGAACGTGCTCGCGCCCGATCCGACCGAGGGCGTCCGCCGGCTGATGGAGTTCGGCGCGCCGCCTGGCCCGAGCCGGGACAAGATGGAGGCCTTCCTGCGCGTCATGGTGCACGATCAGCGGCTGATCACCGACGAGCTCATCGACGAGCGGTTCGCGGTGGCCAGCCAGCCCGAGGCACTCGCCGCCATGGTCGCGATGGGCGCCTCGTTCTTCGGCGAGCACGCCGAGGACGGCATGCTCTGGCGCGAGGCCCACCGCCTCCGGCACGAGGTGCTGCTGATCTGGGGCCGGGAGGACCGGGTCAATCCGCTCGACGGTGCGCTGATCGCGCTGAAGCAGCTCCGCCGGGCGCAGCTGCACGTGTTCGGCGGCTGCGGCCACTGGGCGCAGCTGGAGAAGTTCGACGAGTTCAACGAGCTCTCGCTCCGGTTCCTTTCAGGAGGCGCGGCATGACCGGCCTGATCAGCTCTCTGGGATACCTGCGGATCGCCTCGGCTGACCCGCCTGCCTGGCGGGAGTTCGGCACGAAGGTGCTCGGCCTGACTGAGGGCCGCGGCCCGGACCCGGACGCGGTCTACCTGCGGATGGACGACTTCCCGGCCCGGCTGATCATCGTGCCGGGCGACGCGGACCGACTGCTCGCCACCGGCTGGGAGGTCGCGGGCGATCAGGATCTTGCCGGGGTAGAGCGCGCCCTCGCCGCAGCGGGAGTGCCGGTCAGGACCGCCAGCGAGGCCGAGCTCGCGGACCGGCGCGTCGGCCGGCTCCTGCACGCGGAGGATCCGTCCGGGAACGCGCTGGAGATCTTCAGCGGTGCCGCGCTGGACAGCCGGCCGGCGGTCAGCCAGTACGGCACTGTCTTCGTCACCGGCAGCCAGGGCCTCGGCCATGTCGTGCTGCCCGCGGCCGCCGGCGAGGAGACACTGGCGTTCTACACCAGCCTGCTCGGCTTCCGGCTCCGCGACTCGATGCGGCTGCCCGGTGAGTTCTTCGGCCGGCCGGGCAGCCCGGGTCTGGATGCGCTTTCTCGGCTGCTGCCCGCGGCATCACTCGCTGGCGCTGGCGCCGATGGAGCCCGCGGCGGGAATCGTGCACCTGATGATCGAGGTCGCCACGCTGGATGATGTCGGCCGGGCGCTCGACCGCTGCGTCCGCCGCAAGGCACCGGTCAGCTCCACCCTCGGCCGGCACGCCAACGACCTGATGGTCTCCTTCTACGTGCAGACGCCCGGCGGATTCGACATCGAGTACGGCACCGACGGCCGGGTCGTCGACGACGCCACCTGGATCAGCAGGGAGAGCACCGCCGTCAGCCTCTGGGGGCACGTGTTCAGCGGCGCCGGCACGCACTGAGCCGGGGCGCGGTCCCGCGCGAGCGGGCAGGCCGGCCAGGCGGGACACTGGAGGCATGGACCTTCCGTCGCCCGGGCCAGATCCGCAGCGGTTCCGCCAGGTACTGGGTCATTTCGCCACCGGCGTGACAGTGATCACCGGCATGCACGAGGACGCGCCGGCCGGGTTTCGCCTGCCAGGCGTTCGCCGCCCTGTCGCTGGAGCCGCCGCTGGTGCTGTTCTGCCCGGCCCGGTCGTCGGGGACCTGGCCGCGGATCGCGCGCGTCGGGGAGCTGGGCGTGAATGTGCTCGCGGACGGTCAGCGTGACCTCGCCCGCCGGTTCGGGGTGACCGCGGCCGACAAGTTCGACGGAGTCGAGTGGCGCCCCGGCCCGAACGGGGCGCCGATCCTGAGCGGCGTCCTCGCGTGGGCGGCGTGCACAGTAGAGACGGTTCACGAAGCCGGCGACCACTTCGTCGTGATCGCCCGGGTGACCGACCTCGGCGACTGCGCCGCCGGTGATCCGCTGCTGTTCTACCGGGGCCGCTTCACCCTGTCGGCAGCGCAGGAGGACAGTCCGCCCGAGGTGGTCGACACGCTGCTTTCGTGGCCGCGCTACGCCGACTGGATGTGAGCCCGTCGTGACCAGCACGCCGGTCAGCGCGCCGGGAGAACCGGAGCCGGGCGACGCCTTCGGCGCGGCCCTGCTTGACCAGCTGGCCGGCATCGCGGGCCCGATCGTGATCGAGCGCGATGACGGGCTCGTGACTACCGATACGACGGATTACCTGACCGGGCTGGACGAGCGCGACCTGTGGTCGCTCGACCGGGCTGGCGGCCGGGTTCTGGATGTCGGGGCGGGTGCGGGGCGGGCGTCGCTGGTCCTGCAGGAGCGCGGCCACGACGTCGTGGCGCTCGACGTGTCGCCTGGCGCGGTCCGGGCCTGCCGGGAGCGGGGCGTGCGCGAGATCTTCGCGGGCTCGCCCGCCGCGGCCGCGGCGGGGCCGCTGGCCGGCAGCTTCGACAGCGTGCTGCTGCTCGGCAACAACCTCGGGCTGCTCGGCTCAGCCGAAGCGGCCGGGCCCTGCCTGGACGACCTCGGCGCACTGCTGAAGCCGGACGGCGTGATCGTCGGTACCTGCCTGGATGCCTATCAGACGGACAGGCAGGTGCATCTGGACTACCACGACCGCAGCCGGCGCCTCGGCCGGATGGGCAGTCAGCTCACCTTCCGGGTGCGGTACCAGCGGCTGGCGACCGGCTGGCTCGACTGGCTGGCGATGTCGCCGGATGAGCTGGCGGCGCTGGCAGGCGCCGCCGGCTGGGAGGTAGCCGACCTGCTGCCTGGCAGTACCTACGCCGCTGTGCTTCGCCGGACGGCACAGGTCCGGCAGTGACTCAGCGACCGCTTCCAGCGCTGCCGTCCTGGCGGACGGGGCGCCGGGCGGCTGGCGCGATCACGCCGCTCAGGCGGCTGATGCCGAGCCGGACGACAAGTCGCCTGTTCGCGATCATGTCCTCGTCGAACGCGGGCCGGTCCACGCTGCCGTAGAAGGCCGCGTGCAGGTCGGCCAGCTCGTTCGCGGCCGGGTCACCGGGCGCGGCAGCAACAGCGGACAGTGTGGCCGTGCCGGAGCCGACGGCGTAATGCCAGAAGTCCTCGCCGACCACGTACAGGGCGGCGCGGGCGTCCCTGGTCAGGTTCCGTGCCTTAACCCGGTCGGCGGTGGTGGAGATCCGCACGAGCCGGGCAGCCGCGTCAGTCACGTACAGGATGTTGGACAGCTGGGGCGCGCCGTCCCTGCCGACGGTTGCCAGCGTGCCGTGCGTGCTGCCGGCGATGACCTGCCAGAGCTCGTCCTGGGTCGGCATCAGCCGGTGCCGGCGCTGGAGCCGTCCGCCAGCAGCCCGAGGCCGATGCCGAGCATCCACACGTCCTTGCTGATGCCGATGCCCGCCTGCGTCGGCCAGACGCTGCCGGGCTTGTGCAGGGCCGGAGTGCGCAGGTACATCGCGACCAGGCTGCCGGCGAAGCCAGTCAGCGCGGCTCCCGCGAGCTTCCTGGGCACGACCGGGATCAGCAGGGCGGCACCGGTACCGATCTCGGCCGCTGACAGAGCCTTCAGGAACGTGGCGGGCGGCATCTTCGACAGGACCGGGAAGGCACCGGCGGCCATGGCGTGCACGGCCTTGGCCTGCTCCTCGCTCCCGTTCCATTTCTCCAGGCCCGAGTGCAGGATGTACGCGCCAGTAGCGACTCGGGCCGGGATGTCGCGCAGATTCCGGAACATGACTGCTCCTTGTCAGCCTGAAACCAGGCGAGGTAGTCAGCGGATAGCTTCAGGATTCACGCCCGCGTGCCGTGCCCGGATGAGTGCGCCTCGGTGGCCGCCATCTCCTTGACGAGCACGTGCAGCTTGCTGATCCGGGCATCCAGATCGGTCAGGAAGCCCTGGACGGCCTGCCGCTTGGCCTCGACCGTCGCACGCAGGTCCTGCTGCAGCTTCAGGCTCTCACGAACCAGCTCCAGCCGCTCGGCAGAGCTGGTCTCCTCGTCGTGATAGGCCAGCCGGATCTCCGCCAGCCGGTCTTCCCCGCGCAGCACCAGGGCGATCTCGTCGAGGTTGAAACCGAGCAGCTCCTGCAGCTGCCGGATCCTGCGTGACCCGCGCGAGGTCATCCGCGGAGTAGCGACGCAGCCCGCCGGGAGTGCAGCCGCACGGCGTGAGCAGCCCGATCTGCTGGTAGTAGCGGAGCGCGCGCTGGGACACGCCCGCCTTCTCGGCGGCAGCGCCGATGCCCAGCAGCTGCTCCTGGGCATCGGCGTTCACGGGCTCCGCCGCGGGGCCCGCGTGCGTCTGGCGTCCGCTTCCGGTCATCGGCTAATGACTCTCGCCGAGCGCTTCCTGCGCGCCGCTGAACTCGGGCTCGGCAGTCTCCGCGTCGGGCGGATAGCTCACCATCTCCCCGACCAGGGCGTCAACCGGGGCCTCGGCCTCGACCGGCGCACCGTGCACGTACCTCTTGCCGCGCAGCGACGACGCGATGATCGCGATCAGCGTCGCGATCGCCGCGAACGTGAACGCCAGGTGCAGTCCGCTGGCGAACGGCTCCTCGATCAGGTGCGGGAAGAAAGACCGTCCGGTGATGTAGGCCACCTGCTTGGGCGGCATTTTCGCCAGCACGCCGGTCGGCCCGAGCAGCTCCTGGATCGGGTTGTACCCGAGGAAGGCCGAGAACAGGCTTCCGATCGGCGGCTCGTTTGCCACCGCGTGCGCCGCCACGGGCGGCACGCCGGCGGCCGTCAGTCCCTTGTACAGATGCGAGGGCAGCCGCGCGGCCAGGCCGAGCGTGACGATGGTGAAGAACAGGCCCATCGACAGCACGGTCGCCGAGTTCTGGAAGGTGTTGAGCATGCCCGCGCCAGCGCCGCGCTGCTCCGGCGGCAGGCTGTTCATGACGCCAGCCTGGTTGGGCGAGAAGAACAGGCCCATGCCAACCGCGAACAGGAAGATCAGGAGCGCGAACCAGATGTAGCTGAAGTTGATGGGCAGCGTCTCCAGCAGCAGGAAGGCCGCGCCGGAGACGATCAGGCCCGTAGTGGCGAACAGCCGGGCGCCGTGCTTGTCCGACAGCCAGCCCGCCAGCGGGCCGACGATCAGGAAGCCGAGCGTCAGCGGGATCATCGAGATGCCCGCCCACAGCGGAGTCTGGCTGAAGCTGTAGCCGTGCTGCGGCAGCCAGATGCCCTGCAGCCAGATGATCAGCATGAACTGGATGCCGCCGCGGCCGAGCGCGCCGAGCAGGCCGGCGATATTGCCGAAGGTGAACGCGCGGATCTTGAACAGTCCGAGCCGGAACATCGGCGCCTGCACCTTCGTCTCGACCCAGCCGAAGATGACGAGAATCACGATGCCGCCGAAGATCCCGGTGAGCACCCACGGGTTGCTCCAGCCGGTGGGGTGTCCGCCGTACGGCAGCAGCGAGTAGACGATGCCGGTGAGGACGGCTATCAGGCCGACAGCGAAGAGCGCATTCCCGAGCCAGTCGATCTTGGCCGGGATCCGGATCCCGTTGTCCTTGAGCTTGAGATAGGCCCACACGGTGCCGAACAGGCCGAACGGCACGGACACCAGGAACACCAGCCGCCACTCGATCGGGGCGAGCACGCCGCCGAGCATGAGACCCAGGAACGAGCCGCCGACCGCCGCGATGCCGTTGATGCCCATCGCCTTGCCGCGCTCCTCGGCCGGGAAGGCGTCAGTGAGGATCGCGGTGGAGTTGGCGAACAGCAGCGCGCCGCCGACACCCTGGAAGATTCGCATGATGATGATCCACAGCGCTCCGCCGGTGCCGTGCATGAAGGTCACCGACAGCAGGATCGAGAAGAACGTGAAGACCGCGAAGCCCAGGTTGTACATCCTGACCCGGCCGTAGATGTCGCCCACCCGGCCCAGGCTGACCACCAGCACAGCCGTCACCAGCATGAAGCCCATGAACACCCAGAGGAAGTACGAGGTGTTCGACGGCACCAGCGGGTTCATGTTGAGACCGCGGAACAGGTCGGGCAGAGAGATCAGCAGGATCGACTGGTTGATGGTCACCATCAGGATGCCGAGCGTCGTGTTCGACAGCGCGATCCACTTATAGTTCTTGCCCCGGCTGTCCGGGGCGGGGGTTGCCTCCAGGGTGCGTTCCCCGACCGCCATGCGTGCTCCTCATCGCTGCTGCGCTGAACCGAATGCCACCGACAACTCTAACCTTGACGTTAGCGTCATACTTACGCGAGACTCCGGCCAATCTCGGTTGCCGGCGGATAGCAATCAGTCCGTTACGGAGTGCAAGCGACGAGTGACGACACCGGCGCGAGGGCCTCCTGACCATACGGGCCGCTGACGACGGTGCCTATTCAGTCGCAGCAGGGCGTCACGCGCTGTAGGTTCGGCGCGATGCCCGCCCAGCCGCCGCCCGCCGTTCTGGCCGCCTTCGGCGTGGCGCGTCAGCCGCTGACCTTGCTGCCTGGCGGACAGGGCACGTCCTGGCGCGCGGGGGACCTGGTGCTGAAGCCAGCCAACGTCAGCCCGGCTGAGCTCAGCTGGAATGCAGGCGTCTACTCCCGGATCTCCGGCGACGGCTTCCGGATCGCGCGGACGCTGACGGCGGCTGACGGCACCGCCTGCGTGGCGGGCTGGTGCGCCACGCAGTGGGTAGCGGGCCAGCACGAGCCACGCCGCTGGGCCGACATCATCGCCGTCGGCGGGCGCTACCACGCCGCGCTGGCCCGCCTGTGCAGGCCGGCATTCCTGGCCGGGCGCGACAGCCCGTGGGCGATCGGCGACCTGGTGGCCTGGGGCGAGCGGCCGGCCGCCGGTTTCGATCAGGTGCCGCACATCCGGCGCCTCCTTGCCGCGCTCCGGCCGGTGACCGAGCCGAGCCAGCTCATTCACGGCGACCTCGGCGGTAACGTGCTGTTCCACTCGTCGCTGCCGCCGGCGATCATCGACTTCTCCCCGTACTGGCGCCCGGTGGCGTTCGCGTCGGCGATCGTCGTGGCCGACGCGCTGGTGTGGGAAGGCGCGGACGCCGGGATCCTCGCTGCCGTCAGCCATCTCAGCAACTTCGGCCAGTACCTGATCCGGGCACTGATCTACCGCATGGTGACTGAGCGCGCGGCGGGCATTAGCCACCCGGCCGGCGGCGCCGACCCGTGGGCACGAGCCGTAGCGCTGGCGCTATCGCTCGCCGGGTGAATACGAACACTCTGATTGTGCGATCGCACATCAGTTGTGTACGTTTGGTGTGTGGACGGGAACGCGCGGCTGACCGCGCTGGTCGAGATGCTGCAGCGCGACGGGCGGGTTGACGTCGCGGAGATGGCAGCGGAATTCGGCGCGGCCGAGATGACCATCCGCCGCGACCTGGATCGCATCGCGGGCATGGGCATGGCCCGGCGCGTTCGCGGTGGCGCGATCAGCCTGCTGATGCGGGGCGAGGAGCTGCCGTTCGCGCTTCGGGTCCTGGACCGGTCAGAGGCTAAGGGACGGATCGCGGCTGCCGTCGCCGAGGTTCTGCGCGATGGGGAGGCGGTTGTGCTGGACAGCGGGACCACCGCGGTCCTTGTCGGGCGCGCGCTGGCCCGGCGGCGGCTGACCGTCATGCCGATGTCCCTGCATGCTGCGTCGGAGCTGGCGGCAAGCGAGTCTGTGCGGCTGCTGCTGCCCGGCGGCGAGGCGCGCCCCGGCGAGCTGGCGATGGTCGGACCGCTGGCGCTGGCGAGCATCGGCGCGCTGCGGTTCGACACCGCCGTGCTGTCGCCCTGCGGCCTGGCGGCCGGGCAGGTGACGGCGCACGATCTCGGGGACGCCGAGGTGAAGCAGGCCATGGTGCGGTCGGCCGCCCGCGTGATCATCGCGGCCGACAGCTCGAAGTTCCGGCAGACGGCACTGGCCGTGGTCGGCGCGGCCAGCGACGCCGACATGATGATCACCGACACCGGCGCGCCAGCGGATGCGGTCGAGGGACTGCGTGCCGCCGGGCTCGAGGTGCGGTGTGTCTAGTGCTGCCCTGACCAGCCCGCCCCGGGCAGGCGACAGCACGAACCGGGTGCAGCGGGCCGCGACGTTCGCGGCATTCGTGAGCCACGGGCTTCTGTTCGCCTCGTGGACCGCCCACATTCCGCAGGTGAAGCACCACCCTCGGGCTCACCGACGGAACGCTGGGCCTGGCGCTGCTCGGCGCCCCGGTCGGATCGGTCCTCGCCATGTTCGTGGCGGCGCGCCTGCTGCCGCGGTTCGGCAGCAGGCGCCTGGTCCAGGCCAGCCTGCTCGGCTACTGCATCGCCGGGCCGCTGGTCGGCCTGGCCGGGTCGCTGCCCGCGCTGTTCGCCGCCCTGTTTGCCTGGGGCGCCTTCCAGGGCACTCTCGATGTCTCGATGAACACGCAGGCCGTCACCGTCGAGCGGGCGGCGCGACGGCCGCTGATGTCCGGCTTTCATGCCAGCTGGAGCATCGGCGCGTTCGCCGGCGCGGGCATCGGCGTGCTCGGCGTGGCCGCGGCCTGTCGCTGACACCGCAGCTGATCCTGCTTGCCATCCCGGTCCTGGTGATCACCGGCGGGCTCACCACGCGGATGCTGCCGGATCCCGCCGGGCCCGCAGCGCCGCCGGACAGCCGCGACCAGCCCCGCCGGGTGACGGCCCGGCTGTCCAGGCCCGTGCTGATACTCGGTGCCATCGCCTTCGCATCCATGCTCTGCGAGGGAGCGAGCGCCGACTGGTCCTCGGTCTACCTGCGCGGCTCCGTGCACGTCACCGCCGGCCGAGGCGGGGCTTGGTTACACCACATTCGCGCTGGCGATGGTTCTCGTCCGGCTCTCCGGTAACCGGCTGCTGGCCAGGTTCCCGCGGCAGAAGCTGCTTCCGGCGCTGGCCGTCGTGGCCACGGTCGGGTTCACCGCCGGCCTGCTCGGCGGCCGTGCCGCCACCGTCATCGCGGGATTCGGCTGTCTGGGAATCGGGCTCGCGCTCGTCGTCCCGACCGTCAACAGCGCCGCGGGGCGGCTGGCAGGCCTCAGCCCCGGTGCCGCGATCGCCATGGTGTCCGCATGGGGCTGGGCTGGCTTCGTGTTCGGGCCGCCCATCATCGGGCAGCTCGCCTCGGCCACGTCACTCACCGCGGCGCTCGGCGTCCTCCCGCTGCTCACCGCCTGTATCGTGGCCGGCCCCTCGCGAGCACGCTTGCTCCGCGCTCACGTCCCGGCGCGCACAGATGCGCTCCGCTGCGGGTACTCGCGGCTAGCTGCCGGCAGCTGGGCTGGCGGAGCCACCTGCACGTCGGTGCTGTGGGCCTTGATGAAGGCGGCGATCCGGTCGTTCAGCTCATCGATCCGGTTGAAGCCGCCGTGGCTGCCGGGGACGATGACGACTTCCGCGTGCGGCATGAGGCTTCCCCGTGCACGGGCCTCGGCCGGGGTGAGCAGCGCGCTGCGCGCGCCGGTGACCAGCAGGACAGGCACGCTCGACCTCGCGGAGTTCGTCGTCAGTGAGGATGCCGGGGAACTTAGGCTCAGCGTGGTAGCCGCGGGTGCCCGCCCACATGAGCGTCATCAGATCCGGGTCCAGCATGGCCGGGCTGTCCAGCCACCGGGCCAGACGGCGGCGCAGCGGCATCGGGGTCAGGGTGGCCAGGCCGCTGATGGACAGCCACCACCAGAAGCGGGCGTCGAGCCTGGTGAGTCCGGCGGGATCGAGCAGCGTGATGGAGGCTACCCGGCCGGGCGCGAGGATCGCCTGGTTCATGGCGATCCAGCCGCCGTAGGAGAAGCCGACGAGGTGCGCGGGGCGGTCGCTGAGCTTGCCCAGGAGCTCGTCCAGCCAGGCGGCGCAGTTCTCCGGGGGAGTCATCAGCGCGCGAGCGATGCTGGGGTTCGCGTCGCCGGGCAGGTCGATACCGTAGACCGGGCCGCCTCCGGCGAGCGCCGCCGCGTACGGGTACAGGCCGACGGCGTTGAACGCGCTGAGCAGCACGACCGGCTCTCCGTCCGGGTGCGGCCGGTAGGCGTGCACCCGCGTGGTGGCAGTGGCGGTCTCGATATCGAGTTCCTCGCGGGGCTGCGGCCAGAGCGCGAGGGCCCGCTCGTAGGCCGCCATGAACCGCTCGCGCGCCGCATCGTCTGTCCACGAGCCCGGCTGGCCTCGGCTGCCAGGTCTGCCGCCCCTGTGATGCGCTTGAGCACGGACATGTCTCGCCTCCTGCGGCCGGGCAGCTTTATGATACGAGCGTATCATCAACGGGTCGGCTGAGGGGACGAGCGGTACGGTGGCCGGGTGCCGAAGCGGGTCGATCACGAGGAACGGCGGCGGCTGATCGCGGACGCGCTGCTGCGGACGGCCGCCACGCGCGGGCTGCACGCCACCGGGATGCGTGAGGTCGCGGCCGAGGCCGGCGTGTCCCTGCGGCTGGTCCAGTACTACTTCGGCACCAAGGAAGAGCTCCTGCTGGCTGCCATGCAGCACCTGGCAGTCCAGTTCAGCGACCGAGTTCTGGCGCGGATCCAGCGGGAGAAGGAGGCAGGAAGCGCGGCCAGCCCGCGCGAGGTCATCGCCGCCATCCTGACCGAGGCGGTGCCCGCCGATGACGAGCGGCGCACCTTCACCGTCCTGTACACGGCTTACTTCGCGCTCTCGCTGACCGACCCGGCGCTGGCGATCGCCCCGCTGGCCAGAAACTCGAGCGTCGTGAGTGACGTGGTCGCCGCGCAACTGCGAGCGGCCCAGGCCACCGGTGCCACGCCCGCCCCCCTGGACCCGGACCTGGAAGCCGTCAGCCTGCTTTCCCTCTCCGCGGGCCTCGGCCAGAGCGTCCTGGGCGGCCAGTCGTCGCCCGCCCAGGCCCAGGCCGTCATCGACTATCACCTGGATCGCCTGTTCCCGCAATCCGGCCAGGGCGACGCCGAGTGTCCCTGACGGCACCGCTCGCCGGACATGCCGCAGTCACGCCCGAGGGCCGGGGCAAAAGTCTTGCCGCCCTGATCAGGCGCGCTCCGCGGGCGCGGCATCGTGCAGCAGCTGCGATACGCGCTGCGCCGATACTCCCAGAACAGCCGCGATCTCACGTCCGCTCAGCCCTGCGTTCCTGAGCCGCGCGGCGATCGCCCGGGATGCCTGACCTGCCGCACGGCGTGCGGACTCGGCACCCGCGACCGCTTCGCGGGCCGCCCTGATCGCCTCATCGAGGTCGCTGCCGAGCACCGGCGTTATTTTCACCTCGAAGGAGTCAGCAGGCACGTCGTGCATGAGCGCGATGTAGTCGCGCACCATGTACTCAGCGTCCGTCAGGCTTCGCGCCTGGGTCACTCCCTCACCGTCAATGTGCAGTTCCCATCCGCGATCCCAGCGCCGGGCAGTCACGCGGTAGATCTTCACTGCAGCCACCCTTCCGGCAGACACGCCAGTCGCTCGATTGTGCTGCGCACGACGCCTGCCGACACAGTGCTATGCCGCGGAACGTTAGGCGCGCTGCGCCCTGCGACATCTGCACGGCATCGCATTCCGCTAGACTCTGCCATCTAGTGTCAATAGATTCCGGTGGACAGCTGCGCCTCCCGTCCACAGCTGCCCGTTCCGCAGCTTGACGCGGGCCATGTACTGCCGACGCACGGTGCCAGGCCGGGGCGGCCAGGGTGCGGCAGCCCGGGCCCCGGTTCCTGCCACACTGGCTGCAGCACGGCACCCGCGAGCGAGCGATCGGAGCACAGACAGCCGCGATGACTGCGATCTACCTGCTGCGCCACGGCGAGGCGGACTACAGCCCCATCCGCGAGCGCCAGTGGCCCGGCTCGATGGCCGACCTCGCGCCGCTCACAGCTCGCGGGCTGCAGCAGGCCGTCGCCGCGGCCGGCCTGCTCGCGGTGGTCGGGCGCGGCGAAGCTCGTCTCCTCCCCGTTCACCCGCACGCTGCAGACCGCCGCAGTCGTTGCCTGCCGTGCCGGGCTGCTCATCGAGGTCGAGTTTGACCTGCACGAGTGGAGCCCGGACGACACTTTCGGCTGGCAGACGCACGCGGAGGTCCGCGCGCTGATCGCCGATTTCGACCGCTGCGGCGGCGAGTGGCCGCCAGGCGAGCGGCGCCCGTGGGAGCCCATGTCGTCGGTCCGCAGGCGCGCCGCGGCGGCGCTCCGCCACGCGGTCGCCGGGATGGACGACGCTGGCACGCTGATCGCCGTCTGTCACGAGATGGTGATCAGGTCGCTGACCGGCGAGCCCGAGACTGACACCGGCCAGTTCCGCGTCATCGACTCCGGTCAGCTGCCCTGACCGAGCAGGTCCTCGATCGCCGCGATGGACGCCGGCGTGCTGACGTGCACGATCCCGTGGATGCCGAGAGCGCGCGCCGCGTCGATGTGCCCCGGCACGTCGTCCAGAAAGGCCAGCTCGTCCGGCCGGACCCCCAGCTCATCGCACAGCAGCAGGAACGCCCGCGGGTCCGGCTTGGCCACGCCCGCCTCGTCCGAATAGACAATGACGTCGACGAGCTGCTCGAACCCGTACCTGGCCTGTTCCTCGCGGCGCGCCCCGTCAGCCGAGTTGCTGAGTATGCCGGTACGCACCCGCGGCCGCAGGCTCGCCGCGTAGGCGACCAGCTCGGCATCCGGCTCGCCGCAGTACCAGTCCCACAGGTCAGCCGTGAACTCCGCGCGCTGCGCCGGTGACAGGCCGAGGGCAGCGGCGTAAGCGTCCAGAGTATGCGTCTCGGTGAGCCCGCCGGTCTCTGCCAGGCCGTCCGGGTCGACGGATGACAGCGCGGCATCGAAATCCGGCCCGGTCATCGCCAGCCGCGTCCGCCACCGCTCGCGGAAACTCCTCGATCGGATCGATCCGCTCCAGCACGCTCCCGATGTCGAAGCCGACGGCCCTGATCCGCATTCCGGCGAGATATCCCGGGTGCCGCCCGGCGCGGGCATGTGAGCATCGGGACATGGCCGCCCTCTACGACGAACTTCGGCCGCACCTACAGCTCGACCAGGAGACCTGACCCGCGGATCGGCGCCCGCATCGCTGCCGCGCTGCCCGGTCCGGCGACAATCATCAACATCGGGGCGGGAACGGGCTCGTATGAGCCACCGCAGACCGTCGTGGCAATCGAGCCGAGCCCGGTCATGATCAGCCAGCGCCCTCCCGGCTCTGCGCCCGTTCTCCGAGCTGCCGCGGAGCACATCCCGCTGCGCGACAACTGCGCCGACGCGGCGCTCGCCGTGCTGACCATCCACCACTGGAGCGACCTGGAACGCGGCCTCGCCGAGATGCACCGGATCGCCCGGCACCGGCTGGTGTTCCTCACCTGGGACGCCGAGGTGATCGGCGAGCGGTTCTGGCTGCTGTCGGAGTACCTGCCGGCGGCCCGGCAGGCCGACGCCGAGATGGCGGTGCCGCTGGACCGGCTTGCCGGCCTGCTCACCAATCCCGTCGTCAGTGCCGTTCCGGTACCGCATGACTGCGCCGACGGGTTCGGCGCGGCCTTCTGGCGGCGGCCGGCCGCCTACCTGGACCCGGCGGTGCAGGCCGGGATGTCGATGTTCGCGAAGCTCGACCCCGCCCTGTACGCGGACGGCCTGGCCAGGCTGGCCGATGACCTGAGCTCCGGCCGCTGGCAGCGCGAGCATGCCGACCTGCTCGAGCGCGCCTGAGCTCGACCTGGGCTACCGCCTGGTCGTATCTGAGGCCTAGCCCGGCGGCGGTACCGTGACCTGGTTGCTGATCGAGCCAGCGTGCCTGAGTGTGCCCAGCAGCTCGACCCTGACCTGCCGGTTCTGCAGGCGCTTGCCGCTCAGCGTGAAGCTGGTCGTGCCCGCCGCCGTCAGCCGGTTCGCGCGCAGGTAGGCCCAGCCGCTGGCTGTCTCGACCTGAAGAACGACCTTATTGCCGCTCTGCGCGTCCTGCGTGCTCACCGCGAGCAGGTCGATGACACCGCCCGAGCCCTCCTGGAGAACCGCCGACACCAGCGGGCTCACCCGGACCAGAACGGCCGGGCTGACAGCGCCGGTCCCGGCGAGCCTGAAGACCGCGTTCTGGGTCAGGGCCGGGACTGTGACGGCCACGTTCCCGGCAGAATTTGTCGTGGCGTTCCCGGCGTTCTGCCAGGCCGCCTGCCCGGTGAGGCGCTCCCAGAGCGTGACCTCGGTGCCCGGCACCCCGGCGCCCGAGCTCTGCAGCTGGCCCTCGATGACCACCTGCGAGCCAGCGGCGACGATGCTGGCGGACGCCGATGCCTCCAGCTGCCGCGGCGCGGACGCGGAGCCCGGCGACGACGAGGCGGCCGCGGATGGGCCCGCCGCCGGCCCGCGAGCCGACGGCGACGTCGACGGCGACGCGGCACCGCGCGAGGGCCGCCTCGAGCCAGCCGCGCCGGGCTGCAGTGAGTGGCCGGCTGGCCCCGAGGAGGACGGCTGGTGCTGCGCGTCAGGCACTCCGACGGCGCCGAACACGTCGTGCGCCAGGTGCTGGACCGGAGCCGGGAGGACGGCCGCGTATGCCGCGGCGGTCATCCCGCCGCACAGCGTCACCGCCGTGGCCGCCGCGATGGCCCAGCGGGCTGACCAGCGCAGGCGGCGCGGGGGCCGCCGCGCGCCGGCTGGCTGGGGCTGCGCTGGCGTTTCGGTGGCCAGCACGGTCGTGAGGGCAGTGGCGGACTGACGCGCGTTCGCCCGGAACATGGCCAGCGCGTCCCGCTCGCCGGCAAGCTCGCCCGGCGCGGGACCCGCGGTCAGCGTGCTGAGCAGCTCGGCCAGGCCAGGCTCCACAGGCCCGGTCTCAGCTGACAGGTCCGGGTTCATCAGTCCACCTCCTTCAGTGCCCAGAAGGGCTGTCCGGTCAGTTTACTCCGTGCTGCCGAACTCCGTGCTGCCGAACTCCGTGCTGCCGAACGGTGAGGTCATGGCGGCCGCGCGGCCGGCCAGCGCCCGGACGGACGGGTCGGCGGCCAGCGCGCGCAGCCCGCGGTGGAGCGCCACCCGGACCGCGCCGGGTGACTTCCCGAGGATCCTCGCCACGTCAGGCGTATCCAGCCCGGCGATGACGCGCAGGGCCACGGCCTCGGCCTGGTCCTTCGACAGCCGGGCGAGCAGGGCAATCGCGCCCTGAACCGACATGCCGTCGAGCACCTGGTCCTCGACCTGCTGCCGGTCGGCGAGGATGTCCAGGCCGGCGGCCACCGGCGCGGCCGGCCGCCGGGACCTCGCCCGGGCCGCGTCGACCGCCCGGTGCCGGGCGATCGTGAACAGCCAGCGGCGGAAGTCTTCCTCGCCGCCGGAGAACCTGTGCAGGTCCCGGACGACCTGCAGCCAGGTCTCGCTGGCGACGTCGTCAGGGTCGTCGCAGCCGACCACGCGCAGGAACCGGAGCAGGCGCGGCTGCAGCGCACGCCACAGCTCAAGGAACCCGGCCTCGTCACCAGTGCTCGCCCTGGCCAGGGCAGCGTCGAGCACGCCTGTCTCAGTCGTCATCGCGCCAGTAAGGGTCGCACACGGGCGGGTACGCCGGGGTCACGTCTGCTAACCCGGAATGCCCGCCCGTGCGAGATTCCTGCCGGACTAGGAAGCCTTCGCCGGCGAGATGGTGTCGATATGACTGACGGCGGGGGCAAAGTTGCGCGTGCCGCGGAAGACGAGCCGGAAGGTCGCGGGCTTCTTGCCAACGTGAATCCGGAAGAACACGTGACCGAACGGGCGGCTCAGCTCCGTCTGCACGGCGTTCCACTTGCCCTTCGGCCCGAGCCGCTGCAGCCACACCCGTAGGTGCCGCAGGTCGTACCGGCCGGCCGTCAGGTGGCCGCTGAGGACAGCAGTGGTCTGGTGAGCGCGGGCAACCGGCTTGGAGTTGCCGATGGCAAGCCTGGTCGGGATCCGGTGCGCGTGCGCGGGGACTGCCGCCGGCACGACTGCAGCGCTGGCAACGGTCGTGGCACCGGTCACGGCGATCGCTGCCGCGGCGGCCACAGTGCCGATGCGGACAGCCAGAGACGTGGGAAGTCGCATTGTTCTCCTTCAGATTGGGCCTCGATCACAAGCGGAGGCCGCCGACAACACCGACTTCAGCGCCGGCGTGCCCGAACGCGTTACTGCGATAAATGTGACCTGCGTCACATCGCGCCGGAAGCTTGCCGGGCGCGGCCCGCTGTCAGCCCTGTCAGCCGTCGATGACCGCGGCCGCGATCATGGCGACGTGCCCGGCGGCGCCGATCTCCCTGCCCAGGCGGCTCACCCGGACGCTCTCTTCATGGACCGGGCGTCCATTCCCGCCAGCGCGTCGGCGCCGACCTCCGCGTTGTGCGCGTGCGCGACGTGATGCAGGCCGAAGGTGGAATCCATCCCGGTGCGCATGCCCATCTGGTCCTCGCACTGGTTGACCGCCCGCTTGGCCAGCGCCAGCCCGAACGGCGGCATCCCGGCGATGCGGTCCGCGAGCGCGAACGTGGTCTCCTCCAGCTCGGCCCGCGGCACCACCCGGCTCACCATGCCCAGCTCGTAGGCGCGGCTGGCGCTGAACCGGTCGCCGGTGAAGAGCATCTCCTTGGCGAACCGCGGCCCCACAGCCCACGGGTGCGCGAAGTACTCCACGCCCGGAATGCCCATCCGCACCACCGGGTCGGCGAAGAACGCGTCGTCAGAGGCGACGATCAGGTCGCAGACCCAGGCGAGCATCAGCGCGCCCGCGATGCAGGCGCCCTGCACCATGGCAATAGACGGCTTCGGTATCTCCCGCCAGCGCCGGCACATGCCCGAGATAGACCTCCATCTCGCGGGCGTACCGGCTGTCCGCGCCCTGCCTGCCCACGTGGTCCCACCAGGTGACGGCCCGGCGGTCGAAGGAGGTGTCGATGTCGCGGCCCGGCGTGCCGATGTCATGGCCGGCCGAGAAGTGGTCGCCCGCGCCGGCCAGCACGATGACCGCCACCGCGTCGTCGTTGACGGCCGGCCGTGAACGCGTCGTCCAGCGCGTACGTCATCGCCGAGTTCTGGGCATTGCGGAACCGCGGCCGGTTCAGCGTGATCACCGCCGTCCGGTCGCGCACCTCGTAGCGGACGACCGGCTCGTCGTCCTGGCCGTGCGCGTCCTGGTCGTGCTGTTCCGGGATCCGCTGTCATGCTGACTCCTCCCTGAGCAGGCGCTTCAGCGTCTTGCCCGACGGATTGCGCGGCAGCGCCGAGCGGAACTCGACCCGCCTCGGCACCTTGAAGTTGGCCAGCCGCTCCCGGCAGTAGCGCGATCACCTCGGCCTCAGTCACCTGCAGACCGGGCCTGGTCACCACGAAAGCCTTGCCGACCTCGCCGAGGCGCTGGTCGGGGACGCCGATCACGGCGGACTCGGCCACGCCGCCTAGCCGTGGCCAGCACCTGCTCGACCTCTGCCGGGTAGACGTTGAACCCGCCGCAGATGTACATGTCCTTGAGCCGGTCGGTGACGATCAGGTTGCCCGCATCGTCGAGCCGGCCCACGTCCCCGGTATGCAGCCAGCCACCGGAATCGATGGCCTGCCTCGTGGCGGCCGGGTCATCGAGATAGCCCAGCATCACGTTCGGGCCGCGCACCAGAATCTCGCCCTCGCCGCCCTCCCCGGCGTCCGCGATCCGTACCTCGAATCCGGCTGTGACCCGGCCTGACGTCGTCGCGACGATCCCGGGCGGGTCGCCTGCCCGGCACATGGTGACGACGACCGCCTCGGTCAGCCCGTAGCCGGTCAGCACCGTGTCGAAGGTCAGCTCGGCCTGCATCCGCTCGATCAGGGCCGCCGGGACGACGGCGGCACCAGTCACGGCCAGCCGCAGGCTGGACAGGTCGTAGCCGGCCCCGCGCCGGGTAGTCCAGGATCGACTGGTAGATCGTCGGCGCACCAGGCAGCACGGTGATCCGCTCTGCCTCGATCAGCCGCATCACCTTCCGGGGGTCATAGACAGGCTGCGGCATCATCGTCGCGCCGGTCAGCAGGCACACCAGGATGCCCGGCCTTGTAGCCGAAGCTGTGAAAGAACGGGCTCAGCACCAGGTACCTGTCGGCGCTGGTGACCTGGCCGCAGTCCGCCCAGGCCGCTGCGACGGCGAGCGCCTGCCGGTGAGAGCTCATCGCGCCCTTGCTGCGGCCGGTCGTTCCCGAGGTGAACAGGATGTCGCTGACATCGTCTGGCGTCACGCCCGCGGCGCGCTCCGCTCCCAGCCGTGCGGGTGCCTCGGCGGCACGGTGCTCCAGCGCCGCCCAGTCGAGCACGCTCAGGCCCGGCCAGGCGGCCTCGGCCGCGGCCGCCTGATCCGTGCCGGACGCGTGCTCGACCGGCACCCGGACCACCAGGCGCAGCCGGCTCAGCTGACCTGGCTCAGCCCGGTCCGCCTCCCTGAGCGCGGCCAGGCGGTCAGTCCCGAGGAACGGGCCGGCCACGAACAGCGCCCGTGCTCCGCTGCGGCCGATCACGTCGAGTGCCTCGGGTCCGGTGAACCGGGTGTTCACCGGCACCAGGGCCGCGCCAGCTGCATGGGCGCCCAGCGCCGCCAGCACCCAGTGATGCGTATTAGGCGACCAGATCGCGATCCTGTCACCAGCCTCGATGCCAGCCTCGATCAGAGCCGACGCGATTCCGGTCACGCGCGTCCGCAGCTCCCGGTAGGTCAGCCGCGCGCCGCCTGGCTCCGCGATCGCAGGCCGGTCCGCGAATAGCGTTGCCGCCCGCTCCAGTGCAGCGGGGATCGTGAGTTGCACCGGGCTCCTCGGAACAAGCAAGTGCTTGGTAAACCGAGCTTAGCGGCGGCCGCGGTGCCCGGCCAGATCTGCCGTGTGCGCCTGGCCAGCGACTACGCCTCGTACCTCACCGGCTAGGTGATCTTCGTCAGCAGCCAGGCATCCCTGACCACCCGGCCGTCGCGCGGGCCGAACGCCGCGAGCGCGTCGGCATCGCTGGCCCGCGCGGAGAGAAAGTAGTCCGCCCATTCGCGTGCGCCCGGATAGGGAGACTGCTCGCTGATGGCAGCGCAGGCAGCCGCGATATCGAACTCACTGCGGCGCAGGGACACCGCGCCGTCCGACAGCAGGGCCCAGTGCGCGCCGGCCCGCCCGTACGGCATGCCGACACTGCCGGGATTGACGATCAGGCGGCCGTTCGCGAGTCGCGCGAACGGCATATGCGTATGGCCGCACACGACCGTCTGCACATCGGCAGCCAGGCCGCCCAGCACCTCCGCCCAGCGCCCGAGCCGGGTGTCAGCAAGCACGACCTCCGCATCGTCGCGAGGTGTCCCATGACAGAAAACGACTGGTCCGAAGCCGGCCACCGGCAGCGTGACCGGATGCGGCAGCGCGGCCAGCCAGCCGACGTGATCTGCGCTCAGCTGGCCTGCGGCCCAGGGCGAGATCTCGTCCGGGACCTCGGCATCCTCGCCGCGGGCCAGCGCTACCAGCTCGCGGTCGGCGTTACCGCGGACCCAGGTCACGCGGTCGCCGAGGGCCAGCAGGCGGTCCAGCACCTCGGCCGGCTGCGGGCCGGACGCGATGTCGCCGGTGAGCACGATCCGGCTTGCCGCCGCCACGTCCGGTTCCGCGAGCACGGCATCGAGAGCGGGCAGCACGCCGTGGATGTCGGACAGCACCGCGATCGAGGTAGTCACGCATCCATCGTGCCGCAGCTGAGCCTGCCGCAACGGTCCTGGCCGCCGCTCTGAGCGTGCCTGCGCGCACTTGCGCCGGCGGTAAGCCATGATCTGGGCATGGCCGACTCAGAGCTAACCCGACTCGCTCGTGCTATCGACGCACGGAGCCGGCTGCACGGCAGCTTCGTGCTGCGGTCCGGCCAGGTCTCGGACGAGTATTTCGACAAGTACCTCTTCGAAGCCGACCCGGTGCTGCTGCGCGGGGTTGCCGAGCAGATGATCAGCCTGCTGCCGCCGGACGCGCAGATGCTGGGCGGCCTGGAACTCGGCGGCGTGCCGATCGCCACGATGCTCAGCCAGCTGACCGGCATGCCAACCCTGTTCATCCGCAAGCAGCCCAAGGAGTACGGGACGCGCAAGCTCGCCGAGGGCGACGATCCTGCCGGACGGCATGTCGTCCTGGTCGAGGACGTCATCACCACCGGCGGCGCGGTGCTCGCCGCGGCTACGGCCCTGCGCGATATCGGCGCGACGGTGAGCACCGTCGTCTGCGCCATTGACCGCTCCGCACCCGGCCAGAGTGTCCTGCCAGCGGGCGGAGTCAGCGTGCGGCCGGTGCTCACGAAAGCCGATCTCGACGCCGTGCAGACGGTCAGCTAGCTAGCCACCGCCGATTTATCCAAGCCGCCGGCGGCTGGCCGCGCGTCAGCATGGGTGCATGAGCGATAAGACAGAATTCCTGGGCGTGACCGCGTACCTCCGGTACCCGGACGGCGACGCGGCGGCTGACTGGCTGTCCGGCGTGCTCGGCTTCGGGCCGCCTGACTCGCGGCGGGTCAAGCGCGACGACGCCGGGCGGTGGCAGGAGGGCGAGCTTGCCATCGGGCCGACGCGCATTGACATCAGCGGCGGCGCGGAGCCCGGCGCGGAATCCGGCGCCGGCATGCTGCTGATCGTGCACGTGACCGACATCGACGCCCAGTACCGGCGGATCGCGGCGGCGGGCGGCGAGCTGGACCCGCCGAAGGACGAGCCGTACGGGCCGCGCTCCTGCCACATCACCGACCCGTGGGGCTACCGCTGGTACTTCTGGCAGGGCGAGGCGGTTTACCCCGCGCCGTGACCGGCTTAGAGCCGCTCGATGATCGTGGCGGTGGCCATCGCCCCGCCCGCGCACATCGAGATCAGCGCCGTGCTGGCGTCGCGGCGCTCGAGCTCGTGCAGCGCGGTCGTGATCAGCCGGGAGCCGGTGCTGCCGACTGGGTGACCGAGAGCGATCGCGCCGCCGTTCACGTTTACCCTGTCAGGGTCCGGGTGGTGCTGGCTCATCCAGGACAGCACCACGGACGCGAACGCCTCGTTGACCTCGAACAGGTCAATGTCGCCGATCGTCATCCCGCTGCGGGTCAGCACCCGCTCGGTCGCGGCGACCGGGCCGTCGAGGTGGTAATACGGCTCGTCGCCGATCAGCGCCTGGCTGACGATCCTGGCGCGGGGCCGAAGCCCCAGCTCACGGGCCTTCTCCTCGGAGACAAGCAGCACGGCGGCGGCACCGTCCGAGATCTGCGAGGACGTGCCCGCGGTGTGCAGCCCGTCCGGCAGAACTGGCTTGAGCGCGGCCAGCCCTTCCGCTGTGGTCTCGCGCAGGCCCTGGTCGCGGTCCACGCTCCGGAACTCACCCGTGGGCTGCCCGTCCGCCGCCGATGACCGGCGCCTTCACCGGCACCACTTCGCGGTCGAACCGGCCCTCCGCCCACGCGCGGCTGCGCGTTCTGCTGGGACCTGAGGCCGAATGCGTCGAGATCGGCCCGGCTGATGCCCGCGCCGCTTCGCGATCCGCTCGGCGGCCTCGAACTGGTTCGGCATGTCGATCGTCCAGGAGTCGGGCCGCGGCGAGCCGATCCCGGTGCCGATGTTCGCACCGAGGCCGCACCCGGCTCATGGCCTCCACGCCGCACCCGATGCCCGTGTCGATCGCGCCCGCCGCGATGAGCCCGGCGATGAGGTGCACGGCCTGCTGGGCTGAGCCGCACTGGGCATCGAGGGTCTGGCACCCGGCCTGGACCGGCATCCCGGCGTTGAGCCAGGCGGTCCTGGTGACGTTCCCGGCCTGCTCGCCCGCCTGCGTGACGCAGCCGCCGGCCAGCTGCTCGACCTGGGCCGGGGTCGATTCCGGCCCGCTCGATGACGGCGGTCTGCGCCCTGCCGAGTATCTCTGCCGGGTGCAGCCCTGCCAGCGCACCGCGCCGCTTGCCGACCGGGGTCCTGACCGCCTCGACAATCACCGCAGTGCCCACGCCAGCTCCTTACCTAGGCCGCTCTCATAGTAAAACGCGCCGCTGAAATTGTGGGTACGGGAGCATTCACCGCAGTTGTCCGCCATGTTTGAATCTGACTAGAACACGTTACAGATCCGGAGGCACGCCATGCCTGAGCCGAAGATCGCTCCCGGCTTTGACCTGACCGATCCTGACCTGTACACCCAGCGAGTGCCGCAGGAGGAGTTCGCGGTACTGCGCCGCGCCGAGCCGGTGCGGTGGAATCCCCAGCCGTCCGACATGGGGTTCCGCGACGATGGTTTCTGGGCCGTTACCCGGCACCAGGACGTGGTCGCGATCTCCCGGGACAGCGACACCTTCTCCAGCTAGGAGAACGGCGCGATCGTCCGGTTCCCCAGCGGCAATACCCGCGATCAGGTCGAGCTGCAGCGGGTGATCATGCTGAACACCGACCCGCCGCACCACACCAAGATCCGCGGCATCGTCTCCCGCGGTTTTACCCCCCGCGCGATCAACGGCCTGCGCGGGGTGCTCGCCGAGCGGGCGCAGAAGATCGTCGAGCTGGCGCTGGAGCAGGGCACCGGCGACTTCGTCGCCGACGTCGCCTGCGAGCTGCCGCTGCAGGCGATCGCCGAGCTGATCGGCGTGCCGCAGGAGGACCGGCACAAGCTCTTCACCTGGTCCAACGACATGGTCGGCTACGACGACCCCGATTACAACGGCGAAGGAGAGACGGCGGCCGCGGAAGTCCTCGGCTACAGCATGCTGATGGCCGAGGACCGGCGGGCGTGCCCGCGCGACGACATCGTCAGCAAGCTCGTGCACGCCCAGGTCGACGGAGAGGAGCTCACCTCCGACGAGTTCGGCTTCTTCGTGATCCTGCTGGCCGTGGCAGGGAACGAGACCACCCGGAACGCGATCTCGCACGGCATGCTTGCGTTCCTGGATAACCCGGATCAGTGGGAGCTGTTCAAGGCCGCCCGGCCGCCGACGGCGGTGGACGAGATCGTCCGCTGGGCGACCCCGGTGACGATCTTCCAGCGCACGGCCACGAAGGACACCGAACTCGGCGGCCAGCAGATCAGGGCCGGCCAGCGTGTCGGCATGTTCTACCGGTCGGCCAACTTCGACGAGGACGTGTTCGACCACCCCGAGCAGTTCGACATCATGCGCAGCCCGAACCCGCACCTCGGCTTCGGCGGCACGGGAGCGCACTACTGCCTCGGCGCCAACCTGGCCCGGCTCGAGATCGACCTGATGTTCAACGCGATCGCCGACGCGATGCCGGACATCAGCAAGGCCGGCGACCCGCAGCGCCTGCGCTCAGGCTGGCTCAACGGGATGAAGCGCCTCCCGGTCTCCTACGGTCAGCTGCCACGGCGAGCCGTCGCGCAGCGACCGAGGCTCGCAGAGTCATCGGCCTGACGTCTCGCAGCGTGTCCCCGAGTCGATCCGTCTCGCTGCTCGAAGGTCGAACCGTGCTGACGTGCCAGCTATCAGCCAGTGGCGCGGCTCGGGCTAATCCGGGGTGTCGGCGACCACCCACATGGAGAAGTACTGCGACCCGCCGCCGTAGGCGTGCCCGAGCGCGGTCCGCCGCGCCCGGCACCTGATGCTCGCCCGCCTTGCCCATCACCTGCAGCGCCGACTCGGCGAACCGGAGCAGGCCGGACGCGCCGATCGGGTTGGAGCAGAGCACCCCGCCGGACGGGTTCACCGGGATCGAGCCGCCGATCTCGGTCTCGCCCGCCTGCGGTGAGCCGCCAGCCCTCGCCCGGCGCGCGAAGCCGAGGTTCTCCAGCCACATCGGCTCGAACCAGGAGAACGGCACGTAGATCTCGGCCACGTCGATCTGCGCCGAGCGGGTCGGTGATCCCGGCCTGCGCGCCACAGCGCGGCTGCCGCGTCCGACGCCGGCCGCGCGGGTTCACGTGGTCCTTGCCCGCGAACATGGTCGGCTCGGTGCGCATCGCGGTGGCCCGGATCCAGGCCACCGGATGCCGGCGACGCCTCGGCCGCGGCCTGGTCGCCGATGACCACCGCGCAGGCCCCGTCCGAGGACGGGCAGGTCTCGTCGTAGCGGACCGGATCCCACAGCATCGGCGAGGCCTGCACCGACTCCAGCGTGATGTCGGGCTGCTGCAGGTGCGCGTACGGATTGCAGGGCGCCGTTGCGCCGGTCCTTGACCGCCACCATCGCGCCGATGTGCGTCGGGGCGCCGCTGCGCCGGATGTAGGCGCGGATATGCGGGGCGAAGTAGCCGCCCGCGCCGGCCAGCACCGGCATCTAGAACGGCGGCGTGATCGACAGCGCCCACATCGCGTTGGACTCTGACTGCTTCTCGAACGCGACCGCCAGCACCCGCCGGTGCACGCCCGCCTGGACCAGGCTGGCCGCGACGTTGCCGGTCGCGCCGCCCACCGAGCCGGCCGTGTGCACCCGCAGCAGCGGCTTGCCCACGGCGCCGAGCGCGTCGGCCAGGTACAGCTCGGGCATCATCACGCCCTCGAACAGGTCGGGCGCCTTGCCCGACCACGACAGCGTCGATGTCGCGCCAGCTCGAGCCCGGCGTCGGCCAGCGCCCGGTCGACCGCCTCCCGGCACAGGCCGGCGATCGACACGTCGGGCCGCTTGGACCGGTGCTGCGTCTGGCCGGCGCCGAGGACGGCGGCCCGCTGCTTGCCAGATCCAGCCGTCATCGGGCCTCCATCACGCAGACGAGGTTCTGCTGCAGGGCCGGGCCGCTGGTCGCGTGCCCGAGTACGCGGTCGGCCGCGCCGGACATGACCTGCCGGGCCGCGTGCCCGATCCGGGCCAGGCCGGCCGCGAACATCGGGTTGCCGCACAGCGCGCCGCCCGGACGGGCTGATCCGGGCCGACCCGGTCGAGGCCGAGCGCGGCCCGCAGCAGGAGCTCCTGATGCGTGAAGGGCGCGTGCAGCTCCGCGACCTGGACGCCAGCCGCGCCCGCCGCCACCCCGGCCGCGGCCGCCGACGGCGCGGCCGTGAGGTCGCGGCGCGCCGAGTCGAGCCGAGTCGATCCGGTGCTCGAACCCGGTGATCCAGGCCGGCCGCCTGCACAGCTCCCGCGCCCGCTCCGCGGCCGCGAGGATCACCACCGCCGCGCCGTCGCCGACCGGCGCGCAGTCGTGCGCCCGCAGCGGGTCGGCCACGTAGGGCTGCGCGAGCAGCTCGTCGGCGGTGACCTCTCCGGACACCTGGGCGCGCGGGTTCGACACGCGCCGCGGCCCGGCTGCGCGACCGCGACCTCGGCCATCGTCGCTTCTCGGTCCACAGGCCCTGCTCCAGCCCGAGCCGCGCCTGCAGCGCCGCGATGGCCACCGAGTCCGGCCACAGCGGCGCGAGCAGGTACGGATCGAGCTGCAGGGCGAGGATGCGGCGCAGGTCACCGGCGGAGGACTTGCCGAAACCGTAGGCCAGCGCGACGTCGGCCTCGCCGGTCAGCACCTTGACCCACGCCTCGTACAGCGCCAACGCGCCGTCCATCTCCACGTGCGATTCCATCATCGGCGGGAACGCCCCGATGGCGTCGACCGCCGAGACGAAGGAGAACGCCCGCCCGGCCAGGTAGTCCGAGGAGCCCGAGCACCAGAAGCCGATGTCGGTCCTTGGTCCAGCCCGGTCTCGCTCGAGGACCTCGCGCGAAGATCGGCACCAGCATCTCCACGCCGTTGGTGGTGCCATCGGTGCGCCGCACGTTCGGCGCCTGCGGCGAAGCCGATCACGGCAACATCGGTCCCGGCAGCGTCAGTCACGGGCGGCGTCCTCACAGGTGCTGGGCATAGGAGTCGTAGGGCGCGTCCGGCTCGCCCGTCGGCTCGAAGTGGCTGATGTTCTCGGAGGTTGTGCCCCACTCCCCGCGCGGGCGCCAGACCGCCCTGACGCGCATGCCCATCCGCACCTCATCCGGCTCGCAGCCGAGCACGAGGTGCTGGAAGGCGATGTCGGCACCGTCGAGCAGGATCTGCCGCGGCCACGTACGGCGGCGGCACCCGCTGCCCGCGGAACGGCACGTTCACCACGCAGAACGTCGTCACGATGCCGGTGTCGGGGAGCTCGACGTCCGTCGTCGGTCGGCACGCCGTCCGTCGGGCACGCCCCCCGCGGCGGGACGTAGACCTTGCCGCAGGCCGGGCAGCGCTGCCCGAGCAGCCGGCCCTCGGCGAGGCCGCGCAGGTACCGGCTCTCCTCGGGCGAGGCAGTGTGCTGGTAGTGCAGCCGGACCGGCGTGGTCATCATCGTGACGCTGCTGCCGGGTTCCAGGGCGGGAACGCGCGCGTTCTCGCTGGCGGCCGTCAGCTGGCCAGCCTCGTTCCCGGCAGGTTCAAAGCAGGCGATGTCGCGGATGTGGCCGCTGCGCTGCGCGGCCCACCGCGGGCCGGACCCGCAGGCCCGTCCGCATGACGTCCGCGCTGCCGGCGTCGACCGCGTGCAGCAGCGCGGTGTCCGCGCCGTCCAGCCGGATCAGCGCCCAGGCGAACGGGCGGTCAAGCGGCTGGCCCTCGAGTCGGCTCGCGCATCCAGGACCAGCTGGTGACCGTGCCCTCCGGCCCGACTGGCACCAGCTCGTCCGGCGGCGCGAACGTCACCGGGTCGTACTCGAGCGGCGGCACGTGCACCCGCCCGTCCGCGCCGCGCGAGCCCAGGATGCGGCCGCCGGCCAGCGCCGTCATGAACTGGCTCAGCACCGGGCCGAGCGACCGGGTGTAGTCGAAGCTGATCTCCAGGGGGGCGCGCAGCGGCGTAGTCACGGATGAAAGTGAAACACGTTCTAGCCACGGCCGCCAAGGGCCGGGCCGGACAAAGCCGGGCCTGATGCATGGCCAGGCGGCCGGCCGGCCCGCCGTCCGGGGCAGCGGGGCCGGGCTCCGGTTCCCGGACAAATGCGCTGGTTATTTTGCGCCTTTCAAATTATTTATTCTGTATGATCCGTTTTACGGTTTCTATGCATTTCCGCGCAGGTAGCGTGGTAGCTAGCGGGGGACCTGGATCCAGCTGACCCCCCGCAGCCGAGGAGCCTCAGATGACCAGCACCGCAGCCCGAGCCAGCCAGACCGCCAGGTCCGATGCGGACCAGCTCGCCGCTCCGGCCGCGCGCACCACAGTCTCCGCGTCGTGCGGAGCGCCGACCACCAGCCGGGAGCCGCTGAGCCAGTGGACAACCGCCGACGCCTGGCACTCGGCCAGGGACGGCAGGCCGGCAGCGGTCCGCACCCCGGCAGCATCCAGAGCCGCGAGATCCGCCTCCGGGTTCGCCGCCGTCGGCCTGGCCACCCGGATACCTGAGCTGGCCAAGTGGATCGCCGCCCGCCCGAGCTTCACCTTCGCGGAGGCCGCGGCCGCGAGCGCTCCGTCGCCGTGCAGCCTGACCGTGATGGCCTACACGCTCCCGGACGCCCGGCTCGCCGCAGCACTGGCCGAGCTCGGCTACGTGGTAACGGCCGGCGGTAAGAACGGCTACACGGTGACCGCACTTACCCGCGGCAAGCGCCGGCGGCCTCCTGAGCAAGATCAGCGGCCCTGAAAGTCCGGCGCGCGCTTCTGGGTGAAGGCCCGCGGGCCCTCCCTGGCGTCCTCGCTGGCGAACACCGCCATGCCGAGCTTCGACTCCAGCGCGAAGGCGTCGTTCTCCGCCATTCCCTCGGACTCGCGGATGGTGCGCAGGATCGCCCGGACGGCAAGCGGCCCGTTCGCCGCGATCTGCGCGGCGATCTCCAGCGCGGTCGCGAGTGCCTGGCCGTCCTCCACCACGTGCCCGATCAGCCCGATCCGCAGCGCCTCGTCGGCGCTGATGTGGCGGCCGGTCAGCAGCAGGTCGGCGGCGACTGTGTAAGGGATCTGGCGGACCAGCCGGACGGCGGAGCCGCCGAGCGGGAACAGTCCCCAGCGCGCCTCCGATATCCCGAACCTCGCGCTCGCGGCCGGCCACCCGGATGTCGGTGGCCTGCAGGATCTCGGTCCCGCCGGCGATCGCTGCTCCCTCAACGGCGGCAATCAGCGGCTTCGACAGCCGCCGGCCCTTCAGCAGCGGCTCGATCACCGCGGGATCGAAGGCCCCGGACTCGAAGGACTCGCCCGGATGCGATGCGGTCATCGCCTTGAGATCCGCGCCCGCGCAGAACGCACCGCCCGCTCCGGTCAGGATGCAGGCCCGGATACCCGGATCGGCGTCGACCCGGTCCCAGGCCTCCGCCATGATCGCCATCATCGGCCCGCTGAGCGCGTTGCGGACCTCCGGCCGGTTCATCGTGACGATGAGAATGTGACCGCGCACCTCGACCAGCGCGTGCGGCTGCTCGCCGGCGCCCGCGTCATCCGGGGTCGTGGTCACCGCGAAGTCCTCCTTGACCGGAAGGGGATATTTTCAGCCGCCTGGTTGCCCCGAACGGTAACACGTTCTAGTTTCATCCCATGGCGCTCAACATCGCGGATCTCTTTGAGCATGCTGCCGACGCGGTTCCCGAGCGCCTGGCTGTCGCCTGCGGCGACGCCGAGGTCACCTACCGCGAGCTCGACGAGCGCAGTACCCGGCTCGCCCACTTCCTGGCCGGGCGCGGCGTCACCGCGGGCGATCATGTCGGCGTCTACGGGCGGAACTCGATCGAGCTGATCGCGGCGTTCCTCGCCTGCTACAAGCTGCGCGCGATCGCGGTGAACATCAACTACCGGTACGTCGAGGCTGAGCTGCGGTACCTGTTCACCGAGGCGGAACTGGCAGCGCTGGTCCACGACCGCCAGTTCAGCACCCGGGTTGCCGGGCTGCTGCCGGAGTACCCCGGCATCCGGGCAGTGCTGGCCATCGACGACGGAAGCGGCGCGCCCCTGGCGGAGAGCACTGACTTCGAGGCCGCACTCGCCGGGCAGCCGGCCGGCCGTGACTTCGGCCGAGCGCAGCGCGGACGACATCTACATGCTGTACACGGGCGGGACCACCGGGTACCCGAAGGGCGTCCTGTGGCGCCACGAGGACATCTGGCGGACCCTGGGCGGCGGCATCGACTTCGTCACCGGCGAGCGGATGCCCGATGAGTGGGAGCAGTCCAGGCGCGCTGCCGCGGCTCCGGCCGGCCTGGTCCGGCTGTGCGCCGCGCCGCTCATCCACGGCAATGCGCAGTGGGGCCGCGATGGCGGCCCTGTTCTCAGGCGACACCGTGGTGTTCGTGCCGCAGTTCAGCGCGGACGAGGTCTGGCGCACCGTGCAGCGCCGCCGGGTCAACATCATGATCATCATCGGGGACGCCATGGCCCGGCCGCTGATCGAGGCCTACCGCGAGAAGCAGTACGACGTCTCCTCAGTGCTGGCGATCTCCAGCAGTGCCGCGCTGTTCTCGCCGAGCGGTCAAGAACGAGTACCTGACCCTGCTGCCCGGCATCGTGGTGACCGACGCCATCGGCGCGTCCGAGACGGGCTTCACCGGTCTCGGCTACGTCGAGCGCCGGCAACAAGCGACCGGAGGGACCCACGGTCACGCCCGGCCCGGCCACGATCGTGATCGACGAGCACAACCGGCCGCTCGGCCCCGGCGGCGTCGGCCGGCTGGCCCGCGGCGGCAACATCCCGCTCGGCTACTACAAGGACCCGGTCAAGACGGCGGCGATGTTCGCCGAGGTCGACGGCGAGCGCTACGCCGTTCCCGGAGACCTGGGCGCGGGTCGAGGAGGACGGCTCGCTGACGCTGCTCGGCCGCGGCAACACCTGCGTGAACACCGGCGGCGAGAAGGTGTACCCGGAGGAAGTCGAGGGGGCGCTGAAGTCGCACCCTGACGTCTTCGACGCGCTGGTCATCGGAGTGCCCGACGACCTGCTCGGGCAGCGGGTTGCGGCGCTGGTACAGCCGCGCGACGGTCAGGCGGTCGACCTGGCCGCTCTGGACAAGCACCTGCGCACCCTCATTGCCGGATACAAGGTGCCGAGCGTCGGTCTGGCTGGTCGACGCGATCGGCCGGACCCCGGCCGGCAAGGCCGACTACGGCTGGGCGCGCTCGTACGCCGAGGCCCAGATCGGCCGGATCTGACCTGCAGTCAGCCTGAAGGGACCGCCGCATGCGCACGCCGCTCTGCGATCAGCTCGGGATCGAGCATCCCATCGTCGGGTTCACCCCGTCCGAGCACGTCGCAGCCGCGATCAGCCGGGCCGGCGGACTCGGCGTGCTCGGCTGCGTGCGCTTCAACGACGCCGCCGAGCTGGACAAGGTCCTGGACTGGATGGACGGCGCCACCGACGGCCGTCCCTACGGCATTGACGTCGTGATGCCGCAGAAGGTCCCGGCCGAGGGCGCGGCGATCGACCTGAACCAGCTGATCCCGGCCGGGCACAGGGACTTCGTTGACCAGACGCTGCATCCGGCTCGGCGTGCCTCCGCTGCCGTCCGATGCGCAGGCCAGGGAAGGCGTGCTCGGCTGGCTCCACTCGGTGGCCCGCAGCTCAGCTCGAGGTGGCGCTGGCGCACCCGGCGCGGCTGATCGCGAATGCGCTGGGCTCGCCGCCCCCCGACGTCATCGCGAGCGCGCACGATCGCGGCATGCTCGTCGCCGCGCTGGCCGGGAAGGCCGCGCACGCCCGGTCGCACGTGGCCGCCGGCGTCGACATCGTGGTGGCGCAGGGCTACGAGGCCGGCGGCCACACCGGCGAGATCGCGAGCATGGTCCTGGTGCCCGAGGTGGTGGACGCGGTCGGCCCGGACGTCCCGGTGCTGGCGGCGGGCGGGATCGGCTGCGGCCGTCAGATCGCCGCAGCGCTCGCGCTCGGGGCTGCCGGGGTGTGGATGGGCTCGGCCTGGCTGATCACGACCGAGTACGCCGAGCTGTCCCCGCTGCCCGGACTGCGGGAGGCACTGCTCGCCGCGACGTCCTCGGACACGGTGCGGTCGCGGATCTACAGCGGCAAGCCCGCCAGGCTGCTCAAGAACAGCTGGACCGACGCCTGGCTGGAGCCGGACGCTCCCGAGCCGCTGCCCATGCCGCTGCAGAACCTGCTCGTCGCCGACGCGCACCAGCGGCTGATGCGGTCGGGCAACCCGGACGTGATCCCGATGCCCGTCGGGCAGATCGTCGGCCGGATGAACGAGGTACGGCCGGTCGCGGACGTTGTCGCAGCGCTGGTAGCTGAGCTGGACGCCACGGTCGGGCGGCTGGCCAGCCTTCGGTCCTGATCTCGCCTACCCGGCGGGCCGGTCCTTCTTCGGCAGCCTGCTCACCACAGCGTCGTAGGAGGCGTCGATCGCCTCCCTGATCTCCGCCGCCGGGATGGCGCCGGAGGGCTGCAGCGTGTTCCACCCGGACCTGCCGATGTACGGCATCACCGTGGCGTCCTTCGGGTAGCGCGCCAGCCACTCATCGGCGGCCTCCCGGTTCGCGCCGCACTTGAGGCCGACGCCGGAACCGTCGCCTGATCCGAGGAAGGCGAAGATCTTGCTGCCGACCTTGGCAACGACATCGCCGTCCCACGGCTCGTCCTGCCAGGCGCCCGGCTTGGACAGGCAGTAGGCGAGCAGTTCCTCGAAGGTCACGGTCGCGCTCCTCGGTCACCGTCTGGTGTGTTCACGCATGGTTAAGACGCCTTGGTCCCCTGCCTGGTTGCTGCTGCATTGCGGACAAGTGTGCGATGACCGCCTCGCCGCAGGGTGCCGGAACCGCTAGGTCGCGGTAGTTTCATCGGGAGCCTCGCTGTCGCCAGGGACCGCCAATGAACGCCGCCGTGATTGCCGCTGCCGCCGTCGTCGGCGCTGGTGCTGGCTGGGCTGAGCGGGCCGTGATCGTCCGGCTGGCTGTCCCCCGCACTCCGCCGGCCGCTTCCGGCACGCCCGGCACCGGACCGGCTGTGCCGCCCCCAGCCCCCGCGCCGTCTGATCCGGCCCGCCTGCATCAGACCGCCGCCGCTGACCGTCGAGATCATCACCGCGCTCCTGCTCGCCGCTCTTGCCTGGCGGGTCAGGCCGGATCCGGTGCTCGCCGCCGCGGCCTGGCTGGCCATCTGCGGCGTGGCGCTGGCCTTCACTGACCTGGCAGTCGGCCGGCTGCCCGACGTGCTCACCGGTCCCGCTTATGCGGGCGTGATCGTCTTACTCGCCCTCGCCGCACTCACCGGCGGGACGTGGCGCGACCTCGTCAGGGCCGTCGCCGGCGGGATCGCGCTGAGCGGCGCCTTCCTCATCCTCGCCATTGCCCGGCCCGCGGATTTCGGGATGGGCGACTGCAAGGCCGCCGCGGCAGCAGGCACATTACTGGCCTGGTTCAGCTGGACGGCCCTGCTCGGCGGCACCCTCGCCGGTCTGGTGCTGGCCGCCCTTTACGGCGCGGGCCTGCTCATCACCCGGCGGGCGACCCTCCGGGCCCAGATACCCTTCGGCCCGTTCCTCCTCGCCGGAACTCTGGCTGCCGTCTTGCTCGCAGCGTAATGGCTGCCGTGCGGCCGGCGTACCTGGTCGCGGCAGGACCGGCCTCCGGCCACGGCAGATTCCCGGTGCCGTGGTAGCTGATGCCGACAACATCGGCCCGCTGCTCCGCCAGCACCCGGCCGGAGACCTCGGCAAGGTCGATCTCGGCATGCAGAGCCTGCGCCGCAGGCGACACGGCCTCGGCAAGCACCTCACCGCGCGGTGACACCACCATGGTGGGGCAGTGCCGGACCGGGCTGGCGACGTTGGCGGCCAGCACGAAGCGCTGGGTTTCCGCGGCCCGGCTGATCAGGTGGCTGCGCCACACGCCTGCCGCGATCCGCGGATTCGCGGCGTACGTCAGGTAGGCAAGCAGCTGAGCACCGTCCCGTGCGAGCACGTGCCATTGCTCGGGGTATTTCAGCTCGCGGCACAGCTGAACGCCGATCGCGACCGGCGCCGGCCTGGTCTGCAGACGCAGCAGCGGCAGTGAATCACCGGCCGCCAGCAGGCCGCGCTCGTGGGTCGCGAGGTTAACCTTGCGGTAGATCCAGCTCTCGCCGGCCGGGCCGAAGTACAGCGCGGCGTTGCTCCAGGAGTCGCGGCCGGGCAGAAGCGAGCCGCAGAGCAGATGCACACCGCGCTCCCTGGCTGCCGCCGCCACGGCTGCCAGCGATTCCGCCAGCTCGCGCTGGTCCAGCCCGGCCAGCCCGGACAGCTCGTCGTCGTAGCCAGACACGGCTGCCTCGGGCAGCACCACGACGCTGCCCGGAGCGGACTCGGCGCGCAGGAACGAGACGATCTCCGCCCGGTTGCGGGACAGCTCCCAGCCGATCTCCAGCTGACCGACGACCACCCGAAGGCGCATTCCCGCCTCCGGCTAGACCGTGTGGGTGCCGCGATCTCGCAGCTGCTTCCAGTCCAGGATGCGGCAGGACCGGCAGCCGTTGGTCGGATACACGATCACATGGCCGATGCGATGGCCGACAAGGCCGACCCGCCAGAAGATGCCGACCCACTGCGGCTCGTGCCCGGCGTCCAGCAGGATCGCGCCGATCCTGTCCTTCCTGATATACGCCTCGAACCCGCGAACGCTGTGCGGCGTGGCGTGGGCCAGGCTCTGGACGAGCAGCGGCAGGTCACTGCGGCGGGTGATCGCCTGGTTGATGTACCCGCCGGCAAGGCGCACGTAGAACCCGGACTCGGCCTGCCACAGCATCCCGGCATTGCCGATACGGGAGACGACGACGACGATCTCGCCCCTGGTCAGGTCACGACGGTAGTGCCCTGAGCTGATGAACGCCGGAACGCTCGTCCGGGCGTTGACGCTGATCGTCGGGGTGTCCAGGGCGATGAACGCGAGCACCAGCAGGGCCAGCGGCCATTTCGCCCACAGGCGCCGGGCGGGGCCGGCCAGGAACAGCGCCGTGGCGACAGCCAGGATCAGGAAGGCAAACACCATGAGCCGGGACGGGTAGGCGTTGCGCAGGATCGGCAGCTGCCACAGCCGGGCCCACGGGAGCGTGGCGACCCGGCCGCCCTCGAAGTAGAGCACCGGGCCGAAGGCCGCCACGATGACGAACACCAGCATGCAGGTCAGGAACCGGACGAGCCGGCTGGACCAGCAGGTGACCGCCAGCAGGATCGCCAGGACCAGCAGCGGCACCCCGATGTAGCCGGCCGCCGACACCTCGATCGGTCCGCGGGCTGCATGCGCCAGCCAGGCAATGCCGTAGGTGCGCTCGGGCCTGGGCACCACGAGACTGGCCACATCCAGGCCGGTGGCGGCGGACAGCTTGGGCGGCCGGGTGCTGAGCGCGTACGCCAGGTACGGCAGTGCCAGCACGATCGCGGCGGCGTAGGCGAGACCGAGGTTCCTGGCCAGCCGCGCGATGACGGGCCTGCGTCGCGTCCGCCGAGCACCAGCCCGGCGGCGAGCGCCACGACCAGGATCGCGGTCAGATCGGCGAACGTCTCCAGGAACAGGTAGAACTGCGTCGCCATGAGGAGCGCCGCGAGGAAGACGAAGGCGCGCCCGCTGATGCTGCCCTGCCACCAGACGACGACCAGGTAGGCCAGGATCGGCAGCAGCAGGCTGTAGGTGAGGTTCAGCTGGCCGGCCGCGCTGTGGTTCATCTCGAAGGCCGAGAAGCCGAAGACAGCGCCCCCGACCAGGGCGGCCCAGAACCGGCCGGTCAGCCGGCGGCACAGCACGAAGGCGGCCCACGCCGAGACTGCCGGCGCGATTGCGCTGAGCAGGTTGAACGCGACCACCGGGCCGCGCGGCCAGGGTGAGCGGCGCGGCGAGCAGGGCCAGCGGCGGAATGGTGGTGACCCAGGCGAGGGAATGACCGGCTGGCGCGCCGACCTGGTGGGTGTACAGCGGGTTCAGGCCGTGCACAACCGCGTACGGCCACCAGCGCAGGCACCAGACGTAGAAGTTCGGGTCCATGCTTACCTGGTCAAGCTGCGCATGACTCAGGTGCTGAACGAGCAGGCGAGCCGAGGTCAGCAGCCAGATCAGCAGATAGGCAGCAAGCGCCAGGCCGCCCTGCACCGCCGGGAACCGCAGCCAGCGGCGGACGCCGGTCTCGCCCTCGCCGGCCGGGCTGGCGGGCGCTGCCAGGGTCGCGCCGCGCTGGCGGCTCAGCGGTGCCATCATGCTGGCGGCAGGGGCGGCACGCGCTGCCCGTTGGTCAGCGTGTCCTGACTCGGCGCCGGCCAGAGCACCGAGGCAGCGTCATCGGCGTGCCTGCCAGGCGCGAGGCCACGCGAGTCGCGGACGAGGTACAGCGGCCGGGCCCTGGTCTCGTCATAGATCCGGGCCACGTACTGGCCCATAATCCCGATGACGGTGAGCTGCACCCCGCTGAGGAAGGTGATCGTCACCAGCAACGAAGCATAGCCAGGCACCAGCGCCAGCCCCGCCAGCTTCATCGCAATGGCCACAATCCCGTACAGCACCGACGCCGCCGCCATGAACAACCCCAGCGCCAGCGCAAACCGCAGCGGCGCCGTCGAGAACCCCACGAACCCGTCAAACGCCAGCCGCAGCATCCGCCGCAGCGGATACTTACTCTCCCCCGCCGCCCGCGACGCCCGCCGGTACGGCACCGCCGTCTGCCGGAACCCCACCCACGAAAACATCCCCCGCACATACCGGTTCCGCTCCCGCATCTGCAAGAACGCATCCAGCGCCTTCCGGTCCACCAGCCGGAAATCCCCCACCTCCACCGGCTGCTCAATCTCCGCCAGCCGCCGCTGAATCCCGTAAAACAACGTCGCCGTCTTCCGCTTGAACAGCGTCTCCCCCGCACGGTGCTCCCGCACCGCGTACACCACCTCAAACCCCTCCCGCCACCGCGCCGCCATCTCCAGGATGACCTCCGGCGGATCCTGCAGATCCGCATCCATCACGATGACCGCCTGCCCCGCCGCCACATCCATCCCCGCCGTGATCGCGATCTGATGCCCGAAATTCCGCGACAGCTGCAGCACCTTAAACCGCGGATCCTCCCCATGAACCGCCACCATCAGCTCATAACTGCGATCCCGGCTCCCGTCATCAACCAGCACCACCTCCGCCGGCCCGTCCAGCTGCCCCATCACCCCCCGCAACCGCCCCACCAGCACACCAAACGACTCTTCCTCATTAAAAATAGGAATGACAATGGAGTACGTGACCACTTCCACCGAGCCGCTTTCCCCGTCCCGCATTGTGGTCCCCCTGGCCGCAATCCTGGGCAGTTGCGCTGAGTATCCTGGGGCGGGCGCCGCCGTGTGGGAACCGCCGCAGACCGCGGTCTCGAGGACGCCGTCAGACCGATAGCCAGGATTACCTGACGATACTGACACAGCTCCCGCGTATTCCACAGCACGCCCGCTGAGCGTGAATGCGCCGGCTCGCAGTTCGCAGCAGAATCAGCGCTGACCAGCACTGACCGAACAGGCCACAGCAGAGCCAGCCGAGCCATCTGATAGCCGCTACGAGCGCGTTCCCGCTGGTAAGGTCCGATGCCGGGGCCGGATCAGCAGTTGGCTGTGCCGACGGCTTCACAGCCTATCGGCATGCACCGGCCGGAATGGTCACGGATCAGCGAAATCCTCGGCAGCTGCATGCCATCGCGGCCGTCGCATGCTGCCCCGGGGAACTTATCGCCTGGAAGCTCGCCGTCCTGTGGCTCGGCTGCGCGGCGATCGCGCTCGGCCCGACTCCACCTCAACGGGCGTCAGCTCGTGCCGCTCGGCCACACTGGCGCGGGCTGCGCCAGATCGGGTCAGGCTGCGGTGGTCTTCTTCCCGCCGAGCTGCGCCCAGTCGAGCGACCGGCAGGACCGGCAGCCGTTCACCGGATACACCACGACGCCGCCGACCGAGTGGCCGGTGAGCCCGATCTTCGCGAAGATGCCCGCCCAGGCCGGCGCATATCGCGCATCCAGCACGATCGCTCCGATCTTGTCGGCCTTCAGGTAGGCCTCGAACCTCGCGACCCGGGTAGGCGTGGCGTGCGAGAGGTTCTCGACAGGTCGCGGCAGGTCAGTCTTGTGGCTCACGCCCTCGTTCAGGAACCCGCCGGCTACGCGCATGTAGAAGCCTGATTCGGCCTGCCACAGCATGCCTGCGTTGCCGACGTCGGAGACGACCACGACGATCTCGTTAGGCGCCAGCTGCTGCCGGTACTGACCCGTGCTGATAAAGGCCGGCACTGTGGTGTGCCGGACCAGCGGGAGAGCCGACACGTTCAGCGCGATCGCCGCAAGCACCAGGACGGCGAGCGGCCACCGCAGCCAGGCAACCCGCCGGGCCGGGTTCGCGAGGAACAGCGCTGTGGCGACGGCGAGCGCCAGGAAGGCGAACAGCATGAGCCGGGACGGGTAGGAGTTCTTCACCAGCGGCAGGTGGAAGAGCGGCGCCCACGGCAGCTTCCCCTCCCGGTGCCCTTCGACGTACAGCACCGGGCCGAGCGAGGCCACGATGATGATCAGCAGCATGCCGGTCAGGAACCGGACGATCCGGCTGGACCAGCCGGTGACCGCCAGCACGATCACCAGCACGAGCAGCGGGATCCCGACGTAGCAGCCAGCCGAGACGGGCCGGGGCCCGGCCGCCGCGCTGGCCAGCCAGCTGATGCCGAAGGTATGACCGAACCGCGGTACGACGAGGCTGGCCAGATCCATCGCCGTGACCTTGGCTGGCTTCGGCGGGGTCGTGGTCAGCGCATACGCCAGGTACGGGGCCGCGAGCACGAGCGCGATCAGATAGGCAACCACGCTCAGCCTGGTCAGGCGCAGCATCTCGGCCCGGTGCTGCCGTCCGGCGAGCACCAGTCCGAGGACAAGCGCCAGGGCCAGGAACGCGGTCAGATCGGCGAACGTCTCCAGGAACAGGTAGAACTGCGCCGCGATCGCGAGCGCGGCCACGCAGACGAAGGTCCGCGCGCTGATACTGCCCTGCCACCAGACGACCATGAAGTACGCCAGCAGCGGCACCAGCAGGCAGTACGTCAGATTGATCTGCCCGGGTTCGTTGTGGATCATCTCGTAGGCCGAGAAGCCGAAGACCGCGCCTCCGACCAGGGCCGGCCAGAACTTGCCGGTCAGCCGCCGGCACAGGACGAACGCGGCCCACCCGGAGACCGGGAGCGCGACCGCCTCCAGCAGGTTGAACGAGACGACGGGCCCGGCGGCCAGCGTCAGCGGGGTCGTCAGCAGGGCGAGCGGCGATGTCGTCGTGATCCAGGCCAGGGCGTGCCCGGTCGGGGCAGCGATCTCGTGTGAGTAGAGCGGGTTCAGCCCGTGCGCGATCGCGTACGGCCACCAGCGCAGGCTCCACACGTAGAAGTTCGGGTCCGGGCTCTTCTGGAGGAGCTGAGCCTGGCTGGCGTGCAGCACCAGCCGCCGGGTCACCAGGGACACCCAGACAACAAGGTAGATTCCGAGCGCCGCGGCGCCCTGGAGCACGGGGGACGCGAGCCACCTGCGCCCGGCGGCCGGCAGCGGAAATGTCCGCTCGTCGACGGCTAGCTCAAGTGCGGCATCCGCCTCGGGGATGCCATGATCCGCGGGGGCGCCCGTCGCGCCGGCCGGGCTGCCCGCCGGCGCAGCACTACTCACCTGCCGAGCGCCATCAAGCTGAACGGCGCTTTCCGTACCAAGGCGTCCGTCGTCCTGGTTTATCAACTGAAGTCTCCACTGACAAAGGTGGCAATCACCGGCAACGGAGCTTAGTCGGTCTCAAGGGAGCAGCTCGGCATGCTTTGCCCAAATATCAGGTAATGCTGCAGTCAAGGAGGGACATCGGCATCGATACAGACATGTGCACTGGTGATGTCCTGGGGTGGTGGCGGGATGATTCCAGCATCGGATATGCTCGCGCGAGGTACGGAGGGCGCGAAACGGCCTTTACATGCACAAGGCAGCCCAGCGAGGGGCTGTCCCGTTGCCTGGCACAGATTAGGCGGCCGATTCAGGCCGAGGCGTTCCCGTTGACCGAGTGGACGCACTCGATGCCTGTTCCGGGTCCCGGGGGCAACTCTGGCTGCGCCCGGCGAGAGCATCGGACAGGTGAAGTGGTCGGCATTCTGCTTGGACGCGTGCGATCCCGAGTACGGACAGCGTCACGGGACCGCATAGCAGGGCTGCCCGTCGACGGGCAGCCGGGCGCTCAGCTGGCGGCGCCGGCAGAATCCGCAGTGGCCAGCCACGGCGATGGCCGCGCGGGCTCCCGGATCGGACCAGCTCGCGCAGTCGGCCGCAAGGCTGCGGCTCGCGTCCCCAGTGGTGCAGGGCCTGATCGCGCTGGCGGCGTATCTGGCAGTGTGGATCTTGTGGCAGGCACACCCGCTGGTGGGCCACCCCGGGCAGGCGCAACTGGACGTGACCAGCCCCGACCCGAACTTCTATCTCTGGTGCCTGCGCTGGTGGCCGTACGCACTGACGCACGGACTGGACCCGCTGCGCACCACCCAGCTGGGTGCCCCGACTGGCTACAACCTTGCCTGGGACACCACGGTGCCGCCGCTGGCGTTGCTTGCCTGGCCGCTCACCGCGGCTGCCGGCCCGGTAGCTGCGTTCAACTTGCTGGTCGCGTTCTCGATCCCGCTGTCGGGCTGGGCGGCGTTTGTCCTGTGCCGGCGGCTCACCAGGCGATTCTGGCCCGCGCTGGCTGGCGGATTCGTGTACGGGTTCTCGGCGTACGAGATGAACCACATCCAGGCGGGTCAGCTGAACCTGGCGTTCAGTTTGCTGCTGCCTCTGATGGCCTACCTGGTAGTGGCCTGGCGGGATGGCGCGATCGGCTCGGTTCCGTTCGCCGTGCTGCTGACGCTGGCGCTGGCGGCACAGTTTTACCTGTTCCTGGAGACCTTCGCGTTCCTGACCGCCGTCGGAGCGGTGGCCTTGCTGGCCGCGTGGGTGCTCGCAGGCCCGGCGACGCGGCCGCGGGTCACCCGGCTAGCCGGGCTGGCCGGGCTGTCCTGGCTGGGCTCTCTCGTGCTGGCCGCCCCGTTCCTGGCAGCTGCGCTCGCCGACGTGCCGCAATCCTTCCACCGGATCCCCGGCACGACCTCAGTAGACCTGGCCGCTCTGGTAGTCCCCAGGCGCGGCCAGACTTTTGGCCTGAGCTGGCTGGCCGCAACCGCAGGGCACCTGCGGGTCGCGAGTTTCGATGGTTACGCGGGCATTCCGCTGCTACTGCTCGCGATTGCCTGCGCGGTGTTCCTGTGGTCGAGGCGGATCACCAGGCTCCTGCTTGTGATGCTGGTCGTGGTGATTGTCGGGGCACTCGGGCCCGTGCTGTACGTGGGCGGCCGCCAGGTGACCAGACTGCCGTGGGCCTCGGTGTTTCAGCTGCCCGTCGTTCGGGGCGCCTTCCCGTCGCGGCTGATGGTGTTCGCGTTCCTGATCCTGGCCGTGCTGATGGCGCTGTGGCTGGCCGCGCCGAGCCGGCGCTGGCAGCTGGCGCGCTGGGGGCTAGCGGCGCTGGCGATCGCCGCGGTCGCCGCGGACGTGCCGGCGCTCGCCGTCAGCGGCTCCGGCACGCCCGCATTCATCGCCACCGGGCAGTACCGGACGTACCTGACGCCCGGCGCCACTGTGGTCGTGGCTTCGGCGAGCGGCAACGTCGGAATGCGGTGGCAGGCCGAGAGCGACTTTTATTTCCGGCTGGCGGGCGGGTTCGTCAACGCCGCCTTCAACGGGCACAGCGATCTTATGCCAGCCTTCGCTGACCTGGTCGATAACCCGGTGACCCCGGCCTCGATCAGCAGCTTCCGCCAGTACGTCACGACCGGCAAGATCGAAGCGATCCTGGTCGACGCACGCTCGAAGCCGAACTGGTCACGCAAACTCCGGAGCTTCGGACTGCACCCGCTGGCGAGCGGACGGCCCATCGGCGGAGTGGTCGTTTACCTGAGCCGGTCCCTCGGCCACAGTCGCAGCTAGCGTCCCGCGGGGCGGTAGACGAGTACGCCATCCGCCTCGTAGTCGAACACAAAACCGGTCGCCGCCAGGTACTTCATGACCTGGCGGTCCGAGGCGTTCGGCTGGTCTGACGCGCGCCGCGCGACCGGGAAGGTAGGCACCCACTTCGGCAGCCAGATGAGGACCCAGCCGACGTGCAGCGTCCGCAGGTCGGCTCGCGCGGCGGCCAGGTGCCCCGGCGTCACCGTGCCGCCCTCCTCGGCATCGACGAGCCCGGAGTAAAACGCGTGAGCCCGGATGCCATCGATCGTCCGCTTCGGCACGCCGCTGCTGAACGACATCGCGCGCGGGTGCCCGTCGGCAGTCGCCAGATTCAGTGCGTACGGCGCGATATGGGTGCCGTACTTAGCCGGGCCGCGGACAATGAACGGCACATCGACGACAACCGAATCCGAATGGTCAGCCGCGATGGGGCGGTCCAGAGCGGGAAGCGCGGTTGGTACCGTCAGATCGCCTTCGATCCCGCTCCAGCCGGCCTCCAGCGCCGCCAGTGCGGCCACCACGACGATGAGCGGCCGGGCCCGCGCATGCGACCGCAGCCAGTCCACTGCTGCGCCGGCGAGCAGCGCCGCGCCGACAAGCCCGAGGAGAGCCAGCCGGTCGGCCTCGCGGAAGGACGACAGGACGGGCACCCGGATCAGCCAGGTATAGGGCATCAGAAGAGAGACGCGGATGCCGTGCCAGGTGATGGGGGCGGGCACGTAGCTGCGGCCGGCCACGGTGAGCGCCGGCCCGAGAGCCAGGAGAGCGCTGCCCAGCCACAGCAGGGCCAGCTGCCGGGTACCCCGGCGGCGCCAGCTGACAACCAGCCCGGCCAGCGCGCAGACAGTCAGCACGACCCCGAAGGTGGCAGCCTCTTCGTGCGCGTGGGAGGCACTTACCACGGCTGTCATGTGCGTGCTGTAGATGGCGGCCAGTCCGGTCATCCCGTAGCTGGCAAGGTGCGGCGACGGCGCGAACAGGCCAGGCAGAGTAGCGGTATAGCGGATGTAGTTGCCGGCCGGCGCGACGGAGGGGCCTCCCCGCCCGCCCGCCCGCACAATGGCGTAAAGCTGCGGGCTAGAGACCACGACCGCGCAGATTGCGGCCACTACCGAAGCCCCGAAGGCGGGGCGGGTGAAGTGGCGCACCAGCCATGGCAGCACCGCGAGCACCGCGATAATGATGGCGAGGAGCGCCATCTCCTGGTCGACGAGGACCGAGCAGCCAACCACCAGGCCGAGCACGATGCCGCGGCCAGTGCTCGGACGCCGGCGCAGCCGGATGGCTGCCTCCAGTGTCAGCGGCAGGAACACGCAGCCGACGGCGGTGTGAATGTGCAGCCACGCCTGCGAGGTCAGCATCGAGGAGTAGCCGTAGAACGCTCCGGCCGCGATGGCGCCAGTCCGGCTGCGCAGCCAGAGCCGGGCCGCTCTGTACATCGCATATGCGGCCAGACCAGGCGCCAGAGTCGCCACCAGGTTGTAGCTCGCCGACGGTCCGAATAGCAGAGTGACCGGCGTCATCACGACGCCCAGTAGCGGCGTCAGGGTGTCATAGCCGAGCTGGACACCGACCGGTGCCGCCAGGTGGCTGGTAAACCAGGGATCGCCGAAATGGGTAACCTGCCGGGCGACCCACCAGAAATTCCAGACGTACTGCATCTGGTCCCCGTCGAGCGGCAGCTTGCCGGCCAGGTAAGTGGCGCGCGGCCAGGTCGCCGCGACGCCGCCGGCGAGGAGCACGATGAGCACGACGGTCTCCGGCACCCACCGTGGCAGGGCACGGCGTTCGGGCCGGCCATCGAGGACGGTGGCTATAGGCGCGGATGCTGTGTCCGTGACGGCTCGGGGGGCGACCGTGAACCAGGGGCTGGGGTCAGGCGACAGCACCGCCGCGTGCTCAGGCGGACTGGCCGCCGGCTCACCCGCGCCGCTAATGTCGCCGTTCCTCACCTAGCCTCCGTCCGGATGATCCTGCAGGTTACGCAGCCAAAGCCGGGAACACGTCGAGACCCATGCATAGGACGGCAATTCTACTTCTTCTGGCACAGTGGTGATCCTATTCGCCTGAGGCGGCGTCGAATTATGCCGGTGAAGTAGGGTTATGCCTGGCGAAGTCGCGTTACGCCGGCTAGGTCGCGCTGCTTGCGGCCTTGCAGCCTGCGCAGTTGTTGACCGGGTAGACCATCACCCCGCCGCTCAGGTGCCCGTGTAGCCCGATCCGGGCAAAGATGCCTGCCCAGGCCGGCCGGTGCCGGTAGTCGAGCAGAACGGCCCCGATGTGGTCGGCCCGGACGAAGCGCTCGAAACTGGCGATTCTAGCGGGCGACGGGTGATCCAGGTCCTGAACGACCCGGGGCAGGTCGGTTCTGTGGCTGAGCCCGACGTTGATGTAGCCGCCAGCCAGCCGCATGTAGTAAGACGAGTCAGCCTGCCAGAGCAGCCCGGCATTGCCGACGTTTGATACCACAACGACAATCTCGTCACGACTCAGGTTCCGCTGGTACAGCTCAGGGCTGGCGATAAAGGCGGGCACAGTACTGTGCGGCTGAATCGAGATCGGGATGGTGTCGAGGACAAGGAACGCGAGTACGAGGACTCCAAGCGGCAGCCTCGCCCAGCTCACCCACCGGATCCGGGGGGCCGCCTCGGCCAGGAAGATCGCCGTGACCGCGGCAAGCACCAGGTAGGCGAACAGCATCAGCCGGGCCGGATAGGCGTTCTTGATGAGTGGCTCGTGGAATAGCTGCGACCACGGCAGCACTGCCGCGACAGGCCCGTCGATCCGCAGCACCGGTCCGAGCGACGCGACGATCGTGAACGCCAGCATGATCGTCAGGAAGCGCACCAGCGGGCTCTTCCACCGCGTCACCGCCAGCACGATCACCACGGCGAACAGCGGGATGCCCACGTAGCAGGCGGTGGAAACAAGGTTGGGCCCGGCCGCGATCCTGGCCAGCCACGAAATGCCGAACGTCCGGCCTGGCCGCGGGACCACGAGGCTTGCCAGGTCCATCTGGGAATTTTTGATCTGCCTGGGCGCCTTGCTGGCCAGCGTCGCGGCAAGGTAGGGGGAGGCGAGAACCAGGGCCACGACGTAGGCGGGGACCATGACCTTAAGCAGCCGCGAGACATCCGCGCGGTGGGCAGACCCCGCTACCGCGAAGGCGACCAGGAACCCGACGACCAGCATTCCGGTCAGGTCCGCGAACGTCTCCTCGAACAGGTAAAACTGCACCGCCATCAGGACGGCGGCGAGGATGACGAAAACCCTCGAGGAGATGCGCTCGCGGTGCCACAGCACGATCAGGTACGCCAGCAGCGGGAGGAGCAGGCTGTATGAAAGGTTGAGCTGCCCGGCTGAGCCGTGGTTCATCTCGTAAGCGGAGAACCCGTAGACAGCCCCTCCGGCCAGCGCCGCCCAGAATTTTCCGGTCAGCCGCCGGCAGAATACGAATGCCGCCCAGGCCGAGAGGGGCAGCGCGGCCGCTGCCAGCAAGTTGAATGCGACGACCGGACCGGCGATGAGGATCACGGGTGTCGCCAGCAACGACAGCGGTGGCATCGTCGTCACCCAGGCCAGCGAATGGCCTGCGGGGGCTTCGATCGCTTTGGTGAACAGCGGACTGTAACCGTGTGCAATCGCGTACGGCCACCAGCTCAGGCACCAGATGTCCAGGTTGGGGTCCATGCTCTTCTGGTCGAGCAAGTCCTGGCCCAGATGGTGCACGATCGGCCGGAACGCGGTTGGTACCCACACCAGCAGGTAGATCAGGAACGCGATCCCGCCCTGCACGACAGGTGAGCTGAGCCAGGCAAGGAGCGGGAGTCCGATATCAGCGTGCGGCCGGGTCGGCTCACCGGGCTGAGTGCCCCCGCCGCCTGGCCGGCCTGCATCCGGCTGGCTGATCACCGTCATGAGGGCCGAGCTCCCCGTACTTGCCAGGCCAGGCGAGCCTGGCGGGTCAGCTGAGATCAGGTGCAATTCCGCCGAAACTATGCGGTGCATTGCAGCAACCGAAGCATAGCCGGAAAGACAAGCTGGCCCGGGCAGCTTTGCCCCGATGGCGACGGCCGCGCCGGGTTTCCGCGCCGGGAGCCGCTGTCAGGCTGGCTTCAGGTCCGCAAGCCTGACGAGGTTAGTGCCCTGCAGGTCCGGCAACCATTCAGCTGGTACACGATGACGTGGTCGATCTTGTGGCCGCGCAGGCCCATGCGCCAGAAGATGCCCACCCACTGCGGCTCGTGGATCATGTCGACCAGGACCGCGCCGATGCTGTCCGTCCGCACATAGCGCTCGAACGCCGAGACGCTGGCGGGCGAGGCGACTGCCAGATTCTGGACCTGCTGGGGCAGGTCGGTCCGGTTGTTCAGGCCAGCGTTAATGTACCCGCCGGCGAGCCGCATGTAGAACCCGGACTCGGCCTGCCAGAGCATCCCGGCGTTGCCCACCGACGAGACCACCACGACCGTCTCCCCGCGCGTCAGCTTCTTCATGTAGGTACCGTTGCTGATGAACGCGGGCACGCTGGTGTGCGGCAGCGTCCAGACCGGCACAGCGTCGAGTACGACGAACAGCGCGACGAGCACGGCGAGCGGCCACTTCACCCAGCGCAGCCGGCGGGCCGGGCCCGCGAGGAACAGCGCCGTGGCCACCGCCAGGCCGAGGAACGCGAACAGCATCAGCCGCGCGGGGTAGGCGTTGCGCAGGATCGGCAGGTCCCACAGCGGCGCCCAGGGCAGCCGGACAATCTCATGCCCGTCGACGCGGAGCGCGGGCCCGAGGGATGCCACGATCACGAACGCGATTACGCAGGTCAGGAACCGGACCAGTCGGCTTGACCAGTAGGTCACCGCCAGCAGCACGACCACGACGAGCAGCGGGATGCCGACATAGCAGGCGGTCGAGGCTGGCGAGACCTGGGCTTGCCGGCCAGCGGCCTGGGCCAGCCAGCCGACGCCGTAGGTGCGGCCGGGCCGCGGGACCACCAGGCTGGCCAGATCCATGCCGGTGCTCACCAGCGCCGGATTCGGCGGCTTGCTGGTCAGCGAGAACGCGAGATACGGGACCGCGGCGACGAGGGCGGCTGCGTACGCGATGCCGGTGACCTTCGCCAGCCGCACGACCGCCTGCCGTTGTTCCTGGCCTGCGAGCAGGAACGCCATGACGAGCGCCATGATCAGGATGGCGGTCAGGTCCGCGAACGTCTCCTCGAAGAGGTAGAACTGCACCGCCATGACCAGGCCTGCCAGGATCACGAAGGCGCGCGAGCTGATAGCGCCCTGCCACCAGACCACCACGAGGTAGGCCAGCACCGGCACGAGCAGGCTGTAGGTGAGGTTCAGCTGCCCGGCGGCGACATGGTTCATCTCGTAGGCGGAGAAGCCGAAGACCGCGCCGCCGACGAGCGCGGGCAGGAACTTGCCGGTCAGGCGGCGGCAGAGGATAAACGCGACCAGGGCCGAGACGGGCAGCGCGGCGGCGCACAGCCAGTTAAAAGCGACGACCGGGCCCGCGCCCAGCGTGAGCGGAGCCGCGAGCAGGGCCAGCGGCGGGACCGTGGTGACCCAGGCGAGCGAATGACCGGCTGGCGCGGCGATCTGGTGGCTGTACAGCGGGTTCAGGCCGTGCGCAACCGCGTACGGCCACCAGCGCAGGCACCAGACGTAGAAGTTCGGGTCCATGCTCTGCTGGAACAACGTGGCACGGGAGCTGTGCCGGATGACGTCCCAGAACGCCGTGGGGATCCAGGCGGCCAGGTAGATGAGCAGCGCCAGGCTTCCCTGCAGCACCGGACGGCGGACCCAGTCATGAGAAGTGGCCGCGCCGGCAGCATGCCGCTGGTCGCGCGCTGCCACCTGAGCTTTCGCCTCCCCGGACGCGCGATCATCCGAGTGGCTGAATGCGGTCATGACGGGGGCATTGCCTCCCCTCGCCCAAGCAGGCCAGGGACCGAGGCAGGCAGCAGCATGTCGGGTCCGGTCGGATGGGCTGGCGGGAGGCCGCGCGAGTCGCGGACGAGGTACAGCGGCCGGGCCCTGGTCTCGTCGTAGATCCGGGCCACGTACTGGCCCATAATCCCAATCACTGTCAGCTGCACCCCGCTGAGGAAGGTGATCGTCACCAGCAGCGAAGCATAACCAGGCACCAGCGTCAGCCCCGCCAGCTTCATCGCAATGGCCACAATCCCGTACAGCACCGACGCCGCCGCCATGAACAACCCCAGCGCCAGCGCAAACCGCAGCGGCGCCGTCGAGAACCCCACGAACCCGTCAAACGCCAGCCGCAGCATCCGCCGCAGCGGATACTTACTCTCCCCCGCCGCCCGCGACGCCCGCCGGTACGGCACCGCCGTCTGCCGGAACCCCACCCACGAAAACATCCCCCGCACATACCGGTTCCGCTCCCGCATCAGCAAGAACGCATCCAGCGCCTTCCGGTCCACCAGCCGGAAATCCCCCACCTCCACCGGCTGCTCAATCTCCGCCAGCCGCCGCTGAATCCCGTAAAACAACGTCGCCGTCTTCCGCTTGAACAGCGTCTCCCCCGCACGGTGCTCCCGCACCGCGTACACCACCTCAAACCCCTCCCGCCACCGCGCCGCCATCTCCAGGATGACCTCCGGCGGATCCTGCAGATCCGCATCCATCACGATGACCGCCTGCCCCGCCGCCACATCCATCCCCGCCGTGATCGCGATCTGATGCCCGAAATTCCGCGACAGCTGCAGCACCTTAAACCGCGGATCCTCACCATGAACCGCCACCATCAGCTCATAACTGCGATCCCGGCTCCCGTCATCAACCAGCACCACCTCCGCCGGCCCGTCCAGCTCCCCCATCACCCCCCGCAACCGCCCCACCAGCACACCAAACGACTCTTCCTCATTAAAAATAGGAATCACGATCGAATACGTCACGGTGTCCAACTGGTTCTCTCTCCGCATCCCATAACGGGCTTCTGGCCACAACCCGGGAATTTTACGCTGAGTATCCGGTGACGGCTATGAGGGATCCTGCCCGCAGTCCGAGGGCGGCGTCCTGCCCGGAGCCAGGGACTACCTGACGATACCGGGACTGCGCAGGCGGATCCGACCTCATGCGAGGAGAAGTCAGCGTGCTTGCGCACAAACCTCGTCCCATGCGACAGCTCATCACGGCTGTCCCAGCTGGAGCAGGTCCTGGCCGCCCGCGGCACGGGCGGCCAGTGGTGCTCAGAGCTGGCTGATGTTCAGTACCTTGCTGGCGGGCGGCGGCACGGGCGCCGGGACTGCGTTCCACTCCGAGAAGGCAATGGCCGTGCCCGACGCCACGATCATGACCGGGTAGGGCGTGCCGGTTCGGGCAACATCAATGGTGTTGCCGCCTTTGCTGAACCTGAGCACCGGCTGGCCGTTGCTCGTCGCCGGGACGAAGACCTCCGAGGTGTCCTTCGAGGTCGAGGCAGGCAGTTTCCCGAATGCCTGCTGCGACAGCGACGACATGCTCAGCGACCCGGTGATCTGGCTGGCATCGGCGCTCGGTAGCTCGATGTACTTGCCGCAGATAGTCGCGCACGCCGAGGCCGGGACCTTCGCGACCTTGAGGAACGCCTTGTTCGCCTCGATGTAGCTCTTGCCGCCCACGGTCAGGACGGCAAAGCCGCCGCCGTCCTCGGAAATCGTGCCCGAGAGGTCTGACTTACCGTAGAAACTCAGATCAAAGCTGACCTTCTGCGATCCGTCCGTCGCGGTACCGGCCATGTGCACGCTCTTGGCCGCTTTCACCGCGGCTTCCATCTTCGGCAGGATATCCGCGGCAGTCTTGGCTGCCGATCCTGTCGACGAGCCTGACGGCGATCCGGACGAGCTGCCGCCGCAGGCCGCAACCAGCAGGCCGGCTGCGAGCACGGCCGGGACGACCGCGCGGTAGGACCTGATCCCCATTGTGTGCCTCCGCTCCCTCGACGCGGAAAGGTACCGCGCGCCCGCGCAGCCTATCTACCGTGAATGCTGACATCCACCTGTAATAGTGGTTGTTCTGTAACAATAGCGACGCGCATCGGAATGACTGGCCTCAAGCCAGCGCGTTCCCGTCTTAATATGCCCTGCTGGAAGCCGCGCTCCCGCAGCCGCGGGAACCGGGACGGGCGGGCGTAGCATCGGCTCGTGGTTCCGCACGCGCTTGCGCTTGGCCAGTACATTCCGAGCCCGCCGGTGAGCGGCTTCTACCTCGGGCCGCTGTTCGTCCATTTCTACGGCCTGATGTACGTGGTCGGCATCGCGCTGGCGATCTACATCACCCGGCGGCGCCTCGCCGCGGCTGGCGGCGACCCCGACCTGGTCTACGACGTCACCTGGTGGGCAGTCCCGGCCGGCCTGATCGGCGCCCGGGCCTACTTCGACCTCACCACCCCGTTCGACATCACGCCGAGGCACGAGTGGTGGGGCCCGCTGGCGATCTGGAACGGCGGCCTCGGCATCTGGGGCGGGATCCTCGTCGGCGCGCTGGTCGGCGCCTGGCGCGTGCGGCGGGCCGGCGCCAGCATCACCGTCTTCATGGATGCGGTCGCGCCGGCGCTGCTGGTGGCCCAGGCCATCGGGCGGATCGGCAACTACTTCGACCAGCAGCTGTTCGGCAAGCCCAGCACCCTCCCCTGGGCGCTGGAGATCTCCCGCGCGGCCCGGCTCAGCGCGGGAATGCCGGCCGCCGACCTCAGGTTCACCACCTTCCAGCCGTCCTTCCTGTACGAGCTGATCTTCGATCTGGCCCTGGCGGCGGCACTGGTCTGGCTCGGGCATCACCGCCGGATCCGGCCGCCCGGCCTGTTCGCGCTGTACGTGGCCGGGTACTCCGGCTACCGGATTTTCGAGGAGACGATCAGGATCGACTCCTCGGCGTATTTCCTCGGCCTGCGGCTCAACTTCTTCGTGGCTGTTGTCGTTACGGCGGCCGGCCTGGTCTGGTTCGCGGTCAGCCAGCGCAAGGGGCGGGAGGTCGCCGGCGGCGCGGCAGCGCTGGTCGTCGTCGGCCTGCTCGGCGCGACCGCGGCGGGCTGCAGCCGGGCAGATCAGCAGGCGACCGCGCAGCCTGCGCCCGGGCACGCCGCGGTGGTCGTCCCGGACGCGCGACGCTGACCGCCGCCGCGGCTCCAGCCCCTGCGGCGCTGGCAGGCCTTGCGGCGGCGCTAGCCGCTGCGCTTTCGGCCGAGGGCAGTCAACCAGGTGAGCGGGATGCCCAGCACCCGCTGCGGCTCCGCGCCGTGACCGGGCGCGGTGCCCTCGGCCTGCAGCCGATTCAGCGTCCCGCGGGGCGCTTGGGCCGACGTTGTTGCCATGGTCGGGCGGCCGCTGTCGCCGCGCCGACCGTCCGGTCCGCTGCGGAGCGGGAAGCCGAGTACGCGATTCGGCTCCTCGCCCCTGACCACTCGCGGTCCTCGTGATCGGGCCATCCACCCCTCCGCCGCCATCACCCGGCACTGCTCAGGCTACGGGTCGCGCGGGTCCGCTGGCCACGGCGGTCAGCTGGCGCTGAGCCAGAATCCCGCGCGGAGGTCCCCTGCCCGGGGTCTCACCGGACCCGGCGGCCAGTGGCAGGAGGCCGCCCTTCACGGGGCGCGCCGCCCGGCAGGTCTGGCCTGAAGGACGCCGGGCTTGCGGCTAGCGCCGGCGCGGCCGGGCCCGGCGTCCGGCGTGCCTGCCTGTTCGGCCGGCTGGCGGCCCCGCGGCTGCCGGCCAGCCGTCGAGAGCACCCTGGAGCGCGGCCATTCCGCGCCTGATACAGCTGCGGGCGGACCGGGCGCTCGTCCCGATCGCCGCGGCGACCTGGGCATCGGGCAGCCCGCCGTAGTACCACAGGACCAGCGCTTCGCCCTGCCGGGCAGGAAGTCCACGGAGCGCCACCAGCAGATTCTGCTCGGCGCCCAGGCCGCACCTGGCAGCTGGTACCTCACCGGCCGGGTAGCCCGCGGAGCGGGCGCGGCGGGCCCGGTAGCAACGGGCCCCGCTGACCACCGCGCGATGCAGATAAGCCAGGGCCCTGTCATCCTCACGCAGGTACTGCCATGAGCCGTGCACGTCAGCGAATGCCTCATCCGCTATCTGCTCAGCAGCGGCAAGATCACCGGTGAGCAGCACGGCCAGCCGGAACAGGGTGCGATAGTGCTGGTCGTAGAGCGAAGTGAGCGCCTGATCAGCCAGGTCAGCCAGGTCCGCCAGCCGCCGTTGCCTCCCGTGTCCGCCCCTCCTGCGGGCAGTCCCGGTGAAGCGCTCGGCTTCGGCTATCGACCGCGGCACGGCTGGCAGGCGCGGCGCGTGTCGCCGCCGCCGGGGGAGGCCGGTGACTGCGCCCGGCGCGGCGACCAAGGCGTCGTCGCACGGGCGGGCCGGCCAGAACCGGTCACACCGGGACCAGGCTGCGGGATATCGTCCCGTAGCCCTCGCCGGCCGCGTCGACAAGCTGCCGCAGCGTGGTTGTCACCTGCGCACGGCCTGCGGGGGGGATCTGATGAAGGATCCGCGCCAGTTCGCCCTCCCGCCAGGCCGCGACCTGGCTGACCAGATCCGAGCCGGCTGCGGTGAGCTCCAGCGTGACGACGCCGCGGTGAGCCGGGTCTCTGCCCCTGACGACATAGCCGTCCCGGACGAGCCGCCGGCGAGCCTCGTCACGGTCGATGCCTCCAGGCCGAGCGCCCGGGCGACCTGACCGGATCGGGCTCTGCCGAGGTCGGCCAGGACGGCGAGCATCCGGAACTGGGGGAGCGTCACTGCGCCGTCCAGGGCCTCCAGGCTCCGCAGCGCGACCCCGGCCAGGACCCGGGTGGCCGCCTGCAGGATCTCCACCGTCTGCGGTGCCAGCTCTGCCTCGGTCCGCCGGGGGCTTGAGAGTGTTGCCATGGCCAAGTATTGTAAGAGCTAATAGTTGTCATGCGCCAGACTTGCCCCGGGGTGTGCGTCGTCGGCGAGCCAGGAGACGGAGCCGTCCGGGACGTGGTCGTTCGCAGGGCAGCGGGAGAGGGCGCAGGCTATGCGGGAATACAAATTCACGGCTCTGGTCACGCTCGAGCCGGGCCCAGAGCAACCGGCCGGGACGCATGGGAGCGTAACGCATTCGATCATGATCCGGAGCGGCAATCTTCGCTGGCCGGCGGTGCGCAAGTATTTCCCCGCACTGATCTGGCGGGCAGACGGCCAGCCGCTCAGACCAGGCGACACCAACGTGCTCGTGACTATCGGGATTACCGATGATCAGGCGCGCGAGTACTTCAGCTCGGGCCAGCACGTGACGCTATGGAACGGCCACATCTGCGGATCTGGCACCATCGCGCGGCAGGTCTTCTTTACCTGGGCCACGTAGCCAACGGCCTGGCGGGCGCGGGAGGTCGGGCGGGCCGTAAGGACGGGCCGTAACGAGGAGCGGCCGTGCTCCGGCACCTACCGGCGCCGGCAGCTTTGCCGCGGCACCGGCAGCGGGCAAGATCGACCGGCAAGGCCGCGCCAGGAAACGTGTTCGTCCCGGCCAATGTCGGTCATTTGAAATCCATTTCGCCCGGCGGCCACGCGGGCCGCGCAGCCGCAGACGCTGGCACTGTCAGGGCGGCAGGCGACTGCTCTTCGCTCTTCATCGCGGTGCCCTGGCGGAGGGCGATGTGTGGTTCTGGAGTTCGCAAGGCTGGACGTGACCATAAGATTGCCCCGTCACGCAGGTCGGCCGCAGCCTCGGGCGTCTCACCTGGAACGCGGGGGTGCAGTGACAGTGATCTTGCGTCAGTTTGCCGATGGATCACCGGACGGCCCGGCCTGGCTATGCCGAGGTACTCGGGAGTTACCTGATGGAGCACATGCCGCTAGCCGAGGCGGACGACACCCCGGCCGCGAGGACGGCGCGCTTGGCCGACGGGCCCAGCCAGTCGCAGACTGTGACGACGTCAGACCGGGCGAAGCAGCTGCCAGCGGGTCCTGCGGCCTGGCGGCCGGTCCTGCGCCGCACGCCGGGCTGGGTGCCCGCACTGGCTGTGTACCTCGTGCTGGCCGTCGGCACCTGGTGGCATGTCTGGGCCGGAGGTCACCCGGACTCGACCATGACCGCCGGCCTGGGCGATCCGTCGTCGTTCGTCTGGTTCCTGGAGTGGCCGGCCTACGCCCTCCGGCACGGTCACAGTCTGTTCCTGGAGACCCGGGACCAGGTGCCCGGTGGCATGAACATGCTCGACAACACCAGCGTGCTCGCGCTCGGCGTCGTGCTCGCGCCAGTCACCTGGCTGTTCGGCCCGGTCGCCACGCTGAACGTGGCGCTGACCGCAGCCCCGGCGCTCTCTGCGATCTCTGCCTACGGCTGCCTGCGGCGCGGCCTGGGGCTGTGGCAGCCGGCAGCGTTCCTGGCCGGGCTGCTGTTCGGCTTCTCCCCGTTCGTGCAGCGAAACCAGACGCTCGCCCATCTGCAGGTCACATTCCTCGCGCTGGTTCCGCTGATATTCCTGTGCGCATACGAGCTGATCGTCGCGCAGCGCGGCAAGTGGTGGCGGTGGGGGCTCCTCCTCGGGGTGCTCGTCGGCATCCAGTTCTTCATCGGCTCGGAGATCCTCACTATGACCACCCTGACCGTCGCCGGGTCGGCGGTCCTGGTGCTGATCTGCGCGGCAGTCGCCCGGCGTAACGTGCTGAGGCAGAAGCTGCCGTTCGCGCTGCGTGGCCTCGTGCTGGCCACCGTCGTCGCGGGGGCGCTCCTTGCCTACCCGGTGCACTTCGCCATCGCCGGGCCCGACCACATCACCGGCTCCGACTGGGCGACGGTGAGCACGAACAGCCTGAACCGGATTCTCCTCCCGATCGCCGAGCCCCACGGCGCGGTCGTGCGGCTGCCGTTCGGCGGGTACCTGGGGCCTTCCGGCCTCAGCGGCGGATATCTGGGCGTCGCCGCGATCCTGGTAGCCATCCTCGCGGCGGTCTTCGTCCGCAGGCCGCTGTCGCGGCTGTGCCTGGTGATCACGGTGATGGCCGAGTGGGCGTCAATCGGCTCCTATCACCACCTGGCCGGGCTGGACGGCGCCCTGTCCTGGCTGCCGTCGATCTGGCGCCTGGTGAAGAACGTCCCGGTACTCGACCAGGCAACCCCGCAGAACTTCTCGGCTATTGCAGTCTTCGCCGTCGCGGTGTCGGCTGCCCTGCTGCTCGACCAGATCTGGCGTAGCCGGACGGGCGAGCCGCTGCGGCTGGCCTCGGCGCGCGTCTCGCGCACAGTGCTGGCGGCGGGGAGCGCCGTGGCGATCACGGCGGCCATGGTCGTGCCGTGGCTTCTCGACTGGCCGATGCCGTATACGACCGAGTCGGTCGCTACGCCGGCGCCGGTGTCGCGGCTGCTCGCAAGCCTGCCATCAAGCGCGGTCGTGCTGTTCTATCCCTTCCCGTCCTCGGCGCTGGACACCGCCCTGATCTGGCAGGCCGAGAACGACATGCGGTTCAGGGTCGTCGGCGGCCGCGGCATTACGGCCGGGCCAGGTGGTGCAGCGCAGCATGGCCTCGAGCCAGGGACGCCGGCGGGCATGCTGAGCGCGCTCAGCACGAACTACACGCCGCACGGCAACCTGAGTCTGCCTCCGATGCCCACGGCGGCCACGATCGCCGCAATGCGGCAAGCCCTTCGGAGCTGGCAGGTCACCGAAGTCGTGCTGGCGGGCGGCGGGCGGAATCCCGGCTACGCCAGGCAGTGGCTTACGAAGGTCCTGGGCGCACCGCCGCAGCTGAAGGACGGCCGCTGGATCTGGACAGGCGTACCGCAGCTGATCTCCTGAGCGGCGATGCCAGCAGGGCTGCGCGGCGGACGCCGCGCTGGCCAGAGCTGCGGGTGTTCTGGATCTTGTCCCGCCGAGTTCGGTGGGAGTCTCACCGTTCCTGCACGGCATGTGCAGCGCCTTTGTTCGCTCAGGCCGGCCGCCGTCCGGAATGGCGGTTGGCTCGGTCCTGGCCACCCCTGGATCTCCGCTGAGTTGTTAGCATCGCCGTGTGCCCGCGGCTGACGGATCCGCGGACCGCACAGCGCGTCGCAGCACTGCCGCGAAACCGAGCAGGCTCAGCGGGCTGGGCGCGGAGTCCGCGGCCAGCCGCCTGGCGTCCGGGCATTCGAGCGCGACTGAGCCAAGCTTGATCGAATCAGACATGCGAACCAGTATCGCGGCAGCCACTGACAGTCAGCCGCCGACGTCCGCGACCAGCGGCAGACGCCGGATATAGCTGCACGGCCGCGGACGAGTCAGGGACGCCGGACCGCCCCGAGCAGGTGCATTGCTGGTGGCAGGGGCCGCCGAGGCCGGGCCCGATTGCGTGCCTGACGCCCCGTCGTTCCCGGAATCGCATCTGGTTCTGGTCAGATGAAGTAGTGGCCCTGTTCGATGTCCTCGATGAGGCCGGGGTGGGTTGGCTTCCAGCCAAGTAGGTCCTGAGTGATGGTGCTGGAAGCGGGCATGTCGGTGCTGAGCAGGCGCACGAGCATGCCGCCGTATTCTTCGGCCGGCATGGACCGGGCTGGCAGGTTCAGGTGCCGGCCGATGGCCTCGGCGATCTCCCGGACGGGCACGCCTTCATCACCGACGGCGTTGAGCACTGCGCCGGCGGGAGCCTGCTCGATGGCCAGCCGGTACAGGCTCGCGGCATCCTTCACGTGGACGGCGGGCCAGCGGCTGGTCCCGTCGCCGATGTAGCCGGAGACGCCCTTAGCCCGGGCTGCGGCAATGAGCTGGGGGACGAAGCCGTGACGTTCTCCCTGGCCGTGCACGGAGCGGGGGAGCATGACCAGGCAGGAGCGTACGCCCCTGTCTGCGGCAGCGAGTGCGGCCTGCATGTTGGTGATGCGGGCCGCGATTGGGCCGGCGGCGACGAGCTCGTCGCGTTCGGTCGCGGGTCGGCCGGGCGTCACGAGCGTTGCCCCCGAGATCACCAGGGGCTTGCCGGAGCCGGCGAGTCCGGTGGCAAACGTCTCGATGGCTCTGGCATCGGTCCGCGTCGCAGCCTCGCTCACGCTGGGCACGACGAAGGCGAGATGGATGACGCCGTCGCAGTCGAGGGCGCCGGCGCGCAGCACGTCGGTGTCGTTCAGATCACCGCGCAAGACGTCGGCGCCCATGTCGGCGACTGCCCTGGCGGAGGCGTCCGAGCGGGCTAGCCCGAGGACCTGGTGGCCGGCACTAATGAGTTCAGGGACCACGGCCGAGCCGATCCAGCCGGAAGCGCCGGTGACGAAGACGCGCATGGAAGATCTCCTTGGTTGTGCGGCCTGTGAAGAGGATTCGCGGCGCGGGGGCCGCGACCCGAGCGATGCGATCCAGTCGCATTGACTCTATCAGGCTTGATGCGACTGCGTCGCATCGACTTCTCGAGTGATGCGATCCGATCGCGTCACTTAGGATGTGACGGTGAGCAGATGGGCGCCGAACGCGCGTGAGCGCCTGGAGACCGCCGCACTGGACCTGTTCGTGGAGAACGGCTACGAGGAGACGACCGTCGCGCAGATCGCAGACCGCGCCGGCTTGAACCGCGCCACCTTCTTCCGGCACTTCGCGGATAAGCGCGAGGTCCTCTTCGGCGGGGAAGACGTGCTGGCCGGGCTGTTCGCCGACGGCATCCGGGCCGCGCCCGCAGGGGCGACGCTTACCGAATGCCTGCAGGCGGCGCTCGCGGCGGCCGGGGTCGCGATGACGCCGCAGCAGCGGGCTAAGGCGGGCCAGCGCGTGCTGGTGGTCGCGGCGAACAGCGAGCTGCAGGAGCGGGGACTGCTCAAGCACGCCCGCATCGCCAAGTCGATCACCGCTGCCCTGCGCGATCGAGGCACAGACGAACTTGCGGCTCGGCTGGGGGCGGAGACGGGCATGCTCGCTTTCAGCGTCGCGCTCGAGCGCTGGATGAAGGCGAGCGATGACGAACCGTTCCCGCCCTTCGCCGATGCGGCCTTGAGCGACCTGCAGGCGCGTGCCGCCGAGCTCGTCGGCCCGCCGTCCCGACTTCCAGCCTGACACACAGAAACGGCCCGCATAGCCGAGATTTCCCAGCTAGCAGGCCGTTTCCGCAGGTGGTGGCAGGTGTTGGGTTCGAACCAACGTAGGCTGAGCCGACGGTTTTACAGACCGCTCCCTTTGGCCACTCGGGCAACCTGCCGTGCGCCGTTCCGCAGAACGGGCACTGTGAAGGATAGCGGAAGCAGCCTGGTAGTTCACCTCCACGGGTCCAACACCAGAAGGCGACGCTGGCCCGCCAGCACGGCGCCAGCGGCGATCCGGCGCTAACCTGTGGGCGTGGCAGCCGAATCTTCCTTCGACATCGTTTCGAAGATCAATCATCAGGAAGTCGACAACGCGCTGAATCAGACCGTCAAGGAAGTCGGCACGCGGTTCGACTTCCGCGGCGTCGGCGCCTCCATCGCCTGGTCCGGCAAGGAAGCCGTGGAGATCAAGGCGAACAGCGAGGAGCGAGCCAGCGCCGTACTCGACGTGTTCAAGGACAAGCTGGTCAAGCGCCAGGTCTCGCTCAAGGTACTGGACGCGGACGAGCCGAAGCTCTCGGGTAAGGAGTACCGGCTGCACGTCGGGCTCAAGGAGGGCATCTCCCAGGACGACGCCCGGAAGATCTCCAAGATCATCCGAGATGAGGGCCCGAAGAACGTCAGGGCCCAGATCCAGGGAGACGAACTGCGGGTGTCGTCGAAGAAGAAGGACGAGCTCCAGGACGTCCAGTCCCTGCTCAAGGGCAAGGAACTGGACATCGCCCTGCAGTTCGTCAACTACCGCTAGCACGGAGACGTTTTCTCCGGCGCCCCGCGCTTGCGCTTGTCCGCCTCCGCACCCGCCGCTTGTCCGCCTCCGCGCCTTCCGCTTGCCTGTCTCCGCGGCCCGCGCCTGCCTGTCTCCGCGGCCCGCGCCTTGTCTGGCTCCGCAGCCAGTCGCCTCCGGCGAGGCCGCCAGACGACTGTGGCCGGACGCTGTGCCGCGCCCTGCGGGGACTTTTCATTCGTTTCAGCGTTTTTCCTGACTGTTTTTTGCTGATATGTGCGCTTCGCGCGGTCACTGAACGGATGAAAAGTCAACTTGAGTTGACAATCGGCGGCCTTCAAGGTGGCATAAACCGGACAAATGTTTGCGACCTTAAGCGGCTCTCGAGGCGCGCGGGCCAGCTTTCGCTAAGGGTGAGCTCGGCATCGCTGACGGTGAGACACCGCCGCGGCTAGCCTCAGCGACTTTTCATCGATCTCGTGCGTTCCGTGACCCGATTTGTACCGGTCTGCGCGCGCAAGATCCGTGAAAAGTGACGCTGCCTGCCCGATCAGGCGCCGCTGGCCGTGCTCTAGCCTCCGCCGACGGTGCCCTAGCCTCCGCTGACGGTGATTTCGTGCCAGAGGCCGCCGTTGAGGTTGAGGTTGTTCCCGTGGGCCTGGCCGGGGCCCGAGTCGCCGACGTAGGTATAGAGCGGATGACCGTCGTAGGTCTCCTGAGTCGCTCCGCCGCTGCGGGTGATGGTGCCCAGGTGGCCGGTCACGCCAGGCCCCGCCGTCAGCGGCCCGCTGACCGGCGGCCAGTAGACGGCGCACGAGCCATTGCAGACTGACTTGGTGGGCGTATCCGGCGCGAACCAGTACAGAGTCCGCCCGGCCGCGTTGGTCAGGACTTTCGCTCCGCCGATGGTCGTGACCCGGAGGCCGCCGCCGGCGGTGGATCCGCTTGCGTGACCAACTGGAGAACCGGACCCGGTCGCGGCCACGGCCGCCCGCTCCGGCGAGGGCTCCGCCGAGCAGCGCCAGCGCCACCACCGACACTGCGCCAGTGCCAAGCCAGGCCATCAGCGTCGCCGCGGCCGCGGCCGCCAGATCCGGCGGCAGGCAACGGGCCAGGGCGGAGCGCATACGCCGCCAGCACGGCAAACGCCGCGACCTCGATAACGCCCGCCACGATCCCCGCGGTCGTACGCACCTCACGGAAGCCGAAGAGCCCGAACTGCACAGTCAGCAGGTACCCGCCGAGCGTTCCGAGCGCGAACAGGGCGCCCCCGGCGGCGATCAGCCTGCTGGCCGCGAGTCGCGCTGGCGTCACCAGCACCAGCGCGGCGAGCAGGAACCCGGAGATGACCTGCAGCAGGAACAGCCAGCCGATTGTCGGGATTGTCCGGTAGCCGGTGAGGTACAGGTCGAGGTGGATGGCCGCCGTCGCGGCCAGCAGTCCTGCCCCGGCGAGCCGGAGGAGCGGGCACAGATAGGCGGGGCGGCTGCGGCCCGGCGCTGTGCCGCGCCGAGCTATGCCGGGCCGGGCCGCTGCCGACCGAGCCGCTGCCGACCGAGCCGCTGCGACCGGCCGTGCAGCCGCCGTGACTTGCCGAGCCATGCCCGACCGAGCCGCCCTCGACCGAGCTGCCCTCGACCGAGCTGTTCCTGGCGCTTCCGTTCCTGACGCTGCCCATGCCAGTTACCACGGCAAGGCAGCGCCACGGGTTCACCAACTGTCCGCTTGCCGGTCCCGGCTGGGTGTCCTGCCCGTGGGAGCATCACCAGGGAGCCGGCCGCGTGTGTGCGCAGCGCCGGGCCGGGCAGTATCACGGCCGCTGACCGTGCTGGGATAGAACCGTGCTGGTATAGAACCGTGCCGGGATAGGGCCGTGCCGGGCGCGAACTGCGCCGGACAGGGCCGTACCGGGACAGGACCGTGCCGGAACAGGACCGTACCGGGACAGGAATGTGCCGCGGCCGTCCAGCGAACCGGCCGGCCAGTCAGCCGGCCGTTCAGTGAAGGAGACGTCAATGACCGCCGTCCCGCCGCTTCGCGAGCGCAAGGCGTGGCAGGCCCTGGAGCGCCACTACGCCGAGATCGGCAGCCGCCACCTGCGCGACCTCTTCAAGACCGATCCCGGCCGGGGCGAGCGGCTGACTGCGGAGGCCGAGGGCATCTACCTCGACTACTCCAAGAACCGGGTGACCGACGAGACGATGCGGCTCCTGGTCGAGCTGGCCGAGGAGTCGGGCGTGCCGGAGCGCCGGGACGCGATGTTCGCGGGCGAGCACATCAACGTCTCGGAGGACCGCGCGGTCCTGCACGTCGCGCTGCGGATGCCGCGAGAGCGAGCACCTCGTCGTCGACGGCGCCAGGACGTCGTCGCCGAGGTGCATGAGGTCCTGCGACCGGATGCGCGCGTTCGCCGACACGGTCCGCTCCGGCGAGTGGAAGGGCTACACCGGCAAGCGCATCCGCAACGTCGTCAACGTCGGCATCGGCGGGTCTGACCTCGGCCCCGTGATGGCATACGAGGCGCTGCGGCACTACTCCGACCGCGAGCATGACCTTCCGGTTCGTCTCCAACGTCGACTCGACCGACTTCGTCGAGGCGACCCGGGACCTGCAGGCCGACGAGACGCTGTTCATCATCTCCTCGAAGACCTTCGGCACGCTCGAGACGCTGACCAACGCCACGTCCGCCCGCGACTGGGTCGTCGGCGAGCTCGGCGAGCGAGGACGCGGTCGCCAGGCACTTCGTGGCCGTCTCCACGAACGCCGAGAAGGTATCGGCCGTTCGGCATCGACACCGACAACATGTTCGGCTTCTGGGACTGGGTCGGCGGCCGCTACTCGATGGACTCGGCCATCGGGCTGTCCACCATGATCGCGATCGGCCCGGACAACTTCGGCGAGATGCTGGCCGGCTTCCACGCGATGGACGAGCATTTCCGCACGGCACCGCTGGCGGAGAACCTGCCGGTCCTGATGGGGCTGCTGTGCGTCTGGTACGGCGACTTCTTCGACGCGCAGACCGTCGGCGTGATGCCCTATGACCAGTACCTCAAGCGGTTCCCGGCCTACCTGCAGCAGCTGACGATGGAGTCGAACGGCAAGCACGTCACGCTGACCGGCGAGCGGGTCGATTACCAGACCGGGGCGGTGTTCTGGGGCGAGCCAGGAACGAACGGGCAGCACAGCTTCTACCAGCTTATTCACCAGGGGACGAAGCTGATTCCCGTCGATCTCATCGGCTTCGCGGAAGTCACTTAATCCTCTCAGGGACCATCACGACATCCTGTCGTCCAACGTGTTCGCGCAGGCTCAGGCGCTCGCCTTCGGCAAGACTGAGGAGGAGGTCCGCGCCGAGGGCACGCCGGAGAACGTCGTGCCGCACCGGGTGATGGAGGGCAACCGCCCCACTAACGTGCTGCTGGCCGAGGTGCTCACGCCGCGGCTGCTCGGCTCGCTGATCGCGCTGTATGAGCACAGCGTCTTCACTCAGGGCGCGATCTGGCAGATCGACTCGTTCGACCAGTGGGGAGTCGAGCTCGGGAAGGCACTCGCCAACCAGATCGCGCCCGAGCTTGAAGCCGCGGCCGAACCGGACCTGAAGCACGACTCGTCAACTAATGCCCTGATCCGCCGCTACCGGGCGCTGAAGAGCCGGCGCTAACGACCTCGTTCCCGCATAAAGAACTGAAAGGCAGACCGCGATGCCAACAGATAAGCCAATGCAGCTCGGCATGATCGGGCTCGGCCGGATGGGCGCAAACCTGGTGCGCCGCCTGATGAAGGACGGCCACCGCTGCGTTGCGTACGACGTCAGTGCCGACGCAGTCAAGCAGCTGGAGTCGGACGGCGCGACCGGCGCGACGCAGCCTGGCCGACTTCGTCGGCAAGCTGGAGCAGCCGCGCGCCATCTGGATCATGGTGCCGGCCGGGATCGTGCAGCAGACGCTGGAGGAGCTGAAGCCGCTGCTGGCCGATGGCGACATCGTCATCGACGGCGGCAACTCCTACTACCGCGACGACATCACCCGGGCCAAGGAGCTGAAGGCATCCGGGATCCACTACATCGACTGCGGCACCAGCGGCGGCGTGTGGGGCCTGGACCGCGGCTACTGCCTGATGATCGGCGGCGAGACCGGGCCGGTGCAGCACCTGGACCCGATCTTCAAGACCATCGCGCCGGGTGAGGGCAGCGCGGAGCCGACGCCGGGCCGCAGCCTGGCCGACAGCACGGCGCCGCACGGCTACCTGCACTGCGGCCCGAACGGCGCCGGGCACTTCGTCAAGATGGTTCACAACGGCATCGAGTACGGCATGATGGCCGCGATCGCCGAGGGCCTGTCCATCATCAAGCACGCCGGACGTCGGCCTGGAGCAGCAGAAGGCCACGGACGCCGAGAACACGCCGCTGCGCGACCCCGAGGCCTACCAGTACAAGATCGACGTCGGCGAGGTCGCCGAGGTCTGGCGGCGCGGCTCGGTCATCGGCTCCTGGCTGATCGACCTGACCGCCGACGCGTTCGCCAAGGACCCGAACCTGGACAGCTTCGCCGGGCGGGTGTCGGACTCCGGCGAGGGCCGCTGGACCGTCATGGCCGCCATCGAGGAAGGCGTGCCCGCCTCGATCATCACCGCGGCCCTGTTCGAGCGGTTCGAGTCGCGCGGGCTCGGCGACTTCACCGACAAGATCCTCTCGGCCATGCGCTCGGAGTTCGGCGGCCACGCAGAGCAGAAGGGCTGAGCCGGTGCAGCACGAGCTGAAAGTGGCGGCGGACCCGGCCGCCGTGGCGGCGCAGGCCGCCACCTACGTCGCCGCGCTGGCCCGCGCGGCAGTGGAGGATCACGGCCGGTTCACCTTCGCGGTCAGCGGCGGGCACACGCCGTGGGCGATGTTCGCCGAGCTGGCCAAGGAGGACGTGCCCTGGGCGGACGTCGAGCTGTTCCAGGTGGACGAGCGGGTGGCGCCGGACGGTGACCCGGACCGCAACCTGACGCACCTGCAGGAGAGCATCGGCGACGCGCCCGCGCGGGTGCACCCGATGCCGGTGACCGACGCTGACCTGGACGCGGCGGCGAACGCGTACGCGACGGTGCTGCCCCAGCGTTTCGACCTCGTGCACCTCGGCCTCGGGCCGGACGGGCACACGGCGTCGCTGGTGCCCGGCGACCCGGTGCTGACGGTCACCGACGCGCTGGTCGCCGTCACCCAGCCGTATCAGGGTCACCGGCGGATGACGCTGACCTATCCGGCGCTCACCCGGGCCGATCAGCTGCTCTGGCTGATCACCGGCGAGGACAAGAAGGAGCCGCTGGCGAAGCTGCTGGCCGGCGACGAGTCCATCCCGGCGGGCCGGGTGCTGGCCACGCGCTCGCTGATCATGGCGGACGAATCGGCGGCGTGAGCCGCTGGCCGCTGCGCCATCATCGCCGAACCCCCCGACGATCGAGGACCTCATGACAGTCACCACCAGCAAGACAGCGGAGCGCAGCAGCGTGCGCCGGCCGGATGATCACGTGATCGTCCTGTTCGGCGCGACCGGTGACCTGGCCAAGCGCAAGCTCCTGCCCGGCCTGTTCCACCTGGCCGCGGCCGGGCTGCTGCCGCGCAAATACAAGATCATCGGGGCCTCGCCCGCCAGCTTCGCGATCAGCACCGAGCAGTTCCGGGAGCACGCCAGGCAGGCGGCGCAGGACTTCTGCATCACGAAGCCGGCCAGCGAGAAGGACTGCTGGGACGAGTTCTCCGAGCACCTGTCCTTCGCGGCTGCCGATCCGGACGATGCCGGCCCGCTCAAGGATGAGGTGGCGCGGGCGGAGAAGGAGATCGGCTCTACCCGGCGGATCTTCCACCTCGCCGTGCCCCCGTCGGCGTTCGGATCCGTGGTCACCATGCTCGGTGAGGCCGGCCTGGCCGGGGAGAACGCCCGGGTGATCATCGAGAAGCCATTCGGCACCGACTACAAGTCCGCGGTCGAGCTCGGCAAGGCCGTGCACGCCGTGTTCGACGAGTCGCAGATCTTCCGGATCGATCACTTCCTCGGCAAGGAGTCGGTCGACAACATCCTGGCCTTCCGGTTCGCCAACGGCATGTTCGAGCCGGTCTGGAACCGCTCGCACATCGCCTACGTGCAGATCGACGTGCCGGAAACGCTGTCCATCGAGGGCCGCGCCGACTTCTACGACAAGACCGGCGCCTTCCGCGACATGATCGTGACGCACCTGTTCCAGGTGCTCGCCTTCGTCGCCATGGAGCCGCCGACGTCGCTGACCGCTCAGCAGCTGCGCGCCGAGAAGCTGAAGGTGTTCGACGCGCTGCGGCCGATCGACGTCCGGCACGTCGTGCGCGGCCAGTACGAGGGCTACCGCAACGAGAAGGGCGTCGCGCCGGGGTCGCAGACCGAGACAATGGTCGCGGTGAAGGCCGAGGTGGACAACTGGCGCTGGCACGGCGTGCCGTTCTATCTCCGGTCCGGCAAGAGCCTTGGCGCCGGGCGGCAGGTCATCACGCTCGGCTTCCACGAGCCGCCGCTGCGGATGTTCAAGGCGCACCGCAAGGACATCCCCGACGGCCGCCGCAACGAGATCATCATCGACTTCGCCGATCCGGGCTCGATCACGGCCAAGTTCCTGGCCAAGGAGCCGGGCGCGGAGATGTCGCTCGGCAGCGAGAAGATGGTCTTTCAGTACAGCGACTCGTTCGCCGTCGCGAACGCGCTGGAAGGCTACGAGCGCCTCATCCTGGACGCGATGATCGGCGACCAGTCGCTGTTCACCAGCTCCGACGGCATCCTGCGGCTCTGGGAGATCTCCGAGCCGCTGCTGGAAAACCCGCCGCCGGTCGAGTCGTACGCGCCCGGCTCCTGGGGCCCGGAGTCGGTGGACAAGCTCGTCGCCCCGTTCCACTGGCACCTGCCGAACTCCGGCTGAGGTCACCGCTCTCACGACAGGAGGCGCCCATGACGCTCGGATATGACAAGCCGCTGTTCCTGGTGGCTTTCGATCACCGCGGCTCGTTCGAGAAGGACCTGTTCGGCGCGTCGGAGCCAGTGCCGCCCGACGTCCGCGACGGGATCGTGCAGGTCAAGGAGATCATCTTCGACGCGTTCGTCCGGGCGCTGGCCGAGGGTGCGCCACGGAATGTCTGCGGCGTCCTGGTGGACGAGGAGTTCGGCAGCGGCGTCGCCCGGCGGGCGAAGGCCGAGCGCGTGCCGCTGGCGATGCCGGTCGAGAAGTCCGGCCAGGAGGAGTTCGAGTTCCAGTACGGCGATGACTTCGGCGCGCACATCGAGGCGTTCGACCCGTCATTCTCCAAGGTGCTGGTGCGCTACAACCCGGATGGCGACCCGGAGCTGAACCAGCGCCAGACCGAGCGCCTGGCCCGGCTCAGCCACTGGCTGCGCGATCGCAACCGCAAGTTCCTGTTCGAGCTGCTGGTGCCCGCCACGAAGGATCAGCTCGACCGCTTCGGCGGCGACCAGCGGGCCTACGACCGCGGGCTGCGCCCCGATCTGGTGGTGGCGACCATCGCGGCCCTGCAGGCGGGCGGGGTCGAGCCGGATATCTGGAAGATCGAGGGACTGGACAGCACTGAGGCCTGCGAGCAGGTCGTGGCACAGGCTCAGGTCGAGGGCCGCAGCGAGGTGAAATGCATCGTGCTCGGCCGCGGTGCGGACGAGCCGCAGGTCATCGAGTGGGTGAAGATCGGGGCCAGGGTGGAAGGCTTCGACGGGTTCGCCGTCGGGCGGACCCTGTGGGAGGACGCGCTCAGGAAGTTCCTGGCCGGTCAGGCATCGCGGTACGAGGCGGTCGAGGAGATCTCCTCGCGCTACCGGGACGTCATTCACGCGTATCGCCGGGCCGAGCCCGCCATCAAGCGCGGGCAGGTGTGACCATGGCTACTCCGACCGTGAAGCTGCTGCTGGCCGATGTCGACGGAACGCTCGTTACCCAGGACAAGGTGCTCACCGACCGCGCGGTCGAGGCCGTGCGCAAGCTGCACGAGGCCGGGGTGATCTTCGCTATCACCAGCGGGCGGCCGCCGCGCGGGATGGCGATGCTGATCGAGCCGCTCGACATCCAGACCCCGATCGCGGCGTTCAACGGCGGCCTGATCGTCGACCGGGACATGAAGGTCATCGAGCAGCGGGTCCTGCCCGAGGACCTGGTGGTCCCGGTGTCGGACGAGATGTCGTCGTTCAAGCTCGATGTCTGGCTCTACAAGGGGGCCGACTGGTACGTCCCGGACGCGGCCGGGTCGCACGTCGACCGCGAGGCGTGGACGGTCAAGTTCCAGCCCAAGATCATGAAGGACGGGGTCAGGGGGCTGACGCAGAACGTGGCCAAGCTCGTCGGCGTCAGCGACGACCACGACGCGGTCGAGAAGGCCACCACCGCGGTGCACGACAAGTTCGGCGACCACGTGACCGCCTCCCAGTCCCAGCCGTATTACCTCGACGTCACTCATCCGAAGGCCAACAAGGGCGAGGTCGCCAAGTACCTGGCCGCCAAGTACAAGCTCGAGCCTGATGACATCGCCACCATCGGAGACATGCCGAACGACGTGCTGATGTTCGCCCACTCCGGGCTGAGCATCGCCATGGGCCAGTCCAGCAGCGAGGTGAAGCGCGCGGCCCGCCGGGTCACCTCCTCGAACGAGGACGAGGGCTTCGCCACGGCGGTGGAGCGGTTCATCCTGCGGGATTAGCCGGAAATTTTCTGCGGGCGAAGCAGCACAGGTCAGCTGACAGCGTTACTTGTTGCGTGACGAGCGATGAGTTCCGGGAGACGGCGGCCCTGAGGCTTCCGCCGCGCGCGCTCGACGACGGCCCTGCTGCCGGGACCGGGGACGCCGCCGCCGCTGTCGGGGCTCTGTACCAGGCGAAGGCACTCGGCCTCATCCGGCTCGCGTACGTCATTCTCGGCGACCGGGCAGACGGCCGAGGACGTGGTGCAGGAGGCGTTCTGCAACCTGTACCGGCGCTGGGACCGGCTGTCGCATGTCGAGGGCGCGGAATACTACGTCCGGGTCTCGGTGCTGAACGCCTGCCGCTCGGCCCTGCGGCGCCGCGCCCTGGACGCCCGGCGCGTGCTCCATGAGCTTCCGGCTCCCTCGGCGGAGGCCGCGGTACTCGGCGGCGAGGAACGGGCTGAGCTCATCCGCGCGGTCGACCGGCTGCCGCGGCGCCAGCGCGAGACGCTCATCCTGCGCTACTACCTGGACCTGCCGGACACGGAGATCGCCACCCTCATGGGCATCAGCCAGGGCACGGTCAGGTCGTCGGCCCACCGGGCGCTGGACGCTCTCGGCCGCAAGCTGAAGGAGAGGTCATGACTCAGCTTGAGAACGAGCTTCGCCGAAGCCTTCCGGGCGAAGGCCAGCCAGGTCACGCCGCCGCTGCCGCCGCTGGAGCTGCAGCCGGACCGCGTGCCGGATTCTGCCGCGCACAGGGGCCGCAGCAGGATCCGGACGCTGGATCGCAGCCGCTGGCTGCTACCCGTCGGAGCGGCCCTGGCCGTACTCGCGGTGGTCGCCGCGGCACTGGCGATCGGCGGTTCCAGGCCGCGCATTCCGGTACTGCCCCCGCCGACGGCGCCGATCCAGACCAGCGTGCCGCCTTACTATGTCGCGCTCGAACAGCGTCAGGCCGATGCCACTCAGAAAACCGCAGACAGCAGAAGTGCTGGCGACCGCCACGGTCCGCGCCACCGCGACCGGCGCGGTCATCGCCCGCATCACCCCGCCTGCGCCCTACACGACATTCATCAACGTGAGCGCCGCAGCAGACGACCGGACCTTTGTGCTGGCGGCCCAGCGGCCGGTCAATGTGCACGAGCGCCTGTACGCAGACGGATTCTTCCTGCTGCACATTAATCCCGGCGCGTCCGCTGCGGCTGACCGGGCCAGCCTCAGCGGGCCGCTGACGAAGCTGCCCGGTACCGACCAGCTCGAGACGATGGCACTGTCGCCGAATGGCCGGTCACTGGCGGCACTGGCAGAGCACGCCGGGACGAACAGCGCCTCGTCATACCTGTGGATCTACAACCTCGCCAGCGGGCAAGCGAAGACCTGGGTCAGGCACGTCTGCACAGCTGCAGCCCTGCCAGACCGAAGTGGGCTCAGAAGGAGGCCCAGACAGGCCTGGATGATCCCGGCCTCGTGACCCTCTCCTGGGCGCAGGACAGCAAGTTCCTGGCCTTCATCCCGGCGCCCGATGCGAACCAGCTGCGGCTTCTGAACGTGACAGCCAGTGGCAGCGAGGTGACGCCCGCCAGCAAGCCCTTCGCCATTCACGGCACGCCAACCATCTCGTGGTCAATGGCGTACATGACGCCCGACGCCCGGACGGTGTTCATCGCCTGCAACACCAGCCGGGCGGCGGGCCTGGCTCGCCTGTCTATACCAGCCTGCTCCGGTTCTCGGCTCGGACCGGCAGGCTGACCCTGGTCAACAAGCTGACGATCACCGGCAGTGGCGGCCGCTACACCGGCTACAACGCGAGCGCGGTGATCGACCCGGACGACGTGCTGTGGGCCAGCTACAACGGGGGCCAGGCGATCGTCGCCGATGTCCGGACAGGAAACCGAACGCCGGCATCTACAGCGGCAGCACCTACACGCCGCTCGCCTGGCCGGTCAACGTGATCGCCGCCGCCTGGTAGCTACCACCTGAGCTGGGCGATCTTGTCGTAGTCGGCGGAGGTATAAGCGGTCAGGCCGTCGGGCAGCGCGAAGATCCACTCGGCAATTCCCAGGGACAGCGCGAGGCGGCTGCAGCGCGCGCAGAAGTGCGGGTCCTCCAGCCGGATGGAGTCGTCTGCCTCCAGCCGCACGTAGATCAGCTTCGATCCGGGCAGCAGCCGCCAGCCGTCGGCGTCGCGTCCCAGCGTGATCGCCCGCTGCTCGGCATGCGTCCGGCACTGGTCATGATGGCCGAGCTCACCGAACTTGCAGTAGCAGTGGTCCTCGCCCGGAAACGGGACGCCGTTCGTTCCCCAGGCCAGCAGGCTGCCGTCCCGGACCAGCACCGCGGCGTGCCGGGTGCGGGCGTGCGAATCCCTGGCCAGGTCGGCCGCCCGCTCGGCCATCTGCTGGGCGAGGTGGCTGTCCTGGCGGTTCAGCGGTCGCCGGCCAGGCTGCTGCTCGGACACGCGCACCCCCCTTTCGCGGCGTACCTCATTGTTTGCCTTGCACCGCCTGCGGGCAACCGGGTCCGCGGCATCACCGGCGGCACCGTGCGGCAGGTATAGGATCGTCAGGGTTTCGTCAGAGATTTGCCAAGTTATGACAAAGTCTGCGTCGATAGCGTCCGGCCTGTAGCGGGAGCCCCGACCCGGCGATCTTGGACGACATGACTGCACAGCACCTGGCCACCCGACCGGCTGTAGCCCTGGACCGCGTCCCGGCGAAAGCCGCGGGCAGGCCAAGGCTGGCCTGGCTCGACGCGCTGCGCGGGATCGCCGCGCTGTGCGTGGTGTACGAGCACTTCGGCGCCCGGGTGCTGCCCGGCATCCACGCGGTGGTGTTCAGCGTCTTCGATCCCGGGCTGTACGGGGTGCTGGTCTTTTTCCTGATCAGCGGCTACATCGTGCCAGCTTCCCTGGAACGCCGGGGCAGCCTGCGGACGTTCTGGATCAGCCGGCTGTTCCGCCTGTTCCCGCTCTTCGTGTTCGTCGCCGGGGCCACGCTGCTGCTCAGCCTCGCCGGCCTGGTCAGCCTGCAGGGCATGAGTCACAACGTGGCGGCGATGGTGGCGTCCCACCTGTTCATGCTCAATGACCTGCTGGGCGGCACCAATCTCATCGTGGTGATCTGGACGCTGTCCTACGAGATGGTGTTCTACCTGCTGCTGAGCGCGCTGTTCACGAAGGGCCTGCACCGCCGCAGCGGCGTCCTCGCGGTCGCCTTCGCGGCCGGGGCGCTGCTGCTCGGCGGAGTGCTGCCGAACGGCCTGCTGTCCCGGACATTCGGCCTCACGCACGTCGCGCTCGCCGCGGACGTGCTCGTGATCGGCGGGCTCGCCGCCGCCGTCGCCACCCGCGGCCTCACCCGGACGCTGGGCGCCTGGCTCGCGGCCGGCACCGGCCTGATCCTCGTCGTCTGCAACGAGCGGCGGTTCGCCTACGAGGGCCTGGCCATCCTCGCGCTGATGTTCACCGGCACCATGCTGTACCGCGCCCGGCAGGGGCAGATCGGGCACTGGCGCGCCAGTGCCGTCGCCGCCGGGGTCTTCGCGGCGGTCATGGCGGCCGGCGCCTGGCACATTCCCGCCGTCAGCCCCGGAAGTCAGTCAGCACTCCAGCAGCGCGAGTGGGTCGTGTCGGTCGCGCTGGCCGGGCTGACCATCGCGGCCGGGCTGGCGCTGCAGAAACTGCGCGTTCCGGCCGTCCTCGCCTGGCTTGGCCTGGTGAGCTACTCGGTCTACCTGATGCTGCCGCTGATGCTCGACCTCTATGACGACATCCCGTTCCCGCGCAGCTATCAGCACCAGGACTGGCTGCAGGCGGGCGTCTCGGTCGTCTTCCTGGCCGCGCTGCTGGGCTGCTCCGCCCTGACCTACTACCTGGTGGAGGCACCGATGCAGCGGCTCGGCCGTCGCGTCACCGCCCGGCTGGACGCCCGCTTCGGCTCAGGGCCTGACCGCAAGGCAGAGCCCGGGCGGCACGCGGAGAGCGCGGACGGTGCAGCGCGAGAATCCCGCCACCCGGTGCATGCGCTCGCGGCGCGATCGTGACAGGTTACGGGGAGAGGCGCCCACGAAGTCAGGCCGGGAAGAGCGGAGGACCGGGTGAGGACCATGTCGGCAACGATCGACATCGACGCGCCGCCGGCAGGCCGCGGGCATCGGCTCAGGGCCTGACCTCGTAATACAGGTTGGCGGGCTCTCGGAGGTCACGGACGGTGAAGCGGAGACCTGACCTCGGCCAAACTAGTGCGCAATTCAGCGGCTGCCGTTGACCGCTACGATGGCCTGACGCAGTTCGTCGGGTAGCGGGTCGGCGGCGGTGATGGCGCGGGACCGGCTTGGATCTGGATCGTGCGGTGGTGGCGGGGTCAGCTAAAGGTCAGCCCGCGTGGAGCTACCTGATGGCAGGCGTCCAGCTTGATCCCAGCGCACTTCCAGCGCGGGTCGGCATCCTGAGATGAGAACTCAGTGAGAGGAGTTCAGCTAATGTCTTCTCGAAAGCTCACCAGGTCCATCGTCGTCGCAGTCGCGGCCATCGCGATCGCGGGGGGTTCCTACGGGGTCGTCAGCGCCACCTCGGGCAGCGGCTCATCCACTGCTGGCAGCGGCTCGCCCACCGCGAGCGGCGGCTCGCGCGGCGGTTCCGGATCCAACGCCCGGAGCGGTCCGGAGCCAGGCGGGTCAGCTGGCACAGTCAGCAGCACATCCCCGTCGGGCTTCACGCTGACGACAGCCGGGGGCCAGAAGATCACCATCAAAGACATATCCGCCACAACCTACGAGAACGGGACGAGCCCTGCCTCGGTCGAGCGTCGTGACGACAGGCCAGCCCGTGCTCGTACTAGGGACGGCCGACAGCACGACCATCACGGCGACAGAGGTCATCGCGCACCCGCCCGCCGCCACATCCACGACGGCCTCGGAGGTGATCCCCTTCCAGAAAGGCACGTCAGGCTCGACAAAAACCGTCGGCCAGATCCCGGCGGACTACACCCAGGGGCAGGGCACAATCGCCACCGGAACGGTGGCGGATAAAGCAACCGAAGCCTCGCTGACTGCTTACCCGGGCGGCGTCGTCGACCGAGTCGTAGAGCTGGGCAACGGCGACTACGAAGTCCACAACATAGGCGTCAACTGGCCGCACCATGTTTTCGTCAACCAGGACTTCCAGGTCATCGGCGCCGGTGACTAGCCGCCGCGGCCGAAGTAGTTTCAGGGACCCGCTCACCATCGTCTCGGGCAAGACCTTCGCCAACGCGGGGGCCAGCTTCCAGGCACTCAACGAGGCGCTCAAGAACCGTGCCGAAGCCCGCGCCTCGGCTCAGGGCCTGACCTCGTAGTACAGGTTGGCCGGCTCGCGGAAGTCACGGACGGTGAAGCGCGAGAAGCCCGCCTCCCGGCACATGCGCTCGGCGACCTCCGGGTTGAAGCCCAGAGTGCCGAGGCCGGCCCGCCGGGCTCGGACAGCGCCGAGGACATGCAGCTGGCGACTGAGACCCCGTACATCATGGCCAGCACCGGGTTGCGCAGGTTGTCCTGCCAGGACGGGGCGGACCGGATGTCCTTGATCAGCCAGGTGCCGTCCGGCCGGATGGCCTTGCGAATCGCCGCTATCGCCGCCGCCGGGCGGGGCATGTCGTGCAGGCAGTCCAGGGTCAGGATGAAGTCGTAGCCGTTGCCGGCCGGCAGGTCCTCCGCTCCGGCCGTCCGCACCTCCGCGTTGCCAAGGCCCCCGTCGGCCAGCCGGGCCCGCGCCCGCGCGATCGCATGCCCGGACGGGTCGAAGCCCTCGAACCGCGACGCGGGGAAGGCCGCGGCCAGCGTCGCCAGCGCAATGCCGGACCCGCACCCGACATCCGCCACCCGCGCGCCTGCGGTCAGGCGATCGACAACGCCGTCCAGCGCCGGGAGGATCAGCGGCACCAGCGCCAGCCGGGTCCAGGGCTCGTTCATTCGCTCGACCCCGTGCGCCGCCGCCGGACCCAGCTCGTCGTAGCTCAGCCCGCGCCCGGACGCGAACGCGTCCGCGATCTTGTCCACCACCTCCGGTGCCGCGACGCCGCCGTTGAACGCGCCGGCCGCGAACAGCAGGCTCCCGGCGCTGTCCGCCAGCACTGCGCCGCCCTCGTCGCTCAGCTCGAACGTCACGCCATCAGCGCTGTCGACAAGGCCGGCTGCGGCCTGACCGCGCAGCCACTCCAGCAGCCATCGCTCCTGCAAGCCGGTCGAGGCGGCCAGATCGGCTGCGGTCATCGGCCCCGTTCCCGCCATTGCCTGGTACAGGCCCAGCCGGTCGCCCAGGTGGATCATCAGCGAGACGACCTCGCCCTGCTTGTAACCCCACACCCGCAGGGCGAACGCAGCCTGCCGGTCCCGCTCATCTGCCATGCCCACAGCCTGTCAGCTGACCGCCGCGTCAGCCAGGGCGGCAGCGCCGGCGTCGCTGTCGCTGCCGCCGTCGTCAGCCGGCGCTCGGCGGCGGCGGCGCAGGTCCCACTGGGCGCCCAGCAGCGCAGCGAGCAGCGCGAGCGCCGCGGCCGACAAGCGCGAGCCCGCCGGTGAATCCGGGTGTCACATACGTCCAGGTCACTATGCCGCTGCCGGCCGGGACGTCCACGGCCTGCACCAGCCCGCTGCGGCGCACGGTCAGCGTGACCGGCGGCCCCCGGCGGGGATGCCAGACCGCGGTCCAGCCGGGAATGGCCGCGACCGAGCGCACGATCCTGACGCCGTGCCGGGAGTAGACCGCGGCGGCCGCCGGCTCAGCCGCGGAGCCTGCGACCTGACGCACTGAGGCGCCCGAGGCCGAGCGGCCCGGAAGCGCCGTGATGGTGAGCGCGGCCCTGGCATCGTGATCAGTGAAGATCGCGAAGGCGCCGTCAAGCCCGGCGAAGCCCCACCGCGGCGGCACCAGGGCGTTCTGCAGTTCGCCGTCCGCCACGAACACGTCCTTGTGCCGCCCGGCGCTCCGCACGGCCGGCGGCCCGAGATGACTCAGCACCCGGCCCGCCCTGACGACGACGGCCACGCTCGCGGCCGGATGCGAGAGCGTGATCGTGAGCAGCGAGCGGCCGTCCGCGCGGGCGCGGTACCAGCGGGTCGAGCCGGCCGCGCTGACCAGGCCGATCTGGATCCCTCCGGCCGCGTCCTTCCTGGCCGCCGAGTCCGGCACCCGCACCGAGGTCACGTCCACCGACCTGCCGAAATACCACGTCGCCTGGTGCCCGGCGGCGACCGTCCGGCTGCCGCTTCCGGCCGGGCCGGCCGTCGCGCCGGGCTCACCTGACCCGGTCAGCAGATACTCCGGCAGCGTCAGCAGGACGGAGGTGTCGAGCTGGTCGAGTGTCCCGTCGCCGATCGCTTTCGGGCTCAGAACGTTCTGCCCGTCGCCGGTGGCCCGGTGGGAGCCGGTAGCCGTTGCATAGAAGCCGGCGACTGTGGACGAGTACCCCTGGACTGACGGCGTGGCAGTCAGCACGTTGAGGTCCGGCGAGCCGAGCGTCCGGACGGCGGCCCCGTCAAGGTTGGCGGGATCGTAGATCGCGAACCGGCCCCCGTAGCCGAGGTCGGCGATCGGCCGTAGCGGGGCGGCGGACCCGGTCCTGGCGGCCGCCGCGCGCTTCTGGGCCGCCGTGCCCTTATGGACTGCCGCCGGGATGACCCCGGAGCCGGTCCTGGTGCGCACGGCCACGACCCCGAGCACCGTGAAGACGACGATGTCGACGGCGACGAAGCCCGCCACCAGACGCGATCTCAGCCGCCTTGGCAATCGGCGCCCGAACAGGACCAGGGCGACGGCGCCCGCGCCGATCGCCGCGTACGGGACCAGCCAGGGCTTCAGGCGCACGGCAGTCCCGGCGGCCGGATGGCTGACGCCGAGCCAGCGCAGCAGGTCCGCGCCGAAAAACAGGGCGATGAGGACGACGGCGATCATCGCAACGGCCGGGCAGGACGCCGAGCAGCGTCTCGGCGTCCGGCCGCCGCCGGCCACGAGAGGGGGACGGGCGCCGGCGAGCGTCGCCGAGGAACCCGTCGAGCCCAGTAGGCGAGCAGGACCGCGAGGGCCAGGTCCACCACCATGAGGTTCCGGCTCTGCAGCCGCTGGCCGCCGTACAGGGGGATGTCCGCCAGGAGATGACCGACCGGAGTCCTGGCTCCGAGCGCCAGGACGATCCCGGCCAGCGCCACCAGGTGCCAGATCAGCCATTCCGGCGGCCGCTGGCGCAGCCGGAGGCGGCCGAGCAGCGCGAGCGCCCCGGCGACGGGAAGTATCCCCACATAGCTCGTTACCTCGGCCAGGTTGTAGCCGGCAAAGAAGGCAGGCTGGCCGAGCGAGCCTGACCCGCCGAGCAGGTCCGGCACCAGCATGAGCAGCAGCCACCGCGGCGACAGGGAGCCGGAGCTGAAGAGCGCCAGCGAGCCGCTCCGCTGAGAGGTCGCGACGCTCGCGAGGCCGGGCATCCACTGAACCGCGCCGATGCCCGCGCCGAGCAGGAGGCGCGGCCGCGATCGAGACCGCAGCCGCGCCGGCGCCCCTGCGCCCGAGCCGGACAATCCGCCAGACCGCGTACAGGAGCACCACGACGCCGGCGTTGGCGATGGCGCGCGGTTCCCCGGCCAGGATCGTGAGCCCGAATGCGGCCGCCAGCCCGCCGATCCAGCTCAGCCGGGAGGCCAGGGACCTGACCTCGGACAGCCGCAGGACGCAGAGCAGTTCCAGCGGCACCCAGCTCAGGCCGGCCACCAGGCCGAAATGCCCGACCTGGGCGGTCATGGCCCCGGCGAAGGCAAACGACGCTGCCCCGAGTGCGCTCGGCAGGCTCGACAGCCGCAGCGCCCGCAGGAACCAGAACATCCCGGCGGCGGCTACGGCCCAGGTGACAATCAGGTTCAGCGTCCAGGCCGCGCTGCCGGGCAGGAACGCGAACAGCAGCGTGAGCGGGTAGGCGGCACCGGCGTTCCAGCCGGCCAGCAGCGGCGCGCCGCTCCAGATGTACGGATCGAGCAGCGGCAGCGTGCCGCTGGCCAGCTGCCGCCCGGCCAGGACACGCAGCGGGTAATTCTGCGTCAGATCATCGCCGGGCAGGATCGGATGCCCCAGCAGAGCGGGGACGCCGAAGATGAGCACCGGCAGCCCGACCAGGACAATGAGCGCGCGTACGTCCGCTGACCTGCGCGCGGACCGTCGCGAGTCAGCCAGGCCTGGCGGCCGCGACCGCGGCCTGAGTGAGAGATCGAGCCCCACGACAGCACTCTGGCAACACAAGCTGAACGGTCATTGAGAGGGGCCTGAGGTAATCCGGCAAGCGGAGGCGGCTTCCTCTTAGGAGGTACTTCACCGGATGGACGTCGACGCTAATCACTGGGCGCTCACCGATCAGGTGTTCCGGACGACGGTGCTGAAGACGACCGAACGAGTCCGGTCTTCGCACGCCCACCTCCTCGATCACGACTATCTGCTTGCCCACGCCAGTCGGGAAGCGCTTGCCTTCGGACTGTCAGTCGGAGTGGCACGGACAAAGCCGCATCCGGTTCGCTGACCCGGGCCGCACCGTAATCGACGTACTAGATGACCCGAGGCTCGCGGGTGGAGTCCGTCATGCGGCGGACATCCTCGGCGCTTTCCTCGACGATCACGATCCGGCGCTCCTGGTCAACTACGGCGACCGCCTGGGCAACAGGACTGTTTTCAAGCGGCTCGGTTATCTCGTCGAGGCGCTTGATCTTGACGCACCCGAGATCCTGAGAAGCGTCGCAGGAGCGAGTCTCGGCCGGGATCTCCGCGCTCGATCCCGACGGGCCCGATGGCGGTCGGCGCGTAATGCGCTGGGGGCTGCGTGTCAATGTCGCGATCGAGCCCCAGGAGCCCGCATGATCTCCAAGCGCGAGCTCGAGCAGCTCCGCGCGGAGTGGACGCTCGACATCGGAGTAATCGAGAAAGACTACCTTCTCGGCTGGCTACTTGCCGGGATCGGACGACACCCTGCGCTCGCTGACAGCTGGGTGTTCAAGGGCGGCACCTGCCTGCGGAAGTGCTACTACGAGACCTTCCGCTTTTCTGAGGACCTCGACTTCACGGTGAAGCAGGGCGGCATCGACGACCCCGCTGACCTGCGCCCGGTGTTCGTCGAAATCGCCGGTTGGCTCCGAGAAGAGTCAGGGATCCAGCTAACCGTCGACGAGACGGCGTTCCGGCGACGGCGGAACCGGCGTGGTACCCCGCCACTCAGGGCCGGCTCGCCTACCAAGGCCCGAATCCACAACCAGTATCTCCCAAGGTGAAACTCGACATCACCACTGATGAGGTCCTAGTTCAGCAGCCGGTCATGCGGAAAATCGGGCACCAGTACAGCGACGCTCCGCTTCCTGTCGACGGCGTGTCTTGCTACTCGATCACTGAGCTGTTCGCCGAGAAACTCCGGGCGCTGTCAGAGCGATGCAGGCCCAGGGATCTCTACGACGTCGTCCACATGCACCGTCACCCAGACCTGATCGGCATGGAACGTCAGGTCGGAGCCGTCCTCGAGCGCAAGTGCAGCCACGCCGGCATAGACGTACCTGACGTCGACACGATTCGCTCATCTCCGTTTCGCGACGAGATTGAGGCCGAGTGGGAGAACATGCTCGGCCATCAGCTTCCAGGCCGCTCCCGCCTTTCGCGGACTTCTGGACGACCCTCGATGACGTGTTCCACTGGCTGGCGGGCAGCCGAAGGGCCAGCCAGCTGCCGCGGGCATCGCTCGGCAGCCTCGACCCCGGATGGCAGGCACCCAGGGCTATCACCTCATGGCGTCAGGGTGTTCCGCTTGAGCTTCTGCGGTACGCGGGGGCAAACCGGCTGAAAGTCGACATTGACTACGGGGCCACGGACGGCAGGTGGGGATCGCGCCGCGTCGAGCCGTACTCGCTGCGCCGCACGCAGGACGGCAATCTGGTCCTCTTCGTCGTCAACGACATAGGCGAGCTGCGGAGCTACCGGGTCGACCGCATCGTCGGCGTCAGACCGACGGCGATAACCTTCACCCCGAGGTTCAGGGTCGAGTTCTGACGGAAAGCCAGTCCATCGGCGGAACGCCGTTGGCACCCAGCTCACGCTCTTACTGGCTGTCGTACTCGTCGTGCCGGCGCCACCAGAAGCCGCTCTCGTTGCGGCCGAGCGGCGCGCGGTCGAGCCACTGGTACATGCCCCACAGGCCGTCCAGCCCGCGCTCGTAGGCCGAGTAGGTGTGGTAGACGACGCCGTCCTCCAGCGCGAACGCGCTCACGCCCGGTCCTTCCCGCCGGTACGTCGCCCAGTCCGTGCCGACGATGCTGGCAGCGAAGTCGTCCATTCCGGCGCTGTTCTCCGGTGACGGCCGCAGGTCGATGTCGCGGAAGTTGTACTCAGCCGATCCGGACTCCCACTCCTGCTTGGTGTGCGCGACTCCGAAGTCGTGGTTGAAGTCGCTGCCCGCCGACGACGCCCACGGGAACGTCCAGCCCATCCGCCGCTTGTAGGCCTGCAGCTTGGCCAGCGGAGCCCTGGACACGGCCATCAGCGTGACGTCGTGGTTGGCGAGGTGGACGACCGACTCGTTGAAGCCATCGGCGATCGCCGAGCAGGACGGGCACCCGGCCGTGTAGTCGGCCCCGAACATGAAGTGATAGATGAGCAGCTGCGAGCGCCCGGCGAACAGGTCGGCGAGTGACGCCGTTCCCCCGTCAGTGTCGAAGCGGTACTCCTTGTCGATCCTGACCCAGGGCAGCTGCTGGCGCTGGCGTGCCAGCTCGTCGCCGCGGCGGGTCAGCGCCTTCTCCGCCTCCAGCAGCTCCAGGCGGGCTGCCAGCCACTGCTCGCGTGTTCCGGTCTTGTGAGTGCTCATTGCCTGTCTCCTTCTTTCTCGTTCGCGGGATGACGGTGAGCGGGCGGGTGCCTGCTGTGCTACATCGGCGGCATGAGCCCGGGGACTGACGACGGCGCGACCATGATCAGGACCCCGAGTCCGGTGATGGCCAGGGCGACCGGCACATCCAGGACGGCCCGGGCGGGCAGCAGCTTCTGCGCGACGACCACCGCGGCGATGACGGCCATCCAGGCAATGCTCATGACGCCCACCGCCACGAGCACGAGCATCAGGCCGATGCTCGAGCCGACGCAGCACAGCCCGAATCCCAGTCCCGACTGCGTGCTCTCCCGGCAGCGCGCCCGGTAGCGCCGCTTGGCCGGCGTGAGCTCGTAGAGCCCGGCCGCGATCACCACCAGGCCAGCGGCGACGGTGCCGTGCGGCCGGTACACCGCGTAGACCGACGACACCGACTGCCGCCCAGACGGCCAGATAGGAGATCAGGAAGACGCGGAACGGCGCGCAGCGGCCCTGCGCCGTCCTGGCGCCTGGCGCCGCCTCGCGAATCGCACGACGGCCGGCACCGCGCCCGGCAGCATCATCGCCGCCATCATCAGCACCCACAGGCCGGCGAAGAACGCGAACGAGCCCAGCCGCGTCGAGGCGCCCATGTTCATTCCGCTCATCTGGCGAACCGCCGCCACCCAGCACGCGCCAGCCAGGCCAAGCGTCACCGCACCTGCCGCCGCCGCTGTTCTCGCGTCCGCCCTGGAGCCGGACGTGTCGCGTTGCGCTGCCTGCCTGAGTTCCATCGGATCCTCCGTCATTCGAGCTGTTCGGAAAGGTGTCAGTCCGGGCCCTCCAGCACCTGCCGGAGCCTGGCCAGCTTGCTGTCCCAGTCCCGGGCGAGCGCCGCGAGATAGGACTGGGCAATCGCCATCGGCGCCGCGTTGACCCGGTAGCGGATCCGGCGGCGCTCGCCCGGCTCGGCGAGTACGAGGCCCGCGTCGGCGAGCAGGTCCAGGTGCTTGGCAATCGCCTGCCGGGAGATCGGCAGCAGCTCCGCCAGGTCGGTCGCCGTGGCCGGGCCGCGGGCAGCGAGCGTGCTCAGGATGCTGCGCCGGGTCGGCTCGGCCAGGGCGGCGAACACCGACTCCGCGACTTCCTCCGGATCAGGCCGCTGCATCGAGGTAGTCGGCCAGCTCGCCCAGCTCCTGGGCCCAGCCCTCGACGTTGCCCTGGTAAGCGGTACCGAGCAGGTCGTCGGGCACCTGCGCGAACCCGGACTCGACGACGGTCAGCCGCGTCCCCCCGCCGCTGGGCGTCAGGGTGAACTCGACGTAGGTGCGGCGCGGATCGCTGTCGGGCAGGCCCTGGATCCCCCAGGTCCAGGCGAACCTGGCCGGCGGCTCCACGACGGCGATCGTCAGGGTGGCCCTGGTTCCCTGCTCGTTATCCCACTCGATGCTGGCGGTGCCGCCGGGGCGCAGGTCCACGGTGGCGCGGTTCCCGAACCAGCCGCCGAGACCCTCGGCGCTGGTCAGCGCCTCCCACACCCGCTCAGGCGGCTGGGCGAGATCGACGGTGCGCTCGATGCGATCCGGGATGGGCATGAGAGGGATCCTCCGATTTATAGCAACCGTGCTGTTGCGATAAAGCTATCGCAACCATCTGGTTGCGTCAAGGGTCGCAGCCTGGCAGCGAAGTCGACGGTGTTAGCCTCTCCCGATGGCAGAAGGCAAAATCGTGCATCGCGGACACGCTGTCGACTCGATCTGCTGCCCTGCCGCGAGGAACCGCTACGTCGGCCGGGCTCACTGACTGATGTCGGCCGCCGTTGCAGGTCCCGCATTCCTTGCGGGTGCGATTGTCAGCCTGGCTACGAGCTGGGTCCTGGTGTCCCGGCTGGAGCGGGTTGGCGAGCGCCTGGGCTTTTCTGAGGCGCTCCTGGGGATCGTGGCGGCTCTGGCCGCAGACGCGCCCGAGGTCACCGCGGCCTTTAGCGCTATAGCCGGCCATCAGCAGCGGCTGGGCGCCGGCGTCGTCATCGGATCGAACGTCTTCAACCTGGCCGCCCTGCTCGGCCTTGGTGCCGTCGTCGCGGGGCGTATCCGCCTGCACCGCAGGGTCGTTGTCCTGGGCGGGGCAGTCGCCGTGTGCGTGGGCATCGTGTGCATCGTGGTGGTGCTCGGCGTGGTGCCGCCGATCGCGGGCTTCGTGCTCGTGCTGGCGATTATCGCGCTCTACGCGGTCGTGCTCAGCGCAGGCGAGGCAGCTCTTGCCCGGTTCGGACTGCCGGCACCATGGGTCGCCTCGCTGCGGGCCGCCGTGGCCGAGGAGGAGGCAGAGCTCGAGGACGCTATCCGGCCGGCGCGCGGCCGGCGCCAGGATGTTGTCGTTGCCGTCATGGCGCTGCTGGTCGTCGTCGTCGCCAGTGTGACCATGGAGCGCGCCGCCTCAGCGCTCGGAAACCGGTTCGCGATACCGGAGATCGTTGTGGGCGGCCTGGTGCTAGCGGCCGTCACGAGCCTGCCGAATGCGGTCGCCGCCGTCTACCTGGCGGCCCGCGGCCGGGGAGCGGCGACGCTGAGCACCGCGCTGAACAGCAATACCCTGAATGTCGCTCTGGGCCTGCTGCTGCCGGCAACCGTGATCGGGCTGGGCGCGCCGACGGGACAGACGACGCTCATCACCGCGTGGTACGTCGGGCTCACCGCAGCCGTGCTCGTGATCGCCTACCGCGACCGCGGGATCGGCCGGCAGGCCGGCATCGTGATCATTGCCGCGTACGTCATCTTCGTCGGCTCTGTGCTGGTCGCGGTACGCGCTCAGGACGGCTATCAGATAGCGATCTCGGCCGGCGGCGCGGTCGCGGTCGTTTTCGTCATCCGCATCGTGTCCGGCCTGCGCCGGGCTGGCCGCTCAGATGCAGGCGCGGCAGGCACATCGCCACCTGCCGGAGAAACGGCAGCTCAGATCTCAGCAAGGTCACCGGGATCGCCTGGCGTCGGCGGCTCACCGGCGAGTGCCTGCGCCCCGGCGCCTGGCCTGGCTCAGCCCCTGCCGCAACGGCCGTCTCTGATACCCGGCTGGCCAGCCAGGAAGCTCTGGTTCCTGGGCGTGGGGATCTCAGTTGTCGTGGCGGGCACTGATGCCGTACTCGGCCACCGGGTCATACTGATGGGCCTGCTGGTCGCCGGGCCCTGCTGCGTGCTTCTGACGGGACGCTGGGTCATGACCGGGCTCACCGGATTGTGGGTCACCGGGCTGGCAGTTGCCCTCGGCATTCCCGACGGCATCTGGGGCACCGCGACTCAGCTGGCCTTCCTGGGTGCAGTGGCGGCAGCTGCGCTGGTGAGCACGCTGGCTGCAGCCGTGATCGAGATCCGCACCGGCTCATAGCGCGCCCGGGGCGTTACGACTCCGCGGCGAGCGCGCGGTCGACCTCGGCAGTCAGCCTGGATTCGGTAGCCCTGAGGCCCTTGAGCGGCGCGGCCGCTTTCAGCAGGCTGGTCAGCCCGGTCGCGGAGCGCGCGTCGAAGCCGGCCTGAGCGACCCGCTCGACGAGACCGATATAGAGTCCGGCCGGATCCGCGCAGACCGGGATCGGAGACCTGGCCAGGGCGATGCTGGCCGGCGTGAGCTTCTTCATCCCAGTCATGAGGGCGGGAACGTCGGCGGAGTCCTCCGCGGCCCGGATGGTCCTCAGTGTCGCCGTGAGCTCGCTCAGCTGGGCCGGGCCCGGACTGCTCTCCCAGGCCTCAGACTGCTGCCGGCAGGAGACCGGCCGTGCCGGTGACGCGGCAGGGCGGGGGCGCGCTGCATCGTGGCTGCCGCAGCCGGCGGCAAAAAGGCCGGTGACGGCCAGCGAGAGGACCCCGCGGACGGTGATGAGAAGCGCCAGGGTGCTGCTTACCGCGACGAAGACCGCGATAACGATGAGCGACGTTTCCAGCCTGGTGCCCCAGATCCCGTCGGGCACGCCCAGCACCACGACCAGGAGGACTGCCCAGGCACCCGCCGCCGCCGTCCGCAGCCAGCGGCCGGTCAGCGCCGCGCACAGCGGGGCGATCAGGACGAAGCCGCTGAGGACGACCCGGTGGCCCGTGCAGGCATCGATGACGGCAGCGACTGAGGATGATGCCATGCCTAGCTGCCATAGCAGCACCGCCGATGGCTCAGACAAGGCCCAGATGCGCCGGCCACCGCGGCTAAACCCAGGTGAAGCTCCCATGAGCGGACAATAGCGGAGCCCTGGCATCCGCATGCAGCACTTCTCTAACCCTTAAGGTCGGTCAGCATCGGAGTGCGCGATGTGCCGCTTCGGGGTGCCTTCTGCACCCGCGGCCGCGCCGCCGGGGATGTCTGCGGCGATATCGGCGGCCGACCTGCCCGTCGCCTGCTCGTAGGTATCGCGCTCGAACAGGTCATGCCGCTGCGAGCGCAGCGAGCGGTTGTTGATCCAGCGCGGTATCCCTATCGCGAGCGTTGCGATCAGCAATCCGAGCAAGGCCGAGCCGACAGCGACTGCCATCACTGATCCCTTCTTCCTCGCGCGGCGCGCAACGTCAGTCCCTCAGGCTCCGGCCGCCGCGCCGGGCCTGGCGCCCCGCGAATTAGTTGTAGCACGCTGATATAGTCTTATAGAAATCATTGTAGTGTGCAAGTAAAGATGGGGCATCACTGGCATGGCTGTTGACGAGGCCGCGGTGGACGCCGTCCTGACGGCGAGCAGGACGCTGGTCGGGGTGGCCACCCGGTCCATGGGCGCGGCAGCAGAGGACACCACGATCGCGCAGTACCGGGCGCTGGTGGTGCTGGCCTCACGCGGGCCGCAGCGGATGGTGGACCTGGCCAGGTCGCTGGAGGTGACTCCGTCGACTGCCGGGCGCATGTGCGACCGGCTGCTGCGCAAGGGCCTGATCCGGCGGACCCGCGCCCGGGCAGACCGGCGCGAGGTGCAGGTCTCGCTCACTGCCGCCGGCCGGGCGGTCGTCGATGAGGCCACGGCCCGGCGGCGGGCCCTGCTGGCCGGGATCATGGACAGGCTCCCGGCGCGCGAGCAGACGGCGGTGGCCAGCGCCTTCCGCGCCTTCGCCCGGGCGGCGGGCGAGGTACCGGACAGCGAGTGGCCCGCCAGCCCGGACGAGCCCGGGCCAGGGGAGCCCCGGCCGGACGAGCCCGGGCCGGACGAGCCCGGGCCAGCGGAACCTGTCGGGCCAGCGAGAGCCGCGGCCAGGGCCAGCAAGGCCCGCAAGACCAGCGGGAGCCGCTCGTGACCGGCCGCGCTGCGCGCGCGCCGGGCCAGGCCCGGACTCACGACTGGCCGGCCCACGTGGCCGGCTGGCTGCGCGATTCGCGAGGCGGCCTGTTCGTGATCGCCCTGCTGGTGGGCGCGGGGTCGGGCCTGGGCGCCGTCGCGTTCCGCTATCTCATCTACTTCTTCACCTGGCTGGCCACCGGCCATGTCCAGTTCGGCCAGGCCGGCTACACCGGCAGCTCTCATCTGCCCTGGCTGGGGCTGGCGTTCTTCGTGTTCATCCCGGTGATCGGCGGCCTGGTCTACGGGCCGCTGATCTACCGCTACGCCCGCGAGGCCCGCGGTCACGGCGTGCCGGAGGTGATGGTCGCCGTCGCGGAGAACGGCGGCCGGATCCGGCCGCAGGTCAGCGTCGTCAAGGCGGTCGCGTCCGCGGTGTGCATCGGGACCGGCGGGTCGGTCGGCCGGGAAGGCCCGATCGTCCAGATCGGCTCCGCGCTGGCGTCCGGCCTCGGCCAGTGGATGCGCGTGCCGGAGAACCGGATGCGGATCCTGGTCGCCGCCGGCGCGGGCGGCGGCATCGCGGCGACGTTCAACGCGCCGATCACCGGCGTGTTCTTCGGCGTGGAGATCATCCTGCGCGAGTTCTCCGTCGACGCCATGTTCACGGTCATGCTGTCGGCGATGATCGCCGACGCGGTCGCCATCCCGTTCCTCGGAGACCACCCGTTCCTGTCCGGCTTCCCGCCCGGCATCGCCCTGGTGCACCCGCGCAACTACCTGCTGGTCGCGGTCCTGGCCGTCATCGCTGCGCTGATCGGGCTGCTGTTCAAGAACGTGCTCTACAAGGTGGAGGACCTGTGGGACGCGGCCTGGAAGAACCGGCCGGAGTGGGCCCGTCCCGCGATCGGCGGGATCGCGCTCGGCCTGGTCCTGCTGGCACTCCCGCAGATGTACGGGGTCGGCTACCCGGTCATGTACAAGGCGATCGCCGGGAGCTACGCGCTGTGGTTCCTGCTCGTGCTGGCCGCCGGGAAAATCATCGCCTGCAGCACCACGCTCGGCATCGGCGGGTCGGGCGGGGTGTTCGCCCCGTCGCTGTTCATCGGCGTGACCTCCGGCATGGCCTTCGGCGTGACGGTCGACCATATCTTCGGTCCCGGCGCGGGCCAGCCCGCCCTGTACGCCGTCGTCGCGATGGGCGCGGTCTTCGCCTCGGCCGCCCGCGCCCCGCTGACCTCCGTCGCCAGTGTCGTGGAGCTGACCGGCGACTTCACCCTCACCCTGCCGGTGATGCTCGCCGTCGCGATCGCCACCGCGACCTCGCGCGGCCTGAGCTACGGCAACATCTACACCACCAAGCTGCTGCGCCGCGGCCAGGACCTCGACCGGGCCGCGCCCTGGCGCGCATTCGGCGACCTGAAGGCCGCCAGCGCGATGCGCCCGTTCCGGGAGCCGCTGGACGTCCCGGAACGGCACGCCCTGTCCAACGGTCATGTCACGGGCGCGCCGGTGCCGCCTGGCCCGCTTCTGCTGCCCGGCAGGGTCACCTACCAGGCCGACCCGCAGGCCGTCTACGCCAGCGAATCGCTCTCCCAGGTCATGCGCCAGCTCCAGGCCTACGGCCGGGACGGTCTGCCCGTCCTGTCCGGCGACGGCACGCAGGTGCTGGGCTGGATCACCAATGCCAGCGTGCTGGACGCAGTCGCCGGCGAGATCGGCGGGCCGGCGCCGGCCGGGACCGCGCCGGCGGACGGCGGCGCGGCCTCGTCCGAGCCGTCAGCCCCGCAGGCCCCTGAATCCGGAGACGGAACCGGAACCGCCCAACGCGCTCGCCGGCTACCAGGTGCTCGAGATCACCCTGCGCGGCGACTCGCCCGCCAGCGGCCAGGCGCTCGGCGCGGTCCCCTGGCCCGACGGGTACGTCCCCGTCTCCGTCCTGCGGGGCCGGGACCTGCAGGAACCCGACCCGGAACTGACCCTGGCGGCCGGCGACCGGGTCTGCCTCCTGGCTCCGGCGGCCGGCCATGACGGCCAGGGTGCCGCCCGTCCCGGGAAGCTGAGCGTAGAAGACCGGCTGGCATTAGCCCCAGAGCGTGCTGCACTGCTGGTGAGAAGAGCGCTGCCGGCCGCCACGGGCGGCAACCTCACCGCACGACCCGTCGTCGACATCGCCCTGGAGGGGCTTGAGCTCGCGCCAGTCGGGTGCCTGCTCGACTCCGGAGCACTCCGGACGCGCATGAGCGCGGAGCTGGCCCCGCTAGCAGGAATCGAGCTGACCGGCATGCTGACGGAGCGCTTTTACGTCGGCGGGCTGGGGACGGTGGGCACGATGGCGCGCGTAGGCCTGACCGTGACCGACGGCATCAGCGAATACTCGTGGGATGCCCCGGTCTGGTTCTGCGATCCCTGGCCGCACCCATTCGGTCGCGCGGGACTGGAAGGCTTCCTGCAGCACTTCGTGGTGACCATTTCGGCCTACGACGAATATCTCGATGTTGAGCCGCACGACCAGCCCAGCTCACAGGTGATGAAGGAGGGAATCTGATGCCTTCCGGAACGTTCACTGCCAGAGCACGTCGCAGTCAGGGCTGGTGGGCCATAGAGGTCACGGGCGATCGTCTGCAGTTCCCGGCCTACACCCAGGCCCGGCAGCTTGATCAGGCTGAGGCAATGGTGCGTGATCTGCTTGCACTGCATTTTGATATCGATGTCGGATGACACCGGCGACGTCGAGATCGTGCCGGTTCCCGAGGGGCCACTGGACGACGAGATCCAGCGGTAGGTCCCCGGAACCCGCGCGGCACCCGCAGGATCGCGCGCATGCTGATCCCCTTTCGAGCCGCCAGAATCCTGACGGCCAGAGTGCCCCCGTCCGGGGAAGCTGACCGCGAAGGTCGCTTTGGGGTGACACCGTCCGGCCCGCCGTCGGCCGGGGCGGGCGGCCCGCGTGACCGAGGTCCGGCAGGATCACGGCGGGAACGAGGCCGGGACGAACCCGGCCCGGACTGGTTCGCGCGGTTACATCTCGGTCTCGCGGCGTTCCAGCAGGCTGCCGGAGAGCAGGCTCCCGGCGAACTTACGCATGGTGCATGTCCACAGCCCCGGATGGCCGCGGCATTCCTGGAACAGGCGTCAGCCTGGCCAGGCTCAGGTAGCTCAGGAAATCATCAGCTAGCGGAGCAGCAAGGGCAAGGGGCAAATTGTTGTGACCTCGAGACCACGGCAAGACTGCTTGGTTGATTTCCTCTCTTGGCTGTCTGACGGTTCGCCGAGACCGCGATGGTAATTAGAGTCCACGACCGCAGGTACATGCCGACTCGCTGATGTATGGCGATCTCCGCAGCCGACCCCAAACGGGAAGACTAGCCCCCACCGGAATCGCGGCCGGGGCTTGCACGATTCTCCTAAAGGCCAGCATCACCGTCCTGCCGCTGGAGCGGGGACGTCGCCTACGGCTCAATGCTGCTCATGTGGATGCACGAGCCCGGCGGCTGAACAAGATCGCCTGTCACAGGCGCAACGCATAAGACCTCGCACCGTAACTGACGTACAAAGCGTCAGTTCCTACGACGGGCCCTGAAGTGAAGTAGATAGGGGAACTCCAGATAGGTTTGCCGTCGCTCGCGCGCAGCGCAACCAAACCGCCCTCAGTGCTCCCGCCGTAAATCACGTCTCCAGCGACAGCGGGCGCAATGTTAGCGTTAACTGGGTATCGCCAGATAGTGGTTCCGTCACGCGCGTTCAGCGCGTGGAGTTCACTGCTCGTGCCGCACGCGTACACCGCATCGCCGGTGCAGGCCAGCGAAACGAATCCACCGTCCACGTCTGAGTGCCACAAGGGCGATCCGTCACTGGCATCCCACGCCAACAGCGTTAAATTATCAGCAGCTGAGGAAGCCGCAGAGCCGACAAGCGCGAAGGTAGTGCTTCCGTTCGTTGCGACCGGCCCCGCGAAAGCACCAGCGTGGGCACTCCAGGCTTCCGTTCCGTTCTCCTTTCGCAATGCGTAAATACGAAACGGAGATGTCTGACTCACAACGTATACTAGGCTTTTGCCGATAGCTATCGCGGAGTTATCGTCGAGTTCTATAGGGAGCTCCCGACCTGCGCCCCATCGCTGCCGCGCAGTGCATACAGATAAAGAGCGTCCAGTGCCTCGATATCGACGTAGACCGTTCCTGCTGCGGCTGTCAGGCCGCTGCCTGAGCCTTCAACCTTCCACAGAGGCATCCCGCTGACCGAATGCAGAGCGTAAAGCTCGTCACCGCCTGGGCCAGACATAGGCTGGGAGCCTACATACACAGCCTCTCGAGATGTCGCTATACCATTAATTATGGATCCGCGTTTGCTGAAATGCCACATCTGCGCCCCGTCACTCGCGCGGAGTGTAAATACCTCCCCTCCGCTTGCGGCGCTGACTATTCCACCACCCGCTGTGAGCGTTACTTGCCCGCCGGACGCGCTCAAGGGGACGTCGGCCTGCCACATGGGACGTCTTTGCGAAGAAGTGGCCTGGCTGTGCTGGGGAGGTGGCTTCCGTTTGCCTAATGCAGTGCGGTCCCGGCTCAGTTCCCATGCAAGACTGCCTATGGCAACCGCTGCCGAGAAAGCTGCTCCCCCGATCAGCACCTGGCGACGGGTGCGAGCCGAGGCAGGCTGATCGCCGTCGCGCGGATGACTCGCCTCCCGGACTCCTTGCCATAAGCACCTGGCCCTGCGAGAAGATCGGTCTCCGTTGCAAGCGCCTGGTGAGGAAGAAGCAGATTGGCACGTGCCGGAACGCCAATTCTGGCGGGACTGTTTGCGTGGGTGTGCCGAGGCTGGCGCTGCGCCGGACGCCGGTGGCTCTGCTCTTCTAAAGCTAGGGGAGGGGGTGCTGGAACGCTAGGACTGCCGGAGATCTCGCCGAGAAATGCGGCGGCCGGAGCGCCGGCGCCCATCGTTGATTCCTCACGATCAGTCTTCGCCGACGACTCCCAATGAGAACTATATGGCGCGAGTCCCAGAGCCATGCGAAGCTCGACGGCGAACTCCTCACAAGACGAGTATCGGTCCGCCGGCGCCTTTGCCAGCGCTCTTGCTAGCACACCGTCCACGGCCATCGGCAACCCTGTTCGCCGACTGGACAGTTCGGGCGGAGGCTCCGATAGCTGGGCATAGATGACCGCGAGAGCCTGATCTCGGGAGAAGGGCGCCTCGCCAGCGAACATCTCGAACGTTGCGCATGCCAGTGCGTATTGATCAGCCCGACCGTCCACCGCATGTCCTCGGATCTGCTCCGGAGCCGAGTAAGCGGCGGTGCCGAGAAACTGTCCCGAGCCCGTGAGCTGGACCGACGACAGATTGCCTTTGCTCAGCCCGAAGTCCGATAGGTAAACGTGGTCAGGACGACCCGGACGAACATCCAGCAGCATGTTGGCCGGTGTAACGTCTCGGTGCACAAGCCCCGCTTCATGTGCAGCATCCAGGGCCGAGGCGACGGGCGAGACAATAGCGGCTGCGCGATCTAGGGCCAGCGCGCCATGGCGTCTCAGAAGGGTGCCGACATCACCGCCGGGAACATACCGCATTGCCAGGAACAGCACCTGCCCGGACTGACCCGCCTCATACACCGGGATAATGTGTGGGTCATCCACTGCAGCTGCCGCCTGCGATTCGCGAATGAATCGATGCCGGAATGCCGCGTCCTCTGCCAGCGCCGGGGCCAGGATTTTCAGTGCGACGCGCCGCCGTAGCCGCTCATCGCGCGCCCGGAACACTACGGCCATGCCGCCCGCGCCGACCTGCTCCTCCAGCACGTACCCGGCGACCTGCGCACCCGCCCCTAAGCCCGGTGGAAGCCGACCAGCATCTCCCAGGAAGTACTCGCTCACTATCGTCTCCACCGCCCACCCGCGATCCGAATATCTCATCATCGCGTGGCAAGGCGCTGGCCGACACCGGATACGTAACATCCCGAGCATCCGGCCCAGAATCGGGCGGGCATTCTCTCTGAGTCGCAGGTGGAGTCTGACCCCAGCTGAGACATGTGTGGTGGCAACTTATCCGGGCGCGACCCGCCCCAGCAGCGGAGCCTGGGACAGGTCGCGCCCAGCCCGCCTACCAGGTATAAACACCCGTCCAGAAGGGCCAGAAATGCACCTCAGCCCAGACGCCGTGATTCCCGAGCGGAGAGTGCCCTGCCGCCAGCCTGTCGATGGCGTAGACGACCCCGCCGCAGACCGCCACCGCAGCAGCTGGGTCGATCGCCAGGCCCAGGCCGGCCACGCAGTAAGGCGTCGCCCTGATAAGAGCCCCGCTCAGGATGTCAGCGTACGACGCGATGATCCAGAAGTGTTCACCACCAGACCCCGACAGGCCCCAGGTCAGATCGGGGTTGAGTGAGCCGGGATCGCTTGTGAGCGTATGCGCAGGTGACTTGCCTGTCCGAACGACAGCAACTCGGCCGAAGCTGTGCTCGAAGATCGAGTAGAACTCCTCGCGTCCGCGCTTGGTCGAGACCAGCTTCCGGACGGCCTGCAGCTCCGCAACCGTTAGCCGTGGCGCATGGGATGCGGCTTGGCTCGCGCTGATGGTAGCCGACGCGGACTGCACAGGAATCGATGTCGCCGCCTGTGCCGGTGTGCCTGCGAGCGCCAGAGTGAGTCCGATTGCAGCGGCGCCGACGCCTGCCATCCCAACGAAGGAACGTGCGCCGTACCTCATAGTTGTTAGCTGCATGATTTCTTCCTTCCGTTCCGAGGGCCCCGCGGGATCCTCCGCTGTGTATCCGCCTGCCGACCGACGACGCGGCGAGGCCTCAGCGTTCCGCTTGTCGACCGGGAGGCTTGCGTCGTCGGTCACCAGGTTGCGGTAACGAGGAACGACCCGGGCAGGGGTGGAACGACCCCTTCGTTCGCGAGATGCGCGGCGGTGGAACTACCCACACGCAGACAGCCCGGACCAGTCGCGCTTCCGGAGGACGGCCCTAGACCAGTCCGAGCTCGAGCGCGAGCCGCGTCAGATCAGCACGTCGCCGGCATCCGGTTTTGTCACGGATGCGGTCCAGGTGGGAGCCGACTGTACGGATGCTGATAAAGAGCTGGTCAGCGATTTGGGCGTCGGTCCGGCCCTGAGCGACGAGCCTGACCAGCTCCTGTTCCCGTGCGCTCAGGAGCGAGGCCTCGGTGTCAGGCTCTTTCCGCACCGGCGAGTCCGGCCCAGTCAGCATGACAGCGAACTCGGCCGCGGCGACCAGACTCATTGCTGCGCCCCGCTCGTCGGCCTCGCTGAAACGAGCGGAGCCCAGCTCCGCCAGGGCCGTGCTCATCGATTGCTCGCGGCCGCCGAGGCGCAGAACGCGCACGCTGGTCGCCCCCTGGGCGTTATCCGGCAGGCCGGACATGCCGCCACCTGCAAGGAACGCGGAGACCGCCGACCACATCGTTACGGCTTCGGCCCACCGATGCGTTGAGGCGCAAAGTAGACCGGTTTCCTCGAGACAGTCGATAAGCCGTGGCCGGTCACCGGTCTGACGGGCAATCGCGATTGCTTCGCGCAGATGTTCCCGGGCTCCGTCCAGCCGGCCAGCTGCACTTCCTGCCGGATCATGGCGTCCAGGAAAGCAGCCTCACTCTGTACATCGCCCACCTCGCGGGCGCGCGCCAGGCCGGCCGCGCAGCTCTGATACGCGGCAGCTGCCCTGCCAGCTCGCGTCAGGGCAATCGTCAGCACGTAATCGCGCCTCCGGACAATTGCGCCCGGAATTATCTCAGAGTCGATGAGACATGCTTCGCGGGCGCGGCTTAGAAGCACGTCGTATTCGCCAGTGTAGTGAGCTACCAGCCCTAGTTCGGTGAGCGCCAGCGCCTCGCCGGCGGGGTAGGAAAGCTCGCGAGCCAGCCCGAGCGCCAGGTGAGCATCGTCAGCCGCTCGGGACACCTGGTCAAGGTTCCTCAGCACCGCTGATCGCCCAGCAGTGCCCCAATCCGCAGCCGTGGCGCCCGCCCTGCCGCTGAGCTGCCAAGTACCGCCTCATAGTGCCCAAGCGCAGCGGCATTGTCGTGCGTGCCGTAGGCCAGATGGCCCAGCCAAAGTTGTGCCGCGTTGTACGTGTCGGAACCCTCAGGCGCTTCCCTGGCGGCCGCCTGGAGCAACGCGTATCCCGTCACGGTGCGACCACGCAACTGCCACCACGCCGCGAGCGCGACGGCGAGGCGGAGCGCGGCGGCCATATCGTGCTGTTGGGCCCAGGTCAGAGCCTGACTAACCGTGAGATTCTCAGCATCGAGCCATCGCACGGCAGCCAGTTCCGAAGGACTGGCCTCAAGCTCAACCATTGCTTGCTCAGCCACGCCGATCGAGTAACGAACTAGGGCATCGGCAACTTCGGGATAATCCCCTTCATGAGCGAGCCGGTCTGCTCCGTAGGCTCGCAGCGTTTCGAGCATCACGTAGCGCACCCGGCCGTCGGGACCGGCTCTGGGAGGTGACAAGAGCGAGCAATCCACTAGCCTGAGAACGGCCGATATGGCTGCCGACCCGGTGACTGCCTCGGCCGCCTCGAGCGTGAACCATCCGGGAAATGCCGACAGCCAGCGGAAGATCCGCCGCTCCTCGTGGCTAAGGAGCTGGTAACTCCAGTCCACTGCCGCCGACAGCGACTGGTGCCGGGCCGACGCCATGCGGTCGGTACTTCCGAGCAGTCCGAACCTGTCGCCTAACCGCTCGAGCAGCTGCTCTACCCCCAGGGATTCGACCCGGGCGGCCGCAAGCTCAATCGCCAGCGGCATCCCATCCAGACGCTGTACCAGGTGTGCGACTGCGCGTCCGGTACTGCCAGGCCAGCGTGAAACCGGGATCAACGCTGCGCGCACGGTCCGCAAACAGGGCGGCTGCATCGGAATCACCAACGCCGTCCAACTGATGATCATCACCCATCGCAAGCGGCCGCAGTCTTGATCGAGCTTCGCCCGCCACTCCGATCGGTTCACGGCTGGTCGCCAGGATCCGTAGATCATCCGCGGCGGCTAGCATGGCAACGCACACCTGGGCGACCGTGGCGGCGAGATGCTCGCAGTTGTCGAGTACCAGCAGAGCCTGCAAGCGTGCCAGCACTCCGGTCACCGACTCCGCCACGGAAATGCCGGGCGTCTGCGGTATGCCGAGCGACGTGGCCAGCGCTGACAGCACCATATCTGGCTCCCGCACGCCCGCGAGTTCAACGAGCCGACGCCGTCCGCGAACTCGTCTGCTACCCGACGCGCAACCTCACCCGCCAGCCGCGTCTTCCCGACTCCGCCCGGTCCTGTCACCGTCACCAGGCGGAACCGCCCTAACAGCCCGGCAACTTCATCGACCGCCGACGCCCGACCCACAAAACTCGTCAGCGGATCGATAAAGCCGTACAAGCCCGACACTGCTTACCCCCTGCGCTACGTTCGTACGCTATGCCGGGCCCTTCGATGACAATAACTGAGCTCGCGCTTGCGCATGCGGCCTTCTGCCCTTCCCGGAACGTCCGAGACGCATCAGGTAGACGCGCGGTTGACACTGGCCGCCTCTCGTCGGTCGCAGGGGACTGTCAGAGGGACTGTCAGAACTTTCGTGGGTGGGCGGTGATCGCCATTAGTTGAGGGTGATCTTGTCCCCGTAGTACATGGATTTCCGAGCGCGTTGATGGCTTCCTTCCAGCCGGCGTCCGCCGGTCACGTTAGTCCGGTTCTTCTGCGGATCTCGATGACCAGGTAGAGGCCTTAAGGCCTGGGTGGGAGCCGGTATAGACCTCGCGCAGGTCCTTGCTGATCTGCCCCCAGTACTTCTTCGACGCATACCTCAGGCTCGCCCGGACCAGATGCACGACGCACAACTGGACGGTCGCCTGCGGCCAGATCTCGCCGATCGCCTCCGGGCAGCCCCTTCACGGCGGCGCAGGCCACAATGCAGCGAGTCCTCGACACCGCGGTTACGCAGTTCGGCCAGGATGCCCATCCAGGCCTTGGCGTCCTCGCCGCCGGTGCCGGCCCACATGCCGAGCACGTCCCGCTGGCGGTGGCAGTTGATGCCCAGCGCCTCATACACCGGCCGGTTCGCCATGGCGCCGACTCTGATCTTCACGAAGATCGCGTCGACCAGAAGTACCCGGTAGATCCAGTCCGGTCCGGCGGGCCGTGACTCCAGCGGGATCGGGCCTACCTCGGTCAGCACCGTCTTGGGTGAGGTGCCGTTGCGGTGATTGGCGGCCGGGAAGGGCGGCCGGTCGCCTTTCTCATGGCCGAGATGGTCGGCCATCTCGGTGTCCAGCGCCGCCTGCAGCACTGTCTTGGTCACGCCCGCCAGCAAGCCTCTCGGCCCGACCAGGGAGACTCCCTCGGCCTTTGCCTGCTTGAGCAATGCCGGGCGATATGCAACTCCAGACCCTCAGCCTGCTCCGCATCCGCCGGTATCCCGCCCTGCTCGTCGATCTGTGGGCTTCATCAGTGATCCTTTCCGGCCAGGACAACCGTCCCAGCCTTCCGGATCACCGCCTCACGCGCACGAGGTTCCTCACAGTCCCTCTTTGCCGCTGCCTGGTAGCGGCCGTCCGGCTGGCGGCGGGCTAGCGGCCTGGCCATGCGCTCGCCAGGGTTAGTCGCTGGTCGTGCAGGTTGCGCCGCCGACGGTGACGGTGATGCGGGCGCCGGGCGGCGGCCCGTTGAGGTAGATCAGCGCGTAGCCCGAGCCGTCCGTCTCGTAGCTGTGGGTGTAGCCGCCGGCGGTCGCCGTCGCGGTCGTGTCGGGCTGGTTGGAGTGCACGTAGACGTTGTTCTCGTCGTCGGCCGCGTTGTAGACGCTGGCTGTCGCGGTGCAGTCGCGCGCCTGAGCCGGTGCGCCGTCCCGGACGGCGGGCTGTAGGGCGCGGCGCCGGCGTAGTCGGCGGCCAGCGCGCTGCTGATAGCCGCGACGACGGCGCGGCTGCCGGTGCGGATGCCCAGTTCCCGGTTGTAGCCGAGGCTGGCCACCGAGAAGTTCTGCGAGCCGACGAGGACCTGCTGGCCGGGCAGTCCGGCGTCGGCGACGATCGCCTTGGCGTGGATATACAGGGCGTCGGCGTCGTCGGGGTAGAGGCGGATGTGAGCCCCGGCCGCGGCCAGCTCGGTGAGCTCCGGGTCCCACTCGGAGTCGGCGGTCATCGTGATCCGCACGTCGACGCCGCGGCGCGCGGCCGCCGCCAGCGCGGCGGTAACGGCGGGGTCGTTCATCTCCTCGTTCTCCACCGCGAGGGTGTGCGTGGCGGCACCGATCACCGCCAGGACCGACGCCTGCGCGTTCGTCGGAGACCACACCAGGTCAGCGCCGTCGGGCGGGGTGACGGACTGGCCGGCGAAGTCGGCGTTGAACGTAGTGACGATGGCCGCGACATCAGCCGGCCTGGTGTCGATGACGGCGAAGTCCCTGGTGCCGGCGTAGTCGTCGGCTACCAGGTTCCCGGTCATGATGACCGACGTGGCGCCGTCGACGGTGAGGGTCTTCTGGTGGTAGATCGTGCCGGCCGGGCCCCACCGCACGTGCACCCGGCGGGCGCTCAGGTAGTCGTAGGCGGCGGTGTTCCGTGACTTCTCCAGGTCCTGGTCGAGAATCGACGCGGACGTCCACGCCGCGCGCAGCGTCAGCCGCCAGGTCGGTACTGCATCGCAGCCTACTCTTTCGGATCGGACACCTTCCACGATCACGGCAACGACAACACAGAGCTGCTCCTATCCCTCACGCAGCAGACGGTCAACCTTCGCCCCTACCTGGCTACTAGTGGCCGTTACCTGCTTTCCGGCGATCACTCGGTGACTTGCAACGATCACGTGGACGTTCACTGGTGGAACTTGATAAATGATGACTACATCAAGTACCCAATTCCTGGGCGCGGAGGAAACTGGCACGGCACGGCTCGAGGGCCGATTTTGCTTCACCCTCCGACCAAGATGTATGTACCTAGAGGGTGACGCTGGGTATGTTGCTGCGATTCGGGCGCATGACTTCGCTGTCATCGCTCTCGGGCGCACAGACTTTGGGACGGACCCCGTGATCGCGCGGACCGCCTCAACTACCCCCGGATACGTCCCGCTGTATCTGCAAGGCGGCTTGACCTGGATCTACGCCCCCGACGATGACCACCTGCTCGGTCGCAACACAGTCGGCTGACTATCAGCTTCCCGGTTCGCCTGCGGGATAGGGAAGGCGAAGCGGGTAATGCGGCACACATACCAGGCATAGCACTGCAGCCTTTCACGACTGGCCGGATGATAGTCGGCTGAGTTTGCCGACGACCCCATGTATTCACCCCGGCCCCGGCCGCCGGTCGTGCTTGGCGGTGGCGCGACCCTGCAGCCACTTGGGCATACGCAGGGTCGCCGTCTAAATCGGTAGATCGCCGATAAGGTCCGGCGGAAGTGGTGGTGAAGCGGCTGCGGCCATGCGTGCAACCGGGACCTGTCGATGCGTGGACCAACAGTGACATAACCGCCATGTGGAACGCCTGCAGTCACAGGCCTTTAACCGATCTAGGCCGCCTGCCGGTAGCCGGACCTGCGCCACCGGACATGTCTACATCACAGGCCGACCTACGTCGACTCGGCGCGGTCCTTGATGCCGGCGAGCGTGGCTGCATGTTGGCCTGGTGCTCGGCCAGGCGGCGGCGCAGGATGCGGTGCTCCTTGTCCGGCATCTGCTCGATGAGCTCGCTGATGCCGCTCTCGCCAGGTCCCATCTGCATCCACTGGCAGATCCGGGTGCCTGAGCCCTCGGGCTGCAGGGTGAACCGCCAGTGCGCCGCCGGATCGGCCGGATCGCCGACCGCCCAGCCGAAGACCCGCTCGGGCTCGAACTCGCAGATCGTCGACACCGTCTCCCAGGTGCCGCGCGCGTCGTGGTGATTGCGGCCGCGGAAGCGCGCCCCGAGCGCCGGGCCGGTCGCGCCGTCGAGCCACTGCGCCGCCCTGGAACTCCGTGCTGAACTCGGCCGGGGTCTGAATGTCACAGACGAGAGGCCAGACGACAGCCGGGGCTGCGTCGATGATCAGCTCCGCCTCAGTCGTCGGGCAGTCGGCGTAGCGCAGCTCAGCAGGTTCCACGATCGCATGCTACGCCGCGCCTGCTGCCGCCAGTAGCGGGACAATAGCGGCAGGATCGGGACCGGCGGCGCCGGTCAGTCCCCACTCGGACGGAGCACCGGAGATGCAGATCGGCGTTGCAGGCCACGTTTCCTCGCGGGAAGACGCGGACTTCATTCGCGAGGCTGAGCGCATCGGCGTCAGCTCTGCGTGGGTCCCCGAGGCGTGGGGCCAGGATGCCTTCACACCGCTCGCCTATCTGGCGGCACGGACCGAGCGGATCGCACTCGGAACCGCGATCGCGCAGCTCGGCGCCCGTAGCCCGGCCATGCTGGCGATGTCGGCCATGTCGATGCAGCAGCTCTCCGGGGGCCGGTTCCGGCTCGGCATCGGGACGAGCGGGCCGCAGGTCATGGAGGGCTGGCACGGCGTCAGGTTCGACGCGCCGATGGCGGTGACACGCGAGACCATCGAGATCGTCCGGATGGTCACGGCCGGCGAGCGCCTCAGTCACCAGGGCACCGCCTATCAGCTGCCGCTGCCCGGCGGGCAGGGCCGGGCGATCCGCTCGATGCTGCCGCCCGCCGCGGTGCCTATCTATGTAGCATCGCTCGGCCCGCGGAACCTCGAGCTGACCGGCGAGCTGGCTGACGGCTGGATCGGCAATATCTTCATGCCCGAGCACGCGGACGTCTTCCTGGACCGCCTCCGGGCTGGCGCGGCGAGGGCCGGGCGGACGCTGGCGGACCTCGACCTGGTCATGCCGGTCGGCGTCGAGATCACCGATGACGTCGACGAGGCCGTGCGGCGGCACGCGAGCGGCTACGCGTTCACGATCGGCGCCATGGGCTCACGCGACCAGAACTTCTATAACGCCGCCTTCACCCGGCAGGGTTACGGCGAGGACGTCAAGGCGGTGCAGGACCTCTGGCTGGCAGGGCGGCGCGACGAGGCGGCCGCCAGGGTGCCGCCCGAGCTCGGCGCCAGGACCAATCTGATCGGGACCCCGGCCATGATCACCGAGCGGCTCCGGCTCTACCGCGACGCGGGAATCACCACCCTGCAGGCGAAGCTGAGCGGCGACCGCGGGCAGCAACTCGACACTCTGGCCCAGCTGGTCGAGCTCGCCGCAGACATCACGGACTGACCGCGCGGCCGCGCCGAAGCGCGCTGCAGCATGCAGTTGAATGATGTCCTTGCTGGATGCTGCCGTCAGGGAGGTGAAGCGCAGGGTGATCGCCGGAGCCACCCTCATCCTGACGCTGGCCTTCACCATCCCGCTGATCGCGAGGGCAACGGGCGGCGCGTCACCGGTGCGGACGCCGCTGGCCGCACTCGCGCCGCTGGCGGCCCTGGTCGCCCTGGCGGCCACGGCCCTGGCGTTCGGCGTGACCTGGTGGCTGGCGGCCATCATCGCCATCCCGACCGCGTTCCTGGTCGGCTGGCAGCTGCCGCCACGCCGGCACCGCCGCCCGCGGGCAGGACTGGCCTCGGCGCCAGCGTCAGCCGACGCAGACAGCGCTGAGCTGCGGTTTCTCACCCTGAACGCCTTCGTCGGGCGCGCCAGCCCGGCCGCCGTGGTCAGCACGCTCCGGCAGCTCGCACCCGACATCTTCGCGGTCCAGGAACTGACCCCCGAGCTCGCAGCCAGCCTGGCCGCGGAAGGCCTGACTGAACTGCTGCCCTTCTCCTGCCTGGATCCCCGCCGCGGCTCCACCGGCATCGGGCTCTGGTCACGCTGGCCGCTCGCTCAGGTTCCGGTCGTGCCGGAACGGCAGGGTGCCGAGCTCCGCGTCAGGCTCGACCTGGGCTGGCCGGTCACGATCACCGCGGTGCACCTGGCCGCCCCGATGGGGGGCAGGCAGCCCGCCTGGCAGCGCGACATGAACCGGCTGCTCCGGGAGCTCACCGAGGTCGAGGGCCAGCATCTGGTGGCCGGTGACTTCAATGCGAGCCGCGACCACAGCGCCTTCAGGAGACTGCTGGCCGCGCGCTTCGCGGACAGCGCGGATGCTGCCGAGCACCGGCCGTGGCCGGGATTCACCTGGCCGGCCAACCGGAGGTATCCGCCGGTCATGCGGCTGGACCACATCCTCGTATCGCAGCCGGGGGCCGTGGTGCGCGAGGCCCGGACGGCCGGGTAGCCGGATCCGACCACCGCGCCCTGCTTGCCGTCATCGAACTGCGGCGGCCACCCGCCGGCGAGCGGCCGTAGCGCCGGGCCGGCCAGCACACACCGGGCGGGACGGATCCGCCAGGACGCAGCGGCCGGGGCGGGCCGGACGCTGCTAGCCCGGAGGGCGGGTCCCCGTCAGGATGCCACCGGCGCGCGGCGCCGGTACCCGGCAATGCCGCGCGGCTGCGATAGCTCATCCTCAGCTGAACTGCCGGGGGCCGCTCCCGGCAGTGCCGATCCTGGCGGCGGCACTGCCATAGCCGACAGTACTCTTGCCGCCTCCGCATAGGCGCGAGCGCGGTCGTTGTCCTTGGCGTGCTCACCGCAGCGCCCGCCGGGTACGAGATCGCAGTCCCAGCAGAAGGCCGCGGCCCGGCCTGAGGCACGGTAGACAGCGGCATCCCTGAGCGCTGACAGCACGACCTCCTGCTGGCGCGGCGTCAGGGCGGCCTCCTCGCGCCCCGCCTGCCGGGCCCGCCACAGGAGCGACGCCACGCTGGCAGCGTTTCGCTTGTCCCAGTTCACCAGCCGCGCCAGGAACTGCCGGTCCCGGCTGGTCAGCCGGACGCCGCACAGAGCGGCGTAAATCGCGGACCGCGCCGTCGTCCGCGCTGAGCCGCTGCCGGCCAGGGAAATCTGCGGCGCCGCGCCTGGCCCTCCGGGCCGCGCGTCTCCACGCCGCCCAGCCCGGCCAGCCGTGCCGACGGCCGCCGGGCCCGCGACACGCCGCGGCCTGATGCACGACGGCCTCGGAATCGCGACCGCCTGGCTCCCCGTCCGCCCGTTCCCCGGATCAGTTGTCACGCTGCCTCCTCGCCCGGCGCCGGAGCCCCTTCCGGTAGTGCCGGTATGCGGGCCTGCCCCCGTGCTGGCCGCGCTGAGCGCGGGCAGTAATGGCAGGACTACGCGTGTATGACGCGCCGCTGCGTTGTCAGGTTGACACTGTGCGTAACCAACGTCGCTAAATTTAATTAGCTGCTCCGCCTGCTCCGTCCTTCCCCCATCGGCCGGTTCCGGCAGGCCAGCGGACCGTCCGGGAGCCCGCCGGAGTGCAGCCGGGATAACGAGACCGAACATAGGCAATCTGCAATCTGTACTAGAATCGCGTTATAGCCGCAGGCAGGAGGGGTCGCATTGAAGCGAGCACCTCACGGGTCGGCACGCCCACGAACAGAAATCACGCAAAGATGCACGCCGTCACCGCGTCTTTCAGCCGGCCTCGGCGCGTGAAGGAGGCCGGGAGACTGTGACCAAGCAGGTCCAGCAGCTCGATCGTGTCATCATCAGGTTCGCCGGCGACTCCGGCGACGGCATGCAGCTCGCCGGGGACAGGTTCACCCAGGAGACCGCGAGCTTCGGCAATGACCTGTCGACGCTGCCGAACTTCCCCGCGGAGATCCGCGCGCCAGCCGGCACGCTGCCCGGCGTATCCAGCTTCCAGCTGCATTTCGCCGACCACGACATCCTGACGCCCGGCGACGCCCCCGATGTGCTCGTGGCGATGAACCCCGCGGCGCTCAAGGCGAACCTCGACGACGTCCCTCGCGGCGCCGACATCATCGCCAACACCGACGAGTTCACCAAGCGGAACCTGTCCAAGGTCGGCTACGAGGCGAATCCGCTCGAGGACGGCTCACTCGACGCCTACCAGCTGCACGCCATCCCGCTGACCTCGGTGACGGTCAAGGCGCTCGAGGACTTCGACATCACCCGCAAGGATGCCGAGCGGGCGAAGAACATGTTCGCGCTCGGGCTGCTGTCCTGGCTGTACAACCGGCCGGTCGAGGGGACGCTGAAGTACCTGGACATCCGGTTCAAATCACGCCCGGAGATCCTCGCGGCCAACAAGGCGGCGTTCCAGGCGGGCTGGAACTACGGCGAGACCACCGAGGCATTCTCGGTCCAGTACGAGGTCAAGCCCGCCCCGCTCCGGCAGGGCATCTACCGGAACATCACCGGCAACACCGCGCTCGTCGTACGGGCTGGTCGCCGCATCCCGCCGGTCCGGGCTCCCGCTCTTCCTCGGCTCCTACCCGATCACGCCCGCCTCGGACATCCTGCATGAGCTGTCCAAGCTCAAGCGGTTCGGAGTGCGCACGATGCAGGCCGAAGACGAGATCAGCGGCGTGGGCGCCGCCCTCGGCGCGTCTTTCGGCGGCGGGCTCGGCGTGACGACCACCTCGGGTCCCGGCATGTGCCTCAAGGCCGAGACCATCGGCCTGGCGGCCTCGGTCGAGCTGCCGCTGATCATCTGCGACATCCAGCGGGCGGGCCCGTCGACCGGCATGCCGACCAAGACCGAGCAGGCTGACCTGCTGATGGCGCTCTACGGCCGGAACGGCGAGTCACCAGTCGCGGTCGTTGCCCCGGCCACGCCGGCGGACTGCTTCGACATCGCCCTGGAAGCGGTCAGGATCGCCGTGAAGTACCGCACGCCGGTCATCATCCTGTCCGACGGCTACCTGGCCAACGGCTCCGAGCCCTGGCGGATCCCGTCCGTCGACGGCCTGCCCAAGCTCCGTGATGAATTCAAGTTCGCGAGCGGGAACGTGGCCGTTGACGGCGCGGCCGGACCGCCTTTCCTGCCGTTCCAGCGCGATCCGAAGACACTGGCCCGGCCGTGGGCGGTCCCCGGCACCCCCGGTCTCGAGCACCGGATCGGCGGCATCGAGAAGGCCGACGGCGCCGGCACGATCTCCTACGACCCTGACAACCACGACAAGATGGTCCGGCTGCGGCAGGCCAAGATCGACGGCATCGCCGCCGACATCCCGCCGCTCGAGGTTGATGACCCCGACGGCAATGCCAGGGTGCTGGTGCTGGGCTGGGGCTCGACCTACGGCTCGATCGGCGCTGCGGTACGCCGGGTCAGGATCGCCGGCGGCTCCATCGCCCAGGCGCACCTTCGCCACCTGTCGCCGTTCCCGGCCAACCTCGGTGACGTGCTGCGCTCCTACGAGAAGGTGCTGGTCCCCGAGATCAACCTGGGCCAGCTCGCGCTCCTGCTGCGCGGCCGCTTCCTCACCGACGTGGTCTCCTACAACCGGGTCCGCGGACTGCCTTTCAAGGCCGCCGAGCTGGCCGATGTCATCCAGGATGTGATCGCCAATGTCTGATCCCGAGTTCCCGGAGCCGACGCACCGGTTCGCCTCACTGACCCTGGTGCCGAAGGCCGACGAGAAGCAGTCGACCAGGGACTTCAAGTCGGATCAGGAAGTCCGCTGGTGCCCTGGCTGCGGTGACTACGCGATCCTCGCGGCGTTCCAGTCGTTCCTGCCCGAGCTGGAGATCCCGCGGGAGAACCTCGTCATCGTCTCCGGCATCGGCTGCTCATCGCGGCTGCCGTACTACGTGAACAGCTACGGCATGCACTCGATCCACGGGCGCGCTCCGGCGATCGCGTCCGGTCTGGCCGCGTCCCGGCCTGACCTGTCGGTCTGGGTGATCACCGGTGACGGGGATGCGCTGTCCATCGGCGGGAACCACCTGATCCACGCGCTGCGGCGCAACGTCAACATCAAGATCCTGCTGTTCAACAACCGGATCTACGGCCTGACCAAGGGCCAGTACTCGCCCACGTCCGAGCAGGGCAAGGTCACCAAGTCCACGCCGTTCGGCTCGCTGGACACGCCGTTCAACCCGGTGTCGCTCGCGATCGGGGCGGAGGCGGGCTTCGTGGCCAGGACGATCGACTCCGACCGCAAGCACCTCACCAGCGTGCTGCGGGCGGCGGCCGACCACAAGGGCACCGCGTTCGTCGAGATCTACCAGAACTGCCCGATCTACAACGACGACGCGTTCCTGCCGCTGACTGATCCGGCCGAGCGGGATCAGCGGCTCATCCGGCTGGAGCACGGCGAGCCCGTCCGGTTCGGCCCGGACGGCAGCCAGGGACTGCGGTTCGGCCGCTTCGGCGGCCTGGAGACGGTGCCGGCCGACGGCGCCGACCCGGCGTCGCTGCTGGTGCACAACGCCGAGGAGCCTGACCCCTCGTACGCGTTCGCGCTGTCCAGGCTCGACGGCTCCGGCTTCGCGCATACGCCGATCGGCGTCTTCCGCGCAGTCGAGCGGCCCAGCTACGACGAGCTGATGTCGGCCCAGATCGATGACGCCCGGCAGAAGCAGGGTGATGGCGATCTCGGCGACCTGCTGGCCGGCGGCGACACCTGGCAGGTCGGCTAGGTGTCCTCGGGGCCGGTGCCGTCGGGCCCGGTGCCATCCGGCGCAGGCGTCTCCCACACGGCCGTTCCCCGCAGCCCGGCTTCAGCCAGCCGCACCCCGGCCGGCAAGGCCGCGCCGCCCGCTCCGAAGCCCGCCGTCCGGGTCGACCGCTCCGGCCCGGTGACGACAGTCATCCTGGACCGCCCTGACGTGCGCAACGCCGTCGACGGACCGACCGCCGCGGCGCTGGCCGAGGCGTTCGCCGACTTCGACGCGGACGACGACGCCGCAGTTGCCGTGCTGTTCGGGGCAGGCGGCACGTTCTGCTCCGGTGCCGATCTCAAGGCGGTCGGCACCCCGCGCGGCAACCGCACTGACCCGGAGGGCACCGGGCCGATGGGCCCGTCCCGGATGCGCCTGTCCAAGCCGGTCATCGCCGCGGTTGCCGGGCACGCCGTGGCCGGCGGCCTGGAACTGGCCCTGTGGTGCGACCTGCGGGTGGCCGAGGAGGACGCCGTCTTCGGCGTGTTCTGCCGGCGCTGGGGAGTGCCGCTCATCGACGGCGGCACCGTCCGGCTCCCGCAGATCATCGGACTCGGCCGCGCCCTCGATCTCATCCTGACCGGCAGGCCGGTGCCCGCGGCGGAGGCGTACCAGATGGGCCTGGTGTCGAGGCTCGTGAAGCCAGGGGATGCCCGCGAGGAGGCGGAACGACTGGCGCTGCAGATCTCCGCCTTCCCGCAGGCCTGCATGCGGACCGACCGGGCGTCTGCCCTGGAGTCAGTCTCGCTCGGCTTCGACGACGCGATGGCGAACGAGTTCGCGCACGGCCAGGCCGCGCTCGCCGACCCCGGCCTCCGGGCGGGCGTCTCCCGCTTCCGCGGCGGCGCCGGCCGCGGCGGCGCCCCCGCCTGACACCCGGTGCGCTTTCTACTGCGGCGACGAGTCACTAGCGACGCGGTATACTTCGAGTATGACGATCATGACCACCATCAAGGTGTCTGCTGAGACTCGCGACAGGCTGAAGAAGCTCGCGGACGCTGAGCAGTCGACGATGGAGGCCGCCCTGGCCAAGGTCCTGGATGAAGCCGAGGAAGCCAGATTCTGGCAGGGCGTGAAGGACGACTACGCCCGGCTGCAGGAGGATCCCGAGAAGTGGACAGATTACGTTAACGAGCTGGCTGAGTGGGACCAGACAGTCAGCGACGGCCTGGATGATCTCGAGTGAGCGCGCCACTGCGTCCGGGTGATGTCTGGCTCGTCGATCTCGACCCCGTTGCTTTCTGGTCCTTGCCTGCCCGCCAGGATGCTCAACAAGATTGATCGAACAGGAGTTATACTTTCGGTGTAGCCTCTAAACGAAAGTTTAACGACATGCGCCGGGAGCATCCTTACTCACCGCAGACGATCGACGCAGCCCGGGTGCTCGGGCTGGAAGTGGCACGGGCCCGGCGGGCCCGGCGCTGGACCGAAGCTGAGCTTGCCGAGCGAGTCGGCATCTCGGCCATCACTCTCCGGAACATCGAGCGAGGCGTGCCGACCGTGGCGATCGGAACCGTCTTCGAGGCCGCAACGATCCTCGGCATCGACTTGTTCGGCGCCGACGCCGCGGGCCTGCATTCCCTGGTTGAACGCGGCCGCGACCGGCTGGCGCTCCTGCCCACCCGCGTTCGCCAGCCCTCTGGCCCGGTGCGCGATGATTTCTGAGCCGGCCGAGGCGTACGTCTGGGCATGGCTGCCGGGCGCCTCCGAGCCAGTGCCGGCAGGCCGACTCGAGGCTAGCGGCGAGATTGTCTACTTCAACTACGGGCGCAGCTACCTGCAGCGTGCCGACGCCATCCCCTTGTACCTCCCCGAGCTGCCGCTCCGCCCGGGCCGGCTCCGGCCCCTGTCCGGGCTCGCCGTGGCCGGCTGCATCAGCGACGCTGAACCGGATGCCTGGGGTCAGCGGGTCATCCTGCAGCGACACCAGGCACTGACAGCCGATAGTGATACCGGCGATCTCGGCTTGCTCACATACCTTCTGGAGTCCGGCTCTGACCGCATTGGCGCGCTCGACTTCCAGCCGAGCGCTACCGCCTACCAAGCCCGCACATCTGAGGCCAGCATCGACGAATTGGTGACAGCGGCCGATCGGCTAGAAGCAGGACTGCCGCTCTCGCCGCTTCTTGAGACTGCCCTGCTGCACGGCACGTCGGTCGGCGGCGCCAGGCCGAAGGTGCTGCTCAACGATGGCGACCGCAAGCTGATCGCCAAGCTGTCCTCGCGGTCAGACCCCTATCCGGTCGTGAAGGCGGAAGCCGTTGCCATGGAACTCGCTCGGGTCGTCGGACTCGATGCTGCGCGAACGCACGTAGCCGAGGTACTCGGCCACGATGTCCTTCTCGTCGACCGCTTTGACCGTCCCGGCCCGGGCCAGCACCGTCGCATGGTTGTCTCCGCGCTAACCGTCCTCGGCCTGGACGTGACCATGGCGCGTTACGCCACCTACTACGACCTGGCTGACGCAATAAGGAGCCGCTTTACCGAGCCTCAGCGGACGCTTCGCGAGCTCTTCTCCCGGATCGTCTTCAACATTTGTGTCAGCAACACTGACGACCATGCCAGAAATCATTCCGCCTTCTGGAATGGCGACATGCTCACTCTCACCCCGGCCTACGACCTTTGCCCCCAGCCCCGCTCCGGCGGCGAGGCTACGCAGGCGATGGCGATACGCCGGGACGGGTACCGCTACAGCCAGCTCGCGGGCTGTCTCGCCGCTGCCACCGACACCTATCTGCTGTCGAAGGCCGAGGCGAAGGGCATCATCGACTACCAGGTCGACATGATCCGCTCGGAGTGGAAAAACGCCGCAGACGCCGCGCGACTCACCACAGCAGAGCGTGAGCAGCTCTGGGGACGCCAGATCCTGAATCCCTTTGCGCTTGAGGACGCTGCTGGAGGGAGTTCACCATGAGAAAGGTGAAAGCGCTCATTGACATTGACCAGGAGGCCCTGGCAGCGGCCGCTGAGGTCCTCGGCACCACCACGAAGGAGGACACAGTGAACGCTGCCCTCCTCGAGGTCGGGCAGCGCCTCGTGCGGCTGCGCGCGCTGGCCAGGCTCGGCGAGATGGCCGACCGGGGTGACTTCGATGAGTTCCTCGGCGACAGGACCTCCTAGCGGCGGTGACCCCTTGGACTTTGAGCCGCATCGTGGCCGGTGCCCGGGTCGCACAGACCTAGGCGCGGCAGGTCAGCGGCCTGCCGCCGTTGTAGGCGATCATGTCGGCGAGGGCCGCCGCAGTGTCGATCCTGGCGCCGGGTGCTGCCCCGGCCAGCTCGGCGTAAGCCCGGTGCAGGTTCCCGGCCAGCCGCTCGGGGTCGGTCAGCGCGGCGAAGTCGCCGAGGTCCGCCTCGAGCGCGGCCTCCAGCGGGCGGAGCCCGGCGGCGTTCCCGGCCCGGGCCAGGTCCAGCACGAAGGTCAGGTAGGCCAGCACGGCGTCGATCGACTTCCGGCCCGCAGACCGGTCCGTGGCCGGGCACGATCGTCTCCGCGCCAAGGTCTCGCAGCGCCGCCACCGCGCTCATCGCGCCGGTCACCGACCCGGCGAGCAGGAACGGCGTCCCGCCGTTGAATAGCAGATCGCCGGCGAACAGCAGCCTGCGCTCCGGGATCCAGACAATGCTGTCGTTAGTCGAGTGCGCCGGCGTGCCGACGTGGATGACCTCGCACGCCAGCTCGCCGACGTACAGGGTGACCCGGTCGGTGTAGGTGAGGAACGGCGGCGCCGTCCGGATGTCGCCCCAGTCCACGTCCGTCCAGGTGCCGCTGCCCACGAGCTTGCTGGTGCCCGGCGGGCCCTCGGCCAGGATCTCCTCGCGGCACCGCTCGTGCGCGACGATCGTCGCGTCGCCGAACAGGTAGTTGCCGTGCGTGTGGTCGCCGTGGTGATGGGTGTTCACCAGGGTCCGCACCGGGCGGCCGCCGGCCGTGGCGGAAATGGCCGCCAGCAGCCCGCGGGTGCGGGCCTCGGTCGCGCAGGCGTCGATCGCGGCCACCCGGCTGGCCCCGACGATGAACCCGGTGTTGTTGATCCACCAGGTGCCGTCGGGCTGGATGTAGGCGTAGATGTCGTCGCTGACCTCCTCGGCTCGGGGCGGCGCGAGCTGATCCGGCGCCTGCGTGCTGGCGCTCACTCCGACCAGCCCTCGAGGTCGGCGATGCGGCGGAACACCTCCAGGGTGTCCACCCGTTCCAGGGCCGGGTCGAGCTCGTAGTACACCGCCAGGACGTTCTGCGCGAGACGGCCGTGCTCGTCCAGCTCGGCGAACCGGCCGAGGCTGATGTCGCGCATCGCGTCCTCAGCGCTCATCCCGCGGGCGTACCGCTCGGCCGCCTCGTGCTCGACGAACTGCAGGTACTCCATGACGCCCCGGACGCCGGCGGCGTCGGTGACCGGACCGTGGCCGGGCACGATGATCTCGGCGTCGAGGTCGAGCATGAACTGGCAGGCCCGGATCCAGTTGGAGACCGGCCCGGCCCAGCTGATCGGCGTGCCCCCGATGAACAGCAGGTCGCCTGCGTAGAGCGTGCGGGCGGACGGCACATACACCACCGAATCGCCGCCGGTGTGGGCCGGCCCGAGGTTGAACACCTCCACCTGGGTGCCGCCGACGTCGACCGTCAGCTCCTTGTCGAAAGTGCGGGTGGCGGGCGTCGGGGTGATGCCGGTGAAGTCGAACGGGGCGAAGATATGGCTGGCGAACCGGCCCACAGCGCCGCCCTGCTTCAGCAGGCCAAGGAGCAGGTCAGGCCCGTTAGTCGCCATCTCGGCGGCCGTCGGCGCCGAGGCGACGATCTCCGCGCCGGCGACCAGCTCGTTCCCGAACCAGTGGTCGCCGTTCGCGTGCGTGTTCACCACGGTCGCGATCGGGTGGCTGCGCGTGACCGGTGCCAGGCCCGCGAGCATCTCGCGCGTCATGGCCAGGTCGAACAGGGTGTCCACCAGCAGCGACTTGCCCTCGCCGGTGATGAGGCCGGCGTTGCTCCAGCCCCAGGTGCCGTCCGGGACGAGCCAGGCGTAGCAGGTGCTGGTGAGCTGGTGCAGGCCCCTGGTGTAGGGCACGCTGACAGCGGTCATACTGCTTCCTCCTCTGCGGAACGCGAGCCGGTCAGGCCCGCGGCGTAACTCGCCAGCGGCGCGGCCGGCTCTGGTTCCTGCGCGCTGGCGTTGCGCCCGAAGATGCCGATCAGCGCGAACGCGGCCGTGACGATGGCCAGGAACACCCAGCCGGTGTCGAAACTGGTGTGCGGGACCAGGTGCCCGAAGATGATCGGGATGAAGAATCCGCCAACAGCGGCCAGCGTCAGCATCAGGCCGGTCGCGGTGCCGATGTACTCGTGCCGGATGCCGCTGACCCGGGCCGGCACGGAGGACCAGGCGGCGAAGCCGAAGATCAGGAAAAAGCCGATGCCGATGCCGACCACCCACAGCGCACCGGTCGGCACGACGGGGATCAGGACGAGCCCGAGCGCGCAGGCCGCCAGCGCGCCGACGACAAAGCCCTTGATGTTCCGGGTGCGGTCGGCCCAGTGACCGCCCAGGATGGCACCCGGCACGCCCGCCAGCACGATCAGCGCCGACAGCAGGCCGCCGAGCGACGGATCGAAGTGGCGGCCCGCGGTCGCGTACGTGGTGAACAGCTGGGAGGTAGTGAAGTACGCGCCGTAGCCGCCGAGCAGCGCCAGTCCGTAGATCCACAGGTCGCGGCTGGCCACCGCCGCCGAGAGCGCCTGCCGGTCGAACCGGGCGCCCCCGAGAGCCGGCGCGTCGGCGGGCGTGCGGAACCAGACAGCCGTCACCACGGCGACAAGCAGCTCGAACACGCCCGCCAGCACCAGCGAGGTATGCCAGCTCGTCGCGTTCTGCAGGTAGATCCAGATGTACAGGGCGAATGCCGCGCCCGCGCTGAAGGCCGCCCCGCCGCTGATGCCCAGCGCCAGGGTGACCCGCCCCTGCCGGAACCAGACGATCACGGCGGCGAAGCCCACGGCGATGAACGCCGAGCCGCCGATACCGCAGATGAGCCGGAACCAGGCAAGCTCGGTGTAGGAGTACGACAGGCCGGACATGATCCCGGCGAGGCCCTGGATTACCAGGCCGAGCACGAGCGTGCGCTTCATGCCGAGCTTGGTGGCGAGCATGCCGCCGGGAATGTGGGCCAGGCCGTAGCCGACGATGAACAGCGAGATGAGATAGCTCAGCGACGGCAGGCCCACCCTGAACTCGGCCCCGATCAGCCCGAACGCCGTGGCAACGTCGAACCAGTTCAGAGTCAGCGAGATGAACCCGAGGCTGATGATGCCGAGCATGATCCAGCGGGTAGCGCCGTCTTCCTGGCGCGCGGACGGGATAGTGGTCATGCATCCTCCTGATGACGGGCCCGCGAGGCCACTGGCGAAACGGGCAGGAGCTGACTGCGGAGCTGGGCCTTGGCGATCTTGCCGACGCTCGTGCGCGGCAGCGCCTCGGTAAAGACCACCGACGCGGGGACCTTGTAGGGAGCCAGCCGGCCGGCGCACCAGGCGATCAGCTCGTCCGGGTGCGGGGCCGTGCCGGGCGCTGGCACGGCAACCAGGACGATCGCCTCGTCGCGAACGGGATCGGGCACGCCGATGGCGGCGCATTCCGCGATGGCCGGGTGGCTGGCCACGACCCGCTCGATCTCGCCAGCGGAGACGTTCTCGCCGGAGCGCTTGATCATGTCCTTGGCCCGGTCGACGAAGTAGGCGAAGCCGTCGCTGTCCAGCCGGGCCAGGTCGCCGGTGTGCAGCCAGCCGTCGCGGAAAGCGGCAGCCGTCGCATCCGGGTCGCGGTAGTAGCCTGCGGCCAGGGTCACTCCCGGCACACCGCGGACCAGCAGCTCGCCCACCATGCCGGGCGGCACCTGAGTGCCGTTCTCGTCCACGACGCGCAATGTCACGCCGGGCAGGGCGCGGCCGATACTCGGCCACCGGCGCTCGGCCGAGTCGGGGTTGACGGTCGGCGGCAGCACGGTCTCTGTCATCCCGTACAGCTGCAGCAGGCGCGTGCCGAACCGCTGCTCGAAGGCGGCCGCCTGGCCGTCGGTGAGGTTCTGCGCGAACAGCACCGCCCGCAGCCGGCTGCGCTGTTCGTTCTCGCCGGGCGGCTGGGCCAGGATCATCCGGACCGGGGCGGCGAACAGGCTGCCGAGCGTCGCGCCGTGCTCGGCGGCCTGGCGGGCCCAGCCGGACGCGGAGAACCGCGTGGCGAGCACGATCGATGCGCCCGCGGCGAGCGCTGACATCGTGCAGTAGTACTGGGCGTTCGCGTGGAACAGGGGCAGCGCCAAGAGCCACCGGTCCTGGTCGGTAATGGCCAGGTGCGCCGCCAGGGCTGCGCCCGCCGCGAGATAGTTAGCGTGCGTGACCAGCACGCCCTTCGGCCGGCTGGTCGTGCCTGAGGTGTAGAGGATCGCGGCGGTCCGCCCATCCGGCTCGCCGCCGGCTGCGGGCGCGGGCACGGGAGGGGGCACCGGCTGCGCACGGGCCGCCAGCGCCGGGAATGCGCCCTCCTCGCTGCCGGTGAGATCGATGACGCGCGTCCCCGGCGTCCCAGTGCCGGCCGCAGAGCAGACGGTCTCACGCAACCCGGGCGCCACCAGCGAGACCGCCGGGCGAGTCTGGTCCAGGACGTACCCGAGCTCGTCGGCGGTCGACTGCGGACCGGTTGGCAGCAGTACTGCGCCGAGCAGCGCCGTGGCGAACCAGGCATCGAAGAACTCCGGACAGTTCGGCGTATGCACGTGCACCCGGTCGCCGGGCCGGACACCGAGCGCGGCGAGCGCCCCCGCCGCCGCACGGGCCCTGCTCAGCTGCTCCGCGTAACTGATGACAGTCGGCCGGCCCTGCTCGTCCTCCGCGATAGCGAAGACGCGAGCCGGGCCGGCTGCGTGCCGCGCCAGCAGCCCGGCGGGCGTTCCCTGCGCGGCCAGGCCTTCCATCCTGGTCACTCGCCGTGCTGCACGTGCACGGCCGGCGAGCCCCGATAACTGGCCACGCCCGCTCCGGCCGGGCGCACCTGCGGACTCCCGACCGGATTGCGCAGCACGCCGACGCCGGATGCCTCGAGCTCCACAATGTCACCGGGCTGAATCCACCGGTCCAGCTCGAGTCCGCAGCCGCCGCCGACGGTGCCGAGCGCGAGGAACTCGCCTGGGTACACTGTCTCGTCCAGCGATGCCCAGGCGAGCACCTCGGCGAAGGAGAACTGCCGGTTCTTGGTCGTCCCCGACGCCCACACCTCGCCGTTGACACGCGCGGACATCTGGATCGCCCACTCGTCGACCTCGTCCATCGTCAGCACGCACGGGCCCATCGCGGTGCAGAAATCCTTGCCTTTGGACGGGCCGATGGTCAGGCTCATCTCGAACATCTGGATGTCACGGGCGCTGACGTCATTGAAGATCGTGACTCCGGCGATCAGCCCGGCCGCCTGCTCGGGTGTCAGGTCACGCCCCCCGCCCGAGGTGAAGAAGCCGAGTTCCAGCTCGAAGTCGAGCTGACTGGTGTAGGACGGCCACAGCAGCGGCTCGTCCGGACCGATCACCGTCTCGACGTTGCACTTGTAGCAGATCGGCATGGCCGCGAAGGCAGGCGGCACCGCCAGCCCTGAGCCGGCCGCGTGCTCGGTGTAGGTCAGGTAATCGCGGATGCGGCGCGGCCGTGGCACCGGCGCGAGGAGCCTGACGCCGGCCGCAGGCAGTACCGCCCGGGTCCCGTCCGCAGCCGCAAGCTCGTCGCCGGACTGCCGATAGCGCCCGGCCACCTCGAGGGCCTGCTCGGCCAGGCCGCGTCCGTCAGCTCCGCTGGCGAAGAAGCCCACCATGTCGCGGGCCATCAGCGGGCCGCCCTCGTCGGCCTCCGGGGCCTGGCCGCCGGATCGCAGCGCGCGGTCGGCGCGCAGGACCAGATCCGGGTCCACGACCATGTCTTCGTGCAGCACCCCGAGGCGCGCGCGATCCGGCCCGGCGCTGCTGAAGGTGACAAGGCGCATGGGTAGCGTACCTCCGTAGCTGGACTCGGATATGATGTTGGACTTGAGTCCATTTACATATCCGAAACGTAAGCCCCGGCCGAACCAGCGTCAAGACCCTGCTGCCGGAGTGATGTACTTAGGTCCCGTGAGCCCGTCTGAGCCCGCTGCCTCGCTGCCGATGGCTGGCCCGGCCGTAGCGGTCCCGGACCGGCGGACGCGGCGCCGCCAGGAGAGCCGCGACCGTGTCTACCGCGCCGCGGTCGAGCTGTTCGTCGAGCGTGGCTTCGAGGCCACGACGATGGACGACATCGCCGACCGGGCCGACGTCGCCAGGGCCACGGTGTTCAACTATTTCCAGCGCAAGACCGCGTTCCTCGACCAGTGGTCAGCGCTGCGCCGCCAGAAGGCGCTGGCCGCCGTCCGGCGCCGGCACCTCAGCGAGCATGCGCTGCCGGAGATCCTGGCCCGGTACATGATCGAGCTGGCCCGGGTCAGCACCCGGACCCGCCCCGAGACCGTGGCCCTGATGGGCGCGGCCATCCACACCACCAACGTCCTGGGCAACCCGCAGCTGGCCGTCGAGATGGCCGGGTTCATCGCGCGCGCCCAGGCGGCCGGCGAGGTGCGGCCCGATGCGGACCCCGGGGTGGCTGGCACGCTCGTTGCCACCGGGTACTTCGCGATCCTCAGCCAGTGGATCTCCGTGGAGCCGATGCCGTTCGACCTCCGGGCCCGGCTCCTGCAGATGGTCGACCTTCTGTGCGCCAGCCTCATGACCCCGCCGGGCCGGTAGCTTCCGCTGCAGCGCACGGCCCCGGCGTTCATTTGCCAGACTGACAAGGTGGACGCCGGGGAGCTGGAGCGGACTTACCGGGACGAAGCGACCCGGCTGCGGGCCACGCTGGCCCGGCGGCTCGGCGACGTCGGGCTGGCCGAGGAACTCGTTCAGGACGCCTTCGTCGAGGCGCTGGAGCACTGGCAGGCCGACGGCGTCCCGCCGAACCCGGGCGGCTGGCTCACGACTACCGCCTGGCGCAAGGCGGTGGACCGGCAGCGGCGCGCACGGGCGGGCCGGGAGAAGCTCGCGCTGCTGGCGGTCACGCAGGACCGGTCGGCGGGAAGTGCCGCCGGCTCCGGTGATCCCGGCGACTCGCAGACGGCCGCCGACGACGACCTGCTCAGCCTGGTGTTCGCGTGCTGCCATCCGGCCCTGCCGGCCGACTCCCAGGTCGCGCTCACGCTCCGGGCCGTCTGCGGTCTGACGACCGCGGAGATCGCGGCCGCGTTCCTGGTCTCGGAACAGGCCATGGGACAGCGCCTGTCGCGGGCCCGCCGCACCCTGCGGGATGAGGGGGTCGCCGTCCGCATCCCGGAGCCCGAGGAACTCGGCAGCCCGGCTCGCCGCCGTCCTGGCCGTCGTGTACCTGGTGTTCAACGAGGGATACCTGGCCAGTGCCGGGCGTACGCCAGCCCGCCGGGACCTGGCCGCGCAGGCAGTGTCGCTGGCACGGCTGCTGCACCGGCTGATGCCGCGGGAAGCCGAGGTCCTCGGCCTGCTCGCGCTGCTGATGCTGCACGAGTCGCGCGCGGCGGCCAGGTTCGACGGCTGGGGACGGCTGATCCGGCTGGCGGACCAGGACCGCGCCCGGTGGGATCGCGACCTGGCGGCCACGGCGACCAGCCTGCTCGACCGGGCGCTGGCGCTGCGGCAGCCGGGGCCTTACCAGGTTCAGGCCGCGATCGCGGCGCTGCACGCGGCGGCACCGGTCTACGAGCAGACTGACTGGCAGCAGATCCGGCTGCTGTACGGGCGGCTGCAGGCCATGACGCCGTCGCCGGTCGTGCGACTCAACCGGGCGGTCGCCACAAGGTTCGCGGTTGGCCCGCAGGCCGCGCTGGACGAAGTCGAGCCGCTGGCCGCCGACCTGGACGACTACCGGCTGTTCCACGCTGTCCGGGCGGAGCTGCTGGCAGCGCTCGGACGGGACGCGGATGCCAGGGCAGCCAACGAGCGAGCGCTCGCGCTGACCGCCAATCCGGCCGAGCGCGAGCTCATCGCCCGTCGTCTGACTACCTGATTCAGAACACGATGACCGGCCGGAGCTCGATCGTGATCAGGCCGCGATCCACGCCCGGCCAGCTCTTCGCAATCTCCACGGCCTCGTCGTAGGTGTCGGTCTCCAGCACCGAGTAGCCGCCGAGCACTTCCTTGCTCTCGATGAACGGCCCGTCGGTCGACACCGCCGGCGCGGATCGTTTTCGCCGTGTCCGGCGACTCGAGCTGCGCGCCGCCGTCGGGCATCTTGCCGGAGCTGCCCTGCTTCTCGTACCAGGCCATGATCTCCGAGGTCCAGGCCTGCATGTCAGCCTCGCTGAGCTTGGCTGACTCCTCGGTGTTCAGAATGAGCATCACGTATTTCAACGCAGGTCCTCCTGCTGCTAGCCGGGCGCCTGCAGCGCCCTCTCATCTAATGCCACGAATGCGCTCACCGCGATTTCGACATCGCCCGGCGATTTTTTCGTGCTGATCGGCGGCTCGCCGGCCAGGCATCCGCACAGCAAGCCCTCAGGCTGCCCCATGATAGGGGCGATAGATTCCGGTGCGCCCGGTGACTGGAACAGGCCGGACGCGAGCGCCGCCAGCAGAGCTGCCACGCGGCGAAGAAGCCCACGTGCAGTATTCAACGCTGAGGGAGCGGTGATGATCCGGAGCGGGCGCGGTCCGATGATCATTGTGCTGGCAGCAGGGTGCGCGGCCGCGGTCACGGTGGCCACTGCTCTCCCGGCACTGGCCAGGGCCGATCGCAGCGCGGCGGGAAGCACGGCCGCGGCCAGCACGGGCATCTGCACCTCGGCCAAGCATCCCAAGCTCGCCGCGCGGATCTCCCGCGGGGTCAGCAGCGCGCTCGCTGCGCGGCCGGACTCGACCGTCGGCCTGACGGTGTCGGACGCGGCCGAGGACCTGACCTGCTCGCTGCACCCGGCCTGGCATTTCATCTCGGCCAGCGTGCATCAAGGTGACGATCATCAGCGCCCTGCTCCTGAAGAAAGGCGGGGTCAGCAAGCTGACGACCGCGCAGCACAACCTCGCCTGGCAGATGATCACCCAGTCGAACGACGACGCGGCGACCGACCTGTGGGACGAGGTGGGACTGACGGCCATGCAGAAGTTCCTGGACAGAGCCGGGATGACGCACACTGAGCTCAACGACGACGCCTGGGGGCTGACCAAGCTCACCGCTCATGACGAGATGACGCTGCTGCACCTGCTCACGACCAAGGGGACCGTGCTGAGCAACGCCTCCCGCGGTTACGTCCTCTACCTGATGGAGCATGTCATCCCGTCGCAGCGCTGGGGCGTGCCCTACGGCGCCCCGTCCGACGTGACCGTGCATGTCAAGAACGGCTGGCTGCCCTACCCGGACACGAACCTCAGCGCCGATGACTGGCACATCAACAGCATCGGCGCGTTCACCGGCAAGAACATCGCCTATCAGATCGTGATCCTGACCGAGCCGCACGGAGCGCAGAGCGAGGGCTACGGCATCACGACCATCGAGGACGCCGCACTGGTGATCAACAGGGATCTCGCGAAGGCCTGACCAGCGCGGGCCTGCCCCTGGTGCCCGGTTACCATGTGGCCCATGACTGAGCTGGCCGTGCGCCCGGGCCGCCCGGCCGGGTTTCCTGACTGGCGGTTCGCCCCCAATATCGGCGGGCACCCCCGCAGCTACGAACTCGAGAACGAGGCAGTTGACCGCGCCGGTCACGTGCTCGATGCGATGCGCGCCATCGCCCCGTGGGCCGGGCGGACCATCGTCGACCTCGGCTGCGGCACGGGCTACTGGCTCCGCCGGTACGCGGCCGACGCGGCGACAGTGATCGGAGTAGAGCCCGATCCCGCGCTGCGCGCGGCGGCAGACCGGGCGGCACGGCCTGCGCAGCCGGCCTGCGGGCCGCTCAGGTCCTGGCGGGCTCGGCTGAGCACCTGCCGCTGGCGGACGCGAGCGCTGATGTGGTGCACGCGAGGTTCGCCTACTTCTTCCCGCCGGGCACCGATGCCGGGCTCGCCGAGGTGCTGCGGGTCCTGCGGCCCGGCGGGCATCTCGTCGTGGTCGACAACGACTACCGCTCCGGCGAGTTCTCCCGGCTGCTGGCAGCGTCCGCAGCCCGGCCGCCGCTGCAGACCGCCGCCATCGTGGACGCCTGGTGGCGGGACCGGGGGGCCGCCAGGCGCGAGGTCAGGTCGGAGCTGCGCTTCGCCGCCAGGGCGGAGCTGGCCGCAGTCCTGGCGATCGAGTTCCCGGCCGGCGTCGTCACCGACTGGCTGCGACGGCATCCGGGCGCAACCGGCCTCAGTTACGGTTACGTGCTGTTCTCGGTGCAGGCCTGAGCCGGCGCGTGCGCCCTCGCTGCCGGGGCCGGATCAGGTGCCGTCCGCTCGTCAGCGAGTGCCGGGGGCTGCGGGGCGGTCCGGGCGACCGCGAGCACGCCCAGGCAGACCAGCACCGCTCCGCCGATCTGCGTCAGAGTGGGGCGCTCGCCCAGGACCACGTCGGCCAGCACCATGGCGGCGGCCGGCTGGAGCAGGAGCAGCAGGGACGACACGAGCGGCCGGCAGCCGGGGAAGCGACGACGTGATGAGCAGCCAGCCGGCGGTCTGGCTCAGCATGGCCAGGAGCAGCAGCCAGCCGAACGACGGCCACGGGATATCCAGCTGCAGGCCGCCGAACAGCAGGCCGAGAATGAGCGATCCGAGCGCGGCCCCGGCGGTCGCGTCCGCGAGCTGGCCGGCCACGTGCGGCGTCGTGCCGCCCGTGCCCCGCAGGATCAGCAGGAAGCACGCGTACGCGGCCGAGGTGCCGAGGCCGAAGACGACGCCTGCCACCGGGTCCAGCCCCGCCGCGTGGCCGCCGAACATGCCGGAGACCAGGATGACTCCGGCCAGTACCACCGGCAGGACGATCAGGTAGCGGCGGTCGGGGCGCTCCTTCAGCACCAGCCAGGCGACCACGCCGACAAACAGCACCTGCAGGTTGCCGAGCACGGTAGCCACGCCGGCCCCGACATCGGCGATGGCGTGGTTCCAGAGCACGAGGTCGATCGCCAGGAACAGGCCGGCCAGCATTGCGTACAGCCGGGTCGCCGCCGGCCGCGGTCCGAGCCTGCGCTGCTCGATCGCAGCAAGGAGGATGAGTACCGGCAGCGCGAGAGCGCAGCGGAAGACCGCTGTCGTCGCCGGCCCGACGTGAGCCAGCGTCACCAGGACGGCCGATGAGGAGATGCACGCAGCCCCGAGACCAGCGGTCAGCACCGGCCGCCGGCCCATCGCCTGGCTCAGCGGCGATGCTGCCCTGGCCCCGCTGATCCCCGTAAGCGGGCGATCGTTGCCGGTCATGACCGTCCTGCCGTACGGTGCTGACATGAGCACCACCCTACGGACATCCGGTGACAGCAGTCAAAGTCATTTTGATGCTGACCAGCTGGAGGCCATGACCGGTTGCGTCGAGCTGATCAACACCGGCAGGTCCAGTGCGGGCGACGGCCTGGAGCGCGTCGCCGACCTGCAGCAGATGGCCGACCGGTATGCCTTCGCGGGCGTCCGGGGCACCGCCGCCGACCTGCCGCGGGTGCGCGGCTACCGGGACAGGCTGGACGCGATCGTGACGAGCTGCGAGGCGGGCGACGAGACAGCCGCGATCGACCAGATCAACGCGCTGCTCTCGGAGACCGGGGCCAGCCCTCAGATCGTCGCGCATGACGGCCGCGGCCCGCACCTGCATGTCTCCCGCCCGTCCAGGCCGCTGGCCGACCGGATGGCGGCGCATTTCGCGATGGGACTGGCCTGGCTGGTCGTCGCAGGGGAGACGGGCCGGATCCGCACCTGCGAGTCACCGGCCTGCCGGGAGGTGTTCGCGGACTTCTCCCGGAACCGGTCCCGCCGCTACTGCGACAGCCGCACCTGCGGCAACCGCCTGCATGTCGCCGCCTACCGCGCCCGCAAGCAGGCCGGGCCGTCCTGACGCAGCACCAGGACGGCCCGGATCCGGCTCGCACGGCTCGCACGGTGCGCTCCGCGCTTGCAGGCGGGATACTCAGGAGGTGATCTGACCCCCGGTCCGGAAGATTGACTCAGGCGGCTTGGCCATCACCGACAGCGGCCTGGCGACGTCCTCCAGGGACTTGCCCTCGGCATTGACCGCGAGGAAGGCGGCGACCAGGCCGCCGAGTATCATCGCGCCCGCGCCGATCAGGTAGCCCCAGTACAGCGAGTTCGGGTCCTTGCCGGCGCCGATGAGGTGCCCGTACAGACTCGTGCCGATGGCGCCGAAGCACTGCGCGATGGCGAAGAACACGGCGATCGCCTTGGCCCGCACCTCCAGCGGGAAGATCTCGCTGACGGTCAGGTAGCCGGCGCTGGCCCCGGCCGACGCGAAGAAGAAGATGACAACCCAGCACAGCGTCTGCGTGGTGGCGTTCAGCACGCCGGCCTTGAACAGCTGCGCCGTGATGACCAGCAGGATGCCCGAGAGCAGGTAGGTGCCCGAGATCATCTTCCGGCGGCCGATGGTGTCGAACAGGCGGCCGAGGATCAGCGGGCCGGCCAGGTTCCCGACCGCGAAGGCCATGAAGTAGTACGGGGTGTCGCCGGGTTTCACGCTGAAGAAGAACTCGAGCACCAGCCCGTAGGTGAAGAAGATCGCGTTGTACAGGAACGACTGGGTGATCATCAGCGCGCCGCCGAGGATCGCGCGGCTCGGGTACTGGCGGAACAGGACCTGCAGCAGCCGGAGATAGCCGATCTCGGAGGTCGGGGTGATCTCGATGGCGCGGTCCTCGGGAACCGGCGGCAGCTCGCCCTTGGTCGCCGAGACGTCGTCCTCGATCTCCCTGATCGAGTCCTCGGCGGCGGATTCTCGCCCGTGCATGATCTGCCAGCGCGGGCTCTCGGGCAGATGCCGCCGGACGAAGATGATGACCAGCGCCAGCACCGGGCCGACGAGGAACGCGATCCGCCAGCTGGTGTCAGGCGCCAGCACGTTCAGGACGGCCACGGTAACGACCGTGCCGAGGAAGGCGCCGGCCCAGTAGGTGCCGTTGACGGCCAGGTCCACCCTGCCCCGGTACCGGGCCGGGATCATCTCGTCGATGGCCGAGTTGATAGCGGCGTACTCACCGCCGATCCCCATTCCGGCGATCACCCGGGTGGCGTACAGGAAGATGAACCACTCGCCGCCTTTCGGCGTCAGCGCGGTGAGACCGCTGCCCACCAGGTACACGCCGAGCGTGATCATGAACAGCTTGCGCCGGCCCAGCTTGTCGGACAGGTGCCCGAAGAACAGCGCGCCGATGACCTCGCCGATGAGATACCAGGTGGCGATCGCGGCAACCGCGGGGGCTGACCATCCGAGCGCGCTCTTCTCGGTCAGGTCCGGGCCCACGTTACTGGCGATCGTGATCTCGAGCCCGTCCAGGACCCAGGCCACGCCCAGTGCCACGACCATCCTGGTGTGGAACCTGGACCACGGAAGCCTGTCGATCCGCGCGGGAATCAGGCTTCGAATGCGTCCGGCACTTGCCGTATCGACTGCCATCGCCAACCTCCGGGGTAAATCAGATTCACCCCCTTACCCCGGAGAAATCAGATGATTCAGCGGACTCACGGCCCGCGCCGGCGGCCGGGGAGCCCTCAGCCCGGGCCCGGCCAGCGAGACCGCTGCGCGACTTAGATGCCAAATCTTCACTGAAATCCCGCCAGAACCGGCAGCAAGGCGTAGCCGCACGTCAGACATGCGATCTATTGTCATGCTGAGTAACGAAAGAGAGGGGATTCAGTGAAGAGTCTGCTTGCGAGATCCGGCGTCGCCCTGCTCGGGATCTCATTAGTCGCCCTCGTGGCCCAGGCCGCCCCGCAGAGTGTCAGCGCCAGCCCCAGGGCACACAGCCCTGCGGTCGTCGCCCAGGCACGAGCCGCGTTCCAGAAGGCCATGTCGTCGCACGCTCCTGCCGTGGGCAAGGACGGCTGGGTCTCGCCGGGCTCGCAGCACAGCGGCAAGGTGAGCAACGCAGCGAGGGCGTCCAGCGGAACCATCACGGCACTGCAGAGCGCCAACTGGTCCGGCTACGGAGATGCCGAGACCGCCAGCAGCACCGTGTCGTATGTCAGCGGCAGCTGGACGATTCCCGCCGTCCAGTGCCTCCCGCGGCCGTACCAGAATCAGGATGCGTTCGACGCCCAGTGGATCGGCATCGACGGCCTGACCAACGGGACGGTCGAGCAGCTCGGGACAGCCACCCAGTGCTTCGAGGACGTCGAGTACTACTACGTGTGGTACGAGATGTACCCGGCCGGCACGGTGGAGGAGGGGACGGCCGCGTGCATCAACGACAACGTCGACTGCCCCCGGCCCGGCGACCGCGTGAGCGCCTCCATTTCGGTCACGCCCGGAACGTCGGGCAATAACAACTACACCCTCACCCTGACCGACCACACCAGGCCGCAGGAAAGCTTCTCCACTGCCCAGACGTGCGCGGCGGCGACCTGCGCGGACGCAGAGCGCCGAGTGGATTATCGAGCGGCCCGCGTTCGAGACCCCGTTCGGAGCCCAGATCCTGCCGCTCGGGCACTTCTGGCGGACGTCCTTCACCAGCGGCCACGTTGTCTCTGGCGGGACTTACTCCAACATCCAGGGCTTCAACGGCACCGTTTACGACCTCGCGATGGTCGACGACTCTGACTCCTACTACCTCGATTGCGTCGGACAGCACGGGCCACCCGGCCAGTTGCTGTCGACAACCCAGGCGAACGCCTGCCCGGTGGTCTCGCCGTCGCACCACGGCGGCTTCAGTGCCACCTGGGACTCCAGCTTCTGACGAAGCCCATCCGCCGGCGCCGGGCCAGCGCATCCGCTGGCCCGGCGCCATTGCGCCGATCTTCGCTTAGCCGCGGCCGGCGCCGGCCGGACTGACAATGCGAGTGCGCACGAAATGGAATCCGAGCATCCGCTGGAAATGGCGGAGGCCGTTCGGGATAGCCAGGCTGCCGCCCTCGATGAGGTACTTCACGCCGCGATCGACCAGATGGTCCACCAGGACTTCTGTCATAAGGTAACGCGCGCCGCTGAACTCGTCGCCAGCGCCAAGGGCGCGGAAATACTTGAGCAGGGCGAATTCGCCATCGATAGGAGTAACGCAGAGCAGCAGCGGCCTTCCGTCGGCTGAGTACGCCGCCAGCCAGAGCTCATAGCTGAACAGACTGCTGTTGTCGGGGTGCAGGTTCCGGTACGCCGCATTCGGGTGCGTTCGCTCCTGATCGTCAGCTGCCCTCAGCAGCCGCCGGCGCTCGGCGCAGTCGCTGACCTCGGCCCAGCGGACTCCGAGTCGTCTCGCCTGCCGTACCTTGCGGCGCAGCGTCTGCTTCGATGCGCCCTGCGAGTACTGGCCCGCTTCGCCCGGCAGATCAAGGACGGCCGTCGGATATCCCAGAACTCGCGCCAGCGGGTTCGACGGTGCTAGCGCGGACCGGATCGCCGCACCGTCGGCGCCAGACGGCGAGGACCTTACGTAAAGGCAGGGAAGCCGGGCCAGCGACAGGAACGCTCTGAGGCTTTTAGCCGGACGCCGGAGAATGTGCGACAGCCCTGGCTTTCCGCAGTCCACGTAGCACTCGAAATAGCTCGAGACCACAGCCTCATGGTCCATTGACGCCAACCTCGCTGATCGTCATGCCTGGCGTCGCGAATAGAGACGGCGACCGCCGCCCGCGGCCAGGCTGGGGGAGATGATCAACATCACGAATGATCAAATTCGCGCTTCACTGCATAACATTCGTCTCCGCGTCAGAACCTTCACGAGTGGCGAATGCTAGCACAATGCGCCATTTCGGCGCGGCCCCTCGATCCGCGGGCCAGAGGCTCGATCCGGACGAAAGTGCCGGCGTCAGCCGGAGCGTCCTGCGCGGGACAGCGTGGCCAGTACCTGCGTCACTCGCCGGACCCTGACCAGGCGGCCGTCATAGCGACCTGGCGGGTCGAGGTCGTCGGCGAGGATGCGTGCAGTCGCGAGGCGGATAGCGTCGCAGGGAGCGCAGATCCTCGATCTGGCTCGTCCATCGCGCCTTCGACAACCTCGTCGTCGATCGCGATGTAGGAGAACGCAAGCAGCAGGTCGCGTGCATCCGGAAGCAGGGCGGGCACGGAGCGATTCACTGTCCTGATGCCCACCGATCCGCAGCGGATGCCGAGTTGATAGCCACTGCCGCGCCGCGTGCTCGTCATAGTCCGCGCGCAAATGCTTTGGAGTGGGTCTCCTCGGCCAGGTGCAGCTTGATCACGGCGACGAGGTATCCGCGAAGTACAGCCGGTCATCATTGTTCATCTTCACGGCCACGCGGCAGACGTCGGAGACGGTCTTCAGCCGTCCAGCGACGGTCGAGCTGCTTGTACTGGTCGAGCTGCCTGATCGTCGAGCATCCGCGGGCCGCGGGTACGCTGGCCGCTGTGCGAGCTGCGTCGCTACGCCCCGCGTCTCGCTGCCTCGCTGATCGGCGTAATAGTCGTCAATGTTTCGCAAGACGTCCGCGGCGTGGGTAATGCCTGCGCGATCAGCCAGGGCAGCAACGTCGAGATAGTCCCGCACCTGATTGCGCCGGACAACCAGGTAGCCCTTGATCCGCAAGATCTCATCTGGCGTGAGGAACCCGCAGGGTGCGCCCGGACGGCAGGGCGATCTCGGCGACCTCCAGCGGAACGCTTCGAATGATGCCGCACGCCAGATTCAATGTCACCCAGCTCGCCAGGATGATCTTGCCAGGAGTGACCCTGTTGGTAACCCAGCCCTCAGTGCCTTCGATCGCGTCAAGAACGGCATCGAAGCGAGCACTCAGATCGGCCAGCACATGATCATGGTCGAACGAAGAACGGTGATTAGCCCAGAGCGCCGCCGCCGAGTCCCCGACCAGTACTGAGTCAGGGACGATGTCCTGAAGACGAGCCGCAGACTCCAGCACGCGAAGCAGGTCAGGGCGCTGCAGGCCGGCCGCCTCGCGGTCGGCCTGACCTTGCCCCGAGCCCGACCAGAGGCACTTCGCGCACGCCGCCATAGAATCAGATATGATACATTCACTAATACGGGCAGATGGTGGGTGAGGTACCGGCCGGACGGCCGCAGCCGGTCCTTTCCGCGGTCAGGTCCTAGTCGCTGGCCTTGACCACGCCGATCGGGCAGGACACGCCGGTCCCGTGGTCCGGGCAGTACCCGTACGGGTTCTTGGCGTCGCTGAGGTACTGCTGGTGATAGTCCTCCGCGAAGTAGAACTCGCCGGCCGGCACGATCTGAGTGGTGATCTCCCCGAAGCCGGCCTCCGTCAGCCGCTGCTGGTACATCGCCCGCGACTGCTCGGCTTCCTGCTGCTGCTCCGGCGACTGATAGAAGATCACCGAGCGGTACTGGCTGCCGACGTCGTTGCCCTGGCGCATGCCCTGGGTCGGGTCGTGCGATTCCCAGAACACCCGCAGCAGGTCGGCGTAGCTCACCTTCGCCGGGTCGAACACCACGCGCACGCTCTCCGCATGGCCGGTCCGGCCGCTGCATACTTCCTCGTATGTCGGGTTAGGGGTAAAACCGCCCTCGTATCCGACTGCGGTCGATACGACGCCCTGAGTCTGCCAGAAGTTCTTCTCCGCCCCCCAGAAGCAGCCGAGCGCGAACTCGGCGATCTGAGTGCCGTCCGGATAGGGCGGCTTCAGCGGGCCGCCCAGCACCTCGTGCCGCTCCGGCACGCGTATCGCGGTGTCCCGGCCAGGCAGGGCGTCCTCAGCCGTGACCGGCTGACTCTTGTGGAAGCCGAAAATACTCACAGGTCCTCCTTCGGTCCGGCAGGCACAACCGCCGGCGGCGGCACCCTGTTCCCTCCGGGCGGGAACGCGCCGTCCGGGGCCAGTGCTCTCGACGCTACACGCCGCTGACGTTCAGGATCTGGCTGGCGGGGGGCGGTGCGGGCACCGGCACCGCGTTCCACTGCGAGTACGTCACCACCTGGCGGGGACTGCCGCCATTGACGGCCTCCAGCGGGTAGTGCCCGCTGGCCGTGCTCACGTCCAGCGTGCTGCCGTCGGCTGCCCGCAGCACCCAGGCCCGCTGTCCGGCGACGGTCGCCTGGCCGGCCGCGGTGAGCTTCGGGACCTGACCGGAGGTCAGCGGCGCCATCAGGCTCGTCATGCTGAGGTCACCGGTCAGCTGGCTGGCCTGCTGCGCCGACAGCCTGATCCACTTGCCGCAGACGAGTCCGCAGGCACCGGCCGGCGCCTTCATCTCCTTGAGGAAGGCCTCAGTCGCCTTCACGTAGATCTTGCTGTCGACAGCGACGACCTGCGCCGACGCGCCATTCTGGGTGATCGTCCCGGCCATGTCGCCGTTCCGGCTGAGATTCAGGTCGATGCTCAGCGGCGTCCCGCTCTGCGACAGCTTGCCGGTGACGTGCACGCTGGCGGCGCTGCGCACCGAGGTCTGCATCGAGGACACCAGGCTGCGCGCGCTCGGCTCGCCGGCCGGGCTGGCAGCCGGGCTTGCCGCCCCGCTCGCGGAGCCGCCGGTGCTGCTCCCGCACGCGGCTACGGCCAGGACAGCGCAGCCCGCCAGGCCCGCGCCGAGCACTCTGGCAGGCACCCCCATGACTGATCGCCCCCGGTTCCCTACCTGAATCCGCGGCCGCGCCCGCCGCCCCCGGCAGGGCCTGGCCGCCCGGCTCTGGCCCTACCCAGTCCGCTCGACGACGAACTCGCAGAGCGCCTCGAACGCGCCACGGGCCGGCAGATCGGGCAGGCCGCCGATCAGCTCGCGCGCGCGCTCCGCCCACAGGCGGGTATCGGCCCTGGCCATTTCCATTGCCGGATGCGCGCGCAGCAGCGCGAGTGCCTCAGCGTGCAGGGCCGGATCGCTGAGCTCGGGCAGCCGGAGGAGCTCCGCCAGCCGTTCGTCGGCCGCTCCGGCGGAGCGCAGCGCATGCAGCATTGGCAGCGTGCGCACGCCCTCACGCAAATCGGTGCCGGGCGTCTTGCCGGACTGGGCCGACTCGCTGGCCACGTCCAGGATGTCGTCGGACAGCTGGAAGGCCACGCCGATAGCCGCGCAGGCTGGCGTGATCCGCTCGATCACGCTGGCGGGCGCGCCGGAGAACATGGCGCCGAACCGGCCGGCGGTGGCAATCAGCGATGCCGTCTTCTCGGTGACGACCTGCAGGTAATGCTCCAGCGGATCCTCGCCGGGCTGGCAGCCGACGGTCTCGGCGATCTGGCCGGAGACCAGCCGCGCGAACGTCTGCGCCTGAATCCTGATGGCGTCGGTGCCGAGATCGGCCAGGATCTCCGAGGCCCTGGCGAACAGGAAGTCACCGGTCAGGATGGCGACAGTGTTTCCCCAGCGCGAGTTGGCGCTGTCGCTGCCGCGCCGGACGGCCGCCTCATCCATGACGTCGTCGTGATAGAGCGTCGCCAGGTGAGTCAGTTCCACCGCGACCGCGGCCGGAATGATGCGAGGGTCGGACGGTGCTGCCGAACTGGGCCGCGAGCAGCACCAGGGTGGGCCGGAACCGCTTGCCGCCTGCCTCCATGAGATGCGCGGCGGCATCGCCCAGCACGGCCTGATGCGCCTTCGCGGCCGAGCGCAGGCCGTCCTCGACGAGCGCGAGGCCGTCCGCGACGTCGGACGCGAGCGCTGCGTCAGTGAGTTCCAGCGGAACAGCGGCAATCACGTGGGTCCCCTCATGGGCCAGCCGTTAACGCAGGCTGGCCAGTCATAGCTGAGGCTATCCTGCGGCCTTCCCCACGATATGCGGATAGCAGGGTAATGGCCGGCCCGCAGTCCGGGCTAGCGGACGAATAGCTGGCTGGCGGCATGGTTCGCCAGACTCAGCAGCGGCTGCGGGATCACGCCGAGCACTACGGTGGCAGCAGCGCCGATGGCGACTGCCAGGCCCGTGTATGCGCTGGGCCTGACGACGACCGGGCCCTCGGCCCTGGGCTCGCTGAAGAACATCAGCACGATGACCCGGACGTACGGGAAGGCCAGGATCGCGCTGCTGATCACGCCGATGATGACCAGCGGCAGCGCGCCACCCTGAATCGCGGCCTTGAACACCGCGAACTTACCGGTGAATCCGCTGGTCAGCGGGATGCCCGCGAAGGCGATGAGGAACAGCGCGAACACGCCGGCGATCAGCGGCGACCGCTTGCCGAGACCAGCCCAGCTGGACATGTGCGCGGCCTCGCCGCCGCGGTCGCGGACGAGCGTGACGATCGCGAATGCCCCGATGGTCGCGAAGCCGTACGCCGCGAGGTAGAACATGCTGCCCGACAGTCCGGCTGTGTTGGCAGCGACCACGCCGGTCAGGATGTAGCCAGCCTGGGCGATCGAGGAATAGGCCAGCAGCCGCTTCATGTCCGTCTGGGTGATCGCGATGATCGATCCGACCAGCATCGTGGCGATCGCGACCGCCCACATGGCCGGCCGCCAGTCCCAGGTGAGCTGGCCGAATGCCACGTAGAACACGCGCAGCAGCGCGCCGAAGGCAGCCACCAGCGTGCACGACGCCATCAGGGCGGTCACTGGCGTCGGCGCGCCCTGGTAGACGTCCGGCTTCCAGGCCTGGAACGGAACGGCACCGATCTTGAAGAGCAGCCCGACGCCGAGCAGCGCCAGGCCCGCGTACAGAAGGGTGGACGACGCGGTGCCGGACTGCGCGGCGGTGGCGATCGCCGCCAGCTGGACCGACCCCGCGTAGCCGTACAGCATCGCGATGCCGAACAGGAAGATCGCCGAGGAGAAAGCACCGAGCAGGAAGTACTTCATGGCTGCTTCCTGCGACAGGAGCCGGCGCCGGCGGGCCAGGCCGCACAGCAGGTACAGCGGCAGCGACAGCACCTCGAGCGCGATGAACATCGTCAGCAGGTCATTGGCGGCCGGGAAGAGCAGCATGCCGCCGACGGCAAAGAGCGTCAGCGGATAGACCTCAGTGTGCGACAGCCCGGCCAGCAGCCCTTCGCGCTCCTCGGCGCTGCCGGGGACGGCCGCCGCCTGCGGCGTGAATGCGCTGACCTCGTGCGAGGACTCCGCGATCAGCAGCACGCTGACGAAGGCCAGGACGATGATCGTGCCCTGGATGAACAGCGTCGGCCGGTCGACGCCCACCGTCCCGATCGCGGCCACCGTGCCCGGCTTGCCGCCCGCGAAGATGGAACTGGTGGCGGCCAGCACGACAGTCAGTACGAACGCTCCTGCCAGGCTGCCCAGCGTCAGCGCGATGTGCATGGGCCGCCGCAGGTCCCTGGGCGCGAACGCCTCGATGAGCACGCCGACCAGCGCCGCCGCGAAGACCAGCAGCATCGGCGACAGCAGGCTCCACTCGATGTGCGGCGTAGCGATGGTCGGTGCGGCAGCCGCGACGATCCCGGTCACGCCGAGCTCCCTTGCTTGTGAATGGTCAGGGTCCGGCTGGCCGGACGGTGCTGATGGTGCAGCAGGCTGGTGGTACTGGCGGCAGTGGCAGGCGCCGTCGCCGGATGCGGCGGGACCGGGTCAGTGCTGTGCGTCCCGAGCAGGGTGCTGTGAACGGCCGGGTTGATGATGTCGAGTACGGGCTTGGGGTAGACGCCGAGCACGACGATCAGCACGATCAGCGGGCCGACGGCCCATAGTTCGCGCGCCTTCAGGTCCGGCATGTTCGCGATCTCCTCGCGGACCGGGCCCGTCATCGTCCGCTGGTACATCCACAGGATGTAGATGGCGGCCAGGATGATGCCGACCGTTGCCAGGGCCGCGGCGACCTCGTACCGGGTGAAGGTACCGACCAGCACGAGAAACTCGCTGACGAAAGTCGACAGGCCAGGCAGGGACAGGCCGGCCAGGCCCGCGATCAGGAACAGCCCGGCAAGCACCGGGGCGACCTTCTGGACGCCGCCGTAGTCGGCGATGAGGTTCGACTTGCGCCGGGCTACCAGGAAGCCGGCCAGGATGAACAGCGCGCCGGTGGCAAAGCCGTGGTTGACCATGTACAGCGTCGCGCCGGTCTGACCCTGGCTGGTCATCGCGAAGATGCCCAGCGTGATCAGGCCCATGTGCGACACGGAGGTGTAGGCGATCAGCCGCTTCATGTCGCGCTGGCCGATGGCAACGATCGCGCCGTACAGGATGCCGATGACGGCCAGGACCAGCACCAGCGGCGTGAAGTAGTGCGCCCCGTTCGGGAACAGATCCAGGCAGTACCGGATCATGCCGAAGGTGCCGACCTTGTCCAGCACGCCCACCAGGATCACCGCCGCCCCCGGCTGAGCCGACGCCGCCGCGTCCGGCAGCCAGGTGTGGAACGGGAACACCGGCGCCTTGATCGCGAACGCGATGAAGAAGCCGAGGAACAGCCACCGCTGCGTGGTCGGGCTCAGCGTCAGGTGGCTGAGCTGCGTGAACAAGAACGTGCCCTGGTGGCCGCCGTGCGTGGACTCGACGTACAGCGCGATCACCGCGACGAGCATCAGCAGGCCGCCGAGAAGGCTGTAGAGCAGGAACTTGACGGCCGCGTACTGCCGCTGCCCGACGCCGTAGCTCCCGATCATGAAGTACATCGGGACCAGCATGGCCTCGAAGAACACGTAGAACAGGAAGACGTCGGTGGCCGCGAAGACCCCGATCATCATCGTCTCGAGCACCAGCATCATGGCGAAATAAGACTTCGCGCTGCGCTGCCGCCCTGCCGGGCGCGAGGCGGCGGCGACCGCCGGGGCATCAGGACCGGCGGCCGTGTCGGGGCCGGCGCCGCCGGCGAGCCGGCCGTCGCGGCGGCCGTGAGGCTCTCGACGTCGTTCCAGGAGGCCAGGATGACGACCGGCATCAGCACGGTGGTCATCAGGATCAGTACCAGCGCGATGCCGTCGACGCCCACGGCGTAGTGCACGCCGAACTGCGGGATCCACTGGTAAACCTGCTGGAACTGGAACCGGGGGCCGCCGTCGGAGTACTTCACCGCGATCACGATCGACAGTGCCAGCGTGATCAGCGTGAAGATCAGCGCGATCCGCTTGACCAGCAGATCGCGGGCGCGCCGGTCAGCCACGCTGCCGGGTGCCGACCTGCCGGGCGTGAGCGCGAGCACGAGCGCGCCGACCAGCGGGACCGCGCCCATGACCGTCAGCCAGGGGAAATTGCTCATCAGATCCGCAGCCTCACCAGCTCTAGAGCCTCACCAGCAGGAACGCGCCGACCAGCAGCACCGCTCCGACCAGCATGGACAGCGCGTACGAGCGGACAAAGCCGGACTGCACCCTGCGCAGCCGCCCCGAAGATCCGCCGAAGGTGGCCGCGACGGTGTTGACGAGTCCGTCCACGCCGCGGTTGTCGAAGTACACCGACAGCCTGGTCAGCCACTGACCCGGCCGCATGAGCAGGCTCTCGTTGACCGCATCGCCGTACAGGTCCTTGCGGGCGGCCACGGTCACCGGGCTGCCGGCCGGCGCGACCACAGGCACCTCACGCCGGCCGAACAGCAGCCAGGCGATGCCGATGCCGACGACAACGAGGCCAAGTGCCGCGATGCCGGCCGGAGTCCAGATCCCGTGCGAGGTCGGCGGCACCCCGGTCACCGGGCCGAGGAAGTTCAGCAGCCTGTTGCCGAGGATGAGGAAGCCGCCAGCGCAGACCGAGCCGATGGCCAGCACGATCATCGGCCCTGTCATCACCGGCGGCGCCTCGTGCGGGTGCACCTTGTCGTCCCAGCGGCGCTCGCCGGCGAAGGTCATGAACATGAGCCTGGTCATGTAGAAGGCGGTGACGCCGGCCCCGATCAGGGCTGCGGTACCGAGCAGCGCCCCGGAGGTGCCGCCCTTGGCGAACGCCGCGTCGATGATCGGGTCCTTGGTGAAGAAGCCGGACAGCGGCGGCACGCCGATGATCGCCAGGTAGCCGAGCCCGAAGGTCACGGCCGTGATCGGCATCACCCTGGCGAGGCCGCCGAAGCGGCGCATGTCGACCTCATCGTCCATCTCGTGCTTGACCGACCCGGCACCGAGGAACATCCCGGCCTTGAAGAAGCCGTGCGCGAGCAGATGCGCGATCGCGAACACGTACCCGGCCGGGCCGAGCCCGGCGGCGAGCATCATGTAGCCGATCTGGCTCATGGTCGATCCGGCCAGCACCTTCTTGATGTCGTCCTTGGCGCACCCGATGATCGCGCCGAACATCAGCGTGACGGCGCCGACGATGGCGACGGCAATGCGCGCGCCCGCCGACAGGTCAAAGATCGGCGCCGACCTGACGATCAGGTACACGCCCGCGGTGACCATCGTCGCCGCGTGGATCAGGGCCGACACCGGCGTCGGGCCTTCCATCGCGTCCAGCAGCCAGGACTGCAGCGGCACCTGGGCCGACTTGCCGCACGCGCCGAGCAGCAGGAGCAGCCCGATGGCGAGGACCACGCCGTGGCTGGCCGAGTGCACCGAGCCGAACACGCCGGTGAAGGTGACGGAGCCGAACTGCTGGAACATCAGCATGATGGCGAGCGAGAGCCCGACGTCGCCGACCCGGTTGGCGATGAAGGCCTTCTTGGCCGCGACCGCAGCCGCCGGCTTGTACTGCCAGAACCCGATGAGCAGGTACGACGCGAGGCCCACGCCCTCCCACCCGGCGTACAGGCCGAGGTAGTTGTTCGCCAGGACCAGCAGCAGCATCGCCGCCAGGAAGAGGTTCATGTAGCCGAAGAACCGGCGCCGCTCGGGGTCGTGCGACATGTAGCCGACCGCGAAGATGTGGATCAGCGAGCCAACCCCGGTGATCAGCAGCACGAAGCAGATCGACAGCTGGTCAAGCTGGAGGCCCAGCGGAATCTGGAACCGGCCGACGTTGATCCACTGGAACATGATCAGGAACCGGGAGCGCTGCGCGGCCGGGTAGCCGAGCATCTGCACGTAGGCGGCCACCGCGTAGGCGAAGGCAAGAACGGGCATGGCCACCCCGACCAGGTGGCCCCAGCGGTTGGTCCGCTTGCCGCCGAGCAGCAGGATGACCGCCCCCGCCAGCGGGAGCGCGAGCAGCAGCCAGGCAGCGTCCTGGATTCCGGTGGCGTGCAGGCTCGGAATCGCCGCTAGTTCAGGCACGCGCGCAGCGTGGACTGAGCCGGTCATGGCTCCCTTTCGGTCAGTACTTCATCAGGTTCGCGTCGTCCACCGACGAGGACCTGCGGGCTCTGAATATGGACGTCAGGATCGCGAGCCCGACGACAACCTCGGCAGCGGCCACCACCATCACGAAGAAGGCAATCACCTGGCCGTCGAGCGCGTTGTGCATCCGCGCGAACGTCACGAACGCCAGGTTTGCCGCGTTGAGCATGAGCTCGACGCACATGAAGATGACGATCGCGTTCCGCCGGACGAGCACGCCGACGGCGCCGATCACGAACAAGATCACTGACAGGGCGATGAAGTGAGCGGGGGTAACCACTACTCGTCCCCTTCTGCGGAGGTGCTGCTGCCGGGCGGCAGTGCCGGCGCGTCACCGCGACCGGACTGGACGCCGCTGATGACCTCGCTGACGGACAGCTCAGACTGGCTCCCGTCCGGCAGCAGGGCCGGCATGTGGACGCCGTTGTGCCGGGCATACGTGCCGGGACCCGGCAGCGGCGCCGGCCTGCCGCGGCCACCCGCGCGGTCATGAGGTCGCGCTGAGTCGCCTTGGGCCGGACGCGCTCGCGGTGCGCCAGCACCATGGCGCCGATCGCCGCGGTGATGAGCAGGGCGCTGGTGATCTCAAACGGGTAGAGATACTTGGTGAAGATCAGATTTGCCAGCGCCGACACGTTCGAGTCGCCGAACTTCGGGCTGCTCTTCGTCGCCGGGCCGATCACCGCATGGCCGATGACGAGGCTGAGCAGCACCAGCATCGCGATGCCGGACAGCGCCGCCCACATCCGCTGGCCGCGGATGGTCTCGATGATCGAGTCGGCCGCGCTGATTCCGACGATCATGAGCACGAACAGGAACAGCATCAGCACTGCGCCGGTGTAGACGATGACCTGCACGAAGGCGAGGAACGGCGCACCCTCCATGCCGTAGAAGACAGCCAGCGAGAGCATCACCACCGCGAGCATCAGCGCGCAGTGAACGGCCTTGCGGGCGAGGACAAGCCCGATCGCCGCGCCGACTGAGGCAATCGTCAGCACCCAGTAGGCCAGCAGCCTGGTCGTCTCGGCTGCCGATCCGGCCAGGATCAGCGAATGAGTTCCCGTCACTGCGCATCTCCCTGGCCGCCTTGCTCCGGCCAGTCCTGCACCGGGCCCTCCTCGACAGGATTGCGCTGATCCTGGTCGGGCTGGCTGGCGGCGAGCATCGCGCCGAGTGAGTAGTAGTCCTCCTCGGTCTCGCCGAGCCGCATCGGGTGCGGCGGGGCTTCCATGCCCGGCTGCAGCGGCGCGACTAGCTGCTCTTTAGTCCAGATCAGGGCTTCCCTGCTGTCGTCGGCCAGCTCGTAGTCGTTAGTCATGGTCAGCGCCCTGGTCGGGCAGGCCTCGATGCACAGCCCGCACAGGATGCAGCGCAGGTAGTTGATCTGGTAGACGCGCCCGTAGCGCTCACCCGGCGAGTACCGCTCCTCCGGGGTGTTGTCAGCGCCCTCGACGTAGATAGCGTCAGCCGGGCACGCCCACGCGCACAGCTCGCAGCCGATGCACTTCTCCAGCCCGTCCGGCCAGCGGTTGAGCTGGTGGCGGCCGTGGAACCGGGGCGCGGTCGGCAGCTTCTCCTCGGGGTACTGGACGGTGTCGACCTTCTGGAACATCGTCTTGAAGGTGACACCGAACCCCTTGACGGAGCCGAGAAAATCAGGCACCAGTGACCTCCTTCGCGCCGCCGGCACTGCCGGCAGGGCTGTCATCGCCGGTCACCGCGGCCAGGGCTGGCTCGCCCGGGCGCCCTGCCCCGATGCCGTGGTAGTGCGGCAGGTCAAGTGCCGGGGTCGGGAACGAGGCCGACGGGGCCGCCCGGCCAGTCGCCGCGAGCTCGTCCTGCGCCTCATCAGCCTGCCGGTCGGCTCGCTGCCCGGACGACTCCCAGCGCCACAGCAGCGCCAGCAGGACGACGATGATCCCGCCGGCGATGATGTACACCGCCGGGCTGCCGCCCTGCCGCCGGTACACCCGCGCGGTCGCCACGATGAGCGTCCAGGCGAGTGCTGACGGGATGAGGACCTTCCAGCCCAGGCGCATCAGCTGGTCGTAGCGTACGCGCGGCAGCGAGGCCCGCAGCCAGAAGAACACGAAGATGAAACCGAGCACCTTGGCCAGGAACCACAGCACCGGCCACCAGCCGCTGTCCGCGCCCGACCACACGCTGATCGGCCACGGCGCCCGCCAGCCGCCGAGGAACAGCGTGGTGGCCAGCGCGGAGACGGTGATGACGCTGACGTACTCGGCCAGCTGCAGCATCGCGAACTTCAGCGAGGAGTACTCCGTGTGGTAGCCGCCCACCAGCTCGCCCTCGCCCTCGGGCAGGTCGAACGGGATGCGGTTGGTCTCGCCGACCATGGTGACGAGATAGATGAGGAACGAGGGCAGCAGCAGGATCGCGAACCACGACGGCCAGTGCCAGATGTAGCCGAAGAAATGGAACGCCGGCCCGTGGATCTGCGCGGCCACGATCTGCGAGGTGGACAGCGAGCCCGCGTACAGGAAGACCGGGACGAACGACAGGCCCATCGCGATCTCGTAGCTGATCACCTGAGCCGACGACCGCAGTCCGCCGAGCAGCGAGTAGGGCGAGTTCGCCGACCAGCCGGACAGCACGATGCCGTACACGCCGAGTGAGCTCATCGCCAGCAGCAGCAGGACGGCGACCGGCAGGTCAGTGAGCTGCAGCGGGGTCCGCACCCCGGCGATCGAGACGATCGGTCCCCACGGGATCACCGCGAAGCCGATGAAGGCCGGGATCACCGAGATCGCGGGCGCGATCATGAACACGAACTTGTCGACGCCGCGCGGCACGATGTCTTCCATCAGCGCGAGCTTGATGCCGTCCATGAGGGACTGCAGCAGGCCGAACTTGCCGGCCCGGTTGGGCCCGGAACGGTTCTGCATGCGGCCGAGGATGCGGCGCTCAGCCCAGATGGCCATCAGGGTCGTGAGCATCAGGAACAGGAAGACGATGAGGACCTTGATGATGACAATCCACCACGGGTCGTGCCCGAAGCTGGCCAGCGTCGGCACGTTGCTGGCCGGTGTCGTGGCTGCGAGCCCCGTCATCGCGCGCTCCTCACCGCTACGACGCTGCCGTGGCCGGCCCGCAGTTCGCGGCGGACAGCGCTGCCAGCCGAGTTGGCCGGCAGCCAGACGACCCGGTCAGGCATATCAGCGATCTCCACGGGAACAGTAATCTCGCCGTGACCGGTCGCCACGGTGATCTTGCCGCCGTCGCCCGTGCCGGCCTCGGCCGCAGTCGAGGCGGACAGCAGCGCCACGGCTGTGCGCGCCGTGCCGGCCAGATTCGGCTCGCCGTCCTGCAGCCGGCCCGCGTCGAGGAGATTATGCCAGGTAGCCAGCAGCGCGGTGCCCGGCCCCGGATGAGCGAGCCCGAGCTGGCTCACCTGGCCCGCGGGCGCCTGCGGCCCGGCCGCCGGCGTCGGGCTCGGCGACAGCGCGGGCGACTGGGTGAGAACGGTGATCTCCCGCCGCACCGAGGCGATGTCGGGCAGCCCGAGGTGCACATCCATCTCGTCGGCAAGAGCCGCGAGCACGTCCAGGTCCGTGCGGACCGGCGCCGACAGCGCAGCGGTGAACGAGCCGGGACGGCCCTCCCAGTTCACGAACGTGCCGGCCTTCTCCGCCACGACAGCGACAGGGAAGACCACGTCCGCACGATCCGTCACCGCGCTGACGCGCTGCTCAAGGCTCACGACGAACTCGGCGGCCTCGATGGCGGCCAGCGCGGCCGCCGGGTCGGGCAGGTCGGCGGGGTCGACGGCGCCGATCAGCAGCGCCTCGATGTCTCCGGCCGCCGTGGCCGCAAGTATCTCGCTGGTACCCAGGCCAGGGTCACCGGGGAGCGACCCGACCCCCCAGACCCGGGCGACCTCGGCGCTGACTGCCGCCGTGCCGATCCGCCGGCCGCCGGGCAGCAGGTTCGGCAGGGCACCAGCCTCGATCGCGCCCCGCTCGCCGGCCCGGCGCGGGATCCAGGCCAGGCGGGCACCGGTCTGGCTGGCCAGCCAGGCGGCGGCCGACAGCGCACCGGGTACCTCGGCCAGCCGCTCGCCCGCCAGGATGACCGCGCCGGGCTGGCGCAGGGCGCGGGCGGCGGCGGAGTCCGCGTCGGCAGCCGCCAGCGCCGTCAGGGCCGCGGCCTCCGCGCCGGGCACCGTGGGCAGCAGCGTGCCGGACAGCTTGGCCAGGCCGCGGCTGGCGAGGGCGGCGAGTGAGTAGACCGGCATCCCGCGAGTCCGCACCGCCTTGCGCAGCCGCAGGAACACGATCGGGCACTCGTCCTCGGGTTCGAATCCGGCCAGCAGCACCGCCGGCGCGTGCTGCAGATCGGAGTAGGTGACGTCGATCCGGCCCGACCACGTGGTCGGCCAGGAACTGCAGCTCCTCGGCCGAGTGCGGCCTGGCCCGCATGTCGATGTCGTTCGTGGCCAGCGCCACCCTGGCGAACTTGGCGTAGGCGTAGGAGTCCTCGAGGGTGAGGCGCCCGCCCGGAAGCACGCCAGCCCGGCCCCGCGCGGCCAGCAGGCCGCTGGCCGCAGCCGACAGCGCCTCGGGCCAGGAGGCAGGCTGCAGCACGCCGGAGGAGTCGCGGACCAGCGGCGAGACCAGCCGGTCAGGCTGCGTCGCGTAGGTGAACGCCCACCGGCCCTTGTCGCAGTTCCACTCCTCGTTGACCTCCGGGTCGTTGCCCGCCAGCCGCCGCGTCACCGCGCCGCGCCTGTGGTCGGTGCGCTGGCGGCAGCCAGCCGCGCAGTGCTCGCACACGCTCGGGGTGGACACCAGGTCGAACGGCCGCGCCCGGAACCGGTAGGACGCGCCGGTCAGCGCGCCGACCGGGCAGATCTGCACGGTGTTGCCGGAGAAGTAGGAGTCGAACGGCACGCCCTCGGCGACGCCGACCTGCTCGTGCGGGCCCCGGTCGAGCAGCTCAATCAGCGGGTCACCGGGGATCTGGTCGGCGAACCTGGTGCACCGGGCGCACTGAATGCAGCGCTCGCGGTCGAGCAGTACCTGGGAGGACAGCGCGATCGGCTTCGGGAAGGTCCGCTTCGTCCCGTCGAACCTGGTCTCGCCCTGGCCGGTCGACATGGCCTGGTTCTGCAGCGGGCACTCGCCGCCCTTGTCGCACATCGGGCAGTCGAGCGGGTGGTTGACCAGCAGCAGCTCCATCATGCCGCGCTGGGCCTTCTCCGCCACCGCCGACGTCAGCTGCGTGCGGACCACCATGCCGTCGGTCACCGTGGTGGTGCACGAGGCCGGCGGCTTGGGCTGGCCCTCGACGTGAACCAGGCACTGACGGCAGGCGCCGATGGGGTCAAGCAGCGGGTGATCGCAGAACCGCGGGATCTGGATGCCCAGCTGCTCGGCCGCCCGGATGATCGAGGGTGCCCTTGGGCACCCTGATCTCGAAGCCGTCGATGGTGACCGTGACGCCGTCGGCCGGCCCGGCGATCTCCGCGGTCGCGGGCGCGGCGGCTGCCGGGGCAGGCGGATTCGCCTGCGGCCCGGTGTGCTGCGGAGCGGTGACCGGCGGCTGCGGATCGGGCGCGCTTGACGGGGTCTGCTCTGTCATCGGGCCGTCTCCAACGCGAAGAGTGTCGATGCGGCGGGATCGAACGGGCAGCCGCCGAGCCGCTGGTGCTCGATGTACTCATCCCGGAAGTACTTGATCGACGATGCGACTGGCGCCTGGATCGAGTCACCAAGCGCGCAGAAGGCGCGACCGGTGATGTTGTCGCAGATGTCCAGGAGCTTGTCCAGGTCGGCCTCGGTCCCGTCACCGCGCTCCAGCCGCTGCAGGAGCTGGCGGACCCAGAAGCTGCCCTCGCGGCATGGCGTGCACTTGCCGCACGACTCGTGCTCATAGAACTGGATCCAGCGCAGCACGACCCGCACGACGCAGGTCGTGTCGTCGAACAGCTGAATGGACCGGGTGCCGAGCATGGAGCCGGCCGCGGCCACCGACTCATAGTCGAGCGGGACGTCCAGGTGCTGGTCGGTGAACAGCGGCGTCGACGACCCGCCGGGAGTCCAGAACTTCAGCTGGTGGCCGGACCTGATGCCGCCGGCCAGCCCGAGCAGCTCGCGCAGGGTGGTGCCGAGCGGCGCCTCGTACTGGCCGGGCGTGGTGACGTGACCGGACAGCGAGAACAGTCCGAAGCCCTTGGACTTCTCGGTGCCGAAGCGGGTGAACTCCGCCGCCCCGTACTGCAGGATGTAGGGCACCGTGGCGATGGACTCGACGTTGTTGACCACCGTCGGGCAGGCGTACAAGCCCGCTACCGCCGGGAACGGCGGCTTGAGGCGGGGCTGCCCGCGCAGGCCCTCCAGTGAGTCGAGCAGGGCCGTTTCCTCGCCGCAGATATACGCGCCCGCGCCGGAGTGCACGACAACGTCGAGGCTGAGCTCGGAGCCGAGGATCTTCTCGCCGAGGTAGCCGGCCTCGTAGGCCTCGGCGACCGCGAACTGAAGCCGCCTGGCCACGTGCAGCGCCTCGCCGCGCACGTAGATGAACGCCTTGTCGGCGCGGATCGCGTAGCACGCGATGACGATGCCCTCGATCAGCGCCTGCGGGTTGTTCAGCAGCGTCGGCATGTCCTTGCAGGCGCCCGGCTCGGACTCGTCGGCGTTGACCACCAGGTAGTGCGGCTTTCCATCGCCCTGCGGGATGAAGCCCCACTTGACGCCCGTCGGGAAGCCGGCACCGCCGCGGCCGCGCAGCGCCGAGTCCTTGAGCGTCTGAATCACCTGGTCCGGGTCCATGGCCAGGGCCTTGGGCAGCGCCTGATAGCCGCCGGTGCGCTTGTATCCGTCGAGTGTGAACGAGTCAGCGTCGTCCCAGTGCGCGCTTAGCTCGGGGATCAGGATCGTGCTCACTGCGTTCCTCCCGCAGCGCCTGGCTCGCCGTCAGGCGTCCAGCCCTGCTCCTTCGCGATGCGCAGGCCCGCCAGCGTGGGCGCGCCGGCCGTGTTGCCCTCTGCGGCCTGGCCGTCGGTGAAGCCGGCCAGGATCTTCGACGCCTGCTTCCAGGTGCACAGCCGCGGCGCGCCCCTGGTGGGCCTGACCTCGGCGCCGGTGCGCAGGCCGTCCACCAGATCGCGGGCGGACTGCGGCGTCATGTTGTCGAAGAACTCCCAGTTCACCATCACGACCGGGGCGTAATCGCAGGCCGCGTTGCACTCCACGTGCTCGACGCTGACCTTCCCGTCGCCGGTCGGCTCGTCCACCGCGACGCCAAGGTGCTCGGTCAGGTCAGCGAGGATCGCGTCGCCGCCCATCACGGCGCACAGGGCCGTCGTGCAGACACCGACGTGATACTCGCCGACCGGCTTGCGCTTGTACATGGTGTAGAAGGACACCACTCCGGTGACATCGGCTTCGGTCAGGCCGAGCTGCCCGGCGCAGAACTCGATGCCGTCCTGCGACACGTAGCCTTCCTCCGACTGCACCAGGTGCAGCAGCGGCAGCAGGGCCGAGCGCGGCCGGGGATACCGGCCGATGATCTCGGCTGCCTGCGGCGCAAGCCGGGCGCGTGCCTCCTCGCTCAGCGCCATTACCTGTCCACGCCTCCCATCACGGGATCGATGCTCGCCACGGCGGCGATGACATCGGCGATCAGGCCGCCCTCGCTCATCGCCGAGACTGCCTGCAGGTTGGTGAAGGACGGATCCCTGAAGTGCACCCGGTAGGGCCGGGTGCCGCCGTCGCTGACGGCGTGGCAGCCGAGCTCGCCGCGCGGCGACTCGACCGCCGTGTACACCTGCCCGGCCGGCACCCGGAAGCCCTCCGTGACCAGCTTGAAGTGGTGGATCAGGGCTTCCATCGACTGGCTCATGATGTGCGCGATGTGGTCAGGCGAGTTGCCCATGCCGTCCGGCCCGAGCGCGAGCTTGGCCGGCCAGCCGATCTTGGCATCGCCGATCATCACCGGGTCGGCGCCCGGGCGACCGCCGGCCAGCCGGTCGACGCACTGCTCAATGATGCGCAGCGACTGGTCCATCTCGTCCATCCGGACCAGGTACCGGCCGTACACGTCGGCGCTCTGCTGCGTCGCCACGTCGAACTCGTAGGTCTCGTAACCGCAGTACGGCTGGCTCTTGCGCAGGTCCCAGGGCAGTCCGGCGGCCCGCAGGATCGGGCCGGTCACGCCGAGCGCCATGCAGCCGGTCACGTCGAGATAGGCGACGTTCCTGGTCCTGGCCAGGTACACCGGAGCCTTGTCGAGCAGCGCCCGGATCTCGCCGAGCAGGCCGGGCATGATCTGCACGTAGTGCCGCAGCCGCTCGATCGCGCCGGCCGGCAGGTCCTGAGACACGCCGCCGGGCCGGATGAACGCGTGGTTCATCCGCAGGCCGGTGATGAGCTCGAGCAGGTCGAGTGTCTTCTCCCGCTCGCGCATCCCGTAGATGAAGATGGTGGTCGCCCCGAGCTCAAGCCCGAACGTGCCGATGGCGGTCAGGTGCGACGAGATGCGGTTCAGCTCCATCATCAGCACCCGGATGATGGAAGCCCGCTCCGGGATCTCCGCCTCGACGCCGAGCAGCTTCTCCACCGACAGGCAGTAGGCGGTCTCGTTGAACAGCGGCGACAGGTAGTCCATCCGGGTGCAGAACGTGACGCCCTGCGTCCAGGTGCGGAACTCCATGTTCTTCTCGATGCCGGTGTGCAGGTAGCCGATCACCGGCCGCAGCTCGCTCACGGTCTCGCCGTCGAGCGTCAGGACCAGCCGCAGCACCCCGTGCGTCGACGGGTGCTGCGGGCCCATGTTGACGACCATGCGCTCGTCGCTGCCGTGCTCGTCGCCTGCGGCGCCGGCCGTGACGATCTCGTCCCAGTCGCCGCCGGCCACGTTATAGACGCGGCCCTCGGCGTCGTAGTCCTCTGCAGGAGCGGTCACTGGTACGCCCTCCGCTCGTCGGGCGGCGGGATGGTCGCGCCGCGGTACTCCACCGGGATGCCGCCGAGCGGGTAGTCCTTCCGCTGCGGGTGCCCGCGCCAGTCGTCCGGCATCTCGATCCTGGTCAGCGCGGGGTGGCCGTCGAAGATCAGGCCGAAGAAGTCCCAGGTCTCCCGCTCGTGGAAATCGCAGGTGGGGTAGACGCTCACCAGCGACGGGACATGCGGGTCGGCGTCCGGCGCGGTGACCTCCAGCCGCAGCCTGCGATTGTGCGTGATCGACAGCAGGTGGTAGACGGCGTGCAGCTCGGCGCCCGCATCGGCGGGGTAGTGCACGCCGGACACGCCGAGGCACATCTCGAACGCAAGCGACGGATCGTCGCGCAGCCGGGACGCGACGACGGGCAGCTGCTCCCGGCGGACGTAGTAAGTGAGGTCGCCGCTGGCGACAATGACCTGCTCGACCGCGGCGCCGAAGCTCGTGCCCGCCGCGGCCAGCGAGGCCTCAAGCCGGTCAGTCACCTCGTCGAAGTACGAGCCGTACGGCCGCGGGCTGGCCAGCCTCGGCGGGCGGCGAACCTGCAGGCCGCCGTAGCCGGAAGTGTCGCCGGTGGTGGACGCTCCGAACATGCCGGTCCGCGCCACCTGCTCGGCCAGGCGCTCCCGGCCTGCCACTGCCGCGGGGTCGGGCGCGGGCGCGGGCTTGTTACCCTGCTCGCTGTCGCCCTGGCCGGGCTGAGCCGGTCCGCTCATCGGGTTCCGCCAGCAGTGGGACCCTGCGCCGGCTGGTCCAGCAGGGGCAGGTCCGGCCGGCCGCCGGGGTGCACCTGCCCGGAACCGGCGGGGCCGCCGACAGCCAGCGGCAGCCGGCGCAGCCTGGCCTCCTCCAGCTCGGTCACCTCGCGCTCCCGGTTGACGCCGAGCTTCATGTTCTGGATCTTGTCGTGCAGTTTCACGATCGCGTCGATCAGCATCTCCGGCCGCGGCGGGCAGCCGGGCAGGTAGATGTCCACCGGCACGATGTGATCAACGCCCTGGACGATGGCGTAGTTGTTGAACATGCCGCCGCTCGACGCGCAGACGCCCATCGAGATCACCCACTTGGGCTCGGACATCTGGTCGTAGATCTGCCGGAGGACGGGCGCCATCTTCTGGCTGACCCGGCCGGCCACGATCATCAGGTCGGCCTGGCGCGGCGTGTTCGAGGCCCGCTCCATGCCGAACCTCGCCAGGTCGTGCCGGGGGCCGCCGGTCGCCATCAGCTCGATCGCGCAGCAGGCAAGACCGAAGGTGGCTGGCCAGACCGAGCTCTTGCGCGCGTAGCCGGCCAGCTTCTCGACGCTCGTCAGCAGGACGCCCGCTGGCAGCTTCTCCTCAATTCCCATGGCTTAATCCCACTCCAGCCCGCCGCGGCGCCACACGTAGGCGTACGCGACCAGGACCGTGGCAATGAAGGTGACCATCTCCACCAGTCCGAAGACGCCGAGCTTGTCGAAGTACACGGCCCACGGGTACAGGAAGATGATCTCGATGTCGAAGATGATGAACAGCATCGCCGTCAGGTAGTACTTGACCGGGAACCTGATCCCCTGCGGCTGCCTGGTCGGCTCGATGCCGCACTCGTAGGCCTCGAGCTTGGCCCGGTTCCACCGCTTCGGGCCGGACAGCGAGCCTGCGACGAGCGAGAAAACGGCGAAGAGCGCGGCGAGGATGCCGAGCACCAGGATCGGCACGTAGAGGCTCATTGCCACCTCACCCCCTTTATCCGGATCAGCACAATGTCAGTAGTCATCGGTTGGTTAGCCGGCTAAGCCGCGGGCGTCATCTTAGACACCGCGTTCAGCAGGCGGTCCACGGCGTCGCCGCCCTTGGTCTCGGTCAGGTTGCCGAGCAGCTTCATGGTGAAGCGCATCACGGCCGGGCGCTTCACCCCGTGCCTGGTGCAGAACTGCATGACCGACGGCTTGCCGATCAGGTCGACGAAGACCCGGCCGAGAGTGTAGTAGCCGCCGTAAGCGTCCTTGAGCTGGCGCGGGTACGTCTGCAGTACCCGCTCCCGGCCGTCAGCCGTGGGCCGGGCGAGCGCCTGGGTGATCACCCGGGCGGCGGTCTCGCCGGACTCAAGCGCGTAGCCGATGCCCTCGCCGTTAAACGGGTTCACCATGCCGCCGGCATCGCCCACCAGCAGCAGTCCCCTGGTGTAATGCGGCGTCCGGTTGAATCCCATTGGCAGCGCGGCACCGCGCACCGGCTGGGTCCGGTTCTCCTCGGTGAAGCCCCACTCGGGCGGCATGGCCCCGAGCCACTTGCGCAGCAGCTCGCGGTAGTCGATCTCACCGAAGCCGGCCGAGGTGTTCAGCAGGCCGAGCCCGACATTGGACGTGCCGTCGCCCATGCCGAAGATCCAGCCGTATCCGGGCAGCAGGGACGTGCCGTCCCACAGGTCCAGCCAGGCCTCGAGGTAGTTATCGTCGTGCCGGGGCGAGGTGTAATAGGTGCGGACGGCAACCCCGAGCGGGCGGTCGTCGCGCTTGTGCAGCCCCATCGAGACCGACAGCCGGGAGGAGTTGCCGTCGGCGGCTACCACCAGCGGTGCGCGGAACTGCCGGCCGTCCTTTGCCGTCACGCCGGTGATGCGCCCGGTCCGGTCATCAATCACCGGTCCGGTCACGTTGACACCCTCGAGCAGGCGCACGCCGGCCTTCTCCGCGTGCCTGGCCAGGATCTGGTCGAAGTCGGTCCTGGTGCGCACGAGACCGTAGCCCGGATAGCTGGACAGCTCCGGCCAGTCCAGCTCGATCCGGCCGCCGCCGCCGATGATCCGCAGGCCCCGGTTGCGCAGCCAGCCTTCGCTCTCAGGCGTCGGCACGCCCATGCTGGTCAGCGCCTTGACCGCGCGGGGAGTGAGGCCGTCGCCGCAGACCTTCTCGCGCGGGAAGCTGGTCTTCTCCAGCATCAGCACGTCCAGGCCCGCCGTCGCCAGGTAATAGGAGACAGCTGAGCCGGCCGGCCCGGCGCCGACGACAATGACATCGGCAATCTCGGCTGCCTCGCCCGGCCTCTTGCGGCTGGCCGCGGGCGCGCCGGAACGCGCCGCACCGACCAGCTCGTGCTGAGGGGCCTGGTCTGGCGTGCCGGCGGGGGGTGCTTGCTCGGTCACGGACCCGTCCTGATCTGTCTTGTGAACCTCTTCACAAGAGCTTCGTTGTCGCAGTCTAGTCCTGGCAGGGTGGTCTGCGTTTCGCCGCCCCGCGCTCGCGGCCGGCCCCGGTCACCACACACTCAGCCAGCGGACCGTAGCGGTGTCCTGAGCGGCTGCGTTCCCGTTCTCAGTCTTCATTTTCGCACTTCCAGGCGCTAGCCAGGACGCCGCGCTTCATGGAGCGCGACGACCCCGAGAGTGAGGTTCCGCCAGCTCACGCCCGACCAGCCGGCGGCCGCGATCTGCCCGGCCAGCACCTGCTGCGCTGGCCAGCCCACGATCGACTCGGCCAGGTAGTCATAGGCCTCCGCATTGCCGGACAGCCGCCTGGCGACTACCGGGAGCGCGCGGGTCAGGTACTGCTCATAGACCGCGTTCAGCCGCCGCATCGGCAGGTGACTGAACTCGCAGATCACCAGCCGGCCGCCGGGTCGGGTGACGCGCAGCAGCTCGGCCAGCGCCTGCCCGGTGTCGGCCACGTTGCGCAGGCCGAACGAGATCGTCACGACATCGAAAGCAGCATCGCCAAAGGGCAGCGCGAGCGCGTCGCCGGCCACGAACTTCAGGCCTGCCGCCGGCTTGCGGGCGCCCGCAGACAGCATCCCGAGGGAGAAGTCACAGGCGACGCACCGCGCGCCCGCCGCCGTGAAGGCCCGCGACGAGGTGCCAGTGCCCGCCGCCAGGTCCAGCACGACCTGCCCCGGCCCGGCGCCGACAGCCCTGGCGACGATCCTGCGCCAGCGCCGGTCCATGCCCAGCGACAGTGCGTCATTCAGCAGGTCGTAGCGGTCGGCCACCTTGTCGAACATCGCCGAGACATCGGCGGGCCTCTTGTCGAGCTGAGCGCGGGTCATGAGCCCAGCCTGGCATATCGCGCGGCTTGCTTCAGTACGCGCCGGTCCCGCGGCTCACGGCCGACCACGTCCGCCACAGGATCTGCAGGTCCAGCATGAACGACCAGTTCTCCACGTAGCGGAGGTCCAGCCGCACCGCCTCTTCCCACGGCAGGTCCGAGCGGCCGTTGATCTGCCACAGGCCGGTGATGCCCGGCCGGACGGCCAGCCGGCGCCGGACGTGGTCGCCGTACAGGTCCGCCTCCTCCGGCAGCGCCGGCCTCGGCCCGACCAGCGACATCTCGCCGAAGAGCACGTTGAACAGCTGCGGCAGCTCGTCCAGCGACCAGCGGCGCAGCCAGCGGCCGACCCTGGTGATGCGGGGATCAGCGCGGATCTTGAACAGCACCCCGCCGCCCTCGTTCTTCGCGGCCAGCAGTGCCTTCTGCTGCTCGGCGTCGGACACCATGGTGCGGAACTTGAAGATCTTGAAGGTGCTGCCGTCCACCCCGACCCGGATCTGGGAGAACAGCACCGGCCCGCCATCCCCGATCTTGATGGCAATCGCGATGGCAGTCATTATCGGGCTCAGCAGAAGCAGCGCGCCGAACGCGAGCGTCCGGTCGAACGCCGCCTTGAGCAGCCGCGGAATCCCGGTGAACTCCGGGTGGTCCATGTACAGCAGCGGCAGCCCGGCGGCTGGCCTGATGGACGTCCGCTGGCCGGCCACCTCCAGCAGGGCAGGCGCGACGCACAGGCTGGTGCTGGTCTTCTCCAGCGCCCAGGCAAGCTCGCGCAGGCGCACGCCGCTCATCTCCGGGCAGGACAGGACGGCAACGGTGTCGGCGCCGAACCTGGCGACGACATCGGCGACGCAGCTCAGTCCGTGGACGGCGGGCACGCCCGCGATCTCGGTCTCGGTCTCGGTCCCTGAGCCGACCAGGCACGCCGCGACGACTGACAATCCGTGATAGGTCTCCCTGCGCAACTGCGTGGTCAGGTCAGTGGCCACGTCCGGGTAGCCGACGACCACGACCTTCTGCATGCACGCGCCCTGCTCGCGTGCCCGGTGCAGGTGCTTGCGCAGCGCGTGCCTGGCGAACAGGTTCATGACCGTCAGCGACGGGAAAGCCACCACGACATAGCCGCGGGCAAGCTCCGCCTTCGCCGCGTACGAGACGATGGCAACGGTGGCCGTCAGGATCAGGCCGGCGTTCAGAATGCGGCGGAACTCGTCGGAGCCGATGCCGACGATCCGGGAGTCATAGCCATCGACCATCCCCACAATGGCCAGCCAGACCAGCGGCAGCAGCAGCGTCGCGGCCAGATAGAACTGCAGCGGTCCGAGCTCGTCAAGCCGGATGCAGAATGCGAGCGCACCTGCCGCCAGCGCGCACAGGGCATCCACGACCACGGCCTTGCGGACGTACATCGTCGCCCATGACCGGCTCGCTGCCTGCTGCCGGGCCGCGCTCCCCTCCGCTGCCCATGGCTCCGACACTGCCGAGTTGCTAGTCAAGTCTCAGCCTCCCCTCCGAAACTCGCCCGCCGGCGTCGCGAGTATCCCGACTCGCGGGTCGCCTGGCGTCCCACCCCTGCTGATTCGTCTGGATAGACACTGACAAGACGCGCAGCCAAATCGCTCGGTTGACCGTGATTGCGAAGTGTCGGGAATTAACTCACAGATCCGCCCGTCAGCCCCGAAGCACAGGCGGATGGCTCATCGTACTGCGATAACGCTGTGACTCCTGGTGAAACACAGCAGATTAGACTTAGTGGCCTACCTGCTCCTGAACGGCCGCTCAGCGCCGGTTAAGCCGGTTAATACTTATGAACGATGTTTAGTCCGGTTTTTTGGCCCACCGAATGGCCTCTTAGGCGGCTTGCCGTACGAGTCGGCCCGCCGCCCCCGGCAGGCCGCTAGCCGACCGCCACGGCCAGATCGCTCTGGCTCGATCCCAGGTGCCGCCTGATCGCCGTGAGCATCCGGGCGTGATCGCAGGACAGCTTTGCCTCGTACGGCTCGGTCAGCAGAGCCGCGCGGCTGAGCGCGCGCTGCGGCAGCGCGGCGAGCGCGGCCTCGAACACGCTCCAGGACAGCTCGTCCAGGGCGGCGCGCACCGGCTCGGGATCCGGCAGGCCGCGCATGCCGCCCCGAGTGCGTCCAGCCGGTCGTCCGGGACCTGGCTGAGGTCGAGCGACGAGGCACACCAGTCGACACCGAGCTGATAATCCTGCTCGGCTGACCGCGCCTCGAATGCGCTCAGCAGCGGGCTGACGTCGCCGGCGGTCGCCGGGTCGTACAGGCCGGGGAAGGCCACCGACTCGTAGCCGGGGTCGTGTCCGCTGAGGTAAATCGGGCTGACTGAGCCGGTCTGCTGGAGTGTGCCGACCGCGAGATCCAGCAGTCCGACGGGCATGCCCAGGTCGTTGATCGTGTAGATGCGCAGCTCGCCGCTCCGTGCGCCGAGCCCGGCCACGAGCATGAGCTGCACCGACTCGCAGGCCGACTGCGCGTAGAACATCGTGTTGGGGTCGTGCAGCCTGATCACGCCGGAACGGGCCCACTGATGCAGCCGGTCGTCCACGATCGAGTTGTCGACGACGTGCGTGAACCTGACCGCCGCGATCCGGACGTCGGGCCGCGCGGCGGCCGTCCTGGCCAGCACCCACTCCGCTGCCCGCTTGGCCGCGGTGTAGACCTCGCGCGAGTAGGGCCGCAGCGCCTTGCCCGAGGTCGCGCAGATGACCTGGCCCGCGCCCGCCTCTGCCGCGGCCTCGGCGACGTTCCTGGTACCGAAGATGTTGGTGCTGACCGTCAGGTGAATCTCGCGCTCGGCCAGGCCCGGATCGCGCTGAGCCGCGACATGGAACACGACGTCTGGCCGGACCTCGGCGAACAGCGCCGTCAGCCCGGCCGCGTCGGTGACATCGCCGCGCAGGTAGTCGACGCCCGCGTGCAGGGGCCAGCCGCCGGTCAGGCCGCGGCTGACGGAGACCAGCCGCGCCGCGCCGAATCGGCCGAGCTCTGCCAGCAGGGTCGACCCGATACAGCCGGTACCACCGGTGACCAGCACCGTCTTGCCGCCCAGCCAGGACCGCAGGTCCGCATCGGCGACCGGCACCGAGCGCTTCCTGATGGAATCGAAGCGCTCGCGCTCCTCGATGGCGTCCGGCTTGGCCGCGATCAGCTCCTGGGTCAGCCGCTGCAGCTCGCGCAGCGGGCCATCCGCCAGCAGCTGGCGCCCCTTGGGCGCAGCGTCCTGCATCGCCAGGATGATCTCCGAGACCGTCGGCACGTCCTCCCCCTTCTCCGCCCGGTGTGCCTGCCAGGCGGCGTTGCTTCGACGTCGCCGGCAGGTCGCGCGGGGCGCCCGGCCGGCAGTGCCAGAGATACGGCCTTCTGGCGAGGCATCCAGTTATTTCTGTGGCTACTTTGATATCTCTGCAGACGGCCCGAGGAGGGCTAACTGCCTGAATCGAGATGTTCGCCCGGCGGCCGGCCTAGTCGTCGCCAGCTCGGCTTCGCGACCTGGGTGGGCTTGGGACAGTTAAGGCGTATCTGGATGACGGGTGAGGGCCGATCATGGTTGACATGAAAGGAGCGCTTTCTCCGGCCCGCTGATACATCCGCGGCCAGATTCCGCATCCTGATTCGGCCTTGCTTTAGCTATCTGTTCACTAGGAATAAGGCCATCGGATGGCATTTGGCTGTATCACCGACACCGGCTCCCTGCTCCAATAAACTGGCGCCTCCCGCGCCCGGGATCTCCCGGCTCCGGCAAACCGGCTCTCCCGGCTGCCGCAGGCGGGTCTCCCCGACTCCTGCACGACGCGAGCAAGCATGAGAAGAAGGTGTGGCCAGATGAAAGTTGCGGTGGTCGGCCTCGGCTATGTCGGCACCGTGACAGCGGCCTGCCTGGCGGCCAACGGGCATGACGTCTGGGGCCTCGACGTCGACGCCGCCAAGGTCGATGAGGTCAGGTCCGGACGCAGCCCCGTCGCCGAGCCGGGCCTCGACGCGCTCGTCAGCGCAGACGGTGGCCGGCGGCACGCTGCATGCCACGACCTCCTGCGCGGAGGCCGTCGAGGCGGCCGAGCTCTCCCTGGTGTGCGTCGGCACCCCGTCGACCGCGCGGGGCGCCGCCGACCTGTCCTACATCAGGCGTGCCGTCGACGACATCGTGGCCGCCGTCCAGAGCGCGCGGCCGCCGCAGAGCGGGCGGCACAGCGTCGTCATCCGGAGCACCGTGCCGCCCGGCACGATCGAGGACGTCGTCAGCCCGGCGCTGGCGGCAGTAACCGGCCCGGTCGTGCTTGGCGCGGCCATGTGCCCCGAGTTCCTGCGCGAGGGGACCGGCGTCGCCGACTTCTACGCGCCGCCGATGATCATCGTCGGTACCGCCGACGCCGCCGTCGGCGAGACGGTGACCAGCGCGTTCAGCTTCCTTGACCAGCCGGTCCAGGTCGTCGACGTGCGCATCGCCGAGGCGCTCAAGTACGCCTGCAACGCCTACCACGCGACCAAGATCTCCTTCGCCAACGAGCTGGCCCGGCTGTTCCGGCATCTCGGGGTCGACTCGCGCGAGGTGATGTCGCTGTTCTGCCAGGACGACGTACTCAACATCTCGCCCGCCTACCTGCGGCCCGGCTTTGCCTTCGGCGGCTCCTGCCTGCCGAAGGACCTGCGGTCGCTGCTGCACATGGCGCGCATGAGCGGCGCCGACATGCCCCTCCTGGCCGGCACGCTGGCGACTAACGACCTCGTCATCAACGAGGTAGTCGACCGGGTGGTGAGCTGCGACGCGCGCACGGTCGCGCTGCTCGGGCTCAGCTTCAAGATGGACACCGACGATCTGCGGGAGAGCCCGAACGTCGAGCTGGCCGAGCGGCTCATCGGCAAGGGGTTCGAGGTCCGCATCTACGACCAGATCGTCAACCCGGCCCGGCTGGTCGGCGCCAACCGCCGGTACGTGGAGGCGAAGCTGCCGCATCTGGGCAGGCTGCTCGTCCCCGATCCGGCCGCGGCGCTGAGCGGCGCGGACGTGGCGATCGCGTCGAGCAGCGAGCCCGCCGTCGTCGAGGCGCTGCTGTCCGCTCCGCCGCCGCACCTGATCGACCTGTCCGGCCGGCTCGACAGCAGGCTCGAGGCAGTTCCCGGCTACGAGGGGATTGGCTGGTGAGCCGCATCCTGATCATCGTCCAGAACCTGCCGGTGCCGTTCGACCGGCGGGTCTGGCTGGAGTGCCAGGCACTCACCGCGGCTGGCTACGAGGTCAGCGTCGTCTGCCCGAAGGGCGCCGGCGATCCTGGCTTCCAGGTCATCGACGGCGTCCGGCTGTACAAGTACCGGCCGTACGCGCCGGGCGGCAGCAAGGCCGGCTTCATCGCCGAGTACGTCTACTCGTTCCTGGCCACCGCCTGGATGACGCTGCGAGGCCCGGCGGTCCGGCCGGTTCGACGTGCTGCAGGCCTGCAACCCGCCGGACATCTTCTGGCCCATCGCCCTGGTGCTCCGCGCGCTGGATCGGACCAGGTTCGTGTTCGACCACCACGACCTGTGCCCCGAGCTGTTCGAGTCCCGGTTCGCCGGCGGCCCGCGGCTGCCCTATCGCGGGCTGCGCGCGCTCGAGCGGCGCACCCACCGCACCGCGGATCACGTGATCTCCACCAACGAGTCCTACCGGGAGATCGCGATCACCCGCAGCGGCAAGTCGCCCGCCGACGTCACGGTCGTCCGGACCGGCCCCGACCCGGACCGCCTGCAGCGCGGCCAGGCGAGGCCCGAGCTGCGCCGGGGCGCCGGTTACCTGGCCGCCTACATCGGCGTGATGGGCCCGCAGGACGGTGTCGACTATCGTGCTGCGAGCGGCCACGTCTGGTGCACGAGCTCGGCCGCGACGACATCGCGTTCACGCTGATCGGCTCCGGCGACTGCTTCGACGATCTGGTCGCGCTGCGGGACGAGCTCGGCCTGGCCGGCCACGTGGAGTTCACCGGCCGGGCGCCGGACGACCTGGTCGCGGCCATCATGTCCACCGCCGACATCGGCCTGTCGCCGGACCCGAAGAACCCGCTCAACGACGTCTCCACGATGAACAAGTCGATGGAGTACATGGCGTTCGAGCTGCCGGTGGTGGCGTTCGACCTGCGCGAGACGCGGGTGTCGGTCGGCCGACGGCCGCGCGTCTACGTGACGCCGAATGACGTGCACGAGTACGCCGCGGCGATCGTCGGGCTGCTTGACGACGAGCCGGAGCGGGCCAGGCTCGGCAAGCTCGGGCGCGTCCGGGTCGAGCAGGAGCTGGCCTGGTCTCACCAGGAACGCGCCTACCTCGGTGTCTACGAGGCACTGCTGAGCGGCGGCCAGGTGCCGCAGCGGGCGAAGGCCTGAGATGTGCGGCATCGCTGGCTGCTACCAGCAGGCCGACGGCCGCAAGCTGGTCGACATCATGAGCGACCGGATCGCGCACCGCGGGCCGGACTCCAGCGGGCTGTGGGTGCACGAGACCGATCGGGTCGCGGTCCAGCTGGGCTTCCGGCGGCTGTCGATCATCGACCTCAGCAGCGCCGCCGACCAGCCGCTGAGCAAGGACGGCCTGACCATCGTCTATAACGGCGAGCTCTACAACTACCGGGAGCTGCGGGCCGAGCTGACCGCACGCGGCGTCCGGTTCGCCACCGCATCCGACACCGAGGTGGTGCTCGAGGCCTGGCGGTGCTGGGGACCGGATGCGCTGCGCCGGTTCCGCGGCATGTTCGCGTTCGCCGCTCGTCGACACCGCCACCGGCGAGCTTGTCCTGGCCCGCGACCCGCTCGGCATCAAGCCGCTGTACTACCTGCCGCGCGGCGACGGCGTGGTGTTCGCCTCCGAGCTCAAGGCGATCGTCGCGGCCGTCGGGTCCGAGCTGACGATCGAGCCGGGCGCGCTGGTCGCCTCGATGCTCTATTACTGGGTGCCCGAGCAGCGGTGCGCCATCGAGGGCGTGCGCAAGCTGCCCGCCGGGTGCTGGGCACGCTTCCGGCCGGACGGAACGGCCGACGTGCAGGCGTACTGGAAGGTCGCTGACGTCGCGGCCGAGGCCGCCGCCGGGGACGCCCGCTGACCTGCGCGCGGTGATCGAGGAGTCGGTCGCGGCGCACCTGATCGCCGACGTCCCGGTCTCCAGCTTCCTGTCCGGCGGCCTGGACTCCAGCATCGTCACGGTGCTGGCCCACCGGCGCGAACGCGAACATCGACGCCTACACGATCACCTTCCGGCCCGAGGACCAGAAGCTCGAGGCAATGCCGGACGACGCGATCTACGCCCGCAAGGTCGCGGCGAGGTACGGCGTCGACCTGCACGAGATCGAGATCTCCCCGGACATCGTCGAGCATGCTGCCGCGGATCGTGGACGTGCTCGACGAGCCCATCGGCGACCCGGCCGCGATCAACACGCTGCTGATGTGCGAGGCGGCACGGGAGCGCGGGGTCAAGGTGATCCTCTCCGGGATGGGCGCGGACGAGCTGTTCGGCGGCTACCGCAAGCATCTGGCCTGCATGATGGCGAGTCGCTACGGCCGCCTGCCGGCGGCGCTGCGGCACGGCATCGTCCAGCCCGCGGTGAACGGCATGCCGGTCAGCGTCGGCGGCCGCGGCCTGCGCTACGCGCGCTGGGCCAAGCGCTTCCTGACCTTCGCCGAGCTGCCCGAGGAACCGCGCTTCCGGCGCAGCTACACGATGTACGACCCGGACGAGCTGGCCGCGCTGCTGAGCCCGGACCTCGCCGGCCACGTCGACGACGTGATCCGCGAGCACAGCGAGATCTACACTGGACAACGTGCTCACCGACGAGGTCAACCGGATGTGCCTGGCGGACTCGCGGCTGTTCCTGCCGGGCCTCAACCTTGCCTACACCGACCGCTCCAGCATGGCCGCGTCCGTCGAGGTAAGGACGCCGTTCGTCGACCCGGTGGTCGCCAGGGCGGCCTTCTCGATCCCGGGCGACGCCAAGATCCACGGCCGGCAGGGAAAGCTCGCGCTCAAGAAGGCGGCGGAGAACTGGCTGCCCGACGAGATCGTGCACCGGCCGAAGGCTTCCTTCAGCGCCCCGCTGCGCGCCTGGGTCCGCGGCGACCTTCGCGAGCTCATCGACGACGTCCTGGTGGGCGGCGAGCTCGTCGACTCCGGCATGATCCGCCGCGAGCCGCTGCTCCAGCTCATCCGCGACGAGCAGGCCGGCCGCGAGGACCGGTCCAAGCAGATCTGGCAGCTGCTGTCCATGGAGCTGTGGTACCGCCACGCCCAGTCGATGGGCGTCGGCACCCGATGACACACGACGCCGACGCCGACCCGAGGACGTCATGAAGCAGATAGCCCAGAACTACAAGTCCGGGGAGCTGGCCGTGCTCGACGTGCCGGCTCCGGTCGTGCCGGCCGGGCGGCGTCCTGGTGCAGTCGCTGTTCTCGCTGATCTCCACCGGCACCGAGATGATGAAGGTCACCGAGGCCAACATGTCGATGGTCGGCATGGCCCGGGCCCGGCCGGACCAGGTCCGCAAGGTGCTGGACGCGGTCGCTGCAGCAGGGTGTCATGACCACCTACAAGAAGGTCATGAACCGGCTCGACTCCTACACGCCGCTCGGCTACTCGCTCTGCGGCGTCGTCACCGAGGTCGGGCGGGGAGCCGAGGAGTTCCACGTCGGCCAGCTTGTCGCAGCGGCAGGCAACGAGCACGCGCTGCACGCCGAGCTCAACTGGGTCCCGGTCAACCTGTGCGTTCCCGTCCCCAGGGGCGTCGCCCCCGAGCACGCCGCGTTCTCCACCGTCGGCGCGATCGCCATGCAGGGCGTGCGGCAGGCCGAGGCACAGCTCGGCGAGACCGCGGTCGTCATCGGCCTCGGCCTGGTCGGCCAGCTGGTCGTCCGGCTGCTGGTGGCGTCGGGCGTCCGGGTCATCGGGATCGACCTCGGTCCCTGACCGCTGCGAGCTGGCCGAGAAGGCCGGGGCGCTGCCGCTGCGGCGCGCCCACCGACGAGGGCCTGGCAGGTGATCACCGAAGCGCTGGCCGAGCTGACCGGCGGCCGCGGCGCCGACCACATGTTCCTGGCCGCCGGCGGCTCCAGCAACGGGCCGGTCGAGCTGGCCGCCAGGCTGGCCAGGGACCGCGCCCGGGTCGTCGACATCGGCAAGACCAAGCTGGACCTGCCCTGGAACGCCTACTACGACAAGGAACTCGACGTCCGCTTCTCCCGCTCCTACGGGCCGGGCCGGTACGACGACTCGTTACGAGCTCGAGGGCATCGACTACCCGGCCGGCTACGTCCGGTGGACCGAGAAGCGGAACCTGGAGTGCTTCCTGGACCTGCTGGCCCGCAAGGAGATCGAGGTGGAGTCGCTGGTCGTCGGGGACGTTCCCGATGAGCGACGCCAGCAAGGTCTACAGCGACCTGGCCGATGGCTCGCTGAAGGCCGTCGGGCGTGCTGCTCGAGTACCCGGCGCCACCGCCGGGAGCTGCCGCGCCCGCCACCAGCCTGGTCATCTCCGGCGGCCAGGCACCGGCGCCGCGCGGCGGCAGCACCGGTCAGCTGCAGATCGGCTTCATCGGGGCGGGCAACTACGCCTCGTCGATGCTGCTGCCGCACCTGGCCCGGCTCGGCACGGCGCCGGCTTGCGCACGTCGCGACCACCCGGTCGCTGTCGGCGATGAACGCTCAGCGGCGGTTCGGCTTCACCACCGCCTCGACCACAGCCGACGGCGGTGCTCGACGGACGACTCGCTGGACGCGATCTTCATCGTGACCCGGCACCACACGCACGCCGACCTGGTCTGCCGGGCGCTGGAGACCGGCAAGGCCGTGTTCGTGGAGAAGCCGCTCGCGCTGACCGGGGAGGAGCTCGACCAGGATCGCCGAGGTCGTCGCAGGCCACCGGCAACGACCGGCTCATGGTCGGCTTCAACCGCCGCTTCGCTCCGCTGCTGACCGAGCTGAAGGCGAAGTTCGGTGACCCGGCCGGCGCGTCCGTCACCCGCTACCTGGTCAACGCGGGCCGGCTGGACGCCGACAGCTGGTACCGCAACGAGGAGCTTGAGGGCTCGCGGTTCACCGGCGAGGGCGGTCACTTCATCGACACGCTCAGCTGGTGGGCGGGCAGCCTGGCCGACGAGGTCTTCGCCGTGCCCGGCCCGGAGCCCGACGACGTGCAGGCCACCATCCGGTTCGCGGACGGCGTCAAGCGGCACGATCAGCTACGTCACCGACCGGCAACCCGCGCTATCCGAAGGAGACCCTGGACGCCGCGGGCGGCGGGCGCAGCGCGCGGCTGGACAACTTCCGCCAGGCCGCCGTCTGGACCGGGCGCGGCAAGCGGACGACCAGCAAGGCGCGGGGCGGCCAGGACAAGGGCCAGCGCAGGCAGGTCGAGGAGTTCGTCGACCGCGGTCCGCGCGGGCGCGCCGATGCCGATCTCGCTCGACTCCCTGATCGCCACCACCAGCGCGACCATCGCGGTCGGCGAGAGCCTGCACCCGCGGCGTCCCGGTGCGGGTGTGAGCATGCAGGCACCCTCCCGGCTGAGCTGGTACGTGCGCCGCCTTGGCCGGATGTCGCCAGCGGAGCTGGCCTGGCGTGCCCGGGACGAGGCCAGGCAGGCCGCCTGGGCACGGCGGCAGGTCAGCCGCGCTCAGCTTGCGGCGGGACTGCCGTCGACGGCGGCCGCCGGGCCGCGCCGCCGGCAGCCGGGCCGGCAGCCGGGCGGGCGCCGCTTCGCAGCGGTCCTGCCGCCGGGCGCGTCCGCCGCGGTCCCGGCCGAGGCCAGGACCGCCATCATCGCTGCCGCCGGCCGGCTGCTGGCCGGGCAGTGGGAGGTCCTCGGCGTCGAGCGGACCGACCTGATCAGCCCGGACTGGTTCGCTGATCCGGTGACCGGCCGGAGCGCCCCGGCCGACCGGTACGCGTTCCGCATCAACCACCGCTCCGAGGAGCAGACGGGCAACGTCAAGCAGGTCTGGGAGATCTCCCGGCTGCAGCATCTCACGCTGCTCGCCATGGCCTGGTACCTCACCGGGGACGATCGCTACGCCGCGGCGCATCGACGAGCAGCTGCGGTCCTGGTGGCAGGAGAACCCGTTCCTGTCCGGCGTGCACTGGACCAGCGGCATCGAGATCGGCATCCGGCTCATCAGCCTGACCTGGATCAGGCGGCTGCTGGACGGCTGGCCGGGCGTCCGGGAGCTGTTCGAGGACAACGACCTGGCCGTGCAGCAGATCCGCTGGCATCAGGAGTACCTGGCCGCGTTCCGCAGCCGCGGTTCCTCGGCGAACAACCACGTCATCGCCGAGGCGGCCGGCCAGCTGGCCGCGAGCTGCGCCTTCCCCTGGTACGCCGAGAGCGACCGGTGGCGGCAGGCTGCGGCCAGGCTGCTCGAGCAGGAGCTGGTGCGCAACACCTTCCCCTCCGGCATCGGCCGCGAGCTCGCCTCGGACTATCACGCGTTCGTGGCCGAGCTCGGCCTGGTCGCGGCCATCGAGGCGGATGCCAGCGGTCACCCGCTGAGCCGCCCGGTGCTGGCGCGGCTGTGCGCCATGGTCGACAGCGCGGCCGCCCTGCTCGATGACACCCTCAGGCCGCCGCGCCAGGGCGATGGCGACGAGGGACGCGCGCTGCTGCTCGACGCGCCGGATCACCCGGCCTGGCCGTCACTGCTGGCACTCGGCGAGTCGCTCTTCGGTGCGCTGCCGTGGTGGCCGAAGGTGCTCCCCGACGCGCGGAGCACGGCAGTCAGCGCGCTCACGGGTCCGGCGTGGCCGGTCGATGACCGGCCGGAGCAGCGGCCAGCGCACTTCGCCGACGCCGGGCTGACACTCCTGCGGACCGCATCCGGAGACGAGCCGGAGATCTGGTGCCGGTGCGACGGCGGCCCGCACGGGTATCTCAGCATCGCCGCCCATGCCCATGCGGATGCGCTCTCGGTCGAGGTCCGCTGCGGCGGGGTCGACATTCTCGCTGATCCCGGCACCTACTGCTACCACGGCGAGCCCGAATGGCGGTCGTACTTCCGGTCCACGCTCGGCCATAACACCGTCGAAATCGCGGGCCAGAGCCAGTCGGCTGAGGGCGGCCCCTTCCTGTGGCTGCAGCAGGCTCAGACCCGGCAGACCGGCGTTGCGGACGCGGGCGAGACCGCCCGCTGGTCGGCCGAGCATGACGGGTACGCCTCGCTGACGCCGCCCGCCAGGCACCGCCGGTCAGTGGAACTGGACCGCTCCGCGCGGCGCCTGACCATCCTTGACGAGATCACCGGCAGCCACGACGTCCGGGTGGCCTTCCACCTGGGCCCGGCCGTCACCGCGAAGCTCAGCGGTCACACGGCCGAGCTCGCCTGGCCGGATGCGACAGTGCCAGACGGGACAGTGCCGGACGCGACAGTGCCGGACGCGACAGTGCCGGACGCAGCAGTGCCGGACGCGGCAGAGCTGCGCCGGGCGCGATTCACCCTTCCGCGGGAGCTCCGGTGGAGCGTGCACCGCGGCGAGACAGAACCAGTCATCGCGGGCTGGTATTCGGCTGGCCTGGGTCAGCGCGAGCCCGCGATCACGCTGATCGGCACTGGCCGGGTGGATATGAGCGCCTCCCTGCGCTCCTGTCTGGAGTTCGCTCAGGCAGTGCCGCCGAGCACGGGGGACGAACGACATTAAGCCATATACTGATGCGCATCCGATGCACCGGCGGGAGTCGTGCATTGTGTTACGCACTGTAACGAATACACCGGAGGTCGGATGAGCGATCAGCCACTGGACCTGAGGCGGTCCATGCAGATCGTGCGCCGCCACAAAGCGGTCGTGAGCATTTTCGCCGCGATCGGCGTGGCCGCGGGGGTGGCATTCGCCGTCGTCAACCCGCCAGAAGTCAAGGCGGAAGCGCAGGTTCTGCTGCCGCAGAGCGTGCATGACGGGGCGACCGAGGATTTCATCGGCAAGAGCTACCCGGTGCTCTCGGGCGCCCTGCCGTCGATTCACCCGGCGACAACCGTCTCCAGCTTGCAGTCGTCGCTGACGGTCACGAACCCGGCCTCGAACATCATCCTGTTCACCGTCAGCGCCCCGACGGCCGGGCAGGCGCAGAGCGCCGCCAACGCCATCGCCGCGAGCTATGTCAGCTATGCGGCCTCGCTGTCGACGGCTAACGGCAAGGTGGCCGCGCACCTGCTCCCGAGCGGGAACGAGGCGCACCGGACGTCACCGTATGTAAACGACGCGGTGTATGGCATCATCGGCGGCCTCCTGCTGACGATCATCGCCTCGATCATCGTGCTGTCCAGGAACCGCCACGACCGCAAGCTCCGGATGCGGGACGAGATCGCGAACTCCATTGGCATCCCGGTGCTGGCCTCGATTGCCGTCGGCCATCCGTCCGATGCCGCCGGCTGGGCCAGGCTGCTGGCGGAGTACGAGCCAGGCGCCGTCCATGCCTGGGGCATGCGCAGCGCCCTGCGCCAGCTGGGCCTGTGGGGTGTCGACCCCGCTGACCCGGGCGCCGGCCGCCGGACATCGCTGGCGGTGCTCTCGGTCGACACCGACCCCGGCGCGCTGGCGCTCGGGCCGCAGCTGGCGGTGTTCGCCGCCTCGCTCGGCATCAGGACCACGCTCGTCATCGGACCGCAGCAGAACCCGAATGCGACCGCCACACTCCGGGCAGCCTGCAGCATGCAGCCGGTGGCCTCGTCGCGGTGGTCGGGCTATCTCGAAGTCGTCGTCCTGGATTCCGCGGACAGCGGCGATCCGCCGAACGCGGCGCTCACGGTCGTCGTGGCGGTGGTGAAGGCCAGCGAGCCCAAGGCCGCGGAGACCATGCGCGCGATGACGACGGTGCTGGGCGTATCGTCCGGCGCCGCCACGGCCGAGGAACTGGCCAGAGTCGCCGTCAGCGCTGCCGCTGACAACCGGCAGATCACCGGCATCCTGGTCGCTGACCCCGATTCCGAGGACCGCACCACCGGCCGCCTCCCGCAGTCCCCATCCCGCCTGGCGCCCCGGACCATGGCCGCGCCGGTCGCGAAGATCACGACGGAGATCGGCCGGTGAACGAGACAGACGAGACCGTAACCTTCGCCAGGTTCGCCGGGCCGGAGCCCTCGGCCAGGGACTGGCGCGCGGACGAGGCCGCGGTCGATCCGAGCCCGGCCTCCGGCGTGCCCGGCCTGGTCAGCCTGGCATTCCTCACCTCGGCCCTCCGCCGCCGGTACAAGCTGTGGCTGACGCTCGGGCTGATCGGCTTTATCATCGGCGCCGCGATTTACGTCCTGAAGCCGCCGCCTTTTAAGGCTGAGAGCACCATCTACATCCAGTACAACATCAACGCCGATAACGGCGACGGCGGCTCGGATTACATTGCGACCCAGCAAAGCCAGATCGAGTCGCTGCCAGTAGCCGCGCTCGCGGTGAAGAAGCTCGGGCTCTCGATGCCGGCCTCGACCTTCCTCAGCAAGTACACCGTCACGGTGGTCACTGACCAGATCGTGACGGTGGAGCTGAGCGCGCCGTCGCAGGCCCAGGCCATCTCCTGGCTGAACGCCGTTGACTCAGCGGCCCTCGCCTACCGGGCCACCTTCCTGACGGACGCGCAGGACACCTACGTGGCCACGCTGAACAACTCGGTCGCCGCCGCGAAGGCGCAGATCAGTGGCGTCAGCGCGCAGATCGCCCAGGCACCGGCGGGCTCCAGGCAGCTCAGCCAGCTCAGGGCGCGGCGCACGGCGCTCACCACCAAGCTCGGAGCGCTTGAGCAGAACGTCCAGTCCACGATCGTCAGCGGGCAAGTCGACACCGAGGTCAACATCAAGGGCGCTGTCGTCACCAGCCCGGCCACCGCTGTGCACCGCTCGCACTTCAAGGTGATCGGCGAGTACATCGGCGCCGCGCTGGCAGCCGGACTGGTCATCGGCATGGCGATCGTGATCGTGCAGGCGCTGGTCTCCACCAAGCTGCGCCGCCGGTACGACGTGGCCCAGGCGCTGGCCGCGCCGGTGCGGCTCAGTATCGGACCGGTGAAGGCGCGTGCTGCCGCTCGCGGCGGCGTCAGGAGAGCCGCGTCACGCAACCGCGGCATCCGCCTCATGGTCCGCCATCTGCGTGACGTTCGCGGTAACGTTCCGCCTCCGGCCGCGCTGGCTGTCGTGCCCGCGGACGAGCCCGAGGTGGCAGCGCTGGCGCTGGTGAGCCTCGCGCTGTCGTACGCGCAGAAGGGCCTCGAGGTTGTCGTGGCCGACCTGTCCGGCGGCGTCGCCGCCCGGCTGCTGAAAATCAGCGAGCCCGGCCTGCACAAGGTCGAGAGCGACGGATCCGCGCTGACGATCTTCCTGGCCGAGCCCACCGCGGTAGCCCCGATCGGCCCGCTGGCCGTGCGGGCCGCGGCGGCTGACCCGGACTCCCCGGCGGCAGAACTAGTGAAGGCCTACGGCTCGGCGGACCGGCTGCTCACGCTGGCGCCGCTCGACCCGGCCCTTGGTGCGGACCATCTCGCCACCTGGGCGTCAGCCGCCGTGGTTACCGTCACCGCGGGCCGGGCGACCGCAGTGAAGCTCCGCGCTACCGGCGACATGATCCGGCTGGCCGGCGTCTACCTGGCGTCCGCGATCCTGATCGGTGCCGACAAGAGCGACGAGAGCTTTGGCACTTCGGAGCTGCCGATCTCGGGCACTGCCGCCGACGCCGAGCTGCTCGGTATCGGCTAGCTCGGTATCGGCTAGCTCGGTATCGGCCAGGCGGGCGGGCTGGCTACGACACGCTCTTACGGACGGACGCCAGCGTCGTGCGGCACTCGGCCAGGATAGGGCCGAGATCGCGGAAGTCCAGGCAGTCGTAATGCGGCGTCCGGAGGAACTCGGTGGCGAACGTCCACGCGGCCCTGGACCGCGACATGCTGTCGGGCAGGCCGGCCCGGCCGTGGTTGTTCATCAGCCAGCGCATGTCGCCGCGGAGCCACCGCATCCGGATCCCTGACCGGTAGCTCTGCACCCGGTCAACCGGGTTGCCGGTCGCCCACTGCCAGATCATCAGCGGGAAGTCGATGCCAGCCCGCCGCGCGGTCTCGATGCCGCCCACCAGCCTGGCATTCACCTCCATCAGCAGCGGCAGGCCCGCGAGGTCCCGGCGGAACTCGACCTCGCACAGGCCCTGCATGCCGATCGCGGTCACGAGGCGCACCGACAGGTCGTGCAGATCAGCCGGGATCGGCATCGTTTCCCGCAGCACGGACGCCCCGCCGAGTGCCGGGCTCGTCCGGAGCGCGCCGTAGGCAAAGCTCGCATGAATCTCGCCGTCGGCGATGAACATGATCACCGCCTCGCGGCTGCCCCCGGCCCACTCCTGCGCGAGGGCTCCGGTGCCCGCGTCGAGCATCCTCTTCGTCGCCTGGAGCGCCTCGGCCTCGTTGATGACCTCGACGGCCTGCAGCCGGTCACCCGACTGCTCTGCCCACGAGCTGGTCGGCTTCAGCACCATCGGGAACGCCAGCTTCTCGAACACCGCCGCGAGATCGTCGAGGCAGTAGATCCGGATGCTGGTGGGCGATTCAATGCCCAGGTCGCGGGCGACCTCGAGCGTGCGCTCCTTGTTGTTCGCGATGTCGAGAACGCAGTCGGATGGCAGCGCGAGCTGGCAGCCGAGCGCGGCAAGCTGCGTCCGCCACGGCATCAGCGCGGCCACCGAACCATCACTGCCAGGCAGTACCGCCTGAGTAGGGTGAGCCGCCACGAACTCGGCCACGCCGGCGCCAAAGCCATCAGGGTCGGCGGCAAAGCTCGGCAGCACCACGCTGTGAGCGGAGAAGCGCGACCTGAAGGCCAGCACGGGGAGCGCCGGGTCGCACTCCGCGAAGCACTCGCCTGCTACCACGCGCTTGCCGGCCGCGCCGAGGCTGCGCACCGTCGCAAGCGCCTGCCGGCTTCCGGCATCCAGAACCAGAGCGTCGTACTCGTAGGAGGCCCGGGCGCGGAGAGCCGCAGCCTCCGGTGCCGTTGCCGTCACCGAGCTGACCGCCGCGCTCTGCATGTCCATCTGGCTGTGCTGCCTTCCCTGTGCGGCCCGTCCGATGGCCGCCTCGAGCGAATGGCGCGGCAAAAGCGGCCCGCGTTACTTTACCAACCACATACCATCGCGTGGTGCGCGTATGACAAGATCTTTCGTTAGTTAGCTGATCTTCTCACGGTATGCAGCATGAAGACGGGACTACTTAGCGCGTGCCATTAAATGTGCTTCCCGCGTCCTGGCCGTACGGCGCGGCCTGCCATTGCGCCCGGGTAAGCTGCGTCCCCTGGTTCGCTGCCCAGAACCCGAAGGAGCCAAGGCCGCCCGAGCCCTGCCAGGTGTAGGCGTTGTCCGACCACACGTTGCCCAGGCCGCCCTTCGCGCGCGCGACCAGGCTCGGATAGGCGTGGAAGAACTGCATGAGCGCGGGAACGCCCGCGTTGAAGGCCAGCAGTCCCATGTAGCCGCACAAGTTCTTGGCTGTGCAGCCGCGGATACTGGCGGTATTCATGCTGAAAATATTGTGCGAAACGGTCACATTGCGACTGCCCCAGATGCAATTCAGCCAGTAGTCGGAGACCGGCTTTCCTGACGGCGCGGCCGGGCCGCCGTGGTAGTAATCCGCCGGCCCGCAGCCGCCGTAGGCGGAGATCAGGATCTGGGCCCGGCCGGGACTCGGCGCCTTCGCGGTCAGGGTGAAGGAGCTGGCGCTCGTGACGCTGCCGATCGTGCCGATCATGGCCCCGGTGCTGAGATTGAAGACGGCCATGCCCGCCGACGGAGCATGGACCTGATTCCCCATGTTCGAATTGGTCTGGTCCCCGCCGTAACCCGCGCACAGGGCCTTCAGGCCGCCGGCCGCAGTCACGCTCGTTCCCGCTATATGAGCGTTCGTACTGGTCAGCACATTCGTCTGGAGATAGTAGGTGCCGCTGTTGGGCTGATCGAGCGCGCCGAGCGGGATGCTGCACGACGAGTCGCCGTCCAGGTTTCCCGGATAGCGGTTGGTGTCGGTGTAGACCATGATCTCGCCGAAGTTATTGATCAGCGCGTTGCCCTCGACCTGCAGCTCGCCGGCGTACCGGGAGGTGAGGTGGCAGCGCGGAGCGCAGCCGGGCACGCTGACCGAGGTCAGGCTGGCGTTCCCGCCCGAGTTCGGCAGGTACAGCGCGGCATAGGGGAAGTTACCGCCCGCGCCGGTCACCGGCCCCAGTCCGTTTGTGCAGCTGACGTGCTGATAACAGCCGCTCTTGCCGCCCGACGGCCAGCTACCGTCGGAGGCCCAGCCGTTGCCCGCCAGCGTGTTGTCCGAGATCCTCGCGTTGTAGCTGGCCTCGTACTCGATTCCCTCGCCCCAGTTGGAGGAGACGTAGTTGCCGGAGATGTTCGCGCCGGTGTTGTCGAAGTCCAGCCAGATGCCGGTGTTGTAGTTGTCATGCACGTAGTTGTCGGTCACGTCCGCGTTGACCGTGAAGAACAGCTTGCCGCCACCGGAGCAGCCGCAGTCCTCGTCGGGGTACTCGCCGATCGCGTTCCAGCTGATCTCGTTATGGCTGACGACGTCATCGGCGCCAGTGCCGTTGAAGGCACCCTGCGCGTTATGGGTCAGGCAGTTGTACTCGATCGTCGTGTCACCGGACATGCCGATGGCATAGCCCCCGCTGCTGCCCTCGCCCTTCGCCGGCGGCCCGTTACCGTTGTAGCCGTACTCGTTGGGGCCAATGGTGTCGAACTTATAGGTGTCGCCGGTGCCGAATTCGGCACCGTTCTCGTTTCCGAGTACCGCGTTGTTCTCGCTGGCCGCGTAATTCTTGATGGTCAGGTACTCCCAGGTCTGGTTCGCGGCGGTGACTCCGCCGGTACTCGAGCTCAGATAGGAGCCGCCGCCGCCGCTGGCGCTGCCGCCGTTGACCCCGTCGATCACGGCCTCGCCGGCGCTCGGGGAGTATCCGCCGAGGTAAACCGAGTCATCACCGGTGGGCATGACGGTCTGGATCACGTGCCGGCCTGGCTCGAAGTAATACAGCGTGTGGCCGGAATCGAAGCTGCCGCCGCTGGCTGCGGCCGTGTTGTCGCCAGGCTGGATGATGACTCCGCGGCTGACACCCGGAAAGTCCGACCCGGCCGACCCGTAGGTGGGAAGCCCGTGCTCACCGCTGCTGAACGAGGAGGCCCCGCCTGCATAGGTGTAAGGAGAGCGGAGAACGGGCTCGCCGCACACCCGGGTGCCGGACGTGGGGGCACTGCCGAAGCTGCTCGTCGCCGCGCTCTGACCTGGCGTGGCAGCAGAACTCCTGGCGGGCCCGGGGCTGGCCGCCGCGCTGTGCCCGGACGCCAGGTAGTAACCGCCAAGACCAGCTACCAGGGCTACCACGATCACGACAGGGACGACTTGCCTGGCGGTTCTGGCCGCGAGCCAGGAACGGAGCCTCGAGCTATCCGGGTCAGCAGGCAGTGGCGATCGATTGAATCTCGGACGCGGCATCGTCGGAATTTATCCTCTTACGGCCTATAGCCGGAATTATGCGGGAACAGGCACAGTTCCCTGGTGCGAAGTAACGCCTTGAGTTAAGCATCCAGAGCAAGGACATTGAGGCTATACGCCTATAAGACCGGTGAGGGTGCTGTCCTGATACCGGGCTGTCCTGATACCGCGGACTGCGCTGCGGACCGCAGCGGCTCCCCGGCCGCGGCCTGCTCGAACCCCGGCAGCCGCTGTCGCGTTGTGAACACTGGGTAACACGTCCCGCTAGTGACCGATCTTTCAGTAATATGCCTACCTAGCCTCCGGCGGGGAAGGCCGCTGTATCGCCGCGGTCAGTGAGGAGAGCCGACGATGTCCGCCACGGCACGCACCTATGGATGAGCAGACTGTCCAGAAGTTCTGGCAGGACCATGCCTGCGGTGACGCCCAGATGGGCGGCCTCCGGGAGCGCTTCCACGACGACTACGAGCGGTTCTTCACCGACTATGACGCCTTCCGGTACCGGACCGAGCGGCACCTGCCAGCCTGCATCGCCGGGCTCAAGGTAGCCGGGAAGCGGGTGCTGGAGATCGGGCTCGGCGAGGGCTCAGACTCAGAGCGCCTGATCAGGGAGGGCGCCCGCTGGTCGGGCGTCGATCTCACGACTGAGTCGGTCGACAGGGTCCAGGCCCGGCTGACCCTGCGCGGCCTTCCCTTCGAGCAGCTGAAGCAGGGCAGCGTCCTCGACCTGCCGTTCGCCGATAACTCCTTTGACCTGGTGTTCAGCCACGGCGTCCTGCATCACGTGCCCGACATCCTGCGCGCCGAGAGCGAGATCAGCCGCGTCCTGCGCCCCGACGGCGAGCTCGTGATCATGATGTACGCGCGGTGGTCGCTGAACTACCTGGTGTCCATCGCGGTGCTCCGCCGCGCGGCCCTGCTGGCGGCCGTCCCGCTGGTCAGGATCGGCGTCCTGAGCAGTTCCGCCCCGCAGGGCATCCTCGCCGGTCACCTGGACAACGTCAGCGGGACCGGGCTGTTCCGTTACCTCCGGCTGCGCGAGTTCGTCCACCACAACACCGACGGGCCCGGAAACCCGTACGCGCTGGTCTATGACCGCCGCCGGGTCGAGCGCGACTTCCCGTCATTCCGGGTCACCCGCACGTACAAGCGGTTCATGCACGCGCCGCCGCTGCCCGTCCACCGGCTGCCCGGCCAGAGCCTGCTGGGCTGGCACCTGTGGGTCCACCTGAGGCCGAGTACCGGTGCGACCGGGGCGCCTGCCGCCAGCGGCGCGGAGGCTGCCGGCGCCAGCCCCGCTGAGACGTCCGTTGCCAGCCCCGCGGAGCGCCTGCCGCGAGCGCGGAGACGCCCGCCGTCGCGCCCTCCAGGCACCCGGCCTGATCCGCCCGCGACCGGCCCGTATCCGCCCGTTCCCGCCCTTCGCCGCCGCTCGGCTGAACCTCGCGGCCACGGCGGGGCTGCTGCCTGGACGAATCCAGGTAGGCTGTGATATCCGACGACTGACAGGACAGTTACCGGATAGGTCGGGCCGGCATGTATGAGGGCGGGTTCACCGTGGTTTCGCTTCAGTACGGCGAAGGCTCGGCTGCGCGGCTAGCCTGTCCCCGGGGCAGTTAGGGGCGAGCTGGAGTGGGGGTCGCGATGACGGGTGACGACACCCGCGGTCACGCGATCCCGAGTCCGGTGCGCCCTGCCGATCCACGCCGCGACTTCGGGGTGACTGAGCCCGGTAGCGGCGGCGCGCATGGCTGCTGAGGCAGCTGCCAAGGCACGCCCCGCCGGGATGTCCTGGACCAAGCTTGTCGCGCGGCTGCGCGCCCAGATGCTGCGCCGGATCAGCTGGGGACTCGCCGACCAGGGCATGTCCAGCATCACCAACGCGGCGGTCAGTATCTACGTCTACCGCGCGCTCGGCCCCGCTCAGTTCGGCGCCTTCAGCCTGGCCCTGGTGACGTACGCGTTCGGGCTGAACGCGTCCCGCGGGCTTGCCACCGACCCGCTGATGGTCCGGTTCAGCGGTACCGACGTCGCGACCTGGCGGCGGGCGGTGTCGCGGTGCACCGGCACCGCGACGGTTGTCGGCCTGGTGATCGGCGCGTGCTGCCTCGGCGCGGCCGCGCTGCTGCACGGGACGACTGGCGCTGCGTTCTGCGCGCTAGCGCTGGCCTTCCCCGGACTGATGCTCCAGGACAGCTGGCGATTCTCGTTCTTCGCGCTCGGCAAGGGCAGCCGCGCTTTCGTCAACGACCTGATCTGGGCGATCGTGCTGTTCCCCTCGCTGGCCGTGCTCAGGACCACGGGGCATGCCGATGTCTTCTGGTTCGTCCTGGCCTGGGGCGGAGCGGCCGGGGTTGCCGCGGCGATCGGACCGCTGCAGTCCCTGGTGATCCCGCATCTGTCCGGTGCGTGGAGCTGGGTACGCGACCATCGCGACCTCGGACCGCGGTACGTGGCCGAGGGTGTCTCCAGCGCCGGCGCCAACCAGCTGCGGACCTATGGCATCACCTTCCTGCTGGGCCTCGCGGCCGTCGGCTACGTGCAGGCGTCGAGCACGCTGATGGGCCCGTTCGTCGTCATCTACTTCGCGATGTCGCTGGTGATGATCCCGGAGGCAAGCCGCGTCCTGCAGCGATCGCCCCGCCGGCTGCCGAAGTTCTGCCTGGCCATGGGCGGCGGCCTTGGCCTGGCCGGCCTCGCCTGGGGCGCCGTCCTGCTGGTCGGGCTGCCGCTCGGGCTCGGGACGCTCATCCTCGGCCACACGCATCCCTGGCAGCCGGTCTACCCGCTGGTCCTGCCGCAGATGCTGGCGACCGTCGGCCAGGGGCTCAGCTCGGGAGCGGCGGCCGGCCTGCACGCGCTGGGGGCGGCTCGCCGCAGCCTCCGCGCGATGGTGTGGACCTCGGTCAGCTACGTTGTCTTCGGCCTGATCGGCGCGGTGCTCAACGGCGCCGTCGGCACCCTGGAGGGGCTCGTCGTCTCGTCGGTCATCGGCGCGGCACTGTCCTGGTGGCAGCTGCGGGCGGGACTGCGCGAGTACCGCGCCGGGGCAGCCGAGGCCACGGCAGCTGCCGCCGAGAACGCTCCGGCCCGCCAGGCCGGGCGCCACCGCACCGCCGGGACCGCCGCCGGGGCAGCCGGCCAGTCCTCTGCGGGCGCCGTCGCCGCCGCACCGGCGCCATCGGCACCAGCGCGGATGCTGCCACCGCTGCCGGCGTTAACGGCGCGGCCGGCCTGCCGGCCCGGCAGACCGGCTGGCAGCGGGACGAAGCAGAAGAGATTCAGCTGACCATGCCGATTCCCCGCATTAATTACCCGTAACAAAGTGTTACATCAAATTTAGGATTTCCAAAAAATGATTCGGATAGCATTGTCGTTCACGGTTTTCCGGACTCGGGATAGGATGGCGACGGAGTGAAGGTCCTGCTTTCTGCCTTTCAGTGCTCGCCCGGACGGGGCAGCGAGCCCGGCGCCGGCTGGCACTGGGCTACCGCACTGGCGGACTACGGGCATGAAGTGACGGTTCTGACGTCGTCGGACTACCGTGAGCCGATCGTCAGGCACGGCAACGACCATGGCATCGAGTTTCGCTTCGTAGACGAGCACGTGTCGCCGCTGCACCGGGTCTCGAACTCTATGGGCCTGTACGACACCTACTTGCGCTGGCAATCTGAGGCCTATCGCCAGGTGCCACCGGAGAAATTCGACGTTGTCCATCACGTCACGTGGGGATCGCTGCGACTGGGCAGCAAAATGTGGCAGCTCCCCATTCCGCTGGTTTACGGCCCGATTGGCGGCGGGCAGCTCAGCCCGGCCCGGTATCGCGGTTACTTCGGCCGGGACCGGCCCATCGAGTCGTTCCGTGCCGCTTCCGCCGGGCCGCTGATGGCGCTCAACCGCCAGGGCCAGCAGACACTGCGGCACGCGGCGGTCACTCTCGCCTGCAACTCCGACACGGCGAATGCGGCCCGCCGGGCGGGCGGGCGCGACGTGCGGCTCATGATGGCTGACGCACTGCCCGACGACTGGGTCATCGAGGCCCGCGACAAGCCGGCAGGCACGCCAGTGGTCCTGTGGGTCGGCCGCATGCTCCGCCGGAAGGCGCCGACGCTGGCGGTCGAGGCGTTCGCAGAGCTGCGCCGGCACATGCCAGCCCGGATGATCATGGCGGGCGGCGAGGGACCGATGACTCCGGAGGTCCGGGCGGCTGTCGAGCGGCTCGGGCTGACCGACGACGTGGAACTGCTCGGCCAGGTGCACTGGGACCGGGTACGCGAGCTCTACGCGTCCGCCAGCGTCTTCCTGTTCACCTCGCTGCGGGAGTCCTTCGGCGGCCAGTTCCTCGAGGCACTCGGCAAGGGACTGCCGGCCGTGGCACTTGACCTGCACGGCATCAGCGACGCCGAGGTTGGCGATGCCGCGATCAAGGTCGCGCTGCCTGACCAGCCAGCCGAGCTGCCCGGCAGGCTCGGCGCCGCGCTGCGGACGGTGCTCACCGACGGCGAGTGGGAGCACCGGAGCACGGCCGCGGTGAAGTGGGCGTCCGAGCAGGTCTGGCCCGCCAGGGCGGCGGCCGTCACTGAGATCTACCGGGACATCACCGGGACCAGGCGCTAGGCACCGGTACGCGCCGGGCCCGGACGGCCCGAGCGCACGGCCGGGAGGAGAAGGCAGAAGAACATGCGCGTAGCGATCAACCTGCTGACCGACAACCCGGAAAACCCCACCGGGTCCCACTGGGGGTACTCGCGGCTGGTGCCGGAGATGGCGAAGAGGCTCGCCTCCGGCGAGGAGCTGTACCTCATCGTCAGTCCGAAGTCGCGGCACTTTTTCGAGGGCATGGGGCCTGGCGTCCGCTACATCACCTATCCGTGGTCGAACGAGAAGCGCAACCTGCGCACGCTCTCCGAGCACGTCTACACGCCCGTCCGGCTGCCGCTCAGCCGGATCGACGTCCTGAATACGCTGATGGCGCCGGCGCTCAAGATCCCCCGCGGGCTGGTCGTCCACATGAAGACGATGCATGCCTTCACGGCAGGCGACTCGCTTGCTCCGGCCGCCCGCTTCTACCGCCGGATGCAGTACCCGCGGACGGCACGGCTCGCCGATGCGATCATCATCAACTCGCTGAGCCTGCGCTCCGAAATCGAGCAGTACCTGACCGTCGACCCGGCCAAGCTCAGGCTCATCTACGAGGCAGTCGACCACGACATCTTCAAGCCGGGAGACGCCGAGGCCGCCCGCGTCCAGGTGAAGGCACACGGCGTCACGAAGCCCTTCGTGCTGTTTGTCTCCTCACTGTGGAAGTACAAGAACTGCGACGGGCTGCTGCGGGCCTGGGCCGGCGCCCGCTCGCAGCTGGGCGACCGCCAGCTGGCGATCGTCGGGCACGGCCGGGACAAGGAGTACGTCGGGAAGCTGCACGCGCTGGCCGCGGAGCTCGGCATCAGCGAGGATGTCGTCTTCGTCGGCGGCGTGCCGCTGGAGGAGACTGTCAGTTTCTACCGGGCAGCTGACGTGTTCGTGTACCCGTCGTTCAACGAGACGTTCGGGCTGCCCATTCTGGAGAGCATGGCCTCTGGCTGCCCGGTCGTCACCTCCAGCGTCACCAGCATGCCGGAGATCGCCGGAGGTGCCGCGGTGCTCGCGGATCCGGCGGATCCGGCCTCGATCGCCGCGGCCATCCGGACCGCGCTGGAGTCGGGTGACCGGCTCCGCGAGGCCGGCCTTCAGCGGGCGGCGGCGTTCAACTGGGGATCGACGGCTGCATCGACTCTTGAGGTGTATCGCGAGGTCGCGGAACGGCGAGCCCGCCGGCGGGCCTGAACGGCCGCTGCGGAGCCGGTCCCGGCAGCCGGCGCACCACCTGGAAGCCCCGGCCCGGCCGCAGTGAGATGTCGCCTTCCCGGCCGCTCGGGGTCGGTACCAGCAGCGAGGCCGCGAGCGTCAGTTCCAGCATGTACGTCGTCGCGTCAGTGAATCCGACTTCGGTGATCGATGCCAGCAGGCAGTACGTGATCAGGAACAGGGCCAGTGCCCGCCGGGCACCGCGAGGCTGGAAGTAGCAGGCGATCAGCAGGAAGAGCAGGATGATCGCGCAGACGGTGACGCCGAAGAGCCCCTGGGTCTGGTATGAGGCCAGCCAGTTGCTGTCGATGGGCAGGCCGTTGAACGAGCTGTTCGACAGGCCGAGTCCGAAGATCTCCTCGAAGCCGGTCCGCGGGTAGCTGAGAATGTCCGACCAGACCTTGGTGCGGCCGCTCAGGTCGGTCAGCTCGCTGCCGGTCTCCCCGCGCTCCAGCCAGGCCGTCAGCGCGCCCGCCAGCGCGGTGACCGCGATCGAGACAATGATGACCGCGCCGGCGAAGAACCTGCGGACCCGTGACTTGACGCTGAACAGGCTGAGGCCGGCCACGATGACACCCGCCAGCATGCCGACGAGCGCGGTCCTGGTGTGCGTGAGCACGAGCACGATCCCGCTGACCGCCTCGATGAGCAGGGCAGTGCGCCCTCGTATCAGGCCGGCGAACCACATCACCGCGATCAGGCCGCAGACGACCGCGGCGTAGTGACCCACCTGCGGGTCGGGGATCGGGTAGAGGACCCCGTTGAGCCGGCCGTTGTACATGGCCCGGTGGTGAAACAGGACGTAGCCGATCGCGGTGAGGCCGAGCGCTACCGACAGCACGACGAGGTACGTCCGCAGCAGCAGCAGATCCTCGCGGCCCCACCAGGGCGACAGGATCCACAGCGCGATGATGAACTCGCCCAGGCGCGCGACCCGGTAGAACGAGCCGAGCGTCGACGCTTCCTCGGTGCCGATGAGTGCGCCCAGCAGCAGCAGGCTGACCAGGAACAGGAAGACGTTCGGGCGGATGCGGCAGCGCGGGTTCACGCTCAGCGCCAGCAGCAGCGCGGCGGGCAGGGCACCCTGCGTGATGATCTTGCCGACGGACGACGGAATGTGCAGGGCCGTGAGGCCCGGAGCCCAGGTCAGGACGTTCAGGGTCAGCAGGCCCCACGCCCACGCGACCCGCCTGCGGACCGAGCGCTCGCGGGCAGCATCGGCCTCGACCAGCGTGACCGAGCGGCCAGGCCGGATCAGCACCAGCGGCGACATCATCGGCGGTCAGCTCCCTCGCCGCGGCAGGCGCCGGCACGGGTGCCCGCGATGACATCGGGCTCGGGCGCCGCGGCACGCGCGGGGAATGACATGGACTCCGCTTCCGTCGGGGGGCGGCCTGCGCGGGATCAGCATGGCCACATGAGCGAAATTATCAGGATCAGGCGGGTCACCGCGAGGTTCCGGGCACACGCCTGCCGGCTCAGGACGCCTCGAGCAGCGCCCGCAGGCGCTCCAGGCAGCGGCCCCTCGTCGGGCCGATGCTGCCGACGGGCAGGCCGAGCTGCTCGGCGATCTCGACGTAGGAGGCGGGCGGATCGGCCATCAGCAGCTCGAGCATGCGCTGCCAGCGCCACGGCAGCCGCTGCATGGCCTCACGCACGGCGGCGGCGCGCTCCTCCGCCAGCAGCCGCTCGTCCACGGCCGGCTCGTAGGCGACGTGGTCGATCAGGTCACCGTCGTCGGCGATGAGAACGACCTTCTTGCGGGTGGCGACGACGCGCAGGCACTCCCGCCGGGCCGTGACAGCGAGCCACGACCCGACCCTGGCCGGATAGTCGAGCCGGTCGATGTGCTCCAGCAGCCTCAGCCAGGTCACCTGGACGACATCAGCCGCGTCGCTCTCGCCCAGCCGGAAGTCGCGGGTGACCGACCAGATAAGCCGGCCGTACTGCTCGACCAGCCGCTCCCACGCCCACCAGTCCCCCACCGCGGCGCGCCGGACGAGGTCGGCCACCTCGGCGCCGTCGGCATCTCGATCTCGCTGCTCGGCGAGCGTGCCCGACCGGCTACTCACCGTAACTCCCTGCCGGGACATCTCCAGGGCTGACACCGCTTGACAAATGAACCCCCCAACCGTCTCGACCCCCACCCCGCGCCGCGGCAGCGGCGCCTGGAAGCCGGCTGAACAAGGCCTGAGCACAGGAGCCGTCACGACACCCGCGAATGTTAGGTAGACGCCCGAGCAAACCCGGAGGTTGACGCCGTAACCTAACGTGACCGATATGAGATGCCATGCTACGAATACACAGGATGATGGCACAGTGACTTTGCGTAGGTGATTGGCTACTGCCAGGGCGGACCTGGCGGCAGCACGCAGCCGTCAGCCACCCTCGGGTCGGGTACGTGGCTATCAGTCCGGACGCCGCGGACGGCCGGAAGCGGCCGGTGGCTGGCAGCCCGTTCCCGGCAGAAATACGCTGTGGCTAGTTGTCCGTGATCATCGCGGCACCGACGGTGGCACTGGTCGCCTCGTCGATGAGAATGATGCCGCCGGTCTGCCTGTTCCGCGCGTACGGATCGCAGAAGAGCGGCTGGGTCACCCGGAGCGTTACCCGGCCGATCTCGTTCAGGCTCAGCTCCGTCGCGTTCTCGTCGCGGTGCAGGGTATTGACGTCCAGCCGGTAGTGCAGATCCCGGACGATCGCCTTGACCGTCTTGGTCGTGTGCTTCACCAGCAGCCGGCTGCCCGGCGTCAGCTGGCGGATGTCGGACATCCAGCAGACCAGCGCCTCGATGTCCTGCGTCGCGGCCGGCTGGTTGTGCGGCCGGCAGAACATGTCACCGCGCGACACGTCCAGGTCATCAGCCAGCAGCAGCGTCACCGACATGGGCGAGAACGCCTCGGGCACGGGACCGCGGGCCGTGTCGATGCGGCTGATCGTGGTGGTGAGCCCGGACGGCAGGTGCATGACCTCGTCGCCCGGCTTGAGCACGCCGCCGGCGACCATGGCCCGCGTAGCCGCGGTAATCGTGCAGCTCCGGGTCGGTCGCCTGGTGCGGCCTGATCACGTACTGGACGGGGAACCGGACGTCGATCAGGTTCCGGTCCGAGGCGATGTGCACGTGCTCCAGATGGTGCAGCAGCGACGGGCCGTCATACCAGGGCATGTTGGCGGACCGCTGCACGACGTTGTCGCCGTGCAGTGCCGACATCGGGATGAAGGTCAGGTCCCCGATCTCCAGCTTGGCGGCGAAGGCCGTGAACTCCGAGACGATCTGGTCGAAGACGGCAGCGTCGTAGTCGACCAGGTCCATCTTGTTGACCGCGAGCACCAGGTGCGGGACGCGCAGCAGCGTCGCCAGGAAGGCGTGCCTGCGGCTCTGCTCGGTCAGCCCGTTCCTGGCATCGACCAGCACGATGGCGAGGTCAGCGGTCGACGCACCGGTCACCATGTTCCGGGTGTACTGGATGTGGCCGGGGGTGTCGGCGATGATGAACTTGCGGCGCGGGGTGGCGAAGTAGCGGTAGGCAACGTCGATGGTGATGCCCTGCTCCCGCTCGGCCCGCAGCCCGTCAGTCAGCAGGGCCAGGTTGGTGTACTCCTCGCCGCGCTCCCTGCTGGTCCGCTCCACGGAGGCCAGCTGGTCCTCGAAGATGGCCTTGGAGTCGAAGAGCAGCAGGCCGATCAGCGTGCTCTTGCCGTCGTCCACTGAGCCGGCGGTGGCGAGCCGCAGGATATCCATGTATCCGAGGCCGGCGTCCGTAACGGTCATCAGAAGTAACCTTCCCGCTTACGATCTTCCATGGCGGCCTCGCTGGCCCGGTCGTCGGCGCGGGTCTGACCGCGCTCGGTGATGCGGGTCGCCGCGATCTCCGTGATCACCTCGGCCACGGTCGAGGCCGTGGATTCCACTGCGCCCGTGCAGGTCATGTCACCGACGGTGCGGTACCGCACCGTCGTCTCGAACAGCTGCTCGTCCGCCCCCCGCGTGACGAACTCGCTGTCGGCCAGCAGGATGCCATCGCGCTCGAACACGGTGCGCGGGTGGGCGAAGTAGATCGAGGGGATCTCCAGGTGCTCCCGCTCGATGTAGTGCCAGACGTCCAGCTCGGTCCAGTTCGACAGCGGGAAGACCCGGATGTGCTCGCCCCGCCGGGTGCGCGTGTTGTAGATGCTCCACAGCTCGGGCCGCTGGTTCTTCGGGTCCCACTGGCCGAACTCGTCGCGGAACGAGAACACGCGCTCCTTCGCCCTGGCCTTCTCCTCGTCGCGCCGGGCGCCGCCGAACACGGCGTCGAAGCGGTTGTCCGCGATGGCGTCCAGCAGGGCCGTGGTCTGCAGCCGGTTCCGGCTGGCGAAGCGGCCGGTCTCCTCGACGACCTTCCCCGCGTCGATCGCCTCCTGCACCGAGGCCACCACCAGGCGTGCGCCGACCTCCTCGACCCGCCGGTCGCGGTAGTCGAGGACCTCGGTGAAGTTGTGCCCGGTGTCCACGTGCATCACCGGGAACGGGATCTTCGCCGGCCAGAACGCCCGCTCGGCAAGCGCGAGCATCACGATCGAGTCCTTGCCGCCGGAGAAGAGCAGCACCGGCCGCTCGAACTCAGCCGCGACCTCGCGCATGATGTGGATGGACTCGGCCTCGAGCACATCGAGCTGCGACAGCAGGTAGTCGGCGCGGGGCGATGTCATGACGGGAACTCCAGATCACTGGACGACGAACCGGCGGGCACCGGCGCTGACGCTGGCTGGCCTGCTGCCCGCGCACGGGCGATCGCCGCAAGCAGCTGCGGCGCCAGTCGTGGCCGGACTGATCAGGATATCCGGAATCGAGACGTCAGCCTGGTTGTATGCCAGCGGAGAGCCATCGATTCTCGAGGTGTGCAGCCCGGCGGCCCGGGCGACCGCGACTGGTGCGGCCGAGTCCCATTCGTACTGACCGCCGCCGTGCACGTAGGCATCGAACTCGCCCAGGATAACTGCGGCGGCCTTGGCCCCAGCCGATCCCATGGGCACGAGCTCCGCGCCAAGGTCAGCGGCCAGCCGCTGGACGAACTCCGGTGGCCGTGACCGGCTGACCAGGATTCGCAGGCTGGTACCGCTGGCAGCCGGCCGGGCGGGCGGCTCGAGCGTGCTCAGCACCAGGTCCCTGGCCGGCAGCGCGACAGCGCCGGCGGTCAGGTCGCCGCGCTCCCAGAGCGCTACATGGACGGCCCAGTCGGTGCGGCCGGGCTCGCCGAACTCCCTGGTGCCATCCAGCGGGTCGACGATCCAGACACGGCTGGCGGTCAGCCTCACGGGGTTGTCCCTGCCCTCCTCGGACAGGACAGCATCCTGCGGCCGAAGCCGGGCCAGCTCCGCGGTCAGGAACTCGTGCGCGAGCAGGTCACCGGCCTTGCGCAGGCCGTCAGCATCAGCACCGGCGCCCGCGGCCGCCCGCAGCTCGAGCAGCCGTCGTCCGGCCGCGACGGCGAGATCGCGGGCCAGCTCATGGTCCGATGTGTCAGTCACTGTCAGTGCACCTCGTTCTGGGCGGTAGCCAGTCCGTGCTCGACGAGCAGCCGGGCCGACTCGGCAGCGCGGCCGAGAATCTCGGGAAGTTCCTTCCGCTCGGCCGGGGTGAAGTCCCGCAGCACGAAGTCGGCCGGATCCATCCGGCCCGGCGGCCTGCCGATGCCGATCCTGATGCGGTGGTAATCCCTGGTACCGAGCGCGCTGGTGACCGACCGGAGGCCGTTGTGCCCGTTGTCGCCGCCGCCAAGCTTGAGCCGGACCGTGCCGAACGGCAGGTCAAGCTCGTCGTGAACGACGATGACGCGATCGGCTGGCAGCTTGTAGAACGCCCGGAGCGAGGCAACCGGGCCGCCCGAGACATTCATGAAGCTCATCGGCTTTGCCAGCACGACACTGCAGCCGCCCAGGCGCCCGGTCGCCGCCATCGCCCGCGACCGGTCCCGCTTGAACGTAACGCCCAGCTCAGCTGCCAGCTCGTCGCAGCACAGCTGGCCCACGTTGTGCCGGTTGCCGGCGAACTGCGGCCCGGGATTACCCAGGCCGACGATCAGCCAGCGGTCACCATCGGCCATCTCGGCGTCAATCTCGCTTCCCGGCCGGTGCCGGCCACGCCGGAGCAGGCGGCCCCGCCAGTGCAGCCCGGTCATCTGCGCGCCTCGTGGCGACGGCCGGAGCTCAGCCGGAGGGCCGGGCCGCGCCGGCTACCGCGGTCAGCCTGATTCCTCAGCCGACTCACTGCCGGCGCTGTCCGCCGGGGCCTCAGCAGCGCCCTCGCCCTCAGCGGCAGTACCAGCCACAGCCGCCTCGACCGGCTCGGCCTCGCCAATCTCGGCCTCGATCTGCTCGGCTGTCGGCGCCGGGATGACGTGCAGGACCAGGATCTCCGGCTCGACCGCGAGCGTGGTGCCCTTCGGCAGCTCCAGGTCGCTGGCGTGCACGGAGTCGCCGATCGCCATGCCCTCGACGGAGATGTCGATGCCGCGCGGGATGTTCGTGGCCTCGGCCTCGACCGTGATCTGGATGAGCTGCTGGTCAAGCAGCCCGTCGGGCGCCACCTCACCGGCGACGTTGATCGGCACGTCGACGGTGACCTTCTCGCCGCGACGGACGACCAGCAGGTCGACGTGCTCCACGTAGCCCCTGATCGGGTCACGCTGGATCGCCTTGGGCAGTGCCAGCTGGGCACCGCCAGGCAGGCCCTCGAGCCGGATCAGCACGTTGGCGGTGCGCAGCGCGAGCAGCACCTCGTGGCCGGGCAGGGTGAGGTGCCTGGGCTCAAGATTGTGCCCGTAGAGCACCGCCGGGACACGGCCAGCAGCCCTGGTGCGGCGGGCCGGGCCCTTGCCAAACTCCGTCCGCGGCTCTGCGGCAATACGTACCTCGGGCACTGTGGCACTCCTTGAGATGACAGAAAATCCTTGCGCAGTCTACCCCGTTCAGGCAGCCCGCTGGTTCAGAGGGCTCAGCTGCTCAGGCGGCCAGGGGCGGCGCCCGCGCCGGTCAGCTCTGGCCGTCGAACAGGCTGGTCACCGATCCGTCGCTGAACACCTCGTTGATCGCCCTGCCGATCAGCGGCGCGATCGACAGCACGGTCAGCTTGTCGAAGCGCTTCTCGTTGAGGATCGGCAGGGTATTGGTGACGATGACCTCGCTCACCCGCGAGTTCTTCAGCATGTCCACCGCGTTGCCGGACAGGACGCCATGAGTCGCGGTCACGATGACCTGCGCCGCGCCCTGGTCGAACAGGGTCTCTGCCGCCTTCACGATCGTCTGCCCGGTGTCGATCATGTCGTCCACCACGATGCAGGTCCGCCCGTCCACCTGGCCGACGACCTCAAGCACCCGCGCCTGGTTGGCGACGTCCGGGTCGCGGCGCTTGTGGATGATGGCCAGCGGGCAGCCGAGCCGGTCGGTCCACCGCTCGCAGACCCGGACCCGCCCGGCGTCCGGCGCCACCACGGTGACCTGCGACACGTCCAGCTTGTCTTCGAGGTAGGAGGCAAGGATCGGCAGCGCGAACAGGTGGTCGACCGGCCCGTCAAAGAAGCCCTGGATCTGCGCTGTGTGCAGGTCTACAGCCATCAGCCGGTCCGCGCCCGCGGTCTGGAAGAGGTCTGCCATCAGCCGGGCGGAGATCGGCTCGCGGCCGCGGCTCTTCTTGTCCTGCCGTGCATAGCCGAAGAACGGGGCGACAACGGTGATCCGCTTGGCCGACGCGCGCTTGAGTGCGTCGACCATGATCAGCTGTTCCATGATCCACTGGTTGATCGGTGCGGTGTGGCTCTGCAGCACGAACGCGTCGCAGCCGCGGACGGACTCAAGGAACCGGACGAAGATCTCGCCGTTGGCAAAGTCGTAGGCAGTGGTGGGGGTCGGCTCGATGCCGAGGCAGCCCGCGATCTCCAGACCGAGTTCGGGGTAGCCACGACCGGAAAAAAGCATCATCTTCCGCTCGGGGGTAGCGGTCATGCCGGTCACTTGCTTCAACTCTCCTTGTGTTGCCACGCGCTTGAGCTAGCACGCGCCGGCGATTGCGCCGCCGCGTCACGTTCGGCATCCCGCTGCCCGGCGGCCCCCGGCCGCAGGTGGGCGAACGGGCCAACCACGGTGCCGGGTTCGACTACCGCGTCCTCGCACACCGCCTGCAGCACGGTCGCGCCGGCCCCCACCGACGTATTCCGCAGCAGGCAGCCGGGCCCCACGCTGGCGCCGGCGCCGATCGCGGTGCGGCCCTCCAGCTGCGTGGCCTGCGAGATGCGCACCCCCGGCTCGATGCGCACGTCGACGTCAATCCAGGTACTGGCGGGATCCACGATCGTCACGCCGGCGGCCATCCAGCGGGTGAGCAGGCGCTCGTTCAGCACCCGGCGGGCCCGGGCAAGCTGGGCCTGGTTGTTGACGCCCTGGACCTCGTCGAAATCGGCGCAGAACGCGCTGCCGACCAGGTGGCCGTCGCCCCGGAGGATGGCCGGCACCTCGGTCAGGTATTCCTCGCCGGTGGCCTTCGCCGCAGGTACCCGCTTGACCGCGTCGGCCAGCAGGTCGCCGTCGAAGGCGAACATGCCCGAGCTGACCTCAGTCACCGCCCGCTGCTCGTCGGTGGCGTCGGCTTCCTCGACGATGCCGCAGATGTGGCCATCGGCATCGCGCAGGATCCGGCCGTAGCCCTTCGGCTCCGGCGCCCGCGCGGTGAGCACGGTGACCGCCGCTCCCGCTGCCTCGTGCTCGGCCGCGAGGCTGATCAGGGTCTCGCCGCGCAGCATCGGCGTATCGGAGAACAGCACGATCACCGTGCCGTGGATCACGCCGACTGACTCGATGACGGTGCGGACGGCATGCCCGGTGCCCCATGAGCCACGTCGTTCCTGGACGACCAGGGTTGCTTCCGGGTAGTGCTGCCGGGCGTACCCGGCGACCTGGCCGTTCAGGTCGCTCACCACGAGGATCAGCCGCCGCGGGCTCAGCTCGCGAGCCGCGGCGAGCACATGACCCAGCATCGGCCGGCCGCAGACCTCGTTGAGCATCTTCGGCGTGTCGGTTCGCATCCGGGTGCCCTCACCCGCCGCCAGAACGATGACGGCGGCCGGACCGTCGGCAGTCACTCGGCTCGGCTCCTCTGCGTCGATCTCGGGCTTGTCGATCTCAGACTGCTGAGCTGCGCGCCCCTGGGGCGCTCACAGTCGATGCCGGGCTTCCTGACCTGCACGGTGTTCTGCACGGTGTTCTGCGCAGTGCTCTTCACAGTGTCGCGGCGTGTCAGGCGCTGCTGGCACCTGCAGCGGCCAGCCACGACGTCATCCTCCCGACATGGGCAGGATACCGGCCGGTTACCTACGTTCGGCGCTCCTGGGTCGCTGAACGCACCCGATGCAACGCTTGCCCCTGATCGTGCCACACGCTCGCGTGCGCCGCCGGGCCGCAGATCAGAAGCAGCCCGATGGCGATCAGCAATCCGACCCGCAGCCAGCACGTTAACCGCCATACCGCCATCGCCACCCCCCGGCCAGCGCCAGCCGACCGGCCCGCACGGGCCATCTCCCCCCGGAGACTGCCGGCCTGTCTGGCCTCCCTGGCGACTCTAGCGACACCACCCGCCGCGGGCCGGGCGAAGCGCGAGCCATCTCGCGATTGACTCCGCCGCGCTCCGCTGCCCGCCGCACCCGCCGACCCGCACCGCGCCGCACCCGCTCAAGCGCCCGGCTAACCCATCGACCGCCTCATCCTGCCCCGGTATCCTGGGTCAGGATTTTGACCTTCCCGCGTCGTCTAACCAGGCAGGACATCCGGTTTTGGTCCGGGCAATCGAGGTTCAAATCCTCGCGCGGGAGCAATTGGGCATTACCGAATGCATGTGGCGGGGTTCATTCTGCTGACATCGCTGCTGCCGCCCAGCCCTCGATCTGCCGGTAGAGGCGGACGCCACGCCGGACGCCGATGGTCAGGCAGCCGTGATAGTCGTCGCCAGTGTTCTTCCTGATGGTCCTCGGATTGTGCCGCTTGAGGGTTGGCGGACGGAATTGGTCTTCCGGCAATCCGGTGATCTTCTGCCAGAACTGCTGTGCGCCCGCGACGTCTGCGCTCTCGTGGATCTGAACTCGCAGAATAAGGCGATCAGAGGTCACGCCGGCAACGGTCAGGAAGCGAAGGAACAAGAGGATCAAACCAGGGTCGCCATTGATAAAGGTCACCCTGTTAGGGCGACGGTACGGCTTGTTCTTCGAACCTTCGCACCAGTAGGCGATGGCACCGGCGATCAGGAGCTCGCGGTCGCTGAGCACGCCAATCTCGGCGGCGGCCGCTGCGCTGATCTGCTGCCGCCCGGCCTCGCGGCGGGCCGACTCGGCCTGCCAGTACCGCGACACGCCCTCCGCGTTGCGCTGACGGAATTCCTCGTAGGACAGCCTGCCGCGGCGCGGCATGTCCCGCACCCAGAGCGATATCGAGCCCTTCGAGACACCGAGCTCGGCGGCGATCTCGTCGTACGTGGAGCCGCCGGCGCGCAGCGCGCGGGCCCTCGCCCGCTGCTCGTCCTTGGCCCTCGGCCGTGCGGTCCATAACGGCGGCGGCTCACCCCGGAGGGCCGGATCCAGGGTGGAATTGCCGATTCCGAGGATCTCTTTTATCTCGCGACGGGACTTGCCCGCGCGGCGCAGGGCCACCGCCTGCTCGTGCACTTCAGACTTGCTCAGTTCAGTCGTCATAATCGAATTCTAGTTCGAGCTACTGACATTTCTACGCGAAGGATCGAGAGTACGATCGAGTGCAAGTGGCCGGACGCCGGGTAGCTGAACGGCCAATGACGAAGCCGCGAGCGCGGTCACCCATCCGGGTGGCCGGGCGCGCCGAACCTGAAGCAGGACAGGCAGCACTGCGGGCCTGCGCTCGCCGAGGGAACCGAGGTAACCGGACGTCGCCTATTCACGGCGATGGCGAGAAATATTCTCCCGGCGGTTGTACAACCTACGGTCACGTAGGTTACGGTTACGTAAGCGTAATCCTCCTGGAGCCCCTGCCCACGGCCCGGCGGAACGCTTACCCCGCACAATTCGCTATGAGTGCCAGGCGAGGATCTCATGACCACAGCCATTGACACCACCAGCACAGGCGCCGCGGTGGGTGTATCCACGGGCGCACGGGCACCACTGAACGACCTGCAGGACGAACCCAAGGGCAAGTTCGAGAAGACCCTGGTCGGGATCTTCGTCATCGTCCCGATGCTTGCGCTGCTGGCGGCGATCCCGCTCGCCTGGGCGTGGGGCTTCCTCGACTGGCATGCCGCTGTCATCGCCGTCGTGTTCTATTACATCTCGGGCCTCGGCATCAGCATGGGGTTCCACCGCTACTTCACCCACAGCTCGTTCAAGGCCAAGACCGGCCTGCGGGTCGCGCTCGCCATCGCCGGCTCGCTGGCAATCGAGGGCCCGCTGCTGACCTGGGTGGCCGACCACCGGCGGCACCACAAGTACAGCGACCGCGAGGGCGACCCGCACTCGCCGTGGCGGTTCGGAGACGACTGGAAGGCCCTCATCAAGGGCCTGTGCTGGGCGCACGTCGGCTGGCTGTTCGACAGCGAGCACACCTCGCGCGAGAAGTTCTGCCCGGACCTGCTGGCCGACAAGAAGATGGTCAAGGTCTCGAACTACTTCCCCGCCCTGGTCGCTGCCTCGCTGCTCGCGCCGGCCCTGATCGGCGGCCTGTGGTCGATGTCCTGGCAGGGCGCAGTCATCGCGTTCTTCTGGGCCAGCCTCGTCCGGATCGCCTTCCTGCATCACGTCACCTGGTCCATCAACTCCATCTGCCACACCTTCGGCAAGGAGGAGTTCGAGACCAGGGACAAGTCGCGGAACGTGAACTGGCTGGCCATCCTCTCCTTCGGCGAGTCCTGGCACAACCTGCACCACTCCGACCCGACCTGCGCCCGGCACGGCGCCCTGCGCGGTCAGATTGACACCGCCGCGAGGCTCATCTGGTTCTGCGAGAAGTTCGGCTGGGCCTATGACGTCCGCTGGCCGGACGAGGCACGACTGAGCGGCAAGCAGACCAGCACGCGGCAGCTCGGCTCCATGACGCGACGGGCCGCGCCGGAACCAGTTAGCCGCGGCACTGTCTGAGCGACCATGATGGAGCAGTGACAAGTCAGTCTGCTCCGAACAACCGCAAGCGCATGACCGGCAAGGAGCGCCGCGAGCAGCTTCTCGACATCGGCCGGCGCCTGTTCGCCGAGCGCGGCCTGGACGGCACCTCCATCGAGGAGATCGCCGCCCAGGCCGGCGTCTCGAAGCCCGTTGTGTACGAGCACTTCGGCGGCAAGGAAGGCCTGTACGCCGTCGTAGTCGACCGGGAGGTCGAGCGCTTCCTCACCATGGCCACGAGGCTGCTCGAGGGTGAGGACACCATGGCCAAGTTCGAGATGGCCGCCGTCCACCTGCTTCGCTACATCCAGGAAAACTCCGACGGCTTCCGGATCCTGGTGCGCGACTCCAACCCGACCTCGGGGTCGGGCACGTTCGCCAGCCTGATCAGCGACATCGCGAGCCAGGTGGAATACATCCTCGGCGACGTGCTCAAGACCAGGGGCTATGACCCCAAGCTCGCGCCCGTCTACGGGCAGATGCTGGTCGGCATGGTCGCCTCCGCCGGCCAGTGGTGGCTGGACGCGCGCAAGCCACCGCTTGAGGAGATGGCCGCGCACCTGGTGAACCTGGCCTGGAACGGCCTGCGCGAGCTCGACCCGAAGCCCAAGCTGTCTGCCGAGACGATCGCGCTGCTCGCCCAAGACAGCTAAGCCGGATCGGCTGCCGGGCCGGTCAGGGCTTGTGCGCAACCACGAACACGCGGCGGAACGGCAGCACAGTCCCGTACGCAGCGGCCGGATAGGCCACCCGGATGCGCTCGCCGTACTGGCGGGTGAACTCCTCGGCATCCGCCGCACCCAGCGCGGTCAGCACTGGCCGCAGGCCCGTTCCCCGGTACCAGTCGGTCACCGGGTCCGGCCCCTGCAGCACATGCAGATAGGTCGTCTCCCAGGCATCGACGCGCAGGCCCTCGCCGGCGAGCAGATCCAGGTACTGCTCGGGATCGCCCGCCTGCCGGTTCAGCTGCACACCGGCCAGCTTCCCGCGCCACCGATCTGAGGCGGCCAGCTCCCGGAGGACGGCGTGACTGGGCTGATCGAAGTTGCCCGGCACCTGGAACGCGAGCCAGCCGCCGTCGGCCAGGTACCCGGCCCAGCGGGGCAGCAGGTCCAGATGACCAGGGACCCACTGCAGCACGGCGTTCGAGATGATGACATCGGCTGGCCGCTCGGGCTTCCAGTCGCTCACGTCGCCCACGGCAAAGGTAAGCCGTCCGGAGCGGGCGCTCTCGCCGTAGTCCGCCTGCTGCGCCGCCGCTGATCATCTCGGCGGACGAGTCGATGCCGGTCACCCTGGCACCGGGCCACCGCTGCGCGAGCGACGCGGTCAGCTGGCCGGGGCCGCAGCCCAGGTCCACGACCCAGCCGGGCTCAGCGGCCGCGATCCGGCTGGCCAGGTCGTAGAACGGCCGCGACCGCTCGCCAGCGAAGTGCAGGTACTGGGCGGGATCCCACATGACGATGCGCTCAATTCTCTCGACGTCAAGATACATTCCCTGGTGTACCCCAGCGGAAGTCTCGATGTCAAGAGATATGCTCCTGTCATGGCACCCGGCGCCCGGCCACGCACGATCAGCCCGGTCAGCACGGGCAGCAGCGTCAGCACGGGCAGGTGCGTCAGAACGGGCAGCAGCGTCACGGGCGGTCCGGTCGGTGCCGCCTGTCAGCGACGAGGTGGACGAGATCGTCGCGCGCTGGCAGGCCGAGCGGCCTGACCTGGACGTCGCGCCGCTGGAAGTCCTCAGCCGGGTATCGCGGCTCGCCCGGCACCTGGACCGGGCCAGGCGGGCGGCCTTCGCCGCTCACGGCCTCGAAGCCTGGGAGTTCGATGTCCTGTCGGCGCTGCGCCGCCAGGGCCCGCCGTATCAGCTGAGCCCCGGAGCACTGCTGCGGGCGACGCTGGTGACCTCAGGCACGATGACCAACAGGATCGACCGGCTGGCAGCCGCCGGGCTGGTCAGCCGCCGCCCGGACCTGCAGGACAAGCGAGGAGTCCTGGTACAGCTCACCAGCGCGGGAGTGCGGACCGTGGACGCCGCCTTTGCCGCCCTGCTCGACGGCGAGCGCGACCTGCTGACCGGGCTCGATGCGCGGCAGCAGGAGGATCTTGCCGGGCTGCTGCGCATCCTGCTGGTGCCGTTCGACGCGGCCGGGGCCGCCGACCAGCAGGCCGCCGGGGACTAGCGGGCGCTGGTGGCCAGCGAGAACTTGCTGACCGAGAAGCTCATCGGAACGCCGTCCGTGGACGCGATCTCGAAGCCGAAGTTCACCTGCGTCAGTACTTCGCTGCCGCGCAGGTAGTGATGATGAATCAGCCACTGCAGGGCGCTGCGCAGGTCGACGTGCCCGCTGGTCTCCTGGCGGCCGGTCAGCACGAAGCTGAACATCTGCGAGCTGCCCTGATAGACGTCGTACCGCCGGCCGGAGATCACCGCATGGCTGATGACGCTGCCCTCCGGGGTCTGGCCGTGGTTGTCGACCCAGACCATGACCTCGCCGCCGTGGTAGTTGTTGAGGAACATGTCGTAGGCGGCCTCGGCGTCATAGTTCGCCCAGGATGGCGGCATCTTCTCGGCGAATGAGCTGCTGAGCGACGCGACCGAGCCGATCTGCGGGTCGTGGTAGTTCTGCTGAACGCACGGATAGGTCTTCACGCTGGTCGAGCCCGGCTGACTGGAGACCACGCCCCAGCGCTGATACGAATCGGCCCAGACCGTCTGCGGGCCCGCCTGCGACTGATTCCACTCATTGTTGAAGACGTCGAAGCCGCTGTCCTTCCACAGGCCCAGCTTCGCCGACGACTTCCAGGCGGACGAGGCCGGAAGCGAGGCGTGCACGTTCGTGCTCGGCGGCCGGCTGCTGCACGCGGCCAGGACAGGACCCGGCCAGCGCGACTGCAATAAGGCGGCTGGCCAGCGGCGACGGCGGGCACGGCAGCGGCGGCGCAGCCCTTCCGACAGATCGGGAGCTTGCATGCAGCCCTTCAAAGCGCGGACAGCCATCGAAACTCCGCAAATACGCTAGCAGCCGTCAGCCGCCGAGCTCCTCGGCCACGGCCAGCCACCGCTCCTCGAGCTCGCCGCGTTCGGCCTGGACCGATTTCAGCTCCGCGCCGAGCTCGACCAGCCGCTCGTAGTCAGAGGCGCTGGCAGCCAGCTCCGCGGACAGCCGCTCCTCGGTGCCGGTCAGTCTCGCGATCTGCCGCTCAAGGCGGGTCAGCTCCTTCTGGCCGGCGCGCTGCTGAGCTGCCGACAGGCCGGGCGGCGGCGCCTGCCCATCGGACGCAGCCTGACTGGCGGAGGAGGGCGCGGACTGGCTAGGTCCGGGGGTGGTGGCAGCGCGTTCCCTGCCCTGAAGGTATTCATCAATACCGCCAGGCAGGAAGGCGAGCTGCTCGTCAACGAGCGCCAGCACGTGATCGGTTACGCGCTCCAGGAAGTAGCGGTCGTGGCTCACCACGACAACCGAGCCTGGCCAGCCGTCCAGCAGGTCCTCGAGCTCGGTCAGCGTCTCGATGTCGAGGTCGTTGGTCGGCTCGTCCAGCAGCAGCACGTTCGGCTCGGCGAGCAGGATCAGCAGCAGCTGCAGCCGCCGCCGCTCGCCGCCCGACAGCTCGCCGACCCTGGTCCACTGCCGGTCGCCGCGCAGGCCGAGCCGCTCCAGGAGCTGGCTGACCGACAGCTCGCGCTTGCCGATCACCGCCGAGCCGCGGACTCGCTCGGCCGCCTCGAGCACGCGCAGGTCGGGGTCGACCGGCGGCGGTTCCTGGGTCAGGTACCCCAGCTGGACCGTGCTGCCGGTGATCACCTGCCCGGTCGTGACGACCGGCCCGTCCGAGCGGCACCGGGAGCGCACCGGACAGCAGCCGGAGCAGCGTTGTCTTGCCGGTGCCGTTGACCCCGACGATGCCCACCCGGTCGCCGGGACCAAGCTGCCAGCTCACGTGGTCAAGCAGCGACCGGCCGCCCGCGGTGACCGACACGTCGTTCAGGTCGAACACGGTCTTGCCGAGCCGGGCCGTGGCCATCCGGGCCAGCTCGACGCCGTCCCTCGCGGGCGGCTCGTCGGCGATCAGAGCGGTGGCGGCCTCGATCCGGAAGCGCGGCTTGCTCGTCCGGGCGGGCGGCCCGCGCCGCAGCCAGGCAAGCTCCTTGCGCATGAGGTTGCGGCGGCGCTGGTCGATGGCGGTGGCGATGCGCTCCCGTTCGGCTTTCGCGAGCACGTACGCGGAGTAGCCGCCGTCGTAAGCGTGGACCTGGCCGTCCGCCAGCTCCCAGGTCTCCTCGGTCACCGCGTCGAGGAACCAGCGGTCGTGCGTGACGACCACATAGCTGGTCTCGTACTGCCGCAGATAGCCGGCCAGCCAGCTGATCGCCTCGATGTCGAGGTGGTTGGTCGGCTCGTCCAGCAGCAGCAGGTCGTAGCTGGCCCGCAGGAGGGCGGCCAGGGCCGTCCGGCGGCGCTCGCCACCGGACAGCCGACGGACGTCGGCGGCGAGGTCGATGCCGCCGAGCAGCGCCTCGACGACGGCCCGGCTGCGCGGGTCGGCCGCCCACTCGTGCTCGGCCAGGTCGCCGAGTACGACCGCGCCCACCGTTCCGGTGAGCTCCTCTGCCTGCGCGAGGTAGCCGATGGTGACGTCCCGGCCTCTTGTCGCCCGGCCCGAGTCGAGCTTCCCGGCTCCCGCGAGCGCGGACAGCAGGGTGGTCTTGCCGGCCCCGTTGCGGCCCACCACGCCGATCCGCTGCCCGGTCGAGACGCCCAGCGACACCTGATCAAGCAGGACGCGCTCGTGATAGGCCTTGGCGGCCAGTTCCAGGTTGACCAGGTTCACGCCGGGCTGCCCGTCGCGCACGACGGCGGCTCCCGGCGTCGGCCCGCTGGCCCTGGCCACCGCCCGGCAGACGCCCGCCCCGGTCACCCCGACCGCGATCTCCCGCGCGTGCGCGGCGTCGCTGGCGAGGAACGCGCACGTCGGGCCCGATCCCGAGATGATCGCGCCGAGTGCGCCGTGCTCTCGCCCGGCCGTCAGCGCGCGCCGAAGCTCCGGCTGCATCGACAGCGCGGCCGGCTGCAGGTCATTGGTGAGCAGCGGGCCGACCCTGGCCGCCTCGCCGGACCGCAGCGCCGTCATCAGCGGGTGGGACAGTTCCGGCTCACCCGGCCTGCCGCCGTCGCCCGCGGCCGCGCGGGCCGCCCTCAGGCGATCGCAGGTGGCGTACACCTCGGCGGTGGACAGGCCCTGGTGACCGAAGGCCAGGGCCCAGTGGTAACTGCCGGCGGCGAGCGCCGGAGTGAGGTGCTCGCCCCGGTCACGGCCGACCGCAGTCCCTCCGACCAGCGCGAACGGCACGTCGCTGCCGAGCGTGGCGGCGATCTCGATCAGCTCACGCTGCGACAGGCCGGTCTGCCAGAGCTCATTGCAGGCCACCAGGGTCGCGGCCGCGTCCGCGCTGCCCCCCGCCAGGCCCGCGGCCACCGGGATCCGCTTGCGGATCTCGATACGCACCGCCGAGCCGCGCAGTCCGGTCGCCTTGACCAGCGCGCTGGCGGCCTTCCAGGCGAGATTCGACCGGTCGACGGGAACGGCGCCCGCGTCCTCGCCGCTGACGGCGAGGGAGGTCTTGTCAGCCGCCACGACGGTGACCTCGTCAAACAGTGACACTGCGTGAAAGACGGTTACCAGCGGGTGATAGCCATCGGCGCGGGGGGATCCCACGGCGAGCTGAAGGTTGATCTTCGCCGGTACCCGGACAGTAATGGCCGCCGGAGCTGGCCTGATTGCTGAGATCACGATGTGCCGATCGTATCCGGGGTTTGCCGTGCGCACCTCTCGGCGCCGCCCGGCTCCCCCGGCGGCTGCCCCTTGAGCTGGCTCCGGCGGCTGCCCTGAGCTTGGCGATGGGCTGCCCGGCGATGATAGGGGCCATGACTGATGTGCTGTCGCGGTTCATCCGCGGCGCAGGCGAGCTGCCGGCCCGCCTGCCCCAGGACGCCCCGTGGCAGATCCTCGGGCGGATCGGTGAGCTCATCCTTGGCTTGCTCGACTCGCTACCGCCCGAGTTCGTCCGGCTCTCGGCTGAGCAGGCGGTGCACCGGTCGGCGACCGTCGCCTCGTCGGCCGTGCTGAGCGGGCCGGTCATCTTGTCCGCCGGCTGCCGGGTCGGCCACGGCGCGATACTGCGCGGCGGTGTCTGGGCGGGCGAGGAGGTCACGATCGGCCCGCATGCCGAGATCAAGGGATCGCTGCTGTTCGCCCGGTCGGCTGCCGCCCACCGTAACTATGCGGGCGACTCGATCATCGGCCGTGACGTCAACCTGGAGGCGGGCGCAGTGCTGGCCAACCACTTCAACGAGCGGGCGGACAAGCACATCAGCGTCTGGCTCGACGGCCAGGCCGTCGCTACCGGGCTGACCAAGTTCGGCGCGCTGATCGGGGACGGCAGCCGCATCGGCGCCAACGCGGTGACGAGCCCGGGCACGCTGCTGGCGCCGGGCAGCGTCGTTCCGCGGCTTGGCCTGGTCGACCAGTCCCGCACGGGCGACGGGCACTGACCGCTGGGCGCCGCGCGCTCGCAGCCAGCCAGCCGTGAGGAATCTGATGGGGGCCGCGTTGGTGCTGCCAGAGCAGCACTAATCAGGCACCCGCGCCGCGGTCGCCTCCCGCCGGGAAGTGCCGTCAGCCGGTCCGGGTTGTTACCCGGCCGGGTGTGCTATCTGGTAGAGGAATGCCTCGACGACGGCCGGAGCCTTCGCGGGTGTGCAGACGTCGGCTGCGACGATGGCGGTTCCGCCAGCGTCAGTCGTCGAGGCAACGTTGCCGTCCGCGTCATATGTCGATGACGTCGTCCCGCCGTTCGGAGTGGTCTGACTGACGACCTGGCCCAGAGCGTTATAGCTGTCCGTCCACTGCTCGCCGGTGGAGACATCCTTGAAGCTCGACAGCCAGCCCTGGGCGCCATACGAGTAGTCAGTCGCCTGCGACGTACCGCCGGACAGGGTCACAGTCGGGAAGCCGCTGCATTCGTGCCGGTGGTCACCGACGGTGCCGTCGTGTAGGAGTCGAGCTTGGTCGTCCGCCCATCAAAGCCACGATCGGCGGCAACGTCAGCTGGGCTTGTGACAACACCTTCAGTACTGACCTAGCGCTGGACGGCCGCGGTACCGCCCATGCTGCCGCTCGCCCACGCTGCCGGCCGCAATCCGGGCGAATTCGCCGATGCCGAGGGCCTCACCGCGCAGCGACGGGTCCACGCCGGCGGCCCGCAGCGCCTCCTCGGCCGCCGCCGGGGAACCGGCCCACTGCGCGAGCGCCGACCGCAGGGTCTTGCGGCGCTGCGAGAACGCGGCGTCGATAACGGCGAAGGTCTCCTCGCGGCTCGCCGTCCCGCGCACCCGCGCCGCATCGGCGGCGGAATAGCGGGTCAGCGACACCAGGCCCGAGTCCACCCGCGGAACGGGCCAGAACACCGCCCGGCCCACCGACCCAGCCCGCCGCGCCGTCCCGAACCAGGCCAGCTTCGCCGACGGCACACCGTAGGTCCTGCTGCCCGGCGGCGCGCACATCCGGTCGGCTACCTCGGCCTGCACCATGACCAGGCCGCGCGTCAGAGACGGCACCGTCGCCAGCAGGTGCAGGACGACGGGCACCGAGACGTTGTACGGCAGGTTCGCGACCAGGACGGTCGGCGGCTCACCAGGCAGCGGCCCGACGCCCGGCAGCCCAGTCACCCTGGCAGCGTCGGCCATCACCACGTCGAGGCGGTCCGCCAGCTGCGGCGCCCTCGCGGCAACGGTGAGCGGCAGCTCGGTGGCGAGCGCGCGGTCCACCTCGACCGCGATGACCCGCCGGGCTGCCGCCAGCAGGGGCAGCGTCAGGGATCCGAAGCCGGGCCCGACCTCCAGCACCACGTCGTCAGGCTGCAGCGCCGCCATCGCGGTGATCCGGCTGACGGTGCCCGAATCGACGACGAAGTTCTGCCCGAGCCGCTTGCTTGGCTGGATGCCGAGTCGCGCCGCCAGGGCCCTGATGTCGGTCGGCCCGAGCAGTTGGGCCTGGCCGAGGGGCGCGGCGTGGTCGGCGGGCGCGGCCCTGCCCAGCCGGGGGCCGGGTCGGAGCGAGAGCCCGAGCCGGGCGCTACCCCGGCCACGGCCCGAAGACGCGCTCTCCCGTCGCCGCCATGACCGCGCACAGCTTGGCCACGTCGAGCTGCTTCACCGCGGCGAGGGCCCGCACCGTGTGCGCGACCTGGGCCGGCGCGTTGGACCTGCCCCGGTTCGGCGCCGGCGTGAGGAACGGCGCGTCGGTCTCGGCCAGGATCAGCTCCGCCGGGGTGACGGCGGCCGCCTCGCGCAGCGCGGTCGCGCTACCGAACGTCACCGTCCCGGCAAAGCTCAGCACGTATCCCGCCGCCACGCAGCGCTCGGCCATGGCCGCGTCGCCTGAGTAGCAGTGGAAGATCACCTGCTCGGGCGCGCCATCGGCGGCGAGTATGGACAGCACGTCCTCGTGCGCGTCCCGGTCGTGGATCATCAGCGGCTTGCCAGCCTGCTTGGCGATGTCGATATGCGCGCGGAACCAGTCCCGCTGCACCTCAGGCGGCGCGTTGTCGCGGTAATAGTCCAGCCCGGTCTCGCCGACGGCAACCACCTGCGGAAGCGCGGCCAGCCGGGCGATCTCGGCTAGCACGGCCTCCCGCTCCGCGGCCGTCGCGGCCGCGGTCGCCGTCTCGTTCGGGTGGATGGCGACTGCCGCAAATACTGACGGGAACGCACCCGCGCAATCCGCCGACCACCTCGAGGACGCGGTGTCCACACCGACCGTGATCACCCGGCTGATTCCGGCGGCCGCGGCCTGCGCGAGCGTGTCGGCCACGGCCATGTCGATCATGTCCAGATGACAGTGCCCGTCGAAGGCCGGAGCCGGCAGCGGGTCAGGTGCGGGCGCGGGCGGCTTGCCGATCCCGTGCCCTGGCCCGAAGCCGGCACCGGGCTGCGGTCGCCCTGTCGGCTGGCTCACGCACGCTCCAGCCGCGCCAGTTCCTCGTCGATAACGGACGGGTCCAGCTTGGCGAACAGCGGCTTGGGTGCCTCCAGCTTCGTTCCCGGCGTCAGCGGGGCCGATTCCCAGCGCGCGGCGTTCTGGTAGTGCCCGGTGATCACCGGGTAATGCGGTCCGTCGTCCTCGCTGACTTCGTCGATCCGCGGCATGCCGGACCAGATCCCGGTGCCGCCGAGCATCTCGAACACCTTCTGCGAGGACCGCGGCAAGAACGGGGTCATCAGCGTCTTGCCGTCGTCTACTAGCTGCAGCGCGACGTGCAGGATGGTGCGCATCCGCTCCGGGTCGCTCTCCCGCAGCTTCCACGGCGCCTGGTCGGACAGGTACTTGTTGGCCTCGCCGAGCGTGCGCATCACCTCGGTGCTGGCGGCCTTGAACCGACAGCGGCCCAGCGACTCGCCGACCGCCTGGAACGCCGCGCGCGAGGAGGCCAGCAGCCGCGAGTCCTCGTCAGTGAGGTTTCCGGCGGCCGGGATCTCGCCGATGTTGCGTGCCGCGAACGAGACTGACCGGTTCACCAGGTTGCCCCAGTTCGCCACCAGCTCGTCGTTGTTGCGGCGGACGAACTCGCTCCAGGTGAAGTCGGTGTCCTGGCTCTCCGGGCCGGCCACCGCGACGTAGTAGCGCAGCGCGTCGACGTCATAGCGGGCCAGGAAGTCGCGCACGTAGATGACGATCGACCGGGAGGACGAGAACTTCTTGCCTTCCATGGTCAGGAACTCGCTGGACACGATCTCCGAGGGCAGGTTGAGCGCGCCGAGCGAGCCCGGATTGCCGCCCTTCGCGCCCTTGCCGTTGTAGCCGAGCAGCATGGCGGGCCAGATCTCGGAGTGGAAGACGATGTTGTCCTTGCCCATGAAGTAGTAGGCCTCCGAGTCCGGGGCCTGCCACCAGGCACGCCAGGCATCGGGGTCGCCAGTGCGGCGGGCCCACTCGATCGAGGCGGAGAGGTAGCCGATGACGGCGTCGAACCAGACGTAGATCCGCTTGTCCGGTACGTCCTGCCAGCCCTCGACCGGGATCGGCACGCCCCAGTCCAGATCGCGGGTGATCGCCCGCGGCTGCAGGTCGCTGAGCAGGTTCAGGGAGAACTTGAGCACGTTCGGGCGCCACTGGCCGCTCTTGCTCTGCAGCCAGCTTCCGAGCACGTCGGCAAAGGCAGGCAGGTCGAGGAAGAACTGCTCGGTCTCCACGAAGTCCGGCGCTCGCCGTTGATCTTCGAGCGCGGGTTGATCAGGTCGATCGGGTCGAGCTGGTTGCCGCAGTTGTCGCACTGGTCGCCGCGGGCGCCGTCGTAGCCGCAGATCGGGCAGGTGCCCTCGATGTAGCGGTCGGGCAGGGTCCGGCCGGTCGACGGCGAGACCGCGCCCAGCGACTTGCGCGTGAAGATGTAGCCGTTGGCGTACAGCCCGCGGAAGATCTCCTGAACGACCGAGTAGTGATTGTGCGTGGTCGTCCGGGTGAACAGGTCATAGGACATGTCCAGCCCGGCCAGGTCCTCCGCGATGATCCGGTTGTAGCGGTCGGCGAGCTCGCGCGCGGACAGGCCCTCGGCATCGGCCTGGACCTGGATCGGCGTGCCGTGCTCGTCGGTGCCGCTGACCATGAGGACGTTGTTGCCGCACATTCGCTGGTAGCGCGAGAACATGTCGCACGGCAGGCCGAAGCCGGAGACGTGGCCGATATGGCGCGGACCGTTTGCGTACGGCCACGCCGGAGCGCAGAGAATGTGACGGCTAGTCATGGCCTCAGCCTAGCCAGTTACGGAGCCCGGGCTCTTACACAGGCCACGGCTCCGGCATGGTCGTGTAGGCGCGACCGTGCGGCAGGAACCAGGTAACCCGGCCGTCGCGTGACATCTCGGCACCCCAGCCCGGTAGCTGCTTGAGCTGATGATCACGCCGGCAGGCCGGATGCAGATTGCAATCACACGTCCGGCCGCCCTTGTCGTAGGGAATGGCATGGTCCAGGTCGCAGCCATGGGCCGAGCGACGACAGCCGGGCGCGGTGCAGGTCTGGTTGCGGATCTTGACAAGATGCCCGAGCTTCGCCGATGGCTGGTAGCCACCGGACTGGCGGGCGTGAGTGCAGCCCGTGCCGGTGCTCAGCCACTCGAACTTCAGCCTGCCCATCCACTGCCGGAACTCCTGCGGCAGAGACGACAGGGAAAAACCAGGCAGCTTCGGCTCATCCGGCGGGGAGCCGGGAGGCGTGTCGGCTGGCGGCCGGCCAGCCGGATTGAGATCCGGCGGCGGCATACCCGCGCAAGCGTGCCCAACGGCATATCCCTCGTCGGTGGTCAGGGTGAGGCAGTACTGCGTACCCGGCTGCGCACCAAGATCGCGGGCGATGTCACGGCACGTCCAGGCATCCAGCGGATCGTGCCCGGCGACCTCGCCGGGGTTGTTCGTCTGCCCAAGCCAGGCGGACAGAGGCATGGTCAGGTGGATAGTGCCCCGCGGACCGGCAGGCCAGGCCGGAGCCGGGCCGGTCCCGGCCGCCGGGTCTCCCGAGGCGGCCGCGCCAGAACCGTCCGCACCACCCGAGGCAGCACCACCCGAGGCAGCACCACCCGAGGCAGCACCACCCGAGGCAGCACCACCCGAAGCAGCACCACCCGAAGCAGCACCACCCGAGGCAGCACCACCCGAGGCCGCACCACCCGAGGCAGCACCACCCGAGGCAGCACCACCCGAGGCAGCACCACCCGAAGCCGCACCGCTCGAAGCAGCATCACCCGAGGCAGCATCACCCGAGGCCGCCGCACCGGAACCCGCCGCCCGCTCGAGCCAGCCGCATCACGCGGACCCGGCCCGTCCTTGACCGGCCCACCTGCGTCAGCGCACTCGGGCGCCTCCTCGGAGGTTGCAGCATCTGGGTCAGCCGCGTGCATGGCGAGCACGACAGATGGGTCCTGTCCGGACAGGAGCGCCAGGTAGATGGCCGATCGAAGCTGATCCAGCGTGCCGGCCGCGCCGGCAGCTTTCATCGACTTGGCCAGCGCGGTCAGGTGGCGGTCGGCCGCCAGCGCATCGGCGGGCGGCAGTTCGCGTCCCGCGAGCGCGCCGTTGCCCGACGCCTCCTGCCAGGCCTGGACCCTGGCCTTGTCGCGCGCCCTGCGCTGCCGACGGCGGCCGGCTTCAGGGTCGGCTGCGAGCACCGCACGCCGAAGCCGTCCCTGCAGCTGCGAGGTCGTCAGACCCGGCGCATCGAGCAGGACTCTGGCGGCGATGCGCGCGGCCGGAGCCCAGTCCAGCACGCAAAGCTCGTCGGCAAAGATCCTTGCTCGGGGAAGGTCAATCAGACCGGCCGACAGCGCATCGCGGACGCCGCCGAGGCATTCGACGGACGTGGCAAGGTGCGCCAGCAGCTCAGCGGAACGTCCCGTCAGCGTCAGCGCGGCCGCAATCTCGGCAGCCGCACGGTCTCCTGGCCGCGGACCTCGCCGGGCAGGCTCAGCGAGACGCCGGGAGGTTAGCTCGCTGACGGCCTCGAGTTCGAGTGCGGCCTGCCAGGACTGCACCCGGCGTGCGGCGCAGAGCACGCCGATCAGCTCGTCGTCCGGTCAACTCGGCCATCCGGTCGTGGCTCTGGCCAGTCAGCTCGGCCAGGACGGACGACGGTGTCATCAGATCAGCCGGACCGCCGGCCTCGAATCCGGCCCGGCCGCGCTGCGGGTAGCGGCTGAGCGGATCGCGCGTAAAGCCAGCCTCGATCTCCTCCGGAACGTCGTCGGGCGAGCACGCCTCGCGGCACGCAGCTGTATCCAGCCAGCTGGGAGGCCCGTCAAGCAGGGCGGAGCCGGTACCCGCCGTAGCGCTGGGCGCGCCTGCGAGGATGCTGCGTTAGCCATCCCGGCCTCCTCTCCGCCCGTCGAGTTACCTGACTCTCAGTTCGATCTGATGTCCGGCTATCGAGTTGTTCTCAAACATAGTATCGAGCGCCACTGACAGTCCTGGCGCCTCGTGGTTCAGGCCCACGTCACGTGCATACTGGCCCGCCAGCTACTCAGCAGCGCTGCGTCCCCAGCGACATCCACGTCCGTGGGTCAGCCCAGAGCGGTTCCAGAGCAGCAGATAAAGCGCCGTTGCCGGGCCGGTGACCGCGCAGGCCGCGGGAACTCCGGCCGGGCCATGGCCTCGCCCCGTCGAGATAACCCGGCTGCCTCCAGGATCGAGCCGGGCGTACCAGTCGTGGCCGGTGTCTGCTGCCCGGACCAGCAGCAGGCGGCTGGCGTCGCTGCCCGTCCCCCCGGTTGCGCTGGCCGGGCTAGCGCCAGCCTCGGCGGCCCCGGCGGCATCGCGACCGAAGAACGCGATCAGCAGCTCGTCGACGCCGTCGGCAGCAAACTCAGCCAGAAGATCGTGCCCCGAGCCGGCCGCGAGCTCCGCGTCGGCGCAGTGAATGGCCGTCTCGTGCGCCTGCCGCCTGGCCCAGAACGCGAGCGGTGACGGCGCGGCCAGGAAGGTCCACGCCGATATGGCGGGATCGGCGCTCCGCAGAGCCGCGACCAGGGTCCCGTGCCCGTCTAGGAACCAGTCAAGCAGCTCGCTGTCGGGCGCGCCGCCGCTGAGCTGCTCGGCCTCGGTTAGCTCGGGGACCATCTCGGTGAGCTGACCCGCCACATAACCAGTAGCCCAGCGGTGCACGTAGCCGGTATGGCGGAGCAGGTCGCGAACCCGCCAGGCCGGACAGGACGGCACGACGGCATCGAGGCCAGCCGAAGCTGCGGCAGCGGCCATCCTGCGGCCCTGAACGTCGAGCGCATCGATGTGCTCGCTGATCTCCATGGCGCAAATGGTGCCAGCCGGCACCGACACTGGTGTCCCCGAGGGCGCGGGCTGCTAGTCGTCCGCCAGCGGATCGGGCTGGCCCGCCTGCCGCGCCGCGTCACCCTGCCGACCGCGACCTGCCGGCACCGGGCTGGCCGACGGCGTCACCCTGGCCGACCGCGTCACCGCCGGCCGACCGCTCGCCCGACCGCGGCACCCCGGCCGACCGCGTCACCCTGTCCGACCGCGTCACCCTGCCCCACGACCGCGGCATACAGCTCGCGCCTGCGGAGTCCGAGGTCAGCGGCTACGGCCGCGATCGCGTCCTTGCGGCTCAGGCCACCGCGCACCCGCGACATGACCTCTGCCACCGCGTCCGCCGTCGTGCCGGGCTCGGGCGATTGCGGTGCGCCCGCCACGACGAGCGTGACCTCGCCAAGCACCCCGTCCCTGGTGCGCTCCGCGAGCTCGCCGAGCGTGCCCCTCAGGACTTCCTCATGGGTCTTGGTCAGTTCGCGGCAGACGGCGGCGCGCCGATCAGCCCCGAACGCCGCGGCCAGCTCAGCAAGCGTCACGCCCGTCCGGCGGGGCGACTCGAAGAAGACGAGCGTCCGTCGCTCAGCGGCCAGCTCGGCGAAGCGGCGCGCACGCTCGCCTGCCCGCCGGGGCGGGAAGCCCTCAAAGGCGAACCTGTCCGACGGCAGGCCCGAGACGACCAGCGCGGTGGTGACCGCTGATGGCCCCGGCAGGACGGTTACCCGGATGCCGGCCTCAGCCGCGGCCGCGATCAGCCGGTAGCCGGGATCGCTGACGCCGGGCATCCCGGCGTCGGTAATCAGCAGGACGTCCTGGCCCGCGCGCAGTTCGGCCAGCAGTGCTGGCGTGCGGCGCGTTTCCACGTCGTCGTAGTAGGACACGACGCGGCCCGAGAGGCGAACGCCCAGCGCGGCCGCGAGCCTTCGCAGCCGCCTGGTGTCCTCGGCCGCGATGAGGCGGCCCGGCCAGGCCAGGCGCGAGGCGGCTGGAGGCATCAGCGGGCTGACCGATCGGCGCCGCGGCGACGGTGAGCGTGCCAGCAGGACCGCCGGACGTGCCAGCCGGACGGCCAGCCGGACGTGACCGGCGGGACCGCCGGACGGCCGGCGGGGCCGCCGGACGTGCCAGGAGGATCCGGCATGCCCCGGTCTCCGGCCGCCGGGCCAGGTTCGCTCCCCGGAATAGCCGGATATGCAGGTCGTTCGCTGTTCGCCTGTTCCATTTCCCGGCCCAGGCTAGCCGCTGAGCGCCCTAACATGGCTGTCGATGAACGCCTACCAGACGGTGCCGGCGACCGGCACCGACGAAGGCTCGCGGCTGGCAAGGGCCAGCCGCCGCGGCACCGCGCTCGTGCTCGGCAGCACCTTCTGGGGCTGGGCCGGCCCGGTGCTCATCATGATCTTCGGCGGCTTCCTGCGGTTCTACCGGCTGGGCAAGCCCGATGCCGTCGTCTTCGACGAGACCTACTACGTGCCGGACACGTACTCGATCCTGAAGCACGGCGTCGAGGTGAACCACCTCAGTACGGTGAACAACCTGCTGGTCGCAGGCAAGACGAACATCTTCCAGGTCACCAACGGCCATCTGGTCGGCGAGATCGTCGCGCACCCGCCGCTGGGCAAGATCATGATGGCGTTCGGCCAGTGGACGTTCGGGCTGACGCCGTTCGGCTGGCGGTTCACGGTGGCGGTAGTCGGCACTGCTGTCCATCCTGATGACCGCCAGGATCGCCCGGCGGATGACCCGCTCGACCATGCTCGGCTGCGTGGCGGGCCTGCTGCTCGCGCTCGACGGCCTCGAACTGGTGCTGAGCCGGACCGCGATCCTCGACATCTTCGTGATGTTCTGGGTGCTGGCCGCGTTCGGCCTGCTCGTCATCGACCGGGACAGGACCATCGCCCGGCTTGCGGATGCCGCCGACGAGGACGGCCCGCAGGATATTGCCGGGCCTAAGCTCGGCATCCGCTGGCTGCGCGTTGCCGCAGGCCTGTGCCTGGGTGCGGCCTGCGCGAGCAAGTGGAACGGCGTGTATTACCTTGTCGCCTTCGCCGGGCTCGCCGTGGTCTGGGATATGGGCGCGCGCCGGGCGGCCGGCTACGCGAACTGGCTGGCCGGCACCCTGCGCAGCGACGTCAAATGGCTTCCGGCCTGGTTCCTGGCAGCGCCCGCGGTCATCTACACGGCATCGTGGAGCGGCTGGTTTGCCACTAGCGAAGGCTACGACCGGAACTGGGCCGCGCAGCACGGCAACCACACGCCCATCTGGTCGACCATCGACTCGTGGTACCAGTACAACCACTGGATGCTGCAGTTCGGCCTCGGCCTGACCGCCAGCCAGTCCTATAAGTCGAACCCGCTCGGCTGGATGGTCCTGGCCCGCCCGATCTCGTTCTACTGGTGCGCGTCGCCTACCTGCGGCGTCAAGAACGGCGACGCGTCCGAGGTGCTGGCGATCGGCACGCCGCTGATCTGGTGGGCCGGCACGCTGGCGCTGCTGTTCTGCCTGGGCTGGTGGCTGACGGGCCTGATCGGCGATCTGGCCTTCAGCCGGGTGCCACGGCGCGACTGGCGGGCGGGCGCGGTGCTGCTCGGCGTCGCGACCGGCTGGCTGCCATGGATCTGGTACGCCTGGCACGACCACCGCACCGAGTTCTTCTACTACGCCATCGCCTTCGACCCGTTCCTGGTCATCGCGATTACGTTGTGCCTCGGGCTGATCATCGGCCCGGCGCGGGCTGCGCCTGGCCGGCGCACTGTCGGCGCCATCGCGGCAGGCGGCTACCTGATTGCCGTGCTGCTCAACTTTGCCTACCTGTACCCGGTCCTGACCGCCCAGGTGATCCCGTACTCATCCTGGCTGTCCCGGATGTGGTTCCACCGCTGGATCTAACCGGATCAAACCCTCTCTTACCTGCGGGAACGGCATTCCGTAGCCACAGTGTTACGCAGATCACGGGTCCGGTTACCCGCGAGTTACGTCATAGCTCTGTCAGTTGATCAGGCGGAGCGGAGAGACAGTGACCCAGGTAGGGACCGAGCAGGTCATCGTGAAGCAGGCGGATGCGGCACAGCCACGCCGTCAGCCGGCCGAGCCGATGCCGGATCGGGACGAGCGATTCCAGCGCGACGTCATCCCCTACATGGCGCAGCTCTACCCGGCCGCGCTGCGGATGACCAGGAACCCCAGTGATGCCGAGGACCTGGTTCAGGAGACCGTAGCCAAGGCGTACGCGGCGTTCCACCAGTTCAAGCCCGGCACGAATCTGCGGGCGTGGCTGCACAGGATCCTGTCCAACACCTTCATCAACAGCTACCGGAAGAAGCGGCGCGAGCCGATTTCCGACATCAGCCTGGACGGCCGCGAAGAGTGGCAGGCAGGCAGTGATCCGATCATGCCGCCGTCCCGGTCGGCCGAGGCTGAGGCGATGGACCGGCTCGCTGACTCTGAGGTCCTGCGAGCGCTGCGCGATCTGCCGGAGGAATTCCGGGTTGCCATCTACCTGGCCGACGTCGAGGGCTACCCGTACAAGGAGATCGCCCAGATGATGGGAACTCCGATCGGGACCGTGATGTCGCGACTGCACCGCGGCCGGGCCAAGCTGCGCCAGCGCCTCATGGCTCAGGCTCCGGCTCGGCACAGGCCCCGCTGGCACAGGCCCCGGTCGGCACAGGCTCGGCTGGGCCAGGCCTCGCTGGCACAGACACCGCCAGATGAGGCCCAGCGCTCCCTCGCCGCAGCCTGACGATCCCGCTGTTCCGCTCGCAATCCCCGAAAACGTAACCCTCCGCCTCGCGGTCTCCCCCACCGCGCAGGCACCCCGCAGCCCGGCACCCCCACCGGGCAGATAGCGGGGCCCGGCGCCCCGCGGCTGCTACTCCTTCCGGCAGCCGCGGGGCGCCGCCATGTCCGGGCCGCTACCCCGTGCGCGGCACGTACAGACCAAGCAGTACCGAGCCGATCCGCCAGCTGCGCAGCAGCCGCAAGCCGCTGAGCACCCGGGCAGTCTCAGCTGACGTTCCGGTGCCGGCCCAGCGCACCGTCCACACCCGCGGCTCAGCGGCGATCCGGCCCGTCAGCACTCCGGCCCGAACCTCCGTGCCGTCCAGGGTGTCTGATGCCTGCGGCGATCGGGCCAGGCCAATGTCGTCCAGCCGCCGGAACGGCGCTGGATAGGCAAAGCCGACCACCCTGGTGTCCCACGGCAGGTAGGCCACCGCATCTCCGGGCCGCTCGTACGCCTGCACCACGGCGGCGACCTGCCGGAGATTGTCGGGCCGGTCGCTGGTCAGCCGCACCGTCTGCTGCGGGCCGATCAGGGCGGCGGCAAAGCCAGCGAGGATCAGGCCTGGCAGCACCGCGCCCAGAATCCTGCGCCGCGCCGGGGCGCCGGCCGGGCTCACGAGCTGGCACAGCCAGCCCAGGCCCGCGGCGGCCAGCAGGGCCAGGGCCGGCAGGCAGAACACCACGTACCGCTCCACGTACGTCGGATAGGCCAGCGACGCGGCGAGCAGGACAACCGGCGGCAGCACCAGCCAGGGCAGCGCGATAGCTGCCGTTGTCCAGCCGGCCCGGCGGCGCGCACCAAGCTCGCGCCACAGGGACAGACAGGCGAGGACTGCGATGATCGGCGTGAGCACCTTGGCGCCGCTGAAGTCGAAGACGAGTCCGTAGACGGTCGCCATCGTCGGGCTCGGTATCCAGGCCAGCGTGCCGGCCTGGCTGGCCCCGAGCAGGAGCAGCGGGGCTACGACGACGCACGCGCCTGCCGCGGCGAACAGCCAGCGGCGGGCGACCACCCGGTCCTCCCTGAAGCGGCCGCTGATCAGCAGGCTGATGGCGTGCGCTGGCAGCAGCAGAAGCGCGTACAGGCTGAGCCAGCCCAGCAGCGCCAGCACCGCTGCGTATCCGGCCCACCACCACCAGCTCCTCGCGGCGGTACCCCTGACCAGCAGCCAGCTCGCGCCGATCGCGCAGAGCGAGGCCAGCGCGTACGGCCGGGCGTCCTGCGCGTACCACGTGGTCAGCGGCAGGCTGGCCAGAAGCAGTCCGGCGAGCGTGCCGACGGCGGCAGGGGCGGGCTGCCGCATTCCGGCCCACAGGTGCCGGCCAAGCGATCCGGTCAGGCCGGCGGCGGCTGCTGCCGCAAGCAGCGACGGCAGCCTGAGCGCGACCGCCGACGTTCCCAGCAGTTCCACCACGACGTGCATGACCAGGTAATAGAGGCCGTGCACAACGTCCTGGTGACCGAGCATCGCGAGGATCGTGCCCGGCGGCCTGCTGGCGACTGCCAGGGTGTAGCCCTCGTCCCGCCACAGCGACGGTCCGCCTAGCTGGTAGCCGCCGATTGCCAGTCCGGCAGCGGCCGGGACCAGCACCGCGAGCCAGCCGCCGGCGCGGGAGTGCCGCTGGCTGCCGCCCGGCGCCGCAGAGCGCTGCGCGGCGGCTGACGCGCCGGGTGACCCAGCTCGGCGGAGCTGCGGCTGGCGGAGCTGCGGCTGACGGGGCCGCGATCGCCTGCTCGCGCGGGGACGCAGGCTGGGATGACGGCACGGGCAACTCCGATCGCATGGCGTCCGTGGGGCAGGCACCGCAGAATAGCCTAGTTTTACGATCGAAATTATCTTAGTCAAGTTCGCTGGTCAGTAACCTCGCGGCAGGCGTCCGTTCACGTGGCGACGGGAGGCGTCCGTTCACGTGGCGGCGCGAGGCATCCGTTCGCCCGGCAGCGGGGGGGCTCGCAGCGAGCGACGGCGCACTGCTACACCGCGACAGCGCAGTGCTACACCGCGGCCGGGTGCGCTGCCGGGGGTGGCAGGCCTCGTTCCCTGCCCTGATTAGCTGCCGAAAATCCGGTCGCAGACGCGGGCGCCGGCCTTGCCGTCGTCGAGGGAGCAGAACTTGGCCGCGAACGCCTCATACCGGCTGCGATAGCTCGCCGCCACTGCGTCCAGGTCAGCGAGCGCGCCGATGACCTCATCGGAGGTGGCCAGCAGCGGGCCCGGCACCTCGGCCTCAAAGTCGAGGTAGAAGCCGCGCAGGTTGTCCCGGTAGTCCTCCAGGTCGTAGGTGTAGAAGACCATCGGCTTCCCGGTGACCGCGAAATCGCACATCATCGACGAGTAGTCGGTGATCAGCGCGTCGCTGACCAGGAACAGCTCGGAGATGTCCGGGTACGCCGTGACGTTCAGCACGAAGCCGGGCCTGATGCCCGACGGCACGTCATCGGCCATGTGATGGTGGCCCCGGATCAGCACGACGTACTCGTCGCCGAGTTCCTGCCAGGCTCGCTCGAGGTCGAGCCGGAGGTCGAACCGGTACCGGCCGGAGGCGTAGTACTGGTTGTCGCGCCAGGTGGGCGCGTACATCACGACCTTCTTGCCGGGCGGGAGCCCGAGCCGCTCGCGGGCCGTTGCCGCGGCCGCCGAGCCGTCCCCGGCCGCCAGGACGTCGTTGCGCGGATACCCGGACTCCAGGATCTCCCCGCCGAACCGGAACGCCTGCTTCAGGATCGGCGTGCTGAACGGGTTCGGCGACAGCAGCATGTCCCACTTCGCGACATCCGCGGCGAGGTGATCGAGGTACTTGGCGCCGCTGATTGACTGCAGCTGCTCGACATCGAAGCCGATCCGCTTCAGCGGCGTACCGTGCCAGGTCTGCACGTAGACCTGGCCGGCCCGCTTCTCGTACCCGGTGGGCATGTCGTCGTTGGAGACGAGGTAGGCGGACCTGGCCAGGGCATCCCAGTAGCCCTCGGTGCCCATCAGCACCGGCCTGGCGCCGTCTGGCACGGGCACCGACCAGTCGTTCACCGCCCAGATGTGCTCCCTGGTGTCGCCGCGGCGGCGCAGCTCAGCGGCGATACCGAGCGGGTTGTCGCTGGCCTGCTTGCCCTTGAAGCTCATGAACACCACCGCGTCCCGCAGGCCGCGGCGCTGCTGGAGCGGGTAGTACATGTCGCGCAGCACCCGGCGCTGGATCCGGCCGTGCTCGGCGAGCTTCAGCGCCGCGTTGACGGTCAGGAGCGGAGTGTCGTAGTCGGTCGTGGTGAAGCGGTACAGCTTCGGGCCGAACTGGCGCCGCTCGCTGTCAGCCTCCGCCAGCCGGGAGTGGTCGTAGACCGGGGTGATCAGTTCCTGGCTGTCGGCCTGGCCGGCGAACTGCAGCTTCAGCTGCCAGGCGCCATCGCGCAGCGGCTGCTGACGGCCGAAGAACGGCATGGCGGCGGCGGGCACCACGATCGTGAAGAGATCGCCGTCGCGCTGCATGGGGAGGCGGTGCAGATCGGTCGACCCCATCCGGACCAGGACCGCCTCGAGCGGCTCGCCCGCCCGGTCGGCGTACCGGCCGTGCAGCGTCAGGGTGCCGTCATCGGACCAGGAATTGTCCTCGATCACCGGGCGGTGGCCGCGGCGCATGACAACCACGTTGCCGTACCGGGTGCGCTCGACTGCCACTTCCTCGGCCTCGGACAGGAAGGCGTACTCACGGGCGTCGACCGGGAACGCCACCCGGATCCGGTCCGCGCCCGGCCGCTCGACGCACAGGTCCCACTCGATCCTGGCGTCCTTCTCCGTCACCGCGCCGCTGGCGAAATCCAGCGTGAGACCCTCGCGCAGCAGGTCGGCCGACATGACGCCGCGCAGCCGGAAGCCGCCGTCCGCGAGAGTCGTGACCGTCGTCGGCAGCTCGCGGGTGGCCGTCCCCTTGGACCAGACCAGGACGAGCCGGGCCTCCGGACTTCCCGCGGACTGCTCCAGGTCGACGCCGAGCACGAGCTCGTCGCCCGCCTGCTCGCAGCTGCGCAGCTCCGCCGGGGTGCGGACGACCTGGACGTGCAGCCGGCGGCCGAGCCACCGCACGCCGAGCCTGATGCCCGGTGCGACCTGCCGCGCGGCTGGCCGCTCAGCCGATCCCCTGATCGGAGTGTGCAGCCGGGACATGCGCCAGACGCCGCGGCCGCGGACCAGCACGAAGCCGTCCCAGTCGCCGGTCAGCCAGCGGCCGCCGACGTGGAACCACCGCGGGTCGATCTCGGCCCGGAAGCCGGCCCAGTCGTAGTCGTAGCGCAGCTGCCCTGACCACTGCTTGGCTTCCGGGTGCCGGAACGACTTCGCCACCACGATCACCGGCAGCCGGCCCAGCTGCCGCGGGCGCAGGATCACGATCTTCGAGGTATGCCGCCGCTTGCGGATGTCAATGGACGGGACGTAGGCGCAGCCGGAGATGACCAGCTTGCCGTTCTCCCAGTCGACACCCTCGACCCGGACGAACGGATCGAGCTCGCGCATCTGGGTCCGGTAGATGCGGGACGGGATCTTCTTCCCGTGTTCCTTCCTGAACGGCAGGTCGGCCCAGACGCGGCCGCGCTCCCTGACCACCTGGACCGTCTTGACCGGCTGCTCGCTGAGGTAGCCGGACAGCTCAAGCAGCTCGGGCATCATGCGGCGGGCGATCAGGTGATAGGCGAGCTTGTGCGTCGACGGGAGCTGGCGGATCACCCGCTTGTCGATCTGCGCCAGGTACGTGCCCATCAGGTCAAGGAACTCAGTCCGGTACGCCTCGGTCGTGCGCCCCAGGTCGGGGATGTACAGCCACAGGTCGTTGAGCAGCGCCTTGCGCTGGTGCTCGCGCTCCATCCGGGAGGGCTTGTGCTCGCGCAGGAACTCGTCGATCACCAGCAGCGCGGTGATGCGGTCGCGGAAGTTCTCGATGCTGGTCCTGGACTGGGTGATCGACAGCGCACCGGAGCCGCGCTCGCGCCAGTAGTAGATGAAATCGGGAATCACGTCGACCGCGCGGGCCAGCACGTGCGCCTTCGTCATCAGCTGAAGGTCTTCCCACACCACGCCCTCGGGGAAGATCAGGTGGTTCGCATCCCAGAACGACCGGCGGAACAGCTTGTTCCACACCGACACATCGAAGAACAGCTCCGGGCTGACGCTGATGTGCGTGCCGATCTTCCTGGTCTTGATCGCCTTGGCGTGCAGCGCTGACAGGGTGATCCCGGCCGGGCCGATCCGCTGCACAGCGCCGGAGACGAAGTCCGAGCCCGATTCCTCGAGCGTCACCAGCAGCCGCTCGAGCGCGTGGCTCGGCAGCGCGTCGTCGCCGTCGACGAACGACAGGTACTCACCGGTCGCGTGCTTGATTCCCTCGTTCCGGGAGAAGCCGGGACTGCCGCCGTTGACCTGGATCAGCCGGAACCGCGGGTCGGCTGCCGCCTGCGCCGCTGCCACCTCGGCGCCGTTGTCGACCGAGCCGTCATCGACCATGATGACCTCGAGGTCAGCGAACGACTGAGCGGCGATCGACTTCAGGCAGTCACCAAGCACATCCCCGTTGTTATGGAACGGAACAACAACGCTGATCCGCGGAACCGGCATTATCTGCATCTCCTGGTCGCTCACGGCGGTGGCGGAGGACGACGGCAGGTCAGCCCGGTCGCGGCCGCGTCCTGCCTCTAGACCGACGATCCTAGAAGATGGCCGCCACTGCAGTGCACGTTAGCGCCGCGTGCGCCGCGTCCCGGCGCGGCGCTGGGCCACGTCCGGGGCGCCGCAGCACCCGCTGCGGCGCTACCGCCTACTCTCCGCGCCAGACCGGCGGCCGCTTCTCGGCGAACGCGAGCGCGCCCTCCCTGGCATCCGCTGAGGTGAACACCGGGGTGATGATCTCGCCCTGGCGGCGGAACGCCTCCGCGCTGTCCCAGTCGGCTGACTCGACGATGACGCGCTTGCTCGCCGTCAGCGCGAGCGGGCCGCCCTGCGCGATCCGCTTAGCGAATTCAGTCGCCGCGGCCAGCGCTTCCCCGGCCGGGACCAGCTGGTTCACCAGCCCGGCCGCCTGCAGCCGGGCCGCCGGGTAGTGCTCGCCGGTCAGCGCGATCTCCATCGCGAGGTGGTACGGGATGCGCTTGGGCAGGCGCAGCAGGCCCCCCGCGCCGGCGACCAGGCTCCGCTTCACCTCGGGCAGCCCGAACTTGGCGTCCTCGCTCGCCACGATCAGGTCGCAGGACAGCACGAGCTCGAATCCGCCCGCGAGCGCGTAGCCCTCGACCGCCGCGATGATCGGCTTGGCCGGCGGCCGCTGCACGATCCCGCCGAATCCGCGGTCCTCGAAGTTCGGCGAGTCGCCGGTCAGGAAGCCCTTCAGGTCCATGCCCGCGCTGAAGGTGCCGCCAGCGCCGGTCAGGATCAGGACCTGGACGTCCTTGCGCTCGTCGAGTTCCGCGACGGCCGTCCCGATGCCGCGGGCCACGGCGCCGTTGACCGCGTTCCTGGCCTGCGGCCGGTTGATGGTGATGACGGCAACGCCGTCGCTGACCTCGGTCAGTACCTCGTCTGCCATCTGGCTGGCGTCCTTACTACTTCGGCTGGAATCGGATGCCGCCGTCGAAGCGGATCACTTCGGCGTTCATGTAGTCGTTCTCGATCAGGAACCTGACCAGGTGAGCGAACTCCGCTGCCGTGCCCATCCGCTTGGGGAACGGCACCGGGGCGGCGAGCTTGGCCTTGAACTCCTCGCTGGCCGGGCCGCTGCCGTAGATGGGCGTGTCGATAATGCCGGGGCAGATGGTGTTCACCCGGACGCCGATCGCGGCCAGGTCGCGCGCGGCCGGCACGGTCATGCCGATGATGCCGCCCTTGGACGCCGAGTAGGCGAGCTGGCCGGTCTGGCCCTCCAGGCCGGCGATGGAGGCGGTGTTGGTCACCACGCCGCGTGCGCCGTCGGAGTCGGCCGGCTCGGTCTTCGCCACGGCCGCCGCGCCGATGCTCATCAGGTTAAAGGTCCCGATCAGGTTCACGTCGATGACCTTGCCGAACGCGGCCCGGTCGTGCGGCTCGCCGTCCCGGCCGACGGTGCGCTGGGCCCAGCCGATGCCCGCGCAGTTCACCACGAAGCGCAGCGGCTGCCGGCCGACTCGGCCACCGCGACGGCCGCGCGCACGGAGTCGGCATCGCTGACGTCAGTACGGGCGAACAGGCCGCCGACCTCATCAGCCAGCGCCTTGCCGCGCTCTTCGTTCAGGTCGGCGACGACGACCTTGCTGCCGCCGGCAGCCAGCGCGCGGACGGTAGCCTCACCGAGGCCGCTGGCCCCTCCGGAGACGATCGCGGCAGTTCCGTTAAGTTTCATGGCCGGAGCATACTTCGGCGCGCCCAGTTCGCACCGAACGGGGTTCGGAAGCCCTGGCCCTGAAAGCTACCGGCCGGCCGGGCCAGCCCGTTCCCGCGCCCGGATCAGGTCCGTTTTAGGCCTGCATGTGCTACCGCAGAGTGGTGGATCTATCTCCGGATGATGAAATTTCCGGCAACGGGTTGACGACCGGTTTACTAGTCAGTAACTTACCGGCTGGTAGCTAGCTTGTGACGTCGGTCACACGGCCCGGCAGGCCGGCGTGACTACGAATCCGCTCCGGCAGTCAGGGAGTCGCCGATGAGTTCCGAAAGCAATGCTTCTGCGCCCGGCCCCGGCGCCCGGCACGCGTCAGCGCACGGGAAGGTCAGGTGGCGGCGCTTCGCGCTGATCTTCGCGCCCGCGCTCGGAGTCACCGCTGTCCTGCTCGGACTGACCGCCAACGGCGCCCTGGCCTCGTCGTTCTCCATCTCCGGCCAGCAGTTCCAGGTCTCCGCCGACCAGCTCACCGGCACCGGCTTCCAGCAGTTCGGCACCATCGACGAGACCGCGGGGAAGCAGCCCATCGCCGTCGCGGAGTCCGAGATCGGCTCGGCGAAGATCACTAACCTGTGCCAGAGCGTGGTCACCACGTTCCCGCTCGGTCTTGGCACCTACACGCTGAAGATCACCGCTGGCGGCGGCAGCACGCCAGTGCAGGCGGATTCGCTCATCATCGACGCTAACCAGCTGTCCGGCTCGACCGCGACGTTCGGCAACATCAACATCGGCCAGGACGCCTCCACGCTCAACGCGATCTCGGGCGTGCCGGTGGGCACCGCGGGCACCTTCGGCCAGCAGGCGAGCTCGATCAGCATCAGCAACCTCCAGCAGACCGCTTACTCGACCTCGGCGGGCACCTTCACCCTGCCGGGATTCAGCCTGCATCTGTCGGCCGGCGACAGCTCCTGCTTCTGACCGGCATGACTGACAGCACACCGCCCGATGAAACCGCCGGGCCGCCCGGCCTCGCGGCTGCCTGGCATGCGGTTACCGGCTGGCGGCGCAGGCGCCCGTTCTGGGGCGGGCTGCTGCTGCTCGTCTCCGGGGCCGAGCTGCTGATGATTCCGCTGCCGGTCCACGCGATGGGCCTCATCCTGCACATCGGCACCGGCGGCGTGCTCGGCATCCTGATCGGCGCGATCCTGATTGCCTGCGGCCTGCTGCTGTGGTTCAACCCGGCGCAGCGCATCTTCTACTCGATCGTCGCCGTGCTGCTGGCGATTGCCGCTCTGGTGGCCTCGAATCTGGGCGGCTTCCTCATCGGCACGCTGCTTGGTGTCATCGGCGGCTCGCTCGGTTTCGCCTGGACACCAGCGGTGCCGGCGCGGGACCGCACGGGCGGCGGCCGCGGCCGGCACGGCCAGGACGACAGCACTTCGGCTGGACTCGGCGCCCTCCTCGGTGGCAGGCGAAAGACCGACACGACCGGGAACGACGGCGCCATCCTCCGCGGCTACGCAGCGTTCCCGGTTGTCCTGGCCAGCCTGGCCGGACTGCTGCACGGCGGTCCGGCAGCGGCCGCCGGGCCGTCCTTCTGCCTGCCCGGCATCCCGCCGATCCCGATACTCAATCCGTGCCCGAGCCCTAGCCCCGGCGGTGGCGGTGGCACGTGGCAGCCAGAGCGGTCCGCAGTCCGAGTCCGAGTCCGAGCGGTAGCGTCAGCCCCAGCCCGTCGCCCAGCCCCTCACCGGGCGCAAGCGGCAGCCCGTCGCCAGCACCGTCGACGAGCCCGGGCCCGAGTGCGAGCCGGAGCCCGAAGGCGCGCTACGGCACCGCGCCTGCCTTCGCCGTCGCGACCGCGCCCTCCAGCCTGACTGCCTCATCGGCCCTCATCACCGGCTTTGCCTACGACGGAACCGTCGACGTTCGCACCACCACCGGCACCGTGCGGCTGATGCAGTTCTCGATGACCTCGCTGTCCCTGACGTCGATCAACCTGACCACCAGCCAGAACGGCACGGCCATCACGACCAGGGCGCCCAGCCTGGCGCTGTCCGGTGATGTGGTGCTCTACGCCAGCAAGCTGTCCGGCGATCTGCTCGGCGTCCCGATCACGATCACGCCGGACAGCCCGATTGCGGCGATACTCAGGCTCACCGCGCCGCTGACCGCCGCAGTGCCGGTCCCGATGACGAACGTGGTGACGGATCAGCCGTTCACCTCAGCCGACGGAATGTCCGTGAGCGGGCTCAGCATCTCCTGATCCGGACTGTCATACCCGTGCCGTAGCGTATTCAGCACGTGGCGTACCCGGCCGATAACGCGGACGGCCGGGCGTGCCCGCGTACGCGACGGAGGACAGCAGTGGCCGCACTGGCAGCACAGCCGATCAAGCGCACGAACCCGTGGGTCATCCTGATCGTGATCTCGCTCGGGTTCTTCATGACGCTGCTCGACCTGACGATCGTGAACATCGCGATCCCGAACATGATCGAGAAGCTGCATGCGTCGCTCGACGACGTCCTGTGGGTCATCAACGCCTACGCGCTGGTGCTGGCGGTACTGCTGATCACCTGCGGACGGCTGGGCGACCTGTTCGGCCAGCGGACGCTGTTCTTCGCCGGGGTTGCCCTGTTCACGGTGGCGTCGGCGGCGTGCGGGCTCGCGCCGTCGCCCGGATTCCTGATCGGCTTCCGCGCGGTCCAGGGCGTCGGCGCGGCGATGCTGATGCCGCAGACGCTGGCCATCCTGACGATGGTGTTCCCGCCGGAGCGCCGCGGCGCCGCGTTCGGGATCTGGGGCGCGGTCGCCGGCGTGGCCACGATCGCCGGTCCCACCCTGGGCGGGCTGCTGGTCACGGCCTTCGACTGGCGGTACATCTTCTTCATCAACGTCCCGATCGGCGCGCTGGTGCTGGTGCTCACCTTCATCCTCATCCCGGACCTGCGGACCGGGCCGCGGCACAGCTTCGACATCACCGGCGTGGTGCTGGCCAGCCTGGCCCTGCTCGCGATCTGCTACGCGCTGGTCGAGGGCCAGAAGTACAACTGGGGCACGATCACCTCGTTCATCTCGATCCCGCTGCTGCTGGTGGTCGGCTTCGTGCTTCTCGGCCTGTTCCTGTACCTGCAGGCGCGGCGCCAGGACGGTGAGCCGCTCGTCCCGTTCGTCTTGTTCAGGGACCGCAACTTCTCCCTGATGAACATGGTGTCCGGCTTCATCGCGATCGGCATGCTCGGGATCTTCCTGCCGTTCTCCATCTACCTGCAGTCAGTGCTCGGGTTCTCGGCGCTGAAAGCCGGGCTCACGATGGCGCCCGCCTCGGTCATCGCGATGTTCGTTGCGCCGGTGGCCGGCCGGATGTCGGACCGGATCGGCGGCAAGTACATCCTGATGAGCGGGCTGCTGCTGTTCGCCGGCGGCATGGGCTCGATCGCGCTGATCGCCCAGCCGAACTCCGCCTGGTACACGTTCCTCGCGCCGCAGATCGTCGCCGGGATTCGGCATCGGCTGCACATTCGCGCCGATGACGACCGAGGCCATGCGCAGCGTCAACCCGATGATGGCCGGGGCGGCATCCGGCGTGTTCAACACGACCCGCCAGGTCGGCACGGTGATCGGCACCGCCGGCATCGGCGCGCTGCTGCAGAACCGGCTCATCGCCGGCTTCATCGACCAGATTCAGCAGCGCGGAGCCAGCCTGCCGCCCGCGGCGCGCGACAAGCTGGTCGCCGGATTCCAGTCCGCGGCCAAGGGCGGCCTCGAAGTCGGCTCGGGTCACCGGGCGGGCGGCCTTGCCGGCGAGATCTTCACCAACGGATTCGTGCAGGCCATGCGGCCGACGATTCTGGTGCCCATCCTGTTCCTGGTCGCGGCCGCTGCCAGCTGCATCTTTATCAAGCGGACAGGGGCGTCAGCGGGCGCTGGCGCGCCGGGTCCGAGCGTGGTGGCCGCCGCGGCTCAGCCGCAGCCCGCCGACGGCGGCGGGCTGAGCGAGTCGTCCCGGCTAGGCTAAGACCATGATCTCGTAAGATCGCCGGGGCTCATAGGCCGTGCGATGTTACCGAGTTAACGGCCTGGCCGCTTAGCCGGCCGCGAGCAGCTCGGCGTCCCAGTCCGCGCCGGAGCTCGCCGCGGCCGGAGCCCGCGGCCGTCTCGAACGGGAACCGGTCGGCGAACGCTGGCCGCAGGTCGGAGAGCCAGACCGCGTCCGGGTCGTACTCGGCGAAGAATGGCCGGCCGACCAGCGACGGGTCACGCGCCTGGATCATGTGCAGCACGAACACCCGCTGCCCGCCTACCTCCGCGACGCCGTCGACGCAGACCTTGCCCGGCGTTGCGGACATCGACGGTCCGCGGACCGTCCGGCAGAGTCCGGAGACGCTGCCGTAGGCATCGCGGAAGATCTCGGCGGCCCTGGCGAGCGGGACGGCGAAGTAGCCCTGCGGCCCGGTGTCCCGCTCGACGAACATGTAGTACGGCACGAGGCCGAGGCGCAGCTGCAGCCGCCACATCTGTGACCAGCACTCCGCGTCGTCGTTGATCGTCCTGATCAGCGGGGCCTGGGTGCGGATGACGGCGCCGGTGCCGCGGATGCGGCTGATCGCGGTGGCGACCAGTTCCGGCTCCAGTTCGCGCGGGTGGGAGAAGTGCGCCATCAGCGCCAGCGTCTTCCCGGCCGCGCTGACCTCCTCGAACAGCCGCAGGGTGTCGTCAGCATCGGGGTCTGTCACGAATCGCTGCGGCCAGTACGCCAGCGACTTGGTGCCGATCCTGATGGACTCGATCTGCTCCAGGCCGGGCGCGAGCAGCGGCTCGATGTACCGGCGCAGGACGGCGGCGCCCATGATCATCGGGTCACCGCCGGTGATCAGCACGCTGGTGACTTCCGGATGCGCGCGCAGGTACGCGGCCACCCTCGCTGTGTCGTCGGTGGCCATCTTCAGGTCAGGCTCGCCGACGAACTGCGCCCACCGGAAGCAGTAGGTGCAGTACGCGTGACAGGTCTGGCCCTGCTTGGGGAAGACCAGGATCGTCTCGGGGTACTTGTGCTGCACGCCTGGCAGCGGTTCATCGGCCAGCGCCGGGATGTTCAGCGCCAGCTGGCCGGCCGGGTGCGGATTCAGGCGCACCCGGATCGCATGGGCGGCCGCGTGGATCTCCCGCTCCGGCGCGCCGTCCGCCAGCATTGCCGCGATCGGCGCGACGTCCTCCGCCGGCAGCATGTCGGCCTGCGGGAAGACGAGCCGGTACATCGGATCGTCCGGAGCCGCGGACCAGTCGATCAGCGATTCCAGCACATAGTCATTCGTGCGGAATGGCAGCACAGTCGCAACCGCGCGAACGGCGAGCCGTTCCGCTTCGCACAGCCCGGCCCTGGCCGTCAGCTGGTCCAGGTGCTTGGCCGTGTACGCCCTGAACCCGCGGCCTTGCGCGGGTACCACCGGCGTGACTTCCTGAACGCTCATGCAACTCCCTCCGGCCGCCACTACCTGCGGCGCCTGGCTGTGCGCATGATCTCCCCGTGTCATGCCGCCATCGGCGTGCTGTTACTGGTTCTTCCCGGTCCCGTCACTTGAGACGCATTTGGCTAGGGCGACGTTACCGTCATGCCAGTTCATGGGGTAACGATTAGGAAAACGCTCAGAACTCGCTCAGCGTTGCCTCCAGCCCAGAAGGATTTTCGTCGCCACATTGGTCCCGCCGGTCCCCGCAGCGCACCGCGACGTACCCCGTGACATTAGCCCCAAACGCGCCAACTCGGTGCTACCGACGCGCTCCGCCGGGCGCGGGCAGTGAGAAGCTAGGCGACATGCGGGACACCACGCGGGCTGCACGCTGAGCGGGCCGGCCGACCCTTCCGCCGCTGTACCCGCCCGGGGTTCCGGAGCCGAGACAGCCGGCGAGCTCGCGCCTGTGCCAGCGGCGGAACCGCTGCCTGCACCGCCGCCAGGGCAGCACCTGGTCATTGCCGTGGACGCCATGGGCGGTGACCACGCGCCGGACGAGATCGTGACCGGCGCAGTCGCGGCTGCCAGGGAGCTGCGCACCCCGATCACCCTGACCGGGCGGCCGGGCCTGATCAGGCCGCTGCTGGCGAAGGCCGGGCCGGCGACCGGGGTGACGATCGAGGCCGCCGAGGAGTCGATCTCGATGGAGGAGGGCGCGCTGGCAAGCTGGCGGCGCCCGCGCTCCAGCATCGCGGTGGCCTGTCAGCTCGTCCGGCGCGGCCTGGCCGGCGCCGTCGTCTCGGCCGGCTCCACCGGCGCGATCGTGGCGACCGCCCAGCTGCGGCTGCGGCCGCTGCCCGGCGTGAGCAGGCCGGCGCTGGCAGCGGTGCTGCCGACCCGGCCGAACCCGACCGTCCTGATCGATGCGGGCGCGATCGCCGACCCCAAGCCGGAGATGCTGGTGCAGTTCGCCCAGCTCGGCGTCGCGTACGCGGAGATCGCCTTCGGCATCGCCGAGCCTCGCGTCGGGCTGCTGACAATCGGCGCAGAACCTGGCAAGGGGAACAAGCTGACCCGGCGCAGTCACGAACTGCTCGACTCCGATCCGCCGCACGGCGGCATGCCGATCAGCTTCGCCGGCAACGTCGAGGGTGGTGACCTGCTGGCCGGGCGGGTCGACGTGATCGTGACGGACGGCTTCACCGGCAATGTCGCGCTGAAGACGCTCGAGGGCACCGCCAGGTATGCGGCCACTCAGCTGCGCGACGTACTCGGCAGCTCGCGGCCAGCCCGGATCGGGGCCATGCTGCAGCGCCGCCGGCTGCGTGACCTCACCGAGCGGTTCGACCCCGAGACCTACGGGGGCGCCGCGCTGCTCGGGCTGGAGGCGACAGTCGTCATCGCGCACGGCTCGGTCACCGCCCGCGGCGCCGCCGCCGCCTGCCGGCTGGCGGCCGAGCTCACCGAGCGCCGGATCACCGAGCGCATCCGCGAGCGGCTCGGCCCGAGCCGCGGCGGGCACTTCCTCCGCCGCCCCTGACCCGGCGCCCTGACCACGGGCGCCCCTGACCACGGGCGCCCCTGACCACGGGCGGCCCCTGACTGCCGCTGTCGGGCCTCGGGCGCGCCGAATAACTGGTAGACGGCCCGGTAGGCTGGTGAGATGACAGATCCGGAAGCAGCACTCGGCGCGCTGGTGCAGCAGGCACTGGCGGACGAGCTCGGCGCTGAGTACGCAGCCGCCGATCCGCTGATCCGGCCGTCCGGCTTTGCCGATTACCAGTCCAACGCCGCCATGTCGATCGCCAGGCGGGCCGGACGGGCGCCACGGGATATCGCCGGGCCGATAGCGGACCGGCTGAGCGCCGACCCGGCCGTGGCGAAGGCGGAGGTCAGCGGTCCCGGCTTCATCAACATCACCCTGGCCGACGACTGGATCGCGCAGCAGACGGCGGCGCAGCTCGCCGATCCGCGGCTCGGCATCGCGCTGGCCGAGCCGAGCCTGCAGGTCGTCGTGGACTACTCGGGCCCGAACGTCGCCAAGGAACTGCATGCCGGGCACCTGCGGCCCACGGTTGTCGGCGACGCCATCGTCCGGGTCATGGAGCACCTCGGGCACGACGTCGTCCGCGCCGCGCACCTCGGTGACTGGGGCACCCCGTTCGGCATGCTGATCGAGCACGCGCTGGACATCGGCGACCAGGCCACCTACGACCAGCTGGCCTCCGGCGAGTTCACCGCGTTCTACCAGGCCGCGCGGGCCAAGTTCGATGCCGACCCGGTCTTCGCTGACCGGGCGCGCAAGCGGGTCGTGCAGCTGCAGGCAGGCGAGCCCGAGGCGATGCGGCTGTGGCAGGTCCTGGTCGACGACTCCATGGAGTACCTGCGGCGGATCTACGCACGGCTCAACATCACGCTCACCGACGCGGATATGGCACCGGAGAGCTTCTACAACCCGATGCTCAGCGAGGTGTGCGACGAGCTGGAGAGCCGTGGCCTCGCGGTGATGAGCGACGGGGCGCTCTGCGCGTTCCCGCCTGGATTCGCCGGCCGGGACGGCAACCCGGTCCCGCTGATGCTGCGCAAGAGCGACGGCGGCTACGGCTACGACAGCACGGACGCGGCCGCCATCAGGTACCGGCTGACCGAGCTAGGCGCGACCAGGATCATCTACGTGGTCGGCTCGGAGCAGAGCCAGCACCTGCAGATGATCTTCGAACTGGCCCGGCAGGCCGGCTGGCTGGTCCCGCCGGCCACGGCTGAGCATGCCGTGATCGGGCTGATGACCGGTCCCGGCGGGCAGCGGCTGCGCACCAGGTCGGGCGAGCAGGTGAAGCTGGCCGACCTGATGGACGAGGCAGTCGACCGGGCCGGCGCGGTTATCGCGGACCGGTACGACGATCCGGAGCAGCGCCGGCAGATCGCCGAGGCCGTCGGGATCGGCGCGCTCAAGTACGGGGACCTGTCGGTCGCCAGGGACTCCGGCTACGTGCTCGATTTTGACCGGCTGCTGGCCCTGACCGGGAACACCGGCCCTTACCTGCAGTACGCCACCGCGAGGATCCGGTCGATCTTCGCCAGGGCCGGCCTGGACCCGGCCGATGCGACAGGCCCGGTCATCCTCGGCACCAGCGCCGAGCGGGCCCTGGCGCTGACGCTGCTCGGGTTCGGCCGGGCGGTCGGCGACGTGGCCGTAGCCGCCGAGCCGCACAAGCTGGCGGGCTTACCTGTTCGAGCTGGCGAGTGCCTTCACGACCTTCTACGAGCAATGCCCGGTGCTCACCGCCGAAGGCGCCACCAGGCCGAGCCGGCTCGCGCTCAGCGCGCTCACCCTGCGGGTCCTGCTGACCGGCCTCGACCTGCTCGGCATTCCGGTGCCCGAGCGGATGTAGGGCGCGTTCCCGCCCTGATGAACTTGACGGGCAGTTCCCGGGAAGCTCCCAGGCTCGCATGCCCGATTACCCATCATCGGCGGTCAGGCTGAGTGCATGGATACTTTCAACCTCGGCCCGGCCGATCCGCAGGCAGGTCCGCCTGCCCCCTCCCGGTCCGGCCGGACGAAGCGCATTGTGACCACCGTCGCCGCCAGCGCGGTCCTGCTGGGCGGCGGCGCCGGAATCGGAGTCGCGCTCACCGGCGGGGCCTCTGCCTCCACTGGCAGCGGCTCGGCCAGCACAGGATCGAGCGGAACGGCGGCAGCAACAGCAACCACCAGCGCGACGGCATCCGGCCGGTGCGCGAAGATCACTGCCGCCCTGCAGGACTCTGACCATCCGAGGGCAGCCGCGCGGGTCAGGGCCTTCTGCCACCGGCCGCTGCTGCGGCTCGCACTGGTCGGCGGCGAGTACGGTCAGGTGACCTTCAAGGGCACGACCACGCCGCGGACCATTGCCTTCGAGCGCGGCACGGTCGAGTCGCTCAGCGGCTCGGTCCTCACGGTCCAGGCAGCTGACGGCACCACCTGGACCTGGGTTCTCAGCTCCAGCACGAAGGTCCGCTCAGGCGGTCAAGCTCGTCGGGCAGTCGCAGCTCGCGGACGGTGAGCAGGTGCTCGTCGGCGGCCCGGTGGTCAGCGGGGCCAGGGACGCGAAGCTGATCAGGATCCGGCCGTCCGGCTCTCCGGCTCCTCCGCGCCGTCCTCGTCCTCCTCGGCGTCGCCGTCCTCCTCGACGCCGGCCTCCTCCTAGGCCACTGCCCCCGGGGCTGCACGCCACGGTCCGGGCGGCAGGCAAGACCTGCCGCCCGGATTTTGCCGGTAGCCTCGACTCGCCGGATCCGCGCACGTCGCGCCGCACAGCCGGGAGCGCCAGCTCCGGCCAGGCGCGAGCCCGAGGACGACATGACTGAGAACGACCGAATTCCCCAGGTGCTCGTCGTGGACGACGAGCCCAATATCCGTGACCTTGTCCAGGTCGCGCTGAAGTTTCACGGCTGCTCGGTGACCACCGCCGGCAGCGGCAAGGACGCCCTGCGGCAGGCCGAGTCGACCAGGCCGGACCTGATCGTCCTGGACGTCATGATGCCGGACATGGACGGCTTTGAGGTCTGCCGGCGCCTGCGGGCCGCCGGGAACGAGGTCCCGGTCATCTTCCTGACCGCCAGGGACACCTCGTCGGACACGGTGACCGGGCTGGCGATCGGCGGCGACGACTATGTCACCAAGCCGTTCTCCGTGGAGGCCCTGGTCGCGCGGGTGCGGGCCGTGCTGAGGCGGGCGTCCCGCGGCGAGGGCAGCGGAAGCGAGCGACCTTCCGGCCGGGCCGCCGCGCCGCTGCGGGTCGCTGACCTGGAGCTCGACGAGGACCGCTGGACCGTGCACCGGGCCGGCGTGCCGGTCGAGCTGTCACCGACCGAGTTCCGCCTGCTTGCCTACCTGATGCGGCACGAGGGCCGGGTGCTGACCAGGGCGCAGCTGCTTGAGAGCGTCTGGGGCTGGGACTACTCAGGCGAGTCCCAGATCGTCGAGACCTACGTCAGCTACCTGCGGCGCAAGCTCGACCCGCTCGGGCCGCCCCTGATCCACACCCAGCGCGGCGTCGGCTACAGCCTGCGGCCCGAACGGCAGGACCACCCCGACGGCCACGCGTAGCGGAGCAGCCGGCGACATGAGCCTGCCGGGCCGGCGCACCCGGAAGCTGTCGCTGCGGTCCCGGATGCTCATCGTGCTGGTCGGCGTCACGACCGTGCTGCTGCTGATCATGGGCTCGGTCAGCACGTACCTGCTGGCGCGCCGCGACGACGCTCAGCTCGCCACGGCGGGAAACCGCCTGCGGACACTGGCGGCCGAGCTCGCGGCCAATCCGCAGGCGGCGCAAGAACTGAAAGTGACGGACTTCGCCGTCGTCGAGGTCCCGGTCCGCGGGCAGATTGCCGTGGACCCGCTGACGCACGGCCCGGTGACGAGCCAGCTGGTCACGGCGACAACCCGGCAGCTGAACAGCGCCGGCTTCGCCCCCGTCCTTGCCCTGGCCGCGCAGGGAGCGATACTCCGGGCCAGGATCCTGCTGGCCAGCCGGGGCTGCGGCCAGTTTCCCTCGCTGGGCTGCAAGGGCTTCGAGATCGCGCCTGGCCTTGCTGCTGCCAGCCACTGGGTGCCGGCCATCCGGAACTCCAGCGGAACCGGTATCGCCGCTGGCCGCGGCGCCATCCTCCTGGTCGCTCAGCCAGTCGGCTCCGGCGCTGACGAGATCGCCGGCTACATCATCGCCGAGCTGATCACCGGCGCCGCCCTGATCGCCCTGGTGGCACTCGCCGGCGCGTGGCTCGTCGGCCGCGGCCTCGATCCGCTGGACGACATGACCAGGACCGCGAACGACATCACCTCGCGCGGCGACCTGACCGCCCGGATGCCGGACGCCAACGACCAGACGGAAGTGGGCAGGCTCGGCTCCTCGATTAACACCATGCTGGACCGCATCCAGCAGGCGTTCACCTCGAGGCTCCGCTCGGAGCAGAAGGTGCGCGAGTTCGCCGCCGATGCCTCGCACGAGCTGCGCACGCCGCTGACCACGATCCGCGGCTACGCCGAGCTGTACCGGCAGGGCGCGCTTGGCCCCGATCAGCTTCCGGACGCGATGCGGCGCATCGAGCAGGAATCCGAGCGGATGAGCATGCTCGTCGCCGAGCTGCTCGAGCTCGCCCGGCTGGACCGCACCTCCTCGCTCGACCTCACCGAGACCGACCTGGCCGGCGTCGTCCGGGATGCCGTCGCCGACGCTATCGCCGTCGAACCGCAGCGCCCGGTCCGGGCTGAGGCGCCGCCCCGGCTGGTCGCCGTCGTGGACGAGAGGCGCATCCGGCAGGTGCTGGCCAACCTGCTCGGCAACGTGCGCGCGCACACCCCGGCGGCCACGCCGGTCGCGGTGCGGCTTGGCGCGATCAGCGGCGGCGTGCTCATCGAGGTAGCTGACGCCGGACCCGGCATGTCGGAGCAGGACGCGGCCCGCGCCTTTGACCGGTTCCACCGCTCGGCCGACAGGCAGGGCAGCAGCTCGGGCGGCGCGGTGCAGAAGACCGATCAGGGCGGGAACGGGGCCGGCGGGGCCGGTGCACGGGGCAGCTCGGGCCGCTTCGAGCGAACCAGCGGCAGCGGTCTCGGCCTTTCGATCGTGCAGGCCATCGCAACCGCGCACGGCGGCCGCGCCACGCTGGAGTCGATCCAGGGGCAGGGCACGAAGGTCCGGGTCTGGCTGCCGGTCAGGATTGTTCCCTAGCGGTCAGTTCCGCCCTGGTCATCGTCGAGCGGGTCCGACGGCAGGTGCTCGAACATGTAGTAGACGGCCAGCAGCCCGAAAATGATCAGCGCCGTCACCGGCGAGATGAAGGCGACCAGCGTGCCGATGACATAGCCGGCGTTCCCGATGGTGAACCGGCACGGTCGAGAGCCGCGGGCGGTGCACCCGGCGGCGGGCGCCCAGCTCCTCCTGGTGCGCGGCCAGGTAGATCCACGTTGCGCCGTAGCCGACCGAGATGACGATCATGACCAGGCCGTAGATGACGGCGGCGACAGTGGCCTGGCCCTGCCCGCCGTCGGAGCCGGTCAGGTGGTCCGCCACCAGCGCGGTCGGGAACGGGATCGCGACGATGCCCATCAGGAGGAACAGGTTCAGCACCAGGACAGCGCGATTGACTTTGCTGACCTGCGACAGCATCGTGTGGTGGTTGATCCACATGATGCCGATGGTCAGGAAGCTGACCACGTAGGCCAGGTAGGCGGGCCAGTAGTGCGCCAGGTTGCGGGCCGTGAGCGGGACCGTTCCCGCGGCACCGGTGCCGGCGGTCTTGTCGGCGATCGGCAGCAGGTTGAAGACCAGGATCGTGATCGCGACGGCGAAGACACCGTCGCTGAACGACTCAGCCCGCCGCGAGTCCACTCAGGCCGCCGCGAGTCTGGTCACGCCCGCGTTCTGCTCACGCCTCGTCGCCAGCTCCGGCAGCCGGGCTGGCGGCGGCCGGGACCTGAACGGACCTGATCAGCAGCTGGGCCACGTCGACGACCTCAAGCGACTCCTTGGCCTCGCCTGAGCTCTTCTTCGCGGCCACCGCGTCGCCGAGCATGACCAGGCAGTACGGGCAGCCCGTGGAGATGGTGTCCGGGTCGGTGCCGAGCGCCTCGTCGATCCGCTCGGTGTTGATGCGCTTGCCGATCCGCTCTTCCATCCACATCCGGGCGCCCCCGGCGCCGCAGCAGAAGCCGCGCTCCTTGCACCGGTGCATCTCCTGCGACTGGATGCCGGGCACCTGCTCCATGATCTCGCGCGGCGGCGTGAACACCCGGTTGTGCCGCCCGAGGAAGCACGGGTCGTGGTAGGTGACCTTCTCCTCGATGGGCGTGACCGGCCTGATCTTGCCGTCGGTGACCAGCTGGGCCAGCAGCTGCGTGTGGTGAATCACCTCGTAGTTGCCGCCGAGCTGCGGGTACTCGCGCGAGATGGTGTTGAAGCAGTGCGGGCAGCTGGCCACGATCTTGCGGACGCCGGCCTCGTTCAGCGTCTCGATGTTCTGCTGGGCGAGCATGCTGAACACGAACTCGTTGCCTATCCGGCGGGCCGGGTCGCCGGTGCACGACTCGGCCGGGCCGAGCACCGCGAAGCTCACGCCCGCGGTGTGCAGCAGCTGGGCGATCGCCTTGGTGGTCTTCTTGGCCCGGTCCTCCAGCGCGCCGGCGCAGCCGACCCAGAACAGGTACTCGATGTCATCGCCGATCGGGCCGTCGATGACGGGCACCTCGAAGTCGAGCTCGGTCATCCAGTCCGTGCGCTTGCTGCCCCCCATCCCCCAGGGGTCGCCCTTGTTCTCCAGGTTGCGCAGCATCGTGCCGGCCTCGGTCGGGAACGCGGACTCCACCAGTACCTGATGCCGCCGCATCCCGGCGATGTGGTCGATGTGCTCGATGTCGACCGGGCACTCTTCCACGCAGGCGCCGCAGTTGGTGCAGGACCACAGCTCGTCCGGATGAATGACGCCGCGGGCTTCCTCATCGCCGATGATCGGGCGCGCGGCCTCGGCCTTCACCGCGTCCGGCAGCGCCTCGCGGGCCTCGTCGGAGCCGGCCAGCAGGTACGGCGCCTTGGCGAACGCGTGGTCACGCAGCTCCAGGATGATCATCTTCGGCGACAGCGGCTTGCCGGTCGCCCAGGCCGGGCACTGCGACTGGCACCGCCCGCACTCGGTGCAGGTGGCCAGGTCGAGCATCGCCTTCCAGCTCAGGTCCTCGATCTTGCCGATGCCGAACACGTCCTCGTCCGGGTCGGCCTCCTCGAAGTCCAGCACCTTGCCGTTCGAGCGCATCGGCTCCAGCGGCCCGAGGCCGTCCGGGCGGCGGCCGAACAGCACGTTGACCGGAGCGACGACGATGTGCAGGTGCTTGGAGTAGGTCACGAAGATGCCGAACGCGAGGATGACCGCCAGCTGCAGCAGGATGAAGGTCGTCTCGATGCCCTTGTTGGCCGCCCCCAGCGGGTGCAGCCAGTGGCCGACGATCTGCGAGGCGAACGCGCCCTTCGGGTACGGGAAGTCCCCGGTGTTGATCTGCGCGCCCCGGTAGATCAGCAGAGTCGCGACGACCAGGAAGATGCCGAGCAGCACCAGCCAGGCCGCGCCGGTGTGCGAGCCGGCGAACCGCGACTTGCGCCCCTCACGCTTCGGATCCGAGGTCAGCCGGATGATGGCAAACGTGATGATGCCAGCGAGCACCGCGACGGCGAACAGGTCCTCGGCGAAGCCGACCCACGCCCAGGTCCCGATCACCACGATGGCGAAGTGCTTGCTGAACAGCGCGCCGTAGGCCTCGATGATGGTGAGGGCCAGCACGATGAAGCCCCAGAACGTCAGCGCGTGCGCAATCCCTGGCACCGTCCACTTGAGCAGCTTGCGCTGCCCGATCACCTGGGTGACCTGAGTCTCGGCGCCTTGCGCCGGGTGCTCCCGCAGGGCCTGAACGCGCTCCGGGGCTGGCTGCCCGGTCCGGCCGAGCCGGAAGAGCCAGTACAGCCGGTGGCCGGCCACCGCCGCCGCGACGACCGTCAGGGCGAGTCCGATGATGATTCGCAGCGCCAACGCTACCTCCTGGTAAGGCAATGGGTGACAGCGTAACGCCCGCAGACTCGGGCACCCATGCCCAGAGCGCCCGAACCGCCCGGAGGGCATCTCTGCGGGTCTGCGCGGGTCACTGCGCCCGGCGCACGGCCCGGTATCGGCCGGCAGTCGGTAACCGCCGGGGACAGGGGCTAGCCTGTTCGCACACTGCCGGGTGCAGCCAGCCGCCAGCCTGCTGACGAGACTGGCTCCCGCTGGCCGGCGGTGACTGACGCTAAGTGCCCGACGACGGACGCGGAGTGAGCGAGCGTGATGGAAGAGGAGGCCAGGGAGGGAGCGTCGCCCCGCCCTGGCTCGCGCACAGAGGCCGGCCGGCGATCCTCAGGCGACGGCCGCCGCTGGGCCGCGCTGGCGGGCTCGGCCACCGTCCTTGTCCTGGCGAGCCTGCTGGCCGACGGGCTGGCGTTCGGCGCTAAGGCCGCCTGCCTGGCAGGCGCCTGGAACACTCCCATCGGCCAGTACCAGGCGCACTGCTACTCCGACATCTACCCGCTGTACTTCTCCGAGCAGCTGTACGCCGGCAAGGTGCCCTACATCGGTCATCACGTCGAGTACCCGGTCATCATCGGCGCGGTCATGCAGGGCGCGGCCTGGCTGGTCCACTCGACGGCCGACGCCTTCACCAGGGGACTGCAGTTCTTCGATGTGACGGTGGCCGTGCTGGCCGTCTTCCTGGTGGCCGGAGTGCTGGCCACGGCCTACTGCGCGGGCCCGTCGCGGCGCTGGACCGCGCTCCTGGTGGCGCTGTCCCCGGCCCTGATCCTGTCCGCGTTCATCAACTGGGACCTCATCGCGATGGGGCTGATGATGATGGCGCTGGCCGCCTGGGCCGGCCGGCGTCCCGCGCTGGCCGGCGTGCTGCTCGGGCTCGCGGTGGCGACCAAGTTCTATCCCGTTGTCGTGCTGTGGCCGCTGTTCCTCCTCTGCCTGCGGGCGGGGCGGATGCGCAGTTTCTGGATCACGGCAGGGTCGGGCGCTGCCGCATGGCTCGCGGTCAACCTGCCATTCATGATCGTCGCGCCGTCCGGCTGGGCGACCTTCTACGTGTTCAGCAGCCAGCGCGGTGCCGACTGGGGCAGCATCTACTACTTCTTCCAGCACCAGAAGCTGCCGGGTGTCGGCACCTACTCCGTCCCGGCGCTCAACCTGATGTCAGCGGGCGCCTTCGCGGTCGCGTGCGCGGCCATCGCGCTGCTGGCCCTGGCCGCACCCCGGCGGCCGCGGCTTGCGCAGCTGATCTTCCTCACCACGGCCGCGTTCCTGCTCTCGAACAAGGTCTGGTCGCCGCAGTACGTGGTCTGGCTTGTCCCGCTCGTCGTCCTCGCCCGGCCGAAGCTGGTCGGCTACCTCATCTGGCAGGTCGCCGAGGTGGGCTACTTCTACGCCATCTGGGCCTACCTGATCACCATCGTCGCCGGCCCCGGTGCGCCCGGCGGCATCAGCGCCAGCCTGTACTTTGCCGCCGTGCTGGCCCGGTTCGGCGCTGTTGCGCTGCTCTGCGGGCTGGTCGTCCGGGAGGCGCTGCGCCCCGAGCGGGATGTCGTCAGGTCGGCAGGTGCCGACGATCCGGTCGGCGGCGTCCTCGCGGGCGCCCCGGACCGCTTCGCCCTGCGCGGCGGCCTGCGGCGGCTGGCGCCGGCTCAGCCCGCCCACTGACCGGACAGGTACAGCATGCCGAGCACGACGGCGATGGGCGCCGACACGCTCAGGTAGGCATACCGGAGCCAGGGCCACCGGTCCCCGAGCCTGCTGAGCGCCACCCACAGCGGGAAGAGCAGCAGCAGCGTGCGCGGGCCGGTCTGGAACCAGGTCGAGGTCCCGAGGGCCACGACGGCAAGGCCGCAGTAGACGGCCTCGGGCCAGCGCCGGGCCGCCGCAAAGGCGAGGACAGCCAGGATCATCACGGCCATCGCGGCCAGCTCGAGCTGGAACTCCCAGGCCGTGCTGGCGCTGAACGAGTGCTGGAAAGCCGCCCACCAGGTCGTCTTCAGCGCCCGGACCGGACTGGTCAGGCGCAGGTCCCAGCCCGCCCGCAGAGCGTGCGACCAGGCGAGCCAGCTGCCCGTCTCGGCTCGCAGGTAGATCTCGTAGACCGCCGGGCCGGCCAGCGCCGAGCAGGCGATCGCTGCATGCGCGAGTCGCTCCCGGACGGACGGGATGCGGGCCGCGCGGGCGGGCTGCCCGGCATCGTCAGCGGCCGGATCGGGCGCCGGCCGGGCCGCGAGCGCCAGCACGGCCAGCGCCGGGATCAGGAACAGGCCGTCCGGGCGGACCAGCCCGGCCAGGGCGGCCAGCAGCGCGGCCCGCCACCAGCGGCCCCGGCTGGCAGCGAGCCACGCCGGGACAGCGAACGCCAGGAACAGGGCCTCGGCGTACCCCACCATGAGGAAGATCGCCGCGGGCGACACGACCAGGTACAGCACGGCGCGGTGGCTTTTCGCCAGCCGGGCCAGCGCGACGACGGCGAAGCAGCCGGCCACCGCGGGAACGGCTAGCTCGGCCAGTACCCAGTTGCGCAGGAGCAGGTGAGCCAGCCGCAGCGCCACGGGATAGCCGGGAAAGAACGCGTCGTTGTTCGGGACCGCATGCGGGCCGAAGTAGCCGTACTGGGCAACCTCCCGCATCAGGGTGGCATCCCAGTGCTCGAAGACGCCGGTCAGCGGCGCGTGCGCGGTGCTGCTGCGGAAGGCCCAGGCCGCAGCCCAGGCAAGGACCAGGAAGGCAAGATGAGCCGCGCCCCAGATGCCGAGCGCGGCGCGATCCTCCCGGTTCAGGCGGCTCAGCCAGCTGCCGCCAGCGTGGCGGCCGTCCGCTCCTGCCTCGGGCAGCCCGGACCGGTATCCGGCAACGGCGCCGGGATCGGCGTCGCGCTGCAGCATCCGTGCCCCCCTGAGGTACCGTCCGGGAAAGCTAACAGTAGGCGCTTGGTTACACGGCATCAGCGGTTTCGCCGACGCCCCGAGAGCAGGAGCCGGACAGGGCTCACATGTACCTTATGTCGGCCCGGCACGGCAGCGCTGCCCGTGCCCGGCCGTACTCACGCGGCCACGCGAACTTCGCTGGCCGCGTCGTCGTTAAGCGGAGAGGGCCGCCTGACTGCCGGGCAGCAGCAGGTTAAGTCCCGTTAGGACCGCTATCAGCCGAAACGGTCGCGCGTTCGCGTGCGGGGAATTTCCGTCGCATCCCCGCAGTTCACATAGTTATGGTAAGTAAAGTTGAGTCACCTAGGCTCAACTCATTTGCCAGGCCGACGGTCGCATGGCAGACTTGAGCCGTCAGCACTCAATCTTCGGTACTAGATGAAACCAAGGACAGATCACATGGCACGTGCGGTAGGCATCGACCTGGGGACGACCAACTCCGTCGTCGCCGTCCTCGAGGGCGGGGAGCCCTCGGTCATCGCCAACGCTGAGGGCTCGCGGACCACGCCGTCCGTGGTGGCCTTCGCGAAGAACGGCGAGGTGCTCGTCGGTGAGGTCGCGAAGCGTCAGGCCGTGACCAACGTTGACCGGACTATCCGCTCGGTCAAGCGCCAGATGGGCACGGACTGGACGGTTTCCATCGACGGCAAGAAGTTCACGGCGCAGCAGATCAGCGCCTTCATCCTGCAGAAGCTGAAGAGGGACGCCGAGGCGTACCTGGGCGAGACCATCGCCGACGCGGTGATCACGGTCCCCGCCTACTTCAGCGACGCGCAGCGGCAGGCCACCAAGGAGGCCGGCCAGATCGCGGGGCTGAACGTCCTGCGGATCATCAACGAGCCCACCTCGGCCGCGCTGGCGTACCACCTGGAGAAGGACAACGAGGCGACCATCCTCGTGTTCGACCTCGGCGGCGGCACCTTCGACGTCTCGCTCCTCGAGGTTGGCGAGGGCGTCGTGGAGGTCAAGGCGACCAGCGGCGACAACCACCTCGGTGGTGACGACTGGGACCAGCGGATCGTGGACTGGCTGGTCAAGGACTTCAAGAACAGCTACGGCACCGACCTGTCGAAGGACAAGATGGCGCTGCAGCGGCTGCGGGAGACCGCGGAGAAGGCGAAGATCGAGCTGTCCAGCTCGACCGAGTCGCAGATCAACCTGCCCTACATCACCCACTCCGAGCAGGGCCCGCTGCACCTGGACACCAAGCTGACCAGGGCCGAGTTCCAGAAGATGACCTCGGATCTGCTCGACCGGTGCAAGGCGCCGTTCCAGCAGGTGATCAAGGACGCGGGCGTCAAGCTCAGCGCGATCGAGCACGTGGTCCTCGTCGGCGGTTCCACCCGGATGCCCGCAGTCGTCGAGCTGGTCAAGGAGCTGACGGGCGGCAAGGAGCCGAACAAGGGCGTTAACCCGGACGAGGTCGTCGCCGTGGGCGCCTGCCTGCAGGCCGGCGTGCTGAAGGGCGAGGTCAAGGACGTCCTGCTGCTCGACGTGACGCCGCTGTCGCTCGGCATCGAGACCAAGGGCGGCATCTTCACCAAGCTGATCGAGCGCAACACCACCATCCCGACCAAGCGCTCGGAGATCTTCACCACCGCTGACGACAACCAGCCATCGGTGCAGATCCAGGTGTTCCAGGGCGAGCGGGAGATCGCGGCCTACAACAAGAAGCTCGGCATGTTCGAGCTGGCCGGCCTGGCTCCGGCGCCGCGCGGAATCCCGCAGATCGAGGTCGCGTTCGACATCGACGCCAACGGCATCGTGAACGTGTCGGCGAAGGACCTCGGTACCGGCAAGCAGCAGTCCGTGACGATCTCGGGCGGCTCGGCGCTGGGCAAGGACGACATCGAGCGGATGATGGCCGACGCGGAGAAGTACGCCGAGGAGGACCGCCAGCGCCGCGAGGAGGCGGAGGTCCGCAACCGCGGTGAGTCGCTGGCCTACACCACGGAGAAGTTCCTCTCCGAGAACGCCGACAAGGTCCCGGACGACATCAAGTCCGAGGTCGAGTCTGCGATCGCCGACCTGAAGAAGGCGCTCGAGGGCACCGACAACGAGGCCATCAAGACGGCCAGCGAGCACGCGGCCCAGGTGAGCCAGAAGATGGGCACTGCTATCTACGCCCAGTCCCAGGCCGCTGCCACGCCGGACGGCGAGTCGGGCGGGTTCAGTGACCAGGCCGGCGGCCAGGACGACGATGTCGTCGAGGCTGAGATCGTCGATGACGAGCGCCCGGCCGACGAGGAGGGCGGCGCCGCCTGATGAGGCCCGACGAGGAGAGCCAGGGCCCGGTCATCCGCGATCGCAGGCGGATTGACCCGGCCACTGGCCAGGTACGAGATACCGGACAGGCCAGCCAGCACGGGGCAGCCTCATCGGGCGGCCAGCCGAAGCCGGGCAGGCACTCGGTGTCCAGGCCCGGCGGGACGACCGCGGGCCAGCCAGAGGGCAGCCGCCGCCGGCCGGCGGCGGGGGCAGCACGGCCCCGGATGCGCACACCGCGCAGGGCGGCGGCGCGAGCGCTGCCGGCGGTCCCGGACCCGGCCAGCCCGCGGATGCGGCGGCGGCTAACGCAGTCGCCATGCTCGCGGAGCGGACGGCCGACCTGCAGCGGCTGCAGGCCGAGTACGCCAACTACCGCAAGCGGGTAGAGCGGGACCGGATGGCCGTGCGCGAGCAGGCGCTCGCCAACGTGCTGACCGAGCTGCTGCCGGTGCTCGACGACATCGGCCGGGCCCGCGAGCACGGAGAGCTGACCGGTGGCTTCAAGTCGGTCGGCGAGTCGCTGGAGGGCATTGCGGTCAAGCTTGGCCTGACGTCCTTCGGCGAGAGCGGCGACCCGTTCGACCCGACTCTGCATGAGGCGCTGATGCACTCGTATTCAGCGGACGTAACCGAGCCAACGGCAGTTCAGATCCTGCAGCCCGGCTACAAGGTCGGCGAGCGGATTATCCGCCCGGCCAGGGTAGCCGTGGCTGAGCCCGGCGGCGACGCGGCGGACGGCTCCGAGACCGGAGCCGGCGAGGCCGCACCAGGCGCCGGCGCAGGTGATGACACTGGCGCAGGCGACGGGACCGGGGAACAGTGAGTCCGGGGCCGCCGGCCCGCCGCGCGGCGGGCCGGCTGGCTCCGGATCTAGATAGCTCACGAGAGAGGCCCGTTGAGCACCAAGGATTACCTGGAGAAGGACTACTACAAGACCCTCGGCGTGACCAAGGGCGCTACCGGTGACGAGATCAAGAAGTCGTACCGGAAGCTGGCCCGCAAGTACCACCCGGATGCCAACGAGGGTGACGCCAAGGCCGAGGCGCGCTTCAAGGAGATCTCCGAGGCTTACAACGTCTTGTCCGACGAGAAGCGGCGCAAGGAGTACGACGAGGCGCGCTCGCTGTTCGGCGGCGGCGGGGTACGGATGCCAGGGTCCGGATCCGCGGGCGGCAACTACAACTTTGATCTCGGCGACCTGTTCGGCAATGCCGGAAGCGCCGGCGGCCGCCTCGGCGACCTGCTCGGCGGTGTTTTCGGCAGCGGCGGCGGGCGGCCCGGCGGCACGGGCACCAGCCAGGCCAGGCCGCGGCGCGGCGCAGACGTCGAGACCGAGACGTCACTGCCGTTCAGCGACGCGATCAACGGCTCCACGGTGTCGCTGCGGCTCACCGGCGAGGGACCCTGCAAGGTCTGCAAGGGGACCGGCGCGCAGGCCGGGTCGGTGCCGCGGGTCTGCCCGACCTGCGAGGGCACCGGTCAGGGCAGCCGCAACCTCGGGTCGTTCGCGTTCTCCGAGCCGTGCAAGACCTGCCGCGGCCGCGGCCTGGTGGTCGATGACCCGTGCCCGGAGTGCTCCGGCAGCGGGCGCGCGATGAGCACGCGCACGATCCAGGCGCGGATCCCGGCTGGCGTCGCGGACGGCCAGCGCATCAAGATCCCCGGCAAGGGCGCCTCCGGCGAGCGCGGCGGCCCGCCCGGTGACCTGTACGTGCGCGTGCACGTTCAGCCGCACCCGCACGGCACCTTCAGCCGATCGGGCTCGAACCTGACCATTACCGTCCCGGTGACCTTCACCGAGGCAGCGCTCGGCGCGGAGATCAAGGTCCCCTCGCATGGCGGCATGCCGGTGAGCCTCCGGATCCCGGCCGGCACGCCCAGCGGCCGGACCTTCCGGGTCCGCGGCAAGGGAGTGCGCCGGAAGGACGGCACGACCGGCGACCTGCTCGTGACCGTGAACGTTCAGGTCCCGAAGGACCTGGACGGCAAGGCCAGGGACGCGCTGGAGACGTTCCGGGACGCGACCGCGGGCCCTGACCCGCGCGCTGAGCTACTGAGGGATGCGAACGGCTGATTGCCGGGCGCCGGAAGGAAAGACAATGACCAGCCAGTTTGAGCTCACCGATGACACGCCCGTCTATGTCATCTCGGTCGCGGCTCAGCTGTCCGGCCTGCACCCGCAGACGCTGCGGGCCTACGACCGCCTCGGCCTGGTGTCACCGGGCCGTGCGGCCGGACGGGGACGCCGCTACTCGGTGCGGGACATCCTGATCCTGCGCGAGGTTCAGCGGCTGTCCCAGGAGGAAGGCATCAACCTCTCCGGGATCAAGCGAATCCTGGAGCTTGAACTGGCTGAGCGCCGCAGCCGCCAGCTGCTGGCGGAGATGCATGCTGAGGTCAGCCAGCTGCGCGCCGAGCTCGAGTCCACCCGGGCGGTAGCGGCGAGGCTCGCGGGCCTTGTCCGCAGCCGGCCAGACGGGGCAGCCCTTGTCCCGGTGCACCACGTGAGCCAGGGGCACCCGCAGTCCGCGCACGGCCTCGGCGCCGATCCGGGTCAGGCAGTGGCTGCGGCGGCCGACGCCGGCCCGCACGCGGCCGGCAAGGCTGCCGACTCAGGCTGACCTGGCGGCGGCCGCACCGCCAGCACGATCATGCGGCACGACTAAGCACATGGGGAGACGACAACTGTGGATGAGAAGCTGACCAGGAAGAGCCAGGAGGCTCTCTCCGAGGCGGTGCAGACGGCTGCCTCGGCTGGCAATCCGAGCGTGGACGGCCTGCACCTGCTGACCGCCCTGGTCCAGCAGGAGGGCGGCACCGCGGCACCGCTGCTGCGTGCCGTCGGCGCGGACCCGGCCGACGTGCTGAAGAAGGCCCGCGACCTGATCAGCCGGCTGCCGCGGGCGGCCGGCGCAACCGTCAGCGCGCCCGAGACCTCACGCCAGCTGCTCGCCGCGCTGGCCACGGCCGGGAAGCTGGCGCGGGAGATGACCGACGAGTACATCTCCACCGAGCACCTGCTGGTCGGGCTTGCGACCGACGGCGGCCAGGCCGCCACCCTGCTGCGCGACGCGGGCGCCGGGCCTCAGCAGCTCACCGACGCGTTCGAGCAGGTCCGCGGCCATGCCCGGGTGACCTCGCCGGACCCGGAGGGCACCTATCAGTCGCTGGAGAAGTACGGCATCGACCTGACCCAGAGCGCACGGGACGGCAAGCTCGACCCGGTCATCGGCCGTGACGCCGAGATCCGCCGCGTCATCCAGGTGCTGTCCCGGCGCACCAAGAACAACCCGGTGCTGATCGGCGAGCCGGGCGTCGGCAAGACGGCCGTCGTCGAGGGCCTGGCCCAGCGCGTCGTGGCGGGCGACGTGCCCGAGTCGCTGCGCGGCAAGCGGGTGGTGGCGCTCGACCTCGGCGCGATGGTCGCCGGCGCCAAGTACCGCGGCGAGTTCGAGGAGCGCCTCAAGGCCGTGCTCAACGAGATCAAGCAGAGCGAGGGCCAGATCATCACGTTCATCGACGAGCTGCACACCGTGGTCGGTGCTGGCGCCGCCGAGGGCGCGATGGACGCCGGCAACATGCTCAAGCCGATGCTGGCCCGCGGCGAGCTGCGGATGGTCGGCGCAACGACACTGGACGAGTTCCGGCAGCGCATCGAGAAGGACCCGGCACTGGAGCGCCGGTTCCAGCAGGTTCTCGTCGGCGAGCCGTCGGTCGAGGACACCATCGCGATCCTGCGCGGGCTCAAGGGCCGCTACGAGGCCCATCACCAGGTGCAGATCTCCGATGCCGCCCTTGTCGCGGCGGCCACGCTGTCCGACCGCTACATCACGGCCAGGTTCCTGCCGGACAAGGCGATCGACCTGATCGACGAGGCCGCGTCCCGGCTGCGCATGGAGATTGACTCGCGCCCGGTTGAGATCGACGAGCTGCAGCGCACCGTCGACCGGATGAAGATGGAGGAGATGGCCCTCGCCAGGGAGAACGACCCGGCCAGCCGCGAGCGACTCGAGCGGCTGCGGGCCGACCTGGCTGACCGGCAGGAGCAGCTGACCGCGCTGGTGGCCCGCTGGGACCGGGAGAAGTCCAGCCTCAACAAGGTCGGCGAGCTCAAGAAGCAGCTCGACGACCTGCGAGGGCAGGCCGAGCGGGCGCAGCGCGACGCCGACTTCGAGGCCGCCTCACGGCTGATGTACGGAGAGATCCCGCAGCTGGAGCGCCAGATTGCCGAGGCCGCCGCGACCGCCAGCGAGGAGGACGCCTCAGGCGAGCCCGGCCCGGGCGACGACGGCCCGCCGATGGTCAAGGAGGAAGTCGGCCCGGACGACATCGCCGACGTCGTCTCGTCCTGGACCGGCATCCCGGCAGGCCGCCTGATGGAGGGCGAGACCGGCAAGCTGCTGCGGATGGAGGACGAGCTCGGCCGCCGGCTCATCGGTCAGCACGCGGCCGTGCAGGCCGTGTCGGATGCGGTCCGCAGGTCCAGGGCCGGGATCTCCGACCCGGACCGGCCGTCAGGCTCGTTCCTCTTCCTCGGCCCGACCGGCGTCGGCAAGACCGAGCTGGCCAAGGCTCTCGCCGAGTTCCTGTTCGACGACGAGCGCGCGATCATCCGCGTCGACATGAGCGAGTACTCCGAGCGCCACTCGGTCGCCCGGCTGGTCGGCGCCCCGCCCGGCTACGTCGGCTACGACGAGGGCGGCCAGCTCACTGAGGCCGTGCGGCGCAGGCCCTACTGCGTCGTGCTGCTCGACGAGGTGGAGAAGGCGCACCCGGAGGTATTCGACATCCTGCTGCAGGTACTGGATGACGGAAGGCTGACCGACGGTCAGGGCCGGACCGTGGACTTCCGCAACACCATCCTGATCCTGACCTCCAACCTGGGCTCGCAGTACATTGCTGACCCCAGCCTGGACGAGGCCGAGACCAGGGCGAAGGTCATGTCAGTCGTGCAGTCCACGTTCAAGCCCGAGTTCCTGAACCGGCTGGACGACGTGATCGTGTTCGACGCGCTGACCACGGAGGAGCTGGCCGAGATCGTCGACCTGCAGGTGCAGCGGCTCGCTAAGCGCCTGGTCGGACGGCGGCTCACGCTCGACGTGACTCCGGCGGCCAGGGAATGGCTGGCTGTCACTGGCTTCGACCCGGTCTACGGCGCGCGGCCGCTGCGGCGGCTCATCCAGTCAGCGATCGGCGACAAGCTGGCGAAGGCGCTGATCGCAGGTGAGATCGCCGACGGCGACACGGTGGTCGTGGACCTGGACGAGACTGCGGACGCGCTCAGCATCACCGCGGCAGCGTGCCGCGGCCACTGCCGGGCAGCCGGCTTAGGACTCGTCCAGCATCGCGTCATAGGCGTCCTCGGCCAGCCCGAGGTCGTTGCGGATGCGGTATCGCAGCCTGAGCAGGAGGCGCAGCTCGGACTCATCGTCGTCCCGCTGCTGACCCTCCGCGTCCGACCCGAGACACAGCTCGACTCCGGCGGTCGCCCACTCCAGGGCGGCCGCCAGGTCAGACTGCTCCACCAGCAGCTCGGCAACGAGGTCGCAGGTGCGGGGGTCGACGGGGCCCTCGGTCTTGACCCGGCTGATAAGGGCCTGCGCCTCGGCCTGCCGGTCAAGCAGGAAGAACGCTCTGGCGAGCGGGATCCTCGGATCCGTGAAGACGGGTCCGCCATCGGCCATGGCCCGGCGGAACCCGGTGACTGCCTCGGCCGGCTCATCGGCCATCAGCCACTGCTCGCCCGCCCGCAGAAATGCCTCAGCACGCGGCATCGCCGCGGTCTCCGTACCGGTATTTGCGAGCTCCAGCATCTGGCGGGCTGCCGCCGCGTGATCACCACTGGCAGCTGCATCAAATTCAATCGAGTCGAACTGCTCACGGCTCAGGGCTGCCACATCACCACGTTATCCGGGAATTGGCCCGCTGCGGCGGCGATCAGGTTCTGGTAATGGCTTCGTGACAATTACCACCAAGCCATCCGGAGGCGGGCCAGTTTGCCGGCTGCCTGAGTCTGCCGCCGGGCCGCCGCACCAGGCCCGGCGTCCTGGCTCAGTGCCTGGAGCGCTCGAGCGCGTCCCAGAACCCGCGCCTGAGAGCGTGCCTGACCTCATCGTGCAGCAGCGAGTCGATCGGCAGCGCCGACCCCTGCAGGAGGCGCGCCTCAAGGTCTGATGGCATCCGCGGCTTTCGCGCGAGTACGGCCTCGAGCCACAGCGCGGGCGCGTCTCTGGCGACTGCCTCGCCGAATCCGAAGCCCTCGGCGTGCGCTGACTGCACGGCATCGCCCACGGACAGGGCCTGGGACGGCGCGGGCGGCGGAGACCCGTAGGGGGGATACGTCATGCTGCCCCCTCCGCCGTACGGCGCCGGATGACCCTGCCCGCCGTACGGGGCGGAGCGGTCCGGCAGATACTGAACGCCGCCGGGCGGCGGAAGCTGACGCTGCGGCTGGGAGCGCTGCGGATCGGAAGGTGCCAGGCCCGCGGGCGGCAGCGCAGCTGGCTGGCTGACAGTCGCGTCCGGCCTGTGCTGACCAGTGCCAGGCAGGCTCTGGCCAGGCAGTTCCTGACCGGGGACGCCCTGACCGGGGAGGTTCCGGCCGGGCAGGCCAGGCACCTGCTGACCCGATCGCTGCTGACCCGATCCCTGCTGGGTCGTCCCTCCCAGCGGATCCTGCTGAGCTGGCCTTGGCAGTCCCTGCGACGGCAGTCCCTGTGACGGCAGGCCCTGCGACGGCGCGGCCAGCGGGGCCGCACCGGGCTGCTGGGCCCCGTTCTGCGGCACGCCAGGAAGCCCGATGCTGTCGTGACCGACCGGCGGCCCGTACGGCATGCCGTTCTGGCTGGGCTGACTGCGGCCGGTGCCCGGACCGTCGGCTGCCGCACCGGGCTGATGCCCGTGCGGCTGGTGCCCGGTCTGATGCCCGGGCTGATGCGGACGGTGCTGCCGGGCAGGCTGGCTGGCTCCGTGACCGCTGGCCGGCTGACCGCTGGCCGGCTGGCCGCTGGCCGCGCTGGCCGGTGCCGCACGCCAGCGCAGGCCGTTGCCCGGAGTGCTGTCGCCCGGCTGCCTGCCGCCGGGAAGGCCGTTCGCCTGCCCGCCGGCGGGTGGCTGCGGCGTGGCGAACTGCTGGTCGCCGTAGTGCGTTCCGTTCTGCGGACTTCCGTACTGTGCGCCGTTCGCCTGGCTGCCGTACTGCGGTGCGCCGTTCTGCGGTGCGCCGTTCTGCGGTGCGCCATTCAGCGGGTTCTCGTATTGCGGTGCGCCGTTCTGCGGCCTTCCGTACTGCGTGCCGTTCGGCTGGCTACCGTACTGCTGCGCGCTGTTCGGCTGGCTGCCGTACTGCTGCGCGCCGTTCGGCTGGCTGCCGTACTGCTGCGCGCCGTTCTGCGGCCGTCCGTATTCCGTGCCGCTTTGCTGGCCACCGAACTGAGTCCCGTTGGGCAGGCCGCTGCTCTGCTGGCCGGTGAACTGACCGCCGTTGCCCTGACCGCCGTTGGCCGGCCTGCCCTCCGCCAGACGTGCTGACCGGCCGGGCTTCGGGCATGCCACCACTTGTGCCGCCAGCGGGCGCGCCGCCGACGGGTGCGCCGTTGCTCGCGCCAGCGCTGCTCGCCAGAGCCCCGGCGCCGGTCAGCCCGCCCGGCTGCCCGGAGTCGGCCTGGCTGGCAGCCTGAACGCCGGCGTGCCCGGCGTCCGACGGCTTGCCTGCCCGCGAGCCGGTGCCTGCTCGCTGGCGCCCGTGGCTGCCACTCCCGCCGAGGCCGCCCTGCAGGCCGCTCTGAGCCGGGGGCGCAGCCTAGGCGCCGTAGAGGCGGACTGGGCCGGGGGCGCAGCCTGGGCCGCGACAGCGGGCTGAACCGGATTGCCGGGCTGAATCGGGCCCGCCGCCTGAGCGGGAACAGCCGCCTGGGCAGCTCCCGCAAGCGCGGCCGAACCGGTGGCAGGCGAGCCGCCGCTCTCGACCTCGCGCGGGGCAAACCCGCCGGGAGCCGGGCTGTCGCCGCGCGGCGTGTCCTGCCCGGCAAATCCGCCGGTCCCGAATCTGGGCGCCGCGTCGGGGACCGCGCTGCCAGCGGCGACGCTTGCATCCGGCTGCTGGTAGGGCTGTCCGCTTGCTACCGGCGCGACCGGTCCCGACGTGTGAACCTGGGGATCAGCGAGCCTGCGCGACAGGGCCTGCTGCCGACGGCGTGCCCGCGCTGGCCGGGGTGAACCTGGCTGCGTCCTGGCTGCGGGCCTGCTCGCGCTGATCGGCGCTCCGGGCGCCGAGGCCCGCCAGGACCGCGGGCTCACGCTCGGCCGCCACGGGCGACGCATAAAGTCGCTGGGCCGGGGCTTCGATAGCGGGCTGCGAGCCGCTGCCCTGCGCGGCGCCGGCCAGCTCCCGGTAGCCGGCCGCGGCGAGCTGAGGCTCGGCTCCGGCGATCAGGTCCACGTAAGGCCGCAGGTGCCCGGACGAGATCTCCAGGACGTCGTCGCACTCCTGCCGAAGCGTGCGGGACGCGGCCCAGCTGCCATCAGCTGAGGCAATGAGCAGCAGCGTTACCCGGATCCCGAGATCCTGCACGTCGGCGATGACCGGTGCGAGGTCTTCCTCCGAGCTGACGATGATGACATCGCTGATGGCGTGGTTCCTGGCCAGGGCGGTGAGGTCCTTGCGAATCTCCGCCTCTACGCCTTCCTTGCGGTTGGGCCTGGTCTTGGTCAGCCGGAGCTTCACGCCGGGGATGTCGGCGAGCGCGTCGTGCTCGTCCGCGCGCCGGCCGTCGGCCGAGGTGTCATACCAGTAGCAGCGCAGCAGCGGCAGGCCGGTACGCTCTCGGGCCAGGCCGCCGAACAGCTTCAGCAGACCCGCGTAGTCCCAGGACACCGAGTCACGATTGCGAGTGCCGTGGACAGCTAGCGCGCCGTCGGCCAGCGCATAACCTGCGTCCACGAACAGCGCGCAGCGGTCCAACGCGACACCGTCCTTCCCTTGCGCGTGACGTTACCAGCGCGTGGCGGCGGCCGTGGGTACATAGCGCGGATCGCGGACGTATCGCCAGGCCACGTCCCCGGGCTGCCAGTTTCAGCACATTTACTTATCTGCCCGGCCCGGCAGCGGCCGGCCCTCCGGCGACCGGGGACACCGGCAGCCCGCAGAAGCTACCAGCCGCCGGGCACTGCTCCGCCCGCCGTCCGCGACAGCGAGCTCAGCATCGCGCCGCGCCGCCCCGCAGCCGGTGCTCCTCGCCGGGTAGGCTCGCCTGCCGTGACCGATCGAGACGAACTCCTGGCTCTGATCTCCGAACTCGCGGTTGTTCACGGCGAAGTGATCTTGTCGTCGGGCCAGCGCGCCGACTGGTACATCGACCTGCGGCGAGTCCTGCTCGATGGCCGGGCGGCGCCGCTGGCCGGCCGGGTGATGCTGGATACCACGGCCAGTCTCTCCTATGACGCGGTCGGCGGTCTCACCCTTGGCGCAGATCCCGTTGCCACCGCGATGCTGCACGCAGCGGCGGCCCGCGGGCGGAAACTGGACGCTTTCGTGGTCCGCAAATCCGAGAAGGCGCATGGCCTGCAGCGCAGGATCGAGGGCCCGGACGTCGCCGGACGGCGTGTGCTCGCCGTGGAGGACACGTCGACGACCGGCGGCTCCGTCCTCACTGCCGTTGATGCCCTGCAGGAGGCCGGAGCGGAGGTCGTCGGAGTAGCCGTCGTCGTCGAGCGTGGCGCACGGCAGAAGATCGCCGAGCGCGGGCTTCCCTACCTGCCCGCGTTCGAGATAGCCGACCTTGGCCTGGGCTGAGAACGCTCCCGGATCAGTGGTGCGACAGCGCGTTAAGCGCGAACGCTCCCACTAGCAGCAGCGCCAGAACCGTCACTGACAGGAGCACGACTCCTGCGTAGCGGCGGCGATCGGCGGGGTCCGCGTCATGGTGTCCCATGCCTGCAGACTAGACCCGTGACGGCCATGCCCCCGGTAATGCCCGACAACTGGGCTGCCAGGGTTGGGCCTGACGACGGCCTCCGCAATACTGAGCGGAGTGAAGATGCGCAGTGATTTGAGCCTGACTCAGCACGAGAGGATTCCGCGCCATGCCCATCGCGACGCCCGAGGTCTACGCGCAGATGCTGGACCGGGCCAAGGAGCACGGCTTCGCCTACCCGGCCATTAACGTCACCTCCAGCCAGACGCTGAACGCCGCGCTCCGGGGCTTCGCCGAGGCGGAGAGCGACGGCATCCTCCAGGTCTCGACCGGAGGCGCCGAGTACCTGTCTGGCCAGGGCGTGAAGGACATGGTGACCGGCGCCGTGGCGCTCGCGCACTTCGCCCGGACGGTGGCCGCCAAATACCCGGTCAACATCGCCCTGCACACGGACCACTGCCCCAAGGACAAGCTCGACGGCTACATGCGCCCGCTGGTGCAGATCTCGGTCGAGCGGGTCGCCCGGGGTGAGGAGCCGCTGTTCCAGTCGCACATGTGGGACGGGTCGGCGGTACCGCTGCCGGAGAACCTGGAGATCGCGGCTGACCTGCTGGCCAAGTGCGCGTCCGCGCACATCGTGATGGAACTGGAGATCGGCGTCGTCGGGGGCGAGGAAGACGGCGTCGTCGGCGAGATCAACGAGAAGCTCTACAGCACCCCTGAAGACGCCATCGCCACTGCCGAGGCGCTGGGGCTCGGCGAGCGCGGCCGGTACATACTGGCCGCCACCTTCGGCAACGTGCACGGCGTCTACAAGCCCGGCCACGTCAAGCTGCGGCCGGCCATCCTGAAGGAGATCCAGGACGCGGTCGGCGCCAAGTACGGCAAGGACAAGCCATTTGACCTGGTCTTCCACGGCGGCTCCGGCTCGGACCTGGAAGACATCAGGGAGGCCATCGGCTACGGCGTCGTCAAGATGAACGTCGACACCGACACCCAGTACGCCTTCACCCGGCCGGTGGCGGGCCACATGTTCAGCAACTACGACGGCGTGCTGAAGGTCGACGGCGAGGTCGGCAGCAAGAAGGCCTACGACCCGCGGGCCTGGGGCAAGGCCGGCGAGGCGGGCATGACCGCGCGCGTGGTGCACGCCTGCGAGGACCTGCTGTCCGCGGGCACGCGGCTGACCTGAGCCACCACAGGGCGGGAACGAGGCCGCCCGCCGCCAGACTGGCCGGCGCTCGCGGCCCTGATTGCAGGCCCGGAAGGATGATCGCATGATGCGTGAGAACCTGCTCGGGGGTCCGCCGGAGACCCTGCTTCCCGATAACCCGGAGGCCAGCGCGGCGCTAGCCGCCGCCAGCGATCCGGCAGAGGTTGCCGCTCGCTTCCCTGGCTACTGTGCCGCCTGGGCGGCGCTCGCCGAGCGCGCGATGGCAGCCGGCGATCCTGTCGCGGCCTACGCCTACGCCCGGACCGGGTATCACCGCGGCCTGGACCAGCTGCGCCGGGCAGGCTGGAAGGGACACGGCCCGGTGCCCTGGCAGCACGAGCCGAACCAGGGCTTCCTGCGGGCGCTGCATATGCTCGGTGTCGCGGCGGCCGCGATCGGCGAGGACGACGAGGCAGCCAGATGCGAGATTTTCCTGGCTGACTCCAGCCCGGCCGCGGTCGCAGCACTGAGCAGCTAGCTGCTCAAGTCCGGGCTGACCCTCAGACCGGTCCGGTAACATCTGAATGCAAGAGCCCCTTGCCGCGCTTGCATTTTCACCGCAATGGCGTTGGCATGGGGCTTTCGTTCTGTTACGGGAGGACGCGACAATGCCCGCCATCGTGATCGTCGGCGCGCAGTGGGGCGATGAAGGCAAGGGCAAGGCCACCGACCTGCTCGGCGACCGGGTCGACTACGTTGTGCGCTACCAGGGCGGCAACAACGCCGGGCACACGGTTGTCATCGGCGATGAGAGCTACGCTCTGCACCTGCTGCCCTCGGGCGCGCTGTCGGAGTACGCAACCTCCGTCATCGGCAACGGCGTCGTCATCAACCCCGAGGTCCTGCTCGAGGAGATCGACGGGCTGGCGCAGCGCGGTGTCTGGCGGGACAGGCTCCTCATCTCGGCCGACGCGCACCTGATCATGCCGCACCACGTGGCCCTGGATAAGGTCACCGAGCGCTACCTCGGCGACGCGCGGATCGGCACGACCGGACGCGGCATCGGCCCGGCGTACGCGGACAAGGCCGCACGGGTCGGGATCCGGATGCAGGACCTGTTCGATCCCGGCATCCTCCGCCAGAAGCTCGACCTCGCGCTCCGGGAGAAGAATCAGGTCCTGACCAAGGTCTACAACCGCCGCGGCATCGACGCCGAGGCCGTCACGGAGCAGTACCTGGGTTACGCCGAGCGGCTCGGCCGCTATGTCGCGGACACGGGCCTGATCCTCAACAAGGCCCTCGACGAAGGCCGCGTCGTGCTGCTGGAAGGCGCGCAGGCCACCCTGCTTGATGTCGACCACGGCACGTACCCGTTCGTGACCTCATCCTCGCCGACGGCCGGCGGCGCCTGCGCGGGATCGGGGGTCGGCCCGACCAGGATCACCACCGTGATGGGCATACTCAAGGCCTACACCACGCGCGTTGGCGCTGGCCCGTTCCCCACCGAGCTCAGCGACGCCCAGGGCGAGTGGCTGCGCAAGACCGGCTCTGAGTACGGGACGACGACCGGCCGGCCCCGCCGCACCGGCTGGCTCGACACTGTGATCGCCCGCTACGCCACCCGGGTCAACGGCCTGACCGACTACTTCATCACCAAGCTCGACATCCTCTCCGGGCTGGAGAAGGTCCCCGTCTGCGTGGCGTATGACGTGCACGGCAAGCGGCACGACGAGATCCCGATGACCCAGACGGACTTCCATCATGCCGTCCCGGTGTATGAGTACCTGGACGGCTGGTGGGAGGACATCTCGCAGGCCAGGGAGTTCTGCGGACCTGCCGAAGAACGCACAGGCCTACGTGCGCGCCATCGAGGGACCTGATCGGCGCGCCGGTCTGCGCTGTCGGTGTCGGCCCGCGGCGTGATCAGACGGTCCAGCTCCGCGAGGTCCTCTGACGCCCGGTCACGAGCCGACGGCACCCACTCCCGGGTAGCCGATCGCGAGACTGCCGGAACCCACCTCAGCCGAGATCAGGTCGGCCGCGCGGAGGCTGCTCATGCCCGGGGCGACATGCACGCCGCCCGCGCTGGGGTCGGCGGTGATCCGGTAGCGGGTCGCAGGCGGCAGCGAGATCTTGCCGCTGCCTGATCCGATCACCAGTGTCAGCAGGGCCGGAGCGCGATCGAATCCCAGTGTCAGCGAGCCTGACGTGACCTCGGCGGTCAGCTGCCGCGAGGTCAGGCCAGTCAGCGCGCGGATGCTGCCGGACGTCACGCTGGCCAGCACCGGGCCGCTAACGTAGCCCAGCGCCAGGCTGCCGGAGGTCGCGGCTGCCCGCACCGGGCCGGACAGGCCGGTGAGCGCGGCGCTGCCGGATCCGACGCTCACGGCGACGGCGACGGTGGCCGGCACATGGACGGTGAGCCCGGCCGCGCAGTCCTCGAACAGGTCCGGCGCCGGGCACCGCACGGTGATCGACAGGGTCGTGCCACGCCAGGCGTGCCGGACGACTGGCCTGGAGAACAGCCAGGACAGCTCGCCGCTGACGCTGACCTGGCCTGGCTGACCGACGGTGACGGCCACCGCGTTACCGGGCGCGCTGACCTCCACCGCCGTGACCGGGCGCCGGTAGAGCCCGAGCTGCGCGAACTCGTGATGCATTTCCTGCTTCAGCGCGATCCGCAGCGCTGGCGGTGTCACCAGAACGACGGCCGTGAGCAGCGCCACGATGACCCAGATCCACCGGCGGCGCGGGCGGGCGGGCAGCGGCTGGCCGCTCATCCGAGCCCGAGGAAGCGCAGGACGGCCAGCACGCGGCGGTGGTCACCGTCGCCCGGATGCAGGTCGAGCTTGGTGAAAATGCTGTTGATGTGCTTGGCCACGGCACTGTCGGTGATGACCAGCGCGTGCGCGATCGCGGAGTTGGACCGCCCCTCCGCCATCAGGCTCAGGACCTCGTGCTCGCGCGGCGTCAGCCGGTCGAGCGGGTCGCTCCGCCGGCGCACCAGCAGCTGGGAGACGACCTCGGGATCGAGGGCAGTGCCACCGCCGGCGACGCGGCGCAGTGCGTCGACGAACTCGCCGACGTCAGCGACCCGGTCTTTCAGCAGGTAGCCGACGCTGCTGGTATTGGCCGACAGCAGATCGGCCGCGTACCGCTCCTCGACGTACTGGGACAGGACAAGAACGGCCACCTCCGGCCACTCGCGGCGGATCACCAGGGCAGCCCTGACGCCCTCGTCGGTGTGGCTGGGCGGCATCCGCACGTCCACGATGACGGCGTCCGGCTTGTGCGCGGGCACGGCGGCGAGCAGCTCGTCCGCGTCTCCGACGGCAGCCAGGACATCGATCTCCGCGGCCGCGAGCAGCTTGGTCGCAGGCCCGCAGCAAGACCGAATCCTCGGCGATCACGACCCGCACGGCAGCTCCACGGTGATCATCGTCGGCCCTCCGGCCGGGCTGTCGATCGTCAGCGTGCCGTCGACTGACCTGGCCCGGCGGGCCAGGCTGCCGAGCCCGGTCCCGCGCGCCGGATCGGCGCCGCCGCAGCCGTCGTCGCTGACCTTGATCAGCAGCACGTCACCCGTGCGCCTGACGTCGATCTCGGCCCTGGTGGCAGCCGCGTGCCTGGCGATGTTCGTCAGGCACTCGGACACCACGAAGTAGGCGACGGCCTCGACAGTCGGCGAGGCCCGGTGCGGCACGGCAACGGAAACACGGACCGGCAGCGGCGCCCGGGCCGCTATCCCGGACAGGGCGGCGTCAAGCCCGCGGTCCTCCAGCACCGCCGGGTGCAGCCCGCGGACAAGATTGCGCAGCTCGGCCAGCGCTTCCTTAGCCTCCTCGTGGGCCTCTGCGATGACCTGCCTGACCGGCTCGGGCACGTCGGTCATGGTCGCCCTCGCCAGTCCGAGGTTCATGGCGAGAGAGACCAGCCGCTGCTGGGCGCCGTCGTGCAGGTCACGCTCGATCCGCCGCCGCTCGGCGTCAGCCGCGTCGACGACGCCGGCCCGGCTCTCGGATAGCGTCTCCACCTGGCGCTCCAGCTCCAGGGACCGGCTCGGGCCGAGCAGCGCGCGCCCCGCCCTGGCGTCGAGCCAGGCAACGCCGGCCGCCAGGAACGGAGCCGTCAGGAGCAAGACGATCCCGATCAGGGTCAGGACTGCCTTCAGCTTCGGAGGCACTGTCTGGGAGTTGCTGTACGGGGAGGAGAACACGAACGTGTCGGCGATAACTCGACGCCAGGGCGGCGCGGGCGGCCCAGCTCGCGAGGGTCGCGATGCCGCCGAGGGCGATGACCGGGCCGACAACTACGTGATAGGCAAGCTGCCGCCAGGTGGCCTCCGAGCGCAGCCCGGCCAGCAGCCGGCCAGGTGAGGCTCTGCTCCTGGCGGCGGGACGCGGGATGTCAATACCCAGCAGCGACCAGTACCGGTGCCGCTGAATGGCCGTCAGCGGCGCGCGCGCAAGCAGGATCAGCACGACGCCGGCCAGCGTGGCCGCCGCCACCTGCCACAGCGCTGATGACGACGAAGCCAGGCAGGACCCAGGGCGCGATCAGCACCGCGATCGCGGCCAGCTGCACCGGGACACCGGCGACCGCGAAGATGCTGTTCCTGACGATCCGCCCGAGCAGCCGGAACGGTGCCGTGGCCGCCCGGCGGCTGTCCCGCCCTGCGACCGCCGCTGCCATGCGCACCACCGTATGCGCAGCCGCGACTTCGCCGCCATGGAGCGCAGGCCCGCTTGCAGCCGGTAGCTAGCACCACCATGAGATCGGGTACGCGCGCTACTGACCGGCGGCTCTCCTGGCCGGCAGGCTGATGTCCGAGCCTGCAGCAGCGGGCACGGAAGGAGCCGCGGACATGCGGACCGTACTGCCGGCACCCGGCTTCGAGCGGCCAGCGGAGACCGTCGGAGAAGCGCTGGTGCCCGGGCTGTTTCCCTGGACGGTACGGCTCGCGGGGCCTCAGTCGGCGTGGCCGGCGCTGGAGGTCTACGAGGCTGGGACCCTGCTGGATGTGATCAGCTCAACGCGCCTGCTGGTCTCGCTGCTGCGAGGAGCGCGAGCGGGGGACGGCACCGCGGGTCCGTGCGCGCTGGCCTGGGGCAGGCTGATCGCACCGGACGCCGGTCTGTCGGCCGAGTTCAGCCGCGGCCGGCTCCGCCCGACCACGCAGGCCGGCGCGGTGACCCGGATTGGCGGATGGTGCTGGCTGGCGGTCGCGGACGGCACGTTCCGACTCGGTCACCGTCAGGTCCGGCGGCCGCACCATCCGCGGCACGGCTGCGCAGGCGGCGGCCATGAGCATCGCTGAGCGTGGCACGGAGCACGGGCGCACGGAGCACGGGCGCACCAGGCACGGGCACACAGGGCACGGGCAGCACCAGGCACGGGCACGCCAGGCACGGGCACCCAGGTCAGGCCCGGCGGCGTCGCGGACCGCGGAGCCCCGCCTGACCCGGCAGTGCGGGCCGGCAGGTGCAGACCCGGCAGCCGCCGCTCCCCCGCTTCGCGCCCGCGGGCGGCGACCGGGCTGGTCCGCGCTGGTCGCGCTCGGCCTGGCCTGCGGCGGCTTCGGCCTGCTGCCGTGGCTGGTCTACCTGGCGGTTAGCCTGCCGCCGAGGCCAGTCGCCTGGCACTGGCCCGCTGCCTGGGCGGCCTGGACGCGATGGAGGCGGCAGGCCTGATCAGTACCGGCCTGCTGATGCTGCGCCGGGATGCGCGGTACTGCCTGACGGCGATGGCGACCGCCGCGCTGCTGTGCACTGACGCATGGTTCGACGTCACGACCGCGCCTCCCGGCTCTGGCCAGCTGACCTCGCTGCTGATGGCCGCCGTTGCCGAGCTCCCGGCCGCCGCGCTGTGTGCCGGGCTTGCTTTCCGCGGCCTGCGCACCGTGACCGCCGCGAGCAGGCCCGCGCCCGGTGGCCACGACCGGACGGCCCGCGCCCGGACGACCGGAGCCAGGGCGCTTCGCTGCGGTCAGCGGCACGCCTCGCGGCAGCCTGCCCGGACGGTAGGCTCAGCGCCGTGCGAGTACTACTCCTCGGCTCGGGCGGCCGTGAGCACGCGCTCGCCCGGTCCCTGTCCAGGGACCCGTCGGTCACCCAGCTGCACGCCGCGCCAGGCAACCCCGGTATCGCTGAGGTCGCCGAACTGCACCCGATCGCGCCAGCTGACCCTGGGCAGGTGACGGCGCTGGCCGCGAAGGTCAGCCGCCGACCTCGTCGTGGTCGGCCCGGAAGCGCCGCTGGTCGCGGGCGTCGCGGACGCGGTGCGGGCGGCCGGCATCCGGTGTTCGGCCCGGATCAGGGCGCGGCAATGGTCGAGGGCTCCAAGTCCTTCGCGAAGCAGGTGATGACGGCCGCCGGAGTCCCCACGGCCGCCGCCAGGACCTGCCGCAGCGAGCGGGAGGCGGCAGCCGCCCTGGACGAGTTCGGGCCGCCTTACGTCGTCAAGGCCGACGGGCTCGCGGCCGGCAAGGGAGTGGTCGTCACCGGCGACCGGCGCGAGGCACTCGAGCACGCGCGGAACTGCGGCACCGTCGTGATCGAGGAGTTCCTCGACGGGCCGGAAGTGTCGGTCTTCGCCCTCACCGACGGCAGCACCGCCATCGCCCTGATGCCCGCCCAGGACTACAAGCGGGCCCACGACGGCAACGCCGGGCCCAACACCGGCGGCATGGGCGCCTACACCCCGCTGGACTGGGCGCCTGCGGGCCTGGCCGACGAGACGATGGCCACCGTCGTTCAGCCCGCCGTGGCCGAGCTGGCGCGCCTCGGCACTCCCTACAGCGGGCTGCTGTACACCGGGCTGTGCCTGACCTCGCGCGGCCTGCGGGTCGTCGAGTTCAACGCGCGGTTCGGTGATCCGGAGACGCAGGTCGTCCTCGACCGGCTCGGCACGCCGCTTGGCGGGCTGCTGGCCGCGACGGCCAGCGGTGACCTCGCGGCGGCCGGAGAGCTGACCTGGCTGCCCGGCGCGGCCGTGACGGTCGTGATCGCCGCCGAAGGGTACCCGGCTGGCCCCGTAGGCGGGGATGTGATTGACGGGATTGAGGAAGCAGGGCGCGTTCCCGGCACCTATGTTCTTCATGCCGGGACGGCCTATGACGGCGCCGGTCAGCTGACCGCGAGCGGCGGGCGGGTGCTGAACATCGTCGGGCACGGCGCGGACCTGACGGCCGCCAGGACAAGCGCCTACCAGGCAGCTGCCCTGATCCGGCTGCGCGGCGGCTGGTACCGCAGGGACATCGCCGCCGGCCCGGCCCCGGGGACCCGCGAAGAACTATGACCGGCGGTGCGCCTGCCGCCGGGTACGCCGGGGCCGCCGGCCGGGCCGGGCCGCCGGCGTGCTGCCACGCGGGTCAGCAGGCGCCGGGCTGGACGCTCAGCTGCTGGTCGTGGCGGCCGTGCTGACGCTGCCCCTGATCGCCGAGCGGGAGAGCGGGACGGACGGCGATGCCGCCGGCGGGGCGGCCGGCGGCGATCCCGCCGGGGCAGATGCGGCAGGATAGAGGCCGTGATAGACCGCTACACGCTGCCAGAGATGGGTCACGTCTGGAGCGAGGCGCATAAGTACGAGCTCTGGTGCCAGGTGGAGACCCTGGTGCTGGCCGCGCACGCCCGGGCGGGCACGGTGCCGGAAGAGGCGGTCGCGCCGGTCGCGTGCCGCGCCGCCGCCGACCCCGGAGGCCGTCGAAGCCCTGGAGGCGGTCACCGGCCATGACGTGATCGCGTTCCTGTCGGCGTGGGCGAACAACACCACGCCCCGCGAGGCCGCCGCTTACGTGCACTACGGCATGACCTCATCCGACCTGCTGGACACCGCCCTGGCCCTCCAGCTGGCCGAGTCCACGGACCTGCTCACCGCACGCTGCGAGAAGCTCCTGCACGTCCTGAGGGAGCATGCCCTGGCTCACAGGGCCACCCTTCGGGCAGGCCGGACGCACGGCATCCATGCCGAGCCGGACGTGTGGGGGCACCGGGTTGCCGACTTTGCCTTCGCGATCCATCGCTGCCGGGACCGGCTGCTGCGCGCCCGGCAGTCGGTAGCGGTGGGCAAGCTGTCCGGGCCGGTCGGCACCTACTCCAATATCGACCCGGCCATCGAGGCGGAGGTGCTGGGCGAGCTCGGGCTGCGCCCCGCCGACGTCGCCACCCAGGTGGTGCTGCGGGACGGCATCGCGGAGTGGGTGAGCGTGCTCGCGCTCATCGCCACCGTCTGCGACGCGATCGCGATCGAGATCAGGCACGGCCAGCGGACCGAGGTGTCCGAGCTGGCCGAGCCGTTCGGGGCGGGCCAGAAGGGCTCGTCGTCCATGCCGCACAAGAAGAACCCGGTCAAGGCCGAGCGGATCAGCGGCCTGGCCCGGATCGTGCGCGCCCAGGTCGTCCCGGTGATGGAAGGCATCCCGCTGTGGCACGAGCGCGATATCTCGCACTCCTCCACCGAGCGGGTGGCGCTGCCCGACGCCGCCATCGCCACTGACTACCTGCTCGAGCAGACGACGACCCTCATGGACGGCCTCGTTGTCGACGCGGCCCGGATGCTCGCCAACCTGGAGTCAAGCCACGGTCTCATTTACACCTCGGCAGTGCTGCTTGAGCTGGTGGCCGCCGGGATGTCCCGCGAGGACGCGTACGCGCTCGTCCAGGGAGCGGCGATGGAGACCTGGCAGACCGGCGTGCCGTTCCGGGAGACGCTGCGCAAGCACGCGGCGGCGCGGGACCAGCAGCTTGACGAGGCGAGGCTGGACGAGATCTGCAGCCCGGAGCGTTACGTGCGAGCGGCTCGGCGCAGTTTTCGACCGGCTGGAGAAACTGGCATGACCGCTGCCGGAAGCCCGGTGGCGGGCTCGCTGCCGGGGCTGCAGCACGTCTACTCGGGCAAGATCAGGGAGATCTACCGGACCGATGACGGCGTGCTGCTGCTGGTGGCCACAGACCGCATCTCGGCATTTGACTACGTGCTGGAAACGCCCATCCCTGACAAGGGCAAAATTCTGACCCAGCTTTCCGAATGGTGGTTCGAACGGCTCGCCGATATCGTTCCGAACCATCTCGTAGCCGCACCAATCCCGGCCGGGCTGGCCGGCCGGACAATGGCCTGCCGCCCGCTGTCGATGATCCCGGTCGAGTGCGTGGCGCGCGGTTACCTGACCGGCACGGGGCTGGCCGACTACCGCCGCGACGGCATGGTGGCAGGCGTCCGGCTGCCCGCCGGGCTGACTGACGGCTCGCGCCTGCCCGAGGCGATCTTTGACCCGGACAGCAAGGCTCCGCCGGGCCAGCACGATGAGAACCTGACCAGGGCCGAGCGTAACCGAGCTGGTGGGCGCGCAGTCAGCGGCGGAGCTGGAGCGGATCACGCTGGCGGTCTACCAGCGTGGCGCTGACCTGGCCGCCGAGCGCGGGATCATCGTCGCCGACACCAAGATCGAGCTCGGCTTCGACGACGCCGGGCTCCTGTGCCTGGCCGACGAGGTGCTGACCCCGGACTCGTCCCGGTTCTGGCCGGCGAGTCCTGGGAGCCCGGCCGCAGCCAGGTTTCCTTCGACAAGCAATTCGTCCGCGACTGGCTCACGTCACCGGAATCCGGCTGGGACCGGACCAGCGGCGAGCCCCCGCCGCCGCTTCCCGCCGCTGTCGTCGAGCAGACCCGGCGCACCTACGTAGCGGCGTATGAGCGTATCACCGGGATGCGCTGGAACTAAGTGGGGTAACCCTCATGATGACGCTTTGAATGCGCTCGGCTACGTTACGTAACACTGTCGTCTTGGTCTGGGGGGCTCGGGAGCGGTGGAATACTTGACGTCACGACAAGCAGGCGATCTGGATGATGGTTACCTGCAGTCTGCATGGGCAGCGGACCCGGGGTCGTTCCGGGCATCCGGCATGATGCAGCCAACCGACGGGAGTTCCATCACGATGACGAGCGGCCCAGAGACCCGCTATATCGTCAGGGGCGGCAACCCGCTTCAAGGCACTGTCTTCGTACAGGGCGCCAAGAACGCCGCGCTGAAGATGATCGCCGCGTCACTGCTGGCCGAGAAGGGCCGGACCGTCCTGCGGAACGTCCCGGTCATCGAGGACGTGCGGCGGGCCGTCGAGCTGGCCCAGGCGGTCGGCGCCGTGGTCAAGTTCCACGAAGCCGAGCGGACTCTCGTCGTCGACGCCTCCGAGCTGACCAGCTCGGTCCTTCCCGCGGAGATCGCCCGCCGGTTCCGCGCCTCGGTGCTGTTCGTGCCCGCGCTGCTGCACCGGCTCGGCGAGGCCACCATCGAGGGCATCGGCGGATGCAACCTCGGCAGCCGGAGCCTTGACTTCCACTACCGCGGCTTCGCCCGGCTCGGCGCGATCGTGGAAGAGGGCGAGACCGTCATCCACATCAAGGCCGACCGGCTGCAGGGCGCGCACCTGTACCTGGACACGCCGTCGCACACCGGTACCGAGAACCTGATCATGGCCGCGTCGATGGCGCCCGGCACGACGATCATCGACAACGCCGCGCTTGAGCCTGAGGTGCTCGACGTCATCGCGTTCCTGACCAAGATGGGCGCGCACATCAGCGGCGGCGGCACGGGCTTCGTCACGGTGGAAGGCGTCGATGAGCTGACCGCCGTGGAGCACACCGTCATGGCCGACCGGATCGATGCCGGTGTCTTCGCGATGGCGGCAGCCATCACGGGCGGCGAGATCAGCCTCGTGGGTGCCTCGCTGGAGCACTTCGGCGTCGCCCGGTGGAAGCTGGAGCAGATGGGTGTCGAGTTCTCCACCCACGGGCGCGATCGTCCAGGTGCGCCGGGACCGCCAGCTGCGGCCGATCAACGTGATCACGGACACCTATCCCGGCTTCGCCACCGACCTGCAGTCACCGATCATGACGCTGAGCTGCCTGGCCGATGGCACCAGCTACATCCGCGAGACCATCTTCGACGGCCGCTACATGCTGGCCGAGGAGCTCAACAAGATGGGCGCCAAGGTCGAGGTCGCCGGGAACGCCGTGCTCGTGCACGGGCCGACTCCGCTGCACGGCTGCGACGTCATCGCGCACGACCTGAGGTCCGGAGTCGCGCTGATCCTGGCCGGCCTCGCCGCCGACGGCGAGACGGTTGTCGCGCCCGGCTACCTGATCGACCGCGGCCACGCCTCGGTCGCCCCCCGCCTGGCGACGCTCGGCGCCGACATCAGCTCCGAGGTCATCAGCTAGCGCGCCGGCGCTAACACAGGGCTGGCCGGCCCTGAATAGCCAGATCAGCAGCCGTTGACTCCTTCCCCGCGGCCCGAGACTGAGCTACGAAGTAAGTAGCGAAGTACCCGGGGCCGGGGGACGGATTGCAGCGTGACTGAGAGCATCGCGCGGGGCAGCAGGGGCGCAAGCGCACGCACGCGTCAGCTAGCCACCGTCGGACTTGCCGGCCCGCACGCTCTCCTGGAGAGGATCGTGCTCGCGGCCGGGCTGCCCGGGCCGGCTGGCGGGATGCTGCGGCTGACCACCGCCGACGACATCGACGACAGCGGCCTGCGCTGCCGGCTGCTGACCGCCGCCTATACCGACGAGCAGTCAGCACCCGACAAGGTGGCACGCCTTGGCGCGGTCGACTCGTGGCTGTTCGCCAGCCCGGCACCGCTCGCCTACGCGCGCCGGGCCGGCGTGCTCGACAGTCCGGCAGTCCACATCCAGCTTGCCGACGGGCCGCTCATCTCGGCACTGCTGCGCGCCGGCCGCGCGGGCACCGATCCGGCGAGAGCCAGTTTCGACACCTTCACGCGCCTGGAGGTCACGCACGCGCTCGCCGAGACCGGGGTGACCGCCCATCGGGTGCACGTGCGCGAGGAGATCGCCAGCCCTGCGGCGATGGCCTCGTATCACGCCCGGCTGTGGCAGCTGGGGCAGACGACGGTCGCGATCACCTGCCTCGACGAGGTTGGCCGGCGCCTGGCCGCCAGCCAGGTGCCCGCCATCACCGTCCGGCCGTCCGATCACGCGATCGTCGCGGCTCTCCGGGCCGCGATCATGCTGGCCGAGCAGCGAGCGCTGGCTGCGGCTCAGCTCGCGGTGGTGCTGATCGAGGTGCCCGAGCTGCGCGACGACGGCAGCGGGCGGACGCCGCGGCTGGAACGCGAAGAGCTGAGGCTGGCCGTGCACGGGCTGCTGGCACACGAGGCACATCAGCTGGATGCGACCGTGAGCCCGGTCAGCGAGCACGGCTTCCTTGTCGTCGCGACCCGTGGCTCCCTGGCGCGGGCGGCGGGTGAGCCACCCGTCGAGGGCCCCGTGCCGGTCGCTGGCGGTCCGCCGGCCGGCGGCCAGCGGTCTGCCAGCTTCGGGCGGTGGCCTGCCGTTCGGCGGCTTCGCGGGACCCAGCTGCCGTTCGCCGCAGCCGCCGCGCGGCAGCTCGGGATCGCGCTCGATGTCGCCATCGGGACCGGGCGGACAGAACAGGCCGCCGAGGACGCTGCACGACGCGAGCTGAGGCGCACGGCACCCGGCGCCAGCGCGCGCCGCGCCCGGCCGGTGCCTGCGGGCTACCGCCTGCCTGCCAGCGGCCAGCGCCCGCCCGCCGCGTCGCGAGCCGCCGCCGGTCCGCCTGACCTGCGCCCGCAGCTGCCCAGAGCCCGGCAGGACAGCGGCCGGGCCGGGGGCGCAGCTGACAGCCTCAGCAGGCTGCGCAGTCTGGAGACGTTAGCCAGGCTCGCCCGCAGTCTGGAGGCGGACGCGAGCCCCGTCGTCGACGCCGAGCTCACCGGCAGGCTGCTGTCGGTAACCCCGCGCACCGCCCGGCGCCAGCTGCGCGCACTTGCCGACGAGGGCCTGGCCCTGCCGCTGCCACCGCGCCGGAGCCCGCATCCAGGGCGGCCACGGCAGTCCTACCGCCTCGTCGTCGAGAAGCTGGACCGCAAGGCCGCTCCGTAGCGGGCGGGTCTCAGCCGCCGCCGGCAGCGGGCGATGACGTCCCGGCCGAACCTGGCCATCTCCTCCCGCTGCGGGGAGAACTGCAGCAGCATCAGGCCGACCCCGGCCTGCTCGTAGGCGTGCAGGCGATCGGCGATCTGATCCGGCGTGCCGATCAGGCCGCTGCGCAGGCCGCGGTTGGACACGCTGTACTCCTCCAGCGAGACCTGCGACTCCAGTTGCGACCCGGCGAGGAAGTCCTGGTACGAGGCGTACGCCTCCGGCGACGACCGGACGTCGAGTATCCGCTCAAGCTCTGCCTGCGCCTGCGGCCTGCGTGTCCCGGCAGATCACGTAACCGGAGACGCCGAAGGTCAGCGGCGGCCCGCCGGCCGTGGCCCGGCGCGCGCTCAGGTCGCCGATCTTGGCCGCGATCACGTCCGGCGCGTCCCCGTGCATGACGTAGGCGTCGGCCTGCGCCGCGATCACGTCCTTGGCCTTCGGCGACTCGCCGCCCATGTAGACCGGCGGCAGCCGGGACGGCTTCGGCTCAAGCACCGTGCCGTCCAGCTGGTACAGCGCGCCCGAGTGCGTGACGGTGTCCTCGCGCAGGAGCCGCCCGACCACATCCAGCCACTCCTGCGTGCGGGCGTAGCGCGCGTCGTGCACGTCGAACGGCGCGCCGTACTGGGCGGCCTCGTCCTTCCACCAGGACGACACGACGTTGAGCGAGATCCGGCCGGGCGCGATGACGTCAAGGGTGGACAGTGCCTTGGCGGTCAGCGCCGGCGCGTGGTAGTTCGGCCGGACCGCGAGCATGAGCTCCAGCGTGCTGGTCGCGGCCGCGACGGCGGGCGCGAGCGTCCAGCAGTCCAGCGACGCTGCCCGGTGTCCCTTGATGTCGTTGAGGTTGAGCTCGGCGATCAGGGAGAGGTCAAAGCCGAGCTGCTCGCTCTCCGCTGCCAGGTCGCGGAGGTACGGCCAGGACAGCGGCATGCCCTCGTCGGTGACATTCCGCAGCCAGCCGCCGAAGATCGGCATCCAGTACCCGAACCTCATCTGATCCTCCGCTCGCCCGCGCCCGGCCGCTGCCGCCGCCGGAGCGCTACTGGCCGGCAGCCGCCAGCAGCCCGCCGAGATAGGCGGCCACTGCCGGCAGGGCCGGGCGGTCCGCGGCCGCCTCGATCTCGGCGTTGTAGTTGGTCGTGGTGTTGATGTCGTAAGTGACCAGCCGCCCGTCGGCGGTCTCGATGAACTCGAAGCCGGCGATGCCGATCCCGTGCGCTGCCGCGAAGTCCAGGTACCTGCCGATCACCGGGTGCCCGAACCCGGTCCGCAGCGCGAACAGGCTCGGCTCGGCAGCCGCCGCAGCGCCGGGCGGGCTCACCGCGCAGGCATCGGCCGGGCACAGCTGGAAGCCGCCGCGCGCGGTGTCCGCGGTGATCGCGTAGATGAACTCGCCGCCGACGATCTCGGCCCTGGTGATCCGCGGCTCCGCCGCGACCAGGTACTCCTGCAGCAGCGTGATCCCGTCGACGGGCGGCTCGTAGTCCGGGCCCGCCAGGTAGGCGTCAAAGTCCGCATGCGATGCGAACAACCGCACGCCGAGACCCTTACCGCCCTGGTTGTGCTTGGCTATGAAGGGAACGGGCAGCCTCTTCGCCGCAGCCCCCAGCGCCGTCGCGGCCTGCCACGGCAGTCGTCCTCGGCACGTCGAACCCGGCTGCCCGCAGCGCCGTCAGCTGCTCGACCTTGCTCATCTCCAGGTCGATCACGCGGCGGCCGTTCACCACGCGGCGGCCGCTGGCCTCCAGCCAGGCAAGCACGCCGCGGGTCTGGTCCTTGGCGTACGGGTGCCCGCGGGTATGCGAGGAGGCGCTCATCCGGGACCAGAACACCCCGGCCGGCGGGTCCGCACCGAGGTCGATGGCCGCGTCGCCGAGCAGCCAGGGCTCGTGCGGGACGCCCGCGGTGTCGAAAGCGGCCGCCAGCGGCGCGTACCACTCCGGGTTCTCGTGGATGACGTACAGCTTCCCGGCAGCCTGGCGTGCTCATAGCGCGAGCTTCATCCCCTCGTGCGAGGCAACAAAGCCCAGCCGCTGGTAGAAGCGGTGTGCATCGGTGCGCGACTTGTCGGTCGTCAGCTGGACCAGCGCGCACTGCCGGTTCCGCGCCTCGCTGATCGCCCAGTCGATCATGGCCGCGCCGAGGCCGCCGCCGCGGGTGCTCTCCGCCACCCGGACCGCCTCGATCTGCGCTCGCAGCGCGCCGCGGCGGGCGAGGCCGGGAAGGAACGACAGCTGCATCGTGCCCACCACCTCGCCGCCGGATTCGGCTACCAGCAGCAGGTGCGCCGGGTCGGCGTCGATCGCCTCGAAGGCCGCCGTGTAAGCCGCCAGGTCCGCATCGTCACGAACGCCATCTCTGGTGGCACCCAGCTGATCTGCCGCGATCAGCCCGACAATCGCCGGCACATCCTCCCGCCGGGCCGTGCGCAGCCGGACGGGTCCCTGGCCAGTCTCGATCTCCGCCAGCGTCACCATGGACCCATTTTGTCCTACGGCCAGACTGCGTCCTGCTGTGAGCCGGTCAGGCGCGGTGCGGGTAGCTGGCGGCCGCGGCCAGGAACGCGTCGTTGGCCTCCGGGTCGGCGATCGTGACCCGGACGCCGTCCGGCGCATACGGCCGGACGCTGACGCCGGCCGCGTCACAGGCCGCCGCGAAGTCTTCTGACCGGTCGCCGAGCGGCAGCCAGACGAAGTTCGCCTCAGTCGGAGGCACGGCCCAGCCCTGGCCGAGCAGCTCATGCCGCACCCGATCCCGCTCCTTGACCACGAGCTCGACTCGCTCCAGCAGTTCGGCCTCGGCCGCCAGCGAGGCGATCGCGGCGGCCTGGGCCAGCGAGTTCACCGTGAACGGGAGCATGGTCTTGCGCACCGCCTGTGCCACCGGCTCGTGCCCGACCAGATAGCCGACCCGCAGCCCGGCCAGCCCGTAGGCCTTGGAGAAGGTCCGCAGGACCGCCACGTTCGGGCGGCCAGCGTACAGGCTCAGGCCGTCGGGGACGTCGGGATCGCGAACGTACTGCACGTAGGCCTCGTCGATGACCACCAGGCAGTCAGCCGGAACCTGGTCAAGGAACCGCGTCAGCTCGCCGCGCCGGACGGCCGTGCCGGTCGGGTTGTTCGGCGTGCAGACGAAGATGAGCCTGGTCCGGTCCGTGATCGCGGCGGCCATCGCGGGCAGGTCGTGCCCGTAGTCGCGGAGCGGGATGCGCACGGAGGTGGCACCGGACAGGTCGGTCAGGTACGGGTAGGCCTCGAACGAGCGCCAGGCGTACATCACCTCGGCACCGGGCTCGCCGACCGCCTCCAGCAGCTGCTGCGCGATGCCGACCGAGCCGCAGCCGACCGCCACGTCCGCGGGCGGGACGCCGAACCGGTCCGCGATCGCCTCGGTCAGCGCGGCTGCGGTGTTGTCCGGGTAGCGGTTGACGTAGCGGCCGGCGTCAGCGATAACGGCCTCGACGGATGGCAGCGGGTCATAGGGCGACTCGTTGGAGGACAGCTTGAATGTCCTGCCGCCGGTCAGGGTCGGGGCCCGGCCGGGCTTGTAGCCAGCGAACTGGTCAAGCACCTGCCGGAAACGTGGTGACTGCTCGGACACCGTTGTCCTCCTGCCGATCGCCGCTGCCGCCCGGTATGTGCCCGTTCCGGGGTTTGTCACAGGCTAGCCGGGCGCCTGCCTCTCCTCAGGGTAAGGGGCGATCAGGCTCCTGGCGTCGCGGCTGCAGCAGCGACGGCCGGAGCATCGGCGGGTGCAGCAGGACCGCGCTGCCCCGCCGGAACAGCTGCGCCGGACGGCCGCCGCCGGACGCCGTCGTCTCGCCGGTCTCGACCAGGAAATCGCGCGCGCCCGTCACCTTGCGGTGGAAGTTGCGCGGGTCAAGCTGCGCGCCCCAGACGATCTCATAGACCCGGCGGAGCTCGGCCACGGTGAACTCATCCCGGCAGAAGGCCGCGGCCAGGGCGGTGTACTCGAGCTTCGAGCGGGCGCGTTCCACCCCGTCCTGCAGGATGCGCTCGTGGTCGAAGGCCATCTGGGTCAGCGCGCTGACGGGCTGCCAGCTCATCTGGGGGGTGTCGGGCGCGGGCAGGTCCGGTGCCAGGGCAAGGTAGGCGACCGAGACAGCCCGCCTGGTCGGATCGCGGTCCGGGTAGCCGTAGGTCTGCAGCTGTTCCAGGTGCACCGGGGCGCCGGGCAGGCCGGCCCGCTCGCCAAGAACCCGGGCGGCCGCCGCCGGCAGGTCCTCATCGAGCCGGATGAACCCGCCGGGCAGCGCCTGCATCCCGGAGTAGGGCTCGGAATCCCGGCGCCAGGCCAGCGTCGCCAGCTGGCCCCCGCGCACCGTCAGGATGACGAGGTCCACGCTGACGCCGATACGAGGGACAGTCACACCTGCAAGCTAGCGCGGCCGGGCTTCGCGTGCCTGATGGGTGCCTCGCTGCTGCTGCCAGAGCAGCACTAATCCGGCCCCCACGCCCCGAGCGGGCGCCGGTTGAGGCGCGTGGGCCGGGCCGGCCTCTGTGGGGCCTGATTCGTCCACGTTAGAATTGCTGCGTGAACCGACTTGGGGAGCTTGAGCGCGCCATAATGGACGTGCTGTGGGAGGCATCCGACCCGCTCAGTGTGCGCGAGGTCAGCGGCCTTCTGACCGATCGGGACCTGGCTCACACCACCGTGATGACGGTGCTCGACCGGCTCGCCAAGAAGGGCTTTGCCCGGCGAGAGCGCAATGGCCGAGCATGGCACTACCGTGCCGCGGAGAGCCGGGAAGCCTACGTGACCGAGCTTATGCTGAGTGCGCTGGACCAGACCGGGGACCGGCAGGCTGCGCTGGCGCGATTCGCCCGCAGCGTGTCCGGTACCGAGGCCCAGACGCTGCTGCGGGCCCTCGGAGCGCTCGGCGGCGTTATCCGGGGGTGAGGCCATGTCCGCGTCCGTCCTCATCCTCGCCGCGGTAGCCGTCGCCTGCATCCCCGCCGCTCACGTTCTGGCTGCCGCATCCTGGCCGCGCCGGTCGCCGGCCGCGGCCATCCTGCTCTGGCAGGCCATCGGCCTGGGCTGGGGTCTCGCGGCGGTCGGCGCGCTCATCGGCTTCGGCGCCACGGCCCGCGGCGCCGCGGTGGCCAGCGGCGCCCTTGCCCGGCTTGCGAGTATTGCCAGGACCGGCATCCCGCCTGCCGTCATTGACCTGGTCGGCGCTCTCCGGCTGCTGTGCCTGGCGGCAGGCGTGGTCCTGCTGGCCGTTCTGTGCTGGATTCTCATCGCCGCCTCGGCCTCCGTCGTGCGCGCCCGCCAGCGCCAGCGCGAGCTGCTGAGCCTGCTGGCCCACGGGGACCCCAAGGTGCCCGGTGCCCTCGTGGTGGACCACCCGGCTGCGGCCGCGTACTGCCTGCCCGGCCTGAGGTCAGCGATCGTGATCAGCGCCGGAACCCTGGACCTGCTGGACGCCGACGAACTCGCCGCCGTGCTCGCTCACGAGCGCGCGCACCTTCGCGAGCGCCACGACCTGGTGCTGCTCCCGTTCCTGGCACTGCTGCGGGCGTTCCGCTGGGCGGGCATCGCCCGGCAGGCCTACCGGGCCGTCGGCCTGCTCGTCGAGATGCATGCCGACGACCGGGCCCTCCGGCAGCGGCCGGCCAGGGAACTGGCGACCGCGCTGCTGCGGGTCGGGGCGGCCGGCGGCGGCGGCGTGCCGTCGGGAGCACTGGGGGTCGCTCACCGGGCGGAAGAGTGCGAGGTCGCTGCCAGGGTGGTCAGGCTGCTCCGGCCGGCTCCGGGGCTGAGCAACGCCGCGCTGGCGCTGATTGTCGTCGTATCGGCCGCCATCGTCGCGATTCCGGCGGCCCTGCTGGTCCTGCCCCTGCACTGATCTGCTGGTCCTGGCCAGCACTGACCGCTGGTCCTGCCAGGGAACGGCAGCGGCCGGGACCTTAAGCCGGTCCCGGCCGCTGCCGCCCTGATTCCCTCAGCCGTCAGCTACCCCGCCGCGCCCCGGCTATGCGGTGGGTGACGGAGACGCGACTGGCGATCCCGCTCTCGGCGTGCAGACGGGAACGGGCAGGGTCTTGCTTGCCCACAACAGCACCTGACCGGGTGCCCACGGGACCGCCTGGTACACGCGCCAGCTGCCGGGCACGCTGCGGCGGCTCTCGGTGTAGCACTGGTCGCCGCGCTGCACCCGCCACTGCGCCACCGTCACGCCCCGCCGGGCGAGCATGGCCTCCACCTGGGCGGCCGTCTTGCCGGCGAAGTCCAGCCCGTGCATGGCCTCGCCCGGCGCCGTGACCACTCCGGCCGACTCGTACTGCTCGCCTGGCCTCGCCGCCCTGGGCGAAGACCAGCATCGCCGTGCCCCGGTAGCTGACCGGCACCCGGATGCCGACCGGGCACACGCTGCCGCCGCCACCGGTAAAGCAGCGGCCGACCGCGGTGATGACCTTCAGCTGGGACCCGCTCCCGGCGGACAGGCTCTCCGCCACCAGCGTTCCGACGACGGACGGCGAGGCCGGAACGAGCTTCAGGGTGATGTTGAGGTGGTACCGGGCGAACTCGGCACGGTATTTCCCCGGATCGGCGACCGGGTCCCGGACGACGATGTCGAGGTAGCGGCCATGCCGGGTCACGGTCATGACGGCCGCCTGCGCCCTGGCCGGGCCGACTGCGACCGGGCCGACATGCTGGCCAGGCGACCCGGCTGAGGTCGCGACCAGTCCGCGACCGCCAGCGCTGCCGCGACCGGCACGCCGATGACTGCGCGGCGCGCCCAGCGCCGCGGACGCGGGGCACCGGTCCCGGCGGCCACGGCAGTCGCAGGCAGAGTGCGGGTGATGTCCTCAGCGAGGGCCGCGACCGTGCCCGGCCGGACCAGCCCGGCTGCTGCCTCCGCATCGGTGACCGGCGAGATCTGGCTGATGATGTTCATGCGAAGTCTCCGTTCGTTGTGCTCGCGCGGTGCGCCGGGCCGGGTACGGGCTGGCCGATCTCGGCGCCAAGCCGTCGCCTGGCCCGGTGCAGCCGGATCCTGGCTGCGTTGCGGGAGCAGCCGAGCACCGCCGCGATCTGGCCAGGCGTCGAGTCCCTCCCAGCTGGCGAGGGCGAGCAGCTCGCGGTCGGACTCCGGCAGCCGCTGAAAGGCGGCCGCGATCTCGGCGAGCTCCCCGCCCGGGTCAGCGGGGCGGTAGGAGGCGCCAGATCCGCCTTCAGCCGGTCGGCCAGCGCCAGCCGCCGCCGCTGGCCGCGGTGATGATTGGCGAGGATGCGGCGGGCAGCTCCGTACAGCCACAGCCGCGCCTGATCGCCTCCCGGCAGCTCATCGAGGCGCCGCCAGGCCGTCAGGAACGTCTCCGCGAGCACGTCGGCGGCGTCATCGGTGTTCGCCGTCCGGCGCAGCGCGTAAGCGAGAAGGCTGACGTGATGGGCGTTGTACAGTTCCTCGAACCGTAGGCGTCGCGCACTCGCGGCGACGTCAGGCGGTGATAGCAAGGCAGCTCCCTTCGACATCCGGTACATGTCCGGCTGGCGGCCGGCTTCGGAAGGAGTCGCGGCCAGCGGCTGTTGCCTGCAGACAAGGTATGCGCTGCCGCCGCGCCCGCGGGGGCCTGCGGTACGGCAGCGCGGACAAGGAGACAGGCCATGCCGGAGAGCACCAGTCAGCTGACCGCCGATGTGCTCGCGTATCTGAAGACGCAGCGCCTCGGCCGCCTCGCCACCGTGGACGGCAGCGGCGCGCCGCAGAACAGCCCGGTGGGCTTCAGGTACAACGCCGAGCTCGGCACCATCGACATCGGCGGCCGCGCCATGGGTGCCAGCCGCAAGTTCCGCAACCTGGCCGCGAACCCGAAGGTTGCCTTCGTCGTGGACGACATCGCCTCGGTCCAGCCGTGGCGGGTGCGCTGCGTCGAGATCCGCGGCCACGCCGAGGCGCTGCGCGATCAGGCCGGCCAGCAGCCTGGCTTCTCAGCGGAGATCATCCGGGTCTATCCCGGACCGGGTCATCAGCTTCGGGCTCGACCCGGCCTGACGGCGCCAGCTGGCTCAGTCGGCCACCCGGATGCGCAGCCGGCGGAATCCCCGTCCCTTGTTCTCGATCTTGGCGACCTCGATGCGGCCGATGTGCTTGGTGCTGGCCACGTGCGTGCCGCCGTCCGCCTGCTGATCCAGGCCGACGATGTCGACGATGCGGACCTCGGCGACGTCCTCGGGGACCAGGTTCGTCGCGGTCCTGATGATGTCCGGCAGCGCGAACGCCTCGGCCCGCGGCAGGACCCGCACGTCGATCCGCCGGTCGGCGCTGATCTCAGCGTTGCAGGCCGCCTCCACCGCGTCCCTGAACCCCTCCGGCAGCTCGGGCAGGTCAAAGTCCATCCGGGCGGACAGCGGCTCCATGTTGCCGCCCGTCACCAGGGCGCCGTAGTCGCGGAAGACCACGCCGCACAGCACGTGCAGCCCGGAGTGGGTCCGCATCAGGGCCGTGCGCCGGTCGTCGGCGAGCGCGCCGCGCACGGTCGTCCCGGCGGGCGGCACCGGGTCGCCCTCGGCCGGGATCAGGTACTCCTCGTCGCCTTTCCTGACCCCCGCGATCCGGGTCTGCACGCCGCCCCACAGCAGCACGCCCTCGTCCGGCGGCTGGCCGCCGCCGCCCGGGTAGAACGCCGACCGGTCCAGGACGATGCCGTCCTCGCCGGAGTGCAGCACCACGGCGTCCCACTCACGCAGCGTCTGATCGGCGAGCTCGAGCCGGTGGGTTCGCCACTGCGATTCAGTCATGACAGGACTCCGCTCGTGCGCATGGCACCGAACCGGGAAGCGCTGGCCCGGTCGCGGGCCGAGGATGCGAGAAGTAGGTGCCCGTCGAGCGTAGCGCCCGGCGCGGCGGCGAGCCTGGCTACCAGGGCCCGTAAGGCCCCATGTGCTGACCGCTGCTCCCGCGGCCGATGGCCTTGACCTTGGGCCGGACATCGACCAGGTAGATCGCGGCAGCGACGAACGCGATGATCGGGAAGAAGCTCAGCAGCGTCAGGTAGCCGACAGCGCCGGCGATCCCGATCACGAAGGCGACGCCGAGAATGATCAGCCAGATCGGCTTGGTCTGCTTGCCTGCTGCCGGGAATGCGGCCTTGGGACGGCGGATGACATCGACGAACGCCCAGGCCTCGATCACGAACGCCCCGAGCAGGAGCACCCAGAAGAACAGGTTGACAACCGTCAGGGCTGTCGGGTTCACGATGGTCACGGCGACACGCTACCTGGTGCCGGAGGGCGGCGGGAACTGATGAAGTGTGCCGCCCTGGTCCGGATCAGCTGCCTCGGGCGGGGCCCAGGGGCTGCCGGAGCTGTCCTGGCCGAAATCGTCCAGCTCATCGAAGTCATCATCGGCGTCCTCGTCATCGACGGCGCCGGCGTCGAGCCGGCGATGGCCAGGCGCCGCGGCCGCGCCGTCAGCGCTGCCGGGCTGATGTTCTCCGGCCAGGCCAGTGCCGCCTCGTCCGGCATCAGGTCGGGGTCGTCGATCTCCCCGGCCTCGGCGCGGGCAATCATCGTCTCCTTGCGGAACGACTCGTAGATCTCGATCAGCATCTGCTTCTGCCGCTCGGTCAGCTCGGCATCGGTCAGCACCGCGTCCCTGACGAGCGAGCCAGGCGGCCGGTCCTCGAGAAACCCCGCCTGGACGTACAGGGCCTCCGCGGATATCCGCAGCCCCTTGGCTATCTGCTGAAGGATGTCGGCGCTCGGCCGCCGCAGGCCGCGCTCGATCTGGCTCAGATACGGGTTGGAGATGCCGGCCGACTGCGCCAGCTGGCGGAGGGAGATCTTGGCCTGCTCTCGCTGTTCCCTGATGTACGCGCCGATGGCGCCTACGTTGACCGGGCTCATGGCATCAGTCTGGCACTGCGGTGCTTGCAACTGCAAACGGGCCAGCTAGCACCGGCGACCTGCCCGTCGTGCGGTCAGAGCAGGTGACGCCGGTCACATCCGCCGCCGCAGCCCCGGCCCGGAGAAGACGGCGCTGACCAGCCAGAACACAGGCCTTCACGAGGCCTTCCGCCGAGCTGGACCGCGGCCAGGCCAGCGCGGCGAGGGGAATCGGGCTGTTTCCGCCAGGCGTTCTCCCTGAGACAAGCGCAGCGCCAGTTCGCACGCGAGCGACCGTCGGACAGCTGCCGTCAGGACGTTTTTGCCCCTTTTCGTCACCCGGAACGGAGACCGCCATGCGCTGGCGTACTGACCCCGGCCCAGGCCGGGCACCGGCAGGCAGCCGGCCCGGACGCCCGCGGCGCGCACGGCGCCGGCTGGCCGTCGCCGCCGGTGTCGCCGTGGTGCGTGGCCGTCGCCCTGGTAAGTGCTGCCGTCGCGGGTGCGTTCACCGGCGGCAGCAGGGCCGCTGCAGCGGCCGCAGCCGGCCGTCGCGCCATCGGGCCGCGGCGCCAGCGAAGGCGGTTCCCGGCCGCGAACAGGCCGGGCGCCCGTGCCGCATCCGTGGCGGCTGCCGGCCGTACCTCCTGCACCTCGGTCGCGCATATCGGCGACTCGACGTCCGTGGGCATGGTCTCACCGGAGTGGCTGCCGGACCCGGCACAGCGACTGGCGGCCCAGTACCGGGATGTCGGCGTCCGGCACACCTGGATCAGCGCGTCCGGCGGCCGCTCGATCGTCGAGCAGATGCCCGGCCAGATCAACGGATACCGGGTGGCTTCGGGCTGGGACCGCCAGGGCTATCGCGGCTGCTGGGTCTTCGCGCTCGGCACCAACGACACCGCGAACGTCTCGGTCGGCTCGAACGTCGGCCTGATGGCGCGCATCCGGGAGATGATGTCGGCCGCGCACGGCGAGCCCGTCATGTGGGTCAACACCCAGACCGACCTGAGCAGCGGTCCGTGGTCGGAGGCCAACATGCAGCGGTGGAACAGCACGCTGGCCGCCGCCTGCCGCGCCTACCCGAACATGCGGATCTTCAACTGGGCCGCCCTGGTGCCGCCCGGCCTGGCACCTCGACGACGGCATCCACTACACCTCTGCTGGTTACGCGATCCGCGCCCATGCCATCGCGCGCGCGCTCGCGCGGGCCTTCCCGGCCGGCGGGCACAGCAGCGGCTGCATCGTGCCGTAGGCGGCGCGAGCGACCGCTGGCCCGGTCCGGTAACGGCCTGCTGCATGAGCTGAATGCAGTCAGGCGCGCCGGTCCGGGCCTTTCTGCTATCAGATTTTGTCAATGACAATACGTAATCGAGAAACTACTCTGGGTAGTTCCCCGGTCGCTTGATGTGTCAAGGGCCAGGGGGAACCATGCCGAAGCCGGTTGGCTCGGATCAGCGGTATATGCCAGGACTTGACGGCCTGCGCGCCATTGCGGTGCTGGCCGTTATCGCCTTTCATGAACAGTTCAGCTGGGCGCCGGGCGGTCTGCTCGGCGTCGGGGTGTTCTTCACCCTTAGCGGCTTTCTGATCACCGATCTGCTGCTGAGCAAGTGGCTCGCCACCGGGCGTGCGAACCTCGGCAACTTCTGGGCGCGCCGCGCCCGGCGCCTGCTGCCCGCGCTGTTCGTGATGCTGGCGATCGTGACCGCGTGGGTCACGCTGCTTGACCGCGCCCGGCTGGCCAGCCTCCGCGGCGCCGTCGCGGCCGCCGCGACCTACACCAGCAACTGGTACCTCATCGTCGGAGGGTCAGTCCTACTTCTCGCGCTTCGCCCCGCCGCAGCCGCTCGATCATCTCTGGTCGCTCGCGGTCGAGGAGCAGTTCTACCTGATCTGGCCGTGGGTGCTGCTGGCCGGCATGTTCCTGATCCGCCGCCGCCGCACCACTGCCGCCGTCCGCTGGCTTGCCCTGCCGACGCTGGCACTGGCCGCCGCGTCCGCCGCTCTCATGTGGGTCATCTACCAGCCTGCCGTCGACCCGACGAGGGTCTACGAGGGCACCGATACCCGCGCCTGCGGCCTGCTGATCGGCGCCGCGGTCGCGATGCTGTGGTCCAGCCGGACAGCCGCCCGGTCCAGCAAGAGAACGGCCAGGATCCTGGACGTTCCCGCCGTCCTCGGGCTCGCCGTGATCGCGGTGATGATCTGGCGCGTCGGCCAGTACTCGACGTTCCTGTACCACGGCGGCCTGGTCGTCCTCAGCGTCGCCAGCGTCGCCGTGGTGGCGGCCGCTGCCTGCCCGGGCAGCCTGGTGGGGGCGGCGCTCGGCTGGCGTCCGCTGCGCTGGATCGGCGTCCGGTCGTATGGCATCTACCTGTGGCATTATCCGGTCATCGTGCTCACGACTCCGGCCAACAGCACGGAGGACCTGACCCGTGCCGTCTGGCAGATCGCGGCGAGCATCGGGCTCGCGGCGCTGTCCTGGAAGTTTGTCGAGGAGCCCGTCCGGCACGGCGCCATCGGGCGGGCCTGGAACCGCCTGCGCACCCGCCAGCTCGCCGGGCTCGGTGCATCCCGGCTGGCGGCGGCCGCCGGCGCGACCGGGGTCGTCCTGGTGGCGCTTCGGCGGGCTCGCGGGAGTGGTCGCCGTCCCGGCGGCCTCCAGCGCCGCGGCGCTCGGCACCGGCTCCGGCGCGCTGTCCAAGTCGACGAACTCGGTCAGCCACGCCAGCGCCCCCGGCAAGAGCGCCACACCCGGTCCGGAGTCCGCGGCGCTGCAGCAGAACGGCCCGCTGCGCACCTCCTGCACCTCGGTCGCTGCACATCGGCGACTCCACCTCTGAGGGCATGGTCTCCACCCGACTACCTGCCCGACCGGCACCAGCGGCTGGCCGCCAGGTACGAGGACGTCGGCGTGCAGAACGTCTACACCAACATCACCGGCGCGCGCTCGGTAGTCGAGGTCGCTGCCCGGCACCACCAACGGCTACAACGCCGCCCGCGGGCTCATCAAGCAGGGGTTCCGCGGCTGCTGGGTGCTCGCGCTCGGCACCAACGACACCGCAGACGTCGCGGTCGGGTCCAACGTCGGGCTGACCGCGCGGATCAACGAGATGATGCAGGTGACCCGCGGGGAGCCGGTCATGTGGGTGAACGTCATCTCCCTGCTGCACAGCGGCCCGTATGCCGAGACCAACATGCTGAAGTGGAACGCCGCCCTCATGCGAGCCTGCTCCCGCTACCCGAACATGCGCGTCTTCAACTGGGCCGCGCTGCCGAAGCGGCGCTGGTTCATCAACGACGGCATCCACTACACCTCGGCCGGATACGAGAAGCGCTCGCTGTACATCGCCGACGGGCTGGCCGAGGCGTTCCCGGCGAGCGGCACGAGCCCGAGCTGCCTGGTGAACCTGCCGAGCTCGATTACCTGCACCGAAGCCGAAGCCGACGCCCGCGCCGACGTCGGCGAAACCGTCAGCGGGCAGGTCGGGGACGGTCAGCCCGGCAGTATCGCGGCCCTGATCTCGCCGACCACCTGACCGCCGCCGAGGACCGGGCTGGTCGCCAGCCCGGCCAGGGCGCCGGAGTCCGTACCGGGCTCGGCTTCGGCGCCCAGCAGGCGGAGCAGGCTGACGGTGACCGGGGCACGGCCGCGGGCAGCGCCGTCGTCGGTCTTGAAGGCGCCCGCCCGGCCGTCCGCCAGCGCGAAGCCCTCGACGCCCTCGGCACCGGACTTCAGCAGCAGGCCGGGGACCGCCGTCATCAGAGCGCGCTCGGGCCTGGTCGTGCCCGACGTCCACTCCGGGTGGGCGCGCATCGCATCGGCCACGGCCCGCTCGGCCGTGCCTGATTCCGCGAGCACCACGGCGCGGAACGCCCGCGCCAGTCCGGTCACCGAGATCGCCATCAGCGGCGCGCCGCAGCCGTCGACGCCGATCGCCGCGACCGGCTCGCCTGCGAGGCGCGGAGATGGTCTCGCGGATCTCCCGCTGCAGCGGGTGCCCGGGGTCGCGGTAGCTCTGCGTCGGCCAGCCCGCCGCGACGCAGGTCGCGAGCATCGCCGCGTGCTTGCCGCTGCAGTTCATGTGCAGGCGGTCCGGGCTGCCACCCGGCGGTGATCATGGCCCGGCTGGCCTGCTCATCGAGGGGATAGTCAGGCGGGCACTGCAGATCGTCCTCGGTGAGCCCGGCCGACGCGAGGATCGCGCGAACGCCGGCCACGTGAAAGTCCTCGCCGGAATGGCTGGCCGCGGCCAGCGCCAGCAGCTCGCCGTCGAGCTTCAGCCCGCAGCGCAGCATCGCCGCGGCCTGGAACGGCTTGTTGGACGACCGCGGGAACATCGGCTCGTCCGCCGACCCGGCTGACAGCAGGACGCTGCCGTCAGCCGCGAGAACGGCGACGGCGCCGCGGTGCCGGGACTCGACGACTCCGGACCGGACGACCTCGGCCAGGACAGGGTTAGCCGCAGCGGGCAGCCAGCGGCGTCAGCGCCGGCCGGGTCAGCGCCGGCCGGGTCAGCAACTGGGCTCAGGCTCTCAGCGGTGATCGGGCACCCCCAGCATCTCGCGTGCCGCGGCAGGCGTCATTGCGGGCCGCTGAGCCAGGCCGGCCGCCGCTGCCGCGCGCTCGACCAGTTCAGCGTTGGCCTCGACCGGGCGGCCGCGGGAGAACGTGACCGTGTCCTCCATGCCGACCCGCAGGTGACCGCCGGCGGCCAGCGCGGCGAACAGCACCGGCAGCGACGTGCGGCCGATTCCGGTGGCGGACCAGGTGGCCCCCGCCGGGAGGGCCGCTACGGCCTGCACCAGCGTGGCCGCGTCACCCGGCATGCCGCCGGGCACGCCCATCACCAGGTCACAGTGCACGTGGCCGCCGGCTGGCGGCCCGAACTGCCCGAGCAGGCGGTGGAGCGAGGCGATGTGCCCGAAGTCGAAGAGCTCGAACTCCGGCACGACGCCGAGCGACTGCGTCCTGGTGTACAGCTCTGTCATGAACCCCCACGGGTTCATGAACACGTCGTCGCCGAAGTTCACCGTGCCGCAGGTCAGCGAGCAGGCATCCGGTCCCGCGTCCAGCACGGCCAGCCGCCGGTCGAAGCTGTCGGTCACCGCTCCGCCAGTGGACAGCTGGACGATGAGATCGGTGGACTCCCGCAGCGCGTGCACGGTGTCGCGCAGCCGCACCAGGTCCAGGGTCGGCCGCGCGTCAGCGTCCCTGATATGCACATGGATCACGGCGGCGCCGGCCTCGCGGCACTGTTTTGCCGTCGTGACTAGTTCCTCAAGCGTGACGGGCAGGGCGGGAACGGCAGACTTCTCCGACTCGGCTCCCGTCGGTGCCACGGTGATCAGCGTGGCCGGGCCGGGCCTGGCCGCCCGGCCGGGGTCAGTGGTCGTGCTGTCGGTCATGGCTTGGAACGCACCCTCCTGTACCGCGGTGTACGGGCTACCGCAGTCTAATCGGCCTCGTTCCCGCTCTAATGGCAGGTCGCAGGGCCGCCGGGGTGATCTGCGGCACCCGCGGGGCGCGCGGCGTGCCAGAATCTCGGTCCGTGAGAGCAGTCGTGCAGCGCGCCAGCCGGGCCAGCGTGACCGTGGACGGCACGGTGGCGGGCCGGCTGACCGCGCCTGGCCTGGTCGTCCTCGTCGGGGTCACGCACACCGACACCGTCGCGGCCGCCGGGGTGCTCGCGGGCAAGATCTATAACCTGCGCATCCTGGCGGATGAGAAGTCGTGCGCCGATACGGGGGCGCCGCTGCTCGTGATCAGCCAGTTCACCCTCTATGCCAGCACGGCGAAGGGGCGGCGGCCGAGCTGGAGCGCGGCGGCGCCGGGGCCGGTGGCCGAGCCGCTGGTGACGGCGTTCGCCGATGCGCTGCGCGGGCTCGGCGGCAGCGTCGAGACGGGCGTGTTCGGCGCGGACATGCAGGTGGAGCTCGTCAACGACGGCCCGGTCACGCTGATACTCGAGGTCTGAGCCGCTAGCCGCGGGTCCCGGCGCCGGCCGGGCAGGCGCCGGCCAGGTACCTGCGGGCGAAGTCCAGCGACTCGGCGAGGTCAGCCTGCCGGTCGCCCAGGGTCGGCACCCGGTGCGTGCTGACCTCCAGCACGACGTGGCCGCTGTAGCCGGTGTCGCTCAGCCAGCGCAGCAGCTCCGCGCATGGCTGCGTGCCGCGGCCGGGGACCAGATGCTCGTCCGGCAGGCCCGGCTTCGTCCCGTCACCGAGGTGCACGTGCGCCAGGCGGCTGCCCAGCTGCGCGGCCATCTCCAGCACGTCCGAGCCGGACACGGCGGCGTGCGAGACGTCCAGGGTCGCGGCGCTGCAGTCCATCTCGACCGGATTCCAGTGGGGCGCGTAGGCCGCGATCTCCGTCTCGCCGCGCAGCAGCGGATAGAGGTTCTCGACCGCGAATGCGACGTTCCCTCCGGCCGACAGCTCCGCGATGCCGTCCTGGAAATACCGGGCATACTCGCGCTGCCAGCGGAACGGCGGGTGCACGACCACGATGCGGGCGCCGAGTGCCTCCGCCAGATCGCGCGATCTCATCAGCTTCATCCACGGGTCGCGGCTCCAGACCCGCTGGGTGATCAGCAGATTCGGCGCGTGCACGGCGACCACGGGGATGCCGTGGTAGTCGGACAGCTTCCGCAGTACTGCCGCGTCCTGGCTGACCGGGTCCGCGGTCACCATGACCTCTAGGCCGTCGTAGCCGAGCCGGGCGGCTGTCTCGAACGCGTCCGGCGTCCGCTCGGGGAAAACGGAGGCAGTCGACAGCGCGACCTTGATAGCTGTCACCTCGGTGACCTGCGCAATCGCCTCTCCTTTGCCCGCCCGGCTGCCCGGGAGGTGCACGTGGCGGCATCCCGTGCCCCAGATCCCGGCCCTGCCGGGCTTCTTCGCGGGGCCAGAGCCGCCTGTGGTTCCAGCTTATGCCGCCCGGCGCGCCGCGCCGCCGCGCGCCGCCGACTGTCGGCGGCACCCGATACCTTCCCAGCATGGCAAGATCAGCAACCGCCGTCCTGTTCGAGTGCTCTTCGTGCGGCTGGCGGAGCGCCAAGTGGGCCGGCCGCTGCGGGGAGTGCGGCGAGTGGGGCACGATCACCGAGGGACGGGCCGAGGAGCTCGGCCGGGCGACGTCGCGGGCGCAGCTCAGGGCCGCCCAGCCGGTCACGGCCGCGGTTCCCATCGGGCAGGTCGACGCCGCCGCGGCCAGGGCCAGGCCCACCGGGATGGACGAGCTGGACCGGGTGCTGGGCGGCGGCCTGGTGCCGGGAGCGGTCGTGCTGCTGGCCGGCGAGCCCGGCGTGGGGAAGTCGACGCTGCTGCTCGAGGCGGGCGCGCTGGCTGCGGCTTCGGGCCGCGTGCTCTACGTGACCGGCGAGGAATCCGCGGCCCAGGTCCGGCTGCGGGCCGACCGGATCGGAGCGGTCAGCGACTCGCTCTACCTGGCCGCCGAGACGGACTTCGCCGCGCTGCTCGGGCATGTGCAGGCAGTCAGCCCGTCGCTGCTGATCGTGGACTCGGTCCAGACGATCAGTGCCGCCGGAGTCGACGGCGTTCCCGGCGGCGTGACCCAGGTCCGCGAGATCACGGCCGCGCTCACGGCGCTTGCGAAGCAGCGGACGCTGACGACGGTCCTGGTCGGCCACGTGACCAAGGACGGCTCCGTGGCCGGACCGCGGACGCTGGAGCACCTGGTCGACGTCGTGCTGCACTTCGACGGAGATTCACGCGGCCAGCTCCGGATGGTCCGCGCGCTGAAGAACAGGTTCGGCCCGACCGACGAGTTCGGCTGCTTTGAACTCGGCGAGTTCGGGCTGACGGGGCTGTCCGACCCGAGCGGGCTGTTCCTGTCCGAGCGGCATGATCCCGTTCCCGGTACCTGCGTGACGGTCACCCTGGAGGGCCGGCGGCCGCTGCTGGCGGAGGTGCAGACGCTGGTCGGGCCCGTCGTCGGGGACCTTCCGCCCCGGCGCGTCGTGTCCGGGCTCGACTCCGCGAGGGTCGGCATGATGATGGCGGTGCTGCAGCGCAGGGCCCGGCTGGAGATCGGCAGGCGGGATGTTTTCGCCGCCACCGTTGGCGGGGTGCGGCTCACCGAGCCGTCCGTCGATCTCGCCGTTGGCCTGGCGGTCGCCAGCGCGCTGAGCGACATCAACGTGCCCTCCGACCTGGTCGCGATCGGCGAGGTCGGCCTGGCGGGCGAGATCCGCCGCGTAACCGGCATCCAGCGGCGGCTGGCCGAGGCAGCCAGGATGGGCTTCCGGCGCGCCGTCATCCCCGCGGGCTCCGGGCTGCAGGCCGGCGCCCCGCAGGCGGCCGCGCGGGCCGCCGGCCGTAACCGCGGCCGCCTTGCCAGCGTCGACGGCCCCGGCCGGCCTCCCGCGCGGACAGCATCCCCCTGCCTGACGGCGCGGCAGCGATGGAAGTGACCGAGGTGACGGACATGCGCTCGGCGATCAGCGCGGCGCTCGGGCTGGGCTGACGCCTGCCCGAGCCGGGAGACTGACCGCACGCCAGAGGTTAGCCTGGCATCCAGGGGGCAGTTCAGCGGCTGCAGTGAACGCCATCTTGCGCTTCGTCACGTGGCCGCGCTGCCCGTGACGTGGCAACGTCGTGAGGGCAGGTGCGTGCGGTGAGCATCGGGCGGGACGAGCGCCGTCGCTCGGCACTCGCAGTCGTGGCTCCGGGGACAGCCCTGAGGGACGGCCTTGAGCGGATCGTGCGCGGTAACACCGGCGCGCTGATCGTCCTGGGATTCAGCCCGGCCGTCGCCCAGATCTGCTCCGGTGGCTTCGAGCTCGACGCGCCGTTCTCGGCCACCCGGCTGCGCGAGCTGGCGAAAATGGACGGCGCGATCGTCCTCGATCAGTCCGGCAGCCGTATCCTGCGCGCCGCTGTGCAGCTCGTTCCGGATCCAGCACTGCCCACCCAGGAGTCAGGCACCCGGCACCGCACGGCCGAGCGGGTGGCCGCGCAGACCCGGCTCCCGGTCATCACGGTCAGCAAGTCCATGCGGACGATCGCCGTGTTCGCCGCCGGCGAGCGCTACGTGCTTGAGGACTCCGCCGCGCTGCTGACCCGCGCGCATCAGGCTCTCGCCACGCTGGAGCGGTACCGGCGGCGGCTCGATGATGCCGCGTCCGCGCTGACCGCCCTGGAGATCGAGGACCGCGCCACCGCGGCGGATGTGGCCGTAGTGGCTCAGCGGCTGGAGATGGTCGGCCGCATCACCGATGAGATCTCTGGCTACCTGGTCGAGCTCGGGACGGACAGCGGCCTCCTCGGCCTGCAGGCAGATGAGCTGACGGCCGGCGTGCGACGGCAGCGCGAGTTCCTGCTCAGGGACTACGCGGCCGGGCCAGGCCGGGCGCAGGGGTCTTCAGCCGGCCCGGCCAGCCTGACGCCCCGGCTGGCCGGGCGGGCCCGGGCGCGGCCCGGGCGGGCCTGATGCGGCCAGCCTGGCCGGTGACCGCCAGCTGAGCGGCCTGAGCGCTGACCAGCTGCTGGACCTGCCCGCCGTGGCCGCGGCCATCGGGATTGGCGCCGAAGACGGCCTCGGCAGGCACGTGAGCGCCTGGGGCTACCGGCTGCTCGGGCAGATACCGAGGATGCCGCAGGCCACGGCCGATGCTCTCATCGAGCACTTCGGCGGGCTGCAGAAGCTGCTGTCGGCCAGCGCGGACGAGCTGGGGCGGGTGCCAGGGCTGGACGTGGCTGCTGCCAGGACCGTCCGGGAGGGACTGTCGAGGATCGCGGAGACAGCCCTGCTCGAGCACTACACCTGAGGCCGGGCCGCTCGCCGGGTGCCCGCGCGCTGCCTGCGGGCCTGCGCCCGCGGTCAGCCGATCGTGAAGGTGACGGAGTTGCTGGACAGAGCGCCGTCACTGGCTGTCGCGGTATAGGTCCCGGCTGCGGCGGGCGCCCCCGGCACCGGGCAGCCCGGTGAGGAGTGCTGTCCGTTCCACGCGATCGGCACCACCGTGGGCACGCCCCGGCGCAGCTTGGTGACCAGGGACGCCTGGCCCTCGGCGCACTGGGCTGAGGTCCAGATCTGCTGCTTTCCGGCCGAGATCTCCAGCAGGACGTGCCTGGCGCCGATGTCGAAGGAGCACGACCGGCCAGCCGTGGACACGACATCGACCTCGAATGCGGGCGTCTGCCGCAGCGAGTAGCTGGCCTGGCTGGAGAACACGCTGAGGACCACGTCGCCAGCGGGACATGGCTCGAGCGCATAGTGGCCCGCAGCCGAGGCATGGCCGCCCGGCTGCTGTCCGGCGGCCGGTGCGCCGCCCTGCGCGGCCGACGCCGACGAGCCGCTGGCGGGCGCGCCGGACACCGGTTTAGTCGGCGCCGGGCTGCCGCCGGGACTGCCTCCGCCGAGGGCGCCCGCGACGATCCACACGACGAGCGCGAGCAGCGACAGCCCGATTAGCAGCGCGACGACGCGGCGGCGCCAGTAAACACCAGGACTGAGCGGCGGGGCGGCCGGGTGTGCCGGGCGGCGGCCGGCCGGCGGCCGGGAGCCAGGCGACGGGCGCGGATGCTGATGCGGATCCGGACGCGGTTGCGTGACCGGACGGGGATGCGTGACCGGACGCGGACCGGGTGCCGGATGCGGGACGGACGCTGGCTGCGTGCCTGGTGCGGGCTCCGGCCGGAGCAGGCGCGGCGCAGGCGGCCGGATCGCCACCTCGGCGCGCGCTGCCTGCGCGGGAACGGTCGGCGATGCCTCCGCCGGCCCGGGCGCGGCGGACGACGCAGGCCCGGGCGCGGCGGACGACGCAGGCCCGGGCGCGGGCGCCGCGCCGGGAGAGGCAGCGGGAGCCGGCTTGGATGGCGCAGCTGCGGGAGATGGCTGCGGCCCGGATGGCGCCGCCGCGCCCAGAGACGACCCGGGCGCGGGCGGCGTAGCCGCGCCTGAGCGCGGGGGCGGGGACGACGCCAGCCCCGAGGACGGCGCCGGGCCCGGCGGTAACGCCGCGCTCTTGCCCGGAACGGGCCTGGGGCCAGACGCAGCCGCCAGGCCAGACCCGGGCCGCCATGGCCGGACACCGGGGCCGGGCCGGAACTGCCGAGCCGGAAACCGGGGCCTGGCCGGATCCAGCTGGCGGGCCGGAGGTCGCGGCCGGCGCCCGGCCCGCGGCCGATATCGGAGCCGCCGGAGCGGCTGGCGCGGCTGGTGACGGGGCTAGCGGCGCAGCCGGAACCGGCGGCGGGGCCGAGGACTGTGCAGGCCGCCCCGGCGCTTCCTGACGGAACGTGGTGCTGCCCATACTCTGAGTATGCAAGAACTTCGGTGCCGCCGCGCCCTGACCCGCCGCGCTCGGGTGGGCTGCGTTTCCGCAGCTAGCTGCGTTGCCCGGGTAGTCACCGCGGCTAGGCATACGGGTCTTTCGCGCGGCCGGCGATGCTTCGCGATAGCAGATCCGCCTTTGCCCTGAGGCCGCGGTGAGGGGGCCTCGGCCGATGTTCGCGGCCGCGGTGGAGCCGCCCTTTGCCGCGAGCGCATGGCGGCCGTGCGAGGATCGCGACGATGACATCCCCGTACGCAGCTATCGTCCGCCGCTGGTACGCCGCGAACGCCAGGGACCTGCCGTGGCGCCGTCCGGAGGCCAGCCCGTGGTCGGTCCTCGTCAGCGAGTTCATGCTGCAGCAGACGCCGGTGAGCCGCGTGCTCCCGGCCCATGCGGCGTGGCTTGAGCGCTGGCCCGAGCCCGCCGCGCTCGCGGCAGCGACCGCCGCAGACGCGGTCCGGCAGTGGGACAGGCTTGGCTATCCGCGCCGGGCTGTCCGGCTGCACGCCAGCGCCGGCCTGATCACCACCCGGCATGGCGGCCAGGTACCGGCCTCGGCCGAGCGACCTGCGGAGACCTGCCCGGCGTCGGCTCGTACACCGCTGCGGCGGTGGCCAGCTTTGCCTTCGGCCAGCGGCACGCGGTGCTCGACACCAATGTCCGGCGGGTGCTGGCCCGCCTCGTGACCGGAGAGGCACTGCCGGGGACGGCACCGACCGTGGCCGAGGTGCGGCTCGCCGAGTCCCTGCTGCCGGCCACGGGCAGGGACGCGGCGCGGTGGTCGGTCGGCGTTATGGAACTCGGCGCCCTGGTCTGCACTGCGGTCAGGCCGCGGTGCGCTGACTGCCCGCTGGCCGGTCAGTGCGCGTGGCTCCGCGGCGGCCGCCAGCCCGCGCCGGTACGGCGCGGGCAGGCAGCCTACGAGGGAAGCGACCGGCAGTGCCGCGGGCGGCTGCTGGCGATTCTGCGTGCGGCGGACGGCCCGGTGCCCGCAGGCGCGCTTGCCGGGGCCTGGAACGACTCAGCGCAGCAAGCACGTGCACTCGCTGCGCTGGTCACTGACGGCCTGGTCACCCGGTGCGCGGACGGCTCGCTCGCCCTGCCGGGCGATGAGCTGTCCGCCGCACCGGGAACTGCCGGCTAGTCGGACGCGGTTGCAGTCGCGCCGCTGGCACCGGCCTTGCTCTCGACCTCCACCGGCGGCGGCGCGTCCGGCACGTCGGAGGGCTTGTTGATGCCGTTGAACGTGAACTTGGCATCCTCGCCGCTGCCCTCGGCGTCCACGATGACGATCTGGCCGGCCTTGAGCTCGCCGAACAGGATCTTCTCCGACAGGTGATCCTCGATCTCCCGCTGGATAGTCCTGCGCAGCGGCCGGGCGCCCATGACGGGGTCGTAGCCCTTCTCCGACAGCAGCTTCTTGGCCGCCGGCCGGATCTCGATCCCCATGTCCCGGTCGCGCAGGCGCTCGTCCACCTTGGTGATCATCAGGTCGACGATCTCGAAGATCTCGTCCTGGCTGAGCTGGTGGAACACGATGATGTCGTCGACCCGGTTGAGGAACTCCGGCCGGAAGTGCTGCTTGAGCTCCTCGCCGACCTTGCTCTTCATCCGGTCATACGAGCCCTTCGACTCGCTGGCCGCGCCGAAGCCCACCGTGACGCCCTTGGAGATGTCCTTGGTGCCGAGGTTGGTGGTCATGATGATGACGGTGTTCTTGAAGTCCACCACCCGGCCCTGGGCATCGGTCAGGCGACCGTCCTCCAGGATCTGCAGCAGCGAGTTGAAGATGTCGCCGTGCGCCTTCTCGATCTCGTCGAACAGGACGACCGAGAACGGCTTGCGGCGCACCTTCTCGGTGAGCTGCCCGCCCTCCTCATAGCCGACGTAGCCAGGCGGAGAGCCGAACAGCCGGGAGACCGTGTGCTTCTCCATGTACTCGCTCATGTCCAGCTGGATGAGCGAGTCCTCGTCGCCGAACAGGAACTCGGCGAGCGTCCTGGACAGCTCGGTCTTGCCGACGCCGGACGGCCCGGCGAAGATGAACGAGCCGCCGGGGCGCTTGGGGTCCTTCAGGCCGGCCCTGGTCCGCCTGATCGCCTGCGAGAGCGCCTTGATGGCGTCGTTCTGGCCGATCACGCGGCGGTGCAGCTCGTCCTCCATGCGGAGCAGCCGCTGCGACTCCTCCTCGGTGAGCTTGAACACCGGGATGCCGGTGGCGGTCGCGAGAACCTCAGCGATGAGCTCCTCGTTGACCTCGGCCGGCGTGTCCATGTCGCCGGCCTTCCATTCCTTCTCCCGCGCGTCCTTCTTGTCGATGAGCTGCTTCTCGGTGTCGCGCAGCGAGGCGGCCTTCTCGAAGTCCTGGGAGTCAATCGCTGACTCCTTCTCGCGGCGGACGTCGGCGATGCGCTCGTCGAAGTCACGCAGGTCCGGCGGCGCGGTCATCCGGCGGATCCGCATGCGCGAGCCCGCCTCGTCGATCAGGTCGATCGCCTTGTCCGGCAGGAACCGGTCGCTGATGTACCGGTCAGCCAGCTGGGCCGCCGCCACCAGGGCGTCGTCGGTGATCGTGACGCGGTGGTGCGCCTCATACCGGTCGCGCAGGCCCTTCAGGATCTCGATGGTGTGCGAGATCGTGGGCTCGGCGACCTGGATGGGCTGGAACCGGCGCTCGAGTGCCGCGTCCTTCTCCAGGTGCTTGCGGTACTCATCGAGCGTGCTCGCGCCGATGGTCTGCAGCTCGCCCCGCGCCAGCATCGGCTTGAGGATGGAGGCAGCGTCGATCGCGCCCTCAGCGGCGCCCGCCCCGACGAGGGTGTGGATCTCGTCGATGAACAGGATGATGTCGCCGCGGGTGCGGATCTCCTTGAGTACCTTCTTGAGCCGCTCCTCGAAGTCACCGCGGTACCGGGAGCCGGCCACCAGGGCACCCAGGTCCAGCGTGTAGAGCTGCTTCTCCTTGAGCGTCTCGGGGACCTCGCCCTTGACGATCTTCTGCGCCAGGCCCTCGACGACGGCCGTCTTGCCGACGCCGGGCTCACCGACCAGGACCGGGTTGTTCTTGGTCCGCCGGGAGAGCACCTGCATCACGCGCTCGATCTCCTTGTCCCGGCCGATCACCGGGTCAAGTTTGCCCTCACGGGCAGCAGCGGTCAGGTTCCGGCCGAACTGGTCAAGCACCAGCGACGTCGACGGAGCGCTCTCGGAGGGCGCGCCGGCAGCCGCGGGCTCCTTGCCCTGGTAGCCGTGCAGCAGCTGGATCACCTGCTGGCGGACGCGGTTCAGGTCGGCGCCGAGCCGGACCAGGACCTGGGCGGCAACGCCCTCGCCCTCCCGGATCAGGCCGAGCAGGATGTGCTCAGTGCCGATGTAGTTGTGGCCGAGCTGCAGCGCCTCACGCAGCGAGAGCTCAAGAACCTTCTTGGCCCGCGGCGTGAACGGGATGTGCCCGGACGGCGCCTGCTGGCCCTGGCCGATGATCTCCTCAACCTGCTGGCGCACAGCTTCGAGGCTTATCCCGAGCGACTCAAGCGCCTTCGCTGCGACACCCTCGCCCTCATGAATGAGGCCAAGCAGGATGTGCTCAGTACCGATGTAGTTGTGGTTGAGCATCCTGGCCTCTTCTTGTGCCAGGACAACAACCCGCCGCGCTCGGTCGGTAAACCTCTCGAACATCTCGTCGCTCCTCACAGCGCGGTTGGCCAGGCACCCGTACTGCCCCGTCCCTTCCGCATGGTAGCCCGTGTGCCGGGCGACGCCATGGTGTGCGGCATGCCGCACACGACAGAACGTTCCCCGGCACCAGGACGTTCATCCCATTCAACCTAGGCTGACGAGGCAGTGTTCCCAGGTACGCCCGCAGCGAAAGCCGGACTTCCGCGCTACGCCGGCAGCGAACGGCCGGCGCCAGGGGCCGCCGGGGCCGGGCCCGCCTCCGGCCTGCACCCGCTTTGCACCCGCCGTGCGGCCGTGGAAGTGCCCGTTATGCCCTCATGACCAGGGAACGGGCTAGTTTCACGCCAGTCAGCTGCTCCGGGCCGCCGGGGCCGGGCCTCCCGGCCCGGGCAGCCCATCCGGCCCCGGGCAGCTGTCAGGAGGACGGTGCGCCGCCGGCCCGCGTCTCAGTTCGAGACAGGCTGGCGCGGTCACGCTCGCCGCTGGCCGCCGGCGAGGCAGCGCCCGGCGCCCTGGTCAAGACCGCGAGTCACAGCCGGGCGGAACCATGAAGGCTCCCGTATGGATGTCCATACGGGAGCCTTCACAGGAACGGGGAGTACTGACCGGCCGCGAGCGGGGCCGGGGCCGGCGAGTCAAGGCCGCCAGTCAATCGCCGCGTAACCGATCAGGAAATGCCTGCCTTGCTGGTTAGTGAGTGGCCTCGTATTCCTGAATGATCGAAGCCGGAATACGACCGCGCTCGCTGACCTTCTCGCCGCGCTCGCGCGCCCACTGCCTAATTTCTGAACTGCGCTCCCGACCCGGACCGGTACGAGTCTTACGCCGCCGCGCCGTCCCGCCGCTGACGCGCCTGGCGTGCTCGATGTATCCGCTGAAGATGTCGTGCAGTTCCTTGGCATGGGCCGAGCAGACGTCGATCTCGTAGCCGGTACTGTCAACGGAGAACGAAACAGTCTCGTTCCCTTCGATCTCGCCATCGTGAGGTAGATCACAAACCACCGTCACCACGGTCTTCTGCACCATCAGGCTGCCTTTCATAGAAGTCTTTTAGGCAGCTAAAGATATACCACGCCTGACGTGTTGACAATTCAAGATAGCCGTTTAGCCCTTTAGTATCTGTGCGCCGCTGCATGGCGTGAACAATGCGACCTCGGCAGTAACTAAGCGTAATCAGCCGCAGTGGGGCAGTTATCTGTCCTGCCGCGCGGCTGCTGTCGCATCCGCGCCATCAGGGTGCGTGCTCTCCCGATCCCCGGCCTCGTCTGGCGTCGCGGCCGGAATATCGTCCTGGCGTGCGCGTTCAGCGCGCCCGCGGCGCAGCTCGTGGCGCAGGAAGGCGACAATCGCAGCAATCACCACCGCGGCCATGAGAAACGGCGGCGTGAGTGCGCTCAGGTCCGCCATCGAAGCGCCCTCCTTTCCGGCGATGCTGCCGGCGCAACCCCGATCCAACGCCGCTGACCTCGGGAAATACCCGAAGTCCGGGAGAGCCGCGGTACGCCGGGCGCGTCCGGTTCGTCAGCCGGCCGCGTCATTGAGTGCCTGGCCCTTCCAGCCGATTGTGCCGCAGCAGATCCGCGCGCGCACATCCGGGTGCTCCGGCAGGCGCACGGCTTTCCCGGCTGGCCAGTGCCCGCGGGCTCGGGGATAACCGCGCTGAGCGCGGCCGCCTTGCTGGCGGAAAAGGCACGCGAGCCGCCGGACTGCCTTCGCCCGAGCCGGAAGGACCGGAGCGAGCGCCGATCAGTTTTGGCGCCCGGCTGATCGCACTAACAGCAGTCAGCAGACTCTGGTGATTACCCGGCCCGGCCGGCATCGCCCGCAGTGCGACCGCCGGATGCCGTTGTGGTCACAGGTGCGGCGCCCTTGTTCGGTCACCAGGGCGCGCTTACATTCGCAGCAGCATGCGGGTGTTACCAAGCGTGTTGGGTTTCACCCGGTCCAGATCGAGGAACTCGGCAACACCCTCGTCATAGGAACGCAGCAGTTCGGCATAGACCTCGGGAGTCGTGGCCTGGCCGTCGATCTCGGCAAAACCGTGCCGCCGGAAGAACTCCACGGCAAACGTCAGTACGAATACCCGGCTCACTCCAAGTTGGCGCGCAGCGTCGAGCAACGCGAGGACTATCTGATTTCCGACGCCGCGACCCTGATGACCGGTTGCAGTGGCAACCGTGCGGATCTCGGCCAGGTCTTCCCACATGACGTGCAGCGCCCCGCAGCCGACGATTTCGCCGTCTGCCGAAGTAGCAACCCAGAACTCCTGAACGTCCTCGTACAAGGCAACAGTCGGCTTATCCAGCAGGCGGCCGGACCTGGCGTTCGCGTCGACGAGGGACCGGACCGCCCGTACGTCCGCGGTCCGTGCCCGCCTGACCGCATAGTCCATCCCGGTGCCTCCGTCGCCCGCCGGCCATCATGGTCTGCCAGCGGATCTGCCGGAACCGCCCACAGGATGCGAGCATCCCAAAAACAGCGGAGCGCTGGCAATTCGGCCATCAACTGAGCGTTACTGCGTCGGTACGTATTGCAGCGAACTGCAGACCATTGCCTTATCGCGCCGCAGATCACGCGCAGATCACGCGCCTCGTTTAGGTCCAAGACACGCCGTGTGACCTGCGGCGACGCATCGAAAGCGGGGCACCGCGACGTGGCGGCAGGACTATGGGATCGTGAACGCACCAGTTGCCGCGGGCCAAATGGGCCGGCCGGGAGGGTGATACCGGACGGGACAAAATCTTCCTTGTTTCGGCCCGCGACGACGGCGTTCTCTATTAATCTCCATCGCTGATACCCGTTGCAGACAGCCCGATGGCCGGGCGGTCCTGCGGCGGCCCGCCGAGTTCCTGATCGCCTGGCTGGCGGTCGGGGAGCCGGGGACCCACCGTTATCCCCGGGGTGAATCGGCTGACTGCGAACGCGTGCTGGTTCGCAGCCGCCGTAGGGCTTCTCCGGCCCGAACCCGTCAGCTAACCCGGTAGGCGGCCTAGGAGAGGAGACAGCAGGTGACACGCGTGCCGCTCGGCAGGCATGTTCCACGGCGTTCTTCATCGGCATCGGGTAGCGCGCGCCCGCGACTCGCGCGCAGGACGCGGGCGCGGCGGATGACTGTCCTGGCGGGCACCGCGGTGATATGCGCGGCACTACTGCCGGCGGGCATCGCGGCTGCGTCGCCAGCGGCACGCGGCAGCAGCCCCGGCTCGCTCAAGGCCGTGCTGGCAGAGGCGAACGCTCTCTCCGAGCAGATCGACAACCTGAGCCAGCAGTACGACGGGCTGAAGATCCAGCTCACGCAGGCCAAGTCCGAGGCGACGATCGCCAGCGAGGACGCCGCGCGCGACCAGCAGCTGCTCGGGCAGGCCCAGGGGTCGATCGGTGCCATCGCGGTCGAGAACTATATGTCCGGCGGCGTCAATCCCACGATGCAGCTGCTCGAGGGCTCGTCGCCGCAGAGCCTGCTGGACCGGGCGTCGATCATGACCCAGATCCAGCAGGAGAACGGCGCCAAGGTCAGCCTGGTCGCCGCGGCCGAGAACGCCGCCAAGCGCGCTGAGGCTGCGGCAGCGCAGCAGCAGCAGCATGCCAGAACGCTCGAGACGCAGATGGCGAGCAAGGTCGCCGCCATCCAGAAGAAGGAAGCCTTCTTCAACAGCGAGGCGTTCCAGCAGGCTGAGGCAGTGTTCGAGCGCACCGGCACCTATCCCAACATCCACGTCAGCGGCGACTCCGTCGGCGTGCAGGCGCTGCGGTGGGCGCTGACGAAGCTCGGCGACCCCTACGTCTGGGGTGCTGCCGGGCCTAACGCCTTCGACTGCTCCGGCCTGGTCATGTGGGCGTACGGGAAGATCGGCATCAGCCTGGAGCACTACACCGGCGACCAGTGGAATGAGGGCGAGCACATCTCGCGCAGCGAGCTCGAGCCCGGCGACCTCGTCTTCTTCTATGCCGACATCGGGCACGTCGGCCTGTACGTCGGCAACGGCCTGATGGTCGATGCTCCGACGTTCGGCCAGCCCGTGCAGGTGCAGCCCGTTATGTGGAACGTCTACGTCGGAGCCGTTCGCATCGTCGCCTGACCCCCCTGAGCCAACCGACGAGCTGCAACCCCCCGACGCTGCCCGGCCAGATCCCCCCTCTGGCCGGGCAGCTTTTATCTCCCGGTCAGCGTGGTAGCGCTCCCGGTCCGAGTGCGCCATCCCGGCCAGCGCCATCCCGGTCAGCGCCTGCCGTCCCGCCGCGCGATCACCGCCCGCGCGCTCCGCTGTATTGCGCTCGTAGGTGAGCCGGAGGCCGATCAGCGTCAGCCAGGGCTCGTAGGCGTCGATCACGGAGATCTCGTCGATGACCAGCGGAGCCAGGCCGCCGGTCGCGATGATCGTGACCGAGTCAGGGTCGGCCGGCGCCAGCTCAGCCGCCATCCGGCTGGCGATGCCCTCAATCTGCCCGGCGAAGCCGAAGATGATCCCGGACTGCAGCGCTTCCACCGTGCTCTTGCCGATCACCCGGCTTGGCCTGGCCAGTTCGACTTTCAGGAGCTGCGCAGCGCGGCGGGACAGCGCATCGACGGAGATCTCGATGCCCGGCGCCAGCGCGCCGCCAATGAACTCGCCCCGCTCGCTCACCGCGTCGAAGTTGGTCGACGTGCCGAAATCCACCACGATGGCGGGCCCGCCGTACAGGTGCACGGCAGCGACCGTATTCATGATCCGGTCGCTGCCCACTTCCTTGGGATTGTCGTACCGCAGCGGAACGCCGGTCTTCACGCCCGGCTCGATGATGACCGCCGGCACGTCCCCGTAGTAGCGGCGGCACATCTCCCGCAGCTCATGCAGGACCGACGGAACCGTCGAGCACAGCGCGATACCGCTCACATCCGGCTCAGGCAGCAGCGTGCTCTGCCGCAGCAGGCCCTGGAGCAGCACGGCCAGCTCATCGGCGGTGCGCACGGGATCGGTGGAGATGCGCCAGTGCTCCACTACGTCCGCGCCTTCGAACACGCCAAGCACCGTGTTGGTATTGCCGACGTCAATGGTCAGTAGCATCTGGCGTCCCGATCGTGCTAGTGGCCTGAACGAGGTCGAGGCCGATGTCGAGGGCGGGCGCCGAGTGCGTCAGCGCCCCCACCGCAAGGTAATCCACGCCAGTCTCCGCGACCGCGCGGGCGCTGGCCAGCGTGAGGCCGCCGCTGGCTTCCAGAAGCGCCCGGCCGCCAGCCAGCCGGACCGCCCTCGCCAGGTCAGCAATGGCAAAATTGTCCAGCAGGATCAGGTCAGCGCCGGCTGCCAGCGCCTCGGCAACCTGATCGAGCGTGTCGCACTCCACCTCCAGCGCCAAGCCTGGCGCCCGCGCCCGCACCGCTGTGAACGCTGCGGCGACCGACCCGGCGGCGGCCACGTGGTTGTCCTTGATGAGGGCGGCGTCGGACAGCGACATCCGGTGGTTGATGCCGCCGCCGCAGCGCACTGCGTACTTCTCCAGCAGCCGCAGGCCGGGTGTGGTCTTGCGGGTGTCGCGGATCTGCGCCCCGGTCCCGGCGATCGCGTCGGCCCACTGACGGGTCAGCGTCGCCACGCCGGACAGGTGACACAGCAGGTTAAGCGCCGTTCGCTCGGCGGTCAGGATCGGCCCCACCGGGCCGGCCACGGTCAGCAGCGCCTGGCCCGGCGCCACCAGGTCGCCGTCTGCCGCCAGTGCGGTGCAGACCAGCCCGGCGGACGCCACTGCGAACACGGCCTCCGCCACCGGCAGCCCCGCGACCACGCCCCTCTTCCTGGCGACTAGGTCAGCCCGGCCGGCCGAGGCCGTCGGCACAGTCGCCGCGGTGGTCTCGTCGACACCGCCTGCCAGGTCCTCGGCCAGCGCGGCGGCGGCAACCGCGGCCACGGCCACTGGATCGAGCCCGGCTGCGCGCAGCCGTCCGGTGAGCCCAGTTGTCAGGCCGGGAACGTGACCGCCCTGACCGGCAGCCGCCGGCCCGTGCGCGGGCCCTGGCCCGGTCATCCGGCGCCGCCGTCAAACACCGGCTCGAACACCGTGCTCAGCCCTGCCTCGCCCAGCGTGCTGATCAGGTGGCCGCGCCAGGCGGCACTTGTCGCCGGGAAGTCCTCGCGCCAGTGGCTGCCACGGGTCTCCTCCCGCGCGAGCGCCGCGGCCGCCAGTGCCGTGGCGACCAGGTGCAGGTTCGTCGCCTGCCAGGCGTCCGCATCCGGCTTGTCGGTCCTCTGACGGCCGAGCTCTGTCAGGCCGGCTGCTGCCCCGGACAGGCCCGTTCCCGATCGCAGTACTCCGGCGTGAGCCGACATCAGCTGCTGCAGCGGCCGGACTACCGATGGGTCGAGCACGTCAGCAGGCAGCTCGCCACCGCTGGCAGGGACAGGGCCGGCCGGGAGCGGGGCGGGCGGCAGGCCGCGCGCGAGCACGGCAGCGATCCGCTCGGCGAAGACCAGGCCCTCAAGCAGCGAGTTGGAGGCCAGCCGGTTCGCGCCGTGCACGCCGGTGCAGGCAGTCTCGCCGCAGGCGTACAGGCCGGGGACGCTGGTACGGCCGTGCAGGTCAGTGCGGACGCCGCCGCTGGCGTAGTGCGCGGCCGGCACGACCGGGATCAGTTCGGTGAGCGGGTCAATGCCGTGCTCGCGGCAGCTCGCCAGGATAGTCGGGAACCGGTGCGCCCAGATCTGCTCGCCCAGCTCGCGGCCGTCCAGGAACATGTGGTCAGTGCCGGTCGCGAGCATCTCGCGCATGATGGCCTTCGCGACGACGTCGCGAGGGGCCAGATCGGCAAGCGGATGCTGGCCGGCCAGGAACCGGCGTCCGGACGCGTCCGTCACGACCGCGCCCTCGCCGCGGACGGCCTCGGAGATCAGCGGCTGGCGACCGCGGGAATCCGGGCCGAGCCACAGCACCGTCGGGTGGAACTGGACGAACTCCAGATCGGCTACCTCAGCGCCTGCCCGCAGCGCCAGGGCCACGCCGTCACCCGTCGATACGGGCGGGTTCGTGGTGGCGGAGTAGATCTGACCAAAGCCGCCGGTGGCGAGGACAACCGCACGGGCGCGCACGGCGCCAACGCCGTCAGTCTGGCCCTCGCCGAGCACGTGCAGCGTGATCCCGGCTGCCCTGCCATCCCCGGTGAACAGCAGATCCAGGGCGAGCGCATGCTCGATGACCTCGAGCTCGGCGCTTGCGCCCGCTTCGGCCAGCGCCGCGAGCAGCGCACGGGAGATCTCCGCGCCGGTCGCGTCACCGCCCGCATGCGCGATACGGCGGCGCAGATGCCCGCCTTCCCTGGTGAGCGCCAGCGGCCCGGACGGCTCGCGGTCGAACTCGGCGCCGAGCGCGATCAGCCGCCGCACCGCGGCGGGTCCGTCGGTCACGAGCGCGCGGACGGCCTGCTCGTCACACAGCCCGGCTCCGGCGGTCAGGGTGTCCTGGAGATGCTGCTCCGGCGTGTCGCCGGGGCCGAGCGCGGCTGCCACGCCGCCCTGCGCCCATCGGGTGGAACCGTCGTCGAGAACCGACTTGGTCGCCAGCAGGATGCGGGCCCTGGGCAGTGCCCGGCGGATGGCCAGCACCGCGGTCACGCCGGCCACGCCGGAGCCGACGACGGCAACGTCGGTCTCCTTGTGCCAGCCCGGCGGCGGCGCGAGCAGCCGGCGCGCGATCACGCCGGCCCGCCGGGGAGGTGGACGCTGACGTTGTCGATCAGCCTGGTCCGGCCGACCTTCGCGGCAACCAGCATCGTCGCAGTGCCGCGGTAGTCCGGGCTGACGTCAGTGAAGGTGACCGGATCCGCCAGCACCAGGTAGTCAAGCTCGACCGGAGGGCGCGCGAGGGCAGCCGCGTCGAGTACCGCGCGGGCCGCGGCCAGCACTGCGGACGGCCCCTGACTGGCCTCGGCGGCGCCCGCGGCCAGCGCGCGGGACAGCGCCAGTGCCGACGTGCGCTCGGCGGCGGACAGGTACGTGTTCCGGCTGGAGGTAGCCAGCCCGTCGGGATCGCGGTGCAGCGGAGCGGCCTCGATGGCAACGCCGAGGTCCAGGTCGGTCACCATCTGCCGGATCAGGGCGAGCTGCTGAGCATCCTTGGCGCCGAACACTGCCGCATCCGGGCAGGTGAGCTGGAACAGCTTCAGCACCACGGTCAGCACACCATCGAAGAATCCCGGCCTGGACTTGCCCTCAAGCAGCCGGCCAACGGGTCCAGGGTTGACCGTCACTTTCGGCTCGGCCGGATAGATCTGCGCGAGGTCGGGATGGAAGACTGCGGTGACGCCCTCTTCGCCGCACAGCACCAGGTCGTCGTCCAGCGGCCGCGGGTAGCGATCGAAGTCCTCAGCCGGGCCGAACTGCAGCGGGTTGACGAAAATGGTGACCAGCACACTGCCGCCCGGGCCTGCCAGATCGCGGGCCAGCCGCAGCAGGGACCGGTGACCGTCGTGCAGCGCGCCCATGGTCGGAACCAGTACCACCGGGCCCGGCAGCGCGGCGCGGGCCGCGGCCAGCCCCTTCCGGGTCCTGATCAGCATCGGGACGGACGGGCGGGCCGTGGACGGCACGGCAGCTTCCGGCATCGCGGTCACGTGCGTGCCTCGGCGAGCACGTCAAGCAGCCGCTGCGCATCGGGCGCGGTCAGCATTCCGCTGGCCAGCGCCCGGCTGGCGGTGAGCCGCGCCAGCGCGAGATAGGCGGGCAGCGCCTCGGGCGCGTCAGCGCGCAGGGCTGCGACATGTCCCGCCACGGTGTCGGCATCGCCACGGGCCACCGGGCCGGTCAGTGCCGCGTCGCCGAGCTGCAGGGCATTGGCGAGGGCGGCGGACAGCAGCGGGCCGAGCATCCGGCCGGCTGCGCAACCCCCGCCCGGGTGAGCAGGTCAGCGGCCTGGACCACCTGCGTGACGAGGTGATTGGCAGCGCCGGCCAGGGCGGCGTGGTAGAGGCCGCGGTCGGCTTCAGCGATGAAGACCGGCTCGCCGCCCATCTCCATGACCAGCACCTCGGCCGCCGGCCGCAGCACCTCGGGAGCGGTGACACCAAAGCAGATTCCGGCCAGCCGGTCGGCGTCCTCGGGGCGGCCCGTGAAGGTCATGACCGGGTGCAGCGCGAGCGGAAGGGCGCCAAGCTCCACTGCGGGCTGCAGGACGGCCAGGCCGTGGCGGCCGCTGGCGTGCGCGAGCATGCGGCCGGCCAGCGGGACGCCGGTCGCGGCAAGACCGCTGACCAGCCCGCCGAGCGCATCGTCGGGCACCGTCAGCAGGACCAGATCGGCCGCCGCGACGACCTCACCCGGCTGCAGGACCGGCGTGCCAGGCAGGAAGCGCTCGACCCGGTCCCGCGATGCCCGCGGATACGCCGGAGGCAGCGGCGATCCGGTGACCGGCCCGGCCGAGGGCGACGGCCAGCGCGGCACCGACCCGGCCGGCGCCAACGACGCCGACGTTGAGCCGGGCCGGATGCCCCGGGCGTGCCGTCCGCGCGGCGGCCGGCCGCGGCCGGGCCAGGCCGGGCGGCTGGCGCTGGATCAGAGGTCATATGCCGTCCGGTGCCGGGGCTCGTACAGCCCGATCGTGCCGCCGCCGGGGATCACGACGGACGTCATCAGCCCGAAGCTGGCCTGGGTCACCGGCCCGCTGAACTCTGCGCCGCTGGCGGTCAGCTCAGCCATGGTCCGCTCGATGTCGTCGCACATCAGGAACAGCTCGTGCGTGCCGCTCTGGTCCAGTGACGGGTGGACAGCCAGCTCGGACGGGTGGCTGCCGGAAGATGAGCCAGCCATCATGCGCATCTACCCAGGGCAGGCCGAGCACGTCACGGAAAAACGCACGGGCGGCGTCCGCATCGCTGGCGTAGACGATCGAGTGCATGCCGGTAATCACTGGCTCTTCGCCGCCTTCCGTATGGTGCCCCTGACCGAGAATCCTCCCGGATCCGGCTTACCCTGCCGCAGCCGGGTCCCGCGGACGCCCGGCTTAGGCGTGCCATTGCCAGCTGTCCCGTTCTCGCTCAGACTCGCCGTCGCTGTCATCGGGAGGTTCCGGCGCGCGGCAGCATCGCTCCAGGTACAGGGCGGCGGCGATGAGCGCGACAGCCGCTGCGACGGTCGCACCGGCCACCCGGGCATCACGAGCCGGAATCGACTTGTCCAGCGACCCAAGCACGAAGATGAGGTACCCGGCGGCCAGGCCGCCTAGCGCCGCCGCGGCGGCAGAGCTCGCCTTGGCCAGCGCGACGAGTCTGGCCACCGCGATCGGGGCGACGGGCTTGGTCGCGCCGCGCCGCCTGGTCAGCCGGTTGCGGATGTGCCTGCCCACCGCAGCCTCGGCAATCGCCAGCGCCCCGAGCGCCGGCACCGCGGTGATCGGAAGCAGCGGCAGGTTCTCGAAGGTGGCACGGGTCGCCAGCCAGGCCGCGACCGCCCCGAGAGCGAAGATGACCGCAAGGGTCGCGGGCCGCGTCATCTGCACGGCAGGTCCGCCTCCGTCCTGCCCGGCTGCTGGCCGCCCGCACTGGGGAGCGTGAGCCGGAGGTCGGGCCTGCGCCGCACTCCGGCCTGGCCGGCCGCTGCCAGCAGCTGCGCTGCCGGACCCGAGCCAGGGAGCACGGCATCCGGATCTAGCTCCAGCCACGGTGCGAGAACGAACGCCCGCTCATGCGCGCGCGGATGCGGCAGCGTCAGCTCCGGGTCGGCGCTCGTCTCGCCGTCAACGGTGATGATGTCCGCATCCAGCGTCCGCGGCCCGAAGCGCACGGTGCGCACGCGCCCGGCGGCGGCCTCCGCGGCCGCGCACGCGGCCAGCACGGCGCGGGCCGGGAGCGCGGTGACGGCCACCAGCACGGCGTTCAGATAGTCCTCCTGCTCAGGCCCGCCGACCGGGGCAGTCTCGTACACGCTCGAGATCGCCCGGCAGGCCAGTCCGGCAGCGGCCAGCTGGTTCACGCCCAGCTGCAGGTTCGCCAGGCGGTCGCCGAGGTTACTGCCGAGCGACAGCACGACCTGCCGGTCAGCCGGCCCGGCGCCCGCGGTCTGGTCGTCCGGCCCGGTCATGTGCGTCCCCGGCGGATGGTGACGGAGACATCTGCCACCTCCTGCTGCAGCGGTGCCTGCGGCTTGTGCACGGTGACCTCGGCCTCCTGGACCGCCGGGTCGGCCAGGCAGGCGGCGGCGAGCCGGTCCGCCAGGGTCTCGATCAGCGCGACGGGCTCGCCCGCCACGATCGCGGCCAGCCGGGCGGCGATCGCACCGTAGTCGGCGGTGAGCCGCAGGTCATCAGCGGCCGCGGCGGGAGCCGTGTCCAGCCACAGCGCGGCATCCACGATGAAGTCCTGGCCGTCCGCCCGCTCATGATCGAAGACGCCATGACGGCCGCGGACCCGCAGCCCGACGATAGAGATCCGGTCCGGCATCAGCGTGTGCCCGCCAGCTTCTCCTGCCGCCACCGGGTCGCCACCCGGACGGCGTCGAGGTTGCCCGGAACCGCGTGGACGCGGACGCACCAGGCGCCAGCGGCGACGGCCAGCGCGGTGAGGGCGATCGTGGCGTCGTCGCTGCGGGAGAAGGACCGCGCCTGCCCGTCCGGACCCGCCAGGAGCTTGCCGAGGAAGCCCTTCCTGGAGGCGGCCACCAGCACCGGGAACGCCCGGTCTCGAGCCGGGCGGGGTGGCAATGCGGTCCAGGCCCGCCAGCAGTCTCCAGTTGTGCTCGGGCAGCTTGGCGAAGCCCAGGCCGGGATCGAGTATGACCTGGTCCGAGCCGACGCCAGCGGCGGTCAGCGCGGTCAGCCTGCGGCCGAGCTCGGCGCTGACCTCGGCTACTACATCGCCGTAGACGGCGGGCCCGTACATGTCGGCGCTGTGCCCGCGCCAGTGCATCACGATGTACGGGACACCGGACCCGGCGATGACGCCGGGCATCTGCGGATCGGCCAGGCCGCCGCTGACGTCGTTCACCATCCGGGCGCCAGCCGCCAGCCCCTGACGGGCCACCTCGGCCCGCATGGTGTCGATGCTGACGTAACTGCCCGCGCTGGCGAGCGCCTCGACGACCGGCAGTACCCGGCGCAGCTCGTCAGCTTCTGGCACCCGCTCGGCACCCGGCCGGGTCGACTCGCCGCCGACGTCGATGATGTCCGCGCCCTGGCCTGCCAGCTCGAGCCCGTGCGCGATGGCCTTGTCCGGATCCAGCCAGGCACCGCCGTCGGAAAAGGAGTCGGGCGTAACGTTCACGACGCCCATGACCAGGCAGCGGCCGGACGGCAGGCCGGCAAACGAGGGTCGTGGCCCGTCAGCGTCAGCGGTCATAGCTGCCAATCTACGTCTACCTCCGGAGGGCAGGGCCGCCGAGATCCGCGCCGCTCCGCCAGGCTCGCTAGCGCGCGGCCGATGTGCGCCCGAACGCCGTCAGCAGCCGCCTTCTGAGCCGGCCGAGGCCGAGCTTCCTGGCAATCCGGCGGATCTCGATAGTCGGCCAGACCAGGAACGCCTCGGCCTCCAGCGCCGCGAGCCCGATCCGCGGCGCGTCCCCGGTGCCGGGAAAGACCAGGAAGCGCGGGATCCACTCCGGGTTGAACTTGGCATTGAACTTGTACAGCGACTCGATCTGGAACCAGCGGGACAGGAAGAGCAGGAACCCGCGCCAGGCTCGCAGGACCGGCCCGGCACCGATTCGCTCGCCGCGTTCCAGCGCCGCCCGGAACATCGCGAAGTTCAGCGAGATCCGCTTGACGCCGAGCTCGCTGGCCGCCTTGATGGCCTCGACGATCAGGAAGTCGTTCAGGCCCGGCGCCGCCGACCTGTCCCGCCGCATCAGGTCGAGCGACAGGCCGTCGGTGCCCCAGGGCACGAAATGCAGGACCGCCCGCAGCACGCCGTCCTGGGTCGCGGTCGCGACTACGCAGCGGCCGTCCTCGCGGCTGCCGACCCGGCCGAGGGCCATGGAGAAACCCCGCTCGGTCGGGCTGCCGCGCCAGCTGTCCGCCTGCCTGACCATCCGCGCGATCTCGGGCGCGCGGGATGTCCTCCACCCGGCGGATCTCGGCGGTATACCCCTGCCGGCTGACCCGGCTGACCATCTGCCTGACGTTCCGCATGGAGCGGCCCTGCAGGGTGAAGTCCGCGACGCTGACGACGGCCTCGTCGCCGAGCTCGAGAGCGGTGAGGCTGCCCTCACGGCACCACACCTCGGCACCGAGCTCGCCGCACCCGATGACGGCGGGTACCCAGGCGTGCCGTGCCGCCTCGTCCAGGAACGTATGGATGGCACCCGGCCATGCCTCCGGGTCGCCGATCGGGTCGCCGCTGGCCAGCATGACACCGGACAGCACCCGGTAGCCGATGCAGGCCTTGCCGGTGGGAGACCACATCACGCTCTTGTCGTCCCTGCAGCGCGAAGTAGCCCAGCGAGTCCTGATCCCCGTACCGGCTGAGCAGGTCCCTGATCCCGGTCGCGTCGGCTGCCCGCAGCCTGCTCAGGGGCCTGGCCGGCCGCAGGAACAGGAACAGCGCGACGACGAGCGTGAACAGGCCGAGGCCGCCGGTCACGAAGCTGAAGTGGTCGGTGCGGTACTCGGTCTTGAACACGACCGGCCCGGAGAAGCCCACGATGTTGGCGATCACCGAGTACACGCGCTGCGTGAGGGTGTACCTGCCCGCCAGGCCGCCAAGCACCGACATGTAGGCGAGCCCGATGACGATGTCAGCCGCGAGCAGCCCGCACAGCACCCACAGCGCCCGCCACCGGGAGCGCGGGTCGCCGACCGCGTAGAACTGCCGCCGGAAGGCGTACAGCGCGATCAGCAGCACGGCCGAGAACGCCGCGGGCACCGGGTGCAGCGGCGGCAGCGGCACGGCTGGCCGCAGCGCGTGCACGATGACGCCGAGGCCAGCATGAATCACCAGGCCGACGGCGAGCAGGGCCATGACGGCAGCCCAGGCGCGCCGCTTCCGGCGCCGCAGCCCGTGCGAGAGCATGAGCAGCAGCAGGCCGATGATGATGTCCGTGGTGCGGGTCAGGCTGACGAGCGTGCCCGGCGCCAGATCAGACAGGCCGCGCAGGCGCCGGTGATAGAGGTGGGGCAGCAGGCCCTCGATGATGTAGCCGACGCCGATGACGAAGGCCATCAGCCCGGCGGTCAGCGGAACCCAGCGGAGCTGCTGGCGCAGATCGGCAGCACGGACGACCGACGGTTCCGTCGGCCGCTCATCACCGGTTACGGGCTCTGCCGGTCCTGGCCCGCTTGGCTGTGTCATCTCGGACATGAAAGTCAGGCCCCGGTTCACGGGGCATCAGCGTAGTCTCCGCTGTTTCAAGCCGGGGGCAAACCACGGCATTGAATCAGCTAACCCCTTAGTGGCGGTCCGTTAGCAGGCTCATGGCCTCTGCCCTTGTGCTCTCCGAGTTAAGGAAGCTCCCCCGGACAGCGGATGTGACGGTTTTCGCACCAGGCTTGCGCACGCCCCGCATGGACATACACAGATGCTCAGCCTCAATGATGACAATAACTCCGCGTGGCTCCAGAATTTCCATCAAGGCATCGGCAATCTGCGTGGTCATCCGTTCTTGCACCTGCGGTCGCCGCGCGTACAGGTCGACGAGCCTGGCAAGCTTCGACAGGCCAGTGATCTGGCCTTTCTCGTTGGGGATGTAGCCAACGTGAGCACGGCCGAAGAACGGTACCAGGTGATGCTCGCAGGTGGAGTACAGCTCGATGTCGCGCACGAGAACCATTTCCTCATGGTGCGCGTCGAACACCGTCGTGAGCACTTCCTCCGGCTCCATACGCAGGCCGGAGAACTGCTCGCTCAGCGCACGAGCCACCCTGGCCGGCGTCTCACGCAGGCCATCGCGATTCGGGTCCTCGCCGACCGCGAGAAGAATCTCGGTGACCGCGCGCTCGATCCGCTCGTGATCGAAGCCGCCGTCGCTCAATGACCCTCGCTGTCGGAGGTGCCGTTCTCGCCACTCTGGCTGTCGTGACCATTCCAGTCCTGACCGGACTGGGCTGCCCTGACCCGGCTGAGCCAGGCTGGCCGGCCCGACCGCCGCAGCGGGGTCCCGCCACCGAGCGGGTTCCCGCCGCCGAGCGGGTTCCCGCCACCGAGCGGCGGCGAGCCGAAGCCAGCAGAACCGGGCGGCGGCGGCGCGGCCGGCAGGCCCGCCGCGGATGACTGCCCGTTGCCCAGCGACTGGGACATGTTCCCGTCGGTCGCGGCGGTCAGCGCCAGCTCCTTCGGCGTCAGCACCGGCGGCTTCTCGGACGGCAGCCGCTTGCCGTAGCCGGTGTAGGAGCCGCGCGATCGGCCGCTTGTGCACCGGCGCGAAGATCTCCAGGACCTGGTTACGGGACAGGGTCTCGTGCTCCATCAGCTGCAGCACCAGGTGGTCGAGCACGTCGCGGTACTGGACCAGGATCTCCCAGGCCTCGTCGTGCGCGGACTCGATCAGGCGGCGGACCTCATCGTCGATCGCGGAGGCGATCTCCTCCGAGTAGTCGCGGGCGTGCGACATGTCCCGGCCCAGGAACGGCTCGCCGTCGCCGGTGCCGAACTTGCGCGCGCCGAGGCGCTCGCTCATGCCGTACTCGACGATCATGGCGCGCGCGATCGAGCGACGCCTTCTCGATGTCGTTGGCCGCGCCGGTGGTCGGCTCGTGGAAGACGAGCTCCTCGGAGGTCCGGCCGCCCAGCAGCATCGCCAGCTGGTCCATCATCTCGGCGCGGCTGACCAGGAACTTGTCCTCGGCCGGAGCGGCCGCGGTGTAGCCGAGCGCCCGGCCGCGCGGGATGATCGTGATCTTGTGGACCGGGTCGGCGTTCGGCAGCGCGTGGCCTACCAGGGCGTGCCCGCCCTCGTGGTAGGCGATGATCTTGCGCTCCTTCTCCGACAGCAGCACGCTCTTGCGCTTCGGTCCGGCGGTGACCCGGTCGATGGCCTCCTCAAGCGAGGCCATCTGGATCTGCGGTCTGGTTGGCCCGCGCGGTCAGCAGCGCGCCCTCGTTGATCACGTTGGCCAGGTCGGCGCCCGTGAAGCCGGGCGTGCGCCGCGCGATGATGTCGAGGTCCACGTCCGGGGCGAAGGGCTTGCCGCGGGCGTGCACCCGCAGGATGCCCTTGCGGCCGGCCAGGTCAGGCTGCGCCACCACGATCTGGCGGTCGAACCGGCCGGGGCGCAGCAGCGCCGGGTCCAGGATGTCGGGCCGGTTGGTCGCGGCGATCACGATCACGCCGCCCTTGGTGTCGAATCCGTCGAGCTCGACCAGCAGCTGGTTCAGCGTCTGCTCGCGCTCGTCGTGGCCGCCGCCGAAGCCGGCGCCGCGGTGCCGTCCGACGGCGTCGATCTCGTCCACGAACACGATCGCGGGAGCGTTGGCCTTGGCCTGCTCGAACAGGTCGCGGACACGGGAGGCGCCGACACCGACGAACATCTCGACGAAGTCGGAGCCGGAGATGGAGTAGAACGGCACGCCCGCCTCGCCGGCCACGGCCCTCGCCAGCAGCGTCTTGCCGGTTCCGGGCGGCCCGTACAGCAGGACGCCCTTCGGGATCTTCGCGCCGATGGCCTGGAACTTGCCGGGGCTCTGCAGGAACTCCTTGATTTCCTGGAGCTCCTCAATCGCCTCATCGGCGCCGGCCACGTCGGCGAAGCTGGTCTTCGGAGTGTCCTTGGTAATGAGCTTGGCCTTGGACTTGCCGAAGTTCATCACACGGGAGCCGCCGCCCTGCATCTGGTTCAGGAACACCATGAACAGCAGGAAGATGATCAGGAATGGCAGGTAGCTGAAAATCAGCGTCCAGAACGAGCTGCTCTTCGGCACCTTCACGGTGTAGGCGCTGGCAGGCAGCGTGTGCTTGGCGACCTGCGCCTGCAGGTCGTCGGCCAGCTGCGTGCCCTGCGCGCCGACCCAGGAGGACTCCCAGTTCGCGCCGCTCTTGGTGGTCAGCTGGATCGTCTGGTCAACGTCGGTCAGCGTGACTGACTTCACGTCGCCCGACTGGATCGCAGCGATCGCCTGTGACGTCGGCACGAGCTTGTACTCGGGTCCGGTGTTGACGAGTTTGTACAGGATCACAAGGATGATGGCGACAAAGAGGATGGCAAGCACCCAGCCGCGGAAAATGCGCTTTAGATCCATCGATGAACGGCCCACAGGTCCGGCCGGTCCCTCCTGACGAGCCTCGAGCCTCGCCGTCCCAGGCGGGGCTACCTTGCGTTCCAGCGCGAATGCGCGGCTAATTCTTCCCGTCCGCTAGGCACAGGAATACTCGACGGTACACCGCGCCGGCAGCGACCGGTACGCGGCAGGCCGCACAGGGGCAATGGCGGCCGTCTTAGGCGTCTTACCCACGTTAACGAAATTCATCGCCGAGTCGGTTCCCGCAGGAAGGGCCGTGTTCTGGCTAGCCGGGTGACTGCTGGTAAACGTGCTCGGCCAGCGTCCCGATGAACGGCAGGTTCCGGTACTTCTCTGCGTAGTCCAGTCCGTAGCCGATGACGAATGAGTCTTCAATCTCGAAGCCGGTGTACGCCACCTCGACATTCATTCGGTGAGCGGTCAGCTTGCGGAGCAGGACGCAGACCTGCACCGATGCCGGGCCGCGGGACTTCAGGTTGCCGATCAGCCAGGACAGCGTCAGCCCGGAGTCGACGATGTCCTCGACGACCAGCACGTGCTTGCCGCTGATGTCGGTGTCCAGGTCCTTGAGAATGCGGACGACTCCGGAGGACTTGGTACCGGAGCCGTAGGACGAGATGGCCATCCAGTCCATCTCGGCGGGCAGGTGCATGGCGCGCGCCAGGTCCGCCATGACCATCACGGCGCCCCTGAGCACCCCGACCAGCAGAAGTTCGCGGTCAGCGTAATCGGCATCGATCTGGGCGGCCAGCTCGGTCACGCGCTCGCGAAGCTGCTCCTCGGTGATCAGGACTTCCTTGAGGTCAGGCCCCATGTCATTCGCGTCCACCGGCGTCCTCCGATTGAGCCCCGGTCCTGGCCCCGGGAGCGACCCCAGGACCACCCGGCCTGGTGAACAGCAGCCTCCCATACTGGCGCGCGCACCGGACGCCCCCGGCAGGTCGGCCCACCGCTGGCCACGCCATCCGGTGACGAGCTGGTTGAGGCTCGCGATGTGGCGCTGGGACAGGGCGCCCGCCGGGCAGCCCGCCGCGAGTGCGGCGGCGCGCAGCAGCCGGTGCCTGATGGCGGCCGGCAGGCTGGCGAGGGCGGCCGCCTGCCAGCCCTCGGCCAGGGCCGCCGCCGTCCCGCCAAGCTGGGCCGCCTCGGCCTCCGCGAGCGAGTCAAGCACCTCCGCATCGGCCCGGAGCAGGCCGGCGGTCCTGGCCAGCGCCTCGGGCACGCCCGGCCCGAGCGCCTCGGTCAGGGCAGGCATGAGCTGCCTGACCCGCACTCTGGTGAAGGCCGGGTCCTCGTTGTGCGGGTCTGCCCAGGGCTGCAACCCCAGAGCCGCGCACGCCGCCCTCGTCTGCGCGCGGCGGATGCCGAGGAGCGGGCGCAGGTAGCGGCCGGCCACTGGCGCCATGCCGGCGAGCGACCGGGCGCCGGAGCCGCGGGCCAGTCCGAGCAGCACCGTCTCGGCCTGGTCATCCAGCGTGTGGCCGAGCATGATCCAGCCGCCGGTCTGCTCAGCGGCCCGGTCAAGAGCGGCATAACGGGCGGTGCGGGCCGCGGCCTCCGGTGCCCTGCTTACCGTCCGGCGCGGCCCGGCACGGTCGACGGCAGCTGACAGGACCGGGTCGAGCCCGAGACCCTGGAGAACCGTGACCACCCTGGCGGCCTGCGCGGCCGAGCCGGCCTGCAGGCCGTGGTCGATGGTGATGCCGCCGGCAGTCAGCCCGGCCCGGCGCGCCTCGAAGGCGAGCGCCGCGGCCAGGGCCAGCGAGTCCGCGCCGCCGGAGCAGGCCGCAGATCACGGTGCCCCCGGGCCCGGCAGCCCGGCCAGGGCATCCCTGACGGCATGCCGGATCGCCGCCACTGCCGGGTGCGGGCCCACCGGATTGCTCAGTCTGCGGCGCCGGCCTGCAGGCTGCCACGGTCGACGCGGCGCAGCCAGGACTGCGGGTCCGCTAGCTCGTCCTTGGTCGGCAGCGTCTCCGGCGAGGTCCACACCTTGTTGAACGTCGCCATGCCCGCCTCCTCGACGACGGCCTTCACGAACTGCGCGCCCTGCTCGTACTGCTTCATCTTCAGGTCGATGCCGAGCACGCGGCGGATGGCCTGCTCGATCCGTCCGGCCGAGCCGCGGCGGGCGCTGAACTTCGCCCTGATCTCGGCGACCGACGGGACGACCGCCGGGCCGACCGCGTCCATGACGTAGTCGCCGTGGCCTTCCACCAGCGTCATGACGCTGGTCATCTTCTCGAGGATCTCGCGCTGGCGCGGGCTCTGGATGGCCTCGATGAGGCTGTCGCCCTCACCGCCGCGCACCGCGCCGGCCACCGCGTCGGCGGCCGCCCGCAGCCGGCTCAGAATCGACGCCGGGTCGAGGTCGGAGGCGAGCAGGAAGTCCGACATCTGCTCCTGCACGTACGGCCGCAGCCACGGCACGGAGGTGAACTGGGTGCGGTGCGTCTCCTCGTGCAGGCACACCCAGCGGCGGAAGTCGTGCGGGTTCACGTCAAGCTCGCGCTCGACCATGACGATGTTGGGAGCGACCAGGGTCAGCCGGCGGCTGGCGCGATGCTGGCGGGAGCATCCGGATCTGGCGGCAGGAAGAGCTCGTACTGGCCGAGCACCCGGCCGGCCAGGTAGGCCAGGATCAGGCCGGCCTGCATGCCGGTCACGCGCGAGCCGACGGCGGTCACGAGCGAGCCGGGCTGCGGAGCTGCCGGGCTGTTCTCCGCCATCTTCTGCACCAGCGGATCGAGCACGACCCGGAAGCCATCGACGTTGGCCCGGATCCAGCCAGGCCGGTCGACGACAGCCACCTTGCCGTCGTCCGCCGAGCCGGGCAGGCCGGTCAGCTCGTGGACCGGATCGGCGACCGCGGCGGCGAGCTCGCGCAGCTCGGCCACGACCTTCCGGGCCTCGCCCATGCTTACCTGCGGGCCCGGCCTGACCCAGCGCGCACCGGTGGACGTCGCAACCTGCCAGTCGATCATCTGAGTGCTGCTCACCCCTCCACCGTACGTGGAGTCAGCCGCTTCCGCCGCGCCGGGCCGCTCCGCCTCGCCCAGCGGCGGCAGCAGCTAGCGGCAGCCGCACCCGGCCAGCGTGCTGGCGACATCAACCATCGTGGTGCGCGGCCTTCCCCAGATCCGCAGCCGGGATCCGGTCGGCCATCACCGCGAAGGCAATCAGCTGGCCGTTCCTGGCATAGGCCGTTCCGGCCAGCGCCGCGACCGTGTTCAGGTTGCCGGTCTTGGCCCGGACCACGCCGTACCCGGACCGGCCGCCCAGCCCGAAGACACTGCCGCCGGTCGCGAGCGTGCCGGAGAAACCCTCGACCGGCAGGCCGGTGAGCACCGACCGCAGCTCCGGGTGACTGGCCGCCAGCCGGATGAGCTGGACGAGCACCGCCGGTGCGATCCGGTCGTCCGGCGACAGCCCGCTGCCGTCGACAACGCTGAGCTCGCCGCTCACGCCGAGACCGCGCAGCACGGAGGTCACCGCGGCCGCGCCGCCGCTGAAGGAGGCCGGCTGCCCGGTCGCGATCGCGACGTGCCGGGCGAGGTTCTCCGCGATGACGTTGTTGCTCTCCTCCAGCATCAGCCCGATGATCGCCGTCAGCGGCGGCGACTGCACGCTGGCCAGCGTGCTGGCCCCGGCCGGCGCGGACGTCTGGGCGGGCGTGCCGCGGACCCGGATGCCGTCGGACCTCAGGAAAGCCGGCGAACGAGGCAGCCGCCAGCCCGGCCGGATCAGCGGACCGGAGGCCGTTGGACGCCTCGTTGTCGGCTGGCGCCCCGCTGGCGGTGATGCGGCCCTGGTCGGCCGATAGCGACGTGATGACCGAGGTGTTGCCGGTGGTCACGTAACTGGCGGGCCAGCCGGGAGCCAGCCCCGGCCCGGTGTACAGCGAGGTGTCATAACCGAGGCTGACGCTGTGCCGGCCGCGCGCGCGCAGGGCCGCCGCCGTCTGCCGGGCCAGGCTCGCCAGCGTGGCCGGCTGCGGATAGTCCGAGGCCGGCGGTGCGCCGGCGGCGAGTGTCGGGTCGCCGCCGCCGACCAGCACGATCGAGGCGGAGGTACTGCCGGTGACGACGGTCGTGCGGAAGCGCGCTGACGGCCCGAGTACCCGCAGCGCGGCTATCGAGGTCGCCAGCTTGTCAGTCGACGCGGGCGCGAAGCCGGCGCCTGCATTGCGGGAGAACAGCACCTGCCCCGACGACAGGTCCGTGACCAGCACGCCGAGCTGCGGGCCGAGCGCCGGGGATGTCAGCACCGGCGTCAGCGCCCGCGTCACCCCGGCACTGGTCGCGGCAGCCGCGTCAGGCGCCGTCCCGGTTGCGGCACCCAGTACCTGCCCGGGGCCGGCGAGCCGCGCGGCTGCTATGCGCGGTGTCTGCCACAGCGCCAGCCGCCCCGGCAGCAGCCGCGTCACGGTCGCCCCGGCGCCGATCGTGAACGCGCACAGGACGGCGAGTGCTGCCGCGGTCAGGCGGCTGTGCCGACGCAACGATAGGTCCCCTTCGCAAGCTGCGCTATCCGCCCCCGCGCGCCGTCAGTGCGCGCCAGTGCTACCCCCGATAGCGACTAGCCAAGGACTACCGGGTAGACATCAGCCAGGCAATCGGATTGCGCCAACCTGGCGCTGGGGGTGCACTGTGGAGTTCGAAGTAACTATCGAGATCCCCAAGGGGCAGCGTAACAAGTACGAGATGGATCATAAGACGGGTCGTATCCGTCTAGACCGGATGCTGTTCACGTCAACTCGCTATCCCGCTGATTACGGATTTATTGAGGACACTCTGGCCGACGACGGTGACCCGCTGGACGCTCTTGTCCTGCTGGAGGAGCCGACCTTCCCGGGCTGCCAGATTCTCTGCCGGGCCATCGGAATGTTCAGGATGCGAGACGAGAAGGGTGCCGACGACAAGATCCTGTGCGTTCCCGCCACGGACCCTCGCATGGCGCACCTGCGGGACATCGCGGATGTTCCGGCCTTCGAGCAGCTGGAGATCCAGCATTTCTTCGAGGTGTACAAGGCGCTGGAGCCCGGCAAGGAAGTGGATGCGGCGACCTGGGTGGGCGTCGATGCCGCGCTGGCCGAGATCGAGGCCTGCCGGGTACGGCTGCAGAACAGCCCGGATCATCACCCTGCGTGACAACCTGCTGAAATGGGCACCACACAGTAGTTGTTAGGGATTAGCTGGATCGCCGGCAGCCGGTCCGGCGCGGTTGCGTTGCGGTCTGCCCGGATTTGGACCACTCGGGAGGTGGTGTCGTGTCTCACAGCGATGACGTTCTCAGGGAGACGCCGCTCTTCGAGTCGCTCAGCGAGGAGGACGCCAGCGCGCTGCGGTCCGGCATCATCGACGTGCACCTGGACCGCGGCGAGCGGCTGTTCACCGAGGGCGACGCCGGCGACAAGCTGTACATCATCCTGTCCGGCAAGATCAAGCTCAGCAGGGCCGCCCCGGACGGCCGGGAGAACCTGCTCAGCGTGCACGGCCCCGGTGAGATGTTCGGCGAGCTGTCGCTGTTCGACCCGATCCCGCGTACCTCGAGCGCGACGGCGGTGACCAGCGCCCGGCTGGCCGGGCTCGCGCACGACGACCTGCGGACCTGGCTGAGCACCCGGCCTGAGGTCGCGATGCACCTGCTGCAGGCACTGGCCCAGCGGCTGCGCCGCATCAACGACGTCAAGGCCGACCTGGTCTTCACCGACGTGCCGGGCCGGGTCGCGAAGGCCCTGCTTGACCTGTCCGAGCGCTTCGGCGTGCCGACGCCGGATGGCATCCAGGTCAACCACGACCTGACCCAGGAGGAACTGGCCCAGCTTGTGGGCGCCTCCCGCGAGACCGTGAACAAGGCTCTGGCCGACTTCGCCGCCCGCGGCTGGATCCAGCTTGCGGCCAAGTCCGTGCTGGTCACCGATACCGACAGGCTGCGCAAGCGCGCCAGGTAAGAACACCATCAGGCCGGGAACGCGCACTGCACCGCCACCGCACTCCTCCCGGCCGCGGGTGGCGAAGCAGCTACCAGCTGACCCCGGCGGGCAGCTCGCCCTGATCGGCGAGGTAGCGGAGCTGAGCCCGGACCGACGACTCGGCATACGGCCACAGCGCCTTGTCCACGTCCGCGTACACCGTGGCGACGATCTCCGGAGGCGTCCGGCCGCCGGCCGCGACCGCGGCGCGGACCTCGTCCAGCCGCTCGGCCCGGTGCGCAAGATAGAAGTCCAGCACGCCGGCCGGGTCCGCCAGCAGCGGACCGTGCCCGGGCAGCAGCGCGGACAGGCCGGTTTCATCGGCTAGCGCCTGCAGTTGCCGCAGCGAGCTGAGATAGTCGCCGAGACTGCCATCCTCCGCGATAACCGCCGTGCCGCGGCCAAGCACGGTATCGCCGGTCAGCACGATCCCGTCGGCCGGGATCTGCAGGCACACCGAGTCGGAGGTGTGGCCCGGCGTCAGCAGCACCCGCAGCTCGCAGCCGCCCGAGTCCACCACGTCCCCGGCGGTCAGGCCCTCGCTGCCCAGCCGGTGCGCGGGATCGACCGCCCGCACGGGCGCTCCGGTGAGCTCAGCGAGCCTGGGCGCGCCCGCCGAGTGGTCCTCGTGCCGGTGGGTGAGCACGATGTCGCTGACCCGCTGACCGCGACCGGCCGCGACCGAGACGATGCGCTGCAGGTGACCCTCATCGTCCGGGCCGGGATCGATCACGACGACGGCCGCCGAGCCCGGCTCGGCAACCAGCCAGGTATTCGTTCCGTCCAGGGTCATCATCGACGGGTTCGGCGCAAGCACGCAGTGCGCCCGGTCGCTGCCCGAGCCGTCGATCCGGGGGTCGGGAATGCCCGTGGCACCGGGGACTCCGGCCGCTGCGGTCATGGCCGGCCGCCAGGCGCGACCGGGAGCTCGGAGAGGCCGGGCACCGTCAGCCAGATCGCGCCCTCGCGCAGCTGGACCTCCGGGATAATCGGCGCGACCTGCCGCGGCCCGCTGAGCACGGTCGCGAGATCGCCGCAGTCGGCGAGCTCCGACAGCGTCACAGCCGTCGGCGGGAACAGCTGGATCTCGCCGCCCCGCCCGGCCGCGATCGCGTCGGCCGGCCTGACCCAGGCGACCTCGGAGGCCTCGCCGCCGACATCCCTGGTGCGCTGGCCGGCCGGGAGCGCGGCGGCGAAGAAGCGAGTATCGAACCGCCGCGGCTCGATCACCGGCGTGACCCACCGCGCCCACGGCCTGAGCAGGTCCGCCCGGAGCACGAGGCGGCGGCGGCCCAGCAGCTCGGCCAGCGAGACCGAGTGGTCAAGCAGCGCGTGCCGGTCGGCCTCCCATTCGTCGCTGGTGGTGTCGGCGACCACCGAGTCGGCCGACTCCCCGGCCAGCATGACGCCGGACTCCTCGAAGGTCTCCCGCACCGCAGCGCAGACCAGGGCCCTGGCCAGCGACGGCGGCGCGTCGAAGATCCGCCCCCACTCCGCGGCGTCCGGGCCGGCCCACGCCACCTGCTCGTCGGCGTCCCTGGCGTCAACCGACCCGCCAGGGAAGACGTAGGCGCCGGGCGCGAACGCCATCGACGCCTTGCGGCGCAGCATGTACACCTCAAGGCCGGCTCCCGGCTGCCCGTCCGGTGACTCGCGGAGCAGCATGACCGTCGCTGCATCGCGGGGCTCGGCCGGAGCCTGCTCCCCGGCCAGGATCGCGCGGGCGCTCTCGCCGAGCTCGCCGCGGATCCGGATGGAGGCAGCCTTCTCCGCATCCTCCGCCACGTACCTGCCTCCCTGCCGGAGCTAGTCCCTGACTTCGACGATCAGCTCGACCTCGACGGGCGCGTTCAGCGGGAGCACGGCCGTCCCGACCGCGCTGCGCGCATGCCGGCCCGCGTCGCCGAAGACCTCGAGCAGCAGCTCACTGGCCCCGTTCACGACCTGCGGCTGGCCGGTGAAGTCGGGCGCGCTGGCCACGAATCCGGTCAGCTTCACGATGCGCGTGATGGCCGCGAGGCCGCCGGCCACGGAGGCTGCGGCCGCGAGCGCATTCAGCGCACAGGTACGGGCGAGCGCCGCGGCCTCAGCGGCACCGACTTCCGCGCCGACCTTGCCCGCCGACAGCAGCTTCCCGTCGACCATCGGCAGCTGGCCCGCGGTGTACACCAGCGCGCCGGAGCGGACCGCGGGCACATAGGCCGCCAGCGGCGCGACGACCGGCGGCAGGACGAGGCCGAGCCCGGCGAGCCTGGCCTCCGGGCCGGAACCCGCCGAGTCCGCAGCCGTCATTCCTTGACCCGCTTGAGGTAGGCGACGAGCTGCTCAGGGTTTGGTCCGGGAACGACCGTCACGAGCTCCCAGCCGTCATCGCCCCAGCCGTCGAGTATCTGCTTGGTTGCGTGCACCAGCAACGGCACTGTCGCGTACTCCCATTTGGACATAGCCGAACCCTACAGTGACCGCGTCCGGTACTGTCCAGGTCGCTCCGGCTTGCCCTACTCGGCCGTCGCCTCGTTCTTGGCCGCGTCGGGGACGTGCCCGTTCCCGGCCGTTGTCGCAGGGTTCTCACGCACGGCATGAACGGTGCCGATCTCGCCCTTCTCGGCCGGTGACAGCTCCGGGATGGCAGGAACGTCCGGGATGTCGAGCGGCACGTCCGGGGTGCTCTCGATGGCAGGCGGCGTCGTCCATCTCCTCGATGGCCGCCGCCTCCTGCCCGGCGCCGTCGCTGAAGTCACCCATGGACGCTGAGTCCGCAGCGCTAGCCGGCTCGCTGCTGGAGCTGGGGGTGAATTTGTCGAAGAACCGCAGCAGCTCGACCGGGATGGGCATGACCAGGGTGCTGTTGCGCTCGGCCGCCACCTCGACCACGGTCTGGAGCAGCCGCAGCTGCAGGGCAGCCGGATCGCGGGCCATCACGTTGGCGGCTGCCGCGAGACGCTTCGAGGCCTGGAACTCGCCGTCGGCGGTGATGATCCTCGCGCGCCGTTCCCGCTCGGCCTCGGCCTGCCGGGACATGGACCGCTTCATGCCCTCCGGCAGTGACACGTCCTTGATCTCGACGCTCTCGACCTTGACGCCCCACGGCTGCTCGGTGCCCTCGTCGATGATCGTGCACAGGCGGCGGTTCACCGTGTCGCGCTCGGCCAGCAGCTCGTCCATCTCGGACTGGCCGATGATCGACCGCAGTGAGGTCTGCGCGCGCTGGGAGATCGCGTTCTGGTAGTTGAAGACGTTGATGGACGCCTTGATCGGGTCGACGACCCGGAAGTAGACCACGGCGTCGACCCGGACGCTCACGTTGTCCCTGGTAATGCCTTCCTGCGCGGGCACGCCCATCGCGATGATCTGCTTGTTGACCTTGACAATCTTGTCGCCGATCGGCCGGATGATGGTCAGGCCGGGCTGCCGGACGCCCGGCAGTACCCTCCCGAACCGGAAGACGATCGCGTCCTCATACTGCTGCACCGTCTTGATGGATCTCGCCGCCGTGATAATCCCGGCCACGATGATCAGCGCGATAATCGCGAACAGCACGTCCATGTGCCGGACCTTCTTCCCCTGTGCCCGTTAGGCAGCGGGCTCTGCCCGCAATCCAGCGGGCTCGTACTACCCAGCCTAATGACTTTCCCCGCCAATCCAAGACACCGGAATAACGGGCATATCACCTATCCCGTCCCGTCCGCGTGATCCGGCGTGGCCGGTCAGCGCAATCCCCCGCCGCGGATAACCTCCAATCGTGGCTACGCGTGACACCGACTGGGACGGCGTGCGGCTGCACGTTGTCACCGGCAAGGGCGGCACGGGCAAGACAACCGTGGCCGGCGCGCTGGCTCTTGCCCTCGCTGCCGACGGCCGCCGGGTACTGCTCATGGAGGTCGAGGGCAGGCAGGGCATCGCCCAGCTGTTCGACGTCCCGCCGCTGCCGTACGCCGAGCGGCGCATCGCGGTCGGTCCCGGCTCCGGCAGCCGGCAGGGCGGCGACGTCTTCGCCCTCGTCGCCGACCCGGAATCGGCCCTGATCGAGTACCTGGAGATGTTCTACAACCTCCGGCACGCCGGAGCCGCCCTGTCCAGGCTCGGCGTGATGGACTTCGCGACGACGATCGCTCCCGGCCTGCGCGATGTGCTGCTGACCGGAAAGGCGGCCGAGGCCGTCAGGCGCAAGGAGTCCAGCCGGGGACGGCACTATGACGCGGTCGTGATGGACGCCCCGCCAACCGGGCGGATCGGCCGGTTCCTGAACGTCACCACCGAGGTCTCCGACCTGGCCAGGGTCGGGCCGATCCGCGGCCACGCCGACACGGTGCAGAAGGTGATGCGCTCGCCGGAGACCGTCGTGCACTTCGTCACCGTGCTGGAGGAGATGCCAGTGCAGGAGACCCTGGACGGGATCGCCGAGCTGCGCGAGCTTGGCACGATCAGGCCGGGCGCCATCATCGTCAACATGACCAGGCCGCTTGCGCTGCCACCCGATCAGCTGCGCGCGGCCGCGGCCGGCGACCTTGATCAGGCCCAGCTGGCCCTCGGCCTGAAGGCAGCCGGCCTGGACGACAGCCAGACGCTGGCCGCCGGGCTCGCCGCCGAGCTGACCGAGCAGGCCAGGACTGCTCTGGCCCAGGCTGACCAGCAGCAGCGGCTCGACACCGCCGGGCAGCCGTGCTATCAGCTGCCCTGGATCAGCGGCGGCATCGACCTCGCCGGGCTGTACCGGCTGGCGTCGGCGCTGCGCGAGCAGAAGGCCGCCTGATGACCGGCAGCCAGCCGCCGCCGCTCGACGTCGATCGGCTGATCAGCGACCGCCGCACCCGGATCATCGTGTGCTGCGGCTCGGGCGGCGTCGGCAAGACAACCATTGCCGCCGCCATCGGCCTGCGCGCCGCCGAGCGCGGCCGCCACGTGGTGGTGCTGACCGTCGACCCGGCCCGCAGGCTGGCCCAGTCCATGGGCCTGTCCTCGCTGGACAACACCCCGCGGCTGGTGCACGGCATCAGCACCAGCGGCGACGCTGAATCGGCCGGCAGCCTGCACGCCATGATGCTCGACATGAAGCGCACCTTCGACGAGATCGTCGAGGCGCACGCGGACCCCGACCGGGCCGCGCAGATCCTGGCCAACCCGTTCTACCAGTCTCTGTCCTCCAGCTTCGCGGGCACGCAGGAGTACATGGCCATGGAGAAGCTCGGCCAGCTCCGGCGGGCGGACGAGTGGGATCTGATCGTCGTGGACACCCCGCCCAGCCGGTCCGCTCTTGACTTCCTGGACGCCCCGCAGCGGCTCGGCCGCTTCCTCGACGGCAAGCTGCTGCGGCTGCTGACGGCGCCGGCCAAGGTCGGCGGCCGGGCGTACCTGCGAGTGCTGAACGCCGGCTTCGGCGTGGTGACCGGCATGCTGACGAAGATCCTCGGCACCCAGGTCCTCCGGGACGTGCAGACGTTCGTGAGTGCCCTGGACACGATGTTCGGGGGCTTCCGTGAGCGAGCTGACTACACCTATCAGCTGCTGCGGGCGCCGGGCACGTCATTCCTGGTCGTCGCGGCCCCCGAGGACGACGCGCTGCGCGAGGCCTCGTACTTCGTCGAGCGGCTCGACACCGAGCGGATGCCGCTGGCCGGGCTCGTGCTCAACCGGGTGCAGCAGGTCCCGGCTGCGCACCTGTCACCCGCCAGGAGCCTGGCTGCCGCCGAGGTTCTCCAGGGCTCCCCTGCTGATGCGTCGTCCGGGATGCCTGACTCGCTGGCCGACGGACCCGCCCGTCAGCTGACCATCGCCGCGCTGCTGCTGCATGCGGACCGGATGGAGCAGGCGGCGGCGCAGCGCCGGGCGGCGTCGGGATTCACGGCAGCCCACCCGTTCGTCCCGGTGGCCGAGATCCCGGCACAGCCTGAGGACGTTCACGATCTCGACGGGCTGCGCCTGATCGGCGAGGCCTTCGCCGGCGAGCAGCCGCCTGCGGCCTGAGTGCTTTCGTCCCTGCGACCACCGCGCGCCCGGCACCGCGGCTGCGGCACTCGGGCGCGGCGGGACTAGCGAAAGCTAGCTGGCGACGAGCTCATCCCCGGTGCGCTCGTAGTGGTTGCGCGCGTCCTCAAGCAGCTCGCGCCAGGACGTGACGTCCGGGCGACGGCGGAGGAGCGCGCGGCGCTCGCGCTCAGTCATCCCGCCCCAGACGCCGAACTCAATCCGGTTGTCCAGCGCGTCGGCCAGGCACTCTGTCCTGACCGGGCAGCCGCGGCAGATCAGCTTGGCCCGGTTCTGCGCCGCGCCCTGGACGAAGAGCTCGTCCGGGTCCGTTCCCTTGCACGCGGCACGCGCAGTCCAGTCCGTGATCCACATGTGGCCCAGCTCCTCTGATCGTCACGCCCGCGGGGGGTGATCACGCCCGGGTGGCGTTCAGTTGCGGTCCGGAGCCGACTCGGGGCGACAGGCTCCGGCGAGTGATGGTCGCGGAAGAGTAACTTACGGAAGTCGCGGGCGCAGCGCTAGACCCCAGCAGGCCCATTTCCTGAATAGCCCAAGTGAGCTATAGAGACAGAAGTAACTAGTAGCTACACTGCGGCGACCGAACGCGGCGGCCTCTGGCTCACAGCGGCTACTTCTGGCAATGGCTTGACTACTCGCGGCAACCTCGGCGTGGTCAGCGGGCGGCGGCAAAGCTGATCTGCTCGCCCTGTGGCTGGCAGCTGACGATGCAGCGTAACCTGAGCGCGTGCAAATCCCCTGGCGCCGCGCCGGCGCGACCTCGAGCACCGTCGGTCGCATCATCCTGCTGACGGTCGTTGCCGGGCTGCTGATCGCGGCCTCGGCCATGCCGGTACTCGGGATCACCGGCATTGCCATCCGCGACGCCGCCAATACTTTTGACAGCCTCCAGGTCGGCCAGCTCGGTGCCGCGCCGATCCGGTCGGTCGTTTACGACGACGCCGGGAAGCCGATCACGTACTTCTACCCGTACGACGTCTACCGTGTGCCGGTCGCCTTCAACCAGATCTCGCCGGTGATGCGCAATGCCATCGTCGCCATCGAGGACGACGGCTTCTGGACCCAGGGCGCGCTCGACCCCCGCGGCACGCTCCGCGCACTAGTCAGTACCACCAGCGGCTCGCAGCTGCAGGGCGCCTCAACGATCGCCCAGCAGTACGTGAAGAACGTCAAGGTGCTGCAGGCGGGCAGCAACCTGAAGGCGGCGCAGGCGGCTGTCTACCCGGACCTGCAGCGCAAGGTTCAGCAGCTCCGGCTCGCGATCGACGTCGAGCACGAGCTGTCGCCGCAGGATCTGCTGGCGAACTACCTCAACGTCGCCTACTTCGACAACCACGCCTGGGGCATCCAGGTCGCCGCTCAGACGTACTTCAACGAGTCGGCCTCGCAGCTGACGCTGCCGCAGGCAGCTCTGCTGGCCGGCATCGTCCAGTCGCCCACGCTGTATGACCCGGTGGCGAACCCGGCCAACGCCATGAAGCGCCGTTCCGAGGTGCTGACCCGGATGTGGCAGCTGCACTACGTCCCCAAGGCCACCGCACTCGCCGCCGAGCAAGTTGCCGCTCGGCCTGCACCTGTCGAGCGTGCCGCTCAACATCGGCTGCGCCAGCCCGCAGGTCGCCAACGCCGCATTCTTCTGCGACTACCTCGAGCACGTGCTCAAGCTGAACTACCCGTCGGTGTGGAGCCAGATCCAGAACACCGGCGGCGTGGCCATCCACACCACGCTGAGCATGAAGGACCAGCTGGCGGCCGATAACGCCGTGGACTACACCGAGGCGCCGCGCGGAGGCTCGCTGAATCCGGGCCACAACGCCGACACCGAGGTGCTGATCCAGCCGGGAACCGGCAACGTCCGGGCGATCGCCGTTAACCGCACCTATGGCAGCGGCCCCGGCGAGGACGATATCGACTACGCGGTCAACCTGCAGTACGGCGGTGACCAGGACGGCGTGCAGACGGGTTCCTCGTCGAAGATCTTCACTCTGATCACGGCGCTCAAGGAGGGCCTGCCGTTCGGCCACACGATCAAGGTCAAGGCGCCGGCCACCGTCGGCCCGTTCCCGACCTGTGATGGCCAGACCGCGCCGCCCGCGCTCTACAACGACGCGGAGGGCCCATCCAACGGCACGGAGACCTGGCAGCTCGGTGAGGCCACCGTCCAGTCGATCAACCTGTACTTCGTCAACCTCGAGCAGCAGGTCGGCCTGTGCAACGTCGTCAAGACCGCGGTCGACATGGGCATGACGAGAGCCGACGGCACCTCGCTGATGCGGTACGACCATGCGCTCCACGGCAACGGCCTGCCGGCCTACGACTACTCGAGCTTCACCCTCGGCTCGGTCGGGGTCTCCCCGATGAGCATGGCCTCCGCCTACGCGTCGGTGGCCGCCCGCGGCATCTACTGCACTCCGCAGCCGATCACCGCGATCGTCGTGCAGGCCACCAACAAGGAACTGCCGGTCCAGGCGTCCAGGTGCCACCGGGACATGTCGGCGGGCGTCGCCGACGCCGCGAACTACATCCTGCAGCGCGTCCTGTACTCACCGGGAACGGCTGCCGGCCGGGCCATTCCCGGCCACACCGCAGCCGGCAAGACCGGAACCGCCAACGGCGGCTACTTCGCCGCGTTCGCTGGCTACACCCCGACGCTGACCGGCTATGTCTCGGTGTTCAACCCGCTCAGCGCGGAGCTGCACCCGATGCTCGGTTACGACGCCTGCTACCGCGACGTGCTCGACGGCTTCGAGTGCCCTGGCCAGATGTTCGGCGACAATGCGCCGGCCTCGACCTGGGAGCTCACCTTCCTGCATGCGGCACTCGGCCGGGACGCGCAGTTCGTCTACCCGCCAGGGAACTTCTTCTCCCTGGGCGACGGATTCGCGGCGCCGACCAGCCCCAAGCCGAAGAAGACCACCGGTGGCGGCGGCGGGAAGGGCGGCGGCGGGAAGGGCGGCGGCCCCAATCCGGGGCCGACCCACACGCCCGGCCACTAGGCGCGCCGGAGATCAGCCGGCGAGCTGGCTGCGCACGAGAGCGGCGACCCGGCTCCCCTCGGCGCGTCCGGCGACTCTGGGGGTCACCACCTTCATCACCTGCCCCATGCCACCGGGTCCGGACGCGCCCGTCTCGGCGATGGCCGCGGCGACGATCGCGGTCAGCTCGTCGTCACTGAGCTGCGCGGGAAGGTAGCTGGCCAGGACATCTTCCTCCGCCCGCTCGGCGGCGGCCTGGTCACCCCGGCCGGCGTCGGCGAAGGCGGTCGCGGCCTCGCGGCGTCGCTTGGCCTCCCTGGCCAGGATCCTGGTGATGTCGTCGTCGGTCAGGTCGTGAGCTGCGGTTCCCGACACTTCCTCGTTGCTGATCGACGTCAGGGCCATCCGGAGCGTCCTGGTACGCGTCTCGTCCCTGGCCTTCATCGCCGCGGTGAGGTCGGCTCTCAGCTGGTCCTTGAGTGTTGGCATGAGATCTATCCTGCCGTTCCGGCACACTGAGGCGCGCCGCAGGCCCGGCCGCGGCCGGCACGCGGCGCGTCGCGCGGCGGCGTGGCGGGCGCGCGTGGCCGGCGCGTGGCCGGCGCAGTGCTCCGGACATGGCACCATGTGTGCATGCGCGCGCGAACCCTCCTCAAGGCCACTGTCCTCGCCGGTGCCGCGGGCTTCGGCTATGCCTCAGTGGTGGAGCGCAACTGGTTCGCCCTGCGCCAGGCCGAGGTCCCGGTGCTGGCGGCCGGAGCTGCCCCGCTGCGCATCCTGCACATTTCCGACGTGCACCTGACGCCGGGCCGCCACCGGCTGATGTCCTGGCTGCGTTCGCTGGATGCTCTCGAGCCAGACCTGGTCGTTAACACCGGCGACTCGCTTGGCCACCTGCAGGCGGTGCAGCCGTTCCTGACCGCGCTCGGCCCGCTGCTGGACAGGCCCGGTGTGTTCGTCTACGGCTCGAACGACCTCTACTCGCCGACCTTCAGGAACCCCTTCCGGTACCTGTGGGGGCCGAGCAAGGGCGACCATGACCGGCACGTCCCCGACCTGCCGTGGCGCGAGCTGGGTGACTCGATGGAGAGCGCCGGGTGGTTCAACGCCAATAACCATCGGGGCCGGATCAAGCTCGGCGACGTGGACGTCGAAGTAGCGGGCGTGCACGACTCGCACATCGGCCGGGACCGCTACGAGGACGTAGCAGGCCCTGCAGATCGTGCGGCTGACCTGCGCCTCGGCGTCATGCACTCGCCGGAGCCCGCCATCCTCGACCGCTTCGTGGCGGACGGCTTCGAGCTGCTGCTGGCCGGGCACACCCACGGCGGCCAGGTCTGCATACCCGGCTACGGCGCGCTGGTGACGAACTGCGGCATTCCCCGCACCATGGTCAGCGGACTGCACCGGTATCCCGGAGACGGCTCGGAGCCCGAGGCCTGGCTGAACGTATCGGCCGGGCTGGGCACGTCGCCGACTGCCCCGGTTCGCTTCGCCTGCCGGCCGGAGGCTACGCTGCTCACGCTGGTGCCCGGGATCAGCTAGACTTCTCGGGCGGTAGCGGGGTGTGGCGCAGCTTGGCAGCGCGCTTCGTTCGGGACGAAGAGGCCGGGAGTTCAAATCTCCCCACCCCGACCCAGTCAAAGGCCATGTACCCAGTTCGGGGCATGGCCTTTTTCTCTGCCGTACAGGGGCAAAGTACAGCAACGCGCCGCTGGGTCGGCGCCAGCACCGCCCGAACACTGCTACGTAAAATGCCCGACACGGTAGAAGAGCCGACCAGAGCCGACGTGAACCTCGACCACGTGGCCCTGGTTGTCCCGCGCGACGGCGTTGGGGCCGCCGGTGTCGTACTCGACGCTCGGCGACAGGGGGATCCTCTGGTCGAGGCCCGGGAAGGGAGGCGAGCCGGCCCGGTCGAAGAGCCTGCCCGAGCCGACGTGAACCTCGACCACGTCGCCCTGGTTGTCCAGCGCGACGGCGTTGCTGTCGCCGGTGTCGTACGGCTCGCTTGGTCCGAAGGCGATCGCCCGGCTGGTGAAGTCAGCGGTTCCGACCCGGTAGAACAGCCGGCCAGAGTCGACGTGGACCTCGACCACGTCGCCCTGGTTGTCCAGCGCGACGGCGTTGCTGTCGCCGGTGTCGTACGGCTCGCTCGGCCCCCAGGAAATCGGCATTCTCAACTCCCCCTAAGAGTTAAGCGTGTTGGAACACCTGGCTTTGGCGACGTGCTGCACCGCCCCAGGCACGTCATGGTCCCGCAGCTGATTGGGCCTGAGAACCTAGCCAGTTGTGGCCCACGCCCTCATTTAAGCTGGGCCGGGACGACGCTGCAATCCACTGATTTATGAGGCACCCTCAGCAGATCGCTGCAAGCGATGCGGGCCATCCTGCACGGTGCGGGTCGGCCTGCCGCAGCGGACGCATGTTCCTGCCGTTCGGCTGCGTCGGCGCGGCTGCCCGTCGTCCTCGATGCGAAGGAACCGGGGCAGCCGCACCTTGAGGTATCACGGTCGGACGCTAGCCCGGGGTGCCGACCGGAGCCTTCCCCTGCAGAGCGTGGACATCCGCGGCCGTGAGACCCTTGCCGCCGATACCCCAGTCCCCGCTCTTGACCTCGTCGACGATCACCCACGTGACCGGACGCAGGTTCTCGCCCTCGATCCTCACCATGGTCTCGGTCAGCTGGTGAATCATCTCGCTCTTCTGCTCCGGGGTGAAAACCCCCTCGATCAGACGCACATTGACAAGCGGCATGGCCTTCTCCTTCGATTGTTGTGTCTTCGCTTGTGTCGTTCAGGTTCCCCGGCTGCGTTGCACTGGCGTTGCAACCGGGCTGCAATGGGCATCGATAGGACTGCGGACACGGCGATTCCTCAGGGGGGCGGCCATGCGGGCGAGGTATCCCGACACTGAGGGCTTCATCGAGCGGAGCGGCGTCAAGGTTGGCTACGAGGTGTTCGGCGCGGGCGAGCCGGCAATCCTGCTGCTCACCTCCTGGGCCATCGTGCACGCCCGGCAGTGGAAGGCCCAGGTGCCGTACCTGGCGCGCCACTTCCAGGTGATCACCGTTGAGGGCCGGGGCAATGGCCGTGCCGACCGTCCCGGGACCGCGGACGCTTACCGCGACCGTGAGTACGTCGATGACGCGATCGCCGTGCTGGACGCCACCGGGGTGGACCGCGCCGTGGTCGTCGGACTGTCCGTGGGCGGCCGGCACGCGCTGCAGCTGGCCGCGTGGTATCCCGAACGAGCGGCCGGGGTGGTCGCGATCGGCGCGGCGCTGCCCTGGCCGATGCCGCCCGGCTTCGATGAACCCGCGGACACCTACGAGGGCTGGGGAAAGGCCAATCGGCACTACTGGCTGGCCGACTACCGCGGCTGGGTCGAGTTCTTCATGTCGCAGGTGTTCACCGAGCCGCACTCGACCAAGCCACACGAGGACGGGGTGGCCTGGGGCCTGGACACGACCGCCGAGACGCTGCTGCTGACCGTCCCGGCGGTAGGGGAACCCACCGCCGCCGACGCCGAGGCCATCTGCCGGCAAGTAAGGTGCCCGGTCCTGATCGTGCACGGCGACCAGGACGGGATCGTGCCCTACGACACCGGCGTGGCGCTGGCCCGCTGGACCGGCGGGCAGATGGTGACGATCCACGGCGGCGGGCACGCCCCGACGCTGCGTGACCCGATCCAGATGAACCTGCTCATCCGGGATTTCGCCGAATCCCTGGGCCACGGCGTTCCGACATCGCGAACCTGGACCAGGGCCCGGGACCGCCGCAAGCGCGCGCTCTATCTCAGCTCGCCGATCGGGCTTGGCCATGTGCGCCGCGACCTCGCTATCGCCGCCGAACTGCGTGCCAGGCACCCGGAGCTGCAGATCGACTGGCTCGCCCAGGACCCGGTTGCGCTGGTGCTCGAGGAGCGGGGCGAGCGGGTGCACCCGGCGTCGCGCTGGCTCGCCAGCGAGAGCTCGCACATCGAATCCGAGGCGGGCGAGCACGACCTGAACGCGTTCCACGCCATCCGCCGCATGGACGAGATCCTGGTGGCGAACTTCATGGTCTACTACGACCTCGTCTCCGACGAGCCGTACGACCTGTGGATCGTGGACGAGGGCTGGGACGTCGATTACTTCCTGCACGAGAACCCCGAGCTCAAGCGAGCACCCTACGCATGGCTGACCGACTTCGTCGGCTGGCTGCCGATGCCGGACGGCGGCGACCGGGAACGAGCCCTGACCGCCGACTACAACGCGGAGATGATCGAGCAGATCGCACGCTTCCCGAGCCTGCGGGACCGGTCGGTGTTCGTCGGCAACGCCGCCGACGTGGTGCCGGACACGTTCGGCGACGGGCTGCCGCTGATCCGCGACTGGGTCGGGCAGAACTACCAGTTCTCCGGATATATCTCGGGCATCTCGTCCGTCGGCCTGGCCGACCGCGAGGCAATCCGGGCCGAACTGGGCTATCGGGCCGACGAGAAGGTCTGCGTGGTCACGGTCGGCGGTTCGGGCGTGGGCACTGACCTGCTTCGCCGGGTGATTGCCGCCTTCCCCGCAGCACGGCAGCTCGTGCCAGGGCTGCGGATGGTCGTGGTGACCGGCCCGCGGATCGATCCGGCCTGTCTGCCGTCTCACAGCGGTCTTGAGGTGCACGGGTACGTGCGTGACCTTTACCGGCACCTCGCGGCATGCGATCTCGCCGTGGTGCAAGGCGGGCTGACCACCACCATGGAACTCACTGCGAGCCAGCGTCCCTTCATCTACGTACCGCTGCGCCATCACTTCGAGCAGAACTTCCATGTCCGGCACCGGCTGGCCCAGTACGGCGCCGGCCGGTACATGGACTATGCGGAGGCCGAGCCGGAAGCGCTCGCCGCGGCGATAGCCGCGGAAATCGCGCGCCCGGTCAGCTACCGGCCCGTCGAAACGGACGGCGCGGCTCGGGCCGCCGCCTGCCTCGCCGAGCTCATCTGACGCTGCGGAGGGCCGATCGCGCATCGTGCAGGACGTGCGGCAGGCCGTGCTCACCTGCGATTCGCTCGGCCCTCAGCAATCGGGCCCTGGCCTGATGGTCTTCACCGAGCCGGAGGAGGGCACGCCCGTCCAGGGCCAGCGTCGCGGCTAGCGTCGCCGTCCATGGCACCCGGTCGGCCACCGCGAGCAGCGGCGACAGGACTGCACGGGCGCGTTCGGCATCGCCTTGCTCGAGCCACGCCTGCGCCAGGCATAGGTAGGATTCCTCACCCAGCAGCCACGCGCCGTCAGCCGGGATGGTGGCTTGCTCCAGCAGCCGGTCCGCGCGGGCGAGAACCGACGGCGAACCCGTGGCGGCGGCCAGGGGAGCGGCGCAACGCAGCAGATAGGCCTCCACGCCTGCCTGCTCGGCCACGGCCAGGCCGCGTTCGAGCACCTCGACGGCTCCTGCCTGGTCACCTCTCTGCAGCAGCGTCATGCCGAATATGGCGCATGCCGCCGACTTCCACCAGGTGTGCTCAAGCTGCTCGCTCATGGCCAGGGAGCGCTGGCCGAACGCCATCGCGTCGTCGTCATGTCCGCGGAGCCGGGCCAGCCAGCCGAGGTGAGCTGTGTACCACACGGCGCAGTGCGGGTAGCCGCCGCGCCGATTGGCCTCCAGGGCCGTCTCCATGGCGGTGGTCGCCTGATCCCATTTGGCCGCGGCGATGAGCGGGAACGCGGATTCGAACTCGGCCCACTGCAGCCGGAACAGGTCACCCAGGCTGCGCAGCAGCGGGTCGAGTTCGGCCAGTACGTCGGCGAGACCCTGCACGTTCCCGAGACTAAGGTAGGCGATCTTGAGACCGTCCAGCCCGGCTGCGAGGGCATGATCGTCCGCGGACGCCCGGGCGGCTGCCACCGCCCGCAGGCCGTAGTCGAGCGCAACGTCCAGATGCAGCCGGTTCGCGGCGATGATGGCCAGCCGCCCCAGCAGGTCGGCCTCGGTGGCCCGGTCGCCGGTTGATTCGGCGATGCGCAGCCCGTGCTCGAGATTGGACACGTAGAAGCTGATCGGCAGCCCGCGCGAGGCGGGCACGTCACCGCCGAGCTCGCGCAGGGCCAGCATCTCCAGCCGGCGGTCACCGGCCGTGCGCGCGTCCGCGGCACCCAGGGTCAGGTCGGTGAGCGCGGTGACATGAGCGCCGATCGCCTCCCGCGCGCGGCCGCGCAGAATCAGGGCGCGGGCGCGCGCTTCGGTGTCCCCGCCGCGCTCGGCTGCTTCCAGCGCCTGAGTGCTCAGCGCGATCGCATCGCTCGCCGCGGACCGGCGCATGGCATCCTCGGCCGCGAGCAGCCAGGCCCGCGCCGCCCGGAGCCAGTCACCCGCGGCCGTCGCGTGCCGGGCCAGGGCCTCGGGCTGCCCGGTCAGCAGGTCGGCTGCCCGCCGGTGGTAGGCCAGCCGTGTCGGCTCAGGCGTGGTGGCGTACAGGACCTCCCGGATGAGGTCGTTGGCGAACTCGTAGTCCCTGCCGCTGACCACCAGCAGCCTGGCCTGCAGCGCCTGCTCGCACAGATCGACCGCAGCGGCCGGGGTGAGCTCGAGCAGCTCGCCGAGGGTCAGGGGATCGATCGCGGCGCCGAGCACCGATGCCGCCCGCAGCAGCGACTCTGCGGCCGCGCCCGCGTCTGCCTGACCCGCGCCTGCACCGCGCTGCGCAGCGACTCGGGCACGCCGGAGTCGCCCCCGGCCAGGGACCGCAGCACCTCCACCACGAACAAGGTGTGGCCCCGTGTCCGCTGCAGAATGGGCCCGGCCAGCGCGCCCTGCCCGGCCTGGGTGGCGAGTTGCTCGACCGCCGCCGCGCTGAGCGGGCCCACCTCGACCCGGGAGGCCGCCGGCGCTAGCGCGGACCCGATCTCGGCGTCGTGCTCGGCCCGGACGGTGACCACGGCCAGCAGCCGGGAGCCGGACACCTGACGGCCGAGGTAATGCAGGAACTCCACCGTGGACTGCCCCGCGTACTGGAGGTCGTCCACCACGAGCAGGACTGGGCTACGGTCCGCCAGCCCGGCCAGGAACGCAGTCACCGCCTGGAACGACCGGCGCCGTTCCATGTCCGGGGTGCCGTGCCAGGACGGCGGGGGCCCGAGCAGCGCCGCAGCCTCGGGCAGCAGAGCCGCGACTGCCGGCGCGTGCTCTCCGAGCAACTGCCGCAGGGTGCTGGCCGACATCCTGGAGACGAGAGGTGCGATCGCCTCGGCGATCGGCTGCAAGAACAGCGATCGCTCGGCCTCATAGCAGCGCGTGCGCAGCACCGTCGCGCCATCCTGCGTCCGCATCTGCCGCGAGATCCTCCGCAAGGGCCGTCTTGCCGATCCCGGCCTCCCCGATGATCATGACCAGGCCGGAACCGCCGGCCACGGCGCGGTCCCAGGCCTCGCGCAGCGCCCCGGCCTCCTCGTCCCGCCCGGCCAGTACTCGTCTGCGCCGATCCGGGCGTGCGGAACGACCAGGCCGCACCGAGCGATCTGGATGGACCGAAGCGGGCCGGGGCCGGGTGCCGGATCCGCCCAGTCACGATCCTGCTGGCGCAAGATAGCCAGGTGAAGTTCCTGTGTCTGCGGTGCGGGGTCGGCACCCAGTTCCTCAGCTAGCCTTTCGCGCAGCGCCTCGTAGGCCACCAGCGCCTGGGCCGGCTCGCCGGCCGCGGCCGACGCGGACATGTACCAGCGGCAGGCCGTCTCATTGAGCGGGTCGGCGGCCAGCGCCGCCTCGGCGTAGCGGGCTGCCGAGCTCGCCTCCCCGATCGCCAGCGCCGCCTCGGCGGCGGTCAGGCGAGCCTGGCGGAGCAGCTGGCGCAGCTGTTCGCGCGCCGGGTCAGCCCAGGTCGCGTAGGGCTCCTCGGCCAGCGCGATGCTCCGCGGACAGCAGCCCGATGGCCTGCTCGGCCGCGGCCAGGGCGATCGCGGGCGTGGCAGGCAGCTTGCGCCTGGCCTGCTCGCAGTACCGGGCGGCGGCATCGAGGTCCACGCCGACCTCCGGCTCGCCGGCCAGGCGATACCCATGGCGGCCGCCCACGATGATGCCGGAGCCCAGCACCCCGCGAAGCCTGCTGACCAGCGTGGCGACGTTCTGCTCGGCCGCCGCCGGGGGCTCGCCCGGCCCACAGCACGTCAACGATCCGGTCCACCGGCACCAGGGTCGGCCGCTCCACCGCCAGCAGCTTCAGCAACGTGCGGGACTTGCGGCTGCCGACCTCGCCCTCGGGCAGCTCCGTGCCGGCGCGGATGACGCTGAAAGTCCCGGCCAGACGCAACTCGATCTGCGGGGAACCGGCCGTTGCGATGGAAACCTCCTTCCCCATCAGCACTTCTTACCGCTGCTCAGCAGCGTCGGCAAGAGCCGCGGGTTAGGCGGCCAGCGGTCAGGCAGGGCCGAGCAAGTCCCACCGGTTGCCCGCGATATCGCGGAATACGACAATGCGCCCGTATGCCTCCGTGCGCGGCGCGGCAATGAACTCGACGCCCGCTGCTTTCATGCGCTCGTACGCGGCATCGAAGTCGTCCACCCGGAGGAAGAACCCGACACGTCCGGCGACCTGGTTCCCGACGACGGCCGACTGATGCTCGCCATCCGCGCGTGCCAGCAGGACGCCGGTAGTCGCGCCCGGCGGCCGGACGACAACCCACCGTTTCGGCCGGCCGTCGTTGGTGAGGGATGGCGAATCCTCGATCAGGTCGAATCCGAGGATGCCGGTGAAGAAGGCGATGGCCGGGTCGTACTCGGCTACGACGATGGTGATCAGGTCCAGCTGCACCTTCAGGAGGGTACAGACCGGCGCGGCGCGTCAGCTCTCGTCCCGCAGGTAGCTGAGCACTGCCAGGACCCGACGGTGACTGCGGTCGTCAGGTGGCAGCTCGAGTTTGGCGAAAATGCTGGCGACGTGTTTCTCAACCGCGCCGGTAGAGACCACGAGAGTCTCGGCGATGCTGCTGTTGGAGTGGCCCTCGGCGATCAGCGACAGCACCTCGCGCTCGCGCGCTGTGAGGCGCGTGGCCGGGCCGCCGGCCGTCCCCTGGCGAGCAGCTGCCGGACCACTTCCGGGTCCAGGGCAGTGCCGCCGCTGGCTACCCGGCGCAGGCTGGCGGTGAACTCGGCCACGTCAGCGACCCGGTCCTTGAGCAGGTAGCCGGTGCGCCGGGTGTCACCGGCCAGCAACTCAGTGGCGTAGCGTTCCTCGACGTACTGCGAGAGGACGACCAGTGCCCGTCTCCGGCCAGCGGGAGCGGATCTCCAGCGCGGCACGCAGGCCCTCGTCGGTGTGCGTCGGCGGCATCCGCACGTCCACGATGGCCAGGTCCGGCTGAAGCGCGCCCACCGCGCTGATCAGCTGGACCGCATCGGGAACCGCAGCGACAACATCGAAGGCGTCATCGCGCAGCAGCGCGGAGATGCCCTCGCGCAGCAGCACGTTGTCCTCGGCGATCACGACGCGCACGGGATCACCGCCGTTACCGTCGTCGGGCCGCCCGGCGGGCTGTCCAGCGACAGGCTCCCGTCCACCGCGGCCAGCGGCCGGCGATGCCCGCCAGACCGCCGCCGGGCGTGACGATGGCACCGCCGCTCCCATCGTCCGTTACCTGCACGACCAGGTCTCCGGTCTCGTCACTGATCCGAAGTGCCGCCTGGCTCGCTGACGCGTGCTTAGCCAGGTTCCCGATGGCCTCGGCTGCGGCAAAATAGGCGACTGCCTCCTGGCTGCGGCCGGGCCGGCGGCTCAGCCGGACCGTGACCGCTACCGGCACTGCCGACCCGGCCACCAGCGCGGACAGCGCCGCATCGAGGCCGCGCTCGTCCAGGATGGCGGGATGTATGCCGCGGGCGATGCTGCGCAGGTCGGCTATCGCTCCCTTGGCGTCGGCGTGGGCATGCCGCAGCAGCTCGTCGGCCGCCGACGGGTCCCGGTCGAGCCGGGCCCTCGCGCGGTCGATCTGCATCGCCAGCGACACCAGCCGCGGCTGGACCCCGTCGTGGAGGTCCCGCTCGATCCGGTGGCGCTCGATGTCCCCCGCATCGATGGCCTGCGCCCGCGACTGGGCGAGCCGGTCCACCTCGCCGGCCAGGATCTCGGCCCGGTTCGGCCCGAGCATCCGCTGTCCCAGCGCCGCATCGAGCCGGGCCAGCGCACGGATCAGCGGCGGGATCAGCAGCAGCACGGCGAATCCGACCAGCGCCGCGACCACCTCGGCGCCAGTGCTCAGGATGCCGTGCCCGAAGAACCAGCTGGTGAAGGCAGGCGCGGTCGGCTGCCGCCGCACCGGGACGATGACCAGCAGCCCGATGACCGTCCACCAGCACACCGTCACGACGAAGGCTGCCGCCGCGCAGGCCGGGAGGCGGACAACCTGATAGCGCCGCCAGCCGCCAGGCGGCCGGGCTGTGCCGCCAGCTGCGCTGGGCCTCGATCAGCGGCTGGCCAGGCTGCCGGCTCGGCAGCAGCGCGGGCGCAATCACCAGCCCGTACGACCGGCTGATCCGCCGCCGGTCGGCCCCGGCCAGCAGCGCTCCCAGCCGCAGCGCCGCTGCCGCCGCGATCGTTCCCGCAGCGACGACCCAGCTCAGCGCTCCCGCCACGACCAGCGCGACGACGACAGCGAAGAAGAAGAACGCACCCGTGAGCAGCGAGCCCGCCAGAGCGGCGGTCAGCAGCCAGGTACGAGGCGAGACGGGGCCGGCCAGCACCCCGGCAAGCGGGCGCAGTCCGCGCGCGGCGCCGGGCCTGCTCACCACGACTGGCGCGCCTGGCCGGGATCTGTGCATGATCCCAGCCTAGGGAAGGCGCGCTCCGGCCCGGTAAATCCTGCCGTCCCCCGTGTGCGTTACTGGTGCTGGCCCTACCGGAGTCCGGGTGATCACCGCAATGTGCCCGCCAGCCCGGATCCGCAGGCTGGGATGCATGCCAGCGACAACCAGACTTTCCTCATGCACGTGACCGGGCCGACATCGCCGCGCGCGAACCGGCCGCGATCCGTCCCCGGCCAGCCGCCCGCCGCTCACGAGCCAGTCGTCCTGGACCGCGTCTCCCGGTCCTATGGCCGCGGCCGCCACCAGGTGCAGGCGCTCAGCGACATCACCGTGAGCTTTGCCGGCGGCACGCTCACCGCAGTCGTCGGCGCGTCCGGCTCGGGCAAGTCAACGCTGCTGCAGTGCGCCGCGGGCCTGGACAAGCCGACGAGCGGAACCGTGCGGATCGGCGGGACCGATCTGTCCGGACTCAGCCGCCGGAGGCTTTCCGTACTGCGCCGCCGCCAGGTCGGGTTCGTGTTCCAGTCGCTGAATCTCGTGCCGACGCTGACCACCGCGGAGAACATCGCGCTGCCGCTGCGCCTGGATGGCCGCCGGGTCGGCAAGGACACCGTTGCCCGCCTCGGCGCGGCGGTCGGGATCGAGCCGCAGCTCCGCCGTCTCCCGCACACGCTGTCAGGCGGCCAGCAGCAGCGCGCCGCCATCGCGAGGGCGCTCATTACCGGCCCGGACGTCATCTTCGCCGACGAGCCGACCGCCGCGCTCGACGTGGTCTCGGCCGACGGCATCCTCCGCCTGCTGCGGCAGGCGGCCAGCGATCCGCAGCGGGCCGTGGTGATCGTCACGCACGATCCGCTCGTCGCCAGCCAGGCCGACCGGGTGCTCGTCCTTGACGGCGGCCGCATCGTCACCGAGCTTGCCGCACCCGACGCCGCGACCATCGGCGGCATCCTGCGACGGCAGGGGGCACGGCGATGAAAAGCGTCCTGCTGGCCTCGCTGCGCCGGCCCGCCCCGCTCATCGGCAGCCTCGTCGCGCTCACCATGTCCGCCCTGATCATCGTGATCGCGTCGGCCTTCATCGGCACCGGCGCCCGTGCCACCGGGCCGGTGGACCAGCTGGGCGCCGCGGCCGTCGTGGTGACCGGCAGCCAGCAGCTCGCTGTCCACGCGGACGGCACTCAGGAATCGGTGCCGCTGCCTGCCTACCGGCGCGTCCCGTCCTCGCTGGCCGCCCGCATCGCTTCCGTGCCCGGAGTCGAGGCTGCGATTGCCGATGTATCTTTCCCGGTCGCGCTGAGCCTGCCCGGCGGCAGCGTGCTCACCGGCACGGCCGCCGCCCCGCTCGCCGGTCGCAGCTGGGCCAGCGCCCGCCTCACCCCGTTCCGGCTCATTGCGGGAACGGCGCCGTCGGCGGCCGGCCAGATTGTCGTCGGTACCCGGCTGGCCCGGCAGGCTGGCCTGCGCGTCGGCAGCCAGGTGCGGCTGACGGGGCAGGACCGGCAGGCTCTGCAGGTGACCGGGATCGCCTCCGACGGGCGGGCGGACGCCGCGTCCGCGAGCTGCGGTGTTCTTCTCCCCGGCGCAGGCAGCTTCCCTCTACGGTCATCCGGGCCAGGCTGACCTCATCGGAGTGATTATCAGGCCGGGAACGAGGCCGCGTGCACTGGCAGCGCACGTCAGGTCGGTCGCTGGCAGCCGGTACGCGGTTGTCACCGGCGCGGCTCGCGGCGCAGCCGAGAATCCGGCCATCGCCGGTGACGACTCCAACATCGAGGGCCTCGGCGGCAGCGCGGGCGCCGACATCATCATCATCGCGCTGTTCGTCGTAGCGGGCACGGTCGCGCTCTCGGTCAGCCAGCGGCACCGGCAGTTTGCGCTGCTGCGCGCTGTCGGTGCCACGCCCGGTCAGGTCCGGCTGGCGGTGCTGGCCGAGCTGGCCGCACTCGGCGTGCTCGGCGGCGTGGCCGGCTGGCTGCCCGGCTGCTGGCTGGCCGCCCTGGCCGTGCACGGCATGATCGGCCAGGGCCTTCTTCCGCCGGGAACGACCACCTGGCTCAGCCCGTGGCTGCTGTTCATCGCAGTTGTCAGCGGCATGACCATCGGCGCGCTGGCCGGGCTGCTGGCTGCCCGCCGGGCCGGGCGGGCCGCGCCCGCCGATGCCCTGCGCGAGTCGGCCGCTGAGCGGCGCTGGCCGCACCCGGTCCGTACCCTGCTCGGCCTGGCCGCGCTGGGCGGAAGCGGCGCGCTGGTGGTGGCCATCGCCCGCTCGGGCGCCGGCACCCAGGCGATCGGCACGGCGCTGTCGCTGCTGCTCGCACTCATCGTGGCGGTGGCACTGCTCGGCCCGCTGCTGACCGCGGCAGCCGAACTGCTGCTGCGGCTGCCGGCCAGGGCATGCGGGATAGCCGGGCGGCTGGCCACGGCTGACGTCCGTGCGCAGCCCCGGCGGATGGCATCGGCCATCCTGCCGATCGCCTTGTCGCTGTCGTTCGCCGGGACGGTGTTCTTCCTGGACAGCACGCTCGGCCACACCGCTTCGGTCCAGCAGCGCCAGCGGCTGACCGCCGCCGAGGTCGTGACCGCTCCGGGCCCGGGGCTGTCGCCGGACGCGCGGGCGGCCATCGCGCGCCAGCCCGGAGTCAGCGACGCGGTCGGGCTGACGCCCGCCCAGATAACCGTGGCCGATCCCGACCTGGACACGGTAGCGGGCGAGGTTGTCAGCGGCGGTTCGCTATCCGGCGTGCTGAACCTGCGCGTAACCGCGGGCAGCCTGCGCCGGCTGAGGCCAGGCCAGATCGCGGTCAGCGCGGTCGAGGCAGGCCAGGGCAACATGGGCGTGCACGTCGGCGACATGATCACGGCCTGGCTGCCGGACGGCTCTGCGTACCGGGCGCGGATATCGGCGATCTACTCCCGGTCGTTCGGCTTCGCTGACGTCCTGATCCCGGCCAGCGCCGCAGCCGGTCACCTCCAGTCGGCCGCGGTCGGCCAGATTCTGGTGCAGGGAACACGGCCGGGCTCGCTGGCCTCCGTCGCGGACAGCTATCCCGGCCTGCGCGTGACCAGCCGCCAGCTGATCAGCGAGCAGGATCAGCGAATGCAGTCCCAGGGCGACTACCTGAACAACCTCATCCTCATCTCGATCGTCCTGCTGGCGGCGGTGACCGTGGTCAACACGCTCGTGATGACCACGCTCGACCGCCGCCAGGCACTGCTGCTGCTGCGCCGGGTCGGCGCCACGACCGGCCAGCTGCTGAGGGCGACCGCGTGGCAGTCCGCGCTGCTGGCAGGCACGGGGATCGTGCTGGGCCTGGCTGCCGGCGGCGTGACGCTCGCCACCATGACCAGGGCGATCACCGGGAGCTGGCCGTATGTCCCGGTGTCCGCCGGAGCCGCGGTGATCGCGACGGTGCTGGCACTGACGCTCGCCGGAACTCTCGGCCCGACGGCGCTTCTGCTGCGCCGGGCGAGCCCCGGGTCAGCCTGAAATCCGGCCTGGCTGAGAAGGAAGCGCAGGACATCACGCCGGGAAGCAGGCACCCGGCCGGTGGTCAGCCGCCTCGGGATCTCGCGGGAGTTATCAAGGCCGATCTCTGCCATGGCCTGGACGACAGGGGGTTGAGCTGGCTGGCAGGCTGCGAGCGGTCCGCGGGGTTTACCACGCGGGACCCCGGAAGGTGAAAGCCCTTGGGCCCGCCCGTTCGTGTCACATAGGAGGCCAGGGGACCTCAGTTTCCTTACGGCGTGCTGCATATTGCGCTGCTGTGGTCCTCTGCACCGCCTGGGCAGTGGCCAGCAGTACTGCGATGAACTCGCCGACAGTGCCGGCAAGGACCAGCGCCAGGGCCGCGTACCCGAACCCAAGCGAACCGGCCGTGGCCGCGAGGGCGATGAAGATGACGCCCAGGATAAGCAGCCCGATCGCCCCGTCGAGGGCTATGGCCACGCGCCGAAGACCGGACAGTCGCCGGTCTAGCAGCGACGCTTCGAACTTTGATGCCTCGTCCGGCAAGTCAAGGGCCCGCTTGGCTGTTTGGGTCCAGGCGAGCAAGGTGCCGTTGAGGAGGAGGCCCCCCGCCGTGATGAGCACGACGGGGGCGACCATCGCCGAGATAGCCGAGATCGGGCTAGGCGTCACGCCAGGTCTTATGCCCGCCGGTAGTCTCCTCGCCACTTGTCACCGAAGGTTAGCTCTCTCCTCATCAGGGCATCCTTGACGGAACAGCTCGTCAGGGCTACCTTGACGATGTGACGGACTCTCAGATCTCATCCCCCGGCACCGGCCAGCTAGAGACCGTGTGCTGCTCGTTCTGCACCAAAAACAAGAGCACCGTCGCGAAGCTCATCGCCGGTCCCGGCGTCTACATCTGCAACGAGTGCGTGGACCTCTGCGATCTGATCATCGCCGACGAGTCGGTTCCCAAGTTCGGTACCTGGCGGGAGCGGCCGGACAGCGAGTTGCTCTCCGGCCTGGCACAGGTTCAGGGCGTGGTGGCGCAGGCCGATGCTGCTGTCCACGACTACGTGGCCATCCTGCGGGAACGAGGTCTCAGCTGGACCCGCATCGGCGAGGCGCTCGGCGTCTCGAAGCAGGCCGCGTGGGAGCGGTTCTCCGGCGAGGACTGATACGCGCCGGCGAAGCCCGATCACCTGACGAAGATGCAGAAGATGTGCCCGGCCGGGTCTGCCAGCGCATACAGCGGCTCATCGGGGTCGTCCGTGCGGTCCAGCCGCATCCTCAGCACCGAGCGCGAGAGCGCGGTCGCGCTGACGGTCCAGCGTCACGCGATCCGGGACGGTCATGTCCAGGTGGAGCTGCTGCGGCACGTCGGGTCGCGGCCAGGTGGTCCGGGCAAGCTCGTCAACCTGCTGGAAGGCCAGCTTCCGCGCGCCGGCTAAGTCGGTCAGCACCAGCCAGTCCGCGTCATCTGCGCCATGCGCCGGGGGCTCGTCGCCGGGCCGGTAGACCAGTCCGAGCAGCTCACGGTAGAACTCAGCCAGGGAGCGGACATCAGTGGCGTCCAGGACCGTGTGCAGCAACTCGGGGCGGACGCCCGCGCCGTGGTCTGCCATGTCTGTCTGCTCCTCGGGCAGGGGTGAGTTACCTGTAGCTCACAATGCCGCATCAGGCTGCCCGGGATTGTGGCTTCTGTAACTACCGCGAAGCGTGCTATAGACGGCCTATGCGCAGAATGCAGGCCGGTGCGGTCGCCGTCGCACTCAGCCTGCTTCTGGCAGGGACAGCCGGATGCGCCTCCCAGGCTGACCAGCTGGCCGCCATGACAGGCGCGCTGACAAACCAGTATCTGCCGGATGGCCCGGACATGGCCAACGACGTCGAGCCCGTCGGAACCCACGAGCCTGAGCTGGCCTACCTGTCGTCGGACTCGGTACGCGAGACCACCGTGATCTCGGCCAGCCTCATCACGCTGCCGGGCTTCCGGACGCCGCGACTGCTGAGCACCGGGATCGTCGCCGGGCGCTGCCCGGAGATGGTTACGGCATTCCCGTCAGCGAGCGGGCGCTCGATTGCCGTGACGGTCAACGGCCATGCCTACCGGCCTGGCCCGGTACGCGGATATCAGCTGCAGATCGGCGCGGGGTGCGTTCCCCAGATTGTCTACGTCGTCATGGCCGCGTCGCCGGGTCAGTATGCGGTCGGCGGGCTTCGCATTATCACCCGGCACGACGGCAAGCTGCAGACCCTTGACTCCTACGACGGCGTTGATGTCTGGTTCTACGGCTCGGGTCCGTATCCGACGCCCCGGCAGGTGAAAGCGGGCGTCAGGACGGCGTTCGCTGAGCAGGTGGCGATTTTCCGTGACGGCGGAAGCTCGTAACCTCAGGCCGCGTCCGCATCGCGGGCGCCACGGGCATGCACGCCAGCACGATGCCCTGCTGGGTCTTCTCCGCGGAAGCTGCCGCGTCGTCCGGGTGGTCGATCACGTAAGAAAACTGTCGGAAAACAGTACATTTTTCTACGAGCTGGTGCTCAGGCCGATGCGGCCGCGTCAATGTCGAGTAGTCAAATTTGAGCAGTCGTGTTTTACTGGCGCGGTGAATCCGACTCGCCTCTTCATTCTTGGCGCGCTCACCAAGCACGGGCCGATGTACGGCCACCAGCTCCGGCGGGACGCGCGCATGGACCGGACGGAGATGTGGTCCGAGGTCCGGCCCGGATCGCTGTACAGCGCGCTGCACCGGCTGGCAGCCGAGGGCCTGATCGAGCCGCTGCGCACTGAGCAGGACGGCCAGCTTCCGGCCCGGACGGTCTATGGCATCACCGCGGAGGGCCGCCGTGAGCTGCGCGTGCTGCGCGCCGAGGCACTGCAGGAGATCCGGCTGCAGCCCGACCCGGTCGACCTTGCCCTGGCCATGAGCGGCGACCTGAGCGAGGAGACGCTGCGCGGCTACATCGAGGACCGGATCCGCGTGCTGGCTGCGCAGCAAGTCAGCTGGAGCACCAGCGGGAACGCGTCTGGCCGGACCAGACTGTCGCCGACGACCTGGTGGTCGAGCACGCTCGCCTTCGCGTCCAGGCAGAGCTGAGCTGGCACCAGACCGTGCTGGATCAGCTCGGCAAGCTCATGTCCGACAGTGATCGCTCCGGTGGCGCGGGCATGAGCATCCGGCCGCTCCGCTATCTGGGCGATCCGGTCCTGCGCACGGCCAGCGACCCGGTCACGCGGTTCGACAAGGCGCTCGCCGTTCTGATCGAGGACCTTCTCGACACCGTGCGGGAGCCCGGCCGCGCGGGCCTGGCCGCGAACCAGATCGGCTCAGGCCTGGCCGCCTTCTCCTACAACGTGGACGGCCAGCTCGGCTACCTGATCAACCCGCGGGTCGTCGAGCGCTCCGGCGACCTGGACGGCGTGGAGGGCTGCCTGTCGATTCCGGGCGTGAGCGCGTTCCGGCACCGGCCCGAGTCGGTGACGGCTATCGGCGTGAATCTGGACCAGGAGCAGGTCGTCGTCGCGGGGACCGGTGAGCTCGCGCGGTGCCTGGAGCACGAGACCGACCATCTGCGCGGCGAGCTGTACATCGACGGGCTCGATCCTGCCGAGCGGCGCCGGGTTATGCGGCAGATCAATGCCGGGCAGCTCGCCGGCGGCAGGCCGCCGGCGGCCTGACCCGGGCGGCGGCCGATCCCGATGGCGTGGGCGACCCGCACAATGATCTGATGCAGGCCGACAACGAGCAGCCGCTGACGGGCGGGAACGCCTCCGGCATCGTCACCCGCGCGGGCAACACGGTGCGCAAGGCGGCAGGCCCGTGGACTCCGGCGGTCGAGGCCCTGCTGGCGCACCTGCAGGCAGCGGGCTTCGACGGCGCGCCGCGCACCCTGGGCCGCGACGACCAGGGCCGGCATGTCCTCGAGTACGTGCCCGGCCCGATAGCCATGGACCTGCCGCCGCTCGCCCAGGACGAGCTGTACCGGGTCGGGACGCTGATCCGCGCGCTGCACGATGCGAGCGAGGGATTCCGGCCGCCGGCGAGCGCTCGCTGGCAGGTGGTGATACCGCCCGATCGCGAGGACCTGATCTGCCACCACGACCTCGCGCCATGGAACCTGGTACTCGCGGCGGACCGGTGGGTCTTCATCGACTGGGACGGTGCCGGGCCCGGCTCGCGCCTCTGGGATCTGGCGTATGCGGTGACGGGGTTCGTCCCGATGGCAGACGGCGGAGACCCGGCTGCTGACGGTCCGCGGCTGCGGGCACTGGCTGACGGCTACGGACTCAGCGCCAGTCAGCGGGCCGAGCTGCCGCCGCTGATCGCAGCCCACACTCAGGGAATGTTCGACCTGCTGCAGAACTCAGCGCAGACCGGCGAGCAGCCGTGGGCCCGGCTGCATGCCGACGGGCACGGCGATTACTGGGGACCGGCGGCCGCCTACATCCGCCGCCATCTGCGCGTGTGGGAGCAGGCACTCCGCCGCTAAGTCCTCGCAGCTGCGGTCAGGGCAGCGGCCTGCGGAAGCGCAGCTCGCGAAGGGGGAAGCTGTGCAAGGTGTCGACCTTGACGGCGCCGTCGGGGCTGAAGCCCGCAGCACGGTAGAAGCGCTGCGCCCGGATGTTCGTGTCCAGCACCCAGAGCGTGACCTCGGCGTAGCCGGCTCGCTCCAGGTGCCGCAGCGCCGCCGACATCAGCGCGCGCCCGAGGCCCTCGCCCCAGGCCTCCGGGTCCAGGTAGATAGCCTGGATCTCACCAGCCAGGTCAGGGTCGCTGTCCGCGTCCCGGCTGCGGCCGATATCGGCGAACCCCGCCAGCCTCCCGTCGGCCCCGCCCACGACGAAACAGCCGCCGCGGGTCCAGTCGGCGTCCCTGATCCGCGCGACGCGATCATCGAGGCGGCGCGCGGGATCAAGGCTGTCGAGGTACTCCTGCGGTATCAGTCCGCGGTAACCGCCCTGCCAGGACCGCACGTGAATCTCCGCGATCCGCTCGGCGTCCTCGAGGCGAGCTGGCCGAACGTCCACGCCGCGATTTTCCTGGTGCCGCGGGCGGGACGGCAACCTGTTTCCGGTTTACCGCAGTGTCCCGTGACGCTACATTCCGGTCGTGAGCACAACGCGAGGCCGTCGCCGCTGGCTGGCCGCCATCGCGCCTGCCCGGTCAGCGAGACCACGGCCAGGAGCGCACACGCTGACGTAGTTCCCGCAGGCGTCAGGAGCTGGCGCTGCCCAGCCGCCGGCGGCCGGCGAAGCCGTGCGGCAGCTTGTGGTACCAGCCGAGCTCACGCTCGCCTTCCAGCCAGCACAGCAGGACAGGCTCGCCGTCCAGCTCGGAGGGGAAATCGAGCAGCAGCGGCGCGATCCCCTTCAGCTCGAGTCCCTCGTCGCTGAACCAGCCGAGCAGCTCGCTCAGCCTCGCCTGGTAGGCCTTCATCTCCGGCAGGCCGCCGAGCGGCGACGGCTCGCCCCCGGCTAGCGCAGCCTGCACCTCGACCAGGCTGGCCCGGATCTCGACAAGCTCATCCGTGCGCGCCAGCAGCGCGGGCATCAGCCCTTCCGCCTCGGCGAGCGTGAACGTCCGGTCCATAGCCGCAAGCCTGCCCGACCTGCCGGTCCCGGGCAACTGCCGGGTCAGTCCACCGCGCGGTGAGCCAGCGCTGCAGCGACCGTCCGCTCAGCTGGCGGTCCGCGCGGCCAGCCGCGGCGCCAGCAGTTCCGCAATCTGCGCGGCGTTCAGCGCCGCGCCCTTGCGCAGGTTGTCCCCGGCGACGAACAGGTCGAGCGCGCGGGGGTCGTCCAGACTCTGGCGGACGCGTCCCACCAGTGTCGGGTCGGTGCCGGCGACGTCGGCCGGCGTCGGGTAGATCCCGCTCTCCGGCTCGTCCACGAGCACCACGCCCGGCGACTCGCGCAGCACCTGCTGGGCCTCCTCCCGCGTCACCGCACCATCGAAGACCGCGTGCAGCGCGAGCGAGTGCCCGACGACCACCGGAACGCGCACGCAGGTAGCCGTGATCCTCAGCTCGGGCCTGCCGAGGATCTTCCGCGTCTCGTTGCGGATCTTGAGCTCCTCCGACGACCAGCCCTCGTCCCGCAGCGAGCCAGCCCACGGGACCACGTTCATCGCCAGCGGCGCGCCGAACGGACCGCCGTCGCCGATGGCAGCCCGGATGTCGCCAGGCCGCTGGCCAAGCGTCCGGTTCCCGGCAGCCTTGGTCAGCTGGTCATACAGGGCGTCCGAGCCTGCCTGGCCGGCGCCAGAGGCGGCCTGGTAGGACGCCGCGACCAGCTCTCGCAGCGTGAAGGCGCGGTCGAGCGCGGCCAGCGCCACGATCATCGACAGCGTCGTGCAGTTGGGCACCGAGATGATGCCCTTCGGCCGGTCGAAGGCCGCGTCCGGATTGACCTCGGGCACCACGAGCGGCACCTCCGGGTCCATCCGGAAGGCGCCCGACTTGTCGATCACCACGACGCCGCGCGCGGCGGCCACCGGCGCCCATTGCGCCGACACCTCGTCGGGCACGTCGAACATCGCCAGGTCGACGCCGTCGAAGACCTCAGGACTCAGCGCCTGCACCTCGACGTCGCGGCCTTGCACTGGCAGCAGGCGCCCGGCCGAGCGGGCAGACGCCACCAGCCGGACCTCGCTCCACAGGTCGGCGCGCTCGGACACGATGGCGCGCATGACCGTGCCGACTGCGCCGGTCGCGCCGACGATGGCCAGGACCGGCCGGCCGTCCGCGCCGCTCACCGGCCCGTCCCCCCGTAGACGACTGCCTGCTCCCCGCCATCGCCCAGATCGAACGCCTCGTGCGCCGCCGACACCGCGACGTCAACGTCGTTCTGGTCCACCACCACCGAGATCCTGATCTCGGAGGTCGAGATCATCTCGATGTTCACGCCCGCCTCGGCCAGCGCGCCGAAGAACGTCGCGCTCACGCCCGGATGCGATCGCATGCCAGCGCCGACTACCGATACCTTGCCGATGCGGTCGTCGTAGGTCAGCGAGTCGAACCCGACCTCCCCCTGCAGCTGGCCGAGCCGCGCCATGGCCGTGGGGCCGTCATCGGTGGGCAGCGTGAAGGAGATGTCCGTCCGGCCGGTCGCGGCCGCCGAGATGTTCTGCACGATCATGTCGATGTTGATGCCGGACTCGGCGATGGCACGGAAGATCCGGGCGGCCTCACCGACCTTGTCCGGCACGCCGACGACCGTGATCTTCGCCTCGCCGCGGTCCTGGGCCACGCCGGAGATGATCGCCTGCTCCATCGCCTCGCCTTCCGTCTCGGCGCCTGCGTCGATGACCCAGGTGCCTTCCTTGTTGCTGAATGAGGACCGCACGTGGATCGGCATCTGGTACCGGCGGGCGTACTCCACGCAGCGCAGCATCAGGACCTTCGCGCCGCAGGCAGCCATCTCCAGCATCTCCTCGTAGGAGATCCTGGGAAGCCGCCGGGCGCCGGGCACGATCCTCGGATCGGCGGTGAAGATTCCGTCTACATCGGTATAGATCTCGCAGTAGTCCGCCCCGAGCGCGGCGGCAAGCGCGACAGCCGTGGTGTCAGAGGCGCCCCGCCCCAGCGTGGTGATGTCCTTCGTGGTCTGCGAGACGCCCTGGAACCCGGCAACGATCGGGATGGCGCCGTCGTCCAGCGCCGTCTGAATCCGGCCCGGCGTGATATCGATGATTCTCGCCTTGCCGTGGGTGGAGTCGGTGATGACGCCGGCCTGCGAGCCGGTGAAGGAGCGGCCCTGCAGGCCGAGGTTCGCGATGGCCATGGCCAGCAGCGCCATCGAGATGCGCTCGCCCGCGGTCAGCAGCATGTCCAGCTCGCGGCCGGGCGGCGCGGGACTGACCTGGTTCGCCAGGTCCCTGAGCTCGTCGGTGGTATCCCCCATGGCCGATACCACGACCACGACGGAGTGCCCTGCCTTGCGGGTGGCGACGATCCGCTGAGCTACCCGCTTGATGCCGTCGGCATCAGCGACCGACGATCCCCCGTACTTCTGCACGACCAAGGCCACGGCTGCGCCTGCTCCTGTTCGCTGGCTGGCTCGCTGCCAGTCCGGGCCGGGCCACTGCACTGAGGCCGGCGAACTGGCCGGACCCCGAGTCTATCGAGGCGGCCGCCCGCTAGCGCGCTGCCGGCTCCTCGGCGACGTCCAGCCGGGCGTGCGCGACAACCGCATGCAGCGCCCGCAGCGCGGCCCCGCCGTGCGTCCCCCAGTGGTTGACGTAGGAGTACTGCCACCACCAGAGTGCCTCGGCTACTCGTCCTGCCTCGTGATGCTTGAGCCCGTGGACGAGGTCAGCTGCCACTGCGGCAAGATCATCAGAGAGCCGGAACGGGCTAGCCTGAGTATCGGCAAATGGATCGAAGACCTCTGCGTAGTCGTCGAACCCCGCAAGACGCTCAGCCAGGCCGGTGCGCAGCGCGTCCAGGTCCATTTCCGGGTCGGCCCCGACGTCCGGCTCCCAGTTGCTCGGCAGGATGACATCCTTGCTGGCCCCGAGCTGAGCCCCGGCCAGCATCATCTGGGCCATCTCGAGCAGGAGCAGCGGAACTGTCTCCTCCGCGCCCGCACCCAGGGCGACCGCGGTGACGCCGTCGAGAAAGTCCCTGGCATTGGCAGCGATCCGGTCGGCCAGCGGCCGCCACTCCTCGGCGGGCTGGCCTGGTGACAGATCAGTGCCCCGGCGTCCGGCTGGTGTCGCCGGCCTGCCCGGTGACTCAGACATCTAGCAGCCTCCGTCCCTCGAATGCCCTGCCCAGCGTTACCTCATCGGCGTACTCAAGCTCGCCCCCGACCGGCAGGCCGCTGGCAGGCCTGGTGACCCGCAGGCCCATCGGCTTGATCAGCCGGGCCAGGTAGGTCGCGGTTGCCTCGCCTTCCAGATTCGGGTCGGTCGCCAGGATGATCTCCGTCACCGCGCCGTCGGCCAGTCTGGCCATCAGCTCCCTGATCCGCAGATCATCGGGACCGACGCCGTCGATCGGGCTGATCGCGCCGCCGAGAACGTGATACCGGCCGCGGAACTCGCGGATCTTCTCGATCGCCGCGACATCCTTAGGCTCCTCGACGACGCAGATCACCGACAGGTCGCGGCGCACGTCCTTGCAGATCCGGCACTCGTCAGCCTCGGCGACGTTGAAGCAGACCCGGCAGAACTTGACCTTCTCGGTCACCTCGATCAGGACGGCGGCCAGCCGCTTGATGTCCGCGGGATCGGCGGACAGCAGGTGAAAGGCAATGCGCTGCGCGCCCTTCGGCCCGACTCCGGGCAGCAGGCCGAGCTCCTCGATGAGGTCCTGAACGACACCTTCATACACAGCTGTCGTGCCTCAGTTCTCCGGGCCGGGGCGGTCGTCGCCCGCCTCGCCTGCCGGCGGCTCAGGCTGACCGGGCGCCTCGACCGCGCCGGGGACGCTGGGCGAGCCGCCGCCGAGCAGGCCGCCCAGATCGGGCACACCGGGCATCCCGCCGACGCCGCCGAGCCCGGCCGCGAACGGCGCCATCGTCTCCTGCTGGAGGTCGTCGACCGCCCGGCAGGCATCGCGGTACGCGGCCAGCACAAGGTCGGCAATGGACTGCGCTGACTCCTGCGGATCGGCTGCGTCGATAGCCGCGGCATCGATTGACAGGTCAACCAGCTCACCCTGGCCGTTGACGACGGCACGGACCAGGCCGCCGCCGGCCGTTCCCTCGACCTCGGCCTCGGCAAGCTCTTGCTGCGCGTTCATCAGCTGGCTCTGCATGGCGGAGGCTGCCGCCAGCAGCTGCTGCATATCGAGCTGGCCACCAGGCTCCACGCGACCTCCCACGGATCGATTGGGCAGACAACCCGAGCCTACGGCCTCGGCTACGCGGCGGCACGTCGCGGGCGGTGTACCGCAGCGTCACGGGCGTGGCGCGTCAGGGGCCGTCGAACTCCTGGATGATCCGCCCGCCCAGCTCTCGCTCGATCAGGCCGGTCCCGGTCAGCACATCGGGAGCGGGCAGGTCCGTGGGCTCCGGCTCGCTCTCGGCGTCCGGCGGCAGCGCCCGGCCCTGCGGCCGGTCCTGCTGGCTGCCTGCCGGCTGCGAGCGGCGCGGCGCCCCCCGGTCGCCGTTGCCGTCAGCTGGCGATGACGCACCCCGGCGCTCGGGCTGACGAGCTGGCGGCGGAGCTGACGACCCCGTTCCCGCCCCGATGTCAGCCCCGGCGGCGCCGGCGGTCACCACAACGGTCTTGATCTGCGGCGTCAGCCCGAACAGGTCCGCCAGGACCTGGCCGAGATCCTTGTCGTAGCCGCCCGCCACGAAACCCTTGGCCATCCCGGCCTGGGCAAACGCGAGCGTCAGCTGACCGTCGGAGAAGGAGTCGACGGTCGCATTGCTCAGCTGGATCCAGGCGACGCGCTTCTTGCCCTGTACCGCTTCGAGTACGTCCGGCCACCGCGCCCGCAGGGACTCGGTATCGGACGGCGGCCCGGACTGGGGCGAGACCGGCGGCGCGGCCACTGGTGCCACCGACGCGGGCGGCTGCGGCGCCCTGGCCTGCGGCGCAGCGGCCTGAGCCCGGACAGGGGCGGCGGGCCCGGCCGGCCCGGCAGCCTCCGCCCTGGCTGCGGGCGCCTCCGGGGCTGGCGCGGGAGCCTCCGGCCTGCTCGCCGCGGCCTCCTGCTCGCAGCGGCCTCGGGGGCTGCCGCAGGCTTCCCGCGCGGCCCTCGCTGTCCCGGCCCGCGGCGGCTGCGGCGTGCGGTCACCGCCAGCGCCGGCAGGCGCGCGCGCCTCAGGCCGCGGGCCTGCGCTCAGGCGCCGCTCCAGCTGGTCGAGCCGCTCAGCCAGCGCGGCGGTGTCCGTGCCGCTGGCCGGCAGGAGCACCTGGGCGCACATCAGCTCCAGCAGCAGCCGGGGCGAGGTCGCGCCCCGCATCTCGGTCAGCCCCGCGCTGATGACCTCGGCCGCCCTGGTCAGCGGTGCCTGGCCGAATGCGGCCGCCTGCCCGCTCATCTGCTCGAGCCGGTCGGCCGGCGCCTCGATCAGCCCGGTCGACCCGGCGTCGGGGACCGCGCACAGCACGATGAGGTCGCGCAGCCGGTCCAGCAGGTCGGCGGCGAACCGGCGGGGATCGTGCCCGGCCTCCACCACGTGATCGATGGCGTGGAACACGGCGGCACCATCGCCGGCCGTGAACGCCGCGATGACCTCGTCCAGCAGCCGGTCGTCGGTATAGCCGAGCAGCGCGATGGCCCGGTCGTAGCGCAGCCCGTCCTCCTCCGAGCCCGCTATCAGCTGGTCGAGCACGGACAGCGCGTCCCGCACTGAGCCGCCGCCGGCCCTGATCACGACCGGCAGCACCGACGGCTCGTACGGCACCTTCTCGCTGGCCAGGATCTGCTCCAGGTGCTCGCGCAGCACCGCGGGCGGGACCAGCCGGAACGGGTAGTGGTGCGTCCGCGACCTGATGGTCGCGATGACCTTCTCCGGCTCGGTGGTCGCGAACACGAACTTCAGGTGCGGCGGCGGCTCCTCCACCAGCTTGAGCAGCGCGTTGAAGCCCTCCCTGGTGACCATGTGAGCTTCGTCGATGATGTAGATCTTGTAGCGGCCTGCCACCGGGGCGTAGAAGGCCCGTTCGCGCAGGTCGCGGGCATCGTCGACGCCGCCGTGCGAGGCCGCGTCGATCTCGATCACGTCGATGCTGCCGGGTCCGGCCGGGGCCAGCGAGATGCAGGACGCGCAGACGCCGCACGGATCGGGCGTCGGCCCCTGCTCGCAGTTGAGCGAGCGGGCCAGGATCCGGGCACTCGAGGTCTTGCCGCAGCCGCGCGGTCCGCTGAACAGGTAGGCATGGTGCACCCGGCCGCTGCGCAGCGCCTGCCGGAGCGGCTCGGTGACGTGGTCCTGTCCCTTGACCTCGGCGAATGTTGCCGGGCGGTACCTGCGGTAGAGCGCCAGGGGCGCGGCGGGCGGAGCGTCGCCTGTCATGACCTCATCCTCGCCGGCATTTCATCGCCGGGACGGTAGAAAAGGACCCCCCGCACACCCGACAGAGCCCGCGTACCCTTGCTGCCTTCCGGCCCTGGGGGGGTTGGCGGGATGAACGCCGTGCGAGGGGTCTGGGAGCCAGTGTAGTCATGGCCGCAGACTGCGGGCCGCCAGACCATCATCTCGTAGGCAGAAATCGTAGACGCATGTTTATAGGCCATGCTTTCTTACGAGATAACGCTATAGGCGGGGCCGATCTCGCGATGCCGGTAGCCGACGCCTGGCGTGGTCGCGATCACGGGCGGGTCGCCGAGCTTGCGGCGGAGCCGGCCGATAGTCACGGTCACGGTGTTGGTGAACGGGTCAGCGTACTCGTCCCAGACCTGCTCGAGCAGGTCCTCGGCCCGCAGGAACGCCGGGCTGGCGCGCAGCAGCGCCTCCAGCACGCCGAACTCCTTGACCGACAGGTCGAGCTGGCGGCCGTCGCGGGTCGGCCGTGCGCCGCAGCGGATCGAGCTCGATCCCCGGCCGCGCGCAGGATGCGGCCGCGGGCCGACGGCTGGCGGCGCGCCAGCGCCCGGATGCGCAGCACCAGCTCGGGGAAGTGAAATGGCTTGGCCAGGTAGTCGTCGGCGCCGAGGGCCAGGCCGGTCACCCGGTCGCCGGGCGTTCCCGGCCGCGGTGAGCATCAGGACCATCGCCCGGTCGTCGCCGTCGGTGATCATCTGGCAGAGCGCGTCGCCGTGGATGCCGGGCAGGTCGCGGTCGAGCACGACGACGTCGTAGCAGTTGAGGTCGAGCTTGGCGGCTGCCTCCAGCCCGTCGTGGGCGGCGTCCACCGCCATGCCCTGATCGCGCAGGCCCTCGACCAGGACCTCGGCCAGCGACCGGGAGTCCTCGACGACCAGGACTCTCATCCCGGCGCTCCGGTCAGCGCGGCGGCTGCCGACGGGCCGCGGCGGCCCGGCGCGGCAGGTCGACGTGATGACCGCCGCAGCCCGCCGCCGGGCTGGCGCTCAGGTCCAGCGTCGCCGCCGTGCGCTGCGGCGATCGCCGCGACGATCGACAGGCCCGAGGCCGGATCCTGTCCGAGCCGGTCCGGTCCGCGCTCCAGCCGCCGGAACGGCTGGGCCAGCTGCGGCGACCTGCTGCCTGGTCGAGGACCGGCGCCGCCGTTCTCCACGACCAGCCGGCGGCCCGTCCGCCGCGGCCCGGCGTGATGCGCTGATCCAGCCGCCCGGTCGGTCGTTGTGGCACGACCGCGTTGTCGATCACGTTCTCCACCATGCGGCTGCAGCAGGGCCTGGCTCCCGGCCACCCAGGCGCCGCCAGGGCGCTGGTGTCCTGCACGGTCAGGTCCTGGCGCGGATGGCGGCGGCCTGGCCGGCCAGCGGCGGCGCCCGACGACGAGTCGAGCGGCAGGACGTCGCGTGTCCGGGCAGCTGCCCGGTGCTGGGCGCGGGCCAGCACCAGGAACGCCTCGAGCAGCTCGTCGATCTTGTCGAGCTCGGCGCGCAGCCGCGCCGGCCAGCGCCGACCGTCTGCGGCGGGGACGGCTCCGGCTTGGCCAGCGCCACGTCCAGGGACGCCCGCATCGTGGTCAGCGGGGTGCGCAGCTCGTGCGAGGCGTTGGCGACGAACCGGCGCTGCGGCGCGAACGCGCCCTCCAGCCGCGCCAGCAGCCCGTCGATGGTGTCGCCGAGTTCCTTGAGCTCGTCGTCCGGGCCGGTGAAGGCAAGCCGCTCGTGCAGGTTGTCCTCGGAGATGCGGCGGGCGGCCGCGGTCATCTGTCCGCAGCGGGCGCAGCGCCCGCCCGGCCATCAGCCAGCCGAGCGCGGCCGAGACCACGGTCATGATCGCCAGCGCGATCAGCGACGCGATCAGCAGCCCGTGGGTCAGCTGACGAAGCCTGGCTGTGCTGCGCTGCGGCTGAGCTGCGACTGCAGCTGCGCGATCCGGCTGTCGGCGTTCGCCAGCGCGCATCTGGCCGCCGGCCTGCGTTCTGGCTCGCCGGCCGCGTTCGCCTGGCACCGCGTCGCATGCTCGACCCGACGGACGCCACGCCGCTGGCGATCGCCAGCAGGACCGCGCCGGAGAGCAGGAACAAGCGCGCCGTACAGGAGGGTCATCCGCGACCGCACCGTGCGGCGCAGCCGGAACGGCCTGGCCGGTCACGCCCGCCAGTCGCATGCTCACCCGTCGCCTTCGCCGGAGCTCCGCCCGGACTATGCCGCCTGACCAGCCAGCACGCTGGTCCTGACCCTTACAGCATGGCCGGCCGGACCTAACGGCGAAATAACAGCAGCGCTTCGGCCCGTGTTAGCGGCCGTCCCCCGTAGAACCAGGTCAGGCACTTACAACCAAGACCTGGACGGGAACGATGGAAGCCACGATCGAGTCGCCGGACTGCGGAAGCGGTTCGGGCCGACCCTCGCGCTGGACGGCATGAGTTTACCGTCCGGCCGGGCCAGGTCACCGGCTTCGTCGGCCCGAACGGGGCAGGCAAGTCCACCACGATGCGGGTCATCCTCGGCCTGGACGCGCCCGACGACGGGACGGCGCTGGTCGTGCGGCCGGCCGTACGCGAGCCTGCGGAGCCGATGCGGCTGCTCGGGTCGCTGCTGGACGCGGCCGCGCTGCAGCCGAGCCGCAGCGCGCGCAATCACCTGCTCTGGCTGGCGCACTCGCAGGGCCTGGGCGCCAGCCGGGTGGATGAGGTGATCGAGCAGGCGGGCCTGCAGGACGTGGCGAGGCGGAAGGCGGGCGGCTTCTCGCTCGGCATGCGGCAGCGGCTGGGCATCGCGGCGGCGATGCTCGGTGACCCGGAGGCGATCATGCTGGACGAGCCGTTCAACGGCCTGGACCCCGAGGGCATCGTCTGGATGCGCGGCTTCCTGCGGTCGCTGGCCGCGGCAGGGCCGGGCGGTGCTGGTGTCCAGCCACCTGATGAGCGAGCTGCAGGACACCGCTGATCACCTGGTGGTCGTCGGGCGCGGCCGGGTCATCGCCGACACCAGCGTGGCGAGCCTGCTCGCGGCCGCGTCCGGGGACCGGGTGACGCTGCGCACGTCGGCCCGGCCGGAGGCGACGGCGGTGCTCGCCGCGCGGGCGGCCACCGCGTCGCCAGCGCGGACGTGCGCGCTGATCGTGACCGGGCTGGCGGCCGGAGACGGGTGGGGGCGCTGCTCGGCGCGACGGGGTGCCGTTCTCCGAGGTCTCCGGCGCACCGGGCCACTCTGGAGCAGGCCTATCTGGAGCTGACCAGGGAGCAGGTCGAGTACCGCGCCCGAGACTGCCGGCCAGGAGGTGCCGCGATGACCGCCCGGCACGCCGTGCGCCGCACCGGGCCGGCGGTGCCGGCGGCCGGGCTCGCTGCCTGTCCTGCGGGCCGAGTGGACGAAGTTCCGGTGCGTGCGCGGCTGGGTGATCGGCATGATCGTTGCCGCGATGCTGACCGTCTTCGTCGGCGTGTTCGCGTCCGGGAACGCCAGCATCGGCTGCGGTCAGGTCCGGCGGGCCGCAGCTGACCGGGAAAGCCTGCCTGCCCTACATCCCGACGGGCCTGGCGGCGAGGCTGTGACTGACAGCTTCTACTTCGTGCATCAGCCGCTGGCCGGGAACGGCAGCATCACCGTGCGCGTGACCGGGCTGACCGGCCGGCACTCCGACGGCAACAGCCAGGTCTCGGCGGCCGGCCAGGCACCGGCGATGACGCCCGGGCTGGTGCCCTGGGCCAAGGCGGGGATCATCATCAAGGCCAGCACGAGCAGGGCTCGGCCTACGCGGCGATGATGGTGACCGGCAGCCACGGCGTCCGGATGCAGGACAACTACACCGGCGACATCGCCGGGCCTGCCGGGTGCCGTCTCGGCGGCCTCGCCGCGCTGGCTGCGGCTGACCCGGTCCGGCGACACGGTCAGCGGCTACGACTCCGCGGACGGCACGCACTGGGCACTGGTCGGCACGGTCCACGCTGGCCGGGCTGCCGGCGACCGTCCAGGGCGGGCTGTTCGCCACCTCGCCGCAGTACCTCGGTGATCCAGCCGTTCTTCGGCGGCGCCAGCATCCAGTCCGGCGCGAGCCAGGCAACCGGGATCTTCGACGACGTCAGCCTGCACGGCGGCTGGCCGGCGGCACCGGTGGGCGGGCCTGGCGATCGGGGGCGGCAACCGGGCCGACTACCCGGCGCAGGGCGGCGGCTATCGCCAGGCTGGCGGCCAGTTCACCGTGACCGGGTCGGGCGACATCGCGCCGTCCGTGACCGGGCCGGGCGGCGGCTTCCCGACGGTCGACGATCGAGCAGAGTCTGGCGGGCATATTCGCCGGGCTGATCGCGGTCGTCGTCGTGGCGGCGATGTTCTTCACCACGGAATACCGGCGCGGCCTGATCCGCCTGACCCTGGCCGCCACGCCGCGGCGCGGCCGGGTGCTGGCGGCCAAGGCGATCGTCGCCGGAGCGGTGGCCTTCGTCGCGGCGCTGGCGGCCGCGGTCCTGTGCGTCGCCCTCGGGGTCCCGCGGCAGCGCGCCAGGGCCTGTACATCCTGCCGGTCTCCGGGCCTGACCGAAGCCCGCGTGTTCCTCGGCACTGCGGCCATGGCGGGCTTGCCGCCGTGCTTCGCAGTCGCCCTCGGCTCGATCCTGCGCCGGAGCGCCGCGGCAGTGACGGCGGCAGTCGTCCTCGTGGTGCTGCCGTTCCTGCTCGCCGTCGCCGTGCTGCCGAACGGCATCGCGAACTGGGTGCTGCGGCTGACCCCGGCGGCGGGCTGGCCATCGAGCAGAGCATTCCGCACTACTCGCAGGTCAGCACGGTCTACTCGGCAGCGGGCGGGCTAGTATCCGCTGCCGCCGTGGGCGGGTTTCGCCGTGCTGTGCGCCTGGACGGCGGCGGCGCTGGCCCTCGCGTTCGTGCTGCTGCGCCGGCGGGACGCGTGACCGGCGTGCCGCAGGCCGCCCTGGCTTACCGGTCGCGCGCAGCTGCGGGGCGGAAGCTCATGACGCGGGCGCTGCACGCCGAGTGGACGAAGCTGCGCACCACCGCGGGCCCGGCCTGGCTGCTCGGGGCGGCGGTCCTGCTCACCGCCGCTATCGGTGCCGCGGCAGCGGCCGCCACCCGCTGCCCGGCCGGCCTGACCTGCCAGGTCGATCCGGTGAAGCTCAGCCTCGACCGGCGTGCAGGCTGGTCAGGCCGTCGTGGCCGTGCTCGGCGGTGCTGGTCGTCTCCGCGGAGTACAGCACCAGGATGATCCAGGTAACGCTGGCGGCGGTGCCCCGCCGCAGCGCGGTGCTCGGCGCCAAGGCTGCCTGCGTGGCCGGGCTCGCGCTGCTGGCCAGCGCGCTCGGGGTCGCGGCGTCGGTCCTGGCCGGGCGGCTCATCCTGCCCGGTCACGGATTCACGGCCGCCCGCGGCTTCCTGGTGCTCTCGCTCAGCGACAGCCTGGTCCTGCGGGCAGCGGCCGGCTCAGTGCTGTATCTCGCGCTGATCGCGCTGCTCAGCACCGGCATCGCCGCCCTGGTGCGCGACTCGGCCGTGGCCATCGGCAGTCACGCTCGGGCTGGTGTACCTGTTCCCTGTCGTCACCGCGCTGATCAGCAACGCGAACTGGCAGCACCGCCTGGAGCGGTACACGCCCATGGCCGGGCTGAATATCCAGGCAACGACCGGACTGCGGAGCCTGCCGATCTCGCCGTGGGCGGGCCTCGGCGTGCTGGCCGCCTGGGCGGCCGCGGCGCTGCTGGCGGGCGGCCTGGCGCTCCGGCTGCGCGACGCCTGACTTGCTGCTGCGGTGCGTCGGGCAGGCGCCGCTTGCTGGTTACGCGTAACATATCGTCATGAGTGATGTCCGGGACTGCGAGCAGTGCGGTACCCGGTTCACGCCCCGGCGGGAGCACGCGCGGTTCTGCTCAGCGCGCTGCCGCGTCGCGTGGAACCGCGCGGACCGTGCGCACCACGCGACCGATAACAGCGCGCTGTCGTGGGCGATTACCGCCATGACGGACACAACCGACCGGCTGCCGAAGGTCGCGGGCCTGGACCGGCCGCGCGCCTTCGCGGTCATCAGCGAGGCCGTGTGGTGGGTCACGATCGTTGATGCCAACCTGGTGCGGTATCACCCCGACGCCTATGACAGCGAGCTCGGCAGCAGAACGAAAGCTGACCGGCTCCTCATCGAGGAGACGCTCGCCGGGCTCCGGTTCGTCCGCAACCAGATCGGCCACGACCTTGACCACGCGGACTTCATCCGGCCGGGCGGCCAGGTAGCCGACGCGAGCCGGGCGCGCAGCTGGGCCTGGACGTCACTCCCCGAGCCGACCGGCAGCTCGCTGTCACCGCGCAGCCTGGAGTGGGAGCTCGGCCGATATCGCGCCTATCAGGCTCGGCTGGCCGGGCGGGCCGTCGATACCACATTCAGGTGCGCGGCTTCGTTCCTGAACGTTGCTGCCGCCGGGATCACGGTTCCCGCCGATGTCCGCGCGCTGGACTAGCGGCAGCCCGGTTTAGTCGGGTGCTGGCACGGCGAGGTCTTCGGCATCGAAAAAGGCCGGATCACAGATCGCGGCGGCGATGCGGGTGAGGAAGGAGCGAACCGTCGAGGCGGCCACCCGGTGCAGCAGGGCCCGGTCAAGTATCCCGCCCGCGGTCCCGGCGGGCGGGCCGTAGACGCCTTCCAGGCCGACGAGCGTCGCGTCGTCCCCGTCTGCCACGAGAGTGATGTCGGCGTCCAGGACAGGGAACAGCCGCTCCGTGGCCCCGGTCGCCTCCCAGCGCAGGGTGAAGACGGTCAGCTGGCCGCGCCGCACCGGCTCCCGGACCTGCACGCGCACCAGCTTGGACAGACCCGGTACCGGGCCGACCGGGCCTATGCGTGCGATTCCCTCGCCCCATGCGGCGTAAGAGGCGCGGATCAGCGAGCTGGTACCGAATAGGTGCTCCAGCCGTGCCGTTGCAACCGCGACGCTCACGTCGGCTCGCACTTCGTCGCCGACAAACATTCCGCCAGTAGAGCCTGCCGGGATGCCCGGCGGCACAGTCGTTGGTCCCGGTAACCGCGCCACAAGTCCCGATAGGGACGCAGCGACGAGGTCGCGCCTTGCCGCTGCGCCGACTGTCAGCCGCCGGAGCGCCATGGTCAGGCTCACCAGGACGTTCGTCCCGGTGCCGGGCGACATCAGGCCCTGCTCCGGACAGAGCGGGGCAATGATCCTGAGCTGACGACGGAAGCTGGTGAGAAGCATGAGCGCGGGGACAGCCCAGCGGCGGATACCGATCCCGGCGGATCAGGTCGAGTTCCTCATCGCGACGGCGGCGCGTGCTCCGTCGATTCACAACACTCAGCCGTGGCGGTTCCGCGTCCGGCCGTACTCGATCGAGCTGCTCGCCGACCCGCAGCGCAAGCTCCGCGTCGATGCGCTGGGCCGGGAGATGCTGATCAGCTGCGGCGGCGCGCTCTTCGGGCTGCGCCTGGCGCTGCGGTCTCTCGGCTACGTGCCCGTGGTGCAGGTGCTGCCCGAGCCCGCGAAACTCCGGCTGCTGGCCCGGGTCGGCATCGGCGGGACCGAGCCGGCGACCGGGGCCGAGCGGGAGATGCTGGACGCGCTGCCGCACCGGCACACCCATCGCGGCCCGTTCGCCGCCGGGCCGCTGCCGGCCGGGATGCTCGCCGGGCTCCAGCATGACGCCCTCACCGAGGGTGCGACCCTGGCGCTGATCGACCGGGCATACGCCTACGAGCGCCTCGCCGACATCACCCACGGGATCGGGCGCCGGCTCGACCTCGATCCGCGGGCGCGTGCCGACATCCGGGAATGGACCAGGGCACCAGGATCGCCCGCCAGGGACGGAGTACCCGCGAGCGCCTTCGCCGGCGAGCCTGATCATCACCGCGGACGGCTGCCGCAGCGTGATTTCGACCTCGGCCGCGGTCTCGGCCTGATCGGCATGGACGGCCCGCCGCCCGCGGCGACCGCCGTGCTGCTGACGCCAGGCGACACCCGCGGCGACTGGATCTGCGCTGGCCAGGCGCTGCACCGCGTGGTCGCGCACGGAGCCAGCCGCTGGGTGTTCGCCAGCCTGCACACCCAGGCGCTGGAGGCGGCCGCCGGCCGTGCGCTGGTCCGGGACAGGCTCGCATTGCCGGGGACTCCGCAGATGATCATGCAGCTAGGGAACGCCCGGTCGACGCATGTCACTGCCCGGCGGCCGCCAGCTGACCTGATCGACCCCTGAGGCCAGGCCCGTTACCCTTGCGCCAGCGTCAGCCGTGAAGATTGAGGGACACCTCGCGCAGCCTCGAGGAGGACCGAATCATGGCTCATCAGTCGGCGCCATGGCCGAAACAGGGACCTGCGTCGTACTTCCCTTCGATCGAGAAGAAGTACGGTCGCTCGATCGCCGATTGGCAGAAGATCATCGCCGACTGCGGCATCGAGAAGCACATGGCCATCGTCGGATACCTCAAGTCCGACTACGGGATGGGTCACGGTCATGCGAACGCGCTCGTCGGCTGGACGCTCGCGGGAACACAGCCGCTCCTAGCTGACACCGGACCGGACCTGATGCCGTCCGGAGTCGTCTCGTGCTGCCGCTAGCCGCACTCTGGCGGGACCGCTCGATGCTCAGGCGACTGCGCGTACCGGCAGCAGCCCGGTTCCCAGCGCGGTCGCGTCGGGCTGCTCAGCAGCCGGAAAGAACAGGCAGCCGCTCTGCTCGGTGACGAGCTGCCGGACCCAGCGCATCCGGTCGGCTGCTGCCTCCGGGTGGTCGCCGAATTCCTGCGCCACGCGGCCGGAGCAGCGGGCCGGGCCGAGCTCGCGCAGGGTGCGCCCGATCGCCGCTGTGACGGCCTCAGCGGTCGGGGCGTCCGACGGCTGCAGCGCTGAGGCGAATAGGGCCTCACATACTGCCTCGTTCGGGTTCAGCCGGGTCACGCGAAAGCCTCCAGGGTGGGGGGTGCGGATTCGGGCGCCACTGCGCCACGCCATCCGCCAGACACTGAACGTTAGATGGAGTCCTATGCGGTTTCCGTTGCGTGATCCCCGTCACAGCGGCCGGCTGGCGCCGCGTCGTGGTAGACGGCAGGTCGAAGAAGTGGCCGCGACCGGCCAGCCCGGAGGCAGTCGGCCGCCGTCAGCCACGGCGGATCTGGCCCGATAACCTCGGCCTATGGGCGGCCCCGATCAGCGGTCGCGCGGCGAGCGGGCCGCGCGCCTCGCCCGTGCCGCAGCGGACTGGCTGATCGACGGTCCTGGCGCGGATCCTGCGGACCCGTCCCTGTATCACGGGCTTGCCGGCGTGGTCCTTGCGCTGAATGAGGCACACCAGCACCTCGGCGACGACCGCTACCGCCAGGCCGTCACCCGGGGTGCGGATGCGCTCAGTGCACAGGTCGACAGCATTGAGGACTGCTCGCTGTACTTCGGGCTCACCGGCATCGCGTTCGCGTTGCGAGCGGTTGGCCGGGACGCAGCCGCTGACCGGGCGCTGACCCGTATCCGGTCTCGCTTCGACGGGCAGCGCTGGAACGAGATGTTCGAGCTGTTCACGGGGAATGCCGGCATCGGGCTCGGCGCGCTGCACGCAGGGCGATCTCGACCTGGCCGTCATGGCGATGACCCCGTACCTCACGACCGCTGACAGGACTGCTGGCGGCGTCAACTGGGCGGTACGACCGTCGCCGCCCCGGTCGCACCACCTCGCGCACGGCACTCTGGGCATCGTGTACGCGCTGGCATCGGTCGGCCACGCGGCCCGCCGGCCGGACATGATCGAGCTGGCGCTGGCCGGGGCGGCAGACGTCGTGGGCCGGAACGAGGCGGGCCCGGATGGCTTTCTCGTCCCGCACTCCGATCCGCCCCACCGGCCCGACCTCATCGAGCGCTACAGCTACGGCTGGTGCAACGGCCCGGCCGGCGACGCCCAGGTGTTCCGCCTGCTCGCTCAGCTAACCGGAGATGAGGTCTGGACCGCTCTCGCCGACCGCTGCTGGCGAACCGTCACGTCGTCGGGACTTCCGCGCCGGATCCGGCCCGGATTCTGGGACAACAATGCCCGGTGCTGCGGTACCGCTGGCGTCCTCGCCCTCGCCTGCGACCGCATTGTCGAGTGCGGTGACACTCTCGAGTTCTCGAACGTGCTGGTCGACGACCTCGCGGCGCGTGCCATCGCCGACGACGCCGGCGCACGGTGGTCCAACCACGAGCACCGGGCCGTCCCCGGCGACCTGGAACCGCGTGCCGGATGGGCGATGGGAAACGCCGGCATCATCCGCGAGCTGCTGCGGTACGCGCGGCTCAGCGAAGGCGGCGCCGCTGGATACGCGATTTCCTGGCCTGATCACCCAGTCACCTGCCCCGGAGAGCCCGGCAGAGAAATCCGGGGATCCAATGTCGGATCGAGCCGGAGGCGTTCGTAGCAGGAGTGAGCGGGGCCCGCGAGGGGTGCCGCAGATTCACAGGAGATGAGCCGAGATGCAGTACCTGGTTTCCGTGATCCACGACAGGGCCGACCTCGCAACGCCGGACGAGATGGCTGCCATTGACGTGTTCAACGACAGGCTCCAGGCGGAGGGCCACTGGGTCTTCGCCGGCGGCCTCGCGGCCCCCAGCTCGGCCACCGTGATCGACAACCGGGGGGAGGCGGCGATGTTCACCGACGGGCCCTTCGTGGAGTCGAAGGAGTATCTCGCCGGCTTCTGGATCATCGAGGCCGCTGACCTTGACGTGGCGCTCAAGCTCGCCGCCGAGGGGTCGAAGCGATGCAACCGGAAGGTCGAGGTGCGGCCGTTCCAGTGAGCGTGACCGACGTCCGGGAGGCAATCACTCAGGCCCACCACGAGGAGTGGGCTCGGATTGTCGCCTCTGTGACCAGGCGGTTCGGTGACCTCGACATCGCCGAGGAAGCCGCGGCCGAGGCCTTCGCGACCGCCGTCGAGCGGTGGCCCGCCGACGGCATACCCCCTAATCCCGGTGCCTGGCTGACCACCACCGCCAACCGCAAGGCCATCGACCGGGTCCGGCGCGAGAACAAGCGCGGAGACAAGCAGAAGGAGGCTCAGATGCTGCGCGACGACCACCCGCCTGAGCCACTGGGCGCGATCGAAGACGAGCGGCTCCGGCTGATCTTCACCTGCTGTCACCCGGCGCTCGCGATGGAATCCCGGGTGGCGCTTACCCTGCGCATGGTCGCCGGCCTGACCGTGCCCGAGATCGCCCGTGCCTTCCTGGTGCAGGAGGCCACCGTGGGGCGGCGAATCACCCGCGCGAAGGCCAAGATCAAGGCGGCTCGCATTCCTTACCGGGTGCCGTCCGCGGAGGATCTCCCTGGCCGTGTCTCCGGCGTACTCGCGGTCCTCTTCCTCCTCTTCAACGAGGGCTACCTGGCGACCGGCCCCGGCACCGACCCCGTACGTCACGACCTGACCGCAGAGGCGATCCGGCTCACGCGCCTCATCCGTGCCCTCATGCCGGAGGACGGCGAGGTGGCCGGGCTGCTGGGGCTGATGCTCCTCACCGAGGCCCGGCGGAGCGCCCGCCTTTCTGCGAGCGGCGAGCTGGTCACCCTCGATGAGCAGGATCGCGGGGCCTGGGATGCCGCGCTGATCGCCGAGGGTCACCGGCTGGTGCGCGAGCGCCTGGCCGCCCGAGTTGCCCCTGGCCGCTACCAGATACTCGCCGCGATCAACGCAGTGCACACCTACGCCCGCGACGTCCGCGACACAGACTGGTCGCAGGTCGTCGCCCTCTACGACCAGCTCGCCGTCCTGGACCCGTCGCCGATCGTCGCACTCAACCGGGCGATCGCTGTCGCTGAGCTTGACGGTCCGGAGGTGGCGCTGGCAGCCGTCGGCCGCCTTGAGGACAAGCTGGGCGGCTATTACCTTTACCATGCGACCCGCGCTGACCTGCTGCGCCTGCTGGGCCGCAGTCAGGAGGCCCGCGCTGCATACGACAAGGCCATCGAGCTGACAGGCAACACCGCCGAGATCACCTACATGACACGCCGCCGCGACCAGCTGGAAGCTGGCGGCCGCGACCCGCACGGCACCACGCTGTAGTGCCTCTGTTCATTCTGAAGAAGCATCTTCCCGCAGGCGGCGCCCGGGCCGCAGCCTTGGATCGCTGGGAGCGCGAGCACCCGGGGCGTTTGGTCCCGGCAGCGCAGGACCAAAAGCGCTGATCCCTGATCGGGCGGAATGGCAATGCTAATACCGGCAATATCACCAGGACTGAGGCCGACTGGGAGGCGTCATGGCAGCGATGCCTGCCGCGCGAGCCGGTTACCCAGGAGAACAGACCTATGAATCACGATGGTGAAAGATCCGACGTAGTCGCGGCGGCCAGAGGCGGAGCGACCATCCGACTGTGGCAAACCCCGAGTCGAGTCTGGCCCGCATACCCGACCGTGGCTTTGATCCGGGCCGTATCCCGGCTCGGCCGCGGCCAGGCCGAACGCCGTGGTCCTGCAATCGGCGGTGTCACCGTCTTCCTCGACGACTCGAAGGCGGGCGCCATCTCACCCGGGCAAATCAAGGAGTATCAGGTCTCACCCGGGGAGCATTCCTTGAGCATTCACTTCCTCGGGGGCTTGCGGCGATCGCGGAAACTCCGTGTTCCGCTGGCCGAGGGTGAGGAGAAGCAGTTCGTCTGCTTGCTAAACGGGTGGGCGTGGCCCTCCGTCCGGCCCGCCACTGCCGAGGATGTCGCCGCGATGGAACGGTGGCAGTCTCCGGCTGCTGACGCCGCCTCCGACCTGGCCGCGGACGACTCGAGATCCGAGAAGACCCCGTAAGCAGCGAGTCCCGACCGGGCCGCAGTCGCCAGCATAAGCAAGCCAGCAGGCCGCCAGGTCATCAGCCGGTGAAGATCGACCGCGACCGCGCGTCGAGTGATCCGGATCGCCAGCACGTCGCCGAGCCGCCACACCGCGTTGTCCCACCCGTCTCGAACCTTCACCGCGGGCAGGCCGGCAAGGTGCGGAGCCTGTTCGTTGAGAAGGCGGGCTATTAGCCCCTCGTCTATCTCGGTCTCCGAACCGCTCCTTCCGGTCATCGCTGCATCGTCCCATAAGGTCACCAAGGCGGCATTCCGCAGCCGCACGCAGGGTCACGGCCGGTCCCTGGCCCTGACCGGGCTGCGCTGACACACTGCGCGCACGGGGCCGCGAATCACCCGATGGAGGCGATGTGGCGCTGTCGGGCTATGGGGAGGGTTCCTGGCAGGGCGTCTGATCGTTAGCGGAGCTGGGGGCGGGCGCATTATGCCGGGTGATCGGGACGCGGCTAGCGATGGCCCGTCCGCGAGGCGCGGGGAGCGCCGGTGGCCCATGGTCGTTGCCGTGCTGGCGACGGGCTTTCTGAGGGCTGTCTTGCCAGCCCAGCTGGGCCTCGGTAACCGGTGGCTGTTGCTGGTGATCGTCGTAGTCGTCCTGGGCGTGCTGATCATCGGGAACCCCGGGCGCATCGACCAGGACCGGCCGTGGCTGCGAGTACTCACCAGCTGCATGATCGGTGTCATCACCGTGGCCAACGCCTATGCCGCGGTCCGGCTCGCCGGGGACATCATCGACGGCAGCGCCTACACCAGCAGCGGCAAGGTGCTGCTGGAAGGCGGGGGCGCTATCTGGCTGACCAACGTCATCGTCTTCGCCCTCTGGTACTGGGAACTGGACCGCGGCGGGCCAGTTGCGCGGGCCAGGGGCTCGGCAGTGCCTCCGTCTCTTGTTTTTCCCGAGATGTCGAGCCCGGAGTATGTCGGCGCCAACTGGTACCCGAAATTCGTGGACTACTTCCACTTCTCCTTCTCGACGGCCACGTCTTTCAGTCCACCCGATGTGTCGGCCATCAGGCCATGGATGAAACTGGTGATGATCGCCGAGGAGGCCACTTCGATCATTGTGGCCATACTGGTTGTTTCGCGCGCCGTGAACATCTTCAAGTGACGCTGCCGCGGCGCGCGGGTCCAGGTCACGCTCGTCGTCATACGCCGCGCTCGGCGGTCAGGCGTCCCGAGTTGACGGCGTCGACCAGCGCCTGGTGGTCGCGCTCGTTCTGGTCGGCGTAGGCTGCGGCGAACTGAGTGATGGCCTGGTCGAACGCGTCGGAGCCGCCGAGGTAGGCGGCGATGGCGATCCGGTCCCCGGAGCAGGCATGCGCCCGGGCGAGTGCCCAGCCGCAAATCTCGCCGTATATCCGCAGGCCGGACGGCTTCATGGTCTCGATGTCGACGGAGAACTTCCAGTCCCGCAGCTGCCGGACGTAGAAGTCGCGGGTCTGGCCGTCCAGGCCGTCGGCGCGCTGCCAGCCCAGGAAGATGTCGCTGCTCGCCTGCATCAGCTGTTGCCCGGCGACGACCCGCTGGCCCTGGTTGCTGTACTTGCTGGCCCCCACGAAACGGGAGAGCACAGACTCCTCGGCCTCCTTCACCTGCAGAAACAGCGGATCGGATTGGTCCCGGCCGAGCATCAGGATGATCCAGCAGCGGGTCCCGACGCTGCCGACGCCGACGACCTTGCGGGCCATGTCAGCACCCTCGAACTGGTCCAGCAGGAACCGGCGGTCGGTCTCCAGCGTCCGCCGGTATTTGCCGAGCAGGTCGGCCAGCTGCGCTACGAAGGCCTTGCGGTCGGCATTCCCGGGCAGCAACTCGTCGACTGGCACGATGAGCGGCGGGTCGGAGATGATCCGCGGCCTGCCGTCGACCAGATGGGTCAGCTTGTCCAGTGCTTGCATGCTGTCCCTGGTCCGTGCCTTGGACACGTCCTGGTCGACTGCCTTGCGCTGCCGCGCCTTCAGCTGCGACCGGAACTGCGCGCGCAGCTCGTCCATGTCCGCGTGGGCGTACCAGACGTCCAGGTTGTTCATGTCCGCGAAACCGCGCATCGCCTGCCGGTAGCGATTGATGGTGGCAGCGACGATCTTGCGGCGGTCCTTGCCCGGGATCCCGTTGCCGCGCGCGGCTACCTCCATACTGGCCGCCAGCCGCTTGACGTCCCACTCCCACGGGCCGGGCGTCGTCTCGTCGAAGTCATTGACATCGAAGACCAGGCGACGCTCGGCGGAGCCAAACAAGCCGAAGTTGGACAGGTGCGCATCCCCGCACGCTTGCACCGCCAGCCCTGAGACCGGCGTGGCGGCCAGATCGCTGGCCATCGGCAGCGCCGCGCCGCGGTAGTAGGTGAACGGGGAGACCATCATCCGGCCCCACCGGATCGGCACCAGCTCCGGCACCCTCGACCTCGCCTGCTCTTCCAGCAGCCCGATCGGGTCGGGCCGGGCCGGCGGCGGGTCGAAGGCCGCGTGGCTCTCCCTGGGCACCTGCGTCCGCGCGTCCTTACCCCGGGCAGCGCGATCGGCCGGCGTCATATGCGCCAGTCCCGTGTCGAGCTGGTATTTCGGAAGACGCCGCGGCGGCGCCTCAGCCATGGTCGCGCTCATCACAGGTTCCTCCCCCCGATGGCTGCCCCGCTCCCCGGCAACGGGACCCGAATCCGCACGCTCCGGCGGCCGCACCTACCGGACGGGCGAATGTCTGTCCGCCCGCGAGCCCCGCGCTCTACGATCACTCGCCGAACCCCTCCGCTCCCTCATCCGGATGGGGTGAAATGCTGCAGGCCAGGCATCCGCACGTCACGGTTGCGATCCGGCGGGACGTTGCCAAACGGGTGGCTGAGCTGAGCTGGCAGCCAGAGGGCGCGGGGGCAGATACGGGCACAGGGCCCGTCAACCGAGGTTCGCTCGCGCTTCGCCGGAGCGAAAGCAGCCGCGTACCTGCAGGCCAGATTGGCGGAGGATAAGAGATTCGAACTCTTGAGGGGTTGCCCCCAACACGCTTTCCAAGCGTGCGCCCTAGGCCACTAGGCGAATCCTCCGCCGGCCAGCTTAGCGACATCCGGAGCCTGGTCACGACACCAGGCGGCGGTTGACGCTGCGCGGCCGGGAGGCGACGACGGGCTCTTGTTACCTCGTTCCCCGCATGAGGGGCCGAGATCTGCGTGGCACGCGGCCGCGCCGCCGGCGGAACGGAGACGATCGTCAGGATCCGGCAGTACACGCCGTGCTCCCTTAAACTCAGTGCGTGGTCTTCAAGCAGGTCGGGGATGGACGGCCATATCCCGACCATGCCCGGACCGGGCGCGAGTGGGCAGAGATCCCGCCCCGGCCAGTCCGGCTTGACCAGCTGATCACGACTAAGAACGTGCTCGACCTGCATACCGTGCTGGCGACCGACTCGACGTTTTACGGCGACCTGTTCCCCCACGTCATCAGCTGGCATGGCGAGCTGTACCTGGAGGACGGCCTGCACCGGGCACTGCGCGCGGCCCTGCAGCAGCGCTCGGTGCTGCATGTGCGCGTGCTGGAACTGGACTAGCCGGGGCAGACGCGGGTCACACCACGATGTTCTTGACCTCCGCCATGTAGCGCCCGGCGGCCGAAGAGGCCGCCTCCGGTGTGCTCCCGTGCTCCCGCGCGTCCAGGTAGGCCGCATACCAGTCCCACCAGTCATGCGGCGGTGCCACCTTCTCGAACTCAGCGTGGTGGTCGGCCGTCTCGTGCAGGAGCCCGGCCAGAGCGCCGACGTCCGTTTGCCACACGCGGCCCGGGAGCCGCTCGGTGACCTCCTGCAGGAGCCAGGTGTTCCCGTCCGGATCCGCGAAACTCGCCCAGCTGCGGTACGAATGCCGCTCGGGATCTAGCCCTGGCACGCGGCTGGCGACATGCAGCCCGGCGCCGTGCCAGACCTCGCTGACGTCCGCCCCATGGCTCCTCAGGTCGGCCCGTGCGGCCTCGATGTCCTCGACGGTCAGCATCAGGTTCTGCACCGAGCCGGGCGTCATCGTCGTTGTTCCCGTGCCGAACTGAATCGAGGCGGGCGACTGCGGAGGGGTGAACTGCACTAGCCGGAAGCCGCCATCCTCGGATCGATCGGCGTCCAGCCGCCAGCCAAGGCCCTGGTAGAACGCCTTCGCGCGATCGACGTCAGCGACCGGCAGCACCACGACCTCGAGTTTTGCATCCACCATGTCGGCTCCTGCCCAGAAAGGCTCGGGTGATCGTCTCCTGTGCGGGCAGGCCGGCCCGGGCTTCTGAGCTTGATGCCCGGCACCGGCGGCCGGATAACCAGGCGCCTGCGGCGGCTTACCGCCAGCCGAGCGCGGGCGCTACGTGGGTCAGGATGCTGTCGATGACGTGGGCGTTGTAATCGACGCCAAGCTGATTGGGGACGGTGAGCAGCAGCGTGTCGGCGGCCGCGATCGCCTCGTCCTCCCTGAGCTGCTGAATAAGCACGTCCGGCTCGGCAGCGTACGTGCGGCCGAAGATCGCCTGTGTCGCCTCGTCGATATACCCGACCTCGTCGGTGTCCTGGTTCCGGCGGCCGAAATACGCCCGGTCCCGGTCATCGACGAGGGCGAAGACGCTCCGGCTCACCGACACCCGCGCCTCGCGCTTGTGGCCCGCCTTCTGCCAGGCATCGCGGAATGCCCGGATCTGCTGGGCCTGCTGCACGTGAAAGGGCTTGTCGGACTCGTTGCTGATCAGGGTGGAACTCTGCAGGTTCATGCCCACCTCGGCCGCCCACTCCGCGGTCCGCTGCGACCCGGCGCCCCACCAGATGCGGTCACGCAGCCCTTCTGAGTACGGCTCAACGCGCAGCAGGCCAGGCGGGTTCGCGAACATGGGCCGCGGATTGGGCTGCGCGAAGCCGTTGCCGCGCAGGACTTCGAGCAGCGCCAGGGCGTGCTCGCGAGCCATGTCAGCGTCCGTCTGGCCGTCTTGCGGCTGGTAACCGAAGTATCGCCACCCGTCGACCACCTGCTCGGGCGAGCCCCGGCTGATCCCGAGCTGGAGACGGCCGCCGGCAATCAGGTCGGCCGCGCCCGCGTCCTCGGCCATGTAGAGCGGATTCTCGTACCGCATGTCGATGACGGCCGTGCCGATTTCGATCCGGTTCGTGCGCGCGCCGACGGCGGCCAGCAGCGGGAACGGCGACCCCAGCTGCCTGGCGAAATGGTGCACCCGGAAATAGGCGCCGTCGGCGCCGAGCTCCTCGGCGGCGACCGCCAGGTCAATCGACTGCAGCAGCGCATCGCTGCCCGACTGTGTCTGCGAGCCGGCTGACGGCGACCAGTGCCCGAAGGACAGGAAGCCAATCTTCTTCATCGTCACGTCAACGCGAGCCTCCCCGCCAGCATTCCGGGCGCCGGTAGCCGCCTCGTTCCCGGAGCAGTCGCCCCTCCCGGGGTCAGGCTGGCGGCCGGCGGCCCTGGCCCATCCATCAGGAGGCCCAGAAGGCGGCTGGCCTGGGCTGAGGGAACCAGCTAATCAGCCGGATCGGGTGAGGCGCGATCCGGGGCCGGCGGTGAGGATTAGCTCATGACCTCGGCCTGGCCAGCAGTTTCTTATGACCGGTGGGGCGGGACGTGCGACACTTTGCACGCTCATACCCAGGTGCTCGGCAAGCTCGCCGTAGAACTCGCCCCGCCCGAGCCGGAACTGCACCACGGGGCGCTGCGGTTGACCACCCGCGGCTGGGAGACCGCGCCGCTGCCTGCACGCGACGGGTCTGGCTCACTGGTCGTGGCGCTGGACCTGCACTCGCATCACGCCGTAGTGGAGCACAGCGACGGCCAGGCCGAACGGGTGCCACTGACCCCGGACCGGCCGGTCGCCGAGGTGACCAGGGAGGTGCTGGCCGCGGTGACCCGGCTGGGCGGCCGTGTCCGGATTAACCCGGTGCCGCAGGAAGTCCCGTGGGATTTGCCGCTTGACGAGGACTACGAGCACTCCCAGTACGACCCTGCCCAGGTTGGCGACTACTTCGCCGCTGTCACCCAGGCCGCGCTGGCGCTGGCGGAGTTCAGCGCCCCCTACCGCGGCCGCTCCACACCGGTCAACGCGTGGTGGGGCTCGTTCGACCTCGCCGTGACGCTGTACTCCGGAGCGCCGGCCGAGCCGCCAGCGGACGGCTTCATCACCCGCAACTCGTCGGACGCCGAGCAGATCGTGGTCGGCTGGTGGCCTGGCGATGCCCGCCACCAGAACGCGGCGTTCTACGCCTTCGCGTTTCCGCCGCCTGCCGGGCTCGCAGACGCCGCACTCTCCCCGTCCGCCGCCCGCTGGGATGAGAACCTGGGCGAGTTCATCCTGGACTGGGACGACGTACGGACCGCCGGCAACCCGCGGGCCGCGGCCGTGGAGTTCGCTCACTCGGCGTTCCGGCAGGCCTGTCTGGCAGGTGAATGGAGCACCGAGCTCCTTGGCAGCACCGAGGGCAGGCCTCCGCCCGTCAGGTGAGGGTGCTGCCTGCCGCCGGTCAGTGCTCTTAACCTCCTGCCATAGCGCCGACGATGAGGTAGGGCTCTGTCCCCGCCGCGACGGCCTCGGGCAGCGGGTCGTCGGGTGGTTCGTGTGACAGGTCTAGCTCACAGGCGAAGAACCGGATAAAAGCACGCCGCGGCGCCGCCGTCATGACCGCGGATGGTCCCGGCCAGCATCGGGTAGCTGGCCTCGAGAGCATCCAGCACCGACCGCTGAGTCACCGCTCCGGTGATGTCGAGGTGCACCTCGCCATCGACGCGGGCGAGAGCCCGCAGGTGCGCGGGAAGCACGACCCGGATCATGACAGGGTCTGGACCTCGACCGACAGCACGGCCGGGAGGTCACGGACGATCGGCTCCCAGCTGTCGCCGGAATCCGCCGACACATAGATCTGGCCGCCGGTGGTGCCGAAGTAGACACCGCACGAGTCGAGGGTGTCCACGGCCATCGCGTCGCGCAGCACATTGACATAGCAGTTCTCCTGCGGCAAGCCCGCGGTCAGCGGCTCCCAGTCATCACCGCCGGTACGGCTGCGGTAGACCCGCAGCTTCCCCTCGGGCGGGAAGTGCTCGGCGTCGCTGGTGATAGGGACCACGTAGATCGTGTCCGGCTCGTGGGCGTGCACGTCGATGGGAAAACCGAAGTCAGACGGCAGGTTCCCGGAGATCTCCCGCCACGACTCCCCGCCGTTGTCGCTCCGCATCACGTCCCAGTGCTTCTGCATGAACAGCACGTCCGGCCGGGACGGGTGCATTGCCAGGCGATGCACGCAGTGCCCGACCTCCGCGTCCGGGTCAGGAATGCCCTCGGACTGCAGGCCCTGGTTGATCGGCCGCCAGCTCTGGCCCGCGTCATCGGAGCGAAAGGCGCCCGGCCGCCGAGATCGCCGCGAACATCCGGCCCCGCTGCACCGGGTCCAGCAAGATCGTGTGCAGGCACATCCCGCCCGCCCCCGGCTGCCAGGACGACCCCGACTCATGACCGCGCAGTCTGGGCAGTTCCTGCCAGCTCTGCCCGCCATCGCCGGAGCGGAACAGCCCGGCATCCTCAACTCCGGCATACACCAGGTCCGGGTCGTCCAGCGAAGGCTCCAGGTGCCAGACCCGCTCGAACTCCCACGGATGCGGTGTCCCGTCATACCACTGGTGAGTGCCGGGGGTGCCCTGGTAGGCGAACTGGTTGCCCACCGGTGCCCAGGACAGGCCGCCGTCATCGGATCGCTGGATCACCTGACCGGACCAGCCGCTGCACTGCGACGCATACAGCCGGTCAGGGTCAGCCGGCGAGCCTTTCACGTGGTAGATCTCCCAGCCCGCGAAATGCGGGCCGCTGACCTTCCACTGCTTCCGCGCCTCATCCGAAGTCAGGACGAACGCGCCCTTGCGCGTGCCCGCAAGTACCCGTACACCGCTCATGCACTGCTCCCCTCAATCCCGCCCGGCACGACGACACAACCAGCCGCGCCAAGCATGATCACGCCAGACCTCCGCGGAATCACCGCCAGGCACATCTACCATGACCTGGCGACATTCTGACGGATGGCGGCCGCCAGATTAATCGCTACTCCAGGGACGGCTTAATCCGCTGATGGCTCAACCGGAGTCCGCGTCCGCCCTGCTCATGGCCGTTGCCGGCCGCAATTAGCCGGTCATCAGCTGAGCATTCCTGAGTACTCGGGTAGGTTTCCGGGATGCTCGGCACGGGGTGGACGGAGGTCGTCGCCCTGGCGGCGGCGTTCGTCATCGCGGTGATCGCGAGTCCGGCCGGGATCTCGGGTGCGGTGCTGCTGCTGCCCTTTCAGGTCAGTGTGCTCGGCACACCCAGCCCCGCGGTCACGCCGACGAACCTGCTTTACAACGTCGTGGCGACTCCAGGGGCCATCTACCGTTACTGGCGGCAGGGCCAGACAGGCGGTGGCCTCACCCGGCTTCTCATTGCCGGGACCCTTCCCGGCGTGGTGGCCGGGTCGATCATCCGAGTTGAGCTGCTGCCCGGCGCTAGAATCTTCGACCTGGTCGTCGGTGCCGTTCTGACCCCCCTGGGCGCTTGGATCGCTGTGTCCCGGCCACAACCCGAAGCGAGGTCAGCGCGGCCCGGCCATGAGATCCCGGCCTCCGTACTTGTGGCGCTCTCTGCTTCCGTGGGATGCGTCGGCGGCATCTACGGGATCGGCGGCGGCTCGATCCTCGCGCCTGTCCTCATCGGCAGCGGCCGTACTCCATCGGAGGTTGCTCCGGCAGCACTGGCCTCGACGTTCGTGACGTCAGTGGCGGGCGTGATCACCTTCACGGTTCTGTCGATTCACCAGCACGCCCACGTGGCACCCGACTGGCTCACCGGCATCGCGCTCGGCATCGGCGGGCTCGCGGGCGCCTATACCGGTGCAAGAATCCAGACCCGGCTCCCCGAACTGCTGATCCGCCGGGTCATGGGCATCCTGGTCCTGGCGATCGGCGCCCGCTACCTCCTGCTAGGCGCCAGCTAAGCAGCACATACGAACGGATCGGTCGCGATCCGCCTGGTGATGACCGTGTCAACGGCGGTGGAGACGCGGTGGCGATGGCGGTGGAGGTGGGATTTGAACCCACGGATGAGTTGCCCCAACACTCGCTTTCGAGACTGAGCAGCGCCGTCCGGCGGCCAGCCACGCGGCCAGCGCGCCCAGTGTCCGGCTGACGGCCTGGACGGTCACCCGGCAGGCCGACGGCAACATCAAGGTCAGCTTCCGCGAACTGGCTGACCCGGCCGCGCTGCAGCGCACGCTGAGCGCCGACGGCGTGCCGGTCAGCGTCACCTTCACGGGCAGGCAGAACCCGGCGTGCCAGCCGACTCGCTGGCCGCGAGCGAGGCTCTGGCCCTACGGCCCGAAGCGCGGCCCGGTGAGCTTCAGGCTTGGGTCCAGGTTCATTCACCAAGCCGTTGCCGCGCCGGCAGCCGCAACAGCGCCGCCATGATCCGGGGATAGATGCAGCCGTCGGCCGCCTCTGGAATCTGCGACCGGCCAGTCCATCCTGGGTCTGCTCGCGGACCTGCACACCGCGGGGGCCACCATCGTCGTGATCACCCACGACAACGACATCGCCGACCGGATGCCCCGCCGCGTCGAGCTGCTGGACGGCCACATCGTCGCCGACAGCGCAGCGGCGCCGGGCACCAGGCCGCTGCTGCACGTGGGAGGGCAACGGTGAGCACCGCGCTGGCGAGAGTCCGGCGGCTCAGGGTCTCGGACAGCCTGCGCCTGTCTACGGTGGGGTTGCGCACCAGGAAACTCCGGGCAGGGCTGTCCGCCCTCGGCATCGCCATCGGCGTGGCCGCCATCGTGGCCGTGCTCGGGGTTGTCGGCCTCCTCCCAGGCCGGGCTGCTCAGCGAGCTGAGCACCCTCGGCACCAACCTGCTCACCGTCACCAACGGCCAGACCCTCACCGGTCAGCCGGCAGAATTGCCCGATGCCGCCCCGAGAATGATCGGCAGGATCGGACCGGTGACTGATGTGCAGTACACGGGGGCCATCAACGGCGTGGCGGTTAATCGGAGCCAGCTCATCCCGTCGATGGAGACCAACGCCCTGTCGCGTCGACGCCCCAGCTTGAACCTGCCGGAAACGGCGGGCACCAGACGATGGCCGGGGGCGAGATATCTGAACGCCGCCACCGCCGAACGAGCCAGTAGCAGTGCTGGGCGCGGCAGGCCGCGCAGCGCCTGGGCATAGACCGCATCTTCCCGGGGGAGCGGATCTGGGTTGGCGGCTCTGGTTCTACGTGGCTGGCATCTTGCGCCAGGCCGTGCTGGCCCCGGAGATCGACTCCTCGGTGCTCATCGGCTTCCCGCCGCCACAGATACCTCGGCTTCGACGGGCACCCGTCGGAGATCTACCTCCGCGCCGCAGACCAGCCAGAGATCGACGCGGTGGACTCGGTTCTCGCCGCCCACGCCAACCCAGAAGCCCCCGACCAGGTCAACGTAAGCCAGCCGTCGCTCGCCCTGGTCGCTCAGGCAGAAGCCAAGGCCGCCTTGAACAGCCTGCTGCTGGGACTCGGAGCAATCTCGCTTCTCGTAGGGGCGGTAGGGGTAGCCAACATCATGCTGATCGCGCGTGCTGGAACGACGAAGCGAGATCGGGCTCCGCGTGCGCTCGGGGCCACCAAGGGTCACATCCGCATGCAGTTCCTCTCGGAGGCCATCGTCTTGGCCGTCCTGGGGGGCGTAGCGGGCGTGGCCGCGGGGCTCTGTCGACGGCGCTGTATGCCTCCGTCAAGGGATGGTCGGTTGTCGTGCCCGCCCTGGCCTGGGGCGGCGGCTTCGGCATCGCCGTGCTGATCGGGGCGACCGCGGGGCTCCTTCCCGCCCTGCGTGCTGCGCGCCTGTCGCCCACCGAGGCCCTGTGGGCTATATGACCACCGCGTTCTACGACTACAGAACAGCTCCTACGGCGCGGGGCAGGAACTGCTCAGCCGACCTCGCCTACCGTGCATGGCGGCGGATCTGGCACGACCGCTAGCACCCTCCCGAAGTTACATTCGGTGACGAGTCGAGCAGTCTCGGCGTGGTCGGGCGGGGCCTCGCGCTCCCGCTTTGGAAACACGATTCGGCGGCGTGGGCATTTATGTTCAGAGTAGTCCGCGATGGCCGTGACCAGGCACGACATCTGCGGCTGAACCCTGCGGCGGGACCGCATGCGGCTCGTAACTGAGACCATCAAATGAGACCAGGTACGCACGCCGGTCCCGCCTATCGGCTACCAGGATCGGCATTCTTGCAGGCGAAACAGCGGTGGAGGTGGGATTTGAACCCACGGATGAGTTGCCCCATCACACGCTTTCGAGGCGTGCGCCCTCGGCCACTAGGCGACTCCACCGCAGCCGAGCCTACCTGAGAAGGACCCCGCGCGAATCACGGGTCGGCTACCGGCGCTCGCCAAAAAAGTCACGCAGCAGGGCTGCGCAGTCATCGGCCAGGACACCGGACAGAACCTCCACCGGCGGGCCGAGCCGCGGGTCGTGCAGCAGGTTCCAGACTCAGCCGGCGGCGCCCGCGCGGGTATCGCGGGCGCCGTAGACCAGCCGGGCAACGCGCCCGGACAGCACCGCGCCCGCGCACATCGTGCACGGCTCGAGGGTGACAACCAGGGTGCAGTCCTCAAGCCGCCAGGTACCGCGGGCCGTCCCGGCCGCGCGAAGTGCCACGATCTCGGCATGTGCGGTGGGATCCGCGGCCGCCTCGCGCTGGTTCCGGCCGCGGCCGATGATCTGGCCGTCGGCGGCAAGGACCACGGCACCCACCGGAACGTCCGGACTGGCGGCCCGGGCCTGCGCCAGGGCCTCGCGCATGGCGGGCTCGAAGCTCGCCAGGTATCCGGTCATCGGGCCGCGAGCCGGTTACATGGCGCCGATGGCGGAATCCATGGCCCGCTCGAGGGCATGACCGAATCCAATTCGCCTCGCCAGGCTGGCCAGCACCTCGTCCGGGAACAGATCGAGGTCACCGGACAGGGCGCCAAGCTCCATCTCGTCAACGCCCAGGTCAGCGAAGATCGACATGTCACCGACGGGCAGAACCTGATCGAGATCCTCATCTTCGGGAATAGGGATATCGAGGTAGTCGAGAACCTGACGGGCGAGCGGCCAGTCGACGGACGCGGTCACGTCAGACAGGAACACGGAGGCGTGATTGCCAAGCACTCGCAACGCCACGAAAAAGTCATCGCCAACAGCGGCGAGGCCAATTGCTCCGCCGATGCCCGGCTGCTGCCGCAATGCCTGGATTAGGCCATCCAGGTTCTCAGTCAGAGCCGTCGGCAGGACCTCGGCCTCCCAGACGTCGTCTTCCCTGTAGACGACGACGGCGAAGTCGCTCGGGCTCACATCGGACATCGGCACCCCGCTAGCTGGGATCTAGAAGAGAAATCGTGTCAGACTCTACGGCTCCGCGTGCACGGATCGGCGTGCTGGCTATCACCGGCCCGGCACACATTCTGGTTGCCAGCGGCGCGGAACGCCTGCAGGCACGGCGCACCGCGCGGCGGCGGGCTCGTTCCTTGCCGATCCCATATGGTTGCTGGGGTTAGCGGTCATTGGCTGGCAAATTGAGCTGAGCTATGCTGAGGCCACTGGCTTACAGCTACTAATCGATTACTCGCGGTAATGACGTACGGCGGTAGCTTCGGGGAGGTGAACACGTGTTGCGGAAGGTCATCACATGGGCAATCGTTATCTTCATCGTGTATTACCTAGCCACTGACCCATCCGGCGCCGCACATGCCCTCCAGAGCGCATTTAACGGCCTTAAGTCCGCAGGTAACTCCATGTCCCGTTTCGTGAATAAACTGTAGTCATGCCGCCAGCATCGGGCTCCTCCTCTGCCACGATCAGCAAGTACCTGCTGCCACGTGAGGTGCAGGTCGCCACGGTCCGCCAGCACCCGGCGGTGCTGATCCCGGCGAGTGCGCTGACACTCATCGGCCTGCTGATTGTCGGCGTGCTCAGCGCAACGGTCGTTCATGGTGATTACAGCGTGGCCTTGTGGATCCTCTGGCTCCTGCTGCTGCTGCGCCTGGTCTGGAAAGTCATGAACTGGTCGGTTGACTATTTCGTGGTGACCAGCGAGCGACTGCTGCTCACTCGCGGGTTCCTGACCAGGCGCGTCAACATGATGCCGCTGACCAAGGTCACCGACATGAGCTTCAAGCGGTCCTTCCCTGGACGACTGTTCGGCTATGGCGAGTTCATCGTCGAGTCGGCAGGCCAGGACCAGGCCCTGCGGAACGTCGAGTTTATTCCGTACCCCGAGCAGCTTTACCTGCTCATTTGTGGGATGCTTTTCCCGTCGAGCGCAGACGATATCGAGGACACGCCCCCGCAGTCGGACCCCCCCGGCTGGGACCCCGGCCCCGGCGGACCTCCGGACGACGGCGGCCCATGGCCCCCGAGTTCCTGGGAAACCCCGGTTCCGAGCCCCAGCCGTCGGAATCCTGGTACGACGAAGAGGACCGGAAGCCACGGCCTCCCGCCCTGGCCGACGAACTCTGATCTGAGCGCTCAAGCCCCTTCCCCGGGGTTCGTGCGGCCGGATGACACGCACTGCTTCGTCCGGCCGCACGAGCTTGTCCGGGGTCAGCCGCCACCGGGGCCTCAGGACGTCACCAGGATGACGCCGGCGGCTGCCAGCAGCAGGCCCGCCAGCTGAGCCCTGCGCAGTCGCTCCCCGAGCGTGAACCTCGCCAGCAGCACCGTCACGCCGGGGTACAGCGAGGTCAGCACCACGGCCAGGCCGAAGAGACCGGCTCTGGTGGCAAGCACGTAGCAGACGTTGGCAGCAGCATCCAGCAGCCCGGACCCGAGGATCGCCGCGAGCAGCCGGGTACTCCCGGCGCGGATGACCGGCCGCGTCCTGGTCACCGCGGCCGCGAGCACGATCACCACGAACCCTGCCAGCCGGGACGCCACTACCGGCCAGAGTGCTCCTGCCTGCCCGGCGTTGCGCAGGAAGATGAAGAACAGCCCGAACGTGGCTCCTGCCGCGACGCCATAGCCGATAGCCCTGACGTGGAACCCGCGCGCGGCGAGACGGTCCAGCAGGCCGGGGCCTGCCGCCGGGTGTGCCGCGACGGCAGGTGTCCCGGCCGCACTTACCAGCACGATCGCGACGAGGCACAGCAGCGCTCCGGCGTAGACAACGGTGCCCGCCCGCTCGCCCTCTGCGAGGGAAACGGCCACCGGCAGGACGGTGGCAGTCAGTGCCGACGTCGGTGCAACGATCGTCATAGGGCCCTCCGCGAGGCCCGCATAGAAGATGATCAGCCCGACGCCGCCCACTGCTCCGGCAGCCACCCCCCAGGCCAGCCCGGTCCGGGTAGCAACACCGCCCGACGCAACGGCCGCAGCGAGGACAAGAAGCAGCCCGGCGAGTGCCGAGGCAGGCAGCATCGAGAGTGCACGCGAGCGCCGGGTGGCTACCCCGCCCAGAAAGTCAGCGCTGCCGTACAGCAGCGCCGCCGCCAGCGCGAAGGCCGTCACCACGGGATGATCACCATCCGCGTGATCACCACGGGCCTCATTCGTCCTGGTTGAGGCACGTCTGAAGCGGAAACGACGACAATGCGTAGCGGCGAGGTTGCCGTGAGTCGCACCTGAGACGTCATCGACCATTACAGTGTCGTGCCAATGGATTTACCCAGGGAAGATCGGACATGATCAACATGCGCCTGATCTCTGCGCTTCTCACGGCACTGTTCATCGGGGCCGTCCTCGGGCTCTACTGGCTGCCCAGCATCCTGGGCTGCCGGAGGCGGCAGCCTAACCTGTTTGCCGTCGTGGTCATCAACGCATTACTGGGCTGGACCGTGATCGGCTGGCTCGTCGCGCTCGTCAAGGCGCTGTCTCCTGCCGTGGCGGGAGAGTCGTTCCTGCCGCAGCCCGACAGCCTCGACTAGCCGGCGCCCTCCGCGCGTGCTCGCGCGAGGCCGGGTCAGTGAGCGGAGGCTCGGGGATTTGAACCCCGGATGGGCGTGAACCCAAACCGCATTAGCAGTGCGGCGCCATAGACCGGACTAGGCGAAGCCTCCTGACGCTAGCGGTCCGTACCGGCGACCGGGGCCGCCAGGGTACCGGTACAGCCGGACGCAGCAGCAAAGCACGGCCGGGACCGTACGGCGCGGAAGAACCCGTCAGGGCGCCTCGACCACCTCGTAATCGCCGTTCGCGTAGGCGTCGCGCATGCGGGTCTTGGCGAACTTGCCCACGCTGGTCTTCGGGACCTCGGGGATGAAGGACCACCGCTCGGGCAGCTGCCAGCGCGGGATCCGGTCGGCCAGGAAGGCCCGGAGCTCGGCCGCGCTGACCGTCGCGCCGTCGGCCAGAGCACCACGGCCGCCAGCGGGCGCTCGCCCCACTTCTCGTCGGCGACCCCGATCACGGCCGCCTCGGCCACGGCTCGGGATGGCCCATCAGGATGTTCTCCAGTTCCATGGAGGAGATCCACTCGCCGCCGGACTTGATCACGTCCTTGGCCCGGTCGGTCAGCGTGACGTAGCCCAGCCGGTCGATGGTCCCGACGTCGCCGGTGCGCAGCCAGCCGTCGTGGAACTTCCCCGGGTCGTCGTCCTTGTAGTACGAGCCGGTGATCCACGGGCCCGCGGACCTCGATCTCGCCGACCGCCTCGCCGTCGTACGGCAGCAGCACGTCGCCCGTCGCCGACCAGCCGTCCTTCGACCGGGCAGCATGAGGCGGCCGCCGGTGTCGCGGTAGCGCCACGCCTCGTCCTCGGGCACGCCCGCGCGGCGGCTGCGCGACGCTGCCGAGCGGCGAGGTCTCCGTCATCCCCCAGGCCTGGAGGATCCGGACGCCGAGCTCCTTCTCGTAGGCCTCCATGCAGCGCGTGCGGGACCGCTGATCCGCCGCACGGCACCAGCCGCAGCGACGACAGGTCGCCGCCGTGAGCCCGGACGTGCTGCAGCAGGCCGTTCCAGATGGTCGGCACAGCGCCCGCGATGCGTCGGCCGCTCGGCCTCGATCAGCCGCACCAGCGGCTCAGGCTGCAGGAACCGGTCCGGCATGATCAGAGTCTGCGCCCGCCAGGACCGCCGCATAGGGCAGTCCCCAGGCGTTGGCGTGGAACATCGGGCACCACCGGCAGGACCCGGTCGGCGTCGCGACAGCGCGAACACGTTGCCCAGGCAGGCACTGCCATCGAGTGCAGGTAGCATGGACCGGTGGCTGTACACCACTCCCTTGGGCGTGGCCGGTGGTCCCGCTGGTGTAGCACATCGCCGCCGCGGTCCGCTCGTCCAGCTCCGGCCAGTCGAACGTCGTCCGGCTGGCCCGCCAGCAGCGTCCTCGTAGGAGTGCACCTCGTGGCCGGGCCGGCCAGCGCCTCGAGCGTCGGCAGGCACCTCGACCCGAGCCGCGGTCCGGCCGAGTGACGATGACGTGCCGGATCGCCGGGGCGTGCGGCAGGACCTGCGGCCAGCAGCGGCACCAGCGTCGGGTCGACGATCACGATCTCGTCGCCGGCGTGGTCGGCGATGTAGCCGAGCTGACCTGCGGGTCCAGCCGGAGGTTCAGGGTGTGCAGGACCGCGCCCATGGACGGGACGGCCAGGTAGGCCTCCAGATGCTCGGCGTTGTTCCACATGAGCGTGGCCACCCGCTGGTCACCGTCGACCCCGAGCTCGCGCAGGGCGCTGGCGAGCTGCGCCGCCCGGGCGCCGGTCTGCGGCATAGGTCTGGCGGCGGACGCCGTCCGTCGGTGACGTGACGACCTCGCGAGTCAGCCGTAGGCCGTAGTGCCGTGGCGCATCATCGCCGGTCACGGTCAGCGGCACGTCCATCATCGTGCTGCGCACGGGCCACCTCCTTGCTGGATAGGCCGGCCGACGTCGCTGCAGCTGGCGTGCCGGTGATCTCGCTCGGACGTGTAGTCATGCCACGGTAGCGGCAAATCGCGGGCCCTGTCAGCAGCGAGTTCCCTGGCCAGTCCGGGCGGGCTTAGTCGGGCTGCAGCTCGGCGTCGATCCGCAGCTTGGCCACCGCCCGCGAGACCGTGCTCTTGACCGTGCCCAGGCTGACCCCAGGATCGTCGGCGACCTCGGCCTCGCGTCATGTCCTCGTAGTAGCGCAGCACGACGGCGGCCCGCATCCGCTGCGGCAGCCGCTCGATGGCCCGGCGCAGCGACGTCCTGCAGCTCGCTGTGCCGGCGTGGTCAGCCACCGCCTGGTCCGGGATCTCGTCGGTCGGGTACTCCTCGAGCCGGCGCCGGCGCCACCACGAGATGTGCGTGTTCACCATGGCCCGGCGCACGTAGCCGTCCAGCGCGCCGCGGTCCTCGATCCGGTCCCAGGCCAGGTACGTCTTGGCCAGCGCCGCCTGGACGCAGGTCCTCGGCGTCGGCCCGGTTGCCGGTCAGCAGGTAGGCCGTCCGCAGCAGGGCCCGGCTGCGGGCCTGCACGTAGTCACGGAACGCGGGAAGCTCGATTGCCGCGGGCGCTGCCGGGGCGGCGGGCTCGCCGGAGTCGACGGTCCTGGCCGCCGGAACGTGCAGCTGCAGCTCGCCGGCTCAGAGCGGAGATGGCGACTCCTGGCCGCGCTCCGATCCGCGACTCGCGGTGCCGCCCCGGCCGCGCTCGCGTATCCGCTGGAATGACTGTGATCGCCCCCGACGCTCACACCCCAACCGTACCCAGCACAACGGCAGTACAGTCAGTTACCCGATGTAACGGCGAGTCCCGGTTCACGGATATTGACAGAACGGACGAGCAGCCAATCCGGCCGACTGCTGGCATATCGGCGGCTGCGCGGCCGCAAAGATCACCAAACCGCTTGACGCCGGCCAGGGACCGTACGCATGGTCATGAGGCTGGGTCTCACTATCCGGGAGGGGGAGCCCATGCCGAGCGGGCCGGCGGCCTTCGCGTGCTGCGACCGGTGCGCGAATCTCGCAGCCGACAGCACGGCCGGCGCGCAGCGGGGCCACCTCAGCGCCGGGGCCGGTGCGACCGCCGCCACGGCGACAGTCGCGCGGCGCCGCATACTCAAGGCCGCTGTCTTCCGCCCGCAGCCCGACGCGAGTGCAGATGACCGGCTGCGGAAGCCGTCCAGGACGGCCGGCCGGGATTCCCGTGCTCCCGCCGCCGCTATCGGCCACCTTCCGCCATCGCCGCGCGCTGGCCATACCAGCGGGTTCGCCGACGTCTCCCAGCTGCCTCGCACGGTCTTCGGCATCATCCAGGACGTGAGCCCGCAGGTGCTCGTCCTGGGCGAGGCCGGCCGCGAGCAGCGCTTCGCGCTGACCGGTGACGCGGTTGCCTGGCGCGGCTCGCAGTTAGAGCCCGCCGCGCTTCGCCAGGGCGATCACGCGGTCGTCCGGCTGAGTCCCTCCAGCCGCAACATCGCCGACCGGATCTGGGCCAACATCGGGCGCGTTACCGGAATCATCCTGGAGCGGTCCGGCGGCACGCTGGTCGTCGATGAGGGCGCCACCCGCCAGCCTCAGGTCATCACCCTGCTGCCGCGGGCGGTCGGCCGCATTCAGGTCCGGTTCCCGACGCTCGAGCCCGGATACCTCGTCGACATCATCGGGCTGCGGCACGATGGCGAGCTGATCGGGATGATCCCGGCCACCTCGCAGCCTGCCTATCCGGCCCACCGGCTGCCCGCCCCGCCGCTCATCAGCGGGCACGTGGCCCATTCCATCAGCGGCTCAGTGACCTGGCACGAGGCGCGCGATGAGCCGCCCTCCGTGCTCGGTGCGTCTTATCCGGCGCTGGATCCCGAGACTGCCTGCGCCGAGGAGGCGGCCAGCGCGACCCGCCAGTCCTTCGCCCGCATGCCCTACCTCGCCATCGGCAGCGTCCTGCGAGTGAAGAACGACTGCACCGGCACCGAGTGCCTGCTGCCGGTGACTGGCTGCGCCACGATCGCGCGGCTGTTCAATGACCGCTGCGTGACGTGCGGCACGTCGCCGCGCGGCCGGATCGCCGATCTGACGCTCGCCAGTTTTGTCGCACTTGGCGGCGAGCTCGAACGTGGCTGTTTCAATGCCACTATTACGATTGGCGAGTGACAGTGCTGGACGCCATTCGCGAGGTCCAGATACCGCTGCTCGCCGCCATGCTCCTCGGCGGCTGCGCAACCAAGCTCGCCCGCACGATGCGGACCGGCTCGTTCGATAACGGCCTGGGCCCGACAGCGCTGTTCCCGATGCAGCTCCGCAGGCCGCTCGCACTGACCATGTGCACGATCGAGGGCGGGCTCGGCCTCGGCCTCATTCTCACGGCCGGCCGGATTGGCGCCGGGCCCGCCGCGACGTGCGTCAGGCTCGGCGCGTTCCTGCTGTTCCTGGTCGCCACGAGCGCCCTGATCGAGCTGCGCCAGACGCGGCCCGAAGTCGGCTGCGGCTGCTTCGGCGACTTCAGCACCGCCCCGGTCAGCGGCCGGACGCTCGCCAGATCCGCGTTCCTGGCCATCGCGGCGCTGCTGACTCTCGGCCTGCGGCCCCTTCAGACGCCGGGATCCGCGAGAGCCGCGCTCGAGCTCATCGCGTTCCTGTGCGCCGAGCTGATCGTGATCGGCGTGCTGTCCCCTGAGGTCGGCGAGGGGCTGATCAGGCTGGGCTACTCCGAGCCCTGCGAGCTGCGGACCCTTCCGTCGGCGCGGACGCTGGCGGCCCTGCGCCGCAGCAAGCACTGGCGGCGGTACTCCGGCCTGATCACTTCTGATACCCCCGGCGATGTCTGGCGGGAACTGTGCTGGCGCTACGTCGTCTATCCCGGCCGCCTGGACGGCCAGGCCGTGGAGGTCGTCTTCGCGGTTTTCCTGCAGCACCGGCGCCCCCCGGTTCAGGTCGCGATCGTCGATGCCGTGACCGGCCTGCAGGTGCCCTGGCCAGGACTGCCGCCCGCCCGGCCCGCACCCGGGCCGGCCCGGCACCCCGAGCCCGGCACCCGGCGGACCCGCCAGCCGGCCGGCGCTCAGCCGCGCCAGCCCGCGCGCGAGCGCACGGTGACCCGGTCCCGGCGGCGGGCAGCCCGGCTCGCGTCGCCGCTGGCGACCGGAGCGAGACCGCGGGACTGGCCCCGGCGAGCTCAGCCGGCGCCGCCGGTCCCCCGGCGCACGAGGATCTGCCGCTCTCTACGGATGTCTACGCCCAGCGCTAGAAAGCCCGAGACTCCGTCATAGGGCCGGCCAGCCGGGTCATAGGCCGGCCAGCCGGACCGGGCCTCAGGCTGGCTGGGCTCGCAGGAATCTGCCGAAATGCGGCACCGTGAACGCGATCAGGCCCCGTTCCGAGCTGTAGATCAGGCCCTTCTTGATCAGGTTGTCCCTGGCCGGGGAGACGCTGGATGGCTTGCGCCCGAGCTCATCGGCCACCTGGGCGGTCTGCACAGGGTCGTCGCCGAGCATCGCCATCGCCCGCATGTACTCTCGCTCGGCCGGCGTCGCCCGCTCGTACCGGCTGCCGAAGAAGCCAATGGCCAGCTCCCCTGCAGCCACCGGCCCGGCCACGCTGACGTCATGCAGGGTCACCGGGCTGGCCGCGGCCACATCCCAGGTGACCTTGCCGTAGGCCTGGACGAAGTACGGGTAGCCGTCGGCGGCCGCGTACAGCGCGTCCAGCGCGGCCGGCTCGAAGTCCGCCCCCTCCCGCCGCGCGGGCGCGAGCAGGGCGAAGTCGGCGGACTCGCGGTCCAGCCGGTCGATGGCCACGTACCGGAACAGCCGTTCCGAGTAGCTCTTGCTCGCCGACAGCACGGACGGCAGGTGCGGCAGGCCCGCCCCGACCACGATCAGCGGGCCGTTGCTCTGGGATAGCTCGTGACAGGCCGCGCAGAGCGCCGATATGTCGGCCGCCGGGATGTCCTGCATCTCGTCGACGAACAGGGCGATGCCGACCCCCAGATCGGCGGCGACCGAGGCGGCGTCGGCGAACAGCTCAGTCAGGTCGACCTCAAGATCACCGGAGTCGGCCCGGCCGCGTACCGCCGGGGCGTCGATGCCGAGCTGCGTGACGATCGAGCCCTTCGGCGCCCTGGCGTCCCGCGCGGCGAACGCCTTGAGCACGCCCAGGAAGTGGTCGATCCGCTCGGGCGCGCGGTGCCGCGGTGCGAGCTCGCGCACCGCCATGTGCAGCGCGCTGGCCACCGGACGGCGGATCGACTGGTCCGGCCTGGCCTCCAGCTTGCCGGTGCCCCAGAGCCGCTGCATCGCCATCGAGCGGAACGAGTTCAGCAGCACGGTCTTGCCGACGCCGCGAAGCCCGGTGAGCACCATGCTGCGCTCGGGGCGCCCGCGGGCCACCCGCTCCAGCACGACCTCGAACTGCCCGATCTCGCGATCACGGCCGGCCAGCTCCGGGGGGCGCTGACCGGCGCCGGGCGCGTAGGGGTTACGCACAGGGTCCATAGGCAGGAGAGTATGAGCGGATCTAGCGCTTTCCTTAGATTGGCGTAGAAACCACTCGCCGGCGTGTCGCGGTGTGCCCCGGCATGAGACTGGCCGCCGGGTGAGCAGCGGACGGGGCCATGAGCCCGCTGCCCTCCCGGCGGCCGAGCCCCGTGCCTCGGGTGCGGCCATGGCACGGTGCTACTCATAGGCACGGAAGGCCGGCTGATCGGGTTCAGCCACCGGACAAGATTTTTTCCGGGAACGAGGCGCCACACCCTGGCAGCTTCCGTAAGTGTCGCGCCCGTTATATGGCATTTGCTCGCAGAGATGCCCGGTCGCGCGGAGATCGCCGTCTGGCCGGCCCGATCAGGGCAGAACTGCTAGCTCGCCTCTGGTGGTGGCCGCTGGTTCAGCCGGGCCAGGTAGGCGTTGTAGGCAGCCAGGTGCTCGTCGTCATCGATGCCGCCGCGCGCCAGCGCCTGCTGGGGCGCGGACTCGGCCATCGACGCGGGGCCGGCCGGCGGCAGCCACCGGCTGATGCGAGGCGACCAGGGTGGCCAGGTTCTCCCGGCGGGCCTGCTCGAAGAAGCCGTGACCGCTCACGGCCGCCCGGTCGTCCCGGCTCCACATCAGGAACACGAGCATCATCAGGCCGAACATGATCGCGTCCCCGCCTACCCACATCACGGCACCGCCGAGATGCAGGTCGGAGACTCCCGACGGGGCCCAGGCCGGCCGCGGGCCGACTGGCACGCCCGGTGAGCTCGCGCTGCCGTAGCCGAGCGCGAGACCGGTGAACGTGTCGACCGGCATCAGCAGGACCAGGATCACGAACCGGACCGGGTAGGACAGCCGCCATCTGATCGGCTCCCTGCCGAGGATCGGCAGGAAGAACAGATAGCCGATGATCACGAACAGCGCGTGCTCGGCGTTGTGCGCGGTCTGGTTCCGCTCGACGTAGTCCGCGATGCCGGTGAGATGCGCGGCCATCACGGCGACCGCGTAGAGCACCGCGGCGAACACCGGCCAGGTCAGGAAGCTGGCGATCCGCGACCGCAGCACCCGCTTGGTCCAGGTGTGCAGCGGGTTCCGGCTGGCGTGCAGCAGCAGGGTGAGCGGCTGGCCGGTGATCAGCAGCGGCGGCGCCACCATCAGCAGCATCAGGTGCTGCACCATGTGGTCGTAGAAGAGCAGGTCGTCGTAGGCGCCGATGCCGCTCTCGGTCGCGAGCACGATCACTGCGAGGCCGGCCAGGAACATGCAGGTGCGCCAGACCGGCCACGGCCGCGCCGGATGCCGCCTGGAGACCCGGAGTGCGCCCCACCCGTAAAGGCCTGCCAGGAGGACGGCAACGACGGTGACGACCGGTGCGAACTGCCACTGCGTCAGCACCGCCGACAGGCCAAACGGCGGAAGCATGCTGTCTCCTCTCACCGGTGAGCCTACTCACGACCTGGTGTAGTACTGCGCCAGGCCCGGCACCGCTATCGTTGTCGGCGGAGGGTTCGCCTAGTGGCCGAGGGCGACGGTCTTGAAAATCGTTAGTGGCGCGCGAGCGTCACCGTGGGTTCGAATCCCACACCCTCCGCCAGCCCTCCGCCAGCGGCGAGAGGCACGGGCAGCAGGATTCCCGAGGGCGCTCAGATCTGCCCGGGGTTCGCCGTGGCCGTGATTGCCCGCAGGTCGCCGCGCCTGCGGGTGAACCCGTCGCCCACGACGGCCGCCAGCTCCAGGAAGGCGTTCGCCGTCGGTCTTGCGTAGCTGGTCGAGCTCGACTTCCGCGCCCTGCGCCAGGTACGGGTCGTACGGCACTACCGTCACCGCCCGGCACCTGGCCGCGAAGTGCCCCGCGAGCAGCCCTAGATCCAGTCCGGTCCTGCTGTGCCGGCGAGAGGCCGTGACGGCGACGACCCCGTTCCTGACCAGATCGTGGTGGCCCTGCGCGGCGAGCCAGTCCATGCACGCGCTCGCGCTCCTGGCCCCGTCCACTGACGCCGTCGAGACCAGCACGATCTGGTCGGCGAGGCCGAGCACGCCGGCCATCGCCGAATGCAGCAGGCCGGTCCCGCAGTCGGTGATGCAGATGGAGTAGTAGCGCTCAAGCACAGCGCAGGCCTCGCGGTAGTCCTGCTCGCCGAACGCGACGGTGGCGGCCGGGTCGCGGGACGATGCCAGGACCTCGAGCCGGCTCGGGGCCTGCGAGGTGAAGGCACGGACGTCGGCGTAGCGCAGGATCTGCTCGCGCTCGTCGAGCAGGTCGCGGATGGTTGCCGGCGTCTGCGGCGCCAGCTTGTCGGACAGGGTGCCGCGGTCGGGGCTGGCGTCCACGGCAATGATCCGGTCGCCGCGCATCGCCGCCAGCATGGAGCCCAGGCCCATGGTGATCGTCGTCTTCCCGACGCCGCCTTTCAGGCTCAGCACGGCGATCCGGTAGTGGCCTGCCGCGACCGGGGTCCGTGCCCGGCTGATCATGTCGCGGCGCCGGGTCTCCGCTGCCGACGCCGGAACCCGGACCAGGCCGCCCGACGCCCGGTAGACGGTGCGGCGCCAGCCCGGAGCGGGCGCCCGGCGCCGCGGCGGTACCAGCAGTGCGGGCGAGAAGCCGCCGGGCAGGCTGGCCGTGATCTGGCCCGGCGCCTGCCCGGCATCGCGGGCCGCGCCGCCATTCCTGGCATGCGCGCGCCGGACCGCCTGGCTCGGACGACTCGCGCGCACGCCGGCGCCGGCGCTGCCTGGCCCGGGCGGCCGCCGGGATGCCGTCAGGCGCTGTGTCCGCGATCCCGTCCCCGTCCAGCGCGGCCCGGCCGGGCAGTTCCTCGGCACGCGAGCCGAAGAGGCCGCCGATCCCGTCGCTGCGCCACTGCTCATCTGGCGCGCTGCCGCTCGCTCCGCCGGCCGCATCCTGCTCGCAGGCCTGACCGGGCGATCCTGGCTCAGCGATTGCCTCGCGCACGGGCCCGCCTGGTAAGCCGCTGCCTGATCAGAAGCTGCGTGGTCCGCTGCCAGTTCCCCGCCGGGCGCGACCCCGCCACCGTCCGTGCGGGCGGCCGGAACCGTCAGGTTCCGGCGCTGCGCCGGCACGCCCTGCTCGGTCTGCTCTGCCCCCGCGATCTGGTCCTGCCGGTCTTCTGCCAAGGTGTTGCCACACCCTTCAGTCACCTGAGAAAGCCGGGCGGCCCCCGCCGTCCCCCGCTCGACAGGCCGAGCCTAGGCCAGTGACGTGCCGGAATGCAGTTGACGCTGCCGGAGGACACCATGCGCGCGGTTGTGATCGATCATCCGGGCGGGCCAGAGGTACTCAAGCTGCGCGAAGTGCCCGATCCGGTCCCGGCAGCCGATGAGGTGCTGATCGCTATTGCTGCGGCCGGAGTGAACCGGGCAGATCTGTCGCAGCGGGAGGGCAGCTACCCGCCGCCGCCGGGCGCGCCGCCCTATCCGGGCATGGAGTGCTCCGGCCGGATCGCAGCCGTCGGCGGCGAGGTCACCGGCTGGCAGCCAGGCGACGAGGTATGCGCGCTGCTGGCCGGAGGCGGTTACGCCGAGCAGGTCGCGGTGCCTGCCGGGCACGTGCTGCCGATCCCGGCCGGGCTGGCGCTGGCTGACGCGGCTGCCCTGCCGGAAGTCGCCTGCACCGTCTACTCCACCGTCGTGACGTACGCGGGGCTGGCAGCGGGCGAGACCCTGCTCGTGCACGGCGGCTCGAGTGGCATCGGCACGATGGCGATTCAGCTGGGCCATGCACTCGGCGCCACGGTCGCCTGCACCGCCGGCTCGGCGGCCAAGCTGGAGCGGTGCCGCGAACTCGGCGCGGACCTGGCCATCAACTACCGGGACGAGGACTTCGCCGCAGCCCTGCTCGAGTTCACGGGCGGCCGCGGCGCGGATGTCATCCTGGACATCATCGGCGGCGGCTACCTCACGGCAGAACGTGACCGCGCTGGCGCCCGGCGGCCGCCTGGTCGTCATCGGCCTGCAGGGCGGCGGCGCCGGCGAGCTGGACCTTGGTCAGCTGCTGCGCAAGCGCGCGACGGTGCACGCCGCCACGCTGCGGTCCCGGCCGCCGGCGGATAAGGCGGCCATCGTGGCGTCGGTCCTGGCCCGGGTCTGGCCGCTGGTGAGCTCCGGGCAGGTCAGGCCGGTGATCGAAGACGACACTGCCACTTGCCGAGGCAGCGGAGGCACACCGGCTGCTGGCGGCAAGCGGGCACATCGGCAAGATCCTCCTGGCTACCGGCCAGTGACCTGCCCAGCGGCCTGCTAGCGCGACCTGGCCGGCCCCCCGAATGTGCGCATCAGCCGCGAGGCCGGCAGACTAGGGAAGCATGAGCGAGCAGACCAACGCTGAAGTCCACGACACGCCGCGGATTGTCGTCGTCGGCCCCGACGGAGTGGCGACCGAATCCGGCGTCGAGGAGTCGCGCGAGCGGCCGGTTACCGAGATGATCGAGCAGCCGGCCAAGGTCATGCGCGTCGGCAACATGATCCGGCAGCTGCTGGAAGAGGTCAGGGCGGCCCCGCTCGACGAGAAGAGCCGGGCCAGGCTCAAGGAAATCCACGCCAGCTCCATCAAGGAGCTCGAGGACGGCCTGGCTCCGGAGCTGGTCGACGAGCTCGAGCGGCTGTCGCTCCCGTTCGCCGAGGACGAGATCCCGAGCGAGTCGGAGCTGCGGATCGCGCAGGCTCAGCTGGTGGGATGGCTCGAAGGCCTGTTCCACGGCATCCAGACGACCCTCTTCGCCCAGCAGATGGCAGCAAGGCAGCAGCTGGAGCAGATGCGCCGGGCGCTGCCGCCAGGGATGATGCCGCAGGGCCAGGAGGGCGAGGACCAGGCGCCGGGCATGACGCGCGCCTCCGGGCCGTACCTGTAACCGCGCGCCGGCTACACCCCGCCGGACCTGACCCGCGCCAGCCAGTCAGCAGCCGCCAGGAAATCGTCGTCGGACTTGTCGGCTATGGGGGTGACCTGGCGTCCCGGTCGGCCTGGCAGCGCATCGAGGCTGGCGGCCGGGTAGCTGCCGAGGAACCTGACCGTGCTGCAGACCCGGCGCAGGCCCATCAGCGCCTCGCCCACCCTGGCCTGCTCCACGTGCCCCTCGCAGTCGATGAAGAAGAAGTAGCGGCCGATCCCGTCGCCGGTCGGCCGGGACTCGATCCTGGTCAGGTTGACGCCGCGGATCGCGAACTGGCCGAGAATGTCCATCAGCGCGCCCGGATGATCATCCATGAGGAACGCGACGACGGAGGTCTTGTCCGCGCCGCTGCGGGCGGGCAGCTCGCCGGGCTTGCGAACCGCCACGAACCTTGTCACCGCGTCCTCGCGGTCGTGCACTCCGGTCACGAGCGGTACCAGGCCGTAGAGCTCCGCGGCGAACACGCCGGCCAGCGCGGCATCCAGCTCGCCGTCCCGGACGAGCCGGGCGGCGTCGGAGTTCGACGCCGCCGGGTGCCAGTCCGCGTCTGGCAGGTTCGCGGCCAGCCAGCTACGGCACTGCGGCTGCGCCACCGGATGGCCGCCGACCCGCCGCACCTCGGCGAGCCTGGTACCGGGCCTGGTCAGCAGCGCGAACTCGACGGGAACCAGCACCTCGGCGCAGATCACCAGCTCCGCTCCCACGGCCAGCTCATCGAGCGTGGCGGTGACCGCGCCCTCAACAGAGCTCTCGATGGGCACCACCCCGAGCTCCGCCTGGCCGGCTCTGACGGCCTCCAGCGTGGCCTGGATCGACGGGCAGGACAGTGCGTCCTCGTGCGCGCCGCCATCAAGCGCCCGCACCGCCGCCTCGGTGAAGGTGCCGCGCGGGCCGAGATAGGAGTACCGGTAGCTCACCGCATCATGATCGCATCGCCGGCGGCTGGTGCTGGCCGTGACGCCGGGATCGGCACAGCCGCGCAGCCTGGTCACCGCGGCTAGCGGGCGGCCTGCCGGGCCTCCCGGTGCCCGAGCCGGCGGAGTGCGGGCTCGCGAGCGGCGAGCGCCCTGGTGACGTCGGCGAGCTGATGCAGACGGTGCAGCTGGCTCCGCCAGTCGTTGCCGGTCGCCCGGTGCGACAGCGGCACCTCAACCTCGCTAATCCGCATGCCCTTGCGGGCCAGGTCAATGGTCAGGCCGGTCTCCACGCCCCAGCCCGGTGCCAGCGGCAGCGCGGCATCGAACGCGGCCCTGGTCAGGCACCGCATGCCGTTCAGGGGCTGGGCTGGCCGCCAGCCGATGGCCCGCTCGATTCCGGCGCCCGCGGCAGTGACGACGATGCCGAGGCCGCCCTTGCGCACCCTGGTCGTGAAGATGGCGATCGTCATGTCCGCGGCCCCCGCGCGGACCGGTTCCGCCAGCGGGCCGGCGCTGGCAGCGCTGTCAGCCAGGTCAGCGTCAAGGAACAGCAGGTGCCGCGGGCCGGGCAGGGCCGCAGCCGGGCCCGCCGCGCCGGATTCGATGAGCCGCACTGCCTCGGCTCCCGTTTCCATCGCGGCCGCCTTGCCCCGGTTCCGCGCGTGCCGGACCACCAGGGCGCCGGCCGCTGCGGCCACGGCACCCGTGTCATCGCCTGAGCCATCGTCCACCACGACGACGATCTCTGCGCCGGGCAGCTTGCTCGCCGCCGTGACGGTGGCGCCGATGCGGTCGGCCTCGTTCCAGGCAGGAATGATGACAGCGAGGTCACCGGTTGGCATGGCAGAGATCCTAGTGCTGGCGCGCGTGGCGGCCGGGCGGCTACTGGCCCGTGACCTGAACCGGAAGGTCGACCACCGAGAACACCGTCTCCAGCCCGGTGACCTGGAGCACCTTCCTGGTCGCAGATCCCGGCGCGGCGAGCTGAAGCTCTCCGCCGCGCTCGCGTGCCTGCCGGTGCGCTGCGAGGAGCACGTTGATGCCAGTCGAGTCGCAGAACTCGACGCCGGACATGTCCACGATCAGGCGGGCAGGGTTCATGCCCAGAGCCGTCATCAGCTCGGACTGGAGTCGGGGCGCGGTGTACAGGTCGATCTCGCCCGTCACGGAGATGACGGTGTGATCGCCTTGCGTCCTGCTCGTGACCTTTAGCTCCACCTGCCGCAGACTACCGGGTCCGCGCTGAAGCCGGCTAGATGGGCGTATCCCGCCGGCCGGTTAGCCCTGATTTACCTCGATAACGACCTGGGAACTGGCCTATCCTGCGTATTTCGGTTCCGGGAGACCGTCCGGCGGCCGGGCGCGCCGGGCGGCCGGCGGACCGGCCGGCCTACCAGGGCGCGGTAGCGGCGACGTACCGTAGAAGCATGCTCCGCATGCTGCTGATAGTCGTCGGCGCCATCGTCGTCATCTTCGTGGCGGCTGCCGTTATCAAGACGTTCTTCTGGCTCGCGCTGATCGCGCTGATCGTGCTGTTCATCGGCGCCGCGACCGGAGTGTTCCGGCTGGGCCGCCGGTCGTCGCGCCGGTCCCGCAGCCGCTGGTAATCCCGCCTGCGCCAGCTCGGCGGCCCCGCGGCCGGCACTAGCCGGGTCAGGTCCTGGCGATCCTGCTGACGCGCTCGCGCCCGCCGGGATCCTTTCCGGCCTGGCCGCCTCCCGCGCACCGGGGAGGGCTATCTCCCCGCCCGGCAGCCCGCCGCCCAGCAGGGCGCCAGTCCGGCCCCCGGAGAGCGCGGCCGACGGCAGCGGCTGCGCTTCGTCAGCTGCCTGAGCCGCGGGCTCGCGCCCTACCGGGCAGGTCATGCAGCGCGGGCCGCCGCGGAGGCTGCCCAGCTCGCTGCTCGGCACCCGGATCACCCGCACGCCGGCCTGCTCGAGCCGGGCGTTGGTCTCTGAGTTCCGCTCGTGACTGACAACGACGCGGCGGCCGATGGCCAGAACGTTGCTGCCGTCGTCGCCCTGGCCTGACTCACCCCAGAGCGGGTCGAGCCCGGAGTCGATGACGTGCAGGCGCTCGATCCCCATCGCCTGCGCCGCCGCCTCGAGGAACGGCTGCGCCCTGGACGCGCGCATTCCGTCACCACGCGGCGAGATGGTGTGCGCGGTGAGCGCGTAGGCGACGCTCGGGTGCATCAGGACCGCGTCCGTGTCCAGGACGGCGCAGAGGGTATCCAGGTGCCGGTCGCCGTGCTGGCGGACGGGCACGGCGAGCACGGTGTGAGCCAGGCTCGCGTCAAACAGGCGCCGCGCCAGGCGCTCGGTCCCGGCCGGCGTCGTCCGCTGGCCGACCCCGATGGCGACCACCCCTGGCGCCAGGAGCATCACGTCTCCGCCATCGAGGTTCTCCAGGCCCGCCTGGTAGATCCACTTCGTGCCGGCGAACCGGGGATGGTGCCGGTACACCACGGTGGCAAGCCCGGTCTCCCGGCGCCGGAACGGCGCGGCCAGGCTGGCAACGGCGACCTGATCACCGATCCAGAAGCTGGAGTCCTTGGTGAAGACCAGGTTGGGAAGGGGGTCGAGGACGAAGTCGTGCCGGTCGAGCAACTCGAAGACGACGCCCTGGCCGATCTTGAGCTCGTCCCGGGTCAGGCCCGCGATGAGGACCTGAGCGAGCTGCTCAGGCGGCAGGTCCTCCAGGTGCGAGCGGAGCTGGCCGCGAAGCTCGTCGCCGAGGCCGGCGTCGGCAACGGCCATCCGGACGGCCTCGGTCCTGGCCGGCTGATACTCCAGGGTGTCCTGCAGCAGCGCCGTGAAGTACAGGACCTCTGCGCCCTGCTCGCGCAGCTGCTCGCAGAGCAGGTCGTGCTCTTGCCTGGCCTTAGTCACCCAGGGCAGCGTGCGGAGCAGCAGGCGGCCGGAATGCCGCGGCGTGACCCGCTCGAGCTCCGGCCCCGGTCTGTGCATGAGCACGGTCCTGAGCTGGCCGATCTCACTGTCCACGCCCTGGATCTGACTCACGACATTTCCCCCCGCCGACACCCCGCTGCGCAGCGGTGCCACTCGCGAGCCGCCGTTCCCCCGGGCCGCTGACATTGCATCCGCTGTGGGAGGTATTACCGCCGGGCCACCGGATTACGCCTGTCAGCCCGGTTAGGTGTGGACGGGCACCTCAGCGCCGCCATCCGCGGGCCTCCGGCCCGCAGGCGCAGCCAGGACCGCCCAGACCGTCAGCCCGGCGTCATCGGTCCTGACTCCCCAGGCCCTGGCCAGGAACTCGACGATGTCGAGGCCGCGGCCGCCTAGCGCGGAAGTCGTGGCATGGGCAGGCATCGGCCTGGTCGGTGAGCCGCCGTCACTGACTGCGACCTCAATCGCGCCGTCATCGACAGCCCAGGCAACCTGCACGCTCGATCCGGGCAGCGGCCTGGCATGGCGGATGGCATTGCTCAGCAGCTCGCTGACGACGAGGACCGCATCGCCGATGGCGCCATCGAAGATTCCCGCCGCGAAGAGATCGGCGGCCAGCCGCTCGCGGGCGACAGCGACACTCGCGGGTGCGCAAGGCAGGAGTACCGTGCCCGCCGCTCTCACCTCCCTGCGCAGCCCGCGAATCTGCGACGACGCCGAAGAACCGCTGCGGCGGAGATGCCCGGCCCGGCATGAGCGGAAACCGACATGCGCATCGTGCATACCACCGGCCACAACGGTAACAGGCTCGCAATGAGTTACCCAGGTGCTGGTCCGCTGTGCCTGGCCACCGCGCGAGGGCGCCGGAGTACCGGTCAGCTGTCCTTTCCCGCCGTCTCCCCGAGCAGTCCCTCCGCGGCCAGCCCGCGGACGAGCCCGCCCAGGCCGGCGGAGAGGCCGGCGCGCTCGTCTGCGGACAGCGCCGCCAGGATCCGTGCCTGCCGCGACTGCCAGGCCTGCCAGACCCTGCCCGCCACTTCGCCGCCCTGCGGTGTCAGGTAGAGGCGGACGTAGCGCTGATTGGCCTCGTCCCGGCCGCGGCGCACCCAGCCCTTGCGCTCCAGGCCGGCTGCCAGCCTGCTGACGGTGCTCTTGTCCAGCCCCAGCAGCGCGGCGAGCTCGCCCTGGGCGATGCCGCGTGCGGAGATCAGCTCGATCAGCGCGCGCGCCTCGGACGCCGACACTCCCGGTGTCGCGCCAGCGTCGCCGTTGCCGGCCCGCCCCGAGCACTGGCTGCGGGCGCGCCGCCGTCCCTGAACTGTCCGCTGACCTGGGACGCGCTGGCCTGATGACCGTCATTGCCGCGGCTGGCGGAGGCCTGGCCGTCAGCGGTGCCAGGCCGCGCGCTGTCGTCGTCTGCGGCGAAAGCGGGCGAGAGCATCCGCAGCAACTGGGTCAGCAGCAGCTCAAGCTCGGTATCGTTGGGCGACACGTCGGCGGCCATGACAACAGTTGTATCGCACAACTGCCATGGTGGTACAGTCGCGGCGTGACAGTTGCCCCGCACAACTCAGAGGCATGCAGGAGCGCTGCGTGAGGGACCAGAAAACGCCGGTGCGCGAGCGGCGCCCGCGCCGGGACCCGAACGCGGGCCGTCTCTCGGCACCCGGCCGGCTGCAGGCGGGCGACGTCGCGGTCATGTCTCCCGAGGTCGAAGGCGAGCCGCTGGCGGAGTATGCCGTCCGGCACGGACTTCGGCCGAGCGCGCAGCGGCCGTCGATCCCGGCGTACATCCGCCAGCTGTGGCGGCGGATCCACTTCATCATGGCGTTCGCGACGGCCCGCAACATCGCCATGTACACCGAGGCGAAGCTCGGGCAGCTCTGGCAGGTGCTGACGCCGCTGCTGAACGCGGGGGTCTACTTCCTCATCTTCGGCCTGCTGCTGCACATCAACAGGGGCATCCCGAACTATCTCGCCTTCCTCGTCACGGGCGTCTTCGTCTTCAACTTCACCCAGCGGGCGTTCATCTCGACCTCCTCGGTGATCACTGACAGCCTGCCGCTGATCCGGGCGCTGCAGTTCCCGCGGGCCTCGCTGCCGCTCGCCTACGTCATGATCGAGCTCCAGCAGATGGTGCTCTCGATGGCCGTCCTGGCAGTGATCGTGCATCGTCAGCGGCGAGCCCATCACCTGGTACTGGCTGCTGGTCATCCCCGCGCTGCTGCTGCAGACGCTGTTCAACGTCGGTGTCGGGCTGCTGGTGGCCCGGCTTGGCTCGCAGGTGAACGACTTCAGCCAGCTGCTGCCGTTCCTGATGCGGACCTGGCTGTACCTGTCCGGGGTGCTGTTCAACATCGCCACCCTGGACATCCGCACCTACCGCTGGGCGGTCGCGCTGCTGGAGATCAACCCGGCCGCGCTCTACATCACCCTGATCCGCAACGCGCTGCTTCAGAGCCAGCGGCTGAGCGCCCCCGGCAGCAAGCCGTACAACGCGGCACGATGCCACATCTGGCAGACCGCGGGCCACCAGACCGGCGCGACGAAGGCCGAGCTGTACGACAGCGCCTACTGCCACTACTACGCCAACCCGGATCACTTCTGGTACTACGGCATCGGCTGGGCGGCAGTCGCGCTGGCAGTCGGCTTCTACTTCTTCTGGCGAGCTGAGACGAGGTACGGCCGTGGCTGATCCCATGGTGGTCGTGGACGACCTGCATATCGTGTACAAGGTGTACGGCGCGGGCGGGGACCGCGGCACCGCCGCCACCGTGCTGCTGCGCGTCCTCGGCCGCAAGAGCCGGGGCAACATCCGCGAGGTGCACGCGATCCGCGGCATGTCCTTCATCGCCTACCGCGGCGACGCCGTCGGCATCATCGGCCGCAACGGATCGGGCAAGTCCACGCTCCTGCGGGCCATCGCCGGACTCCTGCCTCCCGAGCAGGGCAACGTGTACACCACCGGCGAGGCGGCGCTGCTCGGCGTCAACGCGGCGCTGCTGGATGACCTGACCGGTGAGCGCAATGTCATTCTCGGCTGCCTGGCCATGGGCATGACCCGGCAGGAAGCCAAGGACAGGTATCAGAGCATCGTCGACTTCTCCGGGGTCGGCGACTTCATCGACCTGCCGATGAAGACCTACTCCTCCGGGATGGGCTCCCGCCTGCGGTTCGCGATCGCGGCGTCCAAGAGCCACGAGGTACTGCTCATCGACGAGGCGCTGGCCACGGGCGACGCCGAGTTCCGGGTCAAGAGCCACGCGAGGATCGAGGAGCTCAGGGCTCAGGCGGGCACCGTCTTCCTGGTCGCGCACAACCTGGAAGAGGTCGAGGTGACCTGCAACCGGGTCATCTGGATGGAGCGCGGCCAGATCGTGATGCAGGGCGAGGACGTTACCGGCATCATCGACAAGTACATCGACGCGTCCGGCGGCACGCCGGTTGAGCGCGATCCGGTCACCGGCAAGCGGCTCACCGCCAAGGTCAGCGTCAAGAGCTAGCCGGCCCGGGCTACGCCCGGGACCGGGCGGCACCGCCGCGGGCTCAGCTGATCACCCAGATCTCGCCGGGCTCGCTGTAGCAGTCGTCCTGCGTCAGCTTCGCTCCCGCGGTGCTGGAGTTCGCCGGGTCGGCCAGGCAGCGCCCGGACCGGGCGTTCATCAGCTGCCCGGACGGGCCGCGGATCCAGCGCTCCGCCTTCGAGCTGGAGCAGGCGGCCAGCTCGATCTCGGCTCCGTCCAGCATGCTGCCGCCCTTGACGGCCAGGCACTTGCCGGCGATCTCGATCGTGCCGCTGCGCTCGGCCGTCCACCGCTGCGACGCGGACGAGGCACACGCGGCCATCTCGATCCGGGTGCCGGCCTTGCTGCTGGTACCCGGGTCAGCCAGGCAGCGGCCGGAGATGCCGGACAGTACCGGTGCCGCGGGCAGCACCCACCCGGCCGACGCACCACCGCTGCACGACCAGATGACGACCGCCCGCCCGCCTGCTGCGCTGCCGTGCACGGCCAGGCACTTGCCGGTCGCCGAGTTCCGCAGATGGCCGCTGGCCTGATAGGTCCAGTCCTGCCGGGACGAGCCCGTCGACGCAGCCCCGGATGGACGCCTTCGCGCCGTTGCCGCTGCCGCTGCTGATGGTCAGGCAGCTGCCGTCGATCTTCACCGTGCCCGTGCCGCCGACTCCGCCAGCGGGCCGGAGCGACCACTGCTGGGCCGCCTTGCCAGCGCACCGCTCGAGCACCGCTGCCGTGCCTGCCGCCCGGCTGTAACCGGCGCCGGTCAGGCACCAGGAGCCCCCGTTCAGCCGCGCCTCGCCAGCGGCCGGATGACTGGCGGTGATCTTCGGCACGATCACGACGTCGAACGAAGCCGAGGCGGTCTGTCCGTTGTCGGTCGCGGTGACCGTGACCCGGTGCACGCCGGTGGCAGACGGTGCCGTCCCGCTGAGGACCTGGTCGGCGCCGATGGCGAGGCCGGACAGCCCGGTGACGGCCAGCGTCGGCGAATCTCCGCCAGGCTGGACGTTGAGCTGCAGCCGGATCTTCGCGCCCATCTGATACACCTGCGTGCCGGGACCGACCACCGTGATCTCACCGCCGGTCGGTCCCGGTCAGGCCCGCTGTGCCGTTGATCGCGCCGACCCCGGTCGGCCCGTCATAGCCGGCGACCGCGTGGCACAGGTACTTCCTGGCCGCCTCGCAGGTGCCGTCTGACCCGCTGGTGATATCGGTGAAGTCAGAGCTGTTCTGATACGGGTACGCAGCCGGGAAGGTGCCGGCGATCAGTGCCCTGCCGCGACCGCCTGCTGCGACGTCGGCCAGCGCATAGGCGGCCGCGACGATCGGCGTCCCGACACTTGTCCCGCCGACCGCTGCCCAGCCGGATGAGATGCCGGCCGACGGATCCTTCACCGTGTCGTACACCCAGACGCCAGGATCCGGATTCGCCTCCGCGGAGACGTCGTCGTCGGTGCGATTGAGGCAGCCGCCGGGCGACGTGGCATCGGCCGTCTGCCAGGACGGCTTCGGCTCGAGCTCGGAGCAGCCCGATCCGGTGCCGCTCCAGGCCGACTGACTCCAGCTTCCGGCGGAGCCGGTCAGCGTGGTTCCGCCCACCGCCGTCACATAGGGCGACGCGGCCGGGTACTGCGTGCCGTACCCGTCGTCGCCCCCGGCGGCCGTGATCGCCACACCAGGCGCGTAGAAATCCGGATCATATGCGTTCTCGCCGGTGAATTCGGCACCACTTCCCCAGCTATTGGAAACGGCATTAGCGCCGCTCCGGGAAGCTGTTCGCTCCGCGACTGCGAGCGAGGCAATGGAGGAAGAACTGGCCTCGACGAGAATTATCGAGCACTTAGGGCAGATCGCCGAGACCATATCGAGGTCGAGCGACTCCTCCAGTTCCCAGCCACCGCTGGAATCCGACTTCGGCAGATCGGACGTCCCGCCGTGCTCGTTCTCTACCGTCAGGCACTTGTTGCTCTGGTCGCAGGTGCCGAGGCCGTACGCGGACCGGTAGGCGTCGAGATTCGCGCCCGCCTCCGGGTCGTTGTACGCGTCGACTACGGCCACTGTCTCGCCGTCGGCCGCGGTGCCCGCGGCCGTGGTCAGCCCGTAGGCGTCCTGCAGCTGAGCGGGGTTGTACGACGAGCCGCCCGGCGGGCTGGTGTCGGCCCTGACGCTGTCAGTCTTCCGGGTCGAGACCAGCGCCATGCAGGCCATCTGACCAGGGCGGGTCGGCGTCCCGCAGGCCTGGTGCACCCCCGGCTGACCAGCCGCTATCTGCGGCTGCGCGACGAAACTGGCAGACGCGGGAACCGACGGGACGGGAGCCTGGCTGGCCGCGGCGGGGCCGGAAGTCACACTCGCGGCGCCGCCTGAACGCCGTGTCCGCTGACACCGTGCCCGCTGACACCGTCCGCTGACATCGTGCCGGCGGACACCGTCGCCGCCGACGCTGCCGGGGCCGGCGCGGTCATCGCCGCCGCGGCCAGGCCGGCCAGCCCGGCCGCCGCAACCGCGCCCGCCAGCCGCGCGCGCACTGACGTCCGAGCCCGCCACGACAACCTCGTTCCCGGCATTATTTCCCTCCCGTAAGCCAGGCGCACGGAAATAACCGGCCTGCACCACCCCGAACCGGCCACTTTCCGTCGGAACAATCCACTGCGCCCGGACAGCCGCTAACAGCACCTAACAATGACGCACGCCCTCAGGAAATCCTCAGGGACCTTTAGACAAGTATTAAGTGAATGCGATTTTTGCAGCACCGGAGACTATACCGGCGGCCATCAGACCGCAGCAGCGAATTAGGCAACGCCGATTAATTGCCGGCCCTGAAATTAGCAGACGGGCGGAGCCAGCTCAGGTCGCTGACGGCTCGCTGGCAGGACGGGGTTTCGGCAGCGCGGGCGCTCCCGTCCGGGCTGCCTCGTCCACCGCGTCGGCGCGCCGCAGCTTCAGCCGGATCACGGTGCCCCCGTCAGGCGAGCCGTCGGCAGCGATCTCGCCCCCTTGCGCCCTGACTAGCTGGCGCACGATGTACAGGCCGAGGCCGATGCCGCCAAACCGGCGCCTGTCGCCCGCCTCGCCCTGAACGAATCGCTCGAAGACGCGCTCCCGGTCCTCGGGCCTTATGCCAATGCCCTGGTCAGCGACCTCAACCATGATCGCGTCGCCGTCCGCCCGCGCGCTGACGGTGATGGCGCCCCCTTCTGGCGAGTACTTGAACGCGTTCTCCAGCAGCTGCCCGATGATGATGTCCGTGGCCATCGGATCACCGTGAGCCTCGGGCAGGCCGTCGGCGACGTCGATGTCCAGGCTGTGCAGATCCGACATCGGCCTGAAGGCCACGACGCTGCCCCGCAGCAGCGCGGCGACGTCGAAGGGACCGTTGCTCACCTGCAGCTGATCTGCGCCGGCCCGTGATCCGAGCAGCAGCTGCTCGACCAGCCTGGCCAGCGACCCGGCCCGCTCGGCGATCGTCTGCACCGCGGACCGGCGGTCGGCGTCAGCCAGCTTGTCCCAGCGGCTGGCCAGCGTGCTCGCGAAGCCCTGCACGACGGTGATCGGCGTCCGCAGCTCGTGACTGGTCGTCGCGAGGAACAGGTCCTTGGCTTCCTCCAGTTCCTTCGCCGCGGTGATGTCACGGAAGTCCAGCACCTTCTCGCCGCGGCCCGCCAGCCCGGTGCAGAGCAGATCGATCCACCGCCCGCTGGCGAGCTTGTAGGTGAGCTTCTCGCCCGGCTCCGGCAGCGGGAACGGCGGCCGGCGGCCCGTCGCCAGCTCCGGCGACAGGCCGGTCAGCCGGTGCGCGGCCGGATTCCACTGGCGGACCAGGCCGTCAGCGTCGAGCACCGCGATGCCGTCGGCGCTGGCGTCGATGACCGCCCGCTCGTGCGCTCGCTGCCGCACGACCTCCTCGAACGCGGTCACGTTCGAGAGCGCGACACTGGCGTGCCCGGCCAGGAGCTCCAGCAGCTCAAGCTCGACATGGCCGACCTTGCGCCCGCTGTAGAGCGCGTACAGCGCGCCGAACGGGCGCCCGGCCACATGCGACAGGCTGAGCGTGATCGTGTGCAGGCCAGGCAGCGCGGCCCAGATCAGGTCGTCGAAGCCGCCGGAGTCACTGGTCGCCATCAGCACTGTCTTGCCGGACCGCATGAGCTGCCCGACCATGCTGCTCTGCAGGTCGGCGGACCGGCCGCGCAGCTCGGCGGGCAGGCCGTCCAGGCTCACCAGGCGCAGCCGGTCCTTCTCGATGATCACGAAGCCGCCGGCGTCAGCCCTGGTGAGCTCGCGCAGGCTGGCCGCGATCCGGTCAAGTACGGCCTCGAGCTCGAGCTGCGCGTTCATGTCAGCGACCACGTCACCGAGCCGTCGCACCACGCGTGCGCGCTCGGCCATGTAGTGCCGGACGGCCTCGTCGTCCCCGCTCTGGTGACAGACGCAGACCCAGCCCGCCACCTCGCCGGCAGCGTCAAGCATCCTGCTGGCGTCGATCCGCAGATCGACCATCGAGCCGTCCTTGCAGGTCCGGCGCGTGGCAAAGGAGACCTGGCCGCCGCTGGCAACGCGCTCGAGTACCGCGTTGTGCTCGGCCCGCAGTTCCTCCGGGACGAACGGCGGCTCCAGCCCGACCACCTCGGCGGCGGTCCAGCCGAACAGCTTCTCGGCAGCCGGATTCCACACCGTCACCCGGCGATCCGCGCCGACGGCGATGATCGCGTCGGCCGCGCACTCGATCACCGCGCGGGCAGTGCCATCGATCCTGTCGCGGTCGCGCGGTGCCACGGCAAGCTTCCAACTCACTGCCTCATGGTGTCACTAGCATCTGTCCCAGGACCGGTGAACAGCGCAAACCTGCAGCTAGCGCCGTGCGCGACGATTCGGCTGCTGTGGCAGTGATGTCCGGGCACCGCTGCGCGCGGCGCGGCGGCAGGGGGCGGCCGGGCGGCGGCAGCGCCGCGCAGAAAAAAGCCCGGGTCCGCGGGCAGTAACGGGAACCAGCGCGGGAGCAGGGACGTCCAATGGCCATGACGCCACAAACACGCGATGCGCTTCCCGAGCCCGCTGCCGGCCACGCGGCCAGGCCCCGGCACCGGACGGTTCTGCTCCGCGGCGCTGCCGTCGCCGCCTGCGCGCTGGTCGCGGCCGCGTGCGGCAGCACCGCTGCACCTGGCACGGCGGCGTCCAGCGCGCCAGCCGCGTCAGCGAGTTCGGCAGCGGCCGCCTCAGCCGCGAAGATCTCGCTCACCGTGCGGTTCAGCGGTTCCGCCACGACCGCGCCGCGGCATTACACACTGCGCTGCGAGCCGGCCGGCGGCACCGTTCGCGATCCTGCCGCGGCGTGCGCCAAGCTGCTGAAGGGCACCAGCCTGTTCGCCGCCCTGCCGGCGCACACGATGTGCCCGATGATCCTGGCCGACGCAGGGCACGTGGTGGTCAGCGGCACTTACCTCGGCCAGAAGGTGCACGAGACCGTCGTAGACGGCGGCTGCGACCTGGCGCGCTGGTCGAAGCTCGGGCAGATCTTCAACTGAGGCGGCCCGCGGCCCCGCCTCGCCGCCGCGGGCCGCGCGGGCTGCAGCACCCGCCTCCGGGGGCCCGCCGTCCCGGCTGCTACTTGAGCAGCCGGGATAGCCGCCGGTCGGCGAGCGGCTTGCCGCCGGTCTGGCAGGTCGCGCAGTACTGCAGAGCGGAGTCCGCGAACGAGACCTCGCGGATGGTGTCGCCGCAGACCGGGCACGGCTCGCCTGCCTTGCCGTGCACGCGCAGGCCCGCCTTCTTCTCCTTCTTCAGGTCGCTGGCCGCAAGCCCGTCGGACCGGCCGATCGCCTCGCGCAGCGTGCCGATGATGACGGCGTGCAGGTCGGCGACCTCGTCCGCGCTGAGGCTCGAGGCAAGCCGGAACGGCGACATCTTCGCCGCGTGCAGCACCTCGTCGGAGTAGGCGTTGCCGATGCCGGCAATCAGCTTCTGATCCCGGAGCACGCCCTTGATCTGGGTACGGCGGCCGCCGAGTATCCCGGCCAGCACTTCCGGGGTGAAGCCGGGGTCGAGGGGCTCGGGGCCGAGCGAGGCGACACCAGGGATCTGCTCGATGTCGGTGACCAGGTAGACCGCCAGGCGCTTGCGGGTGCCCGCCTCGGTCAGGTCGAAGCCCGAGCCGTCGGTGAACCTGAGCCTGAAGGCCAGCGGTCCCTTGCCCGGTCTCGGCGGAGCCTCGGGCAGTGCGTCCCGCCAGCGGAGCCAGCCGGCCCTGGCCAGATGCGTGACCAGGTGCAGCGGCGCGCCGCCGGCGGCAGGCTCGGTGATGATGTCCAGGAACTTGCCGCGCCGGGCCGTGCCGCTGACCCGCGCACCGCGCAGGGCAGTGAGCGGCGGGTCGTACGTCTTCAGCACCGAGAACTCGGCGATGTCGGCGCGGTCGATCTCCCGGCCGACGGCACGCTCCCGCAGGTCGGCGGCGAGCGCCTCTACTTCGGGCAGTTCAGGCACACATCGATTGTGCCCGATCTGGTCAATGGGCAGCGCCGCGCGCGGTCAGCAGCCCCGCGAGGTGGTCCCTGATCGCCGGACGGGAGCCGAAGACGAGCAGGAACAGCGCCTCCCTGGCGAGCCGCTGCGGATGCTGGCCCGCCAGAATCGAGCGGCTTCCGGCAGCCGCGACCAGTGCACCGGAAGCGCGGAAGGCCAGCTCAGCCGCGGCCGCGCGGGCGGCAGGCAGGGTCGCGGCATCGGCGTCATCGAGCGCCGCGCGCGCTGCCGCCAGCTGGGCAGCCAGGCCACCGGGCGCTGTCCCGGCGCCACCGGATGCCCTGCCACCGGATGCCCTGCCGCCGGCAGCGCCCCGGCTGCCTCGCTGATGAGGCGGCAGCAGCGGGCGGCAACACCGAGCGCCAGCGAGCCGTTCGGCCGCAGGCCGCCGGCGTCCCTGGCCAGCCAGTCGGCCAGGGGCACGGTCCCGGTGACGAGCGCGGCCGGCACGAAATGCGCGTCGAAGCTGAGCTCGACGGTGCGGCTGGCGTTGACCGCGACCAGGTGAAGCTGGTCTGCCGACAGCGAGGCCGAGGTGACCGCGGGCAGCAGCGCGGCGATGAGGCTTCCGCTCTCGTCCCGCGCGAGCGTGTAGACCACGTCGATCATGTCCCAGCCAGTGACCCACGGCGCAGTTCCGTCGAGCATCCAGCCGCCGGGCACCGGCCGTGCCCGCAGCAGCGGCGCCCCGGGCCGGGCGCCGCCGAGGGCCACTCCGGCCCGCCGGGTGCCCCGGCACAGCGGCTCGAGCCACTCCGCTGCCAGCGCCTGGTTCGCCGAGGCGGCGAGCGCCCTGACCGCCGAGTGATGCTGGAGCCAGACGAAGGCCGTGGCCAGGCAGCCGCCCGCCATGATCTCGGTCACACCGCAGAACGTGGCCAGGTCGGCATCGAGTCCGCCGGCCGACGCCGGGCCGGCCAGCCCGTACAGCCCGGCTGCGGCCAGAGCGTCGAAGTGGGCGGGCCGGCACGCGATCAGCCGAGTCGACAATCAGCGCAGATGGAAACAAAACCTCGTCGGCGATCCGCCGGGCCTGGTCAAGTACCTGCTCTGCGGTCATGTCGCTCATGGTGCCAGAGCAGGGAATACGCCGGCATCTCGGTGACAAGAACCGCATCGGCAGCCTAAGCTGCGGCCAGCTAACTGACTGCGCAGCCAGGCGGCCAGCCGGACGGAGAGGTCACGCGAAACCAGAGGTGGGCGAGGAGGGATTTGAACCCTCACGTCCTCTCGGACACACGGACCTGAACCGTGCGCGTCTGCCGTTCCGCCACCCGCCCTGGGAGCAGCAGTCAGGTTAGCACGTCCGCAAGCTGTCCCACATCGCCGATACGATCGGATACGGCAGGGAGAGGAGGGCACCACCGTGGGAGTCCTGCAGCGCTTTGAGCACAGGCTCGAGGGGATGGTCGAAGGTGCCTTTGCGCGGGCGTTCAAGTCCGAGTTGCAGCCAGTCGAGGTCGCCAGCGCGATCCAGCGTGAGATGGACGACCGGGCGGCCATTGTGGCCCAGGGCCGCACGCTCGTGCCGAATGACTTCGTGGTCGAGGTTGCCGAGGATGACTATGCCCGCCTGGACGTCTACGCCGACAGCCTCGGCATCGAGCTGGCCACGCTGGCGAGGGAGTACGCGAAGGAGCAGGGCTACTCATTCGTCGGCCCGGTCCGGATGCGGTTCGAGGGCGTCAGGGACCTGACGACCGGGACCTTCCGGATCCTGTCCGGCGTGATCAGGGGCACGACTGTCGAGGACGGCGAGATCAGGCGCCCGGCGAGCGACCTCCCGCAGCCCGCCGGCGGATTTCACGGCAACCCGCGGCTGCTGGTCTCGGGTCCCGAGCCTGGCCCCGACGGCAGCACGCAGCGCACCTACGAGATCACTACGCCGCTGATCATCCTGGGCCGCGGAACGGACTGTGACCTGCGCCTCGTCGACCCGGGGGTGTCCAGGCACCACGCCGAGATCCGGGTCGAGGACGGCGAGGTCGTCCTCGTCGACCTCGGCTCAACCAACGGCACGTTCGTCAACGGCCAGCCCGTCAGGCGCGTGACCCTGTCGGACGGCACCAGGGTCACGCTCGGCCGGACCACACTGGTGTTCCGCCGGGACAGCATCTACTAACGCCGGAACGGAAGTACTCCGGCAGCACATAAACATGGAGAGGCAGGGAACGTGGCGGCCCGGGCCCGGTGCCGCCAGGCCGCCGGATCAGGATTGCCCACTCATCGCCACGCCAGCCAAGGACTCATGACCCGATGAACGCGCTTGAACTGACTCTCGTCAGGATTGGGTTCCTCGCTGTGCTCTGGCTCTTCGTGATCGCGGCCGTCGGCGTCGTCAGAACCGACCTGTTCGGGCAGGTCTCCCAGCGGCGCAAGCGGTCCTCGGCCCGGCAGCCGGCTGCTCCCCGGCCGCCGAAGCCTAAATCCAAGCCCGCGAGAACGCCCCGGTCGGCGCCCCAGCAGCTGCTGGTCACCGCGGGCTCGCTGGCCGGGACGAGCGTCGGCCTGACCGATCAGCAGATCACCATCGGCCGGGCCGATGACGCTACGCTCGTCCTCAGCGACGACTACGCTTCGACCCGACATGCCCGACTCTTTCCGCAAGATGGTCAGTGGCTGGTTGAGGATCTCGGTTCGACCAATGGCACGTACCTGGACCGGCAGAAGGTGACGCAGCCCACTCCGGTGCCGATTGGCGTCCCGATCCGCATCGGCAAGACCGTTCTGGAGCTGCGCAGATGACACTGGCACTGCACTACGCGCTCCGCTCGGACGTGGGCCTGCTCCGGGAGGGCAATGAGGACTCCGCCTACGCGGGGCCGCGCCTGCTGGCGATCGCGGACGGCATGGGCGGCCACGCGGCAGGCGAGGTAGCCAGCGCCGTCGCCATCTCCGCGATTGCCCCGCTGGACCGGCAGAACCTCACCAACGGCGAGGACATGCTGGACGCACTCGCCGCGGCGGTGGCCTCGGCCCGCAGCACGCTGCACGACATGAGCGAGTCCGACCCCGCCGTGGAGGGCATGGGCACCACCCTCACCGCGCTGCTGTGGGCCGGCGCCCAGGTCGCGGTGTGCCACATCGGCGACTCCCGCGCCTACCTGCTCCGCGCCGGCGACCTGTACCAGATCACCCGCGACCACACCCTGATCCAGTCACTGGTCGACGAGGGCCGGCTGAGCCCGGCGGCCGCGGCCAATCACCCGCAGCGCTCGCTGATCATGCGCGCGCTGCAGGGCAGCACGGACGCTGACCCTGATCTGGCCATGCACGAGGCCTTCGTCGATGACCGGTACCTGCTGTGCTCGGACGGTCTCACGGACGTTGTCGCGGACGAGGCCGTGTACGAGATCCTGACCACCTCGGCGGATGCCGACGAGGCAGTGCAGCAGCTGATTGCGCTCGCCCTGCGCAACGGGGGCCCGGACAACATCACCTGCATCGTCGCGGACGTGGTGGATCCCGCTACCAGCCCGGTCCCGCCGAGCAGGGACACGATCATGGCAGGCGCGGCGTCAAACGGAGACGTGGCCTCGCTGCTGCGGGCCGCAAGCGGCGCTGCCGCACCGCTGGTGCCGGGCCAGGAGCAGGCGGCGCCAGGCGCGAGCCTGAACGGTCACCGGTCCCGCGCCGCCGTGCCGGCGGATGCCGAGGACGAGGCAGACGAGGACTTCGACGAGGTGCCCCGGCGGCGATGGCCGCTGGTGACCTCGATCCTCGTCGTACTGGTACTGCTGATCGGCGGCGGCCTGTGGTTCGGCTACCGCGCCATCCAGGGCAACTACTACCTGGCCTCCGACGGACAGCAGGTCAGCATCTACCGGGGCATCAGCCAGAAGATCGCGTTCGTCAGCCTGTCCAGCGTCTACCGGAAGACCGGCATCCCCACCTCGCACGTTCCGGCGGACCTGTCGCTGCCGACGACGCCCGACCACGCTTGCCAAGGCGCAGGCAACCGTTGTGTCGATCCGGCACTCCTATATGTGTCAGCAGGATGAGAACGCGCTCAACCAGTGGAATGCGAAGTACGCGAACCGGCCGGCGCCGAAGCCGGCCAAGGGCAAGAAGGCGCCGGTGGTGAAGGTCCCGCCCAAGCCGGCCGTGCCAGCGTCCTGCTCGGCACAGGAGGCAGGGTGAGCCTGGCGGACGATACTTCTCAGGCAGTCCCGATGCCGCGCGGGCGGCGCCGGGCTGAGCTGCTGATGCTGCTATTCGCCATCGGCGTGGTGCTGTTCGCCTACGCCGCGGTCGGGCTCGGCCTGAAGGGCAAGCTCCCGCCGGGCGTACCGGTCGACATCATCGTGTTCGCCGTTCTCATGCTCGCGGCGCATCTGGCGATCCGCCGGTTCGCCCCGTATGCCGACCCGCTGCTGCTGCCGCTCGCGGCGCTCCTGAACGGTCTCGGCATCGTCATGCTCTACCGGCTGCAGGAGTCGGGCCGGAACGGCAATCCGGGCCTCCAGGTCACGGACATGCCCACGTCTGTGACGAGCACGCAGCTGCTCTACACCGCCGTCGGAGTGGCGGTGCTGGTGGCTGTCCTGCTGCTGGTCTCCGAGCCGCGCAAGCTGCAGCGGTATACCTACACACTCGGCGCAGTCGGTCTGGTGCTGCTCGCCATCCCGGCCGTGCTGCCGAAGAGCCACAGCGTCGTCAACGGCGCGCAGGTCTGGATCACCTTCGGCAGCTTCTCGGTCGAGCCCGGCGAGTTCGCGCGAGCTCGCGCTGGCGGTGTTCTTCGCCGGCTATCTGGTGACCAAGCGGGATGCCCTGGCGCTGGCCGGGCGCCGGGTGCTCGGCATCGACCTGCCCAGGGCCCGCGATCTGGGGCCGGTCCTGATTGCCTGGGTCCTGAGCCTGCTGATCCTGATCTTCGAGACAGACATCGGCACCTCGGCGCTGTTCTTCGGCATGTTCATCGTGATGCTCTACATCGCCACCCAGCGCACTTCCTGGCTGCTGATCGGCGTGCTGCTGTTCGTCGGCGGCTCCTTCCTGACAGCGCTGCTGTTCAGCCACGTCATGGAGCGATTTACCGTCTGGCTGCATCCGTTCCAGGGCAGTAACCCCACTGGCATCGCGTTTCAGCCGGTCCAGGGACTGGAGGGGATGGCGTTCGGCGGCATCTTCGGCACCGGGCTCGGCCAGGGCCAGCCGTACCACACCCCGCTCGTCCAGAGCGACTTCATCTTCACCGCGTTCGGCGAGGAACTGGGCCTGGTCGGCGTCATGGCCCTGCTGCTGCTGTTCGGCCTGCTGGTGCAGCGCGGCCTGCGGGCCGCCATCGCGGTCAAGGACCCGTTCTCGAAGCTGCTGGTCGGCGGCCTGTCGTTCGTACTCGCCCTGCAGGTGTTCGTCATCGTCGGAGGAGTGAGCGGGCTGATTCCGCTGACGGGCGTCACGACCCCGTTCCTGTCCGAGGGAGGTTCGTCGCTCGTGGCCAGCTGGATACTGATCGGCCTGCTGATCCGGGTCAGTAACACCGCACGCAAGCCGGCCCCGCAGCCCATCCAGGACGAGGGCATGACCCAGGTGGTGCGGGCCGCATGAACCGCGCGCTGCTGAAGGTCTCGCTGTTCTGCCTGGCCATGTTCGTTCTGCTGCTGCTGAACGTGAACTACGTGCAGGCATTCGAGGCCAGCTCGCTGGCCGGCAAGACCGGCAACGTCCGGGTGTTCGACGAGCAGTTCTCCTACCAGCGGGGCTCGATCATCGCGGCGGGCGACGGCAACGATGTCAAGGTCGCCGAGTCGAAGCTGATCAAGGGCACCGACCAGTACCAGCGGTACTACCCCTACGGCAAGGTCTACGCGGCCGTCACCGGCTACGACAGCGTGTACGGCAAGTCCGGCATCGAGGAGACCGAGAACAGCCTGCTCGCCGGCACCAGTTCGCAGCTGGCCGTGCACAACTTCACCGCGCTGCTGACCGGAAAGCAGAAGCAGGGCGCCACCGTCGAGCTGACCATCAGCCCGGCCGCGCAGCAAGCCGCCTACCAGGCACTGGCCGCCAACACCGGCGGCCACTCGGCCGGACTGGTCGCGATCAACCCGTCGACCGGGGCCATCCTGGCCCTGGCGTCCTACCCGACGTTCAACCCGAACGAGCTGACCACGCTCAACGGGACCGTGCTCAACAAGAACGACGAGCGGCTGCTCAAGGACCCCTCGCAGCCGCTGCTGAACCGGGCGACCCAGGTGACCCTGCCGCCCGGCTCGACGTTCAAGATCGTGACGAGCTCGGCGGCGTTCTCCACCGGCAAGGTGGGCGGCACGAGCACGACGATCCCCGCGCCGACGGTGCTGACGCTGCCCAACGGCCACCTGCTGCACAACGACGACGGCGAGACCTGCGGCGACGGGAACCCGCCGATCATCGAGGCGTTCTACCTGTCCTGCGACACGGCGTTCGGCGACCTCGGGATGAAGCTGGGGGCGCCGGCGCTGCGCCAGTACGCCAGCCTGTTCGGCATGAACAAGGCGACTGTCAATCCCGCTGCCGGTGGTGCCGAGCGTCCTGCCAGAGGGTCCCGGCTGGACGGACAAGTCGCTGACCGCCTACACCGCGATCGGGCAGTACAACGACGCGGTGACGCCGCTGCAGGAGGCGATGTTCGCGGCCGCGATCGCCAACCACGGCAAGCTGATGCAGCCCTACCTGGTCCAGCGGGTGCTCGGCGCCGGGCCTGTCGGTGATCTCGTCGCACCAGCCGACCACGCTCAGCCAGGCCGTATCGCCCAAGGTCGCCGGCGACGTGCAGTCGATGATGTACCAGGTAACGCACAATCCGGGCGGCACGGCGTACGCGACCGCCGGGCCCGGTCACCGGCAGCATCACGATCGACGGCAAGACCGGAACCGCGCAGAACGGCATCAACAACACTGGCCTGAACGACGCCGTCTTCACCTGCTTCGTGCCGGGCACCAACGGCTCGTCACCGATCGCCGTCGGCGTCATGGTGCAGGGCGGCGGCTACGGCGCGGACGCGGCGGCGCCGCTCGCGGTCGACGTCATCAAGGCATACCTGGCGGCACACCCGTGATCGCCCCGGTGCCAGCCGGCCAGGGACTGACCTGGCCGCAGCGCAAGCCCACTAGCCGGGAGCCAGGCTGCAGCCCCGGCCGGCCATGCTGGCCGCAGCCCCTGACCGGCAGGACGGTAACGTAAAGTGCGCGACATGACTCAGCCACGGCTGCTCGGCGGCCGCTACGAACTCGACGGAATCGTCGGTCGTGGTGGCATGGCCGAGGTGTTCCGGGCCCGCGACATCCGTCTTGACCGCATCGTCGGGGTGAAGACGCTCCGCGACGACCTCGCGCGGGACCAGACCTTCCAGGCGCGGTTCCGGCGGGAGGCGCAGTCGGCAGCCTCGCTGAACCATCCCTCGATCGTGGCGGTCTACGACACCGGCGAGGACATGGTCGGCAGCGTGCCCGTGCCGTACATCGTGATGGAGTTTGTCGACGGGCGCACCCTCCGCGACCTGCTGCGGGACGACCGGCGGCTGCTTCCGGAACGGGCTGCCGAGATCACTGACGGCGTGCTGCGGGCGCTGGACTACAGCCACCGCAACGGCATCGTGCACCGGGACATCAAGCCGGGCAACGTGATGCTGACCAGGGCCGGCGACGTCAAGGTCATGGACTTCGGCATCGCCAGGGCCGTCTCGGACTCGCAGATGACGATGACGCAGACCGCCCAGGTCATCGGAACCGCCCAGTACCTCTCGCCGGAGCAGGCCAGGGGCGAGCGAGTCGACGCTCGCAGCGACCTGTACTCGACCGGCTGCCTGCTCTACGAGCTGCTGACCGGCCGCCCGCCGTTCACCGGCGACTCGCCGGTGGCCATCGCCTATCAGCATGTCAAGGAAGACCCGGTGCCTCCGTCCCAGGTGGACCCGGAGGTGCCGCCGTGGGCTGACGCGATCGTGCTCAAGGCGATGCAGAAGGACCCCGCCGACCGGTACCAGTCGGCGGGCGAGATGCGGAACGACATCCAGCGCGCGCTGTCCGGCGCGCCCGTCGCCGCGCCGATGCTGGGCGGTGCCTATGCCGGGACCCGGCGGATGGGCGCGGCAGCGACGCAGGCGGGCGGCGGCCGCACCTCGGCCATCCCGCCCTACCAGTACGGGCAGGATGACGGCAGCGGGGAGGATGGCCCGCCGCAGCGGCAGCGCCGCGCCTGGCCGTGGGTCGTGCTGGCCACCGTCGTGGTGCTGCTGGTCGCGGCGATCGTGCTGATCAAGTTCATCAACGACAGCGGCGGCGGCATCGCGGTCCCGAACGTGGTGGGCTCCTCGCTCGCCTCGGCCGAGACGCAGATCGTGAAATCCGGCCTCGCTGTCGGGACCGTCACTCACCAGCCGTCTGCCACGGAGGCGAAGAACCTGGTCAGCGGGACCAGCCCGGCCTACGGTGCGACCGAGCCGAAGGGCACCCGCATCAACATCACTGTCTCCACCGGGCCGAAGTCGACGAAGGTCACCGTCCCGTCCGTGGTGGGTGATAGCAAGAGCGCGGCTATCTCGGCCCTGAAGGCGGCCGGGTTCAAGGTGCAGGTCAACACGGTGACCCAGGCGGGCGCGGCCGCCAACTCGGTGGTCAACCAGACGCCGGCCGGCAACACTCCCGCTCCGAAGGGCAGCACGGTCACCATCAGCGTGACCGGCAACTCGGAGACGGTGCCGAGCAGCATCCTCGGCATGACCCAGGCCCAGGCCACCGCGCTGCTCCAGGCCGCGCCGTACAACTACCAGGTGACGCCGATCCAGGAAGGCTCGGGCAACGGCAGCTACCCGGTCGGCACCGTGTACGCCGCCAGCCCGCCTGTCGGCCAGTCCCTGGCGCCTGGCTCGGCGATCACGATCTACATCGTGGCGCCGGCGAGCACCTCGCCCAGCCCGACGCCGACCCCCTCCTCACCGTCACCAACGCCGACGGCTACGCCCTGAGACCAGGCTGGCCGCGGCGTCAGCCGAGGCCAGCCTGGTCGAAGGACAGGTGGAGCGAGGCCCAGGGGTAGACGACGTACCAGAGCAGCAGGCCGGCCGCGATGAGGATCACGGCCAGCTGAAGTGCCCTGGTGCCCGACCCGCCGGGAAGCCGGCGCCAGATCCAGCCGTACATGCCGCTAGCCCTCGATTCCCTGCGCCCGCGGCAGTGCCCGGACCAGCACGCCGGTGACGATGACCCGGCTGGTGCCCGTCCAGGGCGGGTCGCAGGTAATCAGCGTGATCATCCGCCGGCGCGGGTCCCGGCCCGGGTGGTCCGGCACCGGGGCGAGCACGGCGGTGTCGTCGGGCGATACCCAGGCGGGCTTGCCGGTCACCTTGTACTCATACGTGCCGGCCACGGTCTCGATGTAGACGAGGCTGCCGCTGCGCAGGCTCGGCAGGCTCCAGAACGGGTTGCCGGCGGTGACCCGGTGGCCAGCGACGGCGAAATTGCCGATACTGCCGGGCAGCGCGGTGCCCGGTACGTGCCCCGGCCCCAGGGCGAGCTGCTGCAGGCCGGTGCCCTGGACAACGGCGAACTGCCACTTGCTCCCAAAGCTCGGGATCCTGATCAGCGCGAACGGCTTGCCGAGGGCGAGGCTATCCGGGCTGGTCAGCGCCGCCAGGCTCTGACCTGAGCCAGACCACTGGTGGCCAAGCTCACTCTGCAGCGAGCGCTGAGCGCTCCCCTCCCGCATGGCCGTGCCCCAGTACATGTAGGCCATGAAGCCGAGGACCACAACGCCGAGGGTCATCAGGATCTCGCCCGATATCCGCAGGTAAAGCCGCACGCTGACGTGCATCTCCCCGATCTAGGTGACTGAGCGTGCCCACAGACTAGCGATTTGTGAAAACGCCTGCAGGCGAACACACCCGAGCGCCACCTGAGCGCTCGCGGGGGCAGCGAGCAGTCCGGTGAGCAACTACGCTTACGCCCGTAGGCGCGCTGGGCCAGCGCGCCGGCCTGCCGCCCCGCCGGGCTGGCAGGCAGCAGGCAGTAACCCCAGGAGACGACTGTGCCGAAGTCCCGCGTGAGAAGCAAGGCGGTCTACACCCCGCCGCCCCGGTCTTCGAAGGCCAAGGTCAGCCCGCGATGGCTGGTGCCCGCGATGCTGGGCAGCCTGATTGTCGGCCTGGTCTGGATCGTCGTCTTCTACGTCAGCCAGCAGAAGCTGCCCATCGACGCGCTCGGTGCCTGGAACCTCGTCGTCGGCTTTGTCTTCCTCAGCACCGGCCTGGTGCTCGCGACGCGGTGGCACTGACGCCGGCCCTGACGGATCAGAACAGCCGTCCCTGGTAAAACGAGAACGTGCCGAGCAGCAGGTGATTCCTGATCAGCACGGCAATGACAAAGACCACCAGGATGGCCACGGTCGCCGTTACCTGGATCGCGGTCCTGTTGCGTCTCGGCGCGTACGCGAAGGCAGCGGTCAGCAGGCCGCCCGCGATCAGCCCGCCCACATGCGCCTGCCACGCGATGTCAGGGACGAAGAAGCTCAGCCCGAGGTTCAGGACGATGAGCAGTACCACCGGGCGGGCGTCGGCGCGCAGCCGCCTGGCCAGCACGAACCACGCGCCGAACAGGCCGAAGATCGCGCCGGACGCGCCCAGCGCCAGCTCATAGGGCACCAGGAAGTAGAGCAGCACCGAGCCGCCGATGGCGCTGACGAGGTAAACCGTCAGGAACCGGACCGGTCCGAGTACCCGCTCGATCGCGGGCCCGACGAAATACAGCGCCCACAGGTTGAAGGCGATATCCAGCAGCCCGAGGCCGCCGACGCCCGGCGGCGGCAGGAATGCGCTGGTGATCATCCGGTACCACTGGCCGACGGCCACCCCGACGAGCGGGCCGCCCTGGGTGTACCGGCCCACCCCGATCATTCCCCAGTCGTAGCCGAGCTGCGAGTGCGCCAGCTCGATGATGTACAGCACGACGTTGAGGCGCGATGAGCGCCCAGGTGACGCGGGCGCCGCCCGAGGAGACCGCCCCCCCGAACCGGCCGGCGGCCTGCCTGACCCCGGAATTCCCGGCCTTAATGCAGTCCAGGCACTGATGGCCAACCGCGGCCGGCCGCAGGCAGTCCGGGCAGGCAGGCCTGCCGCAGCGGGTGCAGGACACATAGGTCGGCCGGTCAGGATGCCGGTAGCACACCGGCGGCGCGGCCTGGCTCTGTTCTTGCGCCTGACCCTGGTCCGGGGGGATGGTCATTGGCGGGCCCGGCCTACTCGGCCTCGTCGCGGCCGATCTCGACTGCCTCAAGCACGACGTCCTTCACCGGGCGGTCCCCGCGGCTCGTCTGCACCCGGCTGATCTCGTCGACGACGTCGCTGCCCTCGACGACCTCACCGAAGATGGTGTGCTTCCCGGTCAGCCACGGGGTGGGCACGGTCGTGATGAAGAACTGCGAGCCGTTGGTGCCCGGCCCGGCATTCGCCATCGCCAGCAGGTACGGCCGGTCGAAGGCCAGGTCCGGGTGGAACTCGTCAGCGAACTTGTAGCCGGGGCCGCCGGTGCCGGTTCCGAGCGGGTCGCCGCCCTGAATCATGAAGTCGGGAATGACCCGGTGGAAGATGGTGCCGTCGTAGAGCTTGTCCTGGCTGGTCTTGCGGGTCGCCGGGTTCGTCCACTCCCTGGCGCCCTCCGCCAGCTCGACGAAGTTGCGCACGGTCTTCGGTGCGTGATCGGGATAGAGCCGGACCACCACAGGGCCCTGGGTTGTCCGCAGCGTCGCGGTCAGCGTATTCGTCATAACTGGAATCCTGCCACGCTCGCGCCGTGCTCTGGCAACTCCGGCCATGCCGCGCCGCACTCCCCGCCGTGATTGACCCCTGGTTTGCAGGGAAGGTCCTGCCTGGACAGAACTCCAGGAGGTTTCAGTGTCTGTTTTGACCAAAAAGCGACCTGTCAGCGACGCCAGCGGGCTTCGCGAGCAGGCTGCCTACGCTGCGCAGAAGGTTGCGCCACTTGCCAGCAAGACCAAGCCCATGGCACAGCAGGCGGCCCAGCAGGCACAGCAGGCGGCCCAGCAGGCACAGCTGGCAGCCCAGCAGGCCGCGCAGCAGGCCGTGCCGCTCGCCAGGAGCGCGGGGGCCTCGGTTCGCCAGGGCGCTGACACCGCGGCCGCCTGGGCAGCACCCAGAGTGGACGCCGCCAGGTCGTGGGCGGCACCCCAGATCGAGCAGACCGCGCGTGCTATCAGCGAGAATCTGGCACCCATGATTTCCAGCGCGCTTGTCTCGGCTGCACACAAGATCGACGCCAAGCCGAAGAAGTCACGACGGAGCCGGGCTGGCCTGGTGGCGGGCGTCGTGCTGCTGACCGCCGCGGCGGGTGCGGCAGCAGCCGTCGTCCTGCAGCGGCGGCGCGACGCTGCCGGCTACCCGGCGCCGGACGGCACCGACTCCGCGGACGCGGCCACCTACGAGGCAGGCGCGACGCCGGACCCGGACATGAACGGGCATCCGCGCATCGTCTGAGCACCGGCCGGAAGCGGGCCAGCCGCCCGCTCCGGCCGCAGGGCTGCCCTGGCCGTGACATCCGTCATGGTCAGGGCAGGACCACGGATACATGACGATGACGCGCCCGCTGCCTAATCTGAAGACATGATGCGCCCGTATGGCGGATCCGACGAGGACGACGATCGCCGGATCAGCCTCATCCGACGGCTCCTGCTGGGCGTACTTATCGTGTTCTTCCTGGTCACGCCTGCCCTGGGCGTGTTCGGCCATCCGGCGCTGTCGGAGCCGGCCAAGTGGTTCATCTTCAGCGGCAGCCTCGTCTTCGTGGTGCTCACCTGGATCTACGCGGTTGCGCCGGGGCCACCGGGCGCGCAGCCGGTGCCCTGGGTACCGCTGGCAGTGATCCTCGGTCTGGGAATCGCGATCTTTGTCGTCGGGCGGGAGAACTTCCTCACCGTCCTCGCCGTCGCCGCGGCGGCCTGCGGCCGGTTCAGCAGCACGCCGCGGCCGGCGGTCATTGCCGCGACGGCGTGCGCCCTGGCCGGATTCGTCGTCGCAGTCAGGACCAGCGCAGGGTTCGGTAACACCGTCTCCCTGATTGCCATCGCGCCCATGAGCGCCTTCTTCGCCTATGCAGCAGGCCGGCGGATCGAGATGGTCAATGCGCTGCGGCGGACCAGAGCCGAGCTGGCCAGGGCCGCCGTCGCGGAGGAGCGGCTGCGCATCGCGAGGGACCTGCATGATCTGCTCGGCCACTCACTCTCGCTGATCACGCTCAAGGCCGAGCTGGCCGGGCGCGTGATCGGCACCGACCCGGACCGCGCCGCGGGAGAAATCGCCGAGCTGGAGTCCGTCGCCCGTCAGTCGCTGTCCGACGTGCGCGAGGCAGTGGCCGGCTTCCGCCAGCCTGACCTGGCCGGGGAGCTGGCTGGCGCTCGCACGCTGCTCGCGGCAGCCGGCATCGCCGCCACGATCAGCTCCACCGGCACCGGCAGCCTGCCGCAGAATGTCGACGCCGCGCTCGCCTGGGCCATCAGGGAGGGCGTCACTAACGTCGTCCGGCACTCCCGTGCCACGAAGGTGTCCATCCTGGTGGAGTCCGACCAGCTCACGGCCATGGCGGAGATCAGTGACAACGGGCCTGCCGCCCCGGCGGATGACGGCGGCCTTCCGGCCGGCCCGGCCGGCCCGGCGCTGACCAGCGGGCCGGACGGAACCGCGACGATGGTCAGGACCAGGCCCGCCCCGGCCGGATCCGGGCTGGCCGGTCTTGCCGAGCGGGTCCGGAGCCTCGGCGGCGAGCTCGCGGCCCGGACGGTCGAGCCGCAGGGATTTCTGCTCCGCGTCGTCGTCCCGCTCAGCCCGCAGGCATGACAATGGGCGTGTGACAGTGCGGATCATGATCGCCGAGGATCAGACGATGGTTCGCCAGGCGCTGGTGGCGCTGCTCGAGCTGGAGCCGGACATCGAGGTCGTGGCGCAGGCCGCAACGGGCGACGAGGCCCTGGCCATGGCCGGCAAGCACCAGCCGGATGTCGCGGTGCTCGACATCGAGATGCCGGGCCCGAGCGGGATCGAGGTCGCCGGGCGGCTGCACACGACCGGGTTCAGCGGCAAGGTCGTGATCGTCACGACCTTCGACCGGCCTGGCTACCTGCGCGCCGCGATGGCCGCAGGCGCCAGCGGCTTCCTGCTGAAGGATGCTCCGGCCGCCGCGCTGGCGGCCGCGATCAGGAGAGTGGCTGCGGGCGAGCGAGTCGTCGACCCGTCGCTGGCAGCCGCCGCGCTGGCGCAGGGCGACAGCCCGCTGACCGAGCGTGAGTCGGAGGTGCTGGCGGCCGCGGCCAGCCACGATGCCATCGCTGACATCGCCGCGCGGCTGCACCTGTCGCCCGGCACCGTGCGCAATCACCTGTCCGCCGCCATCCAGAAGCTCGGCGCGCGCAACCGGGCCGAAGCAGTCGAGTTCGCGCAGCAGAAGGGCTGGCTGTAACCGGGATGCTGCTGGAGAGCGTGGTTCGCACGTCCGCCGCTGTGGCCGGCACGCCGGGCAGGCTGGCCAAGGTCGGCGAGATCGCCGGCCTGCTGACGGACGTGCCGCCCGCGGAGATCGCGGTCGCCGTCTCCTTCCTGTCGGGTGACCTGACCCAGCGGCAGATCGGCGTCGGGTACGCGGCCCTTACCGATCTGCTCGGCGGCTACGGCCAGAGCGCGCCCGCAGCCGCCGGACTGGCGGCACCGCCGGCCCAGCCCGCTCTCACGCTGACCGAGACCGATCACGCCCTTGGCCAGATCGGAGCGCTGGCCGGCCAGGGCTCGCAGGCCGAGCGGCGGCGGCTGCTGGCCGGCCTGCTCAGCCGCGCCACTGCTGACGAGCGCCAGTTTCTCGTGCGGCTGCTGGCCGGCGACCTGCGCCAGGGCGCGCTGGACGGGGTGATGACCGATGCCATCGCCAGGGCCGCGGGGGTGCCTGCAGCCGAGGTCCGCCGCGCTCATCAGCTCAGCGGCTCGCTGGCAGCCGCTGCGGGAGCCGCGCTCGGTGCCGGCGACCCCGCCGCCGCGACCACTGCGCTGCGTGCTGTCGGCCTGAGTGTCGGGCGCCCCATCCGGCCGATGCTGGCTGCGTCGGCCCCGTCGGTGGCGGCCGCCCTGGACCGGATCTCGCCAGCCGCGGTGGAGTGGAAGGTCGACGGCATCCGGGTCCAGCTGCACCGGCAGGACAGCGACGTGCGCGTCTTCACCCGCACACTCGACGACATCACGCACCGGGTACCCGAGCTCGTCGCGGCAGCGCTCACGCTGACGGCAACCACGGCCGTCCTGGACGGCGAGGCCGTGGCGCTGCGCCCGGACGGCCGGCCGCTGCCCTTCCAGGTCACCTCAGCACGCGCTGCCAGCCATTCCGGCCCGGACGGGCAGGCCGGGCAGGTACCGCTCGCGCTGTTCCTGTTCGACCTGCTGCACCTGGACGGTGCCGACCTGCTCGAGCTTCCGGCGGCCGAGCGTACCGCCCGGCTCACCGCCATCGCGCCGCCTGCCCTGGTCATCCCCCGCCTGGTGACGGCGGACGTGGCGGCCGCAGGCCAGTTCTTCGCCACCGCCATCGAGCACGGCCACGAGGGAGTCGTCATCAAGTCGCTGGAGGCGCCCTACGGCGCCGGGCGGCGCGGCAGCGACTGGATCAAGGTAAAGCCGCGGCACACGCTGGACCTGCTGGTGCTGGCGGCCGAATGGGGTCACGGCCGGCGCCAGGGCTGGCTGTCCAACCTGCACCTGGGGGCGCGGGACCCGGCAACCGGCGGGACTGTCATGCTCGGCAAGACATTCAAGGGCCTGACCGATGCCCTGCTGACCTGGCAGACCGAGCGGCTGCTGGAGCTGGCAGACCCGCCACCCGGACCGGACGGCCAGGTCAGGCACGGTGTCGTGCGAGTCAGGCCGGAGCTCGTGGTCGAGATCGCCTTCGACGGCGTCCAGGCCAGCAGCCGGTATCCCGGCGGCGTCGCGCTCCGGTTCGCCCGGGTCCTGCGGTACCGGCCGGACAAGAACCCGGCCGAGGCGGACACCATCGATGCCGTGCGCGCCCTGTGGACCGGGGAGGACCCCGCCCCGGGCTGATCCCGGCCGCGCGCTGATGCCGCACAGGGGCACAATGGCTGCGATGCGGGCGCCCGCCCGGACCCGGCGAGGCGGGCTACGGCTAAAGGAGTTGCTGGCGAGTGCGAACACTCTGGCTGGATGAGGACGGGGCGGCCTGGCGCACAACGCTGCGCGGGCGGCAGGTGCTGGCCGACAGGAGGATCAACAAGGGGACGGCGTTCAGCGACACCGAGCGCGCCGGCCTCGGCCTCATCGGGCTCATCCCGGCCGGCCACATGACGCTGGACCAGCAGGCCAGCCGGGTCTACGCCCAGTTCGGGCGCCAGTCATCCAATCTCGCCCGCAATGTCCTGCTGAACGAGCTGCAGGACCGCAACGAGGTGCTGTACTACCGGGTGCTGGCCGATCATCTCAGCGAGATGCTGCCGGTCATCTACACGCCCACTGTCGGCCAGGCAATCGAGCACTACAGCCATGAGTACCGGCGGCCGCGCGGCGTGTACCTGTCGGTCGACCACCCGGAGCTGATCGAGCAGTCGCTGCGGGCCTTCGGTCTCGAGAGTGACGAGGTCGACCTGCTCGTGGCCACCGACGCCGGGGCGATCCTGGGCATCGGCGACTGGGGAGTCGGCGGCATGAGCATCGCCGTCGGGAAGCTGGCCGTCTACACCGCGGCCGCAGGCATCGACCCTGGCCGCGCGGTGCCGGTCATGCTGGACGTCGGCACAGACCGGCAGAGCCTGCTGGACGACCCGATGTACATCGGCAACCGGCATCCGCGTGTCAAGGCGGCCGAGTACGACGCGTTCCTGGCCGCGTTCGTCGCCGCTGTCGGCACGGTCTTCCCGCACGCCCTGCTGCACTGGGAGGACATGGGCACGGCCAACGCGCGCCGGCTGCTAACCCAGTACCGCGACGTGCTGCCCAGCTTCAACGACGACATCCAGGGCACCGGGGCAGTCAACCTGGCGGCTGTACTTGCCGCCGTCAGGGCGACCGGGATCGAGCTCGCCGCGCACCGCATCGTCATTTTCGGCGCCGGATCGGCGGGCAGCGGGATCGCCGATCAGCTGACCGCCGCGCTGGTGGCCACCGGCCTCACTGCCGAGGAGGCCCGGTCCAGGTTCTGGGCAGTGGACCGGCACGGCCTCATCGTGACGGGCGGGGAGGGCCAGTCGGCCGACCAGAGCCGCTACGGCCGGGACCCGGCGGAGGTCGCTGACTGGCAGCGGGATCCCGTTCTCGGGGGCATCCCGCTGGCCGAGGTCGTGCGCCGGGTGCACCCGACGGTGCTCATCGGGACCTCAGCCCGCGGCGGCGCGTTCACCGAGGACATCGTCAAGGACATGGCCGCGCATACGGACCGCCCGGTGATCATGCCGATGTCCAATCCCACCGAGCTGGCCGAGGCGCGTCCCGGCGACCTGATCGAGTGGACCGGCGGCCGCGCGCTGGTGGCGAGCGGGAGCCCGGCCCCGCCCGTCGAGTACGCCGGCACCAGGTACGTCATCGCCCAGGCCAACAACGCCCTGGTCTTCCCCGGCCTGGGCCTCGGGGCCATCACCACGCGCGCGGCCCGGATCACCGACGGCATGCTCAGTGCCGCGGCGCACGCGGTCGCGGCCCTGGTGAACTCCGGCACCGCGGGCTCGGCGCTGCTGCCGGAAGTTGCGGCACTGCGCGACACCTCGGTCGCGGTGGCGGTCGCCGTCGCCGAGGCCGCCATCGCTGACGGGGTAGCCCGGCGCGCCCTCGCCGGCGACCTGACCGCCGCGGTGCAGGCGCAGATGTGGCAGCCCGTCTACCGGCCCGTCCGGCCGGCCTGAGCCGGGAGCACGGCGCTGCCCGGCCGTCCGCTGGCCGAGCCCGGACCGTCAGCCCGCCGGGCCGGGCGGCGGCTCCTGTCCGACCTGCGCGGCGGCCGGGCGTTCCTGGCGGCCGAGCTCAGCCAGTCCGGCTGGCTGGACTTCGGCGCGTTCCGCTGGCGTGACCTGTCGGCCGGCCAGTCCGTCCGGGCCACGACCGGCGTGCTGGTGCCGCTCATTCTCGGCGTCGCGACCGGGAAGGTCGCGTACGGCAGCTATGCCGCGCTCGGCGCGCTGCCCGCGGGCTTCGTGTCCTTCCGCGGGGTCAGCCGTACCAGGGTCCTGGCTGTCCTCTTCGCTGCCGCCGGAATGGCCATCTCGACGTTCGCCGGAGCGACGGCGGCAGACGGCCAGCCGTGGCTGCTCGTTCCCCTCGTCTTTATCTGGGCTTACGTGACCGGCCTCTGCGCGGCGCTCGGCCCGACTGCGCTGGCCGTGACGCTCCAGTGGCCGCTCGCGCTGCTGATCGCCAGCGCGCTCCCGCTCGGACCCGGCCCGGCGGCGGTGCGGGCCGGGCTGGTGCTGGCCGGCGGTCTGTGGCAGTGCCTGCTGGTCGTCAGCTCCTGGGCGGTCAACCGCGGCAGCGCCGAGCGGGCCGCGCTCGCTGCTTCCTATCGCGCGCTCGGCGGCTACGCCGCCGATGTCGCGGCCGGACGGCACAGCCCGCCCGCTCCCGCCCAGCTGACCGGGAGCTACGTGCTGGGTGATCCGAACCCGCTCATGCGGACCGCCGCGCGGCAGCACATGCAGGACCTCGCGGAGGAGGCCGAGCGGATCCGGGCGACGCTGACAGCCCTGTCCGTCGGCCAGCCGGGCGACGAACCCGGCTCCGCCAGGCGCGGCGTCCTGGCGGGCACCGCTCAGGCGCTGAGCGAGCTGGCCGCCGGCCTGACCAGTCGCCCCGGCCAGCGGGCCGGCCATCTCGCCGCCGCCCGGCGGCAGCTGGATGCCCTCACCGCGCAGCCAGGACAGGCCCGGCAGTGGGCCGATGAGGCGCTGCTGGGCCAGCTGCGCAGCGCGGTGCGGATCGCCGGCCGGCTGAACGACGCCGAGGCCGGGCCCGGCGACGCCGCCAGTCCGGCGCCCGTCCCGGTAGCGTCCGCCAAAGACGCCTGGCTGACCGTCCAGGCCAGCACCGGCACCGCGTCGGAATCAGGCCGGCACGCGCTGCGGCTGGCCGTCGTCGCCGCGGTGGCCGAGGTGATCGCGCAGGCGTCCGGACTGGCCCACGGCTACTGGATCGTGCTGACGATCTTCATCGTGCTGCGTCCTGACTACAGCTCGACCCTGTACCGCGGCCTGCAGCGCGCCGCCGGCACGGCCGTCGGAGCCGGCCTCGGGGTCGCGACCGTGCTGCTCATCAAGGTCAGCGTTACGGCACTGCTGTGCGGCATCGCGGTATCGCTGCTGGCGGCGTACGCCGTGTTCACGGTGAACTACCTGCTGTACGCGGTGTTCCTGACCGACTTCGTCGTGGTGCTGCTCGCCATGCTCGGCTCCCCGCCCGACCCGACCGCTGAGTACCGGCTCATCGGCACCGGCATCGGCACCGGGCTTGCGATCATTGCCTACCTGCTGTGGCCAACCTGGGAGAGCACGTCAGCGACGGAGAAGTTCGCCCGCCTGCTTGCCACGCAGGGCCGGTACGCCAGCGCCCTGCTGCGCGCCTACACCCGGCCGGATGGGTCACAGGCGGGCCGGCTGCGACGCCTCCAGCTGACCGCGCGGCGCGCCAGGGCGGATGCCGAGGCATCCGCCGACCGGCTGGCCGGCGAGCCTGACCATCCGCCGATCAGCGCGCCGACCGCCCGGGCTCTGGAGTCTGTCGGCCACCGGATCGCCCAGGCGAACCTCACCCTGGGCGCCGCGCTGGCCGCGCACCACGCCCGGACCAGGGCGAGCCAGGCCCTCGACCAGCCGGGCGTCAACGGTGACGGTAACGGTAACCGGAGGAACGCCGGGGATCAGGCGGACAGCCTGGACCCGGACATCCAGCCGGACCTGGACCGGCTGGCTGATGGCGTGGAGCAGGCCACCGCGATTCTGTCCGCAGCGCTGCGCGCCCGCGGTGACGGCCGTCATGGCGGCGCCCGTGCCAGTGCCAGTGCCAGTGCGTGCGGTGCCGGTGCCAGTGCCGGTGCGGCCAGTCCCGACGCCAGTGCCGGTGCCGTGGCCCGGCGGGCAGGCGCTGCCGCCGCTGCCGCCGCTCCGGCCGCTGCTGCAGGTCATGTGGGAGCCCGACAGCGAGACGACAGGCAGCTCGGGTGCCACCGCCCGTGCGCGGCTGACGGGACGGCGCCCGGTTCCGGTGACTCAGCCGGGCCGGCGACAGCCGCGGCGCTCCCGGCGCCAGCCACCGCGGACGGCGAGCGCGGCGGCTTGTTCACCGCAGCGGACGGCCTGGTGGACGCCATCAACACGGCGGCGCACGTGCTGCGCCAGTAGGCCGGCCACCGCGCGGCGGGTCACAGCCCCGGCCCCCGGCCGGCCGCACAGACCGGGCCGCACAGCCCGGGCCGCACAGCCCGGACCGCACAGCCCGGCCGCACAGCCCGGACCTCACAGCCTCGGGTCGACCGGCTCGCTCTCCAGCGCCAGCACCCCGAAGACGCATTCATGCACCCGGTACAGCGGCTCACCGGCGACCAGGCGCTCCAGCGCCTCGATGCCCAGCGCGAACTCGCGCAGAGCCAGAGACCGCTTGCGCCCGACATTGCGGGACCGGAGCCGGGCCAGGTTGGCCTCGGTGGTGTACTCGGGCCCGTAGATGATCCGCAGGTACTCCGGCCCGCGGCACTTGATCCCCGGCTGGGCCAGGCCCCCTGCGCCGCGGTAGACGACGCCAGCCGGCTTAACCACCATGCCCTCCCCGCCGCGGGCGGTCAGGTCCTGCCACCACGCGACCGCCGCCGCCTCGCTGGCGTCCTCTCCCAGGCGGACCGTCAGGGCGGCAGTGCGCCGCAGAAGCTCCGGCTCCTGGTCACAGAGCCTGCCGATCATGTCCAGGTGCCAGGCGTGCGGCCGCAGCGCATGCACGGCGTTCTCGCCCGCGAGAATCTGGAACGGTGCCAGGCGCAGGTCGCCGGCTGACCGGACCGGCCAGCAGTACCGCCGGTACGCGTCAGCGAACAGGCCAGCCTGAGCCTCGCGCTGCGTCAGCCGGCCGAGCAGGTCGCCGGCATCGACACCGCGCGAAACGGCCGCTTCCGCCAGCCTCACGGCAGCACGGAGCACCGCCGTCGCCGACGCGGCGACCGGAGCGTACTGGCTCCTGAGCAGCTCTCCTGCCTTAGCCGACCACGGCAGCAGCTCGCAGTCGAGTACGAGCCAGTCCGTCCCGAGCTCGTCCCAGAGTCCGGCCGCGCTGAGCGCGCGGCTGAGGCGGAGCAGGAGCTCACTTTCCGTCGCCGGGTCGGCGAAGAACGCCCGCCCGGTGCGGGTGAAGATCGTTCCGGCCCCGGCACCCGGGCCGGCGACACCGAACCGGCGCAGTGCCGCCTCCTGGTCCCGGCAGACGACGACAACGGCCCGCGAGCCCATGTGCTTCTCCTCGCAGACCACCTCAGCGACTCCGGCCGACCGGTAGCTGGCCAGCGCCTCATCCGGGTGCTCCAGCAGGCCGGCGTGGCTGGTCGTCGCCGTCGGCGACATCGTCGGCGGCAGGTAGACCAGCCAGCGCGGGTCAATGGCGAATCGGCTCATGACCTCCAGCGCGGCCGCCGAGTTCTCCGGCCTGATGGTCACCGATCCGCCGGTCAGCCTGGTCTGCACGATGCGCTTGCCGAGCACGTCGCTCAGGCTGAGCTCAGCCCGGCTGCCGCGCTCACCCGGCGGCGCGGGTGCCTGCCCTCCAGTCACAGTCAGCGGCCTGGCTGGCTCGTAGTGCACTTCGGCAGCCGGCACGCTGACCACCTCGCGCTCGGGGTAGCGGAGCGCGGTGAGCTTGCCGCCGAACACGCAGCCGGTGTCGACGCAGATGGTGCCGTTGACCCACTCTGCCTCGGGCACGGGCGTATGGCCGTAGACCACCATGGCCCGGCCGCGGTAGTCCTGCGCCCACGGATACCGGACCGGCAGGCCGTACTCATCGGTCTCGCCGGTGGTGTCGCCGTAGAGGGCGAACGCGCGAACGGCAGCGGACGCGCGGCCGTGCATGGCTTCAGGCAGGCCGGCGTGGGCGACGACGAGCTTGCCGTCGTCGAGCACGACGTGGCCGAGAAGTCCGTCCATGAAAGCGGCGGCCTGATCGGCGAAACCATCCGGTGCGGCAGCCAGCTGGGCGAGGCTCTCCGCCAGCCCGTGCGCGATGGTGACGTTGCGCCCGCGCAGCGCGCGGACAAGCTTGACCTCGTGGTTCCCGGCCACCGACAGGCCGGTGCCGTCCGCGGTCATGCCCATGACCAGCCTGAGCACAGCCGGTGTGTCCGGGCCGCGGTCGACCAGGTCACCGACGAAGACAGCGGTGCGGCCGCCGGGGTGCCGGGCTGTCGTGCCGTCAGCGGCAACCTGATAGCCCAGCCGGCCGAGCAGCTGCTCCAGCTCGGCGTAGCAGCCGTGGACGTCACCGATGATGTCGAACGGCCCGTGCCGCGATCGCATGTCGTTCCACAGCGGCTCGCGGCGCACGGTGGCGGCCGCTATCTCAGCTTCGCCGGAGAGAACGAAAACCCGGTGGAAGCCTTCCCGTCGCAGGCCGCGCAGGCTCCGGCGCAGCTGACTGTGCTGCTGGCGGAGCACGTGCGGCCCGAACGAGCGGTCTGCCCGGGCGGCGTTCCTGGCGGCGCACACCTGCTCCGGCACGTCCAGGACAATCGCGACCGCGAGCACGTGGCTCTGGCGGGCAAGCGCGATCAGCGACCGCCGGGCCTCTGGCTGCACGCTGGTCGCGTCGATGACAGTGAGCCGCCCGGCCGCCAGCCGCTTGGCCGCGATGAAATGCAGCACCTCGAAGGCGTCGCTGGTGGCCGACTGATCGTTCTCGTCGTCGCTGACCAGGCCCCGGCAGAAGTCCGATGAGATGACCTCGGTCGGCGCGAAGTGGCGGGCGGCGAACGTCGACTTTCCGGAGCCTGAGACCCCGACCAGGGTCACCAGGCACAGCTCGGGAATGCGCAGCACGTGATCGGGAGCAGTCGTCATCGCCGGAACACCGCCAGCTGCGTCGGGCAGCCCAGCGCCTCATCCGGCGGGCCGATGCCGGACAGCGACACCTCGTAGCCGTGCCTGCCCGCGACGCCGGCAGCCCAGTCCCCGAACTGTGCCCTCGTCCACTCGAACCGGTGATCTGGATGGCGGAGCGTCCCGGCCGGGAGGCTGTCGAACAGCACGTTGTACTCGACGTTGGGCGTGGTCATGACCACCAGCTGCGGCCGCGCGTCAGCGAACAGCGCGTGCTCGAACGCGTCGAGGCGAGGCGGATCCAGGTGCTCGAGCACCTCGACCACGGCGGCCGCATCGAAGTCGCGCAGCCGGTGGTCGGTATAGGTAAGGGAGCCCTGCAGCAGGCTGATCCGGTCGCGGGCCCGCGGCGACAGCTCGTCCAGGTGCAGCCGCCTGGCGGCGGCCTCGAGCGCGTGGCTCGACACGTCCATGCCGGTGACCTGCCGGATCTCGCTCAGCCGGAGCAGCGCGGCCATCAGCTTGCCTGATCCGCAGCCGAGATCGAGCACCCGGCTCGCGCCGGACGCGGCGATCACCGACACGACGGCGGCAATCCGCTGGTCCTGCAGGCCGACCTTCCGCTCGGCTGCCTCCTCGGCCGCATCGCCCGCCTCGTCGGCGCTCGCCGGATCGGCGCCCTCGTCTGCCAGTAGCTGGCGCAGTGCATCGCTGGTCAGGTGGCGGTCATGCCGCAGGTAGCGGCTGACGATCACGTCCCGGTCGGGGTGCCCGGCCAGCCACTGGCCGCCGCGGCGCAGCAGCTTGTCGACCTCGTCGGCCCCGACCCAGTAGTGCTTGTCGTCGTCCAGCACCGGCAGCAGCACGAACAGCTGCTCCAGCGCGTCCCTGATCGGTCACCGTGCCGGCCAGGGTCACGTCAAGGTACCGGCTGTCGCCCCAGTCGGGGAAACCCGGATCCAGGGCGATCGGCCTGGCAGTGACGTGGTAGCCGAGCGGCTCGAACAGCCGCCGGAGGAGCGGCGGCCCGCCCCGGCAGGCGACGACGGGCAGCCCGATCTCCAGCGGCAGCGGCTGCCCGGCCAGCTCCGGGCGCTCTGCGCTCCGGCCCGACAGTGCCGTCCCGAACAGCCGCCCGAGCGCGACCGACAGAAACGAGGAGGCAACGTAGGGCCGGTCGTTGACATAGTGCGCGAGGCTGAACCGCGCCTGCTCGGACCGGCTGCGCCGGACGAGGCCGATCGGGTCGATCTCGAGCACGACCGCGGCCTCGCACCTGTCGGCGGCCGCGACCGGGAAGATGACGTGCGCCGTGCCGAAACTCAGGGCAACCGTGTGCTGGCGGGCCGGATTCTTGTGCAGCAGGTAGCCGAGGTCCGTCGCGGGCACGTGCGTGGTGGCAATCGTGAGCAGCACTAGCGTCACCCCGCCGGCCAGCAGCCAGTGCCGCGGACCGGCACCAATCCGGCGGTCAGGCTAGCCGGCCAGCCGCCCGGCTGGCGCGCGATTTACCCGCCGTCAGGACGCGGACTCGGCCGTGATCACCTGGGCCGCCGCGAGCGCGGCCGCCTGTACCAGCGACATCCCGGCGGACCTGGTCGCGCTGCCACCGGACAGGACCGCGATGAGCAGGTCCTGGCCGTTGCGCTGGATGACGCCGACGCTGTTGACGCCCCACAGCCGGTGGTCGGAGAGCACGCCGTCGCTGACCGCGAAGCCGGAGCGGGAGACGGCGGCGGCCGGGACCCCCCAGCGCTGCCCGGCGGGGGCGGCCGACAGCAGGCCAAGCTCGTAATCGCGGGCCGCTGCGGCGAGCGGGGACCGGCCCGAGGTGAGATCGCCGAGCAGCTGCAGCTGATCGGAGACCGTCGTCCTGGTCGCGGCCCATGAGCCGGCGCGGCCGGCGCTCGTGTGCGCAAGCAGGAGGGCGCGGTTAGCCGCGGCCAGGCCCGACCCCTCGCCGATCAGCCGTCCAGAGCGCGGCCGCGGCCGCGCTGTCGCCGTTCTCGATCATCCGGGTGGCCAGGTCAGCGTCCTGAGCGCTCATCGCGGTCCGTGCCGCCTGGTGCTGGTACAGCAGCGCGGCCAGGATGTCGGCCGTGACGATGCCGGCGCCGTGATAGCGCGTGCCTGCGTGGTAGACGGCCTCGGCCCCGCTGCTCTCGTCAATGATGCCGACGGACACGTGCCCGCGGGCGCCGGCCGTGACCAGGCGCAGCGCCACTGCCAGCCTGGCGTCCAGTGCCGCCGACGGTGCCGCCGCGCTTCCCGTCCCGTCCGGCGCGCCCTGCGCGACTGCGCGCCCGGCTGGCTGCGCGGTCGGCGCGCCCGTCGCGCCTGCCGTGACAGTCCGCGAGCCTGCCGCGGCCGGCCGGCCCGCCAGCGTTCGCCCGCCCGAGCCGGAAGCGGCCACGGCCAGGCCGACGACGAATGCCGCCATCAGAACGAGCACCAGCGCGAACGCGAAGCGCTCAGGCCGGCGCAGCCGCCCCGCATGCGCAGGCGCGCGCCTCACCTCGGTCTCCGGAGCACAGCTTCCCCCGCCTGCCCGCATGACCCTGCCGGGCGCGGCGCGCGAAACCGCCACAGCAGCCGTTAGCTAATGGCACTGACATTCACCGCACTGGCAGGCCCGACTCAATTCCCCGTACTTCAAGCCCCGTAACGGCCCGACAATATCAGCTGCCGGAAATTGACAACTGGCCCGTTCACTGAAGAATCGAAAATGTTATGCGCTCGCCGCTGCCCGGCCGGTAACAATTGCCTGGCTATTGCGGCATTCGCTCTACGGTCCCAGCTTGCAGTATCTGGCTGCTCAGGACGGCATGGATGGCTATGTGCGGTGGGTGGCGACCGCCGCACATAGCCGCCTGAAATACCGATCTGCCCGGTAGTGGTCAGCTGGACTTGGTGTAGTACCAGACCTCGGGATTGAGCGTTCCGGAGAACGGATTCAGCGGAGTGACGCCGGCCAGGTTGCTCTTGTAAACGAAGACGTTCGATTCGTCGGGCAGCCACAGCCACGGCAATTGCCTGGCCGCATAGTGCTCATAGGCGTAGAACGCCGACGTAGCCATGGTCTGGTGCGACTTATCATCCGTTCCAGCGCTCAGCCGCGCCTTTATCGGTGGTTATGTCGCTTTCCGGAAGACATCGAACGGATGCAAAGTCAACCCAGGTTGACGGCAGCCACGGTCCTGACGGCGGCGGCGAACCCGGCGAACGCGACCTCGGTGTCGCGGGTGCGCTCATGCGGACGGCGGAAGTCGGCCAGGAACGAGCAGATGTCGTCGAGGTCCCAGCGCAGCCGGTAGAACTCCACGGCTGGCTGGCTGACCGCCCGGCCGGTGAGCTCCGCGTACCGCGCGGAGGCGCTACCGGGCTCCCGCGCCACCCACCACAGGTCCCGCTCGGGCGGCGCGAGCCCGACGGTATCCCAGTCGATCAGGAGGAAGCCGCCATCGCGCCGGATCAGGTTGCCCGCGTGCGGCTCGCCGTGAGTGATGACTGACGGCCGCCCGTCGCCGGCCAGCGACGCGGCCAGCTCGCGAAATCCGGCGAGTGCCTTCGTCAGCCCGGCGGCGTGCTCCGACAGGACCTGGCGGGCCGGCTCGGCAAACGGCCCGCCGCGCCAGGACAGTCTCCGCTCCCGGATGGATTCCTCGAGAAGGGCGATCCCGGGCAGATCTGGCGACCGGACGGGCACCCGGCCCGGATCACCGGCGCTGCCGTGCAGCTCGGCGAGCAGGCCGGCGACGGCGGCCTGGTCAGCTGGCGTCAGCACGTCGGCAAAGTGGCCGGGCGTGCCCGCGGCGAACGGGTAGAGCGTGATCGCGTAATCCGGCCGCGCGCGGACGGCGGGGTCGCCACTGACGGCGCGGACCGGCGCGACCACGAAGCTCAGCCCGCGCTCAGCCAGCATCGCCGCCGTGGTCATCGTCGCGGTCAGGTCGGCGAAGTCGCCGTCGCTGCCCAGGCTGCTCGCGGTCGCGAACCAGCGCTGCCCGGCCTGGCCGGTCACCTGCCAGTGGAAGCCGCCGAACCCGACCGGCAGGTAGGTCAGGGCGGCTGCGTCCAGCCGCCAGTGCGCATGCAGCGTGGCGGCAAGCTCGGCATCGGTGAAGTCCGCGGGCCGCTCGTGCACGGGGCGATGCTAGGAAGGGCCGGCCAGCGACCGCAACGGGATTTGCCAGGCGCGGCCGCTGTCCCTCCCGCTGGGTAATGTCAGGCGCGTGCTGCGGACGCTCGCGATCGAGAACTACCGGTCACTGCGCCGGCTTGTCCTGCCGCTCACCAGCCTCAACGTCGTGACCGGCGCGAACGGCACCGGCAAGTCCAGCCTCTACCGGGCGCTCCGGCTGCTGGCCGACGGCGCGCGGAACGGCATGGTCGCCGCGCTTGCGCGGGAGGGCGGGCTGCCATCCACGCTGTGGGCAGGACCCGCGCAGATCGGCCGGGCCGTGCGGGAGGGCATTACCCCGTGCAGGGCACCGCGCGCGGCGGCAAGCCGGTCGCGCTGCGGCTCGGCTTCGGCGAGGACGACTTCGGCTATGCCATCGACCTCGGGCTGCCCTCGGAGAGGATGACCGCGTTCGCCCTGGATCCCGTGATCAAGAGGGAGAGCATCTGGGCCGGACCGGTCTTCCGGCCATCGGCCGTGCTGTGCGACCGATCGGCGGGATTCGTTCGCATCAGGGAGGACGGCGGCGGCTGGTCGGCCCCGATCCGCATCGGGGAGTACGACAGCATGCTGAGCGAGCTGGCCGATCCGCAGCGCGTGCCCGAGCTTGTCAGCCTGCGCGACCGGATCCGGTCCTGGCGGTTTTACGACCAGTTCAGGACTGACGCGTCCGCGCCGGCCCGCGGCAGCTACATCGGCACCAGGACGCCCGTCCTCAGCCATGACGGGTCCGACCTGGCTGCGGCGCTGCAGACGATCAGGGAGAACGGCGACGAGCCGGGGTATGACCGCCGCCGTGGCCGCGGCCTTCCCCGGCAGCAGGCTGTCGGTCGCGCGGGCCGACGACGGAAGGCTCGCCCTCCAGCTGCACCAGCACGGTCTGCTGCGGCCGCTGGCGGCAGCCGAGCTGTCTGATGGCACGCTCCGCTACCTGCTGTGGATCGCCGCGCTGCTCAGTCCGCGCCCGGCCGGCCTGCTCGTGCTCAACGAGCCCGAGACCAGCCTGCACCCCGAGCTGCTGGCGCCCCTGGGCCAGCTGATCGGCGCGGCCGCAGAACGCACGCAGGTGGTCGTGGTGTCGCATTCCGAGGCGCTGATCGACGCCATCGGCCGGGCCGCGCACCATGCCTCGACGGAGCTGACCTCGTTCGAGCTGACGAAGGACACTCGGCGAGACCACGATCGCCGGGCGCGAGCCAATGGACCAGCCCGCCTGGCACTGGCCCAAGCGGTAGCCGCGCCCATGGCGGCTTCCGGGCGGCAGGCTTCCGGCGCGCGGCCGCTGAATTCTAGTTAAAGACTAGGAAATATTCTCGCATCGCCCAGACCAAGAGTGCGGTACTTCGGGCGGACCATCCGCGGCAGTGCCGCAGGCTGTCAGCGTGTCCCTGCCCGCCAGGGCCGGTCTCAGGCCGGCGCGCCCCCATGCGGCCGGCGGCCGGGTCAGCCGCTCCGAAAGCCTCTGGTGGCTGGTCGGAGTAGCCGCTGCGTTTACCGCCGCACAGCTCATCTTCGTCGCGCCGAGACTAGGACTGAGCTGGGACGAGACCGTGTACGTCAGCCAGGTCAGCGCACATGCCCCGGCGGCTTACTTCGACCCGGCGAGAGCCCGCGGCGTCCCTGTGCTCGTCGCGCCGGTCACCATGCTGACGTCGTCCGTGCTCGCGCTGCGGATCTACCTGTCGGTTGCGTCCGGGCTCGGCCTCTTCCTCGCACTGCTGGCCTGGCGGCGGCTCCGGCCTGCGTGGCAGCTGGCGCTGGCCGGCGTGTTCTTCGCCGGGCTCTGGACCGCCGAGTACTACGGCCCGCAGGCCATGCCCGATCTGTGGGTCGCGTTCAGCTCGCTGGCCGCGACCGGGCTGTTCCTGCAGGCTGCCGGACCGGCAGGCGCTCCGGGAGACAGTGCAGCAAGCGACCGCAGGAGGCGCCGCGGCAGGCACCGGGGCCGACCGTTGTCAGTGAGCCCGCAGCTGTGCCGCGCGGGCGGCGGCTGGCCCTGCTGGCCGGTCTCGCCGCGTGCGTCGCGGTGGCCGCGCTGGTCCGCCCTGGTGACGCGCTGTACCTGGCCGCGGCACTCGGCATCGCGGTCATCGCCGTCCCGCGCTGGCGGCAGTGGCAGCTGCTTGCCGCGGTCGTCGCCGGGTTCGCTGCCGGAGCAGCCCAGTGGGTCATTGAGGCGTACCTCCGGTTCGGCGGCCCGCTGAACCGGCTGCACGAGGCCGGCGCGGAGCAGGGCGGCTTCGGCTTCCACTTCGCGCTCTGGGACGAGCTGCGCGCGGTGAACGGCCCGACCCTGTGCCGGCCGTGCACTGTCGGGTTCCGCTATCCCGAGATCAGCCTGTGGTGGCTTGCCCTGCCGGTACTGGTCGTCCTCGGCGCGTTCGCGGCCCGCCGTGCCGGGCGGCTCGGGTCCTCGGTTCTGGCCACGGCGTGCGCGCTCGCCATGGCCCTGCAGTACCTGTTCCTGATCGGGTACGCCGCTCCCCGGTTCCTGCTGCCGGCCTACGCGCTGGCGGCCATTCCGGTGGCGGATGCGATCGGCGGCCTGATCACCGGCGTCCGGCGCGACCTCCGGCCGGCCGCGATCACGCTCGTGGCGGTGGCGCTATTCGCGCAGCTCCTGGTGCAGAACGCCGTACTCGAGCATCAGGTCGACGAGAAGATCACGTTCTTCGGGGACTACACGCGCATCGCGGCTGACCTGCATAAGCTCGGCGTCCGCGCCCCGTGCCTGGTCAAGGGAGAGCAGGACATCCCGATTGCGTTCTATGCCGGCTGCGCCTCCGCGCCCGGCGCGGTCGCCACGAGGGCGGCACACCCGTCCGAGCCCGTCGTCGTCTTGCTGAGCCCCGGCCAGACACTGCCCGCGTACGCGCGCGGCTGGAAGCGGCACAAGCTCAGCGGCGTCCGCACCCGGCTGCTCAGGCTCTCCGCGTACGCGCCGCCCGGGGGCTAGCGGCCCAGATACCGCAGGGCCGCCGACAGGTTGCCATCGCGGGGATCCATGGAGTCCAGCGTCAGCCGGTCGTCGGTCCACGGGGCGAACTCACGGCTGCGCTGCTCGACGTCGGCCCAGGACGGCTCGTAGAAGCCGGCGATGTCGCGCCGCCGTGCTTCCAGGCGACGGCGATGAACGCCCGCGTCCGAGCAGCGAACCTCGATGAACCGGAGCCCGGCACCGGTCCTGGCCGCCAGGTCACGCCACTGCGCCCGGGCGGCGTCGACGGCGTTGACAGCATCCACGATGACGTCGTGACCGAGAGCGAGCTGCTCAGCGGCCAGCGCCTCGACGACGACATAGGCGGCCAGGCCGGTCGGCTCTGATCTGCTGACGCCAGCGCGCCACATGGCGGCCTCGGCCGGATCAACGGACAGCACCGCACAGCTCAGCGCCTGCGCTAGATCCTCGGCGACGGCGCTCTTGCCAGAGCCGGGAAGACCCGCCAGCACGATGAGCACAGTGGAAGTATGACAGCCCGTTCCCGCAGGAAAGGTCCTCGCCCCTCGCTGCCGCGCTAGCGGTAGCCGCAGGCCCAGGCGTCAGCAACCATCTGGCGCAGGTCGCGCTCGGGTTTCCAGCCAAGGTCTGCGCTGATCCGGCCGGACGAGGCGATCAGCACGGCCGGGTCGCCGGCGCGGCGCCCGGTGATGCGGGCCGGGATGTCGATGCCGGTGACGTCCCGGCAGGCCGCCAGGACCTCGAAGTTGGAGTAGCCGGTGCCGCAGCCGAGGTTGTAGATCGTGTGCTCGGACGGAGTGCAGGCGCCGAGCGCGAGCAGGTGCGCACCCGCAAGATCCGCGACGTGGATGTAGTCACGAATGCAGCTCCCGTCGGCGGTCGGGTAGTCGTCGCCGAAGATGCTGACTGAGCCTGCCGGGTCGCGCGCGATCCTCAGGATGTTCGGGATCAGGTGCGTCTCGACGGTGTGCCGCTCGCCCAGCCACCCGCCGTCGCCGCCGGGGACGCCCGGCCCGTCCGTGCGGACGGCACCGGCCACGTTGAAGTAGCGCAGGCTCACCGCACCGAATCCGTGCATCCGCGCGTACTCAGTGAGGACGGTGTCGACGGCGAGCTTGGAGGCGCCGTACGGGCTGGTGGGCCTTGGCCGCGCGGTCTCCTCGACCGGGATCTGCTCGGGCTCGCCGTACACGGCGGCGGTGGACGAGAACACGATGGTCCGCACGCCCGCGGTGCGCATGGCTTCCAGCAGGGCCAGCGTGCCGCCGAGGTTGTTGCTCCAGTACAGAGCAGGGTTCTCCACCGACTCGCCGACCAGCGACCTGGCGGCGAAATGCAGGACGGCGTCGATGCCGCCGTCCAGAACCGGTGCGGCTCCGGTGCGCAGATCGCCCTGGACGAACCGCGCCCCTGACGGCACCGCGTCGGCATGCCCGGTGGACAGGTCGTCCAGCACGGTCACCTCGTGCCCGTCCGCGAGGAGCTGCGCTGCCACGACGCTGCCGATGTACCCCGCGCCGCCGGTGACGAGCAGTCTCATATGTCCTCCTGCGACTAGTCCGCGCCCGAGGATACTGGTCCTCAGTCCGGGGGCGGCACTGGCCGCCTCAGCGGCGGCTCTGAGCCGTGGCCCGCCATCACGTGCCGGCTGCTCCGGGAGTGGCTGGAAGGGGCAGCGCATGATCGACATTCCGGCTGAGGCTGACATCCGCTGCCCGGCCGAGACGGTCTTCGACCTGATTGCCGACTTCCGCGGCCAGGACCGCTGGCTGACGCAATCCGCCGCCTTCCGCGGGACCCTGGATGTCTCCTCTGACCCGGTCACGCTCGGCACGACGTACCGGGAGCCGGGGCCGTTCGGGGTCCGCAATGGCGTCGTCACCGAGTTCGAGCGCCCCGCCCGCGTCACCTTTCATCAGCCGATGACCATGCGGCTGCACGCCGGCACCGTCGACGTGACGCTGCGCTACGTGCTGGCGCCGTCCGCCGGCGGGACGCACGTCAGCCGGGTCGTCACGGTCGGGATCCCGTGGTCCCTGAAGATCATCCGGCCGGTCATCGTGCGCCAGTTCCGGACGGAGAGCAGCCGGACGCTGCAGGCGCTCAAGGCCTACGCGGACACGCTGCCGGGTCCGGAGAGCTAGCGGCTGCCTGTCGGCCTGCATGCCTGCCTGCCTGCTGCCTGCATGCTCGCCGGCCTGCCTGCGGGGCCGGGCGGAGGTGCCGGCCGCCGATTTAGTAAGGCTGGGCTTATCAGTGTAGCCTTAGCTTATGACGGAGAGCCCGGACGTAGCCGAGGTTGCCGGGGCGCTGCGCGTCAGCATCGGACTGCTGGTGCGGCGGCTGCGCCAGATCAGGACGGAAGGCGAGCTGACGCTGCCGGAGAGTTCCGCCCTCTCCCGCCTGGATCGCGGCGGCGCCACAACGTCAAGCGAGCTGGCGCGGCAGGAGCAGATCAGCCCGCAGTCGATGGGCGCGACCCTGGGAGCGCTGGAAGCGCGCGGCCTGGCCGAGCGGCGGCCTGACCCGGGCGACGGCCGCCGCATCGTGATCTCGATCACCGAGACCGGCCGTCAGGTGCTGGGCGACCGGCGTGACCAGCGAACGCAGCGCATCGCGAAGGCACTGTCGGCCGGGTTCACCGAGGCCGAGCTACAGCAGCTCAGGACTGCGGTGCCGCTGCTCGAGCGGCTGGCGCAGAGCATTTGACCGGGACCGGGACGGCAGCCACGGAGGGCACGGAGTGACGGACGGCCAGGCAGCGCAGGCGAGTGACCGGTACCGCTGGGTCGCGCTGGCCAACACCACCGCCTCGGTTTTCATGTCGGCGCTGGACGGCTCCATCGTCATCATCGCGCTGCCCGCGATCTTCCGCGGCATCCACCTCGACCCGCTGACCTCCGGCAACATCTTCTACCTGCTGTGGATGATCATGGGCTACCGGCTGGTCCAGGCCGTGCTCGTGGTGAACCTCGGCCGCCTCGGCGACATGTTCGGCCGGGTCCGGATCTACAACGCCGGGTTCGCGGTTTTCACCGCGGCGTCGATCCTGCTGTCGTTCGATCCGTTCATCGGCGCGAGCGCCGCGCTCTGGCTGATCGGCTGGCGGATTCTGCAGGCCACCGGCGGGTCCATGCTGACGGCGAACTCAGCCGCGATCCTGACGGACGCGTTCCCGGCCGACAAGCGCGGCTTCGCTCTCGGCATCAACCAGGTAGCTGCCATCGCGGGCCAGTTCATCGGCCTGGTTGCGGGCGGCGTTCTCGCTGCGCTGGACTGGCGCGCGGTGTTCTGGGTCAACGTGCCCGTCGGTATCTACGGGACGGCCTGGGCCTACTTCAAGCTCCGCGACAGCGGCGAGCGCAACCGGGGGCGGATCGACTGGTGGGGTAACGGCACCTTCGCGCTCGGTCTCGGCGCGGTGCTGGTCGCGCTCACCATCGGAATCCAGCCGTACGGCGGCCACACCATGGGCTGGACCAGTCCGGTGGTGGTCGGGCTGCTCGTCGGCGGGATCGCGCTCCTGGTGGCATTCGCCCTGATCGAGACCAGGGTGGCCGAGCCGATGTTCCAGCTCAGCCTGTTCAAGATCAGGGCCTTCACGGCCGGGAACGTGGCCGGCCTTGCCGTCGCCATTGCCCGGGGAGGGCTGCAGTTCACCCTGATTATCTGGCTCCAGGGAATCTGGCTCCCGCTGCACGGCTACAGCTTCAGCGACACCCCGCTGTGGGCCGGAATCTTCCTGCTGCCGCTGACGGCCGGCCTCCTGATCGCCGGCCCTGTGTCTGGCGCGCTGTCGGACCGCTTCGGCGCGCGCGGCTTCGCCAGTGCCGGCATGGCGGTCTTCGGCGCCAGTTTCATCGGCCTGATCCTGATGCCGGTGATCTTCCCGTACTGGCTTTTCGCGCTGCTGACGTTCGCGAACGGCGTGGGCGGCGGCATGTTCGCGGCGCCCAACTCGGCCTCGATCATGAGCAGCGTGCCGGCCAGGTACCGCGGCGCCGCCTCCGGAATGCGCGCGACCTATCAGAACTCGGGCACCGCCCTGTCGATCGGCGTTTTCTTCTCGCTGATGATTGCCGGGCTGGCCGCCAGCCTGCCGCAGACGCTCGCCCGCGGCCTCATTCGCAACGGCGTGCCGTCTGCGGCCGCCCATCACATCGCCACCCTCCCGCCGGTGTCGTCGCTGTTCGCCGCCGTGCTCGGCGTGAACCCGGTCGAGCACCTGCTGTCGGCGGCCGGCCTGCTCGCCGCGCTGCCGCAGGCCAGCCAGCAGGTCCTCACCGGCAGGCAGTTCTTCCCCGAGCTCATCTCCGGACCGTTCCACCAGGGCCTGGTGATCGCGCTGTCAGTATCGGCCGCGCTGGCCGCGCTGCCGGCGTCGCCTCGCTGCTGCGCGGCGGCCGGTACATCCATCAGGACGCTGATCCGGCGCCCCAGCTCGCGCACTCCGCCACGGCGCGCGCGAACCCGGCGAGCACGCACCGGAGGCACGGGCCCGCCAGCACCGGGCCCGCCAGCCCGGGGCGCTCCGCCACACCGCGGACCGCCGCCGACACTACCGAGGAGAAACAGTGACCGAGACCCTGCCCGCCATCGACCCTGGCCGCACCGCGCTGCTCGTGATGGACTACCAGGCCGGCATCCTGGATCGCTTCCCGGGCGCCGACGACCTGCTGGCCCGGGCGGCGGAGACCATCGCGCTCGTGCGCAGCCGCGGCGGCCATGTCGGCTTCGTCCGGGTCGCGTTCGAGGACGCGGACTATGACGCGGTCCCGCCTACCAGCATGATGGGCGCCCGGGTGGTGTCGGCCGGGCGGGCCTTCCACGCCGACTCGCCCGCGACCGCGTTCCACGAGAAGGCGGCACCGCAGCCAGGCGACATCGTTGTCCGCAAGGTCCGCGTCGGCGCCTTCTCGACCACTGACCTTGATCAGCAGCTGCGCGACCGGGGAGTCGACACCCTGCTGCTGGCCGGGCTCAGCACCAGCGGCGTCGTGCTGTCGACGGTCCGCGACGCCCACGATCGCGACTACCAGGTCTTCGTGCTCTCGGACCTGACTGGTGACCCGGATCCGGAGGTCCACGAGTTCCTGACCAGCCGGATCTTTCCCCGCCAGGCCAGGGTCATCACGACAGCCGAGCTCGGCACGCTGCTGGGCTAGCCCGGTCAGCCGGTCAGCCCGCCAGCTCAGCCCGGCTCGGCGGATTGGCACCCGGCCGGTGCAGGTGACCCCGGCGACGCGGCTGGCGTCATCGATCACCGCGGCCAGTGTCGCCGGATCGCTCACCGTGGCGAGCCTCGCGGGCGCGAGCAGGTCGCGGCGGGCCAGGCCGTCGAGCAGCCCGCTCGTGAAGGCGTCGCCGGCACCGACCGTGTCCACCACCTCGGCCGGGAACTGCGGCCTGCTGACTGGCAGCAGGCCTGCCATCCAGCCGGTCGCGCCGTCAGCGCCCGCCGTGATCACCACGAGCCGGGCACCCAGGTCCAGCCACCGGCCGGCGACGGCATCAGCGCTGACGTCCTCCCCGTACAGCCAGTACAGGTCCTCCAGGCTCGCCTTCACCACGTGGGCCAGGCTGACGGATTCCTCGACCTGCTGCCGGGCTGCGGCGGCATCCGGCTGCAGTGAGGGCCGCACGTTCGGGTCGTAACTGATCAGTACCGAGCCCTCGCGCCTGAGCCCGCCCGACGGCCGCGGCGATGGCAGCGTCGCCGGGCGGCAGCCAGGAGGCCAGCGAGCCGAAGTGCACGCCACGGGCCCCGCCCGGCAGGAACGCCAGCTCGCGGGCCTGCCACTGAAAGTCAGCGCCGAGCGTGAACTGATACCGCGCCTGGCCGCCCGCCAGCTCGACCAGCGCGATCGTGCTCGGATCGGAAGCATCCACCGCGTACTGCAGTTGCACCGCCGAGCGCTCCAGGTGCCGGCGCAGCACCGTGCCGAACGGGTCGGCAGACAGACGGCCGCTGAAGGCGGTGGGCTGACCCAGCCGCGACAGCCCGATGGCCACGTTCATCGGGCTGCCACCGGGACGGGCGATGCAGGACCCGTCCTCCGCCGGAGGCGTCAGGTCGATCAGGGCCTCGCCGATGACCACGAAAGCGAGCGGACGGTCAGTCTGCACAGCCAGACGGTACCGAAGCCGGCCAGGCTGCGGAATACCGCGGCCGCGGCCTGACCGCCCGACCGCGCGCTCCGCGGCCGCCCGCGGTTAACCCATCGACGTCCGCCGCCGCGGCGCGTACGGTCGGCCGGTGGCCGAATTCGTCAAGCAGCGCCCGCCGGCAGCACCCGGCTCGATAGCCGAGGAACTGGACATCTTCGGTAACGAGGTTCGCTTCTACCGGGAGATTGCCCCGGACCTCGCCGTCCGGGTTCCGCGGTGCTATCGGGCCGAAACCGGTGCGGACGGGACGCTGCTCGTGCTCGAGGACCTGTCCGGCTGGCAGGCCGGCGCCGATCCTGCTGCCGCGGCACAGGTCCTGTCTCAGCTCCACAGCAGCTGGGCCGGGATCGCGCCCGTTCGCTGGCCGTGGCTGCGGCCGGTGGGCGCCGCCGCTGACCGGGTCGAGGCACTCTACGACCAGACGTGGCCCGCGCTGGCCGAGCGCCACGACCTGACCGGGCCAGTACGTGATCTTGGCAGCAGGCTCACGGGACAGGTCGCCGCCAGCGAGTATGCGATCGCGGGAGCCGGTCCGCTGACGCTCATCCATGGCGACGCGTCCGCCGCGAACATGCGCACCAGCGGCAGCGGCGAGATCGCCCTGCTCGACTGGGAGGACGTGTCCGCTGCCCCGGCATCACCGACCTCGCCTGGCTGCTGGTGTCATCGGCCGAGCCCGGCCCGGTGGCCCGAGGTTGCCGGGGCTTACGGCAGCGCGGGCGGCCTCGGGGCGGTGCTGCCGGCCGTGGCCGTGCAGGGCCTGCTGAGCCTGGCGGATCACCCGGTCGGTTCGCCGGAGGCAGCGGGCTGGATCGCGCGGCTCGGCCGGGCCGCGGACTACCTGCGCCGGGGGACGTAACTAATGCCGGCGGAACGGCCGAAGGAGGCAGAGCGGGTGCTCGTGTCCAGCTACATCTCGCCCAAGGCCCGCAAGGGCGAGCGGAGCTCGATTGACCGGCGCGGCATTGTCGCGCTGGCGGCGATCGCCCGGCACGAGATCGTCGCGATCAAGGGCGGCCACATTGTTGACTCGGCCACGCTGGCGGCGCTGCCCGAGCCGATGAACGGCTCTGACGTTCAGATCGCCGACGACTTCTTCCTCGCTGCGCTCGAGCCAGACGAGTACGAGCCGGTCATGCTCTTCCTCAATCACTCCTGCGAGCCGAACGTGGGCTTCGCCGGGAACATCGTCCTGGTGGCGATGCGCGACATCCTGCCGGGTGAGGAACTGACGACTGATTACGCCCTGTTCGACGACTATGACGGCCAGATGGACTGCCGCTGCGGCACGCCGTCCTGCCGCGGCGTCATCGGCGGCCGCGACTGGCAGCGGCAGGAACTGCAGGAGCGCTACGGGAATTACTTCTCCTGGTACCTGCTCAACAAGATAAGGCGCCGGTAACCCGCTTCCTGGTGGTCGCGGCGAGTCCTAAAGGCCGTTCTCATCCGGAAGAACGGCCAGCTGCAGGCGGCGCAGCCGCTCCGGGTCCGCGATGACGTCGATGGCCGTGATCTGGCTCTGCTCGCTGACGGTCAGTGCCAGCACGACCTGGAGCCTCCCGGCCGGCGCGAAGAGTATGCCCACCGACCCGTTCACGAGGGCGAGCTGCGAGAGTCCGGCCCGGCCGGCCGAGGCGAGCGCGCCCCTGGACACAGTGGCCGCGCCCTGGAGAACCATGGGCCTGCGGGCGGGAACGGCGGCCGCATCAGCTGTCAGCCTGACATCGGCGTCCAGAAGCGCGAGGAGAGCGCCCAGGTCACCGCCGCGCGAGGCAGCCAGGAACGCAGCTGGCGACGCGGCGCTGCCGCCCGAAGTCCGCGGCGCGACCGGGCCTCGGCGCTCCTCGTACGCGGCGGCGGGCCCGGCTCGCGAGCTGCCGGGTCGCGTCCGCTGAGCGGCCGAGCACGGCGGCTACGTCACCGAACGGCATGGCGAACAGGTCGTGCAGCACGAATGCCAGCCGCTCAGCCGGCGTCAGCGTGTCCAGAACGACCAGCAGGGCCAGCCCGACTGAGTCGGCCAGGACCACCTCGTCCTCCGGGCTGACCTGGTCCTGCGGCCCCTGGCCGCCCCGTCCGGCTGCCCGGCCGGCGGCGCCCGCATCAGCGGCGTCAGGCCAGGACTCGCCCGCCGGCTGCTCGCGCCGCCGGGACCGGAGCATGTTGAGCGATACCCGGGCGACGACGGTCGTCAGCCAGGCGGCCAGGTTGTCGACCGCACTGACATCGGCGCCGGTCATCCTCAGCCAGGTGTCCTGGACCGCGTCATCGGCGTCGCTGACCGAGCCGAGCAGGCGGTACGCCACCGCGTGCAGGTGATCGCGGTGCTGCTCGAAGGCCGCGGCCAGTGTGTCTGAGTCGGCCATCTGCCCCGTTCCCTCCCTGCCTTGTGTCACCACTGTGACACCGCGCGCCTGTCAGATGTGACGGGCAGGGGCGGATCTTGACCTTCGGCTAACCCGAGAGTCCATCGTGGAGTCATGGACGATGAGGACCTCATGACGATCGGGCGATTCGCCCGGCTCAGTGGCGTATCTGTACACGCCCTGCGGCATTACGACGAGGCCGGGCTGCTGATCCCCGCTCACGTCGACGCGGACGTCGGGCTACCGCCGTTACCGGCGGGGCCAGATCGGGGAGGCGCGGCTGATCCGGGCACTGCGGTGGGCTGACCTGCCAGTCGAGGGAGTCCGCCGGCTGCTGGCAGCCGCCAGCGACGATGACGTCCGCGACGTCCTGTCACGGCACCTGGACGTTCTGCAGCGCCGCCACTCCCGCCTCAGCGCGCAGATCGCTGACGTCACCCGGTTCCTGCAGACAGGGCTGACCATGCCGGTGCTCCAGCCGGGGTGCCGCCCTGTGCAGATCAAGATCGCCGTGCAGGACAGGCTGGCCGCCATCGGCTTCTACGAGGCCCTGGCCGGGAAGCGGTACCAGGTAACCCAGCGCACGGCCGACGGCGACTACTCATCGTTCGCGTTCGGCGAGTACGGGCGCGACGACTTCTTCCTGCTCTGGCTGCTTGACGACTCCCGCCGCGCCGACCGGCCCGGCAGATCGCGTCTCGGATTCGGAGTGGACGACCTCGATGCGGCGCATCGCGCGGTGCTGGGCGCAGGCGGCACCGAAGTCGCCGCTCCGGCCGATGCCGAGGGGATCGGGCGGCACTCGGTGGTCGCTGATCCGAGCGGCAACCGGATCGAGCTCCTCGAGGGGGAGACCGCGCGGCCCGTCCAGCTCACGATCCCGGTCGATGACGCGCTGGCGGCTACCGCGTTCTTCGAGGAAGCACTTGGCCTGCGCTACCAGGTAAGCCGCCGTACGGCAGACGAGGAGCGGTCCGCGTTCCTGTTCGGCGAGTACGGGCGCGACGACTTCTTCCTGCTCTGGCTGGACGGCGACGCCGGCCGTCCTGACCGGCCGGGCCGGGCTAACCTGAGCTTCCTCGTCGACGACCTCGACGTCGTGCATGCGCGCGCCATCGCTGCCGGCGCGACGGAGCTGGCGGCCCCGCACGATACCGAGGGCATGCCGAGGAACTCCGCGATAACTGATCCGAGCGGCAACTGGATCGGCCTGGTGCAGGCCTGATGCCGAGCCGCCATGCTTAGGGGTCATGAGCAATCCGCACGGTGGCAGTCGTGACGGGGGTCAGGATCGCGGGCACGGCCACAGCGATGGTCACGACCACGGCCACAGCGACGGTCACGGCCACGACCACGGCGCTGGTCACGGGCGCGATGACGGCCACGGCCACGCGCACGAGCACGAGCACTCTGACACCGGCCTGACTTCCCGGCTGAGGCATCTCCTGCGGCCGCATTCGCACGAGCCGGCGGACCAGGTGGATGCCGCGATGGAGGCCAGCGCTGAGGGCATGCGCGTGCTGTGGATCTCCCTTGGCCTCCTCGGCGCCACGGCCGTCATTCAGGCGGCGGTCACCGTCCTGTCGGGATCGGTGGCACTGCTCGGCGACACCCTGCATAACGCCGCGGACGCGCTCACCGCACTGCCGCTCGGCGTTGCGTTCGTCCTGGGACGCCGCCCGCCGACACGGCGGTACACCTACGGTTTCGGCCGGGCCGAGGACCTGGCGGGAATCGCGATCGTGCTCACCATCGCGGCATCGTCTGCCCTGGCCGCCTACGAGGCGGTCACCCGCCTGATCCACCCGCGGCGAGTGTCGGACCTCCTCGCCGTTGCCGCGGCCGCGCTGGTCGGGTTCGCGGGCAACGAGCTGGCCGCCGGGTACCGGATTCGCACCGGGCGGAAGATCGGATCAGCCGCGCTCGTTGCCGACGGGCTGCACGCCCGGACGGACGGGCTGACATCGCTGGCGGTGCTGCTGGGAGCCGGCGGCGTCGCGCTGGGGTGGAACTGGGCTGATCCAGTTGTCGGGCTGCTGATCACCGTCGCGATTCTGGCCGTGCTCCGGCAGGCCGCCCGCGAGATCTACCGGCGCCTGATGGACGCGGTGGATCCTGAGCTCGTCGATCAGGCGGAGCAAACCCTGCGCAGGACGACCGGTGTCCTGGACGTTGGCCAGGTCCGGCTGCGGTGGATCGGTCATCAGATCCGCGCCGAATGCGAGGTGATCGTGAGCCCTGGTATCTCCGCGGTCCAGGCGCACCAGGTCACGGTCAGCGCCGAGCATGACCTCCTGCATGCGATCCCGCGGCTGTCCGCCGCGCTAGTGCACGCCGATCCCGCAGCTGACGGCATCGACCCGCATCACATCCTGGCTGATCACCGGCCCGGCGAGGCGGCGGATCCGGCGCCGCGGGCGCCCGGTGACGACCGGAAGCAGATGGGCAGTTCTCCCGGACCACGCTGGTCGCTGACCTCGCCATCTGGCTGGTCGGTCTCGTAGCAATCGTGCTGCTCTTCGGCGCGCAGACGGCGACGGCTGACTAGCGGGAGCGGCGCGGCCGGTGCGCCGGCTCCCGCAGCACACCGCCGATAGCCGCGGTGACGACCTTCTCGACGTCTTCCGTGCCGGGCGGGACGCCCTCCCGGCCGGCGAACAGAAGGTGCCCGGTCCCGATCAGCATGGGTGCGAGCGAGTTAATGTCGGCATCGGCGGTGAGCCGGCCAAGTTCGCGCTCCCTGGCGAGGTAGGAGCCGATCATGGCCGTGGCTTCCGACAGCAGCGGGACACCAGCTGGCCTGGCCTGGCGGAGCCGGATGCGGAGATCATCTCTGAAGGTGATGAGAGCGACGATCGCGACAGCGACCGGCCCGAACAACTCCGTCAGCGCGCCCGTGAGGTTGCCGGCCACGGTGCCGGAGCCGGCGGCAGCCTGCAGGGCCGCGCCCTGGCTGTCGATCCGCGCGATGCGGTCGAGGACCAGGTCGGCGAGAAAGGCGTCGAAGTCGGCGAAGTGCCTGTGCAGGACCCCCTTGGCGCAGCCTGCCTCAGTCGTGACAGACCGGCTGGTGAGCGCGTGCGGGCCGGCCCTGAGGAGGACGCGCTCGGCAGCGTCGAACAGCTGCTGGCGCGCGTCGCGCATGGCGACCCCTGTCGGCACCGGTCTTGTCCTCTCCCTTGCTGCGGCCCACTGCTGCTGCGGCTTACCCTGCTGCCGTCCACTGTGCTGCCGTCCGCTGTGCTGCCGTCCGCTGTGTTGCCGAGTGGGCGCGTGCCCATTAGAGTGGGCGCGTGCCCACTATACCGCCCGTCGGAGTCCCGCGCGGCCCGGTCAGGATCTTCATCAGCTGCGGCAGGCGGCGGAGTCGTTCGGCATCGATGCCGCGCGCTACGACCGGACCCGTCCCCCCTATCCGGACGCCCTGGTGCAGCGGATAGTCGACCTGAGCCCGGGCCCGGGACTCCTGGACGTGGGCTGCGGCACCGGCATCGCAGCGCGGCAGTTCCAGAAGGCGGGCTGCACGGTACTCGGAGTGGAGCCGGACGCCCGGATGGGCGAGTTCGCGCGCCGCACCGGAGTCGCGGTCGAGGTCGCGACGATCGAAGCCTGGGACCCTGCCGGGCGGATGTTCGACGCGGTCGTCGCCGGGACAGCCTGGCACTGGGTGGACCCCGTCGCCGGAGCGGCGAAAGCGGCACGGGTGCTGCGGCCTGACGGCCTGCTGGCGCCGTTCTGGCACGTGTTCCAGCTTCCGCCGGAGGTGGCCAGAAGCCTTCGCCGCCGTCTACAAGCGAGTGGCGCCCGACTCGCCGTTCGGGTTCAGCAGGCCCGTCAGATCGGCCCTGGACGGATACGAGGTGCTGCTTCACCAGGGCCACGGACGGGATCCGGGATGCGGGCGGCTTCCGGCCACCTGAGCGGTGGCAGTTCGAGTGGGAGAAGACCTACACCCGCGACGAGTGGCTGGATCAGCTGCCGACGACGGGCGCTCTCACTCAGCTCGCGCCGGACAAGCTGGCGGAGGTGCTGACCGGCACCGGGGCAGCAATCGACGCGATGGGCGGCAGGTTCACGATGCCGTACACCACGGTCGCTGTTACTGCCGTGCGAGCCGATGGCGCCTGACCCCGCCGCAACGGCCACGCCGACCGCGGGTCTGCTCGGGCCGGGCTTGCCGGACCTGCGCGGACCTGCGCCGGATGAGCCGGCGCAGGTCCTGCGGCACACGTCCCGCCGGGCGATGCCCTTACTGCGATGGCCTGCTGAAGTAGTGGCCTTCGTCGAGATCCTCGATGAGCCCGGGCTGAGTGGGCTGCCACCCGAGCAGCTCACGGGTCAGGACACTGGAAGCCGGGGCGTCCAGCCCGATGAAGCGGGCCAGGAAGCCGAAGCGCTCGCCGGCCTGCTCAGCCGGGATCGAGGCGAGCGGCACGTCCAGGTGGCGGGCCATTACCTCGGCGATGTCGCGGATCGGCACGCCCTCGTCGGCGACCGCGTGCAGCGTCGATCCCGCCGGGGCCTTCTCCACCGCCAGGCGGAACAGCCGCGCTGAGTCAAGGCGGTGCACAGCTGGCCAGCGGTTCGAGCCGTCGCCGATGTAGCCGGCGTTGCCGCTGGCGCGGGCCATGCCGATCAGGGCCGTGATGAAGCCATTGTCGCCGTCGCCGTGGTTGGTCGGGGGCAGCCGCATCACCGACGAGCGGATGCCGCGGCCGGCATAGGAGAGCACCAGCTCAGCGGTCTCGGCCCGGACCTGCGGACCGGGACCATGGGCCGCCAGGGCAGGGTTGACGCCATGCCCGTCCCGTTCCGTCGCGAGGCGTCCCGGCGCGACGCCCAGAGTCCCGGACGCGATCACGAACGGCCGGTCAGAACCCGCAAGCGCGTCGCCGAATGTCTCGACGGCGCGGCGGTCTGCCGTGGCGGCGCCCTCGAAGTCCCCGGTGAATGCGATGTCGTGCTTGAACGCGAGGTGGATCACGCCGTCCGAGTCCTCAGCGGCCTTCCGCAGGATGTCCAGGTCGTCGAGCGTGCCGCGATGCACCTGCACCCCGGCGGCGGTCAGTGCCGCGGCCGAGTCATCCGACCGGGCGAGCCCGGAGACCTCATGGCCTGCGGCGAGAAGCTCCGGGACGACGGCGGAGCCGATCCAGCCAGACGCTCCGGTAACGAATACCTTCATGGGAAGTACCTCCAGTGTGATCGACTGCCTGAGCTGGCCGCTCACGGGGCCTCTATGTCAGTCGCTGTCATCAGCGTACCACGTGATGTCAGCGACTGTCATCGCGTACCATCATGGGCATGGGCCGATGGGAGCCGAATGCGCGCGGCCGCCTCGAGCAGGCGGCCATGGAGCTGTACCTCGAGCGCGGGTTCGAGCAGACCACCGTGGCGGAGATCGCACGGCGGGCAGGGCTGACTGAGCGGACGTTCTTCCGCCACTATGCCGATAAGCGCGAGGTCCTGTTCTGGGGCGCGGGCGCCCTGCAGGAACTCATCGTGAGCACCGTCGCCAGCGCTCCCGGCTCCGCGACGCCGATCGACGCGGTCGCCACGGCTGTCGAGGCCGCGGGCGCCATGATCCAGCAGGGTGGCGACCGGCCCCGCAAGCGCCAGGACGTTATCGCCGCTAACACCGAGCTTCAGGAGCGCGAGCTGATCAAGATGGCCACGCTCGCCTCGGCGATCGCCAGTGCACTGCGGGAACGAGGCGTCCCCGACCCGGCCGCAAGCCTGGCTGCCGAGGCGGGGATCGCCGTGTTCCGGATTGCGTTCGAGCGCTGGATCAACGACACCGGGCAGCTGGACTTGCCGGGCGTCATCAGGCAGTCGTTCGACGAGCTCAAAGCCGTGACCGCCGGCAAGTGAGCCGCGGGCCGATTCCGGACGCTCAGCGTCCGCAGTGCCGACTACGGTGGCGCGCATGACCGAATTCCGTGAGCAGGACCTGGCCGGATCACGCTTCGAGCGCGTGAGCCTTCGCGGTGCCGCGTTCACCGAGGTCGTCCTCGATGACGCCGTCATGCGCGCAGTCGACTTCACCAGGACCCAGTTCCGCGGCGTCCTGTTCAGGGAGAGCCGAATGCGGGGCGTCGAGCTTGTGGACGTCGAGATCTACGGCGAGCTGCAGAACGTCGTCGTGAACGGCGTCGACATTGCGCCGCTCGTCGACGCCGAGCTGAACCGCCGCATGCCCGAGCGGGCGAAGATGCGCCCTGACGACCCCGAAGGGTTCCGTGCGGCGTGGGCGATCCTGGAACGGCTGTGGGACGGCACCATCGCACGGGCCAGAACGTACCCGGAGGCAGCGCTCCACAGCAGCGTCGACGACGAGTGGTCCTTCATCCAGACCCTGCGGCATCTTAACTTCGCCAGCGCTGCCTGGGTTGGCCGGATGATTCTCGGCAATCCCTCGCCGTGGCATCCGCTGGACCTGCCGTGGGACGAGGCGCCCGGATGGGACGGCATCCCGTGGGACCGAGAGGCACGGCCCTCGCTCGATGATGTGCTCGCAGTCCGGCGCGAACGCCAGGCCATGGTCGGCAGCGTGCTGGAGTCACTCACCGGCGAGCAACTCGCGTCGGCAGTGACGTGCACCGAGCCCGGCTGGCCGCAGGCGGAGAACTTCCCCCTCAGGGAGTGCCTCCTCATCGTTCTCAACGAGGAATGGGAGCACCGGCTCTATGCCGAACGTGATCTGACCGCGCTGGCGGGAGCTCACTAGGCACGTACCCTCGCAGCTTCCAATCGGACCCGGCCTCCAGGCCGGGAACGCATGGATCGGCGCTATCGGGCAAGGGCGTTCCCGCGGCTTGGTGGTTGTGGATTTACGCGCTGAGACGAGCGGAGATTGCCGGGGCCGTCTCGCGCAGCCACGCCTCGGCGCGCGGCAGCTCGTCCCTGGCGCCGTCCTCCCATAGCTTGCGGAACACCGGGTCGAGCTCGGCCGACATGCGGGAGTCCTCGTGATAGCGGCGCGCCATGTCGACGGCCAGCGGCGCCAGCTCCGCACGCTGCCGCGCCGTCATGCCGTAGGCGTCCGCGAACACCGCGACCCGGTGCGGGATGTCGGCGTCCGCGAACGCGGGCGCCCGGTCCCGCGGATCGCGCAGCGGCGCCCAGTACCACAGCGCGTTCGCGATGTCGTAGAGCCGGGTGGTCGGCTTGGCCAGGTCGAAGTCGATCAGCGCGACGGGGAGCCCGCCGCGGAAGACCACGTTTCCGGGGTAGTAGTCGCGATGGCTGACCAGCTCGGCCGGATCCGGTATTCGGGCGTCCCGCGCTGGCCGGCGTCCCGCCCCAGACAGCGTCCGGGCGGCGGCACCCACCCGGCGGACGCCTCGTGCAGCGCACGGATCAGCCGGGCCAGGGCGACGAGTACGTCGTCGCCCGCCGTCTCCGGCGGGAGCGGGTTGCGCGGCACGTCACCGGGGACGAACGACAGCACCTCGCGGCCCTGCTCGTCGACGCCCAGCGGAAGCGGCGCGCCGGTGAACCCGGCGTCGCGCAGATGGGCCAGGTACGCCTGCACGGTCAGGCTGAACGGCCGCAGCGGCCGGCGCACCGTGTCACCGATCCGCACGATCCCCTGGGTGACGCCGTCCCCGATCAGCAGCTCGCCTTCGCTCACACCGCGCAATCCTAGCCACCGCCCGCACGGCCCGTTCCGTTCCGGAATGCCTGCGCCGCCCGGCCGTTAAGGGCGATCATCTCGACATGGCCGCGCTCAGGTCCTGGCGGCCGCAGACCGATCGACCGTGAGGTACCAGCAGCCGCCGGCAAGATTCAGCGCCGCGATTGCCAGGAAGAAGGCTGCCCATCCGCCGACGCCGTACGAGAGGCAGATGAGGCCGGCAGTGGCCGCGACAGAGCCGCCCGCGACGCGTGCGGTCCCGAAGAAGCGCAGGTGACGGTACTCGTACGGCACGATCAGGCGCTGCATGCCGGATCGCGGCGGAGATGCCCACCATGCGCGCAGGCGGTCCGTCACGGTGTTGCTGCTAGATGCGTTCATCGGGTGCCTCCTGTGAGGCCGCGGAATCGGCTGTCCCGATCACTTGTAAATATGATATCAGATTGATATCTCACGCGTCAACACCGGCGGCCTTGCCGGGTTCAGGCCCAGGCTTCGCCCGAGGTGTATAGCGGCTTAGCTGGTGTTCTGGCAGGCTGGCACGGTGGCAGGCTTTGACGAGCTCGTAGCCGAGGCGCTGACCGCACCCTTCTCCGGCTGGGACTTCTCCTGGCTGGACCGCCGTTCCCGGACTGAGCCGCTGCCCTGGGACTACAGCGCCCGCGTCGCGGCGCTGGCCGGGACTGCCCGGACGATGCTGGACATGGGCACGGGCGGCGGCGAGATCCTCTCCGGGCTTCCGGACCGCGCGCCGCGCACCGTTGCGGCCGAGGCATGGCCGCCCAATGTGCCGGTGGCCGGACGGCGCCTGCGGCCGCTCGGCATCCCGGTGATCCAGGACGAGCCGGCTCGCGACAACATGGATCAGAACGGGACTGACGACGGCGGCCGCCTTCCGTTCCGCGACGGGTCGCTTGACCTGATCTGCAACCGGCACGAGTCATTCCTTGCTCTCGAGGTCAGCCGCGTTCTCGCGCCGGGCGGCGTCTTCGTGACCCAGCAGGTCGATTGCCACGACAACGACGACCTAGCCCGGATACTCGGCATCGAGATGGCGGCGGAGCCGGACAGCTGGATCGGGCTGGCCGAGCGACAGGTCACCGAAGCGGGACTCGTGACCGAGGAAGCAACCAGGGCGGTGCAGCGCGTCCGCTTCGACGACATCGCAGCGGTTGTCTTCTACCTGCAGGCCGTCAGCTGGTCGGTCCCGGGGTACAGCCTGGACAAATACCGGGACCGCCTCCGCGCCCTGTACGGCGACGCCGCGGCCTGGCCGGTCGTGACCAGCGGGCACCGTTTCCTTCTGGTCGCGTCCAAGCCCGGCTGAAGCGCCTCGGTCACTATTGCGCGGTGCGCCTGGAAGCCGGAACGGGTGACCAGCCGTGAATCGTCAGGTCGGGAAGTCTCAGCCACCGGCCGGCCTGCCGCGGTGAGAAGCGCGCTGCCGCGCTGAAAACCAGGACGCCGGCTCAGCCGCGGTCGTGAAGGGTCACCTGATAGCCGTCGGGGTCCGCGAACGTGAAAGTGCGGCCGAACGGGCCGTCGACGGGCGCTGAGACGATGGTCGTGCCGGCGGCGGCGAGGGCGTCGTGGATGTCCTGCGCGTCGGGGGCGTGCAGCCATAGCGCCATCCCCTGGCCCGGCTGCCCGATCGCGTCCAGGTCGACGCCCGCGACGACGTCGCGGACGGCGAACGCGATCGGCTTGGTGTCGAACACGACGGCGTGCGGCGGTCCTGCGTCGGAGCGCTTCAGCCCCAGGTACTGCTCGTAGAAAGCGGCGGAGCGCTCCAGATCGCGCACCTGCAGTGAAATGAAGTCGGGTCCGGTAACGGCCACGATTCTTACCTCCCAGCGGATGTCAGTCTTCTGACACATCACAACGTATGTCAGACTACTGACATGAGTCAAGGCGAGCCCGGAGTCGAGCTGGACACATCGCTGGGGTACATGCTGAAGGCGGCCGCGAGCGCGCTGCACGCTGCGATGGAGGCTGTGCTGAGGCCGCTTGGCATGACGATCACCCATTACGCCTGCCTCGAGCTGCTTGCCCAGCGACCGGGTCTGTCGAACTCCGAGCTTGCTCGCGGCGCCTTCGTCACCCGGCAGTCGATGAATGTGCTCTTGCAGACTCTGGAACGCCAGGACCTCGTTGTCCGCCCGGCACGGGCACCCGTCGGCAGGGCACTGCCGACCGAGCTGACTGCGCGAGGGCGCCGTCAGCTCAAGGTGGCCAGCGCTGCGGTTCGCCGCGTCGAGCAGGAGATGCTGGCCAATCTGGATGCCAGGGAGCAAGCTCAGATGCGGCGCCTGCTCACTGCGTGCATCGCCGCTCTGACTGAACCGCGCGTCCCCGATGCCCCCTGGGTGTAAAGGATAGCTTGACACGGGAGCGTGTAAACGTATCCTTTACACGTGGGCGACTCTCCCCAGACCCTGACGAGCCTCAGCGGCTTGCTAGCCGAGCAGGCCGCGGCCCTGGCCCGGGCGGTGGGCAACCCGCTGGCTTCGCCTGCCTACCTCGACCTGGTGCGGCGCGCTCAGGATCTGGATGACCTGTCAGAGCAGGTGCTCAGGCTCTGCGTCCAGCACAGCCGGGACGCGGGCCACACCTGGCAGGAGATCGGGGACCTGCTCGGAGTCACCCGCCAGGCCGCCTTCCAGCGATTCGGCAGGCCCATCGATCCCAGGACGGGAGAACCCATGGACAAGACAGTCCGCATGGCCGACGCGGCGGAACGCGCGATCACGGTCGTCACTGCCGTCCTGGAAGGGCGCATGGACGAAGCCAGGAAGTCCTTCAACGCGCAGGTCCTGGAGGCTTTCACGGACGAAGTCCGCGGCAGCGCCCTGGCCACGCTGGCCGGCCTGGTCGGCGCATTCGAGGGCTTCGGCGAGGGCGAGCCGTTCGTCCGCCGCATCGGCGACCTCACGGTCGTCGATATCCCGCTGCGCTACGAGGCGGGCGACATGAAGGCACGGGTTGCGTTCGACGCAGACGAGAGAGTCGCCTCAATGCTCATCCTCAACCCGGACACCCCGTGAACCGCTACCTGACCGCCCGCGCTGACCCGCGGACTGGCCCCGGCGAGCACCTCGGGCTTAGCCCGGCCAGCACCGTTGCGGCGTCACCATCACGCTGGCAGGGCAGCGGCGGGCTACCCCTGCCCGGACGGGCCCGGTGAACCCGGCGCTGATCACTGTCATCGCCCTGGGCGCCGTGCTGGTCGTTGCCTGGGACGGCTTCTGCCTGCGTGATCTCATCCGCGCTGATCAGGCAACCGTTCGTTACCTGAACAAGGGAACGTGGGCGATCGTCTGCCTGCTCTCATGCCCCTGGGGCGGCCTGCTCTACGTGATCGCCGGCCGGGGCGGCTTCGGCAGGATCCTGAAAGGCCGCCGCCACCGGGCGGCCGGTGAACAGCACAACGCAGGAAGCAGCGACCAGAGCGCCAAGTGAGGAGTTACCTTCTGCGGCGGCGGAGCGCCCTCGCCAGGCAGAGCCGGGCTTCGTGCATTGACCGACTGGGTGGAGGTGACCGGAGATACCCGGGCCCCGGGAGCAGCAGCGAACGTCACGCGGCGGGTGATCTTGGCTGACGCGGCGAGGGGTGCGAGAGTGACGGTGAATCCGAGTGCTTCGAGTGGCGGACATGGCTGCGGGTCCGGCGGCTGGTGCCCGTCCTGCTGGCGTAGCCAGCCATGATCATCAAGCCGGGGATAGGCGGTGAAGGAGACGACCAGCCGTTTCCGCCAGAGCCGGATGGGTCACCGTCGGAAGACACGCGACGCGATAACACCGCCGACGACTATCAGATGACGACGATGACGAAGATAAAGAACGGGCCGTGATGACCGCCGCCGGTCACGCTGGCGAGAACGTGCACACTGGCTCCAAGGTCGTGCCGGGTCGGCCAGTGCCCGCGCGGGGCAATGGCAACGCCTGGTCGAGCAGTACCTCCATCGTGCGGTTGACCAGCCCGCAACCCTCGAATTCTCCGTCGATCCAGTAACCAGCATCAGCGGACTGGCTATACCGGTCAATTTGCAACCCGGCCGAGCCGACCAGCCGCCAGCCGTTCTCGGCCCGTACCGCGATGGCTACCGGAAGCTCGTTACCCTCCAGCCAGGCTCGGCCCCGGGCCTCGAGGAACATCCGGGTGCCATCCACGCCGGTGGGCTCACTGGCCCAGGGCTCCCACCGGGACAGGCGCTCCAGATTGGCGGTGAGCAGCTCGTGGTAGGCATCGGTGATCGCAGCTGTCCGGGGCAGCAGGGCGCATCGCTGCCGTAGCTGGGCACGCGAACAAGGCCGTAACAATCATGGTTGAGCTATTTCCTGCTGCTGATCGGCCCGGTCAGGCCAGTAACATCGGCAGCTCGTCAGGCTACTGCCAGACTCGGGTGGCGTCCTCGCGGGCCCTCCTGGCCAAGGTTGGCGTTCCCGGTGCGCACTTCCACGACCTACGACACACCGGAAACGTCCTTGGCCGCCGCTGACCAGGCGATGCCGCCGCGCTCGACAAGCTGATCGTGGCCTCGGACCAGAAGAACAACGGACCGGAAGACGACGACGGCATCGGCGGCGTGCTGGCCAGGATCCGCTAAGGCACGTTAAATGGTACGAGCGCCCCGGCGGTGTACTGCCTGGGGCGTTTGTGTGGTCGCGCGCCCATGGCTGGCAGATATTGGCCCCTGGGCGTTAATGTGCAGGTCAGGCGGGCTTCCAGAGCTCATCAGGCGCCGTTTCAAGATCGTGTGGAGCTAAGGGGCTCGAACCCCTGACCCCCTGCTTGCAAAGATCGTGGACACTCGCCTTTGACCTGGTCTCGTGCAGGTGAGCGGCGAGATGACCGGTCAGTGAGCGACCGTGATTTGCCGCAGATCACCATCGGATCGGGCAGGCAGCGGGCACGGCAGCTTCGCTGGGCTTACAGGCGCAGCAGCCTGGCCCGGACCGTAAATGCTACGGCCAGCTCAATGGCGATGACGACCACGACCGGGACCACGGCCGTCAGCGCAACCAGGCCCGACTGAATCACGACGAGAAACACAACAGCGAACGCGACTATCGTGGCCGCCACTCCGCCCAGCACAGACTGCCCGGCTCCCAGACGCTGCCGCAGCCACAGGGCAACCGCGGTCGCTGGGCCGCCAACGGCAACACACACGATGGCCGTCGCGCTGACCGAATGAAGAATCGATGCGGTCGCCGACTCCTGTCCGAAGACCTTCGTGGCCCACGCCGCCAGCAGCACCGCAGCCACCAGCCAGACACTCAGAACGGCCGTTAGCCAGGAAACGCAGATCCGCCGGGCCCGTCGACTCATCAGAACTCAGGAACGCGATCTGAGGCAACGGCCAACCCAAGGATCTTGCGCCGCGTCCGGAGCCCGCGGCTTCCGGCAATGCCACGGGCAGCGACGTACCCGACAGTGGCGATAGCGCCGAACATGTCGAACTGAGGCCACCTACCGGAGAACAGCCGGATACCAACTTCCACGATCAGGGCCACCAGGGGCCATCTGGCAGCAGACAGCCACACTTGCCAGTAGTTCTGTGCCTGCCACAGGCGCGCGACCCTGACCACTCTCCGAACGGGGCACTGCGCTGCCATGGCCGGATCGTATCTAGCTGCAGCCCCAGTTTGGAAGATCGGTGATGCTGCCTACTCTCGTTAGCCGGTCCGTTTTGGTGTGGGCACACCCAGCCCTAGTACTCGTTGCTGACGTCGAGGTCCGTCCGCGCGAGCGGGGCCTCCGAGGCCAGAGCGTGGCGCGGAGCGCGCTGCGGCGGAGCGCAGCTAAGCCGCCTTGTTCCAAGTACGGCTGAATTCGGCAACGCTGAGCATGCATGAGCAGGCGCTAGCCCACGGCGGCACTCCGACTCGCTCGGCGGGTGCGGGTTCGGGTGGCAGACGCGGCCCCGGAGCCGGAGACATTGCGGGTGAAGGGCGCGGCCGACGTCATGAACGCCGGTCTTCCTTGGGAGCGATATGCCGGGTCTCGGAGAGCGCTAGCTCGCGAGGAACCCGGTCAGCGCTTGCCAGAACTCCGGGGTCTTCTCGGCAGTGAAGTGGTCGCCGGGGACTTCGGCGTGACGCCCATGCTGCATAGCGTCTGCGAGCGCCTGGGCAGTCTGATTGTGCCAGTCCTGCGCGCCGGTCAGGACAAGGACCGGCACCGTGACTGAGGCAAGTTCCTCAGTAGTCGTGTTCACCCAGGAGTCGAGAGCCAGTAGCAGCGCCTTGGGGTCACCGTCGTTGTTCCGGAGCCAGTCCTCGGTCTCCTGCTCGTCGCTGCCTGGCTCGAAAGCCCCGGTGCCGCACGCGAGGAAGAAAGCCCGGTACCACTCGGTCCGCTCCGCGGCGTGCAGCAGCGAGTCGAGTCCTTGCCCGCTGATGACTGCCCGCCTCGGAGTGGCACCGCGGATCAGCATCCGGGCTACCGTCCGTCCGCCGAGAGAGTGCCCGGCCAGGTCGTAGTCGGTGAGGCAGAGGTGGTTGATCAGCGCGAGTCCGTCGTCGGTGAGGACGTCAGGCGGGTACGCGGCTGCGGCGTGCGGCTTGGCGCTGTCTCCGTGCGCCCGCAGGTCCGGCATGATCACCCGGTACCCGGTCGCGGCCAGTCGTTCGGCGAGCCCCGAGTCGACCCAGTGTGATCCCCGGTCCTGGTGCCCGTGAATCAGCACGAGCGGCCGGCCACCCCCAGCTTCTACGTACGCCAGCCGCACTCCATCCCTGCCATGAAAGTCCATAGGGCGCCTCAATTCGTGAAGTTTCTGCTTGGTGCCGGGCTAGGGAAGGACTCCGAATCGTTGGGCGAGCTCGCGGAGTTCGGGTCGGGGCCGCAGGCCGGACAGCTGAAGGAGGTCGCGGGTGACGGCCCGGCCGACGTAGTGGACGCGGGTTTCCTCGGGAGCAATGCGCTCGGCTTCGGCGAGGGCGCGGAGGGCTTCGCAGATCTGGCGTCGCATGGGTGGGCCTGGGCGAGGTCCATCAGGTACCGGGCCTGCCGGTCGGGAGACAGGGAACCGGGCGTGACGTACTGGGCGAGTTCGATGGCCTGCCCGGCGTCGCCCAGTCCGACGGCGATGTTGACGGCGTGGATGGCGACGATGGACGGCACGAAATCGGTTCCGTAGTCGTCGCGGTCGGTGCCGAGCTGCCCGGCGATCTTGCGGGCAGTGTCGAGGTGCTCGTGCGCCTCGCTGCGCTGGTTGTCGCAGGCGGCGGCGATGGCCAGGACCAGGTGAGCCGCGCCAAAAAGTGAGAGCACTTCCGGTTCGGCTTGGAGGTGATCTTCGGCTCCAGCGCGGCTGCGATGCTGGCGGCGACGTGGTGGGCCTGGTCGACCTGGCCGAGGGCGAGGAACACGTGCGCCATCCGGAACATGCTCGCCGCGACCGCTAGGGGTGACCCGGCGGTCTCGGCGCAGAACCCGGCCCGGTCGGCGGCGATCCAGGCGGCGTCGGTCTCGCCGATCTTCGCCATCATCGCGGCGGTGGCCTGGTAGGTGTCGCCGAGCAGCTCGCGGGCTTCGGCCCGGTGCTGCTGGCTGGCGGCGGTCCGGGTCGCGGCTTCCAGGCCGGGGATCAGCGCAGCGAGGATGGGGGCCAGCTCGGTGTAGCGGCTGCCGTGGACCAGCTCCCAGATCTCGGCGTGCTGGCGACGCAGTGCCTCGATGTGGCGGACCGGGGCCGGCCTGACGGTGCCGATGACCGAGGCGATGGCGGGGTGGCCGGTGAGCGCGAGCCGGATGGTGTCGAACGCCTCCGGCCGCTCGTCCGTCACCGCTGTCTCGTCGCCGCCGGTCAGCTCAGCCACCGAGACCGACAGCACGTCGGCGACTCGCTGCAGCACCGACATGCGGTCGACCGGGCGGATGCCGCACTCGACTTGAGAAACCCAGCTTTCGGACCGGCCGACCAGGCCGGCGAACTCGACCTGGGACAGACCCAGGCGCTTGCGGTGGCAGGCGATCCGCTCGCCGGTGAGCCGGTCGTCAGGCACCGGTGCCTGCCGCTCCGCCGAGGGGCGGCCCCGGCCAGTCCTCGTCACCGGTGCGGGCCCAGCGGCGCTCGTCGTACCGGGCCAGATTCCGGCCGCGCTCCGTGCCGACCAGCTCGCGCAGCCGGTACGGCGAGGCCAGGATCGACTCCAGGTCGGCCATCTCGGCCAGCACCTGCTCCTGCTCATCGGTCAGCGCCCGTCGCCGGTGCGTGGACAACGACCGCAGCTGCAGGTCCAGCACCGCCCCGGCCTGGACCTGGTCGATGTCCAGCAGCTCCATCACGCCGGCGATGGCGCTCTCGGCCGACTCGCTGGCAGCCACTATCGTCCTGACCTGGTCCATGTTCTCCAGAGCCTTCAGAACCGCGCGAAGAATCCCGGCGCGCTGCTGCATGCTGGCGACTCGGTTCTGCGCGCCCGCGGCGATGGCGTCCAGCTGGAAACCGGGCGGCGCCTTGCCGTCCTGCAGGGTCAGGAAGTCGACCTCGGTGGATTCCAGCAGCGGCGCCCGCTGCTCCAGGAACCGGCGGATGTGCGGAGTCGTCTCGTGCCGGTCGAAGGCGGCGCGGTTGCGGTACAGCTCGTAGAAGATCCGCTGTCGCGGCTGCCCCTCCACGGTGTGGCAGGCATAGACCATGGTGCCGGTCTCGCGCTCGCGGATGACGGCGACGGTCTCTTCCGTGAGCCGGTCGAATGCCTCTTCTGATCCGGGGCGCACCGTGAACCGCACCACGAGCGCGAACGGCGTGGCGTCCTCAGGCATACATCTCCGTCCGTCAGGAACTAGATAGCACCGAGTATGTTCGGAGCCGCATTGCCAGGACCAGCGAGGTAACCAGCACTTTCCTGCGGGCCCCTATTGACGGACGGCCAGCTCTCGCTCAAGTGCTCTTCCGATGAGCGCCAGCGCGAGATCGCGCTCTCGGCAACATGGCGGCGGCCGGGCTGAAGCGGAAGGCAAGTGTCGGCACCGACCTGCGGCTGGAGCCGCCTACCGCTAGCCGTGATAGACCACGACTCGTCGGCGGCTCACAGGCACGTTAATGGCACGAGCGCCCCGGCGGTTTCCTGGCCCGAGCGTTTGCGTGGTCGCGCACCCATGGCTGGCAGATATTCGCCCTGGGCGTGAATATGCAGGTCAGGAGGGGTTCCCGGAGCCCATCAGGCGCCGTTTCAAGATCGCGTGGAGCTAAGGGGACTCGAACCCCTGACCCCCTGCTTGCAAAGCAGGTGCTCTACCAGCTGAGCTATAGCCCCAGGTTACAGGCCTGATGACCTGCAGATTCTCTCGTAATCGCGGTTCCGGCGGCATGCTACGTCAGTGCAAGACCACCTGCTTGTCAGGAGTTGACATGCCGCCGAAGGCCCGCCCGGGGCGTCTCTCGCGCAGCTGCTTCCCTCATGGATGCTGACTCTATCTGAACGCGCCCTCTCGCCGAGAATGCCCGAGGACACCGAGGGTGTTGACGCCCGGCACATCCGCGCCTTCCTGGCCGCGGAACCGCGCGCACCAGTGCCGTGTCCGCGAACCAGCACGACCGGGATCTGCGAGTCCTGGGCACGACCTTCGAGGACCGGCGCGACACGGCGATCGGCCGGCTCCTGACCGACTCTCGTGGTGCGGGATCCAGTGGTGGGTCGTGTCGTGGTTGCTACGCGTGACTCCGGAGACGAGCTGAAACCCCGCGGCCGCGAGAAGCGGACTCAGTGTGGTGCTGTCTGGGCGGGTATGGCAACCGGCAGCGCTGAGCGGCGCGATGCGTCAGCCGTGGCGGCTGAACTGGAAAGGAATTGGGCAGGCTGGTCTGGCATGCTGGCGTTAAGGCCGATGGCTGGTGTGGGTGCCGGGCTCGGCGACTGAGGTTATGACCGTGCCCCTCGCCGTCAAGGAGCTTCGCCCGCTGCGCGGCGTCTTCGGCGTGCTTGACTGCGAGCCTACGTGCCACGGAGGCGGCCGACGTGGGCGGACTCCGGCCCGATCGACCGCATCGCGGCATGGTCTCGAGCAGGCACTTTACGACCCGTGACGGACTGCGAGCCAACTCCTAGGCAGTGGGCCGCTGGGTCGAGTGCTGCTCGGCGGCGCCAAGACCGTAGTAGAACACCAGGCGGGGCCGTGGAAATTGGGAGCTATGGTCGCCACGGCAACCAGACGAGCTGCTCGTCCCGTCTCGGCGGTGTGAGTACTAACCAGAGCGGCCAATGCCGATGACAGCGCGCGAAGCAGAGTTCACCCGCTTCGTCAGTGCCAGGCTGCCGTCACTGCGCAGGCTCGCGATGCTGTTGTGCCAGGACTGGCAGCGGGCCGATGACCTGGTCCAGGCCGCCCTCATCAAGCTGTACGTCAAGTGGCCCAGGGCCGTAGCCGCCGACAATATCGACGCCTATGCCCGCGCGATCGTCGTGCGGGAGTTCCTCGACGAACGGCGGTCCAGCTGGCGCACCAGGGTGACCTTGAGCGACCAGCCGCCCGACCGGCAAGCCGACCCGCCCGACACCGACTCGGCCATCGACCTGCAGGCAGCCATGTCGGTCTTGCCTGCCCGGCAGCGCGCGACCGTCGTACTCCGCTTCTACCTCGACATGAACGTCGACCAGACCGCGCAACTGCTCGGCTGCACGCGCGGCACCGTCAAGAGCCAGACGGCCAAGGCGCTGGACACCCTGCGCCGCACTCTCGGGGCGGACAAGCGGCCGCTGGCGTCGGCCGTCGACGCTACCTCGCGGCCCGCTGACAAGGAGGCATGATGACTGCCACGTTCGAAGCACTTCTCGCCGAGCTGCTCGATGAGCAGGCAACCCAGGAGCAGCCACCGGCCAGGGTCAGTGTCACCGCGGCCATCCGGCGCGGCAACTCCCTGCTGCGCTGCCAGCGCGCCGGTCTGATAGCCGTCCCCGCGCTTGCAGCATCCATCGTTGTCGCCATAGCGCTGACCGGCGGCGTGCTTTTCGGCGGCCGCCCGGGCTTGCGGACGTCCCGGACCGGGTCTGAGGCCGCGGCGTCTGGGCTGCCGGATTCGCCGGGTCTGCCACCTGTGCAGACCGGGTCGCTGCCGGTGCTCGGCACAGACGCCAGCTTCGGCTGGCTGCCGGCCGGGGACCAGCTCCGCTCGGGTTTTGCGAGCACAACCATGGCCTACATGAACATCGACGCGGGCCGCGACTTCAGCTGGGAACTGACGACCTGGGCACCGGGCGCGTGCGCTCTGCGCAATGGTGACGAGGAGATCTCCTGCCAGCCCGGCGGCTACGCGCCCGAGAACTATCGGGTAGGCGGCAGCACGGCGCCGATCCGCGGGCGCGAGGCATTCTGGGTGGACTTCCCCGAGCAGTACCAGGGGCTCATCTGGGAATATCGGGCCGGCGCCTGGGCGGTGTTCCAGACCCCGAACAGGCACCGCCAGCCGGTCGCCACGCTGCTGCGGATCGCGCGCGGGATCAGCTTCGGCCGCGCCGGCGGTCAGCCGATTCGATTCGACCTCCAGCTGACTGACGTGCCCAGCGATTGGAGCGTCAGCTCGGTCAGCTACGCCGCCAAGGACGGGTTTCTGCTGGCCAATGCCGTAGACCTCACTGGCCAGCACAGCCTCCCGACGGGGACGAGTATCAGGATCGGGAAAGGAGGCGTCGGGAATGCGGATGCCTGCTGGAACTCGGCGGCCCGCCCGACGAAGCACACTGTGCTCCGCGGTTATGACGTCCAGACCACAACCAACCCGGCTGCGGACTCGCACGGCGGATCTGACACTCACGAGCTGTGCGCACCAGATGTAGATGGCAGCTCAATTGACATCACGACGCCCACAGACTCGATGCGCACGCCGGCCGAGCTGTTCGAGCACATGCGGTTGCTCGAAACCAACCCGGCCGACTGGGTCACCAACCCGATCGGCTGACGAAGTCGAACCTTCCGGGCGGCCGCGCGAGAGATGAGCGCGCATGTCCGGGACGGACCCGGGCCGGCCTCAGGTGCGAGCCGTATCCGTCCCCGGCACTGACATCTCGTCGTGGCTGCCTTCGCGCCAAGTCCTGATGAGTTACGTTCGGCGAATGTCGTCCTTTGATGTGGTGGTGATCGGCGGCGGCTCCGCGGGCGAGTGGGTCGCCGGGGGTATCGCCGACAGCGGCCAGTCGGTCGTGCTGATCGAACGGCTCCGGGTAGGCGGCGAGTGCCCGTTCGTCGCGTGCATCCCGAGCAAGGCGATGCTGGCGAGCGCGCACGCCAGGCAGCAGGCACGGCGGCTCACTGACCTCGGCGCCGCGGCGCGGCCCGTCAGCCTCGACCCAGATCCGGAGGCTTACGCGGCGGCGGTGCGACGGCGCGACAAGCTCAGCGCGAACCGGGACGACAGCGCAAAGGCAGCGGATATCCAGGCGCGCGGGGTTACGTTGCTGCGGGGGACCGGGCGCATCACCGGACCGGGCACCGCAGTGGTCACCGCGGCCGATGGCTCAGGCACTGAGCTCTCCTGGCGCGACCTCGTGCTGGCGACAGGATCGGTTCCCGCCATCCCGCCCGTTGACGGGCTCGGCTCCGTGCCGGCGTGGACCAGCGATCAGGCCCTGTCGGCCGCTGACTATCCCGAGTCGCTCATCGTGCTCGGCGGCGGGGCGGTCGGCTGCGAGCTCGCCCAGGCCTACTCGGCCTTCGGCGTGACAGTGACCCTGGTCGAGTCCGCCGATCAGCTGGTCGGCCAGGAAGAGCCGGAGATCGCCGCCGGGATGGCCCGCATTCTGACTGCCGACGGCGTGCGGGTGATGACCGGAGTGCAGGTCGTCCGGGCGGAACCGGCGCCGGGCGGCGCACGGCTGCTGCTCAGGGACGGATCGGCAGTCACGGCCGAGCGGGTCGTGCTCGCCGCAGGCCGCCGGCCGTTCACCGCGGGCCTGGGTCTGGAGACTCTCGGCATCGAGACCGAGGACTCCGGCGCTATCGCAGTGGATGACCGCTGCCAGGTCCGTGGTCAGCAGCATGTCTGGGCCGCGGGCGATGTCACGGGCCTTGCTCCCTACACGCACGGGGCGAACTATCAGGCGCGCGTGGTGACCGGCAACCTGCTGGGCGACCGGCTGACCGCCGATTACACCGCCATCCCGCGGGTGATCTATACCGAGCCGCCAATGGCGAGCGTCGGCCTGACCGCTGCGCGCGGCCGGGCCGCGGGCCTGAGCGTGCTGACGGCGAGCCGCGACCTCGCGGACGAGGCCAGAACGGCTACCGACGGCACGACCGCGGGCAGCCTGGTGCTGGTCGCCGACCGGGACCGGCGGGTCCTGATCGGCGCGGCCGCGCTCGGTCCCGGAGCAGACAGCTGGATTGGCGAGGCGACCGTGGCCATCCGCGCTGGCGTGCCCCTGGATGTGCTCGCGGACGTGGTTCATGCCTTCCCGACGTACGGCGAGGGGTTCGAGGTCCCGCTCCGGCAGCTAGCCAGTCAGGCAGATGCCAGCCGCTGACCCGCCTACAGCCCCAGAGTGCGGCGCCCGGACGGCACCTGAGCGCGGATCGCTGGCTCAGTGCGCGCGGCCGGGATCGCGGCGGCCGGCGGCGCGAGCAGCAGGCCGGGAAGGTCAGCGATGCTGCCCAGGACGTGAGTGGCACCGGCAGCGCGCAGCCGGGCGGCCGCGTGCGGGCCGGTGAGCACCCCGGCCACGATGCCGGCACCGGACCGGCGGCCGGACTCCACGCCCGCCCCGGTGCCGTGGACAACCGCGATCTCGGCGACCGCGCCGGTACCGGTCCGCATCAGTGCCGTCAGCACGAGGTCGGGCGCGGGGAAGCCGCGGCTCACATCCTCGGCGCTCAGCGCCAGGTCGATGTGCGGCTGCAGCCCGGCCGGGGCCAGGACCAGGTCCAGGGCGCGCCGCGGCAGGCTCGTCACCACGCAGACCCGGCAGCCGGTCGCGCGCAGGTGGTCAAGCACGCCGATCGCCCCCGGCACCGGCTCGAGCACGACCCGGCCGAGCGCGTCCGCGACGGCACGGTCGAACGCCAGGTGGGCGGCCTGCGCCCGCGCCTCGTTGTCCGGGAACAGGGCCGCGAGCACGTCCCCGGCGCCGCGGCCGCGGGCCTGGTAGACCTGCGCCATGCGCTGCGCGAACGCACTGGTCCCGCTGACGACACCCTGGGTCGCGATCGCCTCGGCGAACGACCGCTCGATCAGTCCGCCGTCGGTGACCAGAGACCCCATCAGGCCGCAGCAGAGAAGAGAGATGACCGGCTTGTCCGTCGTGTCCTTCATGGCAGGACCAGCCGCCGGCTATTCGTCGGCCGTGGTCGCCTCGGTCCACAGGTCAAGCTCAGCCCTGTCCGCCTGAACCTTCCGCCACACGGCGAATGCGCTGAGTCCAAGCAGCACGACCACGAGCAGCTTCTTCACCATGCCTGATCCCTCCGGCTCCGGTTCCGGGAGAGCCGCCCGCGAACCCGCAGCCCCCTGAAGACTCAAGCAGCCTAGCAAGGCCTCTCTCACCTCGGCCGGTCCACGCGGGTCTCGTCCCAGACCGGCCCGGCCGACTCGTACACCTGACCGTCGGCGCCGAACACCAGGAACCGGTCAAATGACCGGGCGAACCAGCGGTCATGCGTCACGGCGACCACCGTGCCCGAGTACTGCTCCAGGCCTTCCTGCAGCGCCTCGGCACTGGCCAGGTCAAGGTTGTCGGTCGGCTCGTCGAGCAGCAGCAGCGTGGAGCCGGCCAGCTCGAGCAGCAGGATCTGCAGCCGGGCCTGCTGACCGCCGGACAGCGTGCCGAACGGCTGCCGCGCGCAGCCGGTGAGCTCGTACCGGGACAGTGCGGCCATCGCCTCGTTGATGACCAGGGCGTGCTCGAGCATCAGGATGTCCAGCGGCGTCCGGCCCGCCAGGTCCGGCCGGGCGTGCGTCTGCGCGAACATCCCCGGTACCACGCGGGCGCCGAGCCGGCCCGTGCCCTGGTGCGCGATGCTCTCGTCGCCGGCCAGCAGGCGAAGGAAATGTGACTTCCCCGAGCCGTTGGAGCCGAGCACGGCAACCCGCTCGCCGTACCAGACCTCCAGGTCGAACGGGCGCATCAGGCCGGTGAGCTCCAGCTGCTCGCAGATCACCGCTCGCTTGCCGGTGCGGCCGCCGCGCAGCCGCATCCGCACGTTCTGCTCTCTCGGGGCCACCTCGGGCGGCCCTTCCTCCTCGAAACGGCGGAGCCTGGTGACCGCGGCCTGGTAGCGGGAGGCCATATCCGAGTTGTAGGCCGCTTTCTGCTTGTACATCAGCATCAGCTGGCGGAGCTTCTCGTGCTCCTCGTCCCAGCGCCGGCGCAGCTCGTCCAGGCGCTCGTTGCGCTCCCGCCGGGCCTGCGCATAACTGGCGAAGCCACCGCCGTGCACCCAGACGTGCCGGTCCTCGACCGTGATGATCCGCTCCGCGCACGCCGCCAGCAGCTCCCGGTCGTGACTGACCAGCAGCACCGTCTTCGGCGTCGCGGCCAGCTGCTCCTCGAGCCAGGTCTTGCCGGGGACGTCCAGGTAGTTGTCCGGCTCATCGAGCAGCAGCACCTCGTCCCTGCCGCGCAGCATCGACTCAAGCACCAGCCGCTTCTGCTCGCCCCCCGACAGCGTCGCCACCTCCCGGTACTGGCACCGGTCGTAGCTGATGCCCAGCGCCGCGACGCAGCAGGCGTCGAAATGGACCTCGGCCTCGTATCCGCCGGCGTCGCCCCACTCGGCGAGCGCCGTCGCGTACCTCATCTGGGTCGGCTCGTCGTCCCGCTCCATCATCGCCAGCTCAGCCGCGTCCAGCCGGTCAGCCGCGGCCCTGACGCGCGGCGGAGCCACCGAGAGCAGCAGGTCACGTACTGTGCTGTCGTCCCTGATGCCGCCGATGAACTGCCGCATCACGCCCAGCCCCCCGCTGGAGCTGACCGTGCCCGACTGCGGGGTCAGATCGCCGGAGACGAGGCGCATGAGCGTGGTCTTGCCCGCCCCGTTCGGCCCGACGAGGGCCGCCACGACGCCGTCGCCGACGCGGAAGGAGACGTCGTCGAGCAGCACTCTGCCGTCTGGCAGGGCATGGCCCAGATGGCCCGCCTCTACGTGCCCCATCGATCCTCCAGTTCCGCCTACCGGCCGGTATGCCTGACAATAACTGCATGGACCCCCGGGATTTCAACGCGAATTCCAGGCTGCGGGCCTCCGACGCCGACCGGGATACCGCTGCCGCGGTGATCAACAGTGCCATGGCGGAGGGTCGCCTGACGCCGGAGGAGCACTCGGAGCGCCTCGATGCCATCTACGCGGCGAAGACGCACGCTGATCTGGTTCCGCTGCTTGAGGACCTGCCCGGTGAGCACGCCCTGGCGCCGGTCGCCGCGCCGGGCGAGGTCAGGCCCGCCGCACGGGGCGGCCGCATCGTGGCCATCCTCGGCGGCGCCACTCGCAAGGGCGCCTGGCACCCCGAGCCGGTGATCACCGTCGTCACCTTCCTGGGCGGTGCCGAGCTGGACTTCCGCGAGGCGATCATGCCCGGCAAGGAGGTCGTACTGCGGGCCACCTCCGTGCTCGGCGGCATCGAGGTGACAGTGCCGCCGGAAATGCGGGTGGTGGACAACGGCGTCGCCATTCTCGGCGGCCGCGAGATCGCCGGAAATTCCGGCGATGCAGCCAGCCCGGACGCACCGGTGCTCAGGATCGAGGGCACCTGCGTCCTCGGCGGCATCGAGGTCAAGCGGAAGGCGCGCAAGGTGCCGAAGGTCCTGCGCCGCGGCAAGGGCCTGAGCGTCAGCATCGAGCGCGGCTCGTTCCCGGTGGTGCGCGTCCGGCCGTCCGACAGCGACGAGTAGCAGAGCGCCCTAGCCGATGGCGCGGACCTCCGCGCGGCGCCGGACCGGGTCAGCGAGCGCTGCGGCGAGCTGGTCAACTGCCTCCAGCGAGTGGCCGCTGACCACGGCGTCGCAGTACGGCCACGCGGCCGCCATCCCGCCGGCCAGCGGCTGGTAGGCCATGCTCTTGGTCCGCGGGTTCATCCACACGATCCTGAAGGCCACCAGCGACAGGCGCTGCATCTCACGCCGCACGATCTCCGGATCCCCGGTGTCCCAGCCGTCGGAAATGATCAGGACGACGGCACCCCTGGCCATCCCGCGGCGCCCGTAGGCGTCGTTGAATTCCTTCAGCGCCTCCCCGAGCCGGGTCCCGCCGTGCCAGTCGGGCGCGGCCGCGGCCGCCCGGGCCAGCGCGACCGCAGGCGTGGACCGGGCCAGCGCCGTGGTCAGCCGGGTCAGCCTGGTGGCGAACGTGAAGACCTCTGCGCCCGCCCCGCCGGCGGCGCAGTACAGCAGCTGGATCATCGCCCTGGCGTAGGGCTCCATCGAGCCCGAGATGTCGCACAGCACGATGAGGCGGCGCGGCCGCTTCGCCGGGACCTCGCCGATCAGCCTGAACGTGTGGCCGCCGGTGCGCCGGGCATGCCTGAGGGTCGCGCGCATGTTGGTCCTGCTCCCGCCCGGCCGCGGCCGGCGCCGGCGGGAGCGGCGGTTCGGCACCGCCAGCGTGATCTGCCGCATCGCCGCCATCAGCTCGGCGAGCTCCGCCGGGGACAGCTCGGCGAAGTCGGTGCCGGCCAGCCGCTCGGCCGGGCTGCCGAGGTATGGCCGCGTGATCTCCTCGTCACTGTCGGCTCCGGCGTCCTGACCGTCGCCGCCCACGGACACGGTGCCCAGGTGCTGCCGCGCGGCGATCGCCGCGTCGGCCAGGTGCGCGGCCGGCGGCTTGCTGCCGAGTCCCGGCACCGTCGCGGCGACCGCAGCCATCGGGTCGGGACTGTCCGGCGAGCCGAAGACCTCAGTGAAGACCTGCCGCAGGGTCTCGGCCTGATCCCTGCTCGACACCAGGGTGGCGAGTGCGCAGCTGAACAGGTCGCGCGTGGTCTGCGGGCGGGCCAGCGTTACCGCGGCGGCGAACCGCTCGGTGCGGCCCGGCCCGACCGGGAGGCCCGCCCGGCGCAGCGCGGCGCCGAACAGTGCAGCGATGCCGGCCAGATCACCCCCATGACCGACGGGAACGAGGTCGCCGCCACCAGCGGCGTCCCGCCCTGTCTCAGCCATCACCGCCGCCATGGCCGACGACCGCCGCGAAGTCGGCGGCGCGCGCGGCCTGCAGGTCCTCCGCGTACTTGAGAACGGTGCCCATGGTCTGGCGGGCAGCGGCCTGCGACAGCTCGGTTGCGCCGAGTACCTGCAGGGCGTTCGCCCAGCTGATCGCCTCAGCGACTCCCGGCGGCTTGGCCAGGTCGAGGCCGCGCAGCCGGTGCACCCCGGCCGCCACCTGCCCGGCCAGCCGCTCGCTCGCCCCCGGCACCCGCCGCCTGATGATCGCGGCGACCCGCGCGGCGTCCGGGTAGTCGATCCAGTGATACAGGCAGCGCCGCTTCAGCGCGTCGTGCAGGTCGCGGGTCCGGTTGGAGGTCAGCACGACCACGGGGGGAAAGGCGGCGCGCCGGGTGCCGAGCTCGGGAATGGTGACCGCGGACTCAGCCAGCAGCTCGAACAGGAACGCCTCGAACTCGTCATCACCGCGGTCGACCTCGTCGATGAGGAGTACGGCCGGCCGGGGTCCCGGGTGGTCGAGTGCCGCCAGCAGCGGCCGCTCCAGCAGGTAGTCGTCGCTGAACAGGTCAGCCTCGCGCGGTGCCTCGCCCCTGGCCTCTGCCAGCCTGATGGCCAGCAGCTGGCGCGGGTAGTTCCACTCGTACAGCGCTTCCGACGACGTCAGGCCCTCGTAGCACTGCAGCCGGATCATCGGGGTGTCCAGGACAGCGGCCAGGGCCTTGGCGGCCTCCGTCTTGCCGACGCCGGGCTCACCTTCGAGGAGGATGGGCTGGCTCATCCGCGCGGCCAGGAACAGGGCCGTGCCGAGGGGCTCGTCGGCCAGATAGCTGACGCCGTCCAGCTCGGCTAGCAGGGTCGGCACATCTGGCAGCTGCTCGGCGAGATCGCTCATATGTCCCATCATCTGACAGCCAGGACCTGACCCGGCGACGAGGGCCGCGGTCCTGGCGGCTCGGCCGGCCAGCGAGTGACCTGGCATAGCTCGTACCTCATATAGCTCGCCGGCCGCTGCGAAGATTCCCGGACTAGCTGACGGCCAGGTCAGCGCGGACCGGGCGGCCCTGGATGGCGAGCCACACGTTGGCCGGGGTCAGGGGCATGTCCGCGTGCACCACGCCGAACGGGGCGAGCGCGTCCACGACCGAGTTGACCACGGCCGGGGCGAGCCGACGGTGGCCGACTCGCCGATGCCCTTGGCGCCGATCGGGTGATGCGGCGACGGGCGTGACGGTCGCGCCGAGCTCCGGCGAGGGGCATTCGAGCGCCGTCGGCAGCAGGTAGTCCATGAAGGAGCCGCCCAGGCAGTTGCCGATCTCGTCGAACGAGATGGCCTGCATCAGCGCGATGCCGATGCCGTCGGCCAGGCCGCGGTGCACCTGTCCCTCGACGATCATCGGGTTGATCCGGACGCCGCAGTCGTCGACCGCGATGAAGCGGCGGACCTTGACCTCGCCGGTGCCGGGGTCGACGTCGGTGACGCAGATGTAGGCGCCGAACGGGAACGTCAGGTTCGGCGGGTTGTACACGGCCGACGCGTCCAGGTGGCCCTCGACCCCGGCCGGCAGCTCGAGCGACGAGTGCGCGGCCATGGCGATCTCGGCGATGCCGAGCGGCCTGGTCCGGGTCGCCGCGGACCCGCCACTTGCCGTCCAGCCACTCCAGGTCGTCCGCGGCGACCTCGAGCATGGCCGCGGCCACCAGCCGGGCCCGGTCGCGGACCTTCCGCGCGGCCATGACCGCCGCCGCGCCCGACACCGGCGTGGACCGCGAGCCGTAGGTGCCGAGGCCGAACGGCGTCCGGTCGGTGTCGCCGTGCACGACCTCGACGTCGTCCGGCGAGAGGCCCAGCTCGTGCGCCACGAGCTGGGCGAACGTGGTCTCGTGGCCCTGGCCCTGGGTCTGCACCGAGATGGCCAGCACGGCCTTGCCGGTCGGGTGCACCCGCAGGTCGGCGCCGTCGGCCATGCCGAGGCCGAGGATGTCCATGTGGCTGCGCGGGCCCGGCGCCGACGCCCTCGGTGAAGAAGCTCAGCCCGATGCCCATGTACTCGCCGCGGGCGCGCCGCTCCGCCTGCTCGCGGCGCAGCTCGTCGTAGCCGGCCATGTCCAGCGCCAGCTGCAGGGCCCGCGGGTAGTCGCCGGAGTCGTACTGCCAGCCGGTCGGGCTCGTATAGGGGAACTGCTCGGGGCGCAGCAGGTTGCGCATCCGCAGCTCGGCCGGGTCCGATGCCGAGCTCGCGGGCCAGCATGTCGGTCAGCCGCTCGACCAGGTACACGGCCTCGGTGATGCGGAACGAGCAGGAGTAGGCGCACCCCGCCCGGCGCCTTGTTCGTGTAGACGCCGGTGACCTCGCAGTACGCCGCCTCGCAGGTCTGGTAGGAGCCGGTGAAGATGTGGAAGAAGCCGGCCGGGAACTTCGACGGCTGCGCGGCCGCGTTGAACGCCCCGTGATCGGCGAGCACCCGCGCCCGCAGCGCCGAGGATCTGGCCGTCGGCGGTCGCGGCGATCTCGCCGTGCATGTGGTAGTCGCGGGCGAACGTGGTGGACATCAGGTTCTCCGACCTGTCCTCCACCCACTTCACCGGCCGCCCGGTCACCATCGACGCCGCGATCGGCGCACAGGTAGCCGGGGTAGACCGGCACCTTGGTGCCGAACCCGCCGCCGAGGTCGGGCGACACGATCCGGATCTTGTGCTCGGGCAGCCCGGTCACGCGTCGCGTACATCGTGCGGTGCGCGTGCGGGGCCTGGCTGCGTCGACCACAGGGTCAGCCTGCCGGTCGACCGCGTCGTAGTCGGCGACGCGCCGCAGGTCTCGAGCGGCGCCGGATGGGAGCGCGGGTAGACCATGTCGCAGCTGACCACCACGTCGGCGGCGGCGAATACCGCGTCGGCGGCGGCCTTGTCGCCCGGCGCTCCAGTCGAAGATGTGGTTGCCGGCCCTGGCACGGTCGTCGCGGACCAGGTCGTCTCTGACGACGGGCGCACCGGGATCGAGCGCGGTCCGGGCGTCGATGACCGGCGGCAGCGGCTCGTAGTCGACTGCGATCAGCTCGAGCGCGTCCCTGGCGGCGTACCGGTCCGTGCGCCACGACGAAGGCGATCTCCTGGCCCTGGAACCGCACCTTGTCGGTGGCCAGCACCGCCTGCACGTCGCCGAACAGCGTCGGCATCCACGCCAGGCCGCGTTCGGCCAGGTCGGCGCCGGTGAGCACCGCCGCCACCGCCGGGTGGGCCGGGCCGCGCTGACGTCGACGGAGAGGATCCGGGCGTGCGCGAGCGGGCTGCGCAGGATCGCGCCGTGCAGCATGCCGGGCAGCGTGATGTCGTCGACGAACGTGCCCTGGCCGCGTGATGAACCGCGCGTCCTCCTTGCGCGGGACGAGCCGTAGGCGCCGTTCACGCCCGTCACGGTCGTGCATCGGCACCGTCCCCTCGTCGGGGCCCGTGCCGCCGGCGGTCGTGCTTGGCCGCCCACAGCACGGACCTGACGATGTTCTCGTAGCCGGTGCACCGGCAGACCTGGCCGGAGATCGCCTCGCGGATCTCGGCCTCGGACGGGTCCGGGTTGCTGGTCGAGCAGCCAGCGGGCGGTCATGCATCATGCCCGGCGTGCAGAAGCCGCACTGCAGGCCGTGGCAGGCCGCGAAGCCCTCCTGTACCGGGTCGAGCACGCCGCCCCGCGGCCAGGCCCTCGACGGTGGCGACCCGCCGCCCGTCCGCCATGACGGCGAGCACCGTGCACGACTTCACCGGCGTCTCGTCGAGCCACACCACGCAGGCGCCGCAGTTGGAGGTGTCGCAGCCCCAGTGCGAGCCGGTCAGGCCGAGCTCATCGCGCAGGAAGTGGATGAGCAGCAGCCGCGGCTCGACCACCCGCGTGTAATCGGTGCCGTTGACGGTGACGGTGATCTTCACGACGGGCTCCGCTCATGACTGGGCCCCGCGGGCGCGGGACACGGCGATCCGCAGCACCCGGGCGGTGAGCTCGCGGGCCAGGTGGCGCTTGTAGTCGGCGGGGCCGCGCTGATCGGAGACCGGGCGGCAGTGCTCGGCCGCGATCTCGCCCGCCCGGCGCAGGGTCTGCTCGTCGCCGGCCGGCGGCCGCGCAGGAACTCCTCGGCCTCGGCGGCGACGAAATGAGTGGCGCCGACCGCTGTCAGGCCGATGCCGACGTCGGTGATGCGTGTCGCCCGTCCAGCCAGACCGCCGCCCCGGCCGCGCCGATCGGCCAGTCGCCGGCCCGGCGGGAGACTTTCAGGTACGCGCTGCCGCCATCGGGCCTGATCGGCAGCCTGATCTCGGTGAGCATCTCGCCGGCGCCGACGACGGTCTCGTACGGGCCGGTGTGGAACTCCCGCGCGGACACCTCCCGGCTGCCGTCCGGGCCGTGGATGACCATGGTGCCTTTCAGCGCGGCGAACGCGGCGGACAGGTCCTCGGACGGGTCGGCCTGGCACAGGGATCCGCCGATCGTGCCCCAGTTGCCGCACGATCGGGTCGGCGATCACCCGCTCGGCGTCGTGCAGGATCGCGAAATGCTCGCCCGCCGCGAGCGCCGGCCAGCAGGTCCGCGTGCCGCGCCAGCGTGCCGATGCTGCAGCTCGCCACCGGCTAGGTTCGATATAGCGCAGGCCGGTGATCGCCGTTGATGTCGATGAGCACCTCGGGCTGCGCCAGCCGCAGCTTCATCATCGGGATCAGGCTGTGCCCGCCAGCCAGGATCCGGGCGCCCGGCGCGTACCTGGCCAGCAGCGCGAGCGCATGCTCAACGCTGGCGGCCTTCTCGTACTCGACTTGCGCGGGGACCTGCACGGTGCTGCCTACCCCCCGGAGGCGCAGCCTCAGTGCGCGCCGCTTCCTGCGCAGTGTACGGACGCACCGCCGGGCGTGAGTCATGACGCTGACGCAGCTGAACGCGTTCGTCCTGGTCGCCCGGCTCGGCTCGGTCACGGCTGCGGCCAGCGCGCTCGGCGTCAGCGAGTCCGCCGTGTCGCAGGCCATCACCGCCCTGCGGCAGGATCTCGGCGACCAGCTGATCACCCGCGGAGCCAGGCGGGCATGACGCTGACGCCGGGCGGCTCGCGGCTGCTCGGCGACCGCGTCCCAGATCGTCGTGCTCGGCGCCGAGGCGCACGCCGCCGTCCGGCGCCGCGCAGGGCGCGCCCGAGCAGCTGCGGGTCGTCGCCACCTCGACGTTCGCCGAGTTCGTGGCCGGCCCGCTGGTCGAGGCGTTCCGCCGCCGGTTCGCCGGGCCCGTGGAGGTCGCGACGGGCGTGGCTGCCTCCGGCGAGCAGGCCGTGCTGATCGCGAACCGGCTGGCCGACGTCGCCTTCGGCCCTGGCCGCGCCGCCCGGCGGGCCGCCGAGCAGCCGATCGTGGTCAGCGAGCCCATCTTCAAGTACCGGCTGGTCGTGGTCGCCGCGGGGCACAGTCGCGGCCGCGCGGCCCGGCCCGGCAGTGGCGCTGGCTGGTGGACCCGTCCGGCACCGACCCGGGCAGCGAGACGGCCAGGCTGCTGGCCGCGGCTCGGGGTCGCCGGACGAGCAACATCGGGGTCTTCCAGAGCCAGACCGCCGCCTGGGCGGCCGCGGCCGACGGCGCCGGGGTAGCGCCGGCGATCGAGCACCTGGTCTCGCAGCAGCTGCGGCGCGGCGAGCTGTCGCTCGTCGACATGCCCGGGCTCCCGGCCGAGGAGTGCTGGCACGCGACGCTGCTCGAGCGGGAGCGGCGCAGCACCGCCGCGAGCGCGCTGCGGCGGTTCCTCGGTACCCCGGAAGCCATGCAGCTGATGCGCTCACCCGCCGGCCGGCGTGCCGCCGTCCCGGTTCAAGCCCCCGGTCTACGTCACCATCTGGAGCTGAAGCAGTTCCTGTATTGCGCTGACTTGTCCGCCCAGCAGACCTGCCTACTTAAGCGACAGCTTATTTGGCTGTTGCAGCCCGGTTCCGCGGGTGCAAGATGCAGTGTCACGTCACGAGGCGGCGATTTCTGCTGGCAGGCCGTGTCCACTGGGCGGAGGAGAGCGGTCGCATGCGTATCGAGTCCGACGGCAAAGCAAGGGCAATCCGCGGCTGTTCGAGCTGATGGAGCACGCCCCCAAGACGGGCAAGAGCCCACCGTCTGGGCCTGGCCCGAGCTCGTCGATTACCTCAAGATCGCCGGCCAGCCGGTCTCCGGTCCGTGGCCGCCGCATCAGGAGCCGCGGCCCGATCCCGACTACGAGTCCGGGCCGCAGGCAGTCGCCGACCCGGCCGCGCGGCCCCGGCATGCTGCCGCTGCTGCGGCCGCTCCGGCGGACACGCCGGGCGACCCGGTGCCTGAGCCGCTCGGCCCTGAGGCCGACGACGCCAGTCCCGGCACCCCGGCCTGACCCCATCCGCAAGACCGGAGGAAACGTATGTACCCGTCGCGGTTCCGCTACGAGGCGCCGCATTCCCTGGACGAGGCGATCGGGCTGCTGACGCAACGGCGGCGACTACGCCAAGGTGCTGGCCGGCGGCCAGAGCCTCGTCCCGCTGATGAAACTCCGCTTCGCCTCGCCGGAGCTCGTCGTCGACATCAACAACGTGCCGGGCCTGGCCTACCACCGCGCCGAGCCCGACGGCACGCCTGCAGATCGGGGCGCTCTGCCGGCACGCCGACCTCGAGCGGTCGCAGCTGCTGGCCTCGACCCAGCCGACGATGGCGGCGGCGGCGCCGCTGATCGCCGACCCGATCGTGCGCAACCGGGGCACGCTGGTCGGGTCCATCTGCCACGCCGACCCGCAGGGCGACTGGGCATCGGCCGTGCTGTCGCTCGGCGGCTCGATCGTGGCGCAGGGACCGGGCGGCACGCGCGGTCGATACCGGTGGCCGAGTTCGTTACCGGGCCGTTCCAGAACGTGCTCGAGCCCGACGAGATCGCGATCGAGGCGACGATCCCGCCCGCGCAGGGCACCAGGGCCGGCGGCTACCTGAAGCTCGAGCGGCGCGTCGGGGACTTCGCCACCGTCGGCGTCGCGGTGTCGGTCGAGACCTCGGGCACGGTGGTGACGCGGGCGGGCATCGCGCTCACCGGCGTCGGCGGGTCCACCATCGGCGCGACCGAGGCGGCAGCGGCACTTACCGGCCGGCCGCTGACGGCCGAGTCGATCGGCGAGGCGGCCCGCCTGGCCGCCGACGCAGCCAGGCCGCGGACCGATCACCGCGGCAGCGCCGAGTACAAGCGGCACATGGTCGCGACGTTCGTCGAGCGCATACTCGGCCGCGTCACCGAGCCAGCAGGAAAGGGCGGCGTGACCGATGACCATCGTCTATGACGATCGCGGCGACGAGGAGACGCAGGACGTACCGGTACGCCGGATCCGGTTCACCATCAACGGCGAGAAGAAGATCGCCGAAATGGAGCCCCGGCTGCTGCTGGCCCACCTGATCCGGCAAGGGCTCGGGCTGACCGGCACGCACACGGGCTGCGACACCACCAACTGCGGCGCATGCACCGTGCTGGTGGACGGCACCGCCGTGAAGTCATGCACGATGCTCGCCGTCCAGGCCGACGGGCACGAGATTCAGACCGTCGAGGGCCTGGCCACGCGCGAGCGAGCTGCACCCGCTGCAGGAGGGCTTCAAGGAGGAGCACGGCCTGCAGTGCGGGTTCTGCACGCCGGGCATGATGATGGCCGCGAAGGCGCTGCTCGACCGCAATCCGGACCCGACCGAGGAAGACGTCCGCTGGGCCCTGTCGGGCAACCTGTGCCGCTGCACCGGCTACCAGAACATCGTCAAGTCGGTGCTGTGGGCTGCCGACAAGCTCCGGTCGCAGGCCGGCTGAAGACGGGAACGAGGAACATGTCGCAGGCAGTAGACGAGATCAAGATCGGCGGTATCGGCGCGAGCCGCAAGCGGGTCGAGGACAACCGCTTCATCCGCGGCAAGGGCAACTACACCGACGACATCGTGCTGCCCGGCATGCTCCACATGGAGATCCTGCGCAGCCCGCTCGCGCACGCCCGGATCAAGTCGATCGACGCGAGCAGGGCCTGGGACATCCCCGGCGTGCACCTGGTGCTGACCGGCGACATGATGGCCACCAGGAACCTGGCCTGGATGCCGACGCTGTCCTACGACACGCAGGCGGTGCTGGCGACCGACAAGGTCAGGTTCCAGGGCCAGGAAGTGGCCTGCGTCATCGCGGACGACCCCTACATCGCCAAGGACGCGTGCGAGGCGATCGTCGTCGACTACGAGCCGCTGCCGGTCATCGTCAACCCGGCGCAGGCGGTCGCCGAGGGCGCCCCGGTCATCCGGGATGACAAGGAGAACCAGCCCGACAACGTCATCTACGACTGGGAGGTCGGTGACGGGGAGGGCACTGACCGCGCCTTCGCGTCTGCCGACCTGGTCTCCAAGCTGGAACTGCACTACCCGCGCTCGCACCCGTCGCCGATCGAGTGCTGCGGGTCGATCGCCGACTTCAACCGCTCCACGTCGAAGCTGACCGTCTACATGACGACGCAGGCGCCGCACATCATCAGGGCGGCCGTCGCCATGGTGGCCGAGCTGCCCGAGCACATGATCCGGATCATCTCGCCGGACATCGGCGGCGGCTTCGGCAACAAGGTGCCGGTCTACCCCGGGTACGTGTGCTCGATCCTGGCCTCGATCCTGCTGGAGCGGCCGGTCAAGTGGATCGAGGACAAGACCGGCAACCTCATCTCGACCGGGTTCGCGCGGGACGTCTACCTCAAGGGCGAGATGGCACTGCGCCGGGACGGCAAGATCCTGGCCGTGCGGATGCACACCGACGCCGACCACGGCGCGTTCTTCGCCGACGCCCAGCCGAGCAAGTTCAAGATCGGGCTGATGCACTCGGCCTTCGCCGCCTACGACATCCCGGTCGCGCACCTGACGGCGCGCGGGACCTACAGCAACAAGGCGCCGGGCGGCGTTGCCTACCGCTGCTCGTTCCGGGTCACCGAGGCGATGTTCTTCCAGGAGCGGATGGTCCAGGCGGCCGCCGATGACCTGGGCATGGATCAGGCCGAGTTCCGGGCCAGGAACTTCGTCGCTGACGACGACTTCCCGCACCGGACGCCGTTCGGCTTCCTGACCGACTCCGGTCAGTACGGCAAGTGCCTTGAGGTCGGCCTCAAGGCCATCGACTACGACAACTTCCGGCAGCAGCAGGCTGAGGCGCGGACCCGCGGCAGGCTGCTCGGCCTCGGCATCTCCACGATGACCGAGCCGCTCGGCGCCGGCAACAGCCGCGAGTACGACATCCTCGGCATCAAGATGTTCGACTCGGCCGACCTCAAGGTGCACATGACCGGCAAGGCCATCGTGCGGACCGGCGCCCGCGGCCAGGGCCAGGGTCACGAGACGACCTGGGCGCAGATCGTCGCGCACGAACTCGGCATCCCCGCTGACGACGTCGTCGTCGAGGAAGGCGACACCGACACCGCGCCGTTCGGGATGGGCACCTACGCGTCCCGGAGCACGCCGGTCGCCGGCGCCGCGATCGCCATGGTCTGCCGCAAGATCCGGGCCAAGGCCCGCAAGCTGGCCGCGCACCTCCTCGAGGTATCGGAGGAGGACATCGAGTGGGAGCTCGGCCGGTTCTATATCCGCAGCGCCCCGGACCGCGGGGTGACGATCCAGGAATGCGCGGCCGCGGCCTACAGCAATATGCCCGACGGCATGGAGCCGGGCCTCGAGAACACCGCCTACTACGACCCGCCGAACCTGACCTGGCCGTTCGCGGTCTACATCGTGACCGTGGAAGTGGATCCGGCCACCGGCGTCTGGGACGTCCTGTCAGCATGGTCGCGGTCGACGACTGCGGCGTCCGGATCAACCCCATGATCGTGGAAGGGCAGATCATGGGCGGGCTGACCGAGGCCTACGCGATGTCGAACATGCAGTTCATCACCTTCGACGCCGAGGGCAACTGCATCGGCTCGAACTACATGGACTACCTGCTGCCGACGGCCTGGGAGACGCCCGGCTTCGAGCTGCACAGCGAGGTTGTCACGCCCTGCCCGCACCACCCGATCGGCGCCAAGGGCATCGGCGAGTGCGCGGCGGTCGGCGGCCCGGCCGCGTTCGTGAACGCCGTGCTGGACGCGCTGTCCGAGACCGGCGTCCGCAACATCGACATGCCGCTGCTGCCGGACCGGGTCTGGGAGGCCATCACCTACCGCCGGGATGTGTCCGGTGCGCCGCCCGTGCGCTCGGATGAGTAGCGGGGGCCGGTGATGAACGGCTGGGAAGTCATGGAGGAAGCCGCCGAGCTGTCGCGCCGCGGTGAGGGATTCGCGCTCGCGACCGTTGTCTGGCGGCAGGGACCGTCCTCGAGCCAGCAGGGCTCGCGGGCGATCATCACCGCGGACGGCGAGCTGCGCGGCTGGATCGGCGGCGCCTGCGCGGAGCCTGCGGTCATCCGGGAGGCCCAGCACGTCATCGCGACCGGCACGGCCAGGCTGCTGCTGCTCGGCAGCCCGGACCAGTTCGGCGGCGCGGTGCCCGACGGCATGGCCGTCATCCCGATCTCCTGCCAGAGCGAGGGCGCAGTGGAGGTCTACATCGAGCCGGTCGTGCCGGTGCCGCACCTGGTCGTCGTCGGCCGCTCGCCGATGGCGGAGACGCTGGCCGGCCTCGGGCGCGCGCTGGGCTGGCACACCGAGCTGATCGACGGGCCTGACTTCACCACCGAGAGCGCCGGCGAGCAGTCGCTGGTGGTCGTCGCGACGCAGGGCCACGACGACGAGGGCGTGCTGGAGCGCGCGGTCGCGGCCAGGCCCGCCTACCTCGGGCTGGTCGGCTCGCGCAAGCGCGGCGCGGCCGTACTCGGCTACCTGCAGGACCGCGGCCTGCCGAAGGCGGAGCTCGACCGGGTGCACGTTCCCGCCGGGCTCGACCTCGGCAGCACGACCCATCCGGAGATCGCCGTCGCGATCCTGGCCGAGCTCGTGCAGCTGCGCGCGTCCGGAGCACTGGCCCCGGGCGCGGGCGGTCCCGCCGGAAGACCGGCGAGGAAGGCAGCGCGCGGGCACGCGCCGGGCCGCAGCAGGACACGCCGCAGCAGGTCAGTGACCCGGTCTGCGGCATGACCGTGACGGCCGGCCCGGACGGCCTGCCGCTGGAGCATGACGGCGTCACCTACTACTTCTGCTGCGCGGGCTGCCGCCAGGCGTTCAGCTCCGATCCCGCTGCCTACGTGAAGAAAGGGACCCGATGCTGATCAAGAGCGACTTCGAGGTCGCCGAGCCAGTCGAGAAGGTGTGGCAGTTCTTCGAGAACATCCCGCAGGTCGCGACCTGCCTGCCCGGCGCGGAACTGACCGAGGACCTCGGCGGCGAGAAGTACAAGGGCAAGGTGGCCATCCGGATGGGCCCGGTGCGGCTGCAGTTCACCGGCACCGCTGACATCACCGAGCGGGACGAGGCAGCCAGGCGAGTTGTGGTGAACGCGGCCGGCGCCGATGAGAAAGGCCGCGGCCAGGCCAGCATGATCGTCACCGCGACACTGGCCAGGGCCGGGCGCGGCACCCGCGTCGACGTCACCCAGGATCTGCAGCTGTCCGGCGCCGCCGCCCAGTACGGCCGCGGCATGATCAGCGACGTCACCTCGGTGCTGATGAACGACTTCTCGAAGAACATGCAGGACCGGATCGCCCGGCTTGAGCGCGGCGAGTCGGCCGAGCAGATCGCCGCCGCGGCGGCAAGCCCGGCCCGCGGGTTCACCCTCGGACTCCGCGCCGCCCAGATGGCGCTGATGCGGGTGTTCCGCCGGTTCTTCCTGCCCTACCAGCCCGCGTCGCACTAAGGAGGAGGCCAGCCATGGTCTTGTGGTGGATCGGCAACGCAATCCTGCTGCTGGTGATCCTGCCCGTCGTGATCTTCCTGCTGAACCGCGTGCTCGCCGCGGTCGAGCGCATCAGGCACGCCACCGACGACATCCTGTCCGGCGGCGTCGCGCTGATCGGCGAGCTGAACGGGGTGCCGGAGGCACTGGCCACGACCGACACCACGGTCAGGGAAGTATCCGTCGGCGCGGTCAGGTACGCCGGCTCAGTCGCCAAGCTACTGGGCTAGCAGAGCCACTCGGCTACCAGGAAAGGAGAACGGTCATGCCAGCAGCTGCATGGGTAACGCTGATCATCGCCGCGCTCATCATCGCGATAACCGCTGTCGGCCTGCTGCGGGTGATCTTTCACCTCCGCGCGGTCCGGGCGACGCTCGTCGCGACCACCGGCGGCGTCCAGGCGGTCGCCCAGCTCACCAGCACGGTGCCGGAACGACTGACATCGGTCAACGACAGCCTGAAGCCCGTCCGGGACTTCTGCGAGACGGTCTGAGCGGAGAGTGAGCCAGATATGAGCACATCAGCCGTCGCTACGGCTGCCGGGGGGACCAGCAACTTCGGCTGGATACTCGGCTTCACCATCGGCGGCGTCATCGTGCTGGTGGTCGTGGCGCTCGTGGTGCCGATCCTGCTGCTCGCCCGCTCGATCGGGAACGAGGCGCCCAAGATCGACGCCGCGCTCACCGATGCGGTGCACAACACCGCGCCGCTGGGCGCCCTGCGCACCACCATCGAGCACGCCACCATCATCATCGGCGGACTGCAGCGCGGCCGCGCCCGGCTGGGAGGCTAACCCGTGGAATCGCACACCGCCCGCCTGCTGGCCGCCATGCCGGCACACGAGCACACGCTGTGGGTGTGGGCCATCATTATCGGCTTCGTCGTCGTACTCGCGGTCGCGGCACTGCTGAGCCTGCTCATCTACCTCATCAAGATCATCGACCGCCGGGTCGTCGAGGTTCGGCGACACGCTCAAGGCCGCGGCCGCCAACACCGCGGACGCCGCTCTCATCCCGCAGGTCGCCGACGGGGTGGAGGCGGTCCTGGCCGAAGGCCTCCAGCACCACCTGTTCCTCGGCCGCGTGCTCGGAAAGGTGAAGTCATGACCACCCTGGTCATCCTGACCGTCGTCGACATTGTCCTGCTGGTCGCCGGGCTGGCGGTCTACCTGTGGTGGGCAGGCTCCCTGCTGACCAGGATCGCGGGCAACCTGGAGGAGTGCGCTGAGCTCGTCCGGACCATCGTCTCCAACGCGAAGGTGATCGGCCCTGGCGTCGAGCACATCAACCAGACCGGCGGCGTGGTCGCCGGCGCGCTGCCGCTGCTGTACGGGATGGCCGAGGAGATCGTCACCGACGTGACGCCACGGCCGGAGGAGCCTGAAGTGCGCGAGGTGGCGCGCCCCGCGTCTGGCAGCCGCCGTTCCCGTCTGCATGACGCCGTGGGGTACGCGCCGAGGCCCTGACACTCGCGACTTGCGGCCGGCCCTGGCTGGCCTGCTCTACCGGTGACCGGACTCGTCCGGGCCGCGGCGAGCGACCGGGCCGGTCGTCGGCGCCGAGTACTCGCCGATCCAGTGGTCTTCCCAGGCATTGTCGTACTGCTGGTCATTGCAGCTCGGATGATAGGTAGCCACCAGCTCGCGGGCGATCTGCTCGCGGTGCGCCGTGCTGCCGCCCGGCACCTCGTAGGTGCAGATGTAGACCTTCCACTTCGAGCCCGCCCGCTGCACCCAGCATGCTGAGCGCGGGTGCTGGAACGGGAACCGCTCAGCCGACAGGTCCTCGGAGTGGCCGACGTAGGCGACCGCATACTGCTCAGGCTTGGCGACCGGCTCGGACTTATACAGGATCGCGTACACCGCGGCCGCTGCCGGAGGCGTCCAGCCGCCGAGCAGCCGCGGCCCCTCGAACGGGTAGCCGGCCAGCGAGCCGAGCCTGATCACCGGAAGTCGTCCTCTTCCTCCGCCTCGCTGACGGCCTCGGTGCGGACGACCGGCGCCGGCGGGAGGCCGGCCGCTTCCGCGGCCGCGAGGAAGCGCTCGGTTGCCTTGCCGACCGCGTCCTCCCGGCTATCGGCCTCGACGATGAGCTGCGCACCGTACCGGCTGGTTCCGATCCCGGTGGCGATGCCATGGCTGGCGGCTACCGCGTCAGCAAGCTCGACGACCTGCTCGCGGCTGAGAACCCTGTCAGCCTCGGCCTCGATGCCCACACTCCACCTCACGCCGACTCCTTCATCGATCGGTCGCTGTCGCCGGGCGCTCAGCTCAGCGCCGGCAGCATCTCAGCCAGCTTCTCCAGGCTAGCCAGGTCATGCCCGGACAGCAGCAGGTCAATATGCGGCTGCGCGACCATCATGCCCAGCGTGCTCGGCCGGAAGTGCGGATCGTCGCCCTTGTGCGGGTTCAGCCAGACAATGCGGTAGCAGAGCCGGGACAGGCGCTCCATCGCCTGCGCGAGCTGCTCGGGATCTCCGCGGTCCAGGCCGTCGGAGCAGATGACCACGACACCGCCCCGGCACAGTCCGCCGCGCCCCCAGCGCCGGACAAAAGTGTCCAGTGACTGGCCGATCCTGGTGCCGCCGTCCCAGTCCACGACTGTCCGGGCTGCCTGGTCCAGCGCACTGTCCGGCCGCCGGTGCTCCAGGGCCCTGGTGATCCGGGTCAGCCGGGTGCCGAAGCAGAAGACCTCGACCCTCGCGGCCGAGTGCTTGGCCGAGTGCGCGAACTGCAGCAGGCTGCGCGAGTAGTCGGTCATCGAGCCGGAGACATCCAGGATGAGAATCAGCGGCCGCAGCCGCATCCTGCGCTGCCTGAAGTACAGCTCGGCGGGCTCGCCGTGCATCCGCATCGAGCTTCTGATGGTGGTGCGCAGGTCCGGGGAGCGGCCGGACGGAGCTGACCGCGTCCTGCGGGTCTTACGGCGCGGCGGTGTGAGCCGGATCCTGGTCATGATCCGGCGCAGCGCGGCGAGCTCGGCCGGGGTGCAGGCGGCAAATGAGCGGTGCTTCAGCGCGGCCACGTCGGAGGCCATCCAGCCGAGGACAGCCCGTTCCTCGTCGTGCTCCGGGCCCGGCTCGGTGCCGGGCATGACCATCGCGGCTTCCGCCTCCGCTGCCGCGGACGCCCGCAGGGTGAGGAGCGCGGCAGCCGGGGCACCCTCGGCGAGGAAGTACCGGCGGAACACCTCGTCGTAGACCGGGATGTCGTCCCGCCGGCTGACCAGCGTCGCCCGGCCGGCCCAGTAAAGGTCAAGCAGGTCGGCCGGGTCGAGCGGGGACATGGCCGAGCTGTAGGTCAGCATGTCGCCGGTGCCGACGGTGAGTCCGGCCGCCCGCAGCTCGCGCGCGAAGCCGACCAGGACGCTCAGAAACAGCGCCCGCTCAGGCGGCCTGTCGGTGCTGGCCGGCTCGGTGCTGGCTGGCTCGGTGCTGGCCTCGTGACCCGGGTCAGGCACCGGAGGTGATCTCCTCGAGATTCTCGCGCACCAGGTCCAGGTCATCCCGGTCCTTGATGACAGCGCCGAGGGTGTCCTCCGCGCTCTGCGGGGTCAGCTCCGTCTCGCCCAGGAATCCCAGCGTCCGCACCCAGTCGATGGTCTCCGCCACTCCCGGCGGCTTGGCCAGGTCCAGCTCACGCAGCCGGTGCACGGCACCGACCACCTTGCGGGTCAGATCCTCGGCCGCTCCGGGCTCCCGGACCAGGACAATCTCCATCTCCCGCTCGGCGCTCGGATAGCCGATCCAGTGATACAGGCAGCGGCGCCGCAGGGCGTCGTGCAGTTCACGGGTCCGGTTGGACGTCAGGATGACAGCCGGCGGCGACTCCGCCCGGATCGTGCCGATCTCGGGGACGCTGATCTGGAAGTCGGACAGCACCTCCAGCAGGAACGCCTCGAACTCGTCGTCCGCCCTGTCGACCTCGTCGATGAGCAGGACTGCCTGGTCGCCCGCCCGGACCGCCTCCAGGAGCGGGCGCTCGAGCAGGAACTTGGGGCCGAACAGCCGGTCCACGGCCTGCTCGTCGGCCGCCTGATGCTCCGACAGCGCCCGGATCTGCAGCATCTGCCGGGCATAGTCCCATTCGTACAGTGCCTGGTTCGTGTCAATGCCCTCGTAGCACTGCAGCCGGATCAGCCTCCGGCCGAAGATCGCGGCCAGAACCTTGGCGACCTCGGTCTTGCCGACCCCGACCTCGCCTTCCAGCAGCACCGGCCGGTGCAGCGACAGCGATACCAGCAGGGCCGTAGCCAGACCCCGGTCTGCGAGGTAGCCGCCCTGCCGGAGCCGGTCAGTCAGCTCACCGACGGTTCCGGGGTACTCCACCGAGTGACTCTCCTCGCCGTCAGAACTGGTATCAGCGGACCTCAGCTGACCCCAGGACAAGATCACGCACAGTCCCGCCCGAGGGGTTCAGCTTGCCCTCGCGCTCCAGCCTCGCCCGCCACGCGGCGCTGAGGTCACCGTCCTCATCGCCGGCGAAATCATCGAAGCCAACCCCGGCCTCCGTCATCCGCTTGCAGGATTTCTGCTCGCCGCTCGGGTCAGCCAGGTCAGCGGACGTCTGCCCCTGGCTGCGCCACACTTCGCGCAGGACGCCAAGCGCCTCAGCAGGCTCTGCACCCATATCGGACATCCCTTCAGCCACGCTCTGCTCACTCGAGAGTAGCTCCGCTGCCAGGGGCCCGCGAGCCGGGATTAATTGATCACTTAATCCGGCCGGCGTCATGACGCGGACGGCTATCGCTGCGTCCCGCGCGTCACCGGGAACCAGCCCGGCGCTGTCCGGCATGATGGGGGCTATGGAACTGTCAGTCGCTGAGAGCACAATGACGACCGTGCCGGACATTACCTTCCGCAGCGACATGACCGTCGAGCTGGTCAAGCACGCGGCCTCCGATGCCGACGTGATCTGGGCAGCCAGGGTCTCCACCAAGGGCGAGCAGACGCTGGCCGATATCAACGTCGATGCCGAGCGGTCCGCCGGGCTGATCAACTTCCTCATGCGCGACCGCCACGGCACGCCATTCGAGCACTCGTCGATGACGTTCTACGTCAGCGCGCCGATCTTCGTGTTCCGCGAGTTCATGCGCCACCGCACCTTCAGCTACAACGAGGAGAGCGGCCGGTACCGCAAGCTCCAGCCGGTTTTCTACGTCCCTGGCCCGGCAGCGGAAGCTCGTCCAGTCCGGCAAGCCGGGCGCCTACGTCTTCACAGACGGCTCGCCGGAGCAGCACGCCGTGGTCACCAAGACCGTCGAGAGCGCCTGCCGCCAGTCCTACGAGGCCTACCTGGAGATGCTCGAGGCGGGCATCGCCCGCGAGGTCGCGCGCACTGTGCTGCCGGTCGGCCTGTACTCGTCCATGTACGCCACGTGCAATGCCCGCGCTCTGATGAACTTCCTGTCGCTGCGCGTCCGTGATCCGGACGCCGCATTCCCCTCGTTCCCGCAGCGCGAGATCGAGATGGTCGCCGAGCAGATGGAGGCGCTGTGGGCGGGGCTGATGCCGCTCACGCATGCCGCCTTCGAGCGCAACGGCCGGGTCTGCCCCTAGCTGTCTGCCCCGCCGTTCCGATCACAGGGCCAGGCCTCCGCGGCTCGCCGCCATGCCGGTCCCGGACCGGCAGCACGTGCCTGATCATGATGCGGCCGTGCTCGTTCTCCCATCGCCCGGTCTGCGTCGCTCCCGCCGCCAGGGCGACGCGGAGCGATGCGGTGTTCTGCGAGTCCGCGATGATGTGGGCGTACTGCGCGCCCGTGTGATCGCGGAGGAATCGTGTCACCAGGCGGACTGCCCGGCTGACGTTGCCCTGACCGCGATAGGCCGGATGCGCGGTGTAGGCGATATTGGCCTGTCCCGCCGGCACGTCCTCGTTGCCGAGGTCGCAGTCGATATAGGCGAGGTAGGTCACACTCTGGCCGTCGACCGAGAACGTCCATTTCGGGCCGTCGCCAAATGAGTCGTGGCACCTGCGCAGGTGAGCCACGTTGCGCGCGCGCTGCTGGTCCGGGCTCAGCGCCTCCCACTGCTCGCGGGAGCCTGGCTCCCAGAGCCAGTCGATCTGCTCGTCGTCGATGGCCGCCAGATGGGCGTCGATGTCGTCCGGCCGCTGCCGCCTGATCGTGACGACCCCGTCGGTATAGGTCAGGGGCGGAACCGGGCGGCTCAGCACGCCCGCGCCGCGCCCGGCGGTGCGTGCCGAGAAGCCGGCCGCAGTCGCGATGGCAAGGTATGCGGCGTCCGACGGCGGTACGTCGAGCAGCGCCAGTCTGAAGCTCGTCCGGACCGCCAGGTGGTGCATGAGCAGCTGAAGCGCGCGGAAGGCATCCTCGTGGTGATCAGGCCCGCGCATATGGATGCGGACGACCTCGCCCCTGCTGACCGGCTCGAGAGCCACGGATCCGGCGACTGCCCCGCGCACCAGGATCTGGCCTTCCCGTCCGCGGGTGACCCTGATGCGGACAATCCCGTCGGTCACCGACATGTCTGCCTTGACGCCTGGCTGCACGGTGGCCAGCTTAGGCCGGCTCGCTAGGCCGGTGCAGGCCCGGCGAGTCCGAGCGCGTCCGATACCTGCCTGGCCAGATCGTCTTCGGTCACTGTCGTGTCGACCTCGATGACGCGCAGTCCGAGTCTCGTGGTTTCCTCCCGGAGACGCTCTGTGAACAGCCGGTCCCGCTCGAGGAGATTGGTCAGGGCGCGCCGCGGATCGGCCGTCCGGCCGGCAATGGCCCAGAGCGAGCCCCGGCTGCTGAGCGCGTGACGGCGGAATTCTGGCGTCGGCAGCAGCCAGACAGCGCGGCCGGGCGTGCCGAGCAGGGGCGCCACCAGTCCGGGCAGCAACCGGAAACCCTCGGCGATCACGCGCCGGCTCGGCCGGAAGACGGAGCAGATCGTCGATGATCAGCCCGAATCCCTCACCGCGGAACCAGTGGAACGTCTCCAGCATGGTCTGCGGCGACCGGCTGAGCCATCGCTGATCCATATCCATCGCCGCGAATTCAGCCAGCAGCGGGCTGTCGGCAGTAGTGATCCGGCGCCCGTGGTCCGTCATCGTGTCGTCCGTCGCATAGCGGTGCAGCCCGTGGCGGGCAGCCAGGCGGCGCGCGATCGTCGACTTGCCGGCCCCGCTGGCGCCGCCGATCCAGTAGACGTTGCTGAGCCGCGTAGTCAGCCTGTCGTTGCCGCTGCCGGCCGGCGCGCTCAGTGGTCTTGCCTGAAGAGCTTCGCGAGGTCGTGCAGGCTCCTGCCCAGTCCGATCAGGCTCTCCGCCCCCAGCCGCGCTGCCGGCAGCGGGTTCCCGGTGAGAGAGTCCACGACAGCATCCAGCACGACGTCGGACGGAACTCTCAGCTCCCGTGCCTGGAGCTCTGCCACGTACATGTCCCTGATCTCCGCCCGGCTGCGGCCGGCGGCACGCGACCGGACTGCCCTGGCTGCGTCCTTGCGTGCGTGCGAGCGATCTCGTGCCTCTTCCCAGCGCTTGCCGAAGTCGGGAATCTCCATCCCGGCTTCGCTCATAGCCTGCCAGGCGCACCTCGGCACCGGGGCAGGTGCACGTGTCATACCAGGTCTTCTCCGGGACGGTCAGCCGCCTTGGCGGGAGAGTGAGCGGGCAGGACGCGTGGCACGAGCAGCTGCACAGGCCGGCGCCAAACTCGAGCCGGAGCCGTTTCGGGTTGAGACCGCCGCCGATGCCGAAGCTGTGGGCGCAGTCCTGATGCTGGTTGCGAGCGCACTGGAAAGTCCTGGACTCGGTCCGCGGATCAGGCATTCTGGCGAGCCTCCGTACGGGTGGCCGCGATCACCAGCCAGCGACGTTATGGTACCGGACATTGTGACGATTCCAGGGGTTCATAACGGACATAATGCCGCCTCAGACCCCCGAAATCGTCACAGTGTTGCCGGAGCGCGAGCCGCGAGAAGAGTTGACAGCGACTTCGGCGTCTGTACCATTGTCCTGTGTCCATAGATAAAGAGATCAGCTCGGGCGGCGGCGGCCGGCGGATACGCGCGGACCGGCGTCACCGATCGAGTTCCGGCTCGAGCCCGCGTCTGGCGTGCCGACCTACCTGCAGCTCGTCCATCAGGTCGAGCATGCGCTGCGGCTCGGCTACCTCAAGCCGGGCGACCAGCTGCCCAAGGTGCGCGACGTGGTGGCCACGCTCGCCATCAACCCGAATACCGTGCTGAAGGCCTACAAGGAGCTGGAGACGAAGGGCCTCACCGTTGGCAGGCCAGGCCAGGGCACGTTCGTCCAGGCCACGCTGAGCCAGATAGCGCTCCCTGAGCTCACTGCGCTCAGGCGCTCGCTGTCGGGCTGGCTGACCGCGGCGGACGGGGCCGGGCTGGACGAGGACGGGATCGTGGCGCTTTTCGCCAGCGCGCTGCGGGATTTCTATGAGCGCCGAACCGGGTCGCACACCCGCGGTAGCGCGACGAGCGGCGGGACGGAGGGCGTCGCATGAACGTCATCGAGGCACGCGGCCTGGCCAAGCGGTACGGCAGCACGTGGGCACTGCGCGATTGCTCGCTCGTGATTCCCGCCGGTCACGTGGCCGCGCTGGTCGGCCCGAACGGGGCAGGAAAGACGACCCTGCTGAATCTGACGGCCGGCCTGACGGCGCCAACCGCCGGCAGTCTCACCGTGCTCGGCGGGCGGCCCCCCGGATCGCCGTCCGCCCTGGACGGGATCGCCTTCGTCGCCCAGGACATGCCGCTCTACAAGAACCTCGATGCGGCGGACCTGCTTCACCTGACTCGCAGCCTGAACCATCGCTTCGACCAGCACTATGCGGAAGCCAGGCTGGCTGAGCTCGGAATCCCGCTGAGCCGGAAGGCAGGCAGGCTGTCCGGCGGCCAGCAGGCCCAGCTCGCCCTGACTCTGGCGCTGGCCAGGCGACCGCGGCTGCTGGTACTGGATGAGCCGGTCGCGATGCTCGACCCGATTGCCCGGCACGACTTCATGGCCACCGTACTGACGGCTGCGGCCGACGATGGCGTCTCCGTGGTGCTGTCCTCGCACGCGCTGGCCGAGCTCGAGCGGGTGGCCGACTACCTGATCCTGATGTCGCAGGGCCGCGTCCGGGTGGCCGGCGAGATCGACGACCTGCTCGCCAGCCACCGCGTGCTGACCGGGCCGACCGCGGAGGCCGACCGGTACGCCAGACAGCTGAACGTGATACACGCCCGGCGCGGCGAGGCACAAGCCCACCTGCTGGTCAGCACCAGCGGACCAGCCGACCCGGCGCCGCCGGGATGGGAGATCCATCCAGTCAGCCTGGAGGAACTCGCCCTCGCCTACCTGCGCGATCCGGGGGTCACCGCCCGGCCCGGCCCGGCCCGCGGCCGGCACGCTGAGCCGTCGGAGGTAACGAGATGAGCACACTGGCGATGCCCGCGCAGCCGGGAGAGGACACGAGGTTGCGGCCGGTGCCGGGGCGGCGGATGGCCTGGGTCACCTGGCGGCAGCACCGGAGCGCGCTGGCCGGCGTGGCCGTTTTCCTGGGCGTGCTGGCCGTGTGGATCTGGAGATCCGGTCTGGGGCTGCACCACGCCTACGCCGCCGCGATCGGCTGCCGCCCGGCCAGCTCATTTGCCTGCGGCGCCCTGATCAGCAGGTTCAACGCCATGGACGGCTTTCTGGCGCCTGGCGGGTGCTGCAGGCTGTGCCGGCCCTGATCGGGGCGTTCGCCGGTGCGCCGGTGCTCGCCCGGGAGCTGGAGACCGGCACGTTCCGGTACGCCTGGACGCAGGGCTTCGGGCGGTGGCGCTGGACGCTCGCCAAGCTGGTGCTGCTCGCGGTGACCGTGGCCGCAGCTGCCGGAGCTTTCAGTGTGCTCTTGTCGTGGTACTACCAGCCCTACTTCCGCGCGGGCAACCAGACCGGGGCCTTTCCGAGACATCGCCGCTGGCCGGGGGGCTGTTCGACCTGCACGGGGTCACGTTCGCCGCCTGGACGCTGGCCGCCTTCGCCATCGGCGCGCTCGCCGGAATGCTCATCCGCCGGGTCGTCGCCGCGATCGCAGCGACGCTGGCCGTCTATGCCGGGCTCGCTGTCGCACCGGGGCTGTACCTGCGCCAGCACTACCTGACGCCGCTGGTCATCAGGAACAACTTCCCGGCCGCCTCTGCGCGGATGATCAGCCGGCGTGGACCAGAGGCGGCCAGCCGGTCAGCCAGTCCGTAGCCAGCCAGGTCCTCCAGGGCGCGCCCCAGCCCTGGCCGGCCGGGAAGGGCGGCGTCCCGCAGGCCCTCGGCTCGGTGCAGTACCTCAACCAGCACGGGTACACCCAGTGGATCAGCTACCAGCCGGCCAGCAGGTTCTGGCCCTTCCAGTGGATCGAGGGCGGGTGGCTGGTCGCGCTGTCCGTACTGCTGATCGGCGCGACCGTCTGGCTGGTCCGCCGCCGCGCGGTCTGAGGCAAAGAGCGCGGCGCGGGCGGGCTAATGAGCTGTGCATGACACTATTTCTGCAGGCGACCTCGGCTCCCTGCGCACGTTCGGCGGTGACATGCACGCGCTCCGGATCGCGATCATCATCGCGTGGATCGTCAGCCTGACGGCGGGCGCCCGCGGCGGGCGCCGTTCGGCGGTTCTCGCGTGAGCGCGCCAGCAGAAGTCCCGCCGGACATCGTCGAGCGGGTCCGCACCCTGTGCCTGGCGCTGCCCGAGGTGACAGTGCGGGTGGACTATTCACGGACACGGGCGAGATCGACAGCACTGTCGTTCGACATCCGGCGGAGATCCTTCTGCTTGCTCGTCGCGCGGGAGAACCGGGCCGGCAAGCCCGTGCCGCTGCTCGTGCTGCGTGCCCACCCTGACGAACGCGAGGCACTACTATCCGCGGGCGGCCGTTCTTCGCCTCCCGGGCCGGCCGTGACCGCATCGTGGTGGTGCTCACCCGCAACACGGACTGGGAGGAGATTCGTGAGCTCGTGACCGAGAGCTACCGGATCCTCGCGCCGAAGAAGCTCAGCGCACTGCTCGACTAGGTCAGGCGCCGGCGCCTGGATCGTGTCGAGGTCGCCTACGGCATAGCGCTGGTGCTCCCACTCCTCATCCAGGATCGCGTGCGGGCATGGGCAGCGTCGTCTCCCGATGCCCGGATCGTGCGGGTCCTGACGCGGCTCGGCCAGCACATCCGATGAGACCATGCGCGAGAAAGTCGCGCACCATCGCGACGCGGAACCTCTCCGCTATCAAAGTGGATCAGGCCGGTGCTGGCCGATTGACCAGACCTTCTGCTGTCCGTAAACGGTGAAACCGAGTCGCTGGAGGATCGGCGAGGATGTCGGCAGGGCGTGTACCAGGGCCAGTTTCGCCCCGCGGCGCCTTGCATCCGCCATCCGGGCGTGTACCAGCGCTCGGTAGACCCCGTGGCCGCGGAACTCAGGCACAACAGCGGTGCCCCAGAACCGGGCCACGTCTCCGACAAGACCGTAGCCGCCAGCCCCAGCGGGCGTCCCATGCCAGCAGCCGATGAAGTGACCCTCGGTCGAACCGGCGAAGGTCCGTTCGATGTCCCCTCCGACGGAGGCGGATATCCCAGGCCAGCGCGCTCGTGCGCTCGAACTGCGCAACATCGTCGCGCGTCCGGACTGGCCGCGCGGAAGCACCCTGAGCGAGCGACTCAGCCGGGAGCGAGTTGTCGAGCGAAAGCCCGCAGATGTCGACGGTCTCATGAACGCTGGCGCCCAGATCCATCAGCACCTGGTCGACCCCGCCGGGCGTGTCACGCGGGCCGGATCGCCAGTGAGCCCTGACGGCGCGCTGACGCCACAGTTCCGTGAGTACCTTGGGCACGAGGTCCGCTGCCGTCATCTCGCCCGGTTCGACGCGCATGACCGTGGCACAGCCGTCCAGCAGGTAGTACTCCAGCCAGCCCAGGTCGGTGTGAACGGAGTGCGGCGGGAACCAGCGGGAGATCCACTTAGCGGACGCTCCGAGCACCCGATCGGGAGACATGGTCATGACAGCAATCCCCTTCTCCCGGCACAGCAGAGCCCGATTTGAGCCAGGGCAACCGCGGCTCTCATGAGCGGGCTTCTCATACTGGCCTTCGGGACAGCGGGAGAGACGCGGCGAAGGCTGTCTACTGCAGCGGGTCGAGCTCCGGGGAACGTCATGGCTAGATCGCAGGGCTACCGGGAAGCGGCGTCCCTGGGGCGGCGGTTACCACGTTCGCGCAAGACCCGGCAGGCTGGCTAAGTGCTGCCCGCATCCACGGGTACGGGTCGCGAAGGGGCGCGCGGCGCGCTCGGCGGGCTTCCTGGATCTGGCGCAACGGCTCTCCGGCGACGTAGAAGCGCCCGCGGCCGTTGCCCTGTGCTTTCAGGATTCCTTCGGAGGCCAGGGCCGCGAGGTCCCTGGTGGCAGTCTGCTCGGTGATTTCGACGCGCTTGAGGTAGGTTGCACGCCGGACGCGGTACCCGAGGACGGCATCGAACATCGCGTCGGTTGTTCGTTCGGGGAGGTGGTGCGAGGTGGTGAGGTGGTCGAGCTCGATCCAGGTGCTGCCCGCTTCGTCGACTCGCCGGGCGACCGTCTGCGCCTGCATGTGGTGCGCGCGGAGGTTGAAGGCCAGCCACAGGTGAGCGTCGCCACGCGGCTGCCAGTGACCGTGCCCCGTGTGGGCGAGCACGGCGTAGTAGTCCTCGGTGTTGGCCCCGAGCCACTCCTCGATACTGGAAAACTCTGGCTCCCCGATGTCCGAGCGCGTAAGCACGGAGGTGGCCAGGGCGCGGGCCATGCGGCCGTTGCCGTCGCGGAACGGGTGGATCATCACCAGATTCAGGTGTGCCATGGCCGAGCGCATGACGGGGTCGAGGCTGAATCCGGTATGGAGGCTTTCAACCAGGGCATCCATCAGGCCGGGAACCCTGCTGGCGTCCGGACCCTCGTAAACGACCTCGTCTCGCCGTTCGTCGCTGACGTAAATCGGCCCCCTGCGCCATCTGCCCGGTGACTTGGTGTGGTCGTGGCTCAGCATCATGTAGTGCATCGCCCGGATCTCGGTGGCGTCAAAGGCCGCGAACTCGTCGTCGCGCATCGCCAGGACGTAGCCGAGAGCCTGACGGTAACCCTGGATTTCCAGGAACGTCTCCTCATCGGCGCTGAGCGGCTCCTCGCCGTCGACCGCGGCTGCGGCATCGTCCTCAGCCACCTGGTATCCCTCGATGCTGTTGGAACCCTGGATTGCCCGGGCCAGGGCCGAGCGGCGCAGACCTCCCTGCCATCGCGTAGGCGTACGCAGGACATACCGCAGGTCTTTTCTCATCTGGTGTATTTCACCCAGGACGACGTCATCCTCCCGCGTGAGCGGGGGCGCAGTGTAGATAGCCGCCTGATGCGATGTCGTATTCATCTAGTCATTATAGCGCCGCTATGACTACTTAAACTAGTCATAGCATCATGACGCCAGAACCTGTTACCCACTAGTCGTTGCACCCGGCAATTAAAGGCTGGCGGACAGACTGGGTCTAGGCAGGCGGCAGCGGTGCGGCGTCATCGCTAGCGGACCTGGCGGCCAGCTGGAGCTGGCCGATCAAATCGAGCGCGGCAGCCAGCGCGGTAACTTGGCGGACTCATAGACCGTACGGAGGCTGGCCAGGTGCTCGGCACACTCGGCTGCGTCGTCGTCGGCGCTGTCGAGCCAGTCGGCGGTGCCGCTGAGGAATCCGGGTAGCGCGGCCAGTCCGCGGCCAGCTGGCGCCGGCCGACGGTGACGACTACCGGGCAGGGGAGTGCGGGACCGGGTTTGACGACACGGGCGGTCGGCGACCACAATGTCCGACCCCATAAGTAGGTGACATGCAGCCCGTGCCACTGCGACGACACGGCACACAAGATCCGGCGGTCCCCGCGCGGATCATGCGGCACGCGGCGGCGTCGTGGCTGGTCCAGGACGGCTTCCCGCTCTACGACGTCTCAGGCCCTGCTTGTCCACGAGAGCTTCGCCACGACGAAGCGCAACGCCACCTCGCTCCGATGCGCACAGCCGCGTGCTTGAATCGTGGGCACGACGCTCTGACGCACCAGTGACGCACGGACGAAAGAAGGCCCGCCCCTCATGATCGCGATAATCACGAGTGACAGGCCTCTGCCTGCGGAGTCACTGGGTGGGCCTGAGAGGACTTGAACCTCTGACCTCTTCCTTATCAGGGAAGCGCTCTAACCGTCTGAGCTACAGGCCCGTACTCGTGCCAACCTTCGCTTGCCTTGGCACGCCGGCCTAGGTTACCGCAAGCTGGGACTAGCTGCTCAGTCGGATTCCCTGAGCGTTACCTCAATGCCGCCCGTGAGGTGCGTCACCAGGTTGTAGAGCGCGGCACCGACCGTCGCCAGTGCCGTGAACAGCACCGCGTTGATGGTGCAGACCAGCGCCGTGTACTCCAGCACCCGCGAGGCGCTGAACCAGCTCGAGGCGTTAGAGCCGGGGTGAGTCTTGTTGTAGGTGATCAGCCCGACGGTCTGCTCGATCTTGGCGAACACGCCCAGCTTCGACAGCGCGAAGTAGACCACGGCCACGGCGAGGAAGCAGACCACCCACCCGACCAGGGAGATCAGGAAGCTGAACTTCATGACCGACAGCGGCTCGATCCGCTCCAGGCTGAGGAGCGCCCGCCGCGTGGGCTGAGCTGCTCTGGGTCCGCGGCAGCGGGCAGGCCCCGGAGCGCCAGGGCCGCCGGGGCCGCCGGGACGACGGACAGGCGCAGCCTTCGGCCTGGGCTTAGCCTTCGGCTTTGGCTTCGGCCGGGTCTTGCTGATGCTGGAGAACGAGGATCCCACCTTCGAGGCGAGACCGCGGGCGCCGCTGGCGGCACCAGCGACAGCCGCCATCGCGGCCGTCGACGGGCCCTGGCCGTTGGTCGGAGGGCCGCCGGCAGGTGCGCCAGCCGGACTGCCGATCGGGGCAAATGACGGAGACTGCTGGGTGCCGCCCGGCCCGCGCGGCGCGCTTCCGCCGGAACGGCTCATGGAGTCTGCCGGAGGCCGGCCGCCTGAGAACTCTGCTGCCGGACCCTGCCTCGACTCGGCCGGGCCCGAGGCCTGGGCCAGGCCACCCTTGGACGGCGCCGCGCTGTCCGCGGCTGACGAGGACGGTGACGGGGACCCTGACGGTGCTGCGCCGTCCGAGCCTGCGCCGGGAACCGTGTCGCCGGAACCCTCGCCAGACGACCGAGATGGCGCCTCCACGCGGTTGTCCACCCCGTCCTCCTCCGTACCGTTCATTGACACGAGGTTATCCCCAGTCAAGTGGACCCGATTCGCTCGAATCAGAAACCCTGCTACGGCTGATCGTTATGACGCCGGAACAATCCGGGTCGTTGCGCCACCCCGTGAAATCCCACTTGGGCAGCCTTCCCCGTGCCAGCCCGGCGTCCCTCGCAACTACCGACATTTTTGAGTTACTTTTGGGCACGATACACGGTCCGTCAACTGAGCTACCAGCAAAGATTGACAGGAAGGGCCGGCCGCAGCCGGCCCTCCGGACGGCTTCGTTACTCTGCGCCGTCGTCAGATTCCGGAGCGCCGGCAGCCGGGGTGGCCGTTTCGGCACCGCTTCCGGCGATCTCGGCATCTTCGTCTGACTCGCTCTCCGCTTCCGCGTCTATTACTGCCTCAGCCGCAGTTGCCTCGGCATTTCTCGCGATGGCCACCAGGCTCTGGCCCTCGCCGAGGTTCACGAGCCGGACGCCCATCGTCTGACGGCCGGAGAGCTTGATGTCCGCGGCCGGTGTCCGGATGACGCCGCCTGCCGAGGTGATCGCGAAGACCTCGTCTTCCGGCTGGACCATGAGCGCGCCGATCAGCACGCCCCTGGCGTCGACGATCCTGGCGGTGACGACGCCGAGCCCGCCGCGGCCCTGGACCGGGTACTGGTCGGACGGCGTCCGCTTGGCGTAGCCGCCGCCGGTGGCCACCAGCACGTCAGCACCTTCGGTGACCACGTGCATGCCGAGCAGCTCGTCGCCGTCAGTGAAGCGCATCCCGATGACGCCCGAGGTTGCCCGGCCCATCGGCCGGAGGGCATCGTCGGACGCCCGGAACCTGATTGCCTGCGCGTGCTTGCTGACCAGCAGCAGGTCCTGATCGGCTGAGACCAGGCGCGCGGCGATGACCTCATCGTCCTCACGCAGATTGATGGCAATGATGCCACCCGTGCGGGAGGAGTCAAAGTCGGTCAGCCGCGACTTCTTGACCAGTCCGGACAGGGTCGCCAGCACCAGGTACGGCGCGACATCGTAGTCACGGAGCGCGAGGACCTCGGCGATGTGCTCGTCCGGCTGGAAGGCAAGCAGGTTCGCCACGTGCTGCCCGCGCGCGTCCCTGGCCGCCTCCGGCAGCTCGTAGGCCTTCGCCCGGTAGACCCGCCCCTTGTTCGTGAAGAACAGGATCCAGTGGTGCGTGGTCGTGACGAAGAAGTGGTCAACGATGTCGTCGGTCCGCAGCTGCGCGCCGCGGACTCCCTTGCCGCCGCGCCGCTGGGCCCGGTACAGGTCCGTCTTCGTCCGCTTGGCGTAGCCGCCGCGGGTGATGGTGACGACCACGTCCTCTTCAGCGATCAGGTCCTCCATGGACATGTCGCCGTCGTACGCGATGATCTCGGTCCGCCGGTCGTCGCCGTACTTCTCGGTGATCTCCGCGAGCTCCGAGCTGACGGTCTGCCGCTGCCGCTCAGGCGAGGCCAGGATGGCCTCGTACTCGGTGATCTGGGCCAGCAGCTCGTCGTACTCGTCGATCAGCGCCTGGCGCTCGAGGGCGGCGAGACGGCGCAGCTGCAGGTCGAGAATGGCAACGGCCTGAATCTCGTCGATGTCCAGCAGGTCCATCAGGCCCTGCCGGGCGGCGTTGGCCGACTCGCTGGCCCTGATGAGCGCGATCACGGCGTCGATCTGGTCGATGGCCTTGAGCAGGGCGCGCACGATGTGCATCCGGTCCTGCGCCTTGCGCAGCAGGTACTGCGTGCGCCGGACGATGACCTCGATCTGGTGGTTGACCCAGTACCGGATCATCTGGTCCAGGCGCAGCGTGCGCGGCACCCCGTCGACCAGCGCGACCATGTTGGCGCCGAAGGTGTCCTGCAGCTGAGTGTGCTTGTACAGGTTGTTGAGCACGACCTTGGCGATCGCGTCGCGCTTCAGCACGATGACGATCCGCCGGCCGACGCGGGCGCTGCTCTCGTCCTGGACATTCGCGATGCCCGTGATCCGGCCGTCGTTCGCCAGCTCGGCGATCTTCTGGATCAGGCTGTCCGGGTTCACCTGGAACGGCAGCTCGGTCACCACCAGGGTCGTCCGGCCCCTGCTGTCCTCCTCGGCTTCCACCACGGCGCGCATGGTGATGGAGCCGCGGCCGGTGCGGTACGCGTCCTGGATGCCGCGGCGGCCGACGATCTGCGCCGCGGTCGGGAAGTCCGGGCCCTGGACCCGCTCGAGGGCGGCCTCCAGCAGTTCCTCGTCAGTGGCCTCGAAGTTCTGCAGGCACCACTGCGCCGCGGCGGCCACCTCGCGCAGGTTGTGCGGCGGGATCTTGGTGGCCATCGCCACCGCGATGCCTTCCGAGCCGTTCACCAGGAGGTTCGGGAACCGGGCCGGGAGCACCACGGGCTCGGCCGACTTGCCGTCGTAGTTCGGGCGGAAATCGACGGTGTCCTTGTCGATGTCCCGCAGCATCTCCATGGCCAGCGGCGCCAGCCGGCACTCGGTGTACCGCATGGCCGCGGCCGGGTCGTCGCCGGGCGAGCCGAAGTTGCCCTGGCCGTCGACCAGCGGCATCCGCATGGCCCAGTCCTGCGCCATGCGGACCAGGGCGTCATAGATGGCCGAGTCGCCGTGCGGGTGGTAGTTGCCCATGACGTCGCCGATGACGCGGGCGCACTTGAAGAAGCCGCGGTCCGGCCGGTACCCGCCGTCGTACATCGCGTACAGGATGCGGATGTGGACGGGCTTCAGCCCGTCCCTGACGTCCGGCAGTGCCCGGCCGACGATGACGGACATCGCGTAGTCGAGGAAGCTGCGCTGCATCTCGACCTGGATGTCGACGGGCTCGGTCCGTCCCCGGCCCTCCGACGGAGCGTCAGGTGTGGTCACGTCAGGCACTTACTGCTTCCTTCCCTCATGCCGTGCCCCGGGTTGTCCCGGCTCACGCCGACCGCGAACTCGCGGGAGGCTGCCTGCGGGGCGGCCTCGTTCCCGGTCTAGATGTCGAGGAACTTGACGTCCTTCGCATTGCGCTGGATGAACGAGCGGCGGGCCTCGACGTCCTCGCCCATCAGCACGCTGAACATCTCGTCAGCCTGCGCCGCGTCGTCCACGGTGACCTGCTTGAGCAGCCGCCTGGCCGGGTCCATGGTGGTCTCCCACAGCTCGGTCGCGTTCATCTCGCCCAGGCCCTTGTACCGCTGCACGCCGTCGCGCTGCACCTTCCGGCCCTCGGCGGCGGCAGCCTCGATCACCGCGTCGCGCTCGCGGTCGGAGTAGGCGTAGCCGGGCGGCTGGTTGCGGCCCTCCCACTTGATCTTGTACAGCGGCGGCTGCGCCAGGTAGACGTGGCCGGCCTCGAGCAGCGGCTTCATGAACCGGAACAGCAGCGTCAGCAGCAGCGTGGTGATGTGCTGGCCGTCCACGTCCGCGTCCGCCATCAGGATGATGTGGTTGTAGCGGAGCTTGGTGATGTCGAACTCGTCGTGGACCCCGGTGCCGAGCGCCGTGATCATCGACTGCACCTCGTTGTTCTTGAGTACGCGGTCGATCCTGGCCTTCTCGACATTGAGGATCTTGCCGCGGATCGGCAGGATCGCCTGGAACTTGGAGTCACGGCCGCCCTTGGCCGAGCCGCCGGCCGAGTCGCCCTCGACCACGTAGATCTCGCAGATCGACGGGTCGCCGGACTGGCAGTCGGCCAGCTTGCCGGGCAGGCCGGAGCCGCCCATCGCGCTCTTGCGGGTCAGGTCCCTGGCCTGCCTGGCGGCCACCCGCGCCCGCGAGGCCTGGATGGCCTTGATGACGATGCCCTTGGCCTCGCCCGGGTTGCGGTCGAACCAGTCCTTGAGGTGGTCGTTGCAGACCTTCTGGACGAACGAGCGGGCCTCGGTGTTGCCCAGCTTCTGCTTGGTCTGGCCCTCGAACTGCGGCTCGGACAGCTTCACGTGAATGATCGCGGTCAGGCCCTCGCGGATGTCCTCGCCGAGCAGGTTGACTTCCTTCTCCTTGAGAAAGTTCTGGTCACGCGCGTACTTGTTGACGATCGAGGTGAGCGCCGACCGGAAGCCCTCCTCGTGCGTGCCGCCCTCCGCGGTGTTGATCGTGTTGGCGAAGGTGTGGACAGACTCGGAGTAAGACTGGGTCCACTGCATCGCGATCTCGGCCGAGATCCCCTCGGCCTCGTCGCCGAACTCGATGACCGACGCGTGCACCGGGTCCTTGGTGGCGTTGAGGTAGCGGACGAAGTCAGCCAGGCCGTCGTCGTACTTGTAACTGGCGACGTGCGGCTCGCCGTTGGAGTGGTCGGGCCGCTCGTCCGTCAGGGTGATGGTCAGCCCGCGGTTGAGGAAGGCCATCTCCTGCATCCGGCGCGACAGCGTCTCGAACGACCACTCGGTGGTCTCGAAGATGGTGTCATCAGGCCAGAACGTGATGATTGTCCCGGTCTGCTCAGTCTGCTCGCCCCTGTCCAGCGGCGCCGTCGGCACGCTGGCCGCATACGACTGCCGCCAGACGTAGCCGTCCTTCCTGACCTCGACCTCCAGGCGGCTGGCCAGCGCGTTGACGACCGACACGCCGACACCGTGCAGACCGCCGGAGACGGCGTAGGACTGGCTGTCGAACTTGCCGCCGGCGTGCAGGGTGGTCAGGACGACTTCCAGGGCCGGGCGCTTTTCCACCGGGTGCATGTCCACCGGGATGCCGCGGCCGTTGTCGGCGCAGCGCACGCCGCCGTCAGCCAGCAGCGTGACCTCGATGGTGTCGGCGAAACCGGCCAGCGCCTCGTCCACAGCGTTGTCCACGAGCTCTTGCACCAAATGGTGCAAACCACGCTCACCGGTCGAACCGATATACATTCCGGGTCGCTTGCGGACTGCCTCCAGGCCCTCCAGGACCGTGATCGAACGTGCGTCGTAGGACAAAGCTGAAGCTCCTCTAGAACAGGGCAAACACATAGGTCCGACGGGTCATAGCCCCCAGCTGGCGTCAGTCCTAGTGCGCTTGTTCATTTTACCTGGAGGTACCCTCAGCCTCAGCCGTACGTGTCACGCGGGCCGCGGCTGCCGCGAACCCGCCATTCACCTGGCTTGCGCGTGCCGCTGGCCGGGCCGTGAACCTTGACCCGGCGGACCGTTCCGTCCCCTAGCTCCTGGTTCAGCCGGCGCACGAGCTGGGCCGCCAGCAGCCGCACCTGGGTCGCCCAGGCCGTCGAGTCCGCCGCCACGGTCAGCTCGCCGTCCGTCAGGGTCTCCGGGGTCGTGTGCGCGGCCAGGTCGGCGCCGACGATCTGAGCCCACCGGCCGAATACCGAGCCCGTCGCGGCCGCCAGCGTCCAGCCCTCGGCGTCCAGCATCCGGCCGATGGCGGCGGCAAGCGGCTGCGGATCGTCGCGCTGCGGCTGGATCGCGAAGCCCGGCCGTGCCCCGGCCCTGCGGCCTGGCCTGCCCCCCGGTGCCGCCGGCGTGCCCGGGCGTGCCGCCAGAGGGCTTTCCATGCCGGGAACGGGGTCTGCCGCACCGCCGTGTTCCGCCCGTCCGCGGCCGCCCGCACTCGCCGGGCCCGAGCCCGCGCCGCCGGCATCGTCCGGCGCGGGCTGCCGGGGCGGCGGAACCGGCCGCAGGCCCCTCGCCCGCGCGTCAGCCCTCGCGGCGGACAGCGCCTCCCTGGCACGGCTGACCGGATCATTACTGCTGGCGCCGCTGCCGGCGCTGCGCCGCCTGCCGGCGCTGTCGCTCGCTGTCCTCGCGGTCGCTCAGGCACGGGTCACCGTCCCGCCGGACACCAGGAACCGGGCGCCCGTCAGGCCGGCCGGGACGTCCTCGGGCACCGCCGCCGTGACCAGCACCTGCTCGGCGTCGGCGACCAGCTCAGCGAGCCGATCCCGGCGCCCGGTGTCCAGCTCGGCGAAGACGTCGTCGAGCATCAGCACCGGATCATCGCCGCCGGCGCGCAGCAGCTGGTAGCCCGGCCAGGCGCAGGGCAAGCGCCAGCGACCAGGACTCGCCGTGGCTCGCGTAACCGCGGGCGGGCAGGCCGCCGATGGCCAGCTCGAGCTCGTCGCGGTGCGGGCCGACGAGGCAGACGGCCCGTTCCAGCTCGGCCCGGCGGCGCAGCGCCAGGGCCTCCCGCAGGGTGCCGGCCAGCTTCTCGATGTCGGGGTCCGGCTCGTCATCGGTCTCGCCGGCTGCGGAGCCGGGACCAGGCCGGCCGCCCGGGCCGTCGTCGTACTCGGAGCGCACCGTGGCCGCGGCGGACATCCGGTAGCGCAGGCTCGTATCGCGCTCGGTGCCCGAGACCGCGCTGTAGCTGCGCGCGACCAGGTCCCGCAGCTCGCCGACAAGGCGCAGCCGGCCGGCGATGAGCTGCGCGCCCGCGGTGACCAGGTGGTCGTCCCAGACCTCCAGCGCCCCGGCCGGCACCGCGCCCCTGGCCTTGGCTGACTTCAGCAGCGCCGTCCGCTGCCTGAGGACGCGCTCGTAGTCGGCCCTGACCCCGGCGTACCGCGGCCGCATCGCGACCAGCAGGTCGTCCAGGTACCGGCGACGCTGATCGGGATCGCCCTTCACCACGCTGATGTCCTCCGGTGCGAACAGCACGCACCGCAGCACGCCGAGCACCTCGCGCGGCCGCGGCGCGGGCGCCCGGTTCAGCCGCACCCGGTTCGCCCGGCCGGCGTTGACCTCGATCTCCAGCAGGCTCTCCCGGCCCGCTGACACGACCACCGCGCGCAGGATGGCGCGTTCGGCGCCCTGCCTGATCAGCGGCGCGTCGGTGGCGACACGATGGCTGCCGAAGGTCGCGAGGTAGCCGGCTGCCTCAACCAGGTTGGTCTTGCCCTGGCCGTTGAATCCCGTGAACGTGGTGACGCCAGGCTCAAGCGCCAGCTCGGCTTCTGCGTAGCTGCGGAAGTCAGTCAGTGCCAGCCGGCTCAGGTACACGCCTGCGAGAGTAGCGGCAGGCTCAGCCGCCGAGGCGGATGGGCATCAGCAGGTACCGGAACTCGGGATTCCCGTCCGGGCCGGGCTTGCCGGTCAGCAGGGCCGGCTTGCCGGGCTCGGTAAACGAGATGCGCACCGTGTCCGAGTCGATGGCGGCGAGGCCGTCAAGCAGGTACTGCGGGTTGAAGGCGATGGACAGGTCGTCGCCGGAGAACTCGGCCTCGATGACTTCCTCGGCCTGCGCCTCGTCGCCGGTCCCGGCCTCCAGCATGAGCTGCCCGGCGCTGAACGACAGCCGCACCGGGGTGTTGCGCTCGGCCACCAGGGCGACGCGCTTGACTGACTCTGCCAGGAGGCCGACCGACAGCTCGGCGGCCGCGTTCACGCTCTTCGGCAGCAGCGACTGGTAGCGCGGGAACTCGCCGCTGAGCAGCCTGGTCGTCGTCCGGCGCCCGGCCCCCTCGAACCCGATCATGCCGTCTCCGGCGCTTCCTTCCGCGCCGGGGAGCGCCAGCGCGATCGACACCTGCGCGCCGTTCGTCAGCGAGCGGGCGGTGTCCGCCAGTGCCTTCGCCGGGACCAGCATCGCCGCGGTCAGATCGGGCCGGGCCGGAGTCCAGCGCAGCTCCCGGACCGCCAGCCGGTACCGGTCGGTGGACACCAGCGTCAGCGTCTCGCCGTCGATCTCGATCCGGACGCCGGTCAGGGCGGGCAGCGTGTCGTCCCGGCCAGCAGCGGTGGCCGACTGGCTGACGGCCGTGGCGAACGCGTCGCTGCCGATGGTCCCGGCCGCAGGCGGCATTTCCGGCAGCGCCGGGTACTCGTCCTCGGGCATGGTCAGCAGCGTGAAGGTGGCGCTGCCGCAGGTCAGCACGGCCCGGCCGTCGCGGGCGCTGATGTGCACGGGCTTGGCGGGCAGGCTGCGGCTGATCTCGGCGAGCAGGCGGCCGGAGACCAGGGCCGTGCCCGCCTCCTCGGTGCTGACCGGCACTGAGGCCTCGGCTGAGACGTCGTAGTCGAAGCTGGACAGGACCAGCTCCTCGCCAGCCTGCAGGCGGATGCCCGCGAGGACGGGAATGGTGGGCCGGGCGGGCAGGGCTCGGGCTGTCCAGGCGACTGCCTCAGCGAGCACGTCACGCTCAAGGACGATCTTCACCTGTCGCCCTCCTTTTCTCGTCGGGGTCTCATGGGGGTTCGGGCCTGGCGCCGGGGTGACGGAGTGCCTCCGGACTGCCGCATGCCTGCTTGGACTTGGATCTGTCGGCGATTACAAAACTGGTAGTCGTCATAGGGACGGTGGATCCCGGGGATAACCAGGGTCCGCCCAGCTAGGGCACCTCGCGCCCGTGCACAGTGCCTGTGGCCGGCCCGGGTGCGGGAGTCAGCAGGCCTGTGGGCGGCGAGCAGGCGGCTGCGCTTAACCACCGCGTTACCCCCCGGTTGACTGCGGTTTTCCTCCGCATGTCCCAAGGTAGTCCACAGCCTTATCCACAGCCTGTGTGCGTACATTGTGCCCGGCGCGCATTTTGCGTATACGGACGTGCACATGGCGTGGCAACGGGCAGGCTGCCGCGCTGTCCCGATCTGGCCCGTGCCCGCTCATCCCGACCGTGCTCATCCGGTCCGTGCTCATCCGGACAGTGCCTGCTGCTTGATCCGGTTGGTGAGCTCGGTCACCTGGTTGTAGATCGCCCGGCGCTCGGCCATCAGCGAGCGGATCTTCCGCTCGGCGTGCATCACGGTGGTGTGGTCGCGGCCGCCGAACTGCTGCCCGATCTTGGGCAGCGACATGTCGGTCAGCTCACGGCACAGGTACATGGCGATCTGCCGGGCCGTGACGAGCACGCGCGACCGGGACGTCCCGCACAGGTCGTCGATGGACAGGCCGAAGTACGAGGCGGTCTGGCCCATGATCGTCGCGGCGGTGATGTCCGGCCCGTGCGTCTCGACGATGAGGTCCTTCAGCACGAACTCGGCGAGCTGGAGGTCCACGGACTGCCGGTTGAGGCTGGCGAACGCCGTCACCCGGATGAGCGCTCCCTCCAGCTCGCGGATGTTCGTGGAGATGCGGGAGGCGATGTATTCCAGAGCCTCCGGCGGCGCGTTCAGCCGGTCCTGCACTGCCTTCTTGCGCAGGATGGCGATCCGGGTCTCCAGTTCGGGCGGCTGGACATCGGTCTGCAGGCCCCACTCGAACCGGCTCCGCAGCCGGTCCTCGAGCGTGACCAGCCGCTTGGGCGCGCGGTCGGAGGAGATCACGATCTGCTTGCTGGCGTTATGCAGCGTGTTGAAGGTGTGGAAGAACTCCTCCTGGGTCCCTTCCTTGTTCTCCAGGAACTGGATGTCATCCACCAGCAGCACGTCAACATCGCGGTAGCGGCGGCGGAATCCGTCCTGCTTGCCGTCGCGGATCATGTTGATGAAGTCGTTAGTGAACTCTTCCGAGCTCACGTACCTGACCTTCAGTCCCTGGTAGAGGCTCTGCGCGTAGTGGCCGATGGCGTGCAGCAGGTGGGTCTTGCCGAGTCCTGAGTCGCCGTAGACGAACAGCGGGTTGTAGGCCTTCGCGGGCGCCTCGGCGACGGCGACGGCGGCGGCGTGCGCGAACCGGTTGCTTGAGCCGATGACGAAAGTCTCGAACGTGTACTTGGGGTTCAGCCTGGCCTGGCCTGGCGCCGGCGGCTGGGTGCCAGGGCGATGCGGTCCTGCCTGCCGCTGGAGCGGCAGCTGGGGCTGGCCCGGCGGACGGCCCGCGATCCCGTCGGACGGCGGGGCGTGGGTCGCCGGGCCGAGGTCGTGGCGCGCGAGGTCAGCAGCGCGGTCATCGCCCGGGCCTGGCTCTGGCCTGCCGGGGAACGCGCCGAGACCAGGCCGCGGCGCCACGCCGTCGAGATCGAGCTGAGGCTGAGCCAGGCTGCCGTTGCCGTAGCGGCCGCCGGTGAGCGAGCCGTTGCCCCCGGCTGCCGCCGCGGCAAGGCCGTTGTGGTCGCGCAGCCCGGTGTCGTCGAAGTCGCGGTAGGGGGCGCCCGGATCGGCGCTGATCGTAGCGGCCGGAAGCGGTCCGGTGACGTCGTCATCATCCGCGGGCCTGGCCCGGTCGCCGGGCCGGCCGGACGGCTCGCCGAGGCCAGCGGTCGCGCCGGGATCGACAGTGACCGCGAGCTGGATGCCGCGGGCGAGCTCGCGCGACAGCGCATTGGTGATCAGCGCGCGCAGCCGCGTTTCCAGCTGCTCCTTGACGAACTCGTTCGGCGCCGCGATCAGCGCCGTGTTCTCCACCAGGCCGAGCGGCCTGGTCAGCTGCAGCCAGGCACGCTGGTGCGGCTCGATATGCATGTCGGCTAGGTCGGCCAGCGAGCGGGCCCACACCTCCGAGAGGTCATCGTCGCTCATCGGCCGGTCACCCGAGCCCCCCACATGTGATCAACAGGTTTTTCCACAGCATGTGCACGTTGCAAGATCAGGCAGTCCTGGCGGTTCTGGCAGCTTCCACGGTCGCTCAACCGACACGAGTGCAGCTGGTGGCTCCTCGACCGCCCAGCGCGCTGCGCTATCCACAGCCTAGGGCTGTCGTTCGGAGTCCGTTCGCGAAACTCGACAGTCGGACCCGGCGCGGCGCGTTGAGTGGCCGGGCCGAGAATGTTATCGCCATGGTGGTTTGACCCGCCACCTGGCAGGCGCGTACGTTGTTAGGCGTCCGGTTACTCCGGTGCAGCTGAAGCGCGGCCTGACGCAGGTAAGGCCGGTCATCTGGATGAGTTCGGCGCCGACGGTTGTTAATACTGACATCCGGCGAGCGCGCGAGCTCAGAGCTGCCGCCTGTGCCTTGCCATGAATATGACCGCGTCATCAATAGACCTGCCGCACCTGGAGTTCCAGTGAGCAAGCGTACTTTCCAGCCGAACAACCGCCGCCGGGCGAAGACGCATGGCTTCCGGCTGCGCATGCGGACCCGGGCCGGCCGGGCGATTCTGTCGGCGCGGCGCCGCAAGGGCCGCGAGCGCGTCAGCGTCTGACGCCGGGCGGTCTGGTACCGGCGTCATGCTGCCCGCGGCGGCCCGGATGCGGCGAAGCGCGGACTTCACGACCGCGACGCGCCGTGGCAGCAGGGCTGGCAGGCCGCTGGTCTCGGGCCACCTGCTGGTGCGGCCGGACAGTCAGGAGCCGCCCAGGATCGGGTTCGTGGTGAGCAGGGCGGTGGGCTCGGCGGTGGTGCGAAACGCCGTTAAAAGGCGGTTCCGCCACCTCGCCCGGCGGTACCTGGGGTCGCTGCCGGGAGGTAGCCTGCTGGTAGTGCGCGCCGCGCCGGGCGCGGCCACTGCATGCCAGGCGGATCTCGCCGCCGACCTCGACCTGGTAATCGAAGCGCTGCTTCGGCGGCAGGGTGGGGTGATGAGCCAGTGAGCAGCGGAACGGGACACAGCGCCCGGGCCCTGTCGCCCGCTGGCCGGGTGCTGGTCGGGCTGCTGACCGGGTACCGGCGGTTCATCAGCCCGCTGCTGGGGCCGAGGTGCCGGTTCTACCCGTCGTGCAGCGCCTACGCGCTGGAGGCGGTGCAGGTGCACGGTGCGCTCCGGGGCTCGTGGCTGGCCATCCGCCGGCTGAGCCGCTGCCATCCGTTCCACGCCGGGGGCCTGGACCCGGTGCCGGGGACCGAACGTGAGCAGGGCTCCGCCGCAGAGGCGGTCCTGGACATATCAAGCTCGCCGGGCATGGGCTCGGATGTCATGAGCAGAGCACGAGGGAGCTAGCAGGTGTCGAATCCCCTGGATTACCTCTATGAGGCAGTCGGCTGGGTCTTCACGCATATCTACGACCTGCTGAAGCCCGCCTTCGGCCCGACGAGCGGCTGGACCTGGGCTCTCTCGATCATCATCCTGGTCGTCCTGATGCGGCTGATCATGGTGCCGCTGTTCATCAAGCAGATGCACACCACCAGGGCTATGTCGTCCTTGCAGCCGCAGATGGCAGCGCTGCGCAAGAAGTACAAGAACGACAAGCAGACGCTGAACCAGGAAACGATGAAGCTGTACCAGGAGGCGGGGGTCAACCCGCTGATGGGCTGCCTTCCGTTCGTGCTTCAGCTGCCGCTGTTCTTCGGTCTCTTCAGCGTGCTGCGGGCGATCGCCGAGTACACCGGCGGCACGCCGAAGTACGGACTGCCCACCTCCATGGTCGTGGCCGGGACGCACGCCCGGATCCTGGGCGCGTCGATCGCGGACAAGGTGCTGTTCACCCACGGTGCGTACGTCCCGCTGCACGCCAAGCTGGTCATCATTGCCGCTGTCGCCATCAGCATGGTGACGACGTTCCTGACCATCAGGCAGAGTCAGAAGCGGGGCATGATGCCCGCCGCGACGCCGGACAACCCGATGGCGTCGTCGCAGAAGTACATGACCTACATCATGCCGTTCTTCGCCCTCACCGGCCTGTACTGGCCGTTCGGGCTGGTCCTGTACTGGGTGACGACGAACGTCTGGACGCTCGGCCAGCAGTTCATCCTCGGCCGCCGCTACCCGTACACGCCGCCGGCGGCTGATGACAGCAAGGCGCCCGCCGGCAAGAGCGGGGCAGGCGCTCCGGCGGCTGCCTCGGCCCGGTCGCTCACGGGTGGCTCGGCCAGGGGCGCGTCGCGCGCGCAGCAGAACGGCGCGAAGACGGGAACGGGCAAGGCCGCGGCGAACGGGGCGAGCGCGAACGGCTCGGCTGCAAGCGGGATGCTGAAGCGGCTGGGCAAGGGCCGCTCGGAGCCTGCGCCTGAGCCCGAGACACCCGACGTTAAGCTCGTGAGGCACCAGACGCAGCGGCAGTCGCGCAGCAAGCGCTCGGGCAAGCGCTGACAGCGCTAGCCCCGGAGCGGCTCGTGCTGACCAGCGCAGGGACGGGATCAAGGAGGAGCCTGGCATGAGCCAGCAGGAGGATGTCGTGACGCAGGACGCAGGCGCCGAGGACGAGGCGGGCGTGCTGCAGGCTGCGGATCCCGCAGCGGACGAGGGCATCCACACGCCTGCGACGGCCTTGTGGACACCGGCATCGACGATGAGGATGCGGTCGATGACGACGATGAGGACGAGGACGATGGCGAGGAGGCAGGCTCCGGCGAGGCCGGTGAGCCGCGAGCGGAGGCCCGGTCGTCGGTAGCAGACCTGGAAAATGAGGGCGAGATCGCGGCCGACTACATCGAGGGCCTGCTCGACGTCGCGGACCTCGACGGCGACATCGATATGGACGTCGAGGGCGACCGGGCGATCGTCTCGGTGGTCGGGGCCACGCTCGATGAGCTCGTCGGGCGGCGCGGCGAGGTGCTTGAGGCGCTGCAGGAGCTGACGAGGCTGGCGGTGCATCAGCAGACCGGCAGCCGCACCCGGATGATGCTTGATGTCGGCGGATACCGCCAGCGGCGCCGGGCAGAGCTGGCTGAGGCTGGCCAGGACGCGGCCGAGGAAGTGCGGCGTACCGGGCAGCCGAAGAAGCTGTGGCCGATGAACCCGTTCGAGCGGAAGGTCGTGCACGACGCCGTGGCGGCGGCAGGGCTGCGGAGCGAGTCGGAAGGCGAGGAGCCGGACCGGCGCGTGGTCGTGCTTCCGGTCGGTTAGTGGCGGCCTCGTGCGGGCTTCAGCGGTGAGAGCAGGCTGGCGTGCCTGAATCGGCTGACACTGGACGGTCGGCACTGAGTCGGGCGGCACTGAGACGGTCGGCACTGGACTCGGCGCGGCCGCCGGTGCCGCCGGTACCGATCAGGCCGGCTCTGACGGCGCCGGGATAGTGGCGCCGGCGGCCGAGCGTGCCGCGGCCGCGGCGATGTTCGGGCCCGCGCTGCCGCAGGCTGAGCGCTACGCGGATCTGCTGGCTGGCGCGGGCGTCGAGCGCGGCCTGATCGGCCCGGCGGAGGCAGCGCGTATCTGGGACCGGCATCTGCTGAACTGCGGGGCAATCGCGCGGCTGGTTCCCGCGGAGTGCCGGGTCGTGGACGTCGGCTCGGGCGCCGGGCTGCCAGGTATCGTGCTCGCCTTGCTGCTTCCGCGCGCGCGGGTGACGCTGCTGGAGCCCATGGCACGGCGGGTCGATTTCCTTCGCGAGTGCGTCGCGGAGCTTGGCCTCGCCAATGCTGAGATTGTCCGCGGGCGCGCCGAGGACCTGGCCGGCGAGCTTGCGGCCGATGTCGTGACGGCCCGGGCGGTGGCACCGCTTGACCGGCTCGCGGGTCTGTGCCTGGGACTGGTGCGCCCGGCAGGCCGGGTTCTGGCGATGAAGGGCTCGGGCGCGGAGGCCGAGCTAGCGCGCGCGCTGCCGGTACTGGCCCGTCTGGGGGTGACGGATGCAAAGGTCATCCACAGCTCTGATGCCAGCGGCACGGTGACGGCCACGGTAGTGACGTTCTCGGCACCGGAGCATCCGGGTCCCGGTGCGCGGGCGCAGGCAGGGAGCGGACGCGGCGCCGGATCGCGCGGCCGGGCCGGGGGTAAGCGGCGCATCGGCGATGGCCCGCACCTGGGCCGTGCCGGCCTGGCCGAACAGCCGCCGCGGCGGCGGCTGATGTGTCCTCCGCGAGCGGGCCAGCCGAGGACCGCGGAGGTGGCTCCGGATTCGCGCTACCCGGTATCCGGCGCCAGAGCTAGTGCGCGCAGGGCGCGGGAGCGCAAGACTAGGCAACTGCGCGCGGGCGTGATCGGCTAGCTGACAGCCGGCGGACGCGGCCGCCTCACGGCGAGGCCTACTTGAGGAGAAGCTGCGGATGACAGGTTCAGTTCCCGGACTGGGCTGGCCCGATACGGGCTCGTCCGAGCGCACGCCGGGACGGGCCGGAGTGCAAGTGCCGGCGATTGGCAGTGAATCCGAGCCGGTTCTGCAGGATTTCGCCGGAAACGTCGACTTTGCGAGGTCTGGGTCTGCCGGGCCGGATGGCAGCGGGCGAGCCGGGCTGGGCTGGCCGGCGGAGCGATCCGGGCGACTGCACGGGGCGGGCGTCCTTGATCCCCGCTGGCCGGCTGATCACCAGTCCGCTGGCGATCGGCCCGGCGGCAGTGCGGCCGGCGGCAGTGCGGCGGGCGGTAGTGCGACAGGCGGCCGTGCGGTCCGTGACGGGCGAGGGCGCCGGAGGCCAGCCTGCCGGTACGGAGCGGGCGGCCTCGTTCGGGAGGAGATCCGGGCGTGGATCCGGGGGCTGACAGTCCCGGCCGGCGGCCGATGATGACGAACCGTCTGCTGCCGGCGCACAGCGTGACCTAGGCTCGGGAGCTGCGACGGGGCCGGCTGACGCTGAGGCGCCGGCCCGTCTGCGCCAGGCGCTGGCCGGTGTTTCACGTGAAACAGCTCCGGTGAATCTGGTCGTGCCGGAGCAGGCGCGCAGCCGTCAGGCCGGCGATTCTGGCGCCGGGCAAGCCCAGGCCAGCCGAGGCCGGGCGGGAGAAGCAAGGTCGCCGGCGGCCACGGGCGCGCTGGCAGGCGGGAGTGAGAGTCAGGTGTCGATTCCGGCTGTGTCCGCTTCAACCGCGGCCGATACGCCGATCGCGAGGGCTGCGCAGGCGGCCGTCGTGGCGCGGTCGGGCGCCGAGATCTGGCCGAGGCCCTCCGCCTGCCGGGTGATCACCATCGCGAATCAGAAGGGTGGCGTCGGCAAGACCACAACGGCCGTCAACCTGGCGGCCGGCCTGGCGATGCACGGCGCGCGCGTTCTCGTGATCGACCTGGATCCGCAGGGCAATGCGTCGACGGCGCTCGATGTCGATCACCACTCTGGCATCGCGTCGGTCTACAACGTCCTGGTCGACGGGGAGGCCCTGACCTCGATCGTGCGTCCTGTCGCAGGCTTCCCGCACCTCTACTGCGCCCCGGCCGCGATCGACCTGGCCGGTGCGGAAATCGAGCTGGTCCCGCTGGTCGCGCGCGAGTCCCGGCTGGCCCGCGCCGTGGCGGCCTACGATGCGTCCAACCTGGACTACATCTTCATTGACTGCCCGCCCTCACTGGGTCTGCTGACCGTGAATGCCCTCGTCGCGGCGCCGGAGGTGCTCATCCCGATTCAGTGCGAGTACTACGCGCTGGAAGGGCTGGAGCAGCTGCTGCGAACCGTGGAACTGGTTCGCAGTCACCTGAATCCCTCGCTCGCGGTCTCCACGATCCTGCTGACGATGTACGACGGCCGGACGCGCCTGGCGGCGCAGGTCGCCGACGAGGTGCGTGACCATTTCGGCGGCGTGGTGCTGGGCTCGGTGATCCCGCGGAGCGTGCGGGTCTCGGAAGCGCCCAGCTACGGCCAGTCCGTCATGACCTATGACCCCGGCTCGTCTGGCGCGCAGGCATATTTCGAGGCCGCGCGGGAGCTGGCCCGGCGGAACGTCCAGCAGCCGGCCGGCTGAACCGGCAGGACCTGACTGGCCGGGGAGCCGGGTGCCTGAGCCCGGCCCGCACCGGGTGCCGATCGTGTGGGCAGTCCCTGGCGCACCTGGCAGGATGGGCACGGGCGAAGGCCATGCCCCGTAGTTTTAGCCGCAGGACCGCCGGCCTGGCGGTCAGACGCCAAGGAGAGAGTCAGGATGCCGCAACCGAAGCGGGGACTCGGCAGGGGTCTCGGTGCGCTGATCCCGACAGGCCCGCCCGGCCCGGCCCCGGCATCCGGAAGCGAGGCATCCGCAGAGGGTGCGATCCCTGGCGCTCCGGCGATGGTGCAGGACGGGGATGGCGCCGCCTTCTCCGGTGCGTACCTGCAGGAAGTTCCGGTCGCTGCGATCGCGCCGAACCCGCGGCAGCCGCGACAGGTCTTTGATGAGGACGCTCTGGCCGAGCTCGCGGCCTCCATCGAGGTTGTCGGCCTGCTCCAGCCCGTCGTCGTCCGGCGCGCGGGGCCGGGCAGCTACGAGCTCATCATGGGTGAGCGCCGCTGGCGGGCCTGCCAGGTCGCCGGAATGGACGTGATCCCGGCCATCGTCCGCGAGACCTCCGATGACGACATGCTCCGAGAGGCGCTGATCGAGAACCTCCACCGCGAGCAGCTGAATCCGCTCGAGGAGGCCGCCGCGTACCAGCAGCTACTCGACGACTTCGCCGCCACGCACGATGAGCTTGCCCGGCGGGTCGGGCGGTCGCGCCCGCACATCTCGAACACGATCCGGCTGCTGAACCTGCCGCCCGCCGTGCAGAAGCGAGTGGCAGCGGGCGTGCTCAGTGCCGGGCATGCACGTGCGCTGCTGAGCGTCGATGATGCGGCCGCGCAGGAGCAGCTTGCGTACCGGATCGTCGCCGAGGGACTGTCCGTGCGGGCAACCGAGGAGATAATCGCGATGGGCGTGCGTCCTGCTAAGGGCCCGCGCACCCCTGGCGCCAGGGCCCCGGTCGCACCGGGCCTGAAAGACCTGGCAGACCGGCTGTCTGACGTCTTCGACACCAGGGTCAAAGTGGAGCTCGGCCAGCGCAAGGGCAAGATCGTGGTTGAGTTCGCCTCGCTCGATGACCTGGAGCGGATCGTGCGGAGCATGTCGCCGGGACTGGCTCCTGGCCGCCGGGCCAGCCAGGGCTAGGCACGCCTGCGGCGCGCCCGGGCCAGTGCCACGGGCGTGGCGCCCGGTGCCGTCGGCCACCGGGCGGAAGCGGGCTGCACCGCTAGGCTCTGATGCCGTGGCGAGCACGGCGCGCAAGAGCTTCGGCAGTGACAATCATGCAGGCGTACACCCGGCCGTCCTCGCCGCGATCGCGGCGGCCAATGCGGGCGACGCCGTTGCCTACGGGGACGATGAGGTGACCCGGGCGGCGACTGAGGCGCTGTGCGCGGCATCCGGTGCGCAGAGCGCGTATCTGGTGTTCAACGGAACGGGCGCCAACATCCTCGGCCTGAGCCTGCTGCTGCGTCCGTTCGAGGGCGTCATCTGCGCCGAGGCGTCCCATGTGAACGTCGATGAATGCGGCGCAGCGGAACGCATTCTCGGCTGCAAGCTCCTCCCGGTCCCGGCTCGGGACGGAAAGCTCACCCCGGCAGTGATCGCCGGCAGACTGGCTGGCCGCGGCGATGAGCACCGCGTGCAGCCGCGGGTGATCGAGATCGCCCAGGCAACGGAGTCCGGTACCTGCTACAGCCTTGAGGAACTGCGTGACCTTCGCGACTTCGGGCGCGAGAACGGCCTGCTGGTGTTCCTGGACGGTGCCCGGATAGCGAACGCGGCCGCGCGGCTGAACTGCTCACTAGCCGACATTGCCCGCTGTGCCGACGTGCTCACCTTCGGCGGCACGAAGAACGGCGGTCTCGGCGTGGAGGCCGTCCTGGTGATGAACCCGGCCCTCCCCGGCGGACAGTACCTCCGCAAGCAGCAGATGCAGCTGGCGTCAAAGATGCGGTTCCTGGCGGCTCAGGTCAGCGCGCTGCTGACGGACGGGCTGTGGCTCGCCAATGCCCGGCACGCCAATGCCATGGCCGAGCGGCTGGCCGGTCACGTTGCCGCAGTGCCCGGCGTCCGGCTCGCGGCGCCGGTGGAGGCGAATGGAGTGTTCGCCGAGATCGGCAGCGACCATGCCCGGCGGCTGCGGCAGGAATGGCACTTCGAGGAGTGGTCGGACGCCGGTGACGGCCGCTGCGTCGTGCGCTGGATGACGGCCTTCGATACCTCCGAAGCTGACGTGGACGCCTTCGCGGCGGCGGTCCGCGAGTCGGCTGTTTCACGTGAAACCTGATCGGCGCCTGGCCGGGCGGCGCCAGCCGGGGCCAGCGCGCACCGGCTAGCAAACAATGGTCAAAGAAGGGCGGACAGCAAGGTGCTGATCTGCGGGCCGTGGGTACGATGTGGCGCAGGGGCCAGCGCCAGCAGCCGCCCGGCTGACCGGTCGGCCGCGGGCGATCAGCATTCGCCTGTTTCTCACGGGTACCGACCGCAGGGGATGGCACGTGTCGCGCCGACTAGCGAGCATCACGCTCGACAACCTCGACGACCTGCCGCCCCGATGCCGTCGCTGCGTGTTCTGGGAGCTTGACCCGGTCAGCCAGGCCCGCGCCCTGGAGGTGGGAGATCCGGCGCTGGAGAAGGAAGCGTGGATCTCCTCCGTCCTGCTGGAGTGGGGCAGCTGCGGCAAGATCGTCTATGTCGACGGCGTGCCGGCGGGCTACCTGACCTATGCGCCGCCTAGCTATGCGCCCCGGTCAGTTGCCTTCCCCACCAGTCCGGTGAGCGCGGACGCCGTGCTCCTGATGACGGCCCACGTCATGGCTGAGTTCGCCGGCGGCGGACTCGGCCGGATGCTGGTCCAGGGACTCGCCAAGGATCTCAACCGGCGCGGCATCAAGGCCATCGAGGCTTTCGGCGACAACAAGTGGTCCCAGCCATCGTGTGTCGTGCCCGTCGACTACCTGCTGTCGGTCGGATTCAAGACCGTGCGCCCGCACGCCCGCTATCCGCGCCTGCGGCTGGAGCTCAAGACTGCGCTGTCCTGGCGCGAGGACGTCGAGGTTGCGCTTGAGCGGCTGCTGGGCTCCATGTCGCCCGAGCGTGCCCTCAGGCTCGCCTGAACAGGACGCGATAGCTCAGCGCGCTGAGTGCGTCGCTGCCGGAATCGGCCTAGGGCCGGGCCAGCCGGACACGCCCGGCGTGACCTGACGGCGCTCAGGGCGCCACAGCGCGCGCCCGCGCGCGGTCACGGGAGCGACCGGAACCGCCATGTGCCCGCTGGGGGCGCGTCGGGCGCCAGGGGACGGCAGCTGACGCCAGCGGGCGCAGGCCTGCCGGATCTCACGCCGCGCGCGAGATCCGGCCGCGGCCCGATGCTCAGATGAAGTCGGCGAGGTCGCGCAGCAGCGCGGACTTCGGCTTGGCGCCGACGATCTCCTTGACGACCTGACCGTCCTTGAAGACGCTCATCGTCGGGATGTTCATGATGCCGTACCGCTGGGTGACGACGGGGTTCTCGTCAACGTTGAGCTTGACGACGTCGATCTTCTCGCCATGCTCGCTGGCGATCTCCTCCAGGACCGGAGCGACCTGGCGGCACGGCCCGCACCATTCCGCCCAGTAGTCAACGATGACCGGCTTGGCGGCCTTGAGTACCTCCGCCTCGAAGGTCGCGTCGGTCACTGCCTTGGTTGCGCCCACTTCCAGGACTTCCTTCCATCTGTGTCTGTCCCGCCGCGCCAGGTGGCCAGCGGTCTCGTTCTTGCCCGGCCGGCCTGCCAGCCTGCCGGCTTACGTCACTCAGGCTTCGTGCTCTGCCAGCCAGCGCTCAGCGTCGATCGCGGCCGAGCAGCCGGTGCCGGCCGCGGTCACGGCCTGCCGGTAGGTCCGGTCAACGACATCACCGGCGGCGAACACGCCGTCAATGGCAGTGCGCGTGTAGGGGTGCTCGACAACCAGATACCCGTCAGCGTCGGTTTCCAGCTGGCCGGCGAACAGCTCACTGCGCGGGTCGTGGCCGATGGCCACGAACATCCCGCTCACCTCGAGAACGCTCTCCTCGCCGGTGTTCACGTTGCGCAGCCGCAGGCCCGTGACGCGGTCCTCGCCGAGCACCTCGGCGACCTCGCTGTCCCAGCGGAACCTGATCTTCGGATTGCCCATCGCGCGGTCCTGCATGATCTTGGATGCCCGCAGCGAGTCGCGTCGGTGCACGACCGTCACGCTGCGGGCGAACCTGGTGAGGAACGTGGCCTCCTCCATCGCGGTGTCACCGCCGCCAATCACGGCGATGTCCTGCTCGCGGAAGAAGAATCCGTCGCAGGTGGCGCACCAGGACACTCCATGGCCGGACAGCCGCTTCTCACCCGGCACCCCGAGCTCCCGGTACCCGGATCCGGTCGCCACGATCACGGTCCGGGCCAGGTACGTGTCCTCGCCGGCCCTGATCACCTTCGGCGTGGCCGTCAGGTCCACCTCGGTCACGTCCTCGGCCAGCAGCTCCGCGCCGAACCGCTCCGCCTGCTTGCGCAGCTGGTCCATCAGATCCGGCCCGAGCACGCCGTCAGGAAACCCGGGGAAGTTCTCCACCTCCGTGGTGTTCATCAGCGCGCCGCCGGACGTCACCGAGCCCTCGAACACCAGCGGGCTGAGCCGCGCCCTGGCGGCGTACAGCGCCGCCGTATACCCGGCGGGTCCTGAGCCGATGACGATTACGTTCCGGACGTCGGTCACTTCTGGTCCTGCCCCTCTCGAGTGCACCGGCATCAACCACCGGCGGGACGCGGAGATTCCCAGCCAGGAGGCGCTTACAGGTGCTTCAGCGTGACATGGTCAAGCACATCGCGGCTCGACGCAGAGCAGGCGGGCCCGACGACCCACGCCTCAGCGTCGTGGCTAGCAGAGGCCGCCGTGACGATGATCGTCGCGTCCGACCCCTTGAACTTGGCCAGCTCGACGAGCAGCACGGAGCGGCCGGGCGCGACCTTGTCCAGACAGCCTTCCAGCTGCGAGCTGCTCAGGCCAGCGCGAGTGCTGAAATTCCCGGCGGCTGCGCTGCTGCTCGCGCTCGGGCCGGTGACAGCGTGCTGGACGGGAACGGAATGCACTCCCTTGAGCCTGGCTGCCCGGACCGCCTCGGCTGCCTGGTCAGCGAGCGTGGCCGGGACGAAGTTCGTGTCGGAGGTCACCACCTGGATGCTGCGGGCAGACGGCGAGTGCCCGTAGCTGACCCGCGGCCCGACGGACTGGCCGGCCGCGCCCGAATCCGGCCGCGCAGCGGGGGCGCCGAGCGGGGCCCTGACGGAAGATGAGGTGCCGTTCTCCGAGCTCGGGCCGACATTGGCCGCGATCCCGTAGCTGGCGCCCCCGATGATGACCAGCGCGCCGGCCGCTGCCAGTACGCGGGTGGCGCCGACAGAGAAGCCGGGGAGCCGCCAGCCCGCGCCACGGTCCCTGCGGGGGCCGCCGCCGCTGCCCCCGGCGGCCGGGAGGTCCCGGCGGCCGGCCTCAGTCGCGGGGGCCGTGGCCTGACGCTGCCTGACCTCGCTCGCCAGCGCGGTGTCGATCCTGGCCGAGAGATCGGCCGGCATTGCCGGAAAGCCCACGCTGGAGAGCAGCTGAGGCATGCTGGCCAGCTGCGAGCTGACTTCGCGGCACTGCGGGCAGCCGGTCAGATGCTGCTCGATCCTGGCCGCCTTACGCGGCCGCAGCGTCCCGGCCCCGAGATCAGCAAGCTCATCGTTGCTGGCGTGGCGGTTCATCGCGCGTCGTCACCCCCCTCCGGCGCTGGTTGGACGCGCGAGCCGGGCAAACGGTTCCGGCTTTCCTGACTCGGCACCGCACCCGGCCGCAGATGGGCGAGCCGCGGCAGCAGCCTGGCCCGGCCGCGAGCGGCCCGGCTCTTGACCGTGCCCTCGGATACCCCGAGGACACCGGCCGCATCGGCAATCGAGTATCCGAGCATGTCGACGAGTACCAGCGCCGCCTGCTGCTCGGGGACCAGGCGCGCGCAGCGCGGCGTTGACGTCCATGGCGGTGTCCGTAGTGCCCGACGGGTCGGATAGCGGCTGCCCGCCCGCGACAGCTGCCAGCGCGTCGAGCGCGTCCTCATCCTGCCCGCCCGCCGTCGGCCGGGCCGCGCGCCGGCGCATCCGGTCAAGAGCGGCATTTACTACTATCCGGTGCAGCCAGGTCGTCACGGCGGAATCTCCGCGGAAGCTCGAGGCCCGGCGAAAGGCGGCAATCATCGCATCCTGGAGAGCGTCCGCGGCCTCCTCGGGGTCGCCCAGCGTGCGGATCGCCACCGCCCAGAGCCGGTCCCGGTGGCGCTGGAAGAGCTCGCCGAATGCATCCGGGTCACCGTTGACATGGCGTTGCAGCAGCTCAGCGTCCGACGGCGTGCCGTCATCCCTGAGCAGCGACGACTGCTGATCGGCGGGCTTCCTGGGCTCGGGCAGCGGGTAGCGACCTGCGGCCTGGTCGTGGTCCGTCGCTCCTCCCCCCGTCCCCCCGAAGCGGTACCGCACGCGCGGCGGCCGGTAGCTCCGAGTGCTGGGAGGTGAGGCCGGCCGTCACGCGGAACTTACGGCGCTCACCTTAACGCGGCCCGCCCGAGGCGGGAGGAAACAGTCTCGGCCATGCAGGGCGTGCCCGAGACTCGATCATACTGATCGGCCCGGGCGCCGTAATCCTACGTAGGCGGGTACGCCTTGCCTAGGCCGCTACGGGCTGCCGCGTGTCAGGACGAGCCGCGGATGGCCACGCTGAATACCTGCGCCATGTACTTGTGCGCCGAGCCGGCCATCGCGGGGAGCTTGGTGAACCAGATCACGAGGTACTGACCTGACACCTTCTTGTGCACGGTGAAGGTGTAACTGCCCGAGACGTTGCTCGCGCTGGCGATCGTCGTCATCGAGTCCAGGTTCGCCTTGCTCCTGGCCGCGGAGTTGCCCACCATGATCTTGACGTCGGCGCCGGGAACACTGCCGAACGTCACCGTGATGGCACTGACCTGCCTGGCGCTCCCCAGGTTCAGGATCAGTCCGGTGCCGGTCTTGAGATCGCCGAAGTACGGGCTGCCGTAGTACTGCTGGGTCGCCCACCCGGCCGGATTGTGGTCCAGCACATTCGGCGCCTGACTCGAGTTCTCGTCCCCGGTGTCAGCGAGGTTGAGCGCATCGAAGCCGCTCGCCGAGACGGGCGTAATAACGCCTGACTGCGCGGACGGGCTCGCAGGCGCGCTGCTGGACGCGGCGGGACCCGGCGAGCCGGGAGACTTCTGCAGCAGGTGCACGGCGGCCGCGCTGACGCCGGCGATGACAAGCAGCACCAGCAGGCTGATGGCGATCACGCGGCCGGCTCCGCGCCGCCTGGCAGGCGGCCGCTGCGAGTAGCCGCGGGCATAGCCCGGCTGCGTGTGCTGCCCGCCTGTCCTGTCGAAGTCCCTGACGGCGTCGCGGCGGGCCGCAGCCGGAGGCACCTGCACGGGCGGGATGGCGGCCATGAGCGCTGCCGCCAGCGCGGCCGGGCTGGTAAACGGCTCATGATCGTCACGGGACGGCAGCGCCAGAGCGCGGCAGGCGATGTCGTCAAGGCCCGCGGGCACGCCTGCCCGGATCTGCCGTGGTCGCCGCGGCTGGCCCTCGGTCTCGGGCGCGGGCGGCAGCTCCGGGTAGTCCTGGCCCGGCCACAGGCCGGTCAGCGCGGCGTACAGCAGGCGGCCAAGCCCGCGGGTGTCGGCAAGCTCAGGGTCATCGGAGGTCACGCCGGACAGAGCAGCGTCGATACCGAGCCCGGTGACCTTCACGCCCCCGCCAGGGGTCCAGCGGACGGTGTCCGGCCGCAGGCACAGATGCGCGAGGCCGGCCGCGTGCGCACCGGACAGGGCCGCTGCCACCTCTGCGACGATCCTGGCCCCTGCGGCTGGCTCCACCGACCCGGTCGCCACCAGGTCGGCCAGGGTGTCTCCGAAGGGCCACTCCAGCACGATGTAGGCGTGATCCCAGCTGTCTTCCACATCGAACACCTGCGTCAGGCGCGTGTCAGTCAGCCGGCTCGCGGCACGCGCGGCGGTGACGACCTGCTCGAGCCGGGGGAAGCCGGCCGCGAAGGTGATGACGCTGACCGGGCGGGCCAGGATCTCGTCGATCGCCTTCCAGGCAGACCAGCCACCGGCAGCGGCCAGCCGGTCCTCGAGCCGGTACCGGCCGCCAAGCCGGACGCCTGGTTCTGACGTGTAGGTGCTCATGGTCACGGTTCAAAGGCGCGTGAGCCCTCGAACCTCCCCTCGCGGGCCGTAGGTGATCAACGGTCTCAGATAAGACAATGATGCTGCACACCATGCTAGGGCCCATCGGCTCTCCCCGGCAGGCATGTGTCGACGCCGCCGCAAACCGTTACCAGCCGGAGGCGTCATCGGCCGAGCCTCGACAGTACCGTCCGGCCCACACTGCTCAGCTCCTCGATCCGCAGGACGCGGGCAAAGACAAGGTACAGGCCGAAGGCGAGGCCGCCGCCGATGATGACATCGAGGTAGGCGTTCCCGGTGACCAGTCCGACCAGGATGGCCAGCAGGGCGGCGGGAAGCGTCGCCGCGTGCATCCGCACGAGTGACCGGCCGATGCGATAACCGTCCAGCCCGCGCAGCCGCCGGCTGAGGATGCGCCAGGCGATCAGCAGCCCGGCCACGTTCGCGAGACCGAAGCCGGCGCCGAGCCCGGCGACCAGGTGCGTGCCGAGGGAGCACCGCGTAGGCGATCAGGTTGGCGGCGATGTTCACGGTCATGGTGACGAGGCCGATGAGCGCCGGGGTCTTGCTGTCATGCATCGAGTAGAAGACGCGCAGCTGCAGCTGGAAAATCATGTACGGCAGCAGGCCGAGGCAGAAGACGGCGAAGACGACGCCCATGTAGCGCGCCGTGCCGAAGCCGTGGGTGTCGCCGTGCCCGAAAAGCACCTCGCCGAGCCGCGGCCCGAGCACGGCCAGCACGAGCGAGGACGGCACGACGATCGTGGCCGCGAGCCGGACGCCGGACGAGAAGTCCTGCCGCACCAGCCCGAGCCGGCGCTCCGAGTCGCGTGCGCGCTCATCCGCGGCAGCAGCGCCGTAATCACCGAGATCCCGACGACCGCGTAGGGAAGCTGGAACAGCAGCCAGGCGTAGTTGTAGTCGGTGATCCCGTGGATGTCGGCGTCGCCGGCGATCTTCGTGGTCACCAGGAACGCCACCTGGGTGGCGGCGATATAGCCGAACATCCAGCCGCCCATCCGGCCGATCTCGCTCACTTCGGACCGGCGGAAATCGACTCGCGGATGCCAGCGGAACCCGACCTGGCGCAGCGCCGGGAATCAGGCGCGATGGTCTGCACGACGATGCCGAGCGTGGTGCCGAAGCCGAGCAGCGCGACATCCGTGCCGGTGATCGTGGCGGGCGTCTTGTGCAGCCCGCCGATGGCGATATACAGGGCGAGGACGGCGATCACCACGACGTTGTTGACGATCGGCGTCCACATCGGCGCCGCGAAGCTGCCGCGGGAGTTGAGAATCGCGCCGATCAGCGAGCTGACGCCGTAGAAGAAGATCTGCGGGATGAAGAAGAGCGCGAAGATGATCGCGAGGTGAATGTCGCGTGCTGCCCGTTGATCTCGCTGCCCGCTGTACAGGTGCACGATGGGTGTCGACAGCGCGGTCGCGACAAGCGGTGATGCCAGCAGCGCGAGCGTGACCAGGGTGAACATCCGCTGGTCGTAGCCGGCGCCGCGATCCGTACTCACGTCTGGCCGCGGTCACGATCAGCGGGCACGATGACGCTGGTCAGGATGCCGCCGAGCGCCAGGTTGTAGACCACGTTCGGCAGCGTGTTGGACAGGTTGTAGGCCGAGGCGATGCCGGCGGCGCCGAGCGCGGCGTTCTGCACCATCGTCCGCAGGAAGCCGGTCATCCGGGAGCCGAGGGTGCCGGCCGCCATGACGCCGCTGGACCGCACGATCGAGGCCTGACCGCCGTCAGCGCCGCCGCGGGGGCGCCCCGGCTCTGCCGGACCGCCGGGACCTCCCGGTGCGCCCGGCCTGCGGTCCTGCTGGCCGGACCCGGGCGGCTCCGCGGTACCGGGCCCGCGCGGGCCGCGGGGCGGGTAGGCAGGCTCGGTGTAGCCGGGCTCCTCGTACACCGGCTGACGGCGCGGCGGCGCCTCGTAGCCCCGCGGCGGCGGGTAGGCGCGGGTGGGTGCGGTCGGGCCGGCGTAGGCCTCGGGACCGTAGGGATCAGGGTCGGCGGGCGGGCGGCCGCGGGTGGGTGCGGTGGGGCCGGCGTAGGCCTCGGGACCGTAGGGATCAGGGTCGGCCGGCGGCTGGTACGGGGGCGGAGCTACCCGCCGCGGCTGAGTTCGGGGCGCGCTCCCCGCGACGCGGCGGCGCATTCCGGGCGGCCGGCTCCCTGGCGGCGCTGGAGCCGACTCATCCTGCCTGGCGTGCCTGGCGTGCCGGCCGGACGGCCTGTCGGTCCAGCCTGGCGGCGATTCGGCGCGCCGGTCGTAGCTGCCTGGTGGTGCGGCGCCGTTCCCGCTCTCAAGGTCCTGACGCTCGAACCGCATCGTGGCGCTGCCGCGAGCCGGCTGGTCGCCCTTGTCACGGCGCGGGCTGCCGGCCCAGTCCACGTCCGACAGGTCGATGTGCCAGCCGGTGTCGTCATAGATGGGGCCGGTGTACCAGTCCTGGCCCGCAGACCAGCCCGGCACGGCGGGCTGGACATCCCAGCCTCGCTCGCCGGAGTCTGCGTACGGCTCAGACTCACCTGCCCCGCCCGACATCGGCCTCCCTCGTCACGGTCCGGGCGTACCGGCTGTCCCCAGCTCGGTGCGCTCAGCCATGACGGTATCCGGTTCGGCCTCCTGCGCGCTCTGGCCATCGTCCTGACCTGCGGGTACGGCCATTCCAGCAGCGGGATCCGCAGGCCCGCGCCGGCCGCCCCTCGCGGCCCTGGCGGCATACGCGATCAGCGCGATGCCCAGCGCGGCCGCGCAGATGATCATGCCGAGGACGCCGACCTGGGTCGCCTGGACGGTCATCCGGCTGGTATGGGCGGGCAGTGCGTCGAAGTCCCGGTTATCCAGGCTCATGGACACGACCGTCGACCCGACCTGCGTCGCCTGCACGCGAAGGCGGATGGTCTGCGCGGTGTGCGCGAGCACCGTGATCAGGCCGCCGGGATCTTCGGTGATCTTGACCCCGTCAGCCTGGCTGAAATGGAGCCTGAGCCTGACCTGGACCGGATAGCCGAGCCGGTTGTCGATCGACACCGGCACGCTGCCCTTGAGCCCGCCGAGAGTGATACGGGTCTCGGCGACGATCTCGACGTCCTTCTCCTGTGCTGCGATCCGGCTTTCCAGCGTGTCGAGCATCGCGGTAGCCGTGGCGTTCGAGGCGCCGCGCCAGGCGGACGACTCGACCGTCGCCAGCGCCAGGTAGGTGTCCGAGTCCCGCCGGTACTTCAGCGTCTCCAGCTGCGCGATCGCGCGGTCCACATCGGTCAGCTCGGCGAGCTCGGCCGGGGCGATGCGTCCCGGCCGGGTGCTGATCGACAGCAGCGCGTCCGGCACGGAGGCCACGTTCTTGCCTGTGGTGAGCGAGCCGACGCTCACCGGGCTCAGCCAGGACGCCGAGGCGGTGTCGGTCAGCAGGTCGCCGGCGAGCCCGGTGGCCGGTGCCCAGCGCCGCGGCGGTGCCACCACGATGGGCTGCCCGGGGTCCTGCTGGGCAAGCAGCGCCGTCTCCGCAAGGAATTCCTGCGAGGTGGCGAAGGCCGAGCCGGGAGTGGTGCCGGCGGAGGACAGCAGCTGAGACAGCCCCGAGCTGGCGAGCACCAGGTTGACGTAGCCCCCGCCGCCATTCAGGGCCCGCACGACTGTTGCCTGCTCGGCTGGCAGAGCCGAGCTGCTGAGCAGCAGTGTCTTGACCCCGTCGGCGGCCGCCAGGTTCTCGGCGGTGGTGTAGCCGGACAGTCCGTCGGCTGGCCAGGCGATTCCGGCCGCCGCAGCCTGCGCGGCCTGAGGGCCTGCGCTGGCCGCCGGCGTCAGGTTGCGGTTCAGGATCTGCTGCCCGACCGACCGGCCGAGCTGGAAGGCGCGCCTGACATCAGAGGCGTGGCTTGAGCTGATGAGGGCGGCGATGTTCGGGTCGGCATACGGCGTCACGAACAGCGGCTGCCCGGAAGTGACGTGGCTGACCTCAGCGAGCCACGCCCTGGCGGTTTTCGCCCACTGGGGCTGGGCGCGGCCGCAGCCGGCGAGCGCCTGTACGTTGGCCAGCAAAGCGGGGTCGACCGCCCAGGTAATGCCGTCACGGCTGGCCGCGCCGGCCGCGACCAGCTGGCCCAGACGGCCAGTGCTGGTCAGGCTCCTGGCGAGCTGCTCTGCCTGCGCTCCGCTGCAGTTGCTCGCCACCCAGGGCTGGTTCAGCAGCGGCTGGCTCAGCAGCGGCCAGACCCAGGAGATCGCAGTTCGGGCGGGGATCGAGTAGCCGTAAGGGCCTTTCCGGGCGGGAACGTAGGGCAGATACGACACAGTCGTGGCGAGCGGCACTGCCACGGGCGAGCTCTGGGCCTGAGCGGCGATGGGGTAGGCCCCGAACGTCGTCATCCCGATGGCGCTCGCGCGGACGCGGATGGACCAGCGGACGGTGGCTCCCGGCCGCAGCTGGCCGGCCATGGGCCAGGAGGCCCCGGATATCTCTGTGCTGGCCAGGCCGTCCGCCAGGGCTGTGGACGGCTGCAGCTCGGCAGCGCTGCTGACCGGTGCGCTCGACCCCAGCAGCTGCACCGACAGATGGCCGATCTGCTGCCGGGACACGTTGGTCAGGGTGCCGGCCACGGTGATCGTCGCGCCGGGGCCGGCCTGCTGGGGCGTCATGCCCGTGATCGCGACGCTGACCGGTGACTGCCCGGACTGTGCTGTCGCCGCCAGTGCCTGGCCTGCGCTGGCAGCCAGCGCGGCCGGCAGGGCCAGGCCGGCGAGCGCGAGCAGGCCGGCGAGCGCGCTGCCCGGCCGTCGTGCCATGATCCACCCGCCTGTCGCCCTGCCAGAGCCGCCGCCGCGCCCCGGTCGCCGGGTGCCCGGCGGCACGCAGGGTCCGGGCGGCGAAGGCATGCCGTGAATGTTATTGCGGCCGGCCGGGTGCCCGTGGCACAGCATGATGATCACCGCGGCGCGGCTGCGCCTGGCGGTATCCTGCGCCTGTCTCCCGGTGTTCCCGGCTTTCCCGTTTCCCACAGGCTACGCGCAGGACTTACTCTCAATGGCCGTGCCAGATCCAGATTCGCCATCGAAGCGCCAGCTGCAGGCTGCTGCGGCGCTTCTCGCGACCACCTACCCTGCGGCCGACGAGCTCGGCCGCCTGTTCGCCGCGGCGGGCCACGAGCTCGCGCTGGTCGGCGGGCCGGTCCGGGACGTGTTCCTGGGCCGCGAGGCAGGGGACCTGGACTTCACGACGGACGCCCCGCCCGCCAGAATCGTGGAGATCATCCGCGACTGGGCTGACCAGTTCTGGACCATCGGGATCGACTTCGGCACTATCGGGCTGCGCACCGGCGGCATGACAGTGGAGATCACGACCTACCGGAGCGAGAGCTACGGCCGGACCTCACGCAAGCCGGATGTGTCCTACGGGAAGTCGCTGACCGACGACCTGGCCAGGCGTGACTTCACGGTGAACGCGATGGCGGCCCGGCTGCCCGGCTACGAGCTGGTCGACCCCTTCGGGGGGCTGGCTGACCTCCAGCGGAAGCTGCTGCGGACGCCCGGCACGGCGGATGACTCGTTCACCGACGACCCGCTCCGCATTCTGCGGGCGGCCCGGTTCACCGCTCAGCTCGGCTTCACGGTGGTCCCTGAGGTCCGCGCGGCGATGACCAGGCTGGCCGGGCTGCTGGCACCGCCCAAGGTCTCCGCCGAGCGGATCGAGGGCGAGCTGACCAAGCTGCTGCTCTCGCCGCTGCCCGGCGGGCCGGCGGCCGGCATCGCGCTGCTGACCGAGACGGGCGTGGCCGGGCAGGTCGTGCCGGAGATCCCGGCCCTGCGGCTGGAGTCAGACGAGCACTTCCGGCACAAGGATGTCTACCAGCACTCGCTGACGGTGCTGAGCCAGGCGATCGACCTGGAGGGCAGGTACGGGCTGGAGAACGACATTGTGCTGCGGCTGGCGGCGCTCCTGCATGACATCGGCAAGCCGCGGACCCGCTCGAAGCTCGCCGACGGCCGGGTCGCCTTTCATCATCATGAAGTCGTCGGGGCCAAGCATGGCGCGCAAGCGGCTGCTGGCGCTGCGCTACCGCAAGGACATCGTCGACGACGTCAGCCGCCTCATCGAGCTGCACCTGCGGTTCCATGGCTACGGCGAGGGCGAGTGGACCGACTCGGCCGTGCGGCGGTACGTGACCGACGCCGGCCCGCTGCTGACCCGGCTGCACGCCCTCACCAGGGCCGACTGCACCACCAGGAACAAGGCGAAGGCCCAGCGGCTGGCCCGTGCCTACGACGCGCTGGAGGCGCGGATAGCGGAGCTGGCCGCGCAGGAGGAGCTGGACAGCATCCGGCCCGACCTCGATGGCAACGAGATCATGGCCGTCCTCGGCGATCCCGCCGGGCCCGCTGGTCGGCAAGGCCTACCGGTACCTGCTTGAGCTCCGCATGGAGGAGGGCCCGCTGGGGCGGGAACGGGCCGTTCAGGAACTGCTGACGTGGGCGGCATCGGCGGGAATCGGTGCCGCCGCCGACGCCCGGCCCGGCCGAGTGACGGCCGGTCAGCCAGTACCCCGCCGCAACCAGGGCGTAGCCGCAGGCGACCACCAGGACAAGCGCACTGCGACTTGCCGTTGAGCGGCATGAACGGAACGCTGATCAGCGCGCCGGCCGCGAAGGTGATGTTGAACATCATGTCGTAGAGGGAGAACGCCCGGCCGCGGTAGCCGTCAGGCAGCTGCTCCTGCAGGACCGTCGTCGCGCAGATCGCGATGCCCTGCCCGGCCACGCCGAGGAAGAAGCCCATGATGAGGTACCCGGTCTGGCTGAAGGTCTCGCCCAGAGCGCCGATCGCTACCGCGCTGACCACGAGCAGCAGGGCAATGAAGGCAGCCTTGCTCAGCCGCCTGGTCACCGGCGGAGTGATCAGCGCTGCGCAGAAGTAGCCGACCGCGACCAGGGCGACCAGGTACCCGTAATGCGTCTCCGCCGTGCTCGGACTGGCCCCGCGGTAGAAGTAGTTCCGGTAGAGCAGGATCGACATCAGGAACAGGATCCCGTACAGGAACCGGTTGCCGCCGGTGGCGCCGAGCGCGGTGGCCGGGCCGCGGCGCCTGCTGACGTACCGGACGCCAGCCACCAGCCCGGCCGCGACGACACCGAGCTCGGTGAGGATCCGGCCAGGTCCGCGGCTGGCCCGGCTGGCGCGTCGGGCCGAGCAGGTCCCGGCCCATGGTCCTGGCGACCATGCTGGCACCGATGTAGCACACCCCTGCGACCAGCAGCGTGATGGCCGCACCGGCCTCGGTATCCCCGGTGGCCGCGTTCACGCCGAGGCCGAGAAGGCCGCCGATCGCGGCCATGGTGCCGCCCGCGGTCGGCGAGACCGAGTTCCCCATCACCAGCTTGTCCCCTGCGACGACGTGCGGCAGGGCGGCGGACAGCGACGACAGGAAGAACCGGTTCACGCCCAGCACCAGCAGCACGGCGACATAGAGCGGCGCGCCGAGGTTGCCCGACGCCATCAGTCCCGCCGTCAGCGCCACGAAGACCGACCGCAGCAGCGCTGAGTAGACCAGGATCTGGCGCCGTGACCAGCGGTCGATGAACACGCCGGCGAACGGCCCGATCAGGGAGTACGGCGCGTACAGGACGGCGAAGGCGACAGCGCCCTTCGCCGGGTTCGGGAACGTCGCCGCGTTGAAGAACACGTAGGTGCCGAGCCCGGCCGTGAAGATGCCGTCGCCGGTCTGGGAGATCAGCCTGGTGGACAGCAGCCGCCGGAAGTCGCGCTCGGCCCACACGATCCGCAGGTCACGCACGAAGCTGCCGCGCCGCTGCGGAGCGGCTGCGGCTGCAGGCTGAGCGGCGGCCTGCCGGGATCTCGCCGGCCCCCGGCGCTGGCGGCTCCTGCTGCCCTGGACACGGACTCAGCCTAGAGGCTGCCGCCGCTCGCCCGGCCCAGCCCACGGGCCCGGACGCAGACAGGGCCCGTGGCCGTGGCGGCTGGCGCCGCGAGCGTGGCCGGCGGCCCCGGCTGCGCTGCCGGAAGGCTAGCGGTCGAGCTCGCCGCGGATGAACTTGTCGACTGCGTCGCGGGCGACGTCGTCGCTGTACTGCTCGGGCGGCGACTTCATGAAGTACGACGAGGCGGACAGGACCGGGCCGCCGATGCCGCGGTCCTTGGCGATCTTGGCCGCGCGGACCGCGTCGATGATGACGCCGGCCGAGTTCGGGCGAGTCCCAGACCTCGAGCTTGTACTCCAGGTTCAGCGGGGTGTCGCCGAAGGAGCGGCCCTCCAGCCGGACGTAGGCCCACTTGCGGTCGTCCAGCCACGGCACGTGGTCGGACGGCCCGATGTGCACGTCTGCCTTGGCCATCTCGTGCGGGATCTGCGAGGTGACCGACTGGGTCTTGGAGATCTTCTTGGACTGCAGGCGCTTGCGCTCCAGCATGTTCATGAAGTCCATGTTCCCGCCGAAGTTGAGCTGGTAGGTGCGCAGCAGCTCAACGCCGCGGTCCTCGAACAGCTTGGCGAGCACGCGGTGCGTGATGGTCGCGCCGACCTGGGACTTGATGTCGTCGCCGATGATCGGCAGGCCGGCCTCGGTGAACTTGGCCGCCCAGACCGGGTCGGAGGCGATGAAGACCGGAAGCGCGTTCACGAACGCCACGCCAGCGTCGATCGCGCACTGCGCGTAGAAGCGGTCCGCCTGCTCCGAGCCCACCGGCAGGTAGGAGACGAGCACGTCAGCCTTCGCCTCGCGGAGGGCCTGGACAACGTCGACAGGCTCCTCGTCCGACTCGGTGATGATCTCGGTGTAGTACTCGCCGAGGCCGTCCATCGTCGGGCCGCGCTGCACGGTCACGCTGGTCGGCGGCACGTCGCAGATCTTGATCGTGTTGTTCTCGCTGGCCACGATCGCCTCGGCGAGATCCCGGCCCGACCTTCTTGGCGTCGACGTCGAACGCCGCTACGAACTCGACGTCGCGGACGTGGTAGGGGCCGAACTGCACGTGCATCAGGCCCGGTACCCGGCTCGCCGGGTCGGCGTCCTTGTAGTACTCAACACCCTGAACGAGGGAACTGGCGCAGTTCCCGACGCCCACGATGGCTACCCGTACCGAACCCATGAGGATTGCTCCTTATCTTGTGCTGCGCAGCGACGATCGCTTGCCGGTGACTAGACGACGGTGGTCGCCCCGCCGCTCTGTGTGGTTTCCCCCGCAGCGCCGCCGGGCTGGCCGCCCGACTGCCGCTCCGAGGCGATCAGCTCATTGAGCCAGCGGACCTCGCGCTCCACTGACTCCAGTCCATGGCGCTGCAGCTCCAGCGTGTAGCTGTCGACCCGCTCGCGGGTCCTGGTGGCTGCTGCGCGGAATCCCTCCAGCCGCTCTTCGAGCCTGCTGCGGCGGCCTTCGAGAATGCGCATCCTGATCTCGGCCTGCGTCAGGCCGAAGAAGGCAAAGTGAACGCCGAAGCCGTCGTCCTCCCAGGACGCCGGGCCGGCCTGCGCCGAGCAGGTCGTTCAGGCGCTCCTTGCCATCGGCTGTCAGCCGGTAGACGATCTTCGACCGCCTTGGGCGGTCGAGCGGCCGCCCGCTGGTCGCCTCGGGTACCGCGTCCTGCGTGATCAGGCCCTTGCCGAGCAGGTCCTTCAGCGCCGGGTACAGCGAGCCGTAACCGAACGCCCGGAAGGCGCCGAGCAGTGAATTCAGCCGCTTCCGCAGCTCGTAACCGTGCATCGGAGTCTCGTGCAGGATGCCGAGGACAGCGAGCTCGAGTACCCCAGAACGCTGGTTACTCATACCCGTCCGCACCTCACATTCCACGCACAGCTACCATCTGGGCAGTAAGCCCGTCCCGCGCTCGCCCGTCGCCGGGCCAGGCCCGGAACCTCACCAGGAGATGTCAGCCCGATGTATCGAGTTGATACATCGCAACGATATGCTCCGGGTCGATTTGGCGCAAGTCAGCACTGAATCAGCCGCATTTGCGGCCGGTCCGCGCATGGCGCCGGCCCGCAGCGATGAGAAGTCAGGTCTGCAGTCCGGGGCAGTTCCGTCGTAACCTGTCGGGCATGAGGCGATCGGTCGTTGACTACGGACTGGCACGGCGGGCAACGCTCGCATCGGTGCTCTCCGGGCGCACAACCGTGACCGACGTCTGCGACGCGCACCCTTACCTGCTGCGTGCCGCCAAGTTCCACGGCGAGGCAACTGACATCACCTGCCCGATCTGCCGGAGGACGAAGCTGACGCACGTCACTTACGTCTACGGCGACGAGCTCGGCCGCTACGAGGGCCGGGTCAAGCGGGGGCCAGAACTGGACGAAATGGCCACGGAATATGCAGAGTTCCAGGTCTATGTAGTCGAGGTCTGCCAAAGTTGTGCCTGGAACCATCTCGCGTCGTCCTATGTTCTCGGCACTGGCGAGCCAACTCCCCGGCGCAGTCGGCGGGCCAGGGCCAGCGAGTAAAGCGGGCAGGCCAGCTGTCGTTCTGACCGGCAATCGCGAACGCGGGCGGCGGCGAGAGTGACGCGATACATGCCGGAATGGTAGGTACTGCCAGGTAACGTGGCTTCCCGGCGGACCGCTGCTCGCCTGCGACCGCTCCTTTACCCCCGACCAGCGAGGACGCGTGAGTAATCCAGACTCGTACTGGCAGGACCAGGACGGTGCAGGTTCCGGGTGGCGGGCTGTGCCCCAGCGCGACGAGTCGCCCTGGGATGACGCAGCCGGCTTCTGGCGCGACGGCGATTCACGTTCCCGTCCGCACGGCGCCGCTGACGGCGGCCGCCAGGGCCCGCAGTCGTGGGAGCAGCAGAACGGCCGTTCCCGGTCCGGCAGGCCGCCGGGCGGGGCTGGCCGGCGTCGTGCCGCCGGAACCGGTCAGGCGCGCGCTGCTGCCAGTGACTCGTCCTGGCCGGACATGGCCGGGCGCTCGCGCCGGGCGGCCCGGCAGGAGGACTGGAGCGCCGGAGACGGCAGTGACCGGGGTGGCGAGCGGACTGGCCGGTTCAGCCAGACGGCTGATGACCTGAGGAACCGGCTTGGCATGCGAGGCTCGGCCGCCGGCCGCGGCCGCAGCCGGGCCGACGACGAGTTCTGGGACGATCCGCCGGCTCGCCGCTCTGGCAGCGGTGCCCGGGCTGCCGGGGCCGGGTCATCCGGCTTCCGGTCCGGCTCAGCTCGCGCGGCGGCGGCTGGCGGCGGCCGCGGTGCCCGCCGCGCACCTGACTACACCGGGGCGTACGGCGACGGACTGCCAGGCGGCAGGACGGCCCTGCGCGATCCCGAGGACTTCTGGGCCGAGCCGGACAGCATCACCGGCCGGCGGCCGCGCACGGGTACCGGCGAGCGGTCCGGGCCGCGCCGTGGCGGGAATGGCGGCGGCGGGTCGCCGCGGCGGTGGCGGCGGCCGTTTCGACGACGGTCAGCCCCGCAGCCGGGGCGAGCGGTTCAAGAACTGGCTGCTGTACGGAAGCTGGTGGCGGCACTGGACGTGGAAGAAGGCACTGGCGGTCCTTGGCGGCGGCATCGCGGTCTTCATCCTGCTGTGCATCGGCGGCTTCTTCCTGCTGTACTCGATGACGCCTATCCCGTCCGCGACAACGCTGTCCGCGAACTGGCAGTCGTCGACGGTCGACTTCAGCAACGGCTCGCAGATGGGCACCTTCGATGACAGCATCAACGGCCAGACCGTCGACCGGCAGCTGCTGACGTCCAACCAGATCCCGACCGTCATGACGCAGGCGATGACGGCCGCCGAGGACCGGCACTTCTACACCGAGGGCGGCGTCTCGATGACCGGCCTGCTCCGGTCCGCCTACGACGATGTCTTCGGCGACGGCAATCTGCAGGGCGGCTCGACCATCACCATGCAGTACGCCAAGAACTACTACAACGACGTCAACACGGGCCGGAACTTCAGCACCAAGTTCAAAGAGATCTTCATCGCGATGAAGCTCGGCCACGAGAAGTCCAAGTCCTGGGTGATGACCAACTACCTCAACACGGTGCCGTTCGGGTCCATCACCTACGGCGTCGGCGCTGCTGCCGAGAACTACTTCGACATCAATCTCACCCAGCCGGGCGCCAAGCTCACCGTCTCGCAGGCCGCGATGCTGGCCGCGCTGCCCAACTCGCCCGGCTTCTTCAATCCAGACCCGAGCGCCGGGGCTGGCTATACGGCACTGGTCGCCCGCTGGCACGCCGTGCTGGCCAACATGGTGCGCGACGGGAACATCAGCCAGAGCGTGGCCAGCGCGCAGACGTTCCCGAAGATCACGCCGCCGCCAGCCGGCAACGGCGAGACCGGTTACACCGGCTACCTCATGAACATGGTCGAGCAGCAGCTGATGGCCCCGGCGGCGGACGGCGGCTACGGGCTCAGCCAGCAGCAGATCGACACCGGCGGTTACAAGATCACCACGACCTTCAGCATGGCGAAGGTCAAGGCGCTGGCCCGGTCGATCAACGAGGAGAAGGCCCAGATGCGGGCCGACGGCCTCCCGGCCCACGACTACGACCGGATCGGCGCGGTCCTGGAGAACTCCAGGACCGGCGGAATCGTGGCGATCTACGGCGGGGACGGCTACCTGACGAATGCCAGGCTCTGCCGCGCCGTCGACTGCTACATCAACAACGCCGAGTCGGCCCAGCCGGTCGGATCGTCCTTCAAGCCGTACGTCCTGTCCGCCGCCGTCAACCAGGGCATGAGCGTCTTCACCAGCAAGCTGAACGGCTACTCACCGATCTGGATCCCGCTGAGCTCGACGAACGGCACGACCACGTCGACGGAGCTCGAGCTGTCCCCGACCACCGTGCCGCCAGGCTGCTCGGCCCAGGCGAGCAACTGCTTCTCGTCCAACGGCACGAACTACTTCAAGTTCGACGAGACCGACGAGAACTCCGGGCAGCCGCTGGCGGTCAACGTGGCGGCGGCCATCTCCTCCGACCCGGCGTTCGAGGACCTGGCGCACCGGGACGGGATCCAGTCCGTGATCGACATGGCGGCGCAATTCGGCGTCGGGAAGAACGCCTTCGTGGCTCCCTGCAACGCCTCCGTGGGCAGTACCTCGGTGGCCGACACGATCAGGCAGTGCAACGACATGACGGGCCCCGGCTACAAGGTCGGCAGCAGCTGGTATCCCGGTAACGGCCTGGACAACAACTTCAGCCCGGACACGAAGGACAAGGGCGGCCTCGCCGCCGGGACCCCTGGCTCGCCCGCGATCGCGCTCGGCGAGAACCCGCTGACCCCGATCGAGCAGGCATCGACCTTCGCCACGCTGGCCGACGACGGCGTCTATCACGCCCCGCACGTCATCGCGAAGCTGCAGCAGAACAACGCCACTGTCGCCTCACCGCTGCCCGCCCTGACCCACCAGGTGCTGAGCAAGGCGGCGGCGGCCGACGTCGACTGGGCTCTGTCGTTCGACAACAACTCCAGCGGCGGCACGGCCGAGGGCAGCGTGTCCTACCGCCGCGGCGACGTGATCGGCAAGACCGGAACGCTGGGCAGCGGCGCGAACGCCTCGCAGGCCTGGTTCATCGGCGCCACCCCCGATCAGTACGCCCTGTCGGTGGCGCTGTTCACGAACAACCCGGGCACGCAGAACCTGGACAACCTGCCGTACGCGAACGGCACTCCCGGCTCGCAGGGTGGCGGCTGGCCCGCCACCATCTGGAACAATTTCATGACGACCGAGTACTCGAGCCAGCCGACTATCCCGCTGTTCCAGCAGGTCAACGGCGCACCGTTCGTGCCCTGGATCCAGGTGCAGGCGCAGCAGCAGACCAAGCCGACGTGCAAGCCCGGCCAGTTCCAGAACTGCACCTGCCCGACCGGCGCGCAGTACTGCGCGCAGCCCAATCCGACGCCGACCTGCCAGCAGGTCTTCGGGCGCTGCCTGGGCAGCACGCCGTCGCCGTCGCCGTCCTGCCCGTTCTTCAGTCAGTCCTGCTCATCGGGGGGGCCGTCGCCGTCGCCGACGGTGTCCTGCACGCCGAGCTTCAGGCAGCCGTGTACGCAGACGGCGGCGAGGACGACGAGCAAGCTGATCACGTCGGGCCGTAGCTCGCCGGCCAGATCGCCCGATGGGTCGTCGGCGCTGCAGCTAGCCGAGGAATCGGCAGCGGCAGCCGGGGCAGTCCTGCTGCGCCTGCTGCTGTGAGTGCGGCTAGCTGAGCTTCGCGCGCAGCCAGCGGACGTCGTCGGCCGCGTGCGGTGTCTCGCAGATGGCCGTTGCCCCGGCGGAGCGGACTACCTCGACGAGCAGGGACGGGTCGATCTGGCCTGACTCCAGGCCGGCGTGGCGGTCGCGGCCGGAGCCGAACTCGTCCCGCGAGTTGTTGCAGTGCACCAGGTCGATCCGGCCGGTGATGGCCCTGATCCGGTCCACGACGCTGGCGAGGTCCTCACCGGACGCGAACGCGTGACAGGTATCCAGGCAGAAGCCGACCTCGCCGCCGCCATCGGCCGCGCCCGCGATGGCATCCCAGAGCCGCGCGATCGCATCGGCGCCGCGGGCCATCGCCCCGTCTCCGCCAGCGGTGTTCTCGATCAGCATCGGCAGCGGCCGGTCGATGCGCTCAATGGCCTTCCGCCAGCTGTCGTAGCCCTCCTCCAGGTCCACTCCGGCCGTGACATGTCCGCCGTGCACGATGAGCCCGCGGGCGCCGACCGACGCGGCGGCCTGCAGCTGCTGCTCGAGCAGCTTGCGGCTGGGGATGCGGATGCGGTTGTTCGGCGATGCCACGTTGATCACGTACGGCGCGTGCACGTAGGCCTCGATGCCCGCGCTCTCGAATCCGGCCCGGACATCCGCCGGGTCGCCGGGGAACGCAGGCGCCTTCCAGCCCTGCGGATCGCCGAGGAAGAACTGGACGGCGTCGGCGCCGATCGCCTGAGCCTGCTCCAGCGGGTCACCGTCATGCAGATGCGCACCGATAGCAGTCATCTGCCGAGAGTACCGGGCCGCACCGACGGCTGGCCGGCCGCGGGACCTGCTAGCCGAACCCGCCGTGCGCAATCGCGAGGCCCGCTCCGACTGCCCCGGCAATGATGCCCGCGATGATGAAGATCCGCTGCTCCCTGGTGGCGGACATCATCTGGGTCACCATTCCGACGGCGAAAACGGCTATGCCGAGAATCGCCGCGGGCACATGGGCGCTCACTACCAGACCGAGCGCGAAGGCGGCAATTCCGCCGATGAAGGTGAAGACAGTGAAGGCGTTCAGCACGGGGTGGCGCTGGCCATCGCTGTTCAGGGTGAGGCGGGGCACGTGAGTCTGCGCTTGTTTCTGGGCCTGCGGCTCCGTGCTGACTTCTGACATCGCTACCCCTAACGACGGGATCAGGATCGCTTGCAGGGCGTGCTAGTTACCAGTGTGTTCCCGGCGGGGCCGGAAGGGAACATGAAACGCCAGGCCGGAACTGTCCGCACAGGCTGGTAAGCTGGCCCGGCTGCGACAAGCCCGCCCGCGGGCGGCGCTCGCGGCTCCTCCTGTCACGGAAACGCCGTGACCGCCAGAGTCCGAAGGAGGCAGGGTATATCCATGCGCCAGTACGAGATGATGATCATCCTCGATCCCTCGCTGGAAGAGCGCACCGTTCAGCCGTCCCTTGACCAGTTCCTCACGGTCGTGACGTCGGCCGGCGGAACTGTCGACAAGGTCGATGTCTGGGGCCGCCGCCGGCTGGCCTACGAGATCGACAAGAAGTCCGAGGGCATCTACACCGTGATCGAGCTGAATGCCGAGCCCGACACGGTCAAGGAGCTCGACCGCCAGCTGAACCTCAACGAGGCGGTACTCCGAACCAAGATCATGCGGCCCGACATCCACTAACGGCAGTCACGGCTGCTGAGCCCGATTTCACGAGCTCGACCTCAAACCCGACCCGAGCGAGCGGGAGTACACCCCGATGGCAGCAGGCGACACCAGCATCACGATCATCGGCAACCTCGTCAGTGATCCGGAGCTTCGTTACACCCCGACTGGCCAGGCGGTCGCTACCTTCCGGGTGGCCTCGACGCCAAGGTTCATGGACAGGACCACGAACGAGTGGAAGGACGGCGACTCGCTGTTCCTCTCCTGCAACGTCTGGCGGCAGGCGGCCGAGAACGTGGCCGAGAGTCTCCAGCGCGGCATGCGCGTAATCGTCAACGGCCGGCTCCGTCAGCGGTCCTACGAGACGCGGGAGGGCGAGAAGCGGACCGTCTATGAGATCGAGGTCGATGAGGTCGGCCCGTCGCTGCGGAACGCCTCTGCCAAGGTCAGCAGGTCAACCAGGTCAGGCGGCGGCGGTGGCGGCGGCGGCTTCGGCAGCAGCGGCGGCAGCCAGTCCGGCCCTGGTGGCCAGGGCGGGTATGGTGGGGCCGCCGGAGGGCGCGCCAGCGATGACCCGTGGGCAGCTGACCCGGCCGACAGCGGTTTCTCCGACGAGCCTCCGTTCTAGCTAGTACCTGACAGAAGAAAAACCGACCATCCCCGCCGCAGGCGGGGCTCAGCCATCCCGGCCGCTCAGCCGGGACTGCGAAGGAGCACCACGATGGCCAAGCCACCGATCCGCAAGCCCAAGAAGAAGGTCTGCCTTTTCTGCCAGGAAAAGGTGACCAGGGTGGACTACAAGGACACCGGGCTGCTGCGGAAGTTCATCTCCGACCGCGGCAAGATCCGCGCGCGGCGGGTTTCCGGCAACTGCACCCAGCACCAGCGCGACGTCGCGACCGCGATCAAGAACGCGCGCGAAATGGCGCTGCTGCCCTACACGAGCACGGCTCGCTAGGCCGAGGGAGGACCAGAGCCATGAGCGGTAAGCCGATGAAGCTCATCCTGACTCAGGAGGTCACGGGCCTTGGCGCGCCCGGCGACGTGGTCGAGGTGAAGGCCGGGTACGGCCGTAACTACCTCGTTCCGCGCAGCCTGGCGATGCCGTGGACCCGCGGTTCCGAGAAGCAGATCGACATGATCAAGCGCGCCCGCTCGGCGCGCGAGATCCGCAGTCTCGACGATGCGAAGGAAGCCGCCACCAGGCTGGCCGGAATGAAGGTGCGGCTGCAGACCCGGGCCGGGACCGGCGGGCGCCTGTTCGGCTCGATCTCGACCGCGGACATCGCGGCCGCGGTTCGTAATGCCGGCGGCCCGGACCTGGACAAGCGCAAGATCGAGGTGCAGAACCCGATCAAGACCGTGGGCTCGCACCAGGTCGCGGTCCGGCTGCACCCGGAGGTCAGTGCCAGGCTCGAGATCGAGGTCGCTGCCAGCTGACCCGGAGCAGGGCGAACGAAGTGCTGGAGGAGGCGCCGGGCTGCCCGGCGCCTCCTCCGGTTTTTGCGCAGTGACGGAAAGGACGGCGTGACCGATGGCCGCGAGCCGGGATGTCGTGATCATTGGCGGCGGCCACAACGGGCTGGTCGCGGCGGCCTACCTGGCCAGGGCTGGGCTGTCCGTGCTGGTCTGCGAGCGCCGCGACATCGTCGGCGGCGCGGCGGTCAGCGAGCATCCCTTCGGCCCTGACTACACAGTGACCTCGCTGTCGTATGTCGTCTCGCTGCTGCCGCACGATCTCGTGAGCGACCTTCGCCTGGTCAGCCACGGCTATCACGTCTATCCGCAGGGTCCCTACTTCGCGCCCCGTGCTGACGGCCGCTACCTGCGCCTGCCGCACGACCCGGCGCAGCGCCGGGCGGAGATCGCGAAGTTCTCCGGGTCCGACGCAGACCGTTACGACGCCTACGAGGCCTACATGGGGCGCATCGGCGCGATCCTCGGCCCGATGCTGGCTGAGATCCCGCCCCGGCTCGGCTCCCGGCATCCGGCTGACCTGCTGCGGCAGGGCCTGCTCATGCGGCACCTGAGGAAGGTCGACACCCGGACGGCCGTGGACATCACCAGGCTGCTGACGGGAAGCATCGCTGACCTGCTGGACGACTACTTCACCAGCGACGCGCTGCGCGGACTGCTGTCAGTCTCCGGCGTGATCGGCACCTGGTCCGGCCCCCGCTCGGCTGGCAGCGCCTACGTGACACTCCACCATCACCTCGGCGACGCGGGCGGGCAGGCCGGGGCCTGGGGTTTCCCGCGCGGCGGCATGGGCGGCGTCACCGCGGCGCTGGCATCCGCCGCCCGCTCGTTCGGTGCCGAGATCCGCACCAGCGCTCCGGTCGCGCAGATCACCACCGCGGGCGGCCGCGCCACGGGCGTGGTCCTGACCAGCGGCGAGGAGATCAGCGCGGCCACGGTCATCACCACCGCGCATCCGGCAATCTCGTTCCTGGAGCTGGTGGACCCGGCCGTGCTGCCCCCGGAGTTCGTCGCGGACATCCGCGGCTGGCACTCGCGCAGCGGCACCGTGAAGGTCAACCTGGCGGTCGACCGGCTGCCGGTCTTTGCCAGCCATCCGCAGGCCGATCCGCAGATCCACGGCGGCACGATCGTGCTGGCCGAGAGCCTGGACGACCTGGAGACCGCCTTCCAGGAAGCCGCAGCGGGCCAGCCCTCCGCGCTCCCGTTCGCCGACGTGTGCATTCCCAGCGTCTTCGACGACAGCCTCGCCCCGGCCGGGCAGCATGTCATCTCGATGTTCACCCAGTGGGTGCCGCACACCTACGCCGAGCAGTGCGACGATGCCGCCCTCGCCGCCTATGCCGACCGCGTGGTTGCCCGGATGGACGCCGTCGCGCCCGGTTTCGCCAGCTCGATCCTGCACCGCCAGGTCATCGGGCCGCGGGAGATGCAGCGCGACTACGGGCTGATCGGCGGCAACATCTTCCACGGCGAGCTGACCCTCGGCCAGATGTTCCACGCGCGCCCGGCGGCGGGCTACGCGGACCTGCGCACTCCGGTCCGGGGGCTTTACCAGGCCGGCTCGTCGACGCATGGCGGCGGCGGGGTCACCGGCATTCCGGGCAGGAACGTGGTCCGCCAGATACTCAGCGATCGCCGGGCCGCGCGATGGCGCCGGGGGCGGCTGGCGGCGCGAGTGTGAACGGGCTCGTTCCCGCCCTACTGATGTGAATACCGCGCCATCCGGGCCGCCAGCCCGGGATCTGCCGCGGTGATCATCGCCCAGGCACCTGCGAGCCGTGCGGCCAGTTCCGGGGCCGCGGCGTCCGCATTAGCGCTGATCGCGGCTGCTAATTCGTCGATTGCCGCGGCCAGCTGGCTGGCCAGGTCGGCTGCGGGCGGCCGCTGCTCGCCGGCGTTCGAACACATACTCGAACTCTAGTTGCTTGCTGACGGGCGTGCCCCGCAAACCGGCGCATCTGCTGGCTGCCGCCCGCGAGCCCGGCAGAGTTCCTGGGTGACGTTGGACGTCAAATTCTCGGTGTGGATAACTTATGGTCGCCATGCACGTTCTTCCAGCGCAAAAAAATCTTGTATGCACAGCCTGAGAGGAACGTTCTCGCAGGCAGTTGCTTCTGCATCCGGATATCCATAGGCCTTTCCACACCACCGTCCCCAGGCTGCGCACAGCCCTTGCGGCGTGTCTGCACAGTCTGTCCACAGGCCTGTGCACACCATGAGTCGACGGCTGAGGCGACACGCTGAAGACTGTCGGAGGCGTTCGATAGAACAGCTATGGAAACGCGTGACGGCCGGTGCCCGATTGGCGGCTGATGCGGGACCTGATTGGCGTGAAATGGGCGGGAGCGGCGACGGTGCCTGCAGGCACCGGTGCTGCCAGGGGGAAAGGACGGTACGCGGGTGAGCGTCGCGGAGATCATGCCTCGGGGCGAGGAGTTCGAGCGGACACCGCCGCACGACCTCGCTGCCGAACAGTGCGTTCTCGGCGGCATGATGCTGTCGAAGGACGCGATCTCCGACGTCCTGGAGGTCATCAGGGCACATGACTACTACCGGCCTGCGCACCAGCTCATCCACGACGTCATTCTGGACCTGTACGGCCGCGGTGAGCCCGCCGACGCCGTCACCGTCGCGGCGGAGCTGACCCGCAGCGGTGACATCGGCCGCATGGGCGGCGCCCCGTACCTGCACACGCTGATCGCCTCCGTGCCGACCGCCGCGAACGCCGGGTATTACGCCCGCATCGTCCGCGAGCGGGCCATCCTGCGGCGCCTGGTCGAGGTCGGCACCAGGATCGTCCAGCTCGGCTACGCCGGCGACGGTGACGCCGACGAGCTGGTCGACCGCGCCGAGGCTGAGATTTACGGAGTCACCGACCGCCGCGTCAGCGAGGACTACCTGCCGCTCGCGGAGATCATGCCGGGAGCGCTCGACGAGATCGAGGCGATCGGCAGCCGGGGCGGGTCGCTGGCGGGCGTGCCGACCGGGTTCGCTGATCTGGACGCGCTGACCAACGGACTGCACCCGGGCCAGATGATCGTGATCGCGGCCCGGCCGGCAATCGGAAAATCCGCGTTGGCTTTGGACATTTGTAGATCCGCGTCGGTTAAGTCCGGTCAGACTTCGGTGCTGTTCAGCCTGGAAATGAGCCGCAACGAGATCACCATGCGGTTGCTGTCGGCCGAGGCGCGCGTCCCGCTGCACGCTATGCGCACGGGGCAGCTCGGTGAGGACGACTGGACCAGGCTGGCCAGGCGGATGAGCGAGGTGGTGGACGCGCCGCTGTTCATCGATGACTCGCCGAACATGTCGATGATGGAGATCCGGGCCAAATGCCGTCGGCTCAAGCAGCGCAACGACCTCAAGCTTGTCGTCATCGACTACCTGCAGCTGATGAGCTCGCCGAAGCGCGTCGAGAACCGGCAGCAGGAAGTATCCGAGCTGTCCAGGTCGCTGAAGCTGCTGGCCAAGGAACTCAATGTTCCCGTCGTCGCGCTCGCCCAGCTCAACCGCGGCCCGGAGATGCGAACGGACAAGCGTCCGCTCTTGGCTGATTTGCGTGAGAGTGGGTCTATTGAACAAGATGCTGACGTTGTGATACTTCTGCACCGCGAGGACGCCTACGAGCGGGAGTCGCCCAGGGCCGGCGAGGCCGACCTCATCGTGGCGAAGCACAGGAACGGCCCGACGACCACGGTGACCGTCGCGTTCCAGGGTCACTACAGCCGCTTCGTGGATATGGCACCGATCTAGTACCGGTGCGGAGACCGGATGAAGTGAGCCCTCATGGCCGGGCCTGGCTCGTGCTGGCGCCGTAGCGCAGCCCGTCGATGAGGAGCGCGACCATGCGCTGGCTGTAGTCGGCGCCCTCGTCCGCAACGGGCAGGCACAGGTTGGCGACGGCGTGCAGCAGATCCGTGGCGCTGATGCCGGCCCGGATCTCGCCGCTGGCTACGGCGGCGTCGAGCAGTGAGCCGAGGGCGGGTCCGAGTCGCTGCCTGAAGTAGCCGGGCAGGGCACCATACGCCGGGTCGCCGGAGTGAAGGGCTGCGGCGAGTCCGCGCTTGGTCGCGAGGTACTCGGTGTACCGGCGGAGCCACATCGCGAGTGCCGCTCCTGGCTCGTGCGCCGCGGCCAGCGCCGGGGCGGCGGCGGCGCAGGCGTCCACCTCGCGCTGGAACACGGCCTTGACCAGGTCCGAGCGCTGCGGGAAGTGCCGGTACAGCGTTCCGACGCCGACGCCCGCACGGTCGGCGATCTCCTTGGCGGGCGCATCCACGCCTGACGTGGCGAACACGGCCTTGGCTGCCTCAAGCAGCGAGGCGATGTTGCGCTGCGCGTCAGCGCGAAGCCGACGCTGCGCGCTCGCCTCCGGGCCCGGGCCCGTCAGGTCGGCCCCGGCCGGCGCAGTGTTCTCCGTCACGCGGTCCTCCGCTTGCTAAACGGAAAGTCATTCCATATACTTCCGGAAGGGCGTTCCACTTAGGTTCAGAGTACGGCACCGGGGCCGCGCTCCCCCCGCGCCGGTCTTAGCTCCAGGAGGAACCGCATGCAGTACCGCACTCTCGGCCGGACCGGCATCAGGGTCAGTCCGTACGCGCTTGGCGCGATGATGTTCGGGGCCATCGGCAACCCCGACCACGACGACTCGATCCGCATCATCCACAAGGCACTGGATGCAGGGATCAACTTCGTGGACACAGCCGACGCGTACTCCCGCGGCGAGTCCGAGGAGATCGTCGGGCAGGCGCTCAAAGGCCGCCGCGACGACGTCGTTCTCGCGACCAAACTGTGGATGCCGATGGGGGATGATCCCAACCAGCGGGGCAACTCCCGGCGCTGGATCATGACCGAGGTCGAGAACTCGCTGCGCCGCCTGCAGACCGACTACATCGACCTGTACCAGATCCACCGGCCGGACCCCGACACCGACATCGAGGAGACGCTCTCCGCGCTCTCGGACCTGATCCACAGCGGCAAAGTCCGGATCATCGGCTCCTCTACGATGCCCGCGTCCGACATCGTCGAGGCTCAGTGGGTCGCCGAGCGGCGCGGCCTGGAACGGTTCCGCACCGAGCAGCCCACCTACTCGATCCTCAGCCGCGGCATCGAAGCTGAAGTGCTGCCCGTCGCCCAGCGCTACGGGATGGGCACGCTGGTGTGGAGCCCTCTGGCGATGGGACTGCTCACCGGGCGCGTCCGCAAGGGCCAGCAGACCGACCTGCGCCGCACTGCCTTCTTCCGGCACCTCAGCGATGAGCGCCGCCTCGACGCCGTCGAGCAGATCATCCCGCTCGCCGAGAAGGCGGGGCTGCCGATGACCCACCTTGCGATGGCGTTCGCGATCGCTCACCCGGGCGTGACCAGCGCGATCATCGGTCCGCGCACGATGGAGCAGCTCGATGACCTCCTCGCCGGCGTCGATGTCACGCTCACCGACGAGATCCTCGACCGGATCGACGAGATCGTTCCGCCCGGCACTGACGTCGGCACGCTCGACATGGCCTACCGGCCCCCTGCTCTCCAGCGCCCGGACCTGCGCCGCCGGCCCGTCAGCGAGCGCGCCGCCGCCTGACCAGCGCCTGACGTGGCCAGTAGGCCAGTGCCAGGAGGACGAGCAGCGGCCCGGTGTCGGGATCAGTGCCCTGGCCGGTGAGGATCGCGCCGAAGTTGCTGCTAGCCACTCCGGTGGCCGCGCGCAGAGGGAATGCTCTGCCTGTTCCGGAACAGATCGTGCGGGTCGTACTTCGACTTCACCTGGACGAGCCGCCGGAAGTTCTCCCCGTAGTACTCGCGCCGCCAGTCTGAGACCAGCAGGTTGGGGAAGTTCTGATAGCTCTCATCGGGCGTGTGCGGCCGGATGACCTCCATCACCTCGCTCGACCAGTCGATGAGGTTGCGGCCCACGGATCTTGGCGCATCGTTCGGCCAGACCGTAGTCGGCCGGAACAGAGTGGCCATGCCGCGGTGCACATAGGCCGTACCGGTGCGCGGAACTGAGTCGACAACGTCGCCGCCGACCCAGCCCAGGTTCCAGAACGAGCCGTTGGCAGTTTCCGACCGGGAGGGGCACCGCGCGACGAGGTCGATGACCTGCTGGATAGCGTCCTGCGGAAGCGGACGCTCGGCGTACCGGGAGATGTCCCCGAAGGAGTGCGGCGCCGACGGCGTGTCGGCGAAGATCTCCTGCGCCTCCCAGAATGGCAGCTCCCGGAGCTCGAGCTCCCTGGGCTTTCCGGCCGCGTCGAGCATCGGGCGGATCAGGTCGCGCAGTTCGTCCAGCGGGCCGATGTACTGACCGCGGGTCCAGACCCACATCGCCTCGCGCGGGCCCGGCCTGCCCGACCGGCGCGGCCTGCGCCAGCAGGACGGCATTGAAGGCCGCCGGCGCCTTCCGGAGGATCTCGTCGAACGCCGTGAACGCGCCCGTCGCCGCATCGGCGCCGCGCCACCAGGCGAGGTAGTAGCTGACCGTCTTCCGCGGCACTTCGACTAGGTCGAAGGTGAAAGACGTGTTGATGCCGAAGCTGCCGCCCGCTCCGCCGCGGCACGCCCAGTACAGGTCGTCGTGGTGCGCGGCGTCAATGTCGAGGACGTCGCCGTCCGCCGTCACGATCCGCGACGACCGGAGGTGGTCACACGTGAGGCCTGCCCAGCGAGTGTTGTAGCCGATGCCTCCGCCGAGGGTGAGGCCGCCCGCGCCCACTCCCAGGCAGGTTCCGACGGGCAGGAAGAGGCGGCCGCCCTTGATCGTCCTGAAAAGGTCGCCGTTCAGCGTCCCGCCGCCGAGCGTTGCCGTCCCGCTGGCCGTGTCGATGCGGACTGAGTTGAACCGGCCCATATCGATGAGCAGGCCCTCAGTCGCGGAGAATCCCGCGTAGCTATGCCCGCCGCCCCTCGCCACTGGCCGGATGCCATATCTCCTGGCCCAGTCCACGCAGCTGACCACGTCATGCTCGTCGGCGCAGACGGCGACGGCGATCGGCCGGATGCTGTCGTAGCGGCCGTTAGCAGGTGCGCTCGCGGCGTCGTATCCCTTGTCGCCGGGGACGAGCAGCGGGCCCTTCAGCTGCCGGCGCAGCTTGTCCAGCGGAGCCCGCTCCGCCGGTGACCTGCGCGGCGATCTCGGCGGCGGCGGCCCGCCCGGCTCCCGCGGTCGCGGTCGCGGCCAGGCCTAAAGCTGCGCTGCCGCGCAGGAAGTCGCGCCGATCGATAGTGCTCAATTCCGGTTTCCTCGCCATTCTCGGTGTGCGATTACCCGCAGTCGGTCGGCAGCGTGTCGGGGCCGATCCCCTGCCCTACGACTTCGACGGCTGCCATCATTCCGAGGTCCTCGTGCGACACCATGTGGCAGTGCTCCACGAACTTGCCGGGGTAGTCGACGAAGTTCGACTCGAAGGTCAGCGAATCGCCTGAGCTCTTGGGCAGCACGAAAGTGTCCCGCCAGAGCGGCTTCCTGAGCGGCTTCCCGTTGATCTTCGTGATCTTGAAGGGGTTCACGTGCACGTGGAAGACATGCGCGTGCTTCATCAGCTTGGGATCAATCGCGTTCACGAGTGTCCACTCTTCCGCGGTTCCGAGCGGGACCTGATAGGGCGGCGCGGCCGGGTCGTAGGGAACGCCATTCACCCCGAAATTCAGGAAGGTGTTGTCAGGCTTGCGCTGGACGGTGAACGAGAAGTTCCGCCGCCGGGCGATGGGCAGGATCGGCGGGTCGTAGGCGGGCAGGGAGTCAGGAAGGCCCATCCGCGGGCCGTCGCCCAGCACGTGCAGGGTCAGTATTGTCCGTCGGGCAAGCTCAGCGTCGAAACTGGGAAAGCCGGGCATAGCCATGGGCATCGACATGCCGCGGCCGCCTGCCGACGCCGGCATGCCGGGGATGTCGGGATCCTGGCTGGAACCAGGCTTCAGAACCAGGTCATAGGTCCCCGGTCGGCCTGCTCTGATGAGAAGGTCAACCCGGTTTCCGGCCGAGAGCATGACGACGCGGGTGGTATCTGGCTCGGCGAGGGTCAGGCCGTCCCAGGCCAGCACGTGAAAGTCGTGCTTCTTCAGCTGCAGTGACATGAAGTTGCCCTCAGCGGCATTGAGCAGGCGCCACCGCTGCACCTCGCCCGGGTACATGGTGAGATGCGGGTTCAGTACGCCGTTGACGGTGTAGAGCGCATGGGTTCGCGGGAAGAAAGCCTGATCGGGCGCCGGGTCCGGAATGGGATCGAGGAGCTGGTAGTCATCGCCGAGCTCGATCGACTGCAGCACCATCACCCGCTCGCGCGCTGCGCGGACTTCGGGCACGCGGTCGATCTCGCCGCGCACGATCAGCATGCCCGCCATCCCGGCCCGGAGCTGCTGGGTGACTCCGCCGTGCCGGTGCGGGTGGTACCAGCTGCTGCCGCCAGGATGATCTTCGGGGAGCGGGATCTCGTAACGGTGCTCCCCGCCGGGCGGGATGTCGATGAAGACGTTGTCGGCATTGCCCGCCGGCGAGACATGCAGGCCGTGCGTATGCAGGTTGGTGTGCGTCCATTCGTGCGGCCGGTCCATCACCAGGGGCTTCGGCGGCGGCAGGTACGGCAGCCGGTTCCGCAGGTGCACCCGGAGAGTGTCACCGGGCAGCACCTCCCAGGTGTAGCCGGGAACGACCTTGTTCCAGGTGTAGGTCTTGACGAGCTCAGGCGCGCCCATGTCGACGATGCCTGGCTCGGCGGTCAGCTGTACGTCCAGTACTCCGTTGACGCTCCTCAGTACCCTGGGCTGCGGGAGCGGTCGCCGTCTGCGGGACTGCGGAAGTAGGCCCGGCGAGCCCGTCTGCGCGGACGCGCTGCCGTCTAACTCCGTGCGCAGCAGCCCGCTCGCAACGGTCGCCCCGGCGGCGCCAGCTCCGTACCTCAGCACGCTGCGCCGCGATATCCGACTCCGCACTGCCCGCCCTCTCGCGCGAGTACCAAACGGAGCGAGATTACTACGTTCCGTAATCACTGCAGGTGAGGATGACGCCGACGCGCCCGTGCGTAACGCATATCCGTCGCGGCGGCTTCGGTCGCGCCGGCCGTTAGCTGGTCCGGAGCCGCCCGGCTACCTCGCCCAGTGCATCGATGAGCTGCTGCGCGCGAGCGGCCTCGATGCTGCCGAGCGCCGCGCGCAGGGCAGAGTCGGCATTCCGGGTGCTGTCGGCCGCTATCTGACGCAGGTGGGTCGCGGTGACGTCGACCAGTGTCCGGCGGCCATCGGCCGGATCAGCGCTGGTCTGCGCGATACCCAGCGACCGCAGCCTGGTGACGGTCCCGGACACGTGCCCCTGCGGGAGGGTCGTCCGGGCGGCGATGTCGGTAATTGAGGTGCCGGGATGCGCGAGCACATCCCGCAGGATCAGCAGGGCGCCCGGACTGAGGCTGCCGCCCCGGTCAGCAGGTCCGCCGGATCGCTCGCTGCCCCGCAGTGCCTGCTCGCCGATGCGGCTGAGCCGCCGGCCGAGCACGATCAGGTCGAGTGCGTCCATGCTGCGTCAGATTACATCTGCGCAGATATATCTGCACAGATGGATGTCGTACCGATGGACGCCAGCCCGCAGCGGCACAGCCAGCCGCGATGCGGCCAGGCGTCGGCCGCCCGGCCGGAGGCCGCGGCGCGGCGCGTCCGCGGTGCCGTACACTATGCGAGGTTCCCTGCGCTCGTAGCTCAACGGATAGAGCATCTGACTACGGATCAGAAGGTTGGGGGTTCGAGTCCCTCCGAGCGCGCCAGCGTGATGGCAGTTTTCCGAGCGCGTCCGGGCGACCGCTCCTGCGCGTCCAGGCTTACCCTTAAGCGGATGAGAGTTACCGGAACGGGAAAAAACTGCCAGTGGACAGGCGTGGTCACTGGCAGGTCGTCTGAGCGAGGACACCGTGCACCGGGCCGGCATCACGCCCGGGGGGCAGCATGGCAGCCAGCACGCACTCCACCACAACTGGGCTCGTCGCAGGTGACGGAGACCGGGGTGCGCCGTTTGCGTCGGCCTGGAGACGCCAGCACCTGACCGTGGATCGAGCGGGTGGCCAGGGGCCGGGCCGCCCGCGCGCAGGCGCCCACGGTCGAGCCCACGGCCGGTGGGAGCCCGCCCCGGACCGCCCGGATCCGATCGCACTGCTCGAGGAGCAGGCGGAGAGCCGGGTGCCGGGGCTGGTGCCGATCCGGTACGGGCGGATGCTGGTCTCGCCGTTCACCTTCTACCGGGGCGCTGCGCTGATCATGGCATCCGACCTGGCGGCGACCCCGTAGTCGGGAGTGACCGTGCAGCTGTGCGGTGACGCGCACCTCTCGAATTTCGGCCTGTTCGGCACGCCCGAGCGGCAGATGATGTTCGACATCAACGATTTCGACGAGACCCTTCCCGGCCCGTGGGAGTGGGACGTCAAGCGTCTGGCGGCCAGCTTCGAGGTGATGGGACGCGACCGCGGCTTCAGCCCCGCCGACCGCCGCGCCATCGTGATGGCCGGGGTCAGCTGAGTACCGGGACCGCATGCGCCAGGCCGCCGGGATGGGCGCTCTGGAGCGCGTGGTATGACCACCTGGAGGCCGGGATGCTGCTCAACCTGGTCCGCAAGGAGGTCCGCGTCAAACGGGTCAGCAAGAAGGAAGCGCCGGGCGATCGAGCGGGAGGTGAAACGGCGCACACCCGCGACAGCACCCGGGTGTTCGCCAAGCGCGCGGACGAGGTCGACGGTGAGCTGCGGATCGTCGCCGACCCGCCGCTCATCATCCCGATCGAGGACCTGATCATGCCGGGGTCGGAATGGGAGGACCCCGTTCCGCTGATCAAGAAACTGCTCAGCTCCTACCGGCGCACGCTCGGGCGCCACCACCACCCGGTCGAGGAGTACCGCTACGTCCACGCGGCCTACAAGATGGTGGGCGTGGGCAGCGTCGGGACCCGCTGCTACATCATGCTGCATGCTGGGCCGCGACCACAATGACCCGCTGTTCCTGCAGGTCAAGGAGGCGCAGGCCTCCGTACTCGAACGTTCCTTGGCAAGAGCACCTACCCGCACCATGGCGAGCGGGTGGTAGCGGGCCAGCGCCTGATGCAGGCGGCGACCGACATCTTCCTGGGCTGGGTTCGCATCAAGGGGATGGACGGCGTGACCCGCGACTACTACGTGCGGCAGTTCCAGGACTGGAAGGGCAGCGCGGACGTGGACACCATGCTCGTGCCGGGTGCCGACTCTGTATTCGCGCATCTGCGGCGCGACCCTGGCCCGCGCCCATGCCCGCTGGGGCGACCGGATCGCCATCGCCTCCTACCTCGGTAACGGGGACAGCTTTCGACCGGGCGATCGCGGACTTCTCCGCCGCCTACGCCGACCAGAACGAACGGGACTACAAGGCGTTCACCGCAGCCATCGACTCCGGAAGGCTGATCGCGCAAACCGGCCTGTAAGCGAAACTGCAGCTGCCCTGGCCGGCTTGCGCCGAGTGGGCCAGGCTCCCTCAGGACCGGCTAAACCGGCACGGATCCTTGTACCGGTGAGCGAAAAGCACGGTCTGATCTGGCGCTGGCTCTTGCCGCGACGTGCCAGTCAGCCCGATTATCGGCTGCGTGGACGACAACTTGCTGCGCCTGCTGGCCGAAATCGAGGTGGCCCGATCCGACACTGAGTTCGCGGAGGCCGCGCGCAAGCTCCTCGACCAGGACCAGCGGGCAGCGGAACTCGGCCGTAACGAGCTGCGCGACGTGACCGGCGTTGAAGTTCTCCGGCATTACCACCTGCGGCTGACGTTCGGCGACGGCCTGGTCGGCGACGTCGATCTCACCAGCATCCGGGGCCTGCCCGACGGTCAGGTGTTCCAGCCGCTCGGCGATCCCGAGTTCTTCAGCCTGGTCAGGGTTGATCACGGCACCATCGCGTGGCCCGGCGACATCGACATGGCGTCTGACGTCCTGTACGAGCAGGCGGCGGCGCACCCGGCCTGACGACATGAGCGATGCGGCCCGGCCCCCGGCCCCGGCCCCGGCCCCGGGCGCAGGCGGCTGACCGGCCCGTTACCGGCCATGATGCCGATTCGTTACGTGCGTCAGAAATAGCCCTTTCACCCGCCGTGACGGAGCGCTATCGTTCGCCAAGTCACCTGCGGCATCTCGCACCTCCCCAGCATGCGACCGCCTGCTGGTCATCCGGCTCGCCCGAGCACGCCATCGGGTAGCCCTGCGGTAACCGTCCGGCAAACCCCGGCAGGTCACTCGGCATCGAGATACCGCAAAACAGACCGTTGATTTCGTGGTGACGGTGGGGATACCGTCTAGTCGGCATGTAGTTAACCCACGCGCAACATCCGGTCACAGCAAGGAGGGCCGAATGACAGCTACCACCGCGGATCCAGTCTCCGGTCAGCGGGGATTGTTCTCTTCGCTGATTCACCGGCAGCTAGATTCGTATCCCGAAACCGGCGCCAGGATCTTCTATCTCGCGCTGACCGTGCTCGCCACGGTCATGCTGTATTACGAGCTGTACGTCGGCGGATCGGTCTCGACGCTGATCCTGGCCAACGTTCACATGTCCTTCACGTTCTACGTGCTCACGCTGGCCATCGGAAACCTGATCGGCGCGTTCGGCTCGCTGTTTGCCGGGCCTCACCGACCGCTACGGCCGGGCGAACCTGGTGGTGTTCGGCCTCTTCTTCACCGCGATCTTCGTGGCCTTCGTCATCCCGACCGCGACGAGCAAGTGGACCTTCACCATCTACGGCTTCGTCGTCGGCATCGTCGAGGGCATCTGCCTGGTGGCCACGCCCGCGCTGATCCGTGACTTCTCGCCTCAGGTGGGACGCGCGACGGCGATGGGCTTCTGGACCTGCGGGCCCGTGCTCGGCAGCCTGATCGTCGCGATCGTGGGCAGCAACACCGTCCCCGCGAACCCGACGAGCACGAGGTTCTGGACCCACGAGTACCGCATCTGCGGCATCGCCGGCATCGTCGTCTTCCTCATCGCCTTCCTGTTCCTGCGCGAGCTCTCCCCGAGACTGCGGGACCAGCTGATGGTGACGATGCGCGACCGGGCGCTGATCGAGGCGCGGGCCAAGGGACTCGACATCGAGGCAGCGCTGCGGCACCCGTTCCGCCAGCTGATCAAGCCCGACGTCATCATCTCGGCGTTCTCGGTCTCGGTAATGCTGCTGATCTACTACTCCGCGGTCGGATTCCTGGTCATCTACATGACGACCATTTTCGGCTTCTCGATCAAGGACGCGAACGGCCTCGGGAACTGGGAATGGGGCTTCAACGTCCTGGCCCTGATCGCGGTCGGCATCATCTCCGACCGGCTCCGCGTGCGCAAGCCGTTCATGGTCGTCGGCGGCGTCATGGGCACGATTGTCCTGATCATTTACCTGGAGCAGGCCGGCCATCACCCGAGCTACTACACGCTGGCGATCATGCTGGCGCTGCTGTCGATCGGGCTCGGCATTGCCTACACGCCGTGGATGGCGAGCTTCACCGAGACCGTCGAGGACCACAACCCGGCCCTCATCGCGACCGGCCTGGCCATCTGGGGCTGGATCATCCGCGTCGTCATCTTCCTCGCGTTCATCCTGCTCCCGCTCGTCGTCAACTCGGTGACTCCGCTGGTCAACTACGGTGCCAATGTCGCGACCTACGCAGCCAAGTACCCCTCGCTGGTGTGGGCCGGAGCGCACCCGACCGTCGTCGCCGACGCGCAGAAGTACTCCGCCCAGCTGACCTTCGCGGCGACGCACCCGGCGATCGTGGCGACAGCGACGAAGTACAAGACGCAGCTCGGCAACGCGGTGAAGTTCGCTCCCGAGCTCGCCGTGATCGAGAAGAACCCGGCGCTGTTCGCGCAGGCGGCGAAGTACCCCTCGGCCAGCAAGATCCCGCCGGCGCTGGCAGCGAAGCTGGTTGCCGCCGCTGGCGGCGGCAGCAAGGGCCTCGCGCTGCTGGGAACGATCGATGCCAACCAGGCCGCCATTACCGGCGTCATTGCTGTCGCACCCCAGCTCCAGCAGGTCGCTCCGTACGCGGCCCAGCTGACAGCGCTGTCCAAGGTGCCGGCGCCCGTGATCGCGGCGGTCTCTGCACCCGGTGTCGGCGCCGAGCTGGCAGCCCTGACCAAGGTGCCGCCGTCAGTCGCCGCGTACATGACTGCTCACGGTGCGGCGGTTGCCGCGGCGGCAGCCAAGTCGCCGGGACAGTGGAAGACGTGGTACTGGATCTGCGTCGCAGGCATCATCGTGTTCCTGCTCAGCATCCCGCTGCTGCGGGGCCGCTGGCGGCCGCGTGACGCCAGGAAGGACGAGGCAGAGCACGAGGCTCTCGTGCAGGCGGAGCTCGCCAAGCTCAGCGCTGCATCCTGAGTCAATAGTTCGCAGTCACACGCCGGCGGGCCGCAGCAGCGGCCCGCCGGCTGTGTTGTCTGGCCCGGTCCTAGTAGCGCTGATGCATAAGCTCACGCACCTCGGCAAGCGTGCCGGCCGCGATCGCCGCCGCCCTCTCGCCGCCAGCGGTCAGGACGCTCTGCAGGTAACCGGGATCGCCGGCCAGCTCGGCCCGGCGGGCCCGCAGGCCGGCGAAGCGCTCGTTGACGGCCTCGACTACCGCGGCCTTGAGCGCAACAGCCCCGCCATCGCCGATCTCGGCTGCCACCGGCCTCCGGCGTCGTCTCCCGGCACAGCGCGGCGATCAGCACCAGATTCGAGACCTCGGGGCGCCGATCCGGCTCGTAGCTGATGAACCGCTCGGAGTCGGTCCTGGCTCGCGCTATGAGCCGCGCCGTCTCGTCCGCCGTGGCCCGGAGCGCCACTGAGTTGCCCCGGCTCTTGCTCATCTTCTGACCGTCGGTTCCCAGCAGCAGCGGCGCGGCGCTGAGCAGGCCGGCGGGCTCAGGGAAATACGGTGCGTCCGGGCAGTAGCGCTCGTTAAACCGCCGCGCGATGGTTCTGGTCAGTTCCAGGTGCGGAAGCTGGTCCTTGCCGACCGGCACCAGGTTGGCGCGGCAGAACAGGATGTCAGCAGCCTGGTGGACCGGGTAGGTGAACATCAGGCCGCGACACGCTCGCCAGGCGGGCCGCGGCGATCTCCTCCTTGACGGTCGGGTTGCGGCCGATCTCCGCGACGCTGACCAGGCTGAGGAACGGCAGCAGCAGCTGGTTGAGCGCCGGCACCTGGCTGTGCGCAAAGATGGTCGACCGCTCCGGATCGATCCCGAGCGCCAGGTAGTCCGCGACGAGGCCGGTCACGATGTCGCGCAGGCCGGCAGGCGAGGTCCTGGTCGGTCATCGCCTGGTAGTCGGCGATCAGGACCAGCAGCTCGACGCCAGCGTCCTGCAGCCGGACGCGGTTCTGCTGCGAGCCAAAGTAGTGACCGAGATGCAGCGCGCCGGTGGGCCGGTCGCCGGTCAGCATCCGGAAATCGTGCGGGCTGGCGGCGATCGCGTTCTCCAGCCGCCCGGCACGCTCAAGGCTGGCGCGAACAGCTGGCGTGGTTGCCAGGGTTGTCAGGGCGGGAACGGGCATGGCAGGTACCTCCGGAATGGATGAGCCCGCCAGGTGCCTGCGCCCGGACATGCGAGACGGCGCAGCCCAGCGGGCGCGCCGTCGAAGGGGAATGCACGAACTGGCGGCCGCTAGAGCGGCCACCACCAGCAAGAACGCTGCAGTCGTTGCACAGGTTCCAGAATAGCTGACCGTCCTGTGCGGGCGCCATCGGCCCGGACTCAGGTGCGCAGCAGGTCGCCGGGCGCGAGCTGGCAGCCGGGCAGGATCAGTTCCTCGGGCTCAGGCCGGCTGCCATCCAGGATCCAGCCGCACAGCGCGGCGAGCTGATAGCTGATGAGCGGGGGCACGGCGTCACCGATGTGCCGGTACATGTTCGCCAGCGAGCCAGTGAACTGATAGTCGCGCGGGAAGCCCTGCAGCAGCGCCATCTCCCTGACGGTGCAGAGCCGGTCCTGCTCAGGATGGGAGTAGCGGCCGTTGCCGACGTGGCTGCACTCCCGCTTGATCGTCACGGCCGGCCGGTCCCACCACAGGCGCCCGTAGACGTCGGGATGACTGCCAAGGTCGCCGCTCGCGGCGCGGTGCTCCATTGCGCCGGTCAGCAGGGCAGCCTTCTCCGGGTGGGTCCTGAGATCTGCCCAGCTGCCCCCGTCCGGAGGTATCGCGGCCAGGCGCCGTCTGGTCAGCGGGGACCGGAACGCGGGCGCGACATGGAGGGGGTCGGCGGGATCGGGCTGCCCGGCCGCGACCGGAGGCAGGTCCCAGATAGCGCGCCGGACGTGCGTCGCCTTGGGATCGATCCGCCAGCCGTGCCACAGGTCGGCCAGCCCGCGCAGCGGATGCGATCGCCGCACGGCCACGACGATGGCGCGCTCGCGTCGCTGCGGCAGCCCGAACTCGGTCAGGAAATGCGTGCTCGCGGTCGCGGCGTAGCCCAGCCGCGACAACTGATCAAGCAGTCCGCGGAGGTGGCCGGCGAACCGGCCGGTGACGAGCTCGCGCGCGTTCTCGACGATGACGATCTCGGGCCTGAGCAGTGCGGCGTACTCAGCGATCCGCCCGACGAGCCCGTTGCGGTGGTCGTCCCGCAGGTGATTGCTGGCGATCGCGCGGGAGAAGCCCGTGCACGGCGGGCAGGCGGCGAGGACGACGGGGCGGGACGGCAGTCGCATCGCCTCGCAGACCTGTGCCGGATCGGCGGCCGACAGGTCGGCCTCCACCGGCGGCAGGCCGAGGTTGACGGCGTAGCTGGCGTTGCAGCCGAGCGATCCTGGTTTCGCGCTGGGCTTGCCCAGCTGCGCGTCGGCGGCCCCGGCCAGCACGAACTCCGGCCGCCGGCTGAAGCCGCAGCTCATGCCGCCAGCGCCGGAAAACAGATCGACTACCGGCCACGGCTGCGTCAACGGCCACCTCCCGCACGCAAGACTAGGAGTTTCAGCGCCCCCGCGCCCGGCGCCGGGCCGGTGCTGGCCGGCAGCAGCTAGCTCGCTGTGCGCCAGTTGCCGTGCGCCGATCGTCGAAGACGAGGTTGAGTATCCAGCCGACAATGCCCACGATGATCGCGCCCCAGAACGCGGGCCAGAACCCGGTGATGTGGAACGGCAGGGAGAGCTTGCCTGCCAGCCAGCTGCACAGCCAGAGCAGCAGCGCGTTCACGACCAGGCCGATCAGGCCGAGCGTCAGCACGTAGAACACGCACCCGACGGTCTTGACGATCGGCTTCAGTACGGCGTTGACGATGCCGAAGATCAGGGCGACGACGATCAGCGTGCCGATCCTGGACCACGTGCTGTGGCCGGTCAGCTGAATGCCGGGTATCAGCAGATGCGCGATGTAGAGCGCGACGGCCGGGATCAGGATGCGGAGCACGAGCTTCATGCCGCCATCCTGCCATGGTTCGCTAAACGCCCATAACCCACTGCAAGACCCATTTCTCGGGCAACGCCGTGCTGACCCGGGCAGGCCGTCCGGCGGCGAGCGGGCCGGTAGTCAGTATGTTCGGATATCAAGCGCCTAGCTGACTCGCCTGCGCCCAGGTAGTGGACAGTCAGCGGCCGCCCTGTCACCATCTCTTCCGGGGATCGGTTGCCGCGGCCCCGCCCGCCGCGGCTCGCTCGGGGGAGCGGGAATGGGCTTCGCATGGATGCCGGAGGACGACGACCAGGCGCCGCACGGGGGTGACGTCAGCAGCTACGGCACGAATCGGCATGAGGGCCGGCATTACTACCGGGACAAAGACGAGGGCAGGCACCGGGCCGGCCGGCACGCCGAGCCCGCGAGCCGGCGGCCCGGGCTGGCTGGCCTCGGGATGATCCGGCTACCGGCGCTGGCTCGCTCGCGCGCCGCCTGGCGCGACGACGGCCAGCATTCGGGTGGCACCGCGCGGACGGCGAGTCGGGCCTCTCGGCCCGTTCCGCAGCGCGGTGCTCATGCAGCCGCGCGGACCGGGTCGTCCCGGCGGACGGGGCGACGCCGGGCTGGCTAACCGCAGGGTGCCGTTACCAGCGGAAATGCACGAAGATGCGGCCGAAGTTCTTGGAGTCCTTCTCCACCCGGTGGTAGAGCACCTTGATCTCCTTCTGGTCAAGGAAGCGCAGCACGTGCTTCTTGAGCTGACCAGAGCCCTTGCCCGGGATGATCTCGACGAGCGGCGCCTTCTTCCGGACGGCCTCGTCCATGATCCCGCGCAGCGCGCGGTCAATGTCCTGACCGCGGTTATAGATGTCATGCAGGTTGAGCGTGAGCTTCACAGGCGCCTCCGGACGGCTAGGTGCACTGTATGCGCCCGCGATCTCAGCCGGTGCCCGGGATCAGCACCTTGTTCAGGATGTAGACGGTCGCGTTCGCCGTCTGGACGTTCCCGCAGATTACGCCCGCGTTGTCGATCTTGTAATGGGCGCCCGTCACGGACGGCCGCACTGGCAGGCCGGCCAGGGAGGTCAGCGGCCTGCCTGCCGCCAGCTCAGCCGGGGTCACCCGCCCGTCCACCACGTGGTCCTTCAGCACCCTGATCAGATCAGTCCGGCTGGCCAGCAGCGTCTTGACGTTGCCGCTGCCGAGCCCGGCGAAGGCGGAGTTGTCCGGTGCGAAGACCGTGATTGCCCTCGCTGAGTTGAGCCTGTGAGCGAGGCCGGCCGCTGTGATCGCGTGCGCCAGGAAGGTGAGCATCGGGTTGTGAGAGGCAGCCGTGACGACCGGGACCGCGGCCATCCCGCTGAGGCTGCCCGGGCCGGCGCCCGGGAGCTTGCCGCACGCTCGCCCGAAGGTGCCGCGGGCCGGAGGGCCGGGCGGCGGCCGGCTGTGCTGCATCGCCGGGCTGTGCTGCATCGCCGGGCTGTGCTGCATCGCCGGGCTGTGCTGTGCGGCCACGCTGTGCTGCGCGGTCGCGGACGCCGATGTTCCGCCTGAGCCGCAGGCTGCGGCCGCCAGGCCTGCTCCGATCGCCATCGCGGCCACGCCGGCGAGCTTGGACCTCACTGGAATCAACTCCCGCTGCGAGCACTATAAGTGCACGGACGAATGCGCTAAGTAATCACGCTGCGCCATCACATCACGTCGGCCGCTGGCGCCCGGTGAGCGGTTTGGCACTTATTACCCGCTCATGACCCGGCGCCGGCCCGCATCAGCGGGAAAATTTCGCAAAATACGGCGCGCCGGCCACCGATCCGGAGCCACCGTGGCCCCGAATGCTGGGTATGAGGACACCCGACATGCCAGCGTCGGTACCGTTCCGGGAACCGGCCGAGGGTGACCCCGGGCCCGATCTCGAGTCGCTGCTCTCGCACGTGGCCCGCGGGGAGCAGGCGGCCTTCGAGGCTGTCTACGACCAGGTGGCCAGCCGGGTGTACGGACTCGTGCGCAAGGTGGTGCGGGACCCGGCCCAGTCCGAGGAAGTCGCCCAGGAAGTGCTGCTCGAGGTCTGGCGCAGCGCCTGCCGGTTTGATCCGACGAGGGGCAGCGCGATGACCTGGATCATGATGATCGCGCATCGCCGGGCCGTGGACCGGGTCCGGTCGGCTACTGCCGAGACGCAGCGCGAGCAGAAGTCAGCGGCCTCCTCCGTCACGATCGAGGTCGACGAGGTCGCCGAGACCGTCGAGGCGAACCTCGAGCGCGAGCGCGTGCGGCGGTGCCTCGGCACGCTGACCGACATGCAGCGTGAGGCGCTCACCCTGGCCTATTACGGCGGCTACAGCTACCGCGAGGTCGGCGGCCTGCTGAATGTGGCGCTCGGCACGATCAAGACCCGCATCCGGGACGGACTTATCCGGATGCGTGACTGCATGGGGGTGCTCTCGTGAAAATGCTGCGGCATGACCTGCACACCCTCACGGGCGTCTACGCCACTCGATGCGATTGCTGGCTCAGAACGCGAGCGATTCGAGCGTCACCTCCAGCACTGCCCGTCCTGCGGCAACGAGGTCCGCGGCCTGCAGGAGACGGCCACCAGGCTGGCCGGGGCCGTCGCCATGGCCCCGCCAGAGCGCATGAAGGGCGCGGTCCTCGCGTCGGTCGCCCGGACGCGGCAGCTTCCGCCGCCGGTCATCGAGAGCCACCTCCGGCCGCTGCCCTCGCGCTCCATCACCTGGACGAGACGGATCGCCATCCCGGCCGCTGCGGCATGCCTGGCAGTGGCCATCGTGCTCGGCGTGCTTCTCGGCATCTCGCGGCAGCAGCTTGGCACCGCTACGGCTCAGCAGCGCGAGATCGCCGCCGTGCTGGCTGCGCCGGACGCCAGGCTCTTCAGGGAGAAGACCTCGATGGGCGGCGTTGCTACCGTCGTGTCCGCCGCAAACCTGCACAAATTCATCTTCACCAGTACGGGACTGCCTGCACTGGCCGACGCGAAGGTCTACGAGCTGTGGGTCATGGGGCCAGGCGGGAAAGCCACCCGGGCCGGCCTGCTGGCCGCGATCGCGGGCGGCAAGACCGCGCCGGTGCTGGCGGAAGGGCTGGCGGCAGGAGACAGGGTCGGGGTTACCGTCGAGCCCGCGGGCGGCACCTCGAAGCCGACAACCACGCCGATCGTCGTCATCCGGCCGTCCTGACCTCCGCCCGCCTGGCATCCGCCCTGGCCATCGGCCTGGTCGTCGCGGCCGCCTGGCGGTCCGGGCGGCCAGGCTCGCCAGGTCTGGTGCTAACGCTCTGTAGCCAGATGCGTTCCGATTTTGGCGCGCTGGGGTACGAAACGACTACGCCTAGTGGCAGCCCGATAGGAAGCTGCCGCGAAACGCCGTCATGGCGGGCGTGGATCGGGGGATCTGATGAGCAGCACGCCCGAGGGGGATACGCCTGGCCAGTGGGGCGGCACCCAGCAGAGCGCTCGTCCCGGTGAGTTCGGCACACCAGCTCAGGGCGCCATGCCCGGCCAGGAGCAGCACTACGGCAGCGCCCCTGCCGGCGGGCAGCCGGGCGGCGGTATGCCCGGTGATCAGTGGGCCAGCCAGCCCGGGAACAGGATCCCGGTGAACGAGGCAGAGACCAGGGTCACCTGGCGCCGTATCTTCCAGTACTGGATCGACGCCTTCCTCGTCTGGATCGTCCCGTACCTGGTGTCGATACCGTTCGACCGCAGCAGCAGGACCAGCATGCACATCATCGGCGGGATGGTGACCTTCGTCCTGTTCATCCTGATCGGCATCTGGTACTGGGTCATCAGGCCGCACTCGCACAACGGCCAGACCTTCGCGATGCAGTGGTTCGGCCTGCGGGTCATCGGCAAGGACGGCGGCCCGGCCAACACCGCTCAGTTCTTCGTCCGCTGGATCAGTCTCATCTTCGACGCCTTCCCGTGGGTCTGGCCGTTCACCGGCCTGCTGGGCCTGATCGTGATGCTCTGCTCCCGGTACCGGCAGCGGATCGGAGACCACCTCGCCCGGACGCTGGTCGTCAGGACCATGTCGGTCCTGGACGCCCCGTACGCCGGGAGCACGCAGGGCGGCCAGTACGGTCAGGGCGGCAACTACGTGCAGGGCGGCGAGTACGGCCAGGGCGGCAGTACGGCCAGCAGCCTGCGGCACCGGACATGACCCCGGCGGCGGGCCAGCCGCAGCCCGGCACCGACCCCGGCACGAGCCAGGGAACGAGCGGCGACAGCCGCTAGCTGCTACCGGCTGGACGCGCCGCGATCGGGGCGCACCTGAGCAGAACCTGTGAGCGGGCCCGGGCGGACAGCCCGGGCCCGCTCCGCGCGGTAGTACCTGATGCCGTCGCCATCCGCCCGGCAGACGGCGGCGGAGCGGGCCACCAGCAGATCAAGGTGATAGACGGTCTCGCCGATCGCGAGCATCTGATTCATCACGTCGAGGTCAGCGAGCCTGGTCTGCCGGGAGGTCCAGCCGATGGCCCGGGCGACCTCGCAGGCGGTGTGCTCGCCGCCGGACAGCACATCCGCCATCGCCTGCAGACGGCCGGCGTGATGTCCGGCGAGCTCGTCCACCCGCGCGTGCGTGCTTGGTGACACCGGGCCGTGCGCGGGCAGCAGCCGCATGTCCGGCAGCTCGCGCACCACGCTCAGCGACTGCAGGTAGTCGCCGAGCGGCAGCTCCGGTGGGGCCTCCTCGAACCCGATCGACGGCGTGATGTGCGGCAGCACGTGATCTCCCGCGAACAGCAGGCCCGCCTCGGCGTCGGCGAACACGACGTGACCGCGCGTGTGCCCTGGCGTCGGGATGGCGGTCAGCCTGCGGGTACCGAGATCGAAGACCTCTCCGGCGGAGATCCACTCGTCCGGCCGCGCGTAGCCGAGTGCGGCCCCGAAGGTGCTGGCCTGCTTCAGCGCCGGGTGGCCGGGCGCGCCAAGCTCCGCGCCGCGCACTTCAGTGCCCGGCCCGGCGGCGGTCACGTCGATGGCGGTGAGCCCGGCCAGCTGCTCGGCCAGCGCGGTGGCACCTGCCGCCGCGAGCATCTTCAGCTGCGACCCGAGCGGGCGGAAAGCCGGGCTGAGCAGCCGCTCGATCGAGTGCCGCTCCTCGGCGCCGAGCGCGACCGGGGTGCCGACGAGCCGCCGCACCTCGATCGCCTGCGTGTAGTGATCACGGTGCATATGGGTGACCAGGAACCTGCGCACATCCGGCAGGCCGGCCCCGATGCGCCGCAGGGATCGCTTCAGCTGCTCCAGCGAGTTGGCCAGGGCCCAGCCGGAATCGATGAGCACCAGGCCGCCGGCAGCCTCGATGGCGTAGACGTTCACCGCGCGCAGCGCGTCGGACGGCAGCGGCAGCGGGATCCGGTGCACCCCCGGCGCGACCAGGTGCGTGCCTTCCTCGGCCCAGGCATGCCGGTCCGCCACGGGGTTCCTCTCAGTCGGCGTGGTCAGCGTGCAGCCCGGGTCCACAGGCCGACGCCGTCGGCATCCGCCTCGGCGGCAGCGCCCTGCGACTGCAGGTACCGCAGATGCGAGAGCACCTCGCCGACCGCCGCCTGGCGCTGGAACGACGCCAGGTCGGACCAGGCGCGCGACCAGGTCACCCCGGTCGCGATCTGCCAGGCCGTGAGACCGGGGCTGCCGGCGCTGGCCAGGATCTCCGCAGCCTCGGCGAGCCGCTCATGATGGTGCTCGGTCAGGTCACCAAGCCGGGAGTCCAGGTCGGTGAAACGGTATTCATGCGCGGGCAGGATCTCAGCGGGCTGGATGCCGCGCAGCGCCTCAAGCGACGCGAGGTAATCCTTCAGCGGGTTGGACGTCATGTCGTAGGACGACACGTTGGGCGTGATCCGCGGCAGGATGTGATCGCCAGTGAGCAGCAGGTCATGGGTCTCGTCGTGGAAGCAGAGGTGCCCGGGGGTGTGACCCGGCGTCCAGACGGCACGCAGCCGCAGGCCGGGCACGTCGATGAGGTCGCCGTGCTCGATCAGCCGGTCCGCCCGCACCATCGGCTCACCGTGCGCGCTGTGCTGCCTGCTGGATACGAGCTCATCCAGATGGCCGGGCGGTGCGCCGCACCAGCGCAGGTACGCGGCCATGTTGTCGCGCATCAGCAGGTTGGTGCCGCGCACTTCGAGGAACTCATCCTCGGCCGGATGCATGCCCACCCACGCGCCGGTCAGCTTCTGTACCCGGCCGGACTGACCGTGGTGGTCGGGGTGGACGTGGGTCACCAGCACGCCGGTCACCGCGGTCACCGGGATCTCGCACTCAGCCGAGCCCGCTGGTCAGGGCCTGCCAGCTGTCGGGGTGATTCCAGCCAGGATCGATCATGACGAAGCCGGCGTCATGCTCGATGAGATAGCTGAGCACGTAGCGCAGCGGGTTATCGATAATCGGCACCGGCACTGACCAGACGCCGCCGGTGACTTTCTCGACCGGCGGGAACTCGGCCCGCTGCCACGCCTCACGCTGCCGCGTGCCGGTTACCTGCATGCTGCTTTCGAGTCCCTTCGCGCCGGCCGTCGCGACCGCGGCCGGCCAGGCCTGAGGTGCTGTCAGGCGGCGCGTTCCCGTCCGGACGGGAAACCCGGCGGATACGCCCGCTGTGGTTGACACGGGATCTGGCACCATGCTTCGCTCAGAGCCAGGCAACAACTATAACTGATTTCAGTTTTTCGCCCGGGCTGCGGTATCCCCGCCGGCTCCGGCAGCACACAGGAGAGGCACGCCGATGAGCGACGACTTCCGCGCGAGGGCACGAGCCTGGCTGGAGGCTAACGCGCCGCACCGGGCGGCCAGCGACGAGGAGGCCGAGGCTGACACCAGGGGCCGGGCTGTCGTGCTGGCCGAGCAGAAGGCGTTCCAGGCCAGGCTGTTCGACGCCGGGTTTGCCGGGATCACGTGGCCGAAGGAGTACGGCGGCCAGGGCCTGGGCAGCGCCGAGCAGATCATCTGGAGCCAGGAGTCGCGCGACTACGACCTGCCGACCGGCGCGTTTTTCATTGGCATCAGCATGCCCGGCAACACCCTGGTTGAGCTGGGCACGGAGGAGCAGAAGAAGCGGTACCTGCCGCCGATGCTGCGCGGCGAGGAGATCTGGTGCCAGCTGTTCTCCGAGCCTGGCGCCGGGTCGGACGTGGCCAGCCTGCAGACCAGCGCGGTCCGCGACGGCGATGAGTGGGTGCTCAACGGCCAGAAGGTCTGGACGTCCGGGGCGCAGTTCTCCGACTACGGCGCGATCCTGGCCAGGACCGACCCGACCAAGCCCAAGCACAACGGCATCAGCATGTTCATCGTGGACATGCACGCGCCCGGCGTGACCGTCCGGCCGCTGAAGGTCGCGACCGGCCACTCGCCGTTCAACGAGGTGTTCTTCGACAACGTGCGGATCCCCGCGGACGCGCTGATCGGCGAGGAGAACAAGGGCTGGGACGCCGCGGTGGTCATGCTGCGGCACGAGCGCATCGCCATCGGCACGATGGGCGGATCGCGGACCAGCCCGCTGGCCTACGACTCGCTGCGTGACCTGGCCGCTGGCCTCGGCCGGACGAGCGACCAGGGTGTGCGGCGCGACCTGGCCGAGCTGTACGCGCTCGGGCGGGCCACGCAGCTGTTCGCGACAGCTGCTGCGCGAGGAAGCGCAGGCCGGGCGGATGCCAGGAGCCCGCGGCTCGGTGGCGAAGCTGGCCGGGTCGGAGCTCGGGCGGTTCGCCGGCAACGTGGCGGCGGACGTGCTCGGCGATCAGCTCGCCGGGTTCGACGCGGCCGAGTTCGCGGCCGTCACGACGGCGATCATCGCGGCCCCCGGCGGCGCGATCGCGGGCGGCACCAGCGACATCCAGCGCAACATCATCGGCGAGCGCGTGCTCGGCCTGGCCAAGGACCCCGGCGTCGACCGGGCGACCCCGTTCAATCAGCTGCGCGTTGGCACGCAGCGTCAGAACTGAGCACCGGAAGACTGAGGTAACCCGATGGCACTGATCCTGACCGAGGAAGAGCAGGCGCTGGCCGACTCGGTGCGCAAGTTCGTCGCCGACCGCAGCCCGCTGACGTCGCTGCGCCATCTCATCACGTCCGGCGAGCCCTATGACGCTGACGTGTGGAAGCAGATGAGCGCCCAGCTCGGGCTCGCCGGCCTCGCCATTCCCGAGGAGTACGGCGGCGTCGGGGCGGGCCGCTCCGCGCTGTCGATCGCGCTGACCGAGCTGGGCGCCGGCCTGGTGGCGTCGCCGCTGCTGGCCGGAGTGCTGGCCGCTGAGGTGCTGCTGCGGCTCGGCGACGAGGCGGCGAAGACCGAGCTGCTCCCGAGGATCGCCGGGGGTGAGCTCATCGCGACCCTGGCCGTGGCCAGCGACGCCGGCGGTGAGGTGACCGCATCCGGCACGGCGCGGGCTCCGGCGACGCCGTCGCGCTCACCGGCAGCGTGTCGCCGGTGCTGAACGGCGCCGAGGCGGGCGTGCTGCTCGTCCCGGCCAGGGGCCCGGACGGCGGCACCGTCATCTACCTGGTGAACGGCGACGCCGACGGTCTCACCAGGACCCGGCTGACCGCGGTGGACCACAGCCGCTCGCTCGCCCGCCTGGAGCTGGCCGGGACACCGGGCCGTCCGCTGGCCGGCGACAGCGCCGCGGCACTCTCCGCCGCGGCCGACCTGGCCAACCTTGCACTGGCCTCGGAATCAGCCGGCGCCATGAAGGCCTGCCTGGACATGACCAGCGCTTATGCGCGCATCCGGGTGGCGTTCGGGCAGCCGATCGGTGCCTTCCAGGCCGTCAAGCACAAGCTCGCGGACATGGAGAAGTCCTGGGAGCTCGGCAACGCGGCAGTGCGGGACGCTGCCCGCGCGGGCGACGCGGATCCCGGCCGGTTCGGCGTCGCGGCGTCAGTGGCCCGGGTGCTGCTGGCCGGCGCGTATGCCGAGGCGGCGGTCGATACCGTGCAGCTGCACGGCGGCATCGGCTTCACCTGGGAGCACGACGCGCACCTGTACTACAAGAACGGCCTGTCGAACAAGGTGCTGCTGGGCGGGCCCGGCGAGCAGCTCGACCGGCTGGCCGATTCGCTCGGGATCTAGCGGCAGGGCGCATAGCCAAAAGCAGAACGGATTTCAGAAAGCGGGTCACCAGCGGTGCCACAGGCAGGTCCGGCTATCCCGTCGACTGCCGCCCAGCACGGCAGGCACGACCGGATCCTGGCTGCCGCCACGGCGATGCTGGCGACGGGCGGCGAGGACGCGCTGCAGATGAAGGACCTGGCGCAGCGCGCCGGGGTCTCGCTGGCGACGCTGTACCGGTACTTCCCGGCGAAGGATCACGTGCTGCTCGGCATCCTGCTCAGCCGGTACTCCCTGGCCCTGGCCCGGATCACGGCCGAGGTCCCCGTCGGCGAGACCGCGCGCGAGCGCGTGACCAGCCACCTGCTCAGGGAGTTCCGGGCCGAGCAGCGGGAGCCGCGGCTCACCGCGGCGCTCAGCCGGGTGCTGCGCGAGACCAGCCGGAACTACAGCGAGGTGATCGAGCGCGTCGAGCACCTGCACCTGCAGATGCTCGAGCACGTTGCGGGAGCGGGCCAGCCGGTCAGCGCCGAGCAGCGCCAGCTGCTGCCGGTGGTGCAGGCCATCTTCGGCGCCGCTACCCGCCGCTGGCTGGCCGGCGTCTGCTCGCCAGCGCAGGCGCGGTTCGAGATCCGCGTCGGCTGCCGGCTGCTCGACCTGCCCGACGTAGCCGTCGCCCAGGAGTCGCTGGCGGCCGTCCCCGCAGGCTAAGTTGACCCGCATGGTGCATTTCGACGCTGCTGCGCTGGACACAGGGGCTGTCGACGCGATCGCGGCCCGGTTCGCTGCCCGCGGCGGCCAGCCGGGCCTCGCTTACGGAGTGGTGGCCGGCGGCAGGCTCGTGCACTCGGGCGGCGCCGGCGAGCGATGGACGGGCGGCCCTGCCCCCGATGCCGGCACTGTCTTCCGCATCGCCTCGATGACCAAGAGCTTCACAGCGGCGATGATCATGCTGCTGCGAGACCGCGGTGAGCTGCGGCTCGACGATGCCGCGCAGGACTACGTGCCGGAACTCAGCGGACTGGTGCTGCCGGCGCCGGACTGCCCGGTCATCACCATCCGGCACCTGCTGACGATGACGGCGGGCTTCCCCACCGATGACCCGTGGGGCGACCGGCAGCAGGGCCTGGACCCGGCTGAATTCGCCCGCCTGCTGGCCGGCGGCGACGTCCGGCCGGCCTGGGCACCTGGGACCGTGTTCGACTACTCCAACCTCGGCTACGCCATTCTCGGCCGCGTCATCGCGGCGGTCACCGGCGAGGACTACGCCAGGGCCGTCCGGAGCGGCGTGCTCGGGCCGCTCGGCCTGACCGGCACCGGATACGAGGTGTCTGAGGTCGACCCGGCGCAGCTGGCCCGCGGCTACCGGCGCGATGGCGGGACCTGGCTAGAGCTGGAGCCCGACGGCTACGGTGCGTTCGCGCCGATGGGCGGCATCTTCAGCTGTGTCCGCGACCTTGGCCGCTGGGTCGCCGGTTTCGCGGACGCGTTCCCGGCGAGGCCGGACGGCGAGGCCGATCTGGTCCATCCGCTGTCCAGGGCGTCCCGCCGCGAGATGCAGCTCGCTCAGGTCGCCATCACCGCCGGCGGGGACGGCACCGTCGTGACCGCGACCGGGCCGCTGTCGATCAGCTACGGCTTCGGCCTGTTCGCCGAGGACGACGCCGCCTACGGCACGATCGTCCAGCACAGCGGCGGCTACCCCGGGTACGGCAGCCAGATGCGCTGGCACCCGGCAACCGGCATCGGCACCATCGTGCTTGCCAACAGCACGTACGCGGCGGCGGGCGCCCTTGCCGGAGAGCTGCTGGCCGAGCTGCTGAAGGCCCGGCCCGCGCAGGCCGGGTCCGCGCAGGCTGGGTCCGCGCAGGCTGGGTCCGCAGCTAGCTGGGTCCGGGACCGGCGGGCCGGGCGGCTACCGGACGCACGGGCCGGTGCCAGCTCCCGGCGGCCCGTGGCCCGAGACCCTGGCTGCCCGCGAGGCCGTCGATGCGCTTCTGCAGCGCTGGGACCCCGCGGCTGCGGCCGCGCTCTTCACCCCGAACGTCGACCAGGACCGCCCGCTGGCCGAGCGCGAAGCGGACCTCACCCGGCTCCGGGAGCGGATCGGGCAGTTCAGTCCCGATGCCGCCCGGCCGCCGGAATGCGACTCGCCCGCGCACTGCCGCTGGTGGCTGACCGGCGAGCGCGGCACCGTGGCCGTGCAGATCAAGCTGGCGCCGCTGCGGCAGCCGCGGGTGCAGCAGCTGATCGTGCCGCTGCCGCCGGCGCCCGGGTCCGGCCTGGCCGCCGTGCTTGAGAAGCTGGCCGGGGCGCTTTCCGCGGGCGGCGAGGTCGCGGTCAGCTGGCCCGCGGACCTCGTGACCGCGCCCGGGCTGAGCAGCGATGACGCGCTGAGACGGCTGCGGCTCGCGGCGGCCTGGACCGGCCCGGCGCGGCCTGACTGCTACCTGGCCGGGAACGGCAGCACAAGCGCGACCGTCCGGCTGACCGGCGCCACGGGCTGGGCTGACCTGACGGCCGAGATCGCCGACGCTGACGGGGTCCTCACCCGGCTGACGATCGCGCTCGGCAGCTAGTCCGGAGCGCATCCGTGTGCGGTTACTACTGCCCTGGCACTAGTAATCGCACACGGACGGGCTTGCGGAGGCGCTTAGCCTCCGGCCGGCTCGAGAATGACGACCGGAATCTGCCGGCTGGTCTTCTGCTCGTACTCCTGGAAGCCAGGAAACTCGGCCTTCTGCGCAGCCCAGATCGGCGCTCGCTCGGCATCATCAGCGACCCGCGCGGTGAAGTTCAGCGTCTGCGTGCCGATCTCCGCCTGCACGTCCGGGTGTGCCACGAGGTTGTGGTACCAGTCGGGATTGGTCGGCGCGCCGGCCTTGGACGCGAAGACCGCGTAGCCGCCGTCGACCCTCCGGTACATCATCGGGTTCAGCCGCTCCTGGCCGCTCTTGGCGCCGGTCGTGTGCAGCATGAGCATCGGCGCGCCCTCGAACTGGCCGCCCGACCTTCCCGCCGTTGGCACGGAACTCCTTGATGATCTGCGCATTCCAGTCGTTCATCTCAGCCACTGCAGCTCCCCGGGTCAGACTCCAGCGAATCAGGACGCGGCCTGCTGGCCGCGCACTTCCAGATGGTCAAGCAGATCCTGAGTTGCCGCGGCAATCGTCGCGACCGCTTGCTCGAACGCCCGCGCATTGTGGCTGGCTGGCGCCCGGAAACCGCTAATCTTCCGGACGTACTGGAGCGCGGCGGCCCGCACCTCGGCCTCGGTGACCTGGCTGGTGTAGGGCTCGCGAAGAGTCTTGATGCTGCGGCACATAAAACCCAACGCTACGCCAGGAACGTGGTGTGCGCAGTGCGCGGGCTCCGTCCGGCCGCGGCCGCCGGGTCCGCTAGCGCGCCGACCTCGCCATCTTGTGCATCATCGCGATCCTGGCGCGGATCTGCTCCGCGGTCGCCTGCGCCAGCGGCGGCCCGCCGCAGGTCCGCCTGAGCTCGGCGTGGATCGCGCCGTGCGGCTGGGCGGTGCGATGGTGCCACGCGGCAATGAGGCTGTTGAGCTCCTTGCGCAGCGCGGCCAGGGTCTCGCGGGCAGTCGGCTCGGGAACGGCCGGGGCCGCCCGCGGGCCAGCGCTTCCGGCCAGGCCAGCGCTCCCGGCCAGGCCAGCGCTCCCGGCGAGGCCTGCCGTTCCCGCCAGGCCGGAGCCTGCAGCCGTACCCGCCCGGCGTGGTGCCGGCGGTCCTGCTTTCCTGGTCCGCAGCAGGTGGGCGACTTGCTCCGGCTCCAGCAGCCCGGGCAGGCCGAGGAATTCCTCTTCCTCGGCGGTCACGCCGAATTCGCTGCCGTCATACAGCACCCGGTCGAAGTGCGCCGATGCCTCCAGCGCCTGGAACGGTCCCTGGTCGAGCTCGTCCGGGGTATCGCGCTGCCGCTGTGCCTCCGCGAGTTCCCGCTCATCATCCTCGGCGTCGCCAGCATGGCGCAGGACGTGGTCGCGCTCGGCCTCCAGCTCCGCGGCGAATCTCAGCAGCGACGGAATGGACGGCAGGAACACCGATGCGGTCTCACCCCGCTGGCGGGCGCGGACGAACCGGCCGACGGCCTGAGCGAAAAACAGGGGCGTTCCGGTGCTGGTGGCGTAGACGCCCACGGCCAGGCGCGGGATGTCGACGCCCTCGGACACCATGCGGACCGCCACCATCCAGCGGTCCGGCGACGCGGCGAAGCGGGCGATCTTCTTGCTGGCAGCCGGGTCGTCGGACAGCACGACGGCCGGCCGGGTGCCGCTGATGTCACGCAGCAGCGTGGCGTACGCGCGGGCATCCGCGTGGTCGCTGGCGATCACCAGCCCGCCCGCGTCCGGCATGCCGCGGCGTACCTCGGTCAGCCTCCTGTCGGCTGCCTCGAGCACGCGCATGATCCACGCGCCCTCCGGGTCAAGCGCCGTCCGCCAGGCATGCGACAGCACGTCGGACGTCATCGGCGCGCCGAGGGTTCCGGCGAGTTCGTCTCCCGCGCGCGTCCGCCAGCGCATCTCGCCTGAGTAGGCGAGGAAGATCACCGGCCGCACCACACCGTCCGTGAGTGCCGGGCCGTAGCCGTACACGTAGTCGGACGAGCTGCGCAGGCTCCCGTCGGCGCCGCGCTGATAGGTGACGAACGGGATCGGGTTGGTGTCACTGCGGAACGGAGTGCCGGTCAGCGCCAGCCGGCGCCGCGCGGGCTCGAACGCCACCCGGACGGCCTCGCCCCAGGACAGCGCGTCCCCGGCGTGGTGGATCTCGTCGAACAGCACCAGGGTCCGGCGGCTGAACGTGCGCTGCCTGTGGAGTGCGGGATGAGCCGCGACCTGCGCGTATGTGACGGCTACGCCGGTGAAATCCGCCGAGGCCCGGCCCTGGGCGTTGCTGAACTCCGGGTCGAGCGAGATTCCCAGCTGGTGCGCCGCCTGCGACCACTGATGCTTGAGGTGCTCGGTCGGCGTGACGACGGTGATGGCCGCGATCTCGCGGCGGGCGAGCAGTTCGGCCGCGACCGTGAGGGCGAACGTCGTCTTGCCGGCGCCCGGCGTCGCCACCAGCAGGAAGTCGCGCTGATCGCCGCGAAAGTAGGCCTGGTAGGCGTCCTTCTGCCAGCTGCGGAGTGCGAGCAGCAGCTCTGGCCGGACTGGCTGATGGGGGCGCCGGGTGTGATCACTGGTGGCGGATGCGGGGATGGTCACAGGAGCGAGAGGCTACCAGCGGCTGCCGACAGCAGCCGGGAGCGCCACGACGGCAGCTGCACTCGTGCTCCGGCTAACCGGGTACGGCGGGCACGATGCCTGAACCGGGTACCGGGGTGTTAACCGGGACACCTGCCCGCGCCAGGTCAACCAGCGCCCGGCACAGCACGTCCAGTACATACACGGCCCGGCGAGCGCAAGCCGGACAGGGCAGGGCCAGCATCGTAGGGGGGTCATTCAGTGACCGACAGCACGGCCAACGGTGAATGCTGCAGGCACGCCGCCGAGCTGCGAGAGGAAATCACCAGCGCCATCGGCCTGGCGGAGCAGCTCGTCAGCCTCCTGCTGACTGAGGCACGCCAGGCACAGGGACGCCCCGCGCTGCATGTGGTTGGCCAGCCGCCGGCGCCTGAGAAGCCTGAGCGGCTTGCTGAGGTCATCGACTTCGCCGCCCGACGGGCGTCCGGCAGCTGATCAGACGCGGCGCCGCGGCTCGCACAGGTAGTCGCGTGCGTTGCCCGTGCTGCGATCGGTGTCGTCCTGGCAGCAGTGATCGCACCACGGACGCAGTTCAGCGCTGAATTGCCCGCGGTGGTGAGAAACGCCGGCGACCGCTACCGTGACGGGGGGCGCGCCGATGACCGAGGAGCCGGGCCGATGACCGTCTGGGAGTACGGATACATCTATGTCGTGCACACCGTCGGTCCCGCTCCGGCCGTCTGCATCTTCGTGGACAGCTCGAAACCGCGCCTGCTCGACGGCTGCCACGGCCTCCTCCGTGCCGCCAACCTCCTCGGTGCCCAGGGCTGGATCGTGAGCGGCCACGGCGATAAGGCAGCGTGCCCGCCCTGGGTCAACGAACTCGTCACCCCCATCGAGGGCGCCGTCAAGGGTGACAGCATGATGTGCTACTTCGCCCGCCGCCCCAGCGAGCGGCCGGCGGCGGGCTAGGCGGCCACGGGGCGATCAGCCGCCGCCGGGCGAATCGCGGACGGCCGCGCGCTCCTTGCTCTCCCAGTCCTCGATGGTGCGCAGCACGTCCTCGGTGTAGATCTTGAGGTGCTGCCGGTACACCTCGCTGAAGGTGCGCAGGTAGGCCAGCTCCGCCTGAACGGCACGACGCTCCTGGTCGGTCTGGGGAGCGACGCGGGCGTCGTCGATGACAGCAACTGCTGCTTCCCGCGCTCTGGTGCGCGCCTCTTCCAGCATCAGGTCGGCGTGGTGCTGAGCCTGGCCCATGATCTCGTCGCGGCGGGCTCGTGCCTCCTCGGTGAGCCGGCCGCTGTAGGCCTGCGCGTCGGCTACGTAGCGGTCCGCTGTCCGCTGGGCGCTGGACAGGATCCGGACGGCATGCACATGCGCGTCGTCCTTACCGAACAAGATGGCGTCGTTGCCGTTCTCCTTGCCGAGCACCCGGCGCCGCAGCCGCTGCACCTCCTGCCAGAGCGAGGCACGCTCATTGATGAGCCGGACCATCTCGGCCTGGACCTCGGCCAGAAAAGCCCGGACGGGTTCCTCCTCATAGCCGTGGCGGCCCCACCGCGTCAGCGGGAAGACGGCTGACTGCAGGCGGTCCGGAGTCAGCCGGCGCTGCTCGTCGTACCAGGCGTCTGATGTCATGGCTCACTCCAGCCGAAATCCTCGACATGAATCTGAACGACCGGCACGCCGCCGGCCGCCAGCCGGGCGGCCGAGTCCCTGACCATCCCCGTCGGGCCGGCCAGGTAGACGTCGTGGCCGGACCAGTTCGCGTACTGGCTGACCACATCGGGCAGCGGCCCGGTGCGGCCCGGCCCCGGGCGGCCGGACGACACGACCGGCACCACCGTCAGCCAGGGATTCTCTGCAGCCAGTTTCTCCAGGCCGGTCAGGTCATACAGGCCGTCGGCGGTTCGCGAGCCGAAGAACAGGTGGGCCCGCGGCGGCTTCGCCAGGGTCGCCAGCTGCTCGAGCATCGCCTTGAGCGGTGCCAGCCCGGTGCTTCCGGCGATCATCAGCACATCCCGGCCGCTGGCGGCGTCCAGCGTCAGGGCGCCGGCCGGCGGCCCGAGCCTCAGCTCGGCGCCGACGACGGTGCCGGCCGTGAGCGCCATGCTCACGGCGCCGCCGTCGATCAGCCGGATGTGGAAGTCGAGTGTTGCGTCCGGCCGCGGCGCGTTGGCCATCGAGTAGTAGCGCCACAGCCTGGGGCGGGCTGGTGTCTCGATGGCGACCGACTGCCCTGGCAGATACTCGAGCCTGGGTTCAGTACGCACCGTGAGCTGCGTGACGTCGTAGGCCAGGCGCTCCTGCGCGATGACCGTGCCCGCCCACCACGCCGGGTGCCGCTCCTCGTCCTCGCGGGCGGCTCCCGTCATGACGCTCGCGATCAGCTCGTACGCTCCCCGCCAGTCGGCCTCGAGCTCGGAGTCCCAGGCCTCGCCGCAGAAGTAGGCGAACGTCGCCAGCAGGCTGTCGCCGACCGCGTCGTAGTGCTCAGCAAGCGCGCCGAACTTGCGGTGGCCGCGGCCGAGGTCCCGCAGGAACGCGGTGAGGTCGTGGACGTCATCCACAGCCGACACGATGGTCACGAGTGCCTCCACCAGATGCGCGCGCTGCGCCTGCATGGACACCGGGAACAGCGGCCGCGTCTCGGGGTGCTTGAGGAACAGGTCGGCGTAGAAATGCAGCGGCACGTCGTCGCCGTGCATCGCGATGCGCGCGAAACTGCTTTTGAGCCGGGCGATGTCCACGGGACTGCCTTTCGCGGGCGCGGCGCGGTCCGGCCGGGGACGGGCCGGTCCGGACGGGTGCTAGCGGTTCAGGACGTCGTTCCGGACGGTTTCGGCGACCGCCAGCACTGTGGCGGTCTCGTCCTCGCTGATCCCGAACTCCCGGAGGGTGCCGGCCAGGTGCAGGGCCACGCGGTCGAAGTGCACGTCGGCCAGTCCCGGCAGCGGTGCATGCGCCGTCCGAAGGTCACGGCCGGCGTACCGGTGCGGACCGCCGAATGCCATCGCCAGGAACTCGGCGAGCATGGCGGCCTGGCGGTCCAGGTCGACACCGGCGAAGAACGGCGCGATCAGGTCGTCCGCCTGCACCTTCGCGTAGAACGCGGTAGTGACCTCGCGCAGCGGCAGGCGGTCGCCGCCGAGGAGGTCGTACAGGCTCACGTCAGTCGTCATCAGTCACCCGGCCCGGTTGCGGTGGGAGCCCGCGCTCCCTGGAGCCAGACCGTAACGGCGGCTCAGTTACCGCAGGCTTGCTCAGCCGTTTCCAGATCGATGCGGCCTGCCGACTCAGTCCGCGATGCGCACGCGCGCCTGCCTGAGCGCGCGCTCACGGGCTCAGCCGAGTCAGCCGGAGCCGCCAGCTCGAGGTTGATGTCGTCCGGATCCTGCAGGGACAGGATGACGAGGCCGCGCGCCCGGTAGTTCCCGCACCTCGCCATGGGTGATTCCCGCGCTGCTCAGGCGGTCGGCTGCGGCTCGGAGCAGGTCAGGCGAGCTGACGGCCAGGCTGAGATGATCGAGCCCGACCCGTTCCGGGCTGAAGCGGTCTCCGGCCGGCGCGCCTGGCCGCAGGCCAAGCAGCTGGCCTCCGAAGGCGAAGAGGCATCCGGCGAAGAGCCGGTAAGGGTCTGACCGCGCGGCAGGATCCGCTGCCTGGTCGGTGAAGTCCGCGATCGGCTCCGACCCGAAAACGTTCCGGTAAAAAGCCCTGGACCGGCCGATGTCGGTCACCGTCAGCCTGACGTGGTGCAAGCCGACGGGCCGGGCGGCGGGTCCGTCGGGGAAGTCAGCGCTCATGCGGGTTCCTCTCCACTGACCGGGCCGGAAGCCGTCTGCCGGGCCCGGCCCCGTGACCGGCGGATACGCGGAGATTACAAGGCGGCCCGGTCAGCGTCCGCCTCGATGGCAGTCTGCCGGATCTGCTCATGCTGATGCCGGGTGGCCCTCAGCTCGTCGTCGGAGGCGTGCTCGAGCGCGAGCAGCGCGTTATTGGCATCCGGCAGCACGCGCAGGATCTCATCAAGCTTCCGCTGGGTCGCCGCCTGATGCCGGGCCTGCGTGTGCTGGATCACGAAGACCATCACGACCGTGACCGCTGCCACCAGCGTCTGGAAGGCCCGCTCCCACAGGTTCGGGAAGCCGTACGCGACGCTCAGGAGTACCCACGCCAGGCCGGCGGCCAGCACTGTGAGCGCCGTGAGCGGATGACCCGTCCAGCTGTCCAGCACCCAGAGCAGCCTGCTGCCCCTGGATCGCCCCTCGTGAGCAGCCGCGGCCAGCTCGGCTCCGCCGGCCGCAGAGCGCGCGTTCCCGTCGTGCATGGCATTCATCGGAGCCTCCCCATCTGCGGATTGACGGTACGGACATAGTCGGCGGTCCCTGATCTGTCCCCGTGGCCGCTAGCGACCAAGATCAGGATGCCCACGTTACCCGCGAAAGGCGCGCGCTCCGAACAGTCAGCCTGCCGGCACAGCTTCAGGTTCCTTCCCGGCGCGGGAATGCGCGGGTGTCTGAGCGGCATTCGACGCAGGCATGAAGACCAGGGCGAGGGCCACGCCCGCGATGGCGATGCCAGCTGACACCAGGAAGGCCATGTCCATGCCGTAGATGAAGGCTGCATGCACGGACGGAGCAGTGAGGCCGAGTGGAGCTTGCTGGGCGACGGCGACGCCGCCGAAGACGCTCTGGCGGACGCGCTCGCGGCGGCGCGGCGGCAGCCCGAGAGGTCGAGGCGGGCGAGGTAGCCGCGCGCTGAGGACGCTGCCGAGGATCGCGATGCCGAGCGGGCCGCCGGTCTTGTTGACCGCCTGCAGCACCGCGGAGCCGACGCCGCTTCGCTCCTGCCGACAGCTCGACGAGCGCGGCGGACGTCGCGGTGGCCATGGCGACGCCGGTGCCCAGCCCGGCGATGGCCATCCATGCCGCCACGAACGAGTCCGCTCGAGCTCAGGCTCGTCGTGGCGCCGAGGCACAGAGCCGGCGGCGAGCAGGACGAACCCGGCGGCAACGGCGATCTTGGCGCCCGAGCAACCTGGCGACACGGGCGGCGGGAACGGCGCCCGACGAGGAGTCCGCCGACGAGGGGCAAGAGCCGCAAGCCCGAGCCCATCGCGATCGTGCCGAGGACGCCTTGGAAGTACTGCGGCATCGTGAACAAGATCGCCGAGCATGGCGAGGATCGGCACCGCGGCCAGGATCGACCCCCCAGGTGAACGAGGCCGGAGCTGAACAGCGTCAGGTCGAGCAACGGCTGGCCGCCGGGCCGGCGGGTCAGCCGGCGTTCCCAGCCGAAGAAGCCGACCAGCAACGCCAACCCCGGCGATCAGCAGGCCAGGGCACCGAGGTTGCTCCAGCCGTCCTGGCCGGCCTTGATCAGGCCGTAGGTCACGGCGACGAGGCCGGCAGCGGAGGCGACCACCCCGATCGGGTCGAGGCCCGGCGGCATCGACCGCGCGAGACTCCGGCACCAGGACGGCGACGGCGGCCAGGCCGATCAGGGCGACCGGCACGTTGATCAGGAACACCCAGCCCCACCAGTAGTGCGTGAGCAGCCAGCCGCCGAGGATCGGGCCGATCGGGAAGCGCGACGAAGTTCGCGGCCGCCCAGATCCCCACCGCCTTGGGCCGCTCCTCCTTGCTGAACAGCACTGTGAGCGCGGAAATCGACATCACGATCATGCCGGCGCCAGCGAGGCCGAGGAGCACGCGGGCGGCCATGAACTCGCCGACGGACGTCGAGTAGCGCGCAGGCCACCGACCCGACCGCGAAAAGCGCCAGCGAGCAGAGGAGCACCTTCTTGCGGCCGAAGCGGTCACCGAGCAGGCCGGCCGGGAGCATCGCCGCGGCGAGCACGAGGAAATAACCCGAGGAGAACCACTGCAGGTCAGACTCGGATGCGTGCAGAGCCCTGGCCAGCGTCGGAAGCGCCACGCTGAGCACCGTGCCGTCCACGCCGACCGCGAGCATCGCCAGGCTGACAGCGCCAAGCGCCCACCAGCGTTGCCGTCGCAGGTCCATCATCGTGAGCCGCCTTCAGTGAGATCTGGCCGCTGGACCGCGGGCCAGCCGGGCTGTGTAGCCCGGCTGGCCGGATGGTCAGGACTACCCGGCAGCGGGGGCGCCGGGTGTGGTGCCGATGAGGTCGTCGGCCGGCGGCTGGCTGCCGTTACTGGTGGTGGCGACCGGGGTGGTGGCCGAGTGCGACCCATGACCGGCCCGGCCGGGGAGGATCTCAGTCTCAGGGGCCGTGCGGCGGGCGTGGATGAGGCCGAAGCCACTCAGCAGAAGCATGACGGCGGCGGCGATGAATGCGCCGATCGCGGCGATGCAGGCGAGTGTGCCCGCCGTGCCGAAGGCGTAAGCGTTGAGCAGCAGGCCGCGGAGGGTCGTGCCCTTGAAGACGGTGGCGACCTGGGCCGCGAGCTTGAGGTTAGTGGGCTGCGCGATGGCCTCGGTGGATAGCTGGGCGTAGGTCTTGCCGCCACCGATCTCCACCAGGTGAACGGCGATGAAGTCGTTGGCCCAGACCTCGGCCTGCTGCCCGGTCAGCAGTTGCTGCCCGGCGTACTGGGAAACCGACGGGATCATCGACGGGGTGATCTCGGTTCCGGCCTTGGGGTGGGCGAAGGCTGATGCGGGCGGGAAGTAGATCTTCTGCGCGGCGAGCTGGTTATGGACCTGGTTGCCGATGAAGTTGTGTCCCCACAGGGCCAGGCCGCCGGCGGCAGCGAGGGTGACGGCGAGGAACAGGCCTGCGATGGCCATGAGCATGTCGAAAGTTCTGCGTTTCATGAAGGATCTCCAGAAGCTAAAGTTGTCCGGGCGGAGGCCTGACTAGGCTCGGCTCGGCCGAGCGGCAGGCCGGCAGTAGTCCTAGCCATTGGCGGCGCCGCTGGCGGGGGCAGGCGAGCTGCCGTTGGCGGCCGGCGGCGGAGCGGCCGGTCCGGGCATCAGCACCGGGCCCGGCGCTGACGGGGCGGGAACGAGCGCCGGAGCGGCCGGGCAGCCCCGCGGCGTGCTTCTCGCCTGCGAGGAAAGAGCCGAGCTCGGCGATGGTGGTCATCAGCGGTGCCGGGAACACCACGGTGGTGTTCTTGTCGACGCCGATTTCGACCAGGCTCTGCAGGTTGCGCAGCTGCAGCGCCAGCGGGTGGGCCATCATGATGTCGGAGGCGTCGCCGAGCGCCGCGGCGGCCAGCGACTCCCCTTCGGCGTTGATGATCTTGGCGCGCTTCTCCCGCTCGGCCTCGGCCTGCTTGGCCATGGCGCGCTTCATGCTGTCGGGCAGCTGGATGTCCTTCAGCTCGACCAGGGTCACCTCGACGCCCCACTCGACCGTCGAGATATCAAGGATCTTGCGGATGTCCAGGTTGATCTTGTCGGTCTCCGACAGGGTCTGGTCCAGAGAGTGCTGCCCGACGACCTTCCGCAGCGTGGTCTGGGCGATCTGGTCGATCGCGGTGTAAACGTTCTCGATCGCCACCACTGACTTGACCGCGTCGACCACCCGGAAGTAGGCCACCGCAGAGACGTCCACGCTGACGTTGTCACGGGTGATAATGCCCTGCGACTGAATCGGCATCGTCACGATTCGCAGCGACACACGGTGCAGCACATCCACCAGCGGGATGATCATCCGCAGGCCCGGCTGCCGTTCGCCCAGCGCCCGGCCCAGCCGGAACAGCACGCCCTTCTCATACTGCTTCACGATCCGCACCGACAGGCCGAGCGCGATCAGTAGAAGTGCAGCGACGATGACCACGGCGATGATCAGAATTGTCATGAGGAACGAGCTCCACCCAGATTGATCTCAGAATAACTGCAGGATCGCACCGAGATCACTTGCCGCGAGGATGCAGCTGCCATTCTTGAGGGTTTAAGTGAGTCCGGTCTTTCATTGGCCGCCGGGACATATCCACTGTCGCCGCCCCTGGCAACGACGGGAGCCGCTCGGCACCGGATTCTGGACCCTGTCTTCCAGCTCAAAATAATAGAAGCGAAGATATTTTCGATGAACGTCACGTTGCGCGCCGATGGAGGCCCAGCCAGGCCCGGTTCGCGGATCGCCGGGGGCGAGGCTGGCGTGGAGGCCAGGTGCGGGATACCCTCAGTAATTCAAACTCTACTGCACGTGGCCGGTAAAGTCGAATGCGCAGTAATCTCACAATTAAATGTGCGCGCATGCCAGCGCTAATACCCTGGACTCAATTTACGGTGATCCGCTAAGGCATTCGGCGGCTCAGACTTCATGCACGATCTAGCTTCATCGCAGGAGCCTGTGCATGAAAACTCCGGGTATCTCGGCTGCGCTTGCAGTTAGCGAGCGCAATGACACCGAGGTCCGGAGCGACTACCCCACGTTAACACGGTCCTGATCACGGCTCGACCGCGCGTCGCAATATCGCGGTCGGCTTGCAAGTCAGGCGGAGTGGGGATCCCGCCTCCCGAGGAGTTCCGCGATGGCGGGCGAGCCGGGGCTGCGGGCTTCCACGTCACGGGCGAGAGACTGCATCTCGGCTTCGGCATGCCGGGCGTGCGCGGCAAAGCAGAGCTCGCCCATCGGCGAGCGCATGGCCTGTGCCCAGTAGCGGACGGCAATTATTCTCAGCGGCGGTGTGTGGAGGACGGCGAGGTTGCGCGGCAGTCCCGCCACGCCGCTTGCGCGCAGGGCGGCGAACGCATCGGTGATGGCCTGGCACATAAGCGTGAGGGTCTCGCGGTCCGCCGCGAGGCGCCTGGGGTCGGTTCCGCAGCGGTAGAGGGCCGCCGTGATGCAGGCGACGAACGCGGCATGGTAGGCAAGCCAGCCGTCCATGTCGCTCACGCGCCTGACAGGGAAACCGCAGCTGGACAGCGCTGACTCAAGCGCTGCCAGCCGGGGATCAGCGCCTTGCGGCAGGGCTGTCGGCTGCTGCCGGATGCGGACGTAGCTGGCGATCTCGTTGGTGAGAACGCCGCCGATGCCGGGGAAACCAAGGTAGACATCGCCCGGTACGTTGCCAGGGATAGCCGAACGGCCTCCAGGATTGTTGCCGAAGAACACTATGGCCGGCTTCCCGGCAAGCACAGTGAGGTCGGCGCAGGCCGACACGAGCTGTTCACGCCGTACGGCGACAAGGACGATGTCGTACTCCCCGCTGGCGTCCGCCACGACTGCGGCTCCGGCGTCAGTTCGCGTACCGCCGCGCGCATCCTGCGAGCAAAGGCCCCTGACGGCCACGTCATCGGTCCGCGGCCCGTGGCGGAGAACCCAGACCCTGTTCCCTGCAGCGGCGACGTGAGCTCCGTACACAGTTCCGATCACTCCGGCACCGACGACTAGAATTTTCATGGCAACGCTGGCCCCGCGGCGCGGGCCTCGAGCCGGGGGAGCCTGCTGATGACGTCCTGGACGAGCTGGCCCACCGCCACGTAATTCGCAGCAGTCACCGGTCAGCCTGCAATCGGGTCAGCGCGCACACCGGGCCTGTCTGAGCGGATCTCCGGGCGGGTAATGTCGATGGGCGGCAGGTCGAGCACCTGGTGCCGCGCGATCGTGAGCCGGATGCCGTCGGCGGTGCTGGCCACCGCGGTCATCGGGATGGCCACTTGCCGGTGACCCCACAGGTGACCCTCCTGCAGGAGCACATGGGTGACGTGATGACTGCCAGCACTGATCACGAGTCCCTGGACCCGGCCGATCTGGCCGTCAGTGGCGTGAACGCGGTCACCGCGACGGATCTCCACTTCGCCAGGGGGACGCAGTCGGTGGTAACGGTGTGCGGCGCATTGCCGCCGCACATGCCGATTCCGCCCATGCCCATGCCGCCCGGCCCCATGCCGATTCCGCCCAGGCCGTAGTAGGGCCAGTAGCCAACCTGGCCCGGCGCCGTGGCCTGACGAGCTGCTCGACCCGCGATGAACTGGCTGTCCTCCGCACGCTCGAGCTTCTCGAACTCCGCTCTGCTACAGAGGATGCGAATCTCGTAGGTCGTCGCGTCGACGAGGTCAAGGGGAACGAGCCGCCCTGTGCCCGGCTGGTGCGCAGGCTCGACGACAAGATGCGTCACCGCCTCAGCAACCGGGTCGACGATCACGCGCTGGATCTGCCCGCAGGTCCCGTCGCTGCAGGCAGCGTCCGCCCCGAGCGTGAACTGTGCCGCTTGCGGCATCACTATCCTCTTTCTGTTGCTGGTCTGGCTTTCTGCCCGAATCGTCGCTCTGGCCCTCGGCGTTGTACTGGTGCCGATCCCCGCCACCTCCGGCGGTCAGGCCGGCTCGCCGTCCCAGGTCCAGTCCCGGATCTCGGGCAGGTCCTGGCCGTGGCTGTCGATGTAGCTGGTTGTGCTCGACCAGCTTGTCCTGCATCATCTGCTTGAGGTAGCCGCCCGTGGCGCCGAGCTGCGGGCAGCCGGTCGATCACGTCCTGGACCAGGTGAAAGCGGTCGAGGCGGTTCTGCACGCGCATGTCGAAGGGCGTCGTGATGGTCCCTTCCTCGTTGTAGCCGCGGACGTGCAGGTTGCGGTTGGCCCGGCGGTAGGTGAGCCGGTGGATCAGCCACGGATAGCCGTGGAAGCGCGAAGATGATGTGCTTGTCCCTGGTGAAAGCGCGTCGTAGTCGGCGTCGCTCAGCCCGTGCGGGTGCTCGGATGGCGGGCTGCAGCTTCATCAGGTCGACGACGTTCACCACCCGGATCTTCAGCTCGGGCAGGTGCTCGCGCAGGATCGACACGGCCGCCAGGACCTCCAGCGTGGGCGTGTCGCCGCAGCAGGCCATGACGAGTCGGGCTCGACGCCCTGGTCGTTGCTGGCCCAGTCCCAGATGCCGATGCCCTCGGTGCAGTGCACGACGGCGGCGTCCATGTCAGCCACTGGGGCATGGCGCGTTTGCCGGCGACGACGACGTTCACGTAGTGGCGGCTGCGCAGGCAGTGGTCGGCGACCGACAGCAGGCAGTTGGCGTCGGGCGGCAGGTAGACCCGGACGATGTCGGCCTTCTTGTTGACGACGTGGTCGAGGAACCCGGGGTCCTGATGGGTGAAGCCGTTGTGGTCCTGCTGCCAGACGTGCGAGGCGAGCAGGTAGTTCAGCGAGGCGATCGTGCCGCCGCCAGGGCAGCTCGCGGTGACCTTCAGCCACTTGGCGTGCTGGTTGAACATCGAGTCGACGATGTGGATGAACGCCTCGTAGCAGTTGAACAGGCCGTGCCGCCCGGTCAGCAGGTAGCCCTCCAGCCAGCCCTCGCACTGGTGCTCGCTGAGCATCGAATCCAGCACCCGCCCGTCGGGCGCGAGGAACTCGTCGTTCTGGCATGTGTCCGGGCGTCCCACTGGCGGCTGGTCACCTCGAAGACCGCGCCGAGCAGGTTCGAGAGCGTCTCGTCGGGCCCGAAGATGCGGAAGTTGCGCTGGTCCTGCGTTGAGCTCACCACGTCGCGGAGGAACTGCGCCGAGCACCAGGGTGTCCTGGGCGTCGACCGCGCCGGGCGAGGGCACCTCACGGCGTGGTCGCGGAAGTCCGGCATCCGCAGGTCGCGCAGCAGCAGGCCGCCGTTGGCGTGCGGGTTGGCACCCATGCGCCGGTCGCCCTCCGGCGCGAGCTCGGCCAGCTCCGGCCGCAGCCGCCCGCCTCGTCGAACAGCTCCTCGGGCCGGTAGCTCCGCATCCAGCCCTCGAGCTGCGCGACGTGCTCGGGATGCTCCGCGTCGACCAGCAGCGGCACCTGGTGCGACCGGAACGTCCCCTCGACCGGCAGGCCGTCGACGACCTTCGGCCCCGTCCAGCCCTTGGGCGACCTCAGCACGATCATGGGCCAGCGCGGCCGGGTCGTGTCGCCGTCGCGCGCGCATCGTCCTGGATCCGCCGGATGTCGCCAATGGCCTCGTCGAGCGCCCCGGCCATGAGCTGGTGCATCTCCTCCGGCTCGTCGCCTTCCACGAAGAGCGGGTCCCAGCCGCAGCCGCGCAGGAACTGGCCCAGCTCCTCGTCCTCGATGCGGGCCAGGACGGTCGGGTTGCTGATCTTGTAGCCGTTCAGGTGCAGGATCGGCAGCACGGCCCCGTCGGTGACCGGGTCGAGGAACTTGGTGGAGTGCCACGCGGTGGCCAGCGGGCCGGTCTCGGCCTCGCCGTCGCCGATGACGCAGGCGACGATCAGGCCGGGATTGTCGAACGCCGCCCCGAACGCGTGGCTGAGCGAGTAGCCCAGCTCCCCGCCCTCGTGGATCGACCCCGGCGTCGTCGGCGCAACGTGGCTGGAGATCCCGCCCGGAAACGAGAACTGCTTGAACAGCCTCTGCAGCCCGGCCTCGTCCTGGCTGACGTCGGGGTAGATCTCGCTGTAGGTGCCCTCCAGGTAGGTGTTGCCGACCAGCGCCGGGCCGCCGTGGCCGGGACCGGCGACGTAGAACATGTCCAGGTCGTATTCTTGATGACCCGGTTCAGGTGCACGTAGATGAAGTTCTGGCCCGGCGTCGTGCCCCAGTGCCCGACCACCAGCGGCTTCACGTGCGAGAGCTCCAGCGGCCGCTCAGCAGCGGATTGTCGTAGAGGTAGATCTGGCCGACCGACACGTAGTTCGCGGCTCGCCAGTACGCATCCATTTTCTCAGCCAGGTCGGGTGAGAGTGGCCCCGCCATCACGGTATTCACTGTCGTCATGGGTCAGTCCTCCGTTGTGGTAGCGCGCATCATGAACGGGGCTCGGTGGTGCTCATTCGCCGGGCTTCGCCGCGGCCGGGTCGGGGAGGGTTCCGGGATGGTGGACGTCCACGGACGGCAGGTCCTGCACTTCCTGCTTGCTGATGCTGAGCTGGATGCCGTCGCTGTTGCTGGTCACCGCGCTGGCCGGAATGGCGACTTGCCTGCGCCCCCACAGATGGCCCTCCTGCAGAAGTACATGGGTGACGTGCCCGCTCTGGCGGTCGATGACCAGGCCCTGGACCCGGCCGATGTGGCCGTCGGTGGCCCGGACATCGTCGCCGCGGCGCACGTCTACCTCTCCCCGCGGGACGCTGTCGAAGGTGACGGCCTGGGAGTAGCCACCGGTGCCGGCCGTGCCGCCCGCTCCGGCGCCAGCAAAGCCTTTGCCGCCCATGCCCATGCCGTAGTAGGGCCAGTAGCTCACCTGGCCCGGGCCGTAGCCGGGGTAGCTGGTGGCTCTCGGTATGAACTGGGTTTCCTCGGCGGGGTCTAGTTTCGCGAACTCCGCCCGGGTACAGCGGAGCCGGATGTCGCCTTTCGTTGCATCGATAAGGCCCAGCGGGACAAGCCGGCCGGGGTCTCGCCGGTGTCCCGGTTCGACCACCAGGTGAGTCACCGCCTCGGCGATCGGGTCGACGATTACGCGGCTCACCTCGCCGCAGGCCCCGTCGCTGCAGCTGGCCTTGGCCCCGATCCTGAATTGCTCCGTGCTGGTCATGGTCTTCCTCTTCGTCGTGTCAGGCGCTGCTGTCGTGGAACACCGAGTCGCCGGATCCGGCACGGGTGACGGAACGGCGCCGCCGCCACCGTGGGCGCCACGTCCGCGGGCCGGGCGGGCGGCGAGTCCCGGCCGTGCCCCGGGCTGGCCGCCGTGCGCGGTGCCATGGGTTTCTGCGGTGCCCTGGTCCTTGACGGGGTCGAGGATCCGGTAGGCGAGGAGCTTGACCCGGTCGGTCAGGAGGAACCAGGCAATCGCGTAGCCCCACACGAGCAGGACCCAGCGCCAGCCCAGGCGCGGCATGAAGATCCCCGAAAGCTGCCAGCACGTGGCGATCGGCTCGGCCCCGAGGACGGCCAGGACCAGGATCCTGGCCGGGCGGATGGACCAGAACGGGCCCCGGGTGCGGGTGAGGAAGATCGTCAGCGACCCGGCTACCGACAGCATCAGGTACATCAGCGTCTGCAGTAGGCGTGGTCGAGGTGGAAACCCGGTCGCCGAAGAAGAACAGGCCGAAGGCGGCGATGGGGCCGACGAGGCCGAGGACGGTGGCGATCCCGATGACGAGGCGCATGTTCCAGGCCTCGGGCTGCTCCTTGTAATGCACGTTGTCGTAGGCGATGGACAGGATCGAGCCGTCGTTGAGCAGCGCCAGCACCACGATCATGATGGCGGTGACGGGGAAGAAGTTAAAGATCAGGATGGCGGCGGTAACAAACACCAGCACCCGCAGCGTCTCGGAGATGCGGTAGATGGCGTAGCTGTTCATCCGCTGGACGATCCGGCGGCTCTCCTTGACCGCGTCGATGATCACCGAGAGGCCCGGGCTTCATCAGCACAATCGACGCCGCCGCGCGGGCCGCGTCGGTCGCGCCGGACACGGCGATGCCGCAGTCGGCCTTCTTCAGCGCCGGGGCGTCGTTAACCCCGTCGCCGGTCATGCCGACGATGTGGCCGCCCTTCTGGAGAACGTCGACGATGTGGAACTTGTGCTCGGGGAACACCTGGGCGAAGCCGTCGGCGTCCTCGATCGGCCTCGGCCGCCGCTGTGCGTCTCCACGCGGTTGATGTCGCCCAGGCCGGCGGCATCCAGGATGTCGGTGCCCATGCCGAGCGTCTTGGCGGTTTCCTGGGCGATGGCGACTGCGTCGCCGGTGACCATCTTCACGTGCACGCCCAGCTGCCGCGCCGTGGCGATGGTCGCCTTGGCGTCCTCACGTGGCGGGTCGAACAGCGGCAGCACGCCGAGGAACTGCCAGGCGCCGTCCCCGTCGGCGCGGGCGACGCCGAGCGACCGGAACCCGCGGGCCGCGAACTCGCCGACCGCCTGGTCGACGGCGGCCTTGACGTGCGCCGCGTCGCCGGCCAGTGCCATGATCACCTGGGGTGCGCCCTTGGTGACCTTGAACGTGCTGCCGTCCGCGGCCGGTGACGGCCGCCTCGGTGCGCTTGCCCACAGGGTCGAATGGCTGGAAGTGCATGACCTGGTAGCCCGCCAGCGCCTGGTCGTCTGTCCAGGCCGGCGAGGACGGCTAGGTCGATGGTGTCGTCGTCATCGGCGCGGGACGCCAGCGCCCCACTGAGGATCACCTGGGCGGCGGTGACCTTGCCCGCGGCGAAGGGATCGCCGAGGGTCAGCTTGTTCTGGGTCAGCGTGCCGGTCTTGTCCGAGCACAGCACGTCCACGCCCGGCCAGTTCCTCGATCGCCACCAGCCGGCTCACGATCGCCTTCTTTTCGCCAGCAGCCGCGCGCCGACGGCCATCGTCACCGACAGCACCGTCGGCATCGCCACCGGGATCGCCGCCACGGTCAGCACCAGGGCGAACTGCAGCGTGTTCAGGACGGGTTGCCGCGGACGATCGACACGACAGTGATCACCGCGACCAGCGCTAGCGCCAGCAGGATCAGGAACTTGCCGATCTGCAGGACCGCCCGCTGGAAATGGCTAACGGTACGGGCGTCCTGGACCAGCTCCGCGGTCTTCCCGAAATAGGTGCCCGTGCCGGTGGCATAGACCAGGGCACCGATCTCGCCCTGCTTGATGACCGACCCGGAGAACACGGCATCGCCGGGCCGCGCGGAGACCGGCAGCGACTCCCCGGTCAGCGCGGACTGGTCCACCTCCACCGGGTCGCCTGTCAGCAGCCGCGCGTCGGCCGGCACGATGTCGCCCAGCCGCATCCGGATCACATCGCCCGGCACCAGCTCACGCGCGGGCGGGGTGACCCAGTTGCCGTCGCGCCGCACCCGGCACTTGACCGCCAGCTGGGCCTTCAGCGCGTCGATGGCCTTGCCGGCCGGGTGCTCCTCCGAGAACCCGACGGCGGCGTTGGCCACCAGCAGCAGCAAGATGATGAAGAAATCCGGCCAGTGCCGCAGCACGCCCGAGAAGATCACCGCGGCCTCGATCATCCACGGGATCGGGCCCCAGAAATAGGTCAGCAGCTTCAGGAGCGGATTGTCTTTCTTCTCAGCGATCTCGTTCGGCCCGTATCTGGCCAGCCGTGCGGTCGCCTCGGCCTGCGTCAGCCCGTCGGGCGACGCCCCCAGCCGCTTCTCCACCTCCGGCACCGGAAGGGACTTCAGCTCACCCTGCGCACCCGGCGCTGGTCCGACGGGGCCGCCCAGCATGGTGCTGGCGTTGCTGGCGGGGCTCATCCGCTTGCCCCGTCCGCGCTCGTCCGGCCATCTCCGCGCGGCGGTGCTCGTGCCGGGCGCGGCTCAAGCCCGCCCAGGTGACGATGCCCTGGTCCTGGCGCCAGCCTCATGCCCTGCCGGGCGTTTCCGTATCTGGCCCGCTCATAGTCGCTCATCAGGTTGTTCCTCGCGTGACTCGACTGCGTCACCAAGGTCCAGAGCGACATTCCTCAGGATTACTCCTGAGATAACCGTGCCCGGCAATGCGCATGGTTTCCTCTTCACCATACGTCTGCAGGAAGATCGGCTGATACGGCGGTCCGCCCGTCTAGGTTGAGACAGTGACAGGTCGCGGCGCCGATAGCCCTTACCTTGAGCTGGACCGGCAGGCCTGGCGAGGTCTGCGGGCCAGCACTCCGATGTCGCTGACCGCAGGGGAGCTGGACGAACTGCGCGGGCACGCCGATCCGATCGGGCTCGGCGAGGTCGAGGACGTTTACCTGCCGCTGAGCCGGCTGCTGCGGCTGTACTACGAGGCAAGCGCCGGGCTGCGCGAGACCGTCGGCGGATTCCTCGGCGAGCAGATCCGGCCCGCGCCATTTGTCGTCGCCGTGGCCGGCAGCGTCGCCGTCGGCAAGTCCACCACCGCGCGGTGCTGCGAACGCTCATCGCCCGCTGGCCACAGCAGCCGCTCACCGCGCTGGTCACAACGGACAACTTCCTCTACCCCAACGCCGTGCTTGACGAGCGCGGGCTGACGGAGCGCAAGGGCTTCCCTGAGTCCTACGACCGGCGGGCGCTGCTGCGGTTCGTCCAGCAGGTGAAAGCTGGTGCGCCGCAGGTCTCCGCCCCGGTCTACTCGCATCTGGCCTACGACATCATTCCGGGCGAGAGGCAGACCGTAAAGCGGCCGGATGTGCTCATTCTCGAGGGCATCAACGTGCTGCAGCCAGACCGGTCGGGCTCACTCGCGCTGGCGGATTTCTTCGATTTCTCGATTTACGTGGACGCCCGCCCGGATGACATCCGGCAGTGGTTCCTGGGCAGGCTTCGCGCGCTGCGGGAGACTGCCTTTACCGATCCGGACTCCGCATTCCGGCGGCTGACCCAGGTCAGCGCCGAGGAGGTCGACGCGTTCGGCACTGAGGTGTGGAGGACCGTTAACGAGGTCAACCTCATCGAGAACATTCAGCCGACCCAGGCCAGGGCCACGCTTGTCCTGCACAAGGCTGCCGACCATACGGTGACCAGGGTCCGCCTGCGCCGATTCTGAGCTCGAACACGGGCGCCGTGCTCAGGAGTGCCCGGGCAGCAGGGCCTGCCGCAGGTGCTCCCGCCGGGCTGCGACCTTCGGGTGACCGGCCCGGAGTACCCGGATGCTGTCGGCCAGATTCTGCTCAAGCAGGCCGCGCGCCTCGGCTCGTCGCCCGGCTGCCTGGTAGGCCGTGGCCAGCGTGTCGCGTGCGTCGAGGGTGGCAGGCAGCTCCGGGCCGCTGACCCGTACCCAGGCTGCCACCGTCTGATCGGCGAGCTCGACTGCCTCGCCCGGCCGGCCAGCGCGCTGGTAAGCGCGCGCGAGCTGATCCTGGCTCCGCAGGGTCTCCGGAAGGTCAGCGCCGAGGATGCGCCTCGACGCCGCCACGTTGTGCTCAAGCAGATCGATCGCCTCCGTCAGGCGCCCTGAGTCCAGCGCTGCGGCTGCCAGGATGCGCCGCGCGGTCAGCGTGCGGGGATGTTCCGGACCAAGGACGTCGAGCATATCGGCGAGCGTTCCCTCGGCCTGAGCCGCAGCATCCGCGAGGCGGCCTGCCTCCCAGTAACAGGCAGCCAGATGGGAACGGGCAACGAGGGTAGCGGGATGGTCGTTGCCCAAAACACGCGCGTGGCTGGCTAGCGCCTGCTCGCACAGCGGAATGGCCTCGTCTGGCTGGCCTGCTTCCCGGTAGGCCACTGCGAGGTTCAGGACCAGCGTCAGAGTAGCGAGATGATCCGGGCCGGCCGCTCGTTCCGAGCTCGCCGCTGATTCCCGCAGGAGGGCGATGGCGTCCGCGAATCGCCCCGCATCGAAGTAGCAGACACCCAGCTTGTGGCGGCACGTGCGGATCCGCTCGCTGTCGGGCTCTGGTTGCTGCAGGGCTTCAGCCATCGCCTGCTCGATCCGGGCAATGGCGTCTGGTATCCGGCCTGCCAGCCTGAGGGCGGTGCCGAGGTCCGCGCGGCGCAGCGAGATATCGGGATGCTCCGGTCCGAGCACGCGGAGCCCCTCGTACAGGTTGAGCTCGTGCACTGCGATCGCTTCATCCAGCCGGCCGCTTCTTCACAGGCGTGGCCGAGTTGATGCCGAGCCTCCATCGTGTCCCGGCCATCGGGCCCGAGAAGCCGCAGGCGGCTGGCAAGAAGCTGATCAAGCTCACCGCAGGCCTGGGCCAGCCGGCCAGCCTGCGAGTACTGCCGGATGAGCTTGAGGCGAGCCGACAGCGTCCAGGTATGGTCCGGCCCGTTGACCGATTCAAGGTCGGCCAGGAAGCGCCGGTACGCATCGATCGCCTCGTCGCGACGGCCCGCGCTGGCGAGCGCGTCCGCCAGCCGCTCTGCTGCAGCCAGGCTGTCAGCGCGGCGGGGTCCGAGTACGCGCTGATAGTCAGCAAGATTCTGCTCGAGCAGGCTAATCGCGTCGTCCTGGCGCCCGGTCTGCAGGTACCAGCCAGCCAGGGTAACTTGTGCCTGAGTCCACTCCAGGCTCGCCCGGACGTCCGCATCGTGCCGGAGGAGCCACCGGGCCAGATCCGGTTCCGTCAGCGCGACAGCTCGCTCGTCCTGGCCCGTGCGCGCATAAGTGCTGGCCAGCCTTATCTGCAGGCTGATGCTGATCGGGTCGTCGCGGCCCGACGTCCGGACGTGGTAACTCACGGACTGTTCATAAAGCTCCGCGGCACGCTGGAGCTGTTCAGCGGATATCAGCAGGCCAGCCAGGCTCCGGCGGACCGAGTCGGTCACAGCGTGATCGGGGCCATGCTTACGCTCAAGCCGGGCAAGATTCCGCTCCTGCAGTTCGATCATGCGCGCCGTGTCGCGAGCGGACTGGCCCGCGGCTCGCAGGATGGTTTGCATGCCGCCAGTCATGATGCTGCGCTTCGCGGCCACCTGGCTCCCCATCACGACTCAGCGGATCTCTATCTCCAGATCCTGCTATGAAGAGCTAAAACACGCTAGATCATCAGCTGGCCAGGTGGGCAGAGCCGGGAACTCGCGTCGACCGCTGCCTGGTCGTCAGCCTGTCCCGGACAACCTCCGGCGTGCGCGGCACGTCACATCACCATGACCGACGACGAACTGGCCGAACTCGAAACCGAGCTCACCGAGAAGCTCCGGCAGCTCGAGCGGCTCCAGCGCAGGGCAACCGAGATGGCCCTCCGGCTCCGTGCCGAGCACGGGCGGCGCCGCCGGGCCGCGACGGTCCGCGCCTCTCGCGACTAGGGCACCGCGGTCTCGCGCCGCGGGAGGCGGAGCGGATGACGCAGCCGCAGGACCCGGACGTCTGCCGCGCCGGACAGAACTCCTCCGGCCGGATCGTCAGCGCCGTCGGCCCTGACCACATCGCGCTCCGGGCGCAGTACGTCCCGGACGACAAAGGCGGCTAGCACGACCACGGCGTCGAAACGCGCCGTCAGCGCCGCGAGATACAGGTTGGCACCGATGCCCCCGCTGCTGCCGGGTGCCGGGCTGCCCAGTGCTGTGATCAGGTAGGCCCAGATGGCGAAGAAGTAGCCGACCTCGGCGGCCTGCCACAGCAGATAGGCGCCGAGCCGGGGCCGGGCGAGCACGGCCAGGGGCACGAGCCAGATCACGTACTGCGGCGACCACACCTTGTTCACCAGCAGGAATGCGGCGACGGCCAGGAACAGCAGCTGGGGCAGGCGGGGGCGCCGCGGTGCTGCCAGGGCCAGGACGGCTATCAGCGCGGACAGCAGGAACAGCGCGATGGCGGAGGCGAGGTTCAGGCCGGATGTGGCCAGCGTGCCGACCACCGGCCAGTGCCGGAGCTCGAAGAAGTACCAGATCGATCCCCAGTCCGCACCGCGCTCCTCGCTGAGCCGGTAGAACCAGGCCCAGCCAGCCGGCGCGGCCAGCGCCACCGGCAGGTTAACCGCGAGCCACGCTCCGGCCGCCGCGCCGAACGTCGTCCAGAACGCTCGCATCCGGCCCGCCCGCAGGCACAGCAGCAGGAGCGGGCCGAAAAAGACGACCGGGTAGAACTTCGCCGCAACGGCCAGGCCGAGCAGTATCCCGGCGAGGACGCAGCGCCGGGACGCCCAGGCCGCCAGGCCGAGCGCGGCCAGGCTCATCGCGAGCAGGTCCCAGTTGATGAACGCGTTCAGCACCAGCGCGGGACTGAGTGCTACCAGCAGCGCCGACCACCGGCGGCCAGGGCCCGCCACGTGCGCGACCGCCAGCACCGCGGCGACGGCCGCCACGATGAGCAGGATGACCGTGACGTAGAAGAAGTGCAGCGCCCGGCCCTGGACCGGATCGCCGCCCCGGACCAGCCAGGCCGCAGCTTGCATAGCGGCGCCGGTCAGAACCGGGTACTCGACGTGGTGGTCTAGGTACGGGACCTGGCCGCTGCTCAGGCCCTCAGCGGAGTACAGCGCGTAGATATCGGAATAGCAGTGGTGCTGGAATACCTGCGAGCTCCAGTCATCGTCCCGGCAGGCAGCGTCACTGAGCAGCGCGAGGCCGCTGCCGGCCAGGCTGGCCAGCGTGAGGACCACGCTGCTGCCTGCCAGGCCCAGGAGGCGCGCCGCGCCGCTGCTCACAGGCGCCAGCCCGGCAGCCACATCCGGGCTAGCCAGGCGCTCTCGCTGATGCGGGCTGCAGTCAGGACCGGATACATGAACGCGAAGTCGGCGAGTACCGCGACCAGGTAGGCGGCAGTGATCGCGCGGCCGGCCCGCCGCCAGCTGCCGCGGGCGCGGCTGGCCACCCAGCCGAGGCACAACGTGATCGCCAGAACGAGGAACGGGTCGAACGCGACCGCGTAGAAGAAGTAGACAACCCGGTTGCCGTGCCACGCGAACCAGATCCACGGCAGCCAGCCGGCCAGCACGCAGAGCACGACTGCGCCGGCCCGCCAGTCTCGGCTGGCTAGCCACCAGGCCAGGCAGGCCAGCAGGGCCGCTATCGCGGGCCACCAGATCGCGGGGGTGCCGATGGCCAGGATCTGCTGCACACTCCGCTGGGTGCACTGCGACGAAACGCACACGCTGGTAGCGCTGTAGTAAAACGTCATCGGCCTGGTAAGCGCGAGCCAGGTCCACGGCGGCGACTGGGGGGTGCCCATCAGGCCGACGCCGTAGTGCAGCATCTGCCTGGTGTCGTTGTAAAACGAGTCCAGTGCCGACCAGACCGGCATGTGGTTGCCGTGCAGGGCAGCCCAGTTGCGGTCATAGCCGACGGTCGAGGCGAACCAGCCGCTGTAAGAGGCGAGGTAGGCAGCCGCCGGCACGAGGCCGAAGCTCACCGGTACCCAGCGCGCGGCCCGCCGCAGCGCCATTCGGGCCGGCTGGTCTAGCCCGGCCGAGCCGAAGGCGGCGGCGTCCCAGGCGATTGCGAGACTGGCAAAAGCCGGCAGGTACCACAGAGCGTCCCATTTCGTCGCGCACGCCAGGCCGATGCAGGCGCCTGCCAGCACACGCCACCAGCGGACACCGTGCAGCAAGGCCCTCCCGCCGGCCGCCCGCGGCCCGGCGTCCGGGCCGAGCCTGGCCAGCCATTTATCCCGGTCGATGACGAGGCAGCCGAACGCAGCGAGGAGCCAGAACATCAGGAAGATGTCGAGCATGGCAGTCCGGCTCATGACGAACTCGAGTCCGTCGGCAGCCAGCAGTAAGCCGGCGACGCAGCCGAGGAGGGAAGAGCCTGTCATCCTGCGGGCGATCCTGGCTGTCATCAGGATGGCCAGCGTCCCGGCCGTGGCGGCGGCGAACCGCCAGCCGAACGGCGTGAGCCCGAACATCCACTCCCCGGCCGCAATCATGATCTTGCCTAGCGGGGGATGAGCGACGAACTCGCCGCCTGTGGCCAGGATGTTCGTGCTGCCGTGCAGGATCAGAGAAGGGGCGTCCGGACGGTGGTTAACCTCAGCGCCATGCCGCAGGATGCCGTAGGCATCCGGCACGTAGTAGAACTCGTCCGATACCAGGGAACGCGGGGACGTGAGCCGGTAGAAGCGCAGCGCTCCCCCGGCTGCGGTCACGATGAGCATCCCGGCCCAGTCGCCGGTCGCAGCAGTCACGGCGGCTGCCCAGAGGCGCCCGAGCCATGAGCCGCGGCCGGCCTGCAATTCCAGTGGTGCGACCCCCATGGGCCGCCAGCGTAATCCAGGACGCCAATGGCGCGTGCGGTAAAGGCAAAGCAGGCCTCGTCCCCATTTGATGCGCAATCAGATTTGCGATGGATTAGTGCTGCATTGCCTAAAAAGGCCGCGGGAATGGCTTCCAGGCCGCGACCGGTAAATGGAGGCCGCGCGTATCGGCAAGATCGATCCTGCTAGCATCGGTCTACCTGCGATGACATGCGCAAAGAAAGGCGAGCGGGCAATGACTATTATTCCCCGGAATAAACAGCTCCGCGGCATCCTAGGTGGCTGTGCAGCACTTGCCGCGGTCATGGCAGGCCCGATACTCGTGGACGCCAGCGCGCAAGCAGCGCCCCAGTCGGCTTGCATTTCAGGCGGAGTTTGCCTTACCTCCAGCGGGAATAGCACCATTACGGTGCCCGTCACGACAACCGAGACAACGACGGTCCCGGTCACGACAACCGAGACGACCTCGGTACCGTTCACCACCACGGTCACGGCGCCGGTCACGACGACCGAGACGACCTCCGTGCCGTTCACGACCACGGTCACGGCGCCGGTCACGACGACCGAGACGACGACGCAGCCGGTGACGACGACGGTGCCGGTGACGACGACGGTGCCGGTCACGACGACGGTGCCGGTCACGACCACCGAGACCACCACGCAGCCGGTGACAACTACCACCACGACCACGACATTCACCACCACCACCACGACGACCACCGCGACGACCACCACGACCAACGAGCCGGACGTCGTCGCTGGGGTCCGGCACGGTGCCCGTACTGACGCACCTGACACCACCTCGACCAGCACCGGGCAGTGCATCCCGCCGGGCCGGACGACCAGCCTCGCCGCCAACCAGGTCGAGACCTGCGGACCGGCCACGGCTACGTGGCGGTCTACGCCACTGCACCGGGGCTCTACACGACGATCTTCGATAACGACAATGCGTACTACGTGTCCGCCGGCATCTTCGCTCCGCAGTTCCGGTTCGGCATCCTCGTCGGCTGCTACTACGTGCCCGACAGGTCGTCCGTCACCGCTCCCGGCCAGACGTCTACCGTCACTGCCGGGGTCCTCGCCAACGCCGTGGCCTTCGGCGTCCGCGGCTTCGAGGTCTCGCATCCCATCCTGGTTCCGCGTGAGGCCTGCGCCGCCAGGTAGCGATAGCCGCAGAGTGCCGCGAGTAGCTCGCTTCGAGCTTCTGCTGAGCCGGGCGGGCCGTCAGCTGACGGCCCGCCCGGCACGATTAGGGTGCGGGAATGAGTCTCCAGCCGGGCCTGCGGTCCTCGGTCAGGATTATCGTGTCCGAGGCTGACACGGCTATCGCCATCGGCAGTGGCGACGTGCCGGTTCTCGCCACTCCGCGAGTGCTTGCCCTCGCCGAGGCAGCTGCGGTCCGGGCTCTCGCCGGGGCGCTGCCGGGCGGACAGACCTCGGTGGGCACGGCGTGCTGAGCTGCAGCACAAGCTCGCCAGTCCGCTCGGTGCCGAGGTTGTCGTGGAAGCAGAGCTGACTGACGTATCCGGCCGGCGGCTGACGTTCCGATTCACCGCAGCTCACGGTCGGCCAGGACAGACCGGGGAGCGGGTAGTGGTGAGCGAGGGCACGATGCAGCGCGTCGTCGTCAGCCGGGACCGCTTCGTCAGCCTGGCAGCCTTCGGATAGCCGCGGTCAGGAGCCGTATGCCGCGGCTTTGATCGTGGGCGGCACTGGCGAGGCAGGGTCGGCCTGTGTCCGGATGGCCTTATGCCGCGCGACCGACGCCAGCAGCGCCGGCTGCACGGCGGCCATGAGAAGGCACAGTGCGCCGTCCGCTGCCCAGAGCGCCCCGGACCCGAGCAAGGCGATCACCTGGGTGGCGAGCACCGGGGCAGCTACTGTCGCCACGCCCCAGCTGAGGCCGAAGACCGCCAGGTAGCGAGCGGCGGCACCGGGCGGCGCGAGGTCGGTGACCACCGCGAACGCGCGGCCCGTCAGCAGCAGGTTGCCGATGCTCCAGGCGATGGTCGGCGCCAGCAGGCCCGGAACCGAATGCGCGACCACATAGCCGCCAAGACCCAGCGCCATCAGGACGTAGCCCGCGGCGAAGGCCGCCGGCGCCGGGAGCAGTGCCAGCGGTCCGGTTCGCAGCAGCGGCCGCGCGATCAGCAGCGTCACCGTCGAGGCCGCCATGACCAGGCCGGCCTGTGCCGGGTTCCGGCCGTCGGCGGCAAGTGACAGCGGCAGCCCCACCACCATGAGCATGTAGATGAGCGCGTAGACCGTGCCACCTGCCGTGACGGCCAGGAGCGCCCTGTCTCGCCACGGCGCCGGGTCCGGCACTGGTCCGGCTCCGCCCGGACGAAGGGCCGCCCGCCTGGACCGGAACGCGCCGCGAAGCGCCTGCGGCCGGTCGCCGGGCAGGCCGAAACGGACAATGAGTGCACAGGCCAGGCACGTTATCGCGTCGATGACAAAGAGCCAGCGCAGGTTCGAGCGGCCGACGACATCAGCAAGCAGGCCCGCGCCCGTATTGCCCGCAGCGAGCGCGGTGGTAAGCAGGCCGAAGGCGTGCGCGCGGTCGGGCGGCGCGGTCGCGTCGGCGATCATCGCCTGGCTCGGCGGCTCGTACAGCTCGAATGCCAGCCCCAGCAGCACGGCGCAGGATGCTGCCACCGCCAGATCCGGTGCGGCGGCGAGGCCGAGCTGGGCTGCCGCGCACCCCGTCGAGGCCGGTCAGGATCGTGCGCCGGCGCCGAGCTGGCCGGCCATCCGGCCGCCGAGCAGGCGACCCGGGATCGTCGCCAGGCCGAAGCCGGCGCAGATCACTCCTGCCGCCCCGATGCTTGCGCCGAGCCCGCGGCACAGGAGCACGGTCAGGAAGGCAAGCGAGAATGCGCCGAGCTGGTTGACGGCACGGGCGGCGACGAGCAGCCGCACGTGGCCGGGAACGGGCCGGTGGTTGAGGACGGTTGCGGCGGGCATTCGCAGCCTCCTCATTAGTGACTAGCGAACCGAGTAACGTTAGTCACAAGTTACGAAGACGTGAGGTGACTAGTCAAGTGCTTTTCGATAGTCACATCGAGGTGTTGCTCGACGCGGCGGTCTCGCTCGTGAACGAGCTCGACCGACGGAGACCGCCGGGGTCGCCGGTACAAGGCGCCGTCCGGCGAGGAACTGCTCACGGCCGTTCCCGCGGCATTGCCCCGGCGCCCCGGCGTCCGCGTGCCGGATGCCGTGCCGCCGGGAAGCGCCCGTTACCTGGTCGCAGCGGCGCAGTCGATGCGCGGCGTCTTCGAGGCGATGGAAGAGGGCCGCGTCGATGACGCGGCGGCCGCGATCAACCAGCTGCTGCGGGAGTCAGGCGCCCGGCCCCAGCTTGACCGCGTCCCCGGCGAGCCCTGGCAGGTGCACTTCCACGGCCGCGAGGACACTTACGGAGTCGGCTGGACTGCGGGCTGCGCTACGGCGCTCGCACTAGCGGCGGGCAGCGAGCTGGCCGGGCGCCTGGGCGTGTGCAGCGCGCCGCGCTGCGACCGCGTGTACGTGGACGCCTCGCGCAACTCGGTGCGTCAGTTCTGCTCGGGTCCGTGCCTGAGCCGGGTGAAAGCGGCCGCCTTCCGGGCACGTCAGTCGGCCGGGGAGGGTCGGTAGCCGCAGGTCCCGCCCTGGCGGGCTCCTGCGTCCTGCGTTCAGCGGCAGCCGGCGCCGGGTAAAGGGCCTTGGACGGAACTACGGGGGAGCCGGACGGTTGGATAGCTGGTGCGTGCCCAGGTCACGGGGTAGCAGGCGGATTCGGCTGCCTGCCAGGCTGGCGCCGTGACCAGCGAGGCTGTTCGGGCGGGCTCGCCCGTGTCGGCGCGCAGGATGCTGGCGCCGCTGGCGCTTTCCCAGTTCATCTGCAGTTTCGCCGGGTCGAACATGAACGTCATGATCACCCCCATCACGCAATCCCTGCACACCAGTGTCCATGGTGTGCAGGTATGCATCACCTTGTTCCTGCTCGTGATGGCTGCCCTGATGATCCCGGGCGGCAAGCTGACCGATCGCATGGGCCGTAAGCGCTGCCTCATGCTCGGCCTGTCCGTCTACGGAGTGGGAGCCGTGCTCAGCGCCGTCGCCCCGGGGCTCGGGGTGCTCATCCTGGGCAACTCTCTCCTCGAGGGAATCGGCACCGCCCTGCTCATCCCGCCTGTCTACATCCTCACCACGATGCTGTTCACTACCACGGCGTCGCGGGCAGCGGCCTTCGGCGCGATCAGCGGGATGGGCGGGATCGGCGCCGCCACCGGCCCCCTCATCGGCGGCCTGATCACCACTGCCATCTCATGGCGGGTCGCGTTCGTGTTCCAGGCCCTCATGATCGTGACCATTGTCCTGCTTGCCCGCGGACTCAAGGACCCGGTGCCGCCAGAGCCCGGCCGCCCGTTCGACACGGTCGGCGCGATCCTGTCCGCGGTGGGCCTGGTGGTCCTGGTCGGCGGCATCCTGGCCGCGGAGAAGAACCTCGTGCTGATGGCGGTCCTCATCGTCGCAGGCGCGGTCATCCTGGCCGGATTCTTCGCCTGGGTGCGCAGCCGCGAGCGGGCCGGCAAGGAAGCGCTGCTGTCCACGTCGTTGTTCCGCAACCGCACCTCCAACCTGACTCTGGTCACGCAGAACGTGCAGTGGGCGATGCTGTCGGGCTCAGCGTTCGTCGTGGCCGCCTATCTGCAGGTGATCCGCCATTACAGCTCGATCCAGACCGGCGTGATCTTCACCGCCCTGACCGTGGGCGTCCTGCTGTCCTCGATGGCCGCCGGACGGCTGGCCAAGCGGTACGCGCAGCGCACGCTCATCCTCGCCGGGTTCGGCACGACCATCGCCGGAATTCTCGTCCTGCTCCTGCTGGTGAATGGGCACCCCAATCCCTGGTACTCCAGCCCCGGCCTGTTCCTCATGGGGCTCGGCGTCGGTCTCATGCTCACGCCGTCGGTCAACGTCGAGCAGTCGGCGTTCCCGGAGAGCAAGCAAGGCGAGATCTCGGGGCTGTCGCGCTGCATCTCCAACCTGGGATCCTCGATTGGCACCGCGATCGCCGGGACCATCCTGCTGGTCAGCTTCGCAACGCCAGCGCGGTCCTATGCCGTGGCCATGATCGTCCTGGCCGTGATCGGGCTGATCGGGCTCGGCGCGGCGGTACTGCTGCCGAGCATCAAGCCGGGCACGCCCCTGGCAGCCGACCACGCCGGCCCTCGCTAGCGCGACCGCGACCGCGAGCGCCGCTCCCGCCGCGGTCGGGTCAATGGTCCGGGCGGCGGTCGACGACGCTGCTGGCGGATTCGCGCGGAGGAGGGTTCATCGCAGGCCCGCACAGGGCCGAGGGGAGGGTCAGCTCTACCGTGGTTCCGACCCCCGCCCCGCTGTGGATCTCCAGGGCGCCGCCCATCGCCTGCATGAGGGCACGGGCGACTACGAGGCCCAGGCCCGCGCCCGGCTCGGCCGAGCGCTCAGCGCCGAGCCGGTCGAACGGGACGAACAGCCGGCTCGCCATCTCCGCTGCGATTCCGCGGCCCGAGTCCCGGACCGCCACGGTCACCGTGGACGTGGCGGAATCGCCCGCGCCGATCTCGACCCAGCCGTCTGCGCGGTTGTAGCGGACGCCGTTATTGATCACGTTAATGAGCACCTGACGGAGCCTGCGCCGGTCGGCGCGGACCGCGCACCCGGCCGGGACGGCGGCCCGCAGCGTGACGCCGTGCTCGCCAGCCAGCGGGGCCAGCAGGGCGACCACCTCGTCGACCAGGCCCCGCAGCTCGACCGTCTCGACCCGGATCGGCAGCGCGTCGGCCTCGATCTTCGCAATATCGAGCAGGTCGTCGACCATGGAGAGGACGTGCTCGGTCGCCGCGCCGATGTGCCTGAGCGCTGCCTGCCTGCGGTCCGGCGGCAGATCCAGGGTGCGCAGCAGCTCAGTAAATCCGGTGATCGCCTGCAGCGGGGTACGCAGCTCGTGGTTGAGTGTCGCGACGAATTCGGATTTCGCCCGGCTGGCGGCCTCCGCGGCCGCGCGGGCGACCTCAGCCTCGCGTCGTGCGCGCCGCTCTCGTTCAGCGGCCCGGCGCTGGGTGATGTCGAGCAGGCTCACGCTCAGGTTGACCGGGACGCCGTCCGCACCGCTCACGACGGACGCTGCCACGGCGAGATCGACCGTGCGACCGTTCATGTGCCTGGCCGTCGCCTCGTAGTGCACGCTGCCCGCCCGGTCCTGAGCGAGCCGCTGGAGTTGCTCCGCCCTGGCCGCCGCCGGAGGCACGACCTCGTCGAGCGCACGGCCGAGCAGCTGCAGTTCTGAGCGGCCGAGCATGTCCCGCAGCGCGCGGTTCACCCGCACTATCCGGCCGTCGACCCCGGCCAGCACCATGCCGACGGCGTTGTCCTCAAACGCGCGGCGAAAGCGGTCCTCGCTCTCCGCCAGCGCCCCGAACAGGCCGGCGTGGTCGATCGCGACCGACGCCAGGTGCGTGAAGCGGTCAACAAGCCTGCGCTCGCGCAGGGGCGGCTGGTGCGGGTGGTCGTGGTAAACAGCGAATGTGCCGACCGTGCCGGTGCGGCCCCGGATCGGGCTCGACCAGCAGGAGCGCATCCCGTGCGGCGTCGCGACATCACGGAACTGCCGCCACCGCGCGTCAGTCCGGATGTCGGCGGCGACCACCGGCGTGCCGAGGTATGCCGCCGCCCCGCACGATCCCGCCTCCGGACCGACGGGCAGCCCGTCGATTCTGGCCGAGTAAGCGGCGGGCAGCGACGGGGCCGCACCGTGGTGCAGCGTTTCCGTCGCCGGGTCGAGCAGCAGGACCGAGCACCGGCTTCCGGCTATCAGCTCTTCCAGCGCGACGACGACGCAGGTCAGAACCTCGGCCAGCGGGGCACCCGCCGCAATCAGCTCCAGGACCAAAGTCTGCCGGCGGAGCAGGTCAAGGCTGTCAGCATGGTCGAGATCAAAGGTCGCCGACGCGTGTGCGGCCGCCTCACCCGCGCGCATCGGCCGGTTCCATGCGGTAACCGACGCCGCGGACGGTCTGCACGATCGGGCGGCCGTCACCGTACGAGCCGAGCTTCTGGCGCAGCCGGTGCACGTGCTCGGTGACCGTGGCCTCGCCCTGCCAGCCCTTAGCGCTGCCCCACACAGACTGCAGCAGCTGCGCCCGGGTGAACACCTGACGGGGGTGCCGGGCGAGGAAGGCCAGCAGGTCAAACTCCTTGGCCGTCAGGTCGACCGGGCAGCCATCGAGCGTGACGTCGCGACTGGTCTCATCGACCCGCAGACCGCCGGACGGCCCGGCCGGGAGGGCGCCGGGACGCGAGCGCCGCAGCACGGACCGCACCCGCGCGGCGAGCTCCCCCGGGGAAAACGGCTTTACCAGGTAGTCGTCGGCGCCGAGGTCGAGCCCGATGATCCGGTCGGTCTCCCCGCTGCGGCCGGAGAGCACGATCACCGGGAGCGCGGCCGCCGCCCCATCCGCACCGCGCACCCGGCGCAGGACATCGAGCCCGCCGACGCCAGGCAGGGAAAGGTCGAGCACCACGAGGTCGGGCCGGTTGCGCTCGATCTGGGCGAGGGCAGCGGCGCCATCGGCGGCCTCGGCGACCGCGAACCCCTCCGCCTCGAGCTGCCAGGACACGACAGTCCGTACCCGCTGATCGTCGTCGACGATGAGGACCCGGGGGCAGGAGACATTATTCATGCTCAGACTCCTCGGCAAGGGGCCAGCTACATTGCGCCGTCTCGATAGTGCCCCTGCGGTGGAGGGCAGAGCAAGGAAGCCCAGCGTTGAGGAAGCGTTGAGGACCTGTTGCTGAGGTTGTGACGGATGCCGCCCAGGGTGGGAACGTGCCCTATCCATCCGCGGCTACTGCATGGCTGCGGGCTGTGTACCGGGTGAAGCCTGGATGTCAAGGAGGCCGTCATGAAGCTCGCCCTCTACCTGCCGAACTTCCGCGACAAGGTAACCATCAAGGAGCTTGAAGATCTCACCAGCCTCGCCGAGGATCTCGACCTCGACTCCGTCTGGACTCTCGACCGGATCGTCGTCCCCGAAGCCTCGGATCGCCAGGAGCTGCAGTACTCGTTCGGCATGATGCCGGGGCTCCCGAAGGCCCTGCCGGTGTCATCGCGCGGGGAGTGGTTCCAGGGAATGCCGCTGATCCCGTGGCTCGCCGCGAAGACGACGAAGGTGCGGATCGGCATGAGCATCACCGACACGCCGTACCGGGCCCCCGGCGTCCTCGCCGCCGAACTGGCGACGATCGATCATCTCTCCGGCGGCAGGCTCAACGTCGGTGTCGGCGCAGGCTGGATGCCCGAGGAGTTCGCGGCCGCGAGCGCCACGCACATCTTCCCCAGGCGGCACGCGCACGTGCGCGAGACGATCGAGATCATGCAGGGCATCTGGACGAACGATCTCTTCGAGTACCACGGCGAGTTCGCCGACTTCGAGCGATGCGGGTTCGGCGTCAAGCCGCTGCAGCAGCCGTATCCGCCGATCTTCTTCAGCGGGCTTAAGGACCCGAAGCGCTCGGCGCTGCGAATCGCGAAGTACAACCTGTCGGGCTGGATCGGGATCCAGGACTCGCCGGAAGATATCCGGAACTGGCGCGGCGCCATCCAGCGGGAGCTTGACGAGCTCGGGAGCTCGCGCTCGGTTGACGATCTCGAGATCTGCAGCATGCTCTGGACCGTCATCACCGACGAGGAGACCGACCAGTCGGACAACGGCAGGGTCACCAACCTCATGGTCGGGACCGCCGGTCAGATCACTGACCGGCTCAAGCGCTACAAGGAGGCCGGGCTCACGATGCCGCTGATCTGGCCGCCGTTCGCGGACGTCCCTGTCGCGAAGACGCTGGACGACCTCAAGCGCCTGAAGGAGGAGATCCTGCCCCAGGTCGAGGCCTCCTAAGACCCCGACCGTGAACATCGCCGACCTGCTGACCGAGGGCATCGCGCGAGCAGGTGACCGGCGCGCGCTCGTACAGGGCTCCCGGTCAGTTACTTACCCGGCGCTCGGCGACCGGGTGGCCCGGCTCGCCGCTGGCCTCGCAGGCCTCGGGCTGCAGCGCGGTGACCGCGTCGTGCTGCTCATGCCCAACCGCCCTGAGCTCGCCGAGTCGCTGTGGGCTGCTTTTCACGGTGGATTCGTCGCTGTACCGGTCAACTGGCACCTCCATCCCGATGAGAGCGGCTACATCGTCCGGCACTGCGGCGCGGCTGCCGTCATCGTCAGCGACGAGACTGCCGCCGCGGCCCGCACCATCGAGGCCTCGGTCCGGGTGATACGGGTGGCCCGGGCGGACGGCTCGGACGCCGGGTACGACTACGAGGACGTGCTGGCTCCCGAGCCGTTGCCGGCTGCCGACACGGCGGCCGACGACCCAGCCTGGCTCTTCTACACCTCGGGAACGACAGGCAGGCCGAAGGGCGCAACGCTCACCCACCGCAACCTCGCAGCGATGACTGAGGCCTACCATCACGATCTCGACCCGGTTGCGGAGGGGAGCATTTACCTGCACGCCGCCCCGCTGACTCACGGCAGCGGTCTGTACCTGCTGCCGTCGACCGCACGAGGCGCGACTCAGGTGATCGCATCCGGCACCAGCTTCTCGGCCGGAGACTTCGTTGCGCTGATCGAGGAGCACCAGGTTACGCATGCAGCTTTCCTCGCCCCGACGATGCTCCGGCGCGTGGCCGACGAGGCGCGCGGCCGGTCCCTGCCGAGCCTGCGCAGTATCGTCGTCGGCGGAGCACCGCTGTACCAGGAGGACCTGCGCTCGGCAGTCGATGTGTTCGGGCCGATCGTGGTCCAGATGTACGGCCAGGGCGAGGCACCGATGACGATCACCGTCATGCCCGCGTCCGAGGCGCTCGACCATCCCGGCTCCTGCGGACGTGCTTATCACAACGTCGAGATACGCATCGCGGACCGGGCCGGCGAGCCCGTTCCGGACGGCGCGGACGGCGAGGTCCTAGTCCGCGGTGACGTCGTGATGCGCGGCTACTGGGACAACCCGGACGCCACCGCGACTACCCTGGCCAACGGCTGGCTGCACACCGGCGACATCGGCCACCTCGAAGCCGGGTACCTGCACCTCACCGACCGGGCCAAGGACGTCATCATTACCGGCGGATCGAACGTCTACCCCCGCGAGGTCGAGGAGGTCCTGCTTACCCACCCGGCCGTCCGCGAGGCCGCTGTCGTCGGCGTGCCCGATGCCGAGTGGGGCGAGTCGGTGCGTGCGTTCGTTGTCGTCGTCGGAGACCCGACTCCCGGCGAGCTGATCCAGCACTGCCGGGAGCGGCTCGCGTCGTTCAAGAAGCCTCGCGACGTGATCCTGGTGACTGAGCTGCCCAAGAACGCCACGGGCAAGATCCTGAAGCGAGAACTCCGCCGGCTTCTCCTCCTGACGCGACGCGGTGAGGCTGATCTCGCCGGACCGACATAAGGGCGCTCACGGGAGGAGAGCTCTGACCTGTTCGGGGTCCGGCCCTTGCGGTCCGATCAGCACAACGGCGTCGTCAAAGCCGCGCCTCCGCGTAGCGCTGGAGCTGCTCGCCGACCGGGCCGAGGTCGTCCTTCCGGGTCAGCGGGATAGCGCACACGATCGCCCGCCGGCTGCTGGCGCTCCGGTACCGGTCGTGGGCGGCGATGATCTGGTCGGGCGTGCTGCGGTAGCCGGACGCCAGCCAGCCGTCGAACTCACGGGCGGCCCGCTCGACCCTGGCGCCCCACGAGCCCAGGAGGATCGGGGCGCGTGCCGGGGGTGGCTGGGGCAGGAGCGAGGTCGGCGTGATCGTCGCGGCCGTGGGCTCAGCAGCACCCGCAGCCGCGCCATGTTCTGGTCGAAGATGCGAAAGCGCGCGGTGTAGTCCCGGTCGAATGCGGCGTAGTCGGCTTCGGTCGACCCCGGACTGACACCAAGGGTGAGGCCGGTCGCCGCACACCCCGATGAGCGAGAGGATCCGGTGGGCGAGGTCCGCGGGATGGTGGAGCGGGACCTGCAAGGTGGCGGTCCCCAGCTCCACGCCATCGGTGGCCGTGCGCGGCCACCGCCAGCGCCACGAACGCGTCAGGGACCAGGAACCCGCGGCCGACAATCTGAGGTATCCACAGGCTCTCGAATCCCGCTGCCACCAGGCGTCTCGCCCAGTCAGCTAGCGCGACTGGCGGCGCAGGGGACAAGTGGGCCAGCGTCGCACCCAACCGCACATGAGCTCCTTGCAACTCGTCAGTGACGCGGGATGCCGGCCCGCAACCCGCCGGGAGTTCCGGTCGCGGCCCAGCCAGTCCAGCCGGTCACCTCAATCGACACGACGGGGCCGCGCGGGCGGCGTTCGGCATAGGGCGAGTAGCGGGCCGCGAGCGCGTCAATCGCCTCGCCATCGGTAGCGAGAACGGTGGCAGTACCGTCGGCGCGGGCCCACCAGAGCTGGCTCCAGTCGTCGTCATATACGTCCGCCAGGAGGCATACGGACGGCCGCGCCGCGATGTTGTCGAGCCGCCGCAGCCGTGTCGTGCTCTTCGGCTTGTCGTCGACGACGAACACAATTCGCTCGCCGATGACGGCGAAGGTGACCGGCACCAGGTGCGGCACGCCAGCAGCTGACACGGTCGCCAGCCTGGCGACCCGCGCACTCACGAATCGGGCCCGGGCTTCCGAGGCAGGGAGGCGCATCAGTCCTCCCCCGGATTGTCTTCTGAGGGTGCGGGCATGCGGACTCCTCACCACCGCGGAGGGCATGACCATCACCGAGGTTAATTATCTGCGGCGGGCGGGCCGTCATGGCCGCCTACTCCTCGATGGCACCGCCGATCTGCCGCAGGTGCCGCCGGAAGGTGTAGGACGGTTCGGCTGCCCGCCGCGCCAGGTACTCGCTGAAGGCTGTCTGCTGGCGCAGGGTCTGACCCGCCCGGATCTTACGGGCCTGCTCCTGCTCGACCTCGCCGATCTGCCGGGCTGCGGCCAGGACCTCCCCGGCCTGGCTGGCCGCGACGAACACCACGCCATCGTCGTCGCCGAATACGATGTCGTCGCGGGTGACCAGGCATGCCCCGAACCGTGCGCTGTCCAGCGCGGATGGTTCCTGCTCATCGAGGCGGACAGGGCCGGCCGGGCAGTGGCCGTAGCTGAATACCGGCAGGGCGATCTCGGTCAGTTCCGCCGTATCGCGGTGCAGCCCCCACACCATCACCCCGCCGACCCCTGCCGCTTGTGCCTCCAGCACGACCAGATCGCCGACGCACGCCTCATCTTCCCGCCCGCCGTTGTCGACGACCAGGACGTCACCATCGGCGGCGCCGCCGAACGCTTCCAGGAAAACATCAACGCTGCCGTAGTGGCGGGCCGGGAGCGCCCGTCCGGCGATCCGCTGCCCAGGGATGACCGCGCCGATTCCCGGCGGCGCGACCCGCAGCGGCACTCCCGCGCGGATACAGGCATCGGCCACCAGCGGCGTCGAAAGGCCGGCGAACTCCGTCAGCATCCTGTCCGTCCCCGCTCTCTTCCGGTGCGGCCGGTGCCCTGCTGAGCCTGAGTGATGGCCCAGGCGGCGTTGACCAGGCCAATGTGACTGAACGCCTGCGGGAAGTTGCCGATCATCTCGCCGCTGCCGGAGTCGACTTCCTCGGCGAGCAGGCCGACATCGTTGATGGCGGCGATGGCACGCTCGAAGGTCGCTGTGGCTGCCTCGACGTCGCCGGCAAGTGCCTGCGCCTGCGCCAGCCAGAACGTGCAGAGCAGGAACGTGCCCTCCTCACCCGCCAGGCCGTCGCGGCTCAGATACCGGTACACCAGCCCGCGCTCGTCGGTCAGCCGCCGCGCGATTGCGTCGATGGTGGCCTTCATCCGCGGGTCATCTGCCGCCAGGAACCCGGTGATGGCCAGCATCAGGCTCGACGCATCGAGGTCCTCGCTGCCGAACGCCTGCGTGAAAGCACCCGCCCGCTCATTCCAGCCGCGGGTAAGGATGGCCTGCCGGATCTCGTCACGGGTGGCCGCCCAGTCAGCCACGCGGTCTTCGGCACCGAGATGGGCGGCCAGGGTGATCGCGCAGTCCAGCGCGACCCAGCACATCAGCTTCGAATACAGGAAGTCCCGGGGCTCGCCGCGGATCTCCCAGATCCCCTGGTCCTTCTCGCGCCAGCGCGCAGCGGCGGTATCTGCGGCCGTGGTCAGGAACCGCCTGGTTACCGGGTCTAGCTCGCCGAGCTGGTCAACCAGCCGCTGCGCGGCGCGGAGCAGCTCACCGTACACATCGAGCTGCCGCTGAAGCCACGCACCGTTTCCGACCCGGACCGGGCGGCTGCCCCGCCAGCCCGCCAGATGGGGCAGCTCCCGCTCGGAGAGGTCGCGCTCGCCGCCGACGCCGAACATGATCTGGAGGTCCGCGGCGCCCTGCGGCCCGGAGGCGGCCGCCGCATCGGCGAGGAAGCCGAAGAACTTGTTCGCCTCGTCGGGGCAGGCCGCCACCCACAGCGCCTCCATGGTCAGGCTGGCATCACGCACCCAGGTGTAGCGGTAGTCCCAGTTCCGCTCGCCGCCGACGACCTCCGGCAGGGAGGTGGTCGGCGCCGCCACGATGGCGCCCGTCTGCGCGAAGGTCATGGCCTGCAGCACGCGCCCGGAGTGGCGCACCAGCTCGCGCCAAGGCCCCTCGTAGTTCTGGTGAAGCGCTGACCAGGACCGCCAGCCCTCCAGGGTGTCGTCAAGCCGGCCGGTGATCTCGTCCGCCGACCAGGGGGCGAGTGGCGGGCTGGTCATCTCCCCGTACCCGAGCGCGAAGACGGCGGCCTGCCCGGCGGTCAGCCGGACCGCGGCGGTCGCGGTGGCCTCCTTCACGCCGAAGCTGACCGACGTGGACAGCAGCAGCTGGTCGTCGCCGCCCTGAACGGCAAGGCCGCCGGCGACCGGAACTAAGATCGGGGTGGATGAGCCCGTACCGCGGCCGGGGCGCGTAGCTGATCTCCGCCTGGATCTCACCGTCAGTGCAAGCGAGGGAGCGCAGCAGCATACCCGGGGAGTGGACGCCCAGGTGGTGGCCGCGCTCGCTGGGGCCGACCGCGAGGGCGTCGGTGAGTACCGCTGTGCCGCGCGCGGTGGTGAAGGTGGTCTCCAGCACCAGCGTCTGTTCCAGCGTACCGGCGGCTGACCTGGAACTCGCCTGCGGGCCGGATCGCGAAATGGCCGCCGGCCGGGTCAAGCAGGCGGCAGAACACCGAGGGCCCGTCGAAGCGAGGAAAGCAGAGCCAGTCCACCGAGCCGTCCCGGCTGACCAGAGCCGCGGAGCGGCAGTCCGAGAGCAGCGCATATTCGCCGATAGGCAAGCTGTCCATCGCGGTTCCTCTCGTGCCCGGTCAGCCGCGCACGGTCATGGCCCGGCAGCATGACCATCGCCGACGACCCTCCGGCGCTGTCGCGCCGATCCAGACTCCGCAGATCAGGCCCTACTGATCAATGATGGCACCTTTGCGGGAGCGACTACGAGATCGTGAAGGTCGCCGCCCACCTCGAGCCGACCCGACTGCTCGATCCCGCCGACCTTCGCCGGCTCGAAGCCGGCTGTTCGGATCAGCCGCTCGACTTCCTCGCCAGCCCGGTCGTCGTCGGTCGCGTAGAAGAGGACCGCCCGCTCCGGTGACCGGTTGCTAGCGGACTCGAAGAGATCGGCCGACATGCTTCCAAACGCCATGGCCAGGCGTGCCCCCGCCGGCAGCCACCCGGCTATGACCTCGCCGGACGACTGCCCTTCCGGAAGTAGCCGTGAGATGTTGCCGTGTGCGTCGGCGCTGACCGGGTTGCTGGGAACGACGACGACCTTGCCGGTCAGCGCGTCGGCTATCTCGTCTATGACGCCCTTCAGCGCGGTAAATCGCAGCGCGAGGACGACGGCATCGGCGCCCTGCAATGCGTCATGATTGCCGGCGGCGACGACCGCGGCGCGACCGATTTCCGCGGCCAGCGTTCGTGCCGACTTAGTGTCGGCACTCGAGAGCCGCAGGGTCTCGCCGCCCGAAGCGAGCTGGCGGGCGATGGCCGATCCGATCCCTCCGGTGCCGATGATCGCGGTGGTCATGACCCAGGCTCCTCAGCGGCACGCGTGGATCGATGCTCAGGTGCGGGTGGCGGGCCAGCGCCGATACGCGGGCGTTGCCGTTGACCCGGCATCATCGGTCGCCGCGTACTCGGCGGCCAGTGAGCGGGGTACCAGTCACCCTGCGGGTCCGTGGTTTGCCCCACCTCGATCAGATGACCGTCGGGATCGCGGATGTAGCAGCGCTTCTCGTACGCGTGCTGTTTCGGCGGCGTCAGGAACTGAGCACCCCGGGCGCTCCACTCGGCGTACACGAGCGTCGATGTCTTTGACCCGGATATTAAGGAAGCTGCTGACCCGGTCGGGATCGCGCGGCGTCTCCAGGATGACCGTAGGCTTGTCGTCGGTCGGTCCGCCGCCGACATTGATGATGATCCAGCTGTTGGCCAGCGCGACATAAGTCACGTCCCCGGAGAAGACCACCCTGCCGCCGAGCACCTCGGTGTAGAAGCGCCGAGAGCGCTCGACATCATCCGAGACGATGAAGTGGGCCAGCACAATGCCCTCTGGGGGCGGCGGGAGCTCGGCCATCCGGCACCTCCGACTGGTTGGGTCTCACCACCGCACTTACGACGCGCCTGTAACCGACGTTACCACGTGTAATCGTTCGGTCTCTTTTCCGCAGCCGCGTCGCGATCCGCCTCGGCCGGCCCGCTCGGGAAGACTGCCCGCGACCAGGACGTTAGGCCCCATTTAGGCCGGAGTAAAGGCTCTGGGCAGCGGCGGACGTGCCCGGCAGGCTCGCAGCCATGGTGCGACGCGCGGCCGGAGGCGACCCGGCTGGCCGGAACGCGGCCGTGACGACTGGCAGTCCGGCTATTGCGTGGCCTGCCCGCGGAAGGCGTCGCCGCGTCGCCGTGCGGAGGGCCGCGCTGGCAGCAGCAGTTTTTGCTGTCTTGCTGGCCGTTACGGGATGCCTGACCCCACTGACGGCGCAGGCCCCGCTGAGGCCAGTTCCAGCCCCGGCAAGCCCGCTCGTTGGCGTCTTCGAACCGGATGCGCCCGGCAGCTGGTCGCAGATTGCCAGGTTCAGCATCGCGACCGGCGTCAAGCCCAGGATCGTCCTGTACTACTCGCTGTGGAATGACCCCTTCAGCACATCATTCGCGCAAGCGGCCTGGGCCCACGACGCCTATGTGCTCGTCCAGCTTGATCCGGACCGCGTGACCCTGGCCTCCATCGCCGCAGGCGGCTCGGACGCCTACCTGCGCTCCTACGCGGACGCCGTCGTCGCATTCGGGCATCCGGTGATCTTGTCCTTCGGGCATGAGATGAACGGCACCTGGTACTCCTGGGGCGACGGCCACACGCCACCGGCGACGTTCGTGGCTGCATGGCGGCATATTGTGCGGGTCTTCCGTGCCGCCGGAGCAGCCAACGTGACCTGGCTGTGGACGGTCAACTCCATCGCCGGGGCGTCGAGTTCGCTGGACCTGTGGTGGCCGGGCGCGGCGTGGGTCGACTGGACTGGTATCGACGGCTACTACGTCCGGGCCACCGATACCTTCGGCTCCCTGTTCGGCTCGACCATCGCGGACATCCGCACGTTCAGCAGCACGCCACTGCTGATAGCCGAGACCGCCGTGGGCACTACCCCCAACAGGGAGAGCCAGATCGGCGGGCTGTTCGCGGGCGTTCGCGCGAACCGCCTCGCCGGGGTGGTCTGGTTCGACGAGGCGCAGCACGCCGGCATCTACCACCAGGACTGGCGCCTGGAAGATGACCCGGCCGCGCTCGCCGCGTTCACCGCCGCAGCGACCTCCCCTTCCGACGGGTGAGGCTGCCATGCTCGAGGCGCTGGTCATTGGCGGGCTTGTTGCCGCGCCGCTCGGCTCTGCTGCGCTTTTCCTCCCGGCCCGGCGTCGTGAGCGGACGGGCGCCTGGGCCGCGATCTGGCGGGTCATCCTGATTCTCACCGGGTCGGCCGTCCTCGCCGCTGTCGCGGCTGGCGTGCTGTACCTGCTGACGGCGACCGAAGACAATCTCATCATCGGCGCAGCGGGCGTGGCGCTGGCCAGTCTGCTCTGGCTCCCGGTCACCAGGAACTGGTCACCGCGGGCACACCTGTGCTGGGCATCGTCCACCTACCTCTTCGCGGTCTACCTGGTGTACGCGCTGGAGTGGACGTTCGCCAGCCATCTCGGCGCGGCCAGCACCGTCGGCGGCGTGCTGCTCTGGTGCCTCGAACTGGTCGCCGCCCTGATGTGCTGCGCTTACCTGTGGGAATTGTGCGACGCGCTCGGCACAGCGCACTGGCACCGCAGGCGCAAGCCTCTTGACCCGCGCGAGCGGGTGTCCACGACTGTGCTGCAGGCCGTTGTCCGGCGGCCCGATCACGCTCCGCCCCTGGTCAGCGTGCATGTCCCGGCGCATAACGAGCCGCCGGCGATGGTCATCGACACGCTCCGCGCGCTGCTCCGCCTCGATTACCCCAGGGTGCAGATCGTCCTTATCGACGACAACACGGACGACGAGTGGCTGTGGCGCCCGGTCGAGACCTGGTGCGGGCGGCACGGTGTCACGTTCAAGCACCTGGAGAACTGGCCCGGCTACAAGTCGGGCGCGCTCAACTACGCGCTGCAGCACCTTACCGACCCCGATGCGGAGATCATCGGCGTCGTCGATTCCGACTACCAGGTCGAGCCGGGCTGGCTTCGCCGCTGCGTGCCGCTTTTCGCCGACCCGTGGATCGGGTTCGTGCAGGCGCCGCAGGACTACCGCGACTGGCGTCACGCCCGGTACTACCGGCGGCTCTACTACTCCTACAAGTACTTCTTCGCCGTCTCCCAGCCCTCGAGGAACGAACGCGACGGAGCGATTTTCGCCGGGACCATGGGGCTGATCAGGAGGGTTGCACTCGATGAACTCGGCGGCTGGGATGAGTGGTGCATCACCGAAGACGCGGAGGTCTCGCTCCGCATGCTCCGCGCAGGCTGGTCCGGCATGCAGATCGACGAGTCCGGCGGCCGCGGGATCATGCCGCTCACGTTCGAGGCGCTCAAGGGCCAGCGATACCGCTGGTGCTTCGGCGGCATCCAGCTGCTGCGCATGCACTGGAAATCCCTGCTCCCTGGCCCGGCGACCAGACAGAACCACCTGTCGGCCTGCCAGCGCTGGTCGTACCTGTCTGGTGCGCTGCAGTGGTACGGCGACCTGCTCGGGCTGCTGTTCCTGATCTTTCTGCTGGCCGGCGCGGTGAACCTGGCGACCGGGGGCGGACAGCTCTTCCGCAAGCTGACGGTCTTTCTCGTCGCCGCCGTCCCCGTGCTCATCCTGCTCGGCCTGGTCCGCGCGATCGCGCTGCTGCGCCGCAGCACTGGCGCTACCTGGCGTGATGCCCTCGGCGCGTTCTTCATCTGGCAGTCCACTTCGCTCGTAGTCGCCCGCGCCTCGGTCGTCGCGCTGTTCGCGAAGAAGGCCGCGTTCCTGCGGACCCCGAAGACCAGCGAGCGGACCAGCTGGTGGCATGCGCTGCGGGCCAACTGGGCGGAGACCATCCTCGCGCTCTGCGGCGCGGCTGGGATCGCCGGAGCACTTACCAAGACGAACACGCTGAGCGGCCCGCTGCTGGCCTGCCTGCTGCTCGTGCCCACCCTGGGCATGGCCGCCGCGCCGTTCAATAGCTGGGCCGCGCGCCGCGCGGCGCTGCCGGACTGGCTGCGCGAGCGTCGCAACACCGAGTACCGACGCGAGCGCCGCTCTCTCGCTACAGGCCTGTCGGTCGGCGGGGCCGTAGTCGTCGGCGCAGTGGCAGTGGCCGCGATCGTCCTGATGCTCGGCGGTCACCACATCACCGGCCCCAGCCTCGTGCGCCCGATCCAGTCCCCCACCCCTGTAACCAGGACGGTGAGCCCGACCCCGACCGTGACACCGACAGTGAGCCCGACCCCGACCGTGACGCCGACGGTGAGCCCGACCCCGAGCGTGACGCCGACGGTGAGCCCGACCCCGACCGTGACGCCGACAGTGAGCCCGACGACTACCCCGGCAAGCCCTTCGGCCGCTGCCAGCGGACCGTAACGCCGATGCCCGATAGGGTGCCGCTGTGGTGGGCCATTATGAGAACTTCTTCATCACAAGCGCGGGCGCGTCCGCTGCCATCTTGGGGTTGCTGGTCGTCGCCGTATCGGTCGTGAACGCGGATGACGCGAACCCCACAACCCGGGAGCTGCGAACTGTGCTGGCCGGGAGCGCGTTCGTTGCCCTGGTCGACATCTTCATCGTCTCGATCGTGGCCCTCACTGGGGGATCAGTCGTCCTCGGGCTATCAAGCCTGGCTATGGCAGTCGTCGGCCTGCTGGCCACCAGACAGCTGGTACCGAGGGCGCAGCGGGCTGGAAATTTCTCTCGTGACTCGCGATCCAGACCGCTGAATATCGCGTTCGCTTCGATTTCGGTGGCGGTCTACTCAGCGCAGGCCGGCCTCGCTGCGGCTCTCCTGGCGAACACCCGGAGTGCCGCGCTGCAACATGCCTTGGTCCTCGTCGTAGTCGCCTTGTATTGCAGCGCCCTCGGCCGGGCATGGGTGGTCACCGGGATAACCAGGCGTGCGCCGGGCGGCCCTGCGGAGGCTGAGCCAGGCGCTGACGCCGAGCCAGCGGCGCTGCCCTGATTCCGGTGCGGCTCAGCTCGGCAATGGGCCTGGTGATCGCCGACGCCATGAACCGGGCCGTGAGCCCCCCGCCTGAACGCCTACGAAGATCCGGACGTCAGCGGCCCGTCGCGGCCTCAATCTGGAG
>CAVOKK010000024.1:0-410034 GCA_963696455.1 uncultured Actinomycetota bacterium
CAGTTCGGCTGGAGGCCGGTCGCTAAGGACGATCCGGGGCCGGTTGTTGAGCTCGTTCTCGACAGCTAGCAGGTGTCCGGCGAGTGGGCGCCCAGGTCGGTGCCCTTGGGAAAGTAGTCGCGCAGCAGCCCGTTCGTGTTTTCATTCGAGCCGCGCTGCCAGGGCGAGTGGGAGTCGCAGAAGTAGACCGGAGCGCCCAGCGACCGGGTGATCGTCAGGTGCCGCGCCATCTCGGTTCCCTGGTCCCAGGTGATCGATCGCAGCAGCGCTGCCGGCAGGTCAGCCATCCGGGCCTTCAGCGCGCCGTGCAGGGTGTCGCTGTCGCGGAAGGGCATGTGCAGGAGCCGGACCGTCCGGGTCTGCCGCTCCACCAAGGTGCCGATCGCCGAGCCCTGGTCTTTGCCGATGATCAAATCCCCGTCCTTACGGTTCAGGGGTGGTCGAGGGCCCGTAGGGTCTTGATCGCTCTTCTCGGGGCAGCGGGTATGGCTTGAGGTCTCCCTGTCGTGCCGGCAGTGCCGGTGACGGCTCACTGGGAATGGCCGCCCGCTGCCCTGCTGGTGGCTGGACCGCTCATTGAGACTCGCGCGCAACGGATCGTTGGGTAAGGACGTGCCGGCGTGGCTGCCAGCCGAGGAGAACACTCTGGTGGCGGCGACGTGAGGATGGCTGATGACGGCGGTCTGGGCAGGTATCGATTCGGGCAAGCGGGCGCACCATTGTGTCGTGATCGACGCGGCAGGGCGGCTGCTGTTGTCGCGGCGGGTGGTCAACGACGAGTCCGCGCTGCTTGAGCTGATCGCGGCGGTGCTGGCCGTGGCGGGCGGGGATCCGGCGGTGTGGGCGACGGACCTGAACGCGGGCGGCGCCGCATTGCTGATCGCGCTGCTCGCCGAGCGCGGCCAGCGAGTGCTGTATATCCCTGGGCGGATTGTGCATCATGCTGCGGCGACCTACCGGGGGGACGGCAAGACCGATGCCAAGGACGCCCGGATCATCGCCGACCAGGCCCGGATGCGCACCGACCTGCAGCCGGTGCGCGGAGCTGATCAGATCAGCACTGATCTGCGGCTGCTCACCGCCCGGCGCACCGATCTGGTCTATGACCGGGTCCGGACGATCAACCGGCTGCGAGCCACGCTGCTGGAGTTCTTCCCGGCCCTGGAGGCGGCGTTCGACTACTCCAAGAAGGCGCCGCTGATCCTGCTCTCGGGCTACCAGACCCCGGAGGCGATCCGCCGGATCGGTGCCGCCAGGCTGGCGGCCTGGCTGAAGAAGCGCGGCTGCCGCGGCAGCGTGAACGTTGCCCGCAAGGCCATGGACGCGGCCAGCGCCCAGCGCACCGTGCTGCGGACCGAGGCCGTGGGATCGCAGCTCGTCGCCCAGCTGGCCCAGCAGATCGCCGTCATCGACGCTGCGATCGCTCAGCTCGACGAGCAGATCTGCGAGCGGTTCGACCAGCACCCCGACGCCCCGATCCTGCTCAGCATGCCCGGCTTCGGTCCCGTCCTGGCAGCAACCTTCATCGCGAACACCGGCGGTGACCTGCGCGCGTTCGAGACAGTCGACAGGCTCGCCAGCGTCGCGGGCCTCGCCCCGGCGCCACGCGATTCCGGCCGGATCAGCGGCAACCACCACCGGCCACGGCGGTTCAACCGGCGGCTGATGAGGACCTGCTACCTCGCCGCGCTGTCGAGCCTGAAGAACAGCCCCGCGTCGCGAGCGTTCTACGAACGCAAGCGGGCCGAAGGCAAGAACCACAAGCAAGCCCTCATCGCCCTCGCCCGGCGACGCATCAGCACGCTGTGGGCCATGCTCCGAGACCGCACCACCTACCAGGAACCGACCCGACCCGCACTGGCCCCAGCGGCTTGACAACAGCATTGAGATTCCCAATGCCCTGCCTCGGAGCGGTCCAGGCGCGAAGGGCCGATGGCGGATCGTGAGCATCGGCTGCTCGAACCGAGGCCGCCGCTGGGCGTGCTGGTGCGCGCGGCGGTGATCCCGTCCGGTCCGCAGCGGCGACCGGCGGTGCGGCGCCAGCGGCGACGGCCGAATTAACAGCGATCCCGGCTGGTAGACAGCCTGGTAGATGCTCTCGTGACACAGCCACATCGCCGGGTCGTCCGGGAACCGCAGGCGCAGCTGGCGGCTGATCTGCTCCGGGCTCCACCGCTGCGCAAGCAGTTCGGCGACCAGCTCGCGCCAGCTGCTCGCTGGCCTCGACGCCGCCGCGGATGACGGCGGGCCCGGCGCGCGGTCGCCCGCCGGTGCGCCTCGAACGGCCGGTAACCCGCCGCCGGTCGGCGTTGCGGCGCAGCTCCCGCGAGACTGTCGACGGTGCCCGGCCCAGCCGGGCCGCGATCCGGCGGATGCTCATGCCCGCGCTGCCGCAGGTCAGCGATCTCGATCCGCTCGTCCTGCGACAGGAACCGGGCGCTGATCTCGCGCACGGCCAGCCGGTCCAGCGCAGGCACGAACCCGATGACCTGGCCGTTGCGGTAGACCTTGTAACCGCGGTTCCAGTTCTTGCCGGTCGACCGCGAGACGCCCGCCTCCCGGGCAGACGCCTTGATACTCCACCCACGGGCCCGCAACTCCATGAACCGCTGACGCTTAGCCGACTGCGGACGTCGGCCCGGCCCCTTCTTCACCCTACGCGACGATGCAACACAACCCCCAATGATCACAGGAAGTGTTGCGACCGTCAGTAGAAACCGCCCCGCCGTCAGGGGGTCAAAATTCGGGCGCCGTTGACAGGAATAGTCGTTGGAGTCCAGCCGGACGTAATGATCGCGGGCCAGGCGGGCCGAGGACCGCCGCCCGGTCGCCCGGCGGCACGGGCGGCAGGCACAGCATCGCGGTCTTATCGGCGGTGAACCGGTCGGCCGGGGCGCAGCCCAGCACCCGCTTGGGCCGGGCGTTCGCCGTCGTCAGCCACTGGCTGAGCTGAGCGTTGAAATCGTCCGGGCCGGCGCGGCGGCGCGGGCTGAGCGCGCCGACTGCCGAACGGCCGGGACGGGACGGAGCCGCCGTAGTAGTCCGGGGCCGGGAGAGCCCGGCACATGGCGAAGGGCGGCAGCGGTTGCGAGAAGGGAAGGAGGCTGCAATGCCGCAAGACGCGCCGCCGAATGGCAGCGCCCACGGCTCCCACGGGCGGGTCGCGGGTAGCGGGGATGCAGGCCAAGCTTCACCGTTGGGCGGCGGCCGATCCTGGCCGCCGGTTCGATGACCTGTTCAACCTCGTGCATGACCCGGCGACACTGTTCGTGGCGTTCTGACCGGGTCGCGGGCAACCAGGGCGCGAACACTCCCGGGCGTGGACGGCGTGACGGCCGCGTACGTCGAGGAGGCGCGTGGGAGTGCCAGGGTTCCTGGACGACCTGCGGGCCGCCGCTGAAGGACGGCTCGTTCCGGCCATTGCCGGTGCGGGAGCGCATGATTCCCAAGCCGGGCGGGTCGGGAAAGCTGCGGAGGCTGGGCATCCCGGCCATCGCCGACCGGGTGGTCCAGGCCGCGCTGAAGCTGGTGCTGGAGCCGATCTTCGAGGCCGACTTCGAGCCGGTCTCCTACGGGTTCCGGCCAAGGCGGCGCGCCCAGGACGCGATCGCCGAGATCCACTACTTCGGCACCCGGGGCTACCGCTGGGTGCTGGACGCGGACATCGAGGCGTGCCTTCGACAACGTGTCGCACCCCGCCGTGATGGAGCGGGTGCGGGCACGGGTCAAGGACAAGCGCGTGCTGGCGCTGGTGAAGGCGTTCCTCAAAGCCGGGGTGCTCACCGAACTCGGCGAGCACCGCGACACGCTCACCGGCACGCCGCAAGGCGGCATCCTGTCCCCGCTGATCTGGTCAACATAGCCCTCAGCGCGCTCGATGAGCACCTGACGGCGCCGTGGGAGGCACGGCGGGACGATGTCCACCGAGTACAAGCGCGCGGCCCGCCGCCGCAAAGGACTGCCGACCTGGCGGATCATCCGTTACGCGGACGACTTCGCCGTGCTGGTCAACGGCACGCGAGCACGACGCGGCGGCACTGCGCGAGGAGATCGCACGCGTGCTCGCGCCGCTGGGACTGCGGCTTTCCGAGGCCAAGACCCGCATAGCGCACATGAGCGAGGGGTTCGAGCTTCCTGGGGTTCCGCATCCAGTGGCGCCGCAAGCGGGGAACGAGCAAGTGGTACGTCTACACCTTCATCGACGACCGGCCCATCCGGTCGCTGAAGGCGAAGATCCGTGCCCTGACCCCCAGGACATCGCAGCCGGACACGGAGTACGTGCTGATCCAGGCTCAACCAGATCATGCGCGGCTGGGCCAACTACTTCCGGCATGCCGTCGGCAAAGCACACCTTCGACATGCTGGACTACTTCGCCTGGTGGCGGGTGATCCGGATGCTGATGGAGCGGCACCACTGGAGGTGGAAGGACGTCCGCCGCTGGCTCGTCGGCCCCACCGGGACGGTGGCGGCCGATAGCGGCGGACGGGATCGAGCTGCGTTCAATCGCGGCAAGGTACCGGTTACCCGGTACCGCTACCGCGGCAGCAAGATCCCCAGCCCCTGGACGCTGAACCACGCCTGACGGCAGAAGCCGTGGAGAGCCCGCTGCGTCGAGAGGCGCACGGCGGGTTCGGCGAGCGGCCTGGGGAAACGGACCAGGGGCAATCCCGGACCGCGCCCCATGCCGACTCAACCAGGCCGCCGCCTGGCGACGGTGAACTCGGCGGGCTTACCGACTTTTTAGTGGTCGCCGCGGGCTCGGGCGGAACGCTGTCGGTTATTGCAGCGTCGCTGAAGGCGTGGCTCGCCCAGCCGCGCAGGGCGGATGTCCGGATCCGGGTTCAGGCAGAAGGCGGCCGCGTCGTTGAGATTGGCGCGAATCGTCTCAACGGCGAGCGTGTCCACGCGCTGATCAGCCAGGTCCTGGCCGACGGCATCTCGAAGGATTAGCTGCGCGTCTGCCGGATCCGCAGCGCTCCCGCGCGGTGCTGCTGGGCACCAGCACGTACTCGGATGAGGAGTTCGCCCGGTTGTCCGCAGAACTATCAGTGACCTGTCTGCTGCCCTCAGTGATCCGGTCTACGGCATTGTGCCGAAGGAGCACTGTACGGTTCTGGAAGATCAGGGAGACATCCGGCTGATTCGCCCGCAGCTGAGACTGGCTGCCAGTACGGCGGAGGATTATTCTTCCTGGTCTACTTTGTCGGTCACGGTTGTTAGGTTCCCGGGCGGACGCGTTCTACCTGGGATTGCCGGATAGCGAGCTGGCGGAGCCAGAGTTCAACTCACTGGAATACGACAAGCTGCGCAGCGCCGTTCTGGAAGCCCGTCAGAGTCGATCGCAGGAAACCTCAATAGAAGAGCCTGGATTCAAGCGCGCTTCGCGGCGATCAGTCTCCTATGCCCCGAGCCGAGCAGATCTCATTGCCTATCTGATCAGCAACGACCTGGTTCGAGAGATCATCTGATCTCCAACGGGCGACGCCTGGATAGCGGTCCCGCCTGAGATTCGAGCGTCGCCGACACTCGCGCAGTTGGCGCATCTTATAGACGATGGATCACAGGTGTGCGGGGGCAGCATCACACAGTGTGCCGCCCAGGCCTGACCCATGGTGCTCGGGCCATGCCACTGATTCCACGTCGCGGCGTCGGCGCTCCACGCCTTGACGGTCAACGAGGTCGCTCGGGCCTGCCCGGCACTAAACCACAGCGTCATCGAGCGTGAAGGAGCGACCTCGGCGACCGGCGAAACCCGGCGGCTGTGATCGAGGACTATATTGCCACCGAAGCAATTGTCAAATGGACTGCCGAAGCGCCCGGCCAGCCCGGTCCGGGCGCGGCTCACCCAGCTACGTGCGCAGCGAGCGGAGTCCCGAGAAACTTTAGGCCAGCGGCGCCGCATGCACCGTCGGCCTCGGTCTTGTCACTTGCAGTAGCTCCGTTAGTTCGTAGTGTGCGCTCGCCAATTGGCAGCCCTCGCTGCACCATGAACCTCACAGCGGGATCATCCAGGTTGATTGGACGTATCGTCTTGCCAAGATGATGGTTCGGCCAGACGCGGAAGACCTCATCTACGAACCCCTGACCGACGCCGGTGACGCCGGTGAAGTCGAGCAGGATCTCACTGAAGTCCTCAAGGCCGTGCAGAACCGCCGTGCCTCACTGCGGAGATAAGCTCGCCCTTTTGAAAGAGCTTGACTGTGATCGAGGTTTTGTCAAACGTCCGGATTTCCTCGTCGCCTGGGGTCGGAACGGTCCAGTCTGCGAACACGTCAGCTATCGCTCTAGTGGTCTGCCGGTCGATCTGGCACATGACCTTGGTGTCAGATACTCCTCTCATGCTCGACAGGCCAGAGTCATGGCGCTCAAGGTTGTCTACTGTCCAGCACAGCGACGACGAACTGAGCTTGAAGATGTCTACCATCTTCGACGTAAAGAAGATGCCCTCACCTGTATGCTTGTCGGCGGCAGATGTGCGCTTTCCCTTGGAAACTTCCCCGACGGCATCCTCCGCGCTGTCCAAGCCGAAGGTTGTCCTGACCTTCTCGTACACGCCGACGCCGTTATCAGATATCTCAAAACACAGTTTTGTCGGGCTGATCCACCAGCTAATGGCGACGGTCTCACTTTCTGAGTGCTCGATGGCATTATTTAGCATCTCGGTGAATGCGTGCCCGACTATCTTGACTGCATTGCTGTCGTCCAGCTTCAAAGTACGCTTAGTGGCCTCCCAGACTGTTGTCTCATCCAGGCCGAAAGTGGGCAGCTCACGATGCCATGTGGGTCTCCCGGCGACCAGCGACTTGGCGGGACGGCCAGGCTGGCGACGGGGGACGTCCTCGCCGCGCTGACGGGCACGAAGTCGCGCCATGCGGTCAGCGGCCGTCTTGTCATTGCTCATGACGGCTAGTGTAGCACCTGATGTTACGTTTTTCAAACTTTAATCGTAACTCCAGCTGGCGGGCGCTCGTTGAGCTGGCGTTACCCACATGAGGTGACGCCATTAATCGTAACGGATCTGCTGACCTTAAGGGCCTGGCGGATTGCTAGCCCAGGTCGTCGAGCGCGTGGCGGATCATGTCAGTGACATCCTGGGCCCCCGCGATTGGACCGGCGATCTGCCTGACGCTGACCCGATGGCCGTTCACCCAGTGCGCTTCGCGCGCGATCGTCTTGACTGCGGGCATCGGGATCTCCACTGCGCGGACGACGTTGTAGGTGTGACAGTCCAGGACGATGAAGACACAAGCATCGAAGGCCCAGCTACGGAACGGTGAGAAAGACTCGTAGTGCTGGCTGCCCGGGTCAACGAGTCGGCATTTAACCTGTAGCTTGCGATCTCCCGCCTGGACGTCCCAGCTCTTCACCGACGCTGCCGCGAGCTCGCCATCGAAGGCCCTGGCCACCAGATACTCCGCGAGGTCACCTGCGGGCGCGTTCCGTGACCTCACGACGCCACGGCTCTTCAGCTCGGTCACCACTTCAGCGCTGAGCTGCAGCAGACCGCGTGCACTAAGAGCCGTGACATCAATGTCCGATTCGCCTGCCATGGCCAGCAACGATAGCCGTCCACCACTAGAGGTTCGGCCTGCCCTCGGCGTCGACAACACGAACTGCCATCTCGACTGGCCAGAGACTGCGTCCCGCGTCAGTCTCAGGCCATGCCTGAAGCTTCGGGTACGCCCGCTCGCGCGTTATCCCTGGTCAGGCAATATATCCGGGCGGACAACGGAAGTATTGGCGCGAGGGGGGAGCGCACCCATAAGCCAATGCGTACTGACGGGTGTTATCGCACTCCGGGGCGCATAGTGAGCGGGGAGTTGGATCGGTGGATCCGGGGAACGACGATCGGCTGCGTCGGTTTACTGGCGCTGATCGCCGGAACTGTGTCGTATTGCACATGCATCTGCTGGTCGAGCTGGGCATGGGCAACCAGGGTGGATGGCCGCGCTGACCCCACTCTCGGTGGACGGGATGATCGTGGCGGCGTCGACGACGCTGCTGGCCGAGTCACGGTCGGGTACGCGCGGTGGCTGTCTGCCCTTGGTGCTGCTGGTCACCGGGAGCGTGGCGAGCCTGGGGGCGAATGTCGCCGTTGCCGAGCCGACGGCTACGGGTCGGGTGATTGCGGCGTGGCCGTCGTTCGCGCTGATCGCTTCTTATGAGCTGCTGATGCGCGAGGTTCGCCGGGCCGCGCAGAGCGCCCCGCCCGGTGCGCAGAGGTCGCGTGGCCGGACGGCGTGCGCGGTTGCGACTGGAGTCAGTGGGCGCCGACTTCGTCGCCGCAGTCACCACCCCTGACTCGCCGGACTTCGTACCCGAGCAGGACTGGTGCCGTCGATTCTGTTCACCATGCTGGTCGGCGACGAGCTCGGCGTCATCGAGGCCAGCGACCTCGATCGTCATGAGGATGTCGTCGGGGCCGTCCTTAGCGTAATGCACCTCGACGATCCAGACCTTCGACGGCGTGCTCGGCAAGGACCTATCCAATCCGACTCGCGGCCGTCTTCGAGCCTGATGCTGGTCTTGTACCAGAACTTGTGTCCATGAACAGGCCACCTGCCGTTCATCGGAAGTCCCTCCTGCCGGCAAACGCCCCGGCACCCCGACATTAGCCAGAACCCTGACGACAGCGCACCGGGATAACCCCAGGGTCGGCCCCCTGCGCCCGCGTAGCCCGCTAACTCGTCCTCCGAGAAGTCAGCCCGGCCCGAAGCGCGGTCGGCTGGCTTGAGACGACCGCTCGTTGGCCATGTGTGGTGGTGCTACGTGATGACCTGCGGCTGGCCAGCTAGTCAGTCGCGCAGGTCGCCCAGATCTTCAGCAGGGCAGAGCGCCTCAGTGCTAGCTGATCTTGGTCGGGTGCAGGAATGCCTCGTGTCGGAAGTGGTCGTCCTGACCGACGAAGGCTTTGAACGCGCCTAGCCGGTAGGCGTCTCCGGACTTTCGTGTCTCGACTTCAATGTGAAAGTCGCGCTTGAGATGCGCCAGTTGCCGCTCGAATGCCGGGACATCGAGGGAGCAGGTATGCGGCGGAGGATTTGCTCCATAGTTAGAAAGCCTGCGTCATCGCGGAGGACCTTATATATCGGGTCATGCGCCGCGGGAGCTTGCTCGACTGAGTGTGGGGCTCCCTTGGTGGTCGAGCGCGGTCCGTATCTGCTGGCCTATCGCGCGGGCGACTGGCGGCGGGAATGCATTGCCGATCTGCCGGTAGTTCGAGGTCTTGCGGCCGGTGAACTCCCACCTGTATTGTCGTCGTCCCAGCCCTGCAGCCTGGCAACCATCTCGCAGGTGAGCTTCGGGAACATGGTCACCGGGTCATCGGCGGAAGGCGCTGTGTCGGCGACCCCGAGTGCGTCCACCTCATCGCCCGCCAGGCGCGCTTGGCGCGGGTAGGGCCGAGGTCTGCGCCGCCATGCTTCTTCGACCCTCCCACGATCGTGGGGGCGATGTCGCTGGCTTTCGCGGCCCATGCGGGTGCGCCGGGCCAGCCGTTGGCGGCCATCAGGTCGCGCAGGGTTTCCCCTACTGTGGAGGTTCGCCCTGGGGTCCGGGCCAGGTGAAGTAGGCGAATCGTCCGGGCGCATGGCGATGAGCACGAAGCGCGGTCGCAACTGCGGGACGCCATAGTCCGATGCGTGCAGCAGCCGCCAGTCGGCGGCATAGCCTAGCTCTGCGAGCCGGTCGAGCACATGTTGCCGGTAGGCGGCAAACCGCGGCAGCGACAGGCCGCGGACATTCTCGAGCAGCAGTCCGCGAGGGCTGATGATGCTGCACAACTCGATGGCCCAGGCAAACAGGTCGCGTTCGTCGGTTGCGCCTAGCTGTTGGCCAGCGATCGTAAACGGCGGGCAGGGCACGCCGCCCGCGAGCAGGTCAATACCGGCGTAGGCGGCGGGGTCCCAGACATCAATGCTGGCGACGTCCCCTTGGGCGACCTTCCAAGACGGCCGATTGTGCCTGAGGGTGGCGCATGCGTTCGGGTCTAGTTCGATGCAGAGCTCATGCTCGAAGCCCGGCAAGCTCAAGCCCGAGCGACTGCCCGCCTGCCCCGGCGCAAATCTCTACCACTCGGTACAACGTGATCGCCTCCGTGACCAACGGCGGGCGGCTCGACGCCCGCATGCAGAATAATGCCGGAACACTGCCCTCGGACGGCGGACCCGCAGCCGCATTTGGAAGGTGTGTTCGAAGGTGGCCTAGGCTAGCTGCCTGACATCGGGCAGTACTGGCGCTGGCTCCACGGGATCACCGGGCTGCGCGACAACCCATTCATGGCCATCGAGCGTCACCGGGGCCAGCCCCGCCTGATCGGGCCTCTTCCGGGCTAGCCGTACGCTCACTGACTCACCGGGTCCGGGTACTGGTATCGCCAGTGCCTGCGCGATCCGTCGGTGGCTGTCGTATTGGCCGAGGATCACGATCCCCTCCGGGCGCAGGCTGGTCCGGGATCCGCCGTTGCCCCGGACCCGTTTCATGTAGTCCTCCTGCTGAGCTACCGTCGCAACAACGGTCCGGCTGATGAGGCGCCGCTGCGCCAGCCGGAACAGCATGTCCACCCGCCTGGTTCCGCTGGGACACCCGAAGATCGCCTGTACACCTGGGGGCGGGATCCGGAGCAGCGCATTCTCCGGAAGCGCGCGGTCCTGGTAGATCCAGGTGACTTCTGCCCTGCCTGCCGCCGACAGGCGTCGCTTGAGATCCCGATTTCCCCGCGAGCTAGTCAGCAATTGATCGCGGGCGCGAACAAGGCCCAGAGACCATCTGCCCTGATCATCGCTAGCCCACAGGCCGAGAAGGATCTGCCCCACAGCTTCGGGAGGGATCATCCAGTCAGCCAGGCCCTGCGAGTACTTGCAGTCAACGTCGTGCCCGCAGATGGCGAAATCCATCGCCGTCCCGTCGGCGAAGCCGAACTCGCGCTGCAAGTTGATCTCCACCAGAGTGCCGAAATGGGTCTTCTCGGTCTTGTAAAGCTGATCCCAGCGGTACCTGCCGGTGTGCTGGCCATCGAGAAGCATGTCGTAGGTTCGGCGCAACACCCTGGCGACTCTCGATCCGTCTGGATCATGAGCCAGTAGCTCATCCCCTACGGCTCTCAGGGCAGGGTCGTTCGGGGGACTTAAGGAGTCGAACAGTGACGCGTTCGCTATCACCAATCCAGCGTAACGATCAGCGATTCTGGCCGAGCCCTGATTGTCAGGGTTTCGCGACAAAAGACGAGATAGCCGCGATCGTGAACGGGCTAGCTGACCTGCTCGCCGTCCTGCGCGACGCCGATCCGGCCGACAAGGCCGAGATTTACTCCCAGCTGGGGCTCCGGCTCACCTACCAGCCAGGCGACCAGATCGTTCGAACACAGGTGAGCGTCGTAAGAGCTGGTCAGCATTGGTCTTTCGAACGTGTCCGAGGGGGGACTTGAACCCCCATGCCCTTTTGGGGCACTAGCACCTCAAGCTAGCGCGTCTGCCAATTCCGCCACCCGGACGTGGAGCTCTGCCTGCAAGCTGAGCCGGCCTCACGATAGCAAATGCGGGCACCTCACGGCGACGTGGCGAGGCTCCCTGCTTGCTGGCAGGGGTCTCCCGGCTCGGTCAGGCGCGCTGCCGCCGCAGGTTGTTCAGGGTCTCGATCACCTGCCGGCGGTCGTCGGAGTAGACGAACAAGGCGCTGCCGTAGAGCGTCGCGGAGATCACGGTGCCATCGGTCAGCCGGACGAGCAGGCGCTTGCGCTGCGATTGCAGCGGATTGCTCAGGTACCCCTCCGGCGTGGGCCCCTGCTGGTAGATGTCCTCGATCTGCGCCCACGGGATCCGGTACGTGGTGCGGAAGTTGCGGATCACCAGCTGGCCGGGCCTGGCGCAGATGGCCAGCCGCGCGAACCGCCACAGCACCGCGACCCCGCTCAGGAGAGCGACGAGGGCCACGATCCGGAGCCACCCGGCGCCGCGGCCGTCAAGCGCTCCGGCCAGCAGCACGATCAGGATGAGCAGGCCCCCGGCGAGCACGCCTGCCTTCCGTCCGGCGCGGCTGAAAACCAGGACGGGCCGGACAGCCCGGCCGGGTCGGCGGCGGCCGGCACCAGGCCCTGCACCAGGCCCGGACCCGGCCCGGCCGCAACAGGATCCATGGCGATTACGTACGCGGGCCGGGCCTGCGATGCCGGACAGAAGGTGCAACGATGATGAGATGACCGAGAGCAACTCCGCCCAGAACGCGCGCGGCACCGCAGCCCAGGACGAGGTCGCGACCCTGGCCAGCGACCTGATCAGGATCGACACCAGCAATCCGGGCGACCACTCGGGCCCGGGCGAGCGCGCGGCCGCCGAGCACGTCGCCGGGCTGCTGGCCGAGGCCGGGCTCGAGCCGAAGATCCTGGAAAGTCGCACGAGAAGCGCGCCAGCGTCGTGGCCAGGATCGAGGGCACGGACACGTCCCGGCCGGCCCTGCTGATCCACGGCCACCTCGATGTGGTGCCGGCGGATGCGGCCGACTGGCGGGTGCACCCGTTCTCCGGCGAGATCACCGAGGACTGCGTCTGGGGCCGCGGCGCGGTCGACATGAAGGACATGGACGCGATCATGCTGGCCGTGCTGCGCCAGCGGCTGGCGGAGGGACGCCGCCCTCCCCGCGACGTCGTCGTGGCCTTCCTGGCCGACGAGGAGGCAGGCGGCAGCTGGGGCGCGCGCTGGCTCGTCGACAACCACCCGGCGGAGTTCGAGGGCGTCACCGAGGCCATCGGCGAGGTCGGCGGCTTCAGCGTCACCATCGGCGGCAAGCGGCTCTACCTGCTGCAGACCGCGGAGAAGGGCATGGCCTGGATGCGGATGACCGCCCAGGGAACGGCGGGTCATGGCTCGATGCTCAATTCCGACAACGCGGTCACGGAGCTGGCCGAGGCCATCGCCAGGGTCGGCCGGTACGAATGGCCGGTCCGCGAGACCGAAGCCGCCTTTGCCTTCGCGCGGGAGGCCAGCAGGGCGCTCGGCATCGAGTTCGATCCGGCTGATCCGGGCGCGGTGCTTGGCAAGCTCGGCCCGATCGCCAAGATGGTCGGGGCCACGCTCACGAACACCGCCAACCCGACGATGCTGTCCGCGGGCTACAAGGTCAACGTGATTCCCCAGGTGGCATCGGCGCAGGTCGACGGCCGCTTCCTGCCCGGCCACGAGGAGGAGTTCTTCACCGAGATTGACTCCCTGATCGGGCCGGGAGTCCGGCGGGAGCAGGTACATCACGACATCGCCGTGGAGACCAGCTTCGATGGCGATCTGGTGACCGCGATGGCGCAGGCGCTGGCCGCCGAGGACCCGGAGGGCCGGATGATCCCGTACTGCCTGTCGGGCGGGACGGACGCGAAGTCCTTCTCCCGCCTCGGCATCCGGTGCTTCGGATTCACGCCGCTCCGGCTGCCGCCCGAACTGGACTTTGCGGGCATGTTCCACGGCGTGGATGAGCGCGTTCCGGTGGAAGCACTCCGTTTCGGAGTCAGGGTTCTCGACAATTTTCTCGACCTTTGTTAGCCATTAGCCGAGGTCAGCACCAGATTGGCGGCCCTTGCCGGCCAGCAGCGGACGAGTCTGGACGTGGGTGTCTTATCGTTTATTGCCGCATGCACGATGAGTAGTGCTACAGTGACTCACTGTGCGGGGCTGATCCCCCCGGAGCGCAACCCCCTTTCTTTCAGCGCGCTCCGGTCAGCGGTCTCGCGCCCTGGCGGGTCATCGGGACGACCTTCGGATGGCCAGCGCCAGCCGGCCGATAAGGAGGGTCGCCTGTGTTGCCGGAACAGGGCCGAAGCCCGGGATTACCAGCCCGCAGCCGCGCTGGCCTGCGGCGGCACGGCGCCGCGGCTAGCAGCGCGCGGACCTGGCACCCTGGCTACCTGACCCTCCCGGCCGGCTGCGGGTACTCGCCCGCTCTGGTGGCCACGGCCCCGGTATCGCCGGTGGGGCGTGCCGGGCCGTGGCCGCCGCTGATCGCTTACCCGGCTAACCCCTGAACGGCTAACCCGGCATTCGCCAACGGCACAGCCTGAGTACCAGCGAATTCCGGGCCGGCATAGCCAGCCCATCCGAGGTCACGCTAAGTAAGTGATCGGAGACGCTGAGCACTGAAGTGCCCGGACAAGTACATAACTAGCAGTCCCGCGAACCTAACGAAGGACGAGCCAATGAACGGAATTGCGGCCCTCGCGGCCAAGGAGGCAGTGGTCGCGACCGGCCTCGGTACCAGTTTGCTGCCCGGCGTCGCGCCGAGCGCCGTCGACGGATTTGCCGTCGGTACTTTGCTGTCTGGTCGTGTGCTTCCTGCTGGTCATGGTGCCGCGGAGGGGATGGCGCCGGCCGCGGCAGTCGCCGGCCAGCATCGCCGCACGCACTCGCCGACACAGTACTCACGGAGCCGCAGGCGGCGCCCGGCTACGACGGGTATGCCGGGTACGCGACGGCTGCGTCGCTGTCCGGCGTCCTGTCCGAGCGAGTCGGCCGAGATCGTCGTATCCCCGCCTCCGCTCCGCGACGAGGTGCCGCAGGAGCCGAAGGGCGGCGGGTACCGCAGCAAGCACCGGCTCGCCGATCCGGTGGGGGACCGGCGGACCGAGACCAGGCGCGCACCGGGCAGGCATGCTGCTCCGTCTGCCCGCAGCGGCGCACGGACGGCCAGGCTTGGCGTTCGAGCACTCGCGGTGCGCAGCTGACCTGGCGCTACGCCGCGGCGCGGGCGTCAGCTAGCGCGGCGCTGCCGTGGCCGTGCGTCAGGTAGTCGCAGGCCCGCCGACTCCTCCCGGCGGGCCTGCACCGTATCCGGGATCGTCGTGCAGTTCAGTGCTGTCCCGGCGGACCTGGCTGTGGCGGCCGCGCCGTTACCCGTCCCGGCCCATGACGGGCCGCATCCCCAGCTGAACCCTCGCCTGCCGGATGATCATCCGCCGTAGCGTCGCCTTACGGCTCCCGTCCGGGTACAGTCGCAGCCGCGACAGTTCCCAGTGCCCGTACTCGGCGTGATCGGTCAGTATCCGCCGCGCTGCATCTCTTGAGGTGCCCCGCGGAAGATAGAGCACTAGGTACGAGTACTCCGCCATCAACTTATTGTGCGCGCTGCAGCGGATGGTTCAATCACCTTGAGGGAATCCACAGCGAGGGCACAGGGAACACGGCGATGCTCGCCGCAGGTTAACGTGCTTGAGAGGGAACGGGGTTGTACTCGGTCAGGCAGTCCGCCGGGCCGCTGTCGTATCCCTTACCAGAAAGGCCAGAGCGCCGGGTGGCCGCAGTCTTAGCTGCGGTAGCCTCCTGGGCGGTTGCTGGATGTAGAGGGTGGGAGACGTGGCAGCAGGGACCGAGGAATCGACACCGAGCCCCAAGGCGAGGGCGGGCGGCGGCAGCAAGCTCGTCATTGTCGAGTCGCCGACCAAGGCGCGGACTATCGCCGGCTACCTGGGCAAGGGCTACGTGGTCGAGTCCAGCATCGGCCACATCCGCGACATGCCCGATAAGGCCGCCGAGATACCGACGAAGTACCGCAATGAGGCCTGGGCTCGCCTCGGCGTCAACGTCGATCACGACTTCGAGCCGCTCTACGTCGTTCACTCCGACAAGCGCCAGCAGGTCGCCAAGCTCAAGCAGCTGCTGAAGAACGCCGACGAGCTCTACCTCGCCACTGATGAGGACCGCGAGGGCGAGGCCATCGCCTGGCACCTGAAGGAAGAGCTCAAGCCGCGGGTTCCGACCAGGCGGATGGTGTTCCACGAGATCACCCCCGAGGCCATCGCCCGCGCCGTGGCGAATCCGGGTGAGATCGACCAGGGCCTGGTGGAGGCTTACCAGACCCGGCGCGTGCTCGACCGGCTCTACGGCTACGAGGTCTCGCCGGTGCTGTGGAAGAAGGTCATGCCACAGCTGTCCGCGGGCCGGGTGCAGTCCGTCGCCGTCCGGCTGGTCGTCGACCGGGAGCGGGAGCGCATCGCGTTCCGCCCGGCCCAGTACTGGGACCTCGAAGCCGAGTTCGCCCCGGCGAAGCAGGATGCCGCCGCGGACGTCTCGTCGTTCGCCGCGACACTCGTGTCCGTCGACGGGCGGCGCGTCGCCCAGGGCCGGGACTTCACCTCGCTCGGCGAGCTGCGCAATGCCGAGTCCGCTAACGGCAGCGCGGTGCTGCACCTGGATGCCGCCGCGGCCGGCGCGCTGGCCGGACGGCTGGCTGACTCGTCCTTCGCGGTCAAGTCCGTCGAGCGCAAGCCGTACACCCGCCGGCCGTACGCGCCGTTCCGCACCACCACGCTGCAGCAGGAGGCCTCGCGCAAGCTCGGCTTCTCGGCCAAGTACACGATGCAGATGGCGCAGCGCCTGTACGAGAACGGGCACATCACCTATATGCGCACCGACTCGGTGACGCTGTCGGATACCGCGCTGAACGCGGCGAGGTCGCAGGCTCGCGAGCTCTACGGCGCGGAGTACGTGCCGGACAAGCCGCGCATGTATGACAGCAAGGTCAAGAGCGCGCAGGAAGCGCACGAGGCGATCCGCCCGGCCGGTGACTCCTTCAGGACCCCGGCGCAGGCCGGCCTGTCCGGCGACGAGCTGAGGCTGTACGACCTGGTCTGGAAGCGGACCGTCGCGTCGCAGATGAAGGACGCGACCGGCGAGTCGGTGTCGGTGCGCGTGGCGGGCCGGTCCTCCTCGGGCGAGGAGGCGGAGTTCGCCGCCTCCGGCAAGATCATCAACTTCCACGGCTTCATGAAGGCGTACGTGGAAGGCTCCGACGACCCGGATGCCGAGCTCGACGACAACCAGCGCCGCCTGCCGCCGCTGGCCGAGGCCGACCCGCTGACCGCGCTGAACCTGGACGCGGCCGAGCACGCCACCAGGCCGCCGGCGCGCTACACCGAGGCAACGCTGATCAAGGAACTCGAGGATCGCGCCATCGGCCGGCCCTCGACCTACGTGACGATGATCAGCACGAACCTCGATCGCGGCTATCTGTTCAAGAAGGGCACCGCGCTCGTCCCCTCGTTTGTCGCGTTCGCTGTCGTGACGCTGCTCGAGCGGCACTTCCCGCATCTGGTCGACTATGCGTTCACGGCCCGGATGGAGGACGCGCTCGACGACATCGCCAGCGGCGAGGCCGAGCGCGTTCCGTGGCTGCGCAGGTTCTACTTCGGCGCCGACGGCGAAGAGGGCCTCAAGGAAATGGTCAGCGACCTGAGCGAGATCGATGCCAGGGATGTCAGCTCGTTCCCGCTGGCCGGCACGGACATTGTCGTGCGGGTCGGCCGGTACGGTCCGTACCTGGAGCGCGACGGCCAGCGCGTGAACGTGCCCGAGGGCACCGCGCCGGACGAGCTGACGCCGGAATTCGCGGCCGAGCTGCTGGACCGGCCGAGCGGCGACAAGATCCTCGGGTCCGACCCGGAGACCGGCAAGACGATCGTGGCGAAGGCAGGCCGCTTCGGCCCGTACGTGACCGAGGTGCTCGAGGACGACGCGCCCAAGTCGGCCAGGCCGCGCACCGCGTCGCTGCTGAAGTCGATGGATCTGGACAGCGTGACGCTCGAGGACGCGATCCGGCTGCTGACGCTGCCGCGCACGCTCGGTGAGCTGGACGGGGAGCCGGTCACGGTGCAGAACGGCCGGTACGGTCCGTATGTCAAGAAGGGCGCGGAGAGCCGGTCGCTCGAAGCCGAGGAGCAGATGTTCACGGTCACCCTCGACGAGGCGAAGGCGCTGCTCGACCAGCCTAAGCCGCGCGGCCGCGCGGCCCGTGCCGCGGCCGCGCCGCCGCTGAAGGAGCTCGGCGACGACACCGCCAGCGGGAAGCCGATCGTGCTGCGCGAGGGCCGGTTCGGCCCGTACGTGACTGACGGCGAGACGAACGCGTCGCTGCGCAAGGGCGACTCGATCGAGTCGATCACGCCGCAGCGGGCCATCGAGCTGCTCGCCGAGCGGCGGGCAGCCGCGCCGGCGCCGAAGCGGAAGCCCGGCACCCGGTCGGCCGGGACCAGGACGGCGGCCAGGAAGGCCAGCCCGGCGAAGTCGGGTGCAGCAAAGAAGGCGGGCGCAGCGAAGGGCGCGGCAGGCCCGGCCAGGGCCGCGAAGAAGGCCGCAGCAGGAGATGGACAGGACAGCTGAGCTACGGCGCTGCCGGGCCCGGACACTAGCCCGTTCCGGTCGGAAATGTGATCCTGGTGATGGCGCAGCTTCCAGCTGTCCGCGACCGCTGTATTGCCGGACCTATAACCTAGCGCAGTGAACTTTAGATCCCCTTTGGCCGCGCGTGGCTCGGGCGTGCTGGCGATCACGGCCTTCCGGCGCCTGTGGATCGCGCTCACGCTGTCCAGCCTGGGGGACTGGCTCGCCCTGCTGGCGCTTTCGGCGCTGGCGGCGAAGATCGGCGGCACGAGCGGCGGAGCCTACGCCGTCAGCGGCGTCTGGCTGACCTCGCTGCTGCCCGCGCTGCTGTTCGGCCCGCTGGCCGGCGCGGTCGCGGACAGGTTCGACCGCCGCCTCAACATGATCATCGGCGACGTCCTCAGAGCCGCCCTCTACCTGACCATCCCCATTAACCTGTCGGTCGGCTTCGCGAACCAGCTGACCTGGCTGTACGTCGATTCAGTTCCTGGCTTCCTGCGCGTCGCTGTTCTGGACGCCGGCCAAGGACGCGTCCGTCCCGAACCTGGTCCCGCCGGACAAGCTCGAGCAGGCTAACCAGCTGAGCCTGTTCACCACTTACGGCACCGCGCCGATCGCCGGGCTGCTCTTCGCCCTGCTGGCCCTGCTCAGCACAGCGCTCGGCCATCTGTCGCACTACTTCTCCACCAACCAGGTCAACCTGGCGCTGTACTTCAACGTGGTGACGTTCGTGGTGTCGGCGATCACCATCTACATGCTGCACGAGCTGCGGCGGCGGCCGACGGGCGCGCTCTCCTCGCCGTCCGTGCTGAAATCCATCTGGGACGGCTGGCGGTTTGTCCGCCAGAGTCAGCTGGTGCGCGGCATCGTGCTCGGCATGACCGGCGCATTCGCGGCCGGCGGTGCCGTCGTCGGGCTGGGCCCCTCCTACATCCGGAATATCCTGCAAGGCGGCAGCGCCGGATGGGGCGCAGTGTTCGCCGCCATCTTCTTCGGCCTGGCCATCGGCATGTTCCTCGGGCTGCGCATCCTGCGCGGTTTCTCCCGGCGGCGGCTGTTCGGCGTCTCCATCATGTTCGCGGCGGTGCCGCTTGCCCTGGCCGCGCTGATCCCGAGTCTCGTCCTGACGGTGATCCTCGTGATCGTGATCGGGGCGTGCGCCGGCGTCGCGTACGTAACCGGCTACACCGTCATCGGGCTGGAGGTGGACGACGAGACCCGCGGGAGAACGTTCGCCTTCCTGCAGTCCGCCATCCGGGTGATCCTCTTCGCGGTCATCGCGATCGCGCCGACGCTGGCGGCGGCATTCACCGCGCTGGTCGGGACCAGCCTGCATGTCGGAGACGTCACTTACCGTAACGTCGGCTATAACCTCGTGCTGCTGCTGGCCGCCGCCGTCGCCCTCCTGCTTGGCTGGATGTCGTACCGCAAGATGGACGACCGCCAGGGGGTGCCGCTGCTGGCTGACCTGGGCGCTGTCTTCAGGCATGACGGGGGGCACGACATGAACGGACACAGGGCCGCTCAGCACGAGCAGCCCCCGGCGCCGCAGCGGCGCCCGGGCGTGTTCCTGGCGCTGGAGGGCGGCGAGGGCGCGGGCAAGTCGACACAGGCCCGGCTGCTTGCTATCTGGCTGCGCGACCAGGGCTACGACGTGGTGACCACGCACGAGCCGGGCGCGACCAAGATCGGGCTGCGGCTGCGGGCGCTGCTGCTCGACACCGCGCACACCGGGCTGGCGCCGCAGGCCGAGGCCCTGATGTACGCCGCGGACCGGGCCGAGCACGTTCAGTCGGTGATCATCCCGGCGCTCGAGCGCGGCGCGATCGTCGTGACCGACCGGTACGTCGACTCCTCGCTCGCCTACCAGGGCGCCGGCCGGCAGCTGCCAGTCAGCGAGATCGCGCAGCTGAACGACTGGGCGACCGGCGGACTGCGGCCGGAGCTGACGATTCTGCTCGACCTGCCGCCAGTGACCGGTCTCGGGCGCCGGCTGAGCTCGGCGGACCGGCTGGAGTCCGAGCCGGCCGAGTTTCACCAGCGGGTCAGGTCCGGGTTCCTGACGCTGGCGGCCGCCGAGCCTGACCGGTATCTCGTGCTGAACGCCGACCGGCCCGAGGCCGACGTCAGCCGGGACATCCAGCAGCGCGTCCGCGAGCTGCTGCCGGACCCGGTCCCGCAGACGACCGAGGAGAACACCGGGTCCTTCCCGGCGGTGCGCGAATGACGGCCGCGGCCCCTGTCTTCGCCGATCTGGCGGGCCAGGAGATCGTGGTCGACCAGCTGCAGCGCGCGGTGGACGCGGCCGCGGCCGGTGCCGGACCCGGTAGCACCGCACCGGGCAGCACCGCACCGGGCGGCACCGCACCGGGCGGCGCGGGCATGACCCACGCGTGGCTGTTCACCGGGCCGCCGGGATCGGGCCGGTCACTGGCAGCGCGCGCGTTCGCCGCGGCGCTGCTGTGCGACCGGCATGGCTGCGGCGAGTGCGCGTCCTGCCGGCAGGTAGCCGCCGGGGCCCATGCTGACGTGCTGCTGGTGCGGCCGGACGGGCTGTCCTACGGCGTCCGCCAGACCCGCGACCTGGTGCTGAAGGCAGCCGCCGCCCCGGTCTACGGCCGGTGGCGGATCGTGCTGTTCGAGGATGCCGACCGGTCCACCGAGCAGGCCGCGAACGCGCTGCTGAAGGCCATCGAGGAGCCGTCGCCGCGAACGGTCTGGCTGCTGTGCGCCCCGTACGCCGATGACCTGCCCACCACGATCAGGTCCCGGTGCCGCCTCGTCACGCTGGTCACGCCGCGCACGTCGGCGGTAACCGAGGTGCTGGAAGCCGAGGGAGTGCCGCCCGAGCGGGCCAGGGCGGCCGCGCTGGCCGCGCAGGGCCACATCGGCCGGGCCCGCCGGCTCGCGACGGACGAGGAAGCCGCCAGGCGCCGCGGCGAGGTGCTGCGCGTGCCCGGTCAGACGGGCAGCCTCGGCGAGGCGCTCAGGGCCGCCGCGGCCCTGGTCAAGGCAGCCGAGTCGGAAGCTGCGGCGACGACCGGCGAGCTGGACGAGCCGGAGCGCGAGGCGCTGCGGCGCGCGTTCGGCGAGGGCTCGACCGGCAAGGGCGTGGCCACCGCCCTGCGCGGCGGTGCCGGAGCACTGCGCGACCTGGAGGACCGGCAGAAGTCGCGGGCGACCAGGCTCAAGCGCGACGCACTGGACCGCGCCCTGCTGGACCTGGCCGGCTACTACCGGGACGTGCTCGCGCTGCAGCTCGGCGCCGCCGTGGAACTGGCGAACGAGCCGCGCGACGCCGAGCTGCGCCAGCAGGCCGCGGCCTGCGGCCCGGCTGACACCGTCCGCCGGATCGAGGCAATCATGCGCTGCCGGCAGCGGCTGGAACTCAATGCCGCCCCGCTGCTCGCGGTCGAGGAGCTGACGCTGGCGCTCGCTCAGGCCTGCTGATCGCGGCCGCGGCCCGGCGGGCTGGAGTGGGAGAGGCTGCTCGTTCCCGTCCTGATGGTCTGATCCCGGGCCACCGGGGGGAGACGTGCGCCGTTATCAGGCCGTAATGTGGGCCCGTGGGCATGATGATGGCGGTGAGCTTCCAGCGGAACGGGCGGCTGTATTACCTGGATCCGGGTCCGTACCAGCCGGCTGTCGGCACGAAGGTACTGGTGCCCACGGACTCCGGTCCCGAGGTCGCCGAGTGCATCTGGGCGCCGCAGTGGGTGGACGACGACGTCACCGGCCTCCCGGTGTGCGCCGGGCTGGCCGATGACGACGACCTCAGCCGGGACTCATCGAACCGGTCGCGCCGGGCAGAGGCGCGGGTCGCGACGAGGCGGCTGGTGCGCGAGCACGCGCTGCCGATGAAGATCATCGGTGTCGACTACGTGGCCGCTTCCAACGTCTTCACCATCTACTTCAGCGCGCCGCACCGGGTGGACTTCCGCGGCCTGGTCAAGGACCTGGCCAGCCGGCTCCGGGCGCGGGTTGAGCTACGCCAGATCGGCCCGCGCGACGAGGCCCGGCTGCAGGGCGGGATCGGGCCGTGCGGCCGCGACCTGTGCTGTGCCACGTTCCTCAAGGACTTCGAGCCGGTCTCGGTACGGATGGCCAAGGACCAGGACCTGCCGGTGAATCCGCTGCGCATCGCCGGTGCCTGCGGTCGCCTGATGTGCTGCCTGAAGTACGAGCACCCGCTGTACCAGGATTTCCACGCGTCGGCACCGAAGCAGGGCGAGCTGGTCGAGACGCCCGACGGGGAGGGGGTCGTGGTCGGTCACAACGTCCCGGCCGACCAGGTGATCGTCAAGCTGGCCGAGGACGGCCGGCGCACGTCCTGCCCGAAGGCCAGCGTCTGCGGTTCACGGAAGGCCTACGAGGTGATGCACGGCAGTGCGCGAGGACAGGGGCAAGACCGGTAGAATCCTGTGGCCCGCTCGGTTCCGGCCGGGCGTGCGCCGCCTTAGCTCAGTCGGCAGAGCGATTCACTCGTAATGAATAGGTCATCGGTTCGATTCCGATAGGCGGCTCCACCTGACCAGCGGGAACCCCCGCTAAGCCTTATGGATAATGGTCTTTCGTAGTTCTGTTCGTAGCAGTTTCTCCGAACAGAGCTCGCCCGACCCGGGCCGCTGCGTCCTGCGCCAGCAGCGATGACACGTGGCCGAGCATCTCCTGAACGACGGCCAGCGCGACGCCCTCGTCCAGGGCGATGGTGGCGGCCGAGTGCCGCATCGTGTGGGTGCCTGCGTGGGGGATGCCGGCCTGGGCCAGGATGGCTGACCACTCGCGCAGATCCGCTGAGGGATCGATGAGTGGGCCGTCCTCGCGGGCGAATACCACATCGTGGTCCTGCCAGAGGTTGGCCGCCGACCGTCGGGATCACGCTGGCCTCGATCGCCGGGGCGGACATCGCCCGCACGGCCGCGCTGTGCACGCTGCACGACGCGCACGAGACCCGGATCGGGGACGTGCCCGCAGTCGGCCGGGCATACGTCACGACCGCCACGCCGGAGGCCGTCACGGCACACCAGACGGCGGGGATGCCCGCCAACGCCGGCAAGGCCATCCAGGAGCTGATTGCGGAGTACGAGGACAACCAGACCCCTGAAGCGCATCTTGCCCACGACGCCGACAAGATCGAGATGCTCATCCAGGCGATCGAGTACGAGGCCTCGGTGCCGACACCCGGCAATGGCAGGACAACGCCCTCGCCGCGCTGCGGACCGACGCCGGCGCCGAACTCGCCCGCGCGGTCACGTCATCTAGCCCGCAATGGTCGGCAGCGTTCAACGCCTCATACTCCGAGCTTCGCGCGAGCACGCGTGCGCACGAACACCTCAGGAAGCCTGTCGAGTGATCTTGCGGAAACACGCAGCACGGTACTTGCCGGTGCGCAGACGGGGGCACACGGTCGAATGCGCCCTTTAGTTTGCCCATTGGGCAGGCTTGCCATCCAGGTACCGTGTGGCGGACGTACAGCGGGCCTGTTTGCCGCTTAGGTTAGGCTGCTTGGCCATTCACGTGCACTGACATCTCCGCCGAGCGAGCAACCCAACGCCCAGACCACCTGGACCTACAACCAGGGCGTGATCCTGGGCGGGCTCGCCCAGTTGTACCGGGCCACCGGGAACCGCTCCCTCCTGGCCACGGCGGAGGGCATCGCCACGGCGGCGATCGGCGGGCTCACGGTCGGCGGCGTGCTGACCGAGCCGTGCCAGGGCGCGGGCTGCTCGGCCACGCTCGACACCAACACGCGCTCCTTCAAGGGCATCTTCGTGAGGGACCTCAAGGTCCTGGCCGTCACGGCAGGCACTGCCCGGTACGCATTCCTCACCACGCAGGCCCGGAATATCGAGGCCCGCGACGCTGGCGCTTACCGCGGCTTCGGCATGTTCTGGGCTGGCCCGGTCGCCGATATGAGCGCTGCCAGCCAGGCCAGCGCGGTCGATGCGCTGGTCGCTTCGCTCAGGCTGCCAGGCTGAACCTGCCCGCTGTGACCTCGCTGGCTAGCCTGCGTCCGGGTCGGGGTGATCACCTGGGGAGTGCAGCCAGCCGAGCAGGTCCGGCGGCGCCAGCCGGGCGATGCGCTCCTGGTAGTGCGGCCAGCTCGGCCAGCGATGAGCTCTCGGCTCCGGCGCCGGAGGTGCCGCGGCGGAAGAACGCCGCGCTGTCCTTGAGGATCCCGCAGGCCGAGACCAGGTCGGCCGAGTTGGCCCGCATCTGCTCGAACGAGGCCGCCTCGACCAGGGCCGGGCCAGCGGGCCTCCGGGCACGGCGATCCCGAGCCGGCCGGCCAGGCGGCGCATCTCGCCCGTCCAGGTCGGCGGACAGGTCGTCGTAGTGACGCAGCACCATGTTCGGCTGGCCGCGCCGCGCCCAGGCGTCGGACAGGTGCCACATCACGCCGGGCAGCGAGTCCATCTGCTGCTGCGCGGGTCGGCGTCCTCGTGGATCCAGCTGAGCAGCCAGTCGTGCAGCGGCGGCCGCGGGCGGCGGCGGCTCGGCTCGGCTCCGGCTGGCCGGTGAGCTGCCGCAACCGCGCCCGGTCGATGTTGCTGCCCTGGTGGTAGAGCGGAGACGGCCATGTCGAGCGGATGCCTGGCCACCACGATGTAGGTGGCGCGCGGGTCGATCGGAATGCCGTCCAGCGGCGTGTGCGACTTGATGAACCGGCGGTGCGGCTGGGCGGCGAGCCGGGCGAGACCTCCTCGCGCGGCGCGCATCAGTCCGGTCCAGCCAGGGCGACAGCGCCGAGCGGCGCCGGGCAGCTCCGGCGTCTGGAAGATCAGCAGCGCGCAGATCATCTGCACCCAGGTGGTCCCGCTCTTGGACCGGGTGCTGATCACGATGTCGCCGGCCCGGAACGGGAACCCGGACCACCGGCCGCTGTCCTCTTCGTCTGACTGGTACCGTACCGGTGATTTTTCCACCGGCCGAGCCTATCCGGCCGCTGCGCGTCTTACGGGATCAGGCCAGCCGGCCAGCCCGGCCAGCGCGGTCACGTGAGCGTGATCGCCGGAGCAGAACCCGTACGGTCAACGTGGACCGGGTGCAGGCCGGTGGCCTGAGCGCCGAGAACGTCGAACCGGACGGAGCCGCCGGTGTAGACGCTGCGGTCCGCGGGGACGTCCAGCGCGTCGAGCGCGAGCAGAAAGATCCGGGCGTCCGGTTTCCTGAGCGGCTCGACTTCACCGCCGTGGTCTGGTCACTACGGCTATCCTCCGCTGGCGTACGCTCACGGCCGCTGGATCGTCACTGAAGGTCGGATGATGCGGCCAGGCCCTTGCGGATCAGCTCCACCAGAGGCTGTCCGCTCTTTCGGACGGCAGCGGCGGTCGCGCCGTCCAGGTAGACGCTGGTCTTCTTTGGCGCGATCTCGGCATCAGGGGCGAGTAGGGATAGCGCTTCGATGTGCGTGTTCGTTTCGCCGACCAGTGCCCCGTAAGGGGAGAGCGCTGCCCACTTATCCTGGCCGGTGTCCAGCCTGACGGTGTATCCCGCGAACTTGCGGTTGTGCCAGATCACGTGAACTCTGGCGGGCCGTTCGCTACCGACTGGGACGCGCCTAATTTCGTGCGGCTGCGGCGTCATTGGGATGTCTGCTCCTAGCTACTGGTCGGCATCCTGCAGCTACTATACCGCTAGTAGCGGTATACCGAATCCTCACTCATCCGAGTGCAGCTCACAGGCCCTGTCCGGCCATGAGGTCCGGTTCGGAAGGCCCCGCGGGCGCAAGACGTGACTGGCCCGTCCGGCTAATGCCCGGATCCTTCTAGCGAGCAAAGACCACAGTCAAGGGCGCTCGCTGTGTTCGCGTCGCCTACGCGATGTCGCTCCGCGCCACCTCGAGTGTGATCTTCCCGGCAAGATCATCGGCGCCCATCAGGGACGGGGCTGTATGCTCCGACTTGTCTGCGAGACGGACCCAGAGCTCACGCATGGTTCGAGCCACCGCGGGAGACGTGCCGCAGACTGGAGGACAATTGTTCAACGGGTTTGTCGTGCCTCCGCCACCTCGTGACCCCATGCTGCGCAAGCCGAAGGTCGGTAGAAAGCCCGGCGAGAAGCGCCGCCGTCGGGAGATGTCAGCCAGCCTGGCTGGTGCCAAGGACCTGGTAGCTGTGCTTCTTGCAGCCATCGTCCTCGTCGTGATCGTGGTGCTCGTCGTGGCGCTGTCCAGTCTGTGGGGCTAACTACCGGGACGACGACGACGACCGACTCATCAGCCGACGTCAGCCATGCCAATCAGCCGCCTAGCGGGTGGGCGGCGCAGCGCGCCCGGGTCCGGGGTGTTCCGGCTCACGTCCGCTGCTGGCTCGCCCCGGCCGCGACGCACGCTGATCCAGGCCGTGGCCGCGAGCTGCCCGAGGTGCTGCGCAGCCAGTGCCGCAGCCCGGCCTGGCTGACCGGCAGGCCGGCAGACCGCTAATTTGACCTTGACCCTGGGGGAAGCCGCACAGTCTGGGAAGCCGGGCATCGGCCCGGCACGAGGGAGCCGTCCGTGGACCTGATGAGCATCGGTGAGTTCGCCAGGCTGTCCCGCCTGTCGCCCAAGGCGCTGCGCCTGTATGACGAGCTGGGACTGCTGCCGCCCGCCCGAGGTCGATCCGGACTCTGGTTACCGCTGGTATGCCGCCGGTCAGCTGGACAACGCTCGGCTGGTCGCGTCGCTGCGCCAGATCGGAGTGCCGCTGGCGCAGATCCAGGCTGATCCTCAGCCTGGAGCCGGAGGCCGCTGCGGCGCAAGTCGGCGCTTACTGGTCAGGGACTGAAGCCGATCACGCTGCCCGCCGGGACCTGGCCGGCTACCTCGTTGACCGCCTGACTGGAAAGAGGAACGTCATGTACGAGGTCGAGGTCCGCGATATCCCCGCCCGCAGCCTGCTCTGCCTGCTGCGGCATGCCAGCAGTCGAGCAGGAAGTCTGGGACCTGGGCAAGGAGGTCATCGGCATGCTCAAGGCCCAGCCGGTGCCGGTGCCCCGGATCGAAGGAGCCGCCGGGGCCGCGTTCCTGATCTACTACGGGGAGGTGAACCAGGACAGCGACGGCCCGGTGGAGTTCTGCTGGCCGGTGCCGCAGGATCAGGCCGGCCAGCTCGCCGCCAGCCTCCCCGGACTCACGCTGCGCACCGAGCCTGCGCACCAGGAGGCCTACGTTCACCTGGACCAGGACGCGACGGAGGCGCAGTGGCAAGCCGCCGGGGACTCGGCGCTTGGCCTGGGCGGCCGAGCAGCAGCGCCAGCCCAGTGACCTGGGCCTGCGCGTTACCCTCCTGGCTACCGCCGCGCCAGTGACCGACGCCAGCAAGCGCGGCGGCAGCGACTTCGCCCTTCCGCTGCGCGACCGGGCCGGCGCCGCATGAAGACCAGGCACCGCCGGGATCTGTGACGGTCAGCGGCGGGACGTGCGCGCTGCCGGCGATCCGGACACGGAGGGGTACTTCGATGCGAGTGGTTGACATCGTGATCGGCGTGGGCTGGGTCATTTTCTGGGTGGGCTGGTTCGCCGCATCCGCCGGGGCCAAGCGGGGACAGCGGGGACGGGGCAACTGGGCGCGCTTCGCGGGCGTCCGGGTGGCGCTCATCCTGGTCGTCGTGCTCCTGGTCCGGCTGAGGGTGCTGAAGGGGCATGGCGTCGGATACGTCAGAGACCCGGTCCTGTGGGGCGTCGGCCTCGCCATCTGGGTCCTCGGCCTGGGACTGGCCGTCTGGGCGCGGATCTACCTCGGCCGGAACTGGGGAATGCCGACGTCGACGAAGGAAGACCCCGAGCTGGTCACATCCGGCCCGTACCGGACGATCCGGCACCCGATTTACACCGGCATCCTGCTGGCGATTATCGGCTCGGCGATCGCTGTCAGCGTCTGGTGGCTGATCGCCGTGGCACTGATCGGCGGGTACTTCATCTACAGCGCCTTCGTGGAGGAGCGCAATATGACCAGGCTCTTCCCCAGTGCCTATCCGGAGTACCAGCAGTCCACGAAAATGCTGATCCCCTTTATCTTCTGAGGGACGCGCGGCGCGTGCTGGCTGGCATGGGCCGCGGTACTCGCCCGCCTGGCGCTGACTGTTTCTGGCGGCACAGTCGCGATCATCAATGAGTACAACGCGCAGAGACGCAGCCTGGCGTCGAGGACCCTCGGACCCGTGGTCCGAGGGTCCTCCGCTTCTACGCCTCGGTCTCGACGAACCTCTCACGATCTGGGAAGGGCCGCACCTCCTGCGGCCAGCCGACCGCCACCGCGACCCTGCCCGCCCAGTACCGGGCCGACGCTTCGTCGGGTACGTCGACGACGAGGAAGCCGCCGAGGTGCTCTTTGCTCTCGACGTACGGGCCGTCCGTGAACAGCGGCTCACCGCTAGAGGCGTCCACGCTGAACACGGGCGTCTCCGCGACCAGACCGCCGTTGGTGTAGACGAAGACGCCGGCGGCCGTCATCTCCGCGATCAGCGCCCGGGCGGTCTTGGACTTCTCGCGCAGTTCCCCGAGGGTGAGGTCGGGAACCCACTCGTCGTTGAAGGCAATGAGGTACTCGGTCATGGCTTCTCCTTGTGCCGGGCGGCTCCTGCAGCAACCCTCCAGCATCGCAACGAACGGCGCCTGCCGAATCCGACAGGCAAGCAGAGAGGCCTCAGACCATCTTGGTCCGGGGCCTGGCTGCGACGCAGTTCACGCCGGCCGGGCGGCCTTGATGGACTCAATCAGGTGCCGCGCCAGACCATCATTCTCGTGTCCCGGCGTTGAGGCTCGGCGATCTGACCCAGCTGCGCCCCGTAGGGGGCCCGCCGAAGCCGGAAATATGAGGTGCAGGTTCTCGCTGGGGAGTGCAGCCCGCTCCCGCGGCAGGCGGCCGAGGCCACGGCCGCGGTGTTGCCGGACGCGCGGCTGACGATCGTGCCAGGCGCCGGCCACCAGGTCTGGCACGAGGCACCGGGCTGCATGGCCGCGGCGCTGAGCCGTGTCGCCGCCCGGCTGGCCTGATCTGCCTAGCCCCGCTGCAGCGTGCAGCACAACATCGTGAACCGTCGGCACCCAGCCGTCTGTGGCAGAGTTGTCGCCAGCCGATGGCAGTGACTTATCGATCATTTACGGACAATACAGCGCCAAGCTGATTCCCGGCCCTAGTTCTCCGCCGGTTAGTTCTCGGGCGGTGTCGGGGTGGTCGTTGCGGGTAGAAACGCAGTGTCGTGACCGAGTTGACCGCGGGTTGTGCAGCTGGCCGTAGAGACGGTGAGGGGCCCTGTTCTGATGCGTTCTGACATCATTCCCGGTGGCACGTTCCCTGATTACGCGCTGCCCGACGATATCGGCACCGTCCGCACGCTGAGCGAGATCCAGGGCCGGGATCCGATGATCCTGACGCTCGCGCGGGGCAACTACTGCCCGAAGGAGCACCGGCAGCATCTGGAACTGGCCGAGCATTATGCGGAGATCGCGGTGGCGTACACCCAGGTCGCGACGATCGCCACTGATGACCATCACACGCTGCAGGAGTTCCGCAAATCGGTCGGCGCGCCGTGGCCGTTCCTGTCCGATCCCGGGGCGGGTCGTCCAGAAGGACCTGGACATCCAGGAGTACACGGACCCCGAGCACAACCCGATGATCCCGCACACCCTGGTGCTCAAGCCCGGCCTGGTGATCCACAGCGTCTATAACGGCTACTGGTTCTGGGCCGGCCGTCGTTCTATGACCTGTGGCGCGACCTGCGAGCGGCCACCGCCGAGATCCGCCCGGACTGGGACCTGTCCGTACCGGGCTTGCGCGAAGCCTGGGAGGCCGGCGACTACTCCAAGTTCCACGGCTGGGACCGGCGGGCGGCCGGGGCTACCCCGAACTCGTACGAGTGACACAGCCGAGTAAACACGCCGGCGGGGCTGACCAGGGCCCGGACCGGCCCGTGCGAGTGACGGAGGGGGCGGGCCAGTGCGCACGCCAGTCTGCGAAATGCTCGGAATCGAACAGCCGATCGTGCAGGCACCCATGGCCGCGATTCCGCCGCTGGCCGCGGCGGTATCCAACGCCGGGGCGCTCGGGATGGTGACTCTGACGTGGTCCGACGACACGGGCGCGGTCGTCCGGGAGACAGCGGGGCTGACCTCGCGGCCGTTCGGCGGCAACTTCGTCCTCACCAGCGATCACCACCGTGACCTTGACCGGGCCCTGGACGCCGGGCTGCGGATCGTCTCGTTCATGTGGGGCGACCCGGCCGGCTACATCGGGGCGGTGCACGCCGCGGGCGGGATCGTCCTGCACACCGTCGGCAGTGCCGAGGAAGCCCGCCGTGCGGTCGGCCGGCGCCGACGCCATCGTCGCGCAGGGCTGGGAAGCCGGGGGCCACGTCTGGGGCCAGGTGGCGACCCTGCCGCTGGTGCCTGCCGTCGTCGACGCCGTCGCGCCGGTACCGGTGATCGCGGCCGGCGGGATCGGCGACGCCCGCGGAGTCGCCGCCGTCCTGGCACTCGGCGCCCAGGCCGCCTGGCTGGGCACCCGGTTCCTGCTCGCAGACGAGATGCCCCTGCACGACGACTACCGGCGCCGGCTGATCGCCGCCGCCGAGACGGACCCGCAGTGGTACCCGAACCTCTACGACGTCGGCTGGCCCGACTCCCCGCACCGCGCTCTGCAGCAATTCCACCTCCCGGGCATGGGACGCCGCCGGCCGCCCCCCGACGCCCAGCGCCCCGGAGCCCGGCGACACCATCGCGCACTTCGCCTCCGGCGAGGCCATCGTCCGCTACGAGCCAGCCCCGCCCATGACCGGCACCACCGGCGAGATCGAGGCGCTCTCCATGTGGGCCGGGCAAAGCGTCGCGCTCGCCCGGCAGCCGCAGTCAGCAGCAGACATCGTCACCGAACTCACCTCCCGCCTTTAAGCTCAGACGGCAAGCGCACGGACGCGATATCTCGGCGGCAGGCAGTCCTCGTCAAGGGAGATGCTGACATTCCCAGTCTGGAAATGCAGGACGTGATCGACCTCCTGCAGGGATCAGCAGAGGGTCGAGTGCGAGCATGCCTGCGCCGCCGCTGGCGGAGCGCCGGGCCACCTTCGTGCCCGGCGGCCGCCTCCATCCCGTGCCTGACGATGTGCGGGTGACCGAGGTGACCGCAGGCGGGGTGCCGGCGCACTGGCTGGCCGCGCCGGGCACGGAGGCAGGCCGGGTGCTGCTGTTCCTGCACGGCGGAGGGTTTGAGCTCGGGTCGCTGCGCAGCGACGGCGAACTGGCGGCCCGGCTGGGGCGGGCCAGCGGGATGCGGGTGCTGTTTCCTGAGTACCGGCTGGCTCCCGAGCACCCGTTCCCGGCCGCCATCGACGACGTGCTAGCGGCGTGGCGGTGGCTGCGTGCCGGCCAGGGCCTCAGCGCGCGGTCGATAGCCGTGGCCGGTGACTCGGCCGGCGGCGGGCTCGCGGTGGCCCTGCTCGTGGCCGCCCGTGACGCCGGGGAGGAGCTGCCGGCGGCCGCCGTGCTGATGTCCCCGACGGTGGACCTGACCAGCTCGGGGGCCTCGATGACCGAGCGCGCCGATCAGGATCCGTCTCCACCCCCGCCATGCTGCGTCAGTTCGCGGCCGGCTACCTGGCCGGGGCTGACCCCGCGACGCCGCTGGCGTCGCCGCTGTTCGCATCCCTGACCGGGCTCCCGCCGCTGCTCATCCAGGTCGGCACGGCCGACCTGCTGCTCAGCGACTCCGAGCGGCTGGCCGCCGCGGCCGCCCGGGCCGGCGTCGATGTCAGCCTGCACATCGGCGAGGGCCTGCCCCACGTCTACCCGATCATGCTCGGCACCCCCGAGGCAGAACAGGCCACCGAGCAAACCGGCACATTCCTGCGGGTCCGGGCATGACCGTCCAGGGGAACCTCGAGGAGGAAACATGACCAGCACGTCTGCTCCAGCTCTGTCCCATCGAGAGCCAGAGCTGGCCGGACAAACGGTCGTGGTGATCGGCGGAAGCTCCGGCATCGGGATGGAGACCGCCCGGCGCGCCCGGGCTGAGGCCGCAGACATTATTCTCACCGGCCGAAATCCCGACCGGCTGAAGCAAGCGGCCACGGAACTCGGCGCGCAGCGCACCGCGGCCTTCGATGCCACCGATTCTGGCCAGCTGGCGGCGTTCTTCCAGGCGCTGCCCGCACCGGTCGACCACGTGCTCGTCACCGGGCCCGGCCCGTACTATGCGCCCCTCGCCGACCTGGACCGGGAGCGGGCGCACCGCGATTTCGACGCGCACCTATGGCTGGCTGTGGCGGTCGCGCAGCAGGCCGTCGGCAAGGTACGGCCGGGGGGCACCCTGCTGTTCATGGCCGGCACTGCCGGGGCGCGCGGGCCCGGCCTGTCGATGAGTCGCCGCGGTCACCGCCGCGCTGCCCGCCCTGATCGCCAACCTCGCCGTCGAAGTGGCGCCGATCAGGGCCAACCTGATCGCGGCCGGCTTCGTCGACTCGCCGCTGTCGGCCACGCTGCTTGGCGACGACCTGGAAGCTCGCCGGGACCAGCTCCGCGCGACGCTTCCGATCAGGCGCGTCGTCGGCCCTGCCGACGTGGCCGCGCTCGCTGTCCACATCATGACCAACACCGCCCTTACCGGCGGGACCTATGACATCGACGGCGGCCAGCAGCTGGTCTCCTCGTGAACACGCGACAGTGACGGAGGCAGGGATGGAAAAAGAAGCAGTCGGTTACGAGCGCGATATCCGCCCGCTGTTCCGGGAGAAGGACATCAGCTCGATGTCCAAGGCGTTCGATCTGGCGTCCTATGACGACGTGCGTGCCAACGCCGACGGAATCCTGGCGAAGGTCGCAGACGGGTCGATGCCCTGTGACGGTCCGTGGCCGCAGGAGCGGGTCGAGCTCTTTCGCAGCTGGGTCGACGCCGGCTGTCCGGCCTGAACGCGGGCCTCAGCATCTCGCTCACCGCCCGCAGTCACTGGACGTGGCAGACCAGCTGGAAGCTCATCGGGCCGACCGCCTGACCGCCGTGCCCTGGCTGAGAAAGGCTCGTTACTGCGGGCCTGCTCTGGCGAGCACGCCGTCGAGCACGACGTCGATGGCGAAGCGGAACCGCTCGTCGCTATCGCCGGCGACCATCTGCGCGGCGTGGGCGGCGAGCAAGGGAAAGCGGTCGGGCGGCAGGCCGGCGAAGGTCGTGTAGAGCTCGTCGACGTGGCCTGGCTGCCGTCGTGTCGCCGCGGTCATAGGCGCGGCGCACGTCGTCCTCACTGGCGGCGTCCGTCACCAGCAGCACGAAGATGTCGCACACCCAGGCGGCGTCCTGGGGGTCAAGGCCACCGGCGAGCAGGATCCCCAGCAGGTTCTCGCGTCAGGCGCAGCACCGCTTCGGTCGTCGGCGGATCGGCCAGGGTCATCGCCGCGATCCCGGGATGAGCGACCAGTGCGCGGTGCATGCGCAGCAGGAGCGCGTGCAGCTGAGCCCGCCAGCGTGACGGGATCCGGGGGCTCGAGCTCGATCGTGGCGGTGACGCGATCCAGCATCGCCTGGAGCAGGCCCTCGCGGCCGGAGACGTAGACGTAGAGCGAGGCGGCGCCCGTATCCAGGGCGGCTGCGACCCGGCGCATCGTGACCGCCTCGAGACCCTCTGACTTCAGGATCGCCAGGGCCGCGTCGACGACCGCGTCCTCGCTGAGCGGTGCCTTCGCGGGGCGGTCACGGGTCGAGCGATGGCGGCGCGGAGCGGCTCATCGTTGCTGGACCGTCCGGCGAGAGACATTACGGACCGAACTCTACTTGACAGGAACGCCGTCCGTCACGTACAGTGTTCGTAACGAACAGTGTACGATCCCGCGTCGGCATCGACGCGACTCCGCTCGATGGAGCTGATCGACACCGAAGACGACTCCCATGGACACCGCCGCCAGCACCTGCTCGACTCGCCGCCGAGCACGCAGCCCTACCGCCTGCGCTGGGTCGTCGCGGCCGTCGTGCTGGCCGCCAACGTCATGGATCTGCTCGACGCCACGATCGTCAACGTCGCCGGTCCGTCGATCCATCGCGATCTCGGCGGCGGCGCCAGCACCCTGCAGTGGCTGAGCGCCGGCTACACCCTGGCCTTCGCCGTGCTGCTGATCGCCGGCGCGCGGCTCGGCGACATCTTCGGCCGCCGCCGGCTGTTTCTCATCGGCTCGGCAGGCTTCACCCTCTTCTCCGCCGCCTCTGCCGCCGCGCCCGACCATCGGCGTGCTCATCGCCTTCCGGGTGCTCCAGGGCGCCTTCGGCGCGCTCATGATCCCCCAGGGCTTCGGCCTGATGAAGCAGGTCTTCGACGACGAGGCCGAGATGGACAAGGCGACTGGGCCTGTTCGGTCCGGCGACGGGCGTGGCGATGCTCGCCGCGCCGATCGTCGCCGGCGCGCTGATCGACGCCAACCTCTGGGGGATCGGGTGGCGCCTGGTGTTCCTCATCAACGTCCCGATCGGCGTGCTGGCGCTGGCGCTGGCGATCCGTTCGCTGCCCCGCGGTGCCACGCACCCCGGCGTCAAGCTCGACATCGGTGGCGTCTGGCTGGTCGGCCTGGCGCTCGTCGCGATCATCTATCCGCTCATCCAGGGTCGGACCGACGGCTGGCCCGCCTGGTCGCTTCGCCATGCTCGCGGCCGGCGCTGCTCTGCTCGCTCGCCTTCCTGCGCTACGAGCGACGCCGCGAGCGACCACCCGCTGATCGAACCCACACTGCTCACCAACCGCACCTATCTCAGCGGCATCGCGGTCGCACTGGCCCTCTTCGGCGCCTTCGGCGGGCTGCTGCTCTGTATCTCGCTCTACGGCCAGCTCGGCGAGGGCTGGTCACCGATCCACGCCGGGCTGACGTTGACGCCGATGGTCGTGGGGATGATCCTCGGCATGATCGGCTCCATCGCCGCTCGTCAGCCGGCTCGGACGTCACCTGCTGCATATCGGGATACTGCTCATCGCCGCCGGCGCGGCCGCGGCTCGCCCTGATCCTCACCGGTGCCCGCACCGCCTCGACCTGGGACCTCGTCCCCGGCCTGTTCCTCATCGGCGCAGGTGTCGGTGCCAGCATCGGGCAGCTGTTCCAGTTCATTCTGACCAGCGTGAACATGGACGAGGTCGGATCCGCCTCAGGTGTCTTGGAGGCCGTCCAGCAGCTCTCGACCGCGCTCGGCGTCGCCGTCCTGGGCACCATCTTCTTCTCGGCGTTCGGCCACCACCTCCCACCCGACGCCCTGCAGATCACCGCGTGGGCCTGCCTGGTGCCGCTGGCGGTCGCCTTCGTCCTCGTGTTTCGGCTGCCGATGCACGCGCGAGAAGAGCAGGCTGACTAGTGCAGCGCGGCCCGATGGGGGCCTGGTGAGGTCGCCAGAACGACACTAACCAGGCCCGCACGCCAAGGTCCCCGGGCAGGCCGGGCCGTTCCATCCTCAGGCGGTCTTGCGGTGGTAGGTGACCATGGCGAGGGCGTAGGCGACGACGAGGATGCCGAGGCACCAGGCGAGGGCGGTCCAGATGCTCGCGCTGACTGGCTGCTGTGCAAGCAGGTCGCGGATCGTGTTGACGATGGAGGTCACCGGCTGGTTGTCGGCGAAGGCGCGCACCGGGCCGGGCATGGTGCGGGTGGGCACGAAAGCCGAGCTGATGAACGGCAGGAAGACGATCGGGTAGGAGAACGCGCCCGCGCCGTCCGTGGTCTTGGCGGACAGTCCGGCGATGACCGCGAGCCAGGTCAGAGCCAGGGTGAACAGGACGAGGATGCCGGCGACGGCCAGCCATGCCAGCGCTCCCGCGCCAGAGCGGAACCCGATGAGCGACGGCAACGAGCACGACGAGCACCAGCGAGATCAGATTGGAGACCACTGAGGTCAGCACGTGCGCCCACAGCGCGCTCGAGCGTGCGATCGGCATGGACTGGAATCGCTCGAAGATCCCGCTCTGCATGTCGGTGAAGAGCCGTATTGCGGTGTAGGAGATGCCCATCACGATCGTGATGAGCAGGATCCCGGGCAGCAGGTAGTTCACATAGTGAGCCCGACCCGGTGCGGATCGCGCCGCCGAACACGTAGACGAACAGCAGCATGAGGGCGATCGGCATGATCGTGACCGTGATGATGGTGTCCAGGCTGCGGGCGATGTGGCGCATGGACCGGCCCAGCAGGACGGCGGTGTCGCCGACGAAGTAGGTGGTAGTCATCGTTCTTCCTTAGTTGTTCGTGCCTGCAGTGCTGGCCGTGCGCGCGTCGTCGTCGGTGCCGGTGATGGCGAGGAAGATGTCCTCGAGGGACGGCTGCTTCTCGACGTACTCGACGTGGGCGGGCGGGAAGAGCTGCTTCAGCTCGGCGAGGGTGCCGTTCGCGATGATCCGCCCGTCATGGAGGATCGCGATCCGGTCGGCGAGCTGCTCGGCCTCGTCCAGCTGCTGCGTCGTGAGCAGCACCGTCGTGCCCTGACCGGCGAGCTCCCTGACGCTGTTCCACACTTCAGCGCGCGACTGAGGGTCGAGCCCGGTGGTCGGCTCATCCAGGAAGATCACCGGCGGACTCCCGATGAGGCTCATGGCGATGTCCAGGCGGCGGCGCATGCCTCCGGAATACGTCGACACCCTTCGCCCGGCCGCGTCGGTGAGCTGGAAACGGGTCAGCAGGTCATCCGCGATCTGGCCGGCGTCCTTCAGGTGCCGCAGCCGGGCCACCAGCACCAGGTTCTCTCGCCCGGTGAGGGTGTCGTCCACGGCCGCGAACTGCCCGGTGAGACTGATGGACTCGCGCACGTTCGCCGCCTGGGTGGCGACGTCGTAGCCATCCACGGTGGCCGTCCCCGCGTCGGCCTTGAGCAGCGTGGACAGGATTTTCACGACCGTGGTCTTGCCCGCGCCGTTGGAGCCGAGCAGGGCGAAGATGCTGCCCCGCGCCACGTCGAAGTCCACGCCGCGCAGTACGTGCAGCTTCTTGTACGACTTCTCCAGACCCTGAACGTGGATGGCTGCGCTGGTGGTCATTTCCGTTCCTCTCGCTCCGCGTCCTCGATTGTCTTGGTCAGGCGAGCGCGTTCCTTGTCGATCCACCGCTTGCCGGAATAGGCCTGGGCGAATGTGTCGGCGAACTCGACCGGGTCCTCTCCGACGATGTCGCGCACGGGTGTTCCGTCGGCGGCGGCGCGCTCCCAGAGGTCGGCGAAGTCGCCGAACATCTTGAGGCCCGTCTCGCCATCGACGATGCCCGCGTAGTACATGAAGTACCGCTGGAACGCCTGCGGCGACGGTGCCGTAAGGCTCGGGCAGGGCCTTGATGCGAGCCCTGTACTGCCGGTACCGCTTCTTCTGCTCGAGCGACCCGGTGACCAGCTCGATCCACTTCGCTGCCATTTCACTTGCCTCCTTCGCGGAGCTGTTCCAGACGCTCTGTGAGGAAGCTCCACGTCCTCCAGAACTCGTCGAGGTACTCGCGTCCCTGGGCGTTGAGGGAGTACACCTTGCGCGGCGGCCCCTTCTCGGAGGGAACCTTCTCGACGTCGACGAGGCCGCGCTGCTCGACCCTGATGAGCAGCGCGTAGACGGTCCCCTCGGCGATGTCGGCGAAGCCCTGGTCCCGCAGCCATGCCGTGATCTCGTAGCCGTACGCCGGCCGGCTGACCAGGATCGCGAGGACGATGCCTTCCAGCGTTCCCTTGAGCATCTCCGTCACCTGCTTGCCCATGGAACACCTCCGCTCCCGACTACTCAGTGATATTGACTACCGGTACATAGTAACACTGAATAGCCCCGCCGCAAGCCCGCGAGGGGGTAACGGCAAGGCCGTCGGCGCGCGAGATCCCGGACGCCGGAAGACAGCGCCGGGCGTTCGTCGAAGCGGGAGACGCGACCGTTCTCGGGGTAATGAACCAGGCGTACGGCATGCTGAACGGCGCGCCGGTGCCCGGGCGCCTGCCGGGCGGCTGCCTCGACGATCAGCTCATCGCCCGCCTCGCGAACTCGCACGTCATCGAAGGAATCGAACTGCACTGCCGCGGGAGGTTCTGCAGGTAGCTGACGATCGCGGAGAGGCCGATGCAGCGGGGTTTGACTTCAAGCGCTTGAGGTTTGCTTTGCTGTTCGCATGACTGCTCTCAGTATCCAGGACGTGTCCAGGCGCAGCGGGCTGAGTGAGCCGACGCTGCGCTACTACGAGGAGATCGGGCTGATAGGCCCGGTCGAGCGCGACCCGAGCAGCCGGCACCGCCGGTACCGCGAGGAGGACCTCGATACGCTGCAGGCGCTGGCCTGCCTGCGCGCCATGGGCGTCGGGATCGAGGACATGCGCACCTACCAGGCCAACCGCGGGCGCGGCCGCGAGGCGGCAGGCGAGCAGCGCGATCTGCTGCTGCGTCACGCCCAGCGGATCGAGGCCGAGATCGTGACGCTCCGGACGCATCTGGACTATCTGCGAGTGAAGGCTGCGCTGTGGGATGCCCGCGACCGCGGTGATGCGGACGCGGAGGCTGAGGCGGACCTGCAGGTGCAGGCCATGATCCCGCGACTGGAAGAGGCGGTGCTGCGATGAGCCGGGTCCTGGTGACTGGCGGGTCCGGTTATCTGGGCACGCAGCTGATCGCCGCGCTGCTGCGGGACGGTCGTGAGGTGCGGGCGACGGTTCGCTCGCCCGACAGCGAGGACGACGTGCGCGCGGCGGTGCGTCGCGGTGATGCGGACGACAGCCTCCTTCAGGTCGTCACCGCCGACCTGACCGCCGACGAGGGCTGGACTGCCGCGGCGGCCGGCTGCGAGGAGGTGCACCACGTCGCCACGCCCATCCCGGCGGCCCAGTCCGACGATCCCGACGAGCTGATCGTTTCCGCCCGCGAGGGCACGCTGCGTGCCCTGCGCGCCGCGCGGGATGCGGGCGCCAGGCGGGTGGTGCTGACCTCGTCGTTCGCGGCGGTCGGTTACTCACCCAAGCCCGGAGCCGAGTACACCGAGGCGGACTGGACCGATCCTGACATGCCCGGCCTGCCGCCCTACCCGCGGTCCAAGACGATCGCCGAGCGGGCCGCGTGGGACTTCATCGAACGTGCGGGCGGCGAGACGGAGCTGGTCGTGGTCAACCCGACCTTCATACTCGGGCCTACCCTGACGACGCAGGCGCGCTCGTCGCTGCAGCTGACCAAGGCGATGCTCGACGGGACGATGCCCGTCGTCAGGCGCCAGCGCTTCGGCGTCGCCGACGTGCGCGACGTCGCCGATCTGCACATCCGCGCGATGGCCGCGCCCGGGGCAGCCGGCAAGCGCTTCCTGGCACTAGCTGACGGACCGACGATCAGCTTCCTGGAGATGGCCCGGATCCTGCGCGAGCGGCTCGGACCGCTGGCAGACCGAGTGCCGACCGAGGAAGCGCCCGGGCCGGAGGTGCCCCGGCTGATCATTCACAACGACCGGGCGCGCGACGAGCTCGGCTGGCGCCCGCGCCCGGCCCGGACCACGATCGTCGAGACCGCCGAGAGCCTGCGCGACCGCGGCCTGCTTGCGGAGCGATGACGCTCGGCGCGTCAGCCTGGCGGATCACGCCCGATGCACGATGCGCTCAGCTGCCGAAGCACTGGCTGACCGAGAGCCTGTGATTCGCGCCAGCGCATCAAGTCGCCTGCCCGGCCGCTGCGGCCGTCCGTCGACGACACCGGGACAGGCAGCTGGTTCGCTCACGACCAGGGCTTCTCGCCTCCGCTAGAGTTCCGCCGCAGGCACCGTGATCCTCACGGCCGGGATGGTCATCGCGGCCCGTCACGGCCGCCCCCGATCTCTCGCGGGAGTGTCTGCCGACGGGCACTATCCGGCAGTTGAGCAGGCCTGCGGCGCCGCCGCCCGCGTCTGCCGCCGCACCGCGCCCGCCGCCGCGCGCCCGCAGGCGAGCTCAGATGAAAAGGAAGTGGCGTCATGGCCGAACGAGCGATCTACCGGTACGTACCCCATCCGAGGACGCAGGAGAAGCTGGCCGCCGACACTAGCCACGGCAAGATCACGGGCCAGCTACCGCGGGGCACCGCCGCGGACCGGTTCAACGCATGGTTCGCGGTCAAGGTGACCAACGGGGTCGGCACGATGTGGTGTGCCTACGCTTTCGCCGCGATTGCCCTGGTGAGCCTGCCGAGCGCCATCGCATCCCACAGCGCGGTCACGCTGGTGTCCTGGGTATCTCAGACCTTCCTTCAGCTGGTGCTGCTCTCGGTGATCATTGTGGGTCAGAACGTGCTGGCTGCAGCGGCTGCCCGCCGGGCCGAGGCCACCTACAACGACGCCGACGCCGTCCTTCACGAGGCGGTCAAGATCCAGGAGCACCTCGCCGCTCAGGACATGGTGATCGAGGAACTCATCGAGCGAGTCCGGGCGCTGGCCGGCTGACCGTCGATCCGCTCAGTTCACGCAGGGAATGCCGTCCTTGGCCGTGACCGCGCCGCCTTGCGGTCCTGTGCTGGGGATAACCGACGATGGTGCTGGTGACGGGGACCCCATCGCGGCGGCGGCGCTGATCGGCGTCGTGGCATCGGCGCCGAGCAGGACCTCAACATGCCCGGCCGCTACCGATGAGCTCGCCGTAGCGGTGACGCCGAAGAGGCTGGCGATCCTGCTGGCGCTCGCTGAGACTCCCGGCCCGTACAGGATTGCCGTGGCGGTCCGGTAGCTGGTGTTCCCGATTTGCCGGCCCGGTAGCCCGCCCTGGTGAGTGCGGCAGAATCGCGGGCGGCCAGGCCGGTGGTGTTGCCGCCGTTGAGCACGTCCACCACCGTCGCCGGCGTGGCCCGGCCTGCGGACCGGGACCGCCTGCCGCGCGGAGCGGGCTGCGGATAGAACGCAGCGTGCACGATGGCCTTGATGGAAGCGGGATTGACGGCGTTGGCGTCCTGGCCGTCGATGGTCGCGTAGCCCTGAATCGGCAGCGTCCGGAAGACGAGGTTCCCGCTGGTCAGGGACCGCATCTGGGTGGAAAAGTCGAGCAGGTTCCAGCCAGCGTCGGTGATGACGTACTGCTTGGCGACCGATAGCAGGGCCTGCATCTTGGTCAGGTCGGACAGAACTCCCTCTGCTCGCAGCTGATGCATCACCGAGTCAAGGAATGCCTGCTGGCGGTGCGTGCGGTCCAGGTCGCCATTCGGCAGGCCGTGGCGCTGGCGGACGAATGCCAGCGCCTGCCTGGCGTCAAGGTGCTGGTAGCCGGCCCGGAAATCCGCGCCGGAGTAAGGATCACTGACCGCATGGTTGAGGCAGACCTCGACGCCGCCGAGCACTTTCGCGAGCTCGTAGAACCCGTCGAGGTTGACCTCGGCGAAATGATCGATGTGCACGCCGGTCAGCTGCTCCACCGTCGCGACCGCCGCGGTGCGGCCGGCCTCGTTGCCGAGGAACGCGAGCTGGTCCTGGCTCATGCCCGGGTTCTGCGCGCGGAGTTTCTGCTGCTCGTAGTACATGCTCACGCCGTACGCCTGATCGATCTTGCCTGCCTGCTGCGGCCCGACCATGCCGGCGAAGCTGACCCAGTCGTCACGGGGAATGGAGAATCCGACGGCCTTCCTGCCGCCGGCCGGGATGTGGATCAGGATCAGCGTGTTCGTGTCGTTGCCGCCGGTGCCATTCTCGACGGCCTGCCTGCTGCCCGAGTGCAGGGCATTCAGGATGCTGTCGGGCAGGATGTTCCCGGCCCAGTCGGTCCGGCTCTCCAGCCCCATCAGCAGGATGTTCTGCGCGCCGACCGAGGGACCGCTGACGATCGCATGCGAGGAGCCGATGCTGGCGACGTCGCGGACTAAGAAGTACGACGAGCCGCTGACGACCAGAACCAGAGCCGCGGCAGCACAGCTCAGCGAGTAGCCGGCGCGCCCCGCCCAGCGCGATTTCCCCGGTATGCGGTTCATAGCCTCCCCCTGGCTAAGTAACTGCCGTACGGCGGAAGATTACCTGCGCAGCTTATCGAGCCGGACCGGCTACCATCGGTTAGCACATGAGTGCTCCACGGCGCCGCGCAACCGGCGCGCCCGCAGGCCGCGGACGGCGGCAGCCGGCCAGTCCGATGCCGCGATGGGGCGAATTGCCGTGGCCACGCGGAGTTGTCCTTGTCGGCAGCGGTGCCGCGGCCGGCGCCCTGATTACCATCATGACCGGGAGCGAGCCCGGCCTCGTCCTGGGTCTTCTTATCGTGGCCGGCACCATAGCCGCTTCGCTGGCTGTGCAGCCGCGTGCTGCCTACCGGATCATCCCGGCGCCGGCGATTGCGTACACGGCGGCCGCCGTACTGGCCGGGCTGATCCACGACCGGTCGGCCGACACTTCCCGTACTGCCCTGGCCGTCAGCGCTGCGCAGTGGATCGCCGGCGGCTTCCTCGCGATGCTCGCGGCCACGATCCTGGCGCTCGTGATTGCGTCCGTGCGCTGGCGGCTGAGCGGCTCAGCCACGCAGGGCCGTGGCTACCGGGCGCCCGCGAGGAGCGGCGCCGCGCGGCGCCGCGGCCCCGGCGACTGAGAGCGCGCTGGCCGGGTCCGGCCAGCGGCCGCCAGCCGGAGGGCTACAGCGGAACGAGTTCGTGCGTTTCGTCCGGATCCACCATGTGCCACTCGCGGTGGGTCTCCCGCAGGGACGGGCTTGGCGTCAGCTGCTTGTCGGCAAAGCAGACCTCCGGCCGCGGTGGCCGCAGCTTGTAGATCAGTCCCAGCGCGGCAAAGAACTGGATGAGGCGCCAGGTGGCGTCCGGACGCCAGCCGCGGTCGGGCCTGGCTCCCGCTGCCGCTGCCGCGGCATCGAGCGCCACTTTGCGGCCATGGCGGGGACAGGCAGGATCGGCGTGGTGCCAGCTGTGGTTGCCCTCGCCGCCGGCGACGACGGCGACGAAGGAGTTGTTGCGGCTGTCGTCGGCGCGGTACTCCAGCCCGCGGCTGTCCTTCGCGCGGCTGCCCCACTTATGGCAGACGGAGTTGACGAAGCCGGTGGCGGTCATCAGGGCCGCGGTGCGCAGTGCCCCGGCGATGAGCACGGCGTTCCACCCGTACAGCGGGTAGAAGGCCAGCGGCACCAGGAAGTTCGCGATCGCCAGGAACGCGAACGCCCGTCGCTGCCACTGCACCAGCCGGTCCCCGGCCAGGTCACGGTGCACCTCGTAGCCGGGGGGTCGCTTGTATCCGAAGAACAGCCAGACGCCCTGCGCCCAGGCGAGGCCCTTGTATCCGTGCCACTGCGAGTACTCGTACGGGGAATGCGGGTCCTTGCCGACTTCATCGGCGAAGCGATGGTGCGCGCGGTGGTTCAGCACCCACTGCTGGATGTCGCCCTCCAGCGACATGCCGCTGGCCACGGCTAGCACGACCTGCAGCGGGAACTTCATCTCATACCCGCGGTGCGTCCAGTAGCGGTGGTTCCCCAGTGTCACGCCGAACAGCGTGAACAGATACAGCGCTGCCGCCAGGACCCACAGGCCGACACTCGTGGGAGTGGCGAAGGCACGATAGAGCCCCCACAGCGCGAAGCCCGGCAGCAGGACTCCGAGAAAGATGATGTTGGTCCAGATCGGCGAGCGCCGGTTGCCGTTGCGATCAATGCCGAAGCCCAGCGACAGTACCGACAGCCAGTCCCGTGCGCCCGGCGCGGGTGGTGACACTGGCCCTCCGACTACGGTAACGGGCTGGCCTTCATTCTGCGGATCGGCGAGGGCCGCGCCAGCGGTACTTGCCTCGGGACCGGAAACGGGCGTGACGCTCTCACTGACGGGCATGTCTTCGAGTGAATCCCTTATCTGACTGGGCAGTCAGTGCCGAAGGTCCTGACATGGCCGGGCATGACGCTCAGTCGGTACATCCGCTCGTTCCGGCACTTCTGGGCCGGAACGAAGACCACGATGGTCACGGTTTCAGGGGGGAGCGGCGGCGCCCTCCTGGGCGGCTCGGCTGAGGCCCGAGGCCGTGAAGTATTGGGCCGAGGCGAGCAGGCACACGACCGCGGAGAGCAGGTAGACAACCACCGGCGAGACACCGTAGAGCACGCCGCCGAGCGCGGGCCGAGCACCATCGCCGCCTGCGTCGCGACCGACCGCAATGTCATCGCGCCGGGAATCAGGTGCGGGGGAACGAGCACGGCAGGCATTGCCCGCGCGGCCGGAGTGCCGATTGCCATGACGCTGCCCGCCCCGGCTGCCAGCGCCAGGTAAGGCAGCACCGAGGACGGCGGGGCCTCGCTCAGCACAGCGAGGCCGGTTCCGGCCGCCGCGCCTGCCAGCAGCGCCGCCGCCAGGACGAGCCGCCAGGGCAGCCGGTGAGCGAGATGCCCGGCGGGGATGGCGAGCACGAACATCGGGATGAACTCGGCGAGGCCGATCCAGCCAGATCAAGCGGGCTGTTGTGCTGGGCGTAGACCTGCCAGCCGATGGCGACCTCGAGCATCTGCAGGCTCATGTTCACGCCGAACATGGCGAGCCACCAGAGCCGGAAGTCGCGGTTCTCGAGTGCCGGACCGAGCTGCGCGAGCCTGAGGCGCCTCACGGCGCACGGCGGGGGCGCGGCCCACGGTGCTGGATCGCTGACCTCCCGCGGCTGGCGCACGACTGAGCACATCCAGTATCGCGCGCAACGCGGACTGCGACCCAAGAGGCAGGCGGTCTCTGAATGGAAGGTCGCCGGACGGAGGCAGGGGCCCCGGCCGCGCGGGCTCAGAACGCGGCCGGGGCTGATCTGGCTAGCTCTTCGTCGGCGGGGTGAGCACCGACCCGATGATGTAGACGGTGGCGTTGGCGGTCTGCACGTTCCCGCATACCACCGGGACGTTGTTGACCTCGTACGTGCTGCCCATCTTGGCCGGGGTGATGGTTCCGCCTTCCAGCGTCTTGATCGGCTTGCCGCTTGCCAGCTGGGCAGGCGTGATGCGCCCAGCCGCGACGTGGTAAGTCAGGATCGTCGTGAGCTCGCTCTTGTCTGCCAGAACCTTGTCCAGCGTGGCCGCCGGGATCTTGGCGAACGCCGAGTTATCGGGGGCGAAGACGGTGATGCCCTGCGCTGAGTTCAGCGTGTCCACCAGGTCTGCCTTCTTGACTGCGGTGACCAGCGTGGACAGCAGCGGATTGGCGGACGCCGCGGTGGCCACCGGAGCGGCAGACATGCCGCTGAAGCTGCCTGCGCCCGACGACGGGACTGAGGCGCATCCGGGTCCGAAGTTCGTCGAGGTAGTGCTTGCTGACGAACTCATTGACGGCGACGCCGCCGGCTTGCTGGACGACGACGATGAAGCAGTCGTTCCGCTGGAGCCGCAGGCCGCGGCGCCGAGAGCGAGAGCGGCGGCCGCCGTGGCGAAAATGATGCCCTTGGTTGGCATTGTTACTCCCTTGAGTAGCAGGTTGATTGAACAGTTCGAGCACGATTGCTCTGATGCGGGCTAGGTGACGGTCACCGCCGCGTTGTCCCAGCCGGACGCTCCGTTCGGAAGCGGAGAGACCTGCCTGGAGGTCTGAGTTGCGCCTGTGCCGTCGGTGGCACGCACCTCGAGCTGGTGGACTCCGGCCGTGGCGTCCCAGTGCCAGACCCATTGCCGCCAGGTGTCGATGCCAGGTACAGCGGCGAGCGTTGCCAGCTGCCAGGCGCCGCCGTCAACCCGGACTTCGACGGCATCGATGCCGCGGTGCGGCGCCCAGGCGACTCCGGCCACTGTCGTCTGCCCGGCCTTGATCTGCTGCAGCGGCTTGGGCACATCGATCCGTGACATGGTCTTGATCGCGGCCTGCTCCGCGTAGCCGCGCTGCGTCCAGTAGGCCTTCTCGGCAGCGAAAGTGGTGACGTTGAGATCGGTCACCCACTTGGTGCCTGAGCAGTAGCCGTACAGGCCGGGCACCATCATCCGGGCCGGGAAGCCGTGCGCGACCGGCAGCGGCACGCCGTTCATGCCGACGGCGATCATGGCGTCCGTGTTATCGATCACCGCGGCGAGCGGCGTGCTGATGGTCATGCCCTCGGTCGACGTGGACAGAATCTGATCGGCTCCGCTGTGAACGCCGGCGTCGCGAAGCAGCTGGGCGAGGCTGGCGCCGAGCCAGCGGGCGTTCCCGTTGAGGTTGCCGCCGACCTGGTTAGACACGCAGACCAGGGTGATGTCGGCCTCGGTGAGCGGGCGGCGAAGCAGCTCGTCAAAGGAGATATCCAGCTCCTTTGTGACCATGCCGTGCACCCGCAGCCGCCAGGTGTCGGGCGAGACCTGCGGCAGGACGATGTCGGTGTCGACCCGGTAGAAGCTCGAGTTGGACGTGAGGAACGGAGTGATGCCGCGTACCGGCAGCTGAGCGCCCGCCGGAATGGCCGTACTGGCGCGGGCGGGCTTCGGCAGCCTGATCGCCGCGCGGAGCGCGCTGACGTTGAAGCTGCGCAGCAGCAGCTGGCCGCCATAGCCGCCGGCCGCAGCCACGACAGCCGTCCCGGCCCCGAGTAGCAGGAACCGCCGGCGGTCAGGCTCGCGCTCGGCCGCTCGTGCGCGCCCGCCGGTGCCCGCGGACGGCAGGTTGCGGTAGCTGGGCCGCCGAGGGAGCGGCTGCGGCGGGCGCCGAGGGAGCGGCTGCGGCGGGCGCCGCGGTGCCGCCCGCGGCACGCACCATCAGGGTCAGCGCGGCGGCCGCGATGAGTGCGCCGACGACGGGCGGCAGCGCGTATGCCGCGGTGGCGGTCGGCCGGGTCACCGCGGCGGCTACGCCGAGGACGGCGAACACGAGGAGCCCGGCGTACCCGTAGGCAATCCGCCGCCGCGACAGGATGCCGATCACTGCGGAGAAAACAGCGAGCACGATAAGGATGCCGGCGACCAGCACTTCCTTGTCATGGCTGCCGAAATGCGCGATCGCGAATTCCTTGACCGGTGCTGGCGTCAGATTAACCGCGACCCCGCCGACCGCGATGACCGGCGAGGCATCCGGGTTGACAAAGCCAGCAACAAACTGAGCCACGCCGAGTGCGACGGCAGCGGCAAGCAGTCCGGCGAGCGTGCCGATCGCGGCACGCCCGGTAGCGATTCTGGCGCCGTGGGTAGTCATCGCCGTACATTCGCAACTGCTGCGCCGGCGGATTGGGCGGCCGGCGGTCGCACTTCCGAGGCCGGCCCGTGCTGGCAGGTGCGCGCCCGGCCGGGGCTTAGGCGGTCGCGGCGAGTACTCCCACCCGGCGGTCGCACACGAGGCGGCCGGAGGCCGTGCCCTGGAAGGTGCCCGAGGTCGGCGCGACATCCGCGTAGTCCCGGCCGGTCGCGATCGTGACGTAGCTGGCATCGACTGGCCGGCCGTTGCACGGGTCGAACGCGACCGCCTGCGCGCGGCGCCCGGCCGGAACGATGGCCTCAACCCAGGCATGCGTGCCGCCCTGGCCGATGAGATGGCCGGATACGTACCGCGCGGGGAGGCCGAGAAGACGGCAGATGGCCAGCATTACGTGGGCGAAGTCCTGGCACACGCCGCGGCCTGCGGCCAGCGCTTCCGACGCGGTGGTGTGCACCGAGGTAACGCCGTCCTCGTAGGAGAGCGCGGCCGCGACGGCGTCGTTGACCTGGCGGGCGCGCTGCAGCGGGCCGGCCGGACGGGCGGCGATCTCCGCGGCCAGGGCACGGAGGCGGTCATCCGGGGCGGTCAGCGCGGTGTGCCGCAGCAGCCGCGGGCTGTGCAGTGCCTGAGCCGGGAGCGTCGCCGGCCCGTCATCGCGGATGCGCTCGACGATCGCGGCAAGCCGGAACTCGATCGCGTGCATCACCTGCTCGGCATGCAGCCAGGCGATAACGTTCCCGGACGCGTCCCGGTGCACGCGGCGCCGGGTCCTGGCGCCCGTCACCTCCAGCTGGTGGGCGCGCAGGTACTGATTGCCGTGGCTGGGCGGCGGCACGATGATCAGCCGGTGCCGCAGCGAGTGCACCGGCGCGTCGTACTCGTACCGGAAGCGCTGCTCGATGACGTAGCTGACCCGGCGGGCGCGCTGCAGGTCGAGCTCGCGATGATCGAGCAGGGCGTTGTCCAGCAGCCGGGTATCGAGCGTCATCAGGTGACCTCCTCGGCCTGGACGACCATGGACTCCAGCAGCGGCGCGCCGAAGGTTGTCGCCATCGCCACGTCGGAAGCGTCCCGGCCCCGGCCGATGACGATGCGGCCCTTGCGCCTGACGTTGTTGCGCGGGTCGAACGTCCACCAGCGGTCTCCCAGCCAGACCTCCATCCAGGCCGCGAAGTCCATCGGCGCCGGATCGGGCGGTACATCGAGGTCGGGCAGGTAGCCGAAGACGTAGCGGGCCGGGATGTTGAGCGCGCGGCAGAAGGAGACAGCCAGGTGCGTGAAGTCGCGGCAGACGCCGTGCCGGCCCTCGTTCACGTCGGCCGCGCTCGACAGCGGCCCGGTGCTGCCGTACTCGAATGTCAGGTGGTCGTGAACGTAGTCGCAGATGGCCTGGACCCGACGGTAGCCGGGAGGCAGGCCGCCGAAGCGCGACCAGGCCTCGTCCCCCAGAACGTCTGGCAGGCAGTAGCGACTCGGCAGCGTGTAGATCAGGGTGGCGTCCGGCAGCGCGTCCGGCGCACGCTCCGGCGCCTGCTCATCGGCGTCCTCGGTGACATCAGGGACGACCGCTATGGCCTGGTACCGGAAGCTCGACCGGCCGAGCGGGAGCACTGCCCGGACACACGGGTTCTCGTAGAGGTCGGTGTAGCCGCGGATGGTCATGTGCGGCTTGGACGTCCACTGCTGGCTCTCCAGGGCAATGCCCGGCGCCGTGGCGGGCTGCACCTGGTAGATCACCGGAGTGCTGATCTCCGTGATGTACGTGAATTCGCAGCCCACGAGTATCCGGCGCCAGTTCACGCTCTCATGCTGCCCGGAGGATGTTTCCATGAGGTTACCTCGCAGCGGTCCGGTGGTGAGCAGCGTGCCAGCGCGCTGGTCACCACCCGCCGCCCGCGATCCGGGAATGAGGCACGCCGACCGGCCTGACGGTTGCCGGCAGGCCGGTTGCAGCCTGCCCCGCGAGTGCTGGCGCAAACGCCATGGCGCCTGCCCGGTCAGCGGCCGCCCCGGCGGGCGTGGTGCCCAGGCCTGCGGCTCGAGTGTGCCGTTCACCGCGGCCTGGGCAACGTCCGTCAGCCGGAGGTTGCCGTTCCGCGCGTAGGCGCGCATCCGCTCGAACGCCTCGGCTAGGCTGACGCCCGCCCGCTCGGAGAGCACGCCCTTAGCCTGCTCGATGACGATCCGGCTGTTGAGCGCGCTGGATAGCTGCTCGTTCAGGCGCAGTACCTCGGCAGCGGCCCGGTGCTGCGCGATGCTCAGGGCGGCAAGATCGGCGAACGCACGGGCGACGACAACGTCGGCCTCTTCCAGCGGAGCCTGACTTTCGCTCAGCAGGTTCAGTGCGCCCAGCGTCACCTCCCGCAGGCGGAGCGGGATCGCGACGGCCGAGTGGAACCCGGCCTCGATGGCGGCACCGGAGAAGGTCGGCCAGCGCCCGGATCCGGCCTCAAGGATCTCGTGGCCGACCGGCCTGCCCGGTGCGGAACGCATCGAGGCACGGGCCTTCCCTGGACTGCAGCTCGAACAGTTCCAGCAGCCGCATTGCCTCGCTGGACGACGCCACCAGCCCGAGGGTGCCGGACGGCGAGGCCAGCATGACACCAGCCGCGGAGGCGCCGAGCATGCTGACTGACCGAGTCCGCCAGGCCCGTCAGCATCTCGACGACGTCGTAGTCCTCGACGAGGGTATCCGCCATCTCAACAAGCACCCGGACAACTTCGGACTCCCTGGTCACGCTAGCCACCATCCCGAGGGTGCCGTCCGGTCGGCCGGGCGCTCATCGCAGCCTCAGCCTGTGCGCGATGATCTCTCTGGCCACATCTGCCAGCGGCAGGTCATGGCTGAAGGCGTACGCCCGCAGCCTGATCAGCGCGTCGCTGACGCTGATTCCCTCCTGGATCGAGACGATTCCGGCCGCATTGTGGACCGAGAAGTGAAAGTCGGCGCCCGCCTCGAGTTCCACCGCAACGGTGTCAGCGGGCGCGCCCGACTGCGCATCCAGCACCCATCTGGCAGCGATGTCTGCTATCACCAGCGCGTCGGCGTGCTGGCCGGGAGTGAGCGGACCCGGCCTGTCGCGGTAGAGGTTGAGAGCGCCGAGCCGGACGCCTCCGACCCGGAGCGGGAAACCGAACACCGCCCGTGCGCCGCCGCGAAGCGCCGGCAGCGTGAAGGCCGGCCACCTGCTGGTGACAGGCATGGCAAGGTCAGGCTCGGCGATCACGGCATCCTGATGGTAGGCATCCACGCAGGGACCCTCGCCGAGCGTGTACTGCAGGTCCTCGATGAGCAGGCTGACCCTGTCGCTCACGCACAGGGAGCCGCGCGGCACGTCGCCGGCCATCAGCATGACTCCCGCGCCGTCGACGCCGGCGATCTCCGGGCATACTGCGCAGATCCGGTCCGAGGTGACCGTGTCCTGACCGTTCCTGAGAGCGGACATGATGCGGGACAGACCATGGCCCGCCATTCAGCGGGCCGATCGCGGGCATGACCGCAGCCGCCAGCTCAGGCTGCCAGCGATTATCCGGGCAGTCACCTGTGCCTCCTACAGAAGGAATCGTCAGCAGGCTCAGCATTCAGCTGCCGTCCGGAGCCGCCACCGGCATCTCCCTGGTTAGGTTACGCCCGATCGCGTGGCCAGGCGGCTACGTCAGCGCCGCCGTCCGCGCCGCCCCCGCAGCCGTCCGCGGCGCCGTCCCCGCAGCCGCCCCGCGTGCGGTGTCAGGCTGCCCGCTAACGACTGCAGCGTCCGGTTACGATGATGGCTAGATGTCAGCCTGACCGGTCCGGCCAGCACCATCGGTGATGTCGGGCGCGGGCTGGCGTAGTCGCTCCAGACCCCGGCGACGAGAAACTTCTCCGTGCCGGAGCCCGGGAGCATGCTGATGACGTACTTCCCCGCGAATTGCGACGTGCCCGGGAGCAGCGGCATGATGCCCGCTGCCAGCAGTGGCACTTCGCCGGTGGTGTTCGGCAGCCGCGAGATCGAGCTCGACGTCGGCTACGTTGCTGCCCGGATCCGGCTGCTCACCATGCTGCATAGCGGCTGGATGGCTGACAGCAGTGCGCTCGCGGACCTGCTCGTCCTGCTGCCGGTGCCGTCCGATCTGGGGGGCCCGCCCGGGCCTCGTTTCGTCCGGGTGCGGTTGCAGGAGCCGGTGCTCGGCAACGGCATGATCACGTTCCCGCTCTCGTGGGGGGCCGACGACGACGGGAGGCTGCGGCCCGTGCTTGACCTGGGGCTGACGCTGCGCGCGGGACCGCCGCGCCGGACGTACCTCCGGCTGGACGGCACAGTCTGGCTGCCGGCCGCACGGCCCGTCCGGGCAGTGGCGCGTCCCGAGCCCGGCATCGCCAGTGTTCGGCCCGAGCGTCGAGGCCTGGCTGTCCAGGCTGGCGCGATCGCTGACCAGGCCAGCTGGCTGCCCGTCCGGCCCGCTGGCGGCTGGCCAGCCAGGATCGCCGCCGCGGCGGCCTGAGCGCAGCAGGGGCTGCTGACCCGGACGCTACGCAAGCGGACGCTACGGAATAAGCGCGATCTTGCCGGACGTGTGGCCTGCCATGATGGCCCGGTGCGCGTCGGCTGCGCTGGCCAGCGGGAACGTCTGCGCCACGAGGACCCGCAGGCTGCCCTGGCCGGCCAGCCGGGCTAGCTCCGGGCGCGCCGCCTGGCGAATCTCGGTGCCGGGATCCGCGCCTGGCGCGCCGCCGAGTGCCCTGATGCCGTCCGCCAGGCCGCGGCGAGACGCGGCAATAGTCGGCAATCCGCTGCCGGTCGGCTACCAGCTCCAGCGAGACGTCGATTGCCTCATCAGTGCCGACGAGGTCGAGTGCCGCGTCGATGCCCTGCGGCGCGGCGGCCCGGACGCGGTCCGCAAGGCCGGTGCCATAGGCCACCGGGATCGCGCCGAAACTGCGCAGCAGCTCATGCCGCACCGGGCTCGCGGTGCCGATGACGGTAGCCCCGCGGGCAACGGCCAGCTGGATCGCCATCAGGCCCACGCCGCCAGCCGCGCCGTGCATCAGTACCGTGTCGCCTGCGGTCACCGCGGTCGCGACCAGCGCGTGCCAGGCGGTGGCACCGGTCAGCATCAGCCCGCTCGCTTCTGGCCAGCCCAGCGACGGCGGCTTGGGGACCAGCGCGTCACCCGCCACCACCAGGTCAGCGGCGTAGCCACCAGATATCCGGTAGGCGATGACCTCATCGCCAACCGCCAGCGGCCCGGCAGCCGACGCCGCCGCCCGGGGCCCGACAGCGGTCACCACTCCTGCTGCCTCGAATCCGAGCCGCAGCGGGAGCCTCGCCGGGTCGCGGCTCATGGCACCGCTGTAGAGCTTGTAGTCGACGGGGTTCACCCCGCTGGCGCGAACGGCGATGCGTGCCTCGCCCGCGGCCGGGTCAGCGACTGGCTGATCAGTGAGAGCGAGCACTTCAGGGCCGCCGTAAGCGGATGCAACCACGACTGCGGACATGTGCGGGCGCAACGCCGGCCGGTGACGCGGCATTCCCCGCCTGGCGCCTGCCGGAAACTAAAGTGAGCCTGTCCGCGACTCCACCGCCAGACAAGGGACGCATCGTGAATCAGGAAGAGCGGCGTCAGTTCGTCCGCGACCACCGCACCTGCATCTTCGGCTACGCCAGGAAAGCGGACGGGCCCGCGATGACTGTCGTGTATTACGTCATGAACGGTGACAACGAGCTGCTCGTGTCGACCATGGCGGCGCGATCGAAGGCGAAGGCCGTCGCCAGGGACGGGAAGGTCAGCCTGTGCATCCTGGACGAGCAGTGGCCGCTCACTTACCTGCAGGTCTACGGGGACGCGGTGGTCGACACCGACCCTGATCTTGCCGCCGACATGCTGACCAGGGTCGTCGGACTGATGGCGGGCGAGGAGGTACCGGCCGAGCGCCGGCCGCAGATCGCGGCCATGGCGCGAGACGAGGAGCGGGTCGTCATCAGGGTCCGGCCGTATGCGACCTTCGAGACGCCGCCGCGGCACGTGCAGCAGATGACCGACATCGACACGCTGTCGCACTTCACGAGCACGTCCATGCCCTGGTGAGCCATGCTGGATAGCCCCCCGCCCTCCGGCGCTGATTCCCGCGGCCGCGATCCGGCCGTCGTGGCCCGGCTGCGGGCGGCAGGCTGCGTCTTCGCCGAGGAAGAGGCTGACCTCCTGACTGTCGCCGCCACGAACCCGGCTGAACTGGCCCGGCTGGTCGATCAGCGGGTCGCCGGGCTGCCGCTCGAGCAGATTCTCGGCTGGGCCGAGTTCTGCGGCCTGCGGATCGAGGTGGATCCGGGTGTCTTCGTCCCGCGCCGGCGCAGCGAGTTCCTGGTGGGCCAGGCCGTGGCCCTGAGCGCTGGCCTGATGGAGCGTGATGTGCCGCTGGTCATCGCCGATCTGTGCTGCGGAACGGGCGCGATCGGAGTGGCCGTCGCCCGCGCCGTCCGCGCGGCAGACCTGTATGCCGCCGACATCGATCCCGTGGCAGTGGCGTGCGCGCGCCGCAACGTGGCCACCGTCGGCGGTCAGGCATTCGAGGGCGATCTCTTCGCTGCATTGCCGCCCTCGCTGCGCGGTCGCATCGACGTGCTGACCGTCAACGCGCCCTACGTGCCCACCGACGAGATCAGGTTCATGCCGCCGGAGGCCAGGCTGCACGAGCCGCGGATAGCGCTGGACGGCGGGCCGGACGGAGTGCGCCTGCACCGCCGGGTCGCAGCGCAGGCGGCGGACTGGCTCTCGCCCGGCGGCCGCCTCCTGATCGAGACGAGCGACCAGCAGGCGCCGCTCACGGCGGCGGCCGTGTCGGACGGCGGCCTGGCGGCCACCGTCGTCGCTGACGACGATCTCGAGGCCACGGTCGTCATCGGCGCCCCGGCTGGCTGACGTCGCAGCCGGGCTGGCGCCGGACGGCGCGGCGACGGCGCCGGAGGCATCGGCGGCGGAGGCATCGGCGGCGGCTCGCAGCCGCCCGAACTCGCTGGCCAGGCCGGCCGCGCTCCAGTGCGCGTTCAGCCCGCTCGGGTTGGGCAGCACCCAGATCCTGGCACCTCCGAGCTGTCCCTCCTGCGGGCCGACCACGGCACCGGGCCGCGCGAATGCGGTGCGGTAGGCGGTGACCCCGAGCACGGCGACCCACGACACGCGGAGCCGCCCGGCCAGGGCCGCCAGGATGTCGCCGCCCGCCCGCAGCTCGGCGGCGTCCAGCTCGTCGGCTCGCGCGGTGGCGCGGGCAACCACGTTGGTGATGCCGAGCCCGAGGTCGAGCAGGAGATGCTGGTCAGCCGCCGGAAGCTGCCGGCTGGTGAAGCCGGACTGGTGCAGGGCCGGCCAGAACCGGTTGCCTGGCCTGGCGAAGTGATAGCCGGTGGCGGCCGAGTACAGGCTCGGGTTAATCCCGGAGAACAGCACCCGCAGCCCCGGCGCAACCAGGTCGGGAATCGTCCGGCCGCGGGCGGCGGCGACTTCCTCCCTGGTGGGCCGGGTGCGCTGCCCGGCTGTCCCGGCGCGCGCCCGGCCTGCGTCCTGCGCCGTCACGTCCCCCAGCGTACGGGCGCCTGCCGGACAATAGGCAGGTGATCACCGTCGCCCCTGAGGCATTCGAGCAGATGGTCGCCACCGCGATGGACTCACTGCCCCCGCAGTTCGGCGACCTCATCAAGAACGTCGCCGTCCTCGTCGAGCACGGGCCGGGTCCGCGCGGTCTGCTGGGCCTGTACGAGGGCGTCCCGCTGACCAGCCGCACGACCGGCTATGCCGGCGTGCTGCCGGATCGCATCACGATCTACCAGCAGGCGATCTGCGCGATCTGCAGCAGCGAGGCCGAGGTGATCGAGCAGGTCAGGCGCACCGTGATTCACGAGGTGGGGCACTACTTCGGCATCTCCGACCAGCGCCTGCGTGAACTGGGCTGGTGACGGGTACGGGAACGAGCTAGTCAGCCGACCCCGAGGCTCCCCTTGGCCGCGGCCTCGAAGACCCGGAACGGCAGCAGCCGCTTCGCCATCAGGCCGGCCCGCTCGCCTGCCTTGCCCACCGAGACCCGGCGCGGCGCGCGGCCTGCGTCGAGTACCTGCTGAACGGTCTCCGCGACGCGCACGGCAGGCGCGCCGTTGGCCTCGTCCCGTTCCATGGCTGTCACGGCCTTCGTCATGGCCACGGCATAGGCCGCGTCGCCCTCGCCGCCATCGGCCAGCAGCCTGCTGGCGGTGAAGTCGGTCGCGATGTTGCCCGGCTGCACCAGCGTCACCTGCACTCCGAACGGCGCGACCTCGTAGGCAAGTGCCTCGGCGAAGCCCTCGAGCGCGAACTTGCTGGCGCTGTAGAAGGCCTGGAACGGGATGCCGATCACGCCGCCGATGGAGCTGATCAGCACGATCCGGCCGCGCTGCTGCTGACGCATGTGCGGCAGGACAGCCTGGACGGCCCGGACGCAGCCCCAGAAGTTGGTCTCGAACTGCGCCTTGGCCTCGGCGATGCTCGTGTACTCGGCCGCCCCGGCCACGCCCCAGCCCGCGGCCGCGACCAGCGCGTCGATCCGTCCCTCCCGCTCCAGGACGTCCGCCACGCCGGCGCGCACCGCGTTGTCGTCGTTGACGTCCATGACCAGCCCGGTCCAGGCACCGCCCGTGCCACGCCTGCTCGCCCCGGTCACCGCCCAGCCGGCTGCGGCCAGCTGGTCGGCGCAGGCGCGGCCGATGCCTGCCGATGCGCCGGTGACAAGTGCGACCCGTCGTGCCTCTGCCATTGCGGTCCTGGTCCTTTCACGCGCCCGGGCGCTGTCAGCCGGGCGCTGTCAGTGGTGCTGGCTACATTCAGTGTCCATGACAGGGCTGCCCGGTGTTCTTGATGTCCTCAACGACGATCAGCGGCGAGCGGCGACGCACCAGGGCGGCCCGCTGCTGATCCTGGCCGGGGCAGGCACCGGCAAAACCGGCACGCTGGTGGCGCGCGCGGCCTGGCTGCGGGATCAGGGCATTCAGCCGAGCCGGATCCTGCTGCTCACCTTTACCCGGCGGGCCGCTGACGACATGCTCGCCAGGGCACAGCCCCCCGACAGTAGCGCGGCCGAGCGAATCTTCGGCGGCACTTTCCACGCGGTGGCGCACCGGATTATCCGGGCGCACGCGGAGGCGTTCGCGCTTCCGCCTGAGTTCACCGTCATTGACCCGGCCGACTCCGCGGACGTGATGGACACCCTCAGGGATGCCCACGGGCTGGTCGGTACCAGCTCCGGCCGCCGCACTCCGCGGGCGGCCGCCTGCGCCGAGATCTACTCGCGGTGCGTGAGCACGTCCACTCAGCTCGCTGACGTGGTCGCGGCCGGCTATCCGTGGTGCGTTCCGTTCACCGAGCAGCTCGGCGCGGTGTTCACCGACTTCGTCGCCTACAAGCGGCGGCATGGCCTGGTCGACTTCGACGACCTGCTGCTGCTGTGGCGCGCGGCGCTGGCGGACGCCGCCGCGGGTCCGGTGCTGCGTGATCTGTTCGACGCGGTCCTGGTCGACGAGTACCAGGACGTCAACGCGGTCCAGGCCGAGATCGTCCGGCTGCTGCGCCCGGATGGCACGGGCCTCACCTGCGTCGGCGATGACGCGCAGGCGATCTACGCGTTCCGCGGCGCCGACCCGGCGCACCTGCGCGCGCTCACCGCCACGTATCAGCGACCTGGCGATCGTCAGGCTCTCGCGCAACTACCGCTCCCGGCACCAGGTGCTGGGGCTGGCGAACGTCGTCCGCCCGCAGTTCGACGGCCTGGAGCTGGCGCTGTCGGCGGAGCGCGGCCCCGGCCACCGGCCCCTGCTGATCCGCTGCCATGACGAGGCGACGCAGGCACGCGAGATCTGCGCCCGCATACTCGCCGATCACGAGTCCGGCGTGCGGTTCACCGAGCAGGCCGTCCTCGTGCGGTCCGCGCACCACAGCGACCTGCTCGAGATCGAGCTGGCGGCGCGCGGCATCCCGTACGTGAAGTACGGCGGCCTCCGGTTCACCGAGGCCGCGCACGTCAAGGACTTCCTGGCAGCTGCGCGGGTGGTTGCGAACCCGGCCGACGACCTGGCCTGGTTCCGGCTGCTGCGGCTGCACGAGGGCATCGGCCCGGTCCTGGCGCGGCGTGTCATCGACATGCTGGTCATCGGCGAGCCGGAGCCATTTCTGCGCTGGCCCGATGCCGAGCAGGCGCTGCCGCAGCGCTCGGCCGCGGCGGTCGGCGGAACCGTACGGCAGCTCGCGCAGGCGGCCGGCCAGGAGCGGACCGCCGACCGGGCCGCGGTCATCCTGGCCGCGCTGCGCGAGCCGCTGGCCGCCAGGTACGCGGACGCCGCCGTGCGCTTCGCCGACCTGGAGCGGCTGGCCGACGCGGCCGCGGACAGCCCGTCCCTGCACGATGCGCTGGTCGCAGCTGGCGCTCGACCCGCCAGTGTCCGCCTCGGACCTGGCAGGCAGGCCACGGCTGGACGACGACTACGTGGTGATCTCGACGGTGCACTCCGCCAAGGGCCTGGAGTGGCCGGTCGTGCACCTGCCGCAGCTGGTCGACGGCGCGGTGCCCAGCGACATGGCGCTGACCTCGCCGGCGGGACTGGAGGAGGAGCAGCGGCTTTTCTACGTGGCGGTGACCAGGGCGCGGGACCGGCTGTACCTGTATGCGCCGCTGCGGATGCACCATCACCGGATGGCCCGCGACGACCGGCACAGTTACGGTCAGCTCAGCCGCTTCCTGGACGGCGCCGCGCTGGCGCACTGCGAGCAGGTGCAGGCGGTGCCGCCGCGACCGGCCCTGCGCCCGTCCGCGCCGCTCGCACTCAGCGTCGACCGTGACCTGGCCTCCCTGTGGGGAGCCGGCTAGCCGCGGTGCCGGTATCGTCGGTCGTCGGCGCCGCCGACTCCCGGAGGATCACTGTGCCCACCCTGCAGATCATCATCGCCAGTACCCGGCCGGGCCGGGTCGGCCCGTCGGTGGCGGCGTGGTTCTACGACCGTGCCGTGAAGGCCGGTGCCTTCGACGTCGAGCTGATTGACCTCGCGGAGGTCAACCTGCCGATGTTCGACGAGCCCAGGCACCCGCGGTTCGGCGAGTACGAGCATCAGCACACTAAGGACTGGAGCGCCACCATCAGGCGCGGCGACGCTTACGTCTTCGTGATCCCGGAGTACAACTACGGCTTCAACGCCGCGATCAAGAACGCCATCGACTACCTCAACCAGGAGTGGCAGTACAAGCCGCTCGGCTTCGTCAGCTACGGCGGCGTCGCGGCCGGGACCAGGGCCGTGCAGATGCTCAAGCAGGTGGTCTCGGCGCTCAAGATGATTCCGATGGCGGATGCCGTGCACATCCCGTTCGTCCAGCAGTTCCTCGACGACCAGCGCGTGCTGCAGCCCAACGACGTCATGGAGGACGCCGCCACCGCGCTGCTGAGCGAGCTGGCGCGCTGGACGAGCGCCGTGCAGCCGCTGCGCGGCTAGCTGCCGGCCGGGTACCGGCGCGCATTATCGGTCGAGCTTGGCCTGCGCGGCGGCCGCGAGATCGATTCCGAGTATGTCCGCCAGCAGAATCAGATACAGCAGCACATCGGACATTTCCTCACTGGCCCTGGTCCGGAGCGGCTCGGCGGCAGCGAGTTTGGCCGCGTCGCCGGCGGGCAGCCATTGGAACAGCTCAGTAAGCTCGCCAACTTCGCCCACCAGGGCTAGCAGCACCGACTTGGGGTCGTGGAACCGACCCCAGTCTCGTTCCGCGCTGAACTGGCGCACGCGGTCCCGCAGCACGTCAAGGTCGGACACGGTGCCCAGCATGACACGGCCGTCACCTCGCGGCTAACCGGCCGGCGGCAAGTGCGAGAGGATCATGCCGAGGGTGGAGTGCCACCAGCTGAACGACAGTTGGAGGATTGCTGTATGAATTCTCATCGGTATATCGCGCACCTGGGCGGGGCGTGCGCGGCGATCGCGCTCGCCGCGACAGTCGCCGCCTGCGGAAGCAGTAGCCCGAGTGCGTCTAGTTCATCTGCTCCGGCCAGCTCGGCTCCGGCCAGCTCGGCTCCCGCCGCGTCCGCCAGCACCAGCATGAGTGCGGGGACCGCGGCTATCACCACGAACTGGGAAGCCTTCTTCAACGCCAAGACGCCGACCAGCAAGCGCGTCGCGCTGCTGCAGGACGGGTCGCAGTTCGCGTCCGTCATCAAGGCTCAGGCTGGGTCTGGTCTAGCAGCGCTTGCTACGGCTAAGGTCACCCATGTCACCGTAAATTCGCCAACTCAGGCGACGGTTACCTACAACATCCTGGTCAGCGGGACTCCCGAGCTGAAGAACCAGACGGGCACTGCTGTCCTGCAGAACGGCACCTGGAAGGTGGGCGTGGCGAGCTTCTGCGGTCTGCTGACCCTGGAGAACTCAGGCAAGACGTCGGGCCTGCCTGCAGCCTGCAAGTCAGCTACCTAATCAGGTGGTGAGCCCGGCCGGCGTATCGCAGGGCGAGGCGGCGACTGCCCTGCGCGGCGGCCGCTCCCTTGCCCTTGCCGTCCTGTGCGTTGTCCTGTTCCTGACCTTCCTCGACAACACGGTGGTCAGCGTCGCTCTGGGTGCCATTCAGAGTGACCTGCATGCGGGTGTCTCGTCGCTGCAGTGGGTTGTGGGTGCGTACGCGCTGACGTTCGCCGGCGCCATGCTCGGCTTCGGCATGGTCGGCGATGAGTTTGGCCGCAAGCGTGTCATGGTGATCGGGATCGTCATCTTCTGTGCTGGATCGCTGATGTCGGCGCTTGCGCCGAACGTAGGAGTCCTGATCGCCGGGCGCGCGGTGATGGGCTTCGGGGCGGCGGCCAGCGAGCCGGGCACGCTGTCGATGATCCGGCATGTCTACACCGACGAGCGGGAGCGGGCCTGGGCGCTCGGCGTCTGGACCGCGGTGTCCGGCGTCGCGCTCGCGATGGGCCCGGTGATCGGCGGCGCGCTGATCGGCAGCCAGAGTGACTGGCGCGCGATCTTCTGGTTCAACCTTGTCGTCGGTGCGCTGGCGCTGGCCGGCGCCCTCGCCGTGCTGCCGGAGAACGCTGACCCGGACGGGTACCGCGTGGATATCGCCGGCACCGTGCTCGGCGCGGCCGCGCTGACCGCGCTGGCGTTCGCCGTCATCATGGCCGAGGGCTCGTCGTTCAGCTCGGCGCCCGTCATCCTGCTGCTCTGCCTGAGCGCTGCCTCCGTGGTCGCGTTCTTCTGGTGGGAGGGCAAGGCGCCGCACCCGCTGCTGGACCTCAGGTTCCTCCGCGTGCCGCGGTTCCTGGTCGCGAACGTGGTGGCGTACAGCGCTTACTTCGCCACCTTCGCGGTGTTCTTCTTCACCGCCCTGTACCTGGAGGAGGTAGCGGGCTACAGCGGATACAAGATCGCGCTGGTCTTCCTGCCCATGATGGTCCTGCTGGCCGCCGCCGCCCTGGTCGCGGCCAGGTGGACAGTGACGATCGGCGCGCGGGCAACCATCTTCACTGGCTGCGTGCTGTTCGCGCTCGGCCTGGTGCTGACCGCATTCACGATCAGCCCGCACCCGGCGTATCTGGCGCTCGCCGCCGCGCTGTCGGTCACTGGCATCGGCGTCGGCGCTACCGTGGTGCCGGCCACCTCCTCTGCCCTCAGCGCGGTACCGCCGGAGCGGTCGGGAATGGCCGCGTCCACCACGAACACCAGTCGCGAGATCGGTGCGGTGACCGGCGTGGCCGTGCTCGGCGCGCTGGTGTCGGCCAAGCTGTCTGCCGACATCATCGCCAGGCTCCAGGCGCTCGGCCTGCCGAGAAGCATCCAGCAGATCGTCATCAACGGCGTTGAGACAGGGCTGGTTCCCTCCAGCGGGAAGACTCATGCGGCTGGTCCGGGCGAGGGCAAGCTGGTCCAGGAAGTGATCCAGGCCGCCTACAGCGCATTCGCGTCCGGCCTGCACGCTGCGCTGTACCTGTCCGCCATCCTGGTGCTGGTGGCGGGGGTCTTCAGCTTCTTCTGGCTCGGCCGCAGGAGCCCCGCTGAGCCAGAGGTCAGTCCGGCCCCGGAGGGCTCGCCGGCCTGACGCGAGCGGAAGCTCGGATCGCGGCACAGACCCGCCGGGCCAGCACCAGCCGCGCCGGTACGGCACAGTGGGTGTCATGACCGCGAGTATCAGCCAGGTCGCCGACTGCGTGGCGGCGTACGCGGCACGCCTGCAGGCCGTGACCGGCACCCGTCATCAGGTGGCCTCGCCGCTCGGGGCCTGGCTGCTGCTGGCACTCGCCGCACCGGCCAGCAGCGGGGCTGATCGCGAGACACTGACCCGCGTTCTCGGCTGCGATCCGGGCACCGCGGCTGCGGCGGCCGCCGGGCTGCTCGCCGATCCGCACCCGGTCGTGGCCAGCGCGGTCGCTGCGTGGACGGCAGCCGGCGCGCAGCTCGGACCGGACTTTGACCGCTGGCGCAGTGACCTGCCGCCGAGCGTCGCCAGTGGTGACCTGCCCGGCCAGGCCGGGCTGGACGCCTGGGCCAGGGAGCACACTTTCGGCCTGATCGACCGCTTCCCCGTCCAGGCGGACAATCTGCTGCTCGTGCTCGCGAGCGCCCTGGCCACGAAGGTCTCCTGGACCGTCCCGTTTCAGCTGGCGCCTGCCGCCAGCCTGGGCGACGCCAGCCCGTGGGCCCGCCAGCTCAGCCAGGTGCTGAGAACGCCGGCGCCGGCAGCCGGCGGCCACACGCAGTACATCGCGGCTACTCCCGACGCCGGCGATGTCATCGTGCACGTCGCGATCGCCGGCGGCGGGCTGCAGGTTGTCTCGGTCAGCGGCCGGGCCGCAGGTACCGGACAGCACTGTCCTCGCGGCAGCCCACCGGCTGGCAATCGCCCAGGCAACCGGTGGCCGCGTCCCGCGCCGTGAGCTGTCCGATCTGCCGCTCGGTGACACCCCGCTGTGGCGGCTCCGCGAGGTCAGCGCCCCGAGCGACACCTGCAGTGCGGTGCTGCCCGCCTGGTCGGCGAGCTCAGACCACGACCTGACTGACCCGGAGCTGGGTTTCGCCGCCGCCAGCAGTGCCCTGCTGCCGGGCCGCGGGCCGTGGGATGCCAGGCAGGCCGCGATGGCGCGGTACTCGCGGACGGGCTTCGAGGCAGCGGCCGTCACGGCCGTCGCCGTCGCCATGGCTGCCAGGGCCCCGGCTCGGCGGCGCGAGGCCGAGCTGCGGTTCGGCCATCCGTATGCGGTGGTCGCGATCACGACGGATCCCGGCGCGGGCGACGCCAGCGGCACGGGTGCTGGTCAGCGCAGCCTGTGGCACGGCCTGCCGGTGTTCTGCGCCTGGGTGAGCCAGCCCGAAGACGCCACGGACGAGCGCACGTGACCATCGCGTACGCGGCGGGTTCCTGGACGGAGTTCGGCGCGGCCGTGGTCACGGCCGCGGCCGGGCTGGCGGGCCTGCTGTTCATCGCGGTATCCATCAACCTGCGGCAGATCCTGGACGTGAAGAGCCTGCCGAGCCGTGCGGCGCAGACTCTCATCCTGTTCGCCACGCCACTGATCGCCGGAGTGCTGCTGATCGTGCCCGGGCAGGCCAGAATCGCGCTCGCGCTTGAGTTTCTCGCGACCGGCCTGGTGATCGGGGGCTTCCAGGTGTACCTCGACCTGACAGCCGAGCGCGGCGACGAGGACACGCTGTCGCGGCGGATGCTGGGCCGCGTTTTCCCGGCGATCCTCAGCTGCGGCTGCCTGATGGTCTGCGGCGCGACACTGGCCGGCCAGGCCGGCGGCGGCCTGTACTGGCTGGTCCCGAGCGTGCTCGACAGCCATCGTCTTCGGGCTGATCAACGTCTGGGTACTCCTGGTGGAGATCCTGCGCTAGGTTTCGGGCCATGCACAGCGTGGACGCCACCACCGAGCAAATGATCAGGTCCGTGCTTGCCTACGCCGAGAACCGGCTCCGGCTGGATCCGGTGCCACTCGACCGGGGCTCCCGTGATCCGGCCGAGCTTGATCTCGCGCTCACCGGGCTGCTCGGCGAGGACGGTCACAACCCCGACCAGGTACTCGGCGTGTATACCTCCATGCTCGCGCCGGCCGTCATCTCCGCTGACAGCCCGCGCTTCCTCGGCTTCATCCCCGCCGCGCCCACAAAGGCGGCGCTGCTGTTCGACATGCTGATCTCCTGCGCTTCCATCCAGGGCATCTCCTGGCTGGAGGCCGCGGGCGCGATCCACGCTGAGAACCAGGTGCTGCGGCTGATCGCCGACCGGGCCGGACTGCCGGCCGGGGCCGGCGGTTGCTTCGTGTCCGGCGGCTCGGCGGGGAACCTGTCCGCGCTCGCGGTCGCGCGCGAGACCGCCAAGCGGCGCTCGCCCGAGCCGGGCAGGCGCTGGCGCGTCATCGTCGGCTCAGATGCGCATTCGTCGATCGGCAACACGCTGCGCCTCCTGGAGATGGATGCGCTGGTGGTGCCCACCGCGGACCACCGGCTGACCGGCGAGGCCGTGCGCGCAGCCGTCGCGGCCGATTCCGATCCGGCATCGCTGGCGGCCATCGTGGGCACCGCGGGCACGACCAATGCCGGGATCATCGACGACCTGGCCGGCCTCGCCGCCGTGGCCGCCGAGCGCGGCCTGTGGTTCCACGTCGACGGTGCCTATGGCGGCGCCGGGCTCTTCGCGCCGAGCGTCCGGGCTGCCTACGCCGGGATCGAGCACGCCGACTCGTTCGTCGTCGATCCGCACAAGTGGCTGTTCGCCCCGTTCGACTGCGCCGCCCTGGTGTACCGCGACCCGTCGCTTGCCCGTTCCGTCCATAAGCAGGACGCGGGATACCTCGACGTTATCCATGAGGCGCCCGCCGAATGGAACCCCACTGACTACGCCTACCACCTGACCAGGCGCGCCCGCGGACTGCCATTGTGGTTCTCGCTGTGCGTGCACGGCGTGCGCGCCTACAGCACGGCGATCGAGTCGGCGATCGCGCTCGCCAGGCAGGCCGCAGCTGAGATCGCGTCCCGCGATTACCTGGAGCTGATCAGGGAGCCGGAGCTGTCGGTGGTCCTGTTCCGCCGGCCCGGCTGGCTGCCTGCCGACTACACCGCCTGGGCGGACAAGCTGCTCGATGATCAGGTGGCTTTCCTGCCGCCGACGGTGTGGGAGGGAGACACGGTGGCCAGATTCGCCTTTCTGCATCCGCACACCCCGATGAGCCTGGTGACGCAGATACTCGACCGGATGGGGCCATAGGCTCACATCCGGGCCACCGGCGGAAGGAGCCCGGCATCAGCAGCCAGCAGCAGGACGTTACCGTACAGCTGCCCTCGCATCTCGACGTCGCGGTGCGATCCTTCGGTACGCCGAACTCCATCCTCCGCCGGTTCGATTTCTGGGACAGCAACTACGAGTGGCGGCGGCTGTTCAGCGAGTTGTTCGGCACCTTCCTGCTTGTTGTGGTGGCGGTCGGCGGCGGCATGGTGAACGCGCGGTTCGGCGGCAATGTCGTTCCCGGCCCGGCTCGTGTCGTCAGCCCGGCGCTGATGGTGATGGCGATCATCCTGTTCATGGGCGCGGTCTCCGGCGCCCACCTGAACCCGGCCGTCAGCGTCGCCTTCGCGTTGCGGGGCAACTTCCCGTGGCGCCGGGTGCCCGCCTACATCGTGGCTCAGTTCGCGGGCGGCGTGCTCGCCACGCTGCTGCTGATCGGGCTGCTCGGCAAGCAGGGCAGCGCGGGCCTCACGCTGCCCGGGCCCGGCATCTCGGTGCCGGTGGCATTCGCCTGGGAGGTGCTGCTGACCACCGGGCTGGTGAGCGTCGTGCTCGGCACAGCGTCGGGGGCGCAGCAGCTCGGTCCGATCGCGGCGTTCGGCGTGGGCAGTTACATCGCCCTGGCCGGGCTGTTCGGCGCGCCGGTGAGCGGGGCTTCGATGAACCCGGTCAGGTCGCTGGCCCCGGCTCTGGTCGTCGGCAACTGGACGGCCTGGTGGGCGTACCTGGCAGGGCCGGCCCTCGGCGCGATCATCGCGGTCGGGATCGCGTTCGTGCTGCGCGGGCCTGGCGGCGGGGCGGCGGGCACCAGGGCAGCTCAGGGCACACTCGGCACACTCTGGCTGCCCACCAGGATCGGGCGCCCGTGGCTCGTGCCGGACCATCCCGAGCCGGAGCAGGGCCGTCTGGAGCGGGGTGGTCCGGAGCGGGCGGGCGGTCCGGAGCCGGGCACCGCCGGGCCAGGCCCGGCGGGCGGCGAGAGCGGCGGCGGATGAGCAGCCGTCCTGAGGCCAGGCTCGATGAGCAGGCGGCCAGGCTGACGGCAGCTCAGCGGGCAAGCCGGGGCAAGGCCGCGCGGCGGTCGGTGCCGAGAGCGGCGCACGCCACGTTCGCGCCGCAGCCAGGCCGGCCTGATCCGGTCGCGCAGCTGGAGCAGCAGGGCGCCAGCAGGGTTCCCGAGCTGCTGCCGATCAGGTACGGCCGGATGCTGGCCTCGCCGCTGGCGTACTTCCGCGGCGCGGCGCTGCCGATGGCCTGCGACCTGTCCGGGACGCCGGTGACTGGGCTGATCACTCAGCTGTGCGGTGACGCGCACCTGAGCAACTTCGGCATTTACGCCTCACCGGAACGACGGCTGGTGTTCGACATCAACGACTTCGACGAGACGCTGCCCGGCCCATGGGAATGGGACGTGAAGCGGCTGACGGCGAGTCTGGAGATCGCTGGCCGGGCCGGCGGATTCAGTGCCGCCGATCGGCGGCGGATCGTGACGGAGACTGCCGGGCACTACCGGCTGGCCATGCGCAGGCTGGCCGGGATCGGCGACCTGGCTGTCTGGTACTCCAGCGGTGACCTCGACGAGCTCACCGCACGCTACCGGGCCGTGCTGAGCCCGCGTGAGCGCGAGCTGGCCGAGACCGATCTGGGGACCGGTGCCCGGAGAGGGTCAGCCAGGACCGCGGCGCACGGAGATGACGATATGCGCGCGCTGGCGCGGCTCGTCGTCTGGCGGGACGGCAGGGCCCGGCTCGCCAGCGAGCCGCCGCTCCTGGTCCCGGTCGGCGAGCTGCCCGCGGCCGAGTCCGGCGGCGCCGCGGCCCAGCTGCACCGGCTGATCGCGGGTTACCAGGCGACCCTGGAGCCGCACTGGCGGTACCTGATGAGCCAGTTCACGGTCACCGGCCTGGCCAGGAAAGTGTCCGGCGTCGGGAGCGTCGGGATGCGCTGCTGGATCGCGCTGCTGACCGGCCGGGACAGCTCGCGACCTGCTGTTCCTTCAGCTGAAGCAGGCCCAGCCGTCCGTACTCAGCCAGTTCGCCGGCGCGAGCCGGTATCCCTGCCAGGGTGAGCGCGTTGTTGCCGGGCAGCGGCTGATGCAGGCGTCGAGCGACATCTTCCTCGGCTGGCACCGGGCCGGGCCGGCTGACTATTACGTGCGGCAGCTGAGGGACTGGAAGTTCTCGGTGCCGACCGACGCGATGCGCCCGGCCACCATGCGCGCGTACGGTGCGCTGTGCGGGCGCACGCTGGCCAGGGCGCATGCCCGGTCCGGCGACCGGATCGCGATTGCCGCCTACCTCGGCAGCTCGACTGCATTCGACTCGGCGCTCGGGGAGTTCGCTGCCGCTTACGCCGATCAGAACGACCGTGACTACGCCGGATTCCGGGCCGCGGTCCGCTCCGGCCGCCTGCCCGCTGCGCCCGAGCCTGCGGGCAGCGGCGGCTAGCGCCCGCCGCGGGCGGCGCAGGTGATGCAGGTGGTCGCCGTCGGCCTGGCCGCAAGCCGGGCGGCAGCGATCGGCTGGCCGCAGCGTTCGCACACCCCGTAGCTGCCGTCCGCCAGTCGCTCCATGGCCGCGTCGATCTGCGCCAGCTGGTCGCGGGCCTGGCCGAGGAGCGCGGCGGTGTGCTGCCGCTCGAAGGCGATGGTCGCGCCCTCCGGGTCGTGCTCGTCGTCGGCGTTCGCCTGCCCGGCTGCCTCGATAATGTCAGCGAGGTCGCGGTCGAGTGCCGCCAGGCGCCCGAGAGCCAGCTGGCGCTCTGCTTCCAGCAGCGCCCGCTGTTCGTCACCGGCTGTCATTCCTCCTGCTTATCATCCAGGCCAGACTGCCCTGGCGGGCGGCGGCGGGAGCAGGCGCGCGGATCGCGGGCCGCAGCAGGCCCGATGTGCGCGGCCGTGGCTGATACGGCAGGCTTGGGTCATGGCAGCTGACACCCTCACCCTCATGGCCGTGCACGCGCATCCCGATGATGAGGCATCGAGCACTGGCGGCGTTCTTGCGCTCTACGCTGATCAGGGCATCCGTACCGTGGTCGTGACATGCACGAACGGCGAATTCGGCGATGCCCCGGGACAGGTCAAGCCGGGCGACGACGGCCACAACGAGCAGGAGGTCGCCCAGCTGCGGCTCGCCGAGCTGCGCCAGTCGTGCAAGATCCTCGGTGTCAGCAATCTGGAACTGCTCGGCTACCACGACTCAGGCATGCCGGACTGGGAGTACAAGGACCGCCCGGAAGCGTTCTGCAACGTCCCGCTCGACGTCGTGGCGGCCCGGATCACCGGCCTGATCGACACTTACCGCCCGCAGATCGTCGTCTCCTACGACGACAAGGGCATGTACCAGCACCCCGATCATGTGCACGCCGCGCGGGCGGCAGCCGCGGCGGCAGCGCAGTCCGGCATCCCGGCGAAGTTCTATCAGACGGCTATGCGCGGCAGCGACTGGCGCAAGGTGTGGGAGGCCCTGCGCGAGCTCGGCGCGGAGATGCCCGACGAGCGCGAGTTCACTGCGGAGCAGGAGCGCCAGATGGAGGAAGCGGAACGGCGCATTACCACGACCGTGGACATCCGCCCGGTGCTCGGGCGCAAGCGGGATGCGCTGTTCGCGCACGCCAGCCAGATCCAGGAGAGCTGGTTCAGCAAGCTGCCGCCCGAGATCGCCGAGTCCGCGTTCGGCCGGGAGAGCTTCGTCCGGGTGACCGACACAACGGGGGCCGCGATCCCCGAGGATGACCTGTTCGCGGGCCTTAGGTAACGCCTGCCGGCGTTGCCGGCGCTACGCCAACGCGGCCCGGAGGCGACCACGTCGATGCAGTGAAGCGTGACGCACTAGAGCGCGCGGCGGCGGAAAAGCACGGTCTTGCCTGGCTTCTCGCGCCCTTGCTTGCCGTTCGCCAGCTCGCTGTCAACAGGCTGCTGCCCAGCCACGAAATGTCGGTGCCTGACGATATTATCGAACATGTGATCGAGGATGAGATCGACCGGCGGAGGGCGGTGGATGTCGTGACGGACCCGGGCTGGGACATCCCTGGTGTCGTGCGTGAGGGCTCTTCAGGCGACAGCGGCCAGTTCGGTGCCGCTGACGCCGAGTCCGCTGCTTCCGGCTGCCTCCGCAGATCCGGCTTCGGGTAGCGCGGGCGACCAGCGCAAGCGGCGCCGCAAGGCACGGTCCTCGGCGAGCCTGTCGGCAGCGGCGGGGCGGTCGGCGGGCGCGTTCGCCGCGGTCCTGCGGCTAGCGTCCAGGCCGCCTGCCCGGTGACTCACCGCGATGGGTGTCCGCATCGCTGGCTCCGCGACCCCGGACTCCACCGGCCAGCTGATTCCACGGCGCCTGAGTCCAGCTGCGCCTGACTCCGCCGCCCCTGGCTCCGGCGCGCCGGAGTCCGCCGCGCCTGAGTCCGCGGTCGTCCTCCGGGTCCGGCTCCGGGTCGTCGGCGCCGCTCCTCCTCCGCCGCTACTGCCGCTGCGCCGGTGACTGCGGCGGAGGCGCTGGCGTGGCTTGTCGGGGGCGCTGGAGTTCCTGGCTGGCGCGGACGCGTCGGAGTGGCCGGCCGGGCTGCAGGCTGATTGCCTGCGGGCGCTGGCGGTGGCGGAGTCCCGGGCGGCGGCGGTGCATGCGCGGGTGCTGGCGGCGTTCTGCGTGCCGGGCGGCGGCCTGACCGGCGACGGGCACCGGTCGGCGCGGGTGTGGCTGTCGTGGCAGACCCAGTCCACCGCCCGGTCCGCCGCCGGCGAAAGTCGGCTGGATGAACCGGCTGGCCGGCCACCCGGTGCTGGCCGCGGCGCTGGCCGCCGGGACGATCTCGGTGTCGTGGGCGGCCCAGTTCGCCGCCTGGACCGGCGACCTCCCCTGCCGAGTGCCCGCGACCAGGCCGACGCTGACCTCCTGGCCGGCGCCGGGCGGGGCGCGGACCTGGGCACCCTCGCTGGCCTGGCCGAGGACCTGCGCCGCGCCCACGCCACCGCCGACCCCGACGGCGACGGCGAGAAGGAGTTCGCTGACCGGGCGGTCCGGGTCGCGGCGACGTTCGGCGGCGCCGGGCGGCTGGAAGGAGACCTGACCGCCCGGTGCACCGCCGCGCTGTCCGCGGTCCTGGACTCGCTGGCGGTGCCGGCCGGGCCCGAGGACACCCGCACCATGGTGCAGCGGCGGCACGACGCGCTGGAGGAAGCGTGCACCCGGCTGATCGCCGCCGGGATGCTGCCGCAGCGGGCCGGGCAGCCGGTCCGCCTCGAACTCGACATCACCCTGGACCAGCTCGCCGCCAACACCGGCGGGCTGGGCTGCGACGCGCTGATCCAGCCCGTCATCACCGGCCACGCCAACTACGAGCCGGCTGCGAGCTGCTGACCCGGCCCGACGACGGAGCCACTCGCGCAGCCGAGCGGTCGCCGCGCCGCTGCGCCGGCGTCCGAGACGGCGGCCCGGGACGGCGGGTCCGGTACGTGCTGGCCGCGGCGGTCGCGCTGCTGTCGGGCCCGGCCGGCCACGCCGCCGCGCTGCGCCGCAAGCTGGCCGGCGGCCCGGCGGTGCCGGTGTCGCTGCCGCTGGACATCCCCGGCGTGTTCGACACCATCCCGGTGCACCTGCGCCGCGCGGTCCGCAAGCGCGACCGGCACTGCCGGTTCCCCGGCTGCGACCAGCCCGTCGCCGCCTGCGACGTCCACCACATCATGCACCGCAAAGACGGCGGCCGGCACGCCCTGACCAACCTGCTGCTGCTGTGCCGGTTCCACCACCTCATCGCCATCCACCGGTGGGGCTGGACGATCACCCTGCACCCCGACGGCACCACCACCGCCGAAAGCCCCGACGGCGCCAAGACCCTGCACAGCCACGCACCGCCAACAGGGCCGCCTGACCAGCCAGCCAGCTCGCCTGACAGAGCGCATGCCGTCTGACCGCACCCACCATGCGGTCAGACGGAACGCGCACGCCCGAGCGCGGCGCAAGCAGGCGGCGCGGGCAGGGCGGTGCGGATCGGGCGGGCGAGCCCGGCTCCAATAGGCCTGTTTCGCGTCGGCTTGATCGTTATAGGCCTAGCCCTAGCCGCGGTCCTGGTCAGGGAATCGGAGCTAGCGGGGCGCATCCTTGCCGGGAGCCGGATCCGAGTGCAGAGCCGTGCTGGTCGCGCGTCCCGACCGTGCCCGCGCCGCTGGCCAGCGCCCGCCGCCACGGCGGAACGCCGGAGATCTCGATCTCCAGGGAGAAGCTGAGAAACGTTCTGATCAGCACGATCAGTCCGAGCACGAGCACATTAGTCACGGTTGGCGCTACCGCGACAGTCCTGATGAGATCGGCCGCTACCAGCACTTCCAGGGCAAGGAGCACAGTCCCGCCGAACGCCGCCCGCACCGCGGCGTAAGCCCGGCCGGCCGAGCCGGACCGGCGCCAGGCCACGATGGCCAGGACCACCGACCACACCGCTCCGGCCACCAGAATGGTCGCCCCGAGCGCCTCGAATCCCTGCGCGACGTGCTCTATCGCCCTGGTGAACGACGAGACTGACTCCGCGTCAGCGGACGCCAGCATCAGCAGCGCCATCGCGTTCCCCCGGCATGCGCCATGACGGTGCTCCTACCCCCTGGCCTCGCCTGGCTACCGTTGCTGCAGCGCCACGAAGATCCGTACGGCACGATTAGACCGTGATCGCGATACTGGTTCGGCTCGATTGGCCCGCACCACCGCAAGCACATAGCGGTCCTGCTCGGCTCGGCAGTGGGCTGCGTGCTCGTCGGTGCTGCGGCGTTTGCCGTCTCCCAGCACCTGCCGTATACGAGCGCCTTGTACTGGGCAGTCACGACCGCCACGACGGTCGGCTACGGTGACGTTACCCCGAAGGGCGGGGCGGGCCGGGTTATCGCCGTCCTCGTCATGCTGACAACGATTCCGCTGCTGGCCTCGGTATTCGCGCTGGCGACTGGCGAGGCAGCTGCTGCTGGAGTACGGAGGATCCTGGCCATGCGCAGCCATATACCGGAGGGCCGCTACCGCCTGGTGATCGGCATGAGCGACACAGTGCCCGCGATCCTGGCGGAGCTGGTCTCGGCCGGGGTAGCCGTGGTGCTGGTGGCCGATGTGGATCCGGTCACCGTCCCGCCCGAGGTGCATCTGGTGCGGGGTGACCCGACCGACGAGAAGGTGCTCAGGTCGGCCCAGCCGGAAGGCGCCGAGCAGGCACTGATCACGGGGCCGTCGGACGGCGACGTGCTCGTCAGCTCCGTGCTGGTGCGCAAGCTGGCGCCCGATCTGGAGACCGCGGCCCTGGTGAGCTCGCCGTCTGTGCGGCAGGCACTGACCGACCTCGGCATTCATCAGACAATCTCGGCTCACGCGATGATCGCCTCGACCCTGGCCAAGAGCCTGGAGACGCCGCATGCCTGGGACATGCTCGCCGAGCTGGTTGGCTCTGACAATCACCGGCTCGCCGAGGTCGACGCCGACGCCGCCGCTGTCGGACGGCCGCTCAGCGCCGTCAGGGAGGACCGCGACGGCCTGGTTCTCGGCCTGGTGCAGGACGGCAGCTTCACTCTCGGGCTGGGTGAGGATCCGGTACGTCCGGGCCGGTGACCGGCTGCTGGTCGCTGAGCAGGAGCCCGCGCATGCGCACGCTGGCCATCGTGAGTCCCGGACGGTGCCAGGGCATCCGGGAAGTGCGCGCTCAGCCGCGCCGCGGTCACACTGGACTAGTGAGCGATCGGGTCAGAACCGGAGTCCGGGTCGAGGGTGTCGTCCAGGGCGTTGGCTTCCGGCCGTTCGTCTACTCGCTGGCGGCCAGCCTTGGCCTCGGCGGACTGGTCGGCAACGACGCGGACGGTGTCTTCGCCGAGGTCGAAGGGAGCGCCGAGGCGGTCGGGAAGTTCTTAGCCCTGCTTGAGCAGCAGCCGCCACCTCTCGCCAGGATCGAGCGCGTCAGCACCCGCAGCCTCGCGCCGACCGGCTCCGCGGAGTTCGTCATCGCGCCGAGCCAGCCCGGCGGTCGAGCGCCGGACACTGGTGTCCGCCGACACTGCGCCGTGCCCCGACTGCCTGCGCGAGCTGGCCGACCCGGCCGACCGCCGGTACCGCTATCCGTTCATCAACTGCACGAACTGCGGTCCGCGGTTCACTATCGTGCGCGACGTCCCCTACGACCGGGCGCTGACCACGATGGCCGGGTTCGCGATGTGCGAGCTCTGCGCGGCCGAGTATCACGATCCGGCTGACCGCCGCTTCCATGCTCAGCCGGTCTGCTGCCCGGCCTGCGGCCCGCGTCTGGCGCTGGCCGCTACGGTCGGGACGGCACTGCCTGGCGCCGCGGCCGGAAGCGCCGACCCGATCGCCGCCGCGGCGGCGCTGCTGCGCGCCGGCCAGATCGTCGCGGTCAAGGGCATCGGCGGCTACCACCTGACGGCTGACGCCGGCAATCCGGCCGCCACGGCCGCGCTGCGCAGCCGCAAGCACCGCGAGGAGAAGCCGTTCGCGCTGATGGTGCCCGACCTGGCGGCAGCGCGGGTGCTGTGCGAGGTCGACGCCGCCGCCGAGCGGATGCTGGCCAGTCCCCGACGGCCCATCGTGCTGCTGCCACGCCGGCAGGCCGCGGACCACATGGTGGCGCCTGCCGTCGCGCCCGGCAACCGGCACCTCGGGCTCATGCTGCCCTACACGCCGCTGCATCACCTGCTGCTGGCGGCCGTCGGCAGCCCGATAGTGGCGACCAGCGGCAACGTCTCCGATGAGCCGATCGCCTTCACCGATGCCGAGGCACGCGCAGCGGCTGGCCGGGATCGCCGACGCCTTCCTGCTGCACGACCGGGCCATTCACATCAGGACCGACGATTCGGTGGTGCGCGCGCAGTGCGGACGCGAGTCGGTCATCCGTCGTTCCCGTGGTTATGTTCCTGAGGCTCTGCCGGTGCGGCCCGACTTCAGGCGGCCGGTCCTGGCCTGCGGCGCGGAACTGAAGAGCACCTTCTGCCTGGCGAAGGACGGGTACGCGTTTGTCTCGCATCACATCGGCGACCTGGAGAACGCGGAAACGCTGCGGTCCTTCACCGAGGGCATCGACCACTTCAGGCGGCTGTTCGACATCGAGCCGGCGCTGGTCGCTCATGACCTGCACCCTGACTACCTGTCTACCGCCTACGCGACGGCCCTGGCCGGCGTCGACCTGCTCGGCGTCCAGCACCACCACGCCCACATCGCGTCCTGCCTCGCCGATAACGGCGAGGCCGGTCCGGTGATCGGGGTGGCCTTCGACGGCACCGGCTACGGGACGGACGGGACCATCTGGGGCGGCGAGTTCCTGGTGGCCGATCTCACCGGGTTCCGCCGGGCCGGCTTCCTCGCGCCCGTGCCGATGCCCGGCGGGGCAGCGGCGATCCGGCAGCCGTGGCGGATGACGGCCGCGTACCTGGCTGCCAGCCGCCAGGACGCGCCGCAGGGCGAGTACGCCGTGCAGCAGCGCAACGAGCGGCAGTGGGCGGCCGTGCAGGCGATGGCAGGCCGCGGCATTAACTCACCGCTGACGTCCAGCGCCGGGCGGCTGTTCGATGCGGTGGCAGCGCTGCTCGGCGTGCGGGACACGATCAGCTACGAGGGCCAGGCCGCAATCGAGCTCGAGCAGCTGACCGATGTGACCGAGCGCGGCAGTTACCCGGCGCGAGCCAGCTGCGTGCCAGGCGATGCGGACGGCGATGCCGCCGCAGGGCTGGCGCCGGTGGTCGTCACCGGCGCGGACCTGGTGCTCGCGGCTGCTGACGACCTGGCGGCGGGCGTGCCGGTGCCGGTGATCGCGGCCCGGTTCCACAACGGGGTCGCGGACGCGGTCGTCGCCGTCTGCCAGCTGCTGCGCGAGCAGACAGGGCTGACCGTGGCGGCACTGTCCGGCGGGGTGTTCCAGAACGAGCTGCTGACCAGCCGGGTCTGCGCCGCGCTCGGCAGCGCGGGCTTCCGGGTGCTGACGCATAGCCGGGTGCCCTGCAATGACGGCGGCATCAGCCTCGGGCAGGCAGCCGTGGCCGGGGCCTGCGACCGCCTTCGCTGAGTGGCCAGCGGGGCTAGTCGTGCGGCGGCAGCACGCGGCGCCGCAGCCAGTCGTACCAGCCCTGCATGCCGTCACCGGTGGTGACCGACAGCTGCAGCAGCATCGCGTCGGGCGCAGCCCGGCGCAGGTCCGACATGTACTGCCTGACGTCGAAGTCGACGTAGGGCAGCAGGTCCGTCTTGTTCAGCAGCACCAGGTCCGCCTGCCGGAACATGTGCGGGTACTTCAGCGGCTTGTCCGCGCCCTCGGTGACGGAGGCGAGCACTACCTTCGCTTCCTCGCCGAGGTCGAACAGGGCCGGGCAGACCAGGTTGCCGACGTTCTCGATGACGACGATCGACCCGCTCGGCGGATCGAGCCCCCGCAGGCCCTGCGCCACCATGTCCGCGTCGAGGTGGCAGCCAGCCCCGGTGTTGATCTGTACCACCGGGCTTCCGGCCGCCTGGATGCGCTTGGCATCCAGCGCCGTCTCCTGATCGCCCTCGATGACAGAGATCGACATCTTCCCGGCGAGTTCCCTGGTCGTCCGCTCAAGCAGCGTGGTCTTGCCGGAGCCGGGTGAGCTCATCAGGTTGATCGCCAGGATGCCACGGTCCCGGAGCCACTGCCGGTTGGCCTGCGCCAGGTCGTCGTTCTTGGCGAGCACTTTCTGCTGCAGCTGGACCGTCCGCCCGGCGCCGGACGCATCCGGGATCTGCGCGTGGCCCGCGTCCTGGCCGGCCGGCCGTGGTCGTGCGGCCGTGCTCGTGCGGCCCGTGGTCGTGCGGCCCGTGCTCGTGCGCCGGGCCAGGGTGGCCACCGCCAAGCCAGGCAGGCACTGGCCGGTCCGGCGCCAGCACAGTGATCAGGGCGCCGGAAGAGCAGCCGCATGTTCCGCACATAACTAAGCCACCTGCACTGACGTTATCTTGAGGTCCTGGCCGGCAAGGACGGTCACTTCAGCGCTCCCGCACGGGCACATGGCGATCGGTCCGTCTGGCTCGAAATCCCTGCCGCAGATCCGGCACCGGCATACCGCGGGCGGCTGGGCGATCTCCAGCGTGGCACCCTCGAGGCTCGTCCCCTCAGTGACCAGGTCGAAGCAGAATCGGACAGAGTCAGCGACCACGCCCGACAGCGCGCCGATCTCGAGCCGGACACAAGTGACCCGCCGGCCGGGCAGGCGCTCGCGTACCGCGTCCACCAGACCCTCGGTAATGGCCAGTTCGTGCACTGCTTCGCCTTAGTCGTGGATGGGATGAGTGTCAGCAGATCCGCGGCAGCGGGTCGCCGACCAGCAGGTCGACGATCCTGGTGCCGCCGAATGCCGTCTTGAGCTGGACGATGCCGGGCGGCTGCGCGGTGATCGTCCCGATCGCGGCGGCGCCTGTGCCCTGCGGATGAGCCCGCAGCGCCGCCAGCGCGCCATCGGCGTCCTCCGGGCTGACGACGGCTACCAGCCGGCCCTCGCAGGCCACGTACATCGGGTCGATGCCCAGCAGCTCGGAGGCGCCGCGTACCTCGGCGCGGACCGGGATGTCCTCCTCGGTCACGACCACGCCGACGCCTGCTGCCACGGCGATCTCGTTGAGGATGGTGGCGACGCCGCCCCTGGTCGCATCGCGCAGCGCCCGGACGCCGGGTACCGCCGCCAGCAGGCTCGCGACGAGGCCGTTCAGGGGCGCGGTATCCGAGCAGATATCGGCCTCGATATCCAGCTCGCCGCGGGCCAGCATGATCGTGACGCCGTGGTCGCCGATCGGGCCGGAGACCAGGACCACGTCACCGGGGCGGGCCCTGGCGACTCCCAGGTCCAGGCTGTGCTCGATGACCCCGACGCCGGCGGTGTTGATGTAGCAGCCGTCCGCCTTGCCCTTCTGCACGACCTTGGTGTCGCCGGTGACGACCTGCACGCCCGCCGCCACTGCGGCGGCCTGCATGGACGCGACGATCCTGGTCAGGTCGGCAACAGGGAAGCCTTCCTCGAGAATGAACCCGGCGGACAGGTACAGCGGTACCGCGCCGGCCATGGACAGGTCATTGACGGTGCCGTTCACCGCGAGGTCGCCGATGTCGCCGCCGGGAAAGAACAGCGGCGAGACCACGTAGGAGTCGGTGGTCAGCGCCACCCGGGCGCCGTTGACATGCAGCCGCGCCGCGTCCTCGAGCGGCTCAAGCAGCGGATTGCGGAAGGCATCGAGGAAGACCGCCTCGATCAGCGTCTGGGTGGCCTTGCCGCCCGCCCCGTGCGACATGGTGATGCGGTCTTCCTTCACCCGCGGCCGCGCGCGCCTGGCGCGGTCGATGCGCTCAAGCACCAGTTCCTCGCGCACGGTTCCCGGCAGCGGCTGCGGCGAGCCATGCCGCTCGAAGCGGGCGGTCTCGCCCTGGACCTGCTCGTCGTGCTCGCGCAGCGCCCGCTCGACCCAGCCCGCGCTGGCCGGGGCCTCGTCCGGCGGAGCGGGCGCGCCGCCCTCGGGCCCCGTCCCGGCCGCGAGGCCGGGAGAATCCAGGTGACCGCGGGTCATGACGGGCTCGCCTCCCGGACGCGCTGCCGGGTGAGACGGCCGTAGTTGTAGTACGCCGCGCAGGCTCCCTCCGGCGAGACCATGCAGGTGCCGATCGGGGTCTCCGGCGTGCACGCGGTGCCGAAAACCTTGCACTCCCAGGGCTTCAGCACGCCCTTGAGCACCTCGCCGCACTGGCATGCCTTGGGATCGGCCACCCGCACGCCGGGAACGGAGAACAGCCGCTCGGCGTCAAAGCGCGCGTACTCCTCGCGGACGGCCAGCGCGGAGTGCGAGATGAAGCCGAGACCGCGCCACTCGAAGTAGGGCCGAAGTTCCATGGTCTGGCCGATCGCGCGCAGCGCGACCGGGTTGCCGTCCCACGGAACGACGCGGGCGTACTGGTTCTCTACAGTCGAGGTGCCCTTCGAGAGCTGGAGCATCAGCATGTAGATCGACTGCAGAATGTCCAGCGGCTCGAAGCCCGCGACGACCACGGGCTTGCCGTAGTCGCGGGCGATGAACTCATAGGGACGGCAGCCGATCACGGTCGACACGTGGCCGGGGCCGATGAACCCGTCCAGGCGCAGGTCGGGCGAGTCGAGGATGGCCTTGATCGCCGGAATGATCGTGACGTGATTGCAGAAGACCGAGAAGTTCGGCAGCCCCTCGGCGGCCGCGCGCAGCACGGTCATGGCCGTCGACGGGGCGGTCGTCTCGAACCCGATCGCCATGAACACCACGCGCTTGTCCGGGTTCTGCCGCGCGATCTTCAGTGAGTCGAGCGGCGAGTACACCATCCGGATGTCGGTGCCGCGGGCCTTCGCGTCGAAGAACGAGCCGTTGCTGCCGGGCACCCGCATCATGTCGCCGAACGACGTCATGATCACATCCGGGTCGCTGGCCAGCGCCATCGCGTCGTCGACCCGGCCCATCGGGATCACGCAGACCGGGCAGCCGGGGCCGTGCACCAGCGTGACCTGCTCGGGCAGGTAGTCCTCGAGCCCGTGCTTGTAAATGGTGTGGGTATGGCCGCCGCACACCTCCATCAGCTTGTACTGGCGGCCGGGCTCGCACAGCGCCGTGATCCGGGCGGCGAGGGCATGGGCCTTGTCGGCGTCGCGGAACTCATCGACGAACTTCATCGCTTCGCTCCCTACTCGATCCGGGATTCGGCCAGCGCGGCCAGCTCGTCCTCGTAGGCCTGGCCGATGCCCTCGAGGAACTGCAGTGCCGCCGCAGCCTCTGCCTCGTCGATCTTGGACAGCGCGAACCCGACGTGGATCAGCACCCAGTCGCCCGGCTCGAGCTTGTCGTCCTCCAGCAGGCCCACGTTGATCACCCGCCGGACACCGCTGACATCAACCCTGGCCAGGTCGGGCTGGTCGGGCAGGAACTCGATCACCTCACCGGGAATCCCGAGGCACATGGGCCCACCCCTTCGTGGTTAGTCGGTGCTCGTCGGACCCGGCCGCGCCGGCAACGAGATCCATGATCACGGCGACCGCCTCGTCGACGGCCGCGGCTACCGGCTCGCTCAGCCCGATGCCGTAGTCCACGCTGGCGGGCTCGCAGCCGACGACGAGGACCTGGCGCTCGGACGCGTCGAGCATTCCGAGCATGCCGAGCACGATGTCCGGCTGCATGCCATGCGCGTTGAACAGCGGGCTCGCCACCAGTCCGGCGTCGCCGTCCGCCGCCGGCACCGCCGCGGCTTCAGGCTCGATGACGTAAATCGTGCCGGGCTCGCCGCCCCGTGCGGTCGCGTCCACCAGGATCGCGGAGCTGTAGCCCCCGGCCAGGTCGTAGGCCAGGTGCATGCCCCTGATGCCGTAGTCGACCACCTGCGCCCAGTCCGGCAGGCCTGCTCCGGCGAGGCGGCCCGCCACCTCGACGCCGAAGCCGTCGTCGCCGAGGAAGATGTTGCCGACGCCCGCGATCAGGAGCCTGCCGCTCATGGCGCCCCCACCGCCCCGCCACCGCCGCCGGGCGCCGCCTGGCACAGCTCCCAGAGCACGTTGTACATCGTGGTCTGGGCCTCCTGGATGCGGTGGACCGAGGACGAGGGAGCGACGAACAGGTAGTCGATGCTGTCGAGCTCGGCCATCTTGCCGCCGGAGTAGCCAGCGATGCCGATCGTCAGCAGGCCGCGCCTGCTCGCCTCATCGAAGGCCCGCAGCAGGTTGTCTGAATTGCCGCTGGTCGACATGCCGACGGCGATGTCAGCCCTGCCGCCGAAGGCGGCGATCTGCCGCGCGAAGACGACGTCCACGCCGATGTCATTGCTGAGGGCTGTCAGCACGGACGCGTCACTGGCCAGGCTCAGGGCCGGCAGCGGGGTGGCCGTCCCGCCGGGATACAGGAACAGCGTCGCCAGCTGCTGCGCGTCGGTGGCGCTGCCGCCGTTGCCGAAGGCCAGCAGCCGGCCGCCCGCGGCGAACCGCGCCGCCATCTCCCGCGCGCAGGCGACCAGGCGGGCGCCGTCGGCATCCCGCACGGCCCGCCGCAGCTGCAGGATCTCCTCCGTCTTGGCGACCGTTGACTCGCGCACCTGCTCAAGGACGGCGGACACATCTGTCGTGCCGGCGTAAGGAACGGGTAAAGGGACTCGATCGAGCCCTCGGGTCCGTGCTGCGTCACCGGCGTGCTCCCGTGTGCGGATCGCTGCGTCATCGGGGCACCACCGCGATCGCTTCCCTGGCGTGGACCAGGATGCGGTCGCCGACCGCGGCGGTCACCAGGGCCACGCTGACTTCCTCGGTGCCCTGCCCGGTGTCGACGAGAGCCAGGTCGTCGTCGAGCAGCCGGATCACCGTGACCTGGACGGCGGCGTCCGAGCAGGTGATGCACACCTCGTCATGGCACTCGGGCACGCTCATGCTGACGACTCCCGGTGCCAGCACTCCGGGCTGCTCGAAGAACACGTGCACGAGTTCCCAGAGCACGTGATAGGCGGTGACCTGGAGCTCCTTCACGATGCGGGGATCGGCTGAGCGGGTCACCAGCAGGTGGTCGACGGCAGGGCAGGCGGCGATGGCGCCGCCGTCGCCGCCCACCAGCGCGATCGTGAGCATCCCGAGCTCATGGGCGGTCAGCAGGCCGGACAGGACGCTGGCGCAGTTGCCGTCGGCGGAGATGCCGAGCGCGATATCCGCGGCCGAGGCGAGGTAGCGCAGCTGGTGGCTGAAGATCGCGGCCATCCCGCTGCTCGCGGCGATGCCGGTGACGGTGGCGACGTCGGAGGTCAGCGAGATGGCCGGCAGCGCCCGCTTGCCGACGATGACAGGGTGCACGAACTCGACCGCGACGTGCTGGGCATCGGTGCTCGGGCCGCCGGTGCCGAAAACCACGAGCTTGCCGCCCTGATGGAACCTGATCGCCATCTGGTGACACGCGGCCGCCACGGCGCCGGCCTGCGCGCCGAGGTCGCGTACCGGCTGCTCCCTGCGGTCGAACAGGTCGCTGACCGCAGGCGCGGCCGCTCCTGAGCCGGGCGGGGCTGCCTGCGGCCGCGGGCTCACGAGCCCTGCCCCCGGTCTGCGTCCGCCGACAGGTCGATGTCGGCTTCCACCTCGACGGCGTCAGCCACCCTGAGCGAGCCGAGGAAAGCGGAATACGGCTTGATGCCGTAGCCGGTCTGCCGGACGGTCGTGGTGGCGCGGTAGTGGCCGGGCTCGAGGCTGGCTGACCGCGAGCCGCTGCGGCCCGGACTTGCCCGCCAGCGCCAGCGTGCCGGTGATGGTGCCGCCGGTGCCGCTCGCATCCGGCTCGAAGCCGGTGGCGGTGAAGGTCGCCTGCGGGTACCGGTCGGCGCCCAGCACCTTGCGGGCGCTGACGGCGATCTCCCGCTTATCCCGGTCGCTCAGCGGCTTGATGCCGCCAGTGCCGTCGCGCACGACCAGCGCCCCGAGATCAATCGTGACGGTCAGGGCCGAGGGCGCGAGGTCCTGCTCCACGATGAGCTCGCCGGTCCACCTGACTGCGTCGATAGTCAGATCGTGACCGGCCGAAGCGGCCAGCCCGTCGCGGAAGGTCCGTAAGGTAATCCGGCCTGTGTCCGTGCCGAACTGGTGGCGTCCCGGGTGAATCGCCATAGCAGAACCGTAGGACACAAGTGGGGGGACGTCCAGTGATCCCGCAAGACAGGTCTGGCCATTCCACGCAATTGCCTGAGGCACGTGCATGGCTATGGCAGCGGGACTTCGCCGAACACTTCCTGAATTCGCCGCAGGTCGCGCATTCGCGGCTCGGTCGCACCGCCGACCCACCTGCTCACGGTCTTTACCGAAACACCCAGCTGACGTGCAGCCGCCTCCTGCGTCAGCCCTTCCCGGCGCAGTGCGCTCGACATCCACTCGGCGAATGTTTCCGGCTGCTCCTGCGCCGGGACCGGCGCAGCTGGCGCGCATCGCGCCGGTACCGCGTACAGCCCGGCGGCGGCGTGGCCGAGCACCGGCGACCGGGAGGGAGTGACTGGCTGGACAGATGTGACTGGCTGGGCTCCGGTGGCAGGCGGCTGCGGCTGCGGCCGGCGGGGCCGGCCGCGGGGGGAAGGGTGTAGCTGCGCGGCGGTCCCGGCATGACCGGCGACTGGATGGCCGTGTCGGAGTGCAGGACGTCTACCTCGACATGCTCAGGGAAAATGCGGAACGCAACCTGGATCGAGCCTGTCGGCCCGGCCGCGTCGAGCAGTGCGCGGAAGACTGTCTCGCCGACCTCGCGGGTGCCTTCCTCGGTCAGCGGGGACTCAGCCAGGCACCGCCGGACGAAGTCCCTGATGTCCGGGATAGAGGACGGCCGCGCCGGGAACACCTGGGAGAGCACGACGACGGGCACTACCTCAATCGGCGTCCCCGAGGGTCCGTAGATGGGCTCCGCCACCGGTCCTTCTCCCTTTGCGCGCACCCCATGGTGCGGCACCCCGGGGTTGGTAGCCAATGTACGTCGTGCGCGTGCTGCCGGGAACCCCGAGGTGGCTTTTGAGCCACTTGCGCGCGCCTTTAGCCGAGCCGTTTCCGCCAATCTGGTCCAGTCACAAATGGGCTGAGTGTTCTGGTACTCATGACCAGATTTCCACCATAGTGTGCCAGGCGAGAGGACATTTCTGTCCGGTGAAGTGACTGGTCCGTCTTGTCGGCGGGAAGTGGCAGGTCTAGCATTGCGTCCGTCGCGCATCACCGAAGGCGAGGTGCGTTGTGACCAATTTCGCCGGCGCAGTTTCGCTCGCTGCCGCGCCATTACCGATCTTGCCCCGGTCATGCGCGCCGACCGACCGCACCGACCGCACCGACCGGGCTGAGCCCGGCCAGCATCCAGCCGTCTCACAAGCGAGGAGGTGGCCTCGCGATGGCCGCTGACACACAGACAGACGCCGCGCAGGCCGAGACAGCCGAGCCCGTGGTCCACATTCTGTGGATGAATGGCGGGCTGGGCTGCGACGGGGACTCGGTCGCCCTGACCGCCGCCACCCAGCCGAGCATCGAGGAGATCGCGCTCGGAGCGCTGCCCGGGCTGCCCAAGGTCGCCGTGCACTGGCCGCTGATCGACTTCGAGTGCGGCCCGGAGACCGGGCGCCGACAACTTCATCGAGTGGTGGCACAAGGCCGACCGCGGCGAGCTCGACCCGTTCGTGCTCGTGGTCGAGGGCTCGATCCCCAACGAGGCGATCAAGCCCGAGGGCTACTGGTGCGGCTTCGGCAACAACCCGGCGACCGGGCAGCCGATGACCACCAACGAGTGGCTGGACCGGCTCGCGCCCAAGGCGACGGCCATCCTCGCGGTCGGGCACCTGCGCCACCTACGGCGGCATCCACGCGATGGCGGGCAACCCGACCGGGGCCATGGGCGTGCCCGACTACCTGGGCTGGGACTGGCGGTCGAAGGCCGGCCTGCCGATCGTCTGCGTGCCCGGCTGCCCGATCCACCCGGACAACCTGTCCGAGACCATCCTCTACCTGCTCTACCAGGTGGCCGGGCCGGCGCCGATGATCCCGCTGGACGAGGCGCTGCGGCCGACCTGGCTGTTCGGTGCCACCGTGCACGAGGGCTGCGACCGGGCCGGCGTACTACGAGCAGGGCGACTTCGCCAGCGAGTACGGCTCGCCCAAGTGCCTGGTCAAGCTGGGCTGCTGGGGCCCGGTCGTCAAGTGCAACGTGCCCAAGCGCGGCTGGATCAACGGCGTCGGCGGCTGCCCCAACGTCGGCGGGATCTGCATCGCCTGCACCATGCCCGGCTTCCCGGACAAGTTCATGCCGTTCATGGACGAGCCGCCGGGCGCGCGGGTGTCCACCGCCGCCAGCAGCCTGTACGGGACGGTCATCCGTACCCTGCGCGGCTTCACCGCCAGGACGGCCGACGAGGAGCCCAAGTGGCGCAAGAAGGGCGACGAGCTGCTGACTGGCTACAAGCAGACCTGGTGACCCCACGAGGAACCGCCCGGGCCGCGCGCCGGCCAGGCCTGGCGGTACCGCACTCGGAAGAGGGAACGGGATATGACTGCGGTCGAGGAAGCACTGGCCTCGTGGAGATGGCCTGGGACCCGATCACGCGAATCGTCGGCAGCCTGGGCATCTACACCAAGATCGACTTCAAGCAGAAGAAGGTCGTCGAGTGCCACAGCACCTCGTCGATCTTCCGCGGCTACAGCATCTTCATGAAGGGCAAGGACCCGCGGGACGCGCACTTCATCACCAGCCGCATCTGCGGCATCTGCGGTGACAACCACGCGACCTGCTCGGTCTACAACCAGAACATGGCCTACGGCGTGCGGCCGCCGCACCTGGGCGAGTGGATCATCAACCTCGGCGAGGCCGCCGAGTACATGTTCGACCACAACATCTTCCAGGAGAACCTGGTCGGGGTGGACTTCTGCGAGCGGATGGTCGGCGAGACCAACCCGGGCGTGCTGGAACTGGCCAACCGGACCGAGGCGCCGCACGCGGCCGACCACGGCTACAAGTACATCGGCGACATCATGCGCGTCGCTGAACCCGCTGGAAGGCGAGTTCTACCGCGAGGCGCTGCAGGTCAGCCGCTCCACCAGGGAGATGTTCTGCCTGATGGAGGGGCGGCACGTGCACCCCTCCACGCTCTACCCGGGCGGCGTCGGCACCACCCCGACCGTGCAGCTGTTCACCGACTACCTGACCCGGCTGATGCGCTACGTGGAGTTCATGAAGCGCGTCGTGCCCATGCACGATGACCTGTTCGACTTCTTCTACGAGGCGCTGCCCGGCTACGAGGAGGTCGGCCGCCGCCGCGCCGACATGGTCTGCTGGGGCAGCCTGAACGACCCCGAGCACTGCGACTTCCGGTACGACCACATGACCGACTGGGGCCGGAAGATGTTCGTCAGCCCCGGCGTCATCAGGGACGGCCAGCTGCTCACCAACGACCTGGTCGAGATCAACCTCGGCATCCGCATCCTGCTCGGCAGCTCCTACTACGAGGACTGGGAAGACCAGGAGATGTTCGTGACCCGCGATCCGCTGGGCAACCCGGTGGACCGCAGGCACCCGTGGAACCAGCACACGATCCCGCGGCCGGCGAAGCGCAACTTCGACGACAAGTACAGCTGGGTCATGTCGCCGCGCTGGTTCGACGGCGAGAACCACCTGGCCGCCGACACCGGCGGCGGCCCGATCGCCCGGCTCTGGGCGACCGCGCAGGGCGGCCTGGTGGACTTCGGCTACGTCAAGTCCACCGGCAACAGCGTGCTGATCAACCTGCCCCGCACGGTGACCAGGCCCGAGGTGACCTTCGAGTGGAAGATCCCGCAGGACAAGAAGGGCGCGCCCGCTGTCGCAACGCCATCGAGCGCGACCGGGCCCGGACCTACTTCCAGGCCTACGCGGCCGCGTGCGCGCTGTACTTCATGGAGAAGGCGCTCGCCGAGATCCGGGCCGGGCACACCAAGACCTGGGAGCCGTTCACGCGTGCCCGACGAGGCGAACAGCTGCGGGTTCACCGAGGCCGTCCGCGGCGTGCTGTCGCACCACATGGTGATCCGGGGCGGGAAGATCGCCAACTACCACCCGTACCCGCCGACCCCGTGGAACGCGAGCGTCCGCGACAGCTTCGGCACGCCCGGGCCGTACGAGGACGCGGTGCAGAACACGCCGATCTTCGAGGAGAACCCGCCGGACCAGTTCAAGGGCATCGACATCATGCGCGCGGTGCGCAGCTTCGACCCCTGCCTGCCCTGCGGCGTGCACATGTACCTCGGCAACGGCAAGATCGCTGCGAGAAGGTGCACTCGCCGATGGCGGCGACCTTGTCCACCTGACCTGGAGTCCCGGACTGCGGCCCCGGACGCGCCCGGCATCGGGCCGGCCCGGCGCCGGCCGGACGGCCCGGCACGGCGCGGCAGGCCGTGAGCCGACCCGGCAGACGGAGGCGAGACGCATGACCGGCGTGCAGGCAGTGGGCGCACGAGTCGAGGAACTGCTCGGGGCGCTGAACTCCGGCGGGCGGTGGCGCCGCGCCAGGCGGCCGAGGAACTGGTCGGCCTGCTGGTCGGCCTGTACGGCGACGGGCTCGGCCAGATCGTGGCCGTGCTGCGCGAGCGGGCCCGGCCGGGTGCCGCGATGCTGGCCAAGCTGGCCGATGATCCGCTGGTGGAGAGCCTGCTGCTGCTGCATGACCTGCATCCGCTGGACGTGGACGCGCGGATCCAGCGGGCCCTGGACCGGGTTCGGCCCTACCTGGGCTCGCACGCGGGCGGCGTGGAGTACCTCGGTGTCGCCGACGGCGTGGCCCGGCTGCGGCTGGAAGGCAGCTGCCACGGCTGCCCGTCCTCGACGGTGACGGTGCAGCTGGCGATCAAGGCGCGGTGCAGGACGCGGCGCCGGAGGTCACCGAGGTCGTGGTGGAGGGCATGACCGCGCCGCCCGAGCCGAAGCTGCTGCAGATCGGCCGGCGGCCGGACGAGGTCCCGGCTGAGAACCACAACCATGACCAGGGCGGGAACGGGGCCTGGGTCACCCTGCCGAACATCGGGCCGCCGAGTTCGCGGCCGGTCAGCGCCGCCGCCGACGGCCTGGCCGTGCTCGTCTGCTCGGTGCGCGGCACGCTGTACGCCTACCGCGACGCCTGCGCGGCCTGCGGGACCTCGCTGGCGCAGGGCAGTCTGGACCGCGAGATCCTGACCTGCCCGGCCTGCGGCGCGCAGTACAACGTCCGGCTGGCCGGCAAGGGCCTCGGCCGCGACGCAGCGCTGCACCTGGACCCGCTGCCGCTGCTGGCCGACAGCCAGGGCGTCCGGGTGGCAGTCCCGGAGGGTGGCGGCCTCGTGACGGGCAGACCGGGCTTCGCAGGTTCGTCCGGCCCGCGGCTGCGGCCCGGCGCGCCGTCGCGCTCCGGCCGCGCCCCCCGCACCCGCGCCCCCCGCAGCCGCGCCGCCCGCCTGCGCCGCCGTCGCGCCGCCGCCGCGGCGGCTCGGGGCCGCCTGGCCTGTCGGCGACCCCCGTTTCCGCGGAGGCGGTCGCGGCGATGGGACTGCTGCCGGGCCGGGCGCCGCAGCAGAGCGGGCAGCCCGCCGAGGCGCCGGAACGCTGCGAGCTGTGCGCCGACTGAGGTAGCCGCCGAGCACGGGCACATGGCCGACCTGGAAGGCGCCTCGCTGCTGTGCGCCTGCCGCGCGTGCTATCTGCTGTTCACCCAGCCCAGGCCGCCGGCCGCGGCCGCTACCGGGCGGTGCCCGACCGCTACCTCGCACGATCCGGGCCGCGGCTGATCACCCCGGCGGAGTGGGACGCAGCTGGAGATCCCGGTCGGCCTGGCGTTCTTCCTGCGCAGCTCACGGGACGCGGGCGGGATCACCGGGTTCTACCCGAGCCCGGCCGGCGCCACCGAGTGCATCCTGGACCTGCAGCTGTGGGGGCGCCTGGTCGCCGAGTACCCGCTTCTCGGCGCGCCGGAGCAGGACGTCGAGGCCGTCACTGATCAGCCGGACGGACTCCGGGGTCGAATACTTCCTCGTTCCCGTCGATGTTTGCTACGAACTCGCCGGCCGCATGCGGCTGCAGCTGGCGCGGCTTCGACGGCGGGACCGAGGCGGGACAAGCATCGCCGCGTTCCTGGCTACCGTGCGAGACCGCGCCCGGCGCCTTCAGCCCGGAGGCCGGCAATGGCCTGAACTGGCCTTCGACTGCACCGGCGCGCGTGCCGACAGGTACGCGGTCGTGCCGTCGATGTTCGTTCACGCTGCGGATCAGCGAGACCACCGGGCGAGCAGAGTCGACGCGATCGCGCTGCGCTGCCAGTTCCGGATCGAGCCCGCCAGGCGGCGGTACTCCGACGCCGAGGCGGAACGGCTGAACGACCTGTTCGGCGAGACGCAGCGCTGGGCCGACACGCTCAAGCCGACTGCAGTTCACCACCGATCTCGATCATGGTCCCCGGGTTCACCGGCAGCACCGAGATCGACCTGCCGGTGCCGTTCACCTATGACCTGGAGATCGGCTCGACCCGGTACTTCGCTGGCCTGGATGGCGGCGAGGTCCCGCTGCTTCTGCTGTTCAGCGGCACCATCTTCGGCACGGCCGACGGCCGGCTGCGGTGACAGCAGGTGCCGTGGAGCAAGGAGACCAGCTACCGGCTGCCGGTCAGCGTGTGGCGGGAGGCCATCGACGCGCATTTCCCGAACACCGCCTGGATCAGGATGAGCCGGCACACGCTGGACGAGCTGCTGCGGTTCAAGACCGCTAAGGCGCTGCCGACCTGGGACGCCACGATGACCTGCATCTGCTGTCCGGAGGCCGCCGACCGGGCAGAAGGCCGCGGCATGAGACTCAACGCCGGCCCATCTGGACCATGCCCGCCGGGTCGCGGACGCGATCCTGTACGAGGGCTACCTGCTGTACCCCTATCACCGGGCTCGCAGAAGAACCAGGTCCGGTTCCAGTTCGGGGTGCTGATGCCGCGCGGCTACGCGGCCATCGACCCGAACGAGGCCATCGGCCAGCCAGACCGAGTGCCTGCTGGAATGCCCGGACGACGCCGAGGTGCGAGTCCTGGTCCGGTTCCTGCAGCTGCAGCGGCGGACCGTCCAGGCGTCTCGCCCGGAGACCGGCGAGCTGCACGACGTCGGCATCGCTGTACGTCGACGGCACCGAGTACACCTGCTTGGACGAGGCAGCCGAGCGAGAGCAGCGGCTGACCGCCGTGGTGTCGGAACTGCTGGCCGGAGACTGCAACGCGGAGTTTCACATCGGGCCGGGCGAGGCGGCCGAGGAGATCACGGACGAGCGGGGCCGGGTGGCCGGGCGGCTGGTCCGGCAGTGGAGCGCGCTGGACGGGAGGATCCGGCTGCATGCCGAGCGGGTCGCCGGTCCTTATCAGGCACTGCGGCTGCGGCTGCAGGTGGACAACACCACGACGCCGCTGGCCGAGCTGCAGAGCCGGGACGACGGGCTGCGGCACGCCCTGATCGCCGCGCACTCGCTGATCGGCGTGCCCGGCGGCACGTTCCTGTCCATGACCGATCCGCCGGAGTGGGCCGCAGCTGAGGTCGCTGCCTGCCAGAACACCGGCACCTGGCCGGTGCTCGCCGGGCCGCCCGACTGCACCGACCTGATGCTGTCCTCGCCGGTCATCCTCTACGACCACCCGGAAGTGGCGGCCGAGAGCGCCGGCGACCTGTTCGACGCCACCGAGATCGACGAGATCCTCACGCTCCGCACGATGACGCTCACCGAGACCGAGAAGCGCCAGGCCCGCGCCACCGACAGCCGGGCAGCCGCGCTGATGGACCGGCTCGATGACATGCCGGCCGAGATGCTGGAGCGGATGCACGGCGCGATCAGGTACCTGCGCTCGGCGCCCGCCGGAGCGGCTGTCTTCCCTGCGCCCGAGGTGACAGACCGGCCGTCGGTTCCGTGGTGGGATCCGGGATCGGACGCCTCGGTCTCGCCCGAGACCGACCACGTGCTGATCGATGGCGTCCGGGTCGCCAGGAACTCACGGGTGCTGATGCAGCCCGGCAGCCGCCGGGCTGACGCGCAGGACCTGTTCCTGGCCGGCCGGGAGGCCGTCGTCGAGGCAGTCCTCTTCGATGTAGACGGGCAGGTGCACCTGGCCGTCACCCCGGCCGATGACCCGGCCGCGGACATGCAGCGCAACCACGGCAGGTTCCTCTACTTCGCGCCGGATGAGGTCGTTCCCCTGCCTGACGCGCCATCCACTGAGCATCCGGAGGGAGGGGAGCGATGATCACGAGGCTGGTCAAGGCGGCACTGCTGGCGGCGGTGATCGCGGCGATCGTGCAGTCGGTGCCGGACATCAAGCGGTACCTCGAGCTACGGGACATGTGACCGGCGGCGGCAGCACGCCGCGACTGGCCGGGCCAGCTGGCACCACGACGGGTCGGCACGCTTGCTCTTCTCACCCCCACGCAGGCAAGGCGGGACCATGGAAACAATCATCGGCTTCGTGGCCGGCTACATCGCCGGCTGCCAGGACGGCCCCGATGGCGTGAAGCGGCTGCGCTCCACTGCCGAGGCCATCATCAGCTCGGAGGAGTTCCGGCGGCTCGCCGGCGAGGCGATGGGCTTCGCCGAGATGTTCGCCCGGCGGGCAGCATCGCGCGGCGGCCAGGGCGGTCTGGCGGGAACTGTCGGGACCGTGTCTGACCTGGTGCACCGGGCATCGGCGCTCGGCAAGGGACCGCGGGCCGCCTGATCACCGCGGCCTGGCGTCCCGCGCGGGGTGCCAGTGCAGCCAGTTCCGCGATGATGGCCGCCCGGTGGCGGAGTTTTGGGACACTACGGTCGTGGACGGGAAACTCATTCTCATCGACGGCTCCTCGGTGCCTGTCGACGAATCCAGCATCAGGAGTGCCCTCGCTGACGGCACCATCCTGTGGCTTGACTTCAAGCCCGCCGATCCTGATGGCGTCGCCTTGCTGCGCGACGACTTCCAGCTGCATCCGCTGGCCATCGAGGCGGTCACCGAGTTCGGCCAGCGGCCCAAGGTGGAGGACTTCGGCGACGTCGTCTATCTGGTCGGATACGGGGTGACGGGCCAGGGCCGGGACGGGTTCGCCGAAGTCCATATCTTCGTCGCCAAGGATTACCTGATCACGATCAGGAACGACCATTGTCATGCGCTTGACGAGCTCTGGGAGCGGCTCGGCCGGCCCGGCGGGCTGCCCAGGGGGACGAACAGGCCGCTGCGGCTGATCTTGCTGCACCATATCGTGGACAGCATGGTCGACAGCTTCTTCCCGCGGCTGTCGGATTTCGACGATCACATCGACGAGCTCCAGGAGCAGATCTTCGCCCGGCCGAGCAACGACCAGCTGGCCGAGCTGTTCAGCATGCAGCGCTGGCTGGTCACCGCCCGCAAGCTGGTGTCGCCGCAGCGAGACGTCATGGCAGCGCTCGTCGGCGGCATGGTGGAACTGCCCGGCACGACCCCGGACAGCGACCCCTACCTGCGCGACCTTTACGACCACATGATCCGGGTCAGCGACCTGATCGACAGCTACCGTGACCTGCTCAGCAACGCCATGGACGCCTACCTGTCGATGGTGTCCAACAATCTCAACCAGGTGATGAAGCAGCTCGCGATCATCGCCACGATCTTCCTGCCGCTGTCGTTCCTGACCGGCTTCTTCGGCCAGAACTTCGCCTGGCTGGTCCTCCACCTTGGCGGCTGGCCGACCTTCGTGATCTTCGGCCTCGGGAGTGAGCTGCTGGCCGTGGCCGGCCTGTACTGGCTGTTCCGCCGCCGGGGCTGGATCGGCTCGGGCGCCTAGCCTGCCTGCGGTCCCGGCGGCGTGCCGAGGCCCTACGCTTGCGGGTATGGCGACTGGTGTGACGCCCCGGGCGCGGGCCCGTAAGTGGCAGAAGGAGACGCGCCTCGGGCTGGTGCGGCGGGCGAGGCAGATCAACCGGATCCTGGCCGAGACCTATCCGGAAGCTCACTGCGAGCTGGACTTCCAGAATCCGTTCCAGCTGCTTGTCGCCACCGTCCTGTCGGCGCAGACGACCGACGTCAGGGTCAACCTCACGACGCCGGCGCTGTTCGCGAAATACCCGGCTCCGGACGATCTTGCCGCGGCCGATCCCGAGGACGTCGAGACCATTCTGAAGCCGACCGGATTCTTCCGGGCGAAGACCAAGTCCGTCATGGGCCTGTCGGCCGCGATCCGCGACCGGTTCGGCGGCGTGGTGCCCAGCCGGCTGGACGACCTGGTCACGCTGCCCGGAGTCGGCAGGAAGACGGCCAACGTCGTGCTGGGCAACGCCTTCGGCGTGCCCGGCATCACCGTGGACACGCACTTCGCCCGGCTGTCGCGCCGGTTCGGCTGGAGCGCGGCCGACGACCCGGTGAAGATCGAGCAGGAGGTCGCCGCGCTCATCCCCAAGTCCGAATGGACGATGCTCTCGCACCGCCTGATCTGGCACGGCCGGCGGGTCTGTCACGCCCGCAAGCCGGCCTGCGGCGCCTGCACCGTCGCCGCGCTCTGCCCGTCGTTCGGGACCGGACCCACCGACGAGGCCACCGCGATCAAGCTCGTCAAAGCGGGACCGTTCTCTCTGACCGGCATGACCCGGCATGACCGCGGGCCGCGCGAAGTGCCTGCCTGGCTGGACAAGCTCACCGGCGCCGCGGCGGGGATGGAGGTACCGCAGCCGCTGCGCCCGGTCGGCCGCGGCCGCCCGGCCGCGGTGCTCATCCTGTTCGGCGACGGCCCGGCAGGCCCCGACCTGCTGCTGATCCAGCGCGCTGCCGACCTGCGCAAGCATCCGGGCCAGCCCGGCGTTCCCCGGCGGCGCCATCGACGTAGCTGACGGCGGTCCGGTGCCCGCGGCGCTGCGCGAGGCGCAGGAGGAGACCGGGGTCGACCCCGCCGGCGTGCGAGTGCTCGCGGTCCTGCCCGAGATGTACATCTGGCGCAGCGACTTCCGGGTGACCCCGGTGCTCGGCTGGTGGCACTCACCGGTGCCGGTCGCGCCCGGCGATCCTGGTGAGATCGCGGCCGTGCTCCGCATCCCGGTGGCCGACCTGGCCAGCCCGGCGAACCGGATGATGATCAGGTACCCGAACGGTCAGGCCAGCTTCGCGTTCCGGGTGTCCGGCCTGACCATCTGGGGTTTCACGGCCATGCTGCTCGACCGGGTGCTGGCGCTCGGCGGTTTCGAGCAGCCCTGGGACTCGGGCCGGCTGACGACGCTGCCGCCAGACGAGCTGCCGGCCGGCTGGCCGCCCCTCGGCAGCTGACATCTCGGGCGCATCACACCGGGCGCGGCAGGCCCGGTCGCGCTATAAGTTGATGCTGTGCCCGGCGACCTGCTCGACCTGATCCTGATCGCGCTGATCGCCGCGTTCGCGGTCGCCGGATACCGGCAGGGCTTCATCATCGGCGTGCTGAGCCTGGCAGGGTTCGTGGCCGGAGTCGCGGCGGGTGCTTTTCTCGCGCCCGGCGTCTCCCGCACGCTGGCAAAGAGCGCCACCTGGCAGGCCTTGATCGCGATCCTGGTGGTCTTCGGCGTCGCCGTCGTCGGCATGCTGATCGCCTCGGGAATCGGCGTCGCCGTCCGGTCCCGCCTGACTGGCGCCCGGCCACCGTGGTCGACTCGCTCGGCGGCGCTGCCGTCAACGTCGTCGCGGTGCTGATCGTCGCCTGGCTGATCGGCTCGTTCGTGGTGAATGCGCCGTTCCCGGCCATCGCCCGCCAGGTCAACAACTCGGCCGTGCTGCGCACCGTGGACAGCATGATGCCGCGCGGAGCGCTTTACCTGCCGGTCTTCCCGAGCTGCGCAGCCTGCTGTCGAATGGCCTGTACTCGCAGGTCTTCAGCGCGATCGGGGCGGAGACCAGCGTGAGCCTCCCCGCGCCGTCCGCGGCCGTGCTCAGCTCGCCTGCGCTGAAGCGGGATGAGCCGAGCATCGTCAAGATCGAGGGCGTCGCGACGACCTGCTCGCTGCAGATCGAGGGATCGGGCTTCGTCATCAGCCCGCAGCACGTGCTCACCAACGCGCACGTCGTCGCCGGCGTGGACCAGGGACCGGATGTGTACGCCTCCGGCGACCAGTCGTACCAGGCCAAGGTCGTGCTCTACGACCCCGAGACCGACCTGGCCGTCCTCGACGTCCCCGGCCTGACGGCGCCGCCGCTGAAGCTCGCGGGCGCCGCCTCGTCCGGCTCAGCCGCGATCGTGGCCGGCTACCCGCTCGACAACCCGCTGACGGTGGTCCCGGCCACGGTCGGCCGCACCGTGACGGCCTACGGGCCGAATATCTACCAGACCGCGGTCGTGCACCGGGCGATCTACCCGATCCGGGCGAAGATCAAGGAAGGCAATTCCGGCGGCCCGCTGCTGGCGACCGACGGCAGGGTCTACGGCGTGGTCTTCGCGGCCTCGACGTCCTACCCGGACACCGGATACGCGCTGACCGCGAGCGCGATCGCCCCCGATGTCAGGGCCGGCCGCGGCAAGTACGCTTCGGTGTCCACCCAGGGCTGCCAGGGTGGCAGCTAACCGGAGCCAGGGGCGGCGGTGCTGCCGGGGATGGTCAGCGTGATGCGCAGGTCCGCGGGCCGCAGGCCGGCCGCGCCTGAGCGCTCGATGCGGGCGGCGAGGTCGGCCGCCGAGCGCCGCAATCCCGCCACGTCGACGGCATACGGCCCGGCGGCCGGGTAGCCGTCCAGCCGCTCCGCCCCCCGGCGCAGCAGCGTCACCGCGCCGCGGGCGTTGCCGCGCAGCGCGTGCGTCAGACCGACCGCGAGCTGGGCCAGGCCCTGCCACAGATCCCGCTCGGCCGGGGGCCCGGCTTTCCAGGCCGCCTCGAGTACCTCGTGCGCGTGGAACGGCCGGCCCGCGTCGATCAGCTGCTGGGCCGCGGCCAGCGTGCGCGCGGGCGGGCAGCGCCTCGTCGGCGGTGACCGGCTGGCCGGCTGCCTGGCGGGGCAGCGGGCGCCCGAGCTCGTCGCGGGGCCTGGCGTTGCGTGCCCGGCCCGCGTCGTCCCGGTCCCGGTCCCGGTCGCCGGTTGCGGACCCTGGCGGTGCCGCCACGGCTAGCGCTCGGGCTCGGGGTCCGCCAGCCAGGCGCGCAGTTCCAGGTCGAAGCGGTCGGGCTCTTCCTCGTGCGGGAAGTGCCCGGCGCCGTCGAGCAGCCGCCACCGGTACGGGCGCCTCGACGTGAACGCCGGAGCCGCGAGCGGCGCTCGGGAGCACGCACGGATCGAGCGCGCCGTGCAGGTGGAGCGTGGGGGCCTGGATCGGCGAGCGCATCATCCGGGTGTAGGCAATCCCGTCCGGCCGGAAGCGGGAGCGCAGGTACCAGCGGTGGTACTCAAGCGCGGAATGGGCGACGGACGGCATGCACATCGCGTTCCGGTAGCGCTGCTCGGTCTCCGGATCCGGCCAGCCTGGCCCCGACCAGGCCGAGAGCAAATGCCCGACCCGGCTGGCGTCGTTGGCCAGCAGCCGCCGCTCCGGCAGCATGGGCAGCTGGAAGCCGAGCGCATAGCTCATGGTCCGCGCATGGGCAAAGGGCGCCGACAGCACCGCGGGCCGCAGCCGCAGCGGGTGCGGCATGGAGACGACCGCGAGCCGCCTGACGACCTTCGGGTAGTAGGTCGCCATGGTCCAGGCGATCAGGCCGCCCCAGTCGTGCCCGACGACGACGGCATTGGCCTCGCCGAGCGCGCGCACCAGCCCGGCCGCGTCGGATGCGGCTGTGACCAGGTCATAGCCGCGCGGCGGCTTGTCGCTTGCGCCGTAGCCGCGCAGGTCAGGAGCGACAACCCGGTAGCCGGCCTCGCTCAGCGATGCCAGCTGGCGGCGCCACGTCCACCAGAACTCCGGGAACCCGTGCAGCAGCAGCACCAGCGGCCCGTCGCCGCTTTCGGCGACGTGAAACCGCGTGCCGTTGGCACTCACCGAGCGGTGAGACCAGGGCCCGCTGACGTAGACGGAGCCGTTGCCGCGCGCAGTCATGGCTAGCCGGCTTTGACCGGGGCCTTGGCCGCGTCGCCGGACTTGCCGCGGTGCAGCAGCGAAATCCCGTCGGCCAGGCTGCGCCTGGTCTTGGGCATCCCGTCCACCTTCTTCACCATCCGCCAGGCGATGAGCGCGGCGATGGCAATGACCAGCACGCAGCCGAAGGCAGTCACGAGGAAGGACGCCCACAGCCCGCCGGGCATGCCGAGTGCGTCGATGCCGTAAGCGAGGGCGAAGCACAGCAGCATCAGGACCAGGCAGGCCGTGAACAAGGCCACTACCAGCAGCCCCACCCCGATGCCGAGCCGCTTGATGTCGGACTTCAGCTCGAGCTTGGCGAGGTCCAGCTCATACCTGACCAGCTGGGATATGTCCCTGGCCGCCACCGACACCAGATCGCCGATGGACTGATCGGTCACGCCCGAGGACGTGCGCCTGACCGCGGGTTCGGCCATGGGTACCTCCCTCTCTCCATGCTGTCGACTCAAAGTCTTGCTTATACCCAATGGCAACAGGAGCCGGCATGCGTTATTTGGCAATAGCCAGGTGCCAGGGGACCCTATAAGTGGTGGTTTTCGGCGATTCAGCCGCGAGGCCCGGCATGCGGGCACAGCAAACGGCGCCCCTCGCGGGGCGCCGCTGCACTGACACGTCCGGCCGGGTTACCAAGCGTGCACCTTCACTGCCGTGGTAGGCGGACGATGACCCGCGCCTCTTAGTCCTGGCGCTCTCGCTGCCACTGTTCGCCTGCCACGGCACGCCTCCCGCGGCTGGTCGCGCGTGGGTACCCGGCTTCCGTGTACGGGCCGTCGGCCCGCACTTCTTTTCTACTGGGCGCCGCCTGGTTTGGAAAGAGCGCAGCGTGATCGATTCGTTATCTGAATCGATCACCGCGCTTGTATGCCCGGCCGGCTGCCGTGCGGCCGGGGGCAGGGCGGCACTCATCCGGTCACAGCGGGCATCCCGGCCGCGCCGGTCTGCCGGAAGGCCAGTTCCGGCCACTGCCGCGCCCTGGCGACCCGGCGCAGTGCCCGGTCCGGGTTGACCACATGCGGGTGCCCTACTAGCTCGAGCAGCGGCAGGTCGGTCACCGAGTCGCTGTAGGCGAAGCAGTCGGCCAGCCGGTAACCGCGGCGGTCAGCCAGCGTTCTGACGTGATCTGCCTTGGCCTGACCGTAAGCGTAGAAGTCCACGCTGCCGGTGTACCTGCCGTCGGCCACGGTGAGCCGCGTCGCGATGACATCGCTCACCCCGAGCATGGCGCCGATCGGCCCGGCGATCTCCTGCCCGGAGGTGCTGACGATGATGACATCATGACCGGCTCGCTGGTGGTCGGCCAGCAGGCTGCGGGCTTCGCTGTAAACGTGCCGTCCGATGGCCTGGCTGGCCGGCTGTCACGATCTGCGTGACCTGCTCAGCCTGCCAGCCGCTGCACAGGGCACTGACCTGATCGCGAATCCGCTCCAGCTGCCCCGGGCTGGCGCCGGCCAGCCGGAAGGTCAGCTGCGCGACCGCGCCGCGGCACGCCTGAATCGTGGTGATCAGCCCGTGCCGGTAGAACGCCGGGGCAAATGCCAGCGTGCTCGACTTCGAGATGATGGTTTTGTCCAGGTCAAAGAATGCGGCTGTAGTCGTTCCGCTGGCCTCGACGGATGTGCCCACGGTCCGGCAGCATAGGGGAAGGCACCAGAACCCTTTGCGGTTCGGCATGACCGGCTGGTAACTTGCCCCGATTGCAACTAGGCTTTCTTGAGTAACGGACCCGGCTCTGCCCCCCCGGAGCCGGACCGTCTGGCGACCCCCGTTCTCCCCCCCGACGGGGGTCGCCCCATGTCCGGACTCTGCTGTCCGGTGCCACGCGGTATCCGCCCTGGCAGCAGGCCCTGAGCAGCGGCTCGGCACGGTCTGGTCAGGCAGGCGCCGTCCAGGCCAGGTACCGCTCTGTCAGGCCAGGCACGGGGACTGTGCTCCGCTGCCGCAGGCCAGCCGCAGTCGCTCGCGTGCGGTCGGCCGCGGTCCTGCGCCGGCCGGCGTCAGTCATGTCCGGACGCAGCTGCGGCGTCAGTGCGCGGCGGGCTCGCCGTCCGGCGGTGGCGCGCCTGCGAGCAGGCAGCGGAGCAGCGCGACCGCATCGTGCTTGGCAAGCGGGTAATTTCCATTTCCGCATTTTGGCGACTGAATGCAGGCCGGGCAGCCGTTCACGCATTCACAACTGGCAATTGCATCAGCCGTTGCAGTTAGCCAGGCGCGCGCTGCCGCGTAGCCGCGCTCAGAAAAACCGGCACCGCCGGCATGCCCGTCATAGACGAACACCGTCAGCCTGCCCGTTGCCGGGTGCAGGTCAGCCGAGACGCCTCCCACATCCCACCGATCGCAGGCCGCGACAAGCGGGAGCAGCCCGATCGCGGCGTGCTCGGCGGCGTGAGCGGCGCCTGGCAGGTCCAGGCCGGCGGCGGCCAGGCCCGCTCGCTGGCCGGGCCCGATCGTCCACCACACCGCCCTGGTGGGCAGCCTGCGCTCGGGCAGGTCGAGCAGTTCCTCGCCGAGCATGAGTCCGGTCTCGGCGCTGCGCCTGGCGTAGGAGACGACCTGACGCGTTACCAGCACATCGCCGAACGAGACCGTCGCCGGGCCCCAGTCGGCACGCAGTAGCTCAGCCGTGACCTCCACGCTCGTGACTTCCCTGGCCGTTGTCGCGTAGCCCGGATCGGACGGCTCGACCAGCGCGATGCGATCCGCCAGGTCCAGCGTGCCGACCAGATAGGTCTCGCCCTGATGGCTGTAGACGGCGCCGGAGTGCGCCAGGAAATGGGCGGACGGCTCGTCCACGGTGCCGACCAGCCGGCCGGTGGCCTGCTCGACGATCCGGACCGGCCATCCGCCGGTGCCGCGCAGTCCGGTGCGCGTGGTGAGCCCCTGCCGGGTGCAGAACCAGCGCGCGCCGCGCGAGCGGAGCAGGCCGTCCGCCGTCATCGCGCGGGCGAGCTCGCCCGCTGCCGGGCTGAATCCGGCCAGGTCGTGCTCGGTCAGCGGCAGCTCCGCGGCAGCCGCGCACAGGTGCGGCGCCAGCACGTAGGAGTTGTCCGGGTCGAGCACCGTGGCCTCGACCGGCGACCCGAGCAGGGCCTCGGGGTGGTGGATCAGGTAGGTGTCAAGCGGGTCGTCGCGGGCGATCAGGACCGCGACAGCCTCCCGCCCGGCCCGCCCGGCCCGCCCGGCCTGCTGCCACAGCGCGGCCCTGGTGCCCGGCCAGCCCGCCATCACCACGGCGTCGAGACCGGGCACGTTGACCCCGAGCTCCAGCGCAGTCGTAGCGGCCAGCCCGGTGATCTCGCCGGCTCGCAGTGCTTCTTCCAGCCCGCGGCGCTCTTCCGGCAGGTAGCCGGACCGGTAGGCGGCGACGCGGTCCGCCAGGTGCGCCGCGCCGTCCTCAGCCAGCTGGCGCCGCGCCGACTGGGCGACCGACTCAGCGCCCCGCCGGGAGCGGACGAAAGCGAGCGCGGGTACCTCGTGGCGGACCAGGTCGGCCAGCAGCTGCGCCGCCTCAGCTGTGGCTGCCCGGCGCACCGGCGCGCCCGCCTCGCCGTACGCGCCGGTCAGCGGCGGCTCCCAGAGCGCGAAGGTAAGCGGCGCCCGCGGTGCGCCGTCTGCGCTGACCGCCTGCACGCTGCGCCCGGTCAGCAGCGTGCCGCACCGGGCGGGCTCGCTGATAGTGGCGGATGCGAGCACGAACACCGGATCGCCGGCGCTGTGGTGGTACGGCGACCCGCCGCAGCCGCCGCAGGACGTGGGCGACGTGCGAGCCGAAGACGCCGCGGTAGGTGTGGCATTCGTCGACGATGACGAACCGCAGCCGCCGGAAGAACCCGTTCCACCGGGCATGTCCGGGCAGCAGCGACTGGTGCAGCATGTCCGGCGTGGTGAGCAGGTAGTTGGCCTGGGACCTGGCCCTGGTGCGCTCAGCCCACGGGGTGTCGCCGTCGACCACGGCCGCCCTGACCCGGTCAAGCCGCAGTGACCGCACCAGCTTGAGCTGGTCGGCCGCGAGTGCCCTGGTGGGTGCGATGTACAGGGCGGTGCCGCCGGCGAGGACGCCGGCCAGCGCGGGGAGCAGGTAGCCGAGTGACTTCCCTGACGCCGTTCCGGTGGCGATGATCACGCTCTGGCCTGCGGCAGCGAGCTCCGCGGCAGCGGCCTGATGCTCCCACGGGGCGGCGACGCCGGCCCCGGCAAGCGCTGCGATCAGCTCGGGCGGCACGAAGGACGGCCAGTCGGCGTGCCGGCCCGCCCGGCCGGGCAGGTGCGTCACGAATGTGAGCCTGCCTGCCTGCTCCCCGGCCTGCAGGACTGCGGCGGCGCCGCCATTCGCGGGCGGCAGCGCCTGGAGGCTGGCGACAGGGCCGGACGGCGGGACCACATGCATCAGATCCCAGTGTGTCGCACGACGCAAGGTGCCTGGGACTGCGATCTGGTATAGGAATGACAGTGGAGCGTGGTTGAATGCGCGACAGAGCATGTTCCGCCGTCTGCCAGGCCGGCAGGCCCGGCTCCGCGGCCGCGGGTACCGTACAGGGGCGCGGCAACTGCTGAACATTAACCGCCGTAAGGCGCTGGAGGATATGTGGACCTGAAGCTGGACCACCACAGCAAGGATGGCATCGAGATCGTCGACGTTGAAGGCGAGATCGATGTCTACACCGCTCCGCGCTTGCGTGAACTGCTGATCGAGCTGGTGAATAACCGCTTCTATCAGCTCGTGGTCAACATGGAGAAGGTCGAGTTCCTCGACTCCACCGGTCTTGGCGTTCTGGTCGGCGGCCTGAAGCGCGTCCGCGCGCACGACGGCTCGCTTGACCTCGTCTGCACCCAGGAGCGCATACTCAAGATCTTCCGCATTACGGGGCTCACCAAGGTGTTCGGCATCCACGACACGGTCGACGAGGCCATAGCGGCCCGCCGGGCCGAGAAGTAAGCGGCCGGCCGGAGCCAGCAAGTACCTCATCGGACCGGACGGCACACAGATGGCAACTGTCGAGCTCAGCTTCACTGCGCTGCCCGCCCATGTGCGGACAGCCAGGCTGGTCGCGACCGCGGTGGCGAGGCGCAGCGGCGTGGACGAGTCGCTGCTCGACGAGGTCAGGCTCGCCGTCGGGGAGGCATGCTCGCGCGCGGTGGCGGGCCACCAGCAGTACTGCCCGGCCGAGCCGGTGCGGCTCGCCCTGACTGACCTGGCCGGCCGGTTCGAGGTCGAGGTCACCGACACCTGCGCGCCCGGCGCGAAGTGGCCGGGCGGGGCGGGCAGCGACGAGCGGGCTGGGCTGCCGCGGCGGGGCTGCCGGCCGGGCTCGGCATCGCGGTCATCGAGGGCCTGGCTGATGAGGTGCAGATCAGCGAGACGTCCGGTGGCACCAGCATCAGGATGAGCTGGCCGTCGACCGGAGCAAGCCGGTAACCGACAGTGACGAGCTGCCGAACGCCTGGCGGCGCTGGTATCTGCGTGAGCACCGTTACGTCACAAAACTGTCGCGGCGGCGCAAGTAACCGCACCCGATTTACCATGCGCTTACCAGGATGCGTAGACTCCCGGCACGCGCGCGGGTCAGGTGTGGGCTGTCATTGCTGGCAGCCAGGGTCGGCCCGTCGCGTGCTAAGCCACCGGGACGGTGCCCCTGCGCCTGGTTCCGGTACTAGCTTTGATCCCCTGTCAAGGAGGACGGATGTCGCACAACCTCGCCCTTGGGGTTGGCCTGCCCACGGTAGCCGGGGGAAACCTGGTCTGGGTAGCCGTCGTGGCGGTCGTTGCGCTGATGGCGCTCGCCGTCGCGGGCTGGCTGGTCAGGGATGTGCTGGCAGCCAGCCAGGGCTCGCCGAAGATGCAGGAGATCGCCCTGGCGGTCCAGGAGGGCGCGGCCGCCTACCTGCGGCGGCAGTTCAGGACGCTCAGCGTGTTCGTGGTGCTGATCTTCTTCGTCCTGCTGCTGCTGCCTGCCACTGACGGATCGGTCCGCTGGGGCCGGTCCATCTTCTTCCTGGTCGGGGCGCTGTTCTCTGCCATCACCGGGTTCACCGGCATGTCGCTGGCGGTGCGCGGGAACGTCCGGGTCGCGGCAGCCGCCCAGGAGGCGGGCGAGCGGCCCGCGATGCGGATCGCGTTCCGCACCGGCGGCGTGGCCGGCATGTTCACCGTGGGCCTCGGCCTGTTCGGCGCCGCCGGGGTCGTCCTTATCTATAAGCAGAACGCATCCGGAGTGCTGGAGGGCTTCGGATTCGGGGCCGCGCTGCTGGCGATGTTCATGCGTGTCGGCGGCGGCATCTTCACCAAGGCCGCCGACGTCGGCGCCGACCTGGTCGGCAAGGTCGAGAAGGGCATTCCCGAGGACGACCCGCGCAACGCCGCGACGATCGCCGACAACGTCGGCGACAACGTCGGCGACTGCGCGGGCATGGCCGCGGACCTGTTCGAGTCCTACGCGGTGACGCTGGTTGCCGCGCTCATCCTCGGCAAGGCCGCCTTCGGCTCCTCCGGGCCTGGTCTTCCCGCTGATCGTGCCGATGATCGGCGTGATCACCGCGATGTTCGGCATCTTCCTGGTGGCGCCGCGCAAGAGGGACCGCAGCGGCATGACGGCGATCAACCGCGGCTTCTTCGCCTCCGCCGTGATCTCGCTGGTGCTGGTCGTGATCGCGTCCTTCATCTACCTGCCGAGCAAGTTCAGCCAGCTGAAGGGCGTCATTAACCCGCTGATCCTGCACCACAATGGCAACCCCCGGCTGCTCGCGATCGGCGCCGTCGTGGTCGGCCTGGTCCTGGCCAGTGCCATCCAGCTGCTGACCGGCTACTTCACCGAGACCACGCGCAAGCCCGTCCGGGAGATCGGCGAGAGCTCGGTGACCGGCGCCGCGACGGTCATCCTGTCCGGCATCTCGGTCGGCCTGGAGTCGGCTGTTTACTCGGCACTGCTGATCGGCGGCGCCGTCTACTGCGCCTTCCTGCTCGGTACCGGCAACGCGACCATCGCCCTGTTCGCCGTCGCGCTGGCGGGCACCGGGCTGCTGACCACCGTCGGAGTCATCGTCTCGATGGACACCTTCGGCCCGGTCTCGGACAACGCCCAGGGCATCGCGGAGATGTCCGGTGAGGTCGAGGGCGAGGCGGCCCAGGTGCTCACCAGCCTGGACGCGGTGGGCAACACCACCAAGGCGATCACCAAGGGCATCGCGATCGCGACCGCCGTGCTGGCCGCGACGGCGCTGTTCGGCGCGTTCCGCACGCAGGTCACCCAGGAGCTGCTGATCAAGCACCTGGGTGGCTTCAGCCTCGGCATCGATGCGCCGAACGACCTGTTCGGGCTCATCATCGGCGCATCCGTGGTGTTCTTCTTCGCCGGACTGCTGATCATGGCGGTCGGCCGGGCGGCCGGCCGGGTCGTGATCGAGGTCCGCGATCAGTTCCGCAACCACCCGGGCATCATGGACTTCACCGAGAAACCGGAGTACGGCCGCGTCGTCGACATCTGCACCAGGGACTCGCTGCGCGAGCTGGCAACGCCCGGCCTGCTGGCGGTGCTCATGCCCATCACGGTCGGGTTTGCCTTCGGCTACGCGCCGCTCGGCTCCTTCCTGGCCGGGGCGATCGCGGCCGGCGCGCTGATGGCCGTCTTCCTGGCCAACTCGGGCGGTGCCTGGGACAACGCCAAGAAGCTGGTCGAGGACGGCCACTATGGCGGCAAGGGCTCGGAGGCACACGCCGCTACCATCATCGGCGACACGGTCGGTGACCCGTTCAAGGACACCGCGGGCCCGGCCATCAACCCGCTGATCAAGGTCATGAACCTGGTCTCGCTGCTGATCGCGACGAGCGTGGTCGAGTACAGCGGCAATCTGGGCCTGCGGGCCGTGGTGGCGATCGTGGCTATCGCCATCGTGGCGGGAGCGATCATCATCTCCAAGCGCCGCTCGGCCAGCATCTCCTCCGGCGGCACGGAGGCCAGGTCAGAGCCCGATAAGGTCTCCGCCTGAGCTCAGCCGTACGCGGCTGACTGCATCAGTCCGGCGGGCGCCGGGTCCTTGCGACCCGGCGCCCGCTGCCGTGTCAGGGCCGGTCCCGTGAGCTCCCGAAGTCACCTCCGGATCCCGACCGCGCGCCTGCCTGCCTGCAGGCGCCTCGTGGCGGACTATGGATGCCATGCAGGACCGGCGCAGGCTGATCGTGATGCGGCATGCCAAGGCGGGCGAGCTGCCGGGCGGCCCGGACTTCGAGCGAGCCCTGCGGCCGCGCGGGCTGCGGGAGAGCGCTGCGGCTGGCCGCTGGCTGGCCGATCATGGCTTCCGGCCCGACGCGGTGATCTGCTCCGCTGCCAGGCGCACGAGGCAGACGTGGCAGTACGTGGCGGCGGAGCTAGGCGGCGCGATCCCGGTCAGCACGCAGCGCGAGCTGTATCAGGCCGATGCGGAGCGACCTGATGGAGATCATCAGGCAGACTGCGGCCGACGTCAGGTCGCTGCTTTACATCGGGCACAATCCCGCGGCGGCCGGCCTGATCGCGATCCTGACCACGGCGGAGCCGGAGTTTCCCCCGCGGCGATCGCCGTAGTTGACCTGGCCGGCGACTGGGCGACGCTGTCCGCGGGCAGCGGCACCCTGGTCACGTCGTGGGCGCCGCGCGTAGCGGACTAACTGCCGTCCACCAGCGAGCTGCGGGCAGCCAGGAGCGGATCCTCCGCGTCGGCAGCCTCCACGTCCTCGCGGGAGATGCCGAGGAGGTACAAAATCGCGTCCAGATGCGGAACGCTGAGCGAGGTGTCGGCGGCATCCCGGACGGCCGGCTTGGCGTTGAAGGCGATGCCGAGCCCGGCGGCAGAGATCATGTCCAGATCGTTGGCCCCGTCGCCCACCGCCACCGTCTGGCTGACCGTGACGCCGGCGGCGGCCGCGAACTGCCGCAGCGCCCGTTCCTTGCCCGGCCGGTCCACGACAGGACCGATGACCCGCCCGGTGAGCTTCCCGGCCGCGATCTCCAGCGTGTTGGCCTCGGCGAAGTCAAGTCCCAGTTCCAGCTGTCAGCCAGTCGGTGATCTGCGTGAAGCCGCCGCTCACCACGCCGCACCGGTAGCCGAGCCGCTTCAGCGTCCTGATCAGCGTCCGCGCACCGGGTGCCAGCCTGAGGCTGGCCAGCACGTCATCAATGACGGCGGCGTCGAGTCCGGCCAGCAGCGCGACGCGCCGGTGCAGCGACTCGGCGAAGTCAAGCTCGCCGCGCATCGCGGCCTCAGTGACGCCAGTCACCTCAGCCGCGCAGCCCGCGCGGGCAGCCAGCAGCTCGATCGCCTCGTCCTGCAGCAGGGTTGAGTCGACATCCATCACGACCAGGCGCATCGCGCGCCGGTGCAGGCCCGCGCGCTGGACGGCGACGTCGACGCCGAGCTGTACCGACTCGCGCGCCAGTGCCGTCCGCAGGCCGCCCGGATCAGCGCCGGACACCTCGAACTCCAGGCATGTCACCGGGCGGCTGGCCAGCCGCCCGATCCGGTCGATGTTGGCCCCGTGCGCAGTGATCCGGCCCGCGATGGCGGCAATGGCCGACGGGCGCAGCGGGCGCCCCAGAACGGTCACGTGCAGCCTGCCGCGCAGGCGCTGGGACGGCTCGCCGGAACCCATCGTGATCTCCGCGTCCATGCCCAGGTCATCGGCCAGCGACGTGACCTGCTGGTGGATGGCGGTCAGGTCGGGCGAGCCGGCGGCGGCCAGCAGCACGCCGAGTACCAGCCGGCCCCTGATCACCACCTGCTCGACATCGGTCACCGTGAGCTCGTGCCCGGACAGCACGCTGAACAGCCGGGAGGTGACGCCGGGCCGGTCCCGGCCAGTCAGGGTCACCAGCAGCGTGATCTGCGGACCGTCCATAGCGCTGTTAACGCTATCGACCCGGCGGCCCGCGCTGGCAGCCGGGTGCACGGTGCTGAGGCGGCGCAGGCAGGCGCCGGCGGTCAGGGCAGCAGCAGGTGCACGTCGCCGAACTCATGCCAGCGGTAGCCGTGCTCAGCTGCCACCCGGTAGCAGCGGCTCAGCAGCTCCTGGCCGGCGAAGGCGGCGAGCATCCACAGGTGCGTGGACAGCGGCTCATGCAGCCCGGTCAGCAGCCCGTCCGTTACCGCGACGCCGGACTCCGGAGTGACGACATGGGAGGTCCAGCCGGCTGCCCGCCCGGTCGCGGGCCGCCGAGGCGTCCAGCGCGGCGGTCTCCAGCGCGCGAACGACCGTGGTGCCCGCCGCGATCACCCGCCCGCCGGTCCGCCTGGTCAGGTTCACCATCCGGGCAGTCAGGGGCCGGGACGTCAAAGGACTCCGGGTACGGGTCCTCGCCGCCCTCCAGCGACGAGACCCCGGTGTGCAGCGTGACCGGCGCGATCGCGATACCCCGGCTGACCAGCCTCGTAACGATCTCCGGTGTGAACGGCCTGGCTGCGCTCGGCATCTCGGCGCTGCCCGGACAGGTGGCAAAGACGGTCTGGTAGGCCTCGATCGGCCAGGCTGCGGGCACGTAGGCGTACCGGATCGGCGTGCCGTGCCGGAGCAGGTAGGGGATGACCGCGGTCGACAGGCGTGCCCGCCACAGCCGGCGGCTGAACCGCGTGCCGAGCGCTAGCTCCGCGCCGCCCGGCAGCCACAGGCGCTGGCCGGGACTTCCGCCGCCGAACGGGGCACTGGCCTGCCCGCGGCCGGACCGGAGCTCGACGAGCCAGTCTCCGTCGGGCATGGCCGTGGAGAAGTGAACGGTGCCGGCACCGGGCGCTCCGGCGCGCACGGCCACCGCAGCCGGCAGCGTGGCTGAGTTGTTGACCACGAGCAGGTCGCCGGGCAGCAGCAGCTGCGGCAGTTCGGTAAAGGCGTGGCTGGTGACTTCCCCGGCCGCGGTCCTGCTGACGAGCATCCGGACGTCGTCTCTGCCCGCGCCCCTGGCCTCGGGCGGCTCGTGCGCCTCGAGCTCGGGCCGCAGGCCGGGCAGGACGGTGCGCACGGGGCGCCGGCCGGCAGGCGCGGCAGCGAGATCGGCTGTGGCGGTCACGGCTGCGCTCCGGCGGCCGCGGCGCCAGCCGGCATCAGGTCGGCAGCGCGGTACCGGCCGCTCGGCATGCGCTCGCTGATCAGCCGGGTGAATGCCGGCATGACACTGCCCGGCAGCGGGCGGTCGGAGATGTCGGCACCGGGGAAGGCCTGCTGGTGCATCTGCGTGCGCAGGTCGCCGGGATCGACCCGCCAGACCCGGACGGCTGGCTCCTCGGCAGCGAGGACATGACAGGCCTGCTCGAGCGCCGCCTTCGCGGCTCCGTAACCGCCCCAGCCCGCGTAGGCCTCGACAGCCGCGTCGGAAGTGATGGTGAGCACGGCGCCGCCGTGCTCGCGCAGGCCGGGCAGCAGCAGCTGGGTGAGCGCGACCGGTGCGACCACATTCACCTCGAGCGCCGCCCGCAGGGCCCCGACCGGGTAGTCGGCGAGTGCGGGCAGCGGGCTCGCGCCGAGCGTGCCGGCGTTGTTGACCAGCAGGCTGGCACCGCCGGCCGCCGCCGAGGCCGCCGCCAGCTCGGCGCGATGCGCGGCGTCGGCGATGTCGCCCGGCAGCGCCAGCACGGCGCCGGCAGGCAGGTCATGCCGCGACCGAAGGGCCGCGGCCGCTGCCGCGAGTGCCTGTCCGTCCCGCGCGTCGATGATGAGCCGGTAGCCGGCCGAGGCGAGGGCGCCTGCCAGCGCGTGCCCGAGGCCGCGGGATGCGCCGGTGACGACTGCGATGGGGGAACTGTTCATGTAGCCGACGCTAGGCAGCGGGCAGCTGCCGCACATCGGGCCGCGGTCCCGGCGGCCCTGCGACCATGGTCGTAGGACGTGCGCCCGATCCGCTCCGGCCAGCCCGCAGGTACCGTCGTGGTTATGGCTCAGGCTCCGCGTCTGGCTGGCGGCGATCCGGCGAGCGGCCCCGGCCAGGACGAGATTTTCCAGCGTGTCAGCCAGGTAGTGCTGGCTGTCGCCGGTCAGCTGTCCGTCAGGGACGTGCTGCAGATGATCGTGCGGTCCGCCCGGTCACTGGCTGGTGCCCGCTACGCCGCACTCGGCGTGCCCGACGATGCCGGGTCGTTCGCTGAGTTCGTGGTAGACGGACTGACTGCCCGCGAGCAGGCCGCGATCGGGCCGCTGCCGCGCCAGCACGGCATGCTGGCGGTCATGCTCCGGGAGGGCAGGCCGCTGCGCCTGGATGACATCAGGGCCGACCCCAGGTTCTGGGGCTGGCCGCCTGCGCATCCCGAGCTGACCGACGTGCTGGGCGTGCCCATCCGGGAAGGCGAGCAGATCCTTGGCTTCATCTTCGCCGCCTGCAAGACGGAGCCGGGCGGTTTCACCGAGCGTGACGAGCGCCTGCTCAGCCTGTTCGCCGCGCACGCGGCGATCGCGCTGACCAATGCCCGGCTGTATGAGCGCGGCCGGGAGCTGTCGGTGCTGCAGGAGCGGGCCAGGCTGGCCAGGGACCTGCATGACGCGGTGTCCCAGAAGCTCTTCAGCGTCCGGGCGAAGGCGCGGGCAGCCGCTGTCCTGGTGGCACGGGATCCGGCCCGCGCGATCGAGGAGATCGACAGCCTGGCTGCCCTGGCCGGGCAGGCGCAGGCCGAGCTGCGCGCCGTGATTGACGGCCTGGCGCCGCCTGAGCTGGCGGCTGGCGGCCTGACTGAATCGGTGCGCGGGTACGCGCTGATGGCGGGACGCACCCACGGTACCGAGGTGGTCGTGCGGGCCGCCGGGCTGCCGGACCTCGATCCGGTGCGGGAGACCGCGGTGTACCGGGTCGCGCAGGAGGCGATCGGCAACGCGCTCCGGCATTCGGGCGCGCGGCGGGTGACGGTGTCCCTGCGCCAGCGTCAGCGCAGCGTGGTGCTGGAGGTCAGCGACGACGGGTGCGGATTCGATGCCGGAGCGCCGCAGGCGGGCCTCGGCCTGTCCTCGATGCGCGAGCGGGCGAGCTCGGCCGGCGGGAGGCTGACGGTCGTGTCCGCGCCGGGCACCGGAACCAGGGTCCGGCTGTCCGTGCCAGGCCGGCCCGCGATGACCGGCCGCGGCCGGCCAGGCCCCCATTACCGTTCTGATCGCCGACGATCACCCCGTCGTCCGCCAGGGTCTGGCCGTGCTGCTCGAGGTGCAGGACGACATCAGCCTGGTCGGCGAGGCCAGCGACGGGCCGGAGGCCGTCCGGCTGACCCTGGAGCACAGGCCCGGACGTGCTGCTGCTGGACCTCAAGCTGCCGGTGCTCGACGGCATCGGCGTGCTGACCCGGCTGCGCGAGCACGCTGCCGCGACCCGCGTGCTGGTGCTGACCAGCGCGGCGGGGCTGGCCGGGCCGGCGCTCGCGCTGCAGGCAGGAGCCGCGGGCTTCCTGTACAAGGACGTGGACCCGGACGCTCTGGTACGGGCCATCCGCTCGGTGCATGACGGTCACACCGTGCTGGCGCCGGGTGCCGCCGGGCACCTGGCGGGCCAGCCGGGAGGTGCCGGGCGCGGCATCGGGGCACTGACCACGCCGCGAGCGCGAGGTGCTCAGCCTGCTCGCGGACGGCCGCTCGAACCGCGAGATCGCCAGGGCGCTGCAGGTCTCGGAGAAGACGGTCAAGGCGCACGTGAGCGCCGTGCTGGCCAAGCTGGGCGTGAGCGACCGGACGCAGGCAGCGCTGGTAGCCGTCCGCTATCAGGGCTGACGGGCGCATTCGCGGGTGTCGCGGCGGGTGCGGGCCGCGCGGGTGCCGTCATGCCGTAAGTTCGAGCTGAGATGGTGGCGCTCGGAGGGAACCGGATGGCGGCTGAGGTACTCAGGCTGCGCGGTGTTGGGGTCCGCTTTGACCGGTCGATGCTGCTGCGTGACGTCAGCTGGACGGCTCGCAGCGACGAGAGCTGGGTCATCATCGGGCCGAACGGGGCAGGCAAGACGACGCTGCTTCAGGTGGCCGCAACGCTGCTGGTGCCGACGAACGGAACTGTCGAGGTACTCGGCGAGCCGCTGCACGAGGCGGATATCGCCGACCTGCGCACCCGGATCGGCATGTCGAGCTCGGCGATCGCCGATCAGGTGCCCGTTCAGGAGAAGGTTATCGATCTGGTGCTCACCGCCTCCTACGGAATCCTCGGCCGGCACGCGGAGGACTATGACTCCTTCGACCTGACCCGGGCTGTCGAGCTGCTGGATGCGCTCGGCTGCGCGCACCTCATCCGGCGGCGGTTCAGCTCGCTGTCCGAGGGCGAGCGGAAGCGGGTTCAGATCGCCAGGTCGCTGATGGCCGACCCGGAGCTGCTGCTGCTCGACGAGCCTGCTGCCGGGCTCGACCTCGGTGGCCGCGAGGACCTGCTGCGCCGCATCGCCGCGCTGCTGCGTGATCCGAGATCGCCGATGATGGTGCTGGTCACGCATCACGTCGAGGAAGTGCCGGAGGGCTTCACGCACGCGATGCTCATGCGCAAGGGGTCAGTGCTGGCCGCCGGCCCGCTGGCGGACGTGTTCACCGAGCGCAATCTGTCCCGGTGCTTCGGCGTCCCGCTTCAGGTGGAGCGGCGCGCGGCGCGCTGGTCGGCGCGGGCCGCGCAGCTGCCCTGAGCCGCATGATGGCGGGCGGGCCTGCGCTGGCCTGTGGTCCTGCTCACAGTGCGCCACCGCCCGGTTCAGCCGCTATGGTGCTGGCCTACGATCGGCTGCATGCGAGGCGACCGTGGGACCGGCTGAGGCACTCGCGATCTTCGGGGCCGGGCTGGCAGCCGGCGCCGTCAACGCGGTCGTCGGGTCCGGATCGCTGATCACCTTCCCGACGCTCCTCGCCTTCGGGTTCCCGGCGGTCGTGGCTAACGTCTCCAACAATGTGGGCCTGGTCTCCGGCAATGTCAGCGGTGCCGTCGGCTACCGGCGGGAGCTGGCAGGCCAGCGCAGCAGGCTGATCAGGCTCGGGATCATCGCCGCGGCCGGCTCGGTCGCCGGCGCTGCCGCGCTGCTCTCACTGCCGTCGAGCTCCTTCCGGCTCATCGTGCCCGTGCTCATCCTGATCGCGTGCGTGCTGGTGCTGATCCAGCCCTGGCTCAGCGGCCGCATCAGTGCCCGCCGCAGCCGCCGGGCGGAGCAGGACGAGGCGGACGGCGGCGGCCGGGAGCGCACGGGCCCGGTTCTCGGCACCGGGGTGTTCGCCTCGGCCGCCTACGGCGGCTACTTCGGCGCCGCCCAGGGCGTGCTCGTCATCGGGCTGCTCGGTACGTTCCTGGACGAGAGCATGCAGCGCGTGAACGGCGCGAAGAACGTGCTGGTGGCCGTCGTGAACGGCACCGCCGCCATCGTCTACATCATCTTCGCGCACGTCGCCTGGCTGGTCGTGCTGCTCATCGCCGTGGGCTCGACCATCGGCGGCCTGCTCGGAGCTCGGTTCGGCCGCCGGCTGCCGCCGCTCGCGCTGCGGATATTTGTCGTCGTGATTGGCGTGATCTCCGCAGTCAAGCTGATCTTCTTCTGACCTGCGACACGCTAACCAGGCCCCTCTGCGGACCCTCTGTAGTTGATATGTCATCCTGTGTAGCGGGGGACCCATTCAGATGAATCCGGGGGGACCGGTCATCGGACTCGCCCTGGCGGTGCGCTAGCTCCGCCAGGGCGAGTTTTCGTTACCGGCGGCGCGGTCAGGCCCGCCGCGCGGCGGCCACGGCCTCGGCCATGCCCTGATTGGCCAGTGCGTCGGCCCGCTCGTTGCCGGGATTGCCTGCGTGCCCCTTCACCCAGAGCCACTGAATCTCGTGCTGGCGGGTGGCGTCATCGAGCCGGCGCCAGAGGTCCTCGTTCTTGACCGGCTGCTTGCTCGCGGTCTTCCAGCCGTTGCGCTTCCAGCCCGCCAGCCAGCCCGTGACGCCGCCGCGCACGTAGGAGCTGTCGGTGTACAGCCGGACCGCGGATGGCCGCGTGAGGCTCTCCAGGGCCCGGATGGCGGCCGTGAGTTCCATCCGGTTGTTAGTCGTCGGCGTGGCCTCGCCGCCGCACATTTCCCTGGTGCGGCCGCGGTAGGTCAGAACTGCGCCCCAGCCGCCGGGACCGGGATTGCCGCTGCACGCACCGTCGGTGTAGATCTCCACGACGCCCGGGGCCGGCCTCTGCTGTCATGGGACGCTAACCTAGCGGGTCAGTGCGCGCCGGGCGGCACGTCCAGCGCCGGGTTCCGGTCGAAAAACCCCCAGGGCTTGAGCCAGAACGACGTCCGGTCCGACGGCATTACCGGCCAGTCCTCCGGCCTGGTGATGTGGTGCAGGCCGAAGACGTGCCACAGCACCACGTCGGTATCCTCGATCGGCCGGTCGCGCGCCGTCCAGGCGGGCAGGCCGTAGTCGGCCGCGCTCAGGTTCGGGAACTCGCCGCACGGCCACCGCTCGCCGGGAGCATACGGTGTCACCCACAGCGTGTGCCCGATGACCTCGGCCCGCTGGAACGCAGGCGAGGACTCGTCAATCAGCGGCGGGAAGGAGCCGCCCGCGATCAGCTTGTAGGCGGGGCGCCCGCCAAGCCCGTTGACCGTCCTGGTGCTGGCGATCGTCCAGGTGCGCTGCGTGTCCCAGTCGTAATCCTGCCGGCCGTCGGCCTCCGTCAGAAGCGGCGTCTGCTCCGTCACGAGCGCGAGACCGTGGGGGTTGTCGTCGCTGACCGGCAGCACGCGCGACTGCACCGCTGACACCGTGTTCGGCTCGCCGTCGACGTCCAGGTCCAGCCTGGCCACGATGAAGTGCTGGTGATAAGGCGCGTAGGTCCGCTGATCCACGATCGCGCCGGTGGCCGGCGCCCGCCCGGGCGGGAACGAGGACGTCACCATGATCCCGGTCGCCCGCACCTCGCACTCGATGTTGCCGTCCTGGTAGAACCGCCAGTACACGAGGTACTCGTAGTTGGCGACGGTGACGTGGAAGGAGATCACCAGCCGCCGCGCCCGGCGGACCTCCGCCCCGGTGCGCTCGTCGACGTGCTTCCACAGGATGCCGTCATCCTCCTCGTGGATGCAGATGGCATTGCGGATCGTGCGCGGCTCGCCGTGCGAGTCGTGCAGCACGGCGTCCAGGTAGCGGATCTCGCCGAGGCAGTCGCAGCCCAGTTCCAGCGACGTGGTCATGAACCCGAGACCCCACTCGCCGACGTCGAAGGCAGTCCTCCGGTAATGGTCCGGTGTCGCGTCCCGGTACGGCACGATCATCTCCGCGAACGACATCCGGTGCGCGACGGGCCGCAGCCGGCCGCCGTCAGTGAAACCGACGGTATGCAGCACCAGCCCCTCGCGGTAGTTGAAGCCGAGCCGCAGCTCCCAGTTCTGCCAGCGCAGCAGCCGGCCGGCCAGCGTGAACGAGACCCCTGCTGGCTGGCTGACCTGCAGCGGCCTGACCTCGCGAAGCGGCAGGCCCGTCAGCTTCGGCAGGTACTCGCCGCGCACCTCAGGCCGGTCGTGGCCGCCCTGCACCCAGTCGTCTTCCAGCTCCAGCAGTTCCATCCGGTTCAGGTCGACAACCGGATGCAGGCCGGTGATGTGATGGGCGTACGGGCTGCCGTCCGGGCTGCCGCGCTCCCACACGTCTGACCAGCCGATCCGGCGGCCGCGATACTGATCGGGCACTAGCGCCGCCCCGTATGCCCACACGTCGGTGAGCACGCGGCTGAGGTCGGTGATGCCGCGGCGGTCGAGAGCGGCGATGAGGGCCGGGTGGCGGCGCAGCATCTCGTCGCACTCATGCCATTCGTCGACGGTCATGTTCGGCTGCACTCCCGGCAGGTGCTGCCAGTGCGTGACCAGACCGGCCGGCAATGTCACCGAGGCCCGGTACGCCTGCCCGTCCGCGGTGTTCCAGCAGACTGCGTGCGCGGTTCTCGCGATGCCGCCGGGACCGGCCGCGAGCTCGCTCTTCCCCGGCTCCGCCAGCTCGATCGAGGCAAACCGCCAGCCGTCCCTGACACCCTGCTGCTGTCGCAGCGCGGCAGCTACCAGGCTGATCTCGTCCGCTGTCAGGGGATCGAGCGGATGGGCGTGCTGCCCGGGCTGGTCTGGCTGGTCCACGTAGCCTCCTTCTGCGTTGCCTCAGCCATTGTCCGCCGCCCGGCGGCAGATGGCAGCTGATGCCGGCACGCGGCGCGACATGGCTGAGGCCGGGACAGCTGTCCCGGCCCCAGTCGCGTGCGCTGCGTGCTACGGCCTGTGGCCGTCCTTCACCTGTCCGAGCTGGAGCGCGAAGTTCGCCAGCGGCAGGCCGCTGTAGTCCTCGGTCGGCAGCCAGAAGTAGCCGGGGCCGCCCCACTTGGAGATCCGCTCTGCGGTGGTGCCGCCCACCGCCTCCGGGCCCGAGGTCGCAATCTGCTTGCCGGTTGCCTCGCTGCGCACCGACTCGGTCAGGTAGGCGTAGCCGTCGGTGTTGCTGAAGACGAACACGAACCGGTACCAGCCGGCCGTCGTGATGACCGGCGTGCCGGTGCAGGAGCCGGGCGAGTTGTGCCCGAAGCTGAGGACGTAGCCGAGGGTGTCGGACGTCGTGTCCTCGGCGCAGGCAGTAATGATGTTGTCGATGCCGTACTGGCCGGCGCTGTTGTTGAGCTCAACGTCGTCGTCCACCAGAGACCCGGCCGGGCCGGAGGTTGCGGGCGAGAGATACAGATCGTCGGTAACGGTGAAGCCCGTCTTCGGGAAAACGTTCTCGTCCCCGCGGGCCTTGCCGGTACCGAACAGCGCGTACGGACCGGTGCAGCTCTCACCAGGGTTCGACGTGGCCGTGGTCCCGAGGCACCCAGAGCCCTGGTTCCCGTCACCGGTGCCGGACACGACCGCCATCCACGTTCCGGTCAGGGCCGGAGTGGACGGCGCGTAGTTCCCGTAGCCGCCGTTCGAGAACCTGGACAGGACCCGGTCGATGGTGCCGTAGTCGTCCGGCGCCCCGTTGCAGGGCGCGTTGCCGCTATGAGCCGGGCAGAACTGGGACTTGTTAGTGGTGAACTCCTGCACGAACGGCTGCACGTCGTAGCTGGCCGCGGCAGCTGCGGACCGGCAGCGGCCGACCCGGCAGCGACGGTGGCGGGGCGCGCGTGCCTGGCGGCATGGCTGTGCGCGGGTGCCGCGCTGGACACCCCGCCGCTCATGGCCACCGCCAGTGCCGCGGCGGACACTGCGGCGACTGTGGCTGACCCCGCAATCCACGCCCTGGTGTGGCTGATGACTGATCTCAACGTGCGCTCCTTACCGCTGACATCGATATCGGGCCCGCGGCGACGCGAGCCATTGTGTGCACGAACTAACGAGTTGGACGCCCCGGCAAGCTTCCGGTTTACCCGCATTGGACACCACCTGTCCCGCAAGCGGAGCGTTGCCGCAGTCGTCACAGCTCGCGCCCGCCCGGGCGAGGTGACGTGCCTGGCGCTTCAGCCCTGCTGGTGCGCCTGGTGCGCCCGGCCGGAGTGCGCCGTGATCAGGTCCCGGTACCAGCCGAACGACGCTTTCGGCGTCCGGACCTGGGTGTCGAAGTCGACGTGCACCAGGCCGAACCGCTGCTCGTACCCCTCGGCCCACTCGAAGTTGTCCAGCAGCGACCAGACCAGGTAACCGCGGATGTCCACGCCCGAGGTGATGGCGTCCGCGACCGCGCGGATGTGACTGTCCAGGTAGCTGATGCGCGGCTGGTCGTCGATGGCGCCGGCCGCGTCCGGTTCGTCAGCCACCGAGCACCCGTTCTCGGTGATGTAGACCGGCGGCAGCCGGTCGCCGTACCGCCGGGCCAGTGTCGTGAGGATCTCGGTCAGGCCAGCCGGGACAACCGGCCAGCCGAAGCTGGTGACCGGGTAGCCGGGGATCGGCTCGATCTGGAACGGCAAGGGCGCGCCGGGCAGCGCCGACAGCCGGGTCGGGTTGTAGTAGTTCACGCCGAGTGCGTCAACCGGCGCGGCGATGACCGCCAGGTCTCCGTCGCGCACGCCGTCAGGGCCATCCGGGCCGACGCCGAAGGCGGAAAGATCGGGATAGCTGCCGAGCAGCAGCGGGTCGGTGTACATCCGGTTGTGCAGTGTGTCGTAGGCGGCAGCGGCGGCCAGGTCCGCGACGCTGTCAGTGGCCGGCCAGGCCGGGGAGTAGTTATTGGTGATGGCGACCTGGCGGGCACCGGCGGCGCGCAGCGCCGCGGTCGCCAGTCCGTGGCCGAGCAGCTGATGGTGCGCGGTGGCGAGGGCATCGAGCATCAGTGCCCGGCCGGGTGCGTGCAGGCCGAGTGCGTAGCCGAACGCGGTCACCACGAACGGCTCGTTCAGGGTGATCCACATCGGGATCCTGTCCGCGAGCCGCTCCGCGGCAAGCCCGGCGTACTCGGCGAGCCGGTAGGCGGTATCGCGGGCCATCCAGCCGCCCGCGTCCTCGAGCGGCTGCGGCAGGTCCCAGTGGTAGACAGTGGGCACCGGCGTGATGCCCTCGGCCAGGAGCGCGTCGGTCAGCCGGTCGTAAAAGTCGAGGCCGGCCGCGTTCGCCCGGGCCTGACCCGGCGGGCTGGATCCGCGGCCACGCCAGCGAGAACCGGTAGCTGCCGATACCAAGCCTGGCCATCAGCGCCACGTCCTCCGGCCACCGGTGGTAGTGGTCGTCAGCGATGTCGCCGGTCCGGCCATCCCGGATGGCGCCCGGCTGCCGGCAGAAGGTGTCCCAGATCGAATCGCCGCGGCCGTCCTCCGCCACGGCACCCTCGATCTGGTAGGCGGCGGTCGCGACACCCCAGGTGAAGCCGTCCGGAAGCCGCGGAAAGTCGCGATCGGTCACGCGGCGATCCTAGCCCGGCCGGGGCCGCAGCAGAGTGCGCGGGTTTACTCAGATCGCAGGGCGCGGGCTACTGAAATCCGGGCGGCAATGGCCGCGGGCCAGGCCGCCAGCAGGTTGCCGGCCGCCAGGAGCGCCAGCATGCCGATGACTATTGCCGCGGCCGGCATGACCGGAGCGGGCACCACGCCGATCTCACTCGCGAAGGCCGTCCACGCCCACCGTCCGGCGGCGATGCCCAGCGGGATGCCGATGACCATGGCCACCAGCAGGACGGTGCTCGTCTGGCTGATCACCACGGTCCGGAGCTGCCTGCGGCGCATGCCGAGGGACTTGAGCAGGGCTAGCTCGCGCCGCCGCTGCCGTACCGACGCGACAATCGTCAGGCCGAGGGCCAGCACCGCCGCGACCGCTACGCCCAGTGAGATGGATATCGGCAGCCCGCCCATCCGGTGCAGGTCGACAACCTGCGCTCCCTGCTGCGGCGGCAGCGCATACATGCCGCCCGGAGTCTGGTCCGGCTCGGCCTTCAGGATCCTTGCCGTCGCCCGCCTTGCGGCAGCACGTGAAGTCGCATCGAGAGCGACTGCCGACGGATATGACGGTGAGCTGAGTGCGTCCTGCAGGGTCGTGGAATTCGTGAACGTCGCCATAGTGAAAGGCGGGAGGTCCTGCACCTTCAGCAGCGCCCCTTCTTCCATCATGGCGCCTCTGCCCAGGGACACATGATCGGTCAGGACGGTTCCCATGGACGGCAGCGTCACGGTGCCGACCAGCGTAAAAGTCTGCGCGGCCGGATCCCCGGATGTGCCGACGGTGACCTTCTCGCCGACGTGCAGACGTAGCTGACGCATCGTGACTGCGCCGAGCTCGATCTGGTTCGCCCCGGCGAGCGCGTGGCCGCTGGTCGTCGGCGGCTGAACCGAGCCGAGCTGCCGCAGCAAGCCGAGGACGGGAACTTCCTGGTGGTCGATCAGCAGCTGGCTGAAGCCGAACTCCGACCATCCCGCGATGCCGGGCTGACGAGGTACCGCAGCAGTCATGGAGGCGGGCTCCCACGCGCCCCAGCCACCCTGCGTCTGGATCAGTGTCGTCCAGTTCCAGCCGTACCGGGCCGGATTGTTGACCAGGCCGCTGAGGCTTGCACTGAATACCAGCGAGACGGCCAGCGCCATGACGGCGACGACCGATCCGACGAGCGTCGCCCGCACTGGAGCACGCTGAGGGCCGTATCCCCGCTCCAGCGCGTAGCGCATTCCGGTCAGTACGGGAACGGGCAGACTGCTCCGGCTCGAAACGGAGATCAGCGCCGGCAGCCGGGTCGCGGCCGGCTCGGCTGACCGCCCGGCTGCCCGCCAGGACAGCCAGGCCAGGACGCCGCCGAGCAGGATCAGCATGGCCAGCCCGCCACCGCCCAGCACGAGCCAGTCGGCGCGGATACCCCGCTGCGGATCGAAGACCCGTACCTCGCCGACCGGCGCGAGCGGTGACAGGGCCAGCGCCCCGGCCACGGACAAGACGATGCTGGCCGCGATCGCCAGGGCGCCCGGCACGGCCAGCGACAGAGCCGCTTCCCGGCGCGATGCCCCCATTGCCCGCAGGACGTTCCCGTCCGACGCTGACCGGCTCAGCATCTGAGTCAGGCCCTGGCCGACCAGGACCAGCATGGCCAGCCCGACCAGTGCGCCGAGGATGGCGAGCGCGACGGCCTGCGGTTCAATTGCCTGCTGGGCCTCGTGCTTCACGATGGCCAGCCGGCGGATATTGAAGGTGACCGGGAAGTGCAGCGCGTGACTGAGGCTTCTGGCCAGGCCGCCAAGCTGCCGCTGCATGGCGGGCACACCCGCGTCGCCGCCAGGAAGCCGCATCGCGACCCACCCGAATGCCCACTCCACGTACGGGCTGGACGCGGAGGCCAGGTACCCGGGAGCGGCCCCTGGCGGCAGGATGGCCCCGTCGACCTGGTCGAACGTATCGCCGAGGGCCGGCGGCATCGCGACGATCGCCGTGACCGTGAACGTCGTGCGCTGCGCCGGTTGCGGGTTGCCGGCCGGGAGCCCGGTCTTCGGGTCGACTTTCGTCCGGGCGAACTGCCAGGTGAGGTGAGAGCCGGGGTGCAGGCGGAGCGCCGCGGCCATCGGCTGGGTCACCGCCATCTGGCTCGGCCGAGTTCAGTTGCGGGAGCCTTCCCGCGAGAACGGTCAGCTTGTCCTGGCGAAAGTACTCGCCGTCCAGGCTGACGGCTATCGCGTCGGTCTGGAAGGACGGATCGACTTTGCCGTCGATGACCGGGTTGCCGGTCAGCCCGAGCCACGCGGCGGCTGACACCGCGCCGGGCAGGTGCTCAACCTGGCGGACGACGGTCAGCAGCGGGCCGGGAATGTCGATCATCAGGTCGCTGGCCTTCGCTGCCTGCAGGTACCGGCTGTAGGCCGAGTCCGTCCGCCGCGCTCCGGCAAGTGCGGCCAGCGCGACGGCCCCGAGCAGGCCGCCAATCAGCGCCACTGTCACTGCCGCCTGCCACGACCGGCGCCAGGCCGCGTGCCAGGCATACAGGGCGATACCCATGGCGGCATTGTGCACCGTGCAGCGGCTGGCCGGCAGGTGTGCCGGTACCACCTCTGCTGGTGAGGCAGCCTCCCAGACCGGCTAACTTGCCCGCTGCGGGGTACCGTCAGGGAAATGAAGAAGATTATCGAGCTCCTTGTCTGCATCCTGCACCCGATTGCCGTCGTGCTCATCTGGATCGACCTGCTGACCCGGCGGAACCTGGGCACGGTCGCGAAGGTGGCCTGGGCGGTCTTCAGCCTGATTCCGCTGGTGCCGTTCATCTACGTGCTGACCGGCGGTGATCTCTGGTAGCCGCCGCGGCCTAGTGCCCGAAGTACCCGGCATGGTAGGCACCGGGTATGGATTTCGACATCCCCGCTGTCCTGACCGCCTACCTGGCCGAGCTGGATGAGTTCATCGAGACGCAGATCAGGCCGCTGGAACGCCAGGACGACAACATTCGCTTCTTCGACCACCGCCGCGAGGACGCGCGTACCGACTGGGACCGCGGCGGCCTTCCCAGCAGGGACTGGGAGGCGCTGCTGGCCGAGGCGCGGCGCCGTGCCGACGCGGCAGGCCACTACCGGTACGCGTTCCCGGCCAGGTACGGCGGCCGGGATGGCACGAATCTCGGCATGGCGATCATCCGCGAGCACCTGGCCGCCAGGGGTCTCGGCCTGCACTGCGATCTGCAGAACGAGCACATGATCGTGGGCAACAACGTCGGCCTGCTGCTGATGATCGAATACGGCAGCCCGCAGCAGCAGGCCGACTGGGTGGCGGACCTGGCGGCCGGGCGCAGGGGTTTCGCGTTCGGCATCACCGAGCCCGCGCATGGCAGCGACGCCACGTTCATGGAGACGACGGCCGTCCGCGATGGCGGCGACTGGGTGATCACCGGCGAGAAGACCTGGAACACCGGCGTGCACACCGCCTCGCACGACCTGATCTTCGCCCGGACCAGCGGGAAGCCAGGCGACGCCGACGGCATCACGGCCTTCCTCACTCCGATCGGCGCGCCGGGCTTCACCGTCGACGAGTACCTGTGGACGTTCAACATGCCGACCGATCACGCGCACGTGACGCTGGGCGGGGTGCGCGTGCCTGATGCCGCGATCTTCGGCGGAGAGGGCCGCGGCCTGCAGGTCGTCCAGCACTTCTTCAACGAGAACCGCATCCGGCAGGCGGCCTCGAGCCTCGGGGCGGCGCAGTACTGCATCAGCGAGTCGGTCGCCTACGCCCTGGAGCGAAAGCCGTTCGGCAAGTCGCTGGCCAGCAACCAGGCCATCCAGTTCCCGCTGGTCGAGCTCCAGACGCAGTGCGAGATGCTCCGGGTGCTCATCCACAAAACCGCCTGGCTGATGGACCGCGATGGCCCGTTCTCCGCCTCCGACAAGGTCTCGATGTGCAACTACTGGGCGAACCGGCTCTGCTGTGAGGCCGCCGACCGCGCCATGCAGGTGCACGGCGGCCTTGGCTACTCCCGGCACAAGCCGTTCGAGCACATCTACCGTCATCACCGGCGCTACCGGATCACCGAGGGTGCCGAGGAGATCCAGATGCGCCGGGTCGCGGGCTACCTGTTCGGCTTCATGCGCCAGCGTGCCCCGAAGGGCGTGGCGGAGGGCTGATGCCGCCCCTTACTGCCAGCCACGGCCTTCCGGACGGGAACGAGCTGGCCTTGAGCCTGCGGCCGTCGATCGGGCCGGTCAGCGTCGAGGGACTGACCAGGCTCTCCGGCGGCGCCTCGAAGGAAACGTGGGCATTCGACGCCGTTGCCGCGGACGGCACGAGGACCGGGCTGATCCTGCGCCGCGATCCGCCGGGCAGGCCGGGCGAGCCAGGCGCGCTCGACCGGGAGGCGGCAGCTCTCCGCCTGGCCCACGACGCGGGCCTGCCGGTACCTGAGGTGCTGCTGCACTCAGCCGGCCCCGCGCTGGGCACAGCGGGCATGGTCATGCGCCGGGTCGACGGCGAGACAATCGCCCGCAAGATCCTGCGGGACGATGCGTATGCGCAGGCGCGGAAGCTTCTGCCCGGTCAGCTGGGACAGTTCGCGGCCCGGCTGCACGCGCTCGAACTGCCCGCCGCGCTGCCGCAGCCCGACCCGGTGGCCACCCTGCGCGAGCAGCTGGACGCGTTCGGCCAGCCGAGCCCGGTCTTCGGGCTGGCGCTGGCGGAGCTGGAACGTCAGCAGCCGCCGGCCCGCGAGCCGGTGATCGTGCACGGCGACTTCCGTCTCGGCAACCTCATCGCCGGACCCGAGGGACTGCGGGCCGTCCTGGACTGGGAGCTGACCCACTCCGGGAACCCTGCCGAGGACCTCGGCTGGCTGTGCGTGAAGGCCTGGCGGTTCGGCGTCGAGCCCCCGGTCGCCGGGATGGGCAGCCGGGAGGATCTGCTCGCCGCCTACCAGGAGGCGGGCGGGGCCGGCATCAGCCTGGCGGAGCTGCGCTGGTGGGAGATTCTCGGGACGCTGCGCTGGGGTGTGATCTGCCTGTCGCAGGCCTTCGCGCACCTTTCCGGCGCACACCGGTCGGTGGAGCTGGCCGCGATCGGCCGCCGCGTCTGCGAGCAGGAGTGGGACCTGCTGCTGCTGCTCGACCCGGACGCCGCCGCGGCCGCCGCGGCCGCGAGGCCCCGCCCGTCCGGGGCGCCGGCCGCGTCCCCCGCCATGTTCGGGCGGCCGACGGCAAGCGAACTGCTTGACGCCGTGCGCGAGTACCTCACCGGCAGCGTGCTGCCGGGAACCTCCGGACAGCTCGCGTTCCACGCCAGGGTCGCTGCCAACGCGCTGGCGATCGTGGCGCGAGAACTAGAACTGGGCGCGTTCCCCGCCGATGTCGATCTGGCCGGTGCCGTGGCCGCCAGGCTCGCGGTCGCCAACCCGAAATACTTCGAGACCACGCCCGCCCGCTAGCCCCCAGGGTCAGTCGTGCATCGGCTGCTCGTGCTCGGCGTGGCCGGCCGGCTCGAGCTGGAAGGTCGAGTGCTCCACGTCGAAGTGCCCGCGCAGGCAGGCCTGCAGCTTGTCCAGCATGATCGCGGTCTGGCCGCGCTCGATGATCGTGCGGTCGACGACCACGTGGGCGGAGAACACCGGCAGCCCGGAGGTGATGGTCCAGACGTGCAGCTCGTGCACGTCGGTGATGCCGTGCAGGGCGGCCATGTGCTGGCGGATCTCCTCCAGGTCGATGCCCTTGGGACTGGCCTCCAGCAGGATGTCGGTGGCCTCCCGGAGCAGCCGCCAGGTCCTGGGCAGGATCAGCGCGCCGACCGCCAGCGACGCGATCGGGTCAGCGAGATCGAACCCGGTCGTGCTGATCACCACGCCGGTCACGATCACGGCCGCTGCCCCGAGGGTGTCGGCGGCGACCTCCAGGAAGGCGCTGCGGACGTTGAGGCTCTCGGCCTGCCCGTGCCGCAGGACCGCCAGCGAGCAGGCGTTCGCAAGCAGGGCGCCGATGCCGAAGGCGATGAGGAGCCCGGAGCTCACCGCCGCCGGCGTCACGATCCGGCGGATGGCCTCGACAACGATGATCGCGGCCATGGCGAGCAGCAGCAGCGAGTTGGCCATCGCCGCCAGGATCTCCGCCCGGGCGTAGCCGAAGGTCCTGCGGCTCGGTCGCGGGGCGGCTGGCGAACCAGGCAGCCAGCAGCGACAGCCCGATCCCGGCCGCGTCGGCGGCCATGTGCGCGGCATCGGCGAACAGCACCAGGGCACCGGTGATGACTGCCCCGGCAACCTCGGCAGCGGCGATGCCGAGGCTGATGAGCAGCACGATCGTGAGGACGCGCCGGTAGCTGCCGGTCACCGTCGCCGGGCCGTGCGAATGGTCGTGCCCCCCGTGGTTGCCTGGCCCCGTGGTCGTGCCCGGTCCTGGCGCGGCTGCGCCCGCTCCCGGCCCATGCGCCGCCGGGAGGCGTGCCGTCGTCGCCGTGATCAGGAACCTGATCGCGGCCGGGGGGCTGCGGGCCCGTCATCGGTCCTGGTCGCCCCGGCGGTCCCGGCGGTCCCGGCGTCCCCGGCCCTGGCCGGGGTCGGGGCCGGGATCTGGATCGGGATCGGCCGCCGGATTCTCGCCCGACGCCAGCAGCTCGTACGCCGGGTTGATCATGACGGGCCGGCCGTCGCGGATGCCGACCGGCCCCGCAGCCGCACCTTGCTGCCCGGCCGCAGGCCGGGAATGTTGGACCGGCCGTAGAACAGGGCGGTGAGCTGGCCGGTTGCGTCTTCCACGTCGCAGGCCAGCACGGTGTTGTGCTCGACCGGCCGGATCTCGACCGTATGCACGCGGCCCTCGGCCATCGCCCGTCCCGGCCTGGTCAGAGAGCCGATCGGGGTGACCCCGCGCCGCGGGACCGGCCGGCCGTACTCGCCGCTGCCCGGCGGCGTGGTCAGGTCACCGGCGATCGGCTTGCCCGCCGCCCGTGCGTCGGCCTGCTCGCCCGCCGCCAGGCCCGGTGGCAGCGGCCGCGGCGGCGCCAGTGACTGCCGGCGCCGGTGGTTCCGGCGCCCGTGCTGCCGTCGGCGCCTGGCGGCGGCTTCGACTCAGGCATGCCGCCGGAGGCTGCCGCCTGCGCGAGCGGCATGCGGCGGCTGAGCTGCTCGACCCGGCTGCGCACGTCGAACGGCACGATCGTGGCGGCCGCGTGCGGGATCCGGCTGACCACCGCGGCGATCTTGTCCGCGGTCCGGTCGTGCAGCAGGCGGCCCACGATCAGCGGCGTAGCTGCGCCGCGGCAGGATCACGGTGACCTGACGCCGGGCAGCGCCGCCTCCGCGCTGACCAGTTCGCGGCCGCGGCCTGGCGAGCCGGCGGTCCGGGCAGTCGATGAAGTCGAGCGGGATCGACGGGTTCGCCCGCATCCAGTCCTGGCGCAGCTTGTCGGCCTGGACGTTGTCGATGACGAAGTGGACCGCGCGCAGGGAGGTCGGGCGCAGGCTGCGCGCGTAGCGCAGCGCGGCGATCGTGGCCAGGTCGAAGATGTCGACGAAGACGAAGACGGTGCGGCGCGAGTAGGTCGGCGGCGCGGGTGGCCTGCGCCGGCTGCCGAGCCCTCCAGGACGGTGGCTTCCATCCGGTACTCGCGGTTCAGCCGGATCAGCGCCGGCACGCCGACGGCGAAGAGCACCACCACCAGCCAGGCGCCCTCGGTGAACTTCACGAGGACGAAGATCAGCCACCACGATGAGCGAGGTCACGCCCGCCGAGAAGTTGATCACCAGCTTGTAGCGCCAGCCCCGTTCCCTGGTGCGTGTGGTGGTACTTGGCCATGCCGAATCCGGCCATGGTGAACGCGGTGAACACGCCGATCGCGTAGAACGGCACCAGGTTGTTGACGTTCGACGCCGGCGACGGCCAGCAGCGTGCACGACACGACGGCCAGCACGATGATGCCGTTGGAGAAGACCAGGCGGTGCCCGCGCTTGGTCAGCCAGCGGGGCAGGAAGGCGTCCTCGGCCACGAAGTTGGCCAGGAACGGGAAGCCGTTGAAGCTGGTGTTGCCGCCGGTGTAGAGGATCAGCGCGGTGGCGGCCTGGACGATGACGCACATGCACGGTCGCCCGCCCAGGACTGCGCCGAAGACCGTCCTGGCCTCCTGGGACAGCACCGTCGGCACGCCCAGCTTGTACGGCGTCGCAGTGGGTGACGTGCGCCAGCCAGGAGATCCCGGCCACCAGCGTGCCCAGGATGAGGCCCTCGGTGACCAGCACGCGCGCGGGCGTTGATGCCCTCCGGCGGCTTGAACGCGCTGACCGCGTTGGAGACCGCCTCGATGCCGGTCAGCGACGAGCCGCCGTTGGCGAACGCCCGCAGCAGCACGAAGATCAGCCCGAACGTGATCAGGCTGCTGTGATCAGGGGTGACGCCGCTGCCCGTAGGCGCCGGCGTGCACGGGCACCATGCGGCAGCGACGCCGAAGATCTCCCGGCCCAGCCCGACGGCGATCATGATGATGACGACGGCGGAGAACAGGTAGGTGGGCACCGCGAACGCCTGCCCGCCTCCCGGATGCCGCGCAGGTTCCCGTAGCACATCAGCAGCACGACGCCGATCGAGATGAGCGTGATGATCGTGGCTTGTTGATCGGGCTGCTCGGGAACGCCGAGGCGACGGCGGCCGTGCCGGCGGCGACCTGGACCGCCACCGTGACCACGTAGTCGATGAGCAGCGCGACCGCGGCGATCTGCGCCACCCGCGGGCCCGAAGTTGTCCCGCGCCACCACGTAGGAGCCGCCGGCCCTGGTGTAGACGGTGACGACCTCGCGGTAGGACAGCACCACCAGGGCCATCACGAACAGCACGACGCCGGTCAGCGGCAGGATCAGCGTGAACGCGGTGGCCGCCAGGCCGCCCTTGAGCAGCTCGATCAGGATTTCCTCGGTGCCGTAGGCCGAGGAGGAGATCCCGTCCGGGGACAGCACGCCAAGCGCCAGGCCGCTTGGACAGCCGCTGCTCGCTCGAGCTGCTCGTTGATCAGCGGCTTGCCGAGCAGCCGCCGCTTAAGCGCTGTAGCCAGCGCCCTCGGCCAGGTCGTCCCGCCGCACCAGCGAGCCGACAGCTCGTCGCATGGCCACGCTGCAGCGCCCTCCCCTTTCGAACAGCACCCGACGTGGCCTTCATACCATTGCGACGGCACGCAGCGGGAGACCGGGAGCCCGGCGGGCTCGGCGTCCGCCGCACGTGGCCGGCTGCGCCGGCTGCGTCGTCACTGCTAGACCGATGGTGCGGCACTAAGAGTAACCGGCTGTCCGAGTTATGGTGACTTCGGCCGCCCGGCCCGGCCGGGCCGCGTCATGGAGCCGCCAGAAAAACGGGCATTCGCCGCGGGCTCCGGCTCGCCATGGCAGGCTGGCGCCCTGCGGCCGGGTAGCACCAGTACGGGGAACGGGCTGGCGGCTCCGGCGGAAGGCAGTTCGGATGAGCACCACACCAGCCGCGTCCGGCGGCCGGTCCGGCGGATTCCGGGAGCTGCACCTCTCGGAGTTGCTGCGCCGGCCGGTCACGGACCGGCACGGCGGCACGATCGGCCGGATGTCCGACGTGATCGTGCGCCTGCGCGGCGCCGACCAGCCGGTGGTGACCGGCCTGGTGGTAACCGTCGGCGGCCGGTCGCTGTTCGTGCCGATCGAGCAGGTCGCCAGCCTCGACGGCGCCGAGCTCAGGCTGACCAGCGCCCGTCTCGACCTGCGCCAGTTCGAGCGGCGTGACGGCGAGGTGCTGCTGCGCGCTGACGTGCTCGGGCACCGGCTGATCGACGTCGAGAGCGCACAGCTGATCAGGGCCGCGGATCTGGAACTCGCGCCGGGCCGCGGCGAGTGGGTGGTGACCGGAGTGGACAGCCGCCGGCCGCGCCGCCTGCTTGCCGGGCTGCTCGGCGCGCCGGCCGGCCGGGCCGCCGGGGAGGACCACCGGTTCCGTGAGTGGGCGAAGTTCGAGCCGCTCATCGGCCACAGCGGGAGCGCGCTGTCGAGGCGGCCATTCGGCCGCATCCGCAAGCTCAGGCCCGCTCAGATCGCCGACCTGCTTGAGGAGGCGTCGCGCGAGGAGGAGAGCGAGATTCTCGGCCAGGTGCATGCCGACCCGGAGCTGGAGGCTGATGTCTTCGAGGAACTGGACGAGGACCGCGCCACCCGGCTGCTCGGCGCCCGTACCGATGCCGAGATCGCCGAGGTGATCAGCCGGATGCGTGCCGACGATGCCGCGGACGCGATCGCCGAGCTTCCGCAGCGCCGCCGCCAGCCCGTGCTTGACCTGCTGCCCGCCGCCCAGCTAGCCAAGGTGCGCACTCTCATGGCGTACAACCCGGCGAGCGCCGGCGGGCTGATGGGAGTCGACTTCGTCGCCGTGCCCGCGGGCGCCAGGGTGGCTGAGGCACTGGCCGCCGTGGCGGCCGGAGCCGGCCTCCAGCCCGAGGCGCTCAACAGCGTCTATGCCCTGGACGAGCGCGGACGGCTGGCCGGTGTCGCCCGGCTGGTGACCCTGGTTCAGGCCGATCCGGGTGCGCTGGTCAGCGAGATCTGCGACGCCGATCCGGTCCGGGTCAGGGCAGCGACCGATGTGGTGGACGTCGCGGTGCTGATGAGCGACTACAACCTCACCACGATTCCGGTCGTGGATGCGCGCCGGGTCATGATCGGCGTCATCACCGTCGACGACGTACTTGAGGCGGCGCTGCCGGATGACTGGCGCCGCCGGGACGCAGCCGAGCCGCCGGACGCGCGCGGCGGTGACCAGGACCTCTGACGTGCTGTCCAGTTTGACATCGCGGCGCGCCAGCGGGCATGCTCGGAAAGCTCTGTATTACAGACACCTTGTTCGGTGAGGCGTCGTCACGGACACAGGCCACTGATCCCACCCGTCGAGAGACGCTCCGGATCAGGACACCTCTCCCCGGAGTAAGGGGTGAGGCCAGGTGGCTGCACGGCAGGTGCCGTGCTACGCCGTGATGTGCCAAAGCTCTAACGAGGGGGTGCCTGTCCGGCGCATCGCCGTCGGCGATGTGCTGCTCCCCTCGCCTGGCGTCTGACTCTGAGCGTGCCCGGCAGCCGGGCACCTGACCAGTGCGCGGTCACGCCGCGGCAGGAGGGAGGCGAGTAATGGACCACGATAGTCCGGGCCGAAAATGGCCCCTCGCCGTTAATCCTGTCTGCCCCGGGCACGCGCATGGCGCTCTGTAGCGCCCTCCTGATCTCCGGCCGTCCAGCCTGATCCAGGCGGCCGTCGCGCAGGACTGCGTGCCCCCCGACCCCCGCCGCGGCGACGGCGGTGAAGGGGTGGTCCGCCGTGACCTCAGCAACGCACGACCTGCACGGTGCCGCGCTCGACTCTGCCCACGTCGGCGACATTCGCGGTGCGCTGGGCACGATCTCCGTCGACGACACGGCCGCGCGCAAGTCGGCATCGGCGAAGATCAAGACACTGCTGGCGATCGTCGGGCCCGGCCTGATCGTCATGGTCGGTGACAACGACGCCGGCGCGTTCTCGACCTACGGCCAGGCGGGCCAGAACTACGGCACTCATCTGCTCTGGACGTTCGTGCTGCTGATCCCGGTCCTGTACGTGAACCAGGAAATGGTGCTGCGGCTCGGGGCGGTGTCAGGCGTGGGGCACGCCCGGCTGATCCTGGAGCGCTTCGGCAGGTTCTGGGGCGCCTTCAGCGTCATCGATCTGTTCCTGCTCAATGCGCTGACGATCATTACCGAGTTCATCGGCATCACCCTCGCGGCCGGGTATCTCGGCCTGCCGAAGGTCGTCGCCGTGCTGCTGGCCGCGCTGGTCATCGTGGCATCCGCGATGACCGGGAGCTTCCGCAGGTTCGAGCGCATCGCGATGGCCTTCTGCGCCGGGTCGCTGCTGCTGATCCCGCTGTACGTGCTGTCCCACCCGCCTGCCGGGCAGGTGGCCGCCGGCTTCGTGGCACCGTCGATGCCGGGCAGCGGCGGCCAGCTGGGCACGGTAATGCTGCTGATCATCGGGATCGTCGGCACCACCGTCGCGCCCTGGCAGCTGTTCTTCCAGCAGTCTTACGTGATCGACAAGCGCATCACGCCGCGGTTCATCCCGTACGAGAAGGCCGATCTGGTCATCGGCATCGGCGTCGTGATCGTCGGCGGCGCGGCCGTGATGGCGTCGGTGGCGGCTGCGTTCGCCGGGACGCGAGGGGCAGGCAACTTCTCCGACGCGGCCGGGCTCGCCAGCGGGATCGCTGCCTACGCGGGCAAGGCGGCCGGCGCGCTGTTCGCTGTCGCCCTGCTGGACGCGGCGATGATCGGCGCCTTTGCCGTCTCGCTGTCCACCGCGTACGCGCTCGGGGACGTCCTCGGGCTCAAGCACTCCCTGCATCGCGGAGTCAGGCAGGCCAAGGGCTTCTACGTGATGTACGCCGCGCTGATCGCCGGCGCGGCGACGATCGTCCTGATTCCCGGCTCCCCGCTCGGCCTGTTCACCGAGGGGGTGCAGGTGCTGGCAGGCGTGCTGCTGCCGAGCGCGACGGTGTTCCTGCTGCTGCTGTGCAACGACAAGGCAGTGCTCGGGCCCTGGGTCAACGGCCGCTTCACCAACGCGTTCACCGGCGCGGTGATCGCGCTGCTGATCATGCTGTCGCTGATCCTGATCGCGTCCGTGACGTTCCCGCACATCACCGACGCGGCAGATCCTGATGATCATGGCCGGGTTCGCCGGGCTGGCGGCCGTTGTGGTCATCGCCATCCTCGCGCGCGGGAGCGGCACCGCGGCCGCGCGCGGGGCATCAGGCGAAGGGCCGGCAGAGCTCACGCAGGCTGAGAAGGCGAGCAAGGAGAACTGGCGGATGCCCGCTCTGACGATGCTCGCCCCGGCGCCGATGTCGCGGGCCCGCAGGATCGGCATGGCCGGGATGTGGGTCTATCTGGCGATCGCGATGGGGGCCGTCGTGCTCCGCATCGTCGAGGCGGCGACAGGTCACTGACGGCGCGGCCTATCGCACCGCGCCGGTTACCAGCCAGCGCGAGGTCCGGCCGCGCAGCGTCAGCGTGACGAACCTGGCCAGCATCCAGGCCGCGTACGCGAGCCACAGCGCGACCAGGCCGGCGTCGGCGCGGACCACCAGGGCCGCGGCCCCGCAGAAGACGGCCAGTGTCGCGAGCCCGGCGAGCGCCAGGTAGTCCTGATCGCCGGCACCGATGAGGACTCCGTCGAGCACGAAGACGACGCCGGCTACCGGCTGCTGGACGATGATCACCAGCAGGACGGGCAGCAGCAGGCTGCGGACGCCCGGCGTGACGCCGAACAGGCCGGGGAGCGCCGGGCGCAGCAGCAGCAGAATCGCCGAGAAGAGCACGCCGTAAGCGGCTCCCCAGGCCGTCATGCGCCGCGTCGCGGCCCTCGCTCCGGCGGCGTCGCCGGCGCCGAGATACCGGCCGGTGATCGCCTGCGCGGCAATGGCGATCGCGTCCAGTGCGTAAACGAACAGGCTCCAGATGCGCATGGCCACCTGGCTGGCCGCAATGGCGGCGTCGGACTGCCGCGCGGCGATCGCGGTCATCAGGACCAGGACAGCCTGCAGTGCGATGGTGCGCAGGACCAGCGAGGCTCCGGCCAGGGCGGCGGTGGTGACTCCGCGGCGGTCAGGCCGCAGGCCGATGCCGGCGCGGCGGGCGCCGCGGGCCACGACCGTAAGGTAGGCCGCGCCGGCCGCGGTCTGGGCGACGAGGGTGCCCCAGGCTGAGCCGGCGATGCCGAAGTGCAGCCCGAGCACGAAGATGGCGTTCAGCGCGATGTTCACGCCATTGGCGGCGACCGCGACCAGCAGCGGCGTCCTGGTGTCCTGCAGTCCGCGCAGGACGCCAGTCCCGGCCAGCACGACCAGCATCGCCGGCGCGCCGAGCAGGCTGATGCGCAGGTAGATGACTGCCTGGAGGCTCACCGCCGCCGTGCCGCCGAAAGCGCCGACGATCTGCGGGGCGAGCGGCCAGCCGGCCGCGAGCACCAGGACGCCGATTGCGGCGGCGAGCCAGAGCCCGTCGATGCCGTGCCGGATCGCGGCCTCGCGGCGGCCGGCGCCGAGCTGCCTGGCGACGGCGGCCGTGGTGCCGTAGGCGAGGAAGATGGACATGCCGGTGAGCGTGGTCAGGGCCTGGCTGGCGACGCCCAGGCCGCCCAGCGGCACGGTTCCGAGCCGTCCCACGATCGCGGCGTCTGCGAGCAGGAACAGCGGCTCGGCCACCAGCGCGCCGAAGGCAGGAACGGCGAGCCGCACGATCTCGGCGTCCATCGGGCTGCGCGCCCGGGCGAGGAGCCGGCCGGGCCGCCCGGCGGCCGCTGCGGCGCGCTGCCCCGGCGGCCGCCGAACTCGCTGTCAGCCAACCACGCCCCTGGCCCGCAGGTCCGCGATGGTGTCAGGGAGCACGCCGAGAGCGGCCAGGACTGTGTCGGTGTCCGAGCCTGGCCGCGGGGGCTGCGCCGGCGCGGCAGCCCCGGTCCGGCCGAATCGCGGCGCGGGAGCCGGCTGGGTGATGCCGCCAACCTCGACGAAGGCGTTCCTGGCCGTGGCGTGCGGGTGGGCCGGCGCCTCGGCCATGCTGAGAACCGGCGACACGCAGGCGTCCGTGCCGGCGAACACCTGCTCCCACTCGGCTCTGGTGCGGCTGGCGAATGCCGCCGCGATCCGCTGCCGCAAGGCGGGCCAGCCGGCGCGGTCGTGCTGACCGGGCAGGCCGGCGTCGGCGAGCCCCAGCCCGCGCAGCAGCGCTGCGTAGAACTGGGGCTCAAGAGCGCCCACGGCCACGTACTCGCCGTCGGCGGTGGCGTAGGTGTCGTAGAACGGCGCGCCGCCGTCGAGCAGGTTGACGCCCCGCTTGTCCTGCCAGGTCCCGGCAGCGCGCATGCCGTAGATGAACGAGGTCAGCAGCGCTGAGCCGTCAACCATCGCGGTGTCAACGACCTGGCCGAGACCGCTGCCCGCCCGCTCGACCAGCGCGGCCAGGATGCCGACGGCCAGCAGCATGCCGCCGCCGCCGAAGTCGCCGAGCAGGTTGACTGGCGGCACGGGTGACTCGCCCGCCCGCCCGACGGTGCTGAGCGCCCCCGAGATCGCGATGTAGTCGATGTCGTGCCCCGCCGTCGGTGCCAGCGGGCCATCCTGACCCCAGCCGGTCATCCGGGCGAAGATCAGCCCGGGATTGCGCTCCGCGCAGACCTGCGGGACCGAAGCCGAGCCGCTCGGCGACGCCGGGCCTGAAGCCCTCGACCAGCACGTCGGCGCCGTCGGTCAGCTGCAGCAGCAGGTCAATAGCCGCCGGGTCCTTCAGGTTCAGGCCGATCGAGCGGCGGCCGCGGATGAGCGGATCGCCTGGCGCCGGCCTGTCAGGCCCGCAGTGCTCGGCGCGGTCGATCCGCAGCACGTCAGCGCCGAGATCGGCGAGGATCATGCAGCCGAACGGGGCTGGCGCCAGGCTGGCGATCTCGATCACGCGCACGCCGCTGAGTGGACCCATGTGTCTCCGCACCTATCCCGGACCGACGGTCCGCAGTGAATCCGGCGGGCCGCAGCCGCCGGAATGGCCTGAGGTGATCGTAATGTGCGCGATCGACGGCCCGACGGGGCCGTGGTGCTGCCAGCCGGGAGCACAGGTCCTCTACGCCCGCTTCGCCAGCAGCAGGGCGAGCGTCGGGCAGTCGGCGACCGCCCTGCGGGCCAGCGACTCCAGCCGGGCCGGCACCGGGCCTGGCGCGATGACCGGGTAACCCCACGGGTCGGCGATGATCAGCTCGGGCAGCAGCTCCATGCACAGTCCGTGCGCGTCGCAGGCGATCGGGTTGACCCGCAGTTCCAGCGACTGCCGCGGGCCGTTCCCCTGCCGCTGAGTCATTCCGGCCTCCGGGCCGGCACCGGCAGGATCGCGGGCCTGGCCGCGCCCGGACATGGCCCGTGCTGAGCGTGCGAGCGCAGGTCCGCTCCGAAGACTGTCAGCGCGCTCCGGACAAGGCCGGCCGCCCCGTCCGGGAGATGGCACGCGCCCCGGCCGGCGACGAGCCCGGTCAGCTGCTGCGCCCAGCCGATCACGTCCCGGCCGGGCCGGCCGAACGCGATCCGGTGCAGCGCATCGGCCAGGGCCGGCATGCCATTGCGGCAGGGCCCGCACTGACCGGCGCTCTCGTCGGCCAGGAAGCCGGTGATCGCGGGCGGTCTCGGCGAGGCCGCAGGCATCACCGGGCAGTACGGCGAGAACCCCGCAGCCGAGCGCCGCCCCGGCAGCGCGCATGCCCTCCTCGCTCACCGGCGTCGGGAGCGCGGCCGGCAGCGGCAGCCAGGTGCCGAAGTAACCGCCGGAGAGCACCGCGGCCGAGCCGGGCGCCAGCCCCGAGCGGCGCAGTACCTCGCCGAGCGGGGTGCCGAGCGGGATCTCCCGCACGCCGGGCCTGCCGACCGCCCCGGTGACGGTGACCAGGGCGGACCCGGGCGCGCCCGGAGTTCCGGCGGAGCGGAACCAGCCGCCGCCGAAACGCGCGATCAGGGCGACGTTGGCCAGGGTCTCGACGTTCAGCACGAGTGTCGGACGCCGCCGCACGCCGCGATCTGAGGGGCGGGGCGGCACGAACGTCGGCAGCGGCGCACCGCCATTGAGCGCGCTGATCAGCGCTGTCTCCTGGCCGGACAGGTAGCCATCCGGTGTCGCCAGCACCTGAACCGGCAGGCCGCCGGGCCGGGCGCGGTCCCGCTCGGCGACCGCCTGTGTCACCGCCCGCGCCGCGCCCGGGCTCTGCGGGCTCACGCAGACATAGCCGGTGCTGGCACCCACGGCGCCGGCGCACAGCTCCACGCCGTCCAGCACCAGGTGCGGCGCATGGGTCAGCAGAACGGCTGTCCTTGCGGCTGGCGGGCTCTGACTCCGAGCCGTTGGCGACCACGATGGCGCCGGAAGCGCTCCTGGCTCCGCGCGCCTGGGCCACGGCGCGGATCTTGCGGCCCGCGGGGAAGGCGGCGCCGCCTCTGCCCGTCAGGCCGGACCGCTCGATCTCGGCGATGAGATCGGCCGGCCGGGGCGGGACCGGCAGCGGCCCGTACCACCGGGCGTGCTCGGCCAGCGACAGCGGCTCATCCCTGACGATGAGCCTGAGGTCGCCGGGGGCAGGGGCACGGGCACCGGGCATGCCGGTCATCGCCGGGCCGTATGCGGGGGCGGCTCCGCCCTCGCCTGACTCGAGCTGTGCGTGCCCGACCGGGCGCTCCAGCCAGGCGCGAGCGGGCCGGCCCGCAGCCAGGCTCCGGACGCAATGAGCACCAGCACGACCACGACCAGGCCGGCGGTGCTGGCAACCGGCCGGGCCGGCCAGGCAAGCGCCAGCCGCCACAGCGTCAGCCCGGTGATGGCAAGGACGCACAGTGCCGTCAGCGCGAGCACCCAGCGGACCGGGGTGTCGGTTCCGGTGCCGAGGCCGTGCAGGACCGCCACCGGCCAGCAGCCATAGGCGGTCCAGTGCACCAGCCGCCAGCTGCGCAGGCCCATCCGGCCGCGCAGCAGGCTGGTGATGATCAGCGCGAGCATCAGGTCGAGTGCGATCGCACCGAGCCCGACCCAGATCGGGCGGTACGAGGAGATGAACGGGATGAAGGCATCCTGCAGCGGGATGGCCACGAAGCTGTCGAGCACCGTGGTGAGGACATGGACGACGGTGAACGCGAGGGCGAGCAGCGAGAGATTGCGGTGCAGGCCGAGAGTCACGAATCGGGGCCAGTCCGGCCGCTGGAAGCGGACTGACGACAGCAGTCCCATCGCCATGCTGCCAGTCAGCAGCACGAGCGCGACCAGCCCGGTGGCCCTGGTCGCGTACCACAGCGGTGTCGAGGACGTCACGACGATGGCGCTGATGTGGCCGGAGGCGATCACGCTGCGCCGCCCGGCTCATCGCGCGGCCACCCAGCCGTGGTCTCCACCGTCCCGTCGTGCCGGACCAGGCGTGCTGGCAGCCCCATGCTGCGCAGCCAGGCCGGAGCCGCGGCGCTGCGGATGATGGCTGCCGTGCTCGCGGTATTCGCGTCGGTGCAGGTTCCGGCCGCCACGCTGACCGTGCGCCAGCACGAGGAGGCCGGCTCGCCGGTCGCGGGATCGATGATGTGGTGAACCGGGCGGCCCGCGACCGTCCAGGCGCGGACGGTCGTGCTGGACGTGGCGAGGCCGCCGCTGCTGATGCTCACCGTCTGGCCCGGGGCATCCGGCGGCGCCGCGTGATCGTCGGCCACCCGGATCCGCCATCCCTCCGGCGGCGGCGTGCCCGCGACGGCGACATCTCCGCCCAGGCTGACCAGCACGCCGCAGCCGGTCCTGCGGGCGATCTGCCCGGCACAGGTGTCAGCGGCCCAGGCCTTCGCGGTGGCGCCCAGGTCGAGCTGCGCGCCGTGCTCCAGCCGGACCCGCCGGGCGCCGTTGTCGAGGCGAACCCGGCGCCAGCCCGGTACCGCGCCTGCCGGGCCGGCGAGCCGCGGTGCCGTGGCGCCGGCGGCGCGAACCTCAGCGAAGTCGCGGTCGTAGCCGAGGCCGGCCAGCGCCTGTCCGCAGGTCGGGTCGACGTCGCCATCGGTCAGCCTGGCCGCCCGCAGCGCGGCCGAGAGCAGGTCGGCGAAGGTGGCGCTGATCGTCATCGGCTCGCCGCCGGCCTCGTTCAGCCGGGTCAGCTCTGAGTCCGGCCGGAACCGGCTGCAGGCCAGGTCCACGTCTGCCAGTACCTGCTCGGCGAGGCGGCGCGCCGGGAGCGCGGCGACTGGGCTGGTGACGAGCAGGACCGCGGTGGTGCCCCACACCTCGAACGAGTCGCTGGTGATGCCGTCCGCCGTCACCGGCTGCTCGCGGGGGCGCGGGCCTTCCGTCACGGGCGGGCTGCCGTCAGGACGCACCCGAGGTCACCTGGCCGGAGCCGGAGCCGGCCGCGGGCTGCGGCGGCCGCGCCGGTATGACGATGGCGGCGTGCTTGTGCCGCTGCCGGTGCTTGCTGGTTCCGGGCTTGCTGGTTCCGGGCGTGCTGGTTCCGGAGGTGCCTGTTCCGGGGGTGCTGCTCGCGGGCGTGCTGCTTCGGGGGGTGCTGGCGCCGGCCGTGGCGTGCTGGGCGAACGCCAGCGCCGCGACTGCCGCGCCGGCGAGCCCGGCCGCTGCCGCCCGCCAGGTGATCCGGCCGACCCGCCGCACCCAGGCGTCACGCTGCCCGGCGGCGCGGCGCGAGTCGTACACGGGCATCGGGCTGTCCCTTCCAGGTTGCCGGGATGCTGCCCCAGCCGGCACCGGATGCGGTCATGCGGGCTGAGTGCCTTGCTGCCTAGTATTCCGGTCCTGCCAGGAGAATCGCTCAGCGCCCGCTCCAGGTTCACGCTGAAGCTGCCGGCAGCCCTGTTACTTTTCTACCTTGTCGCGCCGCCCGGCGGTACGCGCGGCAGCCGGCGTCTCTGCCAGGGAGGAAGGCGCCGGTCAGCCCGCTGCCGGATGCGGCCGCCTCCGTGTACCGTCAAGTCATGCACGGTTACACGCAGGACAAGGACGCTTATCTCAAGCGCCTGCGCAGAATCGAAGGTCAGGTCCGCGGCCTGCAGCGGATGGTCGAGGAAGACGTTTACTGCATCGATGTGCTGACGCAGATCTCGGCAGCGACCAGGGCGCTGCAGGCAGTGGCGCTCGGGCTGCTTGAGGATCATCTCGGGCACTGTGTCGCCCAGGCGGTCGAGCAGGGCGGCCCGGAGGCGCAGGCGAAGGTCAAGGAAGCGGCTGACGCCGTCTCCAGGCTCGTCAGATCCTGACCGGCTCAGGCGCCGTCGTCGCTCAGGCGCGGTCCGCCACCGGCCTCGTCCCCGGATGCGCCCGTGATCCGGCCGAAGGCCTGCAGGTTGGCGAGGCTCTCGCCGCGCTTCACCCGCCAGGCGTACTCCTTCCTGATCGCGGACGCGAAGCCGATCATGAGCGCCTGGTCGAAGATGTCGTCGGCGTAGCTGAGCACGCAGCCGAGCAGCCGGTCGACCTCGCTGGTGCTAATGGCCTCAAGCGGCAGCCGGCCGACCAGGTAGACGTCGCCCACCGGGTCGAGAGCGAACTGCACGCCGTACATGCGCGCATTGTGCTCAAGCAGGAAGCGGTAGAACTCGGCATGGTTCTCGTCCGGCTGGCGGCAGAAGAACGCCTCGACGTACAGGCTGTGCGCGCCGGCGATGAGCCAGGTCATCGTCTTCAGCTTGTGCTGCCCGGCGAGGGTGACCAGGTAGCTTCCTGGCTGCGGCGACTCGTAGCTGACCTCGAGGCTGTCCAGTGCTGCCCGGAGCGCGGCGGCGTGATCTGCTCCCGTCATGCGTCGACCGCCGCCGCCGCCTCGGCCGTGACCGTCGCGTACAGCTGCAGCAGCGCGTCGACGGTCGCCGACCAGCCGAACCGGGATGCGTGCTCGCGCGCGCCGCGGGCCAGGGCGGCCAGGCTCGCCGGGGCCGCGATCAGGTCGCGGACCGCCCGGGCGTACTGGCCCGGATCGCGCGAGTCCACCAGGATGCCGGAGTAGCCGTGCCGGACCGCGGTCCGCAGGCCGCCGACAGCCGCGGCGACGACTGGCGTGCCGCAGGCCTGCGCCTCCATGGCCACGAGCCCGAATGACTCCGAGTACGACGGGACCATCACGAGCGTGGCGGCGCGGTACCACTGTGCCAGCTCGGGCTGCGGGCACGGCGGCTCCAGCCGCACCACGCCGGCGAGGCCGAGCCGGGCGGCGAGCTGGGTCAGGCCGTCCGGATCGTGCCGTCCCGTACCGCTCGGGCCGCCGACGAAGGCGACGGTCAGCCGCCTGGCCAGGCCGGGATCGTCGGCGATCAGCTGGGCGGCAGCGTGCAGCACCACGTCGGGGGCCTTCAGCGGCTGCACCCGGCCGGCGAACACGAGCACCACGCCGTCGGCAGGAAGGCCAAGCTTCCGGCGGGCCTCCAGCTGCGAGCCGGGCCGGAAGACCGACAGGTCCACGCCCGGATTGATCGTCAGGACCCGGGCCGGGTCGGCATCGTAATAGCCGATCAGCTGGCTGGCCTCGTCGTCGGTGTTGGCGACGAGCCGGTCAGCCGCCGCAACGACCTCAGCCTCGCCGCGCAGGCGCACCTCAGGCTCGGCCGCGTCTCCGGCGGCCAGCGCTGCGTTCTTGACCCTGCCGAGGGTGTGCATGGACTGCACGAGCGGGACGCCCCACCGCTCCTTGGCCACGGCGCCGACCTGGCCGGACAGCCAGTAGTGACCGTGCACGAGGTCGTAGCGACCGGGCGCGTGGGCCGCCTCGGTGCGCAGCAGCTCGAAGGTGAACTGGCAGAGCTGGCCCGGAAGATCCGATTTGTCGAGATCCTCGAACGGGCCCGCGGCCAGGTGCCGCACCAGCACGCCCGGTGCCAGCTCGGCGACCTGCGGCTGGTCGCGCGAGACGGCCCTGGTGAAGATGTCGACCTCGACACCCCGCTCCGCCAGGCGCCTCGCGACCTCGACAACGTAGACATTGAGACCGCCTGCGTCGCCGGTGCCCGGCTGCTCAAGCGGTGACGTGTGAACGCTGACAGTCGCGATCCGCCGTGGGTAGCGTCGCGGCACGGCCCTCACCTCCGGAACAGAGCAACTCCGGAGCCGGCCGTCAGATTCCCGTCAGAACGGGCGAGCCCGGCGGGGTGCCGTGACTGTTATGACCACGTTCCCGGCATGGTTTATAGGGTTTTGACCGCCGGACGCGGACGGCGCGCGCCCGCTCTGCCTCACCGGCCGGGCTAGGATTCGGCCCATGAGCACCCTCATCCTGATCAGGCACGGCGAGAGCGAGTGGAACGACAAGGGGCTGTTTACCGGCTGGGTCGACGCCCGGCTGTCCGAGCGCGGCCGCACCGAGGCGGCGCAGGCCGGGCAGCAGCTGACCGGGGCCGGGCTCCGGCCTGACGTGGTGCACACCTCCGTGCTCAGCCGGGCCATTGAGACCGCGAACATCGCCCTTGATGCCGCCGATCTCAGCTGGCTGCCGGTGCACAGGTCGTGGCGGCTGAACGAGCGGCACTACGGCGCCCTGCAGGGCAAGGACAAGTCGCAGACCCGCCAGCAGTACGGTGACGAGCAGTTCATGACCTGGCGGCGGTCCTATGACGTGCCGCCGCCGCCGATTCCGGACGACGACCCGCTCTCCCAGTCCGGCGATCCCCGGTACGCGCTGCTGCCGCCCGAGCTGCTGCCGCGGGCCGAGTGCCTGCGTGACGTCGTGCTCCGGATGCTGCCCTACTGGTACGACGCGATCATTCCTGACCTGGCCGCCGGGCGGACCACCCTGGTCGTGGCGCACGGGAACTCGCTGCGGGCGCTGGTCAAGCACCTGGACGGGATCAGCGACGCCGACATCGCCGAGCTCAATATCCCGACTGGCATGCCCCTGGTCTACGAGCTGACCGGGCAGTTCGCTCCGGTGCAGCCCGGCGGCCGGTACCTGGACCCGGAGGCGGCGGCGCAGGCCGCCGAGGCGGTGCGGTCCCAGGGCCGCTGAGTGCCGTCAGGCGCGGCCGCTGGCCGGAAACCCGGGCGGCCGCCCAGTTCCGGTCGTCCTGGCTGTTCACTTCACTGGTGCCTGGCGGGCACAATCGACATGGACGCCGGTCGTCGGCATGGTGAACATTTCGCGAATAGCCGCAGGTCCGGGTGCCCACCAGTGGGCGCGGCGAGGCCGCGCGCATAACATCGGACCGTGGAGATGGGGGTGCAAGCGGTCATGTCTTCGGACATGTCAGACGCGGGCCTAGTCCCGGACGGCAAACTGCCCCCCGGCATCAGCTCGGTCCTGGCGGTCCTGCTGTCGTCCGCCGTCGTGCTCGACAGCGAGGACCGGGTACTCAGCTCCAGCGCGGCGGCGCGTGAATTCGGCCTCGTCGAGAACGACCGGCTGGTGGTCGGCGAGCTGGTCGCGCTGGCCCGGCAGGTGCGCCGCGAGGGCATGCCCCGCGAGGGCGAGATCGACATCATGACCAGCCGCTTCAACGGCCGGGCGACGAGCTTCGCCGTGCGGGTGGCACCGCTCGGCCCCGCGGTCGGCGACGGCGGGCTGATCCTGCTGCTGGCCGAGGACCAGACCGAGAGCCGCCGGGTGGATGAGGTCCGCCGTGACTTTGTCGCCAACATCAGTCACGAGCTGAAGACTCCCGTCGGCGCGCTGGCGCTGCTGGCAGAGACGGTCGAGGAAGCAGCGGACGATCCCGAGGCGGTGCTCCGGTTCGCCGGCCGGATGCGGCAGGAAGCCGTCCCGCCTCACCGACCTGGTGCAGGACCTGATCATGCTGTCCCGGATTCAGGCCGCCGAGCCGGTCCCGGATCCGAACCCCGTGGTGCTGGACGACGTGGTCGCCGAGGCCGTGGACCGGTGCCGGATGCGGGCCTCGCGCGCGCGGCATCTCCCTGGAGGTCACCGGCGAGCGCGGCATCACGATCATGGGTGACGAGGATCTGCTGGTCACCGCCCTGCGCAACCTCCTGGAAAACGCGGTCGCCTACAGCCCGGACAAGACCAGGGTGCTCATCACGACGCGCGCCGAGTCCAGCTGGATGGCTGAGGTCAGCGTGACCGACCAGGGCATCGGCATCCCGGAACGGGACCGGGAGCGCATCTTCGAGCGGTTCTACCGGGTCGACCCGGCGCGCTCGCGCGCGACCGGCGGCACCGGGCTCGGCCTGGCCATCGTCAAGCACGTCACGGCGGCGCACGGGGGCAACGTCGCGGTCTGGAGCCAGGAGGGCAACGGCTCCACTTTCACGCTCCGGCTGCCGCTTCGCCCGCGGCGCGGCATGCCGGCCGGCCGAGCGAAGAACCAGCAGCGCGAACGGACCTCCGGGCCGCGCGATCTGTCAGGGAGGCAGTCAAGTGACTCGGGTGCTCGTTGTCGAGGACGAGGAATCCTTCAGCGACGCGCTGTCGTACATGCTCCGCAAGGAGGGATTCGAGGTCGCCGTCTGCCCGACTGGCCCGGACGCGATCGAGACCTTCGACCGCACCGGTGCCGATCTGGTTCTGCTTGACCTCATGCTGCCCGGCCTGCCGGGCAGCGAGGTGTGCCGGTCGCTGCGTGAGCGCTCCAACGTCCCGGTCATCATGCTGACCGCCAAGGACAGCGAGATCGACAAGGTCGTGGGCCTGGAACTCGGCGCGGACGACTACGTCACCAAGCCGTTCTCCTCGAGGGAGCTCGTCGCCAGGATGCGCGCGGTGCTCAGGCGACGCGGCGATGTCGACGAGCCGATCAGCTCGATCATGGAATCGGGCCCGGTCCGGATGGACGTGGACCGGCACGTGGTCACGGTGCGCAGCGAGCAGGTTCAGCTGCCGCTGAAGGAGTTCGAGCTGCTGGAAGTGCTGCTCAGGAACGCCGGGCGGGTGCTCACCAGAATGCAGCTCATCGACAGGGTCTGGGGCGCCGACTACGTCGGGGATACCAAGACGCTCGACGTTCACGTCAAGCGGCTGCGCGCGAAGATCGAGGCGGAGCCGACCAGCCCGCGCCACATCGTGACGGTGCGCGGGCTCGGGTACAAGTTCGAGCCGGTCGGATAAGCCCTCGGCCGGACAGGCCGCGGTCACGGCTGCCTGCTACCCGCCGGGGCTACTGCTACGCCGACGCCGAGGGAGTCGGGCGATGCGGTCGCGCTCGTGCTGGCCGACGGCGTGGCGGAGGCGTGCGCCTTGTGCTTCCGGGACTTCGCCGTGGTGCTCGGGCTCGGCGACGCGCTCGCCGACGGGGGCGCGTAGGTCTGGTAGTGGGACGCGCGCGGGAACACGGGAACCAGCAGCGTGATCGGCCCGGCCTTCTGGAAGCTGAGCACAACCCGGACGGAAGAGCCGCTGGCGACGGTCCGGGTCAGGTTCACGAGAACGACCTGCGGCTTCGGGCCGGTGAGAAAGACCGGGTGCTGATTCAGCACGGGCACTCCGCCGGCCGGCAGGGAGACCGAGGTCGCGGTGCCCGGCGCGCTGATACTGAGGAGCTTGTCCGCCGGGCCGGTATTGACGATCGCCAGGAACAGGCTGGCCGACTGGCCCCTATGCAGGTTCGAGTTGAGCCCGGCGCCGAGGATGAACACGTTCCTGATCGAGAGATCTCCGACCGCTGTGCCGGCCGCATCAGTCGGGTAATGGAACTCGCAGCGTCGGCGCGTTGTTGCCGGCCTCGCAGCCGGCCAGAACCGGAATCAGCGCAGCGGCCGCCACCAGCATCAGCCGACGCGGCGATGCGCCTCTCCAGCCGCTCCGGATCACCGCATGCTCCCCTCGTGTAGCCGTCCTAGGGACGTCGCAAAGCGTAGCCACCCGGCCAGCTCGCGATCGCCGCCGGCCCGGACGTTTGACGCGGGCCTGATTCTGCCAGGGTGCGGGATCAGCCGTTGAGTGCTTGGACCAGCCAGCGCGGGTTGTCGGTGGTGCTCAGCTGCTCGGCATAACTGATCAGCCGGGTCGGGGCGATCAGCAGCACGGCCAGCCCGCTGACCGGGACGGCGGCCTGCAGCTCGTCCTGGCGCCTCGGTCGCTACGGCGACGTCAGCGCGCTCGGCTGGAGTCAGCCCGGCGTACAGCCGATTAGTCTGCGCAGTGGTGGCGGGCGTGCCGACCAGGTAGGTGGGGGCCCTGTCGCCGACCCCGATGCCGGCCAGCCAGCTGACGGTGGCGGCACAGTGGCAGGCCGGCGGTATCAGCACCAGCATCGTCCCGCTCAGCGCTGCGAGCGGAATCGTCTGGTTGCCCGCCAGCGTCAGGCTGCCGGTGTTGAGCATCTCGGCAGTGGTCTGGATCCGCGGGACGCGGCTGGCCTGCCGCCTTGGACGCTGGCGATGCGGGCAGCGGACGACGAGGCCGCGCTCGCCGAGGCGGAGGCCGAGGCCGCACGGGATGCCGCCGCCCTGGAGGCCGACGCCGCGGAGGACGCGCCCGAGTCCGGCGTGTGGGCGCGGCCGGTGCCTGGCGTGCTGTGCAGGCCGGGCACTCTGGTGAGGTCCTGGTCCGAGGTAGCGGTGAAGATCGTCAGCAGCGTGCCGGTAATGAGCGCCAGGACCAGGCAGCAGGCCAGCAGGGGCAGCACGATGCCGTCCCTGGCGAGCGTGCCGTGCAGCCTGAGCCGGCGCTGGCGGCGGCGCTGCGCGCGCAGCTCCCGGTAGTACGCCTGCACGTCACGGTCAAGATCCCGCGCATCATCGGGGATCTCGATGTCGACCGGTGGCAGGCCAGTGTCGTCCCGTTCCGGTTCGCCGCCTGAGTTCACGATTACCTCTCCGGCAGGAGCGAACGTCTACTCACCAGTATGAGCCAGGCGGCGCCAACAGGGGACAGCCAGTTCCGAGGTCATCCGGCCAGAACGGGCCGCAGCGGCCGCGCTCACCCGCCCGATCCGGCGCCTGACGATTTTGAGGGCCTGACAACTGCGCCATTGACCTGCACCTTTGCCGCTAACGACGGCTTATCGCCCGCGGTGAACGTGGTAAGATGGGTTCAGCGGAAGGGGTACATGCCACATGTCATTCAAGGTCGGCGACACCGTCGTCTACCCCCACCATGGGGCTGCTCGGATCGAGGAAATCGAGATCCGCGTGATCAAGGGTGAGGATAGAACCTACCTCGTGCTCAAGGTCGACAAGGGCGACCTGACTGTGCGTGTTCCCGCGGATAACGCGGAGCTTGTCGGTGTCCGGGACGTAGTCGGGCAGGAGGGGCTGGAGCGCGTTTTCGAGGTGCTGCGGGCCCCCTACACCGAAGAGCCGACCAACTGGTCGCGGCGGTACAAGGCCAATCTGGAGAAGCTTGCCTCCGGCGACGTCAACAAGGTCGCCGAGGTGGTTCGCGACCTGTGGCGCCGGGACCGGGAGCGCGGCCTGTCAGCTGGCGAGAAGCGGATGCTGGCCAAGGCCAGGCAGATCCTCGTGAGCGAGCTGGCGCTGGCCGAGAAGACGAACGAGGACAAGGCCGAGGCCCTGCTCGACGAGATTCTCGCTTCCTGACCGCTGTGGCCGGCTTGCTGCCGCGAGTCGGCATCGGCGTCGACGTTCATCCCGTCGGCCCGGGCAGGCCGCTGTACCTGGCGGCTCTGTTCTGGCCGGATGAGGACGGCCTGACCGGGCATTCCGACGGCGATGTAGCTGCCCATGCTGCCTGCAGCGCGCTGCTGTCCGCCGCCGGGCTCGGCGACCTTGGCGCCCAGTTCGGCACTGACCGGCCGGAGTGGGCAGGTGCGGCCGGAGCAGCGCTGCTGGGCGAGACCGCGCGGCTGGTGGCCGTCGCAGGATTTGAGATCGGGAACGTGGCCGTCCAGGTCATCTGCAACCGGCCGCGAATGGCGCAACGGCGAGCCGAGGCCGAGCACGCGCTGTCGGCAGCCCTCGGCGGCGCGGCCGTGAGCCTGTCAGCCACCACGAGTGACGGACTGGGCCTCACCGGGCGCGGCGAGGGCATCGCGGCGATCGCGACGGCGATTCTCGGCCAGGTGCGCTAGACGCGCGCGCCCGGCGGACTGCGGCAAGGCCCCGGGCGCTACATCCCGGCCGGCGGCGTCGGCGAGCTCCACATCCGGTGGAACACCGGCATGTCGGGTCGGGCTCGTCATCCGCGGTGGCGTCTGAACCAGCGCCCGCGTCTGAACTAGCGCCCGCGTCTGAACTGGCACTGTCGTCGAGGCGGCACTGTCGTCGGGGCTGGCAGCGGTCGCGTCGGCGGGATAGGGCACGTCCCCGGTGGCCGGGTCGGCTGCAGCCTCGTCGCTGGCCGGGTCATCGTGCGGCTGATCGGCCTCGACGGCGAGGTCCGGCAGGTCGCTGTCGCCGGCGGTGAAGGCGGGATCAGCGTCAGCGACGACGGACGGTCCGGGCTGGCGCGGCACGGCCAGCACGGCCTGCACGGTCGGATAGGCCGCGGCCTCCGGGTCCTCGTCGGCGTCGAGTAGTCCGCGGGCTCGGCCTCGGGTAGGCCGAGCCGCGGGTCAGCGGCGGCCTCCGGATAGGCCGCGGAGAACGGCTGGGTTACCTCGCGGGCCGCTCCGTCCGCGGGACCCGCCTCGTCGTCTTCGCCGTCGCCTCGGACTCGGCCTGAACATCCTCGGCCGCAGCGTCCGCGGCCTCGTCGAACCCTGGCCCGTCGAACTCTGGCCCGTCGAACGCAATGTCATCGGAGTCAGTCTCGTCGGCCTCAGCCTCGTCGAACTCGGGCATGAGCCCCTCGGCCGCGTCGTCGGTCTCCGGCACGTCTGCCACTGCGCCGGCCCACTCGGCGCTGGCCGACTCGGCGCTGGCCGACTCGGCGACTGGCGGAACTGCGCTGGCCGGCGCTGACGCTAGCCGGAACCGGGACGGGTGCCAGCGGAACGCCGGCGAACGCGGGCGCGGCCGCGGGAGCCAGCTGCCCGGCGGACAGCTCGCTGCCGGGCTGCCAGTGCGCCCTGGCCTGGCCGTGCGGTACGACCCGGCTGCGCGCGGCGGCCTGCCGGCGAATCCGCGCGTACCTGAGCATCGCCAGCAGCAGCGAGAACGCCAGGAACACCAGCACCCAGGGCACGACCGCGGCCGTGATGGCGGCGACATGGTCGGGCAGCTTGCGGCCGGCGGCGTGCAGGGCGTCAGCGCCCGCGGCCGCGGCCAGCACCACAATCAGCGTGGCCCACGCGAACAGCTTGCTTGGCAGGCCTGCACCCCGCAGTGCGAGCACGGCAGCGAGGACGATGACCAGCATGGCGTCGATGACCAGCGGGTAGCCGCGAGCCAGCCGCGGCGCGATCCCGGCCTGCAGCGCCAGAACGTGAATGCCGGAGTAGGACAGGACGAACGTGGCCGCCGCGAGCGCGGCAACGCCAGCGCACACGGCGACCAGGCCGAGTATCCGGAGAGCTCGCGGCGCCTTCTCTGGCTCGGTGTTGCCCGCAGTCGGGCGCCCGTCGATCCGGGTCTGCGCGCTCATCAGGTGGAGGGTCCTTCCTCGGCGATGTCGTGTGACCGCGTCCCCCTTATTGCCAGCAAGGTACTACCTGCGAGCCGCTCGCACGTGCCCTGAGCTGGGGTTTCACTTGACAGGTGACAAGAGATTAGCACTCTCAGCGCCCGATAAAAGAAACATTCTGCGCGTGTCAGGGCCGCCATTACCGCCCCTTACGGGCGGAGATGAGCTGCCGCGGCGCGTGAATGCCTCGATAGTGGGGCTATAGCGCCGCCAATGAGGCTTCCACGACCCGCGTGCGGGTCTGTTCTATAGTCAGAGCAGGCCCGCAGGCAGGGATCAGCAGGCAGCGGATACCTCGTCAAGGGAGACGAAAATGCCGTACTACCGGATGGCCGGGGAGATCCCGCGGAAGCGGCACATCCGGTTCCGCGATGCGGCCGGGAACCTGTACGCCGAGGAGCTGATGGGCGAGGAAGGCTTCGTGTCTGACTCGTCGCTGCTGTATCACGTGCACCCGCCGACGGCGATCGTCAAGAGCGAGGGCCTGGGCGACGCAGCAGGCGAGGTGGCGCTGCGGCCGAACCATCCGCTGCTGCCCCGCCATTACCGGACGCAGGACCTGCCGTCTGGCGGCGACCTCGTACTCGGCCGCCAGCTGATGATGGCCAACGAGGACGTCAGCATCAGCTTCGCGGCCGCCGACGCGGGCTCCGACCTGTACCGCAACTCAGCCGGCGACGAGGCCGTCTACCTGCGGTCCGGCTCGGCCACGTTCGAGTCGGTCTACGGCACTATCGAGGCCGGGCCCGGCGACTACGTCATCGTGCCGCGCGGCACGATCCACCGCTGGATTCCGGCGTCCGGCGGCGTGCACGCGCTCGTGGTCGAGGCACGCGGGCACATCCGGCCGCCGCGGCGGTACCTGTCGCAGTACGGGCAGTTCCTCGAGCACGCGCCGTACTGCGAGCGTGACCTGCGCGGCCCGGCAGGCCCCGCTGCTCGCCGAGGGCGAGGACGTTCCCGTCATCGTGCGCAACCGGTACGGCCTGACCAGGATGACGTACGCCTACCACCCGTTCGACGTGGTGGGCTGGGACGGCTACCTGTACCCGTACGCGTTCAACATCGCCGACTTCGAGCCGGTCGTGAAGCGCACGCACGCGCCGCCGCCCGTGCACCAGACGTTCGAGGGCCCGAACTTCGTGATCTGCTCGTTCTGCCCGCGGCCGCTGGACTTCGATCCTGAGGCGGTGCCGATCCCCTACAACCACCACAACGTCGACTCCGACGAGATGATGTACTACGTGGCCGGCGACTACTCGGCGCGCAAGGGCTCCGGTGTCGGGCTCGGCTCGATCACGCTGCATCCGTCCGGCTTCACGCACGGGCCGCAGCCCGGTGCGGTCGAGGCGGTCATCAGCGGCCTCGCGGCGGGCAAGACGACGACAGACGAGACGGCCGTGATGATCGACACGTTCCGCCCGCTGCTGCTCGCCGATCCGGCTGGCGCGGCCGAGGATCCGGAGTACGCCTGGAGCTGGGCGAGCGCGGCGCGGGGCGGCGGCAGCCCGCGGCCCGCCGACCGCGGGCCGGGCTTCTGAGCCGCCGGACCGGAGCTCTCTGACCGGCAGGCACCCGGCTTCCGGCCGGGAACGAGCGTGCACATCCCGACGTACTGTGGAGTGATGGCAGTCGGCCTCCGCAGGTCCCGATGCGCGTTGTAAGCAGTCAGATGGTCCGCCGCTGGGCGGCAGTAGCAGCTGGTACGGCGGTGCTCTGCGCCCTCCCGGCGGCGGTCGGCGCCATTCCCGTTGCCGCTTCCGCACTGACCGCCGCGCAGCTGCGGGACCGCATCGCGGCATCCGCCCGGGTGCCCTTCGAGGGCTATGCCGAGAGCTACGTCGACCTCGGCCTGCCGAGCCTGCCCGACCTCGGTAACGTCGTCTCGCTCCTGGACGGCACCACCGACCAGTACGTCTGGTACGCCTCGCCGGACCGAGTGGCGCGCGGACCAGCTGACCACGGACGGGCGAGAACGACCTGTACCAGACCGCGCAGGGCAGCTACATCTGTGGACTACACCAGGAACGACCTGCTGACCCAGGTCGTCGGCAGCGCAGCCGGTGCGGCTGCCGCAGGCATCCGACCTGCTGCCGCCGGAGCTCGCCCGGCGTCTTGTGGGCTTCGCGCAGCCGGGCGGCCCGGCTCTCGCGGCTGCCGGACCGCCGGATGTGGCCGGTGTCGACGCGGCCGGGCTGCGGCTGGTCCCGCGGCTGCGGGCAGCACCATCAGCGCCGTCGACATCTGGGCCGATCCCGGCAACGGCCTGCCGGTCGAGGCCGAGGTCTTCGGCCGGGGTTCCGCAGCGCCGGTGCTGGTCACCCGGTTCCTCAGCGTCGGGCCTGAGCCGCCCGGCTGCCGCCACGCTTGCGCCCCGGCCAGGGCCTGGCATCGACGAAAGCATCAACTGCACTGCCGGACGCCGATGGCGTCCTGAACGGCTTCGGGCCACCGCTCCCGGCGGCGCTGGGCTGGATCCGGCGGACCGCGAGCCCGCCAGCGGCTGCCCGACGTCGCTGCGTACGGCGCCGGCTTCTCCCGGTTCGCCGTGGTGCCGCTGCCGGTCCGGGACGGCGACGCGGTCACTGTCGCGCCGCGGCCGGGGCCAGGTGCCACCGTCGACATCGCGCACGGGACAGCCGTGGTCGCTGATCGAACGCCGCTGCTGTCACGATACTGCTGGCCCGGCCGCCGGGCGGCCCGGTCTACCTGCTGGCCGGGGCCGTCACCGCGACCCGGCTGGAGTACGCGGCCGGCGCGAGCTGCTGGCCCGCGCCAATGATCGTTACCAGCGGCCTGACCAAGCGGTACGGCATCCGTGCTTGCGGTAGACCAGGTGGACCTGGATGTCCGCGAGGGCGACCGGTACGGTTTCCTCGGCCCGAACGGCTCCGGGAAGACCACCGTCGTCCGGATGCTGCTCGGCCTGGTCTACGCGACCAGCGGCGAGATCGACGGTGCTCGGCCAGCCGGTGCCGCCACGCGTCGCCGACGTGCTGCCGCAGATCGGCGCGCTGATCGAGTCGCCGTCCGCGTACCGGCATCTGTCCGGGCGGGCCAACCTGGCGCTGCTCGACGCGGCGGGCCGGCGGCGCAGCCGCCGGAACCGGCGCCGCCGGATCGACGAGGCGCTGGACCGGGTCGGCCTCGGCGGCATCGACAGCCGGCCGGTCAAGCAAGTACTCGCTCGGCATGCGCCAGCGCCTCGGCCTCGCCGCCGCACTGTTGCGCTCGCCGCGGCTGCTCATACTCGACGAGCCGACCAACGGCCTGGACCCGCAGGGCATCCGCGAGATCCGGAGCCTGCTTGCCGAGCTCAACGCGGCCGGCACCACGGTGTTCCTGTCCAGCCACCAGCTCTCCGAGGTCGAGCTGCTGTGCACCCGGATCGGCGTACTCGAACCGCGGCCGGCTGGTGCTGCAGGACGACCTGGCCGCGCTGCGGGCGCTGACCGGCCGCGTCGCTGGTCCGCAGCCCCGACGCCGACCGGCGCCCGTGAGGTGCTGGACGGCGAGGTCGCGCTAGCGCAGGCGGCGACCGGCTGATCATCGCGTCGGCCGACGCCGTCGGCCGTGAACTGCCCGCCTGGTCGCCGCCGGGCGTCCGCGTCGCCGAGATCGCCGCGGAACGGCGCTCGCTCGAGGACATGGTGCTGTCGGTGACCGGCTCGGGCTCGGACCGGTTCGGCGGTCGCACCCGCGGTGCCCCGCTCCGGCAGCGCGACGGGGACCGGCCATGATCCGGGTCGAGCTGGTCGAAGCTGGTCCGGCCGCCCGCGCAGCTGGGTCGAGCATCGTGCTGCTGTGCCGCCTGCCGGTGCTGGTGGCGGTCTTCGTCGCGGTCACGCACGTCGCACCGCCGCCGGGCCAGGGACCGGCGCTGCTGTCCGCCGTGCTGTCCAACGGGTCGCTGTACCCGGCGGCCGCGCTGGCGATCGTGCTGCCGATATTCCTGCCGGTCGCGGTGCGGTGGTGGCGGGCGACTCGATCGCCGGCGAGGCCGGCTCGGGCATGCTGCGGTACCTGCTGGCCCGGCCGGTGGGCCGGACCCGGCTCCTGGTCGCCAAGCTGATCGCGCTCATCGCCTACACGCTGCTCGCCGTCGTCGCCGTCGCGGTGACCTCCTACCTGACCGGGCATCGTCGCTGTTCGGCGCACAAGCCCGTCGCCGCCACACTCCGGCGGCCTGTCCGCCTCGAACATCGTCGCCGAAGTCGCTGTCCGGGAGCGCCGCTGACTCCCGCCGGACATCGCTGCTGCGGACGGTCGGCGCGGTGGCGTTCATCGCGGTCTCCATGCTCGGGCGTCGGCGCAATCGCGCTGTTCCTGTCGACGCATCACCGACTCCGGCCCTCGGCGGCCGCGCTCGGCGCGCTCGCTGCCCTGGTCGCAAGCGAGGTCGCTCGTCGCGCTGAACGCAGCCGCAGCGGTCAGCCCGTACCTGCCCACCCGGTACTGGCTGGCCTGGATCGACTTCTTCCGGCAGCCGATCTTGTGGCGGCACATCGACCGCGGCTTCGCCATCCAGGGCGGTGTACGTCGTGGTCTTCCTGGCGGCCGCCTGGGCGAACTTCGCCACCAAGGATATCACCAGCTGACGTGCGGCCCAGCCGGACCAGAGCCAGCCGCAGTCAGCGGCAGTCGGCCCCGGTCGGCCGCCGCAGCGGGCTGGCGCCGAGCGCCTGCAGGACCATGGCGGTCACGTCGGGGTTCAGCGGCAGCTGCGAATGGCTGACCCGGGCCGCCGGGCAGACCGACTGGACCGGCACGTTAAGCGCGCCCGGGCAGCCGGGCCGAGTCCGGCGGGGTGACCACCTCGTCATCGGTCGTCCACAGCGACAGCCAGGGCGGCAGCCCGGCCGGGCTGCTGACGTCAAGGCTCCTGAGCAGGGCGCTGCCGGGGACCAGCTGCTGGCAGGCGACCGGGCAGGCGCCCGGCACGAAGGCCTGGGCCGCTGCCGCAAGCTCGGTGCCATGGAAGGGCGAGCCGAGGGTGATGATCCGGCGCGCGTGGCGATGCCGTCATCACGCCGGGCCCAGATCAGCGCCACGACACCGCCGGCCGAGTAGCCGACGATGTCGACGGACGGCGCACCGCGTGCGAGCGCGCGGTCTACCGCCGCATTGAGCAGGGCGGCGTCCGCCCGCAGGCTGCCGGTTCCCGTTCCGGGCAGGGGCAGCACCGTTGCCGTCCGGCCGGCGGCGCGGAGCCGCGCCGCCAGCGAGCTCAGCGAGCCGGTGCTGCCGCCGTAGCCGGGGACCAGCAGTACAGGCCCTGGCTTGTCCTGCGGCGGGGCCGCGGGCTGGCCGCCCTCGCCGCGCCCTCGCCGGCTGGCGGCGCTCGCGGCTGGCCCGGCGTGTGCCGGACGCCGTACTCCGCGCCGGCGGCGGCTGCGGCTGCGATGAGGGCAATCGCGAGAGCGATGCCGAGTATCCGGCGGCGGCGGGACCAGCCGGTGACTCGCAGTGCCAGCCTGCTGCGCCGCACCCGCCCGGTTGGCCCGTTCACGACTTCCACGCTACGAGACCGGTCCCGCTGCCCGGTGCGGTCGGTGCAGTCCGTGCGGTCGGGGTTCGGGGCGGTCAGCGCCGGACTCGCCGGCTGCGGCGCCGCGGTCAGAGCATGATCTTGCCGCCAGCGATGTCGAGTGTCGCGCCAGTGATCCAGGCGGACGCGTCGGAGGCGAGGAAGAGCGTCGCAGCCGCCACGTCGTCGGGCTGGCCCAGACGGCCTAGCGGGAAGCTCGGCGCCGAGGGCGGCCCGCTCGCCGGCGACATCCAGGCGCGCATCTTGTCGTTCTCGGTCGCCGATGGCGCGACACAGTTGACCCGGATGCGGTGCGGTGCCAGCTCGGCGGCCAGGTGCCGGGTCAGCGCGATCACCCCGGCCTTCGCCGCCGCGTAGGCGGCGGCCGACCTGGCGGCCTGACGGGCTGCCGCCGACGCCATCGTGATGATCGTGCCGTGACCGCCCTCCGTCATGGCGGGGAGCACTGAGCGGATGGTGTAGAAGACCGAGTTCAGGTCGGTATCGATGACCTCGCCCCAGTGGCCGGGCGTCTCCCGCTCGGTCGGCACCGGCATGCCGTTGCCGCCCGCGAACGCCGCGAGGATGTCCGGCGGCCCGAGCCCGGCGGCCACGGCCGCCGCCATGCGCTCGGTGTCGGCGGGCCGCGTGCAGTCGGCGGCCACCCAGATGGCCCGGCCGCCGGCCCGGTGATCCGCGCCGTCACGGCCGCCAGCGCCGTCTCGTCCCGGCCGATCACGGCGACCGACGCCCCGTTCTCCGCGAGCCTGGCGGCCGTGGCCGCGCCGATACCCCGCGATCCGCCGGTGACGATAGCGGTCCGCCCGGCCAGGTCCCGGTAGCTGCCGGGCTGGGCAGCCGGGGTGGCGGCGGCTCCCGGCGGGGGTGCGGGCTCTGTCATCTGCGGCCTCCGTGAGTGCGCCGTAGCGAGCGTCGTTCCCGGAACTATTTTAGATCTCTAAGTATTTGACGTCAAACAAATGACGGGCCCGGCAGATGGTGACGGACCGCCCCGAGCCGGGCACAAGCCGCGGCTGCCTGCGCGCATCCCGTAACCTTGGGCCGTGACGCTACGCCTCTACGACACCGCAACGCGCTCGGTGCGCGACTTCACCCCGCTCCAGCCGGGGAAGGTCTCGCTGTACCTGTGCGGCGCGACCGTGCAGGCTCCGCCGCATATCGGGCATATCCGCTCCGGCGTGAACTTTGACATCCTGATCCGCTGGCTGCGCGCCTCGCACTACCAGGTCTCCTACTGCCGCAATGTCACCGACATTGACGACAAGATCATCCAGGTCGCCAGGGCAGGAGGACGTGCCCTGGTGGGCGGTGGCCGAGCGGAACCAGCGCGCCTTCACCCGCGCCTACGACGCGCTCGGCTGCCTGCCGCCGGACGTGGAGCCGCGGGCCACCGGCCACGTGCCGGAGATGATCGTGCTGATGCAGCGGCTGATCGACAGCGGGCACGCCTACGCAGCGGGCGGCGATGTCTACTTCGACGTGCTGTCCCAGCCCGACTACGGCGAGCTGTCCGGGCAGCGGCTTGAGCACATGCGGGCCGCCGCCGACACTCAGGACGGCGGCGCCAAGCGGGACCCGCGCGACTTCGCGCTGTGGAAGGCTGCCAAGCCCGGCGAGCCGCGCTGGGCGACGCCGTGGGGAGACGGCCGCCCTGGCTGGCACCTGGAGTGCTCGGCAATGTCGACCAAGTACCTGGGCCCGACCTTCGACATCCACGGCGGCGGCCTCGACCTGCTGTTCCCGCATCACGAGAACGAGCAGGCCCAGTCCCATGCCGCCGGGGACGGCTTCGCCCGGTACTGGCTGCACAACGGGCTGGTGACCATCAGCGGCGAGAAAATGAGCAAGTCGCTCGGCAACTCGCTCCTCGTCGACGAGATGGTCCGGCAGGTCCGCCCGGTCGAGCTGCGCTACTACCTGGGCCAGGCGCACTTCCGCTCGCCGCTCGACTACTCGCCGGAGGCTCTGACGGAGGCAGTAACCGCCTACCGCCGGATCGAGGGCTTTGTGACCAGGGCCGCCGAGCTGGCGGGCGGCGACCTGGCCGGCGAGCCGGCCGCCGGCCTGGCGGCGCTGCCCGCCGCCTTCACCGGTGCGATGGATGACGACCTGGGCGTGCCGCAGGCCCTTGCGATCGTGCACGACTGCATCAGGGACGGGAACGCGGCGCTCGCAGCCGCCGATGCCGCCGGGACCGCCAAGAGCCTGGGCGAGGCAAGGGCCATGCTCGTCGGTACTCGGCCTTGATCCGCTCGCCGCGCCCTGGGCGGACCGCTCGTCAGGCGGCGACCTGCGTCCGGTGGTCGACGTGCTGATCAGCGTCGCGCTCGAGCAGCGGCAGGCGGCGCGGGCACGCAGGGACTTCGCGGCTGCCGACGCGATTCGCGACCAGCTCCTGGAAGCGGGCGTCGTGGTCGAGGACACGCCCCGCGGGCCGCGCTGGGAGATCCGGGCATGAGCGCGAAATCAGGCGGCGGCCGGACGAAGTCCGGCAAGCCCCGCCCCGGCACCGGCGGGTACGGCAAGCGCAAGCTCGAGGGCAAGGGACCCACTCCGCCCGCTGAGCAGCGACCGGGTCACCCGGCCCAGCGCCGGGCGTCGCAGGCCAGGAAGGCGGCCGCCCCGGCATCGCCCGCCAGGGGCAGGGGCTCCGCCGCGAGCTCAGGGCGAGCAGACGGTGGTCGCGCAGACGGCGGCCGCGCAGACGGTGGCCGGGCGCGGGCAGAGACGCGGTCCGGGCCTGGCGGCGCCGGGCGCGGTACCGACTCGCGGACTCGCGGGGCTGGCAGCTCCGGCCCCGAACTGGTTGCCGGACGGAATTCCGTGCTCGAGGCACTGCGGGCGCGAGTCCCGGCCACGGCGCTGCACGTCGGGCCGCGGCTGGACAGCGACGAGCGGATCGGTCAGGCCGTGATGCTCGCCGCCGATGCCGGCATCCCCGTCGTGGAAGCCGGGCGGTCGGAGCTCGACCGGCTCACCGGGGGCGCCATCCACCAGGGACTGGCGCTGCGGATCAAGCGGTACTCCTACGCCGATCCCGCAGACCTCGTGGACGACGCCCGCGCAGCAGGCCAGCAGCCGCTGATCGTGGCGCTCGACGGCGTGACCGATCCGCGTAACCTCGGCGCGGTGGCCAGGTCGGTTGCGGCATTCGGCGGCCATGGCATCCTGCTGCCGGCCCGGCGATCGGCCGGAGTGTCTGCCGGGGCCTGGAAGGCGTCAGCCGGCACCCTGGCCAGGGTGCGAGTGGCCCAGACGGCCAACCTCGCGCGCGCTCTGGTCAGCTACCAGGAAGCCGGCCTGTTCGTGGCCGGGCTTGATGCCGGCGGCAGCACCGATATCGGCGACCTGGAGCTAGCCGACTCGCCGCTGGTGCTGGTCGTCGGCTCGGAAGGCAAGGGCCTGTCCCGGCTCGTGACCGAGCGCTGTGATGTGGTGGCCAGCATTCCGATGAGCGGCCCGGCCGAGTCGCTGAACGCCGGCGTGGCAGCCGGGATCGCGCTGTACGCGGTGTCCCGGCGGCGCGGCTAGCCGCGCTTACCCCGATCGGGGGCGATGTCCTGCCGGTGCCGCGCCTATCGTGGACTGCGGAGGTGGTAGCGCCATGCAGCCTCTCGAGCCCGCCTGGATCCACCGTCAGGAAACCGCCGACTCCGCTCGCGCCCGCCTGGTTGAGGAGCTGCGGCGCCGCGGCGGCAGCGCGCTGAGCCGTTCGGTGCAGGATGCGTTCGCCCGCGTGCCGCGGCACGTGTTCGTGCCTGAAGTCGGCCCCGCGGCTGCCTACCGGGACGAGGCCTTCGTGATCAAGTGCGGGCCGGACGGGCTGCCGGTGAGCTCGTCGTCCCAGCCAGCGATGATGGCGATCATGCTCGACCAGCTCGGTCTCGAGCCGGGGCACCGGGTTCTCGAGATCGGGACCGGCACTGGCTACAACGCAGCGGTCATGGCCGAGGTGGTCGGCCCCGGCGGGCAGGTGGTCAGCATCGACATCGACCCGGACCTCATCGCACGCGCGAGCGCGAGCCTTGCGGCGGCCGGCTACGACCAGGTCACCGTCCTGTGCGCGGACGGCGGCTACGGCGACCCGGTCCGCGCGCCGTTCGACCGGATCATCGTCACGGCCGGGGCGTGGGACATCGCCCCTGCCTGGCTTGACCAGCTTGAGCCCGGCGGTCTGCTGGTACTGCCGCTGTCCGTCCGCGGCATCCAGCTCTCCGTTGCGCTGCGGCGCAGCCATCCGCGAGATCGCGGCCGCCATGAGTCCGGTGCACCCGCTGATGAATGGGCCAGCATGTCGGCCTGGCGATGCGGATTCGTGCCGATGCTCGGTGCCTTCGCCGGGCCCGAGACCGTCTTCCGGCTGCCTGAGCCCCGCCCGCTGACGGCGCAGATGGCAGACGGCCACCCGGTTGACGGGCCGGCCCTGCAGGCCGCGCTGGCCGGCGAGCCGTCCGACGAGCAGGTCGTGCCGCCGCTCGGCAGCCTGGCCGAGCTCGCCGACCTCGATCTCTGGCTGACGATCACGGCGGCCGAGCTCAGCCGCATCATCATCCTCGCCGCGCCGGGCGGCTGGTTCCCGATGGCGGGGCTGCTGCCGTTTGGCGGACTGGTGGGCAATGCGACGGAGCCTGACCTGCTGGGAGCTGCCGCTCTGCTGCCGGCCGAGGTCGACGCAGGGCCAGCGGGCACCGCGAGCCGGACCGGACATGCTCATCCGCGGCTTCGGCACGGGCGGCGCCGACCTCGCCGGATACCTGGCCGGCCTGACCGGCAAGTGGGCCGAGGCGGGCCGGCCGGGAACGGCGGAACTGCAGCTCACGGTGCGGCCGGCCGGGGCTCTGGCGTCCGGCGCCAGCCGCCCGGGCAGCACACTGGTCCTGCAGCGGCCGAGCGTCTCGATCGAGGTGAGCTGGGTGCGCTAGCTGACGCGGCGGGACGGCCGCTCGCCGGTCTCGTACATCAGCGGCGCGGGCCCGACGATCAGCGGATCGGGCAGGCCGACAACGGTTTCGTCCCGGCCGGAGTACTCGACCTGGCGCAGCACGTGCCGCATGGCCTCGATCCGGGCGCGCTTCTTGTCGTTGCTCTTCACCACAGTCCACGGCGCGTCCGCCAGGTCCGTGAAGAAGAACATGGATTCCTTGGCCTCGGTGTAGTCGTCCCACTTGTCGATCGAGGCGAGGTCGACAGGGCTGAGCTTCCAGCGCTTCACCGGATCGAGCTGCCGGCTCACGAACCGCCTGAGCTGCTCGGCCCTGGACACCGAGAACCAGAACTTGACCAGCGTGATGCCGTCCCTGGCGAGCATCCGCTCGAACTCCGGCGCCTCGCGGAGGAACTCCATGCACTCGTCCTGGCTGCAGAACTGCATGACCCGCTCCACGCCGGCCCGGTTGTACCAGGACCGGTCGAACAGGACAATCTCCCCGGCAGCGGGCAGGTGCGTGATGTACCGCTGCAGGTACCACTCGCTCCGCTCGCGCTCGGTGGGCTTCTCCAGCGCCACGACCCGTGGCTCCGCGCGGGTTCAGGTTCTCGGTGAAGCGCTTGATCGTGCCGCCCTTGCCCGCCGCGTCGCGGCCCTCGAACACGATCACCAGACGGCCGCCGGTCGACTTGATGTGATGCTGCAGCTTCAGCAGCTCGATCTGCAGGCCGCGCTTGCCCTCGTCGTACTTCTTGCGGGACAGCCGCTCGTCGTAGGGATAGTCCTGGCGCCAGGTCTCGGCAACCTTGCCGTCGCGGCCGACCAGGACAGGACCGTTCTTGCCGGTCCTGATGCGGTAGCCGAGCTGGGCCGCGAGCTCGTCCAGTAGCTCGCCGGTGCGGATTCCGGCGCGCGTCACCGGATGCGGTGCCGTCCTGATCACCGGTGCCGTCCTGGTAACCGGGGCCTGCTGTGTGGTGGTCACTGCTGACCGGGCCGTCGCGGCCGGGCGTTCTTCACCGCGGACGTCGCCTTGCCCGAGATCTCCCGGACCTTGCCGGCGGTGCGGGGTGGGCCTTGCCGGTGCCGCGGATCTTCGGCGGACTGGCGGCGGCCTTGCCGGAGATCTCGCGGATCTTCCCGGCGGTCTGGCTGGAGGCGGCCTTGCCGGAGATCTCGCGGATCTTCCCGGCGGCCTGCCCGGCCGCCTGGCCTGCCTGCCGCCCGGCCTTCTGCATCGTGTCACTGCCGGCGTACCTGGCTTTGGCCTGGCCGTACACCGAACCCGCAGTATCCCTGACCTTCGTGACCAGACTCACCCCGCTGACCCCCGTCCCGCGATCGCGGCGGCAGCGCGGCTGCCGCACTGAACGACGGCCGGTAGATACCCTCTGGATCGGAGCTGCACACCCGGGGTCGGGCGGGCGGTCGCATGCCGTGGCGCTGGCAGATTCCCGGATAACCCGGGATCATTTGCCGGCAACCGGGAGCTAGCCTTAAACGTCTACAAGTCCGAACAGTCTTCTTTGGCGTTCCCGCAGACGCTTTGGCATCTTTACGGTTACGGCGGCGGCTCCGGGTGGGTACTAACAAGGGGTGACCATGAGGAATGCAGTTCGGGGCTGGCTGATCAGCGCGGGGGCCGTGGCCGCTGCCGGGGCGATGGCGTTCGGCCAGTCAGGGCCGGCGAGCGCGGCCGGGACCACGACAGTTGCCCGGGAGGTCAGGTCCGCTCCGGCCACGTACGTGCCGCCGGGTCATGATCTCTACTACGGCGATCACGGCGCGGCGGTCAGAAGCGTGCAAAAGCGGCTTAATCAATTGCATTACTACGCCGGACCCAACGACGGGGTCTACGGCGACGATCTCGAGGAAGCAGTCTGGGCCTTTAAGGAAGTCCAGGGCCTGCCGATGAACGCTGACAGCAACTCGATTATCACTTATGCCTTCCGGAAGGCACTGGTGCATCCGCGGCAGCCCTACTCCCGCTATCCCAAGGGCGGCGCCGGCCGTATCGAGGTCAACCAGAGCATCCAGGTGCTGGTGCTGTACCGGGACAACAAGCCGCACCTGATCCTGCACATCTCCTCCGGCGGCCGGTACTACTACTGCAACGACGGCAGCTGCGGCTACGCGATCACGCCCGACGGCCGTTACAAGGCGCTGTCATACCTGGCAGGCACGATCACGGTGCCGCTCGGTTTCATGGAAAATCCCGTGTTCTTCATCGGCCGGGCCTACGCCATCCACGGCGGCGACGCGGTGCCCTGGTACCCGGCATCGCACGGCTGCGTCCGCCTCTTCAGTGATGTCGTGAACTGGTTCCACAAGGAAGTGCACATCGGCTCGACCCACATCTACATCTTCGGGACGGCACCGCAGTACATCAGCTAGCGTCAGCCGAACCGGCACTGACCTTGTGTTATCTGCCCGTCCCTGCTTATCAGGGACGGGCAGATCCGGTCTGCGGGGGATATAAGCTACCCGGCAGCAGGAAATCGCCGAGATCGGAGTAAACCATGATGCGTCGGGTGGCCCTGGCCGCGGCGGCCGTGACGGCCGCTGCCGGGCTGGCGGCGTGCGGAAGCAGCGCCGGTACCAGTGCAGGGGGGACCGCGAAGCCTGTCAGCTGCACGTACTCAGGCGTTCAGCCAGAGCTCTACCAGAAGGGCGTGCTGACGGTCGCGACCGACAAGCCCGCCTACCCGCCATGGTTCGAGAACAACAACCCGGCCAACGGCAAGGGCTACGAGAGCGCCGTCGCCTACGCGATCGCGAAGCAGCTCGGCTTCAAGCCGTCGCAGGTGCGCTGGGCCTACGAGCCGTTCAACGCCTCCTACGCGCCCGGCCCGAAGAAGTTCGACTTCGACATCAACGAGATCTCCTACACCCCGCAGCGGGCGACCGGCGGTGACCTTCTCGTCCAGCTACTACGACGTGCAGCAGGCGCTGGTCGCGCTGAAGAGCACGCCGATCGTCACCAAGCACTCGCCCGCGCGAGCTGAAGAGCTACGTGTACGGCGACCAGATCGGGACGACCAGCCTGGCCTTCATCACCGCCAGCATCCAGCCGACGCTCCCAGCCCAAGGTGTTCCAGACGCTCAACGACGTCAAGCAGGCGCTGCAGACCCATCAGATCGCGGCCTTCGTGACCGACACGCCGACGGCCCAGTACATCTCGTCGAGCGAGATTCCCGGCACTCGAGATGGTCGCCCAGTTCCCGAGCACGGGCGAGCACTACGGCCTGCTGTTCACCAAGGGCAACCCGCTGGTCGGCTGCGTCAACAAGGCCATTGCCACGCTGAAGTCGCGACGGCACCCTGGCGGCGCTGCAGAAGAAGTACCTGCAGCTCTACCTGACCGTCCCGACCATCAAGCCGTGACGCCCGGCCTGCCCGCTCACGCAGATGACCACCAGCGATCCCGGCACTGGCCCGGGCGGTCCCGGATACGGCGAGGACGGCCCAGCCTGCTGTCGGAAGGTCTAGCGCCGGCACCCCGGTGGTCGGCTTCGGGACAGCCGGGCGCGGGCCGCAGGCTGCTGTCCGGCGGCGGGGCCGGCGGGCGACCGTGGTCTCGTCCGTCAGCACGCTGGTCGTGCTCGCGATCCTGGTGGCGCTCTTCCTGGCCGCGCCGGGCAGCAGCCAGGTCCGGCACACCTTCTTCGACCTGCACGACATGTGGCAGTCGTTCATCGGCAACCCGAAGAAGGGCTACTACTCGGTCGGCGAGGCGCTCTGGCTCAACATCCGGATGTTCCTGGTCGCCGAGGTGCTGATCCTGATCCTGGCCCTGGTGATCGCCCTCATCCGGCAGTCCGACCGGCCCGCGTCTGTTCCCGCTGCGGGTCGCTGGCGATGATCTACGTGGACTTCTTCCGCGGCGTGCCGCTGCTGCTGGTCATCTACGCGATCGGCTTCGGCATCCCGGCGCTGCGAGCTGCGGTTCGTCTCCAGCCAGTCCTACGCCGTCTACGGCGTCGATCGCGCTGTCGCTGTCGTACTCCGCCTACGTTTCCGAGGTTTACCGGGCGGGCCTGAACTCGGTGCACCAGAGCCAGGTCGCGGCCGCCCGGTCGCTCGGGCTGTCGCAGTCAACCGCGCTGCGGTACGTGATCCTGCCGCAGGCGATCAGGAACATCATCCCGCCGCTGCTGAACGACTTCATCAGCCTGCAGAAGGACACCGCCCTGGTCGGCGTGCTCGGTGCCATCGAGGCGAACAGGCGGCCGAGATCTACGGCAGCACCGTCTTCAACTACTCCAGCCTACGTCGTGGCGGCCATCCTGTTCCTGATCCTCACCATCCCGCTGGCCAGGTTCACCGACCGGCTGATCGACCGGGACCGGCGGCGGCGGCTGGCCGGAGGCGTCGCGTGAGCGGCGGGCTCGGCCGCGCCGGAGCGCGGACCTGGCCATCGCCGTCGAGGCCGTGCACAAGTCGTTCGGCGCCGAACGAGGTGCTGAGCGGGATCGAGCCTTGCCGTCGCGCCGCACGAGGTCATCTGCCTCATCGGCGCGTCCGGGTCGGGCAAGTCCACGCTGCTGCGGTGCATCAACCTGCTCGAGCCGATCAGCTCCGGCCGGATCAGCCTGCTCGGCCAGGACGTGACCGGACCCGGCGTCGACCAGAACTGCGTCCGCCGCAAGGTGGGCATCGTGTTCCAGTCCTACAACCTGTTCCCGCACATGACCGTGCTGCGCAACGTCACGCTGGCGCCGACGAAGGCGCTGGGTGTGCCGCGCCAGCAGGCCGAGGAGGAGGCCCGGGCGCTGCTGCGCCCGTTTCGGGCTGGCGGACAAGCGCGCGGACTACCCGGACCGGCTGTCCGGCGGCCAGCAGCAGCGCGTCGCGATCGTCCGCGCGCTGGCCATGCAGCCGCAGATCATGCTGCTCGACGAGGTAACCAGCGCGCTGGACCCCGAGCTTGTGGCCGAGGTGCTCGACGTGATCAGGGAGCTCGCCGCGGGCGGGATGACGATGCTGATCGCCACGCACGAGATGGGCTTCGCCCGCGACATCGCCAACCGGGTCTGCTTCCTCGAGGAAGGCCGGATCATCGAGGAGGCGCCGCCTGCGGAGCTGTTCACCGAGCCCGAGGGACGAGCGCACCCAGCGGTTCCTGCGCCGGATCGTGGACGCTGGCCGGATGCAGGCCTAGCGGCGCTTCGCCGGCCCTGTTCTCGCCAGCCTCCACCAGGTCAGGATCGCGAAGGCCAGGCCAAGCGCCACCAGCGCGCCGATGTCAGTCAGCCAGGCCGACGCGGTGTGATCCCACAGCGGGTCGGGCTGCACCGCGGCGCCGCTCGCGGCACTGGCACCGGGCACCTGCCCGATGACATTGAGGTTCGAGGTCGAGGCGGTGGCCGCGAAGCCCCAGCGCGACGGCGACAGCCAGGACAGCTGCTCGATGCCCGCCTTGCCGCTCAGCGAGAAGATGCCGCCGCTGAGCACGACCTGGGCCATCACCATCACCACCAGCAGGGGCAGCGTCTTGTCCGAGGAATTGACCACGGCCGAGATGAGCAGGCCGAGTGTCATCGAGGCGATCGTCAGCCCGGCCAGGGCAATCAGCAGTTCCAGCAGCGGGTAATTCGTCAGGACCGAGCCGTGCTTGGGCAGCGGCCGGCCGAGCAGGCCGATCGCGATCATCACCACCGCCTGAATGACGCTGATCACGCCCAGGATTAGCACCTTGGACAGAAAGTAGGCACCGGCCGAGAGGCCGGCCGCCCGTTCCCTGGTATAGATCGGTCGTTCCTTGACCAGCTCCCGCACCGCGTTCGCGGCACCAGCCAGGCAGCCGGCCACGGCCAGCACCAGCAGCAGGGACGTTGCGTCGGTGTTGTCACGCCCGGCCAGTCCCTCCGGCGACGGCACGACCTTGATGAGCAGCCCCAGCAGGATCGGGGTTGCCGCCAGCATGCCGAGGTAGACCCGGTCCGAGGCGATGACCGCAAGGTAGCGCCGGCACATCGTGCTCAGCTGAGCCAGCCGGTTCCTGGACCGGTGCGGCTCCGGCGCGGCGGCAGGCTGACGCCCGGTCCCGGCCGAGCCGCTCATCTCGCTCACGATGTAGCGCTGGTAGTACTGCGAGCGGCGGAAATCGCCGGCCCAGTCCCGGCCGGGCTCGGCGTCGAAAGCCTGGAAGACCTCGGCCCAGCCGGGCTTCCCGAAGTGCCGCAGGCCATCCTGCGGCGGACCGAAGAAAGCGATCTTGCCGCCGGGCACGAGCACCAGCAGGCGGTCGCAGAGATTCAGGTTGGCCACGCTGTGAGTGACGACGATGACCGTGCGGCCGTCATGAGCCAGCCCGGACATCATCTCCATGACCGACTTGTCCAGCCCGGGGTCGAGGCCGGACGTGGGCTCGTCCAGGAACAGCAGCGACGGCTTGGTCAGCAGCTCGAGCGCGACGTTGACGCGCTTCTGCTGGCCGCCGGACAGGGCCGAGGTCCTGGTGTCGGCATGCTGGGTGAGCGAGAGCTCGGCGAGGACCTCGTCGATCCGCCGCTTGCGCTCGGACTTGCTCGTGTCGGGCGGGAAGCGGAGCTCGGCGGCGTACCCCAGGGCCCGGCGCGCTGAGAGCTGGGTATGCAGGATGTTGTCCTGCGGCACCAGGCCGATGCGGTGGCGCAGCTCGGCGTACTGCCGGTACAGATCGCGGCCGTCATACAGCATCGTGCCCTCGGTCGCCGGCCGCATTCCGGTGAGCGCGCCGAGCAGCGTCGACTTGCCGGCGCCGCTCGGCCCGATGACGCCGAGCAGGCAGCGCTCCCCGAGCGAGAACGTGACCTGGTCAAGCAGCACCTTGCCGCCCGGCAGGCGCACGGTCAGATTCCGCGCCGACAGCGAGATATCGCCGGTGTCGATGAACTCCTGCAGCTGGCCGCCGACGAGGCGGAACGTCGCGGGCCCGATGCCGATCAGGTCCGTCTCGGTCACCGGCGCCACGGTGATCCGCTGCCCGTTCAGGTAGGTGCCGTTGTGGCTGGACAGGTCCGCGATCTCGTAGCCGCCGCGGCTGGTCCGGCGCAGCTCGGCGTGGTACCGGGACACGCTCAGATCAGAGACAACCACCTCGTTGTCGGCGGCGCGCCCGATGCGCAGCTGCCTGGCTGGGCAGTTTCATGATCGCGCTGGGGCTCCGGTCGGGGCCCGAGCGCGGAGGCGGCGCGACGGCCGGGACCGGGGCGCGGAGGCCCGCCTCGGGCGACTCGAGCGGCTGCCACACGGCCGTCGCGGCCTGCACCCGCCCCGGCGCGGCAGGAGCCCCGCCGTCGCTGCCGGCCAGCGAGCAGGTCAGCAGCGGACCGTCGTCAGGATGACCAAGCCGCACCGGGCACGGGCCGCTGATGACCACCTCGCGGACGCGCTGCCCGCTGACGAATGTGCCATTGGTGCTGCCTGCGTCCCGGAGCAGCCAGCTGCCGCCCTTTTCCTCGATGACGGCGTGGTGCCAGGACACGCGCGCATCGGCCAGCACAATATCGGCCTGCGGATCGCGGCCAATGCGATAGGCAGTGCCCGTTGTCAGCAGCCGGTCAGAGCCCTGGCTCTCGATCCGCAGCTGCCGGACCAGGGCGCGCGGCTCGGCGCTGGGGGGCTCAGGATTCATCATCCCAGCTCCTGGGAATCGGTGGTCATCTGCCAACTGTAAAGCGCCAGATCCGCAGAAAGGATAAGCCAGGCTAGTATTCGCTGTCGTTAAGCGGAAGGGCTAGTTGACAGACGCGGTCCGGCTAACTGGATACTTGGACCGCCCGGGGTGCCAGCGGGCCGGTTACTGCCATTTCGGCGCCTGATGCAGCACGGCCGGAGGAGTTGTGAGCGACCAGATTCCCGAGGACTTCCGGGCCGGGTCGCTGCTCGCCGGATACCGGCTCGAGGAGCGCATCGGCCTCGGCGGCATGGCCGTGGTGTTCCGCGCCCACGACAGCCGGCTGGACCGGGACGTGGCGCTCAAGATCCTGGCGCCGGCACTCGCCAGGGACGACGCATTCCGGCAGCGGTTCATCCGCGAGTCACGCGCAGCCGCTGCGGTCGACCACCCGCACATCATCCCGGTGTACGAGGCGGGCGAGTCAGACGGCGTCCTGTTCATCGCGATGCGCTACGTCCGCGGCGGTGACGTCCGGTCGCTGCTCGACCGCTCAGGGCCGATCCCGGTACCACGGACGGCGGAGATCATCTCCCAGGTCGCGTCCGCACTTGACGCGGCACACGCCCGCGGCCTGGTGCACCGGGACGTGAAGCCCGGCAACATGCTGCTTGAGTCCGGCGCGGCGGCCGGCAGGCCCGATCACGTGTACCTGTCCGACTTCGGCCTGAGCAAGGGCTCCCTCGCGGCCAGCGGCGGCCTGACCGCGACCGGGCAGTTCCTCGGCACGCTTGACTACGTCGCGCCGGAGCAGATCGAGAGCCGGCCGCTGGACGGCAGGACGGATGAGTACGCGCTCGCCTGCTCGGCGTTCGAGATGCTGTGCGGAGAGCCGCCATTCAGGCGGGACCAGAGCGTGTCGGTCATGTACGCGCACCTGTCCGAGCCGCCGCCACTGATCCGCACCAGGCGGCCCGACCTTCCGCCGGAGATCGATAACGTCCTGGCGACCGGCATGGCCAAGGCGCCCGGCGACCGCTACGAGAGCTGCCTCGCCTTTGCCGAGGCGCTGGGCCGCGCCGTCGGAGTCGCATCCGGCGAGGCGGCGCCCCCCGCGCATCCGGTCACCCAGATTGCCATTCCGGGGATCAGTCAGGCGGACTCAGCGGGCGCGGCAGCGCAGCCGCCGGAGCGCGCGAACCGGCCGAATGAGCGAGCCGCGATGAGCCGGCCGCGGACGTGCCGACCGGGGAGGTGCCGGTCGCGGACTACCGGACCGAGCAGGCCAGCAGCCCGCCCGGCGACGGTCCCGGCGGCCACCCGGGCCAGGGATCTGCCGCACCGGAGCGCCGGCGGTGGTGGCGCTCGCCGGCCCCGCTTGCGGGCCTGGTCGCCGTGGTGCTCGTGCTCGCTGCAGGCGGTTACCTGCTGGCCTCCCGCAACCCCGGCAGCGGTCAATCTGGCGCATCCGGAACCAGCGGCCCGGCGCTGACGGTTCCCGCCTGCTCGACAGCGACGGCGAAAGCCGGGAACCTGACCGGCATCAGCACCGCGACGACGCCGCTCAGCGGAGACCCGTTCGGCGCGGTGGTGACGGGCAATGGCTACGCCTTCGTCACGACCGGCAATGCGGTGGCCGTGCTGCGCACGAGTACCGGCCTGGCGCCGGCGCTGGTCACGACGATCCCGGCACCCGGCGCGAACAAGGGCATCACGCTCACGCCGGACGGGAAGTTCGCGCTCGCCGCGGCCGGCAGCGGCGCCGTAGTCATCAACGTCGCGGCGGCGATCAGCGGCGACGCCAGCCCGATCGCCGGAACGCTCACCAGCCCGACGGGCTCCGGCGCGGTCGAGGTCACAGTGACGGCCAACGGCCAGTACGCGCTCGTGACGCTGCAGGACAGCGCCGAGATGGCCGTCTTCAACCTGGCTCGCGGATTCGGGCCGGCTGCCTTTGTCGGCTACGTGCCGCTGGCCGCCCAGCCAGTCGGCATAGCTGCCTACGGCACCTGGGTCTATGTGGTCAGCCTGGCCGGCACGCTCGCGGTGCTGAACCTGCATACCGCCGAGACCGACCCGGCGCACGCGGTCGTGGCGACGGTGAGAGCCGGCTGCGGGGCGGCCCGCGCCCTGGTCTCCGGCGACGGCACGATTGTCTGGGTCACGGCCAGGGACAGCGACACGCTCCTCGCGTTCAGCACCGCGCGGCTGCGGACGAAGTCAGCCGGCGCGCTGATCGCCCGGGTGGCGGTCGGCGAGGCACCGCTCGGCGAGACGTTCACCGACCACGGTGCCAGGATCCTCATCGCCGACTCGAACCTCGACGGCCGGCCGGGCGTTACCTCGAACATCGCCGTGGTCAGCACCGCCAGCGCGCTGCGCGCGGCGGCCTGCGCTGCTCGGCTACCTGCCGGTCGGCCTGGTGCCCCGCCAGTTCGCGGTCGAGCCTGGCGGCAGGACGGTCCTGGTCACGGTCCAGAAGGGGCACCAGCTCGAAGCGATTGACGTCGGAGGCCTGCCATGATCACAACTACCGGGGCCCGCGGGCGCGCCCGGACGGGGCCGCCCTGCGGCCGGGCCAGGCATCCGGGCAGATACCGTACGATCGGGCGGATGAGGGACCTGCGATGACCAACGCGACCACTCGCGTGATGCGCTCGCCACGACGCCGGGGCCGGCGCGGGCGCCGGTGGATCATCGCGCTGGTCGTCGTCATCGCAGTGCTCGTCGCGCTCGACTTCGCGGCCAGGGCAGCAGCAGAAAGCGTGATGGCCAGCAAGATCGAGCAGCAGGGCCTGCAGCACAAGCCCGGTGTCAGCATCGACGGCTTCCCGTTCCTGACTCAGGTCGCCAGCCGCGACTTCCAGCAGGTCAATCTGACGGCCGCCGATCAGACTGAGGGCCCGGTCACGATCACCAGCATCAATGCGACCGCCCGCAACATCAAGCTGAACTCGTATGCCTTCTCCAGCGGCACGATCGGGTCGCTTTCCGGCACCGCGCTGATCAGCTTCTCCTCGCTCGGCAACACGCTCACTCAGGAAGTCGGGCCGCTCGGCACGCTGCTCAATGGCGCCGGGCTCAAGCTGACCGCCGCCGGACCGGACGAGGTCAGGGCAACGCTGAACCTGCTCGTCACGACAGGCTCGGCAACCTGGCGCGTCAGCAGGCAGAGCGGTGACAGGCTCAACATCCGGCTGGTCAGCAGCAGCGGGCTGCCGTCATCGCTGCTGGGGTCGATTCAGGACATCACCCTGCAGATCCCGAAGCTTCCCCTGGGCCTGACCATCGACAGCGTGCAGGTCACCACTGCGGGCGTGGTCGGGCACGTCACCGGCACCAACGTGCCCTTCGGCAACTGACCGCGCAATTCGCCCGAGCGCGCCCGGCTACTGCCGCGATACGCGCTAAAGTCTGCTTAACCGGGCGCTAGCACTATCGCCGGAGCGAATGAGCCAGCCATTCTCCGGCCAATGCCCGGCCGATAGTCGTAATGTTGTCACTTCTCAGCGGTATCGGTTGCCAGGGCGGTTTGTGGTGCAAATCAACATGGAGACGGGCGAAGAGAGTCCGGCACCCGTAGCAGTCGCAGGCCCGCTCATCGCCACCGCCAGCTGGCCCGTCCGGTCCGGGGCGATCCCTCCGCTCGCTGACCGGTTCAGCACCAGGCCCGAGACAGGCCCGGACCTCAGGATGGCGCTGGACCGCAGTCCGGCGGTCGCGCTGACGCCGCGATCGCGCCGGCTCGGGGCCGGATCGTCACATGACTGGCTGCGGGTGACCGGCAAGACGCAGCTGGCCGCTTATCATGCCGAGTCGCAATGGCACGACCACGCGGTTGACCTGCTGATCTGGATCGACGCGAGCAGCACCGCAGCCATTCTCTCCGGCTACGTCGCCGCAGCGAGGGCGCTGACCGGAACGCGGACGCCTGGCACTGCCGAGGCCGTCGCCGCGAGCCTGCTGGGCTGGCTCAGCGAGACCGACCATCGCTGGCTGGTCGTGCTCGACGACGTTCCCGACAGTGCTGTCCTGCAGGGGCTGTGGCCCGCCGGCCCGGCCGGGCAGGTGGTGCTGACATCACCGAATGCACAGGCGATGGCGGGCCTGGCGGACGTGCTGACAATGGAGATCGGCCCGCTCAGCCGCCGGGAGGCGATGAGCTACCTGGTCGGCAGGCTGTCCGCGGATCCCGATCAGCGCCGCGGCGCGATTGACCTGCTCGAGGATCTGGACTGCCAGCCACTGGCGCTGGCGCAGGCAACGGCCGCCGTCGGCGGCTCGTGGATGACCTGCGCTGACTACCGCGAGCAGTATTTCCTGCGGTCGTCAGTCTTCAGCTCACCCGACGCGGCCCCGCTGCCAGCGGCCGGAGTGACCTGGACGCTGTGCGTCGACCAGGCCGATCAGCTGATGCCGGGCGGCGCCGCGCAGTCCTGCCTCGCCGTGGCGGCGCTACTCGACGGGCACGGGGTGCCGGCGTTCGTGTTCACGGCTCCGGCCGCCTGCGCCTACATCACCGGCAGTTCTGCCGCCACTCCCCAGGCGATGGAGCGTGCCAGGACGGCGCTGGCGGCGCTGGACCAGGCGGGCCTGATCAGCGTTGACCGCGGCGATCCGCCGGTCGTCCGGATGAATCCCATCCTGCAGCGCGCGGTACGGGCCGCGATGTCCGCCGAGATGCTGGAGCAGGCCGCGCATGCGGCCGCAGCCGCGCTGCTTGAATCGTGGCCGTCCCCCGAGCCCGAGACCTGGCTGGGGCAGAGCCTCAGAGCCAGCGCGGCATGCGTGCGGCGGGCCACTGGCGGTCTGCTGTGGACGGGCGGCTGCCATCCCCTGCTGCTGCGAGCGGGCCAGAGCCTCGATGAGGCATCACTGACCGGGCCGGCGGTCGACTACTGGGCCGAGCTCACCGCCATCGGTGACCAGGTCTTCGGCCCCGGCCATCCGGAATCGATGGTCACCGTAGAACGGCTGGCCGGCGCATTTGTCGCGGCCGGGCGGGTGGGCGAGGCCGTCGCCTGGTATCAGCGCGTGATGGCTGAGTGGGGCAAGGCTTACGGGCCCGACCATCCGCGCACGCTCGCGGCCAGGGTCCGGCTGGGACGTGTGCTCGTGACGGCGGGGCTGTTTGACGAGGCCATCTCCGTCCTCACTGCGGCACTGAACGATGCCGAGCGCGCGTACGGGCCTGGTCATCCCGAGTGCGCCATCATCCGGGACGAGGTGGCGGCCGGCTACCGCGCGGCCGGCGAGCTCAATGAGGCCATCCGGCTGTACCGGCTCATCCTCGGTGACCGGGAGCGCAGCCTCGGCGCGCAGCATCCGGAAACAATGGCAACGCGGCAGCTGCTAGCGGACGCTTACCTCGCCGACGGCCGGGTCAAGGAGGCGTTCTCCCAGTTCAAGAAGGTTGTCGGTGACCGGCAGAAGAGTCAGGGGGCTGACCATCCGGACACGCTGCGCGCGCGGGGAGCGCTGGCGGTCGCCTACCACCAGGCCGGCCGGATGGCGCAGGCCGTTCAGCTGTGCGAGCAGGTGCATGCAGGGTTCCTGCGCACCGAGGGCCCCGATCATCCGGACACCATCGCGGCGGCGCTGAGCCTCGGGCGGGTGTACTACGCGGTCGGACGCCTCAGCGACGCGCGCCGGATGCTCCAGGAAGCTGTGTCCAGCGGTGAGCGGGTGCTGGCGCCCGCCGACTCCGATCACCAGGAACGCGCGAGAGAGCCTGGCCACCATCGTCGGAGACCAGCCTCTCTAGCGCAGCGTCAGAGCCGGTGCGAACCGCGGCTCGACACCTCTCCTGGGTCGCTTCCCGCTGGATCTGGAAGAACGGCGAGCGCAGCACGAACCGCGCGGAGAACATCAGGACCAGGCCAAGCGCGATGATCCCGATCAGCGACCAGTTCTGGGTAGCGGCAGCGCCGAGCACCGACTTCACGAACATCCAGCCGAGGAACACGGCGGCAGCGAGCGGCAGCAAGCCAAGGATGAAGAAGTCCCACACTCCGCCGAAGACGCGGCGGCGGTAGTACACGATCAGGGCCAGCGCCGTCAGGATGTAGAAATGGCGAACAGCAGGCCCGGTGGTGTCGATCACGTCGTAGAACGCGTTCTGGACCGACGTGGCCAGCATGTAGACCCAGAGATGGCGATGAGCAGCACGCCGACGACGGCGCTGGCGATCGCGGGCGTGGCGTAGCGGCGGGAGACGTTGCCGAGGAAGCCCGGCAGCGCGCGGTAGCTGGCCATGCCGTAGACAATCCGGGCGCTCAGCACGATGCCGGTACCGGTTGTCGCGATCACCGAGAGCGCGATGGACAGTGCCATCGACCTTGGCCCAGAAGCCGCCGCCGAGTGCCTGCGCCACGTAGACCAGCGCGTTGGCCTGGTTGGCCTGCAGAGCTTTCGGCGACACCACGCCCTGGAAGCCCACCTGCGCGAGCGTGTAGATAATGGCGAGCAGAGCGACGGCGATGATGGCCGCCCGGCCGGGGTTGATCCGCCGGTGCTTCACCTCTTCGTTGACGTACAGGGTGCCGTCCCATCCGCCGTAGACGAACACCGCGATGAGGAAGCCAGCGACCGCGCTGCCCTTGCCGTTGATGCCGCTGACGCTGAACCAGCCGCTCGTGATCGGGAACGTGCCCGGATGGTGCCCGATGACGAAGATCAGGCCCGCGATAGCAAGGCCGATGAGGATCAGGTACTCGACGAGTGCCATGCCGACCTGAGCGCGCGCGGTGATGCGGATGCCGACGATGGCGATTATCAGCATCACGACGCCGACGGCGCTGCCGATGCCGATCCAGGCCCAGGTGTCAGTCGAAGTGGAGCCGAAGACGGCGAGCACCGACGGGCCGAGCAGCAGGACCTCGGCGACGGTGCCGATGATGTACGCGACGATCATCAGCCAGCCGGTGAGGAAGCCGAGGTAGGGGTTAATCGCGCGGCCGACCCACTCGAACGACGCGCCGCAGTTCGCGTTCCACATATTGCAGCGCCGGTAAGCGTTCGCGATGATCAGCATCGGAATCGCGGTGAGAATGAGGATCGGGCCGCTGCCGTAGGCGGTGGCCGCGGCGAGCGCGGCCAGGGACAGGCCGATGGTCGCCGCCGGCGCCGACGACGCCATGCCGATGACTGTGTCCTGCGCGACGCCGATGGCATCGGCTCAAGCCTGGCTGCTGGTGCGGTACCAGGTCCAGCAAGAGCAGCGGATTGATCCGTCATCTTGATTCTCCTCCGAGGGGGAGCTATTCGCCTGCTCTTGGCCCATGCGCGTGCGCTGCCAGGAAAGGCTCGTTATCGGCCGCTTGCGCGATCATAGCGGCCAATTACTGATCGTTGGTAGATCACTGATGAAACTTCATCCCCGCGTATCACGACGGTCGGCTCGCCGTGAATGCCCGACCGGGTAGCTTCGTCCGGTGAGTAACCTGAGCGACTCCCAGAATCGTCGCTGGCGTGAGCTTGACCCGCTGCTGCCGCCGCCCGCCGCTCTGCAAGCCGGGTGCGGCGCCCGCTTCGCCGTGGCCGGAGACGGCGGCGACATCACCGCAATCGCCTCGTGCGTCCACTGGGACGGCGAGCCGGACTCGATGGAACTGACCTGGGGCGCGGCCCGGCGGTTCCGGCTCGCCGTGCACGCTGCCGGACCGGACATCGCGGCCGGGCTGGATGCGCTGCTGGCGCAGTGGCGCGATCACCTGGGCAGCCTGCCGGAGGCCGCCGGTGCTGACACCGCCGCCGAGGTGGACTGGCCCAGCCGGGACGTCGCCTGCGTGGCGCCGCTGCTGCGGCACGGGTTCGCGCCGCTGGCCGTGATCGCCGCGCGGGTCACTGCGGGTGCTGTCGGCGGCCACGCCGGCCCGGGCGCCGCGGTAGCTGCCGGGCCAGCCGGGCATCCGCATCAGGCGCGCAGGCCCAGCCGACCTTGATGAGGCCGTTGGCCTCGGGCTGGAGGTCATCCGCTACGACGCGTATTCGGCGGGGTCACCGAGCGTCCCTGGACCCCGACTGCGCTCGCTGAGGAGATGGCTGTGCTGCTGGCGGATGCGCGGCCGTGGGTCTGGCTGGCCGAGCGGGACGGCGTGCCCGTCGGGCTGCTGGCCGCCCATTCGCCCGAGCATGCCCGCTGGATTGCCCCGATGGCCGCCGCTGACCCGGTCGCCTACCTGTTCCTCGGAGGCGTCCGGGCTGGCCAGCGGGCGGCAGGAGTTGGCGCGGCGCTGGCGGCCACGCTGGCGGCCGAGACGCGGGCATCGCGCGTTCCCGTTACGCTCCTGCATTACGCGCAGGTCAATCCGCTGTCGGTGCCATTCTGGAGCCAGCAGGGCTACCGGCCGCTGTGGACCTGCTGGGAGGCCCGCCCGGCGGGCTCGATTCGTTAGCCGCCGGTGCCGCGAACTGTGGAGGCCGTTGCCCATGGGTGAGCCGCAGGTGCTGCCGTTCCGGCCGTCGGCCGCGCAGTTCGCCTGGACGTTCGGCGGAGCTGCGCCCGTCGCGCGGATCGCGCCGGGAACCATCCTGGAACTGTGGACCGAGGACTGCTTCGCGGGCCGGGTCCGCGGGCCTGGCGACCTTGTCTCGCGGGTCTGCGAATTTCCGTACCTCAATCCGCAGACCGGGCCGTTTTATGTCGATGGTGCCGAGCCGGGCGACACGCTCGCGGTGCATTTCATCTCGGTAGAACCTGCCAGGGACTGGGCGGCCTCAACAACAGTGCCGCTATTCGGCGCGCTAACTTCCACGCATCTGACAGCCACGCTCCAGGATCCGCTGCCGGAGGTCGTCTGGATCTGGGAGCTGGACCGGTCTGCGCGCCTGTGCCGCTTCACGGCGCGGGACAGCGACATCACGGCCGATCTGCCGATGAATCCCATGCACGGCACGGTTGGCGTGGCTCCGGCCAACCTTGAAGTCCGGTCGGCACTGGTGCCAGACGCATTCGGCGGCAACATGGACACTCCGGAGATGCAGTCAGGAGTGACCTGCTACCTCGGCGTGAACGTGGCCGGAGCGCTGCTGTCCATCGGGGACGGCCATGCCCGGCAGGGTGAGGGCGAGACGTGCGGCGTCGCGGTCGAGTGCGCGATGGACACGGTCGTGGTGGTCGATCTGCTCAAGGACCTGCCGACGCCGTGGCCGCGGCTGGAATCAGACACGCACATCATGTCGGCCGGATCAGCCCGGCCGCTCGAGGACGCGTTCCGGGTGGCCCAGCTTGACCTGGTGCAGTGGGTCGCCGCCCACTCCGGGCTGTCCCCGCTGGATGCCTATCAGTTCCTGAGCCAGGCCGTCGAGGCTCCGCTGGCCAACGTGGTCGACACCAACTACACCTCCGTGGCCAAGGTCCGCAAGGACTGGCTGCCGGGGAATGCGAGCCCGGTCATGCGCGGGATGCATGATCACCTCAGCGAAGTGGCGCGTCTGTACCGCGGCTAGCCGGGAAGGTCAGGAAGCGCCCGGATGCCCGCCGCGTGGCGGCGCGCGAGCTCGCGGTAGATCTCCGGATTCGTGTCAACCCACTCGCTGGCCCTGCCGCTCACCTCGCGGGCGACCCTGGCCGGAGTGCCGGCGGCCAGCATCCCGTCCGGAACCGTCATGCCCGGCGGGACCGTGGCCCCGGCCGCGACCAGCGCCCGGCTGCCGATGACCGCGCCGTCGAGGACCGTCGCGCCGTTGCCGATGAGGGCCTCGGTGCCGATGACGGCGCCGTGCACGACGCACAGGTGGCCGATGGTGGCGCCCTCGCCGACCTCAGTCACCGGGTCGTCGCCGCCATGCAGGACCGAGCCATCCTGAACGTTGGCGCCGCGGCGGACGATGATCGGCCCGAAGTCAGCACGCAGGACGGCCCCGTACCAGACAGAGGCCTCGTCCTCGACCCGGACGTCGCCGATCAGAGTCGCTGTCGGAGCGATCCAGGCGGTGGGGCTGACAGTCGGCTCACAGCCCTCGAAGGCAAACAGTGGCATCCGGCAATGATCGCAGGCACGTCACCGTGGGCGGACAGTAGCCTGACATCAGCCGACGTCCGCGCAGATGAGCTGGAAGGTCCTATGACCAGACCGGGGGATCAGGCCTGGCAGGCAGCAGCTGCCCCCGGCCAGCCCGAGCCCGACATCAGCTGGCTGCGCCCGTCACCCCGGCTGCTTCGCGCGCGCCGCATCGAGGCCGCCGCCGTGACGGTGCCGCTGGCGCTTATCGGCGGTCTGATCGGCCAGGTGATCTCGGCCGGCGCAGGCATCGGCATCGCGGCTGCCGTGCTTGCGGCCGGGCTCGTCGCGGAGCGCTTCCTCGCGCGCAGGGTGGCGGCCTGGGGATATGCCGAGCGCAGGGAAGACCTGATGATCCGCCGGGGTGTGCTGATCCGTCGCCTGTCGGTGATTCCCTACGGCCGGATGCAGTTCATTGACGTGACCGCCGGCCCGGTGGAGCGCAGCATGGGCCTGGCCACGGTGCGCATGCATACCGCAGCGGCGGCGAGCGACGCGCGCATTCCGGGCCTGGACACCGCAGCGGCGGCAGTACTCAGGGACCAGCTCGCGGCGCTCGGCGAGGCGCAGGCAGCCGGCCTGTGACGACGCCTTTCCCGGACGCACCGCCCCTGACGGAGGGGGCAGCCTGGCACCGGCTGCATCCGCTGTCGCCATTCGTGCGGGCCGGCCGCCAGATGATGAGCCTGGTCGTCGTGCTGTTTGCCCTGGCCGTCCTGAACGAGCGGCAGGCGCGCGGCGATGTGGTGATCGACGTGGTGGTGATCGGGATCGCACTCGGCGGCGGCTTCATCAGCTGGCTGGTTACGCGCTGGCAGATCGCCGGGGATGTGCTCCGCGTCGAGACCGGGCTGCTGCGCCGCGACTCCCGCCGGATACCGCTGTCGCAGGTACAGGCCGTGGACGTCAGTCAGAGCGGCTTCGCCCGGGTGCTCGGACTTGCCGAGCTGCAGCTGCGGGTTGCGGGCGGCGGCTCCGAGCGCGGCGGCAGCCTGGCCTGCCTTCGCGTGGCTGAGGCGGAGGAACTGCGCCGGCAGCTGCTCGCGCTGGCGGGCGCGGCGCGCCGCCCTGCGATGGCTGCGGAATCAGGGGACGCGCAGGCCGCGGCTCCGGAGCCAGGCGCAGCGGAGGGCACCGCGCCTGCCGGAGACCGGGCGCCGTCTGCGGCGATGACTGCGGCTGCACCTGCGCCGCTCGCGGCCGGCCTGCCGTCTGCGGACACTGCCGGGCCGCCGGCCGGCGATGCCAGGGAGGCGGCGGCGCCGGGAAGGCAGCTGTTCCGGGTACGGGCCGGTCGCCTCCCTGCTGCCATCGTGCTCACCGCCGCGGGCGTGCGGGCCCTGGTCATCGCTGCCGCCACCGGCCTGACCGTGCAGCTCACCGGTTCGCCGGGGGTGCTGGCTCCCTTCCTGCCCATCGTTCTCGGCGTTGTGCTCGCACTCTGGCGCCAGTTCAACGGCGAGTACGCCACGACGATCGTGGCGGCACCGGACGGCATCCGGCTGAGTTCCGGTCTGATTCAGCGGACCGCCGAGACGATCAGGCCCGGCCGGATCCAGGCGGTCAGGCTGGTGGAACCGCTAGCCTGGCGGCCGTTCGGCTGGTGCCGGCTTGAGGTGGACGTCGCCGGCGCCCGGCAGCATCACGAGAACCAGGCCGAGGGCCAGCGGCTGCGCGCGCTCATTCCGGTCGGCTCGCGCGCCGAGGCCGACGAGATGCTGGCGGAGCTCCTGTCCGGCCGCCCGCTGCCGGACCGGCGGCCGCCCCGCCGGGTCATCTGGAAGGCGCCGCTGGGCTATCACTTCCTCGGCTGGAGCGGGGATGAGCACTACGTCGTCGCCTCTCGCGGCCGGGTGTCCCGGCAGACGACGTGGGTCCCCCTGGAAAAGATACAGAGCGTCCGCTGGGTCCAGGGGCCCTGGCAGCGGCGGCTCGGCCTCGCGACGGTGCAGCTGGACGTGGCAGGCAAGCGAGTCAGCGCGAAGGTCTCCGACCGCGATGCCGCCGAGGCTCTGGAGATTCTCGGCCGGCTGCCTGACCTCGCCCGGGCTGCGCGGGCGCGGGCGAGCTAGGCCGACAGGCCAGCGGGCGAGCTCGCCCGGACGCTCCGCGGCTGCTGCGTCATGGCTGCAGCACGGCGAACGCGATCACATTGCTGAGGTAGTGACCGGTCGCCGGATCGAACGTGCCGCCACAGGTAATGAGCCTGAGCTGAGCGTTGGGAACGGGACCGTAGATCTCGGCCGTCGGGAACCTCGACTTCAGGTAGGTGCGGACGGCGGTGACCTTGAACACGGCGAGCGAGCCGCGGCCGCGCTGCACGTACACCAGGTTGCCGGGCCGCAGGTCGCGCAGGCGGAAGAAGATTCCCGGCCCGAGGTAGGAGTCGATGTGCCCGGCGATGACAGCCGAGCCGGGCTCGCCGGGCCGCGGGCTGCCGGTGAACCAGCCGGCGACCGACGTGCTGGCCGGCACCTGCAGCGTTCCGGCGGCGGTCACGCCGAGCCTGATGAGACGCGTCCTGACCCCGATCGCGGGAATGACCAGGCCGGTAGGCCGCGGGACAGTCTCAGGCTGGGCTGGCGGGACGGCCGCGATCTTGCCGGCGGGGATGGGCACAAGTGAGGGCGCCCCGGTCGGATTAACCGCGGGCCGCCCGGTGTGGCTGGCCCAGGCGAGACCGGCCGCGGCCCCGCACACGATGAGGACGCCGACAAGGACGGCCGCCACTGCCCATGGCCGGCGGATCAGCCGGATGGGCGAGGCGTGGCGGCCGTCCCTGTTCGGGCGCTGCTCTATCGGAGAATCAGCGGGCATGCAGTGCAGGCCGCCGGCGGCGCGTTACCAGGAGCAGGCCGGATGCGGCGAACACCAGCCCGGCGAGACCTGCGGCAGCCCATGGCAGCAGCGCTGCGCCGGGACGTGCCGCCGTCCCGCCGAACCCGGTCTGCGGAGCGCCCGTCGGGTCGACCTTGCTGCCCTGTGCGTCCATCAGATCGTCGATCGCCAGTTTTCCGTGCTCGTCCAGGATGACGAGGGTGTGCAGCGAGCCGGCCGTCAGGCTGACCGATGCCGTGGCCTTCTCGCTGCTCCCGGTCACGTGAACGGTCCAGGTACCCGGGTTGACCGCGACGTAGGACGTGACGTTGGCGAACTTCAGGTTCGTTGCCAGCGCGGCCGAGCCCGCCGTGACGGTCACGACGTCCTGGTCCATGGATGCCTGGATGACCCGGACCAGGGACTTGCCCGGCGGGGTGGTCAGCCGGTCGGGGATCACCTGCAGCCGCAGTCCGGATGCTGGCCCGACCCCGGCGACGGTGTAGGCGTGGCCGGAGTGGATGTCCACTGCCGTGGACAGCACCGGCTTGGTGCTGGCGGCGGCTCCGGCTGCGCGCATCGCCACCGTGTAGTCGCCGGCTGCCACCTGCTCGAATGGCGAGACGGTGCCGTAGCTGACGTGCTTGAGGACGATCATGGCGTTGGAGTTGCCGAACGAGTACAGGTAGACGTCAACAGCCGGGGTGTTAGGCGACAGGTGCGCGAGCCTGATCCAGCCGACGCCGGTCGAGGCGGAGGCAGCTGGTGCGGCGACTGCGAGCTGGCTCATGGTAAGGCCGATGGCGGCGATAGTGCCGGCTGCCGCGACCCGCGCCAGCCGGCTGAGGAAGGTTGCTTTTCTCATCTGGTGTCCCTTTCAGAGCAGGGAATGGGTAGGCGGCCGGGTCTCACGGCGAAACCCCGGCGCCGAGCAGCCCGGTCGGGCTGGGGGCAGTGAAGGTGATCTGGACGACAGTCGTGCGGCCGTGCCGGTGCTGAGAGATATCGGGCCGCAGCGGAGGCCGCTGCGCCCGCAGGAATCCGAGTAGCTGACTGAGGTAGCCCGCTGTCGGAGCGGTGACCGTCAGCTCGCGGAACGGAACGCCGGGCGCTGCGCCGGGGCCCGCATCCCCGAAACTGACGATCTGGACCCCGAGCTTGTGCGTCAGGGCCGCGAGGGTGATGAGGAGCCGCGAGTCGACGCGGCCGGCTCTCAGCTGCGCAAGAGCAGGCGCCGGAGCGTGGATGGCCTTGTTGCCTGCGAGCTCGCTGCCTGCCTGCTTGCGAGCCGCCAGGTCGGCACGCAGGGCGGGCAGGTAGGCGACGGCGCCGCCGACCGCGGTGACGCGGACCTGGACCAGGTTCCCGCTACCGCCGAAACTGGCGATGACGAGGGGAGCGTAGACGGTCGCCAGCCGGGGGCCGAGCTGGCTGCGGACTGTTGCCGTGGCTACGACGATGCCCGAGCCGAGCGGATCACCGGAGGAGGAACTAATCGGGGACAGGCTCGCAGCCGGGAATCCGTCTTGCTGAAGCGCGTCGCACATGAGCTGATCGCACGCGACGATCACGCCGTGATCAACCTGCCCGGCGACCCAGGCGGCTGCCTGCTGCCGGCTGGCCTCGGCGGCCGCCAGTGCCGCCGAGCTGCCCGGATTCGCCGGGCCCGACGAGCTGGCCGACGGATCGGCCGGGGCCGATGACTGCGTGGCGGGCGTCTGTGCCGCCGTCTCTCCCTGGCTCTTGCCGACGACGACAGCGGCCGTCAGCGCGCCCGCGACAACGAGAACAGCCGCGGCCGCCTCGGCCAGGCCGCGGTACCGCCGTGCCCGCCCCGTACGGCCACGCCGCGCAGGAACGACATGGCGCTGAATCCACAGCCGGAGCGTTGTCGCAATCACCGTCGCCCATGACGGTTCCGGCGGCGGACGGCTGTCGTTCGTCAAACCTAGCCACCCCCAGACCGCGTTAGAAATAAGACGCGGTCCTAACCGCGCTAGTTCACCACATCACGGGCAGTAGTTGTAGCGAAACGTGATATTTATGGCATGGTTCTCAGCATCTGGGCAGCAGCGGGCTCTTTGCAACATGAAACGTGCACATTGCCCCGGTGCCCGATTGCGGCGATCAGGCCCCGGACGCGTCAGTTCTCGAGGACTGGCGCTGGCTGCGGGTATCGGGTCCGGATCTCCTCTACGCCATGCTCTGGACGGCGATCTGGCACAGTTCCGGCAGCCTGGCCTGAGCTGCGCGGGCGGCGATCTGCACGCCGGCCCAGGCCAGCGCGAGGCCGTAGGCGGCGGAGCAGATGATGAGAACCGGAGCCCGGACCGCGACAGGGGCGGTGCTGGTGAACGCGGCCGCCACTAGGACCGGAGTAGCCGCGACGGCAACGCCGCCCACGCTGGCGAGGATCCCGCCAAAGGTGTAGGCCCCGTAGCCCTGCGCAGCCTGGCGCATGGGGCTGCCCGGCTCGCTTGGCCATCGGGTAGGCAAGGGTGACCGTGAGGATGTTGCTCAGGCCCAGTGCCGCGCCGAGGCCGGCCAGTGCCACCGCGGCGGCCGCGACGCCTAGCGCCGGAGCCCTGACCGCGGCCGCCAGACCGAAGCAGATCGCGACAAGCAGCGGTGCCGCGATCACGCCGAGCGCGATGTTCTGGCCGGAGAAGTAGGCCCGCAGAGAGCGGCGGCTGGTCAGCGCGAGCGCCTCGGTTACGAACGGCGGGCCAGTCAGGCCGACCGAGTTGGCGTGGAAGTACCCGACGAACCCGGCGCCGACGACGGCACTGCCGATAACGACGGCGGGATGCTTGTGCTGGCCGGCGGTGCCGAGAATGGTGCTGGCCGACACGACCACCATGATGACCGCGGTCATGGCCCAGTAGACCAGCATCGTGGGCTCGCGCCGCTGGTAGATCCAGAACCGGGCTGCCACCGCGCCCCGCAGCCCGTAGCGGGCCAGCGGCAGCGCAGTGCCGCGCAGCTGTGATGAGCCGCTGGAGGTGTCCGCGGTGACCAGGGCGCGGCTCAGGGACCGTATCCACAGCCAGCCCAGCACGACGATGACGGCAGCCAGCAGCCCCAGCCGAGCCAGGGCGGTGCCGGGATGGCCGTCCGAGGCGTCCTGGATCGCGTGCGCGGCCAGGCCCGGCGGCAGCCAGCGCATCCACGCGTCGACGCCGGCGAAGCTCGCCGCGGTGATCCCGCCCTGGGCGGCCGCCCTTGGTATCACCTGGCCCAGCAACTCGATCACGGCGAAGATGGGAATGAACAGGAAGACCGCAAGGTCCTTGCCGCGGCGTGAGCGCAGCAGGCTGGCCATGCTGGTGGTCACCAGCCGGGCCAGCGTGATGCAGAACAGGACCTGCAGTACGACCGCGACCACTGCGACCAGCAGGCCAAGCGCGCCGCGGGCCAGACCGACCGTCACCCCGAGCAGGCCGATCAGGTTGGCCAGCGGCCAGGCCCCGGCAGCAGAGGCGGCCAGCAGGCCGACCGCGAGCGGACGGGTCCGCAGCGGGTACAGCGACACCGTGGCCGGGTCGAGGGTGCCGTCCAGGCCGAACGCGAAGACCGGCAGGACGAGCCAGCCGAGCGCGAACGCGCTGAAGATAACCGTGGTCAGGTCCACCGACGCGCTCAGGCCGCGGAACAGGGTCAGGACAAGAAAGGTGCCGACCGCCACCACGAAGGCAAAGAACACGCTCAGGATGAACGAGGTCCGGGCAGCGGTGGACGAGCGGAGCGCGTTGAGCAGCAGCCGCAGCTTCAGCTGGACGAGGAGCCGAGCCATGACAGCACCTCCTCATCACTTGCGCGCGGGCCGACCAGGTCGATGAACGCACGCTGCAGGGTCTTGCCGCCGCGCACTTCCTCGGTTGTTCCGCTGGTCACGATCTTGCCCTGATCGATGATGGACACGTGGTCGCAGAGCTGCTCGACCAGCTCCATCACGTGACTGGAGAACAGGACCGTCGAACCCGAGCCGGTCAGGCGCGTCAGCAGCCGGCGGATCACATCCGCCGAGATCGGATCGACGCCCTCCAGCGGCTCGTCCAGGAACAGCACTGGCGGGTTGTGGATCAGCGCGCAGCCGAGCGCGGCCTTCTTGCGCATGCCGGTGGAGTAGTCGGCGACCAGCCGCTTGGCATCAGCGGCCAGGTCCAGCACATCCAGCAGCTGCCCGGCCCGCGACCGCGCCTCGGCGACGGGCAGGCCGCGCAGCCGCCCGGCGTATTCCAGCATTTCCGCGCCGCTCAGCCGCTCGAACAGCCTGGCCTCGGCGGTAACCACCCCGATAACTGCCTTGGCGGCAACCGGGTCGGCCCACACGTCCAGCCCGTTAATCAGGACCTGGCCGGCGTCCGGGCGCAGCAAGCCGGTCATCATGGACAGGGACGTAGTCTTCCCGGCCCCGTTCGGCCCGACCAGCCCGGCAAGCGAGCCTGCCGCGATCTCCAGATCGACCCCGGCCACCGCTTCCTTCTGACCGAAACTCTTGCGCAGCCCGCGTACCTCGATGGCTGGCTTACTCATCCCTGTCTCCTTGCCCGCGTACTGCTACCGGTCAGAATTCTCTTCCGCCGTCTCTTTGGCCAGCCCGCCGAACAGCTGGGCGTAGTCGTAGGCGGCCTCGGGTGCTGCGCGCACCGCGGCGTCTATCATCTTGGCGTCCTCGCCGACCAGGATCCGCCAGGAACCTGAGCGAACCCCGTCCAGGATGATGGTCGCCGCCTGCGCCGCGCTGAGCGGCGCCTTGTCCCGGAAGTCCGCGCTCGCCTGGGCGAGCATCCGGCGCAGATCATCGGCGGACGCGCCGTCGGGCAGCACGCCCGCCGCGATCAGCCCGGCCTGCGCGTCGGGGGAGATGAGGTCGGCCAGCTGGGCGTCGGTCATGGCCTCCGGGTTCGGGCAGGCCGCGGGCGCGGAGGCTGTTGGCGACGATGTCGGTGCCCACGTGCCCCGGCATCACGACGGCGACCCGGACACCGGGCGCATTGGTGCGCAGGTCTTCGATCAGCGCCTCGGAGAATCCCTTGATGGCGAACTTGGCCGTCGCATAGGCAGTGTTCGGCGCGCCCGGGCCGAGCGCCGCCCAGAATCCGTTCACGCTGCTGGTGTTAACGAGGACGCCGTCGCCGCTGGCGATCAGCAGCGGCAGGAACGCGCGGGCGCAGTAATACACGCCCTGCCAGTCGACGGCAAAGGTGCGCTCCCACTCCTCCCGGCTGTCGGTGACGAAGCTGCCGCCGCCGCCGATGCCGGCATTGCTGAAGACCAGGTCGACGTGCTCGCGGGCGTGCCTCTCAAGCAGCTCGTCGCGGAACCGCAGGACCTGCGCCTCGTCGGAGACGTCGCAGGCATGGGCGGTGACCCGCGCGGCCGCCGCGGCGCCCGACTGCGCTACGGCCGCGGCGTGTGCGACGGCATCCTCGTGCCAGTCGCACGCCGCGACCGAGCATCCCTGCGCCGCGAGCTGGATGACGAGCTCACGGCCCATCCCCGAGCCGCCGCCCGTCACTACCGCGAGCTTCCCCGCAAACGAATCCACTGCGGCTCCCTCAGCTGGCTCAGCTCGGCGACGCGACCGGCGGGTGCCGTCGCTGCTGAATTTAAATTGATATCAATATGCTAGACGGCTGGTATCACGTACGTCAAGGGAGGTCAGATGGCATCCCGGCTTCGTGCCGGGCTTGCGGATCTGACGGCAGCCGTGCTGGCGACTCCCGGCCGCCCGGCGGGCGACGGGCCGGCCTGACGATCCGGCTTCAGGCGGTTTGGCCGCCCGCTGAGGATCAGCTCTGGACAGCGCACCACAGCGGGCGCGGATAAGCGGATAATGGGAGCCGTGCCTGCTGACGAATCACCGCGAGCGACGTGCGTCTTCTGCGAGATCGTGGACGGCCGGGAACCGGCCAGCGTGGTCTACTCCGATGCCGCGGTCCTCGCCTTCATGGACCTGCGCCCGATCAATGCCGGCCACCTGCTGGTAGCGCCACGGGCCCACGCCGCGCGCCTCGCCGACCTGGACGAGCGGCTCGGCGCTGCGATGTTCGCCGTGGGGCAGCGGCTGGCAGGAGCCATCCGACGCTCAGGGCTGCCGTGCCAGGGGGTCAACCTCTTCGTCGCCGACGGCGAGGTCGCCGGTCAGGAAGTTATGCATATCCACCTGCACGTGCTGCCAAGGACACCTGGCGACGGGTTCCGGATCGAGCGTGGGTCAGCAATCACCAGCCGGGCCGAGCTTGACCAGGGAGCTGCCCTCGTCCGGGGCGGCCTGGACCGTGCAGACTGACTGGGTGCAGCACCCGGGATCGTGCCGCCGGGCTTCAGGAAGCCGGAGCCAGGGGTGACCGATGCGCCGAATAAGGGCCGCAAGGCGCGCGGCAGCGACCGAGATAAGCAAGTCGGAAGAGCAGTGGCGGCAGGAACTGAGTCCCCAGCAGTACGACGTACTGCGCCGGGGCCGCACGGAGGCTCCCTTCACCGGTCAGTATGTCCGTGCGAAGCAGAACGGCAGCTACTGCTGCGCGGGCTGCGGGAGCGAGCTGTTCCGGTCCGGCACGAAGTTCGAATCCGGAACGGGCTGGCCGAGCTTCTACGAGCCGGCCGTAGCCAGCGCTGTTGAGCTTCGCGCCGACTACAGCTTGCTAATGCGCCGTACCGAGGTGATCTGCCGCCGCTGCGGTGGCCACCTGGGCCATGTTTTCAGCGACGGCCCGGCTCCGACCGGCAGGCGCTATTGCATCAACTCCTGCGCGCTGGCCTTCCAGCCCGCGCCTGCTGACCGCGGTCCCGGCAACGACCTTCCCGCCAGCTGATGCGCTAAGGTCCGCCGGGCCGAACGGACCGCCGGTGTCGTACTGCCGGCCGCGGCATCCGAGCATCCAGGCCATTCATCGCGGCACGGCGGATGTTGCTACCACGGTAGGGAATACCGGGGTATGCTGGAGGAGTGAAAGTTGACAAGCTGAGCGTGTCATTCGAGCCTGACCTGGGCGACGCCGTCAGGGCGGCTGCCGCACAGGCAGGCAAGCCAGTCTCCTCATGGCTGGCCGAGGCTGCCGCCAGCAAGCTTCGAGCCGAAGCACTGGCTGACTTCCTGTCCGGCTGGGAAGCCGAGCATGGTGTGCTCACAGCCGAGGATGTCGCTCGCGCTGAGCGGGAACTCGGATTGTCTGCTGGCGACGCTGCCGCGTGAGCGCGCTGATCTTGGATGCCGGAGCGCTGGTGGCGGTCGACCGTGACGACCGCGCGATGATCGCCCGGCTCCGGGCTGCCCAGCAGCACGGCTTGGCGCTGCGGACGAACGCGATGGTCGTCGCTCAGGTGTGGCGCGACCGGCATGGCCGCCAAGCGAACCTGGCCCGGCTGCTGCGGGCAGTGGACGTGCGCGCGGTCAGCCAGCGCGACGGCCGCGACGCAGGCGTCCTCCAGGCTCTGGCCGGCACCGCGGATGCGATCGATGCGACCGTCGTTCTGCTGGCCGTGCCAGGAGATCGCATCCTGACCAGCGATCCCGGCGACATCACTCTGCTGGCCGCAGCAGCTGACAAAAGAGCCGTTGTCATCGCCTGCTAGACCAGCCTGCCCGCGCCACTGGCGGCATGAGCGAGCCGATTGCCTCAACCATGCGCTCAAATATGCGGCGCACTGAACCGCCCGGCGAGTCCGGGTGGCCTATGGCGATACAGATGAGGCCGCAGCTCAGTGGCCAGATGCGCACGTCATGGGCGGCTGGGCTACCATGCAGCGAGTCACCCGCCGGTGTAGCTCAGTTGGCAGAGCAGCCGTCTTGTAAACGGCAGGTCAGCGGTTCGATCCCGCTCACCGGCTCCCCGTGCAGATAGCGCTGACCAGCGCTTTCTTATCTGCCGTTTCCTGTCACCCCTACCCTCCGCGTGCATGGGAGTTCCAGGGGAGTTCGCGCGTCCCGCAGTGTCCGGCCGCGGGAACGCAGCACCCGATTTACAAGGCGGCCCCGCCGTGGCGTTAGCACGCCATGACGGGGCCTGTGGCCAAGGCCTGACTAGGAGGTCCCGACCATGTCCGACACGATTCCCATTTCGGCCGCCCGTGCGGCCCGTGGCATCGCGTGTGGCCGGACGGCGACTTGTACGGGCTGCGGGACTGGGCCGCGAAACTAGCTGGCGCCATCGTTCGGCTCGCAGGGGCTCATCCATGTTGCCGAGCACCTGGATGCCGGTGCGCGAAGCCGGTCAGCGAGGTAACCCTGCGCCCGTGCGATCGAGTTCGGCGATTTCCTCACGGCACACGCCCTCGCCGCATTCGGCTTCATGTCGGTCGCACCGCATCTCGGGCTGGCTCGCGACCTATTCGGCTGGCTCTACCCCGAAGGCAGCGAGCGGTGCCGGCGGGAGTGCTAGCAACGGGACGCGCACCGTCGCTTCCAGGAGTGGGACGGCCACGCCACCACGGCTGAGGAGATCGCCTTGCACTCCGCCTGGTCGAGACCCAGCCCCGAAGCCGTGCCGCGGCGGCCGCCGACCGCCAGGTGTCACGGGCGACTAGACCAAGGACTCTGAGATGCTGAAGGCCGCCACCGCCGCCCTGGACGGCGAGGACTATGGCGAAGTCGAGGCCGGCTAAGTCATCGAGCCCAAAGCGTCTCGACCGTGTCGCTCCGCCGCCTGTCGAAGGCGAGTGGGATGTCCGGTTCGGCACGCAAGACGCGGCCAAAGGATGGCATGAACTCTGCACGCAGTTCGCGACGAACACCCGCACGCATTCGAGCAGATGCGCGCGAACCCGAGACCGCCGCGCGACGGCAGTCACTATCAGCTCTGCGGAGGCTTGGCTAACCGAAGCCTCGGCGGGCGATTGCTCGAACAGTGGCAGGTCAAGGTAAGCGACAGCGGACGGACCTGGTATCTGCCAGACGACGAGAAGCGCACGGTGTGGGTCGTCTACGCCTCGCCGGCACATCCGAATCAGACCGATTAGCTGCCCGAAAGGACGGTGGCTGCACCATGGATCCCTTCGTCTCGACCATCATCAAGCAGGCCATACTTGTCGGCTTGGGGATCGGCGCCCTGGCCTTCCTTTTCGTCCTCGGAGTCAAGATGGCGAACCTTCAGCATGCGATGACGCTGAACATGCTGCCGACGCCTCTGCCGTAGTCGTGTGACCCCAGCTACCAGTCGTGTTCAGGATGTCCGCGACATGCGCCAGAGTCTCGGACCGAGCAGCTGGCTTCTCGCACGGGCGTGGACGCCACCGCCATCTGGGAATGGGGAACCATCCACCGAGCCGTCAGCGGTGTCTATGCCTGCAGTACTGGCTTTCAGCCCGTTGGCGATCTGCTGCTGGCCGAAGCGGATCGCCTCACGGCGTAGTCACCGTCAGCGGTTCGATCCTGTGCCGAAGAGGGGCCTACCCTCGGTTTCATGGCCAACCGAGACCGAGTACTTCTGCACCCACAGTGCGCACGACCCCGAGACCCTGACGCATCACATGAACAGCATGGCCCGCGCGGGCTGGGACCTCCTGACAGTCGACTTCGCCATCAGGGGCGAGACCGGCTTCCATACGTTCTTCTGGCGGCGGCGCGTCAGCGTGTCCGCCTAGGCAAGGCAGCCCGCAGTCTCAGGTCCGCAGTAGCCAGCGCCGGGCCTCGCTCGTGCTTAGCGCTGGCTGGCTTCCTGCGCGACGCGCTCAAGCTGGCTGCGGTAGCTCTGCCACCACGCCTGGTCAGTAGCCCGGAGGTTGTCGTCGTCAGCCTGCAGCCCGGCGGTCCCGTCGATGAGCTCGCGGACGATGTCGGCGTGCCCGGCGTGCCGGTGGGTCTCCGCGACCACGTGCACGAGGATCAGGTGCAGCGTCACCTCGCTGCGGTCGCCCGGCCACCACGGCACGTAGCCAGGCGCGTCCAGGTCCCGCGTCTGGATGGTCTCGTCCGCGTGCGCCCACGCCTGCCGGTACATCGCGACGATCTGCTCGCGTGACTCATCGGCGGTGGCCCACATGTCAGCGTTGTTCCTGGCGTCGTCCTCCGACCAAGGGCGCGGGCCGCTCGGGGGCCGCCCGAACGCATCGCCGAAGTACCACAGCTCGACCCCGGCCAGGTGCTTGACCAGCCCGAGCAGGTTGGTGCCGGTCGGCGTGAGCGGGCGCCGGATGTCGTATTCAGATAGCCCGTCGAGCTTCCACAGCAGAGCTTCACGGGCGGCCTGCAGGTACCGGTGCAGGTCGGCTTTAGGGCCCGCTCCTGTCATGCCGGGAAGTCTGCCACATGGTGCTGACAGCCCAGCCCGAGCCGCAGATAGCCCTGGCACTCCTCAGCCGGGCAGCACGCCGTCGACGACGGCCTCGGTCTCGCGCGCCAGGATCTGCCGCACGGTCTGGTCCGGGCTCAGCGCCGAGGTGTCCAGCCAGAGCCCGATCCGCGGCGTCTTCGCCAGCTGCCGGTCCAGGTCCTCAGGGGTGAACTCGCCCGGCCGGTAGGCCACCTTTCCGGTGGCCGCGTGGCGCTGCTCCTCCCGCTGCCGGATCACGTCGAGGGACGGCCGGAGGACGACAAGATGGCGCGGCCTGCCGGCTACCGCCTGGAGCCAGCGCATGACATCGGCGCCGAAGATGTTGTCCTGCACCACCGTGCAGAATCCCGCAGCGCAGTACTCCCCGGCTGTCAGGGCGGCCAGCCGGTACCGGAGGTCGAGCAGCCGCCTGGCCTCCGCGGTCCTGGTGTCGCCGGCGTGGACCCAGCCCCTGACGGCCCAGCGGTAGAACTGCCCGCCCCGGATGTGCACACCCCGCTCAGCCTGCCGGGCCAGCAGGTCCGCGATCGTCGACTTGCCGGCTGCCTGCACGCCCGTAATCAGCCAGACTCCGTCAGGCACGAACGTCGCCCTCCTGCTCAGCCCCGCCGGGCAGGCCGAACATCGGCAGGCACGGATCCAGGCCCGTGAGCCGGACCGGAACGACTGCGCGCGCCGCCCAGGTCTGCCGGTCCAGCCGGAGGCGGACGTTGGTCACCGCGCGGTCGCGGCTGACCTGCCGGCTGATGCCGCCGAGCGCGTAGCCGAGCTTGCGCGAGACCCCCAGCGACGCCGCGTTGTCCGAGTTCGCGCCCGACACCGCGTACCGCGCGCCGAGACCGGCGAACGCCAGGTGCAGGACGGCAGCCCGCATTTCCGTGCCGATGCCCTGCCGCTGATGCCCGAGACCGAGCCATGATCCCGTGCTCACCTCCCGCAGGAGCGCGAAGTCGTCGCCGGAGATGCCCTGGGTGCCGACCACTGTGTCATGCCGGCCATTGTCCCCGCCCGCAGGACGGGCGGCATCCGGATTATGCCTGGCCTCCGATCCGCCGGGGCCGCCGCGCGGGAGCCGCTGAAGCGGTCGTGCGGAGGCGGTCCTGGCAGCGCCGGCACGGCGGCTGCCGCAGACTGGGGGGTGCTGGCCTGCGGGCCAGTTCAGGCACCGGGCAGACCGGGCTAATCTGTGACGTGCCGCGCGGGATGACCGGAGTCTTCGCGCAGAATCCGGCTGGAGGCCGCGTGCAGTATCAGTTTTCCAGGATGGTCGCCGGACCGTTCCTCCGGATGCTGGTCAGGCCGACGGTCATCGGTGCCGAGAACATCCCGCCGTCCGGGCCGGCGATCCTGGCCTCCAACCATCTGTCCGTGATCGATTCCATCTACCTGCCCCTGATGCTGGCGCGGCCGGTCAGCTTCGCGGCCAAGTCGGAGTACTTCACCGGCACCCGGCTGCGGGACAGGGCCGTGGGCGCCTACCTGCGCTCGACGAACCAGCTGTCGACCGACAGGGCGGGCGGACAGGCCGCCATGGGCATGCTTGAGGCCGCGCTCGCGCACCTGAACTCAGGTCAGCTCTTCGGCATTTACCCGGAGGGAACGAGGTCTCCTGACGGACGGCTCTACCGCGGCCGCACGGGAGTGGGATTCCTGGCCCTCCATTCCGGCGCACCCGTCATCCCGGTCGCCATGGTCGGAACGGACCGCATCCTGCCGCCCGGCCGCCGCCTGCTGAGGCCCGGCCGGATTGAGATCCGGATCGGCGAGCCACTGGATTTCGCGCAGTTCCGCGGGCAGCCGGCCGGGGCGAGGCAGCGCCGGGCGGTGACCGACGAAGTGGTGCGGGCCATTCAGAAGCTGTCCGGCCAGGAGTTCATGCCGATCTACGCGTCCGTGCGCAAGGAGCAGCTCGCGGCCGAGCACGGCGGCAAGGCCGGGCAGGCCACGGCGGCAGGCTAGCCGGACGTCCCCGCCGCCTACTCGCGCCGTCGCCAGTCCGCCTGCCTGCTCTCGCCTCACTCGCCGGCGCGATGCTCGCTGTCGTCGTCGCGGCGGACCGGATTCCAGACGAAGATCGGCCGGCCGTCGTCAGGCCCGGCAGCCGGGTTTGGCCTGACCTGCTGCCACGGTGACGGTTCACTGCTGTCGACCGGCTCCCACAGCGACCCGCTCGGTGACCTGGGCGCCGCTGCCTGCGACGCACGGGGCTGCCGGACGGGAAGGCCGGACGGTGCGATCCGCTGCTGTGCAGCCTCCGGAGCCGGGAATGACTGCTGCCGGTCAGGCTGCCAGGGCCGCTCGGGGCGGCGCGGCTGCCACGGCTCATCCGGCCCGCTGCCAGCCGGGCTCTGGCTGCGCTCCGCCCCGGCGTACCCCTGCGAAGGGCGCGCGTCCTGCTGCCAGCTTCCGCGCTGCGCGAGCCGGCTCACGTCCTCGGCGCTCGCCCAGTGCGCTGACCTGGCCTGGTCGAGCGCAGCGGCCCAGTCCGCCGGGCCGGGCTCGGCCGGCGCCCCGTAACCGGCGGCGGCGGGTCGTAACCCGCGGGCGCGCCGGTCCCTGGCGCACCCTGGCCGGCCTCGGCCTGCGGGACGTAATGGGCGGGAACTGCGGCCCAGTCCGCCGGGCCGGGCTGCGCCGGCGGGACGTAATGGGCGGGGACTGCGGCCCAGTCCGCCGGGCCGGGCTCGGCCTGCGGGCCGTAGCCGGCGGCCGTTCCGATCTGCGGTGCACGCGGACCGGTGCGCTCTGCTGGGTCCGTCCGGCGTGGCAGCGGCGTCCGGCTCGGCTGGTCCTGGCTGGTGGCGGCGCCCGGGCCGGGCAGATTCGCTCGCGTGCCGGGCTGACCTGCGTCGCTCACAGGACCGGCCGGGGCAGGTCGCCCGGACGGCTCACCCGGCCAGCGTGCTGTCCGGCCGCGCCGGGTCGAGCCGGGTCGGCCAGGCGCCCCGGCGCTGCTGTCCAGGGCAGCTCTCCCTTAGGCGCCGAGGCGGGCTCCCACGGCGGCGCACCTGAGACCAGCGGCCGCCTCGCTACCGCGCGTGAAGCCGGACCGTGTGCGGGGGGCCGGCCGGGCTCGGCCTGGCCAGGCAGCGGCGCGGGCCCGATAAGCGACAGCCGCCCGTCAGGCCGGTCCGGCACCGGCGCGAACAGTCCATGATCGGAATCGTCGTAGCCGCTCGGCAGCGCTGCCCTGGCGGGGCGGTCGGCGAGCCCGGGCCGCCCGGGCGAGGAGATCGGCGCGCTGAAGACCTCGAGCATCCGGTCTGCCTCGGGTCCGGCGGCCTGCGGGTAGCGCGACTGCGCCTGCCGGTGCGTCCATTCCGCGGGCACAGCAAGCTCGGTGCCGGGACGGCGACGGCGCCCCGTCGCCGCGTACACGGCGATGATCAGCAGCAGGAGGACGAGTACGCCCCCGGAGATCTCCCCGGCCCTGACGAGCTCAGCTCCGATGCCCTGACTTGCCGGGGATCCGGCCACCCCGGCGGGTGCCACCAGCGGCTGCGCCCCGGCGCCGGCCCGGTCAGCCGGCGGCGTGGCGAGCAATGCGGCCGCCGCCATCGCCTTGTCGGCGTTGACCGTGCCGTAGCCGGAGCCGTCGCTCAGGCCGTGCGCCGGGCGGAACACCGTGCTGGTGGTGAGAGCCTGCCGGACCTGGGCCTCGGCTGAGCCCCGGGTACCGGGACCTGAGCAGCGCGGCGATCCCGGACACTACGGCACTGGCCGCGCTCGTGCTGTTCATCGTCTGGTAGCCGCCGGCGTTCGAGGCCGCCACGACGCCCGCGCCTGCCGCCGTCAGCGTCACGTAACTCTGATGACTGGACCAGGGCGCCTTGACGAAGGCCGAGTTGAACGCGCCGACTGCGATCACGCCGGGGTAGGCGGCCGGGTAGTTCGGCGCGTCTGTGGCGGCCGCGTTATCGCCTGCCGGGGCGACGAGCACGACGTTGCGGCTGAGCGCGTAGGCGACGGCGGCCTGCTCAGCCGCGCTGCCGCCCGCCGCCGCGGTGGCACCGCCCGCACCAGCGGCGTCCGGCTGCCCGGGGTCGGCGGGCAGATCGATGACCGTGGCGCCGTGGCTGACCGCATACCGGATGCCTGCTGCAATCGCGGCGGGGATGGCGGCCGCGACCGCGGGCTCGGTGAGGTCGGGATCGTCTGCCGGAAGCGTGACCGGGACGGACAGGATGCGCGCCTTCGGCGCGACCCCGATGATGCCGTCACTGCCCGCCGGGCCATGGCCGCGCCCGGCGATCAGGCTGGCGATCGCCGTTCCCTGCTCAGCGAAGTACTGGCCGGATGCGACCGGCGCGCCGGACGGAGCAGGCGCTGAAGTGACCGCACCTGACAGGTCAGCCTGCTGGGCGTCAACGCCGTCGCTCAGCACGGCGATGGTCACGCCGCCGCCCTGAGATGCCGCCCAGGCGCCGGTGACGCCGAGCGAGCTGAGCCACCACTCCGAGTGCCTGACCTGGTCAGCGCTGGCTGGCAGGGCAGACAGCCCGAGCGAGACGGCCGCGGCGCCGGTGGCGATGAGTGCCATGACGGTGCGGGGGAACCTCAGAGGCACGCCGTCCTAGCCTTCCATGGTGGGTACCGCATATTGTGCCATGTTCTAGCCATTTGAGTGCTATCTGCGTGAATCTCAGCGCTCCCGGCGAAGGCCCTGGCAGTCGGCCGGCTCAGGTCCCGTGAGCCTGCGCGATGCGGACGTGCGCGCCCGGCGGAAGCCCGAGCTGCTGCGCTGCGTCACCGGAGTTGATGGCCAGCGAGATGAGGCCCGCACTGTCGGTGAACGCGACGATCTCTCCCGGCGCGCCGGCGGCGAACGTATCCAGGTAGGGAACGGTGAACTGGCGGCGTCCGCACCGCACGATGACCGGGGAGCCGATGCCGATGCCAAGCCGTCCGGCGTCGGCAGCCGGGATGGACAACTGCACGTTCCCGAACCGGTCTACTGACATGACCTCACCCTCCGCGGCACCATCATGCAGCCTGCTGGTAGGAGCGGGCAGCGTGACCAGATCGTCGATGCCGACCTTGTCGCCGGCCTCGGCCAGGTCCAGGCCCGCGGCCAGATGCGCGGCCACCGGCATGAAGATGTCGCGGCCGTGGAAGGTCGCTGAGACCGGATGCAGCCACAACTCTCCGTTGGTCAGCTGGACCGCCTCGCTGCCGCCGCCGAGCGCCGCGACTGCCCAGGACAGCAGTCCGTTGTCCGGGCCGACGAGGATGCTGCCGCCCGCAGCGACCGCGACCGCCCGGCGGGCAGTGCCGACGCCGGGGTCGACGACCGCGACGTGAACGGCAGGCGGCAGGTAGGCGACGGTCTGTGCCAGCACCGCGGCGCCGCGGCGGACGTCACCCGGCTGCACCAGGTGAGTGATGTCGATGATCCTGGCCGCCGGGGCGATTCTGGCTGCCGCCCCGTGGCAGGCCGCGACGAATCCGTCCTCCAGGCCGTAGTCGGTGAGGAAGCTCAGGTAGCTATAGACGGTCACGACTGGTCAGCGTAGTTTGCCGGTGGCCCCGCGCATAGGGCGAGGGGCAGCGGCCCGATCGGCGGCGGCTGCCTAAGATGGGCAGACGGCGCGGGTTGCCAGGAGGCCGGGTGGCGGGATTGTCCGAGCGCGACATGCGCATCCTGGCCTTCGAGCGGAGCTGGTGGCGGGTCGCGGGGGCCAAGGAGCGGGAGATCCTGGAGGTATTCGGCATGCCGGTCACCAGGTATTACCAGCTGCTCAATGAGCTCATCGACCGGCCCGAGGCGGCCGAGTTCGACCCCGTGCTGGTGACCCGCCTGCGGCGGCAGCGCAGCAGGCGGCAGCGAATGCGCTCGGCACGGCCGGACTAGCGCAAGACCGGGGACGCCGAATGACCGGGGACGCCGAATGACCGAGGACACCGAGCGCCAGCGTGCCGTTGCCGGCCTGCCGGTTCCGGCAACCGCCGAGGGCAGAGCCGGGCTGGCCGCGCTGATCACCGATCCGGAGCGCGCGCTGATCGCTGTCGACTTCGACGGCACGCTCGCCCCGATCATCGACGACCCCGCTGCCGCCCGCGCGACGCCGGACGCTACCCGGTCGCTCACCCGCCTGGCCGGAAGGGCCGGAACCGTGGCGATCATCACCGGGCGCCCGGCGGCTGATGCGGCGAGCTTCGCCGGCGTTGCGTCCGTTCCGGGGGTGATCGTGCTCGGGCACTACGGGATGCAGCGCTTCGAGCGGGGCACGGTGTCGAGTCCGCCGCCGCCGCCCGGCCTGAGCGTGGCCCGCGCCGACCTGCCGGCGGTGCTGTCGGCGGCAGGTGCGGACCCGGGTACCTGGATCGAGGACAAGGGCGACGCGCTTGCGGTGCACACCCGCCGCGCCGCGCGGCCCGACGCAGAGCTCGATCAGCTGCGCGCCCCGCTGGCCGGCCTGGCCGCCAGGACCGGCCTGGCGCTGGAGCCGGGCAGGCTCGTACTTGAGCTCCGTCCGCCGGGAGCGGACAAGGGGCGCGCGCTCACTTCCCTGGCAGCCGAGCGGGCACCTGAGGCGATCTTGTTCTGCGGTGACGACCTCGGTGACAGGCCCGCGTTCGCCGCGGTGCGCGAGCTGCGCCGGACGGGCACGCCGGGCCTGCTGGTCTGCAGCGGCTCCGCTGAGGTGCCGCAGCTTGCTGCCGAAGCTGACCTGGTCGTCGACGGGCCGGCCGGGGTCGCGGCACTCCTGGGCGGCCTCGCTGCCGCGTTCGGCGCCTAGCCAGCCGCTCGTCGTACGGCGGCCCGCCGGCTCTGGCTGCTCAGCCGGCGCCGGCCTGATCGAGCGCCTCGACCTGCTCGGCGAACCAGCGGCTCGGCGGCATCGCCGCCGAGGCAGCGGCCAGCGCGGCACTGCGGCGGCTGCGTTCCTCGTCGCTCATGGTCAGCGCCTCGTGCAGCGCCTGCGCGGTCTGGCTCACGTCGAACGGATTCACCAGGAGCGCCTCGGCGCCCAGCTCGGCGGCCGCGCCCGCCTCCGTGGACAGGACAACCGCACAGCCGCCGTCCGACAGGATCGGCCCTTCCTTGGCGACCAGGTTCATCCCGTCCCTGATCGGGTTGACCAGCATGACGTCTGCCAGCCGGCAGGCCGCCAGCGAGCGCGCATAGTCGTCATGAACGTCGAGCAGCAGCGGGTCCCAGCCCGGAACGGCGAACTCGTCCTGGATCTGCCTGGCCATGCGCTGGACCGCGGCGGTGTACTCCCGGTACTCCGGCAGATCGTGCCGGGACGGATAGGCGAAGGCCACGTGCACCACTTTCCCGCGCCACTCGGGCCGGGTGCGCAGCAGCTCCCGGTACGCCTCCAGGCCGCGGACGATGTTCTTCGACAGCTCGGTGCGGTCGACCCGGACGATCAGCTTGCGCCCGGCAGTGGCGTCCGCGAGCGCTGCCATCCGGCTCAGCACGTCGCGCTCGGCGGCCCGTGCCCGCAGCTGGCCCGCATCGACGCCGAGCGGGTGCACGCCGATGCTGGTCACGTGGCCGTCGCAGGTGACCTGGCGCCGGCCGGCGTCCACCTTCGCGCCGAGAAACTGCTCGCAGCAGTCGACGAAGGCGTCAGCCCAGCGCCGGCACAGGAAACCGGCGTGGTCGGCACCGAGAATCCCGGCCAGGACCTCGCGGCCGACGTCGTCGGGCAGCATCCGGTAGTAATCAGGCGGGGCCCACGGGGTGTGCGAGAAATGCGCGATCCTGACTCCCGGCGCGCTCCGCGCCAGCAGGTGCGGCGCCAGGCAGAGGTGATAATCCTGGATGATCGCGCGGGCGGGCAGGCCGCTGCGCTCCTCGGCGGCCGACGCCGCATCGGCGAGCGCGGCCGCGAACATCTCGTTGTAGCTGCGGAACGCCTCCCAGTCGCGCGCGAAGCTGGGTCCGAAACTCGGCTGAATCGGCGTGGCGTAGAGCATGTGGTGCACGAACCAGAGGGTGGAGTTCGCCACGGCGTTATAGGCCCGCTGGAACAAGGCCGGCGGGATATCGAGCATCCGGACCTCGGCGCCGCCGCCGGTCAGGCCGGGATCGATCATGCCGCCCGGAGCGGCCCGTGCCGCCACCCGGTCACCGTCGGTCAGCGCGGCGCAGACCCACAGCATGTCCGTACTCTCCGCGACCGCGGACAGGCCAGACACCATCCCGCCGCCGCCGCGCCTGACGGACAGGCGGCCGTCATCGCCCAGCGAAAAGGAGACTGGCCCCCGGTTGGACGCGATCAGAATTCGCCCGCCGGCCTGCGCTTCGCCCACAAACTGCGAGCCTAATGTCCGGCTGCCGGGCTGCCAGGGGCCGGCCTAGGCCGATGCCCGGATTCCGCGCTCCTGTCACTGACTGTCAGCCCGCGAGCCTGATGGCCCGTGCAGCAGGCGGATGCCGGCCCTGGTTTGCGGCGGAATCCCGGGTTGGGCAGCACAGCAACGTCAGGTTAAGATTCGGTACACAACTGCATATCGCTCATCCAGAGGGGTGGAGGGAACGGCCCGATGAAGCCCCGGCAACCATCACGTTGATCGTTTTTCCGCTGTAGCGAGTCCGATGACGCAGCGCAGCCGTAGCGGCGAGGTCATCACGTGACAGGTGCCAACTCCGGCCCGCGGCATCAGCCGCCGGGACAGATGAGGAGAGAGGCCTCGCCAGTGAGTACCACGCTGACCAACGCAGCATCATCGACTATCCCGTCGTCCTTCGGATTCGCCACCAATCTTGCCTGCCGCGAGTGCGGGCACACCTGCCCGCTCGGCTCGACGCACGTGTGCGACCAGTGCTTCGGCCCGCTGGAGGTGGCCTATAACCTGCCGCCGCTGACGCGGGAGCACATCGAGTCCGGGCCGCTCAGCATGTGGCGCTACGCCAGCCTGCTGCCGGTACGGCCGGACATCGCCAGCACCCCGAATCTCGATCCCGGCTGGACGCGGCTGGTACGGGCGGATCAGCTGGCCAGCATTCTCGGCATGCGCGAGCTGTGGATCAAGGACGAGCGCGGCAACCCCACCCACTCGTTCAAGGACCGCGTCGTCGGCGTCGCCCTCGCGGCCGCGCTCGAGCTCGGCTTCAGGGTGCTTGCCTGCCCGTCGACCGGCAACCTGGCGAATGCGGTGGCCGCGGCCGCCGCCCGGGCCGGCATCCGCTCCGTCGTCCTGATCCCCGCTGATCTGGAGCCGCAGAAAATCATCGGCTCGGCTGTCTACGGCGGGTCGCTGGTAGCGGTGCAGGGCAGCTATGACGACGTGAACAAGCTGGCCTCGGAGCTGGCGGACGAGCGGGACGACTGGGCGTTCGTCAACGTCAACGTCCGGCCGTATTACGCCGAGGGTTCCAAGACGATCGGGTTCGAGATCGCCGAGCAGCTCGGCTGGCGGCTTCCCGAGCAGATCGTGGTTCCCGTCGCCTCCGGCGCCCAGCTGGTAAAGATCGACAAGGCCTTCCGCGAGCTGATCGCCACCGGACTGGTCGACGAGGCGCCCTACAAGGTCTTCGGCGCCCAGGCGACGGGCTGCTCCCCGGTCGCTGCGGCGTTCCGGGCCGGCCACGACGTCGTGCAGCCGGTCCGCCCGGCGACGATCGCCAAGTCGCTGGCGATCGGCAACCCGGCTGACGGCCCGTACGTGCTGGATGTCGTCCGGCGGACTGGCGGCGGGGTGGCAGACGTCAGCGATGACGAGCTCGTGGACGCCATCAGGCTGCTGGCCTCGGCCGAGGGCATCTTCGCCGAGACGGCGGGCGGCGTCACGCTGGCGGTGCTGCGAAACCTGCTGAAAGAAGGCCAGATCGACCCGGACGCGCGAACGGTCATCATCAACTCTGGTGACGGTCTCAAGACACCCGATGCTGTGACAACTACCATCGAGGCCAGCATCGCACCCACGCTTGAGGCATTTGCCGCGCGCGAGTCCGCGCCCGCGGCCAGAAAGGCAGGCTGAGCATGTCCGTGTCCGTTCGCATCCCGACGATCCTGCGCAGTTATACCGGCGGGACCGCCGTCGTCACCGGTGCGCCCGGCACCGTCCGGCAGCTCATCGCCGGCCTGGACGCCGACTACCCCGGCATCAGCGGCCGGCTGCTGGACGATTCCGGGCAGCTCCGCCGGTTCGTCAACGTGTACGTGAACGATGACGACATCCGGCTGTCGGAGGGTCTGGACACTCCCGTCGCGGCCGGCGGGCAGGTGTCAGTTATTCCGGCTGTGGCAGGCGGCTGACCTGCTCGCGGACGAACCTGCCGGTCGCGGCGGCGCCCCGCAGCCGCATGGCACATTGTTACAGAGACAGGCACAAGTTGCCCCAGTGCAACTGCGCACGATGTAAAGTCGTGTCCGGTCGCCGTTGGTACGTGGAAGAGCGGCAAGCGGAGCTTGTCGGTGAGGCCAGGACTGCACCGCGATCAACGGGTTCCGCGTAGCAAGGGCGGGACCCGCAGCCCGAGCAGAGTTAGGGAGTTGTTGGTAATGGCTCAGGGCACCGTCAAATGGTTCAACGCGGATAAGGGCTACGGCTTCATCGCGGTCGACGGTGGTAGGGACGTATTCGTCCACTTCTCAGCTATCCAATCGGATGGCTACCGCACCCTCGAAGAGGGCCAGCGGGTGGAGTTCGACATCACGCAGAGCGACCGAGGCCCGCAGGCCGAGGCCGTGCGGACCGTCTAGGTTCGCGGCGTTAAGACTGCCGGGAGAGCCCGGTACCCCAGTCGGGGTACCGGGCTCTTCGTTTGCGTGAGAAAGGGCGAGATTTCGGACAGGGCGTTCCTGACCTGCAGAAAGCCTCTCTCAAGAGGCCCTTCGCTTGCACTCTCGGTAGGAGAGTGCTAAAAATGTCGTTGGCACTCTCGGGGTGAGAGTGACAACGCAGTGATGTGATCGGGGCGATGAGGCCCACCTGGCGTCGGGCAGGGACTGACCGTCAGGAGAGCCGTCCGTCGCGGGCGTCGGCCCGGTCGGCACGCAGGCACAAAGTTCCGGGAGGACTGGAAGCCTATGGCAGCGAAGATGATCGCGTTTGACGAGGACGCCAGGCGCGGCCTCGAGCGCGGCATGAACCAGCTCGCCGACGCCGTCAAGGTAACCCTCGGCCCCAAGGGCCGCAATGTGGTGCTCGAGAAGAAGTGGGGAGCCCCCACGATCACCAACGATGGCGTGTCCATCGCGAAGGAGATCGAGCTCGAGGACCCGTGGGAGAAGATCGGCGCCGAGCTTGTCAAGGAAGTCGCTAAGAAGACGGACGACGTCGCTGGCGACGGAACTACTACGGCAACTGTTCTCGCCCAGGCGCTGGTCCGCGAGGGCCTGCGCAACGTCGCCGCGGGTGCCAACCCGATGTCGCTCAAGCGCGGCATCGAGGCAGCCGTCGAGCGCGTGAGCGAGGAGCTCTCCAAGCTGGCCAAGGACGTGGAGACCAAGGAGCAGATCGCTTCCACCGCCTCCATCTCCGCTGGTGACACCGCGATCGGCGAGATGATCGCCGAGGCGATGGACAAGGTCGGCAAGGAAGGCGTTATCACCGTCGAGGAGAGCAACACCTTCGGCCTCGAGCTTGAGCTCACCGAGGGCATGCGCTTCGACAAGGGCTACATCTCGCACTACTTCGTGACTGACCCTGAGCGCATGGAGGCCGTCCTCGAGGACCCCTACATCCTCATCGTCAACTCGAAGGTCTCGGCCAACAAGGACCTGCTTCCGCTGCTCGACAAGGTCGTGCAGTCGGGCAAGCCGCTCGTCATCATTGCCGAGGACGTCGAGGGCGAGGCCCTCGCGACCCTGGTCGTGAACAAGATCCGCGGCCTGTTCAAGTCCGTTGCGGTGAAGGCCCCCGGTTTCGGTGACCGCCGCAAGGCCATGCTCGGCGACATCGCGATCCTGACCGGCGGCCAGGTCATCAGCGAGGAAGTCGGCCTCAAGCTGGAGAACGCCGACGTGGACCTGCTCGGGCGGGCCCGCAAGGTCGTCGTGACGAAGGACGAGACCACGATCGTCGACGGAGCGGGCGACGCCGAGCAGATCTCCGGCCGGGTGAACCAGATCCGCGCCGAGATCGAGAACACCGACTCGGACTACGACCGCGAGAAGCTGCAGGAGCGGCTCGCCAAGCTGGCTGGCGGCGTGGCCGTCATCAAGGCCGGCGCGGCGACTGAGGTCGAGCTGAAGGAGCGCAAGCACCGGATCGAGGATGCGGTGCGGAACGCCAAGGCTGCGGTGGAGGAGGGCATCGTCCCTGGTGGCGGTGTGGCCCTGCTGCAGGCTGGCAAGAGCGCGTTCGAGAAGCTCGAGCTGAAGGGTGACGAGGCGACGGGCGCGCAGATCGTGCGCCGGGCGCTGGATGAGCCGCTGAAGCAGATCGCCATCAATGCCGGCCTTGAGGGCGGCGTGGTGGTCGAGAAGGTTCGCGGCCTCGACTGCGGGGCATGGCCTGAACGCTGCCGACGGCGAGTATGTCGACATGTTCAAGGCTGGCATCATCGACCCCGCCAAGGTGACGCGCTCTGCGCTGCAGAACGCCGCTTCGATCGCCGCACTGTTCCTGACGACCGAGGCAGTCATCGCCGAGAAGCCGCAGAAGGAGCAGGCTCCGGCCGCTCCGGGCGGCGGTGACATGGACTTCTGATCCGGTCCGGCTGGCCTGCGCCGGCCCACGGAGAGGTAAGTCAGGCAAAGCCGAGAAGGCTGAGCACACTGGAGGCGGTTCCGGGTCTACCCGGGGCCGCCTCCGGCGTTGCGGACCGATATAACAGGGAGACAATCCCCGCGGTTCCGCCAGCGCACTGGCCGCGGGGATGGCTGCTGTCACGCTCGTCCCGCCCGCCTCGCCTGTTGCGCGGCGCTGGGCATTTCCCGTGCGTGCCGACTCCACAACGCCTGCTGCAAGAGGGATTATCAGCGCATGAGCCCGCCGACCGAACAGCTCATCCGCGACTACCTCAACCGACTGTCGGTTGCGGCCCGCGGTCAGCTCGGCCCCGATGACCGGCGCGCGCTGGTCAGCCGGACCCGCGACTTTATCGAGCGCAAGACCGGACTGGGCGGGCCGCCGACGGCGGTCGAAGTCGCCAGGCTCCTGTCCGGGCTCGGTGATCCGGCCGGGCTGGTGCGGCAGGAGCGCCAGCGGCTCGCCGCCGTGCGCGGGGAGGCCTTAGAGCCCGTCACCGGCAGCCGGCTCACCAGGGCCCTGCGCGGAGGCGCGGGCAGGGCAAGAGGCGCGAGCTGGCACTGGCCGGTACAGGAAGGCAGCCGCACGGATCTGCAGCTGACCCTGCTCGGCGGCTCCGAAGGCCAGGCTGCAGGCGATGGTCAGCGCGGTGACAGCGCAGCGGTGGTGGCAGCGAGCCGGGCCGCGGCAACGGCCCCGCCTCGCCGAAAGGTACTCAGAGCGGCCCGGAAGCGACCACGGCCGGCTCCTCGAACGGATCAGGCTGCCGTCGTACCGGGCCAGCCTGACGACCGGGATGGGCCCCGGCCTGCGCAGCGGACCGAAGCCCGGCAGCGCGGGACGGGCCACCGGACTCGCAGCGCAGCGGGAGCGACCGGACCCGGCCTGCCTGGCCCGTCCAGGCCGCGGGGTCCACGGTCCTGAACGGCACGCCGCTGCCGTCCGGCACCCCTGATCCAGCCGGCAGCGCTGCGCCGGTCCGGGTCCACGGTCCGAACGGCACGCCCTGCCGTCCGGCACCCCTGCGCCGTCGGCGGCGCTTCGCCGTCCGGCGCCGCCGCGAACCGGCCGGCGCCGTCCGGCAGTGATCGCGGTTCTGCCGGTACCGGGGGCGGTCCGACCGCTGTCATGCCGCAGGGACCGGATCCGGCGCGGGCTCCGGAGGGGATACCGGAGCCGTCCCGCCAGTGACCGTCCGGCTGGCGGTCGCTGACGCCGCGCCGTCGTCGCGGGCGGCGGCGATGATCGCGGACACTGTCAGCTGGGCCAGGAGTCATCCGCTGGAGGCATCCTCGGTCGTGCTGCTCGGGCTCGGCGGCCTGATCTTCCCGCCGGTGTGGCTGCTCGGCGCGGCGGTCGCGCTGGCCTCGCGGCTGTGGGACTACCGGGACAAGTGGCTGGGCCTGGCGCTGCCCATACTGCTGGCGGTGATCGGGACGGCTGCCGGATTTGCCGAAGGCGGCGGCCACGGCGGAGGGGTGCACCACGGCTTGCACATGGCCTGGGTCTACGCCGATATCGTCAGCCGCCTTGCTGCTGTCCTGGGCGCCGCTTACCTGGCCTGGCGGACGGTTCACGTCCGCCGTCCGCCGGCCGGGGCGCCATGGAACAAGCCGCACAAGGTGTCCTAGGTTGACGGCAGGTCACGCTGGGTATACACGCCGCAGCTTGCTGGCGGCGGCCTGGCCTGCCAGCCGGTTCCCGGTCTTATACGCGATCCCGTCCCAGCGCTATCCGACGTGTGAGGCCGTGGCGGACGTGGTCCCGGCAGCGGCTGGGACCACGTCTACATCAGCCGCATACCTGCCCCCCGGAGCTCGGTGTCGGTGACCTGGCGGAAGCGCGGAAGGCGGCCAGAAACCGATACCCTTACTGAGCACGTGCCTGGCGCGTGCGGTCACCTCGTTCCTCCTCGCGTAAGGTCTCGCTCGTGCCTACTGGCAAGGTCAAGTGGTATGACGCCGACAAGGGCTTCGGCTTCCTCACCCGTGATGACGGGGGTGAGGTTTTTGTGCATTCGACCGCACTGGAACCTGCCGGGGCGGCACTGAAGCCTGGCCAGCGAGTCGAGTTCGGGGTCGCAGAGGGCCGGCGCGGGACTCAGGCGCTTCAGGTGCGCGTCCTGGAGCCGCCGCCGAGCGTGGCGAAGGCTACCGGAAGAGCCCGGACGAGATGGTCCTGATCATCGAGGACCTGATCAAGCTGCTGGACGGGGTATCGAACACCTACCGGCGCTCCAAGCACCCAGACAGCCGGGACGCGAAGAAGATCGCGGCCGTGCTGCGCGCCGTCGCCGCGGACCTGGAGGGCTGACCAGGACGTTCTGGTGCTAGCGGGCCGGGCTGGCCGCAGCCGGGTGCGCCCGCAGGATGCGCCGCCGCCGGGCGATAAGCAGCCAGCACAGGGCAGCCAGCAGGCCGGCGGCGGCCGACCGTGAGGCCGGCGAAGCCGCTCCCGGTGAGCGAGAGGAGCAGCCCGAGCAGGCCGCCCGCGACGAGGGCGAGCTGGTGCACCGTCTCGGAGAACGCGAAGGTCGATGCGCGTTTCTCATCCGGGATCTCGCGCTGCAGGATCGAGTCGAGCGCAACCTTCACCAGCGTCTGCGCTATAGCGGCAGCCAGCGCGACCGCCCACACTGACCACAGGCCAAACAGGATGGCGCATGCCGTGCCGGCAGCGGCAGTAAGGCCGAGGACGGTGAACATCATCGCCTGCGGCGAGCGGGACTTCAGCGCTGAGCCGATTCCGGTGCCGATCATGCCGCCAGCCGCGATCGCCACGGCCAGCCCTGCCAGCGCGACCTTGTACGAGACCGTGCCGAATTGCTCGCTGCGCAGGGTGAAGGCGAGGAAGAAGATCATGAAGCCGTAGAAAACCCTGATCGCGGCGTTTGCGCGCATTGCCTCGCCGACGACCGGCCCGATTGCGGGAATCCCGCGTCTTCGCCGCCGCTGGCCGGCGGCGTTCGCGGTATCCGCCGCAGCCTCTGCCTGCCGGCCGCCCAGGCCATTGCCGGATGAGCGCCGGGCCCGGCAGCAGCTGGTTGCCTCGGCAAACGGCGCCCCGGCAAACGGCCCTCGGCAAACGGCACCGTCGGGCCGAGACCGCCTGCGGCCGTGCCTTGCGGCACTGCGTCGACGCGGTCCGGCAGGCGCAGCCCGAGCAGCATGGCCGCGAGGTAGACCACCGTGCCCACGCGCAGCACCCACGCGGCACCGCCGTTGCCGCCGCCGGCGAGCTTATCGACGCCAAGAGCCACGATCGCGCCCAGCGAGGTGGCGATGAGCGAGCCGAGGTTCGACCTGGCGTTAGCGGTCACCAGGGTGATCTCCGACGGCAGCAGCCGGGGGGTGACGGCCGATCTGGTGACGCCATAGGCCTTCTGCAGTACCAGGACCGCGAAGGCCGCGGGCAGCAGGGTAACCGTGTCGCCGAGGGACGAGGCCATGCCCCAGCACAGCAGGCCGCGGGCCAGCAGGGTTCCCATGATGATGTAGCGGTTGCCCTGCTTGACCCGGTCTAGCAGCGGGCCGATCAGCGGCGCAAGAATCGCATAGGGAGCAATCGTTACTAGCAGGGCGTAAGCGCGGCGCGACTACGGGCCTCTCCCACCGAGGCGCTGAAGAACAGGCTGCCGGCCAGGGCGACCGCGACGAAGGCGTCGCCGACGCTGCCCGCCGCGGTCAGCTCAATCAGGTGTGACAGTCCGGTCCGGCTGGCGCCGGATGCACCGCTCAGCCGGTGCACGAAACGGCCCGCGCCGCCCGCTGCCGCCGCGCTGACCCGGCCGGCGCGCTGCGACGCCGAGTAGACCGAATGACCGGCCCGCCTGGCTCGCTCCCTCGTGCCGGTGTCTCCCATGGCTCAAGTATTCTGCTTCCGCGGGCCTGCACAACACCGTCTCGCCGCGTTCGGCCAGCGGGTGCCTGCGGGAGCGGGCCACGCACACCTCCGGATGAGGGACAATTACTAATCGTGAGCCCTACTCGATCGCGAACAGCAGTCCTCGACGAGACCTGCGTGGAGGCCACTGACATCGCCCGCGCCGCCGCCGAGGAGATGGCCGGCGCAGGCAACGTCGGCGAGCACGTCGGCGTCTCGGCCGACGATGAGCGCGTCGTCACCCACCTGTTCAGCGCCACGGACAGGGCCTATGTGGGGTGGCGCTGGGCGGTGACGGTGAGCCGCGCCTCCCGCGCCAAGGCGGTCACCGTCAGCGAGGTCGTCCTGCTGCCCGGTCCTGACTCCCTGCTGGCACCGGACTGGGTGCCGTGGAGCGAGCGGGTCCGCCCTGGCGATCTTGGGGTTGGTGATCTGCTTCCGGCCGCGACCGATGATGAGCGCCTCGTTCCCGTCGCGATGCTCGAGGGCGATGACGGAGTGCTGGACTGGGACGACAGCGCGACCTGGGACGAGGGCAGGGAACTGGCGGCCAGCATCGGCTTCGCTGGCCAGCGGGACGCCGACTCTGGCGCGCCGGCGGGCCGTACCCGGCTGCTGTCGGCGATCGGCCGGGATCTGACGGCGGTGCGCTGGTACGCAAGCGAGCACGGGCCGGGAACGCCGCTGGCACGGGCCGCGCCAGGGCCGTGCGCGACCTGCGGGTTCCTGGTGCCGCTGGGCGGTCCGCTCGGCCGGGTCTTCGGTGCCTGCGCCAATGAGTATGCGCCCGACGACGGCCGCGTCGTCTCACTCGATCACGGCTGCGGTGCGCACTCTGAGGCGGTGTCCGCGCAGCCTGCGGGCACGGTCACGCCCGTTATCGATGAAGTCGGCTACGACCTGGTTGACATGCCGGGCATCGCGCTCGCCGATACCGTCTTCGAGTCGCTCGACCACGAGTCCTGACCGGGGAGCGGGTCCGGGACGGCTAGACCGGCGGTCCCTGATCCCGCTGCGCCGGCTGCCGCCGCTGAGCCTTGCGGCTGCGCGATCGCTTCAGGTAGGGCACGTACGCGAGCCCGAACAGGCCCAGTGCCGTTCCGGACGCCGCGACGTAGATCCACCAGCGGTCAGCCTGCGCCAGCTGGCTGCGGACGATTAGCAGCACGATCAGCGCGATCAGGAAACCCGCGGTGATGACTGCGGTGATCAGGCGGTCGTCGCCTTCCAGCGGCGGCGGCGACGGCCGCTCGGGACGGCTCACCAGCTCAGGCTAGCTGATGATGAGCTGACCATGATCGGGACGACTCTTACCCGTCCTGGCGTGCGCACGGTCCTTCGGATCATGGTCTCGCTAGCGGCGCAGCCGCCGGCTTCCCGCGATGAGCAGCAGCCAGCCGGCGACCGTGAGGGCGGTTCCGACGGCCGCGACCAGTATTCCGTCGAAGCCGGTTCCGGGCAGGCGCGCGGCCCGATCTGCGGGGGCCGGGCTCGGGGACGACGCCCTGCCGGTCGTCCGGACGGAGACCTGCCCTGCCTCCTGCCGACGGCCAGCCCGGCCGCTCCGTCCAGCACGGACCCATCGTGCGCGGCCCCATCTTGCCCGGCCCTGTCGTGTCCCGGCCCTGTCGGTCGCGGACCTGTCGTGCGCGGCTCCGGCATCCGGGTGCGCGGCCGTGGGATGCGCTGCGCCGAGGTGCGCGGCAGGGCGCGGGGCGGCCGGCGAGGCGGCGGCCGTGATCGGGATGGAAAGGGCGGCGGTGAAGCCCAGCCCGGCGCCTGCGGTCAGCACGGCCAGCCGCCGGGCGGCCCGCCAGCTCATCCGCATGTGCCGCCCCTGTAGATCGCCGAATCGCATCCGCGTGATCACTGAAAGTAAGCATTAGTAGCGTAGCGCGACGACAGGCAGTTCAGCGGGCCTTTACCTGCTTAGGCGGCGCAGCCCGCCAGCGGGGCCGGCGGCATACTCGCGTCGTCGGGCTGCGCCGGGCCCGCCATCGTGCGACGATGCAGGCGGACCGAGCGAGATCCAGGAGGCCAGGCCCGGGCGGGCACTCGCCCTGGCAGGCCGGCGGGTGCGGAGCTGCACCGCGACGGTCCGGCCCCAGCCCGCGCGCTAGCCGGAGTGGCGGAATGCATGACTGCCGCCTATGGTTAGCAAGAGTAATGACTCAGGTTAACGAAGATGACCACGCCTCAGCAGACAAGATCGGACGCGGGCCTCGCGAGCGCTCTTCGCATCTCCGTAAGCAGGCTCGCGCGCAGGCTGCGGGCCGAGCGCCTGACCAAGGGCATGGAGCCGGGGCTCTCCGACACCCAGCTAGCGGCCCTGGCAGCGCTGGAAGTGCACTCGGCGATGACGCCAGGCGAGCTGGCCGAGCACGAGAAGGTGCAGCCGCCGTCCATGACGAGGGTCATCGCGGCTCTCGAGGAGCATGGGCTGGTCATGCGGGCCCCGCACGCCACCGACCGGCGTCAGGTCGTGCTGACAGCGACAGAACGCGGCCGGGAGCTGGTCTATCAGTCCCGCCGTCTCAGGGAGGCGTGGCTGGCGAAGCGCCTCAGAGAGCTGACGCCGCAGGAGCGGGCGGTGCTGCGAGCGGCGGCCCCGATTCTGGAGAAGCTCAGCCAGTCCTGACCGCCAGGCCGCGGTGGGGTAGCAAAACGTTCGGATCGCTGCAGACCAGGAACTACCGGCTCTTCGCCACCGGGCAGGTCGTGTCCAACACCGGCAGCTGGATGCAGCGGGTCGCGCAGGACTGGCTCGTACTTGAACTCACCCACAACAGCGGGACCGCTCTGGGCATCACCACGGGCCTGCAGTTCCTGCCGCTGCTGCTGTTCAGCCTGTGGGGCGGCGTGATCGCCGATCGCTACTCCAAGCGCGGGATCCTCATGGTGACGCAGGCAGCCATGGGCGGCCTGGCGCTGATCCTGGGCGTCCTCGCGCTGACCGGCTCGGTCCAGATCTGGCACGTCTACCTGCTGGCCTTCGCGCTCGGCCTCGTCACCGTGGTGGACAACCCCACCCGGCAGGCGTTCGCGGTGGAGATGGTCGGCAAGAACGGCATGGCCAATGCGATCGCGCTCAACAGCGCCGTTTTCAACCTGGCCAGGATTGCCGGCCCGGCGGTGGCGGGCCTGGTGATCGGACTTGTCGGGACGCCCGCCGCCTTCCTGGTGAACGCCGCGTCCTACGGAGCGGTGCTGATCAGCCTGAAGCTGATGCGACCGGAGGAGCTGCAGCGCGCTCCGCGGGCGCCGCGCAGCCGCGGGCAGCTGCGCGAGGCCCTCACGTACGTCCGCGCCAGGCCGACATTGTGGATGCCGCTCATCCTGATCTTCTTCGTGTCGACGTTCGGCATGAACTTCCAGGTCACAATCGCGCTGATGTCGCGGGCGGTCTTCCATACCGGAGCGAGCGCGTTCGGGCTTGCCTCGGCCGTGTTCGCGGTCGGCGCGCTCGGCGGCGCGCTGCTGGCGGCGCGCCGCAGCCGCCCGACGCTGCGGCTGCTGCTTGCCACCTCGCTCGCCTTCAGCGTGTTCGAGATCGTCACCGGCATGATGCCGGGCTATCTCGCCTTCCTGGTCGCGCTGGTCCCGACCGGGATCGCGGTGCTCACCTTCACCACGGCAGCGAATTCCAGCACCCAGCTCAACACCGCACCCGACATGCGCGGCCGGGTCATGGGCCTGTACATGCTGGTCTTTCTGGGCGGCACGCCGCTCGGCTCGCCGCTGGCCGGCTGGGTCGCCGAGGCGTACGGCCCGCGGATGACCCTGATCGCCGGCGGAGTGATCTCCATGGTGGCGACTGTCGTCATGACCTACGTTCTGGCCCGGCACCGGGGCGTTCAGATACGCAGCTACCTGCGCCCGGCCGAGCTGGCGCGCATGGCCGCCTGAGCCGCCGCTGAGCGCTCAGCCGTGCCAGGAGGCGGGCTGGTGATACCAATGGCGGCATGAGGCTGTTCGTCGCCATCCTGCCGCCGGACGGGGCACTGGCCGAGCTGGCGGCCGCCACCGAGCCACTCCGGCTGGCGGCGCCTGAGCTGCGCTGGGCCAGCAGGGCGTCATGGCACGTGACTGTCGCCTTTCTCGGCGAGGTCGCCGGACGACAAGCTGCCTGGCCTGCGCACCCGGCTGGAGCGGGCTGCCCGCCGCCATCACGAGCAGCAGCTGGCCATCGCCGGCGGCGGTGCGTTCCCGTCCGCCCGGCGGGCCCGGATCGTGTGGGCCGGCCTGCAGGGCGACAGCCGCGCGCTGGGCAGGCTCGCTGCCTCGGTGGCGGCCGGCGCGCGACGGGCCGGGGCGCCGCCGCCCGATGAGGGGAAGAAATACCACCCGCATCTCACGCTGGCCCGCTGCCGGGTGCAGACCGATGCCTCCGGCCTCACCAGTGAGCTAGCGCGCTTCAGCGGGACGGCCTGGACCGCAGGGGAGATTCACCTGATGCGCAGCCGCCCGGGTAACGGCAGGCCCCGGTACGACAGCGTCGGAGCCTGGCCGCTGGCTGCCTCAGCAGCCCGCGCCGGGCAGGACCCCGGCTAGCGGCTCCAGAACGCGGTGCCAGAACGCGGTGCCAGAACGCGGCGGGCCCGGTACGCCCCCGAGGGGACGTACCGGGCCCGGCCTGTCTGCTGCGGCTACCGCGTCAGCTGTTGCTGGCGAAGTCCTCCGCCAGCCTGGCGAAGTTCGGCGTGCCGAGGCCAGTCCCCACATTGAAGAGCTGACCCTGCGTGCCGGTGTAGTAGAGGTTGTCGTTGCTGGTGCCGGTCGCGTCCAGCGGGGTGAACGGCGAGTTCGCCGCGGTGGCGAACTGGTAGGCCGCCGTGTTCCAGAACCCGACCCGGTGGCCGAGGTAGGAATCCATCAGCGCGGTGGCACCGTTGAACTGCGGTGCCACGAAGCTGGTGCCGCCCCAGCCAGCCTGCAGTGCTCCGCCGCTGGCGAACTCGGAGAAGTACAGCAGGTAACCGGTGAAGGGATCGGCGTCAGCAACAACGTCCGGCGTCACCCGGCCGGCGCCGAAGCCCGTGGACACTGACGGGGTGGCGTTGAAGTTCCAGGCAGTCGGCAGCGTCAGCCCGTCGACGTTCTGGTAGTCCGTCGGCGTCAGGTACTCGACCGCGCTGAACCGGTGCGCGCCGGGGACCAGGTACTGATACAGGGGCGTGGGCTCATAGACACTGAAGCCGCCGCCACCGCCGCCGATGCCCTCAGCCTCGGCGAAGCTCGCCTCCGAGGTGAACGGCTGTCCCGTCGAGGGGTTCTCGAACAGGTAGTAGTACGGCCACAGCCAGTCCCAGCCCCAGGCTCGCTGCGACGTGATGGTCGCGGAGACCGTGGACGTCAGCGGGATGGTCCCGGCCAGCGTGGTGCCGCCCGCGGACGTGGTCCACGGGCTGTCGTCCGGAGTGCTCGCGGCGAGGTTGGTCGTGCCCAGGTCCGCGTAAGGCGCGTACGCGCCGGCGTCACCCGATGCCACGAACGAGCTCTGACCCTGCGCGTCCATCTCGAGGAAGACGTTGTCGAAGGCCTCGACGTAGTTCGGGTCCTCCTCGCCTTCCTTGATGATCGCCTGGACGATGGTCTCGGACTCGCCCCAGCTGCAGGACACCGAGCCGGCCACGTTCTGGCTGGCCGCGGTGTAGAACGCGTCGGTGAAGCCCGGGTCGTCGTTCGGCGCCTGGTACACCCTGATGTTCGCTTCCGGGGCCAGCGCGCCGGACTGCTCGACGTCCAGCGTGGTCTCGCCGGAGCCGGACGCGTCAGTGACGGCACCGGGGCCGCCGTCGACGTTGTCCAGGGTGATCCGGTTGGCCTTGGTCTTGATGCCGAGCACGCTCTTCCAGAAGTACTCAGGGTCAGACGGGTTCAGCGACGCCAGCGTCACGATGCCGATCGTCTGGCCCGGCGCCGGTGGCGTGCTTCGCGATCGGACGGAGGTTGTACTGCTTGGCGAAGTCCGCCGGGGTCAGGCTGCCGGTCTGGACCGCGCTCGGCTTCTGGTCCGAGGCCAGGGCCTGCTCGTGCACGGCCTGGCTGCTGAACGTCGGGTAGTTGTCCAGGCCCAGCACGGCGAGCACGAAGCGGCCGAGGCGGCGCGGCAGAAGCGGGGTGCCCCTGGTGCCGTGGATCGTCATCGCCGGGTGGCCGACGTAGCCGTTGGCGTTGCTGGCCTTCTGGGCGGGGATCTTGTAGTTGTCCTGCTGGACCGACAGCGCGCTGTCATAGTCGCCGGCGGTGCCGGTTGTGTTGATGTTCAGGCCATCCGCGTAGGTGGTGCTCTTGATGCCGAAGCCAGCAAGGTAGCTCTCGAGCGCGGAGATGTTGGCGGCGGACTGGCCGTACTGGCGCGCGAACTTGCTGACGCTCAGGTAGCCGCCGGGCATGCCGCGCTGGACCGCGTTCTCCAGTGCCCAGCGGTTCTGCGGATCCAGCACAAAGGACACGGTTTCTGGCGTGTCAGCCGGAGTCGGGCCGAAGACTGAAAGATGCTTCAGGGCCGCTTCGTTGGGACCCTGGGATACGGCGGTCTTGCCGCTCTGCGGCGCGGCTGACGCGGTGCCAGCCAGGCCGAACAGCAGCAGGGAACCGGCCGATCCTGCGGCCAGGATTACGCCTGCACGGCGCGACCTGACCCACTTCGTCGACTTCAAGGGGCTTCCTCCTAGACGCGTGCGGGGGGCTGGCCCGGGCGGGGACTGGTGTGCACGGGAGGTCGACCGCAGGTGCGGAAGACGCTCACGTGACACCAGGCATATAGCCGGGCCAGATAGCACACGCTAGAGGAAACAACCAGATTGACCAATAAGCACCGGGAATTCGGCAGGCCAGGGAGGTAACGATTCGATCGCGGACAGGTCGGGGCGAGACGGCCGGAAAGCTACAGGCGCTCGAGCACGTAGTCGATGCACGCCGTCAGGGCCTCGACGTCGGCGGGCTCTACTGCCGGGAAGGTGCCGATCCGCAGCTGGTTGCGGCCGAGCTTGCGATAGGAGTCGGTGTCCACGATCCCGTTGGCGCGCAGCACCTTCGACACCGCCGTGGCCTCGACCGTGTCAGCGAAGTCGATCGTGGCGACGACCGGCGATCGCTCCGCCGGGTCGGCCACGAACGGCGACGCCAGCGGCGACTTCTCCGCCCAGGTGTAGAGGATGCCGGATGACGTCGCGGTCCGCTCCGTCGTCCAGGCCATGCCGCCGTTAGCCAGCATCCAGTCCACCTGCTCGGCGAGCAGGAGCACGGTGGCCACGGCCGGGGTGTTGTAGGTCTGCTGGAGCCGGGAGTTATCGATCGCGGCCTGCAGGGACAGGAACTCAGGGATGTAGCGGCCGCTGGCCGCGAGCCGTCCGGCCCGCTCGACCGCGGCCGGCGACAGCAGCGCGATCCACAGGCCGCCGTCAGAGCCGAAGCACTTCTGCGGCGCGAAGTAGTACGCGTCGAACTCCGCCGGATCGACGGCGATGCCGCCGGCCGCGCTCGTGGCGTCGACGAGCACGAGCGATCCGTCGTCCGCACCGGCTACCCGGCGGACCGGCATGGCCACGCCAGTCGACGTCTCGTTCTGCGTCAGTGCATACGCGTCGATGCCGGCCTCGGCCTGCGCGAGCGGGTGCGTTCCCGGCTCGGAAGCTCGTACTGACGGATCGGCCAGCCACGGCGCGGACTGCGTCACCCTGGCGAACTTGGCCGAGAACTCCCCGAAGCTCAGGTGCTGCGACCGCTGCGACACAAGCCCGAACGCGGCCGCATCCCAGAAAGCCGTCGTGCCGCCATTGCCGAGAACGACGAGGTAGTCATCGGGCAGGCCGAACAGGGTCGCCAGGCCCTCCCGCGCCCGCTGCACCAGGCCTCGCACCGGCGCCTGCCGGTGCGAGGTTCCGAGCAGCGTGCGTCCGGCGGCGGTCAGCGCCTCAAGCTGGGCGTCGCGGATCCTGGTCGGCCCGCTGCCGAACCGGCCGTCCGAGGGCAGCAGGTCCGCCGGGATAACGATCGCGGCGGGCTCAGACATCCTGGTCGAATACCTGGTCGGCGCCGGGGACGTCCCGGACGGAGCGCGCGGCCGGGCCGACGTAGTTGGCGCTCGGCCGGACCAGCCTGCCGGTCCGCTTCTGCTCCAGGATGTGCGCGGCCCAGCCGGCGGTCCGCGCGCAGGTGAACATCGAGGTGAACATGTGCGAGGGGACCTCGGCGAAGTCGAGCATGATCGCTGCCCAGAACTCGACGTTGGTGGCCAGGACGCGGTCGGGGCGCCGGGCATGCAGCTCTTCCAGGGCCGCCTTCTCCAGCGCCTCGGCTACCTCAAAGCGCGGGGCGCCGAGCTCCTTGGCGGTCCGCCGGAGCACCCGTGCGCGCGGGTCCTCGGCCCGGTACACCCGGTGCCCGAAGCCCATGAGCCGGTCGCCCTGATCGAGTGCCTGCTTGACGTAGGCGGTGGCGTCGCCGGTCTTCTCGACTTCCTCGATCATGCCGAGCACCCGGGCCGGGGCGCCGCCGTGCAGCGGGCCGGACATGGCGCCGACGGCGCCCGACATCGCGGCAGCGACGTCCGCGCCGGTGGACGCGATCACGCGCGCGGTGAAGGTAGAGGCGTTCATGCCGTGCTCGGCGGCCGATACCCAGTAGGCGTCAATGGCCTTGACGTGCTTGGGGTCCGGCTCGCCGCGCCAGCGGATCATGAACCGCTCGGTGATGGTGCGGGCCTCGTCAACCTGCTTCTGCGGCACCATCGGCTGGCCAAGTCCGCGGGCGGCCTGGGCGACGAACGACAGCGCCATGACCGATGCCCTGGCCAGGTCGTCGCGTGCCTGCTCATCGCTGATGTCCAGCAGCTGGTGCATGCCCCAGGCGGGGGCGAGCATCGCCAGCGCGCTCTGCACGTCGACCCGGATGTCGCCGGAGTGGACGGGGATCGGGTACGGCTCGGCCGGCGGGAGCCCGGGCGCGAACTCGTTGTCCACCAGCAGGCCCCACACGTGCCCGTAGGAAACGTGGCCGACGAGCTCCTCGATATCGACGCCGCGGTAGCGGAGTGAGCCGCCTTCCTTGTCGGGCTCGGCAATCTCCGTCTCGAACGCGACGACGCCCTCGAGCCCGGGCACAAAGTCGGACATTAGTGCTTCCTCCGTCTCCTAGTCAGCGGCAGGCCGCGGGCTGGCCGGGGAATTCAGGCCGCGTGTCGGGCGGCGGGGGCCAGCGAGCCTTTTATGGCCTGCGGGCCTATTCAACCGCGCGCGGCCTACGGACCGGTAACCCGGCCTGGCTATCTGCTCTGGCCGCGGGCCAGACCGGCGCGTGGCGGTGGCGGCGGCAATGCGAGAGGATCACTACCCGTGGAGCCAATCCGACACCCCGATCCGCCCGCGGCCTCAGCGCCGGCACCCGGCAGCGCGGCCGCCGCCGGCCCGGGGCCTGGTGACCTTGCCGCCTCCCTTGGCCTGCCAGGGATCCTGGACGAGGAGATGCTCCCGGCCGAGCCGATGGAGCTGTTCGACGCCTGGATGGGGGACGTCCTCCGGGCTGGCCTGCCGGAGCCGACGGCCATGGCGCTGTCCACTGTCTCGGCAGACCTGCGGCCGCGGGCGCGGATGGTGCTGCTGAAGGCGTCTGGTGTGACCGGATTCACCTTCTATACGAACCGGACCTCGCGTAAGGGCAGCGATCTGGCCGAGGTGCCGCAGGCATGCCTGCTGTTCCCCTGGTTCGCGCTGCAGCGGCAGGTCATCGTCGAGGGCCCGGTGGAGCCGCTGACCACCGCCGAGAGCGAGCCCTATTTCCACAGCCGCCCGCGCGGCTCCCAGCTGGGCGCCTGGGCCAGCCGTCAGTCGACGGTCCTGTCCGGCCGCGCCGAGCTCGAGGATCGCTACGCCGAGCTGGAGCGCCGCTGGCCCGAGGGCACGCAGGTGCCGGTGCCCGAGTTCTGGGGCGGCTACCTGCTCCGCCCGGAGCGGGTGGAGTTCTGGCAGGGGCGGCCGAGCCGCCTGCATGACCGCTTCCGGTACAGCCGCGAGGGTGCAGGGTGGACCGTACGGCGCCTCGCACCGTAGCGGGCCTGCTAATACGCGGCTGAGCTGGGCCTCCGCCCATCGGGTACGCGCCGGCGCTGGTGCGGCATACCATCGATTCTGGAGGTAACCGCTAGTGACAGCGCACGGCCTGATCGACACGACCGAGATGTACCTTCGCACGGTCTTTGAGCTCGAAGAAGAAGGTATTGTCCCGCTGCGCGCGCGCATCGCCGAGCGGCTGTCGCAGAGCGGCCCGACGGTCAGCCAGACGGTGGCCAGGATGGAGCGCGACGGGCTGCTCCGGGTCGAGGGTGACCGGCAGCTTGCGCTGACCCCCGAGGGCCGGGAGCAGGCCATGCGGGTGATGCGCAAGCACAGGCTTGCCGAATGCCTTCTGGTGAGCGTTATCGGCATGCCCTGGGAAGAGGTCCACATTGAGGCGTGCCGGTGGGAGCACGTCATTTCCGAGAATGTGGAACGGCGCCTTGTCGAGCTCCTCGATTACCCGGTTCGCTGCCCGCACGGGAACGTCATTCCCGGCCTGACGGAGCTTGGCGTGCCAGGTGACGCCACTAAGCGCGCCGACGTGGCGAGCGCCGAGCCGGACATCGCGATGACCGCTCTCGCCGTTGCCGCCGGAGAGCAGGTCCTGGTCAGCCGTATCAGTGAGCAGGTTCAAAGCGATGCAGCATTGATGCTTAGACTCAAGAACATTGGGATACAACCCGGACGCGAGGTTACGCTTGCGGCGAGCGACAACGGTGTGCGGGTGACAGGTGCAGACACAGTCGGCGATGTCGGGGCAGAGCTGCCCGTTGATATCGCCGCGCATGTCTTTGTCACGCGGCTGTGATGGCGGCGAGGTGAGCCGCGGATGAGGCCGCCGGGGGAGGCGCCGCACTCGCTGCTGACCGCCAGCAACGTGCTCGATCAGGTGGCCACCGGCGTGGTCGTGATCGACCGCGACAGCCTGCTGCTGTACGCGAATGACTTCGCGGTCGCCCTGTTCGGCTTTCCTGATGACTCCGTCCACCTGGCCGGGCGGCCGCTGCTGTCGCTCGGGATCGAGCAGTCGGATGCGGCGACCCTGCACCAGATGGCCGAGAACGTACTGCGAGGCTGGCCGTGGGAGGGCACGTTCGCCAGCCAGCGCATTGACGGCTCGCGGGTGTTCGTCCGGGCCCATGCGGCGCCGCTGCGCTCCCCGGGCGGCGAGATCACCGGCATCGTGATCATGGCCAGGGAAGCGACCAGGCGCGGGGGGCAGCGGGCCAGCGACCGGATCGGCCTGCTCGAGCGGATCGGCGACCGGCTGGCCAGCTCGCTCGAGCTGACGGTCACGCTGCGCCAGGTCGCCGAGACCCTGGTGCCCCAGTTCGCCGATCACTGCCTCATCGACCTGCTCCACGGCGACACGCTGATCCGCCGGGCCCAGCTGCACTCGCGCGGCTGGATGCCCGAGCCAGGCACCTGGGCCCAGGTCGGTGAGCAGATCGCCTACCCGGCGGGGCACTTCTGCCAGCTGGCGATGGAACGGCTGGACACAGTCGTAGTCGCCGAAATGGACTCGCAGGAGTTCCCGGCTCCGACGCCGGCAGAGCCGGGACACGTGCGACGACGTCCGCCTGACCTCGGTCATGGCCGCCCCGCTTATCGCCCGCGGCCAGCTGCTCGGCGTGATGAGCCTGGCGCTGTCCATGCTGACCGAGCGGGAGGAACGGCACTACGGCGCTGACGACCGGGACTTCCTGTCGGCCATCGCCGGCCGGGTCGCCATTGCCATCGACAACTCGCTGCTGTTCGAGGAAGAGCGGCGCACCGCGCTGGCCTTCCAGACCAGCCTGCTGCCGAAGGACCCGCCGTCTGTGGACGGCCTTGAGATCGCCTACAAGTACGTGCCGGCGAAGCCGCTGGAGACGCACGGCCAGGGCATTCAGACGCAGGTCGGCGGCGACTGGTACGACATCATCCCGCTGTCGGCGGGCCGGGTCGGCATCGTGATCGGCGATGTCGAGGGGCGCGGCGCCCGCGCCGCCGCGGTCATGGGCCAGCTGCGGGCCGCGCTGCGGGCTTTCGCCCAGGACGACAAGTCGCCGGCGGAGATCCTGCGGCGGCTGGACGACTGGGTGCGCGCGCTCGGGCCGGCGGCGACCGAGGCCCAGGGCCTGGTCGACACGGATCCGCCGACGGTGAGCTGCACGTACCTGGTCTATGACGCGTGGTCGCGCACGCTCTCGTTCTCCAACGCCGGCCACATGCCGCCGCTGATCCTGCGCGGCCGCGACGTGAGCCAGCTGGAGATCAGGGACCGCGGCGTGCTGCTCGGCGTCCGCGGCAAGGGCGTGCCGGGCCTGCCGACCTATCGCGAGGAGATGCGCTATCTGGCGCCCGGCTCGACGCTGATCTTCTACACCGACGGCCTGGTCGATCGCCGTCAGCGCTCGGACGGGAACGGGCACTACTCCGACGCGGAAGTCATGCAGATGCTCCGCCGCGCGGTCCGCGCAGCGGCCGACGGCCCGGTCGAGCAGATCGCGGAGGCCGCGGAGCATGCCGTGCCTGGCGAGATCGACGACGACATGGCGGTCGTCGTGGTGCGAACGTCGGAGGTCGACCTGGCGTCCTGGGAGGGCCAGTTCCCGGCCGAGCCGATCCGCGTCTCGGAGGCCAGGCGGCTCGCGCACGAGACGTTCATGAGCTGGGGCATGGCGCTCGAGCAGGCCGACCTGACCTGCCTGCTGGTCTCCGAGGTCGTGACGAACGTGGTCCTGCACGCCGCGGTATCGCCGACGCCCCGGCATGAGCTGGTGCTCGAGGGCGCGGGCCCTGGCCCGATGGGCATACTCGGCGACTGGGAGATCCCGCCGTTCGACGAGAACTTCACCGGCCAGCCGGGGAAGGACTTCACCCTCCGGCTGCGGCGCGGGGAACGAGGCGATCTGGGTCGAGGTCTTTGACTCCGACCTCCGGCTGCCCCGGATCCGCAGCGCCGGCGAGAGCGACGAAGGCGGCCGCGGACTGTACCTGGTTGATCAGCTCGCGACCCGGTGGGGCTCACGCCCGACCAAGGACGGCAAGGCGGTCTGGTTCGAGATGCCGATCAAGGGCGGACCGGGCCAGAGCGCGCTGTAGCACGCCGGGCCGGCCGGCCCGGCTAGTGCGTCTGACCCGCCCACAGCGCAATGATGACGAGCATCGCGCCGACTGCCACGTACAGCCAGGTCCGGCCGGTCACCAGCAGACCCATGCGCCGCCTGGTCCTGGTGACGACGTAGGCGATGATCAGCGCAATGATGATCAGCAGGATTGCACCCTGACTCATCGCGCCGCCTCCTGACTTTCGCAGTCCCAGCATAGAGCCGCGGACGGCTGGCGGCAGCGCGTCAGGCAGGGCTGTTGTCAGGCGCGGCTGCTGTCAGGCTGCGCTCGCTGCGCCGTTGTCGGGCTGCGCCGTTTCAGGCAGCGCCGTTGTCAGGCAGGTCCGGGACCACGGCGAGGTCAGCCCGCGCCGCTGCGGCCGTGCCGAGGACGGCGGACACCGGCAGGTCGCTGTCGGGAATCCGGACCGAGGCGTGCAGCCGGCGGAGTACGGTGACCTGGCGGGCGAGCGACTCGATCTTCTCCTCGACCAGCCGGGCCGCGGCGTCTCGCTGGCCCTGGCTCACGGAGCGGCCGGCCGCCAGCCGCGCCAGCGGCTTGACCTCCTCCAGCCGGAAGCCGAGGTCCTTCAGCGCGAGCGCGGCCGCGATGTAGCCGCCGTATTCGCGCGGGTACTTACGGGTGCCGCCGGGCGAGCGCCGCGGCTCAGGCAGGATGCCGAGTTCCTCGTAGTAACGGATGGTCCGGCTGCTGACGCCGGCCGCCTTCGCCAGCTGACCGATACTGACCAGGCTCGCCGTGTCGTCGCTGATCTTCGTCATCAGTGGCGATTCCCCCGTCCGGGCCCCTGTGCCCGATCGTCATCAATGCCATTGCGCGGCGGCTGGCGGAGTGCGAAGCGCGACCGTCCGGTGGCGCGCATTCACGGATAGTAGCTGCCCGAGTACAGGTCACGGGCAGTAATCGCTGCACCAAGCGGTACTCGCCAGCGGCCCGTGCGAAGGCAGCCCGACCGAATGTGGGGCTATGGCCCGGGCTAAATGGCGCGGTAGCCTCGATCTAACGGCAAACGTTCGCGGGCGCTTCCCGTCGCGCTCGGATGCGGGCTGTGCCGCAGTGTCCTGGAGGTCGCGTCGTGTCTGAGGCATACATCGTCGGGGCAGTGCGCAGCCCTATCGGCAAGCGGAATGGCGGCCTCTCCGAAGTTCACCCGGTGGACCTCGCGGCACATGTACTGCGGGAGCTCATCGCCAGGACCGGAGTCGATCCGGCCGCGGTCGAGGACGTCATCATGGGCTGCGTCTCGCAGGTCGGCCCGCAGGCTATCGACATCGCAAGGAACGCGTGGCTGTCAGCAGGGCTGCCGGAGAACGTGCCGGGCGTCACGATCGACCGGCAGTGCGGCTCCTCGCAGCAGGCCGTTCACTTCGCCGCGCAGGGCGTGCTGTCCGGGACGCAGGACCTGGTCATCGCGGCCGGCGTCGAGAGCATGAGCATGGTGCCGATGGGCAGCACTGTCGCGCTGCCGCACAAGGAGGGCATGGCGCTGCCGTTCGGTCAGGGCTGGCGCGACCGGTACGGGAACCAGGAGATCTCGCAGTTCCGCGGCGCGCAGCTGATGTGCGAGAAGTGGGGCATCAAGCGGACCGAACTGGAGGAGTTCGCGCTGGAGAGCCACGCCCGCGCGATCAGGGCCATTGACGAGGGCCGGTTCGACCGCGAGATCACGCCGGTCGGCGGCGTCAGCACCGACGAGGGACCGCGGCGCGACTCGACACTGGCGAAGATGGCCGAGCTCAAGCCACTGCGCCCGGGCTGGGAACTCACGGCGGCCACGGCCTCCCAGATCTCCGACGGCTCGGCCGCGGTGCTGATCGCGTCGCCGGCTGCCGTCCGCAAGTACGGGTTCACACCGCGGGCACGGATCCACACGCTGGCCGTCACCGGGTCAGACCCTGTCTACATGCTGACCGGCCCGATCCCGGCGACCGAGCAGGCGCTGGCCCGAGGGCACCTGACCGTCGACGACATCGACGTGTTCGAGGTGAACGAGGCGTTCGCTCCGGTGCTCATCGCCTGGTCACGCGACACCGGCGCCGCACTGACGAAGACCAACCCCAACGGCGGCGCCATCGCGCTCGGCCACCCGCTCGGGGCGACCGGCGCCATCCTGATGACCAAGATGCTGCACGAGCTGGAGCGCTCGGGCGGCCGGTTCGGCCTGCAGACCATGTGCGAGGGCGGCGGCCAGGCGAACGCGACCATCATCGAGCGGCTCACCTAGCGCGCCGGCGTCATCGGGCGGCTCACCTAGCGCGCGCCGGCGTCATCGGGCGGCTCACGTAGCGCGCCGGCGTCATCGGGCGGCTCACCGGCGCACGCGGCGCCGTGGCGCGTCATCGGGCGGGTTGCCTGGGTCATCGCCCCGTACGGCAGCGTCCGGCCTGACAGCCCGTCGTCGTTGGGCGGCTTGCCTGGCTCTTGGGCGCCTGGTCCCAGACCGCGGACCGTCCGGCGGCCGTCACGCGCCAGCCCGTCGCCTCCCACCGGGCCGCAATCTGCGCCGATGCGTCAACCAGTGTTGACTTTTCATCCTTTGGGTGACCTGACAATCGCCTGTAACGGGGTAAAAGGTGCGGCCACGGCGCTGAAACGGATGAAAAGTGCCGCGCGCGGCGCCGCGGCCAGACGAAAGACCGCTGGTGTTGCTACCTCGTTACCAAGAAATATATAGTTGGAGTTAGAGGTTTACTCATACGAGGCTGAGAGATCCTGGGCCGCCTGGTCTGGGATGCACAGGAGGGTGACAGGACATGCTGCTTACATCATTTGACCCGTTCGCGGAGTTTCACCGCGCGCTGCGGACCACTGACAGCGGCCACGCGGCCATGCGGATGGACGCCATCCGCCGGGACAACGAGGTCGAGCTTCGCTTTGACCTGCCCGGCATCGACACCGACAGCATTGACGTCACGGTCGACCGCGGCGTGCTGACCGTGAGCGCGAAGCGCGCGGAGGAGTACGCCGACAGCGAGAAGCCGTTCGTGCGCGAGCGCATCATGGGCTCGTTCACGCGGAAGATCCGGCTGTCGGACACGGTGGACGCGGAGAAGATCAGCGCTGCCTACGAGGGCGGCGTGCTGCGGGTGAGCGTTCCGCTGGTGGAGCGCGCCCAGCCGCGCAAGATCGAGGTCAGCACCCAGGCGGCAGCCGCCGTCGAGGCCTGATCCTCGCGGTAACCTGCGAAGGGCCCGCGCGGGACCGCCCGCGCGGGCTCTGAGCTGCGACACCCGCACGGCTGCTCGCGGTCACGGGCCTACGGGTCCGGCCGCGGCGCTGCCGGTGCACTAGACATGCCGGGAGGTAACCGTGGCTCCGTTTCCGCTGGACGACGAGAACATGCCACTGTTCACTGTCGGCCAGGTAGCCGAGATGCTGGAGGTCCAGCAGGCCTTCCTGCGACGGCTCGATGAGTTTCACGTTGTCCGGCCGTCCCGGTCAGCCGGCGGCCAGCGCCGGTACACCCGGAACGAGATGGTCATCGTCCGGTACGTCACAGAGCTTATGGACGACGGTCTGACACTGGCGGCGATCCGCCGTGTGCTCCAGCTGGAAGCGCGGGTACGCGAGCTGGAAGCGGAGCGCGATGCGCTGCGGGCCGCGCTGGGCAGGCTGGAGCGCCAGGCCAGGTCCGGATCAGGCCAGGCCTGAGGCGTCAGTCCGACGGCGCTAGCGTTGCGACCGCCGCGTCTGCGTCCGTTCCGCTGTGACTGGCCCGGCTGACGAAGACCTGCGGGCTGATCGTGTGCAGGGCCGTCAGCATGTCGCCGAGTTCGTCATCGCGCGGCAGCTCAAGCACGACGTCGCCGGACAGCTCAGAGGCATTTCCCGCGCGGGGAGTGAGGCGGATCGCGCTGACCTGCTGCCGGGCGAGAACTTCATTCAGCCGTTCCCTGCTACGCGGATCGTCGGACAGGTTGATCCTGATCCTCCACATGGCCATGAGCTGGCCCTCCAAGTCTGAGTCGCGCATGTTCACAAGGGTGCCGTGCACCCGTTGCTCACGTGATTCGGGTTCGTAACAGGAACGTGAAATAAGTGATGGCTGCAACTGCAGGCGGCGCCGTTACGTTAGGTCGTAGATCGGTCACGCTAGCCGCGGAAAGCCGGCTCAGACTTTAGATCGGTAGAAATTTAGGTAAGACTTCGACGGCGTCGGGCCGCGCTGGTCCTGATACCGGGAGCCGTACACCTTCGAGCCGTACGGGTGCTCGGCCGGGGAACTGGACCGGAACAGGCAGAGCTGCCCGATCTTCATGCCGGGCCACAGCTTGATCGGCAGCGTCGCCACGTTCGACAGCTCGAGCGTCACGTGACCGGAGAATCCGGGATCGATCCAGCCCGCCGTCGAGTGCGTCAGCAGCCCGAGCCTGCCCAGCGAGCTCTTGCCCTCCAGGCGGCCCGCGACATCATCCGGCAGCGTGATGACCTCGTAGGTGGACGCCAGCACGAACTCGCCGGGATGGAGCACGAACGGCTCATCGCCGTCGGACTCGACCAGCCGGGTCAGGTCGGCCTGCTCGATCGCCGGGTCGATGTGCGGATAGCGGTGATTCTCGAAGACCCGAAAATAGCGGTCAATCCGGACGTCAATGCTGGCCGGCTGGATGAGCTCGGGCAGGAACGGGTCCAGCTTGACGCGGCCCGACTCGACCTCGGCCCTGATGTCGCGATCAGAGAGCAGCACGTTCGCAACCTATCCGGTTCCGCCGCCTGAGAGGGGTGCTGTCGCCGTTGTCGCCGGCATTCGGCGGCCGTCCTGGCGGGGCCACCCCGGGGCATGGCATCCGGTACGATGTCGGGGCAGGTCGCGTCTGCAGGCTCGTTCCCCCGGGCCGGGCAGACTGCCGCTACCTCGCGGGTGTAGTTCAATGGCAGAACATCAGCTTCCCAAGCTGATAGTGCGAGTTCGATTCTCGTCACCCGCTCCACCATGAAGGGCCAGGTCAGGGCCGCATCCGGAGCTTGAGCCCTGATCACTCGCTAGGCAGTTGTTGATCTTCCGTGCCATTAGCGTGCCATTAGCCCGCCGGGGCCAGCACGCCCGCCTCGCCGCCATCGTCCTCGTCCTCAGCGCCGCTTGGCCTGGACGTGGCGATCGATGGCGTCAGTGATAGCGCGGTCTGCGCCGAGCGACTCGTGCTGGTAGATCAGCGCCGCGCGCTCGCTGTCGTGGCCCATGCGGGCCATGAGATCCCGGAGCTTGGCGCCGCTGGACGCCGCGAACGTATTTCCGGTATGCCGCAGATCATGAAAATGCAGGCCATCGGCGTCAATCGACCGCACCGCCTGGGGCCAGGACGACATCTTGTTGAAGTTGCATCGCCGCAGCGGACCGCCCTTGGCGCCGGGGAACACCAGAGCCCCCGGCTCCTCCTTGACGAAGACAGCCAGGTGCTCACGCAGGACCGGGATGATTGCCTGCGGGGATACCGACGACGCGACGCCCAGCCTTCGACTTGGGCGGCCCCAGCAGTATTTCTCCCGTTGACCGCTCGATGAAGGCCGCGCGTACGCGCACCGTTCCAGTGTCCAGGTCAAGATCAGCGCGCCGCAGTGCGGTTACCTCGCCCCATCGCAGGCTGCAGAACGTGGTCAGCAGAACGAGCGCGAGATATCGCCGGTCATGCACCCAATCGGCCCGGCCCTCGTCAGCCATCTTCCACAACGCGCGGTCGGCTTCTAATCGCGTTCCGTACATTTCCGGTGACGTGCGCATCTCGCCATTCCGCCGGAAGCGCAGCCGGTATGCGGCGCCGGGGAGTGCGCGGATGTTGCCGACTGGGCGGCGGCCGACTCGCTCCGAGAGCGCGAAGACCTGCGCGACAGTCAGGACCGGTCGCTCTGCTGCGTCCTCGTCACCGGCACCTCGGATACGGCACGGGTTCTGCGGCAGGATCTTGTCCTCCTCGACCGCTGTCATGAGTACCGCCCGCAGCAGCCGGTACGCCTTAGCTGTTACCGAGACGGACACTCCGTCGCGGAGCATCTCGGCTCGCCATTCGCGGATCATGGCAGTCGATAGCTTGCCGACCGGGACACCGCCCAGTACCGGTGCGATGTGCTTCTTCAACAGCCAGCGGTAGAGGTCCACTGTGCGCGGGCGCAGGCCGGGACGCTGGGTGATCCAGGTTGCGGCATAGTCGGCAAGCTTGATCTTGCCCCGCTCGGGATCGGTCCATTGCCCTAAGGTCAATTGAGCCTCGACCAGCACGAGCGCTTTCTCCGCGTCGGAGACTCGTTCGTAGGTTTCCATTCCGGTTCGCATTCGACCGTCCGGGCCGGGGTAGCGGATCTGCAACCGGCCGGATGGCAGCCTTCGGACGTTGCCAAAGCGCCGGTGTCCGTCTTTGTTGGCCATCAGGCCACTCCTCTCATTCTGGGCCGCACATCGGCCGCGGTCATGGGATGGACACGGCCCGCCTCAATGAAGTCGGCGAGCGCTGTTTCGCTGATGCGGACGTGGCGTCCGACCTTCACGAACTCGATCCGCCGCTCAGCGATCAGGCGGCGGATGAAGCGAACGGAAGTACTCATGCGATCGGCCGCAGCAGCGACCGTGAGCAGGCGATCCGCTGGTCTGGGTGGCTCGCCATCAGGCCGCCCTCCCGGTTGCCGAAAGATCGGGGGTGATGGTGGCCGCTGGCTCTGGCCCGGCCATGACAAGCGCGGCGTGCCATTGCTGCCGGTCGGCGAGGACGTGCAGGAGCCGCTGGGCTGGGGGCATGTGGTCGGGGTCGCCGGGCATCACCGCCTCCCACTGGTAGCGGGCCGGGGTCGGTTTCGGTGACGCCGAGGGTTTCCAGGAGCCAGGCTTTGCGGTCGGCGCGGTGGTCGGCGAGGGTCTTGCCGGACCATTTCCTGGAGACCAGGACGCGGCGCCCGGCGTAGCCGAGGTACTCAGAGCGGTGGGCTTTGCCGGTGCAGTGGCCGGGCCGCAGGCCCTGGCGGGCGTTCTTGGGCTGGACGCCGTAGCGCAGCCAGTTCGCGCAGCCCGGGGAGCACGGCTCGTATCGCAGCGCGTCGGCCAGCCGGTCCGCGTGCTCGCGCTGGGGGTCGGTGTCCGCGTGGTGGCAGTCGGCTATCTGCTTGGTCAGGTACTTGGTCAGGTAGCCGATGCACCGGGCCGAGTCGCGGCTTCCGGCGAGCACGCCCTGGGCGTCGAACTTGGGCCGAACCGGGCGACGTGCAGCGGCTGATCGTGCGGTCCGAGGGTGTCGAGCGCGTCGTCCCAGGCGGGCAGGAACTCGCCGGTCGCGGGGTCGAGGTACCGGCCGGAGGCCTCGTGCCAGACGGGCAGGTGCGCGTCGTCGTAGATGACCCGGCCGGCGGGGGCCACCAGACCTGGTGGTAGGTCGCGGCGATGACCTGGCGCAGCTCGGCGCGGGACACGGTGCCGCGGATCGCGACGTGGACGTGCGGGGCCAGCCGCCGCTGTGGTTCGACGGCGGCGAAGTACTGCAGGTCGTAGCCGACGAGACGCCGCAGGTTCTGGACGAGCCGGTCGAACAGGGCCGCGAAGTGCAGCGCGTCACGGGCGGCCCGCTGGTAGTCGTAGGAGTCCGGGTTGGCCGGTGTCCCGTCCGCGGTGACCTTGCCGTAGGAGTCGCAGGTGAGGGTGAGGAACATCGACGGCCGGTAGGTCGTGCCGCCGGGCGCGGTGTAGGTCTTGCCGATGGTGGCGGGGGCGACGGGCCGCCGGGGCAGGTCCGGCGTGTCCTGACGCCGCCTGGTCGTGCGGTGCCGCCGCATGCCCTGGCCGGGCAGGACGTTGCCGCGCAGACCGGACCGAGTGATGTCCTCGTCCAGCCCGGCGGCCAGCTCGTCCAGCCCGGCCGTGTCGTGCCCGGAGGCGCTGGCGTGGTCGCGCTGCTGCTGCGCCTCGGCGCGCCGGGTCACGAGAGTGCGCTGCTGGCCGGTGGCGGGTCCGGGGGTGATGACGGGCTCGGTGTCCAGGTGCCAGCCTTCGCGGCACTGCGCGGCCCGCAGGGTCCTGGCCCGCTCGGCGCAGGCGGGGCAGACCGAGGCGAGGGTGTGCCCGCAGGGGATGAGTACCTGCTGCACCTGGCCGGTGTGCAGGTCGGTGCGGCGCAGCTGGACCGGGCGGATGCAACCGCCGTGCCCGGCGGCCAGGTCGCGGACGACCTGGCGGGCCAGCGGCATGGCCAGCCGCTGCATTCTGGTCGTGCGCGGGGTCATTCAGCCTCCATCTCGCTGGGATCAGTCAGGGGCGGGTCAGTGGCGTGCCAGGTGGCGGTGTAGCCGCAGCCGGGGCAGGCCAAGGTCAGCAGGTCCGGGCCGGTGCTGGTGTCCAGCAGCGGGCCGCCGCAGCCGGGGCAGTCGTCGGGTGACAGCCAGCCGGTGATCACGCAGCCTCCCCGGCGGTCAGCGCGGGAACGGCGGCCGGGAGGTCAGGGGCACGGGCGGCGATCATGGCGCGGATGTCCTCGTCGGAGACGAACGCGGCCCGGACCCGGACGGGGTCGGGCGCAGACTCGAGCCGGACGTAGGCGACGCCCGCTCCGGTGGCCGGGTCACTGGAGATCTCGTCGCAGAACGCGCCCCGGTCCCGCGCGCCGTCGCCGAGCACCATGTCCACCTGGGCGGGCTCATCCAGCCGCAGCGCGAGCTTGTCGGGGAACAGGTTGCGGATGCTCAGGACTTCCTTGCGCGGGTCCTGGAGCGCGGCGACGACGCAGTACCCGGCCGCCCGGCCCTGCGTGGTGAGGGTGGCCAGGGCGGCGAGGGTGCGCTCGCGGAGTTTGCGGTCGGCCTGGTAGGCGGTGAGGAACGCGACCTCATCGACCAGCACCACCACGAACGGGTACTCGGTGGTCGGGGTGTGATCGCGCTGTTTCCCGGCGAACCGCTCAGCGCGTGCCTGCATCTCCGCTACGGCATCTTCGAGCAGCCCGGCGATGCCGTCGGGGTCGGCGGCGTACCGGCCGCAGGCGTCGAACAGTGCCCGGCCGAACGCCAGCTCCATCAGCTTCGGATCGCACGCCCAGACGCGGACCAGCCCGGCAGCCATCGCGGGCAGCATCGCCCGGACCAGCCCCCACAGATAGGAGCCCTTACCGGCGCCGGTGGCGCCCGCGATCAGCAGGTGAGTTCCGGCCAGCCGGACCGTGAACGGGGCGCCGTCCTCGCGCCGCCCGACCGGCAGCGCCCGCAGGTCGCTCACTTGCGGGATGGGCAGGGCGGGCATCGGGGCGGCGAGCGCGTCGCGGCGGACCAGCTCCAGCACGACCGCGCCCGGCACGGCCGAGCGGACCCGGCACAGGTGAGCGCGGAAGCCGTGCGCGATGCCGTCGGCTCGCGCGGCGAAATCGGCCGGGGACTGCCCGGAGACGAGCCGGACGTGCACCAGGTCGGTGCACCCGGTGACCCGGACCTTGCCGAGGACGGGGATGACGATCCGGCCCCGGTAGGACGGGGCGAGCCGGGCGATCGTCATGACGGCGTGCCAGCGGCGCCGGTAGTACCACCACCGCCACCGGTCACGGGCCGGGCCGGACACGAGCCGCGCGAACCAGGCCGGGCGGGCGGCCCGCAGCACCACCAGGCCAGCAGCAACGATTGCGGCCGGGACCACCACTGCGGGCCAGCCCAAGCGCAGCCAGGCGATCACCATCAGCCCCGCGGCCCCGGTAGCTACCGGATGCCGGACCGCGAACCAGATGGTCCGCGCGGCCAGGCGGATGAGCTGGACGAGCCAGATCACCGGCTCCGGGGTCCGGTAGACCGGTGACCGCCAGGCCGGCGAGGCGAACGGGTCGGGGTTGGCGACCTGGGCGAGCTGCTCGCCCGTGACGTTACGCACTAGCATCAAGACCTCTCCGTGTTGTGACAGACCTGGGGAGACACACGGGGGCGGCAGGAATTGGCGTTCCTGCCGCCCCGCCCTGCTGGTTACGCCGCCGTGATACCGGGGCCGTTGGCTGCCGCGAGCTGCTCGACCGCGGCGGCGTACCCGGCTGCCGCGCTGGCTAGCTCGCGGGCTATCCGGGCGTCCTCGGCGCTGGCCCGGCCAGGAACCGGCGCGATGCTGGCCGAGATCTCGCCGAGCGAGACGGCCAGGTGCGGACTGCCGGTGTCCAGTCCGCAGGCCCTCATCCACGCCCGGTGATCGAGGTAGAACGACACCGCGACCCGCGCGGGCTCGCCGGGATCAGTGCTGATCGTCGTGTAGGCGTAACCCGTGCTCACGCCGCCGCCTCCTGCCCGCCCCGGCCGCCCCGGCCCGGCACCCGGACCCCGGCCGCCCGCAGCGAGTAACCCAGCCGCCCGGCTTGGTTCACGTACGGCGTCACCGTCAGCCCGGCGAACTCCACCGGCACGAACGGCAGCCCGCCCGACGCGGCGGGCAGCACCGGCTGATCGGCAGCAGCGACCTTCACCCGCACCGTCTTGTCCCGCGCCGCCGGATCGGCGTCGATCGCGTCCACCTGCCACAGCGGCAGCCCGGACTGCCTGTCCTTGGACTGGACGAACCGCCCTCCCGCCTTCGATGCGTCGAAGTCGCGGACCGGCTCGAACGCGCCCGCCGCGAACAGCCCGCGCGGGAACACCATCGCGAACTCGACGGGGATCGGACCTTGTAGCGCCATCTGTCTCTCCTTCGATCTACAGTCGTTCTGACGACAACTCGACCTGTCGAGTAGACGATACAACTAGTTCTACCGCTTGACAAGTTGAGTTATCGAGATGGCTTACCCGGAGAACGGGTAGAGATCCTCCAGCTCATGAAGATCGCCGGGAAGGACGGCATCGACCACCTGGAGCGGACTGTCGTCGGCGTCGTAGACAGCCAGCAGCAGGTTAAGCACCGCGGTGCGCTTGCCGATCTTGAGTAGCCTCGATTCTTCCGCCGTGGCGAGCCGTGATCGTATCCGCTCGCTCACATGATCGAAGCGGACGCGCTTGACCGCGCGCAGGTGCTGGTTGATCCCTCCGGGGACGGGCGCGGTCGTGCCCAGGTCGGTGCCCTCGGCGACATCCAGCGGGAACCATGACGACACGAGCTCGGACGGCTCGCCGTCGCGCTCGATGAGCTGGCGGCGAAGCAGGGCCGGGGTTTCTGCCGGGGTGCGCAGCAGGGCGGCCACCGCAGCGGGCGCAGGAGCCCGCCCTGCGTGGAGCAGCACGCCCTCGGCGGACGCGGCCTCGTCGATGAGCAGCATTCCCGGCCGTGTGCGGTCAGCGAGCACGGCCCGGTTGCGGGCGAACGAGCCCCGCCCGTGCTCCCGGTCGATCCACCCCTGGCTCCGCAGCACTTCCAGCGCGCGCACCACGGTCGGGCGGGAGACGCCGAACTCGCGCATGAGCTGCGTCTCCGAGGGCAGCAGCCCGCCCGCCGTATACGTCCCGTCGCCAATGCGCCGCTGGACCGTGCTGACGATCTGCGCGTACTTCGGCGGGGAGAACTCCCTGTCCGCCATGACGACCGCCTAACAACTCATCGACTCGACTTGTCGAGAATCCTAGCGGCTGGTGTCATGCGGTGTCACGGGGTCCGGGACAACAGCCGCCCGTCGCGGACCGGCCAGTCAAACCGCGCCCAGACCGTCCGGCCATCGTGATCGCCGTCTATGCCCCAGTCCTCAGCCAGGGCCGCGATGATGCCCAGTCCGTGGCCACGCTCGGGGTCGCGGTGACCCGGAGTCCACGCGCCGCCGTCGTCCTCGACCTCGATCCGGGCGTAATGACCCTCGCAGATCTCAGCGCGGACGGTGAACGTGCCGCCCGGCAGACGCGAGCGGCTGTGGAGCGCGGCGTTGGCGGCCAGCTCGGAGGCGCAGAGGATCACGTCGTCTGCTCTGGGGCATCCGTCGAGCAGAGCCCGGAGGTCGGCCCGGACTGCGCTGATGTGCTCGGCGCTGCCCATGTAGATGAGGCCGGTCGTGCGCAGCGCGAGTGCTCTGGGTGACCGCATCTCCATTACCGCTGCGCCGCCAGTCCTGAGCCCGCGCAGTCCAGGCACACGGTCCTGATCGCTCTATCCGAGATGCCCCGGACTAGCTGGCTGACGACCCAGCGCCGGGACCCGGCGAACTTCCATCCCCGCCCGCGGCACGACGCGCACACGTCGTACGACTCACCTGTTTGTGCAGCACTCATGCCTCCGAAGATCGCGCAGCGACAGGGCCAGGCACATAACCGGGCGATATCCCCTGACGGCATATAAGATCGCAGTCAGTAACGCCGCACCGACGCTCGGGAACCGGACCTGACGGAGAGGGACGACGGCATGCCGGGCCGCGCCGCCGAACTGATCGAGATCCCGGACTCGCTCTGGCAGCGAGCCGACCTCCTCGACGCGCTGCGCCGCCGTGACATGGGACGCCTGTTCCTCCTGTTACGTCAGTACGCCGGTGCCAGCCAGACTCGCCTGGCGATCGCGTGCGACATGACCCAGCCCAAGATCAGCGGGATCATGCGGGGGACCGCGAGGGTCGAGACGCTGGAGGTTTTCGAGAGAATCGCGGACGGGCTGAACATGCCCGGCCATGCCCGCATCGCCCTCGGCCTGGCTCCCCGGCCCGCTGCCAGCAATCCTCATGCCGTGCCCGCTGAGGTGGATATCCCGCCGCGGAATACCCTCCCGGCCTTGCCTGCTGCCGCGGTTTCCGGTCTGCTCAGCGCATACCCAGCTGACAGTGAGGAGGACGAGCCTTCCGTGCGACGGCGAACCTTTGTCGGCCTGACCGGCACGGCGCTGTTCGGCGCGATCCTCGCCGATAACACGCACCGGGACCGGCCGGGGCCATCGAATCCTTTGCCGCGGTGCTTGCCGCGTACTCATCGGACACGACAGGCCAGCCCGGGGCCGCACCGCCCGATCTGATCGCGCTGGCCGCTGCGGTCGCCCGCGCCAAGCGTGACTACCAGGCCTGCCGGTACTCCGACGTGACCAGGGATCTCCCCGCGCTGCTGACCCGGTTGCAGACCGCGTGTGCCGTCCTCGGCGGGCAGGACCGGCTGCAGGCGTGCACGCTGTCCGCCGAGGCACATCACGTCGCGGCGAGCATCCTGATCAAGGCCGGCGACCAGGGCCTCGGCTGGCTTGCAGCGGATCGCAGCATGCAGGCCGCCGGGGCCAGCGAGGATCCCGTGACCATCGCCTCAAGCGCCCGAATCATCACCCACGCCATGATGAACAGCGGGCACTACAAGGCGGCAGCCGATACCGCCAGCGCCCTGGCGGCCAGGTTCGACCATGACATGGCAGCGCACGATCCCGAGTCGCTGTCGGTGTACGGGTCGCTGCTTCTTCGCGGAGCCATAGCAGCCGCCCAGCAGGACAACCGCCGGACAGCCGACGACCTGCTGAACGAAGCCAGCGAGGCCGCCAGCCGCCTCGGCGAGGACCGCAACCTGCGCTGGACGGCGTTCGGCCCCACCAATGCCAGCCTGCACCGGGTCAACATCGCCGTCACGCTCGGCGACGCTGGAACCGCAATCGACGTCGCGCGCGCCGTGGACCTGACCGCGATCGACGTCACCGAGCGCAAGGCCACCTTCCTGATGGACACAGCGCGCGCTTTCCTGCAATGCGGCAGGCACGAGCGGGCCTACCTCGCTCTGCGCGCCGCCGAGGAAATCGCGCCCGAGGAAATCACCGGCCGCCCCGCAGCTCACCGCCTCGTCCGCGACCTGATGAACACAGCCCCGCTCAGCGTCCAGCGGCACGCCGAAGACTTCGCCCGCCGGATCGGGGCCACCGAATGACCAGACCCGCCCGCATGCTGGCCGTCATCGTCTGCGGCGCAGGCCCCGCTTCCGAAGTCGGCCAGCTCGTCCAGCTCGCGCAAAATCACGGCTGGACCGTCCAGGTCATCGCCACACCCGCCGCGCTCGCCTTCATCGACCTGCCTGCAATCGAGGCGCAGACCGGCGGCCCGGTCCGCAGCGACTACCGCAAGCCCGGCGAGGCCAGATCACGCCCGGCCGACGCGATCATCGTCGCCCCAGCCACCTACAACACCGTCAACAAGTGGTCGCAGGGCATCAGCGACACCTACGCCCTGGGCGTCCTCGCTGAGACCACCGCACTTGGCGTGCCCATCGTCGTACTACCGTTCGTCAACTCCGCGCTCGCCGCCCGCGCACCCTTCAGCCGCAGCGTCGAGGAACTGCGCCGCGAAGGTGTCCGCATCCTGCTCGGCCCCGGCGGCATTGAACCTCACAAGCCTCATACGGGCGGCGACCTCATCGCCAGCTACCCCTGGCACCTGGCCCTCAGCGAAGCCGAATACCTCACCGATCCACACGACCGGTAGCGCGAACCTTCGCCCCTGCGCCTTGGTCCGCTCTGCCATCGCTCTGTGATCTGCGATCTGTGGTCTGCGATCTGTGGTCGCGATCTGTGGTCGCGCTGATGCCCCTATGTCAAGGCAACGGGGATGACGGGTGATGTGGATGGGGACCGGTGCTCTCTACCCGATCCCCAAATGTGCTTCAAAGTCGTCCAGGCAGCGGTCGAGGTCGGCGGGACTGGCCAGTTCGTAGTGATCCGTGCGGGGGTCGGTGACTCGTGGAAGTAGCTCCGCGTAGCTCAAATCCGCTTCGCCGGACACCCAGAGCAATAGTTCGACGGCGCGGGCCGAGGTCTGGCCCCGAAGGGAGGCAGCGGGTTTGGCATCGAAGCCGCACCGGACGATCTCGACCGACGCGCCCGCGCCGTCCCACCTGCGCCTGTGGTTGCCAACCAGGCGGTCCAGCAGATCCAGGTCCACGTTCCGATCCTGCCCCAGATCGCTGCCGGACGGGAACTTGCCAGCGAGGCAGGTGCCGCCTGCGCGTACGTCATCCGGTGTTGATCTCGGGCTCGAGTTCTCTGATGATCAGGGGGTAGAGCTCGCGGGCGATGTAGCGCTGGAGCATGCGCATGATCTCCTTGCGACTGTTGCCGGTGGCTGTCCGCTTGGCCAGGTAGGCCTGGGTCCGCGGGTCGGAGCCGAGGCGCACGTTGGCGATGACCCACAGGGCGTTGTTCGCGGCCCGGTCGCCGCCGCGGTTGAGCCGGTGGCGGGTGGTCTTGCCCGATGAGGCGTCAACGGGACTGGCGCCGCAGACGGCGGCCAGGGCGGCGTCGCTGTGCAGGCGCTGCGGGTTGGCACCGCAGGTGACCAGCAGCTGCGCGGCAGTCATGGCGCCGACGCCGTGGCGGCCCATCAGATCAGGAGCGTGTGCGGTCAGGAGCTGGATCATCTGCTTCTCCAGCTCGCGGGCCTCGGCGTTCAGGGTGAGCCAGCGGCGGCCGAGTGTTGCGATGGCCCGGTGCACAGCGGTGTCAGGTTCAAGTGCTGCGCAGGCGCGGCCGAACGCGGTCTTGCGCAACGGCCGCAGGCGCGCGCGGACGTCGTCGTCTGCATCGAGCAGGAACGCCTTGATCTGGTTCGATGCCTGAGTGCGGGCTTTGACCGCGCTGCGCCGGGTGAGCAGCAGCAGCCGCAGCTCACCAGTGAATCCGCCGCGGTCCTTCGGGATCGCGGTTGCCTCACCCGACAGCACAGCCCGGGCAGCGTTCTCAGCGTCGACCGGGTCGCTCTTGCCGCGCCGCCGCCGCCGGGACCGGTCCGGGCAGTTGATCTCCCTGACGGTGATGCCGCGACTGGCGAGCTGCTGAGCCAGCCGGTACCCGTAGCTGCCGGTGCCTTCCACGCCGGCATCGGTCACCTGGCCCAGGCCAGTCAGCCAGCCTGCCATCGCGGCATTGCCGGCGTTGGTCGCGGAGAACTCCCGGATGGCCAACCGCCGGCCGAGCCGGTCCAGCACCACCGCCACATGCATGTCCAGGTGCGTGTCCACGCCGACCACCAGGCCGCCGTCACAGGTCATTGTCACAAGCCCTCATTTCACTGCGCTGACCAAAGGACAAGGATCCGCAGCAGCCGGGACAGGACACTCACGACGCGCCTCGGGCAACGCCCCTATCGGGTCACTCGGCCGTGCGGCGGCAGGTACCGGACGGGCCGGCAGATCAGCGCAAGGGCACAGCAGGCCAGCCGAATTGCGAGCCAGACCTGACTGTCGCGCCAGCCTCGACGCGACAGCCACCGGCACCCACCGAAGCCAATAGTGGATGAGTGCCGAATTGAGCCGTACTAGATCAAGGAGGGCCGCGCTCCGCGCGGCCGCCACCCGCCACCGGGCTCTGCCGCTTCGCGGCCCGCCCGGCGCAGGCGGGCCTCCCGGCTGCGAACTGGCCCGATCGGGAGGACCATCGTCATAGCAGCGGGCCGTGGGAGCGCAGTCAGCTTTCCCGCCCCATTGTTCCAGTCGCGGCCGCCAGGTTAAGGGCGGTGCGCGATGGGCACTCGCCGACTCCGTACCACCAGCCGCTCACAACGGGTTCGGTAGCTATAAGGAAGAGGGGAACCAGTAAACTCGCGGCCCAGGACACAGCATGGGCTCCTCATTTGGTCATGTGCAACGAAATTTCTTGTACTTCGTGAGCGGCGTAGTAGACGAGCACGGCCTGCCAAGGAACAGAACTGGAGCAGATTAGTAAGCCAACCGCCTGACAGAAACGTCGAGCGGCTGGCTTACGTCATTGACGACAATTCTCAGCTGACTAGGGAGTCATCGAAGATTGCTTCCCTGGGCCAATCAGTCCGATCGGGCTATTGTGGGGATGGTCTGGATCGGTCCTTTGCCGTGACGATATAGGACTTCCAGATTTGCATAGGACGACCTGATCGGGGCCTCAGACAGTTCCGTTTACTCCGGGCCCCTCGCTATAACAGACTCCGCCGGTCCAAAGGTCGGCATATGAACTGGTGGAAACGTCACCAATCCAGTGCCCATTCAAATAGTCAGGACCGCTGGAGATGGGATCATCCCAAGAGTAGTCCAGTCCAAGGGCGCCGCTCTTTTGGGCGACATAGAACGGGTAGCCTGGGCCCTCGAGCGAGTAACTCCAGGAGTAGTAGATAGCTTCGACATTCACTGTGAATCCCGAATTGCGGAATACCATCCAGCCATCGGACTTCGTGGTTATGTTTATAAATGAAGTGCCGCAGTCGCCGGGCAGCTCTTTGTATAGGTTAGGATGAATGCGCTGTTGTCTCATGGTTCGCTCAATGCGACTCCTGAGATAGTTGGGGACTATAGCCTCCTTACCGTTGGCGGACAGTACAGTAAAGTATCCAGGCTTACCCGGCGCTACCCCTAGAATTCTGACGGTTGGCACAAGGGTCATTCCGACTCCCTCCGTTGTAGAAGTTAGCGACCTAACTGCCAGAGTGTGGACGCTGGCTGAGGCGCCGGACGGAATGACAATAGCTAATATATCTGCTCTCGCGTCGTGGTGGTCCGGTAGGGACAGCGGTAGTCCGTGTGGAAGATCCGCCAGGCCTTGAAATGGGCGACGAGTCTTTCAACATGCGCTCGGAGTGAAGAGACGTCAGCGTTGCATTGCTTTTCCATGGCAGCAGCTTTCCGTCCTGCTCTTGCGCGTTACCGTGCTGCATCCCTGATACCTTCGGCGATGCGCCGCGGCGCTCCGCACGATCGCGGCTGGCTGAACGCTGCCGCGTATGATTTTCGCGCGCTAGCCAGAATGTAGATCGCATGCCATGGAGCGGCTTCCAGCTGCGTTGATCGGTGGTGATGTTCTTGCGGCTCCACAGCTCCTGGTGCTCGGGACAGCAGGCGTGTGGTGCCGTCGACGGCCCCCGGCCCCGGCCTCCGACGCGTCCTCGCGACGGCCGACCCAGGCGGTCCCCCGGCCCAGCCGGTCCGCCGACCCGTGGGCTGTGAACGCCTCTCTGTCGCCGGCCTGCGTTCTGCCGGAGATACTGCCGCGATCTCCGCCGCTGCGTAGGCCGCTGACTCGGGCGCCGGCCCTTCCAGGGCTCAGGCGCGCTCGTGACGCGGCGACGAGTCCTGCCCTGCGAGAGCTAGCCTGTGTCGTGGTGCGCACGGTTCCCTGGGTGAGGGAGTCTGTGGATCCTCTCCCAGAGAACCGTTGTTTTTGACGCACGCCGACCGAGGATGACTCTGAAGGGAAATGTACCGAGAACTGTAGCGACGATGCTGGATATAGCAAGTGCCCGAACTTTGCCCATTTGAAGTCTTCTCCTTGCGCGCAGAGGTTACGGATGCGCTCAGGTTGGAGCAAACGTGAGCGTCGTGGCAATACCGGATAACTCCGGTATTGACTGTCAAGTATCTATGTGATATATGTCAAAATGCGCTTAACCTGGTGAGGAAGCGCTAGCCCGAGGCGGACGGGGAATGGCCTTGAGGAAGTTTCGCGATGTCCAAGTTCCAACGGGTGCCGAACACGGCGCGTGCCTGTCTCCTCGACAGCTGGCGGTGTTGGAGCTATCAGCCGGGGGCCTCAGCGATAAGCAGATCGCTACTGAGCTTGGGCTCTCTGTACGGACAGTCCGAGACCGCTTCGCGGAGCTGCGGCAGCGTACCGGGGCCCGCACCCGCGGCGAGTTACTCGCGTGTGCCGCCGCAGCGGGGCTGGTGCATCCCGTAAGCCGAGTTTGGGACTGCGGTCGAAGCACTAAGAACGGCTAGGCGACTCCGCCCCAGACGATGACTAGACTCTGGAAGAACCTTCCGGAGTCTGACCATTGATTTGCGATACTTGGCGGGTACTCATGGCGCGTAGGCCTAATGCTCGCGACGTTCCTCTGTCCTGGCGTGTGTAAATCTCATTCGCCAAAGGCCCGGCTGCGGCGCGTGCCCGTTTGCATTGCCGAGTCCGACGAAGCATGCCGTTCGGCATGATGGCCACTTTTATGCACCCCGGCCCGCGGGGTTGGCAGGACCGGGCTGCTGGGTTACCGCGGACTCCGGGCCGGTGCGATCTATCGGCAGGAGATAGCGTGGATGGCATTCGGCAGCGCCGCTTCTCTATCCGTGAGTCGGCTGGTTTACGTAATGTGCAGGCGTGCGAATCGTCTCCGGCTTGCCGATGTCAAGGAATCGGATCGTCTGAACCTCGATGAGACGGCCATGCGGGCTTCGGCCGGAGACCGTTATCTTCATCTGGCGTACGACGTCGTGATTGTCGACCCAGACATCCAACCCTGCGAGCGACTGGGGGCCCATGCTTGAGACGAAGGCTAGCGACGATATTACGCTGGATGGCAGGTTCTGGACCTCGGTTGCGCGCAAGTGTTCGGTCCGTATACCTCCGATGAGCTGTGCTCCCATGGCCTCGAATTTCCCATTGGGTTGTAGTGCCTGTAGCAGCGTGCGCGGATCTGGCACGGTCCTGCCAGAACCTGCTTTATTCGAGAAGTGGTACCACTGCAGTGGCCGACCTGGGGTGCCCCACGTGTAAATTTGCCCGTTAACCAGGCGGACTATGAGTTTTAGATGACTCGCGTCGTTGGTGGACGCCTTCGGTAGCGAATCTACGACGTTGAAGTTGTGGCCGGAGAATGTGAAGTCGATAGTGCCGGAGACGCGGGGTGCGCTGTCCGGCGGCTCGGGGTTTGAGTACGTCACGAAGACGTGGCCGGAAGAGGCCATTGCCGCGTTCGAGGCTTTTTCCACGCGATGTACCATCGCGGCGGTGAGGCGGATGGCGGCTTGGGCCGGGTGCGCCGAATTGCCGCCCGCTCCGGCAACGCTGATCGCCGCAGCACCAGCTGCAACTGCGACGGCGGCGGCGGCGGACAAGCGGAGCGACACCGGCCACGGTATGTGGGACGCGCGATGCTCACGCCAGCGGGCGGCGGCCCGTCGCTCAGCGACATTGGCGAGCGAGATCGGTGGTGCAGTAGCCTCAACGTAGTCGTGAATTTGATCAACGATTTCGGCGTCCATCTGAACTCCCCTGTGCGCTGAGAGCGACACGCAGCCGTGCCAGCCCGCGTTCCGCGTGATTCTGTATTGAGGTGCGCCGTAGGCCAGTAAGCTCAGCGGCCTCCCGGAGCGTATAGCCGTAACCGTGTATGAGCACGACTGCCAGCCGCTGCCGTTCGGAAAGGGTCGCGAGCGCTTCGGGCAACTTAGGCTCGAACTGGTACTCCGGCCAGGTTGGAGCTTCATGGAGCACTCGCTGACGGCGGCGCCGGGTTCCGCGCGTCTGCCCAACGCGGAACAGGTACGCCGGCCGGGTTGGCCATTTTAGACAGCCGTTCCCAGTGTTCCCAGGCGTAAGCGAGTGCCTCCGCAGCCGCGTCGCGTCCTTGATCGGGCCCGTATGTGGCGACGAGTGCTCGCCTTAATTTCGGCTCGGTGTCGCGAAAGAACGCCTCGAAGGCGAGTTCAAGCGCCGGACCTGACGCCGACGGCTCGGCGGCTGTCATCTCAGCCCCTAGTGCGTCCATAGGCTCTATGCTCCTGGCTTTCAGCCACAGTCCCCTCATTACGTAAAGCAGCCGGTCCGCGATCTGTACCACACGCGGGGCTAAGGGGGCGCCGAGCTGTTCCTTCACTTGTAGTTGGTGACACCGATCTCGCGCACACGGTTGGAGCCTGTGGCGCCGGTACACGCCGCACGCAGGCAGCAGCCGCAATGATCGAGTACGGTTCAACTCTGCACTCTGCGAAGCCCGCTGTTATGTGCGACCGCCCTGGCCGCTGTCAGTAGACTGCGGAAGTGCTAAAGATGCCAGCCAATGGCCCTGCCCGCAGTCTTCCCGAGTGGGCCGCGCCTCCGCAGATGATCGGAGGCCACGTCACGGGGCCGGCACTGGTCGGACGATCGGATCAGGCCGTGGTTGCCCTCCGGCAAGTGCTAGCATTCCCGTCCGGTGTGGAGGCGGAACTAGAAGGTCATTATCGAGGGCCGATCGAAGAGCCCAATTGGCACGACGCGACCGGACGGGGGCAGCTCCGTTTCTGGGTGCGCTTCCCTGACGGGCGTGAGGCTGCCCAAGGCGACAAAGTTGGCGCGCGGAACGGGCGCGGGCCTGTGCTGGCCGTGATCAACTACGAATCCGGCTCGGCGCCCGGTCGGGAGGGCCACGAGGATGTGCGCGTGCGCCTGTGGATCTGGCCGCTGCCTCCTCCAGGGCCCCTGGTCTTGTCGTGTTCATGGCCGGGCCATAGTTTCGATGATGTCAGCCTTGTCCTAGACGGCGGCGCAATCCACACTGCGGCGGCCCAAGCCCGGCAGCTATGGCCAAGCGCTCAATGACTGAGCGAGGCGCCAGCTCTCGCGGCGGCGCCGTCTCCCCAGCGCAGCCGTCCTCTGCGGTGATGCGCGGTCAAACATAACCTGCCCCGAGCACGATCACTTGAAGCTGGGCAAGCGCATCCGGAGATTCACCTGGCAAGTCCTGCTTCCCGACCGTGGTCGGAGCTGAACACCTCCCGCAGCAGCCGGGCAGCAGCAGGCGGATCACACGCGACGGCAGCCGAGCATAGTGCGGAGCCCGGCCCGGCTAGATGCGACCACATGCCCTCGACCTCAAGCACGTCGGCGTAGCCGGTCAGATCGCCGATCGGGATGCCGAGGTCAGCGGCGGTGTCCTCGGCCGTATTCCGCACTAGCGGCCACGGGAACCTCTTTCGCTCTACTTCGGCGCTGCCAGGCTGGTAGCTCGGCCACCCGCGCGCGAATTTGAACGTTGCTCTCACTGCTGATTGCAGCGGCTGCAGAGCGGCAAGCGACCGGAAGTCCGGCGGGTCGAAGGCTTCGTCCCGGCAGGCGTACTTGTGCCGGATGACAGCCTTAAAGTTGTCAGGGTCGGTGTCCGCGGGAAGGGGCGTCACCGACTGCCGCGCCTCCCGGACCGCCTGGCCAACGAGCCGGTGCCACCAGACAACCCACTGCTGGGCTGCTGCGGCTCGTTCACCGGACGGAAGAACACGGCCATAGTCAGGGACATCCACCGCAAGCCGAGGCGGGATATCAGCGGATGCCGCCACCGGCAGTCGGGCTGCATCACGAACAAACAATGCTGTGTGCAGGTAGCTCCCGTCGCCGTGCCCGAACCGCCACGACCGCGTTCCCTGCCGATGCATCCGTTCCCCCTGTCCTCCGCGGATCTGCCAGACCGCCCTAAGCATCGATCGGAGGGGCAGCGGACCCCCACTTAATCTACGCTCGGGCTCCCTGCACGCCGGCTTCAAACTCGGAACTGAACGAGATTGATCTCTGCCCAGTCTCCGGGGCAATTCCGTCAATACGCTGCGCGGGTTCCATGTGGCCAAGGCTTTGCGCGCAACGGCAGCGGAACAGCAAGCTCGATCAAGTCGACACAGACTGCGTAGCCGCAGGTTGGCGCTGCCCACCGGCAGGCCGTCCCCGACTCCCCGTAAGCCGTCGGCCCTCAGGGTTCGCGCCTGCCGGGCAACCCCTCCTCGCGTCAGCAGGTGGTAGCCCGTCTCCTCGCTTGGACATGATCTTGCTTACGGCCGCCGCGTCAAGGCCAAGCCGCTGCGCGGTCACTTCGTGATCCTTGACCCGGCGGCCGTAACCAAGGGATGGCTGCTATGAGGAGAACGGGGGAGAACCAGCACACGAATGTGCGCTAGGCCAGGGAGAGGCCAGGATCGCCGTGCCATTAGTGTGCCATTAGCCAGGGTGATCAGGGGTCAGTCACAGTTACTCTTGGCTTCCAGAATCGGCAGGTCAGCGCCCCTATCGGCCGTAACCGTACTGCTTCCCAAGCTGACAGTGCGAGTTCGATTCTCGTCACCCGCTCTCAACAAAGCCCCGGTCAGAGGCCATTTGGGGCACAGCCCTCAGCCTCCGGTGATCGCTTAGGAGCTATCCTCGTGCCTGATCGCCGTGCTTAAGCTCTTGCGATGCCCGGCGGCGCGCTTGGCGGTGCGGTGCAGGATCCATGCTCGGATCGAGAGGGGCCAGGAGCATCAGCACTTCGACGCGATCGTCGCCGGGGCCTCGCGGGCGGGAGGGGGGGGAGTATCCGGCCGGCCGCCGGTCCGCCGCTCCGAGTGCAGAGGGCCGCCGGGCGCGACGAGGGGGTCCTCCGGCCCTCCGGTCGGCCGCCGTGCTGGCCGAGCTGTTCGACGACGGAAGGATTGACTCCTGACCAAGCGCGCGCTGAGCTTCGGGCCGGTGGCTCCGGCTTACGAACGATTCCGGCCCGGGTACCCTGGCGAACTCGCTGACGAGGTGCTCGCCTACGCCGGCGGGCCGGTACGCACGGCCCTGGAGATCGGCGCCGGAACCGGCAAGGCTACCCGCGTGTTCGCGAGCCGCGGGATCGCGGTGACCGCCACAGATCCGGACCCGGCCATGCTCGCGGAGCTGCGCCAGCATGTGCCCGCAACAGTTCGCGTGGTGCAGGCGGCATTCGAGGATCTCCCGCTGTCCCCGGCGTTCGACCTGGTCTTCGCGGCAGCTTCGCTGCACTGGACTCAGCCGGACCATCGGTGGGAGCGCGTCGCCGCGATGCTCAGCGGCGACGGGATTTTCGCTTCCTTTGGCGGGGAGATTAACCTGGCCGACCCGGCTGTCGATCAGGCCGTCCGCGCCGTCAGAGCGCAATTCCTGGCGGACGACGGAGTTCCGTCGCCTGACGGGACGCCAACGGACAGCCCGATGCAGTGGCCCGGCAGTGAACTGCTGCATGCGGACCAGTTCACGGACGTGCGCCAGTCGACGCTCGAACGTCGCGCCGAGGTGCGGGCCGAAGACTACGTCAGCCACCTGTCAACGGTCTCTGCCTACCTTCAGCTGCCTGAAGCCGTTCGAAGGCAGCTGTTCGACCGGCTCACCCTGGTGCTCCCGAAGCGGGTGACCCTGATAGCGGACATCACCCTCTACCTCGCCCGGCTGCGATGAGGCAGTAGCGGATCGTCCCGGACCTGGCCCGGTACCTGAGGTAGACAGCGCCGCGGGCGAAACCGCTGGGTGTCGGCCATTACCCGAGCGGTGAAAATGTGTCGGCCACCTGGCATCCACCTTCGGTTAGACGCGCCGGATCGACCCTGCAATGATCGGCTCGCAGCATGCCTACGTGCGGACACGACTGGCTGGGCGCATACCCGGCGCCGGCGGATCGAAGGCTTGCCTGGCCGACCTACCAGCCAGGCCTCGACGACGTCAGGCCGGAACTGAGGTCTCCGCGCGCAATAGGCGCGTGAAAGGTGCAGACGGCGAGCCTCCACGCACTGGAGGGCAGCGTTCGTCCAGCGGTCACGTATGTGCTCGGGTCGACTTCGCTGAAAGCCAGCATCCAGAGCGCGGCTTCTTATCCTCGGGTCAAGCCGTGCCGGGGTGATCGGCGCTGGCCGTCTCGCGGCGGGCCTCGCCCTTCCTGGCGGAATACCGGCCGAGCGCGATCGATCCGGCGATCCCCAGTCCGGTGGCGACCAGAGGCAGGATCTGATCGTAGTTATAGGCGGTCGAGAAGGTTGCCTGGCGGATGATGAGCGCCGTCACCCCGGCCTGGATCAGGAACAGAAGCGCCCACCAGTAGCTGATGATGTACATAGTGGTGCGGAACTCCCGGTAGGCGCCCCACATCTTGTCGAAGGTTGCCATGCCGTCATGGCTTCCGTCCGTGCCATACCGCTGAGCCATGTAGAAGACCACCGGCTTGCGGGCCAGCACGCATGAGCCCAGGAAGATCAGGCCGATGAGGGCGGTAGCCGCGCAGTCCTTGTAAAGCAGCACCTTCGAATCCGTGCTGCCGATGAGGGCGATGATCGCGGAGATGGCGGTAAACGCGAAGATCGCTGCCGAGGCGCCGCTGAACTTGCGTGCTTTGATCCAGATCGCCAGCCCGCCCACGACCGGGCCGATACTGCCGACCAGGTAACTGACAACGTCGCTCGCGCCGAGCCCCTTGGCAAGGTGGAACAGCCCGATACTGCCGCCGATCTCGACCGCGGTGACCAGAACGTTGAAAAGCATCCCCTTCCTGGCCGGATGCTCCTTGAGGCCCTTCGCAATCTCGTCGTGGACGGTCGGCTCGCTGGGGGTCACCATCCCAACGGTACGTGAGCCGGCCCTGCTAGCGCTGTCCTGCCTGCGCCGCGGGCGGAGGAGGGTGACCGGCCAGCAGATGCTGCTTACAGTGGCACCATGGCAGAGGCCAAGCCCCGATCAATAGCCATCTACCGGCGCGGACCCGCCTGGGTCCACGGCAAGAGGCTCCGTGAGCAGCCGACACTGCTTGATCACGGGCGCTTCCTGGCCGGGCTCGAGCGAACCCATCAGGCCATCCACGCCGGGCCCGCGCACCGACTGGACGACGTGCCATCTGCTGATCCCATCGGAATGGCATCCTTCCCATGCAGCCCGGACCAGGTGCCAGCCCTTCTCCGCGATGACCCGGGGCTCGTCAGCGGGCTGCTGCAGTGCGACATATTCGCCTGGCATGTCGCTGACGCGGGCTGACAGCCGTTCTGGTGCCGCCGTGCCCGCCGCGGACTGATGGCACCCGATGGCACGGGATGGAACGCCCCCTTGATGGAAGCCAGTGGCTTACCGCCGGCGCGTCGAGGGGACAGGCATGCGACTGAGGATGACGGCGGCAGCCGTTGCCGGGCTGAGCCTGCTTGGAGCAGGCATCGCGATGACCGGGCCGGCTGCGGCGGGGACTGCCGTGGCCGCCGCAACGCGGGCGGCCGCGCCGGCGGCGACGGTCGCCGCGGAGTCCGGGTACATCGATACCGAGCCTGGCGGCGAGGTTTATGACTCCCAGGGCGGGACGCCGTCGGTCACCGAGGTGTCCGACGGCCAGTACGTGGTCGAGTTCCCCAATCTGTCGGACCTGACCGACGACGGCGGCAACTTCGAGGTCACGCCCGTGCAGACCGCGCACAACTGCACGATCACCACGTTTGACACCGGCACGGGCGGAACGGCGATCGTCTACGTGGACTGCTACCTGCTCGGCTCTCTCACCGATACTTTCTTCGACCTGACCGCGACGCGGGCCGGCACCGTCAAGCACGGACTGCTCGACTACGCCTGGGTCTCGAGCAAGAACAAGTCCTACAAGCTCTCCGGCAAGGACCTGTTCAACTCGGCGCACAAGGCCAGCACCGTGAAGCACCTGGGAACCGGCCGGTACGAGATAACGTTCGCCGGCAAGGCCAAGACCACCAACACCGGCACGGTCAAGGTGTCGCCCTACGGTTTCGGCGATGGCAACTGCCAGGCTGCGTCCTGGCATGGCGGCGGCACCGCCACGAGCGTGTACGTCGACTGCTTCGGCTACGGCGGGCACCGGCAGAACCGGGAGTTCCTGCTGGTGTACGCGCGAAACAACAACATGCTCGGCCGGTCCGGGCTGACGACGGCAAGCGCCGCTGCCTCGAAGCCAAAGACGAAGACGTACTACCCCAGTCCTCAGTACGACAGCCGCTCAGGCGCCCGGGTGAAGGTGGTACGCCTGAGCCAGGGTCAGTACCGCGTGCACTTCACCGGATCCGGCGGCCCGACCGGCCCGGCTGTCGGCGGCGACGTGCAGGTCACCACGATCGGCAGCACCTACGCCCGGTGCACTCCCTACAGCTACTCTCAGGGATCCAGTCCGTCCGCGCTCATCACCTGCTACGACTACCTCGGCGGCGCAGTCAATGCCTCGTTCTCCGTTCAGTGGCTCCTCGGCTGAGCGAGCGCGGGGTCAGCGCACTCAGCGAGCCGACGTCTGGCCAGGTCTTCCCAGAACACCGTCCGGGGACCAGAAGGCGACGATGGGCTCGGTTGCCGTGCGGCCAGCAGAACTGAGGTGCTTCTGCCGCTCGGTGACGGCGAGCGCTCCGCCTGGTCCCTGCTGCGCGAGCACCCGCTGATATATCTCGCGCGCGACGTGCCCGGCGTATGTCGCTGCCAGTTTGTCCGCGTCGGTCTGGGACGCTGGATCGAATTCGTCCAGGCTCATTCCGCGGGCGCCGGCGGCCGGAAGTGCAGACGGGACGGCAAGGTACTTCTCCAGGGCACGCGGATCGCGGCGGTTCGTCAGGGCGGGCAGATAGCAGATGCCGGTCCGGACAACCGGCTTAGCGCCTTGCCACACAGCAAGGAACCACCCGTCTGGTGGTCGCTGAATGGTAATCATGGTGAAGCGCCTGAAGATCAGGCCAACGCCCGTGATCTCGGCCACGGGGACGCGGGTTCGATGAAAGGGGCCGCGCGAGATCAGCAGCGTGTCGGCGCTCAGCGCCAGCATGGGCCGGAGGACCATCATCAGGAGAACGCAGGCGAGCATAACCAGCAGCCCGCCTAGAACAAGAAAGAGGATCGCCCACAGGCGAGTTGACCTCGCCCAGGAACCGGTCGCGAGCTCGGCGATGGTGAACCAGATGAGCCAGATCCCGAAGGCTAGCTTGATCGTGGCGATAACTCCGAGGCAGTACGTGTACCAGGATCTAGACCGGTAACGAACGGTCGTCCGCCGGGACCTGCAGGCCCGCACATCCAGCAAGACATCCAGCTCCTTGAATCGCCGGCGCTCCCGGCATTCCAGATTATCTCATGCGAAGTCATTACTCACTAGTCAAATCGGTCAGTGCCCGGCTGGTACCAGACAGGGATTATCTCTTGGCAGTTATATAACTTACTGGCTATGTTAGGTTCATGACCACCGCATACGAAGCTCTTGCCGAGCCCCACCGGCGGCAGATCCTCGACCTCCTGCGCACTCGCGACCGGCTGGCCGGGGAGCTGGTCGATCAGCTCGGGCTGAGCCAGCCGGGAGTGTCGAAGCATCTGCGTGTGCTGCGCGATGTCGGTCTGGTGAACGTGCGTCCCGAGGGTCAGCGCCGCTGGTACGGGCTGCGACCGGAGCCACTGGCCGAGGTCGATGCGTGGCTGGCGCCATATCGCGCGTTCTGGTCCGGCCGCCTGGATGCCCTGGAACGACACCTGGAGGAGAACCCGGAATGAACGGAACCCTGCAGACCATCGACGGCCGTCCCGCCCTGCGGTTCGAACGTCACCTGACGCATTCAGTAGAGCGCGTGTGGCGGGCCATCATCGTGCCCTCCGAACTCGGACGCTGGTTTCCTGCCGCAGCAGACTGGACGCCGCAGGCAGGCGAGGTCTTCGAGGCGGAAGGGCAGACCGGGCAGGTCACAAAGCTGGAACCGCCGCATCTGATCGAGTGGACCTTTGCCGGGCAGCGGTTCCGGTTTGACCTGCGCGCCGAGGGCCAGGGCTGCTCGCTGACGTTCACGCATGTCTTCGACGAACGCGCGATAGCAGCCCAGACTGCAGCTGGCTGGGAGTGCTACTTTGACCGGCTCGGGGCGTACCTGTCCGGCGAGGACCTGTCCGAGCAGCGCGCTCATCAGCCAGTCGGCGAGCGGCATGAGCGCTACGCAGCGCTGCTTCGCCCTGGATCCCGCTCCGGGCCGCACGTTCATCGCCACGGCGATGGACTTCCGCGGGTTCACGCTTGACGAGAGCGACGGCCCGGTCCTGCGTCTCGAGCGGCGCTACGACCAGCCAGTCGAGCGAGTATGGGCGGCACTGACCGGTCCGGACGAGCTGCAGCACTGGTTTCCGGGTGAACTCAAGATCATTGCCAGTGAGCCGCCGCATCGGCTGATCGGCGAGTGGCAGGGGGAAGGCACTCTGCGCTTCGAGCTGCAGCCAGCAGGCGACGGATGTGCGCTCGTCTTCACTCATGCCTTCACCGACCGCAGTCAGGCAGCACTGGCTGGCGCGGGCTGGGACCGCTGCTTTGCCCGTCTGGACGCGCTGCTCGCCGGCCACGTGATGAGCGAGGATGACTCACTCGCGGCATGGTCAGATGTGCACGACCGGCTCGCCGCGGCGTGGAACATCGATCCCGAAATCGGGCGTGCGATACGCGCACGGTTCAAGCCCGCGCCCTCCTGACGAGGGTTCAGTGCGCAGTCGTGCCGGGCCTTCTTCACAGCTGACAGCAGGCAGCGGCCGTCTGCCGCCCTGTGCGTCCGCCCGCAGCGCACCGCATGAGTGCGTACGAGCGGCCAGTATTCTTCCGGCGTGGAAATCAGGCACGCCAGCGAAGACGACTGGCCGCGGATCTATCCCTTCTACGCCGCGATCATGGCGGCCGGCGAGACGTATCCGTTCCCGGCCGGCCAGACACTTGAGGAGGCCCGCCCCTGGTGGATGGAGGAGCCGCCGGGCCAGACAGTGGTCGCCATCGAGGACGGCACGATCATCGGCTCGGCCAAAATGGGCGCCAACCGCCCTGGCCGGGGCTCGCACGTGGCAACGGCCTCGTTCCTCGTTGACCCGGCTTACCAGGGGCACGGCACCGGCCGCGCGCTCGGCCAGTACGTGCTCGACTGGTCTCGCGCCGCCGGCTTCAAGAGCATCCAGTTCAACGCGGTGGTCGAGTCGAACAGCCGCGCCGTGCACCTGTGGCAGTCGCTCGGATTCGAGATCATCGGCACAGTGCCGGCTGCTTTCGATCATCCGGAGCACGGCCTGGTCGGCCTGCACGTCATGTTCCGGTATTTGTGAGACACCGCCGGCCGGCTGAACGGACTCATCGGTCAGGCGCCAGAGTGCCGAACAGGCTGCCAAGATCGTGGGCGTTGCGCAGCTCCGTCACCACTGGGCGACGGAGCTGGGCCCGCGGCACGATCCATTTACCCGTAGTGCCGGACGGCGTGCCCGCAGCTACTCAGGCAGCCAGCAGCCCGGCGACGCGCTCGGTGAGCTCGACCAGGCGGTTGGAGAATCCCCACTCGTTGTCGTACCAGGCGGACACCTTGACCTGCGTCCCGATGACCTTCGTCAGGCCCGAGTCGAAGATCGCTGAGTGCGGGTCGCCGACGATGTCGGCGGACACGATCGGATCCTCGGTGTAGCTGAGGATGCCCTTGAGCGGTCCCTCGGCGGCGGCCCGGTAGGCCGCGTTCACCTCGTCCGCGGTGACGGCCCGCGCGGAGTCGATGGTCAGGTCGGTGATCGATCCGGTCGGAACCGGCACGCGCAGTGCGGCACCATCGAGCTTGCCCGCCAGCTCGGGCAGTACCAGCCCGATGGCCTTGGCCGCGCCGCTGGACGCCGGGATGATGCTGAGGGCCGCCGCGCGAGCCCGGCGGTAGTCGGAGTGCGGGCCGTCCTGGAGATTCTGGTCCTGGGTGTAGGCGTGCACCGTCGTCATCAGCCCGCGCTCGATGCCGAACGCGTCGTGGAACACCTTCGCGAGCGGCGCCAGGCAGTTCGTGGTGCACGAGGCGTTGGAGATGATGTCCTGGCGTGCCGGGTCGTAGCTCGCGTCGTTGACGCCGAGCACGATGGTGGCCACGCCGTCCCCCGACGCGGGAGCGGACACGATGACCTTGCGCGCTCCGGCGGCAATATGGCGGCGGGCATCGTCGGCCTTCGTGAACCGGCCGGTTGACTCGACCGCGATGTCCACCCCGAGCTCGGCCCACGGCAGGCTGCCGGGATCACGTTCCTGCAGCACCCGGATGGACTGGCCGTCGACACTGATGCTGTCCCCGGTGCTGCTGACGGCCGCCGCGATACGCCCGGCCACGGAGTCGTACTTCAGCAGGTTGGCCAGCATCGCCGCGTCGGTCAGGTCATTGACCGCCACGATCTCCAGGTCGCTGCCACGGGCGAGCGCCGCGCGAAGGAAGTTGCGGCCGATCCTGCCGAAGCCGTTGATGCCGATCCTGGTAGGCACAGTGCTCTCCTGTTGTCGGGTGCGGACGACCAGCGTAGAGATAATTCTGACGGGAACGGGGTGTCCGTGCAGCCGGGACTGCGGCGGATCTTGTCCCGGGGACGGGCGGCAGCTGGCCGGAGCCCGGCGATCCGCTGCGCGGCCAGCCGCCTGAGCACCTGGCGATGGTCGCCGAGCGAGCGGCAGCGCACGACGCGGCGCTCGGTGCCAGAGGTCCCGGCATGATCAGCATCGACACTGACGGCTGCGCGTTCTGACGCGGCGACACTGGTCGCCACCGCGACCGGCTGGCCGGGCCAGCGTTGAGCGGCTCACCGCTGACGCCGACCTGAGAGTCGCTGATGGGGCGTGAAAGTGGATCTGCCGCCCTCCTATGGGCGGCAGATCCAACATCACGCCCCATGCGGGGAGCCGAAAGGGCGTGAGTTACCGATCGTGGCCCTAAGAGGGGCTGCGATCGGTAACCCACGCCCTATGGGACGGCCGCGCGCGTTGTTCTATCGCTTCGTGGTGAGGTTGTAGCTGTTCATGGTGAAGTCCATCGGCCTGCCGTCGGTTGAGCAGATCTCCCAGCCGAAGTTGACCTGGGTCAGGCTGTCGGACGAGCTCAGGTATCCGTGTGATTCCAGCCAGGCCATCGACTTGAGCAGGTGAGCCGTGCCCTTCGACTCCTGCTTGCCGAGGAGCGCGAGGGTGTACAACCGAGATCCGGCCTTCCAGACCGCGAACCTCTGGCCGTAGATGGTGGCGTGCGCGACGACTTGCCCGGCCGGCCGCTGGCCGTGGTTGTCGAACCAGACCATGACCTCGATCGAGTAGCCCTGCAGCCAGATGTCGTAGGCGGCCTCGGCGTCGAAGTTCGACTGCTTCGGCATCGACTCGCTGAAGCTGCTCCACAGCCCGTGCAGCGAGCCGAGGGTGGTGCCCTTGTAGTTCTCCTGCACGGATGGATAGGTCTTCACGCTGGTCGAGTCCGGCTGAGTGGACTCAACGCCCCAGTGCGAGTAGGAGTAGCCCCAGATAGTCTGCGGCCCGAACAGCGGCTTGTTCCACTCGTTGTTGTAGATATCGAATTTGCCGGTGTTCCAGGAACTGAGCGGCGCACTCGATTCCCATTTCGGATGCGACGGAATGGCCGCATGCGCGGGCAGCGCTGCACCGATGACCAGCGCCGGCCCGGCGACTGCGGCCGCGGCGAGCGCAGCCAGCTTGCGACGTGATTTCGCAATAACGGCAATAGCCGGAAGCGCGGGTTTTCGCGATACCGCGGTACGGCGCGGCTTTGCATGCGTGGGCATAACTCTGCCTCTTCCGAAAGTCAGGATCCTGGCTGACTGGACGGCGGCCATTGCCGGATGACACTTTGTCGCGCCGCAGCGTGTTATCAGCCCACAAGCCGGATCGCACTCTTTGAACGGGTCAGGTCCTGCTGTGCGACTGACACCGTAACAGCACTCAGCCGATCTCGGAAGCATAACGACTAAATCTCGAAAGGGTCGCAGTGATCATTATTCCCGCTACTTCCGCTACATCGGTTCGACTCCGATGCAAAGTGGCCGGTCAGGGCCGATAAGTGCGGGCGACGGCAACCGGCCGGCCACGCAGCGTCGCGGGACGCGCGTGACCGGCCGGCGCAGGGGCCTGTAGCTGATCTCAGGTGCGGTTGTTCCGCACGACGTTGCGGTGTCCCCGGTTCAGCACCGGCCGCCCGGTGTTCGGCAGCGGCCGCCCGAACCGGTCCAGGCCGATGTAGTTCCCGAACACCAGGTTCATCCGCGTCCCCGTCGTCAGCGTGACGCCGATGCCGGTGTTGCCGCTGATCAGGTTCGCCGGGACCTTGTTGCCGCCGCCGATCACGTTCTCGTAGGCCCGGCCGGAGATCAGCACGCCGCCCTTGCCGTTCGGCACGCGCTTGACGCCGAGGATCGCGGCGCCGACGTAGCTGAAGAACACCCTGTTGTAGTGGGCCCGGCCGGTGAGCACGACGCCATACCCGGTGTTCCCGGAGAAGGTGTTCTGCGCTATCACCGAGCGGCGCGTGCCGCCGATGACGTTGGAGTGCGCGTTCCCGTCGATGAGAAGTCCGTCACCGCCGTTGGGAAGCGGCGACTGCCCGCTGGTGGTGAGACCGGCAATGTTCGGGTCAACCGTGACCCCGCTGGCGTTTCCGGAAAGCTCGATGCCATTGCGCCGGTTGCCGGAGAAAACGTTCGTGCGCGCTAGGTTGTCCCCGCCGGTCGAGGTGACGAGCAGGCCGTCGTTGCCGTTCGGGGCGGCTCCCTTGAAGGCCAGCAGGCCGCCGAAGGTGTTGAACGTGACGAAGCCGTGCGTGTGGCCGGCTGACCTCGATGCCGTTCGTGCCGTTGCCCGCGGACACGTTCCCTAGCGGGATCACGCCGCCGACCTGCGTGTTCGCCGACGACCCGTCGACCAGGATCCCGTTGAGGCGATTGCCGGCCAGGGTGGTGTTGTTGGCGCCGACGCCGAAGAAGTTGCCCTGCACGACGACGTCTGCCGAGCTCGTGATGCGCAGCCCGTTCTGGCCGTTGTTGCTGACGACGTTGTAGTAGACGAACGGGTTGTTGACGAACTTGCAGCCGGTCAGCGAGTTGTCCCCGGCGCCGTCGATCCAGACGCCGTTCCCGCCGTTGCCGAGCTTGCCGTTGCCTGACGCGGTCGTCCCGATGAAGTTGCCGTTCAGCACGTTGCCGGTGGCGCCTCTGCTGATCAGCACCCCGTTGCCGCCGTTCGCGGAGATCAGGTTGCCCAGGGGCGGGACCACGAACACCGGCGGGACCGTGCCCTTGCTGCCCGTCGGGTTGTTCTGCGCGCCGGTGGCGGGGTCGGTGTACTCGGTGCCGCCGAGCTCGTTGCCACGGCCGCCTGCGGTGACGACGATGCCGTTCCCGCGGTTGCCCATGGCGCCCGTGCCAGCCGGGTTAGTGCCGATGCGGTTGGCCGCGATCGTGTCATGGGACGACCCGGCCAGCACGATCCCGCTGCCCCAGTTATCGGAGATCACGTTGCCGACGACGCCCGGCATGCCGGACGGGTTCAGCCCGATCCGGTCACCGGAGGACCGCGCAGACAGGACGACGCCGTTGCCGTGGTTGCCGGCCTTCGCCCCGGTCAGGCCGAGTCCGATGTAGTTGGCATTGAGCGTGACGGACCTGGCATCGACCGTGACGCCGTTGCCGCCGGCGTTCTCGATCGCAACGCCGAGCAGCTTCCCGCCGCGCGCGGCGGACGTGAACGTCAGGCCCTGATGCCCGCCGAAGTCGATGCCGATGACCGGCGGGCCGCCAGGCGCGTAACCCGGGGCGGACTCGCCGTTGATCCAGACGTCTGCGGCGACCGGCGGGAGCGCCGACAGCAGCGTGATCTGGCCTGCGACCGTGAAGTCGATGACGGTGGAGATGCCGCGTGCCGCGTTCCCGGCCGTCCGGAGGGCCCAGCGGAGGGTGCCGTGACCGGAGTCGTTGAGGCTCGAGACCCGGAGCGTCCGCGATGGCGTCGCGGTGGCGTGGCCGCGGGTGGCGGCGGCGTGCGCGCGGGCCGCTGCGACGTGCGCGCGGGGCGCTGCGGTGGCCGCCAGTGCCGGGCTCGCCCAGGCGAGTGGCGCCGAGGCGGCCAGCCCGCCTGCGCCGGTCGCCGCGGCGACCAGGACGAGCGCGAACGTCCGCAGCCGGCGCGACCGCCCGGTCCGTGACGTCACCGTCCGTGATTTCACGATGCGTGATCGCACGATCTCCGACCGTGTGCTGACAGCAAGCATGTGCCGGCCTTCCCCTCACTCTGATCCGCGTACTCAGAGTGCATTCGGAGCCGGTCGTGCCTTCGTTACGCCCGGGCCGCGTCAGCCCTGCGGGAGGCTCACCAGCTCACGGGGTAACCGGACGGCAGCAATCCGAAGGGAGCATCGTCGGCGTTCGGCGCGGCCGGCACGCCGAGCGACTGGAGCAGCTGGTCGAAATTGACCCCGACTCTCGTCGGGAACGGGCCGCCTCCGCTGATCCCGCCCGCGGCCGCGAGCTGCGACTCCGCGGAAGCGCCGTCGGGCATGGCCCAGCCTGTCTCGATGCCGTCGCCGCCGTTGAACATGTTGGCGATGACGGTGTCCGGCGTCACATGGTCTCCGACCTGGACCGTCGGCGTCACGTCCTCAGCGACGTAGACGACCAGGCCCGCGGCGGGACCGTCGGTCAGCTGATAGGTGATCCAGCCTCCGCCGGGCCAGCCACCCGAGTCGCCGCTGGCGTTCGTGATGATGCCGTCTCCGATGGCATAGACCGGTCCTGACCCGCCGAAGTCCGCGCCCATGTCGATCCGCTCGAGGATGAGCCCGGACACGGCGCGGAGCGGGTTCAGGTACACCGGCGCGGCGACGACCGTGCGCCGGCGGTGGTGATGCCGGGCCGCGGTGGCTTTCACGGCGGGCACTGCCTTGCGCGGAGCTGCGGAGGCCCTGGGCGTCGCGCTTGCCTTGGGAAGCTGCTTCATGGCGACGGCGACGCCGTCGACGAGCGTGGTGCCGAGTGCGTCCTGGACGTGGCCGCCCGCTGACTGTGACGTCGTGTGCGCCGCGGCGGATGTCGCGTCCGGCACGTGGAGCACAACAACGGCGGCGGCAGCGCCGGCAGCCACAAGCACTGCCGTGACGGCCGCGATGCGCCGGGGCCTGCGCGACCTGACCCGCCTCGGCTGAGCTGCGCCAGTGCGCGGGGCCTGTGATCGCGACGGCTTGCGATGCCGGGCGGCGGTTGCGGACACGTGGTGCCTTCAGTCGGAGCGCACGCTGGCGCGCTGCGGTCACCGTCGGGTTGCCGGCTCGCGGCCAGAGAGCTGGCGCGCGGCCGTCCGCGCACGGACGCTGTGCAGGTTCAGGGCGGCGATTAGTGTTCGCGGCGTCACGTGCGCACGGTGCTGCTGGCCCACCACCCTGCACCTATCTCGGCGGCTGTGTGGGCCGAACCGAGAAAGACAAACAGCATGGACAGAGCATTGTGTTATAAATCACGCGCTCGACAAACCATAAGTAAATTCACGAAACGGGTATCTGTCACGCACGGTGGCGTGCGCGCGGATCCCGTGCCGCACGCTTTGCGACCGGCGAAGCCAGGGGCTGATGCAGGCCCGGTCACGCTGCTGACGGCGGCGGGCGCGCTCACGGATGCACCTCGGGCTGGCGCTCGAAGCCGACCTGGGTCTCAGCGTCAGTGAAGCCGACGGACCGGTACACCCTGATGGCCGTCTCCTTCGGGTCGGCCAGCATCACCAGTGTCCGGCGCGCCCAGGGTCGCCAGCCCGTGCTGCCCGGCATGCCAGACCAGCATCCCGGCCAGTCCCGTCCGGCGGGCATCGGGATGGGTCTCCACGTTCTGATAGCGGGCGACGCCGGAACCGTCAGTCACCAGGCCGAGCTGCGCTTCCAGCCTGCCGTCGGTAAACGCGCCGAACCAGGAGCCGTAGCCCGCCTCGGTCAGGCCACGCTCGGCCTTGATCCGCGCCTCAAGGTAAGCCGGCTCGGATCCTGGCTCGCCGTTGGTGATCTCTGCCCGCAGGGCGGCGGACTGGCGCCAGTCCTCGTCGCCGGCCAGCTCCCTGATGGTGGCCGAGCGGTTCGGGTGCGGGGGCTCGGTCACTTCCTTCGCGGTGAGAACGGCCGTCCGCTCGAGCCTGAGGCCCTCGCTCGTCAGCTCGCCGGTATCGACGGCGCTCACCTCGATGACGTCCACCCCCAGGGCGACGTGCCGGGCCTGCGGGAACTCGGTCGCGAAGGTCTCCAGCCAGGCCTGGCGCCTGACCCGGCTGCGGCGGGGCGCCGAGCAGCAGGAAGTTGCCCCACCAGAAGTCGGGATTCCGCGGGGTCCTGATGACCAGGTACTCGCCGCGATCCTCGATATGGCTGCCCTCGAGGGCCCGGACCATCAGGTCAGTGCGGTAGCCCAGTGAGCGAACATCCACGGTCAGAGCCTAGCGTCCGCCGGGCCCGGATCGCCGGACGCGCGCGAGCAGCCGCGCGCGAGCAGCCGCGCGCGAGCAGCGCGAGTACGCTCGGCAGCGTACGGCCAGGCTCCGTTCCATCGTCGCAGGGAGCACATCTGATGAGTCTCTTCCAACGGGCCCACGACATCGTCGCGGCCAAGACCAACAAGGCCCTGGACGCGGCCGAGAACCCTAACGAGATGCTCGACTATTCCTACGAGCAGATGCTGGATCACATCACCCAGGTCCGCCGTGCGCTCGTCGACATCACTGCGTCGAAAAAGCAGCTTGAACTGCAGCAGCAGCAGCTGCAGCACTCGATCGACCACCTGAATGACCAGGCCAAGGCCGCGCTCGGGCAGGGCCGGGAGGACCTGGCCAGGGAAGCGCTGGCGCGCAAGGCCACGGCCCAGCAGCAGATCGACGAGATGGCGCCGCAGCATCAGCAGCTGGACGAGGAAGAGCAGAAGATGGAGCAGACGCTGAGCACGCTCCAGCAGCGCGTCAACGACTTCCGGTCCAAGAAGGAGGTCATGAAGGCGCAGTACACCGCGGCCTCGGCGATGACCTCAGTGAACGAGGAAGCCGCCGGCATCTCCAAGAGCTTCAGCGACTCCGGCGCGGCCCTCCAGCGCGCTCAGGACAAGATCGCGAACATGCAGGCCAGAGCCTCAGCGACCGACGAGCTGCTGCAGTCTGGCGTGCTCGAGGACGTGGGCGGCGACACCGACGACATCCAGCGCGAGCTTGACGAGGCGAGCTCGAATGCGGACGTCGACAAGGAACTCGCGGCCATGAAGGCACAGATCGCCAGCGCCCCGGCCACGCCGGAACTCCCGGCCGGCAGCTAGCAGGCAGTCTCGCCCCGGCCGCAGCCCCAGACCCACGGCACAACCGCACAACCTCTTACCGGGAACGCGCCGGTAAGAGGCAAATGTCCGGCGTCTGGCCGCCGGCGCACCTGCTCGGCCTGACAGCCGAACCGGGCTAGCATCTGCTCCATGGGCTTCACCTGACTGTGACCTGAGCTAGCGCCTCGCGCTCCGCCTTCCTCGCTCGTCCCGACATCAGCGACGACGAGGAGGTAGAGCGATGCTGTCCGCACGTCTGAAGGCCCAGTCCGCGGGCGCCGTCTTGCTGGCGGCGCTGGCCGTCGAGTTCGCCGACGAGCTATTCGACGGCACCAAGAGCGCTGCGATGCCGCTCATCAGGCATGACCTGACGCTGAGCTACGCGCAGATTGGCCTGCTGGCCGCGGTGCCGCTGATCGCGGGCGGCCTGCTTGAGCTGCCCGTCGGCGTTCTCAGCGGGAGCGGGCGGCGGCGGCGGCGGTTCATCCTGGCGGGTGGTCTGGTATTCGCGGCCGCGATCCTGACCGCGGGACTGGCCGGCACCTTTGCCGCGCTGCTGGTGGCGCTGACGCTGTTCTTCCCGGCGTCCGGCGCTTTCGTCAGCCTCACCCAGTCGGCCCTGCTGGACTCCGATGCGGGCCGACGGCCTCAGCAGATGGCGCGCTGGACCCTGGCCGGCTCCGCGGGAGCGGTCACCGGCCCGCTCATGCTGGCTGCCGTCCTGGCCGCGGGCGGGACCTGGCGGCTGGCTTTCCTCGTCGTAGCGGCCTGCTCGGGGGCGGCCTGGGTCGCCGTCGCGAGTTCGGGCCGCGGCGAGTCCGGCCTGGCCCCCGGCGATGCGGATGGCGGCGAGCCCGGCCTGGCCCGGCTGGCGGCGCGCGATGACGGTCGTGCGGGAGGCAGGAGCCCTGCGCTGGCTCCTGCTGCTCGAGGCGTCGGACCTGCTGCTGGATGTGTTCAGCGCGTTCCTGGCCTTGTACCTGGTTGTCGTGGCCCGTGCCTCAGCACCGGTCGCGGCTGTCGGGGTCGCGGTCCGGCTGGCCGCCGGCCTCGCTGGCGATGTCATCCTGCTGCGGCTCCTGGAGCACCGGGACGGCCGCCGGGTGCTGCGCGCCAGCGTCTGGCTGACTCTTGTCCTGTTCCCGGCCTTCCTGCTCGCGCCGGGCGTCTGGCTCAAGCTGGCCGTGCTGGCCGGCGTCACCCTGGCGACCGCGCCGTGGTATCCGGTGCTGACGGCCGAGCTGTTCGGCAGCCTGCCCGGCCGCAGCGGCCTGGCCGTGTCGCTGTCCAGCGCGGCGGGCCTCGCGGGCGGACTTGGCCCGCTGGCCATCGGCCTGCTCGCTCAGCAGTTCGGCCTGGGCTGGGCAGTGACCGCGCTGTGCGTCGTGCCGGTCGCGATGCTGGCCGCGCCGCGGGCTGACAGCGCGGGCTCAAGGCCGAGCTCGCGGGCTATTCGGTGGGCAGGGCGGCGCGGCGCCGGATAGCGTGAGCGGCTGGCCGCGCGGAGAACGGGGGATGGGGGACGGCGATGAGCGAACTGGAGATCGTCACCTCGGCTGACCGCCATGACCTTGATGACCAGGCCAGGGCGGCGTTCCGGCAGAACTGGCCCGAGTTCATCTTTCACGACCCGGTCTCGGCGCAGTACATCGTCAGGGTCGAGGGTTTCTTCCCCTACTACGACATCATGCTGCTCGACGACGGCCAGGTCGTCGCGGGCTGCTGGGGCGTGCCGCTGCGCTGGGACGGAACGACCGCCGGGCTGCCCGAGGGCGGCTACGACGGTGCGCTCATCGCGGCGGTCGTAGGGCACGAGGCCTCGGTGGCGCCGGACGCGCTGTGCATCATGGCAGCCGCGGTCCGCTCGGACCGGCAGGGCGCCGGGCTCGCCGGCCAGGCCCTGAGTGCCCTGCGGGACCGGGCCCTCAGCGCTGGCCTGGAACGGGTGATCGCGCCGGTGAGGCCGTCGCTGAAGACCCGTTACCCGCTCACGCCGATGGAGAATTTCGCTCGCTGGAGCCGCGGCGACGGCCTGCATCTCGATCCGTGGGTCCGCACCCACCAGCGCCTCGGCGCGACCATACTCGGCCCGGCCGCCGACTCCATGGTGATCAGCGGCACGGTCGCTGAGTGGGAGCAGTGGACCGGGATGGCGTTCCCCGAGTCTGGCCGGTACGTCGTTCCCGAGGCACTGGATCTCGTCGACATCGACCGCGAGAACGACGCAGGCCGGTACTCCGAGCCGAACCTGTGGATGCGGCACCGGTAGCCGCCGGGCGCCCCGGCCGCCGTGACCGGGCGTAATCGGCTCGCGGCCAGCCGGGCAGCCTCAGCTAGACTCGGCTGCCGTGACTAGCTCGGGTTCTGAGGTGAGGGCACGCTTCGCGCCGTCGCCCACTGGCATGTTCCATGTGGGCAGCGCGCGCTCTGTCCTCTATAACTGGGCTTTCGCCCGGCACAACCACGGCGCGCTCGTGCTGCGGATCGAGGACACCGACGCCGCCCGGAACCAGCCTGAGTGGATCGACGGCATCATCAGCGCCATGAACTGGCTGGGCATTGATGACAGCCAGTACGAGGGGCCGTTTTTCCAGTCGGACAATCTGGACAAGCACACTGAGGCGGCCCAGCGGCTCTACGCCGGACGGCCGGGCTTACTACTGCGACTGCACCCGCGCGGACGTGATCGCCCGCACCGGTGATCAGCACCGCGGGTACGACGGCTACTGCCGGGACCGCGGCCTGGAGCCGGGTCCGGGCCGGGCGCTAAGGTTCCGGGCGCCCGACGAGGGAGCGACGGAGATCGACGACCTGGTCCGCGGCAAGACGGTGTTCGAGAACGCGAGCATCGAGGACTTCGTGCTGACGCGCGGCGACGGCTCGGTGCTGTTCCTGCTGGGCAACGTCGTGGACGACATGGTGCAGGGGATCACGCACGTGCTGCGCAGCGAGGAGCATCTGCCGAACACGCCCAAGCAGCAGCTGCTGTGGGAAGCACTCGGCCAGCAGCCGCCTGTCTGGGGTCACCTGTCGATCATCGTCAACGAGAAGCGGCAGAAGCTGTCCAAGCGCCGGGACAAGGTCGCGCTGGAGGGCTTCAGGGACGAGGGCTACCTGCCCGAGGCCATGCGCAATTACCTGATGCTGCTCGGCTGGGCGCCGAAGGGCGACCGCGAGATCGTGCCGTGGGACGAGATGGTCGCTGAGTTCCGCATCGAGGACGTCAACCCGTCGCCGGCCTTCTTCGACGTCAGGAAGCTGCGGGCGTTCAACGGCGAGTACATCAGGGCGATGTCCGTGCCGGACTTCATCGCGGCGGTCGGGCCGTGGCTCGCGCCGGACAGGGCGCCCTGGCCTGCCGAGAGCTTTGACCCGGCGGTCTTCGCCGAGCTGGCGCCGCTGGCCCAGACGAGGATCACGCTGCTGCCCGAGATCGTCCCGATGGTGGACTTCGCGTTCCTGGCCGAGCCGGTGCGGGACGAGGGGTCCTGGGCCAAGGCCATGAAGGAGCCTGCTGCCGACATCCTGGCCGAGGTGGCCGCAGCGTACGAGGAGGTGCCCTGGCAGCCCGAGGCGCTGCGTGAGCGGCTGGAGACGATCGGCGCCTCGTACGGGCTGTCGCTCGGCAAGGCGCAGGCCCCGGTCCGGGTCGCCGTGACCGGGCGCACGGTCGGCCTGCCGTTGTTCGAGTCGCTGGTTGTGCTTGGCCGGCCGGAGACGCTGCGCCGGATCGAGCGGGCCCGCGAGCGAGTGACCGGACTGGCGTAGCCGGCTTGTCCGCGCGCCGGGCCGCGCTGCGGCCGAGCTGGCTGCTCGCCGCGACCGGGCTGGCCGGGCTTGCCGTGGCCGTCGGACTCCGGCCATCGGACGCGGCGTCGGCGGCCGGCCAGGACTGGTCACCGTTCGTGCTGGTGGCCGGCCTGCTGATGATCGGGCTGGTCGCGGACGGCGACGGGCTTTTCGCGGCCGCCGGTGCCAGGCTGGCGGCCGCCGCGCGCAACGGCGGCCTGCTGTTCACCGGGGCGGTCCTGCTGATCACGGTCGTGACCGCGACCCTCAACCTGGACACCTCGGTGGCGTTCCTGACGCCGGTCCTGGTGCACACCGCCCGCAGCCGGGGCGAGGGCGAGCCCGCGCTGCTGTACGGATGCCTGCTGCTGTCCAACGCGGGCTCGCTGCTGCTGCCCGGCTCGAACCTGACCAACCTGATCGTCCTCGGGCACCTGCACCTGAACGGCGGCCAGTTCGCCGCCCGCATGTGGCTGCCCTGGGTCGGCGCCGTGGTCGCGACCGCCGCGGTGGTGGCCATCGGCGAACGGCGGTCGCTGCACACGGTGACGGCCGAGCCCGAGCCTGCGCCGCGGCCGGTGCTCGGCCTGGGCCTGGCCGCGATCATCGCCGCGACCGTCGTCGTCGATCGTGATCCGCTCATCGGCGCTGCCGGTGTTCGTCATCGGCGCGGTCGTGGCCGGCGTCCGGGCCGGGCAGGGCCTGGCGCAGCCCGGGGCGCGTGTGGCAGGTGCTCGGGGTCCCCGTGCTGCTCGGCCTGTTCGGGGCCGCGGTCGCGCTGGGCACGCTGGGCCGCGCCTGGTCCGGGCCGTCGGTGCTGCTGTCGCACCTGTCCGGGTGGGCCACCGCGGCGTTCGCGGCGGTGGCAACCGTGGTGGTCAACAATCTCCCGGCGGCCAGCATGCTGGCCGCGCGGACGCCACCGCATCCGTTCGAGCTGCTGATCGGCCTGAACCTGGGCCCGAACCTGTGCGTGACCGGCTCGCTGGCGTGGCTGCTGTGGCTCCGCTCGGCTCGCGACGCGGGCGCGCGTCCGTCGCTTGCTACCGCGAGCAGGCTCGGCGTGGTCGCCGTGCCGCTGTCCATGGCGGTCGCGCTTGCCGCGCTCGCGGTGACGGGCGGCTCGTAACCCGGACCGGGCGGCCCCTTCCGCGGGCGCCGGATTTCGGCTGTCGTTGGATGCAACGATCTGGTCTGCTGCCGGGGTCTTGACGGGTGAGGAGGTGGCCATGGACGCAGCTGCTGACGCGGAGTTCAGCGACTTCATGCATGGCCGCTGGTCTCAGCTTGTGCGGCTCGGCTACGGGCTGACCGGCGACCTGCAGCTGGCTGAGGACCTGGCGCAGACCGCGTTCGCGAAGGCCTATGCCTCGTGGGGACGAGTGCGGCGGGCCGACAACCCCGATGCCTACCTCCGGCGGATCGTGGTGAACGCGAACCGGACCCGCTTCCGGAAGGTGCGGGTTGGCGAGGTGCTGACCGGTGCGGTGCCGGATCTGGCGGCGGCGGGAACGCGCCCTGACCAGCTGCACGAGCACGACACGCTGATCGAGGCACTACTGGCCCTCCCGTACGGGCAGCGCGCTGCGGTCGTGCTGCGGTACTGGCTGGACCTGACGGAGACGGAAACCGCGGCCGTGCTGGGCTGCTCGGTCGGCAACGTCAAGAGCCAGGCGTCGCGCGCGCTGGCCAAGCTGCGGACCAGCCCGCTGCTGCTAGAAGGGGGACCGGCGTGAGCATCCAGGACGAGCGTGAGCTGCGCGGCCGGCTCGGCGCGCTGCTGGACGGCGTCGCGCCGGGGCCGGCGCCGGTCAGCCAGGCGGTGCGCCGGGGCAGGGGGATCAGGGTGCGCAGATGGATCGGGGCGGCGGCAGGGCTGGCCGTCATCGTGGCCGGGGCGGCCGTAGTGCCAGGGCTGCTCCAGGCGCGTACCGCGACTCCGGCCGCCCCGCTGCACTACAAGGTGACGGTGACGAAGCTAGGCGGCAGCGCTGCCGGCGGGGTCATCGGCGCGGGAACAATCGGCACGAAGCACTGGCGGGTCATGCTCGACCGGAGCCTGGGCGACGGGTGCGAGGTGGCTGCCTATGTGCTGACCTGCGGTGACGCTTACGGTTCACCGGCTAGCGGCCGCGCGGTTAGTCTCGCGTCGAGCTCTGCTTATGACACGCAGTTCGAGATCGGCACCGTCGGGGCCGGCGTGACCCGCGTGGCCATCCAGCTCAGCAACGGAACGGTGCTGAACCTGCGGCCAGTAACCGCAGCTGGCCTGCGGTGGGTCGCGGTGGCGGCACCGCTGCGGACGATCAGGCGGGCAGTCAGCTACGCCGGGGACTCCGAGTACCAGTACGCGATTCCGTACGCGAACCACGGCGTAGCCGAGTTCAGCACGTGGCTGCGTCCCGGCCAGGCCGGGCTGCCCGCAGTGACGAAAGCGGTCGGTGCTGGTGAGCTGGACGGCGTCTCCTGGCACGCGGCTGTGGGCGTCGGCCCGTGGGGCTACTGCGCCTCCTTCATCAACGGCAGCAGCTGCTTCGCCACGACTACCGTGCCCCGGTTGCTGTCGGCGGGGCAGATCCTCCATCCGCTGGCCTGCGGGCCGCTGTCTGACGCCAGCGGTAAGAACGACGGTGCCTCGGCCGGCGTGATGGCCGTGCCGCCGGACGTGAAGGACGTCGTACTGAGGTTCGCTGGCGGCGGCCGGCTCCGGCTGGCCGCGATCGCCGTCGCCGGAACGCGCGTACTCGGCTACGCGATCGCGGACCGGCCCGCTGTCATTCAGACGCTGGAGTACGGGGTGCACGGGCAGCTGCTGCACTCGGGATCCGGGACGGGCTGGGCATGCCCGCCGGGCACCGGTGTGGTTGGCTAGCCGGGTGAGTGAAAGCCCCTTTTGCGACCGCGTCCGCAGCGGCGAGACCGTCTTCGGAGCGTGGGCCAATGCGCCGAGCCCGGTCAGCATCGCGGTACTGGCGCGCGGCGGAGTCGACTACGTGGTCGTGGACCTGCAGCACGGGAGCGGGACAGAGCATGACCTGCCGGCCCTGACGAATGCGGTCAGGCTGGCCGGGGCCATCCCGCTCGCCCGCGTCAGGCACGCGCATCCGGCGGACATCTCCCGCGCGCTTGACCTCGGCTGCGACGGTGTCATCGTGCCGAACGTCGACTCGGCCGGGCAGGCGGCTGCCGTAGCCGGTGCCTGCCGGTACCCGCCGGAGGGCTACCGCTCCGCGGGCGGCGCCATGGGCAGCCTGTCGCGTCCGCTGTGCATCATCATGGTCGAGTCGCGCCAGGCCATGGCCGAGCTGCCGGAGACGCTGACGCTGGCCGGCGTTGACGGGATCTATGTCGGGCCGCGCGACCTGTCCTACGCGCTTGGCGCCAGGCTGAGCCCCGACGATCCGGTCCTGCGCCCGGCGCTGGAGAAGGTCTGGGCGGACTGCGCGGCGGCCGGAAAGCCAGTGGGCGTGCACGCGACCGACGGTCAGACGGCAAAGATCTATCAGTCGAACGGCTGCCGCCTGGTAACTGTCATTGCCGACACCGTCGCGATCTCGCGCGGCGTGGCGGCGGAACTGCAGACTGCCAGGGGTTAGCGTGCCCGCGGGCCGCCTGCGGGACTCCGGCGCCCTGGACTGCTGCGAGAACCGGACTTGCTGCGGGAACGAGTGAAGGTGCCCCGCCCCGCCCCTGCGAGGCGGGGCACGCTCCGGTGCGGCTCCGGGGGGAAGCCGCGATGCGGGAAGACCTCGGTCAGCGCGCCAGCGCGCGGACCGCAGCCGGGGGAGTGCCGCGGTCCGGCGCAGCTGACGAGCTAGCGCACGATCTGGCCGACGATGTGCGCGGCCTGGGTCTCCCATTTGGCGTAGGCGTACGGGAAGGCTGAGTTCTGCACAGCCTGGGCATTGGCCCACAGCGGCTGAGACGACCAGCCCGGATCGGACTGCTGGTGCTGCCGGAGGGCGCTCAGGAAGGCATCGGCCGCGTAGGAGGGGTTCATCACCTGCTGAGCTGTCCCCCAGCCGCAGTCGGGCTGCTGCTGGAACAGTCCCAGCGAGTCGGATGTGCCGTAGTTGATGTTCACGAGCTTGGACTCCTGCATGGCGGTCGCGACCGCGATGACGGCGGACCGCAGGCCCATGCCCTTGTCGATGGCCTGGTGCACGATCGTGCTGGCGTTCTGCAGCTGATCCCGGCTAACCGGCATCCACGCCTGCGGCCCGCTCGTGCCGTGCGGGATCAGCTGGCCCTGGAGGGGGCGAGCCGGGCGTGCGGCCGGTGCGGCTGCACGGTGCGCGGGGGCGGACGCCGCGGCGTGATGAGCAGCCGCGGGTGCGGGAGCCAGCGACTCAGTGCCGGTCAGGTGAGCGGTGAGGACAACGGGGCCCGACGCGTGTGCGCTCAATGGCGTCGCCTGCGCCTGCGCCGGCGCAGCTGTGGCCGTGGCGATGGCCGCGCTGGCGCCGGCTGCGGTCGCGGCCAGGACGAGTCCGGTGCCGGCCAGGGTGAAGGCTGAGGTGCCGTGCCTGCGAATGGATGCGGTCAGGGGGGATTTCGTCAGGGCAGTCTTCGGCAGCACTGAATATTTCCTTCCGTCGCGATCCTGCCCGCAGCCAGGACGGGGGCGTCCTGACAGGAGGGTTGGCTTGGGTCTGCGCAGGCTGCGGCGGCTGATGACATCGCACGCGGAGTGAACGGCGCCGGGCTCCGTCGGGGGACGGACGACCACGGCCCGGCCTGCGCGGGTGGCGCGGCACCGCGTCATGATGCCTGCGCTCCCGGACGGGATCAGGAGGTATAACGCCGCGCGCCGGTCGCAGCTATCCGACGCTGCGTGTGTCCGTCATCACGCTCAGTAATAGCGCGGGATGGGAATGCAGCCGGGCTCCCGGCGACTCGGCGAGGCACCGGCCCGTCCCGCTATCTGACGCGGTACCGGAGACCTATGCTGCAGTGAGAATCTCGCGGCGCCCGGCTTGCCAGGCCGTCTGAGCGCCCGGTCAGCCCACGGAGGCGGTACATGGGACTTATGGACAGGGTCAGGGCGCAGGCTAACCAGCTTGCCCAGATGACCCAGGAAGCTGCTCAGGAAGGCCGGGCCCGGATTGATCAGGCGCAGGCCAGCCGACGGGGCGATGCGCTGCTGCGCCAGCTGGGAGCGCTCGTGCTCGCGGACCGCACGGGCCGGGCGCAGGCGGACGGCCAGGCGAAGATCGATCAGCTGATCACCGACATCTCCGCATATGAGCAGCAGGCCGGCGTTGACCTCACCGCGCCGCCGCCGTCGTCTCCGTTCGGTCAGCCGGGCGGACAGGGACCAGCTGGGCAGGCGCCGGCCGGGCAGGGACCGGCCGGGCAGCCGGCGAGCCCGCAGCCCGGCTATCCGGGCTGGCGGCCCGGCTCCCCAGGGCGGCGGGCCGGACTTCCCCGGCGGCGGCCAGCCGCCGCCCGGCTGGGGTGATGTCCCGCCGGTCGACACGGGGACCAGCTTCTTCCCCGCCCCCGACGACGCCGGGCCGAGCGGGTACCCGCAGGGCTAGCCCCGGGCACCACCGGACCGAACCTGCGGGCGGGCGCTCCCGTGCCCGCTCTCCGGCCTGCTGCCGGAGCGGGGTGCGGATCAGCGGCAGGCGTCCTGGGCCGCGGTCCGCTGCTGGACCGGCGCCGACGACCCGGTCGAGGCGGCCTTTCCGGCGACGGCGTGCGCGGTCGCTCCGAGCACGAGCTGAATGCGCGGCAGCCCGGCCGTCTCGCGCAGCTGCGCGCCCGGCATCGCGGTGGCCAGCAGGCGTGCCGCGGCGGCCTGCCCGGGCGGGTACCGGATGAGCGTCCGGGTGACGGTGTCGGAGGACCAGTCCAGCCCGGATCTGGTGACGTGGAAGCCGAGCGCGCTGAGCTGGCTGCCGGTGGCGGCTGACAGGCCGCTGATCTGGGTGCCGTTGTAGACGTCGACGGACACGCTGGCGCGGCTGACCTTGCTGGCCTTGCGGCCCTTCGCCGACGCGCTGTGCGCGGCCGGGCGCGCGGGACCGGTGTTGTTCTTCAGCCAGGTGAACAGCGCGCTGGCCTTGGCGCGTGTTCCACAGCACCGCGGACTCGCCGCTGGGGGTGAGGTAGTTCATCGAGGCCAGCGGCACGGTCGTGAAGGTGACATCAGAGGACCGGATCCCGCGCATCTCCTCAGCGAGCTTGACCAGGTTGAATCCCTCGTCCACCTTGACCGCCGCCGTCACGGACGACAGGAATTCCTGCAGCCGGATCGGGTTGGCGAGAACGCCCGTCTGCGTCGCCTCAGTGAACAGTGACGACAGCAGCTGCTGCTGATCGCTGATGCGCTGGATGTCTGACAGCGCGAACGAGTGCCTGTCCCTCGCATACTCCAGGGCCGTGATGCCGTCGACGTGGTGCCTGCCCGCCGAGATGTCCAGCCCGCTGTCGGGATCGTCGACGGCGAAGGGCACGCAGATGTTGACTCCGCCGAGCGCGTTGATGACTTTGACGAAGCCGAGGAAGTCGACCTCGACGTAGTCGTTGATCTGCAGGCCCGTCGCCTGCTCGACGGTCTGGACCATCAGCTGCGGCCCGCCGAGACCGTAGGCCGCGTTGATCTTGTTCATGCCGTGGCCGGGAATGCTGACCCACGAGTCGCGCGGCAGGCTCACTACCTGGACGCTGTCGTGGCTGGCCGGGATGTGCACGAGCATGAGGGTGTCGGAGTTCGAGCTGATCGAGTTCCCGACGTGCAGCTCGATCTCCTGATGCCGGGTAAGCCCGCCGCGGGTGTCGATGCCCGCGACCAGGATGTTGACAGGCCCGCTGGACGGCGTTCCGGACGTGCCCGCGTTGACCCGGCCCAGGCTGGAGGTCACGTAGCTGGTGAGTACCCACGCGCTGCCTGACAGCACCAGCGTGAGCACGGACATCAGGCCGGTCATCACCAGTACCAGGCGCTGCCGCCGGGCACGGCGGGTCGCCGCGATCTGCCGCATCATCCGCTGTCCGGCGGCGCTCGGATCAGGAGTGCGGCGGCCGCCGTCACGGGGCGGGCGGGCAGCAGCGGGCCTGCTGCCGCCGGCTGGCCATGACGGTCCCTGTCCTGACCGTGACCTGGCGGGTGAGCGCGCGCCTGGTGCGGGCACCGGGGTGCTGCCCGGCGCGCCGTCCTGATCGTCAGTCATGAGCTCCCCTGCATGTCAGCCACTGGGTAGGCTAACTCGCCGTCCCGCGCCACAGCCGCTGACGTCGCCGGCGGTCCGGCGACTTTACCCGGGTTTAGCCGCTGGCTTCCGGCGGCTCGGGATCGCGCGGCAGGCCGAGTATCCGCTCGCCGATGATGTTCAGCTGGATGTCAGTCGTGCCGCCGCCGATAGTCAGCGCCCTGGTGATGAGGACCTGCCGGGCCCAGTGCGCGCCATCCGGCTGCCCGTCCGCCGTGACCGGGGAGCCCGCCCCGCCGCTGCCGAGTGCGCCACTGCCTGCCGACATCTCCCAGCACAGCTCGGCGACCTGCTGTGCGTGCCGCATGCTCAGGAGCTTGCGCACGCTGCCGGTGGCGCCGGGCTCGGTGCCGGACAGCTGCTTCAGCGCCGCCTGGACGCCAAGCAGCTCGATGGCGTGCCCGACCGCGACCAGCTCGCCGACCTGGCTCAGCCACCGGTCCGGGGCCGCGGCCGCGACCTGGAGCAGCTCCGGAACGCCGCAGCCGAAGGTCCAGCTTCGCGCCAGCGAGACACGCTCGTTCGCGAGCGTCGTGCGCGCGATGCGCCAGCCCTTGTTGACCTCGCCGACCAGGCAGTCGTCCGGCACGAAGACATCGTCAAGGAAGACCTGGTTGAAGAACGCGTCGCCGCCGATCTCGCGCAGCGGCCTGACCTCGATGCCGGGCGAGTGCATGTCCACCAGGAAGTAGCTGATGCCGTCATGCCGTGGCTGCGCCGGGTCCGTGCGCGCGATGCAGATCGCCCACGCTGCCTGACGCGCCAGCGAGGTCCAGATCTTCTGCCCGGTGATCTTCCAGCCGCCCTCGGTGCGCTCGGCCCTGGTGGTCAGCCCGGCCAGGTCGGATCCGGCACCGGGCTCGCTGAACAGCTGGCACCACAGATAGTCGCCGCGCAGCGTGGCCGGCAGGAACCGCTGCTGCTGCTCCGGCGTGCCGTACTGGATCAGCGCGGGCACGACCCAGGCTCCGATCGCCAGGCCGGGAACGTGCAGCCGCGCAGCGCGCAGTTCCTCGTCGATGATCAGCTGCTCGAGTGCGCCTGCCCCGCGCCCCCACGGCCTCGGCAGATGCGGCAGGACCCAGCCGCCCGCGCCCAGGGCGGCGGCGCGCTCGCCCCCCGGCAGGGCGGCGATCTCAGCCAGCTCCGCCCTGATCGAGCGCCGCGGGCTGTCATCACTGTCGCCGGGCAGCTCGAGCCGGACCGGCCTGCGCTGGCCGGCCAGTGCCAGCCGTGCCAGCCGCTGCTGCCAGTCGCCGTCCGCCGGAACGGCCGCGCTGAGGAGCGCTCGCAGCGACATGGCCCGCCGGTAGTACAGATGCGCGTCGTGCTCCCAGGTGTAGCCGATACCGCCGAGGACCTGAATGCACTCGTGCGCGCACGACACGGCAGCGTCGGCCGCCAGCGCCGCGGCGGCGGCCGCGGCGAACCCGATCCCGGCATCCGCGGCGGCGGACTCATCGAGCGCCCTGGCTGCATCCCAGACAACCGCTGCCGCCTGCTCGGCCGCGACCAGCATCCGGGCACAGCGGTGCTTGACCGCCTGGAACTGGCCGATCGGACGGCCGAACTGATGCCGGAGCTTCGCGTACTCGGCGGCGGTCTGCACTGCCCAGCTCGCGATGCCGACGGCCTCCGCGCCGAGCAGCGCGGCAGCGATGGCGGCCACCGAGCCGTCCGGCAGCCGGCGCAGCTGGCGGTCGGGCGGCACGACCGCGCCGCGGGCCGTGACCGCGCCGATCGCGCGGGTCAGGTCCAGTCCGCCGGCCGCGGTGATCTGCACGCTGCCCGCCTCGACTGCGACCCAGACCGTGCCGTTCCCTTCAGTGACGGGCAGGACGACCAGGTCCGCGCCGGGAGCGCCGAGTACGTGCGGGGCGCTGCCGGAGATCAGCAGGGTTCCGTCCTCGGCGGCAGTGCCCGCCAGGTCGGCCGTGAGGGCAACGGCCCCGTTCCCGCTCCCGTCAGTCAGGGCCGCGAGAGCCTTGCCGGTCACGCCCGCCGCCGTGAGCACTGCGCTGGCCAGCACGGTCGGCACGAAGCTGCCGGGCGTCAGCGCACGGCCCAGCTCCTCGATGGCGATCGCCAGCTCGGCCAGCCCGCCTCCCTGACCGCCCTCGGCCTCCGGCACGTGCAGGCCGAGCAGGCCCTGGGCAGCCAGCGCCGGCCGGATCGTGTCCCGGTAGCAGGCAGCGCCGCGGTCGTCGCCGTCGGCCGCCGCCCTGGCAGCCGCCGGCGGGCTGGCGCGGTCCGCCCAGGCACGGACGGAGCCGGCGAGATCGGCGTGTTCTTCAGTCACTGCGAGGGCCATCGGGCCACCTCATCCGCGCGGGTGCCGTTGCTGGGTTCGCCCGCAGTGTAGAACCCGGTTCTAGTGCCGGACCAGTGCCTGCGGGCCAGTCCGCGACGCGTGCGGTATAGCGCCCGCCGGTATATCGGATTGCGGTATAGCGAGGGGCGGTATAAGCTGCCAGGGCAGTCCTGGAGCGCGGAGCGCCAGGCGCCAGCACAGGGGGAGAGATGATAGCCGAGACTGGACCGGTGGGCCGATCCGCCGCTTCTTGTCCTGGCGAGCCTGGCCGGCGAGCCGAAGCATGGCTATGCCATCAGCCGCGACGTGGCGGACACGATGGGCGTCAGCCTGAGCGCCGGGACGCTCTACGCGGTGATTTCCCGGCTCGAGGCACAGGGACTGATCGAGCCGCTGGAAGCGGTGGACAGGCGGCGGCCGTACCGCATCACCGGTGCGGGCGCCGAGGCACTGGCCCGCCAGTCCAGCCGGATGGGCGCGGTCGCCTCGCTTGCACAGACGCGGCTCGCGGCCCAGCCCCGGGTGGCCGGAGCATGACCGGGATGACGCGCCCGCCCGGCCGCCGGCCCGGCAGGACCGCACTCGCCCGTGCGGCGCTGCTGCTGTACCCGCCCGCCTGGCGAGCGCGATACGGCGCCGAGGTGACCAGCCTCGTCGAGGAGAGCGGAGGCGGTCTTGCCGCGGCCGTGAGCCTGGCCTGGCGGGCGCTGCCCGCCTGGATCTGGCCGCCGCGGCAGCTGCACGACCGCGACTCGCGGACGCGGGCGTCGCTCGGCACCGTGCTGGTCGCCGGCGCACTGCTCGGCGGGGTTGGGCTGGTCTTCGCCCAGCTCACGCAGCTCCAGGGCCTCCGGGCGCAGGGCAGCCCTGTCGTGCTCGGCTCGTATGCGGTCTTCGACGTGGCGATGGCGGTCGCGGGACTGACCGCCGCTGCCGGCGGGTTGCCGCTGTGGCTGCTGATGCTGCGGCGGGCTCGCCGTGAGCACAGGACCCGTGAGACGGGCTACCTGATGCTCCCGATCGCGGCTCCGGCCGCATTCCTCGGCGTCCTGGCCGCCGCAACCAGGATCTTCGGCGGTCCCGACGGCGTCAGCCCGCGGGTCTTCCTCGCCCTCACGCTGCTCGGCTTCGGCGCAGCCGTGGTGTCGTGCGCCGGGCCGATCCTGGCGATGCAGCGCCTTCGCCCGCGCGGCCCGGCCGTGCGGCTGGCCGTCCGGGCGGCCATCGTGGCGACCGCGGCCATCGTGGCGGCCGGCGTCGCCAGCGCTGCTGCCGTGGCCGGCCTGTGCCTCCGTGCGCCCGATTTCGCCGGGTACCACAACGGCATTGTGCTCGGCGGATACGTCGCCGTGGTCGCGGCGCTCGCGACAGCCGCCACCGTCGGCGCCCGCCGCGCGGCCCGCGCCCGGTAAAGGCCGGCCGCGCGGCCGGGCAGACCCTGTCCGGTATGCACCTCCTGCCTGGCCAGCGGCTATGCCTTGCCGTGCCTGATGACACCCGGCTCTTCGTTAGGTACTATCGAGTAAGTTACTCACCAGTAGCACGAGTCGGTCTGTGGGGCAGGGGAGACCAATGGGGCACTTCAAGAGCAACCTCAGGGACATCGAGTTCAACCTGTTCGAGGTGCTGAAGCGGCAGGACCTGCTGGGTACCGGCCCGTTCCCGGACGTCGACGAGGAGACCGCGCGCGGCATCCTGAGCGAGGTCACCAGGCTGGCCGAGGGACCCATCGCGGACTCGTTTGCCGACTCGGACCGGAATCCGCCGGTCTTCGACCCGGCGACTCACTCAGTGACGATGCCGGAGTCGTTCAAGAAGTCCTACCAGGCGTTCCTGGACGCCGAGTGGTACCGGCTCGAGCTGCCGCCGGAGCTCGGCGGCACCGTCGTGCCCCGCTCACTCGCGTGGTCGGTTGCCGAGCTCGTACTCGGCGCGAACCCGGCCGTCTGGATCTACTCCAGCCTTGGCTCGTTCTCGCATGCGCTCTGGCTGCTGGGCACGGACGCCCAGAAGAAGGTTGCCGAGCACGCGATCGAGGGCCGCTGGGGCTACACGATGGTGCTGACCGAGCCGGACGCCGGCTCGGACGTCGGCGCCGGCCGGACAAGGGCCGTGCAGCAGCCCGACGGAACCTGGCACATCGAGGGCGTCAAGCGCTTCATCACCAGCGCCGAGCACGACCTCGCCGACAACATCCTGCACATCGTCCTGGCCCGGCCGGAGGGCGCGGGACCGGGCACCAAGGGCCTGTCGATGTTCCTGGTCCCCAAGTTCCAGGTGAACGAGGACGGCTCGCTGGGCGAGCGCAACGGGGTGAACGTCACCAACGTCGAGCACAAGATGGGCCTGAAGGTCTCCACCACCTGCGAGCTGACCTTCGGTGCCGAGCGCCCGGCTGTCGGCACGCTGATCGGTGACGTGCACGACGGCATCCGGCAGATGTTCATGATCATCGAGTTCGCCCGGATGATGGTCGGGACCAAGGCGATCGCCGCCCTGTCGACCGGGTACCTCAATGCACTGGACTACGCCAAGACCAGGGTGCAGGGCCCCGACCTGACGCAGATGCTGGACAAGTCCGCGCCGCGCGTCACGATCATGCAGCACCCGGATGTGCGCCGCAGCCTGCTGCTGCAGAAGGCCTACGCCGAGGGCATGCGCGCGCTCGTCCTGTACACCGCGAGCCAGCAGGACGCCGTCCAGGTTGCCGCGGCCAGCGGCGAGAAGGACGAGATGGCCGCTGCGCTCAACGATCTGCTGCTGCCTCTGGTGAAGGGCGTCGGCTCCGAGCGCGGCTACGAGCAGCTGGCCCAGTCGCTCCAGACTCTCGGCGGCTCCGGCTACCTGCAGGACTACCCGATCGAGCAGTACATCAGGGACTCCAAGATCGACAGCCTGTATGAGGGCACGACCGCGATTCAGGGCATGGACCTGTACTTCCGGAAGATCGTCCGCAACCAGGGCGCCGCCCTGACTCACCTGCTCGGGCAGATCAGGGATTTCGCGGCGGCCGACAACGGCAACGGCCGGCTCAAGAAGGAACGGGCGGCTGTCTCCAGGGCCGCCGACAATGTCGAGGCGATCGTCGCGGCCCTCAACGGCTACCTGGGCGGCAGCATGGAGCAGGCGACCGAGATCTACCGGGTCGGCCTCAACACCACGCGCCTGCTGCTGGCACTCGGCGACCTGATCATCGGCTGGCAGCTCGGCCGGCAGGCTGAAGTGGCGCTGGCCAGGCTGGATCAGGGCGGTCTGTCCGCCAGCGACGAGGCGTTCTACCAGGGCAAGGTTGCGGTGGCCGGGTTCTTCGCGGCGACCGTGCTGCCGCGGCTGGCCGCCGAGCGCGAGATCGCGGAGTCGACCTCGCTGGACGCGATGGAACTGCCGGAAGACGCCTTCTGACCGGCAGGCCCGGCCGCCGGCACCCGGCCGCGGCACCGGCACAGATCGGCCAGGCAACCGGGAATGCTGACCGAGCAGCTCGGCACCGGAATCGTCGATGCTTTTGTCCGGCTCCGCCCTTATGCTTACTCACATGACCTGCGGCTAGCTGACGTAGCCGGGGACACTGTGGCCAGGCGCCTGCGGCTGCCGCTTCCTCCTTAGCTGGCGAGGCGGAATTTCCGCCTCGCCGCCAGCTCGGCCGCCGTCGGCGGCGGTCTCCCGCAACGGATCTGCTCCATTTCGTGGAAGGGTGAGCGGGACTGAACGGACAGCTGCTGGCCGATACCTTCGTTGAGCTGACCGACACCATGGTCGCCGACTTCGATGTCATCGACTTCATGCACGTGCTGACCGACCGCAGCGTCCAGCTACTGGATGTCTCCGCAGCCGGGTTGCTGCTGGCTGACCCGCGCGGGGAGCTGCGCGTGGTGGCCGCCTCCAGCGAGGCGGTCCGGCTGCTGGAGCTGTTCCAGCTGCAGAGCGACGAGGGTCCGTGCCTTGACTGCTTCCGGTCCGGCATCCCCGTCGGAGCCATCGACCTGGCCGCTGAGACGGAGCGCTGGCCGCATTTCTCGGCCGCCGCCCGGCAGGGCGGGTTCACCGCGGTGCAGGCGCTGCCGATGCGCCTGCGCGAGCAGGTAATCGGCGCGCTCAATCTGTTCCGTGCGGAGCCCGGCGCTTTTGACGCGGCTGATATCCGCATCGGCCAGGCGCTCGCCGATGTCGCAACCATCAGCCTGCTGCACGAGCGAAGCATGCGCCACAGCGACACTCTGAACGAGCAGCTGCAGACCGCGCTCAACAGCAGGGTCATCATCGAGCAGGCTAAGGGCAAGCTCGCCGAGCGGCTCGGCCTCGACATGGAGCAGGCATTCGGCCTGCTGCGCGACTACGCCCGTGCCCGCAACCTGCGGCTGGTCGAGCTAGCCCAGTCATTCGTCAGCGGAACCGGCGTCCTTGACAGCCAGCTCAAGGCCACGCCGCGGCCGTCGCGTCCGGCGCGGTAGAGCGGCGCCCGCCGCAACGGCGGCCCCGCGGGCGCGTACGGCGCGCGCCCGCCCGCGTATGGACGTGGCTGGCCGCGAACGGTTACTGTATTGAGCGCTGCTCCGGACCCTGGCAGCCAATTCCGCAGTGCGGGATTGGCGCAGGACCCGGAGCTTTTTGCGTCCCGGGGCGCATGCCGCGTGCGGCGGAGTTCCGATCAGCTCGCCGGCGGCACGGAGGTTCGCCGGAGAGGGGGCCGCGGTTCACCCAGCCGCGGCGTGGACTGGCCGCGCGCGGCCGGTCCCGGTCGGCGCGCCCCGGACGGCCAGGCAGCAGCCCGTCACCGCCGCCTGGCCGTCCCCAGTTTCAGCGCATTCGCGGTCGGCAGCCCGCGCTCCGATGACTCTTCATCCGGTTCAGCGTTCCGGCGCGACCTTATAAGCGGAAATGACCGGTTCGCAGTTCACCTAGAGAATGAAAAGTCAACCTGGATTGACGAAACAGGCGAGTCGGCCGCTCAGATCTCGTACTGCACGCTCGCGCGGTTCCTGGCGTGCGGCCTGCTCAGCCTGCTGATGATGTCCTGGTGCACGGGGTTGTCGCGGTAGGCCAGGTAGGCCTCGGTGTCGTCGAAGTCAGCGACCACCGCGTAGTCGAAGTTGCCCTCGATAATCCCGGCGTCCGGCCCGGCGTGATACGACCGGAGTCCGGCGAGCTGCGGCGCGAGCGCGGTCAGCTCGTCGGTGAACTGCTGCTCCAGCTCGTCGGTCATCTCGTCGTCCCAGGTGAACAGCACAACGTGCCTGATCATCAGGCTCCCTTCCGCGTTCTGAGCGCGCTCATCAGGACCAGGCCAGCATCCGCAGCGGATCGTGCAGCATGGCACCGATGTCGCGCAGGACCGCCGAGCCGAGGTCGCCGTCGACCAGCCGGTGATCGAACGACAGCGCCAGGGTCGTGACCTTCCGCACCGCCAGCTGACCGTCGACCACCCAGGGCGCGTCCCTGACCTGACCGAACGCCAGGATCGCCGCCTCACCGACGCGGCAGGATCGGGGTACCGGTGTCGACCCCGAAGACGCCGACGTTGGTGATCGAGATCGTGCCGCCCGACAGGTCAGCCGGAGTGGCCTTGCCGGCTCGCGCGGTCTCGGCCAGCTGCCCCAGCGCGGCTGCCAGCTCGGGCAGCGTCAGCGCGTGCGCGTCCTTCACGTTCGGCACCATCAGCCCGCGGTCGGTGGCGGCGGCGATGCCCAGGTTCACGTAGTGCTTGACCACGATCTCCTGCGCTGCCTCGTCCCAGCTGGCGTTGATCATCGGATGCCGGGCGACAGCCACCAGCAGCGCCCGCGCGACCAGCAGCAGCGGCGACACCCTGATGTCCGCGAACTCCGGCAGGGTGCGGAGCCGCGGCCGTCGCGGCCATCGTCTCGGTGACGTCAATCTGCAGGAACTCGGTCACGTGCGGCGCCGTGAACGCGCTCGCGGACACCGAGGCCGCGGTGTGCTTCCGCACGCCCCGGATGGGGATGCGCTCCTCGCGCGGCCCGGCCGGTCCTGCCGCGGCCCGGACACCAGAATCCATGCCGGGAACGCGGCCGGCTGAGCCCAGTGCCGCCGCCTGCTGGACGTCGTCTCTGGTGATGGACCCGTTCGGGCCAGTCCCGCTGAGAGCCGGCGAGGTCCACGCCGAGATCCCTGGCCATCTTGCGCACCGGCGGCTTGGCCAGCGCGGTGCCGCCGGGTGATCCGTTGGCCGCCGGGGCTGCGGGCGCGGCCGCTGCAGGGGGCTGCGGCGCGGCCGCCGGGACCGCGGCCGGGGCGGCTGCCGCGGCTGGTGCGGCTCCGTTCCGGCCACGATTGGGGGTTGTCTTGCGAGCCCGCCTGCTCGTGGTGCCGAGCTTGACGCCATAGCCGACGAGGACGGCCTGGCGTTCCGCTTTCGGCGCCGGGCTGCCGACCATGCCGGGCTCGGACGCGGCCAGAACCGGCGGCAGCCGGGACGAGATCCTCGGTCTCGCTGATCGCGCGCTGCACCTGCGCTTCGGCCGGGATCTCGGCCGCCTGGCCGCCGCCCGCACCGGCTGGATGTCCACCGAGATGATCGGCGTGCCCGACGTCGGCGGTCTGGCCCTCGGGCACCAGCAGCCGCGGCGACCGTGCCCTCGTACGGGCTGGGCAGCTCGACGACTGCCTTGGCGGTCTCGATCTCCACGATGATCTGGTTGACGGTGACCTGGTCGCCCGGCTTGACGTGCCAGCTGACGATGTCGGCCTCGGTCAGGCCTTCGCCGACATCAGGGAGCCTGAACTCCTTGAGATCTGCACGATCGGTCTCGGCCCTCTCAGAGGCGAAGGAGCGGTCGACAGCGTCCAGGATCCGGTCCAGGTCGGGCAGGTAGTGCTCCTCGAGCCTGGATGGCGGATACGGGGTGGTGAAGCGCCGACCCGCAGTACCGGGGCCTCGAGGCTGTAGAAGCACTCCTCGGCTGACCCGGGCCGCGATCTCCGCGCCGATGCCGCCGGTGACGACGGCCTCGTGCACGACGATGCACCGGCCGGTCTTGCGGACCGAGGCGAAGATCGTCTCGGTGTCCAGCGGCGCCAGCGAGCGCAGGTCGATCACCTCGACGGCTGCGGCCATCGTCGCGGGCGGCCACGGCCGCCTCGGCGCAGGTGCGCACCATCGGGCCGTAGCACAGCACGGTCACGTCGGTGCCCTCCAGCGACGATCCGCGCGCGGTGTCCATCGGCAGCGCGCGCGGCCAGGCCGCCCTCGACGTCGACCTCGGCCTTGTCCCAGTAGCGCCGCTTGGGCTCGAAGAAGATGACCGGGTCGTCGCTGAGCGGATCGACTGCTGGATCATCGTGTAGGCGTCCGCCGGGTCACCGCAGGCCACCACCCGCAGGCCGGGCGTGTGCGCGAACAGCGCCTCCGGGGACTCGCTGTGGTGCTCGACCGCGCCGATGCCGCCGCCGAACGGGATCCTGATCGACGATCGGCAGCTTCACCGTGGCCGAGCGAGCGGTAGCCGCATCTTGGCCAGCTGGCTGACGATCTGGTCGAAGGCCGGGAAGACGAACCCGTCGAACTGGATCTCGCAGATCGGCCGGTAGCCGCGCAGCGCGAGGCCGATCGCGGTGCCGATGATGCCGGACTCGGCCAGCGGCGTGTCGATCACGCGCGCCTCGCCGAAGTCCTTCTGCAGCCCGTCGGTGACCCGGAAGACGCCGCCGAGCTTGCCGACGTCCTCGCCCATGATGAGGACCTTCGGGTTCGTCCTCGAGCGCCTTGCGCAGGCCCTCGTTCAGCGCGCGGGAGAGCGTAAGCGTGGTCATCGGCCCTCCTCGGCCAGCACGGCCTCCTCAGCCTCGAACGAGTCAAGGTAGGCCGCGTATCCTGCTCGCTCCGCGGCCAGCTGGGCGGTTCGGCTCGGCGTAGACGTTCTCGAAGATGGCCAGCGGCGTGCGGGTCGGGCATCTCCAGGCAGGCAGGCGCGCACGCGGCTGCCGACAGCGGCGGCCTCGGCCTCGACCTCGTCGAAGAAGCTCAGCGTCGGCCTGCCGGTGCTGCACCAGGTACTGCCTTGACCCGCTCGATCGGGTCCTTCAGCTTCCACGCTTCCAGCTCGGCGGACAGCCGGTAGCGGGTCGGGTCGTCGGTGGTGGTGTGCGCGCCCATCCGGTAGGTGAAGGCCTCGATCAGCGTCGGGCCCTGGCCCTTCGCGTGCGGCCTGCATGGCCTTCCGGGTCACCGCCAGGCAGGCCAGCACGTCGTTGCCGTCCACCCGCACGCCGGGGAAGCCGAAGCCCGCTGGCCCGCAGGTACAGCGGGATCCGGCTCTGCCGCTCCAGCGGCTCGGAGATGGCCCACTGGTTGTTCTGGCAGAAGAACACCACCGGGGCGTTGAACACCGAGGCCCAGATGAACGCCTCGTTCACGTCGCCCTGGCTGGTCGCGCCGTCGCCGAAGTACACGATCACGGCCTCGCCGTCCTCGCCCACCGCGCCGTCGCGCTGGATGCCCATCGCGTAGCCGGTGGCGTGCAGCGTCTGGCTGCCGATCACGATCGTGTACAGGTGGAAGTTGTGCTCGGTCGGGTCCCAGCCGCCGTGGCTGACACCGCGGAAGAGCTCGAGCAGCTGCATCGGGTCCAGGCCGCGGCACCAGGCGACGCCGTGCTCCCGGTAGGTCGGGAAGGCCATGTCCCGCGGGCCGAGCGCCCGGCCCGATCCGACCTGAGCGGCTTCCTGCCCGAGCAGCGAGGCCCAGATCCCGAGCTCGCCCTGGCGCTGCAGCGCGATCGCCTCGAAGTCGATCCGCCGGACGATGACCAGGTCCCGGTAGAGCGTCCGGATCTCCTCGGCGGAGATCTCGAGCGGGTAGTCGGGATGCTCGACGCGCTCCCCTTCCGGGGTGAGGAGCTGGATCAGCTCAGCCGAGTCCGCCTGTCGTTCTGGCTCGCGGGCTGCTGCCCGGTCAGCAGAGCGGGCGGCGCGTCCGGCATCTTTGACGGCCACGTGCCACTCCTTGCAAATGCTCGTGTCCGGCCGGGCGTGCCCGGAACCGGCTGTCGTCCCGTCCTTGACTGGCGTCCGTCCGCGACGGTGCGAACAGTACTATCGCCGCGCCAGGGACGGTCAAGCGCAGCAGGACCCTGCGCGCCGATGGTGACGCATGTCACGAATCGGGTCACGGGGGCCTGGTTCCAGGCTACTGCCCGGCAGGCGCGATCCCTATTCGCGAACCAGCGGCCGTGCTCGCGTACTGTTCGGATGTGGCCAGATTCGTCGTCGACGTGATGCTCAAGCCCGGAGATTCATGATCCGCAGGGCGAGGCGATCGCCAGTGCCTGCCGCCGCCTCGGATTCGGTCAGGTCGGCGGGGTGCGTCAGGGCAAGCGGTTCGAGGTCGAGCTGAGCGAGCCCGCCTCGCAGGAGGATGTCGCCAGGCTGGCGGCCGAGCTGCTCGCCAAGCCGGTCATCGAGGAATTCTGGTCTATCCCGGCTGACGGTGCGCGTGCGGGCATCCGGCGCACTCCGGTCGCGCGACCTTACCTGATTGTTATTTTCCCGTGGCTTTGCCAGTCAGTGCCCGGCCCTGGGGCTGCGACCTTCGCAGTTTACGTTTCCGCAGGTCAGCGGTGGTATGACGAGCTGACCGGACGCCGGACGGTAGCGCACTGTTCGTCCAGAGATCGCCTGAGTTCATGATTACCGCAGCTCAGCGTGGGAAGCCTTCAGAATATGAACTAGGTGTTACCGCGACGGGGCTGAGGAGCGGATGCGATCTCGGGTGTTCCATTCTGGGGAGCCAGCCGTAGACGTTGAGTTCTGCCTGGTGTTCCCCAGGGAATCGCTGAGCGTGCCGGTCATGCGGCGGGTACTCGGCGACACCCTCGCCGGCTGGGCATCGACGAAGCTGCATTGACGATCTGCTCCTGGCGGTGACCGAGGCCTGCACCAACGTGCTCAGGCACGCCGCGCCCGGGCCGCCGCTACGAGCTGGTGGCCCCGTCGGCCGGCAGCGCTGCCTGCTCGAGGTCCTGGACAGCGGCCGCGGCTTCGACCTGGCCAGCGTCGGGCACCGGCGCCGCGGGATCCGCCACTCGGTCCGCCCGGTCCGGCCGGCTGCGCCGTCATCAGCGGGCGCCGAGGTCGACAGCGCCGGGATCGCCGTCGTCGCTGCGCAGCCGGATCGGCAGGTCCCGCAGGCTGGCCAGGGAGCGCGCCGATTGCCGAGCTGCCCGAGTCGGGCCGCGGCCTGGCGATCATGCGGGCCTGCGTCGACGACGTGACCCTGCGCAGCAAGCCAGGCCCGGCACTGTCGTCTCGCTGCAGAAGCGAATCGAGTGGCGCACCGACGCGCCTGCTGGCAGCTGCGATCGGCCGCACAGCTCAGGGACGCCGGCTGACCGCGGTAATCTGCGAGCATGCGCCGCTCCGACAGGACGCCCATGACGGCCCGCATCGGAGTCGTCACCTTCCCAGGTTCCCTGGATGACGTGATGCCCGCCGCGCCGTGGAGCGCGGCGGGCGCGAGCCGGTCGAGCTCTGGCACGACGACGCCAGCCTGCGCGGTGTCGATGCCGTCATCCTGCCCGGCGGCTTCTCCTACGGCGACTACCTGCGCTGCGGCGCCATCGCCCGGTTCTCGCCGGTGATGGGCGAGATCATCCCGGCGGCGGCGAGGGGGCTGCCGGTGCTCGGCATCTGCAACGGCTTCCAGATCCTCTGCGAGGCCCACCTGCTGCCGGGGGCGCTCACCCGCAACGCCGGGCTGCGCTTCGTCGACCAGGGACATCACCATCAGGATCGAGAACGCGACGTCCGCCTGGACGCGGAGCTACCTGCCCGGCCAGGACATCTCGGTCGTGCTCAAGAGCGGCGAGGGCGCCTACGTGGCCGACCAGGCGACCCTCGCCAGGCTCGAGGCGAACGGCCAGGTCCTCGCCCGCTACGCCAGCAACCCGAACGGGTCGGCAGGCGACATCGCCGGCGTGGTCAGCGAGGCAGGCAACGTGGTCGGGCCTGATGCCGCATCCCGAGCACGCCGTCGAGGACCTGACCGGGCCGAGCGCCGACGGCCTCGGCTTCTTCACCTCCGTCCTGCAGGCGGTCGCGGTCTCATGACGAGCCCTCAGGACACCGCGCTGCCCGCGGTCCAGGACACCGTGGACGGCGCCGCCGCGACGCCCGGCCGGGCCCAGCCCTACGCGGCGCTCGGCCTGACCAGCTGAGGAGTACGCGCGCATCGGCGCGATCCTCGGCCGCCGCCCGACTGACGCCGAGCTGGCCATCTACTCGGTGATGTGGAGCGAGCACTGCTCCTACAAGTCCTCCCGCAGGCACCTGCGGCAGTTCGCCGAGAAGGCGCCGCCCACCGACGTGCTGCTCGCCGGAATCGGCAACAACGCCGGGGTGGTGGACGTCGGCCAGGGCTACGCGGTCACCTTCAAGATCGAGTCGCACAACCACCCGTCCTACGTCGAGCCGTTCCAGGGGGCGGCGACCGGCGTCGGCGGGATCGTCCGGGACATCCTGGCGATGGGCGCGCGCCCGGTCGCCGTGATGGACGCCCTGCGGTTCGGCCCGGCCGGCCGCGGCCGACACGCACCGGGTGCTGCCCGGCGTGGTCGGCGGCATCTCCTTCTACGGCAACTGCCTCGGCCTGCCCAATATCGGCGGCGAGCTGGCCTTCGACCCGTGCTATGCGGGCAATCCGCTGGTCAACGCCCTGTGCGTGGGCGTGCTGCGGCACGACGACCTCAAGCTGGCAGCGGCCACCGGCCCCGGCAACCAGGTGATCCTGTTCGGCTCGCGGACCGGGCCGGACGGCATCGGCGGCGCCTCCGTGCTGGCCAGCGCGTCGTTCGGCGGCGCGGGCGAGGGCGCCAAGCGGCCCAGCGTCCAGGTCGGCGACCCGTTCATGGAGAAGCTGCTGATCGAGTGCTGCCTGGAGCTGTACCCGGCCGGGCTGGTCGTCGGCATCCAGGACCTGGGCGCCGCCGGGGTCGCGTGCGCCACGACCGAGCTGGCCGCCGGCGGCGGCACCGGCATGCGGGTGCGGCTGGACGCCGTTCCGCTGCGCGACGCCTCGCTCGGCCCGGCCGAGATCCTGATGAGCGAGTCGCAGGAACGCATGATGGCGATCGTCGACGCCGGAGAACGTCGGCGCGTTCCTGGCCATCTGCGCCCGGTGGGACGTGCCGGCCACGGTGATCGGCGAGGTCACCGGCACCGGCAGGCTGGAGATGACCTGGCACGGCGAGCAGGTCGTCGACATCCCGCCGGGCAGCGCCGCCGATGAGGGACCGCTGTACGACCGCCCGGCCAGCCGCCCGGCCAGCCAGGACGCGCTGCTGGCCGACGACCCGGCCGGGCTGGCCAGGCCCGCGAGCGGCGCCGAGCTGCGTGCCGACCTGCTGCTGCTGCTCGGCTCGCCGGAAGGCGGCCGACAAGACCTGGGTCACCGAGCAGTACGACCGGTACGTCCGCGGCGACACGGTGCTGGCGATGCCGCACGACGCCGGGCCTGCTCCGGATCGACGAGGAGACCGGGCTCGGCGTCGCGCTGGCAACGGACGGGAACGGGCGGTACTGCCAGCTCGATCCCTACGCCGGCGCCCAGCTCGCGCTGGCCGAGGCGTACCGGAACGTCGCTGTCACCGGCGCGCGGCCGCTCGCGGTGACGAACTGCCTCAACTTCGGCTCGCCGGAGGACCCGGCAGTGATGTGGCAGTTCACCGAGGCGGTGCGCGGCCTGGCGGACGGCTGCGCTGCAGCTGGGCGTTCCGGTCACCGGGGGCAACGTCAGCTTCTACAACCAGACCGGCGGCACGGCGATCCAGCCGACGCCCGTCGTCGGCGTGCTCGGCGTTCACGACGACGTGCGCCGGCAGGATCCGGTCCGGCTTCAGCGAGCCGGGTGCGCGCATCGTGGTGCTGGGCCGAGACCAGGCCCGAGTACGGCGGCTCGCTATGGGCCTGGCTGCGGCACGGTCACCTGGGCGGCCGGCCGCCTGCGGTCGATCTGGAGGCCGAGCGCGCGCTGGCCGGCGGTGCTGGCGGACGCCGCGGCCGCGCGACCTGCTCGTCGCGGCCCACGACCTGTCCGACGGCGGCCTCGCGATCGCGCTGGCCGAATCCTGCCTGGCCGGGGGCACCGGCTGCACGGTCACGCCGCCAGCGGACGCGGCCTCGTTCCTGTTCAGCGAATCCGCTGCCCGTGCCGTGGTCGCGGTCCGGCCCGCCGCTGCGGCGGAGCTGGCCAGCCTGTGCGCGCAGGCCGGCGTGCCGGCCACCGTCATCGGGGAGACCGGCGGATCCGCGCTTGAGGTCGCCGGGCTGTTCTCGGTGCCGCTGGCCGAGCTGGCGCAGGTGCACCGGGCCGCGCTGCCCGCACTTTTCGGCTGACCGGGCCTCAGACCGACGCCCACCAGAACGCGATGAGCTGGCTGGGCGGCGGCGACGCCGAGCACGCCTCCAGGGCGGCGCCGTACACCCGGCCGGACAGCTCGCCCGCCTGCGCCAGGCAGGCCGAGTCGCCCAGGTTCGCGTACTGGTAGAACGCGTGCCCCTGACTCTGGACGACGCTGGCCGCCCGGCGCCAGCGCTGGGCGGCCGCGAGATCGCAGTGCTGCAGGGTGAGCTTCGGCTGGCCGGCCAGTCCGGCCGCGGTGAGGCACTCGCCGGTCGGCAGGAAGATGAAGATGTAGCTGTTGCCGGCCATCAGGTCCGCCGTCCACTGCGGCGAGCCTGTCTGCACCTGCGCCGGCGCCACCGGGCTGAACTGCGGTGTTCCCCGCGGGCCGAGCAGCTGCAGCAGCTGCCCCGGCGACGAGCCAGACCGGGAGTCCTGCGCGACCAGCCCGACCGTCTGGTAGCCGAGCACCTTGCTGGGCAGCGCAGGCGCTCGCCGCGCGGCGGCCGGGTGCAGCCCCGCCAGGTAAGCACCCACGCCGCCGCCGGCGAGAAGGACGATCACGCCGATCCCGGCGAGCCTGGGCAGCCAGGAGCCCCTGGTTCGGGTGCCTGCCGTGTGGCGCTGACCGGGCATAACCGAACGAATACCTGATCAGGTTGCTGGCGGGGCCCGATGCCGCGAAAATCCGTCAGATTTTTTGGCGGGCGGCAGGCGGCGGCCGGACCTGGCAGCGCGGCGCCGTGGGTGGCATCGGCTAGCCTACGTAGCCGTGCCACCGCGCGGTCCTGACCTCGGACGGCTGCTCGCCGCCCTCAACGAGCAGCGGGCCGCACTCGGCCAGCCGCCGTGGAGCGGGCTCGCGACCGAGCGCGCTCTCGGCGCGGCGCAGCCTGGCAGCCGTGGAAGCCGCCAGGGCCGCGGCCTTGCCGCCGGTCCGGGCGGCGCTGCGGGCGGCGGTCCGGTACAGCCTGGGCGTGCTGGCTGACGAGGTGCCAGGGCGGACTGTCGAGGTGCGGGTACCGCCATTCGCCGCCGTGCAGTGCATCCCCGGTCCCCGGCATACGCGCGGCACGCCGCCGAATGTGGTCGAAACGGACTCGCTGACCTGGCTCGATCTGGCCTCGGGGCAGCTGGACTGGGCCACGGCAGTAGCCGGCGGCCGGGTGCGGGCCAGCGGCCAGCGGGCTGACCTGTCCGGTTATCTGCCGCTGTTTCGCGCCACCGGGAGCCAGCACCCGCCAGGACGGCTCTGACAGGCTGGAAAGTCACTAGAATTGACTAGTGATTAAGCCCGATGGCGTGTTGTCACAAGATCCCGATTCAGCCGACCCTCCGCCGCGCGACGCATGCGGCGTCTTCGGCGTCTGGTCGCCCGGCGAGGAAGTCGCCAAGCTCGCGTACTTCGGCCTGTACTCGCTGCAGCACCGGGGCCAGGAGTCGGCGGGCATCGCCGTCAGTGACGGCTCCCGCATCGTGGTCTACAAGGACATGGGGCTCGTCGCCCAGGTGTTCAGCGAGTCGGTGCTGAACACGCTGCACGGCTACATCGCGGTCGGGCACTGCCGGTACTCCACCAGCGGGTCCTCGGTCTGGGAGAACGCCCAGCCTACGTTCCGCGCGACCCCGTCGGCCAGCCTGGCGCTCGGGCACAACGGCAACCTGATCAACACCCTGGAGCTGGCCGGCCTGCTCGGCGGCCAGTCCGCTGCGCTGGCCGGGCCGCGCGACCTCGGATACCGACGTCCTGACCGCACTGTTCGCTGCCACCGGCATCGGGTGAGCAACGGGGCGAACGGCAGCTCTGCGAACGGCAGCTCGGCCAACGGCAGTGCTGCGAACGGCACGGGTCATCCGGGCGTCGAGGCCGCGGCCCTGGCCGCGCTGCCGCTGGTCCGGGGTGCGTTCTCACTGGTCTTCATGGACGAGCAGACGCTCTACGCGGCCCGCGACCCGCAGGGCTTCCGGCCGCTGGTGCTGGGCCAGGTGGCGCGGGGCTGGGTGGTGGCGAGCGAGACGGCGGCGCTGGACATCGTCGGCGCCACGTTCGTCCGCGAGATCGAGCCGGGTGAGCTGGTCGCCATCGACGAGCGCGGCGTCCGGTCGCACACGTTCGCGCCGCCCGCGCCGAAGGGCTGCCTGTTCGAGTACGTCTACCTGGCCCGGCCGGACACCACCATCGCCGGGCGCAGCGTGCAGTCGGCACGGGTCGAGGTCGGCAGGATGCTGGCGGCCGAGTACCCGGTCGAGGCGGACCTGGTCATCCCGGTGCCCGAGTCGGGCACTCCGGCCGCGATCGGGTACGCGCAGGCCAGCGGGATCCCCTACGGCCAGGGACTGGTCAAGAACTCCTACGTCGGGCGCACGTTCATCCAGCCGAGCCAGACCATCAGGCAGCGCGGCATCCGGCTGAAGCTCAACCCGCTCCGCGAGGCCATCGCGGGCAAGCGCGTGGTCGTGGTCGACGACTCGATCGTGCGCGGCAATACCCAGCGCGCCATCGTCGCCATGCTCCGCGAGGCCGGCGCGGCCGAGGTCCACGTGCGGATCTCCAGCCCGCCGGTCGCCTGGCCGTGTTTTTTCGGCATCGACTTCGCCAGCCGGGCCGAGCTGATGGCGGGGAACCTGACGATCGAGGAGATCCGCGAGTCCATCGGCGCTGACTCGCTCGGCTTCGTCTCGCTCGCGGGGCTGATCGAGGCCACGACGATACCGGCGGACCGGCTGTGCCAGGCCTGCTTCGACGGCAGCTACCCGATCGCCGTGGCCGAGGACGAGCAGGGCAAGCACCTGCTGGAGCCGGTCGGCTCGAAGGCGGAGGCCTGAGTTGACCAGCGGCCGCCAGCCGGCCAGCTATTCCGCCGCTGGCGTCGACATCGCCGCGGGCGACCGCGCGGTGGAGCTGATGCAGGCATCGGTCGCCAGGACCGCGGGGCCGGAAGTGATCGGCGGGATCGGCGGGTTCGCCGGGCTGTTCGACGCATCCAGGCTCACCAGCATGCGGCGCCCGCTGCTGGCGACCTCCACCGACGGAGTCGGCACCAAAGTCGTCATCGCCCAGCGGCTGGGCCGCTACGACACCATCGGCCTGGACCTGGTCGGCATGGTCGTCGACGACCTCGTGGTCTGCGGAGCCGAGCCGCTGTTCATGACCGACTACATGGTGTTCGGGCGCGTCCAGCCCGAGCGCGTCGCCACGATCGTGAGCGGCATCGCCGATGGCTGCGTGCAGGCGGGCTGCGCGCTGGTCGGCGGCGAGACCGCGGAGCATCCTGGCCACTTCGCCCCGGACGACTTCGACCTGGCCGGCGCGGCGACCGGCGTGGTGGACGCGGACCGGCTGCTCGGCCCGCATCGGGTCCGGGCCGGGGACGTGGTCATCGCGATGGCATCATCGGGCCTGCACTCCAACGGCTTCTCCCTGGTCCGCGCGATCGTCGACGCGCCGGAGAGCGGACTGGACCTCGCCGGCCAGCCTGCCGAGCTCGACCGAAGCCTCGGCGACGAACTGCTGACGCCGACCCGGATCTACGCGCGGGACTGCCTCGCCCTGGCCGGGAGCTGCGCTGTCCGCACGTTCGCCCACGTCACCGGCGGCGGGCTGGCCGCGAACCTGGCCCGGGTGCTGCCGCCGGGGACCGACGCGGTGCTCGACCGGGCGACCTGGCGGCCGGGTCCGGTGTTCAGGCTGCTGGCCGAGCGCGGCGGGGTCGCTGACGCGGATCTGGAGCAGGTCTTCAACCTGGGCGTTGGCATGGTGGCGATCGTGGCCCCGGCCGACAGCGACCGTGCGCTCCGCCTGCTGGCCGACCGCGGAGTGCCGTCCTGGGCGCTCGGCGAGATCGTCGCCGGGACCGGCAGCGCGCGCCTGGTCAGCCAGCATCCGGCGTAGCCGATCTCGGCTCAGCGCAGATAGCACGGACAACCGGCCGCTGACGGCGGAGGGCATGCCAGCAGCGCCGGGATCAGTCAGACAGACCGGCCGATCGCTCGCGGATCAGCCGGATGGCCGGTGAAGCCCTCGTCGCCCGGCGCTACGCTCCCGGCGATCCCGACTGCCGGACGAGGCCCTCGGCGCTGTAGTCGCCGTAGCTCTCGTCCTCTTCCCAGTCTTCGTCTTCGTCGTCGTCGCCCGGTGCGTGATCAGATTCGTCGTCCGCGGAGTAGCGGTCGCCCAGGTCCGCGTACGCGGAATCCCCGTTGGCGCCATGCTGGTCCGAGTCGACGCCCAGCTCAGCCCGCAGCCTGTCAAGGTCGGTCCCGCCGCCGCTGTACTTCAGCTGGCGTGCCACCTTGACCTGCTTGGCCTTGGCTCGGCCGCGCCCCATTGGCTCGACCCCCTCTAAATACGGGACCCGCGGATCCCTCGTCACCGCACTCTTCGTTGCCCGTTACCACGCGAACTCTCGCGGTTTCGTGCACACAAGGCTCACCCGCCGCCTCCGCCAAACCGGAGTGCGCCGCGCTCGCCCTGACGTACAGGTACAACCGTACCTGCTTTGGCGCCCGGCGCCTCCGATGATTCCGGCGAACCCTCGCCGAACCCCCGTCAGCGGCCGAGGTATATCCCCCGGAGCCTGCCAACCTCGGCAATCCGGCGCTCTGCCAGCCGGTCGGCGGCGACGGCCGGCGGGACGCCGTCCGCGTCTGCCGTGGCCAGGATCTGCCTGGTGGTGCCGAAGATCTGCTCGGCCCTGGCCCTGGCCCGCTCGAAGCTGAAGCCATGCAGCTCGTCAGCCACCTGGATGACGCCGCCCGAGTTCACCAGGTAATCGGGCGCGTACACGATTCCGCGGTCGGCCAGCATCTTCTCGATGCCAGGGTGGGCCAGCTGGTTGTTCGCGCCACCGCAGATGATCTTGGTGCCGGCAGCCTGGAGTGCGGCCACCGTGTCGTCGTCGACGGCACCGCCGAGCGCGCACGGCGAGTACACGTCGAGCTGAGCCGCGCAGCAGCTCGGCCCGGCTGGCCGCGACGGTCACCTCGGGGTGCTGCGCCCGCACGCGCTCGGTGGCCGCATGGCTGGTGTCGTAGATGACGACGCGCGCGCCGTCGGAGATCAGGTGGTCAGCCAGCCGGTGGCCGACCTTGCCGACGCCCTCGACGCCCACTGTCCTGCCGTCCAGGCTGGTGCTGCCCCAGGCGTGCTCGGCCGCCGCCCGCATCCCCTGGAATACGCCGAACGCGGTCAGCACCGACGAGTCGCCCGCTCCGCCGTTGGGCACGGTCCGTCCGGTGACGAATGAGCACTCACGGGCGACGATATCCATGTCCTCGCTGTAGGTGCCGATGTCGCAGGCGGTGATGTAGCGGCCGTTGAGAGACTGCACGAACCTGCCGTAGGCGCGCAGCAGCGCCTCAGACTTCAGCTCTGCCGGGTCGCCGATGATCACCGCCTTGCCGCCGCCAAGGTCCAGGCCGGCCAGCGCGTTCTTGTAGGCCATCGCCCGGGACAGGTTCAGGACGTCGGCCAGGGCCTCGTCCTCGCTGGCGTACGGGTAGAAGCGGGTGCCGCCGAGCGCCGGGCCGAGCGCCGTCGAGTAGATGGCGACGATGGCCTGGAGCCCGGACTGGGCGATCCTGGCAGAAGACAACTTGCTCGTGTCCGGCCGGGCCATCCGGTCCGGCCGCAAAGACAGTGGTCACTTCGGTGGGCTCCTGCGCTCGGCCCGCGTCCACGCTGACGCGAGATGTCGGCCACCAGCCTATAGCGGCACGGGAGCCGGGATGAGACTCGCGCGGATCCTACCGGCGCGTAGGCCTTTGCCCAGAGGCGTACGGCATGTCACGATTAGTCATGCTGCCTATTGCGCGACAAGTGCCGGCATTTCTGCTGGTTTCACCACAGCGAAGGGCTGGCCAGGTGTCCGTTTGCCTACGGATCGTGGGGACACCGCGCTACTCTGCGGTCAAAAGTTCGCGAAGCAGATTATCTGGCAGTAGTTCGGGGATTAATACAGGACATGTGCCCGTTGCACAGAAACAGCGCAGTTGACGCGCATCCGGCCATCCGGCTCGTTCTCGCCACTGAGCGGGGGGCACAGCTGGTGATCGGGTCAGCGGCAGGCACCGCGGAGGGAGGGATGCGGGAAGTCACAGTCCGTGGGCCAGCGTCGGCTCATGGCCTGATCTGAGCACCCTAAGTGCCGACCTGGAGGAGATCGGCAGCTAAATCGGGGTGCGAATGACGGGGTGGCAATCGAGCTAAGTAGCTGATGGGAGGCGCGGATGACTTTTCCGAATCCGCCCGTTGCGACGATGCGTGTCGCTAGAATCACGCAGCGTGACAGGGCGGCGGGCGGGGGCACCGCGGCGACTCGCAAAAGAACTTTGCTCCCGGTTGTCGACTTGTCACCGCCGGTGATGGCAATATGGTCTCAGAGGACTATATGGGACATCCAAGGCAGGCTTCGCTAGAAGCCACGAACAGCAAGAGAAGTAGGTAGGGATCGCAGTACCGGTCCAGGAGGAGAGGCCGTCAAGATGTCAGCACGTACACCAGAGGCTGAGCCGCTGCTTACGCCGGCAGAAGTCGCGACGATGTTCAGGGTGGACCCGAAGACAGTTACCAGGTGGGCAAAGGCAGGGAAACTCACGTCTATCCGGACACTCGGCGGCCACCGCCGGTACCGGGAGACTGAGGTCCGCGCCCTTCTGGCGGGTATCCCGCAGCAGCGCTCGGAGTAAGGCATGGCCGCGATCCGGCAGCAAACCAGCGCCGGGACGGCTATCGCGCAGAGCAGGGCGATCAGCCAGCGGCCATATTGCCTTTCTAGTTGGGGGGGTCGACCCCGGCGGCCAGCACACCGCATCGGGGGGCGCGCTTCGCGTTCGATGCGATGACAGCATCGGTCAGCGGAAGCCGGGGTCGATCCGGCCTCCTGGACGCAGTTACCAGGAGGACGAGCAGGACCAGATTGCTTGCGGCCGGGAGCGGATAGCGCCGGGCGGCCGCAGCCCGACCGTGATGAGCCCGGTCGGCGCCGGACCAGTAACTGCGCCGGCCTACTAACCAGTCGTAGTCTCATAACAACTTTTCGTAATCTCGCCTGCCGATTGCGGACCGCGGCGATACTGAGGACACCTGCTGCCGTAGCCCGGCGCCCCGGCGGTGGGATTGACGTCCGTGCGTCACCGCACTCGCAGGCCGCGTGTCCGGTGAGGTACGGCAGCGTTCCCGGGGGAACCGCCTGCGGGCGGGAGCGTGCGGCGCTTTGGAGGGGAGGGGGGACGCGCGATGCGTGATCCGGACTTGGTACAGCAAGCTGAGCGAGCGGCTATCGCCCTGGAGCGGGCATGGGGTCGCTGGCGTGTCATGCACGGCCTGGGCACAGATCCGGCGCCGCCGGTGTCGAGCTACGTGGGCTACTCGCTGGAAGATCCATGGGGTCAGCCCAGGGTCGTCTTCGGCATCGGAGCCGAGGAGGCTGAGCGGCTGGCCGCGCTTCTTGACGGTCATGACTGCGTGGGGCCCGTGCACGCAGAGGTCACCGGCAGGCCTGACTGGCGCCAGGCTGCAGCAGGGCCGCCGACGGCCCGCGCCTGGCCGGCGGGAGACCAGCGCGGTATCCCCGCGCAGGCACCACAGCCCGCGGCGGAGGAGCTCGCGTCGGCTCAGCACGCCGAGCCGGGCTCCGACGACTGGGCGAGCACCATCGCCGGGCAGGTCGGCACTGACCCAGTTACTACCGGGCCAGTCAGCACCGGGCCAGTCAGCACCGGGGCGGCTCGCCGCTGGGCCAGTCACCAGCGGGGCGGCCCCGTCCTCCCGCGAGCCGGGTGATGCAGCCGGCACCGGGACTGCGGCCGCGGCGGCACCTGAGATCGGCGCCGAGAGCGCGCCCGGCGTAGCCGAGCGCGAGCTCGGCGACTCCGGCCCGTCCGGCCGCGACGGCCCCTGCCGCAGCCGCGACGGCCCCTGCCGCAGCCGCGATGGCCCCGGCCGCAAGCGCCGCCACGGCGAAACGGCCGCCGCTGTCCCGCGCGTTCCCGGCAGCGCCGCTGCTGCCAGCAGCGGCTCGCGGCGCCACGACGCAGTCCCGGCACTCCGCGGCGGCAGCCGTCGCTGACTCCGGGCAGGCGGTCGCTGAGGACGAGCAGAACGGCACCGTGCAGTTTCCGGCACTGACGCAGCCCGGCATAGTGGCCTTCCGGCCTCGCCAGGAGCAGGCAGCGAGCCAGCCGCCGGGCCTGCCATCGCCGGCCGTGCCAGGTTTCCCTGGATCACTGGCCGTGCCGGGATCGTCAGGCTCGCAGGTACCGCCGGCGCCGTTCGCGGCAGCGCCAGAAGCCGACGCTGACGACCCGACAGCGAGCCCGGGTCCGGGCTACCGCGGCCCGCGTTACCGCGGCTTCCCGCCCCGGTATCAGCCGGGCTCGCCCGCCGAGGAGCCGCCTGGCTCGATCAGCTCGGCTCCGGTCCCGCCTCCGGCCGTGGAGGCGGCAGCCGAGCCCGCCCGGGCCGAACTCAGCTCGCCGCGGCAGGTATCCAGGCTCGGCCGCTCGCGCCGGTCCGGCCACGGCGCGCACGAGGCCGGGGGATGGCCGCACGGCGATCATGCCGCGACCGATACCGCCGTCTAGTTCAGCCAGATCGACCGCTGCCCGCGGTCCGGCCGAGCGGCCGGACCGCGGGCAGCGGCTTTCTGTCAGCACCGTGCAGCACAATCGCTATGTGCGGATAGCGCTGGTGCCCGGCCCGGGCACGACCGGGCTGATCTGCCCGCTCGGCGACGACGGGACGGGCGGCGAGCCGGAGCTCGTACCTGATCTCGCGGCTGCCGTAGCCGCGCAGGAGCGGTCCGGGTCGCCGAGGTGGGTCTGGCCATCAGCGCACCTGCTGTATCCGGCGCTGCTGCGGGCCGGTGTCCGGGTGGCACGCTGCCACGACACTGCGCTCATCGGATCACTGCTCGCCGCGCGCGACGGCGCGGCCGAGCAGCTGCCCGCTGGCCCCGCCGCCCGGCCCGCGCACGAGCGCCAGTCACTTCAGCTGCCATTCGACTCTGCTGACGACGCCGGCCCTGACCCGCGTCTGGAGCTCAGCCAGCTGGTCGCGGCACATGCCGACCAGGTGCGGCGGATCAGCGCCGATGCTGACCCGGCGAGGTTCGCGCTTCTCGCCACGGCCGAGTCGGCCGGCGGCCTGGTAGCGGCCGAGATGACGGCCGCAGGGCTGCCGTGGCGCGCCGATATTCATGACCGCCTGCTGACGCAGGCCCTCGGACCGCGCCCGCCTGCGACCGCGGGTCAGCAGCTGCGGCCAGCGCGCCTCGGTGAGCTGGCCGCCGAGATCTCGGCGGCTCTCGGCGCGGTCCGCCCGGTGAACCCCGACTCACCGGCCCAGCTGCTGCGCGCGCTGGCAGCCAGCGGCATCAGGGTGCAGTCCACCAGGTCCGCCGTCCTCCGCGAAGTCGACCATCCGGCGATCCCGCTTCTGCTGGAGTACAAGGACCTGGCGCGGCTGCACACCGCCAACGGATGGGCCTGGCTGGACTCGTGGGTAGCCGGCGGCCGGTTCCGGCCGGAGTACGTCGTCGGCGGCGTGGTGTCCGGGCGCTGGGCGTCCAGGGGCGGCGGCGCGCTGCAGATCCCGAGGCTGCTCCGCCAGGCCGTGGTTGCCGACCCCGGCTGGACGCTCGTCGTCGCGGACGCGGCGCAGCTTGAGCCGCGGGTGCTGGCAGCACTGGCGGGTGACCGGGCGTTCGCGCAGGCGGCAAGCGCGGGCGACGTGTACGCGGCTGTCGCTACCGCGATCGGCGGTGATCGGCCCACGGCGAAGGTGGCACTGCTGTCGGCCATGTACGGCGGCACCGGCGGCGACCGCGGTCAGTCACTGGCGCTGCTCCGCCGCCGCTTCCCGCAGGCGTCGGCGTATGTCGAGGACGCTGCCAGGGCCGGCCAGGAGGGCCGGGTCGTCAGGTCCGTACTCGGCAGGACCTGCCCGCCGCCGTCGGCCGCCTGGCTGTCGCTCACAAGCGAGTCCGGCGATCCCGGGCAGGAACGCGATCCGGGGGCCGGCCGGCGGCGCGCGCTCGCGGCCGTTTCACCCGTAACTTCGTGGTGCAGGCGAGCGCCGCGGACTGGGCACTCGTGCTGCTCGCCCTGCTCCGGACCCGGCTGGCTGCGCTCGGCCCTGGCGACGGCGTCGCAGCGGCCGGGCGACCCGAGCTCGTGTTCTTCCAGCACGATGAGGTCATCGTGCACTGCCCGGCCCGCCTGGCGGCCGACGTCACCGCCGCCATCGAGTCAGCCGCAGCCGGAGCCACCAGGCTCGTGTTCGGATCGACCGGGGTGAGCTTCCCGATGACCACCGCGGTGGTCAGCTGCTACGCGGACGCGAAGTAACGGCTATTCCGAGGCCAGGAATCCGTGCCGCGCGCGCCGCGGCTTCCTGACCTCCGGCGGCACTGGCGGGGTTGCCTGCGGCACCACGGCCGTGCAGTACATGCACCGCCTGGCGGCGATCGGGATGGTGCTGAGGCACTCCGGGCACTGCCTGTCGGTGGCCGCCCTGTTCCGGCTGGCCAGCGCCGTCACCCTGGCTGCCGGCGCGACGATCAGCCAGTAGATCACGGCGGCGATCACCAGGAACGACACGGCCGCGTTGATGACGGCACCGTAGGTGAAGGTCGCGCCGTTGACCTTGAACGACAAGCTGCTGAAATTGATGTGGTTCCCGATGATGGCGGCAATCAGCGGCGTGATCATGTCCTTGACGAGCGCCTGGACGATCGCGTTGAAGGCCACGCCGATGACGACCGCCACCGCGAGATCGAGGATGTTGCCCTGCATCAGGAACGTGCGGAAACCCTTCATATCTGCTTTCTCCCGGCTGCGCTGGTCCCCGCTGCTGCCCGCTCCGGCAGGGAAGTAACGCAGCTGCCGGCTACTGGCAGGTGTCAGCGGTGTAGCTCAGCAGTTCCTGGTAGGCGGTCTTCTGCACCGGGTTGGCCCGGACGGACGAGTCGATCAGCTGCTTGACGGTGGTGGCCTTGCCGGCGACGGTCTCGTAGGCGCGGAAGTCGGCAACGATGGTCATGATGGACCCCTTGAGGTTCGCAGGGGCCTCGCCTGCCAGCACAGTGAAGTTCTTGATCCCGGTGTTGAGCAGATCGTCCAGGGTCGCGCGGGCCTGCGTCAGCGTCATGGTGTCGCTGGGGTCCTTTCCGGACAGGCTGGCCATGGCACCCTGCACCTCGTTGCAGAACTTCTGCGTCGCCGCCGGGAGCGCCGTCGAGGACTGCTGTCCCTGCGGCTCGCCCGGCACGTCGCCGGCCGAGGCTCCGCACGCGCTGACCAGCAGGCAGCCTCCCGCCATGATCCCCAGCATCGCGCGACGATGCCCCCTGCTCAGTTCCGAACCCCTCATGCTGTCTCCCCCAGTGTTGCGGCTGGCCTGACGCATTCTTCCCGATCATCTGCGCGCGTGTGGCGCATTGTGACGAAGTGACTACGATCTGTGCTGAGGGCGGCCGCTCCATCACACTCGCCCCGGGCGGGCTGCCGGCGGGCACGGCCCGGACGGCGGGTCCGGGTGCGGCCCGGCGTCGATGCGCCATGTGATAGCAAGGCAGGATGTCAGCCGTGCGGAGCAGCGCAGGGCGGCGTCATGGCCATTGACGTGACGGTGCGGGGCATCACGATCCCGGCCGACGAGCTCACCTGGCGCTTCTCCCGCTCGCCGGGGCCGGGCGGCCAGTCAGTGAATACCACCGACAGCCAGGCGGAGCTCTCCTTCGACCTGGCCGGCACTACCGCCCTGCCGCCCGTGCTGCGCGACCGCGCGCTGGCCGCCCTGTCCGGACGCCTGTCCGGCGGCGTCATCACCGTGACGGCCCGCGAGTTCAGATCCCAGCTGCGCAATCGCGAGGCCGCCGCGGCCAGGCTCAGCGCGCTGCTGACCGAGGCGACAGCGCCGCCGCGGCCGCCCCGGCGGCCGACCCGGCCGACGCGCGGCTCTGTCGAGAGGCGGCTGGCAGAAAAGCAGCGGCGTTCTCAGCTGAAGCGGCTGCGCAGGCCTGACGACGACTAGCCAGACAGGCAGGCGGCCGGGCAGCCGAGGTGGAGAGCCAGTCTGCAGGCCTCGTTCCCGCTCTGATGATCGCCCGCCCGCAGCGACGCGAGCGTTCGCGCGGGACGCTGCCAGCGGTCCGCCGGGTCATCGCCGCTCGCTAGGCTGGCCTGATGAGCACGGCGCCTGGTCAGAAGCGGGGCAGCCCGGCACGGCGCCGCGCTGCCGGAGCAGGCACGCCCGGCGGGGCCGCCATCCGGCGCCCGGCGCGCGGGTCCGGTAGCGGGCGGACTGAGGCCGACTGGCGCCGCCGGGAGCTCTCGCAGAACTACCTGCGCAGCCCGGAGGCCGCGCGCCAGTTCCTGAAGGCAGTGCGGCTGGATCCGGACGGCTTGTGCGTGGAGGTCGGCGCGGGTGAGGGCATGCTGACCACCAGGCTGGCGGCCATGACCGGCGAGGTCATCGCCTACGAGGTTGACCACGCGCTGGCGGCCTGCTGGCAGCCAGGATCGGCAGCCGGGCCAACGTGCGGGTCGTCATGGGCGACTTCCTCGCCGCGCGGCCGCCGGCGCGGCCCTTCCAGGTCGTCGGCAACACGCCGTTCTCGCTCACCTCGCCGGTCATCGACTGGTGCCTGCGCGCCCACCGGATGACGGCCGCGACTCTGATCACGCAGCTTGAGTACGCCCGGAAGCGAACCGGCGGCTTCGGCCGGTGGAGCCAGCTCACGGTGAGCACCTGGCCGCAGTTCCGCTGGGAGCTGCGCGGCACCATCCCCAGAACGGAATTCCGGCCGGTGCCGCGCGTCGACGCGGGCATCCTGCGGCTGGAGCGACGGCCCGAGCCGCTTATCGTCCCGGCGCGCCAGGCTGCCTACCGGCGCCTCGTGCAGGCGGGCTTCTCCGGCGTGGGCGGCTCAGTCCAGGCATCACTGCGGCGGTCCTACCCGCCGGACCGGGTAGCGGCCGCCTGCGCCGAGGCCGGCGTTGACCGGCGCGCGGTCGTCGCGTACGTCAGCCCCGACCAGTGGGTGCAGATCTTCCGCGCACTCGATCCGGGCCCGGCACCGCGGCAGGGCACCGGCCAGGGCAGGACGGGGCCGCCCCGGCGGCCCGCCTCCTAGCGACGGCGGCCTGCCTCCTAGCGGCGGGGCCTGAATCCGCTCAGGGGGCGCTGGTGCCGGTGCGGCCGTACTTGTCCTCGAGCCTGACCACGTCCTCGCGCCAGCCGGGCTCAGCTGTCGAGGCCTCGGCGAACGCCAGGTCGGTGATCGCGGTGATGCGGTGGACCGAGCCGGGTGGCAGGTGAATGGTGTCGCCAGGCCCGAAGTGCTGACTGGCAAGACTGTCGGCAGACGGGCCGTACTCGACCAGGGCCGCCCCGGACAGCACGCTGATCGTCTCTTCCTTCTGCAGGTGATACTGCAGGCTCAGAGCATGGCCGGCGGTCACGTGGATGATCTTCCCGGCGTACTTGCCGTCGAGGGCGGCGAAGATCACCTCGTGCCCCCAGGGCTTGTCCTGCCGCGGAGCCTGGTAGACCTCGGCGACCGGCCCCGGTGCCGCTGAGCTGGTGTTCTGCGCAGGGGTCACGCTGCCCCTCTCTGACTCTGTCAGGCCGTCACTCATCCGCGAGCGCGGCGCACGAACCATCCTAATGACCGGGCGGCCGGCGATCAGGGCCGCTGAGCGTCCGCAGCCGCGCGGCGGCGTCGGCCAGTACCTCGTCCCGCTTGCAGAAGGCGAACCGCACCTGGCTGCGCCCGGCCTCCTGCCGGTCGTAGAAGACCACGTTCGGCACGGCGACGACCCCGCAGCGGTGCGGCAGGCTACGGCAGAACGCGAGGCCGTCAGCCTCGCCGAGCGGCGCGATGTCGGTGGTGATGAAGTAAGTGCCCTGCGGGACGAACACATCGAAGCCTGCCGCCCGCAGGCCGCCGGCCAGCAGATCGCGCTTGCCGTGCAGGCTGGCGGCCAGGCCGGCATAGAAGGCATCCGGCAGCGCCAGCCCGGCGGCGATGGCGTACTGGAAGGGGCCGCCGCTGACGTAGGTGAGGAACTGCTTGGCAGTGCGGACCGCGGTGACAAGCTCCGGCGTCCCGGTGACCCAGCCGATCTTCCAGCCAGTGAACGAGAACGTCTTGCCGGCGGAGCTGATCGTTACGGTGCGGTCGCGCATGCCGGGAAGCGTGGCGATCGGGACATGCTCGCCGTCGAAGACGAGGTGCTCGTAGACCTCATCGGTCACGACCAGCAGGTCGTGCTCGATCGCGAGAGCGGCAATCGCGGTGAGCTCCTCGCGCGTGGCGACCATGCCCGTCGGGTTGTGCGGTGAGTTCAGCAGGATGAGGCGAGTGCGGCTGGTGATCGCATCCCGGAGCTGGTCCAGGTCGGGCCGGAAGAGCGGCGGGCGAAGGGTGACAGGTACCCGCCTGGCGCCGGCCATCGCGATGCAGGCGGCGTACGAGTCGTAGTAGGGCTCCAGCGCGATCACCTCGTCGCCAGGCTCGAGCAGCGCCAGCAGCGCGGCCGCGATGGCCTCGGTGGCGCCGGCCGTCACCAGTACCTCGGTGTCGGGATTCAGGTCGATGCCGTAGAACCGCTTCTGGTGCGCTGCGATGGCGGCCCGCAGCTCGGGAATGCCGGGGCCCGGCGGGTACTGGTTGCCGCGGCCGGCCAGGATGGCCTCGGCGGCGGCCTGAGCGATCTCGGCCGGGCCGTCGGTGTCAGGGAAGCCCTGGCCCAGGTTCACCGAGCCGGTCTCTACTGCCAGCGCCGACATCTCCGCGAAGATCGTCGTCCCCATACCGGCCAGCGCGCTGTTGAGCAGAGCACGAGTCATGGGCATGCCTTCCGCCATCGTGAGCGGCCAGCCGGCGCGACTGCCAGCTACCACCCGACGCCGGCGACGATACCCGCAGCGGGCGGGCCCCGCGAGTGGGAACTGGGAGCGCGGAATGCTGCGTCCGCGTACTCAATCCGGTCAGGTAACAAGATCATCCGGATTTGCTGATTAAGCCGGGCCCGGCAGGAATTCAGCCGGACCGCATCGGTACGCCCGGCACGGTCGTCGGCAAGCACGGTCGTGGCAGGCACGGTCGTGGACAAGCACAGGGGCGGTCCCGGATTTCCGGGACCGCCCCTTCTGGTGCTGTGCAGAGCTAGCAGCTATGCGTGCGTCAGCCGGCCGACTCTGCCGGGTGTGTCAGAGCGGACGGACCTGCTCGGCCTGGGGGCCCTTGGCGCCCTGGCCAGCGGTGAACTCGACCCGCTGGTTCTCCTGAAGGCTGCGGAAGCCATCAACCTGAATCGCGGAGTGGTGCACGAAGACGTCGGCGCTGCCGTCGTCTGGGGCAATGAACCCATAGCCCTTGTCGGCGTTGAACCACTTCACGGTGCCCTGAGGCATGTGCCTTCTCCTACTGGGTGATCTCCGGGATCCACGGACGAGGATCCTGGGTCGCCACGACATCAGGCCCGGCGGCCACCGGGAGCAATGCCCCGGCAGCTATCAGCGGCCTGCGTCGCGTACGCAAAATACGAATGCAACCACGACTATCAAACACCATCGGGCCGCCGTAGGTATCAGGGTCTGCCTGCTTTAGCGATTCTCACCAGGTATTCCGGCGCGCTGTGGTGCGAATTTCCTTTGCCAGCAGGCGATTCAGGAATCTGAGGGAGTGCTGGGCCGCGAGGAATTGCTTGTGGCGGCTGTTACCTCAGTGTATTTCCGGCTATTTCATCAGGAATTCGGGCACCGCCAGCTCAGTAGCTAACACCATAAGCCGCTACCAATGCGACCGTGGCAATAACACCGGAAAGACTGGCTAACTCCTGGTTCGGACCTGGCGGCTGTGCAATCAGCGGTGGCTATCGATGCGCGCCCCGATGCCGTCCAGCAGGCAGTCCGAGACCGAACTCGAAGCGCTGATCGGGGTCTGCGGCGCAGCATCACCCGGATGGCGAGGGCTGTCGCGCGCAGATCAGTCCGCCAGTCACCGGACGGCTCGCGTTCCCGTCGCGCGGCGATCCCGGCCGCCAGCGAAGTCGGGCCAGGCGCGCGGGTCCCCCCCTCCGGGCAGACGCCTGCCCCGCTCGCCCCGTGCCCTGGCCCGCGCAGCCGCCGTCGTGGGCTCGGCCCGGCCCCGCTTCCATTGCTCCAGCCGCGGTAGCGCGCCTGGCTCTCGCACCGCAAGGTGCACCGTACGAGCGGAGCTCCGCGGCACGCCGCGCGACTCGGAGCATGCGGCACGGCTGCCTTCAGCGGTTCTGCAGGAAGCGGGTGTGTTCTGGTTCCTGTGAGCCCGGCAGTGCTGGTCCACCTCAGGGCGACGAGCCGGGCAGCGAGCAGGAGGAGCCAGATGCCCACCACGTCTCTCGCGCAGCCGCCGGCCCGCCGGTCCCCGGCCCACCGGCACTACGGCCCGCCGCAGCTGCATCCGGCCAGGCCGCGCGCGGCTCACTTCGGGCCCGGCGGCCTGGCCCGCCGGCGGGCGCAGCTGGAGGCGTGCTGGCGGGAGCGGCTTGAGCGGGTGACCGCTCTCGCGGTCGCGTTTCATGACGAGGCCGGCAGCGACGGGCAGAGGCAGCAGGGCAGTACTGAGTCACGCCGCGCCAGGGCGCTGGCCCGGCAGGCAGTCGCGGAGCGGCAGGCGCTGGCGGACATCGAGGCGGCGCTTGACCGGATCTCCGCCGGCCAGTACGGCTGGTGCGAGCAATGCGGCCGGCCGATCGCCGGCGCACTGCTGGCGGTGCACCCGCAGGCCAGGTACTGCGCTGCCTGCGGACGCCGGGCCGCGCCGCTGCGGAACGCGTTCGCCTGACCGGCCTTCCCTGCCGGCCGGGCGGGCCGGCGCGGCGTGACAGCGCGGCACCGGTGACAGGCACGACGGCGGTTGCGGCAGGGCCTGCGGCTTTACCGGTCCGCGCGGGCCCGGTACTCGGCGATCGCGGCCCGGTGGTCGACGATCGGCCGGGGGTAACCGCATGCTCGCCGGCTCTCCGGATCCGGGTCGTGGATGCGGTCAGCCGGCAGCGAGGCCAGCTCGGGAAGGTACTTTCGCAGGTACTCGCCATCCGGATCGAACCGCTCGCTCTGCCGCAGCGGATTGAAGATGCGGTGCGGGTTCGTGTCAGTGCCAGTCCCCGCGACCCACTGCCAGTTGAGCTGGTTGCAGGCGACATCACCGTCGCTCAGCTCCCGCATGAAGAAGTCAGCGCCGTCCCGCCAGTCCAGGTACAGGTCCTTGGTCAGGAATGACGCGACGATCATCCGGGCCCGGTTGTGCATGAACGCCTCGGCGGCCAGCTGCCGCATTGCCGCGTCGACCACCGGGTAGCCGGTCTGGCCGGCCTGCCACGCAGCCAGCGCCTCCGGATCGCTCCGCCAGCGGTCGCCTCTGCCCTTGTAGTCCCGGGTCGATGCGTCCGGCCGGGCTGCGAGCACCTGATGGAAGAAGTCGCGCCAGGCCAGCTGCCGGACGAACTCCTCGCCGCCGGGACGGCCGCCCAGCTCGGCAGCGACCGTGCGCGCCGATACGCAGCCGAGGTGCAGGTAAGGGGAGAGCCGGGAGATGCCATCGGCGGCGAGCATGTCGCGCCCCGCGGCATCAGCCGGCCAGGCCGTCTGCGGCCCAGGCGCGCAGCCGGGCCAGCCCGGCGCGCTCGCCGCCCGCCGGGCGCCCCGGCGCTGGCTGCTCGCTGGTCAGGTCGGCGAGCGCCGGCAGCTCGCCGTGCCGCAGCCCGGACGGCAGCGTGACCTGCCGCGGCGTCGTCGCGCGGCCACGCATCGGCGACCGCTGCCAGCGCTGGTAGTAAGGCCCGAAGACCTGATAGGCCCGGCCGCCGGCCGGAGCCAGCGCGCCCGGCTCGGCGAGGGTGACTCCGGCGTGGCGCCGGATCTCGATGCGCTCGCGCCTGGCCGCCTCGTCGAGGCGGGCCAGCCGGCGCTGCGCGTAGCCGGAATAGTCGTCGGCGACATGAATGGCCGTCGCCCCGGCCTCGCGGGCCAGTGCGATGACCTGCGCGGTCCAGCGGCCTCGGCGGATGACCAGGGCCCCGCCCCGGTCCCGCAGGCTGCCGTCCAGGTCGGCCAGCGAGTCGATCAGGAATGCCAGCCTGCTCGCATGCGCACGGAACCGGCGGATGATCGCGTCGTCGACGACGAAAACCGGGACGACCGCCGAGCCGGCAGCTGCCGCGGCGGCGAGCACGGGATTGTCGTGGACCCGGAGGTCGCGGGTGAAGACCGCCAGCGTGGTGGGCACCCCATCGAGCTTGCCACACGGGCAATCAGGAGCTGCCGGCAGCAGCCCGGCCAGAGCCGGCCGCTACGGCAGCGGCCGGCGGCGCGCCCGGAGCCCGCGCGGATGAGCGCAGAGACCGGCGGCTAATCCCGCTCCGTCCGGCAGCAGATTGCTATTTATTCATGCCACTTTGCGGCGCGCCAATTCTGTGTCAATAAGGCACAGGCAAACGTGATTAGCTCATAGCCCCGCAATGGCATGTCCCGCCGTCACGCCGCAGAAACGTGGGGCAGAGTATCCGTTCGACAGCACCCTGCGCGTGTGACGGCAGCCCCCCGAGCCGCCACCGTCGCCCTGCACTCGTGACGAGTCCGCGCGCCTTCTCGTCCGCCGTCCCCCGACGGCAGCCGCGAAGCCGAGGGTGGAGGCGGAGCGCGCTCGCACGCGCCCGACAGAAGGCTGCCCCTTGTCCCCCTTCAGGACACCCAGCCCCGTCAGGTCAGCCACTTTCCACCGCGCGGTCACCGGTCCGGCCGTTGCCATCGTCACCGCGATCGCCGGGACCGTCGTCGCCTGGACGGCGGGCGCGGCGACTGCAGAGCCGGCCGCGATGGCGCTGCCGGGCCTTGTCCGCCTGGCGCATCCGGCCAGGGCCGGAATCACCAGGACCGGAATCACCAGGACCGGAATCACCAGGACCGGAGCCAGCGCCAGACCCCGGCCGCAGCACGCTCAGCTCGATGCGTTCACGGTGACAGCCACCTCGTCAGGCGGCAGCCGGAGCGCGTCGGCAGCCGGAACGGCAGGCCGGGCCGGCGCGTACTCGGCCCCGCAGCGGCTCGCCATCCGGATGCTGGCCAGCTTTGGCTGGCCCGAGCATCAGTTCCACTGGCTGAATCCGCTCTGGGGCCGCGAGAGCGGCTGGGAGGTTCGCGCTCTCAACCGCGGCTCGGGGGCGTACGGCATCCCGCAGGCGGTTCCGGGCTCCAAGATGGCCTCGGCGGGCGCGAACTGGAAAACCAGCGCGAAGACGCAGATCCGGTGGGGCCTGGAGTACATCAGGGAGCGGTACGGCTCGCCGCACGGTGCCTGGGAGCACGAACTGGCGGACGGCTGGTACTGACCCGCGCCGGCGGCGAGGCCGGCCCGCCCCGGCGCGGCCCGCCGCAGAGCCAGCCCGCCGCGAGCCGCCAGCCGGCGTCAGCACGACCTCAGAACGGCGCTGGCGCGGTCCCGATTACCTCGATCAGGTCGAGCTCGCCGGGAGCTGCCGTCCGCGGGTCAGCGGTCAGCACGGTCTGGCCCGCATCAGGATCGGACATGAGCGCGAACGCCACCTCAATCGGCAGCCGTGCCCGCTCCGGAGCGGAACCGGCAGTGCCGAAGCCGGCCCGGTCAGACCGGCCGCGGACCAGCCTGGCCAGGCTTGGCAGCGGATCCAGCACCTCGATCGGGTAATCGGTGCCGGCGAGCATCGGCACGCCCGATGCGGCCAGCGCCGTCCACGGGTAGGCCAGTCCGGCCCGGCCGGGCCCGAGGGCGGGCGTCAGCTGGCCCGCGTCGGACAGGGCGAACGACGGCTGGATGCACGCGACGACCCCGGTCGCGGCCATCCTCGCGATCAGGTCAGCGGACAGCAGGCTGGCGTGCTCGATCCGGGGCGCGGCGGCGGCGATTGCGGCCAGGTCACCGTCGAAGGCCAGCTCGTAGGCGTCGAGCACGGTCTGCACGGCCCGGTCGCCGATGGCGTGAGTGGCGATCCGCCAGCCTCGCCCGGCCAGCGGCGCGATCCGGCGGGCAAGGCCTGCGGCATCGGTAAATAGCACGCCCGAGCCGCCCGCATCCGCGAAGTCCGCGCACACAGCGCAGGTGCGGGGCACGAGCCAGCCGTCCGCGTAGAACTTGACGCCGTCGAGCCGCAGCCACGGCCCGCAGGCCGCCCGGCGCGCGTCAAGCTCGGCCAGGCTGCTCTCCTCGGCCAGGCCGCTGGCCAGGTAGATCCTGACCCGGCACGGGAGCGGGCCGGCTGTCGCCAGCTCGCTGAGCGCGTCCAGGTAGGCCCAGCTGCGCATGCCCATCTCGGTGATCTCGACCAGGCCCGCGGCCGCCGCGCGGGCAAGCCCGGCCAGCAGCCGACCCCGCAAGCCCTGCTCGTCAAGACCGGCCCCTGTGTCCAGGATGTCCATCGGGCTGCGCCCGAGACCGGCGACCTGCCGGTGAAAGCTGGCCACCGCCGCTGCCGTCGGCGGAAAGGCAACGCCGGCAGCATCCCTCAGCAGGTGCGCATGATGGTCAGCCAGGCCGGGAACAGACACTGGCGCGGCCACTGGTCCTTCGGGCATCGGCACCCTCGATTTGCGCACGGGCGGGCTGTCGCGCGAGCCTATGTCAGCGCAGCACCGCCCGGCCAGCGAGGGAGAGGAAGCCAAGGCGTGGCCTATCAGACCCCGGCCAGCGACATCGTCTCGATCATCGACGCGCCGCCAACCCCGGCTGCCTCGCTCGCGCCAGGGCGCAGATTCGTCGCGCTCGTGCACTACGAGTCACATCCGCCGGTAGCCCACCTGGCCAGGCCCTATCTGTCGCTCGCGGGGCTGCGGCTGGACCCGGTGCTGGGCGGCAGGCAGCGCATCAGGCGGCTGACCGGGCTGTCGGTGATCGCGCTGCCCGCCGGCCAGCCTCGCCGGATCGAGGTGCCGGAGGGGAAGTCGCTGAGCGTGCCCTCCTGGGCACCAGACGGACGGCGGTTCGCGTTCACTGTGGACGAGCCGGACGGCATCGCCGTCTGGGTGGCCGACGCCCAGGCCGCGACGGCAGCCGAAGTGCCGGGCCTGCGCGTCCGTGACGTGCTCGGCGGCGACCCGACGTCGGCCGGGTCGGCGGTGCGATGGTCCAGGGACGGCAGCGCGCTGATCGTGCTCAGCGCGCCCGTGCCCGGGGTGGCCGTGCCGGGGCGGCCGAGCCGGCGGCCCTGAGCCGATCGAGCCGCAGATCGAGGAGGCCGCTGGCAAGCGGTCGCAGATGGCCACCTTCACCGACCTGCTGCGCACGGACGCGGACGCCGATGTGTTCGAGGCGCTGGCGACGACGGTGCCGCTGCGGGTCGACCCGGACTCGGGTAGCGTCACCGAGCTCGGGGCGCCCGGCCTGTACTACCACCTCGGCGAGTCGCCGGACGGCGAGCACCTGCTGGTGTACCGGCTGCAGCGGCCGTTCTCGTTCCGGGTGCCGTTCCCGTACTTCGCCCGCCGCGTCGAGGTGTGGTCCGCCGCCGGCGAGCTTGAGCGGGTCATCGCCGATCTGCCGGTCAGCGACGAGATTCCGCGGCACGGCGTGCCGACCGGGCCGCGGATGGTGTCGTGGGAGGAGTCCGTGCCCGCCAGCCTGGTGTGGACCGAGGCTCAGGACGGCGGTGATCCGCTGGCCAAGGCGGAGCACCGCGACCTGATCTTCCGGCTGCAGGCGCCGTTCAGCGACGCGCCGCAGCCGTGCGTGCCGGTCCAGCATCGCTGCCTGGGCTGGTACGACATGGCAGCCTCCGGCACACTGCTCGTGACCGAGCACGACCGCGACCGCCGCTGGGTGACCTCCCGGCTGGTTGACCTGACGGCGCCGGACGAGAGCAGGGTCATCTTCGACCACTCGGCGGACGAGGCCTACAAGGACCCCGGCTCCCCGATGATGACGACCCATCCGGACGGCACCCGCACAGTCCTGCAGGACGGCAACCAGATCTTCCTGCGCGGCGAGGGGGCGAGCCCGGAGGGCGACCGGCCTTTCCTGGACCGGCTCGATCTGGCTGACCTGTCCGTGCAGCGGCTGTGGCGCAGTCCTGCTGATGCGTACGAGCAGGTACTCGGCTTCGCCGGGGACGACCGGGAGTCGGTGCTCATCTGGCATGAAAGCCGCACTGAGCCGCCGAACCTCGTGGTCACCCGCCTCGACGGCACCGAGCGCATCCAGCTCACGGCGTGGCCGGATCCGCATCCGCAGCTGACGGGCATGGAGAAGCGGCTCGTCAGCTACGACCGGGGCGACGGCGTGCAGCTCACCGGGATGCTTCACCTGCCGCCAGGTTACGACGCGGAGCGGGATGGCCCCCTGCCGCTGGTGATCTGGGCCTATCCGCTGGACTACGGCGATGCGAGCACGGCCGGCCAGGTCCGGGGAACGACCGAGCGGTTCACCCGGCTGATGGCCTCCGACCCGGTGTTCTTCGTCCTGCGTGGCTACGCCGTGCTGCAGAACGCGACGATGCCGGTCATCGGCGACCCGGAGACCATGAACGACAGCTACGTGGAGCAGATCACCGCGGCGGCCGCCGCGCACATCGCCGCGCTGGCCGGCCAGGGAATCGCTGACCCGGCGCGGGTGGCAGTCGGCGGCCACAGCTACGGCGCGTTCATGACGGCGAACCTGCTGGCGCACACGGACCTGTTCGCGGCCGGCATCGCCCGCAGCGGCGCCTACAACCGCAGCCTTACTCCGTTTGGCTTCCAGACCGAGCGGCGCAGCTTCTGGGAGGCGACGGATGTCTACGACCGGGTTTCCCCGTTCCGCTACGCCGACAAGATCACCGCTCCGCTGCTGCTGATCCACGGCGAGCGGGATGCGAACTCCGGCACGTTCCCGATCCAGTCGGAGCGGCTCTTCCAGGCCATCCAGGGCACCGGCGGGACGGGGCGCCTGGTGATGCTGCCGTACGAGAGCCACGGGTACGTCGCGCGTGAGTCGGTGCTGCACGTCCTCGCGGAGCAGCTCGGCTGGCTTGAGCGATGGCTCGGCGTTTCCTAGCCGGTGGAAGCCGGGTTAGTGGCGCTGGAGCACCACCAGCCCGGCATCCATGACCGGCTAGCCCGTGCTAGTGCAGCAGGCGGAGCGTGTTCGCCGCGTCGTCGACGTAGTAGACGCCGCGCAGGTCAGGCCGCACCGCCAGGCCGAACAGGGCGCCCGCACCCTTCGGGCTGCCCGAGGTGTCCAGGTAGCGCCAGGCGATCTGAACGCCGCCCGGAGTCGTCTCGACCACCTTGCCGTTGCCGCCGTTGACGGTCAGCACGTGCCCGTCGGGAGCAATCGCGAGGCCGAGCGGCATGCTGAGCTGGCCGCCGCGGGTCAGCAGGAAGCCGGTTCCGGCAGTGCCTGACCGGGTCAGCGCGTTCGGGATCCCGGTGATCCGGCTGTTCTGCGTGTCGGCCACGTACAGCGTGCCGTGTCGGCCGAGCCCGACGCCAGTCGGGCCGAGAATGAACGCGGCCGCGTTGGTCTGCTGAGCGAATCCGGATCCGATCGTCGTCCAGCTGGTCAGCGTTGGCGGCGCGGAGCGGTGCAGCTGCAGGCCCAGCCGGAGCACGGTGCCGCCATGGACGACCTTGCCGCCGGCGGCGACGGTTCCGGTCAGCACGTTGGTGACGAACAGGTCAGCGACATGGCCGCGCACCACGGCCGTCGAGTCCCACGGTCCGTTGATCCCGTAGCCGCTGATCGTCTCCGCGACCTTGCCCATGCTGTTCAGCACGATGAGGCAGCCAGCCTTCGCGGTGGCAGCCATGCCGTTGGCGGACGGCGTGCTGCCGACCACCACCCAGCCGCCCGGCAGGACCTGCAGCGCGGTGGTCAGGCCGACTCCGCCCGGGCACGATCCGGGCAGCATGCTGCGCCGGACGGTGGCGAACAGCGACCGATGACCGCCAGGGGAGATCTCCACCAGCGTCTTGCCGGTGCCCTGCAGGTTCGCCTTGTCGTTGAAGTTGCTGATCAGCACGTCCCCCGCGCGCAGGCGGCCGGCGGAATGCCGGACGATGGCGATGCCGTAGGGATTGACGTCGCCGTTCCCCGGCACCGTCGAGGCAATCGTCGTGAGCTTGCTGAAGTGACTGAGATAACTAACTGGCCCGCTTGGCTGGGCGGACGCCGCTGTCGCGGTGGCAAGCCCCAGTGCGGTGATGGCCCCGGCCGCGGCGGCTGCCGCTGCCATCCGATGACGTGCTGGCATGCGTGCTCCCCTTCGAGGTCGGTTGGCGGCCGCGGGCCGCCTGAAGCACGGCAGGCCGCGACTCACCAGGCGGCCAGCGTGATGGCAGGCCGCCTCTCAGGGAACGGTCAGGAAGCGGGAGCGGTTCAGCTACCGGACGTAGCGATCGAATGGCGTCGGGTAGTCATGAATCTCGTCCTTCGCAAACCAGACATCGATCTCGTGCGCAGCGTCCTCGACGCTGCCGGAGGCGTGCACCAGATTGGCGACGGCAATGCCCCGCTCGTTGGCGTAAGCCTTGCTCATGTGCGCGAAGTCACCGCGAATAGTGCCGGGAGGCGCCTGGTCCGGGTAGGTCGAGCCGACCAGCTTGCGGGTCGTGGCGACCGCCTCCACGCCCTCCAGGATCAGGGCGATCACCGGCCCGCTCTCCATGAACTCGGCCATGGCGTTGAAGACCGCCGGGCCGAACCGCTCCTCAAGATCGAAATAATGCCGCCTCGCGAGATCAGCATCCATCCAGACCATCTTCGTGGCGACGATCTTGAGCAGGGACTCCTCAAAGCGCGTTATTACGCGACCGACCAGTCCCCTGGCCACGGCGTCAGGCTTGAGCAGCACCAGGGTCCGCTCGACTCCGGTGTCGTAACTCATGTCTTTCCTCTCGGTGCGCGCGAGCCCGCAGCACTGCAGGCTCGCACAGCTTAGCGACGTAGGTAACGTGCCCAGCAGCCTTAGCGGCTAGTCACCGGGCGGGGATGTCCCGCAGGACGGCTGCGGGACAGGCAATCCTGCCATGCCGGAGCTCCGCCAGGCGGGCAGGTATGGGATGAAGACCACATTGAATCTCTTCCCGTCGTTATTGTCGCTACGCTGCTAAGTGCCGGATACATCGGCCCTGGCAGGTAACGCCGGGGCGAACCCGACGATCCAGGGACCCGGTCGAGCCCTCGATGGTCTCCGGCCAGGTCCCGGTTAGGCAGACGTTCGTGCATGACACCTGGGCGGTCAGAGACCTGCCGGTACTAGATGCCACTGTCGCCCTGCTTGAGCAGAGCTACATGGTCACGGTGACCGATATCGCTGCTGCGACAGGGCTGGACGCGGCCGTGGTGGCGAGGGCGCTGGAGACCCTTGACCCGGTCTACGTCGACTTCCGCAAGACAACGACCGGCGGCGATCCGCGGTTCTGGTACGTCTTCAAGGTCACCCCCGAGGCCCGCCGAGCGGTCGGTCAGTGGCCGACCGCTGAGGCACTGGCCAGCCGGCTGGCTGCCGAGCTGGCCGCCGCAGCTCAGCACGAGACTGACGGGGAACGGCAGGGCCTGCTGGCCTACGCGGCCAGGCTGGTCGGCGACACCCTCAGGGCCGCCACCGTGCGCGCTGCGGGCGAGGTGCTGGCACCGGCCTTCGGCGGGGTACCGAAACCCGAGCTGGGCTTCCCCGTCCCGCAGCCGGAGCCCGAGCCCGAGCAGGACATGCCGAGCCTGGTCGAGCTGCCGGAGCTGCCGGAGCTGCTGCGGCCGGACCGGCCCGCCGCCGATCAGGCCGCATCTGGTCAGGCCGCATCTGGTCAGGCCGCATCTGGTCAGGCCGCGCCTGGTCAGGCCCCCGCTGGTCCGGCAGCAGCCGGCCTGCCTGCTCCCGCGGGAGCGGCAAGCCGCGAGGACGACGAGCCCGGCCCGACCTGGTTCGGCGCGGACCGGGACGAGAATGCGGCCGGCCTCGGCTGGCCAGCCCAGCCCAGCGCGGCCGAGACCGACACGGCCGGCACGGGCGAGAGCGGCACCCGCGAGACCGGCACCCGCGAGACCGGCACTCGCGAGAGCCGGCACGGGCGGGCACGGGCTGGCCCCGCTTCCTGATCGGCCGGAGACCGATCCTGACGGCAGGGACACCGACCTGGACCTGGTCCAGTCGCGCGAGGACGCGGCCAGGGCCGTCTAGCTGCCGGCGGCCGGCTTCTTCTGGGCGCCGTCCGGCGGCCGGCCCTCGGGCGGCCGGATCGGCGGGATGGCCGGGCAGTTCTTGTGGCGGCGCGGGCCAGACCACAGGGCGGGCACCGCGTCAACGGCGTAAGCGATCGCGAACGCCGCCTGCTCATAGTTGACCCGCCAGCCGACGAAGTCCGGCCACGCTTCCTCCGGCTTGCGCTCGATCGGGAAGTTGACCTTCTCCATCCGCGCGACGGCATCGAGGAACTGCTCGTAGGTGATGCTGATGCCCGGCCGCCGGATCAGGCTCCTCCGGGACGCTGAACCCCATGGCCCGGGCGACGTCGGTGAAGCACAGGAAGCCAGCGCGCAGGCATAGCCGGGCGGGCACGACCGGGGCGGTCGACGGGTTGAGCGACAGCATCAGCGCGGCGGAGTCGAGCACGGCCAGCAGCGCGGTTACCCAGGATGACAGCGGCTTCGGTGACCGGAACCTGACCAGCGGCAGGTAGGTGGTGTGGCTCTCGGCGACATCGGCCGCCCAGCCCTCCCAGCCGGCGTACAGGTCCGGCAGCGTGTCCACGGTGGAAATGCCGGAGCCAAGCGCGTAGTGAGTCCTGGCCAGGAGTTCAGGTCCCCAGCTCGGCACGCCTGCCCTCGCGTTGAGCAGCGCCACCCCGTTCTCGCGGCGGTTGAACTCCGAGTACAGCGTGGGCAGGTAGGCGATCTGCAGCGTCACCGTGATGATGCCGGTCAGCGAGGCCACGTCGAGAATGGCGGCCTGGAGCGCGCCGCGCGCGCGGTACTCGCCGATCTCCCACAGGCCGGGTCCTGCCAGCCGGAAGGCATCGGTGATGCCGCCATGAACCAGCGGCCAGAAGACCAGCGAGAAACCGACAAAGAAGGTAACCAGCCAGGCGATGATCTGGCAGAGCAGGAGGGTGGCCGCCTGGGTGGCGAGGATCCGGTCCCGCCGCCGGAAGTCGCGCTGCGGCCCGGTGATCACGACGTAGACGGCGTTGACCAGCTGATCGACCTTCTTCGTCAGCCAGCTGGCTGACGACCTGGGCAGGATGAGCGTGCCGATGACGCTGCTCGCCGACGTCATGATGAGCAGCAGTCCAACGGCCGCGGCCACGTACCGCGCGGCCAGCGGAACGGCCATGTCCCTCCTCGTGCCAGGTGCGCCAGTCCGCAGGCAGATCTGCGGCAGACTAGCGCACGGCCCGTCCTGGCCGCCCGGCCGGGCGGGCCGGCCTGCGTCGCCAGCCGGAAATGCCGGCCCGCGCGCTGCGCACCGCCGCCGGCGAGCTAGCGGCGCTGGCCAGCCGGATCAGCGGCGGCGCTAACGGCGGCGCTGTTCCTGAAGCTCGCCGAGATCGGCCAGCGGGCCGAGGTGCGCAAGCTTCGGCCGGCTGATGACAGAGCGGACAGTCTGCACCTGGCCGTCCGCGATATCGATGCTGAGCACGGCAATCAGCCGGTCATCCGGGCCGAGCGCCAGCGCGCCCGGCTGCCCGTTGATCTCAGCCAGCCGCAGCGAGCCGCCTGCGTGCCGCAGCTGGGTCCCGATCGCGGCCATCAGCCTGCCGACATGCTCGCGGCCAGTGATCGGCCTGCGCCAGGACGGCGGCACTCCGCCGCTGTCGCCGTGCACCTCGACGTCGGCGGCCAGGAGGCTCACCAGGCCGTCCATGTCGCCGTTTCCGACGGCTGCGAAAAACCTGGCGGCGAGCTCATCGCGCTCCGGTGCCGCCACCTCGAACCGCGGCCGCGCGGCGTCGACGTGCTGGCGGGCCCGGTGCGCAAGCTGACGGCAGCTGGCTGGGCTGCGGCCGACGATGCGCGCTGTCTCGTCGTAGCCGTAGCCGAACACGTCGTGCAGCAGGAACACGGCGCGTTCCAGCGGCGTGAGCCGCTCAAGCAGCAGCAGGAAGGCCATCGACAGCGAGTCGGCCTGCTCGGCGGCAGCGGCGGGATCCGCAGCCGGCTGGCTGAGCGGCGCCGGCCCGGTCAGCAGCGGCTCGGGCAGCCACTCGCCGACATATGATTCGCGCCTGGCCCTGGCCGAGCGCAACTGATCGATGCACAGCCGGGTCACCACGGTGGACAGGTAGGCCTTCGGCGAGTCCGGCTCTCCGTGCTCGGCGACAGCGCGGTGATAGCGCAGGAAGGCCTCCTGCACGACGTCCTCGGCCTCGGCGACGCTGCTGAGCATGCGGTAGGCGACGGAGAACAGCAGCGGCCGCAGCGCCTGGTAGATCGCGGTCGTGCCGGTGTCCTGCTGGCTGGTCATGCCCGGCTCCCTCCGGCGACAGCGCTGTCCCTCATCCGATCAGACTCACAGACGAGGCAGGCTGCCGCCCCGTGACAGCGGCGCTGGCGGCTCAGTCGGGGGCGAACTCGGCGCGCACGCCGAGCAGGCGCACCGGCCGCCGGCCGGTGAACAGCTCAAGCGCAGCCAGCGCCGCCGCCTCGATGGCGTCCGGATCGCTACCGGGCTCGGGCAGCGGCACACCGTGCGTGCTGGTGAAGAACGGCCGGTACCGGACTTTCACGACCACCCTGACCGCGGGCCTGTCCTCGGCTGCGACGTCGTCCGCGACCCGGTGAGCCAGCACCGCGACCTCCGCCCTGACCCGGTCCCAGTCCTCGATGTCCTCCTGATAGGTCACTTCCCGGCCGCGTGAGCGCGGCAGGTACGGCTCGGCCGTCACCTCAGCGGACGCCAGGCCGCGCGCGGTCTGCACCAGCCAGGGCCCGATCGTGGGCCCGAACCGCCCGGCCACGGTCGGGACATCCGCCGCGGCGAGCTCGGCCACGGTGCCAATGCCCAGCTCCGCCAGCTTGGCGGCCGTCTTCGAGCCGATGCCCCACAGCGCGCTGACCGGCTCGGCGCCGAGCACCTCGAACCAGGTCCGGTGAGTCAGCCTGAAGACCCCGGCTGGCTTCCCGTAGCCGGTGGCCAGCTTGGCCTGCAGCTTGTTCTCGCCGATGCCGACCGTGCTGTCAAGCCGGGTCGCCGCCCTGATCCGCTCCTGCACCTGCCGGGCGAAGCCCTCCGGGTCGTCAGTCTCGACGGCGAGGAAGGCCTCATCCCAGCCCATCACCTCGGTCACCGCGCCGAGGCTGCGCAGCGCGGCCATCACCTCGTCGGACGCGGCCTCGTAGGCGCCCCGGTCAGCGGGAAGGAACACGCAGTCGGGGCACCGCCGTGCCGCCGTCCGCAGCGGCAGCCCGGAGTGCACCCCGCGGGCCCGCGCCTCGTAGGACGCTGTCGCCACCACGCCGCGCTTGGCCGGGTCGCCGTCGCCGCCCACGACCACCGGCAGGCCGCGCAGTTCCGGCCGCCGCAGGATCTCGACGGCCGCGATGAACTGGTCGAGGTCGACGTGCAGCACCCAGGCGGTCACGGCTCTAGTCTTGCGGGCGCCCGGCCCCGGCGGCCAGCTAGGCTCCCGAACGTGGCGCGCGGCGGCGGGACCAGGGCGACGGAGGTGCTGACAAGCCTCCGCATCGCGCACACCCTGCACCGCTACCGCCACGACCCGCGGCACCCGTCCTACGGGCAGGAGGCGGCCGAGGCGCTCGGCGTGCCGCCGGACCGGGTCTTCAAGACGCTGGTGGCAGACGTGGACGGGCAGCTCACGGTGGCGGTCGTGCCAGTGACCGGCACGCTTGACCTCAAGGCACTGGCAGCCGCGGCCGGCGGCAAGAAGGCGGCTATGGCCGACCCGGCACAGGCAGAAAGAGCATCAGGCTACGTAACGGGCGGGATCGCGCCGATCGGACTTCGGCGGCCGCTGCCGGTTGTGGTCGATGAGACCGCGCTTGGCCATGAAACGGTCTACTGCAGCGCGGGCCAGCGAGGGCTGGAGATCGAGCTGGCGCCCGCCGACCTGGTCGCCGCGGCCGGCGCGTCGACAGCGCCCATTGCCCGGCGCTGATCGGGCATCTACAGTCACAGAAAGATCCTTTGCCGCAGCGGTCCTAGCCCTGGAGGATCCCGATGGCCGCCGACGCCGTGTACACCTCCGACGGATCGCTCGCAGTTCAGGAGAAAGCCAAGCTGCGCCGCGTGCTCGGGCGCCTCGACCTGGTGCTGTTCACCGCCTGCGCGATCGTCGGGCTGGACAGCGTCGCCCAGGCTGCCGAGGCCGGCGCGCAGGCGATTACCTGGCTGCTCGATCTCACTGGTTCTCTTCCTGATCCCGTACGGGATGCTCACCGCGGAGCTGGGATCGGCGTTCCCCGTCGAGGGCGGCCCGTACGAGTGGGCCCGGATGGCGTTCGGCCGCGCGGCCGGCGCGGTCACGGCGATCCTGTACTGGCTGTCCAACCCGCTGTGGGTCGGCGGCACGCTGACCGCGGCGACGATCGCGACGCTGAACGCCTTCGTGCTGTCCAGGCCGATGAGCACAACTGCGGAGATCGTCGTCGGGCTGGTGTTCACCTGGGTCACGGTCGGGATCGCGATCGTTGCCTTCCGCATCGGCAAGTGGGGACCGAACATCGGCACGTTCGTGAAGTTCGCCGTGGTCGCCATCTTCACTGCCCTGTTCATCGCGTTCATGGTGCAGCACGGCCGGCCTGCCGGAGCTTCGACCGTCGGTGACCTGAAGCCGTCGCTGAATGGCTTCCTCACCGCGATCGGGATCATCGTGTTCCTCTGGGTCGGGTTCGAGCTGTCCAACGGGGCGTCCGAGGAGATGCGGAATCCCAAGCGCGACGTGCCCAGGATGATCGTGGGCGCCGGTCTCATCGCCGCGGTGCTCTACGGTCTGGTGATCCTCGGCATCGTGCTGGTCATTCCGAGCGCCAAGCTGTCGAACGTGGGCGGCTTCGTCGACGCGTACTCCGCCGTCGCGGGCGTGCTGCACTCGCACGGACTGAACGTCCTGTTCGCGGTCCTGGTGATCGTCACGCTGGTCGGCAGCGGAGCAGTGTGGCTCGAGGGCGCTGACCGGACCCAGGCGATCGCCGCGCTGGACGGGGCCGCGCCGTCCTGGATGGGACGCTTCACCAGCTTCGGCACGCCGATCGCGGTCAACCTCTCTTCGGGCGTGGTCTCGTCCGTGGTGTGCGTGCTCGTCCTCATCGTCACCAAGGGCAGCCTGGCCAGCTTCTTTGCCGTGATGCTGGCGCTGACGATCTCCAGCACGACGCTGAGCTACATCTTCATCTTCCCGGCGCTCACTATCCTGCGGCGAAAGTATCCCGGCGCTGACCGGCCGTACCGGGTGCCGGGCGGAACGGCTGGCGCGTGGGCCGCCGTGCTGATCACCGAGCTGTTCGTGATCGTCACGGTCATCACGCTGGTCTGGCCGGGTGCGATTAACGCGGTGTTCGGGCAGTCGTACTCCATCGAGGCCAGCTGGGGCGTGTCCCGGATGTTCTTCGAGATCACTACGATCGGATCGCTGCTGGTCATGGTGGCGCTCGGGCTGGTGTTCTGGGTGCTCGGGGAGCGCAAGCGAAGGGCGGGGGTGACCGGCATCGAGATCTCCGCGGCTGAGCTCGGCCTGCCCGGTTCCGAGAGCTGATGGCAGGCGGCCCGGAGACGGGCGAACCGCAGCCGGACGGGATTCCGCTGCCGCGCACCGGAGTCCGTTCGATGGTCTCGCCGCTGCGGCGGGTGCTGGTGCGGCGCCCGGCGGCCTCAGGCGATTTCGCGGCGGCGGACTGGCGTATCCCGGACCCGGTCCTGCTGGAGCGCCAGCATGACCAGTTCTTCGAGCTGCTCGCCAGCCTCGGCTGCGAGGTCGAGGTGGCAGCCGCAGCGGACGGGCTGGTCGACGCGACCTACGTCCGCGATCCCGGCATGGTGACCGGGCGCGGCGCGATCCTGTTCCAGATGGCCAAGCCGGCCAGGACGGCCGAGCCGGCGTTGCTCGGCACCGCGCTGGAGGCCGCGGGCGTGCCGGTCATCGGCCGGCTGACCGCGACCGCACGGGCTGACGGCGGCGACATCATCTGGCTGGACGAGCGAACCGTGCTGGCCGGACGCAGCTACCGCACCAACGCCGAGGGAGTCCGCCAGCTGCGGGAGATCCTCGCCGCTGAGGGCGTCGCCGTCGGGTCCGCTGACCTGCCGCACGATCGCGGCCCCGGGCACGTGCTGCACCTGATGTCAGTTATCTCGCCGGTGGCCGACGACCTGGCGGTGGTGTACCCGCCGCTTGCCCCGGTTCCCCTGATGGAGGAGCTGGCGGCCCGCGGCGTGCGGATCGTGGCGGTGCCGGCGGCCGAGTACGAGACGATGGCGTGCAACGTGCTGGCCGTGCGTCCCGGCGTGCTGGTGATGCTGGCGGGCAATCCGCTGACCAGGGCGGCCCTTGAGGCGGAGGGGTGCGAGGTGCATGTCTACGACGGCTCGGAGATCTCGCTGAAGGGTGACGGCGGCCCGACCTGCCTGACGGCGCCGATCCTGCGCGCGCCATGACGCTGGCGTAAGCGAGCAGCTGCCTGGTGGGCACGTGCGGGCCGGCTGGCCCGCGGGGCTCTCCGGCTGGCAGGCGCATCCGGCCGGCGGCTCAGTCGTCGAGCCGGTCCTTGCGCTCCTTGCGCCGGACGCGGCCGTTGGTGCCCAGATGCCGCGGCCGCTCTGAGGCGCCGGCCAGAGCGCGACGCGCCTCCTCGTCGTCGTGCTCGATCACGTGCATGACCGCGTTGATCAGCGCCAGGTGCGTGAACGCCTGCGGGAAGTTGCCCAGATGCCGGCCCGAGCTCGCCTCGATCTCCTCCGCGTACAGGAGCAGCGGGCTGGCGTAGGACAGGATCTTCTCGCACAGGTCCCGCGCCCGGTGATGCTCGCCGATCTCGGCCAGCGCGGAGACCAGCCAGAACGAGCAGATCGTAAACGTGCCCTCCTCGCCCGGCAGCCCGTCGTCAGTCTCCGCGACCTGGTAGCGCAGGACCAGCCCGTCCCTGGTGAGCTCATCAGCGATGGCCAGCACGGTCGCCCGGATGCGCGGATCGTCCGGCGGCAGGAAGCGCAGCAGCGGCATCAGCAGCAGCGATGCGTCCAGTGCGGTCGTCTCGTAGTGCTGGCAGAAGACGCCGCGGTCATCCAGCGCGTTCGCGCAGATGTCGGCGTGGATCTCGTCGGCAGCCTGCTGCCATCGGCTGGCGGCGTCGCGGTCCTCGCGGATGCGCGCGAGCCGGGCGCCGCGGTCGGCGGCGACCCAGCACATCATCTTCGACGAGGTGAAGTGCCTCGGGCTGCCGCGCACCTCCCAGATGCCGCGGTCGGGCTCGCGCCAGTGCTCGAGCGCGTGCTCGACCTGGTGCTTGGCCATCTGCCAGACGCGCTCGTCCAGCCGGTCGCGCGATTTGGTGTGCAGGTACAGCGAGTCGAGCACGACTCCCCACACGTCGTTCTGCTGCTGGGAGTAGGCCTCGTTCCCGGTCCTGACTGGTTGTGCTCCCTGGTAGCCGTGGAGGTGCTTGAGCATGTGCTCGGACAGGTCGGAACGGCCGTCGATGCCGTAGACGATCTGCATGTTGCCCCGGTCGCGCTCGACCACGTCGGTGAGGAAAGCGAAGTAGTCGGCCGCCTCCCAGTCGAACCCCAGCGTGTACAGCCCCCATAGCGCGAACGTGGCATCGCGGATCCAGCTGAACCGGTAGTCCCAGTTCCGCTCGCCGCCCGGTGTCTCTGGCAGCGATGTCGTCGCGGCGGCCGCGATGGCGCCGGTCGGCGCGAAGCTGAGGCCCTTCAGGGTCAGTGCGCTGCGGGCGAGGTAGCTGCGCCAGCGATGGTCGGGGAAGTCGCCGCGCGCCAGCCAGTGCTGCCAGTGGTGCGCAGTCCAGACCATCCGCCGGTAGGCCTCGTCGTAGTCCTCCGGCGGCGCGAGGCTCCCCCAGGACAGCGCGCACGAACCTGGTGTCGCCCTCATGCAGCAGGGTCCGCGAGCGCGCACTCGGTCCCTCGAGCCCGAACCTGATGTCCGAGGTCAGGGTCATGCTGAGGTCGCTGTCCTCCTCCGACACCCGAGCCTGGTAGTAGCCGCGCTCGGTGTGCCGCCAGGTGCCCCTGGTCCGGCCGTAGCCGAAGACCGGCTCGCAGTCCATCGCCAGCTGCGCCGTACCGTGCACGCAGCGGACCGTCCGCAGCAGGGTGTGCTCGGCGTCGTAGTCGGTCGGCGGCCTGGTGTGCGAGCTGCGGCCCGGGTGCTCGTGCCGCCACGGTCCCATCAGCAGGCAGTCCCGGACGACGATCCAGCCCTCGCCGCAGTCCCAGCTGGTCTCCACGACCATCGTGCCGGGCAGGTAGCGACGGTCAGCAGGCTCGGAGATGTTCTCCGGCCCGAGCCTGAACCGCCCTGCGTCCCGGTCCAGAATCGCGCCGAAGACGCTCGGGCAGTCCAGCCGGGGCAGGCACATCCACTCAATCGAGCCGCTCGGCGCGAGCAGCGCCGTTACCTCACAGTCGGACAAAAAGGCGTAGTCGGCGATCGGCGGGAAGGGCGATGCGGCAGGACTCGCGTGGTCATCCCGGCCAGCGGGTCCGGAAGGCTGCCACTGGCCGGGGGTTAGCGGCTCCGCCAGCCCGGCGGCCCGAGAAGGCGCCGCTACCTGGGGAAACGGTTCTGACGTCGCTTCGTCCGAGCCGGCCATATCCGCTTCTGTGCCCTGGCCCGCCGCTGGCCAACCCTGCCCGGCCGCAGGGCGGCGGGAGGCGCCGCCGGGCGGCGGACCGCCTCAGCGGACCCCGCGCGGGCGGAACTGGACGCTGATCCGGGGTCCCGTCGGCCGGGCGGATTTCGGGATGGCGTGCTGCCAGGTGCGCTGGCAGCTGCCGCCCATGACCAGCAGGTCACCGTGGCCGACGTCGTAGCGCAGGGCCTGCCTGCCGCCTCCGGCCGGACGCAGCAGCAGCGGCCTCGGTGTCCCCAGCGACAGGATCGCCACCATGGTGTCCTGCGTGCTCCCGCGCCCGATCGTGTCACCGTGCCAGGCCACGCTGTCCCGGCCGTCCCGGTACAGGCAAAGGCCCGCGGTGACGAACGGCTCGCCCAGCTCAGCGGCATAGTGCTCATCCAGCGCCGAGCGCGCGGCGGCGAGCAGCGGGTCGGGCAGTGGCTCGTCGTCGTCGTAGAAGCACAGCAGCCGGGGGACGTCGACCACCCGGTCGTACATCCGGCGCCGCTCCGCCCGCCACGGCACGGCCTCGAAGCAGGCGGCTGAAGAGTTCATCGGCACCGGCGCAGCCAGCCGGGCAGCACGTCGACCCAGGCGCCGTCGGTCAGCTCGGTACGCTGCAGGCCGTCGAGCGGGCTGAAGCCAGGTGCATCGGCGAGATCCAGCAGGGATGCCTGCAAGGATGCGTTCATACGTTCGATACTAACCCGGCCACCCAAATATGTGTTCGGACTAACGGTGACCGCTACGACGGCGGACGCCGCGGGTACGTGCCATTCGCCTGCTCGCGCGGTGCCGCATGCAGGTCAAGCAGCACGCGCTCCGCCACCGGCCGGTAGCCGAGACGCTGATAGAGCGCGTTGCTGGTCGGGTTGGCCAGGTCGGTGTACAGCACGACCGCGGCAGCACCGGCGTCGATGGCTGCCTGGCTCACCGCGGTCGTGACAGCCCCGCCGAAGCCGCGCCGCCGGTGCCCGGGCGGCGTGTACACCGGTGCGACGCGTGCTACTCCGGCGACGAGACGAGTGACACCTGCCATCGCGGCCGGCTGGCCGTCGGCCTCCCACAGCATCAGCCCGCCATGGCTCAGCCGGTCGTCGACCATGCGGTCGGCAGGCCCGTGGGCGCCCCTCTCGACCTCCCGGCTGAACGCCTCATGCCAGCTGATCAGCAGGTCGCGGTCGGCACCGCCGGCGACGCGAGCAGCGCCGGGCGGCATCGGGTCGGGCGCGGTCAGGGCCCCGAGCCTGAAGAGCCGCGACCGCTGGCGGGTCGCCGCGGAGCCGCCGGTCGCGGCAGCCCACGCGCCGAGGAACGCCTGCTCGGCCGCCCCGGGCAGGTTGACGGCGCTGAGATCCCGGCCGTCCTCGCTCAGCAGGCTGATCAGGCTCAGCGCCGACTCGTCCGGCAGCGAGGCCACCAGGACCGGGTACGGCGGCGTCTGCAGGAACGCCCCGTCCACCTGACCGGCCGACCGGTGCCAGCCGTAGACCGGGGGCGCATCGCCGAACGCGGCCGGGCCGCGCTCGCGCAGGGCCGCCAGGACTGTCAGCGCCACCGTCTGCCGGACCGGCTCCGTCCTCAGATGCTCGCCCGCGGCGGCCTCGAACTCATCCAGGCTGCCGGTCAGTGTCCAGGCCATAGCCCATCGTCCCTGCCGCGGCGGCTGCTGCGCGAGCCGTTTTCCCCGGGCCGCGCGGAGGTGGCGGGCCGCGGCCGGGAGGGGGGCAGGTGCGCAGGCGGCCTCGTTCCCGGAAGATGAACGACAGACACAAGAATCAGGGAGGTAACGCCGATGCGAGTCGTGGTCGTGCGGCATCACGCTATCGACGAGGCCGGATTTATCGCGGACGCGTTCGAGGCCCGCGGCGCGGAACTGGCCGTGCATCAGTTCCCGAAGGGCGGCCCGCTGCCGTCGCTGGACGGCGTGGACCACATCGTGGTGCTCGGCGCTGTCTGGTCGGTCTACGAGGAGCGGATCAGCGGCTGGATCGGCGACGAGCTCGACTGGCTGCGAGCCGCCGATGCCGCCGGCATCCCGGTGCTCGGCATCTGCTTCGGCGCGCAGGCGCTGACCGCCGCACTCGGCGGCCAGGTGGAGGCCGCGCCGCGCAGCGAAGTCGGCTGGACGACAGTCGAGACGCTCGATCCCGCGCTAATCGAGCCGGGCCCGTGGCTGGAGTTCCACCACGACCGCTGCGTCCCGCCGCCGGGCGCGCGGCTGCTGGCCCGCAACGAGCTGTGCGTCCAGGCGTTCAGCCTCAGGCAGCACCTTGCCGTTCAGTTCCACCCGGAGGTAGACGCTGCCCAGGTCAGCCTCTGGCTGAACGACGGCGGCAAGGCCGAGGCCGAGCAGGCCGGCCAGGATCCGGACAAGCTGATTGCCCAGAGCGAGGCCGAGGAGCCGCAGGCGGCGCTGCGGGCCGGCGCTGGTGGACGCGGCGCTGCGGATCGCGCATCGCGAGGGGCTGGCCCGCGGCCGCTGACGCCGCCGCTACGCGATCTTGAGGGTGGCAATTCCGGCCGCAGATGGTGACAACCGAGCGTGATTCGGTACAGGGTGTACCTGAGCAAACTTCGGGCCCGAGGCGCCCGCGGGACGACGAGAGCAGGTGCGATGCCAGACATCCTCACGGCCTATGCCGAGAGCCAGCCGGACAAGCTCGCTGTCATCGATGACAAGGGTGAGGGCGACATTGTCCAGTGGACGTACGCCGAGCTGGAGGCTGCAGCCAACCGGCTCGGGAACGCCCTGCTCGAGCTCGGCGCGCAGCCGGGGCAGAAGGTCCTCTGGTGCGGGCCGAACTCGGGCCGGTCGTCGCGGTGATCAACGCCACCAGGAAGATCGGCGCGGTGGCGGTGCCGCTGAACTACCGGCTCACGCCGGAGGAGGCCCGGTACGTCATCGGCCACTCCGATGCCGAGATCGCCTACGTCGACGCCGAGTACGCGCCCCTGTTCGAGGGGCTGCGCGGGCGAGCTGCCCAGCCTGCGCCACATCATTGTCTTCGGCGGCCCGGCGCCGGCCGGGATGCTGAGCAGCGACGAGCTGACTCGCCGTGGCCTCGGATCAGCCGCCGGACGTGGGCGAGGCCGTCGGCACCGGCGGGACGATGATCTACACCTCAGGCACCACCGGCAAGCCGAAGGGCGCGGTGCGGTACGCCACCGACCAGGAGACCGGGCTGCGCGCTGATCACCCTGCTCGGCTACCGGCCCGACGACATCTACATCACCTCGGGCCCGCTCTACCACAGCGGCCCCGGCGCGTTCATGGGCATCGGCCTGCTGTTCGGCCAGACCATCGTCGTGCAGCGCAAGTTCGACGCCGAGGACTGGCTCCGGCTGGTCGACAAGTACAAGGTCACCTCGACGTTCTCGGCCCCGGCGCTGGTCCGCATGCTGTGCGCGCTGCCGGACGAGGTCAAGGCCCGGTACGACCGCTCCTCCATGCGGGTCATGATCGCCAACGCGGCGCCGTGGAGCTTCGCGCTCAAGCAGCAGTACGTGGCCGACTTCCCGCCCGAGTCGCTGTGGGAGGTCTACGGCTCGACCGAGCTCGGCGTGGACAGCGTGCTGCAAGCCCGAGGACCAGCTGCGCAAGCCCGGCTCCTGCGGCCAGCCGGCACCGCTGATCGAGATCGTGCTGTTCGACGCCGACGGCAACGACGTGACCGGCACCGGGCCGGAGCATCCGGGCGAGCTGTACGTCCGGTCCAAGGGCGTGTTCAACGAGTACTACAAGCAGCAGGACAGCTACGACGCGGCCAGCCGGGGCGACTTCCACACGGTCGGCGACATCGCCTACTGGGACGACGAGGGCTTCCTGTACATCTGCGACCGCAAGAACGACATGATCATCTCCGGCGGCATGAACATCTACCCGGCCGAGATCGAGGCGGCGCTCGAGCAGCATCCGGCTATCTATGACGTCGCGGTGTTCGGCATCCCGTCCGAGGAGTGGGGCGAGATCGTGCACGCGACGGTCGTGCTCGCGCCGGGTTCGGAGCTGACCGGGGAGGAGATCAAGACGTTCGGCAAGGAGCACCTGGCCGGCTACAAGGTGCCCCGCTCCGTCGACTTCGTCGACGAGCTGCCGCGAACCGGCTCGGGCAAGATCCTCAAGCGGCAGCTGCGGGCGCCGTACTGGGCCGGGCGGACGGCGCAAGTCGGCTGACCGGCAGGCCAGCGCTTCCGGTCGGGCTGCCGCTCGGCCGGCGGTTCCGGTCGCCGGCGGTTCCGCGCGTCCGGCGGTTCCGCTCGTCCGGCGGTTCCGGACGTCGGCAGTTGCATCGTCCGGCGGTTCCATCCTCCGGCGGTTCCCGACGCCAGTGCGGGGCCGGGGCCGCGGGCAGTTGCGGGCCGCGGCCGGCCTGGCCTTATTCCGAACCGGTCACGCTGGCCCTGCGAGGCTCCTAGATCGCCTATTCTGCCCAGGTGATTGCCGACGATCCTCGCGCCCAGCTGACCGACCAGGCGCCCGCCCCCGAGCGCTCTGTCGTGGCGGTCGCCCCGCCCGGAAGCGAGCCGGGAACGTGGGCCGGAGCCCCGAGCGCGGTGGCTGACGGTGACGAGATCGTGCTGGCCTACCGCCTGCGCAAGCCGGTCGGCCAGGGCCGCGGCTACGCCGTCGCCATCGCCCGGTCGCCGGACGGCGTGCACTTCACCACGATTCAGGTGATCACCAGAGACGAGATGGACACCGAGTCGCTGGAGCGGCCCGCGCTGGTGCGCACGCCGCAGGGGAGCTGGCGGCTCTACATGAGCTGCGCGACCTGGGGGACCAAGCACTGGCGGGTCGAGCTGCTGGAGGCTACGGCGCCGGACGGCTTCGACTCGAAGACCCGTGTCGTCGTCCTGCCTGGGGACTCCGGCTCGGCGGTCAAGGACCCGGTGATCATGCACGCGGGCGGAACGTGGCACCTGTGGGCATCGGTCCACCCGCTGGCCGATCCCGCGAACACCGACCGCATGACCACGGACTACGCGACAAGCCAGGACGGGATCGGCTGGACCTGGCACGGTCACGCGCTGACACCGCGGCCGGGTGAGTGGGACGGCCGCGGCGTGCGAGTCTCCGCGGTGCGGTTCGTGCCCGATGGCGTCCAGGCCTACTACGACGGGCGGGCTACCGCGGCACAGAACTATGAGGAGAGGACCGGGTTCGCGGTCGGCACCTCTCCCGGCAGCCTCACCGCGCTCGGGTCAGCACCGGTCCAGGTGCCGCCGAGCGCGGGCACCGGCAGCCTGCGTTATCTCGACATTGTCGATCTCGGCAACGGCCGCGAACGGCTGTACTACGAACTGACCAGGCCTGACGGGCTGCACGAGCTTCGCACCGAGTTGCGCTGAGCGCGCGTTCCCGCCTGTCATAGCCTGACGATTTTCGGCCCGGAGGGCCGGCTGGCCGAGGCTAGAACTCGCGGGGGCGGCCGTTGCGCGCCTGCCGCTGGCCGGCTGGCCTGGCTCCGACCAGCCCGCCTGAGTCCTCGCGGGGCCTCATCCACGGGCTGAAGTCCTCGCCCGTGATCTCTCCGAGCAGCCGCACATCGTCCTCGAAGTACGGGATCAGGGCGCGCCGCTCGTCCCAGTTCAGCGGCTGGCGCGGCGCTGCGCCCTGCTGCAGCCTGACCTCGATGCGGTCGATGAACGCCTTGCCGCGATGGCCAGGCAGCCGGGCAGTGATCGCGGAGCCAGTCCGCAGCAGCCGGGACAGATGCTGATGCCGCAGGGTTTTCTCCGGATGCGCGGTGACGTTCTCCCGCGGCACCTCGGTCACGACTCCCTCCTCGACGCCGAGGAAGGCGCAGATGCGGTTCAGCGTCCCTGGCGGGTCTTCGATCAGGTCGCGGTAGCGGAAGAAGTGCACCTGCTCGCGCGGGAACACCGAGTACAGATGCTCCAGTTGCTCTCCGTACAGGCCGAGCCGCTTGTAGTGCCAGAAGTCGGCCCAGCCGGCGGCGATCCGCTGCTCCTCGGCGTCGCAGGCGCGGACGAAGTCCTCGATCGGGTCAAGTCCCGCCGACCACAGATGCGTCCAGTTGGAATGCGCACGCTCGATCGGGTCGCGCAGCACGACGATGAACCTGGCATCCGGGACCAGCGCCCGGATCCGCTGCTGGGCGTCGCGGCTGTAGAGGTAGAACGGCGTCGACTCGCCGCGCAGCGTCCCCTGCGGTGCCGGATCGAACAGGGCCTCGTACTCAGCGCGTCGCCAGACGTGCTCGCGGTAGGTCTTGACGTCTCCGGGGCCGCCCTGGGTCGGCGGCGGGCCATCGGTGAGAAAGAACTTCGGTTCCTTGACGGCCGACAGGTACAGCCCAGGGTGCTGGGCGAGCGCGGCGTGCAGAGCCGTCGTACCCGCTTTCGGCGCGCCCGCAACGAAAAACTCCGGTAGCGCCACTCGTCCTCCCGCGATAAACCTACAAGGCCTATGCGCTCACTAGGATACGTGTCTCTCGCAATCGCGCTACCCCCTCACGACAAGCCATAACGCGCCGGCGGCTCGTGCGGGCCGCGGGCTGGCGGGCGGCTGTCGCCGGTGCCGGGCGCCGCGGCCGCGTGTCGTTGGCGCGCTGCTTTCCGGGCGCCGCGGCTGCCTTTCCGGCGCCGCGGCCGCCGTCGAAGCCGAGTTGATGGGGTCCTGGCACCACTAGCTCGGCATCCATAGCCCTCGGCCGCCTAATCGTCGGCCGGCTCAAGCCATCGGGGCCGAGTTAGTGCTGTCCTGGCAGCACTAGATAGGCCCCCATGAGCCGCCGGGTGCCCGGCTGCCGACCTGCGGCCGCCCGATACCGCGCTTACGGCCGATTCCGGGCCTGCTGCCAGGCCGCGCCTGCCGGCCCGCGGCCCCGCTCTTCCGGCGCCGGGTGTGTTCCTTCAGCGGCGGCGGACCGCGGTGAACCGGCCGTCGGCGAGGACCGGCACGGCCGCGCTGACGTCGAGCTCGGCGGCGATAGCAACATCCTGGCCGAAGCCCGCGTCAGCGAGTTCCCTGCCGCTGCTGCAGTTCAGCAGCTCCGCTTCGAGATGCGGCTGAACTGCGGCGAAGGCAGCCGCAGCCGTCCGCGCTTCCGGGCTCAGCCCGGTCCGGCCTTGCGTCATCAGCGCGCAGATGACAGCGCCCGCGCCCCAGAGGTCCTCGGCGGCCGGGCGCAGCGATCCGTCAGCCCAGTGCTCGCCGGCCGCGATCACTGCCACGACTGGAGGGCGCTGGTGCCCGCCAGGCCGTGACAGCCACTGAGCGACGGCTGTCCTGTTCCGGAAGCAGGCGCCGACCACCACGGCGCCGCTGTCGCTGAGCTGACTGGCGAGGGCGGAGCCGTTCGGCGACGGGAGCACCAGGCGGGTCAGGCCGGCTGCGGCCCGAACACTTGCAGGCGACAGGCTGACAGCGCCACCGGACCTGGTCGCCTCGGATCTGCCCCTCGCTAGCACCGCATCGTGCCGCGCGGCGAACTCAGCGGCCGAGCTGTCCCGCCAGCGGTACGGGAAGACGTCAGTGCCGCCGTCGATCGCGACGCTCAGCGTGGTGGTGAAGCTCAGGATGTCCGCAATGACCACATAATCAGTGCCACGGGAGATCGCCGCGGCTCCGGCTGGCCCCCAGTCCATGCGGATCGCTGAGAGCCGCTGACCGTGTCTGTCGTCCACCTCGAAACTGTCCCATGGCCTGCGCCGCCGGGCTCCCGGCAGTCGGGTCAGATTGTCGTACCCCCCGAGTAACGTGCGGTCCAGCGGCGGCAGAGGGCCGCCAGTGACCTCCGGGAGGTGCTCCGATGAGCACCGCGAGTCAGACGCTAACGGGCGAGCGCGCCGATTTCGCGCAGACGCTCGCCAAGCACCGGCAGTTCCTGCGGTTCACCACCCGCGACCTGACCGACGAGCAGGCAGCCGAGCGGACAACCGCGAGCGAGCTGTGCCTGGGCGGCATCATCAAGCACGTCACCTCTGCCGAGCGGCAGTGGGCCAGGTTCATCGTGGAGGGACCCTCGTCCGTGGGTAGCTTCCAGGACGAGGGCGTGATGCAGGACTGGCTGAACGGGTTCAAGATGCTGCCCGGCGACACGCTCGCGGGCCTGCTGGCTGACTACGCCGAGGCCGCACGGGAGACCGACGAGCTGCTCGCAGCCCTGCCCGATCTGGACGCAGCGCAGCCGCTTCCGGTGGCGCCGTGGTACGAGCCGGGCGCGAGCTGGACAGCACGGCGCGTGCTGCTGCACATCATCGCCGAGACCGCACAGCACGCAGGCCACGCGGACATCATCAGGGAGTCAATCGACGGCGCGAAGACCATGGGCTAGGAGCCATGGGCTGAGCAGGCTCTCGCCGCCGCCGGGCAGCGGGTCGCAGCGGCTGCTCCGGCCAGGCCGCGACTCGCTCAGACCGCAGCTGCGCGACTGCTCGTAGACCGCGCCGCGCGACTCGCTCACAGCCGCGCGACTCGCTCCGCGCCTGCAGGGGGCGGCCGGGTGCCGGCCGGCCCGGCGGGGAATGATCGGGCTGTGAGCGACGAGGGGCCCGGACGCAGGCAGCCGCCGCCTGCAGAGTTGCGGCCGATGCTGGCCACGGCCGGCTCGCTGCCGTCTGACGACGCGGGCTGGGCCTACGAGATGAAATGGGACGGCCTGCGGGCGCTCGCGTCCCTATCGGAAGACCAGACCCGGCTGACCTCCCGCACAACTCGCGACATCACGCACGCCTATCCCGAGCTGGCGGGGATGGCCGCTGCCGTAAGCGCAGGCACCGCCGCGGGCGGAGGCCCCGCCGGGCGCGTCAGCCAGGCCATCCTGGACGGGGAGATCGTCGCGTTCGGAGGTGGCGCGTGGCCTGACTTTGAGGCGCTGCAGCAGCGGATGAACATCGCCTCGGCCGCTCAGGCCCGGCAGCTCGCGTCCTCGGTGCCGGTGACCTACCTGGCGTTTGACCTGCTCTGGCTGAACGGCCGCTCGCTGCTGGAGCTGCCGTACGCGCGCCGCCGCGAGCTGCTCGACGGGCTGAGCCTGAATGGCGCCAGCTGGCAGGTGCCGCCGTCTTTCGTCACCGAGGCCGGCGCCGACATCCAGGCAGTGTCGCGGCAGCACCACCTCGAGGGCGTCATGGCCAAGCGGCTGCAGTCGCGCTACGAGCCGGGACGCCGGACGCCGGCCTGGCGGAAGATCAAGAACAAGCACGGCCAGGAGGTGGTGATCGGCGGGTGGAAGCCGGGCGAGGGCGGCCGGGCCGGCCAGATCGGATCGCTGCTGGTGGGCGTCTATGACGACGGCGATCTTGTTTACAGCGGGCACGTCGGGACAGGGTTCAGCCAGCACACGCTGCGAATGCTGAAGGAGAGGCTCGCGCCACTGCGCCGGGCAGGTTCACCGTTCGGTGCGACTATCCCGCCGGAGGACGCGCGTCAGGCACAGTGGGTCGAGCCTGTCCTGGTAGCGGAAATCGAGTTCGCCTCGTGGACCAGGTCCGGTCGGCTGCGCGCGCCGTCCTACAAGGGCCTGCGCGACGACAAGGAAGCGGCGGAGGTCATCCGTGAGCCCTGAGGCGAGGAAGGTCCAGGTCGAAGTCGAGGGCAGGCCGCTTACGCTCTCCAACCTCGACAAGGTGCTCGTACCCGCAGGCTGGCTTCACTAAGGCGCAGGTGATCGACTACTACCAGCGGATCGCCCCGGTCATGCTCCCGCACATCGCATCACGCCCGGTCACGATCAAGCGCTATCCCGAGGGCGTGGACCGCGACTTCTTCTATCAGAAGAACGCTCCGGCGCACCGGCCTGACTGGGTGCCGACCGCGAGGATCGCCTCGCCCGGCTCAACGAAGAATCGGGAGACCATCGAGTACATCCTCGGCGGTGATCTCCCGACCCTGATCTGGGCGGCCAACCTGGCGGCACTGGAACTGCACACGCCGATGTGGCGGTATCCGTCCGTCGGCGAGCCTGACCTGCTGGTTTTCGATCTGGATCCGGGTCCGCCCGCCACCGTCGTGCAGTGCTGCAAGGTGGCACTGCTGCTCCGGCCGCTCCTCGCTGACCTCGGCCTCAGCCCGGTCGCGAAGACCTCGGGAGGCAAGGGCCTCGCAGTTGTACGCCGCGGTGTCCGGGATGACGTCGGAGCAGACCAGCGACCTGGCGAAAAAGCTGGCCGAGCAGCTGGAGAACGACCACCCGGCGCTGGTCGTGTCCCGGATGACCAGGGCCCTGCGGCCGCGCAAGGTCCTGATCGACTGGAGCCAGAACAATGCGGCGAAGACGACCGTGGCGCCTTACTCGCTGCGCGCGCGACCGCAGCCGACGGTTTCGACTCCGGTCACCTGGGACGAGGTGAGCGACTGCCGCCGCGCCGCCGATCTGGTCTTCACTGCGGAGGACGTGCTGGAGCGGGTCGAGCGGTCCGGCGATCTTCTGGCCGAGATTCTGCAGGCCTGATGCCGCATTTGGTTACTCTTGAATTGCCGGGGTGTTACTGCGCATTGTGTGACGGCAGTTGTCAGTGCTGTCCGGGATAATGTGGGTGCTGAATCGGTATACCGTGCCATTCCAAGCACTTCACTGACAGAAATGCGTAAATAGCAGGAGAAGCAGCGCGACGGCACTGTCAGGGCGCCATGCCCGGCAGTTGACCTGCGATATTTCGCGTTTTCGCGAATATGTGCGAATAGCCATATGCACCTTGCTCCGCCGAAGTATGGTGCTTGTGCACTTGTGGAGCCGACATCGCCGTTGTCTCTCTCCGGACCTAGGGAGGCCGCATTGCGATTCAGCGTCCTCGGGCCGTTAGCTGCCGAAGGCGATGATGGCTCGCGGCTCGTGCTGGGGCGGCCATCGCAGCGCAGCACGCTGGCTGTCCTGCTGCTGCATGCCGGGCAGCTGCCGACCAGGACGCTGCTGATCGACGCGCTGTGGGGGGAGCACCCGCCGGCCGAGGCCGACACAGCCTTACGCGTGCGCATGCGCGATCTGAGACGCGCACTTGCCGGTCATGACCGCCTGCTCACGCATCCGTCCGGCTACCGGATCATGGTCGAGCCGGGCGAGCTCGACGCCGACGGCTTCGCCAGCCTGGCAGCGCATGGCCGGGCCGCGCTCGACACCGGCAGCGCGGAGGATGCGGCCCGCCTGCTCGAGCAGGCCTGCAGCCTGTGGCGCGACCCGCCGCTCGCCGACCTGCCCGATAGCCCGCTCATGCGAGTCATTGCCGCCGCGCTCCTCGAGCAGCGCCGGGACGTCCAGGAATGCCTGCTGGACGCGCGGCTTGCGCTGGGCCAGCAGCATGAGGTTCTGGCTCTTGCGCGCGAGCTCATCGCCGCCGATCCGCTGCGCGAGCATCCGCACGTCCAGCTCATGCTCGCGCTGTACCGGTGCGGCCAGAAATCGGCCGCGCTCGCGGCCTTCACCCGGCTGCGGGACCTCACGGCGCGCGAGTTCGGCCAGGATCCGGGACCCGAGGCGCAGAACCTGCTCGGCCAGATCCTGACCGACAGCCCGGAGCTGCGCTTCTCGCCGCGGTCGCTGGCCGTGGCCGGCAACGCGCGGCCGGCCTGGACGCCCGTGTGCCAGCTGCCCGCGCCGCCACCGGACTTCACCGGGCGGGTGCGCGCGATCGAGGCCCTCGCGCGGCGGATGCCGGCCGCGGACCTGGCGGTAACGGTCATCACCGGGCCGCCGGGGGCGGGCAAGACCGCGCTGGCCGTCAGGGCAGCTCACCTGGCCAGCTCCGCGTTCCCCGATGGCCAGCTTTATGCTGCCCTCGGCGGAGCGGGCCAGGACCGCCGGCCTGCGGACATCCTGGGCGAGCTGCTGCGATCGCTGGGCGTTCCGGCGGCGAGGGTTCCCTTAGACCTAGGGGAACGTGCCGCTCTGTACCGCTCCGTACTCGCGGGCCGCCGTGTACTGGTGCTCGCCGACGATGCTGCCTCCGCTGCTCAGGTCCGGCCGCTGCTGCCCGGCACCGCCGGCTCGGCGGTTCTGGTCACCAGTGCCTCCCGGCTCGCCGATCTGGAGGGAGCGAGCAGCATCAGCATTGCGGGTCTGCCTGCCGATGAGGCTGTCGCGCTGCTCGGCAAGATAGCGGGGCGGCACCGGATCGAGGCTGAGCCGTCCGCTGCAGCGGACATCGTGTCGGCGTGCGGCGGGCTCCCGCTGGCGCTGCGCATCGTCGGTGCGCGCCTGGCCGCCAGCCCGGCACGGAAGCTGGCTGACCTGGCCGACGCGGTCGCGGACAGCGGGCGCCTGCAGGGCGAGCTGGCGATCGGGGACCTCTCGGTCAGCCGTCGCCTCGACCGCGCGTGGCGAACCCTCGATCCGCGCTCGCGGCGCGCGCTGCAGACTCTCGCCGAGGCCGGGCAGAGCGACCTGCCTGGCTCCGTCGTCCTGACCGCCGCGGGCGCGACGTCGGTCGCGCAGGCGCTGACAGACTCCGGCCTGATCATCCAGAATCCCGAGACCGGCGACTACCGGATGGCTCCGCTAGCCGGCTGGCACGCCGTGGCGCAGACGGCCTGATCGCGGACGCTCGCTGCTCAGCCCGCCCGGTGTGGCGGAGGCAGTCTGATCACAGACGGCCTGAGCGGGCGCCGGACCGCGCCGTCATGACGACTGCACGGACAACGCTGGCCGGGCCGGCATCGTGTCTGCTGCGCAGACCGTCACCGTTGCGTCCTCGCGCTCTTTGACCTCAGCACTTGATGCGCCGGGGCGCGCTTCCGCTTAGCCGCTCTCACCTGCGCACTAACGGCGCGCTAACCGGATGCTCACCGGCCGCTCCTAGGGTGCTGAGCGCTGGCTGACCGGCCGGCCCGCCCGGCAGCCGATGCCGGGTCAGCGGACGCCGTGGAGCCGCGATGACGATACCGAACTGCTGGCAGGCCGCGCCCTGGAAACGGCTCGGGCCAGTTCTGGCAGCTGCGTGCCTGCTACCCGTCCTGGCCGCGTGCGGCGGGGCGGCCGCGAGGGTCCAGCTGCCGGCTCAGCACGCGAGCGCGCAGGCTGCCGATGGCGCGGCTGCCGAGGCCCCGGCGACGCCGCAGCAGCAGGTCACCGTTGCCCTGACCGGGTACACCACCGCACTTGGCCAGGCCGAGCAGTCGAAGAGCGTCACGCAGGCCCGGCTGCTGCTCAGGCCCTATGTGACCGCGAGCAGGATCGGCGGCCTGGTGGATGCCGTCAGCGCGTTCTGGGCAAGGGGCGACAACTTCTACGGTCAGGACGCGCTGCATATCCTCAGCGTCCGGGTCGCCGGGCGGCACGCGTTCGTGCACGAGTGCGACAACACCAGCAGCATGGGGCTGGCGAGCGCGACTACGGGCCAGGCCGTGCCCGGATCGGCGGGCATTCCGGCCGCCAACCTCGTGACCCGCCTTGACCTCGTCGGCGGGCACTGGCTGGTCGACTCCCAGCTTCCCGAGGATGTGCCATGCGTGCCGTAGCCGCAGCACTCGCGACCCTGATCGTGGCGGGCAGCCTCGCGCTCGCCGGACTGCCGGCGGCCAGCGCCGCTGCCAGTTCCAGTGCCGGCGGCGGCGGTGGCAGCGGATGCGATCCGTATGTCGATGGCACCGTCGTTCCCGTGCCCTGTACATCCGGCGGGGGCAGCGGGGGCTCAACCGGACCCGGCACCGGCACCGGCGGCGCCGGCACCACCGTGAACAACACCTGCACGTTCGTCGCGCTCTCGAAGGCCCAGGCGCAGGGTCTCGGCCTGTCCTGGCCGCCGCCGAAGGGCAAGCACTGGGCGATGATGGACTGCATCGGCGGTGACGCCGGCCGCGGCCCGCAGGCCGTGCTCGTCAGCAACGCCACCGGCGCGCCGCAGATCACTCCGCAGCAGCTGCTGGCTCAGGCTCTCGGCGAGCTCAAGGTTCCCTACCTCGGACCGGCCACGGCACCGCCGCGCGGCTCCGACGGGCTCGTCGGCCTGCCCGAATGGTTCTGGGTCCCGGTCGGTGAGTGGCACGCGCGGTCGGTGACGGTCACGGCCGGGCCAGTCTGGGCAACCGCCACGGCGGCTCCTGTCGGCCTGAGCTTCGATCCGGGCGCCGGCCTGAACGCGCTGGTCTGCAAAGGGCCGGGGACGCCATACAACCGGCACAGGCCAGCCGCGCAGCAGCACACCAGCTGCTCGTACACCTACCAGCGGCCCTCGGCTGGCCTGCCAGGTAACGCGTATCAGGCGTCGGTGACAGTGACCTGGCGGATCAGCTGGACCGGTTCCGGCGGAGCGGGCGGCCTCCTCGATGGCGCCCTGGCGGTCCCGGTCGGCTTCACGGTTCCCGTCGCGCAGGGAGAGGCACTGGTGAGCAATCCGTGAGCAGTCAGCCGCCGGCAGTCGGGACAGCATTCTTTCCCGAGCGCGATATCGCACCCAACGGCACCGGACACGACAACGGCCAGTTTCAGGCGCCCGGCAAGCTGCGCGGGCTGCCGCGGCGCCGCCGGCCAGCCATGATCGCCCTGGCAGTCGCCATGGCCGGGGCCGGCGTGCTCGTCAGCGCCGCCGTCTACCAGAAGGCTGATCACCAGGTCGCCGTCGTGATGGTCACCCGCCAGGTGCCGGCCGGGGCCGTGCTCACCGCCGCGGACCTGTCCACCACGAACGTCACAGTCGGCACCGGCATCCATGTGATCCCGGCGTCGCAGCTCGGTCAGGTCGCCGGCGATGTGGCCGCGGCAGGCCTGCAGCCGGGCACGCTGCTGGCGCCATCGGACCTGACAACGACCCAGCCGCCGGGACCCGGCCAGGTGCTGGTCCCCGCCTCAGTCAAGCCGACCATGCTCCCGGCGAGCGGCCTGGCTCCCGGAGATCGCGTGCTCATCGTGGCCACGCCGGGCGACCAGGGTCAGAGCGGCTCGTCGGTCGGATCATCGGCCCTGACCGCACCAGTGCCCGGAGTGGTCGAGGCGGTGAACGCCGTGCCGGACTCAGACGGCCTCGATGTCGTCGACCTGCTGGTCAGCGACGCTAGCGGCGCAGCGGTCGCGGAGCAGGTGTCCACCGGCCAGTTCGCGCTCATCGTGACGAAGCGGGGGTCCTGAGTGGGCAGCCTCTACGCCCTGGTATCCGCGGGCGGCTCGCCCGGCGTGACGACCGCGGCCATCGCGCTGGCGCTGACCTGGCCGTCCCCGGCGATCGTGGCGGAATGCGATCCGAGCGGCGGCGATATCCTGGCGGGCCTGCTGGCCGGCCACGTGCCAGCCGGGCGCGGCCTGATGGAGCACGCGATCGAGGCCGGCCGCGACAGCCAGTCCGCTGCAGCCGCGCTGGCCGTGCAGCTCGTTGCGCTTGACGACAGCGGAACGCGAACGCTGCTGCCCGGCCTCAGCGACCCGCGCCAGGCCGCGGGCCTGGCCACGGCATGGCCCGCAGTCGCGGCATCGCTCACCGCGCAGGCGGCTGACGTGATCGCCGACTGCGGCCGGCTCGACGCTGGTCCCGGCCAGCCGTTCGCGGTTCTGTCCGCTGCGCGCACGGTGGCCATCGTGCTGCGGCCCACGCTGCGGCAGGTGTGGCTGGCGCGGCCACGGATCGAGATGCTCGCCCAGCTGACTGGCCGTGACAGGCTCGCGCTCCTGCTGACGGGGCCGGGCACGCACTCGGCCCGCGAGGTCGCGCACGCGCTGAGCATTCCCGTCGCGGCCGTCCTGCCTGACGATGCGCGCACCTCCGCGCTCCTGTCCGACGGCACCGGCGGGCAGCGGCAGCTCACCGGCGGTGCGCTGATGCGGTCAGCCAGGTCCGCCGGCCAGGCGCTGCGCGCTCACGTCGCCGTGATGGCCGCACAGCCGGCCGGGGCAGGTGCGGCGCTATGACACTGCACTGGCCGCCCGCGCCGCCTGAGCAGCGGGACGCGCACCCGCAGCAGGGACCCCGCAGCGCCGCCGGCCGGAACCGAACGGACGCCGTCGCCCGGAGCACACCCGGCAGCGCCGTCCCAGCAGCCAGCACCGCGCGGAGCCAGCACCGCGCAGGCAGCACGTCGCAGGAGCGCACGCGCAGCGCCGTCAGCGGACCGCGTGGCGCCGCCGCAGCAGCCTGCGCACGCCGGCACCGGGCTGACGCCGCCGCCTGACCTCTTCCCGGAGCCGGTCCCGCTGGCCGGTCGCTCCCGGCTTACCGACCCGCGGCTGATCAGCGGCGTCGCCGAGGTCACCGAGATGATCGCCGCGCAGCTGGACGACGGCGCGAATCCCGCCGAGGTCATGCCGGTCATCCGCGAGACCGCGCGCCGCTGGCTGGAACGGCAGGTCCGCTCTGGCCTGCTGCCGGCCTCAGCTGGCGGGGCGCTTGACGATCTGGCCAGGGCGGTGCACGACCAGCGCTACGAGCTCGGCCCGGTGACCGACTACCTGCGTGACCCGCAGGTGGAGAACATCGACATCAACGGCTGCGACCAGGTCTGGATCACCTATGCCAGCGGCGAGCGCGTTGCCGGGCCGCCGGTCGCTGCCAGCGACGACGCGCTGATCTCGATGATCAGGACCTGGGCGACCCGCGGCGGCCAGACTGCCCGCGACTTCTCCGCGGCCGCGCCGCTGGTCAACGTCGCTCTCACTGGCAGTGCGCGGCTCACCGCGACGATGTCGGTCACGCCCCGCCCGTGCGCGTCGCTGCGCCGCCACGGTCAGATCGACGTGACCCTGAGCAGGCTGACGCAGCTGGGCACGATCGACAGCACGCTGGCGGCCTTCCTCGCCGCTGCCGTCAGGAGCCGGTGCAACATCATCGTCACGGGGGGCGTCAACGCCGGAAAGACGACCATGCTCCGCGCGCTCGCCAGTGAGATTCCGCCCGGCGAGCGCGTCGCGACGCTGGAATCGGAGTACGAGCTCTACCTGCACGAGCTGGCGCAGCATCCGGATGTCATCGCGTTCGAGGCACGCGAGGCGAACTCGGAGGGCGCCGGCGGCATCAGCCTGCACGACCTGATCGCGCACGCGCTCCGCCACAACCCGCGCCGCATCCTGGTCGGCGAGGTCAGGCGCGGCGAGATCATGCCGATGCTCGAGGCCATGAACTCGGGCCAGGAAGGCTCGATGTGCACGCTGCACGCGAACTCGCCGACGGAGGCCTTCGACCGGATCCTGATCCTCGGCCTGCGCGGCGGCCTCGCCCTGGCCGAGCGCGCAATTCACATCCTCGTCGGCATGGCGGTCGACCTGATCGTGCACATCCGGCGCGGCTACGACGGCACCAGGACGGTGCGGTACATCTCGGAGATCCTGGAGGTCATGCCGCCTGGCGACACCGAGCGGCCGGCCGTCAACCGGCTGTTCCTGCCTGATCCGCAGACCGGCCGGGCCGTCGCGGCGCACACGCCATCAGCCGGGATGCTCGCCCGGCTCGCTTCAGGCGGATTTGATCCCGGCCTGCTGGACCAGCAGCGCTCGCAGCAGCCCGCGTTCGGCCAGCAGCGCAGGCAGCCGGGGATGTGGTCGCGGTGATGCTGCTGGCCGGCGTTGCCGGCGGCCTGGCGATCGCCGGCCTCGCCCTGCTCCTCCTCGAGCTGACGCGCCCGGCACCGGCGCCTGGCCGGCCGCCGCGCGGGAGGATCGCGGTCAGCGCCCGGACTCGCAAGCGCCTGCTGATCGCCCTCGGCACCGCGATCCTCACCTTCGCGCTCACCGGGTGGCCGGTCGCGACGGTCGCGGCCGCGCTGGCCGTGCTCTTTCTGCCCGGCATCACCTCCAGCCGCTCGGCGCAGCACCGGGCCGCGGTGCTGGAGGGACTGGAGCAGTGGACGCGGCGGCTGTCCGACATGCTGACCGCCAGCCGCGGCCTGGAGGAAGCCCTCGAGGCGTCCGCGCGGCAGGCACCAGCGGCGATCGCGCCGGCTGTCGCGGCGCTCGGCCGGAGGCTGGCGGCGCGGGCGGGCACCGAGGCGGCCCTGCGCGCGTTCGCGTCTGATATCGATGACCCGGCTGGTGACCGCATCGCGGCCGCGCTCATCATCGCCACCGGACGCCGCGGCGGCGCGGTCCGCGATGTGCTGAACGCCCTGGCGATCATGCTGGCCCGCGATGTCGCGGCCCGGCGGGAGATTGAGGCCGAACGGGCTCAGCACCGCACCACGGTGAAGTGGCTGACTCTGTTCGTACTCGGGTTCACCGTGTTCGCGGTGCTGAACCGCTCGTACTCGGAGCCGTATGGCACCGCACCCGGCCAGCTTGTGATGGCCCTCGTCACCGCCCTGTACGCGGGCGGCCTGCTCTGGCTGCATCACCTGGGCTCAGTGCCGGTCCCCGGCCGGTTCCTGGCCGCAGCCAGTCCGCCGCCGCCGCGGCCGCCCCCGGCCGACCTGCCGCCCGGCCGCGACCGCCCGCTGGCATCCGGACCAGGTGGCAGACGGGACGCCAGGAATGAGCGCCTGGCTGATCACCGCAGGTCTGCTCGCGGGCCTTGGCTGCTGGCTGGCCGTCAGCGAGCTGCTCCCGGCCGGTCCCAGCCTGCGGGCCGCAATCGGACGGCTCGACTCGGGCAGCGGTGACGAAAGCGGCGTTGCGCTGCCCCTGCGGCTGGGCCGCCGGCTGTCGGCTGCGGCGCCGTGGCTGCCCGTTCCCGTCCAGGATCTTCGCCTTCTCGGCCAGGACCCGGCTGACTGGCTCGCCAGGAAGGTCGTACTCGGATTTGCCGGGCTGGCGGTCGTTCCCGTGCTGTCCGCGCTGCTGGCCCTGGGCGGCCGGGCGCTGCCGTGGACCATCCCCGCGGCCGGATCGCTCGCGCTCGGAGCTGCGCTGTTCTTTGCGCCCGACCTCGTCACGCGGGTCAACGCGCGCGAGAAGCGGGCCGACTTCAGGCACGCGCTCACCAGCTACCTGGACCTGGTCGCGCTGGAACGCGGTGCGGGCGCGGCTCCGACGGAGGCGCTGGAGGCAGCGGCAGAGGTTGGCCGCGGCTGGGCCTTCGAGCGCATCGGCGGGGCGCTGAGTCAGGCGCGGAAGGCCAGCCTGCCGCCCTGGGACGGGCTTGCCAGCCTCGCCGCGGAGATCGGCATCTCCGAGCTTGCCGACCTGGCCGAGATCGCCGGGGTGGCCGGCCAGGAGGGCGCCCGGATCCTGGACACGCTGGGGGCGCGGGCCGAGTCGATGCGCGCCGAGGCGCTCGCTGCCACCAAGGCGCAGGCTGGCGCGCGGAGCACGACGATGGTGCTGCCGATCGCGCTGCTGGCCGGCGGCTTCCTGGTGCTGCTGATCTTCCCTGACTTCTACCGGCTCTTCGGCTAGGGACCGAGCCGCACCGCGAGAAAGGCACACACTCATGCAGACGGACCCCAGGCTCTCGGCACTGCAGTACCTGCTCACGCAGCTGCGCGCCCGCATCGCTGTCGTGCGGTCAGGTGAGCTGGACCGGGGCGCGCTCAGCCTGGAATGGGTCGCTATCGCCATCGTGCTGGTCACGGCCGCGCTCGCGCTGGCCACGTTCCTGACCGGCAAGCTGGGCGACCTAGAAAAACTGATCCCGAACTAAGCGGGAACGGGCCCTGTGGTGAACCGGCTATTGCTCGTGCTGCGCAGGCTGAGACGTGACGACGGCGGTGCGCTCACGCTGAGCTATGTCGCTGTGCTGCCGTTCGTCTTCCTGTTCTTCATGGTGCTGATCCAGGCGTCGTTCTGGTTCCTGGCCAGGGATGCCGCGCTGGCCGCAGCGCGCCAGGGCGCGGACGCGGCCCGCTCGCTCGGGGCCCCCCGCGCGGCAGGACCGGCCGCCGCGCTCGCGTTCGCCCGCCAGGCCGGGCAGGGCTATCTGGAGAACCCGGCGGCGAGCGGCTCGGGCAGCACCGGCGCGACCGTGTCGATCACGGTCAGCGGCCACGTTCCCAGTTTCGTGCCCGGACTGGTCGTCCGCGTGTCGGAGACCGTTCAGGCGCCAGTCGAGAAGTTCCAGCCGTGACCGGCCGCAGGCCTGAGCGGCATCGGGGCTCACGCGGCCGGGGCTCACGCGGCCGGGGCTGGCGGGGCCGCTGGACGGCTGATGACGGCAACGCGGCACTCGAACTGGTGATCCTGGCCCCCGTGCTGCTGGCGCTCCTCGGCCTGGTGATCGCAGCCGGGCGCACGTCGATCGCACAGGGGTCGGTCGACGCCGCGGCGAGGGACGCCGCGCGCCAGGCGTCGATCGCCCTGACGCCGACGGCAGCGCAGCTAGCCGGTCAGGCCAGCGCGCGGGCCGCGCTCCGCGAGGACGGACTGGACTGCGCGCCGGCCGTCGCGGTGAATACCGGCCAGTTCGCGATCCCGCCCGGTCAGCCGGCGTCGGTGACCGCCACGGTGAGCTGCACCGTGCCGCTGGCCAACCTGGCACTGCCCGGGCTTCCAGGCGCGGTCACGCTGCGGGCACGATTCACCAGCCCGCTCGATGTCTACCGGTCGCGGTGAGCTGATGCGTTCTCTTCACCGATGCAGCCGATGCAGCCGTCTTTGATGCAGCTGTCACGGCGATGTCACACCCGCTGCAGCAGGCTGCGGTCTGTGGTGACAACCATGCGCCGTCGTCAGCACGGTAAGACGGAGCGCGGCGGCCTGTCGCTGATGATCGTGGTGCTCTTCGTGGTGCTGGCCGCGCTGGCCGGGATCGTCGTCGACGGGGGCGCCAAGCTGAACGCGGACGAGAACGCGGCCGCCCTGGCGCAGGAAGCCGCCCGCGCGGGCGCCACCACTATCAATGAGTCCCGGGCGTACTCGTCAGGCTCATTCGTGGTGGACCAGCAGCAGGCGCTGACGGCGGCGCGCAGTTACCTCATCCAGGCCGGCTACGGCCGCTACACCGTCTCAGCCGACGGCTCCCGCGCGATCCGGGTCAGCGTGACGATCAGCGAGCCCACCCGGTTCCTGTCACTCATCGGCGTGGATTCCTTTACCTGCACCGGCACGGCGACCGCGTCCCTGGTGACCGGCGTGACAGGAGGGACATGATCACTCGCGCGCGGTCCGCTCTCACCGGGCTGGCGGCGCTGACCTTGCTGGTGCTGCTCGTCGCCGGACTGCCGGCGGTGCTGTACCGGTTCGGCGGCTCGCCGATCCCGAACCGCCTGCCGAGCGCTCACACGATCGGCGCAGCGCTCGCGCGGCAGGACAGCGGGAGCATCCTGCTCGCCGTCATCCGGGAGTGCTCGTGGCTGGCCTGGCTGCTGTTCGCCGGCTGCGTGCTCGCCGAGGCGCAGGCGGCGATCCGCGGGCACCGCTCGCCCCGGCTGCGCCTTGGCGGCCTGCAGGGCGCGGCGGCGCAACTGGTCGCGCTGGCCGCGCTCGCCTTCTCCGCGCCGTCCGGCGTCACGCTGGCCGCATCGGTCACAGCGGCCAGCGGGCAGTCCGCGCCGAGTCATGCCGGGGACGGCGGCGTGCCGCCCGCTCCGCACTATCTCGCCTCACCGGCGAACGCCGCCGGGCAGCAGCCGGCTGAGCCGGATTCGGCGCCGGCGCCGGTCTCGCGGTCTGACGCGGCGGACGTGCTGGATTTCGGGTCGGCGCCGGCAACCGCCAGCCGGCTCATCACCGTCCGCAGCGGTGACTGCCTGTGGTCCATCGCGGAGCGCTATCTCGGCGCGGGTGATCGCTATCCGGAGATCGTCAGCCTGAACTACGGCCACGATATGGGCGACGGGCAGGTCTTCACGAACCCGTCGCTGATCGAGCCCGGCTGGCGGCTGTTCCTGCCGGGAGACGATCCGGGCAGCGCGGTCAGTCCCGCCCAGTCAGCCGGCAGCCAGCACCTGGGCCATGCCACTAAGGATTCGCATTACCGGCGGCGGCACCCCTCCGCCCGGACCGGCGCTAGCTCCGCTGCGGCATCCCGCGAGGCCAGTCACGGTGGCGCCGCGCTCGGCCAGCGGCGCGCAGGGGAGCGCCATGCCGGCCATCGGCAGCCAGGGCAGCGCGGGGGCAGAAAGCGGCGCCGGCTCAGCGCATCCGGGCGCGGGCGAGCACGCCGCATCCGGCGAGGCTGCCGCGCAACCTGGCGGCGGACCGGCCGGAGCCGCGCAAGCAGCCGACCGGCTGGCCGAGGCAGCGATCTTCATCTCCGGAGCCCTCGCCGGCGCTGCCCTGACGAGCCTGGCCAGGCTTCGCAGGCGGCAGCGACAGGACCGGCGCCGTGGGCGCCGGATCGCGCTGCCCGCTGACCACGGCGTGCTGGCAGCCGAGCAGCGCCTGCGGGCGGCCGCGCCCGACGAGCCACTCGAAACACTGCGCGACGCGCTGGCCCTGCTTGAGTCGGGCATCGTCGGTGCCGGCCAGCAGCTACCCGACATCGTCGGACTGCACGTCACCCCGGATGTGCTCGAGGTGCTCCTCGCCGCACCGGCCGCCGAGGCGCCGCCCGCTCCCTATGCGATCAGTCCCGGGAGGCAGGGGATGTGCTGGCAGCTGGACCTGCCGGCCGTCGCCGCGGCTGGCGGCGGGGAGCCGCTGGCGCCGCCGGACTCGCAGCTGCGCCGGTCAGCGCGCAGGGCATGGCCAGCGTGGCCTGCCACCTGCTGCCGGGACTGATCACTGCGGGCACGACGGGCGACGGCTATCTGCTGCTTGACCTGGAATCGCTGCGCGTGACGGGCTGCGACGGGCCGCCTGATCTGGTCGACCGGGTCCTCACGACGATCGCGGCCGAGCTCGCCACCGGCCAGTGGAGCGGCTGGTACGACCTGATCCTGGTGGGCTTCGACGAGCTCGAGGTCCTCGGCCGCGCCGAGCACTGCGCCACGCTGGACGGCGCACTGTCGATGCTGGAGGCACGGGGCGCCGCGGCGGGCCGCCGGATCGCTGATCGCGCGGCAGCGGATGTCCGCGAGCTCCGGCTTGCCGAGCCCGACGACGAGGACTGGGGACTGGCTGTCCTGGTCTGCAGGACCGAGCCCGAGCCGGGCCAGCTGGCGAGACTGCTGGAGCTTGCCGAGGACGGCTGCGGCGGGATCGCGGCACTGGTCGCGGGCGATCAGGAGACGCCCGGCGGCCGGATGGCGCCGACAGTGCTGCAGCTGGCCCCGGATTCGCTGGTGCCCGGCGGCATCATCGCCAACGTCGTGCCGCTGCAGATCACCGTGCGGCCGCGCGCGCTCTCGGCAGCGGACTACGACGCGATCGCCACGCTGTTCACGATCGCCGCTGATCTGGACGACGTGAGCCCGCAAGCCGAGCCGTACGCCGTCTACGGTGCGCCGCCATGGATCCCGCAGGCCGCCACGATGGAACCGCCGGCAGCCGCCGGCCTGAGCTGGGCAGGGGACCCCGACCCGTGCGCCGAGACGGACCTGGCCGCCGGCGAGGATGAGCCCGCAGACACGGCCAGCGGCCAGCCAGGCGCAGAGACGGCCGGGCACGTCCGGATCAGGATCCTCGGTCCGTTCGTTATCACCGGCACCGCGGACCAGCTGCAGCCCAAGCAGGCCGAGCTGCTGCTGGCTCTGGCACTCGCGGCTCCGGCAGGACTGTCGAACTCAGCGCTGTGCAGCATGCTGGGCGCCGACCCGGATCACCCGAAGCCGCCCGACGCGCTGCGCCAGATCATCACGCGGACCCGGCGCCGGGTCGGGCCCGCCAGCGACGGGCAGGAGTACATCATTCACGCGGGTAACGGGCACTACGTCCTGCATCCCGATGCCGAGCTCGACTGGACCCGGTTCCGCGAGCTGGCCGAAGCCGGGAGACCGGACCACCTGCGGGCAGCGATGTCGCTGATCGGCGGCCAGCCGTTTACCGGCAGCTACTTCTGGTGGATCGACGTCCCGCTGATCGAGACCGTCCGGGCCGAGGTCGTCGACGTGGCCGAGACGCTGGCCGAGTTCGAGCTGGCCATGGGGTCGCCGCGCGCCGCCGCGCGCGCCGCGCGGGCGGGCCTGCTGGCCGAGTCGTCGGCGGAGCAGCTCTGGCGCGCGGTCATGCGAGCCGAGGATGCGGCAGGCAATCTGGCCGGGGTCACCGAGGCATGGCGCCGGTGCCTGGACGCCATCGAGGACATCGCGCCCGGCGGGGAGCCGCACCCGGACACGTCCGCCCTCTACCGCCAGCTCACGACGTCGAGCCGGCTGCACGCCCCGGCCAGCTGACCGCCGGACCGGGCAGCCGGGAGCCCGCCACGGAGGGAGCGGCCGGCATACGGGCAGCTCCCGGCGAAGTCCCGTGAGATCGAGGAGCTTCAGGCGCAGTTCTGACCGCTACCCGGTGACGGCGATGTCACTGACTCCGGCCGGCGCGTCGACGTCATACCGGCTCGCCGCCTGCGCCCAGCCCGGCGGCGTGAGCACCGATCCGCCTGACAGGCCGGTGTGCGTCACCCCGGCGAGGGTCGCGCTCGAGGCTCCGCCGTACAGCCGCAGCCGCACCGGCACGCCGCCGGGCACGGTCAGTGTCGCCTGGCTGGCACCTCCGGCCAGGGTGATCACCGGGGTCCCGGCCGGCCGCGGCAGCGTCATCTGGATGAGGCTTGAGCCGGCCGTGAAGTCGATGCCGGCGACCTTGCCGCGGCCGAGGCTCAGCACCGTCTGACTCGCTCCGCCGCTGAACTGGAGCTGCCAGGTGACAGCCGAGCTCAGCCGGACCGTGACGGCGCTCGGACCGCCCTGCCCGGTGCTGTCCAGGAACAGCTGAACGCGGCCGCCGGCGCTGACGAACTGGGGGCGGATCTGCGAGTTCGCTGGCGTCGAGGCGCGCGCCAGCTCGCCCGGCATGGACACCGCGATGACGGTCACGGTGGCGGCGCCGCTGACGACAGCCAGCGTGGCGTGCTGCTGGCCGGCCGCCGCGAGCGTCACCGAATGCGGTGCCCTGACGGCGGACTGGCGGGCGTCCGTTCCGGTGTGCAGCAGAGCCGCCGGCGTCCCGGCGCAGCCCGCGGTGATCAGCACGCCGCCGGCCAGGACAGCGGCCGCTGTCAGTCGCACTCTCATGGCCGGCAGGTGCCCGGCTTTTGCCCGGATACTCACGCTCGTAGTGTCGCAGGGCCCGGCCGGGTACTGACCAGGAATGACCGCACCCAGGCAGGCATCGTCAGCCAGCGCCGGCCCGGCCGCCAGCTGGATCAGCGTCGGGCTGCACGTGCTCGGTGTCGGTCCGGGAAGCCGGCCGGAGATCGTGGCTGCCGTTGCCGGTCAGGCCGACGAGCTGGGCTTCGCCACGCTGTGGTGCGGTGAGCACGTCGTCATGGTGGACGAGCCGGCCTCCCGGTATCCCTACTCCGGCGATGGCAGGATCGCCGTGCCGCCCGACGCCGACTGGCTCGACCCGCTGCTGGCGCTCACCTTCGCTGCCGCGCACAGCCAGCGCATCACCCTCGCGACCGGCGTCCTGCTGCTGCCCGAGCACAACCCGCTGCTGATCGCGAAGCAGGCCGCAACTCTCGATGTCCTGTCGGGCGGCCGGTTCGCGCTGGGCGTCGGAGTCGGCTGGTCGGCTGAGGAGTTCGCCGCGCTCGGCGTGCCGTTCGCGCGGCGCGGCGCGCGGACCGACGAGTACATCGCGGCCATCCGGACAGGTCTGGGCCGACAGCGTCGCAACTTTCCGCGGTGAGTTCACGCACTTCGAGTCCGTCCGGGTGAACCCGCGGCCGGTGCGCGCTCGTGCCGTTCCGGTCATCGTCGGCGGCACGACGGACGCCGCGCTGCGGCGGGCGGCCGCTATCGGAGACGGCTGGTACGGCTTCAGCGTGCCGCCGGCTGAGATCCCCGGCAGGATCGCGGTGCTCACGGAGGAGTGCCGCCGCGCCGGACGGGACATTCGCGACCTGTCGCTCGCGGTGTCGGTCCCCGATCCGGATCCCGGCCTCCTGCCGGAGCTTGCCGCGGCCGGCATCACCGAGCTGGTCATCGTGGCGGAGCCGCCCGCCGAGCCCGCAACCGCGCGGGACTGGGTCAGCCAGCTCGCCGCGCAATGGCTGAGCGCGTAGGAACTGCTGACAGTGACCACCGCTAGATTGGGGCGGACGGACAACCCGGAAGGAACGCCCCATGTCAGCAGCCGACAGCGCGCCTCGCTCGCAGGCCATGTGGAATCCGTTCGCGAACATGGCGGCTATCGCGGGGCACGAGGTGCAGATCGTCCGCGGTAGTGGCGCTACCGTTTACGACTCGGCAGGCCGGGCCTACCTCGACGCGCTGGCCAGTCTCTGGTACTGCAATATCGGGCACGGCCGGGCAGAGCTCGGCGACGCCGCCGCCGCGCAGATGCACAAGATCGCCGGGTACCAGACGTACGAGATCTTCTCCAACGCCCCCGCCGAGGCGCTGGCCGAGCGCGTCGCCGCGCTCGTGCCCATCGACGGGGCGAAGGTCTTCTTCACCCCCGGCGGCGGCTCGGATGCGATCGACACCGCCGCGAAGCTGAGCCGCGCCTACTGGCGCGCCGCCGGCCAGCCGGACAAGCAGGTGATCATCGGCCGCTCGCATGCCTATCACGGCGTCAATGCCTACGGCACCGCACTCGGCGGCATCCCGGTCAACGCCGAGGCGTTCGGACAGCTCGTTCCCGCCGTCGAGCACGTGCCCTGGGATGACGCCGCGGCACTGGCGAAGCAGATTGACCAGATCGGCGCCAGCCGGGTGGGTGCCTTTATCTGCGAGCCCGTGGTCGGCGCGGGCGGCGTCTACTTCCCGCCCGAGGGCTACCTGGCCGACGTGCAGCAGATCTGCCGGGACGCCGACGTCCTGTTCATCGCCGATGAGGTGATCACCGGCTTCGGCCGGACCGGCGCCTGGTTCGGCAGCCAGCGGTACGGCATTGAGCCCGACATGATGACCGTCGCCAAGGGCCTGACCTCGGGCTATCTCCCGCTCGGCGCTGTGGTGGTCAGCCCGCGGGTAGCCGAGCCGTTCTGGCGCGAGGGATCCGCGGAGATCTTCCGGCACGGCTACACCTACTCCGGCCATCCGGCGGCCTGCGCCGTCGCGCTGGTCAACCTCGACATTGTCGAGCAGGAGCAGCTCGTCTCCCGGGTGCGGGAGCTAGAGCCCGCGATGGCGGCCGCCTTCGGGCCGCTGGCCAGGCATGAGCTAGTCAGCGAGGTCCGGACCGGCGCCGGGCTGCTCGCCGCGATCGAGCTTTCGGCGGCGGCCAGGGAAGCTGACCCGGGTCTCGGCGCCAGGGTCGTGACAGCCGCAAGGGAGCGGGGCGTCATCACCCGGCTGCTGCGCGGCCTCGCGCTGCAGATATCGCCGCCTTTCGTCATCTCGGCAGCCGAGCTGCACCAGATCGCCGAGGTGCTGACGGACGCGCTGGACGCCCAGCTGCGGTAGCGCGGTGGCTGGCCGTCTGCCGGCAGGCCCCCGTGCCAGTCGGCCCCGTGCCAGTCGGCCCCGTGCCAGTCGGCCCCGTGCCAGTCGGCCCCGTGCCAGTCGGCCCCGTGCCAGTCGGCCCTGTGCCACCCCGCCCGGACTCCGTTAAGTTGCCGTAATGGCTGAATTTTCCGGTGCGCAGGGTCACGGCGATGAGCTGATGACGGGCACGCCCCCGTTCCCGCCCGGCAGTCTCGTGACGCTCGGGAACTGGCAGGACCCGCCGTTCAACCGCTGGTCGTTCCAGCACATCAGGGAACTCATCCCGACCGTGCGGATCAGCCGGGGATATGCCGGCCGCGGCGGCTGCCGCGGGCGGAGGCTGATCTGACCGGGCTGCTGTTCCGCTCCGGCGGCCGCGAGCTGACGGTTGCCGACATGCTCGACGAGACCTGGACCGACGGCTTCCTGGTGCTGCATCGCGGCCGGGTTGTGATGGAGCAGTACTTCAACGGCATGCGACCGGAGACGCCGCACCTGCTGATGTCGGTGTCGAAGTCGGTGGTGTCCTCGGTGGCGGGCGTCCTCGCGGCCAGCGGTCAGCTGGAGGTGTCCGCGGCGATCGAGACGATCGTGCCCGAGCTGGCCGGTACCTCCTTCGAGGGCGCGACCGTCCAGCACCTGCTCGATATGCGGGCGGGGACGCGCTTCGATGAGTCCTACGAGAATCCTGAGGCGGACGTCAGGACCTACGAGCGCGTCTATCTATGGCGGCCGGACGGACCTGAGCCCCGGCCGGCGGACGCGCTGGAGTATTACGCGACCCTGGGCAACGACGGCACGCACGGCGGCCCGTTCCGGTATCGCTCGATACTCACCGACGTTCTCGGCTGGGTGCTCGAGCGAGCCGGCGGAGCGCGCCTGCACGAGCTCATCGCGCAGCTGGTCTGGCAGCCGATGGGCGCTGAGTTCGATGCGGAGATCACCGTCGACGCGCACGGCAACGCCATGGCGGACGGCGGGATCTGCGCGACGCTGCGCGACATCGGCCGCTTCGGCCTGCTGTTCGCTGCTGGCGGGCAGGCCGGCGAGGGCCGCGGCCGCCGCGTCATCCCGGCCGGCTGGATCCGCGACATCATCGCGGGCGCAGCGGACGGGCCGCAGGCCTTCACCGCGGCGGGAGCAGCACCCGGGTTCCCGCCCGGCGCTCACTACCGGAACTGCTGGTGGGTACGCGAGCCGGACGTGCCGTTCTTCCACGCCTCCGGCATCAATGGCCAGAACGTGTTCGTGCACGTGCCCAGCCAGACGGTCGTGGCCAAGCTGTCGACGTGGCCGGCCGCGCTCAGCCCGGCAGCGCTGCGCTCGACAACCGATGCGGTCCGCGCGATCGCCGGGGCGCTGACCCGATAAGGCTGCGGGCCGCCAGTCCGCTAAGGCCGCCCGCTCATGGGGCGTGATGCTGGATCTGCGTACCCTAGCGGGGCGGCAGATCCAGCATCACGCCCCATCAGAGCCGCAGACGGAGTCAGAACCGGCGGGTCAGGGGGCGATCGCGGCGGCCACTGGGTAGCTGCCGACGTTGATGCTGGCCAGCGCCCGGCGGCTGCTCGTGCTGACCAGCGTCACCTGATCGCCGTAGGTGTCGACGACGACTGCGGTACTGCCTGTCGGCGCAAGCGTGATCGCGGTGGGATACGAGTACAGCCCGACGGAGACCGGGCGGCCCGCACGCCCGGAGGCCACGGTGACCGGTGTCAGCGTTCCCGAGATCGTGTTCACCACGAACGCGGTCTGCCCGGACGCGGTGACCGCGATCGCCGTTGGCGAGTACCCGGCCGTCACAGCCCGGTCGTCTCGCAGGGCGCGACCGCCCCGGCTGGCAGCGATCAGCGAGACCGTGTCGGAGTCACCGCCCACTGCGAGGACCGTCCTGCCGTCCGGGGTGACGGCCAGTGCGTTCAGTGCCTGGCCGGCGCGGACCGGCCGGCCGGACCGCATCGTCGCGATGCTGATCGGGGTGACGGTGCTGGCGCCGTAGCTCGCGACGTAGGCGGTCGCCCCGTTCCTCGCAATCGCGACGGCGTACGGGTAGCTGCCCACCCGAATCGGCGCGCCCGCGCGGCCGGAAGCGAGGCTGACTGGCGTCACGCTGGAGCCGCCCCAGTTCAGCACCAGGGCAGTTCGCCCGTCTGGTGTGATCGCGATGGCCTGCGGATCCGCGCCGACCGGGATCGGCGGCCCGGCGTGTCCCGTCGCCAGGCTGATCGGCGTGACCGCGTCCGAGCCCGCGTCGGTCACGTACGCAGTCGTCCCGTCTGGCGTGATCGCGATGGCCTGCGGATCCGCGCCGACCCGGATCGCCGTTCCCGCCCGCCGGGTCGCGGTCGCGATAGGCGTCACAGTCCCGGCGCCCGAGTTGACGACGTAGGCGGCCGCGCCGTCCGGCGTGATCGCGATGGCCTGCGGATCCGCGCCGACCCGGATCGCCGCGTACGCATGCCTGGTCACCAGGTTGACCGGGGTCACCGTGCCGGACGCGGAATTCACCACGAACGCCGTCTGCTGCCTCGGCGCGCTACTGCCTGCACTGGCCCCGGCGCCGGCCGCGCCAGCGCCAGTGGCAGCAGCGGTCGCAGTGGTGGCAGGGAGCTGGCCAGGCGCCGACGGAGCCGGCGCGGTCTGCCCCGGCAGGAACACGGCGTTGACCGGCTCGGCGTACCTGTCGTTCGCGGTCAGCGTGCCGAGGCCAAGGGCCGCCTCGATCGTGCGCAGCAGGCTGTAGTGGGTGTACCGGACGTGCGAGACGTAGCCCTGCCGCACTCCGGCTGACCCGATCATGACTGTCGCCACCCGCTGGGCCGGATGCTGATAGTCCGTGCCGTCCTCGTCGAAGGTGATGATCGCCAGCGACCGCTGAGTCCGCCAGGCCGGTGACTGCATGATCGGGGTGAGCTCGGCCCTGAGGAAGTCGTCTCCGGAGCGGATCCCGCAGCCTTCCATATCGGTGCAGTCGTTGGGACTCACCCAGGAGAACGCGGGCGTCGTCGCCGCGCTGGTCAGGTCGGTCTGCAGGGCCTGAAGCGGTACCAGGTGCGCGGCGCAGTACGCGGGACGGTCCCGGACGTCGGCGAAATACGTCATCGGCATGTCGTCGTCCCAGTAGAAGCCGTGCACGGTGTCATCGCACGGGCCGTCCGCGCTCTGCAGATAGGCCTTCCAGTCCTCATGCGCGGCGTCAGCAAGGTCGCCGATGTCCGGCGCGCGGATGGTGTACTGCGAGTTTTCCTCGAGCGGGTCGTCGAGCGGGATGCCGAACGTGCTGCCGCCGGCCAGCGCGAGGTAGTTGCCGTCGCTCGGATGCTCCTCGGCGAAGAAGTTGCTCAGCAGGCTGGCGTGCGGCAGCAGGCTGTTCAGGTACGGAGCCTGCCGGGTGTTGCCGATGACCGAGCTGAAGTCCTCGTTCTCGAAGTAGAACAGGAACACGTGCTTGTACGGCGGGACATGCGCGACCGGGGGCCGGAGGGCGGCGCGCCGCACCGGAGCGGAGACACTGAATCGCAGGCTGTCGGCCACGCCCCGGTTGTAGCCCGCGTAGGGCGCATCCGGACCGTCGATGTCTGTCAGCGTGGTCGCGAGCGTCAGGACGACGTCGGCGGTCTCCGAACCGGCCGGCAGCGTGCCCCCGCGGGCGCGGTAGGACATTCCGGCGGCTGCCTTTCCGTGGCCGCTGACCGGGCCGATGCCCGCCCGGCCGAGTACCTTGCCTCCCGCGGACCGGAAGGTGACCGCGACTGACGCCGAGCTGCTGCCGCTGCCGCCCAGCAGCGCGGACAGGCGGTAGGCGGTTCCCGAAGGCGGCCTCGTTCCCGTGCTGGAACTCAGCGTGACGACCTGGCTCAGCCTGGCGGTGCCGCCCGCGCCGCCGGCGAACAGCTGGCCGGTCTTCAGCGCTGGCGCGCGGCCGGTAGCAGGAGGGAAGCGGCTGGCCCCGTAGCGGACGACCGTGGGCAGGCCGCTGGTGATCTGCCAGCCGGGGATGGTCACCGCGTCCCAGCCGCGAGCAGAGAAGGCGCCGGCCTGCGCGCCCGGGTTAAGCAGCAGGTTCGCGCCGGGAGCAAGGTCGCCCGCCTGCGCGCTCGCGACCCGTGCGCGCGCAGCCTGCGCCTGACCGGCCTGCGCGTTCGCGGCCTGCGCGTGCGCTGCGCGTTCGCGGCCTGCGCGTTCGCGGTCGGCCAGGCCGCGAACGTCAGGAGGCATGACGCGAGCGCTATCAGGCCGCCGCCAGCGCGGGCCTGTCGCGGGGTGCTGCTGTCGTGGGCGCGTCGGGCCATAGCACTTCCTCCGGCAAGAAGGGCGGCAAAAACGCAATGTTCAGCTACTGGCCATTAATTGTTTGAATGTTCAGTCAATTTTATCGCGGCTTGTTCTTAACGGTCTAGATCTGCGGGCCGGGTTCGCCGTCGTGACGGCTGGTGGATGCCTGGTTAGTGGCGCTGGAGCACCACTAACCAGGCATCCACGGGGTGCGGCTTAGTTGTCTGTCGAGTCGATGATCGTCGGCTGCACGACTTTCTGGTCGACGTCGTCGAAGATCCCGGGCGCGTTCACGTATCCGCCGCTCGGGTTGTGATGGAGTGCGGAGTGCTCCTCGATCAGGAGCCTGCCGGTGCCGGCGTCGACGACGAAGAACACCGCGCCGCCCTCGCCGCCGTGCGCGTCGTTGTAGTGGATCACCGTGCCCGCGATCGTCACGCTGTAGTTGTCGCCGTCGGTGTAGATCGCGCCGCCGCTGCCGCCGCCGGGCGTTCCCAGAGGCCGCCGGGTTCTCGCCGTTGCCGGTGGTCTTGTTCTCGCTCATCAGGCTGTTGAACACGTCCCAGCTGGCGTCGATGCTGCTGAGCGCGCCGCCGTTGGAGCACCGGCCGCCGCGGAAGGTGTCACTGGTGATGTAGACGGGCCTGCCGGGCCACATGCCGAGCGCCCGGATGGCAGCGCCGCCGAGGTCGGGACCGGTGGCATAGCAGCGGTTGCTGAAGAAGCCGGAGTTGACCACCTTGAGCTGGCCGCCCTCATCGAAGATCGCGCCGCCGCCGTAGGCCGAGGTACTCGTCTGCCGGACTGAGGAGTAGGCGTCGGTGAAGGCGATGTTCTGCACGACTAGCTGCGGCCACTTCTGCTCCCAGCAGTCGGAGGTCGTGTAGATCTGCTTCGGGTCGCAGGTGTTCATGTACAGGATGCGGATCTTGCCGCCGCCGCTGAGCGTGACCTTCCCGCCGCCGTCGAGCACGGTGCGGTGGTGGGTGTTGACCACCTTCGCGGTCGCCGTCATGGTGATCGTCACCGGCTTCGGGCCGCAGTTGAAGGTGATGATGCCGCCCTTGGCCACGGCCCGCACGACAGCCGCTGAGGTACAGCTGGCGGGCGACCCGCTGCCGATGACGTGGTTCGGGTGCCTGGTGCTGACCGCGCGGCCTGCTGCCGGCACCGTGGCGCTGCCGGACGGGTTGCCGTAGCGGGCGGGCGCCGGCGCAGCCGGGCTCGGTGAGGGAGCCGGCGTAATCGTCGCGGTCGGCGTGGGGGTGGTCGCGCCGGTCGCCGCCGGCTGCTGCGCGGCGAGCGCCTCCGTGGAAGCACGCGCAGCGCTGTGCGTGTGAGACACGGCCTGCGTCCTGCTCGCCGGGTGCGGCGCGCCGGCCTGGTTCGCGGCCGTGCCGCAGGCAGTCAGCGCGAGCCCGGCAGCCCCGGCCGCGAGCACCATTCCAAAACCACCCAAGGATCGCATGACGCCCGATGTTAGACCGTCCGAGCATGATCAGACTTGAGCCTTTATGTTTCTCCTGTGGTCACAATTGGCAGGAGACGGCTGCGAGCCGGCCGCGGCCCGGGCGGTAACGTCGCCCTGTGCGGACGTCACGCTTCGTGGTTCAGCTGCATGACGCGACCAGGCTGCATTATGACCTGCGCATCCTGATCGGCGGCGTGCTGCGGTCGTGGGCGGTGCCCAGGGGGCCGTCCCTGGATCCGGCTGTCCGCAGGCTCGCCGTGCCGGTCGAGGATCACGAGATCTCGGCGGGCGATTTCGAGGGAGTGCACGAACGTGCGCCCGAGGACAGCGCGCAGCCCCGGGGCGAGGCAGGCGCCGACGGCAGCCATCCCGGCCGGGCCCCGACCGGGCCGCCGGCCGCCCTCGCCGCGGCAGCGGGGCGGTCATCATCTGGGATGAGGGACCTGCCGAGATCGTCCGCGATGAGCCAGGCCACCTGTCGGTGCTGCTGGACGGCGCCAAGCTGTCCGGCGGGTTCGCCCTGACCAGGACAGGCGAGAAAAGCTGGATCCTGGTCAAGGTTCGCGATGACCACGCGCAGCCGGGCTCGGACGTGACCGCTGACCAGCCCCGGAGTGTCCGCAGCGGCCGGACCTGGGAGGACCTGGCCCGCAGTTAGCGCCGCGGCGCCCATGCGTAGGGCGCCCGCTCCTGGGCAGGGCTGTACTGATACCCAAGAGCAGAATCTGCACTCAATCGGCCCCGGAGGAGAAGGTAGTCGTGACCGATATCCCAGAGATCATGCTGAACAACGGCCAGAGGATTCCGCAGTTCGGCTTCGGCGTGTTCCTGGTGAAGCCCCAGGACACCGAAGCGGCCGTGACCCACGCGCTGAAAGCCGGCTACCGGCACATCGACACTGCCGAGATGTACGGGAACGAGGCCGAAGTCGGCGCGGCCATCAGCAAGTCCGGACTCAGCAGGAACGAGGTCTTCGTTACCACGAAGCTGAACAACGGCGCGCACCGGCCGGACGACGCCCGCCGGGCCTTCGACGAATCGCTGAAAGCGCTCGGCTTCGACTACGTGGACCTGTTCCTGATCCACTGGCCGCTGCCGACCAGGTACGACGGCGACTTCGTGTCGACCTGGAAGACGCTCGAGGAGTTCTACCGGGACGGCCGCGCGCGGTCTATCGGCGTCTCCAACTTCCAGCCGCATCACCTGCGGCGGCTGCACCAGGAGAGCGAGATCACGCCTGCGGTCGACCAGATCGAGGTCAACCCGTACCTGACCCAGGATGATGTGCGCGGCTTCTGCGCCGAGCACCAGATCGCGATCGAGGCCTGGTCTCCGATCGCTCGCGGGAACGCGCTGGAGGACCCCACGATCAACGAGATCGCCCGCCGCTACGGCAAGACGCCGGCCCAGGTAATTCTGCGGTGGCACATCGAGCGCGGCGACATCGTGTTCCCCAAGTCCGTCACGCCGGCCCGGATCAAGGAGAACATCGACATCTTCGACTTCGAGCTGTCCGGGGAGGATGTCGAGGCGATCAGCGCGCTCAACCGCAACGAGCGGACCGGGCCCGACCCGGACAAGTTCGACATGATCTAGCCGCGCGCAGTTGCCTGCTAGCCGGCTCGCGGTAGTCCCCGCTAGCCGGCTCGCGGTGCCCGGTCACCGGCAGGACTCGTCCTCGCTGGTGGCCGGGCATTTACTTTTCCTTAGGATTCTGCCGCCCGTCTGAGTTCCCTGCTGTCACTATGAGTCCCGCCAGTTACAGAAGGTGCGGATTCACTGGGAGCGGGCTATGCGGGCGGACGCAATCTGGGTAGCACCAAACCGCCGGAAGAGACAGCGGTCTCGCGTTGTCGCCGGCATTGCGAGCGCCGGATTGCTCGGAGCTCTGGCCATCGGCAGCGGGCTGGCTGCGGTCGCGCCTGCATCGGCGGCCAGCCTGACTGGGTCAGCGGCAGGAAAGGCCGGGTCGGCCGCCCCGGCTGCTCTGCCGGCGTCGGACTGGCCCGCGTACCTGGACGGCCCGCTGCACGCGTCCTTCAGCACCACCCAGACGGCGATCACGCCGGCCAATGCGCCGACCCTGGTGCAGAAGTGGCACTTCACGACCGGGTCGCCGTATCTGGCCAGCCCGACGGTGGCGGCCAGCTCGGTCTTCATCGGCTCGGCCAAGGGCTGGTTCTACAAGCTGAGCGAGACGACGGGCAAGGTTCTGGACAAGGTGTATATCGGCCGCCAGCCAAAGCTGACCTGCCCGGCGGTGGGCGTGACGTCGACGGCCACAGTGGCGGCCAGCCCGGTCAGTCACGTGGTCACGGTGTACGTGGCCGGCGGAGACGGCTATCTGTATGCGCTGAAGGCGTCCAACCTGAAGGTTGAATGGCGCTCGGCGGTGGGGATCCCGTCTTCGAAGATCAACAACTTCTACAACTGGGCGTCGCCTACCGTCGCGAACGGCAAGGTCTACATGGGTGTCTCGTCGAACTGCGACACGCCACTTATCCGCGGCGGCGTCATTGCCTACAACCAGGCCACGGGGAAGAAGCTAGCCCAGTTCTACGCGGTCCCGGCTGGCGCGAAGAATGCCGGCGGATCGGTCTGGTCCAGCATCGGGGTCGCGGCCAACGGCGACGTATACGCGACCACCGGCAACGGCCCGGTGGCGAAGCCGCGGCTCGATCACTCCGAGTCGATCATCAAGCTGAGCCCGGTGGCCCTGAAGGTGCTGGGATCCTTCAAGGTCCCGGCCAGCCAGGTGACTACCGACGGTGATTTCGGCGGTTCGCCGGTGTTCTTCGACGGTGACGTCGGCGCCTGCAACAAGAACGGCATCTTCTACGTGGTCAGCCGGGCCACCATGAAGCTCGTCTGGTCGGCGCGGATCGCCAATGCGGCTGGCGGGACAGGCGAGTGCCTGGCCGCTCCGGCCTACAACGGCACCGACCTGTTCCTGGCCGGCCATGAAAACGACCGTGGGAACGACGGCATACCGGGGCTCGGTTCAGGAGCGGGTCGCGAGCACCGGTGCGCTGGTGTGGAGTACCGGCATGCCTGGCGGCGTGATCGGCAGCCCGACGCTCGATGGCGGCGGCTTGCTCGCGGCCGGCACCTACTCATCGCCGCCGACAGGCATCTACCTCCTCAATGCCAGTACCGGCGCGATCGTGCGCAAGCTGGCGGGCGGTACGACGTTCGGCCAGTCGGTGTTCGCCAGCAACTGGCTGTTCGGCGCGAACAGCAAGGGCGTCACCGCCTGGGCGCTGCCCGCGGGCTGACGGGCGGTCAGTCTCCGAGGTCGCTGATGAACTCCGCCAGCAGGGCGGCGAACTGCTCCGGCGTCTCCTGCTGCGGCGCGTGTCCTGCTCCTGCGATCAGCTGCACTCTCGCCGCGCCACAGGCTCGGCAGGTCAAGCTGCTGCAGATAGTCGAGACTGACGAGCTGCTCGCCGCTTCCGTGCAGGATGGCCAGCGGCTGCCGCAGCGAGCCGGCGATGGCCACCTCGTCGGCGAAGCGGCCGGCGCCGATGCTGGCCAGCAGGCTGGCGCGGGCGGCGCCGTCGGTGGCCAGGATGTCGGCGACGAAGCCGTCGGCCGGAAGCGCGGAGCCAGGCGCGGTGAAACTGGCGGCGTAGGCCCTGGCGTCGTCCTCGCTGACGACCTCGGTGAAGCCGACGTTCATTGCCGGATTAGGCAGGAATGCCTCGGCCATCTGCGCGGCTGACGCGACTGGCGGCGTGCCGAAGATCACGAAACCGGCCGCGTCCGGCAACGACGGCGCCGCCTCGAGCGCGATGTGGCCGCCGAGGCTCCAGCCGACGACAACGGCATTCTCGGCGCCCAGAGCGCCGGCGAAGCCGGCCAGCACCGCGGCGTACCCGGGCAGCGAGTAGACAGCGTGGTCCGCCGCCGGCGCGGACTCGCCGTGGCCGGGCAGGTCGAGTGCCAGGCACCGGAAGCGCCGCCCGAAAGGGCCGTCCAGCAGCGGCCGCCAGGTGCGGGCTGAGGCCGAGTTGCCATGCACGAATACGACGGGGCGCCCGTCGCCTTCGCTCCGCAGGTAGGAGATCTCCTGCCCGTCGATGTCAGCCGTCAGCCTGTGCATGTCGTCCTCCGCAAGCGGTCGTCACGATCCGGGCAGTGATGCGGCTACAGCTGCAGCACCAGGCGCCACCGCAGTTCTCCGTCGTGCCGGTAGCTGGTCGGAGTGAGCCCGGCCGCCCTGGCCACGGCAGCGGATGCCGCGTGTCCGGGAGGGATGTGGGCGATGACGGCCTGGACCGATTGTTGCCTGAGCCAGGTTATGAGCGCCAGTGCGGCCTCAGTGGCAATGCCGCGGCCCTGCCACGGCAGCCCGACGACCCAGGCCAGCTCGGCCACCAGACCGCTGCCCGTGCTGATTGTTGCCTGGACCGTCCCGGCCAGGCAGCACTCGTCGCGGAGCCGGATGACCCAGTTGCACCAGGACACCGCCGGATCAGGCGACCCGGCGATCATGCGCTCGTAGCGGACGCGGAGCTCGTGCGGCGAGGTCGGTGAACCGCCGGTAAAGGTGTGCAGGTCCGGGGAAGCCAGGACGGCCGCCATCTCCTCCGCGTGCTCCGCCTGCAGCGGCAGCAGATCCAGGCGCAGTGTTGCGATGGGGGTGGCCTCGATGGCGCTCACGTTTGCCCCTTAAGGTCACGGGAACATGCTCGGGCTGTTCCAGATGACTCCATACTGGTAGGCGGATCATCAAAACCGGGCAGAGGGCAGGCGATGCGGTTTAGGTCGGGCGTGGCGATCGACCTGGGCACGGTGAACACCCTGGTGTATGTAGCCGGCCGGGGCATCGTGATCGAAGAGCCATCGGCAATCGCGATCAGCCGCACGAGCGGCGATGTGGTTGCTTTCGGCGCCGCTGCCGACGCGCTCACCGGTAAGGAGCCGCAGGACATCGAGGTGATCCACCCGCTCCGTGACGGCGTGATCGCGGATCTCGAGGCTACTGTCGCGATGCTGCAGGCCTTCCTGAAGGAGGCGCGGGTCCGGCGCCGCCTCGCGCGTACCACTGCGGTGGTCTGCCTGCCGGTCGAGGCAACGTGGGTGGAACGCCGTTCAGTGGCGGCTGCTGCCGAGGCGCTGAAGCCGCGCTGCACCGTCCAGCTTGTGGACGAGCCAGTTGCCGCGGCGGCAGGAGCCGGGTTCGACCTGACCGCCGGCTCGGGCGCCTTTGTGGTCGATATCGGCGGCGGCACGACAGAGGTGGCGGTGCTGGCCGGCGGCCATGTTGTGCGCGCCCGCTCGCTGCGCCTGGGCGGCAACGCCATGGATGAGGCCATCGTCCGGGCGGTCAAGCTCGAGCACGGCCTGCTCATCGGACGGAATGCGGCCAGGAACCTGAAGATGACGCTGGGCCTTGCGGACGGCTCCATCGTCGAGGCCGAGACCGTCGGAGTCGACGCCGCGCGCCGCGTGCCTCGGGTAGAGCACATCTCAGCACGACTGGTGGCAGCGGCTGTGGAGCCGGCCGCAGCTGCGATCACTGGCGCGGTCGAGGAGATGCTCTCCGACATCCCGCCGAACCTCGCGGAGGAAGTCGTTCGCGGCAAGATAAGGCTGGCCGGCGGCGGCGCCCTGCTGCCAGGTCTCGCCTACCGGATCGAGGCTGCCGCTGACATCGCGGTGATGGTCGTCGATGACCCGCTGCGCTGCGTCATCCGGGGCGCGGCCCGCATCCTCGAGAGCGGTGCGATGCCGGGCACCATCGGGGTTCCCGCGCAGTCCTAGCTCAGCTCGCCCGTCTTAATCGCGGCAGTGAAAGCGTCCCACTCGGCCTGGGTGAAGACGAGAACCGGGCTGGCCTCGCCCGACTTCCCGTCCCTGATGGCGACTCTGCCCTGAGGAAGGCTCGCTATCTCGACGCACGAACCGGCCGCGCCGCAGGGCTTGCGCCACTGCAGGGTTGCCATGCCCACGACGTCCTCCACTTCCTTTGCGACGCGGTCACGTGGCGCGAAGCCGCCTGCTGTCTCCCCTGGCACAAGCACTCCTTGCTAGACCTACCGCCGGTGTTAACGGAGCGGCAGTTCCAGTGTGCCTTATCTGCAGGGAATCGAGCGAGTGCCCGGTTGCTGGCGATCACTGAAGAGTCAGACGAGGCTGATGTGTTCTGTAGCGGGCTCACGACCACTGCTCGACTGCAGTCCGCGCGATGAGCTGACGGGACTCATCCGCGTCCAGGGCCACATCAGCAAGCCGCTCAAAAGCGAGCCGGTACTCGTGCGGGTCGGCTTCGTCGTCGACGAAGTCGCTGCGGGTGAGCTCCTCGACGTAGACGACATCACTGATCGGAATGTCGTGGACTGACGCGAACTCGAGAACGGCGAAGGATCCTTGCATTATCAACGGGTGAGCGCCATCAAAGGCGAGCACCCTCACTGTCACGCGCGGTAGCTGCGAGACCTGAACGAGACGAGCTAGCTGGGCGCGCATGACCTTCGGGCTGCCATGGCGGCGCAGCAGAGTGCCTTCATCGAGAATGAACGTAAAGTGCTTCGGTCCCTCCTGCGTCAGCAATTCCTGCCGCCGCATACGAACCGTGATCCGATCCTGGACTTTACGCGGCGGGATCGTCGGCGGAGAGCCGTAGGCGATGCCCATGATCTCGCGTGCGTAATCCTGCGTTTGCAGCAGCCCGTGGATCAACTCCGGTGACCAGCAAAGGAGCTGGGAGGCATGCGCTTCGAGGCTGATGTAGGCGGAATATTCGGGGTCAATGGACTCGCTGTAAGCGTTCCACCAGCCGCGCGGCTCAGGCTCGGCGGCGAGGTCTCGAAGCTGCTCGCGCCGCGCTTCGTCAAGGTCGTAGAGGTCTAGCAGGCGGTCGAGGTCCTGTCGCTTGATACCACTCCGGTTCGTTTCGACGCGGCTGACCTTGGAAGCCGACCAGTGCAGGCGGCTAGCCACCTCGTCACCAGACATGCCAGAAAGCTCGCGCAGCCGCCGCAACTCCGCGGCGAGGGCGCGGTTGGCAACCGAGCTCCTCGGGTCGGGCACGTGCCTCTTCCTGTCAGGCCAGCCGCAACTGACTCAGCAAACTCACCGGAATCGTAGCGCTGCTGCGTCCGCGCGTGAAGGAGTCAGAAAAACATTCATGACATCTTGCGCTGCATCTTGCAGCCAAAGGTTCGTTAACTCACAATTCAAATCAGAGGGCTCACCCTCAGGTGGGGCGGGAGGCCGAGATGGTCGCTAGACGCGCAGGCCAGGAAGCTCCTCGACGTCGGCCCCGCACCCCTCACGGCGCGCGCGATCCGCCAGACCTCCAGGCTTGTCCCGCTAAGCGAGCGCTTTCGCTCGCAGACATGACACTGGGCGGGCATGCGCGCCCGCCCAGGAGGTCGAAAACCAAGAAACCATCCGAGCTCAGTAGTCAGAAACGGAATAGCTCAATGGCCAGAACCAACACTACACACCTCTCGAGTATCCGCAAGGGTCCAGATTCCCAGGTCAGGCACGATCTCGGAGCCACGAAGTGCAGACGGCGACGGAGGGCAGGTGAGGACAGTGCTTGAGATCTTCGGGTGGTCAGTCGTGTCCGCCGCCGCAGCCTGGGGCCTCACCTTGTCGTGGGCCAGCAGGGCCTTCGCCCGCTGCCGCGCGGCGGCCGAGGACGAACTGAAGTACTGGCAGGCTGAGGCCGTCCGCGCACGCGAGATGGTGACTCAGCTCAAGCAGGAACGAGCGGTCTGGACCCGCGCGGCCCAGCAGGGCCGCGAGGACGTGATCGCCATCGTGCCGCTACTCGTAGCGGCACAGCAGGGACTCGCGGGCGCACGAGTCGCTGACGTGTCAGACACCAACTGCTAGCAGCGGAGCGCTCCCAGCCGACAGCGCCGGCCGGCTGGGGCGCATTTTGGCGACATGCGGCGACAGTCATGTCGCGTGGGGTTAGTCGAACTCCCCGGCCTTCACGCCCGAGACGAAAGAACTCCACTCGGCAGCATCAAAAATCAGGACCGGACTGGTATCAGGGGTCTTTCCATCCCGGACAGCTACTGCTCCTGCAGGCAGGTTTGCCACTTGTACGCAGGACCCGTGGCCACCGCATCGGCTGCGCCATCGCAGCAGGCTAGATGTGCTATCGCTCGCGTTTTCGACCTGCACAAGTTGCCCGGCATCCATGGCGCCCGACGTCTCCTTTAGCGTCGATCAATAGGAGGTGTTGCCCCTCCAGCGTCAGCGCCGACCTCCGCGTCCCGGAAGTAAACCGTCTTACGATGGTCTCTCATACAGTCTGAGGCAACCGCTGAAGTGTAACACGCTGTGTCAAGGTACCCAGTCGAATTTGGTCGCCACCGACCTGGCTCAAATTTGGCCAGAATATTTGTCAGGTCTTTGCGCCTCGTATGAGATCAGGAGCGACGGCTGCTGCGCCCCATAACGGCGCCTCGGCACCTTTACGGGATCGAAAGGTGCCGAGACAGTGCTCAGGCGGCCAGGAAGGCGGCTACGGAGAGTAGGCTAGTCAATGAGCGCGGTTGCAAGCGGTCGCTCGCCAGCCAGGACCACACTGGTCTCAGTTCCGGCCTGTCGGGCGGTGCGGCGGGGGAGGGCGATCGCGACCAGGACCGCCGCCGTCACGGCGATAGTGCCGGCGACCGTGAAGCCGGTCGTCATGGCGGTCGTGAAACCCTGCTGCGCGACTTCGAGCACGTGCGGCGCCAGCGGTCCGGCATGGCCTGCCACCGCGTCTGCCGCCGCGATCGATGGCCGGGCGGCCGTGACGACCGGACCCGGTAGCCCGCTGGTGTCCATGCTGCGGCGGAACGACGAGGCAACGACGCTGCCGATGACGGCGATGCCGAGGCTCCCGCCGAGTTCCTGCACGGTGTCGTTGATGGCGCTGCCTGCGCCGTACTGCGCGGCGGGCAGGACCGACATGATCGACTCGCCAGCAGGCGCCATGACCAGGCCCATGCCGGCACCCATGATGGCGACGCCGATTGCCAGGTAGGTGTAGCTCGTGGTCGGGGTCACCTGCGTCAGCATGAGCAGGCCGCCGCCCATTGCTGTCAGGCCAGCCGGGATCACCATGCGGATTCCGAGTCGCTTCACCAGCGTGCTGCTCAGCGGCGCGGTTGCCATGACGGCCGCGGCGAACGGCAGGGCGCGGACGCCGGCGGACAGCGGGCTGTATCCGTGCACGAGCTGGAGGTACTGGGTCAGCGCGAACAGCGAGCCGAACAGGGCCAGGAAGGTCAGCCCGATCGCCGAGCTGGCTGCCGAGAATGCGCGATGCCGGAAGACCCGGACGTCGATCAGCGGGTTCGCCACGTGCAGCTCGCGCCAGGCAAAGGCACCGACGAGCAGCGCGCCGAGCGCCAGCTCCCCCAGTGTCGCGGCGCTGGTCCAGCCGCGGTTCGGGCCCTCGATGACCGCGTCGACGATGGCCAGCATGGCAGCCGCGGAGAGCACGGCGCCAAGGATGTCGAGGCGGGTGCCGGCTCGCGCGCCGCCCTGGCAGGTCGGGAACGACGAGGATGACGGCTGCGATTGCGACGCCGACGAGCGGCACGTTCACCCAGAAGACAGAGCCCCAGTAGAAGTGCGCCAGCAGCAGGCCGCCAAGCGTCGGGCCGACCACGATGCCGACGCCGGCGATCGCCGACCAGGCACCGATCGCACCTGCGCGCTCCTTGGCCGGGAACACCGCCGTCAGGATCGACAGCGTGGCCGGCATGACGAAGGCGGCACCGACGCCCATCAGCGCGCGGGCCGCGATCAGGGTGGACGAGTCACCGGACAGTGCCGCCCAGGCCGAGCCGGAGGCGAAGACGACCAGTCCGAGCAGCAGGGCCCGGCGCCGGCCGAAGCGGTCGCCGAGCGCGCCCGCCATCACCAGCAGTGCCGCGAACGTCAGCGTGTAGCCGTCGGTGATCCACTGCAGGTCAGTGGTCGATGCGTGCAGCACCCGGGCCAGTGTCGGCAGGGCTGTGTTCAGGATCGTGTTGTCGATGACGACCACGAGCAGCGACAGGCACATGACGGCGAGGACCGCGCGCCGTCTGGGGTGCCCCTGCTGGTCCGCGATCCCCTCGCGGGTGTTGATCAGCTCCATGGCCCGGTCTCCTCGGACTTGCTAAACGCCTGTTGGCTTACACTTGTAAGTTTTACAGCATGAGTAAACAGATGTAAAGTGAAGGCGTGAAAGAAGCGGTGCGGGAGCGCAACAGGCGAGGTCAGGGCACGCGGCTGCGAGCCGAGATCCTGGCGGGCGCCGCGCAGCTGCTAGAGGACAGCGGCAGCGAGGAGGCTGTCACCCTCCGGGCTATCGCACGCAAGATCGGCATTTCCGCGCCGTCGATCTACTCGCATTTCCCGGATCGCGAGGCCATCGTGGACGCGATCGTGGATGACGCCTTCAGCGACTTCAATGCGGAGATCAGCGGCTCGACCGAGGCGGCCCGGTCCGCCGGCGCCAGCCCGGCGCAGTGCCTGCGGGCTGGGTGCGCGGGCTACCTGCGGTTCGCCGCCGAGCGGCCGAACCGGTACCGGCTGCTATTCGAGCGCCGGGACCTCATCGGCGACGACGCGGTGCCGGTCCCGCCGATCCGCACCGAGAGCTTTCAGCTGCTGGTGGCCAGCCTCCAGGACTGCATCGACGCGGGCGTGTCCGTCAGTGACGATCCGGTACGGGACGGCACCGCGATCTGGGCCGGGCTGCACGGCTACGCCACGCTGCGCGGACTGCTGCCCGGCTTCCCCTGGCCGGCCGACGATGTGATGCTCGACCGGATCGTGTTCGGGCTGGGTCAGATCGGCTCTGCCTGAGCCCGGGCCGCGTCTAGTGCGCCGCCGCGCACGCGCGAACAGCGGCCACGCTGCGGTCGATGTCCTCCTCGGTCGTGGACCAGCCGCTCACGCTGACGCGCATGGCCCGCACGTCGTGCCACGTCGTCGGCCCGCACCAGCAGGTTCCCTCGTCCTGGACCGCGGCGATGACCGCGTCAGTCCGCTCGGCCGGGCCGAACGACACGAGCACCTGGTTCAGCACGACATCGTTCAGCACGTCGAAGCCGGCGTCGCGCATGCCGTCGGCGAACCGCCGCGCCAGCGCGCAGCTACGGCCGACCAGTTCCGCCACGCCGTCGCGGCCGAGCGAGGCCAGCGCGGCCCACACCTCGACGCCCCGCGCCCGCTGCGAGGACTGCGGGGTCAGGCCCATGCCCTCGGCGGCCGCGCCGGGCAGGTACGACGCTGATGCCTCCATCGCTGCCTGCAGCTTCTCCCGGTCGCGAACCAGCGCGACGCCGCAGTCGTAGGTCGTGTTCAGCCACTTGTGACAGTCCGTCGCCCACGAGTCAGCACCGTCGATCCCGGCAACCTGCCCGCGCAGGTCAGGCGAGGCCGCGGCCCACAGGCCGAATGCGCCATCGACGTGAACCCACGCACCGGCCTCGCGAGCCCATTCGATCAGCGGCCCGAAGGGATCACTGGCCCCGGTGTTGACGTTCCCGGCCTGAAGGCACACGATCGCCGGACCGGTCAGCTCCGGGAGCTTCGCCGGGCTGATGCGGCCCTGCCCGTCGGCGGGCAGAACGGTGGCCCGGTCCCGGCCGAGGCCGACGATCCCGAGCGCCTTGCGCACCGTCGTATGCACTTCCGCGCCCGCGACGACGGTGACCGGCGGCGCTCCGATCAGTCCCTGGCCTGCGGCATCCCAGCCATGGCGGGTGAGGACCGCATCACGCGCGGCCGCCAGGCAGGTCGCGTTCGCCATCGTGGCGCCGGTGACGAAGCCGCCGCTGGTGCCGTCGGGCAGCCCGAGCAGGCCGGTGATCCACCGGAGGGCGACGGCGTTCAGCCGGGCGCCGACCGGGGACATCACAGTTCAGCGCGCCGTTCTGGTCCCAGGCCTGGCTCAGCCACGCCGCCGCCTGCGCGGATGGCAGCACGCCGCCGATGACGAAACCGAAATACCGGGGGCCGTTGGTCGCCACAGTCGCGGGCGAGCCCACGGTGTCGAGCATGCCGAGCACGTCGGGCGCCGGCAGCCCGGCCTGCGGCAGCTCGAAGTCGAGCTGGCCGAGCGCGCTGACGGCTTCCGCGTCCGGCGCGACCCGGCGGTCGGCGATGCCGCCCAGGTACGCCAGTGACCGGTCGAGGGCGTCGTGCAGCAGTTCAGGTCGCCCGGTGAGCATGTCCCTGACGTCCAGTGCGTTCTCTCGCACGCTAGCCTCCTCTGCTGCGCCCTTGAGCCAGTCCCACAGTATTTAGGCAGTGACCGCTGGCCTGATCTCGTTTAACGTCAGTGGCATACCAAATCGCAGCTGCGATGGAGGTGCCGATGGACGACATCGGTGACAGATTCCTGGAGCTGATCCACGAGCTAGAGGACGTGGCGGCCAGCGTGACCGCGCAGCGGGCGCTGGCCGAGTTCGACGAGACAACGCTGCAGGTCTTCTGGCGGGCCTGGCCGCAGGTGTCCTCCTGGACTGGCCAGCTGTGGTCGATGCTCACCGCGGAGCTGGCCGGGCCGTCCAGTCCGTCAGATGACCCGGAGCTGGACGAGACCGGCGGAAGCGGCTAGGGCATGGCCACGGTCCGGGAGCTGATGAGCAGCCGCGTGGTGTCGACCACGCCCGACGCGCCGCTGGCCTCGGCCGCCGCCGCGATGGTCGCGGCCGGCGTCGGATCGGCAGTCGTGATGCAGGCCTCGTTCCTCGCCGGCATCATCACCGAGCGGGACGTGCTCCGCGCGGCCGCGTCGGGAGAGGACCTGAGCCGGTCGGCGGTATCGGAGTGGATGACGCCGGATCCGCAGGCAGCCGCGCCGGACGCGACCTCTGAGGAGGCCGCGCAGATCATGCTGCTGAACGGCTTCCGCCACCTGCCAGTCGTCGACGGGCGCTCGGTCTGCGGGATCGTCAGCCTGCGCGATCTGTTCGCGGCACGGATCCGCCGCTAGCTGCTGAGCGACCTTCGGCGAACCGGGAAGTACAGCTCCCAGTACACGGCTGTCGCCAGTACACGGCTGTCGCCAGTACACGGCTGTCGTCAGGACAGGCTGTCGTCAGTACACGGCTGTCGTCAGTACACGGGCCGGTACTGCTCGGTCGGGTACTGGTCGCCGCGCTCGTAAGCCTCAGCCAGCCGGGCGCTGAAGCGGCGGGCGGCCATCCGGGCGACGATGACCTCGCCGAGGGCCAGCGCCGCGAAGAACAGGATGACGACGCCAAGTCCGGAGAAGAAGCCGAGCGCCTCAAGGAAGCGCATGGCGGCGACGCCGAAGACGGCGTTGTGGACCGGCGCCGGTACCCCGGGCGAGATGGGCGCTGCCGGGAGGGCGAACGCGATGACCGGCTGGCCGATCACGAACCAGACGCCGCCGAGCGCGGCGAGGAACGCGCCGGGCGCAGCCGCCCGGTCGGAGGCGGCGACCAGGAGGCCGCCGAGAAAGACGGCCGCGCCCGGCACGACCGACAGCCAGAGGCGGCCGGAGGTCCAGATCCAGACCTTGTCCGGCGTGTAGGCGTAACCGAAGTAGGGTCCGACGAACGGGACGAGCGCTCCCCACGCGCCCAGCAGCATGAGCAGGGCGCCGGCGAGCCGCCCGCGGTGTGCGAGCGCTGCGCTGGCCATGGCGTCATCTCCCCGGATAGCGGTCGATGCAGCGCTGGTCAGCTACCCCCGGAGTCATGCGTCATGCAGCTGCGGACCGAGCGCTAGGCGGCAGGCTCGGGAAGGTCAGCCGGGTAGGTGACCTGGAGCTCGGTGATGGCCGCGGCCGGGAAGTCACGCTGATTACTCGTGATGAACCGGTCGGCGCTGACGCCGATCGCCGTCGCGAGATGCGCTGCGTCCGCCGCCCGCAGGCCGTACTTGCTGCCCAGGGCGGTGGCGAGCTCTGCCGTGGCCCGGTCGACCGGACGCAGATCGAGGCGGGACAGCAGGCCGGCCAGAATGCGGACCTCTGCAGTGCCGCCGTCCCGCAAAGGCTTGCTGAGGATCTCGGGCAGCAGCAGGACTGACCCGGTGCCCGCTGGCTGCGTCCCGGCCGCGCGGAACAGCGCGAGCACCCGCCGGCCGAGCGGATGCTCGCGGACAGCCGCGTAAATGATGGCGTCAGCGTCGAAGGCGTCCGTCATCGCCGCGCCCGTCCGGCCCGGATCTCCCTGATGAGTTCCTCGGCTCGCTGCTCGCTCAGGCCCGGGCCGGCCGGCAGCTCGCTCGCCGCCGCGCCGGAGAGCAGTTCATGGACGCGCAGCCCATCGTCGATCACCACATGCGCCCTGGCCCTCAGGACGTCGGGTCGCACCAGGACAGCGACCGGTCTGCCGTGGCGGGTGATTGTCACTTCCTCGCCCTCCTCGACCCTGCTCAGGAGCTCCGGGAGAGTGGCTCGTGCCTGCGAGACCTGTATCGGGTACGCAGGGACTCCCGCCGGGCCGGGCCGCGACGTACAGTTACCTCCAGTGCGCACCGGATTGCGTCTGCGCTGGCACAGCTTCCTAATCGCGAGGGGGAGCCGATGGCGGACAGCGGCGCCGCGCGGCCAAGTGTCAGATCGCACTTCGATTCGGCCACCGGCACAGCTTTCTACGACCTGCTGATACCGCAGAGCCACGTAGCCCACGGCTTAGCTGTCGAGCTTGCGTCCCGGCCGGCCCGCGAAGGCCAGCAAGCCGGCGCTATCTTCCAGCTCGGCATCGCCATGCTGGAGACGGAGTTAAAGCCGACGCTGCTGCACGAGTGGCACCACTTCCTGCAGATGATCGCCTACCCGTTCCAGTACCTGCAGGCGTGCCGCGAGCTGAAGCTGGCCCTCGCAGTCGCCGAGTCGGTCCGGCAGCATCCGGACGAGACGTTCCGGCTGCACGAGCTCCAGCCCGGCCAGGGCTACCGCGAGGTGGTGCGGGCGCCGGTGAGGGCCATGCGCATCATCGAGGACGGCCGTTACTTCACTGTGGCTGAGGAGGAGACGCCAGCCGATCGGCGCGACCACCGCGATATCAGCGAGACCTACCTGGCCGAGGAGGCCACGAACGTCTTCGTCTACCGGCAGTCGGGCGGCACGGAGAGCGGCCGCGCCTTCAGCACATGGCTGGAGCAAGCCAGCACCTATGAAGTCGTGTTCCGCTTCCTGGAGAGAGTCTGGAACGCCGAGGAGGCATACCTGGCGCTGACGCCGCTCGTGCAGGCCGCGTTCTTCACGACAGAGCCATGCGCGGGATTCGTGGCGCTGGTGAACTACTGCCTGCAGCGCGGACTGCTTCCGTCCCGGCTCGGCGTCGACGAGTTCTACAACGAGCTGATCGCGCTGGTCAGCCGACTGGAGCCGGTCTACCCGGACGCTGACTCGCCCCGCGAGACCGAGGCCCAGGGCAAGTTCTTCATGATCCGCATGGGGGACTTCCTGGCGCTCGTCGAGCGGGAGGTCCTGCATCCGGCGATGCCGATTGCCCGGGCCTACCTGACGCGGCTCCGGCGCAACCAGAACGCGCTGCGCGAACTGCTCCACCCGCTGCCGCAGCCTCTTTTCCGCGAGCTCAGGAAGAGCTTCACCCCGGCCTTCACGAGCATCCAGATCCGGCCGGAGGGCTACCCGCGGCGCAGTTCGGTCGTGCAGCCGAACTCCCTGCTGCTCGAGCCCGTCCCCGACGGGCACCCCTTCCAGGATCTGCGCGTCAATGGCCGGCCGCCCGCCTACGCGCAGGCGGCGCTGGAGATTCAGCGCCGGAAGGACCTCGGCTTCAGCCTCATGACGCAGGCCGCCCGGCGGATCGAGCACCGGTGCCCGCACGTTAGCTGCCCGATGCACGCGGGCGGGGCATCCAGGCGATGGTTCCCCGTGCCGCCCACGTGGCAGGAGTGCCCGTTCCCTGGCTGGTTCGCCCATAACACGGCACACATCGTCGATCCAGCCACCAGCATGGTGCTGCCGATGGGCCGCCGCCCGAGATCCTCCCGGCGGGCCCGGACCGAGCTGCTGGCGTCCTGGCCGGAGGGCTGGCGCCGATTCCTGTCGTTTACCGAGCAGGACTGGCTGAGAGCCAGCAGCTCGGTTGTTCTGTACGAGCAGAATCTGCGTACCGGCACGACGAAGGAGCGCTGAGGAGATGGCAGAGACAGTTGTCCGCATCGAGGGCATGCCGCCCGCGGATCTCGATGACCTCATCTCATTCCTGCGAGCGCAGGCGGCCGGTGAGTATCAGGTCGTCGCCCGGCATGACACGGAGGAGGGCTTCCGCGAGGAGCCAGTCACGATCGCCGTGGCGCTCATCGCCGGAACGGCCACGGCCGTGAAAGCGATTGCCAAGGCCATCTCCGCGTGGAAAGTGGCACGCGAGAAAACCAGCCGGGCCGCGATCGCGCGACTTGAGCCAGGCTTGAAGATCACCATCGAGGAAGGCGGGAGTTACCGCGTCATCTCGCTCGACAAGATCACCAGGGACGGCTTCTGACGTCCTACCGTGAGCTGGCGGCCGCCCGCAGCGAGCGGTAGAGCAGCTGCTGATCGCCGAGGCGGCGGCGCAGCTCGCGCTCAAGGCCGCCGATCGGCACCAGGTTCTGCGGCGCCCGCGGGTCCTTGTGCGGGGAGCTTGCCAGCGGCGGCAGCAGCAGCGCGCTCAGGTCGGCCAGCCGGGTCACCTCGGGAACGGGCAGGTCAGCCGAGCACTCCAGCCGCACTACGCCGGACCAGGGCGCCGAGGACGCGCCGGGCAGGCTGCAGGTACCAGGAGCTCCGCCGCCAGGACGTGCCCATCGTGAACGCGGGCGTGCGCTGGCCCTGGCCGAGCTCGCCGACGACCGCGGCCTGCTCGGGCGGCAGGTACGTCGTGTGATGCGTCTTGATGAAGCCGATCGTCCGGTCCAGGTGCGTCCGGCCGCGCAGCGGTCCGTCGACGAACAGCAGGTCGTTCGCGTCCGGGTTCTCCTTGCGGAACAGCAGCGCCAGCTGCACCTCGGCGTCGCTGAGATGCTGCTGCAGGGCGAGCGACAGCTTGTCCATGCCCGGCCCGGACGCCTTCCTCGCGACGTAGACGGCGTGCCGGCTGTCGATGGTCGCGGCGTCGGCCGCGGCCGTGAACAAGCCGCGCAGCACGATCACGTCGCTGATCCGCGCCGTGCCGTTCAGGCACACCAGGCCGGCCGCGTAGGACGCGGCGATGCCCGGCGACGGCTGCGGATCCGACCCGTGCACCCACACCCGCGCGTCGATCCGGCGCACGCCGTCAAGAAAGAGAATCGTGGCGGGAACGGGCAGGCCGGAGTCCGCGGTCACCGGCCGCCACTGCGCGGCGGGCAGCTCAAGATCCAGGTTGAGCTCGGCGGTCGATACCTGCAGCGAGTCGCCGGTCATCTCCTCGCCGAACGCCATGCCGTAGCTCGGGTCCCACGGATCAACGGAGAACGACGCCGCCGCAGCGTGGCCGCCGGGCTCACGCGCGTTCCTTCACGATCGTCGACGTCGTGCCGGTGCGGCTGACCACGAACCGGACCGGCACTCGCTCGGCCAGTTCCGCGACGTGCGTGATGATGCCCACCATGCGATCGGAGTCTGCCGCACAGCCGCTCCAGCGTGCTGCGCAACTGTCTCCAGCGTGTCGCTGTCGAGCGTGCCGAACCCCTCGTCCAGGAACATCGAGTTCAGCTCGCGCATGCCCGCCGACAGGCCGACGACCTGGCGGGACAGGGCCAGCGCCAGCGCCAGCGAGGCCTGGAAGGTCTCGCCGCCCGACAGCGTGTGCACCGGGCGCCGGGCGCCGGCGTCCTCGTAGTCGATGACGACCAGGTCGTTGCGCTCGTCCCGGTCCAGCTGGTACTGGCCGCCGGACAGCTCCATCAGGGTCCCCGACGCCTCCCGGACCAGCGAGTCGAGCGCCTCGCTGCACAGCCAGCGCTCGAACGAGGTCGCCCGGAGCAGGTTGCCGAGCATGGCGGCGACCTGGCTCTCCTCGCGGTAGGCGGCGATGTCCTTGTCGAGCTTCGCGGCCTTCCTCCGGTCCGCGCGGATGCGCTGCAGCTCAGCCTCAGTCCGGGCGCGCTGGTCGGCGACCGCGGCAGGCGCCCGGGTGAGCGGGTCGGCGGCGACGTCGTGCTCGGCGAGCAGCCCGGCCAGCGCGAGCGCGGTCGCGTCGAACTGCTCCTGCAGCGCGGCAGCGGCCGTCCTTAGTTCGGGCAGGCGGGCGGCGCGCGCGGCTCGCCTCGGCCGCGGCCCACTCGGCGACCGTGGCCCACGCGGCCGCCAGGTCCTGTCCCGGTCCCGCGGCGACCGCCGGGCGCCCCGAGCGGGACCAGCTTGTCCCTGGCCGTGCCGAGGTCCGCCCAGGCCTTCCGCTCGTCTGCCTCGAGGGCGGCGCGGGACTTCTCCGCGGCAGCGAGCTCGGTCTGGCAGGCACGCGCGGCGGCGCGCGTCCGGGCGACCGCGTCGTCGGCAGCGCTGATGGCGCCGAGCTGCGCGGCCAGCTCGGCCTCGGGCAGGGCATCGGCCATGACCTCGGCCGCCTTGCTGAGCCGCCGCTGCGTGCCGTCGAGAGCGGCTGCCGCCGACGCCGCTGCCCTGGCCGCGTCCTGCTGCGCGATCCTGGCCTGGCGCTGCGCTGCCGTCGCCGTCTCGAGCGCCGCGCGGGCCGCGCTGACGTTCGCCGGGGCCGCGTGAGCCGGAAGCACCGTGACGGTCTGCTGGCAGACCGGGCAGTCGTCGCCGACATGCAGCGTCTCGGCCAGGCCCGGCCGCCGCGTGCGCCCGCTGCGCCGCCTCGACCGCTTCCTGCGCGAGCGTGACGTCCAGGTCAGCGGCCTGCAGCTGCGCGGCGAGCTTCGCGTCGTTCTCCTGGCAGGCCGCGAGCGCGTCCGCCTGCCTGGCCGCCTCGGCCTGCAGGTCGCGGCGCAGCGCGTGCATCTCGAGCTGGCGCTGCGCGGTTGCCTTGTCCGGCAGCTTCGCGCGTGCCTGCTCGGCGTCCTCGGCCAGCCGCGCTGCCTCGTCCCGGCGCCTGCGCCCGGCGGCGACGAGCCCCTCGGCGGCCGCGATCTGCTGCGCCAGTCCGGCGAACATCGGCCGGCGCGGCGACGGCTGAGAGCTGGGCGGCCACGTTCCCTTCCGCCTGAACGCGCTGCGTGGCAGCTTCCGCCTGCTGGTGCAGCCCGGTCAGCGTCGCCAGGCTGGTTTCGACCTTTCCGGCCAGGTCGGTGAGACTGGCCAGGCGGGCGGCCGCGGCCGACTCGGCGTCCTGCGTGGCGTCGCCGAGCTGGTCGCGGTTCTGCTGAGCCAGCTCGCATCTGTTCTTCGCGATGTCGGCGCGCTCGCGGGCGCGCTGGCCGATGTCCTTGTAGACGCCGAAGGCGAGCAGCTCGACCAGCAGGCGCTGGCGGTTGGCCGGGGTGGCGCGCAGGAACTCCGAGAAGCCGCCCTGCGGCAGCAGCACGGACTGGGTGAAGTGCTCGTAGCTGAGCCCGAGCAGTTCCTGGACCCGCGTCTTGACGGCTCGGGTCCCTCGGCAATCGCCTCGACGCTGGCCTCGAGGATCTCCTGGAGCGGCGCATCGGCCGGGATGCTGGCATCGAGCCGCTCGAGGCGGGCGGCCTTCGTCGTGACCTGGCCGCGGGCGCCCCGCTGCAGCGACCGCATCGCGACGTAGCGCTGCCCGGATATCTCGAAGACCAGGCTGACCGTGCACGCGTTCGCGGAGGGGGCCAGCGCGTTGCGGACCTCGCGCTCGTTGTCCCAGCGCGGGACCGTGCCGTACAGGGCGAAGCAGAGGCGCATCGATGACCGTGCTCTTGCCGGAGCCGGTCGGCCCCACGAGCGCGAAAAACTCGACGTCGGAGAAGTCGATCTCGGTCTCGTTGCGGTAGGTTCCGAAGCCGTCGAGCAGGAGTCGCAGCGGCCGCACGTTACGCCCTCCCAATACCCTCGCGCCGACCGCACCAGTCTGGCGGACCGTGCGGACATTCGCGCGGTTGTTCGGGTTCGCGAGTTGTCCATCCGGGGGCCGTCAGCTCGTCGTGGGGATAGGGCCGCCCGGCCTGGAGGAGGTACGCGTGAGATATCTGATGCTCCATTGCATTGACGAGTCCATCGTGGACTGGAACGACGATGGCAGCTCGGTCGACCCGGAGGAGGACCGGGCCGTCGAGGCGTGGGACGCCGAGATGAAGGAGCGCGGCATCCTGGTCGGCGGCGGGTTCCTGCGCCCGACCAGCGACGCGACCACGGTGAAGGTGCGGGACGGCCGGGTCCTGGTCGCCGACGGCCCGTTTGCCGAGACGAAAGAGCAGATCGCGGGCTACGCGATCCTGGAGTGCGCCAACCTGGATGACGCGATCGAAGTCTCGGCGCGGCATCCGACTGCGCAGATCGGGACGTTCGAGCTGCGCCCGTACTGGGAGTAGCTACGCCGGCCCGGACGGCAGCTCGCGGCCGTCGGTGATCTCCTCGAGCAGTTCGGCGAACATGCGCTCGACTCGTTCATCGGCGACGTCCTGCTCGCGCAGGTAGTCGCCGAACAGCTGAACCGGCGACCGCCCGGCCCTGCTGGGCTTGGCCTCGCTGCCGTGGACCCCCGGCCGGGGCCGGTGGGCCTCGTCGAGCTGTACCTCGAGCGCATTGGGCAGCTTCTCCCTGACGAGGTCGCCGAGGCCGGCCCGGGCGGATTCGGCGAGGATGACCCGCAGGTAGGCGTCGCCGGCCTGCTCACCCTCGGCGATGACCTGGTCGAGCGGGCCGCGCAGGGTCCGCAGCCGGCGGCTGCCGGAGATGTCCACCCGGCGGGCGTCGGCCCGGATGCCGGGGGCCGCGGTCACGATCAGTGCGCCCGGCTCGTTCGCCTCCTCGCCGAAGTCGATGGCCAGCGGCGAGCCCGAGTAGAAGGCCGGGCACGGGGCCGGGATCTCCTGCTGGCGGTGCAGGTGGCCGAGCGCCGCGTAGTGCGCGGACGACGGGAAGATGCTGGCCGGAACCTCGTACTCGAACGAGGTCTGCACCTCGCGCTCGCCCCCGCCGCGGCGGCCGCCGAGCAGGGTGGCGTGGGCCATCACCACGTTCACGCTGTCTGCCGTGAACTCCGCGGTCAGCGCGCCGACGATGGCGGCGACGCGGCGGGCGTAGTCCAGGGCGTGCTCAGCGGCCTCATGCAGGATCAGCTCCGCCGCCCGGACGGCGTAGCGCTGGTTCAGGAACGGCATCGCCGCGATGGTCGCCTGCTCGCCGGACCGGGTGGTCAGGTGCAGCGTGCCACCCGCGTCAGGTGATTTGGGCGCGCCAAGTACGTGCAGCCCGAGCTCCCCGAGCACCGGGCGGTAGACGCCGTCCAGCAGGGCGGCGTTGTCGTGGTTCCCGGCGATGGCGACCACCTGGCGGCCGTCGGCGCGCAGCGCCAGGAGGGCCCGCATGACCAGGCCCTGCGCCCGCGGGCTCGGCACCGAGGTCTCGAACAGGTCGCCGGCGATGAGGACGAGGTCGACGTCCTCGTCCCTGGCCACGCCGATGATGCTGCGGAGGACGGCCTCGTGCTCGTCATGCCGGTCCCGGCCCTTGAGCACCTTGCCCACATGCCAGTCGCTTGTGTGCAGGATCTTCATCGCGTAGCCATCCGCTGACCGTCGCTTCCCTCGGCGCTGACCAGTCGCTAAGCAACGTCAGCGTTCGTCTGATTCCACCTGAATCTACTGGTCTGGCTCTTCGGGATGTGCTCGACTTCACTCTGGCTGCACGGAAGCACGGGCAGGCAGGCCGGGTTGCAGCCATGGTGAGCGGCAGCCTGACCACCCTGATCATTCTCATCACCCTGATTCACCTCGCCGCCTTCGTGGTCATGATCGTGATTCGGGTCCGGCGGAACGAGGTTGACGGCACCACGGGCAACCGCGCACTGATCACAGCATGCGTTGTGTGCGGCGAGCCAGCTAGCCACCGGAGCTACGACGGGCTCGACCCTAACGAGCAGCGCGACCCGTACACCGGCCGGGCCTACTCCACCGACATGGCCCACTACCAGCCGTTGTGCCCGGCCCATTAGCCAGGCTACTTCTTGGCGCTGCCCTTGCTGGCTTTGCTGCTCTTGGGTGTGCTGCTCTTGGGTGCGCTGGACTTGCCGGTCTTTCCGTTCTTTCCGTTCTTGCCGCGTCTTGCCCAGCTCGCGCCAGCTCGACTCGGAGACCTCGACGTCATAGCGCTTCGCGGCGGTCAGGATCCGCTTCCAGGCCTTGTCCCGCTCGGCGTCGGTCACGCCCTCGACCTGGTCGAAACGCGAGATCGCGTTGCGGACGTGCCGCGCGTCCGTCAGCGGCTCCTTGCGCTCCTTCGGGAACGCGAACTCCTTGTCCGGCAGCTTGTCCTTGGCGGCCGTGCTGAGACCCTGGCTCTGCTTCGGGATCTTGGCACCATGCGCCCGCTCGCTCTGCACCTCGCGGGCCTTGGCGATGTTCGTGCGCGCAGCTTCCTTCTGGCGGGCGGTGGCCATGGCGGGCTCCTCTCGACAGCGATGATGACCGGTCACCGGGGCCGTACCCCTGATCGCAGGGCGCACTCCTGCCCCCGGTAGCTACTATGCGTAAGCACCGCCGGGCATGAAACGGGGTCGACATGACCGCACAGCACCCAGGGATGCCGCAGCCCGGTGATTGCTGGGCTCCTGGATCGGTAAGCGTCCCGGCAGCCGGTTCCGGACCCCTGAGCGGCTGGTCCCTGGCGGTCAAGGACATGATCGCAGTCGAGGGTCACGTGTCCTCATTCGGTCACCCGCGCTGGCGGGAGACCCACGCGCCGAGCACGTCGACGGCGCCCGCCCTGGCCGCCCTGCTCGCCGCCGGTGCCTCGGTCGCTGGCCTGTCCAAGCTCGATCAGCTGGCCTGGTCACTCACGGGCAGCGCCGGCGAGGGCGTCGCGCCGCGGAACCCGCTCTATCCGGACAGGCTCACTGGCGGCTCCTCGTCCGGCTCGGCGGCCGCCGTTGCGGCCGGGCTGGCCGACACTGGCATCGGCACCGATACCGGCGGCTCGATCCGGGTGCCGGCGGCGGCCTGCGGACTATTCGGCCTGCGCACCACCCACGGGCTGATCAGCACTCGCGGGGTGCTGCCGCTAGCTCCGTCCTTTGACGCGGTCGGCATTCTGGCGCGCGGGCTCGGTCAGCTCGGTCAGCTCCTGGAGGTCATGACCGGCCCCGGCCTGCCCGGGGCGGACGCCCGCCCGCCCGGGACCGGGCCGCCGGCGAACCTGGCGGCGCCGCGGGTGATCGTGGCCGCCGGAGTCCTCGCCGCCGTCAGCACCGAAACCGCCGACGCCGTACTGGCGGTCGCCAGCGGCCTCGCCGCGGCCGCAGGGTCGGTACCGGAGGAAGACGACCTGAGCGCGTTCTTCGGCGACGAGGTCGCTGACCTGTTCGCTCGAATCCAGGCGCGGCAGGTATGGGCCACTCACGGGCCCTGGCTCGCGCAGAACATCGATGCTCTGGCACCGGACGTGGCGGACCGGGCCCGCCGGGGCGAGAAGCTCACCGCCGCTCCCCGGCAGCAGCAGGACGACGACCGGCGCGCCTGGCACGCCTACTCGGCGGGGCTGAGCAGGAAACTTCCGGTCGGCACGCTCGCTGTCCTGCCGGTCATGCCGGATCTGCCGCCGCTGCGCACCGCATCAGCGGCCGACCTGCAGGCGTTCCGGCTGGGCGCGTTCCGGTTCACGACCCCTGCCAGCCTGACCGGGCGGCCCGAGCTGGTGATCCCGGTTCGCCACCTTCCGAGCGGCAATCACCTCGGGGTCGGCATCCTCGGGCACCGCGGCGGCGATGCCCAGCTGCTCCAGATCGCCAGCCGTATCGCCTCCTGAACCGCCTTGTCGTGAGGCCAGGCGGCCTGAAATCCAGCTCGTTCCCGGCTTGCAATGATGTTTAGGTCCTTATGTGACAGTTAGGTAGCTGCGGACTGGTCCGCCGGCGCGACTCGGCCGAGCAGGTCCTGCAGTGTGCGCTGGTCCCGGGGACTGAGGCCCTCGATCGCGGCGCGGCTGGCCTGCTCGGCCGTCGCTGCGGCGGCTGCGAGCTGGCGCCGCCCGTCAGGGGTCAGGCGCACGAGCGTCACGCGGCGATCGGAGGCGTGCGGGTACCTCTCGACCAGGCCCCGTCCCTGCAGCGCGTCGATCATGTCGGTCACCGTCCGCGGGGAGATGTGCAGGATCTCACTGATCTCGCGCATCGACCGATCGGAATTTTCCAGTGCCCGCATCAGCTTGTAGCTAGGGAACGAGATGCCGCACTCGCGAAGCCTCGCGTCGGCGGCGTTGCGGACCCGGTGAGCTGCGTAGATCAGGGCATCGACGACGTCGTTGCCAGTCTGTGGCTGCATGTGCCGCAGGCACCTCCTCCGATTCTGCCTGGCCGGACCGATGCGCCGGGTGCGCGCTGGACCAGTCCGTAGTTACTGAGTATACTCACTATCCGGGACCTCTGGTTTGCGCCAGGCGGACCCGGATCCCGGCGGGCGCGAGCCCGGGCCGGGACCTCAAGCAAAGAAGCTGCCCGAGCTTAAGGATCCCCCGTAGTGCAAGCACGCATGAGCCAGAAAGTCGCGGTGAGCGTCGTCTTCGTCGCCGCCATGTTCATGTCGATCATGGACGTGACGATCGTGAACGTCGCGCTGCCGACCATCGGCCGCGACTTCGCGGTCAGTCCGCTGGCAGTCGACAGCATCTCGATCTCGTTCCTGGTCAGCCTCGCCGTGTTCATCCCGGCTTCCGGCTGGCTCGGTGACAGGTTCGGCGGCAAGCGGGTGCTCCTGGCGGCGATCGTGATCTTCACAGTCGCGTCAGCGCTGTGCGGGACCGCGACCAGTCTCGGCGAGCTGGTGCTCTTCCGCGTCCTGCAGGGCGCCGGCGGCGGCATGCTCGCGCCGGTCGGGATGGCGATGCTGTTCCGCGTGTTCCCGCCCGCGGAGCGTATCCGCGCGTCGGCGATTCTCACGGTGCCGACGACCCTGGCTCCCGCGCTCGGCCCGGTGCTCGGCGGGCTGCTGGTCACGGACCTGTCCTGGCGCTGGGTCTTCTACGTGAACGTGCCCATCGGCGCCGCCGCACTCGTCTTCGGCCTGATCTTCCTGCGCCAGCCCGGCCAGGCCAACCCCGGGCGCTTTGACCTGCCCGGGTTCCTGCTCTCCGGCATCGGCCTCGGCCTGACGATGTACGGGGTATCGGAGGGCCCGGTCAAGGGCTGGCACTCCACCGATGTCCTGACCGCGATCGCGATCGGGATCGTGCTGCTGGCCGCGATGGTTGTCGTGGAGCTGCGCACCACGCAGCCAATGGTTGACCTGCGGCTGCTGACCAACCGGCTGTTCCGCTCGAGCAACGGCGTCATGGTGCTGGGCTCGATCGCGTTCCTCGGCACTCTCTACGCCATCTCGCTGTACTACCAGGACGGCCGCGGCCTGAGTGCGCTGCAGTCGGGGCTCAGCACGTTCCCCGAGGCGATCGGCGTCATGGCCGGAGCGCAGCTGGCCAGTCGCTTCCTGTACCCGAGGCTCGGCCCGCGCCGCCACGTCACGATCGGGCTGCTCGGCACGGCGGCGTCCATCGGGTTCCTGTCGCTGCTCGGGCCGGAGACCAGCCTGTGGTGGGCCCGGCTGCTGATGTTCACGCTCGGGCTGTCGATGGGCCAGGTCTTCGTGCCGCTGCAGGCGGCCGCGTTCGCCACCATCACGCCCGGCCTCGACCGGACGGGCGTCGACCATGTTCAACACGGTCCGGCAGCTGGGCGGTGCCGTTGGCGTCGCGGTCCTGACCACGGCGATCGTGCTGGTCGGCCCGGTTCATGTCGTGGCCGGGCACCCGGTAGCCAATCTGACCGCCTACCGGGTGGCGTTCCTGGTCGCGGCGGCGTTCTGCCTGCTCGCCATCCCGTGCGCGCTATCGATCCGCGACTCCGACGCGGCCGCGACGATCGTGCGGCGCGAGAGCCACCACGACGCCGCTCAGCCGGCGCCCGAGCCCGCCGCTAGCCTGGCCGAGTAGCCGCCCTGCCTGCCCGCAGCCGGGCGGGCGGTCACAGCGCCGGCAGGCGGGCCGGGTCGTCGAACCAGGGGAAGCGCCTCTCGTGGGCGGCGGCGACCTGGAACGCGGTCACGTCGTCATAGGTCTTGCCGACGACGGACAGGCCGGTCGGGACCCCGTCGCGCGAGCGCCCCGAGGGCACGCTCAGCACCGGGCACCTGCTGGCGATGTTGAAGGGCAGCGTCATCATGACGTCCAGCCAGTCACCGCTCGGCTGGCCGTTCACCGAGATCGCATCGTCGACGTCATACTCGGCGGGCAGCGCGGGAACCGCGAAGGTCGGGCAGATCAGCGCGTCGTAGTCCGCCAGCAGCGCCCCGAGCGGTGCGTAGATGCGGCCCTCCAGCTCCAGGCCGGCTACCAGGTCGTCTTTGGAGATTTCCGCGGCGTCGGTGACGAAACGCCGGGCGTACGAGGTGAGCTCGTCGCCGTGCTGCTCGTAGAGCTCCCGCACTGACGGGCCGAAGATCGCGCCGAAGTGGATGCGCGCGGCCCGCTTGATCGTCCTCCAGCTGCCAGGGCAGCGTGACTTCCTCCACCACGGCGCCGGCCTCGCGCAGCCGGTCGGCCGCAGCCCTGGTGTTGGCGGCCACGTCGTCGTCCACCCGGTAGCAGCCGAGGTCGGGGCTGAGCGCGATCCGCAGGCCGCTGACCGGGCCAAGCTCGGCGGGTATCACGAGCTTGGGCCGCAGCGACGCGACGTCACTCGGATCCGGCCCGGCAATGACGTTCTCCAGCAGCGCGCAGTCCGCCACCGTCCGGGCCAGCGGTCCCTCGTGGCAGTAATGGTCGAGGTTGAAGATTTCCACTTCCGGCACCCGGCCGTACGGCGGCTTGAACCCGACGACCCCGCAGAACGACGCCGGGATCCGGATCGATCCGCCGATGTCCGAGCCGGTCGCCAGTGTCGTCGTTCCGGCCGCCAGCGACGCCCCCGACCCGCCGCTCGAGCCGCCGGGAGAGAAGGCGGTGTGCCACGGGTTGCGGGTCACGCCCCACAGTTTCGTCCAGGTGACGGGAGCGCAGGAGAACTCGGGAGTCGTCGTCCTGGCGTGCACGATGCCGCCCGCGTCGATGATGCGCTGAACGAAGACCGCGGTCTGACCGGCAACGACGTCACGCAGCGGCAGTGAGCCGAGTGTGTTGAGCTGCCCGGCGATCGGCGCCTCTTCCTTGACGGCCACCAGCAGGCCCTCCAGCGGCCTGGGCTCGCCGCCGCGGCCCGCGTAGCGGGCCTCGGCCGCCCGCGCCTGCTCGAGTGCCTGCTCGTAGTAGGTGACAGCGAACGCGTTGATGGCGGGTTCCGCTGCCTCGGCGCGGGCGATCACGGCCTGCAGTCAGCTCGACCGGGGATAGCTTGCGGGCGCGGAACAACTCCAGCGCGCTGGCCGCCGGGAGATAGCACAGGTCAGTCATGCGAGTCGCCTTTCTGGTCGGCGGGCATCAGCTGACGCCGGCTCGGTTTCCAGCCCGGCCGGGGCACGCTGGCCCGCAGCCGCTGGGTGTACGGGTGCTGCGGGTCGTCGAGGACCTGCGCGGTCAGCCCGCGTTCCACCAGCTGCCCGCGGTACATGACGATCGCGTCATCGGTGAGCTGCCGGACTACGGCGAGATCGTGGCTGATCAGGATGTAGGAGACAGAGGTCTCGTCGCGGATGTCGGCCAGCAGGTTCAGCACCTGGGCCTGGATGGAGACGTCGAGAGCCGCGACGGATTCGTCCAGGATCAGGACCCGCGGCTCGGCTGCCAGCGCCCGCGCGATGGCCACCCGCTGGCGCTGACCGCCCGACAGCGCCCGCGGCAGCGCCCTGGCCTGCCGGGCGTCAAGCCCGACGAGCTCGGTCAGCTGTCCGGTCTTGGCTCCGCCGCTGGTCAGCGGGCCAGCCGTGGTGCAGCCGGAGCACTTCGTCGATAGCGTGCTCGGCTGTCTGGCGCGGGTCGAGGCTCGTGTACGGGTCCTGGAACACGATCTGGACCTCGCCGCCCCGGCGCCGCCGGTCGCGCGCCGACCGGGCGGGCCGGGACCGGTCCGTGCCGCAGGCGGTGATCGTCCCGCTGGTGGGCCGCTCCAGGCCGACGATCATCCGGGCGATCGTGGTCTTCCCGGAGCCGGACTCGCCGACGATGGCGAGCGACCGGCCTGGCGCGATCACGAAGGACACGTCGTCGACGGCGACCAGGCTGCCGAACTCCTTGCGCAGTCCGGTGACCTCCAGCACGCGGCGGTGTCCCGGTGCCGGCCGTCGGGGCGGAGCCGCGGTTCCTGGTCAGGCACGGGCCGCCTCCAGCTGGCCGCGCAGGTCCGCGACCCGGATGCAGCGCGACAGGCCGCCGTCCAGCTCAGAGAGCGCCGGGACCGCGGCCGTGCAGGCCGGCTGCGCGTACGGGCAGCGCGGCGCGAACGCGCAGGCGTCCGCGGGCGCCTCGAATGCCGACAGCGGGCGGCCCGGGATCGCCCGCAGCCGCCTGGACTTCTGCTCGATCTCCGGCCGGGCCGCGGCGAGAGCGGCCGTGTAGGGGTGCAGCGGGTCGCTGTGCAGCAGTTCTGACCGGCGCACCTCGACGACCTGGCCGGCGTACATGACGATGGTCCGGTCGCAGATCGCCGCGGCCAGCTCCAGGTCGTGGGTGATGAACAGCATCGCCAGGCCGCGATCGCCGGCGCAGCTCGTCGAGGATCGCCATCACCTCCGCCTGGGTGGTCACGTCCAGCGCGGTCGTCGGCTCGTCGGCGAGCAGCAGGGCAGGGTCGGTCAGCAGCGCGGCGGCGATCATCACCCGCTGGAGCATGCCGCCGGACAGTTCGTGCGGGTACTGGCGCAGCCGCCGCTCCCCGTCCTCGATGCCCACCTGCCTGAGCATGTCCGCCGCCTGCAGGCGCGCCGCCGCGGCCGGAACGGCCAGGTTGGTCCGCAGCGCCTCGGTCATGAAGTCGCCGATCCGCCGGACCGGATTCACGTGCGCCCGCGGGTCCTGGAAGATCATCGCGACCCGGTTCCGGTAGCGCGCGGAGCTGGCTGCCCGACAGCGTGCTGACATCAGCGCCCGCGAACCGGATCTGGCCCCGCGCCTCGGCCCCGCGCGGCAGCAGCCGGTCGATGGCACGGGCCGTCATCGACTTGCCCGAGCCCGACTCGCCGACCAGGCCCACCGCCTCGCCCGGCCGGATCTGCAGGGATACCTCCCGCAGCACAGCCCGCTGCTGGCCTTCAACGGGCAGCAGCACGGTGAGGTCGCTGACCGACAGCAGCGGCTCCTGGCCAGCGGCCTGGTCCGCCGCGGCGAGCGCGTCGCGGGCGGTCACCGCCGCGCCGCCTGAGCCTGCTCGAAAAGCCGCTCGCCGAGCACGTTGAAGGCGATGACCACGCCGACGATGCACAGGCCGGCTGCCAGCGCTGGCAGCGGGTAGCCCTGCAGGATTCCCGGCTGGTTCTCGGAGATCATCACGCCCCAGTTCGGCGCCGGCGGCTGCACGCCGAGGCCGAGGAACGAGATCGCCGCCAGGTCCACCATGGCCCAGCCGAACATGATCGTCGCCTGCGCCACGATCAGCGGCAGCATGTTCGGGACGATGTGGCGGAGGCAGATCGAGGTGGCGGAGGCACCCTGCACCTCCAGGGCTGCCACGTAGGGCTGGCCGCGCTCACGCAGGGCCGCTCCGCGCAGCACCCGCGCGACATACGGCATGTACGCGATCGCGAGCGCGACCGCGGCCGCGGTGAGGCCGGCCCCGAAGACCGCGGCCGCGAGCACGGCGAGCAGGATGCCGGGGAACGCGAAGAGGATGTCCAGCCCGGACGAGATGACGGTGTCGGTCGGTCCCTGCCGCCAGGCGGCGATGACCGCGATGACCGTGCCGAGGATCATCGCGCCCGCTACCACGGCCAGCGGCCCGATCATCGATGACTGCGCGCCCGCCAGCAGCCGGGACAGCACGTCCCGGCCCTCGAAGTCGTAGCCGAGCAGATGACCGGCGGACGGGCCGATGTAGGCCATGGCCAGATTCGGCAGGTCGGGGTTGTACGGTGCGACGAGCGGCCCGATGACTGCCAGCACGGTCGCAACGGCGATGACGGCAGCGGACGCCATCCCGGCAATGCCGGTCGAGCGCAGCAGGCCGGCTGCTCCGCGTCTGGCCGGCCGTGCCGCACGCGCCGGTATCCCGATCGCGGCGCTCACCGTGCCGCCTTCACTGGGCCCTGCTTCCGAGCGCCACCCGCGGGTCAAGTGCCGCGTACAGCACGTCGACCAGCGCGTTGATCAGGACGAAGGAGGTGACCAGGACCAGCGAGATGCCCTGCACGACCGCCAGGTCCTTCGACTCGGCGGCCTGCACCAGATAGGCGCCGAGGCCGTTCAGGCTGAACGCCGTCTCGACCACTGCGGCCACGGCGATCAGCGACGCGATCGTGATGCCAGAGACGGTCGCGATCGGGATCGCGGCATTGCGCAGGATGTGACGCCGGATCAGCTGGCGGCCGGGGATGCCGCGGCTGATCGCTGTCTGCACATGCTCGCGATCGGCTTCCTCGCGCACCGCTGCCCTGGTCACCCGCGCGACGATCGCGAGTGAGGAGACGGCGAGAGCGATCGCCGGCAGGGTGAAGTGCTGCACGTTGGACAAGAAGCTGGTTCCGTTGCCGAGCGCCGGGAACCAGCCGAGCTTCACCGAGAACAGCAGGATCAGCACGATCGCGGCGACGAACGACGGGACAGCCGCGGAGATCGCGGTGGACACGAGCACGCTGGTGTCGGCCATGCCCGGCCGGAGCGCGGCGACGACTCCGCTGCCGATCCCGACCACCAGGATGATGAGCGCCGCGTACAGCACGAGCCCGCCGGTGGTCCACATGCGGGCGGCGATCACCGACGAGACGTTCTGCTGGAGGGTGATCGAGATGCCGAAGTTGCCGTGCAGGGCGTTCTCCAGCCAGTACCAGTACTGTGCGAGGAACGGCTGGTTCAGGTGGTAGCGAAGTTCGAGCACGTGCAGGCTGGCGGGCGGCAGCGCGCGGCCGCCGGACAGCGCGGTGATGGGGTTGCCCGGAGCCAGGTAGAGCGCGCCGAAGATCACGAAGCTCGCGATCAGCAGGCTGGCCACCAGCATGGCCAGCCTGCGCGCGAGGAATCGCCAGCGCACCGCTAGCCTTTCCCGCCCAGGTTGTTGGCCCAGGGCGCGAACATGTAGGAGAACGAGGCAGTAGCCCCGGTCAGGTTGCTGCTGAGCATCAGCACGTTCGTCGGCTGCACATCCGGGATCCAGGGCAGCAGCTTCGCCGCCAGTTCCTCGGCCTGGGCGACCAGCGCGGCCCGCTTCGTCGCGCTGGCTGTGCTCCGTGCCTGGCTGAGCAGCGCGGTCATCTGCGGGTTGCTGAAGTTGTCGTAGTTCTGGTCGCCGCCAGGCAGCGCGAGCGTTGCCAGCAGGGCAGCGGGATCGGCATAGTCGCCGTAGTTGACGGTGATGAAGCCGTCGATGCCCTTCCGCGCCTGGGCACTGGTGAAGAAGTTGATGTAGTCGGCGGCCGACACCGACTTGAGCACCACCTTCAGCCCGATCTCCTCGGCGGCCTGCTGGTAAGCGCCGGTCTCGGCGGAGATGCTGGCCAGCTCGCTGGAGGTGCCGATGGTGATGGTCTGGCCGGCGACCCCGGCCTGCTTGACAAGCGCCCGCGCCCGGCCGAGATTCTGGCTGAGCGGCGGCGAGCTGTTGTACGCGGCGTCGAAGACAGACGTGCCGTAGCCGAAGGTGCCGGGATTAGCGAGCCACCGCGGCATCAGCGCCGCTCCGTCGTAGACGTTGCTGATGATCGCCTGCCGGTCCAGGGCGAGCGACAGGGCCTGCCGTACCTTGACGTTCGCCAGCGGGCCGCTCGTCGCGGACACGATGAACGCGTCGGTCGATTCTCCCGGGCCCTGATACACCTTGACGGCGCTGCTGTGCTCGAGCTCGCTGAGGTTGGACAGCCCGAAGTAGTACGAGCCCTGGATCGCGCCGGTCAGCATGCCGGACGTGAAGGAGGCAGCGCTCGGCACGCCCTTGATGACGATCTGCTTCACCATGGGCCTGACCGAGGGGTTCCAGTAGTCCGGGCTGGCCGTCGCGGTCACGCCCCCGCCTGCCGTCCAGGACGTGAACTTGTACGGGCCGGTGCACATGATCCCGCCGGATGGCGTGCCGTAGCTCTTGCCGGCCTTCTGCGCGTAGCTCTTGGAGATGATGATGCCGGGCATCGAGGACAGCTCGCCCTCCAGCCAGTAGTCCGGCTGCTTCAGCGTGATCGTGACCTGGCTGGCGCCGGTAGCGGTGATGGACTTCACCCGGTCGAAGACCTGGCCGTAGAAGCCGCCGTAGGCCGGGTCCATCTGCCGGTCCAGGCTGTACACCACATCCGCGGCCGTCACTGCGGCGCCGTTCCAGAACTTCACGCCGGGGCGGAGCGTGAAGACCATCGTGGTCGGTGACGGCGTGGCGACGGTGGCCAGGCCCGGCTGGATGGAGCCATTCGGCGCCTGCAGCAGCAGGGACTCGCACATCAGCGAGATAGCAGTGTTCTCCGGGTAGTCGAAGGCGAAGATCGGATCGAGCGAGTTCACCGGCCGGTACACCGCCCAGGTGACCGAGGCCACCGGCTTGGAGCCGGCCGGGATGGATGTCACCAGGCCCTTCGTCGGCGACACCTGACCGGAGCTTCCGGCGCTGCTGGTGCCGGCCGAACGTCCGCAGGCCGCGGCGAGGAGCGCGCATGCTGCCAGTGCGGCCGCAGCCGCCGATGTCCGCGATCTCGGACTCATCTGTCCTCCCGGAACGTGTGCTCTGTCCGGCGCGAGCCGGTCTGGTTGCTGCCGCTCAGGCGAGCGATGCTCGCCGCCAGGCCAGCTCGCCCCTGATCCATGTCTGGGTGACCGAGGCCTGGCCGATGTCAGTGCTGGTGATGTGGCGGAGGTCGGCGTCAACGACGGCGAAGTCGGCGTCCAGTCCGGCGCGAACTGCGCCCGCCGCCGAGTCGAGCCCGTTGATCCGGGCGCTGCCCGAGGTGTAGGCGGCCAGGATCGCGGTCAGGCTGAGCCGCTCTCCGGGCAGGAACGGGTCAGCGTCGCCGCGGCCGTCGCCATCCGGCGCGATCCGGTTGACCGCGACGTGCGCTCCCCACAGCGGATTCGGGCTGCTCACCGGCCAGTCGCTGCCTGCGCACAGTGCCGCCCCGGCATCCTGCAGGGACCGGAACGGGTACTGCCAGCCAGCCCGCCTGTCGCCGAGGAACGGGATGGTCAGCTCGTCCATCTGCGGCTCGTGCGCGGCCCACAGCGGCTGGATATTGGCGGTGGCAGACACCTCCGCGAACCGCGGGATGTCGTCAGGATGCACCACCTGCAGGTGAGCCAGGTGGTGCCGGTGCCCGCTGTCGCCGTTGGCCTGCCTGGCGGCCGCCACGGCGTCGAGGGCGTTGCGGACGGCCCGGTCGCCGAGCGCGTGGAAGTGCACCTGGAAACCAGCCCGGTCCAGGGCGGTCACGAAGCGCGGCAGCTCGCCGGGGTCGATGAAGTCGAGCCCGCTGACACCGGTCGCGCAGCCGCAGCCGTCGAGGTACGGCTCGAGCATCGCGGCGGTGTGGTTCTCGGCGACGCCGTCGAGCATCATCTTGACGCTGGTCGCCCGGAACCGGTCCGCCGTAGCCTCGCCGCGCCTTTCGATCAGCTCGTCCAGCTGCTCCAGGCCCCGGTGCCGGTCCCACCACAGCGCGCCGACGACCGTGGCCAGCAGCGTGCCGTCCCGCGCGGCACGCAGGTAGGCCGGGATCGGGTCGCCGTGTCCGTTCATGCGGCCGACGATCGCGTCCTGCCAGCCGGTGATGCCGAGCGACAGCAGGTGCGCCTGGGCTGCCTGCAGGGCCTCATCCCGGTCGTCCTCGGTCGCCGCCGGTATCAGGCGGGAGACCAGCCCGGCCGCTCCCTCCTGGAGCATGCCGGCCGGGCTGCCGCTCGCGTCCCGCTCGATGCGCCCGTCTGCCGGGTCGGGTGTCGATGCGTCGATTCCGGCCAGGGTCAGCGCCCGGCTGTTGACCCAGGCGCCGTGACCATCCCGGTTGGGCAGGAAGACCGGGCGATCGGGGACGAGGCCGTCCAGCGGCCCGGCCGTCGGCACGCCGCCGGGGAATGCCTCCATCGACCAGCCGCCGCCGGTGATCCAGCTGTCGCCGGGATTGCGGCGGGCATAGTCCGCGATGATGCCGAGGTACTCGGGCAGTGACCTCGCGGCACTCAGATCACACCGGCGCAGCTGCTCGCCGGCCGCGACCGGGTGCGCGTGCGCGTCAATGAAACCCGGCAGCAGGGTTCCGCCTGCCAGGTCGATCACTGCGGCCCGGCCAGCGGCGTGGCGCCGAGTCCACCGCGGTGATCTGCCTGCCGCGCACCCGCACGGCCGTGCCTTCCGGCAGGAAGCCGTAGCCGTCGAAGACGGTTCCGTTGCAGAAGAACAGCTCGCTGTGTTCGGCTGGCACCGGGTCTCCCTTCTGTGCCGGGTTGCCCGGTACTCAAGCAGTTGACAAAGATATTGTCAATGCCTTTGACTGGCGCAGCCGCTGATAGGCTTCCGCCGACCCTCGGGGAGGCCGCGCCACTGCGGCGGAAGGAGGCCGCAGTGACCGCTGCGCCAGCGCGCGCGCCGTCGCAGCAGCCGCGCAGGGGTCTCCGGCGGGGGAGCCTGAGCAAGGAGCTCATCGTCGCCGAGAGCCTCCGGCTGCTCGACGAAGGCGGCATCGACGGCTTCAGCCTGCCCAAGCTCGGCCGGGCACTCGGCGCTGATCAGACGGCCGTGTACCGCCACTTCGCCAGCAAGGATGACCTCGTTCTCGCGATCGCCGACCGGCTCATCGAGGAGGCGATGGACGGGCTCGAGCCGCTGCCCTGCTGGGTCGACACGCTGACCGAGATGGCCAGGCGGATGCGGGTCACCTACCTGGCGCACCCGGCAGCGGCCTCAATGTCCGCCTACCGGACGACGCAGGGCCCGGCCGAGCTGCGCGCTGTCGACATCCTGATCGGCGCCATTCTCGAGGCCGGCTTCGAGGGCGCGCAGGCGGCGCTGATGTACCGGGCCATAGGGGACTTCTCGCTCTCCTGGTCTGGCAGCGAGGCCGCATTCCTGGCCCTGGACCAGCGGGCGCAGCAGACCGACCGGGCCGCCTGGACTCGGGCCTACCTGTCGGTCAGCCGCGAGCACTACCCCAGCATCTGGCAGGTGAGGGCCGAGCTGCCGGACGTCGCCGACGACGCCATCTTCGAGGCGATCCTGACGGTCGTGATGACCGGGATCCGCCAGCTGGCGCCCCGGCCGTGCAGCTGCCACGCACCGCCGTCGCCCGCTGCGAGCCCGGCCGGGTAGCCGCCTGCCGTAGCGCCGGCCGTCTGGAGGCGGGACGCGGCGGATGGGGGCCTCGTCAGTGCTGCCCCAGCGACAGCAGCGAGGCACCCATGACTGGCTTGCCGGCCGGAGCACGCCCGGTTTTGCGACACTAGTCCGAAAGCAGCTCCAGCAGCGTGTCCCCGAGAACGCTGCGGTACGGCGCGGCCCGGCGCGCGGCACCCGCCAGCTCCGCCCAGCCCAGGCCGAGCTTGCCGCGCAGCTGCTCGTCCTGGCGGGCCAGGTCGGGAAGGACGTCGTCGTGACCGGCCGCAGCGGAGGCGATCAGCCTGGCGCGGGTGGACCCGATGTGCGGCAGTTCCGCTATCCGGGCGATCGCCCGATCTGCCGGCAGCGCCCGCAGCGTGTCCTCGTCATACCGGTCCGGCGTCGCCGCGAATGCCCGCGCGAGTGCGAGGACGTTCGCCGCGCGGTGCGGTGCGATGCCATAGCCAGTGATCCGCTGGTCACCGGCGGTCAGCAAGTCGGCAGCGTCCGGCGGAAGCTGCAGCCGGCCAGCGGAACGCCCGAGCTCGGACCACAGTCGCAGGACGGGGGGCGAGTCCGGGTCCCCGCCGCACAGGAACATCAGGCAGTACGACCAGAGGGCGGCAGCGGCGGGCCGGCGAACCCAGCTGCCGTTCTCCGCCAGGCCGCCGAGCCCGCTGCCGTCCAGCGCTGCCGACACGGCCGCCGTGTCGAGATCAAGGTGGAAGCGGCGGCTCACCAGCTCGTCCAGCCCGGGCGCGGCTGGCGTTACCGCCAGCTGCCTTCCGGCGGCTGTCACGGTCACGGTCTGAGGTCCGTCCGCCAGCAGGTACGGCGTGGTGATCGCGCCCGCGCCGGCGTCCACGGCCTCGCCGGGCACGCGGACCTCCTGATTCAGCACCCGCAGCGCCCAGGCCCAGTCGAGCCAGCCCGGACGGTCAATCAGAAGCTGCTGGTCCACACCGACACCCTAAAACCCGCGAGTGTCGAAGCCGGGTTAGTGGCGCTCTGGCGCCACTAACCCGGCTTTCATGACGCTGCTAGGGCTTGCGCGCGACCGCAGCCCACATCGGGACCGAGACCGACAGGCTCGTCGGAGCGTCCGGCCGCCACAGCGGGGTCTGCGTGACGCCGGGCTCAAGCAGCTCCCAGCCGGCGAAGAACCCCGCTACCTGCTCCTCGGTCCTGCGGGTCTGGCCGGTGACGACCGAGGCGTTGTAGCGGCGCGCGACTTCCGCGACCTTCTCGGTCTGGATGTCCGCGGCCGGGTGCGAGATCACCAGGTAGCTGCCGGACGGTACCGCGTCGCGCAGTCGCGCCACGATCCCGTACGGGTCGTCAGAGTCGGGGATGTGATGCAGGACGGCGACGAGCATGATCGCGACGGGCAGCCCGAAGTCCAGCGTCTCCGCTGCCGCCGCGAGGATCTTCGCTGGCTCGCGCAGATCGGCTTCCAGATAGGAGGTGGAGCCCTCCGGCGTGCTGGTGAGCAGTGCGCGAGCGTGGGCCAGCACGATCGGGTCGTTGTCGACGTACACGATGCGCGCGTCCGGCGCGACCGACTGGGCGACCTCATGCGTGTTGCTGGCGGACGGCAGCCCGGTCCCGATGTCGAGGAACTGCCTGATGCCGGCCTCGCCGGCCAGATAGCGCACTGCCCGGCCGAGGAAGGCGCGGTTCGCCTGCACGTCCGTGCGGATCGCCGGGCGGACCTCGATCACCTGCTCGCCCGCTGCCCGGTCGGCGGCGAAGTTGTCCTTGCCGCCCAGCCAGTAGTCATACACACGGGCGGAGTGGGCGACCGAGGTGTCGAAGGCCGGTGCCTCTCCGGCTGAGTCCGTATCCGACGACGCGCTGCCGGTCATGATGCTGCCTTTCCGAGCCGTGGGTGCTGGCCATTCCGAGCTTGCATCAGAGCCTATCCCGGCCGGACCTATGACACCGTTTCAGCCCCTTGTTTCGGCTCTGACCGGTTATGGCCGCCGACTGGACGCGCGGGGGGCCGGACACGGTCCGCAGTCACAGTATCGATTGCTTTTCAGCACTTTCAGTCACTTCACTCTTGAGGGTGGTAACTCTCAGAACACGCGAGTTCACGAAACGCAGCTTCCTTTACGTGATTTTCCTCCTAAAGACCACCCCTCGGCGTACGGTTGCATTCGTGAAATTGCAGGAGAGGAACGGAAGCCGATGCCTAAGAGTGGTTTAGTCGGCCCTGGGGCCGACCGTCTGATCCGCCGCGCACGGCGGAAGACAATTCAGCTTGGTGCCGCAGTTGCGGCCGCACTTGCCCTGATCGCGGGGGCATCGGCGGTGGCCACGCCGGCCGCCCAGGCCAGCACGACCGAGACCGTCATTGTCAGCTCGACCGGAGCGCTGAGCCCGGTCAACGCGGTCATCAACGCACTCGGCACCGTGATCACGCAGTTCCACATCATCAACGCCGTCGAGGCCACGATCCCGCGGGCCGCCGTGTCGCTGCTGAACGCCCTGCCTGGCATCTCGGTCACCCCGGACGTCTCGGTGAACGTGCAGTCGGCACACCCCCGAATCGACTGGCCCGCACACGCCCTCCGACGCGTTCCTGCAGCAGACCGGCGCGACCACCCTCGCGGCTGACGGCGATACCGGGCAGGGCGTTACCGTCGCAGTGCTGGACACCGGGATCGACAACCTGCCCGACTTCTCAGGCCGGCTAATCGGGGGCGTCGACCTGAGCGGTGGAGGCAACGCATTCCAGGACGGCTACGGACACGGCACCTTCGTGGCTGGCCTCATCGCCGGCGATGGCGCGTCCTCGAACGGCCAGTACTCCGGCGAGGCGCCGGGCGCCAACCTGGTGTCGATCAAGGTTGCGAACGCGAACGGCGACACTGACCTGGCAACCCTGATCCAGGGGCTGCAGTGGGCCGTCGACAACGAGGGCACCTACAACATCAAGGTCCTCAACATCTCGCTCGGCTTCAAGCCGTCCGAGTCGACCGTCCTCAACCCGCTGGACCAGGCCGTCGAGGCGGCCTGGAACTCGGGGATCACGGTCGTGTGCGCCGCGGGTAACACCGGACCGTCCGACGGCACGATCCTGTCGCCCGGCGACGATCCGCTGGCGATCACCGTCGGCGCGCTGGACGACCTGGCCCAGCCGAACGTTGCCAACGACGAGATGAATGACTTCAGCAGCGTCGGGCCGACCTCGCCCGATGGCTGGGCCAAGCCGGACCTGGTCACCTCCGGCAGGTCGGTGGTCAGCCTGGCCGCACCTGGCTCGACCGTCTATAACGACAATCCGTCAGCGCTGATCGGCTCGGGGAACTTCGTTGGCTCCGGCACCTCGTTCAGCTCCGCGATCGTCAGCGGCGCGGCGGCGCTGGTTCTCGCCGACAACCCGAACCTCACCCCCGATCAGGTGAAGGCGCGGCTGCTCGGCACCACGAACCCTGGTCCGGTCGGCAACCCCTACGTCGACGGACACGGAGCGCTGAACGCCTACGCGGCGGCCACGGCTGGCCCGATGGACTTCAACCAGTCCAGCCCGCCGACTGCGCCGGCATCGTTCAGCCAGACCGTGTCGCTATCGCCGCTGCGCGGTCTCAGCACCTGGAACTCCAGCCTCTGGTCCGGCACCCCGTGGAGCGGAAACGGGTCGTCGGGCGGCTCCGGCACTCTGACGGGTCTGCTCGGCAATCTCCTCGGCGGAGCGCTCGGCGGTTCCGGCTCGGGCCCCGGAAACGGGGACAACTGGGTTGGCAGCGCCTGGAACGGCTGGGCCTGGACGGGGTCGGCCTGGAATAACGGCGGCTGGACCGGGAGCGCCTGGAACGGCGGCGGCTGGAGCGGCAGTGCCTGGAACGGCGGCGGCTGGGACGGCAGTGCCTGGAGCAGCGCCGCCTGGGGCACCTCCGCCGGGGACAGCGCTGAGGCAGGGCTTGCCTTTGACAGCTCGGCCTGGGATTAAGGAGCCGACCTGTTATGCCGCGCGCAACCAAGCTCATCATTGCTGCCGCGGTCGCCGGCGGTGCGCTGACGCTGCTCGTCGCCGCCTGGCGGCAGCCGGCGTCGGCGCACCTCGGCGTCAGCCAGTGGGTCGTCGCGGTGACCATGGGCGTGCTCGTCCTCGGCAGCTGGGTGTGGCCGGTTGTGGTGTTCCGCGGCGGCGAGTCCGAGGCGTTCCACCTGGACGAGGGTTTCTTCGTCATCCTGGCCCTGCTCGTGCCGCCGCTGCTCACCCTCGGGACGCTGGCGGCGGCCACGATCCTCGGTCAGGCGGCGAAGCGGCGTGCGGCCGTCAAGTCGGCCTTCAACTCCGGGCAGATGCTGATCGCGGCCGGGTCGGCGCTGGCCGTGAGCCGCGTGATCGCCGCTCCGGCCAATCCGCTGACAGCCCAGGAAGTCGCCGCCGTCCTGGTCGGAGTCGCCGCGTATCTGCTGATCAACTCCTTCCTGGTATCCAGCATCATGGTGACGATGGGCTCAACCTGGGCCGATTTCTACAACGATCTCCCGGTCCGGATCTCCCTGACCGGAGCGGGCGCGTTAACCGGAGTGGTACTCGCACTGGCGATCCAGGCTCAGCTGTGGGCGGTCGTGCTGGCCGTTCCCGGCATGGTGCTCGAGCGCCGGCTGATCAGCGCGCGGTTCGCCGCGCTGCATGACCGATCCCGGATCGAGGGACTGTACGAGGTCACGCTCGAGGCCAACCGCGGGCTGCTGCAGCAGGCAGTGCTGGAAACCATTCTCGGCTCCGTGCGCAAGCTGCTGCACAGCCCGCAGGCGACGCTGACCCGCGGCGACCCAGGCCCCGGCGAGCTCGCGGCCAGCGTCACCATCGCCGGCGAGCAGCAGTGGCTGGTGGCATCCGGCCGGCGCCAGGGTTCGCCGTTCGACGACGCCGACCAGAGCCTGCTGCGGGCGCTGGCCGCGGTGGGCTCCGGCGCGCTCAGCAACGCCGAGCTGTACCAGCAGGTCCGGGTCGAGCGGGAGAAGCTGGCCTCGATCACGCTCAACATCGGCGAGGGTGTCTGCGCGCTCGACGCCGAGGGGAAGCTGACCTTCGTCAACCCGGCCGCGGCCGAGATGCTCGAGCTGCCGGAACTCAACGTCGCGGCCGGCGAGCAAGACGGCGAAGGGGCGCAGGCTGCGCCGGATTTCCTGCTCGTTCCCGCTATGGAAGCCATCAGGACGGGCCGCACCATACGGGAGGACGATGCGCGATTCCAGGGGCGTAACGGGTCCGTTGTCCCGGTGGCCTACACGGCGTCCGCGGTGCTGAGCGGAGGGGAGCCGTCGGGCGCGGTCATCGCGTTCCGCGACATTACCGAGCGCAAGGCGTTCGAGGACGAGCTGCACCATCATGCGTTCTACGACGGACTGACTGGCCTGGCGAACCGGCGGATGCTGGTCGAGCGGCTCGACCAGGCGATGCAGCGATCGGTACTTGACCGCAAGACGCACGCGCTGATCTTCGTGGACGTGGACCGGTTCAAGAGCATCAACGACAGCCTCGGGCACGTGACCGGCGACGAGTTCCTGGTCGCCATCGGCGTCCGGCTGCGCGACGTGGTGCGCGGTCATGACCTGCTCGCGCGGTTCGGCGGCGACGAGTTCGTGGTCCTGCTGGAGGGGATCACGGGCGTGGAAGAGGCCGTGGTCGCGGCGCGGCGGATCTGCCTGGCGGTCGAGCAGCCGATGGTGCTGCCCGACGGGTACGAGATGGTCGCGACGGTGTCGGTCGGCATCGCGCTGACCGAGCCGGGCAAGACCGCTGACGACGTGCTCCGCGACGCCGACGTGGCCATGTACGAGGCCAAGACCCGCGGCGGCGGCGGCGTCTACAAGGTGTTCGACCAGGCATCGATGGGAACGCGCTCATCCGAGCGACTGCAGATCGAAGCCGACCTGCGCAAGGGACTCGACCGGGACGAGCTGGAGGTGCACTACCAGCCGCTGTACTCACTCGACGGACGGCAGATCCTCGGCGCCGAGGCGCTGGTGCGCTGGCGCCATCCGGTCAACGGCCTGATCAGCCCCATGACGTTCATCCCGATTGCCGAAGAGACCGGGCTCATCCTGCCGCTCGGCCGGTACGTGCTGGAGCAGGCCTGCCAGCAGCTGAGCTCGATCCGCGACCGGCTGCACGTGGACCTGCCGATCAGCGTGAACCTGTCGCCGCGCCAGTTCCAGGAGAACGGGCTGCTGTCGCAGGTCGCCTCAGCGCTGGACGACTCGGGGCTGCCGTCGGAGTCGCTGATCTTCGAGATCACCGAGACGATGGTGATGGAGGACCTGTCCGGCGCGCGGGAGATCATGAAGAAGCTCTGCCGCCTGGGCGTCCGGCTGGCGATCGACGACTTCGGCACTGGGCACTCATCGCTGGCGTACCTGAAGCAGTTCCCCGTGCACGAGGTGAAGGTGGACCGCGTGTTCGTGCAGGGGGTCGCGCAGGACCCGGTGGACTCCGCGATCGTGCGGGCCGTGATCGACCTGGCCGGGGCGATGGGGATCGACGCGGTCGCCGAGGGCGTGGAAACGCGGGCGCAGGTGTCCGGGCTGCAGGACCTCGGCTGCCAGGTGGCGCAGGGCTTCTACTTCTCGCATCCGCTCGGGGCCGACGACTTTGATGCGCTGCTGACGAAGCATTTCGCCCCCGACGGGCCGGAGGTGGTGCTGATCAATGAGGCGCGGTGCCGGTGCTGGTGGCGGAGCTGGCGCGCGCGGGCGCCGCCGCGGCGGCGGGCATGACCAGCCGGTCCCATGGCATGCCGAGCCTGGCCGCAGTCCGCGGCACCCGCGCGTAGCCGAGCCGCCGATCAGGAACTGTGCCGGTAGACGGCCAGGAAGGCGGCGGCGCCTGCGTCGGCCTGCGCGGCCAGCTCGTTGTCGGTGAACGGCTTGTCCCCGCAGAACAGGCTCTTGTCGAGCGCGCGGCCGAGAACCAGGAACGCGAAGTGCGAGGCCGCCACGAGCGGATCATCGAGCCTCAGCAGCTTCCGCGCGGCGAGCTGCCCGAAGCAGCCGGCCAGTGCCTGCATCGTCTGCTCGGGCGCGCGCTCGTAATACGCCCGCGCCAGGACGGGAAGCTGCGGGGAAGCGCCGATGACCAGCCGCCGCAGTTGCAGCACCGCGGGCTGCATCACGGTGGCGAGGTAGCGCCGGGCCAGCTGCCGCAGGTCGTCAGCAAGATGGTCAGTTTCCGCCAGCGCCGACAGCTCGGCGCTCGGGCCCGGCAAGCGGCCGAAGGTCCGGGTCACGATCAACGGCTTCAGCTATCCGAGCACTGTGGGGTCTATGGGCGGACGGTCCCTCATCCCGGTTAGCGCCGACGTGCGGACGAAGGCCGGCGTTGCCGCCGGTGACGAGGTCGAAGTCGGCGTCGAGGCTGATGACGCGCCGCGCACGCTTGAGATTCCGGCTGATCTGGCGGCTGCTCTGGGCAGCGAGCCCGCCGCCCGTGATGCCTTCGCGAAGCTCTCCTACAGCGGCCAGCGCCGGTACGTCCTGCCCGTCGAGCAGGCGAAGACCGCCGAAACCCGCGCCCGCCGTATTAGCAAGGCCGTTGCCGATCTGGCCGGCCGAAGCCGGGAACCGGCTGCCGGGCCGGGATGACGCTCGCTGGCCTGCTGAACCCTCGCTCGCCGTAGAGCTGCGGGACCTCAGTCTTCCGGATACAGCCCGGCCAGAAGTTCATAGGCGCGCTCGAACACTGCGGGCGTGAGGATGTCCGGCGCGATGAACTGGTAGATCTGCAGGCCGATGGAGAGCGCGTGGCCGATGGCCCAGGTCTCCACCGGCGTGGTCGGCGGGATGGGCTGCTCCTCGTCATCCGCGGCCAGCGCGTGGAGGCGCTGCCCAAGGTCGGCGCTGTAGCGCCGCAGGGCGTCCGGGCTGCGCAGGAGGGCGGCAATGAACTCGAGGCTTACCGCGAGCCCGGCCTTGTCCGTGGTGACCTCGTCCACGGCCATTGCACGGCCGAACTCGGCCAGCCGCTCGCGCAGCGGCCGGGACTGGTCATTGAGCATGGCTCCGTAATCCCGCGTCGGTGTCGCTTCAATAGCGCTGAGCAGCAGGTCTTCCTTACTGGTGAAGTGCCCGTAGATGGCGCCCTTGGTCACGTCGGCCGCCTCGGCGATCTGCTCGAGCGAGGTCGCGGCGTACCCGCGCTCGCGGAAGAGGCGCTGGGCCTCATCGAGCAGGCGCTGCCGCGTCCTGGCCTTTGACGTCGCTCTCGGAACCCTGGCCATGGAACTCATGCTGCCACATTGACATTCCATCAGCATCTAAGTACCGTCAGAATTCAGATACCGATGGTATCTGAACTCGCCAGGCGGCGCACGTTGCAGCGCCCGGCGGTCAGGGAGGACGCTATGAGTATCGGAGAGCAAATCCGGCGCGTCGTGGAGCCCGCGGTGCTGCGCTTCTACCAGTGGCGCGGCGATCCGGTGGCCCGCCTGAGGCGGCCCGAGACGAAGGCCGACCCGTATCCGCTCTACGCCGATCTTCGCCGGCTCGGCCTCGTGCGCAGCCCTCTCGGTCTCTGGGCGACGTCCGAGTCACGCGACGGCGAGCAGCATCCTCCGGGACCAGCGATTCAGTTCTTCCCCGGTGCATCAGCCCGGCTACCGGCCGCCGGCCTATCCGGCCGGCGATCCTCGCGCCGATCTGCCCGACGCGGACCTGCTCACGATGGACCCGCCCGACCACACCCGGCTCCGGCGGCTCGTGTCCAGCGCGTTCACCCCGCGGGCGATAGCCGGTCTCGAGCCGTGGATCCGGGAGGTCAGCGACCGGCTTCTCACTCAGGTCGACGCCGGGGAGGGGTTCGACCTCATCGACGCCCTGGCGTTCCCGCTTCCCATCGCGGTGATCTGCCATCTGCTCGGCGTTCCGGCTGAGGACCAGGCCAGTTTCCGGGCGTGGGGCCACGACGTCGCCGCCACCCTCGAACCCCAGTCTGATCCCTCCGCCGAGAGCCGCACGCGCTCGTCGGAGCTCGCACTGACCGCATATCTGCGCGATCTGGTGCGCAAGCGTCGCGCCGACCCGGACGACAGCCTCCTGTCGGCACTCGTGGCGGCCGAGGAGGAGGGCGACCGGCTGACTTCTGATGAGCTGGTCAGCACGGCGCTGCTGCTGCTCATCGCCGGCTTCGAGACAACGGTGAACCTGATCGGCAACGGCACCGTCGCCCTTCTCGGCGACAAGCAGGCCTGGGCACGGCTGGGAGAGGAACCTGCGCTGGTCCCGGCGGCCGTCGAGGAACTGCTCCGCTACGACAGCCCGGTTCAGCTGACCTCGCGAGTCGCAACCGAGGACGTCGAAGTCGGCGGCGCGGTGATCCCGCAGGGGGCGGCAGTCCTCGTGGCCATTGGCGGTGCCAACCGTGATCCCGAGATCTTCGACCAGCCCGACCGCCTCCGGATCGACCGGGCGGATGCCTCGCGGCACCTGTCGTTCTCGCTCGGGATGCACCACTGCCTCGGCTCCGCGCTCGCCCGTCTCGAGGGCCGCATCGCAGTCGAGGAACTCACGCGGCGCTATCCGGGCCTCGAACTGGCCGGGACGCCTGTGCGCCGGCCGCTCCTCGTCCTGCGCGGCTTCGAGTGCGTGCCCGTCCGGGCCGGCGGATGAGAACGAGTGAGAGTCCGGCCATCGGCAGCCAGCTTTCAGCCGGCCGCCGGGCTCCAGTTGAGGATGTCGATGCCGCGCAGCCGGGCGTCGGCGACTGCGACGAGGCTCGCGGCCGCGGATAGCTGGCGCCGCTGGGCCGGGGTCAGGTCGGCGACGAGAGCGGCGAGCGCGGCCTCGAAGTCAGCCCGCGCCCGGTCGAAGAGTTCCCGTCCGGCGGGTGTGATGGTCACCTGCACACTGCGGCGGTCGTGCGGCCGAGGCGACTCGCCGCACGAGCCCGCGCTCCTCGGCGCGGTCGACGAGCCCGGTCACGCTCGACTTGTCCAGCTGCAGGAACGCCGCCAGTTCCGTGATCGTCGGGTGCCGGTCGCGGAGTATGCCGAGCAGCCGGGTCTGGATGATCGACGCGTCGTGAGCGGCCGCGACCCTGGTCAGCGCGCCCTGCACGGCGAAGGACAGCTGAGCAAGCGCGTCGACCAGCCCCAGGTCGGCCTCGCCGGACGGGGACGCGGAAGCGGGCGCCGTCCGCCGGGTGGCCGCTAGTCGGAGCCATGGCACCGAGTCTAGGCGCAATTAGGTGGCGACACCAACTATAGTAGATGGTGACACCAACTATTCTGACGCCAGCCCGGCAGCAGGCGGACGGGAGATGAGCCCGATGAGCATGCACGCGGCCGTAGTCCGGTCCTTCGACCACCCGCCCCGGTACGAGACCTACGACGCTCCCGAGCCGGCCGGACCGGACGAGGCGCTCGTCGACGTTCTGGCCGTCGGGCTGCATCCGCGGGTGCGCACTGGCGCCTCGGGCCGCCACTACACCAGCACCGGCACGCTGCCGATGATCCCCGGCGTCGACGGTGTCGGCCGGCTGCGCGGATGGCCGCCGGGTCTACTTCGTCGTTCCCGATGACACCTGGGGTTCGATGGCCGAGCTTGCCGTTGTCGACCTCCGCCGGATCGTCCCGCTCCCGGACGACGCCGACGTCGGCAAGGTCGCTGCCGCCATGAACCCGGCCATGTCCGCCTGGGTGGCGCTGCGCCGCCGCGTTCCGCTGCAGCCGGGCCAGTCGGTCCTGGTGCTCGGGGCCACCGGGAACGCGGGCAGCATGGCGGTCCAGGTCGCCCGGCGCCTGGGGGCCGGCCGGGTGGTCGGCGCGGGCCGCAATCCCGGACAGCTCGCCGCGCTGCCCGCGCTCGGAGCGGACGCGGTCGTGGCGCTCACCGACGATGCCGCGGACACGGCCGCGCGCCTGGCCGACGCCGCCGCCGAGGTCGACATCGTGATCGATTACCTGTGGGGCGAGCCGGCCGCCAGCGCCATCATGGCGCTGCTCAAGGGCCCGGGCCGACCGCAGCCGCGAGCTGAACTGGATCCAGATCGGCGCCATGGCCGGGCCGACGATCGAGCTGCCGTCGGTGGCGCTGCGCTCGGCCAACTTCCGGCTGCAGGGAAACGGGCAGGGCGCGGTATCGCCGCGAGCGTACCTGGCCGAGCTGCCGTCGCTGATCGACGAGATCAGCGCCGGAACCATCGGCGTGAACGCCCGGCCGGTCCCGCTCGCCGACGTCGAGGCCATCTGGACCGCGCCGGAGACTCCCGGCGTGCGCACAGTTCTTATCCCGTGAGGCCGACTCTTATCTCGGGCTGCCTGCTACGACGCGCTGACCCGCCTCGGCTCGCAGCAGGGCCCGGCTGAGGACCCGGCTGCGACCCGGCTTCTCCTTCCGGTCAGCTTGTGGTGAGGGTGAACTTCTGGGTGAGCGTTGCCGTGCCGAAGGTTGCCTTGAAGGTGATCGAGTAGTTCTTCGCCTTCCCGGCGGGGATGCCGCTCAGCGTTGCCGTCCCGTTGCTCCCGACGACGAACGACACATCCGGCGGCAGGGTGCCGGTCAGTGAGAGCGCAACGGGGCCAGGCGACAGGGATGTCGTCACCGTAAAGGAGTCGGACTGGTTCAGCGGGAACGTCGCCGACGTCGCGGACGTGAACTCCAGGACCGACAAGGTGGCGTACTGGGTGACGGGGAAGCCGACTCCGTTGGAGGCAGTGAACGCGATGGGGTACACGCCACCGGAGCCGACCGGCGCGGGACCGGCGAGGGTGCCCGAGCCGCCGGCCGCCGCCGGAGTGAACGTCAGCCAGCTGGGCAGGCCCGAGGCGCCCATCGTCGGCTTGGGCTTGCCCGCGGCCGTCACCTTGAAGCTCAGCGTGTGGCCGACGGCGACGGCGATGCTGTTCGACGAGGTGATGAGCGGTGCCGCCGCTGTCGGCGTCACCGGGTTGTCGGAGGACGCGCCGGCGGGACCTGTCCCGTCCGAGTTGATGGCGGCGACCGTGACGTTATAGCCAGTGCCGTTAGTGAGCCCGCCCAGGATGGCCCCGGTGACGGGTGAATCGAGCGTCTCGGTGTAGGTCGTTCCGCCCCCGGCTGTCGCAGCCGACACCAGGTAGCCGGCGATCGGCAGTCCGCCGTCGCTAGCGGGCGCGGTCCAGGTCACATCGATCTCACCGTTGCCTGCTACCGCTGAGACTCCGGTAGGAGCGCCCGGAGTGTTAGTGAGCGGAGCACCGATCCCGGTGAGCGTGACGGCCTGGGTGGCGGGGCTCGCATTGTCGGTCAGCGTCAGGGTGGCGCTCCGCGTGCCAGTGCCGCCCGGGGTGAACGTGATCTCCACCCCGCAGCTTGTTCCCGGCAGAATCGTGGGAGGGCTTCCGACGCAGCCGGAGGTGACCCCGGCGAGGGCGAAGTCTCCGGAGTCGGTGCCGGTCAGCGCCGCGCCGCTCAGGTCCAGTGTGGCGGTGCCAGGGTTGGACACAGTCAGCACCTCCTGATCGGAGGAACCAATGACGACAGTGCCGAAGTTCACCGGACTGGGACTGAGGACCGCCTCGGGCTCGGTTCCGGAACCGGTGAGCTGCAGGGTCTCCGGCGAGTCCGCGGCGTTGTCGGTGAGCGTGAGGGTCCCGTTGTCGGTCCCCGTGACGCTCGGAGTGAAGTCGACATCTATCGTGCAGCTGCCGCCCGCGGCGATCGAGAATCCGACGCACGTGTCGGACGGCTCTGAGTAGTCACCCCCGGCATCGATCTCGGTGATATCCAGCGGCGCGGTGCCGGTGTTGTTCACGGTCTCCGTGAGCTCGGTCGTCGACCCGACCGGCTGGCCGCCGAAGGCGAGCGGGTTCTGCCCGAACGAGACGGCCGGCGTTCCCGCTGGCGTGTACCAGAAGTCGCCCTGCACCGACGAGCTCGTCGTGGCGCCGATCGCGTGCGGGGTCTCGTTGAAGTAGTCGTTCGCAGGTGTCCACGTCGAGCCGTCGTCGGTCGAGACCTGGATGATCAGGTTGACCGAGTAATCCCCGGTCACCGGCAGGACCCCGCCTGCGCTCGGATCAACAGTCAGCCCGGTCAGGTCCGCTGGCGCGACGAACGCTGAGGGCCCGGTCACGGTCGACACCGTGAGCTGGATCAGGTAGGTGGGCGTCGTGCCGTCCAGGTTCGGGAACTCGGCTGATCCGCTGAAGTTGAGAATCCCCGCGCCCAGATTCGAGGTCGTCGGGTTGTAGGCCAGCGTTGCCGTGTTGAGCCCGAAGGAATAAGTGGACGGGAAGTCCGGATACCCGAGACCCCACACCATCTGGTCGAACTGCGTGGGATCAACGCCCGTGTAGGACCACGTGATCCCTCCGGCTTTACCGATCTCACCGCCCGTGGGCGTACCGGTCGACGTCCATGTCCCCGATCCCGGCGCGGGAAACACCGGGCCGATGGTCGAGTCCGCTCCCGCCACGGCAGCAGTCGCCGTGACACCGACGAGAACCAGCCCGGCCACGGCTGCGAGTCGCGCCGATAAGGCCAGGATGCTCAGAGCCCGGGGCCTCGCGCCCCTGCGACCGATGGGAGACCTGCTCAGTTGTATCCGCATCGCGCACCCTCCCTTGTCCAGCGGAAGACCCGACCTTTTTCAGGCACCCGCCGTCTAGGGCGCTGGCTGCACTGTAGCTGGACGAAGGCTCGGATTCTAGTGGAAGTTTCTGGAACGATGGCCGTCAGAAAGCCGAACGCGAGGGGTGCTCGCATGCGCCTCGAATGCGGTGACGGCCGGTTCCTGGACGGGATGGGCTTTCACCTGACTCTCGTCGCTTCGCGTGCCGGAGACCTTTCGCCGCCGATGCATGGGATAACTGGCCAATGAGTGACGCCACTGATTCGCGCGGTGATCCGCCCGGGCCGGATGCAGCGGCTGGAGCAGTGGCTCTGGCGCAGGCGGCGGACGAGGCTGGCGATGTCGGCTGCGTTCGGCGTGGTCGCCGTCGTGCTCGCGGTCGTGTTCGGGAACTGGATCTACGCCCCCGCGATCGGCTGGGACGCGACCGCGCTGGTGTTCACCGGAAGCGTCTGGTTCGGCATCTGGCCGCTGTCGGCGGACACGACGGCGAAGCGCGCGACCTGCGAGGATCCGAGCCGGGCGACGAGTGACGTCCTGACCCTGTGCGCGGCCGTCGCCAGCATCGCGGCCGTCATCCTCGTGCTGGTTCGCGCCCATTCCGAGGCAGGCGCGGCGAAGGGCCTGCTCGCCGCACTCGGCCTGCTGACCATCGCGGTGTCCTGGCTGACCGTGCACACGATCTTCACGCTGCGGTACGCGCTGCTCTACTACACCGAGCCCGTCGGCGGCGTCGACTTCAACTGCGACGAGCTGCCGAGCTACCGCGACTTCACCTATCTCGCCATGACGATCGGCATGACCTTCCAGGTCTCCGACACGAACCTGAAGTCCACGGCGATCCGGGCGACTGCCCTGCGGCATGCGCTGCTGTCGTATCTGTTCGGTTCGCTGATTCTCGCGGCGGCGGTCAACCTGATCGCCGGGCTGAGCTGATCCCGGCCGGTTTCCACACCGTCAGGCAAAGACATTGACCGGCGGGAACGAGCCCGTTCCCGCCCCGGTAGTTTGTCTGCCCGGGTCTTTTCTCCTGCCGCGGAGGTGAGAGCAGCCCATGGACGACGGCACTGCTGAGCTGACGGAGGACGCCATCATCCGCCTCGGCGGCTGGCATCCGCGGTACGCGCGCGTCGTGCTGATCGAGCACGACGAACGGCATGCCGTCGTGCTCGTCGACGGGAACGGGGACGATTCCGAACTGGAGCTGGAGTACTGGCATCGCGATGACGATGGCGATGACGATGGCGGCGGCGACGGCCACGGCCTGTGGCGGCCGGGCTCCAGTTCGGGTCACGGGTCGCTCGCGACTATGCGGTCCTCGAGCTGGGACGCGGGCGATTTCGTCGCCGCCATCGGCCGGGCGGAGCCGGGCTCCGAGGTCAGTCTGGAGTTCGCCGGCCGCGTCTATCAGCGGCGGGCGAACAGGTTCGGAGCCTGGGGTTTCGTGCACACTCGCCGGCGGCGTGCTCGGCGCTGATCTGCCGGCGGTGACGGCCGTCCGCCCTCCGCAGACCTAACGGCGCGGAAGGCGGCTTCCTCCCAGAGGGCTTCGGCGAAACCCGGGCCGAGGACGGCTCGCGGCGTCGGCAGGCCAGTCAGTGCCTTACGACAGCGATCACCAGGATGATGAACACGATCAGCACGACGGCGCCCCGCAGCACGAACTTGCGGATCTCGCGCCGCATGCCTTTGATCTGCCCCTTGCGAGAGCGGATGCCCAGGCGGGCCTGATTGGCGCGGGTGCCGTGCCACACCACCAGCCCAACGGCGATCGCGACAATGAGGACCAAGGACGGAATCCGATCTGGGGGTATTGGACCAGGTACGTCTAGCACACTGTGCGGCGCTACGGCGTGTCAACTGCTGCTGCGGCGTGTCGATCATCCGCGATGACCCGGAATCAGACTGGGTGACCAGCGTTCAGTCCCGCGACGACCGGTCTGAGAGCCGGAGGCTGACTAGTGGTCGTGCGCGCACCGAGGCGAGGAAGGCATCAGCTGGGTCTGGAGAATGCCATGCCTGCGGCCGAACGCGCCTGATATCCACTGGACGTCCGAGCCGATCCTGCGCGGCACGGGCGATCTGGTCCAGGTCGTCTCGGTCGGCCGTTCCCACAACCAGTACATCGACGTCGTTCGGAAGTGGCCCTGGCTCGCCCAGATAGCGCGATGCCCATGAGCCGTAGATGAAGGCGAGGTCAACGCCGTCTGCATCCCTGAGCAGGTCGGCGAGCACCGGGAGCGGCCCATAGGTAACGGCAAGCAACTCCGTGAGCGGCTTGCTGACCAGGGAGTCGGGCACGGCTCGAAGCAAGCGAACGTTCCCGACCCGCCTGTCGGTTATGAATCCGGCCTCGACCAGCCGCGATGCCTCGGTATGCACAGTCTTGACGCTGACGCCGATGAGTGCGGCCGCCTCGGTCAGGCTGTACTCCCTATCTGGATGCAGGTACAGCAAGGCAAGCAGGTCACCCTGTGCTCGCGAGCGGAGGAGCGGCAGGAGCGGAGACGGCGGACTTCGCATAAGAGGTAATGTAGTTTACCTCTTAGGTAATTTGCAAGCTGAGCGGTGCCAGCCGATGGCGGCCGCGGCTAGAACGGCGGCGGGTCGTCGTGGGCGCCGGGGATGGCGGCGAACGGGTCCGACGGCACGGCCGGTCCGTCGTCCACGCCGGCCCAGACGCCCTGCTCGCTCGGCCGGGTCGCCCAGGCCGGGAACGGGAAGTCGACGGCCAGCGGCACCGGGATGTCGGGCTGGGAGATGAACATGGTGCCGGGCTTGGCGATCATCGCGCGGGCGCGCTGGGCGGGCGGCAGGAAGCCGTACTCGGGCCGCTCGGCCTCGGCCGCGTCGAGCCGGCCGGCGACCCGGATCGCGGAGTTGGACAGGATCCGCCGCTCGACCTCGCTCGCCGTCTGCTGCGCGCCGATGAGGATGATGCCGAGCGAACGGCCGCGTTCGGCGACGTCGAGGAGGATCTCCTTGATCGGGCTGTCGCCCTCGCGCGGCGCGTACTTGTTCAGCTCGTCGAGGACGATGAACATCAGAGGCTGCGCGGTGCCCTGGCGCTCCTTGCGGGCGAATTCGCCGCCGCAGCGTCACGCCGACGACGAACCGCTGCGCCCGGTCGGGCAGGTTGTGCAGGTCGACGACGGTGACCTGGGCGCGGCTGTGTGCTGATGGATCGCTCGCCCCGGTGCGCCAGGTCGCCGCGGATGATCGCAGTAAGCGGCTTGACGGCCGAGCGGAGCCGGCGCAGGAGCGCGTTGATCGCTGCCGGTGACCGCGCTCCCGGCGACCCAGCTGCCGCGCAGTGAGTCGTCGCCAGCTCGGCCTCGAGCAGCTCGACGAGGTCGCCGAACGACCGGATGATCGTCGTTGCCGGGTCGACGCCGCCGATCCTGACCGCGCCGTCGTCCCCGGCGGCTGACGGCGTCCCGCTCGCAGCCGGGCGGCGACCTGGTGGATCACCATCGTGTACTGGTCCCGCTCGTCCTCGGCGTCGGCGAACACGTACGGCAGCAGCTCGTCGGGCGCAGAACTCCTGCGAGCGTCCACCAGAACGGGCTGACGCCGCTGGTCCCGCGCGGCCACGTCCGGCTGCCCGGACGGGTCGTCCTGCCGGGGCGGCGCGAAGACCCGCCGTGCTGAACGGCGCGGCCGGCAGGCCGAGTTCGGCGTAGCGCTCGCGCTGTGTCAGGCGGTCAGGCGCCGGTTGGGGTGGTCGAGGAAGAGCAGGTCCTCGCCCTTGACCGAGAACACCAGCGCCTTGGCGTTGTGCGCCTCGGCAGCCAGCACGCCCGAGTTGAAGATCGAGTGCAGCAGGAACAGCGCGAAGCTGGTCTTCGTCGCGATGCCGGAGATGCCGGAGATGGAGACGTGCGCGCCGCGGGTGCCGTCGACGAACTCCAAGTTGACGTAGACGGGCTGGCCGTCGCGGCCGAAGCCGACCGGGACCTTTGGTCGCCCATCTGGTCGAAGTACAGCGCCGAGTCGCGTGCTCGCCGGTGGCCCGCGCACGACCTGGCGCCGGGCCTCGGCGGCACGTAGACCTCGGGCTCGACCCTGGTGACGGTGACCTCGGCGACCTCGGCGACCTCGGCTGGCAGCGCGCCGTGCTGGATGAGGAAGACGTCGGAGCCGAAACTGGCGCCCTCGTGCACGGCCTCGACCTTCGTGACGACCCCGGAGATGCGACCGGCCGCTGCCCCGGCACCTCGCGGCGCGTGACGACCACGTCGTCGAGCTGCAGGTACTGGTCCGCGGCGATCGCGACGGAGAACTGCAATGGAGTCGCCGCAGTCGTGCCGACCACAAGGCCCACTGGCTGCGCCCGCTCGAAACTGCTCACTGTGCCAGGCTCCGTCCAGCGCCGTACGCGTCAATTAAGACAGCGTAGAGCCGCGCGTCTGCCTTGCGCCGCGGTCTTGAGTTGTGTCGGTGGCAGCACTCGCGGGCAATGTCCCCTGTCTGCGGTGGGCGCACCGGTCGCGGCGCTTCCCCGCGGGTCAGCTGTCTGCGAGCCGCTGGGTCACAGCCCCGGTCCGTCGCGGAGCACTGAGCTCATCAGCACAGTTGCCTCCTGCTGACCGAGGGCCCGCCCCGCCGCCAGCTCGGCGTCCCAAGCGTCCGCGGTGACGGTGCTGCGCACTGGCGCCAGCAGCGCCTCGATCAGGGCGAGTTCCTGGTCTGATATCCGCATGCTCGACTCTTCCCTGAGGGTCTCGGCGGCGCCTGCGAGGCGGGCTGCCGGCAATGCCGCACCGAGGCCGGCCGATATCGCGGCTGCCAGTTCTACTGAGTTGATCAGCATGGAGGTATTGCCCGAGCTGGCGATGTAGTCAATGATCTCGGCCAGCGCGCCGCGTGCCTCAGCCGCGCGGTCGGCGCGAAGGTAGATCAGCGCCAGGGTGTGCTGGTCGATGGCCGCGCCGAAGAGGTCTCCCCGGGCACGGTCCCGTTCGAGCGCTTCCCGCGCCAGTTCGGCAGCGCGGTCCAGGTTGCCGGCCGCACTTTCGAGCTGCGCGAGGTTGACCAGCACGGCGGACAGCCGAAAGCTGTCAGTCTCCCGGTTGATGGCGACGCTCTCTTCCAGCAGGATCCGTGCGGTGTCGATGTCATCGAGGTGGCGATGAACGATGCCGAGGCTGTTCAGCGCGCGGGCTTGCCGATCCAGATCACCGAGGTCACGGCCGATCGCCAGGCTGAGCTCGAAAAGCTGTCGCGCTGCCTCCGCCTCGCCCTGCTGGTCCATGAGGACACCGAGCCCATGTGCGACGCCCGCTAGCGGCGCGCCGCCGTCAACCGAGGCCAGGTCCATTGCCCGCTGCAGCCAGCGCCGTCCTTCCGTGGCATGTCCGCGCTGATACCAGAAGGCGGACAGGGCCTGCACGAGCCGCAGCCCGAGGAGTGACCGGTCGTCCTGGCCGGCCGAGTCTGCGGCAGGGTTCTCCAGCAGCCAGCTCAGTGCCGCGCGGAGGTTGTCGTGCTCGGTTTCGAGCTGGTCCAGGGCGGCGAGCTGTGCCGGGCCGGCGAGCTGCTCGCCGGCCACCTCGGCGAACGCGACATAGTGCTCGGCGTGCCGCCGCCGGGCGCCGTCCAGGTCATCGTCCTGCGTGAGGCGCTCGAAAGCGAACTCGCGGATGGTCTCGAGCATGCCCAGGCGCGGCTCGCCGTCCGTACCGTCGGTGACCGTAATCAAGCTGAGATCCTGCAATTCAGCGGCCAGCTCGAGCGGATCGACTTCGTCGGCTTCGGCGCCCGTCATGGCGACCGCCGCCAGAGCCTCGAGGTCGCAGCCCCCGCTGAAGACACTCAGCTGCCTGAAGACATGCGCTGCATCAGTGGCCAGCAAGTCATAGCTCCAGGCCACGGTCTTGCGCAAGGTTTGCTGACGCGATGGCCGTCCCGCGTCCGCGCCTGCCAGGCCGAGGCTCCGACCGAGGCGGGCGAGCAGGGCGCGCGGCGCCAGCAGTTTGAGTCGCGCAGCGGCCAGCTCGATGGCCAGCGGAAGGCCATCAAGGCGCCGGAGGATGGCTGCCACGTCAGCAGCGTTGTCGTCGGTGATGGCAAAGTCTCGCCTAACCATCTGCGCCTGCTGCACGAACAGCCGCCCGGCGCCGGAGGCCGTCACCGACTCCGCGTCAGTACCGTCCGGAAGCTCCAGCGCCGCGACCGTAACTTCATGCTCGCCTTGAATGTGCAGCGGCAGGCGTGACGTCGTCAGCACCATCAGGTGCGGCGCATCCGCGACCAGGGTGGCTACTACCGTCGCGGCGCCCGCGAGCTGCTCTAGGTTGTCCAGCACCAGCAGAGCCTTGCGATCGGCCAGGTACTCGGCCACCGCGTCGGCAGGCTGGCCGTCGACGCCTACGTCCAGGCTGTCCGCGAGCGTCTTCCACATCACATCAGCATCGGTGACAGACGCCAGTGCCACGAAGTACACGCCATGCGGAAAAGCCGCGCCTAGCGCTGCGGCAGCGGCAAGTGCCAGCCGCGTCTTGCCGACGCCGCCGGTACCCGTCAGCGTGATCAGCCGTACTCCCTGACGCCGGACAATGGCGCACAGGTGCTCAAGGTCATCATCCCGCCCGACCAGGGGCGTCACCGGCGCAGGCAGGCTGGCCTGCGTGCCCAGCGTCTTCAGCGCCGGAAAGTGCTCCTGCAGGCCCCCGGCCAGCTGGTAAACATGCTCCGTCTCATCGATGTCCTTGAGCCGGTGGAACCCCAGGTCCTTGACGGACGTGCCCGCGGGCATCCGCGGCGCTGCCAGAAGTCTCGTCGTCTCGGAGAGCAGCACCTGACCGCCCCGCGCGGCCGCGGCGATCCTGGCCGCCCGGTGCACGTCGAGTCCGACATATGCCTCCTCGTGCCGCGCAGGCTCTCCGGAATGCAGGCCCATTCGCACCCGCACCGGAACCTCGCCTGGCCAGTCGCGGGCAGCAAGGGCGCGCTGAGCGTCCAGGCAGCAGGCAATCGCGTCCCCGGCGGACTCGAATACAACGTAGAAGCTGTCACCCTCGGTCCCCATCTCGTGGCCATGCCACGCGGCGATCGCGGTGCGCAGGACGACGCGCTGGCGTGACAGGGCCTCGCCATACTGGTCGCCCAGCCGGTTCAGCAGCGCCGTCGAGCCCTCGATGTCGCTGAAGAGCATCGTTATCGTGCCTGCGGGCAGCTCCCCCACGCTTCGATTATTGACGATGGCGGCGGCGTCACCAGCCTGTCAGGGCAGAACAACCAGGCCCTAGGTCGTGCCAGCCTGGCCGTTGCCGCGTCCGCCGGGTGCTGCCGAGACCACGGCGTGGTCGAAGGCGTAGACCACCGCGGCGGATCGGTCGCGCAGGCGGAGCTTGGCGAAGATGTGGTTGACGTGCGTCTTCACGGTTCCCTCGCTGACGAACAGCTCGGCGGCAATCTCGGCGTTGGTCTTGCCCTGGCCTATAAGCGCGAGCACCTCGCGTTCGCGGCTCGTCAGCGCATCAAGGTCAGAGTCCCGACTGCCTGGCCCGGGCGCAGACTCCGAGGTTGAAGATCGGTAGACGGATAGCACCCGTCCGGTGACGGCCGGATCGAGCCAGGCGCCGCCCTCCGAAACCATGCGGACTGCGCGCTGGAGATCTTCGGCCGGGACGCCCTTCAGGATGAAGCCGGACGCACCGGCGCGGAGGATACCGGCCAGCACCTCGTCATCGTCAAACGTGGTCAGCGCCAGCACGGGCGGACTGTCGTCGCGGCTGCGCAGGTCGCGCGTCGCCTGCACTCCGTCGACCACCGGCATCCGCACATCCATCAGCACGATGTCCGGCGTCAGCTCAGAGACCGCGGCAGTGACCTCACTGCCGTCGGCGCATTCGCCCACGATCTCGAAGCCGAACTCGGAGCGCAGGATGCCGCGCAGGCCGGTTCGCACCAGCTCCTGGTCGTCGACCAGCAGAACCCGGATCATGACGCTTTCTCCCGATGGCGGCTGGGATCCAGCGGCAGCACTGCCACGACCAGCCATCCTGCACCGCCAGGGCCAGCCGCGCAGGTCCCGCCGAGCGCCTCGGCACGCTCGCGCATGTTCAGCACGCCGATACCGCGGCCAGTCCCGGGCCGCCCGGCGGTCTCCACAGTCAGCTGGGCCTCATCAGCCTCCACCTCCAGTCGCACTGTCGTTCGAGCGCCGCGCGCGTGCTTCACCGAGTTGGTCAGAGCCTCCTGGAGAATCCGGTAGAGCGCGAGCCCGGTGGTGGCCGGGCAGCCGGCCGATGTCTCCCTCGACGGTGAGCGCGGCGTCGGCGCCCGCCGTCCGGAACTGCTCGACCAGGACCGGCAGCGCGCGGGCGTCGGGCAGCGGCGTGGTGCGACCGTCGTTCCCGTCCTGATGTAGCATGCCGACCGCCATCCGGACCTCATCCAGGCTCTCCCGCCCCAGCCGCTCTGCCTCGGCCAGGGAACGCGCCGCGTCGTCCAGGCCGTGCTCGACGGCCAGCCTGGCACTGGAGACATGCAGGAGCGAGACCGTGAGCGTGTGGGCGATGACGTCGTGCAGTTCGCGGGCGATGCGGTTGCGTTCCTCGGCGCGGGCGCGCTCAGCCAGGCCAGCCTGCGCCTCCCTGAGCTGCGCGACCAGATCCCGCTCGTGCCGCACCAGCAGCCCGGCCGAAACCGCGAGCGTGCTGCCCGCCATCCAGGCTCCCCAGCCCGGGTCAGCGTCGATCCACACCCACTCCACGGCGAAGAGGATCAGCGTCCCGGCCCAGTACAATCCGGCGTCCGGCCGTTCACCGGTCAGCGCCAGCCAGATGCCGGTCAGGCAGACGGCGAACCAGCCGAGACTGGCCGAGTCGCCGTGCCCGAGCACGGCGATCCCGGCGGTGGCCAGCGCGGCGGCGGGCAGCATGAACCGGCGCTGCCGCTTCCAGACGAGCACCGCGCCTGCGCTGACGGCGACCGCTGCCGCGATCGCCGCGGCCGCGGGATCGGGCTTGAGCGGGACGAGCCCGATCCCGATCAGGATCGTGAAGACTGCCAGAGCTGCCCAGCGCGACCAGCCCGTGGAGATACCAGCGGGAACGGGCAGGTCGGCAACGCGGCTCACTCTCTGGATGCTACGGCCAGGGGTGACAAGCACGGCCGGTCTCGGCAGCCGGCGGAGCTAGCTCTTGGCCGGCACGACCGGCGTTGCCGCGTGCCGGGTGGGAAGCGGCCGACGGTGCCGCCGCGACTGCGAGACCGCAGCGGAGATGGCGAACAGCGCTGCCCCGTACGGGCCGGCCACCCATAGCGGCCACGGATAGGCCAGCTGGCCGCTCGTGACGGTGACCAGCAGCCAGACGACCACGTTGATCGATACGGCGGTGAACCAGATGCCCCAGAAGACGCGGAGGATGGCCGGGAGGCCGGCGAATCCGGCGCGCCGGCACTGCGGATTCCGGCCGTCGCTGGCGGGGGCTTCCGCAGCTGCAGCATCTGCCGCTGGCACCAGACCCGTCGCCCGCACGGCCCCTGAATCGCGTGCGGGCAGGTCGGCATGCAGCGGCGCGAGGTCGGCGAACGTGACGGCCTGATAGGCCCGCCCCATGCGGTCCAGGTACTCGTCCATCGTCAGGCGGCCGTCTCCGACCGCGCCCTGCAGCAGGTCGACGACGTCCTGCCGGTCGCGGTCCGACGCCCGCATCGTCAGCGTGTTACCCATCTCGCGCCCTCCGCCTGATCTCGCGTGCTGGCTCTCCTCTCAGAGTCGTCCGATCCGGGGCGGATGGCGTCAGCCCGGGGATAGAACTGCGCCTCTAACCGGGGGTGGAGATCCGGACCGCGCTGGCCGGTACGGCCGCGGTGATTCCGGGGTCTGGTGCTGGCAGCCCAGTCGAGAACGGCTACGGAGAGTATCCGTCCGATACACTGCACGTCATCAGCGGGAAAGACTGGGCGCACTTTCTGGCGGGGGCAAGGCACCGTGATCAGCAGGCGGGATGCGTTACAGGCAGGCGTTCTGACGGCCTGCGCGGCCGGGCTCGGTTCCCTGGAGGCGCCGTCCGAGGCGAGGGCGGCAGCCGAAACAGCGGAGCGGGTCAGCCGCCGGGACTGGAAACGGCTGGCTGACGCGCTGTCCTCGCATTCCACCCTCTACCGGCCGTGGGAACCCGACTACCGGCCGCTGGCCATCCCGTTCAACCACCGGTACTCCGGGATCAAGCCTGCCGGAATCGTCGCCTGCGCTACCGCCAGGGACGTCCGCGAAGCGCTCCTGTGGGCCCGGCAGGTCGGTCTCCCTGCCGTCCCCCGCTCCGGGCTCGGCCACAACTACGCCGGATACTCCACCACGACGGGCCTGCTGCTGAACATGGCCCGGATGAAAAGCATCCGCTCCGTGCCGCTGCCCGGCCATGCCCGCGTGCAGAGCTACGGGCCGATGACAGTTGTCCACGACGCGGGAACCGTCACCGTCGGAGCCGGGGTCACCAATCACGATCTGCATCCGATGCTGGAGGACCGGGGCATGTTCGTGCCCACGGGCCGCTGCCCCTCGGTCGGGGTCGCCGGGCTGGTGCTGGGCGGCGGCATCGGCTTCAGCGACAAGATGTTCGGGCTGACCTGCGACCGGCTCATAGCCACGACCCTCGTGCTCGCCGACGGCCGGGTGATCGAGGCCAGCGAGCAGGCTCATCCGGACCTGTTCTGGGCCTGTCGCGGCGGGGCGGGCAACAACTTCGGGGTCCACACCTCGTTCACCTTCAGGTACGAGCAGTTCCATGGCAACGTGGCGTTCTACCAGTTTCGCTGGACCCTGGACTCCGTCTTGCCGGTCATGGCGATGACGCAGCAGATCGTGCAGGACGCCGCTGCCGACAAGCGGTTCCACTGCCGCCTGGGAATCGGGACGCAGGGACGGACCAGGGGCCAGATCCGTGCGAACGCCAACGTCAACGTGATCGGCCAGCACTACGGCACCGTCGAGGAACTGCGCGTTCTCCTCGCCCCGCTGCTGGGCATCGGATCCGCGGCCGAGCGCGCCCGCAACCGCGCGGCCATCCGCGAGGTCACCCCCGGACAGGCGGGCAAGCTGCTGGCCGCGACCACTCCCGTGGACCGGTTCGCGAGCAAGTCAGCGGTCCTGACCTCCCGGACGCTGCTCACCAGCAAGCAGGTCACCGCCGCAGCCGAGCGGCTACTCGAGTGGCCTGGCAGCGGTAACAAGGACGGTGCCGGGATCGCGATGTTCGCCCTGGGCGGGGAGATCAACCGGGTGCCGGCGGAAGCGACCGCGTTCGTGCACCGGCACGGGCTGTTCATTCTCGCTGCCGAAACCTGCTGGGCCGATCACGATGGCCCTGACATCGCCGCCGCGAACTTGCGCTGGCTCGACAGATTCTACGAAGAGATCTTCGGTGGTACGCCCCCCGAGTTTTCGTACCAGAACTTCCCCGATCCGACCCTGAGGGACTGGCGGCGAGCCTATTACGGCGCGAACTACGACCGGCTTGTTCGCGTGAATCAGAAGTACGACCCGACCGGCTTCTTCAGATACCCCCAGGCAATCGGCTCCCGGCGCCGCTAACGGGCCCGAGATGCGCGCCGGCGAGCGCGTGCCGTTCGGCGTCGTCGTGCCAGCCGACCCGGCCGCCAGCCGTAACGAGCGCGTGCCGCGGGCGCGCCCAGATCAGGCTCCCGGCCGCGCAGCGTGCAGGTCGTCGGAGTGCCCGGCGGCGAGCCTGACCACTGCGCGGTCGGGCGCCCGCCGGTGCGGAACTGCCCGCCGTTGTTCTCCCAGGGCTGCGGCCAGCCCTCGGGCGAGTCCTCGAAGTTCTCCTGGCGGCCGTAGACGGTCATGTCCAGCAGCCCGTAGGCGGGGGCCATGACCTCGGGGGCGCGGCCGCTGGTCCAGTAGGTCTCGAACACCCGGTCGCCGTCCCGCAGGTAGGCCACGATCATGCCGAACCAGCGCCCGGCGAGCAGCGCGTCAGTCGAGTCCTGTGCTGAGTACCAGGGCATCTTATAGCCCATGAAGTCGCGGTAGGGGCGGCCTCCTCGTACGGGCCCTGCGAAAACGTCGCGAAGGTAACGTCACGCGAGTGCAGGTAGGAGAGCTCGCTGACCTGCCCGTTGAAGAACGTGCAGCCCTCGCACTGGTCCTCTGCGGGCTTACCGTTATGCCACATGTGGAAGTACGCAACGAGCTGGCGTCGGCCCTCGAACACCTCGAGCAGCGGGACGCGGCCCTGCTCGCCGGTCAGCGGGATCGACGCGATCCACCTCGACCATCGGCAGCCTCCGCCGGGCGGCCGCGATCGCGTCACCCTCGCGGGTGTGCGCCTTCTCCCGGACCAGCAGCTCGTCGAGCTGCGCCTGCCACTTCGCCCGGTCCGTGACCGGCGGCAGCGGAGCGTTCTCGATGCCCTCCGGCGCCATCTGCACGTTCTCCGGCTTGTTGCTCATCGTGCCTCCCTGCGATAGCTCGCCGCTCTCGCGAGCCTAGCGAGACCTCCGGACATTCGACGAACGACAAAGACCCTTCTGGACACCGGGAACGGGCAATCCCAGCCGACCGCTACCCAGCGGCCGCGGTGAGGGAGACCCGCTCAGGCCAGATCGGCCAGCGCCGGGGCGAGAATTTCCAGCTGCTCCAGGTTCGCGCCGACGCTGGTGCCACCGGGGATCAGCGCGACGTGGTCCGCGCCGGCGTCCAGATGTTCCCTGATGAGCGCCGCGATCCGCTCCGGACTGCCGTGCCCGGAAAGCGCGTCGACCAGGCGATCCTGACCGCGGCCACCTCGTCGGCCGTGAACCCGAGATCCACGAGCGCAGCCGCCCGAGCCGGACTGCGGGCGATGCCGGCGGCAACGCTGTCACGCGCAGCCGCTCGCGCCCGGTCGGCGTCCGCGTCCGCGGTGAACCCGAGGCCGACGACCAGCAGCTTGTCCGGGCCGAGCTGTTCCCTTGTGCGCGCGGTGAACGCGGCCGGCATCCCGGCGGGCATGACCCCGTCCGCGAGCTCGGCGGCCAGCGCGACCATCTTCGGGCCGTTCGCGGCGACGATGCGGGCGTAGGGCGCCTCGGGCGCGGGCGGCTGCACCGGGGCCTTCATCCGCTCGAGGTAGTCGCGCATGGTTGCCAGCGGCGGGCCGAACTCGCGGCCCGCCGCCGCAGCCTGCTGCGGGTAGCCGACGCCGAGGCCGAGCACGAACCGGTCCGGGTACGCCTGCGCGAGCAGGGCCGCTGCCCCGTTCGCGATCTGCGGAATCCGGGCCCAGATATTCGCGATGCCGGTCGCGAACGTGAGCCGCTCGGTTGCCGCCAGCAGCACCGCCACCTGGGCGAGCACGTCCTTGCCGCCGACCGGCTCGTTGGACCAGGCGGCCCGGTAGCCGGCCGCCTCGATCCGGCGCGCCGCCTCACGCTGCCCGTCGATCGACGGCGGCTCGGTGAACGAGGCGGGCACGAACCCGCCGGCCTTGCCGAGCGAGCGCCGCGCCGCGCGGACCACCGTCGTGTCGTCCATGCGAGTCCTTCCCCGAGGCCTGAACTAACACGAGCAACGCTAGTGACGGGGAAGGTAAGCGCCGCCACCGGCGCGGTCACGCTGGCGCGGTCACGCTGGCTGGTCACACAGTCGCGGTCACACGGTCGCGGTCGCACAGTCGCGGTCACACAGTCGCGGTCCACGGTCGCAGTCACACGGTCGCAGTCACACAGTGC
>CAVOKK010000025.1:0-112904 GCA_963696455.1 uncultured Actinomycetota bacterium
TCATCGTCTTCACGTCCGCGTCGTCATCCCGGTCGCCGCCCAGCATGACTGCACCCGCGGCCATCACCACGGCCGCGACGGCGCTGACGATCAATATGGGCCGCCCCTGCACGACCGGCACGCCGGTGATGAGCCGGTCGACTGCGCCGGACATGACGAGAAGTTCAAGCAGTGCAGCCAGCCCGAATTGATCAGGGCGGCCCACAAACCTGCGCGGGGGTAGGTCCTCGCACGGGGATGACGACGTGGCCGCGTGGATAGCCAGATCGCGAACAGCGCCACTCCGACTCCGGCCGCGTCCAGCAAGTAGTCGCCGCCCTCCGCCAGTACCGCGAGCGAATGAGCCGCGACCCCGACAGCGATCAGTGCCGCCACCAGAGCCAGGTTAAGGATCAAGACAACAGTGAGCCGAGCGGTACGTGTCATCGGCTACGGGTGACGCGGTCAGGCATTGAAATGCTCGCGTACGTATCTGATGAGAGCTGGGCCTGCCAGCGGTTCCGTGGAGTTGGCTGCCCGCACATACAGTTGTTCTGAGGACTTGTCCTTGTGCCAGGTCTCCACGCGGCGCGGCGGCACTTGGACTATCGCCACCAGATGGTCTTCGCGTCGTACGAGATTCACGGTTACGAGGCTCAGAACGTCAGCTCCGAGTGCCTCAACGACAAGATTCCGAAAGCTCAGAAGCCATCCGTCTGCGTTTTGCTTCTGCTTACTGAGATATGGGAAATCTGGCTCAATGCCTACTACGTCACCAAGGTCGGTAACGCCGATGAGGAGCGTGCCGCCATGCGAGTTGAGGAAAGCCGCGATGGTCTTGGTCACGGCCTTCCTGATCCCGTCCTGAGCCTGCTTCTCGGCTTCCCTGGCGGAAAGCGTGCCGGCCTCGATGCGCTTCGCGACTTCGCCCGGCAGTGTTCCATGCAGGTGATGCAGTGATGCTTTCCGCTCGACGATGCTCGACTCCTCAGCCGCGATCAGTGCGTCTACCTGCGGGGCCTGCTCAGCAGCACGAAGCTCAGCCAAGACCTCGGTTGCGCCGGAGGGCCTGTCGCTGGGCAGTGGCGACAACATTCTCAGCACCAGATCAGCAAAGCCATCAGGAAGATCTGCTCGTTGCGTCAGCAGGCTCGCGTCTCCTGGGTACAGCAAGCCCGTCGCCGCGAGGTGCATGACGCCACCGAGCGAGTAGAGGTCGGCGCGGACGTCGAGCGGCTGACCGGTCAGCTCCTCTGGCGAGGCAAACTGTCCAGTCGTGATTGGCAGCTCCGCCGAGTCGCTGTTCTCCATCACGGCAGAGTCGAAGTCGCCGAGATGAGCCACATTATGATCGTCTAGCCAGATATTCGCGGGCGAGACGTCGCGATGAATCAGCCCGGACTCGTGGAGATGCGCTAGTCCGCGGCAAAGCTGCCGCCCCAAGCGCAGGAGCTGAGCGAGAGGCAACGGGCCATGGACGCCTAGGTATCCAGCAAGGGTTCCGCCACGCAGGTACTCAAAAACCATGTACTGAGCCGAACCATCTGCGGCGATCTCGTAGTCAAAGAGTGACACGACGTTATCGTGGATCCCAATCCGGCGAGATTCTTGGCCTCGCGTTCAGTCCCTCTGGATCAAGAAGCATGGCTTCTGGCTTGACCAACGAGAGCGCAACATCGCGGTCCATCTTCCGATCTCGGGCGAGGTAGGTCTTCTTGCGATCACCCTCGCCAAGGATCCGCTCGATCAGGTACCTCTGGCCGAAGAGATCCCCCGCGTGAAGCTCGGCTCTATCGGTCATAGTCTTTCTTTAGCACAAAGAACGACCGTTACCGAGCAAATTCATGCCGGGATCAACTCAGGATGCGGCTGACCTCAGCACGGCTGGCGAGCAGTTGTCCTGTCGAGATCCGGCCAGTGGCGCTACGGGGCGCTGGGCAGCCCGCAGGTGCGGTCGGCAGCAGATGGCCGATGTCTCCGCGTCGGCCGCGCCAGTGCCTGCTGTGAGATCGGCGACTACCAGCGCGTGGTCACTACCTGCCGTGCGAGCCTGCTCATACAGGTATTTGACGTCCGTAGTCGGAAGTGGGCGCGCTGTAGATATGATCGTAGCGATAGATGCCGTTGAGGCCGCGCGTCTTGTACGACACGGCGACCGGACCGCGCGGTCTCTCCGAACGCACTCGGTCCAGATCAACGGGATGAGTGTCAAGGTAAGTTCGCTAGGTATCGCGAAGCCGGTGCCGAGCTTGTGGCCCCAGAAGCCGCCGTCTCCTGGACCTAGCCAATTGAAGACACTCGATATCGGCGACGTCCGGTGGGTCTACTGCGGCGAGTTCGCGTCCAGTCTTAGTATGACCGGTTTGCGGCTCGTGTTCTAGCCAGTCGGCTGGAGAGCCAGGCGCGGGCTTGTCCATCCCGTCCGCCCCCTGATCCCCATGCAATGCATGGTAAGCAACCGCAGTGAAGTGGCCGCGCTGATTCCTTAGCGCGATGTCGACGATGAGCATATTCCAGGGCACGACCAGATGATCAAGGAGGCATGGGCGCCGCGGGATCAGCTTGTGCGATCCAAGAACGGCAACACCGTGGCCATATGACCGATAGTGGTGCTGGCGCTCGCCCCATAGGTCAGTGGTACTCGCCCAGGCGAGCTGCTCTCCAAACGCCCGGAAGGCGTCGCCGCTCACCTCCTGGAGCAGGGCCAGGTCCGCGCCCTGTTCTGCCAGCAAATCCATGACGCCGCGGACAGCTCGGCGGCGCATTTTCCACGAACCGACGCGAAGCTTGACGATCAGTACGAGCTACAAATTAGTCACCGTTGGCGATAATCATCAGCGTTTCATACTGAAGCTGTGGCTTCGGCGAGCTCACCGGCAAGTTCGCGAACTTGTGCGAGCCAGAGAATCGGGCTCGCCATCAAGGTCAGGGCATGACCGATGATCTCCACCCCCTACCGCGCGGAACTTACGTCCGTACGGGCCACGCCCGCGCCCTTCGCATAAACAAGGTGGCCGCGGGCGAGCCCGAGCGCTGTGCAGTAGGCGAGCATTCGGTCATATGTCGGCGTTCGGATAACCAGCTAGGCTCTCGGTTTTGTACTTCGCATTTGCGACTGCCACAGGGATGCACGCTGAGTACCAGACGATGTCGGGACGCAGACTGACTCGCTGGCCTGATCGAGAAACCAGCGGGGATCTTGTCCGACGACGCGCCCCCTGCGTAAGGAGCTGGAGCGCCTCGCGGAGCGCGACGGTGAGGGACTTCCTCGAAGACGAGCGGCATGTAAGCAGAAACCCGGTGACCGCCACTCCGCCTGGCCCATGCTCAATCGAGGTGGCGCGGAGCACCAGTTCGGCAATCCGCAGCGCCGACTGGTAGCGCGCGTTGAGCCTCGTGGGCTGCCATGCTGGGATGTTCTCGCCACGGGCGAGCGGAGTCACCTCGGCGAATTCCCGCAGCAGCCGCCGCAGCATGCGCTGTGCTTGTTCGTCCACTCTGGGAACCATGAGCATCCGCTCGCATGCTGTCCGCAGGATCCTGTTCTCCGCGATATCCACAGTGAACTCGTCGTGCCTGATTTCGAGGGGGAACGCCGGCCAAGGTGCCGGTGTAGCTGGTCAGACTCAAGCAGCCGCCACGCAGTACCGGCGACGTCTCCTCCACCACCACGTAGCCCGGCAGCAGCCCTTGGTGTATGGCTTGCTCCGTACGGCGCGACAGCGCATGCGCAAATGCTGGCACCAGGTCGCGCCATCTCGGTGACGCTCACGTCGTCGGCACGCCACTTGCGCGGCCTCGCATATCCGGCTATGAACATCAGCCGCGGCACGGACAGCTTCGGCACAATATGGATCTCCAGGTCGCCGACCCTGGCCGCGCCCACCTTTCCTGCGGCCGCCACCTCCCAATATCCAGGCAGGAACGGCGACGGCTGCGCTGTCACGATGCCGGAGCGTGCCAGAGTGCGGCCTTGCTCCAGCGCCAGCTCGAACTCGGTCGGAGGTCCCAGCTCGTTGAGTTCGATGACCATCAGATTGTCATGCCGTCGCCTGCCGCCTCCAGGCCGCCAGCGTCAGACGCGTCACGACGCGCTCGCCGCTCTGACGGCCACAGCTTTGCGAAGGCTGGCCAGTCCGTATCGCTCTGCCGGGTCATGCTGGCCGTAAAACAGGTCCTCGAGCAGAGGCATGATCTGGTACTGCCATACCTGCTCTAGACCATCGGGTTTGGAGTAGATGCGCTCATCCATGAGGTACGACGGCCCGATTGCCGCATCGGCGTCTTCGATTCGCATATTAAGCTCGTCGAGCAGCAAGGCCGCCTCAATCGGCAGCTCGTGATGCTCGAGCCAGCGCGCAAGCAGGCCGCGCACCGGAGGTACTCCGGGATGCAGTTCCACGAAGATGAAACGGCGCCGCATCGCCGTATCCAGCCGGGCGATAGAGCGGTCGGCCGTGTTCATCGTGCCGATGATGAACAGGTTCGGCGGCAGGGTGAACTCCCGCTCCGGCGAGTACTGGAGGCTGATCGAGTGATCGCGGTACTCCAGCAGGTAGTACAGCTCGCCGAAGACTTCGCCAGGTTCGCCCGGTTGATCTCGTCGATGATCAGGATGTACGGCGTCGTTTTGTTATCCTCGGCTGCTTCTGCGAGCCGCCGGAACGGTCCCGGCCGCAGCGTGAACGTCAGCGTCCCGCTGCCTCCGGCCTCCGGCCGGAACCCCTCAAAGAAGTCCTCGTACGTGTACGACGGATGGAACTGCACCAGCCGCGCACGCCCCTCGTCGGTCAGGTGGCGCGCTAGTTTCTCGGCCAGCCAGGTCTTGCCGGTGCCCGGTGGGCCGTACAGGACGATCTGCTTCTTCTCCCACAACAGCTCAGCGATTTTCGCCAGCTCGGCCCGATCCATCATCAGGTCGCTTCGCGAATTCGGTGGTAACGGGATGGAACGCCAACGCCCGCGTCGGGCGCGGCGCCGTCACGGTGACCGACGGCTCCGTCGCCGGGACCAGCGCGGCAAGCTGCTGGTATGCCTCCGTTAGGTCAACGATGTAATCCTGACTCCCCAGCAGCGCCGGAACAGGCGGACCGAGCTGGTCAATGTCGACCGGCTCCCCCAAGTGCCATCGCACGTCGCGGCGGAGGTTGGACAAGGCGTTCGGCGAATCGACAAAGTTCGCCGGTCCGCTGACCTCGCCGAGGTACACCTTGCCATGCGAGCTGGTCACACGAGGTCGCCGAGTTGCATGCGCCGCAGAAAGCGTCGAACTCCTGCAAACGTTGCGCCCGATAGGCGTAGGACTTGTGCTGGTACCCGGACTCGACCCGATCCTTCAGCTCGTCAGGAGTCGGAACCTCGGCAAACGGCCGGAGCTGTGACGCACTGAGCGACACGTAGCCGCCGTCCAGCCATTCATCCACCAGGTTGAAGCCGTCGACATTGGAGCCTCGCACCATCCAGGCGCGCCTTGATGACGCCGCGTCGGGTGAAACTAGGTCGTCATATTCGTCCGGTCGTTCCTCGAATAGCGCCTTCAACGCCTCGGCATTCCGAGCCGCTGGAGCCTGTGATGCATGTCCGAGGCCGTCGAATTCCACACCCTCGCCAGCAAGCCGACGGTGCAGGTCCGTGCCACGGTAGGTCGCGTTGAGCATGCCCTCGTCGGGGATGCTCCCTTCTGCATTCAGCACCCGGTACGCGTTCACCAGCTTCACGGGCCCGCTGGCAGAAAGTGCGCAACCTCAGCCGCAGATGTCCCTGCTAGCTCCGCCAGATCGTCATGAGCCGTCCAACTCCCGGCTTCCACAAGTCGCAATGCCGCGGCGATGAACTGATGGACTCCGCTCAGGTTCAGCTGCGCACGCTTGCGTTGTTCGTCAATCTCTCGGTACCGACGGTTGCGTTCAGCGTCCAACTCATCAGGCGATGGAAATGCGTCGACAGCCTCGAGCCTGCCTCGGTGATCGACCACCCGTCACGCTTGGTCATCCAGCCGATGGTGGCTGCATCCCCAGGAGAAATGCAGTGCTACCTCCCAGCGCACTCCTCCGGTCTTTACTCGCTCGAGCTCGTAGCTGGTCGGCTCGATTCGCTCACGGACCTGCTCAAATACCTCGGTCCTCGACAGCGGCTCCTCGACAGCGCGCAGGACCCGCATCAGCTCCCAGAGAATGAGCCGATAACGCATCCGCTCCGGCATCAGCCCTCCCAGGGCTTGCACATCGACGTCACGGTCGGCTCGATTTCAGGTGGCGAGGGCCATGGCCAGGGGGCGGGTCAAGGACCGTCTGGTACGCGCGTCCGTCCGCGCGGCGTCGGCCATCGCGTCGTATCGCTCCATGATGAGGCGCGCTGTTCGGAACTCTCCGTAGAGTTCCTCGTCATGCCGCCTGACTTCGGAAACGTGTCGATGACGTAACCAACGTCCTCACGCTCAAGCCCATACAGATGGAAGACGCTGCATCCAGTTCGGAACGAATCAACATCCGCCGCTCTTCATCCCAAAGGAATGGTTCCCCCTGATCGCCGAGGTCGCGGCGAAAGGCTCCATATCGCTGGCCGTGTAGACCAGCTCCAGGACTCGTACTCGGATCCATTCAGCTGGAGCGAGCCGGCCGAGCCACGCGACTGAACCTCGTCATGTGCGAGGCGGCAGGACGGGAAGCTGCTTGAATACAAAATACTTAAGATGTGTTCCGTTAATTTTCTGTCTGGCACAATAATCAGCCACGAGCGCTGAGAGGTTAGCCAGGAGAAGCTCTGCTCGTTGTGACGGAAGAGCCAGCAGAAAAGTGTCTCCCGTTGCTGCCCTCGGGATAACTGAAGCTACCAGCGTGCGTTCATTTGTAGCATTGGTGATATCGCGCCACCCGAGAAGCCATTCATGATGCCACTCCCTGGCGGCTAGGCGTGATGAGACGCCAAGATCGTGGACGGATTTCCGGCTTCGTCTTTTGCTTGTCGAGTGTGTCAAAGTCCTGGACCCAGTACCGCGGCATGACGAAGCGGCTAGGATCGTCTGTTGCTTCCAGATCCAGGCGCGGTAGTTCGGTGTCCAGATTGGCCTCCTGCCGCTTGCTGTAGCACGCCAGCCGGTGATCGAAGAGATGAATTAGCTTTGCCTCGTACAGAGGCAACATTCGTTTCCCCTCGCGTCTGAAGATGTCGCCCGTCAGTTCCCATGCGTCCTCTTCAAGCTGGTGCCGGGTCGAAACAAACCGGAATCAGTTGCCATGTCGTACATGCGGAGGAACGACACACCCCAAGGATTTTCGTCAGGGTCGTCACGCCAGAGCACGGGGATTTTCTTGTAAATGCCGATTGTGATCTCGGCATCGCGGTCCGTCTGGAACATCGGGCATGTACCGGTGTTCGGGTTCACCAGCAGCAGATCGGAGGCTGCGACCTTAATTCGCTTTCCCCGCGGCGGCAGGTCGTCGGATGTTTCATTAGTGTAGCGAATTCTGGATGATCGACATGGATTCTGCTGCCAGTCGTGGCTAGAAGGGAGAACCTCATCCGACCGTGGCCGATTGCTTGGCAGAACTGCGGATTGGTGACGAAATCGAGCAGCGAGTCCAGATGGCGTCGCTCATAAGCTCACGAAAATACGGCGCGGTAGTCGCGTCAGTAGCGATACCGGTAGGCAGGACGAGCCCTGACCGGCCGGCAGGCCGACGATGTATTGCCTGTCTCTGCGAACACTGCGTAGGTGTTGACGTCGCCGTGGCCGGTCGAGGGGTAGCGGCCGGACTCGCGGAGCAGATGACTCCCCGGCAGACTTTCGGAGCTCAGCCCGGAATTCGGCGTGAAGAGAGGTGTCGGCAGGGCTGTTACTTTCAGCGAGCGAAGCGATCATCCTCTTCCGAGCTGCCGCATTCGGCGCATTTGCAATCGCAGGGCTCCGGGCCGCGAAGAACTCCTGTTCCTGGAGCTTGACCCGCTCCCAGGGCGGGTTGCCGATAACACAGGAGAATCCACCGTCCCATCCTGTGACATTGTCGATACCGGTAACCTCGTTGCCTGTGCGGAAGATATGCGGGAACTCGATGTGCCAGTGGAAGAAGTGATATTGGCGGGTCAGACTGGCGACCAGTTCCTCGGCAGCTGCAGAAGCGAGCGTGTAGTCGTCATTGCCGAGGGCTTTCAGCGTGGCTTGAGTGATAGCGGTTCGCCGCGTGTCGTCATTTTTCGGCTGGACAAACGCAGCACACCAGGCGTCGGCGAGCAGCTTCTGCTGGCGCCAGTCCAGCGGAGGCAGAGCTCGAAAGCTTCGCGTTGCTGGTGGATATGCAGGTCCTCGAGACTGTCCGGCGACCTCGCGGACTATCCGCTCTGCGTCGCCTCGCGAGCTCCGTGTTGGTCGCCGGGATGCCCGCGGGCTGAATAGGTCATGTTGGCCTGACCGCTCGGCGGCATTCTGCTTCTCAGCGCGGACGCGACCTTCTTGTCGTCGCCTTCGATCGGGGAGAACGCAGCGTCAGGCAGGCCTTCCGCGAGCAGCGCAGGCGTGGTGCCGAGCAGTGAGTTGCCGACGCGGATGTTCTGGTCGAGGAAGGCGAGTGGCTTGCCTGGGTCCATGGCCTCCATCCAGAGAGAGACCTTGGCCAGTTCCGCGGCCATCGGGTTGACGTCGACGCCGTAGATGCAGCGGCTGATCGACGCGCCGCAGCGCGGTGCGGAGCGGTTCCAGGCTCGGGTTCCCGGTTCGCACGGCGGCGACCGCTTGGCGATCCGTCGGGCCGCAGCGACGAGGAAGTGGCCGGAGCCGCAGGCGGGGTCGCAGACGGTGACGTACAGCAGGGCCTCGGCGACCCGCTCCCCGGGCGTCGGGCGCTCGGCGCGCTGGCTTCGTCCAGCAGCGGGTCCAGAGCGGAATCGAGCAGGCAGTCGATCAGCGACGTCGGCGTGTAGTAGGAGCCGGTCGACTTGCGCTCGTTGCCGGGCAGGACATCGAGCGAGTAGGTAGCTGTTCGGGTCGTAATGCGGGAGCAGTTCCAGCAGGGATTCGTAGATCGCTGCCGAGTTCTTCGGCGCCGAGGTTGCGGTAGTCGATCCGGCGCATACAGCGGCTCGCCGCGTGTCCTGGACCCGTGACAGCGACCTGACGGCGGCGAGCAGGGCTCGTTGGACAGCGGGCCCCGGCCAGGGGCTCGTCGAGCGGCAGGCGCGGTGTCGCCGTAAGATGCCGCCGATGCCAGGCAGCGCCAGCTCGGGGAGGCCGCCTTCGGTGCCGAGTCCATCGAAGACCAGCCGGACGGCCTCCCACAGGTCCGTGTGGCGATTCCGCGGGGCGTGCGGGAGAACTGCGCGCAGCCGGACGGCGGAGAAGTAGGCGGCGTACCGGTCGCGTGCCTCGCGCAGCCCGCGGATGCCTCGGCATCGGCACCGGGCGGATCGGGGATCAGCAGAGCGTTGCGGTCCTCAGCGACGAACCAGAACAGCAGCCGGTACACCAGCCGCAGCAGGGCCCGGTTAAGGTCGTCTACCGTAGTGTCCCGGCGTCCGGGTCAAGCCGCGCCCGGAGCTGGGGATTCGCCGGATGGGAGAGGAACCCGGTGCCGAGGATCGAGATCGCCTCCTCCACGCCGCTCGCGGAGCTGATCAAGGGCGCGTTCGCCCTGCTCGGCATCGAGCCGCGCCAGCTGTTCCAGGTAGCAGGACTGCGGGCCGCCGTCGTCGTGGGCTTCGAACCGGGACTCGTGGCAGACGAGATACAGCAGGACGAAGTCGGCGAAGAGCTCGCCATCGAACATCGCCTCGAGGTCGAACTCGACGTAGGCCGAGCCGGTCAGCGACGAGTAGTCGCGCAGCAGCGCGCAGCGTCGCGCCGTTGCGACAGGATCGCCCAGAGCCGCTCGTCGTCTCGGTTGAGCAGCTCCTGGACCATGGACTGCGGGGCACGCTGCCGAGCGGTCGACGCGCCGTTTTGTCGGTCTAGGTCGGTCTGCCAGCCGAGCGAGGTGGACCGGGACGTGCTCGGACCAGGTGGCTGACCGGGAAAGTCTTGCCGTCGAGGTCCACCGCCCGTCAGCGGCGAGTCGCGGAAGCCTAGCTCGCGAAGCAGGATACGCAGCCAGCGTTCCCTGGTCACGCGGCGCCGACCTCGCCTCGGCGAGCCTGGCCGCCCGCTTCGCCGGATGCGGCGCTGGAACTGCTGCCAGACGTCAACCAGGTATAGCCAGGACCGGACGCCTGCTGGCGCAGCCGACTCGCCGCGCTCCAGCTGGTAGATGTCGGCATTGGTCCGCCGGCACCGCGGTCACCTGCGACACCCGGTCAAGCAGGTGGCTGGACAGCAGATCCGCCGTCGATGCGGATCGTCGAGAAGAATTCCGTCATGCTGCGCATCCCGCCATTCCGGGCAGGTAGACGTAGACGCCGAGGACGTCCGGCGGCTGCTGGGCCCTGACGTCGATCTGGCCGCCGTGACACGCTGGTCGACAGCTTCGCGGACCGCGGATGTGGTCGTCGCGCGGTCGGCGGCGCGCGAACTCGGCCGACTGCTCCGGTGCGAGCCGAGTGCCGGGAGGCCATCGATGGCGCGCCGGACGAAGTCGCGCGGCCTGCTCGGCCGGCACGTTGCCGTCGGGCTCGGCGGCGAGGAGCGCCTCGGTACCGTCGTCGTCGGCGAGCCAGGCCGCGTCCGCCGGCGCGCCTCGGAGGCGAGCACCGGGCGTCCTCGGCGATCAGCGCCTCGCGCCGTACCGGCCGGGCAGCACATGTGGAACCGGAACCGGACAAGCAGCAGCGTGGTGCGCCGCTGCGACGGCGCTGGTGCGGATCACGCCGCACGGCGGGCCGGCGCGGCCCTGGTCCAGGGCGTCCGGGTCGAGGGCGGACTCGAGCACGTAGCGGGCCATCGCGCCGACGACCGGGTCGGTCCGGGTCCAGGGACGCCTCGCGCGGCGGGACCGGCAGGTCGGTGAACGGCGAGCGGCGTCGCCGTCCGGGCCGATCACGTCGCGCAGGTCCCGGATACCGGCGGAGCGCAGCGGTCGTGACCGCGAGCCCGTCCGGCGGCACGGCGACGTCGGCGTTCAGCGCACGGAGCGCCTCGTCGGTGAAGGCGCGGACGTCGTCGGAGCCGAGGGCGTCGCGGATCGCGGCGAGCTCGCGGGCGACCTCGTCGGGCTGGATGCTGCCTGCGCGAACCGGGTCCGGGACTGCGTTCTCTCTCGGCTGCGGCCGTCCCACTCGCGTGCAGCTCGTCGCGGTCGCTCCGAGCCCGCTGCCGTCGAAGGCCAGCTGCTCGCCCTGGTCGTCGCGCAGCAGCAGCCCCTCGAGGATCGCCTGCGACGACGCCGTCGCTCGTCGGGCACCGGCACCGAGATGCCGAGCGCCTTGCGGATCTGCTCGTGCTTGCGGATCAGGACGTCGAGGACGATGCCGTCGATCCCGTTGTCCGCGCCGTAGATGGTGACGGCCCGCACGGTGTCGCGCGCGCTGCCCGAACCGGTCGACCCGGCCCTCGCGCTGCTCGTGCCGGGTCGGGTTCCAGGCCAGGTCGTAGTGGACGACGGCGTTGAAGAGTCCTGCAGGTTGACGCCTTCGGACAGGCAGTCGGTGGCGACCAGCACGCGCCGCGGCCGGGTCGGCCGTCAGCTCGCGCGATCCGCGTGCCTCGCGCTCGCGGGCGGCAGCGTCCCGGTCACCGCGGCGACCGCGTACCGTGCCGCCGAGCGCTGCTGCGCAGGTGCTCGGCCACGTAGTCGGCGGTGGGGATGAACCGGCAGAACACGATCGGGTCGTAGCCGTCGGCCAGCAGCTCCTTCACCGGCTTGGTCAGCGGGCGCAGCTTGCGGTCGTGCTGGCGCCCTCCAGCGCGCCGCGCGCTCGGCAGCTCGCGAAGCCGCGCAGCCGGCGCCGGTGCGGCGTGTCGCCGTCGTCGCCGTCGTCGGTGTCCGCGCCGGGCGGGCGTCGATGCCGCTCGGCGTCTCGTCGTCGGCCATGTCGCAGCACCGGCCGGCCGAGCGCGTCGGCCTCCTCGACGGTCGTCCGCGCCGCGGTCGCTCGGCCCGGGTGCGCAGCGTCTGCGCGGCGGCGCGGGGCGAGGACGCCAGGGAGCGCAGCAGGCCGAGCGCCGACCACCAGCGCGACCCGCTGCGACGCCGGCCGCCCGTCGGCGTCGGCGACCGGCTCGCTGGCGTAGGCGAGCACGTCGTCGAACAGCGCCTGGTAGTCGGGCGAGAGCGTGTAGGGCCGTCCTCGGCAGCCGGTCGCTCGGGGAAGGCGGTGTCCTCGTCCAGGTAGTCGCGGATGTCGGCGCGGCGGCGCTGCACGAAGTGGCGGGCCAGCCGGCGTCGTCGGCCCGTCGACCGGCTCGCGAGGTCGACGGTCGCCAGCGCCGGGTCGAGCAGGCCGAGCAGGCTGCGGAAGCGCCTCGTCCTTGCCCTGAATGCGGGGTGGCGGTGACCAGGATCAGGTGCCGCTCGGTCGTCGCCGGCGAGCGCGTGCAGCAGCTCGTAGCGCAGCTGCGCGGTCCGGCCGCCGGTCCCGTCGGCGACGCAGGTGTGCGCCTCGTCGACGATCACCAGGTCGGGGCAGTGCGTGCGACGAAGTCGTCGCGGTGGCGCTGGGCGACTTGATGAAGTCGGTCGAGACGACCACGTATCGGGTGCCGCTCGAACAGCGACTCGCCGAGCGCCAGGCCGCGCTCCAGCCGCGGGACGGTGGAGGCAGCACGAGCTCGGCGTCGATGCCGAACTTGGTCGCGCAGCTCTCCTGCCACTGCTCGGCCAGGGCGGGCGAGCAGAGCACGGCGAGCCGCTGGCGCTCGCCCTGGGCGAGCAGCTCGGCGGCGATCAGCCCGGCCTCGATGGTCTTGCCGATGCCGACGTCGTCGGCAGATCAGCAGCCGCACGGTGTCCTGCCGCAGCGCCATCAGCAGCGGCACCAGCTGGTAGGCGCGCGGCTCGACGGCGATGCTGCGCCAGCGAGCGGAACGGCCCGGCGCTGGAGCGGAACCCGATCCGCAGCGCGGTCGCGCAGCAGCCGGCGCCGGCGGCGTCGCCGAGGTCGTCGGGATCGGGCGGCGGGAACGTCGGCTGGGCGACCGGCTCCAGGTCGGGGAAGACGCCGGCGATCTCGTCGTCGGCGCCGCCGAGCGGGCGCAGCACCAGCAGGTCGGCGCGTCGCTGTCGGGCAGCACGACCCACTCCCGGCCGCGGGCGTTGACCAGCGAGCCGCGCGAGCGCGCTGTCGACACGGTCACGTCCTGCTGCCGGTGCCTGCTCCGGTGTCGCTCGGCTGTGCCGAAGACGCTCGGGTCGCGTCCACGATCGCCGCCCAGTCGGCGTCCGGTCGAACCGGATCACGTCCCAGCCGCGTCCTCCAGCGTTCAGCGCGGCGGCTCGTCCGCTCGCGGTCGGCTCGCTACCGGCTGTCATGGCCGGGCCGTCGATGAAGACGGCGACCGGGCCGTCGCGGCAGCTGGTAGACGAAGTCCGGGCTTGGCGCGACGTGCCGGTCGACGGTCACCTGGGCCCGTCGGGCAGCCGGTAGCCGTTGTCCTTCAGCCAGTCGGACGAACTCGGCCTCCAGCGTTGCTGTCGGCCTGGGCGCATCGGCCTGCAGAGCAGTCCGCTCGGTCCTCGTCGGCCGTGCCCCGGCCCGCCGGTCGACCGTCGGCGACGCCTGGCGATGGCCAGCAGCAGGTCCGGCGCGGTGCCGGTCGATCAGCCGTGGTCGAGCTGGTTGCCGTAGCTGAGCAGGCAGTCGTAGCAGCCCGCTCGCACGCGGCTCGGCCGGCGCCCTCGCGCGGCCGAGGTCGTCGCCGGTGTCCGGGTCGAAGTGGCAGATCCGCAGCGCCTCCTTGGCCGCCTCGCGCGAGCGCGTCCTGCTCGTGACGCAGGCGGCGGAGCACGCCCGGCGCCGCCCTCGGCGGACTCGGTGAACAGCATCCGGTCCGCGGCCCGTCTCGGTCGGCAGCAGCTCGCTGTCCAGCTCGGAGTCCTCCAGCTGGAACGCGGCCTCGATGCCGCGTTCCAGCGCGTAGCTGACGATGACGGCGGCTGCCGTCGTCGACCGGCGCGGCCAGCTGGAGCGACGCAGGATGTTCCGGCGGTCCTGCGACGTACGGGATGACCCGCTTCGTGCGCTGGCCGTGCTGTCGATCGCCTCGAGTCCTCGTCCTCGGCGCCGTCTGCGCGCTGCTTGTCCGCTGAGCCAGCTGCCCGTGACCGGGTCCAGCAGAAGCCGTCGGCCTCCGCTGTTCTTGCGCCGGGTCGGCCCGAGGTTGATGCGCCGGACGGTCGCCGCGTCGCCGTAGGCCAGGCGCGAGACCGGCTCGCCGTCCGCGTCGGTCGCGGTCGCGTCGATGCTGGCCCGGCCGGTCGCCGTGGTCCTGGGAACCGGTAGGAGGTCACGATCCCGAAGCCCGGCGCGGCGGCGCTCCTCCTCGTCGGAGGAGATCCGCTCGCGCTGCCGGGTGAACACCGTCTGCAGCGGCAGCAGTCCGCATCATGCGACGCGGCGAGTCGCGTCGCACAGCTCGCACACGGTCGTTGCCTGCGCGCGACCGCGTGGTGGTACCCGCAGCCGCCGCAGCGCGTGCGCCTCGGTGTCCGACCCTCGCCGCCGCGTCGGCGGGAAGCTGGACGCGGTCACCTCGTAGCGGGCGCCCTCGTGGTAGATCAGCGCCCGCGGGCCGAACTCGCTGATGGCCAGGAACCTGGGCCGCTGCAGTAGTCGCCCTCGCCCGTCGTGCCCGCTCGGCCGGGGATGTAGGCGGCGACGGCAGCCGCGGGAACGAGTAGCCGGGCAGGAACCCCTCGGAGGCCAGGTACCGGTAGGGGTTGAAGTCGGCTGGTCAGGTCGTTCGCTGTCCTCGTTGCGCAGCAGGCTCAGCTGGGTCTCGGCCTCGCGCTCGCCGCCGCCGCGGCGTTCCGCTCCCTGCTCGGTCGAGTGGTCTCTGAGCGTCGCGCTGGTTCTGCTCCCACTGCTCGGCCAGCGCGGCCCGGTACAGGTCGCGCCACCGGTCGAAGGCCCGGTCGAAGTTCGGCCGGCGGCGCCGGCACCGCGTCGTCGACCCAGCTCGGTGCCACCACCAGGACGGTCTCGATCGCCAGGTCGTCGGCGAGCTCAGCCAGGACCGCCTGCGCCCGCGGCGATGGCGCGCGCGGTCGCATCCGGGTCGGCCGAGGCGCCGCCACGTCTCGGGCAGCGCGGTCGAGCGCTCGGCTTGGTCGCCGTCCATGTCGAGGATCTCGGTCAGTGAGCCGCCCAGGCTCGAGCCCGGCCTCGGCCAGCCAGATCGCGTGGACGTGGGAGCGGACCAGGTCCTCGTTGACCAGGTCCAGTCGCGGCGGCGCGACCGACCCGGCGACCATCCGCTCGGGCCGGCGGAAGTAGTACTGGTCGTGGCGTTGCCGGTGGCGCAGTAGGTGGTGACCAGGGCCGGCTGGCCGCTGACCGCCCGGCCCGGCCGGAGCGCTGCGCGTAGTTCGCCGGGGTGGGCGGCACGTTGCGCATCGCCACCGCGTTCAGCCCGGCGATGTCCACGCCGAGCTCCATGGTCGGCGAGCAGTACAGCAGCTGGCAGCTCGGCCCGTGCGGAACTCCTCCTCGCGCTCCTCGCGTATCCGCGGCGTGGACCTGGGCGGTGTGCTCCCGCGCCACCAGCCCGGCCAGCTCGCTCGGCGACGTCCCGGTACAGGCCGCGGAAGTACGGGTTGACCCGGGCCGCGGCGGCGCCGGCGAAGGCGCGGACAGCGGGTCGTCGGCCCCGTGCGTGCCGTCGCCGGGGCGCCAGACCAGCGCGGTCGCACGGACCCGGTAGCCGTGCACTCCCGCGCCGGTGTCGGGCTCACCGACCTCGGTGAGCAGGCCCGGCCGTCGGTCAGCGCCGCCAGCAGGTCCTGCGATGACCTGCTGCGCGTCGTCGCTCGGTGATCACCTGCTCGCAGCCGGGGAACCAGGTCCGGCGCTTCAGGTAGCGGCCGAACTTGCCGCGTCCGGACATGATCACCTGGTCGCGCGGCATCGCCGGCCCGGCCTGGCCGGGGAAGCACGATCGCGGCGCCGGCGGCTGCGTCGTCGTCCGTCGACCGCCCACTCAGCGCGCAGCGCCGCCTGGCTACGCCGCTTGATCCGGTCGAACTCGTCCTCGCGTCGAAGCACTCCACGTCGATGGCCAGCGACCGGCGCATCTCGTCGAGCAGCACGTCGGCAGATCTTCTCGCGCGGCCTCCGGCGTGCGCGTCGCGCAGCGCGAGGCGCGCCGCTCCCACAGCGTCCTCGTCGTCGGCGGCGACCGTCGAGGCCGAGGTAGCCGATCGCCAGCAGGCCGGTCTGCTCCAGGTTGGGCATGGTGACCCGCCAGCCGCGCTCCAGGTCGAGGTAGACCCGCAGGTTGACCACCTCCCGCAGGCCCGCGTCGGTACGCCTGCCCATCGCCGGAGTCCTCGCCGGGCTGCTGCGCGTACTCCTCCAGGTCCAGGCCGAGCGCCTGCGTGACCCGCGGTGGCGATGTCGTCGTGGTACAGGCCGTCCTCGCCGTCCTCCACCGCCTTCACCGCGGCCCGGTAGAGCGCGCCGCGGAGCATCGGTCACCTGCGACGAAGTCGTTGAAGTGCCCGGCCTGCAGCGAGGCGTCCTGCCGGTTGTCGACGAAGGTCAGCAGCTTGCGCGCGTCCGGTCCAGGGCAGCTCGCGGCACGGCCGCGCAGGCTGCGCACGATCGACGTCGAGATCAGCGAGGTCGCCGACGAGCGGCCCTCCTGGTCCAGCGTGGCCAGCTTGGCGAAGTCGCTGCCGCGGACCTGCTCGTAGGAGACGCCGCAGCGCAGGCAGAACCGGAACGGCGCCCGGGATGAACGCCGCCTCGATGCCCGCCGCGTGCGGGCCGTCTCGCGGCCGGTCACGTCGACGGTCACCGGCTCCGGCAGGTACTTGCGCGCCGTCGGCCGGATCGACGTCCTGCCCGGTGCGGTCGGTGACCTCCAGCCAGGAGTCGGGCAGCCGGCGGTCGGCGATCACGGTGTCCAGGTCCCGCGGCCACGGCATGGTCGCCGGAGACATAGAGGTACCCGTCGGCGACCGTCGCCGCCGCTGTCGTCGCTGGCGTCCTGGCGGGCGCGCGTACCGGACGTCACCCCGGCCGTCGGTCCGCCGCCAGACCACCAGGTACTCCTGGCCGCACTCCCGGCAGAACGCCAGCGGCAGCAGGACCTTCCCGCCCGAGTCCGGGCTGCTCGACCTGGTAGTCCCGGGTGATGTGCCGCGTGGCCTCGTCCTCCAGCGTCACGTAGACGGTGTCGCCCTTGGACAGGAACTGGTGCAGCCGGAACGCGAACAGCGGCCGGTCCGTCTGCGGGTGCCGGGCGCGCGAGCCGGCCTGCAGCGTCTGCTTGCAGCGCCTTCTCGCACTGCGGCGTCCGCTGCCGGTCTGCTCGGCCAGCCGGCCGCGGCCGTTGGCAGCCGTGCGCGGTGACCGGCCGGCGCCGGACGGCTGTCCTCGTCTCCGGTCCAGCCCGAAGCGTGGTCTCGACCCAGGACGCCAGCGGGTCCCGGACCAGATCCGCGTAGTCGGCCGGGGCGGCAGGCGCCGTTGATGCGCTGGCAGCGGTGACCGGACCGGCGTCCTCGATCGGTGGCGCGGACCAGGGTCTCGCCGATCACGTTCGTCCGGCTGCACCGTCAGTCCCGAACAGCTCGAGTGCGACGTCGGCGACCGCCTCCGGCGCTGCTCGGCGCTGCTGCCCTCGGTGGACATGGTCGCCGACGTGCCGACGCACTGCACGTCCGGCGCCGCGCAGGCGTCCTTGACCCGGCGGATCAGCATCGCGACGTCGGCGCCCTGCCGGCCCCGGTAGGTGTGCAGCTCGTCGAAGACGAGGAACTCCAGCCCTTCGCGCCATCGCGATCAGCGTCTGCCGGTCTCGCGGCCGGGTCAGCATCAGCTCGAGCATCACGTAGTTGGTCAGCAGGATGTCCGGCGGGTTCGCCGCGGATCCGGTCCCGGTCCGCCTGGTTCTCCTGCCCGGTGTACCGCGCGAAGGTGACCGGCTGACTCGCCGCCGCGGGTAGCCGTCGCGCAGGAACTTCTCCAGCTCGTCGACCTGGCTGTTGGCCAGGGCGTTCATCGGGTAGACGATGATCGCCCTGACCCGCTTGCGCTGGTCGGCCTCGCCTGGCCCGCAGCACGCGGTCGACGATCGGCACGATGTAGGCCAGTGACTTGCCCGACCCGGTGCCGGTGGTCAGCACGTAGCTGCCGCCCCCGCGGGCGGCCTCGATGGCCTCCCGCTGGTGCCGGTGCAGGCGGAGACTGGCCCGTCCGGGCCCGTCTCCTTAAGACGGAAGATGCGCTCGCACTCGGGCTCCAATAGCCCCGCTTCGATCAGCTCGGTGACCGTGCCGCCCGAGGCGAAATTCGGATTCAGCGACAGCCACGGGTCCGGCCACTGATAGCCGTTGTTCATCCGCTCAGCGACATGCGCCGCGATTCTCTTGTCGTGGATCTCTACGAAGCTGCCGGTGAAGTCCCGGTAGTCCTCGATCAGCTTGTCCCGGACCCGGAAAACATCCATGTCTAATCCCGACTGCGGCCTTGGCGGCTGCTTGAATCATATAATTCGTGGTGTCGTTGTCTTTTACGGCATTGCTTCCACGCCCGAGGTGACAGGCCAGGTCACGGCGCTGGAGTCCTGCGGCAGACATCACCGCAGGACCTCGTTCTGAGGATGGCGGGGCGGCTGCCCTCGACTGTTAGTCGCGTCCCACCGGCACAGCTTCCTCAGATCGCATCGCTTGCAGGCCCGGCCGGGGCGGGCCCGGAAGTCCCGGTTCCTGAGGTCGAGAACAGAGGCCTCGACGAGGGTTTCAGTTGCAACGATGGCGCCCGGCGACACGTCCACTGTCTGGCGGTCTGCGGCCTTCAGGTCGTGGACATATGCCGCGCGAACGTCGAGTCCCTCGCGCCGGCCGGCATCGGTGTAAACGGCGAGCTGAAGGCCGTACTCCTGGCTGGCCGCTGGGTCGTCGTCCGTGGACGTCTTGTAATCGACTATCGCCAATGCTGTTACCTCGCCGCCCTCCTTGTCGAGGATGACGTCCGCCCGGCCGCTGATGATCGCCGTCGGCAGGTGGAGCTCGAATGGGCGCTCGGTCTCCCATACCCGGTGAAGATCATCTTCGTAAGACCGGAGATACCGGTTCACAAGCCGCCGGGCCGCCTCTTTCAGCTGACGGTGCGCCCGCTTGCTTGCAGACGGGAGAAAGAAGCCGGAGTCGAACATCGAATCTAGCTCCCGCGGGCTCGGCGGCTGCCCGTAGGTGCTCGTGTACTCGGCCACGGAGCGCATGATGTGGTGCACCGCCTTGCCGTAGCCCAGCTCAGGGGCCAGGAACGGCTGGAAGCCCAGCAGACTACGCAGGCGATACGCGAACCCGCATGAGCGGAAGGCCGCGAGCTCGCTGAAGGTGAGCGTGAGCGGATCCGCTGCTTCCTCTCGGATGAGCTGTTCGATGTCCGGGAGTGGCAACGGCATGACATCCGACTGGCCCGCGACTTCGCGATGGTACGGCGAGGCGGCGACCCTGTTTTTCATCCTTTCGTGCCTGGACAGCGACAGCCAGTCCCGCGCGCGCGTCATCGCGACGTAGAACAGGCGGCGCTCGTCGGCGTCCGAGCCCTCGTAGCGCTCCGGATTGAAGAGGTGCCGCGGGACCAGCCAGTCCTGCTCGGCGTCCTGTCATCGACGACGGGAACCGCCTGTTGGTGAGCGACGGGAATGAAGACGACGGGCCATTCCAGGCCTTTGGCCTTGTGGACGGTCGTGAGGTCGACAGCGTCGACCTGGAGGTCGGGCTCGCCGTCGAAGTCCTCGTAGGCGCCCTTGGCGTAGTTGAGATGTGGATCGCCAGGTTGCCGTAGTACCAGGTGCCGCGGTCCTGGCCGCCGATCTGTTGCCTGGCCGACATCCGGGTCGGGCCTGCTGCGCCGGCGCACCGCCTCGTAGTCGGCCAGGATCGCCGAGCAGCGAGCTAGCGTACCAAGCCGGGAACTCACCAGCGGTCCTCAGAGTCCCAGGCCGCAACGCCGAGATCTCCGAGCAGCTCATAAAAATCTGCGACGAGGTTGACTGGCGCGGCTTCGCTGGTCACGCTCGCTTTCAGCGTCAGCAGTCCGCGCGCGGACCGCCTGAGCGCGGTCTTCGGTGAGCTGGTAACGTCGCAGTATTCGGAGAAGATCTCACCGTCCTCAGGGATCTCGCCCCACTGGTACGGCTCGGGCGACCAGGTGTGACCGGCGAGCCACGCGTAGGTCTTGCCGAAGAGCTGCGCCTCCATGCGGTTGAACAGAGCCGTCCGGCCGGCGGGCTGTACCGGTACGCCGTGGGCGTCGAATGCATCCAGGAGTTCCGGGTAGGCGACGCGGCCTCGCACCAGCACCGCAATGTCCCGATACGCCAGGCCAGCCGCGTGCAGCCGCTGGATGGTGCCGGCGATCCGGTCGCACTCATCCTGCTCGGTGTCGGCCGACCAGGTGACCAGTTCGACCTCGGCAGCAGCCCGCACGGCCTCCATCTGCTTGTCCAGTCGGCCCGGGATCGAGCGCGCAAATTCGGCGGCCTTCTGAACGATGTACGGGCGGCTTCGCCGGTTCCGGGCAATCGTGAAAGTCTGCACACCGGGGTATCTCGTTGAGAAGCCGACGATGTTTCGCACGTCGGAGCCACGCCACTGATAGATGGCCTGGTCGTCGTCGCCGACCACGCAGAGCTCGACCTCTCGCCCGGTGAGCAGCTGGATGAGGCGCTCCTGAGCCGGGTTCACGTCCTGGTACTCGTCCACGATGAGGTAGCGAAGTCTCGCGTGCACTGCGCTGGCTACAGCGGGGTTGGCCATTTCCTCGACTGCACGGGCAATTAGCTGTCCGTATGTCAGCAGCCGGAACTGATCGAGCAGCTCGTAGAAGTGCCCGGCGATCTCGCGGAACGGGCCGTTCAGCTGCTCCAGCGGAATAGCTCGTTTTCCACGACCTCGAGGTTGCTGAGGAACGCCTTGATGGACCGGAACAGCTGGCCCGTGAGTTCCTTCAGGTGCAGTCGCGGGGCCTCGCGGCAGAGAAACGCGGTGAGGCGCTGCTCGTCGAGGACGTCATAGGTCTCGTAGCGGGGCACATACTGCTGCAGCAGCCGGAAGCAATAGGCGTGGATCGTGCCGACGAACGCCGCTCCCAGCCGGTCGAGCGCCGCTCTGCCCAGGCGACCCTCGACCCGCGCCGAGATCCTGACCTTCAGCTCCGCAGCCGCTCGCTCGGTGAAGGTGAACGCGATGATGCCCGCCGGGTCAACGCCTTCAGCGATCAGATCGGCGACGCGCTGGGCGACCACTTCGGTCTTCCCGGACCCCGCGCACGCGATGATCTGCATGTGCGAGCCGCGGTGCTCGACGGCGCGATGCGCGTCGCCGTCTAGTAGCGGTGCGGTTCCCGATGGGCTAGTCATGCCGCGATCACGTGAGGCTCCAGCAGGCGGAACACGCCCTCGTGCGCGTCCCAGCCGTCCAGCACAGGGTCGGGATCCCAGCCGAGGAAGCCCGGCGTGGCCGGCGGCACACCCTCGAGCAGCGTCCGGTCCGTGTCACGCCCGACGACGATGCAGGCCTGCCGGTGCCGGGTGAGCAGCACGCACAAGCCGGCCCGGATCCAGGTGGAACGCATCGGTCACACCGGCCCCGGCCAGCGGATGCCAGGCGATGACGACCTCGAACGTGAGGCCCTGCAGCCGGTTCGCGGTCTCGACCCGCACCTCGCCGAGGCCATACGAGTCGAGCAGGGTACGCACGAGGTCCTTCTGATCGTTGTGCGAGACGCCCACCGCGATCTCCGACGGCTTCAGGGCCGCGAAAGCAGACCGGTTCTCGCACCGCACCTGCGCGGTACGAGCGAGCAGCCGGTGGGCCAGCTCGCGGATGAAGACAGCCGTCGCCGGGTCCGCTCGCAGCACCGGTGCGCCGGGAAGGGTCAGGTGCGCCCACCCAGACGCGGCCGCCTCGTCCAGCGCCGCGTCGATCGGGGCCAGCACCTGCGAACCGGGCCCCGGCCGCGTCAGTCGCAGTTCACGGACACCCGGAAGCACCGCCGCGCTGAAACCGTGTCCGGGATAGAAGCAGCGGGCGACCGGAACGGCCCGCGGGTCCAGCCGCCAGGTGACCGGGATCTGGTGCACCGGCGTTCCCGGATGGTTGCGCAGCAGGACGCCGACCGCGGTCTGCAGCGGATCCTCGGGCCCGCCGCGCCAGTAGGTGGCGTCATCCAATGGCGAGAACGGGTCCAGCTGACCGGTGTCCCCCACCAGCAGATGCGTAGGCGCCACCCCGGCGGCCGTGTAGTAGCGAGCCGCATCGGCCTGGTAGGCCTCGTCGATCACGAGCACGTCGAAGCCGCCGAGCCCGTTGCGGAGGAACGCATCGGCGAGCTTGTCAATCGTGGCGATGACCAGCGGATCCTGCTGCCGCTGGGCATCAGAAGCAGACGGCTGAGTCACGCCAGGCAGCGAAGCAAGATGACCCGGCAGATCCCGGCCCTGGCCGTGCACGAACGCGACGGGCAGATCCGGGTTGAGTTCCTTCACCCGCTGGACCAGGCTCTGCACCTGGTCATTGGTCGGCGCGGCCAGCGCCACCCGCAAGCCCGAGGCGCGGAGAAGACCAACGGTCGAGGCGACGAAATGGCTCTTGCCCGCACCGGCCGGCGCGGCCCCCACAACCGCAGCCTGCCTGCCGGCCAGCTGCAGGAGATCGTCCCGCATGGCCTCCTGGACCGCATCCGCGGCCGCCACGACCGAGTCATCCAGGCGCGAGCCGGCGCCAGCGGCGGCGGCACTCACGTGTACCTCCCCGGATCGGCCACGTCGGCGGCGTCCACCGCGGCGACCGGGGGCTCGGAGTCACCGGAATCGATCGGCTCGCCCTCGGACGGCGGCACGTCCGGCGTATGCGTCCACGGCGGGTTCGCCGGCGGGAGCAGCGAAAACGACGAACGGCCGGTGAACAGAGTGGACAGCGTGATGACCTCACCGACTGCCGGCAACCGCGACGGTGTCGGTGCAGCGGTCAGCATCAGGTCCACCCGCGAGCCCGCCCCGGACGGCGACACCGACTCGACCCGCCAGGGCTGATCCGACGCGGTAGCGGTCCACCACAGCAGCTTGCCCGCCGGCAGGGTCACCGGGTCTGGGCTGTCGACCGCGATGAGAACGCGGCGAACGGCCCGGACCTTGACGACCACCTTCGTCTCCGACAACGACGCAACACGTCCCCGGATCGCGTCGCCGTCCAGCAGATACGGGATCATGCAGGCGGGGTCCTCGACCGCGCGATCGGCCTCGTAATGCGCCAGCGCGTCCTCGAGCCGGCGCAGCGTGATCGCCGCCTGCCGCGGCGTGTCGGTCGTCCGGTAGTAACCGCCGGGAATGACCCAGTCGACGTGACGGCCGTAGGCCTCCCGGTCGGCCAGGAACCGCCGCGCCACCGACGGCGCGCGGCGCAAGCGCTCGTTCCCGTGCGACTACGCGGCCCATCAGGTCCCAGACCGGCTCGACCAGCCCCTGATAGTGCGAGCGCAGCGGCCCGATCACGCCAGCCACAACAGCAGGATCGGTACTCCCGCCGCGCGCGGCATTGAAGGCAGCCAGCAGCCCGTCCGTCACCCGGTCGACCTCTTCGGTCGGCTCGGGCCCGATCAGCGAGACAGCCTCCGCTGCCGCCGACGCGTCGAACGGATGCTGCCCGTCGCCAGGCGAGATCTGCGCGTCCAGGGCCGCGAGATTCGCCTGCTCGAACGGCGAGAGCAGCGTTGCCCAGTGGTCCGCGACGAGGCGGTCGAGTGGCAGGAGCAACGCCTGACCTGGCAGCCGTGCGTTCCGGGCAAAAAACGTGAGATGACGCCCTGCCTCCATCAGAACCGGATCAGGTGCCACGCCGCCCCGGTCGGACAGATACGCGAGATACCGGCCCAGCAGGCTCAGCGCGGACACGGTCGCCTTGTTCGGAACGACGATCTGCGGCGCGTCAAGCGGGATCTCCTCGAGGGCGCTCCCCCGCTGCCGGGTCTCCCGCGGGAACGCGGCCAGGCGCATGCGCTCGCACAGATCGGCGGCGAACGGCCGGAGCGCCGCGAAGTAGAGGTCGCGGTTACGGGGCTCGCCGGGAACCGCGAGCTGGAACGGCCCGCCGAGCGGCCCCCAGGCGATGGCCGCCGCGCGGAACCGCTCGCCACCGAGGCGCCAGATCACGATGCCGAGCGGCGGGTCAGCGAGATGCACGTGCCGGAGCGTGGTGCGGCGAAGCGCCCGGCCGTCCGAGTAGACGCGGGCCGCGAACAGAGCCTCGAGCGCGGTGCTCACGCCGGCCTCCGCTCCGGCCGGCCAGGCAGGCCAGGAAGGCCAGGAACGCCAGGCGGACCGGCAATCGCGTCATACAAGCGCCCTGCCCGCGCCAGCGGAACAGCGGCCGGCTCCTCAGCAGCTGACGCAGGCGCGCCCTGCCCCAGTTCGGCCACCCGCGACAGGCTGCCGATCCCCGGCAGCGCACGGGCAACCACACCGCCGACCAGCGCCGGGTCCCCCTCGGCGAACAGGCGAGAACGGCACGCCCAGGCGAACCCGCACGACGTCAGGCAGCTCGCGGGCTCGTAGACCGTGCCCAGCTCGTCGGTGACCCGGCGGAACTCGTCCAGCCGCGCGCTCTCCGGCTGCGAGGTATCAGCAACGACGTCGAAGCTGACCGACGCCGGCGTCGACGCCGCGGTCTCCTGCACGTCCGGAACGGCGTTCAGCAGCCGCGCGATCCGCCGGATCCGGCCGCTGGCATCCTGCCGGTGCAGCACCGGGGCCAGGCCGGTGTTGCGCGGGGTCACCAGCACCACGTCGTCGGACAGGCACGCCGGGTCGACGCCCGACTGCTCGAGCGTCCGCCGGCCCATCAGCACGTACGTGGCCGCCTGGTCCAGCGCCGCGCCGAGCGCGTCCTCGTCGGTGGGCCTGCCGTCGACGACGGGCCAGGACTTGTTCTCCCCCACGATGATCTGGCCGCCGACGCCGATCGCCATCTCGTCAGCCTCGAAGAACCCCGGCAGGCCGCCGATGTCCGCGCGGAGCACCGCGCCGTCGAGGACGACCGGCTCCGGCGGCGCCTCCGCGATCTCGGCCATCCGCGTGCTGGTGATCTGCGCCCGCATGGTCAGGCCGGCCCGGTTCGGCGGGAAGCCCTCGCGCAGGTTCTCGATCGCCGCGAGCGAGAAGTCCGTGCCCAGCCCGTCGGTCAGCACCCGGCGCAGCTCCGCGTGCCCGTGCCGGCGCAGCAGCGCCTCGAACGCGACGCCGCGGCCGATGGCGAACGGGGACTGGCCGAACGGCACCTGCATGCTCGTGCCGGCCAGAACCTTGTTGGTGTCGACGCGCGCGGCGAAGGCGACTGCGGAGGTGGGGCAGGAGTGCACGTTCGCGAAAGCGGCGAGGCGCCTGACGTTGGCCTGGAGCGACGGAGCCCGGCCCCGAACCCGGTCGAGGACCGTCCCTGCTCCCCGGCCTGGCTGGCGCTGCTGCTGGCTGGTCATGCCCGCCTCACGCCTCACCGTCGGCGACGACACCGATGCTGGTGCCCCACAGCTGCTGGTCGGCTGGCAGCTGGCCGCGGGCACGGGCGGCCGCCTCGCGCCGCCACGGCTCATCTCTGGCCGCCAGCGGACCGAGTTCGGCCTCGGCCGCCTCGGCCACCCGCGCTGTGTCGAGACCGGGCCCGTCCAGCGCGCCAGAGATAGAAGCAGCCATGCTCGCGACGACCGGCGCGAGCCGCTGCGCAACCGCGGCGTCCCGCTCGCTCAGCCAGGCCAGCTGCCGGGCCAGTTGCGCGGTCGCCGCCAGGTGATCGGCGCGCTCGGACCACGGACCGAGCAGCCTGCGTTCCAGCGGCCAGTCGGAGAGTGTCAGCAGACCACGCACCGGCTGGAAAAAACGACCTTCCAGAGCGGGAACGACGTAGTTCGGCCTGGCGGTATTCCGCTCCCAGGCGCGCCGTTCGTCTCTTCTGAGGGCTGCCAGCATCCGGGATTCGACACGCTGGCCGAACCTGGCTTCCGCATAGTCGGCCACTGTCCGCGCGCGGCAGGCGACGCCGATCTCAGCCAGCGCTCCGGCGATGACTTGCCGCGCGCTCCGCGTCGGCGCGGGCGTCGTGGTCATCGGCACCACCGCCGGCTGTGCCGGGAAGGCCGGCGTTGGGTCGGCCGTGCGCGCCAGCCGGTCGCGTGAGCGCTCGCTCCAGCTCTCGGACCAGGCGGACAGCCTTATCCCGGTCGCCCGCCTCAATGGCGGCCGCGACCTGCCGCGCGAGCCGGAGGCTCGCCTCGTCCTGGCTAGAGCTCATGCCCTCACTTTAATTGCTTGACTCCATGCATGTCCATGCTTTTTCATGAACAGCGCGACCGCGCTCACATTGCTCGCCATAACTGTCGAGCTGCTACCCGGCGGCCGGAGAGGATTCGCGTGATTACTCCCTATCTGCAACTAACGACCGCAGCTATGTGACGCCGACCGGCCTGAGCCGGTTTACGCAGCTACCGGACGACGGACCTTGCCTGTGACACCAGCGCCACCCGGCGGGCTGACAGCGATCGACACGGCTGCCATGACGACGGCCTCATCCATTCGGAGGAAGAAATGACAACACCCCAGCTCCCGCCGCCCGGCGAAGACGGCACCGGGCACGTCCCGCCGGCTGACCAGCCGCATTATCAGCCCGGCACGGCGGCTTGACCAGCCCGGCACGGCGGCACCGCCGCCCCGGCCAGTTCGCCGGCGGCACCGCGGCCGGAACATCCTGGTGCCTGCGGCGGCCGTGCTGCTCGCCATCATCGTGATCAGCTCGGTCGCCAGCAGCGGCGGCAAGGGTCACGGCGGCGCCGGATCGCCGCGAGCCCGCACTAGCACGCCGGTAGCGGCCGCGACGACTCCGGCGCTGAGCGCCCCAGCGCAGCAGTTCGTCAGTGACCTGGAGTCGAGCTCGCAGTTCAGCATCGACAGCTCGACGTCCAGCACGCAGATCGCTACGTACGGTCAGCAGGTGTGCAGCATGCGCGAGGCCGGGCAGAAGCAGACCTCGGTGATCTCCTACACCGAGACTGCCTGGTCGAATATGTCGCCCATGCTGGCGGACGCGATGACGCGCCTGGCCGAGCACGACATGTGCGCCAGCGACCTGCCCGAGCAGACCGTCACGTATATCGTGCGCGGCACCGCGGGCGCCCAGGTTACCTATGGGCCGTCCGGCTCCGACTACAACGGCACCGTGCCCATGAGGGTGACCGCTCGTCTCGGGGACCCGGAGTATTACGCGATCAACGCTCAGCTCCAGGGTTACGGCACCGTCCGGTGCTCGATCGAGGTCGACGGCATCCCGCTCTCGACAGCGACCGCAAGCGGCGGTTACAACATTGCTGACTGCGAGATCGGACAGGACCCGGTTACCAGCCTCTGGGAGAACGACAACACTGGCTGATCGACTCCTGGGGGGCGGGCCCGGAAGTCGGCGGGCCACGCCCCTTGCGTCAGGCCGCGGCTGCGTCCGGGCCGAAGCCGGTCCTCTGGCAGACCTCACGTGTGAAATAAGCGCAGCTGACCGGCTTTTGATCACGCGGCGCTCGCGAGCTCCGTTTGCGAGATGCTCCGGATTGGTCAGCACGGCATAGATGGGCGGGCGTAATGAATGTGTTCGTTGCGGGCGAGCGGGTCAGGCGCGCGGCGACGGGTGAGGACGGGGTCGTGCTCTCCGCCGGAGACGGCGCGCTCGTGCAGGTCGCGTTCGCGTCAGGAACGGTATGGATACACCCCGAGGAACTGGAGAAGCTCCCCGAGGGGCCGACCGAGCGGCTGGCCGCCGGCGAGCTCGGCCACGCCGAACCGTACGGGCTGCGGCTGCAGTCCCTCTACCTCAAGCATGCGTACCGGTATGACCCGCTGACCGGGCTGTCCAGCGCGCGGATCGAGCCGCAGCTGCATCAGGTGTTCGTCGCCCACCAGGTCACGCAGAAACTGCAGCCGCGGATGATCCTGGCCGACGAGGTGGGGCTCGGCAAGACGATCGAGGCCGGCCTGATCATCAAGGAGCTGCGGGCCCGGGAGCTGATCGGCCGGGTTCTGATCATCGTGCCGCCAGCCTGCAGCTGCAGTGGCAGAGCGAACTGCGGTCCAAGTTCAACGAGGAGTTCGAGATCCTCGACGGCGCCGCGCTGCAGTACCTCGGCCGCGGCGGCCGGAACCCGTGGATGGCCCGGCCGAACGTGATCTGCTCGCTGCCGTTCGCTCGAGCCCCAAGCGCGCCGAGCAGATCATCGAGGCCGAGTGGGACTGGTGATCTTCGATGAGGCTCACCGGGTGCGGCGGTCGCTGCAGGGGGAGGAAGACGCGGACACGCAGGCGTACCGGCTCGCCGACGAGCTGAAGGAGCTCGTCAACGGCCTGCTGCTGCTGACCGCCACGCCGATGCAAGTCCATCCGTTCGAGCTTTACTCGCTCATCGAGCTCGTGAGCCCGGGTTGTTCCCGACTTTCCGCTCTATGACTCGCGCCGCGGGTACCTGCCCGGCTCAACGCATTGATGAAGGACCTGAAGTCGCTGGAACGCGCTGTCAGACGCCGAGCAGGCGGAATCGCCGTCAGCAACACGACGCGGTGCTCGGTGAGCTCGGCGTACGGGCTGCTGAGGCGTTGCCGTACTGCCCGCGAGGTAGAAACGCGAACGTCTGATGGACGGCCTCGTCGACAAGCATCCGATCGCCGGGGCGCTGGTCCGCAACCGGAAGGCAGAGGTCGGCGGCTTCACCTCGCGTGAGGCGCGGAAGGTCCCGGTGCCGCTCGAAGACGGAGAGCTTGCGCTGTATGAAGACGTCGCCGCCTACCTTCGCGATGGCTATAACCGCGCGCTGGCTCAGAAGAACAACGCCCTCGGTTTCCTCATGATCGGGTACCAGAAGATGCTGGCCAGCAGCTCGTACGCGGTCCGGCAGAGCTTCCGGCGGCGCATCGAGAAACTCAAGGCCATGCCGAAGAACTCCACCGCGAGGTACAAGCCGCCGAGCGACAGTCATCTCGACGAGCTCCGCGACGCAGAGGAGATCACGCAGGCGCTCACCGAGCTCGAGGACTCAGCTATCGACCCGGCGGCCTCCGGAGGAGATCAACCAGCTCCAGGATTGGTGGACCGGCTCGGGCGGGTCCGCGACTCGAAGGCTCTGGTGCTGCTGACCGCGCTGGACGGAATCTTCGCTGGCCACCCGCGCGAGAAGGTCGTGGTCTTCACCACGTTCATCGAGACGCAGCGGTACCTGGCGGCCACGTTGCGACACAACGGCTACACCGTCGTCGAGTTCAATGGGCAGATGAGCCTGGACGAGAAGGAAGAGGCGGTCCGCGGCTTCAAAGCGAGCGACCAGATCCTGATCTCGACCGAGGCCGGCGGCGAGGGCCGCAACTTCCAGTTCTGCCATCTGATGGTCAACTACGACCTGCCGTGGAACCCGATGCGGGTCGAGCAGCGGATCGGGCGGCTCGACCGGATCGGCCAGAAGAAGCCCGGCTGATCTACAACCTGTTCTGCGAGGGAACGGTCGAGGAACACGTCATCGAGGTGCTGGATCGGCGCATCGGGCTGTTCGAGGAATCGGTCGGATCGCTGGACCCGATCCTCGGCGAGGTGGAGCGGGACATCGAGCGTCTCGTGCTCGCGGACGTGGCAGCCTCGGCAAGGAGTTCCAGCGGTTCGAGCACACGCTGGACAGGCGGGTGCGGGAGGCCAGGGAGAAGGAGCGGACGCTGGCCGACTTCGTCCTCGACCGGGCCAGCCTTCGCCACGACACGGCGGACGAGCTGCTGAGCAGAGCCCGCTTGCGCGCTGGCCCGACCTGGAGAGCTTCGCGGCCCGGTGCCTGCTGTACTACGGCGGGACGCTGAAAGAGCACTACGAGGGTGGCGAGGTCGCGTCGCTGTCGCCGCGCCTGATGGGCCGGATGCGGCAGCGACAGAGCACGATCCACGGAACCTTCGACCCTGAGATCGCCGGGACAAGCGAGGAACTGCCGTTTTTCGCCTTCGGTCACTGGCTCGTGACGGCTTGCCGAACTGCCGCTCTCCGTGGAGCCCGTCACGACTGCGCCGCCGTGCACCTGACGTTCCCTCCGGGGAATGGGTGGAGGTCTACTACGAGATCCGGGGCGATGGCATCCGGCCCCGCGGCTGGTTTCTGCGGCACCTCGTCGGTCCCGATCTAGCTGTCCGGTCGGAGCAGGTCGATACGATGCCCGCGCTCGGGGAGCCGGTCCCTCAGTACCAGCTTTCCGGCTGGATCGGCGCAGCGCTGACGGCGAGCCGTCGGCAGTTCGAGATCGACTATGAGAGCGCCCGAGAGGAGGTTCGGCTGGCAACGAGGCGGCCAGGGATGAGGCGATCGAACGGGCGGAGCGGATTTATAGGTACCGCCGGTCCGGCTGACAGCGCTGATCGAGGACCAGGACGACTGGATCAGGGAGAAGGAAGCGTCCGGCTCCGAACGCGAACGCCGAGTACTGCCGGCCCGGCGTGGCCAGGTCGCGAAGAACCGTGAACGGCTGAGCAGCCTCAGGCAGAGCATGAAATGGAAATCGAGGAGATCCGCGGACGACAGCCGGGGCTTCGGCAACAGTCCTGGCGGCAGGAGTGGTGATCGGCGCATGATCGGTCGGCGGAACGACGAGCCCGTCGCATACGGGATCGACTTCGGCACCACAAACAGCTCGATCGCGGTCGCGTACCGGAACCGGATCGAGGTCATCCCGGTCGAGTCCGGCGGTATGGCAGAAATCCTGCCCTCGATCATCTACCTCAACCGGGACCGCAACCGCGCCGCAGGCCAGGACGCGATCGAGCAGTTCCTGATGACCGGTTCGCAGAAGACACCATGCAGACGTTGCAATCTGGTACACATCGTCGACAGAAAGCGGGAAAGCGCCTGCCGCCAATTCCGGCCGGGCGGCGGCTGCAACAACGCCAGACTGATTTCCGGAATTAAGTCGGATCTCTCCGACACCGACTTCGTCTCCACGCACTCATGGGCCACCGACTACGCCCTCACTGACCTGGTGAGGTGATTTTCCGCCAACTCAAGAGGGCTGCCGACCGCGCGACCGGCGCGAATGTCCGCCGCGTGGTCTTGGGACACCCAGTGGTGTTCGTGGGAGCCGAGGGACCGTACTACAGGGAACGGCAAGATGTGGCGGAGGCCCGGCTTCGGGACGCGGCAGTCGAAGCGGGATTCACCGACATGGTGCTGCTAGACGAGCCAGAAGCAGCCGTCATCAATGAGGACCTTCATGATGGCGTGGCACTAGCAGCCGACTTCGGCGGCGGGACGTTCGACGTCGCGGTCATCAAATTCGCTCCCGACGGCGGCGACGTGGTCGCTCTGTCAGGCGCCGAGGTCGGCGGCGAGCAGTTCGACCGGCTGCTGTTCCAGGCCAAGGTGGCGTCAGCACTGCACCTTAACGACTCCTACGAAGTCCGGCCCGGCGGATACCGGGACTTGCCGAACAGTTCAGCAAGCGCCTGTCCACCCTCAGCGGACTCAAGAACTTGCTCAGCGACAAGAACACGGCGTCGACGCTCGGCGCCTTCCGGCCGCAACCTGGCAGCGGTCGCAGACCGTCGAGAAGATCATCTACGGCGGCTACGCATACGGGTTTTACAGGGCAATAGAGCAGGCCAAGATCGACCTGTCCAAGCCACGAACGCAGCGATCGATTCCACCGGCCCGGTATTGACATCTCTATTCCGGTCGCCGCGAGGAATTCGAGGAACTGATCGCCATGCCGATGCGGTCGGGACGCGACGCCGGTGCGAGCAATCGACATGCCGCCATCGGGCCCGAGACCATCAGCCTCGTGCTTCGCACCGGCGGATCATCCAGCATTCCCGCATTCGTCCGGATACTTGAGGAGATCTTCGATCCTTCAGTGATCCAGGAACGACCGGTCTATACAACCGTCGTCCACGGACTAGCGCGTATGCATTGGGGCAGTGGTAATGAGCCGAGACGAAGAACGCCGCCGTATACCCACCAGTGACGAGCTGGAGCGCCAGGGCGCCCTCGCGCCCGCCACCGGAGAGCCACGTCAGGCGCGACGCAGTGGCTTGCTGAGATTCTTCCGGGCCAGCCGCTTCCGCGTATCAGACGATGTTGCCGCGCGGAAGCTCATCGGTACTGCGCGCCCTCAACTGCCAACCGATACTGCACCGCCAGCAGGCAGTCAATCTGAAGGTACTAATTACCGGCCTGAGGCATCTGCTCCGCCGCCGCTTCCTCCTACCGTTCCGTCTGCGCGCCGATCGGCGGAGGCGATAGTTCCGCGTACGATCCGCATGGATCCGTCCGTCAAGGAACGCCGGGGGCTGGGGCGGGGCAAACCGCGCTAGAGAATTCAGGTCAGAGTAAAACTTCGAATTGAAGCCACAAGTCCAATCGAAACTGCGCAGGCCGAGCGTCGGACTCCGGCCCAATTGCCCCAGATGGCTGCCGGCTTCGGGCGGATAAGTCCCAGGCTATCAATCGCATGATCTTTGTACCTTGCCATGAGATAGCCGTGCTGCCATGGTAAGCCAGTCCCCGCTACAGCGGAGCAGCGGGAGCGGCCATGGATGACGCGCTGCTAGACGTGGTGCTGAAGCGGCTTGACCAGGTGCCGCCGGAAGGTAGAGCCGAGCAGTTGCTACTCGCTGCCTGCGACACCGATACCGCGCTGGCCGCCGAGCTCAGCGGCGAGGTCAGCGAAGCCGGCGACCATGACTAGTGCCCGGCGGCCGGCGAGCCCGCTGGTGCGTATCTGACATCGATTACTGTCTCAGGGTTTCGCGGAATCGGCGGGACAGCGCGCCTGGAGCTGGTGCCGGGTCCCGGACTGACGGTGATCGTGGGCCGGACGGAAGCGGCAAGTCCAGCTTTGCCGAGGGCCTGGAGCTGCTGCTCACTGGGGAACTCAGAAGATGGAAGGGACCGGGGACGACCGCATGGCGCACGGGCTGGTGGAACATGCACCAGCCGGAGCAGGTGACGCTGTCGGCCGACTTGCTGCTCGAACGCGTGGGCAAGGCGACCGTCGGGCGGACCTGGCAGCCCCAGGCTGACCTGAGTGAGTCGCGAGCAGACGTCCAGGTTGCCGGCGAGAAGCGCGCTGACCTGGCCCGGCTGGCCTGGCGTGATGACCTCCTCACGTACCGCCCCTGCCTTTCCCACTCGGAACTCGCGGCGTTCCTGCGCGGACAGTCGCAGCTTTATGACGTCCTCTCCATTGTCCGGGGGCTAGACGATCTCGACACCGCCGAAAGCGCCTTCAGCGTCAGTTGGACCTCCACCGCCTCGCGTTCGGTCAGCCGCGCCAGGAGGACCTGCTCAGCATCCTCGACCAGTACGGACATGCATACGTCGACGAGCACCTCGCCGAATTGAGAATCGGCCTCCAACCGCCGAAGCATCCAACTGGACTCTGAGCCGCGGCCCCCAATCCCACCTCGACTAACGAACGTCGGCGCCGCCACCCAACGACCAGTCGTCGACTGACATGCGTCATCTCAATCGATGAAAGAGTAGGATACCGACCGATGCACAAGCGCATGCTCCATATCCGCCCTGACCGCCGACCGACTCGCGCAGAAGACCGAGTTCTCCGACTCGGCAAAAACCAGATTCGAGGCTTCGTTCTCGAGCAGCGAGTAATTAGCCATATGCTCGACAACTCTGGTCGCCGCCTCCGGTCGGGGAATGACAAGATTTATACTGATTCCACGCGTATCTCTTACCGCGCCCAAGTCGAGAAGCGCTGCGGCCTCCAGGAATCTGCCATCATGGCCGCTGATTTGCTGAATCGCTCGAAACAATGTTGACGCCGGACGGTCAGTTATGGTGCGCAGAAGGATAAGATACTCAGTGTACGTCACATTCAGATTCGTAACCTGATCGAGCCGACCCAGTACGGCCGGGAAACGACCCCGCAGGACCTCACGCAGCACCACATAATCGAGGAGCACAGACTTAGCAGCGCTAGCTTCCAAGTTAACTGCTCCGCGTTACTTTGCGCGATATCTTCGACTAAAGGATGAGCCTAGAAGTAGCTCAGACTCTACACTAAGCTCGTACTCCAGTTTCGGATCTAGCCATTCCTCGAGCAGTGCAGATGACCCACCCTCAGGTATCACCACAACCGCAAATCCGATATTAGCGACTTCGACAGCGCCTCCTCGCTCAATTCCCCATGCCTGCCGCGCTGCGGCCGGCAAAGTAATCTGTCCTACGCTAGACACCCTATACCGCCGAAACCCCTTTGTGGGAACTGTTTCTAGAGTAGATGCAGTTGGATCATCAACGACTACAAGATGCCGCTTGGTCATAGCCCTGCTTCCAGCTCTGAACTGCTCGACGCCCGGCTTCACTTTTCCTCACCGATCTTTGACGCCGAGACCGACTTCAGTAGTCAAGAACCGGCTCGAGCTGATTGTCTCCTGTGCTCGCCAGGAGCGCCTCTAGAGCCGAGTCATATGGAGTTACCGTACCCTTGACGACTAGCACGAAAGTGCTCTCGTCTTGCGTCAGCTTGAGATACCAAGAAAAGTACGCGATTGCGAGCGCGGCTACATCATTTGCTGGAAGTCGAAGATCTTCTGACACTTTCTCGACCAAGGACCAAGCATTGGCCCGAACATTCTCGAGCGCTTTTTCGAAGCGATCAGCACGCTCGGCTTCGAATTCCGGCCCGAACTCCATCGGATCACTGCTGCTAGACAATGTCTTCTTCCTCCATCTGCTGACCTTGCCGCTTCAATGCATCCATTTGGTTCTGAAACGACGCCGCATGGCTCAGAGTTCTGGCTTCACCTTGTTTTGCAGAGGGCCGTGGCTGCCAGCTATCCTTAATTCGATTAATCGATTCAGACGCCGACTTTTCTAGGTCATCTCGACGGCGCCAATGACCAACAGCGATCATGTGCCTTCTTACAGCGGCCGCGGCCCTCTCGTCGCCCGGACGGATCTCCGCATCTGGAATGTTGAGCGTAAAGGTCTCTCGTTCAACTCCAGCTATTACGCAACGTGCTAGACCGTCATACTGATTCAACCGCCTAATTGAAGCGTCTCGTACATCGAGCTCTTGCGCCAGCGTGACAACGTCGCGGCCCGATGTACGCAGACATATTAGTGTTCCTACATTGGAGAAAATGGCCTCGCCCAACCTGCCGGAGCTTGTGCCCTCATACCTGGAGAATGCTTCGAGCTGCCGCAAGTTCTGATGTGCAAGAGTGAGCGATAGATTAAATTTCCTGGCCTCGGCTACCAATTCTTCGATTTCGACTGTGACGAATTTCTGAAACTCGTCGACATGCAGATAGAATGGTTTCACCTCGTTAATGATTGTTTCCCGAGCTGCTCTATGCAGTCGCGAGAATATGAGCGCCCCTATGAACTCTGCTGCTCGCCTACCTACAGTAGCCTCGGGAATTTTAACCAAGAGTATCTTGCGCTCATGAAAGATATTTCTCAGCGAAAGTCCGGAAGCGCCCGCTCCAGCTACCGGGAATAGAAAACTCGTAGCTCCGAACTCCGAGAATTTCGCGAGCACCCATCGGGCGTGCTCCCCTATAGTCGTTGGAAGCATGCTGTTAAAGGTTTGCCATTGGGCCCTAAGTGCATCAGATTCAGCAAGAACGCTTGGAATTTTCTTACGGGTCTCCGAGTTTCTAAATAGCTCGAGAGCTATCGGAACTGACGGTTCGGCGATGTCGCGGAAGTGTGGGGCACTCGCAGTATCGAGGATCATGCGCACGGTGTCGTCAAAGACAGGCCCAGTAAATTGATTGAAGCTGCGCCGGACAATAATATCTATTAGCTCCTCAACGGCTAGGATTCGATCGCTTTCAGTCGCAGTATCTATGAGCAGGGGATTAAGCGCGGGCAGATACTCGGGGTCAGAGAAGTCGAGCAAGATAGTGTCTTCTACCCTCTTTCCAACGTGGCGCAGCAAGTAGTCGACGAGGCCACCATGTGGATCAATTACACCCACGCCATGTCCGAGCTCAATGTCTTGCCTGATGAGATTCTTTAGGAAGTTTGTCTTTCCCGAGCCGGTCTTTCCAACGATGTACACATGCCTGAGCCGGTCGGCAGGAGAGATGGATACAGGCACGTATACGTCCGTTCGGCTCCCCTGCTGGTATGCGGCTCCTATTGCTGCGGCATCGTTCAGCTGCGGGAGTTTGAACCGCATAGGAAGGCGAGTTGCACGGTGCCCAGTCAGACCGCGGCCTTCGATGTGCCCATAAGGCGGATGGAAGGCGCGGATCAGCTCCTCCGGATGGCCAACTACACCTAGTTTGCCTATATCTGGCGGAAAGATGACACTCTTGCGGGATGGGACTCGCTCCTGCTTCACTGTCAGGCCGAGGATGTGTCGGCCGATCACAGTGGCTAGGACGTCATCGACCGGCTCGTCGGAGTGCAAGCTTAGGTGTATGGCGAGCGGGGACGGTGACGGGGTCGCCGCCATGGTGGCCGCCAGAAAGAACTCCGCGGCCTGTCTGTGAGTCGTCGGCACAACTCCAGTGCTCCCTGCCATCGGGTGGCTGTCAAATCCGTCACGCCCGAGCGCCGAGGCAGCGGGAATCGTACATGTGAGATCGATTGTGATTGGTCCGTGTCGGCGTCGGAGCAGGTCGACAAGATGAGCCCAGTCCGGCTTGATTGGTAGCCCATAGCCCATCCTGTCTACTGGTCGGGAGATGAGTCCTGACCTTAGCCCGCGGCAAAGCGGGCTCTTTCCCTACCGTCACGGACCAGGCAGGCAGGAGCAGCACAGACATGTGGTCAAGTAGCGAGCCGGCTTTTCGTTCCGAAAGTGCGTCATTGGCTCGGCCTACGCATAGCACATGGAAGAAGGCGCTGAGCTCGTCTCCTTCCTCGTCGCGCACTGTCTGGAGGCGGTACACCATGGCGAGGTCAGGACGGGCCAGATCGCGGAAGATCCGCAAGAGTTCAAGCTGCGCCGGAAGAGTGCTAACCGCTTCGTCGGAGTCGTAACGGCCCAAGTTCAGCGAGAAGTACGTGTTCGACAAGTTTGTTCACCCCTCTCGTGGGAGCTCAACATCTGGCCATCGAGCACGTCTTGGCCCTCGGGATCTGAACAGTCGCCGCGACGAGTCGACGCCATCAGATTACAGGGACCCTTCCAAATATTCTAGACACGTGATACAAAGATTCTGGAGGGCTGATGAAGATGCTGCCGGTGCCTGGGCCATGGCTGCGGCACGCCGTGAACCTGGTGTTGGCAGTAGCGCTCGTTCCCCTGTCTCTTGCGATCGCCGTGGTGGCAATACCTGTCTTGACGCTCGTCAGCGTGTGTTGCTCGTTCACTGCAGCGGGTCGTAGGTACGTGCAAGCCTTGTGGAAGGCTATTTTCACCCACATCGAGACCGTTGTTCGCGAGCTCGTGTCGAGCCGAGAGGACGACGGGAAACCGAAGCTGGAGCACTGAACCGCGCACGTCAATCACCGCGGCTTGCCCTGATGGTCCCAGGCAGCCATGACTGAATGCGGGCACTCCGCGGCGACCGGTCCAGCTTCCCAGCGTGTCTCGTTGGCCCACTATCAAATCGCGAACATGTGGCAGGTCGGCTGGCTCTAAGAGCCTAGGCCTACTCCCTGCCAATAGCAGCTTGCCCGGCGTGCGGGCCTGGAAGATCACGTCAGCCAGCTGAGCTCTCCCGACCCCGGCCGCGCGGCCGGCGGACATCAGCCCTGGTGGTGGCGGTGCTCCGCGGGCGGTAGGTCGAGGGCGGGGTTGCCGTCGAAGAAGCCGTCTGGCCGCAGCTGGAACCCGACGCTGGTGACCGGCATCACCGGCCAGTCCTCCGGGCGCACCACGTGGTGAGCGGTGAACGTATGCCACAGCACCAGGTCGGTGTTCTCCAGCGGGCGGTCGGCCGCGGTCCAGGCCGGCAGGCCGTCCCCGCCGGGATGCTGGTTGGGGTAATCGCCGGCCGGGAACTGCTGATCGGGATCGTAGGCGGTGACCCACAGGTGCTTGGTGGCGAACTCGGCCCGCCGCATCATGTGGGTGTCGGGCTGGCAGAAGGGCAGCACGCTGTCCTCGGGCACGAGCTTGTAGGCCACCGGCGCGCCGGTCGCGTTCAGCCGGCCGGGGTTGGTGATCTTCCAGTAGCGGGCGGCGCGCCCGTCAGCCACCCGCTTCGCCTCGGACTCGCGGCGCAGCGGGGTCTGCCGGACTACCCAGGCGTTGCCATACGGGTTCTCCGGGCCGGGCGGCAGCGCCACCGAGTCGCACTCACAGACAGTGTTCTGCGGGCCATCGACCAGCATGTCCAGCCGTACGCAGAAAATGTGCTGGTGATGGGGACCGTAGACCTGCGGGGCGACCAGGGTGCCGTAGGCCGGTATCTGTCCCTCGGGCAGTGCCCCGTTGGAGATCACGCCGGTCAGCTTGACCTCGTATTCGATGGTGCCGTCCTGGTAGAGGTACCAGTAGTAGCCGTACTCGTAGTTCCCGACGGTGGCGATCATCGAAATCACCAGCCGCCGTGAGCGCCGGACCTCGGCCTTGCCGGTGCGCCAGTCGGTGTGCTTCCACGACATGCCGTGGTCTTCCTCGTGCAGGCAGATCGCGTTCCTGATCAGCTGCGCGTGGCCGTCGTTGTCGTTGAGGCAGGCGTCGAAGTAGTAGATCTCGCCCAGGCAGTCACAGCCCAGCTCCAGGCTGTTGGCGAGCACGCCGATGCCGTACTCCCCCATGTCGAAGACGTTCTTGCGGTAGTGCGTCGGGCTCGGGTCGCCGTAGGGGATGACCATTTCCGCGAGCGAAGCGCGGTAGATGACCGGCCGGAGCGCTCCGTGATCCTGGTAGCGCACCAGGTGAAGGACCAGCCCCTCGCGGGGGGTAAAGCCAACCTGGAACCGCCATTTCTGCCAGCGCACCTCGTGCCCGTCGACCGTGAAGCTGGTGCCCTCCGGCTGGGTGATCTCCACTGGCTTCAGATCCTGCCGGGGCCCCGTCGGGGAAGTGCGGGACGTTTCCGGCGTCGCGGATCCCTGCGGCGGTGTAGTTGCCGCTGCGCGGCGGCAGCGGGAACTACGCCGTGGTCCTCGATATCCACTACTTCCATCCGGTCGAGGTCGAAGCGGACGATCAGGCCCTCCACCGGGCGGGCGTATCCGTTGTCGTCGGGGTCCCCCTCGCGCACCCAGGTCAGCGGCCGGAGGAACCGGCCCTGCCCGGCCGCGTCCTCGGGGCCGTTGTAGCCCACCGACCAGGGATCGATCATCACCATGTCGAAGTCGGTGACGCCGCGGCGGCGCATCGCCTCTTGCCAGCGGGCGTCCTTCTTGACCGCCGCCTCGGTGGCCAGAAACTCCTCGAGCATGACTGCCGGCTGGACACCGGGCACCTCACGCCACAGGCGCACCTCGCCGGCGGTGATCGAGACCACCGCCTCGTAGGTCCTGCGCTCGGCCCGCTCCCGGAGCACGATATGCGCCTGGCGTTCGAACGCCTCGCCCGGCCGGTAGCCGAGGACCGCGTCCTTGGCTGGTTCCCGCAGCGTGACGTAGACGAACCGCGCACTCGCAGCCAGGCCGCGGTCCCGCTTGAGGATCGCCGGTGGCGGCCTCGATCTCCTCCGCAGTCAGCGGGTCCAGCGGATGCCGCACCGCCACCGTAGGCTGCTCAGCCGCTTTCATCGTCCGCTCCCTCCCTCGCTCGCTCCCGAAGCCACGGATACTCGCTCACGGCATTGGGCGTCATGCCGCCGCCACAGCGAGAGTTGGCGGAAGCGGCCGGTTCCTCCCGGTCCTACCTCAGGCCTATTGCTACGTCAACAGGGCCAATTCAGCCTTCTCACGGTCGCGGGCAGGTCAGGCGTGCGGTGGCCATGCCGGCCGGTCATGTCCTCGTTAGCGACGAGAGCGTTCGCCACGGCCACTTCGACCGCCTGCACGACCGCCTCGTAGAAGGGATCGATGTGCCCCCCACGGCCCGTCGGGAGCTGCTCGTCCCGTCAGGACGCGGCTGCGCAGCCTCAGATCACGGCGGGAACGAGCAGTGAGACGTCGCAGACTCCCTCCCGGCCGCGGTCGACGAGGAGCGATGGGGCCTTACCGATTCCGCACGCGAAGCTGGCGGTCGCACGGATGCGGCGGGCGCCCCCACGGCGCCGCGCGGCCCTAGAGCGACGGTCAGATCTGATCGCGCTCGTCTCGCCAGCTGTCCATCACGCTGGTATCCCGGCCGGGCTCGTCGAGTATGTCTGCCGGGTCCCACTGGTCGTTGTTGAGGTCGTCGCGCTCCTCGTGCCAGACGCCCATGACGTCATCCTCATCGTCATCGTCGTCCAGCATCCCCGCCGGGTTCCAGTCGCTCCCGGAGATCTGGTCGCGTTCGTCTCGCCAGTTGTCCATCTCGCTCATCGCTAGCCACCTCCGGATGCGACGGTAAGGGAAAACCTGGCTCGCTTCACCCCCCGCGCCGCGAATTCGCGCGGGCCCGCGCCCAGCTCCGCACGGGCCGACCCGGACAGCGGCACGCGCGGCGGCGCTTACCGCTTCCGGCAGGGCGACACCGGCGGCAAGGCAACCGGGAACGGCGAGCTGGGTATGAATCACGAGGCGACGTTCGCCTCGTTCCCGCACTACACGACCCTGGACCACTGCCCCTTGGCGGTCTCCCGCCCCGTCGGCAAACTCCGTCTCCGCGGCACCACCGGCGGTCACCGAAGTCGCCGTGACCGTCAGGTTATGAGCTCTGCCCCGGTCCTCACGACGCACGGGCGGATCTTGCTTTCGCGACGAGCTCGCGCACGCGGTCGCGGGGCAGGGCAGGCGTGCGGTGGCCGTCCCGGCCGGTCATGTCCTCGTTAGCGACGAGGGCGTTCGCCACGGCCTCCTCGACCGCCTGCACGACCGCTTCGTAGAACGGGATCGATGTGCCCCCACGGCACGAACTCGAGCTGGTCAAGGTGCTCCGGTGACCCGTGGAAGGTGGCGATCGACGGCGTGAAGGCTTCCTTGTTCGCGGTCGAGAAGGCCAGGAACAAGTCGCCGGAGAAGTGGGAGCCGCTCGTCCCGGTCCGGGCGAGGCCGAGCGTCACCCGCCGGGCGAGTGCCTGGCACTGGCCGGGCAGGAGCGGGGCATCGGTCGCGACGACTGCGATGACCGAGCCGGCGCCGTGGCGGAGCGCGGAGAAGTGCTCGGCCAGCGGGTTGTCGTCCGCGAGCGCCTCGCCCAGTGGCACCCCGGCGAGCACAAGCTCGTGCCGGGCGCCGAAGTTGGCCTGCACGAAGGCGCCGACGGTGTAGTCACGTCCGGCGTAGGAGACCAGCCGGGACGCCGTGCCGGAGCCGCCCTTGAAGGCGTAGCAGTTCATGCCGGTCCCGCCGCCGACCGATCCTTCCTCGATCGGACCGCCGCCTTCGGCACTCTCGAGCGCTTCCACGACGGTTGACTCGTGCACGTGGTGGCCGTTGATGTCGTTGAGGTAGCCGTCCCAGGTCTCGGCCGAGACGGGCATGAGCCACGCCTCGGTGAGGTCGGGATGGTGCTGATGTGTCCAGGCGATGATGCCGGCGTGCCCCACCCCGACGGCGTGGGTGTTGGTGATGACGACCGGACCGGAGAAGGTGCCCGACTCCTCGATCCAGGAGGCACCGGTCATCTCGCCGTTCCCGTTCTGGTTGTGCAGGCCGGCCGCCACCGGGTCGCCGGGGCACGCCTTCCCGCGCGGGTGGATGGCCGTCACGCCGGTGCGCACGTCCGGTCCGCTGATCAGCGTCACGTAACCGACTTCGAGGCCGGGCACGTCGGTGATGGCGTTCCAGCGCCCCGGCCTGCCGTCGAACGGGATGCCCAGGGCACGGGCCCTGGGCTTTCCCGACGGCGTCGACAGGTGCGGGTCGGCGCCGCCTCCGCCACGGCTCCCGCCGGAGCCGGCGGCCGCTCCCGCTCCGCTCCGCCGGACCGGCCGAGGGCGCGCTCATTCGGCCACCCGGACCGGCTCGGCGTTCCTCGTCGATCGGCGCGTCGCGCAGCGTCCAGGCCCGGCCCTTCTGCGGCAGGATCACGGCCGCCCAGTAGACGAGGCCGATGCCCATCGTGATGAGGGTGACCTCGAGGAGCAGCCTGGTCTGCTGCGTGAAGACATAGCCGAGGGCAGCCAGCGCCAGCAGCGGCGGGAGCGGCCAGAACGGCATCTTGTAGGCACCGCCGCGCGTCGCGCCGGTCGGCCGGGCCACCAGGGCCGCGATAGCGACGAGGGCGTAGTCCGCCACGAGGCTTGCCCCGGTCAGATCGACGAGAGTGTTCAGCGACACGCCCAGGCAGAGGACCGCTCCGAGGACGCCGATGAAGATCGTGGCGATCCAGGGGGAACGGAACCTCGGATGCAGGTCCGACAGCCATCTGCTCACTGGCCCCGGGTAGGCGCGGTCACGAGCTGAGCTGTACAGGATGCGCCCGTAGCTCAGGATGATGGCGATGACGGCGTTCAGGATGGCGAGGCAGATGCCGATGCTGATGACGTCATACAGCCCGGTATTCCCCGTCGTCTCGATGAAGTACTGCAGCGGGATAGCCGACGTCGTGAAGGCGGCGAGGCTCGGCGCTCCGATGATCGTCGCGGCGAAGGGCACGAACTCGGCGAGCACCGTGATGACAAGCGACCAGAGAATCGCGCGGGCGATGTTGCGTCGCGGCCCGGCCGTTTCCTCGGAGAAGTTCACGGCGTTGGCGTATCCGTTGTACGAGAAGACCGCTACCGCGGTAAGAGCGAGGATGCCCGAGAACGCTACGGGGACCAGGGCACCGTGGGCACCGCCGATCACCGGGTGGGCAAGCGCACTCCAGTTCTTGGCATGTGAGAACCCGAGCACCGTCAGGATGAGCAGGGCTGCTAGCTCGATGGCGAGGAAGACACCGGTGAGGACGGCGTTGAAACGGATCTTCAGGACGGCGACGCCGGCCGCGATGATCATGATCACGGCACCGACGTAGCGCGGATCGAGGTTGGCGACGACGGCGAAGTAGGTGCCGGCCCCGAGAGCGATCGTGGCAGGGATGAAGGCGATGAAGTCGGCGTACAGAGCGAAGGTGATAAAGCTGACCGGCCCGGCGAGCGGCGAGGTCCTGCCCTTGAACGAATGCCCCACCAGCGCGTAGTCGCCGCCCGCGATCGGGAACGACGCAGCGAGTTCCGCCCAGCAGAAGGCCATGAGCACGCCGACGATGGCAGCGAAGACGAACGACCAGAATGAGCCACTGCCGGCAGCCACGAGCGCCACCGGGGCGATGATGAACACCGAGGCAGCCGGAGTCACTCCCGACAGCGTGACGAGGACATTGCCGAGCACGCTGATCGAGCGCGACAGCTCCTGCTTGTAGCGCCCGTGGGCGTGGCCCTCGACGGCGTGCTCAGCGTGCACGACTGCGGCCGCGAAGGCCTTCTCCTGCTCGCCCGAAAGCCCTTCCGGCGGCTGCACGACGCCCGGTGCCTGGTCGGGGCCGGTCGCCGGCCTGTCGGTGTCCATTGCCGTCTCCTCTCCCGTCATCGCCCCGGCGGCGAGCGAGCGGCCGGCCGCCGTCCTCCTGAACCTCCGCTATCCCGTGACCTGACCCGTCGATCTGCCCTCGATGGTACGGATGCCGTTGTGCGCCGACAATGCACACTTTGGGTATTTAGCCATTCTCACTTTGCACATAAAGTGTGGTCCGTGACTCTCTCGCTGCGCGAGATCCTCGAGCTCGAGCCGCTCCGCAGGGCACGCCCGCAGGTGCTCGCCGGGCGGGACCATCTCGACGAGTTCGTCAGGTGGGTCCACGTGACAGAGCTCCCCGACATCGCCTACCTGCTGCGGGGCGGCGAGCTTCTCCTCACGACCGGGATGGCGATCGCCGGAAGCTCGCACGTCCAGGAGAAGTACATTGCCGATCTGGCGACCGCCGGAGTGGCCGGTGTCGTCGTCGAGCTTGGCCGCAACTTCCGCGAACTGCCCGACGCCATGGTCAGGGCAGCCGAATCCGCCGGGCTGCCGCTCGTGGCGCTCGAGCGCGAGGCCCGGTTCGTCGAGGTCACGGAGGCGGTGCACAGGGAGATCATCAACCGGCAGTACGAGCTCTTGCGCCGTGCCGAGCAGGTGAGCCGGGAACTCACCGAGCTCATCCTCTCCGGTGCCGAGCTGGGCCGCATCGTCGGCCGGCTCGCCGAGATCTTCGGCGACCACGTCGTACTCGAGGACGACGCCCACCAGGTTGTCGAGATCGCAGGCGTCAGCGAGGGCCTCGGCGACGTGCTCGCCGGGTGGGACGAGCACGCCCGCAGCGGGCACGACGAGATCGAGCGCGGCGCCGTGCACCGCTGCGACGGCGCCCCGCGGTGCCTGTGGGTAACGCTGTGGCTCCGGCACCAGCCGTGGGGCCGTCTCCACGTTCTCGAGACGCGCAGCCGGCTGGACGACATCATCGAGCTGCTCGTCGACCGGGCGGGCGCTGCCCTCAGCCTCACGCTCCTGGCCGAGAAGGACGCCGCCCATCTGGCCGATCGCGCCCGAAGCGCCCTGGTGAGCGAGGCGGTCTCGGGTCGTTCCGGGACGGCTACGGACTTCCTGCGCCGGGCGCGCAGCCTCGGCGCCGACCTTGCCGGAGGCCGCCTCGTGCTGCTTGCCGTCGAGACGACGTGGCCGACGCCGACGCCGACGCCGCCCGGCGCGGCCGCAGGCCGCGTCGCCGGCCGGGCGGCGGCGAGCGAGGAGGCGCGCCGGCTCTCCGTCCGTGCCGCCGTTGCCGCCGACATCCGCCAGGCAGCGACCGAGCGCGCGTGCGGGGCCCTGGTCGGCCTGGTGGGCGACTACATCCTTGCCGTTCTCGCCGTGCCGGGCGGCCGGTCCTTCCCCGGCGTGCTCGAAGAGGTCGTCGAGCAGGCGGCCGTCAGGGCGACGCTGCGCAACGAGCCGGTCGAGATCACGGCGGGAACGAGCAGTGAGACATCGGCAGACTCCCTCCCGGCCGCGGTCGACGAGGCAGTTGCCGCTCTCGGCGTCGGGCGCAGGAGCAGCGACGGCCGCCGCATCCATCACTTCGCCGAACTCGGCACCTACCAGCTGCTGGTAGCACTCGCCCAGGGACCGGAGCTGGCGCAGTTCGTCGACTCCGAGCTGCGGGCTGTGCTCGACCACGACGCCCGGGCTCGCACGAGACTGCTGCCGACGCTGACCGCCTACCTCGAGCACGCCGGGCGCAAGGCGGACACGATCCGCGCCCTGGGCGTCCAGCGCCGCACTCTTTACGCCCGGCTCGAACGGCTCGAGGCCATCCTCGGGCGAAGCCTGGAGCTGCAGGACACCCGGACTCGCCTCACTCTCGCGCTGCAGGGCCTGGCTCTACTGCAGGATCGCCAGCCGCTCCTGTTCACCACGGCGCGCGGGGCCGCGGCCATGGCGCCGGCGGTCTCAAGCGCGAACACGTGAGCAGGTCGACCTGACCGGCCCGTCCTCGCCTGAGACGCCGCTCTTGCCTGGTGACCGACCGCCATGTGTCACTTTGTGACACACGGTGGTACGATCACAACATGGCCGATCATTACACCCTGCGGCTGGCGCCGGGAATCAAGCAGCGGCTCGCCGACTGGGCCCGGCGGTCCGGCATGCCCGAGCGCAGCCTTGCCCAGCGATACGTCGATGAGGGCCTCCGGCATGACGCTCATCCGCTGATCCAGTTCCTGGACGGCCCCAGCGGCCGGCGCGCCAGCCTGGCTGGCCGCGGCCTGGACGTCTGGGAGGTCATCGCCACGATCCGCGACAACCACGGGTCGATCGCCCAGGCCGCCGACTACCTGCAGATACCCGCCGGGCTGGTCGAAGCGTCCGTTGCCTACTACGGCGAGTACAAAGGCGAGATCGACCAGGAGATTGAGCTCAACGAGGCGGAGTACGCGCGCGGGATCGCGGCCGCCGCAGCCGGCGAGCGGGCGCTGCGCGAGTGAAAGCCCTGCTGGACGAGCAGCTATCGCCGCAGATCGCCGCGCTCCTGCGCCAGGCCGGCCTCGACGTGGAAGCGGTCGCCGAACGGCCTGACCTGGTCGGGCGCAGCGACATGGTCATCTTCGAGGTCGCCTGCCGCGAGGACCGGGCCGTGATCACGAACAACATCAAGGATTTCCGGCCGCTGGCCGCTCAGTGGCTCGCCCAGGGACGCGTCCACGGCGGGCTGATCCTGCTCCCCTCCGCACGCACGCGCACCCGCGCCGCCACCACGATGCTGGCCGACCGGATCGCCAGCATCCTGCAGGACAACCCCGATGGCCTGACCAGCAGCGAACGCTGGATCAGCCCGCTGCCCAGCAGCTGAACCCTGCTCGGTCACCACCTGCGGGAAGCCGGTTATGCCCAGGCCGGAATGGACATCGATACCTCGGGCCGCAGATCCCCGGCGAGGGTCTACTGCGGGTTCCCGTGCAGGCCGCCGGCGGCCGGTCCCGGCGCGGGATCGGCCCAGTGCGGTTCGCGCTTCTCAGCGAAGGCCGCGAGACCCTCACGCATGTCCGGGCCGGCTTGAATCCGTTCCACTGCACGCGCGGTGGCCTCCCATCCCACGGCTTCCGCAGCAGTCCATTGCTCCTCCAGTGCCTGCAGGGTGGCGCGCACAGACGCAGGCGATGAGGCACATACCTCCTCGGCAAGTTCGAGCGCGACGGGGACCGCGTGGCCCGGTTCGGCGAGCCGGTTCACGAAGCCGATCTGGTAGGCGCGCTGCGCGTCAAGGCGGGCTCCGGTGATGAGCAGTTCCCTGCACAGGTTCACCGGCAGGCACCGCATGGCCCGCAGCAGCGCACCGGAGCTGGCGACGAGGCCCCGCATGGTCTCGGGCAGCCCGAACTCGGCGGTGCGGGACGCGACGACCAGGTCGCAGGACATCGCGATCTCGAACCCGCCCCCGAGAGCGAGCCCTTCCACGGCCGCGATGAGGGGCTTCGTGTGCTTCCGCCGGATGATGCCGTACTCCCCGCCCCGCTGCGTCGGGCCGCCCGCGCCGGACACGATGTCCGTTCCGGCGCAGAAGACCTCGGCAGTGCCGGTCAGGATGCCAGCCCAGTACCGGGGATCGTCCTGGAAGTCGCTGAGCGCTTCGTCGAGTTCCCGGGTGGTCACGCCGTCGATGGCGTTGCGCTTGGCCGGTCGCTCGATGCGGATCACGGCGACGCGCCCGCGGGTCTCTTTCCGGATCATGGCTTCACTCCGCTCAGAAGAAATGCGCCGTTACCCTCATCGAGGGTTCAGTACGTACTTGCCTGTTACCCCGCGTTCGCCGAAGCTCCTGAGAAGCCGCCCGGCCTCGCCGAGGGGCACGGATTGCGGCGCAGGCGGATGTATCTCGCCGGCGCTGATCCGCGCGAGGACGTCGGCCAGCAGATCGCGACTAGCGCCGGGGCCCCCGCCGCCGCGCGACCAGTCCCCCCAGTCCACGCCGATGATGCTGCGGTTGCGCAGCAGGACGACGTTCATGGGCAGCCGCGGGATCTCCCCCGAGGCGAAGCCGAGGACGCAGAGCCGTCCGCCGGCGTTGAGCGCGCGCAGAGCGGACTCACTCGGCGCGCCGCCGACCGGATCGATGACGACATCCGCGCCGCCATCGGTCACAGACCGGATGGCGTCCTTGAGATTGTGGTAATCGATGGCGACATCGGCTCCCGCGGCCAGCGCGGCGGCCCTCTTCTGCTCGGTGGACGCAACGGCCACGACCCGGGCTCCGAGGCCGTGAGCGACATCGACAGCGGCGAGCCCGATGCTCCCGCCGGCACCCAGAACGACGACCTGCTCGCCGGGTTCGATCGTGACCCGCCTGGTGACGGCAAAGACCATTGTCGAGTAGTTCTCAGCCGCGCTGGCGGCCACCGTCAGGTCAACACCATCAGGGACGAGGACTACTCCGGCCGCAGGGCGCACGGCGTGCGACGTGTAGCAGCCGAAGTCCATGTCGATGCACGCAACCGGGACACCGATCGCAAGGTGGTCGACGTTGGCCCCGCACTCGACGACCTGCCCGGAGAGTGCCGAGCCGGGCGTGAACGGGAGCTCGGGCCGGATCTGGTACTTCCCTTCGACGATCAGGCCGTCGACGAAGGACGTCCCCGCGGCCGCCACCTCGATCAGAACCTCGTCCGGTCCCGCCCCTGGAGTGGGCTCGTCGACCAATTGGAGCATGTCGGGACTGCCGAAGCCGGTGCACAAGATGCGCTGCATCGATGGATCTCCTGTCTGCGCGGAGCACTGCTGCTGCGCGCCGAACGATAGCCTTATCTCTATGATCATGGTCGTCGTGGCGCGAGAAGGCTTCCGATGGCGATCACCCTGACTCAGATCCGCGCCTTCCTGGCGGTGAAGGCAACCGGCAGCATGCGCCTGGCGGCTGAGCAGCTGCTGATCAGCCAGCCGTCTGTGTCGGCCGCGGTCTCGGCGCTCGCCGATGAGCTGATGACGCCGCTGGTCGAACGCCATGGCCGCGGCGTACGGCTCACCGCGGCCGGGGAGGCGTTCGTCCCCTACGCAGCCCAGGTGCTCGGGCTGCTCGAGCAGGGCACATTCGCTGCCAGGGAGGCAGCCGCACCCGGAGAGCTCGAAGATCCGCCTGATCACCGTCAACACTGCCGGCGAGTACCTGGTTCCGCCGCTGATCCAGGCCTACCGGCTGCTGCATCCGGGCATCAGCGTCCTGCTGGAGGTCGCTAACCGCGCCACGCTGCTCGAGCGGCTGCAGTCCCGGCGCGCTGATATCGGCATCGGCGGCCGGCCGCCCGGCGGCAGGCTGTCTGGCTACCCGTTCCTGTCCAACGAGCTTGTCGTCGTCGGCCGGGAGATTCCCGCCGACCTCGGCGAGGCCTCGTGGCTGCTGCGTGAGGAGGGGTCCGGCACCCGGCTGGCCACCGAGCGCCTGCTCGCCGACCTCGACCTCACCGCTCCGGAGGTGCAGACGCTGGGGTCAAACGGCGCGATCAAGAATGGCCTGGCGGTCGGCCTCGGCATCACCCTGATCTCGCGGTTCGCCGTAGCCCGTGAGCTGCGGGAGGGGCGCCTGGTCGAGATCGGCGTGCCCGGCACGCCACTGACGCGCCCCTGGCACGTGCTGTTCCCCCGATCGGGACCGGAACGTCCGGCCGTCCGCGCGTTCGGCGAGTTCCTGCGGTCGGACCAGGCTCGTCAATTGATAGAAGAATCTCTATGACACATTGATAAATCTGGCCTTTTTTAAATGACTTATGCCGCCTAGGCTTCTGAGCATGTTCGAAGCAGGAGTACGCGAGTACCGCGAGATCTACTGGACGCCCGGATACCAGCCCAGGCAGACTGACGTCCTCGCGGCGTTCCGGCTCATCCCGCAGCCGGACGTCGCACCGCAGGAGGCCGCCGCGGCCGTGGCCGCTGAATCCTCAACCGCTACCTGGACCACCGTCTGGACCGATCACCTGACGACACTCGAGCGCTACAAGGCACGGGTCTACGACCTCGAGCCGGTGCCGGGCCGCGACAACCAGTACCTCGCGTACATCGCCTACCCGATGGAGCTGTTCGAAGAGGGCTCGGTGACGAGCATGATGGCCTCGATCACCGGGAACGTCTTCGGTTTCAAGGCGATCCGGGCGCTACGGCTGGAAGACCTGCGGATCCCCGTCGCGTACGTCAAGACGTTCCAGGGTCCGCCGAACGGGATCCAGGTCGAGCGCGACAGGCTGAATAAGTACGGCCGGCCGCTGCTCGGCGCCACGCTGAAGCCCAAGCTCGGGCTGTCGGCCAGGAACTACGGCCGTGCCTGCTTCGAGCTGCTGGCCGGCGGCCTCGACTTCACCAAGGACGACGAGAACATCACCTCCCAGCCGTTCATGCGCTGGGGCGACCGGTTTGAGTTCGTGATGGAGGCCGTTCGCAAGGCCGAGCTGGAGACCGGGGAACGCAAGGGCCATTACCTCAACGTCACCGCGCCGGACTGCGAGCAGATGCTGGAGCGGGCCGAGGCCGCCAGGCAGCTCGGCGCGCCGATCATCATGCACGACTATCTGGTCGGCGGATTCTCGGCGCACCAGACGCTGTCCCACTGGTGCCGCCGGAACGGCATGCTGCTGCACGTGCACCGCGCCCTGCACGCCGTGGTCGACCGGCAGAAGGACCACGGCATCCACTTCCGGGTCCTCGCCAAGTGGCTGCGGCTGGCCGGCGGTGACCACCTGCACACCGGGACGGTCGTCGGCAAGCTTGAAGGCGACCGGGCGACGACGCTGGGCGTGGTCGACCTGCTCCGCGAGGACTTCGTGGCCGCGGACCGCAGCCGTGGCATCTACTTCGATCAGGAGTGGGCGGCGCTGCCAGCGGTCATGCCCGCCGCGTCCGGCGGGATCCATGTCTGGCACATGCCCGCGCTGGTCGACATCTTCGGTGATGACTCGGTCCTGCAATTCGGCGGCGGCTCCGCCGGGCACCCGATGGGCAGCCGGGCCGGCGCCACGGCCAACAGGGTCGCGCTCGAGGCCTGCGTCGCGGCTCGCAACGAGGGCCGCGACCTGGCCGCCGAGGGACCGCAGATCCTCGAGCAGGCGGCTCAGCGCTCTGCCGAGCTTTCCGCGGCGCTGGACACCTGGCGGGAGATCAAGTTCGATTTCGAGTCCGTCGATACCCCGGATGTGATGCCGGCATGAAGCTGGAAACCTTCTCCTACCTGCCCGAGCTCACCCCCGGCCAGCTCGAGCGGCAGATCAGCGCGATCGTCGGCCGGGACCTCATGGCCGGCATCGAGTTCAGCACCGCACCGGACCCGCGCGATCACTACTGGACGATGTGGAAGCTTCCGCTGTTCGACGGCGCCGATACCGCGGCCGTCCTGGCCGAGCTTGAGGCCTGCCGGCAGGCTCACCCGGACGCCTATATCAAGCTCAACGGCTATGACGCGGTCAGGCAGGGCCAGGTCGTGTCGTTCGTCGTGTACCGCCCGGAACGGGGTGCGTGATGCCCCGGCCGATCATTCTGAGCATCGCCGGTGACTCCGGCTCCGGCAAGACAACCATTACCCGCGGCATCGTCCGGGTGCTCGGCGAGGACAGGGTCACCCACTTCTGCGCCGACGACTACCATCGCTTTGACCGGCGCCAGCGCGCTGAGCGTGGCATTACCCCGCTCGACCCGGAATGCAACTACCTCGACGTGCTGACACAGGACGTCCGGCACCTGCGCAACAACGACGCCATACTCAAGCCCACCTACCAGCACGCCGACGGCACCTTCGGGCCGCCTGTCTACCTCACGCCAGCCCGCTTCGTCATCGCGGAAGGGCTGCTGATTAACCACACCCCTGAGCTGCGCGAGATGTTCGACGTCCGTGTCTACCTGAACCCGCCCGAGGAGATCAGGCGGCGCTGGAAGGTGGCCCGCGACTGCTCCCGCCGCGGCTACTCCACCGATCAGGTCCTCCGCGAGCTCGACCGGCGCGAGCACGACTCCGAGCAGTTCGTCCGCCCGCAGCGGCACTACGCGGACATGGTCGTGTCCTTCATGCCGGGTTCCTCGCAGGACCCCGGGCAGCTGGACGCCCACCTCTTCCTCCGCGACTCGCTGCCCTACCCCGACCTGTCCGGAGTCGCCGGAACCGGCGGGGAAGCAGCGGAGGACGGCCTGACGCTCATCGAGCGACCAGGCGAGCAGGAGCTGCGCATTCCCGGCACGATCTCGGCCGGCCGCGCCGTCGAGCTGGACGAGCTGATCTGGGACCGGATGCATTTCGCGAGCCACCTGCGCCAGCAGCGACTCGGCGAGTTCACCACCGGCTCCGACCTGCACCGCTCCGACGCGCTCGCCCTCGCGCAGCTCCTGCTGCTGTACGAGCTGGTGACCGCCCGTGCTGTCATAGCACTCGGCGGCGAGAGCGCCCGGTCCAGGGCGCAGCACTCGACCGAGCCGCCCCCCGTCCCGGAGGCGGTGGTCCCGGCCGGGCCCAGCCGGTAGGCCGTTCACCAGCCTAAGGAACGGGAACGAGCGGCTGGGAAACGCGGGAGCAGGGCTGCAGGCAGCCGGGGTCTCGCGCGGACCGGAGCCGTGCGAGCTATCTCGTGCGCACCAGCACAACCAGCCCGGCCGCGCGGGAGCCGTCAGTCCGCGGCCTGATCGGATGCTGAGCGGCGAGGGCACCGGCGGCTGCGCCGGCCAGAGCGCCGGCTACCGGCCCGACCAGCATCATGAAGACGGCCACCACTGAGAAGTACGTGAGCACCAGGCCGCAGACAGCGCCGGCTACCGCGCCGGCGAGCGAGCCCTGCCGCAGGCGTGCCACCCGCAGGTCCTCCGGCGCACCGCCAGCTGGCACTGCCCAGGCAGCCATGAGCCCGGCCGGGACAGCGAGCAGGGCCGCCAGCGCAGCGACGATCAGGACAAGCCCCTGACCGTCATTGCCGCCCCACGCTGTCACCACCGCCCAGATCGCGAAGCCGGAGGCCAGACCCATGCACGTGCCGGCGAACAGGGACACGGTCGTTACGGCCGAACGCCGGGAGGTCGCGTAGAGTATGGCCGCCACGTACCCGACCGAGAGCGTTTGCAGCGGGAGGATGGCCAGCGTGATAACGCCGCCCATCGCGGCGAACGCCCAGAGCGTGCTGGTCTCGACCGCCCTCAGCCTGGACCGCACCGGCGGCAGCGCAGCCGCCGCCAGTGCGGCGGCGACCGGCAGCAGCCCGATGATCTCGCGCGGCACGCTGAACGGCCCCACGCTGGCGCCGCGCTGCAGGTGACTGTCCATCCGCACGACGACTACGCCGAGTCCGCACATCGCCGCGCAGCCTGCGACCCGCACCAGCCGGGCGACGATGGTGCTGGCGACCGGGCCGAACCAGCCGCGGCTGCGGCCCACCCACGGCAGCACGACGATGGCGGCCACTCCCGCCAGGATCCGGACCCGGTCGGTCACCGTCTGCGGGTCAACGTACGGGGCGCGGACAGCGCGCCAGCTCAGCCAGATCGTCCAGGCCGCGACCGCTGCTACCGCCGCGACACCGATCCAGTACATGACCTTGCGCACCACGTCTGCCTCCTTCGCCACAAGCAACAGTCCGCCTGCCAGCCAGCGCAGCTGCGGCCAGCCGCCGGGAACCTGCGCCGCCTCGGCCCGAACGGCCTCGGCCCATGGCCGGCGCGCCGGCGGCAGCAGCCGCTCCGCCCCGCGCAGGAGCGCTGCCAGCATCCCGGTGAGCTGCTCCATCACGACCCCTCTTCGGCCAGGCGCCCGGCCGCGGCCCGGCGCCCGGCCGCAGAACGGCCCGGAACCACGGCCCGGCCCGGCTTCGCAGCGCGGCCAGGCCTTCGCCGCCCGGGCGTCCAGCGGAGGCGCCGCAGCCAGTGCTGCCGTAGCCGCGGCCAGCCCGTCCGTGGTGAGCCGGTACAGGTGGCGCCGGGGCCGCCCGGCAGGCTCACCGTCCTCCCAGCAGGCCTCGACCATCTCCCGGTCGGCCAGCCGGACCAGGATCGGGTAGAGCGTTCCCGACTTCAGCCCGGTCTCGCCCGCGAGGTCGTAGCCGTGCCGCCAGCTGGCCGGCCGGGCGGCGAGGGCGGCCAGCACCGCCAGGGTCTGAGCAGAGAACGCCGCGCGACGTGACATGCGGCAAACTCTACCTATGTAGAGCTAAGGGTGTACACGCATTCGCGCAAGATCCGGAAATTGCTGGCGGCAGGACCGTCCGGCAGTTGTCCATCCGGGGCCGCCCCGTTCGTCGTCACGACAGAACCGGGTCCTCCCGGAGCACCTGGGCACAGGCACCCACAGAAAGGACAGGACAGATGGCAGACGGATACGTGTCGGTCTCCCGGCACATCGAGGTCCCCGCGGAACGGCTGTTCGCGCTGCTCGCCGACCCCGCCAACCATCAGCTGATCGACGGCTCGGGCATGGTCCGCGAACCGGTCACGGCGGTCACGCTGGCCGGAACCGGCGACACGTTCCGGATGAACATGCATCACGACGAGTGGGGCGACTACCAGATGCACAACGAGGTTGTCGACTACCAGGCCGGCCAGCTCCTGGTGTGGCAGCCCGCCCGGGTGGACGTCTCCGGCCCCGGCCAGCAGGAAGTCATCCGCTCCGCCTTCTACCGGTGGGGATACGAGCTCGTCCCCGACGGCCCCGGCGCCACCACGGTCACCGAGACCTTCGACTGCACCCGCTCACCGGACGACCTGCGCGACGCCGTCCGCGAAGGCGAAGGCTGGCGGGACTCCATGACCGCGTCGCTGGTCAAGCTGGAGCAGCTGGCAAAGGCCGCGGGCCCGGCGTCCCGGTAGCGGCCTCAGGGCGTCTCGCCGCGCACAGCGCCAGCGATCGCTCGCAGCTTGCCTGCTAGCCCGGCCACGTTCTCCGTGCGAGGCAACCCGACGAGGAAGTCGGTGACCCCGGCCGACCGGAGCCCGGCGGCGCGCGCGGCCGTTGCGTCCTGGTCGATCGTCCCGTCGCCCGAAGAGGACCGGCTCGAACGCCGTCGTGACCAGGACCGATTCCGGATCGCGCTGCCGTTCCGTCATGGCCGCCCGCATCCGGGCAATGCCGCCGGTAACATCGGCGGCGTCATCGCCCCACGGGATCCAGCCGGCGCCGAAGCGGGCCAGGCGGTCCATGGCACCGCGGTTGACCGTGCCGCTCACCCAGATCGGGACACCGCCGGCCTGGCTCGGCTTGGGCATCTGGTGAATCCGGTCGAGCCGGATCTCCGCGTCTGCGTAATCCACCCGATCGCTGGTCCACAGGGCCTGGCAGATGGCGAGATTGCGGTCCAGCTGGCGCCCACGCCGGGCGAAGTCGCGTCCGGTGGCCTCATATTCCTCGCGCTGCCAGCCGACGCCGACGCCGAGCTCCAGCCGCCCGCCGGACAGCACGTCGATGGTCGCCGCGGTCTTGGCCAGCAGGACAGGACTGCGCAGCGCCGCCAGCAGAATGCGGGTCGCGAACCGCACGTGAGATGGTCACCGCGCTGAGATAGGCGATGGTCGCGAGCGGGTCCAGCCAGGAACCGTCGGGTCCCGTCGGCTGCTGTCCGCCCCGGATCCCGCCGAGTTCCGGGCGAGCGTAGTTCTCCAGGCGCTCGCCGAGAACGACATGATCGGACAGGATGACCCGGTCGATGCCAGCCTCGTCCGCGGCCTTGGTCCATCCGATCATCCTGGCCAGATCCGGCACCGGCTCCGCGTCGAAGTTGAGGAGGTACAGCGAGACGCTTACCGGTTCGGTCATGCAGACCTCAGATCTCGACGAAGGTGTTGGCCGACCACTCGATCTCGATTGCACGTTCCTCGAAGCGCCACGATGTACCGTCCGTGCGACAGTACTTATCCCGGTACCGGATGTAGAGGATGCGGTCGACGGGGACAGCTCCATCGTCGTCAATGTGATGGGCCTCGCAGTAGACCCGCCCGGTCGCAACGTCGCCGGAGGCTTCGTAAAGGCGATTGGCGACCACGTGCAGGGTGCGCAGACTCTGCCTAAGCCGGTCCGGCACGAGGCTCAGCTCCGCATGGCCTGTCCACCTCGCCAGCACTTCGTCCGAGTCGCGGCGCCGGCGCAGCATCGTCAGCACCGCGTCCTCCGCGAAGAGCGCCACGAAGCCGGCCCGGTCCCGGTTATCCAGGGTGCTCGCGTACCGGAACGAGAGCCGATCCAGTTCCCGCTCTGCCTGGTCGTCCACGCGATCGCCGGTCACAGGGCGGGGACAGCTGCAGGGGCGGCCTGCGGTGCCGCGGATCAGCCGTCCGGGCAGCGCATCGGTGGGCTCGCCGTCCCGGTAGGTTTCCTGGCCGGCGACGATCGTGTGCCGGTAGCCGTCGGCGCGCTGCAGCAGCCGCCGGCCGCCGGCCGGCAGGTCGAAGACCATCTCCGGCCGGTGCAGCCGGACGGACGTCATGTCAATGACGTTGATGTCCGCGCGGTAGCCCGGCGCGAGGACGCCGCGGTCGCGCAGGCCAACCGCGCGGGCGGTGTCGCGGGCCTGCCGCTGGATCACGAACGGCAGGCTCGGCAGGCCTCGCCGCGGTCCCTGGCCCAGTGCCCGAGCAGCGTCGTGGGGAAGCTGCCGTCGCAGATGGTGCCGACGTGCGCGCCGCCATCGCTCAGCCCCGGAATGGTATGCGGGTGCTGCAGCATCTCGCGGACCGCGTCCAGGTTGCCGCCCGCGTAGTTGGCGAACGTGAGATAGAACATGGCAGCACCGTCGCCGGCGGCCATGATGTCGTAGGCCAGTTCCTCCGGGGTCACGCCAAGCCGCCCGGCCCGGGCGGCGATGGACTGCGCCGGGTCGGGCTCGTACACCGGCGGGTCGGTGACCTCGTACATCAGCTCGTACTTGTGGATGAGGATGCCGCCGAGACGCTGCCGGTTCTTCGTCCTGGTCTGCGCGGCGAGTATCTCGTGACGCAGACCCTCCGTGCGCATCAGCCTGGCCTGCTCCGCGGAGTCCAGATCCGCCAGGCGCTGCCAGACCGGGTTTTCCATGAAGGGATGGAGCGTATTGCGCAGCCCGAGCAGCAGGCCAACGGGCCGGGGCGCGACCTGGGCCCGGATGGCCAGGCCCTCTTCCTGGCATCCGGTAACGAACGCCAGCACATCGCGGAAGCTGCCGGGGGCCAGGTTGTTCTGGACGAGGGAGACGGACACCGGCATGCCGCCGGCCCGCATTGCCTGCCGCAGCAGCGCGAACTCGGCCTCGTTGTCGGCCTCGAAGAAATCAGAGACCACCTGCATGACGCCGCGGCCCGTCTGTCCGACCGCGCGGGCGATCGCGACCACCTCGTCCTCGGCGGTGCCGTAGGACGGCGTCAGCTCGCCGTCGATGCTCTTGTGGTTCAGGGTGCGCGAGGTGGTGAAGCCGAGCGCCCCCGCGGTCACTGCCTCGCCGGCCAGGCGCGCCATCTCGGCGGCCTCGTCTGGCGTTGCCTGCACATGCGCTGCGGCCCGCGCGCCCATCACCTCGACGCGCAGCGCGGCGTGCGGCACCTGGGCCGCCACGTCGACGTCGTACTGCCGCTGGCCAAGCACGTCCAGGTAGTCGCCGAACGACGCCCAGTTCCAGGTCAGCCCTTCGCGCAAGGCTGTCCCCGGAATGTCCTCCACGCCCTCCATCAGCTCGACCAGCCGGTCCCGGTTCGGCGGCTGCACGGGCGCGAAGCCGACGCCGCAGTTGCCCATGACCACGGTCGTCACGCCGTGCCAGGAGGACGGCTGGAGCCGGGAGTCCCAGGTCGCCTGACCGTCATAGTGGGTGTGCACATCGACGAAGCCCGGCGCGATCACGGCGCCGCCGGCATCGATCTCCCTGGCGCCCCGGCCGCCGACGGCCCCGACCGCGGCGATCACGCCGCCGTCGACCGCCACATCGCCCTCGAGCGGGTCGCCGCCGTTGCCGTCGACGATCAGTCCGGAGCGGATGATCAGGTCGTGGTCAGTCATGGCCGGTCCTCACCGCTCCGGCAGTGGCCGGGGCACGCTTCCGCGCTGATTGTAAACCAGTATACTGATTGTAAGTCAGCGTCCGCCTCGCCCGCTACAGCCCAGTTCCCGACCGATTACTGAGCCGGAGTACCGCAATGCCGGATAGTGCCAGCGCAGCCCCTGCGACCGAGGTGACATTCGCGGACCTGCTCGACCTGGACGATCATGGTGACGGGCGCTACCGGGGCGTGTGCCACGAGGGTGCCCCGGCGCGGGCCTTCGGCGGGCAGGTCGCCGCGCAGGCCTTCGCGGCGGCCGCAAAGACCGCGCCTGCCGGCCAGAAGCCGGCGTCGATGCATGCCTACTTCGTCAGGACCGCAGCCGCCGGGGAGCCCGTTGACTACGTCGTCACCGTTGCCGGAGACGGGAACACCGTCAGCCACAGGTCGGTGACAGCGCTGCAGAGAGGGCGCACGGTGCTCCTTCTGCTGGCGTCGTTCCATCGCCCTGAGGACGGCCCGGCGAGGTGGCGAACGCCGGCCGGACCCGGTGCTCCCCCGGCGGACGATCCCGGCGATCGGCCCCGCCCCCGGTCCGTCCGGGAGCTCGCTGTTGAGCAGCTGGTGCCAGCGCCAGAGGAGTCGGCCAGCGATCCCGCCCTCGGCCGCTATGCCCGGTGGATGCGCGCGCGCTCCCCGATCGGCGGCGACGCGGCCCTGCACGCGGGGGCGGTCATCTACCTGGCCGACATGGTTCTCGCGCGCGCGGTGCTGCAGCCGCACGTGCAGGATTCTGACGGCCCGGCGAGAGCCGCGTCGCTCGACCACTCAGTCTGGTTTCACGGCGACGTCCGAGCCGACCAGTGGCTCCTGCTTGAAGCCGTCAGCCCGGTGCTGAACGGCTCGCGCGGCCTGGCCGTGGCGCACGTCTACAGCCCGGCGGGCGTGCTGGTCGCCACGGCCGCGCAGGAGGTCCAGGCCCGCCAGCTCGGCTAACCACCCGACCGATGAAGGGCAGGAAAGTGGGCTTTCTTGAGTCGCCGCTGTTCCACGTCACGCAGATAGTCGACTCGCTGGATTCTGCATTCGACAGCCACCGCCGGCTGTTCGGCCGGCCGGTGTACTACGTCGGATACTGGGACGTTGCCAGCCGGGACGCGATCGCCACCATCATCGGGGGCGTGGTCATTGAGGGCATGGTCCCGCACCAGCAGAACGGCCGTTATTCCTTCGCCGGTCAGGACCTCAGTCCGTTCCTGACTGCTCCGGGCGGCGGCCACCTGCATTCGCTGGCCTGGTACGCGGTCGGCATCGACGACCTCGCGGGCGAGCTCCGCAAGAAAGGCGTCCGGTTCACCGACACGAGCGGCGAGCTCATCACCGGCGCTGTCCCGGCGCACGGGCCCATCCCCGTGGTTCCCGGCTCCGCCATGCGGTATCCGCCCGGCTGGACGTCGGCCGTCCTGTACACCTACTTCGACGACACCCCCGGCATGATCGAGTTCTGCGAGCCATCATCTCGCCATCCCGGAATCAGGGCGGAGCCAGACCCCGACACCCCGGTTCAGGGATACCGGGAGGTCGATCCGCTCGGCATTGAGCGAGTATCACATCAGACGGTGGCCGTTCCTGACGCCGAAGCCGCGGCAAGATTCTTCGAGGACACTGTCGGCGGCGAGCGGGTGTACGCAGGCGAGAGCGAGACGGCCGTAGCCCGGACCATCGTCGTCCGGGTCGGCGACGGTGCTGGCACCTTTCTCGAGCTGGCCGAGCCAGCCGGGCCCGGTCCGGTGCAACGTGATCTCGACCAGTTCGGGCACGGCGTCCTGCACGCCTGCACCTTCACGGTCGCTGACCTGGGCGCAGTACGCGAGCACCTGGACCGCGAAGAGTTCGCGCGGGAATCCGAGACGGCGACGACACTGGTGACCGATCCGCTCAGCACAGCCGGCAGCCGGTTCGGGTTCACCACCACCGTCCTGGCCGGGAGCGCGCCGGGCGGCCGGTGATCGCAGCCGCCGGCGGGACCTACGCCGGGAAGCCGGGAGGCCGTGCGGCCTCGTCCCACAGGTCGCGCCAGGTGTCGCGCTCGGCGGCGAGCGGGTCGTCGGCCACCGCCAGCGGAGTGCCGAGGATCTTCACGGCCCGCTGCCCGGTCTCGTACCGGGGCCACGGCCCGGACGCAGCCGAGGACGGATCACCGGTCGCGGCAAACGCCGCCCAGGCGGAGCGCATCGCGTGCCCCAGGGATCGCCCGGCGTCGTCTACTCCGACGAACTCGGCCCAGCCGCACCGGTCGAAGGTGTCAAAGGTGAACGGGAGGTCCACGGCGTGGAAGGCGCCGAGGTCCGCGCCCGGGTGGCGGGATTGCCAGGTGAAGGCGTAGGCATAGGTCCGCGGGTTGTGCGCCGACTGGGCGTCGGCCAGCCGCGCGGCCGGCAGCCGCATGCCGCCGTCGGTCGTCAGGGCCGTCCAGAGGTCAGCGATGCCGTTCCTGCTGGTGCCCTCGCCGCGCTTGATATAGGAATCAAGCAGCGCTGTCACCCGCTCTGGCGGCGGTGTCCTGCCGCCCATCCGGTTCCGCAGGTACCGGGTCGTCCAGTCGGTGAGCTCCGCCCGGCTGATGTCGTTCACGGCAGGGTCGCGGTACAGGCGCATCTCGTCCGTCGTCGAGCCGATCAGCAGGTCGATGCCGGCCGCGTCGCCGCGGGCAAGCGCGACCGAGGGAGTCGCGGCCACAACGTCGCCGTCGATGACCGGATGGAAGACCATCGCCCCGTACTCAGCCATCGAGCTGAGCGCGACCGCTTCCTGGGCGGCGAGTATGCGGTCGGCGGGTACCTCCAGCAGTTCCTTCGCCGTCGCGGCGCCGAGCTCGGCCAGCAGCCGCCCGGCGATGATGCCGGCCGTATCCGCCGTCTGGGTGAAGTCCACGCCAGGGCTCTGAGCGATCGCGCGGGCGATCACGCCCCTGGCGCCAGCCGAGGAGATGAGATGGATGATGCATCCGGCCCCGGCTGACTCACCGAAGACCGTGATCCGGGACGGGTCACCGCCGAATGCAGCGATATTGTCCCTGACCCAGCTGGCGGCCAGAAGCTGGTCGCGGAGGCCGGCGTTGGGCACCGCCCCGATCTCGGCCCCGCCGTGGTCGCGCAGGTCCAGGAATCCGAAAGCGCCAACGCGATAGTTTGCGCTGACCACGACGACATTCTGCTCCGCTGCCAGCCGGGCGCCGTCGTAGGTCTCCAGCGAGCTTGACCCGATCGTGAACGCACCACCGTAGAACCAGAGCAGGACGGGAAGCTTCTCCCCGGCGCCGGCGGCGGCCGGGCACCATACGTTCAGCGTCAGGCAGTCTTCGCTGACTCGGTCGGGCGTCATGCCGGGGACGAGCCCTGCCATGGGACCTTCGGTGGCCTGGAACGGCGCCGGGCCGAACTCACTCGCGGCGCGCACGCCGTCCCATGCCGCTGCGGGCTCGGGCGGCCGGAAGCGCCCGGCACCGGCCGGGCTCGCCGCATAGGGAATCCCGGCGAAACGGCGCACGGCTCCGGTCGCGGTCTGCTTCGCTGGTCCCGGAAAGCTCGCCCTGGCTGATCTGAACGTGCGGGTCGGACATCGCATTTTCCCGTCTGAGAGTGCCTGCTGCGTCCAGCGCGCATCCGCGCGCGTCGTCAATCCTTGTCGCCGGCGAAAAATGCCTTCATCGCCGTGCGGGAATCTGCGTAAGTGCCCAGCTTTTCGGTGTAGCCCTGCTCAAGCTGGTAGGCATCCTTCAGCGGCAGCCATTCGGCGCGGTTGAGAGATGCCTTGGCCAGCCGGATGGCCACCGGACTCTTCGCGGCGATCGTGGCGGCCAGTTCGTAAGCCCGCTGGACCAGCTGGTCACCTGACACCACCTCCGAGATTGCCCCGCGGGCGAGCATCTCGGCCGCCGTGATCGGCTCGCCGGTGTAGAACGCCTGCCGCATCCGGCCGGGCCCCACCAGGCGGAGCAGGAACGAGCCACCGCCGAGCAGCCCGACGTTGATCTCCGGGAGTCCGAAGGTTCCCCTGGGCGAGGAGATGACGATGTCGCAGCAGGCGATCACCGCGAGCCCGGCGCCCAGGGCGGGGCCGTCCACCGCGGCGATGACCGGGACCGGGCAGTCGAGTACAGCCCAGAACGCCTGCCGCGCCAGCCGCTGGTGATCCAGGTCGTCGGTCGCGTGATGCCCTGCCCGTGGCCCTTCCGCCGGGTCGAGGCGGGCTTTGAGGTCGGCTCCGGCGAGGAAGGCCCGCGGCGACGCCGAGGTGAGAACGACAACGCGGACGTCCTCGCGATCCTCGAAGCCGACGAACAGATCCCGCAGCTCCCGGTAGACCTGGCGGTTCATCGCGTTGACCGGCGGCCGGTCGATCCGGACCGTGCCGATGCCGTCGGCGACATCCAGCCGGAAGAAGTCCACGCAAGCCTCCTCGCCGGGTCAGCTATCGCCGTCGGCCAGGAAGCCTTCTACCGCCGTGATAAAGGCATCCTCCTGCTCGATCATCGGGTAGTGCCCGGCCGCGTCGATGACCTGGAGTTTCGCGTCCGAGATCAGGCTGACCATCTCCTCGGCGTACGCGACGGGCAGCAGGCCGTCCGAGGCCCCGTGCACGACCAGGGTCGGCGCGGTCACGTACTGGAGGCGGCGCCGCAGGCCGCGCTCGGCAATCGGCCACATGAACTTGGTCGACGTCGCCCGGTTCTGCGCTTCGAACATCGCGCCGGCGTCCGGGTCCTCCGGGTCGGGCACGAAGATGGTCGGCTCGGGGTCGGGCCGGTTCTCCGGGTCGTGCCATTTGGCCGCCAGCGCCTGCCGGACTGACGCGAACGGGTCGAGCGCCGGCAGGTCGTCGAGCCACAGCCCGAATGAGTCGACCAGGACAAGCCGCCGGACGACCTGCGGTGCCAGCGCGGCCAGCTCGGCTGCGACCATCCCGCCGGTGGAGTGCCCGATCACGTCGATCTGGCTGATGCCCCACGAGCCGATCAGCGACCGGTAGAACAGGACCAGGTCGGTGATGTCGCGGATCTGCTCGAAGCCGGTGGAGCTTCCGTAGCCCGGCTGCTCAGGGGCCAGGACGCGGTGAGTTTCCGCCAGCCTGGTCAGGAATCCGGCGCTGCCGGGGTGGCGCTCGTAGCCGTGCAGGAACAGCAGGGGCTCGCCGGTTCCCTCCGACCAGAGGTTGATATCAAACTGCCCGATGCTCTGGCGCTCGACGGCCATGGCTGGTCTACCTCTCTGTACTTGCTGACAGGTCGGTGCCGGAAGCTGGCTTAGCCCACGCGTCAAGTACGTCCTGCGTGTGCTGGCCGATCTCCGGCGGGTAGTCGACCTCATCGGGTGCCGGCGGCACCGAGGCCGAATGCAGGATCCACGGGAGCGACTGGGTGAGATAGACCTCGCTCGTTCCCGGCCACCCCGTGCGCTGGAAGAATCCGCGCACGACGAACTGCTCCTCCCCCAGCGTCTCGTGCGGCTGGTAGACGCGGCCCCACCCCATCTTGATGGCCTGGCCCTCCCGGTAAGCCCGCTCGCCGTCGATCAGCCGCAGGAAGTCAGCGATCACATCGCCGGCGTGCTGGCCGGCGGCCGAGATCACGAACGGGTTCGGGCCCCGCAGCTCCATCAGGTCCGCGTAGGCCGGCTCGTCGAGATCCTGGATCGCGCCCTCCCGGCGCATCCAGTCCTTCAGGTCGGTCCACTCCCGCTGCGTCCGCGGCAGCAGCCCGAGCGGGTAGAAATAGCTGCCATCAGCACTGGTGAGCTGCCAGCGACCAGTCGGGAACGGCGTCGCGTAGCCGCCTCCGCGGCGGCGCAGGACCTCCCGCCGGTAGACCCAGCAGGAGAACAGCTGCTCGGTTCCCTGGAAGGCAGCCGCCTGAGCGGACACGTCAAAAAGCTCGCCCGGCTGGCCGGAGCGCACGGCCAGCAGCGCCGCGACGGCGCCGTAAAGGCCGGCCGAGTGCATCGCCTGCTCGGCCGGCGGGATGATCGGGCTGGAGTTTTCCTCGGGCCCGTAGCCGGACAGCCCGCCCGTCCCCGACCGCGCGGCCACGTGCAGCTCGTCAGCCCGGTCGTCGTCACGGTGCCCGAGCCCGTAGGCCGACAGCGCAACGACCGCAGTCGCCCCGAAGCCGCCGGGCAGCACCGCGGAGAGGCGGTCGTAGCTGTCCGCGCCGACCAGCACCACATCGGCCGCCGCCACCAGGCCGGCCGCCGCTGACCGCCCGGCGTCGGTCTCCAGGTCGACGACAGCAGACCGCTTGCCGGCGTTGAAGTGCCAGAAATAGAGGCTGATCGGCTGGCCGGCCCGCGACACCGCCAGCGGCCAGGCCCGGCGCAGCTCATGGCCGCCGGGCGGCTCGGCCAGCACGACGTCAGCGCCGAGCTGGGTCAGCAGCTTGGCCGCGAACTGGCCCCACCGGTCGGTGAAGTCGAGGACGCGGAGCTGCTGGAAGGACGGGATCGGCTGGCGCACGGGACCTCAGATCACGGCTTCGGCGGCGAGCCCGCGGATCTGATCCGGTGACATGCCGAGCAGGCCGCCGTAGATATCGTCGTTGGCTTCGCCGAACATCGGCGCCGCGCGGCGCAGCTCGGGTCCCGCGGCCGACTGAATCGCCCCCATCTGGAATTCCCGCGCCCCGAGCAGCGGGTGAGTTGCCTCCTGGTAGTACCCGCGCGCCCGCAGCGCCCGATCGGCCAGCAGCTCCTCGGCGGTCAGCAGCGGCGAGCAGGGCACGCCCGCGCCGGCTAGCTCCGCGACGACCACATCCCGCTGCCTGGACTCCGTCCAGGCCGATACCGCCTGATCGAGCACGGGACGGTGGCCAGCCCGGCCGTGGCAGGCACGGAAACGCGCGTCCCGGCCGAGATCGTCGCGGCCGAGAACCCGGGTGAGCGCCGCCCACTGGTCATCGGTCCGGACGGAGATGGCGCACCAGCTGTCATCGCCAAGGCAGCGGTACAGGCCGGCCGGGGCGTCGTCGGCGCCGAACGGCACGTTGCCCCAGGCGCTGAACGGCCGGCCGCTGACCTGGTAGTCGAGCACCGCGGCCGAGGTCAGCGCCACCGACGCCTCGACCTGGCTGAGATCGATCATGGCACCGCTGCCGGTGACCTCACGATCGTGAAGAGCGGCCAGGACGGCCAGGGCCCCGAAATAACCCGTCGCATAGTCCGCGTACGAGTAGCCGAGTCCGGCCGGCTCAGCGCCTGGGCGCCCGGTCATGCCATGGATGCCGCTGACTGCCTGCATGACCGGTCCGAAGACGAGGTAGTCCTCGTTCGGGCCGCCGAGGCCGAAGCCCGTCATCCACAGGTAGATGAGCCCCGGGCTGACCGCGTGCATGGCCTCCCAGGACAGGCCCCAGGACTCCAGCACGTGCGGGCCCATGTTCGCCACGACGACGCTGCAGCGGGCGACGAGATCCAGGGCCACGCCGACCGCCTTGGGGTGGCGCATGTTCAGCGTGATGCTGCGCTTATTGCGGTTGAGGTTGTTCCACAGGCCGCCCTCCTCCCACGACCCCGGATCGGTGCCAGGCGGCTGACCCCGGTTGCGCATGCCGTCGGGATAGTGCGGCCACTCAACCTTGATCACCTCGGCGCCGAAGTCGGCCAGGATCTGGGTGCACTGCGGACCCGAGATCACCCAGGTGAAGTCGAGGACGCGGATGCCCTCTAGCGGCAGGCCCGGCATGTCACCGGCCCGTGTAGCGGGGCGTCCGCCGCTCGTTCCAGGCCAGCACTGCTTCCTTGCTGTCGTCCAGGTCCGCGAGGAACCAGCGGGACTCCTGCTCCTTCTTGAGCATCTCCGGGCTGGGTACCGCGCGCATCTGCCGCATGAGGGCCTTGGTCTGGCGGACGTGCTGAGGCGGCAGGGCGGCCATCTTCCTGGCCCAGCGCATCGCCTCGTCCATCAGCTCCTCTGCCGGGACGACGGCGTTCAGCAGGTTCAGCGCCAGCAGTCGCTCCGCCGGGACGTACTCGCCGATGATGGCCAGCTCGGCCGCGATGGGCCAGGGAATGCCCTCCGCGCCGGCCAGCCAGTACGGTCCGAGGGCACCGGTCGGCACCTCGGTCATGCCGAACTGGGCCCCGGCGGCAGCAATGCGGATGTCACAGTCGAGCATCATGTACCAGCCGAGCCCGATGGCGAAGCCGTTGACCGCGGCGACGATCGGCTTGTCGGTCTCGGTCATGCCGAACAGGTTGTACTCGCTGGTGTAGGTGAGCGGCTTCATCTTGCCGTCGCCCTGCGAGTAGCCCTCGGCCTGGTCTTTCATGTCCCGCCCGGCGCAGAAGGACCGGCCGGTGCCGGTCAGGACGGCAACCCAGGCGTCGTCGTCATCGATGAAGGTCCGCAGCGTGCTGATGAACTCGGCCTTCATCTGCTGCGAGAAGGCATTCAGCCGCTCCGGCCGGTTCAGCGTGATGACGGCGATGTGGTCGGCCAGATCGTAGGTGACAAAGTCCATTCAGCTCTCCTCAGTTGTGTCAGCGTGGCCCGTGGCGGGGCTGGCTGCTGGTGGCGCGGGCTCTGGTCCGTCCGGCTGGCGGGCCTGGATCTCGTAGGCGTCTTCCAGCTGGTCGAGGCTGACCGCATTCGCCTGCGTGGCCAGCGCCAGGTTCCCGTAGGAGAGGACGACGACGTCGTCGGCCAGCTCTTGCGACCGCTTGACGTACTGCTCGATGATCAGGAACGTGGTCGTGCCCCGGAACTCGGCCACGACGGCAAACAGCTTGTCCACGACGGCCGGGGCGAGACCGTGCGACAGCTCGTCGACCACGACCAGTGCCGGCTTCTGGATCAGGATGCGGCTGAGGGCCAGCATCTGCTGCTCGCCGCCCGACAGCATGCCTGCCCGGTCCCGCGACCGGGAGCCGAGGAAGGGGAAGATGGCCGCCGCCTGGTCCACCGCCTCCTGCCGCCTTCGCCGGCCGATGCGCGGGCGGCCGACGACGACGTTCTCCGCCACGGTGAGCGCGGGGAAGACTGCGCCCTGCTCCGGAATATAGGCGACGCCCCGGCGGGCCCGGCGGAAGTGCGGCTCACGGCTGACGTCGGTGCCATCGAGTAGCACCGATCCGGGGCTGGTCGCGATGGTCCCGGCCACGCAGGCAGCCAGCGTCGATTTACCCGCGCCGTTCGGGCCGAGGATGGCGCAGATACTGCCCGCGGGCACGTCAAACGTAACGTCGCGCAGCGCCTCCAGCCCGCCGTAGGAGTGGCTGAGGCCGCGTATCGTCAGCGCCGCGCCGCTGACGGATTCCGCCGGGGCCGCGGCGACCGCCTCCGCGCTGCTCACTGCTCGTCACCTCCGAAGTAGGCATCGCGGACGCGGGGGTCCTTGATGATCTCGGCGGCCGGCCCGTCGGCGATCTTGACGCCGAAATCCAGCACCACCAGCCGCTGAGCCAGCCGGAGGACCGACTCGACGTCGTGCTCGATCAGGATGACCGTGACGCCGAGGCGCCGCTGCACGTCCAGGAGGGCGTCACCGAAACTGATCCGCTCGGCCTGATCGAGCCCGGACAGCGGCTCGTCCAGGAGCAGTACCTTCGGCTGCGAGGCCAGCGCCATCGCGAGCTCGACAATGCGCAGGCCGCCGAGGGACAGGCCGGACAGGCGGTCGCCGGGGCGGAGCCCCCAGGGCTCCGCCGCCACGAACGCGGTCAGCTCGTCGTCCGCCGTGTGGCCGCCTCGCCCCGCGGCGGCTGACGGGCGCCGCCCCCACAGATTCGGGATGTCCCTGGCCAGCGCGAGGTGCTCTCCGACGGTCATCTCGGGGAAGAGCATGGCCCGCTGGAACGTCCGGGCCAGGCCCAGGCGGGCCCGCCGGTGCACGCTGACCCGGCCGCAGGGCGCCGAGCAGATGGAGAGCGTGCCCGACGAGGCCCGCACCAGGCCGGTGATGACATTGAGCATCGTCGTCTTGCCCGAGCCGTTGGGACCGATCAGCCCGACGAACTCCCCGGCCGCGGCGGCGAGCGAGACGTCAGAAAGCGCGGTGAGACCGCCGAAGCGCACGGTGATCCCGTCGAGCCTGAGGGTCTCCTCGGTGCTCTGGCTGACCGCCGCGGTCGCGCTAGTCACGGCCGCTCCCGCCGCCGACGGTGACCGGATCAGAGGTGGCCGGGCCGGATGCGATGGCGATGGATGTAGCCGGCTCCGGCCGCGCTATCAGCTTCTGCAGGTTGCCAGACATCTGGGCCAGGAACCCGCGCGGATCGCGGGCGATGCCGATCGCGCCCAGGCCGAACAGGACGGTCGGGAGGTTGCCGAACCCGCTGATCGTGACCAGCTCGAACGCGGCGGGCGCGATCGCGAACATGAGCCCGGCGACCAGCGCGCCGCCGAAGCTCCGCACGCCGATCGTGACCACGACGGCCAGCCACACCAGGCCGGTGAGCAGGGCGAAGTCGGAGGTGCTGACGTTGCCCTGCTCGATGCCGATCAGCGCGCCGCCAAGGCCGGCGACCGCCGACCCGAGGGCGAACACGCCGACCCGGAAGGCACGCACATGGACGCCGAGGCTCTCCGCCTCGACCGGATTGCCGCGGATAGCCGCCGACACCCGGCCGAACCGGCTCCGCCGGAACCAGCTCACGAGGATCGCCAGCACCGCGAAGAGGATCGCCCCGAGCAAGATGTCGCTCTGGGAGGTGTTGAGACCGGCGATCTGGAAGTTCGGGTAGTTGACGCCCTGCAGCGGGATCAGCGCCTGCAGGTTGAACGCGAAGGTCTCGCAGAACAGCGCGAAGGCCAGCGTGACGAGGGCGAAACCCACCTGGTCCAGCCGGGTCCCGACCGCGCCGAGCACGACACCGCAGAACGCGGCGCACAGGACCGCGATCACCATGCTGAGCGGCAGCCCCAGGCCCGCCTCGGTAGCCAGTCGCCCGGCCACGATGGCCCCGAATGCCGCGATGCCCGCCTGGCCGAGGCACAGGACGCCGCCGTAGCCGGTCGAGATCGTGAAGCTGAGGAAGGTGACCGCGAACGCGATTCCCGCCGCGAGCGTGGCGGTCCAGTAGGCATTGAAGGAGTACATGGCGACGAGCGTGAAGACACCGCCGGCGAGCAGGGCGATGACGTAGCGGCCGGGCCGCAGCACCGACAGGGCGGGCAGCCGGCTGAGGACCGCCTGGCCGAGGCTGCCCGAATGGGCGCGGCCGTCCCCCCGGAGGCCGCGTCCTGCCTCGACTTCAGGCTGGTGCGGCCGACGAGCAGCAGGCCGGCCAGCAGGAAGAACGGCAGGGCGGGCACCAGCCCGTTCGCGATCACGCTGCCCTGCGGCGCGTACCCGGTGATCTCCGAGGCGAGCACGCCGAGCGCCAGGCCGGCGAGCGTGGTGATGGCCAGGGAGCGGAACCTCCCGGCCAGGGCCACGCTCAGCGCCGCGACCGACAGCGAGGTGTAGATACCCGGATCGAGCTGGAGCAGCGGGCTGAGCAGGATGCCGGCTGCCCCGGTGAGAAATCCGGTCAGGATCCAGGAGAAGGCGCTCAGCCGGGTCGTGTTGATCCCGGCCCCGGCGGCGAGCCGGGGCCGGTCCACGACCGCGCGGATGGAGAGCCCGAGCCGTGTCTTCTCGACGGCCAGGATGAGGCCGCCGAGAAGCACCACTGCTCCGATGACCGCGGCCAGCTGGTCGCGGGTCGTATTGAACGATCCGATCCGCAGGACGGCAAACCCGTTCGGGACGATGCCCGGCGACTGATAGACGTTCTCCGTCGGGAGCGCGAACTCCATCAGCGCCGGGAGCGCCACCGCGATCCCGATGGTCGCCGTCAGCTGGACAATCAGATCTCGGTTCTCGATGTGACGGAACACCCCGGCCCAGATCACGAAGCCGAAGATCGGTCCTGCCAGGAGGCAGAGCACGACCGCCGGCGCCAGGGCCCACTTACTGACGGTGACCAGGTGATAGAAGAGGTAGGCGGTCGCATACGCGGTGGCGCCTACCGCCAGGTTGATCACGCCGGTGAGGCTGTAGGTCAGCGTGATGCTCCCGCCCAGCAGGGCGTACAGAGCACCGATCACGATGCCTGGGTAGATGTACAGCAACGTCGGCAGCTTTCACTCGTCGTGGCGGGACTCGCCTGGGCCGGGGTGGTGCGTCAGGCCGCCGACTCGGCGGCGCCGCAGGCGAACGGGTCAGTGGCGGTTCCGGTGACGATCTTCCACTGACCGTTGACGATCTGGGCCAGCGAGAAGCACGGGTTGAGCTGGGTGTGCATCGCCGGGAACGAGACCGGCGGGAACAGGCCGTCACCGGTGTAGCCCGAGATCGTATTGCCGGCCGCGATGATGTTCGCCGGGGTCGGCGACTTCTTGCCCAGCTGGTTGATCGCGCCCTGGAACATCACCATGTTGGCCCAGCCGGACAGCGCCTCGGCGTTCTGCACGTTGGCCGGCGAGTACTTCTTCATGGCCGCAGTGTAGGTAGCGATGGCCGGAACCTGCGGGTTGTACCAGGTGGCGGTGAAGACCTCAGAGAGCAGGCCGTTGATGGTCTTGCCGAACTGCGTGGGGATGGCGGGCGAGACCCCGATGGAGCCGGCGACGACCCATGCCTTGGAGCCCACCTGGGCCATGTCCGCCTGCAGCTGCGGGGCCGCGGTCCCGTACACGTTGGTGTAGACGCCCTGCGCGCCCAGGCTGTGCAGCTTCTGCGCCAGCGACAGCAAGGCAGCGGAGCTGGTGTCGTCGACGGTGTAGTTGGTGTAGAGCAGCGTGCCGCCGGCGGCCGTGACGCCCTTCGCAACCGCGTGCGCGGCGACGGCGTTGCCGGGGTTCGCGTCCGACACGACGGCGATCTTCTTGACGCCCTGGCTGACCATGTACTTGCTCTGGGTGTTGCTCTCGTACCCGATCCAGTTCCCCTCCTGGGAGAAGAACATGTCCGTGCCGGGGCCGTAGAACTGCGGCACGATGCCGGCGCCGAACACCGGGATCTTCTGCGCCGCCAGGTACGACGTCGCGCTGCCCAGGTAGACGTCCTGGCTGATGATGGCGTCGGCGCCGTTCTCGACGGCCAGCCGGGCGTCAGACAGAACTGAGCTCGGGCTGCTCTGGGTGTCGTAGACCGACAGCGTCAGCTTGTGGCCGTCAAGCCCGCCGTGGGCGTTGTAGTACGAGACGAATGCCTGGGCACCGATGACGCCGCCGCCGAAGGTGGTAGCCAGGGAGCCGGACTGGTCGCCCAGGTACGCGATCTTGATCGTCGAGCTCGTGCTGGCAGTCGTCCCGGAGCCACCCGAACCCCCGCTGCTGGCGCAGCCGGCGGCGAGTGGAGGCAACCACAGCGAGACCGGCGGCCGGAGCAAGCACACTCCGCAGCCGGGAAGCACGGCCATTACGGCCGGCGCGCACGTCATTCATATCTGTTTCTCCTTTGGCACGAATCGTGCTCACCGTTGATATAGGGTGTGTCCGGCAGCGCTGGCGGACACCATTCGGTCAGCGCCAGTCAGTGTCATCGGCTACGGAGCCGGCCAGGACGGCAAGGGACTCGTGCTCGGAACCCCACGCGAGGGACCGCTCCCTGGCCCGCCTGCTGAAGAAATGCAGCGGATACTCCTCGGTCATGCCCATGCCGCCGTGGAGCTGGTGCGCCGTCAGCGTCACGAAGACCCCGGTCCGCGACGCCGCTGCCTTGGCGGTGGCCAGGTCGGCCGCCGTGCAGGCGCCATGCTCGACCTTCCAGACCGCCTCATAGGTCAGGTACCTCGTCGCGTCGAGCGCGGACGCCATGTCGGCAGCCTGCTGCTGCACGGCCTGGAACGTCCCGAGCGGCCGCCCGAACTGCACCCGGTCGCGGACGTAGGGGATGGTGAGGTCGAGCGCCTGCTGGGCGAAGGCCACCAGCTGCACGCAGCACAGGACCGTCGCGACCTGGGTCAGCAGATCAGCGGCATCCTCGCCGCCGGCTGCCAGAGCGGGCACGCCCGCGTACGCGGCAGCCGACTGCGGCGTCTGGCCGACGTTGCGCAGCGACCGCTGCGTCACGCCGGGCGTCCGGGCGTCGACCAGGAGCAGCTGCCGCTGGCCGGCAACCATCGCCCCGACGAGGTGATGGGTGCAGGCGAGCCCGTAGTCGACGTAGCGGGCGGAACCCTGCAGGACACCGGCCGAGAAGCTGCGGGGCGCCTCGGCTCCGGCCTCGCCGAGCACCGGGGTCACCGCTCCCGCGTTCTCCACGACCGCGGCCGCCACGGCAGCCTGCGCGTCCGGCGTCCCGCAGCGCATGAGCGTGTAGACGCAGGCCATGGTCTCGGCGAAGGGGACGGTCGCCGCGGCCTTGCTCAGCTCCTCGAGTGCCACCGCGACGTCGAGGAGGTCCGCCCCGCCGCCGCCCGCGGACTCAGGGAAGGCGAAGCCCAGCCACCCGTCGGCGGACAGCCGCTTCCACAGCGCCTCGTCGTGGCCGCCGCCCTCGATCAGTGCGCGGATCCGGTCGGTCGACATCTCGCGCTGCAGCTGCTGCCGCATGCTGTCCCGGATCATCTCCTGGGTGTCGGACAAGCCAAGGTTCACGCGGGGCGCCTTTCTCGGGGCAGGCCAAGGCCGCGCTCAGCGATGATCGTCCGCTGGATCTCGTTGGCGCCGCCAGTGAACCGCTGCAAGGCGGAGAACCACAGCTGCTGCTCGAGCCGGCCGCGGACCGGCGGGTCATCCGGGGAGCCGGCGACCTGCGCGCCTGCCCGGCCGAGGAGGTCGAGCACGGCCCCGGTCATGCGCGTGCCGAGCTCGGTGGCCCACACCTTGCTTGCGGACGCTTCCTTGCTCGGGGCCTCGCCGCTGGCGACAACCGATCCGGTTGTCATCACCAGGGCCCGGAGCATGGACAGGTCGAGCCGGATCTCAGCCAGCGTCCGGCGGGCGACCGGATCGGCCAGCACGTCGGGCCGCGCGGCCCGCAGGTAGTCAATCGACCACTCGAAGATGTGCACCATGTCCATGTAGTTGTTGATGGCCATGGTGACCCGCTCGTGATCGAGGGCGGTCGCGAGCATGTACCAGCCGCGGTTCTCCTCGCCGATCCGCATGTCGGCCGGGACGACGACGTCGTCGAAGAACACCTCGTTCGTGCGGTGGTGGAACATCATCTCGATCGGCCGGATCGTGATGCCCTTGAGACTGAGCGGCACGATGAAGATCGAGATGCCGCGGTGCTTCGGAGCCTGCGGGTCGGTCCGGACGGCGAGATAGACGTGCGATGTCCAGTGCGCGTCCGAGGTCCAGATCTTGCTGCCGTTGATGACGTAGGAGTCGCCGTCGCGGACGGCCCGCGTGCGCAGGGAGGCCAGGTCGGAGCCTGCGTTGGGCTCGGAATAGCCGAGCGCGCAGGTGATCTCACCGCTCCAGATCTTCGGCAGGTACTCCGCCCGCTGGGCATCGGTGCCGTACCGCTGGATGGCCGGGCCGATCATGGACGACGTACCCCGGCGGCCGTAATGGACGTCGGTGTAGGCCAGCTCCAGCGCCAGCAGGAACTGGTACCACGGACTCATCTCCTGGCCGCCGAGGTCTTTCGGCCAGGACCTGCGCAGCCACCCGCGGCGGTCCAGTTCGGCGAGGTTATCCCGGCTCTCCTGCGACGCCCAGTTCTCCCGGTCCTCGTCCTGATCGAAGGAAGGCTTCTGGCTTCGCTCAGCCGCGAACTGACGAACCTCCTCCCGGAACTCCGCCTGTTCCGGCGGCCAGTCGAAGCGCACAGCTGTCTCCTTTACGGCCGCACCGGATCGGGGACGGCCTTGCTGGCGGCCAGCGCCGCCACCCTGGCCTGGCTGACCTTCGGCGTCCACCGGTCCTCGTCGTCGGCCCAGATGTCGCGGAGCTTCGGGATGACCTGGGTCCCGAAGAGCTCGTTGTTATGCGCTGCCGTCTCCTCGGGCAGGTTGCCGAGGTGCATGCAGGTGATGAGCTGCCCGATGCGCAGCTCGGTCACCAGCTCGCGGACCCGCTGCTCGACCCGTTCCGGGGAGCCCGCGATGATGTAGCCGAGCTCGTCGTACTCCCAGAAGCTCAGCTCGCCGCGCATGGCCTTGCGGCGCTGCTCCATCGACTGGCTCCGCCCCCGCCGCAGCGACTCGCGGTAGGAGGCCTGGGTCATGAAGCCAGGCGGCGTGGCGAATTCCAGCGGGACCGGGTTCTGCTTGTGCCAGTACCGCACCGAGTCGCCGTAGAGGGCCTCGGCCTCGGCGTCCGTGTCGGAGCAGCAGATGATCTGGGTGAACGCCATCCGGTGCGGGTTCAGGTTGGCGCCCGCCTGCTCGGCGTGCTCCCAGAAGCCGTTGACGATCGGGCGCGCCGCCTGCTTGCCGGAGAAGGACAGATAGCCGTAGCAGTAGTCAAACGCGTTGACCAGGTCCCAGGTCTCCAGGCTGCCGGAGCCAGGGATCCAGATCGGGATGTTCTCCTGAATCGGCCGGGGCCACGGGTTGACGTACCGGAGCTTGGTGTAGGTGCCGTTGAAACTGAACGGCTCGGTGGCCTTCCACGCCCGGAGGATGAGCTCGCGGGCCTCGGCAAAGCGCGACCGCAGCTCGACCGGGGGGACGCCGTAGGAGAAGGCACTGTCCATCGGCGTCCCGAACACCATCCCGGCGATCATCCGGCCGCCGGACAGGCAGTCCAGCATGGCCAGCTCCTCGGCCACCCGGACGGGGGGATTGTAGAAGGCCAGCGAATTCCCGCAGATGGCGATGGCCGAGTTCTCGGTCGTGGTCGCCAGGATCGAGGCGATCAGATTCGGCGACGGGGTCATGGCGTGCCAGGTCTGGTGATGCTCGTTGAGCAGCAGCCCGTCCCAGCCGAGCCGGTCGGCGCCCTGCATGAGCCGCAGGTACATGTGGTAGTCACGGCCGATCTGCTCGGGATCGGCCATGGCCGGCGGCGGGGTCACCCACGCACTGCGGACCCGGCTGCCGGCGTCGTCGGGCAGCTTCGAGTAATACTGCTGTGCGAACCAGTGGAACTTCACAGTGAGATCCTTTGAAGACGTCAGGCGCTTCGGCGCTGGCAACGATCCGGCGGGCCGGGTGCGCGCCGGGCTACTTGGGCGCCAGGTACGGGATGACCTCTTCGCCGACAAGCCGGATGCTGTCCATGACGGCGGCGTGCTCAAGCCCGCCGACCTGCTGGAAGCACAGCAGCCTGTCGGTGCCGATGTCGCGGTAGCGCTCCATCTTCCGCCGCACCGTGGCCGGGTCGCCGATGATGACGGAGTCCTGCTTGTTGAGGACGGAGAACACTTCCTCGGGCTCCATTTCCTCGCCCCTGGCCAGGCGCCCGACGATCGCGAGAGTCGCACGGGTCAGGTCGGTCTCCTCGGCGCCTTCAGGCTGGATGTCGCCGATGAGCCCGGCGCCGGCGCCCAGTTTCACGCCAGCAGGCTCGGCGTCGAGCACCCCGCTGGCCAGGATCGCCTCCTCCTGCTGCAGGAGCAGCGCCTTCAGCTCGAAGAAGCTGACGATGGCGTTCTGATACCACGCGCAGGCGGCGGCCGCGCCGTTCTGAATGGCCTTGTCCATCGTCTCCGCGCAGTGCACGAAGGTGAAGACGCCGGTCTGCGCGTTGACGAACGAGCCGACGGGATTAGCCGACTTGAGCGCCTCGCGGTAGGTCTGGAAGAGCGCCGCCATGGTCTCCAGCGGCAGCATCAGCGTGACGCCGAGTACGCCGACGCCCATCTCTCCCGCGGACCGGAAGCCGTCCTCAGTCGTGCAGGTCGACCACATCGCCGGGTGCGGCTTCTGCAGGGGCTTCGGGATGACGGAGAGGTCCTTGATCTTGATGTCCTCGCCGTCCCAGGAGAACCGCTCGTTGGTCCACATCTGGGCGACCATCCGCATCGCCTCGACCTGCTGCCGCCGGGTGTCGTCCGGGTCGATCTGGAACGTGCGCCACTCCGGGATCGTCGACCGCGCGAAGCCCATCTCCAGACGGCCGCCGCTGAGGTGATCGAGCGTGGCCGCGCGCTCGGCGATGCGTACCGGATGGTTGATGTTGTGCGGGGCCAGGACTGCGGCGTGCCCGATCCGCATCCGCCGGGTCCGCTGGGAGATGGCGGTGAGCATCAGCTCGGGCGCCGAGCTATAGCTCATCTCGACCGCCCCGTGGTGCTCAACCTCCCACCAGCAGCCGTAGCCCATCCGGTCGGCGAGCTCGGCCTGGGCCAGCGTCTCGCGGAACAGCTGCCCCTCCTGGCCAGGCTGCAAGCCTGCCTTCTCGACCTCGCAGAAGATGTCTATCTCCACGCTGACCTCCTCGGGCCTGGTGATCTCCCCGACGTCGTGACGAATTAGCTAACACTAGACAGTACGTGAGCATACGGTTTCGTGCATTCCCGGTCAACGGCGTATCGGGGACGGAAGTACGCCGAAACCGGGCGGTCACTCTGGTGCCACTGGGCCAGCGAGCTCGCCGCCCTCGGCTGCCCCCTGCTGGCCACCGGTCCAGGCCGCTGCGGCCCACTCGTCGTGCTCGCCCAGCAGAGGCGCCCGGCGGTACCAGGCTCCGCGCTCGACAGCAGCCTCGGTCCACGGCAGCGCCAGCAGGTACGAGCCGTCGATGACAGGGTGGGGCAGGCAGACGAAGGTCCTGCGAGCGGCCAGCTGAGGGTCGGCCGGCAGCGCCTCCGGCCTGACCGCGATATAGGCGGCGACCCCGGCGGCCTGCAGGCGGGCGATGGTGCCGTCGAGATCCTGATCAGCCCCCGCGCGCAGGAGCGCCTCGGCCGTGCCGCGGGCAACCGGGCCGGTGCTCTCGCCGCCAAGCGCCCGGACGACCGCAGCCGGCCAGGACAGGCCGGCCGGCGCGGAGATTGCCAGGTAACCGTGGCCCGCCAGGTCGATGATGGCCTCGTCCGGGTCCGGGCTGGCCGCGACGGCCGCCGTCGCCCTCGGCGGCAGTCAGCCCCGTCATCCGCACGGCCATGACTTCTGCCATGGACAGGTCGATCACGAACGCGCCCTGACCCCCGCCCAGCCACCAGGCGGCGACCAGAGAGGCCGCCCAGGTGGCGCTCGCGTAATCGGCCATGACGGTGCGGATAGTGATGTCCCGCCCGGCCACGCCGACGATGGCGTCCTCGAACCCCGCGGCGGCGTGGACGTTCGGGGCGTAACCGCGGTAGGCGGCGCCCGGCCCGGTCCGGCCGAAAGCAGAGATCGACAGCGAAACCTGGGCCCGGTCCCGGCGGCCGACGGTCAGGGCGATACCGGACTGCTCGAGCCGCTTGCGCCCGGTGTTGTCGATCACTGCGTCGGCCCACTCCAGCGCGCCCTCGCTATGGCGGCGGGCAACTCCTTCGGTCACACTGCGCTTGCTGTAGTTCGCGCCCTGGAAATAGGCGCCCCGCTCGATCCCGGCGATCCCGCCGGCGAACGGGCCGTTCTGGCGGTAGAGGTCGAGGCGCTCGGTCGGCTCGACCCGCACCACATCCGCCCCGAGTGCGCCGAGGATCGCGCCGGTGAGAGGGCCAGCCAGGACATTGGACGACTCGAGCACGTGCAGGTCGCCGAGCACGGGCTGCCCGGCGGCGCCCTGGCCGGCGGCGGAGGTGATCAGGGCAGGCACAAGCTGGCCTCGCGCCTCCGGCGTCGGCGGCGCCCAGCCCCGTGCGCGGAACAGGCCCGAGGAGGCAACCTCGCCTGCCGGGCGCACCGCCGTGGCCGACACGCCCCGGGCCTGGAGGTACTCCTCCAGTTCATCCTTGGCCCACGTGCTGCTCCACTCGGCCACGACCTCATCGATCATCTCGGCGCCGGCCACGCGGTCGGCCACCTGCGGGAAGATCGGGATCCAGTCTGGTCGCCCCATGGCGTTGCAGAAGGCCGTGAACTGATGGTTGTCGACAACGATGATCTGGATGTAGCCGTCCTTGCAGGGGAAGGGGCCGGACGGCGCCGAGTAGCGTCCGACGCCAGGCGGGATTCCGCATTCGTGCAGGACGTGGCTCGGCGTCTGCTGGTTCGTGCAGAACGCCACCGCGTCCTGCGCTGACAGATCCAGATGGACGGGCGTGCCCCTGGTCCGGCTCAGCGATATCCCGTGCAGAGCCGCCAGTACGGCGGCATAGCCAACGGTCTGCAGAGCCTGCTGACCCGGGATCGGGAAGACGCGGCCGCTGCGGTCGAACACCGCGGCCAGCAGTCCGCCGGCCGCTGCACAGACGAGGTCGCTGCCAAGGTAGGAGCGAGCCGGACCGCTCAGGCCGAACGCCGATGCCGTCACCCAGCAATGGCGCACCAGCGGCGTGCTCTTCGCCGAGCCTGCGGGCCACAAGGCCGAGGTAATCGTCGCCGGCGCCGATCGAGACGCGGTCGCAGACCACGATGTCCCTGCTGGTCTCAGGGAGGTCCTTCAGGTCAGCTATCTCATCGACTGTCGCGCCCAGGGCCGACAGGACGCCGGCCGCCACCCTCGCCGCCGTGCCCTCGCCGACCACGCAGCCGCGCAGCCCGGTGAGGTAGGCGACGCTTCTCGATCCGGTCAACTCCGGCTCCGCGGGCCAGCAATAGTACCTGCTAGCACCGGATGGTAAAGTACTATAACGTGCACCACGATGCGACTGTAAGAGCCGCTAACGCCCAGTGTCAACCTTCTCCCGAGCGGACGGTGCCATGCTCATCGGGGCAAACCTAATCGTCAACGAGGCGACGCCCTCGATCATCGACCTCGCCCAGCGGGCCGAGGACCGGGGCATGGACTGCATTTTCCAGGGTGAGCACAGCCATATTCCGGTGACTACGGAGTATCCGGCCTCGGCCGCGACCGGCGGGAAGATGCCGGAGTTCTACCGCCGGTTCCCCGATGTCTTCGTGACGCTGGCTGCCGCCGCCGCGGTCACGACGCGCATCCGGCTTGGTACCGGGGTGGCCCTCGTGGCCGAGCACAACTCGTTCCATCTGGCCAAGGCGACGGCTACCCTCGACCGCATTTCCGGCGGCCGCCTGGACTTTGGCGTCGGTTACGGCTGGAACGCTCCGGAACTGGCGAACAACGGGGTGCCCTGGGAGGACCGCCGCCAGGCGTTCGGAGAGAAGCTCGCCGTCCTGAAGCGCCTGTGGACCGAGGACGCCGTCGCGAGCGACAGCACGTACAGCTCGTTTACCGAGTCGTGGGTGTGGCCGAAGCCGGAGCAAAAGCCGCACCCGCCGGTCCTGCTCGGCGCCGCCGGCTTCGCTGGCAGCTGGAGGATGTCGTGCGGCTGTGCGACGGCTGGTACCCCATGGACAGGCCCGAGGTGCCCGCCCGGCTCAAGAGCCTGCGGAAGATGGCGGCCGACGCTGGCCGGCCAGAGCCGACGGTCAGCATCAACATGATGGCCGGGCAGATGCCGGGCGCGTCGTGGTACTGGGAAGACGCCGCCGCCATGGACGAGCTGCTGCAGAAGGCGGGCGCCTACCAGGAGCTGGGCGTGCAGCGCATCGTCGTCGGCATCCCGATGGACACTCTCGACAACGCCACCCGCGGTCTGGACGCCCTGGCCACTCTCACCGGCCGCTTCGCCTGAGCAGCGCGCCCGTCAGTACTTTGACCCGCCGGCATCGATGGGGAACTGGGCCGCGGTCACGTAGCGGGACTCGTCGGACGCGAGGAAGAGCACGGCGTTGCTGATGTCGATCGGCTCGAGCACGCTGACCGGCAGCAGGTGCTGGAACACCCCGGCCAGTTTCGGATTGCCCGCCAGGGCCTGGTTGAAGGTAGGCGCCCCGACCATCGGGGTGTTCACGCCGCCGGGGTGAATGGTGTTGACCCGGACGTTGTACTCAGCCAGTTCCATGGCCAGCGAGATGGCCAGGCCGGTCACGCCCCACTTGCTGGCGACATACGACGGCATGAAGGGCGTACCGCGCAGGCCCGCCGCGGAACTGGTGATGATGATCGACCCGCTGTTCTGCGCGACGAGGTGGTCTGCGCAGGCTCTGACCGTGTTCCACACGCCGGTCAGGTTGATGTCGATCGTGTCCTGCCAGATCTCGTCGGTGCACTCGTTCCATGGCGTCGGGAAGCAGATCCCCGCGTTCGCCACCACGATGTCGAGACCGCCGAGGTCGCTGACCGCGGTCGCCGCGGCCGACTCGACCGCTGCCTTGTCGCGGACATCCAGCTGAATCGCGATCGCCCGGCGGTCCAGCGCCTCGACTAGCTCCACCGTCTCGTCGAGCTGATCCCTGGTCGATCCCGGATACGGGGAGTTCCTGAACCCGGTGCAGATGTCGACGGCGACGATGTCCGCGCCCTCCTCGGCCAGGCGCAGCGCATGGCTGCGGCCCTGACCGCGGGCAGCTCCGGTGATGAGTGCGATCTTGCCGGCAACGCGTCCCACTAGTCCGCCTTCCCTTGTGTACCTTCGGGGCGTCCCCATTCCGCTGCTCGCCGCACGACCTCGCTGAAGGGCGCGCTGGTGTCGTAGGACGGCTCGCGGGGCAGGCCGAGTACGCGCTCGCCGATGACGTTGCGCATCATCTCGTTGGTGCCTCCGGCGATGCTCTGCGCGCGCGCGCCGAGGTAGTCGCTCACGGCCGCGGGCGGACTCGACCCGCCGGGCCAGGTCAGGCCTGCGGCACCGGCGATCTCGATGCCCATCAGCGCCCGGACCGGCGTGGAGGTGCCGGCCGCAAGCTTCGGATAGCAGGCCAGGCTCGCCGCGTCGCGGCCGCCGGCTGCGGCCAGTTCCTGCACCCGGTCACTCAGCTGAGCCTGGACGACGTCGATGATGTGGGCCCTGGCGATCAGGTCCTGGACTCGCGGGTCGGCCTCGCGGCCGGCCCGTGCGGGCCAGCGCGACCAGGTCGGCAGCCGGCCGGCGGCCCCCCGCGACCGGGCGCATCCTGGTCCGGGCACCCACCTGGCGCTCCATCACCAGCATCGTCCGGGCGACGGTCCACCCGTAGTCCACCTCGCCGATGACGTCGTCGTCGGTCAGCTCGACGTCATCGAAGAACTCCTGGCAGAACTCAGACCGCTCGTTGAGCTGGCGCAGCGGCTTCACCTCGATGCCGGGCTTGTCGACCTTGACGGCGAACCAGGTCAGGCCCCGGTGCTTAGGCACGTCCCAGTTGGTCCGGGCCAGGCACAGGCCGTAGTCGGCGTAGTAAGCCCCGCTCGACCAGACCTTTGATCCCCGCAGGATCCACCGGTCGCCGTCGCGGGTAGCGCGGGTACGGACCCCGGCTAGATCTGACCCGGCCTCGGGCTCAGAGAAGAACTGAACCCAGAGTTCCTCTCCGGCCAGCACGCGCGGGACATGCCGGGCCAGGAAAGCGGGCGATGCGTGGGCGAGCATGGTCGGGACGCAGATCCCCCAGGTCGTGCGGCCGAGAATGCCGAACTCGGCGACCCGGAAGTCCCGCGCCGCCTCGTCGAAGGCCTGCTGGTGGGCGGGCGTCAGGCCCTGCCCGCCATACTCCTTCGGCCAGGCGATCCCCGCGTACCCGCCGTCGAACAGGATCCGCTGGATCGCCCGCTCGCGCTGATCGCGCTCCTGCGTCCAGTGGGCCGGGTCGGCACCCGCGGGGTCGTCCGGCTGCCGCGGTTCCAGCCGCTCAGCCAGCCACGCCCGGGCACGTTCCCGGTATTCTTCCAGGTCAGTGGTTGGCTGCGGCATGCCCGTCTCCGTCACTGATAGATGCCTCCGGGAGGCCGTAGTAGCGGGCCAGCCGCGTGCGGTGCCAGGCCGGATCGCCGTACAGGGCGGCATCCATGGTGAGCCGGCGCAGGTACAGGTGGTGATCGTGTTCCCAGGTGAAGCCGATGCCGGCGAACACCTGGAAGCAGTTCTGGCCTAGCTGGATGGCGCTATCGCCGACGTACGCCTTGGCCACGCTGGCCAGCTCCAGGCCGGCGTCGCCCGGTGCCGACGGCCAGGGCCGCCGCATCGCAGACTGTCCGGCTTGATTCAAGCAGCAGGCTCGTGTCGGCCAGGAGGTGCTTGACCGCCTGGAACGAGCCGATCGGGCGGCCGAAGGCGATCCTGTCCCTGGCGTACTGCAGCGCCAGCTGGAAGTCCTGCTCCATTGCGCCGATCGTCTCGGCCACCGTGAGCACGCAGGCAACCTGAAGCTCGTGCTCGACGGCGGCCGCTGCGCTGCCGGGCTGCCCGATGACAGCTTCGTCAGGAACGATGACGTCCGTCAGCTGCACATCGCAGAACGACCGCGACAGGTCGATGCTGCCGACCGGCCGGACGCGAGAGCCCGGGTGTCTGAGCCGGCACGAGGAACTGACTGATGCCGTCGATCGCTCCCGCCGTGATCAGGAAGTAGTCGGCGCGGTCCGCATCCTGGACGAGGCACGCCGTCCCGGCCAGCGCGTACCCGCCGGGCGTGGCGGCCCACCTGATGGCCTCCCCGGTCTCCCAGGTGCCGGCGGACCCGGCGGCAGCCCACGTCGCGACCGTCGTGCCGGCCGTCAGGCCGGGCAGGACGGCCGCTCGCTGGGCAGGCGATCCCTCGCGGGCAAGGGCGGCGATGACGACGTTCATCGGGACGAAAGGCCCGGCTGCAGGGACCGGCCGCGCTCGACGGCAACGACCGCCGCGTCCACGAGGCCCGTCCCCGAGATGGTTCCGCCCCCGTGCTCCTCCGGCGCAAGCGCGGCGAACCAGCCAAGCTCGCCCGCCCGCTGCACGTATCCGGCCTCGACCGCGGCCCGCCGTCGGCCGCCGCCCGCAGCTTCTCGATTGGCCACTCACGCTGGGTGAAGCGCAGGGTGGCAGCGCGGAGTATGTCCAGGTCATCGGATAGTGGCAGGTCCAGAATCGGGCACCTCACACAGCTAGGCTGATCACCGCCATATGGTATAGTACTGTGCGATGTCTCGGACGGCCAGACATGGCTGGCGAGAGGGGCGGCAAAGCTCCGCCCTCGCGCTCGGAGAGGAGAAGTGGTGCAGCTGCGTGCCGGCATGCATCTGGTAAGCGTCGTCAGCCCCGCCAGCATTATTGTTCTCCGCGCCCCGAAAAAAGATGTCGAGGTGTGCTGCGGCGGTGTAGCCATGGCGGTCGCGGAGAACATTGCGCGCGATATCGAAGTGCAGGCCGCCGCCAATGGCGCCGGCACTGGCGCTGGCCTGGTCCTCGGGAAGCGCTACGCGCACGAGTCCTCTGACCTGGAATGCCTGTGCACGCGGGCCGGCGCGGGCGAGCTCACCGTAGACGGCGAGCCGCTCATCCTGAAGGACGCCAAGCCGCTTCCGCCCTCTGACTAGCGTTACGCCTGCCGGAGACCTGGGTCCATGAACCTGATGATGCTGCTTGAGATGGCGACGTCCGGTTACCCGGACAGGACGGCCGTCAGTGCCCGCGACCTGGCGCTGACCTACCAGGAAATGTCCGGGCGGGCCGGCGCCGGAGCGAGTTACCTGCGTGAACGCGACTATCAGACCGTCGCCTACCTCGGACCGAACTCGGCCGCGTTTGCGGTCACGGTGTTCGCCGCGGCCTGGGCCGGAATTCCGTTCTGGCCGGTGAACTATCGCCTGGCTGGCGATCAGATCCTGGGTCTGCTCGACACTGACGAGCGGGTCCTGGTTGTGGCGCACCAGGACTCGGTGGCGGCCGTTCGCGCATGTCGCCACGACGTCATCTCAGTGGATCAGTGGCTCGAGCAGACTGCGGGCGCCGCGCCGCTCAGCCAGTGGCCGTCCGATCCGGACCTCGTGGCCGTGCTGCTGAACACGAGCGGCACAACCTCGAAGCCGAAGACAGTCGTGCTGCGGCACCGTCACCTCGTCTCGTACGTCCTGCACTCAGTCGAATTCGGCTCCGCTGACCCGGCTGACGCAGTCGCGGTCAGCGTTCCCCCGTACCACGTCGCCGGCATCGTCAACCTGCTGACGAACATCTTCGCCGGTCGTCGGGTTGTCTACCTCGATGCGTTCGAGCCTGGTGCGTGGCTGGACACCGTCCGCAGGGAACGCGTGACGCACGCCATGCTGGTGCCGACGATGCTGGCGCGGATCGTGGCTGAGCTCAACGGAACGCCGGCCAATGTGCCAAGCCTGCGTACCTTGTCGTACGGAGGTTCGCGGGTCGGCGCGCAGACGATCCTGCAGGCACTCAGGCTCTTCCCCGGCACTGACTTCGTCAATGCCTACGGCCTGACCGAGACAAGCTCGACTATCGCGATTCTGAGTCCCGAGGATCACCGCTCGGCTCTGCACAGCGACGACGAGGCAGTCAGGGCCCGGCTTGCGTCGGCCGGCCAGGCTCATTCCCGGAGTGGAAGCAGAGATCCGGTCAGCCGACGGCCGGCCCGTGCCGCCCGGCGAAGCGGGCGAGCTCTGGCTGCGCGGCGACCAGGTTTCCGGCGAGTACCTGGCCAGCGAGTCGCCGCTCGATGAGAACGGCTGGTTCCCGACCAGAGACCGTGCCTACTTCGACAGCGCGCAGTTCCTGTTTATCGAAGGGCGCGCGGACGACACCATTATCCGCGGCGGCGAGAACATCGCACCAGCCGAGATCGAGGACGTCCTCATGCAGCACCCCGCCGTCGGTGAGGCGGCCGTCGTGGGCGCACCCGATGAGGAATGGGGTCAGACGATCGTTGCCTTTGTCGTGCTGCGCGAGGGCGCCGACGCCGACGCCGACGAGATCAGGTCCTTTGCCCGCGGCAAACTTCGGACTTCGAAGACGCCAGACCGCATCATCGAGCGCGACTACCTTCCCTACACCGACAGCGGGAAGCTGCTGCGCAGGAAGCTCACCGCTGAGCTGGCCTGCAGGGCCGGCAACGGATATGTAGTCAGTGTGGCCGGCCCAGGTCTGCCGCCGAAGGGTGTAAGGCAATGCATTGTGGCGTGATGGTCACCGGGTACAACCATGGCGACTGGGAACGGCTCATGGCGGGCGATTACAGCCGGCCGCCCGCCGTCCCGGACTACGTCCAGTTCAGCAATACCATTCGCCTGGGGGACCTGGTCGAGCCGCTCGGCTTCGACTCGATCTGGGCGACCGAGCATTACGGCTCGGCCTACTCGATGCAGCCCAATCCGCTGCAGTATCTGGCCTTCTGGGCCGGGCGCACCTCGCGTGTCGACGTGGGCACCGCCGTGATCGTCGCGCCCTGGTGGAACCCGGTGCGGCTGGCCTCCGAATTGTCGATGCTGGACGTGCTGCTGCAGGGCAGGCGCCTGCATCTCGGCATCGGCCGGGGAGTATCCCAGCATGAGTACGCCTCGCTCGGTATCCCGATCGAGGAGTCACATGACTACTACTACGACATCGTTGATGCCATCCGGGCCGCGGACGGTGCGCAGCGATTCAGCTTCGATGGCAAGATCTTCCGGATTCCGCCCACCTCGATTCGCCCCCAGGGTCCGCACTTCGGTGACCTGACCAGCAATATCAAGGTGGCGTTCTCCACTCAGAAGTCCGCCCGGCTGGCCGCTGAGCACGGACTCGGCCAGATGTTCGTGGCCGACGACGACGTCGACTCGATGGTCGCGGGAGTCCGTCAGTTCAACGAGATCCGGGCTCAGCTCGGCCTGGGGCCGGCGCAGCCAACGACGTTGCTGTGGATGTACTGCGCCGAGACCGATGAAGAAGCCGCGGAGGGCTGGCGCTACTACGAGGCCCAGCAGGCAGCGGCCACGCATCACTATTTCGAGTGGAACAATCCCGGCTTCGCCGGGGTCAAGGGCTACGAAGAGTACGCCGTGCGGCAGGCGTCTGACGCCGGGGTCGGCGGGCGCCGAAGCATGCTGAACACCCAGCCGATCGGAACACCCGAGCCAGATCATCGAGAGGATCCGGGCTCTCCAGCGGAGCATCAGTCTGGAGGAGCTCGTCGTCCACGTCTGCTACGGCGGGATGCCCGTCGAGAAGGCCGAGCGCAGCATGCGCCTCTTCGCCGAAAGGGTGCTGCCCGAGATCCACGCCATCGATACCGCTCCCCCGCCGACCGCGAAGGACATCAGGTAATGAGCCGAGCCAACCACGTTCCGCTGTCTCCGCTGACATTCCTGGCCAGGGCTCGGCACGCGTTCGGAAGCAAGCTCGCTGTCGTCGACGGCGAGGGCGGCCAGGTGAGCTACGCGGAGCTTGGCCGGGACTGCGACGCGATGGCCGGCGCCCTGCGGGCCAGCGGCGTCCGGGCCGGCCACCGGGTCGCCGTGCTTGACTACAACAGCCGGTCGCTGCTGGCCGCCCACTTCGGCGTGCCCGGATCCGGGCGCCGCGCTGGTCGCGCTGAACACGCGGCTGGCCGCCGAGTGAATACCGGCAGATCCTGGCGCACTCGCGCGCTCGGGTGCTGCTGCTGGCATCCGCGCTGATGCCCGCGCTCGGCGTGGCGGAGGCCAGCGAAGTCCCGGCTGAACTGGTCGTGATGCTGCCCGGGCCCGGCGACGGCGCTGCCCGGGGCATTGCCGTACGACGAGTGGCTCAGCCATGCGGACGATGCCGGCGTGGAAGCGCCGGAGGATGAGGACGCCCCGATCGCGGTGAACTACACCAGCGGCACAACGGGACGGCCCAAGGGCGTGGTCTACACCCACCGGGGCGCATACCTCAATGCGGTCAGCGTGGCGCTGGAGTTCCAGCTGTCCGCTGACAGCTGGCTGCTGTGGACGCTGCCGATGTTCCATTGCAACGGCTGGTCGCTGGCCTGGGGGGCGACAGCAGTGGCCGCGACCCACGTCAGCCTGCCGACCTTTGATCCGCAGCAGGCACTGGAGCTGGCCGGTCGTTACCCGGTATCTCATTTGTGCGGCGCGCCGGTCGTGCTGTCCGAGCTGGCCCGGGCAGGGCGCCAGCAAGGGTTCGTCGCGGGCCGGCTGATCCGCGCCGCGGTTGGCGGCGCCCCGCCGACCAAGGAGACGATCAGCGCGGTTCAGCAGATGGGAATCACGGGTCACCCACCTGTACGGGCTGACCGAGACCTATGGCCCCTCGCTGGTGTGCGAGTACCAGCCGGGCTGGGCCGAACTGCCCGCCGCCGAGCTGGCTGAGCGGCTCAGCCGGCAGGGAGTTCCCACCGTCTCGGTTGCCGAGGTCCAGGTCGCCGACAGCCAGCTGCGAAGCGTGCCGGCCGACGGCAAGACGAGCGGGGAGATTCTCATCAGGTCCAACACCGTCGCCGCCGGATACCTCGACGACCCGCAGGCTACCGAGGAGGCTTTCCGCGGCGGCTGGTTCCACACCGGCGACCTCGGCGTTATGCACCCCGACGGATATATCGAGCTGACTGACCGCAGCAAGGACATCATCATTAGCGGCGGCGAGAACATCGCCTCCGTGGAAGTCGAGAAAGTACTGTCGGCCTACCCCGGCGTGGCCGAGGTCGCTGTCGTTGCGGTGCCGCATGAGCGATGGGGCGAGCGGCCCGTCGCATTCGTGACGCTCGACCGAAGGCAGGCCGACTGCACCGAGCGGCCGACCTGATCGAGTTCGCCAGGGCCCGGCTCGCGCACTTCAAGGCGCCCGACCACGTGTACTTCGAGATCGCTGCCCAAGACCTCGACCGGGAAGATCCAGAAGCATCTGCTGCGCGAACTGGCCCGCCCGCGTCAGGCCGGGCCCGGGGACGCGACGCCCGGAACAGGCTCCGCTGATTGATGCCGGGGCCGAATCAGGCCGGGAGTGAGCCCTCGGGCTCGCTGGCGATCTCATCGGCGTTCGCCTGGACTGCCAGGAGCAGGCTGATCAGCCGGTCACTCTGCGCATCAGCTGAGGCCCCGCCTCAGGTCGGCGGCCGTCTTGAAGTAGAGGTCGAAGGCCTCGACCGAGACCGGCTTCCCTTGCTCGGTGGCGGAAACGATCCAGACCCGCCGGTCATCGGGGTCCCCGTCCCGCTGAACGAGGCCGCGGGCCTCCAGCCGGTCGACGAACTGCCCCGCCGCCGCCCGGCCGATGTACAGCAGCTCGGCGAGCTCACGCTGGGTAAGCGGCCCGAATCGCTGAATGGTCGCCAGCAGCGCTCCTTCGGTCATGCTGAGCTGCAGGCGGCTGAAACGAGCGTCGAACGCATTGCGGACCGCGCGTCCCGCGGTCAGGATGACCCGCTCCGCGTATGCCGCGGGATCGCGTAGCGCAGGAGCGTCCTGGGTCATGCCGAACACCGATGGCCCGTGCCGCTGGCTGGGCGTGACCGGCACCGGAAGGCGGCCGGGCGGGAGGATAGGAAAGCACTACACCATCTTAGCGGCTGCGTCCAGGGTCCAGCGCGCAGTCGGAGCGTGCCCGGTGCCGAGCACGCGGGAGCCGGGCGCGGCTCTGGCCACAGACTCTTCTAGCTTGTATATTGCATAGTGCTATACTGTCGTTTGATGAACGAGATAGGGCGCGGAGCGATGATGATGATTGAGGCTCCCAAGTACCGCGCTGCCCTCGGCCACTTCGCCAGCGGCGTCGCTATTGTGACCGCGATGTCTCCCCGCGGGCCGGTCGGCCTGACCTGCCAGTCCTTCTTCGCCTTGTCGCTGGACCCGCCGCTGGTGGCCATCGCGACGGGCCTGTCCTCCACGAGCTGGCCCCAGGTGGCAGAGGTTGGTGCCTTCTGCGTCAACATCCTCTCCAACGACCAGGAGCCCGTCTGCCGGGGCTTCGCGGTATCGGGGGCCAACAAATTCTCCGGCGTCCCGTGGTCGCTCACGGCCAACGGCTCGCCGCGGATCGAGGGAGTCCTGGCCTGGCTCGACTGCACGATCGAATGGAGCTATCCGGCCGGCGACCACTACCTCGTCGTCGGAAGGGTGCACGATCTGGGTACCGGCACCGGTGACCCGTTGCTCTTCTTCCGGTCGGGCTTCGGAACGTTCGCACCTTAGGCCCGTAGTTGTCCGCATCCTGTCGCAAGGCCTACAGTATAGCGACAGACGATATTGTCCTGGCACGGTTCCCGGGTCGGCGCCTGGCGCCGCAGCGATCATCTGAAGAGAAAGCGTGGTACGCGTCGTGAAGTTCGGGCTGTTCTACATCCTTCAGCAGCCGCCCGGGAAGTCGGCCGTCCAGGTCTACGAGGACAACCTTGAGCAATTCCGGGTGGCCGACGAGGTCGGTTTCGACGAGATCTTCCTCGGCGAGCACCGCATTTCGGAGTACGGCACTCTGCCCAACCCCCTGGTGCTGGCGGCCGCTGCCGCGCGCGTGACCAAGCGCATCCGGCTCGGAACCGCGGTCATCATCCCGGCCTTCACTCACCCGGTCCGGGCGGCCGAGGAGATCGCGATGGTCGATGTGCTGAGCAATGGCCGGTTCCACCTCGGGGTGGGCCGCGGTTACCAGTCACGCGAATTCGCGGCCATGGGGGTCGACCAGAACGAGAGCATGGGCAGGTTCCTCGAGTCGACGGTCATGATCGAGCGCCTCCTGACGGAGGAGAACGTGACTGCGGAGGGTCAGTACTGGAACCTTGACGACATCACGGTCTACCCGCGGCCCGTCCAGAAACGCGTACCTATCTCCGTGGCGGTGTTCAAGACGCAGCAGACGTTCGACTTCGCGGTCGAGCAGGGATACGGGATTCTCGCCGGGAACCCGTACTCCGTGCAGGCGGAGATCGAGACCACCTACAGGGAATACATGCTGGCCCGCCGGCGGGCTGGCGCGGCAGCGACAACTGAGCAGGCCTGGGGCCTGGCGTCGACATTCGTGGACAACGACCAGGCGCGCGCCGAGCAGCTGCTGCGCCAGACGTCGAGGAACTACATGGCGCAGCTCGGCCAGCACGGCTCGGTGATGGGTAAGGACGGCACCATCCCGAAGAGCTACGAGCTGCACGCAGACACCTGGTGGGAGAAGAACGTAAACCACCCGCTGGACGTCCTCGATGTGCCCTCCACGCTGGTGGGTCACCCCGACAAGGTGATCGAGAAGCTGCACCGGATGTACGAGGAATTCGGGTTCCAGAACGTGATCCTGAGCATCAACATGGGCGGCGACATCGAGCAGCGGGACGTGCTGCGGACCTACGAGCTGATCGCCGACAAGGTCATCCCGGCCGTGCGCCACCTCGGCGCGGACGTGCCCTCGTCCGTGTCAGCCTGACCCGGGGCCATCGCCCGTTCGCCGCCGGACCACTTCCCAGCCGCGAGGAGGACGCTGTGGAACAGGCACTGGAGCCGGATCTGCCGATCTGCGATCCGCACCACCACCTCTACGGTGAAGGTTCGGTCTTCTACGGGCCGTACTCTGTCGCCGACCTGCGCCGCGATTTCGGCGCTCACAACGTCGTCAGCACGGTGTACGTCGAGACGCAAACCGGGTTCCGGCCCAGTGGCTCGCTGCTGTCCATGGCCCCGGTCGGCGAGACCGAATGGGTCATCGAGCACACCGCGGGCGACGACCTCATCCAGGGCATCATCGGCGCGGCGGACCCGCTGCTCGGCGCCGGCGTCGGCGACGTGCTCGACGCCCACATCGAGGCAGCTGGCGGCCGGTTCCGCGGCGTCCGGTTCCGTGAAAGCAACTTCAACCTGCCCACGCTGCTGCCAGGCTGGCTGCTCGGGCCGGAACTGCAGGCGGCGATCAAGGAGCTGCAGAAGCGGGACCTGGTGCTCGAACTCTTCGGGCTCTGCACGGATCTCCCTGATGTCATCCGGCTCGCCCGATCAGTTCCTGACATGCCGATCGTGCTCGACCACATCGGCACGCCGGTCCTCCCGCACGTCGATCCGCGGCTGGCCCACCTGACCTGGAACGAGGTACTCGACCGCTGGCGGGCCGACATGCGGGCAGTGGCCGCCTGCCCCAACGTGGTGCTGAAGGTCGGCGGCATCGGCATGACCGTCGTGACCGATCCGGCCATGATCGACGGACCCGTGACGTCGGAGTCCATCGCCAAGTTCTGGGGACCGGATCTCCGGAGGCTGATCGAGTGGTTCGGGCCTGAGCGCTGCATGCTGGAGAGCAACTTCCCGTTCGACGCGGGCCTCTGCGACCTGGTGACGCTGTGGAACGCGTACAAGCTGATCACCCAGGACGGCAGCCCGGCCGAGCGAAGTGCCCTGTTCCACGACACCGCGGTCCGGGTCCACCGGCTGTGGTAACGAGGATCGCCGTACTTGACGACTACCAGCATGCGAGTGCTCAGTACGGCGACTGGGCAGCACTGGACGGCTGCGCTGTCGACGCGTTTCCCGATCACGTCACCGGCGATGCCCTGACCGCCCGGCTCAGCGGCTACGACGTCGTCGTTGCCATGCGCGAGCGGACGCCGCTCGGCCGGGACACGATCGCTGCGTTGCCACGACTTCGGCTCATCGTCACGACCGGCATGAGCAACGCCGCGATTGACCTGCAGGCCGCGGCCGAACACGGCGTCTGTGTCTGCGGCACCGGCGGAATCGTCACGAACACGACCGAGCTCGGCGTGGGGACTGATCATCGGGCTGCTCCGGCATATCCCCGCGGAGAATGAGTCGATCCGTGCGGGCCGCTGGCAGCACACGATGGGCGGCGACCTCGCCGGCCGGACCCTGGGCCTGGTCGGACTCGGCCGCACCGGGACGCAGATGGCGCGCGTCGCCGCCGCTTTCGGCATGAACGTGCTGGCCTGGAGTCAGAACCTCACCCCTGACCTGGCGGCCGAACGCGGCGCGACACTCGTGGCCAAGGATGAGCTCTTCGAGACTGCCGACGTCGTCAGCATCCACCTGGTGCTGTCTGAGCGCACCCGGGGCCTGGTCGGCGCCGCGCAGCTCGCCCGGATGAAGCCCAGCAGCGTGCTGATCAACGTATCCCGCGGGCCGATTGTCGATGAAGCCGCGCTGATCCGGTCGTTGCGGGATGGCGGTATCTCGGGCGCGGCGCTCGACGTCTATGACGTCGAGCCGCTGCCCGCCGGTCATCCGCTCCGCAGTCTCCCGAACGTGGTGCTCACGCCACATATCGGCTACGTCACCGACAGCTGTTACCGCATCTTCTATGCGGAGATCGTGGACGACATTGGCTCCTGGCTGCGCGGCGCGCCGGTACGCGTCCTCCCGGCGGCACCGTGACTCTCGTGGCCGGCTCCCGGAGCCAGGCCGGGGACGCTCACCTGGTTCATGCTGGTGCGTGCGGCCCGCCGCCCCCTGGTGCATGCTGATCGTGATGCGCCTGAACCTGGACCCCGCCAGCCTGGCTGAGCTGACAGCGGTGCCGGCCGCGAGCGAGGAGCTCCTGGCAGGCGGGGGCTGGCCGCTGATCATCGTGGACGTGCCGGACGCGGACGCAGGCCGGCGAATGGCCGGCATCGACATCACCGTGCTGCCAGCGGTCGTGGTGGCGTGCGTGCCCGATCCGCGCGGCTACCCGGCCGCCGCAGCCCGGGCCGCGGACGTGATCCTGACCGAGGATGAGCAGGCTCCAGCGCCGTTCGTGAGCTGGCCGGGCGGACCCGCGGCTGCGGCCGGGCTGATCGAGGAGGCCCTGGCCGCGGCGCCGGTCGCGGGGACGACGCTGGCGCTGCTGATGCGGAGCGCGGCCGGGCTCACGGTGCCGGCTGCCCTGGTCGCTGAGTCGGCCGCCTTCTCGGCTCTGCAAGCCGGCCAGGAGTTCGCCCGCTGGCGGGCTGCCCGTCCGCCGCGGCGGCCCCCGGCGGGCGACGCGGCCAGGCCGCGGGTGCGAACCCGCAGCGCCGGCGGCGTCTTCGAGGTGACGCTGGACCGGCCGCAGCGGCGTAACGCGGTCGACTGGCGGATGCGGGACGCACTGGCCGCGGCGCTGGCTGTTCCGGTCGGCGACACGGAGCTGCGGCTCGAGGTGCGCGGGGAAGGGCCGGACTTCTGCGCCGGCGGTGACCTGGACGAGTTCGGGTCCCGGCCCGATCCGGCCGTGGCCCACCTGATCAGGCTCACCCGCAGCCCGGCGCTGCTGCTGCACCGGCTGGCGGCCAGGACGACTGTGTTCCTGCACGGGGCGTGCCTGGGCGCCGGCATCGAGCTGCCGGCCTTCGCTGACCGCGTGGTGGCGAGCCCGGACACCCGCATCGGCCTGCCGGAGATCCGGCTGGGCCTGATCCCGGGGGCGGGCGGCACCGCGAGCCTGCCCGCGCGCATCGGCCGGCACAGGACCACGTTCCTGGCCCTGACCGGGCAGGTGATCGGGGCCGATCAGGCGCTGGACTGGGGCCTGGTGGACGCGGTCGAGTCAGTGCCGGTCGAGTCAGGGCCGTTCGAGTCAGGGCCGTTCCGAGTCAGGGCCGTTCGAGTCAGGGCCGTTCGAGTCAGCGCCGGGCGAGCCCGGATGACCGCTGGCCAGCTCATGGCGGCGTGCCAGGCCGACCCGGCCGTCGAGCACGAGCACCTGGCGAGCCTGTTCCCCGCCGGGACCATGCGGCCACAGGTCCGCCCCTCCCGGCGACGAGGGCAGCAACTGCGCTGTCTTGTCGTGGGCCCGGTCGGGCCTGATGGACCTGACCGGGCCACCGGACGGGCCGCCGCTGGCGCCGCCGTTCCCGGTGCTGACGCGAGCCGCGATCCTGTCCGGTGCGATCGAGGATCTGGCCGGCGATCTCGGCCGTCCGGTCCGGCTGGACCTGCGGGCCATCTTCGCCGGCCGGGCGGCCGACCGCGGCTGGCACCGGGGCGGCACCGTCTCGGGCAACCGAACCTGCCGCCTGATCGCTGCCGCCGATGGCTGGCTGGCGGTGAACCTGGCCCGGCCCGACGACATCCGCAGCATTCCGGCCCTCCTCGGCCGGGAGACCGGCGCCGACCCCTGGGCCGAGCTGACGGCTGATGCAGCAGCCTGGCCGGCCGCGGATCTCGCGGCGCGCGCGCAGCTGCTGGGAATCCCGGCCGCGGTCGTGGCCAGCGCGCCGCCGGCCCCGGTGCGATTCGTTCCGGCAGGCCCGCGCGGCACCGCGACCCCGCTCGTGCTCGACTTGTCGGCGCTGTGGGCTGGTCCGCTGTGCGCGAGCATCCTGCGCCGGGCCGGCTGGCGCACCCTCAAGGCCGAGGATGCCCGGCGGCCGGATGCGGCGCGGTCGGGCTCGCCGCGGTTCTACGCCGGGCTGCACGCGGGCGGCCAGGCTGTGCAACTGGACTTCGGCGCCGAGAGCGGGCGGGCAGAGCTGCGACGGCTGGCCGGCCAGGCCGGCATCGTGGTGGAGAGCAGCCGCCCCCGCGCGCTGCGACGCCTCGGCCTTGTCGCCGAGGACTGGCTGGCCGCGGCACCCGGCCGGGTCTGGATCTCGATCACCGGGTACGGGCGCGATGACGCGCAGCAGCGCGTCGCGTTCGGCGATGACGCCGCGGCGGCCGGCGGCCTGGTTGCCCGCGGTCCTGACGGGACACCCGCGTTCTGCGGCGACGCGATCGCCGACCCGCTGACCGGCATGCTCGCAGCTCTCGCCGGCCTCGCCGCGGTCCGGGCCGGCGGCGGGGTCCTGGCCGACCTCTCGATGGCCGGCGTCAGCGCCGATCTCGCCCGGCCGGGCACTGGCCCGGACTGGCCGCACCGCGTCACCAGCGATGGCACCGGCTGGGTCGTCAGCCATGGCCGGTACCGCCAGGTGGTGCTGCCGCCATGACAACCCTTCTGATCAGGAACGTGGCCGTCCGGGGCCGGTCCGGAATAGATGTCCGCGTCGGGCCGGACGCGATCCTGGCGGTCGAGCCCGGGCTGCGGCCCGAGCCCGGAGAGAACGTGATCGACGGGCAGGGCGGGGCGCTCGTTCCCGGTCTGCACGATCATCACGTGCACCTGCGGGCCACGGTCGCCGCCCGCGAGTCGGTGGACGTGACCGCAGTGAAGACCCCGGCCGAGTTCGACCGGCTGGTAGCGGCGGCCGCGGCCGGCAGCGGCCGCACCTGGGCCGGCCTCCGGCTGGGTCCGGGTCGTCGGCTGGCACGAGCCAGCGGCCGGACTGCTCGGCCGGGCCCGGCTGGACGCGCTGGCCGGGCCTGTTCCGGTCCGGGTGCAGCACCGCAGCGGCGCCATGTGGGTTCTGAACTCCGCGGCCCTGGACAGGGCCGGCGCCGCCGATTGCGATCTGCCCGGCATCGAGCGTGATGAGCGCGGTGAACCTACCGGGCGGCTGCTGCGCCTCGACGGCTGGCTGCGCGATCGCCTGCGCACTGGCCGCGATCCTGACTCGTTCGCGGCCGGCCTGAGGCGCTACGCCGCTGACTGCCTCCGGCTCGGCGTCACAGGCTGGACCGACGCCACCCCGGACCGGGACCCGGCCGACGCGAACGAGTTCACCGGGCTTGCAGCGACCGGCGTCTTCCGTCAGCGACTGGTGCTGATGACGCCGACTCAGAATCCCGCGGCAGAGCGGCATCCCGGCACCGCTGCCGGCACGGGGACGAGCAGGGTCACGCTCGGGCCGGTCAAGGTGATGCTCGATGACGTCGAGCTGCCGGCACCGGACCGGCTCGCCGCGACCATCAGTGCCGCGCACGCGTCAGGGCGCCCCGTCGCCATCCACTGCGTGACCGCCGAGCAGCTCGTGATCGCCGTAAGCGCCCTAGAGCAGGCCGCACCGCCCGGCCGCGTGGTCGCCGGGCCCGACCGGATCGAGCACGCCGGGATCGTTCCCCCTGGCTACGCTCACCAGCTGGCCCGCCTGGGACTCGCCGTCGTGACGCAGCCCGGGTTCATCGCCGCGCGCGGCGATTCCTACGAGCGCGAGGTTCCGCCCGCCGAGCAGGACTGGCTGTACCCGGTCGCGTCGCTCATGCGGGCCGGGGTGACGGTCGCCGCTAGCACCGACGCCCCGTTCGGGCCAGGCAACCCGTGGGACTGCATCGCCGCCGCGGTCTCCCGCCAGACGCCCAGTGGCCACGTGCTCGGCCCGGATGAGCGGGTCACGGCACGCGCCGCGCTGACGATGTTCCTGGCCGCACCGGACGATGTGCGGCACACCAGAACTGTCTCGCCGGGCCAGCCAGCTGACCTGTGCCTGCTGCACTGCCCGCTAGCCGAAGCGCTGGCCGCGCCGTCAGCTGCCAGCGTCCGGGCGGTCATCACCGCAGGCCAGCTCGACCCATCGAGCTCGTGACGGCCATCCGGGCGGTGCCGCCGTGAGTGCGAGCTTTGCGGGAAGGCCTCCCCACCCGGGAATCCCTACCCATGACAATCTCGCTGCTCCTGCCGAGTATTGCGAGCATGCGCTCGATTACTTTCGCCGCGGTCGCCGCGGCCGCCGCCACTGGCACCCTGCTGGTCGCTGGTTGCGGCCCTGCTGGTCAGCAGGCAGCTCTGCCTGTGACCACCACGCTGGTTCCGAACACCGCGAGGACCGGCCCCGGAACGGGAACGCCGGCGGCTGTTGCCGCCGCAGCTCGGCGGCTCCCGATTTCGATCGAATCCGACAGCCCAGATGAAGGCCGCGGGCAACAACGGCCCGTCCTCCTCGATCCTTCTGCCGACCTCGTGCCGGCTGACCGGCACGACCCTGACCGCCGAGGGCAGGTACACCAACGGCGGGCTCGTTCCCGACGTGTACGACCGCTACGGCGACATCATCGTGCTGTACGCACGATCCGCGCCCTCTCCCGGCTATCCGCAGGGGATGCAGCTCGGGGCCTCAGCTGCCAGCGAGTCCCCCGTCGTGGGAAGCCGCGCCCGGTGGCACGTGCGCCTGTCCATCACCCCGTCCGCCGGCCTGCCCGCCCGATGCGTCGTAGCAGCACAGCCAACGCACGACGCTCAGTTCGCGCCCTAAGGACTCGGCTGGCAGCTGGTCAAGCAGAGACGCCAGATGCTCGCGTTTATCGCGAGCATCTGGCGTCTTCGAAGGTCGCGGCTTCGGGAGCGGCAAAGCAGTCCTACGACGATGATCTTCGCGCGATAATTGCATGTCTGGCCATGTTTTCCTGTTCCTGGGTGGGTTGGTCGTGGAGGAGCTGCAGGCCGGAGATCCCCGGCAGATAGGCAGTTATCGCTTGCTGCGCCGGCTCGGCCGCGGCGGAATGGGACGAGTCTTTCTGGGCGAGTCACCCGGTGGCCGCCTCGTTGCTGTGAAGGTGATCCGGCCAGAGCTTGCTGACAGTGCCGAATTCCGTGCCCGGTTCGCGCACGAGGTTGCCGCCGCGCGCCGGGTCAGCGGGCTGTTCACGGCCCCGGTCGTAGACGCCGGTCCTGATGCTGCCGAGCCGTGGCTGGTGACGGGCTATGTCGAAGGTCCGTCGCTGGCGGACACAGTTGCTGACGGCGGCCCGCTTGACGTAGCAGCAGTGCTGGCGCTGGCCCGCGCGCTGGCCGAAGGGCTGGCTGCCATTCACGCTGTCGGCGTGGTTCACCGCGACCTGAAGCCGTCCAACGTGCTGCTCGCCGCGGACGGCCCTCGGATCATCGACTTCGGTATCTCCCGGGCGGCCGACGCGACGGCAATGACGCGCACCGGGATCGTGGTGGGCTCGCCGGGATATATGTCTCCCGAACAGGCCATCGGCCGCGATGTCGGACCCGCTAGCGATGTGTTCAGCCTCGGGTCCGTGCTGATATTCGCCGCAACGGGTCAGGATCCCTTCGGCACCGGCGAGGCGTCCGCCCTGCTGTACCGGGTGGTGCACGCCCCGCCGGCCCTTGCAAGCGTGCCAGCAGATCTGCGTCCGGTCGTCGAGCAGTGCATGCGCAAAGACCCTGCGCAGCGTCCCTCGCCAGGCGATCTGCTCGCCCAGCTCGCGGACGAGGACACGATCAGCAGGAGGCCCGCGAGGCTGGCGTTGGCAGACGAGTCTGCTGCCGGTTGCCCGGCGAGCAGGAACCCGGCTACTCCCCCGTCCGTTTACTCGCAGACCGAGGACTCCGATCCGGCCGGCCCGCCCCCACCAGACGCTAGCCGCCCGCTCCCTACGGTCCGGACAGCTGCTCACGGCGGTTCGGTGAGTACCCGCTCGGTATACCGACGGCGGCGTATCGGCGGGGCCTGGGCTGCGGCCGCCGCCGTGATCCTCATTGGCGGCGGTGCCGGAATCACGCTCGACTCGTACTTGTCCGGCCCTCCGCATGCCTCACGGTCGCCGTCAGTCAGCCCGACCGCAACAGCAGCAGAGCGGGCCGCAGAGAATGTGGTCAGGGCCTACCTCGCCGCGATCGACGCGCATGACTGGCACAGGGTATGGAGACTGGGCGGCAAGAACCTCGGCCAGAGTTACACCTCGATGCTCAATGGATTCCGGTACACCAGCCATGATGTGCTCATCAGCCTCACCACCGCCGGCGGCTCCGTCTACGCCCGGGTCCGCGCGTATGAGACCACCGGGACCGTCCAGACTTACGCGCTCAGTTACACCGTCAGTAATGGCGTCATAACCTCCGGGAAGCAGACCCTCCTGGCAACAGAGAACTCATAGACCGTCCCGGCAGGACGCTCGCACATCCCGCCGGCTCGCCTTCGCGGGGGTGGAGTACCGGTGCCCGACGGCCGCCGAGCGGGCCGGGCCGGAGGTCATGGAAGCTACGCGACTTAGCCGGCGCCGGGCAGCATGACCTGGATGGCGCCGCCGAGCGTCCGGACGGAGAACCGCGATGGACGCAACGAAGAGCCTGCCGCCGCCCAGTTAGCGGCCGCGTGCACCATGCCCACCCGCAGGTGCTGCTCATGCTGCTCCGCCCAGTCCGTCGCGCCAGGCCGGCGCGGTCGTGATCTTCGCTTGTGTTAGCGTGAAATGACTGCTGCTCCGGACCCCGGTGGCCAAGGCCGACGCTCACGCCAGGCTGCCCAGAGGGCCGGGGGGTTACATGCTCATATTCGCTAGGCGGAAGCCACCCCAGCGGTGCCTCGCATTGCGCAGCCGAGCACGTCGTCAGGGATGTCATCTTCGGGGAATGCCTGCAGCCCACCGCAGTCCGGGCCCAGAAGCCCTTCCGGCATCCGAGGTTGCGGCACTGCTGCGGGCGGCCCTCGTCAAGGCCGCGGAGCCAGCCAGCGTGCCCGACGTCGCTCACAAGCAGCCAAGACGGCAACGGAGCCGTCGGCGGACCGGTCTCAGGACAACCCGGCGCACCGACCGGGGCGTTACGACCCGAGGGGGACCACGAGATGACTAACCAGCACGGACAGGACCAGTGGAACGTCGCCCAGTGGCACGGCAAGATGCTTCTGGACCACAACGGAGAGAAGATCGGGAAACTGCAGGACGTCTACGTCGACGTGGAAACCGACCAGCCGCAGTTCGCTACGGTCAAGGAAGGCCTCATCGGACGCCACCTCACCTTCGTGCCGCTGGGCGGCATCCAGATCGGTCCCGACGACCTGCAGGTGACCGTCACCAAGGATCAGGTCAAGTCGGCGCCCGACATCGAGATGCACGGCGACGAGCTCTCCCAGGACGACGAGTCCGCCCTCTACCACCACTACGAGCTCAACTACGCGCCCCCCGAGACCCAGAGCGGACGCCGCCTCGCGCGCCGCTGAACCGCAAGAGCCGTCCTCATCCGGCGCCGCTTCCGCCGTGATCCGGCGACCCGCAACGGCAGTGCCGGGCAGTTACCGCTCCCGGCGCTGTCAGCTGCGGCCGTTCCCCCGGCAATGAGCTGCCCGGATTGCTCGGCGGTGGCTGCCCAGCTAGCGAGAAGCCTCAGGCTGTCCGCGGTAAGGCTGCCCTCCGGCGCGGTGTAGACGAGCAGGGTCAGGCCGGGCTGCGACGGCAGTTCCATGGCCTCGAAATTGAGGTCGAGATCGCCGACCACGGGATGGTGCAGCTTCTTATGGCCGGTGCGGTGGAAGCGCACGTTGTGGGCGGCCCAGCGGGTGCGGAAGTCCTCGCTGCGAGTCGACAGCTCGCCGATGAGCTCGACGAGTTTCTTGTCGTAGGGGTTGCGCCCGGCCTCCAGGCGCAGCATGGCGGCGATGTCGTCGGCCGCGCGCTGCCAGTCGCTGAAGAAGTCGCGGGAGGCGGGGTCGAGGTAGACGAAGCGGGCGTTGTTCGCGGGCCGGCGCGGGTCGGCGAGCATGGGCGCGTAGAGGGCGCGGGCCAGGCGGTTGGCGGCGAGCATGTCATGGCGGGCGTTGCGGACCCAGGCTGGCGCGTCGCTGATGGCATCGAGCACCTGCTGCACGCTCGCGGTGACACCCGGTTCCCTGCTCCGGCGGAGCCGGGCTGGCTGGGGTTCGGCCCCGCGGGCGAGGTCGAACAAGTGATCCCGTTCGGCGTCGTCTAGCTGCAGCGCCCGCGCCACGCCCTCAAGAACCGCGTCGGAGGCGCCGCCGAGACCGCCGCGTTCCATCCGGACGTAATAGTCGATGCTGACCCCGGCGAGCATAGCGACCTCCTCGCGCCGGAGTCCTGTCACCCGGCGGTTACCGCCATAGGCGGGCAGACCGGCCTGTTCCGGGGTGATCCGCGCCCGCCGGGAAGTGAGGAACTCGCGCACCTGCGCTCGGTTGTCCATGACGTCACGGTAGGTGATCTCGCCAGCGAGAGGGAGGCACTGCCGTTACCTGGAAGAGCAGCTTCCGGCAGGGAAAGGGGGCCTGGCAGTACCCCGAACAGCGTGCCCTCCCTCATCGCCGGCGGAAGTGGTTTTGTGGAACCGGATCGATCAGCATCCACCGCAAGACCATCAACAGCATCAGGCGAGAGGCTGACTAGTAATGCGAGCTGCTATTTTCCGGGGACCGCGGAGCATCGAGGTCGGCGAACGGCCCGATCCGGTGATCCATGAGCCGACGGACGCGATCGTCCGGGTCGTGCTGGCCTGCGTCTGCGGGTCTGACTTGTGGTACTACCGGGGCGAGAGCCCGCACGCCGTCGGGTCCATTGGCCATGAGTTCATCGGCGTGGTCGAGGAGACCGGCGCTGACGTGGCGGCCGTGTCACCAGGTGACCTGGTCGTGGCGCCGTTCATCTACAGCGACATGTCGTGCCCGCACTGCCTGCACGGCTCGACGATCTCCTGCAAGCTGGGCGGCAACTTCGGCGACGGCACGATCGACGGCGGCCAGGGCGAGGCCGTGCGGGTCCCGCAGGCGGGCAGCACGCTGGTGCCGGTACCGGGCAGTGGCCACTCCGATCAGACGCTGCGATCGCTGCTCACGCTTTCCGACGTGCTGGCGACCGGCCACCATGCGGCTGTCAGTGCCGGCGTCAGCCGTGGCGATGTCGTGGCGGTTGTCGGCGACGGGGCGGTCGGCCTGTCGGCGGTTCTTGCCGCCAGCCGCCTGGGCGCAGGGCGTGTCATCGCCCTGAGCCGGCACCCTGAGCGCCAGGCGATCGCCAAGGAGTTCGGTGCCACCGACATCGTCGCGGACCGGGGCGAGGCGGCGGCTGACGCCGTCATGGAACTGACCGCCGGGATCGGCGCCGACGCGTCCCTCGAATGCGTGGGCACCGGCCAGGCCATCGCGACGGCGTTCGCGATCGCGCGCCCAGGCTCGACAGTGGGCATGGTGGGCGTGCCCCACGGGGAAGTACCGGCGGCGCAGGCTTTCTTCAAGAACGTCGGCTGGCGGGGCGGCCCCGCGCCGGCCCGCATCTATATCCCGGAGCTGCTCGGCGATGTCCTCAGCGGCGCGATCAACCCCGGTCTCGTACTCGACTACGAGACCGACCTGGACCACGTCGCAGACGCCTACGCCGCCATGGACGAGCGCCGGGCCGTCAAGTCTCTCATCCGGGTCGGAACGCTGTAGCGGGAGCGAGCACCATGACGAACTGGACACCGGACGAGCTGGACCGGGCCGGCCGGGCCGAGGAGCTGGAGCTTGCCACCCGGCGGCAGGACGGCGGCCTGAGCCGGTACGTGACGATGTGGGTGGTCCGGGCGGGCGACGGTCTCTACGTCCGCTCGGCATACGGACCGGACAACCCGTGGTACCGGCGAGCCAGAGCCGCCGGGGAGGGCAGGGTGCGGGCAGGCGGCGTTGAGCGCGACGTGACCTTCGCTGCCGCGGATTCAGCCGTGCAGGGCGACATCGACGCTGCTTATCACGCCAAATACGACCGGTACGGACCTCAGATCGTCGGGTCAGTGACCGGCCCGCAGGCCCATGCCGTCACCGTCCGCCTGGCAACGGGCGATCAGGACAGCCTTACGGAAGGGAACGAGCAATGACCGACGTCACCGTCGTGATCGGCGCCGGGCAGATAGGCCAGGCGATAGCCCGCCGGGTGAGCTCGGGAAAGCATGTGCTGCTTGCCGATCTCCGCCAGGCCAACGCCGACGCGGCCGCCGAGGTGCTGGCCGATGCCGGCTTCGACGTGAGCACCGCGCCAGTCGACGTATCGTCGCGCGAGTCGGTCCGCGCCCTGGCCGCGACCGCTGCGGCGCTCGGTGATGTCACTGGTGTCATCCACGCGGCCGGAGTCTCGCCGAGCCAGGCCCGGCCCCAGGTCATCCTCGCCGTCGACCTGTACGGAACGGCCGTGGTACTCGAGGAATTCGGGAACGTCATCGCGTCCGGCGGCTCCGCCGTCGTCATCGCATCGCAGTCCGGCCACCGCCTTGGCGCGCTGACGGCCGAGCAGGACGCCGCTCTCGCCACGACACCAGCCGACGAGCTGCGGTCCCTGCCCATGCTGCAGCCAGATCAGGTCACCGACAGCCTTCACGCCTACCAGCTGGCCAAGCGCGGGAACTCGCTCCGGGTCATGGCCGAGGCCGTGCGCTGGGGCAAGCGCGGCGCCCGGGTGAACACCATCAGCCCCGGCATCATCATGACCCCGCTCGCCAGAGATGAGCTGACCGGCCCGCGCAGCGAGGGCTACCGGCGCATGATCGACTTGTCCCCGGCAGGACGCGCCGGGACGCCTGATGAGGTCGGCACCCTCGGCGCGCTGCTCATGGGGTCAGAAGGAGCTTTCATCACCGGAAGCGACTTCCTGATGGATGGCGGGGTCACCGCCTCCTGGTTCTACGGCGAGCTGGCTCCCAGCTGACCGGCCTTGTATCCCGCCGGAGGCCTCGGCTTCCGGCCATGACCAGCGGAGGACGCATGGAGATTTCGCGTAATGCAGCCACGGCGAAGGGACCTGCCGAGACCTTCACCGGCGACGTGTGGGTCGACCCGATCACCCGCGGGCTGCCGCCCTCGGCGCTGAACGTCGCCGCGGTCCGCTTCACCCCCGGAGCGCGCAGCGCCTGGCATTCCCATGACGGCGGACAGACCCTGTACGTGACCGAGGGCCGCGGCCTGGTCCAGGTGCGCGGACAGGACATCACCGAGCTCAATCCCGGCGATGTCGTGTTCGCGCCCCACGGCGAGGAGCACTGGCACGGCGCCCGGCCCGATCATTTCATGACGCATCTGTCCATCACCGAAGGTGCCCCGCACTGGGGCCCGCACGTCACCGACGCCGAGTACCACGGCCAGCCGGAACCAGGACGGAGCTAGCGCAATCGACTATGACGGGGACGGCAGCCGCCGCGCTCGCACGCAGCGCGGCAATCCGGCTGCGTCGGCATCGACAGGAGGAGCAAATGCCCGGGACCGGATTCATCGACCACATCGGCATAGGAGTTCCTGACCTCGCCGCTGCCAAGCGGTATTACGACGAGCTCATGCCGATCCTGGGGCTGCGGGCCTGGTTCCCGACAACGGAAGCCGGGGAGTTCAACTACGGCCCCGATGGCGCCCGCGGCTCGCAGATCTTCTTCTACCAGGCACTCGAGCCCGGGCCTCACTCACGTCATGGCACCGGCCTGCAGCACCTGTCCTTCATGGTGGCTAGCCGCGCCACCGTCCGCGAGGCACGACGACCGGGCGGTTGCCCGCGACGCCGAGGTCATCCATCAGCCCCGCGAGTTCCCCGAGTACGGCGAGCACTACGCCACCTACTTCCTCGATCCGCACGGCATCATGCTCGAGGTCGTCTGCCACAGCACCGAAGAGGCGTGACAGCCAGCCCAGCGGCTCATGCCGACGCTCGCCCGTCTTGCCGGCGTGCCTAGGGCGCGATCGGGCGTTACCGTGTCGTTCAGAGCGATTCCCGGCTGACCGTCGGCATCGCCTGCGGTGCGTTCCGGCGGCGGAGGCGGTACGTTCTGCCGCTGCGCCCGCCAGCTGAAGGGAGCCCGATGCCTCGCATCCTGGCGCTGGAGACTCACGACGTCCGGTTCCCGACGTCCCTGACGCTGGCGGGCTCGGACGCGATGAACCCGGCGCCTGACTACGCGGCCGCTTACGCCGTCCTGCGCACCGACGGGCCTGATGAGCTGGCCGGTCATGGCTTTGCCTTCACGATCGGGCGGTTCAACGACGTACAGGTCGCGGCCATCGCCGCGCTCGCCCCGGCGATCGTCGGCGCGGATGTGGACGAGCTTGATCGCCGACCTCGGCGGCCTGTCCCGGCGCCTGGTCGGCGACAGCCAGCTGCGCTGGCTCGGGCCGGAGACCGGCATCGCGCACATGGCAGTGGGCGCGATCGTCAATGCCTGCTGGGACCTGAAGGCCAGGCGCGCCGGGCTCCCGCTGTGGCGGCTGCTCTGCGACCTCACGCCCGCCGAGCTAGTGGCGCTGGTTGACTTCCGGTACCTGGAGGACGCGATCACTCCGGCCGAGGCGCTGGACCTGCTGGAGCGCGGCGCGGACGGCAAGGCCGCGCGGATCCTGGAGCTGACAGCAGGCGGCTATCCCGCCTACTCGACAGCGCCGGGCTGGCTCGGCTACACCGACGATCACCTGGCCGTACTGCTCCGCCAGGCCATGAGCGAAGGATTCGGCCAGGTCAAGCTCAAAGTCGGCGGCAGCGTCCAGGACGACGTGCGGCGCCTCGCGCTGGCCAGGGAGATCTGCGGTCCGGATTACCTGATCGCGATCGACGCGAATCAGGTCTGGGGCACCGGCGAGGCGATCAGGTGGATCCGGCAGCTCGCCGGGTTCAATCCCGCATGGATGGAAGAGCCCACGTTCCCTGACGACATCCTGGCCATGGCGCAGATCCGCCGCGCGGTCGCCCCGGTCCCGATCGCAGCCGGCGAGCACGTCGCCAACCGGGTGGTATTCAAGCAGCTGCTGCAGGCCGGAGCGCTTGACGTCATGCAGATCGACGCGACCCGGGTCGCCGGAGTGAACGAGAACGTCGCCAACCTGCTGCTCGCGGCTAAGGCCGGGATCCGGGTATGCCCGCACGCCGGCGGGGTCGGGCTGTGCGAGGCAGTCCAGCATCTGTCGTTCTTCGACTACGCGTGCGTGTCGGGAACGATGGACGACCGGGTCATCGAGTGGATCGACCATCTCCACGAGCACTTCGTGAGCCCGGCGGTGGTGCGCGACGGCCGGTACATCGCGCCGGCCGCCGCCGGGAACTCGATGGAAATGCGCGCGGACTCGATCCGCGAGTACAGCTACCCGGGCGGGCCCGCCTGGGCCGGGAACGCAGTCCGGACCGAGAGGAACCAGTCATGACGACAGGCCTGTGGCGGGTGAGCGCCGACGGCGAGATCCGCCTCGCCCGAGGCGACACCGAGCGGGGCCCGCAGGACCTGCTCGGGCCGTCCGTAACCGTGGCGTCGCTGCTGGCAGATCCCGGCCGGCCGCTGCAGGACCTGGCCTCGCTCCCGACATCAGGGCCGGTGCCCGGCCAGGCGGCCATTCTGGCACCACTGGATCTGCAGCCCGTGTGGGCCGCTGGCGTGACCTTCCCCCGCAGCCGCGAGGCGAGACAGGAAGAGGCCGTCGACGGCGGCGACGTCTACGACCGGGTCTTCAGCGCCAGCCGGCCGGAGCTGTTCGTCAAGGCCGCTGCCTGGCGCCGCGATCGGTCCCGGAGATCAGCTCGGCATCCGGGCTGACTCGGACTGGGACGTGCCCGAGCCGGAACTCGGCGTGGTTGCCGGGCCGGACGGAGAGCTGCAGGCCCTCGTCCTCGGCAACGACATGTCCTCGCGCAGCATCGAGGGCGCGAACCCGCTCTACCTGCCGCAGGCCAAGGTGTACGACCGCAGCTGCGGCATCGGCCCGTGCCTCGTGCCGGTCAGCGCGGCGCCGCCGTGGCAGCAGATCCGGATCGAGATGCGGATCGTCCGCGCCGGCCGGACGCTCTACGCGGACGAGATGTCGATGGCCACCATGCAGCGCACGCCCGGCGAGCTGCTCCGGTGGCTGCTCGCCGCCCAGTCTTTCCCGCACGGGGTCGCACTGCTCACCGGGACAAGCCTGGTCCCGCCGGGTGATTTCACCCTGCGCGACGGTGACGTCGTCACGGTCCGCGCCGACGCGCTCGGCGCCCTGGAGAACCCGGTCGTCACGGTCGGCGCGCGCCGCCCGTAGTCCGCTGCCCGCGTCCCGCCTCGTTCCCGGCCTCAACTCAGCCCGTGCTCGGGCGGGGAGTCAGCAGTTCCAGCTCAGCCCAGAGCTCATCGGGAACGTGGTGTGCCATCAGCGCTGCCGTCTCCTCAATGCGGCCGGGATCCGAGACACCGACCACCGTCGAGGCGACCCGTGGATCGCGGACGGAGAACTGCAGCGCAGCCGCGGCCAGCGGCACGCCGTGCGCCGAGCAGGCAGCCTGCATCGCCAGGACCGCGTCGCGGATGGCCGCTGCGGCCGGCTCGTAGGCGTATCGGGGCTGAGCGTCGGGACCTTGCGCCAGGATGCCGCCGCCGTAAGGCGCTGCGTTGACGAACGCGACCCCGCACTGCCGGGCTGCCTCCATCAGCGGCTCGGCGCTGCGATCGATGAGCGTGAACCTGTTGTGGCAGAGGACGACATCGAGCAGGCCGGTCGCGATGAAATCGGCTAGCAGCAGCACGTGGCCGCCCGCCACGCCGAGATGGCCGAGCACGCCTTCGTCGCGCAGCTGCGTCAGCGCGGCGATCGCGCCGCCGGGCGCCATCGCCTCGGCGAAGCTGAGGTGGAACTCCGGGTCATGCAGGTACATCAGCTGGATTCGGTCCAGCCCGAGCCGCTCCAGGCTTTCCTCGACCGAGCGTCTCACCCGGTCGCCGGAAAAATCGCCGCTGACCGGGTCTGCGTCGGCCTTAGTAGCCAGCACAAACCCGGGGGCAGGCCGCCGAGGTCCGCCAGCACGCGGCCGATGTAGCGCTCGGCGGCGCCGGCGCCGTAGTTATTCGATGTGTCGATGAAATTGAACGGGCCTCCGAGCAGCGGCGCTGATGGTCGCCGTCGCGCGCTGTTCGTCAACTTCGTAGCCGTAGTGCTCCGGCATGCTGGCAAGCGGGCTGGTGCCGATGCAGACAGGCGAGACGTCCAGGCCCGTCCGGCCGAGCGATCTGCGGTCCAGCGGGCCGGCAGCCACAGTCACGTCCGGACGACCAGCCGGTCGATATCGCTCGCCGCCGCTGCGAGGCACTGCTCAGCCGATCCTGCGCCCTGGTACGCCTCCCGCAGCGCTCGAGTCCACCGCCGGGCGACTTCGATGTAGTTCAGCGCCGGAGTAACCAGCACTTCGGCGCTGTCGGCGGTGTCGCCGGCCTCGCCGACGAGCTGCATGGCTACGTCGGCAAACTCGTGCCACTGACGAGCGCGTGCCGCGAACTCGGGGTCTGCCCAGGAGCTGCGGCGTGTTGGGTTCATGTTTCCCTGCCAGCGCCGCGGCGGTCAGGAACTGTGAGCTGGTCGCCCACTCCATGAACTCCCAGGCTGCATCCGGCACGGCCGAGCGGGCGTTCATGACCAGCGACCACATCCACATGTTCGGGCGCCTGATGCCGCCGGGCCGGCGGCGGCAGGGCGTAGCGGACCTTGCCCGCCACGTCGGACAGGCTGGGATTCTCGAAGTACGCGACGTAGTGGTCGGAGTCGACCAGCAGCCCGTACTCGCCGCGGGCGAAGTCCATGGCCAGCTCGTACCAGCCCTGGCTGGTCCAGTCGGCGGGCCCGGCCACGCGGATCGCGTCGGACAGGGTCCTGGGCCACGTCGACGCGGCGGCTCGGAGGCGATGGCACAGGACCCGTCGGGGTCGAAGTCGCGTCCGCCGCAGGACCACAGCTGGGTGGCGAAGCCGGTATAGACGGTGTGCCAGGCCTCCGCGCCGCGCTGGCCGAAACCCCGGCGCGCCGGGAACGTGCGCCGCGATGGTCTTGGCCGCGGCGAAGTACTCCGGCCAGGTGCGCGGCACGTCCACTCCGGCCCGGGCGAGGATCTCCGGCAGGTAGGCCAGGTTGTAGGACTCCCAGTTCACCGGGATGGCGAGCAGCGGGCCGTGGCCGAGCTCGTCGCCGAAACGGCCGGTCCAGCGGCTGCCCCGGATCAGCCGCTCGAAGAAGTCGCCCAGGTCAAAGGTTCGGCGCCCGCCCGGCGAACTCATCCAGCGGGCGCACGAACCCCAGGCCGAGCTGTTCCCACTCCAGGACCGGCCCCGACATGTAGACGTCCGCCGGGCTGTCCCCGCCCAGGTAATCAGTCAGCTTGTTGGCGTAGTAGAAGTCATTGTCCAGCAGCCGCACGGCCAGCTTGTGCCCGTAAGCCTGCTCGAACTCGGTCGCATGCGCCTGGACGTGGCTGCAGAACACGTCGTTGTCGCAGCCCAGGAACCGGACCTCAGCCATGCTGCCCGCTGCCTCGCCTCGTCGCCGCGGCAGCGGGCGCAGGCCGTCCGGCCTGCGCCGGGCGGTCACGCATCAGGTGCCCCCGCTGCGTCGGGCACCCGGCCGGGCTCCTCCTCCGGCCCGCTGACGCCCGCGGCCCGGCGCCGCTGAAGCTCATCCAGGAACGGGGAGTCCTTGACCAGGCGCACGATGATGAAGGCGACGATGAAGCACAGCGCGATGATGCCGAGGGCCACCCCGGTCACGACCCCCGCCTCCGTCGTCATCCCGTAGATGCACAGGATCAGCATCAGCAGGCCGCCGAGCAGCGGCAGGATGCCGCCGAGGAGCAGTGCCTGCCCGCCCTTGGCGAGCTGGCTGCGGAAGAACCACACGCTGCTGACAGCGACCAGGAAGTAGATGAAGAGGTACAGCTCGCCGCCCGAGCTGATGATGTCGCGTGATGACCTTGAAGAAGGACGAGCTCGCCAGGTAAGGGATCAGGAAGATCGGCGGGATCAGCCCGAGGACGGTCAGGGCCGCCCACGGCGTGCGGTGCTTCGTGCTGATCTTGCCGAGGAAGCGCGGCAGCAGGCGGTCGCGAGCGAACGAGTAGAGGATGCGGCTCGCCTCGGTCATCTGGAGCTGGGTCGTGCCGATCACCGCGATGAGCACGGCCAGCGGCAGAATCCGCCCGGCCAGGCCCGGGGCGAGCAGGCTGCCGGCATAGGCCAGCACGTCGCCGCCGTGCGCAAGGAGCGACTTCTGGCTGGAGATGCCCTGGAAGACCATGATGAGGCCGGTAAACCAGACGAGCAGGAACGCGACCGAGCCGATCATGGCGCGGCCCGGGTTCTGCCGCGGCTTGGTCGACTCCTCGCCGACGACGGAGACAGCCTCCCAGCCCGCGTAGAGGACCGCGCAGGTGACGCCGGCGTTGGCCAGGCCGTGAATGCCGCCGATGTTGCTGGCGAAGGAGAAGTCTGACATCGACGGAAGGGTGGCCCCGCCCGCACCGCTAGCCTCGTGGATGAGGGCCAGGATCACGAACGAGATGACCGACGCGTACTCGATAATGATCAGCGCCGTCTGCACCCACACCGATGGACGCAGGCCGCGGATCGAGAGCCAGAGCAGCACTCCCATGATGGCGGCCGCGATGAGCCAGGTGACCGCCTTCGGGAAGGTCGAGCTCGGGGATACGACGAACAGCAGATACGCGCCCGCCAGGGTGATGTTCCCGATGTTGAAGAGCGTGGCGCCGAGCGCGTGACAGCAGGCCGGTGCCGATGCCTGCCACGGGCGAGGTCGCCTCGCCGACCCACACGTAGGGCGCCCCGGCGCTGGGCCGCCAGCGGTTCATCGCCGCATACCCCAGGGTCACGCAGAGCATCAGCGCGCCGACGATCAGGACCACTAACGGCGACGCGAGGCCGGTCAGCGTCAGCAGCAGCGCCAGGGTGAAGGCAACTGCGCTGGACGGGGCGACGTTGGCGACCGCGACGATGACGTCGCCGCCGAGCCCGATGGCATTGGCCCGGAGCCCGTGCTCGTGGCCGCCCTGGTCAGTTGTCACGCTTCCTCCTGTTGAGATGGTGCAGCGCTATCGGTCAAGGCCGGCGGCCCAGGACGCTATCCCGTCCCAGAGCTCGGGAAATCCCGCCCACGTGGTGAATCCGGCTGGCGCCCAGTGCGGACCGATGTCCGAGGCGAACGCCACGGATCGCCCGCTGCCGTAGGTGCCGACAGCCAGCAGCGGGTCTGTCCCGCAGCTGGCGACGACCTCGCCTGGCGGCCGGGGCGTCAGCCGGTTGTAGCCCAGCAGCGCGGGCCACGGTCCGGCGATCCCGGCCACCGTCGGGTGGTCGGGCAGGTGCACGCTCGCAACCACCCCCGCCGGCCTTTCGACCCGGTCATCGCCGGGCGCGACCGAGACCGGCAGCACGTCCTGCAGGCACGTCTTGCCGTACCCGGCCTTCCCGTCGATGCCGCCGAACGACATGTAGCCGCCGACCATGACCAGGCCGCCGCCGCCAGCGGTATAGGCCGCAATCAGCTCCAGCAGGTCGGGCGCGACCTGCCCGGCGAGGAAGGTCTGCCGGCCGAGCAGGAAGGTATTGCTGCCGACGTCGGACAGTACGATCACCGCGTGCTGCCTGAGGGCCTCGACGGTGGACGGCATCCTGCGTGTCGACCAGGTGGCTCGGGATGTGCTCCACCGTCCACTGGCGCGACTCCAGCGCCGAAACGAAGTCGGCGCAGCCTTCCTCGTAAGTGGACGTTGTGAAGCTGTCGAACCCCTTCTGGTGGATCGAGTGGGTGAACCAGGACTCACCAACGAGCAGCAGGCTGCGCTCGGCGGCTGGCGGATTCGAGCTCATCCAGGATGGTTCCTTCCTCGACTAACCGCTGAGGGACGCGGCGACCGGCCAGAAGTAAGGATCCGGGGAACGCGCTCGGACTGGTGGCCTGAGCCTTCCCGGGCGGCTGTCATCCCGCTCAGCAATGCCACACGCGCCATACGAGCACCTCGGCAGAGAGCCAGTCAGCCAGCGAGAAATCGTTTCATGAAACGATTTCTCTTAATGTAAGGATCATGTCCGAAGGCCGTCAACCCTCGGGCCCGGCGACGGCCCGGTCGCGGGCCGGGCTGCCTTGCGGTCCGTGGCAACGACGGGAGGTGACGGTGCCGACGACCATTCGCGACGTCGCCGCGGTGGCTCGGAGTGTCACCGGCGACAGTGTCGCGGGTCCTGAACGGCAAGCAGGATGTCGCAGCAGACCTGCGCCGCCGCGTGCTCGCTGCGGTCACCGAGCTCGGCTACCGTCGCAACGGCCCGGCTCGCAGCCTGCGCACCCGGGCCGCGATGGTGCTCGGCCTGATCATCTCCGACATCACCAACCCGTTCTTCACCGCGGTCGTGCGGGGCGCGGAAGACCAGGCGCAGCTAGCGGGATACTCAGTCGTGCTCGCCAACGCCGACGAGGATGTTGCCAAGGAGGCCCGCTACCTCGAGGTAGCGGCCGCCGAGCAGATGGCCGGCGTGCTGCTGTCGCCGGCCTCGCTTCAGCGGACCAGCATCGACGTGCTGCTCGAGCGGGGCATCCCGGTGGTGACGATCGACAGGAGGCTGACCGCCGCGCCGGTGGACAGCGTCACCGTCGACAACCACCAGGCTGCCCGCAGGGCGGCGCAGCACCTGATCGACCAGGGCTGCCGCCGTGTCGGCCTCATCGCCGGCCCGGCCCAGACCACCACCGGCGCGCGCAGGCTGGCCGGGTACCGGGCGGCACTTCGCGCCGCCGGGCGCACGCTCGATCCTTCCCTCATTGCCTACGCCGACTTCCGGACCGAAGGCGGCTATGCAGCCACCCGGCAGCTGCTCCAGCAGCCTCAGCCGCCCGACGGCCTGCTGTTCTCCAATAACCTCATGACCGTCGGCGGCCTGCAGGCGATCGCCGAGGCGGGACTGGCCATCCCCGATGACATCGCCGTGGTGGGTTTCGACGACGCCATCTGGGCCACCGCGCTCAGGCCACCGCTCACCGTGGTGGCCCAGCCGACCTACGAGATCGGGCAGACGGCGGCGAAGCTTCTGCTCCGCCGGGTGGCCGGGGAGAAGTTCCCGCCGCGTCACGTAGTGCTGCGGGCAGAGCTGATCGTCCGGGCGAGCTCGCAGCGCACGGCTCTGGGCCGGCTGCCTGACTCAAGCGATTGGTCGTAAGCGTCATGCGGCCACGGTCCTGACCGAACCGGTGAACGGGTCAGCACGCTTGTCCCCGACTCGGCGCCTGGTCTTATCCGGGCGAGCACCGGACAGGCGAGCACGCTGACGGCGAGAGCCGGGATACCGCCGACGATGAGCGACCATCTGGCTCCGAATTCCTCGTCCATCCAGCCGACGACCGGGAAATCGCCGACGGAGTCGAGCCGAGCCATGTGATGGCCGACAGCGACATGAACCGAGCCGCGCATGGCGGGCGGAGCCAAGAGCTGAAGCGCGGTCTTGGCCAGCGAGTCGAACGAGATGCTGCCGTAGCCGATGAAACAAAGTGCCGCGACTCGAGCGGCATCAGGGGGCGACGAGCCGCCGCCGTAATCGCAGCCCCACCCCATCGCGGCGACCGCCAGCCCGCGCTGGGAGCCCGTTTACGCGATGCGGTGATCAGCCGCTGGTGACGCCCTCGGCGCCCATGACGCGGTTATCGCGCCGTAGGCACCGGCCCCGCCGTGAAAGACGGAACGGGCGAACAGCGGCAGGCTCATCGGAATCCAGGTGAGCGCCCCGATGATCGCGATCATCAGCAGGGGAACGAGCAGTCGGGCTCGGCGCGGACATATTCAGCCCGGCGCGGATTTGAACCTGGGCGCGCGCGGTCTCACGTACACTGCGCCTGCATCTGATCGGCCTGAACAGTCAGCGCGAGGCCTGACGACGACGGCGGCGAACGAGGCCGCGTTGATGTCAAAGCAGAGCGCCAGGCCAACGACGAGGCGTACCGCCGCCGAGTGCCGCGACCGAAGATGCGCGCGATGTTCACTGGTCACGAAGTTGAGCGTCACGGCGTTCTGGACCAGCGGACGGGACACGAAGCTCCGGGATCAGCGGCGTGGCGGGGGCCGGATCGTCGAAGACGTCGACGAACCTGAGGGCCACCGCCAGCAGGAAGACGATCCACATCTGGATGGCGTGGGTTCCGACCAGTATCCCGAAGACGAGCGCCAGCACACCGGAGAGCGACTGCGTCACATACAGTACGCGGCGCTTGTCCAGGCGGTCGGCAACCCAGCCCGCCCCACGGCCCGAACAGGAAGATCGGCACGAACCGAGCTGCGGTCGCGAGGCCCAGGTCAGTGCCGGAATCCGTCAGCTGCAGGACGAGGAAGGACTGCGCCACGGTCTGCATCCAGGTGCCGCTGACCGAGACCAGCTGGCCCCAGAAATAGAGCCGGTAGTTCGGCGACGACAGGGACGAGAACATGCCCCGGCGACCCGGCGGCGGACCGCCTCGACCGCCACTGCCCTGTCACCCCGGTGCCACATAGTTGCCTGCCG
>CAVOKK010000026.1:0-157119 GCA_963696455.1 uncultured Actinomycetota bacterium
GCAGCGCCGGGCGACCAGCACCCGCGCAGACAGAGCACGCGGGCAGGGCGGAACAGGCGACGACGGGCGTTCGCAGGTCGACAACCGCGCAGGACGCGCAGGCAGCGCGGGTACGTACGCACGCAGCGTCCGGGCGATAACCGCTTAGTCCGGCAGCTGCCCGACGTGCTGCTCGCTCATCGCGGCGGCGGGATCGCTCGAGGTCTTCGAGGCGACCCCGCGGCATTCAGAGATCGCCTGTGTGAGCACGGGACCAGGTCCCAGCCTGGCGGAGTTCGACTCTCCTCGCTCCCACAGCGCTACTCGGTCGCTGACTGAACCGTCCGGCTGGCGTTCTCGTTCACCCGGTCGGGACAGCTGAATCAGCCTCAAGATTCGGGGAGCGCCTGCTGCCTGACTGCCTAGGAACGGGGATACGGATGAAGCGCTGGATCTTCCTGGTGCTCGGCGTGCTGCTGGGGATAGCCGGCATTGTCTGGATCCTCCAGGGCCTGAACCTGCTCGGACAGTCGGGCGGCATGAACGGCCAGCACATCTGGGCGGTCATCGGCCTGATCTGTTTGCTGGCGGGGCTTGGCCTCGTCGCGGCAGTCGCACGGGCGGGCCGCACAGGGCGACGGCAGCCGGGACCGCGCTGACCGCGGGAGGCGGCGGTATCAGCGCGAACGCCGGGTCCGTCGTCAGGGGCGCCGGTGAATTAACCGTGCTCGCTAAGACCACGTTGCATGAGCAGGGTGTCGATCCAGCGACCGTGCTTGTAGCCGACCTCCGCGAGCAGGCCAACGCGAGTGAAGCCACAAGCTCGGTGCAGAGCCTCGGAGGCCGGGTCACCGGTGTCTGCGATTACGGCGATCATCTGACGCAGGTCAGCGTCCGTGCATGCCGCAAGCAGTTCGGTTAGCAGCTGACGGCCTACGCCAAGCCCGGTCCGGCCGGGCACGACAAAGACTGAGTCTTCCACGGTGGCGCGGTAGGCAGGCTTGCGGCGCCACGGCCCTGCGTAGGCGTAGCCGGCCACGCTGCCGTCGACGTCGGCGACAAGGAATGGGAGTCCGAGCTCAGCCAGCTCGCTTGCGTGCTGCGACCAGTACTCCGCTGACCTCGGTCCTTCCTCGAAAGTGGCGACAGAGTGCTCGGCATACCAGCCGAAGATCTCGCCGACCGGGCCCAGGTCTGCGGGCATGGCCGACCGGATGATGACGCTCAGCTGCCCCGTTCCCATCGTGCCTGGAAAGCCTGCATCAGGCTCTCGGCCTCCTGTTCACTGATCTTGATCAGCTCCGCTCCGAGGTCGCCGTACTCCCACTCGACGATGGCCGAGTCGAGGCGCCAGCTCAGATCCTTGCGGAACGTCTCGTCAACCGGGCCGGCTTCGGCGTACGTTCGCCGGGCGAGTCCTGAGGCAGCCCGAGCGCCCTGGCCAGTAATGATGACGTAGTGCTGGACCTCGCTGCTCATCGCGGCTCCAGCCGGAAATCACCGATCTCCATGCAGCCGGGTGGCGCTTTCGCGCTCGCGGACTCAGCGACCTGCCGCGCCCGCAGCCGGGCTCGCTCAGCCGGCGGCGTCCCCGGCTCGGTGATCCGCAGATACGCCTCATGAGTCCGCTTGGCAACGGCCCAGCTCGCCATGGTGTGGAACTGCACCTCGAAGCTGATCCCGTGGGCTGGGTCGCGCCAGCGGCTGAAGATGCCCTTGTACTCGGGACTGTCCCAGCGGTTGCGCCGGGCCTCCAGCTCGAAGCCCTGCGACTTCAGCTTCCGGTGCACGAGCCAGGTGCCCTCGGTGTAGTCGGCATCGTCAAAGGCGAACGCGTACCTGACCGCGTCGCTGACAGAGGCGGCCAGCTCCGCCAGCGGCTTACCAGGGTTACGGGCGATGAGCCGAGATAGCTTCGCGGCCAGCCTGTCAGCCGCCTTAAGGGTGTCGGACTCGCTGCCCGGGGCGAGCCCGCCCGCAGGCAGCTGCGCGGCCAGTCGCTGGATGGCGGGAGTGAGGCCACTACTGCCGTAGCCGCCGAAGACGTTCTGGCCCTCGGCGGCATGACTTGCCGTCAGTGTCTGCTCGACCAGTTTGCGGAGGCTGTCACCGCTCGCCGCGCTGCCCGGGCCAGGCTCGACCGGTTGCGGCTGCGACATGTCCGGCGGCGGCCTGCCCTGCCAGACGGTGTCTCGTGCGGAAGCGTCCCGAGGCTTGGGAACGGGCCAGTTGTGGCCAGTCGTCCGTCGGTCCGGCAGGGGCCTGCGGCCGCCGGGCTGGCCTGCCAGGGGGTCATCCAGTTCCGGCCGCGGTCGTTCCTGGCGCGGCGGCTCAGGTCGGCGCCGAGGGTCGAGTCCATGCCGTTCAGGTGGACGTGAATCCGGTCCGCGCCGTTCCGGTCGGGGTGGCTCTAGCGGCTGCCGGTGCGGCGGTACCGAGTCCGGCCGTGCTGTGTCATGCAGCGTTCCGGAGTCGTGCAGGCCGGAGTCAGGCTGATCGCCGCCCGGCCGGAGGCGGCGCGGCGGACTGCTGCCTGGCAGTCCCGGCTCGGGATGGCCGAGGTGCGGCCGGCCGTTCCGGGTGGTCGGCCCGCCGTTCGTCGAGTGGCCGTTAGCGCCCGTACCAGCCCGGCGAGGAGCTGGCACGCCTGTGGTCGGCCACGGCCTCAGTGTCAGCGGATCCGGACCAGGTGATTCCTGACCCGTCTTTCCGTTGCCGTGCGGCTCGGCCGCATAGGGATCCTGCCAGTGCGGACCGCGTGAGTGCCGGCCATCCTGGTCGTTGCTGATCTGGTCCGATGCGGGCGGTGCCGTCGCCCCTGGGCCGTGGTCAGTGCCGGCACTATCGGGCGCGGGCCGCTCTTCCCGCTGCGTCTGCTCACGCTGGTAAGGCTCGGGCTCCTGCTCTCCCGGACCGCCGGTCGCCGTCAGGCCGTCCGGCGGCGGTTCTGCCGGGCCGACAGCTCGCGGAGTCTCTGCGGCTTGCTGCCGCGGCGCCTCTGGCACCGGTCGCGGGGGCGTCGCAGGAACGCCGGGGTCCGCCACCTCGCGATCCGGAGGGGGAAGCCCGAGCTCAAGCTGCCTGAGCCGGGTCGGCAGCGGGCGCGCGCGGCCGCTGTCGTCATACGGAGACGACGGATGCCCGTCCGGCAGGCGATCAAGCCGGGACTGCAAATCGGCCAGCGATCCCGCTGGCGGCCGCGATGTCAGAGCGCGGCGGTCCGGCCTGCGAACACCGGCCTGCACTGCGGCTGGCCTGGCCTGAGCTGCCGGCGGGAGGGCGCCGGGACGGACGGGGTTAGCGCTCATGGCTGCCGGGGCGACGTCGGCAGCGGCGGTTTCCGAGACGGCGGTTTCCGAGGCGGCGGTTTCCGAGGCGGAGGTCTCTGCGCTCGTGCGAACGGCCGCGGCCGGGTCGGCGGAGGGCGGGCCAGCGGGCGTTCCGGAGACCGCCAGTTTCGCGGTTACCTGCCCAGTCGGTGGTGGCCTGCGGACAGATGCCTGGCTGGATGAGGCAGGCCCTGCTGATGATGCTGGCTCTGCCGATGATGCTGGCTCTGCTGACGCTGCCGCCTGATCGGACTCGCTCACCGTGCCGCCTGCGGCGTCGTCCGGCTCAGCCGGCTCGATCGGCTCAGGCGACTCGATCGGTGCGGCGGGCTGGATCGGCGAGGCCGGGCGGGAGCGCGCAGCGAGTGGCACGGGCGGCACGTCCGAAGCAGGCGGCGGCGCGGCACCGCGAAAGTAGTCGGCAAGCCCGGCAAGGTCGATGCGCGGCAGGTCCACAGTGCTCTCGCGCGGGTCCTCTGGCTGGTCCCGCGGGTGAGTTGGCCCCGGCATAGTGGCATTCTCCCGCCTTCTGGCGATCCGCTCATCGTAATGTCAGTTCGCCGCCCGCGCGGGCGGGCTGACACTCCGGCCGGCGTCCGCCTCAGATGCCGGCCTCGGGCGGCTCCGGTACCGCCGGCAGAATGCAGCCGGTCGCAGACCCGAGGCCGATCCTGGTGCCGCCAGGCCCCGGTGCGGTCGCCGAGATCGTGACCTCGTCGCCGTCCAGCAGCCACGATCGCGCTGAGCCGTCGGGAAGCTGCAGCGGGCTCGTTCCGTTCCAGGCCAGTTCGATGAGTGAACCGCGCTGCCCCGGCTCGGGCCCGCTAACGGTGCCGGACGCGAAGATGTCACCGCTGCGGGTGGATGCTCCGTTCACCGTGAGATGCGCGAGCAGCTGAGCCGGGCTCCAGTACATGGTGGCGAACGGCGGCGTCGCGATTAGCTGCCCGTTCAGCCGCACCTCGAAATCGATGTTCAGGCCCCAGTCCGCCGACTCGGTGAGGTAGGCCTGCAGGCTGGCGTCGCGGGACGGCGGCCTGACCCGCGCGTGCTCAAGCGCGGCCAGCGGGAGCACCCAGGGGGAGACCGTGGTCGCGAACGACTTGGCGAGGAACGGCCCGAGCGGCACGGATTCCCAGGACTGGATGTCCCTGGCCGACCAGTCGTTGAGTACGCAGACGCCGAAGACGTGCTCGGTGAGCCGCGCGGCCGGGATCGGCTCGCCCAGGTGCGAGTGCGCTCCCAGCACATAGCCAAGCTCTGCCTCGAAGTCGAGCCGGGCGCACGGGCCGAACACCGGCTCGTCCGACCCGGCCGGCCGGGACTGCCCGCAAGGCCGGCGAATGTCGGTGCCGGAGACGACGACAGTGCCGGCCCGGCCGTGGTACCCGATGGGCAGGTGCTTCCAGTTCGGCGGCAGCGGGGCCGAACCCGGCCGGAAGATCTGGCCGATGTTGGTGGCGTGCTGCTCCGAGGCGTAGAAGTCGGCATAGTCGGCAACCGTGAACGGCAGCCGCAGGCTCACCGCCGTCACCGGGATGAGCAGGTCCTCCAGAGCCGCCCGGTAGCGGTCGTCGGACAGCCAGGCGGTCAGGTCAGCGCGGACCTGAGCCCACGCCGTGTGCCCGGCGTCGAGAAACTCGTCCAGGCTTCCCGACCGGAACAGGTGCGCCCGGCCAGGCAGCAGCCGCTCGGTGGCGGTGGTCAGGTCGAGCACGCTCTCGCCGATCGCGACGCCCACCCGGTACTGCTCGGCGTGGCGGGCGGCGGTGTAGGAGCCGTAGGGCAGCGCTGCCAGCCCGAACGGGTGCTCGGGCGCGATAGAGAGCCATGCTGCCGCCTGTGCCATCGTGCTCCTTCGAATTGTCCGGCCGGCCCGGCAGGCTGCGCTGCTGATGCCTGGCAAGCCTAACGATGCGGGAACGAGCCGTTTGGGCTGACTGTGTGTCAGGATCAGGTCATGACTGAACGATCAGACAGGCCGGGTGGAGCTGCGGTACCCGGCCGGGCGCAGGTGGTCATCGTCGGCGGGGGCGTGATCGGCTGCAGCATCGCGTATCACCTGGCTCACCTGGGCTGGACCGACGTCGTCCTGCTTGAGCAGCACGCGCTGACAGCCGGGACCACGTGGCACGCAGCCGGGCTGATCACCTCGGCCGGGATGGCCGACGAGACCTCGCTGTTCTTCAGCCGGTACTCACGTGACCTGTACGCGCGGCTGGAGGCCGAGACCGGGCACTCCACCGGGTTCCGGCCCGTGGGCCATATCTCGCTGGCGACGACGCCGCAGCGCCAGGAGGCGCTGCGCCGCGAGGCTGACTGGATGCACGGCTTCGGCGTCGAGGACATCGAGATCTCGGCCAGCGAGATCGCGGCAATGTGGCCGCTGGCCAGGACCGACGACGTGCTGTCCGGGTTCTACGTGGCTGACGAGGGCCGGGCCGACCCGGTGGGCGTGGCGACCTCGCTGGCTAAGGGCGCCCGTCAGCTCGGCGTCCTGATCGTCGAGGGCATCGCCGCGACCGGCGTGCAGACGAGAGGCAAGCGGGTCACCGCGGTGCTGACCGAGGCGGGCCCGATCGAGACCGAGTTCGTCGTCAACGCGGCTGGCATGTGGGCCCGCCAGTTCGGCGCCCTGGCCGGCGTGTCCGTGCCGCTGCAGGCCGCCGAGCACTACTACCTCCTGACCGACACGGTGCCGGGGATGGACTCCGACCTTGCCGTCATCGAGGACCCGGACAACTACGGCTACTACCGGCCTGAGGGCGACGGGATGCTCGTCGGCCTGTTCGAGCCGGTCGGGGCGCCGTGGTCGCTGGACGGCGTGCCGCGCGACTTCTCCTTCGGCAAGCTGCCGCCGGACTGGGAGCGGATGGAGCCGTTCCTCGGCCCGGCGCTTGCCCGCATTCCGTGCCTGACGGAGACAGGCGTGCGCACGTTCTTCTGCGGGCCTGAGTCGTTCACCGCCGACGTGCGGCCGCTGATCGGTCCCGCGCCTGAGCTGGACGGCTACTTCGTCGCCGCCGGCCTCAACTCGCTGGGCATCCTGTCCGGCGGCGGCGTCGGCAGCGTGGTCGCGCAGTGGATCGTCGACGGAGTGCCGCCGGTCGACACCGCCAGCATCGCGATCGACCGGACGGCCAGCTATGAGACCTCCCGGCGGTTCCGCAGGGAGCGGACCCCGGAGCAGCTCGGGGTGCTGTTCGGCGACGCGGTGTGGCCGTCGTGGAAGCCGTCGACTGCGCGGAACATCCGTCGTTCCGTCCTGCATGACCGGCTGGCGGCACAGGGCGCGCACTTCGGCCAGTCGGCTGGCTGGGAATACCCGGAATGGTTCGCCGGACCGGGGGAGCACCCGGCCGGTGAGGCCGGCTTCGGCCGCCCGGCGGCGCACGACATCGTGGCCCGCGAGCATCACGCCGTCCGCGAGGCTGTCGGCGTCCTGGACATGACGCTGATGGCCAAGTTTTACGTGCAGGGTCCGGACGCGGCCGCGGTGCTCAGCCGGCTGTCGGCGAACGACGTCACCGCGCAGCCCGGCCGCATCGTCTACACGCAGTGGCTCACGGACGCGGGAGGCATCGTCGCCGACGTCACCGTGACCTGGCTCGAGCCGGAGAAGTTCCTTGTCATCGCCAGCGATGTCATCCACCGCCGGATCGAGCCGATGATCAGGCGCGAGAGCCGGCCAGGGGAGTTCGTCGCCGTCACCGACGTGACGTCAGGCACGACGCTGCTGTCCGTGCAGGGTCCGCGGTCGCGTGAGCTCATCGGCCGGCTGACGGACGCTGAGCTGGGGGATGCCTCGTTCCCGTACCTGGCGGTCCGGGCGGTGCACGTCGGTTACGCCCCCGCGCTCGCGGTACGCGTCACCTACGTCGGGGAGCTTGGCTTTGAGCTGCACGTCCCGGCCGAGTACGGGGCCGGGGTCTACGACGACCTGATGGAAGCCGGGGCTGACCTCGGCATCCGGCCAGTCGGGCTGGCCGCGATGACCAGCCTGCGGCTGGAGAAGGGCTACCGCGACTTCGGCGTCGACATCGACAGCACCGACAACCCGATCGAGGCGGGGCTGGGATTCGCCGTCGCGTGGGACAAGCCAGGCGGATTCACCGGCCGGGAGGCGCTGCTGAAGGCGCGCGCAGCCGGGGCACCGCGCAATCGTGTCGTCGGCGTGCTGGTTCCCGACCCGGACGCCGACCTGTTCGGCAGCGAGCCGGTCCTGCGGGACGGCATCCGGGTGGGCTACGTCCGCGCCGCCGCCTACGGCTACACCCTCGGCGGCCCGGTCGGCCTGGCGCAGGTGGCCTGTCCCGACGGCGTCACGGGCGGCTGGCTCGCGGGCGGCGAGTTCACCGTCCGCACCGGGACCGGGCGCGAGCTGCCAGCGCGCCTGCAGATCGCGCCGTTCTACGACCCGCAGCGGCTGCGCATTCTCAGCTGATGCTCGCTGGTCAGCCGTAGTACTTCAGGTGCGGCCAGAGCGCCGGCCACGGTGCTGACGGGCGGGTGCAGACGCCGATCTGGATCGGAGTCCACTGGTTCTGCACGCCGTACGGCGCGTGGTAGGTGGTGAGCAGGCGGCAGCTGGCGAAGTACGGCCGCAGGGTGGCGAGCGCGTCCACGACCAGCACCGTGCGGTCGGAGGCCTGGCCCGGTCCCCACATCCAGTAGGCGTTCTGGCCGGAGAGCACGGGCGGCAGGTGGTCCCTGGTGCCGAGGACGCCGAGCGCACCCGCTTCTGCGTAGTACCCGGTGAAGATCGAGGTGGGCGCCTCGCCCGCGTGCACCAGGGCCGCGTCCTGGCTGGCGACCGCTGCCGTGAGCTGGGGCCAGCCGATGGTGTTGCCCACCTGTGCGCTCTGCTGCGCGGAGGCAGGCAGCGAGTGCACGTCCGTGACCGGGACCAGCGGCAGCAGCTCCACCGCGATCAGCGCCAGTCCGACCAGGGGAGCGGCGAGCAGGAGACCTCGCCGCAGCCGCGGCCGGCGGCCGCGGCTGACCCAGCCCTCGGCGGCGGCGGCACCAGCCGCGAGTACCGGCGCGAGCATGCCATCGGCGTAGTACGCCTTGCCGGGCACCCAGGCCAGCACGTACAGGACGACGAGGGCGGCGGCGATGGCGATGAACCGGAGCTCTGGCGTTCGCCACAGCCGGACGAAGCCGGCGATGACGAGCGGCGCGACCAGGAGCCCGGCATAGACGAACTGGGCCGGGACACCGGCGGCGTAGGCGGCGGGCGAGCTGTTCTCGCTGGTGCAGGGCGGCCGACATCGCCAGCTGCGGCCAGCCGTGCGTGGCCTGCCAGACCAGATTCGGCGCCCAGATCACGGCGGCGATGCCGGAGCCCAGCCATGGCCACGGGGTACGCAGCACGCCGCGCTGGGCCGAGGCGGCGATGCCGGCGAGCAGCACGACCAGCAGCAGCACCACGATGTTGTCGTCCTGCAGGCCGAGGCCGGCGGCAGCGCCCGCCAGGAGCCACCATCGCGGCCGGTCCCGCAGCAGTGCCGTGCAGACGCACACCACGACCACGGTCCAGGCCAGCAGGTCAATCGGGCGTGGTGTTGGCGACATGGTCGGCGCCGATGAGGACTGGAGCGCACGCCATGGCGAGGGCGGCGAGCACCCGGCCGAGCAGGCCGGCGCCGAACAGTGCCGCGAGCCTGGCCGCCAGGACGACGACCGCCCCGCCGGCCAGCGCCGGGACGATCCTGATGGCCGTCGGGCTGACCCCGATCAGGTCCGTGATGCGGGTGAGCAGCGGCGCGAGCGGGGGCTGGTCGACGTAGCCGAAGGCGAGATGATGGCCAGCGACGAGGAAGTACAGCTCATCCTGCATGAAGCCGTAGCGGCTGCTGACGGCGAGCTCGACCGCCACGAAGGCGGCGCCGATCACCCACGCGAGCAGCGGTATCCGGTCGTCGCGCCTGGCGGGCGGCGGCTAACGCCGGCGCGGCCGCTGTCGCGGCGGTCTGGCGGACTGGGGCGGCAGAACGGTCGGGCTGATTCATCGCGCGTGCCTCTCGCTGCGTTCTGCCGGAGGACTCCGGCCCTGCGCCATCCATCCGTGCCCGGTCAACCCTGGGCGCTATCAATATGATATCAGAATACTGCGCCGGCCGGGTCCTGGCTAGGGGCCGCGCCGGGCGGCGCCCGGATTGATAGCTTGACGTCGAGATACCTCGTCATTAGGCTGCTGAGCAGATAGCTTGATATCGAGATACTTGGGGCCGAGCCCGCGCTGCGCCAGGCGCGGCAAGCGGCAAGATGCATGCAGGGCACAACGCAGGGCAGGTCCGGCGGGACCAGCACGATCCAGGAGGCCATGATCATGACCGGGAACAGCTTCGGCAGCCGCGCTGATCTCGCTGTCGGCGGGACCAGCTACCAGATACACCGGCTCGATGCCGTCGACGGTGCCAGTGACCTGCCCTACAGCCTCAAGGTGCTGCTCGAGAACCTGCTGCGAACCGAGGACGGGCTGAACGTCACGCCCGACCACGTCTCCGCGCTCGCGCGCTGGGATCCGACGGCCGAGCCGGACACCGAGATCCCGTTCAGCCCGGCGCGCGTGCTGATGCAGGACCTGACCGGCGTGCCCGCCGTGGTGGACCTGGCCGCCATGCGCGAGGCGATGCGCGCGCTCGGCGGCGACGCCGGAAAGATCAACCCGCTGGTGCCGGCCGAGCTGGTCATCGACCATTCGGTGGTGGCGGACGTATTCGGGCGGCCGGATGCCTTCGACCGGAACGTCGCGCTTGAGTTCCAGCGCAACCGCGAGCGGTTCGCCTTCCTGCGCTGGGGACAGGAGGCGCTCCGCCAGTTCAAGGTCGTGCCGCCGGGAACCGGCATCGTGCACCAGGTCAACATCGAGTACCTGGCCAGGGTCGTCATGACGCTGGAGTCCGGCGGCGTGCTGGCGGCCTACCCGGACACCTGCGTCGGGACCGACTCGCACACCACGATGCAGAACGGCCTCGGCGTGCTGGGCTGGGGAGTTGGCGGCATCGAAGCCGAGGCAGCAATGCTCGGGCAGCCGGTATCGATGCTGATCCCGAGGGTCGTCGGCTTCCGGCTGACTGGTGAGCTGCCCGCTGGTGCCACCGCCACCGACCTGGTCCTCACCATCACCGAACTGCTGCGCCGCCACGGAGTGGTGGGCAAGTTCGTGGAGTTCTACGGCGACGGCGTCGCTGCCGTGCCGGTCGCGAACCGGGCCACTATCGGCAACATGAGCCCGGAGTTCGGCTCGACCTGCGCGATCTTCCCGATCGACGCGGAGACGCTGACCTACCTCCGGCTCACCGGCCGTCCCGCCGAGCAGGTCGCGCTGGTGGAGGCCTACGCGAAGGAGCAGGGGCTGTGGCACGACCCGGCCGTGCACGCGCGCTACTCCGAGGAGCTTGAGCTCGACCTGTCCACCGTGGTGCCGTCGCTGGCGGGCCCGAAGCGCCCGCAGGACCGGATCGCGCTGTCCGACGCCAAGACCTCGTTCCGCAGCGCGCTCGGCACCTACGTGGAGCTGGACAAGCTCGACGACGACATCGCCGACACGTTCCCGGCCTCCGACCCGTTCGTGGCCGACAGCGAGAACGGCGGCAGCACCGGCCAGGACCAGGGGAAGGCCGCCCGGCGCCGGGCATCCAAGCCCGCCGAGGTCACCCTCGAGGATGGCACCACGACCTCGGTCGACCACGGCTCAGTGGTGATCGCAGCGATCACCTCCTGCACCAACACGTCCAACCCGTCGGTGATGATCGGCGCCGCGCTCGTCGCGAAGAAGGCGGTCGAGCTCGGCCTGGAGCGCAAGCCGTGGGTGAAGACGACGCTCGCGCCCGGCTCCAAGGTCGTCATGGACTACTACGAGCGCGCGGGCCTCACCCCGTACCTGGAGAAGCTGGGCTTCAACCTGGTCGGCTACGGCTGCACGACCTGCATCGGCAACTCCGGCCCGCTGCCGGAGGCGATCAGCGCGGCGGTCGCCGAGAACGACCTGGCCGTGGTCTCCGTGCTGTCCGGCAACCGCAACTTCGAGGGCCGGATCAACCCGGACGTGAAGATGAACTACCTGGCCTCGCCGCCGCTGGTGGTCGCGTACGCGCTGGCCGGCACGATGGACATCGACCTGGTCAACGAGCCGATCGGCACCGGCTCCTCGGGTCAGGACGTGTATCTGAAGGACCTGTGGCCGGCGCCGGCCGAGATCGAGTCGATTGTGGAGAGCGCCGTCGCCGCGGAGATGTTCACCCGTGACTACGCGGACGTGTTCAGCGGTGACGAGCTCTGGCAGGACCTGGACGTGCCGCCGGGCGACACGTTCGCCTGGGACCCGGAGTCGACCTACGTCAGGCACCCGCCGTACTTCGAGGGGATGGAGACCGAGCCGAGCCCGGTGACCGACATTCACGGCGCCCGGGTGCTGGCCGTGCTCGGGGACTCCGTCACTACCGACCACATCTCGCCGGCCGGCGCGATCAAGACCGACAGCCCGGCCGGGAAGTACCTGACCGAGCACGGCGTGCAGCGGCCGGACTTCAACAGCTACGGCTCCCGGCGCGGCAACCACGAGGTGATGATCCGCGGCACGTTCGCCAACATCCGGCTGCGCAACCAGCTGGCTCCCGGCACTGAGGGCGGCGTGACGCTGAAGCTTCCCGCGGGCGAGCAGATGTCCATCTACGACGCGTCGCGTCAGTACATCGAGGCGGGAACGCCCCTGGTCGTGCTCGGCGGCAAGGAATACGGCTCCGGCTCCTCCCGTGACTGGGCGGCCAAGGGCACCGCGCTGCTCGGCGTCCGGGCTGTCCTCGTCGAGTCGTTCGAGCGGATCCACCGGTCCAACCTGATCGGCATGGGCGTGCTGCCGCTGCAGTTCAGGCAGGGGGAGAGCGCGAGTCGCTCGGGCTGACCGGGCATGAGGTGTTCGACATCACCGGCATCGAGGCGATGAACTCCGGCGACACGCCGCGGGAGGTCACCGTGAAGGCCGACGACAAGGAGTTCACGGCCGTCGTGCGGATCGACACCCCCGGCGAGGCCGAGTACTACCGGCACGGCGGGATCATGCAGTACGTGCTGCGGTCCCTGCTCGGCAGGAGCAGCTAGGCCGGCGTGGCGGGCTGGCGGCGGCGGGCTGCCATTTTCTTTAACCGCCGCTGCCGTAACGGCGTCCTTTCTGATGACGACCTCACCGTTGGGTGACGTCGCGCCTAGAGAGGACTGACGGTCATGCTGAAGCGAGTGCGGATTGTGCTGACGGCCGGGGGACTGGCGGCAGCGGGAGCAGTGGCAGGAATGGTCGTGGCGGCAGCGCCTGCCTCAGCCGGGCCGGCTGCCGGGCAGGTGCCCGCGGCTGCCAGAGTCGTGCTGGTCAACCAGTGCACCGGCAAGGGCCAGGTCCGCCCCGCCACAGTGCCGCTGCCGGATTGCATGACCTCGAGCGAGCTCATCGGCCACGCGGGCTGGACGAGCTGGGGGCAGGCCGCGTTTGGTCACGGCGTCCTGGAGGTCAACAACTGCACGCCGAGTTCCAGTTGCGGGCCGAGCCAGTACACCAAGTACCCGATCCTCATCGTGCTGTGGCGGCCGGAGCACTGGGCCGGACGGCCGGACACGGACTATTTCAGCCGGCTGACCTGGATCTTCACCGGCTCGCGCCCGCGGCACGCCGGCCCGACGCACACGCTGGTCCTGCCGGCATCGGCGCAGTAGCGGCCGTGACCTATCGGGCCGGTAAAGATTCCGGCATATCAGCAGCAAAGGCACCTGCGGGCCGCTGTCGCGGCTAAGGTCGCAGCCGTGAGACTCCTCCGATCTCGTCCTGTGCAGGCCAGGCGGTTATGGGCAGCCTCACGGCGGACCTGCCGCTGACCAGTGCCGCGCTGCGCGCGCCCGGTCTGGCCACGCCCGCGCTCTGGCTGACCGGCCTGGAGCGCGGCGTCATGCTGGCGGGTCTCGCCCTCGCGCTGGGCGGCCTGGCCGGGCGCGGGCTCGCGCGCCAGTACAAGGGCCCGCGGCCCGCCCCGCTGCCCGCGCCATGGGCGCTGCGCGGCTCGCTGGCCGGGCTGGCGGCGAGCTGCGCGCTTCTGATCACCGCGCTGGCCGGCCCGGTGATCGCGGCCCGCCTCTCACAGCCACCCCCGCCAGGCCTGCGGTCGGGCGGGACGGCGCAGATCGCGGCCGCCGAGGCGGTGCTGTTCGCGCTTGCCGCCATCCTGCTGCGCTTCCGGCAGGCGGGCTGGGCAGCGGCCGCGCTGTCCGGTGTGGTGCTGGCCGAGGGCATCCGGTCACACCCGGAAGGAGTCATCCCGGTCGCGGGCGCGTTCGTCACGTACTGCCATCTCTTCCCGGCTGTGCTGTGGGCCGGGATGCTGGCCTACGCGGTGCGTGCCGGGCTGGCCTGGCGTGAGCACCCGGCCGCGGCCCAGGGCATCATCCGGCTGTACGCCACGGCTGCGGCGTGGCTGTTTTCTCTGGTCCTGATCACCGGCCTGATCTCAGCACTCGTGCTGGTGCCGCTCAGCTCGCTGCTGACGACCACCTACGGCCGGTTCCTGATCGCCAAGGCCGTAATCGTGTGCATCGCGGCTGGCCTCGCGATGGCGGGACGGGCGTGGCTGCGGCGTGCTGCCCGGCCAGGCGCCGGGCCTGCCCTGGCGACCCGGCTGGAGATCTGCGCGCTCGCGGCCGTCCTGCTGATCACCGGCATCCTGACCGTTCTGACCCCGCCGGCGAAGCGAAGCTCAGCCCCGTCGGGGCCGCCAGGGCAGGCGGCTCAGCTGCAGCGGCCTGCCGCCCGGCCAGGTGAGGCGCGGATCGCGGGCACTGCTTAGCCGGTGATCAGGACCGAGCTTCCCAGCGGGACACGGGACAGGACTCGCAGGGCGGCGGCCGGAACTCGCACGCACCCATGGCTGATCGCATGACCGAAGACGGCAGGATCCGGCCAGCCATGCAGGCCGACCGTGCCCGGTCCCGCCGCCGAACGTGCTCAGGGTGTCTGAGTGAGTGCCTAGCGGAAGAATCAGCGGACTGTAGGTCGGATGCAGCGGTGCAATCGAGGCCAGCAGGAACGTCCGCCCTGTCGGAGTCGGCGTGCCAGGAGCACCCACTGCCACGGTCCAGGATCCCAGGCTGCGGCCCGCGTCGAGCACGGTGAGCCGGTAGCCGGGCAAGCTGACCTCGATCCGGTAGGCGCTGTAGGCGGTGACCAGGTCTTTTGTCTTCAGGTAGAGCCAGCCAGTAGACCGGTCCGGTCGTGTGGGTAGCAGAATCCGGCCCCAGTCCAGCTGAGACTGCACGACCGGGACCCAGGTGGGGCTCCCGAGTTCGGTGGCGGGAAGGGCCGCCACCGCTGGCCCGCCCGGCCGGGCGTACACGACCTGGGTCACCGCGGGATGCAGCACGGTCCCCGTCTCGGGCGCAAATGGATCTGGATCCTGCGGTGCGGCGGCGGACGTGCCGAACGTCGTCGCCATCGGCAGTCGTGCCAGTTGCGCCGCCGACACGCGTACGGGCAGGGGCGCGGCGACTGGCGTCGCAGTGCGCGGCGCGCTGGCCCCGCAGCCAGCAGCGAGCGCGATGGGCAGCACGGCGGACAGCGAGGTGGCTGCCGCGGCGATCACCCGCCGGGCCGTCTTTGTTTTTGCTGAAGCGCGGCATTGCCGGCCATAGTCAGATCGGCAATGCATTGGCAGACCTCCCGGGGAAATAATGCGAAAAATTCTGCGCATTGCATCCGGTCGCTGACGGACTCAATCTCTGAAGGGCTTTCTCCGTCATCACGTGATTATTGACTGTACCGTCTTACTCGCTCGGCTGCGAAACTTCGCGCTGAACGGTGTGCTCTGCGCGCGGCGATCGATAATCAGGTGTAGCGTACTCGAAAAATTACTGAGTCTGCTGCTGAGAATTGCGGACGAACTAGCGGCCATTCCCATCAGCCGCGCAATTGCTCGCCTGGCAAGTGAGTTCGGCGACCGGCACGACCATCGCTGATGCTCTGACAGGAGCGATTTAGCGAAAGGATCGGCAAATGACGGACATTAGCAACCGCGCTGTGCGTGGCCGCGCCGCCTTACTTACGGTGGCGCTCGCCTTACTTACCGCTGTTGCCGTGTTCATCGCCATGCAATCCAATGCAGGCGCCCTTGTGACGCCAGTCGACCTGGGCACGGCTGGGTCCTTTGGCGTCCTGGCGGGGTCGACAGTCACGAATACTGGCGCGACGATCGTGAGCGGAGACCTCGGCCTGAGCCCGGGCAGCGCGGTGACGGGTTTCCCTCCTGGCATTGTGATCAACGGCAGCATGCAGATCACCAACGCCCTGGCGGCGGATGCCCAGAATGACCTGACCACTGCCTATAACGCTGCCGCAGCGCAAACCCCGACGGCTCCGCCTGTCTCGTTCATCGGGGCCGGCCAGACGCTGACACCCGGCGTCTATGACGCCACGAGCACGCTGGAAGTCGGCGGTGCGCTGACCCTGGACGGTCAGGGCGATCCGAACGCGGTATTTATCTTCCAGGTTGGCTCGGGACTCACGACCGACGTCGGCACCACGATCCTTCTCATCAACGATGCCAATGCGTGCAACGTCTTCTGGCAGGTCGGCTCTTCTGCGGTCCTCGAGACGGGCACCACCTTCCAGGGCACCGTTATGGCGCTGACATCGATCACGGTCGACGATCGCAATACCATCGCCGGGCGCATGCTCGCGAGGAACGGTGCCGTCACTCTCGATGACGACAGCATCGTCGCGCCCACGTCCTGCGCGTCAAGCAGCCCGAGTCCGTCACCGAGCGTCTCGCCCACGGTCTCACCCACGATCTCGCCAACCGTCACGCCCACGGTCTCGCCAACGGTCACGCCCACGATCACGCCGACGATCACGCCGACGATCACGCCGACGCCCTTCCCCACGCCGACGCTGTCATCGGCCCGACGCCCACTCCGACCCTCACGGTGATCCCGACACCGAGACCGACGCCGAGCCCGACCAGAACGAGCCTGAGCTCGTCGCCGTCGCCTTCACCGACGAGCGCGAAGCACCACCGGCACAAGCACCCGAAGCCGGCTCCGGTTCCTACGCCGGTGCCCACCACATTGCCCGTGACCGGCTGACCTCGCCGCGACCGCTGAGCGGCAGGCGCTGGGGCGCGGGCGGCTACGCGGCTCGCCGGAGAGCCGGTAATAGATCAGCGTCACCACGGCCGCGAGGAACGGCGCGACCAGGCTTCCGGAGATGATGGTGCTCAGGCCGCTGCGCAGCAGGTCCGGCAGCGCCGAGAAAATGGCCCCGAGCACGGCATCGACGACCAGCAGGATGAGGAACACCAGCACCAGCGTCCCGAAGACGTGCCAGCCCCGGCCGCGGACAAGCTGATGGCTGCGCCCGAAGGCGGCAAGGGCGCCTGACCGCTCGATCACGATGACCGGGATGATCACAGCCCAGATAGTGATGAGGTACAGGCCGGGAACGATGATCAGCGCGAGCCCGATCGCGATGGCGATGCCGGCCAGGATGGACGCCCCGGCGACGGACCACAGGTACGGACTGGCCGCGGATATGGTCTCGCGCAGGTTCAGGTCAGTGCGCCCGTCCCGCACGTCCTGGACCGCCTTGACCAGCGCCGCCTGCACCAGGAAGGCGGCGAACAACTCCACGATAGAGCCGAGCAGCGCCCCGATGATGCCGCCGACCAGCGCGAGCAGTGCCGCGACGATGGCGGCCGCCAGGTAAATGACGAAGGCGATGGTAAGGAAGTGCGCGGCGTGCGCCCGGTAGGTCTGCCACGCCTGCCCCAGAACTCCGGAAAGCGGATTCATGGCACGGATGGTATAGGTAACAGAACGTCCCGGATAGAGGCGTTAGCTCTGGGTGGTCCCGTCGATCAGCTCGCGGATGATGTCCGCGTGCCCGTTGTGCTGTGCGTACTCCTCGATCATGTGCAGCATCACCCACCGCGCGTCAACGGTGCCGAGGCGCCAGTGGACGCCCACGTCGTCGAGCGACAGGCCGGCGAGGATCTGCCTGCTGCGCTCGCAGGCCCCGACGTAGCGCTCGACGTCGGCCGCCAGGCCGTCGCTGTCATCGAGCCGGAAGTCGCCGTCGGTAACGGCGGGCCAGCCGAACGGGCCGGCTCGTCCTGGCCGGCCAGCACCGTCACGAACCAGACGTGCTCCACTTTCGTCAGGTGCCTGACCAGGCCGTGCAGCGTGGTCAGCGACGGCAGAACCCTGCGGCCCGCCTGCTCGTCATCCAGGCCCGCCAGCTTGGCGAGCAGCTCGACCCGGTGGTAATCGAGCCACGTCTGCAGGGCCTGTCGTTCCGGGGCAACAGTCGGCAGGCTGGTGTGCGTCAGTGGCGAGGTGAATCCCATGGGCGGCGATCCTACTGAGACTGGCCGGCGATGATGTTGACGATCCGGTCCGGGACGATCACCATGCGCTCGACGGTACTGCCCGCCATGAGCCTGCCGTAGTCCGGGTGCGCCGCGACAGCCTGCTCCAGGCCGGCGCTGTCCAGGCCGGCCGGGACCTCAAGACGGAACCGTGTCCGCCCGTTGACCTGCACCGGGATCGTGACAGTCCGCTGACGGGCCAGGCCGGGATCGGACTCAGGGAAGGGCGCGTAGGCCAGCGAATCCGCGTGCCCCAGCCGGCACCACAGCTCCTCGGCGATGTGCGGTGCCAGCGGCGCCACCATCAGTACCAGCGGCTCCGCTACCGCGCGCGGCAGCGTCCCGTCAGCGCTGCTGAGCCTGGCGGCCGCCGTGGTCAGCTCCGTCAGCCGGGCGATCGCCGTGTTGAACCGCAGCTGCGAGAAGTCGTGCCTGACGGCCGCGATCGCCGAGTGCAGCGCGTGCAGCATGCTGTCGTCCGGCGGCGTGTCGCTGACCGTCAGCGCACCGGTCTGCTCGTCGACCAGGCACCGCCACAGCCGCTGCAGGAACCGGTGCACCCCGACGATGTCATCGGTTCGCCACGGCTTGTCGGCCTCGACCGGGCCCATCGCCATCTCGTACAGGCGCAGCGTGTCCGCGCCGTAGTGCTGGTAGATCTCGTCCGGGCTGATGCCGTTCTTCAGGCTCTTGCCCATCTTGCCGGACCGGCGGGTTACCGGGCGGCCGCGATAGCTCGGGGAGCCATCGGCCGTGGTCACGACGTCCGCCGCGGGCACGTAGATGCCGCGCTCGTCGGTGAACGCGTCCGCCTGGATCATGCCCTGGTTCACCAGGCGCGCGAACGGCTCGGAGGTGGAGACCAGGCCGAGGTCGAACAGCACCTTGTGCCAGAACCGCGCGTACAGCAGGTGCAGCACGGCATGCTCGACGCCGCCCACGTACAGGTCCACGCCGCCCGGCTCCATCCAGTACCGCTCGACGGCGGGATCGACGAACGCGTGGTCGTTGGCCGGATCCAGGTACCGCAGGTAGTACCAGCACGAGCCGGCCCACTGCGGCATGGTGTTCAGCTCACGCCGGTACGAGCGGATGCCATCGCCCAGGTCCAGCTCGGCGTCCGCCCAGCCGGCCGCCCGCGCCAGCGGCGGCACCGGCTCGCTGTCCTCGCCCTGATCGGCCGCCGGCCGGAAGTCAGTCATCTCCGGCAGCAGCACGGGCAGCATCTCGGCGGGCAGCGCGACCGGCTGGCCGTCTGCGGCATAGACGATCGGGAACGGCTCTCCCCAGTAGCGCTGCCGGGAGAACAGCCAGTCCCGCAGCCGGTAGCGGCGGTCCCGCTCGCCGTGGCCGCCCTGCTCCAGCCAGGAGACCGCGGCGTCGACAGCAGCCCCGGCGTCCAGCCCGGCCAGCTCAGGTCCCGGCGCCGGCAGGTACGCGCCCTTGGTGTCGGTGACCGGCCGGGACGGCAGCCCGAACTCGCGGGCGAACTCGGCGTCGCGCTGGTCATGCGCGGGCACGGCCATGATCGCGCCGGTCCCGTACCCCATCAGCACGTAGTCGGCCAGGAACACCGGCAGCTGCTCCCCGGTAGCGGGATTGCGCACGTAGCCGCCGGTGAAGACGCCGGACTTCGCCGCCGGGCCAGCCGTCCGCTGCCGGTCGCTCAGCTGGGCGGCGGCCGCCCGGTAGGCCTCCGCGGCGGCACGAGGGCTCGCGGCCCCGCCGCGCCAGCGGACGGGTGTGCCCGGCGGCCAGGCCTCCGGCATCAGCCTGTCCGCCTGCGGGTGCTCCGGCGCCAGGACGACGTAAGTCGCGCCGGACAGGGTGTCGGGGCGGGTGGTGAACACCTCGATCCGCGCCGCGCCCGGACCGTCGGCGGCCAGCCAGATGACAGCGCCGTCGCTGGCGCCGATCCAGTTGCGCTGCAGCTGCTTGACGTTGTCCGGCCAGGCCAGGTCGTCCAGGTCGTCAATCAGGCGCTCGGCCATCGCGGTGATGCGCAGCATCCACTGCCGCATCGGCCGCCGGTAGACAGGGAAGTTGCCGATGTCACTGCGGCCGTCGCTGGTGACCTCCTCGTTCGCCAGCACGGTGCCGAGACCGGGGCACCAGTTGACCGGCTCCTCCGCGATGTACGCCAGCCGGCGGCTGTCGATCAGCTCGCGCCGCCTCGCGTCGGTCAGCTCCGCCCACGCCTGCCCGCCCGGCACCGCGCGCTCGCCTGCCGCGTACTCGGCGGCCAGGTCGCCGATGGGCCTGGCCCGGCCGGTGCGCTCGTCCACCCAGCTGTTGAAGATCTGCAGGAAGATCCACTGCGTCCAGCGGTAGAAGGCGGGATCGGTCGTCTCGATGCTGCGCCTGGTGTCATATCCCATGCCCAGGCGGCGCAGCTGGCGCCGCATGTTGCCGACGTTCTGACTGGTGGTGACCTGCGGGTGCTGGCCGGTGCTCAGGGCGAACTGCTCGGCCGGCAGGCCGAACGCGTCGAACCCCATCGCGTGCAGGACATGGTGCCCGGTCATCCGCAGGTAGCGCGCGTAGACGTCGGTGGTGATGTACCCGATCGGGTGTCCCACGTGGATCCCGGTGCCGCTGGCGTAGGGGAACATGTCCAGCACGTACCGCTTCGGCCGGCCGGCCATCTCGTCGAACCCGGCGGCCAGCGGGCCGGACGGATTGGGCGAGTGAAAGGTTCCTTCCGCCTCCCAGCGCTCCTGCCAGCGCTGCTCGATCTGCGCCGCGAGCACCGCGCCATAGCGGAACGGCGGGCTCGCGGACTCCGCCGCGCCGTCCGCAGGCTGGTGGCCTGGTACCTCCGTCGTCTGGTCGCTCATGGCGCCATTGCCTTTCGCTGTCGGGAAGCTGATGTCGTGGCCGGGAAATGAAAAAGCCCCTCACGATGAGCATGAGGGGCGGCCGCGCTGACGGATGGTCGTCAGAGCGGCCTGAGGAGAAGAAGGCTGCGGAAGCTCGTCACACCACTAGGTTAGCAGCGGCCCGGAGTGAACCGCGAGGAGCTTAGGGCGCAGCCGACGCGAGCGTGAGCGGCAGGACGGCGCAGGCCCCGGCCTCCCGCAGCGCCATCGCCGCCACCGTCATGGTCCAGCCGGTGTCGGCCAGATCATCGACGAGCAGCACCGGCCCGCCGAGCCCGGCCAGCTGACCGGAGACAGCAGCGGGCACCGTCAGGCTGTGCCATACCGCGCGCAGCCGCTGCGCGCTGTTGTGCTGGCGGCCTCCAGCCGGAGCGACGGCGTCGCTCGCATAGTCCAGCGAGCCGAGGAATGGCATCCGGCCGATCTCCGCGATGCGCTGCGCCAGGCTGCTGACGAGCTGCGGGCGGGTGCGGGACGGAAGGCTGACCACGCCGGCCTGCCGCTCGTCCCACCGCCAGGCCGCCAGCACCGCCACGACCGCGTCCACCACGTCACCGGGAACGACGGCATCCGCCGTCTCAGCTCCGAGCAGTGCCCGCAGCCGGGGACCCCAGCCCAGATCGGACAGCCTGCCGAGAGCACGTCCCGGCCCGGCGGCCAGGTCCGGGCTGATCTTCCCGGCTACGTCAACGCCGAGTTCGCGCATGCCGGACGGCCACATCTTGCGCGGGTCCAGGTCGGTGCCGGGCCGCAGCAGCCGGTCCCGCGCCGCCGTGGCCGCTGCCTCGGGCACGGTGTCCGGCCACGGCTGCCCGGTGCAGTTATCGCACCGGCCGCACGGCTCCGCCGCCGGGTCATCGAGTTCCCGGCGCAGGAAATCCATCCGGCAGCTGGTCGCGGCGATGTAGCCGAGCATTGCCTGCTGCTCGCGGGTGCGCTCGGCGGCGACCGTGGCGTACCGGTCCGCGTCGTAAGCCCACTCCTGCCCGGTCGCCGTCCAGCCGCCGGACACCCGGCGGACCGCGCCGTCGACGTCCAGGACCTTGAGCATCATCTCGAGCCGCCCGCGGGACAGGTCGATCTGAGTCTCCAGCGCGGCGGTGGACAGGGGACGGCCAGCATCGGCCAGCACGGCCAGCGTTCGGCGGACGACCGGCTCGGGCGGGAACGCCAGCGAGCCGAAGTAAGCCCAGATGTCCGCGTCCTCGCGGCCCGGCAGCAGCACGACATCGGCCCGGTCGACGCCGCGCCCGGCCCGGCCGATCTGCTGGTAGTAGGCGATCGGCGACTGCGGTGCGCCGAGGTGGACGACGAAGCCGAGGTCCGGCTTGTCGAAGCCCATCCCGAGGGCGCTGGTGGCCACGAGCGCCTTGATCTCGTTGCCCAGCAGGGCATCCTCGGCGGCCTGCCGGTCGGCGGGATCGTCCTTGCCGGTGTAGGGGAGTACCTGATGACCGCGCTCACGCAGGAACGCAGCCGTCTCGTGGGCCGCGGCAACGGTCAGCGTATAGATGATGCCGGAGCCCGGCAGCTGGCCGAGGTACTCCGCCAGCCAGCCAAGGCGCTGCTGTGCTGCCGGCAGGCGGACGACCGCGAGCCGCAGGCTGTCGCGATCGAGCGGGCCGCGCAGCACGAGCGTCTCGCCGTCAGCCCCGGCACCCAGCTGCTCGGCCACGTCGCGCGTGACCCGCGCGTTGGCAGTCGCCGTCGTGGCCAGCACGGGCACGCCAGGCGGCAGTTCGGTGAGCAGGGTACGCAGGCGGCGGTAGTCGGGCCGGAAGTCGTGCCCCCAGTCAGAGATGCAGTGCGCCTCGTCGACCACGAGCAGGCCGGCCGAGGTGATCAGCTTCGGCAGCACCTGGTCCCTGAAACCGGGGTTGTTGAGCCGCTCCGGACTCACCAGCAGGACGTCCACCTCGCCGGCCGCGACCTCGGCGTAGACCTCTTCCCACTGCTCGATGTTGACCGAGTTCACGGTCCGCGCCCGGATGCCGGCCCGGCTGGCAGCCTCGATCTGGTTCCGCATCAGCGCGAGCAGCGGCGAGACGATGACCGACGGCCCCGCCCCGCGGGCCCTCAGCAGTGCCGTCGCGGTGAAGTACACGGCCGACTTGCCCCAGCCGGTCCGCTGCACGACCAGCGCCCGGACGTGATCGGCGACGATCGCCCTGATCGCGGTCCACTGGTCGGCGCGCAGCCGGGCATCCGGGCCGGCGAGCGCGCGGAGGCAGCTCTCCGCCTCGGCCCGCAGTGCCTCAGACCCCAGTGCCTCAGACCCCAGTGCGCCGGCCGGGGGATTATCGGGGCTTGTCATGGTGTCCTTCGTAGCAGACGCTGCCGACATACGCGCCGGGCTTGGGGTCCGCCAGCCCGATATGCGAGCCTTGGGGGGTGGGCACGGGTGAAGAGCGCGGATGACGTCACGCCGGCCCGCCTGGTAGCTGGCCAGCGGGCCGCCGTCAGGCTGAAGCAGCTTTCCGGCAGGCGGCTGTCCGGCAGGCAGCTGTCCGCGAGATCGGGCGCCGTGCTGCTGATCGTCGGAGTCCTCGCCCTGGCCTTCAACCTGCGCACGGCGATCACCAGCCTGCCCCCGATCTTTCCCGAGCTGGAATCCGCTCTGCACCTCTCGGCCGCGAGCCTGTCGCTGCTGGCCGCCATTCCGGCGCTGTGCTTCGGCGTCTTCTCCGGCACCGGCGCTCCGCTGAGCCGCCGCTTTGGCGAGGAGCGCGTCCTCGGCGCCGCGCTGCTGCTGCTCGGCACCGGCCTGCTGCTGCGCGGCCTCAGCCCCGCGGTCCTGCTGTTTCCCGGCACGATCGTGGCCGCCGGAGCGATCGCCCTGATGAACGTCCTGCTGCCGAGCCTGGTCAAGCGCCGCATGCCGGACCGCGCCGGGCTGGTGATCGGGCTCTACCTGCTCATGCTGTCGGTCGGCGCGATCGTCGGGTCGCTGCTGGCCGTGCCCGTGTTCACCGCGGCTGGCGCCGGGACGACCGCCGCCAGCGCTTCGCTGCGCATCGCGCTCGGCCTGTGGGCCGTCACGGCGGTGCTGGCGGCTGTGCTGTGGCTGCCGCAGTTGCGTTACCGCACGCTGCCTGACGGACTGGTGGCTGCCATTCCGCTGTCACGGCCGCTCGCACCGGGCAAGCCGGTCCGCCGCTCCGGGGCGCTGGCTATGGGCCGCTACCGGCTGGCGTGGCAGGTCATGCTGTTCATGGGGCTGCAGAGCCTGTCGTATTACGCCACGCTGTCCTGGTTCCCGACCATGTTCAGGGACCGGGGCGTGAGCGCGGTGCAGGCCGGTGAGCTGCTGGCGCTGATGAACCTCGGGAACGCCGTGACCTGCCTGCTGGTCCCGGTGCTGGCGCACCGCGCCCGCGATCAGCGCGCGCTAGCTGTGGTCACGTCGCTGGCCATCGCGGCTGGCATCGGCGGCGCCGTGTTCGGCCCGGCCGGACCGGGCCTCGCCGGTTTCGTCGTGCTGCTCGGCCTCGGCCAGGGTGCTGCGCTCGGCCTGGGCGTCTTCTTCACGATGGCTCGCGCGCCTGATCCCGTCACGGCCGCGTCACTGTCGGCATTCGCCCAGGGGGCCGGTTATCTTCTGGCCAGCGCCGGGCCGCTCACGGTCGGCTTCCTGCACAACGCGACCGGCAGCTGGACGGTGCCAGGCCTCGCGCTGCTCGCGGTGGCGGCCGTGCAGCTGGTCTCCGGCTGGCTGGCGGGCCGCGCGCAGACAGTGCCGGTCAGCGCGGGCCAGGCGACCTCGCCGCTCGCACGATAATTCACTCAGTCATAACTCACGGGGCGGCGCAGCAGCCACTGCCAGAACGTGCGCCGTGGCGGCCTGGCTTTCAGGCTGCCGCTGCCTACCTGGCCGGTCACGTGGACACGGAGCACCGCCGGTACGTCCGCTCCGCGCGGCGCCTTGACGCCCACGCTGCCGCTCCGGACCGCTACGTCGTCCGTATCGACAACGATTCCCGGCCTGGTCACGAGCACGAGGCTCCCGCTGCGGACGTCAGCATCAACCTGCAGCGTGGGACTGCTGATAACGGCCCTGGTCAGGTCCAGCTTGACGCTGCCGCTGCTGACCCGGACCTCTATCCGCTCCGGTACGACCCAGTGACCGTCGCGCTTCGCGCTGCCGCTGCCGCACTCGATCCTCACGAGCTGCCGGGCCTCGGGTACCGGGACGGCCGCGCCCGCGGCCGCTGGCACGGCCGGCAGGTCGGTCGTCAGCACCGCGAGCTCGCTGTAGGTCCTGGCCGTCAGGGCCGCCTCGAGCCGTTCGTCGAGTTCATCCGGCGTCAGGCGGCCATCACCAGCGGCCACCCGGAGCAGCTCAACGACCCTGTCCCGGTCGGTGTGCGAGGCTCTGAGCTCCGCCTCCGCCGGCAGATCGCCAGAGGAGTTCACCGGGGATAGCTCACCAGCCATAGGACATACTGTAGGTGCCCGCGGGTCCGCGGCGGAATGGCCCTCCGGCACCTCCGGCCGGCCAGGGCCCATGCCGCTGCAGCGAGGTCGCGTGTGCGGGGCAGATGGAGCGAAATAGACTCGGTGAGAAGTGCCCCGGCAAGGGACACGCGCGAGCAGGTCCAGCAGGTGCTGGGCGGGCAGCGGCCGCCGGGAGCGGCATGGACGCACGGCTTGGACGGACAACCAGGGCCTGGTGGCGGCGATGCGGCAGGGAGCCTCAGGCCGGCACCTGGTGGCGGCCGACGATATGAGGAGCAGATCACGTGACCTTGCTGGAGCGCATCTCCGGTCCGCGGGACCTGAAGGATCTCAGCGCTGAGGATCTGCCCCAGCTGGCTGCGGAAATCCGCGATTACCTGATCAGCGTCGTGACCAGGAACGGCGGTCACCTGGGACCGAATCTGGGCGTGGTGGAGCTCACCATTGCGCTGCACCGGGTCTTCGACTCGCCGGTCGACCGGATTCTGTTCGACACCGGCCATCAGTCCTATGTGCACAAGCTTCTGACCGGCCGCTATCCGGATTTCGACACGCTGCGCCAGCGCCACGGCGTCACCGGGTACCCGAACCCGGGCGAGTCGGAGCACGACCTGGTCGAGAACTCGCACGCCTCCACGAGCCTGTCCTACGCGGACGGCCTGGCCAAGGCCTATGAGCTGCGCGGTGAGTCACACCGCAGCGTCGTCGCCGTCATCGGGGACGGCGCCCTGACCGGCGGCATGGCCTGGGAAGCGCTGAACAACATCGCCGGGGCCAAGCACCGCCGGGTCGTGATCATCGTCAACGACAACGGCCGCTCGTACCAGCCCACGATCGGAGGCCTCGCCGATCACCTGGCCACGGTCCGGGTGTCGCAGCGGTATGAGCAGGTGCTCGACTACATCAAGACCTCGCTGTCGCACACGCCGCTGGTGGGCTCACCGCTGTTCGACACACTGCACGGGCTCAAGAAGGGCCTCAAGGACGTCCTCCAGCCGCAGGTGCTGTTCGAGGACCTCGGGCTGAAGTACCTGGGGCCGGTCGACGGGCACGACGAGTTCGCCGTCGAGCACGCCCTGCGGCGGGCGCGCGACTTCGGCGGGCCTGTGCTGGTGCACGTGATCACCCGCAAGGGCTTCGGCTACCAGCTGGCCGAGGAGAACATCGAGGACTGCCTGCATCAGGTCTCCCCGGCTCCGGCCGCGCGCCCGGCTGCTCCCGCCGCCAGCCCGGTTGACAGCCCCGGTGCCACCACCAGTGCGGCCGCGAAGCCTGCGGCGAAGCCGTGGACGCAGGTGTTCGGCGACGAGCTGGCCGCCATTGGTGCCGAGCGGCCTGACGTCGTGGCCATCACGGCGGCGATGCTGCACCCGACCGGCCTGGCCAAGTTCGCCAGCGCATTCCCCGAGCGGGTCTTTGACGTCGGCATCGCCGAGCAGCACGCGGTGACAAGCGCCGCCGGCCTGGCGATGGGCGGCCTGCACCCGGTGGCCGCCATCTACGCCACCTTCCTGAACCGCGCGTTTGACCAGGTGCTCATGGACGTGGCGCTGCACCGGCTGCCCGTCACGTTCGTGCTGGACCGGGCCGGGGTGACCGGGCCCGACGGCGCGAGCCACCATGGCATGTGGGACGGCTCGATCCTGCAGCTCGTGCCCGGCCTGCGGATCGCGGTGCCCCGCGATGGCGCCCGCGTTGCCGAGCTGCTCAGGGAGGCAGTCGCGGTCAGCGACGGTCCCACGGCGCTGCGCTTCCCCGGCCGTCAGTCGACGCCGGACGTGCCGGCCGTCGGTCAGCTGGGTGCGATGGACGTTCTCCGGGTCCCGGCTGATCCGGCCCGGCAGGACGTGCTGCTGCTCGGGGCGGGCCCGATGGCCGGCATCTGCGTGGAGGCAGCCGACCGGCTCGCCGATCACGGGATCGGCGTCACCGTGGTCGACCCGCGCTGGGTCAAGCCGCTCGATGCGGCGCTGCCCGCGGCGGCGCGGCAGTACGGCCTGGTGGCGACCGTCGAGGACAACGGCCGCGTCGGCGGCTTCGGCGACGCGGTGGCCCGGCTGCTGCGGGACAGCAACGTCGATACCCCGGTGCGCACGTTCGGCCTGCAGCAGGCCTTCCTGGCGCACGGCGAGCGGGCGCAGCTGCTGGACGCTCAGGGCCTGACCGCGCAGCACCTGGCCCGGCAGATCACCGAGCTGGTCGCCGGCCGCGCGCCCGAGCTTGCCGACGAGGGTCAGCGTCATCCGGCGTGAGCGCGGAGACGCTCACGCTGGCTGAGCTCAGCCCTGCTTCTTCGCCGCGGCCGTGTGCTGGCCGGTGCCCCGGCTGAAGAACCCGCTGCCCCCCGAGACGCCGGGGAACGAGCCGAAGCTCCGGCCGAGGTCGGCTGACTCGAACGTCATCTGCCAGATCTGGCCGGCGTTCGCGCCGAACACTGAGCCCGGGCAGTCCGCGCCGCCGCCGGATGCGCGGTAGCAGGACGCGTAGCCGGTCATCGGGTGGCTGATCGGCCCGGCCGGGTTGAACATCGACACGTACCCGGCCAGCTTCGGCGTGTAGCCGCCGAACGCGGCGAAGTCGAAGCTGTTGGCAGTCCCGGTCTTGCCGGCCTGCGGGACGTAGACACCGCCCCTGGTCACGCCGTCACCCTTCGCGGTGCCGGTGGTGAGCACGCCGCGCAGGATGTAGTCGGCCGCCGCTGCCACCTCGGTCGAGAACACCCGGTGACAGTCGGCCGGCACGACCGGCAGCTGGTGCCCGCCGTAGAGGGTGATCTTGCTGATCGCTACCGGCCGGCAGTAGATGCCGCCGGCGGCGACGGTGGCGTAGGCGGCGGCCATGGTCATCGGCGACACCGCCACCGAGCCGAGCGTGAACGACGGGATGTCATCGGCGGGCAGCTGGTAGCCAGGCGTGCCCGGCTTGCCGGACGGGCGGAGCAGCGAGCCGCCGTCGGCGCGGTGCACGCCCATGCTGACCGCCGTCCTGACGGTGCTGCACAGGCCGACGCGCTGCTCCAGCCGGGCGAAGAACACATTGATCGACTGGGTGGTGCCGGTGTAGAGGGAGTAGGTGCCGTGGCCGGCGCCCTCGGCGTTCGAGACCGGGAACGGCCCCGTTGGCTGCCCCTTGCAGTTGTAGTACGGCCCGGCGACGGTGGGCGAGGACACGGACATGCTGAAGCCGAACGGGACGCCTCGCTTGAGTGCCGTGATGAGCGTGAAGAGCTTGGACGACGAGCCTGTCTGCACGCCGATGCCGCCGTTCTGGGCGCTGTCGGCCGCGTAATCGATGCTGTCCTGACCCCTGCCGGTACCGTACGGCCGGTCGACCGCGATCGCCTTGAGGTCTCCCGTACCTGGCTGGATGAGCACCTCGGCGGCGGCGTTCTGGCCCGGGTTGTAGCCGGACGGCGGTGCCGGGAGCATGAAGTTCACCGCATTCTGCGCCGCGCTCTGATCCTGGCTGTTCATCGTCGTGCTGATCGTCAGGCCGCCGACGCTGTTGAGCTGCTGCCAGGCCGTGCGGTATTCCGGATTGGTCTGCAGCTCGGAGATGACGTAGTCGCAGAACCAGGCCGAGATCGCCGCCGACGCGCTGCTGCAGCCCTGCTGCAGCGACTGCGGCCGGAAGTGCACGCCGAGCGGAGCCTTGTCGGCGGCGGCCGCGGCGGCCTTGCTGATGTAGCCGAGCTGAGCCATCCGGCCGAGTACGACATTGCGGCGCTGGCGCGCGGCAGCGGGATCGGCCAGCGGGTTGTACAGCGACGGGTTCTGCACCAGGCCCGCGAGCATGGCCGCCTCCGTGAGGGTCAGGCGCGCGGCGGTCCGGCCGAAATACCGCTCGGCGGCGACCTCGATGCCGTAGGCCTCGTTCTCGAAGTAGGCGACGTTCAGGTAGGCCGCCAGCAGCTGATGCGGGGTCAGCTCGTGCTCGACGTTGACGGCGATGCGCAGCTCGCGCACCTTGCGCGCGGCACTGTCGGCCACCGCGGCGTGCTGCTCGGCGCTGTCGATCGCCGTCAGGACCAGCGCGTTCTTGACGTACTGCTGTGCGAGCGTGGAGCCGCCCTGCACCTGGCCGCCCGCCAGGTCGGTCGTGATCGCGCGCAGGGTGCCGCGGATGTCCAGCGCGCCGTGCTGGTAAAACCGTGAGTCCTCGATCGCGACGATGGCATTGCGCATCGAGGGGGCGATCTGGTTATAAGAAACGGGAACGCGGTAGATGTGATTCGGGTAGTAATACGCGATGAGGCCGCCGCTGGAATTCAGGATTACCGACCGTGTCGGCAGCTCGGCCAGGGTCGGCACGGACAGGTCATTAAATGTCTCGGCGGCATCGCGGGTGGCCATTCCCGCCATTCCTGCGACCGGCAGCACGAGGCCGGCGACGAGCAGCCCGCTGACCACGGCGAGAGCCGCAATTGCGCTGATGACCCGCAGGATCGTGCCAGCCGAGGCCCGGCGGCCAGTCGATTTCACGTTGCGTTCCCCGTCCGGCTGCGGTGTCACTCGCAGCTGATTCGCATAACCTCAGTCCATCCGGAATTGGTGATACCCGGACCGGGATAAAGGCAATGCGGACGGCAATCTATGGAACAGTAAAGCGTTTTATTCTGCGGGCAATTGCGCGGGCGTTGTCAGGCGCCGGCGCCGGGGCGGAACCTGCTGCGCAGTGACGCGGTCAGGTCGCCGACCTCGGGCACACGCAGCAGCCTGGCCGTCAGCAGGTACAGCAGCAGGCCGCCGGCGCCGCCGATCACCACGATCGTCAGCGACGAGATGGTGCCGGCCGGCGCGAGCCTGCCGATGAGCAGCGAAGTAGCGATCGCGAAGATCATGCCGGGAACGGCCGCGATGTGCATGCGGACCAGCGTCCTCATGATGCGACGGGTGTCGAGGCCGCCAATGCGCCTGCCGAGTACGCGCCACAGCATGACGGTCATGACCAGACTGGAGATGCCGAACCCGACGCCGAGACCGGCCACGACTTGCGCAGGCGGCAGGAGCGCCAGCGCGAGGAAGCTGCAGGCGATGCGGACGGCCATGGAGAACGCTCCGATCAGCGCCGGCGTCCTGGAGTCGTGCATTGCGTAGAACGCGCGCAGCAGCAGGTTGAACAGCGTGTAGGGGAGCAGGCCGAGGCAGAACACGCCGAAGATGACGCCCAGGTACCTGGCGGAGGCGGCCGATGTGCTGCCGTGCCCGAAGACGCCCTCAGCCAGCGCAGGCCCGAGCACGGCCAGGATCATGGCGGACGGGACCACGATGACCGAGGAGAGCCGGGTGGCGGCGGAGAAGTCCCTGGTGAGCAGGGCGTTCCGGCCCGCTGCGGCGTGCTCGCTCATGCGGGGCAGCATCGCGGTGATCACCGAGACGCCCACGATGGCGAATGGCAGCTGGAACAGCTGCCAGGCGTTGCTGAAGGCGGCGAAGCCGGCCCCGGCGCAGGTTTTGCAGACGCGCGCGCCGGCATCGTTGGAGACGATGGTGGTCGCGGTGAACGACAGCTGGGTCGCCATGATGTAGAAGAACATCCAGCCGCCCATCCGGCCGATCTCGCCGACCTCCGCGCGCCGGAAGTCGAAGCGCGGATGCCACCGGAAGCCGACCCTCCGCATAGCGGGCCACATCGCCGCCGTCTGCAGCACGATGCCGAGCGTGGTGCCGATGCCCAGCAGCTGGACCTCGCGCGGCGAGATGGTCTCCGGCGTGAGGTTCGTCCCGGCCGTGAGGATCAGCGCGATGCCGACGAGGCTGACGACGACGTTGTTGACGATCGGCGTCCACATCGGGGAGGCGAAGCTGCCGCGCGCGTTCAGGATCGCGCCGTACAGAGAGCTGACTCCGTAGAAGAAGATCTGCGGCAGGAAGAAGTAAGTGAAGATCACCGTCAGGTGATAGGTGGCCGCGTTCGCCATCCCGTGGCCGTAGATCGCCGTGATCGGTATCGCCGCGGCCGTGGCGAGCACCGTGATGCCGCCGAGCGCGAATACACCCAGGGTGAACATCCGCTGGTCGTAGGCCTCGCCGCCGTCGCGGTGGCTCTTGGCCGCCTTGACCAGCAGCGGCACGACAACGCTGGTCAGGATGCCGCCGAGCGCCAGGTTGTAGACGGCGTTCGGAACGGTGTTGGCGACGTTGTAGGCGTTGCCGAGATTCTGGGTGCCGATCGCGTACAGCAGGACCGCGGTGCGGATGAAGCCGGTGGCACGGGAGGCGATCGTCCCGGCGGCCATGACGCTGCTGGAGCGGGCCATGCTCGGGCCGCGGCCGTTCCTGCTGCCGCCACCGCGCTGCTACCGCCGCTGCTACCGCCGCTGCCGCTGCCGCTGGTTCCGGCCGGTTTCGCGTCCGGCGCCAGGACCTCTCCGACTGGCACGGCGACGAGTTTCGCGTCCGGGGCCAGGGCCTCGCCCGCAGTGCCAGCGGGCCGCTCGGTTGTCGTCACGGGCGTGTGCCGGCGTCGGTCGTCCTTGCGGCGCGCTGCGGGCTGCGCTGCGGCCTGGTCAGCCGCGGCTGGCGAGCCGGGCCCGTGCGCGCGGCGCGGCCCGGCCGCACGCGCCGGATCCGGCCGGCTGGCAGCACGCGCTGCAGGCAGTCGTCATGCGCGGCCTGCTCCAGCTCGTCCCGCAGCGGCATCAGCTCGGCGCCGGGGTGGCGCCGGCCGACTGCGGCGGCGATCAGGAAGTCGGCCAGCGCGGGATTCTTCGGCAGGCAGGGCCCGCGCAGGTTGGTCCCGACGGCACTGCCCAGGATGACGCCCTCGGTGCCGGTGCCGCTGTTGCCATGACCGGTGAGCACCAGCCCGAGCGGCTGCGCGGCCGTGCCCAGGTAGGTGCCGCCGCTGTGGTTCTCGAAGCCGACCAGGAGCCTGTCGTCCCACTGCACGACGAGCTCGCCGATCACCCGGTCGGCCTTCGCCTGCGCGATCGTGCCGTAGTCGTCGCCCAGCAGGGTGCTGCGCCGGATGGTCCAGCAGTCGAACAGGTCGACGCCCGGGTACTCAGCGCCCCGCTCCGGCTGGCAGAAGCGCCCGAACAGCTCGAAGCCCCCGCCGACGGCCAGCGCGGCCGTCCCGCCGGCGACCGCGTCGCGGATGCCCGGCGCCTTGACCTTGTGCAGGTCAGCGGCGACGAGCCGCTGCTGCGCCTCGCCGCCGCCGCCGATCAGGATGAGGTCAAGCCCGGCCGGGACCGGGTCGCCCAGCTTGAGCTCGGTGATCTCGGTCCCGATGCCGCGCCAGGCGCAGCGCCGCCTGACGGTCTCGACGTTCCCGCGGTCGCCGAAGGTGGACATCATGTCCGGGTAGAGATAGCCGATGGTGATCTTCATGGCGGTCACAGTCCTGCTCCCCGATCCTCGATGCTGGCCTCCCGGCCAGCTGGCGCCGCCTGGTCGTCACCCTCGGCGATCAGCGGCGGCAGGTCAGCTGTCGTCGGCATGCTGACGGTCGACCCCGCGACCAGCGGCCGTACCGGCCCGGCCGGCGGCATGTCCGCGGCGGGCAGCTCGACCGTCTGCAGCGGCAGGGCTGTCCGGCGCCGGACCGGCCGGGGCTGCACCGAAGCGGGCAGGGCCGGTGCCTGCGGCCGTATCCGCAGGCGGGGCCGCCTGGCCTGCTCCTGCTGCTCGCGGGCGAACTCCTGCCACAGCTCACGGACGTAGCCCTGACGCCGGAGCCAGGCCCTGATGCCGGACAGCACGACGGACGTGGACACGATCCACAGCGGCTGACCTGGCGGGGTCGCCGCAAGCGCGGCCTGGAACGCCGCCACCGGATCCGGCTGGACGATGACATCGCCGGGATCGGGCCATCCGGCGTACTTCAGCCGGACGGCCAGGTCGGCGGCGCGGTTGCCAGACACGACCGGGACGAGCACCAGGCCCGCCATCGCGTCGAAGTCGACATCCCAGATCCACGAGGTGTCCGGCTGCTTGCCGGGATTGGTGTTCAGGCCGAGCAGCATCCGCTTCGGCAGACCGTCGCCCAGCACCGCCCTCAGCACCTCGGTGTAGCCGTTGGCGTTCTTGGCCAGCGCGAGATAGACGTCGCGGCCGTCGACCTCCACCCGCTCCATGCGGTACGACCCGGCGGTGATCTCGCCGATCGCCTGCAGCGACTCCTCAGGCAGCTGGCACTGGGTCGCGGCCGCGACGGCGGCCAGCGCGTTGTAGGCGTTGTACAGGCCGGGCAGCGGGACGCTGATGACCGTGGTCGCGGCGGGCGTTGCTATCTCCAGCCGGGTGGACTGCGAGCCGATCAGCTCGATCCCGGTCGCCCGGATGTCTGGCTCCGGCCGGGCCAGCCCGCAGCCCGGGCAGGACCAGTGCCCGAGATGAGCGTAGAAAACGCTGCTGTAGGACAGCTCGCCACCGCAGCGCGGGCAGCGCGGGCAGTCCGACGTCGGGTCAGGCTCGCTGCGGCACGGCCCGGTGTCCGCCATGCCGAAGTACAGCCGCGGGTTGGGCAGATCCGCCGCCAGGCAGGCGATGCGCGGATCGTCGGCGTTCAGGATCAGCGTGGTGTCCGGCGGCAGGCTGCGCATGGTGCGCTCGAGCAGGCCCATGATGTAGGCGGGCTCGAAGTAGCGGTCGAGCTGATCACGGAAGAGGTTCGTGACGACGATCGCGGCCGGATGCCTGATGTGCGGCATCACCTCGGGGAACGAGCCCTCGTCGACCTCGAACAGGCCGATCGCGCGGAAGTCCTGCCGCAGCCGCCCGGTGGGCGCGGCGTGCGCGACCATCGTGGTCGCCAGGCCCGACAGCTGGTTCGAGCCCTCGCCGTTGAGCACCGGGTGCAATCCGCCGGCCCGCATGATCTGCGCCAGCATCCGGCAGGTCGTGCCCTTGCCGTTGGACCCGGTTACCAGCACGCAGCCGCGTGCCAGCTCCGCGATCATGCCGCCCAGCGCGCCCGGATCGACCCTGAGCATGACCTGCCCTGGAATGGCCGTCCCGTTGCCCTTGCCGAGCCGCCTGACTCCGTTCCTGGCTGCCTTTCCCATTGCCACCGCGATTGACCGGCGAGCCATTGCGACAGCGTTCAACTGAACCGTTCTGCCTGAGGCCACTGTGCTCCCCTGAATTGGCCGCGGACCCTAAGGCCGCAGCACATCCCGTCCCCGTCGTACTCGCCCGTGTCGTCGTCGCCGATGCTGCAGTCCGGCGGCCGAGATCGGCAAGGGGAGGCATTCCCGGAAGGGAAGCCGTCCCCATGGCCGGCTGCTGACGTGCACCCGGGCAGGTGGAGGTGTTCCCGGTGCCGGCGGGAAGATGGCCGGCTATCCGCATCCTTTAAGAAACTTTGCCGACAACTGATGATTCTGCACCGACTAATGCCTGTCGTATTTCGGGCCGGGCTGCGCCGGTACAGACCGGCGCAGGCTAGTGCGTTCCCGTCATATGCCAGATCCGGATATTCGGCGTTATCGGGTCATGCCGGACTAGCGCGGGTACATCCCGCCGTCCAGGGAGATGACCTGGCTGGTCAGGTACGGGTTGCGCAGGACGGCCAGTGCGAGGTCGGCGACCTCGGCTGGCCGCCCGAGCCGCCCGACCGGGACGAGCCTGCGAAGGTCATCCGGCTCGCCGGGCAGCATGCCGGTGTCGGTAATGAGCGCGGGCGCGAGCGCGTTGACGGTGACGCCCGAGGCGGCGAATCTGGCGGCCAGCGAGTGCGTGAGGCCGTGCAGGCCCGCCTTTGATGCCGCGTAATGCGGTCCCACTACCCCGCCGGTGAAGGCGGCCACCGACGACATGAACAGCACCCGGCCGTAACCGCGCCGTGCCATCGGCGGCACGAGCCGCTGCGACAGCAGGAACGGTGCGCGCAGGTTGACCGCCACGGTCTCGTCGAATTCCTCGACCTCAATGCTCTCCAGCTGCTGCCGCTGGCCCGTGCCGGCGTTGCTGACCAGGATGTCGACCGGTCCGAACGCATGCTCGGTGTCCTCGGCAAGCCTGGCGACCTCGGCTGCGTAGGCCAGGTCGGCGCTCAGCGCAGCTGCCCGCCCGCCTGCCGCGGTGATCTGCCCGGCCAGCTGCTGGGCGGCGGCGTCGCTCGCCCCGTAGCCGATGGCCACGCTGGCCCCCGCGTCGGCCAGGGCCAGCGCGATGGCCTGCCCGATGCCGCCGCTGCCGCCGGTCACCAGCGCGACGCGCCCGGCCAGGCTGTCCGGTGCGGCCTGGGCTGCCTGTGGTGCCCCGGTTGGCTGCTCCTCCTGCATGTTCACCACGCTAGCGGACGGCGGGCTGGGTGCCTGTGACCCAGTCGGGCCCCGCCCGGCCGAGCAGGGACGTGGCGATGGCCCCGGCTGCTATCGCGACGAGGGCGATCAGCAGCGGGTACCAGATCCGGGCGTGCAGTACCAGCGCCGCGCCGGCCAGCGCGCCGGCCAGCATGGCCGCGACCGCGGTCAGCCGGCGGCCTGCCTGCGAGCCGCTGCCGCCCGCCAGGCGGCTGTCGGCCGCGATCCCGGTGAGGGTGAGCGTCGAGCACGGTAGTAGTGAGGTCAGGTACTGCGAGCTTGCGCGCCGCGGCGTTCTGGATGCCCATGGAGATGCCGAGCATGGCGATGAGCGCATAGCGGAATCCGGTGGTGACCGGGCTGCCGCCGACTGCGGCGAGCACGACGGCGACGGCGATGAAGACGGCCTGCGCCCCGGCTGCCGAACTGTGCAGCCGCCCGCGGTGCTCACTGAACCTGGTGCTCAGCCTGCCCCCGGCCAGCGCGCCGGCGGCGAAGGCGGCGATGGCGGCCAGCGAGGCCCCGATCGAGAAGCCCGGCGCCCCGGCCAGCGCGAAGCCGAGGAAGACGATGTTGCCGGTCATATTGGCGACGAAGACATGGCCGAGCGTCAGGTAACTGAAGGCATCCACCAGCCCGGTGACCACGGTCATGCTGAGCAGGACGGGCGGCAGCGGCCCGTGCCGGTGATCGGCGCCCGGCACCACGGTGGCGCGGATGCCTGCGAGGAAGGCTGTCATCTCACTGCTCCCGTCTGGCTCGCCGTTCCCCTGCAACGCAGCTGACTCGCGCCGGCCAGGCCCGCGGGCTGGTGCTGACAGGGCAGAATCAGGAGTATGCAGACTCTTCAGGTAGCAGTCGTCGGCTCCGGCCCGGCAGGCCTGTACACGGCCGAGGCGCTGATCAAGCAGGCAGCGGCGCTTGACCCGCCGCGGGCCATCCGGGTGGACGTGATCGACAGGCTGCCGACACCCTACGGCCTGGTGCGTTACGGGGTCGCGCCGGACCACAAGTCGATCAAGTCGATCGCTGAGTACCTGCGCAATGTCCTGGAGCACGAGCAGGTCAACTTCATCGGCGGCGTGCACCTGGGCGATGACGTGACCCGCGAGGATCTGCTGGCCGTCTATGACGGCGTCGTTTACGCCACCGGCGCGATGCGGGACCGGCGCCTGGGGATCCCCGGTGAGGACCTCCCCGGCAGCGTCGCGGCCACCGACTTCGTCAACTGGTACTGCGGCCACCCGGACGTTGACTCGGCCGCGTTCACGCTGGATGCCGAGTCGGTGGCGGTCATCGGCGTCGGGAACGTGGCCGTCGACGTTGCCCGCATCCTGGTGCGCAACCCGGTCGAGCTGCGCGAGACCGACGTGTCCCAGCCGGTCCTGGACGCCCTCATGGCCAGCAAGGTCCGCGAGGTGCACATGATCGGCCGCCGCGGGCCGGCCCAGGCCAAGTTCACCACGAAGGAACTGCGCGAGCTCGGCGAGCTGGCGGGCGTGGACATCGTCGTCGGGGACGGCGAGGCGGACCTGGACGCCTTCGACGCGACCGGGGAGAGCGCGCGGCTGGCGGAGTCCGACCGGCACGTGCGGGGCAACTATGCCGTCATCAGGGACTGGGCGGGCAGGGCGCCGGCGGGCGGCGCCCGCCGCCTGAACGTCAGGTTCTGGCTGCGGCCGGTGGAGATCCAGGGCGGGAACGCGGTCGAGGGCCTGACTCTCGAGCGCACCCGGCTGGATGAGACGGGGAACCTCGTCGGCACCGGGGAGCTGGAGACGCTGCCGGTCCAGCTGGTCCTGCGCTCCGTCGGATACCAGAGCGTCCCGCTGGCCGGCGTGCCGTTCGATGAGCGGACGTCGACGGTGCCGAACGCGGCAGGCCGCGTCCTCGGGCCGGACGGCCAGCCGCTGCCCGGCGAGTACGTGGCCGGCTGGCTCAAGCGCGGCCCGACCGGGGTCATCGGCACGAACAAGTCGGACGCGGCCGAGACGGTGCGCTCCCTGCTGGCCGACCTGGCCGGCGGTCCGGGGCCGGACGACGTGCAGCTGCCCAGGGCCGGGCTGCTGCGGCTGCCGGCGGCGGCGGAGGCCATCGCGGAGGAAGTCGTGTCGGCGCTGCACCAGTTGCTCGCCGAGCGCAAGATCAGGCATGTCAGCTACGCGGACTGGCTGAAGATCGAGGCGGCGGAGAAGGACCTGGCAGCCAGCCTGGGCCGCGGCGCCCGGGTGAAGCTGCCCAGCCGGGACGAGATCCACCGGGCCGGCGGCCTGTCCTGACCCGGCCTGTCCTGACCGGCGCCGGCGCCTGTCCGGGCACAATCGCGGACCCAGAGGCGTGACTACCAAACGTTTCCGGCTGATGCGGTTACCATTCATTCAGCTTTAGCTTCGGGGCAGGTCACGACTTGCCCAGCGTGCCGCCAGTGGTGGCGAGGCACATGTATTATCTCGCGGGTACTTGCTTGCGAAACGCCGGAATTGCCAGGTTGTTTCGACCGAACCGTGGTGGCCAGGGTCAGGTGGCCCCGAGGCACAGCGAGAGGTAGCTGAGTGGATTCAGTGCGTTACGACAGCGAGCCTGAGGTCGACGTCGAGCAGCTCCGGGGCGACCGGAAGACCCAGCACGACGTGCTGGAGGCACTCGCCGAGTGCGAGAACCACCGCAGGTGGTTCGCCGCGTTCGCGCGTCCCTACCTCGGTGAGCACCCGATCGAGATCGGCAGCGGCTTCGGGGATTACGCCAAGGAGTGGATCCCGGCGGCCGAGAAGTTCACGGCGACCGAGGCGGATCCGGCGCTGCTGCCCGGCCTCCGCGCTGAGATGGCGGCCTACCCGAACGTGACGGTCCGCCAGGTCCTGCTGCCCACCGAGGATCGTGCTGACCATTCCTGCCTGGTCTCCTACAACGTCCTCGAGCACATTGATGACCACATCGGGGCGCTGCGGAGCATGGCCAGGCTGGTGCGGCCGGACGGGCTACATCGTGCTGGTCTGCCCGGCGTTCCCGTTCGCGATGAGCCCGGTCGACATCGCGACGGGGCACGTCCGCCGGTACACCAGGCGCTCGATGACCAGGGCGCTCTCGGCCGCCGGCCTCGAGGTCGTCGAGGTAAGGTACGCGAACTCGCTGGGCCTGATCTGCTACTACGCGTTCACCAGCCTGCTGCGCAGGCAGCCCAGGATCGGCGGGACGATCAGCTTCTATGACCGCCTGGTCGTGCCGGTCGTCCGATTCGCTGAGCGGCTCATGGGGAACCGGCCGCCGTTCGGGCAGTCGGTCTTCGCGGTCGGCCGGGTCAGAGAAGAAGCTGAGCAGGTAGACGAGGGATGAGTCAGTCGGGCGAGCGCACGGTGGTCGTCGAGGGCCCGCCACCGCCGCGCACGTCCCGGTCGCTGGCACGGGCACTCAGAGTCGTCGACGCCGGCCCGGTGTGGCTGTACCGTGCCGCGCTCGCCTCGCTGGCGGCCACCTGCGTGCTGGCGATCGGGATCGCGCTGTACGTGCGCCCGGCCGGGCATCTGCTCCGGCCGCAGAAGGAAATTATCCTGCTGGCCCTGCTCGGCCTGTTCGCGGTCGGCGTCCTGATCCTGATCGCCGTGATCTGGGCGGCTCCGCGCCGCGCGGCCTTCCTTGACCGGCTCGTGGCTCCCGACCAGCGCGCCGCCATCTGGCTGGCGCTGGCGGTCTGGTTCCCGTTCCTGCTCATCGCCGCCTACTACCGGTGCAAGGCGACGCTGCCCTCGACGATCGTGTGGATCTCGTTCGGGTTCATGGACAAGCGCTGGGTGACGGCGACCTACCTGCTGGGCGCGCTCGCGCCGATGCTCGTGCTTGTCGCCGCGGCCCGCGTGCTGGCGGCCGGCCGGGCCCACCCGCCGAGCTGGCGCGCCTGGTTCCGTGAGCTCGGCCCGCGCCGGGCAGCAGAGCCGGACGACGACGCCGGCCCGCCACCGACTGGCACCGGCCCCGGCAGCGTCGGTCCACCCGGCCACGGCCGTGAGCACCGCTCGCCGCGGCGGTGCGGCTCACGCCGCTGCCGCGGGCCGGTTCCGGGGCGCGGCCATCCTGCGGATCGCGGCCGGCGTCCTCACCGCACTGGGCCTGGCCTATTACTTCTACGGACCGCCCTGGTTCCTGAACCGCACGTCCGGCGCCAGCGGGATCGGTACCCAGGAAGACGTGTTCCTCACCGGCTTCCAGGCCATCTCCAAGGGCGCCGTGCCCTATATCGGCCCGGCCGCCATTCAGTACGGCCCCGGCGCCCAGCTGCTGTCCTACTGGTACATGAAGCACGTCGCCACCTTCTCGGTCGTCGGCTTCCGCGAGTCGTGGGCCATGTTCGAGTGGGCCGGGGCGTCGATCTTCTTCGTCGTGCTGTTCCTCTCGCTCGGCTACCTCCGCGGCCTTTTCGCGGCCCTGATGTCCGCGCTGATCTACCCGGCCCTGCAGCTGATGGGTTTCGTGCCGGGCGGCGCCTACAGCGGGTTCTTCGGCTGGGCCAACCCGCTTCGCTACGTTGGCGCGATCTCGCTGCTCCTGCTGCTGCCCGCGGTGATCAGAAGATCGCCCGGCTGGCGCGGCCTGGCCGGGGGCGCCGTTCTCGGCGTGCTGTGGGGCGGGCTGTCCTACGTTGCCCAGGAGAACCTGGCCGCGGGACTCGTCGGCGCGCTCGCGATCGGCGCGCTGCTGCTGCTCAGCGGTAGCTCCTCGTGGCGCTCGGTTCTCTCCGGGCTCGGCCGCGGTTGCGGCCGGGTTCGTGCTGATCTGGCTACCGGTGCTGGCCTACTACATCTCCAAGGGCCTGCTCGGGCGGTTCCTCTACCTGTACGTCCTCATCACCAGGGCGGTGGCCGAGGGCTACAGCAACACGCCCTACGGCGGCGTCAAGCCATCCAGGGGCGAGATCCGCTACGACGCCCCGTGGGTCCACATGTACTACATCCTGCCGTTCTTCCTGGTGCTGCTGGCGCTGCTGACGGTCGTGCAGTTCCGCCCGTTCCGGATCGCCACGGACTGGTCGCGGGACCGGATCATGCTGGTGGCGGTCGTGCTGACGACGATCCTGCTCTACCAGGGTGCGCTGCTGCGCTCGGATGCGGACCACCTGACCGGGACGCTGCTGCTCGTGCCCGGCGCTGGTAGTGACGGTCGCCAGCGTGCTGCCGCGCGGTACTCGGGGCGCACCGGCGCGCCACCCTGGTCGGCGCGGGCGTCCTCGTCGTCGTCGCCTCCTTCCTGCTCCTGCCGTCGAAGACCTTCCGGCTGCCGCATATCCGTAATGAGGCGGAGGCGCCGCTGCTCGACCGCCAGCGGCTCGCCGCCGAGCCGTGCCGGCGACCCCGGCGACGGTCGCGGCGCAGCGGGCCGGGCCCGGCCTGTGGGCCGCACCGACGTGCTGCCAGCGGATGCCGAGTCGATGCGCAGTTTCCTGACGCTGGCCAACCAGATCCACGCCGCGGTCGGCTCGCGCACGACGTACGTCGTCGGCTTCCCGGCCGCGTATCCGGGCCTCATCTACTTCGTCGCGGATGTCAGGCCCGCCCCGGTGCCACTCGACCTGCACACCATGGTCTTCAACACCCGCCAGCTGGCGGTCTACGAGGCGTACTACCGCAGCTACGTGGTGCCGCGGACGCAGGCGCTGGTCACCCGCCATCTGAACGTGCAGGACGTGCGGGAGTTCCGCAGCCAGCATCCGCACGTGAAGATCATCACGCTGAGCTATCGCGGGAAGCCGTACTACGTGCTGCTGAGCTCCGGCTAGCGCGGCTGGCGAATCACCCGGTACGGGTGGTCGCCCTTTCTTCCTGCCCGGGTATGGCGCAGAGCTACCGGACAGGAAGAAGGTTCCCGATGTCCGCCGTGAAGAGCCCGCCGGCTGCTGCTGCGTCCCCGTCCACGTCCCGACCGCGAGCCAGGAAGCCTGCCTGGCCGGAGCCCGGCAGCCTGACCGCCCGGCCGAGCGCGCGAGCTTCGGCAAGGCCGCCAGGGGACTGATACCCCGCGAGGATCATGCGGCGCTTGACCTGCCCTACGACCGCCCCGATCCGGTTGACCTGCTTGAGCTCCAGGGCCAGACCCGCGTTCGGGAGCTCGTGCCGGTGCGCTACGGCCGGATGCTGGCCTCGCCGTTCGCGTACTTCCGCGGCGCCGCGCTGCCGATGGCCAGTGACCTGGCGTCGACGCCGGTCACCGGGATGACCGTGCAGGCCTGCGGCGACGCGCACCTGTCGAACTTCGGCGTGTTCGGGTCGCCGGAGCGGCGGCTGGTGTTCGACATCAATGACTTCGATGAGACGCTGCCTGGCGCCTGGGAGTGGGACGTCAAGCGGCTGGCCGCCAGCATCGAGATCGCCGCCCGCGAGAACGGCTTCAGCCGAAGCAGCGCAGGAAGGCCGTCCTGGCCGCGGTCCGCCGCTACCGCGAGGCGATGCGCGACTTCGCCGGGATGACCAGCCTGGACGTCTGGTACGCCCACCTGGACCTGGATCAGATGTACGCCGATCTCAAGTCCAGCATCGGCGGCAGGCTGCGCAGGAAGCTCGATCAGGGCCTGGTCAAGGCCAGGACCAAGGACAGTATGCAGGCGCTGGCGAAGCTGACGACCGTCGTCGACGGCCGGCCCAGGATCGTCGCCGATCCGCCGCTGATCGTCCCGGCAGCCGACCTTGCCAGCGAGGAGGCGACGGCCGACTTCCAGGCCATGATCTGGGGCCTGCTGGCGTCCTACCGGCGCACGCTGCGCGAGGACGCGGCCGAGCTGCTCGGCCGCTACCAGGTCGCCGACCTGGCCAGGAAGGTCGTCGGCGTCGGCAGCGTCGGCACCCGCTGCTGGATCCTGCTGCTGCTCGGCGGCGGCCAGACCGATCCGCTGTTCCTGCAGGTCAAGGAGGCCGAGCGCTCGGTGCTCAGCGAGTTCGCCGGGCCCAGTCAGTACGACAACCACGGGCAGCGGGTCGTCATCGGCCAGCGGTTCACTCAGGCGGCCAGCGACGTGTTTCTCGGCTGGGTCCGGGTCGAGGAAGGGATCGACGGGCGGCCGCACGACTACTACACCCGCCAGCTGCGGGACTGGAAGCTGTCCGCCGAGATTCAGGGCATGCCGCCCGGCTGGATGCGCAGGTACGCCGGCTTCTGCGGCTGGACGCTGGCCCGTGCCCACGCCCGGACTGGTGACCGGTGCGCGATCGCGGGTTACCTCGGCTCGTCGGATGTCTTCGACGAGGCCGTCGCCGACTTCGCCGCGAGCTACGCCGATCAGAACGAGCGCGACTACGCCGAGCTGGCGAAGGCGGCCAAGTCGGGCCGGATTACGGTGCAGGCCGGGCTGCTAGCGGCCCTGCGGCCAGGCATGGCGGCCAGCGCGCGCATTCGCTCGATGAGCTCGGGCGGCTCCAGAACGATGAAGCGCAGGCCCATCATCGCGACCATGACGGCGATCGCGTCCAGGGAGTCCGATCCGCTGATCAGCACGCAGCTGTCAGGGCCGGCCGGCTCGAGCACGCCGGCGCTGGGCGGCACCTGCTCCGCGACGGTCTCGGCGGGTGCGTGCACCAGGATCCGGGCCTGGTAGCGGTACGGCGCCGTGGTCACCGCCCGCGCCACGAAAGCGGCCGCGTCCGGCGGGTCCCTCGGGGCGAACCGGACGCCCGTCAGCTGCGGTCCGGTGATCCGGTCGCAGCGGAAGGTACGCCAGTCAGCGCGGTCCAGGTCGCGTGCGACCAGGTACCAGCGGTAGCTGGCCTGCACGAGCCGGTGCGGCTCGACAAGACGCCTGGTCAGCTCGCCGCCGTGGCTGCGGTAGCCGAACTCAACCCGCTCGCAGTGACGGCAGGCGCGGGCAATGGTCACCAGGGTCTCAGCGTCAATCGCAGGCACCGGGCCGGACAGCGGCACCGTGGCGTGCCCGATGGCGGCTGCCCGCTCGCGCAGCCGGGACGGCAGGACCTGCTCGAGCTTGGCCAGCGCCCGCAGCGATGCCTCGCCCACGCCCGACACCGAGTGCGCCGGGGCTGATCGCAGGCTCAGCGCGACCGCGACCGCCTCGTCGTCATCGAGCAGCAGGGGCGGCAGCGAGGCGCCGGCACCGAGCCGGTAGCCGCCGGCCACGCCCGGCGCCGCGTGCACCGGGTAGCCGAGGCTGCGCAGCCTGGCGATGTCGCGGCGCAGCGTCCTCGGCGTGACGTCGAGCCTGCTGGCCAGATCCGCGCCGCCCCAGTCCGGCCTCACCTCCAGCAGCGACAGCAGCCGCAGCAGCCGGGCCGAGGTTTCCACCATGAATCTCAGTCTGGCAGCAATTGAGGACCGTTTCTGTCCGCATGCGGGTCTAGCGTCTGTGCGCATGGACAAGGACAGAACAGCTGACATCGACTGGAACAGCGAGCTCGTGGATCAGCTTGAGTGGCACTGGGACAATCAGCTCCGGCCGCGGCTCGACGGGCTCACCGACGCGGAGTACTTCTGGCAGCCCGTACCAGGCTGCTGGACGATCAGCCGCCGGGGCGAGAGCGATGCGCCGATCTCGGCGGGCGCCGGTGACTTCACGATGGACTACTCCCTGGAGCGCACGGACCCGGAGCCAGTGACCACGATCGGCTGGCGGCTGGCCCACATCATCGTGGGCGTGTTCGCGTCGCGGAACGCCACCCACTTTGGCGGCCCGCCGGCCGACTACCGGACCTGGGAGTACGCGCCGACCGCGACGGAGGCACTCCGCCAGCTGGACGACGCTCACGCCGCCTGGATTTCCGGCGTCCGCGGCCTCGGGACCGGCGGCCTGGCGTTCTGCACGGGTCCGGAGGAAGGCGACGGCCAGTTCGCGGACACCCCCTTCGCCGCGCTGGTGCTGCACATCCATCGTGAGGCCATCCACCACGGCGCGGAGATCTCGCTGCTGCGTGACCTGTACCAGTGGAAGCCGGATCGCGACCGCCTGTGAGCCCGGATTGGCGGCCGGCCGCGGGGTTACACCGGCGGCACCAGGCTGGCTAGCATGCCAGAGGTGGGCAACCCGGCATCAGCGCGTCAGATCACCGTAGACAACGCCAAACTGGAGCGGCTGCTCGGCGTTCCCGAGCTGTCCTGGCTTGTCGAGCGGATCCGGGTCCGGCTGGAGCGCGGCGAGCCGCTCGACGGCACCGTGACGCTGGTCGGCGCCACGACCGTGCAGCGCAAGGCAGCCGGCCGGCTGCTCGGCCGCCCCGCTGGCCGCGGCACCTCGCTGAGCGTGCCGCTGCCCGAGGTGGCGGAGCAGCTCAGGCGCGCTGCGGCCGCCCCGGATCTGGTCGCCGCCATCGAGGCGCTGAGCGGGCCGGTCCGTGACCTGGCCGCTGAGCGGGCGGCCGGACTGCAGCGGTGGGGCGACGCGCTCGGCTCCGTGCGTGCCAGCCGGATGTCGGGCCTGCCCTGGTACCGCGACTGGCTGGACTCGATCAGCCGCGATGGCACGGTTACCCGGCTGATCCGCGAGGGTCATGGTGCCGTCATCGGCCAGGCGACAGCCGTGCTGGAACGGCTGCCCGGCGGGTCGGACGAGCGCAGCGTGGTGCTGACCGCGCTGGCTGCCGACGCGACCGGCAGCGAGCGCGCGCTCAGCGACGGACCGCTGGCCGGTCTCGTGCTGCGGGCTCTCGCGGCCAGGGAAGGCGTGGAGAATCCGGTGAGCCGGGAGGCCGCGCAGGCGCTGTGGAGCGCGGCCGGCGTTGTCGCGGACGATCTGGCCAGCCAGGTCCTGGTGCTGAACATGCGGGCTGGCGGCGAGCCAGCCGGCCGCTGGCTGACGGAGGCGGCGGAATCCGGCCTGCCGTTCCGGCTGACCCTCAGGCAGCTCATGGCCGCGCCGGTGCTGCCCTGGGCGCTGGAGATTTTCGTCTGCTCGAGCACGGCAGTGGTCCGGGCCGCGGCCGACGAGCTGGGTCCCCGCAGCCCGGCCATCGTCTGTACCGAGGGCCAGCCGTCGGTCGCCTGCTCCCGGCTGCTGCGGGCCGCCGTCAGCAGCGGGACCTCGGTGTACTGGCACGGCGATTTCACCTGGCCGGGGCTCCGCGGCACAGCGGCGGCCATGCAGGCGGCTGCAGGCCAGGCCGTGGCTGATGACCGCTGCCGACTACCAGGCCGCGCTGCAGGCCGGCGGCGGCCCGCTGACCGGGCACGCGGAGCAGAGTCCGTGGGATCCGCGGCTTGCCGAGCTGATGCGTGCGGCCGGCCGCGCCATCACTGAGGAGCAGCTCACGCCCGTCCTGGTGGCGGCCCTGTCCGCTCGCGCGGCTGAGCTGAACCCCGGCAGCTAGCGCGGCTCGCTCAGCCGAGCTCGCTGATCAGCGTCCGCAGCAGCGCCCTGGTCCGCGGCCCGTCCGCGCCGCGGGCGTACTCGCCCGCCACGAAGTCCGTCACCCCGGCGTCACCGAGCGTCCTGATCTGCGCCGCGACAGCATCCTCGTCGCCGACGATCGCGACATCGCCCGGCCCCGCCGCTCCTTCCCGGTCGAGCATCGCCCGGTAGGACGGCAGCTGCCCGTAGATGGCGAACGCCTTCCCGGCATTGACCCTGGCCTGCTCCGCGTCGTCAGTCACGCACACCGGCAGCACGCAGACCACCCGCGGGGCCGGCCGCCCGGCATCGGCGGCTGCCCTGGTGATCGAGGGCACGATGTAGTCGCGCACCGTCGCGGGCCCGGTCATCCACAGCACCGTGCCGTCGGCCTGGCTGCCTGCCAGCCGCAGCATCTGCGGCGCGAGCGCCGCGAGAAGCAACGGAACCTTATGACCGGAACGAGGCACCGACAGGCCGATCTTCGCCTGCAGGGTCTCGCCCTCGAAGGACACCGGCTCCCCGGCCAGCAGCGGCGCCAGGACGGCCAGGTACTCCCGCATATGCCGCGCGGGCCGCTCGAAGCTGTAGCCGTACATGTCCTGGATGACGATCTGGTGCGACAGCCCGATCCCGAGCGCGAGCCGGCCGCCGAGAGCGAGGTCCGTGGTCAGCGCCTGCTGCGCCAGCACGGCCGGATGCCGGGGATAGGTCGGGATTACCGCCGTGCCGAGCTCGATGCCCGGCACCTGGCTGCCGGCGACCGCCAGCGAGATCAGGGCCTCGAGGCCGAAGATGTTCGACATCCAGGCCGAGGCGAAGCCGTCGTCGGCTGCCGCCCGCAGCTGATCGGCCAGCTGGACCAGCGCGTCCGGGCCAGTGGGCTCCGCTACCGAGGTACCGATCCGCATGGTGATCTCCGTCCGCCCAGTGGGCCTCGTTCCCTGGCTTACAAGGTTTGGTCTGCCGCCAGGCCTTTGAAGCGATCCTGCCGGCCAGACTGCGCCTGCGCAAGCCGAGGTGCATTTGCCGCCTGGTCGAACAAAACACCCGCGCTCGGGTTCGCGCGGGGGAATTCCTGAGACAGATGTGCCGCGACCAGTACCTCGGCTCTTTTGCCGGCGCGCGTGGTGGGGACAATAGGGACATGGAATCCGTTGCTCCCCGCCGCAGGAAGCCCGCAGTCCGTCCCGCGGCGGCTGACCCTGACCGCGAGGCTGCGCGCGAGCGTGCCAGGAAGCATCAGCAGGCGGCGGTGCGCGCGCGGAGCAGAGCCGCGGCGCGCGAGCAGCGGGAAGCCGAGCTCGCCCGGCGGGATGCGGTGGCGGGCCAGATGCCGCCTGATCGCTACCTCGACCGCGAGGACAGCTGGCTCCGGTTCGCCGAGCGCATACTCGAGCTGGCCGAGGACCCCAATGTGCCGCTGCTGGAGCGGGTCAGGTTCTGCTCGATCTTCGCCAGCGGAACTGGACGAGTTCTTCGGCGTGCGGATCGCCGGCCGGATCAGGCGGATGGCAACCGGGCTGCCGGTCGAGAACGCGACCGGGAAGCCCACCGAGGAGATTCTGGAGAACACGCTTGAGCTGGCGCGCCAGCTGTCCGCGCGCAGCGCCAGGTGCTTCTCCGACATGCTGGTCCCCGCGCTGTCGACCGAGGGCATCGAGATCCTGCGCTGGAAGGAACTGGTGCCCGACGAGCAGGCGCGGCTGGAGCGGCTGTTCAAGGAGCGCATCTACCCGGTGCTGACGCCGCTGGCCGTGGACCCGACGCACCCGTTCCCGTTCATCTCCGCGCTGTCGCTCAGCCTGGCCGTCACGATCGCCGATCCGGTGACCGGCGAGACCACGTTCGCGCGGGTCAAGGTGCCGCCGCTGCTGCCGCGGCTCATGACTGTGTCCCCGAACCGGTTCGTGCCGGTCGAGGACGTGATCGCCGCGCAGCTCGGCGAGCTGTTCGTCGGCCTGGACGTCGTCGAGCATCACGCGTTCCGGGTGACCAGGATCACCGACCTGGAGATCGACGAGGACGTCACCGAGAACCTGCTGAAGTCTCTGGAGCGCGAGCTGACGCGGCGCCGGTTCGAGCCCGCCGTCCGGCTCGAGGTGGAGGAGTCCATCTCCGCCGACGTCCTGGAGCGGCTGGTCACCGAGCTTGACGTGGACACCCGCGCGGTCTACCGGGTGCCGGGGCCGCTCGACCTGGCCGGCATGAGCCCGATCGCCGACCTGGACTTCCGGCACCTCAAGTACCCGCGATTCGTCCCGTCCGAGGCCGCGCTGCCGCACGATGGCGGGGATGCCAGCGTGTTCAAGGTGCTGACCGAGCGGGACGTGCTGGTGCACCATCCCTACGACTCGTTCACCGCGAGCGTGGCGCGCCTGCTGGTGTCGGCGGCCGCGGACCCGCGGGTGCTGGCGATCAAGCAGACCCTGTACCGGACGAGCGGCGATTCCGAGATCGTGGATGCGCTCATCGACGCTGCCGAGGCGGGCAAGCAGGTCGTGGTCGTCGTGGAGATCAAGGCCCGCGGCGACGAGCGGGCCAACATCGCCTGGGCGCACAAGCTGGAGCAAGCGGGCTGCCATGTCGTCTGCGGGTTCCGCGGCCTGAAGACGCACTGCAAGATGGTGCTGATCGTGCGCGAGGAGCCGGACGGCTCGCTGCGCCGGTTCTGCCACATCGGTACCGGCAACTACCACCCGAAGACCGCCCGGCTGTACGAGGACTTCGGCCTGCTGACGGCGGACCGGACGGTCGGCGAGGACATCACCGACCTGTTCAACCACCTGACCGGGTTCAGCAGGCGGACGGAGTACCGCCGGCTGCTCGTCGCCCCGGCCGGCGTGCGCACCGGGCTGATCGAGCGGATCGACGCGCAGGTGGGACTGCACCAGGCGGGGAAGCCTGCCCGGATCCAGATGAAGTGCAACGCGATCATCGACGAGGCGATCATCGACTCGCTCTACCGTGCGTCCATGGCGGGCGTGCCAGTCGACCTCTGGATCCGCGGGATCTGCGCGATCCGGCCCGGCGTGCCCGGTCTGTCTGAGACCATTCGGGTGCGCAGTGTCGTCGGCCGGTTCCTTGAGCACTCCCGGATCTACGCGTTCGGCACCGGCGCCGACGAGTCTCCCGACGAGGTCTGGATCGGCAGCGCTGACATGATGCACAGGAACCTGGACCGGCGGGTGGAGCTGCTCGTGCGCGTGACCGACCCGGCCCAGCGGGCGGAGCTTCGCGGTCTCATCAATCTCGCCATGGACCCGGCGATCTCATCGTGGTGGCTCGCCGCCGACGGCACCTGGACCCGGCATCACCTCGATGCCGCTGGTCAGCCGCTGACCGACATTCAGGAGCTGCTGATCAGAACCAGGCGCAGCCGTGGCGGCGATGGCTGATCACGGGGATGCCGATGAGGTGCGTGCTGCCGGGGCCGTGCTGTGGCGCCCGGCTGGACGCGGCGCGCGGGTGGCGCTCGTGCACCGGCCCAAGTACGACGACTGGGGCTTCGCCAAGGGCAAGCTCGAACCAGGTGAGCATGTCCTGCTGGCAGCAGTCCGCGAGGTCGCCGAGGAGACTGGCCTGCAGGTGACGCTGGGCCGCCGGCTGCCCCCCGTGCAGTATCTGAACGCCGGCGTGCCGAAGCGGGTCGACTACTGGGCGGCCACGGCGCGGGCGGCGCTGTCGGATTTCACGCCGACCGACGAGATAGACGCGGTGGCATGGCTCGCGGCGAGCACCGCTGCCAGCCGTCTCAGCTATCAGCGTGACGTGGAGACACTCGCGGCCTTCAGGTCCGGGCCGCAGCGGACTGTCCCGCTCATCCTGATCCGGCATGCGTCCGCGGGCAGCAAGTCGCAGTGGCACAAGAGTGACGAGTCCCGGCCGCTTGACGCCGGCGGCAAGAAGGACGCCAGGCTGCTGGCGGAGCTGCTGTCCTGCTTCGAGGCTGGTCATGCCATCAGCTCGCCCGCCGAGCGCTGCGTCGCGACCATCAGGCCGTACGCGCGGGCGGTGGGCTCGCACGTGCAGATCGAGCCCGCGCTGCTGCCCGCCGGCAAGGGTGAGGGCGCGCTCGACCCGGCCGCCGCGAAGGTCGTAGCCGAGCTGGTGGCCGCGGACGAGCCCGCCGTGATCTGCGCCCACCGGGAGAACCTGCCGGCGCTGTTCGCCGCGGCATGCGCGGAGCTCGGGGCTGCCGGACCAGGCGGACGGGCTGAAGCCGCTGCGCAAGGGCGAGTTCCTGGTACTGCACCGGGCGGCCAGGACGCTGGCATCGCTGGAGCGCTATCACCCGGACGGGCGCAGCTAACTCCGGCCGCTGCCTGGCTGCTGCCCGGCTGCTGCCGCGTCAGGCCGGTGCGGTGACCGGGTCGCGGATGATGACGCTGGCCCGGCCCTCCTCGAAGCTCTGCGCCGAGACCAGGGTGAGCCGTGCTGAGGAGCGGAACTCGGCCAGCGTCGCTGAGCCGCAGGAGACCATGGTCGCCCTCAGTTTCGCGACGGTCAGCGCCAGTCCGTCGGCCAGGTCGCCCGCGTACGGAACGAAGCCGTCGACGCCCTCCTCGAAGGCAAGCTCGCGGCCGCCGTGGCCATACCGCTGCCAGTTGCGCGCGCGGCTGGATCCCTCGCCCCAGTACTCCTTGACGATCGTGTCCCCGATAGCGGACCTTCGCGCCCGGCGCCTGATCGAAGCGGGCGAAGTAGCGCCCCATCATGACGAAGTCCGAGCCCATCGCCAGTGCCAGCGCGATGTGGTAGTCGTGCATCAGGCCGCCGTCCGAGCAGACCGGGACGTACTCTCCGGTCGCGCTCACAGTACGCGTCCCTCGCTGCGGCAACGTCCAGGACGGCGCTGGCCTGCCCGCGCCCGATGCCCTTCTGGTCGCGCGTGATGCAGATCGCGCCGCCGCCGACGCCGACCTTCACGAAGTCGGCTCCGGCCTCGGCCAGGAACAGAAACGCCTCGCGCGTCCACGACGTTGCCCGCCCGCCGACGGGCACATCCGGATAGTGCGTTTTAACCCAGCTCGATCGCGTCAGCCTGCCAGTCGCTGTAGCCGTCGGACGAATCGAGGCAGAGCACGTCCACCCCGGCGTCGACCAGGGCGCGGAACGCGCTCGCCGGTAGTCATGGGTATTAATGCCGGCTCCGACGCACCGGGCCCCTGGCGGTCGCGGGCGGCGTCCGTCACCGCGCGCACGTCCCGGACCTGATCACTGACGGACTGGTTGTGATGCGAGGAAGGCCAGGCCGCCGTGGCGGCGAGCGCGATCGCCAGCGCGGGTCGAACTGACCGCCTGCATGATCGCGGAGGTCACCGGGATTCTCAGCCCTGGCACGGGGCAGCAGGCGCGCCGGTCAGCGAGCCGGTAGCGCGCCAGCGGCGTGCTGAGGTCGACGGCGGCGGGCTCGCAGTCGGCCCTGGTCCGGTTCGGCAGCAGCAGGAACTCGTTGAAGGTGCGGGATACCTCAGGGATGACTATGGCCACGGCTGCCTCCTTGTCGCGATGTTCCGGCGGCTCAGGGGTCCATCGGCTGCCAGTCGAGCGTCGGCGGCAGCGATCCCTCGAGGATGAGCAGCCACCGTTTGACCTCGACGCCGGCGCCGCCGCTGTAGCCGCCGAGACCATCGCTGGCCAGCACCCGGTGACAGGGGACGATCACCGGTACCGGATTGGAGCCCATGATCGTGCCGACGGCCCGCGCCGGGGGCAGTGCCGTCGCTGCCAGCCAGGCCCGCCTGACTGGCCAGGGCACCGTAGGTGGTGGTCTGCCCGTAGCCGACTGAGGCTGCCAGAACCGTGAGGACCTCGCGCTGCGGCCCGGCCGTCGCGGACCAGTCGACCGGCAGGTCGAACTCCGTCCGCTGGCCGCGGAAGTAGCCGGTCAGCTGCTGTCGCGCCAGTTCGGCGAGCTGGCGGGCAGCCGGGTCGTCCGCTGGCCGGGCATCAGCGGATGCCGGGGACCTGGCCGATGCCGGCGGCACCCCGTAGCGGACCTGCGCGACGCCGCGGGTGCTGCACCCGACCGACACCTGGCCGACCGGGGTACTGAGCCACGCCCAGGAAAGCGCCGTCATTTCAGCATTCTGCCGGTGCGGCAGCCTGGTCGCCAGCGACGGGCCGTAACCGACGCGCCGAAACTGTCGGAGGCTGGCGATAAAACGGCTGTGCGAGACCACCGGGACTACCGCCCGGCGCTGGCCGCTCTCACGAAGCCAGGAGTAGCGATGACTGACAACATTGCCAACGCGGTCGAGACCGAGCTCGTTGCGCTGTCCGGCGCGTTAACTGAGCCGGACGAGCGGGAGTGCCTGCGCTGCTTCCTGCTCAGGATGCTCAACGAGTTCGGCTGCGACGGCACGCACCGGTGGGCGATCCGATGGCGCGACGTGCGGGCACCGCAGGCATCGGGACTGCCGGCCAGGCTCGCGGAGCTGGGTGGCTGCTGCGACTGCGAGGTGCTGCTGAACGTGTTTCCGCACTATCCGGAGACGGGCCGCCGGCTGCCCTGCGCCGGGCAGCCGCAGCCGGGATCAGCGGTCCCGTGCGACCTGCGGGTGCTGCGCCGCACGGCCTGAGCGGTCCGCGGCCGCTACTCCGGGTCCTTCTCCAGGATCCGCAGCAGGGCCCTGGCGATCGGCACCGCGGTCAGCTCCACCTGCCACGCCCGGGCGCCATAGCCCGCCAGGTCGGCGCCGACCGCTTCGGGGCTGATGTCCGCCGGCGGCTGCCAGGCGAGCCTGCGCACCGCGTCCGGTGGCACCAGGTTCTCGGCCGGGAGGCCGTGCGAGTCGGCAAGCGCGGCCACGACGGCGCGCGCGGCGGTCAGCCGCTTCGCTGCCTCGGGGTCGCGGTCGTGCCAGCGGTGCGCAGGCGGCGGCCCGTCGCCCGGCGGCGCCGACGCGGCGGGGAGCGCCCGGTCCGGGAGCGCCCGGGCGCGCCCGAGGGCGCGCAGCCATTCCGACAGGTGACGGCGGCCGCCGCGGCCGGAGAAGCCGGGGACAGCCGTCAGCTCGTCAGGCCCGCTCGGCATGGTCCGCGCGGCCTCGACGATCGCCGCGTCGGTCAGCACCTTGGTGGGGGACAGGTCGCGTCGCCGCGCGATCTTGTCCCGCTCAGTCCACAGCTCGCGCACGACCGCCAGCCCGCGCCGGGTCCTGACCCGGTGAATGCCGGAGGTGCGCCGCCACGGATCGGCTCGCGGCGGCGGCGGCCCGGCAGACAGCTCCGCTGCGAACTCCTGCCGCGCCCACTCGATCTTGCCCTGCTCCCTGAGCTGGGCGTCGAGCACGTCCCGCAGCTCGACCAGGACCTCGACGTCGAGTGCGGCGTACCGCAGCCACTCGGCTGGCAGCGGCCTGGTGGACCAGTCGGCAGCCGAGTGGGTCTTCTCCAGGCCGAGACCCAGCATCGACTCCACCATGGTGGCGAGCCCGACCCGCGGGCAGCCGAGCAGCCGGCCTGCTACCTCGGTGTCGAAGAGCGTGCGCGGCCGGTAGCCAAGCTCGGCCAGGCACGGCAGGTCCTGCGATGCCGCGTGCAGCACGGCCTCGGTATCGGCCAGCGCTGACGTCGAGCCCGGACAGGTCCGGGCAGGCGACCGGGTCGATGAGCACGGTCCCGGCGCCCTCGCGGCGGAACTGCACCAGGAACGCCCGGTGGCCATAACGGAAGCCCGAGGCCCGCTCGGCATCGACGGCCACCGGGCCGCTGCCGCCGGCCAGCGCGGCGATCGCGGTCTCCAGCGCGGCCGGGCTGTCGACCAGCGGCGGCAGCCCGTCGCGCGGCTCGAGCAGCGGCACCGTGACGGGTGCCGCCGCCTCGGCGTCCTGCTGCGCTGACCCGGCATCCTCGCTACCGGCCGGCTGTCGCCGGCCGGGCCTGCCGGATCACGCTGGCCAGGCTGCTGTCCGGTCGCCGCTGCGTCGGCCTCCGGGCCGGTCACGGCCGCGGCCCGCGCCGCTGCGGCCGCAGGGTCGCGACTCCCGGTGCGAGCGGCGGCAGTCCGGCCGCCATGCAGATCACCTCGCACCAGGCGGCAATGTGCCCGTCCAGTTCGGGAGACGTGCCGGTGATGGCCGGGCGACCAGGACGCGCGCAGCTCGAAACCGGTCGAGGTGGGCTCGTCTTCCTTGCTGCCGAACCCCTGCGTTACGACCGTCGTCACTGTTCCGCTGATCTTCCTGTAGCCGGTGCGGGCGTCCAGGGCCTCGGTGAGCCAGCTCCAGCCCACCGCGTTGATGAGCGGGTCGGCAGCCATCTCCGGTTCGAGCTCGGCCCGGACGTACCCGATGATCCGATACTTGCCATCCCAGCCCTGCTGGCCAGCCGCGTCAAATAGCAGGACGAACCTGCCCGATCCGATCTCGGCGTCGCCGTCGGGTTCCTGCGGCTGCGCGGAACTGTCTGGCATGGCGTCCGCGGACACCGTGGCCGCGATCGCGCGGGCGAAAGGCGCGAGCCGGCGTGGCGCCGGCTCCTCCTCGAAGGCCAGCTCAGGCCGCAGCCCGCGCTGGGCCGCCAGCCCTGACTCAAGCTCGGCCACCGCTCGCAGGAACTCGTCCTCGCCGGGCTGGGGTGTCACTGGCTGCCCAGCGGGCCTCAGTGTCTGCGCGTGCGGCACGGGCCAGGGACCCTCATGCCACGCGATCGCGAATGGCTGCCGACGGGACCTTCGCGCGCGCGGCCGGGACCTCGCCGATCAGCAGGGCAGCACCGCAGAGCTGGCAGTACCACTCCGGGCAGTACTCGTCCGCGGTATCCGGGCACCACCCGGCGCTCCGGTGGTGCTGCGCGAAGACCGGTCGCGGCCGCAGTCAGGACAGTGCCGGATGATGTCAATCATCGGACCTCCTTACCTTTCGGCTCACTAGCGATGCTGACACGCCAGTGACCGCCGGCCCCGGACCCGGTGCGGCGTGTCCTGCCTTTTGCACCGGAAGGGCGCCTGCCCGGCGCGGCCGGCGGCTCCGGTTGCCGACTACGGGCGGGCGGGACCCGCGGATATGGGATCATCCTGGTGTGACACCCGCAGCTGACGATTCCGCCTTCCTGCTTGCCTGCCGGCGGCAGGAGGTCCCGCACACCCCGGTCTGGTACATGCGCCAGGCAGGCCGGTCGCTGCCCGAGTACCGGGCCCTGCGAACCGGGACCCCGATGCTGGAGGCCCTCTCGACTCCCGACCTGATCACCGAGATCACGCTGCAGCCGGTGCGCCGGTACGGCGTGGACGCCGCGATCTTCTTCAGCGACATCGTGGTGCCGCTGCGCGCGATCGGGGTCGGGATCGACATCAAGCCAGGCGTCGGCCCCGTGGTCGATCACCCGATCCGGTCCGCGGCTGACCTCGGCGTGCTCCGGCCGCTGGCGCCCGACGACGTGCCCTACATCACCGAGGCAGTGGCGGAACCTGACGACCGAGCTCGGCGGCACGCCGCTGATCGGGTTCGCGGGCGGTCCCTTCACCCTCGCCTGCTACCTGGTGGACGGCGGGCCGTCCAAGAACTTCGAGATCACCAAGTCGCTGATGTACGGGCAGCCGGAGCTGTGGGCCGACCTGCATGGGCAGGCTGGCCGACATCACGATCAGCTTCCTGCAGGTCCAGGTCGAGGCCGGGCGCCAGCGCCGTGCAGCTGTTCGACTCCTGGGCCGGGGCGCTGAGCGCCGACGACTACCGCAGCCTGGTGCTGCCGCACAGCAAGCGGATCTTCGATGCGCTCGCCCCCAGCGGAGTGCCGCGGATCCACTTCGGGGTGAACACCGGCGAGCTGCTTGGCCCGATGGGCGCGGCAGGCGCCGACGTTGTCGGAGTCGACTGGCGGGTGCCGCTGGACGAGGCGGTCAGCCGGGTCGAGCCCGGCAAGGCGCTGCAGGGCAACCTGGACCCGGCCATCCTGCATGGCGCCCTGGCCGGTCATCGAGGAGCGCGCCCGGCAGGTTCTGGACCGGGGCCGGACGGCCGAGGGGCATGTTTTCAACCTCGGCCACGGCGTCCTGCCGCAGACCGATCCCGACGTCCTGGCCAGGCTGACCGACCTGGTGCACACCGCGTCGGCGCGGTCGGCCTGACCACAGGATCGTCCCCGGCCGCGTCAGCTGGCCGCGGTCGGCCTGGCCCGGCGCCGGGCGGCGCGGCGCCAGCCCGCGTAGCCGATGCCGGCGAGCACGACGATCACAACACCGAACGGCAGCGCCGCCCCGGCCGCCGTCAGCACCCAGTCGGTCGCGTGCCGCAGCGCGCGCCAGCCTGCCGACAGGCCGGCCAGGAATCCGTGCCGTCCCGCCGCTGCCTGGTGCCGGGGCCGCGGGCTGACCAGCGTCATCGTGACTGTCGCGTAGGTGGTCTCGTGATCGAGTGCCCGCTGCTGGGCGAGCAGCGAGTTCAGCGTGGACTCATCGCCGCTGATCTGCTCCTGCACATCGAGCAGCCCTGAGACCGACCCCGCCCGGCCGAGCAGCCCCTGTAGTGCCCGGATGGCGTCCTGCTCCGAGGTCACGAGGCTGTTCACGTCCGCGACCTGAGCCGTGACATCTGATGCCTGCTGCTGCATGGAGATCTGCCTGCCGAGCGCGGGCGAGGAAAGCCGGGCAAGCACCGCCTGATAGCCGGGAACGGGGATCTTGAGCGTGAGGTCTACCGTCCGGCCGGTCTTTCCTGGCGTACCAGAGGTGACATGCTCGCCGGCCGTATAGCCGCCGGCTGCGACAGCGATGGCAATGGCCCGCTGCGCCGCTGAGCTGACATCACCAGAACGCACGGTGAGGCTGGCGGTGTAGATAATGCTCTGGCTGGCAGGCGCGAGATCGGCCGTCTGGGTGGCCGGCTGCCCGGAGGCGGCGCGCCGAGCGACCCGGACGCGGACCCGGACGAGGCGACCCCGCCTGGCCCGCTCGCGGCTGGGACATGCTGCAGGGTTCCGCGGAATGATGCGGACCCGTTGCTGGCGCTGCCGCCGCTGCCGCACGCAGCGAGCAGCAGGCAGCCTGAGATCAGTGCGGCGCTGGTAAGCGCACCTCGCCGGGCGAGGACAGTGCGGTTCATGCACCTCGGACGTGCCCGCGAACGTTCCGGTTCCCGTCAGCAGCGATAATCGGACCCGTGACGCTCCCCGAGATCGATCTCCCTCAGTCGCGGCGCCGCTGCAGTGGCGATCGTCGGAGGCGGTATCTCCGGCCTGGCAGCCGCGTTCCTGCTCCGGGGCGCCGGGCTGGACGTGACCGTGCTGGAGGGCTCGCCGCGGCTCGGCGGCAAGCTCGGGGTCTCGGAGGTTGCGGGTGTCGCGGTGGATTACGGGGCGGAGGCGCTGCTGGCGCGGCGCCCGGAAGGCACTGGCCTGATCAGCGAGCTCGGCCTGGACGGGCAGCTGGAGGTACCCGGCACGACGGCGGCCGGGATCTGGACCCGCGGGGCGATCCGGCCGCTGCCGAGGCGGCAGTTCATGGGCGTGCCAGCCGACCTGGATGACCTTGCCTCGAGCGGCATCCTGTCGGCCGGCGGCCTGGCGCGCGCGCAGGAGGATCTCCGCCTGCCGGAGGAGGAGCCCGGCCAGGACGTCTCGGTCAGCAGCCGGGTAGGCGGACGACTCGGCGCCGAGGTTGTGGACCGGCTGGTGGAGCCGCTGCTCGGCGGCGTGTACGCGGGCCGGTGCGAGGACCTGTCCTTCGAGGCCACGCTCGCGCCGCTGGCAAAGGCAGCACACGGCCACCGCTCGCTGACCGAGGCGGCCGCGTCACTCATGCCGCCGCCGCCGCGGCAGCGGAGCCGTCATCCGGGCCGGCCCGGCCGGCGCCGGTCTTCACGACGCTCGCGGGCGGGCTCGGTACGCTGCCACCGGCGCTGGCGGCTGCCAGCGGCGCGGTCGTGCGCACCAGGGCCATGGTGCGCGAGCTCGCCAGGACGCCGACCGGGTGGCGGCTCACCGCCGGCTCTGCGCACGACCCGGAGACGATCGACGCCGACGCGGTCATCCTCGCGGTGCCGGGCACGCCCGCAAGCCGGCTGCTGGCCGGCGTCGCCGCGCCGGCCGCGGCCGCTCTGGCCGGGATCAAGTACGCCAGCATGGCAGTGATCACGCTGGCGTACCCGCCGGCGGCCTTCCCTCAGCCCGTGACCGGCAGCGGATTCCTGGTCCCGCCGGCGGACGGGCGGCGCGGTGAAGGCCGTGACCTTCAGCACCGTCAAGTGGCCCCACCTGCGCCGCCAGGAGCAGGACCTGCAGATCGTCCGGTGCTCCGTCGGCCGTCTCGGCGAGGACGCGGTGCTGCAGCGCGACGACGCCGAGCTCGCCGCGCTCGCGGCCGCAGACCTGGCCGCCGCTACCGGGGTCGCGGGCGGGCCGGCTGACGTGCGGGTCAGCCGGTGGGGCGGCGGGCTGCCTCAGTACAGCGTCGGCCATCTGGACCGGGTTGCGAGCATCAGGGCCGGGATCGCGGCCGAGCCTGGCCTGGCGGTGTGCGGTGCCGCCTACGACGGCGTGGGGATCCCTGCGTGCATCGCGACCGCGCGGCTGGCGGCGAATCAGGTCCTGGCCTACCTTGACAGCCAGGGCTAGCGGGCCGGGAGCGCCAGGACCGCCCGGCGAATCGGAGGTGCCCGTGATCGAGCTTGACCAGGACGGCAGCGTTTTCGTGCTGCGGCTGCGCGGCGGCGAGAACCGGTTCAGCATGGAACTGCTTGACGAGGTCAACGCGGCGCTCGACCGGGTTCAGGCGATCGAGGGGCCGTGCGCCCTGGTGACGACAGGCGAGGGCAAGTTCTACAGCAACGGAATGGATCTCGACTGGCTGGCGACCGCGCCGGACCGCGCCGGTGAGTACCTGCGCGCCATCTACCGGCTGCTCGGCCGGGTGCTGAGCTTTCCCGCGCCCACGGTGGCGGCCGTGAACGGGCACGCGTTCGGCGGCGGCGCGCTGCTCGCGATCGCGCACGACTTCGCGGTGATGCGCGCGGACCGCGGCTACTGGTGCATGCCCGAAGCCGACCTGGGGCTGCCGCTGACTCCGGAATATGTCAGCCTCGCTGCAGACCCGGCTGCCGGCGCGGACCCTGCACGAGGCGCTGGTGACCGGGAAGCGGTATGGCGGCCGCGATGCGCTGGACGCGGGGATCGTCCAGGAGGTGGCGAGCGAGGATGACGTCCTGCCGGCGGCCGTGGCGATCGCCGCCAGCCTGGCGGGCAAGGACCGGCGGACCCTCGCGGAGCACAAGCGCCTGCTGTACGGCGAACGCGATCTCGATGCTGCTGGGCTGACCGCCTGGTGCTAGCGGGGCGGGCTGACGGCGAGAGTTCTCAGCGCCGCGAGGAAGTGCCCGGCGAGCTCGTCGCCGAGCGGCGCGAGGAACTCGCGCTCGACCTTGTCGCGCGCCCGGCTGGCCAGTCGCAGGCAGTCCTCGCCCGCGGCGGTGAGCTCGACGATGTTCTTGCGCCTGTCCTCCGGGCTGCGATGCCGCCCGACCAGTCCCTTGCCCTCGAGCGCGTCCACGAGCGCGACCATCGTGGTCCGGTCGACGCCCAGCTGGTCGGCTGCCTCCTGCTGGGAGAGCGGAACGGCCGCCAGTACCGTCAGCACCGTCAGCTCGCGGCCGTCGATCCCGAACGGCGCCAGAGCCGGGCCGGCCGCCAGCATCAGCCGCTGCTGCGCGTGCTTGAGGAGGTAGCCGAGGCGGCCGGCGAGCAGGTCCGGGACCTCATGGGTCATGCCCTCACTGTACCGGTGCGCTGATACTCAGCTATGCTGATGATCAGTGATCCTGATTATCTGACAGTGGAGGCGCTGACTCAGATGGCAGGCGACCTGAGTTTCGGGCTGAAGACATCGCCCATGCACACCAGCTATCAGGCGATCCTGCGCGCCTGGCAGCAGGCCGACGAGGTGCCGGAGCTGGCGCACGCCTGGCTGTGGGACCACATGCTGCCGCTGAGCGGGCCGAAGGACGGCCCGATCTACGAGGGCTGGACGCTGCTGACCGCGCTGGCGGCCCAGACACGGCGGCTGCGGCTGGGGCTTCTGGTGACCAACAACCAGATCCGCCAGCCGGCCGTACTCGGGAAGATGGCGACGACCCTGGACGTGATCTCCGGCGGGCGCCTGGTCCTCGGCCTCGGTGCGGGCGGCACGCTGCCGGCGGGCGCGCCCCGGACGGCTGACCAGCATCCGGGCATGGCGGAGTACCTCGCCTACGGCCTGCCGGTCACCACGCCGGCGGCGGGCCTGGAGAAGCTGGCCGAGACGATAACGATCGTGCGCCGCATGTTCACCGAGGACGTGTTCGACTTCGCCGGGCAGCACTACTCCCTGACCGGCACGAGGAACGAGCCCAAGCCGGTGCAGCCGGGCGGGCCGCCGATCCTGGTCGGCGGGACGGGGACACGGATGCTGCGGCTGGTCGCCGGGCACGCCGACATCTGGAACGTGCCGGGCCCTCCGCACGGCAGCCTGGACTTCCTGGCCGAGCGAAGCGCCGTGCTCGATCAGCACTGCGCCGCCATCGGCCGCGACCCGCGCGGGCTGACCCGGTCGGTGCAGCTGATCCTGCAGGGCGACGACGCGGGTGCCGCCCGGCGCCTGGCCGGCGACGTTGTCGCGCTGGGCTTCCGGCACATCGTGCTCGCGGTCAGGCCGCCGGCCCCGGACAACGTTGCCCGCTGGCTGGCCAGCGAGGTTATCGCGCCTGTCAGGGAGCAGGCTGTCCTCGCGCAACGGGCCTGATCACGACAGGCCCGGCCACAGGCCGTGCGCGGTGCAGAAGCGCCCGACCTCATCCAGCTCCACGTCGGCGTCCTCCGCGTTCGCCACGGCGGCGCCGGCAACCCACCAGCCGGCGCCGGGCAGCCCGGCGGACGCATAGGCCCTGGTTCCGGGCTGCCAGTGCAGCCCAGTGCGGCGGGGGCGCGCGGCAACCTCGCCATGAGCCGGCTCCCACAGCCGGATAAGGCCAGCCTCCTCGCCGAGCACGACGGCGTCGTACCACCGCCAGACCACCGCTTCAGTGCCGTCCGCTGCGACCGCGACAGCTACCAGGTGGCCGGGCGACACCCGTGCCGTCCGCGGCGATGGGAAGGGCTTCGCATACGGAACAGCGGACAGCTGCCCCTCCCTGAGGACCTGGCAGGTGTCCTCCTGAACGTGCAGAACGATCCCGCAGCGCAGCGCGCGGGAGCACGGCGCTGATCCGTCGAGGCAGCCATCCGCCGAGTGTCTCCTGGCGAGTCGCACGCGGCAAAGCATTTAGCGCGTGCCTATGGCGGGCTGCGCGCTGAGAGCATGGCGTTATGACGGCGCTGCGAGTACTCGGTGCTGATGCCTGCCGTGCGGGCTGGGTCGGCATCGTCATCTCGGATCAGGGACTGAGTGCGCATATCCACGCCGAGATCGCCGGGCTGGTCGCCGCGGCATCAGCAGCCGGGCCGCTCGCGCTCATCGGCATCGACATCCCGATCGGCCTGGCCGACGCCGGCTTCCGGCAGGCCGACCTGCTGGCCAGGCGGGCGGCCGGACCGCGCTGGGCATCGGTCTTCGTGACGCCGGTGCGCACGGCACTGGCGCAGGCGGACCACCGGCAGGCGTCGGAGCTGAACCGGAAGCTGACCGGCAGCGGCATCTCCCGGCAGGCGTTCAACCTGCGCGACAAGATCCTGCAGGTCGACCGGTGGCTGCCGGCCGCGCCGTGCCCGGTCGCCGAGGTTCATCCCGAGCTCAGCTTCGCCGAGATGGCCGGCGCAGCCGCTCTCCGACAGCAAGTCCACCTGGGCCGGCGCCGAGCGGCGCCGCGCGCTGCTGGCCGCACGCGGGCTTGTTGCTGACCGGGGAACTTGGTCTCTGCGGCCAGCAGGCCGGGGTCGACGACGTGCTCGATGCCGCGGCAGTCGCCTGGAGCGCGCAGCGGGTGGCTGGCGGAACGGCGCGGCGGCTGCCAGCCGAGCCCGGAGCGGTTCAGCGACCGGATCGACTGCGCTATCTGGACCTGACTCACCGGCGGGAGCAAAACCTGGTTGTCGGCATCCGGGTAGCCCGGGATGATCCCGCCACATGCCCCCGCGTCTTGTCCGCAGCGACCGGCTCTATCCCGGCGCTCCCTATGCCTACGCCGCGGTGGCGCCGCCGGGAAGCATCATCTTCACGGCCGGGGCATGCCCGATCGACGAGACCGGCACGGTCGCCGCTCCCGGCGACTATGCCGCCCAGGCCGGGCACACGGTGGCGAACCTGGTCACCGCGCTGGCCGCCGCTGGCGCCGGCCTGCAGGACGTGCTCAAGACCACGGTCTACGTAGCCTCCGCGGACCAGGCTGACCTGGTCGCCGTGTGGGACGTCGTGCATGACGCGTTCGGGTCACACGATGCGCCGAGCACGCTGCTCGGCGTCAGCACGCTCGGTTATCGCGGTCAGCTGGTCGAGATCGAGGCCGTTGCACTGGCCGCAGGCTCCGGCGGCCAGGCACGGTCATGAGGGCTGAGCAGTCTTCGAGCTTCCCGGCGGCCGTCCGGGCAGGCGCATCTGGCCGGCCCGTTCAGGCAGCCGCCCGGCTTCGGCGAGCGCGCGCCGGAGGAGGAACTCGATCTGGGCGTTCGTGCTGCGCAGCTCGTCCGACGCCCACTTGGCCAGCGCGTCATGAACCGCCGGGTCAAGCCGCAGCAGGATGCCCTTGCGCTCAGCCACATGTCACCTTGCCAGCCGTCACGAGTACAGCGATCCGGTGTTGACGACCTGCTGCGTGGCCTGCTCGCTGCACAGCACGACGAGCAGGTTGGAGACCATCGCGGCCTTTCGTTCCTCGTCCAGTTCGACGACCCCTTCGTCTTCCAGCTTCTGCAAGGCCATCTGCACCATGCCCACGGCGCCCTCGACGATGCGCTGGCGCGCTCCGACAATCGCGCTGGCTGCCTGCTGACGGAGCATGGCCTGAGCGATCTCCGGTGCGTACGACAGCCGGGTCAGGCGGGTCTCGATGATCCTGACGCCCGCCGAGATCACCCGATCGGTCAGCTCAGCCGACAGCCGCGAGGTTATCTCGTCGGCGTTGTCCCGCAGCGACAGCGCGCCGCTGCCCCGGTTGTCGTAGGGATAGCTGGAGGCGATGTGCCGGACCGCGGTCTCGGTCTGGATGGTGACGAAGTGGGTGTAGTCATCGACCGCGTACACGGCCTTGGCGGTGTCCCTGACCTCCCAGACCACGACGGCGGCAATCTCGATCGGGTTGCCGTCAGCGTCGTTGACCTTCGCCTGAGCCGACTCGAGGTTGCGGATCCGGGTGGACACCTCGATGCGCTTGGTGAACGGGTTCACCCACTGCAGGCCGGACTCGCGGATGGTGCCGCGGTACCGGCCGAACAGCTGGACAACGCGGGCCTTGCCCGGCTGGATCGGCGTCAGGCCGCCAAACCCGAAGAACGAGACCACGAACAGCAGCACGGCGAGCGCGATGAGGCCGGTTCTGAGCCCGCCGCTCTGATGGCCGCCGATCACGAGCACGACCACGGCGGCGATGATGAGGATAACGCCGCCGACTAGCATCAGCAGGCCTGACGTGAACCGGGCCGGATGCTCGCTCACTGGCGGGCCGGCTGGCTGGCTCACTGGAGCGTCGATAGCGGCTGCTGTCATCTGATCCACCTCCACTTGACGTGGCTGATACCACGCTTCTAGCATACTGATATCAGTTTAACACGGCAAGAGCAGCGCCGCGACGCGCCGGCAGGAGCCAGGAGATGACCAGCCGCGATCCTGAGGTCGGCGAGCTGAGCGCGGGCTGGTAGACATGGAGCATGGCAGGGACGCAGGAGCCCGGGCAGGCGGCAGACCGCCCGAAGGCACGTGAGCTGAACGAGCTCATCAGGTACGTGATGTGGTCGGTGTTCAGGGTCGCCGGCCCGGAGGCAATCGATGCCGCCGCGGTCAACGGAGGCCGCGCCGGCCTCGCCGCGGAGGTCTCCGACCTCTGCCAGCAGGCAGCGGGCAAGGGCGTGGTCACCCGCGGCTGCTACGACATCCAGGGCATGCGGGCCGACGCTGACTACATGTTCTGGTGGGTGGCGCCAACCGCCGACGATCTGCAGGAGATGTACGCGCGGTTCCGCCGCACCGGGCTGGGCCGGGCCAGCGAGCCGGTCTGGTCGGCCATGGCCCTGCACCGGCCGGCCGAGTTCAACAAGAGCCACATCCCCGCGTTCCTGGCCGGGGAGGACCCGAAGAACTACGTCAGCGTGTACCCGTTCGTGCGGTCGCTGGAGTGGTATCTGCTCGACGACGCGGAGCGCCGCGAGCTGCTGGCCGAGCACGGCCGGATGGCCAGGGAGTACCCCGACGTCCGGGCGAACACGGTCGCCTGCTTCTCCCTCAACGACTACGAGTGGATGCTCGCGTTCGAGGCCGATGAGCTCTACCGGATCGTGGACCTGATGCGGCACCTGCGCAGCGCGAGGGCCAGGCGGCATACGCGGGTCGAGATCCCGTTCTACACCGGCCGCCGCAAGCCGGTGGACGAGCTCGTCGCCGCCCTGCCGTGACGCGGGCGCGCTCGTGAAGCTGCTGTTCGGCCGGGAGCAGATCAGCGCGGAGCTGTCCTTCGGTCAGCTAGCCGCGCACCTGCCCGGCTGGCAGATCGCGGCCTGCGCGCCGGGCAAGATCGCCGACAACCTCGAGGGCGTTGACGTGCTCTGCCCGTTCGGTGCCAGGATCAGCGCGCCCGTCATCGCGGACGGCTCGTTCGGCCTGGTGCATCAGTTCGGCGTCGGCCTGGACGGCGTGGACGTCCGGGCGGCCACGGAGCACGGCGTGCTGGTCGCCCGGGTCCCCGGTGACTCGGGCGGCAATGCCGACAGCTGCGCCGAGCTGGCGGTCCTGCACCTGCTGGCTCTCGCCCGGCGGCTGGATGAGTCCAGGACCGTGCTGGCGCAGCGGCGCTGGCCCGATCGCCCGGTCGGCCGCTCTCTGCTCGACGCGACGGTCCTGATCGTGGGCCTGGGTGCCATCGGCTCGGCGCTGGCCCGCCGCCTCGCGCCGTTCGGCTGCCGGCTGCTCGGCGTGCGGGCCAGGCCCGAGCTTGGCGGCCCGCCGGAGCTGGAGCTGGTCGCCGGCCCGGACCAGCTGCCAGCGCTGCTCGGCGAGGCGGACGCGGTGATGTGCTGCGCGGTGCTTCATGACGGGAACGAGGGCTTGTTCAGCCAGCCCGAGTTCGCCGCGATGCGGCCGGGTGCCCTGTTCGTCAACGTTGCGAGGGGCAGGCTGGTCGACGAGGCCGCGCTGCTGGCGGCGCTGGAGTCCGGACAGGTCGGCGGTGCCGGGCTGGATGTCTTCGAGCGGGAGCCCGCTGATCCGGCCTCGCCGCTGGTGCAGCACCCGAATGTCATCGCCACCCCGCATGTGGGCTGGCACACCGGGTTCATGTTCCGCCAGACGAGCGAGGTGTTCGCCGCGAACCTGCTGCGCTACGGCCGCGGCGAGCAGCCGCTGTGGACCGTCAACGAGCCGGCATTCGTCCGCGCGCCGGGCGGCCTGAGTCAGAACGGGAGCAACGGATGAACGACGAGCACGCGCTGGTACTCGGGGGCGGCGGAGTCGCCGGGATCGCGTGGATGACCGGGCTGCTGGCCGGCCTGGCCGATGCCGGTGACGATGTCACCGGCGCGGATCTCATTATCGGCACCTCGGCGGGCGCGAACGTGGCGGCGCAAGTCAGCAGCGGGCTGCCGCTGGCGGAGCTGTTCGCCCGCCAGGCCGAGCCGGCGCTGCAGTCGCCGGAGATCATGGCCGAGCTGGACTGGGCGAAGGTCGGTGCCGAGTTCGCCGCGTACCTGGCCGGTGCCACGACACCCGAGCAGGTCACCCGGCAGGTCGGCGCGTATGCGCTGGACGCGCAGACCGTGCCGGAAGCCGAGCGGCGCGCGGTCATCAGCGGCAGGCTCCCGTCTCACGACTGGCCGGCCCGGCGGCTGGCGCTGACCGCTGTCGATGTGGCGACCGGTGACCTCATGGTGTTCGACGCGGGATCGGGCGCGAGCCTGGTCGACGCCGTGGCGGCCAGTGCCGCGGTGCCCGGAGTGTGGCCGCCGGTCACGATCGGCGGCGCCCGGTACATGGACGGCGGTGTTCGCTCAGCCGACAACGCTGACCTCGCCGCCGGCTTCGGGCGGATCACGGTGATCTCGCCGCTGGGCTTTGACTCGCCGCTTCCGTCGCCGCTTCAGCTGCGGGACGCGCTCGCCCGGCTGCGGGCTGAGGGCTCGCAGGTCGTCGTCGATCCAGCCGGACGCTGCGTCGGCCGCGGCGATCGGGACCAACGCGCTGGATCCCGCGACCAGAACCCCGGCGGCGCTGGCGGGCCGGGAGCAGGGCCGGGCCGGACTGGCCGCGAACGCCGCCGGCTGAGCGTCCGCCGTTTCCGGCTGGTTAAGGCTGGTGCCAGCAGGCTTCGAAGCCTTTGCGCTGCTAGCGGCTAGCGCGCCGTAATCAGTAGAATTCGCATCGGATGGGCGTGCCGTGGACGCCCGCACTGGGCTGACCGCAGCCATCGGCAGCGAGCCGGAAATGTGCAGGTGGACGGATGACCGAGCTCCTCGTAGGGGCCGACCAGGCAGACACCCATCAGAAAGCGCTGCGCATCAATCTCGATCCGCGCTGGTACGGCACGATCGCGGAGATCGGGGCAGGCCAGGAGGTCGTGCGCTGGTTCTTCCGGGTCGGCGGGGCGGCCGGCACGGTGGCCAAGTCGATCTCCGCGTACGACATGGCCGTCAGCGACGCCGTGTACGGCAAGGCCGACAGGTACGTGTCCGCGGGACGGCTGCAGGGGATGCTGGACCACGAGTTCCAGCTCAACGTCGACCGTCTCGACGCCGACCGCGGTGACGAGAACTGCTTCTTCGCCTTCGCGGACACGGTGGTGGCGCGGAGCTACCGCGGCGGCAACGAGTGCCACGGCTGGATGGGAGTGAAGTTCCAGTCCCAGCCGCACGACGAGCCAAGCCAGATCATCATGCACGTGCGGATGCTGGACGTGGAGGCGTGGCTGCAGCAGGAGGCGCTCGGCATCGTCGGGGTGAACCTGCTGTACGGGGCGTTCTTCCAGCACCACGAGCCGGACAAGCTCATCGAGAGCCTGCTCGACCGGCTCACCACCGGGCGCATCGAGATCGACATGGTCCAGTTCCGCGGCATCGAGTTCCGCGGCGTGGACAACCGGCTGATGGCGCTCAAGCTCGTCCAGATCGGGCTGAGCGGGGTGGCGATGTTCGGCCCGGACCGCGAGGTGCTGCAGCCGAGCGAGGTCCTGCGCAAGAAGGCAGTCCTGGTCGAGCGCGGCAGCTTCCGGCCGCCGACCCACGTGAACCTGGACATGCTGGAGACCGCGACGGCGAGGTTCACCGAGGATCCGGCGGTCACGGGCAAGCCAGTGCTCGCGCTGACCGAGATCACCATGCGGAACCTGCTGGCCGGCGGCGCCGACGTGGACCGGCGCGATTTCCTCGCCCGCGCCGAGCTGCTCGCGGCCTGCGGGATGACGGTGCTGATCACCGACTACTTCGACTACTACCGGCTGGCGGCCTACATCGCCGAGCGCACTACCGAGCGGATCGGCATCGTCATGGGCGTGCCGAGCCTGATCGACCTGTTCGACGAGAAGAACCATGCCCAGCTGCCGGGCGGGATCCTGGAGAGCTTCGGGCGGCTGTTCAAGAACGACCTCAAGCTGTACGTCTACCCGCTGCAGCCCTCGCCCGACGAGGAGCTCACGACGGTGAATGACATCCGGGTCCGGCCGGAGCTGCAGCCGCTGTACGACTATCTGGCCGGGCGGGGCAGCTTCGTTCACCTCGACAACTACCGCGCCGAGTTCCTGTCGATCTTCAGCCGGGACGTGCTGCGGCGGATCGCCGAGGACGACAGCTCGTGGGAGACCATGGTCCCGGACGAGGTCGCCGAGCTCATCAAGCGCCGCGGCTTCTTCGGCTTTACCAGGTCGCGAGGCTGACAGCGAGCGCCTGGCAGCCAGCCGGGATACAGCGGGTTATGGCCAGGTGAACGTTTCTGGCACAGCACTGCGGGCGCATATGCGCCGGTTTCGGCGACCCTATGCTGGCCTGAGGCCACTTGCCCAGCAGCAGATCTCCCGGGAAGGTCATGCGCACCAGACGCCTGCTTGCCGCTGCCGTCGGAGCGGCGCTCGCGGCGGTCGTGACTGGCTGTGGCACTTCTGCGCCACCGGGCAGCTCCTCGTCGCCGACTGCGATCTCCTTCAACGACGCCTCCTGCGGTGGCGCCTGGCACCTGGCGGCTCCTGGCTGGCACACGTTCGAGATCAGGAACGAGGCCGATTACGGCGCCGAGGTCGACCTGACCAACCCGGCGAACGGAGCCGTTTACGACGAGCTTGAGAACATCGGTCCGGACACGACCGCGCCGATGTCGCTCGACGTCGGATCGGGCACGTACGCGTTCCTCTGCGAGGTGGAGGACTTCGATCCGGTCACCGGGCCGACGGTCACCGTGGGCGGCCACAGACCGGGAGCGCCTGCCATCCTTCCCGTGACCTACAACGATCTGTATCCGCTGGCCAAGGAGTACGGGAAGTACACCGAGGCCGGGCTGCAGGTGCTCGCCAGGCAGACCGCATCGCTGGCCGCCGACGTGCGCGGCGGTCGCCTGGCGGCGGCGAAACGCGACTGGCTGACCGCCCATCTGCAGTACGAGACGCTCGGAGCCGCCTACGACGCGTTCGGGAACTTCGACGGCGAGATCGACGGCCGGGCCGACGCCGTCGGGGTGAGCAGCCCGAAGTGGACCGGCTTCTACCGGCTGGAGTACGGCCTCTGGCACGGGCAGTCCGCGCATGAGCTCACCGGAGTCGCGGACACGCTGAACACCGACGTGCACAAGCTCGCCGCGTGGTGGCCGGCACAGCAGATTCCGCTCGTCGACATCGGCCTGCGCACTCACGAGATCCTGGAGAACGCGCTGGAGTACCAGCTCACCGGCCACGACGACTACGGCAGCGGCACCACTCTCGCCACCGCGCTGGCCAACATAGACGGCACCCGGTACCTGCTCTGGTTGCTGCGCCCGCTGCTCGTCCGGCGTTATCCGGAGCTGCCCGAGGTCTATACGGGGCTGAACCAGCTGCAGTCGCTGATCGAGAAGGAGCGCCTGCCGGACGGCACCTGGGTTCCCGTGTCGCGGCTGCCCGTCGCCGCGCAGCAGGACATCGACGCGGCGTGCGGCCAGGTGCTGCAGGAACTCGCCCCTATCGCGTCGATTGCCGAGCCGAGGAACACTGCCCATGAGTTCTGAGTCTGCTGAGCCTGCCGCCGGTGCGGCTACCGGGCCCGCTGAGCGGCGCGCCCCGGCCCGGCGCGACGGTCGTTCCTGCGCGGCATGGTCGGCGGCGTCGCGGGAGGCGTTGCCGCCGGCGGCATCGCGGGCGCGGCGGCCGGGTACGCCTACCGCGGCCCTGGCGCAGGCGCGGATCCGGCAGCTGCCGCGCAGCTCGCGGCGCTGCAGGGACGGCTGCCTGCGGTGCCGTTCCACGGCGAGCACCAGGCCGGGATCCTCCCGGAGCCGAAGGCGGCGACCGCGGTCATCTCGTTCAGCGCCACCGCCGCGACGAAGGCCGAGCTCGACGAGCTGTTCAGGACTGTCACCGACCGTGCCCGGTTCCTGACCGCGGGCGGGACGCCGCCGCCTGCCGGCATCGGCGGCCCGGCGCCGGATTCCGGCACGCTGGGTCCGGCGGTGATTCCGGACGGGCTCACGGTGACCCTGGGCGTCGGGTCGACGCTGTTTGACGACCGGTACGGTCTGGCTTCGAGGCTGCCGGCGCACCTGACGCCGATGAAGTCGTTCCCTAATGATGACCTCGACCCGGCGCAGTCCGGCGGCGACCTGATCCTTCAGCTCACCGCGGGGCACGAGGACGTGGTGCTGCACGCGCTGCGCGACATCGCCAGGAACACGCGCGGCGGCATGCAGGCGAACTGGCGGATCGACGGCTTCGCCAGCCCGCCGCGGCCGGCTGGCACCGTGCCGCGCAACCAGCTCGGGTTCATGGACGGCATCTCGAACCCGTCCGTACGGTCAGCGCCAGAGCTGAACGAGCTCGTGTGGATCCGGAAAGGCGCCGCCGGCGAGCCGGCCTGGACGGCTGGCGGCAGCTACTTCGTCGTGCGGCTCATCCGGATGTTCGTCGAGTTCTGGGACCGGGTGGATGTCTACGAGCAGCAGCTCATGTTCGGCCGCTACCGCGACTCCGGCTACCCGCTCGACGCCGACGGCATCTACGCGACGCCGGACTACGCGGCCGACCCGATGGGCGAGGTGATCCCGCTCACGGCGCACATGCGCCTGGCGAACCCGCGCACGCCGCAGACCGCGAGCAGCCGGATCCTGCGGCGAGCCTGGAACTATGACCGCGGCCTCGACCAGGTCGGCGATCTGGACGTCGGCCTGGTCTTCACCTGCTTCCAGCAGGACATCAGGCGGCAGTTCGAAACAGTGCAGACCCGCCTGATCGACGAGCCGCTCACTGACTACATCAGCCCGTTCGGCGGCGGGTACTTCCTGGCGCTGCCCGGCGTCGTGAACGGCAGCGACTACTTCGGCCGCGCGCTGCTCGCCTGACGCCGCCGGTCCGGCCCGGCGCGCGGGCCATGGTTCGACCAGTGTTGATCGGCCGTTTGCCCTTTCGTCATATATCCGGCCTTAGCCCTTCAGCCTTTCCGTGAACACTTGACCGGCAGGGCGCGGGCGTGCCCTGCGGCGACGTTCCGGCGCGGCATGCGGCCTCTCCCGGAGCCCGTCACTCCCGTTAGTTACGCAGAACTCAGGAAGGCGGACATGGGCGAAGCCTCAGCTTCCCGGAGCCGTGCCAACCGGTTCCGGATCTTCGTCGCGGTCGGCGCGACGGCCGTCCTGGCCGGCGGCGCCGCCATCGGCGCCAGCGCGGCGGACGCGAGCCCCACGCTCGCGTCGCAGCTCGCCGCGAAGTTTCCGGGGTACCACATCCCGGCGACGGTCTCGAAGACTCTGTACGACCACTCCAGCACCTCAACGCCGATCAAGCACCTCGTCGTCATCTTCGACGAGAACGAGTCGTTCGACCACTACTTCGGTACCTACCCCTACGCCGCGAACACGGACGGCACCCCGTTCGTCGCCAAGCCGGGCACGCCGACGGTGAATGGCCTGTACAGCGAGATCACCAGCAAGGGCCCGATCGGGCCGCTGCTGACCGACAACCCGAACGAGTACGACCCGCAGCGGCTGACCAGCGCGCGAGGCCCTGACCTCGGACCAGAACCACGACTACGTTCCCGAGCAGCTGGCCGACGACAACAACAAGCAGGACGCGTTCGTCCAGAACACCGAGTCATCGACGCCGTCCAACGGCTGCGGCCCTGAGTACTGCCCGCCCGGCATCGTCATGGACTACTTCGACGGCAACACGGTCACCGGGCTGTGGAACTACGCGCAGAACTACGCGATGAGCGATAACGACTTCGACACCGCCTTCGGGCCGTCGACGCCGGGCGCGATCAACGTCACCTCCGGTGACACTGCCGGCGGGTACGCGGTCGACGCGAACGACACCAGCACCCCGGGGGTCAAGACGACCGCCTCCGGCGAGGTGTCGGCGCTGGGCTCCGACGGCACCGGCACGATCTACGGTGACATCGACCCGTTCTACGACGAGTGCTCGGACAGCAACCACACCACCACGAGTCCCGAGGGCGTGCTGACCGGCCCGAACATCGGCGACCTGCTCAACAGCCAGCACGTCACCTGGGGCTGGTTCCAGGGCGGGTTCGCGCCGACCTCGACCGACAGCGGCGGGGCCGTCTGCGGCGCGGAGCACGAGCTCACCTCGAACGGGCAGGACGTGTCCGAGGAACTGGACTACGTGCCGCACCACAACCCGTTCGAGTTCAACGCGACGACGGCAAACCCGGCGCACCTGCCGCCATCGTCGCTGTCTGAGATCGGCTACACCGACCAGGCGAACCACCAGTACGACATGTCGTACTTCACCGACGCGCTGAACGGCACCGGGGGCGCCACGCTGCCTGCGGTGAGCTACCTCAAGCCGCCGAAGTACGAGAACGCCCACCCGGGCAACTCTGACCCGCTGCTAGAGCAGCAGTTCGAGATCAACACGATCAACCAGATCGAGGAGTCCAGGTACTGGCCGTCCACGGCGATCATCATCACCTACGACGACTCCGACGGCTGGTACGACCACGCCACCCCGCCGGTCATCAACGGATCCGACGACTCGGCGGTCGGCGACACTGCCGTCTGCACCTCGGTCCCGATCACCGTCGGCTCCGCGCAGGACCGCTGCGGCTACGGCGACCGGCTGCCGTTCCTGGTGATCTCGCCCTACACCCGGCAGAACTACGTCAGCAGCAACCTGATCGACACCACGTCAGTCGTCAGGTTCATCGAGGACAACTGGCTCGGCGGGAAGAGCATCCCCGGTTCCTTCGACGCTGTCTCCGGCAGCATCGACGGGCCCGGTGCCCTGCTCGACTTCAATGTCAGGCCGCATTTCACCCCGGTCATCCTCAACCCGACGACCGGTGCCGTGGTCAGCGGTGACAGCTGGTACGGCAACCAGGGAAAGCTGAAGTAACCGCCAGCATCTCCGGCTCCGCTTTCCGAGGGCCGCCCGGCACCGCTGCGGTGCCGGGCGGCCCTCGGGCATGACACGATGTGCTCGTGAATCAGCCGCTGGAGACGTATCAGGACGAGATCTACCTGACCGGCGTCACCGGCCAGGTGCCGGAGTTCCCGGCTGACCTCAGCCGGCTCGAGGAGGCCGCGAAAGCCGTCATGGCGCCGGAGGCCTACGACTACATCGCGGGCTCAGCCGGCTCCGGCGACACGGCACGGGAGAACCTCGAGGCCTTCCGCCGCTGGCGGATCATGCCGAGCATGCTGACCGACGTCAGCGCGCCGTCCTTCGGCTCGACCGTGCTCGGCACCCGCCTGACGACGCCGTTCCTGCTGGCCCCGGTGGGCGTGCTGAAGATCGCGCATCCGGACGGGGAGCCCGCGGTCGCGCGGGCGGCCGCGGCGCAGGGCGTCCCCATCATCCTGAGCACCGCGGCGTCCACGGCCATGGAGGAGGTCGCCGAGGCCAGCGGCGACGGGCAGCGCTGGTACCAGCTGTACTGGCCGAAGGAGCGGGCAGTCGCCGCGAGCCTGATGGGCCGCGCCCGTGCGGCCGGCTACACCGTGCTCGTCGTCACCCTGGACACCAGGACGCTGGCCTGGCGGCCGCGTGACCTGGTGCACGGCTACCTGCCGTTCCTGCGCGGCATCGGGATCCAGAACTACCTGAGCGACCCTGCCTTCTCCGCCGGGCTGAGCAGCCCGGCGGACGGCGACGACCTCAGCGCGGCCATCCTGCGGTGGACCCAGATCTTCGGAGACACGTCCCTGACCTGGGATGACCTTCCGTTCGTGCGGCAGCACTGGGACGGCCCGATCGTGCTGAAGGGCATCATGTCGGTGCCCGACGCGATCCGCGCGGCCTCGGCGGGAATGGACGGCATCGTGGTGTCCAATCACGGCGGGCGGCAGGTGGACGGCGCCGTCGGCGCGCTCGACGCGCTCCCCGCGGTCGCCGACGCCGTGGGATCGCGGCTGACGGTGCTGTTCGACAGCGGCGTCCGGGGCGGCGCCGACATGCTGAAGGCGCTCGCTCTCGGCGCGCAGGCCGTGCTGATCGGACGGCTCTACGCCTACGGCCTGGCGCTCGGCGGCGAGGCCGGAGTGCGGCACGTCCTGCGCGCGCTGCGCCAGGAGTTCGAGCTGACCATGCGGCTGTCCGGGCTGGCGTCGCTCAGCGAGCTGGGACCGGACTGCCTGCAGCGGCAGCCGGGCACGCGGCCGTAGGCCCCGCGGGCGAGCCGGCACAATGATGGACCTGCAGCAGATCGGCCTGAAGCACCCGGTCGCCGACCTGGTCAGGGATGTCCAGAACAACCGGACCGGCATCCCGCGCCGCAGCTTCGTCGCCGAGGGCCTGTACGAGATCAACATGGTGCTCGCGACCGGAGTCGAGGTCGACGCGTTCCTGTGGTGCCCGGAGGCGGCGTACTCGGACGAGTCAGCCAAGCGCGCTGCTGAGCTGGCCGGCCGGGCCCGCCGGTCCTACCAGGTCTCGGCCAGGACCATGGAACGCCTGGCCGAGCGGCCGAACCCGGACGGCCTGCTGTGCGTGGCCCAGCTTCCGGACTGGCAGCCGGACGATATCCCGCTGGCCGATGACGCGCTCGTGCTGGTCGCGGACGCGATGGAGATCCCCGGCAATCTCGGCACGCTCATCCGCACGCTCGATGCCTGCGGCGCCGACTGCCTGGTGCTGACCAGCAAGCGCACCCGGCTCACTCATCCGAAGGTGCTGCGCAGCAGCCAGGGCATGAACATGAAAGTGCCCTCGCTCGAGTTCGCCGAGATCAGCGACGCGATTAGCTGGCTGGCGGACAGCCAGTTCACCGTGTACCTGGCCGACACCGACGACAGCATCAGCTACCGGCAGGCGGACTACAGCGGCCGCACCGCGCTTGTGGTCGGCAGCGAGCGCTACGGCATCTCACCGCCGTGGTACGAGCAGGGTTTCGGGCGCATCGGCATCCCGATGCTCGGCGCGGCTGACTCGCTGAACGTGTCCGTCTCCGCGTCTGTCCTGCTGTACGAGGCCCGCGCCCGCAAGAACGGCTGGTGAGCCGTGCTCGCCGTCGCTCACTCCTCGTCGAGGGTCAGGGACACCGAGTTGATGCACCAGCGCTGGTCGGTGGGCACGTCGTAGCCCTCGCCCTCGAACACGTGGCCGAGGTGGCCGTTGCACGCCGCGCACCTGACCTCGGTGCGGGCCCGGCCGAGTGAGCGGTCCTCGATCAGGACGACCGCGTCATCCTCGGTCGGCTGGTAGAAGCTCGGCCAGCCGCAGCCGGAATGGAACTTCGTGCTCGACCGGAACAGCTCAGCCCCGCAGGCCCGGCACTTGTAGACGCCCTTGGTCTCGGTGTCGGTGTACTCGCCGGTGAACGGTGCTTCAGTGCCCGCTTCGCGTAGAACGTGGTATTCCTCAGGGGACAGCCTGTCCCGCCATTCCTCTTCTGACAGCTGCACCTTGTCCATGCTGGTGAGACTACCCGCCGGACGGCCGGCCGTCGCCGGCCGGCCGGGCCGCGAACGCTCAGTCCGCCGGCCCAGTTCCACGCAGAACACGTTGCCCTCGGGGTCGGTCATCACCGTATGGCTGTCGAACCGCTCGGCCACCGCGGCGCCGAGTCCCTCGAGCCGCCCGACCTCGGCCGCCATCGTGACCGGCGCCCGCAGATCGAAGTGCATGCGGTTCTTGGCCGAGGCCGGCTCGGGCACCCGGGCGAACCACATGTTCGGCCCGCCCCAGCCGGGTGCCTCGACGTAGGCGCGATCGCTCGTCGCCTCCTCCTCGTCCACGTCGGTGCCGAGGGCCGCTGCCCAGAACCGGCCGAGTACGAGGGCGTCGGCGCAGTCGAAGGTCACCGACTTAATCAGCGAGGCCATGACACCCGACCATACGGGGAACGCGCCGCCATCCTCCATCGGGAATTTTCGCCGGCCGCGGCCGCGTGCGTATTTTTCCCGGCTCTCGGTTATCCGCCTGCCGGGGATAAGAGGGGAGGGGCGGAGCTCAGACCACGACATCGTGGACAGGCTCCGCCCCGTCCGCGGCGCGCAGTTCGAGTCCGGCCACGTGGCCGGCCGACTGCACGTCCCGGGCGGCGGCGGCCAGCGCGTCGAGGCGCGGCTGGCCCGCCGTGACGATCAGCAGCGGTATCTCCGTGCGCATCGACACCTGTGCCTGCGACTTCGCCTTCCTGATCGCGGCAATCGCCGCGGCCGCGGCTGCGAGCACGGAGTCATCGCCGGGACCGGCCGCCTCGCGCAGTTCGCCCGCATCCGGCCACGCCGACAGATGCACCGAGCCGTCCTGCCACCAGGACCACACTTCCTCGGTCACGAACGGCAGGAACGGCGCGAGCAGCCGCAGCAGCACCGACAGCCCGGTCCGCAGCGCCGCCACCGCGGACGAGGCGGCCGCTGCGCCGTGCTCGCCGTACGCCCGTGACTTGACCAGCTCGAGGTAGTCGTCGCAGAAGAACCAGAAGAGGCGCTCGGCCTGCTCCAGCGCGGCCGCATGGTCGTAGCCCTCAAGCGCGGCCGTGCACTGCGCGGTCACCTCGGCCAGCCGGCGCAGCAGCGCCCGGTCGATCGGCTCGGTGACCTGGCGGCGCCGCTGCTGCCGGCTCGGCGGCTGCCTCGAAGCCGAGCACGAACCGGCCCGCGTTGAGGATCTTGATGGCGAGCCGTCTGCCGATCTTGATCTGCGCCACGTCGAAGGCCGTGTCCACGCCCAGCCGCGCGCTGGTCGCCCAGTACCGCACGGCGTCGGTCCCGTGCTCGCGCAGCAGGTCCAGCGGCGTCACCGCGTTGCCCTTGGACTTGGACATCTTCTTGCGGTCCGGGTCCAGGATCCAGCCGGAGATGGCGGCATGCTGCCACGGCAGCACGGCCCTCCTCGAGCTGCGAGCGCAGCACCGTGTAGAACAGCCAGGTCCTGATGATCTCGTGCGCCTGCGGGCGGAGGTCCATCGGGAACACGCGGCTCATCAGGTCCTCGTCAGCCGGCCAGCCGCCCGCGATCTGCGGCGTCATCGACGAGGTCGCCCAGGTGTCCATCACGTCGGGATCGGCGGCGAACCCGCCTGGCTGCCCGCGCTGCTCCGGCCGGTACCCGGCAGGCGCGTCCGCCGCCGGATCGACGGGCAGGTCAGCCTCGGCCGGCACGATCGGCTTGTCCTGCGTCGATCTGGCCGGCCGCGTCGATCGGGTACCACAGCGGGATCGGCACTCCGTTGTAGCGCTGCCGGCTCACCAGCCAGTCGCCGGTCAGCCCTTCGACCCAGTGCTCGTACCTGGTGCGCATGTACTCCGGGTGCCAGTGCAGCTCACGGCCCCGGGCCAGGAGCGTGGTCGCCAGCTCCTTGGACCGGCTGCCGTTCCTGATGTACCACTGCCGGGTGGTGATGATCTCCAGCGGCATCTGGCCGTACTCGTAGTACTTCACCGCATGCCGGATCGGCTCCGCCTCGCCGCGCAGCGCGCCGCTGCCGTGCAGCAGGTCGGTGATCACCTGCCGGGCGGCCTTGGCGGTCTGCCCGGAGATCCGGGCGTAAGCAGCCAGCCCGGCCTCGCTGGTGATGCCGGGCGGAGCCTGCGGCAGAAGCCTGCCATCCTTCCCCAGCACCGGCCGGGTCTCCAGCTGGAGGTCCCGCCACCACGTCACGTCGGTCATGTCCCCGAACGTGCACACCATCACCAGGCCGCTGCCCTTGGCCGGATCGGCGAGCCGGTGCGCCAGGATCGGCACCCGGACGCCGAAGAGCGGGGTGACGGCCGTGCCCCCGAAGAGCGCCGCATAACGCTCGTCATCGGGATGCGCCACCAGCGCCACGCAGGCAGGCAGCAGCTCGGGCCTGGTCGTTGCCACCACGACCTCGCGGTGGCCGGCGGCTGCCGGGGGAGTGCTGGCGCGTTCCCTGCCCTGATGGGTGTCGTCCTGGCCGTCAGCCAGCGGGAACGCCAGCCGGATGAACGTCCCCGGTGCCTCCCGGTCCTCGATCTCAGCCTGGGCCACAGCCGTGCCGAACGTCACGTCCCACAGTGCCGGCGCCTCCGCCTGGTACGCCTCGCCCCTGGCGAGGTTGCGCAGGAACGCCAGCTGGGAGACGGCCTGCACGCGCTCGTCGATGGTGCGGTAGCTGTGGTCCCAGTCCATCGACAGGCCGAGGCGGCGCCAGGCCTCCGCGTAGGCGGTCTCGTCCAGCGCGGTGAGCTGGCGGCACAGCTCCACGAAGTTGCGCCGCGACACCGGCACCTGATCGGCGGGGGCGACCGGGCGGGTGTTGCCCATCGCCGGCGGCGTGAAGCCGGGGCGGTAGGGGAGGGCGGGGTCGCACCGGACGCCGTAGTAGTTCTGGACGCGGCGTTCGGTGGCCAGGCCGTTGTCGTCCCAGCCGACCGGGTAGAAGACGGTCTTGCCGCGCATGCGCTGGAAGCGCGCGATGACGTCAGTCTGGCTGTAGGAGAAGGCGTGCCCGAGGTGCAGGGAGCCGCTGGCGGTTAGCGGGGGAGTGTCGATCGAGTAGACGTCGGCGCGCCCGCGGGAGCGGTCAAACCTGTACTACACGCTCCTTGGACCACCGCTGCGCCCACTTGTCCTCGATGCCATCCAGCGTCGGCCTGGCCGGGATGCGGTCGGATTCGGTGCTCATGCGAGCAAGGATAGCGGCCGCTTCCGCGGGCCGCACGCTCATATCGCCCCGCCCCCGGCCCGGCGGCGTCGGCTGGCGTCGGCTCGGGCGCCGTTCTGATGCCTCGTTAGTGGGGCCAGAGCACCACCAGCGAGGCTTTCATGACGCCGGCCTCGCCCCGCGGCCGGGCGTTTTGTCGGTCTCGAGTGGCAGTCTGCTCCGCCATGTCATCCGAGACCGGCCGCCTTATCTGGCTGGCGGCTCATCAGCGCGGCGTCCTGTCCCGTGCTCAGGTGCTGTCCGGTGCCATCACCGTCGACGGACTCCGGCACCGGATCAGGAAAGGTGGCCCCTGGCAGCGCCTGCTTCCGGGTGTTTACCTGACGACCACTGGCCAGCCCACCGCGCGAGCAGCTGCAGATCGCGGCGACGCTCTTTGCCGGTCCGGACTGCGCCATAACCGGTCCGGCCGCGCTGTCCTGTACAAGATCAGGATTCAGCCGACTCGGTACGTGAACGTACTGGTGCCAGCGAGCCGGAAGCGGGGGAGCCACGACTACGTCGTCATCCACCGAACCGCCCGGATGCCCGGTCTCCTGACGTGTGACGGGCCGCTGAGATTCGCGCCCGCGGCGCGTGCGGTCGCGGACACGGTCCGGGCGCTGTCCGATCGGCCCGAGGTGCGGGCCGTGGTGGCGAGCGCGGTGCAGCAGCGGAAGTGCTCGGTACACGAGCTCGCCGCGGAGTTAGCCGCGGGGCCAGTCCGCGGCTCGGGCCTCTTCCGGTCTGTGCTTGCCGAGGTGCTCGACGGCGTCAGGTCGCCGGCGGAGGGCGATTTCCGCGACCTGATCCTGCGGTCAGGGCTTCCGCGGCCGCTGTTCAATCCGCGCCTCGTCCGGGACGGGAAGCTGCTGGCCAAGCCGGACGCCTGGTGGCCGGAGCACGGGCTGGTGGCAGAGGTCGACTCGCGCGAGTGGCATCTGTCGCCCGACGACTGGGAAGCCACCATGCGCCGTGATGACAGGCTCCGCGCTGCCGGAATCCGTGTCCTGCACTTCAGCCCCCGGCTGGTGCGAACCGATCCGCGCGAGGTCGTGGCTGTCATCTCGGACGCTCTGCGCATCGGGCAGCCGGTCGCCGGGATCGTCACGCTCCCGGCTGCGGCCTGATCCGCGTGGCGGTCAGGGGGCGGCTGCCGGGGCGGTCACGAGCACCATAGGGTTGCCGTCATGGAGACGCGCGCACTCGGTTCCACCGGCGTCCAGGTAACCCCCCTGTGCCTGGGCGCGATGATGTTCGGTGCCTGGGGCAACCCGGACCACGACGAGTCGGTCACGATCATTCACCGGGCTCTCGACTCAGGGATCAACTTCATCGACACCGCCGACGTGTACTCAGCCGGCGAGTCAGAGCTGATCGTCGGCAAGGCGCTCGCGGGCGGCCGGCGCGACAGCGTGGTGCTCGCGACGAAGGCGCACGGCGCGATGGGCTCCGACGTCAACGAGCGAGGTAACTCGCGGCGCTGGCTCATCAGGGAATGCGAGAACAGCCTGCGCCGGCTCGGGACCGACTACATCGACCTGTACCAGATCCACCGGCCCGACCCGGCGACTGACATCGACGAGACGCTGGGCGCGCTTTCTGACCTGATCAGCGCCGGCAAGATCTGCTACGCCGGCCATTCGACATTCCCGGCCGACGCGATCGTCGAGGCGCAGTGGACCGCGCAGCGGCGCGGCCGGGAACGGTTCGTCTGCGAGCAGCCGCCCTACTCCGTCCTGGTGCGCGGCGTGGAGGCGGACGTTCTGCCGGCCTGCCAGCGCTATCAGATGGGCGTCATCAGCTGGGGCCCGCTGGCCAGCGGCTGGCTGTCCGGCCGGTACCGGCTGGACGCGGACATCCCGGTCAGCAGGCGGTCGCAACGGCTGCCGCACCGCTTCGACATGACCCTGCCCGGCAACCAGCAGAAGCTGCGAAGCAGCCGACCGGCTGGCCGCGCTCGCCGATGAGGCGGGCATGTCGCTCATCCACCTGGCGCTTGGCTTCGTGCTCAGCCACCCGGCGGTGACATCCGCCATCATCGGCCCGCGCACGATGGAGCACCTGGACAGCCAGCTCGGCGCGCCGGCCGGGGGACTGCCCGCCGATCTGCTGGACAGGATCGACGAGATCGTGCCGCCGGGAGCCAATCTCAATCCCTCTGACCGTGGCTACGAGCCGCCGGCCCTGGCCGACCCGGCCCTTCGGCGGCGCGGCTGAGCTGCACGGATGAGCACTCTGCTGAGTCGCGCAGCGCAATGTAACAAATAGCTATAATCCAGCTAAGGCTTACCCCTCGACCGGCCCTATCAGGTGCCAGTCCCGGTTAGCCTGCTACTGGCAGGCGCGCTCGGGGGGCGTTCGCGAACCGACGCTAGCCGGCACAGAACAATTACGGACGGTAACGCTGATCCTCGGCCGGGAGCCCGGGCGCGGAGGCGGGAATGCCGGGCCGCTCTCAGGCGCGAAACCCGGATACGGGCGATTGTGGAGGTGGACAGGTGGGTCTCACCAGCCCTGTCCTGTCTTACCTGCTCGCCGTTCTCTCCGCTGGCCTGCTGGCTGGCTCTGATCATCGGCTGGCGGCGGCTGGCCGGGCCTGGCGTCCGGGCCATCGCGCTGCGGACCGCCGCCCTGGTGACCGTGCAGGCGGTCGTACTGGCGCTGATCTTCGTAGTGGTCAACCAGTCGGGGGAGTTCTACTCGTCGTGGTCGGACCTGTTCGGCTCCGACACCACGTCGGCCAGCGTGATGACATCGTCGAGCGCAACCGCCGCGCACATCCGCCCGGTCGTCGTGACCAGTCACGCGGTGGTCCGGGTGCCCGGCGACCGCGCCGCCACCGGCACTCTCGAGTCCGTACGGCTCACCGGCGAGCTGTCCGGCCTGACCGTGCCGGGCGATGTCTTCCTCCCGGCCGGCTACCGGGATGGCGGCCCGGTCGGCCAGTACCCGGTCACGCTGGTGATCTCCAACGACATTGCCAGCACCAGCTCGGCGTACGGCGCCATCAGGCTGGCGCAGACGGCAGCACGGCTGATCGCCGCCAGGCAGCTGGATCCGATGATCATGGTGATGCTGCCGGCCGGGCTGGCCGCGTCTGATCAGGGCTGCCTGAACGAGCCGCCGCACGAGGCCAGCGCCGGGGTCACGGCGAGCCCGGCGATCCTGGCCTCGACGTTCTTCAGCGAGGACGTCCCGGCGATCATGGAATCGAGCTACGCGGCCAGCAACCGGCCTGCCGACTGGGCACTCCTCGGCGACACCAGCGGCGGCTACTGCGCGCTGCAGCTGGCGCTGAACAATTCCTGGGTCTTCTCCGCCGCCGCCGTTCCTGATGGCGACTACACCGCGCCGCCGGGCGCGGCGGGCTCGGCGCTCAGCCCGCAGCTGAAGCAGCAGGACAACCTGCTCTGGCTGATGCGGACTCAGCCGATGCAGCCGGTATCGGTCCTGTTCACCGGCCCGAGCTTCCGCTCGGGCGCCGGGAAGGCCCAGCCGTACCTCGCGCTGGCGCGACGGCCGATGCATGTGACGACGGCAGCGCTGGCCGGCGGGAACTGGCCGCTGTCGAACGTGCTCAGCTGGATCGGCGGCACCATCGGCGTGCACTCACAGGCGATCGCCGGATGACGACGGCTCAGATGGCAGGTTCACGGTAATGGGGCTGACCAGCGGCGCGTTCCTGGTGCTGATCATCGGGATCGCCGTAGCCGGGATCGCCGCCACGGTCTGGCTGTGGCCGCGCGCGGCCGGGCGGCGGATCTGGCACATCGGGGTGCGGATCGGCATGGTGGCGGTCAGCGAGCTGCTGGTGATCGTCGCGTTCCTGGTCATGCTCAACGGCTACTTCAGCTTCTACGCGTCCTGGTCGCAGCTGCTCGGCAGCGGCACGACTCAGCTGACCGGGACGGCCAGGGCCGCGAGCGCGGGCGGCCCGCTGGTCACCGTGGTCAAGGCCGAGCCGCTGCCGCCGCCGGGCACGCCGATGCGCACGGTCCCGCTCGCTCCCGGCAGTCGCGGCCGGCCCGAAGGCCATTGACCTGATCGGCCTCAACCGCGCCGGCGGCAAGCAGCTGGCGCAGACGGGCGAACTGCTGGGTGTGACCATCAACGGCGCGCACACCGGAATCTCGGAGACCGGGAATTTCGTCTACCTGCCACCGCAGTACTTCCAGCCTGCGTACGCGCACGCGAGGTTTCCGGCGGTGCTGGCACTCACCGGCTACCCGGGCTCGTCGTGGAGCATCGTCAAGCGGCTGAAGCTGCCGGGCACCGCCACCACGCTGGCGACCGCGCACAAGATCAGGCCGGCCATTTACGTGATGATGAACGTGTCCGTGGCGATGCCGCGGGACACCGAGTGCACGAACGTGCCGGCCGGCCCGCAGGTGGAGACCTTCTTCACGCAGGACGTCCCCGAGGCGATCGAGCGGACGTTCCGGGTGGAGAGCGGGCCGGCGGCCTGGGGCGTGCTCGGCTACTCCACCGGCGGTTTCTGCGCGGTCAAGTTCGCGATGATGAATCCCGGCGAGTTCTCGCTGGCCGTCTCGCTGGCCGGCTACTACACCGCGCTCGAGGACGACACCACCGGCAACCTGTACGGCACGAGCGACGGCTACCGTTCGCTGAACAACCCGGACTGGCGGCTGGAGCACCTGCCCGCCCCGCCCGTCTCGGTGCTCGTGGCCTCCAGCAAGATCGGCGAGAAGACGTATCCGGGCACGCTGAAGTTCCTCAGCCTGGTCCGGCCGCCGATGCGCGCGTACTCGCTGTTCCTGCCGCAGGGCGGCCACAATTTCACCACCTGGAACCGCGAGCTGCCCCAGTCGCTGGAGTGGCTCAGCGCCCGCCTGCAGCCTGCGATCCCGCAGACCGCGACTGCTCCGGTGACGCCGCGCCCGAGCACACCGGCGAAGTCGAAGTCAAAGTCAAAGTCGAAGTCGACGCCGAGGCCATCCCGTTCGGGCAGCCACCGCGGGTAGCCCGCCACGGGAGCGCGCCGGCGTCGCCCTAGGAGGGCTGGCCTCCGTGCGGCTGCCAGCCGCTGTCGCCGGCCCACGCCGCCGCCGCGGCGACGACCAGGTCAACGACCGGGTCCTTGATATCGCTGTAGCTGTCCAGGTCGTCGACGTGCTCGGCCAGCGTCAGCTTGAACTGGCTGTAGGCAGCCATCGCCAGCGGATGTGCGCGGAGGTAGTCGCGGAACAGCAGCGCCAGCCGCTCATTCGGCGAGCCGACGACGCGGACATGCAGGTTGACATCGCCCTGCGGGTGACCGCGGCGGGCCCACATCCGCTTCTCCCACAACGCGGGGTCGCCGGGATCGCCGGCCGGGACGTGATCATGCTCGAACGGACGGCGGACATACCCGAGCCCGGCCAGCGGGGCATCGAACGCCGCCGCCGCCTCCGGCAGGTCCCAGACCGAGAGCTGGAGATCCAGGATGTTCTTCGCGGCCATGCCGGGGATCGCCGTGCTGCCGATGTGCGCGGCGTGCAGCACAAGGTCACCGAGCGCGGCGGTCAGCGCCGACAGCTCAGCGTCGGCGGCGCGCGGCCAGGAGTCGTCATACGGCACCACCCGGACGGGCGTGCCAGCGGGCCTGTCGGTCACCTGGCGGCCGGCGCGAGCTCTTCCAGGATTCGCTCGGCCCTGGCGACGGCGCGGACCGGGTCCGCGCCGGGAGATCCGATTTCCGGGTCCCAGTTCAGGTCGTAGAACACCTCGGTCACCCCCAGCTCGGCCAGCCGCCCGGTGTCGGCGCGGATCTGGTCGTAGTCACCCGACAGCAGCACCCGCTGCCCGTCCGGCCCGGTCACCGGGGCCCCGGCGCGCACCACGCCGCGGCAGATGAACCGTAGCGCTTCCGGATCGCGGCCCGCGGCAGCAGCGGACTCTTTCACCACGGCGATCAGCCGGTCAACCCTGCGACAGGTCAGTCCTGCTGGAGGTGATCCACCCGTCCGCGATCCGCCCGATCCGCTCGAGCGCGGGCCTGGCCATGCCGCCGAGCAGTACCGGCGGGCCGCCTGCCTGGACCGGCGCGGGCGCCTGCGTGCCCGCCGGTACCCGGTAGAACGAGCCGTCGAACGAGCCGTCGCCGCCGGCCCACAGCGTGCGCAGCGCCTGCACGTACTCGGCCGCCCGTGCGCCGCGGCGGGCCATATCGGCCCCGGTCAGCGCGAACTCCTCGGGCATCCAGCCGATGCCGAGGCCCAGGTCGTGCCGCCCGCCGGACAGGATGTCCACGGTCGCTGCCTGCTTGGCCAGGTAGCCGGGGGAGACGAACGGCAGGTTGATGATCGCCACGCCCAGGCGGATCGTGCTGGTGAACGCCGCGGCGTAGGACAGCGACTCCATCGGGTCCAGCACGCTCTGGTAGACCGGGTCCATGGCTGAGCCGGACGGGATCAGCAGCCGCTGGAAGCTCCACAGCGACTGGTACCCGCCGCGTTCGGCGGCGGCAGCGAAGGCGGCTAGATTCTGCGGTGTGGCCCATGCCCCCGACACAGGGGCGCCGAATCCGATGTTCATTCTGCTCACCCTAGCGGCGGCCCGGCGGGCGGCTGAGATTCAGAACGACCACGTTTCGTTATTATGGAGGCATTTTCGTGAGTTCCGACCCCCGCGCCTGGATCGCGACCCTGCGCGAATCGCACGACCGGCTGGCCGGCCTGGTCCAGCCGATGACGCCTGACCAGATCCGGGCGCAGTCCTACTGCACGGACTGGACCAACGCGCAGGTGCTCTCGCACGTCGGCAGCGGCGCCGAGATCTCGCTGCTCATGCTGCCGGGTGCGCTGGGCGAGGCGGAGCCGACCGGCAGCGAGGCGTTCCCGCCGGTGTGGGACAAGTGGAACGCCAAGAGCCCGGACGAGCAGGCCGCCGACGCGCTGGAATCGGATGACCGGCAGGTGCGGACGCTGGAGGAGCTCACCGACGAGCAGCTCGCGGCGGCGCGGCTCGACTTCTTCGGCATGCAGCTGGATGCTGTCGGCATCGTCCGGCTGCGGCTCGGCGAGCACGTGCTGCACACCTGGGATGTCGCGGTCATGGCCGACCCGGCCGCGACCGTGCAGGCCGACGCCGTCGACCTGCTGATCGATAACGTGCCGCAGTTCCTCGCGCCGCGGCTGGGCAAGCCGCTGCCCGAGCCGTTCGCGGTCCGCATCACGACCACCGGTCCCGACCGCGACTACCTGCTGACCTCAGGCGAGTCGATCACGATGGAGAACTGGCCCGCGGACGGCGCTCCCGAGGGCGTGCCGCAGGTGACGATGCCGGCCGAGGCCCTGCTCCGGCTGTCCTACGGACGGCTCGACCCGGAGCACACGCCGGCATCGGTCTCGGCAGACCCGGACACGCTGGACAAGCTGCGGGCGATCTTCCCCGGCTTCTGACCCGGGCCAGGCGCGCCGCGCCGGGCGGGATCAGCCGAGCTCGGCGAGCACGAGCGCGGTAGCGTCCTCGGCGCAGCCCCACGACAGGGTGACGCCCGCGCCGCCGTGCCCGTAGTTGTGCACGACGGCGACGGGACCGTCATGCTCGGCCTCCAGCCGGACCAGCGGCCGGCATGGCCGCAGCCCCACGCGGTGCCCGAGCACCGCCGCGCCGCGCAGCGACGGCTCGATCTCCGCGCACCGGGCGAGGATCCGGTCGGCCGTTGCCGGGTCAGCGTCCAGGCTCCAGTTGCCTGGCTGCTCCGTGCCGCCGAGCACGACGACGTCGCCGTGCGGGAACAGGTAGGTCAGGTCACCCGGATCAGCACTGCTGGTGCCGACGAAGAACTCAGTGATGCCGGGATTCGCGGCCACGACAACCTGGCCCCGGACCGGCGTCACGGCACGGTCAGGCACCAGGTCCCTCGCGCCGGTACCGGTGCAGTTCACGATCACCCGCGCGGCTGGCGCCAGCGTGCTCGCTTCGCTGAGGCTGCTGATCTTCACCGGGAACGAGCTGGTCCCGCCAGCTCGGCCGAACCGCCCGGCGAGGTAACTGAGGTAACCCGGCATCGCCACGATCGTCGCGGTCAGCCGCCAGGCCGCGCGGTAGCCCGGCGGCAGCTGACCGGGCGGGCACGGCACGATGTCAGCGGTCGCTGCGGTGAACTCCGGCGGAGCCGCGCTGGCTTCCCTGCTCGCGGCCGTTCCGGTTGCGGTGTGCGCGATGCCGTCGAGCTCGTTCGCCCCGATGCCGGGGTGACTCAGCTCGGCGAGCCGGTCAAGTGTCACCCGGGCCCAGCGCTCGATCCGGTCATCGCGGCCGACCAGATGCGCACCCCAGATCGCGCCCGCCGCGACTGAGGTCGTGCGCTCCGGTGGCTCGGCCGCCGCGACGGTGACGGCGAGGCCGGCCTCGGCCAGGCAGATGGCGGTGGTCAGGCCGATCACTCCGGCGCCGAGGACAAGCACGTCTGCGTCGTTGGCGGTCACAGTCAGACCCTAGCCAGCCGGCTGCCTCGCTGAGCGCGAGCCGGGTGCCGCGCGGATCGCGGTCCCGGTCCGGTCCCGGCCCGGATCACGGCGCGGGTGCCGAGTTGCTGCTGCCAGGACAGCAGTAACGCGGCCCCCGCGAGGCGCACGCCATTGACAAAAATAATCTGTATGTAAAAATAATCCTGTGAATGAAGTCTGCTATCTCGAGCGAGTAGATCAGGCCGCGGCGCTGCTGAAGCCGGGCCGGATCGAGATCCTGCGGGCGCTGGCGGAGCCGCGGTCGTGCACGGACGTCGGCGGCAGGCTGGGCCAGCCACCGCAGAAGGTCTACTACCACGTCAAGCGGATGGAGGAGGCCGGGCTGGTCGACCAGGTCAGCGAGCGGCGGGTCCGGGGCATCACCGAGGGGATCTACCAGGCGGCCGGCGCGTCGTACTGGCTGTCGCCCGAGCTGGTGGGCGCCATCGGGCCGCGCAGCGCGCAGGACGAGCTGAGCCTCGGCTTCCTGCTCAGCCTGGCTGAGGAGATGCAGTCAGACCTCGGCCGGCTGGCGAGCGCGCCGGGCGACCGGCCGTCCCTCGGCCTGTCCGGTCAGGTCATGCTCCGGCCAGAGGACCGGCAGCAGTTCCTCACCGAGCTCCGCGGCGTCCTGCAGGACCTGCTCAGCCGCTACGGCGGAAGCGAGGGCATCCCGTTCCGCATCGCATTCGCGTGCTATCCCAGAGAGGACACCGGATCATGACCACGAGCTACACCATCCGCGGGACCATCGGAGCGCCGCCCGACGTCGTGTTCGGGGCGCTGACCGATGAGGCAGCGCTGCGGGAGTGGCTGGCCGAGAGCGCGGAGGTCGCGCTCGCCGACGGGCGCTTCGACTTCTGGGGCAGGTTCACCCCGGAGGGCGAGCCGGGCCGCAAGCGCCTGCTCGGCTACGAGCCGGCCCGCTCGATCAGCTTCTCCTGGCTGCTGCAGGACACGCCGACTGAGGTGGGGATCTCGCTCGCGCCGGCCGGGGAGGGCGAGACCGAGGTTCGCCTCACCCATGCGAACGTGCCGGAACGCCGCTCGGACTATGCGGCCTGGGTGGGCGATTACCTGATGCTGTCGCTGGCCAACCTGGCGAACTTCGCCGAGGGACGGCCGGTGGCGCCGAAGTGCGACTTCGCCGCCACGGCCGAGGGCGAGGCCCGCTGCGCGGTCCAGATCGGCGCGCCGCCGGCGCAGGTGTTCGCCTCGCTGATCGAGCCCGCTCAGCTGGAGCGGTGGATCGCGGAGAAGGCCGAGGTCGAGCCCGAGGTCGGCGGGCGGTACAGCTTCGGCTGGGACCACGGCCCGGTGAAGATCGTGGAGCTTGTGCCGGACAAGGTGCTTGCGTACTCCTGGCAGAACACCGACGCGGCGCCGGAGACCGTGGTCCGCTGGGAGCTGGCGGGATCCGGTGGCGGCACGTACCTGACGCTGGTGCACAGCGGGTTCGGCCCGGACCGGACGCCCGAGGGCTATCAGCTTGGCTGGCAGGAGTTCCTGGTGTCGCTGCGGCGGATGCACGAGACCGGGGCCGGCTGGCGCCCGTTCACCAGGTAGACCGGCCGGGAGCGCGGCGCCTGGTCTGGCTAGCCGGCTTCGTGCGAGTCGGCCGGGGCCCTGCGGGGGAGCAGCCAGACCAGGCCGAGGCAGACGATGGTGATGGCGCCGACGACGGCGACGCTGACGGTCATCGCGTGAACGCCGCCGTGGCGTGCCAGCTGGCTGAAGTACACCGTCGTCACGACAGCCGAGCCGATCGCGGCGGCCAGCTGCTGGACGGCGCTGAGCGAGCCGCTCGCGCTTCCCGCCTCGGCCGGCCCGATGTCGCCGATGGCGACGTCGAAGATGGTGCTGAAGCAGGCGCCCATGCCAAGGCCCAGCACGAGCACCGACGGCGCCAGCATCAGCGGGCTTGTGCCGGTGCCCTGCGCGTGCACGGTCAGCCAGACCCCTGCAACGCCCGCCAGCGTGATCACCAGGCCATAGACGATGAGCGTGCGGCCGAGCCGGGTGATCAGCGGCCGTCCGGCGAACGAGGCAACGATGATGCCGATCATCAGCGGTGCGAGGCTGAGGGCGGCATGGGCGGCGCTGAGGCCGAGCACCTGCTGGAAGAACAGCGAGACCACATAGGCGAGGCCGTTGACCGCGGCAAAGAACGCCAGGCCGAGCAGCAGCCCGGAGGTGAAGCCGCGGTTCTTCAGCAGCGACGGCAGGATGAGCGGCTCGGCGGCGGTCACCTGGCGCACGGCGAACGCGCCGAGCAGGACCGCGCCCGCGATCAGGAAGGCGATCGGGCACGGCGGTCCAGCCCTTCGTGGATCCCTCGATCAGGCCGTAGATCAGCCCGAGCATGCTGCCGCCGAGCAGCCCGGCGCCGAGCCCGTCAATGCGGGCAGCCGTGGTCGCCGAGTCGTCGCGGCAGCACCCGCACGGCGCTGGCGAAGCCGATCGAGCCGAGGACGATGTTGATCAGGAATACCGGCCGCCAGGTCAGGCCGCCGATGTTGGCGCTGATGATGAAGCCGGCCACGATCGGCCCGAGGATCGCCGAGCCGCCGAGCACCGAGCCGAACGCGGCGAACGCCCGCGGCAGCTGCTCGCGCGAGAACGATGCCATCAGCAGGCCGATGCCCTGCGGGATCAGCAGCGCGCCGAAGCTGCCCTGGACCAGCCGGGCGACGATCAGCACGGCCGGGCCGGGCGCCAGCCCGCAGGCCAGCGACGCGAGCGTGAAGCCGGCGATGCCGATGAGGAACATGCGCCGCTTGCCGTAGCGGTCGCCGAGGCGCCCGCCGACGACCAGGAGCACGCCGAGCGCCAGCGCGTAGCTCGCGCCGAGCCACTTGATCAGCGACTCGCCGCCGCCGATGTCGCGGGCGATCGTCGGGGCGGCGATGTTGGTGATGGTGGAGTCCATGAGATCGAGCACGTCGGCGAGCAGGACAACGGCGAGCAGAGCGCGCAGGCGGCCGGTCAGCCGGGACGCGTCCGGCGTTGTGCGGGCGGTCGTGGTGGTGTTCATCGCGAGCCCCCTTTCGGCTGGGATCGGGCGAGTGGGTGCGGTTTCCGGGCATGCGGATCTGGCGAGCTGGCGGATGTGCCGCCGCAGTCAGGTGATGGACGGGAACGGGCAGCCGGGAGTCAGCCGCTGCCGTCAGCCAGCGGCTACCGGGCGGGCTTCCCGGCAGAGTCGTCCCGCGTGGCTCCCGGCCTCGGCATCGGCCTGCGGCGGCCGGCTGACGTGCTGCACGCCGTCGATGAGGACGCGGAAGCCCCAGGCGAACCGTGCCTCGCCGGGGCCGGACAGCAGCTCGGCGCGCAGGCCGGCGATGTGCGGGTGGGCGGCAGCCGAGACCGAGTGCAGAACCTGCTCGACGGCGCGCTCTTCCTCATCCGTGCCGGGGATGTCGTTCCTGGTCGCATGCTCAGCCGCGGACGATGTCGCGAAGTGCAGCAGCAGGTCAACCGCCCACGCCGCCCGGTCCGGCGGGACGCCGCCCTCGTCGAGCAGCGCCAGCACGGCCTCGAGCAGGTCGAGGTAGTGCTCGCCGGACGGGCGGGCGACCAGCGCCGACTGGGCCAGTCCCGGATAAGAGAACAGCACCATCGTGTACGAGGTCAGCAGCTCGATGAGGCGGTCACGCCAGTCGCCGTCCGCGGTCGCCGGAGCCAGGTCGACGACGCCGAGCAGTTCGTCGAGCACGGCCGCGTGCAGTTCATCGGTGTTGCGGACGTAGACGTACAGCGAGGCCGGCCCGGTGTCGAGCTCCTGAGCCAGGCGGCGCATGGTCACCCGGGCCAGGCCCTCGGAACGCACCAGCGCGACCGCGGCAGCGATGATGCCCTCGCGGGTCAGCGCGGGCTTCGCCGGGCGCTCCCGGCGGCTGCGCGTCCTGACCCGGCCGGGGGCCTCGGCCGGCCGGGACTGAGAACCCCGTGGCGCTGCTCTCTGCGGTGTCATGCCTGCAGTCTAACGAACATGTTCGTAAAGAACAAGTTCGCTCCGAACATGTTCGCAGTGCCGTGATCCCGGCATCGTGGTGACTTCGCGTGCGTATAGGACGCGAACTCACCACGATCGCGCCGGAACGCCTACCGATCCTGGCCTCGGCGCCAGCCCGGCGGCCAGCTCCCGGACGGCCTGCGCGGCCCGGCGATGCAGGCCGCCGCCGAAGGTGATCCTGGCGACGCCAAGTCCGGCCAGGTCAGCGATACCCGGGCCGCCTGGCGCGAGCAGCGCGTTCACCGGCCCGTCGATCCGCCGCACGAGCTCGGCCAGGGCCGCGGGCGGCGCGAGGATCGGGTAGGCGCAGTCGGCGCCGGCCGCCAGGTACCGGTTCGCCCGCGCGACCGCCTCATCGATGGCGGTGTCCGCGCCCGCGTCCGCTGACCGGCCGCGCGCCGCGGACGAACACGTCGACGCGGGCGTTCACGACCAGGGCCGGTCCCGCGGCCGCGCGCACGGCGGCCAGGAAGTCCGCCTGGCGCTCCGGGTCGGTCAGCTCGCCCGTCGCCGGATCGGAGTCCTCCAGGTTGCAGCCGGCCACGCCGGCGTCAGCGAGCCGGGCGGCAAGCTCGGCGGGTGCCAGCCCGTAGCCGTCCTCGATGTCGGCCGTGACCGGCACGCTGACACTGCGCGCGATCCTGGCGACCGCGCCGAGCATCTCCGCTCCCGGCGTCTGGCCGTCCCGGTAGCCGAGCGTGGCCGCCACGGCCGAGCTCGAGGTTGCCAGCGCGCTGAAGCCCGCGTCGGCGAACGCCCGGGCGCTGACCGGATCCCAGACGTTCGGCAGGACCAGCGGCTGCGGGCCGTGATGCAGGACCCGCAGCCGCTCGGCCGCGCTGACCAGGCTGCCTGTCGTGCTCACGGCTGGTAGGAGCCGGGCAGCCAGGCGCGGGTGGTGACGCCGATCGCGTTCCACGCGTTGATCGTCACGATCAGGCTGATCAGCGCCGCGAGCTCGTCCTCCTTGAACTGCTCCGCCGCCTGCGCCACATCGGCGTCGGGCACGTGCGTCTGCGGCATCAGCGTGACTGACTCGGTCAGCGCCAGCGCAGCCCGCTCCCGCTCGGTGAAGAACGGCGTCTCCCGCCAGGCGGGCAGCGCATAGATCCGCTGCTCGGTCTCGCCCGCCGCCCGCGCGTCCTTGGTGTGCATGTCGATGCAGAAGGCGCATCCGTTCAGCTGCGACGCGCGGATGCGCACCAGCTCGCGCAGCCGCACGTCGAACTCGGTCTTGTCGAGCTCCTTCGTCGCCGCCTGGTCGAGGTGCGCCACCGCCCGGTAGAAGCCCGCGGCGTGCGTCTCGAAGTCGATCCTGGCCTGACTCGCAGTCATGTGAGTTCCTCCTCGTGGCTTTCGGTCTGCCTTCACGCTACTGAGGAAGAGGATCAGATTTAAGATCCAATCCTATGAAGGGAACGTGGGCCACTTCCGCCAGTCTCGACCTCCACCTCGACTTGTCAGGGACCCGGCCGAGGGCCGCTCTGGAGGCCGCGCTGCGGGACGCCGTGCGCAGCGGCAGGCTGGCGGCAGGGACGCCGCTGCCGTCGTCGCGCGCGCTGGCCGGTGACCTCGGCCTCGCGCGGAACACGGTCGCCGACGCCTACGCCCAGCTCGTCGCCGAGGGCTGGCTGGACGCCAGGCATGGCTCCGGTACATGGGTCGCCGAGCGGGCCGCGCGTGTCCCGCGCGCACGCCCGCCGGGCGACCGCGCCGCGCCGGCGCCGGTGCGGCACGACCTGCGGCCGGGCCTGCCCGATGTGTCGGCCTTCCCGCGAGCCGCCTGGCTTGCCGCCGCCCGGCGTGCGCTGACGGCGGCACCCGCGCGTGACCTCGCTGGCTACGCCAGTCCGCGCGGCCTGCTCCCGCTGCGCGAGGCCCTCGCCGAATACCTGGCCCGCGCCCGCGGCGTCGTCGTCACCCCGGACCGGATCGTCGTCTGCGCGGGCTTCGCCCAGGGCCTGGAACTGCTCTGCGACCTGCTGCGCGCCGCCGGCAGGCGGACGCTGGCAGTGGAGGCGTACGGGCACGAGGCGCACCGCCGGATCGCGGCGGCAGCCGGGATGCGGCTCGCTCCCGTGCCCGTCGACGACCACGGTGCGCTGCTGGCGGGCGATGCGGGTCTGCCGGCCCGGACGGGTGCCGCGCTGCTGACGCCCGCGCACCAGTACCCGCTCGGCGTCGCGCTGGCCCCGGACCGCCGCCGCGACGCGGTGGACTGGGCCGCTTCCAGCGGCGGCCTCATCATCGAGGACGACTATGACGGCGAGTTCCGGTATGACCGGCAGGCTGTCGGTGCCCTGCAGGCCCTTGCTCCCGAGCATGTCGTCTACGCCGGAACGGCCAGCAAGAGCCTCGTTCCCGGTCTTCGGCTGGGCTGGCTGGCGCTGCCGGAGCGCCTGGCCGGGCAGGTTGCCGAGATCAAGAGTGACACGGGCCGCTTCAGCAGCAGCCTTGATCAGCTGACGCTCGCCGACTTCATCACCTCGGGCGGCTACGACCGGCAGGTGCGCCGCGCCCGGATCGCTTACCGCCAGCGGCGGGACCGGCTCGTCCGCGCGCTGCACCGCCAGGTCCCCGGCGTGACCGTCACCGGCATCTCGGCTGGCCTGCACGTCCTGGTCCGGCTGCCGGACGGGGTGAGCGAGGCGGACGTGATCGCCCGCGCCGGCGCCCGCGGTCTCGCGCTGCACGGGCTGGCGGACTGCCGCGCCGGCGACGCAGGAGCTCGGGCCGGCCATCATCGTCGGCTACGCGACGCCGCCCGGACACGCGTTCAGCGCATCGGTTGCCCGCCTGTGCGCGGTCCTGAGCGAGGTCACCTGATCGCATAGTTCGACATCAAATACTTAGATGTCGATGGATTGTGCTAGCCTTCATGCATGCGACCAGCCCGGACGCCCATCGGCCTTCAGCTGACTCATGCGTCCAGAACCATCAGCCGTGCCTTTGATGATGCCCTGGCGGCAGCCGGCGGCTCGCTCCCGGTGTGGCTGGTGCTGGTCAACCTCAAGATGCGCAGCATCGCCAGCCAGCGCGAGCTCGCCGAGGCGATGGGCATCAGGGACGCCACGCTGACGCATCACCTCAACGCGATGGAGACTGCCGGGCTGGTGACGCGCACGCGCGACCCGGTCAACCGCCGCATTCACGTCGTGGAGCTGACCCCGGCCGGGGAGTCGTCATTCCTGCAGCTCCGCAGTGCGGCGATGACCTTCGACGCCCGCCTCAGGCAGGGGATCACCGAGCAGGAGATCGCCGGCCTCGAGGGCCTGCTCGACCGGCTGGCCGCCAATGTGGCGGACCCCGGCAGCGGGCCAGCCTGGACCGGACTGGCCGAGCGCCCGTCATGACAGCAGAAGGAGCACCGGCCATGCCTGACATCGCGAGGCCCCCGCTGAGCCGCCGTATCCAGGCGCGCGCGTTCCGGATCATCAACGTGCCCATGCGCGCGGTTCTCGGACTCCCGTTCGCGACGCCGCTCGGCGGGAGCCTGATGCTCGCCTTCATCGTGGGCCGGACGAGCGGCAGGACCTACCGCCAGCCGCTGAGCTACGTGCGCGATGGCGGCGTCCTGCTCACTCCCGGCGGCGGGAAGTGGAAGCTCAACCTGGCCGCGGGGACGGATGTCAGGCTCCGCGTGCGCGGCAAGGACGTTACCGTCACCCCGGAGGTTGTCGGCGACGTCGACGAGGTCGGGAAGCTGCTCGTCGTGATGGCCGCGGCCAATCCGCGAGCTGCCTCGTTCATCGGCGTCCAGCGCGAGCCGGACGGGCAGTTCGACCGGGCCGGCCTGGAGCGCGCGGTCCGCTACGGCTTCCGCGTGGTGCGCTGGCACCCGTCAGCCTGAGCGCAGCCTGCTCACCCGCCGCGCTGGCGCTCCAGGCGCTCGTACTCCCAGACCATGCGCTGCAGTTCGGCATTCAGCCCGTCGTGGCTGTAGCCGGCCGGGCCGGACATCATGATGACGGCCACGGCCAGCGCGCGGGCAATGCCTTCCAGGTCTCCGCCTGCCACTGCCTTCCGCAGCTTGCTCTTGTCAGGCGGCTTCTCCATCAGGGCGTCAACGAGGCGGGCGCCACGGCGCATGTCGTCAGCTGAAGGCCTCAAACCTGAAGTTCCTCTCCGATCTGCCCGCTACCTTGCGCGGTCGGTCAGCTGCTTGATGCGACGCACATCTCCATCATGGGCCGGCCAGCGCTCGCTGGCGACCCCGTGCAGGGCCGCCGTTGCGCGGTTACCGGTCCGCGCCAGCAGGTACCCGTATCGCGCGCGCCCAGGCGGGCGCGTCCGGCGCCTCCTCGCCGAGCAGCCCGACCACGACCGGCTGCCGCGCGGCGGCCGTCCGGCCAGGGCGTGTACCCGTCGGTGAGCACGACGGTGACGGCGGGCCGGGGCCGCAGCGCGGCCGCCGCGGCAGATCCCCGCGCCCATGTCGGTGCCGCCGCCGCCGGTGAGCTCGACCTGGCGGGCCGAGGTGACCCGCTGGGCCGCGCCGACCGCGGTGTCGCAGGCCAGCACGCGGAGCTGCCGGGCCAGTCCGAGGCGCCGAGCAGCCCTTCCACCTCGGCCAGCGCCGCGGCGAGCAGGTCCTCGGTCATGCTGCCGGAGGTGTCGCAGACCACGGCGACCTCGGGCACCGGCCGCCGCAGCGCGGGCAGCACGACGGCGCCGGCCACGGCCGCGCGGCGTGAGGGCCGCCGGTAGGAGTAGTCGACGGCGCCAGCCGTATCGGCCACGGCCCGGCGCAGCTCGGCGGCCAGCGCGCGGCGCCAGTCGACCCGCGGGGTGAGCACCTCCTCGGCCCAGCGCAGCAGCCCGGCCGGCACGTCCCGGCCTGCCTGGCGTGCGAGAATCTCCTGCGCGACCTGCCGCCGCAGCAGCCGCGCCTGCCAGGGCGGCAGCGCGGCTGGCCCGCCTGCCTGCCACGGCCGGCGCAGCCCGTCCGCGCCGCTGCCGCAGTCCAGCCAGCTGCCCGCTGAGTGGCCTGCGCTGCCAGCGCGATCTGCCGGTGCGGCCTCGCGACCGGCGGCGAAGTACTGCTCGGCCAGCAGGCCGCGCGCGCCGAGGTGCGCGGGCAGCACCGGTCGCCGGGCAGCTCAAGCCCGGCCGGGACCAGGTCGTCGTTGATCTCCGCGTCGGCACCGCGGATCCAGACCCGCGCCTGCGTCGTCGGCGACCCCGGCCAGGCCGCGCCCGCTCGCCCGTGCGCGCGCAGCAGGTGGCAGACGTGGTGCACGAGCACGCTGCCCAGCTGCGCCGCGGTCCAGGCCGCGGTGAGCTCCGGGTCCGCGCGCAGCCGCCAGCCCTCGTCCACCGCCACCGTCCCGATGCCCGGTGCCGAACGATCACCTGCGCGCCGAACACCCGCTGGCCAGGTACGGGAACTGGGCCGCCGCCCACAGCCGCGCGGCCGCAAGGCCCGCAAGACCGCGCTGCCACATCAGCCATGCAGCAGCCCGGCGTCCCGCAGCACGGGCGCGAACAGGCGGACCTCGGCCGGCAGCGGACGCCGTCGGGCCGGCACCGGGCCAGCACGCGGGCGGCCACGGCGGCCACGTCGGGCGCCGGCGGCGGCCAGGCCGAGCACCTGCCAGCCGGCCGTCCAGCGTCCGGGGTCGGGTCGGCGGCCACCGCGGCGGCGACCGCGGCCAGCGCGGCGTAGGCCCGGTCGCCGCGTTCGGGCAGCCGGAACGAGGCCGGGTCGGCCAGCACCGCCTCGGGGTCGGGCAGGTCCATCTCGGCCAGCCAGGCCAGGAACTCGACCCCGGCGCCGTCGCCGACGGCCCCGCCGGACCAGCGCGGACCGGGCTTCCTCGCTGACGCCGGCCGCGCCGCCCGCGGCCCATAGCCGGGCCGCCATCTCCCAGGTCCGCGGGGTCGGCCAGCCGCGCCCGGCCGCGGCGGCGTCGGACGGCGGGGCGCAGGCCAGCGCCGGCCGGACGTGCAGGAACGCGGCGACCAGAGCGCGAGCGCAGGTCTCCTCGGCCTGCCAGCCTTCGGGCAGCTCCGGCACCACCGGCGCGGGCCAGCCGCCGGCCAGCCCGTCGGCGACCGCGCGCGGGTCGACGTCCCAGGCCAGGTGGCACAGCCGGTTGGCCAGCGGCGCGGACAGGTCCCAGCCGTCCGCGGCCTGCTCCGGCGGGTTGGCCGCGGCCACCACGGCGACCTCGGGCGGCAGGTCAGGTCGCCCACGACCCGCTCCAGCACCACCCGGAGCAGGGCGGCCTGCACGGCGGGCGGCGCGGTGGACAGCTCGTCGAGGAACAGCAGGCCGCGCCCGGCCTCGCCAGCCGCCGGGCCCAGGCCGGGGGCGCGAACCGGACCTCGTCGCCGACCACGATGGGCAGCCCGGCGAAGTCCGAGGGCTCCCGGATCGAGGCGATGACCGTCTCGCACGGCCAGCCCATGCCCGCCGGCCATGGCCCGGATCGCGGACGTCTTGCCGGTGCCCGGCGCGCCCCAGAGCAGCACCGGCACCCGGGCCGCGACCGCGACGCCGAGCGCCTCGGCCGCCGCGCGCTGCCGGCCGCCTCGCCCGCTCTCAGCCACATTTACTCCCCTGCCGCCGCTGCGACGTCTGGTGCCAGCGCTATCTCGCTGCCACCGACCAGTGTCCCCTGCGCTGCCGGACGGTCAGCTCGGCCGGGTCCCGGCCCGGTGACCTGACCGCGAGAACCCTGGCATCCGGCCACTCCGCCTCGAGCACGCTCACCACCAGATGATTGCTCACTACCGCCAGGCCCGGCGCCCAGACTCCGGCGAGCCAGCTGACCGGCAGCCGGGCGACCAGTTTCCGGCCGTCAGGGTGGGGCGTGAGCGACAGCTGTCCCCAGCCGTGGTCATCGTGGATGGCCACCTCCGCGTCGCCGGCGTCGATGCCCAGCCACTGCGCTGCCGCGGGCCCGAGCCGTCCGGCCAGCGCCGCCGTCAGTGCCGGACCGGACCGGTCCCGCCGGGCATGCGGACCATCGGCTGTCCACGCGTGCGCGACCGCGCCGGACAGGCGCAGCTGGAACTGCCGGCCGAGCGCGAGCAGCCGGACCAGCTCAACCCGGGCCCTATCTTCCTCGCCGACTGCCCAGCCGTGCGGCCGCAGGCCGCCAAAGCCCGGCCGCAGCAGGCCGGAAGGGCCCGGCTGCAGCGGGCCGGTGTGCCGCCGTCTCGCGACGGCCCCGCCTCCCCTCGTCCGCATCGCAGCGCCGTAGAAGCCGCCGCCCGCCGGCCCGCCGCGGCCGTAGGTGGCCTGGCGCCGCACCGAACGCACCGACGACCCGCGCGCACCGATGCGGGCCACGTTCGCTGACATCCCCGGAGACCACGCGCCCCGCGGCCCGCTGCGCTCGGTGAGCTGCTCGACGGTACGCGCGGTGACCGTCAGCGTGTCGCCGGCCGAGCGCGGCCCGATTGCGAGCACGCTCAGGTCGTCGCTGTGCCTGCCCCAGGCCATGACCAGGTCGAGGCACGGGTTGGAATCGCCGCCGAGCGCCGCCATGACCAGCTCGCCCTCGGCGTCCGGGTGATCGACCGCCTGCAGGCTGCCGGCCAGCGAGCGCAGCCTGTGGGTGCTGCCGCCGCAGCTGACCTGCGTCTCGGCCGGACCGAACCCGGCCCACCAGGCCGGGCTCCACAGCCCCTCCTGCCAGTTCAGCGGAATCGTCACACTCACCTCGCTTGCCGGTCCGGTCAGGGTGAGCTGCAGCGTCCTGGCCCGCGGGTCGATCGGCGGGTGCAGGCGGATGTCCATGTCGGCTTCCCCGTCGCTGTAGCTCCACTCACCCTCGCTGCTGGCGTACCAGCCGCCGAGATCGTCGCGCGCACTCCAGCTGAACGGCTCATGATCGCGGAGCGGACCGTGACGTGGCTCCGGCCAGCCGCGCGCGTGACCTGAAGCTTGACCGGTCCGGGCTCCGGACATCAGCTCAGTGATCACGAGCTGGCACCGTCCAGGTCCGGGAGGGTAGCGGCGACTGGTATCGCGCCTGCCGGGCCGTCGATCCTGCCGAAGTGCCGCAGGCAAGCTCAGCCAGTTCGCAGGCAGGCTGCCTGCATCCGACTCCGGCCAGCGAATCGGGGAGCCGCTGTCCGCGACGTGCCTCCGCCGCGACGAGCCTGGCGCACGGACGGACTGCTGGTCGTCAGGACGCCCGCCGGCGAGCAGGCCGGGCGGCGACCTGAGGATCGGGGGCTCGTGTCCGTCGTCCGGCCGTGCGTCCCAGCCGTCGGCGAGCCGCCCGACGATCAGTCTGTCCAGGTACCGGTCAGCCCGGTCCTCCGGGGCGAGCCTGGCCGAGGTGACCGGCAGCGGAGCCGGCACGGGTGCGCAGCTGAATGCGCACGGCCCAGCAGCGCCGGGCAGCGTCACGTCGAGCCAGCGCGCCGAGGCAGGCGGTGCCGACTGGAACCTGAATCTGCCGTCAAAACGGCGGGCGTTTCCGCCGCCGCTGAAATGGGCCCGGTAGCTCGTGCCGCGATCATCAACGGCTGTGCAGGTGCTCAGTGCCTGGAAGATCTCGTGCGCATGCTCCGGATCGTCTTCGGCGACATCGGCGCGACTCTCGACTGCATCGTGAGGAGCGGCCGACTTCTGTTCCAGGATGAGGGCGCCGAGGTAGATCCGGAACGGACGCCCGAGAAGCGTGCACTCCGTCGTGGCGCCGACCGGAACGGCCCGCACCGGTCCGGCAGGCGCGGGCGGCACGCGCGAGAACGCCCGGGCGAAGGGGTCGCCGAGCAGGGCCTCCTGCATCGATGAGGCTCCGGGCGGCCGAGCGCCGATCGCATGCCCTCGACGACATCCTCGGCGGCCTCTTGGCTGATCGCTCCGCAGGCAGCGAGCGTGCACTGCCAGTTCGGCCGACCCGCTCCAGGCAGTCACGCGCAGGCACGCGCCGGCCGCCCGCTATGCCGGCTCAGGCGGCGCAGCGGCCGGACGGCCGCGGTTGATCGGCGGGGCCAGCACCGCCCGCCCGCTGGACGGCACTGGCGCGCCGACCGCGGCGCGCGTGGTGAGGCGCTGCCGCGCCAGCGGTAGCCCGGCCCTGCACCGCGCGGTCTGTGGCCTGCCGCCGGCGGTGCATCCGCCGCCGGGCCGAGATGGTCATCAGCCAGTGGCCAGGCGGGCCTGGCAGCGGTATCCGCGGCGGCTGAGAACCGGGGCATGGTGAGCGCGCGCCGCAGTTGCGCTCGGCCTGTAGGCGCAGGTACGTCTCCGCGCGCTCGCTGGTCCGGGCTGGCGCGCTCGCGTGGCGGCCGTACGAGCACCCCCGATCGCTGAGAACACCGTCACGCTACGACGCGGCGGCGCGCGGCCGCAACGACGTAGTCGGGGCTGGCTTCAGTTTGAGATCACGCTTCAGTTCGAGATCACGCTGCCGGGCCGGGGCCGGTATTCAGCAGTCGCGCCCGCCGCGAGACGCGCCCGGATACGGCCGTCACCGCCGAGTCGGCCTGACTGAGCAGGCGGGCTCGGCGGGCTGCCGGGTCGCGGCGGTCAGCGGCCACGGCGAGGCGATGGACGAGAAACCGGGCCAGCGGCAGCGCGATGACCAGCAGGAGCCAGGTCCGCAGCCGGCCAGTGAGAAAAAGCCACATATGCGTCGTCCTTTGGTGAGCCGGAGTCCGGTGCCGGTGCTGACACTCGGCCGGATGTCCGGCTGTGCCCGACCGCACACGTCTGGGTACCCCGCCGCGGACGGGTAAACAACTTCCGTCCGCGGGCAGGGGCAGGGACGCGGGCGGGTCAGCCGCCGAGGGCCTCAGCTATGGCGCTGGGCGAGCAGCTTCTGAACGACATGTGAAGCTGCCCCCCGGACCGGGGCTGCACGATCTCGGCCACCGCCCTGGCTGCCAGGGTCCCGGCAGGCCTGGCGTCGCCGACGGCGAAGATAGCGCGGCCGTCCTGCAGCTGGCCCAGGCGGGCGTGCGGCGCGATGACGAGCGTGGTGCCGGAGGTGCTGACCCTGACGAACGTGGACCCCGTCGTGGTCACTGTCAGCGGCTGGCCGGTGACCGCGGCGATCAGATCGCCCAGGTTCAGATCGGGGAGCGGTGTCGGCAGGTCCTGTGTCTCCTCCGGAGCGGCGACACGCCGGCCCAACATGTGGTGCCGGAAAATGTCAGAGCTCCTACATATGGTGTTCCTGCAGCGAGTCCAGCCAGCGGTCATCGTGAGGAGCCCAGATGCCAGCGACCATGCAGGTGCGCAAGCGCAACGGCGACACCGAGCCGTCGACGTGAACAAGATCGTGCGCGCGGTGCAGCGGTGGGCCGGGGACCTGGACGACGTCGATCCGATGCGCGTCGCGACGAAGACGATCAGCGGCCTGTACGACGGGGCGACGACGGCCGAGCTCGACCGGCTGTCGATCCAGACCGCGGCGGAGATGATCGCGGCCGAGCCGCAGTACTCCCGGCTGGCCGCGCGGCTGCTGTCGGCCTACATCGCCAAGGAGGTGCGCGGCCAGGGCATCGCCTCGTTCAGCCAGTCGGTCGCGCTCGGCCACGCCGAGGGCGTGATCGGCGACGAGACCGCGAAGCTGGTGAAGGACAACGCCCGCAAGCTCGACTTCGCCGTTGACGACGACGCCGACCTGCAGTTCGAGTACTTCGGCATCAAGACCGTCTACGACCGCTACCTGCTGCGCCACCCGTCGGGCCGGCTGGTGCTCGAGACGCCGCAGTACTTCTTGCTCCGGGTTGCCTGCGGCTTGTCCGAGACGCCGGCCGAGGCCATCGGCTTCTACCGGCTGATGTCGTCGCTGGCCTACCTGCCGAGCTCGCCGACGCTGTTCAACTCCGGGACGCGGCACCCGCAGATGTCGTCCTGCTTCCTGGTCGACTCTCCCCGCGACGAGCTGGACTCGATCTACGCGCGGTACGCGCAGGTCGCGCGCCTCTCCAAGTTCTCCGGCGGGATCGGGATCGCCTGGTCGCGGATCCGCTCCCGCGGCGCGCTGATCCGGGGCACGAACGGGCAGTCCAACGGCATCGTGCCGTGGCTGCGGACGCTGGACTCGTCGGTCGCCGCGGTGAACCAGGGCGGCAGCCGCAAGGGCGCTGCCTGCGTGTACCTCGAGCCCTGGCACCCCGACATCGAGGAGTTCCTCGAGCTGCGCGACAACACCGGCGAGGACGCGCGCCGCACTCACAACCTGAACCTGGCCAACTGGATCCCGGACGAGTTCATGCGCCGCGTCGAGGCCGACGAGCTGTGGTCGCTGTTCGACCCGGACGCCGTGCCCGAGCTGCCCGACCTGTGGGGCGAGGCGTTCGACGCGGCCTACCGGGCGGCCGAGGCCGGCGGCCGGTACGTCCGGCAGGTGCAGGCGCGGGACCTGTACGCGAAGATGATGCGCACGCTGGCCCAGACCGGCAACGGCTGGATGACGTTCAAGGACCCGTCCAACGCCCGGTGCAACCAGACGGCCGAGCCCGGCAACGTCGTGCACCTGTCCAACCTGTGCACCGAGATCGTCGAGGTCAGCAGCGACGCCGAGACCGCCGTGTGCAACCTCGGCTCGGTCAACCTGGCCAGGCACCTGACCACGGCCGGCGACGGGACGGCCGCAGTCGACTGGCCGAAGCTGCGCGACACCGTGCGCACCGCCGTGCCGTTCCTGGACCGGGTGATCGACATCGGCTACTACCCGAGCGAGCAGGCCGCCGCGTCCAACCCGCGCTGGCGCCCGGTCGGGCTCGGCGTCATGGGCCTGCAGGACGTGCTGTTCGCGCTGCGGCTGCCGTTCGACTCCGCCGCGGCCCGCGAGCTGTCGGCCCGGATCGCCGAGGAGATCTACCTCACCGCGCTGGAGGCATCCGCGGATCTGGCCGGGCGGCTCGGCGCGCACCCGGCGTTCGCGCAGACGCGCGCGGCCGCGGGCGAGCTGCAGCACGACCTGTGGGGCGTCGCGGGGACGCAGGCCGGACGGTGGGAGGCGCTGCGGAAGAAAGTGGCGGGAACGGGCCTGCGCAACTCGCTGCTCATCGCCATCGCGCCGACGGCCACGATCGCGTCCATCGCCGGGTGCTACGAGTGCATCGAGCCGCAGGTGTCGAATCTCTTCAAGCGCGAGACGCTGTCCGGCGAGTTCATGCAGGTCAACGCCGCGCTCGTGACGGAGCTGAAGTCGCACGGACTGTGGAACGAGGAGGTGCGCGACGCGATCAAGCGGGCGGACGGCTCGGTGCAGGGCGATCGCGCAGCTGCCCGCCGACGTCCGGCTGCTGTTCCGCACGGCCTGGGAACTGCCGCAGCGCGCGCTCATCGACATGGCGGCGGCGCGCGCGCCGTTCATCGACCAGAGCCAGTCGCTGAACCTGTTCCTGGCCGCCCGATCGATCGGCAAGCTGTCGTCGATGTACCTGCACGCCTGGAAGGCCGGGCTGAAGACGACGTACTACCTGCGGTCGCGGCCCGGCCACCCGGATCGCGCAGGCGACGGTCGACCGCTGACGGGCCGCGCATGCGGACGCGTCAGCGGTGGCGTGCTCGCTGGAGAACCCGGAAGCGTGCGAGGCCTGCCAGTGACCGCGCAACGCGCCGGGGCGGGGCATGCTCCTGGATCCCGGGCATGGACCTGACGCTGCGGCCGATGCGGTACCCGCAGTTCTACGACCGTGTACAGGGACGCGATCAAGCAACACCTGGACCGTGGAGGAGGTCGATCTTCACTCCGACCTGGCCGACCTTCGAAAGCTCACGCCGGCCGAACGCCACCTCGATTCCCGGCTTGTCGCGTTCTTCGCCACCGGTGACACCATCGTGGCGAACAACCTCGTGCTGAATCTGTACAAGCACGTCAACTCGCCGGAAGGGCGGCTGTACCTGTCCCGGCAGCTGTTCGAGGAAGCCGTCCACGTCCAGTTCTACCTGACGCTGCTGGACACCTACGTGCCCGACGAGGCCGAGCGGGCGCAGGCGTTCGCCGCGGTGGAGAACATCCCGCTCGATCCGGCGCAAGGCGGAGTTCTGCTTCCGCTGGATCGACTCGGTCGTATGAGCTGCGTCGAGCTGCGAGTCGGCGGCGGACCGGCGGTCGTTCCTGCTGAACCTCATCTGCTTCGCGGCGTGCATCGAGGGACTGTTCTTCTTCGGCGCGTTCGCCTACGTCTACTTCCTGCGCTCACGCGGGCTGCTGAACGGGCTGGCGTCGGGGACCAACTGGGTGTTCCGCGACGAGTCGATGCACATGGCGTTCGCGTTCGACGTGGTCGACACCGTCCGGGCGCGAGGAGCCGGACCTGTTCGACGCCGGGCTGGCGTCGCAGGTGCGCGGACATGCTGGCCGAGGCGGTCGAGTGCGAGGTGCAGTTCGCCGCTGACCTGCTCGGCGACGGCATCCCCGGCCTGTCGCTGGCAGGCATGCGCGAGTACCTGCAGCACGTCGCCGACCGGCGGCTGGCCAGGCTCGGCATCGAGCCGCTGTACGGATCGGCGAACCCGCTCGCAGTTCATGGAACTGCAGGACGTCCAGGAACTGTCGAACTTCTTCGAGCGCCGGGTGTCGGCCTACCAGGTCGGCGTCACCGGCTCGGTGGCGTTCGACCACGACTTCTGAGCGGCCGCGGCGGGTGCCGGTCAGCGGCGCGGTCGCTGTATCGCGATGATGACGAAGGGAACGGCGACGACCGCGAGGACTACGACAAAGAACCAGGGCTTGCCCTTCCCGAGCGCCCCGGCAGCGATGATCACCGCGATCATGAGGGCAGTGACCAGCCAGCCCTGCCAGGTCTGCGGCCGGTAACCCCAGCCGATCCGCTTCGGCCCGAACCACGGGCGCTTGCCGCCGCCCGAACCGGGGCCGCCGGGGAGAGGGCCGCCGAAATCCGCGCCACCGTAGTCGGTTCCGTCGGTGCCGGTACCTGAGCCCCAGCCGGGCTGATTGTCACTGCGCACGATTTCGTGTCTCCTTCGTTATCTGCCGCCGCTGGTCATTGCGGTCCGGCCGGGCGGATGAAAAGGCCGGCGACCTTGCCGTCGGCGTCGAACGTGACGCGCCCGTTCCCCTCGCCAGCCTCGAAGAACATCGGCAGTTCGACGACCGTGTGCTAGCCGAGCGAGCTCGCGACGGGCTCGCCCATCCGCTCGAAGGTGCCGAGCAGCGCGGCCATCTGCGCCCAGCCGTCGGCGAGCCGCTCGGCGCTCACGGCCTCGCTCATCCGGTCGCTGAAGTCGGTCCTGGCCGCCTCCCAGCGGCCCGCCGCGATGTCGGCGAAGATGGCGACGGCACGCTCGGCCGCTCCGGGCAGCACCACTTTGGTCATCGGCTCGCCCGTCCGCGGGTCCACCGGCCGGCCGAACCGCTGGAAGGCGGCCTGCCGGGTCGTCTCGAGCACGTCACCGATCTCCTTCCAGCTGTGGCCGGCCGCGCGGGCGCGGTCGACGGTCTCCTGCAGGGCCTCGCCCGCCAGCACCGACAGTTCGCGGGCCGACGCCACGGCCGCGAGCGGTGACCCTGCCCCTGTCCGGGTCAGTTCTGCCGTCAGCCGCGCGGCGACGGTACTCATCCGGCTCGCCGTGGGGCCGGCCGGATCGGCGGCCGTACCCATGCCGTCAACATAATCCTGACGCTGGGCCGTTGTCAAAGGTTCCTTGACAAACTTTGCCGGATCGTGGCCGTCGCGTTCCCGGCTGCGCCGGGCCGCGCTCCGGCAGGTTGCGTCGCAGTATCGCCTCGGGCGGCCTCTGCCTGGGGTAACGGTCAGCGGCCGACCGCAAGCCTCGCAAGCCGTCAGCCGGTCGGGATCAGTCATCAGTCAGCTTTCTCGAATTACGTGCTGCTCATCCTACGCGTCCGCGCGACTAAATCGTGCCGACGACAGCACGTAAATCTCCAGCGCGGGCTGTGGCGAGGAAACTCTGATGGGGCGTGATGCTGGATCTGCCGACCTTCTATGGGCTGCAGATCCAGCATCACGCCCCATCAGGCCGGGTGCGGCGGGCTGGGGCCGGGCGATGGCGCGAGCCACGGCGAACGGCTGGCCGGCTGGCCGAGTGGGCGGCGAGCTAGCCGCGGAAGAGCACGCCGCGGTCGGTGAGCGCGCTGACCGCAGCCTGATCCAGCCCGAGCCAGTCGGCCAGGGCCTCAGCTGTTGTGCTCGCCCTTGCGCGCGACGGCGCGGCGGACCTGCGCTGACGCGGCCGAGAACTCATACGGCATCGCGACGACGCGGCGGCCGCCGCCGGGCGGTCCGGCCGTGTGCGCGCCGCCTGCGAAGACGTCGGCGCTATCCGACGAGGTCGGCCCAGGCAACACCGGCGCCCTCAAGCTCGGCGATCAGGTCCTGGCGGCTGGAGAATCCCGTCATCCAGTCCTGAATGGCCTGCTGGCGGAGCTGCGCCTTGACGGTCAGGTTGCTGCCGGGCGGGGCGGGATCGGCGATCAGCCCGCGGCGGGAGAGCATGACCCAGGCATGCTTCGGCGGCGCGGCGATCAGGATCGGCCCGCCGGGCGCGTGCCAGATCGTGCCGCGCGAGCTGTACGGCTCTTCGCTGCCGTCGATGGCCGCGTGCGCGTGATCGTCGCTGGCAGCCACGGCGGCGAGCATGCTCAGGTCGATGTGCTGGCCGCGGCCCGTGACGGCGCGCTGATGGAGCGCGGCGAGCAGGGCGATCGCGGCGTGCAGCCCGGTGACCGTGTCCGCCAGCGCCAGCGGCAGGTCGGCCGGCTCCCGGTCGTCCAGGTCAGCCTGCCGGGCCAGCAGGCCGGACTCGGCATGGATGACCGGCGCGAGTGCGCGCCGCCCGGCGGCTGGCCCGGCGGGGCCGAACCCGGAGACCGACAGCATGATCAGCCCGGGGTTCGCTGCGGCCAGCCGGTCGTACCCGAGGCCGAGCCGGTCCATGACGCCCGGCCGGAAGTTCTCGATCAGCACGTCCGCCTGCGCGGCGAGATCGCGGATCAGCTCCGTGCCGCCCTCAGCCGTCAGATCGACGGCAATGCTGCGCTTGCCCGCGTTCATCTGCGCGTACATGCCCGCGCGGCCGTCGATGACGGCACCGAACAGCTCGGTGACGTCGGTGCGGGGTCCGTCGACGCGCAGGACATCAGCGCCGAGATCACTCAGGATCCGGCCGGCATAGGGCCCGGAGATCGCCTGCGACATGTCAAGTACCCGCCACGCGGGCAGCGGAGGCGGACTGGCATCCGCGCCGGCGCCGGGCTGAGAGCCTGCTGAAATGACATCCTCCTCGCGCCCGCCGGGGCTGTCGTGATCAGCCTCCACGGACATTGTGCCGGCCCAGTCCCGGTGACGGCGAGGCCGGGGCCGCTGCCAGGGCGGCCGCCGCGAACTCGTGATGGCCGGCCTGCAGGCTGGCCAGTTCGGCGGCGGACAGACCCCACTCACTCATCCGGCCCGCGTGCCGCAGCGCCGCGTACAGGTCCCAGTGCGGCAGGGCAGCCAGGTCGACTTCCGGCCGGAGCTCGCAGTACCGGCTGGTGAACTGCGCCGCCGCGGCAGCGCCAAACGCCATCCAGATCTCCATCCGGGCCGTCCCGAGGTCGGCCAGCGGGTCACCGAGGACGGCGTCCTCCCAGTCCAGGACGCAGACGAGCGTGCCGTCTCGCCAGAGGACGTTGCCCGGCCAGTAATCACCGTGCAGCAGCACCAGCTCGCCGGACTGCGGCGGCGGCCAGCTAGCCGTGAGCGCTGCCCGCACGGCCGGCTCGCTGAGCGCCTCGTCCGGCACGGCCGGCTGCGTCCTGACCCTGGCGGCAGCGATCTGAGGCAGATCCTGAAGATAGACGGCGTCCGCGCGGGTAAAGGCTGCGTCATGCAGCCGGGCCAGGAACGCCGCCAGCTGGCCAGTGAAATCGGTCAGTGGCTGAGTGAGCTGCCCCGGCTGGTGACGGTAGTGCCGTCGGCAAAGGCGGTCACCAGGCACGGCCGGGGCAGGATCGCAGCGGACTCGTCGGCGTGGAGCGGCCGCGGGACCGGCAGCCCGGCGCCGTGCAGCAGACTCAGCAGCTGAAACTCATGCGAGGCGGAGTGCGGGTCAGTGCGCAGGTTCGCATCGCCGTACTCGGCGAACGACCAGGGTCTCCCGGGCGCCGCCGGGCCGCTCTACCTGGACGGCGCTGACTTTCGCCGACGTGCCGCCCGCCAGCTCACTGACTCCCAGAAGCCGGACGTCGGGATCGATGTGGCGCAGGAGGAGCCCGAGGGCAGCTGCATCGGCCGTCACAAGCCGATCATGCCAGAGTGCCTCCTCGCCGGTTCTTCTACACTTTGCCGCATGGGCACCGGTGAGGCCGCATGACCTCCGCGGACGAGGAGTCCTCAGCGCACGAGAAGTCCGTCCGCGCGTTCGAGCTGGGCACGGACGGCCCGTCGGTGATCCTGGTCGGAGTCGACGACTCGACGACATCCATCAGGGCCGGGTGGTACGCGGCCGGGCTGGCGCGACGGCAGCGGGCCAGAATCGTCGCGGTCTTCGTGGCGCCGATGGCCTCCTTCGGCGCGGCCGGGCTCGGCGGCGCGGCACTGACCGTGGCAAAGGACGAGGCGTTCCGCACGATGGCCGAGGCCATGGAGAGCCGGGCTCAGACCTTCGCCTCCGAGCTCGGCATCTCGGTGACGTTCAGGGCTGCGCGGGGCGACCCGTACACCGAGATCCTGCGTATCGCCGGCGAGGTCCGGGCAGACGCGATCGTCGTCGGGGCGTCCGCGCACGCGGGGCACCGGTTCGTCGGATCGCTGGCGGTCCGCCTCGTGCGGGCAGGCAAGTGGCCGGTCACCGTCGTCCCGTGACGCGTGTGCGCTGCTGCTAGTCAGCTTGCCAGCAGCGCGCTGACCAGTGCCGGAACGGCCTCGCCGATCGGCTCCCGGATGACGGCGGCGGCGAGCGGGTCGTACGGGGTCGGGTCGCGGTTGACGATGATCAGGCGGGCGCCCGCCCGGGCGGCGACGGCGCAGAGCGAGGCTGCGGGCTCGACGGTCAGCGTGCTGCCGATGGCCAGGAACAAGTCGGCAGCCTCTGCGGCGGCCGCGGCCCGGCTGAGTACCTGGACGTCCAGCTGCTGGCCGAACATCACGGTGGCTGACTTCAGGATGCCGCCGCAGTGAGCGCACGGCGGGTCAGCCTCACCTGCCTGGACCCGGGCGAGCGCCGCCGACATCTCCGTCCGCTGGCCGCAGCCGATGCAGACGACCTGGTGCATCGTGCCGTGCAGTTCCAGGACCTGCTCGGCGGGTGTGCCGGCCCGCTGGTGGAGGCCGTCGATGTTCTGGGTGATGACGGTCGCGCCAACCGGGCTGAGCGCCAGGCTGGCCAGCGCGAGGTGCGCCGCATTCGGCTGAGCCGCCCACGCCGGGTGCGAAAGCCTGGCCTGCCAGGATCGCTGCCGCACCGCGGGGTCGGCGACGTAGACACCGAACGTCGCCATCTTCTCGGCGGCCGGATCCCTGGTCCACAGGCCCGATGGCCCGCGGAAGTCCGGTATCCCGGAGTCGGTCGAGATGCCGGCCCCGGTGAGCACCGCCACGCTCGAGACGCCAGCGACCCAGTCGGACAGGTCAGGCAGCTGGTCAGTGCTCACCTGCCCATCCTTCGTCAGCGGCCGGCCAGCCGCAAATCCGGCCGGGCGCTGGCGGGCTCAGGCCTCGGGGTCGTGCTGGCGACGGCGGCCGGCCAGCTTCCAGGCCACCGGCAGCAGCCCGGCGGCGATGGCGGCCTTGATCGCGTCGCCGATGACGAACGGGGTGAAGCCATCGGCCAGTGTCGCGGAGGCGCTGAGGTGCAGATCGACGGCGAGCCAGGCGCAGCCGAAGGCGTAGATCAGAACCTCGCCGACCAGCATCGCGGGCACCGACTTCAGGACCGAGCGGTCCGCGCCGCGCCCGGCCAGGTAGCCGCAGGCGGTCGCGGCAGCGAAGAAGCCGATGATGTAGCCGAACGACGCGCCGACGTAACCAGAGGCGTGCCCGGCGAACCACGGCACTCCGGCGAGGCCGGCGACGGCGTACAGCGCCATGGCCGCCGCGGCCCGGCGCCAGCCCAGCGCGGCGCCTGCGAGCAGCACGCCCAGCGTCTGGCCGGTGATCGGCACGGGCGTGAACGACAGATGGATCGAGATCTGCGCCAGCGCTCCGACGAACGCGGCCGCTCCGACCACGAGCGCGATGTCCCGGGCGACGTGCGCAGCGCGGCCGCGGCTTGCAGCGATCAGGTCGCCGAGCACCAGCGGGCGCGGAGCAGCAATGGCGGCTGAGGACATGGGCGCAGACCTTCCGGAACGGGCCGCGGGGGTACGGCCGGACGACGCTGGACTCTACCATTCGGCCTGTTCGCGCCCAGTGTGGCTGCCGGGGTATCGTGCGGCCGTGAGCGCCGGCGGAACCGTGGGATTCCTGAGCGGGGAGTGGGACCTCGTCCGCCAGATCTCCGACCGGCGGGGCGGGCAGGAAGGCGTGTTCCGCGGCCGGGCCCGGTTCCGGCCGTCGGCGGACGGTCAGGTGCTGGAGTACACCGAAGACGGCGAGCTTCAGCTCGGCGGCCACCGCGGGCCGGCTACGCGGTCGCTGATCTACGCGGGGAGGGCCGACGGGACGGCTGACGTGCGGTTCGCTGACGGCAGCGCGTTCTATCAGCTTGACCTGCGGCCGGGCAGCTGCGAGGCGGTCCACCCGTGCCGGGCCGATCTGTACCGGGTCACGGTCACGCGCCTTGGCCCCGACCGGTTCAGCGAGACCTGGCAGGTGGCCGGCCCGGACAAGGACTACGAGCTGCGGGCGACCTACCGTCGGGCCGCCGGAGGCGCAGCCAGCGCAATCAAGGGAGCAGCAGCGCAATCAAGGAGAACAGTGACTGAGTACCCGACCTCGATCGGCACCGCGAGCGCCACCACGATCACCGTCCTCGGTCAGAATCTGGCCACCGACCTGATGGGCCAGATCAGCTTCGGCGAGCTGGCATTCTGGCTCGCTGCGCTGCGGCGCCCGTCCGCTGGCGAACTGCGGCTGTTCGAGTCCGTGCTCGTCGCCCTCGCCGACCACGGATTCACGCCGTCGGTCATCGCGGCGCGGCTGACGCTGACCGGCGCGCCGGAGTCCGTGCAGGGCGCGATGGCGGCCGGGCTGCTGGGCGGCGGCTCGAGGTACCTGGGCGTGACCGAGGACTGCGGCCGGTTCCTCGCCGACGCGCTGGCAGCGCATACCGGTCCGCTGCCCGAGAGCGAGGCGGGCTGGGATGAGGTGGCGACCGCGGCCGTTCAGGCACAGCGGACGGCGGGACGGCTGGTTCCGGGGCTCGGGCATCCCGTGCACAAGGACGGCGACCCGCGAACTCCGGTGATCTTCCGGATCGCGGAGGAGTCCGGCGTGCTCGGCCCGCATCTGGAGCTGTTCGCCGCTGTCGGCCGGGTGCACCCGGCCATCATCGGCCGGACGCTGCCGCTCAACGGCGCGGGCGTGTGCGGTGCCGCGCTGGCCGACCTCGGCTTCCCGCCGGACCTGCTGCGCGGGTTCGCGCTGCTGGCCAGGACCGCGGGACTGCTCGGCCACCTGGCCGAGGAGATGCGCAGCCCGGCTGGCCAGGCCATCTACCGGCAGATCGACTCCGAAGCCCGGTACGTGCCGCCGGGCGAGTAGGCCGGCCGCCGGTCAGCACTTTCGCCGTGCACGCGTTTAGCCCGCCAGTTTCATCCAAAGATAGCTTTCCAAAGAGTTGATTGGAAAGCTATCTTTGGATTCATGGCCGAGACATCCGGGCGATCCGTCAAGCAGGTCACCGATCCCAAGGCACTGCGGGCGCTGGCGCATCCGATCCGGCTGGCACTGGTCGGCCAGCTGCGGATTCACGGGCAGCTGACCGCCACTCAGGCCGGCGAGCTGCTCGGCGAGAGCTCGGCCAGCTGCTCGTTCCACCTGCGGCAGCTGGCCAAGTACGGGCTGGTCGAGGAGGCAGGCGGCGGCCAGGGCCGGGAACGGCCGTGGCGGGCGACCGCCATGTACACCAACTGGCCTGACGTCAGCCCGGATGACAAGGTCGCCGCCGCGGCCGGCCTGCTCAGCACGGTCATCGCGGAGAAGTGGCTGAGCGACCTGCGGCGCTGGATCGACGCACAGCCGGACGAGCCGGAGGAGTGGCAGCGCGCCGCCCAGTTCGGGGACACGTTCCTTTATGTCACCGCCAGCGAGCTGGCTGAGCTGTCGGACCGGATCCGCGAGCTCGTTGATGTGTACCTGGACCGCCAGACCAGGCCGGAACTGCGGCCGCCAGACGCCCGCCTGGTCACCTTCCTGCAGGTCGCCCATCCGATTCTGGATCCGGTCCGCCCGCAGGCCGACGAGGACTGAGCGTGTCTGACGCGGCAGTGCCTGACGCGGCAGTGCCTGACGCGGCAGTGCCTGATTCGGGCTGTCTGATCGGTACCGCCGGACGCGGCCCGCTCACGGCGGGCGGTGAACCGGAAGCTGGCGGCCCGGGTTCCCGCGCTGCTCCGGGAGACCGAGTTCCGGCGGTACTGGAGCGGCCAGACAATCTCGATGTTCGGGGACCAGATCTCCGGCATCGCCATTCCGCTGGCTGCCGTCCTGGTGCTGCACGCCAGCGCGGCCGAGATGGGTTACCTGACTGCGCTGGTGTGGCTGCCAAGCCTGCTGTTCGGCCTGCACGCGGGCGCGTGGGTGGACCGCCGTGGCAGGCGACGGGTCACCATGATCGCCGCCGATCTCGGCCGGTTCGCGCTGCTGATCACGCTGCCGGTCTGCTACGCGCTGCACGTGCTGACGCTGGCGCAGCTGTTCGCGGTGGCCTTCGCGCAGGGCACGCTCGCCGTGCTGTTCAGCGTCTCCGACTCGGCGCTGTTCGTCGCCGTGGTGCCGGAGGACAAGTACGTAGAGGGCAACTCGCTGATCTACGCCAGCCGGGCACTGTCGTTCGTCGGCGGCCCGAGTATCGGCGGCCTGCTCGTGCAGGTCCTGTCGGCGCCGTTCGCGATCGTCGCCGACGCGCTGTCTTTTCTCGGCTCGGCGTTCTTCCTGCACCGGATCCGGCCGAAGGAGGCTCCGCCCGACCGCACCGGCGAGGGCTCAGTCACGGCCGGCGCACGGTTCATCGCCGGCTCGCCGATCGTGCGGGCCTCGCTCGTCGCGGTGGCCGTCGTCAACTTCTTCAACCTGATGTTCTCCGCGCTGTACCTGCTGTACGCGGTCCGCTCGCTGCACATCAGCGCCGGCCTGATCGGGCTGGTGCTCGGGGCTGCCGCGTTCGGCGGGGTGATCGGCGCGGCTGTGACCAGGCGGCTCGCCGAGCGCATCGGCGTCGGCTGGGCGTACACCGCGGGCTGCGCCCTGTTCACCGCTCCGCTGATGCTCGTGCCGCTCGGCTGGCGGCCCGAGACTGCTGATTCTCGCGACGCTGTTCGCGGCTGAATTCGTTTCCGGCTTCGGCGTCATGGTGCTCGACATCAGCATCGGGTCGATCTTCGCGGCCGTGATCCCGGACGAGCTGCGCTCGCGGGTGTCAGGCGCGTTCCAGGCCGTGAACTACGGCACCCGGCCGGTGGGCGCGCTGCTCGGCGGCGCGCTCGGCAGCCTGATCGGGCTCCGGCCGGCGCTCTGGATCGCCTCGGCCGGCGGCGTGATCGGGTTCCTCCTGCTGCTCCCGTCGCCGCTGCCAGCCTTCAGGATGCCGCCGGCAGCAGCCGGGCGCGAGACCGGAACGGCGCGGCCTGCGGGTAGCACTGACGGGGGTTAGTGCGTTCCCGGCCTGAAAGGTCTTTCGCTTGCGGGTCAGCCAGCCAGGCTGAGTCTGGCCAGGGCGGCGCCGTAGCGGACGGCCACGAGCTGCCCGATGGCCTGGTGAGCGCCGAGCGTGGGCGCGCAGGGTGCGCTCAGTGCCGTGCTCAGGTCCTCCAGCACGCTGATGTTGGTCTCCGGCCCGATCAGGCAGGGCGCCAGGACCGGGCGGGCGCCGGATTCACCCAGCCGGTTCACCGCGTCGACGATGCTCGACGGGTCACTCAGCGACGCCGGGATGACGGGAACCGACAGGCGGGAGGCCAGCAGCACGGCAGCGACTCCGGCTGCGCTGGCGGCCTCTTCTCCGACGTCGGCGAGGACCACGATGCCGCGGTTCTCGGAGGAGATGCTGAGGCCGCTGGAGCGTGCCTGCCGGGCCAGTCCTGCCTCGGCGAGCCGGGAGTGCAGCGCCTCGGCGACCATCGGATGCGGCCCCAGATGCGCGGCGACTACCGCGGGCAGCGGCGGCCGCGATGCGTACTGGCGGACGACCGGATCGAACTGCGGGTTCGGGCTCAGCAGCAGCGGCACGATGACGCTGGGGAACTGGTCCTGCTCCGCCTGTTCCCGTCCGGCTGGGATCAGGCTGTCCAGCAGCGGCAGCTCGTCGCCGTCGAGATAACCAACGCGGATGTCGACGCCAGGGCAGGACTGGCTGGCTATGGAGGCGACGCGCGCGCCGATCTCCGTTGGGTCAGCCTCGGCCGTGCCGGGAACCGCCAGTACCAGCGCCGGAGCGTCGGAGGCCACTGACAGCCGGTGCGGGCTGCGGTGCCGGCCAGCTGGCCGGGTTCTGGTCGTCCGCCGCGGAAGGGCGCCGAGGGCATCGGCTGACCCGTCCCGCTGCGGGAGGTCGCCGCCGCGCTGGGGGAGCTGGTCGCCGCCGCGCTGGCGGCAGGCCGCTCCGCGCTGCGGGAGGTCGGTGCCGCGCTGGGGGAGCTGGTCGCCTGCCGCGCTGCGGGGAGGTCGGTGCCGCGCTGGGGGAGCTGGTCGCCGCCGCGCTGGGGGAGGTCGGTGCCGCGCTGGGGGAGCTGGTCGCCTCCGCGCTGGGGGAGGTCGGTGCCGCGCTGGGGGAGGTCGGTGCGCTGGGGGAGCTGGTCGCCGCCGCGCTGAGGGAGGTCGCCTGCCGCGCTGCGGGAGGTCGGTGCCGCGCTGCGGGAGCTGGTCGCCTCCGCGCTGCGGGAGGTCGGTGCCGCGCTGGGGGAGCTGGTCGCCGCCGCGCTGCGGGAGCTCGGTCCCGCGCTCGGGCAGCGCATCGCCGCGCCGGGGGAGCCCATTGCCAGGCTGAGCCGGCTGCTCACCGCGCTTCGGCAGGGCGCTGTCAGGCCCGGAAAACTGGGCACCGCGGCGGGGGAGCGTGTCGTCGCGGGGGAGGAAGTCGTCTCGCGGGCGGGCCGTGAGTCGTACGAAGGACGTCGCGGAGGCAGCCCGTTCGCGGAGGCCGTCGACGGCGCTGCGCGTTCGAAGAATGACCCTCCGCTCTCGGGCTGTGACTCGCCCAGCGGCTTGCGCCGGGGGAGTTCCCCGCCGGATTGCGGCAGGTCTTCCTCGGGCTGCGGCTCTGCTGGCTGGCTTGGGTCAGTCACGCTGTCGTATCGTAATCGTCTGGCGGACTACTTCGCGCGGGTTCCGCGATGATCACCTCAAAGCCCTACCTGTCACCGATAATCCAGCCTCAGCAGGCAGCATGCTTCTGAGCACGGCAATGAGCGCGCTCTTCTGATCCTGGGTCAGCCGCCTCTCGGCTCTGATGGCTGCCTCGATATCCGGCGGCGCGTCCTGCCCGGCCACGGACCCGCCAGTCTCCCTGTGCAGCAGGCCCGCCTGCGCAAGGAGGGTCTCAGCTGAGACATTGAGTGCGTCGGAGATCAGCCGGAGTACGCGCACCGACGGCTGGTGCAGGCCGCGCTCAACCTGACTCAGATACGGGTTGGAGAGCTTTGTCAGCTCGGCGAGCTGACGAAGGGACAGGTTCGCGAGCTTCCGCTTGTCGCGGATGAAGGCGCCAAGCGCTTCCATCTGGGAGTCCCAGGGCTCGGCCATTTCTCAACCCCCGTTCGTGCGGCGCCACTGGTTGGTGAGCTGCTCGCCCTGAACTGGCAGCGGGCGCGCTCACCGGTGCGGCGTGCGGCTGGGCGCTCGGCGGCCCGGCCTGCCTGACTGCGGCTGACCGGGCCCGCCGTTCGCGGCTGTTCTGGTTACTTCTCGCTGGTCCGCGGCTTGCTCGTGCCCTCGGCCTTGGCGGTGTCCGCGGCCTTGGCGGTGTCCGCTGCCTTGGTGGTGCGAGTTCCCTTGGCAGTACCCGCTGCCTTGCTCGTGCTGGCGGCTGGCTTGCTGGCGGACTTCGTCGTGCTGGCGGCCGGCTTGGGTGGTGCTGGCCTTGGCTGTCGTGGTCCTGGCAGCGCGCGGCTTGCGCGTGCTGGCCGGAGTAGCTGTCGTTGCGGCGGCCGAGCTGGCGGTTGCGGTCGGCTCTGCGCTAGCGGTCCGGTCTGGGGCGCTGACGGGAACCTCGGCCGGTGCCGCGGTTGCCGTTCCGGCAGCAGCGTGGCCGTTCGAACTCGGGCGGTCTGTGTCCGCCGGGGCCGTCCTGCGCATGCCCGGCAGCATCCCCATCAGCTCGGTCAGCCTGGCCAGACGCTCGGTCACAACCGGGCTGGCAGCCTGGAAGGCCCTGTCTGCGATCTCGCGCTGAGCTGCCAGGAGCTGCTCAGTCAGCGGGCTCGCGGCCTGGAATGCCTTCTCCGTGAACTGGCGCTGGGCAGCGCGGGCCTGCTCGGCCAGCGGAGTCGCAACCTCGATCGCCCGGTCAGCGAGCTGGCGCTGGGCAACGGCGAGCTGGCGCTGGGCAGCGGCGAGCTGGCGCTGTGTGGCGGCAACCTGGTCAGCGAGCTCCTGGGCGCGCGCCCGGAGCCGCGCCGAATCTGTCAGCTCGGCTCAGCGACGGAATGCGTACGGTCGGAACCGGCAGCGCGGGAATGCTCGGGCGCATCGCCTTGGCAAGGTCGTTGCCACTGCGGATTGCCTCGGCCATGGCCTCGCGGCTCTTGCGCACCTGGTCCTGGCTCCTCCGCAGCTGCTCCTGGCTCCAGCGAAGCTGCTCCTGCCCGCGGTGCATAGCGGCGAGCAGCTGATCCTGAACTTCCTGCGCAACGGCACGGGTGTCGATCATCTGAATCCCTCCCTCTTAAGGTCTACGTGCTAACTATACCAAGCAAACCGCGCAATATGTCAAGCGGAGGAGGGGCGGGGGGCTGCGTGCCAGGGCTGTCGTGGGTTTTGGTCGGTTAGCCGAGCTTTGCGAATCGGCGAAGGCTCGCGGAAAGGGCGTGAGTTACCGATCGCTGCCCTTCATCGGGCGTCGATTGGTAACTCACGCCCAATGGAGGCAGGTCATTCCCCGCTGCCGACCGGTCCGTACCGAATCGAGCGTCCGCGGGGCGCCTTCGTCCGGCCGTCATGGCCTGCACCGGGCTCAGGCTTCCTGCACCAGTTCCAGGCCGTTGCCGTCCTGATCACGGAACGCGAACATGGGCGGAACGCCCGGCCAGCGGAGCACTTCGCCGGCGTCGACCCCGCGCGCCAGGAGCATCGCGTGGTCAGCGTCGGCGTCCGCCGTCGTGAGCCGGATGCCGGTCTCGACGCCGGCCGGGACGCCGTCGTGCTCGGCTACAAGCGCGATGGAGGTGCGCGCGCCGACGGGTGCAACCTCGATCCAGCGCGGGCCGTCACCAATGCTCACGTCGAGCTTCGTCTCGAAGCCGAGTACTGCCGTGTAGAAGTCCAGGGCCTTGTCCTGATCGCGGACGGGCACGCCGATCGTGCGAACGTCGCCAATCGCGGGCCTGGTGCTCTGATCTGTCACTGTTCTGCTCCGTCCGGTTGAAGTAGGTCAGCTCAGCCCCGGGCGCCGTACATCAGCGAGCCCGGCGTCGTCAGCAGATCCCCGGTCTCCAGCCAGGTCTTCAGGCCGGAAAGGATCATCGGCCAGCCGCCGTAAATCTGGCCGCTGGCACCCTCGGGGAGCTGGTCGTGGGTCAGCAGCAGCCGACAGGAGCCGGAGTCGGCTACCTGCTCGATCTCCCAGGTGACGCGGCTCGCGCCCGCGCTCCTGACCTCATCGTTCCAGAGCGAGGTCATGGTGTGCACGAGCCGGCGGGGCGGATCGGCCTCCAGGACCTCGCCCTCGCCGAGCAGGGCGGGTGCACCGGGATGGCCGAATTCGAGCCTCGATCCCGGAGTCCAGTCCGACGTCACGCTGGCGCCGAAGTTGTACTTGCTCCTGATCTGCGGGTCGATGATTGCCTGCCACAGCCGCTCCGGGGTGGTGCGGATGTAGATCTCGAAGATCTTCTCCATCGGCTTCTCCAGGTTCTGCTTAATCTCGCTGAGCCCGGCGACCCAGGGCTCGGCATACTTGCTGACCCACCGGTCGTGGATCAGGCGGATCGGCACGGGATTGAGGAAGTGCAGCTTCTCCCGGCCGCGCTTCCGGGTGACCACCAGCCCGGCCTCCTCTAGCTGGCGCAGGTGCTTCATGACCCCGAAGCGCGTCATGTCGAACCGCTCCTCCAGCGCGCTCAGCGTCTGCCCGTCGGCGCGGAACAGCTCATCGAGCAGCTCGCGCCGGGTGGGGTCGGCCAGGGCCTTGAACACTTCATCCACGCCCGGAGAATAGGTGACCAATTAGTCACATGTCAAGCCGGTGGCGGCGGCCGGGAGCGGTGACGGGGATACGGGGAGCGGGTGCTGCGTGGTCGCCGGTCCGCGGCGCGGCGAGGCGCGTTGAGGCAGTGCAGCCGTAGGAACTAGCGTGCTGACCATGACGAATGCCTGGCCGGCCGTGTCCTATGACCAGTGGGGCAAGACCTGCGACACTCTGCACGCGCACACGCAGGTCCTGGGAAAGCTGGCGGTCGCGCTGGCGCCGCCAGAGCCGCAGCTTCAGCACGCGGCGCTCCGCCTTACTGCCCGCGGCTGGGAGACCAGCCCGCTGCCTGCCCCGGACGGCTCGGGCCGCCTGGTCGTGCTGCTCGATCTGCATTCCCACGAGGCGGTCGCGGAGCACAGCGATGGCAGGACCGAGCGCATCCCGCTGACGCCGGACAGGCCGGTCGGGGATGTCACGCGCGACCTGCTGGCGGCTCTGCGCAGGCTGGCAGGCGACGTGCATATCGATCCCACGCCGCAGGAAGTGCCGTGGAGCATTCCGCTGGACGAAGACGACGAGCACGCTACCTACAACCGCGAGCAGGTCGCCGACTACTTCGCGGCAGCCGGGCGGGCCGCGATGATCCTGACCGAGTTCCGGGCGCCGTACCGGGGACGCTCAACCCCAGTCAACGCCTGGTGGGGTTCATTCGACCTGGCGGTCAGCCTGTTCTCGGGGCGTCCGGCTGACCCGCCATCGGGCGACTTCATCATGCGGAACGCGATGGATGCTCAGGAGGTCGCGGTCGGCTGGTGGCCAGGAGACCCGCGGCATCCGGCGGCCGCGTTCTATGCGTACGCGCACCCGGCTCCGCCCGGTTTCTCCGCTGGCTCACTTGAGCCCGCGGCGGCACACTGGGATGACGGGCTCGGAGAATACGTCCTGGAGTGGAGCGACGTGCGCGCCAGTCCCGACCCGCACGCCGCCGGCGTGCAGTTCGCCAGGTCGGCATTCAGCCACGCATGTGCCGTCTGCGGCTGGGACGAGAGCCTGGCTGCCAGCGCGCACGGGGATCCGCCGCCGGTTCACTAGCTCACGGAGCCGATCCGGGCCGGCGGCCCGGGCCTGGCATGCTTACCGGATGAGTTCCGAAGTGCCGACATTGCAGACTCGCCGGGCCCGGCTCTGGCGCTCCGCCGAGTCCCGGCACGTGCCGCTGAGGGCGATTCTCGTCACCGTGCTCGTCGTAGCCGCGGCCTACCTCGCCGGGAAGATCATTTACCGGCTCCGCGACGTGCTCATGCTGCTGGTGGTCTCCGGGTTCATCGCGCTGCTGCTTAACCCGCTGGTCGTGGTCCTTCAACGGTGGCTTGGCCGGCGCGGCGTCGCGGTGGCGGCGGTAACGCTGCTGGCCTTGTGCGCCTTCGCCGCACTGGCTGCCGTCTTCGGGTACCCGCTGGTCAACGGCGTTACGCACCTCGCGACGGACCTGCCGTCCTACGTAAGCAAGGCCCAGCACGGCAAGGGCTGGATCGGGCAGCTGGTCACCAGGTACCACCTGCAGACCTGGGTGGAGAAGAACGCTCCGAAGCTGGCCGGATACGGCCGCGACCTGGCGCAGCCGGCGCTGAGCCTCGGCAAGGGCGCGATATCCCTGGTGTTCTCGCTCTTCACGATCTTCGTGCTGGTCGTGCTGCTGCTGCTGGAAAGCCCGAAGCTGCGCACCGGCCTGCTCGGCCTGATGGCGCCCGACCGGGCCACCAGGTACAGCCAGGTGGCGCGGGACGTCAGCCGGTCCGTCGTCGGCTACATGCTCGGCAACTTCGCGACCTCGCTGATCGCCGGCATCGTAGTGTTCGCGACGCTGTTCCTGCTCGGCGTGCCATTCCCGTTCCTGTGGGCGCTGTGGGTCGCGCTGGTGGACTTCCTGCCGATGATCGGCGGCGCGCTGGCCGGCATCCCGGTCGTGCTGTTCGCGCTGACGCACTCGGTATCAGCAGGCATCATCACGCTGGTTGTCTTCCTGATCTACACCCAGGTCGAGAACCATGTGCTGAACCCGGTCATCATGAGCCGCACCGTGCGGATCAACCCGCTGCTCGTGCTCGTGTCGATCCTGGTCGGCGCGTCGCTCGGCAGCTGGATCGGCGGGATCTTCGGCGGCTTCGTAGCGGCCTTGCTGGCGATCCCCGCGGCCGGAGCCATCCAGGTCATCGTCAAGGCTGCCTGGCAGTCGACGTCGCTGGTACAGGCGGCCCCGCCCGGGGGAGTGACACCGGGCGGGGCGGCGGCGCCGCAGACGGCCCACGGACCCGCCGGCCCGGAGACCGGATCCGTGACTCCCGGCCCGAGGCCGGTCACCGAGTAAGCAGCCGGGCCGGTCAGGGCGCGCTCGCCGGCACGGGCAGCAGCGGCAGCCGGGACGGCGGCTTGACCTCTTCGAGCCGCAGGTACGTCACCAGCCGCTGGCCGCCCCGCGCGGCCAGCGACGCCAGGACCTGCTGCAGTTCGTTCACATCCCTGGCGACGACGGTGAGCAGGTAGTCCATCTCGCCGGTGACATTGTCGGCGGCGATGATCTGCGGTAGCGCCCGCACATGCTGCTCGAAGAGCCGGGTGGCCCGCAGGTCATGCCGGCCGAGGGTCGCTCCGATATACATCTGCAGCGGGAAGCCCGCTGCGGCGGGGTCGAGCCGGGCGCTGATGACCTTGATAACCCCGGATGACTTCAGCCTGCGAACCCGGTTCAGCGTGGCCGCCGGGGACAGGCCGACGACGCGGGACAGCTCGACGTTGGTGCGATCAGCATCTGCCTGTAGCTCGGTGAGCAGCTGGAGGTCAATTTCATCAAGGTCAATAGCCATAACTCCAAATTATATCTTGCCGCAGACCTCAGTGCCCGAATTGCGAGGATTCGGTCACCGAGACTGGATGCATGACCACCAACCGCCGCCTCATCTTCCCGGCCCTGATCGCCGCCGGCATTCTGTGGGGAACCACAGTTCCGCTGTCCAAGCTGGCACTTGGCTGGCTGCCGCCCGGCTGGCTCGCGTTCGTCAGATTCGCGCTGGCCGCTGCCGTTCTGATGGTGGCGAGCCGGTCCCGCCTGCGCGCAGCGTGCAGCCCGGGCATCCTGATCAGCGGCGGCCTCGGCTACGGCGGCTCGGTCCTGCTCCAGAACCTGGGCATCGACCGCACCAGCGTCACGCACGCAGCTCTGCTGATCGGCGCGACACCGGTTATGGTCGCGGTCATCGCGGCACTGCTCGGCCACAGCGTCGCGCGGCCGCTGGCGTGGGCAGGCTTCGCCCTGTCGCTCGCGGGCGTGGCCTTCATCGCGGGCGGCCAGGGCGCGGGGTCAACCCTCGGCGGCGACGGCCTTGTGCTGGCGTCGCAGCTGGCGTCCGCAGGCTTCACCGTCTCGCAGGCCCGGCTGCTGCGCGGCCGCGACCCGATCGCGGTCACCGGGCTGCAGCTGATGGCAGCGGCTGTGCTCGTGCTTCCGATCGCGCTGACGACGGAGCATCATGCGGCCGGACCGGTCAGCGCGTCAGCGCTGCTGGCCACCATCGGCCTGGTGATCGCCGGGACAGTCGGCCCGACTGCCCTGTTCGCCTTCGGCCAGAGCCGGGTCTCCGCTGACGTCGCGGGCGCGTTCCTTAACGTCGAGCCGCTGGTGGGCGCCATGCTGGGCGTGGTGATGTTCGCCAGCCCGGTGGGCATCGTTCAGGTCGCGGGCGGCGCGGCCATCGTGGCCGGCATCGCGCTGAGCAGCTTCCAGGTGATCCGCAGCGAGCGGCTGCGGCGGACCAGCCCGGCGGCCGGCCTGACGATAGCCGCCCCGGCAACTGCCGGAGCTGCCATCGCGGAAGCGACGACAGCGGCCATGGCCGTCGCCCGGGCGGCCATCGAGAACGGGGCTTCGCCAGCCGCCAGGGAAGCGGCGACCGCTGCGCTTGCCGCAGCCGGCGGCGGCCCGGTTCCGCCGGATAAGCCCGCCATCGCGCGCAGCCGGTCCGGAGAAGCTCCGAGCCTGGTCAGCCGTTCCCGCTTCCCCGCGGCCCGGGGCGACGCCGCCCGGCTAGCCCGGCGGCTGCGCCCGGCCGGCCGGGCAGCCGGCGGCAGCCGGCCGGGCAGCCCGCACAGCCGCCGGCGGCCGCAGGTCGCAGCCCGGCCGCAGGCGGGACGGGCGGGCCCGGCGAACCCGCCGCGGGCGATCACGAATGCCGGTAGCCGGGAGCCAGCGAGCCCGCAGGCGCGCGACGTATCGTGGATGCCGAGTTGAGGGTGCTATAACCCCGCTCACTCGGCTTCCACGACGTCGGCCCGGCTCGCTAGACGGCCGCGAGCTCACCCGCCGGCCTCAGTGCGAAGCCCTCGTAGCCGCTGGCCGCGACCTGGTCGCACTTCTCCCTGAAGACGCCGACCCCGCCGATGTACGGCAGGAAGACCCGCGGCTTCCCCGGCACGTTCGCGCCCATGTACCAGGAGTCGGCCTTCGGGAACAGCGTGAACGCGCCGACATCGGCCACGTGCTGCACCCACTCGGCCTCGGCCTCCGGCGTCGCCTCGGCCGCGACGTACCCGTGATCCCGCAGGTAGGCGATGAGGTCGCTGATCCACTCCACGTGCTGCTCGATGGAGACCACCATGTTGCTGAGCACGGACGGGCTGCCGGGTCCGGTGATGGTGAACAGGTTGGGGAACCCGGCCATCGCGACGCCCAGATACGTCCGCGGCCCGGCGCTCCACCGGGAGGCGAGAGACACCCCGTTCCCGTTCCGGATGTCGATCGCGGTCAGGGCGCCCGTCATCGCATCGAAGCCGGTCGCGAACACGATCGCGTCAAACTCGTACTCGGCCGCCGAGGTCCGCAGCCCGCTCTCGGTGAACTCGACCAGCGGCGTCTTGCGCAGGTCGACCAGGTGCACGTTCGGCCTGTTGAACGTGGCGTAGTACCCGGAGTCGAGGCAGGGTCGCTTGGTCCCGACCGGGAACGTGCGCGGCGACAGCGTCTCGGCCAGCTCCGGGTCGTGCACGATCGAGCGGATCTTGGCCCGGATGAACTCGGCCGCCGTCTCGTTCGCGGCCGGGTCGACCAGCGTGTCGGCGTAGGAGCCGATGAGCGACACCAGATCGCCCTTCTCCCAGCCGGCCTGGTAGGTGGCGTTGCGCTCCTCTTCCGGTACCGACAGCGCCAGCGTCGTCGACGGCTCACTCGGGATGCCGAAACCCGACGTCCGCTGCGCCTCCCGCCAGGCCCGGTAGTTCGCCTTCATCTCCGCGACCTCGTCCGCGGACAGCGGGCGGTTCCCGGCCGGCATGGAGAAGTTCGGCGTGCGCTGGAAGACGGTCAGGTCCGCGGCCTGCTCGGCGATGATCGGGATGGACTGGATGCCCGACGACCCGGTGCCGATCACGCCGACGCGCAGGCCGTCGAACCGGACCTCGTCCTTGCCCCACCTGGCGGTGTGGTGGGTGCGGCCGCGGTAGCGCTCCAGGCCGGGGATCTCGGGCAGCTTCGACGCCGACAGGCAGCCGGTCGCCATGATGACGAACTGGGCCGTCAGCGTGGTGCCGGCATCGGTGCCGAGCGTCCAGCGGGCTGCCGCGTCGTCATACTGCGCGCGCAGCACCCGGGTGCTGAACGTGATGTCCCTGCGCAGGTCGAACCTGTCGGCGACGTGGTTCAGGTAGCGCAGGATCTCCGGCTGCGTCGGGTACTTCTCGGTCCACTCCCAGTCCTGCTCGAGCTCGGGCGAGAACGAGTAGGAGTAGGACAGGCTCTGCACGTCGCAGCGGGCGCCGGGATAGCGGTTCCAGTACCAGGTGCCGCCGACCCCGTCGCCGGCCTCGATGATGTGCGCCCGCAGGCCGAGCTCGCGCAGCCGGTACAGCTGGTACAGGCCGGCGAGCCCCGCTCCGACGATGACGGCGTCGTAGTTCTCGTGGTCGGGCACCCGGCTCACCCGCCCAGCTGCAGGTCGAGCTGCTCGGTCACGTAGGCGATGCCGTCAGCGCTGCCGGGCAGGACGTTGACCATGGTGAAGAAGCCGTGCATCTGCCCGCCGAACCGGCGCAGCTCGACCGGCACCCCGGCCGCGCGCAGCCGCTCGGCATAGGCCTCGCCCTCCTCCCGCAGCGGATCATGCTCGGCGGTCAGCACGATCGCGGGCGCGAGACCGGTCAGGTCAGCGGCCCTGATCGGCGATGCGTCCGGGTTGAGCCGGCTCTGCGGGTCCGGTGCGTAGTGGTCCCAGAACCACACCATCGCCTCCCGGCTGAGCAGCAGCTGGTTCTCCGGGTCGGTGTAGGTGTCGTTATCCAGGTCGGCGTCGGTCACCGGGTAGATCAGCACCTGGCTCGCGACCTCAGGACCACCCGCGTCCCGTGCTTTCTGCGCGACGACGGCTGACAGGTTGCCGCCGGCGCTGTCACCCATAACGACGAGGGGAACGGGGCCGCCTGCGATCTCCGCCATGTGCTCGTTCGCCCACTGCAGGGCGGTCCAGGCGTCGTCTGCGGCGGCGGGATAGGGATGCTCGGGCGCCAGCCGGTAATCGACGTTGACCACCGCGGAGTGCAGCCCGTTCGCGAGCGTCCTGGTCAGGTTGTCGGACTCGTCGATGTTGCCGATCACCCAGCCGCCGCCGTGGTAGTAGACGACCAGAGAGCGGATGTCGCCTTCCGGGATCAGCACGCGCACGGTGAAGCTGCCGCCGTCCGGTGCCGGCACCTGCACGTCGTAGGACTTGGCGACGTCCGGGCCGGGCCCGAACAGGTCCCGCAGGGCCGCGGTGAAGCCGCGGGCCTCCTCCGGCGTCATCTCGTGCAGCGGCTTCGCGCCGCTTTCCGCCAGCTGCGCCAGGAAACCCGCTGTTGCTTCATCGATCGCCATCGCTGCCTCCGCTGTGCGGCGCCGCTGCCGGCAACGGCGCCGCTCGTCGTTTATCACGGGCGGGCACGCCTGGCGGTCAGCAACCGTTTCGGCAGAAGGGATCGGGGAGAGCCGGACTGCCCGATGCCGTCCGTTCGGCCTGCCCGTCTCGGACGCTACTACGGCCCTATATCGCCGGCAATAGCCCTCTCTCGCCCCTGTTCCGGCGCCCGCGGGGCAGCATCAGGCGTGGCGCGCGCGGTCAGCAGAGGGCGCGGGCCCGGTCAATCTCCGGACACGGACGGTTTAGCATCCGCGGCGCAGGTTAGGGCTAGGACCTAGCGCAGCTGCCCGGCGCCGGTCAGCTGAGCGCGTGGCGCTGGCCACCGAAGTCCCGGCCGGCAACGGCTCTGGCCAGCAATGACGCTGGTCACCGGCGGTGGTGGGCACCGCCGGGCTGGCTGGAGCGGTGCTGATTGCGACGGCGCTGGATACCTGCGGTGCTGACTGGCGGCGCTGCGCGAGTCAAGTGCAGCAGGAAGGAGCTCTCCGTGACCGTGGCCCTGGCAGCCGTCATCGGGGGACTGGTGATCGTCCTCCTGGCGGTCGGCATTCCGTACTGGCTTACGCACCGGCGCATGTCCGCGCAGCACGACAGGGCCGAGTCGGCCGCCTACCTGGAGGCGACCGGCCGGACCGCCGAGGACGTCGCGGCGGGCCGGTCCGGCCAGCCGCTCCAGACTGAGCAGGAATCCGCGCGCCGCTGGCGGCAGACTGGCGGCAATGCGGTGTCCATTCCCGACGAGCCTGACGATGCCGCTGCACTCCGCGCGCCGGCTCGCAGCGCGGTCAGACCGCGGGCGCCGAGCGTCCGCGCGTCCGCCGGGCGCGACTCGAGCTGCGCCGGAGAGGCTGGCAGCGGAGGCAGGTCCGCGGAGGCTGTCTGGCGCGGCTGGCCGGGAGCGACTCGGTTCGGCTAGCCGGCAGCCGGCTGCGCGAGCTGGCCGCAGTCCGGCTGCGACTGGTCCGGTGCGGCCACGGCCGGCGGCGCGCCCGCCAGGTGCTCCGCCAGCCGCTCAACCGCGGTCCGCAGCCGGCGGAAGTACGCCGCACGGCTCAGCAGCAGCAGGCTGGCGGCCTCCTCATGGCTGCGGAACGGCTCGAGGTAGCCCGCGACCAGGACACTGCGCAGCAGCTTCTCGGTCTCGCTGTCCCCGAATGCCTCGTCGGCCGCCTGCCAGACGAGGCGCTGCACCGACTCGGCCCGCTCCGCCACCGTGGCGCCGCGGGCCAGCGGGCTGCGTGCGAGCTCGCGCGGCACCCGGAAGTTCCTCAGCACGTCGCGCACGGTCTCCAGATCGACCGCCGGGAGCTCCGGCAGCTCCGGTGCCGGGCAGGCCGAGCTCAGCGTAGATCTGGATGCGCATGAAGCTGAAGATTCCGCCCGGCCCGTAGTCAAGCCGGTGGCACTCGATCGTGGCGTCCCCGACCCGCAGGTCAAGCTCGGCGAGATGCGCAGCGCCGAGTGCGCCGGCGAATTCGACCGCGCCCGGCAGCGCCGGGTCGATCGGCAGGTAGGCGAATCGCGGGCTGGCCGCACCGCAGCGCAGCATGCCCGCGATGCCGAGCATGGCCTGGACCTGTCCCTGCGTGAAGTCCACCGCAGCGTGCCACATCACCGACTCGCCGTCGCCAGCGCTGCGCCGGGCGTGTGCCAGCCACGGTCCCGCGATCGGATCGGAGTCGGCGAACGCCGGGGCCGACGCCAGGCTCATGCTGACCAGGAACCCGCAGATGGAGTCGCCCAGGTTGCGGGCGATCGCGACCCGGTCCGGCGCCTCGTCGAAATAGCGCCGGGTGAGCTGCCACCAGTCCCGGTTGTGCTCGGTAATGAGGCGGTCGATCCGGCCGGCGTCGTCGGGCCGCACCGAGTCGATCCGGAAGCTCGCGTTGCCGTCCCAGCCGAAGCCCCACCGCAGCAGCGGGTTCTCCACCAGGTGGGCCAGGTCGATCATCATCATCAGGTCGCCGGCGATGCCGCGCGCGTACAGATAGTCGACGATGCGCCGCCGCAGGTCGCGCTCCAGCACGGGGTTCCGCAGCCGGAGGTCGGCGAGCAGCGCCTTGCGCGCGAGCTCGTGCAGCGTGATGCCGGTGCCGAGTTCCTCGGTGATGGTGAGCTCGGCCAGCTGCCGGTAGCTCTCGTCCGCGTCCTCTCGCGGGCAGGACGGCACGCAGCAGGTCGGGCGTGGTTGTCCTGGCGACGACCGCGATGCCCAGCGCGGACGGCCGCACCCCGCGCAGCTCGGTCTCGACCAGCCGGTTCAGCAGTGACCGGAGGATGTCCGGCCGGTCGGGCGCGCTCCCGGCGTTCCAGCCGGAGTCGGCGATCGCGGCGTCGGCCGCGAGTGCCAGGGCGAGAGGGGAGCCGGCGGCCCAGTCGATGACAGCGGCGACGCGGCTGTCGTTCAGGCCCCGGGTCGCCAGCAGCTGCCGGGCCTCGGTGCGCCCGAGACCGGTCAGGTCCAGTCGCGCTGTCACTGCCTCCCAGCCGCCGGCTGTCCAGCCCGGATCGGGCGTGCCGCGGCCCGCGATCACGACGAGCGCACGGTCCGGCAGCTGCGGCAGCAGTTCGTGCCGGAGCTGGGAGTCCAGCGCGCTCATCCGCTCGTACGAGTCCAGCAGCACCAGCAGCCGGTCGTGCCTGCTCGCCTCGCGCAGTGCCGTCTCGAGCGCGCCGGGAGCGGGGCCGAGCTCGCGGCCGTCGATACTGACGACGCTGATACCGCGATCACGGGCGTGCCGGGCAATCTCACGCAGCAGAGCGCTCTTGCCGATCCCGCCGGGGCCGCAGATATGGACGACGCTGGCCGGCGGATCGTCGGAATCCAGGCACTTATCCAGGAAGGCAATCTCGCTGGCGCGGCCGGTGAACCTGGTGCGGTCCCGGTCCTCGAGCCTTGAGGCGAGCGTCCGGCGAGGCGGATCTGCCTCCATCGGTCCCATCCCTGCTTGCGGATCTGTGGGTCCGCGCAGGACTGGCGTGGCGGACCCGCGACACGGTCAGGGTACCAAAGCGAGACCCGGCTGATATTGCCACCGACCGGACGTATCGCGAGGCTGGCGGCGGTAGAGCGGCCGGAAATCTCCGGTCCTGGCCGGGGCGGGACGGGAGAGGAACCAGCCGCATGGGCATGCTGGAGCGACAGAAGGACACCCGCGACGTCGTCAGCATCGCGCCCGGAACGGCGGCGCAGGGTCGGCAGGCAGCCGGACAGTTCGGTCAGTTCGGCGGCCTGCCCCCGGCGCGGCCGCCGGCGGCCGCGCCGCGCACTGTCATGATCACCGGGATGCGCCAGATCGGCACGATCAACGTCGACGTGCTGGTGGAGTTCGAGCTGACAGTGCTGGGCGATGGCGTGCCGCCTTATCCGGTGACGACGCAGCAGGCGATCAGTCAGCTCCAGGTCAGCCGGCTGCGGCCGGGACTGACCCTGCCCGCTGCTGTCGATGCGGCCAGCCCGTCTGGCGTCTGGCTGGACCTGACGAGCATCAGCTAGCAATCGCCGGCGCGCTGCTGCCGCGTCGCCGCCAGTTCCGGCGGAAGCGCCGTACCGTGGAGGAGTGGAATTCAGCCGGGAGCTCCGCGACGACGTCATCGCGGGCGGCATCACCGTCTCCTTCAGGCTGTGGCAGCGGCCTAAGGTACGGGCGGGCGGCCGGTACCCGGTAGGACCGGCCACGATCGAGGTGGACTCGGTCGAGCTCGTGCCGTTCAGCTCGGTGACCGAGGCTGACGTCCGCCTCGCGGGGGAGCGCGACCGGGAGGAACTGCGGCAGCGGGCCGCGCATGCGGGCCCGATCACCGAGGACACGCTCGTGTACCGGGTGGAGTTTCACGTCGTCGGCTGATCGGCGGGACTGGCACGGGGGACTGATGAGCACGACAGCGCCGCGGACTGGCTCCGCGCACTATGACGACGAGAACCTGAACTACGCCGACTACTGGACCAGCAGGACCTACGAGCATCAGGCGGAGGTCATGGCGGTCCGGCGGCTGCTGCGCGGCCATGCCTTTGAGCACGCGGCTGACATTGGCGGCGGCTACGGGCGGCTCTCGGTCGTGCTGGCGGACTACGCGCGCCGGGTGACGCTGGTCGACCCGAGCCGGCAGCAGCTCAGCCTGGCGGCCTCCGTCCTGGCCGGGCACCCGCAGATCAGCACGCGCGTGATGAGCGCGTCTGACCTGGAGTTCGCGGACGGCAGTGTCGACCTGGCCGTCATGGTGCGGGTGCTGCACCATCTGCCGGAACCGGCTCGCGAGCTGACCGAGCTGCACCGGATCCTGCGGCCTGGCGGTTACGCGCTCATCGAGGTCGCCAGCGTGGCGCACGCCATGAACCGTCTCAGGTACCTGCTGCGGCGCCAGCCCGTTCCGCTGGCGCCGGTCGACATCAGGACGAGCCAGGCCAGGCAGGAGGGCGGCATCCCGTTCGTCAACCATCACCCGGCCACCGTGATCACCCAGCTGGAGGCGACCGGGCTGCGGCTGGAGCGGACGCTGTCGGTGTCCAATCTGCGGCACCCGCTCGTCATCAGGATGCTGCCGCGGCCGGTACTGCTCGGCGTCGAGCGCGTCTGCCAGGAGCCGCTCGCGCCCGCCCTGTTCGGGCCGAGCATCTTCCTGCTGCTGCGCAAGTAGCCCGCAGCGGCCGGCGAGCGGCTGGCAGCGCCTCACTGCTGCGACAGGATCGCCTCCAGTTCCGCGAGCGGATCGCGGACGACGGGCCCGGTGGCTCGCACAACGGCGCGGCGGATTGTGCCGGCGAACGGGAACGGCGCCTCGTAGCCCGTTCCGACGGCAGGTCCCCACTCGTAGCCGCAGGTCAGGCCCACGCCGGTGCCGCTGAACCCGGACGGCGTGAACTGCGGGATCGGACCGCGGCCGACCTCGCGGCCGTCGCACCGCAGCGCGCCGGTGCCGCCTGGTCCGTCGTCCTTGGTGAACTCGTACTCGACGCGGTGGTCGCCGGGAGCGAGGACCTCGGCCGAGGTGACCACATGACGCTCCTTGCCGTACAGGTTGTGCACGTACCGGAGCCTGCCGTCGAGTACGTGCAGTGACCAGCCGCCCAGTGCGGAGCCGAGAGCCAGCAGCACGCCGTCGGCCTGCTCCCCGACGGTGATGTCGGCCGTGATCAGGTGCGATCGGTTGCGCACGCTGACCGCCGCCGACTCGGGCACCTGGGCGCCGCCCTGGTGGTACCAGTACTCCTCGCGGGGACTGCGCTGATCAGGCTTAGGGTTGACCAGCGCCCACAGCACCCGGTTGTCCAGCGGCAGTACCTGGTTGCGCCGCGCCTGCGCCCACCACAGCTCGATCAGCACCGCCAGCAGCTCTGGCTGCTCGGCCGCCAGGTCCCGCGACTCGGACAGGTCGCTGGCGACGTGGTAGAGCTCCCAGACGTCGTCCTCGAACGGCGCGTTCGGGTTCTGGTCGTCGTACAGCGGCCCGACCGGATGAAAGGTGACGGCCTTCCAGCCGCGGTGGTAGATCGCACGGGAGCCGAACATCTCGAAGTACTGCGTCTCGTGCCGGCCGGGCGCGTCCTGCGCGCCGGGCGGGAGCAGGTAGCGCGAAACTCGATCCCGTCGATGGCGGACTGGCTGATGCCGTCGATCCGGTCCGGCAGCGCGATCCCGGCTAGCTCGGTCAGGGTCGGCAGCACGTCGATGGCATGCGCGAACTGATGCCGGATCGCGCCCGGCCTCGAGCAGGCCGCGCCGCGTGCCGTCCGGCCAGGTGATGATGCAGGGATCCGCCACGCCGCCCTCGTGCACCTCGCGCTTCCAGCGGCGGAACGGGGTATTGCCCGCCATCGTCCAGCCCCACGGGTAGTTGTTGTGCGTCAGCGGGCCGCCGATCTCCGCCAGCCGCGCGTACATCTCAGCGGGCTGCGCCGGGTCGATGTTGACCATCCGGACGTCATTGATCGAGCCCTCGGCGCCGCCCTCGGCACTGGCCCCGTTGTCCGAGACCACGCAGACGACCGTGTTGTCGAGCTCACCTCGTTCCCGCAGGAAGTCGAGCACGCGTCCGATCTGCTCGTCGGCGTGGGACAGAAACCCGGCGAAGCACTCCATGAAACGAGCCGCGACCGCCTGGTCACGGTCGCCCAGGTCGGCCCAGGCCGGCACCCAGGGCGGCCGCGGCGACAGCACGGTCCCGGCCGGGAGCAGGCCGGCTGCCAGCTGACGGGCGAAGATCTGCTCCCGCCAGGCGTCCCAGCCGAGGTCGAACCGGCCGCGATAGTGCTCGAGCCAGCGGCCCGGCGGCTGATGCGGCGAGTGGCACGCGCCGGTCGCGAGGTACAGAAAGAACGGCTTCTCCGCGTCGGCCGCGCGCAGGTCGCCGAGAAACTCGATCGCCCGGCCGGCCAGGTCCTCGGTCAGGTGGTAGCCGTCCGCCGCGCCCGCGGGCGGGCGCACGCTGTGGTTGTCGTGGTAGAGCGCGGGAGCGAACTGGTGCGTCTCGCCGCCGTGGAAGCCGTACCAGCGGTCGAATCCGCGAGCCAGGGGCCAGGTCGCGCGGGATGCGGCCATGTTCGTCTCGTCCTCGGGAGACAGGTGCCATTTGCCGACGGCGTAACTGGCATAGCCGGCGCTGCGCAGGATCTCGCTGAGGTAGCCATTCTCGCGCGGCGGCTTCCCCCGGTAGCCGGGGTACCCGATGGCCAGGTCGGCCACCCGGCCCATGCCGCTGCGGTGATGGTTTCGGCCGGTCAGCAGGCACGCGCGGGTCGGCGAGCACAGCGCGGTGGTGTGGAAGTTCGCCAGCCGGACGCCCGCGGCCGCGAGGCCATCGAGCACGGGCGTCTCGATATCGGAGCCGTAGCAGCCCAGCTGGGCATAGCCGACGTCATCGAGGACGATGAGCATCACGTTCGGCGTGCCGGGCGGGGGAGCAGGCTCAGGCGGCCACCACGGCTGCGAGTCGCGCCAGGTAGTGCCGATCCGGCCGCCGGATTCTGCTGCCACCGTGCCGCCGTCCTTCCTGCCGCCGCGAGTGTGCCGCTCATGCTGGCAGATGAACGGCGCGCGCTCAGCGTCGGTAGCGTAGACGCCGTGGCGGACGAGATCGCGGCCAGGGCCGCGGGGCGCCCCGGGCGGGACGTGCTCCGCTATGCCGCCGGCGTAGTCGTCGGGCTGCTTGTGCTGCTGCTCCTGCTCGGCAAGCGAGCCGACTTGGTGTCCGCCTGGCATCAGCTCAGGTCGGCCGATGTCCGCTGGGTTGCCGCTGCCATCGCCGCAGAAGGGCTCTCGCTGCTGACGTTCGCCTGGCTGCAGCAGCGCGTGCTGCGGCTGAGCGGGGCGCGGGTCCCGCTGCCCGGCCTGGTCGCGGTGACGCTCGCGAACGATGCCATCGCCAGCACCGTGCCGGGCGAGCCGGCCGTGTCCAGTGCCTACCGGTACCGGTACTACCGGCGGCGCGGTGCGAGCGGCGCGAGCGCGGGCTGGACCATCTTCACCATCCTGATCGCGCAGGCCATCGGCATGTCACTGGTGCTGCTGATCGGGGTGGTGGTGGCGCTGGCGAGCAGCACCAGCGCGAAGGGCGCGGGCGCAGCGGTCGTCGGCCTGGTCATCGTCGCCGGGGCGGCAGCCGTCCTGATCCGGCGGGACCTGGTGCTGCGCCTGGTCAGTGCCGGGGTGCGCGGCGTGCGCCGGCTGACCGGGCACCCGCGCGGCAGCATCGGCGCCCGCATCGAGGCCACGCTGATCCGGATGCGGGAGATCCCGCTTGGCCGGCGGCAGGCGGCGTTCGTGGTGGCGGTCGCCACGGTCGTCTGGGGCTGCGATTTTCTGTGCCTGCTGTGCAGTTTCCGCGCGGTGCACGCGGCGATCCCGTGGGACGGCGTGCTGCTGGCGTACGGGGTGGCGCAGGTTGTCGCGTCGTTTCCGCTGATCCCCGGCGGTCTTGGGATCGTCGAGGGAAGTCTCGCGGTCGTGCTCGTGGCCTACGGCGCCGGCCGGGTGCCTGCCGTGGCGGCAGCGCTGGCGTTCCGCCTCGTGAACTTCTGGCTCGCGATCGCTGTCGGCTGGATCAGCGCCGCGCTGATCGCGCAGCACCTGCGGGCAGCAGGCCGGCGGTCAGGGGCGCGGGCAGGACCGGCGGCAGCGCGGGGAGGCCGGCCCGGCGGCGGAGCCTGTGCTGGCTCCGCCGCCGGGCCCGCCAGACGGTCAGCAGCCGTCGTAGGGCGCCCAGTTGTCCTCTCCGCCGTCCGCGAGCGCGGTGGCGAACACCTGGTTCTGCTCCGCGACGCTGGCGTGGCCGAAGTCGGCGGGGTTACCGCCGTAGGCGACCCACGTCGAGTAGCTGAACTGATACAGGCCGTAGTGCCCGCTCGCGTTCATGATCTGCGGGTTGCCCCCGGACTCACGCGCGATCACGCACGCTCCGAACGAGCCGCCCGGCGTGCCGCCGGTGTAGGTGACGGCGGTCGCCGTCGCGGCGGCCGGCTCGGCCGCCTGCGCGGGCACCGAGACCGGCGCTGCCTCACTGAGCGCCGACGGAGCCCTCGGGATGCGGGCCGGCCGTGCCGGGACTCGCAGTACCTCACCCGCGTAGATCTCGTTGGCCCAGTGAATCTTCTTGTCGTTGCGCCAGTACAGCACCGGCCACGCGGCCCGGTCGTGGTACAGCCGGGTAGCGATCGACGACAGCGTGTCGCCGGCCCTGACCTTGTAGGTGGCCGGGAGCGCGGTCGCGGCTGCGCGCTGCGAAACCTGCGCTGACGTCAGGGCGGTCCCCTCTGCCGGCTCTGCGATGGCAGCCGGCGAAACGATGGCATCCAGTACGGCCGGATGCACTTGCGCCGCGGCTGCCGGGACGGCGGCCGACGGTGACAAACAAAGTGCCGCGGCGACGCCTGCCAGCGTCGGTGCCGCGGCAACTGCTACTCCCTGAGAGAGCCTGATCCGAGACGGTTTACTGTGGCGGCCCAAAGGGCTCCTTTCCGCGAACTGCGCGCCCACCGGGACTGTGCGCGAGCAAGCTCGCGCACGGGGGATCCCTCGAGGCGCCGGACCGGTGAAGGCTATGCGGGCCCTTGGGGTGCCTTAACCAGATCCATTGAAAATAGGGCGATCGTGCCAATGACGTGTTACGGTGCGCGACGTCTCATGTACGTCGCGTGCGAGTCCGGCAGTCAGGCCGTGCGGTGCCGGCCTGGCTGGCGCCGACAATGGCGGCCAGCGCGATGACGACGGCGCAGAAGATCACGCCCGCCTCGACGAGGCTGGTATGTGCTGACAGCACGCCGACGCCGATGGCGGGCAGCGCGAGGAAGATGTACAGGCCCGCGAAGTAGGACGACGAGACCTCGCCCCGCAGGTCCGGCGGCACTCGCTCGACCGTCGAGGCGATCCCGGCGTTGAGGCAGCTTCCCTCGGCGATGCCGAGCACGATCGCGGCGATCACCAGCGCGGCCAGCGAGTGCAAGTGTCAGCGAGAGGAGCAGGACCGCCGCGGCCACGCACAGGCCGCCGCAGCCGGCCAGCATGGCTGCCTGCGGCTCGGCGCGCCTGGCCGCCAGCTGGCCCACGGCCATGGACGCGAAGGCCAGCGCAACGACTCCGCCGGCCAGCGCATGGTTGTCGATATGCAGGATCGTGGCCAGGAACACCGACGACACCGACGTCAGGACCCCGAGAACAGCGAAGCCGGCCCCGGCGGCGAGCACAGCGCGGATAAAGGGGGCGCGGATCTCGGCCGGGATCCTGAGGCGGCCGAGCCGGAAGCGGCGGCCGCCAGGGGCGGTGCCGGTGGTGCTGCCAGCGGGCGGTGCCACCACGGGCGGGCCACTGCGGTGCTCAGGCGGCCGGTCGCCAGCAGCAGCCACAGGCCGGCCAGGACGGCCAGGCCAGCCTGGACCAGGTAGGGCGTTATCAGCGGCTTCGGGGCCACCTCGGCCAGGATCCCGGCGAGCAGCGTGCCGAGCGCGAGGCCGCCGGTATTGGCGGCGACGGCCACCGTTGCGCCGGGCCCGCGGCGCTCCGACGGGAACAGGTCGATCACGGCCGCCGTGCCCGTGCCGCTCATCAGGCCGGCGGCCAGCCCCGAGACGACCCGGCCGGCGAGCAGCAGGCTCAGTCCGGGCGCGAACGCCAGGATCAGCGATCCGGCAGCGCTGATCCCGACCGCGGCAAGCAGGACCGGCCGGCGGCCCACCGCATCAGACAGGCGGCCGAACACGGTCAGTGTCGCCACCACGCCGATCGCGTAGACCGCGAACAGGATGGTGATCGTCACCGTCTGGAAGCCGTACCGGTGTGAGTAGATGTCGTACAGGGGTGTCGGCAGGGTCGTGCCGGCCATGCAGATCGTGAACGCAGCAGCGGTCGCGGCGACGGCGCCGACTGGCGTCCGCGCGGTGCGCTGGCTTGTGGTGACGGTGGCCATCGCGTTCTCCTCTCTGCGATCCCGGTCTGCAGTCCGGCGGGTGCACCTGACGGGATGCCCGGTTCGCGAGGGACTGTGCCTCGATACCGTGGGAGCCATGACTGACGGTCCGGCCACCGCAGCGGCCCTGCCCCGGCCCGCGGCGGCGGGCGGCTGCCCACCGAGTGAGCGTGCCCGCCAGAGCTCATTGCATGCCGCCAGCAGCCAGCCAGCCCTGGCCTGCCGCCCGGACCAGGGCTGACGGGTGCGCGCCCGCCTCGCGACCCTGGCCGCGCGGCCTGACGCGGCGAATGAGGACTTCGCCGCGGTCAGCCCGTCGGCTGCGGTGCTGCTGGACGGGGCGGGCATCCCCCGGGGCCTGGAGTCCGGCTGCGTGCACGGGGTTGCCTGGTTCGCCAGGACGCTCGGCGCCACACTGCTGGCCGAGACGGTGGATCCGGCCGCCCGCCCGCTGGCCGACTGCCTGGCCCGCGCGATCGGCCGCGTCCGGCTGCTGCATGAGGGTGCCTGCGACCTGGCCCACCCTGGAAGCCCGACGGCGACTGTCGTTGCCATCAGAGTCGGTCCTGACCAGCTTGAGTACCTGGTGCTCGCCGATTCGTCCCTGGTGCTGACCAGCACGTCCGGGGCCACGGAGGTGGTGACCGACCGGCGGCTGGACGAGGTGCTGCGGGGCACGAGGGAGGCCATCGACCGCATCCCGCTCAGCGATCCCGGCTATGCGACCGCTTTCAGCGAGCACATACTCGCGGTCCGGCACCTGCGGAACAGCCCCCGCGGGTTCTGGGTGGCCTCGCCCGATCCGGCCGTTGCCGGGCATGCCCTGACCGGGACCCGTCCGCTGGGTGGCCTGCGGTCGGCGCTGCTGCTCAGCGACGGTGCGAGCCGCGGCTGACCTGTTCGGGCTGGCGAGCTTCGCCGATCTGACGGAAATCGCCGCGGGCAGCGACGGCCCGGCCGAGCTGATCCGCCAGGTGCGCGCGGCGGAGGCGACCGACCCGGACGGCCGCCGGTGGAAGCGCAGCAAGGCCCGCGACGATGCCACCGTCGTGTACTGCGATCAGCTGGCCAGCTGACGGGCCGCCTGGTCGCGCAGCCGGACGGCGGTGCCGGGCCGGTTAGTGACCAGGACGTCCAGGTCGGGGCTGGCCAGCCAGCGCGCCAGCTCCCGGTCGGCGTCGACGGTCCAGATCATCGTCCGCAGCCCGTGGCTTCGGCTGCCCGCAAGCAGCGCGGCGCTGGCGGTGCGCTTCCCGATGACCGCCCAGCTCGCCCCGGCGCCGGTCACGTCGTCGAGCCGGGAGTGCGTGCGCCGTGTCGTCCGGCGCAGCAGATAGCGGCCGGAGCCGGCCAGATCGCCGCCGATCGTGAGGCCGGCCGGCACCTCGGGGAACTGGCGCCGCAGGGCGCCGGTGACAGCCCGGTCGCGCGTCGTGACGACGATGCGCTCCGGCGGCAGCAGGCTGAGCGCCAGGGCGGCGATCTCGGCAGCGCAGGCAGGGTCTTTCAGGTCGATATGGGCCGCTGCCTGCGCCTGCGCGGTCAGCCCGAGCAGGTCCCCGGCGGTCGGCACCTGGTATCCGGCCAGCTCGCGCAGAGCGGTGTAGGTCAGCGCGCTGACCGGGCGGCGCGCGGTCAGCGCGCCAGCTGCGACCTTGGGCTGATGGCAGGCGACCAGCGTTCCGTCGGCGGTCGCGCGGACATCGAATTCCAGGTAGTCCGCGCCGGCGGCCAGGGCGTCCCGGTAGGCACGCGTGGTTCCTGCCGGGGCGGTCTCGCATCCGCCCCGGTGGGCAGAGATGGCAGGCAGCAGGCTGGCGCGACGGTGCGGCTGCGCGGTCGCCGGCATCCGGTAACCCCCGGTCCCGGTGCGGCTGGCAGGGCGCGAGTGCGGACGGGCGCGGGGCAGCGCCGCCGCGCCGTCGGAAGGCCAGCCGCCTGGCCAGCTGCCTGACCAGCGCAGGGATGGCGGCAGCTGCGTAGGCCAGTGCCAGGATGGCCGGGGCGGTGATGACGTCCAGCAGGTAGTGGTTCGCGGTCGCCAGCACGTCGAGCACGGTGGCGGCCGGATACAGCCAGATCAGGATCCGCAGGGCGCGGTGCCGCAGCAGGCCGCTGCAGGCCACGGCCACCCACAAGGCCCAGGCGACGTGCAGAGACGGCAGCGAGGCGAACTGATCGGCGCCTTTGGCCTCCACTGTGCCAGCGAATGCCGGGACCGCCCGCGCGATGATGTCGTGGTAACCGGGCAGCATCCGGGGTGGCGCGACCGGATAGAGCCAGAACGTCACCAGGCCGATCGCGGTGACCGCGATCAGCGCGTCGCGGTGCAGCGCGAAATGGGGCGCGCGCCGCCAGATCAGGACAATGCCCACCACGCCGGTGAGGGCGCCCTGGAGCAGGATGTAGTACCAGGTGGCCGCCAGGGCGGCGACCTGGTGCGCAGCGAGCCAGCTGTTCATCACCTGCGCGAACGCGCCGCCGAGCTGACGGCTGATCGAGTTGACCGCGATCGCGTTCCGCAGTCCGGTCAGCGCGGCGCGCGTACGGAAGCTGGCGGCGTCATCGAGGCCCCACAGCAGGGCCGCCACCGGGATGATCTGCAGGTAGCGAAGTGCCGGGTGCCGCCTGGCGGCGGCGTGGCCGGCCGCGATCAGGCGCCGGAGCGGGACCAGCACGGCGACACCAGGCCGCGGCCGGCCGGGCGTGCCCGGCCGGCTCGCCGCGGACGTGCCGGGCTGTGCTGTGCAGGCACCGGGTCGTGTTCCGGGCGCGCTGTCTGCAGGAAGCCGCATCCCCGTCACCTCGCAGGCCGCTGCCAGGCCAGGAGCGCCCAGGGTGAGGTGACGCACGTACCTGCGCGGACACGGCTAGCCCGGACTACCTATCCGGAGATCAGTCTCCGGATAACCCTACGCCGTCCCCGGTCAGCGGCACCGCCCCGCAGCCGCGATCCGCCGCCAGGCGCGCTCTGACCCTGGTCATCTGGCTAGCTGACGGAGCCGCCGGCAGGCTGTCGCCTCCGGTGTACTGGAAGGCGTCCAGAATCAGGGCCACGAAGCGCTGCCAGGCGTCGGGTGCGTCCCAGCGGGTAATGCGCGCTACGGCCGCATTCGCGACCAGCATGAGCAGCAGGTCCTCGGCCACGAAGTCCGGCCGGAGCCGTCCGGCCGCCTGGGCGCGGCTGACGAGCTCGGCCACGTCTGCCTGTGCTTCGGCGCGGAGGCGCTCGACCTCGTCGCTGGCAGGCAGGGTCATGGACAGCAGTTCGCCCAGACCGCGATCACGGGCCTGGAGCTCGCAGATGGCGCGGACCAGGCAGGCGAAGCCGTCCCACGGATCGGAGGCGGCGAGCGAGTGCCTGGCGGCCGCCGCGTACTCCCTGATCTTCTCCAGCAGCGCTGCCGCGATCAGGCTCTCCCGGCTCGGGAACCGGCGGTACAGGGTGGCGATGCCGACATCGGCCCGGCGGGCGATCTCCTCAAGCGGAGCCTCCAGGCCCTGCTCAGCAAAGACATCGCGGGCAGCGCGAACGACCGCCAGCCGGTTGCGGATGGCGTCCGCGCGCAATCGCCGCTCGACGGCTGGCGGAATGGCCTCGGGCGCTGCCGGCGGCGGCGTGACTGGCAGGGCACTCGCGGTGAGGGTGGCAGCTGACGCGGCTGGCGCCGGCGTCGCCTCAGGCGCGTCCGGGCTGGTCCGAGCATGCAGCCGCATGAGCACATGGTAGGTCGCGGACCTGACGAGCGGGTGACACGCAGCTCAGCAATCTGCCGGCCGTTATGTCGCTAATGGGGCGTACGCAGCCGAGTCGAGGCCGTCCGGAGCAGGATGGCGGAGGTGGACGGGAATCGAACCCGCCGCTGTGGGATCGCCACAGCCGACCGCTTTGAAGGCGGCGGAGCCCACCAGGTGCCCGGACACCTCCGCGGCTACTATAGCGCCGGTGCTGTAAAGCCGATGCTGACCGAGAGAGCACGCGAATGAGGGTCATCGCGACCGCGGGACACGTCGATCATGGCAAGTCCACCCTCGTCCTCGCGCTGACCGGGACTGACCCGGACCGGTGGCAGGAAGAGAAGGCCCGCGGACTGACCATCGACCTCGGATTCGCGCAGCTGTCGCTCCGCTCGGGCCAGGAGATCGCGTTTATCGACGTGCCTGGTCACGAGCGATTCATCAAGAACATGCTCGCCGGAGTCGGCGGGGTCGACGCCTGCCTGTTCGTTGTCGCGGCCACCGAGGGCTGGATGCCGCAGTCCGAGGAGCACCTGCGCATCCTGGACCTGCTCGGCGTCGAGCGGGGCCTGATCGCGCTGACCAAGGCGGCGCTGGCCGGCCCCGAACTGCAGGAACTTGCGGCTCTGGACGTCAGGGCTGCCGTCCGCGGCACCTTCCTCGAGACAGCCGAGATCATCCCGGTCGACGTGCCGGCCGGCCGCGGGATGACGGAGCTGACGGCCGCGCTCGATCGCCTGGTCAGCGGCACGCCCCCGGCTGCCGACCGGGGCCGGCCACGGCTGTGGATCGACCGCTCGTTCCCGGTCCGGGGCGCTGGCTGCGTGGTCACCGGAACGCTGGCCGGCGGCCCGCTGACCGTCGGCGAGCATCTCCTGATCGAGCCCGGTGCTCACCAGGTCCGCGTTCGCGGCCTGCAGAGCCACTATTCGTAGCTTGACTACGCACCCCCCGGCCGCCGTCTGGCCGTGAACCTGACGGGCATCTCGCACCGGGATGTTCAGCGCGGCCAGGCACTGGTGCGGCCGGGGGAGTGGCAGCTGACCGGGACACTCGACGCAGCCCTGACGGTGCTCGGCGCTCTTGGCCATCCGGTCACCGGCCGCGGTGCCTTCGTGCTGCACCTGGGTTCGGCCAGCCTGCCCGCCCGGCTCCGCGTCATCGGCGCCTCCCGCATCGAGCCGGGTGAGCAGCGCGCGGTGCGCATCTGGCTCGCGGACGGAGCGCAGGTCCCGGCCGTCCCCGGCGACCGCTACGTGCTGCGCGAGTCGGGTCGCTCGGAGACCGTCGGGGGCGGCGAAATCCTGGACGTCGATCCGCGGCTGCCGGTGTCCCGTGCGGTGCCGTCGCGCTCGGTGGCGCGGGTGATCGCCGAACGGGGCTGGGTCGACGTCGGCGACCTGACCCGCCTGACCGGCGAGGTACGGGATCCGGATGTCGGGCACTGGGCAGTCGACAGCGCTGCACTGGCAGCCAGCCGGGCGCGGATCATCCGTGCCTGCCGCGAGGCTGGCTCCCGCGGCGTCAACCTGGCCCATTTCGATGACCGCGAGCGGGCCCTGCTGGCTGCTGGCGTTGACGAGATCCGCGTGCAGGGTGACCGGGCACTGGACGAGACGGCGATCACCGGCGCGCTGAGCGAGCCCGCCGCTGCGGCGCTCGCGGCGCTGCGGGAGTCACCCTGGTCGCCGCCCGTGCTGCCGCTATCCGGCCGGGGCGCGCTGCGCGAGCTTGAGCGCAGCGGCGACGCCGTGCAGTCCGGCGATATCTGGTTCGCGGCCGCCGCCGTAGACGCGGCCGTCGCGGCGCTCGCGCGCCTGCTGGACGGACCAGCCGGACGGATTCACGGTGGCAGCCGCGCGGGATACGCTCGGCACCAGCCGCAGGTATGTGCTGCCGCTGCTGGCCCACCTGGATGCGACCGGGGTAACGAGGCGCAAGGGCGACCTGCGGACAGCGGGGCCGCGAATGCCGCCGGTCAGCACGGGCGGCGCTGATATGGCACGGGCGGCACGGGCGGCGGGCAGGCCGGCCGGTGACGCGGCCCGAGCCCGCCCGGAGGGGGATCGGATGGCCTGGTACGGACCGGCCGGACGGCGGCTGTATTACGAGGACAGCGGCGGCGCAGGCGATGCCGTCGTCCTGCTGCCCGGCTGGGCCGGCAACATCGCCGAGTTCGCCGGCCTGCGGCAAGCACTGGCAGGCGGTCTCCGGGTAATCGCGGCCGACCTGCCAGGGTCGGGGCGATCGGAACCTCAGCCGCGGCACTACGCGGCGAGCTATTACCGGGACGACGCGGAGTACCTGCTCGGCTTCCTGGACGCGCTCGGCGTCCCGGCCGCGCACCTGGTCGGCTTCAGTGACGGCGGCGAGGAGGCGCTGCTGATGGCGGCGCTGCGGCCACGATGCGCCCTCTCCGTGGTGACCTGGGGCGCCGCCGGGCAGATCGTGGCCGCCGAGGAGGAGCTGGTCGCGCTCGCTGACGTCGTCGACCACCCGTCGGAGGAACTGCTGCCGCTTGCGGCCTACCTGGCGCAGGCATACGGGGCCGACGCCGCCCGGATCATGACGGGCACCTGGGCCGCGGCCATGCGCGGCATTGCCGGCAACGGCGGCGACATCAGCCGGTCCCGCGCGGCCGACATCGCCTGCCCGGCTCTGCTGATCACCGGAACCTACGACGCGCACTGCCCGCCCGATCTGGTCCGCGAGATGGCCGACGCGATTCCGCGCGGGCGCTTCGTCGAGGCCGACGGCGCGGGCCACGCAGTTCACCAGTGGGACAGCCAGTGGCTAGCCGACGCCGTGCTGAACTGGCTCAGCGAGCACTGAAGCCGATGAGCTCGTAAGAAATCACACGGCCTATAACCCGCTAGTGTTCTTACAAGCTGATGGTCTGGCGGGCTGCGAGTTCCCCGATGAGCGCGAGCGCGATCTCGTCCATCTGCTCCTCGCCGACGTACTCGCCGCCGGGCGACCCGAGCAGCTGGAAGATCCGCGGGCCGCGCAGGTCCTGCGGCAGGTCCGGGCGGCCGCGGCACGAGATGGAAGTGGACATGCGAGAAGCCCTCGGCCTCGGCGAACTGGGCGATGTAGGTCTTCTGGCAGCCCAGCACCGCGCGCATCGCACGGGACAGGCGCACCTGCCACAGGCCGAGCGACTGTGCCTCGGCCCCGGTCAGGTCCGCGATCGAGGTCACGTGCCGCCGGGGCACCAGCACGAGCCAGCCAGGGAGCGCCGAGTTGAAGGCATGCGCGGCCCGCCAGAACTCGTCCGCGGCGATCCGCTCGCGCGGCGGGGCCTCGCCGCCCTCGGCCGTGCGGGCGCAGGTATAGCAGTCGGCGGGGGTCGTCATCTGCCTGACGATAGCCGGGTGGCCCGGCTACGCAGGCCACCGCGGGTGTAGACCGCGGCGGATCGGGCAGCGTCCGGACGTGACCAGGACACCGCTGAGCACCACCGCACGCAGCCGGTCCAGCCAGGCGGCCGCCTGGCTGGGAGCCATTGCCGTCTACGGCGCGGCGCAGGGCCTGTCGGCCGCTGCCGCCCGGCGGATGCGCGGCCGCGGGACGAGGCCGCAGTATGAGGACGAGTTCAGCCGCCCGTCATTCGCGCCGCCCGGAGCGGTATTTCCCGTCGTCTGGTCAGCACTGAACATCGCCACGGCCACCTCGGCCTGGCGGGTATGGCGGTCGGCTGGCACTGACAGCCGCGCTCGCAGCGCCGCCCTCGCCTGGTGGGCGCTCGCTGTCCCGGTGCGCAGCGGATACGTGCCGCTGGCGTTCGGAAGCCGCCGGCTGTGGCCCGCGACTGCGGACGCGGCGCTGCTCAGCGCCCTGATGGCGGGCTATGCGCTGCGGGCCAGGCGGGCCGATCCGGCGGCTGCGGTGCTGGCTGTACCCGAGGTTGCCTGGACCGCGTTCGCGACCGCGCTCAGCGCGGCCGTAGCCCGGCGCAACAGCTGACCGCAGCCCCCCCGGCGGGCGGCCGCCACCAGGCAGCACGCACACCAGTTCAGCTGGCCGGGCTCGCCTGGCGATGGCCTGAACAGCGGCGCCAGGCAGGTGATCATGAGCACGGACCAGGTCACATGCGCGACGGCGGGAGCGACGACGCCGCCGGACCTGGCCCGCTGCGCGCCGAAGATCAGGCTGGTGACGGCGCCGCCGAGCACCAGCGAGAGGTTCCGCGAGGCTGCTGTCGATGCGGTATAGACCGCCGATGTCAGCACCAGCGGCCGGGAGCCGCCGAGCATGTCCCAGACGGCGCCGCGGAAGTACAGTTCCTCGGCGACCCCGTTGACCCCCGCGGTCAGAAGCACCAGGCCCGTCGATCCTTCGTGGACGTACCGGAACACACTGCTGATCGCGCGGTTGAGCGGCGGGTTGTGCCGCGCCAGCCGGGCGATGGCATAGAACAGCCCGAACGTGCCGACGCCGGTCAGAACTGGCTCGACGTACGGCCGAAGACCGCGCTCGCGGCCAGCGCGGCCGGCTGGTATCGGCCCGGACGCAGCAGCGCCTGCGGTCCAGGTGCTCGCGAGGGCCGCCGTCAGCAGGTAGAACTGCGGCGAGCCGGTATCGGCCGAGAACGAGACCCCGAGCAGGGCGGTGCCGCCGACGCCGGCGGCCGTCACCAGCTGCCGGGCCGTCAGCCGGGTCCGCCGGATGCCGGTCCGGAGGCTCACCGCGATCCGCCGGACACGCGCAGCTCAGCGAGCGCCGTCCGCACCGCGTCGTCGTACCCGGTCAGCTCGAACGGCATGAGGTCCCTGATGGCGTTATCGCGAACGATCACCTCGTTGATCATCGAGTCGACGAGCGACCGGCCGGTCGCCGGATCGACATCGGTGACCAGCGTGAGCCAGAGCGACGAGAGCCAGGGCGTAAGCAGCGGCACGGAGATGATCGGCAGCCGGCGGCCCTGGAGCGCGGCGACCCGGCGCAGCATGTCCGCGTACCGCATCACCTCGGGTCCGCCGATCTCGTAGACCCGGCCGGTGGCCTCAGGCAGCGTCAGCACTCCGCGCAGGTACCGGACGACGTCATCGATGGCGATCGGCTGCGTCCTGGTCGCGACCCACTTCGGCGTCACCATCGCGGGCAGGTGCGCGACCAGCTGGCGGGTCAGCTCCCAGGAGGTCCCGCCGTTGCCGATGATGATCCCGGCTCGCAGCACAGTCACCGGGACATTCGCGCAGCCGAGCAGGTCCTCGACCTCGCGGCGGCTGCGCAGGTGTTCCGACAGGACGTCCTTGTCGTCGCCGAGGCCGCCGAGGTAAATGATCCGCTGCAGCCCGGCGGCTGCGGCGGCCTCGCCGAAGGCCCTGGCCGCGGCCGCGTCCATGGTGGCGAAGTCGGCCTCGGTGAGCGAGTGCACCAGGTAGTAGGCCGCCTCGCAGCCCTTCATCGCGGCCGGCAGCGAGCCGGGGTCAGAGACGTCGCCGAAGACCGCTGTCCCGGCCCCGCGGTAGCTAGCGGGGTGCCGGGTCATGGCGACCACGTCGTGGCCGTCGGCCGCGAGCGCGGCGGCAAGCCGCCGTCCGACAAAGCCGGATGCTCCCGCTATGAGTACTCGCACTCGTGCTCGCTGCTCCTATCGCCGTATGCCCGGGCAGCAGGCCCCTTACCCTGGCGGCCTGGCAGCAAACTGGCGGCGAACCCGGCCGCGGCGTTTTGCCGCGGGCAGTCGGGGCAGGTCCGGAGCAGAGTCCGCGGCGACGGCGTCGCGCGCCACCCCCGGCTCCTGACCCCCGGCCGGCTGTCCCGGATCTTGGAGATTGTTCATGACCAGTCCAGACGCGCCCCGGCACCTTGAGATCAAAGAGGGCGACCAGTCCGTGGCCGCTGCCGAGGTCACGACCCGCGACGACAACGAGACAGCACGAGCGTCGCTGCACGCAGAGGCCGGGCACGTCCCGCCTGGCGCCCGCGCGAGTCTCGTGGACGACGTCCTTGACCTGCCGGAAGTCCGGCACAGCAAGCGGCTGGAAGCAACCGTGCCCCTCGGCGATGGCGAGTCGCTGGAGCGGCTCAGGGAACGCACCGACGAGGTGGACACGCGTCCGGCCGGCTCCACGGCACTGTTCGATGCCACGATCCCGCAGGCGGGAGAGCCTGCGGCGCCGGAGCGGGGCGCGGTGATCAGCGGCGACCAGGCCGTCGTCACGCTCGTCAACGTCTTCACCGTCGATCCTGCCCGGCAGCACGAACTGGTCGACGTGCTGTCCGCCGCCACCCGTGACGTCATCTGCCGCCAGCCCGGCTTCGTGTCCGCCAGCATCCACCGCAGTCTGGACGGCACCAGGGTGGTCAACTACGCGCAATGGCGAAGTGCCGAGGACCTGCAGGCCATGCTGGCGAGTCCGGACTGCCAGCCGCGGCTGCGGCAGGCGAGCGCACTCGGGCACTCCGAGCCGGCCCTGTACGAGGTGTCATTCACTCACCAGGCACCGGCCGGGGACTCGCCAGAAGCGTAGCCGCGGCGCTCACCGGCAGGCAGGCAGAGCACTGCCGCGTCCGTCAGTAGTCGAGCAGTGCCCGCAGCGCAGCCGTCACCTTCGCGGTGGTCGGAATCACCTCGTCCTCGAGCGCGTCCGCGAACGGCAGTGGCACGCACTCGGCCGCGACCCGCCGCGGCGGCGCGTCCAGCAGTTCGAAGCCCTCGTCGGCGACGATGGACGCGACGGTGCCGCCCCAGCCGCCCTGGTACGGGTTCTCCTCGACGATCAGCAGGCGCGAGGTGCGCCCGACCGAGGCCAGCACCGTGGCCATATCCAGCGGCACCAGGCAGCGCAGGTCGATGACCTCAGCCGACAGGCCGCCGGCGGCCAGTTCCTCTGCCGCGGCCAGGGCGATGGGCACGGTGGCGGCCAGCGCGACCACGGTGATGTCAGTGCCGGGCCGCGCGATCGCGGCCTGGCCGAGCGGGACCACGTGCCCCTCAGGTGCCGCCTCGCCGCGGCTCGCGAACAGGCCCTTGTGCTCGAAGAACACCACCGGGTCGTCGCTGCGTACGGCGCTGGCGAGCAGGCCGACGACATCCGCGGGTGTCGACGGGGCGACGATCTTGAGGCCGGGAACAGCCAGTGCCCAGTTCTCCACCGCCTGGGAGTGCTGGGCGCCGAAGCCGAGTCCGCCGCCGTTGGCGGTCCTGACCACCAGCGGCACCGTGACCTGGCCGCCGGTCATGTACCGCATCTTCGGGATCTCGTTGGCCAGGTAGTCCCAGCAGCAGGCGAGGAAGTCGGAGAACATGATCTCCGCGACCGGCCGGATGCCGGTCATCGCGGCGCCCATCGCCATGCCGACGATGGCCTGCTCCGAGATCGGCGTGTCCCGCACCCGGTCAGGGCCGAACTCATCCAGCAGCCCGACGGTGGTCTTGAACACCCCGCCCGCCGCGCCGATGTCCTCGCCGAGGCAGACCACCGCGGGGTCGCGGCGCATCTCCCGCGCGAGGCCCTCAGCGACCGCGTCGCGATACGTCATCAGGTCCGCCACTGGTGCCCTCCATCTGCCCACACGTCGGTGAGTGCCTGCGCCGGGTCCGCGCCGTCAGCTGCCTTGGCCTGCGCCACCGCGGCGGCCACGGTGGCCGCGGCCCGGTCGGCGGCTGCGCTGATGTCGTCCTGCGCGACGCCGGCCTTGGCCAGCCGCCGGCTGGCAACGTCGAGCGGATCGCGGCTGAGCCACTCCGCGACCTCGTCGGCCGGCCGGTAGCTGGCCGGGTCGGTGCGGCTGTGGCCGAAGTGCCGGTAGGTCTGCGCCTCCAGCACTGTCGGGCCGTGGCCGGCTCTGGCCCGCTCGGCCGCCCGCCCGACGGCGTCGGCTACGACGACGACGTCGTTCCCGTCGATGACCTCCGACGGCAGCCGGTAGCTCGCCGCCCGGCCGGCCGCCGGGTGGTCGGCGGCGGTGACCGAGCCGATGGGCGTGTACTCCATGTAGAGGTTGTTCTCGCAGATGAACAGCACCGGCAGCGACCAGACCGAGGCCAGGTTGAGTGCCTCGTGGAACGCCCCGATGTTGGTCGCCCCGTCGCCGAAGAACGCCACCGCGACCTGGCTGGTACCGCGCAGCCGGGCGGACCAGGCCGCGCCGGCCGCCAGCGGCAGGTGCGCCCCGACGATGGCATACGAGCCGAGCATTCCGGCCGAGGCCTTGGTCAGGTGCATGGAGCCGCCCTTGGCCTTGCACACGCCGGTCGCCTTGCTCATCAGCTCGGCGAGGCACTCCGCCGGTGTCGCGCCCCTGGCCATGGCGTGATGATGGCCGCGGTAGGTGGCGAAGACGTAGTCGTCGGGCCGGAGCGCGGCGCTCGCGCCGACAGCGACCGCCTCATGCCCGGCCGCCAGATGCGTGGTGCCCTTGACGAGGCCGGCAAGGAACAGGTCATGAGCGGCCTTCTCGGTGCCGCGAATGACCGCCATCTGCTCGTAGCAGCGCAGCAGTTCGGGCGCTTCCATGGTGGCGGTCATGAGGTGTCGCCGCCGGCTCGCCCTGGCCGGCACCTGCGGGGGGATTCGGGGGGTCGTCCCCCGGCCGGCACCTGCGGGGGGCTTCGGGGGTCGTCCCCCCGGCCGGCACCTGCGGGGGGCTTCGGGGGGTCGTCCCCCCGGCCAGCAGCAGTGTTGAGATTGGACTGGCTCTCGCGCAGCGTGTCGAGCGCGCCGCCGGCGGTCCAGTACTTGCGGCCGGCGACCAGCAGTTCCTCGGCCGGGAACTTCGTGATGACCTCGCAGCCGTCGGCGGTGACCACGACCTCTTCCTCGATTCTGGCGGCCGACCAGCCATCGGCGGCAGGCCAGTAGGTTTCCAGCGCGAAGACCATGCCTTCCTCCAGCGGCTCGGGATAGTCGAGCGACACCAGGCGGCTGAAGATCGGCTTCTCCCAGATCGACAGCCCGACGCCGTGGCCGTACTGCAGCGCGAAGGCCGCGGTCTCGTCCGGGAAGCCGAATTCCTCCGCCCGCGGCCAGAGCGAGACGATGTCGCCGGTCGTCACGCCGGGCCGGACCATCGCGATCGCCTGGTCCATGTACTCACGGCACCGGACGTACGCGTCGCGCTGCGCACGGGACGCGCTGCCGACCGCGAACGTCCGGTAGTAGCAGGTCCGGTAGCCGAGGTAGCTGTGCAGGATGTCAAAGAACGCCGGATCACCGGGCCTGATCAGCCGGTCGGAGTACACGTGCGGGTGCGGCGAGCACCGCTCGCCGGAGATCGCGTTGACGCCCTCGACGAACTCGCTGCCGAGGTCATACAGGACCTTGGAGACCAGGCCGACGCATTCGTTCTCCCGCACGCCGGGCCGCAGGAACTCATACAGCTGCTGGTAAGCGGCGTCGACCATCGCGCAGGCCTGGCTCAGCAGCGAGATCTCGTCGCGGGTCTTGGTCCGCCTTGCCTCCAGGAACACCTGCTGGCCGTCGGTGGTCTCGATGCCCGCCTCGTGCAGGGCAGCGAGCACGGGCATCTCGGCCACGTCGATGCCGACCGGCGCGCCGGCCAGGCCGTGCTCGTGCAGCACGCCGGCTACCTGTGCCGCCACCTCGCGGGCGATGCCGGCATCGGGATGGAAGGCGCCGCGCAGCGTCGAGATGCCGGCTCGGGCGCCGGTCGCCCGTGCGCCCTCGGCCGTCGGCGGCCCGTCAGTGTGGTCCAGCCACGGGTTGTACAGCTGGTGATGGCGGGCGGCCGAGCCGAAATCCCAGACGACCGGCTCGCCGCCGCGCGGCAGCAGGGCAAACCTGATCAGCTTGTCCATGCCCCAGGTCCCGATGTGGGTCGCCGTCATGTACCGGATGTTGCCGAAGTCGAAGCTCAGCAAGGCGCCCAGCGACGAGGCTTCCAGCTGGGCTCGCAGCCGGGCCAGCCGCTCGGCCCGCAGCCGGGCCAGATCGACTCGCTGCTCCCAGTCCACCGCGTTAGCGCCGTAGGTGTGAATCGCCACGGTTGATCACCTCACTCGTCAGTCGGCAGGCGGAAGAGACGGCTGGCATTACCGCCGAGCAGCAGCTGCTCGTCGTCCTGGCTGAGCTGGAGAGTCCTGACGTCCTGCACCGGCTTGTCCGCGCCCATGTCGAACGGCCGGTCCGAGCCGAGCAGCACGTGCCCGGCGCCTGCGAAGGCGACAAGGTCGGCGAGCATGGCCTGGTCGTGGGTGAGGCTGTCGAAGTAGAGCCGGCGAAGCAGGTCATCAGGATCGCTGGTGCCGCCGGACCGCGCTTCAGGCCGGACCGCATACGCCCGGCGCAGCCGTCCGCGCAGTGCCAGCAGCGCCCCGCCGCCATGCGCGAGCAGGATGGTCAGGCCGGGATGCCGGTCGAGAACCCCGGCGGTCAGCAGCTGGGCCGCGGTGATCGCCGTCTCCAGCGGATTGCCCACCGAGTTCCACAGGTAGTGGTCAGTGAGCGCGGGCAGCCCGAGACCGGTCGTGGTCGGGTGCACGAACACGACGGCACCAGTTGCGGCGGCAGCGGCCCAGAACGGCTCGAATCTCGCAGCGCCGAGATAGCAGCCTCCGACGCTGGCCGGAACCTCGACACCGCGCAGGCCGGGCAGCTGCATCAGGTACTCAAGCTCAGCTGCCGCGCGATCGCCGTCCTGCAGCGGCACCGAGCCGAGCGCGTAGTACCTGGCCGCTGAACTGCCCGGCGGTCTCGGCCAGGCTGTCGTTCTGCATCCGGCAGATCCTGGTCGCGGTGGCCAGGTCGGCCTGCACCGGCAGCAGCAGGATCCAGGGGGAGATCAGCAGGCTGGTTACCCCGGCGGCCCCGGCCTGCCCGAGCATCACGCCGACGTCGCAGAACTCGCCCGTGACCGAGGACAGGCGGCGGCCCTGGAAGGACACGACCTGGCGGCCGTCCTGCACGCCGATGGCAGGGCGCCAGTCGTCCGGCACCGCGCCGGCGAGCATCGCGGCCGGGATGACGTGGCAGTGACAGTCGAGGATCACGCCGGCTGCCCTGGCCGGCGTCCCGGCTGACCGCCGAGGTAGAGCGCGCCGATCTCCGGATGGCTGAGCACCTCGGCGCCGGTGCCGGTCAGCCGGACCCGGCCGTTCTCCAGCACCACCCCGTGCCCGGACATGGCCAGCCCGGCCCGCGCATTCTGCTCGACGAGCAGCACTGTCTTGCCCTGCGCGTTCATCTCCTGCACGGCGCCGAACACGACCCGCAGGATCTTCGGCGCCAGGCCCATTGACGGCTCGTCCAGGATGATCACGGACGGATCAAGCATCAGGCAGCGCGCGAACTCGACCAGCCGCTGCTGGCCGCCGGAGAGGCTGCCGGCTTTCTTCTTCGACCAGGCGGCGATATCGGGGAAGAGGGCCTCGACGCTGGTCCGGCGGCTGGCGACCAGTCGCCCGGCTGCCCAGCAGGTACCCGCCGAGCTCGAGGTTCTCGGCGACGGTCATCGCCGGGAACAGGCTGTGGTTCTGCGGCACCTGCACGACGCCCGCACGCAGAATCTCCCGCGGTGTCTTGCCGGTAAGCCGCTCGCCGCCGTGCAGCACCTGCCCGGCGCGCGGCCTGAGCATCCCGCTGATGACCGAGAGCAGCGTCGACTTCCCGGCTCCGTTGGGGCCGACAACGCAGGTGACCGCGCCCTTCGGCACAGTGAAGGACACGTCGTGCAGCACGTCACCGCCGCCGTAGCCAGCCGTGATGCCCTCGATGACCAGCGCGCTGTCAGTCATCGTCATCAGTCCCGGTGCCGAGATAGGCATCGAGCACGCGCGGGTCGGTCCTGATGACCTCGGGCGGCCCGGACGCCACGACGGTGCCGGAGTCCAGCACCGTGACCTGATGGCACAGGCCCATCACGAATTCCATGTTGTGCTCGACGATGAGGAACGTCTGGCCGGCTTTGTTGAGCTCGCTGATGCGATCAGCGATGTGGTGGATCAGCGACGGGTTGACGCCGCCGGCGGCTCGTCCAGCAGCACCACTGCCGGGTCGGCGACCAGGATGTAGGCGAGCTCCAGCAGCTTGCGCTGCCCGTAGGACAGCGTCCCGGCGAGCTCGCGCGCGTGGTCCGCGATCCCGGTGAAGGCCAGCAGTTCCAGCGCGCGCTCGCGATGCTGGCGGGCGGGCCGGCCGCGCTGCGCGGGCACGAGCATGTTCTCCAGCACGGTCAGCCGGGGGAAGATGCGGGTCAGCTGGAAGGTGCGGCCGACGCCGAGCGCGAACACCCGGTGCGGCGATGCGTCCGGTGATCCGGCGGGCGCCGAGGTAGACCTGGCCGGCATCGATGCGCTCATAGCCGGTCATCACGTTGAACAGGGTGGTCTTGCCCGAGCCGTTAGGCCCGATCAGGCCGGTGATCTGCCCGGCCGGCGCGGTCAGCGAGCAGTCGTCGAGCGCCAGGACACCGCCGAAGCTCTTGGTGACGCTATCGGCGCGCAGGTCAGCGGTCACGGCGCGCTCCCGGCGGCCGGCGTCCCGGCCGGGTTGTCCGCCGCCGGAGGCGGGGGCTGCGCCTGCTGGCGCGCCGGTCCGGCCGGGCCAGCCGCCGCGCCGCAGCCGGGCACGGCCGGCAGTGATGTACTCGGCGGCCGTCGGCAGCACCCCGCGCGGCAGGAACAGGATCACCGCCAGGAACAGGACACCGAAGAGTATCTCCGACTCGTAGCCGTTGGCCTGCTGCAGGTTGAGGTAAAGCTGCGTCGGCTCGAGCACCAGCGCGCCGAGCACCGGCCCCGCGACCGTGCCGAGGCCGCCGAAGAAGGCCATCAGCACCACGGCGAGGTCGAACAGCGGGTCGAACACGAACTGCGGGAATGCCTCGCCGATGAAGTAGACCCACAGCGCGCCGGCCATGCCGGTGATGAACGCGGACACCACCAGTGCGGTCAGCTTGACTGGCATGGCCCGGACGCCGAGGCCCGCAGCCCGGTCCTCGTCGTCGCGGATTGCCCGGAGCTGCAGCCCGAACCGGGATCGCCGGACGAGCCAGGACAGCGCCACGGTGGCTGCCGCGAGCAGCATTGCCAGGTAGTAGAACGGGTTGTTGTAGGTGGCCGGATTCCAGGTCGTCGGGACCGGGACCAGCAGGCCGCTGGACCCGCCGGTGATGCCGAGGTTGGACGCCGACAGCTGGGCGATGAAAAAGAACGCGATGGTGATCACGACGAACGTGTGCCGCCGCACCCGCAGCGCCACGAGGCCGAGCGGCACGGCGATGATGGCCGCGGCCAGGCCGCCGAGCGGGACCAGCCAGAAGACTGCCGCCCCGGTCAGGCTCCAGTCCCTGGCGGCCACGACCAGGAAGTAGGCGCCGGTCCCGTAGAAGACCGCGTGCCCGAGCGACAGGTAGCCGGAGAAGCCGGAGAAGATGTTCCAGGCCGCGGCCACGGCGACGAAGATGAGCGTCACTACGCCGAAGTTGGTCGCCGTGGGGTTGGGGAAGAGCAGCGGGAACACCGCGACGAAGGCGAGGAGCAGGGCCAGGCCGGAGGGCGCGAGCCAGCGTTCGCGGCGCCGGTCTGCAGGGCCCGTTCCCGCCCTGATGGTGTCTGCCTGTCCGGTTGTCACTGTGCCCTCGCCGCGCGGCGGCCGAAGAGGCCCTGCGGCCGGACGGTCAGGATGATCACCAGCGCGAGGTAGAACACCGCGACCGACCAGTCCGGCTGCCAGATGTCGACCAGCGCCTCGGCCGTGGTCATCAGCACGGCCGTCACCAGCGCTCCGCCGATGCTGCCCATCCCGGCCAGGATGACGATCGCCAGCAGCCGCGAGATGAGGTCGTAGCCGCTGTTCGGCGTGAAGCCGCCGCTGATGGCGCCGTACACCATCCCGCCGATCGCCGTTACGGCCGTGCCGATGCCGAAGGTCACCGCCGAGACCCGGTTGACGTCGATGCCGATCAGCCGCGCCGCGACCTGGTTCTGCATGGTCGCGCGGACCGCGCGGCCGAACGTGGTCCGGTACAGGATGAGGTAAAGCACGGCCATGGCCGCGACGGCCAGGCCGAACCCGATCAGGTAGATGTCGGGCAGGTAGAACCCGAACATGTGCACGCTGGACGTGGTGTACCAGGCGCTCAGCGAGACGTAGTTGGAGCCGAATTCCTTGTACAGCACGCCCTCGATGATCAGCGCCACCGCGAAGCAGGCCAGCAGCGTCATCGAGGTCCGCTCAGCGCCGCGCAGCGGCCGGATGAACAGCCAGTAGATGACCACCCCGATCACGAACATGGCCGGCACCGTGATGACCAGCCCGACGAGCAGGTCCAGGTGCAGGTGGACGGACAGCACGTAGCTGAGATAGGCGCCGAGCACCACGAAGATGCCCTGCGCGACGTTGATGATGTCGAGCACGCCGAAGATCAGCGTGAGCCCGGCCGCCATCAGCGCGTAGATCCCGCCGCCGAGGATGCCGGCGGCGATGGCCTGCTCTATCTCGGTCGCCATCTCAGCTCCGTGCTGCCGTCGCGTCCGCTGTCAGCTCGACCAGTCGGGCTTGGGGTAGAGAACCGGCACCGAGCCTGTCGCATTAGCCGGCAGGATCTGGACGAACTTGCCGTTCTGCCACTGGAAGATGAAGGCGATCGCCTTCACGTTCTCACCCAGGCTGTTGAACTTCACCGGGCCCTGCACGCTGGTCAGCGTCACGCCGCTGTGCAGGTAGGCGATGATCTTCGAGCCGGAGGTGCCGCCGGTTGCCTTGACGGCCTGCGCGGTGACCTCGCCGACCGAGTACGCCTCGGCGACGTCGGCGTTCACGTCCGACGCGCTGCCGCCGTACTTCTTCACGTACTCCGCGACCATGGCCTTGCTCGTCGCGTTGTCGTAACCGGGGTACCACGCGTCCGGGACCATCATCCCGTTGGCGCGTAGCAATACGCAACCGAGCCAGGCAACAGCAGCACCACAAAATCCGGCGGCACCGGGCTTGGGCGTCCTCGGTTTATTCGATCATCACCAGGCATGGCGGCCATATCTCCGTCAATTCCGGCGCAGGCAAAGGGGCCACCTTCACCATCTATCTTCCCTCAACAGGCGAGGTGCCGGCAGAGCCCGGCACGGGACACGACACCATGGCAACCGCCGATCCGGCCGGCGGCTCCGTACTTGTCATGGACGACGACGAGATGATTCTCGATCTTGCCGAGAATATGCTCCATCTCCTGGGATACCGGGTAACAACCTGCGCCAGCGGCGAAGAGGCCGTTTCACTGTACAAAACGGCACAGGGATCGGGCATGCCGTTTGATGTCGTCATCATGGACCTGACCGTGCCGGGCGGCATGGGAGGCAGGGAGACGGCCAAGAAGATACTCGCATTTGATCCGGGGGCGCGCCTGATTGTCTCCAGCGGATACTCCAACGACCCGATCATGGCCCACTACGAAGAGTACGGTTTTTGCGGCGCGATGGTCAAGCCGTATCGGATCAATGAACTTATGGAGGCGTTGAGGGGGGGTGCAGACACAGCGAGCTGTTAACCTAAAAACGGCAGTTAGTAACCGCAAGATGCCAAGAGCACAAAGAAATTCAAATGCTTATGAAAACAAAGACTCGAAACATCAGGTGAAAAACTTTGGTAAGACAACTGACTGATTTGCCTTCGCGTTCTTTGCGTCTTGCGGTTCAATCCTTTTTATTAATTCCCTTTCCCACGATTTCCAGGAAAAAACTTTCAAGGTCTTTACGCTTTGTTTCGACCAGGGTGACCTCTACCGAATGATGTCCGGCCAGCGCAATGAATTCATTGAATCCCGCGACCGGCACGAAGTACTCCACAAAGGTTTCATTTCTGCGCGTAATGGCGAAACCTCCCAAGGCGTCATGTTCCCCCTGACCCAGCCGGGTCTGGACGACATAACCCTCGATCCCTTTCCGCACGATATTCTCGACGCTGTCCAAGGCTTCAAGCTGCCCTTTGACGATCACCCCTACCCTGTCGCAGACCTTCTCCACGTCATCGGTGATGTGGGTGCTGAAGAAGACGCTCTTGCCCCGTTTCTTCAGATCCAGGATGATCTCCTTCACCAGCGCCCTGCCGATGGGATCGAGGCCGCTCATCGGTTCATCCAGGATGTACAGGTCGGGATCGTGGATCATGGTTTGAGCCAGGCCGACCCGTTGCACCATCCCCTTGCTGTAGCCGCGCATGGGACGCTTGCGGGCGTCCCACAGCTCAAGAAGCTTCAACGTTTCGTCCGTCCTGCGGGACAAGAGGGCTTCCGGCATCTTGAATGCCTTGCCCACAAAACGGAGATACTCCTCGGCGGACAGGTAATCGTAAAAGGCGGGATTTTCAGGCAAGAAGCCGACCTTGGCGCGCGAGGCCACGCTTCCGATCGGCTCGCCCATGATGGTTGCCGTGCCGGCTGTCGGCCGGATCAGCCCCATCAGGCACTTGATGGTCGTGCTCTTGCCGGCGCCGTTGGGGCCGAGATAGCCGAAGACCTCGCCGGGAGCGATCTGGAGATCAAGATTTTTCAGGGCATCCACCCTGGTCATCTTTTTTCCCCTAAACTGCTTACAAAGTCCTGATATATCAATGGCGTTCATTTGACTCTCCGGTATTTTGCCGTTTTTCATTCTTGACGCCCGCAAATGCAAACTTGCTCGTGGTTGCCACCTTGCCGTCCGGCTCAAGGTAGAACGTTCCGCCATAGGGATCGACCGGCGGAGGAGCGAGAAAACCGCCTTGCATCAGTTGTTCGACCGTCGTCGGCAAAATTCCCTTGGCCTCCTTGAACCTGTCTCGCGCCAGCTCAATCCGGCGTACCTCTTTGAACGCGGCAAGCCGTAGTCTGGTAGTTATTTTTCAGCGTCTGATTCTTTTCGCCCTTTTCCATGGCGGTCAGATAGGCAATAGCCAATTCGGTCTGACCCGGATTCCTGCATATAGCGTCCAGCCAGAGTTTAGTACAGGTCGGCACCGCTCAAGTTCCCCTGCCCGTTTGATAATATTCGGTGCGTCGTTGCATAGTCTTTCATGAAATAGGCGCTATTGAAACCGGCAAAGAAGGGAAGATACCAGTCCCAGGTACGATATTTCATGCCATAGTCCAGAAGATCGTTGGCAAGTTTGTACTGCTTGACATCCCATGTAAGGAAAGACTGGGCGAAATAGTAGGCGTCCATGTTGTAGGGATCCAGTTTGACGGCACCGTGCAAAATTCGCGACATGCCCTGGTAATCCAGGGAATCGACGACAACATTGGCTTGCCGCCTCTCTGCAACGCCTCCGAAGTACATCAAGACCTTCATTACCAGGGCGGCCCCGACCATCTCTTTGTGATCGGAGGCAACGATCTTGAGGGCGGTTACCGATGGGATATAACCGAGCTTTTCCACAAACGGTTTGTTATGGAGATACCTGGTGAACGGAACAATCAGAATGCCGTACAAAAGCATAAAGACCAGGGTTGTAGAGACTGTCTTAACCATTATTTCATCTCGCGCCGTAAAAAGACAGCCGTTGCAACAGCCAGCAGGATCCCCGTATAGACAAGAAAATAAGCCGCTGTCAAATATAGACCCTGTACCGGCAAAGGAAGCCCGTAGATAGCATAAACCTTGAGATCAAAAGCACTAAAATTAGGCAGCAGATAATACAACCCTAAAGCCGTCTGCTTTATTATCGGCGCAAGTTCCCTGGATGCAGGCGTATGAATATACTCGTAAACCTGTTGGGTGATACCGCCGATAATGAACATGGCTATGGTGCCGAATATCGGTAGAAAGAAAGATGTGCTCACTGTCGAAAAAAGAAAGGCGATCGCAATAAGAAGAATATACTTTAGGGCATCAAACAGAATGCAGAGCGCCATTGCGCTCCATACGACCGGGCGGGCGGGCGGATAGATGGCGGAGGTATACGTGACCACCCCGAACGACACAGCCCCCAATAGTACAGCCGTAAGCATCACAAACAGGGCAGTACCGCCAAACCGTCCAAGCAGATAGCTCGTGCGGGAGAGGGGCAACCCGAGAACACTATAGGTATAACGCCGTTCAATGTCCTTCCAGAGCGAAGTCCCGCCGAGAAACACCGATAACAGCAATAAGATCAATGAGATCATGGATAGGGACAACGTCAGGGACAACTCTGTCACCTGGCGCATCGAAAGAGAGGCAAGGGCTGGGATAAGCAGAAAAATCAGTGCCGCCACCATAATTCCCTGGAACACGCGGTCACGAAAGATGCTTTTCAATGTCATGGAAATAATTGCCGACATGGTCAACCTCAGTTAGATT
>CAVOKK010000027.1:0-50749 GCA_963696455.1 uncultured Actinomycetota bacterium
TTGCCGGCGCCGCCTACCGCTGACAGGAAAGCCTGGCCCTGATCCGGGCCGGCGGCGGCGACGAACACCTTCGGGTTGAAGTGCTGCTGCTCGAAGCCGTGCATGAACGAGGCCACCGTTGGCACGTCGGTCGATCCCAGCACGACGGCCTGCGGCTTCTTGCCAGCCACGATGTCCGCATTGGGCAGGTAATCGGGCACCTCCTCAGGGAAGATCTTCGAGTAGACCGTGCTGACCCCCGCTGCCTGCAGCAGTCCCTGCGCGCGCTGGACCTGCGGGATCGCGAACGGGTCGTTCGCCATCGGGTAGGCGGCGGTAGCCGGCTTCTGGCTCCCGGTCAGCGACGCGACCCAGGTGGCGAACGGGTCGAGCTCGTTGGCGACCGGCAGGCTGACGTCGAAGACGTTCGGCAGTTTCTCGCTGAAGACCAGCGGCGAGCCGCCGGCACCCTCGATGAACGCGAAGCCGTACCGGTGCGCTACCTCCGCTGCCGGGGCTGTCAGCAGCGACGAGAACGGCCCGAAGGTCAGGTTCACGTGCTTCACCGTGATGAGATCGGTGTAGTTCGTGTCGACCTGGGTCGGGCTGCTGTTGTCGTTCAGGATGATGAGCTTGACCTTGCGGCCGTCGATGCCGCCATGAGCGTTGACGTCACTTGCCCATAGCTCGTAGCCGCGCTGGTAAGCCTGGCCGTCGGCGGAGAAGTCGCCGGTCAGTGACAGCGACGCGCCGATGAGGATCGGCGATGACGATCCGGACGAGCTGGTGCCGCTGCTGCCGCAGGCGGCGAGAAGGGCGGTGGCCAGTAACGCGCTCGCGCCAGCGGCGAGATACCGGGCGCGATGCGGGAGTGATCTCATTCCCGGTGCTCCTTCCAGTCGGGAAAGGCCCGATTGTTATGAATGGCCAGCCGGGGAGGACCAGGCTGCCGGGGTAGTGACCCTGCGGGTCACCGCGTGCTGTTGTCCGGGACGGCCGCCGGGCCGTCGCCGGCCGGCTCGAGGCCGTCGGACACCTCCGCCCCCTCGCTCGCCAGCGCCAGGCCCGACGACCGGGCCTGCAGCTCGAGCACGGTCGCGAAGTCCTGCTCGCCGAACCCGTTCCCGACGAGGCTCTGCACGATCTGATGGACGAGCGACGCCACCGGCATCGGGACCTCGTGCTCGCGCGCCGCCGCGAGCCCGAGGTCGAAGTCCTTGCGCAGCAGCGCGGCGGTGAAGGTGGCGTGGTAGTCCAGGTTCACCAGGGCCGGCGACTTGTACCTGGTGAAGGTCGAGCCCATGACGCTGTCATTGATGCAGGCGAGGAAGGCCTGCCTGGTGACGCCCGCCTTCTGCGCCAGGACCGTCACCTCGGCCAGCGACTGGATCACTGAGCCCAGGAACAGGTTGTGGCAGAGCTTGACCACCCTGGCGATCTCGCCGGTTCCCACGTAGCTGGCGCCAGCGCCGAGCAGGTCCAGGTACGGCTGGGCGGCCGCCGCGGCGGCCGGCTCGCCGGAGACCGCGAACGTGAGCCGGCCGGCTGCGGCCACCCGGGGGTTGCCCATGACCGGCGCCGCGAGGAACTGCGTGCCGCGCAGGGCGAGCTCCTCGCGGGCCTGCTGCGACGCCTCGACCGAGACTGTGGACAGGTCGATCACGACCGCAGGGACGTGCTCGCCGCTCATCAGCCCGGCCGGGCCGAGCAGCGCGTCGAGCAGGTCCTGCGAAGTCCCGACCATGACAAAGACAACCGCGCAGTGGCCGAGCTCCGCGGCCTGATCGACGACCTTGGCCCCGTCCGCGGTCAGCGGCTCGGCCTTGGCCTTGGTCCGGTTGTACACGCTGAGGTCCAGGCCGGCCGCGAGCAGCCGGCGGGCCAGGATGAGGCCCATCCGGCCCGTCCCTAACCAGCCGGCCTGGTCCTGCTGGTGATCGTTCATTCGTGCCTCACCTGGCGCTCGGCGGACATCGTGGCACTGCGGAACCGACTGGCCGCAGAGCGGCACAATCGATTGCACCAATCGTTTGCATGAGAGCGTCGCGTATGGCATTACGGATGTCAATGGCGAAATAGAGATAATCAGGAAAGCCGGGCGGTCGAGCCGCGGACGATCAGCTCGGGAGCCAGGTAGAGCACCTTCACCACGTCGCCGTTGCCCGCCAGCCGGTCGAGCAGGAGCTGGGCTGCCTCGGTGCCGACCTGATAATGCGGGAAGGCGACGGTGGTCAGCGGGGGGCGGAGCATGTCGATGAACGGCATGTCGTTGAATCCGACCACCGAGATGTCACCGGGACAGCTGAGGCCGGCCTCGTCCAGCGCCAGGTAGCAGCCGACAGCGAGCATGTCGTTGCCCGCCGCGACCGCGGTGCAGTCGCCGGCGGCGAGGATCTCCCTGGCGCAGCGCAGGCCCTCCTCGATCGAGAACGAGCGGGCGAAGGCGACCCGGTCCGGCGGCACCGGCAGCCGCGCCCCGGCCATCGCCACCTGATAGCCGCGGAACCGGGCGAGGCCGGTCGACACGTCCTGCGGGCCGGCAATGCAGGCGATGTTGCGGTGCCCGAGCGACGTCAGGTGACTGACCGCCATCCGGACGCCGCGCTCGTTGTCCACGGTGACCGACGGGAAGCTGTAGTCCTCGGCGATGCGGTTCATCAGCACCACCGGGACGCCCGCCCGGACGGCCTCGTCCAGCATCGGGTTGCGCAGATGCGCGGTGGCCAGCGCGTATCCGTCCACGTGCCGGGCGCGCATCTGCTCGAACACGCGGCGCTCCCGCTTGTCGTCACCGTCGGTATTGCCGATCAGGGCAACGTAGCCGTCTGCGTCGAGCCGGTCCTCCAGGCCCCGCACCATCGGGGGGAAAAGCGGGTTGTTCAGATCGGGGATGAGCACGCCCACGGTGTGCGAACGGCGCGTGCGCAGGCTGCGGGCGACCGCGTTCGGGTGGTAGCCAAGCTCCGCTGCGGCGGCCAGCACCCGGCCGGCCGTGTCCTCGCTGACCAGCAGGCGCGTCTCCGGGTTCAGCGCGCGGGATGCGGTGGCCGGGTGCACGCCGGCCTGCCGCGCGACGTCCTTCAGCGTCACGGCCTGCTCCGGCAGCCTGGCGCCGCGGGCGATGTCCGTCATGCCCGCTGCTCGCGCACCTGGCGCTTGATCCGGGCCAGCATCGCGGCCAGGCCGCGCAGCCGCAGCGGGCTCACCAGGTCCTGCAGGCCGAGCTGGGCGGAGAACTCGCCCGGCGTCCGCAGGACCTCGTCAGCGTCCAGCCCGTCCAGGCCGGCGTGCAGGATGCCCGCGAAGCCGCGGGTGGTGGGCGCCTCGGGGGGCGCGTCGAAGAACAGGTGCACGGTGCCGTCCGCGTCCACCTCGACCGCGAGGAACAGCGGCGACTGGCACTCGGGTACCTGCTCCAGCTGATCGTGATGCTCGGCGTAGCGTGCGGGCAGCGGCGGCAGCTCGCCCGCGAACTCCAGCAGCAGCTGCAGGCGCTCGGAATCCGGCAGCGCGGTGAAGTCCTCCGAGATCTCCCGCAGCCGGGGGTTCAGGGTTCCGGAGTCGGTGGTCACGGCTGCGCTCCGCGGCGGATCGGCGCGCGGACGGAGTTGCCCCACTCGGTCCAGGACCCGTCGTAGTTGCGCACGTGCGGATAGCCGAGCAGGTGATGCAGGACGAACCAGGTGTGACTGGACCGCTCGCCGATCCTGCAGTAGACGACCACGTCGTCGGCAGGGCTCAGCTCCGCCTCGCCGGCGTAGATGGCCTCCAGCTCCGCGCGGGTGCGGAAGGTGGCGTCCTCGGCGGCCGCGCGGGACCACGGCACGCTCCTGGCACCGGGGATGTGCCCGCCCCGCAGCGCGCCCTCCTGCGGGTAGTCGGGCATGTGCAGCAGCTCGCCGGTGTACTCGCCGGGCGACCTGACGTCGATCAGCGGCTGGCCGAGGTGGGCCAGGACCTCGTCCCTGAAGGCGCGGGCACTGCTGTCGTCGCGCTCGATAACCGGGTACTCGGTGCGGGGCCGCTCCGGCACCTCGGTGGTCATCTCCCGGCCCTCGGCGATCCACTTGGCCCGCCCGCCGTCCAGCAGGCGGAGGTCGGGGTGGCCGAACAGGGTGCACACCCACAGCGCGTAGGCCGCCCACCAGTTGTTCCGGTCGCCGTACAGGACCAGCGTGCTGTCCCGGCTGATCCCCTTGTCCGACATCAGCCGCGCGAAGCCCGCGCCGTCGACGTAGTCGCGGGTAACCGGGTCGTTGAGCTCGGTATGCCAGTCGAGTTTCACCGCGCCGGGAATGTGGCCGGTCTCATACAGCAGCACGTCCTCGTCCGACTCGGCGACGACGAGGCCGGGATCGGTCAGGTGGGCGGCCAGCCAGTCAGTCGAGACGAGCATCTCCGGACGGGCGTATTCCTGGAACTTTGCCGCGGGATCGGGTGGCAGCGTCACGGTCTACCTCACCTTCGAGTGATTTATCCGTTTCTGCCCGGTGTCCGGGGCAGCAGCCAGCCAGGCCGGCCTGGCTGGCATAACACAGTGCCGGAGCCCAGCCTTCCCGGATTACTCCCGCCCAGCTTGCTCCTGCAGGCGCTCGCGCTGCGGGACGACCGTGTACTTCGGGTCGCGGGCGCTGGCGCGCCCGGCCTCGAAGATGCCGAACCGGGTCAGCGCGGAGGCCGCCAGCAGCGCGACTCCGGCCAGCGCGCCGGCCACCCGGTTCCGGCTGCCCAGCATGGCGCCGGCGAGCCCGGCCGCGGTCAGCTTCTCGGCCGTGTCCATGAGGGTCCCGGCCCGTCCGTGCCTGGTAGGGCTCGGCCACCGGGCCGAGACGACGGATCAGCAGGCCCTTCGCGATGAGCTCGCCGGCAGCGCCGAGAACGGCGAGCCGCACGGCCTGGCCGGAACCCCGCGGCGGTACGGCCAGCATGCCGAGGCCGCCGGCGGCGCTGGCCGCGGATCCGATGAACACGAACGGCAGCTCGCGATGGGCTTCGTGCCAGGCCGGCGTGGCGGTGTCGGCGAGCAGCACGGAGGTGTAGGCCGCGACCGCGGGGCCGAGCGCGGCCGCCCCGAGCGTGGCGGCCAGTCCTGCCCGCGGGAGCCTGCGCGTCACGGCAGTGGCGGCGGCGGCCAGAGCGCAGGGCGTGTAACCGGAGAGGATCCAGGTGCCGACGTTCATCGGCGAGGTCACCTTGATCACCCGGAGCATGTTGATGAACCGCAGGGCCGGCCGAGGTCGTGGATCAGGGCCGCCATCGACAGGGTGATGGCACCGGCCGCCCCGCATTTCAGCGCGCGAGCCAGTTCCGGCTGCCGGGTGAGGTGCGCACCGGCGGCCAGGGCCGACGACGCGCCCGCCAGTCCGCCGAGGAACAGGTAGGCCGGGATGTCGGGGCCCCAGACCGTCTCCTTGACCACCGGCCGGCCGTAATACGAGCGGAACTCGGCCTCCGGCACCAGCTGCTTCTCGGCACCGCGCCTGCCCCGCCCGTGGTTGCCGCCGCCGTGACTGCCGCGCCGTGATTGCCGCGCCTGTGATTGCCGCCGCGTGCCGCGGCGGCCTCCGCGTTCACCGGCGCCCCGTAGCGCACGCCGCCGCGACGGCGGCGGCCAGGCCCCCGGCCGCGATGGCGGCGTGCCGCCACATGCGGGGCAGGTCACGGGTGGTGACGACCGGATCGGGCGGCAGCCCGTAGACCTCAGGCTCGTCCAGCAGCAGGAACATCGCTCCCGCGCCGCCAATGCCGTCGGCCGGGTCCTCGCCGTACAGCCGCGCCTCGGGCCGGCCGGAATCGTGCAGGTCATCGACGCGCTGGCGGGCCCGCTCGCGCAGCTCGTCCAGCGGCCCGAACTGGATGGACTCGGTCGGGCAGGCTTTCGCGCAGGCCGGCGTCAGGCCGTCACCCAGCCGGTCGTAGCACAGCGTGCACTTGTGCGCCCCGCCATCGAGCTCGCTCCTGCCGATCACGCCGAACGGGCAGGCGGACACGCAGTAGCCGCAGCCATTGCAGATGTCGTCCTGTACCACCACGGTGCCGAACTCCGTGCGCATCAGCGCACCCGTCGGGCACACGTCCAGGCAGCCGGCCTCGGTGCAGTGCTTGCAGACGTTGCTGGCCATCAGCCAGCGCACTTCGCTGTCGCTGTCGCTGTCCCCGTCGGCGGATGCGTCGCCGGCCCCGGCCGCAATCGCGCCGTCAGGAGCGATGTCCCGGCTGCGCACTCCGACCGCGGACTGCTCGATGAACGCTACGTGCCGCCAGCTCGAGGCGCTCAGCTCGGCGGTGTTGTCATAGGACATGCCGGTCAGCAGCAGGCCGTCCTCGGGCACCTGATTCCATTCCTTGCAGGCGACCTCGCAGGCCTTGCAGCCGATGCAGACCGAGGTGTCGGTGAAGAACCCCATGCGGGGCGGGTGGTCGGCGTAGCCAGCGACCGCGGCCGGGTCGAGGCCGAGCTCGGTCAGCAGCCTCGTTTCCAGGTCCTCGTGGTCTTTCCTGGTCTCGGCTGATGCGGCATCCATCTCACATCTCCGTCCCTGTCTCATCGGTGATGCCGGCCCGCCGCTGGTACGTCCGCACCAGCTCGCGCAGGGCGAGGCCAGCCGGCCGCCGCCCTGGCCGGATATCGCAGGCCATCGCCTTCACCTCCTGGATATGCACGTTCGGGTCCAGCGACAGATGCGCCAGCTCGTTGGCGGCATCGCCGGTGGTGAAGCCGTTCGGGCCCCAGTGCCAGGGGAGGCCTACCTGGTGCAGCGTGCGCCCCTGGACCTGCAGGGGCCGCATGCGCTCGGTGACCAGCACCCGTGCCTCGATGGCCGCCCGCGCCGTGATGATCGTCGCCCAGCCCAGGTGCTCCAGGCCGCGCTCGGCGGCGAGCTGCGGCGACACCTCGCAGAAGAACGCGGGCTGCAGCTCCGACAGGTAGGGCAGGAACCGTGACATGCCGCCCGCGGTGTGGTGCTCCGTCAGCCGGTAGGTCGTGGTCACGTACGGGAACACGCCCGACCCCGGCTCGGCGCCGCTCGGCTGGTAGGGGGTCTCCGGGTGGCGGATGAGCTGCCGGACCGGGTTGTGCTGCTGGCCGTAGACGACGTTGCGGAACGGGGACTCCTGCGGCTCGTAATGCGCGGGCAGCGGGCCGTCGACCAGGCCGGCCGGGGCGAACAGCCACGCCTTCCCGTCGGCCTGCATGATGAACGGGTCGGCGCCCGAGATTGCCGCCACCCCGGTGGCTCCGTCGGGCGGCCGGTAGGACGGCGGCCGGTCGGCCACGAAGTCCGGCACGTCCGGGCCGGTCCACCGGCCCGCTGCCGCGTCCCACCAGATCAGCGCCTTGCGCTCGCTCCAGGGCTTACCGTCCGGATCAGCTGACGCGCGGTTGTAGAGTACCCTCCGGTTGGCCGGCCATACCCAGCCCCATTCCGGTGCCACCCAGCTCTGCTCGCGTCCCGGCCTGCGGCGGGCGGCCTGGTTGATGCCCTCCGCCCGGACACCGCAGTAGATCCAGCAGCCGCAGGCGGTGGACCCGTCGGCCGTCAGCTGGGTGTAGGACGACAGCGGCTCGCCGCCGGGTCCCCGGCCGTTGATCTCGGCTAGCACGGCCTCAGAGTCCGGCTCGCCGAGCCTCCCCACGGTGGGATAGTCCCAGGTCAGGTCCAGCACCGGCCGGTCCATCTCGGCGCCGGAGCCGGCCAGCTTCGCCCGGATGCGACGGCCGAGCTCATAGATGAACTGCAGGTCGCTGCGGGCATCGCCGGCGGGCTCGACTGCCTGGTACCGCCACTGCAGCATGCGCTCGGTATTGGTGAAGCTGCCGGCTTTCTCGGTGTGCGCGGCGGCCGGCAGGAAGAACACCTCGGTACCGATGTCCTCAGGGCGCCGCTCGCGTGCCGTGACCTCCGGGCCGTCCTTCCACCAGGTCGCGCTCTCGATCATGACCATGTCCCGCACGACCAGCCAGTCGAGATTGGCCATGCCGTCCCGCTGCATCCGGGCGTTCGCGGACCCGACCGCCGGGTTCTGGCCGAACAGGAAGTAGCCCTTGCAGATGCCGTCCAGCTGGGCCACGACGGTGTCATAGGTGCTGTGGCTGCCGGTCAGCCGGGGCAGGTAGTCGTAGCAGAAGTCGTTGTCCGCCGTGGCCGCGTCCCCCCACCACGCCTTGAGCAGGCTGACCAGGTACTCGCGGGTGTTCGCCCAGAAGCCGTTCTGCATCGACTCGGCCTGGACGTAGGTGTCCAGGTCCTCGTTCCCGTCGGCGTACGGCATGGGCAGGTAGCCGGGCAGCAGGTCGAACAGCGTCGGGATGTCGGTTGATCCCTGGATGGAGGCGTGCCCGCGCAGGGCGAGGATCCCGCCGCCGGGGCGGCCGATGTTGCCGAGCAGCGCCTGGAGGATCGCGGCCGTGCGGATGTACTGCACGCCGACCGTGTGCTGGGTCCAGCCCAGGCTGTACACGAACGCCGTGGTCTTGTCCGGCCCGGAGTTCTCGGTGACCAGGCGGCAGACGCGGGCGAACTGATCGGGCGCGACGCCGGCCACCTCCTGGACCAGTTCCGGCGTGTAGCGCGCGAAGTGCCGCTTCAGCACCTGGAAGACGCAGCGGGGATGCTGGAGCGTCTCGTCGCGATGCGGCCTCGGATTGGCCGCCGCACCGCCGGAGCCGTGGGCCTCGCCGCGCCCGGCGCGGCGGAGGTTCCCGCGGATGGCCTGGCCCCGCGGGTCGGGCGGCTGCGACCCCTGCCCGGGTGCCTGCCGTTCGCCGGCGGCTGGCACGACCTCGTCACCCTCGTAGCGCCAGGTGTCAAAGTCGTAGTAGCGCCCCTCGGTGCTGAGGCCGGAGAAGACGCCGTCCAGGTCCTCGGTGTCAGCGAACTCCTCGGTCACGATCGTGGCCGCGTTGGTGTAGGCGACGACGTAGTCCCGGAAGTACTTGTCGTTCTGCAGGACGTAGTTGATGAGCCCGCCGACGAACGCGATGTCGGCCCCGGCCCGGATCGGCACGTACACGTCGGAGACGGCACTGGTCCTGGTGAACCGCGGGTCGACGTGGATGACCGTGGCCCCGCGTGCCTTTGCCTCCATCACCCACTGGAAGCCGACCGGATGGCACTCGGCCATGTTCGAGCCCTCAATGAGGATGCAGTCGGAGTTGATCAGGTCCCGCGGGAAGTTGGTGGCCCCGCCGCGGCCGAAGCTAGTCCCCAGACCGGGGACTGTGGCGGAGTGTCATATCCGGGCCTGGTTCTCGATCTGGATGGCGCCGAGCGCGGTGAACAGCTTCTTGATGAGGTAGTTCTCCTCGTTGTCCAGCGTCGCGCCGCCCAGGCTGGCGAAACCCATGCGTCCGGCGGGTGCGGGCGCCGTCGACCTGGTCCTGCCAGCCGGCCTTCCGGGCCGCGATCACCCGGTCGGCGATCATGTCCATCGCCGTGTCGAGGTCCAGGTCCTCCCAGTCGGTCCCGTACGGCCGCCGGTAGCGCACCTGGTACTCGCGGGCGCTGCCGGTCGTGAGCTGCAGGCTCGCCGAGCCCTTCGGGCAGAGCCTGCCCCGGCTGACCGGCGAGTCCGGGTCGCCCTCGATCTGGGTGACCTTGCCGCCGCTGACGTAGACCTGCTGGCCGCAGCCGACCGCGCAGTACGGGCATACCGACTTGACGACGGCGTCCGCGGTGGCGACGCGCGGCTTCAGGTTCTGCGTGCGCTTGCTCTTGACCGCCGCGCCGAGCCCGAGCCTGTCGCCTTGCGACAGCTGGCGGTAGACCGGCCAGGATTCAATCCAGCTGCGTCCGCGCATCGCGTGCACCCCCGGTAAGGAGCCAGCCGCGTTTTCCAGCGTGCTGCCCTGATCTAGCCACGATACCCACGGTCATCCGAAGAACACGAAGGGTGAGCGAGGAGGCGCTCGCTTCCCGGTCCGCAGGGCGGCTGCAAGCGAGCTGGCAGCCGGATGCGCGGTCACGGCGGCCGCCGGAAACTACCCGATCATGCGGTTGACGACGAGCAGGCCGCCGGGCAGCGTGGTTGGTGTCAGCCGGGATAGGGGAGCGGCGCGGGGGGCAGCTGTGTTGCATGTCCGGTTCAACTACATCACCGCGGATCCGCTTCGGCTCGGTGACTCCGTCAGGTACATCGAGACCGAGGTCCGCCCGCAGGTGGATAGCCAGCCTGGCAGCCTGGGGACGGCGCTGTATATGAGCACGGACTGGGGTGTCGCGATCCTGGAGTCCTTCTGGGTCTCGGGAGATGCGCTCGCGGCGAGCGAGCACGCCGTCTCGCCCGGCCGCCGGGAGGCAGTTAAGCGAGCTACCGGCACAGTGTCGGTGGAGCGTTATCAGGTACCGGTGTTCGAGATCGAGCGACGGCTGACGGAGTCGGCCAAGCTCAGGCTCACCAGGCTGGATGTCAAGCCGGACCGGGTGCCGGATGCGGTAGAAGCCTATGGCGACACGGTGGTCCCGTGGCTGGCCGAAATCGAGGGTTTCTGCAGCACGCTGCTGTTTGTCGACCCGGCCAGAGGGCATTCAATCAGCGAGTCCATCTGGCGGAACAGCGAGGCGCTGGCCGGAAGCCGCAGTATCGCGGCGGCGATGCGCGTTGACACGGTGGCGGCTACTGATGGCGTGGTACGAGCCGTCGAGGAATACGACCTCGTCTCCTCGTCCGCCCGTAAAGCATGACGGGCCGGGGGAAGCCGATGCTGACAGCGGAGACAGTTGACCGGATCGTCCGCTTTGACGGAGCAGACCTGCCCGTCCTGTCGCTGTATGTACCTGTCGATATTGATCCGCGTAACCGGGAAGAGCTGCCGACCCGGATTTCGAGCCTGCTGGACAGCATCGACGCGCTGGCCAAGGACCAGTCGGCCCCGCACGCGGTGCGCGCGTCCGTGCGCGCTGACATGGAGCGCATCCGGGAATCGGCGGTCACTGAGCACTGGCGGCCGGGAGGCATGGCCATCTTTGCCTGCACCGGCCGGGACCTGTACGAGGAGATCCCGCTGCCGCACCGCGTCCGGGACAGGGTCGTGGCCGATGCGCGGCCCTACGTGCGGCCCTTGCTGGCGGTCCTGGACGAATACCGCCGTACCTGCGTCGCGGTAGTGGACAAGGCGGCTGCGCAGTTCTGGGAGATGTACCAGGACGAATTGCGCGAGGTCGGGAAGGTGCGCGACCGGGCGCTGCGCAAGAGCAACTTCGCGGCCGGGCTTGCCGAGGATCGCGTCCGTAACAAGGCGGACGAACTGACCAAACGGCACTACCGGAACGTCGTGCAGGACCTCGAGGACCTGTTCCGGGCCGGCGATTTCGACCTGCTGATCATCGGCGGCCACGACTACGAGGTGCCGGCCTTCATCGAGTTCCTGCCGCGTGACCTGCGCTCGGCGCTGGCCGGTACATTCAGCATCGACCCGGCCCAGCCGGGCAGCCGCGGAGGTGCGCAAGCACGCGGCGGCCATCCTGGCGCGCCATGAGCACGGCGAGGAACGGCAGCTGATCAGTGACGTCTTCGAGAAGCTCGCCGCCGGAGGGCTCGCCGCGGCGGGCCTGGACGACTGCCTGTGGGCTGGCTCGGTGGCGGCGATCCAGGCCCTTCTGGCGCTGGACGGGGCGGCAGTACCGGGTGTGGTCTGCGACCAGTCGGGATGGCTGGCCAGGACGGGCGAGATCTGCCCGCTTTGCGGCAATCCAACCAGGTCAGTCCCGGATGTTATCGATGAGCTTGCCGAGGCTGTCATCACTGAGGGCGGATCGGTCCGGCATATCTCGTCTGACCCGCGGCTGGCCGGACCGCTGGTGGCGGCGGAACTGCGGTTTTCGCTTCCGCCACCCGGGTAGCAGGCAGGCGGAACCGCCCGGCTTAACAGCCACCGGGCCTGGCAGAGGCCGCCCGCTCTGGCGGCGTGACGCTGGCGGCGTGACGCTGGCGGAGGAGGAATGTCGGACCCCAGTCGTAGACTAGAGAGGTAGCCAGGCCGCAACCAGCGGCCAGCATCAAGGACGGCTGCAGTTCGGTCGCCCCGCACCGACCCGCGGCGGACAGTGCTAGTCCGCCGGCCCGGACCTGGAGGGGTCGTCATGACTGCTCTGCATGCTGCCGTCGCTGACGCTATTGATCTATCTGAGCCGCTCAGCGTCGAATCCGCCTATGACCTGTCGCATCGCGCGGCGCTGGCCGAGTCGGTGCTCGGCCCCGTCGGCCTGGAGATCGAGGCGCACCTGGTCGACCTGGACGCCGTGTCCGAGCGCGTCGGATGGGAGCGCCTCAGCCCGCTTCTGGACTCCGTCAGGGCCGCCTGCAGGCGCAGTTCGGTCACGGTGGAGCCGGGCGGTCAGGTCGAGCTCTCCGGCGCCCCGGAACCAGACATCACTCGCGCAGTTGCCCAATTGCGGCATGACGGGCTGGGCGCTCGCCTCGCCCTGGCCGCCCGGGGCCTGGGCCTGGCCTACGCGGGCGCTGATCCGCTCCGGCCGCCGCGCCGGGTGAACCCGCGCCCGCGCTATCGGGCGATGGAGCAGCAATTCGCTGCCACCGGCCGGGCCGCGCCGGGTGCGGTGATGATGGCCTCCACCGCGGCCTTGCAGGTCAACCTGCAGGCCGGGCCGCAGCGCGGCTGGCCGGAGCGGGTGGCACGGGCCCACCGGCTCGGCCCGGTGCTGGTCGCCATCTCGGCAAGCTCGCCCTGGCTCAACGGGCGGGACACCGGCTGGAAGTCCGCTCGGCAGCGGGCCTGGGGACAGCTGGACCCGCGCGCGTGCGGCCCGGTGCCCGGCTGCGTCGGGCGCGACCCGGCAGCGGACGACGGCCTGGATCCTGCCTCGGCCTGGGCCCAGTACGCACTGCGCGCGCCGGTCGTCTTCATCACGGGGCCCGGCGAGGAGGCGCGGGCCGTAGGCAGGCCGGTCTCGTTCCGGCAGTGGGCGAGCGGCGAGGTCAGGCTGGGCGGCAGAGTTCCGACCGGGGCCGATCTGGATACCCATCTCACCACGCTGTTCCCGCCCGTCCGGCTGCGCGGCTATCTCGAGGTGCGCTACCTCGACATGAGCGCGCCGCGGTGGTGGCCCGCCATCGCGGCAGTCGTCACCACCCTGATGGACGATCCCGTCGCGGCCGACCTGGCGACAGAGGCAACGGAGCGCACCGCGCTGCTGTGGACGAAGGCGGCACGCGACGGGCTGGGCGACGCGGTGCTCGCCGATTCGGCCCGCCGCTGCATGCGCATCGCCGCCGACCGGGCTCCCGCTGAGCTCGGACCCGCCGTCGCCGATCTCGCCGAGCTGGTCGAGTCCGGTCGGTGTCCCGGTGACCTGCTTGCCGAGCGCATCGCCGAGGTCGGCGTCCGCGCCGCAGTGGAGGAGCTAGCCCATGCATGAGGACGTTGTCGGCAACCTGGAACGAGCCCGTGCCCGCACGCTGGCGCTGACTGACCTGGATGAGCCGACGCTGCTGGCACAGCACGACCCGCTGATGAGCCCGCTTGTCTGGGATCTCGCCCACATCGGCCAGCAGGAGGAGCTGTGGCTGCTGCGCGGCGGCGACCTCGCCCGGCCGGGGATGCTGGCCCCGGATGTGGACTCGCTGTACGACGCGTTCAAGCACCGGCGGGCCGACCGCCCCGCGCTGCCGCTCCTGCCGCCGGTCGAGGCCAGGGCGTTCAACCATGAGGTCCGCGGCCGCGTGCTCGACCTGCTGGAGCGCACTCCCGCCGATGACCTGTTCACGGCGGCGATGGTCGTTCAGCACGAGGAACAGCACGACGAGACGATGTTCGCGACGCTGCAGCTACGGCAGGGACCACCGGTGCTGTTCGCCCGCCGGCAGCTGCCGCCGGGCCGGGCGCTGCCTGACGACCGCGTCTTCGTCCCCGGCGGTCCGTTCGTTCTCGGCGTCGATGCGGACCGGGAGCCGTTCTCGCTCGACAACGAGCGGCCGGCGCACACGGCCGACGTCGGGCCGTTCTGGATCGGGCGGGTACCGGTCAGCAACCGGCAGTGGCGCGATTTCATGGCCGACGGCGGCTACGAGCGGCCCGAGCTGTGGTCCGAGCGCGGCTGGGCGCACCGGAAGGACGCCGGCCTGGAGCGGCCGCAGTTCTGGACGCAGGAGGGCACCCGGCTGCGGTTCGGCGTCCAGGAGGACGTCCCGCCCGATGAGCCCGTACAGCACGTGTGCTACTTCGAGGCCGAGGCGTTCGCGGCATGGTCGGGCGCGCGCCTGCCGACCGAGATCGAATGGGAGAAGGCCTGCGCCTGGGATCCTGGCAGGCGGGCGAGGCGCACCTGGCCGTGGGGATCAGCGGCACCGGATGCCGAGCTGGCCAACCTGGGCGGCCTCGGGCTGCGTCCGGCCCCGCTCGGAGCGTACCCGGCAGGAGCGTCGGCCTACGGCGCCGAGCAGATGATCGGCGACGTGTGGGAATGGACGTCGTCCGACTTCACGCCGTGGCCGGGATTCGTGCCGATGATCTACCGCGCCTACAGCGAGCCGTTCTTCGGCGGGGACTACAAGGTGCTGCGGGGCGGGTCGTGGGCGGTGGCGGCCTCCAGTATCCGGCCGTCGTTCCGCAACTGGGACCACCCGATCCGGCGCCAGATCTTCACCGGGCTGCGACTGGCCTGGGACGCCTGAGTGTGCCGTCACCTCGCCTGGCTCGGCGCTCCGCGCTCGCTCGGTGAGCTGCTGCTGCAGCCGGAGCACGGGCTGCTCGTCCAGTCGTACGCACCGCGGCGGCAGTGCAACGGCCGGATGAACGCCGACGGCTGGGGCGTGGGGTTCTTCGCCGGACCCGGGCCGGAGCCTGCCCGCTGGCGCTCAGCCCGGCCGCTGTGGAGCGACGCATCGTTCGCGTCGGTGGCACCGGTGCTCTCCTCGACGTGCGTGCTGGCAGCGGTGCGCTCAGCGACCGCCGGGATGCCGGCCGACGAGACTGCCGCCGCGCCCTTCCGGTCAGGCCGGTGGCTGCTCTCGCACAACGGCGTCGCCGACCGGGCGGTACTCGGCCCGCATCCGGCAGCGGAGTCGGTGTGCGACTCCGCGCAGCTGGCAGCGCACCTGTTCGACTTCGGCGCTGAGCGGGCAGGCGAGTTCGTGGCTGCCTTCGGCCAGCGGGATCCGGCCGCGCGGCTGAATCTGCTGCTGACCGACGGCAGCCGGGTGCTGGCCACCCGGTGGGGAGACACGCTGAGCGTGCTGCAGGGCGACGACGGCGTCGTCGTGGCGAGCGAGCCCTACGACGACGACCCTCGCTGGACCGATATCCCTGACCACCACCTCGTCGACGTCAGCAACGGCACCGTGTCCATCACCGATCTGGAGGCATGACTGATGCCAGCGGAGAACCGCGTGCAGACTCATCCGGGCGCCTACCGCGAGCAGCTGCGGGCCGATGTGCTGGCCGGGCTCACCGCCCGCCCTAAGACGCTGCCGCCCAAGTACTTCTACGACGCGCGCGGCAGCGAGCTGTTCGACGAGATCACCCGGCTGCCTGAGTACTACCCCACCAGGGCCGAGACGGCGATCCTGCAGCGGCATGCGGGGGAGATTGCCAAGCTGTCGCAGTGCGAGTCGCTGGTCGAGCTGGGCAGCGGCACCTCGGCCAAGACCCGCCTGCTGCTGCGCGCGCTGCTCGACGAGGGAACCCTCAGCGAATTCGTTCCCTTCGACGTGGACCCCGCCGTCCTGACCGACGCCACCGCGGCGCTGACCGCGGAGTACCCGGGCCTGCGGATCGCCCCGTTCGTCGGTGATTTCGAGCGCGACCTCGCCGCGATCCCGCCCGGCGGCCGGCGCATGATCGCGTTCCTCGGTTCCACGATCGGCAACCTCGAGCCGGTCCCGCGCGCGGCGTTCCTCAGCCAGGTCGGTGCCGCGCTGCGCCCCGGTGACACGTTCCTGCTCGGCACCGACCTGGTGAAGGACGCGGGCCGGCTGCAGCGGGCCTACGACGACTCGAGCGGGGTAACGGCGGAGTTCAACCGCAACGTGCTCCGGGTCGTGAATACCGAGCTGGACGCCAACTTCGCGGTCGAGGAGTTCCAGCACGTCGCCGTCTGGGACGCGGTGCACGAGTGGATCGAGATGCGGCTCCGGCCGGCGCGCGAGCAGCTGGTCACGATCGGGGCGCTGGACCTGACCGTCGAGTTCGCGGCGGGGGAGGAGCTGCGCACCGAGATCTCCGCCAAGTTCCGCCGCGAGCGCGTCGAGGCTGAGCTGGCTGCCGCCGGACTGCAGGCGGTGCAGTTCTGGACCGATCCGGCGGGTGACTTCGGGCTGACGCTGGCGCAGGTCTCGCGCTGACGGCGCCGGCCGGAGTTCAGTCCGGCAGGGTCACCTCGACGGCGACATCGGTCTTCGGGTAGTAAGCGGCGACCTGGTCAGCGCCGTACTTCGCGCGGAACTTCTCGACTATCTCGTGCACGTCGCCCGGATCCGTGATCGGCGTGACGCTGGCGGTCACACTGACGCCGCGCGCCGTGAGCTGCAGCCCCGGTGTTGCGCGGAGGTTCTTGTACCAGTCGCTATCGGAGCCGTTGACGGGAAGCAGGTAGATCTTGCCGCCCTCCGCGACAAACCAGACGGGCAGGGTGATCTCCCGTCCGCTGACCCGGCCGCGGACGGTGATGTCGATCTCGCTGGTCTCCTGCAGCGCGGCAGTGAATTCTCTGGCCATCGCGCGATGCTATACCGCAGCGCCATCGGCCCGGCGGCTGCGAAGCGATGGTTTGGTGAAGCGGTGGTGCTGCCAAGGCGCTCAGGAGGTAAGAAAACGTGCGGAAAACAGCCGTTTTCTTTCGGGATAACGGTACTGGCGCTGCTGAGCGGGCCCGCCGCTCGCATGCCGGCCAGCTGGATGTCGAGGAAGCGCCGCCAGGCGCCGGGAGCAACCTCGCCGGCGGCCTGCACCAGACCGCGCATCGCCAGGATGAGCGCCACGACGTCGCTGACCGTGATGGCCGGATTGACCGTGCCCGCCGCCACGGCGCGCGCGGTCAGCTCCTCGATAGCGGCCCGGATGCGCCGCGTGGTGGCGGCATCAGCGGGGCGCTGGAGCAGCAGGCTCGCGTAGCGCGCGTGGGACGCGAAGGACTCGCCGATGGCGTGCAGCAGCTCATCGAGGCCGTGTCCGTCTGAGCGCAGCAGCGCTCGCTCGGTCGCCGACAGAACCTCCTCGTGGGCGAGCTGCAGCAGCTCATCGATGAGGGCGTCCTTGCTGGCGAACCGGCGGTAGACCGTTCCGACGCCCACGCCGGCGCGTGCTGCGATCTCCTCCATGCTGGCGTCAGCGCCCGACTCGCCGAGCACCTCGCGCGCAGCGTCGAGGATGCGGTAATAGTTGCGCACGGCGTCGCGCCGCGCAGCCGCCGGCCGATGCGGGCGGGTGCCCTGCGCCGGCGCCTGACTGGTCACGTCGCTTCCTTCCGGTCCGGGCTGCCTGAGGCCGCGGGCCTGATCACTCGCTGCTGTCGCCGGCGAGTGTCCCGCCGGGGATGATCGCCAGCTCAGCGTGCTCTGGCACTTCCGGGGACTGCCGGAGCCCGCGTGCCGACGGAATCAGCAGGCCGGCCACCGCGGCCAGGACGAGGCCGCCGGCCATGACCGCGAACCCGGTCGTGTAGCCGGCTTCCCTCGGGAGCCCGGACGGGCCGAGCTGCGAGGTCACGATGCTGGCCATCACCGCGGCCCCGATGCTACCGCCGATGGTGCGGATGTTCGCGTTCATGCCACTGGCGACGCCGGTCTGCGAGGTCGGCACAGCAACGACGATCAGCGCGGACATTGCCGAGAAGACGAGCCCGAAGCCGATGCCCATGATGGCGCTCGACAGGTAGATCTCCCACTCGTACTGGTGCGCGAACGCCAGGATGGACATGGCCGCGCAGCCGATCAGGCAGCCGGCAATCACGAGGCTCTTGCCGCCGAGCCGTGCTGCCAGCCGGCCGGCGAAGATGCCGGTCACGAACATCGTGACCGCCGAGGGCAGCAGCATCAGGCCGGACCGGGTGATGCTGGCGCCGAACCCGTAGCCGGCAGCGGCGGGAGTCTGCACGAACTCGGGCAGGAACGCGAACGTCGCGTACATTCCCACGCCGATCAGCAGAGCGACCAGGTTGTTCGTCCACACGGCCGTCCGCCGCATCATCTGCATATCGATGAGCGGCGTGGCCGCGCGCAGCTCGGCGATGACCCAGCCCGCGGCCAGCACGACCGCACCTGCGAGCAGGCCGGTCACCCGTCCCGAGCCCCAGCCCCAGTCCGGTGCCTCGCTAAGCGCGACCAGCAGCGCGACCAGCCAGGCGGACAGCAGCAGCGCGGGCAGCCAGCTGATCCGGCCCGGTGTGCGGACCGGCGACTCGGGAACGAACAGAACCGCCGACACAGCCGCCACGATCGTGAGGATCATCGGCAGCCAGAACAGCCAGCGGTAGCCGAGCGCGTCCACGATCGGACCCGCCAGCACGATCCCGAGGCCTGCCCCGACTGCGGTCAGCGCAGCGAGGATGCCGACTGCGCCGGCTACCTTCTCCGCCGGGAACTCGTCCCGGATGATGCCGAACGCGACCGGCAGCATGCCGCCGGCAAAGCCCTGGATCACCCTGGCGACAATCAGGACGCCGATGGAAGGCGCGAGGGCCGCGAGCAGCGAGCCGACCGCCAGCGCGATCAGCGTGGCCACGAAGACCCGCTTCTTGCCCGTCATGTCGCCGACCCGGCCCAGGATCGGCGTCATGATCGACGCCGACAGCAGGTACGCGGTCAGGACCCAGGTTGCGGCGCTCTGCGTCGTATGGAGTTCGTGCTGCACGGTGGTCAGCACCGGAATCACCAGCGACTGCAGCAGCGCAAAGGCGGCAACGCCAGCCGACAACACCGCGAACGTCACCTGGTGGTGCGCCCGCCGGCTTCCTGCGGCCATCCAGGACCTCCCGAAGCGGAATCGTGCTTCCGCAAGGAGAATAGCAAAAGCGGAATCCGTATTCCGGGCTGGCCGGGTCGGGCCTCCGTATTCCGGGCTGGCCGGTCAGGCCTGCTCGCGCGAGCACCACCAGGTCGTCCTGCCGCCGACCTTGCCGTGGGCCATCGGAGCTCCGCAGCGCGGGCAGGAGGCGCCGGACTTGCGGAACGAGATGAGCGGAAGGGTATGCACGCCGCCGTCCGCCACCGCCGACTCGACCGAGCGCCGCACGGCCCGCAGCAGCCGGCCGACGTCAGCCCTGCTGAGCTCGTCGACCGGTCGCGCCGGATGGATCTTCGCCTGCCAGAGGACCTGATCGGCCAGCAGGTTGCCGATGCCGGCGATCGCGTCCTGGTTGAGCAGGCGCGCTTTCACGGGCGCGGTTCCCCTGGCGAAGGCGGCGCGGAACTGCGCGGGCGTGATCTGCCTGGCGTCGGGACCGAGCGCCTCGACGGGCGGATCCAGGCGAACCCGGCCGAGCCGGCGCGGATCGATGAGCAGCAGCGACCCCCCGTCAGCGAACGTCAGGGAGAACCGGGAGTAGCGGTAGTCACCGCGGGCGCGGCCGCGCTCCCAGTAGTCGCCGCCGTCGATCTCGCTGCCGCGGCCGTCGGCGATAACGATCTTGCCGGACATGCCGAGATGAATGCCAAGCGCCGGGCCGGCGGAGCCGGTGCCGGCGAAGACCGGCGGCGGTGCCGGACGGGGTGGCGGGGCCGGAGGTGGCCGAGGTGTCGAGCCACATGCTCTTGCCCTGACGATGGACAGCCGTCAGGCGCCGGCCGAGGATGGCCGCGCGGATCTCACCCGGCTGGTGCGGCCGGCATTCGTAGGTGTCGCTGTCGTCGACGTCGGCGATCTCGCGTCCGAGTGCGGCGCGCTCGATGACGGCGCGCGCCGACTCGACCTCGGGTAGCTCCGGCACCTGTCAGCCGCCGTGCGCGGAGGTCTGGTGCTGCCCGTGCCCGCTGCGCCCCGATGACCTCATCGTCGTGCTCCGCCTCCGTGGTTAGCCGTCCGCGGTCGCACACTACCCCGGCCTGCGCCGGGTTACCTGGGCCTGTACCGGGCAGGAGGCCGATATGCAGGCCTCAGCGGCTCACCAGAATCGGGGGACCAGATGAGCGATTCGAGCAGGCCCGGCCGGGTGCCGGCAGGCGCGACGCCCGACGGCGACGGCGTTCTTGTCGGCGAGGGCCGGGTCCGGGTGGACGCCTTCATCGACTTCCTGTGCCCGTTTTGCCAGCGATTCGAGCTGTCGTCGGAGCCGGTACTGGGCGAGCTGCTGCGCGGGGGGCTGATCGCGCTCGCCTATCATCCGATGAATTTCCTGGACGAGGCCTCGACGACGTCCTACTCGACCCGCGCGGCTGCCGCCTCAGGGTGCGCGGCCGACCAGGACCGCTTCCTGGCGTACGCGCACGAGCTGTTCGTCAGCCAGCCGGCCGAAGGCGGCCCCGGCCTGAGCGATGACGAGCTCATCAGACTGGCCAGTCCGGCCGGGCTGGACGAGGCCGCTTTCGCTGCCAGCGTGGCTGCCGGGACCTACCTGGACTGGCCAGCCGTACGTGACCGCGCGCGCCGTCGCCGCGGGCGTCGAGGCCACTCCGACCGTGCTGGTCGCGGGAGTGCCGGTCACCGCCGACGCGCGGGCGATCGCTGCCGCTGTCGAGAAGGCCAGCGCCGCCTAGAGCTTCTGCACGACGCTGACGCCGTCGCCGAGGGTGATCAGGGCCACTGCGACGCGCGGGTCGGCAGCAAGGGCGTCGTTGAGCGAGCGGATCGCGGTCACGCTCGCGCCGCTGGCCTCGCTGTCAGCGACACGGCCGTCCTGCAGCATGTTGTCCAGCAGGATGAGTCCTCCGGGCCGCAGCCGGGCCAGGACTTCCTCGTAGTACCCGGCGTATCCCGTCTTGTCGGCATCGATGAAGGCGAAGTCGAACTGCTCGCCGGCCGGGAGGGAGCGAAGAGTCTCAAGACCAGGGCCCAGCCGCAGCTCGATCCGGTCGGCGACCCCGGCTTCCTGCCAGGCCGCGCGTGCGATTGACGTCCACTCCTCGCTGACGTCACAGCAGAGCAGGTGGCCGTCGGGGCCGAGCCCCCTGGCGACCGCAAGCGCTGAGTAGCCGGTAAACGTGCCGATCTCAACCGCCCGCTTCGCGCCCATCGCGCGTACCAGCATCTCCATCAGAACGGCCTGGTCGCTGCCGATCTGCATGCCCGCGGCCGATCCGGTCCGCTGCCGGGTGACGCGCCGCAGTTCCTGCTGAAAGCTGTCGGGCGCGGTGGAATGAGCCGCCGCGTAGTCCTCGATCACGGGATCAATGAACTGGCTCCGCCGGCCCGCCGTCGGTGAGGTCATGTCCGTCCGTCCTCGCTCGTCACCGGTGCTGCGCGGCGGGAATCCGCCGCGAACTCGTGGCGAGCCTACTGTCCGCTGCCTGAGTGACCGGGCCCGGCGGCGTCCTCGGGCGGTGCGCGTGCCCGGCCCGGCACTCCCGGACAGCCTCCTGGCCGTGGCGGCGAGTGCCGCCCCGCCCAGCCGGCCAGATCCTGCCGCCCGAGAGACAGGGTCGCCGCCGGAGCCGCGCAGCGCCCTGGCGCAGGCGACGGCGATCAGCGCGCCGGCAAGCGGCCCCGCGACATAGACCCAGTAGCTGGTGAAGTCACCGCTGACCAGGGCCGGGCCGAAGGAGCGAGCCGGATTCATGGACACCCCGCTGACCGGGGCGGCCCACAGTCCGGCCAGCGCGATGTAGCCGCCGACGCCGAGTGCGGCGATCGCGCCCACGTTCTGCGCAGCGGACGCGGTCCCGAGGATGACGCTGACCAGGAGCGCGGTCAGCACGATCTCCATGAGCAGGGCCTGCCAGGCGTGGTAGCCGGGTCCGGGGAGTGTCGCGCCGAGATGCTCGGTGTTGCCGAAGATCCAGCGGAGAAACAGGCAGGCCAGCGTGGCGCCGATGAGCTGGATGACGATGTAGCCAGGGACGCGCTTCCACGGGAAGTCTCTGCGCAGCGCGAAGGCAATCGACACCGCCGGATTCAGGTGGGCGCCGGAGACGGCGCCCATGAACAGGATGATCGCAGTCACCATCAGGCCGGGCGCGACGACCGCGGCCGCCAGGCTGATCTCGCCCTTGGCGTGCAGCAGCCCCCCGCCAGCGGCCGCCAGCACCAGCGCGAACGTGCCCAGCAGCTCGGAGAACAGCCGTCGCCATTCCTGGCGCGGATCGTCGAAGTCCGCCCGGTTCCCGAACTCCAGCCACAGGGCGTGATGCGTGCGCGGGAAGGCTGTTCCCACCATCCCCGGGACGTCGCGCCCGGCGGCCGCCGCGCTGTCCCCGCTCCCGGCCCCCTCGCTCTCTCCGCTCCCCGCAGCGGGTGCCCCGTCCGTCATCCGTGGTCCCTCAGTCCAGCCGCGGCCCTTACACGCCCTGGTCGGCGGCGATCTCGCCGGACTTGATGGCGGCGACCAGCGCCTCGTAGTCCCGCTCATTCTGGTCAGCGTAGTCGTCAGCGAACTGCGCGATGGCCTGGTCGAACGCGTCCGAGGAACCGAGGTAGGAAGCGATCGCGATCCGGTCACCTGAGCAGGCGTGCGCCCGCGCGAGTGCCCACCCGCACAGCGAGCCGTACATGCGCAGGCCGCGCGGCCGCAGAGCCGCGACATCGATCGAGAACTTCCAGTCCCGCAGCTGGCGGACGTAGAAGTCGCGGGTCTGGCCGTCCAGGCCCTCGGCCCGCTGCCAGCCGAGGAAGATGTCGCTCGATGCCTGCATCAGCTGCTGGCCGGCGACGACCCGCTGACCCTGGTTGGCGTACTTGCTGGCACCGACGAACCAGCTGAGCACGGACTCCTGCGCTTCCTTCACCTGGAGGAACAGCGGATCGGACGCGTCCCGGCCCAGCATCAGCAGGATCCAGCATCGGGTGCCGACGCTGCCGACGCCGACGACCTTGCGGGCCATGTCGGCAACCTCGAACTGGGTGAGGAGGAACCGGCGGCTCGGCTCCAGGGTGCGCCGGTACTTGCCGACCAGCTCATTCAGCTGCGATTCGAACCCCTTGCGCTCGGCTGCCTTGGGCAGCAGTTCGTCGATCGGAACGAGCAGCGGGGGATCGGAGATGATCCGCGGATGGCCGTCCACATCGTGGCACAGCTTGGAGAGCTCCTGCATGCTGTCATGGGTCCGCGCCTTGGACAGGCCCTTGGTGACGGCCTGGCGCTGGCGCTTCTTGAGCTGTGACCTGAACTCGACCTGAAGCTGGTCCATGTCGGCCCGGGCGTACCAGACATCCAGGTTCTTCATGGCCGCGAAGCGTCGCATCGCCTGCCGGTACTGGCCGACAGCGGCCAGGACGATCTCACGGCGCTTCCTGGCCGGCACTCCGTTGTCCCGTGCGGCCACTTCCAGGCTCGCCGCGAGCCGCTTGACGTCCCATTCCCACGGTCCGGGCAGCGTCTCGTCGAAGTCGTTGACGTCGAATACCAGCAGCCGATCGGCAGATCCGAAGATGCCGAAGTTCGACAGGTGCGCATCACCGCAGGCCTGCACGGCCAGCTCGGAGACCGGCGTCGCGGACAGGTCGCTGGCCATCGGCAGCGCGGCCCCGCGGAAGTATGCGAACGGGGATGCCGCCATCCGGCCCCATCGCACCGGCACCAGCTCCGGCACCCGAGTCGTGTTCTGCGCCGCGAGCAGCGCCAGCGGCTCGGGCCGGTCGGGGCGCGGGCTGAAGCCCGCGTGGCTCTCCCTGGGCACCCGCGCCCGCGCGTCCTCGCCGCGGGCCGTGCGGTCCGCGGGTGTCAGATGCGCCAGTCCCTCGTCGAGGTGATACCTCGGAAGCCGGCGCGTCGGCGCCTCAGCTGTCTGGACACCCATAGTTACCCATCTCCCCGGAACGTCCCGGTCCAGGCCAGTCCGGCCACGGCCCGGGGCGCTCCGGCACTCGTCGAGGCCGGCACGCACTGAGGCCACGATTCCCCGCATCGCGGCCTCGCGCCTCATCCGGCGAGGGTGAACAACCAGTGAACGACGGGCGAATAGACCAGTCGTACCCGGCCGGCAGCCTGCCGCGGGATGCCCGTCTTCCTGCCGGAGGTCACTTTCACGGACCAGGCATTCGCGATAGTCGCAGGATTGCGGCATCACGAGACTGCGCGGTCGGCCCAGACCCGCTATGCCGAGTTCGCCGACGCGCTGAGCCGCGGCGACGTCGTGATCGCCCAGGCGGCCGGGGCGGACTTCAGCACAGTCGTGATCGTGGCCGGCGGCAACCGCGAGCTTCAGGCGCTGGTCGACCAGGTAGTGATCCGGTCCTCGCGGATGCTGACGCTCAGCGCCAGCAGTGAGCTGTGGGCACCGTGGGTGGACGGCTACCGGGAAGTGCTCGAGCTGCTGGAACGCGGAGACCGCGATCGCGCGGCCGCCCGGTACCGGGAGATCTACGGCCAGTACCGGGCGGCGGTCGAGAAGCAGCTCTGGTCGGGAAGCGACTGATCAAGGACCGGTAAGGGCTAGTTAGCGCAACTGGTTCCGTTGATGTGGCCTTCGTCGCGACGTACGATGCAGTCTGCATTCTCGTCCCGGAGCGACTGCCGGGCGGGGAGCGCATCCCCGGACCCCGAGGAGGGCTCATGTCCCGTCGTGATCTCATCGACCCGGATTCGCGCGGCCCCCTGGACGAGCTGCTGGAGATACTGCCCGGCGGTTTCAACTCCATCCCCGGCATTGTTGAGCGCAGGGCCGCACTGACGCAGCTGCTGGCGGCCATGGAGGTGCCGCCCAACCCGAACGTCACCTCGGAGGACCGCATGGTGCCCGGGCCTGAGGGCGCACCTGACGTCCGGGTGCGGGTCTACCGCCCCGTGACTGCGTCCGGCCCGCTGCCCGGCATCTACTTCATCCACGGCGGCGGCATGGTGCTCGGAGATATCGAGGGCGAGGACGCTGCCGCGAGCGCGATCTGCGATCAGGTCGGTGCCGTCGTCGTCTCGGTGGACTACCGGCTCGCACCCGAGCATCCGCATCCCGCGCCGGTCGAGGACTGCTACGCCGGCCTGACCTGGATGGCACGCAACGCCGGCGACCTCGGTATCGACCCGGAGCGCCTGGCTGTCTACGGCGGGAGCGCCGGAGGCGGCCTGACCATTGCCGTCTGCCTGCTGGCCCGGGACCGCGGATTCCCGGCGATCCGGTTCCAGATGCCGATCTACCCGATGATCGATGACCGGAACGAGACGCCGTCGAGCCACGAGATCTCTGACATCGGCATCTGGGACCGGGCCGGCAACATCGAGGCGTGGGCGTGGTACCTCGGCGACGGCAAGCCCGACGAGTACGCCGCTCCCGCCAGGGCCGAAGACCTGTCCGGCCTGCCGCCGGCGTTCATCGATGTGGGCACCGTGGACTTGTTCCGGGACGAGGACATTATGTTCGCGATGCGGCTGATGGCCGCCGGCGTTCCGGTCGAGCTCCACGTGAGTCCCGGTGCTTACCACGCGTCCGAGAACTTCGCCGCGGAGGCGCCGCTGTCCCGGCGGATCTGGGAGAGGCGCATCGACGCGCTGCGCCGCGCCCTCAGTTCCTAACCGCCAGGAACGCGAGCGGTCGACCGGCAGCTCGGCGGCGAGTTCCGGCGCGGGTCCGCGCTGCTGATGACCTAAGCCCTCCGAGCAGGGCCATTGGTCCGATGGCAGCAGGCTGTCAGGCGATGAGACTGGGGTGAACATCAGCCATCCCTGAAAGCCATGGTGGTCATCATGTCGGCGCCCCATCCGCACTCTGTCGCGGACCTGTCCCTCGCCCCGGTGCTCATCGAGCTCGAGCGCAACCTCGTTGCCCTGCGTGCCAATAAGGACATTGAGTTCGGCCTGGCCCTGCAGCTGAATGACATCGAGTCCATGTACCACACTCCCGCGGAGCGCGCCGGGCGCGTGCTGCGGTGCGTTACCAGGGGCGTCGAACTGCACGGCTGGACGGTCGAGCCGACGGGAGACCTCTACGGGCTCAGCGTGCGGCATGGCGATTATCAGGTCTCGCTCATGCTCGGCAAGCGGCTGGCCAGCTACGTGGAAGGCCCGGCGCAGGAGCACGAGGCACGCTAGCCACCCGGCGACCGCGATCCACTCCTGGCAGGGAGAGGCAGCATGATGGCAGGCCGTCCTGGCGGCGCTTTCCGCCTGGTGATGCTGCGGCACGGCGAGAGCGAGTGGAACGCCAGGAATCTGTTCACGGGCTGGGTGAACGTCGCACTGACCAGTGCGGGCGAGCGGGAGGCGGCTGCGGCCGGGCGCCTGCTGGCCGGGCACGGGCTGCTGCCCGGGTTCGTGCATACGTCGCTGCAGCGGCGGACCATCAGGACCGCGGATCTGGCGCTGGCCGAGTGCGACCGGGACTGGATCCCGGTGCGGCGCTCCTGGCGGCTCAACTCCAACCATTACGGAGCGCTGCAGGGCAGGAACAAGGCCGAGGTGCTCGCAGAAGCCGGCGAGACGCAGTTCATGTCGTGGCGGCGGTCCTACGACGCGGCGCCACCGCCGATCGCACCGGGCGCGGAGTGCTCGCAGTTCGCCGATGCCCGCTATGCGGTCATCCCGCCGGAGGCGCGGCCCGCGACCGAGTCGCTGCGGGACGTGACCAGCCGGCTGCTGCCCTACTGGTATGACGCGATCGTGCCGGACCTGGCTACCGGGGCCTGCGTGCTGGTGGTGTCGCACGGCAACACGCTGCGGGCGCTGATCAAGCATCTGGACCGGCTGTCCGGCCAGGAGGTCGCCAGCCTGAATATTCCGACCGGTCAGCCGCTGTTCTATGAGTTCGGGCCCGACCTGCGACCCCTTGTCGCGGGTGGCAGCAACCTCGGCTCTGGCATCCGGCCAGCTCCGTCCCTGCAGTACGCAGTTCAGCATTCGACAGGAGAAGACCATGACAGGCTTTGAGGTCGCGGAGCTATCCGCGCTGGAGATCCTCGATTCACGCGGCCGGCCGACGCTCGCGGTGACGATACGGCTGGGGGATGGCACGGCGGCTCGCGCCGGCGTTCCGTCCGGCGCCTCGACCGGATCGCGCGAGGCGGTGGAGCGGCGGGACGGCGACAGCGGCCGGTATGAGGGCAAGGGCGTGCTCGGCGCTGTCGCGGCCGTCAACACTGATATCTCTGCCCTGCTGCGCGGGCGATCGTGGACCACGCTGGCAGACGCGGATCAGGCCATGATCGACCTCGATGGCACGCCCAGCAAGGCCAGGCTGGGTGCCAACGCGATCGTGGGCGTGTCGATGGCACTGGCGCGGGCGCTGGCGGCGTCGGCCGGCACGCCGCTGTGGCGCTGGCTGAATCCGGACGGGGTCGAGCCCTGCCTGCCAGTGCCGCATTTCAACGTGCTCAACGGCGGCGTGCACGCGCCGAACGAGCTGGACTTCCAGGAGTTCATGGTCGCGCCGCTGGGCGCGCCGTCACTGGCCGAGGCGGTCCGGGCGGGCGCCGAGGTGTACGCGGCGCTGCGCCGCGAGCTCACCGGCAGAAAACTGTCCACCGGGCTCGGCGACGAGGGCGGATTCGCTCCCGAGATCGTCCAGCCCGAGGACGTGCTCCGGCTCCTGGTGCAGGCCATCAGCGACGCCGGATATCAGCCCGGCCCGGACGGGGTCTCCATCGCGCTGGATCTCGCCGCGTCGGAGTTTCGCCAGCCCGACGGCAAGTACCAGGTAGCCGGAGAGCTGCTCAGCAGCACTGAGCTCATCGACCGGCTGGCCGGCATCGTCGCCGATTTCCCGGTCCATCTCATTGAGGACGGGCTCGGCGAGGACGACGACGATGGCTGGATCGCGCTCACCGCCCGACTCGGCGCGTCGGTGGAGCTGGTGGGCGACGACAACTTCTGCACGAACCCGGCCATCATTACCAGTGCCATCAGCCGCGGCATCGCGAACGCGTCGCTGATCAAGCTCAACCAGATCGGCACCGTCACCGAGACGCTGGCGGCGATGGCCGTATGCCGCCGGGCCGGCTACCGGCAGTTCGTCTCGCACCGATCCGGGGAGACCGAGGACACCTTCATCGCTGACCTCGCCGTCGGCACCGGCTGCGGACAGCTGAAGTCCGGCGCCCCGGCCCGCGGCGAGCGGGTCGCCAAGTACAACCGTCTGATCGAGATCGCCGCGCAACGAGCCTGCGCTCCGCTACGGCATCCGGTGATCTCGCCGGCCGGGCCACGGCGCTGCCGCTGCGAGCAGGCCTGAGCCCGCGACCAGGGATCAGCCGCGGGCTCAGGGTTGCTGCTCCGGACAGCTAGCTGCCTGCGCCCAGCGGACCGGCTGCCGTCCCGGCAGCCAGGCCGCCATCATCATGAGTGACCCAGACCGCGCCGTCAGTTGTGGCCACGCAGAATCTGGCGGTTGCGCACGAGACGCTGCCTTCCTCGTTCGTCGTGTCAGAGGTCACCGAGGACCACGAAGTGCCGCCGTTGCTGGTACCGACGAGCGCAACTGACGTGCCCGCGCCCGCTGCCCAGCAATCCTGAGTACTGACGCAGGAGATGGAATCAAGCCACCCGGTGCTGTCGAAGGTCTGCAGTCCGCTCCAGCTGGCCCCGCCGTTCTGCGAGGTGAGCTGGACTGGGCCCGCTGCCTGGAGTGCAGCACCCGCGGCGTGGCAGACAGGAGTACTCGACACCGACGGTCCGGGCACGCAGGACACACTGAAAAACTCCTGGACGCTAGCGAGCGCAGGGTCTGTCGATAGCGACCAGGTAGTCCCGCCATCGGTCGTCGTGATGACTGCCGCCGGACCGGGCCCGCCGTTGACTCCGCCCACCGCCACGCAGCTGAGTGCTGACGTGCATGAGATCCCGTTGAGTGCGTAGGTGTCACCGTTCGCATCCGGTGTGACGGCAGGCAGGTTAGTGAATGTCGTCCACGTCGCTCCGCCGTTCGTGGTGTCGGCCACCGCGGGCGTCTGAATGTTGTTCGCGCCCTCGCCCACGAGCCAGCACGTAGAGGCCGACACGCAGTCAATCGAGTTGGGCCACCAGGTGTAGGACGCGCTGGCCCAGTCGGCGGGAGTGGCCAGCTTCCAGGTCTTGCCGCCGTTCGCGGTCCTGGCGACCTCTGGCTGATCCGAAGACCCCGGGCCTGAAGCCCAGCAGACCTTGACAGTCGGGCAGGAGATGGCTGTAACGATCATCGACGCCGAGGGAAGATCGGTGTATCCCTTCCACTGGGCGCCGCCGTCAGTCGTTACCAGGTCGCCCTGGCCGATGAGATTGTTCGGACCGGTGACGGCGTCATTGCCTGCCACCACGACGCAGTATTTCGTCGCTGCCACGCACGCCACCGGCGACAGCGGCGCGGCATTGACGAGGTCGAAGCTGGCGGGAAGCGTGGCCGCGGACCAGTTGCTGCCGGACAGCGCCGCCTGGGCAGGCCCGACCATGAAAATCGCGGGAACGGTGATCGCCGCACCAAGAATGAGAGCGGCCCGCAGCCGCAAGCGCGCTGTGCGCTGCCAGACAGATGTCATCGGTGAACCAGTCCTCTCGGATGCCTCGGCCCCGAGGTACGGGCGCACATACCGGCATCAACTTAGGCATCGTAGAAGCGGCATGGGCTACAGGATCATCGTTTAACAGATATAAGTCCTTGTTAGCTAAATGTCCTGATCCGCCAGATCGGGCGGCCCTGAAACGCGCCTCAAGCGGCGTGCGGCTGATGGCGTCGGGCGCGCCCGCATGATGAGGGCACTAGCGGGTCAGCGGCGCCAGCAGTACGAGGCACTGAATGGGTTCAGCCGCGCCAGCAGGATGTGGGAACTAGCGGGGCTTCAGGTATCCGGTGGCGACGTTGCTCCGGTTGCTGGCGTCCTGCCAGGTCATGCGCATGCCATTGGTGCCGGACCGGGTGAGCTGCATCAGCCCGCGAGCCACGCACACCTGTCGCGGATTCTGCGTCAGCTCCTCGTCGACTGAGGCCGTCGTGCGCGTGCTCTTCGTCACGATGAGGGTTCCCGAGCAGCCCAGGGACGGGAACCGGAACGTGCCGACGCGGCCGGAGCGCGGGAAAGTCAGCTCGGCGGTCCAGTGCGTGACCACGCCAGTGGGCTGGTTCGCTGCCCCGATCCAGGTGCCCGTGAGCCAGGACGCTGGCGGCGACGATGATGCCGACGATCCCGGACTGTGCCCGCCGGAGGCAGGCCCGGCAGAGTTGCTGCCGCTGATCAGCCAGGCGCCAGCGGCGACCAGCAGGGCGACGAGGCATACGGCGGCGAGGGACAGCGTGAGTACCGCGGCCCGCAGCCGGTGCCTGCGGCGCTTCGGCGGCCGGCCATTGATCGCGGGGGCTGGCGCTGTCCGGGCGGACGGCTGCGCGGGCTGACGCCGGGTCATGACGCCGGCGGGTACTCCGTCACCCGCGGCCGGTCCTGCGGCGGCTGGCCCGCCGGCGGCCGGTCCTGCGGCGGCTGGCCCGACGCGGCTGCGGCTGGTCCCAGCGGCGGCCGGTCCTGCGGCCGCCTGGCCCGCCAGCGGCCGCGTCGCGTGCGCACTGCGGCTGCGTCCGCCGTGCGCCCGCCAGCGGCCGCGTGCCGTGCGGCCGCCAGCGGCCGCGTCTGCCGTGCGCCCGCCAGCGGCTGCGACCGCGGGCGGCAGCCAGGGCTGCGCGATCTGCCGGGTTCTGCCTGCCGTCACGGCCCGGCACAAGCCGATGACTTCTGCCGCCGTCGGGCGCTTCGCCGGGTTCTTGGCCAGGCAGCGCTCGACGATGGCGCGCAGCGGCGACGGGCAGCCGGACAGGTCGGCGGGCTGGTGCAGGACCCGGTACATGACCGGCAGGGCGTCGCCCTCGCCGAACGGCGACCGGCCAAGCACCGCAAAGGTCGCGAGCGAGCCGAGGGCGAAGACATCGGCAGCTGCCGAGACGGGCTGGTCGGCGACCTGCTCGGGAGCCATGTAGTGCGGGGAGCCGATCCGGATTCCGCTGCCGGTCAGCGGACTGGTCTGCGGCCGCCCGCGCAATACCGAAGTCAATGACCCGAGGGCCGTCCGGCGCGAGCAGGACGTTGGACGGCTTCAGGTCACGGTGCACGACCCCGGCCGCGTGGATCATCTCCAGGGCCTCGGCGACGCCGGCCATCAGGATCAGCACCGTGTCGACCGGCAGCGGGCCATGACGAGTCACGCCCTCCTGCAGGGTGAGCCCGGGGACGAATGCCGTTACCAGCCAGGGCGGATCGCCGTCCGGATCGGCGTCCAGCACCTGGGCGGTGTAGAGGCCGTGAACCCGCCTGGCGGCGTCGACTTCCTGGCTGAACCTGGCCCGGAAGTCGGCGTTGTCAGCGAGTTCAGGACGCACCATCTTCAGTGCCACGGGCCGGCCGCCGGGAGTGAACGCCAGGTACACCGTTCCCATGCCGCCGGCTCCGAGCCGCGCGTGCAGCCGGTACCTGCCCACCTCAGCGGGATCGTCAGCAGTTAGCGGGTCCACGATCAGCCGGCTCGCTTTCTCCGCCGCGCCTGAAGCCGCAATAAGCAGGCCCGGCGAGGGCTGGCCCGCACGGCAGTCACGGAATGCCTGTACCGAGATAGGTCGTCTGCCCCGCAATCGGCTGGTTACTCGTACCGCGCTGTCGCGCGGAATCCATGGTCGGGGAGACTTGTTCACGCCCTGGCGTGCATAGCTCTCCCCGATCATGGCCAGCCCGGGGGGAGAGCCCGGAAACGGAAGGAGGCTCAGCCCGCTGAACGAAGGTACGACGGCAGCACTGCTGGGCCGACTGATGCAGGCCTTGTCCCTGGCGGAGTCCGCGGGCGAGGTAGCGCGGGTGATCGCCGACGTGGGCGGCGCCCCGGCCGGCGCGCAGTTCGCCAACATCGCGCTGCTTGACGGCGGGATCGGAGCCGCCCGCAGCGCGGCTGTTCCATGCGCCCAGCCTGGTCGAGGACGTCGCCCGCGGCTATCCGGTTATCCCGGTTGATGAGTCGACGCCGCTGGGCACAGTCCTCAGGTCCGGCGGTGAGGTGTGGCTCGGCTCGCTGTCCGACATCAGGGCGCGCTACCCGTCGCTGGCCGCCGACACGGCCTCAGCCGGACTGTCGGCGACTGCCTCGCTGGCCCTGCACGGGCAGGGCCAGCGGCAGCCCGTGATCGGCGCCATGGGAATTGCCTGGGCCAGGAAGCAGCAGTTCACCGACGCGCAGCGGGACGAGGTCCGGCTGGTGGCGCGGCTCGCGGCAGATGCGCTGGGCCGCGCGCTGATGCTCGAAGCGGAGCGCGCCGAGCGTCAGCGCGCCGAGCGGCTGCAGCGCATGATGACCGTGCTGGCCGCCGCAGCGTCGCTGGCCGAGGTGACCGCGGCCGTCTTCGATTACGGACTGCCGGCTTTCGGCGCGTCCGCGGCCAGGATGGCCCTGGCTGACCCGCTGCGTCCTGAGCTCCTGACCACGCTCAGCGCGGTCGGATTCGCTGACGATCAGCTGGCCCGGTGGCAGGCGCTGCCCGCGTCAGTGCCGTCCCCGCTGCGCGAGGCGAGCCTGACGGGCGCCCCGGTCTGCGTGCCGGATCCGGAGGATCTGGCGGCCCGGTATCCGCAGGCATACGAGATATTCGCTGGCTCTGGTCACCAGGCCTGGGCAGCGCTGCCGCTGCAGAGCGGGGATCGCATGATGGGCGTGCTGGCACTGGCTTTCCCCGGCAAGCCGGCGCTGGAGGATGACTCCGAGCAGATTGTCCTGACCGCTGTGCGCTCGGTGATCGGGGACGCGCTGCGCCGGGCCATGGAGCACGACAGGGATCGCGGCCTGGTCGCGTCAGTGCAGCGCAGCCTGCTGGCTGATGCGCTGCCTGAGCTGGCCGGAGTGCGGCTGGGCGCGCGGTATATGCCTGCTGAGACGCAGTACGGCATCGGCGGCGACTGGTACGACGCGATTCCGCTGCCCGGCGGACGCGTCATGCTCATTGTCGGCGACGTAGCCGGGAACGGGCTCAATGCCGCGATCGCCATGGGGCAGATGCGAAGCGCCGCTCGCGCTGTCGCCCCCGAGCGCGGACCGGCCGATCTGCTGGCCGCGCTCGACCGGTTCTCCTGCAGCACGCTCGACGGCCTCCTCGCGACCGCGGCGGTAGCGATCATCGACCCGGCTGAACGGACCCTCAGGTACTGCCTGGCCGGGCATCTGCCGCCGCTCCTGCGCGGACCTGACGGCAGCGTCGCCTCGCTCGACGAGGCGGGGGGAGCCTTGCTTGGCCTGGAGACAGCGCACAGGCCCGAGCATGTGATCACGTTCGCGCCCGGCAGCGTGCTCGTGCTGTTTACCGACGGGCTTGTCGAGCGGCGCGACGAGATGATCGATACCGGGCTGAACCGGCTCGCCGCAGTCCTGCGGGCCGCGGCCCAGGACGACCCTGCCGCCCTGTGCGATGCCCTCATCAGCCACTCACTGCCAGCCGCCGGCCGAAGCGACGACACGGCCGTGCTCTGCGCCGTCCTCGCCTGACCCGCCGGGGGCGAAATGGAGGGGAGGGCGGCGAATCGGCAGGAATGGGCGGCGAGTCGGGAGAGCGAGCCGCCCGGGCGCGCGCCGGGCGGGCGAGCCGGCCGATGGCAGCTGCCTGGCCGGCGCCCGCGTCAGCGCTAGGCGCGCGAGGCTGGAACGGTTACTTGGCGGCGGATGCGGTCTTCCTGGCAGGGGTCTCGTCCTTGCCCGGCAGCATCGGCTCGGTCGCCTTGATGACGTCCTCGGTGAACTTCCGCTGGCTGGCCAGCAGCTGCTCGGCGAAGTTGTAGCTGCTCGCCACGAACTCCTGCGGCTTCGGCAGCTTGTCGGCGAACGGAATCTGCATCTCCGGCAGGGCCGAGGTGAAGGTCTGAACCGTGGTGGCCCAGGTCTCGATTGCGTCGACGACTGCCGCCTGGCTCGTGCGGACAGTCTTCAGGATCTCTTCTTGCACGCGGTCTGCGGTGCGGGTCTCAGTCATGATGTCCTCCTCAGGATCTATGCTCAGTATACCGAGCAAGCGCGCGGTTTGTCAAGCGAGGAGGATTCGGCGGAGGTACTCAGCCGCGGACGTAGTCGCCCGGCGCATCTCCGGTCGCCGGGTACCTGTCGCTGCCCATGGGCGGGGGCTGCACGCGGTCGCCGGCGCGTTCCTGCGACCACTCGGTCCAGTCCTCCCACCAGGAGCCGCTGCGCCTTGTGGCGGCGGCCCGCCAGGCGGCCGCATCAGCCGGATTGCTCGGCGACGTCTCGTACCAGGCCTTCGGACCGGGCGGGTTGACGATACCCGCGACGTGCCCGCCGCTGGACAGCACGTACCGGACGTCGCCGCCGAGCAGGCGAGTGGCCTGGTAGGACGAGGACCAGGGCACGATGTGATCGTTGACGGCGCCGACGACGTACACGTCGTTCTTCACCGCGGACAGGGACAGCCGCTGTCCGGCAAGCTCGAGTTCGCCCCGGGCTAGCTCGTTCCCGAGATAAAGACTGCGCAGGTAGAACGAGTGCATCGCGGCAGGCAGCCGCGTGCTGTCAGCGTTCCAGGCCAGCAGGTCGAACGCCGGCGGATCCTCGCCGAGCAGCCAGCCCGACACGACGTAGCTGAAGATCAGGTCATTGGCCCGCAGCAGGTCAAAGGTGCCGGCCATCTGGCTGCCGTCCAGGTACCCCTTCTTGGTCATCTCCGCTTCCAGCCGCGCCACCGTCTGCTCGTCGGTGAAGGCGCCGAGCACGCCCGGCTCGCGAGTAGTCGAGCATCGTGTTGAGCAGCGTGACCGAGCCGATCCTGTCGTCGCCGGCGTCGGCCAGATAGGCCGCCAGCATGCCGGTCAGCGCGCCCCCCAGGCACAGCCCGGTGATGTCGATCCGGGGGGAGCCGGTGATGTCCCCGATGACGTCGAGCGCTGTCCGCGGGCCGTGGATCAGGTAGTCGTCCAGCGTGACGTCCCGCATCGAGCTGCCCGGGTTGCGGTAGGAGATGGCGAAGACGGTCCGCTCATGCTGGACCGCCCACTCGATGAAGCTGCGGCCGGGCGCCAGGTCCATGATGTAGTACTTGTTGATCCACGGCGGGCTGGCGAGCATCGGGATGGCGCGGACCTTGCGCGTCTGCGGCGTGTACTGGATGAGCTCCATCAGCTCGTTCCTGAACACGACCTTGCCCGGCGTGGCCGCGATATTCTCGCCGATCCTGAAGGAGCTCGTGTCGACCTGACGCGGGCCGTCCGCCGTTGCGCAGCAGGTCGTCGACGAAGTTGCGGGCGCCCGCCGCGAGACTGGTGCCGCCGGTCTCCATCGCCCTCTTGATCGCCGCCGGATTGGTGAGCAGGAAGTTCGTCGGCGCGAGCGCGTCCAGCAGGAAGCCCGCGGCGAGCGCCGCCTTCGCGTCGGCCACGGTGTCGCCCGCGCCAGCGGCGAGCAGGTCGCCGGCTCAGCTGGCTGGCGGCCAGATAGGCCTGCCGGAGCGCGAAGAAGGCAGGGTTGTCGGCCCAGGTGCGGTCGGTGAACCGCTTATCGTCCGGGGCGGGAACGGGCGGTGCCGCGTCCGCGCCGACCCACCGGGCCGCGGCGACTGGCCCGATCCGGGCCATGCTGGTCCAGAACCGCAGCGTGGCAGAGGTCACGCCAGCCGGGTTGCCCGGCCGCGCGCATGAGCACGGCCAGCATCGCCTGACCGAAGCCAGCCGTGTCCAGCGGAGGCGAACTCGCCGGCCTCGGGAGCGAGCGCCTCGGCGGCGGCCTCCGCAGCCTGCCACGCGTTGTCGGTGCTGGTCATAATGACCTCTCTCCTCATCCGGGCCGCTCACGCTGCGCGCAGGCGGGTTACATCCGCTCGAAGATCGCGGCGATGCCCTGACCGCCGCCGATGCACATCGTGACCAGCGCGTACCGGCCGGCCGTCCGCTGCAGCTCGTACAGGGCCTTGACGACGAGGATGGCGCCCGTGGCGCCGAGCGGGATGGCCGAGCGAGATGCCGCTGCCGTTCGGGTTGGTCTGGTCCGGCGGCAGGCCGAGCTCGCGGACGACGGCCAGGGCCTGCGCGGCGAACGCCTCGTTCACCTCGAACACGTCGATATCGTCAACCTTGAGTCCCGCCTTGTCCAGCACGAGCCTGACGGCCGGGACCGGGCCGATGCCCATGATCCTCGGCTCCACGCCCGCGTGGCTGTAGGCGACGAGGCGGCCGATCGGCGCCAGTCCGTTGCGGCCGGCGTAATCGTCGCTGGCCAGCACGACAGCGGCCGCGGCGTCGTTGACGCCCGAGGCGTTGCCCGCGGTTACCGTGCCGTCGTCGGCGAAGGCCGGACGCAGCCTGGCCATATCGTCGGCGGTTGCGCCCGGCCGGATGTGCTCGTCAGCTATCACGCTCGACGGTGCCCTTCCGGGCCGGCGCCTCACGGGAGTGATCTGCTCGGTGAAGTACCCGGCGCTGACGGCGGCCGCGGCCCGGCGGTGGCTCTCGACAGCCAGGGCGTCCTGATCGCCGCGCGAGATTCCGAACTCGCGCGCCACGTTCTCCGCTGTCACGCCCATGTGGCAGCCGTCGAACGGGTCGGTCAGCGCGCCGACCATGGCGTCGACCGTCACGCCGTCCTGCATCCGCTGGCCCCAGCGCAGGCTCGGCAGCCAGTACTGGGCGCGGCTCATCGACTCGGCGCCGCCCGCTACCGCGGCGTCGGCATCGCCGAGCAGAGATGGCCTGCGCCGCGGAGACGATGGCCTGCAGCCCGCTGCCGCAGAGCCTGTTCACGGTGAATGCCGGGGTCCCGACCGGCAGGCCGCCGTTGACGGCGGCGACCCTGGCCAGGTACATGTCCCTGGCCTCGGTGTGGATCACGTGGCCGAACACCGCGTGGCCGACATCGGCCGGCTCGACGCCGGCCCGTCGCACCGCTTCCCGCACCACCGTCGCGGCGAGGTCGCAGGGCGGAACGCCGGCCAGCCCGCCGCCGTATTTGCCGATCGCGGTCCTGGTGGCGGACAGCACGACAACATCTGGCATGGTCATCGTCCCTCACATGTCCAGTCCGCCGTTGACGGCCCAGATCTGGCCGGTGATGTAGGCGGACTCGTCGGCCGCCAGGAAGCACACGACGCGGGCGATCTCGTCCGGCCTGGCCGAGCCGGCCGACGGGGATCTGCCCCTTGATGCGCTCGAGCAGCTGGTCGGAGATCGACGCGAGCATGTCCGTCGCGATGAAGCCCGGGGTGACCGCGTTGACGGTCAGGCCGATCCCGTCGCCGAACGGGCGCTTGGCGCTGTTCAGCTGGAAGATGGCCTCCTTGGCCATCGACTTCGTCATCCCGAACAGGCCCGACTTGGATGCCGCGTAGTTGGCCTGGCCGATGTTGCCCGTCTCGCCGATGACCGATGACACGTTGATGATGCGGCCGGTGCCACGCTCGATCATGTGCTCAAGCGCGGCCTGGGCCATGAAGAACGCGCCGGACAGGTTGACGGAGATGACGCGCAGCCAGTCCTCGTCCGACATCTTGGCGACAGTCCGGTCGATCGCGATGCCGGCGTTGTTCACCAGCACGTCGAGACGGCCATGCTGCTCGATGACGTCGTGCACGACGCGACGGCAGTCATCGGCCGAGCCGATGTTGCCCTCGTGCACCGTGAACCGCTGGCCGGGGTAATCGGCGGCCATGGCGGCCTGTGACTTTGGCGGCCCGCTCAGGCTGGTGCCAGTAGCCAGCCGCGATCGATGCGCCCTCGCTGGCCAGGCGGCGGCAGATCGCGGCTCCGATGCCGCCGGTTCCGCCGGTGACCAGAGCCACCCGCTGGCTGACCATGCCCGCGCGCTCCTTCTGCGTTAACTGCGTCACGGTCATCGTCAGCTCCTTACGTCCTACGGCAGATGTGCCTTCGCTGGGCCGGCCGGGTGGCCCGGCTTGCGCGAGTGGTCCCGTTCATGCTGAGTGCGTCCGGCGGCGCTGTGCAGTGCCACTGTGCTCGCGCTCGCGGGACGTTGGTCCCGGTGGCCGGCCGGGCTGGCTCGGCGCGCTGCACACCCGGCTCAGGGGGCTCTGCGGCCCCAGCCGGGTTGAGGACTCCCGCCGGGGCAGCTGTCAGCGGCCGCTGGCGGAAGCTCCGGGTTCGCCTGGATCGTCCGTCGCCGGGATCTGGACGGCGATCTCGCTGCCGAGCGCGAACCCGCCCGAGAGCGCAAGATCATCCCCGCTCCAGAATCGTCCGGCGTCAAACCAGTTCGGCCGTCTGGCGGCGGGCAGCAGGCCCATGGCCTGGAACGTGACGGCCAGGACCTGGGCGCAGTAGGCGGTCTGGAGGTCGGCGGCCCTGCGGCTGTCGGCCTGGGTTTCGCGGCCTGGGTTCGGCCTGGGGGTCGGCCGGGGTCGCCGGGTCGGCGGACTGCGAGCCTGTCGCGTGCCCGGCGCGCCGGATGGCCGGGATGCGCCCGGCCAGCCACTGCGATGCCAGCCGGGTCGTGGACGGGAACGGCGTGCCGTCCATCCGGGCGATCGTGCGCAGGACAGCGTCCTCCATCTCCCTGGTAACCGGCTGGTCCAGCTGACGTAGCCACGCGCGCTGACCGTACTTGCGGGCCCAGACCAGCACGGCCTCGCGCAGATCATGAAGCTGGACCCCGCGCTGGCGGGTGCCTGACCACACGTCGGGCAGCGACCGGCCGAGCTCGGCGTGCCACATCAGCGGGGGCAGATCCTCGATGACCACGGACATGCCGACGTGGTTGACGGGACTGTTCGTGGCGATCTGAATGGCCCGGTCACCGGCCGTGTGCCCGCGGAACAGCCAGACATCCCCGGTCCGCGTCAGCTCAATGGCTTCGTCAAGGGTGATGTGCGCGGCAGGCATAGCCGTAGCCTAGGCAGATGCGGTGGCCCAAGGTACTCGGACTGGCAGCGTTCGCGGGCGTGGCCGCCACCGGGGTGGTGATCGCCCGGGCGGAGCGGCAGCGGCGTGCTTACACCGCGGAGCAGGTCCGCGAGCGGCTGCACGACCGCCTCGCCGAGATGCCTCCTAAGCACTGATCGTGGTGACTTGGCGTCCTATAGCGCACGCGAAATCACCACGATCATGCCGCCGGGCCCGTTCCTGCGCCTCAGATTGAGAAATCGTCCTGGTACCAGACCTCAGGCAAGGCAGAAACCGGACGCGCCTGATGCCGATGCCGTCCACCTTGCTTTCAAGGTCCTCGATCCGGTCCAGGAGAGCCCGCAGGCTCACGCCGACAACGTCAGGCAGAACAGAGTTGTCGAGATCCGGCAGCGCGGTCGTCCCGTGATCGTGCTGCCTGCGGTGGATCACCTGGCCGGGAACGCCACGACGACCGAGTCGGGCGGCACGGCCTTGACCACGACGGCGTTGGCGCCGATCCGGCTGTCGTGGCCAACGGTGATCGGGCCGAGAACCTTCGCTCCGGCGCCGATGGTGACCCTGTCGCCGATTGTCGGATGCCGCTTGCCGCGGCGCAGGCTGCTGCCGCCGAGGGTGACGCCGTGGTAAATGGTGACGTCAGTACCGACCTCGGCGGTCTCGCCGATCACCACGCCAGTGGCGTGATCGATGAACAGCCCGCTGCCGAGTACCGCGGCCGGGTGGATATCGACTCCGGTGAATGCCCTGGCCGCTGCCGAGCAGAGTCGCGCGGCCAGCTTGTGATCATGCTGCCAGAGCCGGTGACTGGCCCGGTACGCCCAGATCGCATGGACGCCCGGGTAGCACAGCGCGATCTCCGCGGCGCTGCGGGCGGCCGGGTCCCGTTCCCTGGCCGCCCGGATGTCCTGCCGCATGGTCCCGAACACGGCTGCTAGCTCAGGTCAGCGAACAGGGGCGTGCTCAGGTAGCGCTCGCCGAAGTCGGGGATCACGACCACGATCAGCTTCCCGGCATTCTCTGGCCGCTGCGCCTCCTGAACGGCGGCCCAGACTGCGGCTCCGGACGAGATGCCGACCAGCAGGCCCTCTTCGGCGGCCAGCCGGCGAGCCATCTCGATGGCGGCATCGTTTTCGACCGTGACAATCTCATCAACGATGTCCAGGTCGAGGACGGCGGGAACGAAGCCCGCGCCGATGCCCTGGATCGGGTGCGGTCCCTTCTCGCCACCGGACAGGACAGGCGACGCGGCTGGCTCGACGGCAACCAGGCGAACCGACGGCCTTCGCTCCTTCAGTACCTCGCCGACGCCGGTGATGGTGCCGCCGGTTCCGACGCCCGCCACGAAGATGTCAACGGTGCCGTCGGTGTCCTGCCAGACCTCCTCGGCAGTCGTCGCCCGGTGTATCGCCGGGTTCGCGGGGTTCTCGAACTGCTGCGGTACGAAGTACCGCTGGTCGCTCTTGGCGAGTTCCTCCGCCTTGGCGATGGCGCCGGGCATGCCGCCCGGCCCGGCGTCAGCACGAGATCCGCGCCCAGGCGCGGAGCAGCTGGCGCCGCTCCACGCTCATCGTCTCGGGCATCGTCAGCGTGCACCGGTAGCCGCGGGCGGCGCAGACCATCGCGAGCGCGATTCCCGTATTCCCGCTGGTCGGCTCCAGGATGATGGTGTCCGGCCCGATGAGTCCGGCGTGCTCAGCGGCATCGATCATTGCCACGCCGATCCGGTCTTTCACGCTATTTGCCGGGTTGAAGAACTCCAGTTTCGCGACGACGGCCGCGCCGGCCCCGTCAGTGACTCGTTGCAGCCGGACCAGCGGTGTGTTCCCGATGAGCTGCGTGACATTGTCAGCGATCTTCATTGTCTGTCCTTCCGCGGCGTCCGGGAGCGACTGCCTATTTGTCGCTAGGATTGACTGCTTTGAGCCGACGCTGCCACCTCGACCGCGAGACACCCCAGGGTCCAAGGTCCCGCCCGCCCGCCGGGAATCCGGCAAGTTCGGGACGTTTGGCCTGCGCTCCCAGTCCGGACTGCCGGCTAGATCGGTGCATGGGTGACAGCTAGCGCACTGACGACGTACCGGTCGGATCAGCGCACTGACGGAGCGGCGGGGTGTCCACGCGTTGGCCCGAAGAGAGCATCCGTCTGCCCGTCTATTTTACTTGTCGCCGCATCAGATAGGAAGGCTCAGAAATGCCCCCTAGCGGATCCCGTCCCAGCAGGCGCGCTCGTCTGCGGCCGGGTCGCTGACTACCGTCGTACGGTCGCTGAGCAGGCCAGTCGTGCGGGAGTCCAGATCGTAGGCGGGCCAGCCAGGGTCGCCGCGGCTGATGAAGTCGACCCAGACCTTGTGGACCCGGTCGGCAACGGGCTGCGACGGAGCATCGCCGATGCGCGGCCGGACCTCGTCGTTGCCGGCCGTATCGAAGACGAACGGGATCTCAGCACCGTGGCAGGCACCGAGGCGGTGGTTGTCGGCCGGCTCGGGGTGGTCGAAGCGGTAGCGCCAGGTACCTCGCGGCGCCGGCGGCAGCCCGCGCCTCGGCCACCCGGACCGGCGGGATGCCGAAGAACCAGTCTGTGATGACCGCGGCCAGGAGGTCGCCCGCGCTGGCGCCCGGGCGGTTACCTCTATAGACGGCCAGGCCAGCCTCGGACAGCCCGTAGGCGCCTGCGGCTGCCTGGAGCGTCGCGTCGTCGATCAGGTCAATGGTCGAGGCTGCGACGAGGAAGAGCCGCGCTTCGTCCCGGTTCGATCCGATCAGGAGCCGGACGCCGTTGCCCTGGCCTGCGGCGATCGATGTAAGCGGCGCTGCCGGGAGCACCGACCCGTCGACCACGGGAGCGAACGGCAGCAGGCTCAGCGCAAGCTGCCCCCATCTGGCCGGGTCGGGTGCAGTCTGCACCTCCACCACGAGGTCGGACGCGATCTGCACGAGCTTCTCCAGCGGGACATTCCTGATGGCCTCACGGTCAGCAGGCACGCCTAGCGCCTCGGCCAGGTACTGGCCGACCATGCGGCCCTCATCGGGGGTGAGCGTGTGCGCCCCGGCCCCGCTCTGCGCGACGGCCTGGCTGAACAGCCCCTCGGCCAGGGGCATCGACAGCAGGGTCGTCACGCTCATCGCCCCGGCTGACTCGCCGGCGACCGTGACCCGGGCCGGATCGCCGCCGAAGGCGGAGATGTTCTCCTGCACCCAGCGCAGGGCCGCCAGCTGGTCGAGCAGCCCGAGGTTGGCGATGCCGTCGTCGAGGAACAGGAAGCCCTCGGCCGAGAGCCGGTAGTTGATCGTCACGCAGACAACGCCGTCACGGGCGAACGCCGATGCCGTTGTACGCGGCCACTGAGCCGGAGCCGTTCATGAAGGAGCCGCCGTGAATCCAGACAAGTACCGGCAGGCCCGCGCCGAGTACGTCCGGCGTCCAGACGTTGAGATTCAGGCAGTCCTCGCCGGGGACCACGACTTCGGGGAACAGCGGCGAGTACTGGGGCGGATAGTCACCCTTGGGCGCCGTCGGGCCGTACCGGGTGCCGTCACGCTCGCCGTCCCAGGGCTGGACAGGCTGCGGCGGCCGCATCCGGTTCGCGCCGAACGGGGGAGCGGCGTAGGGGATGCCGAGAAACGCGGACACTCCAGACTCGAGCCGGCCGCGGACGGCGCCGTCCTTGAGGCGGACCAGCGGACCCTGCGTCAGCTCGCTCATGTGCCTCTCCTTGCAACGTTTCCCCGATCTGCTGCGAACTGTCTCTCGCAGGCTCGGGCGTGTCAAGGCGGCGGAAACGACAATGAGCACGGGAACGGGGGAGCTCTCCAGCATGTCAGCCCGCAGCTGTCGGCCTGCAGGCACGCCACTGCACCGTCAGCTGGCAGGCACGGCGGCACGCCCGAGAGTCCTATGTCTACCTGGGTCTCATCACGGCGAGCATCCTGATCCGGACCCGCGCGGCCCGCGCATCAATGGCTGCTGCCGCCCGGCCCGTAGCAGCTAAGACAGGATGCCGTGTGCCCTGTTCCACTTGTGGGCGTCGTTGTTCGCCGCGACCATGCCCCAGATCCATACCGCCGGAGCGGCGATAAAACCGACGAGCACGGCGCACAAGATCACGGCAACGACGTAACAGGCCAGAATGCCGATGCCCTTGCCGACTTTCTCGTTGAACATCGAGCCGAGTCCGGGAATGAAGAAGGACGCAAGGACTCCCAGCGCTGCGCTGTGAGGCTGTACCTGGCTGTACGCCATGGGCTGCCCGAAGCTTGCCGGCGGCGCCAGGTAGGACTGTTCGGCGGGTACCGGCAAAGCCTGGGCCTGCGGCTGCTCGTAAGGACGTGTCCGGTACTGGGCGGCTTCTTCACCCGGTGAGTTAGTCACGAGCATGTGACGCGCCGGGCATGCTCCCAGTTGACGTGATTATCTAACGATCCTCATAGTTCGCCCGGGGTAAGGATCACCCGCGCGCGGCCAGGTAGCCCGCGAGGTGATCGATCACCTCGCGCGCGTCGTCCTCGATCCCGTAGATGAACGTGGACTTGCGCCGTCGCAGTACCGGCAGTCCCAGCGCGTACAGGCCCGGACTGTCGACCACGCCGCCGTCGTGGCGCAACTGGCCCTTCTCGTCGACCACGGGCACGTCAAGCCACTGGTAATCAGGACGGAAGCCCGTCGCCCACACGATCGACGCGATCTCGCCGCTGCGCAGGTCGAGCTGCAGCCGTGCCGAGTCGGGCACGCGCGTCCGCTCGAAGCGCTCGGGAGGGCCGACCTCGCCGTCGCGGTCGGCTGTCCGGGCCCATTCGTCGAACGTGTCCAGCAGGCGCCCCATCTTGAGGTCCGCGAGCGAGAACATGTTGCGCAGGCCGCCGGAGAACAGCGCGCTGCCATCACGGACAGCGGCCCAGCGGCCGATCAGCTCGACGCCGGTCGAGGTGAGCGCGTTGAGGTCGAGCATCATCCGCTCGGGAGTCCCGACGAGCTGGGGCGAGGGCAGCCGCCGGGCCCGGGTGAGGTCGTCAAGCTCGTCGTACCGCTCGTCCCACAACCCGGACGCAGCCATCCACCACAGGACGTCGCGGCCGCGGTACGTGCGCGGCAGCCGCACATGCTCTCCGACGGAGAGGGTCACGGGCCTGCCGGACCGCTGCAGCTCGGCTGCCAGCTGCACGCCGGTCGCCGACGCCCCGACGACAAGCACGCCGCCGTCGGGGAGCTTGGCCGGATCACGGTAGTCGAACGTGGTCAGCTGCTCGACCGACGCCGGCACCGCGGCCGCGAACTGCGGCACCGACGGCTGATTGCAGGCGCCGCTGGCGATGACGACCGCCTGGCACCGAATCTCGCCCCCGGTCGTGATCACGGTGTACCCGTCGTCGGCACGCCGCACTGACGTGACGGCTGTCCCGGTCCTGACCGGAGCGCGGGACGCGGCGGCGAAGCCCTCGATGAACTCGGTGACTTCGCCCACCGTCATATACCCGTCGGGATCCGTGCCTTCATAGCGAAAGCCCGGCAGCTGGCTCTGCCAGCTCGGAGTGAGCAGCCGCAGCGAGTCCCAGCGTTCACGACGCCAGGAATTCGCTATCTCGCCGCGCTCGAGGACGACGTGATCGATCGACCGGTCGCTGAGAAAGTAGCTCGCGGCGAGGCCGGCGTGCCCCGCGCCGATGACGACCGTGGTGGTGCGCTCGATGGCCTGCCCTTTCAGCGCCTGTTGAAGCTCAGGCGACTTCGACAGTGACGTTTGTCGGGTTGGTGAGCGCGTCGAACACGGCGGAGCGCTTCTGGGACTGGGCTACCAGTGCCTCGATTTCCTCCCTCGATGCGTCTGCGTCGATGGTGAAGGTCACCTTGATGTCGTTGTAGCCGTTGCGGACGTCGCTGTCGGCACCGAGGATCCCGCGGATGTCGTGCCCGCCCTCGACCGTGGACTCAACCGAGTGCAGCTGGATACCGCGGTTCTCCGCCACCGACGCCACGCCGCCCGTCAGGCAGCTCGCCAGCCCGACGAGGAGGTACTCGATCGGCGTGATGCCGTTGTCCTCGGCCGCGAAAACCTCGGGGTGGTCAGCTTCAAACGACCACTCTTCCTTGTGGCTCTGCTCCTGCCCGAGGCCGAAGAAGCTCTTGACCTTGATCTGGCTGTGGACTCCGCTCTGCCACTTGGCTGACGCGCGCCAGGTGAACTGAGCGGCCTCGGGCGCGCCCTTCAGCACTTCCCGCGCGTCGAGTAGCGCCTGGACGTTAACTCCGTTGGTGACAGTGGTCATGGCCTATTACCCCTTTTCGCACACTTCTCCGAAATCCCTATGGAGATGCTTGACATTACACTGGTCAAGGCGGGTTAACATAGCCCCTATGTCCGAGCCAGCCTCGACGCTCGCGGCCGGCTCGGTCGGGACCGTCGAAACGCAGTACCTGGACCTGCCTGGACCAGTGCGGCTCGACTGCGGGCGCGAATTGCACCCCGTCCGCGTAGCCTACGAGACCTACGGCACCCTTTCGCCTGGACGCGACAATGTAATCCTGGTATGCCACGCGCTCAGCGGCGATGCCCACGCTGCCGGCTTCGCGAAGACGCCGCCGCAGGAGAGCACCCGCGACGGGTTCGCGGCCGAGGCGCGCGACGGCGCGGCTGGCAAGGGGCTCGGCTGGTGGGACGGGATGATCGGTCCCGGCAAGGCGTTCGACACCGACCAGTTCTTTGTCGTTGCCACGAACCTGCTCGGCGGCTGCAGCGGGACGACGGGGCCCTCGTCGGTCAGTCCGGCGACGGGGGAGCCGTACGGGCCGGACTTCCCCGTGATCACCGTGGCGGACATGGTGCGAACAGAGCGGGCATTCCTGCATGAACTCGGCATCGAGCGGCTGGCGGCGGTGGCCGGCGGCTCGCTCGGCGGCATGCAGGCATTCGAGTGGGCGGTCCTGTTCCCTGACCAGGTCGATGCCGTCGTGTCGATTGCCAGCACGCACGCACTCCAGCCGCAGGGCGTGGCCTGGAACTCGATCGCGCGCGACGCGATCATGCGCGACCCGGCCTGGCAGGGCGGCCGCTACTACGGCACCGGAGCCGCGCCCGCGGCCGGCATGGGCGTGGCCCGGATGGTCGGCCACATCACCTACCTGTCCGCGCAGGCGCTGGGTGACAAGTTCGGCAGGCGGCTGCAGTTCGCCGATGACCTCCGCTACACGATCACCGAGCCGGAGTTCGCGGTCGAGAGCTACCTGCGGCATCAGGCTGACTCGTTCGTCCGGCGCTTCGACGCCAACACCTATCTCTATCTGTCGCGCGCGCTCACGTACTTCGACCTCGGGCGGGAGCACGGCAACGGATCGCTGGCGCGGGCGCTCGCGGACATCTCGGCGCGAACGCTGCTGATAGCGTTCAGTTCTGACTGGCTCTACCCGCCGTCCGCGTCGATGGAGATCGCCGATGCGCTGAGCGGTCTCGGCAAGCCGGTCGAGTTCCATGTGATCGAGGCGCCGTACGGGCACGACTGCTTCCTGCTTGAGGAGGCACGGCAGACGCCCCTCATCCGCCGGTTCCTGGGTGAGCACAGCCGGGTGTGCACGGCCGGGGTGAGCACAGCCCGGGCGAGCACGGCCCGGCCGGGAGCGGCGGAGCCGGGTGACGGCAGGAAAGAGGCCTTCATGACCGACAACGGCATGACCGACAACGGCATGACCGACAGCGGCTCCCGCACCGAGGAAGCGCGCGCGTTCGGATTCGAGACGCGGCAGCTGCACGCCGGGCAGCGGCCCGACCCGAACACCGGCGCACGGGCAGTGCCGATCTTCCAGACGACCAGCTATGTGTTCGAGGACCCGGAATCGGCGGCGGCCTACTTCAACCTGCAGGAATACGGGAACACCTACTCGCGGATCATGAACCCCACCGTTGCGGTGTTCGAGGAGCGGGTCGCGAACCTCGAGGGCGGCGCAGGCGGCGTCGCTTTCGCCAGCGGCATCGCAGCGCAGGCGGCCGCCCTGTTCACCCTGCTGGAGCCCGGCGACCACGTCGTGTCGTCCTCGGCGCTCTACGGCGGGACGGTGAACCAGTTCAAGCACCTGCTGCGCAAGATGAACGTGGAGCTGACCTGGGTCGACCCTGACGATCCGGACGCGTGGCGGCAGGCGGTCCGCGGCAACACGAAAGCGTTCTTCGGCGAGACGATCGGCAACCCGGCCGGGAACGTGCTGGACATCGAGACGATCGCGTCCATCGCGCACGAGCATGAGCTTCCGCTGGTCGTGGACAACACGTTCGCGACGCCGTATCTGTGCCGCCCGATCGAGTGGGGCGCCGACATCGTGATCCACTCGGCGACCAAGTTCATCGGCGGCCACGGCACGAGCATCGGCGGCGTCGTGGTCGAGGCGGGCACGTTCAACTGGTCCAACGGGCGGTTTCCCGTGGTCGCGGATCCGTCGCCGGCCTACCACGGCCTGCAGTTCCACGAGACGTTCGGGACGTACGGCTACCTGATGAAGCTCCGCGCGGAGACCCTGCGCGATCTCGGCGGCACGCTGTCCCCGTTCAACGCCTTCCTGCTGCTGCAGGGCCTGGAGACGCTGTCGCTGCGGATGGAGCGCCACGTCACCAACGCGCTGGCGGTCGCGGCCTTCCTCGAGTCGCATGAGCTGGCGTCGAACGTGACCTACCCCGGCCTGCCGGACAGCAAGTACCGGCCGCTGGTGGAGAAGTACCTGCCGGGCGGTGCCGGCGCGGTGTTCTCGTTCGACTGCGCAGGCGGCCGGGCTGGCGGCCAGGACCTCATCCGCGGCGTCACGCTCTGGTCCCACCTGGCGAATGTCGGCGATGCGAAGAGCCTGATCATCCACCCGGCCAGCACAACGCACCGCCAGCTGGGCGACGACGAGCTGCTGGCGGCCGGCGTCCGGCCGGGGACGGTGCGGCTGTCGGTCGGCACTGAGTCCGTCGGACGACCTGATCTGGGATCTGGAGAAGGGTTTCTCGCTCGTGGCCGCGCGAGCGGGAGAGAAGGTTGCGACGGCATGATCGATCTCGCGCAGTACCAGGACTCGCTGACGATCCAGCGCGTGATCCACAGCGCGAAGACCATCGCGATCGTCGGCCTGTCGGCCAGCGAGCTGCGGGCCAGCTACTTCGTTGGCTACTACCTCAGGCGGCACGGCTACCGGGTGATCCCGGTGAATCCCCGCGAGACCGAGATTCTCGGGCAGACGAGCTATCCGAGCCTGCTCGACGTCCCCGAGCACGTGGACATCGTGAATGTCTTCCGCGCGCCGGACGCGCTGCCGGAGATCGCGAGGGATGCCGTGGCCATCCACGCGGGCGCCCTCTGGTGCCAGTTCGGCGTGATCAACGCGGAGGGCGCGCAGATCGCCGAGGACGGCGGCGTGACGGTGATCATGGACCGCTGCATCAAGGTCGAGCATGCGCGGTACGTGGGCCGGATGCACTGGCTCGGCTTCAACACCCAGCGCATCACCTCGGTTCGCGCCGGCCTCCAGTAGCGGGCGGGCGCCGCCCTCGGCCTTACTGTCAATCTTGACGATTCAGATTGAATTAATAGACAATAAGGCGTGCTGGGCGCAACAGGGCGCTGGGCGCAGCTGTCATCGGTGCCAGCGGAATCCCGACGAGGGAGGGCCCTCATGTCCATCGACTCGCTCATCGCAGCCACCCGCACAGCGGTCGCCGACGATCCCGCCAATGGTCAGGCGCTGTTCAGTGCCGAGGGGACGCTCGTCGGGATTACCGAGGTCGACATCCGGACCGGTGCGCATACGTTCAAGGTGGACGAGCCGCCAGCGCTGGGCGGCGCGGACGTCGCCGCGAACCCGGTGCAGTACGCGCTCGCCTCGCTCGGATCCTGCCAGGCCATCACCTACCGGTTCTGGGCAGCGCAGCTCGGCATGTCCTTCGACAAGCTCACCGTCCGGCTGGAAGGCGACCTGGACATCCGCGGCTTCTTCGGCTTCGACGACACCGTGCGGCCGGGCTTCACCGCGATCCGCGTCGAGGTGACGGTGACGGGCCCGGAGAGCGACGAGCGCTACGCCGAGCTGGCGGCCGCCGTCGACGAGCACTGCCCCGTGCTTGACCTGTTCAAGAATCCCGTGCCGGTAACGCGCACTATCACCGCCGCGGCCCCTGCGACGGCCTCGGCCTAGCGAGGACAAGGAAGGCCCGATCCGTGATCGTGGTGACTTGGCGTCCTATGCGCACGCGAAGTCACCACGATCTCGCCCTCGAGCGGCTGCCGGGCTAGGTGATGCTGGCGAGCTCGGCCGGCACGAACGACTCGACGTCGGCGCGCTCGACGTCGGCGGGCCGCATCGTGACCGCGACCCGGAGGGCCTCGAGCCGGCGATCGGCCAGCGCCTTCAGCTCTGCCGGGTCGAAGTCGGGCACGGACGCGTCCTGCTCCGGGGCCGCGCTGCCGTAGCCGCCGACGAAGCCGCTGGTCAGCCTGGCCCAGCGGCGTTCGGTGAACTCCCAGAGCTCCGGGTGCTCGGCGAGAATCTGGCGGCCGAGGTAGGTGCCGTAGGCAATGTGCCGCCGCTCGTCGCGCTGGGTGAGCTTCAGGCCCGCCTGGAGGCCGGGAAGCTTGCCGAGCCTGCGGAACGTCTCGTCCCAGCGGCGGTACCCGTTGATCGCCGCCACGCCCTCCACGAGCTGGTTGTAGACCAGAGTCGCGTCCAGGATCGCCTCGGGGAGTGGTCGGTATCCAGGCGGCGCATGACCCTGGTCAGCGCGCCGTCGAACAGCCCGGTCCGGCGGCTGCCGTCGCTGTTCCGCAGCTCGTCGTTCCGGGAGCGCACCAGGTCATCCAGCGACGCCGGGTCCATCCCGACGGCGTCGAACCAGCGGCGGAACATCTCCGTGTGCTTGGCCTCTTCCATGGCGAACATCGACAGGTACATCGTGTCCTCCAGGCGCCCGAGGTCGGACATGCAGCGCAGCAGCGGGACGATGTCCAGCGTCACGGCCTCCTCGCCGACCATGAACCCGCGGGCGGAGAGCGCGACCAGGGTTCGTGCGGTCGGTGACATCTCCTGCCAGTCGACGGCGTCGCGGGAGAAGTCGATGTCGGCGGGATCCCAGAAGAGCTTCTTGGACTTCTCCCACAGCTTCCACGGGATCAGGTCGTAGTTGATGCCGCGGGTCGAGGAGTACCGCTCGATCTGCGTCTCCTGGATCTTGCCGGCGGCCTCGGTCATGCTCGCTCCCGAACTAGCGGGGAACGGATCCGTTCCTCAGTCAGGACGCTAACGAAACGCCGATTCGCTGACAAGGAATCCTGCGTTGCCGGATTGGTCAGCTATGCGCGTGCGCCTGTGCCCTCCGGGCGGTTGTCCAGCCGTCTGTGCCGGCCGCGGTAGGCGGCAGCGACGATGGCGCCGGCCGCGACAAGGGGCGGCAGATACAGGACAGTGAACGTCACCGGCCGACCGTGCAGGAAGGTGCTGCCGGCGACGCCGGCGTACCGCGCCAGGACGAGCCCGCACGGGTAGAACACGGCCGCGAAGAGCACCACGACGTACCGCCCCAGCTGCGAGAACAGCGCGACGGCGAGCGCGAGCGCGATGAGCACGACAACGGCGACGGCATTGTCGCGGGCATCTCCGCCTGAGATGTAGCCATCTCCGAACGCAAGCCTCATAGTGAGCGCCCAGGCAACCGTGAGCGCCGCGGCGGCACCGGCCAGCACTGCACCGGATCTCCACGTCAGCAGCTGCAGGCCGCGGCGCGGGCCGGGCGATACGATTAGCGCGACCGCCTCCAGCAGATAGCAGGTCAGCAGGAAGTCGCTGAAAATGTCGCCCGGCTGGATGCCGAAACCCGGAAGGAAGAGCCACAAAGCGAGGACGACAGCGATCACCGTCAGCGCCAGGCGCCTCAGCCGGAACACGACGGCGAAAGCGACGGCCAGCTGACCCGCGACCGCCAGATTCAGACCGCTGGCGAGAGCTGT
>CAVOKK010000028.1:0-6028 GCA_963696455.1 uncultured Actinomycetota bacterium
GCCGATTTTAGTAAGGCTGGGCTTATCAGTGTAGCCTTAGCTTATGACGGAGAGCCCGGACGTAGCCGAGGTTGCCGGGGCGCTGCGCGTCAGCATCGGACTGCTGGTGCGGCGGCTGCGCCAGATCAGGACGGAAGGCGAGCTGACGCTGCCGGAGAGTTCCGCCCTCTCCCGCCTGGATCGCGGCGGCGCCACAACGTCAAGCGAGCTGGCGCGGCAGGAGCAGATCAGCCCGCAGTCGATGGGCGCGACCCTGGGAGCGCTGGAAGCGCGCGGCCTGGCCGAGCGGCGGCCTGCGACCCCGGGCGACGGCCGCCGCATCGTGATCTCGATCACCGAGACCGGCCGTCAGGTGCTGGGCGACCGGCGTGACCAGCGAACGCAGCGCATCGCGAAGGCACTGTCGGCCGGTTTCACCGAGGCCGAGCTACAGCAGCTCAGGACTGCGGTGCCGCTGCTCGAGCGGCTGGCGCAGAGCATTTGACCGGGACCGGGACGGCAGCCACGGAGGGCACGGAGTGACGGACGGCCAGGCAGCGCAGGCGAGTGACCGGTACCGCTGGGTCGCGCTGGCCAACACCACCGCCTCGGTTTTCATGTCGGCGCTGGACGGCTCCATCGTCATCATCGCGCTGCCCGCGATCTTCCGCGGCATCCACCTCGACCCGCTGACCTCCGGCAACATCTTCTACCTGCTGTGGATGATCATGGGCTACCGGCTGGTCCAGGCCGTGCTCGTGGTCAACCTCGGCCGCCTCGGCGACATGTTCGGCCGGGTCCGGATCTACAACGCCGGGTTCGCGGTTTTCACCGCGGCGTCGATCCTGCTGTCGTTCGATCCGTTCATCGGCGCGAGCGCCGCGCTCTGGCTGATCGGCTGGCGGATTCTGCAGGCCACCGGCGGGTCCATGCTGACGGCGAACTCAGCCGCGATCCTGACGGACGCGTTCCCGGCCGACAAGCGCGGCTTCGCTCTCGGCATCAACCAGGTAGCTGCCATCGCGGGCCAGTTCATCGGCCTGGTTGCGGGCGGCGTTCTCGCTGCGCTGGACTGGCGCGCGGTGTCTGGGTCAACGTGCCCGTCGGGATCTACGGGACGGCGGGCCTACTTCAAGCTCCGCGACAGCGGCGAGCGCAACCGGGGGTACGACTGGTGGGGTAACGGCCTTCGCGCTCGGTCTCGGCGCGGTGCTGGTGGCGCTCACCATCGGAATCCAGCCGTACGGCGGCCACACCATGGCTGGACCAGTCCGGTGGTGGTCGGGCTGCTCGTCGGCGGGATCGCGCTCCTGGTGGCGTTCGCCTGATCGAGACCAGGGTGGCCGAGCCGATGTCCAGTTCAGCCTGTTCAAGATCAGGGCCTTGACGGCCTGGGATGGCCGCCAGCCGTCGCCATTGCCCGGGGCGGCTGTAGTTCACCCTGATTATCTGGCTCCAGGGAACTGGCTCCCGCTGCACGGCTACAGCTTCAGCACAGACCGCTGTGGCCGGAAACTTCCTGCTGCCGCTACGGCCGGCTCTTGATCGCGGGCCCTGTGCCCGGCGCGCTGTCGGACCGCTCGGCGCGCGGGCTTCGCCGAGTGCCGGCATGGCGGTCTTCGGAGCCAGTTCATCGGCCTGATCTGATGCCGGTGATCTTCCCGTACTGGCTCTTCGCGCTGCTGACGTCGCGAACGGCGTGGGCGGCGGATGTCGCCGCGCCGGACTCGGCCTCGATCATGAGCAGCGTGCCGGCCAGGTACCGCGGCGCCGCCTCCGGAATGCGAGCGACTATCAGACTGGGCACCGCCCTGTCGATCGGCGTTTTCTTCTCGCTGATGATTGCCGGGCTGGCCGCCAGCCTGCCGCAGACGCTCGCCCGCGGCCTATTCCGCAACGGCGTGCCCTCTGCGGCCGCCCGTCCGCATCGCCACCCTCCCGCCGGTGTCGTCGCTGTTCGCCGCCGTGCTCGGCGTGAACCCGGTCGAGCACCTGCTGTCGGCCAGGCCGGCCTGCTCGCCGCGCTGCCGCAGGCCAGCCAGGAGGTCCTCACCGGCAGGCAGTTCTTCCCCGAGCTCATCTCCGGACCGTTCCACCAGGGCCTGGTAATAGCGCTGTCGGTATCGGCCGCGCTGGCCGCGCTGGGGGCGGGTCGCCTCGCTGCTGCGCGGCGGCCGGTACATCCATCAGGACGCTGATCCGGCGCCCCAGCTCGCGCACTCCGCCACGGCGAGCGCAAGCGCGGGCACGGGCACGGGCACGGGCACGGGCAGCACCAGGCCCGCGGGCCCGAGGCGCTCCGCAGCACCGCGGACCGCCGCCGACACTACCGAGGAGAACACGTGACCGAGACCCTGACCGCCGTTGACCCCGGCCGCACTGCGCTGCTCGTGATGGACTACCTTGCAGGCATCCTGGATGAGATTCCCGGGCGCCGACGACCTGCTGGCCCGGGCGGCGGAGACCATCGCGTACGTGCGCAGCCGCGGCGGCCACGTCGGCTTCGTCCGGGTCGCCTTCGAGGACGCGGACTACAAGGCGATCCGCCTACCAGCATGATGGGCGCCCGGGCGATGTCGGCCGGGCGGGCGCTCCACGCCGACTCGCCCGCGACCGCATTCCACGAGAAGGCGTCTCCGGAGCCAGGGGACCTCGTTGTCCGCAAGGTCCGCGTGGGTGCCTTCTCGACCACTGACCTTGATCAGCAGCTGCGCGAGCGGGGAGTCGACACCCTGCTGCTGGCCGGGCTCAGCACCAGCGGCGTCGTGCTGTCGACGGTCCGCGACGCCCACGATCGCGACTACCAGGTCTTCGTGCTCTCGGACCTCACTGGTGATCCGGATCCGGAGCTCCACCGAGTTCCTGACCGGCCGGATCTTTCCCCGCCAGGCCAGGGTCATCACGACAGCCGACCTCGGCACGCTGCTGGGCTAGCCCGGCGGCCGCGCGGCCGGGTCGACCGGGCGGCCAGTTCGAGGGGGCCGGGCGGCCGGGCGGCCGGGGGGACCGGGTGAATGGCTTGTTGGTGGTGCTCTGGCACCACCAGGGGAGGGCTTCCATGACGAGGCCGAGACGGGCTGAGCAGGCCGCCAGCCCGGCCAGCCCGCCGCCCGGGGCCAGCGCCCAGCTCAGCCCGGCCAGCCCGTCAGCTCAGCCCGGCTCGGCGGATTGCACCCGGCGGGCTGCAGGTGACCCCGGCGACGCGGCTGGCGTCATCGATCACCGCGGCCATGTCGCCGGATCGCTCACCGTGGCGAGCCTCGCGGGCGCGAGCAGGTCGCGGCGGGCCAGGCCGTCGAGCAGCCCGCTCGTGAAGGCATCGCCGGCACCGACCGTGTCCACCACCTCGGCCGGGAACTGCGGCCTGCTGACTGGCAGCAGGCCTGCCATCCAGCCGGTCGCGCCGTCCGCGCCCGCCGTGATCACCACGAGCCGGGCGCCCAGGTCCAGCCACCGGCCGGCGACGGCATCAGCGCTGACGTCCTCCCCGTACAGCCAGTACAGGTCCTCCAGGCTCGCCTTCACGACGTGGGCCAGGCTGACGGATTCCTCGACCTGCTGCCGGGCTGCGGCGGCATCCGGCTGCAGTGAGGGCCGCACGTTCGGGTCGTAACTGATCAGTACCGATCCCTCGCGCCTGAGCCGCCCGACGGCCGCGGCGATGGCAGCGTCTCCTGGCGGCAGCCAGGAGGCCAGCGAGCCGAAGTGCACGCCACGGGCCCCGCCCGGCAGGAACGCCAGCTCGCGAGCCTGCCACTGAAAGTCAGCGCCGAGCGTGAACTGATACCGCGCCTGGCCGCCCGCCAGCTCGACCAGCGCGATCGTGCTCGGATCGGAGGCATCCACCGCGTACTGCAGTTGCACCGCCGAGTGCTCCAGGTGCCGGCGCAGCACCGTGCCGAACGGGTCGGCAGACAGACGGCCGCTGAAGGCGGTGGGCTGACCCAGTCGTGACAGCCCGATGGCCACGTTCATCGGGCTGCCACCGGGACGTGCGATGCAGGACCCGTCCTCCGCCGGAGGCGTCAGGTCGATCAGGGCCTCGCCGATGACCACGAAAGCGAGCGGACGGTCAGTTTGCACAGCCAGACGGTACCGAAGCGGGCCGGGCTGCGGAATACCGCAGCCCCGGCCTGACCGGCCTGACCGGCCTAACCGGCTGACCGGCCCGACCGGCCTGACCGGCTGACCGGCGCTCCGCGGCCGCCCGCGGTTAACCCATCGACGTCCGCCGCCGCGGCGCGTACGGTCGGCCGGTGGCCGAATTCGTCAAGCGGCGCCCGCCGGCAGCACCAGGCTCGATAGCCGAGGAACTGGACATCTTCGGTAACGAGGTTCGCTTCTACCGGGAGATTGCCCCGGACCTCGCCGTCCGGGCTCCGCGCTGCTACCGGGTCGAAACCGGTGCGGACGGGACGCTGCTCGTGCTCGAGGACCTGTCCGGCTGGCAGGCCGGCGCCGACCCTGCTGCCGCGGCACAGGTCCTGTCTCAGCTGCACAGCAGCTGGGCCGGGATCGCGCCCGTTCGCTGGCCGTGGCTGCGGCCCGTGGGCGCTGCCGCTGACCGGGTCGAGGCGCTCTACGACCAGACGTGGCCTGCGCTGGCCGAGCGCCGCGACCTGACCGGACCAGTACGTGATCTTGGCAGCAGGCTCACAGGAAAGGTCGCGGCCAGCGAGTACGCGATCGCGGGAGCCGGTCCGCTGACGCTCATCCATGGTGACGCCTCCGCCGCGAACATGCGCACCAGCGGCAGCGGCGAGATCGCCCTGCTCGACTGGGAGGACGTATCCGCTGCTCCCGGCATCACCGACCTCGCCTGGCTGCTGGTGTCATCGGCCGAGCCGGCCCGGTGGCCGAGGTGGCCGGGGCATACGGCAGCGCGGACGGCCTCGGGACGGTGCTGCCGGCCGTGGCCGTGCAGGGCCTGCTGAGTCTGGCGGATCATCCGGTCGGTTCGCCGGAGGCAGCGGGCTGGATCGCGCGGCTCGGCCGCGCTGCGGATTACCTGCGGCACGGGACGTAACCGGACCCTGCGATGTAACCGAACGGCAGGCCCGGGGCCCCGGCGGCCATGTTGATCTTCGGGCGTAGGTTGAAAAAAGGCCCGGGAGCTACTCGGACTGCTGCCGGGCAGCCCGGGCAGAGACCCCGCCCGGGCCACGGGGAGGGGGGAGTGAATCCCCATGTACCGAGACATCACGCGCAGGAAAGGCACGAGAACGCGCAGGAGCCCGGCCACTGCGGTCGCGGGTACCGCAGTCGCCAGCACCGCGGCGCTGGTCGTGCTGAGCACGGCCGGAGTAGCCGCAGCCGCGCCCAGTGCACCAGCCTCGCACTGGCCGGGGCGCCACGGCACCTGCCTTCGGGTTCAGGGCAGGACCAGCGGCGCGTTCAGCAACAACCAGGACATCCTGAAAGGCTGGATCGTGCCCGGAAGCGTCTCTGTCGTGGCGACGCAGGGGCAGACCGCCGGCCAGGACAACCCGCCGGTGACGACCTTCGGGCCGGGAACGGGCTACACCGTCAGCCCGGACTGGCACGTCGCCACCCTGCAATCGCCGTACGCAGGCAGCAACGACGGGTTCACCACCTATTACGGCGTCTTCAGGATCACCTGCCACCTGCCGCGCCACCATCACCTGCAGACGAGGACCAGCGGCGCGTTCAGCAACAACCAGGACATCCTGTCCGCACGGAACATCGTTCCGGGCAGCGTGTACGTCGTGGCCACCCAGGGACAGACGCCCGGCCAGGACAACCCGTCAGTGAACGGCTTCGCCAACGGCAACGGCAAGGGGTACACCGTGGCCTACACGCGGCACGGCGCTACTGTCACCCTGCAGTCCCCGTTCGCGGGCAGCAATGACGGCTTCACCACCTACTACACGGTTGCCGGCCGCTATGCCGGCTACCCAGCTGTTGCGGGCTACCCAGCTGTTGCCGGCTACCCAGGGGATCAGGAGCGGGAACGGCTGACTGCCGCACTCAGCCGACGACAGGGCAGGCAGGCCCCGGGTGGCGGCCTGTCCTGTCGTTCCTAGCGGAA
>CAVOKK010000029.1:0-5328 GCA_963696455.1 uncultured Actinomycetota bacterium
GCCCTAGCCGCGGCGCGACGAAAATCAGCTGCACGGCGGTAAACGCAGCCGCAACCAGGACCAGCCACCAGGCTGTCAGAGTTCCCGACCCGGCGGACAGCGGTACGAGGATGCGCCGGCCTGGGCCGGCCCTGGCGGGCAGGGACACGCTGACAGCCTGCGGCACTGCCGCGGATGGTCCGCCCGAAGTCCCGCACTCTTGGTCTCGGCGATGCGAGAATATTTCCTGTCTTTAGCTAGAATTCAGCGGCCGCGCGCCGGAAGCCTGCCGCCCGGAAGCAGTCATGGGCGTGGCTACCGCTTGGGCCAGTGCCAGGCTGGTCCATTGGCTCGCGCCCGGCGATCGTGGTCTCGCCGATGTCCTTCGTCAGCTCGAAGGAGGTCAGCTCCGTCGAGGCATGGTGCGCGGCCCGGCCGATGGCGTCGATCAGCGCCTCGGAATGCGACACCACTACCACCTGCGTGCGTTCTGCAGCCGCGCCGATCAGCTGGCCCAGGGGCACCAGCAGCTCGGGGTGCAGGCTGGTCTCGGGCTCGTTGAGCACGAGCAGGCCGGCCGGGCGCGGACTGAGCAGCGCGGCGATCCACAGCAGGTAGCGGAGCGTGCCGTCAGACAGCTCGGCTGCCGCCAGCGGCCGCAGCAGCCCGTGCTGGTGCAGCTGAAGGGCGAGCCTTCCGTCGTCGGCCCGCGCGACCGACAGCCTGCTGCCGGGGAAGGCCGCGGCCACGGCGGCGGTCATACCCCGGTCGTCGCCGTTCTCCCTGATCGTCTGCAGCGCCGCAGCCAGGTCGGACCCGTCATGGCTCAGGACGGGCGTCCTGGTGCCGATGTAGCTGCCGCGGGCCGGCGCGGACGCGTCAGTCCTGAACTGGTCGTAAAACCGCCAGGACCGGATGCGGTCGCGCAGGCTGACAAGCTCGGGCACGCGCTGCGGATCGGCTAGCTCGCTCAGCATGCTGTCGTACTCCCCGATGCGGATCGGGGCCGACCAGCCGCCGTTGTCCTCCCTGATGCGAACGAATCCCGCCAGCCGGTCGCACAGTACGGCCGATGGCCGGAATCCGGGTCCGGCCCAGATGCTCTCCCTCTTGATGACGGGATCCAGGGCGAACGCGGTCATCCTCTCTGAAGGCAGCCCGAGGTCGATGGCATAGCCGAAGTCGTCCTCGCCGAAGCCGAGCCGCAGCGCGACCGGCTTGCCGCCGCGCGCGGTGCCCTGCACGGGGTAACGGCCCTCCCGCACGGCCCGGCCGATCTGCGCGGGTCCTGCCCACAGCGTGGACGGCAGCCCGCCCTCCCGCGCAAGGGCAGCGACCATGCCGTTCCGCGCACCGTCGGCCAGCAGCCGGAGCGCCCGGTAGAGGCTGGACTTGCCGGTGCCGTTCGCGCCGGTCACGACGTTGAGGCTGGTGAGCGGCAGGACAAGCCGGCGCAGTGACCGGTAGTTCTCGATCGCGAGCGTCCGCAGCACGTGCCTGACATTACCCAGCGGGAGGGACAGCGGCCGCGCCTGGCAAATCCCGTTGCGGTCGTGGCCTGGCCTTCCTAGCATCGCCCCGTGCACGAGCGGCCCGCGGACTTCACCGATGCCGAGCTTGCCGCGACGCTGCATGCGCACTGGCGGCTGGACGCAGCCGCCCTGACCTACCTGCCGGTCGGGTTCGGCGGCTTCCACTGGCAGGTGACCGGCCAGGCGGGGCAGCGCTGGTTCGCGACCGCGAGCAGCGTGGGCAGCGACGGCGACTTCGCCGACCTGACCGCGACGATGACCACGGCGGCGATGCTGGCTGAGCGCGGGCTGAGCTTCGTGGTCGCGCCGGTCCGCTCCGTCAGTGGTGACCCCGCCGTCCGCGCGCGGCCGGATTACGCGATCACGCTCTACCCGTTCGCCGCGGGCACGCCCGGCCACTTTGCTGACATGCTGACGCCAGCTGACCAGGCCGCCGTCGCCGGCCTGCTCGCCGAGCTGCACGGCAGCGGCGGTGATCAGGGCCGGGTGCCCGTCCGGTCGCCAGATCTGCCCGGGATCGCCATTCTCGAGGAATCCATCCGGGATCGGAGACGGTCCTGGCGCGGCGGGCCGTTTGCCGAGCCGCCCGCCAGGTCCTGTCGGAGCACGCCGCCGGGCTGACGAAGGCACTCGCGGCATTTCGCGAGCTGGCCGCGTTGCAGGCCGGCGACGGGCGGCCGTCAGTCATCACTCACGGCGAGCCGCACGCGGGCAACCTGATCCGGCGCGATGGCGGTTTCCTCCTGATCGACTGGGATACCGTCGGGCTCGCGCCGCCCGAGCGGGACCTGTGGTGGGTGGCGGGGAGGTCCGGTAGCGCCTCCGCGCGGTACGCGGAGCTCACCGGCAGGGCGGTCAGCCAGCCAGCCGTGGAGTTCTACCGGCTGCGCTGGGACCTCGACGAAATCTGCTCGTTCCTGGCCGACTTCCGCCGTCCGCATGAGCGCACCCGCGACACCGAGGTCGCATTCGCCGGGTTCGCCGCCGCCGTCAGGACCGTGGCTGCCGCGGCCCGGCGGGGCGGCCGGGGCTGATGCGGCACCGTTCCCGGCCTGAGGTTACTCCGCCAGGTCATTGAGCACCGGTGCTGCCCAGCGCCGGGCAGGGAAGTCGAATAGCCAGCTGGCCTGGCGGAGCAGCGGGTAACCGAGGAACATCTCGGCGGGCCTGTCCAGCTCCTGGTTCAGCGGAGCCAGGTAGTCAACGCGACGCCGTCGAAGCGGGCGCTGATGAATGCGTGACCGCGGCCGCCGATATGCAGCTCCAGGCCAGCTTGCGGCGCCGGAGACCCGGTGAGCTCCAGAAGGCCGTCGCGAACCGGAAATGACAGCAGTGCTCGCGCAGCACGTCCATGCCGAGCAGGTTCTGCCGGCGTGCGATGCGGGCGCCCGGACGACATCGCGGCGATCAGCCCGCCCACGGCGAAGCCGGCGACCGTGACTACGTCCCGCACCTCGGTCTGGCCGAAGATCCCGGCCGAGATGTCCTGGCCGTTCGCGGTCAGACTGGCCAGGTAGTCGTCGCTTGCCAGCTGGGCCCTGGCTGCACCTGTGTCGAGCCGGAAGCAGCGGCCAGCATCCCGCGCATCTGCGCCTGCAGTCGGCTGTCGCGCTCCGACCTGTGCGCTCTGTCCTGCCTGGAATGCGCGCTTTGCCGTCAGCCTCGGTTGACTTTGCATCCGTTCGGTTGCCTTGGAAAGCGACATAACTACCGATAAAGCCTCGGCTGAGCGCTGGAACGGATGATAAGTCGCACCAGACCATGCGCTAGGGTGCATGCCTAGTAAGTTAGTAGGAAGACATGACATTTCAAGCGCATCAGGCAAGCGCATGAGGCAAAGGAGCTATCAGGCGTGCGCAGGACCATCCGTGCAGGGGCGGTGGCTTCGGCCCTGACCTTGTCAACACTGCTGGCAGCGTGCTCTGGCGCCAGCACCGGCGCGATCGGCACGGGCGGGTCGCATGCCCCGCCGGCCAGAAGGAGCAGGGCGGAACCGTCACCATCGCGTCGGTCGGCGCGTCACCCAACTTCATCTTCCCGCTGCCGCCGTCCACCAACGAGGACGGCTGGAACGCCAACCTCACGATGGGGCTGTGGCCGGACCTGGTCTACGTGGGTGACGGCGCCAGGTCGGTCGTGAACCCTCAGGAGAGCCTGTACAGCTCGCTGAAATGGTCGGACGGCGACAAGATGATCACCATCGTGCTCAAGCCGTGGAAGTGGTCCGACGGCACGCCGATCACCAGCCGTGACTTCACCTTCACCTACAACCTGCTGAAGGCCGAGTACGCGGACTGGATCGACTACGCGCCGGGGCTGTTCCCGACTGATGTGACCAGGGTGCTGACGCCGAACGCGAAGACCATCGTCATCGATCTCAGCCGTTCCTATAACCCGGCGTTCTACACCGAGGACGTGCTCGCCACGGTCCCGCTGCTGCCGCAGCACGCCTGGGACAAGACAGCTACCACCGGGAAAGTCGGCAACTACGACGACACAACGGCTGGTGCCAAAGCGGTGTGGGCCTTCCTGCAGAAGGAGGGCGGCGACATGGGCACGTTCGCCACCAACCCGCTGTGGCAGGTGGTCGACGGGCCGTGGAAGCTGTCGGCCTTCCAGAGCTCTGGTTACTACGCCTGGGTGCCGAACAAGAACTACTCGGGCCCCGACAAGCCGATCCTGTCCAAGGTCGTCTGGACCCCGTTCACGACCGACACTGCCGAGATGAACACGCTCCGTTCCGGCACGAGCCTCGACCTGGCTGGCCTGCCGCTGAACGACATCAGGCAGGTCGGGGCGCTCAAGGCGGAGGGATACTCCGTTGCCGAGCAGCCGATTCCCGGCGTGGCGGAGATTGTGCCTAACTTCTACAACGCCACCGCCGGGCCGGTGCTCCGGCAGCTGTACATCCGGCAGGCGATGGAGGACCTGATCAACAGGAATCAGATCGTTTCCAAGGTCTACGCGGGCTATGCCGATCCCGGCAACGGGCCCGTGCCGGTGCTAGACGGGGGCCAGTGGGTGTCACCACTGGAGAAGTCTGGCGGTCCTTACCCCTACTCACCGTCGGCAGCCATCGCGCTGCTGACGGCACACGGCTGGAAGGTAGTACCGGATGGCACCTCGACCTGCCAGCGCGCGGGCAGCGGGCCGTCCGACTGCGGTGCCGGGATCAGCGCCGGCCAGCCGCTGCAGCTCCAGCTGGTCTACACCTCCGGCCTGGCTTCCTTCGACCAGCAGAACGCGGCGATCCAGTCCACCGAGGCGCGGGCCGGAATCAAGATCGTCCTGAAGTCCGAGCCGTTCAACACCCTGGTCGCGACCATGGGGACCTGTACGGCTAGCTCGCATCCGGCATCGACCTGCGGCTGGCAGCTTGCTGACTACGGCTACGAGCCCTACTCGCTCTACCCTGCGGGCGATGGCATGTTCAACAGCACGGGAGACAACAACCAGGGCGGCTACTCGAGCACCCAGATGAACAACCTCATCAACGCGACTGAGTACAGCTCAAGCACGTCGGCGTTCTACGCCTACGAGGATTATGCGGCCAGGCAATTGCCGTGGCTGTGGCTGCCCGACGAATCGAACGTCTTCGTTTACAAGAGCAACCTGGCCGGCATCACTCCGCTGAATCCGTTCTCCGGAACGCTCAATCCCGAGGTCTGGTACTACACCAAGTCCAGCTGACCATTACCGGGCAGATCGGTATTTGCGGCGGCTATGTGCGGTGGATCGCCAGCCCATCGCACATAGCCGTCCATGGCTGTCCTGAGCAGGCCAGATAATGCGAGCTCGGGACTAGCCCGAGCGAATA
>CAVOKK010000030.1:0-1225588 GCA_963696455.1 uncultured Actinomycetota bacterium
CTGGCACGAGGTCGCGCGCCTCGTCCGCAGCGGCTGCCCGGCAGCGCTGGCACTGCAGATCGTTTGCTGACCACCTGCGGGCGGCGCAAGTTCCTCCCGCTCCGTGAGCGTACGGTCAGGCCCCACGTACTCGCGAGGTACTCGCCCGTAAGCCTCGACGGCTCGCGACCAGGGCTGCGGCGTCCCCTCGAAGACGACCGGCCGCCGTCAGACCGGCGCCGGCCCCAGATCGATGATCCAGTCGGCGTGCGCCATCACCGCCTGATGGTGTTCGACGACGATGACGGACTTGCCGGAGTCGACCAGCCGGTCGAGCAGGGCGAGCAGCTGCTCGACATCCGCGAGGTGCAGCCCGGCGGTCGGCTCGTCGAGTACATAGACGCCGCCCTTGTCGCCCAGGTGCGTCGCCGAGCTTGAGCCGCTGCCGTTCGCCGCCGGACAGCGTCGTCAGCGGTTGGCCGATGCTGAGGAGCCAGTCCGACGTCGGCAAGCCGGCTGAGGATCGCGTTCGCCGCGGGAGTATGGGCCTCCCCCGCTCCCGAAGAAGTCCACCGCCTCGGCGACCGACATGCGAGGACCTCACTGATGTCGCGGCCGCCGAGGTGATAGTCCAGCACCGACGCCGCGAAGCGCTTACCCTCGCATACCTCACAGGTGGTCGCGAAGCCGGCCATGATCCCCAGGTCCGTGTAGACCACACCGGCCCCGCCGCAGTTCGGGCACGCGCCCTCGGAGTTCGCGCTGAACAGGGCGGGCTTCACGTCGTTGGCCTTCGCAAACGCGGTGCGGATCGGGTCGAGCATCCCGGTATAGGTCGCCGGGTTGCTGCGCCGCGAACCGCGGATCTGGCGCTGGTCGACCGTCGCGAGCGTCGCGGCCAGGGGACCGAGCGTGGACCAGGGGATTCTTACCCGACCCGGCCACGCCGGTTACGACGACCAGCACGCCGAGCGGAATGTCGACGTCGACGTCCTTCAGGTTGTGCGTGCGGGCGCCGCGGACTTCCAGCGCCGACGATGGCGTCCGCACCGCGGCTTCAGGGCGGCCCGGTCCTCCAGTGCGGCCGGTGAGCGTGCGCCGGACCGCAGTTCCTCGACGGTGCCCTCGAAGACCACCTCGCCGCCCCCCGCTCCGGCGCCCGGACCGAGGTCGATGACGTGGTCCGCGATCGCGATTGCCTCCGGCTTGTGCTCGACGACGAGGACTGTGTTGCCCTTGTCGCGCAGTTGCAGCAGCAGGTCGTTCATCCGCTGGATGTCGTGGGGATGCAGGCCGATGGTGGGCTCGTCGAAGACGTAGGTGATGTCGGTGAGCGAGGAGCCGAGCTGGCGGATCATCTTGACGCGCTGCGCCTCGCCGCCCGACAGCGTGCCCGACGGACGGTCAAGCGACAGGTAGCCGAGCCCGATTTCCGCGAACGAGTCAAGGTTCTGCCGCAGCGCCTCAAGCAGCGGCCCGACGGAGGGCTCGTCGAGGTCACGCGCCCACTCGGCGAGGTCGCTGATCTGCATCGCGGAGGCATCGGCAATGCTGATCTTCGCGATCTTCGAGGACCGGGCCGCCTCGCTGAGCCGGGTGCCCCCGCATTCGGGGCAGGCGGTGAACGTGACCGCCCGGTCCACGAACTCCCGCAGATGCGGCTGCAGCGACTCGCCGGTCCTTGGACAGGATCGACTTCTGGATCTTGGGGATCAGTCCCTCGTAGGTCACGTTGACGCCGTTGACCTTCACTCTGACCGGATCGTGGTAGAGGAAGTCCTGCAGCTCCTTCTTGGTGTACCTGCGAATCGGCTTGTCCGGGTCGAGGTGACCCGATCCCATGTAGACCTGCACGGTGAAGAAGCTGTTCACCGTGTAGCCGGGGATCGGGGATCGCGCCCTCCGCGAGGGACCTGGAGTCGTCGAAGAGCTGGGTCAGGTCGAAATCGGAGACCGAGCCCCGGCCCTCGCAGCGCGGGCACATGCCGCCGGTAATGCTGAAGCTGCGCCGCTCCTTCACCGTCCTGCCGCCGCGCTCGAACGCGACCGCACCCGCCCCGCTGATGGAGGCGACGTTGAAGGAAAACGCCTTGGGCGAGCCGATGTACGGCTTTCCGAGCCGGCTGAACAGGATGCGCAGCATCGCGTTGGCGTCGGTGGCCGTGCCGACTGTGGACCGGGGGTCGGCCCCCATCCGCTCCTGGTCGACGAGGATCGCCGTCGTCAGCCCCTCGAGCACGTCCACGTCCGGCCGCGCCAGCGTCGGCATGAACCCCTGGACGAAGGCGCTGTAGGTCTCATTGATGAGCCGCTGCGACTCTGCCGCGATCGTGCCGAAGACCAGCGAGCTCTTGCCCGAGCCGGAGACGCCGGTGAAGACGGTCAGCCGCCGCTTCGGGATCTCAACGCTCACGTCCTTGAGGTTGTTGACGCGCGCGCCGTGCACCCGGATCACGTCGTGGCTGTCACCGGTGTGTCGCACAAGCGCCGGCGTGCCCGTCCTCGTGGCGAAGCTCATGCCTCACCCTAGCTGCGGCTCCGTGATGAGGGCTTCTCGATTCCTGATCGGCCTGGTCACCTGTTTCGCCACGCACGACGGTATCCCGGCCGCAGCCCGCACCGCCTGGCGCCGGTAAGCGCTGGGCGACATACCGACCAATTCGGTGAAGCGGCTGCTGAAGCTGCCCAGCGACGAGCACCCGACCGCGAAGCAGACCTCGGTGACGCTCAGGTCGCCGCGGCGCAGCAGCGCCATCGCGCGCTCAATGCGCCGCGTCATCAGGTAGCTGTAGGGTGACTCCCCGTATGCGAGCCGGAACGCGCGGCTGAGGTGCCCGGCCGACATGTGCGCGCCGCGTGCGAGCGCCTCGACATCCAGCGGCTGCGCGTACTCCCTGTCCATCCGGTCGCGGACCCGGCGCAGCTGCGCGAGATCGCGCAGGTGCTGCGCGTCGGCGGATCTGCTGCTCATCCCTGCATCTTAGCGACGGCAGGCTGCGCCGGCGCGAGCCTGCCTTCCCGAGGTCAGGCCACGGCCGCCGCGGCGGTCACGCCCTCAGATAGGCGAGTACGCCCAGCGGTGTCAGCGTCTAGTGCGGGATTCCGCGGAAGAACACGCCAGAGGCGGGACGCCAGATCTCCCATACCGCACCGAGGCCTGCCAGCCAGGTCGGCGCCCAGAAGAGCAGGCCGAGGACGGACTGGGCCTCGCTGAAGCTGACGAGCTCCAGCGTCGCCAGGCCGAACAGGACCGTGGACAACAGACGGGCCCAGCTCCGGCCCCGGCTCGTCGCCCGCGCCATCCACAGCCAGAGCGCGATCACGATCAGGCTGCCGGCGACCCCCACGGTGACAGCGACCCAGAACGGCTGGCTGCTGCCCGCCAGCCGGAGCATGGCTCCGCTACGTCCGAAGAAAGCCAGCGAGACGATGGAGATCAGCAGGGTGAGGGCGGTGATGGCGGCGCCTGCGTGCATGAGCCGGACGGCTGCCCGCACCGTGCGCGCCGGCGGCAGCGCGGCAGGGAACAGGCGCATCCGTATCCCGCTCCTGATCAGGTCCGCTGACTCGGCCAGGCCGGGCCGGCGCTGGCGCTCCGGCGCGCAGGCAAGCAGCACCGCGAGGATCTCCTGCCCGTTCTCGCGCCGGAACGACCGGGGATAGCACGCCAGCAGGCGCCGGTACCCGCGCTCGAGGTTCGCCTGATCCGTCATGTCGCCAGCCCTCCGGCGAGCTTCAGCCGTGTCAGCGCTGCGGCGGCGTGCGCCTGGAGCCGGGCGGCCTCGGCCGCGAGCCGCCCAGTGCCTGCTGGCGTGAGCCGGTAGTACCGGCGCAGCCGCCCGTCCACGATCTCCTCGCGATCCACCAGGATCAGCTCCTCCGCGCGGAGGCGGTCCAGAGCGGTGTAAAGGGTCCCCGGGCGTAGCAGGACCCGGCCGCCGGAGATCTCCCGGACGTCGGCGATGATTCCGTAACCATGCTGACTGTCGTCCGCCAGCGCGGTCAGGATCAGGAAGGTCGCCTCCTGCATGGCTCGGGTTGTCATACCTACGTTATATACCGTTGAACTAGCGGTGGCAAGGTCGTTCAGCCTGGTCCCGGCGAGAATCAGGGCCGCGCGGCAGGCACGGTGACCCGGAGGTAGCGGAGCCGGCGACCGTCCGCTGGGTCGTCCCGCACGTGATCGAGGAGATCGCGCGGCATGCCGGTCACCGGGACATCGCGAGGGAACTGCTGACTGGCAGCTCCCGCCTCCGGTGTCGTTGCGGTGGGTCCTGGTGCACCTGATCGAGGAGTACGCGCGCCACAACGGGCATGCCGATCTGATCCGCGAGTCGATCGACGGGCAGACGGGCGACTGATGCTGATACTGGTGTTATGACTGAGACTGAGGCCCTGATCACCGAGATCCGCGAATTGCGCGCGGACGTTGCTCGCCTGCACGCCGCGGTGCAGGTCCGGCACAGCTGGATGAAGCTGATCTTCAAGGACCTGTCGACCAACCCGCACACTCAGTACCGGGTCCACATGTGGGGCGCAATCTACTGGCTGATCAATTTCCCGCTGATCTGCTGCCTGTTCTTCTTTGCGCCCGCGCTGTGGGTCAAGCTCGGGATCTTCATCACGCTGGTCTACTCGATCTACTCCAACCTCGCGACCGACTACGGCGCCATGTCAGCGGCCGAGGCGGCGTTCGGGCAGCCGCAGCCGCCGCCGATCCCGCTTGAGCCGCCGCCGCCGTTGCCGCAGATGTGAGGCGGCTCTTGCCAGAGCTGAGCGATGATCCTCGACTAATATCCTGGATTCCATTATATTGGTGGCATGGCTGACAGGCCCATGACCGGGCAGGCGTTCTATGTGCTCACTGCGCTCGCCGATGGCCCGCGGCACGGGTACGGCATCATGGGTGAGGTTGCCGAGCTGTCGCAGGGCCGGGTGAAGCTGAAGATCGGCAGCCTGTACGGGGTGCTGGAGCGACTGGCCGCCGAGGAGCTGATCGAGCCTGACCGGGAGGAAGCCCACGACGGCCGGCTGCGCCGCTATTACCGGCTCACCAGCAACGGGCGGCGCGCGCTGGCTGAAGAGGCCGAGGTTCGGGCCGCCACCGTGCGCGTGGTGCGGGCAAGACTGCGCCGGACCGACCCGCAGGCAGCCGGATGAGCAGCAACCTGGAGCGACGGTACCTGCTCGTGCTGCGGCTGCTGCCGGGCTGGTACCGGCAGCAGTGGGAACAGGACATGGTCGCCGCATTCCTCGACAGCTGGCTGACTGGCGACCCGGGGGCTGACGAGTACATCACCAGGATCGCCGGGCCCAGCGTGGCGGAGGTCGCCAGCGTGGCCGTCCTGGCCGCCCGGCTGCATCTGGCCGGCCGGCGCACGCCGCGCCGGTTCGCCTGGGGCCAGGCCACGCGGCGCGCGGTACTCGCGGTGATACTGGTGCACGCGTTGCTGGCCGTGAACGTGCTGGTGTTCCTGGTGAGGAGCCGCCGGCTGGTCGGCTGGCTGCCCGTGCAGCCGGCGAACCTGCTGGCTCCCTCGCCAGGCGGTGCCTGGGACACGGCTTACTGCCTGGTGTGCCTCGCATGGATCGCGGTCTTCCTGACGCTGGTCCTCGGGCACTACCGGACTGCCAGGGTCCTCGCGGCGCTGGCCGTCATCCCCGGGCTGGTCGCCCTGCTGCAAGCCCAGCTGACCGGGTTCATGCCGGCGCCGTTCGGACCGTGGATCTTCTGGGTTCTGCTCGATCTTGCCCCGGTGCTGGCCATGACCGCGTTCCACCGCGACGCCCAGCCGACCGCGACCGGGTCCTGGCTGCTGGCGCTGCCCGCTGGTTACGTCCTGGTATACGGGCCTCTGCTGGCGCTCCAGGTGACCGGCAACTTCGCCTGGCTGCCGGACTTCTCCGGACTGTGCTGCCTCCTTGTCAGCCTTGCCTGCCTGGCCCACGCACCCAGGGCCTGGTCCCGGCAGGCTGCCGGCACAGGGCTGTGGTCGCTGGCCCTGGTCCTGCTGGCTGCCGTCGCCGGGACCTACCGGATCGTCACGCTCACCGACTACCTGCATGACCCGCACCTGATCAGCGTGAGCCTCGTCGAACTGCTCATCATGCTGGCCGCGCTCGCGCTGGTCGCCCCCGACGCCGCCCGCGCCCAGACAGCGGCGCCCGCGTCGCCCTGTCCAGACGCCATGGCCGGCTAGGGAGGACACGGGACATGCCATGCCAGCCCCCGCGCCGCCCGCTGTCGGTTCTCGCCTGCGCGCTGGCCGCCGCGTGCGCCGTGCTCGCCGTTGCCGGCTGCAGCAGCATCGCCCCGCTGGGGCCGAACGCGGCGCCGGTGAGCCTGCCACCGGCGCGCGATCTGGGGTCACCGATCAGCATGCAAGTCATGCGCAGTCAGCCTCCCACTCAACCAGGCAGGTGCCCGGCCGGCTCCGTCGCGCTCTTGGGATCGGAGCCCGACGTGGCGCGGACCGCGATAGCGCCGGTGCCCGTGCACTCTCAGATCATCCAGGGGAGCACGGCCACCCCTACTGCCGCGGCCACGCCGACCGCGCCGCCGGCGGGTGTGGCGTGCTACCGTCCGGTCGGTGCCCCGGTCACGGTCACAGCCGCAAGCGTCTCCTCGGTCACGACCAGCCAGAACCAGCCGGGGCCTGCCTGGTACGTATTCGTGGTCGCCTTTCCCGCTGCCGATGTGCCAGCGCTGACGGCGCTCATCCGGCAGGCCTATGCCTCCGGCGATGCCGTCGGCATGAGCGTCGCCGGCAAGCTCTGGCAGGCGCCGGAACCACGACGCAAGTTCATCGCGCTTCGGGCGGAACAGGTCAACCTGCTCAGCAGGACTCAGGCCGTCCAGCTTTACCGGCTGCTGGTCCCGGCTGGCTAGATCGCCATGCTGCGAGGTTCCCGCCTACCGCGGACGCCGGCAAGCGCGGCCCCGGGGTAGGGTGCGGGGCTTCCTGGCACGCGTTGGGAAACGAGGAGTGACTGTATGGCCGAGCATTCGGTGGTGATCGCCGGGGGCGGTCCGACGGGCATGATGCTGGCGGCAGAGCTGACGCTGGCGGGGACCGACGTTGTCATCGTCGAGCGGCGTGCCAGCTACAAGCTGGAAAGCTCGCGCTCGCGAGGTCTGCACTCCCGCACCATCGAGGTGCTCGATCAGCGTGGCGTCGCTGATCGCTTTCTCGCCGAGGGAAAGACCATGCAGGTGCAGGCATTCGGCGGGGTCCGGCTGGACATCAGCGATTTCCCCACCCGGCGCAACTACGGGATGGCGCTGCTGCAGAGCCATTTCGAGCGCATCATGTCGGGCTGGATCGATGAGCTGGGTGTTCCCATCCTGCGCGAGCGCCAGGTGACAGGCTTCACGCAGGACGACAGCGGCGTTGACGTCGCGCTGTCCGACGGCACATCGCTGCGGGCGAGATTTCTGGCTGGCTGCGACGGGGGTCGCAGCGTCGTGCGCAAGGCGGCCGGCATCGATTTCGCGGGCTGGGATCCGACAACGTGCTGGATCCATGCTGAGGTCGAGATGGAGGAGATGCCGGAATTCGGCCTGCGTGGCGGCGGCGGCATCGGCCCTGCCGAAGATGGACGCGTGGGCGTCACCCTCATCGAACCTGAGGCGAACCGAACCGGTGAGCCCACTCTGGAGGATCTGCGCGCGGCGCTGATCAGCGTCGACGGAACGGACCACGGGGCGCACAGCCCGCTCTTTATCTCTCGGTTTACCGACATGACACGCCAGGCGGTGGCCTACCGAAGCGGCCGCGTGCTGGTTGCGGGAGACGCGGCCCATGTGCACGCCCCGATCGGAGGCCAGGGGCTGAACATTGGCGTGCAGGATGCGGTCAACCTGGGCTGGAAGCTGGCCCAGGTGGTCAGCGGGACATCACCTGCGGCACTCCTCGACACCTATCAGGCCGAACGCCACCCGGTCGGTGCGCGGGTGCTGCGGAACACCATGGCGCAGCGGGCGCTCGGCGCCTCCGACGAGCGGTCCGTCGCACTGCGCGACACGGTGACGGAGCTGCTGCGCATGGACGAGCCGCGCAAGTACATCGCCGCCATGATCGCGGGCCTCGACATTGCGTATGACCTCGGCGAGGGACATCCGCTGCTGGGGCGCCGGATACCCGACCTGGATCTGGCGACCGCGGATGGCACCGTGCGAGTATTCGCGCTGCTGCACCGCGCCAGGCCGGTCCTGCTCAGCTTCGGTGATGCCGGCGGCCTCGACATCGCACCGTGGGCCGACAGAGTTCAGCTCGTCGACGCCTCGTACGCAGGCACCTGGGAACTGCCGGTGCTCGGGGAGGTCGGCGCACCGACCGCCGTACTGGTGCGTCCCGACGGACACGTCGCCTGGGTTGGCGAGGGCACTGACGCGGGACTGCGCGAGGCGCTCGCGACGTGGTTCGGCAGCGAAGTGCTTAGCGGCCGTAGCTAACCGTGGCGGCGCGCTACGGCACTCGATAGAGCGCGGGACACCAGCCGGCCGGGACGGAAGGCGCTGATAGCTATTCCTTCACGGGACGGTGCTTTGGCTCGTGGTGATGCCGTCGAGAATCCGGTGGAGTCCCCAGAGGTATTGCTCAGCGGAGATTGTGCTGGCCATGATGGCTGCCGCTGCAACGGTCCGGGGCAACTGGCCGGCCGGGGCGGCGGCGAAAGCCTGCTGCCGGGCGGTTATCCGTTCTGCGGTGCTCGGCAGCTCGGGCTGGCTCAGGTCGGCGATGTTCAGGGCGACTGAGCTGAACACGTAGCCGAATAGCAGGTGGGATGCGCGCGCGGCGTCGGTGGGGGTGAGGCCAGCGTCGGCGAAGAGCTCAAGGAGCCGCTCGCCCAGAGCCAGAGCGTGCGGGCCGGTCCTGGGCTGGCCGATCATCAGGGTTACCGCTCCGGGATGGGCGGCCAGCCGTGCTCGCAGTTCGACGGCGAGGGACTCCACGCGCTGGCGCCATGGATGGGTCCGGTCAGCGAAGACGCCGTGGTCAATCTCGCTGAACAGGCGCTCGACCAGAGCGCTGATGACGGCGGCCTTGTCCGGGAAGTAGGTGTAGACAGCGTTCGGGGCTACGCCGACCCTGGCGGCGATGCCCCGCACCGACGCCGCGCTGGCCCCGCCTTCATCGAGCAGCTGCAACGTGGCGTCGAGGATCTCATCCTCGGTCAGGGCCCGGCGGGGCCCCGGACGGCCGCGCTTGTTCGGTTCTGCCACTGGGCCGGATCCTCCCTTGACTTCTTCCTGGACAGGGTACAGCATTTGTACATCGTGCAATATCTGTACGCTGTCAAGAGATAGGCCGGATGAGCGAGAGCCGCATCGACCGGTGGTCACTGCGGGGGGCCGCCTACGCCGGGCTGATGACCGCGCTTATCCGCCGTGCCCGCCGCGCAATGGCACGGGCCCAGTCCATCGATTTGCGCCTCAGTCACGAATGTCCGGAAGGGGGCCCGCAATGCGGGTGATGTTGATGATCAAGGGTGATCCCGAAGCGGGCGCAGTGCCCAGCGAGGAACTCCTCGCCGCCATGGGCAGCTACAACGACGAGCTCACGAAGGCCGGGCTGCTCGTCGACCTCGCGGGACTGCTTCCCAGCTCCGAGGGAAGACGTGTCAGGTTCTCCGGGGGAAGCCGCGCCGTCATCGCCGGGCCGTTTGATGAGTCGAAGAAGCTGATCGCGGGCTACTGGATCCTCCAGGTGCAGTCCATGGACCACGCCGTGGAGTGGGCACGGCGTGCCCCGTTCGAGGCTCTGTCCCGGATCTACCCCGGCGAGTACGGCGCCGAGGGCGAGATCGAGATCCGTCAGGTGTTCGAGCCGGACGCAGTGAGCTAGCTGCGGATCACGCAGACAAGCAGGTCCAGTCGGGACCGGATCGCCGGGAGATAACGGAATGAGTATTGAGCTGATCATAGTGATAGTTGTCGTACTCCTGGCAATCGGGAACCTGATAATTCGCAAGGTGCGCAAAGGCACTCTCGCTCCATGGTGGTGGCGCAGCAAAAGTGACCGAAATGAAATAATAGCCCGAGCACTGATTGCCAATTATTGGCCGCTATTGAAATGCAGATATTGCCTGGCAGTACAGTAAGAGACAACACGACGAATAGTATCGCAACATCGTGTTGGTCTCTGCTTAAAACAGTCTGGGCAGGGTCCGCGAGCGTTGCTCTGGACCCCGGTGGCGCCGGCTTAGCAGACTGACCATTTAAGACGCCTGGTTCATGACCTGGAACTTAGCGCCCGCCAAAGCTAGCTACTCCGATGACTGGCTAGCCCATCAGGAGCTCACATGCGATCCGCACTTCCGCACGCAGCCCGTCCGCCTACCCGGGGAAGGCTGACAGCTGCGCTGGCCGCCTGTGCCCTGCTCGGCGGCGCCGCGTTCTTCTCGGCTACCGCGGCCACCGCCGCCACCGCAGCACCCCGGATAAGCAGGGCCGCGCTGAATACGGCGCTGCGGCACGACCTCCACCATTACCTGACCACCCGGCGGAAGGCCGAGCACATCTCCGCGGTCTCACTGCGGGTCACCTTCGGCGGCGCCAGGCCGGCCATCAACCTGGCGGCCGGCACGACCCGGTACGCCGGCGGAGGACCGGTGCCGACCAGCGCACTGTGGCCGATCGGCAGCAACACCAAGGCCTTCACCGCGGTGATTCTGCTGCAGCTGGAAGCCGAGGGCAGGCTGTCCATCAGCGACCCGATCGGCAAGTGGCTGCCGCAGTACCCGGCCTGGCGCCACGTCACCATCCGGCAGCTGCTCAACATGACCAGCGGCATCGCGGACTATGCCCTCCAGCCCGCCTTCGCCGCCGCGATCGCCGCCAATCCAAGCACCCGCTTCTCCGAAGCCCGCCTGGTGTCCTATCGCCGCCGGCATTCCGCTCGCCGCGGGCTGGAACTACTCCGACACCAACTACATCCTCGCCCAGATGATCATCGAGAAGGTCACCCACCGCTCTTACGCCGAGCAGCTCACCGCGCGGATCATCAGGCCGCTCGGACTGCGGAACACCTGCGACGCCCCCTATACCTGCCCGGCGGCCGACGCCGCCCGGATGGTGACCGGATACTTCTACATGCCAGGCGCGCCCTCACTGCTGGGCAAGCCCATGCCCAAGCTGGCTCTGACCTGGGCGCAGGGCGCCGGCGGAATCGTCAGCTCACTGCAGGACCTGACTAGCTGGGAACGGGCGCTTTACACCGGCCGTGTTCTCCCGCTGCGCCAGCAGCGCCAGCTCGAAAGCCTGGTATCCCAGGTCACCGGCAAGCCCATCACCAGAACCACACTGGCCGATCCCGGATATGCGCTCGGCGTATTCCAGATCACCACCCCGCCGACCGGAACAGCCTGGTACTACGAGGGCGGCACACTCGGCTACCGCGTCGTGCACTTCTACTTCCCGCGGTCCGGGATCATCATCGCGGTCGCCGCCAATAGCTCGACCGCTCTCGGCACCAGCGACGATCTGCAAGCCACCGCGATAGCGGTGTACCAGACCCTCAGAAAGGCAGGCGCCGTTCAGTCAGGCTGAAACGTCCCGCGCACGCACCGAAGACAGCATCGCCGCAGAGCCCCTGCCAGCGGGATGCCCGGCGTGACCTGCCGAAATTAGGCATAAGGAGAGCACTATGACCGCGGATCAGGGTCCGTATCCCAGTCAGTATCCGGTTCAGTTCGCCGTGGAGTACCCGGATCGGCCGCTCAGCCGACTGACGTCCTTCTTCCGCATCTTGGTGATCATCCCGATCGCGATCGTGCTCGGAACTGTTTCTGGCGGAACCTGGCAGTCGACCGGAAGCCACGTCCACTCCGCGATGACCTACGGGGGCGCGGCCGCGGGCGGCCTGCTGTTCTTCGGACCGCTGCTGATGATCTTGTTCAGGCAGAAATATCCCCGGTGGTGGTTCGACTGGAATCTCGAGCTGCAGCGATTCGGCAACCGCGTCGGAACCTACCTGGCCCTGATGAATGACCACTACCCCTCCACTGACGACCATCAATGGGTGGAGCTGGACTACGCCTACCCGGACGTGGCCGCTGACCTCAACCGGTGGCTGCCGCTGGTCAAATGGCTGCTGGCCATACCGCACTACATCGTGCTCTTCTTCCTGGATATCGCGGCGTTCTTCGCGGTGATCGTGACCTGGTTCGCCATCTTGTTCACCGGCCGTTACCCGCGCAGCATATTCAGTTTCGTCGAAGGCGTTTTCCGCTGGCATAACCGCGTCGCCGCCTACGCATTCACCCTGGTCACGGACCAGTACCCGCCCTTCAGGCTGGCACCATGACCCGTCCGGCCGCCGGGCGGTGAATGGCCCGGCGTGCTAACCCGCCGCGACGAGTGATTCAGGCTGACAGACTGCGGCCGTCAACGATCTGCTTGCCCACTGCACTGAGGCCGGGACCGGACGGTATGCCCAGGCTCAGGAAAGACCTCCCCCGGAGTGCCGTGAGTCATAGTCTCAACCAGTGACCAGCCCGACGCCGCCGATGACCAGCGTCACCCGTCCGTCTGGCCGGGTTGCCGGCACCGGATTTGTCCTGGGAGTCCTGGCCGCGGGCCAGTTCCTGATGACCCTGGATAGCTCGGTCATGAACGTCTCGATCCGCCAGGTCGCCGCCGATGTCGGCACCACGGTCACCGGCATCCAGACGGCTATCACTCTGTACACGCTGGTGATGGCATCGCTGATGATTACCGGAAGCAAGATCGGCGCCATGGTGGGCCGGCGGCGGGCGATGGCTATCGGCCTGATCATCTACGGCGCCGGGTCGCTCACGACGGCGCTGTCCCCGAGCCTGGGCGTACTGCTGGCGGGCTGGTCGGTTCTGGAGGGCGTCGGCGCCGCGCTGATCATGCCCGCGATCGTTGCGCTGGTCGCCGGCAACTTCCCCAGGGACCGGCGGTCAGCGGCCTACGGACTAATCGCGGCTGCAAGCGCCGTCGCTGTTGCGGCCGGTCCGCTGATCGGCGGGGCTGTCACCACGTTCGCGTCATGGCGATGGGTGTTCGCCGCCGAGGCCGTGATCGTGGTGCTCATCCTCGCCGCATTGCGCAAGATCCGGGACGCGGCGGCGACAGGCCACGCGCATTTCGATGTCGTCGGCGCGATCCTCTCGATCGCGGGACTGTCCCTGACGGTATTCGGGGTGCTGCGATCCGGCACGTGGGGCTGGGTGCACGCCAGGCCCAGCGGACCGAAGCTACTGGGGACATCGCCGGTGCTGTGGCTCGTGATCAGCGGTCTCCTGGTGATCTACTGCTTCTTCCTGTGGGAGGGACACGTCGAGTCCGCGCGGTCGAGAACCGCTCATTTCACCACCGATGCTGCGCAACAGGCAGCTCGCCGGCGGCCTGTCCATGTTCTTCTTCCAGTTCCTGATCCAGGCCGGTGTGTTCTTCACCATCCCTCTCTTCCTGTCCGTGGTCCTCGAACTTTCCGCCCTGCAGACCGGGATCCGGCTGCTGCCGCTCTCCCTCGCGCTGCTGCTCGCGGCGATCGGAATACCACGACTCGCGCCTGCCGCCAGGCCCCGCCTGATCGTCAGGCTGGGCCTGCTGTCCATGACCGCCGGCACCCTGGTGCTCATCGGCGGAATCAGCCCTGGCGCAGGCGCCGGGATCGTCGCCATCCCCATGCTGCTGATGGGGCTCGGCATGGGCGCCCTGGCCTCACAGCTCGGGGCGATCACCGTCTCAGCGGTCCCCGACGATCAGAGCGCCGAGGTAGGCGGACTCCAGAACACCGTGACCAACCTGGGAGCCTCCCTCGGCACCGCTCTCGTCGGAGCGGTCCTGATCTCGAGCCTGACAGCCGGCCTGATCCACGGCATCGAGGCCAGCTCCGCCATCCCGGCCGACGTCAAGACCCACGCCACCACTCAGCTGTCGGCCGGCGTGCCGTTCATCTCCGACACCGACCTGAGAGCTCAGCTCGCGAAAGCCTCCGTCCCGGCCGGGCAGGCTGACGCTGTGGTGCAGGCCAACAGCGATGCCCGACTGGGTGCGCTCCGCGATGCCCTGTGGATAGTCGCGCTCCTCTCGGTCGCGGCCATCTTCTTCACCGGGCTCATACCCACCGAGCCCACCGGACAGCACACCGACGAACCCCGCAGTACCCCTGCCTGACTGAGCGGCCGGTGAGCCTGCCCGGCGCGCGCAGGGCCGCGAACCGCTGTCAGAAGACTTCTTGCCGCCGCCATCATCGGCGCCAGTGCACGGAAGTGGTCAATGTCCTTCAGTCACACGGGCATTCCCCCACGCTACCTCAATGTTCGCCGAGCTTGCCGCCGAAGTAATACCGGGGGTGAAGCATACGAGCGTGAGGATATGGACCCCGCTGACATTTACGTCGACTGTTTTTGGCTTAAGGACACTGACACTAAAGTTAATGAGAGGGCGACCATCGCCAAGTAGCGATGCGTCCACTAGGTAATCGGAAGGCCACTGGGCCTCGATTCCGACAGTGGCCTCGAATCGGCGAGCGTTGTGCTTCAGCCTGTATACCGCAGGAAAAGCAGCTAGGTCACCATTGTCGCAGGAGAACGAGATGCTATTGGGATAAATTGATCCGTATATCTTGACCGGACCCGGGTAGACCAGTTCGCGGAGATTACTGGAAGGGGTCAGATCTGAGATATATGAGAACGAGGACGTGCCGGAAGGTCCCGGAATTACCACTGGGGCTACCTTGCCAGCTTGAGAGCTTGCGCTGGCCGAGATGTGAGGCACGGGTGGCGAGCCTGCTACGGGAGAAGAGGCTGCTTTGGGCGGCGTGCCAGCATTAACCTGGAGAAGTGCCAGTACTACCGCCACCGCAGCTATGGCGCTTCCGATAATAATCCAGAAGAGTATTTGCCCTCGCCGCACCGGTCCTCCGAGGCCATAGTGCCCAGCTATAGGCACCTAGCGTCCTCTCAACCGTACGAAACGTCCAGCTACCCAGTGACGCGCGCAAGCTGATGACCACTCATAAACGGACCACCAGGCGCCCACGATACGCAGCTGGCTGTGAAACTTCAGCTATGCGGAGACCGTGCCGTTCGGGTCGAGTAGCGACCTGAGGATATTTTCCATCGCGTCGAGGCTGGCGCCCGGCCCGTCGGAGCTGGTCAGCTCGCCCGCTTCGTCACCGCTGGCGGGATAGTGGTCACGGCCAGCCTTGTCGCGGAACGACAGCCGCATCGTCAGCGTCGTTACTCCGTCAGTTTCGTTAAGCTGCCAGGTCTCGACCGCCTCCGCATCAGGCCAGCCGCCGAACAGCCACGTCTCCACGGTCCGGACCGGCGGCTCGACCTCCAGGTAGGTCCCGCGGAACGAGCACTCGGTTCCGTCGTCGGCCACGAAGACGTGGTGATAGTTCCCTCCGACGCGCAGGTCGATCGAGCACTCCGTCATCGGGTCCGAGGGGTATGCGCCCCATCTGCTCACATGCTCGGGCTTCGTCAGTACCTCGAAGACCAGAGCGATCGGAGCCTCGAACTCTCGCGTGATGAGGACGTCGAGCTCGTTCGGGAACTCGATGCGTGCCGATCCGTGCCTGCTGGCTGTCACTGCTTGCTCTCCTCGTCGTTGTAGCTGTAGAGATCGTCGTCGATCCGGTCAGGCAGGGTGCCCGGGTTCACGCCCGGTCCCGGGGCCGCTGCCGCGCGTGCCCGGCGCGAGATCCAGCGTTTATAAGCGCCTACGCGACGCAGCGAGCAGCTGCAGGCGCCTCACCCCCGCGGCCGCGATGCTTCGGTGACCACACTAGGCCGTCACGTCCGCGACGACCATGGTCGTTCCCCGCCGGGATCGGGCGGAGAACACCCACGAGGCAGACAGATTGTGCACATGGATGTAGTTGCATACCATTCAGTACTGTACAGTTTGCCCGCACCCCAGCCGAGACGAGGACGCGCTCATGGAAGAGAAGCTCGGCGGCCAGACCGCACTGGTGACCGGCGGCGCTCGCGGCATTGGCCGGGCTTACGCTGTCAGGCTGGCCAGGCTCGGGGCTGACGTGGCAGTACTCGACGTGGACCTGGAGTCGTATCGCCAGTTCGAACCCGAGCAGGATGACATGGCCGCCGAGAGCACTGTGGCCGAGATTCGTGCCCTCGGCCGCCAGGCTATCGGCATAACGGCAGATGTCACCGACCGGCCTGCAGTGACCGCGGCCATCGAAGGTGTCGCTGCCGACTGGGGACGGATTGACATCGTGGTCTGCAACGCCGGCGGTGGCACAGGCGGTCCCGACGACAACACGCCGTCACAGATGACTGCTGACGACTTCGACCTGGTAATGCACCGCAATGTGTACGGCACAGTCAACACCTGCCAGGCAGCGGTGCCGTACATGAAGCAGCGGGGGTACGGCCGGATCGTCACCGTCGCGAGTCAGGCCGGCCGTCGCGCCAACCGGGGCGGTACCTACGCCCACTACGGTGTGGCCAAGGCGGGCGTCCAGATGCTCACCCGCTATCTCGCCCAGGAGCTCGGTCCCTTCGGCATAACGGTGAACTGCCTCGCGCCGGGCCCCATCGCTACTCCCCGGCTGCTGAAGATGTACGACGAGCACCGCGGCATCGACGACTTCCTCCGGGAGATACCGCTGCGCCGTCTGGGCACGCCCGAGGACTGCGCCCGGGTTGTCGAGTTCCTGGTGACCGACCTCGGTGAGTACATAACCGGCGCCATCATCCCGGTCGACGGCGGCTCAGTTCCCTGACTCGGCCCCGTGAGCTTGGCGGGGGCCTCCCGCACGACCGGGACGCGGCCGGCCCTGGCTGCCCCGGCCAGCGCCTCGTAGTCGGCCGTCACCTGCCCGGCGTAGCTGCCCGCGAACCTGGCGATGGCCTGGTCGAAAGCGGTCCCGCTGCCCAGGTAGCCCGAGATGGCCGCCGCGTCACCGGTCCGGGCGTGGGCCCGGGCCAGGGTCCGGCCGCACACCTCGGCATAGCTCGCGAAGCCGGCCGGGGTCATCATGTCGAGGTTGACCGAGCGCTTCATGTCCTTGAACTGGCGGACGTAGTAGTCGTGGCCGTGATAGCTGGTCCAGCCCAGGAACATGTCGCTGGCCGCCTGCATCAGCCGCTGGCCCACCACCACCCGCTGCCCCTGATGAGCGAACTCGGACGGCCCGGCGTGTGGCGCGAGCACGGCCTCCATCGCCTCCTTGAGCTGCAGGAACAGCGGCGAGCGCAGGTCGGGGTCGGCGAGCAGGCTCAGGTAGCACCGGGTGCCGACGCTGCCCACCCCCACGACTTTCCTGGCCGTGTCGAGTACCCGGTAGCGCTGCAGCAGCGGTCGCCGGTCGGGTGGCAGCGACTCCGCGTACGCCCCGATCATGTTCTCGCCGTCGAACGCTTCCGGGTCGACATGACCGATGAGCGGCGGATCGTCGATGATCTTCAGCGTGCCGTCGGCCTGCTGGGTCAGCTTGGGAAGGACCCGCAGGCTGGTGCGCTGACGGATCTTAGCCACGCGAAGCTGGCGTTTGAGGTCCTTGGCGCCCTCCTGCCGGGCGATGGCGAGCACCGCGGCGATATCCACCCGGTCGTACCAGACGTCCAGCGGCCCCATTGCCCCAAGCTCGGCCATCCGCTCCCGGTAGGCGCGGACGGTCCCGCGGACCATCTGGCTGGCCTGCTGATCGCCGATCTGCAGGTTCCTGGCGGCCAGGACCACGCTCGCGGCAAGCCGCTTCACGTCCCACTCCCAAGGGCCGGGCAGCGTCTCGTCGAAGTCGTTGACGTCGAAGACCAGATTCCGCTCGGGGGTGGCGAAGACCCCGAAGTTGCCCAGGTGCGCGTCGCCGCAAGCCTGCACACGCAGCCCGGTGGCGGGGGTTCCGGCCAGGTCCTCCGCCATGATCACCGCGGAGCCGCGCAGGAACGCGAACGGCGAGGCGAGCATCCGCCCGTACCGGACCGGCACTAGATCGGGGAGCCGGGGGCGGTTGTTCTCCTCCAGCATGCCGACGGGGTCAGGACGGCCGGGAGCCGGGCTCCAGCTTCCGTGGCCGGCCCGCGGGACCTGCTTGCGCAGCGCCCGCCCGGCCCTCCTGCGGTGCTCGGAGCCCGGCTCTCCGGTCACATGGCCCCCCGCGGCACCCGGGGCGTGGTCACATGGCTCCGTGCGTCGCGACCCAGCTGCGAGCCGAGTGCGTGGCAGAGCGGAGCCGGAGCGCCAGCGCCGTCTGCACCACGCCGAAGAAGATCAGCCAGGCGCCGATCAGGAAGACCATGACCACCAGGGACAGGCTGGGGATCGCGAGCAGCAGGACCCCGGCGACGATGCTGACGATCCCCATGGCCACCAGCCAGCCGCGGCCGCTGGCCTCCCGGTTGGAGAACGCGGTGAACAGCTCGATCACGCCGTTGGCGACCCAGAAGATCCCGAGCAGCAGGGCGAGCACGACGATCGTGAGCAGCACATGCCGGACCGCGTACAAGCCGATGATCAGCGAGAGCACCCCGAGCACGCCGAGCATGACCCGGGTGCCGGTGGACTCCTGCGGGGCCGCGAACGCCGTGACCAGCCGGTAGATGCCCGCCACAATCAGCTGGACGCCGAAGACGATCGCCGCGGCGAGCAGCGTGATGCCGGGCCAGACCAGGGCGCAGATCCCGGCCGCGATCGTAAGGATGCCGAAGGCGAGCATCCAGCCCCAATGCTTCCCGATGCGCCCGATCGCCTCGGCCGGGCGGGACTCCGTTGACTGAGCTGTGGTTGTCATCGCTGGGCTCCATATGGGAAAGCCGGTCGAGCGACAGTTATCCAACAGGATCGCCGGGCGGGCCGTCGCCGCACATCCACCGATCGGGTAGTTGTTGGCCTGGCCGCGCCGAAACCCGCCAGGTCAGCGCCCGGGCCGACGAGGAGGCCCTGTTCAACCAGGTGTTCGAGCGTCAGAGCATCTCGAGCGGCTGCGAGTGAAGGGGCGGCGGGAACTCCGCGTCCAGGGCGGCCAGGTCATCGCGATCCAGCTCAACGTCGAGCGCCGCGCGGTTCTCGTCCACGTGATCCGGCCTGCTGGCCCGCGGGATGGCGCAGACGCCGTCCTGGCGCAGCACCCAGGCCAGGGCGACCTGGACGGGAGAGGCGTCGTGGCGGGCCGCGATGTCGCGGAGCACCGGGCGGCCCAGGATCCTTCCCTGCTCGATCGGCGAGTACGCCATGATCGGGATGTTCAGCTCCTGGCAGGCAGGGAGCAGCTCGAACTCGGGGGCGCGCCGGCTCAGGTTGTAGAGGACCTGGTCGGTCTGGACCTCGTTGCCGCCGGGCAGGGAGAGCAGTTCTGCCATGTCCCCGACGTCGAAGTTGCTGACCCCCCAGTTCCTGATCAGCCCGCCCGCCTGCAGGGCCAGGAACGCCTCGACGGTCTCCGCCAGCGGGACAGGCCCGCGCCAGTGCAGCAGGTAGAGGTCCAGCCGGTCCGTGCCGAGCCGCCGCAGGCTGGCCTCGCAGGCCCGGGCTGTGCCCTCGCGGGTCGCGTGGTGCGGCAGCACCTTGCTGACCAGGAAGACTTGCTCACGCCGGCCGGCGATGGCCTCGCCGACCAGTATTTCCGCGTCCCCGTCCGCGTACATCTCGGCGGTGTCGATCAGGTTCATGCTGGCGTCGAGACCATGGCGCAGCGCGGCGATCTCTGAGGACCGTCGCGCCCGGTTCTCGGCGAGGTGCCAGGTGCCCTGCCCGAGCACGGGGATCTCTTCCGAGGACGGCAGGGAGATGGTCGGCATAGGACTGGGCATGAGTCCTCCCCTGGTCGTTGAGCTCAGGCAGAACGCCGGTGAGCAGATACCGTTGAGCAGCTGCCGCCGCGGCGCGGGGTGGTGCTTCCCGGCCATCCTCGCCGAGGCCGGAGCTGGGCCAAACCGTCAGACTGCGTAGTCCTAGTCCGAGTCAGCCCGGCAGGTAATTGGGCAGGCGAGCCACTACACCGGGGCTGCGGAGAGCGGCGGGCAGGCTCGAACATGACCACTAGATTTACAGTGGCGAAGTGGAGCCGTGGTCATTTGTGCGCGGCCAGGACGATAGCGTCGAGAACCCGATGCCAGTCGAGCTCGGTCATGGGGGCGGGTACTGCGGCCGACACTGCCGACATCGCGCTGAGCAGTCGTTCGCGTTGCAGGGATACCGGGCATCCCGCGCGATCGGCCAGGCGCTGCGCAGTCTCGGCGAAGCGGGGCTGGCGGACATACTTTGCCAGCGAGGCGGACGGCGCCGCCGTGACGCCGTGATCACCTGGTTCCGTAAGCTCAACGCGCAAGTTGGCGCCCAGCGCCTGGGCAAGTGCCGTCAGGGCGGTCAGTGTCGGGTTTCCGCGGCCGTTTTCCAGGTTGGCGATGTACGGAACCGACAAGCCCGCGCGCACGGCGACCGCTGCGATGGTCTCGCCTGCCGCAGTACGCCTGGCCTTCATCCGAGCGCCAAGCTCACGTATTTCCACAGGACAATCCTTGCATTGAAGTGTCGCATCAGAATACCGTGTCGAGGGTAGCCAGACCCGCCAAGCCAACCACGCAGGAGCGGTAAGGGGATGCGAGACCTGACAGTTCGGAGCTAACGGTGGCTAGCCAGCTCGGCACGGTGCATCGGCTGCTTCCAGTCCGGAACGCCGCGTTCGGCCTGCTGTGGACGGGCCAGCTCCTGTCGGCCATCGGGACCTGGCTCATGGTGGTGGCAGTGCCCGTCTTCGTCTTTCACCTGACTCACTCGGCTCGCGACACGGGCCTCGCCTTCGCTGCCGAGGTAGTACCCATGGTGGCGCTCGGCCCGGTCGCGGGCGTGTTCGCGGACCGCTGGAGCAGGCGCCAGACCATGGTCACCACGAATGTCTTCCGGGCTGGCAGCGTCCTGCTCCTCATCTTTTTCACCAGCCCGGACCGCGTCTGGATCCTCCTGGCGTCTGTCATCGCGGAAAACGGATTTGGCATGTTCTTCACTCCGGCCTACCGGGGACTTGTGCCGTTTGTTGTCGGGCGCGGCGGCGATCTTGGGTCCGCCAACGCATGGAACACCGCAGCAAGCGGCATCACCCGGCTGGCGGGGGCACCCCTAGGAGGAGTTGCCTACCTGGCGCTGGGTTTCAGGTGGGTGGTCGTGCTGGACGCTGCCTCGTACCTCATCTCGGCATCGTGCATCCTGGCCATGCCCTCGCTCCGCGCGGTAGCCAAACCGGCGCGCCGGCGGCGCGCGGGCCGACGCCCGGCACCTGGGGTACCTGCGGGAGGTGGCCGCCGAGTTCCGGGCCGGCATCTCCCGGCTCCTGCACGATCGAGTGCTCAGCGTCCTGGCCGGAGTAACCGCGCTGTTCCTGCTCGGCAACGGCGCACTGACCGCGCTGCTCATCCCCTACATCGCGACTGCCCTGCGCGGCGACGCGAAACGCGTAGGAATCCTGCTGTCAGCGCTTGGCGGAGGCTACCTGCTCAGCGCATACGTGGGCAGGAAGATCTGCGCCAGCCCGCAGCTGCGGATCAGCACGCTCAGCCTGATCACCGGTATCGTCGTCGCCTTCGCCGGGTTCTTCAACTCACGGTCGTTCCCCGCGGCGCTGGCCTTCATCGGCATGGCCGGCATACCCGGGGGTGCCTTCCTCATGCTCGAGCAAACTCTCATCCAGCGGCTGTCACCCGATGACATCATCGGAAGAATCAGCGCCGCGTACTTGACCATCGAGAACAGCGCAACGCTCCTAGGCGCGCTGCTGGCGAGTCTCCTGGAACATGCGCTCGGCCTCGCCATGACGCTCAACTTGTCAATCGCTGTAATAGCAGCCGGCGGCGCCCTGGCGATTCTCTTTCCTGCGGACAATCGCCCATATGAGCGCGACGGCCTCCGAGGACCACGTCCAACTTCCGCGGATGCCAAGCTTTAGCGCTGTACTTTCGTGCTGTACGAGCGTGTACTCAGCCGAGCAGCTGCTCCAGCCTCGCGGCTACCTCCCGATACCGGCCGACCGGGACCAGGTGCACCCCGTCAAAAGCGCCCGAGTCACGGATCCTGATCACCTGGTCGCACGCTGCCTCAACACCAGCAAGCCGGTCGGCGCGCACGCGCTCAATCAAGTCAGCGGGAATGCTGACGTCGGGGATTACCTCAGCCATCCGACGGGCATGCGCCTCGCTGGCCAGGACCATGACTCCGGCAAACACCGGAATATTGGCCGGGTTCTCGTCCCGCCACCGCATCAGCGCATCGATAGAGAAGCTGACCTGCGCAAACAAGAAGTCCGCTGCATGCTTCCAGGCCGGCACGGGACGCAGAGCCGCGGCGGCACCCACGCGGAACTGCGGAACGCCAGCGAACGCCCGATCACCAGGCAGAGTCCGGACTTCATCGATCATCGCCCGGACATTCAGCTCTCCCGTCCGGCCGCCGGAACTGGGCTTGTCCCCGTAGACAAACAGGAACTGATCCACACCGTAGGACGCGGCCGTCAGCAGATCCCGCCGGAATCCCAGCAGGTTGCGGTCTCGCGAGTTCAGGCAGGCGATGCTACGGCCGCCCATCGCCTCGACCTCGTGGGCGACTGCCACGCTGGAGACAGTCGCCCGCCCCAGATGGTTGTCAGGGATCAGGAAAGCATCCGCTATCTTGCTGAGGGTCCCGATCTGATGCCGAACATGCATGAGGTCAGGCCGCGTCGGTGGCTCAATCTCACATACGACCTGGAACCCGGTGCCCGTCATGCCAGCAAGGTACACGGGGATGGCCCGCATGGCCGAGCTCAGTGTTGCCGGACCTGGACTTTCGAACGGTGGGGCGGGTGGGGCTCGAACCCACGACCGGCGGAGTATGGGTCCGGCCAGCCAGCCAAGTGCTTCATAGCCTCTGAGCTGGGCAAACTGTCAGAAGCACTGTCTCACTCACGGCTATCTAGGCACGTATTTGGCATGATCAAGCTTTGGCTGACGCGAGGCCTGGGCCTGCCCGCCCTGCTGCCGGTACCCAGCCCGATCGTGACCGAGGTCTGTTACATAGCCGAGTCGAAGGTCGGGCCTCGCGGCAAAGCTTTCGGGCTCGCTACGCGATGGGGATCACCGGGATGAACATGGCGAGCGGCCCCGGATCACGAGTTCGGTCGTACTCCCGCAGGAGCGCGATATAGCGATCCTTGTCCACCGCCCAGTCATACGACTCAAGCGATTCGTCGCCTTGTGCCGCGAGGAAGGCGAGATCCGCGAGCAGCCGAGTGGTCCTGCCGTTGCCGTCGATGAACGGATGGATTCGAACGGTTTCAGCGTGCACGGCGATTCCGAGCTCGCGCGCTGTCCAGTCCTCGGTGTGCTCCCAGCGGTAGCGGGCGTTCTCAAGGGAGGCGCGAAGCGCCATCGCGATCTGCTCCGGCGCGATCCCGATGTTCACTTCGCGTGTGCGGAACCGGCCCGCCCAGGTCCAGAGGTCGCCGTAGAGCTTCAGATGGAGATCGCGGAGGAAGTGGTCGGAGAGGATCTCGTCGAGGCCGAGGGCGCCATCAGCGACTGCGTCAAGGAGATGTTCGGAGACTTCCGCGAGAACTGCCTGCTCGGCTTCGTAAAGATCCGCCTTCGTAGGGTCATCCCCGAGCAGTGCCCGTGCCTGCACAGTAAGCGCGCCGGATTCCTCAGGATCAAGCGGTGTCTCGCCGTAGCCTGGCGCCAGCGACATCAGGCTGACTGACGGCGCGCAGCCAAAAACCGCTCAACCTTCTCGGAGCGCACATACCCCGCTGGGACCCCACGGCGCTCGAGCTCGGCTGATGCCTTCGCTGAGCGGAGGGCAGCACGGCGCAGCGCCTCACGAGTCACGTTCTTGCGCTTCATGCTGCTCACCTCCACTATCGGTTGGGGTCAAGCGTACCGCGTGCATCGTGGGCCAGGACGAGCTCGCCAAGCGCCGCATGAGCGAAGCCCTCCGCCAGAACTGACCTGAGGCGACCAACGATCTTGGACTTTGGCACGTATTTGGCACAGCGACCTGCAGCTGGCCACCCTCCCGCACACAGTCGCGCAGACGCGGTGTTGTGCACGATCGCGACCGGCCGACGTATCTGCAGCTCAGAGGGGCTGGACCTGGACTCTCGAACAGTGGGGCGGGTAGGGCTCGAACCTACGACCGGCGGAGTATGAGTCCGGCCAGCCAGCCAAGTGCTTCATAGCCTCTGAGCTGGGCAAACCATCTTTGCGCGATTACGCTGCCCATGATTTAGGCACGTATCTGCCATGATCATGATTGTGTCTGGCGCCAGCGGATGATCGCCTCGGCCATTCTGGGAACGTCATCGCGCAAGGTGGTGACCCACATTTCTTCGTAATCGATGCGATGGTAGGCGTACGCAGCGGGCGCTCGGCATCCCAGCGCTCCTTGCCAAAACTCACAAGTTCGGCCACCGCATCGACCGTCTCGGCCAGGTCTGCCAGAAGGTCGTCGACCCCTCTGGTCACAGATCTACGGCCTCGGCGCGGATGTGCTCGTCTCGCGGCTTGAGGGCGCTCCGCGCAACGACGTCAACCCCAACACCGAGGAGATTCTCAAGATCCTGGAACAAGCCGACGTGATCAAGAAGAGACGTACCCGGCTCGAAGTCCACCAGCAGATCCAGGTCGCTATCCGGGCGAGCCTCTCCCCTGGCGACGGAGCCGAACACGGCGATCCGATGAGCCCTGCGCTTCCGCGCGACGCGGAGGATCTCTGGGCGGCGGCGGCGCAGCCCATCCAGTGTCAGCACGTCATCCGTCACCCCTTAAGGGTATCGCTGGATGACCCACCCGCCCCCGACCGTCCGCTCTTCAGGAGGTTTTGCAGGTCCATGCATATCCATCTCGGCAACCCGATCCGGACACTCAAATGGACTGCGCCGAGAATCTCGAGCGAGGTGGACCGGCGCTGTGTAGTGAACCCGCGTCAGGCGCGAGCTCTGCTGGCCGCGGTCAGGCCTGCAGCGAGTTGCAGCTGCGGAGCGCGACGCTCGATGCACGCGCCGACTGGGCCGACGACGGAAGCGGCCGTGAGCCGCGGCAGCTCAAGCACCGGCCTGACGGTGACAGCCGCATCGTGCCGGTACACCCGGAGCACACGAAGCTGCTACTCGATCATCTCGCGCTCGGCACCGCGTCCGGCGGCCGCTTGTTCAGCGGCGTTCGCGGCGGCGAACTGCCGACGATCACCTACCGGCGCGCCTGGATCAAAGCTCGCCAGGCGGCTCTCACGCCAGCCGAGCAAGCCTCTCCCTGGCCCGGCGCCCTACGACCTGCGGCATGCCTGCTTGTCGACTTGGCTTAACGGCGGCGGCTACCCGACGCAAGATGCCGAGTGGGCCGGGCACAGCGTCGACGTCCTGCTGCGGATCTATGCGCGGCGCTGCACAAGATCATGACAAGGCCGCGAATCTGCAGGTCAGATGGGCCGGACCTGGACTTTCGAACGGTGGGGCGGGTGGGGCTCGAACCCACGACCGGCGGATTATGAGTCCGCTGCTCTGACCGGCTGAGCTACCGCCCCGGAATCGCGTGCTCCATTACAGCAGACATCGCCGCATCCGCGGCCGACCGGGATCGAGCCCGGCAATGCTACTGGTTACCTGGAGCTGAGCTGCATCTCCATCGCGTGCTCGACCAGCGCGATGAGAGTGGCCTTGGTGGAGTTACGGCCGCGGGCGTCGCACTGCATGATCGGCACCCTCGGGCTGATGGACAGTGCCTCCTGCACATCCTGGACCGCGTGCGGGAAATCACCGTGGAATCCGTTGATGGCGACGATGAACGGGAGCCCGGCGGACTCAAAGTAGTCCACCGCGGGGAACGAGTCGGCCAGCCGGCGCGTATCCACCAGCACCACCGCGCCGATGGCGCCCTGGATCAGGTCGTCCCACATGAACCAGAACCGGTGCTGGCCCGGCGTTCCGAACAGGTAAAGGATCAAGCCGGCATCGAGGGTAACGCGCCCGAAGTCCATCGCCACTGTCGTCGTGGTCTTGTCCGGGGTGTGACTCAGGTCGTCCAGGCCGTCGCTAGCGGTCGTCATAACGGCTTCAGTCGTGAGCGGCGTAATCTCGGACACCGAGCCGACGAACGTGGTCTTGCCGACGCCGAAGCCACCCGCGACGACGATCTTTACCGACGTCATCGCGGCCTCTGCGGTCATCGCAGGGACAGCCCTAGAGCTTCCGAAGTCCACTGAGCACCCTTTCGAGCAGGTTGATGTCCGGGCGACCCTGTGCGTGGTCGATCTGGTGTACCCGGACCAGTCCTTCCATTGCCATGTCGGCGATCAGCACCCTGGCAACGCCCAGCGGCATCCGGAGAACCGCCGAGATCTCCGCGACCGACCGCCAGTCGCGGCAGAACCCGAGAATCGCCTGACACTCGGGGCTGAGCACTGACAGATCACGGGCCTCGTAGTGAGACGCGGCAACCATGGCCTCGATCTGCAGCTGGGTTCTGGGCTTTGTGCGGCCGCCGGTAACCGCGTACGGACGGACAAGCGCGCTCGTCTCTTCCGCCGCTCCGCGCGGGCCTGTGTCGTGCTGCCAGGGGTCAGGGGGCATAGCAGAGCGCCCCGGGGCAAAGTCAAAGCCAGCCCCGCCGAGGTCGTCGTGATGTGCCGGGTACAGGCGTTCGCCCGCGTCCCAGTCATCCCGACCGCGGCCAAACACGGCAGCCTCCTGTCACTATCTACCGCCTTCAGCCCAGCCTGGCTGGCCACCACGAACCTCTGGTGTCAGCGCGCTGCCGACTCGCTCGACCAGCAGCGCCATCTCATAGGCCACGAGGCCCATGTCGCAGTCTGCTGAGGCAAGTACGGCGAGGCTGGAGCCATCACTGATCGCCATGATGATCAGCAGGCCGCGCTGCATCTCGACAACGGTCTGGGTGACGGCGCCGCCCTCGAAGACCCGCGCCGCCCCCTGCGTCAGGCTCGTGAGACCTGACGTGACGGCGGCAAGCTGGTCGACTCGGTCAGCCGGGAATCCATGCGAGAACGCCATGGGCAGGCCGTCCGCGGAGACCACGATCGCGTGCGCCACCGACGGCACCCGCTCAACAAAGTTCGTGATCAGCCAGTTCAGGTCCTGAGCCGGACGCACAAGCGGACTCACAGGCGCACCTTCCTCTCGCGGCATGCGACCGGTCCCGTCGGGCGCATCGCCGTGGCTACACGCGGAGGTGCCGGGCGGCGCATCCACGTTCCCAGACTAAGCATGACCATTTCGGCAAGATCGTGTCACCCTCATCGAGAACCGGCATCCTCTTCTGACTGTCCGTCATCACCGGAGACGGCCGCGCGGCCTTCCCTGGCGCCGCGCTGGAAGCTCGCAAATCGGTCTCTCGTCGCAGCTGCGGACCGGGCCGGGACCGGAGCGGATGGCTCCGGCGCCGCCGTACCCGGTACCAGGTTGGCCTGCGGAACGCGCTTCGGCAGACCCGCCGAGGTCGTGCCCCCGGTGGCCGGCGAGCTGGCAGCGGCTGCTGCTTCCCAGCCCTCGTCCGCCGCCGAGGCCGTCCAGGACACCTCCGGCTCCGGTGCAGGCGCGCTCGGGGCGGGCTCACTGGGCCAGCTGCCCGTCCCGGCCGAGTCCGCCAGGCCGGCCGAGCCCGCGCTGACGGGAGCTCCCCCGTTGCTCACGCCGGCGCCCGGCAGGCCGTTGCCGCTCGCACCGCCGTTGCCGCTCGCAGCACCATTGCCGCTCGCACCACCGTTACTGCCGGCATCGCCGTTATCGCCAGCACCGCCGTTACTGCCAGCACCGTCCGGGCCGCCGAAGCCGCCAGTCCCCGGCGCTCCCGTAGCCGGCGTCACGCCGGCAGGCGCTGCGACCGGCAGGCGCCAGGCCAGCAGACGCCGCACCAGCAGATGCCGGAACACCGCTGCGCCCCCGGCGGAACCAGTCCGACTCCACTGCCTCGAAGATCGGCAGCCTGTTCTCGGTCGCGACATGCTCGACTGGCGGCACGACTACGCCGCCCGCCTGGCCGCTGGTGCTCCCGGCGGAGGCGCGAGCTCCCACCAGGCCGCTGTCCCAGCCAAAGCCGCTCTGCCTGCGCTCGGCCGCGTTGTCGTCCCGGCCGTTCCCGCCCGCCTGGGCCGGCGTGCTCTCCTGGCTGAGCGAACCGCGCTGACCCGTGCTGCCGGCAGCCTGGGACGCCGTGCCGCTCACGGCCGGCTGGCCGAGCGTCAGCGGCTGCTTCGCGGCCGTCTGCGGCGCCGGAGCGAACTCAGCCGCCGCCCCGGCCGCGGACATCTCGGCCGCAGCGTCGTCAGCAAAGGCCTCATCGCGCGGCCTGAAGCCAGCCCCGGCCCCGGCGAGCCCGGAGTCGGCACGCTCAGCGTCGGCGCCTGCAAGGTCCGCTTCCGCGGCGGCCGAGCCCACCGCGGGCAGCGGGCTGGTCGTCGCCGCGCCGCCCCATGGAGCGTTGCCAGGGTGCAGCCCGGCACCGGGCACGCGCCGCGGGCCGAGCGCGGTCTCGCGTCCGGTGCTGCTGCCCTGCTGACGGGGCAAACTTCGGCGCCCGCGCCGCGGTGATCTCGTGCTCGGCCGGTGACGGCGCGTCCTCGCTGCTGCCGTTCACTCCTGCGGGCAGCGCAGCGACGGCCGCGGCGCCAGGGAGCGCGGTTCCGCCCGATGCGCCTGCGCCGGTCGCCGGCATCTCGAAGTTGCGCAGGCCCGGCGTGCCGCCGGTCTCGTGGCTCACCACCTCGTCGGGGAGCCACACCAGGGCCGTCAGGCCGCCGGCTGCGGCCGGCCGCAGCCGGACCCTGATGCCGTGCCGGGCGGCCAGCCGGGCGACCACGAACAGGCCCATGCGCCGCGACACCGCGACGTCCACGACCGGCGGGTTGTCCAGCCGCCAGTTGGCGTGCGCCATCTCCTCGGCGCCCATGCCGACACCCTGGTCCGTGATGTCGAGCAGGACGCCGCCGCTGCTCAGCAGATGGCCGGCCACGACGACAGGCGTGTCGGCCGAGGAGAACGAGGTCGCGTTCTCGGCCAGCTCGGCGAGCAGGTGCACGACGTCGTTGACGGCATGACCGCGAACCGCGATGCCCGGCTGCACGTTCAGCGTCACTCGCTCGTACTGCTCGATCTCCGACACCGCCGCGCGAAGCACGTCGACCAGCGCGACCGGCTGGTTCCAGCGCCTGCTCGCGTCGTGGCCCGCCAGGACCAGCAGGTTTTCCGAGTTGCGGCGCATCCGGGTGGCGAGGTGGTCCATCTGGAACAGGCTGGACAGCCGGTCCGGGTCCTGCTCGCCCTGCTCCAGGTCGTCGATCAGCCGGATCTGGCGCTCGACCAGCGACTGGCTGCGCCGGGACAGGTTCACGAACATGGCGTTGACGTTGCCGCGCAGCGCCGCCTCGTTGGCCGCCAGCCTGAGGGCCTCGCGGTGCACCTGGTCGAAGGCGCGGGCCACTTCACCGATCTCGTCGGAGGAGTCGACATCGATCGGCTCGACCTCGAGCGGGATGCCTGCGCCGTCCGAGTCGCTCATCCGGCGGACCGTCTCCGGCAGCCGGACGCCCGCGACCTCGAGGGCGCCGGACCGCAGCCGCCGCAGCGGGCGGACCATGGACCGGCCGACGACGGTCGTGAGCAGCAGGGCCAGCAGCAGCACGATGAGCACCGCCGCGCCGATCACGCTCGCGGTGATGATGGCGTTGCGGTGCAGCGTGGCCGCCCTGCTGATGGTCGCGGCCACCAGGCTCTGCTCGACCGCCCTGATGCCGCCGATGGTGCCGACGGTCATGTCGCCGTACCACTCGTTAGCGGTCGTCGCCGAGTACGTCAGTGACTTGTTGTCCACTCCGAACTGAATCGCCTGCAGCTCGTAGCTGCTGGCGAAGTTGACGAGGCTGCTGGAGAGCTGGCTGCTGTAGAACGCCACCTGCTGGGGCGTCGCGACCCGGTCGAACTCCGCGACGTTGGCGTTCTGCTCCTCCAGCGCGTTCTGCACGGCGGTCAGGACCTGCGGGTCGAAGGGCCCGTCCTGGGCGAAGGCATAGGCCAGCAGGCCGCGCTGCTCGGACGCCTCCTCCGCGATCAGCGAGACGAGGTTGAGTGCGCGCACATTGTTGTTCAGCGTCGGGTCACCGCTGCCGAGCGCGATGTTGTCGTCGATCGCCAGCAGCTGCTGGATCAGCGAGGTGTACTTGGTCATCACGTCGACGGCCGGAAGCTGCGTCGTGGTCGCCGCCACGCGCAGCGGGCCGAGCAGCGCGAGGGCGTCGCTGATGTTCCGCGCGTCGTTCTGCACCTGCGCGGGGTAGCCAGCCCCGATCGCCGCGCTGTCGGACTCGACCTTCGTGATCCAGATCCTGGTCAGCGCCTGCTCCTGCTGGACCAGGTCAAGGTTCTGCGGTGCGCCGTCCTGGGTGTTGTGACTGAGGGTGCCCGGCCGGCCGCCGTGCCCTCGCCGATGTACTCCATGGTCTGGTCGCGCTCGTCTTCCAGGTGCGCGGCCAGGCTGGTGACGTCGTAGCTGAGGCTCGACAGCGTCTCCACCCGCTGATAGGCAAGCGCGTTCTGAACCGCGGTCACGATGTAGGTACCGCCGAGTACCACAGCGGTGAGCGTCGGGATGATGATCAGCAGCAGCAGCCGCGATCGCACCCGCCAGTTCTTCAGCGCGCGCCAGGAGGACCGGGAGCCGCGCGGCGCCTGCCCGGCGCCGGCACTCTCGCCGGCTCGGGTGGCTGCGGCCGGGCCTGCCGCGGCGGCCGGGCCAGTCGGACCGCCTCGGCCGGCGGCATTACCGGGGCCAGCCGGGCCACTCCGGCCAGCGGGGCTGCCGGGGGCGGCCGGGGCGTCCTGAAGCGCCCTGGCCAGCCTGGGCTAGCCGGGCCACCTGGGCCGCCGGCACCGCCTGCGGGCGGCGGGCCGGCAGGTCGCCCTCCGGGCTGGCTGGCAGCCGGGGCGGCAGTGCGGGCCTTGTTGTCTCGGGACGGCACAGTCTCTGAACCCTTCACCTGTATGCCGCAGCACCGGGGCGCGCCGACGCGGCATGGGGCACTACCGACACGGCAAACCTCCCAGAGCGACTCTTCATCGGGTGCAGTCAGTCACAGCCACGGCAACTCTAGCCGGTAGCCGGGCAACGTGCGCCAATACATGCACGAATCGGAAAAACCGATGTAACGTGATGTTTGACGGGCCTCCTGGCAGCAATAGGGTACTCTCTGGCGCATCGTCCGTGGTCAGAAAACTGTCCGGTTCCCCCGCCGGGCTGCCGGATGAGTGGCGGTATCTCCCCAACCCGTGCAAGGAGAGTCATGAGGCTTGACCCGGCCGGATCCGCGCTGCCGAAGAGGAGCCAGCGAGTCCTCCGCGCCCGGTGCTTCCTGGCCGCGGCCTCCGGGCTCGCGGTCCTGCTGGCCGCCGGGTGCGCCAGCTCAGCCAGCGGCGGCGGGACGGTCTCGTCGACAGTCACCATCGCGGCGGTGCCGGGCGTCGACGACGCCTCGATCTACCTGGCCAGGAAGGACGGCCTGTTCGCGGCCGAGGGCCTCCAGCACGTCGTCATCAGGTCATATCCCACGCAGGCGGCGGAGCTCAGCGCGCTGCAGAGCGCGCAGGCGGATATCGCCGCGAGCGACTACGGCAACATCTTCTACCAGCAGACCCAGTCGCACGACCTGCGCATCCTGGCCGACGGTTACGACGCCACCCAGGGCGTACTTGAAGTGCTGACGCTGCCTGGCTCGTCGATCACGTCTCCGGTCAGCCTGGCGAACGCGAAGGTCGGGCTGCCCGACGACGACATCCTGCCCGGCCTGCAGGGGTCAGGGAACCCGGTGAGCCTCGACGCGGCGGCGGCCACCGATGTGCTCTCTGACTACCTGGGGAACGAGGCCGACTCCGTCCAGTGGGACCCGATGCCGCAGTCGCAGGAGGTCTCCGAGCTCGAGCACCACAAGCTGCAGGCCATCCTCGTCAGCCAGCCCTACATCTACCAGGCTGAAAGCGGGGCGGGCGCCGTCGAGGTCCTGGACGCATTCAGCGGGTCAACCGCGAACCTGCCGCTGCTCGGCTACGTGGCCATGAACGCCTGGGTCAAGGACAACCCCGCCGCGGTGGCCGACTTCCAGGCAGCTCTGGCCAGGGCGCAGTCGCAGGCGTCGCTGACCGGCCAGGTCCAGACCGTGCTGCCGAAGGCCACCAGCATGAGCGTCCAGGACGCGGACCTGATCACCATCGGCACCTACCCGACGACGACCAGCGCCAGCGACCTGGATCAGGTCGTTCGCCTCATGACCAACTACAACATGATCAAGCTCAGCAGCGCGCCGGACGTCCCGCCCATGATCGTCAGCCGCGGGAGCTAGCGCTAGCTCAGCGACGCTGGTCCAGCCCCAGCTGCCTGGCAATGACCATGCGCTGGACCTCGGACGTGCCCTCGCCGATCTCGAGCACCTTGGCGTCGCGGTAGAACCTGGCGACCGGGAACTCGTTCATGAATCCGTAGCCGCCGAAGATCTGGGTCGCGTCGCGGGCGTTGTCCATCGCCGCGTTCGAGCAGGTGAGCTTCGCGATCGCGGCCTGCAGCTTGAACGGCTCGCCGGCCATCAGCCGGGCCGCGGCGTCAAGCCAGGCCAGCCGGGCCACGTGTGCCCTGGCCTCCATGTCCGCGATCCGGAACTGCGTCGCCTGGTAATGGCCGAGCTCATGGCCGAACGCCGTCCGCTCGGCGGCGTACCGCAGGCACTCGTCGACGCAGCCCTGCGCCAGCCCTGCCGACAGCGCCGCGATCGCCACCCGGCCCTCGTCGAGCGTCTGCAGGAACTGGGCGTAACCGCGGCCCGGCTGCCCGAGCAGGTTCGCGGCCGGCACCCGGCAGCCGGAGAACGCCAGCTCCCTGGTGTCCGAGCAGCACCACCCGACCTTGGAGTACTCCGGGCCGACGGTGAAGCCCGGCGTTCCGGACGGCACCATGATCGCCGAGATCTGCGGCTTGCCGTCGGTCCGGCCGGTGATGGCCAGCGCGGTGACCACCGAGGTAATCGACGTCCCGGAATTGGTGATGAACGCCTTCGAGCCGTCGATCACCCACTCGTCGCCGTCAAGCCTCGCCGTCGTGCGCATCCCGCCGGGGATGTCGGAACCGCCGCCAGGCTCAGTCAGGCCGAATGCGGCCAGGCGCTCACCCAGGCACAGGTCAGGCAGCCAGCGCTCCTTCTGCGCGGGCGTGCCGAACCGGTAGATCGGCATCGCGCCGAGCGCCACCCCGGCCTCGAGCGTGATCGCCACCGAGGAGTCGACTCTCGCCAGCTCGTGCAGCGCCAGGCAGAAGGCAAGGTAGTCGCCGCCCATGCCGCCGTATTCCTCCGGGAACGGCAGTCCGAACAAGCCGAGCTTGCCCATCCTGGCGACGATCTCGTACGGGAACTCCCCGCGCTCGTAATGCTGGCCGATGACCGGCGCGACCACCTCGCGGGCGAACTCCTCGACAGTGCGGCGGAGCGCCTCGTGCTCCTCATTGAGCGTGAAGCCAACCATGACCTGGACTCTACCGCCGCGCCCCCGGCCCGGACGTGTGCCAGGTCAGCGGCCGCGCCCGGCCGGCCCGGCGAGGGCGGCGGCCAGCCGGGCAGCCTGGCACCAACACCGGGCCCCGGCACGTTAGTCTCTCGTGCGAGCATTGCGATGCGGAGAGCTGGCCGGGGCCGCCTACCAAGGAGTTCAGGAGGACGTGATGGCGACGCTTACCTGTTCCAACTGCGCGGCCGAGGTGAAGCCCGGTGACCTGATCTGCTTCACCTGCGGCGCCAACCTGCCCCGGACCGTGGTCAGGGATGACGACTCGCCCGCAGCGAACACGGTGATGCAGGAATACCTGCAGCCCCACCAGCGGAGTTCTCCTATCTCCGCCGCCGTGCTCCGTCTTTCTTTTCCTACCGGGAACGTGGAAGTCCCAGCTGGCACCACCTTGCTACTGGGCCGTGACCCTGAGGAATCCCTGGTGGCAGCGGCCTTCGCGCGCTATGAGAACGTCTCGCGACGGCACGCGACAGTGACCATGGACGATGGCGGGCACGCCAGCATCATGGACGAGAACTCCACGAACGGCACTTTTGTCAACGGCGACCGGGTACTGCCCGGCATCGCGGTGCGGCTGGCCGACGGGGACGTCGTCAGGCTCGCAGCCGATGTCTCCGCTGAGGTCATGCTGCCCCGGCAGGAGCCCGACCCCGCCTCACTCAGCCGCCCCGACCAGGCCTAGAGCAGCCGTCCCGAGCAGGGCCTGGCCACGACAGGATCTCGGGCCGGTTCGGTCACGGCCTGCTGCGGGACTAGTCGTGGCCGCCAGCAGCGAACCACGGATCGCCGACCGCATCGGCGCTGAACCACGGCCGGTACGGAGTGCGCCCGGCGACCGGGCCAGCTAGCTCATCGCTGGTGGCGGCGTCCGGCAGCCGGGACCGCGCGGGCGGACGCGAGCCGCGACCGTCCTGCGGGCCGCGCGAGCCGCCAGGCCCGCTGTCCTCGCCCGGCCGCTGCTGGCCGGCCGCATCCGGCTGGCCGCCGCCTGCTCCCTCGCCGCCCGGGCCGGGGCTGCCGGTGTCGGTCCGCTCGATGTCGGTCCAGTCGCCATCTCCCCCGCCGCCGCGCCGACATCAGCGCTGTCGTCTGCGCGGCCGGACGCCCCCTCGCCGCCCGGAATCTCGCCGCGCCACCACGCGTCCGCTGCGTCCGGCCTGGCGGCAGCTGCATCCAGGCCGGCGAGCGGACTCGATGGATGCGCCTCCGCGAGCCGGGCCAGGCGCTCAGCTAACTCGCGGTACCTGCCCGCGGCGCGATCCGCGGCGCCAGCCCGCAGGTCGCCGGGCATGCTCCTGGCGTCCGGCGCCACCGGGTCGCCGGGTTGATCAGCCTCAGCGCGGGGCTTGTCGGGCAGCCGCATAGGCCCGATTGTGCCGCACTTGCTGCCTCACCGGCGGGGTCCCGCAGTTCCCTGCCTGCCATCTGCCCGTAACCTTGGCCTCGTGACAACCCGGAGTGCCATCGTTCGCGGCCGTCAGGGTCGCGCAGGCGCTGACGGGTGCCACTGCGCCGCGCAGAGGCGGTCCGCTGGTGATTGACCTCGAGCTGAGCTGGCACCAGGCCGCTGGCGCGGCAGCGGGGCTGGCGGTAGCGACCGTCGCGCTCCGCGCGGCCCGCAAGCCGAAACTGACGTCAGTGGCCACCTTCACGCAGGAAAGCGCGCTGGTACTCGGCCTGTTCGCGCTGTGGCAGCTGGCCGGCTCGTTCGCCGTCGTCGGTCCGGCCGGTGCCCTGCGCCGGTCGCGCTGGATCTGGCACTTCGAGCGGGCTGTGCACCTGCCGAGCGAGACCACCATCCAGCATTTCTTCCTGCCGCACCCGCTGGTCATCCAGTTCTTCAACCTGTACTACGACTCGCTGCACTTCCCGGTGCTGATCACCTGCTTCATCTGGCTGTTCGTCCGGCACCGGGACCGCTACGGCAGGTGGCGGACCACGCTGGTCGCGTTTACCGGGCTCTGCCTGGTCGTCCAGCTGCTGCCGGTGGCGCCGCCGCGCATGCTGTCCGGCACGGGCCTGGTCGATACCGCGGTGCTCTACCACCAGTCGGTGTACTCGAGCGTGGCCGGCTTCGACCCGGACCAGCTGTCTGCGATGCCGTCAGTGCACGTGGGCTGGGCGATCCTGGTCGCCGCGGCCGTCATCATGACAGCGAAGACGCGATGGCGCTGGCTGGCCGTTCTCTACCCCTGCATGACCACGCTGGCAGTGATCGTGACCGCGAATCACTTCTGGCTGGACGGCATCGTGGCCGCCGCGATCCTCGCCCTGGTGCTGGCCGTGCAGGCGCTGGTGCGCCGTGTGCTCGCGGTCCGGCGGAACCGCGCGGAGCCCGGGCCGACGGCCATTCCGGTCGCCGGAGCCGGGCAGCTCGCTGCCAGCGGCACGGTGCGCGCGTCCGCCGAGCGACGTTCAGGACAGGACCCGGCCGCCGGGTAGTCTGCCCCGGCCGCCGGTTACGGCTGATCGTCGTCGACGATGATGCCGAGTGCCTCGGCGAGGACCGGCGCGACGACGGCCAGCTGACCCGAGCTGATCGTCGCGCCGCGAAGCGAGCCGGTGTCGATGATGAGCCCGAGCTCGGCGCCGCGCAGGTCGGTCTGCTCCATCGTGACCTTGCTGAAGTCAGCGCGGGTGAGCTGCGTGCCGGGGAACGAGCAGCCGGTCAGTGTCGCGCCGGCGAAGTCGACGTCGCGCAGCACGCAGTTCTCGAACGTCACGCGGGTCAGCGTGCAGGCGCGGAAGTTGACCGAGTCCAGCTTGCAGCCGCTGAAGATGACGCTGCGCAGCTCGGAGCCGAACACCTGGACTCCCGCCAGCACCGACCCGATCAGCGTGACCTCGAGCCAGCTGCTCTCCGCCAGGGTGGTCCCGGTCAGCCGCAGGTCGCGGGCCCAGACATAGCGCAGCCCGGATCGCTGCATCCGGCCGCCGGTAATCGAGACCTGCCGGAACGCGCACTCGAGGAAGCGGCTGTTCGGCGCGTCCGGCGCGTCGAACTCGGTCTCCTCGAACAGCACCGTGTCGAAGTCGCCCGCGGAGCTGAAGGCGCCCTCGTGCGGAACCAGCGCGTGCGCGTACGGCAGGTCAGCCAGTTCGGGCAGCTTGGTCATGCTTGCGTCCTGTCCGCAGGGCCGCCCGCCAGGAAGCGCTGCACGTCGTTCGCCTCAGCCGCGAGATCGGCCTCGACAGCGCCCGGCAGCTCGCCGAGACGGTCGAGCACGACCCTGCCGCCCGCATACTCCCAGATCCCGGCGGCGTGACCGCCGATCAGCGCGAACGGCCGGAACAGCCCGTTCACCGTCACGACGCCGTGCCGGCCGCCGAGTACCGGCTCGCGAGACGCCCAGCCGAGCAGCACCGGATCGAATGCGCCCAGCAGCCGCGGCGCAGGCAGGCTCACCTCGCGCCGCGGCGCGGCCGCGAGCTCGGCGAGATCATCGGGCCGCTCCCGGAGCTCGGCCGCGATCGCGCGGAGACCGCGGCGCACCTGACCGAGCGGCAGCCCCGCCCACTTGGCCAGGTCGCGGTCGGAGGCTGGCCCGTGCCCGGCCAGGTAGCGCCGGGCGAGCTCGGCCAGGGCGCCGTCGGGATCAGGCTCTCGCGGCGGCTTCCCGAGCCAGTCCCGCACGAGCACGTAGGCGTGCTGGCCATCGATCATGGGTCCGCGCACGGCGATGCCCCGCATACTCGCGAGCTCGAGCAGGAGCAGCGGAAGGCTGGCCTCGGCCGGCAGGCCGGCGTCAGCCATGATCATCCGCAGCCGCAGTCGGGTGAGCGGGCCGTGAGCGGTCAGCGCGGCTTCGACGACCGCAACGCCCCTGTCGGCATCGGCATCCGTCATGCCGCCCCGCGCCAGCAGCCGCCGGACCGTGGCCTCGTGCTGCGGCCGGACCATCAGCGGATGCAGCCACCAGTAGTCCTCGCTGCGAATCAGGTGCAGCGTGCCGCGGTTCAGCCAGGTAATGAGCAGGGTGCGGTCCTCAGTCAGCGCCCGGTCCACATCGGCCGCGGTCAGGCCGCGGGTCCTGGCCCGGATCGCGAGCCGTGCGCCGCGCGGATCCTGACCCTGCACCGCAAGCAAGCGGCCCGGCCACCTCCTCCGGGCTGGTCGCCGGCTCCCCCGCGAGCAGCTGCGCGGTGAACCGCTCGGCCTGGACCCGCTGAGCTGTGATCACGTCCGCCGTCCGCGCTCACGTCCGGCTGCACGCTCGCATCCGCATGCACTGGCGCGGCCACCTCCCTGCGATAGCGCCGGCTCTCATCATCCCGGATGCCGCCGACAGTTCGCTGCCGCTAAGCATAGTGAAGCAGAGACTTGACTATGGATGGCGCAGGACGGCATACTGAAGCACATGCTTAACCAAGGCGCCAACCTGGACCGGGTCTTCCAGGCTCTTGCGGACCCCGGTCGCCGGCTGATGGTGGAGCGGCTGAGCCAGGGACCTGCCTCCGTCAGTGAGCTGGGCCGGCCGCTGTCGATGTCCCTGGCAGCTGTCGTCCAGCACGTCCAGGTGCTCGAGGCCAGCGGCCTGGTCCGCTCGCAGAAGACCGGGCGCACGCGCACCTGCAGCATCAACCCGGCGGCGCTGCGATCGGCCGAAAGCTGGATCGCGGACCGCCGGACACGCTGGGAACGCCGCCTGGATCGCCTCGGCACGTTCCTTGACGACACCGCCGACACCACGGCGCTCGAACTGCTTCGCGAGGATGACCGCGAAGCTGACGGTCCGCAGGAAACCTGATGGCCGCCGGATCGTGGCTCGCGGAACGGCGCTCCGCCTGGGAGCACCGTCTCGCGCGCCTGGCCGATTATCTCGCTCGCACGACAAGTACCCGGCCGCGCGCTCAGGACCGCGCGGCCAGCACCGATCAAGCCTGACGACAAGGAGAAGCCATGAGAGAGCGTTCTGCCAACTACGGCACGTTCACCATCGAGCGCACCTACCCGGCCGCGATGCCGTCGAGGGTGTTCGCTGCCTGGGCGAGCCAGGAGGCGAAGGGCATCTGGATGGACGACCCGGACTACAAGTCCGACGGCTCGGAGCCGGAGCTCGACTTCCGGATCGGCGGCCACGAGCGCTTCGGCGGCCTCGACCCCGAGGGCGGGACCTACCGGTACGACGCCACCTACTACGACATCGTCGAGAACCAGCGAATCATCTACTGCTACGAGATGTACGCCGGCGAGGACCGGATGTCGGTGTCGGTCGCCACCGTCGAGTTCGTCCAGGACCGGGACGGCACCAGGCTCACCTACACCGAGCAGGGCGTCTTCCTGGACGGCATCGACAAGCCCGAGGCGCGCCAGGAAGGCACCGAGTGGATGCTCGACAACCTGGGCCGCTACCTCACCGAGCAGGCTGGGAGCTGACGATGCGCACTCTGGTGACACAGACCTTCGACTACTCACTCGACGGCATCATCGGCGAGGAGAACACCGGGTTCTTCGACTTCTGCCGGGAGGTGCCCGACGATCCGGCGCATGAGGCCTGGACGCTCGGCGCGCTGGAACGAGCGGACGTGCACATCATGGGCCGGGTCGCCTACGAGGGCATGGCACAGTACTTCCCGGCTGCCGACGACGACCATCCGTACGCCCCGGTCCTGAACTCCGCCCCGAAGGCGGTCTTCTCCCGGACCCTGAAGTCCGCTGACTGGGCGAACTCGACGATCGTCAGGGGCGACACGGCGGCGGAGATCGCGAAACTGAAGAGCCAGGGTGATGGCGAGATCCTGGCCCACGGCGGAATCAGCTTCCTGCAGTCGCTCGTCCGGCTCGACCTGGTCGACGAGTACCGGCTGAGCGTCTTCCCCTACCTTGTCGGGAACGGGCAGACGCTATTCGCCGACCTGCCGAAGTCACGGCCGCTCGAGCTGGTGTCCAGCACCAGCTTCGGCAACGGCGTCCTCGGGCTCGTCTACCGCCGGCCCAGCCCCAGCTAGTGCTGCCGACACCTGGAGATTTCCGATGCGCAAGATCTTCGCGTTCCTGATGGTCACCGCGGACGGCTATCACGAGACTGACGCAGGGCGAGCTGTTCTGGCACAACGTCGATGAGGAGTTCCACCAGTTCGCGGTGGCCCAGCTCGATGAAGCGGACACGCTGCTGTTCGGCCGCAAGACCTACCTGCACATGGCCGCGTTCTGGCCGACTCCGGCCGCCATCGAGGCGCTCCCGGAGACGGCCGCGCGGATGAACGGCTACGACAAGGTGGTCGTCTCCCGGACCCTGACCAGCGCCGACTGGGCACCGGCCACGCTCATCAGCAACGACGTGGACGCGCAGCTGGCCAAGCTCAAGGAGCAGCCGGGCAGGGACATTGCCCTGATCGGCAGCTCCGAGCTGGCCGGGAGCCTGGTCGGCACCGGCCTCATCGACGAGCTGCGCCTGATGGTGAATCCGGTCGTCATCGGCTCCGGCCACCCCGTACTCGCGGGCGCCAGCCGGGCGGAGCTTGAGCTGGCCCGGGTCAGGCAGTTCGCCTCAGGCAACGTGCTGCTGACCTACCGCCCCCGGTTCTGAGCGAGCTGGCCGGGCCAGCTCCGCCGACCTACACTGATGGTCCGCGCTCAGGCCCTCAGCCTGAGCGCATCGCGAGCGGCGGACCTGGCGGGGAGGCACGATGACTCAGGGCGGCTATCCGAGTGCGATGCGGGCGTCAGACGACGACCGCGCCCGGGTGCAGACCATCCTGAATGACGCCTACGCCGAAGGGCGCGTCAGCCAAGCACGAGTGGGAGCGGCGCGCCGGCGCACTTCAGGACGCGGCGACCTGGGCCGATCTGGACCGAGCTGACCGCCGACCTGCCGCCGCGGCGCTCACCGGGCAGCCCGGCCGGCCGTGTCGCCAGCCGCGCCGTAGCCGGCCGCGCCGCCGGTCCAGCCGCAGCGCACCAACGGGCTGGCGATCGCGGCGCTGGCCTGCGGCGTCGGGCAGCTGGTGGCCTGGTTCCCGGCCGGGCTCGCCGCGATCATCCTGGGTCACAGGGCCCGGCGCCAGATTCGCGAGACCGGCGAGCAGGGCGACGGCATGGCGCTGGCGGGCCTCGTCCTCGGGTACATCGGCATCGGGTTCACGCTGCTGCTGGTGGTCGTCATCGTGCTGCTCGGAGTCGCGGTCACTCAGCATCCTGACCAGGTGCGCCGGATCGGTCGCTCCCGACAAGGCCGCGCGCGGGGGACGGCTGCGGATGGGCCGGCCTCGTTCCCGGCCTAATGCCTTTCGCTGTCGAGAGCCGTCATCTGGGCCGCGTCGTAACGATCGCCGGCGACCTGCGAGCTTGGCACCGCAGCCTCGATCGCGGCGAGCTCGTCCGGGCTGAGGGTCAGCTCAGGTGCCGCCAGCGACTCAGCCAGCCGGTCGCGGCGCTTGGTGCCGAGCAGCGGAATGATGTCGGTGCCGCGGGACAGCACCCAGGCGACGGCGAGCTGCGCCGTGGTCACGCCGCGGGCGGCCGCGATCTGCTCGAGCGCGGCGACGAGGCTGAGGTTGCGCTGCAGGTTCTCGCCCTGGAACCGGGGGAAGCGGGTGCGCGGATCGCCGGCGCCGATGTCGCGCGCGCTGCTGGCGGACAGCAGGCCGCGGGACATGATGCCGTACGCCGTGATCGCCGATGCCGAGCTCGCGGACCACGGGCAGGATCTGCTCCTCGATCCCGCGGCTCATCAGCGAGTACTCGATCTGCAGTGCGGTCACCGGGTACGCGGCGTGCGCGCGCCTGATGGTCTCCGGGCCCATCTCCGACAGGCCCAGGTAGCGGACGTACCCGGCCTGGATCATCTCGGCGATCGCGCCGACGGTGTCCTCGATCGGCACGCGCGGGTCCAGCCGGGCTGGCTGATAGAGGTCGACGTAGTCAGTGCCGAGCCTGGTGAGCGTGTACGCCAGCGAGTTCTTCACCGCGGCCGGGCTGCTGTCGTGCCCGATGAACGCGCCGCGCGGGTCACGCTGACCGCCGAACTTGACCTGGATGAAGACGCCGGACCGGTCGGCGCCGCGCAGCGCGTCGCGCAGCAGCAGCTCGTTGTGGCCCATGCCGTAGAAGTCACCGGTGTCGAGCAGCGTGATGCCGGCGTCGAGCGCGGCCCTGATCGTGGCCGTGCTCTCCGCCTCGTCGGCCGGCCCGTAGACCCCGGACATGCCCATCAGGCCAAGGCCGAGCCGGGAGACCTGCGGGCCGCCCCGGCCCAGTTCAGTCAGCTGCACGCGCCCCTCCGGATGCCGCCTGGAAGACCGGCTCACCCTGCACGTAGGTGGCCAGCACGCCGGTGCTGCCGATCTCCGACGCGGGTCCGGCGAAGGGGTCACGGTCAAGCACCACCAGGTCGGCCAGCTTGCCCGGCTCGATCGTGCCCGTCTCGTCGTCCAGGTGATTAACGTACGCCGAGCCGATCGTGTAGGCGGCCAGTGCCTCGGCTAGTTCCAGGCTCTGGCCGGGCAGGAACGGCTCCGCCTGCGCGCCGGACGAGCCCTGCAGCGAGCGGTTGACCGCGACGTGGATCGCGCGCAGCGGGTTCGCGCTGCTGACGGCCCAGTCGCTGCCGGCCGCCAGCCGTGCCCCGGACCGGAGCAGGTCGCCGAACACGATACTGCCGTGCCGTCCGCTCCGGGCCGATGAACGGGATCGTCAGCTCGTCCATCTGCGGCTCGTGCGCGGCCCAGAGGGCCTGCATGTTCGCGGTGACGCCGAGCTCGGCGAACCTGCGCACATCGTCGGGATGCACAACCTGCAGGTGCGCGATGTGATGCCGGTGGTCGTTGCTGCCGTTGGCGACCCGGGCGGCCTCGATCGCGTTCAGCGCCTCCCGCACGGCCCGGTCGCCGATGGCGTGCAGGTGCACCTGGAAACCGTGCGCGTCCAGCTGGGTGACGTAGCCGAGCAGCGCGACCGGGTCCACGTAGGACAGGCCGCTGCCGTGGTCGTGACAGCCGGTCGGGTCGTGATAGGGCTCGATCATCCCGGCGGTGAAGTTCTCGGCGACGCCGTCCTGCATGATCTTGACGGTGTTCGCGCGGAACCGCGGTCCGCGGCCGCGCTCGCGCCGGGCGAGTATGTCCGGCAGCTGCTCCGCGCCCCGGCCCCGGTCCCACCACAGGGCGCCCTCGACCCGTGCGGTGAGCTGGCCGCTGGCCGCCGCGGCCAGATACACCGGCAGCGGGTCCGGGCTGCCGAGGTAATCCCCCACGATCGCGTCCTGCCAGGCCGTGATCCCGCGGGCGTGCAGGTGCTGCTGGGCTCGCAGCAGGCCGGCCAGCCGGTCGTCCACGGTCAGCTCCGGCACCAGGCCGCCGACGAGGTTCGCCGCGCCCTCGTGCAGGGTGCCCTGCGGGCTGCCGTCGGAGGTCCGCTCGATCCTGCCGTCCGCCGGATCGGGGGTCCGCGCGTCGACGCCCGCAAGCTCCAGCGCCCTGGTATTGGCCCAGGCGCCGTGCCCGTCGCGGTTCGACAGGTAGGCCGGCCGGCCGCCGGTGACCTGATCCAGCGTCTGCCGGTCAGGGGTGCCGCCGGGGAACCACTCCATTCGCCAGCCAGAGCCGGCGATCCAGTCCCGTTCCGGGTGCTCGCGGCCGTAGGCGGCGATCCTGGCCAGCGCGTCGTCCAGGCTCGCGGCCCCGATCAGGTTGCAGCCGATCATCGTCACCCCGGCGAACGCGGGATGCACGTGCGCGTCCTGGAAGCCGGGCAGCAGCGCGCGGCCGTGCAGGTCGACCACCTCGGTGGCCGGGCCGGTCAGGTCCCGGATGCGGGCGTCGTCAGCCTGGCCGACCGCCGCGATCCGGCCGCCCGCGACTGCGACCGAGCTTGCGGGACTGCCATCAGGCGCCGCGGCCGCCACCATCCGGCGGCCGCTCGCGTCGGCGGTGTAGACCGCCCCGCCCGCGAACACCAGCTCGGCCTGCTCCATGCACATCCGCCTTTCCGTTGCGTCTGACCCAACCCATACCACGCTGCCGGGATCTCGCAACGTCCTTTCTGACCGGATGCGGGCGGCTGCGCCTGGCGCTCGCGTGCGGGACCGGCCGCGGGGCCGGCGGTAAGGGCGGGGGTTACCAATCGCTGCCCTTAGAGGGGCGTCGATTGGTAACTCACGCCCTTTGAGCCCACTGCCGGGTCCGGCAATTGCCGCATACCAGTCAGCGGCTCGCCCGCCATGGGGCGTGAGGTTGGATCTGCCGCCCTCCTATGGTCTGCAGATCCAGCATTGCGCCCCATGAGGCACCGCCGTAACGCGCGGAGCGCTGGCGAAGATACCCGGCCGGGACCAGCGCGCGCTGCGCGGCCGTCGCCGCGGCGAAGGGCTCGCGTGTCGCGGCCCCGCCAGGCTTCATCAGCAGCGTCACGCGCAGCCGCCTGCCCCGGACTTCGGCGGGTCAGCCGCAGGAGAATCAGGGAGGACCTTACAGATGAGATCGTGGAAACGCGCTGGCCTACGGCGCCGGGATCATCGGCGCCGCGGTCGCCGCGATGGCGGCCAGCCTGGCGCCAGCCAGTGCGGCGCCCGCCTGGTACACCACCTACGTGTCGCCGCACGCGTCGGCTCACCATTCAGGGAAGTCGTGCGCCACCGCGAGATTCCGCAGCGTGCAGGCGGCCGTCAACGCAACCGCGGTAGGCGGCACCGTGATCGTGTGCCGGGGCGTGTACCGGGAGAGCGTGACCATCACCAAGCCGCTCGTGGTGCAGGGCAAGCGCGGCGCCGTCATCAACGCCAAGGGCCTTCCGTACGCGATCGGGCTGGCGCATTCCTACATCGAGGTCCGGGGACTGATCGTCGAGAACGCGACAGTGAACAGCAAGACGGGCGCGCCGGGCGATGGCATCCTCACGGCGGGCTACGTCCGCGGAAAGCCGGTGCCCGGCAACCACGAGCTGATCGAGGGCAACCTCGCGCGCAACAACCAGGGCGCCGGCATTGACCTGAACAGCACGTCGTGGTCACTGGCCTCGGACAACCTTACGACCGGCAACGGAGTCGGCATCAACCTCTCCAACGACCTCGGCAAGCCGGATTCCCACAACCTCGTCGAGGGGAACGACACCAGCCACAATCCGGGCGGCTGCGGCATCGCCCTGGCCGACCATACGGGCGTCGGCGTTTACGACAACACCATCAAGGACAACCTCGCCGATGACAACGGCCTCGGCACCCCCAGCCGGCCCAGCGCCTCCAGCGGCAGCGGCGTGATCCTCGCCGCGGCCGGCAAGTCCGGCGGCGTCTACAACAACCTGATCGAGTACAACAAGATGGTCGGGAACGGGCACGGCGGCGTGGCTCTGCACGCCCATCAGAAGGGCCCGAGATTCAGCGGGAACAGGATCATCGGCAACGCGATCGGCCGCAACAACCTGCGCACCGACTACGCCGACCTCAAGACAACCGGGATCTACCTGGGCTCGGTCGGCAAGGTCACGATCACCGTCAGGGGCAACCTGATCTACGACAACAGGATCGGCATTTTCGCCGCCGGGCCGGTCACCGTCCGCTTCCCGCTGGCGAACAGGTTCCGTCACGTCGGCATCCGGTTCAGGCACATCCCGGTCTACGCCGGGTAGGCCGGTAGGCCCGCAGGGCAGCACGCCGGATAGGGCAAGCGCAAGCACCGGCAGGGCGGCGGAGGAGGCCGCCCTGCCGGGGCCGTCCCGGCGGAAAACGGGTCGCGGTACGACGGGCAGCCGGCATTAGGCTTCGCAGGATGCGGCGAGTGCAGCTCTTCGGGCCCCTGGCCGACCGGTCCTTCCGGCTCGTCTGGCTCGCCGCGACAACCTCGGCGATCGGATCGGCGTTCGTTCCCGTCGCACTCGCCTTCGCGGTCCTCGGCATCGGCGGGAATGCCACCTCGCTCGGCCTGGTGCTGCTGGTCGGCACCGTGGCCGGGCCTCGCGTCCTACCAGGTGGCCGGAGTCTGGGCGGACCGGCTGTCACGGCGGAATCTGATGCTCGCGGCCGATCTCGTCCGGCTGGTCACCGAGGCCGGCGTGGCCGCCCTGCTGCTGACCAGGCACGCCAGGATCTGGGAACTAGCGGTTGCCAGCGTCGTGATGTCGATCGCGACAGCGGTTGAGGGGCCGGCCTCGACCGGGCTGGTCGCCGAGGTCGTCCCGGCCGACCGGCTGCAGAAGGCCAACTCGCTGCTGTCGGTCAGCACGAGCGCGTCCTCGGTGGTCGGGCCTGCCCTGTCCGGGCTGATGGTGGCGGCGGTCGGTCCCGGCTGGGCATTCGTCGCAGACGCCGTCTCGTTCGCCGGGAGCGCGTCCTTCCTGCTGCAGATGCCGTCGCTCGGCCGCGCCCGGGCCGGACGGCAGCGGTTCTTCGCCGAGCTTGCCGAGGGCTGGCGCGAGGTGACCTCCCGCAGCTGGGCCTGGTCGACGCTGATCGGCAACGCGCTGTCGAACATGGCCTTCGCCGTGGTCTTCGTGCTGGGCCCCTTGCTGGCCGTGCAGCGTCTCGGCGGCGCGTCCGGCTGGGGCCTGGTGTCCAGCGGCTTCGCGGTCGGGTCGCTGCTCGGCGGCCTCGTCGCCTACTGGGTCAAGGCCCGCAGGCCGATCGCCTTCGGGATGGCCGTGTCGATGCTGCTCGCGCTGCCGCCACTCGCGCTCGCCGCCCGGCTGCCGCTGGCGGTCATCGTGATCGCCGCCGTTGCCGCCACGACCGGCGGGATCGTGCTGAACAACAACTGGGACACCGCCATCCAGCAGCTCATACCGAACGAGCTGCTGGCCCGCTTCCGGAGCTATGACTACTTGCTCGCGTTCGTGGCCATGCCGGTGGGCTTTGCGGTCGCGGGGCCGCTGAGCTCCGCGTTCGGCGCCGACAGGGTGCTGCTGGCCGCCGCAGCGGTGATGCTCGTGGCAAACCTGGTGCCCGCCGTGCTGCCCTCGGTCCGCGCGGTCATCCGCCACCAGGACGGAACGATCACCGGGCCGCCGCCCCGGCCGCGATCGGTCGTCAGCACGTAGCTCCCGGGAGCACGCTGCCAGCGATGGCCGGGATCTGCAACTGAGCCGACCCAGGATCAGAAGTCGTTCGGCCGCCCGTGGACCGCAATCACTTCTGCGAGGCCTTAGCGTGTGGTGCCACAGGACCGTCTTCGACGCGGCACTGCGAATAGCCGAAGCCGATTCTTGCTTATCCGGATGGAATTAACGGTGCCAGAAACAATGCGCTTCCGGGGCGGATGATCGGTGCCGCTGAGGGTCAAATCACGAGGCCAGAGCGATGTTGTCGCAGTAAATTCGGCGACGGTTACTTATGCCGCCGTGCGCTAGGATCATTAGCCAAGGCGAGCTGACTGCAGTGAAAGCTGCATTCACCGCAGTCAGAATCCGGAGGCGGCGATGAGAGCACTGGCCGCCGGCGTCGTGCCGGTCGAGTACGCGGTCGCCGTCGACCGCTACCTGAGCGAGGCAGAGCTCGGCGCGGCCTCCCGGCGGGTTTACCGGATCTCGCTGGCGGGCTGGGCGTGGCCGCTCGTCGGCAAGCTGCCGCCGGCCGGGACCAGCAGGCGCCGGGCAGCGCCGCCGATCGTGCCGCTCGCCGCGCTTGACGACCAGGACGCCGGGCCGCCGGATCGCGGACGCCGTCGCCCACCGGGTCCTGCAGGCGGAGGTCAGGACGGTGAATCGCGAGCTGTCAGCACTGCGCAGCGCCATCGGGTGGTGGCAGCGGCGGCAGTGGATCGGCACCGACCCGACGGCCGCGCTGAGCCAGGTTGGCGCCCGGCCGGTGCCGCTGCGGCCGCTGACGGCGGCCCAGCTGGCTGAGCTGTTCCGCGCTCCGGCCGGGCTTCGCGAGCAGGCGTTCTGGCATCTGCTGGCGGATACCGCGGCGCCGGCTGAGGTCGTGCTGGAGCTGGACGCCCACGGACTGGACCTCGGCGCGCGGCGCAGCCGGGGCAGCCGGAGCAGCGCGAGCCGGCCAGCTGGACTGGTCAGCGAGGACGAGCGACCTGCTCGGCTGGCTGCTGGCCGGGCGGCGGACCGGCCCGGTGTTCCTGACCGACCGGCGCGCGCCCGCGGGCACGCCGGCGACGGAGATCTGCCCGCTGAGCGGCCGGGGACGGATGTCCTACCGCCGGGCGGCGGAGATCTTCACCGCTCACACGCGCGCGCTGGACCCCGAGGGCCGCGGCTGGACACTGCACCAGCTCCGGCGCCCTGCCGCCAGCTGACCGCGGCACGCGCCCGGCGAGCCGGGACGAGCGGAGCGAGCGACGCGGACAGCGACCCGGCGAACGGCGGCAAGCCCGCGAACGGCGAGCTACAGACCCGAGCCTGCCGCCAGCTCGAACACGGTGTAGGGCCGCTGCGGACCGACTTCCTCGACGCTCACCTCAGCGCCTGACGGTGCTTCCTGCCTGATCGCGGCGGCGAACTCCTCGGCCTGGTCGGCATTGTTCGCGCCGACGACCAGGAAACGCCACCGCCTGACCACGGAATATCCCTGCGACTGCAGCTGAGCGGCCAGCGCCACTGACTCGCGGTGCGACGGCAGCTGAACCCGGATCTCGAACAGCGCCACCCCGGCGGCCTTCGACTCGCTGGTCTCCTCGGCGTCGAGTTCCTGCCGCTCGGCCTGCACTTCCGCAGGGGTGTCCGGCAGGGCGACGTCAGCGGGCTCCCACTCCTCCGCGACCGGGTGCCAGCGGTCCATCGCGAACCCGGCCGTCATGCCCTGGCCGTCCAGCAGCTCGGACACGGACTTCTGCGCGGCGGCGGCCGCTTCCCGGCTGTGCGCGTACAGGAACAGGTCGTCGCCGCCGTCCGTGCCGACGACCACGCGGCCGCCGAGGCGCTGGTGGACCTCGGTCTCGACCTCGTGAGCGCTGATGTGCGCGGCCGCCTTGCCGGCCTGCGCGCTCCCGCCCAGCCGGACGGTCAGCCGCCAGTCGTTATCGTCGGTCTCGGCCACGCCCGCTGCCGCGTCATTCTGCTCAGTCACGGGCGTGACTCTACCCCTGCGGCCGGCGCACCGTAGCGCCGCGGGCACCCGGCCCTGGCACTGGCGGCCCCCGGTATGGCACAGTGCCGCCATGACTACGGCTATTACCAGGTACGGCACGGTGAGCGGCGAGCAGACCGGCGGCGTGACCCGCTTCCTCGGGATCCCCTACGCGGCCAGTCCCACCGGCTCGCTCCGCTTCGCGCCGCCGCAGCCGCCCCTCCCCTGGGACGGCGTCCGTGCCTGCACCGCGCTGGGCCCGACTCCGCCCAAGCCGGAGTACCCGGCCCCGTTCGACACGATCCTGCCCGAGCCGAGCATCCCCGGCGACGACTGGCTGAACCTGAACGTCTGGACGCCCGACGTGAACGGCGCGGCGCCGGTCATGGTCTGGATCCACGGCGGCGCGTTCGTGAACGGCAACTCGGCCGTGCCGATGTACGACGGGCACGCGTTCGCCCGTGACGGGGTCGTGCTGGTGACCATCAACTACCGGCTCGGCATCGATGGCTTCGCCTACCTGCCGGATGCGGCCGCCCCGGCGAACCGGGGCCTGCTTGACCAGGTAGCGGCCCTGGAATGGGTCCGCGACAACATCGCCGCGTTCGGCGGCGACCCGGCCAGGGTGACGATCTTCGGCGAGTCTGCGGGCGGCATGAGCGTCACCACCCTGCTCGGCATGCCGCGCGCTCAGGGACTATTCGCCGGCGTGATCGCCCAGAGCGGATCCGCTCAGGCGGCCGCGGCCGAGCAGGACGCCAGGCTCGTGACGGGCGAGCTCGGCGCCGCGCTGGGCTTCGAGGCGACTGCGGCCAGCCTGGCCGAGCTTGACCTGGACAAGCTGATCGCGGCGCAGGCGGCCGTCCGGGACGCGATGGCCGCCGCACCGGATCCGGCCCGCTACGGCCCGACCGTGGTGGCGACGTCGATGGCCTTCCTGCCGGTGGTCGACGGCGACACGCTGCCCGTGCACCCGCTGGCCGCGCTCAGGGCTGGCACCGGCTCGGACGTTCCGCTGCTGACCGGCACGAACACTGAGGAGTTCCGGCTGTTCTTCATTCCGACCGGAACCGCCGCGCTGGTCACCGAGCAGACGCTGCCCGCGTTCCTTGGCATGCTCGGCATCCCCGCCGCGACGGCCGCGGTCTACCAGGCGAACCGGCCCGGAGCCAGCCCCGGCGATGTCCTCTGCGCGCTGGTCACGGACAGGTTCTTCCGCAATCCCGCGTTTGCCGCGGCGAACGCCAGGGCGGATGCGGGCGGGCCGGCGCCGACCTACCTGTACGAGTTCGCCTGGCCGAGCCCGGTACTCGGGATCGGCGCCGGGCACGCCGTCGAGATCCCGTTCGTGTTCGACAACCTGGCCGTCCCGGACGCGGCAGCCGCCATCGGCGACGCCCCGCCCGCGGGGCTGGCCGCGGAGATGCACGCGGCCTGGATCAGGTTCGCCGCCACTGGCGACCCCGGCTGGCCCGCCTTCGACGCCAGTTACCCGGTGATGATCTTCGGCGGCACGGACGGGCCGGGCCAGGTCGTGCTCGACCCTCGCGGCGACGAGCGCACCAGCTGGCCGGACGACTGAGCGGCCGGATGGACGCCGACGAGTTCCCCGGGCAGCTCGCCAGGACCCGGCGCTTCTCCCTGGGCGTGCCGCGCTCGGCGACGATCTCGCGAGACGGCAGCCGGGTGCTGTTCCTGCGCACCCGCGGCGGCGAGGATCCCGTGAGCTGCCTGTGGCTGCTGGATCTGCGCGGCGGCGGGCGGGAGCAGGTGCTGGCTGACCCGGCTGCGTCCTGGCACCAGGGCGCGCGGCGAGGTGCCGGAGGCTGAGCGCATACGGCGGGAACGGGCTCGCGAGCTGGCCGCGGGCATCGTCGCCTACTCGGCCGACGCAGCGCCAGGACGGTGGCTTTCGCGCTGGACGGGCAGCTCTGGGTCCTGCCCGTGGCCGCCGGCGAGCAGCCGCCGCGGCGTCGTCCCGCGGCTGGTCCCGACGGCAGGACCGGTCATCGAGCCGCGGCTTGACCCGACCGGGCAGCGGGTCGCCTACGTCAGTGACGGCGCGCTGCATGTCGCCGAGCTGGCCGACGGCAGCGGGCAGGTGCTCGCCGCGCCGGAGCACGCCGACGTCACCTACGGCCTCGCCGAGCACGTCGCCGCTGAGTCCATGCTCCGGTACCGGGGCTACTGGTGGGCGCCCGACGGCCGCCAGCTGCTGGCAGCCCGCGTGGATAACACCGGGGTTCTGCGCTGGTGGATCGGCGACCCGGCCAGTCCGGAGCTGCCGCCGCGGGCAATCAGGTACCCGGCCGCCGGGACGGCGAACGCGGAGGTGACGCTGCACGTCCTGCGGCTGGACGGCACCAGGACGCAGATTGCCTGGGACCGGGCAGCGCTGGAGTACCTGGCGACCGCGGACTGGGACTCCAGCGGCCCGCTGCTCTCGGTGCAGAGCCGCGACCAGCGGACCGTCCGGATCCTGGCCGCCGATCCTGCCAGCGGCGACACGACCCTGCTGCACTCCGAACGCGACCCGGCCTGGGTGCAGCTGACCTACGGCTCGCCGCTGCGGACCGCCTCCGGGCGCCTGGTGCACGTGTCGGACCTGGACGGATCCCGGCGCCTGGTGGTCGGCGGCAGCCCGGTCACGCCCGACGGCCTGCAGGTCCGCGAGGTCTGCGACGCGGACGGGGAGGCCGTCTACTTCACCGGCAGTCAGGAACCCACCGAGGAGCACCTGTGGCGGTACGAGCCGGCGGCTGGCCTGTCCCGGCTCAGCGACGCGCCAGGCGTTCACGGTGGCACCGCTGCCGGCGGCACCGTGGTCCGGTTCTCGCAGACCGAGGCGGGTCACGCCGCCGCTGCCATCCGGCCGGGCGCCGCCCCTGCCGCGATCGCCTCCCTGGCGGCCGAGCCCGTCATCCGGCCGCGAATCACCTGGCTGAGCGCGGGCGCACGGGAGCTGCGGACCGCCCTGCTGCTGCCCTCCTGGTACCAGCCGGGAACGAGGCTTCCGGTGCTGCTGAGCCCCTACGGCGGCCCGGCCGCCCAGCGGGTCGTCCGGGTGCGGGACAGCTTCTTCTGCGAGGACCAGTGGTTTGCCGACTGCGGCTTCGCCGTCCTGGTCGCGGACGGCCGGGGCACGCCAGGCCGCGGCCCTGCCTGGGAGAAGACGGTGTACGGCGACACCCTGTCGGTCGCGCTTGACGATCAGGTGGACGCGCTGCAGTCGGTCGCCGCGCAGTTCGGGGACCTGGACCTGAGCCGGGTCGGCATCCGCGGCTGGTCGTTCGGCGGGGCGCTGGCGGCGATCGCGGTGATCCGCCGTCCGGACGTGTTCCACGCGGCGATCTCCGGTGCCGCGCCGCACGATCAGCGGCTGTACGACACCCACTGGCGGGAGCGGTTCCTCGGCCTGCCGCAGGACAACCCCGATGGCTATGCCCGGTCCTCGACCCTGACCCAGGCGGCCGAGCTGACCCGGCCGCTGCTGCTGATCCACGGGCTGGCCGACGACAACGTGGTCGTCGCGCACACCCTGCGGATGTCGTCAGCCCTGCTGGCGGCCGGGCGGCCGCACCAGGTCCTGCCGCTGTCCGGGGCGACCCACCTGCCGACCGACGAGAACGTCGTCCGGCAGCTGCTGAGGCATCAGCTCGGCTTCCTCCGGGCGGCGCTGACAGTGCCCGCGCCGGACGCAGAGCCGCAGGCAGGGGGCTCTACACAGGCCGGTTCCTGAGTCACACTGGAACGATGGACCTGATCCCGCGTGAGTACGTGGCCCTGCGGGGCGGCGTGCTCAAGCGGGTGTACAGCGTGGAGCAGCCGGACGGCACGGTAATGCTCGGCGATCACGGAGCGTGGCTGGCCAGCCGGGCGGCGCGCTGCTCCTGCGGGAACGTCTGCCGCGGCTCAGGCCGCACCTGCGGCGAGCCCGAGTGCATCGCCCGCCTGGACTCGGACTAGTCCCGGCCAGGAGCCGCTCAGGTCCGGCCCCGCATCGCGCGCAGATCCCGGCGGCGCCGGCCGCTGACGCATGCCCGCAGAACCGTGATTCGCTGCTCACCTGTCGTCAAAGCCGCATAAAATCGTCACGGGTGCACTTACCAGACGAACAGCCACGGGGTAGCGCATGGATGACCGGCATGACCTGCTCACGGCGGTCGGCCGGCGGACCAGGTAGTGACCGGCAGCCAGGCGGCCGACCTCAGCCGGGCCAGCATGATGATCGAGCTCGGCCGGCACGCGGACGCAGCCCGCCTGCTCACGGCGCTCCTGGCCAGCTCTCCCGACAGCACCAGGGGCTGGTGCCTGCTCGCCCGCGCGCAGCTCGGGGCCGGCTGCCACGCCGAGGCGGTCACGGCGGCCGCCAGGGCGAGCGCCCTCGATCCTGCCGACGACTGGCCCTGCCGGCTGGCCAGCACGGCGCTGCTCGGCCTGCACGAGACCGGTGCGGCCGTGTCAGCGGCGGCGCAGGCCCGGCAGCCTGGCGCCGCATTTCTGGCGCGCGCATGTCTGCCTGGCCCAGGCCGCGGCCGCCGACGGTCAGCTCCGGCTGGCGGCTGAGGCCGCGCAGGCCGCGCTCGCGATCGCCCCGGATCAGGCTGATGTGCACGTCACGGCGGGCAAGGTCGCGCTGTGCCAGGGGAATGTGACCCTGGCCAGGCAGCACCAGGAGACGGCGCTGTCGATCGAGCCAGGCCACAGCGGTGCTGTCAACGAACTCGGCCGGATCAGCCTGCACGGCCGGGATCCGGCGGCGGCAGCGGGTCACTTCATCACCGCGGCCCGGATGGCGCCGGGGAACGGGGCCTTCGGCCGGAACACCGAGCTCGCACTCGGGCGGCTCGCGGCCGGACTGGCGGCACCCGCCCTGCTGGCTGCGGGACTGTGCGCGGCGGCGGCCGCCTTGCTCGTGACCGGGCGCCAGGCACTCGCTGCCGGACTGGCAGTCGCCTCCGGCGGGCTCGTGACGCTGATTGTGCTGCGGATCATGTCCGTCGCGCCTGACGCGCGCCGGCACCTCGCGCGGCTGCTGTGGACCCGCTGGCGGCGGCCGCGCCGCCTGCTGAGGGCGGCCGTCGCCGGCCGCCGGAAAGAACTGGACTTACGTCAGGGCGGCTCCCGGCCCGCAGCGCGCTGGCTGGAACCGGGCACGCCGACCACAGGCCATGGCCGTCTTTCGCCGAGCAGGCCGCTAGCGTCACCCCGTGCGTGCTAGCGGCCGTGCGACCCCGGGCTTACGCAGTCATCAAGTCAGCTGTCTCAGCCTCCGTTGCGCACCTGCAGCAAGCGATCAGGCGGCGCACTCGCGGCAGACCGGCTGGCCGCCACGGCTGTCGGCAAGCTGGCTGCGGTGATGAACAAGGAAGCAGCTCGAGCAGGTGAACTCGTCCGCCTGACGCGGAATCACCCGGAACGAGAGCTCCTCGTTCGAAAGGTCAGCTCCTGGAAGCTCAAGCGACTCAGCGATGTCATCAGGATCGATGTCGATCGCCGTTGAGGACTTGTCCATCCGCCGCGCCTGCAGCTCCTGGAGGCTGTCCTCGGTAACGTCGTCCTCGGTCTTCCTCGGGCTGTCGTAGTCGGTAGCCATGTCGGCTCTAACCCCTCCATCTTTACTAACCTCGTCGCGCGCTTGTAACGCTCGGGACGGCTCGGTTGTGCCCGAATCCGGCGGGGAATTCTGCCACGTCCGCAGGGGACCTACACCTATCCCGCTTAGTTAACTGAGAAGTGTCGTGACGACGGCTGACCTTTCCCCCTCGTACCAGGACAATCCAGCTCCGCCACGGTGCCGCAGATCACAGGCGTCACGCGATACTTCGCAGTAACTTAGTCGATTCGCCCCACTGGCAAGCACAGGGTGCGTATGGTGCGAACCGCACTATCGTCGCCCACCTCGGATGCTCTAGCGGAGTCCCGGTCCATGCCACAGCAAGTACCGCTGCGCCCCGGAGACCCTAGCCGGGTCGGCCGGTATCGCCTGGGCGGCCGGATCGAGGGCATCCCCTCCGAGGACCCCATCTTCATCGGCCTCGCCCCCGACGGCAGCGAGGTGGCGATCAGCCTGCTCGGCGGTGACTGGGCCCTGGACGCAGCGACCAGGGACAGATTCGCGGCCGAGGCGGCTGTGGCCAGGCGGGTGCCGCCCTTCTGCGCCGCCCGGGTCCTGGACGCGGGCGTCGACGCGGCCGGTGCCTACCTGGTGAGCGAGTACGTGCCCGGCCCGTCGCTGCTGGAGGTCGTTCTCACCGACGGAGTCAGGCGGGGGCATGAGCTCGAGGCCGTCGCCATCGGGATGGCCACCGGGCTGGCCTCAGTGCACCAGGCGGGCCTCGTGCACGGCAATTTCGGGCCTGAGTACCTGGTCATGCCCCCGGACGGGCCGCCGCGCGTAGTCGAGTTCGGCATCACGCCGCCGTACGGGGCGGCGACGCCGTCAGCCGACATGCTCGCCTGGGCCCAGACTGTGGTGTTCGCCGCCTGCGGCCACTCCGCCGCCAGCGCCGCCGATCTGGACGTGCTGCCCGACCACCTGCGCGGGCCCGTCGAGGAGTGCCTGGACAGCGAACCGGGGCAGCGGCCGGCCGCCAGGGCCATCGTGCTCAGCCTGCTCGGCGATGTCGAGCTTCCGGCCGGCCTGCTGGCGGAGGGCTCCAGGCGGGCGGCACGATCCGCCGCCCTCCGCGGCGGCCAGGACCAGTTCATCCGGGCGCAGTATCCGGGCGGCCCGGCCGCGGCAGCGGCCTCCCGCGGGCCGGGCCGGGCAGGCGGTCGGCGAGCTCACCCGGCCGCGGCACTCCCCCGCCGACCACCACCGCACGTCCGGCCCGCACCGGCACCCGGCCGGACGCGCGAGCCGGACGGGCTGGCTCATCGCCGGCGGCGTCGTCGTGGTCCTCGCGCTGATCATCGTGGTCGTACTGCACGTGGCCCAGGGCGGGCAGTCAGCCAGCGGCCGCCTGTCCGCGAACGCCAGCCATGAGACGACCAGGAGCCCGTCACCGACTCCCGCTCCGAGCCACGGGCCGGTCACGCCGGCGGCGTTCACCGGATCCTGGACCGGCCAGGTCAGGCAGCCGCCGACGGACACCTATAACGTCAGCGTGAGCTTCGCCGCGGGCGCCTCGTCCGGCACGATCAGCTATTCGGGCACCGATTTCAGCTGCTCAGGTGCGCTGAATCTGACCGCTGCGACCCCGACCAGGCTGACGCTCAGCCAGGGCATCATCCAGGGCCAGTCCAACTGCGAGAACGGGCAGGTCACGATCACGCTGACCAGTGCCAGCTCGATCTACTTCAGCTTCCACAGCGACGGCCCGGTCGCGGCCGGAACGCTCAGCCGGACGTAGCCAGGCGCTGGCGGGACGGCCCGCCACCCCGCAGCACGGCCCTACCCGGCAGGCAGCCGGTCCGCGTCCAGGCCGGCGAGCAGGTCATGCAGCTCGGCGAACAGCGCCGGATCGGCCGCCAGCGTCATGGCCTCCCCGGCTGGCTGGCCGCGCAGGCCGCCGGTACTGGCACCCGCCTCGCGCGCGATCAGGCCGCCCGCGGCGATATCCCAGTAATGCGTGCCCTGCTCGTAGTACGCGTCCACCCGCCCGGCCGCGACCGAGCAGAGGTCGACGGAGGCCACGCCGGCCCGCCTGATGTCGCGAACCAGCGGCAGCACGGCCGCGACGACCGTGCCCTGCACGGCGCGCTGATCAGCCGGGTAGCCAAAGCCAGTCGCGACCAGGGCATCGCGCAGGCCGACCCCGGTGTTGCAGGCCAGCTGCCTGGGCCTGCCCTCCCAGGCCGAGTCCAGCCACGCACCGCCGCCAAGCGTCGCGGTGAACGTCGACTGCTGCAGCGGCACGCAGACGGCGCCGGCCACAATCTCCCCGCTTGACTTCCGCCGCGACGCTGACAGCCCAGCTCGGCAGCCCGTACAGATAGTTCACCGTGCCGTCCAGCGGGTCCACCACCCAGCGCACCGGGCCGGATCCGATCTGACCGCCTTCCTCGCCGAGAATGGCATCACCGGGCCTCGCCGCCAGCAGCCGCTCGCGGATCAGTGTCTCCGCCGCCCGGTCCATCTCGGTGACCACGTCGGTCGGGCTCGACTTGGTGTCGACGACGGCGACCTGGCCGTACCGGGTCATCAGCAGCTCGGCGGCTTCCCTGGCCACCTCGCTGGCCAGCGCGACCAGTTCCTGCGGCCGCGGCCCGTCCGGCCCGCTCACTGACCGGCCGCTGCACGCGCCCCGGCGGCCGCTCCGGACGCCGCGGGCCGGGACGGCGCAGCACCGCAGCAGCCGGCCGGGCAGCTGTCAGGACCGGCACCCAGCGGGCCGAGGCTGAGCGGCGCGGTCCCGTCGAGCCGCTCGCACACCAGGTCGGTGATCATCGACACGAACTGCGGATCGGTGCCCGGGGTGGCCGCCCGGGCGAACGCCAGGCCAAGCTCGCTGGCGGTCTGCGCGGCCTCCACGTCGAGGTCGAACTTCACTTCGAGGTGGTCGCTGATGAAGCCGATCGGCACCACGACCGCCGCACGGGCGCCGTCACCGGCAAGCTGCCGCAGCAGGTCGCTGATATCGGGCTCCAGCCAGGGCTGGGCCGGCGGCCCGCTGCGGCTGGAGTAGGCCAGGTGCCACGGCCGGGTGTAGCCGATCTCGGCGGCGACCAGCCGGGCGGTCTCGGCAAGCTGAGCCTGGTACGCACCGCCGGACGGGCCGCTGGCGGCTGCCATGCTGAGCGGGATGCTGTGCGCGGTGAAGATCAGCTCGTAATCCTCCGCTCCGGCAGGCAGGCTGGCCGCGGCCGCAGCCGCGGCCGCGGCAAAGGACCCGATGTAGCCGGGGTGATTGAAGAACTGCCGGATCTTGTCGACCTGCGGGGCGCCGTCGCCGGCCGCGCTGCGGGCTGCCTCGATGTCGTCGCGGTACTGGCGGCAGCTGGAGAAGGAGCTGAACCCCGACGTCACCAGCGCCAGCGCGCGGCGAACGCCCGCCCGGCTCATCTCGGCCATGGTGTCCGCCAGGTACGGATCCCAGTTGCGGTTGCCCCAGTACACCGGCAGCGTCACGCCGCGCGCGGCGAAGTCCTTCTCGACCGCGGCGATCAGGTCCCGGCACTGCTGGTTGATCGGGCTGACGCCGCCGAAGTGGCGGTAGTGCCCGGCCACCTCCTCGAGCCGCTCGTCCGGGATGTTGCGCCCGGCGGTGACGTTGCGGAGGAACGGGATGACGTCGCCGGGTCCCTCCGGGCCGCCGAACGAGACGAGCAGGAACGCGTCGTATCCAACCATGCTTCTATCCAACCAGGCGTCCGGGTACGTCAGGCCGCGGCTTAGCGGTAGTCGGCCGCGTACTCGGCGGCGAGCGCCAGGACCTCGTTGACGTACCAGTCCGCGTGGTTGTAATCGAAGATCGCGTGATACAGCGACGTGCCGCCGGCCGCCGCGCCGTCCGCGCAGAGCAGGCGGGCCGCCGCGGGCACGGCGTCGTACGGGTTCAGCACGTCCGGCGTTCCGCTCTGCCCGAACGCGTCGATACCCCAGATCGCCCACGTGGCGGGCAGGAACTGCATCGGGCCGAGCGCGCCGGCGCTTGACGGTCCGACGTTGGTGCCGTCGGCGCTCTCGATCTGGCCGATCGCGGCGAGAACCGTCCAGGACAGGCCAGGGCAGTAGCGAGCTGCGGAGGCCTTGAAAAGCTGGATGTAGCTCGTCGGCTCCGTTCCCGCAGAAATCTTGCTGACCGGCAGCTCACCGCTCAGCTGCTCGATCCGCCCGCCCGGGCCCAGGATCGCGGAGACCTTCCGCGTCAGCACGGCCGCGCTGACGCCGGGCGCGCTGATCAGCCCGGCGACCTGGCGGACCAGCCCGAGCTTCGCCGACTCAGCCGGGTTCACAAGGAGATCGACGCCAGCCAGGTCCAGCTTCGCGGCCATGCCGAACTTCACGACCTGGGAGGAGGCGCCGGACAGGCGGTAGGAGCTGCCTGGCTTCAGCTTCAGCGTCCGGCCGGCCCCGGACGCCGCGACGAAGTCGCCGGCTGCCAGCGCCGTCCAGAAGGCCTGGTCGGAGGCCGTGCGGAGCGGCACCCAGGAGCGGAAGGTCGCGGGGTTGACGCCGATCACGCTGACCGGGCGGCCGGCTGCCATGATCTGGGCGCCGTCGAAGGTGATCATGTCCTGCACGCCGTGGATCGCCCGGAGCCTGGCGATCTGCCCGGCTGTCAGCCCCTTCGGCGCGACGATCAGCAGGTCGGGCAGGATGATCTGGCGGAACGACGCGTGCGTGCTGGCCGGACGGGCGGGGAGCTTCGCCGCGCTGGCAGGGCCGGCAGCGCTCAGCGCGGCGCCGAGGATCGCGACCGAGCCTGCGAGTGCGATGCCCGCGGACAGCCTCGCGCGGCGAGCCCGGACGACCCTGGCCGGCCCGCCGGCAGGCATCAGGGCACCGTGAGCACGCCGCAGAAAGCGTCCCATAACGTATCCAGCCTAACTGCCAGATTCTCCGGGCGCAGTAGGCCGGCTGGCCATTGCCTGATTGCCGCGGTTACGGGTGCTGAAACGTCATTGTCAGGGGCGGCGGGTACGGTCGGAGCCGGAGGTGCCCCCGATGACCCAAGCCCCTGCCGGGCTGGACGCTGGCCAGCGAGAGCCCGGCGGACCGGACCGGACCGCCAGGCACCGGCCTGGCGGCGCCTACCTGGCGCTGCTGCGCACGCCCGGCGCGGCCCGCTTCTGCGTGAGCGGGATGATCGGCCGGGCGCCGATGTCGATGTTCGGCCTCGGCACCGTGCTGCTGGTGGCGGCCTCGACCGGACGGTACGCGCTGGCCGGCCTGGTGTCGGGCGCGGGCGCCGTCGGGTACGCGATCTCGGCGCCGCAGATGGCCAGGCTGGCCGACCGGTTCGGGCAGCACCGGGTGCTCCGGCCGCTGATCGCGGTCTTCGGTGCCGCCTGCCTCATCTTCGTGGCCTGCGCTGAGCTGAGGGCGCCAGTCTGGGTCCTGCTGATCACCGGCTGCCTGGCCGGGTCGTCGATGCCGTCGCTCGGCTCCATGGTCCGGGCCCGGTGGAGCGCGCTGCTGCCTGACCCGGAGGCGCTGCACTCGGCGTTCGCCCTCGAGTCGGTGGTCGACGAGATGACGTTCGTCATCGGCCCGGCCCTGGTGACCGTGCTGGCCACCGCCATCCCGCCCGCGGGCGTGCTGCTGTGCATGGTGCTGTCGGTCGCCGGGACGCTTTACTTCGCGGCGCAGCGGCAGACCGAGCCCGCCGTCCGCCCGCGCCCCGTCCGCGCCTGCCGCGAGCCTGACAGCCGCCCGGACGCCTCGCCCTGGCCGCGCGCGTCTCCGGATCCCCGCTCCCGGCCTCATCACCATGGCGCCGATCTACTTCTTCGTCGGCGCGATGTTCGCGTCGATCGACCTCAGCACGGTCGATTTTGCCCAGCGGCACGGCCACAAGCCGCTGGCCGGCGTCATACTCGGGATCTACGCGCTCGGGAGCGCGATCGGCGGCCTGTGGTACGGCTCGCGCAGCTGGCGGTCGCCGATGGAGAAGCGCTTCATCCTGACCCTGGCGGTGACCGTTGGCGGTGTCGCGACGTTCTGGGCTCAGCCGGGCCTGCTGTCGCTGGCGGCGTGCGTGCTGATCGCCGGGCTCACTATCTCTCCCACGATCATCGCCGGCTACGGCCTCATCGAGCGCCAGGCACCCGGAGCGCGCCGGACCGAGGCGCTGACCTGGCTGTCGTCCTCGATTTCGGTCGGAGTCGCCTGCGGATCAGCCGCCTGCGGACGGATCATCGATACGGCGGGCCCGCGCTGGGGGTACGCGTTCGCGGCGGTCTGCGGGGCGATGGCTGTCTCGATATGCCTGGTGGGGCTGAGGAGGTTGAGTGCGACGGGTGTTGCCGAAGCTGCACAATGGGTCGATGCCTAGTCATAACAGCGGCCCGGCGGGGGCGACCTGGCGCAACTGGGCCGGGAATGTCACCGCCAGCCCGAGCCGCGTTGCCTCCCCTGCCTCAGCGGCCGAGGTGTCGGCCGAGATCGGGCGGGCCGCGGCCGATGGCCTGACTGTCCGGATGACCGGCAGCGGGCACTCCTTCACGCCCGCGGCAGCCTGCGACGGCGTGCTGCTGCGGCCCGACAGGCTCACCGCCATCAGGTCGGTCGACCCCGCCGCCGGAACCGTGACGGTCGAGGCTGGCTGCCCGGCTGCACGTTCTCAACGCCGAGCTGCTGGCGCGCGGCCTCTCCCTGGCCAACATGGGCGATATCCAGGTCCAGACCGTATCCGGGGCGACCCAGACCGGCACTCACGGCACCGGCAGGGACGTCGGCGGAATGGCGTCCCAGATAGCGGGCCTGGAGATAGCGCTGGCGGACGGGCGGATCGTGACCTGCTCGGCGGAGTCGCCAGACGGCGGGCTGACGTTCGCCGACGGCAGCGCCGTGAACCTGTTCGACGCCGCCCGGGTTGGCCTCGGCGCGCTCGGCGTCGTCACGGCGGTGACCTTCCGGGTCGTGCCCGCCTTCCTGCTCGAGGCGCGCGAGGAGCCGATGAGCTGGTCCCAGGTGCTCAGCCGCCTGGACGAGCTGACCGCGGACAACGAGCATTTCGAGTTCTACTGGTTCCCGCACAGCGAGGGCTGCCTGACCAAGCGGAACAACCGGACCGACGGCCCGGCCCGCCCCCTCCCCCGCTGGCGGTACCTGCTCGACGACGAGTTCCTGTCGAACTCGGTCTTCGGCCTCACCAACCGGCTGGGCCAGCGGGTGCCGGCCGTCATCCCGACGATCAACGCGGCGGCGGCGCGGGCACTCGGCTCCCGGACCTATGCCGACGCCGCCTACCGGGTCTTCACCAGTCCCCGGCGGGTCCGGTTCAAGGAGCAGGAGTACGCGATCCCGCGGGCGGCGCTGCCGGACGTGCTGGTCGAGGTGCGCTCCCTGTTCCGCCGCCGGGACTGGCGGATCAGCTTCCCGATCGAGGTCCGGGTAACGCCGCAGGACGACGTGTGGCTGTCCACCGCCTACGAGCGGGACAGCGCGTACATCGCCATCCACGTCTTCCACCCGGCCCCGCACGAGGAGTATTTCGCTGACGTCGAGGCCGTCATGACGTCGGCGGGCGGCCGTCCGCACTGGGGCAAGATGCACACCAGGGACGCTGACTATCTCATCGGGACCTATCCGCGGCTGTCGCAGTTCATCGCGGTGCGTGACCTGGTCGACCCGGACCGCCGATTCGGCAACGGCTACCTGCGGCAGGTGCTCGGCTCCTGACAGTGATCACTGGCACTGCCGCCCCCGGGGGACAATGGGGTACGTGCGATTCCTCAGCGAGCCAGTGCATGACCTGGCCTACAGCGACGTCTTCCTCGTGCCCAGCCGGTCCGAGGTCGGATCCCGCCTCGATGTCGATCTGACCACGCGCGACGGCAGCGGCGCGACCATCCCGATCGTCGTGGCCAACATGACCGCCGTGGCCGGCCGCCGGATGGCCGAGACGGTCGCCAGGCGCGGCGGCATCGCGGTGCTGCCGCAGGACATCCCGGTCGACGTCGTGGCCGAGGTCATCGCGTGGGTGAAGTCGCGCGACCTGGTCCACGACACGCCGCTCACGCTGACCGCGACCGAGACCACCGGGCACGCGCTCAGCCTGCTGCCCAAGCGGGCCCACGGCGCCATCATCATCGTGGACGACGACGGCCGGCCAGCCGGCGTCGTCACCGAGGCGGACTGCACCGGCGTTGACCGGTTCACCCAGCTCAGCCGCGTCATGTCCACCGAGCTGCTCAGCCTGCCGGCCGGCACCGACCCCGAGCGCGCCTTCCGCCTGCTGCACGACGGCCGCCACCGCGTCGCGCCCGTGGTCGACGGCGCCGGGCGCTGCGTCGGCATCCTCACCCGCACCGGGGCCCTGCGCGCCACGCTCTACAGCCGGCCACGGATGCGCGCGGCCGCCTGCGGATCGCCACCGCGCTCGGCATCAACGGCGACGTGGCCGGCAAGGCCAAGCTGCTGCTCGACGCGGGCGCCGACCTGCTGGTCGTGGACACCGCGCACGGGCATCAGGAAAAGATGCTCCAGGCGCTGCGATCCGTCCGGGAGCTGAGCCCGGACGTCCCGATCGCGGCCGGGAACGTGGTCACCGCGGCCGGTGTCGCCGACCTGGTCGCGGCCGGGGCGGACATCGTCAAGGTCGGCGTGGGCCCGGGCGCGATGTGCACGACGCGGATGATGACCGCGGTCGGCCGCCCGCAGTTCAGCGCCGTGCTGGAGTGCGCCGCCGAGGCCCGCCGCCTGGGCCGCCACGTCTGGGCCGACGGCGGCGTCCGGTATCCGCGGGACGTGGCGCTGGCGCTGGCCGCCGGTGCCGCCAGCGTGATGGTCGGCTCCTGGTTCGCCGGCACCTGCGAGTCGCCCGGCGACATCTTCCGGGACGCGGACGGCCGGCTGTACAAGGAGAGCTTCGGCATGGCCTCCGCCCGCGCGGTCCGGCTGCGCGCGGCCGCCGACTCGCCGTTCGACCGGGCCAGGAAGGAGCTGTTCGAGGAGGGCATCTCGTCCTCCCGGATGTACCTGGACCCGCAGCGGCCGGGCGTGGAGGACCTGCTCGACTCGATCACCGCGGGACTGCGCAGCGCCTGCACCTACGCCGGCGCTGACAGCCTCGACGGCCTGCATGAGCGCGCTGTCGTCGGCATCCAGGGCGCCGCCGGCTACGCCGAGGGCATGCCGCTGCCAGCCGGCTGGTAAGACAGTGCCCGCGAGACAGTGCGCAGACAGTGCTGGTATGCCAGTGCTGGTAAGGCAGTGCCGGCAAGGCAGTGCTGGTAAGGCAGTGCTGGTAAGGCAGGGCGGCGACCGGTAGCCTGATCCGGCTGGCCGAAGCCGGTCATGTCGGCATATCAGAATCCGCACCCGGACTGGAGCGTCATGCGGCTGGGACTCCGCCTCGTCGTTCCGCTCGCGCTTGCCGCCTGCGCGGTCCCGGCCGCTTCGCTGGCCGCGGTTCAGCCGGCGCAGGCGGCCGCCGCTCACCGGCAGGCGGTTCAGGCGGGACCGTCCGGCATCGTCGCCGCGGCCGGGGAGCTGGTCGACGCCACCTCCGGTCGCTGGCTCTGGAGCCGCGGCCTCGACACCAGGCACCCGATCGCGAGCATTACCAAGGTCATGGCCGCGCTGGTCGTGCTGTCGGCCGGGCAGCTGAACCGCAAGATCACGGTCACGCAGGCCGCCGTCACGTATGCGGAGGAGAACGACGCGGGCAGCGCCGGCCTGCACGCCGGCGACGTGCTGACCACCTGGCAGCTGCTCGAGGCGCTGCTGCTGCCGTCCGGCGCGGACGCCGCCTATCTGCTGGCGCACACCTACGGCCCCGGCCCGCGCGCGTTCATCCGCAAGATGAACCAGGCGGCCGCCCGGCTCGGGATGACGCAGACGCACTTCGCGAGCTTCGACGGCCTGCCATGGCCGACGGAGTACTCGACCTACTCCAGCCCGCGGGATCTGATCATCATGGGCGAGGCGGCCATGCAGATCCCTGACTTCCGCAAGATCGTCGGCCAGCGCAGGCACTTCATCGGCGCGACCAGGCAGCACCACGAGTACGACTGGGCGAACACTGATCTGCTGATAGCCAGCTACCGGGGCGCGATCGGCATCAAGACCGGCTTCACCAGGGGCGCCGGGTACTGCCTGCTGTTCGAGGCGCGGCGCCACGGCCGGGACCTGATCGGCGTCGTGCTGGACAGCACCGGCACGGATCCGGCGATGCGGTTCACTGCGGCGAAGCGACTGCTCAACTGGGGCTTTGCCCGCACCGCAGCATGATCTCGTCAGGAAAATCTACGGAAACCGGCTACCGCCTGTTGCCTGCTCAGCGAATGACCGTCAGGCGACCGCGTTCGGGCTCGCTGTCACGTCGGCAGCCGCGGCCGGAGTCGCCGTCACCGGCACCGTTGCCGCCGCCGCGATGGCCCACTTCGCAATCCGGTCCAGGTCCGCCGGGGTGATCGCTGACTCCGCGTGGCCGAGACCAGGAATGATCCACAGTTCCTTCGGCTGCCGGGCCGCCTCGAACAGCTGCTCGGCGTGGTCGGCCGGGAAGTACTCGTCCCGGTCGCCGTGCACGATCAGCACTGGCGTCGGAGCGATCAGGGCGGCCGCGTCGGCGGGCGGGAGCGGCACCGGGTCCCAGCGTCCCTGACTGATCCGCGTGTTGATGAACCGCCTGGCCAGAATCCGGCCCATCCTGTGCTCAACGACCCAGTGGACCCGGCGCATCGAGGGCGTGCCCTTGTAGTACCAGCGGCCCGGTCCGCTCACCGACACCACAGCGTCCACGCCGCCGATCAGGCCGGCGTGCCGCAGCACGATCGAGGCGCCCATCGAGAAGCCGACGGTCACGACCTGCTCGTAGCCAAGCTCGCGCATGTACTGGACCGCGACCTCGACGTCGTTGATCTCCGCGTCGCCCAGCGTGGTCGCGCCGCCGGACCGGCCGTGGCCGCGGAAGTCGAAGGCGACCACGCCGCCATGCTGACTGAGCTGGTTCGCGACCCGCCAGACGTGCGGTCGCTGCCAGTTCAGCGTGAACCCGTGCGCCACCACGAAGCCCGTGCGCCGATCGCCGGGCAGATGGATCGCCTCGATCGGAACACCGTCCTGCGTTACCAGCGTCTCTGCCTTCACCACGGCCTTCGTCATGCCCCTATTCTGCGTGAGCGGAACAGTGCGCCCGGCGGCAGGCCTTCCCTGGCCCGTCCCGGCTGCGGCAGGCTGGACCCCTGCCTGGATTTGTCCGCCCGATCACACCGGAGTTGACGATGTCCGTGCTCCAACAGCTTGTTTCCGCCATTAAGTCCGCATCTGTCGAGATCATCGACCTGACGGCGCCGCTGGAGTCCACCACGCCGGTCATCCAGCTGCCCGAGCCGTTCGCCAACACCCGGTCGTTCACGCTGACCGAGGTCAGCCGCTACGACGAGCGCGGGCCCGCCTGGTACTGGAACGACATCAGCACCGGCGAGCACACCGGCACGCATTTCGACGCGCCCGGTGCACTGGATCTCCGGCCGGGACGGGCTGGACGTCTCCCAGGTCCCGGCGGCCAGCCTGATCGCGCCCGGCGGTGGTCCTGGACTTCAGCGCGCAGGCGGCGGCCGACCCGGACTTCCTGCTGGAGCCCGCGCACATCAAGCAGTGGGAGGCCGACCACGGCCCGCTGCCCGAGGGCGGCTGGCTGCTGTACCGGACCGGCTGGGATGCCCGCTCCGCCAGCCAGCGGGACTTCCTCAACGCCGACGAGAACGGCCCGCACACGCCCGGCGTCTCCGTGGCGTGCGCGCGCTGGATGGCGCAGGAGGCGCCCGTCCTCGGCCTCGGCGTCGAGACGGTCGGCACCGACGCCGGGCGCGGCGCACTCGTTCGATCCGCCGTTCCCGTGCCACTCGGCGCTGCTCGGCGCGGGCAAGTACGGCCTGACCCAGCTGCAGAACCTGGCCCTGCTGCCCCCGGCGGGCGCGGTGCTCGTGGCCGGGCCGCTGCCCATCGTCGGCGGCTCCGGCAGCCCCGCCCGCGTGCTGGCGCTGGTGGAGCGATCCTGATGCGGGTCACCGAGGCCGTCGCGCAGCGGCGCTGGCCGGCCTGGGCGCGGACACCGTGTTCGGCGTGGTCGGCAGCGGCAACTTCCACCTGGCGAACGCGCTGACCGAGCGCGGCGCGCGGTACATCGCGGCCCGCCACGAGTGCGGCGCGGCCAGCATGGCCGACGCGTGGGCCCGGCTGACCGGCCAGCCCGGCGTGCTCACGGTGCACCAGGGCCCGGGCATCACCAACGCGCTGACCGGGATCACCGAGGCTGCCAAGAGCCGGACCCCGCTGCTCGTGCTGGCCGCCGACGTGAGCTCCGGCGCGGTCACGGTCGAACTTCCGCTCGACGTGGCCGCGATCGCGGCCGCGGCACCGGGGCGGCGCCGGCCCGGCTGCACTCCGCGGCCTTCGCGATCGACGATGCGGTCCGCGCCTACCGGACCGCGCGCGGCGAGCGGCGCACCGTCGTTCTCGCCCTGCCGCTCGACGTGCAGGCCGGCGAGTGCACCATGGCCGGGCGACCCGGATCCGGCGCGCGGCCGAGCCGGTCCCGCCGGACGCGAGCCAGGCCGCCGAGCTGGCTGCGCTCCTCGCTGCCGCGGCCAGGCCGGTGTTCATCGCCGGGCGGGGCGCGCGGAGCCTGGCCGCCAGGACCGCGCTGGAGAAGCTGGCTGACGGCTGCGGCGCGCTGCTGGCCACCTCGGCGGCCGCAAGGGGCCTGTTCCGCGGCAGCCCGTGGGACCTGGACGTCAGCGGCGGGTTCGCCTCGCCGCTGGCCGCCGAGCTGATCGGCGCTGCCGACCTGCTCGTCGGCTGGGGCTGCTCGCTCAACATGTGGACCACGCGGCACGGCACCCTGGTCGGCGCTGACACCACCGTGGTCCAGGTCGACTGCGACCGGCCGCGATCGGCGCGCACCGGCCGGTGCAGCACGGCGTGGTCGGCGACGTGGCGCTGACGGCCGCGGCCGCTGCTGGCGGTGCTCGAGCCCCGGCGCCGGGGACGGGCTACCGGTCGGCGGCCCTGCGCGAGCGACTCGGCCGCTGGCGTGCGGTGGCGCGACGTCGGCTTCGAGGATGGCGGCGACGGCGAGCGGGTCGACCCGCGTTCGCTGACGATCGCTCTGGATGACCTGCTGCCCGCAGACCGCGTCGTCGGCCGTGGACTCCGGCAACTTCATGGGCTACCCGAGCATGTACCTGTCGGTGCCCGATCACGACGGCTTCTGCTTCACCCAGGCCTACCAGTCGATCGGCCTCGGGCTGGCGTCCGCGATCGGGTCGGCGATCGCGCGGCCGGACCGGCTGACTGTCGCCGCGCTCGGCGACGGCGGCGCGCTGATGGGCGATCAGCGAGCTGGAGACCGCGGTGCGGCTCGGGCTGCGGAATGGTCATCGTCGTCTACGACGACGAGGCCTACGGCGCGGAGGTCCACCACTTCGGCCCCGGACGGGTACCCGCTGGACACCGTCCGCTTCCCGCCCGCGGACCTCGCGCGATCGCCCGCGGCTTCGGCTGCGACGGCCGTGACCGTGCGCGACGTGGGCGACCTGGGGCCGGTGCGCGACTGGCTTGAGTCAGGCCGCGACCGGCCGATGCTCATCGACGCCAAGGTGACCGCAGCGGGGCGCCTGGTGGCTTGAGGAGGCATTCCGCGGTCACTAGCCTGGAGCCACAGCCGTAACCGGGTAACCGCGAAGCGCCCGGCTTCGCGGTTACCCGGCTCCGATACGGCCCGGGCCGCCCCCTCCGCAGCCCCGCGTCAGTCGCTAATCACCTCTGGAGACGACTCGGCAAGAGCCGCCTGGTGGGGCAGTGAGCCGTCCGGAGTTCCGTCCCCGATCATGGCCGGGGAGGCCAGCTCGGGCTCTTCCATCGGGTAGGCGACCTCGCCGTGGACCATGATGTCGCCGGCCTCGAGCTCAGCATCGCTGTACCGCAGCGGCGTGAAGAACTTGATCACGCGCAGGATCACGTACGTGACGATGCGCGTCCCAGACGATGACCGTCGCGGCCGCGCCCAGCTGGATCAGGACCTGCCGCGGGTGCCCGTAGAACAGGCCGGACGTGGTCACGCTCGGGTTCTTGCCCAGGCCCAGGTAGACGATCATCTTCGGATCAGCCAGGCAGCCGACCAGGATGCCGCCGAACAGCCCGGCGAAGCCGTGCGTGTAGACCACGCCCAGCGCGTCATCGACCTTGTTGAACGGCCAGACCTTCCGCGGCAGGTAGCCGAACAGGAACCAGACGGCCGCCGAGGTGACGAAGCCGATGACGATCGCGCCGACGCCGTTCACGTAGCCGGCGGCCGGGGTGATGCCGACCAGGCCGCAGATCATGCCGTTGACGCCGCCGAGGAAGGTCGGCTTCTTCTCCTTGCCGAGGCCCATGTCCATGAAGATCCAGGTCATCATGGCCACTGCGGTGGCGAGGTTGGTGTTGACGACTGCCGCCGTCGCGTCCGCGCCGGCGAAGTACGGGTCACCGCCGTTGAAGCCGTTCCAGCCGAGCCACAGGATTCCGGCGCCGACCGCGATGAACAGCAGGTTGTTCGGAACTGCCTTCTCCCGGTCGCGGGCGAGACGCGGGCCGACCATCGCGGCGGCCACGAAGCCGGACACGCCAGCCGCCAGGTGGATGACGTAACCGCCGGAGAAGTCCAGGGCGCCCTTGCCTGCCCAGAAGCCGCCGCCCCACAGCAGGAACGCGTTGACGGCGTAGGCAAAGGTGATCCACAGCGGAACGAAGATCACCCAGACCTTGAACTTGATCCGGCCGACCACGCTGCCGATGAACAGGATCGGCGTGATCGCGGCAAACACGAACTGGAAGTAGACCAGCGAGCCCTCAGGGAATCTGAAGTTCGGCATCAGCCCCTTCAGCAGCGGAATGCTGGCCTGCGCCTGCTCGCCGGCTGCGCCGACAACGGTTGCAGGCTTGCCGACGAAGTCGGAGATCCAGGGTGACCGAAGCCCATCTTGAAGGCCCACAGCACCCACACGATCAGGGTCAGTCCGAAAGCAGCGAACACCATCAGCATGGTGTTCACGGCCCATTTGCGCTGAACGATACCGCCATAGAGAACGGCCAGCGCGGGGATGCTCATCAAGCCGACGAGCGTTGCAGCTGTCATCTGCCAGGCGTTATCGCCTGAGCTGAGGAAGCTTGCGTAGGGAGTCACTCTCCGCCTCCAGAGGCTGAAGCGAAGGGTTGCCGGGTGCAGGGCGTCGGCGACCAGCACGGTCCCAGCCGACCGCTTCGGTTCTGTCAGGTACGGTTCATGTCTCCCACGCGCTCGTTTCTGGCAAGTTTCGCGATCGTTACGCCGGCCGCACAACGGCTCGCAGGGGCGTCAGGATTGTTAAACCTTTGTTTCCGCGAGTCCCTGGCGTCGAGACGCGGCTCAGGCGGACGCGGATTAACGACCATCTACCGGCCGGGAACGGGCTAGCCCGACGCCGCGGAGCCCGCCATTCCCGGCCGTCCCCCGACCCGGCACCAGGTAATGCGGCCATCGGGACTGGGCAGTGTGCCCCAGCTCTCGGCGAGCGTGTCCACCAGGAGCAGGCCGTAGCCGTGCTCTCCCCCGCCGCCGGCGGTCGCCAGGCACGGCTCCGATGCGCCGCCGTCGTCTCGGACCTGCACCAGTGTTCCGGCCGGGCCCGGGCACAGCGCGACAGTGATCGTGCCGCCGGGCGCGCCGGAGTGAGTGTGCACGATCGCGTTGGTCACCAGCTCGCTCACTACGAGCATCACCGTCTCGACGGACGGGTCCCCGTCGCCCAGCAGCTGGCGCGCGAGCTGACGTGCCGCGCCGGCAGAGTCCGCCGTTCCCGGCAGAACGCGGAGCACAGGCCCGCGGGCGGGTCCGCCGGCGTTCGCGCTCGCGCGCGTCGCGACCGGCGGTCGCGCTGACGGTCGCGCCGGCGGTCGCGCTGACGGTCGCGCCGGCGTTCGCGCTGGCGGTCGCGCCGGTCGCGTCGCACCGGTCGCCGCCGCACCGGTCGCCGCGCGCCGGTCGCCGCGCGCGCGGCCGCCGCGCCGGTCAGCCGCCGGGCGGGCCGGTTCCGCGCCGGTGACCGCCGGGCGGGCGGGCAGATCATGTGCAGACGCGGGGAGGGTCATCGCTATAGCTCCGGTTACCTGCGGACGTCACGTACAGGACTGAAATGCAGATGCCGCGATCACTGTGCGCTGACGACCCTAGCGACCGATGCGTTACGAAGGCGCTACCTAGGCGCGTCAGGACAGCCCGGAACGATGGCGCAGGCACGTGAACAGTGCATGCTATAGCTGTACCTATCGGGTATCCGATGTAACGGGGTGATAGCGCCATTCCTCCCGAGTGCAGCCATCCGATGGAGTTCCGCATTCTCGGCCCGCTCTACGCGGACGCCGGGACCGGGTCCGGCCCGGCCGTGCTCGGCCAGCCGCTCCTGCAGTCGGCGCTGGCGGTCTTGCTGCTGCGCGCCAACCGGACTTGCTCACGTCCGTTTCTTATCGACGCGCTGTGGGGCAGCGAGCCGCCCGCCGCACCCGAGGCAGCTTTACGCGTCTGCATCAGCCGCCTGCGCAGCTGCCTGGGTGATTGCGCGGGCCGGCTGCAGACGATCGGGCCGCCGGGCGGCCGCGCGCCAGCCCTCCGGCAGCAGCGCGGATACGTCATGCACGTCCGGCCGGGAGAACTGGATGCCGACGAGTTCAGCGACCTGGCCGCGCAGGGCCAGTCGGAACTCGACATCGGCAATGCTGCCGCTGCCGCCGCCTCCTTCGTGCAGGCGCTGGCGCTGTGGGGCGATCCGCCGCTGCCCGACCTGCCTGACAGCCCGGCTCTGACCGCGGATATCACGCGGCTGGCTCATCACCGGCGCACGGTAATGGACGCGCTGATTGATGCCCGGCTCGCTATCGGGGAGCACGAGCAGCTCCTCGGCCAGCTCCGGGCAGCCGTCGCGGCCGAGCCCGGCCGCGAGCGCACCTGTGAGCAGCTGATGCGTGCCTGCCATTCGCTGGGCCTCCGCAAGGAGGCGCTCGAGGTGTACCAGACGGCGCGCCGAGTCACCCTCGAGCAGCAGGGTGCCGAGCCCGGCCCCGCACTGAGCGTGCTGTACCGGCGGATTCTCGCCGAGGAAACGGCCATGGATCCCGCGCCACCGACGTTCAACTCGGGTGCGCTGCCCGGCCCGCATCGGCCCGGCCAGCGATTGCCGAGGACGCATCCTGGTTCCGCCGCCGGCGCGCAAGCGCCGGGTGCGCAACTCGCACGCCGGGCGCGCCAAGCGCCGGGTCCGCTGCAGCCGGGCGCCCTGCGGGCCGGCCCGCGGCCAGCCCGATCCGCGCCGACCTGGTCCTCGCCCACCTGGAGCGTTACCGCTTACTCCGCCACCGCGCGGTCCGCGCCTACCTAGCCCGCAAGCACCCGCGCCACTGCCAACTGGCGCGCGCCCACCGGCGGCGCCACCCTTTACTCCCCTGCCGCCCGGTCCGCAGCGGCCGGGCCCGCAAGCACCCGCGCCGCCAGCCGACTTCGCCGGAAGGTCAGCCGAGCTGGCTGCCGTAATCGCTGCCTTGTCCGGCTCCGGCGTGCCGATCGCCATTGTCAGCGGCGCACCGGGGATGGGCAAGACTGCCGCAGTTGCAGCCGCGGCGCTCCAGCTGCGCGAACAGTTCGCGGACGGACAGCTGTATACGGAACTCGGCGGGCTCGAGCACCCGCGGGATCCGCAGGACGTCCTTGCCGAACTCCTGCAGTCCATCGGGGTCGCGGAGCGGAACATCCCTGCAGCCGGGCCGCCGCGCGCCGCGCTCTATCGCTCGCTGCTGGCCAACCGAAGGATCCTCGTCATCGCCGATGACGCGGCGAGTGCCATGCAGGTCCGGCCGCTAATCCCCGCGGCGGGCGGTGCGGGCGTCATCGTGACGAGCAGGAGCAGGCTCAGCGGACTAGCAGGAGCCCGGCACATTGAGCTAGGTGGCCTCGACGAGGCTGACGCGCTGGCTCTGCTTTGTGCGATCGCGGGACCGGATCGGATCAGTGCTGAGTCTGCCGCGGCGCACGCTATCGCCGCGATCTGTGGCGGTCTGCCACTCGCCCTCCGGCTGGCCGGCGAAGTCCTGGCAGCGCGTCCGGGTCTGACAGTGCACGCACTCGCCGCCGACCTCGCAAGTGACCGCGTCCTGGAGATCCTGGCGGCGGATGATGTGTCGGTCCGCGAAACGATCGGCACCAGCTACCGCGCGCTGTCCGCCTCTGCTCGCAGTGTCTTGTCGGCCGTAGCACTCAGCTTGCCCGGAGAGATCCCAGTTGACGAACTCGTCGCCGCCGCCGACGGAGACGCCGCAGTGCCCGCGCAGCTGACTGGCGTCGGGCTGCTAGCACCTGCGCGCCTCGAGATGCCGGGCGAGTACTACAGCATCCACCCGCTGATCCGCAGGTACGCCGCCATGCAGCCGAACGCCGACCCTCATCCCGACGCTGACTACTGACGCGGTGGCACCGCGCCGGTCGCAGCGCTGCCTGCGCCTCGAGGTTGCCGCATGGCGGCGGACACCGCCCAGCGTGCCGGGCTCGCCAAGCCCACCGCTACCGAGCCATGGATGCCTCGCCGGTGGTGTTATAGCCCCACCAGCGAGGCATCCATCAGGTCGATGCGCGCAGTTTTCACTCGGGGGCGCACTCTGATTGCGTCCGAGGCGCGGCGGGCGGCATGCTCAGCGGCCCGATACGCGCGTCGCAGCTAGCTCCTGCCGATCCCGGCGAACGCCGCTGCTAGTCCCAGCTCCACCGAAAACCTGCAACAGCCCTGTCAAGTGAGCGGAGATAGCGGTGTGCAGAGTGCTGACTGTCCAGCGTCACGAGCTCCTGCTCCATGACGTCCCCCTCAACGCCGTCCCAGTGAGCCCACCAGACCTGACCCGGCAGCTTGTCCGGATGAAACTCGACTCGCATATCCAGGTTGTCGACCTGCCGCATGACAGCTCGGCGAAACTCACGCTCAGCCGGATCAGCCGAGATCTCCCGGAAACTTATAGGTGATCCAGTAGTCGAGCGTTGCAGTTTCGCCCAGATCGAGAGTTCTGGCGAGAAGGATCTCGGTCGCAAAGACGTCGGCGAGCGATCTGGCGCACTTCATCCGCGAATTCCTTGCACGCCCTGACCCACTTCAGCTGTCAAGCACATTGGTGTCGCATAGGAACGGGATCCGGTCAACATCCTGGCGCTATAGCTTCAATGACCTGCATCGTCCGAGCGCGCTCGATGCGGCCGTCCGCTCCAACGTAAACGTGGTCATGAAGTGACACCGTTTGGTGGCGGCGTCGACCCAGTGCCTGATCAACTCCGTGTTCAGCCTCGACGGGCACTGCATGGCTGCCGGATAGAACGGTGACACGAGCCGAGCCGACCAAGATCCGTCGTACTCGCTCAGCCTCGTGATCAGTAAATCCAAATGACTCTATGAAAAGGTCTAATATCTGATCACTTAGCTGTCGGCCAGACAAGGCTCCGGCAACTATGTCACGAAGCTGATGAGACATAATCTGCGCATCACCCGGATGTCCAGGAGCAGAACGCAACCTGATGGCGATGACCTCTGCAACGGCCATCTGATTGATTACGCCATTTCTTGGCCTGGCGACGTGCATCTGCCACTTGTCGCGGTAGCTGCCTGGCTTTAACAAAAGTTCGCGCAAATAAACGCCGGCAGCGCGCTGGCTCTCAATCTGTGCTGCACCCATCGTAAGCAGGCTCCAGGTCTTCCGATTCCGAGACTGAGAACTCCGATAGCAAATGGGCCGATCTTGAGCGCTGCTCAGGGACTGCGGCCACGTGGGATGGGTATGCGGGCTGACTGCGCTCGGCGCGACGGCACCAGCGGACCGCCGACACGCGACGATCACCGGAACGTCACGTCCGCCGACTTTGGTCCTGGGTCGAGCGGCACGCAGCCGTGCTCTCGCGACCCAAACGACAGACGCCCGCAGTGCCCATCCTCCGGTTCAGTCGTCACCAGCGCGACCTCGATCACAGGCAGGCTCTCCGATGGCTCGCTTTCATTCCTACGCAATACTAGACGTTCTCAGCTTCATCTACATTATTAGCATCTAACGGGATGATTGACCTCGATCTCATGGAGGCTCGCTGATCGGCGACTACCGCCGACGGCCGCCCGCGGATCACGACGTAGGCATCTGGAAGCACCGACGGGCCAGTTGGCCGCTCGCCCTCGCGGCCAGAGTGGAGGCACCAGCTACCGACAGCGCTAGTCCCACTGCCAGCTGAACCCCGCCACGGCTTTGTCGAGGGATCGAAGGTAGCGATGAGCCGAATGCTGATTGTCGAGTGTCACAGCCTCGCGCTGCAAGACACTGCCGTCGACTCCGTCCCAGTGGGCCCACCAGACGTGTGAGGGCGGCTGATCGGCGATGGAACTCAACTCGCATATCAAGGTTCTCGGCATGACGCATAACCGCGCGGCGAAATTCACGCTCCGAGGGATCCGCAGGATCGCCAGGGAAGCGATAGGTCAGCCAGTACTCGAGTGTGATGGTCTCGCCTAGATCCAGGGTCCTCGCAAGCAAGATTTCAGTGAAGAAAACGTCGTCACGGATCTGCTGAACCTCGCCTGTCAGCTCCTTGCCTCCCTGAACAACGTCGATCGTCAAAACGTTCGTATCACACAAAAATGGAATCCGGTCGACTTCCTGCGCGGTCGCCTCAATCACCTGAAGCATTCTCGCGCGATCAATGCGTCTGTCTTCGTCCAACATAAACATGATCGTGCATTGACAAGAGTCTGGTGCCTGACGCGGCCCCAGAACCTCTGCGACTTCAATCTCGGCCTGCATCGGAACAGCGTGCGTGCCTGACATCACCCCAATGGTTGCCGAGCCGTTCCACAGACGCCACAATCGGCCAGCCTCATGCTCCGAAAACCCGAAGGCATCGATGAAAAGCGCCAATGCGGGCCGACTAAGCAAGCGTCCAGTAAGCGCGCGGGATACCGTGTCTTTGAGCTGATGCGGCGTCACCTCAGCGTCGGCAGGCGTGCGTGGCTTCAACCACAAATGTCGGGCAATCACCTCAGCGACGGCCAGCTGGTTGATGGTTCCACGTCGCTCGCGTGAGACGTACTGCTCCCAGGACTGCCTGTATCCACCGGGTTTCAGCAGCAGTTGCTGCAGGTACTCCGAGGCGGCCCTGCGACCATCCTGCCGCTTGACGTTACCGCGAGGCATCAAATACATCCCAGTAAGCTCTTAGGCGCATGTAGGCCTATAAGCTTACAGAGCGCGGGAACGGGTGCGGCATGGTTCCGCGAGGGATAATCAATCAGGCATCCTTATTTGGACGAATTATATCTATTGCTCCCGCTCGGCGCTGGCCGTGTTACTTCTTCGTGCAATAGTCGATGACTGTAGTGTTCGAGCAGGTTCCCGCTGGATGCTGGCTGGCGGCGAGGGTCGTGGTCGCTGAACTAGCGGAGCTAACAGCAACCGCAGTCAAGCCGAAGCCGCTTGCGAGGACGACCGAACCAGCGAGGGCGACGACAATGCGTGTGCGGATGACTTTCATGACCTAACCCTTCCGGCGCTCCTCCGGGCGTGAGCGGAGAACTCTCGCGTCTGAACGTGGAGAACCGATAATGCTATTTTAAAGGTATAAAACGGACTCGTCAATGGGACCGATCGCCCATTATGAGCTTTTCGAGGTTTTCCTGAGGTTGGGGTGACGGCGGTGGCTGCGGTCGTCTCATGTGTCCACCCGCTGACTGCGCTCCGTTGCCGAATCGCGTTCTGATTGTCATGACTCATCAGTGTCACACTATGCGGATTTGAGTCAAGAACGAGAGTCAAGGGGCTGACAACTGGCCCGCACCAGGCTCGACGGGTCGGAGATCCGGCAGCTAGTCGGCAACAAGCTCGACCTCGAAGCCGTCGTAGTTCTCCAGATATGCCGCGTAGTGCTGCGGGCCGCCGGCGTGCGGGTGCTGTTCGGAGAACATCAGCTGCCAGCCATGCAGCAGCGCTTCCGCGGTCAGTTCCTCGACCTCCTGCGGGCTTGCGACGTGGAAGGCCAGGTGGTTGAGTCCCGGCCGGCACCGGTCGTGCCTGCTGGCCGTGCGCGCCGGTGACTGCTCGACGACGATGTAGGCGCTCCCGGCCAGCCAGCTGCGCCCGCCCGGCCAGTCCTGGAACATCCGGTAGCCGAGCGCGGTCAGAAGCCAGCCCCAGCTCCTGATCGCCCGGTCGAGGTTCGGCACCCAGAGCTCAATGTGATGGATGGCCCCGGCGCGGGCCGAGTGGCCTGGCGAGGCTCGTCCGCAGTCAGTCCGGGCTCGTGCCCGCCGCTCTCGGGCGCGCTGTCATGCGCCAGCGCTGGCGCGCTCCTCCTGGCCTGGCCCGGCCTGAGTGTCTGGCATAACCGCGTCCCTGCACATCTGTCCTGTGTCCGGCGGGGCGGTTGCGGCCTGGCGAGGCTGCAGTTCCGGCGGACGACCACTCATGCACTCTAGCCAGGTCTGCGCAGGTAACTGCGCGAAACGAATCAAGAAGCGTCTTAATACGCACATCACTCACGACGGCTGATCTTGACGGTGCGCTGAGGTCAGGGCGCCTCGAGGAACTGCTGGATCTGGCTCATCCCCTCGCGCCAGCGGTCCGGGTCAGCAGCGCGCCCGGCGTACATGCCCGCCACCTCGGGATGCGGCAGGATCAGGAACCGGCCGTCGGCCAGGCCGGCGATCACGGCGGCCGCCACCGCCTCGGGCTCGATGGCCGCGTCGCCGAGCAGCTTGCTGGCGGCGCCATCAGCGGGCAGCATCGGGGTCCGGACGCCGAGCGGGCAGATGGCCTGCACCGTGATGCCGCGGTGGGCGTAGGTGAAGCCGAGCCACTCGGCGAAGCTCAGCGCCGCGTGCTTCGTGACCGTGTACGGAGCGGTGCCCGGCATCGCCAGCAGTCCGGCAGCCGACACCGTGCAGATCAGGTGACCGCTGCCGCGCTCGAGCCAGGGCGGCAGCAGCAGCCGCGCGGCCCGGACATGTGCCATCACGTTGACCTGCCAGGAGTCCTCCCAGTCGGACTCCGTCGCCTCCGGCGCCTCCGGCCCTGGCGATGCCCGCGTTCGCGCAGTACAAGTCGATCTCACCGAGCGCGCTCGCAGGCAGCGCCGATCAGGGCAGCAACTCCGGACTCGCTCGCCGCATCACCGGGCACCGCCAGCGCCGCCGGGCCGCACTCCCCCGCCACGGCAGCCGCCGCTGCGCCATCGATGTCGTTGACGACCACGCGCGCGCCCTCGGCAGCGAACCGCCGGGCCAGCGCAGCGCCGATGCCGCTGCCACCGCCGGTGACAACGACACCGGCACCCGCCACGTCCTTCATCGTCTGGTCAGGCTCAGGCTCCGGCCGCCGGGGCGGGCAGGTTCGCCAGCCGCGCCAGCGACGCCCGGTGAGCGTCGGCGGTGCCGAACCCGATGGAGTCGGCCTTGGCCCGCTTCAGGAACAGGTGCGCCGGGTGCTCCCAGGTGAACCCGATGCCGCCATGCAGCTGGACCATCTCCTGAGCGGCCTTCAGCGCCGTGTCCGAGCAGGCCGCCTTCGCGAGCGCGACGGTCAGCTCGGTCTCGGCCTCGTTCTGCTGGCTCAGCCGGTCGGCCGCCGCCCTGGCGACCGCGCGCGCCTGGCTGACGGCGACCCACAGGTCGGCCAGCCGGTGCTTGATCGCCTGGAACCCGCCGACGGGCCGGGCGAACTGGCGCCGCTCCTTGACGTAGGCGACGGTGAGCTCCAGCGCGCGGTCGGCGAGGCCGAACTGCTCGGAGGCAAGCACGCCCGCACCCGCGATCAGCGCCGCCCGCACGGCGGCCTCCGCCTCCGGGCCCGGCGGCGACCCGGCGGGCCAGCGCGCCGTCGAACGTCAGGTCAGCCAGCTGGCGGGTCTGGTCCAGCGACACGACCGGCGCTGTGCCGACGCCGCCGGCATTGACTCGCACCGCGTACAGGCCGTACGGAACACCGTCAGCCGGAACCAGGAGCAGGCGGCCGGCAGCGCGTCAGCGACGCCCGGCACCTGGCCGCTGAGCCGGTAGGTCCCGGCCTCGTCGCCGGGCCGGGAGGCCTCGATCCGGACGGTCGCGGCCGGCAGGCTGGCAGGCCCCGGCCGCGAACGGCACGGCCAGCGCGGCAGTGACAGCGCCGCTGGCCAGCTCGGCGAGCAGGCCGCTGTCACCGGCCGACAGCAGCGCGGTCGTCGCGACTACAGCGCTGCCGAGGAACGGAACCGGCGCGATGGCACGGCCGATCTCCTCCGCGACGACCGCGGCCTCCCGGTAACTGGCGCCGGCACCGCCGTGCTCCTCCGGGATCAGCAGGCCGGCCAGACCGATGTCGGCGGCGAGCGTGTGCCACAGCGCGCTGTCATAGGTCTCCGCGGTCTCCGTTCTCGCCAGCACATCCGGCCAGGCCGCCTTGTCCTCAAGCACGGACCGGACGGCGGCGCGAAGCTCGTTCTCGGTCTCGCCGTACAGCAGGTCGAGCGGCTGCGGCCGGCCCGGGCCCGCGGCCGGGACCCTGGTTACTGTCGCCTCGCTCATCGGGGCAGGTCCTTCCACGGGCCGGTGTCCATCCGCGCTTCCTTCGGCAGCCCGAGTACTCGCTCGGAGACGATGTTCCGCAGGATCTCCGACGTGCCGCCCTCGATCGAGTTGCCCTTGGCCCGCAGGAACCGGAACCCCGGATTACGGCCGAAGAAGTTCGCGCCCTCCGGCCGCCGCATGGTCCAGTCGTCGTAGCGGAGGCCGTCGGCCCCGGCCAGCTCGACCTCGAACTCGGAAATCTCCTGGTTCAGCCGCGCGAACACCAGCTTGGCGGCCGACCCTTCCGGGCCGGGCTGCCCGGCGGCAAGCTGCTGGCGCAGCCGCAGCCGGCGATCCGGGCGACCTCGGCGTCGGCCCACAGGCGGAGTATCCGGTCGTGCAGGCCGGGCGTGCGCAGCTCAGGATGGTCTCGCCAGGTACGCGCCGCGGACGCGATCATGCCGCCTTCACGGGGCAGTGCGTTCCCGCCTATGGACACACGCTCGTTCATCAGCGTCGCCATCGACACCGTCCAGCCCTGCCCGACCTCGCCGATGCGGTCCGCGTCCGGGATCTTCGCGTCGGTGATGAAGACCTCGTTGAACTCAGCCTCGCCGGTGGCCTGCCGCAGCGGCCTGACCTCCACGCCTGGCTGCTTCATATCCAGCGCGAAGTACGTCAGCCCCTCGTGCTTGGGCAGGTCAGGGTTGGTCCGGGCGACCAGCAGCGCGCGGCTGGCCATATGCGCGGACGAGGTCCAGACCTTCTGGCCGTTCGACGGTCCACTCGTCGCCGTCGCGGACCGCCCTGGTGGCCAGCCCGGCCAGGTCAGACCCCGCGCCCGGCTCGCTGAACAGCTGGCACCAGATCTCCTCGCCCGTCCACAGCGGCCGCAGCCAGCGCTCCTTCTGCTCCGGCGTGCCGTGCGCCAGGATCGTCGGCGCGGCCATGCCCAGCCCGATCCCGTTGCGCTCGGGGTGGTTGGACGGCGATCCCGCTGCCTCGAACTCGCGATCAACAATCGTCTGGAGGGAACGAGGCAGTCCCTGTCCGCCGAGTCCTGCCGGGTAATGCACCCAGGCGAGACCGGCGTCGAAACGCGCGCGCAGGAACTCCAGCGGCTCCGTGCTCTTCGGATCATGAGCCGCCAGGAACTCGGCGACCTGCGCCCGCAGCCCGTCCGCATCGGCCGCGGGCCCCTGGCCAGGCAGCCCCGTGTCACCGGTTAGCACAGAGGGCCGCCGGCCACGTAGATGACCTGGCCGGAGACGAATCCGGCGCCCTCGCTGGCGAGGAAGGAGATCAGGTGCGCGACGTCATCGGGAGTCCCGACCCGGCGGACCGGGATGCTGGCGGCGGCCGCCTTCTGGAACTCCTCGAAGTCCATGCCGATCCTGGCGGCCGTGGCCGCGGTCATGTCGGTGGCGATGAAGCCGGGCGCGACCGCGTTGGCGGTGATGCCGAACTGTCCGAGCTCGATCGCGAGCGTCTTGGTGAAGCCCTGCATCCCGGCCTTGGCGGCCGAGTAGTTGGCCTGGCCGCGGTTGCCGAGCGCCGAGCTGGAGGACAGGTTCACGATGCGGCCGAACTTCTGGTCCACCATGTACTTCTGGCAGGCCTTGCTCATCAGGAACGAGCCGCGCAGGTGGATGCCGAGAACGGTGTCCCAGTCGTCGACGGTCATCTTGTACAGCATGTTGTCCCGGATGACGCCGGCGTTGTTGATCAGGACGGCAGGTCCGCCGAGCTCCCCGGCGATCTTGTCCACCGCGGCCTGAACCTGGTCGGCGTCGCTGACGTCGGCGCCCACGGCCAGGGCTCTGCCGCCCGCCGAGGTGATCGCGTCGACAGTCTCGCCGCAGTCGCCTTCCTTCAGGTCGAGCACCGCGACGGCATACCCGTCAGCGGACAGGCGCTTGGCCGTGCCCGCTCCGATACCGCGCGCGGCGCCGGTGACGACGGCAACTCGCTGGGACGCCTCTGACATCTGGTCCTCCTGCTTAGCTGGGCTGATCGTGTCCTGACAATGCTGTGGTCTAGCGGTACTTCTTCAGCTCGCGGTAGGCAAGCGAGCGCTTGTGCACCTCGTCCGGGCCGTCGGCCAGCCGCAGCGTCCTGGCGTGCGCCCACAGCGCGGCGAGCGGGAAGTCCTGGCTGACTCCGCCGGCGCCATGCGACTGGATGGCCTTGTCCAGGATCCACTCGGTCATCTGCGGCACCAGGATCTTGATCGACTGGATCTCGGTGTGCGCGCCCTTGTTGCCGACGGTGTCCATCAGCCACGCGGTCTTGAGCACCAGGAGCCTGGCCGCCTCGATCCGCACCCGGGACTCGGCGATCCAGTCCTGGATGACGCCCTGCTCGGCCAGCGGCTTGCCCCAGGCGACCCGCTCGGTCGTCCGGCGGCACATCAGCTCAAGCGCCCGCTCGGCCGCGCCGATCTGGCGCATGCAGTGATGGATGCGGCCGGGACCGAGCCGGGCCTGGGCGATCGCGAAGCCCTCGCCCTCGCCCGAGATGACGTTGCTGACCGGCACCCGCACGTCGGTGAACACGACCTCGGCGTGCCCGCCGTGCGTGCCGTCGGTGTAGCCGAAGACGTTCATGCCGCGCTGGACGTCGACGCCCGGCGTGTCCGTGGGCACCAGGATCTGCGACTGCTGCCGGTGCCGGTCTGCGTCCGGGTTGCTCTTGCCCATCACGATCAGGATCTGGCAGCGGGGATCCATCGCCCCCGATGACCACCACTTGCGGCCGTTGATCACGTAGACATCGCCGTCGCGGACGATGCTGGTCGAGATGTTGGTGGCATCTGAGGAGGCGACGTCCGGCTCGGTCATGCAGAACGCCGACCGGATCTCGCCGTCCAGCAGCGGCCGCAGCCACCGGTCCTGCTGCTCCTTCGTGCCGAACTCGGCCAGCACCTCCATGTTGCCGGTGTCCGGCGCCGCGCAGTTCAGCGCCTCGGGAGTCAGGAACGAGCGGCCGCTCAGCTCCGCCAGCGGGGCGTACTGGAGGTTGGTCAGCCCGGCGCCCTCTGGGTGGTGAGCCAGGAACAGGTTCCACAGCCCGCGGTGCTTTGCCTTGGCCTTCAGGTCGTCCATGATCGGCGGCCGTTCCCAGCCCCGGCCCTCGCTGGCAAGCTTGGCTGCCTGCTCCTCGAAGATCTCCTCCGCAGGCATGATCTGCTCGTCGATGAACTCCTGGAGCTGGCCGCGGAGTTCCTCAGTGCGCGCGTCGAATGCGAAGTCCATCAGATGCCTCCTGCGGCCATGACGAGTCCGGACAAGACTACCTACCGGTCGGTACGGCCTCCACGCTACGGTGCTCCCATGGCACTGGTCGAGACCGTTCGCGGACCTGTGGATACCGGCGCACTGGGCACGACGCTGATGCACGAGCACGTGTTCGTCCTCAGCGAGGAGATCCGGGAGAACTACCCGGCGGGCTGGGACGAGGACCAGCGCGTCGATGACGCCATCACCAAGCTGAACGCGCTGTCAGCCCGCGGCTGCCAGACGATCGCGGATCCGACCGTGCTCGGCCTCGGCCGGGACATCAGGCGGATTAAGCGGGTCGCCGACGGGACGAGCCTGAACATCATCGTCGCCACGGGCCTGTACACCTACAACGAGGTCCCGCTGTACTTCCGCTACCGGCTCCCCCGCGACGGCGGGCTCGACCCCATGGCCGAGCTCTTCATCGGGGACCTGACCGACGGAATTGCCGGGACGGGCGTGAAGGCCGCGTTCCTCAAGTGCGCTGTCGACGAGCTGGGCCTGACCCCCGGCGTCGAGAGGGTCCTGCGGGCCGTCTGCCAGGCGCACGCGGAGACCGGCGCGCCGGTGACCGTGCACACGCATCCGCAGTCCGGCAGCCGGCCGGGAGGTGCTGCGGGTGCTGCGGGAAGAGAAGGCCGACCTGGCCAAGGTCGTCCTCGGCCACAGCGGCGACAGCACGGACCTCGGCTACCTGTCCGAGCTCGCCGACGCCGGCTGCCTGCTGGGCATGGACCGCTTCGGCCTGGACCTGATCACGCCCTTCGAGGACCGGGTGGCCACGGTGGCAGCGATGTGCGAGCGCGGGTATGCCGACCGCATGGTGCTCTCGCACGACGCGTCCTGCTATATCGACTGGTTCCCGCCCGAGGCCGTGCCCCGCTTCGCGCCGCGGTGGCACTTTGAGCACCTGTTCGACGACGTTCTGCCGGCGCTGCGTGAGCGCGGGGTCACGGATGGCCAGATTGAGGCCATGCTGGTAGGCAATCCGAGCCGGTATTTCGCGGGCGGCTGAGCGAGGCGCGGACACTGTGACGATTGCGGTTATTTTCGCGGGCGATATGCCCGTTTCGATACCCTGAAAGTGTCACAGTGTGCGGGCGCCCGTCAGCGGCGCCCGAGTTCGAGCGCCTCGGCGGCGCGGGTGAGGGCCCCCAGGTGGCCGTCGACTCCGCCGAGTCCGGCCCCCATGGTGTTAACCGTGAGGTGTGACGCTCCGGCGGCGCGCCAGCGCCCGGCGTGGTCGATCAGCTTCTCCTCGCCCTCGTCGGTCCAGCTGACCCGGCCTTCCATGCCGATCTGCGCCGGATCGCGGCCGGCCTCGGTGGCCGCCTCGGCGATGATGGCCAGCGCCTCCTGCAGCCGCTCGCCCGGCGGCACCTGCGGGAACCAGCCGTCGGCGAGCCGGCCGATCCGGACGTACGCCGGACGGGACTGAGCACCGATCCACACCGGGATCGGGCGCTGCACGGGCAGCGGAGCCAGGCCGGCGGCCGTCACCGTCTCGTAGGTCCCGGTGAAGGTGACCGCCCGCTCGGTCCACAGCCGCCGCATCAGCTCGATCTGCTCGCTCAGCCTGCGGCCGCGGTCGGAGAACTGCTTGCCGAGTGCCTCGTACTCGACCGCGTTCCAGCCCAGGCCGACGCCGAGCCGGAAGTGGCCGCCAGTCAGCAGATCGACCTCAGCCGCCTGCTTGGCCACCAGCGCAGTCTGCCGCTGCGGCAGGATGATGATGCCGGTCACAAGCTCGATCGAGGTGACCGCGGCAAGGTAGCCGAACAGGACGAACGGCTCGTGGAAAGTGGTGTCCACGTCATAGGGCCCGTTCCAGCCCTGGTGGACCGCCGGATCAGCCCCGAGGACGTGGTCGTAGGCCAGCAGGTGGGAGAAGCCAAGCTCCTCGACCCGCTGGGCATAGGCACGGACGGCGCCGCGATCGGCACCGATCTCTGTCTGCGGGAACACAACGCCGATATTCACGAGGATGTGTCTACCCGGCGGACCCGGCTGCACGCAACTGCCAGCCGGTGCGGCCGGGACCGGCTTTGATGGTCTTATGAGAATTGCAGTCATCGGCACGGGCAATATCGGCGGATCGCTGGGCACGAAGTGGCGCGCGGCCGGACACGACGTTGTCTTCGGCGCGCGCAATCCCGCTGCGGCCGGACCGGGCGGCGCGCCGGTGCGAAGCGTGGCCGACGCTCTCACCGATGCCGAGGTGGTGCTTCTGGCAGTGCCGGGGGCAGCCGCCGCCCAGGTGGTCGCCGAGCACGGGCAGGCACTCGCGGGCAAGGTCATCATCGACGCCGCCAACAACATCGGCGCGGCTGAGGTCAACAGCCGCGCGGCCGTCGTCGACAGCGCGCCCGGCGCGTCGTATGCGCGCGCCTTCAGCACGCTCGGCTGGGAGAACTTCGTCGATCCGCCGGCCGGTGCCGCGCTCTTCTTCGCCGCCGACCCGGCAGCGCGCCCGGCCGTGACAGAGCTGATCACCGCGACCGGGCTTGAGCCGGTGTACGTCGGCGGCGGCGGCGCCGCGCACATCGTCGACGGCCTGCTGCCGCTGTGGTTCGCGCTGGTCCAGCAGAACGGCGGGGACCGCAGGCTCGCGTTCAGCGTGGTGCGCTGACCGGTCCCGCACTGCCAGCACTCGCGGGGACCGGCGCTCGCGGGTACCAGCACTCGCGGGTACCAGCACTCGCGGGGACCGGCGCTCGCGCTGCCGGCAGCGCCGTCAGGCGCGGGCTGCTCCTGGCGCACGGAACTGGTCAGCCGCTGCCTGAACGCCGGCTGTGTAGGCCTGCCAGGTGGCATCGTCGAAGACGTCGTCATGATCGGGCCCTGGCCTGGCGTCGATCAGCTCTCTGACGATGTCAGCGTGCCCGGCGTGCTGCGCCGTCTCGGCGACCATCCGGATGAGCAGCTCACCGAGCGTGGCATCCTGCCCGTCCTGCGGCCAGTGCGCCACCGTTCCGTGCGCGTCCAGCGCAAGCGCCGCGATGGTCGCGTCAGCGTGGGCGCACGCGCGCTGGTAGAGGCCCACGATGTACGCGCTTGTCTCCTCCGGCGTGGCCCACATGTCTGCGTTCTGCCAGATCGAGCCGTCGTCGACCCAGGGCAGCGGCTCCGGCGCGGCCCGGCCGAAGGAGACGCCCAGGTAGCCGTACTCAAGTCCGGCCAGGTGCTTCACCAGGCCGAGCAGATTCGTTCCGGTCGGCGTGAGCGGCCGGCGCAGGTCGTACTCGCCCAGCCCGTCCAGTCTCGACAGCAGGCCGGCCCGGCTGGCCCGCAGGCTGCGGTGCAGCTCCGTCTTGACGTCTGCCACGATGAGCCTCCCTTTGTGCCCGGACGATCGCCGGGTGCCAGTAGACCACCGCGCTGCGACAGTCCGGTCCGGCTGGCCCGCGTCCTGCCAGTGAGCGTGTGCCAGGCTCAGGAGCAGCGTGCGGTCACAGGCGGGAGGCAGCGGTGGAACTGGAGCGGTGGCTGATCGGAGCGGCCGAGGCCGTCAGGGACTGGCAGGCCGGCTACGGCGAGGTCAGGCCAGACACGTCAGTCCAGGTCAGCGACGCGCAGTTTGCGACGGCCTTCGCCGAGTTCACCAGCCGGCTGACCGACAACTACCCGTTCTTCCATCCCGCCTATGCCGGGCAGATGCTGAAGCCGCCGCATCCGGCCGCGGTCGCCGGCTATCTCGCCGCCATGCTGATCAACCCCAACAACCACGCGCTGGACGGCGGCCGGCGACGGCAGCGATGGAGAAGGAGGTCGTCGCGCAGCTGGCCGTGATGTTCGGTTTCACCGAGCATCTCGGGCATCTGACCACCAGCGGCACGATCGCCAATCTCGAGGCGCTCTATGTCGCCAGGGAACTGCACCCCGGCCTTGGCATCGCCTACAGCGCCGAAGCGCACTACACCCACGGCCGCATGTGCGGCGTGCTCGGCGTGCCAGGGCACCGCGGTCGGCACGGACGCCGCGGGCCGCATCGATCTCGGCGAGCTCGAGACGGTGCTCGCCGGCGGGCGAATCGGCACCGTGGTCGCGACCGCGGGCACGACCGGGCTCGGCGCGATCGACCCGGTCCACGAGGTGCTGGCCATCGCCAGGCGGCACGGCGTACGGGTGCACGTGGACGCGGCCTATGGCGGCTTCTTCACCCTGCTGGCCGGGCAGGACGGCCCGGCCGGACTCGACCCGGCGCCGTGGCGCGCCATCGCCGCCTGTGACTCCGTCGTCGTCGATCCGCACAAGCACGGCCTGCAGCCCTACGGCTGCGGCGCGATCCTGTTCGCCGATCCCTCCGTCGGCCGGTTCTACCTGCACGACTCGCCGTACACCTATTTCACCTCCGGCGACCTGCATCTGGGCGAGATCAGCCTGGAATGCTCGCGGGCGGGGGCGGCCGCCGCCGCGCTCTGGCTGACCTTCCGGCTGCTGCCGCCGGAGCCTGACGGCCTCGGCCAGGTTCTGGCGGCGGGCCGCCGGGCAGCGCTGAACCTCGCCGGCCTGCTGCGGACCTCAGCCAGCCTTGAGCTGTACCAGCCACCTGAGCTCGACATCGTCTGCTATCTCCCGGTCGCCGCGGGCCGCAGCATGACCGCTATCGACGGCGCGACAGCGCGGATGCTGCGGGCGGGGATGGCCGACCCGGCCGAGCCCGTCTTTCTCAGCACGCTGCGGGTCAGCGCCGACGCGCTGCGCCAGCGGCACCCGGGCGTCAGCGCGGATGCCGACGGCACGCGGATCCTCCGCAGCGTGCTGATGAAGCCAGAGCACGAGGCGTTCGTGCCGCAGCTGAACGAGCGGCTTGAGCGCCTGGCCGGCGCAGCCGCATGAATGGCTGGCGCCCGCTCCGGGATATGTTGGCGCGGTGATCGCAGGGGACTTCCGGGATCTGTTCGTCGCGGTGGCAAGCGCGGGCGGCGCGCTGACGGGCCTGCTGTTCGTCGCCATGTCCGTCGCGCCGCGCCGGGACCCGGCCCTCGGCCCGCGCATGATCCAGCAGCTTCGCGCGGCAGCCGCGCTACTGTCGTTCACCAGTTCGCTGGCGGTGGCGCTGTTCGCGCTGGTGCCCGGCACTCACGTCGGGTACCCGTCGATGGTCACGGGCGTGATCGGCGTCTTCTTCACCGCTGCGGCAATGCGCTCCATTTTGTCCAGCAGGTCCACGACCCGGCAGAAGTGGCGGCAGATGGGCCTGATCACGCTCCTGTTCCTGATCTTCGGAACTGAGCTGATCGCCGGGATCATGCTGATCGTCACACCGGGCGACAGCGACCTGCTTGAGTACGTTGGCTATGCCCTCGTAGCGTCGCTGATCGTCGGAATCTCGCGCGCGTGGGAACTAGTCGGAGATATCGACACCGGCCTGTTCGCGTCGCTGGCCGTGCTCGCCGGACGCCCCCGGTCCCTGCACGGCGGCGACGACGAGACCGCGCCGCCCGGCGAAGCCGCAACCCGCAGCACCGCAGCCGGCGGCACCGCAACCGGCGGCTCCGCAACCCAGGGGCCCGGCCGCGAATCACCGCGCTAGCCCGGCGCTCCGACCGGCGGCGCCCAGCGCGGTCGCGGGATCAGGCAGAACGGGTGCCCCGCCGGGTCGGCGTAGACGTTCTGCGCCGGCCAGCATCGTCGCGCCGAGTGCCACGACCCGCGGCCCGGCCTCCGCCGGATCCTCCACCATGATGTCGAAATGGATCTGCTGCGGCACTGCAGGATCAGGCCAGGTCGGGGCCCGGTGCCCGGGGTCGCGCTGGAAGGCCAGTCCCGAGCTGGCGTCATCCGGCGCGACCACCACCCAGTCATCGCTGCGGTAGGTGACGGGCCAGCCGAGCAGCGCCGAGTAGAAGGCCGCCAGCGCCGCCGGGTCCGGGCAGTCGAAGGCGGCGTGATGCAGCCGTCCGATCATGTCTTCATGCTGCCACCCGCGGGCGACGCGGCGACGCCCGCGACGCCCGCGCGGCGCGCCGGTCCGGCCAGCCGCGCCTTAGCGCAGCAGCAGCTTGCCGATGCGGCGGCCGGCGATCGCCAGCCCGATAAAACCCATGGCGGCCAGGTAGGCGCGTGCCACAGCAGGCCGGGACCCACGAATCCGAGCGTGAGACCGCGCAGCATGGCCACGCTCTGGTAGAGCGGCGTGCATCGCACCACGAACTGCAGCGGCCGCGGGTACACGCTCAGCGGGTAGAACGTGGTCGAGAACAGGAACATCGGCAGCGTGGCGAGCGTCACGAACTCGAAGTCCTGCCAGGTCCGCATGTACGTCGTGCAGGCCATGCCGGCGCCGGCGAAGGCGAAGCCGGTGAGCACGCGCGGCGGGCACGTCGAGGCCAGCGCCCACCACGAGTGGACCAGGCCCATGGCCGCCATCACGACCATGAAGGCCACCGCGTACAGGGCGCCGCGCAGCAGCGCCCAGCTGATCTCGCCGAGGGCCACGTCACCGGCGCGCATCGGGGTGGCCAGCGCGGCGTCGTAGAGCTTCTCGTACTTGAGCCGGAAGAACACGTTGAAGGTCGAGTCGAACAGCGCGCCGTTCATGGAGGCGCTGGCCAGCAGCGCGGGCGCCACGAAGCCGCGTAACCCGACCGTGGCCGCCGTACGTGACGTGCCGACCAGCTTGCCCAGGCCGACGCCGATGGACAGCAGGTAGAACAGCGGCTCGACTACGCCGGACACGAACACCAGCCAGGTGTGCCGGTAGACCAGCGCGTGCCGCTCGACCAGGAACAGGCTGCTCCGGCCGCCCACCGACGCCGCGGCCCGGCGCGAGCGGCGACGGCGGCAGCATCCGCAGCGGCAGGCCGGTGCGCGACGCTAGACATGGAGCCGCCGCCGGTAGGTGACTACGTGCGCCGGCCGCAGATGGTCCGCGGACGGCCCAGGACGACCAGCAGGTAGGCCACGTGCACGAGCGCCGCCGGCAGGTGGCGAGCCCAGGCACAGGTCGCGGCACAGCGCCACGCCGTGCCACAGCGGGGTCAGGTAGGCGATGCGGCCTGATCCAGGCCGGGCAGCTGGGAGACCGGGAAGAACGTGCCGGAGAACAGGAACAGCGGGATCATCCCGAAGCGGTAGACCACGGCCAAGGCGAGGTGTCCTTGGTGCGGGTCACGGCAACGCCTCGATCGGCGCCGTGAAGGCCAGGCCGGTGAGCACCGCCGACCGGCAGGGCCACGATGGCCACGGCGAGTGGATCGCCCCGAACGCCGCGGCCACGGCCAGGAACACGCATGGTTCATGGTCAGCCTCAGCGCGACGAACAGCAGGTGCCCGCGGAACAGGTCGCGCGGCCGCAGCGGCGAGGACACCGCGGCCTGGTAGGTCTGTTCCACTTGACCGAGCCGAGAACACCGGGTAGGTGGACTCCCCCACCCCGGTGCCCATCGCGCTCGCGGCCAGCAGGCCGGGCGCCAGGAAGACCAGGTAGCTGACCCCGCCCAGGCGGGCCGTGCCGTGCTCGTCCACCAGCGTGCCCAGGCCGAGGCCCATGGCGCCCAGGTACAGCAGCGGGTTCAGCACCGTGGAGATGATCGAGCCGCGCCAGGTCCGCCGGTAGTCGGTCAGCCAGAACCGGAGCTGCCGGACCGCGAATCGCCAGGCGGGCCGCGGACCGGCCGGGCCGCGGCTGCCGCCGGGCGTCGGCGCCGGCGGGCCGGGCAACGGCCGTCGGCCGTCATCAGTCCTCCAGCCGGCGGCCGGTCAGCCGCAGGAACACGTCTTCCAGCGTGCTGCGCCGGACCAGCGAGGTGAGCGGGTCCAGGCCGAGCTCGCGGACCGCGGCCAGCGCGGCGTCACCGTTCTCCGACGTAGAGCAGCACCCGGTCGGCCAGCACCTCATCGCGCTGCGCGGGCACCGCGGCGAGCTTCTCCGCGGCCTGCTCGTGCACGGCCGGGTGGAACCGGAGCTCGAGGACCTCCGGGGTGGAGTAGCGCTCGATCAGCTCCCGGGGCGAGCCCTCGGCGGCGATCCGGCCGCCGTCCATGACCACCAGGCGGTCGCACAGCTGCTCGGCCTCGTCCATGTAGTGCGTGGTCAGGACCAGCGTCACGCCCTGCTGCTTGAGCCGGAACAGCCGGTCCCAGACCACGTGCCGGGCCTGCGGGTCGAGGCCGGTGGTCGGCTCGTCCAGGAGCAGGATCTCCGGCTCGTTGATCAGCGAGCGGGCGATGGTCAGCCGGCGCTTCAGCCCGCCGGACAGCGGCTCGACCCGGTCGTCCCGGCCCGGTCGGCGAGCTGGACGAAGTCCAGCAGCCGGTCGCTCCGCTCGCGGATCACCGGCCGGGGCAGCCCGAAGTAGCGGCCGTACACCAGGAGGTTCTCCCGGACCGTGAGCTCCACGTCCAGCGAGTCTTCCTGCGGCACCACGCCCGAGCCGGGCCCGGATCGCCGGGCCGTCGGCCACCGGGTCAAGGCCGAAGATCGACAGCTCGCCCGCGGTCGGCGGGGAGACGCAGCCGATCATGCGCATCGTGGAGGACTTGCCCGCCCCGTTCGGCCCGAGGAAACCGAATGCCTCGCCGCGGCGCAGCTCGAAGTCGACCCCGTCCACCGCCGTGAACTCCCGAACCGCTTCGTGAGGCCGCGAGCACGGATGAGGAGCGGGGTCAGGCACTCTGCGAGACTACCGGGAGGGTCGGGCAATTCCGAGCGGGTTATGTTCCGACCACGGGTACTTGGGCAATCCCGGTAGCGGCACGCCAGGACTGGCCGGTGCCGGTACTGTCGCAAGCAGCGACGGGTCCATCGCTGCGGCGCCCCAGCCGGCCCCGCAGGAGTGTGAGGAAGACGGCCAGGTGAGATTGACTCGCAGGCTGTACGAGCGGTTCCGCGTGCTGATCCACGAGGCGGCCAAGTTCGGCGTCGTGGGCCTGGTCGGGTTCATCGTGAGCCTCGGCGGCGCCGACGTGCTGCACTTCGGCGCGGGCATGGGCAAGTACACGGCCATCGTGATCGCGACCGTCGCCGCGACCGTGGTGACGTTCGTCGGCAACCGCTACTGGGCGTTCCGGCACCGCGAGCGGACCGGGATGGGCCGCGAAACGGTCATGTTCTTCGTGTTCAACGGGATCGGGCTGCTCATCCAGCTGGCCTGCGTCGCGATCGTCCAGGACGGCGCGAACCTGACAGGGCAAGCTCTGGTACAACGTCGCGCAACCTGGTCGGTATCGGCGCTCGGCACGCTGTTCCGGTTCTGGTCCTACCGCAAGTGGGTGTGGACTGCCGCTGACGCGCCCGCGGCGCCCGTCCTGTCCACGGGGAGTCCGCGGAGGACCGCGCCCAGGACCTCGCGGCGGTCGTCGGGGCGGCTCCGGCGCACCACGAGACAGCGGCCCGCGAGAGACACTGCCGCGGCGGCATCGACGGCCGCCGGCCCGCCGCACGCCCGCCTCACATCGCCGCACGTCCTAGACCCAGCCGGGCACGCCCGGCCGCTTCCGCGCTCTATCCGCGGCGTCCTATCCGCGGCATGCCCCGGCGTGAGCGAGCAGCGTGCTCAGCGGGATCCTCAGGTAACTGCTGGCCGTCGGACTGGCTGATCGCGCCCACGGCCACGCAGCCTGCCCATGACGTGCTGCTCGCGGGCCAGGCCCGCCGCCGGATTGTCGATCGGGTCGTCCGTGGTCGGCGCCTGCACGAGCCCGGCCAGCAGCGCCGCCTGCGGCCAGGACATCTCGGCCGGGCGCACCCCGAAGTACCCGCAGCTGGCGTCGGCCAGGCCGTAGAACCCGTGACCGAAATAGGCCACGTCCGAGTACAGCCTCAGGATCTCGGCGCCGCTGTAGGAGTACTTGAGCTTGACCGCCAGCGCGACCTGCTCCACCTCGGCCGCCGGCGTCATCCGGCCCGGCGTGTAGAGCATCTTGGCCAGCTGCTGGTAGAGGGTCGCGCCGCCCTCGTCGCCCTTCCTGGTCACGAATCCCACGGCGACCCGGACGATCGCGACCGGGTCGACGCCAGGCTCCTCGGCGAACCGGTGATCCTCGGTGGCCTGCAGCGCCGTGGCGAACCGGTAAGGAGTGCCGACTCCGGGATACGGGGCGCCGTGCTCGCGATCGAACGTCCTGGCCAGCTGCCTGGCATTGTCCGTCGACGGGGTGACCAGCATCAGCAGCCCGAATGCCAGTGCGCCGACGATGACCAGCGCTACCAGGGTCAGGCCGAGGCGCCTGGCGGCACGCAGCGCGAGCCGCCGGCCGGGCCGAGGTGGGCGCGCGCCCTGGCTGCCCGTACGGCGCCTGTCCCGGCTGCGTCATCCCCGCCCGTTGCACTGAAGTTGACCGTTCCATCGACTATGCCAACGGCGCCGCAGCACCCGAAGTGCCACGGCCCGGACAAGATCTGCCCGGCCCGCGGCGAACATAACCGGACGCGCGCGCGTGCCCGCCGCGCGGCCGCCAGGTACCGACCGGTCGGTCCGGCTATACTGCGCAATGTGGCCGATATTCATGATCTGGGTGCACTAGAGCAGGCAGCCGCGATCCGGGCCGGAGAGCTGAGCCCGGTTGAGGTCACCGAGCACTACCTCGCCCGGATCGAGCGGCTCAGCGAGAGCCTCGGCGCCTTCGTCACGGTGACCCCCGAGCGAGCGCTGGCGCAGGCCAGGGCCGCGGCGGATCAGCTCGCCGGCGGCGGCTCCCGTGACGGCCTGCCGCCGCTGTTCGGCGTGCCCATCGCGATCAAGGACCTGACCAGCACCGCGGGCGTGCGCACAACATTCGGCTCGCAGGTCTACGCCGGGAACGTGCCCGACACCGACGCCCCTTCCGTCGTGCTGCTGCGTCAGGCCGGGACCATCAGCCTCGGCAAGACGAACACGCCGGAGTTCGGCACCTGCTGCTACACCGACAACGAGGTGACCGGCCCGGCACGGTCACCCTTCGACCCGGCATGCAACGCGGGCGGGTCCAGCGGCGGGTCGGCAGCCGCGGTGGCGGCGGGCCTGGTGCCGTTTGCTCATGGCAGCGACGGCGGCGGGTCGCTGCGGATCCCGGCCAGCGTGTGCGGCATCGTCGGGCTGAAGCCGTCCCGCGGCCGCGTCAGCAACGGCGCCGCGCGAGTCCACCGGACTGTCGGTCCAGGGCCCGCTCGCCCGGTCGGTCGCCGACGCGGCAGCCATGCTGGACGCGCTGGCAGTGCCGCAGCCCGGCGACCCGTACTGGGCGCCGCCGCTGCCGCCGGGCGAGACCTTCCTGGGTTACGCCAGGCGCGAGCCCGGCCGGCCTGCGGATCGGCAGGTACGCGACCGCGGCCAACGGCACGGTCCCTCACCCGGCCTGCCGCGCCGCCTGGGAGGATGTCGCGGCCCTGCTCGCCGGGCTCGGGCATGAGGTCGAGGAGATCGACCTGCCGTTCCCGGCCGGGATCGCCGACTGCTTCAACACCGTCTGGGGCGTCAAGGCACTCGACACCGAGCTCAGCGCGGCCGAGGAGGAACTGCTCCGGCCGGTGACGCGGGCCTGGCGCGACTACGGCCGCACCAAGAGCGGGCACGAGTACGCCACCGCCCTGACCACGATGCAGCTGGCCGCCCGCCAGTCAGTGGAGGCAACCGCCGGGTACGACATCGTGCTGACCCCGACGCTGGGGCTGCCGCCGCAGCCGGCGGAGTTCTTCGCCGAGGACGGCGAGGTCATGGACAACCTGCGGCGGCAGGGCGCGTTCACCCCGTACACCGGCGTCTACAACATGACCGGCCAGCCCGCGGTCAGCCTGCCGCTGCACTGGACCGCTGACGGCGTGCCGATCGGGGTATCGCTGGTCGGCCTGCCCGCCGGCGAGGGCCCGCTGCTCTCGCTGGCGGCTCAGCTCGAGGCGGCCCGCCCGTGGGCAGGCCACCGGCCCGCCTGCTGGTAAGCAGGCCCTCTGCTGGCACGGCGGCGCGGGCAGTCCGCTGCCGGCCCGCGGGTCCGCTACCGGGTGGCCAGCCCGCCGATCAGCAGCTCGGTGAACAGGTCGCCCACCTGCCCCGGCGACAGCGAGCCGTCCGGCTTGTACCAGGAGCCAAGCTGGTTGACCACGCTGAGGAAGTAGTGCACGACAACGTCGGAAGAGATGTCGCTGCGGAAGGTCCCGGCGGCGACGCCCTCGTCGACCAGCGCGCGGAACTTCTCCTGGTAGGCACGCCGCTCGGCGCGGACCTGGGTCTGCTTGTCCTCAGGCAGCATGTGCAGTGAGCGGAAGAAGACGATCATGTCATCGAGGTTGTCCAGGCTGGTCTGGACCACGTCGCCGGCCGCGGCGCGCAGCCGCTCCTCGGCGGTGCCAGGGCCGGCGGCGATCTCATCCAGGTGCGAGGTCTGCATCGACAGCACCTGGTGGTAGACCTCGAAGAGCAGGTCGTCCTTGGAACCGTAGTAGTGATACATGGCGCCCTTGGTGACGCCTGCCGCGTCCACGATGTCCTGCACCGACGTGCCCTCGAACCCGTGCCGCGCGAACAGCCGGGTCGCCACGTGCAGCAGGCGCTCTTTCACCGGCGGCCGGGCAGGCTTCGGGGCCCGCCCGGAGGACTCCTTTGACCTCACCACCATGTGCCACGCTCCGGCTCAACTCTTGCCCGGCCCGGCGTCATACCGTCCGGTCGGTCTTAAACTAGGCATGCAGGGACCGTGCGGTCAACTCGACACTTCGCGGCCACCTGGCGGGTGCCTTCACCGCCGTTCAGAATCAGCAAGCTGATCCAGGTGAAGGGCAACATCCTGCACCAGATAGCCGTCCCGGTGACGACGCGGTCCGGCGCCGCCCTGCTGCCACGGCCGCGGTCCGGAGAGCGGCCGGTACTCCAGGCCGGCGGCGTCCAGGCGGCCCAGATGGACCCCGATCCGGTCCGGCAGCGGCGGCGCCGGCTCCTCCCCTGCCGGACCGCCTGACCACGCCACCTCCGCGAGAGCGCACGCGCGCGGGAAGATCATGTACTCCAGCGCCCGGCCGTCGGGGATGTACTCGGTCCACACCTGGAACTGGGTGCCGGCCAGGCGCTCGCGAGCCTGCTGCGGCCAGTCCGGCGGCACCGGCGCGAAGCTGGCGACATCCTCGAGCCGGACCGGCCCGCCGATGGCGACTGGCTCGGAGGCAGCGCGTTCCTGGTAGTAATCGAAGTAAGTCGGCAGCACCGGAGCCGCGATGACGTCGTGCCCCGCCAGGGCAGCCTGGAGTGCGATCTGCATCCCGCGCCACGCCATCACGACCGTGTCCGGCCTGAGCATCCCGGCCCTGCCACCCGAGCTGGCAAAACCCTCGTCCCAGACCACGGCCCTGACTGCAAAGTCTGCGGCGAGCATGTCGGCGACATCACGCAGGAACGAGGCGTGCAGCTCCGCCGCGCTCGCCAGGCCGCGGTCACGCCGGGCCTGCTCGATCCGGGGGTCGTCGCGCCAGCGGTCGAGCAGGCACTCGTCCCCGCCGATGTGCACGAAGCGGGCACCCGTCGCGCCGATCAGCTCACCGAAGACGTCCCGCAGCAGGCTCATCGACTCCGGCAGCGGCGCGAGCAGGTTCGGGAAGATGCCCCAGTCCGGGCTCACCTGATAGCCGCCCGGCGGCGGCGTGCCCGAGCCGAGCTCAGGGAGCGCGGCCAGCAGTGCGGTGCTGTGGCCGGGCAGGTCGATCTCCGGCACGAGCGACATGCCCCGCTGCCCGGCGAACGCCGCGATCTCCGCCAGGTCGGCGAGGGTGTAATAGCCGCCGTGCGGGATGTCGTCGTAGAGCTGCGGTTTCTCGTCGTTCAGGCTGATCCGGCTGCGGGGCCGGTGCGAGCCGGTCTCGTGCAGCGCCGGGTGCAGCCTGCTCTCGATCCGCCAGCCCTGGTCGTCGGTGAGGTGCAGATGCAGGCGGTTGAGTTTCAGCGCGGCGAGGGCGTCGATCAGGGCGAGCAGCTCGCGCTTGGTGACGAAGTGCCTGGCCACGTCGATGTGCGCGCCGCGCCAGGCGAGAGCAGGGCGGTCCGCGATCTCCGCGCAGGGCAGCTGCCAGGCGGCAGCGCCCGGCAGCGGGGCCGCGCGCCAGGCGTCGGCCGGCAGCAGCTGGCGCAGAGTCTGCGCGGCGTAGCCCGCGCCCGCGACGTCGCCGGCCGCGATGAGCATGCGGTCCGGCTCGATCTGCAGGCGGTAGGCCTCGGGGCCGAGATCGGTGTCGATGGTCACGGTGCAGCGGATCGCGTCGGCGGCGCCGGTGCCGGTCGCCTGCCCGGAAGGGGCGGGCCAGGGCAGTGTGGTTAGCAGCAGTGCGACCGCGGCCGCGGCTTGCGCCGTCTCGTGAGCGGGCCCGTTCCCGGATGGGTGCACGGCGGGGCAGACGGCTAGCTCCAGCACGCCCGCCCCGGCCTGTACGGAGAGCGGATACGGGATCAGGCTGGCCAGGGCGTCGTTCATGTGCAGGGCTGCTCCCGTCCGCCGATGGCTCGCCGGCGCAGCCGGCCCGGACCGCCGATCTGCCGGCGTCCGGCGGCAGACTAGCAGCGGGCGCACGGCCGCAGTGGTGCTGGCATGGTTGTCCCGGTCGTCCAGGCCGCCAGCAGCCTGGCGGCGCGAGGACTGGTGCCCGTTCTGCGCTAAGGTAAGTACGCTCGTCGCGCAGGCGCCGGGCAGGTAGTGCCGGGACGTAGCGCAGTTTGGTAGCGCACTTGACTGGGGGTCAAGGGGTCGCGGGTTCAAATCCCGCCGTCCCGACTGGCAGAAGGCTTGCGAGGCGCTTCGAAAGGCCTCAGGGGAGCCAAACGAGTTGCCTCTGCCATGGCAGAGGCAGCACGGCGCCGCGGTCACCACGAAGACTCGATCTACTTCGACGCCTCCAAGAACCGGTGGGTCGGCGGCACTTCGTTAGGGTTCTCACCGGACGGTGAGCGGCGGATCCGGCAGAAGGTGCGCGGCCCGACCAAGGCCGGGGCGGGGACAAGCTCCAGGCGCTGCACCGCGAACTAGACGCCGGGCTGCGCGTCTCCGCGTCCTGCCCGGTGGCTTCCTGCGTCCGGGACTGGCTCACCGACGGACTGACAACACTGCAGCCGAACACCGTCGACAGCCCGATTCCGGATTGGCCTCAGAGGGCGTAGACGAGCGAGTCGATCATGTAGCCGAGCATCACAAGGGCAAGGAGGGCCATCATGAACGCTCCCGATCCCAGCTCGGCGGCACCGAACGCCCACGCCAGGAGGCCCGCCACGACCATGACGATTAAACAGATAAGGGCGTTGTGAAGGTGCGCGCCCCGCACTGACTCCGCAACTGCCAGCGCCAGGACCATCGGTCATCCCTTCTGTGCTGGAAGCATGCTAACAGGCCTGGTCATCCTTCGGCCCGCCCCTATTTTGCTTGGAGTGTCCTCAGCCTTCGTGGCGGGCTTCCCGTGAGTGCTTCCTCTCGTAAGCCAGCACGCTGGGGAGGCTGAAGGCACGAGCCGCGAGGATCATCACGCCGAGCACAAGGGCTACCTGTGGAGGGTTCTAAACCAGCGACGGGCCTCCCCGCCTCGCCCGGATTTGCGATCTGCCCTACGCCGTCACAGTCGGCTCGCCTGGGGCCTCGTCTCCCGAGGAGATCTCCTCGGACGGGATCGCCGTGTCAACCTGCTTCAGCGACAGGTCGGAGGTCACTTCCCAGCGCCGCCAGGCGTCATCATTGAACCGTGTCGCCGCCGCTCGAAAACTGGACAGTAGCCCGTCACGTTGGCGTCGCGTGGCTGTGAGGACGCATGCGTCATCGACGCGGACGCGCCACCTGCGCAACGGGGCGCGCGAGTCGGCGGCCAGCTCGCGTCGGCCGCGTTGCGTGTCGAACCGGAGCGCCGGCGGAGACGCGGCCTGCGCCACGCGGTGTGACTCGACATCGGACACGCAAACTCGCGCCGTCGCGCGACTCGCGCCATCAGGGTGCTCTGCTCGACGGCAACAAGCGCCTGGCTCTGTCCGGTGTTATCGGCTTCTACGGCGTCAGCGGTCGCAGGCTCACGCTGACGAACGACGAAGCCTACGACCTGGTGATGGCCGTGGCAGACGGAACACTCGATGCCGTCGATCAGATCGCCGCGCGGCTGGCAGGCGCGACCAAGCCATGGTGACAACGAATCGCCAAGTCAGCGGCATGAGCGCGCGATGGTCGGGCGGGCCCACTGAGGCGGAGGTGGTCAGCTGCGCGCTCGGCCGGTGTCGCTGACGATACCTGCGGTGCCGCCGTCAGGATGGCAGCGCCGCTGTGCGGGGAACGATCCGGGCATGGACATGACCCTGCGGTTCGAAATCTTCCCCCAGGATCTGGACGCTGTGGTGGACTTCTATGTACGGGTCCTTGGCTTCCAGGTAACAAAGGATGAGCGCGATGATCCGGAAGCCTACGTTGCGATGCAGCGGGGCAGCGTACAGATAGGTGCTTTGCAGCGGGAGCCCTCCGGCTCGGTCCCGGACCGGTGTCCGCCGACCGGGGTCGAGCTGGTGCTCGAGGTCGACGAGGTGGCCGCAGAACGCAACCGGGTCGTGGCCGCCGGCTGGCCTCTGGAGCAAGACCTTCAACTCCGCCCCTGGGGCCTGACCGACTTCCGGATCCTCGACCCAGCTGGCTACTACCTGCGCATCACCGGCCGAGCCAGGCAATGAAGCAATGAGCATCCAGGCCATTCAATGCGCCAGATGAGGAAGCTCGTCCCGGGCCGACCGGCGGGTGCGGTCGGCATAGGCGCCTTCTCGCGGAAGCGGCTTGTGAAAGCCTGCACAAGGCGTTTCCGCGGAGACGCCGTCTAACTGGGGCGGTGCCGAGACCCGCCAGGTTTCCCGCGCGGTCGTCGGCAGCGGGCGTCCACTTGGGTCGATCTCGGTGCATCACGATCTGCCTGCTGCCGCCAGACGGATAGAGCTCGTAGACGGAACGGAATCCGGCGAGCAGAACAGTGTAACGACGGGTTCGGCCGCAAGGTCGCCAGCAGGCAGCGCATCAGCGCGTGACAGATTCGGGGCCTCGCCTGTGAGGAGACACGACGAAGTCCTCGACCTATGGCGGGTTCCCGTGTTGCCCGCCGTGCGTCAGAAGGTCTCAGTATCCGCGATCGCGGTCGACGGTGTTGATCAGTTCCTGGCCGGCCAGGAACCGGGCCAGGTTGTCGGCGAAGAGCTGCCGGGTCTGCTCCGCGGTGGCCGAATCGCCGCGGCCGGAGATATGCGGAGTGAGCAGGACCTCAGGGAGTTCCAGCAACTCGCGCCGCGGCGGACGGCCAGCCAGTTCCCCGTCATATACATCGAGAACGGCACCGCGCAGGCGGCCGCTCGCCAACGCCTTGATCAGCGCGTCTTCGTCGATTTCTTCACCGCGGGCCACGTTGATCAGGACCGCGCCCGGCTTGAGCGCGGCGAACACGCCGGCGTCGATCATGCCGGTCGTCTCCGCGGTCAGCTGCGAGCACACTGCCAGGAAGTCGCTCTCCGCCGCTAGCTCGTGCAGGCGATCGGCGGGCAGCAGCCGGTCGATGCCGTCGGTGTTGTCGACTGGAGCGGTCAGGGATCGCCGCGTAGCGAGAACGCGCATGCCGAGCGCCTTGGCTTGCCGCGCTACCTCCCGGCCGATCCCCCCGAAGCCGACGACACCCATGGTGGCGTCCTGAAGCCGGATCATTTCGTAGCTACCGCGCCTGAAGAGGCCCGCTTGCTTCTGACGCGTGCCCTCATGCAGGCCGCGGGCGAAGAAGGCGGCGCCGGCGAGGGCATAGTCGGCAATTCCGCCAGGGGCCACCACGCCGCGACTGGTGCTCAGAGTGACGTTGGACGTCCACAGGTCGCAGCCGTGCAGGTTGGACACGCCCGCCTGGGTGTGGTGAACCCAGACCAGGTGCGGCGCCTTCGCGGCCACCACCGCTGGAACTGGGAAGCCGAGCAGGATGACATTGGCGTCCGCTAGGGCGGCATCTAGCCTGGTCCCGGACGCATCGTTCGCGTCGATCACATTGACTCGCGGATCGACGGCGGAGATATACGACAGGTCAGTCCCGAGGGAGGGCGCCATCACGACCACGTTCACAGCGTCCATGGGTCCCTACCTTGTCACCCCGTCCCGGCGCGACTTGAGCTGGGGACCCGCCGCGGGCGGCAAACGGGAACGGGCCGCGAGGTGCAGCCGTGATTACGGAATTGCCCGCCGATAACCTCAGTCACCGCCGCCGGCGACAGACTGCCTGCCCTCGACGAGCTCGGTCCGCTGAGCGTCCGTCAACCGAACTCCTGGCTAGCGCGCTGTTTGCGCCCGCTCTCGCTCCACAAGCAGACCGACCACGGCAGCTCTGGGTCTCGTCAAGTGATTCGGCCCTACCAGTCGGCAGTCCTCCCGGCATTGTGCCTGGGGCACGCCGCCTGCTGGGCGGGGACCCGCTGGTGGTCTAGCGCGGGGTGTGGTCGTGGAGGAACCGGCCGACCGCTTCGGTGGCGGCGGGAAGATGCTCGGGGTCCTTCCACGGCTCGAGCAGCTCGGCGGCCGGCGCGAGTGCGGCGATCTCGCGGCCGGTCTCGGCCGGGTGGTACTCATCGACTCCGGGCAGGACGAGCATCGGCGTGCGGAAGGACCGCACCTGGTCCCGGGTCACGCTGACGGCGAAGCCGGGAGCCCACATCGCGGTGGCGAACGCCTCGATCTCATCGCTGCCGAGATCGTCGCGCTTGCTCATGAGCCGCTCACCCCACTGCTTCCACATGCTGTCAAACAGCTCCCGGTTGCTCGCGATGATCCCGACCGGCTGCTCGAGGACGGCCGCGACGACTCGTTCCGGCGCGAGTTCGCACAGCTTCAGGATGAACGGGCCGCCGATGCAGCAGCCGAACACCAGGAACCGGTCGATGCCGAGATGATCCATGACCGCCAGCTGGTCGGCCGCATAGGCGCCCCACGGGTCGCCGGCCTCAAGCGGGCCGGCGGACTGGCCGGCGTTGCGCTGGTCCATCGCGATCATCTGGTACTGCCCGGCGTACGCGGTCAGCGGGTTGATCGCCGCTAGCTCCCACAGCGGACACGCTCGAGCCGCATCCCGCCTGGCGCCAGCGTCAGCATGGGAAACCCGGTCCCCTGCTCGGTGTACCAGATCCTCGCCTCGCCATTGTCGACGTACGGCACACTGGTCTCCTCTCGCGGCTCCGATTCCGGGAGCCAGCCTATGGCCGGGCCGCCCGCCGCGACCGGAACGCCGTCACGCCCTAGCCGGCCCGTATTCCAGCCTTGATGGCTGCGAACGGCGATAGTTCGACGCGTCCGGCAAACAGGTCCTTGTCCTCGCCGCGCATGCGGGCCAGGTTACGAAGCGCCGTCTCGCGGAAGATGACCGTCAGGCTCACGAACAGGGCGCTGCATCGATCCGGTCGAGTGCGGCTTCCAGTTGATCGATGCTGATCCCGGCTCGTCCGTCGGCCTTATCCGCCAGGTGCGCTGCCAGTGCCGCGCGATCCTCAAGGTCAGCGAGATCATCGATATCGATCAGCGCGGCAACGGGTTTGCCGCGCTCAGTGGATAGGCCATGGCACAGACGGCAACACCCTTTCCCACAGTTTGCATCGCCGGGCACATCATCGCGGTGGAGTTCACCTGGGGCGATGAGAACAGCTGGCACCCCAGCTGTCAGTAGCTAGAAAAGGCTGTCCCGGACCGCCGCTCAGGACCGGCCGAGCGCCACGTTCGCCAGGCGTTGGCGGCGGGCCATGTTGTCGCGCGCGGTGAACTGGGGCATCACAAAGCGGGCGAACAGCTCCAGCGAGCGGTTCCACTTGTCGGTGGTGACCCAGTCGCGCGCATTGATCAGCAAGGTGCCGAACCCTCCGGTCTGCTCCTCCAGCTCCCGGATCTGGCGAACGCAGTCTTCCGGGCTGCCGATGATCCAGGGAATCTCCTCCGCCATCCACTCAAAGGTCAGGTCGGCGTCGGGCATGTCCTCGCTCTTCTTCATGAGCCCGCCCAGGCCGAGGCCGATGAGATATTCGTAAGAGCGATGGACGCCAGCCCGGATCTCGCTCATCGCACTGTCGCGGCTGTCGGAGACGTAGACCTCGCGGCTGATCCGCCAGTCCTGCCGGGCCACGGCCGGGTCGAGCCCGGCCTCCGCAGCCGCTTCCGTGAGCGCCCTGGCGTGGCCGGCCAGGTCAGGGGCGTGCGGGTAGCCTAGATTGTCGATCGGGGTGAAGTACACGCTGAGCGCTTTCCAGCCCTTGGCACCGCACCGGGCATAGTTGTGTGTGCCGGTCAGCCCGGCGATCGCGAACGGCGGGACGTCCTGATAGGGCCCGACCTGAAGCTGGCGGTTCTCGTATTTCCAGTAGACGCCTTCGTAGCTGACTGGCTCCTCCGACGTGAGGAGCTGCCAGATGATCTCCAGCGCCTCGTTGGTCCGCGGGCTGGCCTCAGACCGGTCCAGCTGGAACAGGGCCTGGTCCGTCGGCAGTCCGCCGCCGCCGAAGCCGTACTCGAGGCGGCCGTGGGTGAGGTGGTCCAGGAAGGCGAGACGCTCCGCCACGAGGAAGGGATCCTGGTAGGGCAGGTTGATGACGCCCGTGCCCAACCGGATCCGGCTGGTGACTGCGGAGGCCTTCGCGATCATGAACTCGGGCACCGGCACGTTCTCGTACCCGCCGGTGTGGTGCTCGCCGATCCAGTACTCGTGGAAGCCTAGCTTCTCGGCCAGGACGACGTTGTCGATGTCCCGGTCGTAGGACAGCGTCCAGTTCTCGATGGGCGGATGTTCCGGCATGCTGAAAAAGCCGAAATGCATAGGTCGGGCCTCCTGAACGCGACGGGACATCACGCGCCGCCGTAACCAGGCAATCGATCGACGACGATTGACGACAGACTGATACAGTTCCGCGCCGATCGTCAACACCTGCTCGGCACCTAAGACGCGGACGGTCAGATCTCGCCGGTGGGCGAGACGGAATCCCCTAGCGGCGGGCCGTACGGCTTGCCCACACGTGCGGCAAAGCCCTCAGCCGCGAACGAAGACCATGCGCAATGCGCAGACAGGTGCGCTAGCGCTGCCTACATGGCGTCGCATGGAACGAGGTTTTACGACCTCCGCCACTTCTACGTCTCAGCTGATCGCGGCGAACCTCAACCCGAAGGTCATTCAGGTGCGGCCCGGCCGCGCCACGGTCGGCGAGACGATGGACACCTACGGACACCTGTTTCAGGACGCCGATGACCTCGGGGATCCGGGCCCTTGACGATGCGCAGGAGGCGGGCGAGTCAGACTGTAGGCCGGGTCCTGTGACCCGCATCAGCGGGCAGGCGGCCATCCATCCGGGACTGCCGTTGCGGCAGCTTCGCGCGGTCGGCCCGCGAGCATCGGGCGGGCCGCCCTCAAGCGCCCTCGCGCAGGTGCCGGGACGGCGCCCTGGGATGGTTCGCGGCTGGCATTGATCCTTAACTCGACGGCTCACGCCCTCCACCGCACTAGCTCGTCCATTTAGACGGCGGTCCAACTCCTTGGTCTCCGAGAGGTGTCATCGGCAGGGCCGCACGGCCCGCGGCATGTTGCGGTACTCGGCCGACGACGGCCGGTTTCCGGGCCAGTTGTCGAATTGCGACGCTGGCAGCATGAGCAAACTACGTCCGTGACAATCTCGAGGGACATGGCGACACGGCCGAGGAGCAGCTGGCCGGTGTCGCCGCGCAGGCGCTGGATGAGCTTCAGGACTATGTCGACGAGGCCAGCCACGATCCGTGGCCGGGGACGGGTACCCCGCCGCGGCCGTTCGCGGAAAACCGCGGCCCTACCCTCCATCTCTGGTACGGCGGGCCGGACATCACCAGCCCAGTGGTCCTCGCCCGTGAGCCCGTACCGCTCGCACAAGTCCAGCGACTGCCCTGATCGAAGTGCGGCATGAGCAGCTCTACAGCCACCTGGACGGACGGGCGGGTAGGCGCGGACCCAGTTCAGATCAGTTCTGAGACTACATAACCGGCAGCGGACCTGACGCGCGACAAGCGAGGCAAGCCAGTAAGTCTGAGTAGTCCCGGCTGCGCGGGTGGCATGCGACGCGGCAACGGTCCGCGGCCGCACCGGCGCGGCAAGTGCCAACTAGTCCCCGTCGCCTCGCAGGCCATACAGTCGCCAGGTGGATGCAGATTCGATCAGATCGCAGCGCCGAAACGCGACCGCGCGAAAGGATCCTGGTCGGCTGCGCCTGCTGCCGATCGGCTGGGCGCTGACATTCTGCTTCGCCGCCGCGCTGATCGTCCTGGCCGGGCTCACCTGGCTTGCGCTCGCGCTGATGCACTACCCCAAGATCCCAGCCACGGGCAGGGTGTCGCTGCATGACTTCGTCAGCGTCCTGCAGCTGGTCTTCGCATCGGTGGCCGGTGCGGGCGCTCTCGTGGCCCTGGTCATGGCGTACCGGCGGCAGCGGGTAGCCGAGGCGGCTTCCGCGCATGACCGGAGCCGGGTACTCAACGAGCGGTTCACGACCATCGCCGAGCAGCTCGGCAGTAACCAGGCCGCCATCCGCCTGGCCGGCATCCACGCGATGGCCGGTCTGGCCGACGACTGGGAAGAGAACCGGCAGACCTGCATCGACGTCATCTGCGCCTACCTGCGCATGCCCTACGCTTCTGAGCCCCCCGAGCCTGCCTCCGCCGATGACCGGAGCAGGCTCGCCTGGCAAGGATTCCGGGAGGTGCGGCACAGCGCCATCCGCATCATCGGAGCGCATCTCCGCGACGGAGCCGAGGTGTCCTGGCAGGGCCGCGACTTCGACTTCACCGGCGTCGTCTTCGACGGCGGCAACTTCCGCGGAGCGGTGTTCTCTGGCGGCACGGTCAGCTTCAGCGACGCCGAGTTCCGTGACGGCCTTGTGGACTTCCATGGCGCCAGGTTCTGCGGCAGCGAGGTCAGTTTCAGCTCCGCCAGATTCTCCGGCGCCCGCGTCGACTTCAGCGAGACCGAGTTCTCCGGCGGCCACATCCGTTTCCGGCAGACTGAGTTCGCTGGCGGCCTCATCGACTTCGGACGCGCCAGGTTCTCTGGCGCAGCAGTCAGCTTCTGGCTCGCGGTGGTTTCCGGCGGTCAGGTCGACTTCTCGGTCGCCGAGTTTTCCGGCTCGGTCGTCGGCTTCGACAACGCCAAGTTCACCGGCGGCAAGGTCAGTTTCCAGCACGCCAGGTTCACTGACGGAGAGGTGATATTCCTCAGCACCGAGTTCGCCGGAGCCGACGCCGACTTCTTCCGTGCGCACTTTTCCGGCGGCACGGTCAGCTTCCGCTTCGCCCAGTTCTCTCAGGGCACAGTCAGCTTCCGGGCCGCCGAATTCTGCGGTGCCGCTGTCAGCTTCGCCAGTGCCAGGCTTCTGGGAGGCAGCATCAACCTCGCCCGCCCGGCGGACTGGTCCACTCCTCCTGCATACGACTGGCCCGAGCCGCCGCCGCAGGGAGTGACGCTTCCAGGCGGTACTGCCAGTGCAACGCCCTGAACACCGTCAGCGCATTGACGTTCAGTTTCCTCTGATCAGCTACCGGAGTTCAGGTCAGCGTCGGCCCGATCCTCGTCCCCGGCAGGCAGTGAGCAGCTCATGCGGTGCGACTCCGCCGCAAACGCACACCATCCGCGGCAGAAGCGCGCGATGCATAACCTGCGGCGTGGCAACATGCCCGCTCACCCGTAGTCGTAATTGCGAACGGCGCGGAGAGGTCGTGATTGCCGCGCACCGAGCCGCCGTTCGGTGCAGCGGCGGAGGCGTCAGGGTGATCCGCTCGGGCAGCGCCGTAACAGGTCGGCCTGCCGTGCCGAGGTCTGGCGCGAGGTTCTCTCCAGACCACTCACGGTGGTGAAGCAGGCGGCGACCTCGCTGGGTCACTCGGCGTGGGGTAAAGTTGCCACGCTTCTGCCCAATTCGGCCGAGATCCTCGATGTCTGGTGCGCGGCGGCGCTGCCCGGCGGTGTTCGCGCGGTGATGATCCAGGTGCGCGCCCCGAACAGCACGCCATCGCGGGTCGCGTGCCCGGCGAGCGTGACGCGCAGCCCGCGCAGCGCGTCCTCGGCGGCGGGCGGATCCAGGCTGGCCAGCATGTCTTTGGTGGCCTGCAGGCCGGTGACGAAATCGAAGGCCTGCGCGCTGTCCGCGCCGTAATAGACGGGTTCGCGCACGTCGGCGAAGGCGACGCCGGTGAATCCGGCCGCAGCCAGTATCCCGGCCGTCGTGCGCTGGTCGGCGAGTGAGAACATCCGGGCGCCGCGGGCAGAAGCGCCGCCGATAGCCTGGTCGATCTCGCTGTACCACTCGTTGCGCTCGGGGGCTTGCCAGGCCAGCAGCGCCATGCGCGCGCCGGGGCGCAGCGCGCGCCCGATGTTGGTGAACGCCGCCACCGGGTCGGCGAAGAACATCACGCCGAAGCAGCTGATACACAGGTCATAGCGAGCGGACCCCAGGCCGTCCACTTGAGCATCGGCCAGCCGGTAGGAAACATTGCGCAGACCTTCCCGGTCCGTCAGCCGCCGGGCCAGCGCGAGCACGGGCGCGGAAATGTCCACGCCGAGGACAGTTCCCGCGGCCGCGGCCCGGCCGGCGGCACGGGTGGACCGACCCGTCCCGCAGCCGACGTCGAGCACATGCTCGGCGGCACCGACGGTAGCGGCAGCAAGCAGCCGCTGTTCATGAAGGCGCGCCTCGGCATCGAACAGTTCGGCGTACCTGACCCGGAACTCCCCCGCGGCCTGGTCCGCATTGACCCAAGCCCCGACATCCGGCTTATCACCCATCCACGCCACCATCCCCAGACTCCCGCCCCTGCCAACACGAGTCATACTCCATCCGGGCGCTCCTTCGATGGGCTGAGTCCCGGCAGCGGACAGGGCTGATCTGCGTCCAGTTGCCAGCCCGGGGGAAAGTAGCCATCGCGCGCTCGCCTCGGGCGTTCCGTGCGCTCCCACCGCCCATGACAGTGCTGGATGGCAGCTCGTCACCCTCCTACAAGGACGCCGGAGAATAGGAGTGGTTCTGCGAGAAACGACATGGTCATGTGCGCGTTCAACGCCCGCTAATCGGCACGACCGGCCTGGAGCTTCGACTTGCAGGAGCGCGCGGAGTCACAGAAGAGTTACACCCGCGAGCCATGGCCGGAGGATCGGCAGCAGCAGCCGTACGCTGCCCCGAGTTCAGCGCGGGCTGTCAGGATGGTCGCGTGGAGGTACTGAGCAGCCGGATCTTGCTGCACCCTGTCGATCTGGGCCGGAGCAGGCACTTCTACCGTGACGTCCTGGGCCTGGCGGTCTACCGCGAGTTCGGGTCCCTGGCCGATCCTTCGGTGGTGCTCTTCCTTGGCGGCGGGCTCCTGGAAATCTCCGGGCCTGCGGCCAGCCCGCCGGGACGATCGGTGCAAATCTGGCTCCAGGTGCGGGACGTGCATGCTGAGCACGAGCGGCTCAGTACAGCCGGTGTGCGCGTGCTCCGCGAGCCGACGGTGGAGCCCTGGGGACTGACCGAGATGTGGATCGAGGATCCCGACGGCGTCGGCATCGTCCTCGTCGAGGTTCCCGGCGATCACCCGCTCCGCCGCGACGCGCGACTCTCGCCACCGACACCGTGATCCACTCGTGGCAACAGCGCAAGTTTTCGCTGCCCCCGTTATTCGAGCGGGCAGTCCCCGAGGTGGGCGCCGAACCATGCGGCTTGCCGGGTCATCCGGTCGGTAGCTGGCGTGTCACGGGCAACGCCGTAGACAGTGCCGGGGAAGTCCAGCGACTCCTGAACCGACCAGATCTGCTCATGCTGATCGGGCGCACAGATCTCCGCTGGGTCGCCCACGGCCACCCAGCCGATCGGCACCATCGCGCCGGGCGGCAGGACCGTGTTCACGTGAACGACGCCGTGAATCCGGACTTCGGCGCCGGCCCCGAGCACGCTGCCAGGGAACAATGCGGCACCGGTGGCCACGAAGCATCCGCTCGCCACCCGCGCCCCGTTCAAGTGGGCGTGCGGTCCCACCAGCACATCGTCGCCGATGACCGACGGATGCCGGGCACGCCCCCGGACCAGCGCATTCTCCATCACGACGCTGCGCGCGCCCACACGCACCTCACCGTCCTCGGCCGTCAGTACCGCCCCGAACAGGACACGGGCGTCCGGTCCGACGTGCACCGCGCCGCACAACACTGCGGTGGGTGCCACATAGGCGCTGGGATGAACATGCGTGCACGGCCCCGGAGCTCAAGAAGCATGAACACAGACTGCCAGCAGTGTCCCCGCAGCATGCGCGTGACGTGGTGGCTGCGAAGATCCTGGCCCGCACCGGTTCGATCACCCGGTTCCCGTCGGCGTCAGCGTTTGCCTCGTTCTGCGGCGTGGCACCGATCGAGGTGTCCTCCGGTGACGTCGTCCGCCACCGGCTCTCCCGGGCCGGTGACCGCCAGCTCAACTATGCCGTGCACGTGATGGCCCTGCCCCAGATCCGATACGACGGCCCAGGCCGCAGCTACTACCAGCGCAAACGCGGCGCGGGGAAGAGCACAAAGAAGACATGCTGCTAGAACCCTCGGGGGCTACGCCGCGACAGAAGATACCCACGACGAGCGCATAGCTCTTGCCAAGCCTCCTCGTCCACCTCATCGAAGTATCTGTCTCTCGCCTGTCAGATCCTTCGCCAGCCTTCGCGGCTGACCAGGTTCTCATCGTCGAGGGGAGCCGCTGTTAATCCCGCTCACGATGTCTGTGGCTGGCGCTGAATTTGCATCCACTACGTAGGTCCTTGACGCTTCTGTCACTTCCCGAAAACATTGCGGGTCCGCTGACTTCGCTGCCGCAGCGCGGCTATCTGGTTCTGGTGGCTGCCGCAGAACCTACCTGGCGTGCTAGCCGAGGGGAATTCTCGGTCCTGCACACACCCGCGCGCAAGGCCTCGGCGGCGGCAGAAGGACATAGCCCACGGCAGTGACCCGACTCTGTACAACTCAGGCCGGACGCCCAGGCGCGGCATGTTCGGATATCAGCGTTGACCCGTGCGTGTTCCTGAACTTCCTCGTCGTGCGGCTTGCAAGGCGTTCTGGGCAGCTGATACGCCGCGGGTTTGCGTCTTGAGGCGGCACCTGGCTGAAAACTGCCTGCGCAGCGGCACCGGCGGCATGCCAACGCATTGGGCATGATCGAGCAGGTTAGCCGCGCCCGATCCCAGGCCCGCTAGCTGCACCGGACCTGTGGACATAGCTGCTGCCGGACGATGGGGCGGGGCGACAGGCGCGGGCGGCAGCTGCCGACCAATCGCTACCCCCGTCAGGACCAGGATCGCGATCACTAGTAGGCGTGGTGGCCACGGGCTGGGCCCACGGTTCTCGCTAAGCCGCAAATTATCGATGACCGGCACCGCCTAGGTCCGCCGAGCCGTCTCGGGCAAGCCGACCGGACTTCCGGACATCTCCACACTGACGCGAGCGCTTGACGGTGTCAATCCGGCGCCCTACCAGCGGCAGATCCGGACGTTGAGTCACTCGCTGATCATGCATACCTATGCAACGAACGAGGCGATCTACGGCGGGCCTGCTGCACCGATCATCGGCCCCGACCTGTGCTCCAGAGGCAGTAAATAAGCTATCGGCGCGAACCGCCGTCGCCTCCGGTTGTCGTCTGAGGTCAGCCCGGTATCTCGGCGAGCCCGCGCCAACCTCGCCTTATGGACCGGGCATGCAGGATCCGGCCAGGGCTCGGACCTGTTCGCGGAACTGGTGCCGGTCAGGGAGAAAGCCCACGGCGCCGAGCACCCGGACACCCTCGGCACCCGCCCCGAACTCGCCTTCTGGACCCGGCAGGCAGGGGATCCGGCCAGGGCTCGGACCAGTTGTCCGCCTGCCGCCAAGGCGGATCAGGCAGCAAATGCCACCAGCCTAAACATACGGTAGCTAATTCACGCACTAGCGCGACTCGATGTCGCGCGTGAACATGCGGCTCACTGCATAAACATGCGTCCGAAAAACGCGCTCAATTCGGCATGAGCGGAGATTCCTGGGTAGCCACCCGATGCCCGTCGGCTCAGGCCGCGGCGATGAGCCACGGCAGGTGGCGATGCCTTCACGTCAGCATGTGCGAGAGCACGAGAAACCGCCCAGTCGCGAACGCAGGCTCGACCTCCGGCAGAGGCGGTCGCGGCAGCGATGCGGAGGGGTTCGCCCAATGCATGACGAAAACGCTCAAGTCAGCGGAACTGCCGCGTCGCTCGTCGTACCGGAGATCGTAGTACCGGAGATCGTGAGTCTCCCGGCCGAGATCGACCTCAACAAGGCCTCGTCGATTGGCGCTGAGCTGCGTGCCGCCATCCATCCCGGCGCTGCTGTCGTCATCGCCGATATGACCCGCACGGTCTTCGTCGACTCCTCAGGCATCCGGCACCTCCTGGATCGCGCACGAGAGTTCAGCTGCTGCACGCAAGGCGGGCCGCAGCAGAAGCGGCTCACAACAGGGCGATGCGATGCCCGACGCCTGTCAGGCTGTCGCTTGTGACAACGTTTCACTCCGACTGCTGGGCACCGTCGTCACGGCCATGATGGCCAATCTGGAGTTCCGGGAAGCGATACGGGAGACGGGCGGAGGCTGCCTGAAGATCACGAACCGGCGGGTGAGAACCTGAAGAAGAGAGCGCGCCGTCCCACTGCGAATGCCCGGGACTGGCTCGGCACAAGCTCGGACGTCAGCGCGAACGGGGGGCGTCGCAAAGACCACTATCGAAGGGCAACTTCGATGACCGAGAATCAAAGCCCACGCCTGAGTCCTGCGCTGGTGCAACGGCACCTGCACGGGATCGACTATCCAGCCTCGCGTGATGAACTGGTCGATTACGCGCGGCGCGGCTGTGAAGGTGGCAGTTACCCGCAAGGCGAGTGTGAGCGGGTCCTGCAGGTGCTCAGCGAGCTACCCGACCGCCAGTACGAGCGGCCGGTCGATGTGAGCAAGGCGTTCGGGGAGGCCACCCGGCGCTACCTGGGAAACGCGTCCTACCCGGCGCGGCGCGACGATCTCGTCGCATCCGCCCAGGACCAGGGAGCTGACCAGGTCGTGCTCGACGCGATCGTCCTGATCCCGGACGAGGAGTATCCCGATGTAGACGCGGTGATCGTCGAGATCATCGGCGCTGAGTAGCGCTATCCGGCTGAGATAGCTCCCGCGCAGTGTGTTCCGCCGTGCCCGGCTGGTGCCGCGAGAGGCCAGGCCAGCTCGCGGCACTCCAGCCGTACAGCAACTTAGCTAGCGGTGACCTGCTGGCGGTCCTCGTGCCCGGTGATCTGGATCGAGCGGGGCTTGGCCTGCTCATGGACCGGGATGCTCAGCGTCAGTACGCCCGCGTTGTAGTCCGCGGCAATGTTGTCGGCGTCGAGGGTGTCGCCGAGGAACACCTGCCGGGTGAACACGCCGCCCGGACGTTCGGCGACGATCATCTCCGCGCCGTCGACCTGCACGGGCCGCCGCTCCGCGCGGACGGTGAGGACGTTCTGCTCGACCGTCAGGTCGATGGACTCAGCGCTGACGCCGGGCAGGTCGAAGTGGACGTAGAAGGTATCGCCGCTGCGGTAGGCATCCATCGGCATCGCGGCCGGCCGGGCGGCTGTTCCGAGGAGCTGCTGGGTGAGCCGGTCGAGGTCGCGGAACGGGTCGGTACGCACAAGCATCGCTGAGAAGCCTCCTCACCATGTCGTCTGCCTGGGCTCTTGGCCCACACATGTATCTAGCACAGGTAGCTATTATCTGACAAGCATCGACTTAGATTTAGTCAGCTGTCATACTTCAGACAACCTATTGCCCGACGGATAGCAGCCTGGGAGGGACGATGGCTGGCCGGCGTCCGCAGTCCGATCCCTATGAAGTTCTGGGAATCCGCCGCGACGCGAGCGGCGCGGACGTGTCCCGTGCCTACCGGAAGCTTGCGCGCGATCTGCATCCCGATTCGCGTCCCGCCACTGCGGATGCGGCCGACCGGCTCCGCGCCGTGATGGCCGCGCATGAACTGCTGTCCGACCCTGCCCGCCGCGCCGCATATGACCGGCAGGCCACGCACCGCGCCGCCGCGCCACCCCGCGATGCCGCGCGCGGCGCTGCCCTGCCCGGCGCTGCCCTGAGCGGCGCGGCCGCGCAACTGCACCCGCTGGGACCCGCGGCCGTTTCTCCTGCCACTTTCCCCGCGCGGCCCGGGCCTGCGCTGCAGCCAGGGCCAGTAAGCATCGAGCCGTGGCCACATCCGGGGCAGGAGACGCGTAACGACGCGGCCATGGGGCTGGCCGAGCTGCAGCTCCTGCAGCTGATCGCCCGCTACTCCCGGTTCACGGCACGCCGGACATGGTGACTCCGGACTGGTCCGATATGGACCATGGGCTGTTCAGCATTTCGGTAGCCGCCGAGCTGGCAGGCCTGCATCCGCAGACCCTGCGGATCTACGAGCGCGAAGGCCTGCTCCAGCCCCTGCGCAGCCTGGGAGGAACGCGCCGGTACAGCCGCAACGACGTCCTGCGCCTGCAGCACATATGCGCCCTGACCGGAGAGGGCCTGAACGTGGCCGGCATCCGGCGAGTACTGGAGCTGGAAGCAGAAACCCGTCAGCTGCAGGCCGAGATCACGCGCCTTACGAATACCCCCCCGCCGCAGCAAGACTGAGCATCGCCCGTCAGCGGCAGGCCCGGGCGAGGACCGGGAGTCATGGAGCGCCAGGCAACAACTTACCCGGCGCCGGGCAGCATGACCTGGATGGCGCCGCCCGCCGTCCGCACGGCGAAGCGCGGCTGCGGCGCCGTCGCCGGCCCCTGGTCAACGGATCCGTCAGCCAGGCAGAACCTGCTGTGATGCCACGGGCACGTTATCGTGCCTGCCGTCAGCTCGCCCTCGGAAAGCGATCCGGCGAGGTGGCTGCACTGGTCGCTGAGGACGTGGACCTCGCCGTCCTGCCGGACAGCCACGACAGGCACCTGACCGAGCATCCGGCGCACCGGCGTGCTGTCAGGAAGCTCGTGCTCGGGCATCAGGTAGTGCCAGCCAGGCTCCACCAGATGCGGCACCGCTTCAGCATGGTTGGCGCCGCCCGCCAGCCGGAACGACAAATGGCCGCCGAGCAGTCCGCCTGCGCTGGCAACGGTCAGGCCGGCCAGGCGCAGGGCCTGAGCTGCCCTGTGTCCGCGGCAGCCGAGCGACGCACCGAAGAGGCCCGCCGCCGCCCAGTTGGCAGCCGCGTGCACCAGACCGACCCTCAGGTGCTGCTCATGCTGCTCGGCCCAGTCAGTCACTCCGGTCAGCGCAGCCGGCCCGATCGCCACCAGGCCGACGGCAGTCAGGCGGCGAGCGGCGCGCTCACCTCCCGGAGTCATCCCGAGGAACGCGGCAGACAACCACGATCCGAGCGGTACCTGTACGAGCAGAGGATGGACCGGGTGGCCCAGCCAGACGCCGTGCAGCACGTCGCGGAGCGGGCCGGGAACGACCCGGGCGGCACGCTGCAGCGGTCCGGTGAGCCGGTCAAGAGACTGAGCGTTCTCAAGGCGGGAGACAGGATCCATAGATGCCTGCTGCCCGCCCGGACCACGGGGAAACGGACCGGGACAGCTGACAGTCCTCAAGTGCGGCCGTCAGCGGCCGGGCACGACCCGGCCCTAAAGAAGGACGTGAGTGCGGTGGCCAGCTCTTCGGGCGCCTGCTCGGCCATGTGGTGACCAGAGTCGATGCCGTGGCCGTCAACCTGGTCGGCCCAGTCCCGCCAGATGAGCCGCGGGTCACCGTGCAGTTCCTCTAGGTCGTCGCGCAAAGACCACAGCGCCAGAACGGGACAGGCGATGCGGCTGCCGCGAGCCCGGTCTGCCTCCTCGTCGGCACGGTCGATGGTGAGGCCGGCCCGGTAGTCCTCAAGCATCGCCCGCACAACCTCGGGATCGCGGGTCGCCTGCCGGAACTCGTCGTAGTTTTCGGCACCCATTATCGCGGGATCACCGGAGTACCAGCTGTCCGGATCGGCGTTGATAACGCGCTCGGGGGTAGCGGGTCGGGCGAAGAAGAACCAGTGCCAGTACGCCGTTGCGAACCGGGCGTCGGCGCGCCGCAGGTGGTCGCTGATCGGGATGCAGTCCAGCGCAGCCAGCCGCGTGACCCGCCCGGGAGCGTCGAGCGTCAGCCGGAAGGCGACCGGGCCGCCGCGGTCGTGGCCCGCCACAGCGAAACGCTCGTGGCCGAGTGCGGTCATGACCGCCGCCATGTCGGCCGCGCTGGCTCGCTTGGAATGAGCGGAATGATCAGCGGCCGGGTGCGGACCGCGCGACTGACCGTAGCCGCGCAGGTCGGGGCACACGACCGTGAAGCCTTCCGCCACCAGGCGCGGTGCCACCCGGTGCCACGTCGACGACGTCCGCGGATGACCATGCAGCAGCAGGACGGCGGGCCCGGTGCCGCCGTGGCGGACGAAGATAGCGGACTGGGCCAGCTCGATGCGCTCGGTTGTGAATCCCTCGAACATCCGGCCAGTCTCCCCGCACGGCGCGTAACTACTCCGAACGCGGCAGGGGCAGGCCGGGCGATGAGTAAAGCGGCCGGACTCAGGTAGATGATACTGGCAGGGCGGCAGCCCAGGTCAGCGCTACGGGGCTGATCGGCGCCGGGCTAAACAGGAAGGTGATTCAGATAGTGACATACACGGTGCCGGGAATGAAAAGCGGCGACGCAGACAAGACGATCGCGCTGCTGCAGGACCGGCTCAACGCACTGAACGACCTCGCGCTCACCCTGAAGCACGTGCACTGGAATGTCGTCGGGCCCAACTTCATCGCAGTCCATACGATGCTTGACCCGCAGGTCGACGCCGTGCGGCTCATGGTCGACGACACAGCCGAGCGCATCGCCACACTGGGTGGCTCACCCTCCGGCACCCCCGGAGCGCTGGTGGCCCAGCGGAGCTGGGATGACTACAGCATCGGGCGCGCCGATGCGCTCGCCCACCTGGCCGCGCTGGACGTCGTCTATGCCGGGATCATCGATGCGCAGCGCACGGCGATCGAGGACACCGAGGACCTTGACCCGGTCACGCAGGACATGCTGATCGGCCACTCCGGTCAGCTTGAGCAATTCCACTGGTTCGTCCGGGCGCACCTGGAGAACGCCGACGGGTCGCTGGCCACCGCGGGCGCGAAGACCGAGCGGGCGGCAGCCAAGCGCGCCCGCCGGCGCTGAGGCCGGTCGTGCGGATCCGCAGCACGGTCCTGCTGGCCGCCGCGGCCGGCGTCGCAGCCGTGGCCAGGACCCGTAAGCCGCCGCGTGAGGCTATCGCCGGTGAGGTGGCCGTCGTCACCGGCGCATCGCGCGGGCTGGGCTTCCTGCTCGCGCGGGAGCTGGGTCGCGACGGCTGCCGCCTGGTCATCTGCGCCCGCGACCAGGCAGAACTCGACCGGGCCGCGGACGAGCTGCGCTCAGGCGGAGCGGAGGTCACCGCCCTCGCGTGCGATGTCACGGCCGATGAGACACCGCTATTGCTCATCGACACCGCTATTGCTCGCTACGGGCGGATCGATGTGCTGATCAATAACGCGGGCCTGATTCAGGTCGGGCCGTCGCAGAGCACGGGCGCGGCCGACTACGAGGCGGCCTGGCGCACCATGGCCTTCGCGCCGATCCGCCTCACTCTCGCTGCTCTCCCGGTCATGCGGAAGCAGGCCCACGGCCGGATCGTCAACGTCACCTCCATCGGCGGCAAGATCAGCGTCCCGCACCTGCTCCCGTACAGCGCCGCCAAATTCGCGGCCACTGCCTTCTCCGAGGGGCTGCGGGCCGAGCTGGGCGCCGGCCCCATCACGGTGACCACGGTCGTTCCGGGCCTGATGCGCACCGGCTCGCACCTGCAGGCACAGTTCACCGGCCACCGCAGCGAGGAGTTCACCTGGTTCTCGCTCGGAGCCAGCCTGCCGCTGGTGTCCATGGACGCGGAACGTGCCGCACGGCAGATTGTCGACGCGATGCGCGATCGCAGGTCCGAGGTGATCCTCACGCCTGCGGGCCAGGTGGTCGCCCGTGCCGCGGCAATCGTCCCGGAACTGACCAGCAATGTCCTCCATCTCGCTCAGCGGCTGCTCATGCCAGCGGCCACGGACGACAATGGCGAGCCCCTGCCTGGCCATGCCCTGCGGCCTGCGTTCGCCTCCGGCGCTTTCGATACGCTGACCGCGCTCGGCCGGTCAGCCGCGCACCGCTTTAACGAAGTTCCGCCCGCGGACGACGCAGGCCGAGGTGGCGTATGAAGGCTCTCACCTGGCAGGGCAAGCGGGACGTCCGCGTCGAGGAAGTCCCCGATCCTGTGCTTCAGGAGCCAGCCGACGCGATCGTGCGCATCACCAGCACGAGCATCTGCGGGTCAGATCTGCACCTGTACGAGGTGCTGGCCGCCTACCTCGAGCCGGGAGACATTCTCGGCCACGAGGCGATGGGCATCGTGACGGAAGTCGGGCCCGAGGCCAGCAGGCACCTGGCGCCAGGCGATCGCGTCGTCATACCGTTCAACATCTCCTGCGGCCACTGCTGGATGTGCCAGCATTCCCTGTTCGCGCAGTGCGAGACCACGCAGAACCGCGACCAGGGCAAGGGCGCCTCGCTGTTCGGCTATACCAGGCTGTACGGCCAGGTCCCGGGCGGCCAGGCCGAGTTCCTGCGGGTTCCGCAGGCGCATTTCGGACCCGTCAAGGTGCCCGAGGGGCCGCCAGACGACCAGTTCCTCTACCTGTCTGACATCCTCCCGACAGCCTGGCAGGCGGTGCAGTTCGCCGACATCCCGCCGGGCGGGATCGCTGCCGTCTACGGGCTCGGGCCTGTCGGCCAGTTCGCGGCACGATGCGCGAAGATCCTCGGGGCCGAGCAGGTCATCGGCGTCGACCTGGTCCCCGAGCGGCTGGAAATGGCCCGCCGTCATGGCATCGAGGTCGTCAATGCGGCTGAGGTGGACGACGTTCCCGGCTACATCCTGGACCAGACCGGCGGCCGGGGACCCCATGGCGTGATCGACGCCGTCGGCATGGAGGCGCACGGCAATCCGGTAACGAAGCTGGGCCAGACCATGGCATCCAGGCTGCCGGGCCGGATCGGCAGGCGCGTCGCGGATAACTTTGCCGTAGACCGGCTGCAGGCCCTCATCAACTCCATCCGGACGGTGCGCCGCGGCGGCACCGTTTCCATCGCCGGCGTTTACGGCGGCGCCATCGACCCGCTGCCCATGATGGAGATGTTCGACAAGGGCCTCCAGCTGCGGATGGGCCAGTGCCACGTACGGCGCTGGACCGACGAGATCATGCCCTATCTCCTCGATCCCTCAGACCCGCTGGGCACACAGGACCTGGCCAGCCATTACCTCCCGCTCGATCAGGCGGCCCGCGGATACGACCTCTTCCAGCACAAGGCCGACGGCTGCACCAAGGTCATCCTGCAGCCCGGTCGCGGCACGCCCGAGATCGCGCGCGGGGGCCGCGGCGCATAATCGCCTGGCCGCCTTGTCCCCAGGTGCGCGAATGCGCACCCAGGGCAACTCGCGTAGCCGGGTGCGATTCTGCTGGCGGGCCCGGCGTCACATTTCCCGTGCTCGCCTTCTACGGCCATACTGTGGTGCTACTGATCGGAGCAGCAGCACATGCGGTATATCAAGGTGCAGCATCGCGGCCGCGCTATGTGGATCACCTTCGACCGGCCGGAGAAGCTGAACATCCTGCATCCGGAGGACCTGAGCGAGCTGCACGACGTCATCGCCGGCGTTCCCTCAGGCGTGCGGGCGATTGTCTTCACCGGCTCAGGCCAGGCGGCCTTCAGCGCCGGAATGAACATCGACGCCTTTGCCGGCCTGACAGCGGACCGGGCGGAGGCACTGATCACCGATCTCGCGCAGGTCATGCGCGCCATCAGGCACTCGCCGGTCGTCACTGTTGCCGCGGTCAGCGGGTACTGCCTCGGGGCGGCGTTCGAACTGGCCCTCGCGTGCGATCTCCGCGTGGTCGCCGGGTCAGCGTCATTCGGGCTGCCCGAGATCAAGGTCGGCGTGCCATCGGTCATCGACGCCGCTTTGCTGCCAGCCTTCGTCGGACTCAGCAAGGCGCGGGAGATGGTCCTCACCGGCGACATCTACGCGCTTGATCAACTGCCGCCCGGCAGCATCGCCAACGTCGTAGCCGGGCCCGGCGAACTCGCCGCAGCCGTTGAGGGCGTGCTCGACCGCATCGCGGCACACCCGCAGACCGTGACCGCTGCCCAGCGCCGGCTGTTCGACATCTGGCTCAACAACCCGCTCGATGCCGCAGTGAACGCCAGCATCACCGAGTTTGCCCGGGTGTTCGAAGACCCGGAGACCCATGACCAGATCGCACGCCACAGCCGCAGGATCACCGGATAGGCGAGGCCACGGGCGCCGGGACGTCGAGCCGGTAGCCGAAGAGCGGAAGGAGGCCGGCGTCGCCGAAGGACGAGACCCGCCGGATGCCCGCGCCAGTTACCGTGAGCACGCAGATTCCGTACGGCTGGAAGCTGCCGTTCCCGTCCCTGGTGTAAACCGCTGCGGCGGGCTGCCCGTTAGCACTGGTAGCCAGCATGCGCCAGTCGCCCGGTGCCCCGAGTACGTGGTTGCGCAGGAAGGGCACGCACGTCTTCCGGCCGGCGAACCAGGTGCGCAGCGGCGTCGCCTCCAGGACCGCGTCGCGCACCAGCAGCCGTTCCAGGGCGGCGGCATCGGCGTTCTCGAACGCCGCGATGTACTGGTCCAGCAGAGCGCGGGCCTGCGGCCAGGCCGGCTCGGTGATCTGATCGGCTGCCGGGCTCACTTCCTCCAGCCGCGCCCGGGCGCGCTGCAGGGCACTCTTCACCGACGCGGTCGTGCTGCCGAGCATCACCGCTACCTCCGCGGCGGGGAACTCCAGCACGTCTCGCAGCACCAGCACGGCGCGCTGGCGCGGCGGCAGGTACTGCAGACTTGCGATGAGCGCCAGCCGCAGCCCCTCGCGCGCGGCGACAATGACGGCGGGATCGGCCGACTCAGAGGTCACCAGCGCGTCCGGAACCGGCTCGAGCCAGGTGACGCCGGGATCCGCGGCTTCCGGCGGTGCCTGCGGGTCCGGCTCGGGATCGTACCGGTCCGATGGCAGCACCCGCCGACTTCGCCTGGCCAGGGCCGTCAGGCATGCATTGGTGGCGATCTGGTACAGCCAGGTGCGCACCGAGGACCGGCCCTCGAAGCCGCCGTAGGAGCGCCAGGCCCGCAGGTAGGTCTCCTGGACCAGGTCCTCGGCGTCCTGAACCGAGCCGAGCATGCGGTAGCAGTGCGCGAACAGCTCGCGCCGCAGCGGCTCGGTATCCCGGACGAACGCCGAGCTATCGGGCACCGGTCACACCGGCCTGCCCAGGTAGGCGGCAAGCTGATCGGCCGGACCGGCACCGGCAGGCGCCTGCGCGACGGGTCCGAACGGGGCCTCGCCGTCCGGTCCCCGGTACGCGTCGGTGATCGCCATCCTGGCCTGGCCGAGCAGTTGCGCGGCCAGGTCGGGATCCAGATCGGCCGGGTAGCCGATCGCACGGGCCAGGTCCCAGCCGTGCGTGAACTGATCGAGCGCCGCCATTCCCCGCACCACGGTGCCGGGGAACTCGCCGAACGGCAGCCGGACCGTCCGGTCCAGCGCGCCATCAGCCTCGAATGCCGCCTGCGCGATCCGGATGCTCTCCTCGTAGGCCGCGACGAAGTCGCCGCCCGCGTAGTCAGCGTCGGTGTCGCCCGCTTCGCCTGCGAGGACGCCCGCCCACCAGCGCGCCGTCCCGACGAAGTGATTGATCAGCTCGCGAACGCTCCACGACGCGCAGGGCGTCGGGGCTTCCAGGTCAGCGGGCTGCACCTTCATCAGGATGGCCAGCGTGCTCTGCACGGCCATGTCTAGTTCGCTCACGTGAATCACTCCTGATCGTCTCGCTTGCCTAATGCCTTCAACCAGGAAGACCCGGCCTGCGCCGAAAAGGAATCGCTCCCGTCCCATCTTGGCCGGGCAAAGCTTGCCCGGTTCGTTACCGCCAGGCGCAGGAACCGTCGCTAGCGTAAAAGTCCATGACACCAAGCGGCGGCGCCGCGCGAGCGGCGGCAATCGTTGTCCTGCTCAGCGCGGCGCGCGGGCTGCGCGAGCGGCAGTCCGGCATCGTCCGGCCGGCAGTCGCTCAGCGCAGCGCCGTCGGCGTCACCCATAGCCACGCCCGGCTCAGGCGGCGTCGGCCTGCCCGGGTGCACAACGGCTGCTCAGGCAGGGCGGAATCTGCCGGCCTCAGCCACCGCGATGACAGCTCTGTTCCCGCAGGGGCCGCAGGGATTTCCGGCCGGCCCGTTCGGAGTCGCGGTCGCCGCCACCGGGAACTGGGGTTTTGCTACCTCCGTGCCAATCGCTGCCAGCGCGCAAGCGGTAAATCCGGGCAGCCCTTCGCCGGACGCGACGCCGGCGTCTTCGCCCGCGAGCCCCGGCCAGAGTCGGCCTCGATGTGCTGCGGCTGGCGCCGGGCCGCGCGCCGGTGCTGGTTCGTACGATCGCAGTGCCGGGACCGACGGCGGGCGCTGCGCTCAGCGGCAACGGCCGGCTCCTGCTGGTGGCCGGCGGCGCAGGTGCGGTTGTCGTCAGCGTCCCGGCCGCGGAGCAGGCCGGTGAGCATGCCGTGCTAGGCACGCTCGCCGCACCTGGCAATCCGCTGGCTGCTGGTGCCATCGAGGTTGCGATCACTCCCGACGGCCGGTACGCGTTCGTCAGCCTGGAGGACGCGGACCAGATCGCAGTGTTCAGCCTGGCCAGGGCGATGGCGGCCCGGTTCCGTCCTGGCAGCGGGTATATCGGCTCGATCCCTACCGGGGTTGCTCCGGTCGGCCTGGCGGTGTCGCCGGACGGCCGCTGGCTGTACGCCACCACGGAGAGCAACAGTGGCCCGATGGGCTCGCTCTCCGTTATCAGCGTCGCCCGCGCCGAATCCGATCCGGCGAGATCAGTGGCGGCCAGAGTCCCGGCCGGCTGCACTCCGGTCCGGGTGATCACTTCCGCCGACGGGAGCGTTGTCTGGGTGGCAGCCAGGGGCAGCGACGCGCTGCTGGCCTTCTCGGCCGCCAGCCTGCAGACGGACCCGTCGCATGCGCTGCTTGCCGACGTGCCGGTGGGCAAGGCGCCAGTCGGCCTCGCGCTGGCCCGAGCGGGCACGCTGATCGTGACCGCTGACTCGAACCGGTTCGCGCCCGGCTTCCCGGTAAGCAACCTCGCGGTGGTCAGCGTGGCAGCTGCGCTGGACGGCCGGCCGGCGCTGCTTGGCTACCTGCAGGCCGGCCGGTTCCCGCGCGACGTCGCCGCCTCTGGCCAGTGGCAGCGTCCTGCTGGTGGCAAATTACGCCTCGGGCCAGGCGGAGGCCGTCAACGCGGCCTCGCTGCCCAGGCGGGCCTGGGGGGCTTCTGATGCTCCGCCGCGTTCACCGGGCTAGCTTAAGCTGGGCCTCAGACCGCCGGTCATCTATTGCGTATCGGCGGCGAGTAGCGTAATGCAGGAAGTATCTACTGAGGGATCCTGCGCGTGGCCACAGCAGGTGCGCAGGGACCGCGTCGTTCCAGACCTGGCGGCACGGCCAGTTATGGCCGGATAGGACCGAGTGTGTCCGAGCGATGCATCCGCCACGAAGCATTCCCGCCGACGGGGCGGTACCGAGCTCTAGCGAGCCTGCCGTCGGCCCGCGAGGCGATCGACAGTCAGCCGCGTCCGGCGATATAGCAAACCTGGCCATGCGCCTGGCCCAGGACCGCGATCGTGTGGCCGTCGGGCTCAGCGACACTGTCGTCCGGCGGCTGTTCACCGCCGGGCTGGAGCTTGAGAGCGCGATGGCCCTGATGGAGCAGAACCATCCCGCGGCCGGGAGAATCGGCGCGGCCGCTGCCGAGCTAGAGCGGGCTATCAGGGAAGTCAGGCACGTGGTCTTCGACTGCCACCGATAATGCCCGGATGCCGAGTGGGCACAAGCCAGCAGCGGAGCTCAGGACCACGCGGCCGGATCCAGCGTTCCGTCAACGGCGGCCTGGGCGACCTCAGTGAGGCGCAGGTTACCGCTGCGGGCGTAGGCGCGCAGCCGGGAGAACGCCTCGGCCACGTCGACCCCCGCTCGTTCTGAAATGACGCCCTTCGCCTGCTCGATGACGATGCGGCTGGTCAGGGCAGCTGACAACTGCTCGTTCAGGCGCTGGGCATCGGCGGTGGCCCGGTGCTGGGTGATGCTGAGGGCGGCCAGGTCGGCGAAGGCCCTGGCGACGATGACGTCGGCCTCAGGCATCGGGTCACTGGTGGTACGGAACAGGTTCAGGGCGCCGAGAGTGGCGTCCCGCCATCGCAGCGGCAGTGCCAGGACCGACCGGAACCCCGCCTGCAGGGCCTCGGCAGAGAACAGGGGCCACCGTCCGCCACCGGCACGGAGGTCTTCTTGCCCGACGGGCGCGCTGGTCTGGAAGGCGTCCAGGCACGGGCCTTCCTGGGCTTGCAGCTCGAACAGCTCCAGCAGCCGCATCGCCTCACTTGAGGAAGCGACCAGGCCGAGGCTGCCGGACGGGGACGCCAGCATGACTCCGGCCGCGGAGACATCAAGGAGGCTGACGCACCGGGACGCAACGCCTGTCAGCATGTCGACGACGTCATAGTCGGACACCAGGGTGTCGGCGATGTCCACAACCGACTGGAGTAGGTCGGATTCTCGGGTCATCTGCACTCACCTTCCTGAGCTCCGCCGACTGCCTCAGCGAGCGGCAGCGCGGACCTGGCCATGCCCGATCCACTCACTCTAGCTTCGGTCCGGGCCCATGTGACTAGCTGAGCCGCAGCGTCCGGGCGATGATGTCCTGAGCGACGTCATTGATCGGGCGGTCGTTGCCAAACGCATACGCTCGGAGCCGGATCAGCGCTTCAGTGACGCTGACGTCCTCCTGCACGGAGACGATGCCGGCCGCGTTATGGACCGCGAAATGGAAATCGGCGCTCACTTCCAGTTCTTCGGCGACTGTGCCAAAGGGCGCTCCTGCCTGAGCCTCCAGCACCCAGCGGGCTATTACCTCGGCAAGCACCAGCGCGTCAGCATGCTGATCAGCGGTGAGCGGGCCAGCCTCGTCGCGGTAGAGATTGAGCGCCCCCAGCCGCGCCCTGCCGACTGCCAGGGGGAAGCCGAACACGGCCCTGACCCCGGCTTCCAGCACCGGCGGGGTGAACGCCGGCCACCGCCGGCTGACCGGGTCAGCCAGATCAGGCTCAGCCACGACCCTGCCGTGCTGGTGAGCGTCGACGCACGGACCCTCGCCGAGCGTGTACTGCACGTCCTCGATCAGCTCGCTCCGCTGGTCAGTGGTGCACAGTGACCCTCGCGGCAGGTCACCAGACATCAGCATGACCCCTGACCCGCTCACGCCCAGGATGGCCGGGCAGGCGCCGCACAGCCGGGCCGACGACCAGTCACCGCCGCCATCGGACAGCGCGGCCAGAATCCTGCGGAGCCGGTCAGCGGCCACGCTGAGTCACGGTCCCTGGTTCGTCGTCTGGTCAGCCGCCATGCCGCTAATGCCTCAGCTCTACACCATCAGGTAGGAACTGCCCGTTCGGAACAGGCAGCGCAAGCGCCGTCCAGCTTTCAGTCTGCGCCATCAGCGCAGCGACCGCAGGAAGCAAAAGTCCGGCCCGTAAAGGACCTTGGTCACTCCCGGGGGGCAAGTTGCGGGCTTTGCGCCGGGCGCGCTGCATTCATTCCCTCCACCGCCGTATCGGGTCCCGTGGCTAGGGTTGCCGTCGCTCTGCAGTGGACGGTGCTTAGTCGGTGACACGGGGGAATTAATGGCAGATCAGCTGAATTCGGGAACGAGGAAATTCCGGCGCGGCGCACCCGCAAAACTCGGCGCGGTGCTCGCAGCGGTGGCGGCCGGACTGGTCGGGCTGCCGGCGGCTGCGCAGGCTACTAGTGCGTTCCCGGCATCTCATCCCGCCGTTCAGTCCCGCGGTCTCGACTGGCGCGGCCTTCTCCTGGGGCAACAACGCAACCGGAGAGCTCGGGCTGGGCAACAACACCGGCTCGTCGGTGCCGCGCCTTATTACCCGGCTGGGCCGGTCGGTCACGGCCGTGTCGGCCGGTACGGATGGCAGCCTGGCGCTGACCGGCGCAGGAGTCGTCTGGTCCTGGGGCGGCAACGACCAGGGCCAGCTCGGCACCGGCAACCAGCAGGACAGCACGACGCCGGTCGCCGTCAAGGGTCCCGGCGGCACGGGCAGGCTCTCCGGCATCAAGGCCATCGTCTCGGCCAACGTGGCGAGCGAGGCACTCAGCAGGCGCGGCAACGTCTTCACCTGGGGCGACAACATCTGGGGCCAGCTCGGCAACGGAACTGTCAGCGGCCCCGATCACTGCCTGACCTCCTCGAGCCATGACGCCCGGCCCCGGCAACGTCTGCAGCAAGCTGCCCGTTTCCGTCGTCAGCCCGTCCGGCACGGGAAAGCTGGCCAGCATCGCCGCCATCGCCGGGTCGAGCGACGATGACCTCGCGCTGCGCTCGGACGGCACGGTCTGGACGTGGGGCATCAACGTCGACGGACAGCTCGGCATCGGAACAAACTCCGGGCCGGAGGAATGCAAGCCGTACACCAACTACGCGGCCGTCGGCTGCAGCACCAAGCCGGTCGAAGTGGTCGGGCCTGGCGGTGACGGCGTGCTCAACCACGTGGTGGCGGTCACCGGAGGCGCGGACTTCGATGTGGCGCTGCGTTCCGATGGCACCGTCTGGGCCTGGGGATCCGACGCCTTCGCCGACCTCGGCCAGACGTCGCCAGCGCCGGGCCGGTGCGACGACCCGTTCGACGGCGGCCCCGTTCCCTGCAGCACGGTTCCCCTGCAGGTCAGCGGGCCAGGCGGCACCGGCTATCTGACCCACATCGTTGCCATCTCAGCTGAGCCGTCGGCCTATGGCCTGCACGTTCTCGCGCTGAGCTCGACCGGCAACGTCTGGGCCTGGGGTGTCAACGACTACGGACAGCTCGGCAACGGGCTCTCGCAGGAGTACGACAACCTGCCGAACGAGGTCGTGGGCCCGGGCGGCACGGGATATCTGCGCCACGTCGTCGGGATCGCCGCGGGCGGCGGCTTCAGCATGGCCCGGCTTGCCAACGGTTCCATCTGGTCGTGGGGCGAGAACAGCGACGGCCAGCTCGGCATCGACAGCACGACCGGCCCCAGCCAGTGCACAACTGACCTGACGGCGTGCAGCCTGGTGCCCGTCCAGGTGAAGGGTCCGGGCGGAACGGGACTGTTCAGCCGGGCAGTCAGGATCGCGGCCGGTCAGGTGCACGCGCTCGCCGTGCAGAGTGAGCCGGCCTGGTGGAAGGCGCCCTAGCGGCTGACGGCAGCCGGCTGGCAGGAGCCCCTAGCGGCCGCCGGCCGGCCGGCTGCGAGTGGCTCACGCCGGGCCGCGCGTTTCCGCGGAAACGCCGGTGCGCGAACCGGCAGCCGGCTAGGGCCGCTGGCCGTGCAGCCGGGCGACGTACCGGTCGGCGGAACGACGCACAGCGGCGGCGCCGTCCCGCACGACAACGCGCCCCCACCAGCCGCCGTAGATCCGGTCGAAGGCGAAGCGCTCGGCGCGGCTGGCGATGTCGAGCACCGTCTGCTCATCCAGCGGGATGAGGTTCGGGTAGCTCCACATGAAGCTCACCCAGTCGCGGTCCGGGACGACGGTGATCGTGTCGCCGGTGAGCAGGGCACCGCGGCCGTCCGACCCGGCCGGCCCAGTGCAGGACGGCGGCCCCGTCGAAGTGCCCGCCGATCCGGGCGAGCGTCAGCCCTGGCACCGGCTCGGCCTCGTCATCGAAGAACTCGATGCGCGGCGATGGCCGCTGGACCCACTGCCGGTCCGCGCGCGGGATCAGGATACGAGCGCCGAAGGCGTCGGCGAATTCGACGTTGGCGGCGTAGAAGTGCGGGTGCGACATGCAGATGGCGCTGATGCCGCCCAGCTCGGCGATCCGCGCCCGGGCGCCGTCATCCAGCAGCGAGGTGCAGTCCCACAGCACGTTGCCCTGCGGCGTCTGCACCAGCAGTGCCCGCTGCCCGATAGCGAAGGACGGCTCCATCCCGACGCCGAGCAGGCCAGGCTCTTCCGCACGGACGACGACAGCGTGATCGCTGGCCAGGTCAGCCATCGTGGTCCACCGCTGGCCGCCCCAGCCGACATACTGCCGCTCATCGGCGCAGATGGCGCACCCGTCCGGTGGCGCAGGCGAATCAGCCTGCTGAACGCCGCAGGTCACGCAGATCCAGGCTGGCATTAGTCCACCTCCCGGTCTAGTTAACAACAGCCCGGTTCGGCGTGGTCTAGCCTGGCTCATGTGGATGATCCGCTCATCCGGGCGTCGGATGCCGACCGCGAGCAGGCGATCCTGTCCCTGCGCGAGCACCTGCTGGCCGGACGGCTGACACTCGAGGAGTTCACCGAGCGGGTCGACGGGGCGCTGCGCGCCAGTGTCAGCGGCGAGCTGGCCCAGATTCAGCGTGACCTGCCGCCGGTCGTCCCGCCCGGCGGCAGCTCGCGGCGGCCGACCCGGTTCACGGCGACCGTGTTCGGCCACGTGGTGCGGCGGGGGCGGCTGCGGCTGCGCGGCTGGAGCGCCGCCGCCGTGGCGTTCGGCGACCTGGACTTCGACCTGCGTCAGGCTGCTATCGACCGGCCGCGCACCACTGCGACCGTCGTGCTGTTCTGCGGGAACGCCGACATCTACGTGCCCGAGGGCGTCAACGTAGAGGTCAGCGGACTAGCGCTGTTCGGCCATCTGCGCGAGCGCGGGCACGATACCGGCTCTCAGGACGGGCCGACCATTCGCGTCCGGGCGGCCGGCTGCTGCGCGACCGTGGACGTCTGGCGCGTGCCCGCCGACGTGCACGGCAGTTACGGCGAGATCGTACGCCGAGTCAGGGACCGCGAGCGCGAGCTTCCGGCCTAGCCGGGCAGCACCGGAGCGTTCCGGCGGCACCATAAGCTCGGCAGCATGAGCGGCCGCACGGTAGTCATGCTGCATGGCCAGCCCGGCGCGGGTTCTGACTGGCAGCAGCTGGCTGACCAGCTTCCCGGCGATATCCGGGTGGTCGCGCTTGACCGGCCCGGATACGGAGCTAATCCCCTGCCAGCGGGCGGATTCGCGGCGAACGCGCGCGCGGTCGTGGCCGACCTGGATGCGCGGAGCATCGAGCGCGCCGTGCTGATCGGGCATTCCTACGGCGGTGCCGTCGCGCTGTCGGTCGCCGCGCTGGCACCTGAGCGGGTCGAGGCGGTGGTGCTGCTGGCGAGCGTCGGCCCCGGCTGTCTCACCGGCTGGGACCGGCTGCTGGCCGCGCCGGGCGCCGGCGAGGTCTGCGCGCTGGCGGCGTGGTGGCTCACGCCCTGGCTGGCCCGTGCCCGGCTGGACGCCATTGCGCGCAGGCAGCGGCGCCCGGTTGCCGCGAGCGAGCACGTGAACTGGCACATCTGGGGCAACGCGCACCACGATCACGGGCCGCTGTGGCGTACCTTCCTCACCGAGCAGCGCGCGCTGATCGGCGAGCTGCCCGCCGTCACCGCCGCCCTTCCGGGCATCGGCCAGCCCGTGCTCCTGCTCGCCGACCCGGATGACACCCTCGTTCCGGTCCGGACGTCGTACGAGCTGGCAGCAGCACTCCCTGACGCCCGGATCGAGCTCCTGAGCGGCATCGGCCATCACCTGCCCCGTCGCGGTGCGCACGAGACCGCGGCAAGGATCGTCCGGTTCCTCGCGGATCTGGAAAGCCGGCCAGCGTCAGCATGACCTCGGGTGAGGCCGGCTGACGCGCGGTGTTAGCGTGGGTTCCTGGCAGGAAAAGCACCGATTGCCGCCAGGCGGCCGCGGATTGCGGGGTGCGCGTTCCCGGCACGTCATGCTCCTATCACCGCTGTCCTGGCTGGCGGGAAGCGGCCGGTGCCGCAAGGAATCACGGGGATCAACGCAACGGGGGGAACCATGCCTTATGTCAAGGTCGGGCAGGAGAACTCGGGCTCGATCGACATCTACTACGAGGACCACGGATCAGGTCAGCCGGTAGTCCTCATCCATGGCTATCCGCTCAGCAGCCGTGCCTGGGACAAGCAGGTGCCGGTGCTGCTCGACGACGGCCGCAGGGTGATCGCCTACGACCGGCGCGGGTTCGGCAAGTCCAGCCAGCCCGTCAGCGGATATGACTACGACACGTTCGCCAGCGACCTGCACACGCTCCTGGAGACCCTCGACCTGCGCGACGTCGTGCTGGTCGGCCACTCGATGGGCACCGGCGAGGTGACGCGCTATCTGGGCCGGTTCGGGTCGTCGCGGGTAGCCAAGGGGGTGCTCATCTCCCCGATCCCGCCGTTCCTGCTGCAGACGCCCGACAACATGGAGGGCATACCCGCCAGCGCTTTCGACGGGTTCGTGCAGTCCGCCCGCCAGGACGCGTCGGCCTGGATGAAGGGCTTCCTTGACCTGTTCTTCAACATCGACAAGTTCCGCGGCACCCTGGTCAGCGACCAGTACTACCAGAGCTGCTGGAACATCGCCGTCTCCGCGTCGGCGACGGCGACGGTGGCCTGCATCCCGACCTGGGAGACCGACTTCCGCGCCGATCTGCCGAAGCTGGACGTGCCTATGCTGGTCATCCAGGGCGACGACGACAACGTGCTGCCCTACCCCAAGACCGGCAAGCGGCTTCCCGGCCTGATCCGCGGCCTGCAGACCGACGTCATCGAGAACGGGCCGCATGCCATCTGCTGGACGCACGCCGACCAGGTCAACTCCGCGCTGCTGAAGTTCCTGGCCTGAGACAGGGGACCAGCCCGGGTCCGGCGCAGCGCGCCGGGCCCGGGGTCCGTCCGGGAGGACCGTCATGGACACGCACGAGCCAGGGGTGGCGATCATCACCGGCGGATCGCAGGGCATCGGCGCCGGCCTCGTGGCCGCGTACCGCGACCTGGGCTGGTCGGTTGTCGCCAACGCCATCACGATGCCGCCGTCGCAGGACCGGCAGATCCTCGCCGTCGAGGGCGACATCTCCGAGCCGGACACCGCGGACCGCGTCGTCAGCGGCGCGCTGGACCGGTTCGGGCGGATCGACACACTCGTCAACAATGCCGGCGTCTTCATGTCCAAGCCGTTCACGGAGTACACCGAGGACGACTATGCGCTGCTCGTCGGCGTGAACCTCACCGGGTTCTTCCGGCTGACGCAGCGCGCCATCGCCGAGATGCTGACCGGAGGCGGCGGGCTCGTCGTCAGCATCACCACGACCGTCGTCGACTACGCGCATTCCAGCGAGCCGTCTGCGCTGACCTCGCTCACCAAGGGCGGTGTTGCGGCGGCCACCAGGTCACTGGCGGTTGAGTACGCCTCGCGCGGGATCCGGGTGAACGCGATCTCGCCGGGCGTTATCCGCACCCCGATGCATGCGGACGAGAGCTACGCCGCGGCCGCCCGGCTCGCTCCCATGGGGCGGGTGGGAGACGTCAGCGACATCGTCGGCGGCGTGCTGTTCCTGCAGTCCTCGCCGTTCATTACCGGGGAGACCGTGCATATCGACGGCGGGCAGATCGCAGGTCACTGACCGCCGGGCCGGCAGCTGACAGGGCCTGCCGTCAGGGCCGGTAGTCGGCGATCAGGAGACAGGCGTCATCCTCGTGCTCCCCTGGCAGGACCTCCTGCATGATGGTCTCGCACGCCGCCCCGGCGTCGCTGGTCGCGCCGGTCTGCTCGGCCAGGATCATCAGGTGGGCAAGCCCGATGTCGAAGCCGACGCCGCGCTGCTCGATCAGGCCATCGGTGAACAGCAGCAGCCTGTCACCGGCCTCAAGCACGAGGCGGTGCTCAAGCGGACGGGCGACGGACTCGAGATGCGTCACCCCTACGGGCGGGGCCGGACGGCCGGGCAGGTAGGCAGAGGTTCCCTCGCGGCTCACGAGGATGGGCGCGGGATGCCCGGCCGACGACCAGGTAACCTCGCCGGTCACCGGATCGATCTGCACGCAGATGATGGTTGCCAGAGCAGCGGGCTCCTGAACGGCCAGCAGCGCGCTGAGCCTGACCAGAGACTCGGCCGGCCCGAGCGAGTCGAACAGATGAGCGCGCAGCACGTTCCGCAGCTGAGTCATGACCGCGGCGGCCTGCAGGCCGTGCCCGGCGACGTCCCCGACAACAAGAGACACGCGACCTGCCCGCAGATCCAGGGCGTCATACCAGTCGCCGCCCACCTGGCTGCCCTCGCTTGCCGCCCGGTAAGCCGCAGCCAGCGAGAGCCCGACCGCGACGGGGAGGGACGCGGGCAGCGCCGCAGCCTGCAAGGCACTCGCCGTCTCCCGCTGGGTTTCCGCGTGGCGGGCATGATCGAGGGCGACCGCGACCCGCTCGGCGGCTTCCTGCACCACGGTGACGTCGTCGTCGGTGAAGGCGCCGCCTTCTGCCGCGGCGAAGCGGCCGCCCGCGCTGCGGACCATGGTCAGCACCGCGACGACAGCTCCGCCGGAGATCACCGGCGTGATCAGCCCGGGGCCGTCGCCCAGCAGCATCATGGTCCGGCCGTAGGCGGCGCTTGCACCGCTGTCGTCGAGATCGGTAATGATCTGCTGAGCCAGCCGGCGCAGCTGCAGCGGCTGGCCGCTGCGATAGACCACCACGCCCGGCGACGGGCCGGAAAAGGAGTGCGGGTAGCTGTCGACAAGACGCTTGGCCAGCCGGTCAAGAGCCGGGTCGTCATGCTGCGCCGCGACGCGCACCAGCTCCTGCCCGCGGGGAACCACGACCGTGCACCAGTCGGCCAGCAGCGGGACGACCACGCGGCTCAGCCGTTCGAGTACCTCAGTCCTCGTGCCTGCACCAGCCAGGCGCGACGACAGCTCGGTCAGGAAGCTGAGCCGGGCGTTGGACCGCTCGGCTTTCTGCAGAGCGGCCTCGAGGGCCCGCGTCAGCGGCTCATCGTGCGAGGATTCCGCCGCCTGCGAGGATCCCGCCGCCTGCGAGGATTCCGCCGCCTGCGGGGACCCCGGCTCATGGGCTGGCCCGGGCTCCGCCGCGAGCGCGCGTTCCAGTGCCAGACCGGCCAGCTGGCCAACCAGGTCGAGGCGCCGAGTCTGGGCAGCGGCGAAGCCCTGCGCGCGCTGCCAGGCGAAGCCGGCCGCCCCGAGGGTCTGTCCGCTCGCCGAGCGCAGCGGGACGGCCGCCAGCGCAGCGAAGCCGGCCGACGCGAACTCTCCGGTCCCGCCGGGGAACTGGCGGCCCAGCTCCTCGCGTGACCTGAGCAGCACCGGCAGCCCGGTCCTGATTGCCTGGCAGGCCGGCACGTCGTCGGTCAGCCTGACGGTCCCCCACCGGGCTGCGATCTCGGCGGGGATGGCCGGATGATGCGTGACGCGGACAGTGCCGCCTGCATGCTCCGCCACCGCCAGGTAGATGGCAAAGCCGCCCGCCGCGTGGCCACCGTGGTCCACGAGCGCCTGCGCAACGTCAGCAGGGAATCTCGCGCGGGCAAGTGAGGTGGCCAGGCGCCAGACGGCTTCCGTCTCGTCAGCCGGGACTCCGGGCGCAGTCGCATCAGGGGTCATCGGCTGCTGGCTACGGGTCAACCTGGCGAATCACGGCCATTGCCGCGAGTCCGGAGATGGTCAGGACAGGAGCAAGCAGCGAGGTCACGACAATCTCGATCTTGCCGGCGTGCGGGAAAAGCTCACTCAGCCCGGCAGTGTCGACGTACTCCACCCCGGTCAGGTCGACGACGAGACTGCCGTGATCGGGAAGGGCGCCGCGGAGCGCCGCGCCAAAGGCGGGAGCGTTGCTCATGTCGATCTCGCCGGTCGCCACCAGGACCGGCGTGCCGTCGGGCTGCCGGGACGTGCTGACGGTCAGGACGCTTGCTGTCATGTCAGATCCTCAGGTGCATGTCCACCACGGTGCTGTCCGAACCGGGCAAAACCGTGACGTCAGTCATGAGCGCCCGCATGAGCGGGATTCCGTTACCACGATGCTGCCGCAGCTGCTGATCGCGTTCCGGCTCACGCCACTGACCGTCGTTGATGACAGTCAGGCGCAGGTCGTCAGCGGTGACCGAGGCGGTGAGCCGGATCAGCTGAGCCAGCCCCTGCCTCCGGGCGTGCTCGACTGCGTTGGCACACGCCTCGCCAGCCGCGACAAGGACGCCCTGGCACGCCTCAACCGAAAGGGAGCACTGGCTGAGCCATCGGCGCATCGCCGCGCGGGCGGGTCTCAGCTGTCCCATCTCCATGGGAAACGTCAGGGTCAGCGGCGCCGGATGGCGGTAGATAACCAGGGCGACGTCGTCCTCGTAACCTCCCGCCGGGGCCAGCTCGGTCATCAGCCGGCTGGCGAGATCCTCCGGCGCGGCGGACCGGCCCGATTCGATTGCCTCGCCCGCCAGTGAGATGCCGACGTCGAGTCCACGGCGGCGGCGCTCGACCAGCCCGTCTGTGTACAGCAGCAGGGTGGCCCGGCCGGGCATCGTGCACTCGGCATCGGTGCGGTAGGTGTCAGCTTTGACGGCCAGCGAGAGTGACCGCCCGTCCTCGAGCAGGGTGATGGTGCCGTCCGGACTGGCCAGTATCCCCGGCGGGTGACCGGCGCTGCTGTAGGTCAGCCGCCCGGTGTCGTGGTCGAGGACGCCGCAGAACACGGTGCTGCAGGCGGCGCCGGGAATGCGCTCGGTGAAGCGGTCCAGCGCGGTCAGCACCTGGGCCGGGCTCTGCTCCTGCAGCAGCAGCGCGCGGCAGGCACTGCGCAGCTGTCCCATGACCGTGGCCGCGGCCAGGCCGTGGCCGACGGCATCGCCGACAACGATCCCGATCCGGCCGTCGGGCAGGTTGACGATGTCATACCAGTCACCGCCGACCTCCAGCGGGCGCGTGGCCGGCTCGTAGCGCACGGCGAAGCCCGCCGGCAGCTCAGCGGGGCCGAGGATGGCCCGCTGAAGCGCCAGCGCGGTCTCGCGCTGCTGCTCCGTCCGGTGGATGCGGTGCAGCGCCTGGACCAGGTGGCCGCAGAGCAGGGCAAGCAGCGTCAGGTCCTCGCCGGACAGGTAGCGTCCGGCGTCCGGCTCGATCCACAGCGCCAGCAGCCCGGCGGGGTGGTCCAGCGTGATCCCGACGGCGCCCGCCCCGGCATCGACCGGCTGGAGGAGCCTGCCCTCGCGCAGCCTGCTGACGGCGCTGCGGATCTCCTCCGGCAGATTCCGCCACTGGAGGCCCGGCTCCGTCGACGCGACAGCCGGGTCCTCGTCACCGCCCCAGGTGACGGCGAGTACGCGCCGGGCTTGCCAGAGGTCCAGGATCTCCTCGATTGCTCCCTGCACGGCATCAGGAACGGTGTCAGCCTCCGAGAGCAGCAGGCCCATCGCCGCGAGCGCGGCCTCGCGCTGCGCGGCATAGTGCTCGGCCGTCACGTCCCGGAGCGTGCCGACGACCATGCGCCTGCCGGTCTCAGGATCATTCACCTCATTGAAGCTCGCCGCGATCCACAGCTGACGGCCGTCACGGTGGATGACCGGCGCGACCAGGCTGCCGGCACTCTGCCGGGTCAGCCGGGCGAACGACTCGGCCGTCTGCCGGTGCGCCTCCGGATCGACGTCGGCTGCCGGCCACCACGGATGGAGGGGGCGTACGGCAGCTCATCGCGGCCGTAGCCGAGCAGGTCGGTGAACGCGGAGTTGACCTCGATGACCGAGCCGGTCTCGTCGGCCACGAAGAAGGCCTCCTGCAGCGACTCGATCAGCGCCGCCCGCCACCGGGCATGCTGGCTGCGCATGCCCGCGAGCTGAAGGTTGCCGCGCACGCGTGCCAGCAGCTCCGCTCCGGCGAACGGCTTGACCAGGTAGTCGTCGGCGCCGGCGTCCAGCCCTTCGATGGCTGCTTCCTGTCCCGCGCGCGCGGACAGGAGCAGTACCGGCACGCTGGCCGTCTGGCTGTCCCGCCGCAGCGCGGCGACGAGCTCAAGGCCGTCAAGCCCCGGCATCATCACGTCGCTGATCACCAGGTCGGGCGGATCGGCGCGAGCGGCCTCGAGCGCCGCGAGTCCGTCGGCAGCGGTCGTGACGTCGTAGGTCGGCTCCAGCAGCCGCTGCAGGTACTCCTTCATGTCGGCGTTGTCGTCAGCAAGCAGGACCCGCGGCCTGACCTGCGGGTCCGCTGGCTGACCGGCTGGCCTGGCTGCCGCGCCGCCGCCGCCGCTGCCTAGCCCGCGGACCAGGTCACGCGACCCGGCACCGTCCGGCAGCCAGCGCAGGGCTTCCTGCAGGAATGCTTCCGTCGTGTCCGTTCGCAGGCCCGGTTCCAGCGCCGGCACCAGCCGGTCGGCTGGCAGGTGGCCAGGTCCGGTAGGCAGTCGGATGGTGAACCGGGTCCCGGAGCCCTCGGCGCTGTCGGCCGTGATGGTGCCGCCATGCTGGAGCACGAGCTCGCGCACCATGGCCAGGCCGATGCCGCTGCCCTCATTGGAGCGCGCCCTGGCATTGGCAATCCGGTGGAAGCGCTCGAACAGCCGCGGCATCTCGCCCGCGGGGATTCCCGTGCCGGTGTCCGCTACCTCCACGACAGCCTGATCATCCTCAGGCCGCACTGACACGACGACAGAGCCGTCGAAGGTGAACTTGAGTGCGTTGCTGAGCAGGTTGAGTATGACCTTCTCCCACATGTCCCGGTCCACGTAGACAGGACCGGGCAGATCATGGCACTCGACGGTGTAGCTGAGCCCGGCGCTTTCCATCGCTGACCGGAACAGGCTCGCGATGTCAGTCGTCAGGGCGGCCAGGTCGACCGGCTCGAAGCGGGCTTCCATGCGCCCGGCCTCGAGGCGGGAAAAGTCCAGCAGCGAGTTCACGAGCTTCCCGAGACGCAGGCCGTTGCGGTGAATGACCTCTAGCTCCTGCAGGGCTGTTTCATCGCTGTCGGCGAGCCGCGCTCGCAGCTCGGCCAGCGGCCCCATGATCAGCGTCAGCGGCGTCCGGAACTCGTGACTGATGTTGGAGAAGAACGCCGTCTTGGCCCGGTCGAGCTCCGCGAGGTCCTCGGCCCGCTGCTGCTGAGACTCATAGGCGATCGCGCCGTTGATCAGGGAGGCCGTCTGCTGCGCCACGAGCGCCAGGAATGCCTCGTAGCCGTCGTCGAGGACGCGTCCCGCGCTGGCGGCCAGCACGATGGCGCCGGCTGCCGGGCCGCCCGCCTCTCCGGTGAGCGGCAGCACGACTGCCTGCGAAGGGCCGGTACGCCAGCCACCGGACGGCAGGTCACCGAAGCGGGCAGCGACGTCGTCGACGCGGACGGCAGCCTCGGCGGCAACCGCTTCCTCCACCGGCCAGCCGGCCGGCCCGGCGGCAAGGGCGGACGACGGAACGCCAGGCGGGCTGGCCGCCGCCACAGCCAGGTGCTGCCCGCGACGGAGGTAGATGGCAGCGAACGGGACGTCCTTCTCCGCTCGCTGCAGCGCGTCCACCACCAGGCTGCAGGCCTCAGCCACGCTGCGGGCGCTGCCCGCCTGGGCACCGAGATCATGCAGCACGGCCAGGCGGCGCTCGCCGACCACTCGCTCGGTCGTGTCGCTCACGGCGGTGAAGACCCCGGCGACCTGCCCGCTGTCGTCGTGCAGCGGGCTGTAGGAGTAAGTCCAGTACGTCTCCTCCTCAGTAGCCGTGCCGGTTGAGGGTCAGTAGCAGGTCTTGACGCTCTCGGCCAGCGCGTATGGCTTGAGCACCGATGCCAGCATCGGCCCGATAACGTCCCACTGAGAATGGCCGCCCGCTGCCCAGCTGGTGGCTGGACCGCTCATTGGACCGCGCGCAACGGATCGTTGGGTAAGGACGTGCCCAGCGTGGCTGCCAGCCGAGGAGAACACTCGTGGTGCGGAGACGTGAGTACAGCTGATGACGGCGGTCTGGCCAGGACTCGATTCGGGCAAGCGGGCGCACCATTGTGTCGTGATCGACGCGGCAGGGCGGCTGCTGTTGTCGAGGCGGGTGGTCAACGACGAGTCCGGCGCTGCTTGAGCTGATCGCGGCGGTGCTGGCGCGTGGCGGGCGGGGATCCGGCGGTGTGGGCGACGGACCTGAACGCGGGCGGCGCCGCGTTGCTGATCGCGCTGCTCGCCGAGCGCGGCCAGCGAGTGCTGTATATCCCGGGGCGGATTGTGCATCATGCTGCGGCGACTTACCGGGGGGACGGCAAGACTGATGCTAAGGACGCCCGGATCATCGCCGACCAGGCCCGGATGCGCACCGACCTGCAGCCGGTGCGCGGAGCTGATCAGATCAGCACTGATCTGCGGCTGCTCACCGCCCGGCGCACCGATCTGGTCTATGACCGGGTCCGGACGATCAACCGGCTGCGAGCCACGCTGCTGGAGTTCTTCCCGGCTCTGGAGGCGGCGTTCGAGGACTCAAGGAGGGCCGCTGATCCTGCTCTCGGGCTACAAGCCCCCGGAGGAGATCGCGGATCGGGTGCCGCCAGGCGGCGGCCTGGCTGAAGAAGCGCGGCTGCCGCGGCAGCGTGAACGTTGCCCGCAGGCCATGGACACGGCCAGCGCCGAGATCATTATCTGCGGACCGAGGCGTGGGCTCGCAGCTCGTCGCCCAGCTCGCCCGGCAGATCGCCGTCATCGACGCTGCGATCGCTCAGCTCGACGAGCAGATCTGCGAGCGGTTCGACCGGCACCTCGAGCACCGATATGCTCAGATTGACCGGCTTCGGTCCCGTCCTGGCAGCAATCTTCATCGCAGCGCACCGCCGGGACCTGGGCGCGTTCGAGGCCCTGCCAGGATGAGGGTCGCGGGTGCTGTTCAACTCGATGGCGACAGCAGCAACCGCCGGCCACGGCGGCGCGGCCAATAGGACTGCACTCGCCAGGCTGGAGCTGGTGAACGGCCCGTGTCAGCGTCTACGAACGCAAGCGGGCCGAAGGCAAGACCACAAGCAAGCCCTCATCGCCCTCGCCCGGCGACGCATCAGCACGCTGTGGGCCAGCTCCGAGACCGCACCACCTAGCAGGAAGACCTGACCGCACTGGCCCAGCGGCACGGCCAGCAGGCCGTCATCACGTTCCCGGAAGAGATCGACGTTTCAACGGCACAGCGATCTATGACAGGTCGCCGCGGTGCTCGGCACCGATGGCAGCCTCGGCCTGATATGTCCCAGATATACGCCGACACCTACTGCGGGCTTGGCGAGTGCCGGGTGCTTCGTCAGAGCACGGCATGTACGCGTCTTGTAGAAGAAGTAGAGCTAGGTCCCCGCCACACGATCATCGGGAACCGGGAGGTCAGGCAGATCCGGAGGCGTGCGGAGGCTACCGGCCACTGGCCGGGTCAGCGCGCCCGGCGTCGGCGCCAGTCGTGCTCCCTCCTCGGCCGGGCCATCTCGCTGTTCGGGAAAGACCAGTCCGTTGGGTCCAGCGCGCTCGGGAGTCATCCCGGCCTGCGGTACTAACCTCATGCTCTCGCTCCCGGATCAGCGGTCCTCAACGGAAGAGATCATTATCTACGGGTGCGCCCGGCAATGACACAGCAGACCGGGACAGTCACCGCCGCCCGATCTGGCAATCCGGCGGATACGTCATAAGCACGACGAATAGCGTCGCGACTGAATAACGCGTGCCCCGGCCGGGCAGCGACAGTAGTGAGGAGCTTCAGTCCAGTCACCGCCAGCCGGAGGTGAGGTACGAGATGACGCAGAGCGGCGGGACGCACGGCCGGGTACAGGACGACGCGAGGAAGAAGGAAGTCCGCAGCGAGGTACGGGCTGGCAGGGCCACCCGGGCTGAGGAGTGGCTCGAGCCTGAGCCTCCGGGGGACGACCAGCCAGAGGCGACCTGGGTGCTGGCCGGCTACCCGGGAGCGGGCAGCGTTCCGAGCCCCGACGACATCCAGCTCCGCAGCGACGTCGCCCGTTATCTCGACCGGGCGGCTTTCCCGGCCCGGCGCGGCAGGCTCCTGGAGACGCTCACGCGGCACGCCGCTCCGCAGCAGCTGATCGATCTCGTCGGCAGTCTGCCGGGTGACACCGAGTTCTCCCGTGCCGCCGATGTGTTCCGCGCGCTCGGGCTGCCCGCCGAGGCACGGGACTGACCAGCGCCTGCGGCTGCTACAGGCCGAGGTCGCGGCCGATGACTTCCTTCATGATCTCCGTCGTGCCGCCGTAGATCCGGGTGATCCTGGCGTCGGCGTAGGCCTGCGCGATCGGGTACTCGCTCATGTAGCCGTAGCCGCCGTGCAGCTGGAGGCACTTGTCCACAGCACGGCCCTGCAGCTCGGTGCACCACCACTTGGCCTTGGCCGCGTCGACGGCGGTGAGGTCGCCGGCGTTCAGCGCCCGGACGCAGTCGTCCGTGAAGTGCTGCGCCAGGTCGATCTCGGTGGCGAGCTCGGCCAGGACGAACCGCGAGTTCTGGAATGAGCCCACCGGCTGCCCGAAGGCCTTCCTGGTCCGGACGTACTCCAGCGTCCAGTCCAGGGCTGCGCGGGCACCGGAGACGCCGGCGATCGCGATCGAGAGCCGCTCCTGCGGCAGGTGCGTGACGAGCTGGCTGAAGCCGTGCCCTTCATCCGGCCCCAGCAGGTTAGCCGCAGGCACGCGAACGTCGGTGAACGACAGCTCGGCGGTGTCCTGCGCATGCTGGCCGAGCTTGTCGAGGTTGCGGCCGCGCTCGAAGCCCGGCATCCCGCGCTCCAGCACCAGCAGCGACATGCCCCGGTGCCTGAGCTTGGGGTCGGTCTTCACCGCGGTGATCACCAGGTCCGCGTTGATCCCGTTGGTGATGAACGTCTTGGCGCCGTTGACGACGTAGTAGCTGCTGTCGCCGTCCCGGATGGCAGTCGTCGTCATCGAGGCCAGATCGGACCCGATCCCCGGCTCGGTCATCGCGATCGCGGTGATGAGCTCGCCGGAGGCGATGCCCGGCAGCCAGCGCTGCTTCTGCTCCGGCGTGCAGTAGTCAAGGAAGTACGGCAGGCAGATGTCGTTGTGCAGGGTCAGCCCGAGGCCCGCCCCGGCCTGACCCGCCCGCATCAGCTCCTCGCAGATCACGGCGTTGAAGCGGAAGTCAGCCGTCCCGCCGCCGCCGTACTCCTCCGGGATCTGGATGCCGAGGATGCCAGCGTCGCCGGCGGCGCGGAACATGTCGCGGGAGACAATGCCGGCCGCATTCCACTCCGCGCTGTGCGGCGAGATCTCCTTCTCGATGAACGCGCGGACCGACGCGCGGAACTCCTCGTGCTCTGCCTCGTACACCTGGCGCTGCATATCGCCTCCTCCCCCCATCATCGCCGACGGACGGGCCGCAAGACGACCCGGTGTCCCCGCCGCGCAGGCGGGACCGCTAGCGTCCCCGAAGGCATGTCCAGGACAGGGAACGGGCCCGACGAGGCCAGCCTTGCAGCAAGCACGCGGCGAAAGGACACGCAAGACCATGGCCGTCATCCACCGCACGACCCTCAGTCCGGGCAAGCTCGAGCTGCTTGCGGCGTGGCTGCCGGCCCAGCCCTGGTACAGGGCGGCCGCCGGCCAGCCGGAGCTGGCCAGGGCAGGCGGCTTCCGTCTTGATGACCCTGACGGCGAGGTCGGGATCGAGTTCCTGGTCGTGACCGACAGCTCACGGGATGGCACCGCCTATCTCACTCCGCTGAGCTACCGGGCCAGCCCGCTCGCGGGTGCGAGGCCGGCCTGATCACGACGGCAGAGCACGGCGTGCTCGGGCGCCGCTGGATCTACGACGGGGTCCGCGATCCGGTTCTGGTGGCCCAGCTCGTCGCGCTCATCCAGGGCGGGGCGCAGGCGCAGGCCCAGAGCGTCAGCAACACCGCCGACACCACGGTGGCCAGCCTGGCCGCGCCGGGTGCGCTGGTGCCGCTGACGTCAGCAGTGACGGGCAGCGGGCCGTCCGGAACCGAGCTGCGCATCGCGGCGGTCGACCCGGACGGGCTGAGCAGCGGCCAGCTCGCCGTTGTCGTGACCAGGGTGCTGCAGCCCGACGGCGGGGCCGACCCCGCTGAACCAGGAGTCTCCGCAACCTGGCTGCAGCCGGACGGCCGCCAGGCCCGCGGCGTCTTCGCCACCGCCCGGTACGAGCCTGACCGGCCGGCCCCGGCATCCTGACGGCGAGAAAGGTCAGATCTCCAGCCAGCGCTGCCCGGCCAGGATCTGGCCGGCGCCCGTCCGCGCCGGCGCGGAGCAGTGCCGCCGTGGTGAAGTCGGCGGCCAGCGTGGTGAACTGCCGGTGGTGCCGCAGCATCGCGTGCCTGCCGCCATCGATCAGCACATAGCCGACCGCCGCGCGATCGCCCATGGCGCGGGCCACCGTCGCGGAGCGCTGCGGGCTGGCCACGCGGTCGCTGCTGCCGTGGACGATCAGGACCTGTCGGCCGGTCGCATCGGCAAAATCCGTCGGGTACACCCACGGCGCGAGCGCCACGACGCTGGCGACACCCGGCTGGCCGGCGGACAGCAGCGCGGCCCGGCCGCCGAGCGAGTGGCCGACCAGGCCGATGGGCAGCGGGCCAAGCCGGCCCCGCAGCTGGCCGAGCGCCCATTCGACATCCTGCACCGGCGTCCGCCGGCTGTTCCAGCCCCGGTGTGAGTTGAGCAGCCGGAACACCGCGAGACGACCGCTCCCGGCGCGGCTGATCCGGCGCGCGATGGGAATCATCCGCAGCACCGACAGCTGAGCCGGGGAGACCATCATGGCGTCCCGGCGGGCAGCTCCGCCGTGCAGGACGAGCACCAGGCCCTCAGGGTCTGGAGGCAGCGCCACCTGGATGATCCGGGCGGGTTGCTCCAGGTGGCCGGTCATCGGGCCAAGCCTATGCCGGATCGGTGCATGACCCGCCCGCTGCGGGCAGGAGAGGGAGGACAGCCCGTGAGAGGAAGAAGTCGCCTTATGGTCAGAACCAGTCTCAGTCAGCTCCGCCAGAGCAGGCATGACCTGCTTGGTATCTACCTGAACGACCACCTGGCCGGGGCAACGGGCGGCGTGCAGCTGGCCCGGCGCTCAGCAGCCGCGCACCGCGGTCAGCCAGCGGACAGCGCCGCCCTGCAGCGCCTGGCCAGCGAGGTCGGCGAGGACCGCGCCGAACTGCTGCGCATCATGACGGCGCTCGGCATCGCACCGCGCGCGTACAAGATCTACGCCGGCTGGATCGGCGAGAGGGCCGGACGGCTGAAGCTGAACGGGCACCTGCTGAGCCGGTCTCCGCTCAGCAGCCTGGAGGAACTCGAGCTGCTGCGGCTGGCGGTCGAGGGCAAGGCGGCCGGCTGGCGGACCCTCAGGACTCTTGCCGACAGCGACCGCAGGCTGGACGCTGCCCGGCTCGACGAGCTGATCGCCCGTGCGCGACGGCAGGCTGAGCTGCTCGAGCAGCTGCGGATTCAGGCCGCGGATCGCGTCATCAGCCCGGATGCGGCCAGCCATGGCGGGTGATAGCCGGGGCGCGGTCGTCTTCGACGTCGACGGCACGCTGCTCGACAACAACTACCTGCACGTCGCTGCCTGGTGGGAAGCGTTCAGGGAACGGGGCCACGAGGCGAGCTGTGCTGACATCCACCGGGCCCTGGGGATGGGCTCCGGTGATCTCATCCGGCAGGTGCTGGGAAAGGCAGACGACTCCGTGAGTGCCGCGCACAGCCGCCGGTTCGCGCCGTACCTGGGCCAGCTGCGCCCGCTGCGCGGTGCCCGCGAGCTACTTGAGGCGACCGCAAAGCTCGGCCTCGGCGTCCTGCTCGCCACCAGTGCCAAGGACGACGAGGTCGACCTGATGCTGGCTGCGCTCGACTCGGAAAGCTCGATCACCGCGGTGGTGAGCTCGGGCGACGTCGAGCACGCCAAGCCCGACCCGGCGATCGTCCACGCGGCGCTGGCCAGGTCGGGCACCAGGCCAGAACGAGCCGTGATGGTCGGCGACACGGTTTATGACGTCATGGCGGCGGCGCGCGCAGACGTCTCCTGCATCGGGCTGCTCTCCGGCGGGATCAGCGAGGCGGAGCTGCGGAACGCGGGTGCCGCCGAGGTCTACGCCGGTCCGGCGGACCTCCTGAGCAGCCTGCCGGACAGCGCGATCGGGCGGCTGTGCGCCTGAGCAGGGGATGCCGGTCAGAAGCTGACGCCCCACTTCGCTGACAGCTGCATGGTGACAGCCGCGACGCCGATGCCGATGGCCAGCGAGACGGCCAGGCCAAGCCATCGCATGGCGGCGCCGGGCACGGGACCGCCCGGTGCCGGGCCGCTCCGGCCGGCCGGGCGCGGCGCGAGCAGCCCGGGCAGTCGGGGCGCGTAGTTGAGCACGTGAATGGTCATCACGCCGAACCACAGGATGAACGTGGCCTTGTGCAGCAGCAGCCACGGGCCAGCCCCGGGACCGGCGACTGCCAGCATGATGCCGGTGCCCAGAACGGCTACCGAGGTCAGCACGACCAGCGGTCCGAGCACGCGCAGCAGCGGCGCTGGCGGGCCCTTGCGCACGTAGGGAGCGGAGCCGGAGTAGTAGCGAACGAACCGGTACATCGTCGACGCGATCTTGAGCACGACCGGGCCGATCAGCAGCGCGCCGACAACGATATGCAGCACCAGCAGGCGCCGGACTTCCAGGACAGTGAAGCCCTCGACCGCGAACCCGGCCAGGAGGATCGCCCCTGTCATCGCCGTCAGCTTCTCGTTACCCTCGACGCCGGCCGGCTCCGCCTGCTGCCGGTGCTGCGCGACGCTCCGTGTGCTCACGTGCGGGTCCACCTATCTCCTCGTTAACTGCCGTGTTGTGCGGCTGAGCCGCAGCGCTAGCGCCGGGCACGCGTTAACGGCCCGGCGGGCATGGGCAGCCAGGCTGGGCGGGACGCTGCCGGTGATGATCGGATAGCCCCACTCATCCAGCTCGATGAGCTCGGGCAGGAGGTCGGCGCACAGTCCGTGGCCGACGCAGGCGATCGGGTCGACTCGCAGCGTGCTGGTCATCGCCACACTCCCTCGGCAAACGGCCGCGGGACCGGCAGGACCGCCGTGCGCTGGTGGCCGCGGCGCGCACCAGGGCAGAGCCAGCCGCGGGAGTGAGCATGCGCATCGGCCGCGAAGGTCCGCAGCGCGGATGCGGCCATCCGGACTGCGCCATCAGGATGCCGGCAGGCGCCGCGGCCGGAGATCGCCCCGAATCTGCGCTGCAGGCGCGCCAGCGGGTCGCCGTCAGGCCGGGCCGCTGCCAGCTGGCCGAGGTCATCGGCGATGGCCGGCAGCCCGAATACGCACGGGCCGCATTGCTGTGCGCTCTGGCCAGCCAGATAGCGCAGGATCCGCGCGGCCTCGACCAGCCCGCAGGCCTCGGCCGGCAGGGCGATCAGCACGCCGGCGCCCGGCGAGCCGCCGGCCGGGCGCAGGCCCGCTGCGGTCAGCGGAAGGCCGAAGACCGCCTCGATGTCGTGCCAGGCGCCGAAGTAGCCGCCTATGAGCACAGCCTCGCTGCCGGGGTGCAGCCCGGCCATCGCGAGGATGTCGCCGACCCGGCTGCCATTCTCAATCTCATAGACGCCTGGCTGGTCAACGGCGCCGGTGACCGTCGTCAGCATGGTGCCGCTCGTGCCGGCGGCACCCGCCTCGCGGAACCAGCCAGCGCCGTACCGCGCGATCAGCGCCACGTGAGCAAGCGTCTCGACGTTGTCGATCAGCGTCGGGCGCTTGCGGACGCCGCGCTCGAATGGCCGCGGGGGCGTGAACGTCGGCCTGGCCTCGCCCCCGTTCAGCCAGTGCACAAGCGAGGTCTCCTCGCTTGAGACGTAGTGATGGGGCAGGTCATGCACTGACACCGGTACCGCGTCCAGGCCTGCTGCCTGCCGCTCGGCCAGCGCGGCGAGAACTCCGTCCTGCTGCCAGTCCCTGGTCCTGGCCAGGCAGAGGTGCGCTTCGGAAGCGCCTACAGCCGCAGCGGCCAGCGCAATGCCGTCCAGGACCAGGTGCGGGGCCCTGGCCAGCAGCGCCTGGTCCTTCTCGCTCGCCGGCTCGCTTTCCATGCCGTTGGCTACGAGCACGGCGGGCCCCCGGCGGCCGGCGACGGCGCGCATCTTGGTACCGGTCGGGAACCCGGCGCCGCCGCGGCCGGTCAGCCCGGCTGCCGCAACCTGGTCGAGCAGATCGCGCCTGCCGCGCCTGCCGTGCTCCGGCAGGGGCCCGAACCGGCGGACGTGCTCGTCTAGCGTGGCCGCGCGGTTCGCCAGCTGCCAGCCGGCCGTCAGCCGGTGCACCTGGCTGCGCCGCGGTATCCGGGCATCGTCCCGGTCGGCCTGCATCATCGCGGGCCGCCGGTCCGGCCTGCCGCTGCGGGGGGCGCTGGCTTCGACGAGCCGAGCATGCTCGGCGGAGTACCGGCCCGGCGCGCCCAGCCGGGCTGAAGCGGGCCCACCGAGACGAAGATCACCGTCGCAACTAGCAGCGCGGCCGTAGCGATCAGCCCCGCCGTGCGCGCGCCGGTCGGCCGGGCCAGCCGAAGCCGCCACAGCACCGACACTCCGACGGTCAGCACGCACAGCGCATCGAGCGCGAGCAGCCAGGACAGGTGGCTGTCGGTCCCGGTGCCGAGGCCGTGCCACAGCGCCACCGGCCACGAGGCGTAGGCCAGCCAGTGCACAGCCCGCCACATCCGGTACGGAAGTCGTGCTCTGAACAGGCTGGTCAGCACTAGTGCCAGCAGCATGTCGAAGGCAATCGTGCCCATGCTGAGCCACAGCGGGCGGTACGGCGAGCTAAACGGAACGATCGCCGACACCAGGCCGATTCCCGCGTACGGGTCAAGCACCGTGGTCAGCACGTGCACCGCGACGAAGGCAACCGCCAGCAGCGAGATGTTCCGGTGCAGTCCCGCCCGCACCAGGCGCGGCATCGGCGCGGTAGATACGCGCGCCACCCCGGCGACGCCAAGCGCCATGGTGGCGGTCAGCAGCAGGAGGGCGACGACACCGGTCGCCCGGGTGGCGTACCACAGCGGGCTCGGGCCTGAGCCACCCGCGGCCAGCACGTGGCCGGCCACGAGCGCGGGAGAATGATGATCGGCCGCGCTCAGCACGCGATCACGACCCGCCCGAGCTCACGACTGGTGGCGCGGCGCTCTGCGTCGGCTGCTGAGCCGGTGCTGCCAGCTTGTGCCGGTGGTGATGCCCGTGCCGCGTGGACGGCGCTGACGAGGGAGCTGAGCTGGCGGCCTGATGACTGCCGGCGGCGGTGCCGGAGCCCGAGGAGGGCGCCTGCCCCGAGGACGCCGACTGCCCCGAGGACGCCGTGTGCCCTGCGGATGAGCTAGCTGCATGACCGGGCAGGGCATGGGCGAATGCGGTGCCCAGGCCGAGCGATGCGGCGGCGGCCCCGCCCGTGATCCACAGCGAGAGCCGCCGGACGTGCGCCAGTCGCTGGTCGCGTCGGCGTGAGGCACTGTGCACGTGCTCTCGCATGCAGAATTCACCCTTTCCTGGCACTGCTGGTGGCGGGGACAGCCGGTGGCGCCGGGGCTTTCCCCCGAGAGCCCCGGAGCCAGCGACTGGGGCTGACGGCCGCCCCTGTTCGGCAGTCCCGTCGGCGACTGCCTCCAACAGCTTGCCCGGCCCATCCCTGGAGACCGGTTCAGGAAAGGTTCAGAACTGGTAAATCATGATCAGTCGCGAGGATGATTCTGGCCGGCCGGGGCTGACCGGCGCCGGTGCTGCGGGCCCCCGCCGTCGCCGGTGCCCTGGCCGCCAGGCACCTGGCCACCCCGGCGGAGCCCCCGGCCGGCATCCCGGTCGCGCCGCGCGAGCGGCAGCTCAATGCTCACGGTGAGGCCGCCGCCCGCGGTATCGGACAGGGCAGCCCGGCCGCCATTGGAGACCGTCAGGCGGTCGACGATCGCCAGGCCGAGGCCGCTGCCGCCGCCGTTGCTGCTGGCGAACCGCCGGAACGCGACGCGCTGCCGGGCCGCGCTCATGCCCGGCCCGTTATCGGCGACGATAATCCTGGCCCGATCACCGGCCGGCTCGGCGGCGAGGCGGATCCGGCCGCCTTCAGGCAGCACGTCCAGGGCATTCGCGATCAGGTTGTCCAGAATCTGCTCCAGCTGGCCGTCGCCCATCCGCACGCCTACCGGCTCCAGGTCGGCCATCAGGCCGACGCCGCGCTCGTCAGCCGCCGGCTGCCAGGCGGCCATCCTGGTCCTGATCACCTGATCGACGCGCAGGTAGACCTGCGGCGTGCCGGCGTGCTCCGCTCGCGCCACCGCGAGCAGGCCGTTGACCAGCCTGGACAGCCGCGCAATCTCCTCCTGCGCGCCTGCCAGCTCCGCGGCGGCCTGCTCGTCGCTGTCCTGCGCAAGCAGGTCGAGCCGGAGCCTCAGTGCCGCCAGCGGGGTCCTGAGCTGGTGTGACACGTCTGCCATGGTCGCCTGGTGGCCACGCACGAGCGCCTCCAGCCTGGCCGCCATGAGGTTGAAGTTGGCCGCCAGGCTGCGGACCTCGGCCGGGCCGGCACCGTCGGGTGACCGGGTGCCGAGATCGCCGTCACCGAACGACTGCGCCGCTGTTTCCAGCCGCCGCAGGGGCCGGCTCACCCACCGCGCCAGCCCCACCGCGACCAGGGCAGCAGCGAGCAGGCCCGCGGTGGCGATGGCCGCGATGACCGTCCAGAGCAGCGCGACACGCTGCTCGATCGGCGTCGTTGAGCGGGCCAGCACGACGACGCCGGCAGTGCCGCGGCCGGAGTCGTGCAGGACCGGCTGCACAACCGTGAACCAGCCGTCAGCCGGGTAGGTGGCCGCCCGCTGCGCCGCGACCGCGGGCCTGATCTGGCCCGCCGTCACCGGCGGCGCGACGGCCGTGCCGGCGACTTTGGCGCCCGCCTTGTTCAGGACGCTGACCAGGTCGCCGTCCCTGGACAGCTGGCGCACGGCCCGGTCAAGCGGCGCGATGCTGGCGCCGTCATCGAGCCGCTCCTCCGCCGCGTTCGCGAGGGTCGTCGCCGACGCGGCCGCCTCGTCGCGGAAGTCGCGCGTGTCCTGGTTTGCAGTGATCACTCCCAGCGGCACGGCCACGACCCCGAGGACTGCCGCCACCAGAGCCAGAACCGCCAGGACGATCCGGCGTGTCATGGCTAGGCCCCGCCGAGCCGGAATCCGCGTCCGTAAACGGTCTCGATCAGGCCCGGAATACCCAGCTTGCGGCGCAGCGATGCCATGTGCACATCGAGCACCTTGGTCGGCCCGTACCAGTGCGCGTCCCAGGCGGTCTCCAGGATCTCCTGGCGGCCGACCACCCGGCCAGGATCGGCCACGAGGATCTCCAGGATGTCGAACTCCTTCGGCGTCAGGAAAATCTCCTCGCCGGACACGGTGACCCGGTGCGTCCTGATGTCCACTACCAGCGGCCCGTGCCTGACGACGTCGCCGCCTGGCCGCACCCGCCGCAGCACTGCCCTGATCCTGGCCTGCAGCTCCGCCAGCCCGAACGGCTTGACCAGATAGTCGTCCGCGCCCGCGTCGAGCGCCATGACCCGGTCGGGCTCCTCGCCGTGCGCGGTGACGACGATGATCGCCGCGCCTGACCGCGCCCGCAGCTGGCGGCAGACCTGAACGCCGTCGAGATCGGGCAGCTCGAGGTCCAGGAGCACGACGTCGGCCTTGTCGCCCTGGCTGAGCGCATCATTTCCGGTCATAACGTGGTCAACCAGGTAACCGCCGCGGGTAAGACCCCGCACCAGCTGCGCCGCGATGCTGGCGTCGTCCTCGACGATCAGCACGCTGGTGCCCGCCTCGTCCGGGCCCGGAGCCGCTCCGCTACCTGGCGCTCTCATGTCCCTACCGTAGGCGACAGCGCCGGGTGCAGCCTGCCGGGACACGAACCAGTTAGCTCGCCGGGGCCTGGCCGGCCAGGACCGGGCGCGTAGCGGCTGCGCCGCCCGGTCCGGCCGCGAGGTCCTCGAGGCTGCGGCCGGCCGGCTCGGGCAGGACGAGGGTGAGCGCCAGCCCCAGCACCGAAACCCCGGCAGTCAGCAGCAGGGTGCCGCGCAGGCCGAGCGAGGTCTGCAGGACCGGGAAGAGGAAGACGCCGATGAAGGCGCCCAGCTTGCCGATGCCAGCCGAGATGCCGTGTCCGGTGGTGCGCATGGAGACGGGGTACAGCTCGCTCGGCAGCACGAAGGTGGTCATGTTCGGGCCGAACTCGGTGAAGAAGTAGCTGATCCCGTAGACGATCAGGAACGGGGCCACCACAGTCGTCATGCCCGGCACCACCCCGATGACCAGGAAGCACAGGGCCATCATGCCGAACCCGACGAGCTGCAGCTTCCGGTGGCCGATCCGGTCCAGCCGGGCGATAGCCAGGATGTAGCCGGGGACGGCGGCCACGACGAAGATCGCCAGCTGCAGGCTGATCTTGGTCATGGTGGAGGCGGATGGCGCGATCAGGCCGAGGATCTGCGGCGTCGAGATCGTGTTGCCGTAGTAGGCGTAGTCGAGCAGGAACCAGCAGCCCGCCGTCCCGGCCAGCATGAGGAGCCAGTGCCGGCTGGTGAGGAACGCCCGCAGCCCCATTCGCTGCGGCGGGACGGCTGGCCTCGCAGCCGCGGCATCAGCCGGCCTGCCCCGCACCTGCGCCTGGTACCGGGGCGACTCCGGCATCCGCGCCCGCAGGTAGATCACGGCGGCGGCGGGCACGGCCCCGAGCCCGAGCAGGACCCGCCACACCACGTCATCCGCGGCACCCGAGCCGAGCAGAGCCAGGGCGATCAGCGGCCCGACGATCAGCCCGAGCGCCTGCGTCCCGAACACCATCCCGACGAGCCTGCCGCGATCCTTGCGGTTGGCGTACTCGCTCACCATCACCGCGCTGACCGGGTAGTCACCGCCGACGCCGAAGCCGAGCACGAAGCGGAAAGCGATCAGCATCCAGTACGACTGTGACACTGCCGAGCCCAGCGCGCCGACGATCATGATCGCGGCAACAAGCCAGTACACCCGCTTGCGGCCCACCTTGTCGGCGTAGCGGCCGAAGACGAACGCGCCCGCGAACGCGGCAGCCAGCATCGTGCTGTTGAGCAGGGCCAGCCGGTCCGCGCTCAGGTGCCAGTCCTTGGTAATCAGCGCGGACGCGATCCCGATGACGAACAGGTCGTAGGCGTCGGTGAAGAACCCCACGCCCGACGCCACCACTGCCCGCGCATGGGTCCTGCCGAGTGGTGCCTCGTCCAGGGCCGTGACCAGGTCGCTGGACTGGGATTCAGTCACCAGGCACCTCGTTAATCAGGCGGCCGGGTGCACGCAGCCGGCCAGCACGATCCGCCATCTACCGTGGCAAGCTATCCAGCGCAGCCAACGCGCAACCGACGTAAAGATGAACGGCAGGTGAACACAATGTGTATGGAAAGCTGACCTGCCCGGCACTACCCTCGATGTCCGTTACTTTCGGCAAGATCGTAATTACGCCTATCCTGGCACCGTGCCCGATACGCGAGAGTGTGCACAGTGCGGCGTCGCATTCACGCCGCGCCGCGAGCATGCCCGCTTCTGCTCCGCCCGCTGCCGGGCGGCGTGGAACCGGGAGCATGTCCCGGCCCCGGCCGCCGGCGAGGGGGCGCTGGACTGGTCGGTAACGGCCATGCTGGACACGACTGACCGCCTCCTGCGCGCGCAGGGCTGGGACCAGGCCGACGCATTCGCCGTGATCACCGAGGCAGTCTGGTGGATCACCATGGTCGACGCCACCTTGTTCCGCTATCACCCGGATACCTATGCCGCCTGCCTGCGCTCCTGGGACGGGCCGCGGCTGGTCGTCGAGCGCACCTTCGGCGGCCTGCGATTCGTCCGCAACCGGATGGGCTACGAGGAGGATCACGAGCACTTCATCCGCCCGACTCGATCCAGCCGGGTAGCGGGCTGGACCTGGAAGCCGGTGCCGGAGCCAGCCATGGCCTCGCTGTCACCTCGCGGGCAGGACTGGGAGCTGGCCCGGTACCGCGCCTACCAGGCGCAGCTCGCGGACCGCACGATTGCCGAGACCCTGGAGCGGGCCGCCGCCTTCCTCAGCCTCGCGGCCGAGAACAGCTTCAGCAGCCGGTGACCGGCCACTGGCTTCACAGGCCGGACTGCGCCGCGAGGTCCTCGTCGACCACCAGCACGAGCTTGCCGCGGGTGTGGCCGCCCTCGACTTCCCGGTGCGCCGCGGCGGCGTCCTTCCAGTAGAAGCGCCGCGCGATGTGCACCTCGACTGACCCGTCGTCGAACCACGGCGCCAGCGCGATCAGGTCGCTGCCGCGCGGCTGCCCGTTATAGGGCCGCCACTGCACCCGGTCGCCGCCGGGATAGCTGTCAGCGTGCACGGGCGTCGCGATGACGGCGCCGTCGCTGGCCGCCTGCGCGGCTCCGGCGAGCGTCGGCCCGGCGCAGGCAAGCACCCGGCCGATGCCGCCGGCCAGCCTGCGGACCTGGTCCGGCCAGTCCGGCTGCATATGGTCGACGACCACCGACGCACCGACCCGGTGCACGAAGTCGTGATGCTGCTGGCTGGCCGTCGCGATCACGTTCGCGCCCCGCGCGCGGGCGATCTGGACGGCCAGGTGACCTAGTCCGCCTGCCGCGGCCGTGATGAGCACAGCTGTCCCCGCTGCCCACGGACAGGTGGTCGATCAGCCCCTGCCGGGCCGTGAGCAGCGTCGACCGGCACTGCGGCCGCCTCAGTGCCGCTGAGTCCCGCGGGGACCGGGGCGAGCTGCTCGGACGGGCAGGTCACATACTCCGCGTAGCTGCCGGTGAGGCCCGGATAGCCGTAAACCGGCTCACCATCCTCAAATGCCGCATCGTCGCCCGTATCACCGACGACAGTCCCGGCGAACTCCGCGCCCGGCACATACGGCAGGTCGCCGCCGAGCCTGCCAGTTCGCGGAGCGAGACATCCCACGGACCGACGCCCGCCGCGAGCACGCGGACGAGCACCTCGCCAGGGCCGGGCTCCGGCATCGGTATCTCGCTGACTTCCAGTACCTCGGGGCCGCCGTGCTTGCTGACCATGATCGCCTGCATCGTCGCTCCTGCCTGGATTGGCTCTCAGGACCGCCGCCTGTGCCTGGCGCCGACCTACGAGCTGACCTCCTCCATCTCCCGCACGTGGATCTCCTGCACGCGCAGGATCGCGTCCGTGCCGCGGAAGAGCACCACCCAGCCGTCCTCCCGCTCCACCGAGTCGATGTTGTCGTAGGTCTCCTGGACCACGTTCTCGTCGTCTCCGTAGACCAAGCGGTATGTCGCCATTCCCGTGCCTCCCGAGTGGTTAGCTGCCGGGAACGACGTTAGTACCGGCAGCCGCCAGGCCGCGCGCCGGCTCGCCTGCGGTGCCTGAGACACTCGGGTTCACCCCCGAGGAGGCCATATGTCGATCATGGACGAATTCCTGCTCACCGACCGGGTCGCGATCGTGACAGGCGCGTCATCCGGTCTGGGCGTCGCCTTCGCGAACGCGCTGTCGCAGGCGGGCGCGACAGTCGTGCTCGGCGCGCGCCGGACCGACCGCCTGGCCGAGGTGGCCGCCTCGATCGAGGCAGCCGGCGGCCGCGCGCTGAGCGTCACGGCAGACGTGGCCGACCCCGGGTCCTGTACCGCTCTGGCCGAGGCAGCCGTCACGGCGTTCGGCCGGATCGACATCCTGGTGAACAACGCCGGGCTCGGCACCGCCTACCCGGCCAGCCGCGAGACGCCCGATCAGTTCCGGGCCGTGATCGACGTCAACCTCAACGGCAGCTACTGGATGGCGCAGGCCTGCGGCCGGCACATGCGGCCGGGCAGCAGCATCGTCAACATTTCCAGCGTCCTCGGCCTGACCACCGGCGGCCTGCCGCAGGCGGCTTACAGCGCGAGCAAGGCCGGGCTGATGGGCCTGACGCGTGACCTGGCAGCGCAGTGGACCGGGCGCAAGGGCATCCGGGTCAACGCGATCGCGCCCGGGTATTTCGCGACCGAGATGACCGGCCAGTATCCCGAGGGCTACCTGGACAGCATGACCCCGCGCATGCTCGTCCCGCGGATGGGCCGCCTGGAGGAATGCGCCGCGACGCTCATCTGGCTGGTCAGCCCGGCTGGCGGCTACGTCACCGGCCAGACCATCGTCGTGGACGGCGGCGTCTCGATTACCTGATCCGGCTCACGAGGGAGGCCCGCTATGTCCGCCGAACCCGCAGCCCGCCATCCGGAAGGTCTCCCACCGCGAGGCGGCCAGGCTGCTCGCGGAGCGCGACCCGGTGATCGCCCGGCTGGTCGCAGAGGGCGGGCTGCCGTCCTTCCCGAAACCGACCGAGACGCCCATCGAGGCCATCGTCCGCGCCATCACCTACCAGCAGCTGGCCGGCGGGGCGGCGCGGGCGATCCACGGCCGCCTGATCGGCGCGCTCGACGGCGAGGTCACCGCCGCGCGGCTGGCAGCGCTGCCGGACGAGGCGCTCCGCGCCGCGGGCATGTCCCGGAACAAGGCCGCCTCGCTGCGCGACCTGGCCGCGAAGGTCCTCGACGGCACGGTCAAGCTCGAGCCGCGGCAGCTGGCACGGGAGAGCGACGAGGAGGTCACCGCGCGCCTGACCAGTGTCCGCGGCATCGGCAAGTGGACGGCGGAGATGTTCCTGATGTTCCAGCTGCGACGGCTCGACATCTGGCCGACCGGCGACCTGGCCGTCCGGCGCGGGTACGGCCTGGCCTGGGCCATCCCGACACCGACGGCCAGGGAACTGGACGCACTCGGCGAGGCCTACCACCCCTACCGCAGCGTGGCCGCCTGGTACTGCTGGCGGGCGGCCGAGATCTACGGCTCGGCCGCCGTCGCCCTGCCCGTCTGACCCTGCCCGTCTGACCCTGTCCTCTGGCCCTGCCTTCTGGCGCTAGGCCTTGGCCTGCATGCTGGAGCGGGCCGGGTTTGCCTGCTCGGCGGCCTTCGGGTCCTTCTCGTTCTGCTTCGCGCGGACGCCGGACTCGACCCGGTCGCCGAGATCCTTGTCGACGCTCCGCCAGTACTCGAAGGCCCGGGCCAGGACCGGCTCGGTCACGCCGTTCAGCAGGTGCCCGACGATGTTGTCCGACCAGCCGCTCGCGGGCGGCGTCGTCGAGCACCTCGCGGACCATCGTGCCGGCCTGGCCGAAGTCGTCGTCCTCGGCGTGCAGCGAGTAGGCCGACCGCACCATCTCGCCGTCGGCGTACCAGCCGACCGGCCGGTTGTGCTCGCTGTCGGCCGCGGGGCCGCCCTTGGAGTTCGGCGCGTAGACCGGGTCATGCGCGTTGACCACGCGCATCGCCCCGTCCTTGGAGTAGCGAGTGCACGGGGACGACCGGCGAGTTGACCGGGATCTGCTTGTAGTTCACCCCGAGCCGGGCCCGGTGCGCGTCGGAGTAGGAGAAGCCGCGGGCGAGCAGCATCTTGTCCGGGCTGAGGGTGATGCCGGGAACGAGGTTGTTGGGCTCGAAGGCCGCCTGCTCGATCTCGGTGTGGTAGTCGGTGACGTTGCGGTCCAGGGTCAGCCGGCCGACCTCGATCAGCGGGTAGTCGCTGTGCGGCCACACCTTGGTCAGGTCGAACGGGTTGAACCGGTAGCCGCTGGCCTCCTCGAACGGCATGATCTGCATCTTCAGCGTCCAGCTCGGGTACTCGCCGCGCTCGATGTGGTCGTACAGGTCACGCTGGTGGTAGTCGGTGTCCGCCGCCGCCATCTGGTCGGCCTCGTCCTGGGTGAAGAACTCGATGCCCTGGTCGGTCTTGAAGTGGTACTTGACCCAGAACTTGTCGCCGGCCGCGTTGATCCACATGTAGGTGTGCGAGCTGTAGCCGTTCATGTGCCGCCACGTCCGCGGGATCCCCCGGTCGCCCATCAGCCACGTCACCTGGTGCGCCGACTCCGGCGACAGCGTCCAGAAGTCCCACTGCATGTCGTGGTCGCGCAGGTTGTTGTCCGCGCGGCGCTTCTGCGAGCGGATGAAGTGCTGGAACTTCAGCGGGTCGCGGATGAAGAACACCGGGGTGTTGTTCCCGACCATGTCGTAGTTGCCGTCGGAGGTGTAGAACTTCAGCGCGAACCCGCGCGGGTCGCGCCAGGTGTCAGGGCTGCCCCGCTCCCCCGCCACGGTGGAGAACCTGATCAGCGTGTCGGTTCTGGTGCCGGGCTGGAACACGGCCGCCTTCGTGTAGGCGCTGACGTCGCTGGTGACCTCGAAGTGGCCGAACGCACCGCCGCCCTTGGCGTGCGGCTGGCGCTCGGGGATCCGCTCCCGGTTGAAGTTGGCCATCTGCTCGATCAGGTAGTGGTCCTGCAGCAGGACGGGCCCGTCGGGTCCGACGGTCAGCGAATGCTCGTCGCTTTCGGCCGGCGCGCCGCTGTCCGTAGTGGTGAACGGAACCTTGTCGTGCGTCACTGGTCTGCCTCCTCGCAGAGCTGAGCGCTCCGGTTGCGCAGTCAGAATCTCGGCGCGGCCGCAGCCGCGGCCACCCAGTGATGCTTGTCCCCTGCCAGGCGTTCAAACCTCGGCGCCCCGCTGGCTGACCGACATTCCGGGCATATGACCGACGTTCGGAAGACTGCCCGCGTCGCCGGGCAGGCCAGTTCTCGCGCCTGGTACGGTCCGACGGTGCAGTCACGCGTCGTCCTGGTCACCGGCGGCAGCCGCGGCATCGGCGCGGCCATCGCGCAGCGCGCCGCCGCCAGCGGCTGGGCCGTGTGCCTGACCTACCGCGCCGACCGCGAGGCCGCCGCGAGCGTCGTGGCCCGGATCGAGACCAGCGGCGGTCTCGCGACGGCAGTCCAGGCCGACGTCAGCCGGGAGGCGGACATCCTCAGGGCGTTCGCCGCGGCAGCGGAGCTAGGGACGGTCACCGGGCTGGTCGCCAACGCCGGCATCGTGGCGCCGAAGGCGCGGCTCGATGAGTTCACCGCCGGGCGGGTCGAGCGGGTGCTCGCCGTCAACGTGCTCGGCCCTGTGCTGTGCTGCCGCGAGGCGGTCCTGCGCATGTCCTCGCGGCACGGCGGCCCCGGCGGTTCGATCGTGCTCGATCTCCTCGGCGGCCAGCAGGCTGGGCTCGGCAGGCGAGTATGTCGACTACGCCGCGTCCAAGGGCGCGATCGACACGCTCGGGCTCGGGCTGGCCCGCGAGGTCGCCACCGAGGGCGTCCGGGTGAACGTCGTGCGGCCCGGCATCATCGACACCGACATTCACGCCAGCGGCAACCAGCCCGACCGCGTTGCCCGCATCGGGCCGACGATCCCGGTCGGCCGCGCCGGTCAGCCCGGCGAGGTCGCCGGCGCCGTTATCTGGCTGCTCAGTGACGAGGCGGCGTACTGCACCGGCAGCATCCTGGACGTGACCGGCGGCCGCTAGCCCGCCTTCGCCGGGCGATGGCGGCCGGCCAGGACCTCGGCGAGATGGTAGGCCGGCTGGTCGGTCAGCTCCCCCAGCTGCGTGCGGCAGGAGAAGCCGTCGGCTAGGACGAGCCCGTTCCCGTCCTGGCGGGCAAGAGCCGGCTGCAGGGCGGTGCGGGCCACGGCCATGCTCAGGTCGTAGTGACCCTTCTCCATGCCGAAGTTGCCGGCCAGGCCGCAGCAGCCGCCGACCCTGGTGACGGCGGCGTCGGCCGCGGGCGAGCAGGGCCGCGTCGGCGTCCCAGCCCATGACCGCGTGGTGGTGGCAGTGCGGCTGCGCGACCGCGGTGATGCCCGCCAGGTGGGCGGGCGGTTCCCAGCCCGGTGTCCTGGCCAGCAGCTCGGCCAGCGTCAGCACCGCGGCGCCTGCCGGCGCCACCGGCGCGTCGGCGAGCCCGCTCGCGTCCCCCCGGAAGGCAGCCACGCAGGAGGGCTCAAGGCCGACCACCGGCGTCCCCGCAGTCACGGCGGGAACGATGCCTGCGAGCGCCCGGCTCAGCCTGGCCCGCCCGGTCTTGAGCTGGCCAGTGGAGATCCAGGTGAGGCCGCAGCAGTCTCCTGCGCGCGACAGGGCCACCTGGTACCCGGCGGCCTCGAGCACCTGCACGGCCGCGATGCCGACCTGCGGCGTGAAGTAGTTGGTGAACGTGTCGGCCCACAGCAGCACCGGTGCGCCCTCCGGCGGCGGGGTGTGGCCGGCGAACCAGTCACGGAAGGTCTGGCGGGCGAACCGCGGCAGCCGCCGGCGCGCGTCGACGCCGGCCAGCCGGGCGCCCGCCGCTCGCAGGACCGGCACGGTGAGCGCGGCGTTCGCCAGCCGCGGCGCGCGGGCGGCGAGCGGGGCCCAGCGCGGCAGCCAGCCGAGCGAGTAGTGCGCAGCCGGCCGCAGACGGCCGCGATACCGCTGGTACAGCGCCTCGGCCTTGTAGGTCGCCATGTCAGTGCCGGTCGGGCAGTCGGCCGAGCAGGCCTTGCACGCCAGGCACAGGTCAAGCGACTGCGCCACCTCGGCCGAGCGCCACCGGCCGGGGACCGCGCCGGAGACGAGTTCCTGCAGGACACGGGCGCGCGCCCTGGTCGAGTCTTTCTCGTCCCTGGACGCCTGGTAGGACGGGCACATCACGCCGCCGCCGCTGGTCAGGTCAGCACGGCACTTGCCGACGCCAGTGCACCGGCTGACCGCGCTGCCGAAGTCACCCTCGTCGTGCTCGTAACGGAAGCCCAGCCCGGCGCGGTAGCTGTGCCGCCGGGCCGGGCGCAGGTCGGCGTCGACCGGGCGGGGGCGCACGATGACGCCTGGGTTCAGGATTCCGGCCGGGTCGAACACAGCCTTGACCTGCGCGAATGCGTCGAGCGCGGCGGGCGAGTACATGTGCGGCAGCAGCTCGCCGCGGGCGCGCCCGTCGCCGTGCTCGCCCGACATCGAGCCGCCGTGGGCCGCGGCCAGGTCAGCCGCCGCCAGCAGGAACGCGCGGAACGCCCCGGTGCCGCGCGAGGAGCCGAAGTCAAAATCGATGCGGATGTGCACGCAGCCGTCACCGAAATGCCCGTACGGCAGGCCGTCCAGGTGGTGCTCGGCCAGCAGCGCGCCGAACTCGCGCAGGTAGCTGCCGAGCCGCTCGGGCGGCACGGCGGAGTCCTCCCAGCCGGCGTGATGCGCCCGGCCGCCAGGCGGCCGGGCAACTAGCCCGGCGCCATCCTCGCGGATGCGCCAGATAGCGGCTGCCTGGCGCTTGTCGGCCGCGATCACGTGACCGGGCGCGCCGGCCAGCGCGATCAGCTCGCGGGCGGCCGCGTCCAGCCCGGCCTGGCTGTCGCCGGGCAGCTCGACCATCAGCAGGCCCCGGCCGGGCGGCAGGTCCGGCGCGGCCGCGGCGCCGAGCGCTGCCCGGCCGAGGTCGGTGATTCCCGAGTCCAGGCCCTCGATCGCGACCGGCTGCAGCGGCAGCAGCCGCGGGACGACGTCGGCGGCCTCGGCCAGAGTGGGATAGCCGAGAACGACCAGGACCGTCCGTGCCGGGGCGGGCCGCAGCGCGAGCGTCGCGGCGGTCGTGATGGCGCAGGTGCCCTCGGTGCCGACGAGCGCTTTCGGCACGTCGAATCCGCGTTCGGGCAGCAGGTGCTCCAGTGAGTAGCCGGACACCTGCCGGGGGAAGCGGCCGAGTTCGGTGCGGATGACCGCCAGGTTCGCGGTCACGACCGTCTCCAGCGCGGCCAGCGCCGCCGAGGTCTGCGGTGTCGCCTTCCCGGCCCGCAGGACCTCGCCGCCGCCGGTGATCACGTCGAGCGCGAGCACGTTGTCAGCCGTCCGCCCGTAGCGCAGGGCACGCGAGCCGCAGGCGTTGTTGCCGATCATGCCGCCGATCGTGCACCGGCTGTGCGTGGACGGGTCGGGGCCGAACCGCAGCCCGAACGGCGCCGCTGCCCGCTGCAGGTCGTCGAGTATGACGCCCGGCTCGACCGTCGCGGTCTGCGTGTCCGGGTCCACGCTCAGGATGCGGTTCAGGTGCCGGGAGACGTCCAGGACGACGCCGGGGCCGATCGCGTTCCCGGCCAGCGAGGTACCGCCGCCGCGCAGCGTCAGCGGCACCGCCAGCTCCCGGCAGACCTCAACCGCGATGGCGACCTCACTGGCCGACCGGGGGAAGGCCACCGCTGAGGGCACCACCCGGTACAGGGACGCATCGCTGGAATACTCGGCTACCCGCCGCGGCGAGGCGTCGACCTCGCTGACTCCGGCCGAGCGCAGGAGCACTGCGACCTCGGGCTCACCATGCGGCACGCCTCATGGTCTCACGAGCGATCTTCGGCCGGCCGTGCACCCGGTTCAGCGCTCAGCCGGGGCCTTATCTCACGCTATGCCCGGTTCACGGCTGACCGTGAGGTTGCTAACTCAACGACGGTTGCCGCCGCAGACGGCCGGGCATGCGGAACCTACGATGGGCGGATGGACGATGCATCCGCAGCGGCTGCTGAGACCCGTCAGGAACCCGGTCCCGCTGCCCGCGAGAGCCGGCCCGCGATCATGACCGTGGACGACGATCCGGATGTCTCCCGTGCCGTCGCCAGGGACCTGCGCCGCAGGTACGGCGAGCAGCACCGGATCGTCCGCGCCGAGTCAGGCGAGGCCGCGCTCGATGCGCTGCGCCAGATGAAGCTGCGCGGCGACCTGGTCGCGATGATCCTGGCCGACTACCGGATGCCCCAGCTGAACGGCATCGAGTTTCTCGAGCGGGCGATGGACATCTATCCGGGCGCGCGGCGCGCACTGCTGACCGCGTATGCCGACACCGGCGCGGCCATCGACGCGATCAATGTCGTCGACCTCGACTATTACCTGCTCAAGCCGTGGGACCCGCCGGAGGAGAAGCTCTATCCGGTCGTGGACGCGCTGCTGGAGACCTGGCTGTCGTCGGAGCACAAGCCGGTGCCGGAGACCAAGGTCATCGGTCACCGGTGGTCGGCCCGCTCGTCCGAGGTGCGCGAGTTCCTGGCCCGCAACCAGGTGCCGTACCGCTGGTACTCCACCGACGAGCCGGAGGGGCGCCGGCTGCTCGAGGCCGCCCGGGCCGACGGCGAGCAGCTTCCCGTCGTGATCGCGCCCGACGGCGCAGTGCTGATCGAGCCGTCCGAGCCTGACCTGGCCGGGCACGTCGGGCTGGCGACCACGCCGTCGACTGACTTCTACGACCTGATCGTCATCGGCGGCGGCCCGGCCGGGCTGGGCTCGGCTGTCTACGGTGCGTCCGAGGGCCTGCGCACCGTGCTGGTGGAGCGCACGGCCACCGGCGGGCAGGCGGGCCAGAGCTCCCGCATCGAGAACTACCTCGGCTTCCCCGACGGCGTATCCGGCGCGCCAGCTGACCGACCGCGCGCGGCGCCAGGCAGCCAAGTTCGGCGCCGAGATCCTCACCACCCGCGAGGTGACCGGCCTGGAGGTCACCGGATCGGCGCGGACCGTGCACTTCGCGGACGGCAGCTCGATCAGCGCGCACACGGTCATCCTGGCAACCGGCGTCGCCTACCGGCAGCTGACCGCGCCCGGCGTCGCTGAGCTCACCGGCCGCGGCATCTACTACGGGTCAGCACTGACAGAGGCGACCAGCTGCATCAACGAGGACATCTACATCGTCGGCGGAGCTAACTCAGCCGGGCAGGCCGCGGTGTACCTGGCCAAGGGCGCGCGCTCGGTCACGATCCTGGTCCGGGCCGACTCTCTCGCCAAGTCGATGTCGCACTACCTCATCGACCAGGTCCAGAACATCCCGGCCATCAGGGTGCGCACCTGCACGGAGGTCGGTCAGGCGCATGGCACCGACCACCTGGAGCGCCTGACGCTGCGCGACAGCAACACCGGCGCGACCGAGACGGTTCCGGCGCAGTATCTGTTCGTGTTCATCGGTGCCGCCCCGCTGACCGACTGGCTCGACGGTGTCGTGCTGCGCGACGACCACGGCTTCGTCATCGCAGGACCTGACCTGCTGGTCGACGGGAAGCCGCCGCCGGCTGGCCGCTCGAGCGACCGCCGTACCACCTGGAGAGCAGCGTTCCCGGCGTGTTCGTGGCCGGCGACGTGCGGGCCGAGTCCGCCAAGCGGGTCGCCTCCGCAGTGGGCGAGGGCGCGATGGCCGTCATGCTCGTGCACCGCTACCTGGAGAAGCTGTGACCGCGGCCGCGGCACCGGACGCCGGTCAGCCGGCGGCCGCCACGGCCGCCGCCGTCGAGGAATCGCCGGCCCGGTGCAGCGCCGAGGAGCTGCGGGGCCTGTTCCTGTTCGAGAAGCTCACCGACGATCAGCTGGCCTGGCTGTGCCGCGAGGGCCGGGTGATCGTTACCGGGCCAGGACCTGTCTATGCCGAGGGCGAGCCGGCCAGTGCCCTGTACGTGCTGCTGTCCGGCACGGTGGTGCTGTCGCGCCGGATCGGCAGCGACGACGTCGAGACCACCAGGGCGTCCGATCCCGGCGTTTATGCCGGCGCGTTCTACGCCTACCTGGGCGACCGGGTACCGCAGGTCTACAACAACTCGATGCGGGTGACCGAGCGCTCCCGGTTCTTCGTCCTCGAGGCAGGAAAGTTTGCCCAGCTCATGAGTGACTGGTTCCCGATGGCCACGCACCTGCTCGAGGGCCTGTTCTTCGGCACCAAGAACACCATGGAGGCCATCGGGCAGCGGGAGCGGCTGCTGGCGCTCGGCGCGCTGTCCGCCGGGCTGACGCACGAGCTGAATAACCCGGCTGCCGCGGCAGTGCGCGCGAGCGCCGGCCTGCGCGAGCACGCGGTCAGGCTGCGGCGCAAGCTGCCGGCCATCGCTGACGGCCAGCACGACGGTGAGGTGATCCGGCTGCTGGTCACGCTCATCGACGACGCCGCCGGCCGGGTCGCGGCTGCCCCCGCCCTCGGTCCGCTGGAGGCCGCCGACCTGGAGGACGCGGTTACCGACTGGCTCGAGGACCACGGCGTCGGGCAGAGCTGGGAGATCGCGCCCGCGATCGTCGCGGCGGGAATCGGGACCGACAAGCTCGATCAGATCGCGGCGGCGGTGCGCGGGGACAGCGCCGACGGCGGAGCCGACCGCGGGGCAGACGGCGGGCCAGACCTGACCGGCGCCCTGCGATGGCTCGCCGACACGGTTGAGACGGAGCAGCTGCTCAACGAGATCACCGACTCGATCGACCGGATCTCGTCGCTGGTCGGCGCCGCGAAGCAGTACTCGCAGCTGGACCGCGCGCCGTACCAGGTGGTCGACATCCACGAGCTGCTGGACAGCACCCTTGCGATGCTGACCGCGAAGATCGGCGACGGCATCACGATCGTTCGTGATTATGACCGCAGCCTGCCGAGGATCCCCGCTTTCCCGAGCGAGCTGAACCAGGTCTGGACGAACCTGATCGACAACGCCGTGTCGGCCATGAACGGCTCGGGGACGCTGACGGTCCGCACTGCCGCGGACCGCGACATGCTGCTCGTCGAGTTCGGCGATACCGGTCCCGGCATCCCGGCCGAGATCAGGGACCGGATCTTCGAGCCGTTCTTCACGACCAAGCCTGTCGGCCAGGGCACCGGGCTCGGCCTCGACATCTCCTTCCGCATCATCGTGACCCGCCATCACGGGGACCTGCGCGTCGAGTCGGTGCCCGGCGATACCAGGTTCCGGGCCTGGCTACCGCTGACCGCCGTGGCGGCTCCCTGAGCTCAAGATCAGTTCTTGTGGTGAGTTCTCAGCAGATAGCGCTGAGAAGTCACCACGACAAGTGATCTTGCTGCGGCTCCCGGCGGCCGACGAAGACCGCGCGCGGCGGGGCGGAGTGCGTCGCGGCCGGCACGCCCGGCCGGACGCCGGCGGTGAAGCCCGCCTCGGCCAGCAGCCCGAGCCAGGTGGCGCGCCGGAACGAGCCGAGCCTGTGCGCCTCCGCCACCACCCGCGTGGTGCCGTCCGCCTCGCGCAGCGTGAACTCGTACTCCGCCAGGATCCAGTCGTCGGCCGGATCGGGGTCGGAGGTTCGCTCGCGGAAGACGGCCCGGCGGCCGGCGGCGCCGCTGCCGCCTCCGCTGCCGGTGCCGGGGCGGAACGTCTCCGCGGTGTGGTCGGGCGCGAACACGGCCAGGCCGCCCGGCCGGCAGTGCGCGAACGCCGTCCCGATGACCAGCCGCAGCTCATCCCTGGTCGTCACGTAGTCGACCGCGTCATGCACGAGCACGGCATCGAAGACGCGCCCGAGCCGGATCGCGCGCATGTCACCCTGCACGTGCTCGCAGTCCGGGTTGAGCTCACGCGACATCGCCAGCATCTGGGCCGACAGGTCCACCAGCGTCATGGACCGGCCCGCTTTCAGGTGCAGGGCCACATGGCCGCCGCCGCTGCCCAGGTCCAGGACACTGCGGACAGGCCCGGCAGCGGAGCCGAAGATCGCCGTGATCATCTCGGCATCCTCCGCGTACTCCGCCGCCGGCGAGATGAGCGGCCACCAGCCGGCCAGTTCCTGGTAGAGGGCGTAGCTGGTCATGGCCACCATCATCGCTGATTGCGGGTCCCGGCCCGCGGATCCCGGCCCGCCCGCGGATCCCGGCCCGCGGATCCCGGCCTGCGCTGCCAGAACGGGTGATCACCACATAGATTGGCGGCGGGCCGCAGAACGCGAGTAACTCAGCATCGAGCCGTCTGGAGGATGCGTGGCTAAGATCCCCGATACCGGTCAGGTTCCCCCCGATTTCACCCTGCCGGGCGTTGCCCTGACCGGCGGCGACGCCACGCGCGGCGAGTACGCGCGCGGCGATTACACGCTGTCACAGCAGCGCGGCGCGCCGGTCGTGCTGGCGTTCTACCCCGGCGACAACACCTCCGTGTGCACGAAGCAGCTGTGCTCCTACACCTCCGGGCTGGAGAGCTTCACCGGCTTCGGCGCGACAGTGTGGGCGATCAGCCCGCAGGGCCTGGACAGTCACGAGCAGTTCGCCCGCAAGTACGGCCTCGCCTTCCCGCTGCTGGCCGACGAGGGCCTGACCGTGAGCCGGTCGTACGGCATCACGCTCGGCGGCGCGGGCCTGCGCCGGTCGGTCTTCGTCATCGACGCCGACGGCGTGCTGCGGTGGAAGCACGTTACGCTGGTCGGCCTGACTTTCCCGGCGGCGCAGACCATTGCCGCTCAGCTCGCCGACCTGCGAAAGGCAGGCTAATGCGCATTCTCATCATCGGCGGCACTGCATTCGTCGGCCGGTACATCGCACTCGCGGCGATCGACGCCGGTCACGACGTGACCCTGTTCCACCGCGGCAAGACCGGGCCCGGCCTGTTTCCCGAGGCAGAGCACCTCACCGGCGACCGCGACGAGGACCTGTCCGCGCTCGCAGCCGGGCAGTGGGACGCGACGATCGACGTCTGCGCTTACTTCCCGCGGCAGGTGCACTCGCTGGCGACCGCGCTGAGCGGGCGGGGCGGCCAGTACGTCTTCATCTCCAGCGTCTCGGCGTACAGCCCGGCGGTGCCACCTGACTATGACGAGAGCGCGCCGCTGGCGGAGGTCACCGACCCGGACGCGACCCAGGTCACGAACGAGAACTACGGCGGCCTCAAGGTCGCGTGCGAGCAGGCCAGCACCGAGGCGTTCGGCCCGGGCACCACGATCATCCGGCCGACCTACGTGATCGGGCCGCACGATCACTCCTACCGGTTCACCTGGTGGGTGGACCGCATTGCCCGCGGCGGCACCGTTCTCGCGCCAGGCGACCCGGCTGACCCGATCCAGGTCATCGACGCCCGCGATCAGGGCGCCTTCGTCGTGTCGCTGCTCGAGCGGTCGGTCACCGGCACCTTCCACACGGTGAGCCCGCCGCCGCCGTTCGGCTTCGGTCAGATGCTGGAGGCGATCGCAGCCGAGGTCGCGCCGCCCGGCACCGAGCTGACCTGGGTCGCCAGCGATTTCCTGCTCGCGCAGGACGTCGACGGCGCGGCACTGCCGCTGTGGGCCGGAGGCGAGTCCGACGCCGCGAACATGAGCACGGCGAACCCGGCCGCGGCCTACGCGGCCGGGCTCACGCCGCGTCCGCTGCGCGCGACCGTGGCCGACATCAGGGCTGAGGATCGCGAGGCTGGCTCCGGCCGGCCCGGCATCGGCCTGCCGCCGCAGCGGGAGGCCGAGCTGCTGGCTCGCTGGGCCGCGGCTGACCGCGGCTAACGGCCGATCAGGCACGCACCTTCTCGCGGACGCCTGCCCGCCGCTCCGTGGCGGCCGTCGCGGCGCGGGCGCACCGCGGTGAAGCTGTCGTAGGCGATCGGCGCGGTTCACCAGACATGGCGAGACGGCTTAGCCGAAGAACACCAGCCGCGCGCAGATCACGAGCCCGACGATCGCGAGCGCGATGAGCGCCTTGACCGCGACGTGCCGCTCCGCCGAGACGTCCCGGTCGAGTTCGGCGTCGAAGGCCTCAGGCGGCCGCGTCCAGGCCACCTCCGCGCAGGTGCTCCCCCGCGGCTCCGGGCCGGCGCCGTGCTGGTCACACCCGTGCTGGTCACGCCCGTGCTGGTCACGCCCGTGCTGGTCACGCCCGTGCTGGGTACGCCCGTGCTGGTCACACCCGTGGCGTCCGTGCTGCCGGTCATGCGCCCACCGCCACCTTTCCTGTTTTCTCGGTCTTCTCCCAGGCCGTTCCCGCCTTCCTGGCTTCCTTGACGTACGAGGCCAGCGTCACCGCGCACAGCAGCGGGCCGAACCCGCCGATGTAGACCAGCAGCGGGCTGAGGAAGCGGCCGAACCGCCGGGGCTCGGCCACCTTGGCCAGGTAGGCGAACAGCATCGACCCGGCCAGCCAGGCATAGGTGAACAGCTCGAGGGCGTCCGCGTGGTGCCGCAGCGAGGTCGCGCCGAGAAATGCCAGCGCGTGGTAGATGACGAATCGCAGCGGCGGCGGCCAGATCGCCGCCAGCATGATGACCACGCTGACCGCACCGGGGAACAGCAGACCCTGGCGCCAGACATGCCTGCCTGTCTTCGGGTCGATCAGCAGTGAGTAGGACGTGATGAACGCGTAGGTCAGCAGGTTGGTGATCCACAGCGCGTGGAATGCCGTCCAGGCCAGCGAGTGGTCGATGAAGAACAGCGTGATCAGGGACGCCGATGAGGCAATCATGAAGGCCGGCTGCAGCAGCAGCGAGAACCAGAACAGCGCGAAGCTGATGCTCCCGAGCCGGTGCGGCGTCGCCGACCAGGGCAGCCGGGGCCGGAACCACAGCCCCTTGAACCGCCGGGTGACCTGGATGTTGCCGCGTCCCCAGCGCAGCCGCTGCTTCCACAGCCCGGTGATGCTGCCCGGCTCCTCGGCCCACACGACAGCGTGTGGCTCGAAGACGACCCGTGCCCCTCTCAGCTGCGTGAGGAACGTGGTCACCGTGTCCTCGGCCAGTGTCTGGGTGTCGATCCGGCCGCCGATGGCCTCGATGTTCGTCCGCGAGTGCAGCTGCGCGCCGCCGGCCAGGCAGGCCACGGCGCCGAGCACGTTCTGACTGCGGCGGGCGGCTGCCTGCGCGGTGATGTACTCGTAGCCGATGAACCTGGTCATGTAGTTGCCGGGCCTGCTGCCCTCCTTGATGTAGGCGTTCACCGAGCCGACCTTCGGATCGGCCAGGTGCCGCGTCATCAGCCGCAGCGACTCGGGCTCGTAGACGACGTCGGAGTCCATGATCAGGACAGCCTGCATCCAGTCGTTCGCGAGGACGTGCTCCAGCCCGAAGTTCAGGGTGTGCGCCTTGCCCATGCCGCCGACCTCGCGTCGCAGGTGGAACACCCGGCCCGGATACTGCCGTTCCTTCTCCCGCAGCAGCTCAGGCGTGCCGTCGGTGCTCGCGTCGTCGATCACGTACACGCGCAGCCGCTCGGGCGGGTAGTCCAGCTGCATCAGCCGGTCGACGGACGCGCCGATCACCAGGGCCTCGTTCCAGGCTGGCACCAGGATCGCCGTGCGCGGGTAGTACGGCGCGCACTTGCGGTAGTGCAGCCGGAGGAAGTGCACTCCGACGAGCAGGAACTGGTAGCTGGCCACGACCAGCGGGATCGCCCCGACCAGAACCAGGCTGACCAGCACCCATTTGAGTACGAGCAGGCTCATGGTCCGGCTCCGCCCCCGAAGACAGTGCCGCCCCCGAAGACAGTGCCGACGGTCCGGCGGACCGACCGGTAGCTGCCCACATCGCTGCTGTGGTGGCTGTCGCTGCTGGCCACCAGCGGAACCCCGGCTCGCGCGAGTGCCGCGACCGTGCGGGGTGCCGGGCAGGACCACTTCTCGTTCACCTCGGCTACGGCACCGGCCTCCCGCAGCCGCCTGGCCAGCCAGCTGAGCAGCGCGTCCGGCACGTCGTCCTCGCTGAGCCCGACCTTCGGCAGCACGCTGAACAGGTGCGCCAGGATGCCGGTGCGCACCGTGCTCGCGGCGTTCGCGGTCGCCTCGGCCAGGCACTCAAGCACATCCGCCTGGCTCACCGCGCCGTCGGCCAGGTCCTGGCGGAGTGCGGCCGGATCGACCGGCCCCACGTCGGCCGGGAACTGATGATCGGCGATCAGCACCAGGTCGATGCCGCTCAGGTCATCAGGCAGGTCGAGCCTGCCGGTCATGTCCAGGATCTTGGCCTCCACCCCGGTTCTGACCGCGAGCCCGGCAGGAGGGTCCAGCCCGGCCACCGCGCTGACAAACTCCGGCAGCCAGGCGGTGCTCGCGCGCACGTGCTCGGTCATGCAGATGGTGCGCAGCCCGCGCGCCTCCGCGGCGGCCAGGTTCTCCGAGATCGTGCTCGTGCCGTCGGAGAACGTCGAGTGCACGTGAAAGTCCTCGTCCAGCGCGGGTGCGCGCCCGGCGGCGAGGCCGAGATCGGCGGCGGCACTGGTCCCGGCGGGCAGCGTCACGCCGAGACCTGCTCGACCTCGGCCATCGTGACGAACCGCTCATCCAGGAAACGGACCATGGCGGTCTCGGTGAAGTCGGCGTGCGCGGGCAGCTCGCCGCCGCGCAGTGCCTGCAGCGCCAGGCGCGGCATGTCCACGCCGCTGGCGATCGTCAGCGGCATCGAGCCGGGGGGCCTCGGATTGACCTCGAGCAGCGCGAGCCGGCCGGCTCGATCACGTCGGCACTGCACGTTCCCGATATAGGTAAGACCGACAGCAGTGGCGACCGCGGCCCCGAAATTCTCCAGCTCGGCATTCCGGACGGTGCGCCCGGCCACCGAGACACCGGAGTCAACCCGCGCGCGCAGCCTCGGGACGGCGGCAGCGACCCGCCCGCCGCCGTCGGCCAGCACGTCGACGGAGTACTCGTCGCCGGGCAGGTACTCCTGCACCAGGTAGCCGGGCCTGGCGCCGACGGCGGCGAGCTCCGCCGCTGACTGCGGCATCGACACGCCGCGGGAGCCGCTGCCGCTGCGCGGCTTAACGATCACCGGGTAGGTCCAGCTGGCCGGGTCGGCCGGCGTGTCCAGGCTCTCCGTGCGCGGCACCCGGACGGCGTCGGCGCACACCCGCGCGAGCGCCAGCTTGTCCAGCGTCTGGGCCAGTGCCTTGTCCGGGGCCAGCATGAGCGCCACGCCGCGGCGCGCGAAGTCGTCGCGGCTGAGGGCGAGCGGCATCAGCTCCGCGTCGACGGTGGGAACGACCACGTCGACCGTCAGCCGCTCGCAGATCCCGATCAGGGCGGGAACGAAGTCACCCGCATCCCCGGCCGGGACGATGACGCGGCTCAGTGCCGGGACCAGGTACAGGCCCGCCGCCCAGGCGTCCATGTCCGCGGCCAGCACCTCGACCGACGGCACGCTGCTCAGTGATTTCATCACCGCGATGCCAGCCGGGCCGCCTGCGCCCGTGACGAGAACGCGGATGCTGCCTGACCTGTCGTCATACGGCTGCATGACTGCCCCTCTCGGCCTGTTGCCCGGTGCTGCCGGGCACGCCCATCGCGGCTGCGCCTGCCGCACGATCCCTGATCACCTCGAACGCCTCCGCGTACCGGCCCTCGCCGAACCGCGACCAGTACCGCGCCGTCGCCTCGATCAGGTCCGGCTCGAGGTACCCGCGGATCGCCGTCTGCGAGGCGAACGCCCCGATGGCCGCGAGCTTCCCCGTCAGGTAGGCGTCGACGTCGACGAACCTGGCCGGGCGGAAGTCCACGGTGGCGGACGGCGACTGGAAGCAGTAGACCGAGCCGATGGTGCGCGCGGCCACCATGACGGCCCGGTGGGTGTTGCGGTGATCCTGGTGCACGTCATGCGGCGAGTGCGTGTACACGATGGTCGGCCTGACGGTCTCGATCACCGCGCTGATCGCGCTGATGGTCGGGTCGCCCTCGCTGATCCTGGTGTCCTCCAGGTCCTCCAGGTACAGCGCGGCCCCGAGTAGCCGCGCGGCCTGCTCAGACTCGCCCGCCCTGGCCCCTTCCACGCCGCCGCGCGCGCCCCGGCACATCGTCAGGATGGACACCTCGTGCCCGGCTGCGCGATGCGCCAGCAGCGTCCCGGCCGTGCCGATCTCCACGTCATCCGGGTGCGCGCCCACTGCGAGCACCCGCTCCCGGCTGGCCTGGCTGCGCTCCAGCAGGCCGCGCACCGCGCCGATGAGGTCGTCGGGCCGCAGCGGCTTCTGCAGGAACTCGTCGGCTTTGCCCCGTACGGCGCCGACGGCGTTCCCGACGGTCGCGTGCGCGGTGATCATCATGACCGGCACGCCGGGCGCGGTCTCGCGGATCCGGCCGAGCAGTTCGATGCCGGACATGCCGGGCATCTCTATGTCGCTGATGACAAGCTCGAAGCTCTCGCCGCCGCCGGTCAGGCTGAGCGCCTCGGCCGGGCTGTGCGCGTGCCGGACCTCGAGCCCGGCGCGCCGGGTGAGAACGTCGACGATGTACCTGCCGGTATCCGGGTCGTCCTCGACCAGCAGGATCTTCGCTGGCTCGTGACTAAGCTGCACGCTCATACCACGATCGTTGGCGGCACCGGTTGCAGGCTGGTTAGCCGTCCGGTAGCAGCCGGGTTGCAAGATGGGGCGCAGCCGTTACATCGGCAGTGATACCAGGGCGAATCGTCGCCGCCAGGTCCCGCTGCCGCGCCTGCTCGCTCAGCCGGCGGGCGGCGGCAGGTACCGGTAGCCGAATCCGCGCACCGCCTCGATCGGCGAGCCCTCCTGGCCGCCGGCACCGAGCTTGCGGCGCAGCCGCATGACGCTGAACTTGACCCGTTCGGGCCCCACCCGGCCGGGGTCATTCCAGGCAAGCTCCAGCAGCTGGGACGGCGACAGCACCTGGCCGCGGTGCCGGATGAGCGCGGACAGGAGCCGGAACTCCGTCGGCGTCAGCGCGACGGCCCGGCCCGCCACGGCGACGTCGCATGACCCCTGGTCAACCTGCAGGAACCCGTCGTCGTAGCGGGCGGCGCGGTCGGGCGGCGCCTGGTCCGCGCCGAGGTCACGGTCGCCTGGGTCGCGGCCGCGCGGGGTCGCGGTTCGCGCTGAGGTCGCGGTTCGCGCGGGGGTCCGGGCTCGTCACGGGGAGCCGGCCGGCGCGTGGGTCCTGCGGCGGCCCGGGAACCCGGCGGAGCAGCGCCTGGATCCGGGCCAGCAGCTCGGCATTGCCGAACGGCTTGGCCAGGTAGTCGTCGGCGCCTGCCTGCAGACCGCGAACCTTGTCGGCTTCATGGCCATGCGCGGTCAGCATCAGGACGGGCGTGTCGCTGAGGTCGCGGATGCGCTCGAGCACCTGCCAGCCGTCCAGCGCCGGCAGGCCGATGTCCAGCAGCACGAGCGCGGGGTGCCGGTCATGGAACTCCCGCAGGCCACTCCGGCCGTCGGCGGCGCCGACGACGTCGAAGCCGCCGCGGCTGAGCACCGTCGTGATGGCGAGCGCGATGTCGGGGTCGTCCTCGATGACGAGGATCGCGCTGCTCACCCGGCCGCCGGAAGGTGCTGCGCCGCGTGCGCGCCCAGCGGCAGCGCGGTCTGCGGGCCGATCACCTGGTCCGCGACGAAAACGGGCAGTTCGGACCAGGTGGCAGATGCCGGACCGACTGCGTCCCGCCTGACAGCTTTATCGGCCGAAATCCCCATGGGCCCCCGCCCGTCGATCCCCGGCTGCGAGCTCCTCGACGCCCCGCCCGGAAGAAATTCCCGCTGGTCACCGGCTGAACCGCGCCGTGCTGCACAAGCAGCAGGCCGCGCAAGCGGGCGTGCCGGACAAGCAGCAGGGCCGACCCCGGGCGCGCCCCGTGAGGCACGCCGGGGCCGGCCCTGGCCGGCCGACGGCGAGGTCAGGCCTTGACGGCCTCGATCTCGAGGTGGAGCTGGATCTTGTCAGCTACCACGACGCCGCCGTTCTGCATCGGCGCGCTGAAGTTGACGTTGAAATCACGCCGGTTGATCTCCCCGGTGGCGGTGAAGCCTGCCCGGGTGCCGCCGTACGCGTCCGGGCCGAAGCCGTTGAGCTCCAGCTTGAGCGGCACGCTCTTGGTGACGCCCTTGAGCGTCAGGTCGCCGTCCAGGATGTACTCGCCGTCCTCGACGCGCACGCCAGTGGACTGGTAGGTCATGGTCGGGTACTTCTCGACCTCGAAGAAGTCAGCGGACCTGATGTGGTCGTCGCGCTGGTCCTGACCGGTGTTGATCGAGGCAGAGGTCGATCTCGGCGGTAGCGGAGGACTTGGTCGGGTCCTCGGCCGTGACGATCTGCCCGCTGAAGGTGGTGAAGCGCCCGCGGACCTTGCTGACCATCATGTGCCGGACCGAGAAGCCGACCTCGGAGTGGACCGGGTCGATGTTCCAGGTGGCGGCCTCGTAGCCCGGAATTGCCGTCTCAGTGCTTGGTGCCGACAAAGTGAATCACTCCCGATGGCGTGTGGTTACGTTGGGTGTTGTTGAATACTCAAGGACTATCACGCTCCTGGCGCAGATGTCAAACGTTCAACTATCTGCGGTATGCTGTACGCGTGCGTGACACCGAGATTCACTGGCTGAGTACTGAGCAGCAAGAGGCATGGCGGGCATTCCTGACCGCCACCCAGACGCTGTTCTCGGCCGTTGACGGCCAGCTGCAGCGGGACTCGGCCCTTCCGCACGGTTACTACGAGATCCTAGTGCGGCTGTCGGAGGCGGACAATCGCTCTCTCCGCATGAGCCAGCTCGCCGAGGCATCGACATCGAGCAAGAGCCGCCTGTCGCACGCCGTGGCCCGGCTTGAAGAGCGCGGCTGGGTGGAGCGACTGGACTGCGAGACCGACCGCCGCGGCCAGATCGCCCGGCTGACGGACGCCGGACTCGCTGCGCTCGCCGCCGCGGCGCCCGGCCACGTCGCGCAGGTACGGCGGTCGCTGTTCGACCGCCTCACCGCCGAGCAGGTCACTCAGCTCACGGCCATCAGCAAAGCTATCGCCGCCGGGCACCAGGGCGATGCCGCCGGCGTCTGCCCCGTCAGCAGCTGCGACGGGCCAGACGACCCGGACAACCCGGGCGACTAGGCGTCGTCACCGGCCGCGCCAGGGACTTCTCATTCTTTTCAGCGCGCTGCGATGACGTTTAGTGATGATATGACCGATTCTGAACGCGCCCGAACGGATGAAAAGTCAACCGCGGTTGACATCTGGCTGGTCCGTTCCCCGCCCGTTACAGACCCGGCGTCAGCCTTCGCTGCCAGCGAGCTGGCCGGCCATCGCATCAGCGATCGCGGCGGCTCCGAGGCCGTCCGCTGGCTCGGCCCGCAGCCCGGCAACGACGCCCTCGCGGTCCAGCTCGCTGCGGTTCTGGCTGAGCTTCTGCTTGGCCTCGACCGCGGTGATGGTGAGCTCGACTCCGACAATCGCGCGCAGCTGCCCGTCGATGTACTCCGGCGGGGCGTCCGTGACTGCCCACGGGCGCTCCCGGCCCGCTTCGTGCTGCCGCGTCAGCCGGGTCACGAACGCGCGCAGCCACTCCGGGTCCTGATGGAAAGTGATGGCGCCGGTCAGGTGCACGGCCTCGTAGTTCCAGGTCGGCACGACCCGGCCGTGCCGTGCCTTGCTCTCATACCAGGATGGCGAGATGTACGCCTGCGGTCCGCGCACGATGGCAAGCGCCTGCGCGCCGGGCATCGCCGTCTTCCACTGGTCGTTCGCGATGGCGACGTGCCCGAGCAGCCGCCCGAAGTCCGCCGTCGCCTTTGCCGCTCCGTCATCCGGGCCGTCATGGGCCGGCAGCCAGCTCCGCCGGGCGATCCCAGATAACCGGCAGCAGCGTCGACACCGGCCTGGTGCCGTCGAAGGTCACCAGATCAGCAGACTGCGCCGCATCGACGAACGCCGTGATCTGAGCCAGGTCGGTGACGGTGAAGTGGCGTGGCAGGTACATGCCCTCAGGGTAGGCGGCCGGCCAGCCCGATGCATATCGCCCGCAATGCCCGGCCGCCCCTGGCCGGCGCCGCCGGCCAGGAAACCCGGTTTCGGGTGCCCGGCCCGCCGCCTATGCTGATGGGTAACGCGCTGACGGAGACAAGTAGCGCCGGGCCATGCGGGCACCAGAGAGCCGCCGGAAGCTGAGAAGGCGGCCTCGCAGCCGGTCGCGAAGACACTCCCGAGCGCGGGGAGGAACGGCAGCCGCCGCCAGCGGCGCGCCCGATGCCCCGCCGGCCAGCCCCCGTCACCGGGCCCAACGAGGCCGTTCCCGCCCGCACGGGCAGCCCGCACATACGGGCAGGGACCGGCGAAAGTGCGGTGGCACCGCGAGTTCCCTTATCGCCCGCACTCCCAAGGGGTCGCACATATCCCCAGGGAGCTGTGATGATCTCACGAGTACTGATCTCACGAGTACTGGCCGCCGAGCTGCCCGAGCACATCGGCGAGCGCGTCACGATCGCCGGCTGGCTGCACCGCCGCCGCGAGCTGAAATCAGTCACCTTTCTTGTCATCCGCGACCGGTCCGGGCTGGCACAGGTCGTGCTGCCTGCCGGAGGCGCGATGCCACCCGGCGAGGAAACAGTCCTGCAGGTCGAGGGCCTCGTCGTCGCCAGCGAGCAGGCACCGGGCGGAGCCGAGCTCACCGAGCCAGTGCTGACCCGGCTGTCCGGGCCTGCTGAGCCGCCGCCGTTCGACCTGTACCGGCCCGCGCTCACGGCCACGCTGCCGACGATCCTGGACCACGCGCCGACCACGCTGCGTCATCCGCGGCTGCGGGCTGGCTTCGAGATCGCGGCGGCTAGCGCCGCGGGCTTCCGCGCCGCGCTGGACGGCGCCGGCTTCACCGAGATCTTCACTCCGAAGATCGTCGAGTCAGCCACTGAAGGCGGCGCGAACGTGTTCGCGGTCGACTACTTCGGCCGCCCCGCCTACCTCGCCCAGTCCCCGCAGTTCTACAAGCAGGCAATGGTCGGGGTATTCGAGCGGGTCTTCGAGGTCGGGCCGGTGTTTCGCGCCGAGCCGCACGACACCGCGAGGCACCTGGCCGAGTACGCGAGCCTGGACGCCGAGCTGGGCTTCATCAGCGACCACTTCGACGTCATGCCGGTCTGCCGCGACGCCGTTGCCGGCATGGTCGAATGCGTACGGGAACGGGCTGGCCGGGCCATGCACGAGCTTGCCGCCGCGCTGCCCGAGGTGCCGGCCGAGATCCCGCATGTGCATTTCACCGAGGCGATGACGCTGATCTCAGCGGCTACCGGCGAGGACGTCGCGGGTGAGGACGACCTCGCGCCCGCGCATGAGCGCTGGCTGTGCGAGTGGGCGGCGCGCGAGCACGGCAGCGAGCTGCTGTTCGTCACCGGCTACCCGCTGACGGCCAAGCCGTTCTACACCGCTCCCGACCCGTCCCGGCCCGGCTACTCCAGCGGCTTCGACCTGCTGTTCCGCGGCAGCGAGATCGTGACCGGCGGGCAGCGGCTGCACCGGTACGAGGACTACCTCAAGGCGCTCGCGGCGCGCGGCCTCGACCCGGCGCCGTTCGCCGGGTACCTGCAGGTGTTCAGGCACGGGATGCCGCCGCACGGCGGGTTCGCGATCGGGCTGGAGCGGTGGACGGCCCGGCTCACCGGCGCCGCGAACGTGCGCCAGGTGACGCTGTTCCCGCGCGACCTGCACCGGATCACCCCGTAACGGCGGGCGTCCGTCCTCGACGCGGTCGTAGCGCGGGTTGCTCAGGACGGAGTAGCCGCCGCCGGCAGCGCAGGTCGCGGAGCCCTAGGCGGACGACGAGCGTCAGGCGTCCCGCCGGTTACGCCTCCTGCCCGAGAACCGCGGCGACCGGACTGCGGCTGCCGATCCGCGCCGGGATGGTGGTCAGCCCCGCCACGACCACCAGCGTGGCCAGCACGATGCCGGCCAGCCACCAGGCGGGCGGCACAACGACGTGCCCGGCGCCGCTGGCCGCCGCAAACAGCCCGATCCCGAGCGGAACACCGACGATCGCGCCCGGCAGCGCCGGGAGCACCTGCGCCGTGGCCAGACCCGCGCTGACCTGCCGCGGGCTAGCCCCGAGTGCCCGGGCCAGCGCCGTGGAGTGCCGGGCATCCAGCACCGTCGCCCACGCGGTGACGATCGCGTTCAGGGCCGCCAGGGTGACCAGCGCGATCGTCAGCACCAGCAGCATCTGCTCATCCCGGCTGGCGATCGGATCGCCCAGCCCGGCTGCGGCTCCCAGCCGCTTCTGGCCGGCCAGGTCATGAAAGGCGACGACGGCGACGAGCCCGGTCACCGTGACGGCGATGCTGGCCGCTCCGAGTACGGCACGTCGCGGTCTGCGGGCAACCAGGCGCAGCCCGAACAGCAACGGCACCGGCAGCCGGGCGGCGAGCCTGATCAGCGTGGCCCGGCGCCGGGGCGGCCGGGCTGCGTCCGCCAGGGCGCCCACGGTGCTGGTGCGGGCGGCCCTGATGGCGGGCACTAGCGTTGCGGCCAGGGCCACGACCAGCGACACGGCGATTACCTGGCCGGCGATGGCCAGGGTCAGCGAGGGGGCACCGGGAGTACCGACGAGCCCGGCACCGGGACTGGTGATCAGCGGCGCGGCCAGCCTCCCGATGACCAGTCCGGCCACGGCCGCAGCGAGCGCCAGGATCAGGTTCTCGGCCAGCAGCGCGAGGGCGACAAGCCCGGGAGTGGCGCCGACCGCCTTCAGCAGCCCGACCCGCCGGGTGCTCTCGGACATCCGGCCGCCGACCAGGACGGCCACGCTGGCCATGGCCAGCAGCCCGAGCAGCCACGCACCGGGAGTCAGCACCTGCTGCTCGTCGGTGACCAGCAGGGCATCCCCGGTGGCGATGCTCTGCCAGGACAGCAGGTTCACCGGGCCGCCCTGCGGGTGCCCCCGGTAGAAGGCACTGATGAAGGCCGGCGCGCTGGCCGGGTCGCTGAGCTTCAGGTTGAGGACGTAAGCAGCCGACTCCTGCCCGTCGGCGGCAGCCAGGACGCGGGCGTCCGGCTGCGTGACCCAGCCGAGGCCTGCCCCATGTCCCTCCAGTTGCTGATCGCCGGGAATCCCGGTATTGCAGCCGCCAGTGAAGCAGAGGTTCGGGTAGGGAGTCTCGGCCGCGGTGACAGCCAGGCCGGCCACCGTGAAGGGCCGCCCATCCAGGGTGATCCGGTCGCCCACGCTGACGCCGAGCGCGCCCGCGAACGCCCGTTCCAGCACGATGCCGCCGGGACGCACCCAGCTGCCGGCGGTCAGCTTCGGCTGGTCGACCCCGGCCCGTGCCTGGCCGCGGCCTTCTACCTGGATCGAGACCGCGAGCCCGCGGACCTTGAGCACGGCGCCCGCTTCGGAGAACGGTCCGCTGTGAGCAGTCACGCCGTGAGCGTGGATCAGGCCCGTGGCCTGGGCCTCGATCTGCGCGACTGAGCCCTGTGGCCCGTGCGGTCCGCCCGCGGGCCCGCTCTTCGGCGGCCCGCCTTTCGGGCCGGTGCCGACTGACACGCCGCCCTGCCCGAGCAGGGCCACTACGTCCGGTCCGTTAGTCGCCGCCCGGGTCCGCGCGTAGGGCTGGCTGGTGACGCCGTGCAGCACGAGCGCCATCGTCAGAGTGGCGGACGCGGCGGTGATCGCGAGCAGCAAGAGCGCCGCCTGTGCCGGGCGTCCCCGGAGGCCACGCAGGGCCAGGCGGCCGACCAGCAGCAGCTTGCTCACGTGTCAGCCCTCCAGGCCGGCCAGTGCGCCGAGACTGCCGGTGGTTCCGCCGGTCAGGCGGGTCTCGTCAATGAATGCCCCGTCCCGCATCGAGATGAGCCGGTCCGCCGTTGCCGCGATCCGCGCGTCGTGGGTCACGACGACCACGGTCTGACCGGCGTCGTGCAGGCTCTCGAACAGGCGGAGCACTTCCAGCGTCGCCTCGCTGTCCAGGTTGCCAGTCGGCTCGTCGGCGAGCACGATGAGCGGCTCGTTGGCCAGCGCGCGGGCAATGGCGACCCGCTGCCGCTGGCCGCCGGACAGCTGTGACGGCAGGTGCCGCGCCCGGTCGGCCAGTCCGATCTGGTCAAGCAGCTGCACTGCCCGGCGTCGCGCCGTACGGGCCGGGCGGCCGGCCAGCAGCAGCGGAAGCTCGATGTTCTCCACCGCGGTGAGCTCGTCCATCAGGTGGAAGGCCTGGAACACGAACCCGACGCCGCTGCGCCGAATGGCCGCCAGGCCGCGCTCGCTCAGCTGATCGGTCCGCTGGCCGGCGACCCACAGTTCCCCGGCCGACGCCCGGTCCAGGCCGCCGAGCAAGTGGAGCAGGGTCGACTTGCCGCAGCCGCTCGGTCCCATCACCGCGAGCGTCTCGCCGGCCGGGACATCGAGGTCCACGTGGTCAACGGCGCGCACCAGGCTGTCGTCCCGGCCGTACTGCTTGCACAGATCACGAGCCCTGAGCATTATCTCGGTCACGATGTCGCTCGCTGTTCTCCTCGCGGGCCAGCCTTGCGGCTCGTCCAGGTTCGCTCGCATGCCTCCAGCCAGCGCAGGTCTGCCTGCAGGCGGAGCACGATGCCCTCCAGCAGCAGCGCCGCCGCCGAGTCGCGCGACTCGGCCATGGCGGCGCGCTGCGCGTCCCGCAGCCGCCGCAGCAGCTCGCGGCGCTGCGCGTCCACGATGGCAACCGGATCGGCGAGATGTGCCGCCGCGGCGGCCAGCAACTTCAGGTGAAACTCCGCGAGATCTGGCTTCGGCCAGCTCACCTCGGCCAGCCACTCGGCTACCCGCTGCTGCCCGGCAGCGGTGAGCGCATAGATCTTGCGATCGGGCCGCTCCGGCGTGCCGGGCGCCCGCTCGGCTACCACCTGGCCTGCCTTCTCCAGCCGGCCGAGCGTGACGTAGACCTGCCCGTCGTTCATCGCGTCGCCGATCGGACCGAGCGCCTCGCGCAGCCGGGCCCGCAGCTGGTAGCCGTGCGACGGCTCCTTGGCCAGCAGCGCGAGTAGCACTTCCTGCTGCACGGGCGCGTCACCTCTAACGGCTATCCGGATAACGGTTAGCTAGAAGATAACGGTTATCCGCCGCAGTGCCAAGCACTTCCGGCAGTGAATTCCGTGGCGGTACGCGAGCGGTGCGTCAGGGGATCTCGAGCACGACCTTGCCGACAGCGCCGGCCTCGACCGCCTCGTGGGCCGCCACGATCTCATCGAGCGGGAACCTGATGATCGGCAGCGGCGTCAGCGCGCCGGCCGCAGCCGCGGCGGAGATCGCCGCGACCGCAGCCTCGGCCTCCTGCGCGGGGATGTTGTAGAGCAGCAGGAAGCGCAGGGTGACGCAGGCATTCATGCACTTGCGCACAGGGATAACCGGGTCCTGCGCCTGCGCCGCGTAGGTGACTATGTGCGTTCCCGGCCCGGAAACCGACAGGTCAAGCTCCAGGTTGGCGCCGAGGGCCAGCTCGACGATCCTGTCCATCCGCGGTGCGAAGGCCTGCAGCTGCGCAGCAGCGCCGGCATCGCGGTAGTTGACGATCAGGTCGGCGCCGGCCTGCCGGGCCAGCTCGGCCTTCTCCGGGCCGCTGACCGTGGTCGCAACCCGGCCGCCGCCGTGGCGGCCGAGCTCGATCGCGAAATGCCCCACGGCGCCGGCGCCGCCGGCGACGAGGATGCTCTTACCGTCGACCGGGCCGTCGGCGAACAGGCACCAGTGCGCGGTCATGGCCGGCACGCCCAGGCACGCACCCAGCTCCGCGGAGGCGTTCTCCGGCAGCGGCACTGCCTGCCGGGACGGCAGCACGCACCACTGCGCCGCGGTGCCGTAGCGGCTGCCCGCCGCGGCCAGCCAGGTCCAGACGCGCTCGCCGACGCGGCCGGGATCGACTCCGTCACCCACTGCGTCGATGACGCCGGCGCCATCGTCGATGCGGAATCTGGAAGCCGTCGATGGCGCGCGGCGTCGCTCCCGCCCGTGACTTCCAGTCGGTCGGGTTGACCGCCGAGAGCTGCATCCTGACGCGGACCTGACCCGGACCCGGTTCCGGCCGGTCGACGTCCTCCACCCGCAGCACCCCGGCGGCGGGCCCGAGCTTCTCATACAGTGCCGCTCTCATCTGCAGGCTCCCTTTGCGTCAGCTGTAGGCGGGCAGAATCTTGTCGATCTCGGCCAGCTCGCCGTCGTCAGGCACCCACTCCCCGGCCTGCGCGTTGGCCCGTATCTGCTCGGCCGAGGTGGCGCCGGCGATGACGGAGGTGCAGCCGGGCAGCGCGGCCAGGCCGCCGATCGCAACTTCCAGCATGGTGGTGCCGTGCTGCTCAGCCCACGCGGCCAGTGCCTCAACCTTGTCGAGCTTGTCCTCGGTGATGTAGCCGGCCCGCTCGGCCAGCCGGGTGCCCTCGGCCGGACCCGACCCTCGCCTGACCTTGCCGGTCAGCAGGCCGTTGGCGAGCGGGAAGAACGGCAGCACGCCAAGGCCGTACTCGATGGCGGTCGGCACCACCTCAAGCTCAGCCTGGCGCTCCAGCAGCGACCAGTGGTTCTGCGCCGAGATGAACGGCACCGTGCCAAGTTCCCGCGCGGCAGCCGCCGCCGCCGCGATCTGAACAGCGGAGAAATTGGAGTGCCCGATGTAGCGGACCAGGCCGGCCTGCACCAGCTCGCTCAGTGCGGTCAGCGTCTCCTCGACCGGCGTGACCGGGTCAGGCGTGTGGATCTGGTACAGGTCGATGTAGTCGGTCCTGCAGCCGGCGCAGCGAGTGCTCGACCGCGCGGCGGATGTAGGCGCGCCCGCCCTTCGCCCCGGCGGCCGGCCCGTAACCCATGTCCGCTGGCTGCGACCCGAACTTTGTGGCGAGGACAACCTGGTCCCGGCGCCCGGCGAGCACCTCACCCAGAAGCTCCTCGGACCGCCCGGCTCCGCCGTAGATATCCGCGGTGTCGAGCAGCGTCACGCCCGAGTCGATCGCTGCATCGACGACGGCGCGCGTCTGCGCGACGTCGAGCCGCCGGCCGAAGTTGTTGCAGCCCAGTCCGACGACCGAGACGACGAGACCGGAGTTGCCCAGTGGCCTGTAACGCATGCACCCTGCCTTCGCGCGAGAGAGATGGACGGCATCCGGTTGCGATCGTAGCGAGGCGCCCGGACACCCCGGTGCGCTGGCCGGGCCGGCCGGGAAACGGGGCTGGCGTGAAATCGCATCTGCGATATCATGACGTTAGCGAGGTATGAGAAGTCCGCAATTACACACGTGCGCCATGAACCTCCGCGCAAAAAGGCAAGCAGGCTCGAACCATGATGGCCACTGCGCATGACCGCGACGCGATAGTAAGATCCAGGCGGCGCATCGGAGGGAGCGCGGCTGATGTCGGATGACATGATGCCCGCCAGCGCGGAGCAGGGCATGCGGGGCACCGACGGGCCCGGTGCGCCAACCGTCCTGCGCATCCTGCTCGGCACCCAGCTCAGGCGCCTTCGCGAGTCTCGCGGTATCTCGGCGCAGGAGGCGGCCAGGGCGATCCGCGGCTCGGAGTCGAAGATCAGCAGGATCGAGCTCGGCCGCAACGCCGTGCGCGAGGTCGACATCGCCGACCTTCTCAACCTGTACGGAGTCACCGACTCGGCCGAGCGCGAGCAGCTGCTGACGTTAGCCAGCCAGGCCAACCAGCCCGGCTGGTGGCATCGCTACCAGGACGTCCTGCCCGCCTGGTTCCAGTCCTACATCGGCCTCGAGGAGTCCGCCGAGTCGATCCGCAGTTTCGACACCCAGTTCGTGCCTGGCCTGCTGCAGACGGAGGACTACGCCGCTGCCGTCATCCGGCTTGGCTCATACTCACCGGACGAGACTGACCAGCTCGTCTACCTGCGAAAGGAACGGCAGCGCCGGTTCGCGTCGGGCGGCCTGAAGCTATGGGCGGTCATCGACGAGGTGGCCCTCAGGCGCCCGGTGGGCAGCGCGGCCCTGATGCGGGCTCAGCTTGAGCACCTCCTCGACATCTCCTGCCGGCCGGCCCTGACCATCCAGATCTCGCCCTTCCTCACCGGCGCGTCCTACGCGGCGCCGGGTAGCTTCAGTATCCTGGCGTTCGCCGCCGACGACCTGCCTGACGTGGTTTACGTTGAGCAGCTCACCAGCGCCATGTACCTGGACAAGCCGGCCGACGTGGACCGGTATGCCGAGGCGATGGATCACATCTGCGCATCCAGCACGACGCCTGAGCAGACCACCGACCTCATTCGCTCGATGCTCGCAGAGTTGGAGGGAACCCAGTGAGCAGCCCTGCCAGCGGGATCAGTGCCCGCGAGATCTCCGCACCATGGATCAAGAGCAGCCGCAGCGGGCCGACCGGGGGGAACTGCGTCGAGATCGCATTCCTGGCCGGCGGAGCCGTCGCGATGCGCAATTCACGCGACGCCGACGGCCCTGCGCTGATCTTTACCGCAGCCGAGTGGCAGGCCTTCCTGGGCGGCGCGCGGGACGGCGAGTTCGGCCTGCCCTCCTGAGCTGGCTGCGGCCCGTCTCGCGGCGGACCGGGTTTGCCTCTGCTCACCAGGCTGAGCGAGGATAGAAAGGTGAGCGGCGTTGTCAGCTTCCTGTCGAACGACTGGTGGCTGCTGTTCATCGTCGTCCCGATAGCCGGGGGCGCCCTGGAGCGCCATCACAGCCGGCGGCTGCGGATCATCGCGGCCAAGGCCGAGCTGGCCGAGCGAAAGCAGGCCGCGCTCGTGCCGCCGCCGGGCCCGCAGCCAGTCTGCGGCTGCAGCCATCACCTGAGCTTCCATAATCCCCGCACCGGTGCCTGCGCCGAGGAGAACTGCCGCTGTCAGCAGTACATCGGTCCCGAGCCGCTAGGGCACGTGTTCGCCCAGCCGCTGATCGACCCGGTCGGCCCGGAAACCCTGCCAGACCGGGACGAAGCCTGACCGGCGTCCCTGAACTCCCGGACAGCGTCGGGGGAACCAGACAGGCACCCTGAAACCTGACAGCCCCCGGATCGCCGGGGGTCCGGCGTTCCGGGGGCCGTCAGTCTCTGCCCCGCCCGGGCTAGCTCACCGGCAGATCGAAATCGCCGGCCCTGACGCCAGTCACGAATGCCGCCCACTCCTCGCTGTCGAAGAGGTGCGCCGGCTTGGCCGTGTCCTTGGAATCCCGGATGGCCACCATGCCGCCTGGCAGGTGGGCCACCTGGACGCAGGCCGAGTTGTTGCAGGCGCGGCTGGTGATCCACGCTGCCTTGGAAGTGTCGTATTCGGACATGCGGGTTCCTTTCAGGTGGATTCTTCGTCTGATCCCTCGGAAATTGACTGGATAAGAAGTGCCGAATCGGCCGGCGGAAGGGCGGTAGCACGAAGAAGATCAAATGCCTCAGAGCGGGCCCGGACCTCGCGGTCTCGTTCCTCCATATAGGCCTGTCCGGTGACGCCCTCGGTATAGACAACATCCGGATCGAAGCGCTCGGGGAACTCGATGATGGCGAACGGGCCGCCAAGGCCCGGGTGCAGGCCGCTGCCGAACGCCAGCACCTGCAGCGTGATGTTCGGCCACTGGCTGGCCTCGTAGAGGTGCTCTAGCTGCTCTCGCATCACGCGCGACGGTCCGACCATCCGGCGCAGCACCGCCTCGTCGAGAATGATCCACAGTTCAAGCGGGTCCGCCCGCAGCAGTACCTCCTGCCGCTGCATCCGGAGCTTGACCAGCCGGTCGATCTCGTCCGGCGTCTGGCGGCGCCGGACCGTCGACATGACCGCGCGCGCATAATCCTCGGTCTGCAGCAGCCCGTGCACGACCTGCGCCTCGTACACCCGGAGTGAGGACGCTTCGGCCTCCAGGCCGACGTAGATACCGAAACCAGTCGGCAGGACACCGTCCCAGACCGCCCACCAGCCCTTGCGGTGACCTTCCCTCGCCATCTCCAGCAGAACCTGGCGCTGGCCGGGGTCGTCCACGCCGTAAAGCTCGAGCATCGAGTTCAGGTAGGCCGTTCGCGTCGGCGCCTTCCCCGTCTCGATCCGGGACAGCGTCGACGGGGCCAGGCCGAGCCGCTCGGCGACTTCCTCGAGTTTGATGGACTGCGACTCGCGCAGGCGCCTTAACTCACTGCCGAGCCGACGGCGGCGGACAGTTGGGCCGACCGACACTGGCACTCGCCCCCTCTGCGGGAAGCTCGCAGTGCATTCCAGACAGAATGGGAATGGCTGCACGTGGCACTGACTTATCGATCACGATACACGACCTCGGGGCCGCTCGTGAGATCCCATGTGAGATTTCGCGGCCGTGATTTGTGTCATGCACTTGCGTGGCACGCAAGTGCACATCATTATTGAACAGCAGAAGGCGTCTTACCTGGGGTATCAGGAATTGCCCCCGCAGCGCGCCAAGAGCAGCACAATGGATGGACACGGCGTCCGCGAGCAGACTTTTCTCTGACGCCGCGCGGGAGGGAGCGACCGGGATGGCATCCATGGTCACTCGGGCGAGCGACGCCAACGAGGACCTGGCCGTGATGGCCGGAGCAGCAGTCCTGGGCAGTCTCACGATCCCCGGCCGGCCGGAGCACGTCCGGGAGGCGCGCAGTTTCGTGGCGAAGGCACTCGGCGAATTACACCCGAGCCTGGACAACGCGGTCCTGCTGACCTCCGAACTCGTCACCAACGCGGTCATGCACTCCAGCTCGCGCTGTCAGGGCGGCTCAGTGACCATCCTGATCCTGGAGTCGTCGGGCGGCCTGCGGATCGAGGTCGCGGACGAGGGCTCCGATCTCAGCGCACCGGTGGTACGCGGCGATGTCTACGCATCCGACGGGCACGGGCTCTTCCTCGTGCAGACGCTGTCCGACCAGTGGGGCTACCTGCGCGGAGACAACGGCACGACCGTCTGGTTCTGGCTCGGCGCCAGCTAGCCGCGCTCAGCTAGCCCCGGCCGGGACCGCGGGCAGCCCGGCCTGACGGGCCCGATCGCTTCTCCCGCAGCCGCATCGTCACGTGCACCGGGCGTGCCCGGCGAAGCCGAACTCCTCCCGCAGCCTGCGCTCGATGAACCGCCGGTACCCGGCCTGCAGGAAACCGCTGGTGAACAGCACGAAATGCGGCGGCCGGACGCCCGCCTGGGTGGCAAACATGATCTTCGGCTGCTTGCCGCCGCGCACCGGCGGCGGCGTTGCCGCGATCAGCGCGGTCAGCCAGGCGTTCAGCCTGCCCGTCTGCACGCGCGTCTCCCAGCTGCCCAGTGCCAGCTCAAGCGCCGGCACCAGCCGGTCCACATGCCAGCCGGTCTTCGCCGAGATGTTCACCCGCGGCGCCCAGCGGGCGTTGTGCAGCTGCCGGTCGATCTCGCGGTCCAGGAACTCGCGCTGGTCGTCGTCGACCAGGTCCCATTTGTTGTAGGCGATCACCAGCGCCCGGCCGGCCTCGATCACCATCGAGATGATCCGCAGGTCCTGCTCGGCCAGCGGCTGGCTGGCATCGACCAGGACCACGGCCACCTCGGCGCGCTCCAGCGCACGCTCCGTCCGCAGCGCGGCGAAGAAGTCAGCGCCCTGCGTATCGCGCACCCGCCGCCTGATGCCGGCGGTGTCGACGAACCGCCAGGTCCTGCCGCCCAGCTCGATCAGCTCGTCCACCGGGTCCCTGGTGGTTCCCGCGACCGAGTCCACCAGGACCCGCTCGGCCCGGCGAGCTTGTTCAGCAGGCTCGACTTGCCGACGTTCGGCCGGCCGATCAGCGCGACCCGGCGCGGGCCGCCCTCCGCCTCGTCACGCTCTGCCGGAGCGGCCGGCAGCGCGCCGAGCACCGCGTCCAGCAGGTCACCGCTGCCGCGGCCGTGCAGTGCGCTGACCGCCAGCGGCTCCCCCAGGCCGAGCGACCACAGGCTGTGCACTTCCGGCTCGCCGGGCGCGTCGTCAACCTTGTTCGCCGCCAGCACGACCGGCTTCCTGGACCGGCGGAGCACCGCGGCGACCGCGGCGTCAGCATCGGTCACGCCGACGACCGCGTCGACGACGAACAGCATGGCGTCGGCGGCGTCCACCGCGATCCGGGCCTGCGCGGCCACTTTCGCCGCCAGGGCCGGCGTGCCCTCGACCGACGGCTCCCAGCCGCCGGTGTCGACGAGCGTGAACGCCCGGCCGCGCCAGGTCGCGTCATAGCTGACGCGGTCCCTGGTCACGCCGGGGGTGTCCTCGACAACCGCCTGCCTGCTGCCGAGAATCCTGTTCACGAGCGTCGACTTGCCGACGTTCGGCCGGCCGACGACGGCCAGGACCGGCGCGGGCGCATCCGGGCCGGCCTGGCCCTCATCGGGATCAGCCATGGGGCACTGCCTGCCTGTCTCTGGCCAGTCCGACGACGAGGTCGACGACCTCGCCGAGGCTGAGCCTGCTGGTGTCGATCTCGACTGCGTCGGCTGCCATCGCGGACTGGGCGGCGTCGCGCTGGTCCCGCAGCGCCTGCTCCTGCCGGGTCATGTCGACTGTCGCCGCCGGATCCGCGGCCAGGTCAGCGCTGCGCCGCCGGGCCCTGATGTCCTCGCTGGCCGTGATGAACACCTTGACCGCCGCGTCCGGCGCGACCACGGTGCCGATGTCGCGTCCCTCGGCCACGATGCCGGGGCCGCCGGACGCGGCCGCGGCGATGATGTCACGCTGCATGCCGATCAGCCGCTCGCGCACCTGCGGGATCGCCGCCACCGTACTCACCGCGTTGGAGATTTCCCTGGTCCTGATCGGGCCGGCCACGTCCTGACCGTCCACGGTGATCCGCGGGCCGCCAGGGTCAGTGCCAACCACGATCCGCGGCTCTGCCAGGCGAGCCAGCACAGCCTGCGTGTCGGCCAGCTCGACCTGCTGATCGATGAGCCACCAGGTCAGCGCACGGTACATGGCACCGGTATCCAGATAGCGCAGCCCGAGCTCGGCCGCAACGCGGCGCGCTGCCGTCGACTTGCCTGAGCCAGCCGGGCCGTCCATCGCGATCACCAGGCCGGCCTGGCTGCCATAACGCTGCATTTCATCCACGCCGGTCGATACCATCCAGACGGCTGAGTCGGTCACTAGGCGATGTTACCGGCGCACGGGCCAGCCGGCCGCAGCCAGCACGTCCGACAGGCGCGCGACCTCGTCCGGCCGGACCCACAGCTCCGCGACGCCGACGGGCAGGCCGGGCGAGTGCTCGATGGTGATGTCCTCGATATTGATGCCCGCCGAGCCCGCCGCCTGGAACAGTCTGGCCAGCTCACCGGGCCGGTCCGGGATGACGACCTGCACCGGGGCAAAGCCGCGCGCAGGGCCGCCGTGCTTGCCGGGGATCTGCCCGACGCCCTCGGCCCCCCGCTCCAGCAGATCGCAGAGCTGCTTGACGGCCTGCTCATCACCGGCTGCCAGGCTGTCAAGCGCATCCGCGGCAGCCGCCAGGTCCGCGGCCACCTCGCGGAGCACCGATCCGGCCGGGCCCGCGTTCGCCGCCAGGATCTGCGCCCACATGCCCGTCCCGGACGCCGCGATCCTGGTCACGTCCCGCAGCCCCTGGCCGGCGAGCGCCAGCGCGGCGTGCGGCGCGTGTCCCAGCCGGGCCGCCATCGCGGCGGCCACCACGTGCGGCGCGTGCGAGACCAGTGCCACCGAGCGGTCATGCTCCGCTGCTGACACGCTGACCAGCAGGGCACCGCAGGCCTGCGCCAGCCCTGTCACCAGCTCGATGGTCCGCGGATCGTTGGCGGGCTGCGGGCACAGCACCCACGGACGGCCCATGAACAGGTCAGCCCTCGCGGCCGCAGGACCGGACCGCTCCCGGCCGGACAGCGGATGGCCGGGCACGTAGCTGGCCAGGTCACAGCCAAGCTCGCGGGCACCAGCCAGCGGCAGCTCCTTCACGCTGGCGACATCGGTGTAGCACCGCGCCAGGCCGCGCGCCTGCGCCGCGTGCAGTTCGGCGGCGACCGCGCCGGGCGGCACGGCGAGCACGGCCACGTCCGCTGGACCGCCAGGCAGCGCCGTCAGCGGGCAGCGGCTGGCCGGCCCCGAGATCGGCGGCCAGCCGCACGGCAGCGGGATCAGAGTCGGCCAGCCACACCTGCACGCCCTGCTCGCGCAGCGCCAGCGCAACCGAGGTGCCGATCAGGCCGGTCCCGACGACAACGACCGTGCCGGGCCGCATCGTGCCGGGCCGCGCTGTGCCGGGCCGCGCTGTGCCGGGCCGAGCTGTGCCGGCGGTGTCCGTCACTGCGCGATATCCAGCCGCAGCGCCGCGGCGCCGTGCAGGTACACGTGCTGCATCGCTGACCTGGGCTTCGCCGTCTCGATGTACATCATCAGCCGCACAACGTGCGGCATGGCTCCGGGCACGGCGATCTCGGCGGCGCACAGCAGCGGTACCTCCTGGAAGCCGAGCTTGCGTGCGGCGAGTGCCGGGAACTCCGCGTTCAGGTCAGGCGTCGCCGTGAAGATGACGCTGATGACGTCGTCAGTGCTCAGCTCGTTGCGGTTCATCACCTCGGTGACGAGCTCGGCGGTGCCGGCCAGGATCTCCGCCCGGTCGTTACCGCCCACCTGAACGGCGCCGCGGACTGCACGGACGGCCACGTGTCCTCCTCATGCCCTCGACTCTTGCCTCGTCGTGCCCGGTTCCGGCGGCGCCTACAGGCCCACCGCGGCATACAGGTCGCCGACTTCCCTGACAGACAGCGGCCTGGTCGTGCCGGGCCGCAGCGACCCGAGCGACACCGGCCCCACCTGCGTCCGGACCAGCCGGCTGACCGGGTGCCCGGCCGCGGCCAGCATCCGCCGCACGATGTGCTTACGCCCCTCATGCAGCGTAATCTCTACCAGCGCCTTGCCGCCGGCCTGCTCGACCACCCGGAACTTGTCGGCGCTGGCCACGCCGTCCTCAAGCTCGATGCCGCCGAGGAGCTGACGCCCCAGGTCCCGCGGCACCGGGCCGGGCACCTCGGCCAGGTAGGTCTTCGGAACGCCGAACCGCGGATGCATCAGCCGGTGCGCGAGCTCGCCGTCGTTGGTGAGCAGCATCAGGCCCTCGGTGTCATAGTCCAGCCGGCCGACGTGGAACAGCCGCTCGGCGGTGTCGCCGAGCAGGTCCGTCATGGTGGCGCGGCCGCGGTTGTCGGACATCGAGGTGAGGACGCCCGCGGGCTTGTTCAGTGCCACGTAGACCAGGTCCTCGCTGGCCGGGATCCGCCGCCCGTCGACCCGGATGATCTGGTGCTGCGGATCGACCCGCGCGCCGAACCGGCGGACAATCTCGCCGTCTACCTCGACCCGGCCGGCGCCGATGAGCTCCTCGCAGTGCCTCCGGCTCCCCACGCCCGCCGCTGCCAGCACCTTCTGCAGCCGGACGCCGCCTGGCACGTCGGTCAGCGAGTCGCGCTCGCCGGCCCCGTCGCCGCCCCAGTCATCGTCGTCGTCAAAATCCGCGGCCAGGCTTGCCGCAGCGGCGCGCGCCCGTGCCAGCTCGGCCGGGCTGAGCCCGGCTGCCGGATCCTGAGCGCGCGGGGCGGCGCCGGGGACCGCCAGGACCACCACCCGGAGTGACGCCGGGCGCGCCGGCCTGGCGGCCGCGGCGCGGGGCCTTACCGGGCGGCGTCATGACCCAGATCCAGCTCGTCGTCCAGGTGATCGGGCAGGAACGGCATCAGCTCCGGCAGGTCGGAGAGCCGCGCGAGGCCGAGCCGCTCCAGGAAGTAGCTCGTCGTCTGGAACAGGATCGCCCCGGTCTCCGGATCGCTGCCTGCTTCCTCGATCAGGCCGCGGAGCACGAGCGTGCGCATCACGCCGTCGCAGTTCACGCCGCGGACGGCGGAGACGCGGGCGCGGCTGACCGGCTGCCGGTAGGCCACGACGGCCAGCGTCTCGAGCGCTGCCTGGGTCAGCCTGATTTCCTGCCCGTCGCTGACGAACCTCTCGACGACCGCGGCGCACTCAGCCCTGGTGTACAGGCGCCAGCCGCCCGCCACCTCACGCAGGTCGAAGCCGCGCTGCTCGGCGGTGTAGGACGCGGCAAGCTCGCGAAGCGCGGCTGCGACGACGGCGGGCGGCTGCTCAGTGACGTCAGCGAGCTGCTCCTCCGCGACAGGCTCGTCGGCGACCAGCAGGACTGCCTCCAGGCTCATCCGCAGCTCCGGCCCTGACATGAGCGCAGCGCCCTCGCCCGGCCCGGCCGCCTCAGCGCCATCCTCCGCCCCGTCCGGGTCCGGCGTATCCCCCGGCCAGCCCGGCGCGGCAGCATCGTCCGGGCGGCTTATCTCAGCCTCGTCCGGCGACCAGCCCGCCGCGCCGGAGTCAGCAGCGAGGTCACCGGTGAAGTCTCGGCGAAGTCATCGGTCTTCCAGCTGGCGCCAGCTGGCCCGTTATCCATCGTATTCCTCATGATCATGGCGAACACCCTGCTCGCCCCTGTCTGTCCAGGAAAGGTAGAGGTCGCCGAGCGGAGCAACCTGATCGAGGCTCACCAGCCCGTCCCGGTAGAGCTCCAGCACCGCCAGGAATCTCGCCACGACCTCGTAGGTCCCGGCGGTATCCGCGATGAGCTGCCGGAAGGTGGCCCGGCGCAGCGTTCGCAGCCGTGCCAGCAGTATCTCAGCCTGCTCCCGCACGGAGGTGCGCGGGACGTGCAGATGCGCGGTCGACACCGACGGCGGCGGCCGCGGCGCGAGTACGCGCGCGGCGATGACCGCGAACTCGGCCGCGCCGATGCCGATGAGCACCTCGGGCAGCAGCTCGGCGAACCGGGGCTCCATCGGCACCCGCCGCGGGAACCGGCGGCCCTCCTGCGACAGGCGCGCGGCGAAGACGTCCGCCACCTCCTTGTACGCCCGGTACTGCAGCAGCCGGGCGAACAGCAGGTCCCTGGCCTCCAGCAGCGCCAGGTCCTCCTCGTCGTCGACCTCGCCGGACGGCAGCAGCCGCGCCGCCTTCAGGTCAAGCAGCGTCGCGGCGACGACCAGGAAGTAGCTCGCCTGGTCGAGGTCCCAGCCACCGGCGAGCGCGCGGATGTAGCCGATGAACTCGTCCGTCACGCTGGACAGCGCGATCTCGGTGATGTCGAGCTTGTGCTTGGAGATCAGCGCGAGCAGCAGGTCGAACGGCCCCTCGAACACATCGAGGTGCACCTGGAAACCAGCTGCGGGCGCGCCGGAGTCAGCTGCGGTCTCGCTCGTCTCGCCAGCTGACATGCTCGTCTCAGCGGTTGTCATGGTCGTCACCGGGAGGTTACCCGAGCCCGTCACGGAATCTCGCGCAGGCGCTGCGCGACCAGGCTGTTCTCGCCGGCCAGCTCCAGGTCGGCGATCAGCACCGCGATGGCCTCCCGGACGATGCGGCCGCGATCGACCGGGATGCCGTACGAGCGCAGTGCCAGCCGGGCGCGTTCCAGGTCCATCAGCTCGCTGCCGGACAGGTAGACGGTGATCTTCTGGGGGTGGCTTTCCCTGCCGCTTGCCTGCCGTTCACTTTCGACCGCCGGGAGCCTGGCCGGCGGCCGGAGGAGTTCCTCGACTCCCGGCAGACTTACCCGGCGCGGACGGGACCTGCGGGAACCCCCTGACGCCACCTATCCAGTACCTCCTTGGCCAGCTCACGGTAGGAGCTGGCGCCGTTGCACGCAGGATCGAACCTGGTAATCGGCTCTCCAGCCACCGTAGCGTCAGGGAAGCGCACCGTCCGGCTGATGACAGTGTGGAATACGCGGTCGCCGAATCCCTCGACCACCCCGGCCAGGACTTCCCTGGTGTGCAGGGTGCGGGAGTCGTACATGGTCGCGAGCAGGCCGTCGATGGCGAGCTTCGGGCTGAGCCGGGAGGAGACCTTGTCGATGGTCTCCATCAGCAGGGCCACGCCGCGGAGCGCGAAGTACTCGCACTCGAGCGGCACGATGACACCGTCGGCGCAGGCCAGCGCGTTCACCGTCAGCAGGCCGAGAGAGGGCTGGCAGTCGATGAGGATGACGTCGTAGTCCGCGATCACCGGCTGCAGCACGCGGCCGAGCACGAACTCGCGGCCGACCTCGTGCACCAGCTGGACCTCGGCGCCGGACAGGTCGATGTTGCTCGGCATCAGGTCCATGCCGTCGACGCGGGTTTTGATGACCACGTCCTGCGCGCTCAGGCCGCGTTCCATGAGGAGGTTGTAGACGGTCGCGTCGAGCTCATGCGGCTGGACGCCGAGTCCGACCGAGAGCGCGCCCTGCGGGTCGAAGTCGACCAGCAGCACGCGACGGCCGTGCTCCGCGAGCGCCGCACCGAGATTGATGGTCGTCGTGGTCTTGCCGACGCCGCCCTTCTGATTGCAGACAGCCGCGATCCGCGCTGGCCCGTGCACCAGCAGCGGCTCCGGCTCGGGGAACACCGGCAAGGGCCGCCCGGTGGGACCTACTAGACCGGGCCGAACCTCGAGGATTTGGGATGCTGCCACAGCTACCGCACCTCCCGGCGGCTAGCGCCACATGCGCTCACTGGAACTCGGACTCTAGGCGCTGCGCACGTGGCCGGCAAGCTCCCACGCCGCTAGGCGCCAATTGAGATGCATGCGAATAGTGACCGGAGCGCACCGGAGCGCACCTATAACGGGAACGGGCAGCACCCGTCCGCTGCGGCCCGCCCCGTTCCCGCAGTGAGACCCACGCAGCGGGGAATGATGCGCGCGGCGCCCCGGCCGGCCGCGCGGCTCGGCACGACTCTACCTAGGTAGAGTCAGGCTGTCCCGGTAATGGCGGAATGGACCAGTCAGCGCTAGCTGATGGCGCGCGGATGCGCGGCGGCGTAGACCTCGCGCAGCTTGTCGACCGTTACCAGGGTGTAGACCTGCGTGGTCGTCACCGACGCATGGCCGAGCAGCTCCTGCACCACCCGGACGTCGGCACCGCCGTCGAGCAGGTGGGTTGCGAACGAGTGCCGCAGCACGTGCGGCGAGACCTCGGCCAGGCCCGCCCGGCCCGCGGCCGCGCGGAGCGCTCCCCACGCGCCCTGCCGGGTGAGCCTGCCGCCGCGCGCGTTCAGGAACAGCGCCGGGCTCGGCTGGCCGCGGCCCGGCGCGGCGGCCAGGGCCGGCCGGCCCGGACCAGGTAGGCGTCGACGGCGTCCCTGGCGAAACTGCCGACCGGAACCAGCCGCTGCTTGCCGCCCTTGCCATTGAGCCGGACGATGGCGGCCACCGACGAGGACCGTGACTCCCCGGACAGCTCCAGGTCATCGACGTCCAGGCCGACAGCCTCGGAGATCCGCGCGCCCGTCCCGTAGAGCAGCTCAAGCAGTGCCCGGTCGCGCAGCGCGGCAGGTCCCACCCCGGCGGCGTCGAGCAGCCGCTCCACATCGGCAACGGAGATGGCCCTGGGCAGTCGCCGCGGGGGCGCCGGCGGCCGGACCGGGCGGGCCGGATCATCGGCCGCCAGGCCCTCGGCGAGCGCGAACGCATGCAGGCCCCGCACGGCGACGACCGCGCGGCCGGCCGAGCTGGCCGCCAGCGGCGGGTGAGTCTCGTCCCCCTCCCGCAGCCCGGCCAGGTAGCCGGCCACGTCCACGGTGCTGACCTGCTCGATCTCGGTCCGCCCGGCCGTGGTCAGGGTCGCGGCGTACCGCTGGAGGTCCCGCCGGTACGCCTGGAGCGTGTGCTCGGCGAGACCCCGCTCCACGGCCAGGTGGTCCAGATACCGCCCGATAGCTCGGGCGAAGGTGGTCAGCTGAGCACCTCCGCCAGGGTCACCGCGGGCAGGCCGTGCGCTTCAGCGACCGGCGCGCAGGTGACGGCGCCCTCGTGGGTGTTGAGACCGGGAGCGAAGGACGGGTCGCGGCGCAGCGCCTCGCGCCAGCCCCGGTTGGCGATCTCCACCACGTACGGGAGGGTCACGTTGGTCAGCGCGTACGTCGAGGTGTGCGGAACCGCGCCGGGCATGTTCGCCACGCAGTAGAACACCGACTCATGCACCCGGTAGGTCGGGTCGGCGTGCGTGGTCGGGTGGCTGTCCTCGAAGCAGCCGCCCTGGTCAATCGAGATGTCGACCAGCACAGAGCCGGGCTTCATCCGCGACACCAGCTCATTGGAGATCAGCGTGGGCGCCTTGGCGCCGGGCACGAGCACCGCCCCGATGACCAGGTCGGCGTCGATCACCGCGCGCTCGACCTCGTAGGCGTTGGACGCCACGGTCTGGCAGTGGCCCTGGTAGATGGCATCGGCCGAGCGCAGCCGGGCGATGTTCCTGTCGACCAGCAGCACCTCGGCCTGCATGCCCAGGGCGATGGCAGCGGCGCTCATCCCGGACACGCCGGCTCCGAGCACCACGACCTTGGCCGCGTAGACGCCGGAGACCCCGCCCATCAGCACGCCGCGGCCGCCCCCGTCGCGCTGCAGATGATGCGCGCCGACCTGGGGCGCCATCCGGCCGGCCACCTCCGACATCGGCGCCAGCAGCGGCAGCGAGCCGTCCGGCAGCTGAACGGTCTCATACGCGATCGCGGTGATGCCGGACTCCAGCAGCGCGTCGGTGCACGGACGGCTCGCGGCCAGGTGGAGGTAGGTGAACAGGACCTGGTCCTTGCGCATCCGGTGGTATTCCTCGGCCACCGGCTCCTTGACCTTCAGGATCAGCTCGCCGGTCTGCCAGACATCGTCTGCCGACGGCAGGATGGTGGCGCCGGCCGCGACGAAGTCCTCGTCGGGGATCACCGAGCCCGCGCCGGCATCCTGCTGCACGTAGACCTCGTGCCCGGACCTGACGAGCTCGTGGACTCCGGCTGGCGTGATCGCCACGCGGTACTCGTGATTCTTGACTTCCTTAGGAACGCCGACCTTCATTGGCCTTGTGTCCTTCCTTACAAGTTCTCTGGCTCGGTCGCCGGGCGCAGAGCGCGGAAGCTTGTCCCGTGAGCCACATACGCGGACAAGATACCCACGATCGCCACGCCGTTGTGCAGGTCCCCGGCTAGCACCCCCCTGACCGCCTCCGCCAGCGGCACCCACGCCACCGTCAGGTAGGCCTCCTCATGCTGCTGAACATACTCGCGCTGGTCAGCCGGTACTAGCGTGAGATCACGGGCCAGGAACACGCGCACTCGCTCGGTCGTGATACCGGGCGAGGAGAGGTAATCCGTCAGCACATGCCAGTCCGCGGCCCGGCAGCCGGCCTCCTCCAGCAGCTCACGGCGCGCGGTATCGAGCAGCGGCTCGCCGGCCACGTCCCGCAGGCCAGCCGGAACCTCCCAGAGCATCGCCCCGGCCGGGTGCCGGTACTGCCGGATCATCAGCACCCGGTCATCGGCGTCCAGGGCAACGACAGCGACCGCCCCGGGATGCTCGACGACCTCGCGGGCGACGCCCTCGCCGTCGGGCAGCCGGACGGTGTCCTGCCGCAGCGTCACGATCGCGCCCGATCCGAGTACGGACGACTGCGTCACCGGCCAGGAGCCGGCCTCGTCCCGGATGCCGTCCTCCGCCGGGTGCGCGCCCGCGGCCCCTCCCCTGGCCTCGTCGCTGATGGCAGCCACGCTCAGGCGCTGGCAGCCGGGCGGGCTGCCACCGTCTCGCCGGCCGGGACCGCGCGGCTGCGTTCCAGGGCGGCCGCCACCAGCCCGCTGAACAGCGGATGCGGCCGGGTAGGCCGGGACAGCAGCTCAGGGTGCGCCTGGGTGGCCACGAAGAACGGGTGGACCTCGCGCGCCAGCTCGACGAACTCCACCAGCCGCCCGTCGGGCGACAGGCCCGAGCAGATCAGGCCGGCTTCCTCCAGCTTGTCCCGGTAGGCATTGTTGACCTCGTAGCGATGCCGGTGCCGCTCCTGGACCACCGGCTCGCCGTAAAGCTCGCGCACCAGGCTGCCCTCCGCCAGCACCGCCGGGTACAGGCCCAGCCGCATGGTGCCGCCCATGTCCCGCTCGCCGGCGACGACGTCTTCCTGGTCCGCCATTGTCGCGATGACCGGGTGCTCGGTCTCCGGGTCGAACTCCGCGCTGTTGGCGTTCTCCAGCCCGGCCAGATCCCGGCCGACCTCGATGGCCATGCACTGAAGGCCGAGGCACAGGCCGAGGATCGGGATCCCGTTCTCGCGCGCATGCCGGACGGCGCCGATCTTGCCCTCGATGCCGCGGACCCCGAACCCGCCGGGCACCAGGATTCCGTCCACGTCGCCTAGCTGGCGGGCCGCGCCCTCGGCCGTCTGGCAGTCATCACTGGTCACCCAGCGGATATTGACGCGCACATCGTGGGCGAAGCCGCCGGCCCGCAGCGCCTCAGCCGGGGACAGATAGGCATCGGGCAGGTCGACGTACTTCCCGACCAGCGCGATTGTCACGGTCCTGGCCGGCCGGTGCACCCGGCGCAGCAGGTCATCCCAGTCGCTCCAGTCCACGTCCCTGAAGGGCAGTCCCAGCCTGCGGACGACGTACGCGTCGAGGCCCTCGGCGTGCAGGACCTTGGGGATGTCGTAGATCGACGGGGCGTCCGGCGCGGAGACCACGGCCTCCTCATCGACGTCGCACATGAGGCTGACCTTGCGCTTGAGCCCGTCGCTGATCGGCCGGTCGGACCGGCAGACAATGGCGTCGGGCTGGATGCCGATGCTCCGCAGCGCCGCGACCGAGTGCTGAGTCGGCTTGGTCTTCAGCTCGCCGGACGGCCCGATGTAGGGCAGCAGCGAGACGTGCAGGAAGAAGCAGCGGTCCCGGCCGATCTCGTGCCGGATCTGCCGGATTGCCTCCAGGAACGGCTGCGACTCGATGTCACCGACCGTGCCGCCGACCTCGGTGATCACGACATCGGTTTCCGCGTTGGCCATCTCCCTGATGCGTGCCTTGATCTCGTTCGTGATGTGCGGGATGACCTGGACGGTGTCGCCGAGATAATCACCCCGGCGCTCCTTCGCGATGACCCGCGAGTAGATCTGCCCGGTCGTGACGTTGGCCGAGCCGGGCAGCCTGATGTCCAGGAAGCGCTCGTAGTGCCCCACGTCGAGGTCTGTCTCCGTGCCGTCATCGGTGACGAAAACCTCACCGTGCTGGAACGGATTCATGGTCCCGGGGTCGACATTCAGGTACGGGTCGAGCTTCTGCATGCTGACTCGCAGCCCGCGCAGCTTCAGCAGCCTGCCGATGCTGGATGCGGTGAGCCCCTTACCGAGGCTGGAGGCGACCCCCCCGGTTACGAAGAGATGCCTGGTCGTGGCTGGACGTGACGTATGCACTGACATCGACAAAGAAACTCCCGTGGTCAGATTCGGCGGAAACCCGCTCGCCCACGGGGTCTCAGAATATCAGGCGCAGGAGGTCAGGCTGGTCAGACACGGGCGGCAGGCAGCCGCGACGTGCCTGATTTGCGGGACTAGCTAGTGATCTGCCGGAAAGGCCGCCGGCCGGGCCGACATAGCTGCCTATGGCAGGCGCTTCCGCGCTCGCTAGCCCTCCGGCCGCTCACTGTGCGCTAATGCCGCCCGGCGGCTGACCGCCTGCCCTACCTCGTCAGGCTCAGGCTGTGGCTCGGAGTGCCGGTGGGACTCGCTGGCCTCCCCGAATCTGGCCAGGGCCACCGCGCAGACCACGGCCAGCGCGAAGCCGAGCCCGGCAACCACTGCCAGGCCATGCCGCGTCGTATCGCCCAGGAACAGCACCCCGACGATCGCGGGCGGCATCGTCTCGGCCAGCACGACGGCGGCGGTCGCGGTCGTGACGCTGCCGCCCTCCAGGGCGGTCGCATACAGCAGGAACGAGACAATTCCGGCAGCCGCCAGCGTGTAAGCGGCGGGACTCTTGATCAGCTGCACCGGCGAGAATCCCGGCAGCACGCGGGCGGACACCGCCAGGACCGCGTAGCCGAGGCCGGCGATCGCACCCAGCGCCGGAGTGCGGACGGGATTGGGCAGGCGGGCCACGGCGAACCCGGCTACGCCGACGATGACGACCGAGATGATCAGCCAGAGCTGGAAGACGGAGCCCACCCGCGAGGCGCCCTGGGCGCCCGCTGAGAGGCCGAGCAGGGCGACGCCTGCGACCACGCCCGCCACCGCCAGCCATTCCCGCAGCGCCAGGCGCATTTTCATCAGCCACGCTGCGAACACGGCAGTGACGGCGAGGTTCGAGGCCATGATGGCCTGGACGGCGAAAAGCGGCAGATTGCGCAAAGCAATGAGCTGAGCGACAAATCCGGCCAGGTCAATCGCGATGCTGGCCAGGAACAGGCCCTGCCGGAGCATGCGAACGAGCAGGCCGGGATCGACTCCCTGACCCGCCTCCCCCGCGACCTCGGCGGTACGACGGCTTGCTGCCCGGACGGCGATCGCCTGCATCACGGCTGCGATGCCGTAGCAGAGTGCCGATACGAGAGCGGCCACCAGGCTCCCCAGCATGCTTCGACACTACGCTGCCGCCAGCCTGAGCATTCGCTTGACGTCGGCTTATAGCCGACACTCCGCTATCGTCGGTAACGCAGAGTAAGAAGCGGCCGTCCGGGCTCGGTCAGCGCCGGCCCGCACTACCGGCCCGGACCTAGACGCCTGCGGCCTGCATGCCACGCAGCTCGTGCTTGAGCTCGCGGATCTCGTCGCGGATCCGGGCGGCTACCTCGAACTGCAGCTCCGCCGCCGCCGCGTGCATCTGCTCGGTGAGCTCCGCGATCAGCGCGGCCAGGTCAGCCCTGGCTGGCCCGCCCTGCTCCCCCGCCGCCGCCGTGGCCGCCCGCGCCCTGGATGAGACACCAGGCACCGGCGCCTTGCCCCGGCTCTGCTGCCGGCCCGATCCGCCCAGCAGCTGCTCGGTGTCGGCATCCTCGCGGGCCAGCTGGTCCAGGATGTCGGCGATCCGCTTCCGCAGCGGCTGCGGGTCGACGCCGTGCTCGCGGTTGTAGGCGATCTGCCGGTCCCGCCGCCTGTTGGTCTCGTCAATCGCGCGCTGCATCGACGGCGTGACCTTGTCGGCGTACATGTGCACCTGACCGGACACATTCCTGGCGGCCCGGCCGATGGTCTGGATCAGCGACGTGCCGGAACGCAGGAAGCCCTCCTTGTCCGCGTCCAGGATGGACACCAGCGAGACCTCCGGCAGGTCGAGGCCCTCCCGCAGCAGGTTGATGCCGACGAGCACATCGAACTCGCCGAGCCGCAGCTCGCGCAGGAGCTCAACCCGGCGCAGCGTGTCGACCTCGCTGTGCAGGTAGCGCGCCCGGATGCCCAGCTCCAGCAGGTAGTCGGTGAGATCCTCGGCCATCTTCTTGGTCAGCGTCGTCACCAGGACGCGCTCCGACTTCTCGGCGCGATCCCTGATCTCGCCCACCAGGTCATCGATCTGGCCCTTGGTCGGCTTGATGATCACCTGGGGGTCGATCAGCCCGGTGGGCCTGATGACCTGCTCGACAACCTCGCCGCTGGTCTGCCTCAGCTCGTAAGGCCCGGGCGTAGCCGACAGGTAAAGCGTCTGCCCGATCCGCTCGCCGAACTCATCCCAGGTCAGCGGACGGTTGTCGATGGCGCTCGGCAGCCGGAAGCCGTGGTCGACCAGTACCCGCTTGCGCGAGACATCGCCCTCGTACATGGCGCCGATCTGCGGCACGGTGTTGTGCGACTCGTCCACGACCAGCAGGAAGTCCTCGGGGAAATAGTCCAGCAGCGTGTTGGGCGGGCTGCCGGGCTCGCGGCCGTCGATATGCCGCGAGTAGTTCTCGATGCCCGAGCAGCTGCCGACCTGGCGCATCATCTCGATGTCGTAGGTGGTGCGCATCCGCAGCCGCTGGGCTTCCAGCAGCTTGCCGAGCCGCTCCAGCTCGGCCAGCCGTCCTTCCAGCTCGGCCTCGATGCTCGCGATCGCGCGCTCCATCCGCTCCGGCCCGGCGACGTAATGCGAGGCAGGGAAGATGTACAGCTCGTCGTCCTCGCTCATCACCTCGCCGGTCAGCGGGTGCAGTGTCATCAGGCGCTCGACCTCGTCGCCGAACATCTCGATCCGGACGGCCAGCTCCTCGTACTGCGGGATGACCTCGATGGTGTCCCCGCGGACCCGGAAGGTCCCGCGCGTGAATGCCAGGTCGTTTCGCGCGTAGTGCATGCCGACCAGCTGGCGCAGCAGCCCGTCGCGCTCCATCGTGTCGCCGACCCTGACCTTCAGCATCCGGTCCACGTACTCCTGCGGGGTGCCGAGGCCGTAGATGCAGGACACCGAGGCGACGACGATGGTGTCGCGCCTGGTCAGCAGCGAGTTCGTGGCCGAGTGACGGAGCCGGTCCACCTCGTCGTTGATCGATGAGTCCTTCTCGATGTAGGTGTCGGTCTGCGGCACGTACGCTTCGGGCTGGTAGTAGTCGTAATACGACACGAAGTACTCGACGGCGTTCCTGGGCAGCATCTCGCGCAGCTCGTTGGCGAACTGAGCCGCGAGCGTCTTGTTCGGGAGCATCACCAGGGTGGGCCGCTGCAGCCGCTCGGCCAGCCAGGCAACGGTCGCGGTCTTGCCCGTCCCGGTCGCGCCCAGCAGCACGGTGTCCCTGGCGCCGCCGGCGATGCGCGCCTCCATCTCGGCGATCGCGCGCGGCTGGTCGCCAGCCGGAACCATGTCCGTTACTACCTCAAAAGGGGCAACCCGGCGCTGCAGGTCGGTCACCGGTCGCATGCTGTCTCCTTGCCTTGCCGCACCCTTTCCACTGTAGGGCGACCTGCCGACAGTCCGTGCCCGGTCACCATTGCCTCAAGTAAATCCCTATCCAGCTCAAGGTTTTGCCAAGCGGGCAGCCTGCACCATCTGATCCCCCGATGCTCGCTGGCTGGCCAGGCTGTGCGCGGTCAGCATCACGGTGAGCACCGGGCTGCTGATCATCGTCGCGGCGCTCGGGCCATCGGCGGGCGTGCCCTCGCTGCCGGGCGCTCTGCCCTGGCCAGTGTTCGTCGGGCACGCCCGGCCGGCAGCCCTGCTCGTCGCGGCGCTGCTGTGGCTCGCTGCCCTGAGCGGGGGCGGCGGCGTGGCCGCGGGCCTCGTCGCGGTGCGCCGCGGCTGGCGGCCCAGCCTGCGGGTCCTGGCAGCCCTGGCGCTGCTCGCCGTCGTGGCACTGATGCTGCTGCCGCCCGTCGGTATCCTCCGACCTGCTGGATGACACTCGCGCTGGTCTGGCTATGCCTGACCGGCCGCTGGCAGGCAAGCAGTCCCGGTACCCCGGTGCTGGCGGTGCCGGATGTCGCGGTGCCCGGCTAGCAGCCGGGCCGCAGTCCCCGCTGCTCAGGCCGTTCCGGCGGACCGGGCGTGGCTTCGCCGCCGAAGCTCTGTCCACAGCTCGCCGACCTGCCGGTCTAGCTCGGCGAGAGAGCCTGAGTTGTCCACCACGATGTCGGCGATCGCGAGCCGCTGCTCCCTGGTGGCCTGGGCCGCCATCCGCGCCTGCGCCTGCTCCCGGCTCATCCCGCGCAGCCGCACGAGCCGGTCGAGCTGGATCCGCGGCGGGACATCCACCACAACGACGAGGTCGTAGGAGCCGGCCAGGTCGTTCTCCGCGATGAGCGGGACATCGTGGACCAGCACCGAGCCCGGGCCCGCCAGCTCCTCGAGCTCGCGCATGCGGGCACCGACCAGCGGATGGACGATCCCGTTCAGGCTGGCCAGCTTCTGCTTGTCAGCGAACACCACGTCGCCGAGTGCCACCCGGTCCAGCGCGCCGTCCGGCCCGAGCACGTCCGGGCCGAAGGCCGCGACGACCGAGGCCAGGCCGTCGGTGCCGGGCGCCACGACCTCGCGCGCGATCAGGTCTGCGTCGATGATCACCGCGCCCTGAGCGGCCAGACGCCTGGATATCTCGCTCTTGCCGGCCCCGATCCCGCCGGTCAGTCCTACCCTCAGCACCTCAGCAAGCTATCGCGAGGAGCGGGCAGCAACGAGCGCGGTAACGCCAGCGGCGGGCGCCAGGTGCAGCGCACCCGGAGCCCGCCACCGTCATGAGCCAGGGCGTCCTGGCCGTCAGCTCTGACCGCCGGACAGCTTGTCGCGGAGGGCCGCAAGCGCCTCGTCTGAGGCCAGCGTGCCGGCCCGGTCGGAGTCGCTGCTGGACGAGCTGTGGTGCTCGCGGGTGTCGCCGCCGGCGTCCTCGCCCGCTTCCTCGGCTGCGGCGTCGGCCTTGGCCCTGGAGTCGGCCACCTGCTGCTGGTGCGCCTCGTACCGGGCACGGGCCTCGGCGTACTGCCGCTCCCATTCCTCGCGCTGGCTGTCGAAGCCCTCGAGCCACTCGCCGGACTCCGGGTCGAAGCCCTCCGGGTACAGGTAGTTGCCCTGGTCGTCGTAGGCGGCCGGCATGCCGTACAGCGTCGGGTCGAAGTCCTCGCCGGACACCTCGCCCGACGCGCCCTCGTTCGCCTGCTTGAGCGAGAGGCTGATCCGGCGGCGGTCCAGGTCGATGTCGATGATCTTGACAAAGATCTCGTCGCCCACCTGCACGACCTGCTCGGGGATCTCCACGTGGCGGTCGGCCAGCTCGGAGATGTGCACCAGGCCCTCGATGCCCTCCTCGACCCGGACGAACGCGCCGAACGGCACCAGCTTGGTGACCCGGCCGGGCACGACCTGGCCGATCTGGTGGGTCCGGGCGAACTGCTGCCACGGGTCTTCCTGCGTCGACTTCAGCGACAGCGAGACGCGCTCGCGATCCATGTCGACGTCCAGCACCTCGACGGTGACCTCCTGGCCGACCTCGACGACCTCGCCGGGGTGGTCGATGTGCTTCCAGGACAGCTCCGACACGTGCACCAGGCCGTCGACGCCGCCCAGGTCGACGAATGCGCCGAAGTTGACGATCGACGACACGACGCCCTTGCGGATCTGGCCCTTCTGCAGCGTGTTGAGGAAGTTCTGGCGGACCTCGGACTGGGTCTGCTCAAGCCAGGCACGGCGGGACAGGACCACGTTGTTCCGGTTCCGGTCCAGCTCGATGATCTTGGCCTCGATCTCCTTGCCCACGTACGGCTGGAGGTCGCGCACGCGGCGCATCTCGACCAGGGAGGCAGGCAGGAAGCCGCGGAGGCCGATGTCCAGGATGAGGCCGCCCTTGACGACCTCGATGACGGTGCCGGTCACGACGCCGTCCTCTTCCTTGACCTTCTCGATCGTGCCCCACGCCCGCTCGTACTGAGCGCGCTTCTTGGACAGGATCAGGCGGCCTTCCTTGTCCTCCTTCTGCAGGACAAGCGCCTCGATGTGCTCGCCGGTCTTGACAACCTCGTGCGGGTCCACGTCGTGCTTGATCGACAGCTCACGAGACGGGATCACGCCCTCCGTCTTGTAGCCGATGTCGAGCAGGACCTCATCCCGGTCGACCTTGACGACGGTTCCCTCGACAATGTCGCCGTCGTTGAAATACTTGATGGTCTCGTCGATCGCGGCGAGGAAGGCCTCCTCGGAACCGATGTCGTTGACCGCTACCTTGGGGGTCGAGGTGGCCTCAGTGCTGCTCGTCATGTGTAGGTGGACTCCGGATACGGGCAAGGATTGGATGCTGGACAGTACCGTGCATGGCGTGTCCGACAAAGGAAAGCCATGGTGTGCGCGACATGCCTGGCCAGCATGACCGACCGCGGCCTGCAGTGAGACTGCCCCGCGGGCTGCCTGACCATTGGCGGACTGCACCAGAACACAGTGCAGCGACCAGCATATGAGAGCCTGGCCGACCGGTCAATCTTGGGGCAGTGGACACCCCGGCCGCCATCTGACCAGCCGAGTACACGCAAACCTAACACGACCGCTGCCCGGTGGGGGCTCAGTGCGCGGCGTCGGCCCAGCTGCGGCCCCAGCCCATGGAAACCTCCAGCGGGACTGTGAGGTCCGCGGCACCGCCCATGGCGACCCGCACCAGGGCCCGGACCGCGTCCAGCTCGCCGGGCGCCACCTCGAACAGCAGCTCGTCGTGCACCTGGAGCAGCATCCGGGACTTCAGGCCAGCGGCCCCGAGCTCGTAGCTACGCGGCCAGCATGGCCACCTTGATGATGTCGGCGGCCGAGCCCTGGATCGGCGCGTTCAGCGCCATCCGCTCGGCCATCTCCCGGCGCTGCCGGTTGTCCGAGGTCAGGTCAGGGAGGTACCGGCGGCGGCCGAGCATGGTCTGGGTGTAGCCGTCCATCCTGGCCCGCGCCACCACCTCGCGCAGGTAGTCGCGGACGCCGCCGAACTGCTCGAAGTACTCGTCCATGTAGCCGCGGGCCTCGTCCGGCGAGATCCGCAGCTGCTGGGACAGCCCGTAGGCGGACAGCCCGTAGGCCAGGCCGTAGTTCATGGCCTTGACCTTGCTGCGCAGCTCCGGCGTGACCGCCTCCGGTGCCACGCCGAACACCCGGCCCGCCGTCGCGGCATGGAAGTCATGCCCCGAGGAGAACGCGGCCGACAGCGCCTCGTCCTGCGACAGGTGGGCCATGATGCGCAGCTCGATCTGGCTGTAGTCGGCCGTGAGCAGGCACTCATATCCCCGGCCGACGATGAAGCCCTGCCGGATGCGGCGGCCTTCCTCGGTCCGGATCGGGATGTTCTGCATATTCGGATCGGTCGACGAGAGCCTGCCGGTGGCCGCGATCATCTGGTTGTAGGTCGTGTGGATGCGCCCGTCCACGTCGGCCATCGGGATCAGCGAGTCCACGATGCTCTTGAGCTTGGCCACATCCCGGTGGCGGAGCAGGTGGATCAGGACCGGGTGCTCGGTCTGCGCTAGCAGTCCGGTCAGCGCCTCGGAGTCGGTGGTGTAGCCGGTCTTGATCCGCTTGGTCTTCGGCAGCCCGAGCTCGGTGAACAGCACCTCCTGCAGCTGCTTCGGCGAGCCCAGGTTGAACTCGTGCCCGGTGACCGCGAAGGCCGCCTGCTCGGAGGCCTTCACCTCGCCGCCGAGCTCGTCCGACATCGAGACGAAATGCTCGGAGTCCGCGCCGATCCCGGCCCGCTCCATCTCGGCCAGCACCGCGACCAGCGGCAGCTCCACGTCGGCCAGCAGCTCCGTGGCTCCCCGGTCGGCCAGATCCTGGTCCAGCGCGTCGGCCAGCTCCGCTGTGGCCTGGGCCCGCTGGGCCAGCGCTGTCGCTGCCTCAGACTCATCGGCCACGTCGAGCGTCAGCTGCCCGGAAGCCGGCCGGCGTCCCGCAGCTCCCGGTTCAGGTAGCGCAGCGCCAGGTCGGCCAGATCGAACGACCGCTGGCCCGGCAGGGCCAGGTAGGCGGCCAGTGCGGTGTCGCTGGTCAGTCCGCGCAGCTCGAATCCGCGGGCGGCAAGCGCATGCATCGGGCCCTTGGCGTCGTGCAGCGCCTTCGGCCGGTCCGGGTCAGCCAGCCACGCGCCGAGCGCCTTGTCGTCGGACTCGGTCAGCCGCGCCGGGTCGATGAACGCGGCGGTGCCGCCGGGCGCGGCGATCGCGAGGCCGGTCAGGCTGCCGGTGCCGCGGCCCCAGTGACCGCGCGCCGCCAGGCCAGACCGGGCCGGGCCTGCGACGTTCCCGTCGATCCAGTCGGCAACCTCATCGGGCCCGAGCAGCACGGCGGCGGTGTCGAACGCGGACGCCTCGCCCGCCACGCTGCCAGCCGCCGTCGCCGGCCCGCCGATGCCGTTCGGCAGGGTGGAGTACAGCCGGTCGCGCAGCACGCGGAACTGCAGGGTGTCGAACAGCTGGTGGATCTGCTCGCGGTCCCACGGGACCGGACGCAGGTCCCCCGGCCCGACCTCGAGCGGCACGTCGCGCACCAGCTGAGTGAGCTGGCTGTTGCGCAGCACGCTGGCCAGGTGCTCGCGCAGCGCGTCGCCCGCCTTGCCCTTGACCTCGTCGACCCGGTCGACGAGGCCGGCCAGCGAGCCGAACTCGGCGATCCACTTGGTCGCGGTCTTTTCCCCCACGCCGGGGATGCCCGGCAGGTTGTCGCTCGGGTCACCGCGCAGCGCCGCGAAGTCCGGGTACTGGGCCGGGGTCAGGCCGTACTTCGCCTCAACTGCCTCCGGTGTGAACCTGGCCATCTCGCTGATGCCGCGCATGGTGTACAGGACCGTGACCTGCGGGGTAACGAGCTGAAGCGCGTCCCGGTCGCCTGTGACGATCAGCACGTCCATGATCCGGTGCCGCCTGCGTGGCGAGCGTTGCGATCAGGTCGTCGGCCTCGTAGCCGGGCACTGACAGCCGCGTGATGCCGAGGACGTCGAGCACCTCGAAGATCAGGCTGAGCTGGCTGCGGAAATCGGCCGGCGTCTCCTTCCGCGTGGCCTTGTACTCGACGTACTGCTCATGCCGGAAGGTGGGCTCCCCGCGATCGAACGCCACTGCGACGTGCGTCGGCTGCTCGTCGCGCAGCACGTTGATGAGCATCGAGGTGAAGCCGTACACCGCGTTGGTGGGCTGGCCGGTGGTGGTGGAAAAGTTCTCCGGCGGCAGCGCGAAGAACGCCCGGTAGGCCAGCGAGTGGCCGTCCAGGAGCAGCAGCCTCCCCCTCGGCCCCGCCTCCCGGGCCTCGTCGTGCTGTGCCTGCTCAGCTGCTGCTGCATCCGTCGTTGCCACGCCCAGAGTTTAGTGCCGGCCTCCGTCAGTTTCCCCGGCCTTCGCCCGCCGGGCAGCCGGCCAGCCGGCGCTGGCCCGGCCACCCCTACGCTGGCTCCAGCCAGGACGACGGCCCTGGCGTGCCAGGACGCGGAGGTAGCGGTGCGGGAGTTGTCCGAGCAGGAGCAGGCGATCAGGGACGCTTTCAACAGCCAGGGCACGGAAACGCTGGCCGGGCGGATGGGCATCCAGATCCTGGAGGCCTCGAGGGAGCGCGTCGTCGGGACGATGCCGGTCGAGGGCAACACCCAGCCGTACGGGATCCTGCACGGCGGCGCCTCCTGCGTGCTCGCCGAATCCCTGGGCTCGCTCGGCTCGGCACTGCAGGCCGGACCCGGCCGCATCACCGTCGGCATCGAGATCAATGCCACCCACCATCGCGCGGCGCGCTCGGGCGTCGTGACCGGAGTCGCGACGCTGGCGCACGGCGGCCGGACAATGTCCACCTTCGACATCGTTATTACCGACGAGGACGGCAGGCGGGTGTGCACGGCCCGGCTGAGCTGCCTGCACCGGGACGCGGTGCCCGGCGGGGCCGCAGCCTCCTGACGGAACCGGCGAACCGGTGCGGACCGGCCGATACGGCCGCGCGGTACCGGTGACGGCCGGAGGATGTTTCCCTCATACCGGCAGCGGAATCCCGGTGTCTTTGCGCGGCGGCTCCGGCCGTCGCTAACGTGGTGGGCAGAGCGAGGCGACCGAGTAGAGAACGTGCCGGCCCGGGGAAGGCCGACATGGCACCAAAGGTTCACTAGCTCCATGACCGTCGGGTTCCTCAGGCGCCCGGCGGCCGCAAGCGGCGAGAGCCCGGCCACAACGGGGGTTGTGTGGCTGGCCCCGCCCGCTTGCCTTTCTGGCTCCTGCTCAGTCCGCTGGCCCGGCGTCCTCGGGACCGGGCGGTGCCTGCGCTGCTGCCTCTGCGCTGGCCTTCTCCGCCTCCGCCAGTACTTCCTCGGCCACCGCGCGCATCGTCTGCCGCCGGTCCATGGAGGTCTTCTGGATCCACCGGAATGCCTGGGCCTCGGTCATGCCCTGGCTGTCCTGCAGGACTCCCTTGGCCCGGTCGAGCAGCTTGCGCACCTCGAGTCGCTCGCGCAGGCTCGCTGCCTCGGCGTTAAGCGCAGCGATCTCGGCGAACCGGCCGACAGCGACCTCGATGGCCGGGACCAGGTCGGCCTTGGTGAACGGCTTGATGAGGTAGGCCATGGCGCCGGCCTCGCTGGCCCGCTGCACGAGATCGCGCTGCGAGAACGCAGTCAGGATGATCACCGGCGCGACGAGGTTCGCGGTGATCCGCTCCGCTGCGGAGATTCCGTCGAGGCCGGGCATCTTCACGTCCATGATCACCAGATCAGGGTGCAGCTCCTCGGCCAGCTTGACGGCGGCCTCGCCGTCACCGGCCTCGCCGGCTACGACGTAGCCCTCCTCCTCCAGCATCTCGCGCAGATCAAGCCTGATCAGCGCCTCGTCTTCGGCTATCACGACGTTAAAGGGGGTCTTACTCACCAGCAGAGCGTACCGAAAGCCGATGCCATGGCGATGATCGCCTCAAGCGGAGATCACCAATACCGTCGCTGAGGCCCGCTCGGGCACAGCAGGGTGGCCACGCAGGCCGATCGTGCGGCACCATAATGAAGCGTCACGATCAACTGGGTGGTCGGCGATGGGCTTGAATCCGATATAGTGTGAATTAAGCCGAGATGGCGGAATAGGCAGACGCTGATGGCTCAAAACCATCTGCTCGAAAGGGCGTGCGGGTTCGAATCCCGCTCTCGGCACCACTTTTCCGGTGTCCGTGTGCGCCTGTTATCGCTATAGCAGTAGCAGGCGCACACGGAGCCCGTCAGCCCGCCATGGTGAGGCCGCCGCTGACGCTCAGCACCTGTCCGGTGATGTACCGCGCCATGTCCGAGGCGAAGAACTAACCGCGTCGGCGATTTCCTCGGGCGCCGCCACCCGCCGGGACGGGATGGACTTAATCAGCGCCCCCTCGCAGTTCCGGCGCCAGCGTCATGAACAGCGGCGTGTCTGCCGACCCGGCCGGGAGTCCCGGCAGCGGAGCCTGGCTCAGCCCAGCTCGTACCGGGCGCGGCAGCCGGTAACGGCAAACGCGGCCCGCTCGTACAGCCGGACCGCATCCGGGTTATTCGTCGCGACCGTCAGCCAGCACCGGGGAAGCCGGCGGCCGCGCGCCGGACATGGCCGCGGCCAGCAGAACGCCGCCCAGGCCGCGGCCGCGCCAGGCCGGCACGACACCCAGCTGCACGATCCAGTCCGCGGCGACGGTGACGAACCCGGCTGGCTCTCCCGAGACAGCCGCGAGCAGGCTGCGGCCCGGCGCGAAGTCCTCGTCGTCCGCGGTCCGCGCCACCCAGTCAGCCTGTGACCAGCCAGGAAACCCTGGCCGGTCGCGGAAGGCCGCGCTGTAGGCAGCGAAGAAGGCAGGCGCGGACTTGCTCGTCCACGCCCTGAGGCGCAGGCCGTCAGGCAGGTCAGGCTCTGGCGTACCGGGCCGGGCCGGTGGCGGCACACGATCATCCAGGTCAGCGCGCATCACCTGCTCGGCGAACACCTCGCGCAGGCCGTAGCGCGCGTACAGCCGCCTGGCGGCCTCGCTCACCGACTCGGACTCGACGAGCAGCGGCTCGCCCGCAGCCGTCGCGATGGTCCAGTCCAGGACCGAGCGGCCGGTCCCCCGCCCGCGATGGGCGGGATCAACCATCCCGGCCGCCGTCCTGCGGCCGTCGCGCAGGTCGCCCAGCGCCCCTGCCGCGATCAGCGTGCCGTCGGCGGCATGCCAGCCGCGGCCGGGCCCGGACAGGTACTGACGGCGGATGAACGCCTCGCTGGCCGCGTCCGGCAGCCCGCCGTCCGCGTCAAGACACCGCCGCACCAGCCCGGCCAGCGCCGGCAGGTCGTCAGCGCCAAGAGCGGCCTGGTACCCGCCCGGCGATGGCATGGCGCTGATTATCCGCCGCCAGGGAGACAGCGCGCGATGTGAGTCAGGCGCCGTGGCGGCGCAGCCAGGACTGTGGCTGGCCGGACTCCGCCGCCATCGCGGCCCAGGTCCAGCCGGCAGTCCGGCGGCCCGCGACATAGTCCGCGACGCTGGCGAATCCGAGCGCTGCGGCCACCGCCTCCTCGCGCTGCCGGGCCGCATGCCGCGCGCCCGCGTACGCCTGCACCGCCAGTCCGTGGCGGCGCAGTGCGGACTGGACGGCGTGATGGCTGACGCCGGCCTCGGCGGCGATCTGGTTGACCGTCAGGTGCGCGCCGGAGTGCCGCTCGAGCAGGTAGCTGCCGACATCAGCGAATCCCAGCCGGGACAGCACCGGCAGCCACCGGTTGTCGGCAGCGCCGGGCCTGGCCGCGGCAGCCGCAGCCGCGAGGCGCGCGGCCGCCGGGTCGAGCTCAGTCAGGTGCCGGGACAGCCAGTCCTTGTGCAGCCCTGCCTCGCGGCTGATGGCAGCGAGGCTGGCGCCGTCGGCGACCCTGGCCCGGACGAGGTCGCCGATCGCCGGGTAGCCAGCCTGGCCGGCCACCCGCGCTGCAGTCTGCGCGACTTGCCTGGCAGCCCTGGCGCGGTTGGCAGCGGCCACCGCCTCCGGTGAGACGCTGGCGAGTGCGCGGGCGACCTTGCGCCGCCGCTGCTCGGGCAGCGGCCGCCCGCGGGCCGCTGCGGCAGCGTCACGGGTGAGCGAGCCGGACCGTGCGCGCGCCCGGCCCGCGGCACTGCCGGCGCGCACCGCCGGATCGAAGATCAGCCGCGCGCTGAAGGCCGCCGAGCGTCGCTTCCTGGTGGCGGATCCTTCCAGCGACTGGCTCTGCTCCAGGCCGAACGCGGCGCAGTACTGATCCTTGGTCCACCGGTGGCCGCGCAGGTGAGCGGTGACCGATCGCAGCAGCCGCCCGCACAGGTGGCAGACGACCAGGTCGCCGTCTGTCACGACCTCGCCAACGGGAGCGTAGAACGGGGTGCCGTCCGGCAGGCAGCCCGCAACCGAGCGCAGCGGCGCCGGCCCGGCGGCTCGCCGCGGCAGCCGGCCGGAAACAGCATGATCAGCGCGCTCGCGCGCCGTCACCTCTGTCATCGAGGCTCTCCCGGCAGAGATCGAGATCAGTAGTAACAAAGAGACTACCGAACCGGCGATGCTCCGCGTCACTACCGCCCCGGCAGCCGCCGCCCGCAGCCGCCGTTATGCTCGGCGCATGAGCTCGGTGCCATCGCTGTCGCTGGCGGAGTGGGTCGTGCTGGCGGTCATCGGCGAGCGGCCGACGCACGGGTTCGCCATCTCGCAGCTCACCGCCAGCGACGGCGACCTGGGCCGGGTGTGGCAGGTCCCCCGGCCGATCGTGTACCGCGCGCTCGGCCGGCTGGCCGCGGCAGGCCTGATCACCGCCGACGGCACCGAGCCGGGAAACGGCCCGCAGCGGACGCATCTACGCCGTGACGCCCGGCGGCGCGACAGCCGTCGGAGCCTGGCTGCAGACGCCCGTCGAGCATGTCCGCGAGGTGCGCTCGCACCTGCTGATGAAGCTGGCGCTGCTGCACCGGGCCGGCGCGGACCCGGCGTGCCTGCTGCGGCGGCAGCAGGAGATGCTCGCGCCGATCGCGCGGGCGATGACGGCGGAGCGCGCGGAACCGGATGGCTTCGAGGCCACGCTGCTGGCCTGGCGCCGGGCGAACGCCACGGCTGCCATCAGCTTCCTCGACGACATCACGCCGCCGCGCTAGCGGTTCACCAGCGCGGCTCAAACCTGTACGGCCGGGCGCCTAGTGCTGCAGCTGCGGACCGGAGACGGCTCCCGGCGGGTTCGGCTCGTCTGGCCCGAGACCGTCGGCCGCCCCGGTGAGCCCGATGCTGCCGGATGTGGCCCGGCTCGACCGGGGCCGCAGCATGCGCTGCCCGCTGGCGGGCTCGGCTGGCTGCAGCATGAGCCGCCGCCGGTGCCGGCGGCGCGACACCGCGAGGTAAGTGATCGCGCCGGCGAGCACAACCACCATGCCGAGCATGTTGGACCGCAGGCCGAACATGCGCGGCGAGTAGTCCACGCGCAGTGCCTCGATCACCGCGCCCGCCGTCGCCCACAGTGCGGCATACAGCGCGAACGCCGATCCGCCGGACAGCAGGAACCGCCAGATCGCGTAGCTGACCACGGCTGCAATGAGCAGGTCGAGCAGCGACTCGTAGAGGAACAGCGGCTGGAAGGTGGCAGCCGCCTGGTAGCCGCTGACCCGGTGCTGCGGTGCGATGGCCACGGCCCAGGGCAGCCCGGACGGGTGCCCGTACAGCTCCTGGGTGAACCAGTTGCCCCAGATGGAGATCGCCTGCGCGACCGCGAGCGCGGGCGCAGCCGCCAGCGCCACCGGTCCGAGCTCGGTCCCGGTCCGGCGGCAGTAAGCCCACGCAGCCAGTGCGCCTGCGGCGACCGCGCCGGCCACGCCCATCCCGCCATCCCAGACACGCAGCAGGTCGGTCCAGTCCCGCCCGGCTCCGAAATAGCGGTTGACGTTAGTCAGCACGCTGTACAGACGGGCGCCGATCAGGCCGACAGGCACCGCGACGGTCGCCATGTCCAGGATGACGCCGGGGCGGCCGCCCGCCTTGCAGTACCGGCGGTTCGTCAGCCACAGGCCAACGACGACTCCGATGACCATGCACACCGCGTACGTCCGCACTGGGAGCGTGCCCAGATGCCAGATCGCACTGGCCGGGCTCGGAAGGTAAGCCGCCGGCATGGTTGGACGCTACCCGTCCGGCAACCCTGGTTGGGCCAGTTTGCCCGGGGTCTCGGCAGACACCCGGGCTACCGCATCGGCACCGCCGTCGGCGCGATCGCTGCCGGGAGCGAGGTCGCGCCGGTCAGATAGGTGTCAACCGCTGCCGCTGCCGATCTGCCCTCGGCGATGGCCCAGACGATCAGCGACTGACCGCGGCCCATGTCGCCGGCGGCGAAGACGCCGGGGGCCGAGGTCTCGAACTCGCCGTTCCTGGCCACGTTGCCGCGCGCGTCCGTCTCCACGCCGAGTCCGGTGAGCAGCGGTCCGGCTTCCGCGCCGGTGAAGCCCATGGCGAGCAGCACCAGGTCGCAGGCGATCTCGCGCTCGCTGCCGGGCACGGGGCGGAAGCCGCCGTCGGCAAACTCGGCCGCGGCCAGCTCCAGCGCGCGGACCCTGCCTTCCTCGTCACCGAGGAAGCGCTGGGTGGAGACGGCGTAGACGCGCTCGCCGCCTTCCTCATGCGCACTGGAAACCCGGAAGATCGCCGGGTGCACCGGCCACGGCTGGGCGGCAGGCCGCTCCCCCGGCGGCCTGGGCAGGATCTCCAGCTGCGTGACCGAGGCCGCACCCTGGCGCAGCGCCGTCCCGAGGCAGTCCGCGCCGGTGTCGCCGCCGCCGATGATCACCACGTGGCGGCCGCGGGCGGAGATTGCCGTGTCCGGCACCAGGCCGCCGCCCGCCGCCGCGGCATCGGTCGCGCCGGAGTGCGGGCGCCTGCCCTGGCCGGTGCCGCGCCGCGCGCGCTCCTGACCGTCACCGGCACGACCGCCGCCGGCACCAGCCGCCGCGGCCACTGCCCGGTTAGCCAGCGGCAGGTACTCCATCGCCTGGTGGATGCCGGCCAGGCCGGCGCCCGGCACCGGCAGGCCGCGGGCCACCGTCGCGCCGCCGGCCAGCACGATGGCGGCATAGTCACGCTGCAGCTCCGCCGCGGGGATATCGATGCCGGCCTCGACGCCGCAGCGGAACTCGGTGCCCTCGGCGAGCATCTGGATCAGCCGCCGGTCCAGGTGCCGCTTCTCCATCTTGAACTCGGGGATGCCGTAGCGCAGCAGACCGCCGGGCGCATCCGCGCGCTCGAACACCGTGACCGCGTGCCCGGCCCTGGTCAGCTGCTGCGCCGCCGCCAGGCCGGCCGGGCCGGAGCCGATCACGGCGACCTTACGGCCGGCCGCCAGCGCGGCCGGAGACGGCCGCCGGGGCGGCACCCAGCCCTCGGCCCAGGCCCGGTCGATGATCTCGACCTCGACCTGCTTGATGGTCACCGGTTCTGCGCTGATGCCGAGCACGCAGGCAGACTCGCAGGGCGCCGGGCAGAGCCGCCCGGTGAACTCGGGGAAGTTGTTGGTGGCGTGCAGCCGCTCGGCCGCCGCCCGCCAGTCACCGGAGTAGACCAGGTCGTTCCACTCCGGGATCAGGTTCCCGAGCGGGCAGCCGGAATGGCAGAACGGGATGCCGCAGTCCATGCAGCGGCCAGCCTGCCGCTCCACCTGATCGGCGCCGAACTCGGTGTAGACCTCGCGCCAGTCGCTGATGCGGATGTCGACCGGCCGCCGGGCGGGCAGCTGCCGCTGCGTGGTCAGGAAGCCCCTGGGATCAGCCATCTGCAGCTCCTCAGCCGCTCGCCGCGGCCATCACGGCCTCGCTCACGTCAACGCCATCACGCTCGGCCTGCCTGGCCGCCGCCAGCACCCGCTTGTAGTCGCGCGGCATCACCCGCGAGAACCTCGGCAGCGCGGCGTCCCAGTCGGCGAGCAGCGCCGCGGCCACGGCCGACCCGGTCTCCGCCTGGTGCCGTCCGACCAGCTGACGCAGGTAGTCGCCGTCCTCCTCGGTCAGCGGCTCCAGGTCGGCCATCTCGGTGTTGACCCTCGCCGGGTCGGCGTCCAGCAGGTAGGCGATGCCGCCGGACATCCCGGCCGCGAAGTTACGGCCAACCGGGCCGAGCACGACCACCCGGCCGCCGGTCATGTACTCGCAGCCGTGGTCACCCGTGCCCTCCGTCACCGCGGTGGCCCCGGAGTTGCGCACGCAGAACCGCTCGCCGACCACGCCCCGCAAGAGCATCTCGCCGCTGGTCGCCCCGTAGCCGATCACGTTCCCGGCGATCACGTTGTGCTCGGCGGCGAGCACCGCGCCCGGTGCGGGCGCGGCGATGATCCGGCCGCCGGACAGGCCCTTGCCGACATAGTCGTTGGCGTCGCCGTGCAGCCGCAGCGTGATGCCCCTCGGCAGGAACGCGCCGAGCGACTGGCCGGCCGATCCGGTCAGGTCGACGACGATGGTGTCGTCGGGCAGGCCGTCGCCGCCCCAGCGCCTGGTCAGCGCACTGCCGAGCATGGTCCCGACGGTCCGGTTGACGTTGCGCACCGGTAGCTCGAGCCGGACCGGGGCGCCCTCCGCCAGCGCCCCCTCGGCCAGCAGGATGAGCGTGTTGTCCAGCGCCTTCTCCAGCCCGTGGTCCTGGCTCGCCACGCAGTGCCGGGCGGCACCGGCGGGCAGGTCAGGCACGTGCAGCACCGGCGTCAGGTCGAGCCCGGCTGCCTTCCAGTGGCCGACGGCGGCCGCGGTGTCCAGCAGCTCCGCGTGCCCCACGGCCTCCTCCAGTGACCGGAAGCCGAGCGCGGCCAGGTACTCCCGCACTTCCTGCGCCAGGAACTCGAAGAAGTTGACGATGAACTCCGGCTTGCCGCTGAACCGGCGGCGCAGCTCCGGGTTCTGGGTGGCCACGCCAACCGGGCAGGTGTCCAGATGGCAGACCCGCATGAGCACGCAGCCGGCCACCACGAGCGGCGCGGTGGCGAAGCCGAACTCCTCGGCGCCGAGCAGTGCCGCGATGATCACGTCCCTGCCGGTCTTGAGCTGACCGTCCACCTGCACGACGATCCGGTCCCGCAGGCCGTTGCGCAGCAGCGTCTGCTGCGTCTCGGCCAGGCCGAGCTCCCACGGCCCGCCCGCGTGCTTGATGCTGGTGAGCGGCGCCGCCCCGGTGCCGCCGTCGTGCCCGGAGATCAGCACGACGTCGGCGTGCGCCTTGGACACCCCGGCCGCGACCGTGCCGACACCCATCTCGGCGACCAGCTTCACGTGCACCCGCGCCAGCGGGTTGGCGTTCTTCAGGTCGTGGATCAGCTGGGCCAGGTCCTCGATCGAGTAGATGTCATGGTGCGGCGGCGGTGAGATCAGCCCGACTCCCGGCGTGGAGTGCCGGGTGGCCGCGATCCACGGGTACACCTTGTGGCCGGGCAGCTGGCCGCCCTCGCCCGGCTTGGCCCCCTGCGCCATCTTGATCTGCAGGTCATCGGCGTTGACCAGGTACTCGCTGGTGACGCCGAAACGGCCACTCGCGACCTGCTTCACCGACGAGCGGCGCAGGTCGCCGTTGTCGTCCGGCACGAACCGGCGCGCGTCCTCGCCGCCCTCGCCGGTATTGGACCGGCCGCCGAGCCGGTTCATCGCGATCGCGATCGTCTCGTGCGCCTCCGCCGAGATAGACCCGTACGACATCGCGCCGGTAGCGAACCGCTTCACGATGCTGGAAACGGGCTCGACCTCATCGACCGGGACCGGCGCGCGCGGCGGCGCGGCCTCCGCTTCCTGGTCAACGCCGCGGATGCGCAGCAGCCCGCGCAGCGTCATCAGTTTCGCCGCCTGGTCGTCGATCAGGCGGGTGTACTCGCGGAACACCCTGTCCTGGCCGCTGCGGGTCGCGTGCTGCAGCTTGAACACGGCCTCCGGGCTGAACAGGTGCGGCTCACCGTCGCGCCGCCACTGGTACTCGCCGCCGGTCTCCAGCCGGCGATGCGGCCGCCCGCCGCGAGCCGGGTAGGCGGTCGCGTGCCGGCGGCTGACCTCCTCGGCGATCTCGCCGAATCCGACGCCGTCCAGCGGCGAGGAGGTGCCGGCGAAGCAGGAGGCGATCACCTCCGGACCGAGGCCGACGGCCTCGAACAGCTGGGCGCCGGTGTAGGACGCCACCGTCGAGACGCCCATCTTGGACATGATCTTGAGCACGCCCTTGCCGAGCGCCTTCACCAGGTTCGCGGCCGCCTGCCGCTCGGTCACCTCGCGCAGCGCACCGCGGCGGACCATCTCCTCCACTGTCTCGATCGCCAGGTACGGGCAGACGGCCGCCGCACCGTAGCCGAGCAGCAGCGCGATGTGATGACACTCGCGGGCGTCGCCGGACTCCACGATCAGCCCGGCCATCGTCCGGGTCTGCTCTGCGATCAGGTGATGGTGCACCGCGCCGGTCAGCAGCAGCGACGGGATCGGCGCCAGCCCTGACTCATCAGCCGCGGCCGGGCTGGCGGGGTCGATCCCGGCTGCCGGAAGGGCAGCGGCCTGGGTCGGGCCGCCGCCGGCCTTGGCACCGCGGTCGGACAGCACGATGATCCGGGCGCCGCCCGCGATCGCGGCGGACACCTCGGCCCTGATCGCGTCCAGCCGCGCTGCCAGGGCTGCGCCGCCGCCGGCCGCCTCGTACCGGCCGTCGACCACGTGCGCGGCGAAGCCGGTCAGGTCCCCGTCGTCGTTGATGTGCACGATCTTCGCGAGGTCACTGTCGCTGATGACCGGGAACGGGAGCACCACCTGGCGGCACGAGGCCGGACCCGGATCAAGCAGATTGTGCTCCGGGCCGGTCGCGGTGCCGAGCGCGGTCACCAGCTCCTCCCGGATGGCGTCCAGCGGGGGGTTGGTGACCTGCGCGAACAGCTGGCTGAAGTAGTCGTACATCAGCCGCGGCCGGTCTGACAGCACGGCCAGCGGGGTGTCGTCGCCCATCGAGCCGAGCGGCTCGGCACCGGTGCGCGCCATCGGCGCGAGCAGCACCCGCAGCTCCTCCTCGGTGTAGCCGAACAGCTGCTGCTGCACGAGCAGCACGCGGCTGTCGGGCAGCTCCCGGCTGCGCTCGGGCAGGTTGCGCAGGTGAATCATGCCCGCGTGCAGCCAGTCGGCGTACGGGTGCTCGGCCGCCAGCGCGGACTTGACCTCCTCGTCCTCGATGATCCGGCCGGCCCCGGTGTCAGCCAGGAAGATGCGGCCTGGCTGCAGCCTGCCCTTGCGAACTACCCGGGCCGGGTCGATGTCGAGCACGCCGACCTCGCTCGCCAGGACCACCAGCCCGTCGTCGGTCACCCAGTAGCGGCCCGGACGCAGGCCGTTGCGGTCCAGCACCGCGCCGATCACGGTGCCGTCGGTGAACGCGATCAGCGCCGGGCCGTCCCATGGCTCCATCAGCGAGGCATGGAACCGGTAGAACTCGCGCCGGGCCGGGTCCATGGCGAAGTTGTTCTCCCACGGCTCCGGGATCATCATCAGCACCGCGTGCGGCAGCGACCGGCCGCCCAGGTGCAGCAGCTCAAGGCACTCGTCAAAACTGGCCGAGTCGCTGACCGCGGCCGTGCTGGATGAGGCGGTGCCGGACGAGGTCGTCAGGATCGGCAGCAGCCGCTCGACACCGCGCCCGGCGGTGTCGGTTCCGAGCACGTCCGCGGCCAGGTGAGCCTCGCGGGCGCGCATCCAGTTCCGGTTGCCGCGGATGGTGTTGATCTCGCCGTTGTGGGCGATCAGCCGGTACGGGTGCGCGAGCGGCCAGGACGGGAAGGTGTTGGTGGAGAAGCGCGCGTGGACCAGCGCGATCGCCGAGGCGTACAGCGGGTCGGACAGGTCAGGGAAGAACGGCTCGAGCTGCATCGCCGTCAGCATGCCCTTGTAGACGATCGTGGAGCTGGCGAGGCTGGCCAGGTACAGCCCGCCCTCGTGCTCAAGGCGCTTGCGCAGGCAGTATGCCTTGCGGTCCAGATCGATGCCGGACTCTCCGGCCAGCCCCGTCACGATCAGCTGGACAAGTCTCGGGAGAACGGACCTGGCCTCGTTCCCGCAGAAATCGGGATCGTGCGGAACGTCGCGCCAGCCGGCTACCGCCAGGCCCTCCTCCGCGGCAATCCGCTGTACCGCGGCCTGCTGCCGCGCTGCCGCTGCCTCGTCCGCAGCCAGGAAGCCAAGCCCGGCCGCGTACAGCCCGGCGGGCGGAAGGGCAAAGTCGCAGCGGGCCCGCAGCAGCGCATCGGGCATCTGGGTGAGGATGCCGGCACCGTCGCCGGAGTCGGGATCGGCTCCCTTGGCGCCGCGGTGGTCGAGATTGCGGAGCACGGTGAGGGCGCTGGATACGGTGTCGTGGCGGCGCTCGCCGGTGAGGTCGGCCACGAAGCCGACGCCACAGGCGTCGTGCTCGTTGCTGCTGTCATACAGGCCTGTCCCTGGCTGAGGGGAGGCAGATGCCATTCAGCGCTCCTGTCGTCTCGTCCGCCGCCAATGCCAAAAACTGGTGTGCGGTAGTGGAATCGGGACGACTCTGGCCCTGTCTCGCGGGACAACGCTGACCCAGCGGTGCGCCAGCTGCGGCGCGCACTGCTCCGCAGTATATCGAAGGGAGCCAGCCAGGATCAGGCCCCGTCAGCGGGGATCATTACCCGCCTGGAGCCTGATCATCCGCGATTCTGGCGTGCAGGTGCATGTCGTGCCAGCCGTCCTCGTGCAGCAGCGCACTGCGCAGCTGCCCCTCGAGCCGGTAGCCGCAGGTGGCTGCGACCCTGCAGGATGCCTCGTTGTCGGTCGCGTGGCCGAGCTCGATGCGGTGCAGGCCGAGTTCGCCGAAGGCCCAGGCAGTGAGGCAGGTCACAGACCGGGACGCGACCCCGGCCCCGCGGGCAGCCGGGAGTACCCAGTAGCCGATCTCGCCGGTGCCGAGCTCGAGCTCGACGCGCAGCGACAGCCGGCCTGCCAGCTCGCCGGTCGCGCCGGTGACCGCCCACTGACCGGCTGTCTCGTCCGGCCAGCCCTGCCGCCAGGCCGTGACCAGCGCCGCTGCCTCCGCCGGGGTGTCCGCGCTGCGCCGGTGCCAGCGCCGGATGTCCGGCACCGCGTAGGCCTGCTGAAGGGCGGGCGCGTCGCCGGGCTGCCACGGCCGGATGGTGAGGCCGCCGCTAGCGGTCAGCACGGGCTGCTCGGCCTCGCGCATGCGGCCGGCCGGCACCACCGGCGGAACAATACGGGGCATGTACCCCATAATTCCACAGCTAGGCGACCGGCTGGCGCTTGCGGCCGTCACGGACGCCGCTGGCGAGCTCGCTGGCCAGCTCGCGCACGCTGGCGATGCCCGCCTCCGGGCTGTCAGCGGCCAGCAGCCGCTGCACGAAGGCCGAGCCGACGATGACGCCATCGGCGAAGCCGGCCACCTGGGCTGCCTGCCGGCCGTCCCTGACGCCGAGCCCGACGGCGACGGGCAGGCTCGTGTGCTGCCTGACCCGGCGGACGAGCGCCGCTGCGTGACGAGTCCACCGACTCGCGCGCGCCGGTGATCCCCATCAGCGAGGCGGCGTAGACGAACCCGCCGCAGACTGCGGTGATGAGCCCGATGCGCTGCGTCCGACGAGCTGGGCGCCACCAGGAAGACCGGGTCGAGGTCGTACTCGGCGGCTGCCGCCAGCCACGGGCCGGCTTCCTCGGGCGTCAGGTCCGGGGTAATAAGGCCGCTGCCGCCCGCCGCGGCCAGGTCGCGGGCGAACTCGGCGACGCCATGCCGGTCCACCGGGTTCCAGTAGGTCATGATCAGCGTCGGCACCCCGGCGGCTGCCACGGCCTGCACCGTGCGCAGCACGTCGGCCACCCGGGTGCCGCCCAGCAGCGCGCGGTGCACGGCCTCCTGGATGACCGGGCCGTCCATCAGCGGATCGGAGTACGGCAGCCCGATCTCGATGACGTCCGCGCCGGCGTCGGCGATCGCCAGGGCCGCGTCGATCGCCCCGTCGACTGACGGGAACCCGGCGGGCAGGTAGCCGACGAGCGCGGCCCGGTCCTGCGCGGCCGCGTTCGCGAAGGCGTCGGTGACGGCGCTCACTGACCGGCGCCGTTCCCGAGATGACCGAACCAGCGGCCCGCGATGTCCACGTCCTTGTCACCCCGGCCGGAGAGATTGACCAGCAGGATGGCGTCCGGCCCGAGTTCCTGCCCGACCTGCAGCGCGCCGGCCAGCGCGTGCGAGGACTCGATGGCCGGGATGATGCCCTCGGTCCGGCACAGCACCGAGAACGCGTGCATGGCCTCGCTGTCGGTGATGGCCCGGTACCTGGCCCGGCCGGTTTCCTGCAGCCACGCGTGCTCGGGCCCGACGCCCGGGTAGTCCAGGCCGGCCGAGATCGAGTGGGTCTGCAGTGTCTGGCCGTCCGCGTCCTGCAGCAGGAACGTGCGCATCCCGTGCAGCACGCCCGCGGAGCCCGCGGTGAGCGTCGCCGCATGCCGTCCGGTGTCCAGGCCGTCGCCGCCTGCCTCGCAGCCAATGAGGCGCAACGCCATCGTCGGGGATGAACGCGTGAAAGATGCCGATCGCGTTGGAGCCGCCGCCGACGCAGGCGAGGACAGCATCGGGCAGGCGGCCGGCCGCCTGCAGCATCTGCTCGCGCGCCTCCACGCCGATGATGCGCTGGAAGTCGCGCACCATCACCGGGAACGGGTGCGGGCCGCCGACCGAGCCGATGCAGTAGTGGGTGTACTCCACGGTGGACACCCAGTTCCTGAACGCCTCGTTCATGGCGTCCTTGAGTGTCCTGCTGCCGGTGGTCACCGGGACGACCTCGGCACCGAGCATCTGCATCCTGGCGACGTTGAGTGCCTGCCGCCTGGTGTCTTCCTCGCCCATGTAGACGGTGCACTCCAGGCCGAGCAGCGCCGCCGCAGTGGCCGTGGCAACGCCGTGCTGGCCGGCCCCGGTCTCGGCAATGACCCTGGTCTTGCCCAGCCGCTTCGTCAGCAGCGCCTGCCCGAGCACATTGTTGATCTTGTGCGATCCGGTGTGGGCCATGTCCTCGCGCTTGAGGAAGACCCGGCAGCCGCCGGCCTGCGCCGCGAACCGCGGCACTTCGGTGATCAGCGTCGGCCGGCCGGCGTAGCCGGTCAGCAGCGCGGTCAGCTCGGCCTGAAACTCCGGGTCGGTCCTGGCCTGCTCGTAGGCGGCGGTCAGCTCGTCCAGCGCGGACATCAGCGCCTCGGGCGCCAGCCTGCCGCCGAAACTGCCGAAGTGACCGGACGCATCCGGGATCGCGCCTGCTGTCTCCGATGTCATTCCGGCCCCCCGCCTGGTCCGGGACCGCCCGGCCCGGTCCGGACCGCCTGCGCCCGCGTCGCCGCCTGCGTGCCGCCGGCCGGCCGGCTGCCGCCCCTGTCCGTCCGCAGCGCCGGGTGCGAGCCGGCCGTGACCAGGTCCGCGACCGCCGACCGCGGGTCCTTGCCGGTCACCAGGCTCTCGCCGACCAGGACAGCGTCGGCGCCCGCTGCGGCGTAGGCAAGCAGGTCGTGCGGCCCCCGCACGCCCGACTCGGCGATCTTGATGATGCCGTCCGGGACATGCGGAACCAGCTGCGAGAACACGCCGCGGTCCACCTCCAGCGTGGCCAGGTTACGTGCGTTGATGCCGAGCACTGTCGCGCCGGCGTCCAGCGCTCGCTCAAGCTCGGCCAGCGTGTGCACTTCGACCAGCGGAACCAGGCCGATGGAATGAGCACGCTCCACTAGCGAGACCAGCGCGTTCTGCTCCAGCGCCGCGACGATCAGCAGCACGAGGTCGGCGCCGTAAGCCCTGGCCTCCCACAGCTGATAGGAGCTGACCACGAAGTCCTTGCGCAGGATCGGGACCTGAACGGCCTCACGGACCGCGGCCAGGTCGTCGAGGCTCCCGCCGAATCGCCGGGCCTCGGTCAGGACGCTGATAACGCGCGCGCCGCCGGCCTCGTAGTCGGCTGCCAGTGCCGCGGGATCGGCGATCGCCGCGAGCGCTCCCTTGGACGGGCTGGATCGCTTCACCTCGGCGATGACGCAGACCGCAGTGCCGGCGAAGGCAGCCATCACGTCCCGTGGGGAAGGCGCCGTGACGGTCTTCTCCTTGAGCCGCTCCAGCGGCGTCTCCTGCTGGCGGGTAGCCAGGTCGGCGCGCACTCCGTCAAGGATGTCGTCAAGCACGCTCACGCGGTTCTGCTGCCCCCTCGGGTGGGATGCACTTGACTGAAAAGCGTAGCGAGCGTGCCATTCGGCGATCGGCCGCCCCCTGCAGAAGCTCCGCAGGACGGGCAGAAAGGCTCAGGCCCGCGAGCCGGCCGCGGTCGGGTCATCGCCGCGGCTCAGCGCCTCCCAGATCGATGCCGAATCGGCTGGTGATGCCGCTGCGGGCTGCGGGCCAGCCGCCGCCGGCGTGGCATCCGGCCTGGCCGCGGCCACGGACGGGAGCGTCGTACCGGCTGGACATGACGGCCATCCGGCTGGCCCGCCAGGCGACCAGCAGCCCGGCCGCGATCATGAGCAAGGCCCCGGCCACGACCAGCGCCTGCCAGCCGGCCGCGGCGAACACCACGTGCGTCGCCGTCCCGGCGACATCCGGGGCGGTGTTGGTCGCCGTGCCGCTGCCATCCATGACGGACCCGGCAGCCGCCGTCTCCGGGCTGACGGCCGAGCTGACGGCCGACTCCGCGGCAGCTGCCGACAGGGTGAATGCCGACACCGCCAGCCCCGCTCCGATGGCCGCGAGCAGAACGCCAGTCAGCCGGCGCAGCAGCCGCCTGCTCGCCAGAACGGCGGCCAGCGTAGCCAGGCCGGCCACGACCAGGGCGTCCGCATACGGCACCAGTGCCGCCCCGGTCACGCTCACGCGGCTGTCAGGCAGCGGCCTCGGCAGCGCGGTATGCACCTGCGCCCAGGTCTGCCTGGTGGCGAGGAAGATAAGCCCGGCGCCGATCGCGCCGAGCAGCAGCGTCATCGTGAGCTCACGGCGCCCGGAGCCAGGCCACAGCACCCGCGCGCGGCCGCCAGGCCGCGCGTCGCCGCCGCTCATCTGCTCGCCTCCCTGTTGCCGGTCACCTAGCCGGTCAGTCAGCAGGCTAGCCGATCACCTACGATCGGCTCAGTGTCAGGCTCGCCAATCCCGCGACCTCTCGACCTGAGGAGCAAGCAGTGACTCACGCCCAGGACGAGCGCCACGCTATCTGCGACCTGCTCGCCGAGGTCGGGCCGGACCAGCCGACACTCTGCCAGGGCTGGCAGACTTCCGACCTGGCGGCCCACCTCGTCCTGCGCGAGCACCGGCCGGATGCCGCGGCGGGCGTCGTCGGCGGCCCGCTGTCCGGTCACACCCGCCGGGTGCAGGCGAAGCTCGCCCGCCGGTACACCTTCGCTCAGCTGGTCGAGCTCATCAGGACCGGGCCGCCGCGCCTGTCGGTATTCGGCGTGCCCGGCGCCGACGAGCGGCTCAACCTCACCGAGTACTTCGTCCACCACGAGGACGTGCGAAGGGGGCTGCCGGACTGGCAGCCCCGCAAGCTCACTCCGGAGCTCAGCGACATCTTGTGGGACCGGCTCGGCCTGGCCAGGCTCATGCTGCGCAAGGCACCGGTAGGGGTCGAGCTGGTACGGGCCGACTCGGCCGGTCCCGGCGCGGCAGAGCCATCTCCCGGCGGGAACGGGCGAGTTCGCATCACAGCCAAGGCCCGCACTCCGGTCGTCACCGTCACCGGCGACCCGGCAGAGCTGACGCTGTGGACGATGGGCCGCGCCAGCGCCGCCGACGTGCGGCTGGACGGGAACGACAGTGACGTCGCGGCACTGCGGTCGACGAGCTGGCGGTCCTAGCCTCCGCTTTCGGCTCAGGCCTCCGGCTCAGGCCTCTGCCAGGGGCGCGCTCTCTGCCGACACCAGCACCGGGTCCGGCCTGATCGTGAGAGTCACCCGGCTGCCCGCGCTCAGCTCAGCCGCGTCCGAGGTTGCCAGCTGAGCCATGATCGTCGTGTCGCCGAGATCGACGGTCACCCGGCTGGTCGCGCCGAGGAACGTCAGGGCGATGACGGTACCGGTCAGCGGCCCTGACTCCGCTGCGGAGTCACTGGCGAGGGTCACGGCCTCCGGCCGGATCAGCGCGATCACCCGTCCCGGTGCGGTCGTGGTATCGACCAGCGGCAGGTCGCGCCCGCGGACCGTCACGGTCGTCCCGCTGACGGTGCCTTCGAGCCGGTTGCTCAGGCCGACGAACTCGGCGACGAACGAGGTCGCCGGGCGGGAGTAGACGTCGGCGGGCGGTGCGAGCTGCTCGAGACGGCCGTCGCGCATGACGCCCACGCGGTCGGCGATCGCCAGCGCCTCCTCCTGGTCGTGCGTCACGAACAGGGTGGTGATGCCCACCTCGAGCTGGATCCGCCGGATCTGGTCACGCAGCTGCGCGCGGACCTTGGCGTCGAGCGCGGACAGCGGCTCGTCGAGCAGGAGGACCTGCGGCTCGATCGCCAGCGCCCGCGCGAGTGCCACTCGCTGCTGCTGCCCGCCGGAGATCTGATGCGGGTAGCGGTCGGCCTGCGAGCCGAGCTCGACCAGCTCGAGCATCTCCAGGGAGCGCTTGTCCCTGGTCGCGGACGCGATGCCGCGCAGCCGGAGCCCGAAGGCGACGTTCTGCCGCACGGTCATGTGCGGGAACAGCGAGTAGGCCTGGAAGACCATCCCCATGTCCCGCTTGTTGGCCGGCAGCCGGGTGATGTCGCGGCCGCCGACCGAGATCGTGCCGGCGTCGGCGTCCTCCAGGCCCGCCAGCAGCCGCAGCGTCGTCGTCTTGCCGCAGCCGGACGGGCCGAGCAGCGCGATCAGCTCGCCTGGCTGCACGGTCAGGTCGAGGTTGTCGAGCGCGACGACCGAGCCGTAGGTCCGGCTCAGGCCCTGCATCCGGACTTCGACGGCGGTCCTGGTCGCGTCCGACTGGACGGGAATCGTTGAACTCACGTGCTCCACCTCACGGGCGGCCGCGGCGCAGGCGCCGGCCAGCGTACGACAAGATCATCAGCAGGATAAAGGCGAACGCGAGCGTCGCCGCCGACGCCGAGAACAGCACGCCCGCGTTCTCCGAGCTGCGGCTGATCTCGAACAGGTTGGTCTGCAGGTTCACGTAGCTCAGCAGGTAGGCAACGGTGAACTCGCCGAGCACCAGGGCCACGGTCAGCAGCAGGGCATTCAGGATCGCCTGCACCATGTTCGGCACGATGACGCGGAAGATGACGACCGGCCAGCGGGCGCCCAGGCTGCGGGCCGCCTCCGACAGCGTCCGCGCGTCAACGGCGGCGAGCCCGGCGGCCAGCGCCCGGTAGGCATAGGGCAGCGCCAGGATGACGTAGGCCCAGAACAGCATCAGTGCGGAGACGTTGTACCGCTCGATCTGGTTGTAGATCGGCGCCAGGCCGACGACCAGCACGATCGCCGGGATCGTCAGCGGCAGCAGGCAGATGAACTCCAGGATCCGGCTGAACCACTGCACGCGCAGCTGGACCCAGATCATGGTGGGCACCACTAGCAGCAGCATGACCGCGCTGGTGATGACCGCCAGCTCGAGCGTGATCTCGATCGAGGACAGCAGCGGCGGCGGCCCCGGATACGACACGATCTGCGTCCAGGCCGCTACCGACCAGCTGCCGGGCGTGGTGCCCTCCAGCGAGAACCGCACCATCGCGAGCAGCGGCAGCAGGAAGAACAGGCCGAAGACGGTGAACGCAACGTACCTGAAGATGTTCAGCCGCCGGCGCTGGCTGGCCCGCAGGCCGCTGGGCCGCCTGGCAGCAGCGGGTCCGGTCAGGTCCGCGGCCAGGTCCCCCAGCGGCTGGTTTAGCCGCTGCCATCGGGCCGCCCGCCGCTGCAGCAGGAAGTACCCGCTCATCACGATCACCACCAGAACGATCATGCCGAACGCCAGCGCGTCACCTTCGTGCACGTTCGCAAGCCCGACCTCGCTGATAAGAGATGTGCTGATCGACTGGGGCACCACGTAGGAGATCTGGTCCTCCCAGGCCTCGATGGTCGCGAACGCCGACAGCGCGTTGGCGAACAGCAGGAGCGTTGCGCCGAGGAAGGCCGGCGCCAGCAGCGGCGCGCCGACATGCCGCCAGTACTGCCACGTCGATCCGCCCAGGCTCTCGGCCGCCTCCCGCCACTGCGCCCGCAGGCCGTCGATCGCGGGCAGGAACACCAGGGTCATCAGCGGGATCTGGAAGTAGCAGTAGATCACCGCGATGCCCCACGGGAAGTCGTAGAACCATGGGGCATGGAAGTAGAAACCACTGGTCGGCCCGATCGCCGCCAGGAACGCGAACGCCAGCGTGACGCCGCCGAACTGAGCCAGCACGCCCGAGCCGGCCAGGTACAGCCGGCGGACCACGCCGTCCGGATTGCCCGACGCCACCGCGTAGGCCAGGAGCGCGCCGAGGACGGCCCCGATCACGCGACGAGATCACGCAGAGCTCGAGCGAGCCGGTGAACGCGCTGCGCACGAGGGCGGTATTGAGGCCGGAGATGTTGGCGAACGTCCAGTGCCCGGTGTTGCCCTTGAACGCGTTCCAGATCACGATCCCGGTCGGGAGCAGGAGAAAGACGCCGGTGTAGGCGAGGAACGGAACGGTACCGACCCAGGCGACGGGCGGCCGGCGCCCGGCCCTCGCGGGCCGGGCGCCGGTCTCCGTCGTGACGGCTGCTGCCACTGCGCTCCCTAGCTGACGGCCTTGGCCCAGTTCGCCGCGAGATACGTAGCGGCGGCCGTGGCCTGAGCCTCGGTCAGGAAGATCGGCGTGCCCATGACCGGCGGCAGCGCCGCCGCAGCGGTCTTGTTGATGGTGCCGTTGCTGGTCATGGCCACCTGCTCAGAGGGCCGGGCACCGCCGGCGAGCCAGAGGTTCTGGCCGCCATCCGCCGTCTGGGAGAACAGGTACTCCTCCCACAGCCTGGCCGCTGCCGGGTGCGGGGCGTCCTTGTTGATGGCCTGGTAGTAGAAGCCGCCCAGCGTCGCGTTGGACGGGATGAACACCTTCCACGTCGAGGCCGGCTGGCCGACGACCGCTGCGGTGTTGAGGTAGTCCCAGTTGAACACGACCGGAGTGGTCCCGGCCTTGATGGTCGCCGGGGTGGCCTGCACCGGCACGTAGTTGCCGGCCGCCTTGAGCTTGTGGAAGAAGTTCACGCCGTCGGCGATGTTGCCGGCCGTCCCGCCCTCGGCGAGGTTGGCCATCATCACGCCGTTCAGTGCCGCGTTGGCCTCAGTGGGGTTGCCGTTCAGCGCAACCGCGCTCTTGAAGGCCTTGCCCAGCAGCTGGCTGAGCGAGGTGATCGTGCCGAACTTCGTGGAGTTGTACCCGACGGACATGTAGCCGCCGTAGTCGCCGGTGTACAGGCCGTTCGGATCCTTCAGCCCGGCCGGGATCGAGTCCCAGGTGGCGACCTTGTACGGCGCGAACAGGCTGGTGCTCGCGGTCGCGACGCTGCCGCCGACGTCCAGCACGTCCGCCGCGAGTGAGGTGCCCTTCTTCTGCTCGATCTGCGTGACTTCCTGCGCGCTTGAGTCTGACGGCGCGATCGAGTTGACCTTGATGCCGTACTTAGTGGTGAAGGTCTTGATGATCGTGCCGTAGTTCGCCCAGTCGTTCGGCAGCGCGATGACGTTCAGCGTGCCTTCCTTCTTGGCGGCCGCGACGAGCTTGGTCATCCCGCCGCCCGACATCGCGGAGGTCGCGTTGGACCAGTTGTAGCCGCCGCTGCTGCCCGACGTCGACGAATTCGCACTGCAGCCGGCGGACAGCAGCGCGACGGCTGCGAGTCCTGCGAGCGCAGGCCAGCATGAGGTTCTCACTAACTGCCTCCTGTTAACTGCCCACCTGAATGTGCCGGAGGAAAACCCGCCGGGGTGCCTTTCCGGATCTCGCCCGGTTACGGCAGAAAAAGACCAGCCGTGAACTGCGGGAAGCGGATAACTGTCGCACGATTTAACGGTTCGCATGCTGGCGTAGCTTCTGGTCAGGTGTCAAGGGAAGTTACCGACTTGACGCCCATCACCCGATCACGACGTCTGCCCAGCTAAGCGACGCGAGCGTTAACCTGATGGCGATGACTGCAGCAGACGGGTCCGCGCAGCGGCCGCCGGACATTCACCAGCGCCTCATACCCGGCGAACCGCAGGACGGCGGCTACCGCCTGCTGTCCGCGCAGGACGGCGAGCAGCATGCCGAGCGGGCTGATCTGGCCGGCAGCAGCCTGCCCGGCGGCTGGCAGCGATCCGCTGCGCCGCTGCTGATTCTCGCGCACCTCTCGGACCTGCATGTGATGGACCATCAGTCGCCCGGCCGGGCCGAACTGGTCGACCGGTTCTCCGACCCGGACTCCCCGCTGCGCGACATCGTCGGGGTCATCGGCACCTACCGCGCGCAGGAGCTGTTCACTTATCACGTCGCGGAGGCGATGACCCGCGCGGTCCGGCAGCTGACCTCGGCACCAGTGTCGGCGGCACCGCTGGACTTCGCTGTCATCACCGGGGACGCGACAGACAACTGCCAGCTCAACGAGCTGCGCAGCTACATCGATCTGCTGGACGGCCGGCCGGTAGTACCCGACTCCGGCGACGCGCGCCAGTATGAGGGCGTCGCCGGGCCGGCGGTCGAGGACGAGCGGTACTGGCACCCGGACGGCGGCCCGGAGGACCTGCCGCGGACCAGGTACGGGTTCCCGGCAGTACCCGGCGTCCTCACCGGCGCCCGCCACCCGTTCCGGGCGTCCGGCCTGGGCCTGCCGTGGTACGCGGTGCACGGCAATCACGACAACATGATGCAGGGCACGGTGAAGCCGGAAGGGCTGGTGGCCGACTTCGCCATCGGCGGCGTGAAGCTGGTAACCCCGCCTGCCGACATCGACGCCGGCGAGCTGCTCAGCCGGTTCGAGAGCGCCGAGGCCGAGGCCCTGGCGGTGCTGGCGCGGGGTGCTCAGCTCGCGGTCACGCCGGATCCGGGCCGGGCCATGGTCACCCGGCCCGATTACATCCGCGAGCATTTCCGGTCAGCGGGCCGGCCGTGGCCACGGCTACACCGAGCGCAACCTCGCCGACGGCACTGCTTACTATGCGTTCGATCACGGCCCGCTCCGCTGCGTCGTCCTTGACACGGTGAACCATCACGGCGGCTGGCAGGGCTCACTCGACGAGGCGCAGCTGCACTGGCTCGAAGCCGAGCTGGCAGCGAGCGCGGACCGGCCGGTGGTGCTGCTGAGCCATCATCCGCTCGAGACGCTCGTCAACGACACCCGGCCGCCTGGTGCCGGCCGCCGCGTCCTGGCGGCCGAGCTGCGCGAGATGCTGCTCGACCACCCGTGCGTCGTCGCCTGGCTGAACGGCCACACGCACGTGCACGCCGTCGCCCCGGTCACCGGCGGGGACGGCGGCGGGTTCTGGCAGATCACGACTGCCTCGCACATCGACTGGCCGCAGCAGGCCAGGATCATCGAGTTCCTCGCCGCAGGTCCCGGACTCGTCCTCGCCTGCACGGTCCTGGACTCGGCCGCGCCGCCCAGGTATCAGGGCACTGCCGAGCCCGGCGATCTCGCCGCACTTGCCCGCGAACTTGCCGCCAACGACTGGCAGGTGCGCGATCTCATCACCGCCGAGGGCGGCGGAGGCGGCGCCGGGACGGCAGCCGACCGCAACGTGCTGCTGACCGTGGACTGGCCGCGCGCGCCCGGTCAGCGCCGCCTTCGCTGAGGGCGTCCGCGCTCCGCTAGCGCTGCGGACGGCCGGATTTCCGGGTCTGTTGGCAGAGCGTTCCCCTGGAATTCATTAATGCCGGCTATGCGCAGCTGATTTGCCGTCATTGACAGTTCACGAGCAAAGAGCGCCGGCGTTACAGCAGCTTCCGTGTTGATTCACCTTGCCCCGCGACGATGCACGCGTCCTGACCCCGCGATCCGACAGGTCGGAGAGGTTTAAAGTGCGCAATAGCAAGGCATTTGCTGCCATCCTGGCAGCAGCCAGCACCGCGGTTTTCGCAGCCGGGTGCGGCAGCAGCAGTAGCTCAACGGGCGGCAGTAGCTCCGCTGACTGGTCGAAGGTCTCCTCGCTGACCTCCGGCGGCTCCACGGACATGGCCGCACTGGTGAAGGCCGCGGAGAAGGAAGGGCAGCTGAACGTCATCACGCTGCCGTCTAACTGGGCCAATTACGGCGCGATCATGAAGGACTTCTCGGCCAAGTACCACATCCACATCACCGACGCTAACCCGGAGGGCTCGAGCGGCCAGGAGATCACCGCCGTCCAGCAGCTCAAGGGCCAGAGCCGCGCGCCCGACGTCGTCGATGTCGGCACGCCGTTCGCCGTGGAGGGCGCGACCGACCATCTGTGGGCCCCGTACAAGGTCCAGAGCTGGAGCAACATCCCGGCCAACGCGAAGGACGCCAACGGTGACTGGTACGCCGACTACGGCGGCTACGTGGCCATCGGCTACAACCCGGCCAAGGTGAAGGTTCCCCCGACGTCGTTCGCCAGCCTGACCAACCCGGCCTACAAGAACATGATCGGCCTGAACAACAGCCCCACCACGGCCGGAGCGGCGTTCGCCGCCGTGTACGCGGCCGCGCTCGCCAACGGCGGCTCGTTCAGCAACATCGAGCCCGGCATCAAGTACTTCGCGCACCTGAAGGCGATCGGCAACTTCGTGCCGACCGCCATCGGCGGCCCGACCACGGTCGAGAACGGGACCACCCCGATCCTGATCTGGTGGGACTACCTGCTGGCATCAGAGGTGTCACCGGCGGTCAAGGGCTTCAAGATCGTGATCCCGTCTGACGCGTCCTACGCCTCCTACTACGACCAGGCCATCAGCGCTACCGCCCCCGACCCGGCCGCGGCCCGGCTGTGGGAGGAGTACCTCTACTCGACCACGGGCCAGAACCTCTGGCTCCAGGGCTTCGCCCGGCCGATCGAGCTGCAGACCCTGGTCTCGGCCGGCACTGTCGACAAGTCCGCCTACGCAGCGCTGCCGCCGGCTCCGTCCGGCGCGCTGACGTTCCCGACCCAGGCCCAGCAGGCCGCGGCGGAGAACGTCGTGTCCGCGAACTGGCCGAAGCAAGTCGGCTAGTTCATGGCTGACAGCATGACCACGGCACAGGCCCCGGAGGTTGCTGCCTCCGGGGCCCGGCCGGACCGGGTCACCAGGCGCGTCCGCACCGGGCTGCGCTGGCTGGGCATCGTGCCGTTCGGGGTGTACGTCACCCTCGGCCTGATCGCGCCGATGATCGCCATCGCCATCGCGGCGTTCCAGACCAGCAGCGGCTCCGCCACCTTCGCCAACATCGACGCCGCGACGCACGGCACCTACTTCCTCGGGCTGCGGAACAGCCTCGAGCTGTCCGTCATCACCGCCGTGATTCCGGGCATCTTCGGGCTGCTGGTTGCCTACGCGATCTTCACGGCCAAGCGCGGCGCGGTGCTGCGACGGGTGGTGATCACCGCGTCGGGAGTGTTCGCCAACTTCGGCGGCGTTCCGCTCGCCTTCCTGTTCATCGCCACGCTGAGCACCACCGGCGTCGCCACGATCTGGATCAGGGAAGTCAGCGGGTTCGACCTGTGGCGGCACGGGTTCAGCCTCTTCACCCCCACCGGGGTGGCCGTCGTCTACATGTACTTCCAGATCCCGCTCATGGTGCTGGTCATCCTGCCCGCGCTGGAGGGGCTGCGGCCCGCGTGGCGGGAGGCGGCCAGCAATCTGGGCGCGCGCAGCTGGGAGTACTGGCGCTACGTCGGCGGCCCGGTCCTGTTCCCGTCCTTTCTCGGCTGCCTGCTGCTGCTGTTCGGCAGCGCCTTCTCCGCCTACGCGACCGCTGAGGCGCTGACCGGCGGCACCGTCGCGCTCACCCCGATCCAGATCGGGGCGCTGCTCAACGGCAATGTCCTGGCCGGCCAGGAGAACCTCGGCTACGCGCTTGGCCTGATCATGGTCGTCATCATCGCAATCGCCATGATCATCTACACGATCGTCCAGCGGAGGGCAGCACGATGGCTGCGATAGCGGGTGCTGAAGCCGAGGCGCAGATACCGTCGCCAGTCAGGTCCGCCGGCGGCCGGCGCAGCTTCCCGGTCTGGCGCTGGGTGATCCTGCTCCTCGCCGGCATCTACTTCCTGATCCCGCTGTACGCGGCTTTCAAGTTCGCCGGCTTCAGGTCATTCCCGGACGTCTTCCGGCAGGCCGGCTTCGTCTCCGCGATCGGGCTGTCGCTCCGCCTCGCGCTGATCACGACAGTGATCACCCTCCTGCTCATGGTGCCGACCGTGGTGTACGTCCACCTGCGCCTGCCGCGGATCAGGCGGCTGATGGAGGCCATCACGATCCTGCCGATCGTCATCCCGCCGATCGTGCTGATCGTGGGCGTGCTGAAAGTGGCGCCGGGATTCCTGCTGAGCACGCCCTACCTGCTCGCGCTGATGTACGTCGTGCTCGCGATGCCGTTCGCCTACCGCTCGCTGGACGCGGGGCTGCGGGCGTTCGACCTCAAGACCATGGTCGAGGCGTCCAACGGGCTCGGCGCCGGACTGCCGACCACCTTGTGGCGCGTCGTCATCCCGAACATCCGCACGGCCATGCTGTCGGCCGTCGTCCTGACGGTCGCCCTCGTGCTCGGCGAGTTCACGATGGCCAGCCTCGACCTGTACGTGACGTTCCCGGTGTGGATCGTCGACTTCGAGCAGAACAGCGGCTACGTCTCCGTCGCCGCCTCGCTGCTGGCCCTGTTTGTCACCTGGATCCTGCTCATGCTGATCGTCACCGTCGGCAGCAGGGGCGCGCGCAAGCGGGGCGGCGGCGAGGTCGCGCTGTTCTCGGTAGCCACCACCCGCACTATCGGCAAGACCACGGGAGAGCCGGAATGACCACCAACACCGCGGCAGGCACGGCCACGGGCTTCAGCCCGGCGGGCGACGGCGCTGGCGCGCCGGTCACCATGCACGGCCTGAGCCGCTCCTTCGGCGCGGTCCGCGCCCTGGACGGGCTCACCCTCGATATCGCTCCCGGCGAGCTGGTCGCGCTGCTCGGGCCATCAGGCTGCGGCAAGACGACGGCCCTGCGGATCGTGGCCGGCTTCGAGTTCGCTGACTCAGGGACCGTCACGGTCGACGGCCGGGATATCGCGCCGATTCCGGCGGCCAGGCGCGATATGGGCATGGTGTTCCAGAGCTACAGCCTCTTCCCGAACATGAGCGCGCTGGACAACGTCGGGTTCGGGCTGCGGCTGCGCAAGGCCAGCGGCGCGGACCGGGCCAGGCGCGCCGCCGCGCTGCTCGACATGGTCGGCCTCTCCGGGCAGGCGAAGCAGTATCCGCATCAGCTGTCCGGCGGGCAGCAGCAGCGCGTCGCGCTGGCGCGGGCGCTGGCGATCGAGCCGCGCGTCCTGCTGCTGGACGAGCCGCTGTCGGCGCTGGACGCCAAGGTGCGCCTCCAGCTCCGCGAGCAGATCCGAACCCTGCAGCAGCGACTCGGGACCACGACCCTGTTCGTGACGCACGACCAGGAAGAGGCCCTGTCCATGGCCGACCGGGTCGGGGTGATGAAGGAGGGCCGCCTGGAGCAGATCGCGACGCCCAGCGAGCTGTACTCACGGCCGGCGACCGCTTTTGTCGCCGAGTTCGTCGGGATCATGAACCGGCTCCCCGGCACGTACCGGGGCGGCGACGAGGTAACGGTGCTCGGGCTCCGACGTGCCGGTGACACGGCGAGCACCCGGGTATGCCAGCTGGCGACGCCGACGTTCTGGTCCGGCCCGAGGGCCTCACGGTGGAGGCCGTGGCCGGCGGCAACGGCATCGTGACGGACCGGACGTTCCTCGGCTCGCTGACCCGGGTCAGCGTGCTGCTGTCCGGCGATGTCGCGGTGAAGGTCGACAAGTCAAGCACCGGCCGCCGCGGACCTGACCCCTGGCACCTCAGTTCAGGTCGGCGTCATCCCCGGCGGCCCGGTGCTCATCGCGGAGCCTCGGCGCTGATCGACCCCGGCTGAGTCAGCTGACGGCGTCGTTGATGAGCTGATACAGGATGCAGTCCTGCCAGCGGCCGGCGATCTTCAGGTAGGTCGGCGCCAGCCCGATCCGGGCGAAGCCGTTGCGCGCGAGCACCCGCTGGGACGGGACGTTGTCCAGCAGCGTCTCGGCCTGGATCCGGTGCAGGCCGAGATCGCCGAACGCGACGGCGATCAGCTGGCGGAGCGCGGCGGTCGCGACGCCACGGCCGCCGGCCGCCTGACTCACCCAGTACCCGACGCTGCAGGACAGGAACGGCCCCCGGACGATGCCGTTGAGCGTGATGCGGCCGACCGGGCCGGCCTCCTCGGTCTCGATGACGAACGGCAGGCTGCGGCCCTGCGCGTACTCAGCCAGCGCGGCCGTGATGGCAGCGCGCTGGCCGGCCTCGGTGAAGTAGTCGTCGCCGCGAACGGGCTCGAAGGGCGCCAGGAAGTCGCGGTTCACCTGCAGCAGCCCGGCCAGGACCGGAGCGTCGTCGAGCGAGATCAGCCGGCAGTAGGTCATCCGCTTATGATCCCGGGTGAGCGCCTATGATCAGCCCATGCATGGCTCGGTGACCGTCCGGATCGCGGCTCCGGTCGGGCGCGTGTGGGACCTGCTCACCGACGTCACCAGAATCGGCGAGTTCAGTCCCGAGACCTTCGAGGCAGAATGGCTCGGCGCCGCAAGCGGCCCGGCGCCGGGGGCGCGCTTCCGCGGGCACGTCAGGCGCAACGGCCGCGGCCCGGTCTACTGGACGACCTGCGAGGTCATCGCCTGCGAGCCGGAGCGTGAGTTCAGCTTCGCCGTGCTGGCCGGCACCCGCACAGTCAACACCTGGCGTTACCTGCTGGCCCCGGCGGGCGACGCAGGGCAGCCCGCCACGGACGTCACCGAGTCCTTCGAGCTGCCCGCGACGGCGCCGCTGCGCTTGTACTGGCTCGCGGCCGGGCACTGGCGCATGCGCACCAATCTCACCGGCATGCGCACCACGCTTGAGCGGATGAAAGCGGTCGCTGAGTCCGCCTGATGCCGGGGCGCGACTCCCCCGCCGCCCTGGTGCCCTGCCTACCGGCTGGCTTTCGCCAGCGCCTCGCGGATGTCCGCCTCGCTGGCCGGATGCCCCGCTTCGTCGCTGAACGAGCCGTAGGGCGACCCGTAGACCGGCGTCCCCGGCTGCTGCCGCCAGCTGTCCGCCAGGCTGCCGGCGTCCACCGTGCCGTAGCCGATGGAGTCCAGGTAGCCCGCGGCCTGGTCCCTGGCCTGCGGCGAGTCTCCGGCAACGGGCAGGAATGACCGATCCGGCGATCCGGCCGGCCGGCTGAGCGACAGCAGGTGCTTGTAGAAGATGTTGTTGAACGCCTTGACCACGTCGGCGCCCGCCAGATGCCGCTGGATCAGCTCGCTGCTGGTCTCCAGCCCGTCGTCAAGCACGTCGAACTGGCCGTCCCGCTCGGGATAGTAGTTGCAGGTCTCCAGGACGAGCTTGCCTGCCAGCGGGCCGGCCGGGACGCTCGGATAGGCCTTGAACGGGATCGAGACGACCACGATGTCACCCTGAGCGGCGGCCTCCTGCGCGCTGGCCGCCCGCGCCAGCGGGCCGAGCCCGGCGGCCAGTTCGGTCAGCGTTGCCGGACCGCGTGAGTTGCTCAGGAGCACCTGATGGCCTGCTGCCACGCTCAGCCGCGCGACGGTGCCGCCGATCATCCCGCTTCCGATGAACCCGATAGTCGTCATGGAACGAGGTAACCGCAGGTCGCGGCCGATGATTCCGGGCCGCTCAGGCGTCTAGCGGGCAGCGCCGGCGCCCACCCCGATCAGCTCGAGCAGGCCGCCCACGGAGTCCAGGATGTGCGGCGCGCCGGCCGCGGCCAGCGCCTCCGGGCTGCCCGCTCCGGTCGTTACGCCAGCGACGAGACCGGCCCCGGCCCGCAGTCCGGACTCCACGTCGCTGGCGGTGTCGCCCACGACGGCCAGCTCGCTGACGGCGCCGCCGCCGAGCCGCAGCAGGGCCGTCAGCGGCAGGTCCGGCCAGGGGCGCCCGCGCCCGGCATCCGCGGGCGACAGCGCCAGGTCGATCAGCGGCCGCCAGCCGAGCGCGTCCAGCAGGGCGTCTCGCGTCCCCGGCGCGAAGCCGGTCGCGAGGCACACCCTGATGCCTGCCGCCCGCAGTGCCGTGATGGTCTCGGCGGCGCCTGGCAGCGGGGCCACCAGCCCGGCTCGCACCGACTCGGCATAGGTCTCCTCGAAAATGCGGTTGCCCTGCTGCGCGCGCTCCTCGCTGCCGAGCAGCTCACGGAACACCTCGATCTTCGACTGCCCCATGGTCTCGTGCACGAACGCGATCACCTCGTCATAGCCGGGTGCGCCGGGCACGATGCCGAACTCGGCCGCCGCCGCGCCGAACGCCGCCATGACGCTGCCGTCGTCGGCAACGGTCGTACCTGCCATGTCGAGGCACGCGACCGTGATGTTCATCATTTCCGTCTCCTCAGGCTGCGAATGTCTCCTCGGCGATGGCCGGGGAGCAGGTCATGCCGCGACCGCCGGGCCCGGTCACGAGGACGACTCCGGGTGCGACCTGCGAGCGGTGATACAGCTCGGTGCCGGTCACCTGGCTGTAGACGCCGGCCCACCGCAGCCTGGCTGGCGGCAGCGGCGTCCCGAGCAGCTGCTGTGCCCTGGCCCTGAGGTGGTCGTACGGCCTCTCGTCGACGTCAAAGTCGAACGGCTCGCTGTAGCTGTGCGTATCCCCGATCGTCAGCGAGCCGTCAAGGCGCTGCACCAGGAGCAGCTGTGCGGCAGCCGCTGCCGCCACCGGCGCCTGCGGCGCGAGCCGGGACCGCCCGGGCAGGTCGAACGCCGGGTAATAGCGAAGCGAGTCACCGTCTGCCACGGCCGTCGTCAGCTGGCCGGCAAATGGCTCGGTCTGCAGCATCTGCAGCCGCACCCGGCGCACTGGCGGGCGCTCGAACCCGGCGAGATGCGGTCCGGCGATGCCCGTATGCGCCGCGCCAGGGCACAGCACGACGAGATCTCCGCGATGCCACCTGCCGGTGTGATCCCGGACGGCGTGCGGTGCCACCTCGATCGCCTCGCGGCCGGGCAGCCACTCGTAGCCGGGGCCCCGCTGCGGCTGGCCGGCGATCAGGTGCTCCCGGACGGCGCCCGGCACCTTCCGCGGCTCGACGATCGCGTCCCGGCGGCACAGCAGCGCGCCCGCGAACTCGCCCCGCAGGGCCGGGTTGATCGCGGCGGCGGCAGCCGGGTCAAGCAGCTCGAAGCCGCGCTCGGCGGCATCAGGCAGCCCGGCTGCCTCCTTCATCAGGCCAAGGTCGGCATCGTCAGAAGCGAGGGTGAGCGACCCGTGCGGGCGGAAGCCGGCCTCCGGCACCTCCGCGGCGAGCTCCTCCCACAGCGTCCTGGCCCGCTGCGCGAGCGCCAGCTCGGGCCCGGCGGCCCGGCCGCTCACCCAGACCAGGCCGAAATTACGCACGCTGGCGCCGCGCGGGCCTGCCTCCCGCTCCAGATGGGTGACGTCCAGTCCGCGGCCGCGCGCCTGGACCGCGTGCATCAGGCCGAGCACACCGCCGCCGACAATCACGACCCTGTCCACCACGGCTCCCTTCGCGCACGTCAGTCAATCGTGCCCTGGTGGCGCGCCGGTGAACAGAGGCAGTCAGGTGACGTAGGTTCCCTTGGCCGGAAGGGTCACGACCAGGCCGCGCTGGCGCAGTTCCTCAACCGCGCGGCGGGCCGTTCCGACGGCAACCTGATAGTCGGCCGCCAGGTCCCGCTCAGCGGGCAGCCGGGCCCCGGCGGGCAGCTCGCCGGCCTGGATCCGCGCCGCGATGTGGTCGGCTACCCCGATATAGACATAAACCGGCCCGAGGGCGGTGGCGTCGAACCTGGGCACCTTGACCACGAAGATCACCCTAGAACGCTTGTGAACTGCGGAAAGAGCCGGGACGCGGTCTGCTGCACTACACTGCTCTATACCGCGCTATGATGAAGTCGAAGCAGCCCTGGTACCCCCTACCGCGTGGAGGCCGCAGTGGACAGAAGCGATGCATCCGCTCTTGCAGACCTGCAGATGCACTGGGATGAGGCATATGAGATCGGCCTGGACGGCGACATCTGGGTGGCCAGGTTTCACGGCTCGCCCGATGAGCTGCGCGCGCATACCTGCGGCCAGCTGCGCGAGCTGATCCGCGCCGACTACGTCTGCCGGCAGCGGCTCCGCCCGGCGCCCCGGCAGGACTTCGGCGATATCCGCGGCGAGCGGATGTCCACCTGAGCGGAATGTCCCCTGAGCTGGGCGCTGCCCTAGGCTGGTACCTACGTCCAGCCACCCGGAGGCTCGCATGGCTCACGTCCTCGGCATCGACATCGGCGGTACCGGCGTCAAGGCCGCTCCTGTCGACACGAACATCGGCGAGCTGCTCGCCGCACGGCAGAAGATTGAGACTCCGCGCCCGGCGACTCCGGAAGCGGTGACCAGTGTGGTCGAGCAGCTTGTCGCGAGCTTCAAGTGGACCGGGCCGGCCGGAGTTACCTTTCCCGGCGTCGTGGTGGACGGGGTTATCAAGACCGCCGCGAACCTCGATTCGTCCTGGATCGGCGCCGACGCCGTGAAGGCGTTCAGCACTGGCACCAAGCTGGCCGTTACCGTACTCAATGACGCGGACGCAGCCGGGGTCGCCGAGGTCGAGTTCGGCGCAGGCAAGGACGTGAGCGGCACGGTCCTGCTGCTGACGTTCGGCACCGGGATCGGGAGCGCGCTCTTCATCGATGGCCGCCTGGTGCCGAACACCGAGTTCGGCCACATCGAAATCCGGGGCAAGGACGCCGAGAAGCGCGCCTCTGAGCTCGCACGGGAGACCCACGACCTCAGCTGGGGCAACTGGGCTGGCCGCGTTGACGAGTATCTCGAGCACATGGAAGGCCTGCTGTCGCCGGACCTCATCATCATCGGCGGCGGCGTCAGCAGGAAGGCCGACAAATTCCTGCCGCTGCTGAGCGGCCTGCGGGCCAAGATCGTGCCCGCCGCCATGCTGAATGACGCCGGCATCGTCGGTGCCGCGCTGGCGGTCGAGCGCACGTCCGGACAGCGAAGCCTCCAGGGCGCGCCGGAGGGAGCTATCTAACGGAGAGTAACTTTGCTGTTACTATCCGTCAGGTGAAAAGAGCAGCGGTCACTGCCGCAGCCACGCTCGCCGGGGCTCTCGCAGCCGTCGGGTTAGCCTCCGTCAGCGCCCAGGCGTCAGCCGCCCGGACGTCCATTGCCGGAACGCACCCGTCATGGGCACAGCCAGCGCGCCGGATCGCGGCTCCTGACGCCGCCGCCACCATGACGGTGCGCGTCTACCTGGCCGGCCGCGATGCGGCCGGGCTCGCGGCATACGCCACGGCTGTGTCGACCCCCGGCAGCGGCAGCTACCGCGACTACCTGACATCGGCAGCGGAACGGCAGCGGTTCGGCCCCACCGCCACCCAGGTCTCGGCCGTGCGAAGCTGGCTGACCGGCTCCGGCCTGCGGGTAACCGGCGTGACCCGGCAGTACGTGGCCGCCAGCGGCCCGGTCAGTGCCGCCGACGCCGCATTCGCGGTCCGGCTGGCTAGCTACCGGACGCCCGGCGGTGCGGTGGCGATGGCACCTGCGCAGACCGCGAGCGTGCCGGCGGCCGTCGGCGGCGCGGTGCTGACCGTGACCGGCCTCGACACCGAGCCTGCCGTGATGAAGCCGACACTGCCACCACCGCCGGCCGCCTATTACACCGCCGGGCCGTGCTCCCGTTACTACGGCCAGCGGCGCGCGACGAGCAAGCCCGCCGCCTACGGCGCGCACGTCCCGTGGGCGATCTGCGGATACACCCCCGCCCAGCTGCGCGGCGCCTACGGACTCGGCGACAGCCTCGCCACCGGCCGGGGCGTGACCGTGGCCATCGTCGACGCCTACGCCTCGCCGACACTGCCGGGCGACGCCAACGAGTATTCCGAGGCCGTCGGGGAGCCTGCCTTCGGCCAGAAGCAGTACCAGCAGCTACTCCCCTCCTCCTACGACGACATCTCCGAGTGCGGCGCCTCCGGCTGGTACCAGGAGCAGACGCTCGACGTCGAGGCAGTGCACGCCATGGCACCGGGCGCGAACGTGCTGTATGTCGGCGCCTCGGACTGCACGTTCGGGCCGCTGCTCGACGGCCTCGCCAGGATCGTCAACAACCGCCTCGCCGACGTCGTCTCGGATTCCTGGATCGATGGCGAGAAGGGCCTCACCGCGCCCGTCAGCGCGGCCTTCAGCCAGGTCTTCGAGCAGGGCGCCGTGGAGGGCATCGGATTCGACTTCGCCTCCGGCGACTGCGGCTACAACGACCCGGCCACCGGGTGCGGCGCCGCGGACGGGTCCACTGCCCTGCAGGCCAACTTCCCGGCCTCCTCGCCCTGGGTCACCGCCGTGGGCGGCACGACGCTCGCCATCGGCCGGCGGCGATAACTACAAGTGGGAGACCGCCTGGGGCGACCAGGTGGTGCTGCAGCACGGCAAGCACTGGAAGCCCGCGCCGCCTGGCCGCTATCCCGCGGACTACGCCTTCGGCTCCGGCGGCGGGACCTCGGCGTTCTACGCGCAGCCGTCCTATCAGGCCGGGGTAGTCCCGCGGTCCCTGTCGACCCGCCTGCCGGACGGCCGCATCAGCGCCCGGCCGATGCGGGAAGTGCCTGACGTCGCGATGGACGCAGACCCGGCGACCGGCTTCCTGTTCGGCGAGACGGTGCGCCTGCGCGGCGGACGCTACGGGTTCCAGCTGAGCCGGATCGGCGGCACGAGCCTGGCGTCGCCGCTGTTCGCCGGCATCGAGGCGGACGCGGCGCAGAACACCGGACCGCGCTCACTCGGGTTCGCCAATCCTCTGCTCTACTCACTGGCAGGCGGCAGCGGCTTCCACGACGTGACCGACACTCCGCTCGGCCCCGGCGTGCGGATAGCGGCCGCCCGCAACGAGTGGTCAGACTCCACGACCGGGACCGGGCCGATCCAGAGTCAGCTGTACACCTTCGGCATGGACGGTCAGGGCGCGGCCGCACTCCGCGCGACCAGGGGCTACGACGACGCCACCGGAATCGGCTCCCCGGCAGCGCCTCTCATCGCGCTGCTCGGCGCTCCCGGCGCTGGCTGACCGCCGCGGGCGGCTACTGGTCGCGCGCTGGGCCTGGTCGCGCTGGGCCTGGTCGGAGCGGTCCGGTCCCGGCCCATCCGGGTACGTGCGCCTGACCGGGTACGGTCCGGCGCCGAATGAGTCCATTCCCGGCATCGGCGCCCCGTACGGCGACTGATGCCGGGAGCGAAGATAGCCAATCAGCTCGATGCCGCCGGCCACGGCGGCCGCAGCCAGGGGCCAGAAGGCCAGCGCTCCGTGCGATCCCAGCGAAATCGGCGCGTACAGATAGCTGCCGGGCTTGCTGGTGGCGAGGACATGATTGAAGCCAGGCCCGCCGGACAGGACGTGCCCGAGCCACGCGCTGAGATACGCGGCCGCGACCGAGCCAGCCACGACTCCGGCCATCGGCCAGGGCCCGTAGCGCCTGACCGCGAACAGGTAGGCGAGAAGCCCGATGATGGCGCCGCCGACGATCGCGATGAAGCAGTACCAGCCATCTGCCGCGATAAAGGCGCTGGTCTCCGGATTGGTGGCATAGGCGGTGGGCGGGTGCAGCGTGTACACCTGGTACTGGACCCGGGGCGCGGCTGCGGCCCAGATCAGGCCACCGATGAGGCCGATGACGGCGCTTCCGGCCAGTACGAGGACGGCCGCCAGTACCGCGCGGCCTGACGACCCGGGCGGCGTGGTGGCAGTACGTGGCGATGCCGTCCCGCCGGACGGCGGAAGCATGCTGTGATCAGTCATAGCTTTGTAGCAGCGTACGGGACGTTGCCGCAGGCCCGGGTACGGGCCATGGCAATTTCATGATCTTTGCCAGGCTAGGTCACGCCGTGATAAATCACGCGCCCCGATCAGGCTTACGCGATAGAACTTAAGAGCCAGCTTCGCCGGATGAGAGATACCGATGATCGAAGCCAGAGAACTGACCAAGCGCTTCGGGAACACGGTGGCGGTTGACCACCTGTCCTTTACCGTCCAGCCAGGCCGCGTCACCGGCTTCCTCGGCCCGAACGGGGCCGGCAAGTCGACGACCATGCGGATGATCGTCGGACTCGATCACGCCAACAGCGGCACCGCCACGATTAACGGCAAGCCCTATGCGCAGCTCGTCAACCCGCTGCGGATCGTCGGAGCGCTGCTCGAGGCCAAGTCCGTGCATAGCGGCAGGAGCGCGCGCAACCACCTGCTGTTCCTGGCCCAGACCCAGGGCCTGCCGGCCAGCCGCGTCGACGAGATGCTGGAACTGGTCGGCCTCAGGGAGGTCGCGGGCAAGCGGGCAGGAGGCTTCTCACTCGGCATGAGCCAGCGACTCGGCGTGGCTGCGGCGCTGCTCGGCGATCCGCAGGTGCTCCTGCTCGACGAGCCGGTCAACGGCCTGGATCCCGAGGGCGTCCTGTGGATCAGGAACCTGATGAAGCACCTGGCCAGCCAGGGCAAGACGGTCCTGGTGTCCAGCCACCTGATGAACGAGATGGCGGTCACAGCTGACCACCTGATCGTCATCGGCCGCGGCCGGCTGCTGGCTGATGCCGCGACCGACGAGGTCATTGCCCGCGGCTCCGGCCAGTCGGTCCGGGTCCGCACGCCTGATCCGGACCGCCTCACCCAGCTGATCCAGGCGGAGGGGGGTACTGTCTCCGCGGGTACTGGTGCCGCGGGTACCGGTGCCGCGGGTACCGGTGCCGCGGGCCCTGTCGCCACGGCCGCCGGAGACGGCAGACCGCCAGACAGCGGCGAGGCACCGGTCCTGACGGTGACGGGTCTCCCGGCAGCGAGGATTGGCGAGCTGGCCGCGTCCGCCTCCGTCGTCCTGCATGAGCTCACCCCGCAGCTCGCCACGCTGGAGGACGCCTTCCTCGAGCTCACCGCCGACAGCCTTGAGTTCGGGCATTTCGGCTCCGAGCCGGTCAGCAGAAGTTACTGACGGGAGCCCTCGATGAGCGCCATCGCGACGTCCGGACAGCGCGACACGGCCCCGGCCGCGCCGCGGCGGTCCGGCTGGCTTCGGCCGCCTCATGCTCGCCGAATGGACCAAGATCCGGTCGGTGCGATCGACTGTCTGGACGCTGCTGCTGTTCGTCATCATCACCGTCGGCCTCACCGCCCTGCTCAGCTGGCTGTCAGTGTCGCACTGGACCGGGCCGCGGGCTCCGGCCAGGGACGCCACGATCGTGGCCGATCCGGTGGGCTTTATCTTCGGTGCCGGCATCGGCCTTGGCCAGCTCACCATCGCCGTGCTGGGCGTGCTGCTGATCGCCACCGAGTACTCCACCGGGGTGATCCGCGCCTCACTGCTCGCCGTCCCCCGCCGCTGGCCGATGCTGGCCGCGAAGATCGTGGTCTTCGCGATCATCGTCCTGGTCCTCGCTGAAATTGTCGCCTTCGCCTGCTTCTTCATCGGCTCGGCGATCCTGCACAGCCGGGTAGTTGTCAGCCTGAGCGATTCCGGGGTGCTGCGCTCAACCATCGGCGCAGGTCTCTACCTGACGGTGCTCGGTATTCTGTCGCTGGCCATCGGCGCGCTGATCCGGCATACGGCTGCCGCCATCAGCACGGCCATCGGCGTGGTGTTCGTGCTGCCGATCCTGTCCGGCCTGCTGCCGGGCAGCTGGGGAGCGCACATCAACGCCTACCTGCCGGAGCAGGCGGGAATCCTCATCACCCATACGCACGAGGTCTCCGGTGACCTGCTGAGCCCGTGGCAGGGATTCGGGGTGCTGTGCATCTGGGCAGTTCTGCTGCTCGCCGCAGCGACCTACCTGCTGGACCGCCGGGACGCGTGATCAGTCCGGGCTGATTCCCGCGACCGCGTCGTGCGCTGCCAGCACGGCGGCGTAGGCGCGGCCGACGTCAGCCCGGTCAGATGGCTCATCAACGGTGCCGTCGCTGAGCCGCTCGATCATCATCGCCTGGTCGAGCAGTACCTGGCGGTCCGCCGTGGTGGTCGTGCGCTCCATGATCCTGGCCAGGGCATCGAGCTGCCTGATCATCACCGCGGGCATCGCCGCGCTCGCCTGCCGGATCTTCTCGAAGGCGCGCTGCACCAGGCGCTCCCAGGTGGTCTCGGTCGTGATGACCCGGACCTCGCCCGCCCGGTCCCGGTATACCCGGGTCGGCTGCCATCGGCCGGTGACCTTGCACAGGCTGTCCCCGATCCAGTCGACGCAGGTCAGCGCCGTGAAGGTGTCATTCACCGCCGACGAAAGGGCCCGGATGCCGATCTCCACCAGCTGGTCAACGCCGAATGAGACGTCCTGCGCCAGGGTCCGGTAGGGCCCGGTGACGTGCGCGCCGCTCAGCTCGCTGGCCACCCGGGCAGCGGCCTCGGGCGGCCAGACGGCCGCGTACTGATTTCCCTGCACGATGAAGTGACCTGGCCGGTACAGGACATGGACGACGGCGCCCACCTCGGCGGCGATGGTCACCAGCGTCTGGTGCTCGATGTACTGGAGATAGCCGCTGCGCGGGGCGCAGACCACGCCGCCGTCGGCCGGCCATGTTCTCGATCACTGTCGCGGCTTGTGCCGCGTCGGCCACCTGCGAGTCGTCGCCTGCCTGCAGCTCGATGGCCTTCTGCAGGTCGCTCGCGATCGACGCGATTACCTCGGGCAGCTGGATCTGGACGGCGATGTGATGCAGGAAGTAGATGAGGACAGCCAGGTCGACCAGCATCAGCGCCAGCGTGGTCGTGACGCTGATATGCGGGACGAAGCTCCCGTGCGATGCCCTGGCCGACGGCGCCGAGCGTCAGAACCGCGTAGACGAACCGTGGCGACAAAGGTCCCGAGCGTCACCTGCGTGCCGCGGTCCCGGATGAAGTTACGCAGCATCCGCGGGCCGAACTGGGTCGAGGTCAGCGTCAGCGCGACGATCACGATCGAGAACACGACGCCGACTACGGTGATGACCGCGGCCGCGATCGCGGTGAGCACGGTCCTGGCCGACGTCGGGACCGCCGCTGATCGCCCAGCCCGGCACCGCGAAATCGCCGTCGTAGGCGGCCCGGTCCAGCGTGTAGGTGACCAGGAAAAGGACCACCGCGATGAGGCTCTCGACCGTCGGGATCAGCCAGAGATTGGTCCTGAGCACCTCGCGGCGCCATTCAGACCCGCGTAGCAGCCTGCGGATCACTGGCCCCCGCCCCCGGTACGCACCATCCTGATTCATGGCGAGCCTCCCGGCTCCCCGGGTCCGGATCGTACCCAGCCGGGACGATCCGCACTCCTGGCTCAGCCGACGCAGCCAGGGCCGAGCAGCTGCTTGAGGTCGGCCAGCAGCGACGGTGACGGCTTGACCCGGAGCTTGTCATCCAGCCGCAGCACCTTGATCCGGTCCCCGCGTGACCAGCCGCAGGTGCACCTCGGTCGCTCCCGGATGGGTCCGGAGCACTTCCTTCAGCCGTTCCACGACCGGCGGCACGCACCGGCCCTCCAGCATCGACACGACGAAAGGGCCGGCCTGACCCGCCGTCAGGTCCGGTGCGCTCACCTCCATCGCGACCAGCTTCGGCACGTCCTCGCGCCGGTCCAGCCGGCCCTTGACGACCACGATCGCGTCCTCGATGACCTGGCTCATGCACTGCGCTGTAGGTGGCCGGGAAGAACAGCACCTCGATCGCGCCCTCGAGGTCCTCCAGCGTGGCCGCCGCCCAGGTGCTGCCCTGCTTGGTGACCTTCCGCTGCACCCCGGACAGGATCCCGCCGACGGTGACCACCTGCGCCGTCGCCGCGTCCCGCGGGAACCGCGCTCGGGCTCGTCTCCGGCCGAGCCGAGCAGCTGGGCCACCGAGCAGTCGGTGGCCGCCGCCAGCACGTGCTCCACGCCCAGCAGCGGGTGATCGGAGACGTACAGGCCGAGCATCTCCCGCTCGAACGCCAGCAGCGTCGTCTTGTCCCACTCGCCGTCCGGGCACCGGCACGTCGAAGGTCACGTCGATCCTCGGTGTCCTCGCCGAACAGCGAGTCCTGGCCGATGGCCTCGTTGCGCTTGACGTCGATCACCGCGTCGATGGCCTGCTCGTGGATCAGCATCAGGCCCTTGCGCGGGTGCCCGAACGAGTCGAACGCGCCCGCCTTGATCAGCGACTCGATCACGCGCTTGTTGCACACGTTGACCGGCACCTTGCGCAGGAAGTCGGAGAAGCTGGTGAACGCGCCCTTGGACGTGCGCGCCGCGACGATCGACTCCACCACGGCGGTGCCGACGTTGCGGACGGCGGCCATGCCGAACCTGATGTCCTCGCCGACCGGCGTGAACATCGCGGTGGACGCGTTGACGTCCGGCGGCAGCACCTTGATGCCCATCCGGCGGCACTCGTTGAGGTAGAGCGCGGACTTGTCCTTGTCGCCGGCCACCGAGGTGAGCAGGCCCGGCCATGTACTCGGCCGGGAAGTTGGCCTTCAGGTAGGCGGTCCAGTAGGAGATCAGCCCGTAGCCCGGCGGCGTGCGCCTTGTTGAACGCGTAGCCGGAGAACGGGACCATCACGTCCCAGATGGTCTTGATCGCCGCGTCGGAGTAGCCGTTGGCCTTCATGCCGGCCGCGAACGGCTCGTACTCCTTGTCCAGGATCTCCTTCTTCTTCTTGCCCATGGCCCGGCGCAGCAGGTCGGCGCTGCCGGGCGAGTACCCGGCCAGCTTCTGCGCGGCGAACATGACGTCCTCCTGGTAGACCAGCAGCCCGTAGCTGTCGCCCAGGATGTCCTCCAGCGGCTCGGCGAGCTCGGAGTGGATGGGCGTGACCGGCGCGCGGCCGATCTTGCGGTCGGCGTAGACCGGGGCGCTGGCCATCGGGCCAGGCCGGTACAGCGCGATGACCGCCGAGATGTCGCCGAACTTGTCCGCCCGCATGGCCCGCAGCAGCGCCCGCATCGGGCTGCCGTCGAGCTGGAAGACGCCGAGCGTGTCGCCGCGGGCCAGCAGCTCGTAGGTGGGCTTGTCGTCCAGGCGGCAGGGTGTCCAGGTCGATCTCGATGCCGCGGTTGGCCTTGATCCCGGCGGACCGCGTCGTCCAGCACGGTCAGGTTGCGCAGCCCGAGGAAGTCCATCTTGAGCAGGCCGATGTCCTCGCACGGCCGGGTAGTCGAACTGGGTGATGATCGCGCCGTCGGCCTCGCGCTTCCAGACCGGGATGTGGTCGAGCAGCGGCTCGCTGCTCATGATCACGCCGGCCGCGTGCACGCCGGCCTGGCGGATCAGCCCCTCCAGGCCGCGGGCGGTGTCGATGACCTGCCTGACCTCGGCCTCGGCCTCGTACAGCGCGCGGATCTCGCCTGCCTCGCCGTACCGCGGGTGATCCGGATCGAAGATGCCGGACAGCGGGATGTCCTTGCCCATCACCGGCGGGCGGGAACGCCTTGGTGATCCGGTCGCCGAGCGCGTAGGGGAAGCCGAGCACGCGGGCCGAGTCCTTGACCGCCGCCTTGGCCTTGATCGTGCCGTAGGTGATGATCTGCGCGACCCGGTCGTCGCCGTACTTCTCGGTGACGTACCGGATGACGTCGCCCCGCCGGCGCTCGTCGAAGTCGATGTCGATGTCGGGCATGGAGACGCGCTCGGGGTTCAGGAACCGCTCGAACACCAGCCCGTGCATGATCGGGTCCAGGTCGGTGATGCCCAGCGCGTAGGCAACGATCGACCCGCGCGCCGAGCCGCGGCCCGGCCCGACCCGGATGCCGTTCCGCTTCGCCCACATGATGAAGTCGGCCACGACCAGGAAGTACGAGCAGAACCCCATCGTCTCGATGACGCCCATCTCGTACTCGGCCTGCTTGCGGCGCTGCTCGTCGTAGCCGTCCGGGTAGCGGCGGTCCATCCCGCGCCAGACTTCCTGGCGCATCCAGCTCGCCTCGGTCTCCCCCTCGGGCAGCGGGTAGACTGCGGCATCAGGTTGCTCTTGGTGAACGCGGCGCTCGGCCCGCTCGGCGATCAGCAGCGTGTTGTCGCAGCCGGACTGCCAGTCCTCGTCGGCTGCGACAGCGCGCGCATCTCCTGCGGCGTCTTGAGGTAGTAGCCGTTGCCCTCGAACCTGAACCGGTTCGGGTCGGCCATGTTGGTACCGGTCTGCACGCACAGCAGCACCTCGTGCGCGGTCGCATCTGCCTCGCGCGTGTAGTGCGAGTCGTTGGTGACCAGGAGCGGCAGGCGCAGGTCGGTGGCGACCTGCTGCAGGCCCATCGCGCCCCGGCGCTCGATGTCCAGGCCGTGCTCCATGAGCTCGACGAAGAAGTTGTCCGGCGCCGAAGATGTCCCGGTAGTCGGCCGCGGCATCCAGGGCCTGCTGGTACTGGCCGAGCCGGAGCCTGGTCTGCACCTCGCCGCTCGGGCAGCCGGTGGTCGCGATGATCCCCTTGGCGTAGCGCGGCGAGCAGCTCGCGGTCCATCCGCGGCTTGCGGAAGTAGCCCTCGAGCGAGGCCAGCGAGGACAGCTGGAACAGGTTGTGCATGCCCTCGGTGGTCTGCGGCGAGCAGCGTCATGTGCGTGTACGCGCCGGCGCCGGAGACGTCGTCTTCCTTCTGCGCCGGGGTGCCCCAGCGCACCGGCTGCTTGTGACCCCGGTGCTCGGGCGCGACGTAGGCCTCGGTGCCGATGATCGGCTTGACCCCGGCAGCCTGGGCCTTGGACCAGAAGTCGTAGGCGCCGTAGACGTTGCCGTGGTCGGTGATGGCCAGCGCGGGCATCTCGGCGCGCTGGCACTCGGCGAACATTCCTTCAGCCGGGCCGCCCCGTCCAACATCGAGTACTCGGAGTGGACGTGCAGGTGCACGAACGAATCCCGGCTCACCGCCATGTTGCGCGCCTCCTGAACGGCATGGTCCCACGACCGCCACTGCGGCTGAGGGAACCTCGGGGGATTTACCAGTCTCGCCGGCCCATCTCGGTGCTCTGCGCAGGCTCGCCGACGCATCCGGGAAAGCCGAAATGGCCATCACGCCGCGCTCATCGCCGGCTCCGCTGCGTCCCGCTCCTCGGGCGGCAATGCGGGCATTTGCGAAGCAGGCCCAGATGGTCTGATGCAGGTCGAGCTTGTCGCCGAGCGCGGACGGGATGATCGTGTCTGCCGTGATCGGAGCGTCATGGCAGGCCGCAAGGTCGCAGCTGCCGCCGGGAAGCTCCGGGCTGGCCGGGACAACCGTGCCGTCCGCGCGGCGGATGATGAATCCACCGCCGTCAGACCGGGTGATCCGGTAGCCGAGCTCGTGAACGATGACGTGATGTGCCTCGCAGTAGCTGATCAGGTCGCGCAGCCGGGTCTTGCCGCCGCTGGCCCACGGCACGATGTGATGGATATCGACGCGGCGGGAGTTGCAGCCCGGGTACTGGCAGCGGTATCCGTCGCGCTCGCGGACAGCCCGCCGCAGCGCCGGCGGCGGCCGCCGGTGACGACGGCCGACATCGAGCACATTGCCCTGGTGGTCGTGCAGCATCCAGCTCCAGGTGGCCTGGCAGGCGATCCGCTGCGCGGTAGCCGGACTGATCGCCGGCCCGTCCTGAAGGTGGCAGCGGGCAGGGTCAGCCGGGTGCCCGACCTGCCGCTCGCGGCTGGCGCCTTCGGTGTTGGCAGGGCATCAGTGCTCGTGAGGGCTCAGTGCTCAGCGAGGACATCAGTGCCGACGTGGACAACGACCTGGTAGATGTCCGGGTTAGCCGCAGCGGCAACCTTGCCGCTCAGATACGCGCCGGCGACCTGGATGAGCGCATCGGCGAGACTCGCGGCGGCTGGCTCCGCCGACTCCGCCCGCCCGGCCGGGCCCTCCTGACCGGCCGGGCCCTCCTGACCGGCCGGGCTCTCGGCGTCGGCCGCGGCGTGGCTATGCGGGCGTTCCGTATGCGGGTGCTCCACGTCGTCGGCAGCAGCCCGCAGTGCCTGCAGCAGCACTGCGCCGTCGGCGGCGGGCAGCCTGACGGTCATCGTGAGCTGCCCGTCCTCCTCAGTCCGCCAGGAAACCCGTCGCATCTCCCTGGCGCGCTCATCCTCGGCGCGCGATACCTTCCGGTGCGCGGCGGCGAAGCGCTCCAGCTGCGCGGCGGTCATCGGCCCGGCCAGGTCGGCAAGGCCCGCCTCGGTCTCCGGGGTCGCGATGCGGGTCAGGGCCCTGACCTTCGCGTAGGACATCCGCCCGGCCGCGAACTCCGCGCCGATGACCGGCAGCTCCCGCAGCGCCCTGGCCACCCGGACATGCTCGCGGGCCGTCCCCGGCGCGACCTGGCACTTCCAGGCCAGCCAGGCCGAGCACGATGGCAGGTCCCAGCTGGCCCAGCCCTGCCGGGCGTCAAAGTCGCCGACGAGCAGCAGGAAGCGGTACATCGCGGCGGCCAGATGACCGGCCAGCTCGCAGATCTGCGCTTCAAGCGCGTCCAGCGACGGGCCGTCGCTAGCGCAGGTGCCTTCGACTGATTCGATCATGTGTTTGATAATAATCCGCGGGTCTGACACTTTCCTGGCCGCGTTTCCGCGGAAACGCGGCCGATCGGTCAGCACGGGCTCCCGTCGGGCCGACCCGCGGCAGGAGCCAGGCACGCACACGGCACACGGCACACGGCACACGGCAGGACGACGCTCCCCGACCACCGCGTTTCCGCGGAAACTCGCCGCCGCGATCTCAGGACTCGGCGGCCAGAATCTCCAGCGAGCGCGCCAGGTCGGCCGGGTACGGGCTGGTGAACTCGACGATCCGGCCGTCAGCCGGATGAGCGAAACTCAGCCGGACCGCGTGCAGCCACTGCCGGGTCATGCCCAGCCGGGCAGCCAGCACCGGGTCCGCCCCGTACAGCCGGTCCCCGACGCACGGGTGCCTGATGGCCGTCATGTGCACCCGGATCTGGTGCGTGCGGCCCGTCTCCAGGTGCACCTCCAGCAGCGTGGCCGCCCGGAACGCCTCCAGGGTGTCGTAATGCGTCACGGACGGACGGCCGTCGGAGACCACGGCGAACCGGCCGTCTCCCGACGGGTGCCTGGCGATCGGGGCATCGATCGTGCCCCGGAACGGGTCGGGGTGGCCCTGCACCAGCGCGTGGTAGACCTTGTCCACGGTGCGCTCACGGAAGGCCTGCTTCAGCACGCTGTAGGCGTGCTCGCTCTTGGCGACGACCATCACCCCGGTGGTCCCGGCGTCGAGGCGGTGCACGATGCCCTGCCGCTCGGCCGCGCCGCTGGTCGCCACCGTGTGGCCGGCGGCCAGCAGGCCCTGCAGCACCGTCGGACCGGTCCAGCCGGGGGTGGGGTGCGCCGCGACGCCGACCGGCTTGTCGACCACGATGATGTCGTCGTCCTCGTACAGCACGGTCATCCCCGGCACCGGCTCGGGATTGGCCAGGACGGCCGCAGGCGGCGGCGGGAGCGTCACCTCAAGCCACTCCCCGGCCGGCACCCGGTCCGACTTGGCCGCCGGGAGGCCGCCGATGAGGACGCCGCCGTTCCCGATCAGGTCAGCCGCCTGGGTCCTGGACAGTCCGAACATCCTGGCCAGCGCGGCGTCGAGGCGCTCTCCGTCGAGCCCGTCAGGCACCGGGACGCGACGAGCGCCCGGGCTGGTCATCTGTGCTCGCGCTGCCCGTCCAGCCGGATCCCGCGGGCGGACAGCAGCACCGCCAGGATGCCGCCGCAGACGATGGCCGAGTCAGCCAGGTTGAACACCGGCCAGTGCGGGATCTGGATCCAGTCCACGACCCAGCCGCGGAAGAAGCCGGGATACCGGAAGATCCGGTCGACGAGGTTGCCCGTCGCGCCGCCGAGCAGCAGCCCGAGCGTGACCGCCCAGGGAGTGCTCCTGATGCGCCGGGACGAGCGCAGGATCACGACGATCACGGTGATCGCGATCAGCGAGAACAGGATCGTCAGCGACGGCGCGAAGCTGAAGGCCGCGCCCGGGTTCCGGTCCTGCCGCAAGTGCAGGAAGCCGCCCAGCAGCCGGACCGTATGCGTCGGCGAGAGCGTCGCGACGATGATGGTCTTCGTCACGATGTCCAGCGCCAGCACCGCCAGCGCTACCGCGACCAGCAGCACCACCCGGCGGCGCGGGCGACCGACTTCGAGACCGGTCGGGCTGCCTGGCTTGCTGTCCTGCTGACCGGCCGCCGCCGGCCCGGTCAGCGGCGCTCCTCGCGCTGCTTGCATGTCACGCACAGAGTAGCCCTCGGGAAGGCCTGGAGGCGAGCCTTGCCGATTGCCTCACCGCAGGACTCGCAGGTGCCGTAGGTACCGGCCTCGATCCTGGCGATGGCGCGCTCGTTCTGGGCTAGCAGCTCGCGGGCATTGTGAGTCAGCGCCAGCTCGTGCTCGCGCTCAAAGGTCTTCGCGCCGACGTCGGCCTGGTCATCGCCCGCATCGCCGACAGCGTCGCCGAGCCGGCTGGCGACATCCGCCTCGGCCCGGCCGATGTCGGTCCGGAGGGCGGCCACCTCGGCGGCCAGCTGGTCCCGCAGCGCCGAAATCTCGGCTTCGGTCCAGCGCTTTTCTCCCCGCCGCACGGGTAGGGCGGCAGCGCCAGAATGCGCGGTAGCGGTCATTTTCCGCCTCCCTCTGTGCAGCTGGGCATTCGGTCATCTATGCAAACAGTCACCGGAGGATAAGTGGTGACTGGCGCAATCCGCAAACATACCCGCCGCCGCCGGCCGGCCAACCGCGCGACGAGGCCCGATCGGCCGGCCAGGACCCCCGCCACGCCCCGGTCAGGCCGGGCCTGGCCGGCTGCCCGTCCGCTATTCTGTGGCCACCATGCCGCGCCCTTTCTCCGCGCTGCCCGCTAGCGCTGACCTGCCATCTCTTGAGCACGAGGTGCTGCGCCGCTGGCGCGACGGCAAGATCTTCGAGCGCTCCGTCGACCAGACAGCCGGGCGGCCCGGAGTGGGTCTTCTATGAGGGTCCGCCCACAGCGAACGGCATGCCCGGCGTCCATCACATCGAGGCCCGGGTACTCAAGGACGCGTTCCCCCGCTTTAAGACCATGCAGGGCTTTCACGTGCCCCGGCGGGCTGGCTGGGACTGCCACGGGCTGCCTGTCGAAGTAGCGGTCGAGAAAGAACTCGGGCTCACCTCGAAACGGGATATCGAGGCATATGGGATAACAGCCTTCAATGCCCGCTGCCGCGAGTCCGTTCTGCGCCACGTCGATGCATTTGCGGAGTTCACTCAGCGGATGGGCTACTGGGTGGACCTCTCCCGCGCCTACCGGACCATGGATCCCGGCTACATCGAGTCGGTCTGGTGGTCGCTGAAGCAGGTCTACGAGCAGGGCCTGCTCGTCCGGGACTTCCGGATCAGCCCCTACTGCCCGCGCTGCGGCACGCCGCTGTCCGATCACGAGATGGGCCAGCCGGACGTGTACCGGACGGTCGCCGACCCGTCGGTGACAGTCCGCTTCCCGCTGCGGACGCTGCCGCCGGACGCGCCGCCGCAGCTGGCCGGCGCGGACCTGCTGGTGTGGACGACCACTCCGTGGACTCTGGTCTCCAACACCGCGGTCGCCGTGCACCCGGACGAGACCTACGCCCTCGCCCGCAAGTCCGGTGTCGGCGACCGGGTCGTGGTGGCAGACGCGCTGTTCGCCCGGGTGCTGGGCGAGGGCTGGCACATCACCGACCGGTTCACCGGGGCGCAGCTGGCCGGGGCGACCTACGAGCCGCCGTTCCGGCTGATCGACGTCCCTGGCGCGCACCGGGTCGTGACCGGGAGGTTCGTGACCACCGAGGACGGCACCGGGCTGGTCCACCTCGCGCCCGCCTTCGGCGCCGACGATATGGCCGCGGGCCGGGAGCACGGGCTGCCGGTCGTCAACCCGGTCCTGCCTGACGGCCGCTTCGAGGAGCAGATCCCGCTGGTCGGCGGCCTGTTCTTCAAGGCGGCTGATCCCCGGCTGATCGAGAGCCTGTCCGACCGGGGGCTGCTGTTCAGCTCCCGGCTGCACGAGCACAGCTACCCGCACTGCTGGCGCTGCGGCACCCCGCTGCTGTACTACGCGCTGCCGTCGTGGTTCATCCGCACGACCGCGATCAGGGACCAGCTGCTCGCGGTGAACGAGGCGACGAACTGGCAGCCGCCCACGATCAAGCACGGCCGGTACGGGGACTGGCTGCGCAACAACGTCGACTGGGCACTGTCCAGGACCAGGTACTGGGGTACGCCGCTGCCGATCTGGCAGTGCGCGGCAGACCACCTCACCTGCGTGGGCTCGCTGGCTGAGCTGTCGGAGCTGGCCGGAGCTGACGTAACCGGGATCGACCCGCACCGGCCGTTCGTCGATGACATCGAGATCAGCTGTCCTGACTGCGAGTCGCCGGCGCAGCGCGTTCCCGAAGTAATTGATGTCTGGTATGACTCCGGGGCGATGTCGTTCGCCCAGTTCGGGGCGCCGTTCCGGAACGAGGCAGAGTTCGAGCGGTCCTTCCCGGCGCAGTTCATCTGCGAGGCGATCGACCAGACGCGCGGCTGGTTCTACTCGCTGATGACCGTCGGGACCCTGGTGTTCGGCCGGCAGGCGTACGAGAACGTCGTCTGCCTCGGCCTGCTCGTGGATGAGCGCGGCCGCAAGATGAGCAAGCACCTGGGCAACGTGCTCGAGCCCATGCAGCTGATGGAAACGCACAGCGCCGACGCGGTGCGCTGGTTCTTCGCGGTGTCCGGGTCTCCGTGGTCGACCAGGAAGATCGGTGCCGGCGTCCTGGCGGAGATCGTCAGGAAAGTCCTGCTCACCTACTGGAACACGGCCTCCTTCCTGGTCCTGTACGCCAGCACGGCGGCCGAGCAGGCGGGCACCGGCGGGCAGGCTGAAGCGCCCGTGCCAGCGCCGGCGGACCGGCCGGTACTCGACCGCTGGCTGCTCAGCGAGCTCAACCTGGTCGTGCGCGAGGTCACCGCAGCGCTGGAGGCGTTCGACTCGGCGGCGGCGGGCCGCCGCCTGGCCCGGTTCATCGACGACCTGTCCAACTGGTACGTGCGCCGGTCCCGTCGCAGGTTCTGGGACGGGCCGGTGACGGCGGACGGGGCGGCTGCGTTCGCCACCCTGTCCGAGGCCCTCGGCACCCTGACCCGGCTGATGGCGCCCATCACGCCGTTCATCACCGATTACGTGTGGGACGTCCTGCGGGAGGAGGGCGCGCCGGAATCCGTTCATCTCGCGTCCTGGCCGGTGCCGGACGAGGCGGTCATCGACACCAGGCTGGCCGCCCAGATGGACCTGGCCCGGCGGCTGGTCGAGCTGGGCCGCTCGGCGCGGGCCAGCGCGGTGGTGAAAGTGCGCCAGCCGCTGTCCAGGGCGCTGATCGCGGCGCCCGGATTCGCTGACCTGACCGCCGAGCTCAGGGCCCAGGTGGCCGACGAGCTCAACGTCCGGTCGCTGGAACAGCTCGACAGCTCAGACGGCGAGCTGGTCAGCCACTCGGTTAAGGCCAACTACCGGGCTCTCGGCAGCCGCTTCGCCAGCGCGACGCCGTCAGTTGCCGCGGCGATCATGGCCGCCGATCCGGCGTGGCTCGCGGCCGAGCTGCGCCGTGCCGGGGCGGCGGAGCTGGACGTGAACGGGGTGAGCCTGACCGTGGGACCGGACGACGTCATCGTGACGCAGACGCCCGTCGCCGGCTGGGCCGTTGCCAGCGATGCGGGCGAGACCGTTGCGCTCGAGGTCACGATCACCCCCGAGCTGCGCCGGGAAGGCCTGGCGAGGGAGTTCATCCGCCTGGTTCAGGACGCCCGCAAGAGCGACGGCCTCGACGTGACCGACCGGGTTTCGGTCCGGTGGAGCACCGCTGACCAGAACCTGGCTGAGGCCCTGACCGAGCATCAGGCCCTGATCAGCGCGGAGGTGCTGGCGGTCGACTTCGGCCCGCAGCAGTCCGGTCCGGGTCCGGAGGCCGGGGACGAGGCGCCGGAACCGTCCGGGCTCCGCCGGCATGACAGCACCGAGCTTGGCCTGGTGTTCTGGCTTCGCCCGCTCTAACGGATGCCGTCTGCCGGTCAGGCGTCGGCCGGAGACTTCTCGGGGCGGCACGCCCGGCACGGCACGCATCCCGAGGCCTCGGCTGCCTGCCTGGTCATCGTCTGCAGATCCTCGGCGCTAAGGAACCTGATCAGGATGCAGTCGGTCATGTGATACCTGGCAATGCCGGGAACGACGGACACCGTGGCAGCCGCCTCATCAGTGGCCGCCGGGCTGTCCGCGACGACCGTCCGGGCGGGCGCGGCCGCAGGCGCTGGTTCGGGCGCAGGCGCGGGCGCTGGCGCGGGCGCGGCTCGGGCGGCCAGGCGCGGGCGCCTTGCTCGACACGGCGTCAGCAGCCGGAGCCCTCGCTGCCTTCGGCAGGTCAGCGGCGACGGTCGCGCCGGTACTGGTCGCGCCGGTACTGGTCGCGCCTGCACTGGTCGCGCCAGTGCTGGTCGGGCCGTACTGGTGGCGGCAGTACTGGCGGGGACGGCCGCGGTCTTCGCTGCGGCCGCCTTCGCTGCTGCGGCGGCTTCGGCTTCCTTCTGCAGGCGGGTACGCCCGGAACCGGGCGACGGAGCCGGCGCTGGCCCGGTCAGCGGATCGGCCGGTGAAGGGCGGCCTGGCAGCGGAGCAGCCGCGGGATCCTCGGCGGGCGAGGCAGCCGGGCGAGCCGGAGTGAAGAGGTCAGATCCCCTGGTCGTGCTCCGTCCGGCCGGCGCTGGCCGGGACGGGAGACCGGAGGATCCGCTGGCCGGGGCGAGCATCTCGGCGGCAGAGTCACGCCGCCGGGCCAGCCTGGTGGGGTCATCGGCCACCCGGTACGACGCCGCCTCGACCGGGCTTTCATCGCTGCGTGCGGGGGGAGGGACCGCGTCCGGCAGCACTGGCCGCGCCGCCGCTGCCGTCGCGTCCGATCCAGTCGCGTCCGATCCAGTCGCGTCCGATCCAGTCGCGTCCGCTGCACTCTTCTCGCGGGCGGCGGTCGGCTCCGGTGTTTGTGCCGCAGCCGGCTCTGCAGCCGCGGGCGCTGCGCCGGCCGCGGGACTTGTCACCGCGCGGAGCTGCAGCCGCGGGCTCCCGGGCCGGGCGATCGTCCGGAAGCCGGAGCGTCCAGGCGGGCCTGGAGCGTTCCGGCTGCGGGCCTTCGATGCTGCCAGGCTTACCGGCTGGCGCGTCCGGTCCGCTGGCGCTGCCCGGCCTGCCGCCCGCCGTCCGGCGGGCACTGCCTGTCCTGCCGGTCCCGTCGGCGATGCTCTGCCCGGCCGCGTGCTCTGTCCGGCCGGAACGTGCTGAACCGCCGTCTGCGCCGTCGCAGCTGACCGGCCCTCAGGGCTCGGCCAGGTCGACCGGGAACTACCGCGATCATCACTTCCGGGTCTGGTGCCCTGGCCCGCGCATTGTCCGCTTGCGCTCGGCCCGCTCCTGAGCGGCCCGATCTGCTTCGGCCCGCTCCGCTGCCGCCGCTCTGCGCCGCCGCTCTGCCGCAGCCCGCTCAGCGGCAATACGATCTGCCGCCGCCCGCTCCGCGGTTGCCCGCTCGGCGGCCATGCGGTCCGCCGTGAGCTGCTCAGCAACCGTGCGATCGCTGGCCGGCCGGTCCGGGGCGGCGGAGTTACCCGCCGGCCCGGCCGGCCCGGTGACCTCAGCGACTCGGGCGGCTGGCCCGGCCCCGGCAGACTGCGCCGCCGAGGCCGTCGGGCCGAACACCTGGTCCCGCCAGATCGCCACTCCGACGATCAGCATCAGCAGCGCGAGCGCCGCCAGGCCGATCGAGACGTAGACCAGAGCCAGATCGCCGGAGACCGCACCCGCCACGAGGAGACCGATCGCGACTGTCACTACGGACACGATCGCGCCGAACCGGATCACCTGAGGGCTCCGTTGCTCGTCAAGCGCAGTCAGCCGATCGGGCTACCGACGGTCGTGCTGGCCTGCGTCGGAGGGGTGGAAACCGCCGCCGTTGTGCGCCACGGGCTCAGGCATGCCCTGGTAGCCGCTGTTCTGGCTGCCGTTGCGCATGTCCAGGCGGCCCATGCCCACGCCAACCGGAGACTGCTGCTGCCCGCTGCCCACGGCAGGGAACACGCCGCTGTCGGCAGCACCCGCCTCCAGGTCGCGGAGCTGGCCCTCCAGGTACGCCTTCAGCCTGCTGCGGTACTCACGCTCGAACGCACGCAGGTCGTCGACCCGGCGCTCCAGCTCCTCGCGGGACTGGACGAGCGAGCCCATCGCCTGGCGGTGCCGCTCCTGCGCGTCCCGCTCCAGGCTCTCGGCCCGGGCGCGAGCGTCGCTGGTGACCTGCTCGGCCTGGCGGCGCGCCTTGGTGAGGATGTCGTCGGCCTCGCGCCGGGCACGGCCCAGCGTCTCGTCGGCCTCCCGGCGGGCGTCGGCGATCGCCTGGTCGGCGGTCTGCTGCGCCAGCGCGAGCACCCTCGCTGCCGTGTCCATGTTGTCCTCGACCGGCCGGCGCGGGGCGAGCGCAACCGGCTCTGGCCGCGGCTCGGGCTCGTGTCGTACTGGCTCAGGCTGCATGATCTCTGGGACCTCAGCCTGCGGGGTCAGTGAGACTGGCGGCTTGCCGCGCAGCACTTCGGCCAGCTTGGCCCGGAGCTCTTCATTGTCCTGAATGAGCTCGTCAAGTGCGGCTTCTACTTCGTCGAGGAAGGCATCGACTTCTTCTTCGTCGTAGCCCGGCCTGAGCCTGGTCGTGCTGAACTGCTTGTTCCGCACATCCGCGGGCGTCAGTGGCATCTCTTCTCCCTGGAGCTTTGTCCCATATGGACGCTACCTGATGACCCTACCGTCAATGTGCGACTTGCCAGAGCACGTAGACCACCAGGAACAGCACTATGAAGCTGAGGTCAAGGGCCACACTACCGAGGCGGACGGTGGGAATGTAGCGCCTTAGAAATCTCAGTGGCGGATCAGTGGCGGAGTAAACACCCTCAGCTACCACAAGCAGGACGCCAGAGGGGCTCCACGACTTGGCATAGAACTGGATCCAGCTGAAGATCAGCCGGCCGATGAGCAGAACTAGGTAGACCGAGAGCACATAGAAGCAAACATCCCTGAATATGTTCACGCGTGCACTGCCTATCCGGTCTGTCGCAGGTACAGTTCTGCCCTGACCCGCAACCCGGCTGGCTGCTGGTCAGCTCTGGTTGAAGAAGCCCCGCTCCGCGATCCGGGCCTTATCCTCGGCCGCGACTTCCACGTTGGCCGGGGAGAGCAGGAACACCTTGTTCGTCACCCGCTCGATGCTCCCGCGCAATCCGAAGATCAGACCCGCGGAGAAATCGACCAGCCGCTTGGCGTCGCTGTCGACCATCTCGGTCAGGTTCATGATCACCGGAGTGCCCTCACGGAAGTGCTCTCCGATCGTACGAGCCTCATTGTATGTGCGCGGATGCAGGGTCGTGATCCTCGCCAGATCAGTCGTCTGCACCTGGGCGGCAGCGGGCCGCCGGTCGCCCGCGCGGCCGAGGGCCGGACTCTCGGGCAGCGGGGACTCAGGCCGGTCCTCGTCCTGTACAAGCTCGGCACCGTACTCGTCGTACTCGTCGCCGTACTCGTCGGAGTACTGATCGTCGTAGCGGTTGTCGTCCTCTACCAGGCCGAGATAGACCGCCATCTTGCGCATCGCGCTGGCCATCTTCTGTCCTCCGTCATGCAGCCCAGGCGGCCCGGCTCAGTGCAGGCATCATCGGCCGGGTGCCACGCGTCGGACATTACCTGACGAAGGCGTGCCGGCCGCCGAGCAACGCCGTACCGATTCGCACATGTGTCGCGCCTTCGGCGATGGCCTCTCGCAGGTCACCGCTCATCCCGGCCGAAATGACCCGCGCTCCGGGGTACCTGGCGCGCACGGTTCCGGCCACCTCCCGCAGCCGCGCGTAACGCCGGCCTCGGCCGGCTGGCCGAGCGGAGCGACGCCCATTACCCCGGCCAGTTCCAGGCCGTCGGCCGCCGCGATCTGCCCGCACAGGCCGAGCACCTGGCCCGGGTCAGCGCCGCCTCGCCCGGCGCGCCCCTGCGACCCGGCCGCGGCCGGGTCCTCGTCCAGGCTGACCTGAACCAGGCAGCGGATCACCCGGTCATTCTCACCGGCGCGCCTGCTTAGGGCCGTGACCAGCCGGTACCGGTCCACGGAGTGGACCATGTCGGCATAGCTGGCCACGCTCGCTACCTTGTTGGCCTGCAGCTGGCCGATGAAATGCCAGGTACAGCGAGACTCCGGCCGCGGCGCACTCGGCGACTTTCGGCGCCGCTTCCTGGTCCTTGTTCTCCCCGACGTCGGTCACGCCGAGCCGGGCCAGCCGGATAATGTCGGGAACGGGGAAGGTCTTCGTCACGGCGATCAGCGTGACCTCGGCCGGATCACGTCCGGCGGCCGCGCAGGCCTGCTCGATCTGGGCGCGGACGGCCGTCAGGTTCGCGGACAGCTCCGCCAGCCGCCCGGGATCCGTCATCGGCCGCGGACGCCATGGTCACGGCACCAGCCAGATCAGCCCGGCGAGGCGGCCGGTGGTGCCATCACGCCGGTAGGAGAACAACTCGGCCGACTCCCGCGTGCACCGCGCCACCGACCGGAACCAGCCGACGCCGGACGCTGCCAGCTGCGCCCGCACGCCGACGGCGATGTCCAGGCCGGTGGTCCCGGCGAATGTCTGGCAGCGGGCCTCGGGCACCGCCGCGCCGACCCGCGCCTGCAGCTCAGCGGGCACCTCGTAACAGCCGCCGCAGATGGCGGGGCCGGTCAGCGCGCGCATCCTGGCCGGGCTGGCGCCGGCCGCGGTCATCGCCTCGACCAGGGCCGGGACGACCCCGGCGACCAGGCCCTCACGGCCGGAATGAGCGGCTCCGACGATCCGGGCCGCCGGGTCGGCGATCAGGACCGGGACGCAGTCCGCGACCAGCACGCACAGCGCCCGGCCAGGCACATCGGTGAACATCGCGTCGACCGGATCGGCCGGGCCGTGCAGTCCCGGCGCCGAGATAGCAGACGTCAGCGCTGTGGACCTGACGCATCCAGGCCAGGTCAGCCACCGCCAGGCCGCAGGCAGCCGCGAGCGCGGTCCGGTTGGCTGCAACGGCAGCAAGGTCGTCTCCGACCGCGAGGCCCAGGTTCAGCGCTGCATACGGGCCCTGGCTGACGCCGCCCGCCCGGCTGGTGAACGCGGCCGATACCCCGGCGCCGAGCGAGTGCCGGTCCAGGGCCGGCTGAACCGCGGGCCGGGCGCGTCACTTCAGGAAGTCGGGTACGTCGAGTTCGTCGTCCTCTTCGAAGACCACCGACTTGCGCCGGGTGCTCGCGGCCTCCGCGCGGCCGTTCGCGCGCGAGCTGTCGGCAGAGCCGCCGTTGGCGGCAACGCCGTTGGCAGCACCGCTGCCTGCAGAGTCGCCGTCCGCGGCGCCGGCCTTGGCGCCGCCAGCATCTCCGGACCGCGGCGACGGAACGCCCTCGACCCGCGCGCCTTCCTTAGCGTCCCTGGCGGCAGCGTGCCCTGGCGGCACTGTCCGGGGTGGCGGGGCTAGCGGCAGTCGATCCGGCCGCGGCTGGCTGGAGCGGCAGGCGTGGCCGATTGCGCCGCGCCTGTCGTACCGGAGGCCAGTCGTACCGGTGGCCAGTCGTACCGGAAGCGCGCCGTACTGGAGGCAGCCGGAACAGCGGGCTTGGCGTCGCCGAGCTGGAATGGCCGCCACTCGGATGCCGGGGCCGCCGAGGACGGCGACGCCGCGGCCGCCGCCGCGGCCGCCAGCTCAGCTGACGGAAGCGCGGCACTGTAGGCCGTCGTCCGCGGGCGGGCACGGCCGACCTGGGGCTCGTCGAAGCCGGCCGCGATGACAGTGACGCGCACCTCGTCGCCGAGCGCGTCGTCGATGACCGCGCCGAAGATGATGTTGGCGTCTGGCGCGGCGGAGTTCGCTACCAGCTGCGCGGCCTCGTTGATCTCGAACAAGCCCAGGTCAGAGCCACCCTGGATCGACAGCAGCACGCCGTGAGCACCGTCGATGCTGGCCTCGAGCAGCGGGCTGGAGATTGCCATCTCGGCCGCCGCGACGGAGCGATCGTCGCCCCGCGCGGTGCCGATGCCCATGAGCGCTGAGCCCGCGCCGGACATGACCGATTTCACGTCCGCGAAGTCAAGGTTGATCAGGCCCGGGCGTCGTGATCAGGTCGGTGATGCCCTGGACACCGGACAGCAGCACCTGATCGGCCGCCTTGAACGCATCAAGCACGCTGACGTGCCGGTCGGAGATGGACAGCAGCCGGTCGTTCGGGATGACGATCAGCGTGTCGACCTCGCTGCGCAGCCGGTCGATGCCTAGGTCGGCCTGGCCCGCGCGGCGCTTGCCCTCGAAGCCGAACGGCCGGGTGACGACGCCGATGGTCAGCGCGCCCAGCGCCCTGGCCACCTCGGCCACGACCGGCGCGCCGCCGGTCCCGGTCCCGCCGCCCTCGCCAGCGGTGACGAAGACCATGTCGGCGCCCTTGAGGACTTCCTCGATCTCCTCGCGGTGATCCTGGGCTGCCTTAGCGCCGATGTCGGGGTTGGCACCCGCGCCCAGACCCCTGGTGAGCTCGCGGCCGACGTCGAGCTTGACGTCCGCGTCGCTCATCAGCAGCGCCTGGGCGTCGGTGTTGATCGCGATGAACTCGACGCCCCTGAGTCCTTCTTCGATCATCCGGTTCACGGCGTTGACGCCGCCCCCGCCGATGCCGACAACCTTGATGACCGCCAGATAGTTCTGCGGTGCTGCCACGAGGAGCAAACCCTTCCGCTCGGCTGTGCCTCCTCCGGGCATTACTCCCGGAGTCCCCCCGAGCTCTCTCTGCGGATCTAGACCGTGAGCTCGGGCGGCTGTCCCGGACCGGGAACAGGGTCACCCCGCTTCCGGCCGTCCCGCCCGCGCCACCCCCGGAGCCCGCCGATCGAAGGACCGGCAGACACGGCGAGATCCCGCGGATTCTGGCTCGCCAAACTCTCACCCTCAAGTTGAGATTTAGAGTTATGTCAAGCTGCTGACTGATAGGGACAGTAGGGTTGCCCGCATCCCCAGGTCAACCACTACGCGCCATCCGGCCCGGCGTGTCGCGGCCGCGTTTCCGGCAGACCGGGGCGGCATGGCGGACTCAGCCCTGCGTGACGGCAGTCGCCGGATCGCTGACGTCGTAGTAGCGAGCGTCCGTCTTGAGCAGGAGCGTCAGCTCGGCCGCCTTGCGGGCCGCCTGGCCCGGCGACCCCCACAGCACCGTGATGCCGTGGCGGAGATGCAGGGTGACGGCGCCAGCCGAGGCAGCCGAGACCGACACCATCCGCCTGCGCAGCACGTCCGGCAGCCGCTGCAGGACCTCGGCCGCCGCCCGGACCGCCGGGCTGCCGTGCAGCACCGCCCGGCGGCGACGACAGCAGCGCGATCCCGGCGGGGCGCCGGGATACGGTGCGCACCACGACGCCGTACGGGTCCACCAGCTCGTAGCTCCCGCCGATCAGCGCGACGGCAAGCACCGGCGTGCGCTCCCGCACGCTGATGACGACGCCATCCGGCCAGGACCGGCTGACCGTGGCCGACAGCACCGGCGCGAGCCGCTCGACCCGGCTGGCCGCGGCCGCCGTGTCGATCGTGGCCAGCGGCGCGCCCATCCTGATCTGCGCGGCCTGGCGCACTTCAGCCGCTGTCACCAGCCGCGCGCCGGTCACCTCGACGTGCCGCACTACCAGCAGGCTCGAGCCGAGAAGCGCCCAGCCGGCTCCGGCAAGGACGGCCACGACCAGGACGCCGAAGAACGCGGTCTTCCACGGCTCGGGATGCCGCCGCGCACTGCCGCTGCCGCTCGCACCATCCCCGCCGCCGGCAACATCCCGGTCGCGGACGCCGGCGGCTGCGGCCGCGAGCGGGCGGCTGGCTCCGGCGGGCTCGTTCCCGTCGTTATAGCCGGTACCCGGCGGCTGCCGCACCCTCACAGCCCGGCCGCCCGGTCTTTCAGGGCAGCGATGATCTGCGGCCCCAGCTGCGGTGACGTCCCCGGCGCCCATGGTGAGCACCAGGTCGCCTGGCTTGGCCAGCGCCGGCCACCGCCGCCGGGATGGCGGCGCGATCCGGCAGGAAGACCGCAGCGCCGCCCGGCACCGCGTCGGCGATCAGCCTGCCGGTGACACCCGGCTCCGGATCCTCCCTGGCGGCGTAGACGTCCAGCACGAGGACCTCGTCAGCCTGGCCGAGCGCGGCGCCGAACTCGGTGGCGAACAGCCGCGTGCGGCTGAACAGGTGCGGCTGGAAGATCGCGATCACCCGGCCGCCCGTCAGCGATGTCGCGGGCGGCAGCCAGGTCGGCCGCCAGCTCAGTCGGATGATGGGCGTAGCTGTCGATCACCTGAACGCCGTCCGCCTCGCCCTTCAGCTCCATCCGGCGGCGGGCACCGCGGTAGGCGGCCAGGCCCGCGACGACGTCCGCGACCGCGACTCCGACCTGAACGGTCAGGCCGAATGCTGCCGCGGCGTTCAGCGCGTTGTGCCGGCCGGGAACGGCTATCTCCAGCCGAACGGGTCCCGCTCCGGCCAGCATCGTCCCCGGGCCGCCCGTGACCGTCAGCAGCGTGCGCATGCCGCGCGCGGTGATGTCGCTCACCCGGTAGGACGCATCGGCCGCGGTGCCGTAGGTCAGCGCGGTCACCCCCGGCCTGACGGTGCCGGCCAGCGCCCTGGCGCCCGGATCGTCAGCGCAGGCCAGCAGCAGGCCGCCGTCACTGATCTTCCCGGCGAACGCCGCGAACGCCGCCTCGATAGCCGCCAGCGTCCCGTAGTTGTCCAGATGATCGGCCTCAACCGAGGTCACGACGGCTGCGTCCGGCGCGAACATCAGGAACGACCCGTCGCTCTCGTCGGCCTCCACGACGAAGGCCGAGCCGCCGCCCTGGGCCGCGCCGAGACCGGTCGCGGCCAGGATGCCGCCGATGACGTAGGACGGATCGGCGCCACTGTGCAGCAGCACTGTGGTGATCATCGAGGTCGTGGTGGTCTTGCCGTGCGTTCCGGCGACCGCGATCGCCTGATGGCCGAGCATGACGCTGGCCAGTGCAGCCGCCCGGTGCAGAACCCGGATCCCGCGGCGCTGGGCCTCGAGCAGTTCCGGATTGTCCGCCCTGATCGCGCTGGAGACCACCAGCGTGTCGGCGGAGCCGAGATTCTCCGCGGCGTGCCCGACTGTCACCCGCGCGCCCGCCGCCGCCAGCTCGCTCAGCAGCGGCGAGTCGGCGGAGTCGCTGCCCGATACCGTGACGCCGCGCGCCAGCATGATCCTCGCGATGCCCGACATGCCCGCCCCGCCGATGGCCGCGAAATGCACGCGGCCAAGCTCGGCAACGGGCACCGGGTCAACCGGGGTGACCAGGCCCATTCCTGCCTCCTCCTGCCGCCCGGCCCTTCGGCCGCCGGCGCCGGCCAGGACGGCGGCGGCCGACCTGCAGCACCAGCGCGGCCAGGTCCTCGTCCGCCGTCCGGTTGCCGGTGGCGGCCGCGGCCTGGGCCATCGCGGCCACCAGTTCGCCGTCAGCCAGGATCGGCTGCAGCGTGGAGATGATCCAGTCCGGCGACAGGTCGGCGTCAGCGATGATCAGGCCGCCGCCGGCCTGCTCGATCGGCTCGGCGTTCAGCCGCTGCTCGCCGTTGCCGTGCGGCAGCGGCACGTAGGCAGCCGGAAGGCCCACCGCCGTGAGCTCGGCGCAGGTCATCGCGCCGGCCCGGCAGAGCGCGAAATCGGCCGCCGCGTAGCCCGAGGTCCATCCGGTCCAGGTACGGCAGCACCACGTACGGCGCCAGGCCCGGCGGCACCTCGACATCCCCGGCTTTCGGGCCGACGACGTGCAGAACCTGGATCCCGGCGGCGCGCAGCGAGGCGGCCGCGCCGAGCACGGCCCGGTTAAGCGAGGCAGCGCCCTGCGAGCCGCCGGTCACGAGCAGGACCGGCAGGTCGGGCTGCAGCCCGAAGTGCGCACGGGCCTTGTCGGCGAGGGCGAGCCGGTCGAGCCCGGAGATCTGCTGCCGGATCGGGATCCCGATGTAGCGGGCGTGCGGGAGGTTCGTGCCGGGCTGGCCGGTGCAGACGTGCGTGGTCAGGCGCGCGCCGATACGGTTGGCCAGGCCTGGCCTGGCGTTCGCCTCGTGGACCACGATGGGCACCTTGCGGCGGCGCGCGGCGAGGTAGCCCGGCGTCGCGACATACCCGCCGAAGCCGACCAGCACGTCCGCGTGCATCTGATCCAGGACACCGGCAGTGGTCCGGACCGCGCCCAGCATCCGGCCGGGCACCGATAGCAGGGCCGGCGTCAGCGAGCGGGGCAGCGGCACCGGCGGGATCAGCGCCAGGTCGTAGCCGCGCAGCGGCACCAGCCGGGTCTCCAGGCCCCGCTCGGTCCCCAGGCAGGTGATCGCGGTGTCCGGATCGGCGCGGCGAAGTGCGTCCGCGAGCGCCAGCGCTGGCTCGATATGCCCGCCGGTGCCGCCACCCGCGATGACGACGCTTACCATCGGTCCCTCACCTTCCTCGACCGGGCCACCTTACTTCGGCCGGGGCCGCCCTGGCGCGGCTCTGCCCGCTGTGGCTCTGCCCGCTACGGCTCTGCCTGCTGCGGCTCTGCCTGCTACGGCTCTGCCAGGCGGTGCACCAGCCCGAGCAAGCCCGAGCCAGCCCAGCAGCCGCCGCGGCGCGGCCGGGCCGGTCGCGGCGAGTGCCTGGGCCGCGCCAGGCTCTGCCCGCGCGAATGACATCAGCATGCCGAGCGCGGCCATGGTCACGATCAGCGAGGACACGCCAGCCGAGATCAGCGGCAGCGGGACGCCGGTAATCGGCAGCAGGCCGAGCACGGCGCCCATGTTCACCAGGGCCTGGATGGTCAGCCAGACCGTAATCGCGCCCGCGGCGAGCCGGGAGAAGGTGTCCGGCACCCGGCGCGCGATCCGCAGCCCGGCGAACGCCAGGCCGCCATACAGGACGACCACGCAGATGGTGCCGATCAGGCCGAGTTCCTCGCCGAGGATGGCGAAGATGAAGTCGGTCGGGCTGTTCGGGACCCAGCCCCACTTCGCCTTGCTGGCGCCGAGCCCGACCCCGAACCAGCCGCCGGAGCCGAGCGCGTTCTTGCCCTGTGTCAGCTGATAGCAGCTCGCGCAGCTGCCGCTGGCATGCGAGGACAGAAACCCGGTGAGCCGGGCGAGCTCGTACGGGTGCACGGCGACCAGCATCAGCAGCGCGAACCACATCAGGCGCGACCATGCCGATGAGCAGCCTGCCGGGCGCGCCGATGATCCACAGCAGCGCCATGAAGATGACCAGCAGCAGGAACGTCGTGCCGAGGTCCTTGCCGATCATCACGAGCATGCACATCACCGCTGCTCCGGGCAGCAGCGGAACGAGCAGGTACCGCCAGTCGGTCAGCTGCCCCAGCCGCTCCTTGCGCGCCAGCAGATCGGCGCCCCACAGCACTAGCCCCAGCTTGGCGAACTCCGACGGCTGCACCTCGGTACCGGCCACGATCAGCCACCGCTTGGCGCCCTCCACCTCCGGGCCGAACAGCAGCACCAGCACCAGCCCGGCGATGCTCGCCAGCAGCAGCGGGTACGCGCAGACGCGGAACAGCCTGGCCGGCGCCCTGGAGCCGAGCCACATCAGCGCCAGCCCGGCCGCCGCGCCGAGCAGCTGCTTCTCGAACATCGAGTACGCGGGCAGGCCCTGATCCAGGTCATAGGCAGTCGAGGTGGACAGCACGATCATCAGGCCGACCGCGAGCAGCAGCAGCGTGCAGCCGAGGACGAGGTAATAGGAGGCCAGCGGCCGGTCCAGCAGCGCCTTAAGGCGCATCACGCCGTCGCGCAGGCCGAGGATCCGCACCCGGGCGTCCTCCAGCGGCGAGCCGGGGCCGGTCAGCCGGATGCCGGCTGTGCCCTCCGCTTCTCCCGCGGCCAACTCACCGCCGGCCTGCCCGCCGCCCAGCCCGGCGCTGGCGGGAGACCCGGGGCTCACCGCGAATCCGCCAGCCTGCGCACCGCCGCCGCGAACGCCTCGCCGCGTGCCGGGTAGTCGCGGAACATGTCCCACGACTGCGCAGCCGGCGCCAGCAGCACCGTGTCACCGTGCTGTGCGGCCGCTGCCGCATGTGCTACCGCCTGATCCATTACTCCAGTGTCGGTGCTGCTCAGCTCCGTAACGGGGACATCGGGCGCGTGTCGCGCCAGCGCTGCCGGCGAATCTGGCCCGGTCCGTGCCGATGAGCACGGCCGCGCGCAGCCGCGGGGCGGCTGCCGCGACGATGGCGCTGAGGTCGTCATCCGTACCGCGGAAGAGCCCTCCTGCCACCCAGACCACGGACGGGAACGCCGCAAGCGAGGCACCCGCGGCCGCCGGATTGCTCGCCTTGGAGTCGTCGACATAGCTGACGCCGCCGATCTTGCCCACCAGCTCGATGCGGTGCGGCTCAGGGACGAAGTCGCCGAGTCCGGCGGCGATCGAGGCGGGCTCGTCGCCGTAAGCGCGGGCCAGTGCGGCGGCCGCCAGTGCGTCCGCCAGGTTGTGCGGCGCGGCCGGCCGGACGGCACCGGCGGGCGCGAGCCGGACGCCGGTCCCCGGAGCGGAGCCGCTGCCGAAAGCGCTGCCGAAGAGCGCTGCCGAGAGCGCTGCCGGGAGTGCTGCCGAAGCGCGGTCGACGAGCCAGCCATCGGCCACGCCGAGCTCGCCCGGCTCGGGCGGGCCGAGCCGGAAGCTGACGGTCCGGCTGGTGCCCGCAGCCGCGTGCGCCATCGAGACTGTGCGCGCATCGTCGGCGTTGCAGATCGCGATCGTGCCGGGCGCGAAGATCCTCGCCTTGGCGGCCGCGTAGGACTCGAGCGTGTCGTGCCAGTCCAGGTGATGGGCGGCCAGGTTGAGTACCACGGCTGCCAGCGGCTCGATGGTGGCGCTCCAGTAGAGCTGGAAGCTGGACAGCTCGACCGCGACGACCGGATACGGCTGCGGGTCGGTCACGACGTCGAGGATGGGCGTGCCGACGTTCCCGGCGGCGATGCTCCGGTGGCCGGCGGCCGCCAGCATCGCGGAGAGCATCCTGACGGTCGTCGTCTTGCCGTTGGTGCCGGTGATGGCGAGCCACTCCTGCCGACCGCCGCCGGGCAGCCAGGGTCGCAGCCGCCAGGCCAGCTCCACGTCGCCGATGACCTCGATGCCCGCTGCCGCCGCGCTGGCCAGCAGCGGCGTGTCCGGCCGCAGCCCGGGCGAGGTGACCACCAGCCCGGTTCCCGGCGGCACCGCCGCGCCGGGACCAAGCTGATCGGGCCCGAGCCGGACGGATGCACCCTCGCTGGCCAGCCTGCTCGCCAGATCCTGCCGCTCGGCGTCGTCCCTGGAGTCCACCGCCGTCACGCTGGCGCCCTTGCTGAGCAGCAGCGAGGTCACTGACTGGCCGGTGATGCCCAGGCCAGCCACCACAACGTGCTGGCCGCCGAGCCGGGCGGCGGCGTCAGCCGCAGTGCCGCCACCGTCAGGCACGCCAGCATCGGTCATGCTCAGATCCGCACCCACTCCGCGTAGAAGATTCCGAGTCCGAGAGCGACGCACAGGGCGGAGATCAGCCAGAACCTGATGACGATGGTGGTGTCCGCCCAGCCGACCATCTCGAAATGATTATGCAGCGGGCTTATCTTGAAGACGCGGATCCCTCGCCCTGTTCGGTGCCTCGTCACCTTGAAGACGCTGACCTGGATGATCACCGACAGAGTGATAATCGCGAACAGGCCGCCGAGGATGCCGAGCAGCAGCTGGGTCTTGGTGCAGACGGCCAGGGCGGCCAGCGCGCCGCCGAGGGCGAGCGACCCGGTGTCACCCATGATGATCTGGGCCGGGTGCGCGTTCCACCACAGGAAGCCCAGGCAGGCGCCGAGCACGGCGGCCGCCACGACGGCCAGGTCCAGTCCGTCCCTGACCTGGTAACACTGCAGACTCGGCGACGGGACGCACGAGTTGCGCTCCTCCCAGATCCCGATCAGCACGTAGGCCACCAGCACGACGGCCGTCGATCCGGTCGCCAGCCCGTCCAGCCCGTCCGTCAGGTTCACCGCGTTGGACGCCCCGGCCATCAGGATGACGATCCAGATGACGAACGGCAGCACGCCGAGCGCCGGGCCGAAGTCGCGCAGGAACGACAGGTGCGCGTCGGCCGGGGTGAGGTCATACCGGTTCGGGTAGTGCAGGACCTCGAAGGCGAACACGGCGCCGACGATGATCTGCCCGGCCAGCTTGGCGCCGCTGCGGAGCCCGACGCTGGTCTGCTGGAAGATCTTGAGGAAGTCGTCGACGAAGCCGACCAGGCCGAGACCGGTCATCGCCACCAGCACCAGCACGCCCGAGGCGGTCAGCGGGTCGTCGGTGGTGACATGCCCGACGATGTAGCCGACGATCGCGGCCAGCACCATGACCGCGCCGCCCATGGTCGGCGTGCCCCGCTTGATCTCGGCCGACTTGAGGCCCTCCACCCGGATCGGCTGACCGTAGCCGTACTTGCGCAGCAGCCGGATGAGCACCGGCGTGCCGAACAGGGCGACCAGCAGCGAAACCGCGCCAGCGAGAATGATGGTCTTCACTGGTGCCGCCGCCCTGGCTTTCGCGACCCGCCGGTCACGTTAGGTAGCGGTCACGTTAGGTGGTAAGCCATTCGGCGTAGAAGATGCCCAGGCCGAGCGCGATGCACAAGCCGCAGATCAGCCAGAACCTGATCACGATCGTCGTCTCGGCCCACCCGATCAGCTCGAAGTGGTGATGCAGCGGGGTCATCTTGAACACCCGTTTTCGTGTCAGCTTGAAGGAGCTGACCTGGATGATCACCGACAGCGTGATGATCACGAAGAGGCCAGCCAGGATGGCGAGGAGCAGCTGAGTCTTAGTGCACACGGCGAGCCCGGCCAGGACGCCGCCGAGCGCGAGCGAGCCGGTGTCGCCCATGTAGATCTTCGCCGGCGGCGCGTTCCACCACAGGAAGCCGAAGCACGCGCCGAGCACCGCGGCGGCCACCACGGCAAGGTCGAGCGGGTCCCGGATCTGGTAGCACTGACGGGACAGGAAGGTGGTGCAGTCGTTGCGCTCTTCCCAGATGCCGATGAGGACATAGGCGGCGAGCACCAGCACGGTTGAGCCAGTCGCCAGCCCGTCCAGGCCGTCGGTCAGGTTCACCGCGTTCGACGTGCCCGCGATGAGGATGACCACCCAGATCACGAACGGCAGCACGCCGATCGCCGGCCCGAAGTCCCGCAGGAAGGACAGGTGCGCGTCGGCCGGCGTGAGGTCGTAGCCGTTGGGGTGCTGCAGTACCTCCAGGGCAAAGACCGCGCCCACCACGACCTGGCCGGCCAGCTTGGCGCCGCTGCGCAGGCCGAGACTGGTCTGCCTGGAGATCTTGATGAAGTCGTCGATGAAGCCGACGAGGCCGAGGCCCGCCATCAGGAACAGGACAAGCAGCCCGGACGCGCTCATCGGGTCGTGCGTGGCCAGATGGCCCACGACGTAGCCGACGAGCGCGGCCAGGACCATCACGGTCCCGCCCATCGTGGGCGTTCCCCGCTTGGTCTCGTGCGACTTCGGGCCTTCCACCCGGATCGGCTGGCCGTAACCCTGGCGGCGCAGGACCCTGATGACGAGCGGCGTGCCGAACAGCGCGAGCAGGAGCGAGACCGCTCCGGTCACGAGGATGGTCTTCAACTGCGCGGCCCCTCGTGCTCGTTAGCGTGCACTCCGGGCAGCGGCCGCTCGCCGGTCAGCGCGAGCGCGACCCGCTCCAGTCCGATGGAATGAGACGCCTTTACCAGCACCACGTCGCCGTCCCGTGCCCGCTCACGCACCGCGCGCACGGCAGCTGCGGCATCCGGCACGGACAGCAGCTCGCCGGGCCAGGACGGGACAGCCTTAGCGCCGGCCAGCATGGGGGCCGCCTCGTCGCCCACCACGATGAGCCCGGCCAGGCCGGCGCCGGCGGCGGCCGCGCCGACCTCCTCGTGCAGGCGGTCTGCATCGTCGCCCAGCTCTGTCATGTGGCCGAGCACAGCGAAGCCGCGGCGGCCGCGGGCCATGGTGGCCAGCGCCGCGATAGCGGCCCGCATCGAGTCGGGGTTGGCGTTGTAGGCGTCGTTGATGACGGTGACGCCGTCCGGAAGGCGGGTGACCTCCATCCGCCACCGGCTCCTGGCGACGGCGGCGCTCAGCCCGGCAGCGATATCCGGCACCGCCATACCGGCCTGCTCGGCCAGGCCGGCCGCGGCCAGCGCGTTGCTGACGTGATGCTCGCCGAACAGCCGCAGGCTGACCGGTGCCGAGCCCGCAGGCGTGACCAGGGTGAACATCGCCCGGCCGGCGTCGTCGGTGCGGACCTGCTCAGCCCGGACGTCAGCGCCTGGCGACCGGCCGAACGTGACGACGCGCGCCCGGGTGCGCGCGGCCATCGCCGCCACCCGGAAGTCGTCGGCGTTCAGCAGCGCGACGCCGTCGGCCGGCAGCGCGGCCGGCAGCTCGCCCTTGGCCTCCGCGATCCGCTCCAGGCTGCCGAACTCGCCGGCATGCGCGTGTCCGACGCACAGGACCGCCCCGATCCGCGGCGGGGCGATCTGGCAGAGCTCGGTGATGTGGCCGAGACCGCGCGCCGCGAGCTCCGACACCAGGTAGCGCGTCTGCCCGGTGATCTTCAGGACGGTGAGCGGGTGGCCGATCTCGTTGTTGAACGACCCGGCCGGCGCGACCGTCGGGCCCAGGGTCTCGATCAGCTGAGCTGTCAGGTCCTTGGTCGTCGTCTTGCCTGCTGACCCGGTAATGCCGATGATCGTGAGGCCGGGCGCCCGGTCGATGACAGCCCTGGCCAGCTGGCCGAGTGCCGCCTGGACGTCGGGCACGATCAGCGGCCGGCCCGCCGACCGGGCGGGCTGCCAGCACGGCCGTCGCCCCGGCCGCCAGCGCGGCTCCGGCGAACGCGTGGCCATCGGTCCGCGTGCCGGGCAGCGCGGCGAACAGGCTGCCGGGCGCTGCCTCGCGGGAGTCGATGATCACCGGGCCCGTGACCAGCGCGGCCGGGTCCGGCACGTCCGCGAGCCGGGCGCCGGTGGCCGCGGCAATCTCGGCCACCGACAGCGGGATCACGCGTCCTCCGGGAAAGGGCTGGTCAGATCGTCGGCAGCAGCCGGGCCGCCGTCCGGATTCATCCACCCGGCGTCTCGCAGGCCGCCGGTAATCGTCGCATCCTCGCTCGCCCGGCGCCGCAGGAGGGCCTGCGAAGCGACCTCGCGGTCGTCAAACGGGATCACCGTGCCGCCGATGTACTGGCCGTGCTCGTGGCCCTTACCCGCGATCAGCACCACGTCACCCTTGCCTGCGCCCGCGACCGCCAGCCCGATCGCGGCAGCCCGGTCGGGCTGCACCACTACCTGAGCCCGGTCCCGCTGCGGGATCTCGACGGCGCCTGCCAGCATCTCGGCCAGGATGGCGAGCGGGTCCTCCGACCGCGGATTGTCGTTCGTCAGGATTGCCACGTCCGCGAGCCGCGCGGCGGCGGCGCCCATCAGCCTGCGCTTCCCGCGGTCGCGGTCCCCGCCGCAGCCCAGCACGATGACAAGGCTGCCCTGGGTGACCTCGCGCATCTCCGCCAGCAGCGCCTCGACCGCGCCGGGCTTGTGCGCGTAGTCGACGAGCACGGTGAAGTCCTGCCCCCGGTCGACTCGCTCCAGCCGGCCGGGCGGCCCCGGGCAGGCGGCCACGCCCGCGACCGCGTCGGCCAGGCTGACACCGGCCTCGACCAGGGCCACGATGGCGCCGAGCGCGTTGGCCACATTGAACTCGCCGGGCAGCGACAACCGACGCATCGGCCTCGACGCCGCCCGGACCGATCACGCGGAACGCGGAGCCGTCGGCCCCGGACCGGACGTCGACGGCCCGCCAGTCGGCCGAGCGCCGTCCCTCGGCCGAGAACGTCGTCACCGGGATCGGCGCCTCGGCGGCCAGCTCGCGGCCGCGGGAGTCATCGACGTTCACCACGCCTGCCCTGGCGTACTTCGGGGTAAACAGCTCGGCCTTGGCCGCGAAGTAGTCGTCCATGCTGGCGTGGAAGTCCAGGTGGTCCTGCGACAGGTTCGTGAAGATCGCGACGTCATAGTGCGTGCCGGCCACCCGGCCGAGCGCCAGCGCGTGGCTGGAGACCTCCATCGCCGCGGCGGTCACCCGCTGCTCGGCCATGGCGGCCAGCAGGGCCTGGACGTCCGTCGCCTCCGGCGTTGTCAGCGTGCTGGGCTGCACGGCGTCCCCGATGCGGGTCTCGACGCCGCCGATCAGGCCGGTCCGGTAGCCGGCCGCGCGCAGTCCGGCCTCAAGCAGGTAGCTGGTCGTGCTCTTGCCCGCTGTCCCGGTCACCCCGATCAGCAGGACCCGGTCTGAGGGGCTGCCGTAGACCCACGCCGCGATCTCCCCCAGGCGCGCCCGCGGATCGCCCACCACGAAGACCGGCAGGCCGCTCGCGATGGCCGACTCGCGCCCTGACGGGTCAGTGAGAACGGCGACAGCGCCGGCGCGCGCTGCGGACTCGCAGAACCGGGCGCCGTGCACGGTGGCGCCTGGCAGCGCCGCGTACAGGTCGCCCGGCCGGACCGACCGGGAGTCATGGGTGACGCCGGTGATGCCGGCCCCGGCGGCTGGCTCCGCCTGCTCTGGCGCGGCCAGGCGCAGGCCGAGCAGCGCCGCGAGCCCGGCTAGCGGGCGGGCGGGAACGTGGTCTGGGCGGAAGGCCGCTGGCACGGGCAGAGGTTACCTCCCATCACGGCGCCGTGAGCCGGATATAGGGCGCCCTGGCATAGTCAGGCGCGATCTTCATGGTCTGCAGGGCGAACTTCGTCACGTCGAAGAAGGCCGGCCCCGCGACCTCGTCGCCGTAGTACTTGCCCCGCGGATCCTGAATGTTCACCGCTACGACAAGCTGCGGATTATTCGCCGGGACGATGCCGATGTAGCTGGAACCATACTGGCAGAGGCACTTGCTCAGGCCCGGGTCGGAGACTTGGGCGGTGCCCGGTCTTGGCTGCCACGGTGTAGCCGTCGATGAGGCCCCACGGCTCTCCGGCTGACGCGTCCACCTTGGGCACCTGCTGCAGGATCTTGATCAGATCCCTGGCCGTGCTGGCCCTGATGACCCGCTTGCCGGACGGCTTCGGCGCGGGCGTGTAGGCACCGCTGGCGCTGGTTGTCCCTGCCAGCAGGGTCGGCTGCACCCGGACGCCGCCGTTGGCGATGGTGGCGTAGATGCTGGCCATCTGGACGGCCGTCACGCCTAGCCCCTGCCCGAAGGCGTACTCGAAGTGATTGTCCGGGTAGTAGCCCGGCGTGCCGGGCGCCGGGAGCAGCCCCGGGCTCTCGCCCGGGAGGCCGAGGCCGCTCAGCGAGCCCAGCCCGAAGGCGCGGAGATAGTCGTACTGCTGCTCATCGGTGATGTGCTGCGCGACCTGCACCATGCCGACGTTGCTCGAGTTGGCCAGGATCCCGGCGATCGTGTACCTGACGGTCGGGTGGTACTCGGCGTCGTGGAAGGTATACAGCCCGTCCATCTTGATGGAGTACGGGATGGTGTAGGCGCTCATCGGCGTCTGCCCGCCCTTCTCCAGGGCCGCCGCGACCGTGACCGGCTTGAGCGTGCTGCCCGGCGCGAAGACATTGGTGACGCCGATGTTGGTCGTCGAGGCAAGGCTGGTGATGTTGTCCGGGTTGTAGGTCGGCCACTGCGCCATCGCCAGAATCGCGCCGGTCTTCGGATTCTCCACGACAATCGAGCAGTTGCGTGCGTGCGTCTGCAGGACCCGCTCATGGCACACCTGCTCGGCCATCCCACTGGATATCGGAGTTGATGGTCAGCCGCAGGCTCCTGGCCGGTATCGCCGGGGTGAGCTTCATCTCCGTGAGCGGAATCGGCTCGCCCGCCGTGCCGACCTCGACTTCCTCGCTGCCGTCGCGCCCGGCCAGCACGGGGTTATATTCCTGCTCCAGTCCCGCCTCGCCGGTCTGGCTGCCGTCCTTGGCCGCCGACGGCCGGGTGAATCCGACGATGTTGGCCGCCAGGTCACCGTTCGGGTACGTGGTCGTGTAGTTCGCCGTCATGTCGATGCCCGGCAGCCCGAGCGCCGAGATCTTCTGCCCGGCCGCCACTGAGACGTTGCTGCCGAGGACCTGGTACTCCGGCGAGGACGGATGGTCGAGCATGTGCAGCACCGCTGCTGCCGTCAGTTTCAGCGGTCCCGCCAGCTTCGCCGCGACGCCCGGCCGCATGCTGGCCGGGATCAGCTCGGGTCGGGTCAGCGAAAACGGTGTAGGTCTGCACTGTCATCGCCAGCACGGTGCCGTTGCTGCTGGTGATATCACCGCGGACGGCCGGAATCGGGATCGTTGCCAGCTGCTGCTGCTCCGACGCCGTCTGGTAGGTAGCGGAGTCGAAACCCTCCAGCTGGACAAGCCTGCCTGCGAACACCGACAGCGCGAACGCGATGCACATCAGGCTGATGCGGAGGCGGCGGGACGGGCTGCCGCGACGCAGCGCCGGAACGGGCAGATGCATGGTCCTGCGCGGCCGCCTCCCCGGCCCCGCTGACCGGCCAGTGCCCGGCGACCCGTAGGCATAGGCGCCACGGCCCGTCCGGTGCCGGTGGTCGCCATGCGCCTGGCCAGCGCGCCCGCGGCCGGGGCGGCCAGCGGGCCGGGCCTGATCACCCGCCCGTCCGGCGCTCCGGCCCGTCCTGGCGGGCCCGCGCGATCCGCCCGGTACCGGCCGGCTCCGGCGCGGACGCTGGCTGAAGCCATCGCCGTCCCGTCCCCCGCTCCGGTCACCGGCCAGACCCGGCCTTGCCTTTGGCCTTCCGCGCATGATGTCCCGTGCCCGGCGCGCGGGAGGTGGCCGGGTGTGGCGCGCCCGTGCTCGCGGTCGACGGCGTGCCAGTGCCGACGGTGCCAGTGCCGACGGTGCCAGTGCCGGCGGTGCCAGTGCCAGCACCGCCGGAAAGCCGGTAGTAACGGTGCGTACGCAGATCGAGGATGGTGGTGCCGGGCTCGACCCGCATGCCGAGCTTGTAGGCCTTCGCCTCGATCTGCGCCGGCCCTTCCTCGCTCTGGATCTGGCCCTGCAGGCTTTGCTGCTGCAGCGACAAGTTCGCGTTCTCAGTCTGCAGCTGGCTGATCCGGAAGCTGCTTGACCCGAGCGTCGTGTTAATGACCAGCAGGCAGACCAGCCCGCCGCCGAGCAGCGCGAGGACGAGCAGGACGAACGGCATCCGCGGCAGCGGCACTCCGGCGGCGGGCGCCACCCGCCAGGGCGCTGGCGTGCTCGCAGTACCACTGTCGGTGGTCGTTCCTGGCCGCCGCGGGCTGAGCCGCAGCCTGGAAGTCGTCAGACGCCCAGACCACGGCTCGCTCGTGCGGGGCTCGCTGGTGCGGGGCTCGCTGATACGGGGCTTGCCGACGCGGGGCTTACCCGAGCGAGGCCTGGCCGAGCGCGGCTCGCTCGTCCGGCCGCGGCTGGATCCCGGCCGGCTGGTCGACTTGCTCCGGTCGGCCCGCAACCGGCTGGTGCCAGTGGCCGCTCCAGGGCGCACTGGCACGGGCGGCAGTACCAGCGCGCCGCAGGCAGTGCCACTGGCCGCACTGGCACGCGCCGCACTGGCACGAGGCCGACAGTACCACGGGCCGCACTGCCACGGGCCGCAGTGCCACCGACCGCGCGAAGCCGGGGCCGGCCCGCGGTCACACCAGAGTCGCTATCCTCGCGGCCAGATCCGGCACGCGCCTGTCCGGCCCGGCCCCGGCGCTCCGGGTCGGCGGTGCCGGTCCTCGGCCCCGGTGCCGGCCCCGCGGGCCGCACGGCGCGCCGCGGCCTCGGTCGCCGACCCGCGGCGCTGGCCGCGGGCCGCATCAGTCCCGGCCACGCGGCCGCCCGCTCGTCCGCGGCGCGGATCACCCGGCGGCGCGCCGGCCGGCGTGGCCGGCCGCGGTCGCGGCCGCGTCTGCGATGTGGTGTCCATCCGGTTTGCTCGCCCCTCCCTGAGCGCCGGGCTCCCCGCCCGGACGCGGCCCGCGTCCCGTTCCTGCTGTGCCGTCATGCCGCGGCCCTGATCCGCTCCGCTGCCCGGAGCCGGGCTGGCGCCGCGCGCGGGTTTTCCGCCAGCTCGTCCTGGCCAGGCCGCTCCGCTCCCCTGGTAAGCAGCCGGAACTGAGGTCGCGCGGCTTCCAGCGAGACGGGCAGGCCACGCGGGGTCGTGTCGGTCGACCGGGCGGCCACTGCCCGCTTCACCGCGCGGTCTTCAAGCGAGTGATAGGCGAGAACGACGATCCGGCCACCGACGGCCACGGCGTCCAGTGCCAGCGGCAGCGCGCGGTACAGCGCCTCGAGCTCGCCATTCACCTCGATGCGCAATGCCTGGAACGTGCGCTTAGCCGGATTGCCGCCGGTGCGCCGCGCGGGCGCGGGGATCGAGTCCCGCACGATGTCGGCCAGCCTGGCCGTGCTTGTCAGCGGCGAGCGCGCGCGCTCGGCGACGATGGCGTCAGCGATCCGGCGCGCGAAGCGCTCCTCGCCGTACTCCCGCAGCACCCGTGCGAGCCGGTCGGCAGGGTAGGTATTGAGGACATCCGCGGCGGTGAGCGGGCCTGCCTGATTCATGCGCATGTCGAGCGGGGCGTCCTGCGAATAGGCAAACCCGCGGTCGGCGTCGTCCAGTTGCGGCGAGGAGACCCCGAGGTCGAACAGGATGCCCTGGACTGCGGTATGCCCGGCGGCGGCCAGGATGTCCGGCAGCTCGTCGTAGACAGCCTGGACCAGGGTCACCCGGTCGCTGAACGGTGCGAGTACCTTGTGCGACTCGCTGATCGCGGTCACATCCGTGTCGATGCCGATCAGGATCAGGCCCGGATGTGCGGCCAGCAGCGCGCTGGCGTGCCCGGCACGGCCGAGCGTCGCGTCCACCAGGACAGCGCCCGGCAGCTCAAGGGCAGGCGCGAGCAGCTCGAGAACCCGGTCACGCATGACCGGCACGTGCGCGGCCTCGGCCGTGCTCATGGTGCCCCCTCGCTGCTGCTCCGCTCGCCGCTCAGCGCGGCGCCAATCCCGCCCTGCTGCCGAGATGCCCGGCCAGGCCCCCATCCGCGCCACTGCACTGACGGACCTGGCTTCCGCCTGACGCCGGGGAAGTGACGTCAGCCGGGCCTTCGGCCCTCCAGCACGGGTGGAGACCTCGCCGGGCATCCAGCGCACCGTTACAGAACTCCTGGCAGAACCTCCTCTGATGCGTCAGCGAACGCGTCTTCCTGCTGCTCCAGGTAACTGGTCCACGCAGTGGCGTCCCAGATCTCCAGTCGCGTGTTGGCTCCGATCACCACGCATTCGCGCTGAAGTCCCGCGTACTCCCGCAGGCTCTGCGGGATGGTGACCCGGCCCTGGCGGTCTAGCTCCTCGTCTGAGGCGCTGGCGAAGAACACGCGGCTGTAGTCCCTGACGGACTTGGCCGTCACCGGCGCCGTGCGCAGCGCCTCGGTGATCCGCCCGAACTCCGGCACGGGAAAGACATAAAGGCAGCGTTCCTGGCCCTTGGTCAGCACCAGGCCCGCGGCGAGCTCCTCGCGGTACTTGGCCGGCAGGATCAGGCGCCCTTTCTCGTCGAGGCGAGGCGTGTGGGTGCCCAGAAACACCCGCCTCACCTCCCCAGGTCCCCCACAACAAGCCCTCAGGACGCCATTCTCGCCCCACGGACCACCACTGTACTCCACTCTCCCCCACCGTCAACGACAAGAAACCGTTGAACCGGGCATTCGCCGGAGGAGTTACCAGGTCAGGAAGGTGGAGCGAAGTGGAGCCGCAGTGGTAGCAGATGGTTACAGGTCACACCACAGCGGGACCGAACGACGCGACGTGACGACTCGGCCGGGCACGAAGTCACCGCAGCGTTACGACCCCGATATAGGAGCGGAATCGCCCGCGAGCCGTCCAAAGACGTACTGTCTGAACGCACGGCTGATCACGCCGCGCCAGTGCTCGTGCGCAGCATGAGCACGGCTGTGGCTGACGAGCAGTGCGAGCAGCTAACAGGGGAATAGCCGCCAGGAGGGCGCGTGGTCACGGACACCGGCCAGCAGGCTGATCGATCGCTGGATGAGCTCGTGGACATTGCCCACCAGGTCAGTGACGCGATGCAGACCGTCATCTCCGGCAAGCCCGGCCCTGTGCGGCTGGCCCTGACCGTGCTGCTGGCCGAGGGCCACATCCTCATCGAGGACGTGCCCGGCGTCGGCAAGACCCAGCTCGCCAAGGCGCTCGCCCGGTCGATCGACTGCTCGGTGCGGCGCGTGCAGTTCACGCCCGACCTGCTGCCCAGCGACATCACCGGAGTCAGCGCCTACAACCAGGAACTCGGCGAGTTCGAGTTCAAGCCCGGGCCAATCTTCGCCAACATCGTGCTCGGCGACGAGATCAACAGGGCCTCGCCGAAGACACAGTCGGCGCTGCTGGAGTCGATGGAGGAGCGCCAGGTCACCGTCGACGGCAGTACCTATCAGCTCGACTCGCCGTTCATGGTGATCGCGACCCAGAACCCCATCGAGATGGAGGGCACCTATCCGCTGCCCGAAGCGCAGCGGGACCGGTTCATGACCAGGATCTCGATCGGGTACCCGGACCGGGCGGCCGAGCTCGCCATGCTCGACTCGCACGGCAGCAGCTCGCCACTTGACCAGCTGAAGCCGGTAGCGCACGCCAGCGACGTGCGGGCGCTGGCCGCGGCCGTGCGTGAGGTGCACGTCTCCGCGCCCATCAGGCAGTACATCATCGACCTGGTCAACGCCACCAGGACCTCACCGGAGCTGCGGCTCGGCGCCTCACCCCGCGCGGCGCTGCACCTGCTGCGCGCGAGCCGGGCCCACGCGGCGCTTGACGAACGCGACTTCGTCATCCCCGACGACGTGCAGGTACTCGCGGTCCCCGTGCTCGCGCACCGGCTGCTGCCCAGCGCAGAGGCAATGGTGGGCCGAGAACTGCCAGATCAGGTCTTGTCCGGCATCGTCCGCCGGCTCCCGCTGCCCGGCCGGTAGGCCGCGTAGAATCGGGCGCAAGAGCAGCCGGAAGGATAACGACCATGCGGACCTCGCTGCTCGCAGGGATGACCACCAGGGGGACCTCGTTCCTGGCAGCCGGAGCCGCTTCGGCCGCCGCCGGCTGGCTGCTGGGCGAGCGCGGGCTGTTCTGCATCGGGATTGCGCTGCTGGCGCTGCCACTGCTGGCTGCCGCGCGCTGCACGGCGAGGTCAGTACCGGCTCGGGACCAGCCGCACCATCACACCGCCGCGCGTCCCGGCCGGGCATACCGCGACCGTCACCCTGCGGCTCGAGAACGTCTCCCGGGTGCCGACGGGACTGCTGCTGGCGGAGGACACGGTGCCGTACGCCCTCGGCACCCGGCCGCGCTACGTGCTCGACAAGATCGAGCGGAACGGCGTGCGGGAGCTGACCTACCCGCTGCGATCCGACCTGCGCGGAAAGTTCCAGATCGGCCCGCTGCAGCTGCGCGTGGCTGACGCCTTCGGCCTGGTCGAGCTGAACCGGTCGCTGTCGGGCCGGACGACATTCGTCGTGACCCCGCGGGTGGTGCCGCTGCCCAGGACCGTCATCAGCCGGTCCTGGGCCGGGGAAGGCGAGGGCCGCGCGCGGCTGACCGCGGCCGCCGGCGAGGACGACGTCATCCCCCGCGCTTACCGCGACGGCGACGAGCTTCGCCGCGTGCACTGGCGGTCGACCGCCAGGTACGGCGAGCTGATGGTCCGGCGCGAGGAGCAGCGGTGGCGCAACCGGGCCACCGTGCTCCTGGACACCAGGACGCTCGCGCACCTGGGCGCTGGCGCGGCATCCTCGTTCGAGGCGGCTGTGAGCGCCGCTGCCTCGGTCGGCGTGCACATTGCGCAGGAAGGCCTGACCGGCCAGTTCGTCAGCGACTCCGAGGTGATCCGCGGCGGGCCGTTCTTCGAGGACAGGCTGCTTGACGCGCTTGCCGTGATCAGGCCATCCAGCCTGCGCAACCTGACGCAGGCGTTCGCCGAGCTCAGGACCTCAGGGGCAGGCGTGGTGATCGCGGTCATGGGAAAGCTCTCGGCGGCCGAGGCGCAGCAGCTAGCCGCGTGCCGGACCGAGGGCAGCCAGGGCATCGCGCTGCTCCTCGACGTGGCGACCTGGACCGAGGCGGCGCGCGTCCCAGTCACCGGCACGGGCACCGGCTCCGGCTCCGGCACCGGCACCGGCACCGAGGACACGACACTCCGCCGCCGCCGCCGGCAGGACGGCACCAGCGGCCAGCACGCCGGGCGGACGGCAGCGAGCTGCCGAGCTGGCCGCTGCCGCCGCGGTGCTCCGCGGTGCTGGCTGGCACGTTACCTTGCTGGATGCCAGCACTCCGCTCCAGTCCGCGTGGCAGCGGCTGCCGCGGACAGCCGAGATGCTCGTGTCGGCCACAACGGGCTACAGCGGCGCAGAGCCCGACGGAGCCGCTGCGGCCGGCCGGAGCCCGGCATGAACGTCCGGCTCGCCGTCGTCGCCGCGATCGCCGTCCTGCTGGCGTCTTTGTCGCTGAGTTCCGTGATCGCGAGTGCCGGGTGGATCGCCACCGGCGCCGGCGCCGTCATCATCGTGGCCGCGGCTGGCATCGTGACCAGGCTGGCCCGGCTGCCCTCGGCCGTCACGATCACCTGCCTGGTTCTGCTGGCCGTCGTCCCGCTGCTCACCAGGCCGGGCTGGGCGGGCCGCGTCATCGGGCTGGTGATCGTGGCAGTCACCGCCCTGAGCGCGACCGGCGCCAGGCCGCTGCGTGTCTTCGCCGTCCTGGCCGGGTATCTCGCCGCCCTCCTGCTCTACCTCAACGTCACGTTCGCCCACGGGCCCTCATACGGCCACCTGGTTCCGAGCTCAGCCTCGATCACGCAGCTGGGACAGCTCTGGCGGGCCGCCTTCGCCTTGTTCAGGTACTCGCCGCCGGTACCGGACATCCAGGCCGTCAGCCTGGTTACGGCAGCAGGCATCGGAGCGGTAGCGATCGTCGTGGACCTCCTCGCCGTGCGGCTGCGGCGGCCAGCCGTCGCCGGCCTGCCGCTGCTGGTGCTGTTCAGCGTGCCGGTCGCCAGCAACTTCAAGCTGTTCGGCGTTCCCCAGATGATCGTCTTTGCGGCCGGCCTGGCCGGCTATCTCGCGCTGCTGTCCGCAGACGGCCGGGCAGCGGCTGCGGATGTGGGGACGCCTGGTGACCTTCAGGCACGTTCAGTCCGCGGACGAGACCGGCTCAGGACCGGACACGAAGGAGCTGGCTGCGTCCGGCCGCAGGATCGGCCTGGCGGCCGTCTGCCTGGCGATCGTCATCCCGCTCGTGCTGCCGTCCGCGCGTGCCCACGACATCTTCGGCACGACTCCCGATGGTGCCGGGTCAGATGGCACCTCCGGGGTGTCGCCCTTGCTGAAGGTGCAGTCGCTGCTCGAGGGCAAGCCGCAGCCGGTGCTGTCGTACACGACGACGGCCGCGGACCCGCGCGAGCAGTACTTTCAGGTCTACGCGCTGAATTACAACTCCCGTCAGAACAAGTGGCTCGAGGCCGCGGATTCCGACGACAGGGCGCTGAAGACCGACGTGCTGCCCTGGAAGCCCCAGGGGGTCGAGGCAAGTACGTCAGTCACGACAGTCACCACTAAGGTTCAGGTGAGCAAGGACGACACAGGTCCGGCCGACCTGCCGGCGCCGTACGCGCCGTACCGGCTGGAGGTCAGCGGCGGCGGCTGGCAGGAGGCCCCCGGCTCGCTGACGGTGTTCAGCTCGCGGGTCAGCATGCCAAGCCTGCAGTACACCGTGGTCAGCCGGGAAGCTGATCCGAAAGCCGGCGGCATCCCCGACCTGCCGCCCCCCGGCGAGATCGCCCAGGACTACGCGTCGTACAACGGCCCGGACTCCGCCGCCCTGCTTGCGATCGCCGAGAAGCATGCCGGCGGGGCAACGACGCAGTTGCAGAAGGCGCTGGACCTGCAGCGGTGGTTCCTGTCCGGCGCCTTCACCTACAGCCTCAAGCCTGACCTGCCGGCCGGCAACTGGCTGATGGCATTCCTCACCACCGACCGCCGCGGCTTCTGCAGTCAGTTCGCGCAGGCTTTCGCCATCCTCGCCCGCCAGCTCGGTATCCCGGCCAGGATCGCGATCGGTTACACCGGCGGGAGCCCGGGGACGGGCAGGACGTGGCAGGTCACCACCGCGGACGCGCACGCGTGGCCCGAGCTCTACTTCACTGGCGTTGGCTGGCTGCGGTTCGAGCCGACGCCGAGTGGCACGCGCGGGCAGGGAACGGCGGCCGTGCCCGTCTACGCCGGCGGCGCGGGCGGCGCTGCCGCCCCGTCGCTGAATAACAGCCCGCACAGCGGTCCGACCAGCCCGGCGTTCACCACTCCGGCTGGCAGGCGGAGGCTGGGCGTGAACCGTTACGAGCATGGCGCGGTCAGCGGGCGCGGCCAGCACGGGCGCCCGCGCCGGCGGCTCCGATCTCGGCGTGGCCATCGGCATCCCGGTTGCGCTGTTCCTGCTGCTGGCCTGGCCGGCCCTGACCCGGATCCTGACGCGCCGCCGCCGCTGGCTCACCGCCTCCGGCGACACGGCGGCGGCGCACGCGGCCTGGCGGGAGCTGACCGACGACCTGGCTGACTATGGCATGCCCCGCGCACCGGGCGAGACGCCGCGCGCGACGGCCAGACGGGTGGTCGGCGCTGCCCGCCTGAACGAGCCGGCGGCAGGTGCGGTTGTCAGGATCAGCACGGCCGAGGAGCGTGCTCGCTATGCCACTGCGCCGCAGCCCGGTTCCGGCCTGAAGGCGGACAGCGCGCTGGCTCGCCGGGCAATTGCCGCGTCAGTGCCTCGCCGCAGCCGCCTGCGAGCCAGGCTGCTGCCAGCCTCGACGCTGCTGGCTGCCCGGCGCATCTGGCAGCGGTTCAGCGAGGTGTCCAGCTGGCTCGACAGTTCGTGGCCCGCCGTGCGGCGGCAGCTGCGGACCCTGGCCCATCGCTGATGGCAGGTCACCGACGGGCGGCTGCTGCCGACTAGCGGTTGTTGTTGCCTTCCTGCCGCCGGCGCCAGCGCTCTTCGATGCGCTCCATCAGCCCGCTGTTAGCTGCTGCACGGGCCGCGGCCTTGCGGTCCCGTCTGCGGCTGCGGGCCAGCATCACCCCGGCCATCCGTCGGTAGCTCGCAACCACCCATACGGCACTGACGAGCATGACCCCGAAGCCCGCCGCGGCAAGCCAGTTGTACTTCAGCAGAATGCCGGCCACGAGTGCGCCGATGCCCAGCACAAAGCCGACAGCAGCCTGGACTACTCTGCGGCGGTAGTGAACTTTGGGGTCTTTAGCCCGCATTGCCCGGGCGAGTCGCGGATGCTCGGCATAGAGCGCCTGCTCAATCTGCTCGAGCTGACGCTGCTCGTGCTCAGAGAGCGGCACTGTGCCTCCCATCGACCCGGCGTATTGCCAGTGCACTGCGGTTTTTGCTTCTAAGCCCAGAATACGAGGGTCAAGCCACCCTGTGGAAGGGTACACGGCCTCGACCGCCCATCCGGTACATCCTGACTACGTTCGGTTACTACTTTCCCCACTTACGCCCCACTAGCACTGCCGGCGGGCCCGGTCCCTGACGGGCCCCGGTCCACCAGCGTGGCCGGGCGAACGGCGTCAGGCCCGAATCTACCCGTGATTCTGTCCAGGGCGGACTCGGCATCGCGCCAGGGCGCCCGCTCGCCGAGGGCGAGCTGCGTCGCCGCGGCCGTCGCCGGCACCAGGCCGGCGGCGCGCACGCCGACCAGCCGCAGCAGGGTCCGGTCGCTCAGGCCCGAAGCGGCGTAGAGTGCGCAGGCCGTGGCATAGATCCGCTGCGTCTCGCTGGTGGCCTCGGGCAGCGTCCTGGACCGGGTGATGGTCGTGAAATCCGCCTTGCGAAGCTTGATGACAATCGTCCGGGCCGCCAGCCCGGAGGACCGCAGCGAACCGGACGTGCGCCGGGACAGCCGGAGCAGCTCGCGCCTGACCAGCGCCGGGTCGGCGACGTCGGTGCCGAAGGTCTCCTCGGCGCCCACGCTCTTCTCGCGGACCGAGGATTCCACCTCCCGGTCATCGCGGCCGGAGGCCAGCGCCGTCAGGTGAGCCGCGGCAGCCTTCCCGAGGTCGCGCTCCAGCGACTCGGGCGGCGTGCGAGCGATGTCGCCGACGGTTCGCAGGCCCAGCCGGGCCAGCGCCTGGCCAGTCCGCTCGCCTACTCCCCACAGCGCCGAGACCGGCAGCGGATGCAGGAACTCCAGGGCCCCGTCCGCCGGGATGACCAGCAGCCCGTCCGGCTTGCGCCTGCACCGAGGCCAGCTTCGCCAGGAACTTGTTCGCCGCGATCCCGACCGAGCAGGTGATCTGCTGCTGCTCAGCCACCTGGGCCCGGATCAGCTCGCCGATCCTGACGGGCGAGCCAAGCAGCCGGATCGCGCCGGACACATCGAGGAACGCCTCGTCCAGTGACAGCGGCTGCACGTGCGGCGTCACCGCGCGGAAGATCGCCATGACCTCTCTGGACACCGCTCCGTACAGGCCATGCCGGGGCGGGATGACCGTCGCCCGCGGGCACAGCCGCCTGGCTCTGGACATCGGCATCGCCGAGCGCACCCCGAACGCGCGGGCCTCGTACGTCGCGGATAGCACCACGCTGCGGCCGGACAGGCCGCCGACGATCACCGGCCGTCCGGCCAGCTCGGGCCGGTCCCTGATCTCGACGCTGGCGTAGAAGGCATCCATGTCGACGTGCAGGACGTGGCATCCGGTGTCATCACCGGGCGGCTCAGCAGGGCGTGGCCGCCGGCCGCGCGGCTGCTGCCCAGCTCTGCCCATCGTTCACCGCCCTCGCTAGGACTGTAGCGCCAGGCACCGACAGCCAGCCCGCTCGCGGCGGCCGCGGGCTCAGAGCTAGAGCGTGAGCGTTGGCTTGAGCTGAAGCAGCCGGGCAAGCAGCCCGTTGACGAACGATGATGAGTCATCAGTGGACAGCTCGCCTGCCAGCGCCACCGCCTCGCTGATGGCTACCGGATCGGGAACGCTGTCGTTCCACATCAGCTCGTACACGCCGACGCGCAGGATGTTGCGGTCGACCGCGGGCATCCGGTCCAGCGTCCAGCCCTGTGCGTAAGCCGCGAGAAGCTCGTCGATCTGCGCCGCGTGCGCGTGGACGCCGCGGACGAGCTCGCCCGCGTAGTCCGACACCGGCGGATCGGCCGCTGCCGTGCGCTCGGCCAGCAGCTCCAGGACCGGCTCGTCCCGCACCTCGGCCTCGAAGAGGATGTCTAGTGCCCGCTTCCGGGCTTTACTGCGCGCAGCCATAACCGCCGTCAGCTCGTCGCTGGCCTGTCGTAATCCGCCTGGACCCGGTCAGGCCCGGCCGAGGTAGGCGCCGGAGCGGGTGTCCACCCGGATCTTCTCGCCGGTGGTAATGAACAGCGGCACCTGAATCTGCGCGCCCGTCTCCAGCGTGGCCGGCTTGGTGCCGCCCGTCGACCGGTCGCCCTGCAGGCCCGGGTCGGTGTGCTCGACGGTGAGCTCGACCGCCGCCGGAAGCTCGACGTACAGCGGAGTGCCGTCGTTGAACGCGATCGTGGCGGTCTGCTCTTCGAGCAGGTAGTGGGCAGCGTCGCCGACGACGGCCGCGGGAATGTGCGGCTGGTCGTAGTCGGTCATGTCCATGAAGACGAAGTCCTCGCCCTCGCGGTAGAGGTACTGCATATCCCGCTTGTCGACATTGGCTACCTCAACGCGCACGCCTGCGTTGAACGTCTTGTCCACGACCTTGCCGGACAGCACGTTCTTCAGCTTGGTGCGCACGAAGGCGCCGCCCTTGCCTGGCTTGACGTGCTGAAAGTCCACCACGCTCCAGAGCGCGCCGTCGATGCTCAGCGTCATGCCGTTCTTCAGGTCGTTGGTGGTGGCCACGTCTGCGTGTCTCCTGCATGCGTCAGGAACCCGGTGCCCGGTCAGAGCACCAGCAGTTCCTTGGTGGTTGTCGTCAGTATTTCCGCTGGTCCCGCCGCCGCTGCGCCCGCCGGAGCAGAGCCCTGACTGCCGGCGCGGACCACGAGCGTGTCCTCGATCCTGACACCGCCTCTGCCAGGCAGGTAGACGCCGGGCTCGACGGTGACGGGGACCCGGTCTGCCAGTCTACCTGTCCTGCCGGGTCCCATCAGCGGTGCTTCGTGCACCTCCAGTCCGACGCCATGACCCAGCCCGTGCCCGAAGTGCCCGGCGTGGCCGGCGGCTTCGATCAGTTCCCTGGCAGTCGCGTCAACGGCGCCGATGTCAGCGCCGGGCACCGCCGCCTCGACCCCGGCCTGCTGAGCGGCAGCCACCAGCTCATAAATCTCCCGCTGCCAGCCGGCTGGCTCCCCGAGCGCGACCGTCCTGGTCATGTCCGCGTGGTAGCCCTCGAACCTGGCACCGCAGTCGATGGTGATCAGGTCGCCGGCCAGGAACCCGCGGCCGCCAGGCGAGTGATGCGGGATGGCGCCGTTAGGCCCGCTGGCCACGATGGTGTCGAACGCCACGCCCTCGGCGCCCAGATCGATCATGGCCCGCTCCAGCAGCACGGCCAGGCTCCGCTCGGTGCGGCCAGGCTCGATCGCGGTGAGCACGGCGGCGAACGCCTCGGCTGTGATGGCGCAGGCACGGGTCAGCAGCTCGATCTCGGTCTCGTCCTTGACCATCCGGAGTTCCTCGACCAGATGGCCGACCGGGATCAGTTCCGGAACGTCCGGCAGCTTCGCCAGCGCCATGTGCCGCTCGACGGTCATGTCCTGGGCCTCGAAGCCGAGCGTGGTGATGCCGCGCTGCGCGGCCAGCACGGCGAGCGCGGGCTCCAGCTGGCGCTCAGTGGCGATCTCGATGTCCGGGCAGTCGCGCTCGGCGGCCTCGGCGTACCGGGAGTCGGTCGCCAGCACGCCCGGCCCGTCGGCCGGCAGCAGGATGGCCGCGTTGGAGCTGACCAGGCCGGACAGGTAGCGGACGTTCGGCTGGCTGGTAATCAGCGCGGCGCCGGCGCCGCCCTCGGCGATCTTCTTCTGGGCGGCCGCGCGGCGGGCTGCGTGGATTTCGGCCATTCGCTGACTCTATCGGCCGGGACCTCCGGTCGTGAGACCAGGATGAGACTCGGACGAGACCGGCTATACCGGAATAATCGCGTGATTCTCGCTAGCCTCGGTAACACGTCGCGGTTGCGGCGACGTGGCGCGACTGGCTGGGGAGATCAGACTGCGCCACTGAGCCACAGTGCGGCGCGGCCACCGGTAGCGAGCTATCGGTGGCCGCATTGCCGTTGCCGTGCTGCCGTGCGGCAGCCGCAGTCTCAGTGGAGCTCTGCCGCGCTCCGCTGACCTGGCGCACGGCCCGGGCCAGGGCGCTCCTGGGCCCGGGCCGTGCTCCTGACCGGTGACCAGCGCGCCGGCCCTAGCTGCTCTGCTGCCCGGCCGCGGTGCGCTGCGAGTCGCGGGCCTTGCCGGTCTCCCGCTCGTCTGGCACGTCGTCGCCGACGATGATGCCGCCGCCTCGGCTCCAGGTCAGGTAGCGCCAGGACAGGTTCACGAGCGTCACCAGCCTGTTGCGATTGCCCAGCAGGTAGATCAGGTGCAGACCGAGCCACGCGAACCAGGCGAGCGTGCCCCGCAGCCGCAGTCCCCCGCGCAGTTCCACGACCGCCGACCGGCGGCCGATCGTCGCCATGGTGCCCTTGTCGTGGTAGTGAAACGGCTTCGTCGGCTGCCCGGCGACCAGCCGGACGACCTGCTCAGCGGCGTGCCGCCCCTGCTGGATCGCAGGCTGAGCCAGCTGCGCGACCGGGGTCTGCTCATCGATGGCCACATCACCGGTCGCGAACACGCGCTCCTGGCCAGTCACCCGCAGATCGGCGCCGACGTCGATCCGGCGTCCCTTGCCGCGGGGCAGGCCGGAGCTCCAGGCGGCGTCCGGCCCGGAGATGCCGGCCGCCCACACCGTGAGGTCGCTGCGGTGCTCACTGCCGTCGGCCAGCAGCACTGACCCGGCCCTGACCTCCTTGATCGCAGTGTCCAGCAGGACGTCGACGCCCCGCTCCTCCAGCTGCCGGCGGGCGTACTGGCGGAGGCTGTCGTGATACGGCGCGAGCAGGGCCGGGGACATCTCGATCAGCCGCACCCTGAACATCGCCCGGTCGATCTCAGGGAACACGGCGGGCAGCGCCGTGTTCCGCAGCTCGGCCAGCGTGCCCGCGAGCTCGACGCCGGTAGCGCCGCCGCCGACGACGGTGATGTCCAGCTCCGGGTCGGTCAGGCCCTCGTTGCGCTTCTCCAGCGCTGCCATCAGCTGGTTCCGCAGGGTGATGGCATCGCGCCGGGTGTAGAGGCTGAGACTGTGCTCGGCCGCGCCCTCGACTCCGTAGAAGGCGGCACTGACCCCGGTGGCGACGATCAGGTAGTCATAGCTGAGTTTCTCGCCGCTGGCCAGCACGGCCACGCGCTGGCCGAGGTCGAGGGCCGCCAGCTCGCCCTTGCGGAACCGGGCGCCGCGGCGGCCGGTCGCCGACCACAGCGGATAGGCGACGTCCGCGGCAGTCAGGCCCGCCGTGGCGACCTGATACAGCAGCGGCTGAAAGGTGCTGTAGATATTGCGGTCGACCAGCGTCACCCGCACGCGCGCGCGGCCCAGCACCTCCAGTGCCGATATCCCGGCGAATCCGCCGCCGATGATGAGTACCTCGGGGCCGTCCGCCGGTTTCCTGCGTCGTCTGCGTGGCATCGCGCTGCGGTCTCCTCCGACACCCGTCGCATTGCCCGCACCCGGGTCCGTCGAAACGAGGCAGCCGGGCCAGCCCGGCCTGCGGGCGCCTCGCCGGCCAGGTCCTTGATCTGCTCGATGAGCGCCAGCCGCTCCGCGTGGGTCCCGGCCATCGGCGCTACGTTCAGCGTAGTCACGCCGGACTCCTTCATCGCCGCCACCCGCTCGGCAACGAACGACCTGGGGCCGATGAGGGAAACATGCTCGAGCAGTTCCTGCGGGATCAGCCCGGCAGCCTCGTCCTTACGCCCGGCCAGGTAGGCGTCCTGGATGGCCGCCGCCTCCTTCGCGTAGCCATACCGGACCGCCAGGTTGTTGTAGAAGTTCTTGGTCTTCGCGCCCATCCCGCCGATATACAGCGCCTGCACTGGCCTGAGCAGGTCGATCAGCCCCTTGACGTCATCGCCGATCGCCAGCGCCGTCTGCGCGAATACGTCCAGCGGCGGCAGCGACGGATCGCGCCTGGCCTTGCCGGCCTCAAGGGACGCGCCCCAGACGTCCTTTGCCTTCTCCGGGTAGTAGAAGATCGGCTCCCAGCCCTCGGCCAGCTCGGCCGCCATCTCGACGTTCTTCGGGCCGAGCGCAGCGAGGATGATGGGAATCCGGTCCCGAACCGGGTGATTGATCAGCTTCAGCGGCTTGCCGAGACCCGTTCCCTGACCCTCGGGCAGCGGGATCTGGTAGTACTTCCCGTCGTACTCCAGCCGCTCGCGCCGCCAGACCGCGCGGCAGATCTCGATGGTCTCGCGGGTCCTGGCCAGCGGCGCGTCGTAGGGCACGCCGTGCCAGCCCTCGATGACCTGGGGGCCGGAGGCGCCGATGCCGAGGGAGAACCGCCCGCCGGACACGTAGTCGAGGCCGGCCGCGGTCATCGCGGTCAGCGTAGGCGTGCGCGAGTACAGCTGCATGATGCCGGAGGCGAGCTCGACGCGCTCAGTCACGGCCGCGAGGTAGCCAAGCTGGCTCACCGCGTCGTAGCTGTAGGCCTCGGGTACGAAGACGATGTCGAGGCCGGCCTTCTCGAAGTCGGCCAGCTCAGCCGCCGTCTCCCTGAAGCCGCCCGCATAGTTGATGGCCATCCCGATGCGCATGCAGCAGACTCCCTCACTGGTTCCCTCACTCGGGATGAATCGTAACCGTTAGGCCCGGACAGGCACAGAGTGCCTCAGGCCGAGCGGTCCAGCTGAGCCACGGCGAAGTCGCGCACGAGGTCATGGATCGTGTACCGCGTGCCCCCGGTCTGGTCGGTTCCTCCGGTAATCAGCAGCGACCTGTCGGTCAGCGCGGCAATGGCCTCGGCACTCTTGTCGCCGATCAGCGCCAGCGAGGCGGACACTGAGAGCTCGCCAAAGGCGAGCCGCCGGATGCCGGTACCCGGCTCGCCTAGTCGCGCGGCGCAGGTGGCAAGCCGCGATGTTCGCCGGGCTGCTAGTTGCATGGCGATGATGCGGACGGCTAGCGGGAGGCCGCCGAAGGCTGCCGCAAGCTCAGCCGCTGCCTGCGGTTCGGCGGCGACCCGGCTCCTGCCGATGACGCGCGTCAGCAGCGCAAGAGCCTCACTCGCGCTGAAAGGCGAGACTGGGACCAGCCTCGATCCGGGCGGAAACGCCATCGCGCTCTGGCTGGTGACGAGGACTGCCGACCCGCCGCTGCCCGGGAGCAGAGGCCGGACCTGGCGGGCCGAGGAAGCGCCGTCGGCGACAATCAGCATGCGCCGGCAGGCCAGGCGGGACCGGTACAAGGCCGCCCGTTCCCTGGCCGAGGCCGGGATGCGCGAGTCGCTCTCACCGAGTGCCCGCAGCAGCTCCGCTAACGCCTCCCTGGCCTCGCGCGGCCGGCCCGCGCTGTCGCTCAGCTGAGTCCACAGCTGCCCATCGGGGAAGTCGCCGCCGACGCGGTGAGCGACCTGAAGAGCCAGAGCCGTCTCTGCTGACGCCGAGCGGCGCCTGCGCGGATCCGCCGCCAAGCTGAGGGAGGTCCTGCGGGCGTGCTCCCTGACGCGGACCGGCAGCACATAGCTCGTCGCGTCGATCACGCCGTCCGGCAGCGCGGTCACGAGCTGGGTCGCGGTTGTCAGCGCAGCTGCCACCACCGGCCGGCCCGAGGAGCGCGCCTGCTGCAGTGCGCTGCTGGAGTTTCAGTGCTCGGCATAAGCATTAGCCTTGGTGAATGCGCAGCCGAGAGCTGCCACTGACAGACCGGAGCATCGGGTGCTCGTCGAGTACTTTCTAGCGGGCTACTTCGGCCGGGCGTGGCTTGCCGTCAGCCGGCGGGTCAGGCGCAGGCTGGCTGCCCTGCCCGGCTGGTGCGGGCAGGTGGCCCGCGGCCAGGACCAGCCAGCCAGCCAGCTGGGCCAGGTTCAGGAGTTTGCCGTCCGGGCCTGGTGGCGGTTCGGCCTGGTGGCCGCGGTCCTGCTCCTGCCGGTCATCGGCGCGGGCGCCGCGATCCGTCCCGGCCGGATCGGCACCGACGTGGGCGTCTGCATCATGGTCGTGCTTGTCGCCGCGATGGGCGTGGCCGGCGCCGAGATGGCGGTCATCCGCTTTCGCGCCTTCCGGACGAGCACCTACCTGCTCCGCTACCCGGCGAAGGGCGGCCAGCCACTGCCGCCAGGGTCGGCAGGCCTGCCCCGGCAGTCCGATTTCTGGCTGACTTTCGCTGTCGCTCTCGCGGTCGTGCTGGTCCTGCTCTATGCAGGTACCCGGTCAGCCCACGGCTGACCGGGGTCGCGGAAGGTCAGAGCGCCGATGGCGCAGGACGAGGATCTCCGGCGCTGGGCAGCGGTCAGCCAGCAGGCGCAGCAGCATCGCGAGGCGACCGCCGGGCTGAGCGACGCGGAGCTCCGGACGGTTCGCGCGGGCCTGACGGCGCGCCGCGAGGCCGGGGAGCCAGCCGGCCGCATGATGCCGGAAGCGTTCGCGGCAGCGGTGGAAGCAGCCAGGCGCGAACGCGGGTATGCCATCAGCACGCAGGACCTGATGACCGGAGCCGCGCTTTTCGACGGCCGCGCCGTGTCCGTCCCCGATAACGGCCGCAACGCCGTCATCGCGATCCTGCCCGCCTTCCTGGCCGCGATCGGCGGTGAAAGCCTGCACCTGGTCACGGCCGACCAGTTCGTTGCCGCCTGGTGCTACGACCTGGCCGGGGGCATCTGCACCCGGCTCGGCCTGACCGCCGCTCTGGCGCTGCCAGGGTCGGCCGCGCAGGAGCTGCGGCGCGCTTTTGCCGCTGACCTCGTCGTCGCGAGCTATCTGCAGGTCTCATTTCAGTGCCTTGCCAGCCAGCTGGCCCGCGATCCCGATGACCTGCGGTCCTGGCATCCGGAGCGCGCTGTCGTTGACCAGATCGACGCGATCCTCGTCGATCACGCCGACGACCCGCTATTGATTCAGGCCCCCATGCCGCCTGACGCCGAGCGCTTCGGCAAGCTGGCTGAGGTAGCGGCCGGGCTGCGGCCGTCCGCGGACTTCTCTGTCGACGAGACGACTGGCCTCGTCTCGTGGTCACCCGGCGGGTTGCGCCGGGCCGCCGGCCTGGCCAAATCCGATCTGCCTGACGGGCTAGCCGCCTCCGCGGCTCGTCGCGACCTCGACGATGCCGTGCGGGCCCGGTACTGGTACCGGCGCGGCAGGGACTACCGGCTGGACCACGGCCGGATTGCCGTCGGCGCCGCGCCCGGCTCCCGGCTGGCCTCTTCCCGGCGATTGCGCAGGGGCGCGCTGCAGGCCGTCGAGGCGCGTACGGGCGTCCTCATCTCGCCGGAAGACACGACGCTGGCCCGGCTTCCGGTGCGCGATCTGTTCCGCAGCTACCCGGTGCTGTCCGGCCTGTCCGGGCAGGCCCATGCTGCCGAGCGACCAGCTCAGCTCGCTGTACCAGCTGAGCACGATCGGGATCGAAGGCGGCGAGCAGAGTCGCGCGGATCAGCCGGACGTCCTGTTCGAGCGCGGCAGCGACCGGATGGCGGCCCTGGCCGCGGATGCGGCGGAGCGGCACCGGCAGGGCCAGCCCGTCATCGTGGCCACGCCCGACGCCGGCAGCGGCGAGCTTGCTGCTGACCGGCTGCGGAAGGCCGGGATCCGCGAGCCGGTACTGGTGTCAGGCAGCAGCGAGAAGACGGCACGATCCCTCGCCGAGGCCGGCCGGGCCCGCGCGGCCACCGTGCTAGCCGGCCCGGTCCCGCACGGCCTCGATATACCGGTGGACGCGGATGCGACTTCCGGACGCGGCCTGGCCGTGCTGATCGCGGGCCGGGGAACGTCGGCACGTGGCGACCAGTGGCTGCAGGGTCTGTCCGGCCGTCGCGGTGAGCCAGGCGAGACCAGGTTCTACCTCGCTGCCGATGACTCGCTGCTGGCCGGCCTGGCACAGCTGGGCGGTCAGCCTGATCCCGCTTGCGGTCAGAAAGAAGGCCGACGGCTCCCCAGTTTCTGGCCTGATGACCCGGCTAGTGGCGAGTGTCCAGCAGTCAGCCGAGGCTGCGGCGGCCGCCCGGCTCGCGGAGCGACTGCGGTTCGAGGACATCGAGACCGCGCAGCGGCGCGAGATCCAGCAAACGCGCCACGAGATACTGGCCGGCTTCCGGCCTGGCGGACTATCTCCGCACCCTCATGCATGCGGTGGCCGCGCGCTACTCCAGCCCGTATCGCGACCTCTCCCAGCTCGCCCGGATGCTGGCCGATGTCCGGCCGGCCGAGCTCTCCGACCCCGGCCTGACCAAGGTACTGGCGACGGCAGAGCCAGCTGCCCGCGCCTCGCTCATCGAGGCCGACCTTGACTCCTGCTACCAGCGGCGGGCGGCTGCGCTCGGGCCGGACCGCGCGGAGCTAGAGCGCCAGGTGTCGCTGTCCGTCCTGGACAGCAACTGGCGACAGCACCTGGACGAGCTCGAGGCAATGCGGATGACCTGCGCCGCGAGCTCGCCGGATCCCCGGCTGCTCACGGAGTTCACGGCCATCGCCGGGCAGCGCTACGACGAGCTCAGGGCGCGGATCGCCACGGACACCCTCGGCTACTTGTTTTACTGCGAATTGCCCGGTTAGCGCGTCAGCCTGACTCGCCGGATGCCGCGAGCAGCCGGGCAACCGCGCGGAGGGCTGAGCTCGTACGACTGCACGCCGAATCCGGCGATCGTCCCGTCAGCGACACCGGACACCACCGAGGTGTGCCGGAACGACTCCCGCGCCGCCGGGTTCGACAGGTGCACCTCGACCAGCGGTGCCCGCCGCATCGCCAGCGCGTCCCGCAGCGCGTAGGAGTAGTGCGTGAACGCGGCCGGGTTGATGACCACCGGCAGCCGCCGCTCGAACGCCTCGTGCACCCAGCCGATCAGCTCGGCCTCGTCGTCGGTCTGCCGCAGGTCGGTCTGCAGTCCCAGCTCGGCGCCGAGCTTCGCGCACGACGCCGCGATGTCGGCGAGCGTGGCCGAGCCGTAGATCTCAGGCTCGCGGGCGCCGAGCATCTGCAGGTTCGGCCCGTTCAGGATCAGGACCGTGGTCATGCTCAGGTCACCTCCGCGTAGGCCAGCTCGAGCAGTTCCTCCGGCGGGTCGGCCATGATGCCGGGCCGGGCCAGCCCGTCCAGCACGACCAGCCGCAGCCGCGCGGCTCGTGTCTTCTTGTCAACTGCCATCGCGGCCCGCAGCGCCGGCCAGGCATCGGCGCGATAGCGAACGGGCAGGCCGACCGCTGCCAGCACCGAGCGGTGCCGCAGTGCGGTCGCCGGGTCGAGACGCCCGGCCAGCCTGCCGACGGCCGCGGCGAAGCACATGCCGATCGCGACCGCGTCGCCGTGGCGCATCCTGAAGTCCTCGACCCGCTCGATCGCGTGCCCGAGCGTGTGGCCGTAATTCAGGAACTCCCGCTGGCCGGACTCGCGCAGGTCAGCAGAAACGACCGCGGCCTTCATCGCGATCGCGCGCTCGATGAGCTCCCGCTCGTGCGGGCCACCCGGCCGGGCCGCCGCCGCCGGATCGGACTCGATCAGGTCAAGGATCACCGGGTCGGCGATGAACCCGGCCTTGATCACCTCGGCCAGCCCGCTCACGTACTCGGCCTGCGGCAGGCTCGCCAGCACCGAGGTGTCGGCGAGCACCCCGGCCGGCGGGTAGAACGCGCCCACCAGGTTCTTGCCGGCCGGCGTGTTGATCGCGGTCTTGCCCCCGATGGCGGCGTCGGTCATGCCGAGCAGCGAGGTGGGCACGAGTACCACCCGCACGCCGCGCAGCCAGGTCGCGGCCACGAAGCCGGCCAGGTCGGTCACCGCTCCCCCGCCGACGCCGACGACCGCGTCGGTCCGGCCGACGCCGGCCGCGGCCAGCTGTGACCACAGGCCGGCCGCGACGCTGATCTCCTTCGCGGCCTCGCCGTCCGGCACCGGCTCGGGCCTGACCGCGTAGCCGGCCTGCGCCAGTGCCTGGCACACCGGCACCGCGAGGCTGGTGAGCGCGGCCGAGTGGATGACGACCACGTTCCGCACGCCGGGTCCGACCAGCGATGGCAGCTCCGCCAGCACCCCGGTGCCGACCGCGACCTCGTAGGGATGCTCTCCGGCGACCGCGATCCTGGCCGCGGTCACCGGCCGTCGCCCGGCGGCTCGCCGCTCCCCGGAGCGAGCCCGGCGGCGATCTCCGCCGCTATCTCCGCGGCGATCTCGTCCGGCTCGCGGCCGTCGGTGCGCACCGTCAGCCAGGCCAGCCCCTCGTACACCGGCAGCCGCTGGTCGAGCAGCGACTTGAGCTGGCCGCGCGGATTCTGGCCGATGAGCAGCGGCCGGGCGCGGTCCAGCCCGACGCGCTTGGCCAGTTCGCTGAAGCCAGTCTCCAGGTACACGACGGCGCGGCCGGCCAGCCTGGCCCTGGTCTGCTCGTCCATCACCGCGCCGCCGCCGAGGCCGAGTACGCCCGCTGGGCGCGTTCCCGCCCCGGAAGTGCTTGTCAGCGCGATGCCGACAGCGTCGCGTTCCAGCCGCCGGAACTCAGGCTCGCCGTCGCTGATGAAAATGTCCGCGACCGGTTTGCCGGCCGCCGCCTCGACGACCGCGTCGGTGTCGGTGAAGCCGGTGCCGAGCCTTGCCGCCAGCAGCGCGCCGACCGTCGTCTTGCCGGCGCCAGGCGGGCCGATCAGGATGATGAGCGGGAACGAGGCCGTCCCGTCCCCCGCCGCCTGCCCGTTCCCGGTCACCGGATCACCATCGCCTTGAGGTAGGCCTCGGCGTTCCGCGCGGTCTCGGCCACGCTGTCCCCGCCGAACTTCTCCAGCAGCGCATCAGCCAGAACGAGCGCGGTCATCGCCTCCGCGACAACGCCAGCGGCAGGCACCGCGGTCACGTCGCTGCGCTGGTTGATGGCCCTCGCGGGCTCGCCCGTCCGGACGTCGATGGTCGCGAGCGCGCGGGGCACGGTCGAGATCGGCTTCATCGCGGCGCGGACCCTGACGGGCTCCCCGGTGCTCATCCCGCCCTCGATCCCGCCGGCCCGGTTGGTGGTCCGCCGGATGCCGGCCTCGCCGCCCTCGATCTCGTCGTGCGCCAGCGAGCCGCGCCGGGCCGCGGTCGTGAAGCCGTCCCCGATCTCGACCCCCTTGATCGCCTGGATGCTCATCAGCGCGCCCGCCAGCCGGCCGTCCAGGCGGCGGTCCCAGTGCGCGTGGCTGCCGAGGCCGGGCGGCAGGCCGTAGGCCACGACCTCGACGACGCCGCCCAGCGTGTCACCGTCCCGCTTCGCGGCATCGACCTCGGCCTGCATCGCCGAGCTGGCGGCGGCGTCCAGGCAGCGGACCGGGTCGGCGTCGATCCGGCCCGAGATCCTGCGGGCCTGGTACGTAGCCATCGGGTGCGTGCACCGAACCGAGCGCGACGACGTGGCTGACGATCTCGGCGCCGAGTACCTGGCGCAGCAGGCGGCGCGCGACCTCGCCCAGCGCGACCCGCGCAGCCGTCTCCCGTGCGCTCGCCCGCTCGAGGATCGCCCGCGCGTCGTCCGCGCCGTACTTCTGCATCCCGGCCAGATCCGCGTGGCCCGGCCGGGGCCTGGTCAGCGGCGCGTTCCTGGCCTGCGCCGCCAGGATCTCCGCGTCCACCGGATCGGGCGACATGACCGTTTCCCACTTGGGCCACTCGGTGTTCGCGATCCTGATCGCGACCGGCCCGCCGAGCGTCAGGCCGTGCCGGACGCCGCCGGTCAGCTCGACCTCATCCTGCTCGAACTTCATCCGGGCGCCGCGGCCGTAGCCGGCCCGCCGCCTGGCCAGGGCGGACGCCACGTCGGCGCTCGTCACCCCGACCCCGGCCGGCACGCCCTCGCAGATCGCGACCAGGGCGCGGCCGTGTGACTCTCCTGCCGTTAGCCAGCGCAGCATGCAGCCGATCCTGCCATGCCAGCGCTGGCGGTGTTCGTTTGCCCGGCAGCGCGCCGGGTATTCCGCCAGTGCACTACGGGGGAATCGTCAGCCTTGCGCCTGCCGCCTGCGATAGCGACGGCGGCCTGCCTGGCATGTCGTGGTGCGACGCGGTCTTCGGGGGAGGAACGTACATGCGCCGCATGAGGCGATTTGCCGCTTCGCTCAGACTGAGTGCCGTTCTGGCCGGCCCGGCCGTCCTGGGACTTGCTGCCCTGGTTTCTGTTACCTCGGCCGTGCTGACGACGGGACGGCCCCGGCCCTGGCTGCCTCCAGCGGATCGGCTGCCCTCGCCGCTTCCGGCAACCCGCCGGGGGACACGGTGGCATCTGTCGTCCCGTCGACGGCCACAGCGGGCTCCCGGGTGACCTTCGCGGTCTCCTGCGCCAGCCTCGACGCCACGTCGGCCACCCTGTTCGGCCAGACGCTCGGCCTGCCGGAGCAGATCCCGATGCAGGCAGGATCCGCTGACGGCGACTTCGTCATCACTGTCACCCTGCCGAGCGGGATCGCGCCCGGCACCTACCGGCCGGACATCGACTGCTCGGACGGGACCTCGACGACCGCGACCCTGACGGTCTCGACCATGCCGGCCGGCGGAGGCGCCCAGACCGGCGACGGCACGACCTCGACGACAACGAACACCGGGCTCGCGACCGGCGGGCTCGTCCTGATCGGGATCGGCGCCGTGGCCGGCGGCATCGCGCTGCGGAGGCGGGCCGCGGGGCGCTCCTCCGGCATCGAGAGCTAGTCCGGGCGCCCTGCCTGATCTCGCTGATGGGGCGTGACGTTGGATCTGCCGCCCCCCTAAGGTCGGCAGATCCAACATCACGCCCCATGGCGGATGAGCTGCTGACTGGTATGCGGCAATTGCCCGTTCACCGCCAGGGCTTGCAAGGGCCGGGCTGCGGGCGCTCGGACCGACGCCGCCCCGGTGGTCAGCCCGGAACACGCCGACATCCAGCCTCGTCATCCCGGCGAACCTCGATGCCGTACTGCTGCTCCAGGTGCACCGGCAGCACCTACGTCCCCGGCCGCCGGTAGACATCCCTGATCATCGGGCCGATTCTCGGCAGCTGAGCTCTCCTCCGAAGGCCCCGCGCCCCGCGGCCCTGCTCGCGCGCGTTCAGTCTCCCGTCAGCGGGACCGTGATAGCGTCGGAGATGATCATTTGCGCGGGATCTCCGCTGTCCCGTCCGCTCCGTCCCCCCGCATTGCGCATCGTCGTGAGTTGCCCGTGACCAGACAGGTAATCAAGCTCGGCTCTAGTTCGATCGCCAGCCGCGACGGCATTGCTCTCGACGTGATCGCCGGGCTGGTCAGCCAGATTGCGACGGCGCAGCGGGCCGGGCACGAGATCATCCTGGTCACCTCGGGAGCGGCGCGGCTCGGCCGGCGGCTGCTGGCGTTCGAGGGGCCGACCGCGGGAGCGGCTTCCGCGCTTCAGTCGGTCGTCGGGTCACTGCGGTCAGCGGTCACGGCCGGTCCCGGCGCGGGCTACGAGGGCCTGGTCAGCTCGCTTCAGGATGTGCTCAGCCGCTACGGCGCCGCGCCAGGCCGGAGCGCAGGCGGACAACACGGCGCTGCCGTCGTCGGTGGGCCAGCCCGCGCTGATGGCGCTGTACCGGCAGCTCGCCGCGGCCGTCGGCGTCGAGGTCTGCCAGATTCTCGTGTCGCGCAGTGACCTGGCGTCGGCGCGCGCCATGGGCGACCTCGGCCAGCTGCTGCGCGACGCTGTGAGCCGGGGCCTGCTGCCGATCGTCAACGGGAACGACGCGACCGATCCGCTGGCGGCACTCGACAATGACCAGGTCGCCGTCGCGATCGCGGTGGCGGCCGAGGCCTCGCGCCTGCTCTTCCTGACTGACGTGCGCGCTGCCTACCGGGATTCCGATCTCAGCGAGCGCATCGGCAGGCTGACCCCGGCCGAAGCGCGGGCCGTGCGCGTCACTGCCGGCGGCAGCGGCCGCGGCGGCATGGGCTCGAAGCTGAGCGCGGCGGCGCGGGCGGCGTGCTGCGGGGTGGAGTGCACGATCGGCTCGGCCCGCGAAGCGGACGTCGTCGGCCGCAGCCTCAATCCGCGCGCGCGGATGGGCACAGTCGTCCGGCCGGCCGGCCCGGCGCTCGAGCCGTCCAGGCGCTGGATCGGCGGCATCGCGTACTCGGAAGGCTCGGTGCACGTCAACCGCGAGGCCGAGGAGAGCCTGCGCACGGGAAGCACGCTGTTCCTGTCCGGAGTCAAGCGAGTGGACGGCGACTTCCCGGCCGGTTCCGTGGTCGAGCTGCTGGACGTCCGGCATCCCGAGCGCGTTCTGGGCCGCGGCTCGGTCGCCCTGCCGTCGGCCATCCTCCGGCTGCTGCGCGCGCTGTCGCCGCAGGAGGTGGCCTGCGTGCTCTCCATCCTGCTCCGGCTGCGCTACGCCGCCGCCGCGGCAGCGGACGACACTGACCTGCTCGATCCCGACGTCTACAAGGACTGCCGCGAACTCGCCGACGGTGTCTCCCGTGCGAGTCAGGAAGCCTACGCTCAGCTGTCGGCGTTCTCGCCGGACCGGATCGCCGAGCTGGCCGACTCGCTCCTGCTGGCACAGCCGCAGCTGTGCACCACGTTCCTGCTCAGCAGGGGCTTCCTGCACGGCCAGGTCCCGGCGGATCCGGCCGCGCGCCGGGTTGTCCGCGGCATTCACGCGGTGCACCGCGAGTCGCTCGTGGTCTTCCCCGGCTAGCGCGACCGCTAGCGCGATCCGGCCGGAACGACTGCGTACTGGCGCAGGTAGAGGTCGCGGAATGTCACCGGCCCGCGCGGCCCGGGCACGACGTCGATGTTGATGCCGGTCTCGGGAACCGAGAGCAGCCTGAACCCGTCGAGCAGCCGCGGCGTCGCATTCCAGAACGCGCCCGTACCGGAATAAGCATCCAGGAACTGCCCCGCCGCTGCCTCGTCCGAGGCCACGATCGAGGCGGCGAGCCCGGAGGTCTCGCGGTTGGCGATCTCAGCCGCGTCCGCCGCGCTGTCGGCCGGCGCAAGCGTGATGGTCGCCTCCGAGCCGGCATCCAGCGCCCACTCATGCCCGAGCGGGTGCGCGTGCGGCGGCAGCGAGACCGCGATGCCGATGCGGTCCGCCAGGGCGGCCACCCGCGGGACCACCTCATCCCACACCGTCCGCTGCACCAGGAGCAGGTTCAGCCGGTTGCACACGCCGAGCCGGTCGAGGCTGCGCTCGATCAGCTCCAGCGCGAGACTGACGTCAGCGGACTGGTCGACGTACAGCACGGCGCCGCCATCGGCGTGGGCAAGCGTGCGGACTCCGTGCAGCGCGGCCTCGCGCGCCAGCTCTCGGGTGCTATCACCGCTGCCGCGCAGGATGACCAGCGGGATCAGCCGGGGCTGGCGGACAAGAGCAAGTGCACTATCACGGCCGGGAACGCGCACTAGCTGCACCGCGGCCGCATCCAGCCCGGCGGCCGTCAGAGCTGGCCCGACAACCTCGTCGACGAGCGCGGCAGCCGATCGGATGGCACTCGATCCGGTGCGGAGCACGCCGGCATTGCGCGACTTGACCAGCTGCGACGCGATGTCCACGACGACGTTAGGCCGGGCCTCGAAGTTGGCGCCGATGACGCCGACAGGCCGCCGCCACTCCTGCAGCTCAAGGCCGTCGGGCAGATCGCGCACGCGGGTCCTGGCGGGCTCAGCCGGGACGCGGGCGAGCGCGCGCAGCTGGTCCGCCATCGCCGCGACGCGGCCATCGTCGAGCGTCAGCCGGTCGACGAACGCGTCGGCAAGCCCGTCCGCCCTGGCCGCGCGGACATCGTCCGCATTGGCGGCGAGCACGGTCCCGGCGCGCTCAGCCAGCCGCCCGGCGATCCTCAGCAGCGCGTCGTCCAGGCGGTCGTCCGGGGCAGCGCGCAGGGCAGCAGCCCCGGCGCGGGCAGCCTCACCCGCGGCGGCAACCGCGGCCTGCGCCGCCGCCGACACCCCGGCCGGCGCGCTCAGTGTGCTCATGACTCTCCCCGACGACAACGGCCGTGCACGGCCGGCCCTCCGAGCATAGTCACCGGCCCTTCTGGGATGGTTTTCTGGTGACTGATGACGAGACACTGAGATTCGGCCTGGCCGGAACGGGCTACTGGGCGCGCGTGGCCCACGCCCGCGCGCTGGCCTCGGCTCCCGGGATCGAGTTCGCCGCCGTCTGGGGCCGCAATGTCGAGGCCGGCGCAGCCCTCGCGGCTGAGTTCGGCATCGAGGCGCATGTCGACTTTGACGCCTTCCTCGGCGAGGTGGACGCCGTCGCGTTCTCCGTCCCGCCGGATGTCCAGAGCGAGCTGGCCGTCCGCGCGGCCGCGGCGGGCAAGCACCTGCTGCTGGAAAAGCCGCTCGCGCTGACGGAGCCGGCGGCCGATGCGGTGGTCGCGGCCGTGGAGCAGGCCGGCGTCGCGTCGGTCGTCTTCTTCACCGCCCGGTTCCAGCCGGACGCGCGCGCCTGGCTGGACGAGCTCGCGGCCACTGGCGGCTGGCGCGGCGCCCAGGCACTCTGGCTCGGATCGGTCTACTCCGAGTCGAGCCCGTTCAACACCCCGTGGCGCCGGGACAAGGGCGGCCTGTGGGATCTCGGACCGCATGCCGTGGCACTGCTGTCGGGCATTCTCGGACCGGTGGAGGCGGTCACGGCCGATGCGGGCCGCGGCGACCTCACGCACCTGGTGCTGCATCATCAGGGCGGCGCGACCAGCACGGCCACGGTCACGCTGGGCGCACCGGAGGCAGCCGACGGGTTCGAGCTGGAGGTGTGGGGTGAGTCGGGCCGGTCCGCGCTACCCCAGCTTGCTGACGATCCCGTGACCGCCCTGCGGGCCGCCCTCGCCGAGCTGGCAGCTAACGCCCGCTCCGGCAGCATCCGGCATCCATCTGACGTCTGGTTCGGGCGCGATGTCACCCGGGTTCTCGCCCGCGCGCAGAGTGAGCTGGACGCGCGCCGGTCCGGGAAGTAGCCGGCTTCGCTGCCGGGCCGGGCCGCCCGGTCTAGTCTCCTAACGAGGGCCAGCTCATATCTGCTCCGAGGGGACACGACCATGGCGTCACAGCTGAACCCGTACCTCAACTTCAACGGCAACGCCCGGCAGGCGATGGAGTTCTACGCCGGGGTCTTCGGCGGCGAGCTGGCCATCACCACGTTCGCCGACTTCGGCAACGACGGCCCCGATTCCGGCCGGGTCATGCACTCGGTGCTGGTGACCAACGCCGGCTACCAGATCATGGGTGCCGACATCATGAGCGGCATGGACTTCGAGCCGATCGCCGGGATGTCGGTGAGCCTCAGCGGCGACGACGTGGACGACCTGCACCGCTACTGGGCCGAGCTGAGCGCGGGCGGCACGGTGCGGATGCCGCTGGAGAAGCAGGCCTGGGGCGACGAGTTCGGCATGTGCGTCGACCGGTTCGGCGTCCCCTGGCTGATCAACATCAGCCAGCCGCAGGCCTGACGGCCGGGCGCCGCGGTCCAGCGGCGGGCTCAGCCGTGCTCACCGACGGCTGGTTACTTAGCCGCGGATCGCTGCTGAATCCTGGCCAGCTGCCGCCTGGCACTCTCCAGCTGGCGGGCCGCGGCGTGCTGGCTGCGCCGCGCCTGCTGTGCTTCCCGGTCTAGCTGCTCGCCCTCCTGCCGGGCCTGCCGGATTTCCCGCTCAAGGTGATCGATGCGCCGCTGCAGGAACTGGCGCTGCTCCGCCACGGACTCCTGGTGCCGACCGGCGTCTGCTGCCGCCTGCTCAGCCTCGGAAACGGCCGCCTCGGCGGCGCGCAGCGCATCGGATGCGCGCTGCGCCCGTCCGGCCGCATGCCGCTCCGCTGCCTCTCCCCGCTCCCGGTTCCTCGCTCTGCCGGGCCGGCCGCCCGCCATCCTGTGCCGGCCGTCCGGCAGCCTTTCCGGCGGAGCCGCCTGTCGCAGGGCCGCGCCGCGGTGCCTTTCCGGCCGGGCGGCTGCGCGGCCCGGTCTGGCCGGGCTCGGCCGGGAGCGCCAGCGCGGCCGCGAGGTCAACCTCGCCGATCCCGGCGTAGGTCAGCGCCTTCGTCAGCCGGCCCGATTGCACGGCAGCCCTGGCCCCGGCGTCAGCGAGGGCCGCTTCCAGGGTGGCCCTGACCTCGCCCAGCACGACCTGGCTCGCCGGCTGGCCGGCCTGCCCGGCGATCTCGGCAACGCGGGGCAGCAGCTCGCTGATGATCTGGCGGCGCTCCCCCGACAGCTCCCTGAGGCGGTCACCAGCCAGCGTGCGCTGCGCTTCCCCGAGCGCCTCGCCGACCTCGGCAAGCCTGTCGAGCTGATCGGGGGCAGCCCTGACGAGCTGGTTGACCAGCCAGGCGCTGGCCGTCGGCCGGGCAAGCTTCCTGATGGCAGCGGCTTCGTCACGCTGGCCGCCAGCCCGGACCTGGCGCGCCCGCTCGTCCCGCGCCGCCGTGAACTCTGCCGGCGGCAGCGCATAGAGCTCGTCGGCCACCTCGGCGACCGTGACTGGCTGCACAGTTCATGATCGTAATACCGCGACGGCCGGCCCGGACTGCTCAGCGCTCAGGCACGGCAGGCTGCCGCGATCCGGCCATGACCTCAGTCCGGCGGCCGCACCAGGACGGCGATGCCCGCCCGTACCCGTCCGCCCAGCCTGGCGGCCGCGGCATCAGCGATCTGGCTCGCCATCTCATCGGGAACGGGGCGGCCAGCGCCGGCCGGGGGCGCAAGCTCAAGGGTGAAGTCAAGGCCGCCCCGGCCCTCGGTCAGCCGGACCCGGATGCCCGGCGCGATCTCGGCCGCAGCGGCCGCGACCTGCTGCCAGACGTCCGGGTCCTGGTGCATGGCCGGAGCCTGCGTGCCGCAGGCCAGTGCCTGAAGCCGGGCGCCCTCAATCACGATCGGGACCGGCCCGGCGATGTCGATGACCACGGCGCAGGACTCCTGCACAGCGGACTGCCAGACGCCCGGCGCGGGTACTGGCACCGGCCGGGCGGCAGGCTGCCAGCGCCGGACGGTGTCAGCCGAGGTGAAGGCGGGCAGCGCCCGCCGCCCGTCGGCCCCGACGATCGCCGGCATAGCCATCTCGCTGGCCTTCTCCCCCTGCATGAGGTCTCCCGGGTCGCGCGGCCCGGCGGAATCAGCCAGGTCGCCGGCGAGCACGGCGACAACGGGAACCAGGAGCCGGCTGTCGGCGAGAGCCAGCAGCACGGCGTGCTCGCCGCCAGTACCGGCCGCGTAGGCATCCAGAGCAGCCGCGACGCCGGGATCGGCATCGCCCCGGTCGTCCCGGAACCGCTCATCGCCAGCGGTCAGATCAGGCATCGGCTCACTGTAGTGCGACCTGCAGCGCGACCCGGCGCAGGTAGCCTTGCAGCCGGCGCCAACCGGGTCAGCCGCGGTCATTCAGGATGAGCCTCGCGATACTGAGAGTGCGGTGAATTTGCAGGTAACTCATGGCACAGTAGACCGCAGCACAGCAGGTCAGAGCACAGGGGACAGCGTGAGCCAGGTCAGTCAGGGCCCTTTGCCGGTGGAGCCTGGCACGCTGCTGCACAAGGCGATCCCGCCGCGGATGGTGGAGCCGTACCTGACCGGCCGCCGGTCGATTATCTCCGGGTTCGTGCACCGGGTCGAGGACTGCCAGGTCTTCAGTCCGCGCGAACTGCACCGGGTATTCGGCCTCGGCTACGAGGGCTCCGACTTCAGCCCGGACATGAGCGAGATCTACCTCATCCGCTGGCGTGCCATCAGCACCGAGACCTACCAGGTGCCCTACTCCGCCGGGCGGGGCGGTGACTGGTCCATGAAGCCGCCATTCACCGGCACCGGCTATTCCGCCGCTGACCAGCAGGTCGCGGAGTACTTCACCGATCCCATCCCGGTTCCGGTCGGCGCGGAAATCTATCGCGTTGGCACTGATAAGTCCGACTTCATCGCCCGCTATGACGGCCAGGTCTGGCTACGACCTGCAGAAGGGTCTGAACTGTGCGCTACCGGCTGATGGCCACCTACCGCGACTCGCCCTTCGAGGCCGGGATCGGCCCGGCAGACGGGGACATTGTCCTGTTCGCGGCCTGCCCGCCACCCGAGGAGCTCGGTTTCGAGCCGGCCACCGGGCACTGGCGCAAGCAGCTGCGGCTCGGCGATGTGCAGGCGGTGTGGGAGTCGAGGCCGGTCGGCACCTTCCGGGGCGAGCGCTGCATGGTGCTGGATGACCTCGGTGACCGGCTGCACATCGGTTATCTCGGGCATGACGGCTACAAGGCGGAGCAGCTCGGCTACTGGCAGGTTGACCGGGGCGTATTTGAGCTGATCGCGCCCCGGACTGAGGTCACCGACATCCTCGAGGAGCGCACCGAGTACTCCCGCCCGGCCGGGCCGCCCGGCTATCAGGAACCCGGCTACCAGGCCCGGTAAGGCGCCCGGCCAGCCCGCGGGCGCTGACTACGCCTGGCAGCCGGGTCAGTACAGCGGCGGGCCTGGCGGCCTGCCAGGCGCTCAGGAGCAGGCGGTGCCGGTGCCGCCGGTCTATTACCCCGCTCCGGACGACACCACCGGCGTGGCACTGCCGGTCACCGCCGAGGCACCGCTGCCGCTGGAGGCCCAGGCGCTGCGGGCAGCGTCGGCGTCGCGGCGGCCCCGGCCGCGGCCAGGCTGCAGGCAGGCAGCACAGCCCAGCCAGCCAGCACAGCCCAGCCAGCCAGCAAACGGCAGGCAGCACAGCACGCCAGGCAGGCGGCCCAGCCCAGCCAGCGCGGCTGACGGCGCCGAGCGCAGGCCAGACTCGCCCGCCAGCGCCGCGCGGGACGGCGCAGGCTGGCCACCGAGCGCCTGTTCGCCGATCTCGCCGGACTGGCCGGCATCCCGTCGCGGGAGCTATTCCGTGGGCGACGACGTTGAGGGCGCTCTGTGCCTGGTCCAGACCGACACCGGATTCGAGGTGTTCCACTCGGCCAGCGGCGCCCGGCATGAGCTCCAGGTCTTCGCCAGCGAGGAGGCCGCCTGCTTCTACCTGTTCGGCGTCCTCGCCGCCGAGGCGGTGCGCAACGGCACGCTCGCCCGGGTGCCCAGCACCCGGCTGGCTTAGGCCGCCGCCGCGCCAACCGCATAACGGATCTAAAGCCCGATACAAGGCTTACCACCAGTCGCACGCTCAGGGCAGAACATGGCATAACCGGGCCGGCGGCCGGGCATGAGCATGCGACGATCACCGCGCAACCGGAGGAAACTCATGCCGCCAGCCAGGTCTTCAGGGACCTGCCGTCGCGTCCGGGCTTCCTGAGCCCCGCGGTGCGCCGCATCTCCTGGCTGAACCTGGCCGCGATCTCGATGATCGTGACCGGCATCGTGATCGCGTTCATCGGCCACGACACACTGCGCTGGGCGCCGCCGCCGGTACCCCCGGCCTGGGCCGCCACCGCCCGCCAGCTGTCCGGCGACGGCTCGGTGACCCGCCACCGGACGACGGGGACCAGGCCGACTCACTCCGTCCCTGTCGAGTGTCGACATTCCGGCCATCAAGGTGCACGCCAGGATCATCGCCCTGGGCCTGAACCGCAACGGCACAGTCGCCGTACCGCCGCTGGCAGCCGCCGCGAGAGTGACCAGCTGGTACGACAAGGGACCGTTGCCCGGCCAGCCGGGCGCGGCGGCCATCCTCGGGCATGTGGACGCCAGGAATATCGGCCCGGCAGCGTTCTACAACCTCGGCAGCCTGCGCCCTGGCGCCAGGATCTATGTGCGGCTGCGCGATGGCCAGACCATCGTTTTCGAGACCTACTCGGTGGCGCTCTACGCCAAGGCGACGTTTCCCACCCAGAAGGTGTTCGGCTATACCAGCTGGCCCACGCTGCGGCTGATTACCTGCGGCGGGTCATTCGACCAGCGCACCGGCCACTACCTCGGCAACGTCGTCGCCTATGCCAGCTACGTGGGCAGCTACCGGTGACAGCGCCGCCGCCGGCCCGGTCCTGAGGGCGGGTCGCCGGCCAGCTGAGAACTCGCTGCGGGGTTGCCGAACTTCGCACCCGTGGACAGCCGTGACAGCTAGGGTGCAAAGTGCCGGCGGGGCTGAAGGTCCCCCGCTCCCCAAGCAGCCCCGCCGGCATCTTCTCGCCGCGCCGTGCCAGAGTTGACCCCATGGCAGAGCCGACTCTCCCCCTGACCGGTGCGCAGTTCGACATCGCTGCCGGCGACTATCAGGCCACCGTGACCGAGCTCGGCGCTGGCCTGCGCACGCTGACCTACCAGGACAGGCCGGTCATTGCCGGGTACGAGGCCGACCAGGTGCCGCCCGCCGGCGCCGGCCAGCTGCTGCTCCCATGGCCGAACCGGGTCGACCACGGCCGGTACAGCTTCGGCGGCGGCAGCTACCAGCTCGACCTGTCCGAGCCCGCGCATGACAACGCGATTCACGGCCTGACCCGGTTTGCCAGCTGGAGTCTCGTCGCGCGCGCGGACGATGAGGTCGAGCTGGGGCTGCGCCTGCTGGGGCGGCCCGGCTACCCGTTCTGCCTGGAGCTGCGGGCCGCCTACCGGCTGACAGCCGCCGCAGGGCTCGAGGTCACCGTCAGGGCGCACAACCCGGGCGACAGGCCTGCACCCTACGGCACCGGACAGCACCCCTACCTGCGGGCCGGCGCCGAGCTAGTCGATCACTGGCACCTGCAGCTGCCGGCGACCCGCTGGCAGCCTGCCGACGACCGGGGCATCCCGGCCGGGCCGCCGCAGGACGTCGCAGGCTCGCCGTATGACTTCCGCGAGCGCCGCCCGATCGGCACCGTCTCGCTCGACCACGCCTTCACCGGGCTGACCGCTGACGCCGACGGCCGCAGCCGGGTAAAGCTCGCCGGGCCGGCAACCGAGATCGAGCTCTGGGCCGGGCCCGGTTACCACTGGCTGCAGGTTTTCACCGGCGACCCGCTCGGCCCGGACGCGCGCCGCCGCGCGCTCGCGGTTGAGCCGATGACCTGCCCTCCCAACGCGTTCGTCAGTGGCACCGACCTGGTCACGATCGAGCCGGGTGCCAGCGTCACGCATAGCTGGGGCCTGCGCGCCATCGGCTTTATGTAGGGAGCGGGCCCGTCCTCGCCAGCGCCGCGATCCGGGCGAGGTCGTCCGGGGTGTCAATATCGTCGGGGCGGCCGGTGTCGCCGCACTCGATCTCGGTCACGAGATCTCGGTGGGCCCGCAGGAACGGCCGCGCGCCCACGTCTCCGGCCGCGAGGGCGGCCACCTCCGGCCAGTAGCTCGCGGCTGATCAGCACCGGGTTGCGGGGCTGCCCGTCGTAGCACGCCACTGCGACGCTCGCTCCGGCCGCGTGCGCGCTGATCAGCCGGCGCACGGCCGCTGGCCCGACAAGCGGCTGGTCGGCCAGCGCGAGCACCGCCGCGGTGCAGTGGTCGGGAACGGCCGCGAGGCCGATTCGCAGCGAGGAGCCCATGCCGGTGCTCCAGTCCGGGTTGTGCACGGCTATGACCGGGCAGTTGTCACGTCCAGATCAGGACTTGCGGGGGCCGGTCCCGAGCTGCCCGGCTCCGGCCGCCCCGGTGACGACGATGACCGGGTCCGCGCCGCCGTCGCGCAGCAGCGCGATGCCACGCCTGGCGAGCGACTGGCCGCCGAGAAGAATGAGCGCCTTGGGCTGCCCCAGTCTGCTTCCCTCACCTGCGGCGAGCAGTACTCCGGCCACGTTCCCGCCAGGCACCTAGGCGGTCCGCTCGTCCGGTACCTCCGCCGCCGGGCGGTCACCCGGCAGCTGGCTGTGGTGGATCCTGCCCGCTGGTCGCGGTCAGCGGCTGGCCGGAGCCGCCCCAGCGGAGCTGGATCAGCTCGGCCGCGATGGCGATCGCGGTCTCCTCCGGCGTCCGGGCGCCGAGGTCCAGGCCGATCGGCGAGCGGAGCCGGGCCAGCTCGTCCTCGGCCAGGCCGACCTCGCGGAGCCGGGCGAGCCGGTCGTCGTGGGTGCGCCTGCTGCCCATGGCGCCGATGTAGGCGGCGGGGCGTGCGGAGCGCCACCTCAAGCAGCGGAACGTCGAACTTCGGATCGTGGGTCAGCACGCAGATCACCGTGCGCGCGTCGGCTGTCGATCCCGGCCAGGTAGCGGTGCGGCCAGTCGGTCATCACCTCGTCGGCGTCCGGGAAGCGGGACTGGGTCGCGAAGACCGGCCGGGCGTCGCAGACTGTCACCCGGTAGCCGAGGAACTTGCCCGCCCTGGCGACAGCCGCGGCGAAGTCGATCGCGCCGAAGACCAGCATCCGCGGCGGCGGGCGCGAACGACTGCACGAAGACCGCCAGCTCATCCCGGCGCCGCTCGCCGTCAGGCGCCGTACCGGCGGACGCCGGTCAGGCCCTGGGCGAGCATGCCGCGGGCGTCGTCGTCCACGGCCTGGTCCAGCCGGTCGCCGGTGCCCAGCGTGCCGGTCGCGGCGTCGTTCTGCCAGATGATCCGGCGGGCGCCGGCTGTGCCCGGGCCCTCGATCACCGTGGCCACCGCAACCGGGCTGCCCTGCCGCGACGGCGCCGGCGACCTCGCCGAGGCTGGCGAAGCGGTCGCGGCTCACCGGCTCGACGAAGATGTCGATGATGCCGCCGCAGGTCAGCCCGACCGCGAACGCGTCGTCGTCGCTGATCCCGTAGCGCTTGAGCACCGGCTGGCCGGTCTGGCCGACCACCTGTGGCCAGCTCGTAGACGGCGCCCTCGACGCAGCCGCCGGACACGCTGCCGACGACCTCGCCGTCGGCGGACACCGCCATGGCCGCCCCGGGCTCGCGCGGCGCGCTGCTGAAGGTCGCGCACCACCGTGGCCAGGCCGAACATCTCGCCCGCCTCCCACCACTTCGTGATCGGGTCCAGGATGTCTCGCAACCAGCTGGTCACCTCGGCGTTGTGGTCACTGCCGTCCCGGGCCCTGCCACGTGCCAGGCGGGCGGCTGGGGACCGCCACGCCAGCTGGCCGGGACATGACCTCAGGGTACGTTCACGTAACCGGCCCGCGCCATGCCCGACTGGCAGTGCTCCGGGCCACGGCGTGCGCCACGGCTGCGCCAGGCCCGCGGCCAGCCGATACCCCGGCCCGGGGCCGCCCTGGCAAGTTAGGTTAGCCTAAGCTATCGTCGGTTCCCGGTTCAGCGGCGAGCCCTGCTCCCGCGGAGCAGGCCGCCGGAGGCGACGGAGCGAAAGGCGACTGGCAGATGGCAAGGCGATGGGGCCAACGTCCCAGGATGACCGTCAGCGCAGCCCTGGCCGCGGCCGCCGCTCTGGTGGCCGCCGCGGTGACGGCTGCTCGGCGTTGTCCGGCTCGGCGTCCGGCCGGCTACCGACACCATGCTACCCTGTACAGCGGCCAGCACCCGCAGACCACCGACAACCTGGTCGCCGCGTTCGAGAAGAAGACCGGGATCAAGGTCAACGTGCGCAGCGACGACGAGGACGTGCTGGCCGACCAGATCGTGACCGAGGGCTCGCGACTCCCCGGCCGACGTCTTCTTCACCGAGAACTCCCCGCCGCTGGAGAGCCTGCAGGCCAAGGGCCTGCTGTCGGCGGTGCGACCGGCAGCACGCTGGCGCTGACCCCGGCGAAGTACAACTCCCCGCAGGGCGACTGGGTGGGCGTGTCCGCCCGGGTCAGCGTGCATCATCTACAACCCCAGCCTGATCAGCCAGGCCAGCTGCCCACCTCGTCATGCAGCTCGCCGAGCCCGAAGTACAAGGGCAAGCTGGCCCTGGCCGCCGGCGAGACCGACTTCCAGCCGATCGTCACCTCGGTACCTGCGCGCGCACGGGACCGCCGCCACAGTGAAGTGGCTGAACAAGATCAAGGCGAACGCGGCCGGGCACATCTACCCCGACAACGAGACCATCGCCGAGCGACGTGAACCGCGGTGCGCGCCGCTTTCGGGCATCATCAACCAGTACTACTGGTACCGGATGCGGGCCGAGATCGGCGCCGGGCGCCATGCACTCGAAGATCACCTATTTCGCGCCGCACGATCCGGGCTACGTGCTCGACGTCTCCGGCGCCGCGGTGCTGAAGTCCAGCAAGCACCAGGCCGCCGCCCAGCGGTTCCTGGCCTTCCTGGTCAGCAAGCAGGGCCAGGAGATCATCGCGACGCCGGAACGGGCGCGGCCAGTCACTCAGCTTCGAGTACCCGATAGCGTCGGGCGTGACCACCAAGGCCGCGCGAGACGCCGTTCAGCCAGCTGACGCCGAACTCGATCACGATCGGCGAGCTCGGCGACGGCAGCACGGCCATCACGCTGCTCGACCAGGCGGGCCTGCTGTGAGCGGTCCGGCGCGGGCTGCGGGCTGGCCGGGCCCGGCGCGCTGGCGGCCTGGTGGATGCCGATGACGCAGCCCGGTGCTGGACGGCGCGGCACCCGGCCCGCTGCCCCCGGCGCCGGTCGTCCAGGTCCCGGCCCGGCGCAAGCGACGCGGGCGCGGCGCCTGCTGCGCGATCTCCACGGCTGATCGCGGTCCTGCTCGCCGTGCCGCTGGTGTTCCTGCTGATCGAGTCGTCGCGGGCGGGCTGGGGCGAGGTCGCCAGCCAGATCTTCCGGTCGCTGACCGCCACGCTGCTGTGGAACACCGTGCGGCTCACCGTGGCGGTCACGGTGCTGTGCGCGGTTATCGGCACGCGGCCGCGTGGCTGGTCGAGCGGACCAATCTGCCGGGCAGGCGCGTCTTCGCCGTGCTGCTGGTCGTGCCGCTCGCCATTCCCGACTTCGTGGTCAGCTTCGGCTGGAGCTCGCTGTTCATCTGGGTGCAGGGCTTCCGCGGCGCCGTCATCGTCATGACGCTGGCGGTCTACCCGCTGGTCTACCTGCCGGTCGCGGCGAGCCTGCGCGGCGCCGATCCGGGCCAGGAGGAGGTCGCCAGGAGTCTCGGAGTCGGCCGGGTGCGCACGTTCGTCCGCATCACGCTCGGCCAGGCCAGGGGCGCCATCCTGGGCGGGTGCCTGCTGGTGGCGCTGGTGCTGCTGGCCGAGTACGGCGCCTTCGAGATGCTCGGCTACCAGACCTTCACTACGGAGATCTTCACGAACCTGCAGCTGCCGACCGAGTGCCCGCGGCCTGCGCGCTGGCTCTCGTGCTGGTGGCGATCAGCCTGGTCGTCCTGGCCGGGGAGGCGCGGTGGCGCGGCCGCGGCCGGGTCGCCAGGTCCGGCCCGATGGCGCAGCGCGTCATGCCGCCGCTGCGGCTGGGCATCCGGGCGAAGGTGGCCTCCGTGACCGGCATCTGCCTGCTGATCGGGCTGGCAGTCGGCCTCCCGGTGGCAGCCAGCATCTACTGGATCGTCCAGGGCGGCGTCCCGTCGGTGTCCGGCTCAGTGAGCGTGTCGATGCTCGAGCGCCGCCTGGCACACCGCGGCGTACGGGGTCAGCGCAGCCGCCATCGACACGCTGCTGGCGCTGCCGGTGGCCGTGCTCGCCATCCGGCATACCGGCGCCGCCCGGCACTTCCTCGAGCGCAGCACGTATCTGGTGCTGGCCCTGCCGGGCGTGGTCATCGCGCTGGCGCTGACCTACTTCACCGAGCAGTACCTGAACAGCGCCGGGTACCAGACCGCGCTGCTGCTGGTGCTGTGCTACGCGATCATGTTCTTCCCGCTGGCGCTGGTCGGGGTCAAGGCGGCGATGGCCCGCGCGCCCGCGAGCCTGGACGAGGTCGCCCGGTCGCTGGGCCAGCGCAGGCTCACCGCGCTTCTGCCGGGTTACGCTGCGGCTCGCGGCGCCGGGCCTGGCCGCTGCGTTCTGCCTGGTGTTCCTGTAGGTGGTCACCGAGCTGACCGCCACCCTTATCCTGGTCCCCACCGGCGTCCAGACGCTGGCGACTCAGTTCTGGCAGTACGAGTCGAGCCTGTCCTACGGCCAGGCCGCGCCGTTCGCCCTGGTCATGATCGCCGTGGCGACATTGCCGAGCATGGTGCTCGGCCGGTTCTTCAACCGCTCGGCCCGGGCGCGAGGATAGGGACATGAGGCAACTGTCGGTATCGGGGCTGCACAAGGCATTCGGCACTCATCCGGTGCTGACCGGCCTCGACCTGGACGTTCCCGCAGGGGCGCTCACTGCCATCCTGGGGCCGTCCGGCAGCGGGAAGACCACGCTGCTGCGGCTGCTGGCTGGCTTCGAGCGCGCCGACGCAGGGACCATCACGATCGGCGACCGCGTCGTCGACGGGCCGGGCGGCTACGTGCCGCCGGAACGCCGCAAGATCGGCTACGTGCCGCAGGAGGGAGCCCTGTTCCCGCACCTGACCATCGCGGGCAACATTGGCTTCGGGCTGCCCGGCCGCGAGCGGCGCGGGCCGCGCATCCCCGAGCTGCTGGACGCCGTCGGCCTGTCCGGGATGGGCAAGCGGTACCCGCACCAGCTGTCCGGCGGCCAGCAGCAGCGCGTGGCGCTGGCCCGCGCGCTGGCCATCCGGCCGGAGGTGGTGCTGCTGGACGAGCCGTTCGCCTCACTCGACGCCCACATGCGGGCGAGCGTCCGCGCCGACGTGCAGCGGATCTGCCAGACGGCGGGAACGACGGCCATCCTCGTCACCCATGACCAGGACGAGGCGCTGTCGATGGCTGATCGCATCGCCGTGCTGCGGGACGGCCGCATCGTCCAGTACGCCGCGCCCGCGGATCTGTACAGCCGGCCAGCGGACCCGGCTCTCGCCCGGTTCGTCGGCGACGCGAACCTGGTCGACGGCGAGCTGATCGCAGCCCTGGCCGGCACCGCGGTGGCCGGAGACCGCGGGGCCGGCGGGAGCCGCGGGGCGGACCGTGGACACCATCCTCGGCCGGCTGGCGCTGGCTGAGGATGACAGCGCGCCGGTGCCACCGGGCCCGGTCACGGTGCTCATCAGGCCCGAGCAGCTTGAGCTTGCCGCCGGGACGCCAGGAAGCACGGAGAATGGCTGCCTGTCCGGCCGCGTGGTGGCCTGCGAGTACTACGGGCACGACGCCGTCGTGCGGGTGCAGCCTGACGGCGCCGCCGCGGGCCAGGAGGTCATCGTGCGCACGTCCGGCGGCCCGCAGCTCGCGGCCGGATCACCCGTCACCGTGCGCGCCCGCGGCCGGGTCATCGCCTGGAGTCGCTAGCCAGGCCGCTGGCGGCATCGGCCTCAGCCCCCGGCGCGGGTTCTAGCCCGGATTGCTGTAGACCCGTTCTGGCGTCACGAGCACGACAGCCCGCCGGTCTGCCGCCATCACCCGGTCGTACTCATCCCAGTCGTCGTGCGTGCCCCCGGCCGCGATGAAGACCTCACGGCGCAGCAGCCGCAGCCGCTCGGCGTCTACTCCGGGTGCGGGGTCGTCGGGTCCGATGATCTGTGCCTGTCCCTCGACCGCCGCCCACTGCCAGCCGGCCCGGAACGTCACCGTGACATGCGGCCGGGCCCGCAGGTTGGCCAGCTTGGCCCGGCCGTAGGTCACGAACGCCACCACATCCTGCCCGGTGCCAGGATCGGGCAGCACGCCGGCGTTGACCACCGACGCCTGGATGGAGCCGTCCGCGCGGGCCGTGGAAATCACTGCCAGGTACTTGTCGCGGCTGCCGATCGCCGCGGCATCAGCCAGGGTCGTCATGGACCCATCCTGTCCGCTCCCGGCCGCTCGCGCTGCCTCCGGCGGTTATCCGGATGCGGCAGCGGAGCGCTGCTGGCACGCTGGCGATGTGCTGATCTCTATCGACGACCTGGAGCACGCAGCTGGCGCCGGGCTGGCGCGCGATCGAGGAGGACCTGCCTGGGCGACTGGCTGCTGCGGGCCGCCGGCGGATTCACCGGCCGGGCCAACAGCGCGCTCGCGGCCGGCGATCCGGGCCTGCCGCTGCCCGAGGCTGTCGCGAGAGTCGGCTCCTGGTACGCCGACCGCGGCCTGCCCGCCATGATCGCGGTGCCTTATCCCGCGGGACAGCCGCGATGCCAGCACGCTGGACCGGCTGCTGGCGGACCTCGGCTGGACCATCCGCGCCGATGCGGCCACGGTGATGACAGCCGGCGCCGGTGCGATAGCCGGGATGGCTCCAGGCGGAGGGCCGGGTGTCGCGATCGGCCGGGACCCCGACGAGGCCTGGCTGGGCCGGTACCACTACCGCGGTCAGGAACTGCCGCCGGTCGCGCGCATGGTACTCACCTCGGCACCGTGGCAGGCCTTCGGATCGATCCGCGTGGCCGGCGAGACCGTGGCGATCGGCCGGGTCGCGGCGGCGGGCGACTGGGCCGGGCTTACCGCGATCGAGGTCGACCCGCGATGCCGCCGCCAGGGACTCGGCGAGGCCGTCACCGTCGCGCTGACCGCGCACGCTGCCAGCCACGGCTACGGCCAGGTCTACCTGCAGGTGGCGGACGGGAACCGCGCGGCCCGCGCGCTCTACCGCAAGCTGGGCTTCACCGACCATCACGGCTACCACTACCGCGTCGCGCCTGCCTCGTGACAACGGGAAGGACCGCGCGGCTCGCTGGGCAGCTCAGAGCCGCAGCGACCGCAGCACGAGGGCGGTCTCCAGCGCCGCCACGACAGCGTCCCAGCCCTTGTCCTCGCGCGCTGTCGTCCGGCCCGCTGCGATCGCGGGCCTGCTCCAGGGTGTCGCAGGTCAGCACGCCGTTGCCGACCGGCTTGGCCGGCATCGAGCGCGACCCGGGTCAGCCCGTAGGTGACCGCGTCGCAGACGTACTCGAAGTGCGGCGTACCGCCGCGGATGACCGCGCCCAGGCAGGCCACCGCGTCGTGGTCCGCGCGCCAGCTCGGCGGCGACCACCGGCAGCTCGACCGCGCCGGGCACCCGGACCACGAGCGGATCGGCGAATGCCGCAGGCACTGGCGGCGGCGACCGCGCGGCTGACCAGCTGTCGGTGATCTCGGCATGCCAGCGGGTCGCCGCGATGGCGAGGCTCAGCCCGGCGGCGTCGACCACCTGCCCGTCCGGGCGGCCGCTCCGCTCACCGCGCCTCACTGCAGGCTCGCGGCGGCAGCCGCCGGCGCCCCGGACACCGGTCCCGGCTGCGCTGGCCGGCAGCCGCGGCCGGCCGGCCGTGCCGTGGCCGACGCCGTTCTCCGGCAGGGCCGCCTGATCCGTTCGCGCCGATCGGCAGGCAGGTCGTCGATCTGGTGGCCGAGCCGGTCCCGCTTGGCGGTCAGGTAGCGGAGGTTGTCGCGCGGTGGGCACGGACCGGCAGCGCGACCCGGCCGGTCACCTCGATGCCGAAGCCGGACAGCCCGCTGACCTTGGCCGGGTTGTTGGTGAGCAGCCGCAGCGAGCCGACGCCGAGGTCGGCGAGGATCTGGGCGCCGGTCGAGTACTCGCGGGCGTCGGCGGGCAGGCCGAGTTCCAGGTTGGCGTCGACGGTGTCGGCGCCGCCGTCCTGCAGCTGGTAGGCCCGCAGCTTGATGAGCAGGCCGATGCCCCGGCCCTCATGACCGCGCAGGTACAGCACGATGCCGCGGCCCTCGGCGGCGATCGCCGCCATCGCCGCGTCCAGCTGGTGCGCCGCAGTCGCACCGGTGCGACCCGAACACGTCGCCGGTCAGGCACTCCGAGTGCATCCGGACCAGCACGTCCGGGCCGGGCGCGGCCAGGTCGCCGAGGACCAGCGCCGAGGTGCTCGGTGCTGTCCACCGAGTTCTGGTAGCCGAGGGCGCGCCACTCGCCGTACCCGTTCGGCAGCCGGGTCTCCACGACCCGGCGGACCATCCGCTCGTGCTGCCGCCGGTAGTCGATCAGCTGGGCGATCGAGATCAGCGCGAGGCCGTGCTCGTCGGCGAACGCGCGCAGCTGCGGGAGCCGGGCCATCGTGCCGTCGTCGTTGACGATCTCGGCCAGCACCCCGGCCGGGGTCAGCCCGGCCAGCCGGGCCAGGTCCACCGCGGCCTCGGTGTGCCCGCGCCGGCGCAGCACGCCGCCGTCGGCGTACCGCAGCGGGAAGAATGTGCCCGGGCCGGACGATCTCGTAGGGCTCGGTGGCCGAGTCGACCAGGGTGCGGATGGTCCTGGCCCGGTCCGCCGCCGAGATCCCGGTGGTGACGCCGTCCCGGGCGTCCACGCTGATGGTGAACGCGGTGCCGCATCCGCTCGGCGTTGTGCGTCGTCATCAGCGGCAGCTGCAGCCGGTCCAGCATGCGCCCCGGGCATCGGAACGCAGATCACGCCGCTGGTGTAGCGGATCATGAAGGCCAGCAGCTCCGGGCGTGGCCTTGCTGGCCGCGAAGATGATGTCGCCCTCGTTCTCCCGGTCGGCGTCGTCCACCACCACGACCGGGCGGCCCGCCGCGATGTCCGGCGATCGCCGGCGCGACCTCGTCCAGCCCGGCTGCCAGCTGACCTGCGCTGTGCCCGCTCCTGCGGCTGACAGGTGCGGCCTGCCCGGTCACTGCATGCCTCCCGGCGAGCAGGCGCTCCACGTACTTGGCGATCACGTCGACCTCCAGATTCACCGGTCTCGCCCGGCTGCTTGCGGCCGAGCGTGGTCCGCTGCAGCGTCTTCGGGATCAGGCTGACCTCGAACCAGTGCTCACCGGCGTCCTCGCCCAGGGCCGAGACCGTCAGGCTGATGCCGTCCACGGCCACCGAGCCCTTCTGCACCATGTAACGCGCCAGCTCGGCGGAGCGGCGATGCGCACGGCACTCCCAGCCAGTCGCCCGGGCTGCGGTGAAGGATCTGCCCGTGCCGTCAACGTGGCCCTGAACCAGATGCCCGCCCAGCCGGCCGTCCGGCTTCACCGGCCGCTCCAGATTGACGGGCGCTCCGGGCTCGAAGGGTGCCGAGGCTGGTGCGCTCCAGCGTCTCGCCCATCACGTCGGCGGTGAACGGCCGTCCAGATGCGGTCACGGTCAGGCAGACCCCGTTGATGGCGATCGAGTCGCCGCGGGACGCATCCGCGCGTCACCAGCGGCCCGCGAACCGTCAGCCGGGCCGCAGTCAGCCAGCCGCTCGATGCGCGGCGACCTCGCCGAGTTCTTCCACGATCCCGGTGAACACCGCGTCCTCCTCCTCGGAGCCCGTCCTGCTGTACTGCCCTGCCACGGGCTCCGGGGGCTGCGCGCGTAGCGCAAACGCGACGATCTGCTCGGACGGAGCCCGAAGGCCCGGTCCGGCCGCTGCCGCGCACGTGCTGCCTCCCATCCGGACTTTAACCGTCGGTCCCGGAATTTCACCGGATCAGCCGGCCGATGGCCTCGGCCGGGTCGCGGACTGTCACCGCCGGTTCGGATTTTCACCGACCCCGGAGCACGCTTACTGCTCGCAAACTAGTGTGCCACGCGAGGTATTCCGGTGTCGCCGGCCATGACTGTGGCCTGGATCACGGCACAGAGCGCCGGCTGGCCCGCGGTCAGCAGGACGGCCGCCCTCCCCGTCGCCGTCCGGGGAGAGCGGCCGCCTGCAGGCCCTGCCTGCCCTAGGTCGCGGCGTACCCCGGCGGGCCAGGGCATCCAGCGTGACCGCGGCCAGCAGCACGGCGGCAGTCCAGATGTACTGCGCGGCGGCGCCGAGCCCGAGCAGGTCGACGCCGTTGTAGATGACGGCGACGACGAACCCGCCGAGCACCGCGCCCAGCATCCTGCCCCGCCCGCCGAACAGGCTGACGCCGCCGATCACGGCTGCCGGCGACGGAGTACAGCACGTACTGGCCGCCCTCGAAGCTCGTTCGAGATCGAGCCAAGGTAGGAGGCGTAGAGGATGCCGGTGATGCCGGCGAACGCCCCGCACACGCGAACGCCAGCACGCGGATCCGGCCGAGGTTGACGCCCGCCCGCCTGGCCGCCTCGGCGTTGCCGCCGATGGCGTAGATGTACCGGCCGAACTTGGTGCGGCCGAGCAGCATGCTGGTGAGCACGAGCAGCCCAGCACGATCGGCACCACCCAGGGCACGCCCTCGAGCGGCGATGAACGCGCTGCCGCGGTTGAGTTGAGACCAGCCACGAGCACCACGCCGATCGACGGCCATCACGGCGATCTTGAGCAGCGTCACGCTCAGCGGCGGCGCGACCAGGCCGTGCGCCCGCCTGCGCCGGTCCCGCGTGATCATGAAAGCCCGCCGAGCCACGACGACGGCGATCAGCGACGATCCAGCCGACGGCCGGGCGAGAGATTGCCGAACACGATGTCATTGATGAAGCGTGTTGTCCGGTTGGATGATGGTCCCGCCGTTGCCGACGCTCCCGGCGGCATCGAACAGGCAAGATCAGCACGCCGTTCAGGCCGAGCAGTCCGGCCAGCGTGACCACGAAGGACGGAATCCGGAGCCAGACGATGATCAGGCCCTCGATGGTGGCGATCGCCGTGCAGACGACGAGGCCGGCCAGGATGGCGACCGGATCGGCCACGGGTTGCTTGACCGCCAGCATCCAGAACGTGATGGTGCGCGCCGATGGCGCGCGTTGAAGCCGACGGACAGGTCGATCTCGCCGAGCAGCAGGACGAACATCTGCGCCATGGCGATGGTGATGATCCAGCCCGCCTGGCCCATCAGGTTGGCGATGTTGGCCGCCGACAGGAACGGCGTGCTGCGAGAGCTGGAAGTACGCGCCGAGGACGATCAGGCCGATGATGACCGGCAGGGCGCCGCTCTCACCGCTGCGGACCCGCCTGAGCCAGATCCGCATGTACTCGCCGAGCGAGTTGGCGAGCACCTCGGGTGCGCTGGTCAGCGCGATGTCCGCGGCTGCCTCGCTAGCCTCGCGGCTCGCCCGCCAGCGCGACCGCGCCCGGCGTCTCGGTCCTTGTCCGGCTCACCGCCGTGGTCCCTGGATGCCATAGCTCAGCCCTCCGAGCCTGTGCTGAAGCCCGGCGAGGCGCGGGCTCGGCGCTGTCTCCGTTCGTCGCGGCGGGTCGCCGACCCGGTGGTCATGTAGCTCGACCACCGACTGCGAGTCGAACTCCGCCGCCGGGGCCACCGCCGACCAGGGTGCCAAGGTACAGGACCGCGATCCGGTCGGCGACCTGGAACACGTCGGTCAGGTTGTGCGACACGACGAGGACGGCGTGGCCGCGCTCGGCCAGCGTCCTGATCAGGTTGAGCACCAGCTCGGTCTGGCTGACGCCGAGCGCGGCGGTCGGCTCGTCCATGATGACGAGCCTGGCGTCCTGCATGACCGCCTTGGCCACGGCGACCGCCTGGCGCTGGCCGCCGGACAGCGAGCCGACCGGCTGGCGGATGGACCGCACGGTCGTGACGGAGAGGTCGGACAGCGTCTGCTTGGCGGTCAGCTCCATGCTCACCTCGTCCAGCAGGCCGAGGTGCGTCTTCTCGTGACCGAGCAGCATGTTCTGCACGATGTCCAGGTTGTCAGCCAGCGCGAGATCCTGGTAGACCGTGGCGATCCCGAGATTGTTGGCTTCCTTGGGCGAGTGCAGATGGACCGGCTTGCCGTTCCAGAGTAATCTGCCCGCTGGTGGGCTCGTGGATGCCCGCGATGCACTTAATAAGCGTCGATTTGCCGGCCCCGTTATCGCCGACGAGGGCGGTCACCTGCCCGGCGGGAATATCCAGGTTGATTCCGGACAGGGCTTGCACAGGTCCGAAGGTCTTGCCGATATCGCGCAGCTGCAGCATCGGCTGCGCCGCCGTGCCGAGGTGGACGCCGGGCACGGACGGCGCCGCGCCCGCTGTCGCGGGCGCGGCGCCATCCCCGGCGCTGTTGGCTACCACCGTGCCGTCCAGGCCCGGTCGTCAGCGCGTTGGTGTCATTACGAGATCCCGTACTTCGTGCAGTCGGCGGCGAAGGAACCGGTGCAGATCTGGGAGGCCGGCACGAAGCCGTCCTTCACGACCGTGGACTGGACCGTTGGCCCGGTCACCCACTCCGGCGTCAGCAGGATGGAGGGCACCGGCGTGTTGCTCTCGTCGATGTCCTTCACCGAGCCGTTCACCAGCGCGGCCGGCGGGGTAATGCCAGCCCGCAGGTACATGGCGAGCGCGACAGCAGCCTGGGCCTCCAGGTAGATCGGCTTGTAGACGGTACCGCACTGGTAACCGGAGATGATGTTCTGGATACCGGTGAGGGTGGCGTCCTGGCCGGTGACCGGGAAGGTGTCCGGCTTGATCCCGCGGGTCTGCAGGTAGTGGATGATCGGCGCGCCGTTCTCGTCGTTGGGCGATGAGCACGGCGTTGGCGTTCGGGTTCTTGGTGTACGCGGCCTGGAACTCAGTCTCGGCCACGGTGGGCGTCCAGGTACCGGCCGGGTTGGCGACGTCCTTGTACGTCCCGTTCGCGAACAGCGGCGCGAGCACGGCGTCGTAGCCGTCTGCGAACAGCGTGGCGTTGTTGTCCGTCGGGTCGCCGCGCATGACGATGACCTTCGGGTTCTTGACCTTCCAGGCCGAGATGCAGCTCACCAGGCCCTTGCCGAGCAGGGTGCCGACGTAGACGTTGTTGAAGCTGACGTAGTACTTGCGGCTGCCGCCGAGCGTGATCCGGTCGTAGTCGATGACCGGCACGCCGTGCGACTTGGCGTAGGACTCGATCTTCGCGCCGACGCCGGGGTCGAGCGGGTCCATGATCAGCACCTTCGCGCCCTTGGTGATGTCGCTCTGGGCGTCCGATAGCTCGGTGGCGTCACTGCCCTGGGCGTTCTGGACAATGATCTTGCTGCTCGGGAGCCCGGCGTCCTTCATGGCCTTGGTCAGGTACGGAGCGTCGAACTCCACGTACCGGGTCGAGGACACGGTGTCCGGGCAGGATCGCCGCCACGGGCCCGGTGCCGTGCGAGGCCAGGATCTTGATCTTCGACATGGCCGAGAAGCTCAGGTTGAAGTCCGTGTAGCTGAGCTTGGGTACCTGCGATGCGCTGAGCTTGTTGCTTGAGGAATTCGAGGAACTGCCGCACGCGGCGACAAACAGCGCCGCGCTGCTGGCAATGGCCACCGCGGCCACTGCCTTGCTGACTGAGCGCAAGAAAACCACCTCGTCTGTAGGCGAGACGCCGGTCTACGCGAGCGCACTTAGTCCGTGCGCCCGCCGCCGGGCTGCCGCGCATAGGTCAAATCGTCTTCCGTGGCAAACTCTAGGACGCTCCTGATGAACGGCTGCGTTAACATCCAGGTAACCTCATGAAAATTTCGTTAACGAAATCTTCCCAGGTCACAGGGCCATAACGACCGACGGCGATTCGTTTGTTAACTGCATCCGGTTTCTCTCGCACGGCATGCCGATCGCATCAGCCTCGATCGCACCACCGTCACTCCGCCGAGGATCCGGTAGCCGGCCCGCGGCTGGGTGACGATCAGCGGCGTGCTGCTGGTCTCCAGCTTGGCCCGCAGCCGGCGGATGTATACCCGCACGTACTCGGTCTCCGTCTCATAGCCGCGTCCCCAGACCCGCCGCAGCAGGTGCGCGTGGCTCAGCAGCTTGCCCCGGTTGATCGCCAGCTCGCGCAGCAGGGCAAACTCCGTCGGGGTCAGGTGGACGGCCACGCCGGCGCGGGTGACCTGCTGGCTGGCCAGGTCGATCACCAGGTCGGCCACGGTGATGACCTGCGGCGTTGCCTCCGGCGCGGGCCGGCCGGCCGGGTGCGGCGGAGCGTGGCGTTGATCCGGGCCAGCAGTTCCTCGATGCTGAACGGCTTGGTCATGTAGTCGTCGGCGCCGACGTTCAGCGCGCTGACCTTGTCCCGCTCGCCGCCCCTGGCGGAGACCACGATGATGGCGACCGACGACCGCTCCCGGATCTGCCGGCACAGCTCGAAGCCGTCGATCTCGGGCAGCATGAGGTCGAGCAGCACGATGTCCGGTGCCTCGGTCTCCAGCAGCCGCAGCGCGCGCAGGCCGTCCGCTGACACGATCGTGTCGAACCCCCGGACGGCAAGATTGGACCGGATCAGGTCGACGATGTTCGGATCGTCCTCCACGACGAGGGCGCGCGTCGCCGCCTCAGGCATCACTGGCGCCTACCCCCGTCCTCGCGGCCGCGGTCCGCACGTCAGCCACCGCCACGGCCCCGCTGCCGGCCTCCGGTCCGGCGGCGCCGGGCTGGCCAGGCAGCCTGACTTCCGCCTCGATCGGCAGCCGGATCCGGAAGCAGGTCCCCCGGTGCTGCGAGACAAGCTCGATGTGGCCGCCGTGCGCGGCAACGATCCCGCGCGCGATGGACAGCCCGAGCCCGGCGCCGGACGTCGGCCCGCGACGGCGCCGGGCCGACTCGAAGGGCGCCCTGGCCATGTCCGCGCTGAGACCCGTGCCGTCGTCGGAGACCGTGATCTCGACGTGCTCGGCGCCGGCGCTCGCGGCGACCCGGACGTTCGTTCCCGGCGGATTGTGGCCGACGGCGTTCGCCAGCAGGTTCACGAAGACCTGCTCCAGCCGGTCGTGATCGGCCCAGATCACTGGCAGGGCGGGCGAGCAGGACACCCTGACCGGCGGCGAGGTACCCGGCGGCAGGCAGGCAATCGCAGCCTCCAGCACCAGCGGCAGGTCGCACCAGTCCCGCTGCAGCCGCAGGATGCCGGACTCGATGGCGGAGAAGTCGAGCAGGTCGTCGACCAGCCGGCCGAGCCGCGCCGACTCTGCGGCGATGCGCCGCAGGAACCGGTGCTGCGACTCGCCGTCCCAGGTCACGTCAGGCTGGAGGAGACTCGACGCGTAGCCCCTGATCGCGGTCAGCGGCGTCCGCAGCTCATGGCTGAGCCGGGACAGGAAGCCGCGCTGCAGTTCCTGTGACCGGCGCAGGGTGAGCGCCTCCTGGTGCGCGACCCAGGCTTCCTCGCGTTCCAGTGCCAGCTGAAGTGAGCGGGCCGCGTCCTCGACCAGCGCCGCGGCATCGGCGGGCTGCGGGCCGGACCGCCAGCAGGCCACCAGGGCGGCGGCGCCGCCCGGGGGCGGCAAACGGAACGGTCAGCAGGCGCCCGCGGCTGCCGACCTGCAGCACGGCGACGTCGTCAGTGCTGGCCTGCTCGAGCACGCCGGCCGCGGTGGTCAGCAGGTCCCCGCTCACCGCCGCCGACGGGCCGGCCGCTGCCCGCATCTGCGGCTCCTGGCCAGGCTCCCGCACGACCAGCGCAGCCTCGTCGGCCTGCAGCCCGCGGCACAGGGCCTGCAGCGCGACCCGCAGGCTCTGGCTGACCGGCAGCGGGCCGGCCAGGGTTTCCAGCATCTCCCTGATGGTCTCCAGCACGCGGTTGCGAGCGGTGACCTCGTCCAGCAGGCTGTCCCGCTCGATCGCGCTCGCGGCGTAGCCCGCGTACAGCGTGACCAGGTCGAGGTCGTCCTGCTTGGGCTTGCCCGGCACCGCCCGGAAGACCGTGATGACCCCGGCGAGCCCGCGCGGCCCGAGCACCGGCACCGACCAGGATCCGGCTACCCGGCTCAGCCGGGCCAGGTTCGCGAACGGCGCCCAGCACCCGCCTACGCGCGCGTCTTCCTCGATAACCGCCTCGCCCGGCCGCGGCGGCCCTGCCCACCGGACCGCCTGCCGGGCCGAACGGCAGGCGAGACCAGGCCGAGAGCAGCGGATCGGGTACCCCGAGCGATACGGCGCAGACCAGCTCGGCACCGGAGGCAAGGTGAATGCACAGTCGCTCGCCGCCGAGCGCGGCCCCGAGCGAGGACAGGATCAGCGACAGGCTGTTGGACGGATCAGCGCTGACCAGGCGGCCGGTGAGGCCGTGCAGCCGGGTCAGCTGGCTGCGCGCGGAGGAGTCCGCGTCCTGGCCGGACAGCAGGGCAATCACGTCGTCCGGGTGTACCTCGGCCGCCCTGACATCGGCGACGACCCGGCCGTGCCGCAGCACCACGATCCGGTCGGCCAGCCGGAACATCATGTCGATGTCGTGGCAGGCGAGCACGACCGACGTGCCCTGCTCCCGCGCTCCGGCGATCAGCTCCTCGACCTGCTTCGACATGGCCACGCCGAGGGCCGCGGTGGGCTCGTCCAGCAGCAGGAGCCGCGGCCGGCACGCCATCGCCCGGCCGACGGCCACCAGCTGTCGCTGCCCGCCGGACAGCGACCTGATGTCGCGGGTGGTAGCGGGCAGGCGGATGCCGAGACCGTCGAGCAGCCGGCTCGCCTCGGTGTGCAGCTTCACGTCGGAGACGAGCTGCAGGCGTCGTTCGCGGCCCAGCATGAGGTTCGCGGCTATGTCGAGGTTCTCGCACAGGGCCAGGTCCTGCCACAGCACGCTGACGCCCTGCCTGGCCAGCGTCCCCGGCTCTGACTGGATCGGCGCGCCCCCGATCCTGATCTCGCCGCCGGCCGGGGCGATATCGCCGCCGATGCAGCGCACCAGCGTGGTCTTCCCGGCACCGTTCTCCCCGGCCAGGGCAACAATCTCACCCTCCCCGACGGCCAGGCTGACCCCGCTGAGCGCCAGCACCGGGCCGAAGCTCACGCTCAGGTCCGTGACCTCAAGCAGCGCTGGCGCGTGCTCGCGCTGGCTGCGCGGTGCTGGCGGTGCCGTCATGAGCACATTCTGTGCCCTGCGCCTCATCGGTCACCAGTTCTGAGGCCGGCGGCTTCCGCGCGCGCCGTCTGGTGGCCGTCGTCAGCGACGACCCGGCCACGCGGGCAGGAATGGTGCGATAAGTGTCATTGCTGCCACAGACGGTAGTCGCCGCGATCATCGCATGCAAACCCGGGCTGATGCCGGACTGCCTGACGGTGCCTGACGTGCCCGACCGTGCCGGGCTAGCCTTCCTGCTGCCGCTTCGCCCTGGCGCGGCGCTTGCCCTCATGCATGGCGGCCACCCTGGCGACCGGGATCCGGTGCCCTTCGGCGACGAGGTCGGCGGGCAGCACCTGCGGCCCTGGCAGCAGGCCGGCCCACACATCCCGCCCGGCCAGCAGGCCGGGCGCCGTCCTGACAGTGAAGTCGGCCGGCTGAACGGAGCTCAGGTCGTCCCATTCCACCGGGAAGGAAACCGTGGTGCCAGGCCGGACTCGCGGGCTGTAGGCGGCGACGACCGTCGCGCCGCCGGCCCTGGTCGCGTCCAGGAAGACCTTCCCGCCCCGGTCCTCCTTGATGAACGCCGTGGTGGTCAGCTCCGGTCCGAGCCGCTCAGCCCGCACCGCGATCGCCCGGGTGACCGCCGCGGCATCCTCGGCCGTCGTCCCCGGCGCCAGCGGCACGACTATGTGCACGCCCTTGGACCCGCTGGTCTTGACGGCACCGGTGAGGCCAGCCGAGGCAAGCGCCTCGCGTACCAGCAGCGCCGCCTGAACGACCGGTCCGAATGCGGCACCGGCCGGCGGGTCAATGTCCAGCACGACGAAGTCCGGGCTGTCGGGGTGGCTGACCCGCATCAGGGTCGGGTGGTACTCCACGGCCCGCTGGTTGGCGAACCAGAGCAGCGTGCGCCGGTCGTTGCACAGCGCGTAGGACACCTCACGGCGCGAGCTCTCGGCCCAGAGCGTGACGGTGCGGATGAAGTCCGGCGCGTATCCGGGCACGTTCTTCTGCATGAACGGGGCCTGGCCGGGCCGGACGCGGACGACCGAGAGCGGCCGGTCGGCCAGGCAGGGGATGATCATGTCCCGGACAGCGTCCAGGTACTCAATCAGATCGCCCTTAGTGGCGTCCGCCCCGGTGAACAGCTCAGCATCCAGGTGAGTGAGGGTGATGCCGGCGCGTTCCCGCCCTGGATCGCTTTTATCGCTCACCTGGCCGCCGATCAGCCGGACGCCGTGGCGCCGGTGCGGGCCGGGCTCGAGGCGGTGGCCAGGCCGCGCAGCGTCTTCACGGCGCCAGCCGGGTCCTGCGAATCGAAGACCGCCGAGCCGGCCACGAACATGTCCGCGCCGGCCTCCGCGCACCGGCTGATGGTCTCCTCGCTGACCCCGCCGTCGACCTGGAGCCAGATCTCGCCGCCGTGCCTGCCGATCAGCTCGCGCGCGCGCCGGATCTTGGGCAGCACCGGATCCATGAACTTCTGGCCGCCGAAGCCCGGCTCGATCGTCATCAGCAGCAGCATGTCGACCTCACCCAGCAGGTCGGCCCAGGGCTCCACCGCGGTGGGCGGGTTGAAGGCCAGGCCCGGCCCGCGCCCCGGCCGCGCGGATCGAGCGCAGTGTCCTGATGGGCGCGCTGGCCGCCTCGGCATGGATGGTCACGTTGCGCGCCCCGGCTTCGGCGTAGCCGGGCGCCCACCGATCCGGGTCGTCGATCATCAGATGGCAGTCCAGCGGCAGCCTGGCGTGCCGCAGCAGCGCCTCCACGACCGGCAGCCCGATGGTGAGATTCGGCACGAAATGGGCGTCCATCACGTCGACGTGCAGCCAGTCGGCAGTATCGGACACCGTGTCGGCCTCGTCGGCGAGCCTGGCAAAGTCCGCGGCCAGCAGGCTCGGCGCTATCTGCACGCTCATCAAGGGGAGTCTAACGGCGACGCGGACGGGGTCCGCGGCCGTCTGCCAATGCGGATGCGGACTGTCGGACGGTGCCGCTAGGTTTTTAGCGCTCCCACCCGCCGATCAGCCAGGAGGCCGCCATGACGTCGCTGGGCACCGAGGCGCCGGAGCGGCTGCTCGAGCGGGTTCGCAAGCTGCTGGCGAAGGCCGAGGACGAGGGCGCCACGGCGGCGGAAGCGCAGGCGCTGACCGCCAAGGCCGCCGAGCTGATGGCCAAATACGGCATCGACAGGGCGCTGCTGGCCGCGAGCCGCCCGGAGACCGACCGGCCGGATAACCGGATGGTCGAGATCTACAACCCGTGGGCACGGGTGCAGGCGCATCTGCTGTGCGGCCTGGCCGCCGCGCTCCGCTGCCAGTGCATTCTGGTGCCGGCCGAGTCGGGGCAGCGAGTGCACGTCTTCGGCTACGCCTCCGATATCGAGCGGGCCGACATGCTGTACACCTCGGTGCTGATCCAGATGTGGCACGGCCTGGCCGCAGCCGACGTCCCTGCCCGCGCCCGCAGCGTCCGGGCCTGGCGGCGCAGCTGGCTGCTGGGATTCGCTGCCGCTGTCATCGGCAGGGTGCAGGCCGCGGAGCGGAACGCCGAGCGGGCGGCCTCGGCCGCTCCCGCCGGCGAGTCCTCCCGCGCGTCACTCGTGCTCGCCGACCGGTCGATGGTCATCCGGCAGAACGTCGCGCACGCCTACCCGGTCACCCGGAGCGCCAGGGTCACCTACACCGGCAGCGGCTACGGAGCCGGCTATGCCGAGGGGAAGCGAGCCGACCTCGGCACCGCCAGGCTGGCGGCCGGGCGCGCGCCCGCCGGCGATGGTCCGGCTGACGAGCACACAGTCCGGCTGACGAGCCACGCTGCCGCTGCTGCCTTGCTGCGAATTGACCTGTAAGACTTTTTGTCTTACAGTCTGGGTATGGCTGACACATTCACCTTCCGCACCGATGACGAGACTGACCACGCCCTCGATGTCCTAACCCACGGCGGCATCTCGCGGTCCGCCGCCATCCGCCAGGCCGTGCTCGAGGCGGCGAGCCGCCGCGAGCGGGCAGCTCAGATGCGGCGGGCGATCCTGCGGATAGACCTTGGAGAACCGGACGGAGTCAACGTGGCCGACGAACTGGCCCGGGACCGCTCCGGCGAGCGCTGATGATTTACCTGGACTCGGCGGCCGTCGTCAAGCTCGTCCACGCCGAGGCGGAGTCGGTGGCGCTGCGAGACTGGCTTGACGAGCGCGCTGAGACGGGCTGGATCAGTTCCGTGCTGACGGAGATCGAGTCATTCCGCGCGCTGGCTCGGTACGCGCCCCAGGCAGCGGCGGGACTCCCGGCTGTTCTGGACCAGATCGACCTGATCAGCCTCGACCCGCCGGTCCGGATCCTGGCCCGAGACAGTGCGACCCTCTACAGTGCGCAGCCTGGATGCCATCCATCTCGGCACGGCGCTGCATACCCGCCAGGCGCTGACTTCGTTCGTTACCTACGACAAGCGTCTGCTGGACGCAGCGTCTGGCAGCGGGCCTCCCGGCCGCCGCGCCTGCTTCGTGAAAGCCGGCTCGCCCTGCGGCAAAGATCTGAACCCATCGACGGAGCTGTCGCTCGCTATCGGCGTCCGCCAGTCACCTGCCGGGCTGACGGGACCGGTCACTCAGGCTGACCGCGAGAGCAGGGCCAGGAAGATCGCGTCCGTGCCGTGCCGGTGCGGCCAGAACTGCGCGTACCGGCCGTCAGCCTCGCTGCGGAGATCGGGGACCTCGGCCAGCACGGCCGGAGCGTCCAGCACAGTGACGTCGTCCCGCCCGGCCAGCACGCCGGCCACCACCTCCGCTGTCTCGGCTGGATGCGGCGAGCAGGTCACGTAGGCGACGACGCCGCCGGGCCGGACGGCAGCCAGCGCAGCGCGCAGCAGGTCGCGCTGCAGGCCGCTCAGCGCGCTGACGTCCTGCGGGCCCGCGCCGCCAGCGCGCTTCCGGCCTGCGCCGCAGCGCGCCGAGCCCGGAGCACGGCACGTCGGCGATGACCCGGTCGAAGGCGGCGGCCCGCCAGGCCGGCTGGCGGCCGTCGGCCGTGATGACCCAGGGGACGACCGCCGATCGCACCAGCCGGGCCCGGTGCTCGCGGACCTCGGCGGCCAGCAGACGGGCACCCGCCCCGGCGGCGAGCCCGGCCAGCAGCCGCGCCTTGCCGCCCGGTCCGGCACACAGATCCAGCCAGCGCGAGTCGGCGCCCGCGAGCGGCACGCGCGCGAGCGCAGCCGCGGCGAGCTGGCTGGCCTCGTCCTGCACGCCTGCCCGGCCCTCCGCGACCGCGGGAATCGCAGCAGGATCACCGGTCGCCGAGGTAGGCCCCGAACGCCGACCACCGCGCTGGCGCGCAGCCCGCCGCTACCAGCTCGTCCTTCGTAGCCAGGCCCGGCACCACGCACAGCTGGACGGCCGGGCGCTCGTTGTCAGCGGCCAGCATCGCCTCGGTGCCGGCCAGGCTGCCGTCAGCCGCCTCGCCGAGCGCCGCCGCGAACGCCTCCACCACCCAGCGCGGGTGGCTGTAGCGGACGGCCAGGTGCCCGACCGGGTCGGCGTCTCGCGCGGGCGCCGCGATGTCCAGCCAGGCGTCGCAGATCCCGGGTGGCCACCCGGCGGAGCACGGCGTTGACGAAGCCGGCCGGGCGCTGCCCGGCCGCCTCCTTGGCCAGGTCGACCGACGTGGCCACGGCGGCGTGCGGCTGGATCCTGGTGGCCAGCAGCTGGTGGGTGCCGAGCCGGAGCACCTGCGCGCAGCGACCGGGTCGAGCCGCGAGGTCGCGGTCGCTGCAGATGCCAAGGATCGCGTCGTAGCTGCCCTGGCCGCGCAGCGTTCCGTAGCAGAGTTCGGTGGCCAGGGCGGCGTCCCGGCCTGCCAGCTCGCGCTGCGCGATCAGCTGCGGCAGCAGCAGGTTCGCGTAGGCGTCCCGGTCCGACACTGCCAGCAGCACGTCGAGTGCCGCCCGCCGGGGCGGGTCGGCGGGGCGGCGCGGCGTCCGCCGCCGGCTGGTCGCTGGCCTGGCTGCCCGGCCCGGCGGCCGGACGCTGGCCGGCCCCGGTGGCCTGATCCGCTGGTCACGCCCGCATCCCGGCCCGTCAGCCGAGCGTGATCTGCTGGCCGCCAGAATGCAGCCCGCGGGCCCAGTCGGCCGCGCTCATCCGGCGCTTGCCGTGCGGCTGGACATCGCCCAGCTCGACCGGCGTGCTGCCGGTGCCGGCCAGCACGCGGTTGCGCTGCACCAGCAGCTGGCCCGGCGCCAGCGGGCCGGGCACGCCAGCCGACGTCGCCAGCGGCGGCAGCGCCGGCAGGAGCGGCGGGCTGTACCGGCCAGAGCTTGAGCCTGGCACCGTCCAGCACGGTCCAGGCACCCGGCTCGGGCGTGCACGCGCGGATCTGCCTGCCGATCGCGACCGCTGGCTTGCGCCAGTCACATCCGGGCATCCGCGGCGTGATCTTCGGCGCCAGGCTCACGCCCTCGGCAGGCTGCTGCCGCGCCTCGAGCTCGCCCGGACTCGATCCCGTCGAGGGTCGCGACCAGCAGCTCCGCTCCCGGCGATGCCAGCCGGTCGAGCAGGTCCCCGGCAGTGTCGGACGGCCGGATCGGCTCGGTGAGCACGCCGAAGACCGGGCCGGCGTCCAGCTCCCTGACGATCTGGAAGGTGGTCGCGCCGGTGACGTCGTCGCCGTGCAGGATCGCGTGCTGCACGGGTGCCGCGCCGCGCCAGGCGGGCAGCAGCGAGAAGTGCAGGTTGACCCAGCCCTGGGCGGGGATGTCGAGCGCGGTCTGCGGGATCAGCGCACCGTAGGCGGTGACCGGGCAGCAGTCCGGCGCGATCTCGCGCAGCCGGCCGAGGAAGTCCGGGATCGCGACGGGCGCGGCGGGCTGCAGCACCTCGAGGCCGGCCTCGTCGGCGCGCTGCGCCACCGGGCTGCGGCCGAGCTGCAGCCCGCGGCCCGCCGGCGCGTCCGGCCGGGTGATCACCGCCGCGACCTCGTGCCGCGGACTTCAGCAGCGCATCCAGCGAGGGGACGGCTGCCGGCGGGGTGCCGGCGAAGACCAGTCGCATGCGCCTAGCAGGCCCTGCCGCCGGTCGGGTGCGGCGAGACCTTGATCAGCGGCACTGGCTCGCCCCACCACTCCGCCGCCCGGATCTCCTTCATGGCCAGCTTGCGCTGCTGCGGCGTCGAGCCGGTCGATGAACAGCACCCCGTCCAGATGGTCGGTCTCGTGCTGCACGCACCGCGCCAGCTGGCCGGTGCCCTCGAGGGTGACCGGCTCGCCGTACATGTCGAACCCTGTGGCGACAGCGCCGAGCGACCGGCTCGTCGGGTAGGCCAGGCCAGGGAAGGACAGGCAGCCCTCGTCGTCGGTCTCCGCCTCGTCCGACAGGTCCAGCGACGGGTTGATCAGGTGCCCGAGCACGTCGTCGACGTAGTAGGTGAAGACCCGCAGGCCCACGCCGATCTGCGGCGCGGCCAGGCCGACGCCGGGCGCCTCCAGCATCGTGTCGGTGAGGTCCTTGACCAGCTTGCGCAGCTCGGCGTCGAAGTCGCGGACCGGCTCGGCCGGGGTGCGCAGGACCGGATCGCCGAACAGGCGGATCGGCTTGACGCTCACTACGTTCCTCCCGGCATGGGCGCCGATCCGACCGTGTCCCGCAGCGGGACGCGCAGCTTGATCAAGTCTATGAACTCCGGCAGCGCTAACTGCGCCGAGACGCGAGCGGGCCTTGAACGCGGCCTTGCGCGCCGCCCGCGCCACCCCCGGATCAGGGTGGTGCTCGCTGAGCGCGGTCAGCAGGTCGGTCACCCCGGGATGCTGGACCTGCCACAGCCCGGCGACGATCTCCGCCTGCGCCTCCGGCGGCACTTCGGGCAGCAGCTCGGCCACGACGTCCTGCGGGTCGGCCTCCTCCAGCAGCCCGGCGCCCAGGTCGACGAGCAGCCAGGTCCGGTCCGCCGGGCCGAGCTCGGCGTCCTCGCCGTGCTCGTGCAGCCAGACCGCCGCGTGCGCGCGCAGCAGCGGCTCGCTGAGCGCGCTGCGCACCTCCTCCGTCGCGGACTTCGCCGATCCGGTCAAGCACCGCGAACGCGGCACCGCGCAGGCCCGGCGTGCCGCTGGCTGGCCGCGCTGATGAGCTCCGCGGCGGCCTGCCGTCGCGTCCGCCCGACGAGCCAGCTCGTCGATCTCTGGTCTCGCCGTCCTCGGCGTCGCAGCTGGCCAGGGTCAGCAGCAGGCGCCACGGCTCCGCGCGGTCAGCCGCCCGAGCGACCGGGACGTGCCAGCCCTGGGCGCGCAGCCTCCGGTGCACGCCCCAGACACCGAGCGGGGACAGGGTGACGGTCAGCCCGCCTGCGTCCTCTCCTCGGTGCCCAGCTCGACCACGCCCAGATCGGCCAGCATCTCCAGCGCACGCGACAGGGCCGCCGCCTGGTCCGCGTCCGGCAGCTGGCCCGCGGTCACCGCCCCGGTCTCCGCGGGACGGGCTCGCCCTGGCCGCTGCCCGGGCCGCTGCCGGCGGAGCCGGGCTCGCCGGGGCGCTCTCGCCGGGCCCGGCTGGCCGCCGCGTGCCGGCCGCGGCCGAGTAGGCGTCGAACAGCGCGTCCATCCGCACCGGCGCGCCCACCGTGTACAGGGCGGTGGCGAGCCCGTCCAGGTCCTCGGCGGCCAGCAGCGCCGCGAGCGCGGCGTCCCATGCCGGCAGTACGTCCTCGGCGCTGGCGGTCGCCAGCGGCACCGACTCGGCGCGCTTCGCGTCGCTGCCCGCTGGCCTCCGGCAGCTGCCACGACCACCTGCCAGGCCGCGTCCAGCTCGGCCGGCGTCAGCTCGAGTTCCTCGGCCGCGGCGCAGGCGTCGTCCGGCGGCGAGCGCCTCGCTGGCCGACGTCTCCGGGCGGCGCGCGGCCCAGGCGCTCAGGTCCCGCGCGGCCCGCAGCAGCGGCGCGACCCTGGCTGCGGCCGCCAGTTCCTCGCGCGGCGCGAGCCGGACTGGCGGCATCCGGGGACGCTCGCGATGTGGCCCGCCAGCCTCCTCCGCGTCCGACGCAGGCCGCGGTTGCTGGCCACCCAGTGAGGTGGCCACCCAAGTACCCTATGGCCTGAGCGGGCGTAGTCAGATCAGCTCCGCCGGGTCCAGCTGGATGCGGACCGATCCTGGCTCCTTCGCGGCGCTGCGGACGGCCTGGCCCGCGCGCAGCGCGCGAGCCAGACGCCCCTTCCGACCTGGGCACTCGCACGAGATAGCGGACGGCATCCGGCTCTGCGGCGATGGCATCGGCCGGCCCGCCCCTCGCGCCGCGGCCATGACGGTTCTCGCTGCTGGCCGGCAGCGGTCCCAGCACCTCCGCATCGGCGCGGCAGCGCGGCCGCGGCCAGCAGCGAGTCGACGGCGGCCCGCGGGCCGGCAACCGATCCCATCCGCGCCGCGGGCGGGAAGCGGAGCTCCGCCCGCTCGGCGAGCTCGCGGTCGGCGAACGTGGCGGGGTCCCAGCGGATCAGCGCCTGCACCGCGGGCTGGGCGGCATCGGCCACCACGACGACGCGGCCGCCATCGCCGGCCGGCCGGACCAGCGCCGCGGCATTCATCCAGCGCCGCAGCGCCTCCTCGGCGGCGCGGAGGCTGGCCATGCCGAGCATGGCCCAGCCGTCGAGCAGCACGGCGCCTGCGTACCCGCCGTCGGCGGCGCGGCTCAGCGCCCGGCGTCGCGACCACGATGGCGGGCTCGCCGCCGACCTGCTCCAGGACCGAGCTGCCGCCGGATGTCAGCACCGGGGCCGGCGCGAAGGCCCGGCCGAGCTCCTCCGCGGTCCGCCCGGCCCCGGTGACCAGTGCCCGCAGGCCCTGATGCCCGCACTCACGGCAGCTGCGGCCGATCGCCGAGCCGCACCAGCCGCAGCGCAGCGGCGCCTGCGGCCGGGCAGCTCAGCGGGCCCGCCGCAGTGGCAGCGCGCCCGGGTGTGGCAGCGCTCGCAGGCCACAGCGGCCAGGTAGCCGCGGCGCGGTACCTGGAACAGGACCGGCCCTGTCGCCAGCGCTTCCCGCGCGGTGCGCAGCGCGATGCTCGGCAGCCGCGCTGACCTGGCTGCCTCGTCCCTGGCCAGTTCCTCCGCGGCCCCCGCGGGCTGCACGGCCGGGGCTGCCTCGCGGACGGCCAGGCGGTCACCGGCCAGCGGGCGGGCCCAGCCGCTGGCAAGCAGCAGAGCGGCCTCGGCCGTCCGGGCGAATCCGCCGATGAGGGCAGCGCAGCGGGCCCGGTAGGCGCGCAGCGCGAGTACCTCCCGCGCGTGCGGATACGGCGCGCGCTGCTCGGCATGCAGGTCGTTCCCCTCATCCCACAGCACAACCAGGCCAAGGTCCGTCACCGGCGCGAACATCGCCGCCCTGGTCCCCGCCACGACGGAGACCTCGCCGCGCGCCGCAGCCAGCCACCGCCGGTAGCGCTCGGCTGGCCCGAGGCTCGCGGCAAGCACGACGTGCCGCCCGGGGCCGAGCGCGGCGGCGAGGGCTGCGTCAACGAGCCTGAGGTCGCGTGCATCCGGGACGACGACGAGCCCGCCCCGGCCCGAGCGCGTGACCGCGGCTATCGCCTGCGCGATCTCGTCCGGCCAGTGCGGACCGGGCAGCGCCGACCACACCGCCCGCGGGCTGCGGCCTGCGGCCAGCGCGGCAAGGAACGACTCGCCATCCGCATAGCGCTGCCAGCGGCTCGCGCCGGTCTCGCCTGCGCTGTCCGGGGCAGAGCCGGCCAGAGCCGCCGTCCGGCGCAGGGCACCGCCGCCGGGGCACGGGCAGCCGGCAGGGGCATCGTCCGGCGCAGGGGCACCGTCGGCAGGGGCCGCAGCGCTCGCCGCCGCCTTGCTGGCCCGTGCGTGCCGGGGCGGAATCGCCAGCCGCAGAACGTCGGCCATCGTGCCGCCGTAGCGGTCGGCCACGGCCCTGGCCAGTCCGGCGATCTCGGGAGTCAGCACCGGCTCGGGCGCGACCACGCGCTCCAGGTAGCCCAGGCGCCCCTCGTGCTCGCTGCCGGCGCGCCGCTCGAGGACGAACCCGCCCGTCAGCTGCCCGGCAAAGCGCACCCGCACCTGGCTGCCGGGCACTGCCTGATCGGCCATCGTGTCCGGGACCAGGTAGTCAAAGGGCCGGTCCAGGTGCGGCAGCGAGATGTCGACAGCGACCACTGCCACCGGAAGCTCGGCGGCGGGCTGCCGCGGCGCGCGGCCTCCCGTGCGCTGACGGCGCGCAGTCTGTGACACCTGACCTGGCACGCCTCTGTCCTACCAGAGGCCACTGACCTCCGGCAGCGCGCGACCGCCGCCATCCCGCCAGCCTAGCGCCGCTCTCAGCCTGGCCGCGTTCCCGACGGTGCGCCGGCCCGCGGCACCTGCCTGGCAGCTGGCACAACGGGTTCCGGCGGCCGGCGGCGGATCCGGCGGAACCGGGTATAGGTCTCGATCACGTCCAGCACGGCCTGCCCGTAGGACCACACGTTGCGGTGCCGGTGCACCCAGGACGACGCTGCCCGGCCCATCTCCGCCGCCTCGTCCCGGTGCCCGGCGACCCAGCGCAGCCGGTCGGCCACGTCCGCTACGGCGGGCACGCCGCGCACGCCGCAGGGCTCGCGCCCTTCGTGCAGATGAGTCTCGAAGCCGGCCGGCGGCACCGCGAGAACGAGGCCTTCCGCCTGGCGGCAGACCTCCGCCTGGCCCTCGGAGGCGAGCGCGATGACCGGCAGGCCAGTGGCCATGCCCTCGATCAGCGGGAGCCCGAACCCCTCGCTGCCAAGTGCGAGCAGCACGTCGGCCTGCTGATACCAGTGCGCGATCCCCCTCGTCGACTCTTCCTCCGGCACGAAGATGATGCGCGGATCGGCGGGAAAGTCAGAGCGCTGGCCGAACCTGCACTTGAGAATCAGCCGCGCCTGCGGATCCCCGGCGAAGGCCTGCTGCCAGGCCGCGATCGCCTCGGGCAGGTGCTTGCGGTCGCCGATGCCGGGCAGGCCGTACAGCCGGTTGTAGACCGCGCTGACGATCAGCGTGGTCACGCCTTCGGAGGCCGGCCGCTCCAGGTACGGGTAGGCGGCCGGGTCGATGCCGTCCGGCACGACCTCCACCGGGACCGTTACCCCGCTGGCGCGGAACGCGTCCGCCACGAACGGCGTCGGCACGATCAGGGCGTGGGCGAGGTTCAGCCGCTCCGCCCAGCCGGCCGGCAGCCGGCTGGCCTCGTACATGGAGCGCAGGTACAGCTCGGTTCCGGCGAAGCACTCCAGATCCGGCCGCATCCAGCTGGAGTACAGCACCGGGCCGTCCACGTGCGGGCGGGACCGCGCCCAGATCCGCAGCAGCTCATCGGAGCAGCCCACCGTCTCCAGGAAGTGCGGCTGCAGGTTGATCCGGGCGCCGGCCCGGTGCATGCCGAGTACCAGGTACTCGTTCATGCTCGCGTACCCCGCGTATACGGCGAACTCGCCGACCACCGTGATGGACACCGGCTATCCCTGCTGAGCCGCGGTGACGGGCAGCCAGGCTGGCGATGGCCGTGAGCGTGCGCTGCCGGCGTGCTGCCGTGACGGCCAGCGCCGCGGCGTGCGCGACGAGCGCTGCGGCAGCCAGCAGGCCCAGCTGCGCCGGCCAGCCGAGGCGGGTGCTGCCGAGCAGGTCCGCCGCCCCGTGCCACGATCCGCCGCGCCAGACTGTCAGCACGGCCGCGGCGGCCAGGACCAGGTTGCGCGCGACCCCGCGCCACGAGATCACCTCACCGGTCATGGTGAGGCAGTGACAGGTGATCTCCAGCCCGCGCAGCAGCGCGGTCGCCACCGCGGCAGCGAGGACGGCCAGCATCCCGGCGCCCGCCAGTGCCGAGCCCGGCCCGAGCACGCCGGCCAGCACGGCCAGCCCGCAGCACGCCTCGGCGGACGGCAGCGTGACCGCGACCGGGCGGACCAGCGGGCGCGGCAGCAGACGGTAGGACGCCAGCCACACCTGCCGCCAGGACACGGTCGACAGGAGCTTGGTCAGCCCGGCGATGACCAGGCTGCCGCCGATCACTAGCCGGGTGAGGAGATCAAAAACGATCCACATGTCTTTCTCGCTGCGACTGACCGTGAGGACAGCGTCACGTTACGTGAGCGCCACGGCGGGCGCAACGATCTTGCGATAGTTCCCCGGGCGGGAACGAGGCCTGCAGACCCCCGGCCGTCAGGACGGGCAGGCGCGCGTCAGGGCCGATCCGTCAGCCGCCAGGTGCGCGCGCAGCGTGCCTGGCACCGCCCTGCCCGCGGTGACATCCCCGCGCGCCAGCTCCAGATCCCCGGCGAGCGCGAACAGCGCGTTCCTGACCGGTATCTGGCCGGTCGCGGCCGCCGAGGCGTTGGCCCGGCTGACCGCGAGGGTCAGGTCGGCAGCCTGTCCCGGAGCGTGCGTGCTGATGTCGGTCATCGCGCGGGCGAAGGCCTGGTGCACGGCCGCCGGGTAGGTACAGGCGGCGCCCGAGCCACCGGAACTGACCGCGATGACGACCACCACGATGACGACCGCCCAGGCGAGCGAGGCTGCGATGGCCGTGACGGCAGCGCGCCGCACCGGGCCGCCAGCCGGGCTCCCCCGCAGCCCGCGGATGCCCGCCATCAGCCCGGGGACCACGAGCGGCACCAGGCCGGCGATCAGGATCCGGCGCGCTGTCCCTGCCTGGTCTGCGGCAGTCCCGGACCGGAGCTCCCGTTGGCACTCGCACTCGCGCTGGCACTGTGCGCGTGCGCCGGAGCGGCTGCTCGCCGGGCGGGACGGCCTGGCACCGCCGGGTCCCGGCCACGGCCCGGTCTCCCACGGCGGCGGGCTTCCGGAAGCGTCGACCGCCGGATCGGCGGCCCACGGCGGCGCGCTGACGGCCGCCGTGCGTGCGGACGGGCCTGCCGGGCGGCCTGCTGGCTCCTCATCGTCGGGCGAGATCGTCATGGAGTCCGGCAGCAGCCCGGCGCGCCCGGCTGGCAGGAACCACTGCGCGGTGTCGGGCTCGGCACCACGGCCGGCCTCAGCCTCCTCGCCAGTGTCCGCCGCAGCGCCAGCGTCAGCCCCGGCGGCAGCGTCAGCCCCGGCGGCAGCGTCAGCGGACTTGGGCCCCGGCGCGAACCACGGGTCACGCTGCTCGCCGGCGTCGGCGATCTCCCGGCCCGCGGCTGCGCCTATCCCGGGCTCCGCAGCTGCGCCGGAATGGCCGGCCGCACGGTGCCCATCAGACGACGTCATCCATCACCAGACCAGAATCGGGATTGGCCGAGATATCGACATAAACAGTAGAGCAATGGCTCAACAATGTCGGGATATCCGCAAAATATCCGATACCGATCCGGCAACGGCGATCAGGCCGGGCCGGCAGACTGCCGGCCCGCCCCTGCGTCCTCGCGGCGGTCAGGCGCCGACGGCCGCCCGGAGCGCGTCCGCGCGGTCCGTGCGCTCCCAGGAGAAGTCCGGCTCCTCGCGGCCGAAGTGGCCGTAGGCCGGCGGTCTGCGCAGTAGATCGGCCGGAGCAGGTCCAGGTCCCGGATGATCGCGGCCGGCCGCAGGTCGAACACCTGCAGCACGGCGTCCTGGATCCGCTCGACGGGCGCGCGCTCGGTGCCGAAGCACTCCACGAACAGGCCGACCGGCTTGGCCTTGCCGATCGCGTAGGCGACCTGGGTCTCGCAGCGGTCGGCCAGCCCGGAGGCGACGACGTTCTTCGCCACCCAGCGCATCGCATAGGCGGCGCTGCGGTCCACCTTGGACGGGTCCTTGCCGGAGAACGCGCCGCCGCCGTGCCGGGCCATCCCGCCGTAGGTGTCGATGATGATCTTGCGGCCGGTCAGCCCGGCGTCGCCCATCGGGCCGCCGATCTCGAACCGGCCGGTCGGGTTGACCAGCAGCCGGTAGCCGGTGGTGTCCAGCTCCAGGCTCGCCAGGACCGGGTCCACCACGTGGTCGCGGACGTCCGGGGTGAGCAGCTCCGGCCAGGTCGATGGCCGGAGCGTGCTGGGTGGACACGACCACGGTGTCCAGCCGGACCGCCTGGTCGCCCGAGTACTCGATCGTGACCTGCGTCTTGCCGTCGGGCCGGATGTAGGGAACGTCGCCGTTGCGGCGGACCTCGGACAGCCGGCGGGCCAGCCGGTGCGCGAGCGATGATCGGCAGCGGCATCAGCTCCGGGGTGTCGCGGCAGGCGTAGCCGAACATCAGGCCCTGGTCACCGGCGCCCTGCCGGTCCAGCTCGTCCGAGCCCTCGCCCTCGCGGTGCTCGAATGCCTCGCCGCACGCCCTGGGCGATGTCCGGCGACTGGGAGCCGATGGAGACCGACACGCCGCAGGACGCGCCGTCGTAACCCCTTGGCGGAGGAGTCGTAGCCGATCTCGAGGATCTTCTCCCGGATGATGCCCGGGATGTCCACATAGGTCTCGGTCGTGACCTCGCCGGCCACATGCACCTGGCCGGTGGTGATCAGCGTCTCGACAGCAACGTGGCTGCGCGGGTCACCCTTGAGCATCGAGTCCAGGATGGCATCGCTGATCTGGTCGGCCATCTTGTCCGGATGGCCCTCCGTGACGGACTCGGAGGTGAAAAGACGACGAGCCACTAGACACCTTTTCTTCTGCTTGAGCTTCTGCTGACAGCGGTTCCGCGCTCGCGCGCCGCCGGTGACCTCTTCAGATCCTCGCCGAATTGTAGCCGGTGCCGACGTCCGCGCGCGGCCAGGCCGGCCGGATCGGCCTCTCAGCGGCCAGCCGGGCCGCGACCAGGTCCCAGATCGCGTCGGCGATCTCGTCCTTCGGTGCCGCTGGGCACGCTTCACCTCGATGCCGTCCGCGCCCAGCACCGATGGCCTCGTTGTCGGCGGTCCCGAAGGCCAGCCCGTTCCCGACCTGGTTCACGACCAGCAGGTCACAGCCCTTCCCGCCAGCTTGGCGCGGCCGTTCGCCAGCATGTCGCCGGTCTCGGCGCCGAACGCCGACGATCGACCTGGCCGGGACGCCGGCGTGCCGCCACCAGGTCGCGGACGATGTCGCGGGTTCTCGGACGAGGATGATCGGCTCCGGCTCGGCCCCGGACTTCTTGATCTTGGAATCGCTCCGGACGGCCGGGCGGAAGTCGGCCACGGCCGCGGCCATCACGATCGCGTCGGCGCTGCCGGCCTCCGCCAGCATCACCTCCCGCAGGTCAGCCGGCGGAGATCGACGCGCAGCGACCCGCACGCCTGCCGGGTCGGGCAGGCCGACGTTCGCGGCCACCAGCGTGACCTGCGCGCCGCGGCCGGCCGCGGTCCTGGCGAGCGCGTAGCCCTGCCTGCCCAGATGACCAGTTGCCCAGGAAGCGCACCGGATCGAGTTCCTCGCGGGTGCCGCCGGCCGAGACCAGCACGCGGCGCCCGGCCAGGTCCGGCACCAGCCCGGCGGCGCCCCTGGCCAGCACCCGCTGCGCAACCGCGAACAGCTCGGCGGCCTCAGGCAGCCGGCCAGGACCGCTGTCTGCGCCGGTCAGCCGGCCGGAGGCGGGATCCAGCACGATGGCGCCGCGGTCGCGCAGGGTCGCGACGTTGGCGCGGGTCGCCGGGTGCTCCCACATCTCGGTGTGCATGGCCGGCGCGAAGATGACCGGGCAGCGGGCGGTCAGCAGGACGGCGGTCAGCAGGTCGTCCGACATCCCGGTCGCGGCGCGGGCCAGCAGGTCCGCGGTCGCCGGGGCGACGATGACCAGGTCGGCTTCCTGACCGAGCCGCACGTGCGGCACCTCGTGGACCGATCTCCCACGGGCTGACCTCGACGGGCTGGCCGGACAGGGCGGCCCAGGTGGCGGCGCCGACGAAGCTCAGGGCGGCCGGGGTCGGGCACGACCCGCACGCGGTGGCCTGCCTCCGTGAGCAGGCGCAGCAGCTCGCAGGCCTTGTAGGCGGCGATGCCCGGCGGATACGCCAAGGACGATGCGCACGGTCAGCCTCCAGCGCGCGGCCATCCGCACGACTGGCGTGCGTCAGGCGCGGTCAACGGACTCTCGTCCGGCGGCAGGCCAGCTCAGACCTGCTCGGTGCTCTCCGCGCTGAGCAGCCGCTCGCTGATCTCGCGCAGCGCGATCGACAGCGGCTTCTCCTGCACCCGGGTCTCGACCAGCGGGCCGACGTACTCAAGCAGGCCCTCGCCGAGCTGGGCGTAGTAGGCGTTGATCTGCCTGGCCCGCTTCGACGCCATGATCACCAGGCCGTACTTGCTGTCGACAACCTGCAGCAGATCGTCGATCGGCGGGTTGATGATGCCCTCTGACGACGGGGTCGCTGCCAACGTGTGCCTTCCGGATCTGGAATCAGTGAATGCCCTGCGGTGCAAGGTCGCGCCCGGCATTGCCATACTGGGCCACCATCAAGGCTACCAGCTGCTCGCACACTTCCTCGATCGAAGTGTTCACCAGCGTGATATCGAACTCATCGCTGGCCGCCAGCTCCGTCCGGGCGGCCTCAAGCCGCCGGCTGATCGCCTCGGCCGACTCGGTCTTACGGCCGATCAGGCGCCGCTCCAGCTCCGCCCAGGACGGCGGGGCCAGGAAGATCAGCAGCGCGTCCGGGAACGCGGCCCGCACCTGGCGGGCGCCCGCCACGTCGATCTCCAGCAGCGCGGGGGCCCTGGAGTCGAGGCGCTGCTGGACGGGTGCGCGCGGCGTGCCGTAGCGGTTACCCGCGAAGCGCGCGGATTCGAGCAATTCGCCGGCGGCGGCCATTCTCTCGAATTCGGCCTCGCTGACAAAGTAATACTCGCGCCCGTCCATTTCGCCGGGCCGCGGCGGCCTGGTGGTCACCGACACCGACTGCCATATCCACGGGCAGTCGCGGCGGAGTCGCGCCGCCACCGTGCTCTTGCCGACGGCTGAAGGCCCGGACAGGACCGTCAGGCGCGCAGGGACAGGGGCGCCGCGGCGCAGCCCGCGCGGCTCGGCTGCGAGCATGCCTCCCGCGGCCCCCTCCCCTGCTCCGGTCTGACGATCGTCAGATGTCTCCGCCGAATTCGGTCTCCAGCGCGCTGCGCTGGTTGGCGCCCAGGCCGCGGACGCGCCGCGACTCCGCAATGCCCAGCCGCTCCATGATCTGCTTCGCCCGCACCTTGCCGACGCCCGGCATGGACTCCAGCAGAGCCGACACCTTCATCTTGCCCACGACATCATCGGTCTGCCCTTCCTTGAGAACCTCAGGAAGGGTTGTTGGGCCGTGCTTGAGCCTGTTCTTCACTTCCGCACGGTCCTTGCGAGCCTGTGCAGCCTTCTCAAGTGCTGCCGCCCGCTGCTCCGGGGTAAGGGGAGGAAGAGCCACGCGAGGTCACCTCGGGTTTCGTATCGAAAAAGTCGCTCCGCGAGGGGAAACTAGCGAGTTACGCCCGGCTCGGCAACGTGAACTCCCGTTTGCACCGGCACAAATTATCCAAAATGACGCCCCGTACAAGTGCGCATACCCAGAGTAGTTGTATTTTCGCAGGTAGCGCAAGGTTTTTCGTTTTCTGCGACACATCGCAGAGTGGCAATCTGCGCCCTAAGGAAGCGCTATCGATCCGCCTATAACCAGCCGATCAGGATAATCGGCCGAGTTCGCCGCCTTCGAGCGCACGTTCGAGGCGGCTGCGGACCGCGGCTAGGGCCGCACCGCCTCGGCGCGCCTGATCGAGGCCGCGATCGCCGCCGCCGCGGCACCCGGATCGGCCGCGCCGGTGATCGGGCGGCCGATCACCAGCAGGTCGGCGCCGGACCTCAGCGCCTCCTCCGGCGTCGCGACCCGTGCCTGATCGTTCAGGGCCGCGCCGGCCGGCCGGACGCCCGGCGTGACGAGCAGCACATCGTCGCCGACCTCCGCGCGGACGGCCTCGACCTCCTGCGGCGAGCAGACCAGGCCGCCCGCGCCCGCCTCGACCGCGAGCGCGGCCAGCCGCCGCGCTGCCTCGCCGACCGGGCCGCCAGCCCGATCCGGTCCAGGTCAGCCTCGCCCAGCGAGGTCAGCACGGTCACGGCCACGATGCGGGCGTCCGGGGCGGCGTCCGCCGCTGCCCTGATGGCAGCAGAGCCCGCCGCGGCGTGCACCGTCAGCAGGGCCGGGCGCAGCCGCGCCACGGCCCGCGCCGCGCCCGCCACGGTTGCCGGGATGTCGTGCAGCTTCAGGTCGAGGAAGATCTCCACGCCGCTGGCGCCGCGGACCGAGGCGACCACGTCCGGGCCGTACCGCAGATACAGCTCCAGGCCGATCTTCAGGGTGCTGACATGCGGCGTCACCAGCGCGGCCCAGCGGGCGGCAGTCTCCAGGTCCGGCGCGTCCAGCGCGACGGCAATCGGTGCGTAGCCGGCCATCAGCTCCTCCTCTACTCTGGCAGTCGGGCTCGGCGTCCGCCCGGCCGCGCCGTGGGCCTGGTGGGCGAGGCCGATCACGTCGGCGAGGCGCTCGACCCCGCGGACAGTCAGCTCGTCCTCAAGCTCGCGCAGGATCCGGACGCACGCCGACGGATCGTGGAAGATCGTCGTGCCCACGCTGACCATGGACGCCCCGGCCAGGATCAGCTCCAGGGCGTCGCGGCCGGTGCGCACGCCGCCCATGCCGATGATGGGCACGTCCGGCAGCGCCTCGCGGACCTGCCAGATGCAGCGCACCGCTACCGGCCTGATCGCCGGGCCGGACAGGCCCGCCGGTCAGGCCCGCCAGCCGCGGCCGCATCGTCTCGGTGTCGATCACCATGCCGAGCAGCGTGTTGATCATCGACAGGCCGTCGGCGCCCGCCGACACGCACGCCTTCGCGATCGTGACGATGTCCGTGACATCCGGCGAGAGCTTCGCGAACACCGGGATGTCGTAGCGCGCCCGGCTGCGCACCGCCTCGATCACCGCGGCCGAGGAGTCCGGGTCGCAGGCGAACACCTGTCCGCGGTGCTCCACGTTCGGGCACGAGATGTTGACCTCGATCGCCGTGACGCCGGCGGCGTCCGACAGCCGCGCCGCCAGGTCGGCGTACTCCCCGACGGTGCCGCCGGCGATGGAGACCACGGCGCGGGCGCCCCTGGACAGCAGCCAGGGCAGGTCACGCTGGAGGAAGGCGTCGATGCCGGGACCCTGCAGGCCGATCGAGTTCAGCATGCCGCTCGGCGTCTCGGCCATCCGCGGCGTCGGACGGCCCGACCGCGGCCCGAGCATCACCGACTTGGTGACGATGGCGCCGATCTTGGACACGTCCATGAACTGGGCCAGCTCGCGGCCGGCCCCGGCGCATCCGGACGCCGTCATGATGGGGTTCGGCAGCTCGACGTGACCGAGCCTGGTCCGCAGGTCAACCGCCATGGCGCTGCCTCCCCCCGTGCCGTCCGTCGGCGGGCCGGCCGTTGCCCGACCGGCCGTCGCCGGCCCGGCTGCTGCCGGCCGGTGCTGCTGCCGGGGGCGGTGTCATCGGGACCGCCGTCGCCGGGCCGTCCCGCGCCGTTCTGGAGCTGGGTGGCGCGGCGGGACCGCGGCTCCCAGCCGGGCGCGCCGAACGCGTCGAACGGGATCGTGCCGACGTCATCCCAGCGCACCGGACTCGCCGCGGAACACCGGCCCGTCCACGCAGGACCGCGACCATCCGGGTGATGCCGTCCGACCCGACGACCGGCAGCACGCAGGTCATGCAGACCCCGATGCCGCAGGCCATCGCCTCCTCCACCAGGCCGCCTGCACCGGGATGTCGTAGCGCCGGGCCAGCAGCGTGACCTGGCGCAGCATCGGCATCGGGCCGCAGGCGTAGATCACGTCGGTGCGGCCTCGTGGATGACCTGGTCCAGCATGTCCGTGACCAGGCCGCGGGTGCCGAGCGAGCCGTCCTCGGTGGTGATCGTGGCCGTCCGCCCGGTCCGCCGGGCGGTCAGCGCGCCGAAGACCCGGTCGCCCGAGCCCGCGCCGAGCAGGAAGTCCACCTCGCAGCGCCGCTCGCTCAGCTTGCCGGCCAGCGAGAACAGCGGCGCGCTGCCGTAGCCGCCGCCGATCAGCAGGCAGTTGGCCGGGTCGCGGGGCAGCGGGAACGGCCTGCCCGAGCGGGCCGGTGACGTCGAGCACGTCCCTGGCCCGCCGCTCGGCCAGCCACTGCGTCCCGCGGCCGTGCGCGGCGAACACGAACTCCACCGTGCCGCCGTGATCAGGCCGGACATCGTGGATGGAGAACGCCCTGCTGCAGCAGCATGGAGGAGTCAGGGCCGCCGACCGCCAGGGTGATGAACTGGCCGGGCCTGAAGCGCGCCGCGATGGCCGGCGCGACCACGCGTCATCGCGTAGTAGGCGTCGACCCGCCGCACCGTCAGCACGGTCCCGCGCACCTGCACGGGGCCTGCCTCGGGCGTCGATCTCGCTATGTCGTCATGCTCGTCCCTGTCGAGCGCAGGCGCGCTGCGTGCTCCTGCAGCGAGCGCACGCCCACCTCGTCTCTGTCGATGGCCTCGATGCCCTGAACGGCCGCCCACAGGCCCTGCACCGTGGTGATGCACGGGATCGCGCGCCGCACCGCGGCCGTCCGGATCTCATACCCGTCGCGGCGGAACCCGGACTGCCCGGGGCTGCCGAATGGCGTGTTCACGATCAGGTCCACCTGCCCGTCGAGGATGCGCTCCACGATCGTCGGCTCGCCGCCCGGCCCGTGACCGTCGCTGTGCTTACGCACGATCGTGGCACGAACGCCGTTCCTGCGCAGAACCTCCCCGGTTCCGCTGGTTGCCCAGATCTCGAAGCCGAGCTCGGCCAGCCGCTTGACCGGGAAGACCATCGAGCGCTTGTCCTTGCTGGCCACCGAGACGAACGCCCGGCCCTTCACCGGCAGCGAGCCGTAGGCGGCCGCCTGCGACTTGGCGTACGCCGTGCCGAATACCTCGTCGATTCCCATGACCTCGCCGGTGGATCGCATCTCCGGGCCGAGCACGGTGTCCACGCCCTCGCCCTGCGCGTCGCGCGAACCGGGAGAACGGCAGCACCGCCTCCTTGACCGCGATCGGCGCGTCCAGCGGCAGCGTCCCGCCGTCGCCGGTGGCCGGCAGCAAGCCCTCCTGCCGCAGCCCGCCGACCGTCGCGCCGAGCATGATCCGGGCCGCCGCCTTGGCCAGCGGCACCGCCGTCGCCTTGGACACGAACGGGACGGTCCGCGATGCCCGCGGGTTGGCCTCCAGCACGTACAGCACGCCGGCCGCCAGCGCGTACTGCACGTTCAGCAGCCCGCGCACCCCTACGCCGCGCGCGATGCCCTCGGTCGAGGTCCTGATCAGGTCGATGTACTCCTGGCTCAGCGTGATCGGCGGCAGCGCGCAGGCTGAGTCGCCGGAGTGAATCCCGGCCTCCTCGATGTGCTCCATCACGCCGCCGAGGTACAGCTCCGACCCGTCGTACAGCGCGTCGACGTCGATCTCGATGGCATCGTCAAGGAAGCGGTCGATCAGCACCGGATGCTCGGGCGACGCCTCCGTGGCGCGGCGCGACGTAGTCGGCGAGCGAGGCGTCGTCGTAGACGATCTCCATGCCGCGGCCGCCGAGCACGTAGGACGGCCGCACCAGCACCGGGTAGCCGATCTCGTGCGCCACCGCCTCGGCCTGCGCCACCGACGTCGCGGTCCCGTGCCGCGGGGCCAGCAGCCCGGCGGCCTCGAGCACCGCGCCCGAACTCGCCGCGGTCCTCGGCGAGGTGGATCGCGTGCGGGCGAGGTCCCGACGACGGGCACGCCCGCGGCCTGCGAGAGCCCGCGCCAGCCCGAGCGGCGTCTGCCCGCCGAGCTGCACGATCACGCCGGCCACCGGCCCGCTCAGCTCCTCGGCGTGCACGACCTCGAGCACGTCCTCGAGCGTCAGCGGCTCGAAGTACAGCCGGCCGGAGGTGTCGTAGTCGGTGGACACGGTCTCCGGGTTGCAGTTGACCATCACCGTCTCGTAGCCCGCGTCGGCGAGCGCGAACGAGGCGTGCACGCAGGCGTAGTCGAACTCGATGCCCTGGCCGATCCGGTTCGGCCCGCTGCCGAGGATGATCACCTTCGGCTTGTCGCCGGCCGGGCACCTCGGTCTCGGTGTCGTACGTCGAGTACAGGTACGGGCGTGCGCGCGGCGAACTCGGCCGCGCAGGTGTCCACCATGTGGTAGCCGGGCCGGACGTCCAGTGCGTGCCGCAGCGACCGGATCTGCGCCTCGGTGCTGCCGGTGAGCTGGGCGAGCTGAACGTCGGAGAATCCGCGCGCCTTCGCGGCGGCGAGCGCCCGCGCGGTCGCCGGGCCGCCCATGCCGATGCCGTCGTCCTCGATGAGCCGCGCGTGCTCCTCGATGGCGGCGATCTGGTCCACGAACCACGGGTCGATCGAGCTGGCGGCCGACACCTCGGCGACCGACGCGCCCGCCCGCAGCGCCTGGTGCACGGTCGCGAGCCGGCCGTCGTGCGGCACCGCGCACGCGGCCAGCAGCGCCTCCCGGTCGCCCGGCGGCGCCGCCCAGCTGAACGCGGCGCCGGGCTGCTCCAGCGAGCGCTGCGCCTTCTGCAGGGCCTCGGCGAACGTGCCGCCGATGGCCATGGCCTCGCCGACCGACTTCATGTGCGTGGTGAGCACCGGGTCCGCTCCGGGGAACTTCTCGAACGCGAACCGCGGCACCTTGACCACCACGTAGTCCAGCGACGGCTCGAAGCTCGCCGGGGTCTCCCCCGTGATGTCGTTGCGGATCTCGTCGAGGGTGTAGCCGATGGCCAGCCGGGCGGCGATCTTCGCGATCGGGAATCCCGTCGCCTTGGATGCCAGCGCGCTGGACCGGGACACCCGCGGGTTCATCTCGATCACGACCATCCGGCCGGTCTGCGGGTGCACCGCGAACTGGATGTTGCAGCCGCCGGTGTCCACCCCGACCGCGCGCGCGGTGTCGATCGCCACGTCGCGCATGTGCTGGTACTCGCGGTCGGTCAGCGTCATGGCCGGCGCGACCGTGACCGAGTCGCCGGTGTGCACGCCCATCGGGTCGATGTTCTCGATCGAGCAGACGATCACGACGTTGTCGTTCCTGTCGCGCATCAGCTCGAGCTCGAACTCCTTCCAGCCGAGCATGGACTCCTCGAGCAGCACCTCGGTGACCGGGCTGGCGTCCAGGCCCGCGCCGGCCATGCGGTCGCAGCTCGGCGCTCGTCCGCGCGATGCCGGACCCGGTGCCGCCCAGGGTGAACGACGGGCGCACGACCACCGGGAAGCCCAGCTCCGCCGCGGCCGCCCTGGCGTCGTCCATGGTGTGGCAGATGCGGCTCTCCGGCACCTCCGCGCCCACGCCGGTGACGATCTCCTTGAACTGGCTGCGGTCCTCCCCGGCCCTGATGGCGTCGATGCCGGCCCCGATGAGCTCGACGTTGTACTTGGCCAGGGTGCCCGTTGTCATGCAGCGCGACGGCGGCGTTCAGCGCGGTCTGGCCGCCGAGGGTGGGCAGGATCGCGTCCGGCCGCTCCCTGGCGATCACCTTCGCCAGCACGTCGGGCGTGATCGGCTCGACGTAGGTCGCGTCGGCGAACTCCGGGTCGGTCATGATCGTGGCCGGGTTCGAGTTCACCAGGCTGACCCGGATGCCCTCGGCGCGCAGCACCCGGCAGGCCTGCGTGCCCGAGTAGTCGAACTCGCACGCCTGCCCGATGATGATCGGTCCCGAGCCGATGACCAGCACCGACCGCAGATCGGGGCGCTTAGGCATGCTGCCTCATCGGTTGTCCTCCATCAGCTCGCAGAACTCGCCGAACAGCCCGGACGCGTCGTGCGGGCCGGGCGCCGCCTCGGGGTGGTACTGGACGCTGAAGGCGGGCGCGTCCAGCAGCCGCAGGCCCTCGACCACGCCGTCGTTGAGGTTGACGTGCGTGATCCTCGCCGGGCCGAACGCGGTCTCGAAGGTCCCGCCTGCCTGCGCGCTCGCCGGTGAGCCCGGCACCCAGTCCGGCGGTCCGTCAGTGCCGGGCAGCGCGACCGCGAAGCCGTGATTGTGGCTGGTGATCTGGACCCGCCCGGTGCGCGACGTCGCTACCGGCTGGTTGACGCCGCGGTGGCCGAAGCGCAGCTTGTAGGTGGCCAGCCCGAGCGCCCGGCCGAGCACCTGGCTGCCCAGGCAGATGCCGAACACCGGCATGCCGGCCTGCAGCACGCCGCGCATCGCGTCGACGGCATAGCCGATCGCCGCCGGGTCGCCAGGGCCGTTGGAGAAGAACACGCCGTCCGGGCTGGTGGCCAGGATCTCGGCCGCGGTCACGGTCGCCGGCAGCACCAGGACCTCGCAGCCGAGCGCGGCCATCGCGCGCGGCGTCGCCGTCTTGATGCCGAGATCCACGGCGGCCACCCGGTACCGGACCGGCGTGCCGGCGGGCGGGCTGACGACGTAGGCCTCCGGCGTGGTGACCTCGCCGGCCAGGTCGGCGCCCGTCATCTGCGGGCTGGCCAGGACCCGCTCCAGCAGCTCGGCCGGGCTCACGGTGCCGCGCTGATGGCCGCTCGCATCGCGCCGCGCGTCGCGCAGGTGCCTGGTCAGCGCCCGGGTGCCGGTGATCGCGATGCCGGTGACGCCCTGGGCGGCGCAGCTCAGCCTGCAGGCTGCGCTGCGAGCGCCAGTTCGAGGCAATCCGGGCAGGCTCCCGCACGACGTACCCGCTCACCCAGATCCGCCGCGACTCCGGGTCCTCGTCGTTGATGCCGGTGTTGCCGATGTGCGGGGCGGTCATCGCGACGATCTGCCGGCGTAGGACGGGTCGGTCAGCGTCTCCTGGTAGCCGGTCATGCCGGTGTTGAAGACCATCTCGCCGAAGGTCTCGCCGTCCGCACCGAAGCTGGTGCCGCGGAACGTCGTGCCGTCCTCGAGGACCAGGATCGCCGGGCGCGGCGCTGGCGGTGTCTGCGCGGCGCTCACCGGGCCAGCTTCCCGTCCAGCACCGTGGGCTCGCCGCGCAGGAACGTGGCGACCACCTGGCCGGGCAGTTCCATCCCGGCGAACGGGGTGTTGCGGCTGCGCGAGGCGTGCAGCGCCGGGTCGACCACGCTGCGGGCCGCGGCGTCGTAGAGCACCAGGCTGGCCGGCTCGCCCGCTGCCAGCGGGCGTCCGTGCAGCGGCGCCCCGCTGCCGTTGAGCTGGCCGATCGCGGCCGGGCGGGCGGACATCCGGTCGGCCACGCCGGCCCAGTCGAGCAGCCCGCTGTCCACCATCGCCTCATGCACGACCCGCAGCGCGGTCTCCAGGCCCGGTCATGCCGAACGCGGCTACCGGCCCACTCGGTCTCCTTGTCCTCAGCAGGGTGCGGGGCATGATCGGTGGCCACGCAGTCGATGGTGCCGTCGGCGAGCCCGGCGCGCAGCGCCGCCACGTCGGCCGCGGTGCGCAGCGGCGGGTTCACCTTGAAGACCGGGTCGTAGCTGGCAGCCAGCTCGTCGGTCAGCAGCAGGTGATGCGGCGTGACCTCGGCCGTGACCCGCCAGCCCTTGGACTTCGCCCACCGGATGAGCTCCACCGAGCCGGCCGTGGACACGTGGCAGACATGCAGCGGCCGACCCGACGTGGGCGGCGAGCAGGCAGTCCCTGGCGATGACCGCCTCCTCGGCGACTGCTGGCCAGCCGGTCAGGCCGAGCCGGCCGGAGAACTCCCCCTCGTTCATCTGGGCGCCGTCGGTGAGCCGCGGCTCCTGGGCGTGCTGCGCGATAACGCCGCCGAACGCCTTGACGTACTCCAGCGCGCGCCGCATCAGCGCCGGCGTCGGAAACGCAGCGCCCGTCGTCGGAGAAGACCCGGACCCGGGCGGCGGAGTCCGCCATCGCGCCCAGCTCGGCCAGCTTGCTGCCGGCCAGCCCGGACGGTGACCGCGCCGACCGGCTGCACGTCGCAGCGGCCCGCCTGCCGGCCGAGCCGCCAGATCTGCTCGACCACGCCGGCCGTGTCGGCGACCGGGTCGGTGTTGGCCATCGCGTGCACGGCGGTGAAGCCGCCGAGCGCCGCCGCCTCGGTGCCGCTCTCGCACGGTCTCGGCGTCCTCGCGGCCCGGCTCGCGCAGGTGGGTGTGCAGGTCGACCAGGCCGGGCAGCGCGATCAGGCCCGCCGCCGTCCAGGACCTGCGCGCCCGCCGCGCTCGAGGCCGTGACCGGTCTCGGCGATGAGGCCGCCGGCAGATCAGGAGGTCGGCGGGCTCGCCGCCGGCCGGCCGCGCGCCCCTGATCAGCCACCGCTGGCTGTCGCTCACCTGGTCACCTCCGCGGTCACGGCAGCTGCCAGATCACTGACGGGCCGCTCGATGCCGGCCGGGTCACCGCCAGGATCACCGCCCGGCTCGGACCCGCCGAGCAGCAGGTACAGAACGGCCATCCGGACGCTGACGCCGTTGGCCACCTGCTCCACGATCGTGGACCGGGGCGAGTCGGCCACCTCGGCGGCGATCTCGACGCCGCGGTTCATCGGGCCCGGGTGCATCACGATGGCGTGCTCGGGCAGCAGCGCCATCCGCGCTGCCGTCCAGGCCGTAGCGCCGTGCTGTACTCGCGCACGCTGGGGAAGTAGGCGGCGTTCATCCGCTCCTGCTGCACCCGCAGCATCATCACCACGTCGGTCTTGGGCAGCACGGCGGTCAGGTCGTAGGACGACCGAGCAGGGCCAGCGCGGACACGGCGACCGGCAGCAGCGTCGGCGGCGCCACCAGCGTGACCTCGGCGCCGAGCGTGCTGCAGCAGCAGCACGTTGGACCTGGCGACCCGGCTGTGCAGCACGTCGCCGACGATCGTCACGCGCAGGCCCGTCCAGCCTGCCCAGCCGCCGCGCGCATCGTGAACGCGTCCAGCAGCGCCTGCGTCGGATGCTCGTGCGCGCCGTCGCCGGCGTTGACCACGCTGCCGCGGACCCAGCCCGCCAGCCGGTGCGGCGCGCCGGACGCGCGGGTGCCTGATCACGACCGCGTCCGCGCCCATCGCCTCCAGGGTCAGCGCGGTGTCCTTGAGGCTCTCGCCCTTGGCGACGCTGGAGCCCTTGGCCGAGAAGTTGATCACGTCGGCGGACAGCCGCTTGGCCGCCGCCTCGAACGAGATCCTGGTCCGGGTGGAGTCCTCGAAGAACAGGTTGACGACGGTGCGGCCGCGCAGCGTCGGGCAGCTTGCGGATCGGCCGGTCGGCCATCTGGGCGAGCTCGTCGGCAGTGTCCAGGATGAGCAGCGCATCGTCGCGGCTCAGGTCGGCCGCGGAGATCAGGTGACGGTTCACCGGCCGCCTCCGTTCCGCGCGCGGTCCGCCGGCCGCGGCTCAGCCCGAGCACCACCGCGTCCTCGCCATCGACCTCGGCGAGCAGCACCCGCACGACCTCCGCTGCGAGGTCGGGCAGGTTCTTGCCGACGTAGTCAGCCCGGACCGGGAGCTCGCGGTGGCCGCGGTCGACCAGCACGGCCAGCTGGACGGCACGCGGGCGGCCGAGGTCGCCGAGCGCGTCAAGCGCGGCCCGGACGGTGCGGCCGGAGTACAGCACGTCATCGACCAGGACCACGGTCCTGCCGTCGATGCCCGAGGCCGGGACGGCGGTGTGGCCGAGCGCCCGGGCCGGGCGCAGCCGCAGGTCGTCCCGGTACATGGTGATGTCGAGCGAGCCAGCCGGCACCGGGCGGCCCTCGACCTGGTCGATGCGGGCGGCGAGCCGTGCGGGCCAGCGGGACGCCCCTGGTCGGGATGCCGAGCAGCACCACGTCGCTGCCGCCGTTGGTGCGCTCGAGAATCTCGTGCGCGATCCGGGTGAGCGCGCGGCTGATCTCGTCTGGCTCGAGAACGGTCTTGCCGTCTGTCAGCGGCTCAGAACGCTGCTGGCCGGATCCGGCGGACTCCGGGCCGGCGGGGTGAAGCGCATGCATCAAGGAGACCTCCTTTCCCGCCTCACCGGACGGGGCTTAAAGGACGTCTGTCCGCACAACCGTACCAGGGGCAGGGCGATGGCCTGGGCCGCCGGGCCGGGCCGCGCCGCGGCATCTGCCCGGCTTCGCCCGGCAGCGCGGCGGCGCACGGCCGCTTCCTTCACAGACTGTTACCCGAGTGCAACGTCGTGAGCCACCAGTGACTTCAGTCACATTAAATACCCGTGAGTCCGGTATTACGCGTCAGGACGCCGGGCACCGCTGCGGGCGCCGGGCCCTCGCAAAGCCTGTCCCCGCCGGCTTTCCGGCCGCGAGCTCCGGGCCATGGCCCGATCCGCCAGGGCCGGCCGGGGATGGGCCGAGGCGCGTAAGTTCATCCGCTTTTTGGCATTCGGCTTGACCTTGTCGCTCCGGGCGGCCTACCGTCACTGTCCGTAACCGTCACTTTCAGCTACGACAGGCCAGGGGGCCGTAACTATGCCATCTGATTACGCCAAGACCCTCGGCGCGCGACTGCGCGCCATCCGCACTCAGCAGGGGCTCTCGCTGCACGGCGTTGAGGAGAAGTCCCGAGGCCGGTGGAAGGCCGTCGTGGTCGGCTCGTACGAGCGCGGCGACCGCTCCGTGACCGTGCAGAAGCTGGCCGAGCTGGCCGAGTTCTACGGCGTGCCCGTCTCCGAGCTGCTGCCCGGCGACGTCCTGCCACGCTGATCGCCCCGGCGCCGAAGCTGGTCATCGACCTGGAGCGGATGGCGACGCTGCCCAAGGACAAGGCAGGCCCGCTGTGCTCGCTACGTTGCCACCATTCAGAGCCAGCGCGGTGACTACAACGGCCGGGTCCTGTCGATCCGGCAGGAGGACCTGCGCTCGCTTGCCGTCATCTACGACAAGACGCCGGCCGACCTGACCGAGGAGCTGATCAGCTGGGGAATCCTCGACTCGGACGCCCGCGGCGCCATCGAGACCTTCTGACGCCAGGCCTGCAGTCCGAGCCGGGCGGGCAGCAGCCGACACGTGGCGGGCTAGCGCTGGCTCGTAGGCAGCGGCAGCAGGGCCTGCTCGGCAGAGATGCCGAGCGCGCCCTCGGCCAGTGACAGGAACGTCTCGGCGTCACGCAGCAGGTCATCGGCCTCGCCGCGGACACCGCCCGGGGCAGCCCGGCCTCGGCGGCGGCCCGCTTGGCCGCGCCCGCGGCGAAGAACGCAGCCCACTCCTGCAGGGCGGGCTCGACCCTGGGCAGCAGCTCCCAGACGCTCTGCGGCCTGCGACGCGTGGCGACCCGCGGCTCCGCCCTGGCCGCCACCACCGCGGCGGCCGCACGCAGGGCGGCCAGGTGCGCGCTGACGTACCGGCCGCCGGCGGTCGCCTCGTCCTCTGCGGCGGCCAGGCCGTGCCGGGCTGACTCCATCAGTGCCAGCGCGGACGGCGCCACCCGGCACTGCTGCCGCTGGCGTCCTGGCCTCACCGAAGCGATCGCGCTCATCTGCTACTCCTTCTCAGCGGCGTCCGGCCAGGCGGGGCGCTTCCCCACGCCGCGCCCGGCCGGACTGGCAACCGAGGGGGCCCGGCTGCCAGCGTCTCGCACTGAACTATTCGAACATACATTCGTGTGCGAAGTCCAGCTCTCTGCATCTGCGTTCGAAGTTACCAGGAGGGTCTGACAAAATCCCTGCCCGGCGTGTCGGCGCGGTCGCGTGGCCGTACTGGCACAAGTGCCGCCGAACCGCATCGGCCCCGCACCGGCGACGGCGCGGCTAGGCTTAGCGAGTGGAGGAAGCTGCGGGCATCTGGGAGCTCGGCAGGCCCGACTTCCTGGCCGTCATCGGCGAACTCGTCGCCGTCTACGGCGCGGCCATGGGCGCCGAGCCGGCCAGCTGCCCGACCGGCGCGCCATCATGGAGCGGCATGCGGGGAGCCCCGCTTTCCGTGCGCTGGCCGTCACCGGCGGATGACCCGGCGCGGATCGTCGCGTTCGCCTACGGATTCCGCGGCGGCCCGGCCAGTGGTGGCACGATGTGGTCCGGGGCGCGCTCACCGCCGCCGCCGGGCCTGCCGCGGCTGCTGAGTGGCTCGATTACGTGCTGGAGGTCGCCGAGGTGCACGTCCATCCGGATTTCCAGGCGCCGCGGGATCGGCCGGCGGATGGTGGTCGGCCCTCACCGAGGGCCGCGGCGGAGCGGACAGCGGTCCTGTCCACGCAGGACGCCAGCACGCCGGCCCGCAGGCTGTACCGCAGCCTCGGCTTCACCGACCTGCTGACCGGATTCCTGTTCCCCGGCGGCGGCCCGCCGTACGCCGTCATGGGCGCCGTGCTGCCGCTGGCCGGCAGCGCCGGCCGCGGCTGACGTGCCGTGACCCGCTGACGTCGTGACCCGCTGCCGTCGTGGCCCGCTGACCTCGGCACCGGCCCCGGGCGGGTCCTGCCGACGCGGGAACGGCCGGCCGAGACCGAGCAGCTGGTAGATCTCGCGGGTCGCCCGGGAGCCGTTCAGCGTGTAGAAGTGCAGTCCGGGCACGCCCTCGGCCAGCAGCCGCTCGCACATCGCCGCGGCGTACTCGACGCCGATCTCCCGCACCGCCGCCTTGTCGTCTGCGTGCGCGTGCAGGTCGTCAGCCAGCGACGACGGGAACCTGCAGCCCGACAGCAGCGACAGCGCGCTCGATGCCGCGGCACGCTGGTGATCGGCATGATGCCGGGGATGATCGGCACATCGCAGCCGCGGGCGGCGACCCGAGTCCCGCAGCCGCAGGTAGTCGTCGGGATAGAAGAACATCTGGGTGATCGCGAAGTCCGCTCCTGCCCGGCACTTTGCGCACGAAGATAGTCAATGTCGGAGTCCCAGTCCGGCGACCGCGGATGGCCCTCGGGGAACGCCGCGACGCCCACGCAGAAGTCGCCCGAGGCCTGGACCAGGCGGACGAGCTCCGCCGCGTACTCCAGGCCCTCCGGGTGCGGCCGCCATTCGGCGCCCGGGTCGCCCGGCGGGTCCCCCCGCAGGGCGAGCACATTGCGCACGCCCACCGCCGCGTATGAGCCGATCACATGCCGCAGTTCCGCGACGGAGTGGTTGACCGCGGTGAAGTGCCCGACCGGGGTGAGAGTCGTCTCCGCGGCGATCCGGCCGGTTATCCGGACCGTCCGGTCCCTGGTCGAGCCGCCGGCGCCGTAGGTGACCGAGACGAACGTGGGCCGCAGCGGCTCAAGCTGGCGGATCGCCCGCCACAGCCGCTGCTCCTCCGCCTCGGTCTTGGGCGGCATGAACTCGAACGAGAAGGACCGGCCGCCAGCGGCTAGCAGGTCCCTGATCGCGGGGGCGGCTCCGACAGGCATGATCACAAGGTTAGGGCACCCCCCGCCCCGGGCGGCCGGGACAGCTCAGGAACAGCGCTACCCTCACCGGACATGGCAACTTACGCGGCGCCAGCCGACCCGGCGGGCCTTGACCGGATCCGCGGCGAGGTAGCAGCGGCGCTCGAGGTCTTCCTCGCCCGCCAGCGGCTGATGCTGTCCGCGATCGGCGACGACATGCTGCCCTGCCTGGAGGCGATGGAGGAGCTGCTGGCCAGCGGCAAGCGGCTCCGGCCGGCGTTCTGCTACTGGGGCTGGCGGGCGGCTGGCGGCGCGGACCGTCCCGAGATCTACGCTGCCGCCGCAGCTCTGGAACTGCTGCAGGCCAGCGCCCTGATCCACGATGACGTCATGGACGCCAGCGATACCCGCCGCGGCCGCCCGGCCGTGCACCGCCGCTTCGCGGCGAGGCAGGAAGCGGCAGGGAATCCCGCGTCAGCTGAGCAGTTCGGAGCAGCCGCCGCCATACTCATCGGCGACATGCTGCTGTCCTGGACGGACGAGATGTACCAGGCGAGCGGCTTTGCCCCTGCCGTGCTCCGGCGCGGCCAGCCGGCGCTGGACGCGATGCGCACCGAGGTCGCGGCCGGCCAGTACCTCGACGTGCTGAGCCAGGCCCGGCAGGCCACCACGGTCAGCGACGCCATGCGCGTCATCGCCTACAAGACGACGAAGTACACGATCGAGCGGCCGCTTCAGCTGGGCGCGGCCCTGGCGGCGCCGTCAGTGCCGGCAGGAAGGGCCGTCAGCGCGGTCTGCACGGACTACGGGATCCCGCTCGGCACTGCTTTCCAGCTCCGCGACGACCTGCTCGGCGTTTTCGGCGACCCGGCCAGAACCGGCAAGCCGGTCGGCGGTGACATCTCCGAGGGCAAGCGGACCGTGCTGATGGCCCTGGCCAGAGAGCGAGCCACCGCCAGCCAGACCGCGCTGCTCGACCGCTACCTGGGAGACCGCGCGCTGACGCCAGCGGCAGCCGCAGAGGTGCAAGCCGTGCTCACCGAGACAGGCGCCGTCGCCGAGTGCGAGACCCTCATCGCCGCGAACGTCAAGCAGGCGCTGTCGGCGCTCGACGGTGCTCCCGTCGAGGACGAGGCCAGGGAGGCCCTCGCCGCGCTGGCCATCACGGTCTCGGACCGGCAGGACTGACGGCGCCGACGCGCGCCCGCAGCCGCGTGGCGGCGGCCTTCGGGGTCGTCCGCATCGGTGATGGCGCGGACGACCACGATCCGGGTCGCGCCCGCCTCCAGAACCTGGTCGAGATTGCCCTCGTCGATGCCGCCGATGGCGAACCACGGGCGCGTTGTCCCGAGGCTGGCAGCGAACCTGACCAGGTCAGTTCCCGCCGCCGGACGGCCCTGCTTCGTCGGTGTCGCCCAGACCGGCCCGGCGCAGAAGTAATCGGCGGCCGGCTCGGTGCTGGCCGCGGCCGTCTCGCCCGGCGCATGCGACGACAGGCCGATCACCGCATCAGTGCCGATGATCTCGCGGGCTGTCCCGGCTGCCAGATCGTCCTGGCCGAGGTGCAGCACGTCAGCGCCGCAGGCATAGGCGACATCGGCGCGGTCGTTCACCGCCAGCAGCGCTCCGTGCGCCTCGCAGGCCGCCCTGAACACCTCCAGGTAGCGCAGCTCCTGGCCAGCCTCCAGGCCCTTCTGGCGCAGCTGGACGATATCGACGCCGCCGCCGAGCACCTGGTCAAGGAAGCCGCGCAGGTCACCCTGGCGCTCCCTCGCGTCGGTGCACAGGTACAGCCGTGCCGCGGCCAGCCGGGACCGCAGCTGCTCAGAGCGCTCAGGCACGCTCAGAAGGCTAGTGCCTGAGCCCGCCTGTTCACCTCCGTGCGCCGGTGCTCGGCCAGCGCCTGGACGGGAGTGCCGGGCAGCGTGTCGTCGGCCGTGAACAGCCAGCTCAGCGCCTCAGGGTCGGAGAACCCGCAGTCGAAGAGCAGGGTCAGCGTCCCGGCCAGGCCATGGATGACCTGATCGCCGTCGATGAACCCGGCAGGGACCGCGAACTCGCCGCCCGGTCGCTGCACCGCAAGAAGCTTGCGGTCGCGGAGTAGTTGCTTGACCCTGCTCACTGGCAGGCCGAGACGGTCAGCCACGTCGGGCAGGGACAGCCAGTCGCCGACAATGGCGTCGGTCGGGGGGTCGATCTGTGCCACGTGAGCAGCTTCCCACATCCGGCTGGCCCCGAAACCTACGCCATCCCATCCAAGTCAGGCGCGGCTGGTCAGCTTCCGGCCGGCAGGCGGCAAGCTGCAGGTCAACGGCCGGTCAGCTGGCGACCGCGCAGTCACGGACAGGGACGGCAGGGTCGGCCAGCCTGACCGGGTCGACGCGGCCGCCCGCCTCGATCAGGCGGCGGGACTGCACCAGGTCCCGTGGCCGCCCGACGGTCAGCGCCGCCACCAGCCTGTCCCCCTGCAGCCAGCACGCCGCCCAGGTGTCCGCAGCCGGATCGCCGCGCCAGAGCGGCTGCCCGGCGGCGCCGTGCCATCCGGCGTACTGCACCATCCGGCCGAACTGCTCAGACCAGAAGTAGGGAACGGGGTCATAGACCGTGCTGCCGCCGAGAATGTTCGCGGCCGCCGCCTCAGGCGCGTGCAGCGCGATATCCCAGTGCTCGAACCGCAGCTGGCGCTGATAGCGCCCGGACCAGAAGGACGCGCAGTCGCCGACCGCGAAGACACCCGGAGCCGTCGTCCGGAGCCAGGCATCGGCAGCGGCCCCGTTATCCAGCCGGACAGCCGAGCCAGCCAGCCAGGACACGGCCGGCCGTACTCCCACCGCGGTCAGCACGACGTCGGCGGGCAGCAGGCCACCGCCTGCCAGCGCCACGCCGCCCGGCTCGACGGCGGCCACGCCCTGCCCGAGCAGCAGGCGCACCCCGGCCTCCGCGTACCAGGGCGCCGTCGCCCGTCCGATCTCGGCACCGACCGCGCTCGCCAGCGGCGTTCCCGCGGCCTCCAGGACGGTGACCGCGCAGCCGCGGCCCGCGGCGGCAGTGGCGACCTCGGCGCCGATCCAGCCCGCGCCGATGATGACCACCCTGGTTCCCGGCTGGAGCAGCTCGCGAAGGGCGAGCGCGTCGTCAGCGGTGCGCAGCAGCGTGCTGCGGGCCGTCGCCCGGGCAGCCGCACCGGGTCCGCACCGGTGGCCAGCACGAGGGCGTCGAAAGCGTACTCAGCCGCATCCGTCCGCAGCACGGTAATCGGCCAGCCCGACGGCACGCTCGCCGAGCCGCAGCCGGACGCCCAGCGACTCCAGGTCGGGCCGCAGGCTGGTGTCGTCCAGCTCGCCTGCCAGTACCTTCTTCGACAGCGGCGGCCGGTCGTAGGGCTCGCGGCCCTCGGCACCGATCAGGGTCAGCTCGCCCTCGTAGCCCCGGGCCCTGAGCTCCTCGACGACGCGCAGCCCGGCCAGCCCGGCGCCCGCCACCACAACCCTGGCCGGCCTGGTCATCCGCACCGCCTCTCGCTTCGGGGCGGCCGCGCCGCCGGCGGCCGCCGGACAGGCCCGGCGGACGCCGAGTCCATCGTGCCGCATGCCCGTGGCAGCTGGCTGGTCCGGCCTGCGCGAGCGGCCGGGTTTGGCCGGGGGCAGCTAGGCTAGGTGTTCAAGCGCGCGGGAGTCCGGTGCTGACCGGACTGAGAGGGCGGCTGGTGAGCCGCCGACCGCAGGAACCTGATCCGGGTCATGCCGGCGAAGGGAGCCGAATGTGAGCACTCCGGCGTCATCAGCTGATGCCGACGTCCTGGTCATCGGCGGCGGCGTGATCGGGCTGAGCATCGCCTGGCGAGCCGCTCAGCGCGGCCACTCGGTCGTGCTCGCCGACAGCCAGCCCGGCCACGGCGCGACGCACGCGGCAGCCGGCATGCTGACCCCGATCGCGGAGGCGGCCTACGCCGAGCGGGAGATCTTCGCGCTCGGCCAGGACTCGCTGCGCCGCTATCCGGCGTTCATCGACGAGCTGCAGAGCGCGACCAGCCTGCCGACCGGGTACCGCCGCACCGGCACGCTGCAGGTCGCCTACGACAGCGATGACCTGGCACTGCTGGGCGAGATCCGGGCCCTGCAGGAGTCTTTCGGCGTGCGGCTGCAGCAGCTGAGCGCGCGTGAGTGCCGGGAGGCCGAGCCGCTGCTCGACCCGTCGGTCCGCGGCGGCCTGCTCGCGCCTGATGACGGCTCGGTCGATCCGCGGCTGCTCGCCGCGGCACTGCTCGCTGCCGCGCAGGGCAGCGGGGCCCGGCTGATCCGGCAGCCCGCCGCGGAGATCAGCTCGCGCGGCCGGGCGCGTCACCGGAGCCCGGCTCGCGGACGGCAGCAGCATCTCCGCCCGCTGGACGGTGCTGGCGGCGGGCTGGCAGTCCGCCGCCCTGCCCGGCCTGCCCGCTGGCATCGCGCCGCCAGTGCGGCCGGTCAAAGGGCAGATTCTGCGGCTGCGCACGGGCGCAGGACCAGCAGCCGCCGGGCTGCCACCGGGCCTGCTGCAGCGCACCCTGCGCGGGCGTGGTCCGCGGATCCAGCGTCTACCTGGTCCCCCGCGACAGCGGCGAGCTCGTCATCGGCGCCACGCAGGAAGAGCTCGGCGCCGACACGACCGTGACGGCCGGCGGCGTCTGGGAGCTGCTGCGCGACGCACGGGCGCTCGTTCCCGGCATCACGGAGCTGGAGCTGGCGGACGCCGTCGCGGGCCTGCGGCCCGGCACGCCGGATAACGCGCCCGTGCTCGGGCCGGCCGGGCTGCCCGGCCTGGTGCTCGCCACCGGCCACTTCCGGGCAGGCGTGCTGCTCGCCCCGGTCACCGCGGACACCGTAGCCGCGTACCTGAGCACCGGGACACCAGATCCGCTCTGGCAGGCGTTCGGAGCCGGGCGCTTCACCCGGCCGCCCTCCGGGGACCGGCACGGCAACGGTGGCCACCGCCAGCAGGAGGCAGTGGCGTGACGGTTGTCATCAACGGCCAGCCGCACCAGGCCGACGGCACCATGTCGCTGGCGCAGGCCGTGGCCGTGCTGACCCGCGCCGAGTCCGGGGTGGCAGCAGCAGTGAACGGCGACGTCGTGCGCCGGGCAGCCTGGCACGCTACCCAGCTGGCAGACGGGGACGAAGTCGAGGTCATGACCGCGGTGCAGGGAGGCTGACAGTGGACGACCCGCTGCTCATCGCCGGGGAGAAGTTCAGCTCCCGGCTCATCATGGGCACTGGCGGCGCGCCGAGCCTGGCCGTACTTGACCGGGCGCTGGCGGCGTCCGGCACCGAGCTGACAACCGTCGCGATGCGCCGCGTCGATCCGGCAGCGGGAGGATCGGTGCTTGACCTGCTGGCCGACCGCGGCATCCGGGTGCTGCCGAATACGGCAGGCTGCTTCACGGCGACCGAGGCCGTCCGGGTGGCCCGGCTGGCCCGCGAGGCACTCGGCACCAGCTGGGTCAAGCTCGAGGTCATCGCTGACGAGCGCACCCTGCTGCCCGATCCGGTGGAGCTGCTCACCGCCGCAGACCAGCTAGTCGCCGACGGCTTCACGGTGCTGCCGTACACCAGCGACGACCCGGTTCTCGCCCGGCGCCTCGAGCAGGCCGGCTGCGCCGCGGTCATGCCGCTCGGCTCGCCGATCGGCTCCGGGCTCGGCATCCGCAACCAGCACAACATCGAGCTGATCGTGGAGTCGGCCGGCGTCCCGGTCATCCTGGACGCGGGCATCGGCACGGCCAGTGATGCGGCTATCGCGATGGAGCTCGGCTGCGCCGGGGTCCTGCTCGCAACGTCGGTGACCAGGGCGCGCAGCCCGGAGCTGATGGCCGAGTCGATGCGGCTCGCGGTCACTGCCGGGCGCCTGGCCTTCCTGGCCGGCCGGGTGCCGCGCCGCCGGTACGCGCTCGCCTCATCGCCGCCAGCGGGCTGACGCCTGGCGCATGAGCGGGCCGACGCAGGAGCCGTCGTCAAGGTGATGCCGGCGACCCGGAGCGGACGGATCCGTCCGCCTGGAACGGGCTCCCGGGCGGCGCACGGCGGGCCTCGCACCTCGTTACCGGGGCGAGAAGCGCTACATGCACCCTAGAATTCTCCCGATGGATACGACGTTGTCGGCCCCGATAGGGCAGCTGCTGGACGGCCGGTACCTGGTCGAGTCGCAGATTGCCCGCGGCGGCATGGCGACCGTCTATCTCGCCCAGGACGTCCGGCTTGAGCGAACTGTAGCGCTGAAGATCGCCCACCCCGAGCTCGCGCGGGACCAGGGTTTCGTCGCCAGGTTCATCAGCGAGGCGCGGTCAGTTGCACGCCTGTCCAGCCCGAATGTCGTCGCGGTCTTCGACCAGGGCTCGACCGGTGACCTGCACTACATCGCCATGGAGTACGTGCCCGGCCCGACTCTGCGCGAGCTGCTGGCCGCCCGCGGCCGGCTGAACCCGCGCGAGGCCCTGGACATCATCGAGCGGGTGCTGGCCGGGCTGGCCGCAGCGCACGAGGCCGGGATCATCCATCGCGACGTCAAGCCAGAGAACGTGCTGCTCGGCAACGGCACGTCGGTCAAGGTCGCCGACTTCGGGCTGGCACGGGCCGCGGCCGGCGTCAGCAACACCAGGACCGGCATGCTGATCGGGACAGCCGCCTACCTGGCACCCGAGCAGGTGGCCAGCAACAGCGCCGACCAGCGCAGCGACGTCTACGCGGCCGGGGTGATGCTGTTCGAGATGCTCACCGGGGTGCAGCCGCACACCGGCGAGTCACCGCTGGCCGTCGCCTACAAGCACGTCAACGCCATCGTTCCGGCTCCGTCGAGTGTCGTCGCCGACCTTCCGCCCGCCCTCGACGCGCTGGTCGCGCTGGCCACGTCGCGCGACCCTGAGCTGCGGCCCGCGGACGCCCGTCACTACCTCCGCGCCATCACCGAGGTCCGGCGGGGCATGCGGCTCCCGGCCGCCGACCGCGGCGAGGCAGCAGGCAGCCCGCCGGGACGCGGCGGCGGCGGAAACGGCGCGTCAGACAGCGACCGCGGCCATGCGGAAGCGGCCGGCGCCGCCCTGCCGGCCGCGGCGGCTGCGGCGATGCTGGCGGGACACGAGTACGAGCAGGCGGCCCCGTCAGGCGGAGGCGGCTGGCCGCAGCAGCCTGAGAACTGGCCGTCAGCCGACGGGCGAGGCGGCGCGGGCGCGACAGGACCGATCGGCAGCGGCGCGGCCGCGAACCCGACCAGCGGCTACCCGGCGGCACGGGCCGGCGGGCATGGCGGCACCAACCACACGATGATCGTGCCCGCGGGCATGGGCGGCGACAGCGACGGCAGCGCCTTCACGGCGGCGGCGGCGCTGACTACTCCGCGCGGGCGCCGTCAGCACCGCCACGACGAGCCGTGGCTGCAGCGCTGGCTGTTCAGCCGGCGGATCCTGATCCTGCTCGCCGTCGTGCTCGTCGGACTCGGGGCCTGGTGGCTGACGGAGGGCCAGTACTTCAGCGTGCCGTCTGTGGTGGGCATGTCCGTGGCCACGGCGCGCGGGGACCTGACGAACGCCGGGCTGGTCGCCGTTTCCGGAACCGCCAGGCACAGCGACACTGTCCCGGCCGGCCAGGTCATCTCGACCGATCCCGCACCCGGAGCGCGCATCACCCACGGCGGCAAGGTCACCCTCATCACCTCGCTCGGCCCGGTGCTGATCACGGTGCCGTCGGTGTCCGGGCAGCAGCTCGCGCAGGCGGAGAAGTCACTGCGGGCTGCCGGGCTCAGGCCGGGTCAGGCCACCTACCAGGCCTCCGCCAGCATCCCGTCGGGCGTGGTGATCTCGACCAGCCCGGTCGCCTACACGCACTGGCCGCAGAACAAGCCAGTCGGCCTCATCGTGAGCGAGGGCCCGCCGCTGCCCGGTTTCGCGGGTCAGCAGCTGAGCGCCGCGCAGGCCGCCGCGGCAACAGGCGGCTACAGCATCAACCCGGTCACCGTCGCCAAGAGCGACCAGGCGGCCGGGACGATCCTCCGCCAGTCGCCCGCCGCCGGAACGCCCATCACCGCCGGCGAGGTCGTGACGGTCTGGGTCTCCCCCGGCCCGCCGCAGGTCGCGGTGCCGAACGTGCAGGGCATGAACGTCAACCAGGCTGAGAAGGCCCTGACCGCGGCCGGTTTCCAGGTGACGGTGAATCAGATCGGTATCGGCAACCGCGTGGTGAGCTACTCGCCGACCGGGCAGGCCCCGCAGGGCTCGACGATCACGCTCACAGTCGGCTTCGCGTTCTAGCAGGGCGGGCCGGCACCTCTGGCCCGCGGCCGCATCCCTCAGTGCCGCTACTGCGGCGGGCCCTCGCCGTCCTGCTCCTGATAGGAGTACCGCTGCTCCTGCCACGGATCGGCAGTGTTGTGGTACCCGCGCTCCTCCCAGAAGCCACGCCTGTCCGTGGTCAGGTACTCCAGGGCGCGGATCCACTTGACGCTCTTCCAGGCGTACAGGCTGGGGACGACGAGGCGGAGCGGGTAGCCGTGCTCGGGCGTGAGCGTGTCGCCGTCGCGGTGCGTCGCGAGCAGCGTGTCCGCGGCGGCGAAGTCGGAGATGCGGATGTTGGCGCTGTAGCCGTAGTCCGCCCACACCATCAGGTGCGTGACCGCGGGCGCCGGCGGAAGCGGCGCAGGATCTCGGTCGCGAGGATGCCGGTCCAGCGCACGGCAGGCACCGTGAACTTCGTCACGCAGTGGAAGTCCGCGGTGACCTCGGTGACCGGCATGGCGGCCACCTCGTCCCAGCACAGCCGGGCCTCGGTCCCCGATTCGGTGGCACCGCTGATGCGCAGGTCCCAGGTCTCGGCCCGGAAGCACGGCACCGGGCCGTAGTGCAGGACCGGCATGGTGCGCGGTATGTACTGGCCAGGCGGCAGGGCCGCCTGCTGGCCGCCGTTCTCGCTGCCCGCCGCAGCGCAGGATGACGTGCCGGAGGCAGCGTCCGCGTCCGGCTGAGCGTCAGCGATCGCGCTTGCAGCAGCCCCGCGCTGGTCCCCGGTCTCCAGACTGGCGGCCTGGCTGCCAGCAAACCCTGCCTGTGCTCGCCAAATTCGCGCGCACCAGTTCCGGGCTGCCTCATATCCCGCTGACCTGCCCCTTCCCGCACTGCGCCGCCGCCGGGAGCGACGTCGACCCTTGTCCCCCCGCAGGTTCAGCCATCTTGCCACCTCACGCAAAGTGCTCGAGCCGCGACCACCGCGCAGCGCGAGCCGCACGGGGTGCGCTAGGCTTCGGATCATGCGTCGCGAGTATTGGTTTGGTTTTGGCTACCGCCCCGGCCCTGGGACGGTCGCCCGCCAGACTCTGCGCTGACGCAAGGCGACTCTGCTATCGAAGCCCCGGGCCGATTCGGTCCGGGGCTTTCGTCATGATGGGACTAGGAGGATGTGATGGTGGTGGTGATGGCCCCCGAGGCCACCGAGAGTGACATTGACGGGATAGTCGAGCTGATCGGCGCAGCCGGCGGCGAGGCCTTCGTGAGCCGCGGGGTATCCCGCACGATCATCGGGCTGGTCGGCGACGTCGAGCAGTTCGGCGCGCTGAACCTGCGCAGCTACCCGGGCGTCAGCGACGTCGTCCGCATCTCGGTGCCGTACAAGCTGGTGAGCCGGGAGAACCATCCGAATCGCTCGGTGATCACTGTGGGCGGCGTTCCCATCGGGCCGGGCCACCTCACCGTCATTGCCGGACCCTGCACCGTCGAGACTCCCGAGCAGACGCTCACCGCGGCGCGGATGGCACAGGCCGCCGGGGCCTCGCTGCTGCGCGGGGGCGCTTACAAGCCCAGGACCTCGCCGTACGCGTTCCAGGGACTGGGTGAGGCCGGACTGCGGATCCTGGCCGACGTCAGGGCTGAGACCGGGCTTCCGGTCGTCACCGAGGTCATCGACCCGGCTTCCGTTGATCTTGTCTGCTCCTACGCCGACATGCTCCAGGTCGGCACCCGCAGCATGCAGAACTTCGCCCTGCTCCAGGCCGTCGGCTCCGCCAGCAAGCCGGTTCTGCTCAAGCGGGGAATGAACGCCACGATTGAGGAATGGCTGATGGCGGCCGAGTACATCGCCCAGCGCGGCAACCTGGACATCGTGCTGTGCGAGCGCGGCATCCGGACCTTCGAGACTGCCACCAGGAACACCCTCGACATCAGCGCGGTCCCGGTCGCCCAGCGCCTGTCCCATCTGCCGGTCATCATCGACCCGTCGCACTCCGGGGCCGGCGTGACCTCGTGCTGCCGCTGAGCCGGGCCGCCATCGCAGTCGGCGCCGACGGCATCATCGTCGATGTGCACCCGCAGCCGGCCGCGGCAATGTGCGACGGCGATCAGGCGCTCACCGGTGCAGGACATCCGCGAACTGGCCGAGGCGGTCAGCACGCTGGCGCCGCTGCTCGGCCGGACCCTGACGCCGGCCCCGCAGCCAGGCCGGGGTGGCCTGACGGGGCCCGTGAGCCGTGGATGCCGCGTTAGTGGCGCTATTGCCCCATTAGCTCGGCATCGACGCGCACCGCGCTGATCCGGGCCGAAACGTCACAGCAGCACCACGCGCCCGCTCGGGGGATCTGGCTTCATCACGTCTCGCTTCCAGGTATCTTGGGGAAGCCTTGACCGGAACGTGGCGCCCATGCGAACAATGAGCTCAGCCGGTTGATACGCGCGGAGACATGATGCGGAGTATCCGCTCCATTGCCGCCCTGGCGGGCCTTGTGCCTGTCCTGGCGCTAACCGGGTCGACGACCCCGGCGCTGGCACGGCCAGCTTTCGCTGGCGTGGCCGGCAGCCCGCATACGGTCCGGCCCGTCGTCAGCCTGACCACCTCGGGGTTCCGGGTCGCGGCCAGGCATCATTACGGCGAGCCGGGCAACGCCTCCGGCTTCTCCGTCATCGTCGTCTCCGGCCGCCACCAGGCCTGGGCGTTCGGCGGCACCAATCCGGGCGGGACGAGCACCCCGGTGGCGGAGCGCTGGAACGGCAGCACGGTGACGCCATCGGCGCTGCCCGCCGGCCTCACCGGATTCATCAACGACGCCAGCGCGCCGTCCGCGCACGATATCTGGGCTGCCAGCGAGTTCGGCCAGTACGTGCTGCACTGGAACGGGGCCAGCTGGCGCCTCGCCCGGCGGTGGAGCAGCGGCCCGATCACCGGCCTGACGGCCATCTCGCCGACGGATGTGTGGGTATTCGGCACTACCGCTGACGGCGTCACCGGGACGGGAACGTGGCACCTGGACGGGCACCAGTGGTTGCGAGTCGCGGGCCGGGCAGCCGCCATCTACCGTGCCAGCGCGGTGTCCCGCCGCGATATCTGGGCTATTTCCGCGACCTCGAAAGCCGACTCCATCCTGAAGTACGACGGCAGGAGCTGGCGGCGGGTGCACACCGGCAACGTGCTGTCCGGAGTGCAGCTGCACGACATCCTGGCGGTCTCCGACAACGACGTGTGGGTGCTCGGCGACCAGGTCAGCCGCGGCCGGGTCGGGCTCGTCCTGGCGCACTGGAACGGTGCGCGCTGGGCCGCACTCCGCCGCCTGAGCGCCTGGCCCGGCCTGCTGGCGCGCGGCCCGCATGGCGGCGTTCTGGTGACGGCGACGCCATCGAATGCGGCGGCCGCCGGGCTGATCCTGCAGGCAGGCGAGCACGGCTGGGGCCCGGTGATCACGATCGAGTCACAGCTCGGCAGCGGAGTCAGCGACGTGGCGCTGGTGGGCAAGACCCGGTCGCTGTGGGCCACCGGCGGTGTCCTGACCCGCCTCGGCGGCGACGCTGTCATCTGGCAGGGAACGCTTGGCCGCCCCGCGCACCGTCGCGACGACGACGACGTCTGACGCACGAGCGCAGCGACTGGATTAGCTCTGGCCCGGCCGGTACTGCGCCGCAGCGTCAGCGAGCTCCTCTGCCAGGTCATCAGCGTCCATGCGCGCCTCGATTCTGCGCAGGTCCCCGATCCGGGCCTTGGTCTCTACCTGGCGCGGCGTCAGCAGCGAGCAGCAGTCCTGGTCACGTAGCTCCGAGATCGCCAGCGTCGAGATGCGGCGCGCCTCGGCCATGATCTCTGCCTTGTCCAGCCCGATCAGCGGCCGCAGGATCGGCAGTGACACTGCGTCGTCCAGCGCCGTGATGTTGGTCAGCGTCTGGCTGCTGACCTGGCCCAGCGAGTCTCCGGTGACCAGCGCGGTCGCGCGCAGGCGACGGGCGAGAGCCGCGCCGGTCTTGAGCATGAGACGGCGCTGCGCCATGACCTGCAGCCGGCCGGCGCCGGAGGTGGCCAGCCGCCGCTGGGCGGTGCCGAACGCCACGACGAACAGCCTGGAGTCCGTCTGGAAGCGGTCGAGCTGCCGGGTCAGCCCGTAGGCCTTGTAGACCGACTCCGGGCCGGTCAGCGGTATTCCGGAGAAATGCAGGAAGCTGCAGCGCAGGCCGCGCCGCATCATCCGGTAGGCGGCGACCGGCGAGTCGATCCCGCCCGACATCAGCACGAGCGCGCGGCCGCTCATCCCGACGGGCAGGCCGCCCTGGCCCTGGCGGCCCTGGGTGAAGACGAACACCTCACGCTGGTCCACCTCGACGAACACCGTCATGTCGGGCGTCCGCAGGTTCACGGGGTAGCCGTACTCCTGCTGGATGCGGCTGCCGATCTGCACCGCCAGCTCAGCCGAGTTAATCGGGAACCGCTTGTCGCGGCGGTGGGCGCGCACGGCGAACGAGCCAGGGCAGCCCGCGGCGAGCTTCACCGCCGCCGAGATGGCTGCCTCCGGCTCTTTCGTCACCCGGACGGCCCGGCAGACCCGCGCCAGCCCCATCACGAAGTTCATCCGCTCGGCAACCATGTCGACCGCGGCCTCGGCCACGAGGCCGCCGCCCTCGGCACCGGCAACGCGGACGACGATCACGCCCTCGCGCTGCCAGACCCGCAACTCGATGCCGAGATCACGCACGGCGCGGCGGATGTTGTCATGCAGCAGCCGCTCGAACCTCTGCCGGTTCCGGCCCTTCAGCACAACCTCGCCGAGCTTCAGCAGCACGCAGGGCTCGTACAGCGGGTGCGTTGCGCACGGGTCGGCGTGGTGCACAGCGGGGAGCACGGACATTGCCTCAGTCTGCCATCCGGACCGGTGCCCGAAGGCGAACAGCCGGGCGGTCATCTGCCCGGCCAAGCGCTGCAAAAGCCAGAAAAGGCTTGAAGTGGCGATAATCCTCGTCTCGGTGGCGTCCGAGAGTATCTGCTCAGATACTTAAGGTGAAGTCCAGCCGGTCCTCATCAGGCCGGGTCAGCAGGAGGACGCGATCTATATGGCACTCTGCACCAGGTGCGGCCAGCAGACAGAGACTGGCGAGGAGTTCTGCGCTGCCTGCGGCGGCTACTCGCCCGACTCATCACCCGGCGGTGCTTACCTGGCCGGCGCAGTCTCGCGCGGCGGCGGCTACTCCGAGGCGGCCGGGCGATCGCGGTCCTCCTGGTTCCAGCCGTCGGTCCCCGACCGGGGTCCGCAGTCGCGCCAGGACCCGGAGCCACCGGCCTTCCGCCGGGACGGCTTCCGGTACGAGCAATCGACCGCCGACCCTGACCCGGACGAGTTCTGGTACGAGCAGCCGCCTCGCCAGGCGAGCTATCACGACACCATCCGGCACAGGGACTCCGCCGCCGAGGACGCGGACTGGCCCTTCGCCGCCGATCAGCGGTACCGGCCCGCTGAGCCGGACTCCAGTCCCAGTGCCAGTGCGCTGCCGGCTGAGGACCCGCGATTCACGTCCCGGACGGCCGCCGGCTGGACCGCTGAGCCGCCACCAGAAACGCCGTTCCCGCGTCAGGCGGGCACTGACTGGACCGCGCAGCCGCGACCGGAAACGCCGTTGCCGCCTCAGGCGGGCACTGACTGGACCGCGCAGCCGTCATCCGAAGTGCCGTCGTTCCTGTTGCCGCCGGCCGCCGAGCCTGCGCCCCGCAGCTACGCACCGCGGCCCTTCCGCCTCGACCACACCGGGACTGCGGTTCCGCGGCAGTGGACCGGGGAGGAGCCGGGCTTAGGAGTTGCGGATCAGGGTGCCGATCCGGAGCCGTCCTGGCACGCAGCACCGGCCGCCGGGCTGACCGGCTACCAGCCTGCGGCATTCGCCCCGACCGAGGCTGGCAGGCATCGCCCCGGCGCGGCTATCGACGCGTTCGACACTGTGGCCCCGCCCGACGCGCTGGTTCCCCCGGACATACTGGTCCCACCGGACAGGCTCGATGCCACCCGACACACTCGTGCCACCAGGCCTGCTGCGCGTTACCGGCGCTGCCGACCTGCACGAGACAGCCACCCGTGAGGCCGGCGCACGCGAGACCGGCGCGTCCGGTGTCGGCGCGTCCGGTGTCGGCACGTCCGGTGTCGGCACGTCCGGTGTCGGCACGTCCGGTGTCGGCACGCTGCCCGGCACCGGCGCATGGATAGCGCCGGCTGACTGGACCATAGCTGCCGTCAGCGGAGCACGCGGGACACGCGCGCCTCTCGCGGCCGACCCTGGCCCCGCCGCTGGCCCCGCCGCTGGCGCGTTCGCTGGCCCCGCCGCTGGCGCGTTCGCTGGCCCCGCCGCTGGCGCGTTCGCTGGCCCCGCCGCTGATCCCGAGCTGGCCTCGGCCACGGACGAGGCCGACCGTGATGACCCTGCCGCCAGGGAAGCTGCCGGCCCCGGCGCCGCCAGTCTGGCGAGCCCGGCGACCGCGACCGGCCTGGCACCGCCGGTTATGCCGCCGGTCACCGGGACGCAGGCGCCGCAGCGGGTGCGAAGCGGCCGGTGGATCACGATGGCGGCTGCACTCGTCGTCGTCATCATTGCCGCCGCCGTGGCGGCGCTGGCGATCGCCCATCCTGGCGCGAGCCGGCCGCCGAAGCCAGCGCCTGCTGCCCGGCACTCTGCCCGGCCCACCGCCGAGCCCGTCCGCGCCTGCGCCCGTCACCAGCGGACTGGTCACGGTCGCGCCTGCCGCCGCCACAGCGAAGCACGCCGCCGGCGTCATCGCGTTCCTCAACCGCTACTTCAAGGCGATCAACTCGCACGACTACGCGGCCTATCAGCGGCTGTTCAGCGCTGGCCTGCGCGGGGGGCTGTCCGCCGAGGCGTTCGCCTCCGGCTACGGCACGACGCATGACTCGGCGGTCACGCTAACCGGCATCAGCAGCACCGGGACTGGCCAGCTCCAGGCAGCTGTCACGTTCACCAGCCATCAGCAGCCTGCCGCCAGCCCGACCCACTCATCGTGCACGGACTGGACCATCTCGCTGTACCTCGCCGCGCAGGATCACCACTACAAGCTGGCGACCCCGCCCGGCAGCTATGCCGCGGCCTACCGCGCCTGCACCTCGTAGCCCGCACTCTCGTCGCAGCCCGCACTCTCGTCGCAGCCCGCACTGTGCGGATGGGGGCCTGGCTGGTGTTGCTCTGGCAGCACTAACCAGGCCCCATGAAGATCACACCGCTAGCACGCCGCAGAGCAGCCGGTTCTCACCGCGCTGCCACAGCGTGCCTACCTCGGCGAATCCGGCCGACTTCAGCGCGGCCACCTGCACGCTCAGCAGGCCGGCCGGGGAGCCATGGTGCTCGGAGTCGACCAGGCGGGCCGCGCGCTCAGCTACCAGGCCGGCGAGCTCGGAATCCGCCGCCGCAGCAGCCCACCAGTCGGTCCAGGTCTCGGCGTGTCCGCCGGGGAAGCGCCGCTCCTCCTCGCGCTCGATCAGCGCCCGGCCGAGCCGGCGCAAGGTCGGCTCGGCCTCAGCGAACTGCAGGTGATCGCCGTTCAGCACCAGCCCGCCGGGGCGGAGCACGGAGGCCAGCTCGGCGTACAGAGCCTCGAGCGCGGGCCCGGACAGCCAGTGCAGCGCCGTCGTGCTGACCGCGGCGTCCGGCTGCCGCTCAAGGTTCAGGCCAGCTGACCATCCCGGAGTGCGCAGGTCAGCGTCGATGAAGCTCAGGCCGGGCAGATCGCGCCAGGCGGCCCGGCCGAGGCCGAGAGTGAGCGGATCAGCGTCCAGCGCGATCACCCGTGCCGCCGGAATGCGGCGCAGGAGGCGCACCGCCAGCGAGCCGGGACCGCTCCCGAGGTCCAGCACCAGCGGATCGGGCCGCCCGGAAGCTTCCGCCACCGCGTCGATCAGCGCGGTGAACCGGTCCTCCCGGTCCGGCAGATAGCCCTGCTGCTGCGCGTCCCACCGCTCGATCCAGGCCCGCGCCACCTCAGGGCTGATCGCGTCCTCTGCTGTCTCGCTGCCGGCTCCGGACATTCGCACCTGCCTTCCGCGGGGCAGCGCCGATACCTTTTCCCCGTCGCCCGCCCGCTCACGTCACTGTCGTATAGAGTTTCGTCAGTTACAACCTAGCGACGAGGACATAACCGGTCAAGTGAATTTCACCAGTCACGTAGATGCAGTCGTGACCGTCGCCGTCAGCCTGGTCAACAGCCTGACTCCCGGCGAGGCGCGCGGCCGCGGTTACCAGCCGCCGGACGGAGACGCCCGCCGCGAGGCGGTGACCGCCGCGCTGCGATCCGGGCAGCCCGCCGCCCGGATGGTCACCGGGGACGAGGCTGCCGATCTTGCCGCGACAGCGGCCCGCCTGCGCGCGGTCTTCGACCTGGTCGAGGCCGGCGACGTCGACGCGGCCGCGGCACAGGTCAACGCCATGCTCAGCGGCACCGGGGCCCGGCCGCAGCTCGACCGGCATGACGGCGAGCCCTGGCACCTGCATTTCCACGGCCGCACTGACTCACTGGCCCAGGGCTGGGCCGCCGGCTGCGCCACCGGTCTCGCGGTCGTGCTCGGCACCGAGATGTACCGGCGGCTCGGTGTCTGCACGGCGCCGCGGTGCGACCGCGTCTATGTCGACGTGTCCAGGAACGGCACGCGCCGGTTCTGCTCGACGACGTGCCAGAACAGGGTCAAGGCCGCGGCCTTCCGTGCCCGGCAGGGCTGAGCGCCGCGACTGCGGCCCGAGCCGGCGAGCGGCCGCGGGGAGGGCGGCCTCGTTCCCGCCGTAATGCCTGGAGGTTGTCTAGCCGAAGAAGACCTCAGCCTCGGCGTAGCGCTCCGGCGGAACCAGCTTCAGCTCCGTCGTCGCCTCCTCGAGCGGCACCCGGACGATGTCGGTCCCCCGCAGCGCCACCATCGAGCCGAACGCGCCATCGGCGACCGCGCGAGTCGCGTGCACGCCGAAGCGAGTCGCGAGCACCCGGTCGAACGCGGTTGGCGTGCCGCCGCGCTGGATGTGCCCGAGCACCGCGCAGCGGGCCTCCTTGCCGGTGCGGCGCTCGATCTCGTCCGCCAGCTGCTGGCCGATGCCCCGGTTGGCAAGCCGCACGTGGCCGAACGCGTCGATCTGCCGTGCGGGCGCCTTCCTCATCCGACGTCTTCGGCTTGGCGCCCTCGGCAACCACCACGATCGGCGCGTACCGGGTCTGGAACCGGTGCTGCACGTACTCGCAGACCTGCTCCATGTCGAACGGCTTCTCCGGGATCAGGATCACGTTCGCGCCGCCCGCCATCCCGGCATGCAGCGCGATCCAGCCGGCGCTGCGCCCCATGACCTCGACGATCAGGGCGCGATGGTGGCTCTCGGCCGTCGTGTGCAGCCGGTCGATGGCCTCCATCGCGATGTTCACCGCTGTGTCAAAGCCGAAGGTGTAGTCCGTGGCACCCAGGTCATTGTCGATGGTCTTGGGCACGCCGACGACCTGGCCCCCGGCCTGGTTCAGCCGGCCGGCAACGCCGAGCGTGTCCTCGCCGCCGATCGCGATCAGTGCGTCCACACCGAGGCTGTCCAGATTCTCCCTGATCGCGCTCGATACCGGTCTTGCCGTCGACCGTGTTGGACTCGGCAGCCGGGTTGGTCCGCGACGAGCCGAGGATCGTGCCGCCACGGGGCAGGATGCCACGAACGCTGTCGACGTCCAGCACCATCGTGTCGCCTTCAAGCGGGCCCCGCCAGCCGTCGCGGAAGCCGATGAACTCCATCCCGTGCTCAGCCACGCCGGTCCGCACTACTGCGCGGATCACGGCGTTCAGCCCGGGACAGTCACCGCCACCGGTAAGGACTCCGACTCGCATGCCTGCCCTTCCTCCTGGTCGTTACCGCCACACTAGTGCCCATGAGCGTTCTCGCGATCGACGCCGGCACAACCGGCGTGACGGCTCTTGATCGTGACCGACGAGGGCACCGCTCGCGGGTCGCGGATACCAGGAATTCCGGCAGTTTTTCCCGCAACCCGGCTGGGTCGAGCACCTGCCCGAGGGTATCTGGCAGGCGACACTGGCTGCGTGCTCGCAGGCGCTGGAGGCGGCAGGCTCGCCGCCCGTTGCCTGCGTCGGGATCACCAACCAGCGGGAGACGGCGGTCATCTGGGACCGGACCACGCTCTCGGCGCCCCGGCGGGCGATCGTCTGGCAGGACCGGCGGACGACCGACATCTGCGACGGGCTGCGCGAGACGGGGGCAGAGCCGCGGGTGGCCGAGGTGACCGGGCTGCGGATCGACCCGTACTTCACGGCGAGCAAGCTGATCTGGCTCGCGGAGAACGACCCGGCAACCTGGGCGGGCGTGCAGGACGGCTCGCTCGCCGTCGGCACTGTGGACTCGTACCTGATCGCGCGGCTGACCAGCGGGCGGCGGCACGTGACGGATGCCTCGAACGCCTCCCGCACGATGCTGTTCGACCTGGCCGACGGCCAGTGGTCGGCCGAGCTCTGCGAGCTGTTCGGGGTGCCGCCGCACGCCCTGCCCGAGGTGGTGCCGTCCACCGGGGTCGCCGGGCACACCGACCCCGGCGCCTTCCTCGGGCTGTCGGTTCCGATCGCCGGAATCGCCGGCGACCAGCAGGCGGCGCTGTTCGGCCAGGCCTGCTTCTCCCCCGGCGCGGCCAAGTGCACGTACGGGACCGGCTCGTTCGTGCTGGTGAACACCGGGCCCGAGGTGGTCAGGTCGAAGGCCGGCCTGCTCTCCACCGTCGCCTGGATGGCAGCGGACGGTGAGCTGACCTACGCGCTCGAGGGGTCCGTCTTCGTGACCGGCGCCGCGATCCAGTGGCTGCGCGACGGGCTCGGCCTGCTCGACCATGCCGGGCAGAGCGAGGCGCTGGCGAGTTCGGTGCCTGATGCGGGAGGTGTCGTTTTCGTTCCCGCGCTGACCGGGCTCGGGGCGCCCGACTGGGAGCCGTCCGCCCGGGGCGCGATTTTCGGGCTGACCCGCGGCACTACCAGGGCGCACCTGATCCGGGCGGCGCTCGAGGCGATCGCGTTCGAGGTGCGGGACGTCATCGACGTGATGACGGTCGAGACGCACCCGGCCGGGCGCGGCCCGCGGCGGCGGGTCCGGCGCGGGCGGGGGCCGGGGGGTCCGGCCCCGGCGGCGGCCGCGGCCCAGCGGCGGCGGCGCTCCGAGCGGCGCTGCGGGGGCCTGGCCGGGCTGCACGGCCTGCCTGCAGCCGAAGCCGGACCTGCGCTCCGCGTTGATGGCGGTGCCAGCGTGAACAACCTGCTCATGCAGCTGCAGGCCGACCAGATCCAGCGGGCCGCCGAACGGCCGGTCATAGCCGGAGACGACCGCACTCGGGGCGGCCTTCCTGGCCGGGCTGGCTACCGGGGTCTGGTCATCGCAGGACGAGCTCGGCGCGATCTGGCAGCTGGACCGGCGCTTCTTCCCCCGGCGCAGCGCGATGACGCGAGCCACCGGCGCTGGCGCAGCGCGGTCGGAGCAGCACCAAGGGGTGGGCCGCGCCGCTCAGCACACGCCGGGCCCGATCTCGGCAGCCAGCGTCCGGCGATGGCACGATCGCGCTGCCAGGCAGTCCGGCGCCGCCGCTGCCCGGCGGACGTCACTCGCTCGTCCGCCGCTGTCCTCGTCTCCCGCGCCGGAACTGGCTCGGGTCGCCGGGCCTTGGCCAGCCTGGGCTTCGCCCGGCGCGCGTACTCGTCCACGTACTCCTGGCCGGAGAGCTTCATGAGCTCGTACATGATCTCGTCAGTCATCGCGCGGAGCACCATGCGGTCGTGCTCCAGGCCGTAGTAACGGGAGAAATCGAGCGGCTTGCCGAACCTGACGCCCGGCCTGATGGCCAGCCTCGGGGCGAGCTTGCCGGGCGGCTGGAACTCGAAGCCGCCGATCATCGCGGTGGGAATGACCGGAGCCCTGGCCTCCAGCGCCAGCCGGGCGACTCCGGTCTTGCCCCGGTACAGGCGGCCGTCCGGCGTGCGGGTGCCCTCCGGGTAGATGCCGAGCAGCTCGCCGGCCGCCAGCACCCGCAGGCCGGCGCGCAGGGCCCGTTCGCTGGCCTCGCCCCCGGTCCGGTCGATCGGGATCTGGCCGATGCCGCTGAAGAAGGCCTTCTTGAGCAGGCCCTTGATGCCGCGGCCGGTGAAGTACTCGGCCTTGGCGAGAAAGACAACCTTCCGCGGCAGCGGCAGCGGCGCGAAGAAGTGGTCGGAGAACGAAAGGTGGTTGCTGGCCAGGATGGCCGGCCCTTCACGGGGAACGTTATCGGCGCCCTCCGACCACGGCCGGAAGATCAGCCGCAGGAAGGGGCCGATAATCGCCTTGACCACCCAGTAGAACACGGTCATATGTTCCCACGTCGCGCCCGATCCGGCGATGAGCGCAGCGCAGTGGCCGGCTGAACCGCATGCCGCCGCCAGGCCAGGCGTGGGACGATTCTGAGGGGAGCCCGACCGGCGGGCGCCCGCGGAGAGGATTCTGGTCGATGCCCGTCATATCAGGTGCAGAGGCCTACGCCCATGCAGGCGGCCCCACGGGGGTCCTGCTGTGCCATGGGTTCACCGGCAGCCCGCAGTCCCTCAGGCCCTGGGCCGAGCACCTGGCCGGAGCGGGGCTCAGCGTGTCGCTCCCGAGGCTGCCCGGTCACGGGACGGCCTGGCAGGACCTGGCCAGGACCCGCTGGGAGGACTGGTTCGCCGAGGTAGACCGGGCCTTCGACGAGCTTCAGGCCCGCTGCGACGAGATCTTCCTGATGGGGCTGTCAATGGGTGCCTGCCTCGCCCTCCGGCTGGCCGAGATCCGCGGCAGCGCCGTCCGGGGCCTGGTCCTGGTCAACCCGTCCCTGACGGCCGACAACAAGCTGCTGTTCGCGATCGTGCCGGTGCTGAAGCTCGTAGTGCCCTCAGTCAAGGGCATCGGCAGCGACATCAAGGATCCGAAGGCGAGCGAGGCGAGCTACAACCGCACCCCCAGCAAGGCTGCCGCGACGCTGCCCGGCCTGTGGAAAGCGACGCAGCAGCACCTCAGCGAGCTGACGCAGCCCGTTCTCGCCTACCACAGCGTCACTGACCACGTCGTCGGGCCGGCCAGCCTCAGCCTGCTGGCCGGAGCCCTGCGGCCGGGCCAGCTGGAGGTGCGGGAACTGGCCAATAGCTATCACGTCGCCACGCTCGACTACGACGCAGAGGCAATATTTGATGGAAGCCTGGAGTTCGTGCGGATACATAGTCAGCTAAGCCGGGAATCAACACCTGACGCCAGCTAGAGACCAACAGGCAGGGAATGACGGCGGATGAGCGGACCCGGGGACATCGGCGGCGAGGTTAGCGGAGACGAGGCTGCCTGGCGCGACCTCATAGCCCGCTTCGATGATCCTGCCGACCAGAGCCTGGCCGAGGCTCCCTGGCCGTCGCTGGAGGACGTGCCCGAGGAGCCGGCTGCGGGATCCGGGCCGGCCGAGGCTCCCGACTCAGCCGGACCAGCGGACATACCCGGCCGCAGGCCGGGCGCGCTGCCCTCCGACCGGATCAGGGTCATTCCGTACTCGTCAGACCCGCGGTCCTACGCACCGCCAGACGAGACCGACGAGAAATACGTCCCCGTTCCGCTTCCGCCGCCAGCCAAGCTCGACGCGGTGGCCAAGGCCGCCTGGGTTGGCGTGATCGGCGGACCCGGTTATCTGCTGGTCGTCAGCCTGATCCTGCACATGACCGTGTCGCCGATGGCCGCGTTCGTGGCCGTTGCCGCGTTCGTGGGCGGGTTCATCACGCTGGTCATCAGGCTGGGCGACCATTCGCGGCGCGACGACGACGACAACGGCGCGGTGCTCTGACGGCGTTCTGCGCTCGCCGCTTCAGGGGAGCCGTCAGGCGCTTCTGGCGAGGTCAGCCGCTCCGATCAGGCCGGCGTCCGGCCCGAGCTCGGCAAGCCTGACGTCCGCGAGCTCGCGGTAGATCCGGCCGGTGACGCCGTTCTCGTAGGCGGCGCGCGCCGGGCCGAGCAGCAGCTCACCGGCCTCCGAGACGCCGCCGCCGATCACGAAGCAGCCAGGATCAAGGATGGCCGCCAGATCAGCAAGCCCGGCGCCCAGCCAGCTCCCCACGATGCCGAAGCAGCGCATGGCGGCCACATCGCCCTCGCGGGCGGCCCTGGTCACCGTCGGGCCGTCGATGGCCTCGGTGCGGCCGCCGGCCAGCTGCAGCAGCCGCGCCGCAGCCTCGGGAGAACGCCGGGCGAACTCGCGTGCCTCCGCTACCAGGGCGCTGCCGCTGGCGTACTGCTCCCAGCAGCCGCGGTTCCCGCAGCCGCACAGGCGGCCTTCCGGCACGACCCGGTAGTGGCCGGGCTCCCCGGCCATGCCGAAGCGGCCCCGGTACAGGCGCCCTTCCAGGATCAGCCCGGCGCCGATACCGGTGCCCACGGTTATCAGCATCACGTGGTGCTGGCCGCGCGCAGCTCCGAGCTTCGCCTCGGCCCAGGCGGCGGCGTTCGCGTCGTTCTCGACCACGACCTGCCTGCCGATGCGCTCCTCCACGAGCTTCTTGACCGGCTCGTCACGCCAGGCGAGATTCGGCGCGAACAGCACGCTGGACCTGGTCTGGTCGACGAAGCCGGCGGCGCCGATCCCGATAGCCTCGACGTCATAGCGGGCCAGCAGCTCGCTGACCACCCCGGCGATGACCTCGATGGTGCTGTCCGGGCTTACCGCCGGGGTATCCCGCTTCAGCTTCTCGACGATCTGCCCGTCGTCGTCGACAACCCCCGCCGCGACTTTTGTTCCGCCGACGTCAACCCCGATCGTCAGTCCCATTGCCCTGCCCGTCTGGCCGCGCGGACTCCTCCTCCGCGTCGGCATCGCCTGATGCTGTGGCCGTGCTCCACGGGTCCGCCCCGGCGGCCGGAGGCGCCTGGCGGCCGGTACCTGCGGGCCCGTCGCGCTCTGGCCTGGCGAGTTCTTCCTGCACAACGGCAGCCCACGAGCCGGAGTCGTCCGGCAGGTCAGTGCCAGGATCAGTGCCGCCAGCCGGGCTAGTTACGCCGGCATTCGCTGGTCCGGCAGGTGCTCGCTGGCCCGGTCCGGCAGTGCTCGCCGGTCCGGCCGTCCCCGCTGGCCTGGCAGCCGTGCCGGGAGCCCCGCGCCCGGCGGGACTGGCTCCGCTCCCTCGGGAGAGCAGCGAGTCAAGAGCACCGATCGCATCCTGGACGGCCGAGGCCACCGCAGTGCCTGCGCCCGTCAGCTGGCCGCCGAGCCCAGGGCCGGAGTCACGCATCTGGCGTGCCGCCCGGCAGATCGGGCACCACTGGCATTCCGGAGACTCGCCGACCTCGGGCGGGATCTCGTGGGTGACGGTGTCCCAGACGTCCGTCTTCTCGGTACGGCCGCCGCCAAGGCTGCGGCGCACCTGTCCGGTGAGCTCACGGCGCATGTTCTTGGCACTCTGGCGGATGAACCAGCGCTGAAGCTCGCCGAACAGGTCAGTCCCCGGCGCACCCTGCCGTGGGCGCGCCGGACTGGTCCGCCCGCTGCCGGCGGCGGCCGGCCGGAACCCGGCTGGCCGCTCCGAACCTGACCGCTCCGAACCTGGCCGCTCCGAACCTGGCCGCTCCGAACCTGGCCGATCCGCATCCGGCTGGTTGTTGCCCTGCCGGTCCGGCCGGTCCTGCCGGTCACTCGGCCCTGGCTGCTCGTTCATTACCGTCACCATTTCCCGATCGTGCCCCGTTTTCCGCCCCGTCATCTGTCCGCCGCCGCGCCATCTATCCGCCGCCCGGCCGCCCCGCCGGTCCGGCCGCGGCCAGTTCCTCAGCCGCGGCCGGCGCCCTGCCGGGACTCGGCCCGCGACTTCAGGCCCCGAAGCGCCGTGTCGATGATCGTCTTCTCCGCGCGCCGTTTGAGCATCCCCATCATCGGAACCCGGGTCCCGACGGAGAGCTCATAGCTGACCAGCGTGCCGGCGCCGTCGTCAGCGAGCAGGTAGGCGCCGGACATGTCAGTAACCATCGAGCCGGCTTCCGCCAGCCGCCAGTGCACCGAAGCGTCCGCGTCCCACTCATATTCCAGCACGTAGCTGTCCCTGATCAGGCCGGCGTCCAGCGCGAACCTGACGCGCAGCGGCCGGCCGCCGGGGTCGTCTGCCAGCACCTCGGCTGAGCGCACGCCGGTCGCCCAGTCCGGGTAGGCCCCGAAATCGGCGATAACCCCCATGACCGTCGGCCGGTGGCAGCCACGGTGATGGTCGAGGAAGTCCTGTCCGCCATGACTCGGAGCGTACCTCTCGGCCCGGCTCGCGCCAGCCCTGGCAGGCTGCGCGGCTAGTCCCACTGGAGGACGTACGGCGTGCCCCGAGCCCGGAAGTGACCGACGTTGATGCACTCGGTGTCGCCGATCCTGATGCGGCTCTGCAGCGGCTGGTGCACGTGCCCGAACAGGGCGTACCGCGGCCGCGTCTTCTTGATCGCGGCCAGCAGCGCCTCGCTGCCCCGTTCCATCCGGCGGGCGACGGTGTCCCAGAGCAGCTCGGGGACGGCAGGCGGGATATGCGCGCACAGCACGTCGACCTCGCCGACGGCCTCGACCTTGGCCGCGAACTCGTCGTCGTCGATCTCGTTGGGCGTCCGGTAGGTCGTCCGCAGGCCGCCGCCGACGAACCCGAATGTCCAGCCGTCCAGTCGCACCCGCTCGCCGTCCAGCACGTGCTGCCCGGGCCGCACATGGTCCTGCCACAGCTGCGGCAGGTCCACGTTCCCGTAGGTCAGGTAGGACGGCACGGGCATCGCCGAGAACAGCTCCGCGTACTGCCGCGCGACCGCGGCGTCGATGTGCTGCCGGGGGTCGCCGCCGAGCTTCGACCACAGCGCGCGGGACATCTCCCGCGCCTCATCGAACCGGCCGGCCGCCCTCAGGTCGACCAGGCGCCGGGCCTCCTCGGCCCCGAACAGGCCGGGGAAGATGCCCTGGCTGTGGTCGGCGTAGTCGATGAACAGCAGCAGGTCGCCGAGACAGATCAGGGCGTCCGCGCCCTCGCCGGCCACGCGCAGCGCATCGGCGCGGCCATGAACGTCGCTTACCACGTGGACCCGCATCCACCTACAGTAGGCAAGTCCGGCAAGTTGGCCCAGCCGACCCGCGACGCGTGCCTGCTCCCCGGCGGGGGTAGCGTCCAGGAAGATCAGGATGGAAACGTGGTAGGTGGAGGATCCGTGCTTGAGTTTGGTATCCCTGCCCTCATCGAGGTCCCGGATGACGCCGGACTGGCCGATGTGGTCTTCAGCCGCGCCGCTGCCGATCCGGGCGAGGTCATGCTGCGCCGGCGTTCCGCGGACGGCGCAGTGGCTGGATGTCACCGCCGGCCAGTTCCGCGACGAGGTCAGCGCCCTGGCCAAGGGGCTGATCGCAGCCGGCATCGGGCCGGGCGACCGGGTCGCGCTGATGTCCGGGACCAGGTACGAGTGGACGCTGGCCGACTACGCGATCTGGGCGGCGGGCGCGGTGACCGTGCCGGTATACGAGACGTCATCCGCCGAGCAGGTGGAATGGATCATCAGCGACTCCGGCGCCCGCGCCGCCATCGCCGAGACTGACCAGCACGCCGCGATCATCACCGGCCTGACCGGGAAGGTCGCCGGGCTGACTCAGGTGTGGCGGGTCGACGGCCTGGGCGAGGTCGCCCGCGCCGGGGCTGAGGTCACTGACGACGAGCTGCGCCAGCGCCGGGCCGGGCGGCGCGCCGGCGACGTGGCGACGATCATCTACACCTCCGGTACCACGGGCCGGCCCAAGGGCTGCGAGCTCACGCACCGCAACCTGCTCGCGGCAGTGCGGAACGCGGTGCACGGGGCCCTGCCCGGAGGTGTTCGAGTTCGCGGGCGGCTGCACGCTGCTGTTCATGCCGCTGGCGCACGTGTTCGCCCGCATCATCGAGATCGGCTGCCTGGAGTCCGGCGCCATCCTCGGCCACTGGGAGGACATCGGCACTGTCGCTGACGGGCTGCGGGAGTTCCGGCCCACCTTCCTGCTCGCGGTCCCGCGCGTCTTCGAGAAGGTCTACAACACCGCGCAGCAGCAGGCATCGGCCAGCCCGGCCAAGGCCCGGATCTTCGCCGCCGCGGCTGCCACGGCCATCGCCTACAGCCAGGCGAAGGACGCTGGCCGCCCGGCAGCCGGGCTTCAGCTGCGGCACGCGCTGTTTGACCGGCTGGTGTACGCGAAGCTGCGCGCGGCCGTCGGCGGCCGGGTGGCCTACGCGGTCTCCGGCGGCGCTCCGCTCGGCGAGCGGCTCGGCCACTTCTTCCGCGGCACCGGGATCATCGTGCTGGAGGGCTACGGCATGACCGAGACCTCCGCCGCGGCCACCGTCAACAAGCCCGTCAGGAACAAGATCGGCACCGTGGGCCAGCCGCTGCCCGGCGTCACCGCCAGGATCGCGGATGACGGCGAGATCCTGCTGCGCGGCAGCATCATCTTCGCCGGGTACTGGCAGAACGAGGCGGCGACCAAGGAAACGATGGATGACGGGGGCTGGCTGCGCACCGGCGACCTCGGCTCCCTCGACGACGAGGGCTTCCTGCAGGTCACCGGCCGGAAGAAGGAGCTGATCGTCACGGCGGGCGGCAAGAACGTGGCGCCCACCGTGCTGGAGGACCGGCTGCGCGCCAACCCGCTGATCAGCCAGTGCATGGTGGTCGGCGACAACCGGCCGTTCATCGCCTGCCTGATCACGCTCGATCCGGAGGCACTGGAGTACTGGAAGCAGCAGCACGGCAAGCCCGCCGACGCGACGGCCGCTGACCTGACCGGCGACCCCGACCTGATCGCGGAAATCCAGAAGGCGGTGGACGACGCGAATCTCGCGGTCTCCCGCGCTGAGTCCATCCGCAAGTTCGTGATCCTGCCGGTGGACTTCACCACGGAGAACGACTACATCACGCCGTCGCTGAAGGTGAAGCGGTCGCTGGTGGCCAAGGACTTCAGTGCCGACATCGAGGCCCTTTACGCGCGGTAGCCGCCGGCGGCGCGGCACCGCTCAGGCGGCCAGGATGCGCTGCAGCCGGCCGGCGACCAGGTCCCAGCGTCCACTCGCGCTCGATCCACGCCTGGCCCTTGTCGCCCATCGCGGCTGCCCCGGCCGGGTCGGCCAGCAGCCGGGTCAGCCGGCCGCGAGAGCCGTCGACGTCGCGGCCGGGCACGACGTAGCCGGTCTCGCCGTCCAGGATCGCGTCCGGCGCGCCACCGGAGTCGCCGCCGACGACCGGCAGGCCGGTCGCGGACGCTTCCAGGTAGACGATGCCGAGGCCTTCCACGTCCAGGCCGGCCCGGCGCGTGCGGCACGGCATCGCGAAGATCGTCCCGGCGTCGTAGTAGGCCGGCAGGTCGTCCCAGCTCACAGGGCCGGTGAACAGCACCGAGCCGGCCACGCCGGACTGCCTGGCCAGCCGGTCCAGGCGGGACCGGTACGGGCCGTCGCCGACCAGCAGCAGCAGCGGGTCATCCGGCGCCGCCGCGCGGACGGCGGGCCAGGCCCGGATGAGCATGTCCTGGCCCTTGCGCGGCACCATCCTGGACACGCAGACGACCACCGGCCGGCCGGGCGCGATCCCGAGCCGATCCCGGATGCGCGCGCCGCCGGATCCTGGCCGGAACGCGGCCGGATCGACCCCCGGCGTCAGCTGCACCATCCGGCTGGCGGCAGCCGGCGACAGCGCCCTGGCCAGCCGGATCCGGAAGTACTCGGCCAGATAGGTGAGGACGTCCACCTCGTCCCCGATCCGGCGCAGCAGCGCGCGGGCGCCTGGCAGGGCCGCCCAGCCCGCCTCGTGGCCATGGGTGAGCCCGACAATGCGCCGGGCGCCCGCCGCGCGCAGCCGCGGCGCCAGCAGGCCGAGCGGCGCGGCGGCGCCGAACAGCACGCTGTCGCAGCCGTGCTCGGTCAGCAGCGCACAGGCCCGCGCGCTCACCGACGGCACCGGCAGCATCAGCGATCCGGGATGCCGGACGACCGGGAACGGCTGCCTGGCGTCGAACTCGGCGGCGCCCTCCCAGGCGGGAGCGTAGACGACGACGCCGTCCGCGGGCAGCCTGGCCGCGAGCGCGTGCACGAACGACTGAATCCCGCCGCTGCGCGGCGGGAAGTCGTTGGTGACGATCAGGACCTTGCTCATCGGCTCCCCCGCGCCAGCGGCGCGGTCCGGTCAGGGCACTTCAGGACCTCGCGAAAGATCCGATCGTACCCGGCCGCCCGCGCCGCCCGCCGGCCCGCTAGGGCCGGACGATCGCGTAGAGGTTCGACATGTACCAGCCGGAGAAGGACACAAGCTCAACGTCTTCCCCTGTTTGGGGCGCATCGATGAGCTTCCCGCCGCCCACGTAAATGCCGACGTGGGCGCCGCCAAGGAACACCAGGATGTCACCAGGCTCCTGGTCGCCGAGGCTGACGTGCGGCAGGCTGTCCAGCTGCTCGTAGCTGGTACGCGGGATGGCCACGCCCGCCGAGGCCCAGGCCTCCATGGTGAGCCCGGAGCAGTCGAAGCCGTCCGCGCACGGGCCGGTGCCGCCGTAGACGTACGGACAGCCCAGCTGGTCGTAGGCGAACGCGACCGCCTTCTCTGCCTGCGTGCTCGTGGGCCCGGTGTAGTGGCCGGTGGTCGAGCCGCCGCCGCCCGTGGTCCCGGTCTGCTGCGCCGGCGTGAGCTGCTCCAGCAGCGACTTCTCCGAGGCGACCAGCTTCTGCATCGAGCTGTAGCGCTTAGCCTCGGAGCTCTTCAGCTGGACGATGCCTGCCCTGGTGCGCCTGGCCAGCAGCTGCGCGTTGGCCAGCTGGCGCGTGGCGCCGAGGAACTGCCGGATCTGAGCGTTGTTGGTGTTGGACAGCTCCAGCAGGATGGAGGACTGATCCAGGATCTGCTGGGGGTTGCCCGACGTGAGCAGCGTGATCGAGGAGTTGAGGTTGCCGTCCTCGTACGCCGTCACCGCGATGCGCGTGATCTCCTGCCGCATCGCCGCGAAGCGCGTGTTGTCCTGCGCGATCTCGCTGTTGATCAGCGCGAGGCGCTGATCGGTGGAGGCGAGCTCCTGCTTCACCTGGTCGTACTGCTGCCCGTACTGGGCCAGCTTCAGCTCAAGTGACTTGAGCTTCGCCTGGACCTGGCTGACCGTCGGTGCCGGTGCCGCCCCCGCGCTGCTCGTGATGCCCAGAAGCAGCCCGGCGGCGAGGACCGAGACGGTCACAGCCGCGACACGTTGCCTGACGATCTTTCGAACCGACGGCGGCGTATGCACCTGTGCGACACGCTCCTTCTTCCACTGTCGGCCTACCGGGTCAGCTGACGGGTTCGGGCTGTGGAAGTCTGCCCTACGGCCCGGCTCGGGTCCGGTCCGATTCACCCCTGGCGGCGCCAGCACTGCGGAACCGCCTGGTGGGTCCCCGGCTCTCCAGCCGGCTACCTGGCCGGCGCGCGGAGATTCGGCTGCGGGCCGCTCACCGCTGCCGAGTGGCAGCTGCTAAGTGATGCGGCTCGGTGCACGACACTAGTGGTGGCGCGAGGGTGGATTCAACCGCTTCGCGCACTCTCACACTCGATACCGTGTGTCCCGCCGGCTGAGTAACCACATAACAAGGCCATAACACCTCTGCACTCACTCCGGTCACGGTGACGGCAGGCCGCCTCCTGGCTGACGCTTCACGGCGCGCCTGAGCACGACTGTCAGCACCCGGTCCTAGCGTGAAATCGTGATCGCAGCGCTAGCGGACCTGACCCTGGTGGTCGTCGACGTCGAGACCACGGGCTGGCTGCACGAGCAGGCAGAGCTCACCGAGATCGGCGCCGTCCGGCTGACGGGCGGTCAGCTGACGGGTGAGTTCTCCTCGCTCGTCCGCCCCGCCGTGCCGATCCCGGCCGAGATCACGGCGCTGACCGGGATCACCGATGCCATGGTGGGCCGGGCGCCGCTGCCCGGCGCGGTGCTGCGGGCGTTTCTCGCGTTCGCCGGCGACTGCGTGCTGGTCGCCCACAACGCGCCGTTCGACATCGGTTTCCTGACGGCGGCCAGCGCGGCCAGCGGGCCTCGCCTGGCCGCCGCTCGCCGTGCTCGACACCGCCGTCCTGGCCGGCTGCTGCTGCATCCGCGACGAGGTGCCCGACTGCCGGCTCGGCCACGCTGGCGGGTACTTCGCCGCCAGGACCACGCCGTGCCACCGCGCGCTGGCCGACGCGAAGGCGACCGCGGATGTGCTGGCCGGGCCTGCTCGGCGGCTGGCCGGCCGGGCGACTGCGCCGCCGGAGCCCGCGCCCGGCTCAGTCAGCGTGGCCAGCTGACTGCGCAGGGCGACCACGGCGCCCGGAGCACGGGCCTACGCTACTGCCGCGGCCGGGGCGCGCGATCCCGCGGCAGCGCTGGAGGCGAGCAGTGGTCACCGCTATCGTTCTGATCAAGGCCAGTGTGGCGCGCATCCCGGAGACGGCCGAGGCGATCGCCCAGATACCGCAGGTCACCGAGGTCTATTCGGTAACGGGCGAGTTCGACCTGGTGGCGATGGTCCGGGTGCGGGAGCACGAGGAACTGGGCGACGTGATCCCCGGCACGCTCAACAGGGTCGCCGGCGTGACCCACACCGAGACCCACATCGCGTTCCGCACCTATTCCCGGCACGACCTCGAGGCCGCTTTCGCGATCGGCTACCCGAGAAGCCTGATGCACCGCTCGCGCGCCCGGGTCACGGCGCTCTGCGGCCGCCGGCTGAGGCTACCGCCCGGCGAGGCGGTTGCTGGCCGCGACCCAGCGATCAAGGAGGTCGGCCGCGGCACCGGAGTCGAGCGCGCCGCCGCCGCCCGCTGGTAGCCGGCCGCGAGCGCGGGCGCCAGCGCCTCAGGTCCGGACACGCCCGCCGCGGCCGCCAGCGCCGCCGCCGGCGTTCAGCAGCACGGTCTCCCGCACCGGGACCGGCGCTCGCCGCCAGCACCGCGCGGGCCACCGCCGGCGTTGTGCTCCCGCTCGCCGCCGCGCAGGTCCGCCGGGACCTGGACCGGGCGAATCCCGAGCGTCGCCGGGTCGAACCTGGTCTCGCTGACGGTGCCGTCGTGCACCACCCAGACCAGCGGACGGTGCCGGTCGTGGTCAGCTCGTCCAGGCCGTCGCTCGCCGTGGAAGACCAGCGCCGAGCAGCCGCGCGCTGGCCAGCACGCCGGCCAGGATCGGGCCCATCCGCGGGTCGGCCACGCCCACCGCCTGCGCGGCCGGGCCGGGCCGGGTTGGCCACCGGCCCGAGGAAGTTGAAGACGGTCGGCACGCCGAGCTCGCGGCGCGGCACCGACGACGTGCCGCAGCGCCGGGTGGTAGAGCGGCGCGAACAGGAAGGCGATCCCGGTCTCGGCCGCCAGCCGCTGCGGCTGGGCGGGCGCCGGGAGGTCGATGACGACGCCCAGCGCCTCGAGCACGTCCGCCGTGCCGCACGCCGAGGAGGCCGCGCGGTTGCCGTGCTTGACCATCCGGGCGCCCGGCCGCCGCCGCGACGATGGTGCCCATCGTGGAGATGTTGACCGTGCGCGCGCCGTCTCCGCCGGTGCCGACCAGGTCGACGGTGCGGCCCGGAATACGAGATCGGCGACGGCGTGGTCGAGCATGGCCTGGGCCAGGCCGCTGAGCTCGCCGCCGTCTCGCCCTTCATCCGCAGGGCCACGCCGAATCCGGCTATCTGAGCGGGCGTCGCGGCACCGTCCATGATCTCGTTCATGGCCCAGGCCGTCTCGTCCGCAGCGAGCGTCTCGCCCTTGATCAGGGCGCCGATCAGGGCAGGCCAGCTTGTACGCGAGTCCATGGACGGCTACCTCGATCCGGGTCGGGCTGGCGGGCTGCCGTGGGTCGGCGGCCTCGTTCCCATTCTGGTGCAGATGAGCGGCTCTGGCGGCAGTCCGGTGCTGCAGGCCGCCTCAGGACTGGACGATCGCGCTGCCGCCGCGCGCTGGCGCATCAGGCCGGCCAGCTGCCTGCGCCAGCGCGACCGGGTCGATCGGGTGGCTGATCACGGCGTCTGCCCGGGACCAGGTGGCCAGCCAGCCGTCATCAGCCCGGCCGACGATGAGCAGCGACCGGCGGGCAGTCGTAGATCTCGTCCTTGGCCTGGCGGCAGACGCCCATGCCGCCGGCAGGCTGGGCCTCGCCGTCGAGCACCATCACGTCCACGCCGCCGGCGTCGAGCAGCCGGATCAGCGCGGCTCGGTGGCTACCTCGAGTGATCTCGGCCTCGGGCACGTCCGGGGGCGGGACGGCGGCCGATGGCGAGCCGCACCCGGGCGCGGGTGTCGGCATCATGGCTGTACACAACGACCTTCATGGAACTGGATGGTACCGACCCGGGGGGTCGGGCCGACGCCGCCTACGCGGTGTCGTAATAATGGCCCCGTGGCGACAGCAACTACTCGAGGTGGCTCCGCGCGCGGTCCTGCCAGCAGGCCGAACCTCGTCAGCGTGGGCACGATCATCTGGCTGTCGTCAGAGCTGATGTTCTTCGCGGCGCTGTTCGCGATGTACTTCACGATCCGGTCCGTAGACAAGGGCATGGGGCAGCCCTGGCCGCAGGCGCACCTTGACCTGGCGCTTGGCACGACCAACACCACGGTGCTGCTGCTGTCCAGCGTGACCTGCCAGATGGGCGTGTTCGCGGTCGAGCGCGGCCAGATCAGGCGGACCGGCCGGATCTGGAACGTGCTCGAAGTGGGGCCTGCGCGAGTGGTACGTCCTGTCCTTCCTGATGGGCCTGTACTTCGTCTGCGGCCAGGGCTACGAGTACCTCGACCTGATCCGCAAGCAGCACCTCACGCTGTCGTCCAGCAACTACGGGTCGGTGTTCTCATCCCCACCGGGTTCCACGGGCTGCACGTGACCGGCGGGCTCGATCGCGTTCCTGTTCGTGCTCGGCCGGACCTTCGCGGCCAAGCGGTTCACGCATGAGCAGCAGGTCAGCGCGATCGTGGTGTCGTACTACTGGCACTTCGTCGACGTCGTCTGGATCGGCCTGTTCACGACCATCTACCTGATCCACTGACCGGAAACTGGGGTTAGCTGTGAGCTGGATCACTGCGAGGCGACGGCACCCGGCTGCGGGGTACCTGTGGTCCTGCTCGGGCTCCTCCTGATCGGCGCGGGCTATGCCGTCATCACCAGCGGCAGCGCATCGGCCTCCTCGCCTGCCACCGCGAACTCGGCAGCTCAGATCGCCCAGGGCCGCAACTGTTCGTCGAGGACTGCGCGAGCTGCCACGGCCTGTTCGCCCAGGGCGTGAGCGGCCAGGCGCCGAGCCTGATCGGCGTCGGCGCGGCGGCGGTGGACTTCCAGGTGAGCACCGGCCGGATGCCCCTGGCTGAGGACTCCGCCGAGGCCGACCGCAAGCCGCCGCAGCTCAGCCCGGCCCAGACCGAGGGCGGTCGCCGCGTACATCCAGTCGCTCGGCGGCGGCCCGCCGATCCCGTCCGCCGCCCAGGTCAGTACCTCGGGCGCGAACGTCGGCCTCGGCCAGCAGCTGTTCATCGCCAACTGCGCGCAGTGCCACAACTTCGTCGGCGCGGGCGGCGCGCTGACCAACGGCAAGTACGCGCCCGCGCTCGACTCAGTCGACTCCGACCCAGATCTACGAGGCCATGCTCACCGGCCCCGAGGCCATGCCGGTCGTTCAACGACACTCACGATCACCCCGCAGCGAGAAGCGGGACATCATCGCGTACGTCACCACTGTCCGCGCGGAGCCCAACCCGGGCGGATTCAGCCTGGGCCGGGTCGGCCCGGTGACCGAGGGCCTGGTGGCGTTCCTCGGCCTGCTGCTGTTCATGGTGCTGGCCGCACTCTGGATCACTGCGAAGCACGGGAAGGCTCATGAGTGACACCAACTGCCCAGGACTGCCCGGCAGCCGGGGACCCCGGCGACACGTCCTGGCCTGAGTACCTGACCAGCGGCGAGAGCCACGGGACCGGCGCCGGGGAGACGGAGGGGCGCGCCATCCCGCACCGGGTCATCGGCACGCCGCCGCCCGTCGCGTCGCGGACGATGCTGGCCGGCCAGGGTGACGGCGGCGCCGAGCACCCGGTCGTCCGCGAGCTGCCGGCCGACCCGGACGACCCGGCCCAGGCGAAGAAGGTCGAGAAGGATCATCGCCGCCTGCTTCATCCTGGCGATGCTGGCCGGAATCGGCTTCATCGCCGCCTACTCATCATCGGGGTCGGGTCCCTCGACCGCGGTCCTGCACTCCAACCTGGCTCTCGGCGACCTGCATGGCCGTCGTGTTCCTCGCTCCTCGGCATCGGCGCCACTCATCTGGGTCCGGCACCTGATGCCCGACGTGGAGCTCACCGAGCAGCGGCATCCGATGGCCTCCACGCCGGCGGAGAAGGCGGCGTTCAAGGAGACCTTCACCGAGGGCGCCGAGGCCAGCCAGTTCGTCAAGCGGCCGATCATGCGGCGCACCCTGATCGCCGCCACGATGCCCGCTCGCAATCGCGCCGCTGTTCCTGCTGCGCGACATCGGCCCGCTGCCCGGCACCAGTCGCTGGATACCACGGTCTGGCGCAAGGGCCTGCGGCTGATCGTCTACGGCACAGGACGGCCCGATCAGCCGCGGCCGAGTTCAACTCGCCCGGCTGCGATGATCAGCGTGGTCCCTGAGGGCTACCAGGACGATGACGACGCCTGGCCAAGGCCGCGGTGACATCATCAAGTTCCGGCCGGGGGAGCTGGTCTTCGGCCCGAGTGCCCGGCCCGGCGGCCCTCAGCGCCGAACCTGCGGTCCCGAACTGGACCGTGGACAACATCGTCGCCTACTCGAAGATCTGCACCCACTCGGCTGCCCGGCGGCGCTGTACGAGCAGACCACGCACCACATCCTGTGCCCGTGCCACCAGTCGACATTCGACGCGCACGAAGGGCGCGCAGGTGATCTTCGGACCCGCGACCCGGCCGCTGCCGCAGCTGCCGATCGGCGTGGACGCCGCAGGGATACCTCGTCGCTGCCGGCGACTTCAACGAGCCGGTCGGCCCGAGCTTCTGGGAGCGATCATGAGCGTCGACCGGGCGCTTGAAGGCACCGGCGAACCTTCCTCGACGACAGGCTCCACGGCGCGCGCGGTGTCCGCGTGCTGCTGCGGAAGGTCTTCCCCGACCACTGGTCGTTCCTGCTCGGCGAGATCATCCTGTACTCGTTCATCATCCTGCTGCTGACCGGCACATTCCTGACGTTCTGGTTCCAGCCGAGCATGACCGACGTCGTCTACCACGGCTCGTACATCCCGCTGCGACGGCCTGCGGATGAGCGAGGCCTACGCCTCGACCCTGAACATCAGCTTCGACGTCCGCGGCGGCCTGCTGATGCGGCAGATCCACCACTGGGCCGCGGACCTGTTCATGGCCGCGATCATGGCGCACATGATCCGGATGTTCTTCACCGGCGCCTACCGCAAGCCGCGGGAGATCAACTGGCTGATCGGCATTGTCCTGTTCACCCTGGGCATGCTCGAGGGCCTGTTCGGCTACTCGCTGCCGGACGACCTGCTGTCCGGCGCCGGACTGCGGATCACCGAGGGCGTCCTCCAGTCGTTCCCGATCGTCGGCACCTACCTGGCTTCTTCCTGTTCGGCGGCCCGTTCCCCGGCAACGACATCATCCCGCGGCTGTACATCCTGCACGTGCTGGTGATCCCCGGCCTGATCCTGGCGCTGGTCACCGCGCACCTGTTCCTGATGTTCCATCAGAAGCACACCCAGATGCCGGGCAAGGGCCGGACCGAACGAGAACGTCGTCGGCGCGCCGCTGTACCCGTACTTCATGGCCAAGACCGGCGCGTTCTTCTTCTTCACCTTCGCCGCGCTGGCCCTGGCCGCGACGTTCGCCCAGATCAACCCGATCTGGCTGTACGGGCCGTACAACCCGGTGGCCATGTCGGCAGGCTCGCAGCCGGACTTCTACATGGGCGTCGCTCGAAGGCGCGCTGCGCATGTTCCCGCCGTGGCAGTGGGACTTCTTCGACCACACGTTTGCCTTCAACGTGTTCATCCCTGCCCTGCTGCCGCTCGGGATCGTGTTCGCCGCGGCGCGCGCTGCCTGGCCGTTCCTTGAGCAGTGGATCACCGGCGACAAGCGCGAGCACCACCTCAACGACCGGCCGCGGAACGCTCCCACCAGGACCGCCCTCGGCATGGGCGATGATCACCTTCTACGGCGTCCTGTGGGCTGGAGGGCGCCAACGACATCATCGCCGACCACCTGGATATCGCGCTGTACCTCACGACCTGGATCGTCCAGGTCGCGGTCTTCGTCGCCCCGGTCGCTCGCGTACATCATCACTAAACGCATCTGCCTGGGCCTGCAGCGCAAGGACAACGCACCTGCTCGAGCACGGCGTCGAGACGGGCATCATCAGGCAGCTGCCTGGCGGCGAGTTCATCGAGGAGACCAGGCCGGTCGACGAGGACAGCCTCGCGGTTCTCACCTCCCGGATCGAGCCATCCGCCGCTGCCCGCGGTGGAGACCGCCGAGACCGACGTGCCGGCTCCGGGCATGCGCGGCGCCCTCGGCAAGGTTCGCGAGCGCCTCTACAGCGCCGTGACCGAGAGCGTCCCGATGCCGGACGTGCACGCGAACGGGCACGGCAAGGTCACGGGAACGGCCATGGCAACGGCCACGCAGTCGAGGGCGACGGCCACGGCCAGGAGTCCCTGCCCGCCGGCGCGACGGCCACCAGGTCGCTGCCGCCGCCTGACGAGGACGACGAGCACTAGCCGCTCGCGCTGCGAGTTTCTGGTCAGGCCCGGCGCGTGCGCGCCGGGCCTGACGCCTCTCTGCCCCGGCGGTCCTCGCGCACCGTGTCCGCCGACTCTGTGACGATTGCGGTTACATCGGCGTGAGATTTGCCCGTTTTGATGCCCTGAAACTGTCACAGTGTGGCCGCGCGCCGCGCCTGCAGCCCGGGCGTGGCGGACCGGGAGCCGCTCGCCAGCACTGGGGCCGCTCACGAGTGCTGGCAGCCGGTCGCAGGACTCGCAGCGCCTGCGCAGGCACCGCGAGTCAGCTGGCCAGTCCGGACCTCGCTGCCGAGCAAAATCGCATGGCCTGTCCGCCAGGCTTTCTGATGCAGACTAAGCCAGGTGGCGCGGGTTCTCCTGACCGGATCATCGGGCGGCGTGGGACGAGCCACCCGGCCCGCTGCTGGAGGCAGCGGGCTGGACAGTCGAGCCGTTCGACCTCGCTGATGGCCGGGACTTGCGGGACGAGGCGGCCGTCCTGACCGCGATGCGGGGCTGCGAGGCGGTGGTGCACGCCGGAGCTCTGGCTCATGACTCCGCTGGGACGCCGGCCGAGATCTGGCAGCGAACCTGCTGGGCACCTGGCACGTCCTGCAGGCCGCCGAGACGCTCTCATTGGCCCTGGTCGTGTACTTCTCCTCAGCCCAGGTGTTCGGCTGCGCTGAGGGCGAGGGCAGCCCCGCCTATCTGCCCGTGGACGACGCTCACCCGGTGCGGTGCTGCCCGCCCCTACGGGATGTCCAAGCGCCTGGCCGAGGAGATGTGCGCCGCGTGGACCTCGAGAACCGGCATCCCGACAATCGTGCTGCGGCCCGGTGCTGATCCTCGACGACTCCGGACTGCTGCGGATTGCCGAGCATGAAGCCGAACTCGGCGCGTACGTTCATGTCGCCGACGTCGCCGCAGCGGTTCGCTGCGCTCTGTCAGCCGACCTGACCGGCCACCACCGGCTTACCCTGTGCGGTCCCGGTGAGTTCGACACCACCGCGGCCCGGCAGGCACTCGGGATGGATGCCTGCCAGAAGCTGGCCCGTGCGCGGCCCGTCCCGCTGATCGGGACGACTGCCTCGGTGACGACTGCTGGCAAGCGCGCTCAGTGGGCGTAATGCCCGCGGTAGTACTCGAACACGAAGCCGATCATGGACAGCACGGTCGCCAGCATGCCCCGATCAGGAACAGCCACCAGCCGATCGGCCGACACCGAGCGCGGCCGTCGCGGCGGCCAGCCCGACGAACAGCGGCCACCAGCTGTGCGGGCTGAAGAAGCCCAGCTCGCCGGTGCCCTCGTCGACCTCGCCTTCCGGGTCATCCTCGGGCCGCTCCGGCAGCCGCGGCCGGTGAACAGCACGTAGAAGCCGGTCAGGAAGGCGAGGCACACGGCCAGCGCCAGCGCGGTCGTGCCGGTCGGGTCGTGCGAGAAGTGCCAGTAGACGATGTCGGTGGCGCCGAAGAAGACGGCGCAGCCCAGGAACAGGTAGGCCTCTACTTTCACGAGCCAGGCTCCGATCGACTGCTCTGTGGTCGACTCAACCGCGCTCGCGGCCCGACCTGATGTGCGGGTAGTGCAGGTCGAACGCAGGCCGCTCGGACCTGATCCGCGGGATCGAGGTGAAGTTGTGCCGCGGCGGCGGGCATGACGTCGCCCACTCCAGCGAGTTGGCGAAGCCCCACGGGTCGTCCTCGGTGACCTGCTCGCCCGTCTTCCAGGTCTTGTACACGTTGTAGAGGAAGACGAACGTGGACGCGCCGAGCACGAACGAGCTGATCGAGGAGATGTCGTTCAGCGTGGTCGCCAGGTGCGGCAGGAACGGGTAGTTCGCGACCCGGCGCGGCATGCCCATCAGCGCCCAGCCAGTGCTGCACCAGGAAGGTCCCGTTGAAGCTGAGGAAGACGAGCCAGAAATGCCACTGGCCGAGGCGGTAGTCCAGGATTTTGCCGGTGAACTTGGGCCACCAGAAGTAGAACCCGCCGAACATGCAGAACACCACCGTGCCGAACAGCACGTAGTGGAAGTGCGCGACCACGAAGTAGGAGTCGCTGACCGCGAAGTCCAGCGGCGGCGAGGCGAGGATGACGCCGGTCAGGCCGCCGAACAGGAACACGATCAGGAACCCGAGGATGAACAGCATCGCCGGTTCGAAGGTGATCTGACCTCGCCAGATCGTGCCGACCCAGTTGAAGAACTTCACCCCGGTCGGCACCGCGATCAGGAAGGTCATGAACGAGAAGAACGGCAGCAGCACCGCGCCGGTGGTGAACATGTGGTGCGCCCACACCGTCAGCGACAGGCCGGCGATGGCGATGGTGGCGGCGACCAGGCCCTTGTAGCCGAACAGCGGCTTGCGCGAGAAGACGGGCAGGACCTCGGTGGCGATGCCGAAGAACGGCAACGCCACGATATAGACCTCGGGATGGCCGAAGAACCAGAACAAATGCTGCCAGAGGATCGCCCCGCCGCTGTTGGCGGTGAAGACCTGCGCCCCGAGCTTGCGGTCGATCTCGAGCACCAGCAGCGCGGCGGCGAGCACCGGGAACGCCAGCAGCACCAGCATCGAGGTCAGCAGGATGTTCCAGGTGAAGATCGGCATCCGGAACATGGTCATGCCCGGCGCGCGCATGCAGAGGATCGTGGTCACGAAGTTGACGCCGCCGAGGATCGTGCCCAGGCCGGCCAGCGTCAGGCCCATGATCCACATGTCGCCGCCGATGCCCGGCGAGTACTGCGCGCTGGTCAGCGGGGAGTACGCGTACCAGCCGAACGCGGCCGCGCCGCCCGGCGTCAGGAAACTGATCAGCAGGATGGACCCGCCGAACAGGAACATGTAGTAGCTGAGCAGGTTCAGCCGCGGGAATGCCACGTCCGGCGCGCCGATCTGCAGCGGCATGATCTCGTTCGCGAACCCGACGAACAGCGGCGTGGCGAACAGCAGCAGCATGATCGTGCCGTGCATGGTGAACAGCTCGTTGTACTGCTGGTCGGACACGATGTGGTTGTCCGGCCCCAAGAGCTGGGCACGCATGATCATGGCCATCAGGCCACCGATCAGGAAGAAGGCGAACGACGTGATCAGGTACAGGTGACCGATGACCTTGTGGTCGGTCGAGGACAGCCAGTCCGCCAGGAGCGAGCCCTTGTGGTAGCCGCGCTGCGCGGTCTGCGGCACGCCGGGCTGCGCCGCGCCGGCCGGAGCGGGCTGCTGGTACGTGGTCACTGAGCGCCCCCAGATGCGTTCTGCAGCTTCTGCTGCGCGGTAATCCATGCCGTGAACTGGGCGGGAGTCACGATCTTGATCCGGAACAGCATGCGGCTGTGGTAGAGGCCGCACAGCTCCGAGCAACGGCCGATGGAGTCAGGGCCGCCGTAGAGCGTTCCCGTCGGTGTCACCTGGAAGTGGTTCGGGTGGCCGGGGATGACGTCGCGCTTGAAGTCGAACGGCAGCACCCAGAACGAGTGGATCACGTCATTGGAGGTCAGGTTGAACCGGACCGTCTCGTGGTCGGGGATCTCCAGCAGCGGCAGCTCGTTCTCGTTGCTGCTGCTGCCGAGCTTGCCGTTCCACATGTAGCCGACCTCGGTGACGCCGTTGGCCGAGTTCTTGACCGTGTACTGCGGATACTGGAACTCCCAGCTCCACTGGAAGCCGGTGACGTCGACCACCACGTCCGGGTGCGCGGACAGGTCGTCGATCCTGTTCTCGTCCCTGGCGGTGAAGTAGAACAGCACGCCGACCATGATGAACGGGATCACCGTGTACATGATCTCGATCGGCAGGTTGTACCTGACCTGATCCGGCACGGTGTCGCCGCGCTTGCGGTGGAAGATCACCGCCCACAGGATCCCGCCCCAGACGACGACGCCCACGCAGATCGCCGCGATCCACGAGCCCTGCCAGAGGTGAACAACCAGCTTGGCCTGGGTCGTCAGCGGATTCCGCAGCCCGAGATTCTCGACCGTGGTGGAGTTACAGCCGGCCGTCAGGGTGGCCAGCGCGAAGAACAGGGCAGCGCGCGGCAGCCAGCGCCGAATCAGCCGCACCCGTGCCCCGCGGCGCGGGGCCCCGTGCTTGTCGGCACGGTTGTGGGGACTCACAGATGGCCTTCCCAGCAGTTAAGTCCCGGCTTGTACGGCCGGTTAAGGTCAACGTCCTACAGCCTGTCGTGGAAAACAGTACAACGCCAGGCCGCGGCATCAGGGGGGACCCCCGGCCTCGGCGACGATTCGTTACCCGCGCCGCCTCGGGAACCGCGGTACCCACCACCTAGAGTCGGGAACGTGCCCTACTTCGACGCCGCTTCCGCCGAGCCGCTGCACCCCAGCGGCCGCGAGGCCCTGCTGTCCGCGCTCGCCGACGGCTGGGCCGACCCGGCCCGGCTGCACCGCGAGGGCAGGCGGGCCCAGCTGCTGCTGGAGCAGGCAAGGGAGTCCGTCGCCGCCGACCTCGGCTGCCGGCCGGACGAGCTGTCGTTTGCCAGTTCCGGCACCCAGGCCGTGCACCTGGCCGTCCTCGGCGCAGTCCAGGCCCGGCAGTCCCCGGCCCGCGGGCCCGGCCACCTGGTCGCCAGCGCGGTGGAGCACTCCAGCGTCCTGAACGCCGCCGACTGGCTCGCGCGCCGGACCGGCACCGCGGTCACCATCACGGGCGTGGACAGCCTCGGGCGGGCCGATGCGGCCGAGTTCGCAGCGGCGGCCCGGCGCGAGCGCACGCTGCTGGCGTGCCTGCAGTCTGCCAACCACGAGGTCGGCACGATCCAGCCCGTCGAGGCGGCGGCAGCCGCGTGCGCGGCGCAGGGCGTTCCCCTCCTGGTTGATCTGGCGGCGTCAGCCGGGCGGATGCCCGCGCCGGGCGGCTGGTCGCTGCTGACGGCCAGCGCCCGGAAGTGGGGCGGGCCGGCGGGCGTTGGCCTGCTGGCCGTGCGCAAGGGCACCAGGTGGCGGGAGCCGCTGCCGGCCGACGACCGGGAGCAGCGCCGGGTCCCCGGCTTCCCGAACGTGCCAGCGGTGCTGGCTGCCGCCGCGTCCCTGAGTGCGATGAGCCGGGAACGCGCCGCCATCGACACCGCGCTGCGCGCTCTGGTAGCCCGCATCCGCGCGGTCGTTCCGGCGACTGTGCCCGACAGCGTCGTGCACGGTGACCCGGAGGCGCGGCTGGCGCACATCGTGACCTTTTCCTGCCTGTACGTCGACGGCGAGACGCTGGTGACGGAACTGGACCGGGCCGGGTACTCCGTCTCGTCCGGCAGCGCCTGCGTCGCCGACACCCGGCAGCCGAGCCATGTGCTCGAGGCCATGGGCGCGCTGACTCACGGCAATGTCCGGGTATCGCTGCCCCGCGACGCCAGCGCGCAGTCCGTTGACGAGTTCCTCCGGGTCCTGCCCCCGATTGTGGCCAGGGTGCGGGACACTGTGAGAGCAGCCAGTGCCCCGGCCAGCTGAACGCCTGTGCTAGCCGGATATCGGGGGAGGTAACCGGGTGAGCCGCCAGCAGCGCAATGCGCAGTCAGGCGTCAGGCGGTCGACGCTGGGCAGCGGTGCTCCCCCGGTGCCCGTTCCCGGTGAGCAGGCGCCCGCGCCGTCGCTCACGCTGGATGCGCTCGGCAAGAAGTGCCCGATCCCGATCATCATGCTCGCCGACCGCATCGGCGAGGTCCGGGTGGGCCAGACCATCGCGGTTCTCGCCGATGACCCGGCGGCCAGGACGGACCTGCCCGCCTGGTGCGCGCTGAAGTCGCAGGAGTTCGTCCGGCGCGGACTCACTGGCGGCCGGCTGGTCGTTCCTGGTCCGGCGCAGCTACTGACTGATCCGGGTCGCCGAGCGCGCTAATCCGGGTCGTCGAGCGCACGGAACCGGTCGGAGAACCGGCGGTCAGTCTCCCACCACGGCTGCTGCGCCGGCGGGCGCCGGTCGCCGGCCGCCTCCTTGGTCTCGCTCATCGCCCCGGCAGCGACTTCAGCGGCACCGACCTCAGCGGCGCCGACCTCAGCGGCCGGGATCTCGAGCGGCGGCGTCCCTGGCGTCCAGTTCGGCGTCGATGACCTTCGCGTCCGCCTCGTCCTCCCGGATCATCTGAATGAGCTGAGCAGCCAGGAATGGCAGGCCGACGATGTCACCGAAGATCCACAGCACTCCCCCGCCCAGCACCTGGGCCGTGGACAGGTCAGGTCCCCACGGCCGGGCCAGCGCGTGATAATAGCCGCCCGCGATCAGGCTGGTGTCGGCGATCACCGCCAGGCCGAGGACCGCGTCTCCGAGTACCTCCGCCGCGGTGATCCAGAGCGCGACGACGTACGGGTACGGCCCGTGGCACCGGGTCAACCCGCAGCAGCGTCCAGAAGAACACGAAGCCGGGCACGCGCCAGCGCGAGATGCGTGAGCTGCGCCACCAGGACGGAGCGGAAGCCAGCCGCGTACCAGGGCGTGAAGTAAATCAGGAACGGAGTGATCACGAGCACGAACGTGGTGATCGCGGGGAACAGCGCCAGCCGCGCGGCCTTGCTTCTGATCGCCGCCGCCAGCCACGGCCCGAACCGCGGCACGGTCTCGATGATCAGTGTCAGCGGCCGCCCGAGCGCGAGGAACAAGGGCACGACCAGCAGGAACAGGATCGTCTGCACGGACCGCATATAGAACAGGACGGGCTGGTAGACGCCGACCGACGACATCGTCGCGATGACGGCGAAGCCAAGGCCGAGGCCGCAGAACGCGATAATCCGGCCGGCCGGCCAGTCGCCGCCCCGGCGCCGCACCACCCGGACGCCGGCCAGGTAGAGAACCGCCAGCGCCGCGATCCACGCCAGCGACCAGCCGTCGACAGTCCACGAGGTGAACGCCCGCGCGACGGTCAGGTTCGGCGGCCCGTGGTAGCCGGAGGCGAGCGCTTCGAGCATGCGCGCAACGCTACCGCGCGGGCGCGGAGTCCGGCGCAGCGGCTACTACACAGCGTCGTCTAACTCAGGTGCGCGGCCAGCTCGTCAGCAGCCGCCTGCCCGTACGACAGCGCGCACCGGCTGATCAGGCCGGCCGGGTCGAGCCGGTACTCCTGCGGGCCGGTTGTCTCCAGCGCGTGCACGGCCACCAGGTTGCCCAGCTGCGCCGCTCGCTCCAGGCTGAGCCCCCAGGCGACGGCGGCCAGGAAGCCAGCCCGGAATGCGTCGCCGGCGCCGGTGGGATCGGCCGGGCTCACGTCCTTGACCGGGCCGACCAGGACCGGCTCCTGGCCCGGCCGGTCGACCCGCGCGCCGGCCGAGCCCAGCGTGGTGACGCGCACGCCCACCTGAGCGGTGAGCTCTGCGTCGCTCCAGCCGGTCTTGTGCTCGATCAGCGAGGCCTCGTAGTCGTTGCAGAACAGGTAGGCGGCGCCGGTCACCAGGTCCCTGATCTGGTCCCCGTCGAAGGTCGCCAGCTGCTGCGAGGTGTCGTTGGCGAACGGGATCTGCCGCGCCCGGCACTGCTCGGTCAGCCTGAGCATGGCCGCCGGGTTGCCTGCCCCGATCACGACCAGGTCGACGTCGCCTGCCAGCGCAGCCAGGTCGAGATAGGCGTCCTCGTTCATCGCGCCGGGGTAGAACGACGCGATCTGGTTCAGGTCCGCGTCAGTCGTGCAGACGAACCGCGCGGTGTGCAGCGTCTGCGACTCGCGCAGCTCGCTGGTGTCCACGCCGTGCTCCTCGAGCCAGGCGCGGTAGTCGCTGAAGTCCCTGCCCACGCTGCCGACCAGCAGCGGCCGCAGGCCGAGGCAGCCCAGGCCGAAAGCGATGTTGGCGGCGACTCCGCCGCGCCGGATCTCCAGGCCGTCGACCAGGAACGACACGGACACCTTGTCCAGCTTGTCGGCGAGCAGCTGCTCGCCGAATCTGCCGGGGAACGTCATCAGGTGGTCCGTCGCGATCGAACCGGTCACAGCTATGCGCATTTCAGGCTCCGTTTGTCCGCCGGGCTGGCGGCCCACAGGTTACACGGGCTGAGCGCGCGCCGGTGCGCTAGGCGCCCGCCCGGCCGCCGCCCGTGTGAAGGTCAGCGCGAGTTAAGGTCAGTGCCCGTGACTGACTGGCAGCAGATAGCCGACGCCGATTTCGCAGTTCCGGACGGTACAAGCCGTGATGCGCTGGCAGCCGAGCTGGCCGGCGCGCTTGCGGACCCCGATCCGCAGGTGCGCGACGGGGCTGCGTACGCCGTTCTCGCGACCTGGATCTCGCGCGGGGAGCTCGACGGCCAGCTGCCCTGGCTCGGAGCCGCGATGGCGGAACGCTTCGCCGACACGCGGGTACAGGCCCGTGCCTTCGCGCCGCTCGTGCTGGCCTGGGTGACCGAGCGTGGCGGGTATGACGAGCGGTGGGCTCGCGCCTTCGCGGACTGGTACCCGGCCGAGACCGACCTGCGCGGCTACGACAGCGAGCTGGGCTGGCTGCACGCGGTCGCCCACGGTGCCGATCTGCTGGGCGTGCTCGGCAGGCACCCGCAGGTTCAGCCGGAATCCATGCTCCGGCTGGGCGCCTGCCGGATGCTGGCCGAGACCGATGTCGTCTGGCGGGACCAGGAAGATGACCGGCTGGCCTGCGCCCTGGCGCTCACCCTGACCCGGCCGGAGCTCACCACGGCCCAGTCAACCGGGTGGCTCGTCCCGATTGACGAGCGATTCGCCGCGGGCGAGCCGGGGCCGGTGCCCGCCTTTGCCAGCAATACGATGCGCACCCTGCGGATGCTGTACCTGCTCGCCGATCGGGGCGTGCGGCCGGAGCCAGCCGCGGCGCCGCTCCCGCTGGCCCGGCGCGATGATGTGCTCGACCGGGTCGCGCACACGCTGGCCGCCGTCGCCTGGTTCGCCGGCTAGCAGGACCGGCCGGAAGCTGAACTGCCCGGAAGCTGACCTGCCCCGGAAGCTGACCTGCCCGGCAAGCAGAACTGCTCCGGGCACAGAACTGCCGCCTGGCGCGGTCGTCCGCGCCCGGCGGCAGTTCCGAAGTGGCCCGCGAGCTTAGTGGAAGGAGTCGCCGCAGGCGCAGGACCCGGTCGCGTTCGGGTTATCGATCGTGAAGCCCTGCTTCTCGATCGTGTCCACGAAGTCGATCGTGGCGCCGCTGAGATACGGCACGCTCATCTTGTCGGTGACGACCTGAACAGTGCCGAACCCGCTGACGACGTCGCCGTCCATCTCGCGCTCGTCGAAGTACAGCTGGTAGCGCAGGCCGGAACAGCCACCAGGCTGCACGGCAATGCGCAGCCGCAGGTCATCGCGGCCCTCCTGCTGGAGCAGGGTGCTCACCTTGGCCGCCGCCGCGTCGGTGAGAACGATGCCCTGAGTGGTGGTCTCGTTCTGAACTGTCATCTGCGTTAGCTCCTGCGTCGGGTGGGCCCGGATCTGGTCCGGGCGGCGGCCGCAGCCCGGTCGGCTCGGCCCCGTCCTGCATCACAACGATAATCCCTGCCCGGTGATTCCGGCGCCCAGGGCCTGCAGAGCCCGGCCCGGGCGCATCCGTGCGCATCTGCTACTGCCAGGGCGATAGCAAACGCGCACGGAAGTCGCCGACTAACCGACAATATGCCCGAACCGGACACGCTGGGCAGCCCTATCGCCTGCCGCAGCTGCCCGGCCGGCTACGATAGGTATCGTCACTCAGACGATAAGTCTCAAGGATCGGGGAGCCATGAGCATCTCACCAGGCCAGACGCGCTCCGCCGCAGCTACCAGCCCCGGCCGCTCGCTGCCCTTGCTCGTGCTCGGCGCCGGCGCCGATCCGGCGTCTGAGCGAGGCGTCAGCTGTCCGGGCGACCTCCCGCCCGCCAGCGACCCGGCACTGGTGGAGCGCGCCAGGGTGGCCAGAGCAGCCCTCGGCGACCGGGCCTTCGTTCTCGGGCACCACTACCAGCGGGACGAGGTCATCCAGTTCGCCGACGTGACCGGGGACTCGTTCAAGCTGGCCAGGGATGCCGCCGCCAGGCCGGACGCCGAGTTCATCGTCTTCTGCGGCGTTCACTTCATGGCGGAATCCGCCGACATCCTCACTTCAGCGGAGCAGAAGGTCGTCCTGCCCGATCTCGCGGCCGGCTGCTCGATGGCCGACATGGCGACCTTCAACCAGGTCGAGGAGTGCTGGGATGCCCTCGAGGACCTCGGCATCGCCGGGGACGTGATCCCGGTCACGTACATGAACTCGTCGGCCGACATCAAGGCGTTCACCGGCCGCCACGGCGGCACGGTCTGCACCTCATCCAACGCCGCGCGCGCCCTGTCCTGGGCGCTCAGCCAGGGCAGCAAGGTGCTGTTCCTGCCCGACCAGCACCTCGGCCGGAACACCGCGGTGCTGGAGCTGGGGATGAGCCTGGACGACTGCGTGGTCTGGGATCCGCATGCGCCGGGCGAGACCGGCGGCCTGACCGCAGGTGAGCTCCGCGACGCGACGATGATCCTCTGGCGCGGGCACTGCTCCGTGCACGGCCGGTTCTCCCCCGGCTGCGTCGCCGACGTACGGGAGCGCGTCCCCGGCGTCAATGTCATCGTGCACCCGGAGTGCCAGCACGACGTGGTTCTCGCAGCCGACTACGTCGGATCAACGGAGAAGATCATCTCGACGATCGAGCAGGCACCGGCCGGGTCAGCGTGGGCTGTCGGAACCGAGCTGAACCTGGTGCAGCGCCTCGCTGCCACGCACCCGGACAAGACCGTGGTGTTCCTGGACAAGACCGTCTGCTACTGCTCCACCATGAACCGCATCGACCTGCCGCACCTGGTCTGGGCGCTTGAGTCGCTGGCTGGCGGTCAGCTGGTCAACCAGATCACCGTCGACGACCAGAGCGCGGCGCAGGCCCGAGCGGCGCTGGAGCGGATGCTCGCGCTGCCGTTACCGGCGGCCGCGGTCGCGGCGTAACCAGCCGGACGCCGCTGCCCGCAGGACGCGGGCTAGAGGCCCGGCGCGCCCCAGATCGGCATCCACCGGCCGAGGTCAGGCTCGATCTTGAGATCGGCGCCCAGGGTGCCCCGGATCTGCAGCTCAAGCGCGTTGTCGCGCTCCTGGCCCGACAGCGGCGCGAACGGGTAGAAGGTGCCCCGCTTGTACAGGTAGACCAGCCCGAGCGAACGCCCGCCCGAATCGCGGAACGCCATGATCGTGCACAGCAGCTGCGGCCCGAAGCCGCCGTTCTCGAGCGAGGAGTTCACCGCATGGAGGTCGGTAACCAGGCCTTCCGGGTCATCCGGCGAGTGCTTGCAGACCAGCCAGGTGAAGCTGTAGGCATCCGTCGTCACCTGCACCGGGGAGCTGTCGTTGCCCATGTTGAGCAGCTCCTGAACATCCTTCTCGATGTCGCTGAAGGCCTTGCCCTCGGTCGCGCGGAAGCACACCGACCCTGAGCCGGTCGGCTTGAAATCCGTGCCGGCCTGCAGGGTCAGCGCGGCTCCGGGCAGCGCGAACAGCTCGTCCAGGTTCGGCGGGACCGGCTTGGTCCGGCCGAGCAGGGTGTCAAGGAACCCCACGAGCTGCCTCCGAAAGTCGCCGTGCGGCTGTTGCCGGCTGAGCCAGTGCTGCTACTGGCCGAGCTGCTTGGAGATCTTCTCCAGCTGCGCGAGCCGCTTCTGCAGCGGCGGGTGGGTCGAGAAGATCGTGGCCAGGCCGCCCTTGCCGGGGCCCGGCCGCAGCGCCGGGGCGAAGTAGAACGCGTTCAGCGGCTCAGCCGCGCGCAGGTCCTTGGTCGGGATCTGCGCCATCTCGCCGGTGACCTTCACCAGGGCACTGGCCAGCTTCGACGGCTGCCCGGTCAGCAGCGCGCCGGACCGGTCGGCCGACAGCTCGCGGTACCGCGACAGCAGCCTGATCAGCAGGAAGCTGACCGCGTAGACGATGATGCTCAGCGCCATCATGATCGGGATGAGCAGCGCCGAGGCCTGGTTGTTGTTGCTGCTGCGACCCCGGCCGCCGCCGAACAGCTCGCCGTAGAAGGCGAACCTGACCATCAGCGCGGCGACGATGCCGAGGAAGGACGCGATCGTCATCACGGCGACGTCCTTGTGCGCGACGTGCGACATCTCGTGCGCGAGCACGCCCTCGAGCTCATCGTTATCAGGGAGCTTGCGCATGATGCCCTCAGTGGCGCAGAGCACCGCGACCTTGCTGTTGCGGCCGGTGGCGAAGGCATTGGGCATCATGGTCGGCGCGATCGCGACCCTGGGCTTGGGCATGTCCGCCAGCGCGCACAGCCGGTCCACGATCGCGTGCAGCCGGGCCGCCTCGGGGCCGTCATTCGGGCTGACCAGGCGGGCGCCGGACGTGCGCAGCGCGATCTTGTCCGACCAGTAGTAGGACGCCAGCGCGCTGCCGATGCCGATGATGGCGGCGAAAATAATGATCGAGCTGCCGCTGACGCCGCCGCCACCGCCATGCCGGGCAGAGCCGTACCACTCGATCAGGGCGACCAGTCCGGCCGCGAAGCCGACGAAAACCACGCCCAGCAGGAACATCGTGATGCCCATCCGGGCAATGAGTCCCGGGTCGGACGCGTAGCGAGTGCGCGCCATCGGCGCCGCCTCCCTTTTCCGGACGGCTGTCTCGCCGTCCTGTCACTTCATTAGACCTGATGCCGCACAGTGCTCAGGGCAGGGTCCCTACCCTGCCCTGACATGTCATGCCCTCAGCTGAAGGCATGCTCAGCATCTACTGAGTAAACGGCGCGACCGCCCCGCTCGTTCCCCGGTCTTACGGCACCCTCAGCAGCCAGCCCGGCCCGGCCCGGCGCACCGAAATGCCCGACACAACGGGCAATGCCTCGCTAGCCGGGGATAAGCCCGTCGTCGGTCAGCAGCCTGCGGACATCCTCCATGGTGGCGTCCGGACCTGGAACGATGAGCTCGGACGGCCGCAGGTCATCGGGCGCGGTCGGCGTGCCCACGTCCCGGACCCTGGCCAGCAGCGCGGCCAGGGCGGGCCGGAACGCCGCCTCGTCCTTGCGGTCCACTGCTGACTCCAGCGCCGCGTCCAGCTTGTTCAGTTCGCCCACAGCAGATTCCGGCACCTCGCGCTGACCCTCGCCGAGGATGCGGACGATCATTCCTGGTCACCCGCCTGCGCCGGGTCGGCGGCCGTCGTCGCGCTGGCCGCCTCGGCAGTAGCACCATCCTCCGACCCGGCCTGCGCGCCCTCGATCTGCCGCGGCGCGCTGCCCTGGGCCAGCTCGGCCTTCATCTGCTCCAGCTCCCGGTCGACGCCGTGGCCCGCGCCCATCCGGTCGAGCTCGGCCTGGATGTCGTCGTGCGGACCGCTGACCATGTCGTTCAGCGCGCCCGAGGCCATCAGCTCGTCGATGGCGCCGGCCCGCGCCTTCATCTGCTCGGTCTTGTCCTCGGCCCGCTGGATGGCCAGCCCGACGTCGCCCATCTCCTCGGAGATGCCGGTGAAGGCCTCGTTGATGCGCGTCTGCGCCTCGGCCGCCGTGTAGGTCGCCTTGATGGTCTCTTTCCTGGTCCGGAAGGCGTCAACCTTGGTCTGCAGGCGCTGCGAGGCCTGGGTGAGCTTCTCTTCCTCGCTCTGCAGCGATGCGTACTGGGTCTGCAGGTCATCCAGCTGCGTCTGCAGGCCGGCCTTGCGGGTCAGCGCCTCGCGGGCCAGATCCTCACGGCCGGCCGCCAGCGAGTCACGTGCCTGCCGGTCGAGCTTGTTAGACGACTGCTGAAGCTGGTTGATCTGCAGCTCAACCCGCTTGCGCGAGGTTGCGACGTCGGCAACTCCGCGCCGCACCTTCTGCAGCAGCTCTAGCTGGGTCTGGTACGAGTAGTCCAGGGTCTCGCGAGGGTCTTCCATCCGGTCAAGCGCCTTGTTGGCCTTGGCGCGGAAGACCATCGTGACCCGCTTCATGACGCCCATGGGCGCGACCATCCCCTCAATCGGAATCCCGCTGCTGCGGCGCGTCCAGTGTCCCCGGAACGCCGCCGATGAGAGCAACGGTCATAATTGCCGGCAGATCTTGCCACCAGCCTACGACGTGGGCGCCGGAACCGTCATCACGGACCGGCGGCGTGCCGGACGGAATCCGAGTACGGGGCCGCGATCCCGCCGCCCTGGCCGGCCGCCGGCCGCCTCGTCGCCGCAGGCGCGCCGCGGAATTCTGCGCCCTTCGTCCCGGTAGGCTGTAGCCGTGTTCCGACGACGTTCCAGCGATGCACCTGACGTGCTCGACCCAGACCAGGATGCGGACGGCGCCACGGCGGACGACGAGCAGTCCCGCCAGGCCCGGTCCAGCTTCACTGCGCCCAAGGGCGCGCCGACGCCTAAGCGCAGCGCGGCGCAGGCCAATCGCCGCCAGCCCTACCAGGCGCCATCCGACCGGAAGGCCGCAACCCAGCAGTCGCGCCAGCGCGATAGGGCCGAGCGATCCCGCAGGTCAGAGGCACTGCAGCGGGGTGAGCAGTGGGCGCTGCCGCGCAAGGACCAGGGGCCGGTCCGCGCTCTCGCCCGGGACGTCGTTGACGCGAGGCGCGGTATCGGCGAGTACTACATGATCATGGTGGTGCTGCTCATCGTGCTGCTGGTGCTGCCTGGCAGTAAGACCAAGGTCGCGGCCGACGTTATCGTCGTGGCCCTCCTGGTGCTGATCATCGGCGAGGGCTTCATCGTGTCGAGGCGGGTCAAGCGGATGGCTGCCGAGCGCTTCCCCGGCGAGAGCACGCAGGGAATCATGATGTACACGACGATGCGCAGCATCAGCATGCGCCGGATGCGGATTCCGAAGCCGCGGGTGGACCGGGGCGACAAGGTCTGAGTCCCGCCCTGCCGCGGCGGCCCGCGCAGCGGCTAATAGGTTGCTGCTCATGGAACATCGTCATCTCGGCCGCAGCGGCCTGAAAGTCAGCGAGATCGCCTACGGCAACTGGGTCACCCACGGATCGCAGGTTGAGGAAGACGCGGCGCTGGCCTGCGTCGCCACGGCGCTGGACGAGGGCATCACCACGTTTGACACGGCGGACGTGTACGCGATGACCAGGGCAGAGTCGATCATGGGCCGCGCGCTGCACGGCGTACGGCGCGAGTCCATCGAGATCTGCACGAAGGTCTACTGGCCGACCGGTCCGGGCGCGAACGACCGCGGCCTGTCCCGCAAGCACATCATGGAGTCCGCGCACGCCTCGCTGCGCCGACTGCAGACCGACTACATCGACCTGTACCAGGCGCACCGGTTCGACCACGAGACACCGCTCGAGGAGACGCTGCGCGCTTTCGACGACCTGGTGCGGCAGGGCAAGGTGCTCTACCTCGGCGTATCAGAGTGGCGCGCGGAGGAAATCCAGGCTGCCCTGAAGATCGCCGGCGAGATGGGCCTGGACCGGATCGTGTCGAACCAGCCGCAGTACAACATGATCTGGCGGGTGATCGAGTCCGAGGTGATCCCGCTGTCCGAGCGGGAAGGCATCGGCCAGATCGTCTGGTCGCCGATCGCGCAGGGCGTGCTGACCGGAAAGTACCTGCCGGGCGCGGCTCCGCCAGCCGGGTCACGCGCTACGGACGAGCGCGGGTCGGGCTTTGTCACCCGCTACCTGACCGAGGAAATCCTGGCGAAGGTCCAGCTGCTCAGGCCCGTCGCCGAGCAGGCCGGACTGACGCTGGCGCAGCTGGCAGTGGCCTGGACGCTGCAGAACCCGGCAGTATCCGCGGCGATCATCGGGGCCACCAGGCCCGAGCAGGTGCGCGAGAACGTCCGGGCCTCCGGCGTGCGGCTTGACCAGGCGGCGCTCCGGCAGATCGACGACATCCTCGGCAGCCAGATCATCACCGACGCGGCCTACACCTCCAGCCCGCGCAGCCGGTCCTGACCAGCGCGGCCCGGCACGTGCGGCCGGGCGGCCCGGGCGGCGGGCTACTCCGGCGCCGGATGCAGGCTCATCGGGCCGTACTCGGTCCGGCCGTCCTCGGTGAGGCTGACCTGATCGACGCCGGCCTTCAGCAGGCCCGGCCAGTTCTCGCCCAGCCAGCTCTCCGCGTCGCCCTGGCTGGTGAAGGTCTCCCGGCCCAGATCACGGGGAGCGACGACGGTGCCATCTTCCTTCTCCAGCTGCCAGGTCCAGGTCATGGCATGCCTTCCTAGCTAGGATCAAGGCCGTCTCTCGGCGCGGCCCCATCGTAGCCAACAGCGGAAGCGAGCTAGCGGAACAGTGCATGCGCTCCTGATCGGCACCGGCGGCGCCGGCGGCTGGCCGCAGGACGGCTGCCGGTGCGCATCCTGCATGCGCGCGCGCTCGGAGGGCCTGCACAGGCGGCCGGGCCGGGTGCTCGTCGACGGACTGCTGGAGTTCAGCCCCGGTCAGTCGCCGCCGGGTGAAGGTGAGGCGCAGCCGGGAGCTGGCACGCACCGCCTCATGCGCGTTCCGGGTGGCTATGACATCACCGGCCCCGATGGCGGCCGGCTGCTCCTGGCCGAGAGCCCCGGCGCGGTCCCTGAGCCCCCCGCCGGAGCCGAGCCGCTACGACATCGCCCTGCTGGACCTGCTGGCCGCGCCAGCGCAGCTCGGCCGCCTGCGGGCAGCCGGGCTGGTGCGCCCGCACACGGCCGTGGCCGTGCTGTACGCCGACCACCGGATCACCTCCGAGCAGGAGCTGGCACGCCGGTGCGCGCTCTGGGAGGCCACCGCCGGCCAGGACGGCCAGCTGATCACCAGCCCCGCTCCCGGCATCCCGGCGGTGATCCCGGCCCCCGGCGCCGCGCCAACCAGGCCGCACCGCACCCTGATCACCGGCGGTGCCAGATCCGGCAAGTCCTCGGAGGCCGAGCTCCGGCTGGCGGGCGAGTCCTCGGTGACGTACCTGGCCGCCGGGCCCTGGGCTGCGGCAGCAGGCCCGCACGGCCAGCCCGGCGCGGCCTGGACCGGGCCGGACGGCGAGCCGGACCGCGAATGGGCTGAACGAGTCTCGCGCCACCAGGCCAGACGGCCGTCGTTCTGGCGAACCGTGGAGACACTCGACATCGCCGCCGTCCTCGGCGAGGCGACCGGCGCCGTACTGATCGACGGCATCGGGACCTGGCTGGCCGGAATCATGGACGAGACGGGGCTGTGGGCGGGCGCGCTGCCAGCCGGCGAACCGCCGGAGCAGGCCACCGGGCCGGAGCAGGCTCAGGGGCCGGAGCAGGCCGTCGCGGAGCGCATCGGCGAGCTCATTGCCGCCTGGCGACAGACACGGGCACTTGTGGTGGCCGTGACCGATCAGGTGGGTTCCGGGCTCGTCCCGCCGTATCCGGCAGGCCGGATTTTCCGGGACCAGCTAGGCTGGCTTAATCAGCGTCTGGCGGCGGAATCAGAGCTGAATCTGCTGGTCGTGGCCGGGCGGGTGACAACGCTCCCAGGCTGATCGCAACCATCCCCAACCACAGCTTCGGACCGCGAACGGCACGAGATAGGTCCGTGAAACTGTTAAGTTCTATGCGCTAGCTCTGATCAGGACGTACTCCCCCGCAGGTCCTGACTCAGCCTGTTGATCAAGGTGGTGACGACATTGACGCGAATTGTCGTCGTTGGTGATCTCATGACGGACACGGTCGCGCACGCGACCGCCGCCCTGGCCAGGGGCAGCGACACCCCGGCCACCGTCAGCATGCACGGGGGCGGATCCGGTGCCAACATCGCCGCCTGGCTCGCCGTGGACGGGGCCGAGGTGGCCTTTGTCGGCCGCCGCGGCGCTGATATCGCCGGCCGCAACAGGGACATGGAGCTGATGGGCTACGGCGTCGATGCCCGGCTCGTGATGGACCCGGAGCGGCCGACCGGGACCTGCGTGGTCATGATCACGCACAAGGGCGACCACACGATGCTGTCCGACCCCGGCGCTAATGCCGCGCTCTCCCCCGACGATCTGCCCCAGGACCTCTTCACTCCGGGCAGCCACCTGCACATCTCCGGCTACACGCTGCTGAACCCCGGATCCCGCCAGGCCGTGCTGACCGCGATGGATCACGCCCAGCGGACCGGCATGACGATCTCGGTGGACGGCGCCTCATCGGCCCCGCTCAGCCGCGTCGGCGCAGAGCCCTTCCTGCAGCTCACGAACGGCGCCACGCTGATCTTCGTCAACCCTGACCAGGGCCGGGTGCTGACCGGCCGGGAGGACGCCAGCCAGGCCGCCAGGGTGCTGAACGCGTGGTATCCCCAGGTCGTCATGAAGCTCGGCGCCGACGGCGCGATGATGTACGCCGGCGGCCGTCCTGACGCGGTGCGGGTCAGTGCGCCGCCAGTCGAGCAGGTCGTGGACGGAACCGGCGCTGGCGACGCCTTCGTCGCCGGATTCCTGCCTGCCTGGCTCGACAAGAAGCCCGCCGGGGAAGCGCTCGCCGGCGGCTGCCGCCTCGCGGCCAGCGCACTCAGCCTGGTGGGCGCGCGACCGCTGCTGTAGCCCCTGTCAGCCGGCTGCCCCTGTCAGCTAGCTGGCCCCTGTCAGGCGAGTAGCCGGCGGCAGTCGAACAGATGGTGCGCTAGCTCGTGCGCGGTGCGCTGCCCGATCCACTCGACGGTCCTGACGGTGGGCTCGGGCCACGGGTAGACCCCTGTCCGCAGCCAGCCGGCGTCGTCCAGGCCGGCCAGCGTCGCAGCGTACTCACCGGCCCTCGCGGCCAGGTCAGCTGCTACGACCGCCGGATCCTGGTCGTTGTAGCGCTCCTCCGCTGCGCGCTCGTCCCGCCGCATGGACGGGAAAGCCGGGTTGTCGGCAGCCTGCGCAAGCTGCGTCCGCTCGCGCTGGAAGCGCAGCACGTCACGAAGGTGGCAGCCATACTCCAGCGCCGACCAGCCGGGCCGGGGGTGCGCCCGCAGCCTGCCGGGCGCCACTGAAGTCAGCAGTGCGCAGTTCTCCGCCGCCAGTGCCGTCACGGCCTGCACGATCTCCGGCCGGGTCAGCGAGACCTCGTCGTATCCGCACTCGCCGCACGACTGCAGCACCATGCGGCCGACCTTAGCCCAGCCGGAACACTTCCGATCCGATCAGCAGGTGCGCGTCCGCGACGAACGGAGTGTCGAGCGTCTCGGCCATCACCGGGCTGGTCCACAGCGCCGATCCGGTCGCGGCGCTGAAGGCTGTTGTCGTCTCCGTCACGCTGGCGCCATGGACGGCATCGTCAACAGTCACGTACAGCACCCCGTCTGCGAGCGTCGGAGTGCTGCCCGCATAGGTGCCAGCGCCCAGCAGCACGTGCCACTTCGCCTTGCCGCCGGAGTAGGCCCAGATGGCGGGCTGGCCGCTGGTGGCGGCGAGCACGTACACGGTCGTCCCGCTCGTCGGCAGGCCGACCTGGGCCTGCCCGCCCGGATCGCTGACCTTCCAGGCCAGCGCCCCCGTGCTGAGCTCATAAGCGCGCACCGTCTTGCTGCAGCTGGTGTGGACGAAAATCAGCGAGGCGCCGATGCCCAGATTCGTGTTGACGCTGGCGCCGGAACCACCGCAGGGTGCCTTCGTCGTCCACTGCACAGTGCCGGTGCTGAGCTGCCGCGACTCGAGGTAGAGCTGCCCGCTGATGCGCGCCTGCCTGATGAGCCGGCCGTTGCTGACGGCGAACGAGGCAGGACCGCCGTCCCCGGCGCCGTCCGCGGCCTGCCAGATCAGGCCGCCGGTGGCGGCGGTGAGCACCTGGACGTTCTCGGCCCCCTCGATGATGTCCGATCCGTCGATCAGAACCTCGCCGGCACCGCCGGCGAAGGCCTCATCGGCTCTGCTCCAGCGCCTGGCGCCGGTACTGGCGGAGACGGCCACGAGCTCGTCGGTGCTGCCCGCGAGGCCGTACAGCACCTCGCCGTCGCCGGCTCCGTACAGCGTGGCGGCACCCGGACCGCTGACAGACTTACGCCAGCGGACCTTCCCGGTGGCCAGGCTGGCCGCCGACAGGACGCCCGCGCTCGTTCCTGACGTGGCACCGGCCAGCCGGTAGACCTCGCCCCGGTACACGATCGGCTGGCTCACGACCAGCCCGGCGCTCACCGACCACGCCTTCGTGAGCCTCCCGGCATTCGAGGTGCTGATCGTCGTCTCCGCGGCGTTGTCGAAGTTCTCGGCCGGGTCATGACCGGCCTGCGCCCAGTCATCCGCCGCGGCGGGCGACGTCGTCGGAATGGGGGACGGGCTCGGCATCGCGGTCGCAGTTGGCGTCGGCGTTGGCGCTGGCGCCGGGGTCCTGGTCGCGGTGGGAGACGGCGACGGTGATGGCGACGGCGCCGAGGTTGTCGACCAGTACCGGACTCCCTCAGCAAACGGGAAGCCGCCCTGGACCCAGGACAGCGTCATCTTCATGACGCCCCAGTACTCATTGTTCGTGCCGTTATCACCGTCATTCTTGAAGTCGTACGCATTCACGATCTGACCATTACCGACGTAGATCCCGTCATGGCCGATGTCAGTTTTCGACTGGCCGAACACGATAATATCGCCAGGTTCAATATCGGCCATCTTGATAATCTTGGGATGCACGTTGGGGCCGCTGTCGGTAATGCCCTCCGACTGGTCCTGGGCCGAGTGATACAGGCTGATGCCAAGCGCATGGTAGATCGCGTACTTGACCAGGCCGGAGCAGTCGAAGCCCTTCACGCTGGCCGCATAGCAGCCGGATTTGCCCTTGGGCCCGCTGTAGTGACCGGCCGCCTCACCGTCCCCGTGAGTTGGCCCGGTGTCACCGCCGCCGCCCCAGCAGTAGGGCGTAACGGGACTAGTCACCCATCTCTCGGCGGCAGCGACGATGGCCTGCGCCTGCGCTGCCGGGGCCGCTGGGCGGCCGCTAACGGTCATCGCAGAAGCGCCGGACGGGCTGGCACTGGCGGGCAGCGCCTGGAACCCGGCAATTGCCATCGTGATGACTGCCGCCATTCCCAGCCTCGCGGTCCATTCCGATAAGCCCATTGCCGCCTCCGCATCGCCAGCCGGCTTTGTCCGGCCACGGTACTCTAAACCTCCTCCGGCCCGCAGGGGAATTACCGTGCAGTCCGGTGCGGCAATTCTCGTTTCATCTCGTCTTTATGAGTTAAGCAAATCTGATGGCGATATCGCCGTACCGGCGGCCGCAGCCGAGCGGGACCGGGGCGGCGCACAGAAACGCCGACTTATCATCCGTTCCAGCGTTGCCGGGTGCCCTTTTGACACGGTTCATCCGATTCGGATGTCACCGAACGGATGAAAAGTCAACGCAAGCTGACGAAGTTGCCGAGTCTGTGCTTCGGCGTCCGCCAGCGTGGACGCCGACGGCTAGCTCGCACTGGCATCCGGGTGATCGTGTACCACGGCCATCCGGCCGGCCGGCTAGCCGCACTGCCCGAGCCGGGCTCCGCGGATCACCGCGGTACTGGCATCCAGGTGATCGTGACGGTCCATGCGGTCGAGGTGTCACTGCTCGAAGCCGGTCCGATCAGCTCGATCCCCTCCGTCTGGAACTGCCCCTCTGTCGCGAAGCAGCCGCCGGACTCGCTGAACTCCCGGTCGCAGGCCGGATCGTCGCTCAGGCCGAAGCGGTACATCTTGTTGTCCGGGCTGAAATTCAGGATGCGGTACTGATTCGTGCCCGGCTCCGAACGGCGGGCGCCGGTACAGGTCACCACGGGATGCAGCCCGGCGTTGCACAGGTCCCACTCGTCGCCGTCGTCGGAGGGTGTCGCATTCGATCCCGACACGTAGACGTCCGAGGCGATGCCCGTGTTGGTGATCGTGATCGGGAAGCTGCCGCCCGGCTCAGGCTTGCCGAGCCAGCACTGGCCATTCGGGTAGCCAAGCTTGCTCGGGGTCGAGGCCGTGTTGAGGCCAGCGTCGCCGCCCGAGCAGCGGCCGAACACGGCCTTGCCCGGCGACACGGTGACGGACCTGATCGTCGGCACGGTGGTCAGCGACATGTTGATGCTGGCCGCCTTGCCCGCGCCGGCCGGGGCCGAGTGAGTTCCGCACGCGCTGACCCCGACGACAATGAGCGCGGCCACGGGCAGCAGCCACCGCACATTACGAGACATCGTTACCTCTCCCGGCTCGCAGCGGCGCGGGCCCCGCCAGCTCTCGGTCGATCGAAATCCGCAGGCCGAACCGGCGGGCCAGGCCAGCCAGGAGCGCCAGCAGCAGCACGACGCCCACGCCGAGCAGCACCCAGCCCGGCAGGCTGAACCAGGGCGCCGCTACTATCCCGGGCGCGATCCTGAACTGCAGTTTCGTCGCCGCCGCGACACCGAAGTTGGTGCTGCCATCGGTGACCGCGGCTGATCCCCTGACGACCACATCGCTGACGTACTCGCCGGGCCGTGCGCTCGCCGGCACGACCAGCTCCAGCGGGATCCGCGCCGACTGGCTATGCGACAGGCTGACCGCGGCTCCGGCGCGGACCCACGACGCGGGCACCCCCCGGCCCTGGCCCCCGGACAGCTGCTCGACCCGGACGGACAGCGACTCGTCCTGCGTGCCGGTGTTGACCACGTAGACCGGCGGCAGCGCGTAACTGCCGCCGGGATGCGCGGCGCCGCTCAGCCGCACCGGGCCAGCCTGGATGCCCACCCCGACGCTCGCCTGCGCGGCAGCAGGAATGGCCAGCACGGCTAGTAACCCAGCCGCACCTATCGCCCAAAGCCGCAGATGCATTACCCGTCCTGCGCGTGTACGGACATCTGATCATGCGTTCCACCGACTGTAACTGATCTTGGCAGGCCGAAGAAGGCCATCGTGGCAACGACAGGGCGCGCCCTGTCACCCGGCGCCCTGCGTCAGCCGGCGTGCGCCAGCACGAAATCAGTCACGACCTGGCAGTACACGTCCGGCTCCTCCAGGTAGGCAAAATGCCCGGAGCGCTCGAAGGTCGTCACCTCGCCGCCGGGCACGTCCGCCGTGAACGCGGCGACCATCTCGGGCGTCGTCACCAGGTCAGTCCTGCCCCGCATCAGCAGCGCCGGGCAGCTAACCTCCGGCAGCAGTGGCAGCACCGAGTCGTACAGGGCTGCTGACAGCGGCCGGTGCGAGTTACCCCGCTCCCACTGCTCCTCCGTCAGCCCGGAGTCCTCCAGCAGCTGGGCAAAGTCGGCCGCGCCATCCGGGTCAGCGAAGAACTGATCCATGAAATGCGGGCCGAGCGCCTGCGCGGCCTGCCGCGTGCCATCGGCCACGGACAGCCGGCCAGGCCTGACGGCGAGCTCGCGGCACCGCTGCGCGTCGGCCAGCTGCCCGAGGTCCTCCAGCCGCCGCGCGATCTCGGGCAGCCGGTACCGCTCGGTCAGGTCGGCGTCCCAGCCGGGACAGTCAAAGATGACCGACTGAACGGCCTTCGGGTGGCTGGTGACGTACCGCAGCGCGTAGCCGCCGCCCGCCGAGTGGCCGAGTACCGCCCAGGCAGCGATGCCCAGCCTGGCCCGCAGCGCCTCGAAGTCGCTGACCAGCAGCTCACGGGTCAGCGGCGGCTCGGCGGGCAGCGGGTCAGAGCGCAGCACGCCCCGCTGGTCCACGGCGATGACCCGCAGCGACCGGGCGAGCAGGTCGCCCTGCGCGTGCATGAAGTCGTAGCAGCCCTGCCCCGGACCGCCGTGGATGAACAGCAGCGGCGGCGCCCCCGGCTCGCCGCGGTCATCGACGAATAGCCTGGTGTCCCCGATCTCGACCAGCCCGGCGGGCATGCTGCCTCCTGACAAGACCTCGTTCCCGGCCCTGAAATGACTGTAATAACGTGACGTCCTACCTCGATCAGCTCTTCTCGCTCCGCGAACGCGTAGCGGTGATCACCGGCGGCAGCTCCGGCATCGGCCGCGGGATGGCGCTGGCACTCGGCCAGGCCGGAGCGGCCTGCGTGCTCATTGCCCGCGACCGGGCCAGGCTCGACGCGACCGCGGCGGAGCTTCAGGCAGCCGGCTGCCGTGCCGCCGTCGTGCAGGCCGATCTGGGCGACGGTGCCGCTGTCGGACCCGCGGCAGACGCGGCGCAGGCGGCCTTCGGGCCGCCGGACATCCTGGTGAACTGCGCGGGACTCAACCTGCGGCCGCCGCTGGGCGAGCTGACGCCGGCGCAGTGGGATGAGCTGCTCGCGGTGAACCTGACGGCACCGTTCCTGCTGGGACAGCGGTTCGGCCCGCAGATGGCCAGCCGCGGCTGGGGCCGCATCATCAACATCACCTCGCAGCAGGCCGACCGGGCCTTCGGGAACAGCGGCGGCTACGGCGTGGCCAAGGGCGGAGTGGCCTCGCTGACCCGCTCCCAGTCCGAGGCCTGGGCGCCGCGCGGCGTGTGCTGCAACGCGATCTGCCCTGGCTTCGTGGTGACGCCGCTGACCGCCGAGGTCTCCGCCGACCCGGCCCGGCTCGCCGCGCTCGCGGCCAGGACCATGACCGGCCGCAACGGGCAGCCTGCTGACTTCGCCGGGGCCGCAGTCTTCCTGGCCAGCGCGGCCAGCGATTACGTCACCGGGCAGATCATCCGGGTGGACGGCGGCTTCTCCGCGACCTGAGCGGCCGCCTGCGTGCCGCCACCCACCGCACCCGCCGGGACGGCACAATGGCGGCATGGCCAGACGCACTACGACAACCTCATCCGGCGCAGGCGGACGCGGCCGCGGCGGCGGCACCCCCGGCGGCATTCCCGGCGGCACCGACGAGGACGCCGAGTTCGAGGAGAACATCGTCGACATCGACGTCACCGACGAGATGCGCGCCAGCTACCTGGAGTATGCGTACTCGGTGATCTACCAGCGCGCCCTGCCGGACGCGCGGGACGGGATGAAGCCGGTCCAGCGGCGGATCCTGTACCAGATGAGCGAGATGGGGCTGCGGCCCGATCGCGCCTACGTCAAGTGCGCCCGGGTGGTCGGCGAGGTGATGGGCCGGCTGCATCCGCACGGTGACAGCGCGATCTACGACGCGCTCACCCGGATGGCCCAGCCCTGGACGATGCGCCTGCCGCTGATCGACGGGCACGGAAACTTCGGCTCGCTCGGCGGCGAGGACCCGCCGGCCGCGATGCGGTACACCGAGGCCCGGCTGGCGGCGGCCGCGATGGAGATGACGACCTCGCTGGACGAGGACACCGTCGACTTCATCCCCAACTACGACGGCACCGAGACGCAGCCCGCTGTCCTCCCCGCCGCCTTCCCGAACCTGCTGGTCAACGGCGCCGCCGGAATCGCCGTCGGCATGGCGACGAACATGGCCCCGCACAACCTGGGCGAGGTCATCGCGGCCGCCCGGCACCTCATCGCGCATCCGGACGCTGACCTCGAGACGCTGATGCGGTTCGTGCCGGGCCCGGACCTGCCCACTGGCGGCAAGATCGTCGGCCTGGCCGGGATCAGGGAGGCGTACGAGACCGGGCGGGGGGTGTTCCGCACCAGGGCGGCGGCCAGGATCGAGAAGATCACGCCGCGCCGGATGGGCATCGTGGTCACCGAGCTGCCCTACGGCGTCGGACCGGAACGGGTCATCGCCCGGATCAAGGACCTGGTGCAGGCCAGGAAACTGAACGGGGTCTCCGACCTCAAGGACCTGACCGACATGAAGAACGGCCTGCGGCTGGTCATCGAGGTCCGGTCCGGCTTCGTGCCGGAGGCGGTGCTGGACGAGCTGTACCGGCTGACGCCGCTGGAGGAGACGTTCGGCATCAACAACGTGGCGCTGGTCGACGGCCAGCCGCATGTGCTCGGGCTGCGTGAGCTGCTGCAGATCTACGTCGACTTCCGGATCGACGTCGTGCGGCGGCGCTGCGAGTTCCGCCGGGCCAAGCGGGAGGCGCGGCTGCACCTGGTCGACGGCCTGGTCACAGCGCTGCTCAACATCGACGAGGTCATCCAGGTCATCCGGACCAGCGACGACGCGGCCGCCGCCAAAGAGCGGCTGATGCAGATCTTCGACCTCAGCGACATCCAGGCGCAGTACATCCTGGACACCCCGCTGCGGCGGCTGACCAGATATGACCGGCTGGAGCTCGAGCGCGAGCGGGAGACCCTGCAGGCCGAGATCGCCGAGCTGACCGCGATCCTGGACTCCGAGCAGCGGCTGCGCGAGCTGGTCTCGGCCGAGCTGGCCGCGGTGGCGGAGAAGTTCGCCACCCCGCGCCGCACTGTGCTGCTGGAGGGCACCGGCGCACCGGCCAGAACGGCCGCGGCGCCGCTGGAGGTCGCGGACGAGCCGTGCACGGTGCTGCTGTCGTCGGCGGGCCTGCTGGCCCGTACCGCGGCGCGGCCGCCTGCCGGCGAGCAGGACACCCTGCCTCTCGAGGATCAGGACGGGGAACGAGGCAGCCCGCCATCCCGGTCTGGCGCCAGCCCGGGCAGCAAGGCCCAGCGTGCTGCGCACGACGTGATCACCTCGGCGGTCAGCTCGACGGCGCGCGGCACGATCGGCGTGCTCACCTCAGCGGGCCGGCTGATCCGGCTCGGCGTGCTCGAGCTGCCCGCGCTGCCGCCGAGCGCCCACTCACCGGCGCTGTCGGGCGGCGCGCCGGTCAGTGAGTTCGTCACGACCGCCCCGGGCGAGACCGTCGTCGCCATCGTCGCGGCCGACGCGGCCGGCGCCGGGCTCGCGCTCGGCACCGAGCAGGGCGTGGTGAAGCGGGTGACGCCGGATTACCCGCAGAACGCCGCCGACTTCGAGGTGATCTCGCTGAAGGACGGTGACCGCGTCGTCGGCGCGGTCCAGCTGGCCGACGAGGACCAGGAGCTGACCTTCATCACCAGCGACGCCCAGCTGCTGCGGTTCCCGGCGACTGCGGTTCGCCCGCAGGGCCGGGCGGCCGGCGGGATGACTGGCATCAGGCTGGCGCCGCGGGCGCGGGTGATCTGGTTCGGCGCGGTCGATCCGGCCGCCGGGGTCCAGGACGCGGCATCTGACGGGCCGGCGTCCGGGCCGGTCGTCGTCACCGTGGCCGGAGCGGCCGGCGCGCTGCCCGGCACGACGGCGGCGACGGTCAAGGTGACGCCGTTTGCCGAGTTCCCGCCGAAGGGCCGGGCTACCGGCGGAGTGCGCTGCCACCGGTTCCTCAAGGGCGAGGACGTCCTGGTGCTGGCCTGGGCCGGGCCGGGGCCCGCCCGCGGGGCGACTGAGGCGGGCACGCCGGTTGAGCTGCCGCCGCCGGCCGGGCGCCGGGACGGGTCAGGCGAGCGGGTGCGGCATCCGCTGGCGGCTATCGGCGGCACCTCGGAGTAGCCAGGGCCGCAGCTCAGAGGACGCTGAGAGGCCGGCTTCTGCCGGCGGGCAGGACAGCGACGCAGGCTGATCCCGGACGACGAGCTAGCCGCGCTTACGCGGCGGCCGTCGAGAAGGGAGAAACCCGATGGTTTCCACAACTGGCGGCCGCGCCCGGCGGCTCATCATCACGGCCGTTGCCGCCGCCGGGCTTGGAGCTGGCCTCACCGGAGTCGCGCTGGCCTCGACGGGAAGCTCAGGCACGGCGGGAACGACATCCGCGCACACGACGTCGGCGTCCTCGTCCCCGAGCACGTCAGCGTCACCGTCCACGTCCGGCGGCACGGCCAGGACGCCGGCCAGCGGAACGTCCGGCACCCATCACTGCACGCACATGGGCAGTGGCTCCGGCTCGGCCAGGCCGGGCACCCCGACGGGCTCGTAGCCCGGGCTCGCTGGCACGCGGCAAGCCCCGCCGCCGTGCCAGTGCAGGGCAGTGCCGTGCGGCTCCTCCCCGTGGCCGCGCGGCACTGCCCTGTCGCGGCGGGCAGGTCAGGTGTCGATACGCGACGGGTCAAGCTCGGTGGCGCCGCTGACGATGAAGTCCCGCCGCGGCGCGACCTCGGTGCCCATCAGCAGGTCGAACATGCCCCTCGCCGCCTCGGCGTCCTCAATCCGGATCCGGCGCAGCATCCGGCGGCGCGGATCCATCGTGGTCTCCGCCAGCTGATGCGCGTCCATCTCGCCAAGCCCCTTGTAGCGCTGGGGATCCTTGGACCGCTGGCCCTTGCGCTCCAGCTCCAGCAGCGTGCGGCGCAGCTCGGCCTCGCTGTAGGTGTAGATGTAGCGCTGCTGGCCCTTGCGCGGGTTGGTGACCTCGATCCGGTGCAGCGGGGGGACGGCCGCGAACACCCGTCCCGCCTCGATCATGGGCCGCATGTACCGGTGGAACAGGGTCAGCAGCAGAGTCCGGATGTGCGCGCCGTCGACATCGGCGTCGGCCATGAAGATGACTCGCTGGTAGCGCGCCGAGTCCAGGTCGAACGCGCTGCCCGACCCGGCGCCGAGCACCTGGATGATCGCGGCGCACTCGGCGTTCTTCAGCATGTCGGCCAGCGAGGCCTTCTGCACGTTCAGGATCTTGCCGCGGATCGGCAGCAGCGCCTGGAACTCTGAGTCTCTGGCGTTCTTGGCTGTCCCGAGCGCGGAGTCGCCCTCGACGATGAATAGCTCGCTGCGGTCGTCCGCGGACCGGCAGTCGACCAGCTTGGCCGGCAGGGCCGAGGTCGCGAGCGCGGACTTGCGCCGCTGGTTCTCCCGGTGCTCGCGGGCGGCGATCCGCGTCTTCGCCGCCGAGATCACCTTGTCCAGCACTGCGCGTGCCTGCTGCTTGCTGCCGCGGACCCGCCCCTCAAGGAAGTTGCCGAGCTCGGCGGAGATGACCTGCGCCACGATCTTCGAGGCGGCCGGCGTGCCGAGCACCTCCTTCGTCTGGCCCTCGAACTGCGGCTCGGGCAGCCGGACGGAGACGACGGCCGTGAGGCCCTCCAGCACGTCTTCCTTGATCACCGCGTCATCGCCGGCCTTCAGCAGCCTGCTGGCCTTCAGCTGCTCGTTCAGGGTCCGGACGATGGCACGCTCGAACCCGGTGACGTGAGTGCCGCCCTTGGCCGTCGCGATCACGTTGACGAACGAGCGGACCGTGCTGTCGTAGCCGCTGTCCCACCGCATCGCCACGTCGACGTCGAGCTCGCCGCTCGACCTCGGTCGGGGTGAGGTGCCCGGCGTCGTCGAGCACCGGGACTGTCTCGGTAAACGTCCCGCTGCCGGTAATCCGCAGCACGTCAGTGACCGGCGTCCCGGATGACAGGTGCGCGCAGAACTCGCTGATACCGCCGGCGAACCGGAACTCGGCGGACCGCGCCCGGGTGGCGGCACCGGTCTCGTCGCTCGCGCCGTCCTCGGGCTGCTCGGCCTCAGGCCGCTCGTCGGTAATCCTGATCAGCAGGCCGGGCACGAGGTAGGCGGTCTGCCGTGCCTGCTGAGTGAGCCAGGCGAACTTCCATTCGGCGCCCTTCACGAAGATCTGCCGGTCCGGCCAGAACCGGATCCTGGTCCCGGTGGCGGTCTTCGCAATCTTGCGGCCCTTGCGCATGCCAGAGCCGGGCGTGAAGGCGGCGTCCGGGCCCTCGCCGGCAAACTGACCGGGCACGCCGCGGTGGAAGCTCATGGCCCACTCGTAGCCCGACTTCTGCACCCAGACGTCGAGGCGGCCGGACAGCGCGTTCACGACCGAGGCTCCGACGCCATGCAGACCGCCGGACGCCGTGTAGGAACCGCCGCCGAATTTGCCGCCCGCGTGCAGCCGGGTCATGATCAGCTCGACTCCGGCCAGGCCGGTCTTCGGCTCGGTGTCGACCGGGATGCCGCGGCCGTTGTCGCACACCTCGGCGGAGCCGTCCGCGTGCAGCGTCACCCCGATCTCGGTGCAGGCGCCGGCAAGCGCCTCGTCGACGGAGTTGTCGAAGATCTCACCCAGGCACTGGGCCAGCCCGCGGCCGTCGGTCGACCCGATATACATGCCGGGCCGCTTGCGGACGGCGTCCAGCCCCTCCAGGACGGTGAGGTGACGCGCGGTGTACCCGTCGACACCCTCAGCCGCGTGCACCGACCGGCTGGCGGGCTCGCGCGGGGCCGTCCGCGGGCCAGTTCGCGCGCGGCCGCCCGCTCCGGAACGGGCTGCTTCTGTGCTGACGGCGGTCACAACGGCTCCCTGGGCAGGACCTGACGTAATCGGGGGCGTCCCGGCCGGGTGGCCGGACTAGGCCCTGCTGGCAGATTAGCTGGCCGCGGACGCTGCCTGGCGCCACCACGCCGCGTCGCATATGACGCCCGGATTACCTAAGCTCGCGAAATCGCCCATAACGCCAGCCCGGCCATGAGCTGGTGTTCGCCCTCGGCATACTGGTGGCCTGCGGGGGATGACAAACGACCAGCGAGAGTGTTGTGATGCGTAGGAGATCACAGGTTGGACGGACTGTCGGCAGCGTAGCCGCCAGGGCCGGGGTTACCCGGCACCGGACTTACCGGCACCGTCCTCGAGGCGAGGAGGCGACTTATGACCGGAGCGATTGCCCCAACGAGGCCGCTGAGCGCCCTTGACTTGTGTGACCGATGCGGGGCCCCCGCGTACGTACGCGTACTGCTCCCCGGCTCGGGCGAGCTGCTTTTCTGTGCTCATCACAACCGCAAGCACGCCGATGCCCTCGCCAAGATCGCAGTTGAGATCCAGGACGAGACCGGCAGGCTGACAAGCAAGCCCGGCGACACGGCTTCCTGACCTCTCTAGCCAGTCGGCCCCTGACCAGATCCTGGTCAGGGGCCGATTCGCGTTCTGGCCGCGCGGTGCGAGCCGGGGTCGTACTAGTCCAGGTAGTCGCGCAGCACCTGAGACCGTGACGGGTGCCGCAGCTTCGACATCGTCTTCGACTCGATCTGGCGGATCCGCTCCCTGGTGACGCCGTAGACCTTCCCGATCTCGTCCAGCGTCTTCGGCTGGCCGTCGGTGAGGCCGAAGCGCATCGAGACCACGCCCGCCTCGCGCTCGGACAGGGTGTCCAGCACTGAGTGCAGCTGCTCCTGCAGCAGCGTGAAGCTGACGGCCTCGCCCGGCTGGATCGCCTCGGAGTCCTCGATCAGGTCGCCGAACTCGCTGTCGCCGTCCTCGCCAAGCGGCGTGTGCAGGGAGATCGGCTCGCGGCCGTACTTCTGCACCTCGATGACCTTCTCGGGGGTCATGTCGAGCTCAGCGGCCAGCTCCTCCGGCGTGGGCTCGCGGCCCAGGTCCTGGAGCATCTGGCGCTGCACCCTGGCGAGCTTGTTGATGACCTCGACCATGTGAACCGGGATCCGGATGGTCCTGGCCTGGTCCGCCATGGCCCTGGTAATGGCCTGGCGGATCCACCACGTGGCGTAGGTAGAGAACTTGTAGCCCTTGGTGTAGTCGAACTTCTCCACCGCGCGGATCAGGCCGAGATTGCCCTCCTGGATCAGGTCCAGGAACAGCATCCCGCGGCCGGTGTACCGCTTGGCCAGCGACACCACCAGCCGGAGGTTGGCCTCGAGCAGGTGGTTCTTGGCGCGCCGGCCATCGTCGGCGATCCACTCCAGGTCGAGCCTGGCCTCAGCGCGAAGCGACGCGCCGTCGGCCAGCTTCTCCTCGGCAAACAGGCCGGCCTTGATTCGCTTGGCCAGCTCCACTTCCTGCTCGGCGTTGAGCAGGGGAACCTTGCCGATCTGCTTGAGATAGTCCTTGACCGGGTCGGACGTCGCGCCCGCGACCGCCACCTGGGCGGCGGGCAGGTCCTCGTCGTCGTCGCCGTAGACGAAGGCCTCGTCCTCGCTCTCCTCGCCGGCGGCTGCCGGCGTGCCGCCTGCAGCGGCGGCCGTCCCGTCCGGGCCGGCCACGGCTGCGGCGGCCGGTGCCTCCGCGGTCACGGAGCTGGGCTTAGCCTGCCCGGCCTCGCCCGGCAGATCATCGGCATCTGCCTCGTCAGCGTCGGCCTCAGTGTCCTCGGCCTCGGTGTCGGTGTCGGTGTCCTCAGCATCGATCTCGAGCTCTTCCAGCTCCACGTCGACGTCGAGGAAGGCTACGTCGGCGAGATCGGGATCGCCGTCAATGTCAGCCACGTCGGCGAGATCGGGATCGGTGTCCGTGCCGCTCGCCTCGGGATCGGTGTCCAGTCCTGCCTTCGCGGCAACCTCGGCGTCCGCCGTCACGTCCATGCTCCCGTTGTCACGATGCTCTCCCCTGCCCGGCAGCTCACTGGCGCCCTTCTTTCCCTGCCTGCCCTTAGCGCCAGCCTGGCCTGACCTGCCCCTGCTGCCGCCTGCTGACCCCTGCTTGTCGGCACTCGTGCCGTTGACGCTCTCTGCGGGTGCCGTTCTGGCCGCCGGCTTGCCGCCCTGGCCATGTGCTGGCCGCCTGGCTGCCGGAACGCCATCGTCCGGTACTAGCGATACCGGCTGGTCTGCCTGGTGCTTCTTGCCGCTGGCAGAGCCGCCACGGGCCTGCTGCGGAACACGTGCGCCCTGCGCGGACGGCCGAGACTGCCGCCGCGCGGCCGAGCCTGCAGCACTAGCCACCGCGGTCACCCCTTCCCTCGCTGGATGGCGGCCCGCCATGCCGCGACCAGCGCCCGGCTGTTCGAACTAGCAGGCGACACTGCCACCTCTCCGGCATACCTCCTGGTAAGCATCGGACCCTACCGCGAGAATCCCGCCTCCCGGACCATGCCAGAAGCCTGAACGCTGCGGCTGGAAAGCCCGTCCTGCCTGAGGTTCCTTCCCGCCCACCACACTAGGCGCACTGTTCGGGTAGGTCGTACCGTCCAGGGCCAGCTCCATCGCTGGCAGGCCTGAGCTGGCAACGCCCAGGCTGAGAGCACAACCTCGGGAATGGTACCCGCATTCCTCATGCCCTCCCCTTCTTCAGCGGACTGCCTGGCAGCTGAGCCAGGCCGGCATCCCCGGCGGCCGGGACGTGCACCACCAGCACGGTGACGTCGTCATCCTGCTCGTACCCGGTCAGCATCCGGTCCACGAGATAGTTCAGCAGCTGAGCCGGATTCTCGGCGATCTCCGCCGGGGCCTCGGCTGTCACCGCGACCAGCTCGTCCAGGCCGACGTCCAGGCCCCGCTTGCGGTTCTCCACCAGTCCATCGGAATACAGCACCGCAGTGTTGCCTGGCGGCAGCCTGAAGCTGTACTGGCCGCGCGGACTGGCCCAGCCGAGCGGCGTGCCGCCTTCGGCGGTCTCCAGCCGCGGCGGCCCGTCCTTGCCGAGCAGCAGCGGCGGCAGATGACCCGCATTCCCGGCGACGCTGTCCCCGGTCAGCGGGTCGACGACCAGGTAGGCGACTGTCGTGACCTGCTCGGCCAGCTCCGTTGCCAGGAACAGCCGGTCGAGGCCGGACAGCACGGCGGCCGGGCGCGGATCGGTCAGCGCCAGCGCCCGCAGCGCGTTCCTGACCCGGCCCATGCCCGCAGCTGCGGTCAGGCCCTTGCCCATCACGTCACCGATCGCGACGGCCAGCCGCCCGTCCGGGAGCCGGAAGGCGTCGTACCAGTCGCCGCCGATCTCCATGTTCCTGGTGACCGGCAGGTACCTCGCCTCGAGGATGATGCCGGGCACGGTCGGCAGCGTGTCGGGCAGCAGGCTGCGCTGCAGCGTCTCCGCGGTCTGGTGCTCCCGCTCGTAGAGCGTGGCACGCTCAAGCGCCAGCGCGCACTGCCCGGCCAGCGCCTCCAGGAAGACCCGCTCCTCCTCGGTGATCTGGCGCGGCCGGGTGAAGGAGAACCGCAGCGCGCCGAGCGATGCCCCGGACGTCAGCAGCGGCAGTCCGACCCAGGCCTTTTCGTCGCTGTGCTCGAGGAACAGGCTGACGTCGACGTCCTCAGCCTGGAAATAGCGCCGCAGCGCCTCCGGGCTCTCCAGCAGCAGGGGCCTGCGGGTGCTGATCGCGTAAGTCATCACGCTCGCCACCGACAGCGGGATGTCACCGCCGAGCGCGCCGGGGCTGTCCGGCAGGCCGCCAGGGTTGATGGTGTGCAGCCGCAGCCGCTCGGTGTCCAGGATCGCGACGGCCGACCGCTCGGCGCCGATCGCCGACCGGCCGACCTCGGTGATGACCTGGACGACCTGCTCGACCGTCAGCGCCTCGGCCAGCATGGACGTGGCCTGCTGCAGCCGGGCCGTGCGCAGCGCCGCCGCCGATAGCTGCTCGGTCAGCCTGCCGCGCATCTCCTCGGCCTCGCGCTGCGCGGTGACGTCCGTGCTGGCGCCCATCCACTCGATGATCCGGCCGTCCCGCTCGATCGGAACCGCCCGCACGTCGTAATGCCGGTAGGAGCCTGTCCGGCTGCGCACACGGTAGCGGCTGTCGAAGACCTTGCCCGAGCGCACGCACTCGCGCCAGGCAGCCTCGACCCGTTCCCGGTCGTCCGGGTGGATCGCTTCCAGCCAGCCCTTGCTGAGGTACTCCTCGGCCGTCTGCCCGGTGATCCATCGCCACTCCGGCGAGTCCTCAGCGATCTCGCCGTCGGGCCTGGTCACCCAGACCACCTGGGCGCCGGCCTGGACGAGCGAGCGGTACCGCTCCTCGCTGCGCCTGAGTGCCTCAGCGGCCTGGTGCTGCGCGGTCACGTCGACGGCGATGGCGGCGACCCCGCTGATGTCGCCATCACTCGACGGGAACCAGGAGAACGACCAGTGCCGGACCCCCGCATCCTCGTCTGCGGGGCCTGCGGCGGCGACGGCGTGCTCGGTCTGCGGGACCGGCCGGTCTCCCGCAGCTACCCTCCTGGCCGCCGCCTCGGCAGCAGCAGCGAGGTCCGCGGGCCACACCTCAGCCGGCGCGCAGCCGGGGTGCCCGTCGTCATCGCCCCGGAGCGAGACCATGGCCTTGTTCATCCGCAGCACCCGCGCGTCCGGGCCCAGGAACGCGAAGCCGACTGGCGCCTCCTGCAGCAGCGACGCCAGCAGCGCCGCATCCGAGACGTCGAGCCCGGGGAGCCGCGGGCGCGGAACGGACATGCCGGTGCTCACCTAGGTGCCTCGCACCCAGCAGACCGCGCGTCATCCGAACGGCTCCTTCCTGCTCACTGCGGACACAAGAAGGCTAGCGGCAATAACGGGCGCAAGAAGGGAGCCAGCAACAACTCGATAGCCAGGACGGCCGGTCCGCCACGCGCCTGATCCGGCCGGGCTGCTGCCCTGCCGTCTGGCTGGTGACGCAGCGTCGCGCCAGCCGCACCCTGCCGCCGTGTTGTGTCCTGCAGCCCGAGTCTAGCCAACGGTAATGGCCTCTCAGACCGTTCAGGCGTGCTGATCTGCCATTCCCGCCGGTGCCGGGGCGGTCAGCGGGAAGTGGCAGGCAACCAGCTGACCGGACGCCCCGAGCGGCCGCAGCGGCGGCTCGGCCTGAGCGCACACATCCGCCGCGAGCAGGCACCGCGCCCTGAATCTGCATCCGGACAGCGGCTCTGCGGCCCCGGGGTCCCGCGCTGGCCCGGCTGCATCCGGCGCCTGCCGGGCCCCGTCAGGACCGGTGCCGTCAGGACTGCGGTGCCGGCCGGTGCGGTCCCGGCCGGTAGGGTGCCGGCGGCGGCCGTGCCGCCGATCGCGGGGACAGCGCTGATCAGGTCGGCCGTGTAGGGGTGCCCGGGCGCAGTGCAGATGTCCTCGGCAGGCCCGACCTCGACCAGCTTGCCGAGGTACATCACGCCGATGGTGTCGGCCATGTACCGCACGACAGACAGGTCGTGCGAGATGAACAGGTAGCTCAGGCCGTACTGCCGCTGGACCTTCCGCATCAGGTTGAGTATCTGCGCCTGCACTGAGACGTCCAGGGCCGAGACCGGCTCGTCGGCCACGATGAGGGCAGGACGCTGGATCAGCGCTCTGGCGAGAGCGAGTCGCTGACGCTGACCGCCGGAGAACTCCCGCGCGTACCGGCCAGCCGCCTCCGGCGGCAGGCCCACCTCGTCCAGGATCCTGCTGACCTGGCGGCGGCGCCCGCGGCGGCGGACGGTCTTCTGAATCGCGAGGGGCTCGCTGAGGATGGAGCGCACCCGCATCCGCGGGTCGAGCGAGGCGAACGAGTCCTGGAACATCAGCTGGATGCCAGGCTCGCGCCGCCGCTGCCGCGGGCGCAGCCCGGCCAGGTCGGTGCCGCCGAAGACGATCGACCCGGCATCGGCGTGCTCCAGCCCGGCCAGCAGCCTCGCCACGCTCGTCTTGCCGCAGCCGGACTCACCGACTAGCCCGAAGGTCAGCCCCGCACCCAGCTCGAAGCTCACCCCCGCGACGGCGCTCACGGTACTCGCTGCCCGGCCGGGTACAGCCCGTCCGGCCGGGTAGCTCTTCACCAGCCCGGTCACCTCGAGGAGCGGCGGCCCGCCGGGGACTACCCCGGCCGGGGCGGCGGTCCGGCCGCCGGTCCCGCCGCCGGTCCCGCCGCCGGTCCGGCCGCCCGGGCCGGCGGCCCACGCGCTGACCGGACGGCGTCCCGGCAGCGCTCCGTCCTCGCCGCCGGCCGGGTGCAGCGCCGGGTCACCGAGCGGGAAGAAGCACGCGTACGCGTGACCAGGATGGTCGCCGTCCAGTGCGGGCTCGTGGCTCGCGCACCAGTCCCTGGCCTGCCGGCAGCGCGGCGCGAAGCTGCAGCCCGCTGCGGGAACGGACATGTCCGGCGGCCGGCCGGGAATGCTGTACAGGGACCGGCTCGCCGGGCCGGCCATCTCGGGCAGCGCCTCGAACAGTGCCTGCGTGTACGGATGGCGCGGGCCGGCGAACAGCTCATCGGTCGCCGCCTGCTCGACGATCCGCCCGCCGTACATGACAGCTACCCGCTCGGCCCGCCCGGCGATCACGCCGAGGTCGTGGGTCACCAGGATCACCGCCATGCCGAGCTCAGCGCGCAGCTCGCCGATCAGCTCGAGTATCTCCCGCTGAATGGTGACGTCCAGGGCCGTCGTCGGCTCGTCGGCGATCAGCAGCCGGGGCTCGCAGGCGAGCGCCGCCGCAATCATCGCCCGCTGGCGCATGCCGCCGGAGAGCTGATGCGGGTAGGCCGCCGCGACCCGGTCCGGGTGAGGCATCCGGACCAGCCGGAGCAGGTCCGCCGCTCGCGCCGCGGCCACGTGCCGGTCAGCGCCGTTGTGCACCGCCACGGACTCGCTGACCTGACGGCCGATCGTCATGGTGGGGTCCAGGCAGGCCGACGGATCCTGGAAGACCATGCCGACGTCGTTGCCCCGCACGGTCTGCATATCGCGCTCGGACAGCGCGGTCAGCTCCGTCCCGGCCAGCGTGACCGTTCCGCCGGTGATCACCCCGCCGGGCGGCAGCAGCCGCAGCACCGACCTGGCCGTCATCGTCTTGCCGCAGCCAGACTCGCCGACCAGGCCCAGGCACTCGCCCGCCGCCACGCTCAGGCTGACGCCGTCGACGGCGCGGACGGTGCTGCCCTTGCGCCGGATCTCCGTGCGGAGGTCCGATGACCTCAAGCACCGGACCCTCCTGCTGGCGGCTCACCGGCTCACCGGCGGCCAGGCTGCCTGCCCGGCCGTGATCAGCGGGGGCAGCCGGGCGGGCGTCGTACCCGGCCGCGGAGAACGCGTCCCGCAGGCCGTCACCGAGCATGGTGAACGCCACGATGACGGCGATGATCGCGACCCCCGGGCAGACGATCTGCCACCAGTAGCCGTCCGAGATGGTCTGCGTCGCCGCCCCGATCATGTCGCCCCAGTCCACGGACGGGAACTGCACGCCGAGGCCCAGCCAGCTCAGCGTCGCCAGGATCAGGATCGAGTTGGCGATCTGGAAGCTGACGTTGACGACGATCGTGCCCATGGCGTTCGGGGCGATGTGCCGGACGATCACGCGCAGGCCGCTGCTGCCCATGACCCTGGCCGCCTGCACGTACTCCCGCACCCGCAGCGTCAGCGCCTCCGCCCGGACCAGCCGCGCCGTGCTGAGCCACGAGGTGCCGGCGATGACCAGGACCAGCATGGCCGTTGATGGCCGGTAGATCGACATCAGCAGCAGGAGCAGGACGATGGCCGGGATGGCGATCGCAGCATCCACGATCCGCATCATGACGGCGTCGGCCGCGCCGCCGAGATAGCCCGCCACCGCCCCCCACAGCGAGCCGAGGACGGCCGCTAGCACGCCGGCGGCCGCTGCCACCTCGAGCGAGACCTGGCCGCCCTTCATCAGCGTGCCGAGCTCGTCAGCGCCGTCCGCGTCGGTCCCGAGCGGATGGCCGGCTCTGGGCGAGAGATTGGCCTGCGACAGGAACACGTGCGTCAGGTCGCTGTGGTAGAACAGCGGCCCGAGGAAGCAGAACACGACGACCGCGACGATGATCAGGCCGCCCGCGGTTGCCAGCGGGTAGTCCCGGCATGCCGCCAGGCCGCGGCGCGTATGGCCGGCCAGCAGTGCGCCGGGCGCCAGGCCGCCGGCCGGCCCCGCGGACGCCGGGCCGGCATGGCGGCCGCGGCTGCCCCGCGCGGGCGCCCCCGCATCGGCCCCGCAGCCACGTCCGGGCCTGCTGCGAGGTCCGGAACCACGCGCCGCTGCGCCACCGGCCGCCCCGGCCCGCTGCCGCCTCCGATCCCGCTGCCGCCTCCCAGCCCGCCTGATCGGGCACGGCCTGATTCGCCGTCATGACCGCCCGTGCCTGACCCGCGGGTCCAGCACCGCGTAGCCGAGGTCGGCCGCGAGCGACCCGAGCGCCGCGGCCACTCCGATCACCAGCGTGAACCCGAGCGTCACCGGGAAATCATGGTTCTGCGCCGCCTGCCAGATCTGCCAGCCCATGCCCTGGATGTTGAACAGGCTCTCCACCACCAGCGCGCCGCCGATGATCTGCGGGAAGCTCAGCCCGACCAGCGTGACGACCGGCACCAGGGAGTTGCGCAGGACGTGCATGAGGAGCACCCGGCGCTGTCCCGCGCCGCGCGCCCTGGCCGCCTCGACGTAGTCCTGCCCGAGGCTGTCGAGCGCCGACGACCGCATATAGCGGGCGAAGATCGCGATGGTCACCAGCGACAGTGTCAGTACCGGCAGCGTCAGGTCGCGCACGTCGGTGATCACCCCGACGATGCCGGGTGCCTGCGGGCCCTCGGCGCCGAAGTAGTGCTTGTCCACCGCGAAGAACAGCACCAGCAGCGATCCGAGCACGAACGGCGGCGTGCCGTAGAACAGGAATGTCAGCCCGCGCAGCAGATGATCAACGCCAGAGTTGCGGCGGACGGCCTGGATCAGCCCGACCGGTATGGCCACCGCGAGCGCGATCACTGTCGAGACGCCGGTGAGGACAAGCGTGCGCGGCAGGCTGGCGGCCAGCAGCGCGCCGACGCTCTCGTTGAGCCGGGTCGAGAAGCCCAGGTCACCGCGGGCGACCCGGCCCAGCCAGGTCAGGTACTGAGCCAGGAACTCCTGGTTGCCGGGCGCCCCGCCGAGTACCTTCTGCGCCGGGTCACCCGGAGCCAGCCAGATCAGCCCGAACACGATCAGCGTCACCAGCAGCACGACTGCGATGGCCTGCAGCACGCGGCGGCCCAGGTACGCCGTCACGAATCTGGCCTGACTGGCCGGCGCGGGTTCACTTCAGGTAGTGCCAGTCTTCCGGGGTGATGGTGTCCGCGCTGTTCTGCGGCCCGATGTCCAGCCCCTTGATGGTCTCGACCAGGGTCGCCTCGTCCGGCTCGTACACCACCGGCAGCTGCCCGGCCAGGTAGTTCTCCCAGGTGTACATCGCCTTGTCGAACTCGGCAGGCGTCCTGGCCTGCAGCGTGTCGGTGATCAGCTGGTTGTTCGTCGCGCTGTCGTAGTCGCCCGCGTTGTTGATGGCGTTGCCCTGGAAGAGCTCGTCACCGGTCGGCAGGTAGTCAGGCGAGTACGTCCACTCGCCCCAGGCCGCGAGCTGCCAGCTGCGGTTAGCTGGGATCGAATGCGGCGCCGACGACATCATTGAACGACTCCGCGGTCAGCGAGACCTGAATGCCCGCCAGCGCGGCGTTCGACGCCAGCTCTCGCATCGCCGATTCCATCCAGTCGATGCCGTTGGCGTAGATGAGGCTGAGCTTCAGCGGGGTGCCTGCCGGAATCGACGCGCCGCACTCGTTCGTCCCGGTGCCGGGCCGCGAGCACGTGTCGGTGCCGTTCGCCGTCACCGTCCAGCCGTGACTGCGCAGCAGCGACTCGGCCCGCGAGATGCTGAGCGTCCACGGGTCGCCGGCGGCCTGGATCTGCGGCGACAGGTACTTGGTCAGCGGGTAGGACGCGACCGGGCCGACGGTGGGCTTGCCGTACCCGTGCAGCGGCCCGCTGATGACGCCTTCCTGATCGACCAGGGACTGGAACGCCTGCCGGAAGTACAGCTGGTCGAAGATCGCGCCCTGGCCGGTGTCATTCCTGAAGTTGTACGGCATGTAGCTGAGCTGCCACGCGTACTGGGCGCTGAGCTGGTAGTTCGACAGCGTCGGCGGATTAGCCCCGACGTTGGCCCCGGCCGGGGGCACGGGTGCATCCACCGTCGGCAGGTAGCCGACGTCCACTGTCTGGCTGCCAGTCGGGTCCTGCAGCACGTTGTACTCGGCCTGCTCCGAGGTGAACGGCACCTCGATGAACGTGGTGATGTGACCGGATGTGACCTGGCCGCCGTAGGCCTTGTTGTAGGTCAGGACGAGCTTGCCCTGGCTGTTCAGGCTCTGCAGCTTCCACGGCCCGTCGACCACGCTCCACAGCGGGGACGTGGCGTAGGTCGACGGATTCTTAGAGGACTGCGCGTTGAGGTAGTTATAGACGGCCGTGCAGTCCGACACGCTGGTCACGCAGTGGCCGGGACCGGAGGCGGTACGGTCCCACGCCATCGGCATCGGCGTGATCTCGCTCAGCTCGTTATTGGTGAACCAGGACTGCGAGAATTTCGCCGTGGTGATGTCCATCGTCATGACGTACTTGCTGGCAACGCGGATGTTGGTCACGTCGGCCGGCAGCCCGGTCGAGCTGTAGTCGACGCCGTTCGGTCCCTCCGCCTTCATCATGTTCATCCAGAAGACGACGTCCTGCGCGTCCACCGGCTCGCCGTTCGACCACTTGTAGTTCGGCTTGAGCGTGATCGTGACTTTGTGGCCTTTATAGACGGGCGGCTCGGCGAGGCTCAGCTGCGGGTTCAGGTACGGATTGACGCCGGTGCCGAACCAGTACAGGGGCCGGTAGAGCAGGTACTGGTAGTCGTTGATGTTGAAGACGCTGTCCCAGTCCTCGCCGTGTCTGGCCGCGTGGCGCCAGGAACGGGAAGGCGTAGCCAGCCTGCCCGCCCGGCTGCATCGCGTAGGTGACGGTCGTGCCGTTGGCATTGCCCGCGACCGAGGCTCCCCCGGTCGCGGCGCCGGACACCGGCCCGCAGGCGGCAGCGAGCACGGCCAGCCCGGCCACGGCGCAGGTGCCCGCGACCGCACGGCCGCGCCTGCCCCCGGTTCGCTTCCAGGCTCGCCGCCACACTGCCGCAAGTCCTGCTCGCATCAGGAAAACCGCCGTCCTTGTCGCGCCAGGGAGCGCGCCGGCGCCCGGCGCGCACCACGAGTCCCAGATTTTACGTCTTGCCCACTCGAATACTTGCTTATGACTTATGTACCAGACCGCCGGACCCGGCCGGACCGTCTAGCTCCGGGGACCGCCGTCCTGACCGGCCGTCACGACCAGCCAGGCTGGCCGCCGCGACCAGCCACGGAACGCTGGCCGGAGGTACGGACCAGCACGCCGGCACGGGCGGGATGGCGGCAGGCATTCGTCAGGAGGACGCTACCGGACTAATGGACCTTTCGCCGGAAAGACGGTCAGAAGCAACCCAGTTCTTGACCCAGATTCCGGCGAACCATCCCGGAAACTAAGAAACCGGCACTGTGATGGCGAGGCGTGACGTGCCTGCTCCGGAAATCTGCGAAGCTAGACGGGTGACCCCCCAGAGCCGACGCAAGGAACCCGCGGGCAACAGGGGACAGCATCAGGGACCGCCAGGCCGCCGGACAGCCGCCTCGGGGCTGGCCGGTCCGCCGCCCAACGCCCTGTTTGCCGAGATGCTGCGCGCCGCCCGCGAGCTGCTGGCCGTGCGCAGCCCGCTCGATGCTGAGCTCATGGTCAGCGAGCTGCTGGGCACCTGGTGGGGGCAGCAGAGCAGCCGCGGAGCACGCAACGCCCGCAGGCGCGCCGAGGTCGAGGAGATCGTCGGCGAGGGACTGGTGGGCTACGCGGCCGAGCAGGGCAGTCCGGCCGCGCTCGCGCTGCTGTCCGGGATCGCCTGCCTGGGTACCTCCCGCCAGGCCGTCCAGGCCGAGCAGGCCGCGCTGGCGCTCATGGACCGCGGGGTTGCCCGCCCGGCCTGGGCTGAGCACGTCGGCGCCGTTGAGGCCGCCGAGTGCTACGTCAACTCCGATGCCTATGGCGACCGGGACGAGGTCGTCTGCGTCTTCAGCTACGCCGGCCAGGAACAGCACGCCCTGGTCGTCGTCGTCGACTACAACGCCGGCGGCCTGGCGCGCGACGGCTGGGTCACCTCGCAGGTGGCCAAGCTGCTCGATTACTGCCGGGACGACAGCGCCGCCCAGCAGGTCTTCCGGGAGATCGACCCGCCGCAGGCCCGCCGGGTGCTGGCCGCCGCACTGGCCGCGACCGAGGCGGCTACCGACCCGGCCGTCAGCTCCTCGTTCCCCTCCTACCATGCGTTCATCCGCGCCCGGGTGCGGACGCTGCCCCCGGTGCTGCCGCCGGGAACAGTGAGCCAGGACGTGACGCCGGGCGCGCCGTCCATCACCGCGGCCGCGCGGCGGGCACAGTGGCGCAAGGACCGCCGGGCGATGCTGGTTGCCGAGTTCCTGGCCTCAGACGAGGCCGAGGACCTGTCCGACCGGCAGGCCGCCAGCAGGTGCGCCGATCACATCGTCGAGTACGGCTGCGACCGCGACTTCGGCCGCCCGCTGCGAGTCAGCCCGGCCAAGGCCGAGACGTTCCTGCTGGACTGGCTGCCGCGCAAGGTTGTGCTGTCGCGCGCCGACCAGGAGGGCATGCCGCACGTCCTGCTGGCCTGGGTGCGGTGGGCCGGCGCCCGGTCCGGACTGGACGACGCCGCGATCGCGGCCACCCTGGACGCGGTCTTCGACGCGATGCGCACGTTCCCGACGGCTTACCGGGACCCCTCATCGTTCGGCCTCGCGCCCGACATGGTCGCCCGGCTGCTGCCCGACGGCGACCTGGAGGCACTCGCCCGCCGGGTCTTCGCGTTCCCGCTGCTGCGCGGCACCTTCCGCAGCGTCAACCTGGGCACGCTGAGCCCGGCCCTGCTGGCCGACCGGCGGACGCTGCTCGCGGCCGACCACGAGGACGCCGCCTCCCAGCACACCGACGCGGCGTATCAGGTCAGCGCCGAGCACCTGGACCGGCACGCGGCGCTCGCGGACCGGCTGTGGCGCGGCGACCCGCCCGAGCTCTGGGAGGCCGCTCAGCGGCTGCTCGACCTCGGCGAGGACCGGCACGAGGTGCTGCACCTGCTGATCGACACCATCAGGTCAGCCGGCCCGCGGGAGGCGGACATCGCCACCGCCCTGGCCTGCCTGCCGCCAGAGGAGCCCGGCTAGCAGTGGCCCCCGCCGGATCGCCCGCGGTGGTCGACCTCAACGCCGACCTCGGCGAGAGCTTCGGCGCCTGGCGGCTTGGCGATGACCAGTCCCTGCTCGCCATCGTGACAAGCGCGAATATCGCCTGCGGGTTCCACGCGGGCGATCCGCTCACCATCAGGCGTGCGTGCGCGGGCGCGGTTGCCCGCGGTGTCAGCATCGGCGCGCAGGTGTCCTACCGCGACCTGGCCGGCTTCGGCCGCCGGGAGATGACCGTGCCAGCGGACGAGCTGACTGCCGAGGTGCTGTATCAGCTCGCGGCTGTCGACGGGATCGCCAGGACCGAGGGCGGCCGGGTCAGTTACGTCAAGCCGCATGGCGCCCTGTACAACCGGGCGGCGCGCGACCCGGAGCAGGCGACCGCCGTCGCGCTGGCGGTGAGCAGCTTCGATGCGGGCCTGCCGGTCCTGACGCTGCCTGGCTCGGCGCTGGAAACGGCCGCGGCCGACCTGCGGCTGCCGGTCGTGACCGAGGCGTTCGCCGACCGCGGCTACCGCGACGACGGGACGCTGGTCCCGCGTTCCGAGCCCGGCGCCGTGCTCACCGATCCGGAGACGATCGCCGCCAGGGTCGAGGGAATGGTCGTGCGCGGCACGGTAAGGACCGTGTCGGGCACGGCCCTGGAGCTGAGCCCGCGCTCGGTCTGCGTGCACGGGGACACGCCGGGCGCCGTCGCGATCGCCGCCGCGGTCCGCGCCGCGCTGGAGCGGGCCGGCGTGACGCTGGCTGCATTTGCGAGATGACGATCGCGAGCGCCGGCGATGCGGCGCTCCTGCTGGCGGCCGGTTCCGGCGACCATCAGGGCGGGAACGAGGCCGCCTCGATCGCCGCCGCCATCCGGGCCGCGGCCCTGCCGGGTGTGATCGACATCGTGCCGGGCGCGCAGACGGTGCTCGTGACCTTCGCGCCGGGCAGCTGGGCCGGGCCCGAGCTGGCCGGACGGCTTCGCCAGCTCGCCGGCGATCACGCGGTACTGGCCGCGGTCCCGCCGCCAGAACCGGTCCTGATCGACACGGTCTACGACGGCCCGGACCTGGCCGATGTTGCCGCGCTCACCGGCCTCACGGTCGCCGAGGTCATCGCCAGGCACTAGGCCGCGGAGTACCAGGTCGGCTGGATGGGCTTCGCGCCCGGCTTCGGCTATCTCACCGGGCTTGACCCTGCCCTGACCGTGCCCCGGCTGGACAGTCCGCGCCAGCTGGTCCCGGCCGGCTCGGTAGCCATCGCCGGCGGCCTGGCCGCGGTGTACCCGTCGGCATCGCCCGGCGGCTGGCGGCTGATCGGCCGGACCGGCGCGGTGCTCTGGGACACCCGCCGGGACCCGCCGGCCCTGCTGGCACCCGGTCAGCGCGTCCGGTTCCGCGCGGTGGACCGCCTGCCAGAGCCTGCCCCGGCGCTTTTCACGGATCTCGTGCCCGCAAACCCGGGCAAAGCCCCCGCCAACGTGCACCAGATCCGTGCAGAGTCCGAGGACGGGGCTGGCGAGCGCTGGGCTGAGGTGCTGCAGCCGGGTCCGCTGACCACGATCCAGGACCTCGGGCGTCCCGGTCTCGCGCACCTCGGGGTGCCGCACAGCGGCGCGGCCGACACGGCCAGCCTCCGGCGGGCTAACCGGCTGGCCGGGAACGACGACAACGACGCCTGCCTCGAGGTCACGCTCGGGCGGCTGGCGCTGCGGTTCGGCTTCGATGCCGTTGTCGCGCTGTCCGGCGCCGCCGTCCCGGTCCGGCTGACTGCCGCGCGGCCGAGACCGCGTTCGCGGCCGAGTCCGCTTCACGGCCGAGCCGCCTTCACGGCCGAGTCCGCAGCCGACCCTTCGCGGCCGAGTCCGCGTTCACGGTGCCGGCCGGGGCGGTGCTGCGGCTCGGCGCACCGCCGGCCGGGCTGCGTACCTACCTCGCGATCAGCGGCGGTATCGAGGTCACGCCCGTGCTCGGCAGCCGGTCCGCCGACGTGCTGTCCGGGCTCGGCCCGCAGCCGCTGCGGCCGGGCGGGCGGCTGCGGGTGGGGCGGCCTCGTTCCCGTCCCGGTAATCCGTCAGGTGAGCTGCCGCGTACTGCCTGCCCCGGGCCGCGGGAGGTCGCGCGGCTGCGGGTGATCGCCGGGCCGCGCGACGACTGGTTCGCGCCCGCGGCGCTGACGGCGCTTGCCACCGCCACCTTCCAGGTGACACCCGCCAGCAACCGGACCGGGCTTCGGCTGGCCGGGCCGGCGCTGCGCCGCTCCCGCGAGGCCGAACTCCCGAGCGAGGGCGTGGCGGCCGGCTCGCTGCAGGTCACCCATGATGGCCAGCCGATCCTGCTGCTGGCCGACCGGCCGGTGACGGGCGGTTACCCGGTCATCGGGGTCGTCGCGGCGGATGATCTCGGGCTGGCCGCGCAGCTGCGGCCAGGGCAGCGCATCCGCTTCACGGTGAGCCGGGGCTATCCGGCCAGCTCCCGGTAGGCGGTCAGCAGATCGGCGGCGAGCACCGTGGTGAGGTCGGCCGCGCTGGCCTCGTCTCCCTGCAGTGACACCCGCACGTCACGGGACGCGCAGGCTCGCTCGAACAGCGACCGGGCGAACCGGCCGTTCCCGAGCGTGTCGATCCGGCCGTCCTGCACTGCCTGGGTGAAGATCGAGTCCAGCACCGGCAGCGCGTCCTGATGGAAGACGTCACCCGCGTGCGCGGCAATGACCTGCGCTATCCGGGCGAGCTCGGCCGGGGTGTAGCTGGGGAAGGTGATCCTGGTGCTGAACCGGGAGGCGAGGCCAGGGTTGCTGCGCAGCAGCCGGTCCATGTCCGCGGTGTAGCCGGCCAGCACGATCACGAGGCGTTCCCGGTCGTCTTCCGCGCGCTTGAGCAGGGTGGCGACCGCCTCGGAGCCGAACGCGTCCCCGCCCGAGTACGCCTCGTTGTACAGCGCGTAGGCCTCGTCGATGAACAGCACTCCGCCCATCGCCGAGTCGACCAGCCGGGAGGTCTTGATAGCGGTCGAGCCCAGATGCTCCCCGACCAGGTCGGCCCGGTGCGCCTCGATGACCTCGGGGCGGACCAGCAGTCCGAGCGCCGCGAAGATGCGGCCGAGTATGCGCGCGACCGTCGTCTTGCCCGTGCCGGGCGGACCGGTGAAGACGAAATGCCGTGACGGCGGCTGGCTGGCCAGCCCCTGCCGGTCGCGCAGCCTCGCCACCTGCAGCTGCGCGACGATCTCGTGCACCTGCCGTTTCACCGGCTCGAGGCCGACGAGCGCGTCCAGTTCCGCGAGCGCGCCCTCGACGGTCGGCGTGTCGGTGTAGCCGCGGAATCTGGTCGTCAGCTCCGCATAGCCATGCTCGAGATCCTCGCCGCGCAGCGTGACCAGCTCGGCTGCCGTCGGCTCGGCCGGGCCGGCCATCACCCGGACGTCGCGCTGCTGCCCGGCCCTGGCCAGCAGGCTGCGCACGAAGCGGCCGTTGCCGAGCTCGTCGGCGAGGCGGCGGCGGCCGACTTCATCGAAGATCTGCCGCAGCACCGGGCGCGCGTCGGGATCGAGCAGCTCGCCCCTGCCCTGCACGAACTGCTCCGCCAGGGCCATCAGCTCAGCCGGCGAGTAGGTCGGGAACTTCACCCGCAGCGCGAACCGGGAGTTCAGGCCAGGATTTCCGGCCAGGAACGATTCCATCTGCCGCTCGTAGCCCGCCAGGATGATGATCAGGTTCTCCCGGTCATCCTCGGCCCGCTTGAGCAGGGCCTGGACGGCCTCGTTCCCGAACCGGTCGCCCTGGCCGTCACCGGCCTCGTTGACCAGGCTGTAGGCCTCGTCGATGAACAGCACGCCGCCGAGCGCCGAGTCGATGAGCTCGTTGGTCTTGATCGCGGTCGCGCCGAGATACTCGCCGACCAGGTCGGCGCGCTGCGCCTCGACGACGGCGGGCCGGTCCAGCAGCCCGAACGCGTAAAAGATCTTGGCCACGATCCGGGCGACCGCCGTCTTGCCAGTGCCGGGCGGCCCGAGGAAGACGACGTGCTGCATCGGCTTCTCGGTACCGTGACCGGCGATGGCACGGCGCCGGGCTGCCTCGACTGACGCCGTGATGGAGCGCACCTGGTCCTTGACCGCGGTCAGCCCGACCATGGCGGAAAGCTCGGCCATCGCGTCATCGACGCTGATGCTCGGCCACTCGGCCGCCGCGGCGGCCGCGGCAGCTGCGGCGCGGCGCTGACCGCGCTCGGAGCGCGAACCGGCTCCGGCCTGGGCGGCCTGGGCAGCGCGGACGGCGCCGGGACCGGGCGCGCCCGGCGTCCCCTGCCCGGCGGCTGACCCGGCGGCTGACCCGCCTGCTGAACCCAGTGCCTGCCGAACCAGTGCCTGCCGGACCGCTGCCTGCTGGACCGCTGCCTGCCGGACCGCCCGGGTATCCGGGCCCGGCTGGGCTTCCCGGACCGCCCGGGCCTCCCTGAGCAGCGGCGCCCCCCGGGCCGCCTGAGCCTCCCGCGCCAGCTGAACCTCCGGCGCCAGCTGAACCTCCGGCGCCAGCTGAACCGCCCGCGCCGCCGGTCCGCCGCCCGGCTGGCCGGTCCATGGCGGAGCACCTGCCTGAGCCACCGCGTAAGGGGCTGCGAGCGCGCCGCCAAGGCCGGTCCTGCGGCTGTACTCGCGGCTGTCCTGCATGGCCTTCGCGAGCCGCCAGCCGATGACCACCAGCGCAATCAGCCAGGCGGTGGCGGGTCCTACCAGCGGCTGGCTGCGCCAGATCCGGACCGAGGCCAGGACGATGCCCACCGGCAGCGACCACAGCAGGGCCCACGCGGCCGTGCGGCATGGCACCGGCCAGCGGCCAAGCGGGCCGACATGCGACAGGACCGCGATGGCCGGCGGGAGCACAAGCAGCAGGTATCTCGGCCCGGTCAGCCCGTGCGTCCTGGCCGCGACCAGCGCGATGCCCCACAAGGCCACCGAGGCGGTTGCGATCGGCGACCGCTGGCTCGTCCACAGCGCGTAGGGGGCGTAGATCAGGGCCGCGAACAGGCCGATCGTCACGAGCGGCAGGGCGAAGACGCAGGCCGCGATGATGAGAAGGATCTTGACCGGCAGCGGCGCGGCGGCTGCGAACTCGCGAATGCGGGCAGCCCAGCCCTGCACGGCCGCACGACCGGGCAGAGCGGGGTGCTGCTCTGGTGACCGCATCTCGCTCCCTCGCGCCAAGACTTGTATAGCGCATTCTCGGAGCGATTTCAGCCACTGAGTGGCTGCTGAACAGCGTTTCGATGCTATTGAGTCAGGGCCAATTCAGGCGCCAGTTCGCGGAACTCAGCTGGCAATTCAGGGCTCAGGCCGGGCCGATGTACGCGGTCGTCTCCCGCTGCCATAGCAGCACAATGGCCACGAGCCCGATCACCCACTCCAGCAGGATGAAGAGGAAGGAGACGCTTGACCGGCTGCGCGCCAGGACAACTTCCACCGTGATGAGGGCGAAGAGCACGGATGCGATGATCCGGGCCCAGCCGCTGCCCCTGTTGTTGGCCCAGGCCATCCAGACCCAGAGCAGGATGCTGATAATTCCGGCGGCGACCAGGGCCGCGAATGTGACGCTGGCGACCGTATGAAGCTGCGGGATCGTATAGCCGGTCCTGCCTGAGCGGCGGGCAATCGCGTCGTTCTTCCGTACCGCGTTGAAGACCTCGGTCTTGATCTTGCCGCTGAGCACGAGCGTGACGATGGTACCCAGCAGGGCGAGGCCTGCCCCGCCCCACATCAGGCGAACGGCCCGGCGAAGTGACGGCGGCATCGGGAGATCCTGGTCCCCGGACGTGCGGTGGCCGGCGATGCCGCCCCCGGCCGGATACGGCTGATACGACATCCAGGACTCCTCAGGAAGGTAGGCCAGTGTCATTGCCCAGCTTAGTTCTGGATATCCGGAAATATCCAGCACACCGCGCGCGCACGAGGTCAACCAAAGTTGACTTTGCATCCGTTTGGTGACTAGCGAAATCCGGCATATCGGCTCATATGGACGCCTCGGAGCGCTGCTACGGATGAAAAGTCGGCCAGGGCGTGGCGCATAGCGGATATACCGGTCAGGCGTCCGCCTCGCCGCGCATGATCCGCTCGATCAGCGGGCCGATCCGGGCCGCGACCTCCTGCCTGGAGGCGGACGCGAGCGGCTCAAGCCGCACGAGGTAACGGCTCCAGGCCAGCCCGACCAGCTGCGCCGAAATGGCATTGAATCGCCACTGCGCATCGGCGCTGGTGTCCTGCCGGCCGGCCCAGATTCGCTCGCTCAGGAATTCCCTGAGACTGCGGGCAACTTCCGGGGACGACGAAACGGCCTGGGCGAGGGTGACAAATGACTGGCCCGGCTCCTTCGGATCGGCTTCCCACTGAGCCAGGAAGCTCTCCACCAGGCGCTCGCCGGGCGAGCCGGACGCCTGCGTGTCACGCCTGATGTCGCGCGGATCCCGCGGCAGTTCCTGGGTCGCGACGAACAGCGACGGCTTGTCGGCGAAGTAGTGATAGATCAGTGCCGGATCCACCTCGGCCCGGCGCGCGATCGCCCGGATGGTCGCCGCGGTGTAGCCGCTCCCGGCGAACTCAGCCCGGGCCGCCTCGATGATCGTTGCCCTCGTGCCGGCATCTCCCGCCCTCCGGCCGGTACGGGCCATCAGGCTGAGGCCGGCATTTCACGGCCCGTGAATTCGTGTGCTAGAGTCATCACCCGTGAATTCTAATGCGACCCGATCGCCCGGCGCAGTCACCAGCGCCCCGCTCGGGCGCGTCGCCGGCTGGTGCTATGACCACCGGTGGCGCGTTCTGGTGATCTGGATCCTGGCGGTCATCGCGGTCATAGGCGTGGCGCAGTCTTTCGGCAGCCGGTTCAACGACAACTTCGCCGGCGGGAACGCGCCCTCCCAGCAGGCAGCGAACCTCCTGGCCGCGCGATTCCCCCGGCAGTCCGGGCGACACCGCGGACGTGGTCCTGCACTCGGCGGCTGCCCCGCTGACCAGCCCGGCTGGCGCCGCTGTGATCGGGAAGCTGACGGACGCGCTGCGGCCACTGGCCACGGTGACGGCGGTGCGCAGCCCGCTGGCATCCGGCGGCCGGGACCAGCTGTCGCGCGACCAGCGAACCGGCTTCATCGTCGTCCAGTTCAACGCGGTCGCAGCCGACCTGCCCGGCAGCGCTGTCAGCCGCGTGGTCACGGTGGCCCGCAGCTTCGCCCGGCCGGGCCTGCAGGTCGCCGTCGGCGGCGCCCCGGTCGAGAATGTCGTCTCGGCCGCGCCAGGGTCCAGCGAGGGCTTCGGCATCACCGCGGCCGTGATCATCATGCTGCTGGCCTTCGGCTCGGTGGTCGCGATGGGCCTGCCGATCATCACCGCGCTCGTCGGCGTCGGACTCGGGTTCGGGGTGGTCGACGCCGCCAGTCACGTGCTGACCGTGCCGACATTCGGACCGGAGCTGATGGCCATGATCGGCCTCGGCGTCGGCATCGACTACGCGCTGTTCATCGTCACCAGCTACCGGGCCGCACTGGCCGACGGCACCCCGCGCGACGCCGTCATCAGCGCGCTGTCGACCGCGGGCCGCGCGGTGCTGTTCGCCGGCTGCACGGTCGTCATCGCGCTGCTCGGCCTGTTTGTCGTCGGCCTGCCGTTCATGGACGGTCTTGCCACCAGCACGATCCTGGCCGTGCTGCTCGTCCTGGCCGGCGCGCTGACGCTGCTGCCCGCGCTGCTCGGCTTCACCGGAACCGCGATCGACCGGCTGCACATCCCCGGACTGCTGGCCCGGCCGTCCGGCCGGACCGGCTTCTGGGTCCGCTGGAGCGAGACCGTGCAGCGGCGGCCGGTCCTCTGCGGCCTCAGCGCGCTGGCGGTTCTGGTGGTCCTCGCGATCCCGCTGCTGTCGATGCGGCTGGCGTTCAGCGACGCCGGGAACGACCCGCCGTCGCTCACCACCAGGCAGGCCTATGACCTGCTCGCGCAGGGGTTCGGGCCAGGCTTCAACGGACCGCTGATCGTCGCCGCGAAGGTGCCGGCCTCCGCCACCGCGGGCGTGGCCGCGCTTGACAGCCGGCTGCGGTCGGTGGCCGGCGTCGCGTCAGTGACGCCGGCCCAGCTGAACCCGGCCCGAGATGCGGCGCTGATCATCGTCTACCCGGCTGCCTCGCCGCAGTCCGCGCAGACAGCGGCCCTGGTGCACCGGCTGCGCGACGATGTCATCCCGGCCGCGACCAGGGGCACGGGCATCACCGCCTACGTCGGCGGCGAGACCGCGGCCGGAGTCGACGCGTCGGCCTTCCTGGCCGGCCGGCTGCCCTGGGTGATCGGCCTGGTCATCGGGCTGTCCTTCGTGCTCCTGCTGGTCGTGTTCCGGTCCGTGCTGATCCCGGTCAAGGCCGCGGTCATGAACCTGCTGTCCATGGGAGCCGCCTACGGCGTGATCGTCGCGGTCTTCCAGTGGGGCTGGCTCGCGGACGTGTTCGGCGTCACCAGGACGTCGCCGATCGATCCGTGGATTCCCATGATGATGTTCACGATCGTGTTCGGCCTCTCGATGGATTACGAGGTGTTCCTGCTGTCCCGGATTCAGGCCGAGTGGCTGCGCACCGGTGACAACACCCGTGCGGTCACCGCAGGGCTGGCCGGCACGGCACGGGTGATCACCGCTGCTGCCGCCATCATGGTGTGCGTGTTCGGCTCGTTCGTGGTGAAGGACCCGCTGCACATTCTGAACGTGTTCGGCCTCGGCCTGGCGACCGCCATCCTCGTCGACGCGACGGTGGTGCGCATGGTGCTGGTGCCGTCGGTCATGCAGTTGCTGGGCGAGGCCAACTGGTGGCTGCCCGGCCGGCTCGGTGCCCGGCGGCCCGGTCGCGAGACCGGGCGCCCGGCGGTGATCAGCCACTGACGCCGCCGGAGACGGCAGGCAGTCAGGGGTGCGGGCTCGTTCCCGCCCGGATATCAGGCTTGTCGCCCGGCTGCGATGATGACGCTGAGCACCAACCCGAGCCGGAGGCGCGCATGATCAGGATCGAGGCAGACCTGCTGATCCCCGGGGACGGCGAGCCCGTCACCGGAGGGGTCCTGGTGACCGAGGGCGGGCAGATCAGCTACGCCGGGCCCGCTGCCGCGGCGCCCGGTGCCGCCGGGGCCGAGGTGATCACCGCGCCGGTCGTCATGCCCGGCCTGTGGGACTGCCACGGCCACTTCATGGGCGCTCGCTCGATGGACCTGGCCCGGCTGCCGCAGGAGCCCACGGCGCTGCGGGCCGCCAGGTCCGCGCGGGACCTGACGAACGCGCTCGACGCCGGGATTACGTCCGTCCGCGAGGTCGGCGGTCTCGGCGTCTACCTGGCCCGCGCCGTCAGCGAGGGAATCCTGGACGGTCCGGCGATCTACCCGGCAGGCGCGATTCTCAGCACCACCGGCGGCCATGGTGACCTGCACTGCTATCCGCTGTCGTGGGTCGAGGACTTCGCCCGCCAGGACGGCACGCTGCGGCTGGCCGACGGCGAGCCAGAATGCATGCGGGCGGTCCGGGAGCAGCTGCGGCGCGGCGCGCGGCTGATCAAGGTGTGCGCGTCGGGCGGCGTGCTGTCCGAGCTGGACAGCCCGGTCCATCAGCAGTTCACGCTGGCGGAGCTGCGCGCCATCGTGGAGGTCGCGGGCCTCGCCGGCCGCGTCGTCGCCGCCCACTGCCACGGCAAGCCCGGCATCATGGCCGCGATCGAGGCAGGCGTCGCGACCATCGAGCACGGTACCTACCTGGACGCCGAGGCCTGTGACGCGATGGCCGAGACCGGCACGATCCTGGTGCCGACCCGCACCATCGTGGAGAACATCCTCGCGCACCTGGACGACGTCCCGCCCTACGCGGCGGAGAAGCTGACCGCGATCGCGCAGACCCACGCGGAGGCCGTGCGGCTCGCCATCGAGCGCGGCGTCACCGTGGCGGCGGGCACCGACATCGGCTCAACCGGGATGGACCTGCCGAACTCGTGGGGGCACAACGGCTCCGAGCTGGCCCATCTGGTGAGGCTGGGCATGACGCCGCTGCAGGCGATCGCCGCTGCGACGTCCGTCGCGCCGCGCACGCTCGGGCCGCAGGCCCCGCGCAGCGGTCAGCTCGCGGCCGGCTTCGACGCCGACTTCCTCACCCTCGACGCGGACCCGCTCGCCGACATCGGCGTGCTGGCCGAGCCCGGGCACGTGACGGGCGTCTGGACGGCCGGCCGCCGGGTCAAGGGCTGACAGATCGCGGCCGCCGGTGGTCTCCCGGCCCGTCACCTGCATGTCTGAGACGTTGCCGGTAACGGCAGCGCCGACCTTGATCGATACCTCTGGCGAGGGCCGCTGGTGACTGTCTGGCCAGACGCCAGGACCGGCCGGCCCAAGGGGGGATCACGGATGATGGGTCGGCTTAGTGCGGCGCTGGCGCAGGCGCTCCTTCTCACACGGTCCGGGGCGCAGCGAGGCCGGCTGCGCGTCGCCGCGACGGCCGGGTCGTGGGCCAGGACGGTGCGGGCTCAGGTTCTCCGGGCTCAGGTTCTCCGGGTTCAGGCGGCACTGGCTCGGGCGGTACCGGCTGCGACGCTGCGGGCTGCGGCGGTACGGCTTGCGGCGGCACGGGCCCGGCAGACGCCGGACGGGGCGGTGCGGGTTCAGGTGGCGCGGGGACGGGCGCACGCGCCGGGCACTCGTGGCGGCGGGCACTGGTGCCCGCGGCGGTGGTCGCGCTCATGCTGGGCTTCGCGGTGCCGGCGCTGGCCCGCACTCCCGCGCACGCGCTGCCAGCGCACAGGGGCAGCGCCGTATCGCTGCGCACTCTCGTCAGGCACGTAAACGTCCGCAGCGAGCCGAGCAATCACGCGCGCATCGTCGGGACGATCAGCAAGAGCGGCACCGTCGTCGCGATCGCCTGCTACGCGATGGGCACGTCCGTGGCCGGCAATCCGGTGTGGTACCGCATCAGCGCGCCGGTGAGCGGCTATATCACCTCGTACTACACCACCACGCACCTGGATCCGGCCGCTGGCGTGGCCAAGTGCAGGTCGTTCAGCCGGCCGTATCACACGGTCGTGAAGGGCCTGCATGTCCGGACGAGGCCGACGACAGCCGCCAGGATCACCGCAGTGCTCGGCAAGATTGGCACCAAGATCACCGTCAACTGCTACAGCCGCGGCCAGGACATCAGCGGCGACCCGATCTGGTACCACATCGTGACGCCCAGGGCCGGCTACGTCGCCGGGCTGAACCTGGACACCGGCTACGACCCCGCCGCCGGTGTCCCGGCATGCGCGTGAGCTGGCGGTCCGGGATCGCCCGGCTGGCCGGCCAGGCGCCGGCCAGCCGGGCTGTCGGCGGTCCGTGCTAGAACGCAAGCATGCAGAATCTCAGCTTCACTGACATGCTCGGCCTCATCGAGGACAGATCGGCCGCACTCCGGGCCGCGGCGGCGAAGGCGGGTCTTGAGGCCCGGGTGCCCGGCTGCCCGGACTGGTCGGTTGCCGATTTGCTGGCCCACGTGGGCGAGGTACAGATCTTCTGGACCGCAGTCGTCGGAGCCGGCGAGGCAGAGGGCCCGCCGGACAGCGACGCGGTCGGCGATACCCAGCCGCACGGCGACCTGATGGCCTGGTCGGCCGACGCGACCGACCGGCTGGTGCTCGAGCTGCGCAACGCCGGCCCGGACCGGCTGTGCTGGACCTGGTGGGAGTCCACTGGCGCCCCGACCACCTCGGGCGCCGTAGCCAGGCACCAGGTGCAGGAGGCCGCCGTGCATGCGTTCGATGCCCAGCAGGCAGCCGGGGCCGCCGAGCCGCTGCCCGATGCGGTTGCCGCCGACGGAGTCGGCGAGTACCTGACCGTTGAGCTGCCCACCAACGGGCCGTGGCCGTACGCGCCGGGAGCTGTCGTGCTGGAGACTGGCGCCGGCGGGAGCTGGGTGCTCGATCTCGATGTGCCCGCGGTCCGGATACTGCGCGGCGACGAGCACGGCGACGCCAAGCCCGTCGCCACGGTGACGGCGGACCCGAGCGACATGGTGCTCGCGTTCTACCGGCGCGACACGATCGGCAAGCTGCAGATCGAGGGCGCGGCCGAGCTGGTACCGCAGCTTCTCAACTGGCCGAACCTCGACTGACTCAGGGCTTGCGGGACACCACGCTGGCAGGGGCGGACCGGCCGAGGAGCGCCGGACATGGCCCGCCGCGCGATTCCCTCGGTGCCGCTCAGGACGGTGCTGATAGCTATCAGCACCGTCCTGAGCTGGGCAATCATCTGCCGGAGCGAACCGGTTCTAGCTGCAGCCGCTCGTCGAGCCGCAGCCCTCGCAGACGTAGCAGCTCCCGGCCGGGCGCATCTTCGTGCCGCAGGTCAGGCAGAGCGGTGCATCAGCGACGCGGCCCTGATGCGACTCGATGAGCTCCGTGGAGCTGCGCGGTGCGCTCGCTGCCGGCTCGGGCCGCGGCGGTGCCGCCCCGGCCGCATCGGGATGGGTCCGCTGAACCTTCTCCACCGGGACCGACTGCGCGAGCTCCTCGGGATCCACCTCGTCGGCGGCCGCGACCGGATCCTCGCCGTTCAGCTGCGCGGTGCGCTCGTCAGTTGTCAGGATCCCCAGCTCGGATCGCTGCTCGTAGGGCAGATGGTCCAGGGCCAGGCGCCGGAAGATGTAGTCCATCACCGAGCTCGCGATCCGGATGTCGGAGTCGTCGGTGATTCCGGCCGGCTCGAAGCGCATGTTGGTGAACTTCGCGACGTAGGACTCCAGCGGGATGCCGTACTGCAGGCCCACCGAGATTGCCATCGAGAACGCGTCCATCACTCCGGCCAGGGTCGAGCCCTGCTTGCCGAGCTTCAGGAAGACCTCGCCGACGCCGTCGTCGGGGTAGCTCGAGGCGGTCATGTAGCCCTCAGCGCCCGCGACCGAGAACCTGGTCACAGTCGCCGAGCGCTGCCGCGGCAGGCGGCGCCGTACCGGCCGGACCTCGTGCGGCGTCGCGACCTGCTCCGCGGCCTCCGCGGTCTTGTTCTTCGAGACCGAGAGCGGCTGGCCGACCTTGCAGTTGTCGCGGTAGATGGCCAGCGCCTTGAGGCCGAGCTTCCAGCCCTCGAAGTAGATCTTCTCGATGTCCTCCACGGTGGCGGACTCAGGCAGGTTGACGGTCTTGCTGATGGCACCGCTGAGCGCGGGCTGAACCGCGGCCATCATGCGCACGTGGCCCATCGGGCTGATCGCGCGCTCGCCCATCGCGCAGTCGAACACCGAGTAGTGCTCAGGCCGCAGGCCAGGCGCGTCGATAACGTGACCGTGCTCGGCGATGTACTCGATGATCGCCTCAGACTGCTCCGGCTGGTAGCCGAGGTTCTTCAGCGCCCGCGGAACCGTCTGGTTGACGATCTGCATCGAGCCGCCGCCGACCAGCTTCTTGAACTTGACCAGCGCGAGGTCGGGCTCGACTCCGGTGGTGTCGCAGTCCATCATCAGGCCGATCGTGCCGGTTGGCGCCAGCAGGCTCGCCTGCGCGTTCCGGTAGCCGTTCGCCTCGCCCAGCGCCATGCACTCCTGCCAGGTCTTGTTCGCGGCGGCCAGGACCGGCGTGTCGATGCTGCCAACCGGCCGGATGGACGCACTCGCCGTCGCATGCTTGGCGATGACGCGCTTGTGCGGGGCAGCGTTGCGCGCGTAGCCCTCGTACGGTCCGACTACCCCGGCAAGCTCGGCCGAGCGCTTGTACGCCGTGCCGGTCATGAGCGAGGTGATCGCGCCGGCGATGGCGCGGCCGCCGTCGGAATCGTAGGCGTGCCCGGTGGCCATCAGCAGGGCGCCGAGGTTGGCGTACCCGATGCCGAGCTGCCGGTAGGCGCGGGTCGTCTCGGTGATCTTCTCCGTCGGGAAGTCCGCGAAGCAGATCGAGATGTCCATCGCGGTGATGATCAGCTCGGTGAGCCGCTCGAACTTCTCCACCTCGAAGGTGTCATCGCTCCGCAGGAACTTCAGCAGGTTGATGCTGGCGAGGTTGCAGGAGGAGTTGTCCAGGTGGACGTACTCGGAACAGGGGTTGCTGGCAGTGATCCGCCCGGACTCCGGGCAGGTGTGCCAGTCGTTGATCGTCCCGTCGTACTGGATGCCGGGATCGGCGCACTCCCAGGCAGCCTTCGCCATCTTGCCGAACAGCGTCTTGGCGTCCACCTGGGCCACTGGCTCGCCGGTGGTCCTGGCGGCGAGGTCGAACGTCCGGCCGCCCTCGACCGCCCGCATGAACTCGTCTGAGACGCGGACTGAGTTATTCGCGTTCTGGTACTGAACGCTGGCGATGTCCTTGCCGCCAAGATCCATGTCGAAGCCGCCGTCGCGCAGGACGCGGATCTTCTCCTCCTCGCGCGCCTTGGTCTCGATGAACTCCTCGACATCGGGGTGATCGACATCCAGGACGACCATCTTCGCTGCCCGCCGCGTGGCACCGCCGGACTTGATCGTGCCTGCCGAGGCATCGGCACCCCGCATGAAGGAGACCGGCCCGCTGGCCGTCCCGCCCGAGGACAGCAGTTCCTTGCTCGAGCGAATCCTGGAGAGGTTGACGCCAGCTCCCGAGCCGCCCTTGAAGATCAGGCCCTCCTCGCGGTACCACTCCAGGATCGAGTCCATGGTGTCGTCGACCGCCAGGATGAAGCAGTTGTGCACCCGCAGGTTCCCGGAGAGGTACTCGCCGCTCTCGGTCTGGATGTCGTAGACCTCCATCGGGCCGAGATTCTCGATCTTGCTGATGTCGAGCAGCACACGGTCCGATCCGCCCATGTCCGGCTGGACATACAGCAGGTGATCACCCGGCCGGAGGAAGCCCGCGACCGTGAACTCGCCAACATCAAGGTCGGTGGCCCGCCACACGAGGTGATCTGCCGTGGCCTCGAGCACGTGCCCGGCGGTGGTGTGCAGCCGCAGCACTTCCTTGACGCCGTTCGCCTTGGTTGCCACGATCCGGGTCGTGCCGTGGGCGTCGTAGACCTTCATTCCGACCGCATCAGAGTCGACCAGGCTGCCGATCGCTATCGGCCCAGCAGGCGTGCTCACCAGGGAGTGGTACGGCTGGCAGGCCGAGACCTGCTGCGGTGACGTCGTGCCCACGTTGAACCAGACCGGGGAGTTGAAGCTGAAGATCTGGTGGATCAGGGCGTACTTGAGCTCATGCTCGAAGATCTCCGCATCCTGCTCGGTGGCGAAATAGCCATGCTCGCGGCCGGCCGCGCCGTAAGTGCCGACGACCCGGTCGACGAGCTGCTTCAGGCTCCACTCCCGCTGCTGCGTGCCGAGTGCACCACGGAAATACTTGGTCGTCACGATGTTCGCCGCGTTAACTGACCAGAAGTCGGGGAACTCGACGCCGTGCTGCTCGAAGTTGACCGAGCCATCCCGCCAGTTCGTCATCACGACGTCCCGGCGCTCCCAGGTGACATCGTCATAGGGATGGATGCCCTCGCGGGTGTAGATACGGCGCAGGGTCAGGCCCTTGGCAGGCTTGCTGCTACCACCCTGCGCCGCTGCCCCGCTTACCGTCTCGGTCATGTGCTCCCCCTCCACGGATCCCGCCGGATCCGATCGCGGGCCTGCTGGAGGCCCTTCCCAGTTAGTTCGTCCCCGGTCCGTTAGCTGGCCGGCGCGGGCTGCTGCCCGTTGTGCTTGGCGCCGCGGTCCCGGCCTGATCGCTCCGGGCCGCGCTCTCCGTCCGGCCGCGGCCCGGCCTCATCGGCCGTGAGCTCAGCGTCCTCTGGTCGCCATTCATCCAGATGCTCAGCGCGCAGCGCTGAGATCTCTTCCTCGAAGTCAGCAAGGGACTCGAAGCCCCGGTACACCGAGGCGAACCTCAGGTATGCCACCTCGTCGAGCTCCCGGAGCGGGCCGAGGATGGCCAGGCCAACCTCGTGCGATGGAATCTCGCCGCTGCCCCTGCTCCTGATCGCCTCTTCCACCTGCTGCGCGAGCAGCGCCAGCTGGTCTTCGGTGACCGGCCGGCCCTGGCACGCGCGGCGAACGCCGCGCACGATCTTGTCCCGGTTGAACGGCTCGGTGACGCCACTGCGCTTGGCGACAGTCAGGATGACCGTCTCCTGGGTGGTGAACCGGCGCCCGCAGGCGGGACAGGCCCGGCGGCGGCGGATCGCGGCGCCGTCCTCGCCAGTCCGGCTGTCGATAACCCGGCTGTCCGGATGCCTGCAATACGGGCAATACACGCGATCACCTCCCGAACCGGGACTGGAAGTTACTGCCGTCAAGCACAAGCTATAGGAAAACTACAAGCGTGCAACTACTACATATTGTGGTCCACTGGCCGAGGATCCGCAACTCCAATGCGCTCTGCGCAGAACCCGCTGGTAGACGATGCACCGGGCACCCGAGGCGCGTCATCGAAATCAGGGAACGCGCCGGCGTGTCGCGCCAAACCCGGTCGCCAAAGCGGGCCCAGGGCATCCAGGCCAGCACAATCTGCCGCAGGATCCCGCCATCGACGCACCTCGAGCTGCCCACCGTTAGCGCGGCACCCAGATGAGCTGGCCGACGCTGATATTCGCGCTGGTCAGCGCATTTGCGGTCATGATCTCCTGCACGACGAGCCGGGTGTCAGCGGTCGGCTCCGCCGCAACTGCGATCGACCACAGTGTCTGGCCGGGCCGCACCACGACCTCCCGCATCCCCTGGTAGCCGGCGCGAGGCTGGCCGTGATTGGTCGCCTGAGCGCCCCCCGATGCCAGGAGGCTGATGAGCAGAGCAGCGACGACGAGTACGGCCAGCACCAGGACGGACACCACGATCCGGCCGCGCCGGGTCAGCCGCACCGGAGTAGCCGCCACGCGATCCCTGAGGGGCTGCGGGGCGTGCCGGGTGCGCTGTCTGTGCGGCCAGGCGCGCTGCCTGGACCCGCGGCGCGCGCACCCGCGGTCCATGTACTCCCGGCGCACGTACTCCCGGCGCACGTACTCCCGGCGCAGCGTACCGGCCGTCTCCTGGAACCGCTGTGCCGTCGTCGCCGGGTCGCAAGCCAGCACCGTTCCCGGCCCGAGTACCGGAGCCGCGCGCCCTGTACTCACCTCAGCGCTCGAACTAGAGCGCGGCTGGGCAGCTCCGGCAGTCCGCACCGGGCGTCCGGCCGGCCCAGGGGCGGCACCGTTCAGGACGACCCGCAGCCCGCTCGGCCGGCGGCCGAAAGCCGCGTCACCGGCCTCGCCGGCGTCTGTTCCGCCAGTGACCTCTGCCTCTATCGCGGTCAGAGCGCTCATCCCAGCCTCCCTCTAGCGAATGACAGTTCGAATCGTAACTCTGTTCTATCGCAATTTCGTTCGATCGAACGGAGGTACGGTACCGTCTTATCGCAGGGGTACGACATTTTCGGCGCGTGTCGAACAGATGTTTGATCTGGGCGCCGGAAACCGTTAGCGTCAGACTCGGCGCACGGCGCTTTTGGATGGCACTGCACTAACAGCACCAGCACTCGAGGCCGGAGGCCCAACATGAGCGATGCGACCAGCGATGGAGGGGCGCGCGAGGCCTCGACCATCGATCTCGAACTGGCGGACCAGTCCGCGGGCACCGAGTCGGCCCCGCGCCCGCGCGGCAAGCCGGGAAGGCGGCCCAAGGGCAGCGTTCCCGCCGTTGTCGCCGACCTGCCTGACAAGCCCGATCCCGCGCACGTGCTGACCTGGCGTCAGCGCAAGGTGCTGCAGGTGATCCGTGACTCCGTGCAGCGTCGCGGCTATCCGCCGTCGATGCGCGAGATCGGCGAGGCTGTCGGGCTGACCAGCACCTCCAGCGTCTCGTATCAGCTGTCAACGCTGCAGAGCAAGGGCTACCTGCGCCGCGACGCCGGCCGTCCGCGTACGGTCGAGGTGCGTTTGCCCGGCCACCCGGCGGTGCGGCCGGAGCCGGAATTCGATGACGACACGCCGATGGACATCGCCTCGCAGGAAGCCGCGTACGTCCCGCTCGTCGGCCGGATCGCGGCTGGCGGCCCGATCCTTGCCGAGGAGGCCATCGAGGACATCTTCCCGCTGCCCCGGCAGATTGTCGGTGAGGGCAACCTGTTCCTGCTGAAGGTTGTCGGCGACTCAATGATCAACGCTGCCATCGCCGATGGCGACTGGGTTGTCGTGCGGCAGCAGCCGGTCGCGGAGAACGGCGACATCGTCGCGGCCATGCTGGACGGTGAGGCAACCGTGAAGACTTTCAAGCGATCAGCTGACCACATCTGGCTGATGCCGCATAACCCTGCCTATACGCCCATCCCCGGAGACGAGGCCGAGATTCTCGGCAAGGTCGTGGCGGTACTGCGCCGGGTCTGACCACGCGCATGCGCCGGTCTCGGTTAGGACCGCCGGACAGCGAGCCGATGCAATCCGGCGGTCCTGGCCCGGACCCCGGCGGTGCTGGCCAGCGAAAGGGCTGGCCAGCGAAAGGGCCGGCCCGCGAAAGGGCCGGCCAGCGAAAGGGCTAGCCACGCAGCCGGGCTAGCCAGCGTGCGGGACAGAATCTCCTCGACTACGCAGTCAGGCGGCTGCGTTGCGTCGACGGGAATTGCGCCAGATGACCGCAGGCGGGCCTGATATCCGGGCAGAAAGCTCCGCAGGTACTCGCGGGTGTCCCCGATGCGGCCCCAGTTATTGTCCGGGCGCGCATCTATCCGGGCCAGCATCGTGGCCTCGTCGATTTCGAGCAGGAACACGTGGGTGAACCGATCGGCTAGCTCTAGCTCATTGGCCGCCCCGCCGCAGACGTACAGCGTTGCCGGTGCCGCCGCCGCGATCAGTTCGTCCAGGCGCGCTGGATTCCATGCCCAGCTATGCCGGGCAAGCCAGGCAAAGTCCGGCTCCGCCGGGTCCTCCACCACGTTGCCAGAAGCGTCAACGGTCCGCGCAAGCAGCGGATCGTCGTCGGAATCGATGGCTGCCAGGCCCCGGCTGGCAAGCATGGGGGCGATTGTGGTCTTCCCGGCACCGGAACAGCCGGTGATCTGGACAGCGCTCATCGCTGTCAATCGTCGGCCAGCCCAGACGACGGGCGCAAACGAGTTTTGCGCGATCCGCGGAGCGACGGGCAGCTAGCCTTCGCCGAGCCGCGACGACAAGTCGGCCGGCAGCCGGAGCTCGGCGCAGCCGTCCAGGACATCGGCGACCTCGAGCCGCATCAGGTCGTCCCGGCTCCGGTGCCGGTGCGGCTCGGCCGCGAGCCGGTGCGCGTGCCGGAGGCGAGCGCGGTCGAGCTCGTTGCGCACACTGCGGGCATTGGCAAAGCCTGGCCGGCCAATCTCCAGGGCAAGGTTCTGCCGCAGCGCCACCTCAGCGTCAGCGGACAGGTAGTACTTCGCGTCGTCCAGCATCAGCTGGCCGATGGACACGAGCTCGTCCACGTCATAGGGCGCGAAGTCCAGGTGGTGCGCGATCCGCGAGCCCATGCCAGGGTTCGAGCTGAAGAACTCGTCCATGCGGTCCTTGTAGCCCGCCAGGATGACGACGAGGTTCTCGCGCTGGTTCTCCATGACCTGCAGCAGGATCTCGATCGCTTCCTGGCCGTAGTCCTTGGAATCCGAGGCCCGGTACAGGTAGTACGCCTCGTCGATGAACAGGACGCCGCCCATCGCACGCTCAAGCACCCGCTTGGTCCGCGGCGCGGTCTGCCCCACGAACTCACCCACGAGGTCGTCGCGCATCGCGTGGACGAGGTGACCTCGTTCGAGGTAGCCGAGCCGGTGCAGCAGCTCCGCCATCCGCAGGGCCATCGTCGTCTTGCCGGTGCCCGGCGGCCCGGTGAAGCACATGTGCAGGCTCGGCCGCGGTGCGACCAGGCCGAACTTGTGGCGGGCCCGGTCCACCAGGAGCAGCGAGGCAATCTCCTCGATCTTCCGCTTGACCGGCACAAGGCCGATCAGGTCGTGGTCAAGCGCCGCGAGAATCTCGTCGATGTTGGCTGCCTCGCGCTCGGCACCGAAGGTAACGGTGGCCTCGGCAGGCAGCACCTCAGGCTGAGCCTGGCGTCTGCTCCGCGGCCGTCGCTGCCGCTCCTGCCGTCGCTGCACCTGGGGCTCGATCACCTGCAGCTTGCCCGACTCCCGCTGCGACACCGGCTGCGCGTAGTACTCGTTTGACTTCCGGACGCCGCGGATCGCGACGACGATGAGGCTGACCAGGCCAATCGTGGCGCCGACGAGGCTGCCGAGAACGTCACTCTGCATCAGCGACTCCCGCCCCTCGCGCGCAGCACCCGACCTGCCCCGGATTGACCTGAGGCAGACCCTACCTGACTTAATCGCAGCAGGTCAGGCCCGGCAAGATCGGCGAGGTCAGCCCGAGACGATGTTGACGAGCTTCGGCGGGCGCACGATCACGGTCCTGACGGCCCGGCCGGCCAGGGCCCTCTCCACGCCAGGCGCAGCCAGCGCCAGCTCGCGCAGCTCGTCCTCGCCGGCCGAAGTCGCGACCTCCAGCCGGTCCCTGACCTTGCCGTCGACCTGGACGACGCAGGTGACCATGTCCTCGACCAGCAGCGCGGGGTCAGCAGCAGGCCAGCTGGCCCGCGCGACTGACGGCTCGTGGCCGAGCATCTCCCAGCACTCCTCCGCCGTGTAGGGGGCGAACAGGGACAGCATGATCGCCAGCGTCTCGGCGGCCTCGCGGACCGCGGGGTCAGCCGCGCCAGGGCCGGCGTCAATCGCCCGCCGGGCTGCGCTGACCAGCTCCATCAGCCTGGCCACCGCCACGTTCAGCCTCGTGGACTCGACCAGCCTGGTGACCTCGTCGATCGTCTTGTGTGTCGCCTTGCGCAGCTCCTGATGGCCGCCGGCCGCGCTCGCCGTGCCCACGCTGCCTGCGGTGGCACCGGAGGCGGCAACATCGGCAGCCACCCTGGCGACCCGGCCCAGGAACTTCACCAGGGCATCGGGATTCATGTCGGCCCAGTCGATGTCGTCCTCGGGCGGGCTGGCGAAGATCATCGTCAGCCGGATCGCGTCGACTCCGTGGGCGGCCAGCTGCTCGCCCAGGTTGACGCCGTTGCCCAGGGACTTCGACATCGCCTTGCCCTGGTTGATGACCTGGCCCTGGTTCACCAGCGCAGTGAACGGCTCGGTGAAGTCCAGCATCTTCATGTCGTGCAGCACCTTGACGAAGAACCGCGAGTACAGCAGGTGCAGGATCGCGTGCTCGACGCCGCCGACGTACAGATCGACCGGCGACCAGCGCCGCACCGACTCGACCTCGAACGGCCCGTGCTCGAACTCAGGCGAGCAGTAGCGCAGGAAGTACCAGGACGAGTCGACGAAGGTGTCCATGGTGTCGGTGTCCCGCTTGGCCGGGCCGCCGCACTTGGGGCACTCCGTCGAGACCCAGTCCTCCGCGGCCGCCAGCGGCGAGCTGCCCTTCGGCGCCAGCTCCTGGCCCCGCAGGTCGGGCAGCAGGACCGGCAGCTGGTCGTCGGGAACCGCGACCTCGCCGCAGCCGTCGCAGTACACGATCGGGATCGGCGCGCCCCAGAACCGCTGCCGGGACAGCAGCCAGTCCCGCAGCCGGTAGTTCACCGCGCCGCGGCCCAGCTGCCGCTCCGCCAGGATCTCGATGATCTTCGCGATCGCGGCCTGCTTGGACAGGCCGTCCAGCGGGCCCGAGTTGACGAGGGTGCCCTCGCCGGGCGTGGCGGCGCCCGTCACCGCCGGGTCCGGCGCCCCGGTGTCGAGCACCACCCGCACCGGCAGCCCGAACTTCCGGGCGAAGTCCAGGTCGCGCTGGTCATGAGCGGGGACCGCCATGATCGCGCCGGTGCCGTAATCCGGCAGCACGTAGTCCGCCGCCCAGATCGGGATCGGCTCGCCGTTGACGGGGTTGATGGCGTAGCGGCCCAGGAACACGCCGGTCTTGTCCCGCTCGGTCGACTGACGCTCGATATCAGTCAGCTTCCGCACGTCAGCCTGGTAAGCCTCGAGCGCCGCCCGGTGCTCGGGCGTGCACAGCTCAGCCGCCAGCGGCGAGTCGGCCGCGACGACGAAGAACGTGGCCCCGTACAGCGTGTCCGGCCGGGTGGTGAAGACCGTGACCGGCTCCGGGCGACCCTCGATCTCGAAGCTGACGTCCGCGCCCTCGCTGCGGCCGATCCAGTTGCGCTGCATCAGCAGGACGCGCTCGGGCCACCTGCCCTCCAGCGGCGCCATGTCATCCAGCAGCCGGTCCGCGTACTCGGTGATCTTGAAGTACCACTGGGTCAGCACCCGGCGGATGACCTCGGACCCGCACCGCTCGCACTTGCCGTTGATCACCTGCTCATTGGCCAGCACCGTCTGGTCGACCGGGCACCAGTTGACGTAGCCGTCGGCGCGGTAGGCCAGGCCGCGCTCATAAAACCGCAGGAACAGCCACTGCGTCCAGCGGTAGTACTCCGGGTCGCAGGTCTGCAGCCGGCGCGACCAGTCGAAGGAGACCGCGTACTGGCGGAACGACGCTGCCTGCACCTCGATGTTCTTGTAGGTCCAGTCGGCCGGATGGGTGTTGTTCCTGATCGCGGCGTTCTCGGCGGGCAGGCCGAATGCGTCCCAGCCGATCGGGTGCAGCACGTTATGACCGCGCAGGGTGTAATAGCGCGCCATCGCGTCACCCAGCGCATACGCCTCCGCGTGACCCATATGCAGGTCGCCCGACGGGTAGGGGAACATGTCCAGGACATACGTGCGCGGCCGCGGATCTGCGGGGTCATCGCTGGCGCGGAAAATGTCCATCGCAGCCCAGCGCTGCTGCCACTTGTCCTGAATCGCGCGCGGATCGTAGCGATCCGCGGTATCGGCGGCTGTCATGACTTCCTCGCGAACATGGTGAGGTCCGGATCGGCCCCTGCCCGGCCTGGCTTCGGCGATTCTGCTGCTGTCCCGTAAAAACAACAGCCCCCCGGGTCACGAGGGGCAGCCGCGCCGGCGACAGGCAGTCGGCGCGGCTAGCTAAGGAGCAGGCCGGCGAAACGCATGCCCACAGGGTAGCGCACTCCGCCGCCGGTCCGGATGACTGCGCCTGATGACGCCGGGAAGGCCAGATCACGCCCACCGCGCCCGCCTGCGGCGTGTCCCGGATGACCGGGACTCCGGCACACCAGTGCTCATCATTCAGTGATACATGTTCCGCCAATCCGGAAATGGCGTCAGACGTTAAAAGCAGCGCGTCGTGAATTCCACCTTGACCGCGCCGCTAGGGCGGCAAATAATGTCCTGACACCTAGCAGTCGGCGAGTTAAGGGCTACGCGGCGCAGGCCGGCCAGGCCAGCAGGGGAAATGCCGGGATAGGGCTCGCAGGCATTGCTGGGATGGCCCATGGGGAGACAGGCCATTATCCGGGGGAAATATGCACACTTGCTCGCGCGCGGAATTGCTTCATCCGATTCGCCAAATTTGCTCAGAGCGTGCTCCGGGTAATTGCCGGCAGAGTCGTGATATCACCGGGCACTGCCGTGACTGACACGCCCAGGCACAGCACGGGGAACGCAGCCGGTTGCCGTGGTCGGCCTCGCCTGCCGCTTCCCCGACGCTGACGACCCGGCCGCCCTGCTGGAGGTTGTCCTGACCGGGCGCCGGTCGTTCCGCCGGCTGCCGGCCGGGCGCGTGGACCTGGCCGAACTATTACCAGCCGGACCGGGCAACCTCGGACGCCACCTACAGCACCAGGGCCGCGCTGATCGAGGGCTGGCGGTTCGAGTGCCCGGCGTTCGGCATCGACGCCGGCGCGTACTCGGCGGCCGACCCTGCGCACTGGCTAGCGCTGGAGACCGCCGCGCGCGCTCTGGCGGCTGCCGGGCTCCCGGCCGGCACCGGTCTCGACCGCGACCGCACCGGTGTGATCATCGGGAACACGCTCGGCGGTGACACATCCCGTGCGAACGCGCTCCGGGTCCGCTGGCCGTACGTGCGACGGGTGCTCTCCGAGGCACTCGGCGGCGGAGACATCCCGGCCGGCCAGGCCGGGATGGTGCTGCAGCGAGCCGAGAACAGCTATCTCGCCCCGTTCCCGACGATCGGACCGTACTCCCTGGCGGGAAGTCTCCCCGCGACGATCGCGGCCGGGATCAGCACGTACTTCGGGTTCCGCGGCGGCAGTCACGCCGTCGACAGCGCCTGCTCCTCGTCGCTGCTGGCTGTCGCGTCCGCCTGCGGCGCCCTGGCGTCCGGCGACCTCGACGCGGCCATCGCCGGCGGCGTCGACCTGAGCCTCGACCCGCTTGAGCTCATCGGGCTGGCCAAGGCGGGCCTGCTGGCTACCACCGACGTCCGGATTTACGACGAGAAGCCGTCTGGCTACCTGCCCGGCGAGGGCTGCGGCGTCGTGGTCCTCATGCGCGCCGCCGACGCCAGGGCCGCCGGACTGCCCGTCTATGCGGAGATTCTCGGCTGGGGCAGTTCGGCCGGCGGCATTCCGGGCGAGTCGCAGTCGCAGGCGAGCAGCCAGCTGCTGGCGATGCGGCGAGCGTATGACCGCAGTGGCATCGATCCCGCGGACATTCAGTTCATTGAGGGGAACGGGGCTGGCACGCCCCTCGACGATGAGGCAGAGCTCACCGCCCTGAACTCGATCCGCTCCGGGGCCAGGCGGCCGGCCGTGCTCGGCTCAGTGAAGGCAAACATCGGTCACGCCAAGGCCGCCGCCGGGATCGCCGGGCTGATCAAGACCGTGCTCGCGCTCGGCACCGGCGTGCTGCCGCCTGCCACTGGCGTGGACCGGCCGCACCAGCTGATCGCCGGCGGGGACGGACGGCTTACCCTGCCGCAGCTGCCGCAGGAGTGGGAGACGGCCTCGCGCCTGGCCTCTGTCTCGGCCGCGGGCATCGGCGGCACCAACGTGCACGTGGTGCTGCGGCACGAATCGGCCGGCCGGGCGCGCCAGGACCGGTGGCTCCGGTCGGTTCCGCTGCTCGCGCGGGCAGCGGCGAAGCCGGGTCCGGACGGGCCGCAGCCGCGACCGGTGACCGGACCGCAGGCACTGCCGTTCCTGCTGCACGCGCCGGACCGGTTCGCTCTCGCGGCAGTGCTGTCCCGGATCGCCGACATCGCGCCAGGTCTGTCCGATGCCGAGCTGCAGGACCTTGCCTGCCTGCTGGGACGAGACACGAGCAAGCAGGGCCGGGCCAGGGTCGCGATCGTGGCTACCCGGCAGGAGCAGCTGGCCATGCTTGCCAGGGAAGCCGTCACTATGCTGCCGCACCTGGCAGACGGGCTCATGTCCGTGCGTCCTGGTGTGTTCGCGTCGGATGATGCCGACGGGCGCGTGACGCTGCTTCTCTCCGGCGAGGCAGCGGCTGCTCCGGCCGCAGCGGCCGCGTCGCTGAGCATGACCGTCACCGGCTGCCTGGACACGCTGCGCTGGCTGGAGACCATGGAGGTGCACCCGACGGCAGCAGTGGGTCACGGCCTCGGCACGCTGGCCGGGCTTGCCTGGGCCGGAGTGCTCGGAGAACCCGAGGTCACTGAGATCGCCGAGCTCCGCGCCCGGTTCCTGGCCAGGTCGGCTGCCCGCACCGCGCAGGATGTCACGCCGGCCGACCTCGCGTCGGTCACGCTCCTGGCCAGCACTACCGCTGACCGTGACCAGGCTGAGCGCTCGGACACCGCAGCGCTGCGGACGGCGATCAGGGAACGCTTCCGGTTCGGGCCGCCGCGCCGCAGGCTGATCTCCACGATGACTGGCGCGGAGATCGGGTCTGTCGACGATGCCATCGAGCTGATCTGCCATGGATTCGTCGGCGACGACCAGCTCGTGACAGCACTGACTGAGGGCGCTGTCGGCGCGACTCTGCTCATGGAGACCGGGCCAGGGCGGACGCTCGTCACGGCAGCGGCGGAGATCACCAAGGTGCCGGCGATCAGCCTGGAGGGCGGCATCACCGATCCGGTGAGCAGCGCGCGGGTGGCCGCAGCGCTCTTTGCCGCCGGCGCGCTGGCCGGGCCGCAGCCGCTGTTCGCCGGCCGGCCCTTCCGGCCGCTGGACATCTGGCGGGAACAGGTGTTCATCACCAGCCCGTGCAACCTGGTGCCGCAGCAGCGCAGCGGGGCCGAGGAGACAGCTCCGGCAGCCGAAACCGCTGCAGCCGACGAGGTGGCCGCGGCCGGGCAGACCGCCCCGGCGGCCGAGACCCTCCCGGCCGACGCAGTGGCCGCAGCCGGCAAGGCCGCCGAAGCCGACCACACGATCCCGGCCGACGCAGCGGCCGCGGCCAGCGAGACCGCCGAAGCCGACCACACGATCCCGGCCGACGCAGCGGCCGCAGAGCCCGCAGAGCCCGCGTCCGCGTCAGCGGACGCGCCAGCGGAGGCCGATCACAAGGCAGCCGCGGAGGACGATGGCATCTCAAGCCTGCGCGACGAGTTCGAGCGGCATCCGCCTGCCCTTCCGCTACTGGCGGTCGCCCCTAACTCAGACGCCGGCGCGGCGGAGGCCACCGCTGAGGCCGGTGCCGCCATCGCGGTTCCGGCGAGCCAGGTGAGCGAGCCAGCCGCGGGTCTCAGCCCGTGGGTGCGCTGCTTCACCGAGGGCCTGCGCCCGCTCCCGCGCCGGGCGGTCCCCGCGCCCATCCGGCCATGGCGCATGTACGCGGCCGCGCGCGGCCCGGTGCTCGCTGACCTCGCGGGCCTGTTCACTGCGGACCCGACGGCCAGCCGCACGCTGGCCGTCGTCGAGGACCCGGCCGACGAGCGATCACGAGTCACGGCGGTCGAGGCCGCCAGGGACGCCATCGCGACCGGCGAGCTCGTCGTCCTGACAGCGAGCGGCGGATTCACCGGATTCTTTGCCAGCCTGCACGCCGAGCATCCGTCGGTCGGGGTCACTGTGCTGCGCGTTCCGGCCGAGACAATCAGCGCCGCCGCGGTCCTGCAGCACGCCAGCGCAGAGCCAGGCATCTTCCGCGAGCTCGTCATCGGGCCCGGCGGCTCCGCGAGCGAGCCGGTGCCGACCGAGGTCGCGCTGCCGGGCGGCGGCGACTTCCCGCTCGGGCCGCAGGACGTCATCCTCCTCAGCCGCGGCGCCAGGGGTGCCGGGCTGGCACTCGCCCAGGTACTCGCCTGCTGCGGCACCGGTGTCGCCGTGGTCGGCAGGACCGGCGAGTACGACGACGCTGAGCTGGTGGCCGGGCTCGAAGAGCTGCGGTCAGCCGGGGCGAGAGTGGGTTACGAGGTCATCGACATCACCGATCCGGTGAGCCTGGCAGCGGCCGTCAGGAGGATCGAAGACCGGCTCGGACCCGTGACAGCTGTCGGCCATGGAGTCAGCCCTGACCACCTCGTTCCCGTCCATGAGATCACCAGTGCGGATGCCTCGGCGCACGCCGGCGCAGACGCCGCCCTGCTCGACCAGCTCACCGGAGCCGTCCGGGCAGGCCAGCTCCGGCTGATCATCTCGTTCGGAACGGTGGTCAGCCGCTACGGCCGGGCCGGGGCAGGCTCGCATGCGCTGAGCAGCGGGGCACTCGCCAGTCGCGGTGCTCAGCTGGCCGCCGCCAGCATCGGCTGCCGGTCCCTGCACCTCGATCTGCCCGCCTGGTCGTCCGGGGGCTTCGGCGACCGGCCGGAGCTGGCAGCCGAGCTCGTCGGCGCCGGAACTGCCCTGGTCGACGTCGCGGCCGCGAGCAGGCTGCTGCTCAAGAGCATGACAACGCCTGACCTGCCACGGAACATCACGGTGCACGGCCGCGTCGGCGGTCTGGCCGCTGCGCCTGCGCCCGTCATCACGACGGCAGAGCTGGCCGCGGCCGGCCTGGCCGGGGGCGGCAGGTTCCTGCGCGAGGTCTCGGTGTACTACCCCGGCACCGAGCTCGTCTGCACGGCAGGGATCTCCCTGGCCGCAGACCCTTACCTGGCTGACTACCGGGTCGACGGCATGCCCGTCCTGCCCCCGGTGCTCGCGCTCGAGGCACTCGCCCAGGCGGCGTCGGTGCTGGCCGGGCGGCCAGTGCGGCGGGCAGCAGGAGTGACGCTGGAGTCACCGGTGCTCATCCCGTCGGCCGGCGAGGCCGTTCTCCGGGTGTGCGCGCAGCGTGACGGCGACACGATCGTCGCAGCCCTGCGCTGCGCGGATAGCTCCTACCTGGTGGACCACGCGAGGGCCGAGTTCAGCTGCGCGCCCGAGCCGCACGACGCGTCCGAGTCCGCCAGCGCGGCGGCATCGTCCGCGCTGCACCAGCTCGTTGCGGGATCGTCCGGCCTGGTCGACGGCGCCGAGCTGTACGGGCCGATCTGCTTTCAGTCGGGCCGCTTCCGCCGAGTCGCGCTCCTGCCCGAGGTCACCGCGCGATCCGGGCGCGCGCTGGCCCGCGGCGCGGACGACGAGCCCTGGTTCTCGGCTGACAGCGGGCTGCGGGACACCCGCTTCCTGCTGGGCAGCCCCGGCCTCAACGACGCGGCGCTGCAGGTGCTGCAGGCCTGCGTGCCGCATCGGCGGGTCCGCCCGGCAGGATGCGAGTCGGTTCAGTTCTCCGGCCGGGCGGCTGAGGGACCGGTCGAGATCAGGGCGGTCGCCAGACCTCTGCGGCCGGCTGGCACTGGCCCGGCAGCCGGTGCGCTGATCCCCGGTCAGCCGGGCGCACCCGACGCTGAGCTGACCGCGGACGGGACGCCAGCAGCGGCCGACTCCGGTCGGGACAAGCCAGGCCAGAGTCACGCCGTGGTGGCGGTCGCGCCAGCCGACATGACGCCCGAGGAACGAGCAGACATGGAGGGCGCCGACCGGCGGCCGCAATCACGCAAGTCGCGCCGGCCAAACCGACGTCCGGAGCCAGCGAGGCAGCAGCCGCGGCAGCCGGCAGCTACCGCCGCGGATCTCACCGCAACGGCCGGCGGTACCGGGTCCGCGCGCGGGTAACGGGTCCGCCGGCACGGGTAACGGGTCCGCCGGCACCGGCACCGGATCCGCCGGGCACGGCTACCCGGACCCAGCCGGCCAGCGCTGGGATATCGAGGCAGTCGACGCTGTCGGGCAGCTGCTGGCCGCGTGGCGCGGTGTTCAGCTGCACGATTCCGGCCCGCTCCCCCGCAACGCGGCCTGGCCGCCGACGCTGCTGTCGGTGTTCCTGGAGCGGAGCGCGGTGGATCTCGGCCTGGATGACGGGCTGCGGGTGAGCGTCAGCTGCGGCCAGCCCGACGCGCCGTCGCCGCAACTGCTGAGCAGCGTGCCGCAGCAGTCGTCGCCGTCCGACCCGCCGTCCTCCGACGGCCGTCACGTCGGTCCGGAGCGCCGCGCCATGAACGTGATCAGCGCGCCCGGCACCGGCGCGCTGGCCGGATTCGGGCTCACGCTGCGGGCACCCGTAGCGGTGGCGGCAGGCTGGGTCACCGTCGACAGCGGACTCCGTCAGCACCAGCCGGCGCCAGCCATGACCTCTGCCTACACGGACCTGCGCGCTCGGCTCAGCGAGCCGCCCGCGGTCCTGGCGGCCCGGCTCGACGCCGTGAGCGCCTGCCTGGAGATGGCCGGGCTCGCGCCGGACGACTCCGCGCCCGGGCAGCTCTCCGTCACGCGGACAACCAGTGACGGCTGGGCGCTGCTGGCTCTCGGGCGGGCGGTGATCGCGTGCGCCGTCGTGGAACTCAGTGGCGTCGCGGCACCAGTCGCCATCGCGCTGCTGACCAGGCAGCACGCGCATGCTCGCAGTGCGCGCCAGCGGACGGGAGAGCCAGTCGGCACCGCGTAACGCACCCGGGCGCCGCGCAGTGCCGGGCAGCGCCGGGCAAGGGCGCAGCCTGCGGCGGCGGAGCGACATAACGGGCAGCCGCGCGACATAGCGGAGGCCGAGGGCGGTCTGTCACACTGAGGGCTAGAACGAGGTTCTAGCCGAAGGCGCCCGTGATGACCACACCTGCACCTAGCTCCGTCGAAGGCATTGACCTGTCCCTGATGGAATTCTGGGGCCAGTCGCTCGAGGACCGGCATGCCGATTTCGCCCGGCTGCGGGCGCTCGGCAAGCCGCCGTACTTCGAGGTTCCGGAGAGCCCGTTCAGCGTTGCCGGGGACGGCTACTACGCGTTCATCTCGCATGCGGATGTCTCGGCGGCCAGCCGTCAGCCGGAACTGTTCTCGTCCGCCAGGGGCGCGACCAGCATTGAGGACCTGCCGGCCGAGTTCAACGAGTACTTCGGCTCCATGATCAACATGGACGATCCGCGGCACGCGCGGCTGCGCCGGATCGTGTCGCGGGCGTTCACGCCCAAGATGATCAGGAAGTTCGAACAGGACGTCCAGCGGACTGCCGCCGGGATCGTTGACGAGCTGCTCGCCACCGGCCCGTGTGACTTCGTGCAGAACGTCTCAGCGCGACTGCCACTGAAGATCATCTGCGAGATGATGGGCATCGGCGACGAGCACTACGACATGGTGCTGCGCAACACCAACATCATCCTGTCGGGATCGGACCCCGAGTTCATCAGCGAGAACATGGACGAGGCCATCGCCCAGCTGCTGACCGCGGGCAAGGATCTCGCCGATCTCGTCACGGCGGTCGCCGCGGACCGGGCCGAGCATCCCCGGGATGACGTCATCACCTCGCTGGCCGCCGCGAACATCGACGGCGAGCAGCTCACGCCCGCTGAGCTGGGCTCGTTCTTCGTGCTTCTGGTCGTGGCCGGGAACGAGACGACCCGCAACGCGATCTCGCACGCCCTGAACCTGCTGACCCTCCATCCGGATCAGCGCGAGCTGCTGCTGGCTGACCTCGAAGGCCGGCTGCCCGCGGCGGTCGAGGAGATCGTCAGGTACGTGTCGCCGGTGATCTGGATGCGGCGCTCGGTTACCAGGGACTGCACGCTTAATGGTCACGACTACCGCGAGGGCGATAAGGCCGTGCTGTTCTACTGGGCGGCCAACCGGGACGAGTCGGTGTTCACCGAGCCGGGCCGGTTCGACATCACCCGGTCCCCTAACCCGCACGTCGGCTTCGGCGCCGCCGGACCGCACTTCTGCCTCGGCGCGCATCTCGCCCGCCGGGAGATCACCGTCATGCTCCGCGAGCTGCTCACGCGGGTGCCCATGGTCCGGGCGGCCGGCGAGCCGGACCGCCTGCTGTCGTCGTTCATCAACGGGATCAAGCATCTGCCCTGCGAGCTCGACTAGGCCGCAGCGCCCGCCGGACAAAGAGCCAGGCAGCAAGCACTATCGAGCGTCCTGAGGGCCTCGCGTCTGCTGCGGCGAACACAATCGTGTAACTGCATGTGATCGCCCATGCGCAACGTGTATAACTAGAAACCCACGCGGTGCTGAGGGGCCCGGCTAGCCGGGACGGGGAACAGCGCCGCGGGATTAGGGGGAAACCGTAAGTCGCGGAGGGGGACCTTCGTCTGGGGGCCGTTCGATCCCCGGCGGGATCGCCCGGCTGCCTGCCGTCCCGGTGCGTACGACCGGCACTGGCGCGCAGCAAACGAAGGTCGCGACAAGCGGTGGGTCCTTCGCCCTGCGGGCGGCGCCACACGGGGGCGTGGCGCAGCCCGCAGGCGGAGGCCAGAGGGGCCCGGCGGATCAGTCCAGCTGGCTGATCCGCCGGCCGCCAGGCCACCCGGAGGGTCAGGCCACCCCGGCGGTCAGGCCACCCCGGCGGTTAGACCACCCGGCGGTCAGGAGAGCCCGCTGATCTGCTCCGCAAGCGCGAAGTCCTTAACCGTCAGGCCACCCGCCGAGTGCGTCGACAAACTCAGCGTTACCTTGTTCCAGCCGATGCTGATGTCCGGGTGGTGGTTCGCCGCCTCGGCCAGGTAGGCGACCGCGCCGACATACAGCATCGCCGCCCTGAAATCAGCGAGCGTCTTCGTGTACGTGATCTCGTTGCCCTGGCGAGTCCAGCCAGGCGACCCCGGCCAGCTTCTCGTCAATCTGCTCGTCCGTCAGCAGGTCCATAGCCTCGCTCCCGGTGATCGTGCCCGGCCGCCGTCGGTGGCACCGCTGCTGTCTATCTAACGCCAGCGGCGGGCCGCTGACGTGATTGCCGGCCGGAGAGCATGGCGGGAGGGCCGCAGCCACGGCACCGGCCGGCTGCCGGGGTAGGCTCCGTGGACGTGACAGACTCCGCCACCGCCGCGCCGGGCGGTCACGACGCCTCTGGTGCGCCCGCCGGGCCCCGGCGCACCCCGCTGACCAGCGTGCACGAGCGCCTGGGCGCTAGCCTGACCGATTTCGCCGGCTGGCTCATGCCGTTGCGCTATGGCAGCGAGACCGCCGAGCACAAGGCCGTCAGGACCGCCGCCGGGCTGTTCGACCTGTCGCATATGGGCGAGTTCGCGATCACCGGCGCTGGCGCCGCCGCCGCTCTCGACTATGCGCTGACCGGCGAGCCCTCGGCGCTCAAGCCAGGCCGCGCCCGCTACACGATGATCAGCGCGCCCGACGGCGGCGTCATTGACGACCTGATCGTCTACCGGCTCGCCGAGCATGAGTTCCTGATCGTCGCCAACGCGGCCAATGCGCCCGTCGTGGGCGCGGCCCTCGCCGACCGGGCAGCCGGCTTCGACGCGGCCGTGAGCGACCGCACTGACGACTACGCGCTCATCGCCATCCAGGGGCCGCGCTCGGCCTCGATCCTCGCCCCGCTGACCAGCGCCGACCTGGCCGAGGTGCGGTACTACGCGGGCTACCCGGCCAGGGTGGCCGGCCGCGACGTGCTGCTGGCCAGGACCGGCTATACCGGCGAGGACGGCTTCGAGATCTTCGCGGCGCCGCAGGATGCCGAGTACCTGTGGGCTGAACTGAGCGAGGCCGGAGCCGGCGACGGGCTGGTCCCGGCCGGGCTGGCGGCGCGCGACACGCTGCGGCTCGAGGCCGGGATGCCGCTGTACGGGAACGAGCTGACGGCAGACCTGACGCCTTACGACGCGGGCCTCGGCAGGGTGGTACGCCTGGACAAGCCGGGAGGTTTCGTCGGCCGCGACTCGCTGGCGCGCCGGGCGCAGGAGGCGCCGGTCAGGCAGCTGGTCGGGCTCACGCTGCAGTCCCGCCGCGTGCCGCGGCACGGCTATACCGTGCTGTGGGACGGCGAGCCGGCTGGCGTGGTTACCAGCGGGGCGCCGTCGCCCACGCTCGGCGTGCCCATCGCGATGGCGTATGTCCGTCCCGAGGCCGCCCTAGCGGCCGGCGACCCCGCCAGGGCGGGAACGGCAGTGCTGGCGGTCGATGTCCGCGGCCTGCCCAGCCGGCCACACTGGTGGAAATGCCGTTCTACCGGCGCCCCGCCTGAGGTGCGGGCCCGGCGTCTCGATATCACCCGAAAGACAGCGTCACCCCGAAGACAGCATCACCCCGAAGACAGCGCAGGAGAGACGAAATGACTGTTCCCGGCGAGCTTTACTACACACCCGAGCATGAGTGGGTGGCGCTCAGCGGCTCCACCGCCTCGGTGGGCATCACCGACCATGCCCAGAAAGCGCTCGGCGACGTCGTCTTCGTCTCGATCCCGGCGGCAGGCACGAGGGTCACCTCCGGAGAGCCGTGCGGCGAGGTCGAGTCCACCAAGTCGGTCAGCGACCTGTACTCACCCGTCGATGGTGAGGTGACCGAGGTCAACCCGGAGATCGATGACGACCCCGGCCTGCTGAACTCCGATCCGTACGGCGCCGGCTGGCTGTTCAGGGTCCAGCTGGACGAGACCGATTCAGAGGTGCCGCCGGGCCTGCTGTCGTCCGCGGAGTACACCGCGCTCACCAAGGAAGACCAGGAGTGAGCCGGAGCGGCAGCCTGCAGGACCTGCGCCGGCTGGATTCGGCGACCGCGGACCTGGATGCCCCGTTCGCCATCGTGGACATGGCCGCGTTCCACGCGAACGCGGCCGCGATGACCCGGCGCGCCCGCGGCAAGCCGATCCGGCTGGCCAGCAAATCGGTGCGCTGCCGCCACCTCATCGAGCACGTGCTGCAGCTGGACGGATTCCGCGGCATCCTGGCCTACACGCTGCCCGAGGCGCTGTGGCTCGCAGCCTGCGGCACCAGCGACGACATTGTCGTGGCGTACCCGACGACGGACCGCTCGGCGCTGCGGCAGGCTGGCCGGAGACGCGACCGCGGCCGCGTCCATCGCCGTCATGGTGGACTGCACTGAGCACCTCGACCTGATCGAGAAGGTGGCCGCCGAGCAGCCGAACCCGCATCCGGTCCGGGTGGCCATCGACATCGACGCCGGCTACCTCGCTCTCGGCGGGCGCTTCCGCGCCGGGGCGCGCCGCTCCCCCGTCCGCACGCCCGGCGATGCCGTCGAGCTGGCCAAGGCGATCATGGCCCGGCCGGGCCTGCGGCTCGTCGGTCTCATGGCCTACGAGGGGCAGATCGCCGGAGTCGGCGACAACCCGCCAGGCCGGCCGCTGTATGGCGCCGGGCGTCCGGCTGATGCAGCGCCGGTCAGCGGCTGAGCTAGCGGTCCGGCGCAGCGCGATCGTCACGGGCATCCGGGCGCTCACGCCACTGGAGTTCGTCAACGGCGGCGGCACGGGCTCTCTGGAGGGAACCTCGGCCGAGCCGGCCGTAACCGAGATCGGCGCAGGCTCAGGCCTCGTACCACCCGACGCTGTTTGATGCCTACCGCGGCTTCACCGGCCAGCCGGCCGCGATGTTCGCCCTGCCCGTCGTCCGGCGCCCGGGGCCCGGTGTCGTGACTGTGCTCGGCGGCGGGTACCCGGCGTCCGGGCCGGGGGCGCCGAGCCGGGTCCCCTCCCCCTACCTGCCCGGTGGCCTGCGGCTGGACCGCGAGGAAGGCGCCGGCGAGGTGCAGACGCCGCTGCTCGGCCCGGCCGCCGACAGCCTGCGGATCGGCGACAAGCGTCTGGATGCGCCACGCCAAGGCGGGCGAGCTCTGCGAGCGGTTCAGCGAGCTGCACCTGGTCGATGGCGAGTCCGTCGTGGCGGCCGTGCCGACCTACCGGGGCGAGGGCCAGACCTTCCTCTAGTGTGGAGGCCGTGCGCTCGACGGCGATCAAACCCCCGGCTGTTCCCCTGACCGACGGCACTGTTTCCCTCCGGTACCGCCTGGCATCCGACCTCGATGCTATTGGTGCCGCGAGCTTTGATCCCGAGACCAGTCGCTGGCTCGCTGACCCGCCGATGGATGCCGAGGCCAGGGCCGCGAGCATGGCGCGGGTGGCAGAAGCCTTCGGGACCGGACGCTCGGCTCCGCTCGTGATCGCGGACAGCGCGACTGACCAGCCGATCGGCTTGATCAACGTTCAGTTCCGCGATGACGACGCGGCAACGATTGCCTACTCAGTCTTTCCCGCGCGCCGGGGCCAGGGCGTGGCGCCGCGCGCTGTGCGACTGGCGGCGGGCTGGGCCTTTTCTGAGCTTGGGCTCAGCGAGCTTCAGCTCGAAATCGACCCCGGGAACCTCGCTTCGGTCGGAGTCGCCCGAAAGTGCGGGTTTAAGCCCGCGGGCCGCACGCTGGCCGGCGAGCCAGGGCGGCGGCAGCAGCGACAAGCTTGTCTTCGCCTGCCGTAAGGATGATCTTGGCGCCGACCCGGGCTAACGGGGGACCCCGGCCCAGCTGTCCCGGCGAGCCTGGACGAGCGGGAGGCTAACCGCCGCAGCCGACAGAATACGGGCGTAACCGGGCAGACCGCGACTTGCGCGCGCCGTCCCTGACCCGGCCGCGGGACGGCTAGCGCCGCCGCCGTGCCCAGATGCGCAGGATGACGATCCCGGCGATCGCCGCGCCGGCGGCAGCCGCGCCGAGCCTGACCTGCGGCCTGGCGACCTGCTCGGCGACCTTCTCGCGCAGTATGCGCAGGTTGTTCGCAGGGCTCACGCGGTCGGCCAGCGTGTCGATGGTCCGGGCGAGATCCTCCCGGGTTCGCTCGATCTGCGCGACCAGGAGGTCCGGGTCCCTTGTCGTGACGGCACCATCGACCGCGGCAACCGCACCGTGAACCTCGACCGCCCCGCCAGGCTCCGCCATGGCACCTCGTCCCTTCACGCCCGCGACTTCTCCGCTGACGCCGCTGGCCTCAGCCACCTAGTGTCCCAGGCAGGTCGCGGGCGCGCACGGCCGGCACGCCAGTTCCGCTCGCCCGGGTCAGCCGCGGCCGGGGGCACGCCCGGCCGGGCAGCCAGCAGCGGCTCCGGGCGAGGGCCCGGAGCCGCTGGCTGTCGTCCGTCGCGCGAGAGTCAGCTATTAGCGGCGATCCTGCCCGCGGCAGCGATCAGTGCCTGGCAGGCACCGATCTGGACCTGGACGGCCGGGACTGGCCTGTCCTGGAACGCCGCGTCCTCCAGCTCGGCCTTGATGGTGCCGGCCAGCTGGTCCCTGGCAACCTCAAGGCCGCGCAGCTCGCCGTCGACCCTGGCGAACGTGGTGTCACCCGCGCTGGTGCTCTCGATCGCGCTGGTCGAGGCGATCAGGGTCGCCGCCCCGAATTTCCCGACGCTGGAGTTGAGCTGCTTGTAGCACTCGCCGAGCTGCGTGACACCGGGCCGGCTGAGCGCGTAGTTCGGGTCAGTCAGGATCTGCGTGATGACCCGGCCGTCGTGCTCGTAGTCGTCCCGCAGCCCGGTCAGGTACATGATGGTTGGCCGGATGTCGGTCTCGTCCACCCACGGACCGGGGAAGTGATCGTCGGCGACGACAATCTGGCCGCTGTCGGGTCCCGAGGAGGTCGTACCCGCGTCCGCCGCGGCCCGTCTAGCCCGAGATGCCGCACGCCGGGGCCGACGAAGCCGACGTAGTTGGTGTTGATCTCGGCCGCGTAGTCGCCGTGATCCCACGCGTAGGCGTCGTCGGTGCAGATGAGCTCGCCCTTGCACGATCCGCTCAGCGCCGACGACTGCAGGTAATAGTCAGGCCGGGCGAACATGGCCAGCGTCGGCGTCCGGGCCGGATCCGCGTTCACCATGTGCAGGATCCCTTCCTCCACCGGGTTGGCGAGGTAATTGGCGATCTTCTCATTCGTGGTTCCCGAGTAGGGGTTGCGAGGGTTCGTCAGCCTCGCGACGTCGTGCTCGAACGTGCGGACGACCGGCGCGGCCGGACCGGGGTTGCCGGTCAGGTAGAACTCGGGCGCGGTGTCGTCCTCCATGCTGAACGGCGTGGTGTTGCCGGTCTCGCTGGACAGCAGGCCGGTCACGTTCGCGTCGATCTCGCCGAAGTCGGCCGAGGTGTAGCTGCAGTAGTTGCCGGGGGTGACAGTGCTGCCGCTGACCGTCGCGCCGCTGCAGCCAGCCGGACTCGGGGTCAGCGCGCGGCCGACGTTGGCGCCGGCCTCATGGTCACCTTCGTCGGAGCTGACCACGAACAGCGTGTTCTTCGGCGTGATGCCGTCCGCCGCCAGCCGCTTGAAGAACACCCCGAACGCCTGGTTGTAGTACTCGGCCTGGTCGATGTAGCACTTGCTGCCGCTGCCGAGCGCATCGGGCTGGCTGTCGCAGTCAGCCGCGAACTGCGGCAGGTACTGGTTGCCGTGCAGGTCGGCAATGTACATGTTGACGACCTGGACGCCGTGCTCCAGCATGTCGGCGGCGTAGGACAGGGACTGGGCGGCGTTGATGCTGTCGTAACCGGGGAAGCCCGGGTAGTCGGTCAGGTAGGCGCCGTTGATCTGGTTGCCGAACTCGTCGGTCAGGTTGCCGGCCGCATCGGTCACCGGCACGCCCTGACTGGTCAGGTTCGGCGTGCCGGCCCCGAGCTCGGGTGCGATGTACTTCGCCCCGAACAGCGCCTGGTATCCGTTGTAGCCGCCGGGCTCGTCCGGCAGCAGGTCGGGAACGGCCGTGTGCGACGGCGCGGTCTGCCCGTACTTGACCGCCTCGGCGTTCGCGCAGAACGCGGCGCCCTTCGCGCAGTGCACGGCAAGACCGACATAGTCGGCCACTTCCGGATCCTTGTACGGGTCGGAGTCGGCGTCGAGCTGCTGCACTTCCGGCGAGTTCGCGCCGAACGCGTCGGCGATGTCAGGGACCGGGTTCTCCAGCTCCTGGTTCACCGTCGCGATCTCCCCGACGCTGCAGCCTGCCCTGGTGTACGGCACCCACGGCGCCGGCGTCACCGTCGTCGGCGAGACCGGCGTGCGCGCGGTCGCGGGCGGGACCGGCGAGTACACCAGGTTCGGGTTGGTGTCGTGGCCGGCGTTCGGCGTCGACGCGGTGTCGTCGATCGGGTCTGTCCAGTAGGTAAAGGACTCGGCCGGGTCGGTCGTCCCGTCGGCGTTGTAGGTCTGGTAGCTGTTGCTGACCGGCTCGCCCTGGCGGTCGCCGTACAGGCCGGTCGCGGTGGTGAGCAGATCATCGGCGGTATGCGCGATGAGCGGCGTGTGGTTGTTGGACAGCATGACGCCGTTGTCCTCGATGAAGTGCAGGAGGTTCGGCATCAGCTCCAGGTCGGACGGGACGTCCGGGTTGTCGCGGAAGAAGTGGACGTTGTCGAATCCGATCTGGACAACATGCTGGATGCCGTGTGAGAGATGGCACGCGCTGCTGCCGTCGAGGGCCGACTGTGTCCTGGCCGGGGCTGCCGGACTGGCCGAGGCCACTCCCGCCGCTGCGCCGGCGACGCACACACCGCCGGCAAGCGCGGCGGCGGCGCCAAGAGCGGTCAGCCGGGCCAGGCGCCCGCCTCCGCTACGCTGCCGAGGTCGCATGAAATCCTCCTCGCCGATCCGCCTGCGTCAGGCGGCGAATGTGGACAATGCCGACGCCGACGCTAAGCAGGCAGGGCAAACTCAGAGGAACAATTCACCGACGCGCCAGCCAATCCTCAGGTCCTTTCTGGCGCGCTTAGGATCGCTGAGTGGCAGTAGACGCAGTGATATTCGACTGGGGCGGCACCCTCACGCCGTGGCACACGATTGACGGCGCGGAGCTGTGGTCAGCGGTCTGCGCTCCGCACTATCCGGCCGGCGAGGCCGCCGCCCGGGCCGCGGCACTGCACGCCGCCGAGGTCGCGCTGTGGCGCGAGGCCGTCACCAGCCAGCGCAGCGCGACGATGAACGCGCTGTTCGAGCTCGCCGGGGTGGCCGCGACCGAGGCCTTCGTGGCCAGTTACGTCGGTGCCTGGGAGCCGCATACCTTCACCGACCCGGACGCTCAGGAACTGCTCGGGTACCTGCGCGACATGGGTGTCCGCATCGGAGTGCTGTCCAACACGATGTGGCCGCGGAGCTGGCATGAGCAGGTATTCCGCCGGGACGGAGTCCTGGACCTGATCGACGGCGCCGTCTACACCAGCGAGATCGACTGGACCAAGCCCCATCCGGACGCGTTCCGCGCGGCCATGAGCGCAGTCGGGGTCAGCGACCCGGCTCGCTGCGTGTTCGTCGGCGACCGGCCCTATGACGACATCCACGGCGCCAAGAGCGCGGGCATGCGGGCGGTACTGATCCCGAACAGCGACGTCCCGGCCTACGCGGCCGCCGAGCCGGACGCGGTCATCAGCCGCCTGGCCGACCTCCGGGCGCTGATCGGGGCCTGGTAGCGCTCGGCCACGTGATCAGGTAGCCGCCACAGGTCGCCGCTAGTGGATGTGCGACTGCCAGTCGCGCGGCACGCGTCCGGCAGGACCGGGCACCGGCTGGCTCTCCGGATGATGCTCGGGCGGTGCCAGGGCTGGTCCGCCCTCGTACATCTGGTCATTCTTGTAATCCCAGAACCACGACTCGCCCGGCTCGAAGCTCCGGATCACCGCGTGCCCGGTCGCTTTCGCGTGACTGGTCGCGTGCTGCTCAGGTGAGGTGTCACAGCAGCCGATATGCCCGCATTGCGCACACCGGCGCAAGTGGACCCACCAGCCGCCAGCAGCCTCGCACTCAGCGCAGCCGGTGCCACTGGGCGGAACCGACGGGTCGATTCCCTCGATCATCGTCATGAGCCCTCCAGATCTGCTTGCGGTGCACGGGGATCAGCTAGCGACTCGCTGGCCGCCCACCGGTATACCCCGCTCGACATGGTGGATGTCGCCCGGTCCGCGCGAATGCTGAACACCCGGTGCCTGGCCTGCTGGACCTCGCTGTCCCCCGGTGCCGCCAGCCAGGCAAGCTCGGCCAGGTGACCGGCCAGCCTGAGCCCGTCCTCGCCGCCCCGCAGCGCCGCGACCCGCAGGTCAGCGCCGGTCCCGCCAGCATCAGCGAGGGCCGACTCGGCCAGCTCGACGGCGCGGGCAGCGAGTACGGCCGGGCCGCCGGCCAGCCCTGCCAGTTCCGACGCTAGCGCGCGCTCGGAGGCCGGCTTCAGGGTGGCCGGGTTGCCGTCCCACCAGCCGCCGTACAGCCGCCAGATGGTCCTGACGATGAACTCGGGCTCGTCGTACACCGGCTGCAGATAGGGACGGCCGGCCAGGTGCGCGGGAACCGCGACCGAGTGGATCGCCTCATCCAGGCGGCCGCCGGCGTTCATGACTGCCAGGGTCTGGCTCACCAGCGACTCAAGCAGCCCGGCTGTATCGCTGAGCGCGCGCTCGACCCGGTCCGCGCCGACAACCGGCAGGCCGTGCCCCGGCAGCAGGTACTCCGGCCGCAGCTCCACCATCCGGCGCAGCGCCTGTGCCCACTCCAGCGGGTAGCGCTGGACCTTCTGCGGGTTGCCGGCGTTCGGCGAGGCCCAGATGAAAAGGTCACCGCAGCACAGCACTCGCCGGCTGGCCAGCCAGGTGACGGTGTGGTCGTCGGTCTCGCCCTTCTCGTGCCGCAGCGCGAACGTGACGCCGCCGGCCTCCACGGTGAGCTCGGCGGAGTAGGTCCGGTCCGGGTAGCGGTACTCGGTCGGCCACCGCAGGTTGCGGATGCCGAACTGGCGCTGGTTGATGATGCCGTTGTAGCCGGCGGTCGCGATGTACCGGTCGAACCGGCGCGGGCAGGGCCTCGTGCGCGATCACGACCGGGGCCGGCCAGCCGTTCTCCGCCGCTTCTGCCTCGAACGGCGCGACGCCGAAGACGTGGTCGATATGCCCGTGCGAGTAGATCGCGGTGTGCAGCCGCTGATCCGTCCAGCGCCGGATCTGGTCGTGAATCTCCTGGGCGGCGAACACGCTGCCGGTGTCCGCCAGCACCAGGCCGTCGGGAGTCCGGAACGCCGTCACGTTCGCGAACGCGGGCAGGAACACCACGTCGTCGCAGATCTCGGCCATGCCGCCGAGGTGCCCGACCGGGTGGAACTCGCTGGTATGCGCGTCACCGCGCCACAGGCGGTCGGCCAGCGCCAGGATGTCAGTGCTCATCGGGACTGCTCTCCTCGGTCAGGATGCGCGGAATCCTGCATACCACGCCGGAAAGTCCAGCAGGGATCCGAGCACGATCGAGGCACCGGCCTCGGTCAGGTCGGCGGCGCCGAAGGATCCCGTCGGGACGCCGACCGCAGCGGCCCCGGCAGCCAGTCCCGCGGCAATGTCAGCCGGGGTGTCGCCGACGTAGGCCGCGGCGCCCAGCCGGGCCAGGATCGCGGCCTTCTCCGGTCCGTGCACGTGGGCGAAGATCTCGTCGGCTGACAGCCCCACCGCGTCGAGGCTCGGCTGAACCGAGACCGGGTGCTTGGCCGTCACGATGACGGCGCGCTCGCCGGACCGCTGGACCGCGGCGAGCGCCTCCGGGGCGCCGGGCAGCAGGAACGTCATCGTCGCAGCGAGCCGCACGTAGTGCCGGCGGTAGCTATCGGCCGCGGCCTGGTGAGCGTCAGCCGGGAACCAGAAGCCGACCTCATCCTCGAGCTTGATGCCCATCCGCTGGTCGACCTCGGCCAGATCGATGGCGACGCCGAACTCCGCGGATACCTCAGACCAGGCAGCCATAATCGCCGGACGTGAGTTGATGAGGGTCAGGTCGAGGTCGAAGCCAACCGGCCCGGCCGTTCTCATCTGGCTCCTCACTGCCCGTCAGGCCGCGGCCAGCGCCCGGACATGCCCGACCAGCCGAGCCGCCACCACCTCAAACGGCCCGAGGTCGCGTTCCGCCCGGCAGATCACGACGGCGCCCTCGCTGGCTGCCAGCAGCAGCGTAGCCGCGGACCGCGCGCGCTCTGGCGTCAGCCCGCCTGCCTGCAGGGCGCCCGCGAGCTTGTCCTGCCAGGCCCGGAACGCCTCGGCGGCCCGCTGCCGCTCTGCGTCGGTCTCGGCCGCCACCGTCACGGCCACCAGGGCGCAGCCGGTGCCGAACTCCGTGTACGTCAGCAGCGCCCGCCAGGCTGCCAGGAACGACTCGGCGACCTCAACCGCCGATGCGCCCTGGTGCTGGTCGATCAGGTGCAGCGCGTGCGCCTGCGTCGCCGCGATGGCTTCGGTGACGAGCTCCTCCTTGCCACCGGGGAAGTGGTGGTAAATCGATCCGCGGGGCGCGCCGGTCTCGGCGAGCACGCTGGAGAACGAGGTCGCCTGCAGCCCGCGCTGAGCGAGCAGCCTGACGCCCAGCGTATACAGCCGCGGCCCGCGCGCAAGACAGCTAAGGGCGGGAACGAGGCCGTTACACCGGCCGCTCTCGCCCGGCCCAGGGCTGCACCGGCAGCCGCCCGATGGCAGGCTCGGTACATGGAGTTCACGAGCCCGGCCGGAGCGTACGCGTTCGGCGATACCGATGTCGCTGCCCGGCGGCTCGCGGTGCTTGACCAGGTCTTCGGGCCGGCCTCGCGCGATCTGCTGGCCAGCGTGACCACCTCGCCGCCCGCTCTCGCCTATGACCTCGGCTGCGGACCCGGCCACACGACCGCCATGGTCGCGCAGGCCACCGGTGCCGCCGAGACGATCGGCCTCGACAGCTCGGCCGCGCACATCGAAAGGGCGCGCGCGCACATGTCCGGCCAGGTCGGGTTCGCGGTGCAGGACGTGCTCGCGCTGCCGTTCCCGGCCGGGCTTGCTGACCTGATCTACTGCCGGCTGCTGCTCGCGCATCTGCCCGACCCGGCCGGGGCGGTCCGCAGCTGGTCAGGCCAGCTGACGCCGGACGGCATCGTCGTGCTGGACGAGATCGAGTGGATCGACGCGACCGAGCCTGTGCTGCGCACTCACCTGCGGCTGGCCGAGGGACTGGTGGCTGCGAGCGGCGCCCGGATGTGCGCGGGGCCGCTGCTCGCCGGGCTTGGCGACGAGCCGGCCCTGCGGCAGGTGCGCGCCAGGATCACCGAGGTGCCGGTGGCGACGGCGCTGGCAGCAACGATGTTCAGCATGAACATCGCCGTCTGGGGCGACCGGCCCGTCCGGCTCGGGCTGTGCGACGACGCCGAGCTGCGCGACCTGGCAGCCGCCATGGCCGCGCTGCGGGAGTCCCCGGCGACCGGGGAGATCACCTGGGGCATGCACCAGGCTGCGTACGCGCGCAGATAGACGGTTATGTCAGTTTTTGTGGGGCCGGTGGGATTCGAACCCACACTGCCAAGAACCTAAATCTTGTGCCTCCTGCCGTTGGGCTACGGCCCCAGCCTCCGGCGGCCTGCGTCAGACTCCCAGCTCCGCGCGAAGCCGCGCGACGTGCCCGGTCGCCTTGACCGCATACTGCGCCTTCTCGATCCTGCCATCCGGGCCGACTACGAAGGTCGACCGAATGACCCCTACGGACTTCTTTCCGTACAGCATCTTCTCGCCGTAGGCGCCGTATGCCTCCAGCACCGCGTGCGACGGATCGCTCAGCAGCGGGAAGGTCAGGCCGTCCCGCTCGGCGAACTTCTGCAGCTTCGCCGGGCTGTCGGGCGAGATGCCGAGCACCGCGAACCCGGCCGCCGCCAGGCTGGACAGGCTGTCCCGGAAGTCGCACGCCTGCTTGGTGCAGCCCGGCGTCATCGCCGCCGGGTAGAAGTAGATGATGACCCGCTGGCCGCGCAGCGAGGACAGGCTGACCTGATCGCCATCGGCGTCCGGCAACGTGAAGTCGGGTGCCGCGTCGCCGGGAGCCAGCCGGGTGTCGGTCATGCGCGTTCCCTTCCCTTATGGGTGTGCTGGTGAGACTAGCCAAGCAGAGCGGCGATGACGGGCGCGAGTCCCCGCAGGGCCTTTCCCCGGTGGCTGATCCGGTCCTTGTCGGCCGGGTCCATCTCCGCCGTCGTGATGTCCGCGGAGCCGGGCACGAAGATCGGGTCGTAGCCAAACCCGTTCTGCCCGCGCGGCTCGCGGATCAGCGAGCCCGTCACCACGCCCTCGCTGATGTGCTCGCGCCCGCCCGGCAGTGCCAGCGCGGCGACGCACACGAACCGCGCGCCCCGCCGCTCGTCGGGAATGTCAGCAAGCTGGCCGAGCAGCAGGCGCAGGTTCGCCGCGTCGTCGCCGTGCCGGCCGGACCAGCGGGCCGACAGCACGCCGGGCATGCCGTTCAGCGCGTCCACGCAGATGCCGGAATCGTCAGCGACCGCGGGCAGCCCGGTGAACTGCGCGATCGCGTGGGCCTTGAGCAGCGCGTTCTCGGCAAAGGTGGCACCGGTCTCGGCCACTTCGGGTGCTCCGGGGAACTCAGCCAGGCTGAGCAGGCGCACGTCGACGTGGCCGGCGTCCAGGATCCTGGTCAGCTCGATGAGCTTGTGCGGGTTCGCGGTCGCCAGCACCAGGTCGGGCCGCAGGCCGGCCTCCGGGCTCATGAGCCGAGAGCAGCCTGCTGGAGCTTGGTCAGCTCGGCGCACCCGGCCACGCCCAGGTTCAGCAGCTCGTCAAGCAGGTCGCGGCTGAACGGCTCGCGCTCGGCTGTGCCCTGCACTTCGACGAAGCGGCCGTCGCCGGTGCAGACAACGTTCATGTCGGTCTCGGCGGCCACGTCCTCCTCGTAGCAGAGGTCGAGCCGGGGCTGGCCGTCGACGATGCCGACGCTGACGGCGGCGACCGAGGCGGGCAGCGGCTCGCCCCTGGTGCGCTTGCGTCCTTTCAGCCAGCTGACGGCGTCGGCCAGCGCGACGTACCCGCCGGTGATGGCCGCGGTCCTGGTGCCCCCGTCGGCCTGCAGCACGTCACAGTCGATGACGATCGTGTTCTCCCCGAGCGCCTTCGGGTCAATGCAGGCCCGCAGGGAACGGCCGACAAGGCGCGAGATCTCGTGCGTCCGGCCGCCGATCCTGCCCTTGACCGACTCGCGGTCACTGCGCGTGTTCGTGGCCCTGGGCAGCATGGCGTACTCGGCAGTGACCCAGCCGAGGCCGCTGCCCCGGCGCCAGCGCGGCAGGTCCTCCTGCACGCTCGCCGCGCACAGCACCCTGGTCTTGCCGAACTCGACCAGCACCGATCCCTCGGCGTGGTCCAGCCAGCTCCTGGTAATCCTGACATCCCGCAGCTGGTCCGGCAGCCGCCCGTCTGGTCGTGACATGGGCGCCAGCCTAGTGCTACCAGCCGGCCTGCTCAGGCGCACCGTCCTTGATCCACTGATACGTCCTGGCCACGCCGTCGGGCAGTGCGGTGGTCGCGGCCCAGCCGATATCGCGCCGCGCCCGGTCCGCGGCGAGCGCGCCCCGCAGCAGCTCGCCGGGCCGCGCCGCGGCGAAGACAGGGTCGAGCGGGCGCCCGGCCACTGCGCTGATCACCTGGATCAGGTCAAGCACGCTCACCTCGGTGCCGCTGCCGATGTTCCAGGTACCGGGGCGGGCGCTGTCGGCCGCGGCCAGGCAGGCCCCGACCGCGTCGCCGACGTAGACGTAGTCGCGCGTCTGCTGGCCGTCGCCGTAGACGGTCGGCCGCTCCCCCGCCAGCGACTGCGCGCAGAAAATGGCGACCACGCCGGCGTCTCCGCCGGGGTCCTGGCGCGGACCGTAGATGTTGGCGAAGCGCAGCACCGCGTGGGTCGTCGAATGCAGCCGGTTGTACAGCTGGACATACTGCTCGGCGCACTGCTTGCCGACGCCGTACGGCGACTCGGGCAGCGGCAGCACGTCTTCCATTGACGGGATCGGCGCGTCGCGGCCGTAGATGACCGCCCCGGTGGACGCCAGCAGGACCCGGGCGCCGGCGAGCCGCGCGGCTTCGAGCACGTTGACGGTGCCGATGACGTTCGCCTGGGCGTCGAGTGCGGGATGAGCAACCGAGACCCGCACGTCGATCTGCGCGGCGAGATGACAGATGAGCTCAGGCCTGAAGTCCTCGACCAGGGCAGTCAGCACGTCCGCCTCGGTAACGCTGACCTTGTGCATGGCCGCCTGCGCGGGCACGCGGCCAGGCCGGCCGGCCGACATGTCGTCGACGACGGCGACGTCGTCGCCGCGGGCGATCAGGGCATCGGTGAGATGCGACCCGATGAAACCGGCGCCACCGGTGACGAGCACGCGCATGGGGATCCAGTCTAGGCCGCGCCCGGCGGGCGCCAGCGTTGCCGCACGTCTGCGCGCGTGCGCGGAACCGGACACGGGGCGCCAACATGTCAAGACCGCATTACACAGGGTCATGCTCTGTTACTCTCAGTGATGCTTTCCCCGCTGCCGACTTCAACAGCAACCACTAGGAGCCGTCCCATGCGCGCGTTCGTTCGCACTCACGCAGCGAAGTTAGCGCCCAGCTCCCGGGTCACGCGCGCCGGTCTCGCCCTCGTGGCGACCGCAGCGCTCGCCGGGGCCGCGCTGCCCGCCATCGGGTTACTCGCCGGCCCGGCTGAGGCACTGACCGATCCGATCTGCACTGCCTCAGGCACCATCGAGACCTGCGTCTTCTCGTATAACGGCACCACCAACACCAACGGCACCGCGATCAGCTGGCCGGTCCCGGCCGGCGTCACCGATCTGCAGGTCGTCGCTGACGGAGCCCAGGGCGGCCCGTCCGACGCGGCATCCAGCCCCGGAGCGGGCGGCCAGGGCGGCGAGGCGCGGGCGAACCTGTCCGGCATTCCGGCTGGCACGATCCTGAGCGTCTTCCCCGGCGGTCAGGGCGTCGCTGACGGCAGCGGCGGCGTCAACCAGAGGTCCAGCCTTCTCCTGAGCGGCAGGGGCGGCAATTCCGGTCCCGGCACCGTCTCGGACGGCGGGAGCGGAGGCGGCGCGTCGAGCGTCTCCATTGCCTCCCTCGGGAACTTCTTCGCCAACCTCCTCGTCGTCGGCGGGGGCGGCGGCGGCGCGTCGAGCACGGTGGCAGGCGGCAACGGCGGCACCAGCCGTCACCCCGACGGAGCCAGCGGCGGATCGGCTGGCCTGGCCACCGGAGGCGGCGGCGGCACCCTGCTGGGCGGCGGACTGCCCGGCAGCGCCGGCCTGATCTGCGGACTGCCCGCCACACTCGGGCTCCCGCTCCGCGGCGGCGACGCAGGCGGCAACGCGATCATCGGCTGCCCCAACGGCGGTGGCGGCGGTGGCGGCGGCTACTTCGGCGGCGGCGGTGGCGGCGGTAACGCCGGCGCTGGCGGCGGCGGATCGGCTTTCCCCGGCTGGCGGACCCATGTCGGCGGCATCACCGTGACCCCGCTCCGCGACAGCGCCCTGTGGACGGGCAACGGCCAGGTCAGCATCAGCTACCGGCTGATCTCGACCAGGACCACGGTCAGCGGCAGCCCGAACCCGAGCACGACGTCCCAGCCGGTAACCCTCACCGCGAGGATCACGCCGCCTGGCGCGACCGGCACGGTCAACTTCGAGGCCAGCAGCACCACGATCGCGGGCTGCGGCAGCCGGCCGGTAAGCAGCGGGACGGCCACCTGCACGACCAGCACCCTGCCCGCGGGCAGCAACGCGATCACGGCCATCTTCACGCCGGCGGTCAACTCGGCGTACCTGGGCTCGCAGGGCACCACCACGCAGGTTGTGCTGACGTCGACCAGCACCGTGCTCGGCTCGTCACCGAACCCGAGTACCTTCGGCCAGTCGGTCACGCTGACGGCCACGGTCTCGCCGACCGACGGCGGCGGGAGCGTTGACTTCAAGGCCAACGGGGTCAGCATCTCCGGCTGTGACAGCCAGCCGCTGGTCGACCATAGCGGCACGTACTCCGCTACCTGCGTCACCAGCAGCCTGCCGGGCGGGCCGAGCAGCCTGACTGCGGTCTACAGCGGGGACACCGAGTACGCCGGGTCCACGTCGAACACAGTCGACCAGACGGTCGACGGCGCTCCGACCCGGCTGGTGGCCTGGCTGACCCCGCACGCACACGGGACTTACACCCTGTTCGCCCAGCTAACCAGCCTGGGGTCGGGTGTCAGCGGGCAGAGTCTCGCCATCACTGCCGGGCGTACCGGGCCGACGCTGTGCACGCCGGTCACGGGCGCGGGCGGCCTCGCAACGTGCAGCCTCACCCCGGCACAGACCAGGACGCTCCTCAGCTACAACGGCGCTTTCCTGGTGAAGTTCGCCGGCGGAGTCGGAGTACGAGTCCTCGTCCGCCTACTACCCCGGGATCCCCTGGGCGTAGCAGACACGGCGGCCGCCTTCAGTGCCGGGCTGTTCCGTGCCCGCGAAAACGACGCTGGCTGAGCCCGGCCACTGACCGGTCTCGCGCTCCGGCCAGCGCCCGGATTTCGAATGGCCGATGCTGCTTTTGCCGACTCTGTCCGCTCGTAATTGTCGCCCTGCCGATCCAGAGATTTCCTGGCGGTGGTGCGAGCTCGTTCGAATAGCTCAGATCAGATTCAGGAGGAATGTATATGAGAATGAAACTGCCCACACTGGTGATCACGGCCGCGGCGGCCGGGCTGGCGGTCGCGGCCGCAGGGCCCGTCGCGGCGCAGGCGTCCCCGGCGACGAGCACGGTAACGGTGCCGTGCAGTGCCACCACGCTGGCAACCGACATCACCGGGGCGACAAGCGGGGAGACGTTGCAGCTGACGCCGGGCTGCACGTACGTGCTGACCAGTGCGCTTCCTTCGGTCGGCACGGACCTGACCTTCCAGGGGCACTCAGCGACCCTGGAGCGGAGCCTGACCGGCAGTCCGCCGGACTTCAGCCTCCTCAAGGTGACGTCCGGCGCGAACGTCACCATCAACGGCGTGAACTTCCGCAACGGCGACGCGCCTACTTATGGCGGCGCCCTCTACAACGACGAGGGATCCGTCACGCTGACCGGCGGCACCTTCTCCGGCAACACCACCGGCGAATACGGCGGTGCCATCTACAACGACGGGACTCTGTCGGTGACAGGTTCCACCTTCACCGGCAACACCGCCCCTGGATATTACGGCGGCGCTATCTACAACGAGTACGACGCAAATATCAGCCACGCTACCTTCACCGACAATAGCGCCAACGACGGCGGCGCCTTGTACAGCGAATACAACACTGTCCTGGCCGACTCTGTCTTCTCTCACAACACCGCCACCGAATACGGCGGCGGCCTGTACGTCGACGACGACGGAATCACCTCAGTCAGCACGAGCTCCTTCATCAGCAACAATGCCGAATACGGCGGCGGCGCTTATAACTACGGATACGGCTCAACGTTCATCAGGACCCTGTTCAGGTCAAACCACGCCAGCGAGTACGGCGGCGGCCTCCAGAACTCCTACATCGGCTCCATGATCGACGTCACCTTCGACGGGAACTCGGCCACCTCCTACGGCGGCGGCATTTACAACGACGACTACCTGTCCCTGATCGGCGGCTCGTTCAACGGGAACACCGCGGTCTACGGCGGCGGCGTGGACAGCTATGACGATGTCGTGACCAGCGGCGGAACATCCTTCACACACAACAGCGCGCAGTATGGCGGCGGGCTGGACGTCGGCAGCGACTACGCGACGGTCACGGGCGCCAGATTCCGGTGGAACTCGGCGTCGAGTTACGGCGGCGGCATCTACATGGGTGGCGATCACCTGACCCTGGCGAATGACTCCGTCACCTACAACAGCGCGCCGGCCTTCGCCGGCGGCGGCGTCTACAACGACTCGGGCGACGGCGGGGTCGGCCTGGTGGGCCAGAACGTGATCTCCTGGAACACCGGAGGCAACTGCGCGCCCTCCGGCTCGGTCGACGGCTGCACGGGCTGAGCTCGCCGCCCGGCGGCCGCACGGATGCGGCCGGCGGCGGGCACCAGCAGGAGCGCAGAGTTCATCTGACGGCGAGCCCGCGGCCTGGCCGCGGGCTCGCTGCGTCGTGCTGCGGTGCTGCGCTGTCGCCGTGCTTTGCGTGAGGTCGCCGTCGCTAGGCGGGCGGGCCGCCACCCAGCAGGCGCAGGCCCGAGCTGGCCAGCCGCAGCGGGCCGCTGAAGGCTGCCGATGCCTGTTCCAGGCAGACGGCGCGGTCGTTCCAGGGCACCAGGTGGGTCAGCACCAGCTCGCCGGCGCCTGCCCTGGCCGCGTGCTCGGCGGCCTGGCGCGCGGTCAGGTGCAGATCGTCAGGCAGATCCGGGCCGTCGACAAACGAGGCCTCCGAGAGCAGCACATCCGCGCCCCGGGCCAGCTGCACGAGCGCGTCGCACGGGCCGGTGTCGGCCGAGTACGCCAGCACCTGACCGGCATGCTCGATCCGGAACCCGAACGTCTCCACCGGGTGAGATACATGCCCGGCGGTAATCGTCAGCGGCCCGATCTCAATGGTCCCCGGCGTGACGGTGGTGAAGCTGAAAGCGTCGGTCATGCCCAGGTGGTCGCTGCCGAGCGCGCGGCTCAGGCGGCCCTGCGTATCCGCCGGGCCGAAGACGTCAATCTTCGGCCGCGGCCCCTCGGGGTGGTAGTTCTGGAACACCGAGTAGGCGATCATGTCGATGCAGTGATCCGCGTGCAGGTGGCTCAGCAGGACCGCGTCGACCTCGCCGAGCCCGGTGTACTGCTGCAGGGCGCCGAGCGCGCCGTTGCCGAGGTCGAGAACGAGCCGGAAGTCACCGGTATCGATCAGGTAACAGGATGCCGGGCTGTCCGGTCCGGGAAAGCTGCCGGACCAGCCGACAATCGTTACCTGCACGGACGTTCGCTGCCGCCGCAGCAGATCAAGGTCGCCACAGCGGTCGAGGATAGCCTGGCTGCCAGGAAAAACGGGCACCGGAAAGGTGCCGGCACGACTGGCCCTGCCACTATCATCCCCAAAACGGCATGATCCGGAGTAAGGCCCCGTACCGGGATCCGCGGTGACCGGAGCTGCCAGTAACCGGATCCGACAGCGAGCCAGGGTGCCCGCGGAGGTGTCATGACCGAGCAGTCCACCGACTCCGAGCGCTCCGTGCCGCTCGCGCTGACCGAGCCGTCAGTGCACGTGCGCTGGGGCTGGATCACCGGGCTGAGCCTGGCGAGCCTGGGCATGTGGATGGCCTCCCTGACGCCCGTCCAGATCCTGCTCCCGCTCCAGCTGCAGGCCGCTGATCCCCGGCATAAGATCGCCGCCCTCGGCATCGTGACCGGCGTCGGCGCGGTCGCCGCCTGCATCGCGACGCCGCTGGCCGGGGCATTGTCCGACCGGACCACGCACGCTTTCGGCATCGGCCGGATGCGCGGCCGCCGTCACCGGTGGACGCTCGGCATGGCCCTGCTCGGCGCGGTCAGCCTGGTCATACTCGGCGGACTCAAGACGGTTGCCGGGATCGCCGTCCTGTGGGTGCTGTTCAGCGCCTTCCAGAACGCCGAGTACGCGAGCCTCAGCGCGGCCGTTCCTGACCACGTGCCGGTCCGGCAGCGCGCCACCGTGGCCGGCTGGGTCGGCATGCCGCAGGCACTCGGCCTGGTGCTCGGCACCGTGCTGGTCGTCGACATCTTCACGAAGATCTCGTCCGGCTATACCGTTCTGGCGATTCTGCTTGTCCTGTTCGCCATCCCGTTCGTGTTCATGACCCCGGACCATCCGCTGGAGCCAGAGCACCGGGACCCGTTCTCCTGGCGGAAGCTGGCCAGGGCCTACTGGATCAGCCCGCGGCAGTACCCGGACTTCGCCTGGGCCTGGATCACCCGGTTCCTGGCCTCGCTGGCCATCGCGATGGGCACGCTCTACCTGCTGTACTTCCTGGAAGGCCCGGTGCACTACCGGCAGCACTTCCACCAGCCCGCCACCAACGGGCTGCAGACGCTGATCATCATCTACACGGTCTGCGTCGTGGTCACGGCGATCGTCGGCGGCATCATCTCCGACCGCATCGGCAAGCGGAAGATGATCGTCACGCTCTCCGGCATCCTGATGGGCCTCGCGGCGCTGCTGCTGACCTTCGTCGAGACCTGGAACGCCTCGCTGATCGCGGCCGTGCTGTTCGGCCTCGGCTTCGGCGCCTACCTGGCCGTCGACCAGGCGCTGATCACGCAGGTGCTGCCGGCCGCCAGGGACCGGGCCAAGGACCTCGGCATCATCAACATCGCGATCGTCGGCCCGAGCACGATCGGGCCCGCCATCGCCGCCCCGATCACGGCCGAGATCGGCTACCCGGCGCTGTTCGGCGCCACGGCGATCGTCGCCGTGCTCGCCTCGGTGCTGGTCTGGCGGATCAAGAGCGTCGCCTAGCCAGTTGCCGTCGCCACGCCACGCGTGAGCGATGACACTGTGACGATTGCGGTTATGTTCACGGGTGATTTGCCCGTTTCGTTGTCCTGAAAGTGTCACAGTGTGCCGCGATGGCGCCCCGGCCTAGCCTGAGACGGCCGATTCGGCCGCTCCGGCCGCTCCGGCGGAGCCATTCGCGAGCGTCCGCAGCCGGCCCCGCCCGACCCTGGCCAGCTGCCGGCTCTGGGCGACCAGGCGGCCCGCGGCGTCCCAGACCTCGGCCTCCTCGTCGAACCAGCCGCCGCTGACGTGCCGGGACCGCGCCGCCACCTGCAGCGGGCCGGCCACCGGCACGGCGCGCATGTGCCAGGTCAGCTCGACGGTCGGCGCCCAGCCGGTGGCGCCGAGCCCGAATACCACCGGCGGCAGCGCGTCTACCGCCAGCGCCAGCAGGAGCGCATCCGGATCGCGGTGATCGCGCAGCCGCACGTAGCCGCGCATCTCCGGTATCCCGGCCGGGTCGTTGCTCCGCCAGCCGGTGCAGGCCGGGTCAAGCAGCACTTCGACGTGCGCGGGGAAGCCGGCCGAGCCGTCGGCGGCGACCGCGCCTGGCCACTGGCCGAGATCGATGCAGTCGGCCAGGTCAGGGAACGCCGGCCGGACGCCAGTCCACTCCAGGCCCGGCGAGGCTCCTGATCGGTCCGCGGCGGCTCCCCCAGCCCCCTCGGCCCGGCCAGCCCCCTCAGCCCGGCCAGTCGCTTCAGCCCGGCCTGCTGCCTCAGCCCCGGTCAGCCGCGCCAGCCGCGTCAGCCCCGTCCGCCGAGCTGCCGGCGGCCGCGCCTCCGGCAGACGCGGCCGGAGCGGCGGGGAGCGTTCCCGTCGTCACTGTGGTGTCCAGCACCGGCTGCCCGTCCTGGATGAACGTGGCCCGCGCCGTCGCGGCGGTCCTGCCGAGCTTGAGCCAGCTGACCTGCACCTCGGCCGGAGCCAGCTGGGGCACGCGGAGGAAGCTGGCGTTGGTTGCGACCGGGTACGGGTGCGGCGAGCCGTCCAGCACGGCGCGCAGCACGGTCGCCAGCAGCGCGCCGCCGTTGACCGCGGGCGGCGTGGTCCCGCCGGGCGCGATCAGCGCGAACCGCGGGTCGGCGGCGGTGTCGTAAATCCCCTCGCTGCGGCGGGTGACTGCTGTCGCCTCGTCAAATACCGTCATCCGACCTGGCCGGCCCTTCTTCCGCGGAATCTGTCAGTGCTGCGTCGTCCTCGGCCGGAGCTCGGCCCGAGCTCAGGCCCGGAGCTCAGGCCCAGAGCTGGCCCTCGAGCCTGGCCTCGGCTTCGGCGAGCGTCCCGCCGTAGGCCCCGGTGGACAGGTACTTCCAGCCGGCGTCAGCGATGATCATGGCGATGTCAGCGCGCTGGCCCGCGGCCTGCGCTTTCGCGGCCAGCCCGATGGCGGCATGCAGGACGCACCCGGAGGAGATGCCGGCGAACAGCCCCTCCTCCGACAGCAGCTCCCTGGTCCGGCGCAGTGCATCGGCGGACGAGACCGAGAAGCGCGAGGTGAGCACCGACTCGTCGTACAGTTCGGGCACGAAGCCCTCGGACAGGTTCCGCAGCCCGTAGACCAGCTCGCCGTACCGGGGCTCGGCCGCCACGATCTGCACGCCGGGCACGTGCTCGCGCAGGAACCGGCCGGTACCCATCAGCGTGCCGGACGTACCGAGCCCGGCCACGAAGTGCGTGATCTCCGGCAGGTCAGTCAGCAGCTCGGGCCCGGTCGTCTCGTAGTGCGCCCTGGCATTGGCCTCGTTCCCGTACTGGTAGAGCATGACCCAGTCCGGGTGGTCCTTCGCCAGTCCCTGCGCCACCCGGACGGCCTCGTTGGAGCCGCCCGCTGCCGGGGAGGAGACGATGGACGCGCCGTAGGCCTCCAGCAGCATCCGGCGCTCGGCCGAGGTGTTCTCCGGCATGACGCAGATCAGCTGGTAACCGCGCAGCCGGGCGACCAGGGCCAGGCTGATGCCGGTGTTGCCGGACGTCGGCTCCAGGATGACGGAGCCGGGGTGCAGGAGGCCGTCTTTTTCCGCGGCCGCGACCATGTAGGCGGCGGCGCGGTCCTTCACCGAGCCGGTCGGGTTGCGGTCCTCCAGCTTGGCCCACAGGCGAACATCCGGGCCAGGCGACAGGCGCGGCAGCCCGACGAGCGGCGTGCCGCCGAATGCGTCTAGCAGGGACTCATACCGCATGGCGTGGATCCGGCCGCGTGCTCAGGCTGCTCAGGCTGCTGGGGTCACTCAGCGCGCGCCGCCGGCGACAGCCGGGAGCACGGTGACGGTGTCGCCGTCACTCACCGGCGCGGAGAGGCCGCCGAGGAAGCGGACATCCTCGTCGTTGAGGTACACGTTGATGAACCGGCGCAGGCCGGCCTCGTCGATCAGCCGCTCCCGCAGCCCGTCGTAACGGCCGTCGAGGTCGGCGAAGAGCTCGTCAAGAGTCGATCCCGAGCCCTCGATCAACTTCTCGCCGCCGGTGTAGCTGCGCAGGATGGTCGGGATGCGGACCTCGATTGCCATGGCTTTCTGCTCCAGTTGGTACACGTGCGCTGGTAGGTCTGTCGGGTCGCCGCGGCGAGCGGAGTGCGCCAGCCGGGCGGTGCGGGCCTGCCGAGAGCGCCGCCGGGGCGGCGTCCTCTAGGCCATGCAACCGGCGGCTGGCCGCGATCATTCCGGCTCGATCGCGACGTCTTCCTCGGTAACCTCGCCGTCGACGATCCGGAATGACCGGAATTCCTCGTCGGCGGGCTCTGCGGTGGAAACCAGAACATAGTGCGCTTCTGGCTCGCTGGCGTACGAGATGTCGGTACGGGACGGATATGCCTGGGTTGCGGTGTGCGAGTGGTAGATCACGACGGGCTGCTCGTCCCGGTCGTCCATCTCCCGCCACACCCGCAGCTGCTCCAGCGAGTCGAACCGGTAGAACGTCGGCGACCGCTCCGCGTTGAGCATCGGGATGAACCGCTCGGGCCGGTCGCTGCCGGCCGGGCCCGCGATGACCCCGCAGGCCTCATCCGGGTGGTCAGCGCGGGCGTGGGCCACGATCTTCGCGCGCAGCTCGGCGCTGATGGTCAGCATGGCCAGAGAGTAGCCTGCGCCTAGGTAAGCGACTCGATCAGGCTGTCCTGCAGATAGGCGAGCCACTGATAAACCCATATGTAAGCGGAACGAGGGTCTTCAGGGCTCAGCCGCTCCGAGAGGTCCTCGCTCTCGTCGGTAATCCCGAGCCGGACGCTCAGCGCCAGCCGGACATCGTTCAGGGCGCGGAGCCACTGCTGGCATTCCGGCTCGGACAGCCGCACCTCGCCGCCGCCGGGAGGCAGCGACGCCAGGACCGTCTGAGCCGAGGAGATCTTGCCGGACCTGAGGCTCTCCTCGGTGTAGCGGCGGAACTCGGCGGACGCGTCCTTGTCGTCGGCGTAGCCGTCGGGCAGCAGCCGGGCCAGCACCGGGTCGTCCGGCGCCTCAGCGTGACTGGACAGGCCGAGCTGGGCTTCCAGGTCCCCGGCCGCAGGGGTCTCCCCGCTGCTCTCGGCGTCGGCGCTGACCAGTTCGGCGATCTGGCTGACCAGGCTCCTGATGACCCCGGCCTGCCCCTCCTCGAAATAGGCAGCCGCACCGCCGGGGGCCGCCCGGAACGCAGCGGCAATCTCGACGCTCTCGTCGCCGTCGTCCGCCGGAAAGCTGTCCCAGCTCACGAGTCGTGACTCACGGTCGCCCAGAGGCCGTAGCCGTGCAGGGTCTCGGCGTCCCGCTCCATCGCTTCCCTGGTTCCCGCGGAAACGACAGCCTTGCCCTTGTGGTGCACGTCCAGCATCAGCTTCTCGGCCTTTGCCTTGGGATATCCGAATACCTTCTGGAACACGTAGGTCACGTAGTTCATGAGGTTCACAGGGTCGTTCCAGACGACAGTCACCCACGGTGCATCCAGAGCCGCATCCTGGCCTGTCATCGGCTGCTCAACTTCAACTGGCGCGACGCCCACCTGCCGTCACCTCCCCGATAGCTCAGTCTTCCACTCCCCCGACGTTAGTGTTCCACGCGTGCCGGCCGCGAACGCGCGGACATTTCACCAGGGCAAGATCACGTCGCCGTGGTGACTTCTCAGCGATATTTGCTGAAAAGTAACCACGGCAAGTGATCTTGGCCGTTATCCACAGCCGCGGCGCCCTCCTCGCGGCGAAACTGCCCGGGCGGCAGTCTTGGCGGTATGCCGCTCGCCGTCAGTGCCGAACTCCGGGAGCTGCTGCTCCGGCAGTCCGGTGTCGTGTCGCGCCAGCAGGCGCTGAGCCTCGGCCTGGAGCCGGCAGCCGTCGACAATCAGCTCAGGTCGAAGAGGTGGCAGCAGGTGCAGCGCGGCGTCTACGCGGCCTTCACCGGCGCTCCCGGCCGGGATGCCCGGCTGTGGGCAACGGTCCTGCGGGCGGGCAGCGGCGCGGCCCTGAGCCATCGCACGGCAGCCGAGCTCTATGGCATCGCCGGTCCGTCCGCCGGGCCCATCCACGTCACCGTGCCAGCGGTCAGGAATGTCCGGCCCATCCAGGGCGCAGTTGTTCACCGTTCGCGGGCTCTCGACACCGCGCGCCACCCGGTGCTGCTGCCGCCGCGGACCCGCGTCGAGGAGACGGTGCTCGACCTGACCCAGAGCGCCGCCTCCTTCGACGATGCCTTCGACTGGCTCTGCCGTGCAGTCGGCCGCCGTCTCACGACGCCAGCGCGCCTGCGAGCTTCGCTGCAGGAGCGTCCGCAAGCGCGGTGGCGACTCGACTTGCTCGCTGCGCTCGCCGACGTTTCCGACGGCGCGCAATCCCTGCTCGAGCGCAGGTACGTTCGGGATGTCGAGCGCGCGCACGGCCTGCCGCCAGCCCGGCGGCAGGCAAGGATCGTCACCGGGAGCCGCACGCGCTACGCCGACAACCTGTACGAGGAGGCACGACTCGCCGTGGAGCTGGACGGCCGGGCCGCCCATCCGCCCGAGCAGCGCTGGGCCGACAGCAGGCGCGACAACGCGCACGCCGCGATCGGCATCCTGACGGTGCGCTACAACTGGGCCGACGTCACCGCCAGGCCGTGCGCGGTCGCGGCTGAGATCGCGGGGTTACTGCAGGCGCGCGGCACCACGGTCACGCTCCGGCGCTGCGGACCGCTCTGCCAGGTCACCTGACCGAGGCCGCGTGCCGCGAGCCCCGTGCCGCGAGCCCCGTGCCGCAGAGCACCTGCCGCAAGCACCGCCTGCCTCACGGCGCGCGCGGCGCCGCTCCGTAAGCTGCCGCCATGACCTCCGATCAGCCAGGTACCGCGCTGCTGACCGACCATTACGAGCTGACGATGGTGCGGGCCGCACTGCGCAGCGGAACGGCGCACCGGCGCGCGGTCTTCGAGATGTTCGCCCGGCAGCTGCCGAACGGCCGCCGCTACGGCGTGGTCGCCGGCACCGGCAGGCTGCTGGACGCGCTCGAGCGGTTCCGGTTCAGCGACGCCGAGCTTGCCTTCCTCGAGCGCGAGCACATCGCCGATGCGCCGACGCTGGAGTTCCTGCGCGGCTACAGGTTCGGCGGCACCATCTGGGGCTACGCCGAGGGCGACTGCTACTTCCCCGGATCGCCCATCCTGGTGGTCGAGGGCACCTTCGCCGAGGCAGTGATCCTGGAGACGCTCGCGCTGTCGATCTTCAATCACGACTGCGCGATCGCCTCGGCAGCGTCCCGGATGGTCACGGCGGCGCACGGGCGGCCGCTGACCGAGATGGGCTCGCGGCGGACCCACGAGTGGTCGGCGGTCGCGGCTGCCAGGGCTGCCTACATCGCCGGCTTCGCCACTACCTCGAACCTGCGGGCCGGGTACCAGTACGGCGTTCCGACCACCGGCACCAGCGCGCACGCGTTCACGCTGCTGTTCGACGGCGAGAAGCAGGCCTTCGCCGCGCAGCTCGACGCGCTCGGCTCCGGTACCACCCTGCTCGTTGATACTTACGACGTGCGGGGCGCCATCCGCACCGCGGTCGAGCTCGCCGGGCCAGACCTCGGCGCCATCAGGATCGACAGCGGTGACCTGGCCGTGGTTGCCCGCGAGGCGCGCGCCCAGCTCGATTCGCTCGGCGCCAGCAGGGCCAGGATCATTCTCACCGGCGATCTGGACGAGTACTCCATCGCCGCGCTCGCAGCCGAGCCGGTAGCAGGCTACGGCGTCGGCACCTCGCTGGTCACCGGCTCGGGCGCGCCGACGGCGGCGCTGGTCTACAAGATGGTCGCCCGCTCGGACAGCGACGAGAGCGGCCCGCTGCGCCCGGTGGCGAAGCGCTCGGTCGGCAAGCCATCGCGCGGCGGCCGCAAGTGGGCAATGCGCGAGCTCGACGATACGGGCTCGGCTGCGGCGGAGCGGGTGATCGACCATGAGCCGCAGGGCCGGGACAGCGGCAGAAGGCTGCTGCACGTCCTGGTTCGCGACGGCGAGATCGTCGCGCGGGAGCCGGTGTCGGCAGCCCGTTCCCGCCATGAAGCCGCGGTCGCGGAACTTCCGGCGCACGCGCGGCAGCTGTCCCGCGGTTACCCGGCGATCCCGACGGTGTTCGAGCCGGATCAGGACTGACGCCGCGCGCACGCGGGCGATAATCGCTTGCCGGCGGCGCGTACGGGAGTGCCAGACTGGCGCGATGCATAAGAACGCAGAGCACGTCGCGAGCGAGCTGGCGGCGCTGGGCGTCCGGGGCGAGGTCCGCGAGCTGGCCGAGCCCGCGCCGACGGCGGCGACCGCGGCCGCGCAGCTCGGCTGCGAGGTCGGTGCCATCGCCAACAGCCTGCTGTTCAGCGCCGATGGCGAGCCGCTGCTGGTGCTGACCAGCGGCGCGCACCGGGTCGACACGGCCAGGGTCGCGGCCGAGCTCGGTGTCGCAAGGGTGCGACGCGCCGACCCCGAGTTCGTGTACGCGAGCACCGGGCAGCGCATCGGCGGAGTAGCGCCCATCGGGCACCCCGCGCCGGTCCGCACGCTCGTTGACACGGCGCTGGAGTCCTACGCGGTGGTGTGGGCGGCGGCCGGGCATGTGCACACCGTGTTCCCGACTACCTTCGCCGAGCTCGTCCGGATCACGGGCGGCACGCCGGCCGAGGTCAGCTAGCGCTACTCTCTGGACGTGCGCGCACTGATCATCGTCGATGTGCAGAATGACTTCTGCGAAGGCGGCTCGCTGGCCGTAGCCGGAGGCTCCGCCGTGGCCCGCGGGATCACCGCCTACCTGGCAGGACCTGAAGGCGCTCGCTACGACCACGTCGTGGCCACCCAGGATTTCCACATCGATCCCGGATCGCATTTCTCCGCGCATCCCGACTTCGCTGCCAGCTGGCCGCCGCACTGCGTGGCCGGCACTGACGGCGCGCGCTTCCACCCGGAACTCGACGTCAGCCGGGTCGAGGAGGTCTTCCGCAAGGGCGAGTACGCGGCGGCCTACAGCGGGTTCGAGGGCAGCACCGACTCCGGGGATACGCTGCTGGCCTGGCTGTCGGCCCGGCAGGTCACTGACATCGACGTGACCGGCATCGCAACGGACTACTGCGTCCGCGCGACCGCGGCGGACGCGGCCGCGACCGGATTCGGCACCACGGTGCTGCTGGGCCTGACCGCCGGGGTCGCGGAGGCGAGCACCACCGCCGCGCTTGACGCGCTGCGCGCGGCCGGGATCACGCTGACCGGGACACCGCTCGGCGGAGCCTAGTCGTCGCCCTCGGGCAGCGACTCGTAGATCCGCTGGCAGTCCGGGCAGACCGGGAACTTCTTGGGATCCCGGCTCGGGACCCACACCTTGCCGCACAGCGCGATCACAGGAGTACCGGTAACAGCGCTGTCGACGATCTTGTCCTTGTCGACATAGTGCGCGAACCGCTCGTGGTCGCCGTCGCCGAAGGAGAGGTCAGGCCGGACGTCTGTGTCCTGGCGGGTGTCAGTGCCAGGCATGACTTCTGTGCTCACGGTGCCCAAGTTTACGCCCGCCGCGAACCGCTGCGGGTGCCGCGCCCGGCTGACCGGTCATAACGCTCACATCGCCGCCAGCCACGCGTAACGGTGAAAGACGACGTCCGGCCGGCTAGTTCCAGGCCGGGTCATCCGGGAACGTGGCCACCATGGCCAGGTCGCCGCCCTGCCGGCGCAGCACTGCCTGCCACAGCCGGGCCGGGTCGGCGGCGAACGCGTCGGCCGGGTCCCCCGGCAGCAGGAACCACGCGCCGTCGGTGATCTCGTCGCGCAGCTGGCCGGCGCCCCAGCCCGCATATCCGGCGAACACCCGCATCGAGGTAATCCCGCCCGCGAGCAGCTCGGGCGGAGCACCCAGGTCAACCAGCCCAATCCTGGACATCAGCGGCGTGCCGTCGAGCGAGCGCCAGCCGACCGGCTCGTCGCTGCCCTGCACCAGTGCGAGTGCCAGCGCGCTGTTCGGCGAGATGGGACCGCCGCGGAAGACGACCTGCGGGCCGGAGGCCAGCGGCGTCCAGGGCTCGAGTACCTGGTCAAGCGGCACCTCGGTGGGCCGGTTGAGTACGACGCCCAGCGTGCCCTCATCGGGATCGTCCTCCACGATCAGGACAACAGTGCGGCGGAAGTTAGGATCGCCCAGCTGCGGGGTAGCCGCCAGCAGCCGTCCGCTGAGGGGTAGCTCCTCCATGAACCCATCATGCGCCTGCAAGCTCAAGATCAGCGCAGGGGCGCCTGATAGTCCGCCAGCGCGGCCGAGATGGCGGGACGGCGGCCCGCTTCGACGTACCCTGCAAGTGTGTCCTCAGGATTGAGCAGTACCGCCGCGGCAGCAACCCCGGCACCGGCCCCGGCGGGGCCGAAGACCGGGCGCCCGGCGAAGAACGGCCAGCCCGCGGTAGCCCGCGAGCCGGAGATTGACGCAGCACGCCTGCGCGTCGCCGTCCTGCGGCTGTCGCGCCGGCTGCGCAAGCACGATCTGGCCGGCCTGACGCCGAGCCAGCTGTCGACGCTGTCCAGTGTGGGAGTCGCCGGCCCGGTCCGGCTCGGCGATCTCGCGGCGGCGGAGCGCATCGCCCCGTCGACGCTGACCCGCCTCGTCAACGTCCTGGAGGACCGCGGCTACCTGCTGCGCACGCCCGCGCCCGACGACGCCCGCGCGTCCCTGGTGACGCTGACCGGCGAGGGCGAGAAGGTGCTGGCGCGGATCCGCGAGGAGGCAACCAGCCTGCTGGCCGGCATGGTGCTCTCGCTCCCGGCCGACCAGCTCGCCGCGCTTGAGGCCGCCCTGCCCGTGCTTGAGCAGCTGGCCGGCTCCGGCTGAGGCTGAGCTGAGGCTGAGGGGCGCTAGAACAGCAGGCTGGACAGCGCCGACCGTGCCTTGGTCACTCGCGGGTCACGCGGCGGGAAGATCTCGAACAGGCTGATCAGGTGCTTGCGGGCCGCGTCCCGCTCGTCCCCTGAGGTCCGCCGGATGGTGTCGAGCAGCCGGTCAAAAGCCGCCTCGATGCGCCCCATCGCGAGGTCGATATCGGCGACGCGAGCCTGCGCCTCCGCGTCGTCCGGCCGGCTGTCGGCGTCCCGCCGTGCGGCCGCCTGGTCGTAGGCCTCCACCCGGCGGATGAGGCTCACCTGGCCAAGGCCCATGGTGGCGACCGGATCACCGGGGTTAGCCGCGAGCACCTTCTCGAACGCGGCCGCGGCGGCGTCCATATCGCCGCGCTCCATCGCTTCCTGCGCCTCGGCAAAGACATCGCCGCCCGGACCGCCCGGACCCGTCGGCGAAGTCAGGCATGCCGCCGTCCGCACTGGCCCCGTCCGCCTCGCCCGGCTCCGCCGGCCGGGCCGAGGCCGCCACCGGGCCGCAGGCCGAGCTGCTCGGCGACCTGCATGACCTGACCGAGCCACTGCCTGACCTGGGCCTCGGGCATCGCGCCGAGGAAGCCGTCCGCCACCTGGCCGGCCACGACCGCGACGACCATCGGGATGCTCTGCACCTGCAGGGCCGCGCTCAGCTGCGGGTTGGCGTCCACGTCGACCTTGGCGAGCACGAACGCGCCGTTCGCCTCGGTAGCCAGCTTCTCCAGCACGGGGCTGAGCTGCTTGCACGGGCCGCACCACTCGGCCCACAGGTCGAGCACGACGGGCACGGTCCGCGACCGGGCCACGACCTCGGTGTTGAACGTCTCGTCAGTGACGTCGATGATCAGATCGGGCTGACTGCCCGGCTGCCCCCCGCTGGCCGGGCCCTGCTCCGCAGCCCGTTGCCGGCGCTGCGCGGCCGCCTGGCGTGCGCCCAGGTCGATGGCGCCATGGAGGGAAAAGTCGCGCGGCTGATTCATAACTCCATCCTGCCGTATGACTGGCCGCGGCTGGACCGGTAGCTCCCGCGTTTCAGCTGACGGCGGAGGGCGGCCGGCTGGCAGGCCGCTAGAAGGCCGGCGCCTCGGAGTACCCGCCCCACTCATCCCGCAGCGTGCCGCAGATCTCGCCCAGCGTCGCCTCGGCGGCGGCGGCCGCGATCATCGGCGGGATCATGTTCTGGCCCGAGCGGGCCGCCGCGAGCATCTCGGCCAGTGCTGCGGTGACGGCGGCCTCGTTCCGGCCCGCCTTGCGTCCTCGCAGATCCCGCACCTGCTCAACCTCGACCTCGTGGCTCACCCGCATGATCTCGATCGGCTGCTCGACCGTCTCGGTGTGGCAGTTCACGCCCACGACGCGCTTGTCGCCCTTCTCCAGCTTCTGCTGGTAAACGAACGCAGCCTCGGCGATCTCGGACATGAACCAGCCGTCCTCGATGCCGCGCAGGATCCCGCCGGTCATCGTGCCGTCCGGGCTCATCGCCCTGATCCTGGCGAAGATCTCCTCGGCCTCGGCCTCGAGCTTGTCAGTGAGCGCCTCGAGGTACCAGGAACCGCCGAGCGGGTCGGCGACGTTGACGACGCCGGTCTCCTCCATGATCACCTGCTGCGTGCGCAGCGCGATCTCGGCGGCCTTCTCGCTCGGCAGCGCCAGTACCTCATCGAGCGCGTTGGTGTGCAGTGAGTTGGTGCCGCCGAGCACCGCGGCGAGCGCCTCGACCGCGGTCCGCACGACATTCATCTCCGGCTGCTGCGCGGTCAGCGACACGCCCGCGGTCTGCGTGTGGAAGCGCAGCCACTGCGCCCGCTCGGTCGTGGCCCCGTAGACGTCGCGCAGCCAGCGGGCCCAGATCCGGCGCGCGGCGCGGAACTTGGCGATCTCCTCGAAGAAGTCGACATGCGCGTCGAAGAAGAACGACAGGCCGGGCGCGAACGTCTCGATGTCGAGCCCGCGGGACAGCCCGAGCTCGACGTAGCCGAACCCGTCGGCCAGCGTGAACGCGAGCTCCTGCGCGGCCGTCGAGCCTGCCTCGCGGATGTGATAGCCGGACACCGACAGCGGCTTGTAGTCCGGGATGTGCTGCGCGCAGTACTCCATCAGGTCGCCGATGAGGCGCAGGTGCGGCTGCGGCGGGAACAGCCACTCCTTCTGCGCGATGTACTCCTTGAAGATGTCGGTCTGCAGCGTCCCGTTCAGCCTGCCGACGTCGGCGCCCTGTCGCTGCGCGGCGGCCAGGTACATGCAGAACACCGGGACCGCCGGCCCGCTGATGGTCATCGACGTGGTGGTGTCGGCGAGCGGGATGCCGCCGAACAGCGTCTCCATGTCGGCCGTCGAGTCGATCGCGACGCCGCAGTGGCCGACCTCGCCGGCCGAGCGCGGGTCGTCGGAGTCGCGGCCCATCAGCGTGGGCATGTCGAACGCCACCGACAGGCCGCCGCCGCCGGCCGCCAGCAGCATCTTGTACCGCTCGTTGGTCTGCACCGCGTTGCCGAATCCGGAGAACTGCCTGATGGTCCACGTCCGGCCGCGGTAGCCGCCCGGGTACAGCCCGCGGGTAAACGGGAACTCCCCCGGCCAGCCGATCCGGTCGAAGCCGGGCACGACCGCCCCGTCCGGCGGCCCGTAAACCGCATCGACCTCCACGCCCGACAGCGTGCTGAAGTCAGCGTCCCGCTTGCGCGAGGCGTCGAACCGTCGCTGCCAGCGCTCCCGGCCCTCGTCCTGCGCGAGCCGGTCCGCTGCGCCCTGTCCGTCGGCCATCGAGCACCCCACACTGGAAATTAGTTGGACGTCCTACTATCTCCTCCGAGTCTACCCAGCGGGCGGACTGAGAAAAAGGTTGGACGTCCTACTAATTTTCCTGGCTCCGCGAGCCGGCGGGCCGCGCCGGCAGGAAATCGGGAGCGCGAGCCAACCATCCCGGCCGTGCGTCGTCTTAGGTACTGTCCGGCATGCGTTTTATATGCCGGGAACGCGCCAATCCTCCCAACCGGTAGAAATGTGGTGACACTGTGCAAGCCGGAGCATCCGGTGCTGGCTACGCCGTGCTTCGCCCCCGCGCGCCGTCCCTGGAAGATTCAGGTAGCTTTCAGCTAACGTGGCCGACGGGGCTAGCGCACGCAGCCAAGCAAGGGAGCCCGGCTAACCAGAGGAGCACGGTGGCGAGGCTCCGCACTTCGGACCAGCAGGCAGTCGAGGAGCTGTTCAACGCCTGCTACCCGCGCCTCGCGGGCTGGGTCAGGCGGCTGGTCGACGACGACGAGACCGCGCATGAGATCGCCTCCGAGGCCTTCACCCGGCTGCTGTCCCGGTGGTCCGGCCTGGACAACCCGCAGAGCTACCTGTACATGATCGCCACGAACCTGGTCCGCGATCACTGGCGCAAGACCGGCCGCGAGCGGAACGCCATCAGGGTCATGACCGCCGCCGGACCCGGCGAGGCGGCTTATCACCCCGCTCAGGACGTCGACGTCCGCGCCCTGATCCAGTCGCTGCCTGAGCGGCTGCGCAACCCGTTCCTGCTGCACTACTACGGCGGCTTCGGGCTCAGGGAGGTGGCGGCCATGCTGGGCCGCCCGGAGGGCACGATCAAGGCCGACCTGTTCAACGCCAGGGCCCGGCTGAAGTCCGCACTGGGAGACGCTCGTGAATAGCCCGCGCGACCCGATCGACGACTGGCTGCAGCGCGACGTAACGCCGCTCAGCCCGCCGCCCGGCTCGCTGGACCGCATCAGGCAGCGAGCCAGGCGGCGCAAGACACGGCAGGCAACGCTCACGGCAGCCGGGTGCGCGGTGGTGCTCGCGGCCGCGATCGCGACGCCGCAGCTGGTCTCCGCCGGGCAGCCCTCCGGCCATGCCAGCCATCCGCCGCTGGCCATCGGCTCCAGCTCAGCCGCAGCCGGCCCGAGCGGCGTCAACACGCCAGCGCCGGACGCGTCGAGCAAGAGTCAGCTCAGTCAGCACACCACGCTGTCGAACTCCTGGACAGTGCCGCCGCCCAACTTCCAGCCGACCTCGGTCACCTTCGTCGGGGCGGAGAACGGCACCAACAGCGTCGTCGGCGCCGTGATCGGCCAGGCGGGCACGCCGGGCAGCTGCGCGACCGCCGACTGCACCTCGCTGGCCGGCACGACCACCTACGGCGCGAGCTGGTACGGCGTCAGCGCCCCGGTCGCGCCGGGTCCGGACGGCAGCACCGGCGTCAGCCAGCTGCGGTTCGCGAACCTGTCGGACGGGTGGGCGTACGGCCCGGCACTGTACGAGACCAGCCACGGCGGCTATCCCTGGCATCAGGAGAGCACTGACGGCCAGCGGGTACTCGACCTGGAGGCGGCACCGGCGCACCAGAGCCCGGCCGGAGCGACCGTGCCCGCGCGCGCCTACGCGGTGTTCGGCACCTGCACTGGCACCGGCTCCGACTACACGGCCGGCTGCACGAGCTTCTCGCTGTGGACCTCGGTGGCGGGCAGCAGAACCTGGACGGCAGTCGCCGTCCCGGCCGCCTATCAGCACATGGCCGCGGCATCCCCGGCCACCGGGTCCGGGTCCCCGGCCACCGGGTCCCCGTCCGCACCGCTGCTGGTCATCTCCGGCGGCACAACCGGCTACCTGCTCACTCCCTCCGGCGAGATGCTCAGCGGACCGACGACCGGCGGCAGCTGGCAGGCGATCGGCACGGCACCGTGCGCGCCTGGCACCGCAGGAGCCACCGGCACTGCCGGCACCACCGGAACCAGCGGAACGAGCGGACAGCCAGCGGCGACCGGAGCCCAGCTCGCGGCAGGCCCCGCGCTCCTGCTGACCTGCGACACGCCCGTCGCGGGCGGCGGCTACCGCGTCGCTCTGCTACTCCTCATCGAACGGCCAGGCCTGGCCGGCGGGCGGCAGCGTGACGGTCGCGGGCACCCCGACCTCGCTGGCGTCGGCCTCGGCGGGCCAGGCCGTGCTGGCGACGACAGCCGGGATCGAGTACTCGGCCAGTCTGGGCGGCACCTGGCGCGCGGCCAGCTTCACTGGAGCAGCCCCGGCTGGCGGCTTCAGCTACGTCGGCATGACGAACGCAGCACAGGGCGTCGCGGTGCCCGCCGATTCGCAGTCCGGCGACATCTGGGTGACTAGCGATGGCGGCAGGACCTGGGCCGCATCCCCGGTGAGCGGCTGACCGGCAACCTGCGGCCAGCGGCCTGCGAGCAGCGACCAGCACGGGCGCTGGCCGGCAGCCGCGCGCAGCCGGCTGTCGCCGCTAGCTGTCCTTGAAGTCGCCGGCCGTCACCCGGAGACGGCGCAGCAGGCCGAACATGTCGTCCAGCTGATCGGGCTGGTAGCCGCTCATGCCGAACTCGGCCCGCATCAGGTCATCGGTCGCCCGCTGCATGATCTCCCGGCCGGCCGGGGTGATTTCCGCGAGCGTGCCCCGGCCGTCGCGCGGATTCGGCTTGCGCACCACCAGCTGCTGGTGCTCCAGCCGGTCGATGGTGTTGGTCACGCTGGTCGGGTGCACCATCAGCCGCTCGCCGATCAGCCGCATCGGCAGCGCGCCGTCCCGGCTGAAGCTCAGCAGCACCAGCGCCTCGTACCGGGCGAATGTCAGCCCGTGCGGCCGCAGCAGCGAGTCAAGCTGGCCGAGCAGAATCTGCTGCACGCGCATGATCGTGGTGACGGCGGCCATCGCTTTCGCGTCCCCGAACCTGTCTTCCCAGGTCTGCGCGGCGCGGGCGATCGGATCGAAGGGCAGATCGAGCGGCTTGGACACAGGCACAAGGTACCGTCACCGTGCGCCGGCGTCCGGCTTGCCCGGCAATCGGTAACCCGTTGTATAACAGCAATCGGGTCAGCCGGCGCGTACGTGGACATGGTCAATTACAGATAGTTACATTGCCTCCGGGGGATCGACTGTTAGCTCAATCCGGGGGAAAAATTGCCATCCGGCCACGCACTTATGGGCGCGGATCCCGTGGTCGCTGCCGGGATTGGCATCCGGCGCGGCTGCGGCTTCGTCGTGCGGGCGGCCAGCTTCCGGATCGGCCCGCCGGAGCCCGGCAAGGCCGCGCTCGGCATCCTCGTCGATCAGCCAGCCCAGGCAGCGGCCATTGTCGACCTGCTCGCCGGTGTCGCCCGGCCCGCCTACGGCGAGCTGCGCGTACTTGGCCACGACATGGCGACGATCCGCGGCCGGGCCGTGGTGCGGCGCCGGGTCGGGGTGGCCAGGCGGACCGCGAGGCCACTGCCGGCCATGCGAGTGCGCGGACTGGTCGAGCACGCGGCCAGGCTGGCCGGGCCCGGCCGGCACGACCGGCACCTGCTGGCGGCCGCGATCCTGGACAGGCTGTCGCTCATGCCGTGGGCCGAGGTGCCGCTCAGGGCGGCGCCGGACATCATCGTCAGGCGAGCGCGGCTGGCGGCAGCGGCCGTGCACCAGCCCGAGCTGCTGCTGCTTGACGGCCTGCTTGACGGCCTCGCCGCACGGGATGCCAGGGCGTTAGCCGAGGTGATCCGCGATCTGAGCCGGGACTGCGGCGTCCTGGTCGCAGGCTGCCATGACGCCGCGCTCGAGTTCGCCTGCGACGAGGTACTGGTGCTGACAGGGGGCGTGCAGGTCAGCGCGTAAGACTGCGGCATGCCTGCTCCGCCCGCTTACCGGGTGCCCGGCCACAGCGTGACAGTTGCGGTTATTCTCGCGGACGATATGCCGGTTTTGATGCCCTGAAACTGTCACAGAGTCCGGGCAAGCCCGTCCCTAGCCCGAGATCAGCTCGTCCGCGGCCGAATACGGGTCGAGATCGCCGTCCGCGACCCGGCCGGCCAGCTCGTCCAGCCGGGATTCACCCGGCAGGCCGCCCATCCGCTGCCGCAGCCCGGCGAGCGCGATGGCGGAGATCTCCTCGCGCGCCCGGGCGCGACGGCGCTCCTCGGCCAGCCGAGCCGGCCAGCCAGTCCCGGTGCCTGGCGACCGCAGCCACCAGATCGCTGATCCCGTCGCCGCTGGCTGCCGTCGTGCTGACGATCGGCGGCTTCCAGTCGTCGCCGCAGTACCCGGCCATCGCCAGCATCGTGCGCAGGTCCCTGACCACCTCCTGCGCGCCCGGCCGGTCGCTCTTGTTCACCACGAAGACGTCGCCGATCTCGAGGATGCCGGCCTTCGCCGCCTGAATCGAGTCGCCGAGCCCGGGCGCCACGACCACCAGCGCGGTATCGGCGAGCGACGCGATCTCGACCTCGGCCTGACCGACCCCGACAGTCTCGATCAGCACGACGTCAAAGCCGGCCGCGTCCAGGATCCGCAGCGCCTGCGGCGTGGCCCAGGACAGCCCGCCGAGATGCCCGCGGCTCGCCATGGAGCGGATGAACACCTGATCGTCGGTCGCGTGATCCTGCATCCTGATCCGGTCGCCGAGCAGCGCTCCGCCGCTGAACGGCGATGACGGGTCGATCGCCAGCACGCCGATGCGCAGGCCCTGCTCGCGGTAACAGCGGACCAGCGCGCCGGTCACCGTGGACTTGCCGACACCGGGCGAGCCGGTCAGCCCGAGTACCTGTGCCCGGCCGGTCATCGGCGCGATGACCTTCATGACCCGCCGTAGCTCCGCCGACTCGTTCTCGACCAGGGAGACGAGCCGGGCCAGCGCCCGCGGATCACCCGTGCTGGCGGCGCTGACCAGGACCTCCGGGTCGGCCGGCGCGCGCCGCGCCCGCCGTTCCCGCGGCGGGCCGCCGGAGTGCGGCTCAGCCACGGATCAGCTCGCGCCCGGCCGGCTCAGCCATCGCAGTCTCAGTTCTGGCTGACGGCCGGGACCCGGAACAGCAGCGCGTCGCCCTGCCCGCCGCCGCCGCACAGCGCGGCAGCGCCGAGGCCGCCGCCGCGCCGGCGCAGCTCATAGATAAGGTGCAGCGCGATGCGCGCGCCGGACGCCCCGAGCGGATGGCCGATGGCAATGGCGCCGCCGTTGACGTTCACCTTGTCGGCCGCGACGCCGAGGTCGCGGCTGGACTGCATGGCGACGGCCGCGAACGCCTCGTTGATCTCGATCAGGTCCAGGTCGGCTGACCTGCAGCCCGGCCTTGCTCAGCGCGCGCTGGATCGCGCGCGAGGGCTGGGAGTGCAGTGAGTTGTCCGGCCCGGCGACGACGCCGTGGGCGCCGACCTCGGCCAGCACGGTCGCCCCGGCCGCTGCTGCCGCCTCCGCGGACATCACCACGACCGCGCAGGCGCCGTCGCTGATCTGCGAGGCCGAGCCCGCCGTGATCGTGCCGTCAGCGGCGAACGCCGGACGGAGCCCGGCCAGCGACTCGGCGGTGGTATCCGCGCGGACGCCCTCGTCGGTGTCGACGATCAGCGGCTCACCGCGGCGCTGCGGGACGGCGACGGGAACGATCTCCTCGGCCAGCACGCCGTCCTTGATGGCCTTCGCGGCGAGCTGGTGCGAGCGCGCGGAGAACTCGTCCTGCTCCTGCCGGCGAGATGCCGAGCTTGCCGTTGTGCCGCTCGGTCGACTCGCCCATCGAGATCTGGTCGAAGGCGTCGGTCAGCCCGTCGTGCGCCATCGAGTCGATCAGCTCGGTGGCGCCGTACTTGAAGCCGCGGCGCGAGCCCGGGCAGCAGATGCGGCGCCTGCGTCATCGACTCCATGCCGCCGGCCACGATCACGTCGAACTCGCCGGCCCTGATGAGCTGCGCCGCGAGCGCGATCGCGTCCAGGCCGGACAGGCAGACCTTGTTGACCGTCAGCGACGGGACCGTCATCGGGATGCCCGCCGCGACCGCGGCCTGCCGGGCCGGGATCTGGCCCGTCGCCGGCCTGCAGCACCTGGCCCATGATCACGTACTCGACCGGTCGCCGGCGATGCCCGCGCGCTCCAGCGCCGCCTTGATCGCGAGCCCGCCCAGCTGCGCGCCGCTGAACCCGCTCAGCGAGCCGAGCAGCCGCCCGATCGGCCGGTCCTGGCCCCGCCGACGATCACCGCTTCACCCATGACCTGAAACGATACCCTGTCAACCAGTGACCGCTACCCGGAGGTGTGGAAGCCGCATGCTGACCCGAATCGATCATGTAGGCATCGCCTGCCGCGACCTGGAGGCGAGGCGATCGCCCGCTACGAATCGGCCTTCGGGCTGACGGTTGGCCAGCCATGGAGGTCAACGAGGAGCAGGGCGTCCGCGAGGCGATGCTGCAGGTCGCCGACGGCCCGGGCGGCACGTCCTATGTCCAGCTGCTCGAGCCGCTCGGCCCGGACACCCCGGTCGGCCGGTTCCTGGCCCGGCGCGGCGAGGGCATGCACCACGTCGGCTACGGCGTGGCCGATATCACATCCGCGCTCGCCTCGATCGGGGCGACCGGAGATGCGCCTGATCGACGAGCGGCCGCGGCACGGGTCCATGGGCGCGTCGATCGCGTTCCTGCACCCGGCTGATCTCGGCGGGGTGCTCACCGAACTGGTGCAAGCGCCGCATGGCTGAGGCGGCTGTGGCTAGGCGACTGCTAAACCGGTCACTGCGGCCGAAGCCGGTCGGCCAGACCGGGACTTTGGTAACGTACTTATGTCACATATACATAAAAATTGGTATCTCCTGCGCTAGCGGACTCCGAACACGCCGCCAACGCCGCACCAGGGGAGTACGCTGCCAGGCACCGGGCGAGCGCAACTTCGCGCGCCTGCCGGGCAAGTGCGCGGCCCCCGCTCTCGGCGTGACCCACGGTCCGGCGAGCGGACCAGCGCAGGCCATCGCCTCGGCGCGCGATCCTCCTCGTCTACACAGGATTAGGCGACATGCAGCCCGACATCGATGCTCAGCTCAGCAACTTCTTCGAGGACACCCCGCTGCCCGACTTCGCCCGGGTTATGCGCGGCTACGACCCGCACCAGGTCAACGAGCACCTCAAGCAATCGACGGAACTGAGGTGCGCCAGCACCGGAGCAGGCCCAGGCTCTGCAGCAGGAGCTGTCCGACGCGCACCGCCAGATCCAGGAGCAGGAGCAGCCCACGCTACTCCGGTCTCGGCTCGCGCATCGAGCAGCTGCTCCGGCTCGCCGAGGAGCAGGCCACCGAGATCTCGCAGGAGGCCAGGTCCGCGGCGCAACGAGCTCAACGGCCGCGGCCAAGGTCGAGGCGGCCGAGGTCAGGGCGTCGGCCGAGAACGAGGCGGCCGAGCTGCGGGCCATACGCCAAGCGCGAGACCGACGACCTGCGCGGCGTCGGCCGAGCGCGAGGCCGAGGCGATCCAGCACGAAGCGCCCGGCCGCGAGGCAGACGAGCTGACGTCGACCACCGAGCGGGAGGTCGCCAAGCTCCGCGCCACGGCCGACCACGAGGTCGCCGAGAAGCGCGCCGCCGATCGAGCGCGACATCGCCAAGCTGCGCACGACCACCGAGCGCGAGGTCGCGCAGATGCAAGGCGTCGTCGAAGCGCGACCGGGACGAGATCCTCACCACCTCCAAGCGCCAGGCTGACGAGATGCGCAGCCAGGCCCAGCGGATCCTCGAGGAGAGCGAGGCAGCAGCGGGCCCAGGCCGAGGCCGAGTTCGAGATGCAGCTCGCCTCGCGCCGCGAGGAAGCCGAGCGGCAGGAGGCCGAGCGGCTGGCCGCGGCGCAGGCGGCCACCCAGAAGATGGTCGTCCGAGGCCGAGCAGCGGGCCGCCACGGCCGAGCAGCGGGCAAGCAAGGCCAGCGCGCAGGCCGAGCAGACCAGGCGCGAGGCCGACCAGCACTCGCAGCAGCTGGTCAGCAACGCGAAGAAGAACGCCGACCAGATCGTCGCCCAGGCCAAGGCGCAGGCCGACCAGCTGCTGGCCGACACCAAGGCCGAGGCCGAGCGGACCGCAGCCTGGCCCAGCGGCAGGTCGACGAGCTGAACAAGCAGAAGGAGAGCGTCGCCGCGCACCTGGCGCAGATCAGCCAGCTGCTCGGCGGCCCAGATGCCGGGCCTGGCCGACGCGCTCAAGCCCGGCGCGCAGCAGCCGGCCGTGGCGCCGCCGGCCGCCAAGGCAGCGGTCACGGCGGCGCCCGCCGGCCGAGGCGCCCGTTCCCGGCGGCACGGCACGCAGCGCCAGCCGGCACGCCACTCAGGCCGCGCAGCGCCCGCCGACGGCGCCGCGAAGGCAGCCGCCAACGGCAAGCAGGCCGAGGGCGAAGACGAGTGGTGGACTGAGTAAGCAGGTCCCGGCCTGCGCAAGACGGATAGCGAACGAGGCCGCCCGCCGCGTCAGCGGCGGCGGGCGCGCGTTCGTCCGTGCGCGCCGGCGGTCAGACCGCGGCCGTCTGACCGCCGTCGATGATCAGCATCTGGCCGGTCATGAACGAGGATGCGTCGCTGGCCAGGAACACGGCAGGGCCGGCCATCTCCTCCGGCGCGCGCCCACCGCTTCATCGGCATGACGCCACGGTGGCGGGCCCGGCGACCGGGTCCTCCCAGAGCGTGCGGTTCAGCTCGGTGGCGGTCCAGCCCGGGCACAGCGCGTTGACCCGGACGCCGGCGGCGCCCCACTCGATGGCCAGCGACTTGGTCAGCGAGATCAGGCCGGCCTTGGCCGCGCCGTACGGGCTCATGACCGGAGCGCGACCCGATCCCGGCCACCGACGCCACGTTGATGACCGAGCCGCGGCCGCGCTCCAGCAGATGCCCGGCGAGCGCATGGCACACGTAGACGGCCGAGTCGAGGTTGAGCCGGATCAGCTTGTCCCAGCCGGACAGCCGCAGATCGCGGAACGGCACGATGAAGTTGGAGCCGCCGGCGTTGTTCACCACGATGTCGATCGCAGCCCAGCTGGTCGATCGCCGCCGCGGCCGCCTCGGCCACCGCCTCCTAGCTCGTGACGTCGGCCGGGAGCACGAAGGCCTTGCGGCCACAGCGCGCTGATCGCCTCAGCGGTCTCGGCCAGCCCGTCCTCGCTGCGGGCCACCAGCGCCACGTCGGCCCCGGCATCGGCCAGGGCGACCGCGATGACCTGGCCGATCCCGCGCGAGGCTCCGGTGACGAACGCGTTCTTGCCCGTCAGGTCGAAAAGCTCACGGTCGGTCCTTATTCGGCAGCCGGTCAGGGCGGTGCACTCAGCGGCAGCCACTCGCTGGCAGCGGGAAGGCTGCCGGGTTGACGCGCCTGACGATCTCGTTCAGCACGATACGGACGTAGCGGCTCGCCCACCCACAGGTGCTTCGCGCCCGGCAACCCCGATCACCTCGGCCTGCGGCACCCGGGCGAACCGGCGCCGCGCCTCGTCCGGCCGCAGGTAGTCGTCGAACTCGGGGACCAGCACCAGCAGCGGCTTGCCCGACGCGGCCCAGGCGTCCAGGTCGGCGTCGCCGGCCCGGTGCAGCGGCGGGCGACAGCAGGATGGCGCCCTCGACGTCCGGGTCGTTGCCCCACTTCAGCGCGAGCTCGGTGCCGAACGACCAGCCCAGCAGCCACAGCCGCGGCAGGTCCGCGGCCGCGCAGAACCCGATCGCGGCCGCCACGTCGTGCCGCTCGGCACTCGCCGTCACCGAACTCGCCCTCGCTGCGCCACGGTCCGAGACGGTGCCGCGGGTGTTGAACCGGAAGCACAGCCAGGTCGGCCAGGGCGGGCAGCCGGTAGGCGGCCTTGCGCAGCATGTGGCTGTCCATCATGCCGCCATGCGTCGGCAGCGGATGCAGGCAGACCAGCGTGGCCACCGGGCGGGCGGTCGGGCAGCGCGAGCTCGCCGACCAGGTCAGCCCGTCGGCGGTCACGAGCGTGACCGTCTTCCCGCGCGGGCGGGCAGCACAGTGCTCGCCGTGATCTCGGTCATCGGGTCCTATCTGTGGGTCTGCAGCCCGGGGCCAGGCCTGCGGGGCCGTCGCTGCCAGCAGGCGCTGTGCCAGTGCCGCCGCTCCTGCGGGCCCGGCGCGCTGGCCGGCCAGACCACGACGTGCGCGGTCCCCGGCACGAGTTCCTGATCGCAGCCGGGGCAGCGGTAAGTCTTGGCGGCCGCCGCCCCCGGCACCCGCCGCACTACCCAGTCACCATCCGGCCACTCCTGCAGCTGCGGCGGCCCGAGGCGCGCGGCCGGCTCCTCCGCCGCCGGTGCCGCCGGACTGGCCCGGCGGGCCCGCCGCGGCCTGGCGGGCGCGTCCGCAGGAAGCCGGCGCGCCTTCCGCGGGCTCATGACTACCACCACCCGCCGGGCCTAGCTGGCTGACGGCGGGCGGCCGCCGAACGGGATCCCGGCCGCGGCATGCTCGGCCAGCAGCGGCGGCGGCGCGAACGCCGGGTACCCGTAAGCGTCGTGCATGGCCTCCAGGCCGGCCAGCACGGCGGCAGGCCCGGCGGCGTCCAGCAGCTGGAACGGGCCCTGCGGGTAGCCGCAGCCGAGCGTCATCGCGGCATCGATGTCGGCCGGGCTGGCGTAGCCGTCCTGCGCCATCCGGACCGCGTCGGCCAGGTGCGGATACAGCAGCGCGCCGACCAGGAAGCCAGGCCGGTCCGGGGCGCGGACCGCGGTGAGGCCGAGGCGGCCCGCCAGCGCCATCCCGGTCGCCACCGCCCCGGACGAGCTCAGGCTGGTCTGCACGATCTCCGCCAGGCTGCCTGCCTGCAGGCCGCCGGGCTGATGCAGGCCGCCAGGCAGGTGCAGGCCGACCGACTGCTCGGGCCGGCCTGCCGCCAGCGCCGCGGGCAGGACGGGCCGCCCCGCGGCCGCGGCGATCAGCACCAGGTCGCTCGGGTGCGCCGCGTTCCTGGTGACATTGATGCCGGCGCTGGCCATCGCAGTCGCGAGATCGGCCTCGGCATCATCGCCCGAGCCGATCAGCGTGACGGTATCGGGGGTGTGCTGGCCTCGTTCCCGTCCTGGTGGTTGTCGTTCCTGGCGTTGTCCGCGTAGTCGTAGATACCGCGGCCCGACTTGCGGCCGGTCCGGCCCGCCGCGGTGAGGCGGCGCAGCAGCGGGGCCGGGACGTACCTGGGCAGGCCGAACTCGCCGCGCAGCACCTCGAGGATCGACAGCGAGGTATCCAGGCCGATCAGGTCAAGCAGCGCCAGCGGGCCCATCGGCAGCCCGATGCCCGCAGTGACGGCCAGGTCGATGTCCGCGGCCGCCGCGTAGCCGGTGTCGAGCAGCGACACGGCGTGGTTGAGGTAGGGCAGCAGCAGCGCGTTCGCCACGAAGCCCGCGCGGTCACCGACCTGGACGGGCGTCTTGCCCAGGCGCCGGGCCAGGTCAGCTACCGCCTCCGGCACTCCGTCATCGGACAGTACGGTCGATACCACCTCGACCAGCCGCATCACCGGCGCCGGATTGAAGAAGTGCATGCCGACGACGCGTCCGGGATGCCGGGTCCCGGCGGCAATGGCGGTGACCGACAGCGAGGAGGTGTTGGTCGCCAGGATCGCCTCCGGGCTGCAGACCCGGTCGAGCTCGGCAAAGATCTGGTGCTTGATCTGCAGCTGCTCAGGAACGACCTCGATGGCCAGGTCGACGCCGGCCGCCTCGGCGAACCCCGTGGCCGGGCGGACCCGGCTGCGGATGTCCGCCTGCTCGCTGGCGGTCAGCCTGCCGCGGCTGACCGCGCGGGAGAGACTGGCGTCCAGGATGCCGACGCCGCGGTTCAGCGCCGCCGCATCCACCTCGATCGCGACCACCCCGATCCCGGCCCTGGCGAACACCTCCGCGATGCCGGCACCCATGGTGCCGAGGCCGACGACGGCAACGTCGTTAATCTCCATGGCGGCGACATTACAGTCGCGGCAGGCCGCGCCCGGCAGCACCCGCCCGATGCGGCTTCCGGCCAGTAATGTGACCCCGTGGGCGCGTGGTTCTCTCCGCTGGTGATCAGCGGTGCCGATCCGGCGTCCCGTGACCCCGCATCAGTCGCTGGTGGAATGAGCTGCCATGGCCCGTCCTGACCGCAGTAACGCGCTCGATCACGTGGTCGTGATCATGTTCGAGAACCGATCCTTCGACAACCTGCTCGGCCGCCTGTACGAGCAGGGAGAGGTGCCGTCGTTCGAGGGCGTCGCCGGGAAGGACCTCAGCAACCCGATCCCGGACTGGGCGGCTGACCGCGGTGACGGCAGCGGCGTCGTGCCGTACGGCATCGCGCCGACCATGAACACGCCGAGCCCGGACCCGGGCGAGGAGTACCCGCACGTCAACACCCAGCTGTTCGGGAGGATCGACCCGGCTGCCAACCGGGGCATCCTGGCCGGGAAGATGGTCGTGCCCGTACAACGCGCCGCCAGACTCGCGCCAGCGACCCACGATGGACGGCTTCGTCACCGACTACATCAGCTCGTTCACCGCCGAGATGGGCCGCGAGCCGCGGTACGACGAGTACGCGCAGATCATGACCGGGTACACGCCGGCGCAGGTTCCGGTCACCTCGGCGCTCGCCCGCGGCTTCGCCACCTTTGACCACTGGTTCTGCGAGGTGCCGTCGCAGACGTTCGCCAACCGGTCGTTCTTCCACGCGGGGACCTCTTCCGGGTTCGTCGACAACCTCTCGCCGGCTGACTCGTTCCCCGTCCACAACACCGCCGAGACGATCTTCGACCGGCTGGACGCAGCCGGACTGAGCTGGCGGGTGTACTGCGATCCGCCCAGCCACATGTCGCTCACCGGCGTCATCCACGCGCCGCGGCTGTGGCCCCACTTCGACACCAGGTTCCTCACCACCGATCAGTTCCTGCAGGACTGCGCGGACGGAACCCTGCCGACCTACTCCTTCATCGAGCCCAACCTGCTGTACGGGCACAACGACATGCACCCGGCGTTCGACGCGCTCTTCCCCGACACGCCGATCGACCCTCCGTCGTCGCTGCTCGGCGGCGAGGCGCTGCTGGCGAAGATCTACAACGCGATCCGCTCCGCACAGGTCCGACACTGGCTCCAACGTCTGGAACACCCTGCTCATGGTGACGTTCGACGAGCATGGCGGTACATACGATCACGTTCCGCCGCCGCCGGTGCCGGCACCGCATCAGGAGGCACCGCCGGGCGAGATGGGCTTCCGGTTCGACCGCTCGGGCCTGCGCGTGCCAGCCTTCGCGGTGTCACCGTGGATTCCGGCACAGCAGGTCATCACGCAGGAGTACCGGAACACCTCCGTCATCGCGACGCTGCGCAACCGCTGGCAGCTCGGCGAGTCACTCACCGGCCGGGACATCATCGCCGCCGACCTGGCACCGGTTCTGTCCCTCGACGTACCCCGCGATCCGGACACCTGGCCGGACGTCAGGCCGCAGCCGGTACCGCCGTACACCGGCGTCATCCCCGGCCCCGATGCCGCGCTGCGCGGGCTGTGCCGTGCGGCCTTCCGCGCCTGCCTCGCGCTGGCCGAGAATCGCGGCAAGTCCATCCCGGCGCTGGTCGACGACGAGGACCTGACCCGCGCCAACGGCGTGGCCCTGCTTGACGACCTGTCCGCGGACGCCTTCATCCGGCTCCGCCGCTGAGGCCCCGGTCTTTGCGCAGCGGGCCGGTCCGGTGAATGCTGGGCACTGTGATCGACGACGACTCCGCGCTGCCGCCCTATGAGCAGCTAGCGGTCATCCTCCGGGACGAGATTGCCCAGGGCCAGCTCAGTGGCAAGGTTCCGTCCATCCACGAGATCAGCGAGCATCACGGCGTCTCGCACCGGACGGCGGCACGGGCGCTGGCCATGCTGAAGGGCGAGGGCCTGCTGGTCAGCGTCCCCGGCAAAGGCCATTACGTCCGGGAGCACGAGGCCTGACCGCTTCACCGCGGCGCGGCCGCCACGTCGGTAGAGTTGCGGCGTGCGACTCGTCATTGCCCGGTGCAGCGTCGACTACGCCGGACGCCTGTCGGCGCACCTGCCACTCGCCACCCGGCTGATCATGGTGAAGGCAGACGGGTCCGTGCTCGTGCACAGTGACGGCGGGTCCTACAAGCCGCTGAACTGGATGTCGCCGCCCGCCCGGCTGGCCGAGTCAGCTGAGCAGTGGGTCGTCACCGGGAAGTCCGGCGAGACGCTGACCATCCGCATCGAGGAGATCATCAGCGACTCACTCGGTCGATCTCGGCATCGACCCCGGCCTGGTGAAGGACGGCGTCGAGGCTCATCTGCAGGAACTGCTGGCCGTTCAGCTCGAGGTGCTCGGCCAGGGCTGGCGGCTCGTGCGCCGCGAGTTCCCGACCGCGATCGGCCCGGTGGACCTGATGTGCCGCGACTCCGCCGGGATCAGCGTCGCGATCGAGGTCAAGCGGCGCGGCGAGATCGACGGCGTGGAGCAGCTGACCCGCTACCTTGAGCTGCTGAACCGGGATCCGCTGCTGGCCCCGGTCCAGGGCATCTTCGCCGCCCAGGAGATCAAGCCGCAGGCGCGGGTGCTGGCCGAGGACCGCGGCATCCGCTGCGTCACCCTGGACTACGACACCATGCGCGGCACCACCGACGGCGCGCTGCGCCTCTTCTGAGCGCCTGACTCCGACATTACCGCAGGTCAGCGCGCCAAACTACCCATTTGACGTGATTGGCGAGCGGCTCCATTCTGGACCGGCGCGCCGCTTCAGGCCGCGCAACGGTGACCCCAGAAGGCCGCCGGGAGGACAGGCATGACCGAGATAGCGAAGTTCGACAGCATGACCACGGACCGGCTGCTGATGCGCCGGTGGCGCGATGCGGACCGGGAGCCGTTCGCCGCGCTGAACAGCGACCCGCAGACCATGCAGTACTTCCCGGCCACGCTCGACCGCGCTGCCAGCGACGCCTTCGTTGATGTCATCGAGGCCCGCTTCGAGGAGCAGGGCTACGGCCTGTGGGCGCTGGAGGTCACCGCCACCGGTGAGTTCATCGGCTACACCGGCCTCAACCCGATGCCGGCCGGCGTGCCCGGCGCCGGCGGCATGGAGATCGGCTGGCGGCTGGCCAGGCAGGCCTGGCATCACGGCTACGCGACGGAGGCAGCGCGGGCCGCGCTCGGCGTCGCGTTCGATGGCGCGGGGCTGCCTGAAGTGTGGTCCATGACGGCGATCCTGAACGAGCCGTCGCAGGCCGTCATGCGCCGGATCGGCCTCACCGAGGCCGGGCGGTTCGAGCATCCGCGCGTGCCCGAGGGGAGCCCGCTGCGGCCGCACGTTCTCTACCACCTGGCGCGCCCCGAGACCGGCTGAGCGCTCCCGGCTGCGCGCCCGGCGGGACACGCCCGGCACGCCGGCACGATAGATCATCTCTGCCGAGGATCAGCGCAGGTCAGCTGGCTATCCGCGATAAAGTCACATCACATTTCAAGATTCTTTATCGCCTTTACGGCGAAGGCGAGCGACAATGAGTAATGGCGGCCGGATGTCCGGTTGCCCTGGAATCGCGAAAGTTGTCATCACGACGCCCTGCGCGGCGCCGCCGGGCAGGCACGGGAGGCGAGAGAACGTTGCTGCAACGGATCCTCGGCATCATCGTGGCCGTGCTGATCATTGTGTGGATCGTCTCGAACCCCGCAGCGGCCGGCGACACCGTACATTCCTGGATCACAGGCGTCCTTACCTTTTTCCGGCATCTCGCCTGATCAGATCTGACCGTGCCCCGGCACGGCCGGCCGGGCTAGCCGGCGACCAGGTGCGCGTTGACCGCGCGTGCCTCGTCGGCCAGCCCGGCGAGGACCTCAACTGTCACGCCCGCCTCGCGCAGCCGTTCCGCACCGCCGCCAGGCACGAAGAGCGGCGGCTCCAGCCATGCGACTACCACCCGGCGCACGCCGCTGGCAATGATGAGATCGGCGCACGGAACCGGCCGGGATGCCCGCGCCGCGCATGGCTCCAGCGAACTGTAAAGCGTCGCCCCGGCGGAGCCCGGCGCCGCCCGAGCCGGGCCAGCGCGACCTCCTCGGCATGGTCGGAGCGATCTCGCTCGCGGGAGTAGCCGGTGGACAGCACGCTGCCGTCGGCGCCGACGAGCACCGCGCCCACCGAGAACGCGGTCGCTGAGGGCGGGCACTGCCGGGACAGCCGGATGGCCTCGCGCAGCCAGTAGCCGGTCAGCGCCGGGCTGCTCTCCTGGACCGCCTGGCTGAGCCACGACCCTCCCCGAATCCGCCTGCCTGATGGTGGCCACCGTACCTGACGTGATCGCCGCCGGCAGCCGGTGATGTACTGATTCCGGACGGCCGGGCGGACCTGGGCGCTCGCGCGTACAATCGCAGCAAAATAGCGCAGAACGGCGGTGCACACGGCATGACAGCCACCCTCGGGAGCTACGGCCTGGTCCGGTCAACGGAGACGTTCGACACGCTCAACCCGGCGACGAACGAGGTCATCGGCACCTACCCGGTCTTCAGCGCCCGCGACGTGGACGCGACCGTTGAGCGGGCGCAGGCAGCCGCGCAGTGGTGGGCGGAGCTCGGCTGGGCCGGCCGCAGGCAGCGGCTGCTTGCCTGGAAGTCGCACCTGACCCGCTACATCGGACGGCTGGCCGAGCTCGTGCACACCGAGACCGGCAAGCCGCTGGCCGATGCCCAGCTGGAGATCCTGCTGACGATCGTGCACGTCGACTGGGCAGCGAGGCACGCCCGCCGCGTCCTGCACTCGCGCCGGGTGCGCAGCGGCCTGGTGGCGATCAACCAGGCGGCCACCCTGGAATACCAGCCGCTCGGCGTCGTCGGGGTAATCGGGCCGTGGAACTACCCGGTCTTCACGCCGATGGGGTCGATTGCCTACGCTCTTGCGGCCGGGAACGGGGTCGTGTTCAAGCCCAGCGAACTCACGCCCGCGGTTGGTGCCTGGCTGGTCAGTTCCTTTGCCGAGGTTGTTCCCGAGCAGCCGGTGCTGCAGCTCGTCACCGGCATGGGCGAGACCGGCGGCCATCTGGCCCGCAGCGGCGTCGCCAAGATCGCGTTCACCGGCTCGGCCGCGACGGCGAGGAAGGTCATGGCGGCGTGCGCGGAGAACCTCACTCCGATGGTCGCCGAATGCGGCGGCAAGGACGCCTTCATCGTGGCCGCTGACGCCGACCTGGACGCCGCCGCCGACGCGTGCGCCTGGGGGGCGCTGTCGAACGCGGGCCAGACCTGCGTGGGCGTCGAGCGGGTCTACGTGGTCCAGGACGTCTACCACCAGTTCCTGGAGAAGCTCACCGAGCGGGTGACGCGGATACGGCCCGGAGACGACCGGGAAGCTGACTACGGCCCCATGACGCTGCCCGGCCAGACCGAGGTCATCGAGCGGCACATCTCCGACGCCCTGGCCCGCGGCGCCCGGCCTGTCGTCGGCGGCATCGCCAGCATCCGGCGGCCCTACGTGGGCCCGGTGATCCTGGCCGACGTGCCCGAGGATGCCGCGGCGGTCACGGAGGAGACCTTCGGTCCCACCATCACCGTCGCCAAGGTCGCCAGCCTGGACGAGGGCGTCGAGCGGGCGAACGCCAGCCGGTACGGCCTCGGCAGCACCGTGTTCGCCGGGAGCTCGAAGGCCGCGATGGGCGCCGCCCGCTCCCTGCGGAGCGGCATGACGGCGATCAACTCGGTGATCTCCTTCGCCAGCGTTCCGTCGCTGCCATTCGGCGGCTCGGGCGACTCCGGGTTCGGCCGGATCCACGGCGCTGACGGGCTGCGCGAGTTCGCCCGCCCGAAGTCCATCGCCAGGCAGCGGATGAAGCCGCTGGTCAGCCTCACCTCGTTCAGCCGGACTGACCAGGACATGAAGAAGATCCTCAACGCGGCCACGATGCTGCACGGCAGGCGCTACAAGTAGCCGTTCGCCCGGCGCTCGCACCGCCGGGCGCTGGCTGCGGGCAGTCAGCCGGACGGCGCTGGTTACCGGGCGGCGGCGTTACGGCGGCGGTTGCGAGCAGCGAGTCGGCCGGGTCCATGGCGGCCAGCGGCGCGCGGCCCTGGATGAGATCGGCTGCCCGCTCGGCGATCGCGATCGTCGGCGCGTTGGTGTTGCCGCGCGGCACCGTCGGCATCACCGAGGCGTCGACGACGCGCAGCGCCTCGATGCCGCGCACCCGCAGCTCGGTGTCGACGACGCTGGTCAGCTTGCTGACTGCCAGCCGGGAGTCGCCGCCCATCGCGCACGTGCCGACCGGGTGGTAGATCGTGCTCAGGTTGCCCCGGATCCACTCGCGCACGCTGGCGTCGCTGCGGACGTCTGCGCCCGGCGCCACCTCAGCCCTGAGCTGCCTGCTGAGCGGCCTCGCGGCGGCGAACTCGCGGGCCATGCCGACGGCCGCGACCAGCGGCTCCAGGTCGGACAGGTCAGACAGGTAGGACGGGTCGATGGATGGCTTGTGCCGCGGGTCCGGGCTGCGGAGGCGGATCTTGCCGCGGCTGCCGACCGAGACCAGCGTGATCAGCACCGACAGCGCCCTGCTGGCCGGGTCGGCGAGACCGCCATCGCCATAGGGAACGGGCAGCACATGCCACTGAATGTCGGGTGCGGGCAGTGCGGGGTCAGTCCGGCTGAACCCGCCGGCCTCGGCGATGTTGGTGGTCATCGGCCCGGTGTGGGTCAGCTGCCAGCGGGCCAGGTTTGCCGGGCCGGCCTTCTCCCACAGGCTGCGGGACTTCGGCGCGGCCCACATCGCGGTCACGATCGGGTGATCCGACAGGTTGCTGCCCACGCCCGCGCTGTCGGCCAGCACCGCGATACCGTGCTCGCGCAGATGGCTCGCCGGGCCGATGCCCGACAGCATGAGCAGCTGCGGGCTGCCGATCGCGCCCGCCGCCACGATCACCTCGGCCTCGGCGGTCGCCACTTCCTCCGCGCCGCGGCGCAGGTAGCGAACGCCAGTCGCGCGGCCGGCCTCGATCTCGATGCCGGTGACCAGCGCGTCGGTCTGCACCGTGAGATTCGGGCGGCCCGCAGCCGGGTGCAGGTAGGCGTCGGCGGCTGACCACCGCCGGCCGCCTTTCTGCGTCACCTGGTAGTAGCCCGACGCCGTCCTGAGCCGGTCCGTTGAAGTCGTCGTTGGCCGGCTGCCCGCAGGCCCGCGCCGCCGCCACGAACGCCCCGGTCAGCCCGCTCTTGAACTTGAGGTCCTGGACGCTGCAGCGGGCCGGAGGCCCCGTGATAGGCGGAGGCGCCGCGGGTGTTGCTCTCGGCGCGGAGGAAGTACGGAAGCAGATCGGTGTAGCCCCAGCCCTCGCAGCCGTAGTCGTCCCGCCAGGAGTCGTAATCGTGGCGGCTGCCGCGGATGTAGATCATCGCGTTGATCGATGACGAGCCGCCCAGCACCCGGCCGCGCGGCCAGTAGATCGACCGGCCGCCCAGCCGGTCCTGGGCGATGGTCTGGTAATTCCAGTCGTAGGCCGTCTGGAACAGCAGGTTGATGGCGGCCGGGATGCGGATCTCGTCAGCGGTGTCCGGCGGGCCGGCCTCCAGCAGCAGGACTCGCGCATCCGGGTTCTCGGTCAGCCGCGAGGCCAGGACGCAGCCGGCGCTGCCGGCGCCGACGATGACGTAGTCGTAGACCACCTGTCCTCCAGCTCCGCGGCGAGATCCCCGGCACCTGGCCAGCTGGCGCGCTGGTCCGGATGCCGGAAGCTAGCGTATCGAGGTATTTATGCCACGCTCTCGCAATTGGCTGGGGATCTGGCGCTACATTCCGACTTTCCGGTTTCCGGGAGCGCTGCTCCGGCCCGCAGCTACCGCGGCCGGACAGCCAGTCCGGACACCAGCGCGCTCCCGGTCCGAAGACCGGGAGCGCGCTCCCCCCACAAGTGCGGCCCCCGCTTTTCCGGCGGGCCCCCGAGATCCGCCGGCTGTGCCGAGACTGGCCGCGAGCCGCCTAGCGGCTCATTCCGGGCCCAGATGAGGCCCAGGTCTTAGTGACTGAAACTCCCGCCTTCTGTTAACTGTGTGACGTCAGTGCTATCACTCTTAGTATCCATACCCTGCCACATCGTGTTCGGATTGTGAATACCCGCAGGTCAGACGGGCTAATCCAGCCGTACTTTCCGGACCTTCTCAGCACGGGATCCGCTGCTCAGGCGGGAGTTCGCGACTGATTTCGGACACGATCGCGTGGCCTGGCCACGGAAGCGCACTTATCGCCAAATGCGGATGAAGCCGGCCGCGGCGCGCTGCAACGGCACCTTCGGGCCGACTGCGACACTGCGTCGTGACAGGCTTGACGAGTGTCAAGTCATCCGGCCAGTGACCTGCCAGAGTCACGGGCAAGCCCCGTTACCGGCGCATTATCGGCCCGATACGGTAGGTCCATGTCTCCTGACCGCGATACCCCGGTTGTCCTTTCCAAGATCTACACCAGGACTGGTGACGACGGGACGACCGCACTCGGCGACATGAGCCGGGCGCGCAAGACCGACCCCCGGCTCGCTGCCTATGCCGACACAGACGAGGCCAACAGCACCATCGGCGTCGCGGTGACGATGGGGCAGCTGCCGCGAGGACATCAGCGCGCTGCTCATCAGGATCCAGAACGAGCTGTTCGACGTGGGCGCCGACCTGTGCAACCCGGTGAGCGAGAGCCCGGCCTATCCGCCGCTCCGCGTCGACGACAGCTACATCACCGCGCTCGAGCAGGCATGCGACCAGTTCAACGAGGGCCTGCCGGTGCTGCGGAGCTTCGTGCTGCCCGGCGGGACGGCCGCCTCCGCCCTGCTGCACGTGGCCAGGACCGTCGTCCGGCGGGCCGAGCGCAGCACCTGGGCCGCACTTGAGGCACACGGCGACAGCATGAACCCGCTGACCGCCCAGTACCTGAACCGGCTCTCCGACCTGCTGTTCATCCTGGCCAGGCGGGTCAACGAGCCGGATGGCGACCTGCTCTGGAAGCCGGGCGGCGAGCGCTAGCCGCGCTTGCGCGGGCCGCTGCAGCCGGCTAGCTCGCCCGGCGGTAGAACCGGGGCGAGGACTCGAGCCAGGACAGCAGGCCGGTGAGAGCGGCCTGCGAGAGTGCCAGGTCGACACGCTCGCCGCCAGTGCTCCCGCCTGCGCTGGCCCGGCGGACCTCGCACTCGGCGATGATCAGGCCGGCACCGAGGCGGGCTGCCTCCTGGCCGGCCGGCGCGCGGGTAGCGAGGATCGTCAGGCCAGCCCGGTCGAAGCAGACGGCAGGCCGGAGGCGCAGGCTGACCGACCGGTGCCAGCACAGCTGGGCCGGCTGGTACTCGGCCAGCCCTCGCCGCCAGGCCGCGTCAGGCGACTGCCGAAGTGCGCACGAGATTATCCCGTCCCGCCGCGAGATCAGCTGGCGGCGCACCGTCAGCCAGCAGCCGGCGCCGCCCAGGAGCACGACGGCAATCAGGCTTGCAATGAGGGCTAGCTGGCCTGACACCGGCCTGTCCTGGTACTGCTCGCGCTGCCGGTCTGCTCAGCCGCCTCAGCTGGGCTCGCCAGCTGCGGCCCGGAGCAGTGCCCGGTAGTAGCGGACATCGGGCGGCTCCTCGGGACCCGCGGCGGCCGGGCCAGCGTCCTGGATGGCCTGGTCAAGGGCCGACTGAGCGCTCGAGGTGTCCACGTCCTGGCCGAGCTGGGCCTGCCGGGCGAGTATCGAGACGCGGTCGTCGGCCATGGACAGGAACCCGCCCGAGACAGCCGCGAAGACATCGGCCGCGGTGTTCTCCGGCCGGATCTGCACCATGCTGCCCTCGTACAGAATGCCGATGAGCGGAGCGTGGCCGGTGAGCAGGCCGATCTCGCCGTCGACCGTCCTGGCGATGACCATCTCGGCCTCGCCCGCCCAGATCTCGCCCTCCGGCTCGACGAGCTCGACCTTCAGGGTCACGGTGTCTCCTCGCGCGACTGCGTCACGACGCTCCACGGTGGCCTCGCCGGCGCGCGACTGCGTCACGGTGCCTGCCTGGCGCGACTTCGTCACGACTTCTCCATGTCCTTGGCCTTGCGCTCGACATCCTCGATGCCGCCGCACATGAAGAACGCCTGCTCAGGGAGGTGGTCGTACTTGCCCTCGCAGATGGCCTTGAACGAGGCGATGGTCTCGTCGAGCGGCACGAACACGCCTGGCTGGCCGGTGAACTGCTCGGCCACGAACATCGGGTGGGACAGGAAGCGCTCGATCCGGCGGGCTCGCTGGACCGTGACCCTGTCCTCCTCCGAGAGCTCGTCGATGCCGAGGATCGCGATGATGTCCTGCAGCTCGGTGTAACGCTGCAGGATGCGCTGCGTCTCCCTGGCGACGTTGTAGTGCTCCTCGCCGACGTACTGCGGGGCCAGGATCCGGGAGGTCGACGCCAGCGGGTCCACAGCCGGGAAGATGCCCTTCTGGGTGATCTCACGCGAGAGCGCCGTGGTGGCGTCCAGGTGCGCGAACACCGCGGACGGAGCCGGGTCGGTGTAGTCGTCAGCAGGCACGTAGATCGCCTGCATCGAGGTGATCGAGTGACCGCGGGTCGAGGTAATCCGCTCCTGCAGCTGGCCCATCTCGTCGGCCAGTGTCGGCTGGTAGCCCACGGCGGAGGGCATCCGGCCGAGCAGGGTGGAGACCTCGGAGCCTGCCTGGGTGAACCGGAAGATGTTGTCGATGAACAGCAGCACGTCCTGCTGCTGCTCGTCGCGGAAGTACTCGGCCATGGTCAGCGCGGACAGCGCCACCCGGAGCCGGGTGCCCGGCGGCTCGTCCATCTGGCCGAAGACCAGCGCGGTGTCCTTGATGACGCCGGACTCGGTCATCTCAAGGAAGAGGTCGTTACCCTCGCGGGTCCGCTCCCCCACGCCGGCGAAGCAGGACACGCCGCCGAAGTTCTTCGCGACCCGGGTGATCATCTCCTGGATCAGCACGGTCTTGCCCACGCCCGCGCCGCCGAACAGGCCGATCTTCCCGCCCTTGACGTACGGGGTCAGCAGGTCGAGCACCTTGATCCCGGTCTCCAGGATCTCGGTGCGCGCCTCGAGCTGGTCGAACGGCGGCGGGTCGCGGTGGATGGACCAGCGCTCGGTGACGTTCAGGTCGGCCGTCGGCACATCGAGCGGCTCACCGAGCACGTTGAACAGGTGCCCCTTGGTCACGTCGCCGACCGGGACGGTGATCGGGCCTCCGGTGTCGGTCACGGCAGCGCCGCGGACCAGGCCGTCGGTCGGCTGCATCGAGATCGCCCGGACGGTGTCGTCGCCGAGGTGCTGCTCGATCTCCAGCGTCAGCGTCCGGGTGGTCTCGCCCAGCGTCACGTCCACGTGCAGCGCGTTGTAGATCTCCGGCATCTCCTCGGTCGCGAACTCGACGTCGACGACGGGGCCGATCACCCGGGCTACGCGGCCGGTGGCTGCCGGGCTGGCCGACTCGCCGGCGGCGGTGGTCTCTTCGGTAGCGCTCATGTTGATGCTCACTTACTCCCTGGTCGCGTCGGCCAGCGCGTTCGCGCCGCCCGACGATCTCGCTGATTTCCTGGGTGATCTCGGCCTGCCGGGCCTTGTTCGCTTCCCGCTGAGCTGCTCGATCAGCTCGTTGGCGTTATCCGTGGCCGACTTCATGGCCCGCCGGCGGGCCGCGATCTCGGATGCCGCCGACTCCAGCAGCGCCTGGAACAGCCTGCTTTCCACATACCACGGCAGCAGCGCGTCGAGAACATCCTCGGGCGACGGCTCGAACTCGTAGATCGGCATCGGGCCAGTCGGCGGCTCCTCGTCGGTCTCCTCGATCTCCAGCGGCAGCAGCCGGTGCACGACCGCCTGCTGGGTCAGCATGGAGACGAACTCGGTGTAGCACGATGTGGATCTCGTCCACGCCGCCTTCCTCGGTCGGCCGCTCGTACGCCTCGAGCAGGGCGCGGGTGATCTCGGCCGCGTTCTCCTGCCGGGGGTGTCGGAGAAGCCGCTCCACTCCGCGGCGGTCTCGCGGCCCCGGAAGCGGTGCCAGCCGATGCCCTTGCGCCCGGCAACGTAGATCACCGGCTCGATGCCGCTGACCCTCAAGCAGCGCGCGCAGGCCCTGGGCCTCCCGCAGCACGTTGGAGTTGAAGCCGCCGCAGAAGCCGCGGTCGCTGGTCAGGATGACCACGGCGGCCCTGGTCGGGTTCTCCGCGGGCCGGGTCAGCGGATGATCGATCTGCTCGGACCGGCTGACCACCGCCTCCACCGCCCGGGTGAGCTCCCTGGCGTAGGGCGCGGCGTCATGCAGCCCGCTGCTGGGCCTTGATGATCCGCGAGGACGCGATCAGCTCCTGGGCGCGCGTGATCTTGGCGGTGGACTGGACACTCCTGATCCGCCGCCGTACCGCGCGAAGCTGTGCTCCCATGGCTGCGTTCTACCGCCCTACTTGTTCTCGGCAGCGGGAGGAGCGACCGGGCGCTTCTTGATGCCCTCGGGCTCCACCTCGTCCTCGTCGCAGCGGCTCCGCAGGCTCCTCGTTGACCAGCAGCTCACCGCCGGTCTTCTCGAATCCGCTCCGGAACTGCTCGATCGCGTCCTCGAGCGCCGTCACCGTGTCATCGCTGAGGTCGCCGGTCTCCCGGATGGCGTCGTAGATGCCGGCGTTCGAGCGGCCGAGCTCGTCCTCGAACTCGGCCTCGAACCGGCGGACGTCTTCCACCGGGACGTCGTCGAGGTAGCCCTCGTTGCCCATCCAGACCGAGACCACCTGGCGCTCTACCGGGAACGGGCTGTACTGAGGCTGCTTCAGCAGCTCCACCAGCCGGCCGCCGCGGTCGAGCTGCGCCCGCGAGGTCGGGTCCAGGTCGGAGGAGAACGAGGCGAACGCCTCCAGGTCGCGGTACTGGGACAGCGCCAGCTTCAGTCCGCCGGCCACCTTCTTCATGGCCTTGATCTGGGCGTCGCCGCCGACTCGGGAGACCGACTGGCCGACGTTGATGGCCGGGCGGACACCGGAGTTGAACAGGTCAGTCTCCAGGAAGATCTGGCCGTCGGTGATGGAGATGACGTTCGTCGGGATATAGGCCGAGATGTCATTGGCCTTCGTCTCGACGATCGGCAGCCCGGTCATCGAGCCGCCGCCGATCTCGTCCGACAGCTTCGCGCAGCGCTCCAGCAGCCGCGAGTGCAGGTAGAACACGTCGCCCGGGTAAGCCTCGCGGCCCGGCGGGCGGCGCAGCAGCAGCGAGATGGCACGGTAGGCCTCGGCCTGCTTGGTCAGGTCATCGAAGATGATCAGCACGTGCTTGCCCTGGTACATCCAGTGCTGGCCGATGGCCGAGCCGGTGTACGGGGCGATGTACTTGTAGCCGGACGGGTCGGACGCCGGCGCGGTGACGATCGTGGTGTACTCCAGCGCCCCGCCGTCCTCGAGGGACTGCCGGACCGCGGCCACGGTCGAGCCCTTCTGGCCGATCGCCACGTACACGCACCGGACCTGCCGTTTCGGGTCCCCGGAGTCCCAGTTCGCCTTCTGGTTCAGGATCGTGTCGATGGCGATCGTGGTCTTGCCGGTCTGCCGGTCGCCGATGATCAGCTCGCGCTGGCCACGGCCAACCGGGGTCATCGCGTCGATCGCCTTGATGCCGGTCTGCAGCGGCTCGGTCACCGGCTGCCGCTGCACCACGTCGGCGCCTGCAGCTCCAGCTGGCGCTGCTCGAGCGCGCCCTCGATCGGGCCGAGGCCGTCCAGCGGCTCCCCCAGCGGGCCCGACGACGCGGCCGAGGTAGCCGTCGCCGACCGGGACCGAGAGGACCTCGCCGGTCCGCTTGACCCGCTGGCCCTCCTCGATCTGGCTGAACTCGCCGAGAACGACGACGCCGATCTCGCGGACGTCCAGGTTCAGCGCGAGGCCGCGGGTGCCGTCCTCGAACTCCAGCAGCTCGTTGGCCATGGCCGACGGCAGGCCGGATGACCCTCGCGATGCCGTCGCCGCACTCGACGACAGCGCCGACCTCCTCAGTGGAGGCGGTTCCGGGCTCGTAGTCCTCCACGAAACGCTCGAGAGCGTCCCGGATCTCTTCGGGCCGGATTGTCAGCTCCGCCATCTTCCTCGCGTCCTTCTCGTCTGAGTCTGTTCTGTCAGGGTTCTGCCGGCCGACGTCAGCCGGGTCAGGAGGCCATCCGGCGCCGCGCCTCGGCGAGACGGGTGGTCACGCTGCCGTCAATGAGCTCGTCCCCGATCCTGACGGTCATCCCGCCAGACCACGCGGGGGTCGAGCACCACGTTCAGGTGCACCTGGTGGCCGTAAGCGGCGGTCAGCGCCGCAGCCAGGCGGCCGCGCTGCTGATCGGTCAGGGCGACCGCCGACGTGTACCTCGGCCACCAGCCGCTCGCGCCGCCGGGCCGCGAGCAGTGCGTACTCCTCCAGGCTCACGTCCAGGCTACGTCCGAACGGGCTCGTCGCGGCCTCGGTAACCAGCTGCGAGCGTCTCCGGGGTCACCTTGTCGGCCAGCAGGCCGCTCAGCAGCTGCCGCTTGGCGTCCGCCGGGAAGAACGGGTTCGTGAGGGCAATCCGCAGTTCCGGCGTGCTGGCGACGATCCGGCTGAACCGGAACAGCTCGTCCTCCAGCTCGTCCAGACGGCCGTGCTCCTCGGCAGCTGCGGCAATAGCCTCGCGCTGCCAGCTGCTCGACCGCGTCAGTGATGTCGCCGGGAGCGGACCACCTGGCCGCGGCCGCAGCCGCGATCAGCCGGACCGTCGGCTCGCTGACCTTGCCCGTCAGCACTGTTGTCGCGAGGTCCGGACCTCGCGGCGGCCGTGCGGGACGGATCGGTCAGCGCCCGGCGCAGCGCGGCCTGGGTGGCCAGCAGGCCGGCCACCGCGAACAGCTCGTCCCCGAGCGCCGTGCCGGTCTGCGCGTCGGTCGTCAGCTGCGCGAGCAGCTCCTCGACCTCGACCATCGATGCCCTGCTTGAGCCCCTCATGACGACGTCCGCGCCCCTGATGCTGAGCTCTGGCGCTCGTCAAGATCGGCGAGGAACCTGTCCACGACGCGGCTCTGCCTGGCCTGGTCTTCCAGCGACTCACCGACGATCTTGCTCGCCAGCTCGACGGAGAGTGCGCCGACCTCGGCCCGCAGCGATGACAGCGCCTGCTGGCGGTCAGCCTGCGATCTGGGCCTGCGCCGCCTCGGTGATGCGCCGTGCCTCGACCTGCGCCTGCTCGCGCATCTGCGCGATGATCGCCGCACCCTGCTCCGTGGCCTCCTGGCGCATCCTGGCCGCCTCGTGGCGGGCTTCAGCGAGCTTCGCCTGGTACTCCTCGAGCAGGCGCTGCGCCTCGGCCTGCGTCTCCTTGGCCCGCTCCAGGCCGCCCTCGATCGCGTCGGTCCGCTCCTCCAGGGTCTTCATGATCCTGCGGCAGCAGAACCTTCCAGAGCGCGAGGAAGACGATGAAGAACGCGATGGCGCCGACGAGGACCTCGGTCCAGTTCGGAACGAGGGGATTGGGTGACGACGAGGCCGCTAGGTGATGAAACATGGGGCGGCTACCTCTCCGGCTGGTGGTGCTACTTGATGAAGAACGGCACCGCGATGCCGATCAGAGCCAGTGACTCGGTCAGCGCGAAGCCGATCCACATCAGGCCAGTGACCCGGCCGGCTGCCTCCGGCTGCCGCGCGATCGACTGGATGGTGTTACCGAAGATCAGGCCGATGCCTACGCCGGGGCCGATGGCGGCCAGACCGTAGGTGAGCGCACCGAGGTTGACAATGTGGTAGTAGATCGGGTTGCCCGAGGTGCCCCCCGAACCGCCGGCGGCAACGTAGAGCAGGTGATGCAGGTGCATCGCGATCTGCATTTCTCAGGTTCCTTCGTGTCGGGCCGGCGGACGGTCCGCCAGTCATTCTTATGGGGTCGGCTTTAGTGGGCGGCTTCGTACGCGCCCGATATGTAGGTAGCGGTCAGGATCGTGAAGATGAAGGCCTGCAGTGCCTGCACCAGCACCTCAAGCGCGGTCACCAGGATCAGCACGACGAACGACGTTGCCGAGAACAGGATGCCGATCGACACCGTCAGCAGGTACCAGGTTGCCAGCGCGAACACCAGCAGCAGCACGTGCCCGGCCAGCATGTTGGCGAAGAGCCGGACCGACAGGGTGAACGGCCGGACGATGACGTTGGAGAAGAACTCGATCGGCACGAGCAGCGGCAGGATCCACCAGGGCGAGCCGGACGGCACGGTCAGCGTCTTGAAGTAGCTGATCCCCTGCTTCTTCAGGCCCAGGCCCATGTACAGGACCCAGACGATGGCAGTGAGTGCCACCGGATAGCCGAACTTCGCCATCGCCGGGAAGTACAGAATCGGGATGATGCCGAAGATGTTGTTGATCCAGATGAAGAAGAACAGCGAGCACAGGAACGGGAGCCAGCCGTCGCCCTTCTTCCCCAGCTGCGGGCGCAGGATCTGGTCGCGGACGAACAGAATGCCCATCTCCCCGATGTTCTGCATGCCGCGGGGCACGAGCTTCGGGCTGTGGAAGGCGAGCCAGAAGAAACCCGATCACGAGGATCGCGCTCAGCAGGAGCAGCAGGCCCGGCTTGCCGAACCCGACGCTGCCGAGCTTGAACAGCGGGGTGAAGTAGAAATCCTGAATGGACGGCGAGGGAAATCCGCAGCCCGAGAAGAGGTGTGCGTGGGCCCCGTGGCAGTTCATTGCGGTCCCGCTTACTGCGGTTCCGGCCGCGAGTACGTGATTCACCGAGATACCCCTTCGGGCTGTGGCGTGCAGACTGGCGCCGAGGCAGGCCGCGGCGGGTCAAGTCGAGTCATCATGCCGTAAGTAGCTAGGAAGCTTTCAGCCGGGTCTCCGGAAGTGACAAGGAAATCCGGAGCCGGGCGAGTGGCAGAGCGGCGAGAGCGACCGGCTGACACGCCCGGCCGCCAGGCGGCAGCCGTCAGGACCTGGTCTCCCGGAAGATGATCAGCACGATCGAGAGGCCGATGCCGAGAATCATGCCGAGCGGGAAGAGCACGGACACGCCGGTCCAGTGGCCAATCAGCCAGCCGGCTCCGCCGTACAGGATCATGCCGCCGAGCATGTAGCTCAGGATCCGCCAGCCGTCGCTCTCCCTCGGCATCCGCGGCTCGCTGTCCTCGTCCCGGCCGGTGCCGGGCTTCAGCTCCGCGGTCATGACGACTGGCCGCCGGCTGCTGGCTGCGGGCAGCACCGGCCGCGGGCCGCACACTGCCGTCCGGAGAGAATGTCGGAGACACGGGTCATCGTTCTCCATCCGGCTCGACATACAGCATCTTCGTGCGGCTCCAGTTCACCGCGAGAGCGATGTCGTACACCAGGACGAGAACGATGGCAGTCAGGCCGAACAGCCACGGGCTGAACGCCGTGCTGTTCTGGAAGCGGCCGACAAGGAAGAGGAGCACGAGGATCTTGACCACGTAGGTGCCCATCCCGGCGAGCATCATCGCCTGGGGACTGATCTTCGCGGCCCGGCTCAGCGCCAGCACGCTCATACCGAAGAATGCGGCCACCACGACCACCGCAATAGCGGCGCCGATCACGCCCTTATGACCGCCGAGGACAGCGCTCAGCGCCACCATGACCGCGGCCACGACGGCCGTCACGGCAGCGGATCGCCGCGCCATCGGGGCGATGTTCGCCAGCATCTTCTGCAAAGCTCCGGGTGATCTTTTAGTGCGGCTGGAAGCCACCAAACCGCAGAGGTAGGCCGCAGTGCCAGCTTCTTGACACCCCGCCGCCTGGCCCGTTGCGGCCAGGTTAGCGAAACGTATCACGGACCCCGCACCACGCTGCTAGTGGGTGCTCGTGAAAGATATCACAAGCTCTCCTACCTTGTAGTCCACGAGGTCACCTTCTGTGACGAATCACCCGGCCGAGAACCACAAAACACCAGGCCAGGACGGGAACGAGCTAGGTAACAGGCGAGTCAAGCAAGTCTGCTGATCTGGTCAGCGCCGCCGGGCCAGAGGGTGACTCGGGGCGGGCTGCGCGCCCCTGCCTGCCGGTCAGTCCCGGCCCGCCTCGGGCTCCTCTGGCGGTCCGCCGGCAGGCCGTTCGCCGGCAGGCCGTTCGCCAGCAGGCCGTTCGCCAGCAGGCCGTTCGCCAACAGGCGGCGGGACCGTTCCGCTGGCTGACCGGATCGGAGCGGCTGCGAGGCGCCCCGTCGCCCAGCCATTCGAGCCCGCGCCGTTCGAGCCCGCGCCGTTCGAGCCCGCGCCGTTCGAGCCCGCGCCGTTCGGGACGCGTCCCATTGGAGGCGATCCCCTTCGAGACGATCCCCTTCGAGACGGCGCCGTTCGAGCCCGCGCCGTTCGGGACCGCCCCGCTCGGGACCGCGCCGTTCGAGCCCGCCCCGTTCGGGACCGCCCGGTTGGGGGCATCGGGCAGCTGCCAGCCTGAATCCGGCCGCTCGGGCTGCCGCCAGGACGGATCGGTGAGCGGCGCATGCGCCGGCCAGGACACCTCTGCCGCCGCTCCCGGCCCGGAGTCACGGCCTGAGTTCCCGGCAACCGCGTCGGGGCCACCCGGCCGCGCAGGTGCTGTCCCGGAGTCCGCGGCGGCCGGCGGCCTGGCCGAGGAGATGCCGCTGGTGGCCGCAAGAAGCGCTGGCTCGGCGACCGGAACGGGCTCGGAGCCGTTCGCGGTGCCGCTGTCCGTCTCTGCTGCCAGCCCGGCGATCGCCGCGGCCGGCGCGGACTGGGCAGCCAGCCGCGGCCGCTGCCACCAGCGCAGCCTGGGCATGGACATGAGCAGCAGCGCGGCGACGGCGGCCACTGTGATGATGACGAAGACGAAGATCGGCGACCCGTGATGGTTACTGGCTCGCGGTGCCTCGGTCTTGTCGATGGAGAGCCAGACGATGCTGCCGGAGAACGCCGCGGCCCACAGGTACATGATCAGGACGCTGGCCCGCTGCGAGTGACCGATGTCCAGCAGGCGGTGATGCAGGTGCTTACGGTCAGGGGCGAACGGCGACCGGCCCGCCCTGGTCCGCCTGACCACGGCCAGCAGCAGGTCACCGTACGGAATGACCAGCAGCGCGGCCGGCAGGAGCAGCGGCATGATCTCGGGATAACGGTTGATCTCGTGAGTCAGGTAGGCCGGGTCCAGCGAGCTGATGCTGGAGATCGGCGCGTAGGCCAGCAGCAGCCCGAGCAGCATCGACCCGGTGTCGCCCATGAAGATGCTGGCCGGGGAGAAGTTGTGCGGCAGGAAGCCCAGGCACATCCCGATCAGGATCGCCGACGCCAGCGCCGGGGCGGCCAGTCGACGAAATCGCGAGGACCTTGGTCAGCGAGTAGTAATAAAGGAAGAACGAAGTGGCGGCAATGCACACGATTCCGGCCGCCAGGCCGTCCAGGCCGTCGATGAAGTTGACCGCGTTGATGGTCGCGACCACGACCAGGATCGTCAGGAACGTGGACTGGTCAGCGGTCGGCACGTAGGTGCTGCCGCCGGGCAGCGGCAGCCAGGTCAGCGACGTGCCGGTCGCGACCAGGATCCCGCCGGCCGCAACCTGGCCGGCCAGCCTTGGGGAGCGCCCCCATGCCCCACCGGTCGTCGATGAAGCCGATGACGGTCAGCAGGCCGCCGGCCAGCAGCAGGCCGCTGATCATGCCGGTGTTGGCGAAGCCGTGCCGCAGCTGCGGAATCTGATCCGCCACCAGCAGGCCAGCCGCAAGGCCGCCGAACATCGCCAGGCCGCCGAGCGTCGGGACGGGGACGACGTGCACGTCGCGCTCGCGGGGCTGCTTCATCGCTCCGACCCGCCCGGCCATGCGGCGCACCAGCGGCGTGAGGATGTAGGTGACAGCGGCCGCCACCAGCAGTGTCAGAACGTAGTCCTTCACTGCATCACCGGGCCCTGGCGGCGGAATGGCGCATCACGGCAACTCTAGAGCACCGGGCCGGCTGCCGTGGCTGACGGCCCGTGGCCCGTCATGGCTCGCGCAGGCCGGGCCCCGCGATGACAGCGGCAACCTCGCGCAGCCTGCCCACGGAGATCGCACCGCGGCGCAGCAGCCGGGGCTGCGGGCCGGTCAGGTCCAGGATCGTGGAGGCCACGCCACCGGGCACCTTGCCGCCGTCGAGGTACACCGAGACCGACTCGCCCAGCTGGTCCCTGGCCTCCTCGGCGGTCATCGCCGACGGACGAGCCGGACAGGTTGGCGCTGCTCACGGCCATCGGCCCGGTCTCGCTGAGCAGGTCGAGCGCGACCGGGTGCTAGCGGCATCCGGACGGCCACGGTGCCCTTGGTCTCGCCCAGGTCCCAGCTCAGCGTCCGGGCTGGCCCGGCAGACGATGGTCAGGCCGCCCGGCCAGAACTCGTCGATCAGGCCGCTGCCCGTCCGGGCCGAGGTCGTCGACCAGGGCGGCCGCTGCCCGCACGGTGCCGACCAGCACCGGCGGCGGCATGTCCCGGCCGCGGCCCTTGGCTGCCAGCAGGCGCGATACCGCCGCCGGGCTGAAGGCGTCGGCGCCGATCCCGTACACCGTGTCGGTCGGGATGACGACAAGCTCGCCGCCGAGCACGGCGGTGGCGGCAGCCGCGAGTCCGTCGGTGCGCTGAGCATCGGTCGGCGCAGTCAAACCAGGCGCTCATAGCCGATCATCCTGCCATGCCCGGATGCGGCTCACGGCCGGGCCGCGGTGACAAACCGGTCCCGGCCGGCCAGGTCGCATGTGGTTGCGCGTCTCCCGCCAGCCGCTCTCCTCGGCGAACACCCAGTAGACGGCCGCGCCCTGCTGGGCCCCGTGCTCCACGGCGACCAGGCCGCCGGGCCGCAGCAGGCGCCGTGCCGCTGCCTCGATGACCCGGACCGCGTCGAGGCCGTCCTGCCGCCCCACAGCGCGGTCGCCGGGTCGTACTCCCCCACCTCGGGCGGCACCCACGCGCCGGCCGGGATGTAGGGCGGGTTGCTGACGACCAGGTCCACCAGCGCCGTCCAGGTCAGGCAGGGCCACGGCCGAAGTCCCCGGCGTGCAGCGTCACCCGGCCCGCGGTGTGCGGCGAGGCCGCGGCGCACGCTGGCGATGTTCCGCTCGGCCCACTGCCGGGCCAGCGGGTCTGCCTCCACCGCGTGCACGCGCGCCCGCGGGCACCTCCTGGGCGATGGCCAGTGCGATCGCGCCGGACCCGGTGCCCAGGTCGGCCACCACCGGGTCGGCGACGTCCATGGCCGCGCAGCTGGTCGATCGCCCAGCCGGTCATGACCTCGGTCTCCTGCCGGGGCACGAACACGCCGGGGCCGACGTCGAGCTCCAGGTAGCGGAAGTAGGCGTGGCCGGTGATGTGCTGCAGCGGCTCGCGTGCCTCCCGGCGCGCGATGTCGTCCCAGAACCGCGGGTCGAACGCCAGTGTCAGGCACCAGGTGCAGCTCGGCCCGTGCAGACGCCGTGCACGTGCGCCGCGATCAGCTCGGCGTCGGTCCGCGGCGACTCGACCCCGGCCTCGGCCAGCCGGGCGGTCGCCATGGCGATCTCGTCAAGCAGCAGGCTCACTCAGATCAGCGCTCAGTCCGGCGCTGCCGGCGATCTTCTCCGCCCGGTCGGCCTCGGTCAGCGCCGCTGATCACCGCGTCCAGGTCGCCGTCGATGCACCTGGTCCAGGTTGTAGGCCTTGAAGCCGACGCGGTGGTCGGAGATCCGGTTCTCCGGGAAGTTGTAGGTGCGCACCCGCTGCGACCGGTCCACGGTGCGCGACCTGGCTGCGCCGCTCGGCCGCCGCCTGCGCGTCGGCGTCCTCCTGGGCCTGCGGCCAGCAGCCGGGCGCGCAGGATGCGCATGCGCCTGCTCCTTGTTCTGCAGCTGGCTCTTCTCGTTCTGGCAGGAGACCACGATGCCGGTCGGCAGGTGGGTGATCCGCACCGCGGAGTCGGTGGTGTTGACGCTCTGGCCGCCGGGACCCGACGAGCGGAACACGTCGATCCGCAGGTCGTTCGGGTCGATGGTGACCTCGACCGGGTCGGCCTCGGGCATGACCAGCACGCCGGCCGCCGAGGTGTGGATCCGGCCCTGGGACTCGGTGACCGGCACCCGCTGGACCCGGTGCACGCCGCCCTCGTACTTCAGCCGCGACCAGACGCCGTCGCCGGCGTGCGCGCGCGCGCACTTGACCGCGACCGTGACGTCCTTGTAGCCGCCGAGGCCGGTCATGGTGGAGTCGAGGACCTCGGTCTTCCAGCCGCTGCCGCTCGGCGTACCGCAGGTACATCCGCAGCAGGTCGCCGGCGAACAGCGCCGACTCCTCGCCGCCCTCGCCCGCCTTGACCTCGAGGATGACGTCCTTGTCGTCGTTGGGGTCCCGGGGCACGAGCAGCTCGGCGCAGCCGCTCCTCGAGCTCCGCGCGGCGGCGGCCGAGCTGCTCGGCCTCGGCGGCGAACGAGGCGTCCTCCGGCGGCCAGCTCGCGCGCGGTCGCCTCGTCGGCCGCGGTCTGCTGCCACTCGCGGTAGGCCTGCGACGATCGGCTGAGCTCGCCGTAGCGGCGGCCAGCGTCCTGGCGCGGTCCGGGTCGGCGTGCACGGCGGGGTCGGCGAGGTCGCGCTCCAGGTCGCGCGTGCTCGGCGGCCAGCTCGGCAAGCCGGTCGAACACCGCTGTACCTCCTCTGATTGCCTGCGGCATGACCAGTAGCTGGACAGGCCGAACCGTGTCCGCGTTCGGTCACGAAGCTTCCGGCGCAGGGCATCCGGCGCTGGCCGTGAACGCTACTTGGCCGCCCGTCGGCCTTCTTGCCGAACCGGCGCTCGAACCTGGCCACCCGGCCGCCGGTGTCGAGGATCTTCTGCTTGCCCGTGTAGAACGGGTGGCAGCTCGAGCACATGTCGGCGTGGATGACGCCGTTCTTGGCCGTGCTGCGCGTGGTGAACGTGTTCCCGCAGGTGCAGGTCACCGTGGTTCGACGTACTCCGGGTGAATATCCGGACTTCATTGCGTACTCCTGGTTCTCGCGGTCGCCGGGTCGCCTGCTGTGCGTGATGCCGGGCTGACTGAAGCCAGCTCCGCATTGGCGTGAACCGGTACCGCATCTGTAGTGGCCTACCAGTGTGCCAGACCGTGCAACGTGCCGACGGGCATCCGCCTGCATTCCCGCCCGGCCGGCACGCCTCCGGCGGACGCGCGGCGCAGACCGCTAGCGAGCTCGCCGACCGTGGTCTTCTGCACGTGCAGCAGGAACTCGGCGTTGCTCTTGGTCTCCTTCATCCGCTCCATCAGCACCTCAAGCGCCTGCTGCGGCTCGAGGGCGTGCAGCACCCGGCGCAGCTGCCAGACGATCTTGAGCTCCTCCGGCGTCATCAGCAGCTCTTCCTTGCGGGTGCTGGACGCGTCCACGTCGACCGCCGGGAAGATCCGCTTGTCGGCGAGCTCGCGGCGCAGCCGCAGCTCCATGTTGCCGGTGCCCTTGAACTCCTCGAAGATGACCTCGTCGGCGCGGGAGCCGGTCTCGATCAGGGCCGTGGCCAGGATCGTCAGCGAGCCGCCGTGCTCGATGTTGCGCGCCGCGCCGAAGAACCGCTTCGGCGGGTACAGCGCGGTCGAGTCGACACCGCCGGACATGATCCGGCCGCTGGCCGGCGCCGCCAGGTTGTAGGCGCGGCCGAGCCGGGTGATCGAGTCGAGCAGCACGACCACGTCGTGGCCCATCTCGACCAGCCGCTTGGCCCGCTCGATGGCCAGCTCGGCGACGGTGGTGTGGTCCTCGGCCGGGCGGTCGAAGGTCGAGTGGATCACCTCGCCCTTGACCGTGCGCTGCATGTCGGTGACTTCCTCGGGCCGCTCGTCCACGAGGACGACCATGAGGTGGCACTCGGGGTTGTTCTTGGTGATCGCGTTCGCGATGGCCTGCAGGATCATCGTCTTGCCCGCCTTGGGCGGCGACACGATGAGGCCGCGCTGGCCCTTGCCGATCGGGCAGATCAGGTCCATGATCCGGGTGGTCATGATCGTCGGGTCGGTCTCCAGCCGCAGCCGCTCCTGCGGGTACAGCGGCACCAGCTTGGCGAACTCGGGGCGGTCTTCGGGCCTGCTCCGGGTCCAGGCCGTTGATCTTGTCCAGCCGGACCAGCGCGTTGAACTTCTCCCGGCGCTCGCCCTCACGCGGCTGCCGGACGGCGCCCTCGATGACGTCGCCCTTGCGCAGGCCGTACCTGCGCACCTGGGACAGCGACACGTAGACGTCGTTGGAGCCGGGCAGGTAGCCGGTGGTGCGGACGAAGCCGTAGTTGTCGAGCACGTCCAGGATCCCGGCGATCGGGATCAGCACGTCGTCCTCGGTGATCACCGGCTCGGCCTCGTTGCCCCCGCCGCCGCCACGCTCGCGGCGGCGGTTGCCTGAGTTGCGGTTGCGGAACCGGTCGCGGCTGCGGCGGCTGCCCGGCCGTCCCGGTCGTCGTCGTTCCGGCTGTCGTTGTTGCGGCTGTCGTTGTTGCGGCTGTCGTTGTTGCGGCTGTCGTTGTTGCGGCCGTCGTTGTTGCGGCCGCCCTGCTGCTCGCGGTTGTGCTGCTGGTCGCGCCCGCCGCCCTGCTGGTCACGACCGCCCTGCTCGCGACCGCCCTGCTCGCGGCCGCCCTGCTGGTCGCGCGGGGCGGAGCCGGCCTCGCGGTCCTGCCCGTCGCTGGCCGCACGCGGCTGCTCGCCGGCGTCGTCACGGCGCGAACTGGAACGGCGGCGCCGCTCCGGGCGCTGGCCATCGCCGGTCTGCTGGACCTCGGCGGGCGCGCTGCTGCCGTTAACCGTGGCGCGCCCGGCGTCCGCCGGCGCAGTGCCAATCCCGGTGCTCGCGATGGACGATCCCTCGCCGATCCCCGTGGCGCCGTTGGCGCCCACCCCTGGCTGTGCTGATGTCTGTGATTCCATGGCGTCCCGCTCGAAGGTGCGGTCAGCGCCGGCTCCCGCAGGCGCTCCCCGCTGGACTGACTTGTCGGAAGTCCTGATCTGGCGGGCTGCTGGCACCTGGCCCTGGGCCTCGGTTGCCCGCAGTCCCCCGCCCTGCCGCTTCTCCTCGATCGCAGCGATGAGCTGACCCTTGCGCATCCTCGCGGTTCCGGTGATGCCGATCGACTGGGCGACCCGCTGAAGCTCGGGCAGCAGCATCGCTGACAGTGCCTTGGGCTTGCCGCCGCTCTCGCCGGGGGAGGCCGCGCTAGCGTCGCCGCTGGCTGTGGCCGTGTCAACGGCGTCCGGCCAGGAGCGTACCGCGCCAGCCGGGCGGTGGGAAGTCCCCGCCGAATCCGCCACGCCGACCGGCTGATCTGCCGGCTGACTAACCGGCACAGGCAGGCCGGCAGAATCCCCGTTCTCAGCAGAGAACAGGTCCAAGGTTTCGCTCACAAGGGGTCCTTCCCAGGGTACGGGTCACGGCCGCATCTGCGGCGCCCTGCCCGCTGTCGTGTTGCTACCTGCCACCGCTGCCCGCTACCGCCACAGCTAGCGGGCCATCCCGGTCGCGGCTGAAAGCCGCAAGGGTCCTCACTGACCAGGCCCTTGGCTAGGGCCGGGCAGACCAGGAAGTCCCGCGATGGGCAGATGAATGTCGAGATCGCACGCCGCCGAGCGCTCGGAAGACATTCGGAAGGAGTACGAACGAGCACCTGTCCCCTGTGCGGGGCATCTGGTGCAGCACCTAGCTTAACACCAACATGACCCACGGCATTCCTTTGGCTGTGTCCGTACTGGCAGCAGCGCTTCGACCGGCCGGGAGCTGCCCGGCAGATTCGTGGCGCGCCCGCAGGTACGCTCGCGCAGCCGGCATGCTGGCGCAGGGACCTGATACGAGCACAAGCTGAGTACGTCCTGGGGGGCTTACTAGCCATGCGTTACCCGTTTCGATGACGCTTCAACCACAGATCCCCCGACACGGCCACATCCGGGATGCATGCCGGCAGGCCGAAAGGAGCGCAGACACCCGAGCGCCCGCACAGTACCTCGCACCTCAGACCCCCGGCATACACGGTGATGACCCGCGAACCTACTTCAACCTGGTCATTCTCACAAGCCTCCCGGACCCGAACACGCCGCGCAAAGCCCTCGCGCCCGTCCGGCAACCCTGCCCACAACACTTATCGCGGGGTACTGACAGTCCCGCCATCAGAGCTGGCCGACGGCTGCGATCCCGGTCAGCGCCAGGCCTGCCGCCAGCACAGCCCGGACCGCATCGGCCAGGACCAGCCGTGCGGCAGCTACCCCGGGATCGTGCGGTGCCGCGGCACCGCCGAACGACAGCGCAGGCGCCGTCTGCTGGCACTCCTGCCAGGCCGAGCTGACGTCCTCCAGGTAACGGGGCAGCTCGTCCGGCCGCCGCCGGCGGCCCGCGGCCGCCACCCTGACCGGCAGGAACGACAGGAGGGTCAGCAGCGAACGCTCAGCTGGCCGCCCGAGCTGGCCGCCCAGCTTGTCCTCCTCCGCAGCCCGCCGCGAGCCCGAGGTCGGCCGCCCACCGCAGCACCGACGCCGCGTCCGCGTGGGCCTGCTGGACCGCGGCGAGCGGATCGGGCATCCGGCGGCCCGGCGACGGCGGCGTCAGCAGCGACGCGGGCGGTACGGCCGAGCCCGGTGCAGTCCTGGCCAGGGCGTACCGGACCGAGTCAGGCCCGTAGTAGGCCACGGCGGCGGCCGGCGACGGCCGCGAACGCTGGGTACGGACTGGCTCGGGGCTACCTCGTTCCCGGCCTGGAGGAAGTGCGGCTGACGCGCCTGCGGCCATCGACAGCTGCCCGGTCATCGCGGCTGCCTGGTCCTGCCACGCCTGCCGCCAGGTTCTGGCGGCTGCCAGGTCAGGCCAGTCCGCCGCCGTGGTGGTGGTGCCGGCCAGGATCACGCTGGCCGCGCAGGCCGGCCCGGCCGCCGCCATCCGCGCCGCCGAGCGTGCCAGTGCCTGCGGCGTCACCGTGATCGATGAGGTATCCGCCCGAGCTGCCGGCCTCCTCGATCCACCCGGCGGCACCGAGCGGGCGGGCCAGCCCGGCGGCGATCGGGGCCGGGTCGGTGCCGGCCAGCGCTGCCAGTTCCAGGGGCAGCGTGGTGGCGTAACGAGCCGGCGCGCCGTCAGGCGCGGGACGCCAGGTGCCGCGGATGGCGAGCTGCGCCGTCGTCGCCGGGAGTCCGCCCCGGGCGATGAGGCTGCGGAGCGAGGCGGCTAGTTCCCGGTCGAGATCGGCAGTGATCACCAGCTCAGGCTATGGGCGGGCTAATCAGGCGGTCAGTCGAAAGCGCTGCTGGGAGCGCCTGCCAGCTCGCGGATGACCCTGATCATCTCGGCCGGGTCGAACGGCTTGGTGAGATAGGCGTCGACGCCGATCTGGCGGCCCCGGTCGCGGTCGTCCTCCTGCGCCCGTGCGGTGATGAGCACGACCTTGATCCCGGCGGTCGCCGGATTCCGGCGCAGCTGAGTGGCCGTCACCCAGCCGTCCAGCCGGGGCATCATGACGTCGAGGGTGATCACGTCGGGCTCGACTTCTTCGACTTTGTCGATGCAGTCGCGGCCGTCGACGGCTGTTACTACCTCAAATCCCTCAAGCGTGAGATTGACAGCGATGAGCTGCCGGATGACTTCGTCATCGTCGACAACCAGCACGCGGCCAAGTCCCTGGGTCACGGCGCGAGGCTATCGGCTCCGGCTGAATCCTGCGCGCAGATCGGCTGCGTGTCCGGCGATCCGTGCTCCTGATACGCTTGCTCCGGCCAGCAGGGCAACCCTGCTGCGCGGTGTGCGCCAGCCCCCATAGCTCAGGGGATAGAGCAACGGCCTCCGGAGCCGTGTGCGCAGGTTCGAATCCTGCTGGGGGCGCCCTGCCGATCCGGCCATATGGCGACTGACCAGCGCGAGATCTTCCCGGCCCTGCGGAGCCCATGTGACCGGGCCGACCCTATTCCTCCGTCCTTCAGCTGGCCGGATGTACGGACGTGGAGACACGTCGTCTCGACTGGCGGACTTGGTCCGGCCTTCCCGGCCACCACTTCATGCTCGTCTCCGCTCAGAAACCAGCCTGAGGCCTAGCTCGACCGCCAGGTCAGCACCATGGTTCCGGTTGAGGCCAGCGACGGCCTCCGGAGCGGCGTGCGCAGACCGGGAGGCTCCTCCGCGAGGCCGCCTGCCTCATCCAGACCGAGGGCCTGACGGTCGGGCTGCGATGCGGCACCGACGCCCGTGTCCCCGCGCCGTACCAGCACGCTCAGACGGCGGGCGGCTGGTCACCGGGTGCGGCGGTTTCCGAGAGCGCTGTCTTTATTTGCGCTTCGTTGCCGGTATCGCGGTTTGCGCGCCGGGTCTTGGGTGCCGCGGTATAGGCGCGGGCGGACCGTTGCACGAACTCGAGCACGTCGGGCTGGAGGCGGTCCATGCCTCTGCGGTCATACCATCTGGTCACTGCGGCCCCCGCGATGAGCCAGAAGACGAGCCCGATGGCGGTCAGCACGACGCCCCTGGTGAGGCCGGCGTCTGCCTGCGCGTTGAAGTACAGGATCGCCCGCACCCCGCCGAGCACTTGCCGGAGCGGCTCGAAGCTGGCGGCGAAGCGGAAGAACGACGGCAGCGCCTGCACCGGGACGGTGCCGCCCGACGATGCCAGCGCAAGGTAGACGAACAGGAGCATCGCCAGCAGCTGCCCGAGGGAGCCGAAGGCGGCGAACAGGGCGAGCGTGCCAGCCGCGATCGCGATGCCCGCGAACGACATGAAGAGCCAGAGCTCGCCAGCGTAGGGAGCGTTCATGTTGAGGAGCCCGGCCGCGACCAGGAGCAGGATGCCGGTCAGGATCGGCACGGCGACCAGCGCCACCGACCATTTCGCCAGCAGCGTTTGCCACCGGCTGATGGCGACCGGCATTCGCTGCCGCCATCTGGGGCCGATCTCGCTGGTGCCGTACCCCAGCGCGGCGTCGATGCTGGAGTTGACGAGAACAGCGCCCAGGAACCCGCACATGAGCGCCAGCAGTGAGATGTAAAAGGCGCTCAGCCCGAGCGCCGAGTCCGGCGGGACCGAGCGGAAATCGCTCGTCGTCACCGTGATGGGGTTGGCGGTGTCGACCCCGCTGCGCGGGGTGCTGCCGAGCTTGGCGGCCTCCGAGGAGAGCTTGCTGCCGACCGCGCTCGATACCTGTTGCAGGGCCGGCTGCGCGACGCCGGTGGCGAGCTGTACCCCCATGGATCCCGCCCGGGGGTTGGTCGGCAGCTGGATCATCGGCGTGCCGGCGGACGCGGAGGACAGCCCGTAGGCGGATAGCAGGGACGCGGTGAAGCCAGGCGGGATCACGATGGCGGCGTAGGCTTTGCCGCTGTTCATCTGGGCCTCGGCCTGGGCGTAGGAGATCTCGTCCAGCGATAGCCGACTCGTCACGCCGCTGGTGTGCAGCAGGTCTGAGGCCACCTCGGCGCCGAAGTTGACCTGGCTGCCGTGCACGGTTCCGCCGCTGTCTTCGTTGACCAGTGCCACGGGCAGGCCGCTCAGGTGTCCCGTCGGGTTGACGATGGCGCCGATGTAGAACAGCGTCATGAAGAACACCAGGATCGCCGCCAAGGCGATCGGGGCGAGCCACACGGTGCGCACCCGCAGCAGCGTCGACGCGCGGACCCGCGGCGTGACGCCGCCGATTCCGCTTCCTTCTTGCTCCGGGGAGTTCATCGTCTGCCCTCCCGCTTCGATGCTCTCATCGCGCGTGCCCGAAGTACATGAGTTCCCAGATCGCCTTGTCCGCGAACTCCTCGACGAGCGTGCCGGCGCGGAAGTACTGCACCCGGCACTCGCCGCTGAAGCGCAGGTAGGCGCCGTCGAAGCCGGCCAGCGTCGCCGCGAGCCGCTTGATGCCGTGGACGCCTTCGATCAGCCTGGCGCGGGTCAGGACGTCCTCGGCCGTGTAGGTCAGCACATAGCGGTCGTCGCCGTCCTGGTAGCTGTAGCGCAGCACGTTCGCCACGGGCTTGCCGGTCTTCTCGTCGGTGTGGACGTCCTCCAGCGTGAAGGCGACCTTTTCGGCGTCGCCCGCGAGGATGCGCCCGTCCTTGGCGAGCATGAAGTTCGGGATCGAGCGCGTAGCCGTACTTCTCGTGCGCGGTCTCGTACGACGTGATCACGGAGTACGGGCCTGCCTGACCGCGCGCCCAGTACCAGTCGTGGATGAGCTTCTGCAGGGCGGCGTTGCCCCAGTTGTGGTCGTGGTAGCCGATGCCGGCGCTCTGGTGGACCTCGTCGCCGATGCGGTAGCGCACCTCGGCCGTCCCCTGCGGGACCGCGGGCAGCCAGGCGAACGTATGCGCCTTGTCGGCGCCGAAGCAGACGTAGCCCGGTTCCCGGCCGCCACGACGGGACCTGGCCGGTCAGCGTCACGTCGACGCTGACCTCATCGATCGCGGCGGTGATGCGGTAGCGGTGCAGGTCCCCCTCGAAGCGGTTCCCGGCGATGCGCACGTCGGCGTGATCGGTCGCGGCCGAGTAGCTCTCGGGCGCGAAGCGCTGCTCCTTCTGCAGGCTGCGGCCGTCGGGCAGGTCGAGGTTGATGCGCACCAGCGGGGTAAGCGGCTTCTGCGGCTCGGTGAAGTCCTTGTCCTGGAAGACGACGACGAGCGCCGCGCCGTCGTCCAGGTGGGCGTCGAAATACCACCACTCGAAGCTGCCGCGTCCGCCGTCGGTGCGGGCACCGTCCTCCCAGGCGGCGACGGTGTCGCGGGAGAGGCCCAGGCGCTCGTAGTCGGCGTCGCCCGCGGCCCGTCCCGCCAAGGGTGTCGTCGTGGTCATGGCGTACCTCCTTTACTGAAAGAATATTCCTTTTAAGGCTGCACCCGCCACGGCGCTCCTGTCAAGAACGAATATTCCTTCTTTTGATGGTAGGGTGGAGGCATGCCCCGGATCACCGATGAGCGCCGCGAAGCCCGGCGCGAGCAAATCCTCGAGGCGGCGCGGGCCTGCCTGCAAGAGCACGGGCTGGAAGCCGTGTCGATGGAGATGATCATCGCCCGCTCCGGGCTGTCGACCGGCGCCGTCTACGGCTACTTCAAGGGCAAGGACGACATCATCAACGCCGTCGTTACCGACGGAACGGCCGCGATGGGCAGGCAGCTGGCCCCGATCCTGAAGGACCCCGACCCGCCGCCGCTTCCCCAGTTCGATCGAGCAAGCTGCTGCGCACCATCGCGGACTTCGGCCGCGACAAGCCCGGCGGCATCGACCGGCTGCTCGTGTCCCTGCACGGCTGGAGCCACTCCCAGAGCGACCCCGGACTCAAGGCGACCACCCGCGACCGCCTACCGCAGGCAGCGCGAGCTGCTCGCCGAGACGGCCCGGCGGTGGCAGGCTGCCGGGAAGCTCGATCCCGGCGCCGACCCCGGCGACGTGGCGGAGCTGCTGCAGTCGATAATCCTGGGGTTCGTCGCCCAGCGGGCACTGGCCGGAGACGCCGACGTGCAGGCACACGCCCAGGCCCTGGACGCGCTCACGCGACGATGCCCGGCCGACCGGCCGGGCGGCCGGGGCGCCGCCCTCGATGACAGCCAGCAATGAAGCCCGCGGCACTGCCTTCTCTAAACGGAACCAGGGCATAACGCCCGCTGGCTCAGCGCCTCAGCCGCCGAACGAAACTTCCTGGCAGCGCCGCGCTTGCGGTTGCTATCGCAATGGCTGCCTTCAGCTCGGATCGCCGTGTCCGGGCTGCGGCCTCGGAGAATCTAACGCGGAAGGCCGCGATCCTCGCTGCTCCGTCGAGTTGCTCCCGCAGGATGTCGGCGTGCCCGGCATGCCGTACACGTTGCTGCCTGATCAGCCGATGATCTCGTCGAAGGCATTCGGATCCGCGGCAACGCTCCAGAATTCCGTCACCCGGCCGTCACGCAGATGGAAGACCTGCGCGGCATCGGCGCGGGCGCTGCGAACGCCCCGGCTGGCGCTCAGCACCACCTGTGCGACGCCGTGCTCATCGTCGGCGAAGACGGTTCCAAGTTCAATCCGGAACGATCCCTCGGTGAGCTCCATGAGCTTGCCAAAGAAACCGAAGACGGCCTCCCGGCCACGGTACTCGCCAGCGAGCTGATTCTGCCCGGGCTCGTGCCAGAGCAGGTCCTCGGCGAACAGGTCATTAAGGACGGCGAAGTCGCCTTTGGCGAAGGCAGCGTACCCGTCCCTGATGCGAGCGACATTAGGATGCTCGGCCATGATCTTTCCTTCCGCATTTCGCCAGCAGGCGAAGCCGGTCATAAGATCAGAACTGACGATTTGCCGCGATCACGATTCCCCGCGTGCGAGCTACCCGCCATTCTCTGCAGAGCCGGATTAGGCGTCAAGACAGGTGAGACGACGACCATCGAGTCTCTGGCAGCAGAGCTGCCGCCGGAGCCAGTGCAGCCTCGCGGATAGCCGCTGTCCGAGATAGGCCCTGCGCTCGTGAGCGCCGCGAACCGAGTAGCGCCGATATTCCAGCACCGTAACTCCGCTACTCGCTACGCATTACCAGTCGCTACCGCATTACGTCGCTACCGGCCGTTGCGCTCGCGGTGACTGCAGCCTGGCCAGCAGCATGGCCGGCGCTGGCCTTCCTCCAGCTCCTCCTGCGTCCGGCGGATGCGGCGCTCTCGGGTCTTCTCCTGCTTGGCATCCTCGACCCAGCAGATGAACTCATTCCGGGCCAGCGGCGTGATGTCCTTCCACGCAACGAGCGCCGTCGGGTTGGAGATCAGAGCCGTGCGCAGGTCAGCGGGAAGCTTATGAACCGGCCCGCCGGGCACTCTCTCGCTGCTCACAGGGCCACGGTAGTCCAGGCGCCAGCCCATTTCAGCAGCCTCACCGGCGCCACGCCCGGCCCGGATCAGCGGTGTCAGCGACCCGTCTCGCCGTGAGGTGACGTCATCGTCGGGTTCGCCGGGTGCGTCCGCGTCTCCGCGGAAACGCCTTGTGCAGCTTTCACAAGCCGCTTCCGCGGAAGCGGAGGAGCTCCTCCTCGTGGCCCGGCGAGAGACGGACGGCGGCGCTTACTCGCTACCCAGTCCAGGTATTCCCGGCGGCGTCCCAATGCCAGTAACGGGCGCCGAGCCCGGAATTCGCATGGATGATATGTACCTTGAGATATTCCGATGCATTCATTCGCAGATACCTGGCGGCGTAGAAGTGCAGCGTGACGTGCCCGAGCCCGAAGCATCCCTCATCGCAACCAACAAGGTTCGCGGTGGCCTGAGCGTCGCCATGATGCCAGTACTGCCAGTGAACGTCCTTCGCGACGAGCTCAGGGCCGTATTCCAGGTGGAGCTTGGCCGGGCGGTAGACGAGTTCGCCCTTCGTCGGGGTCGGTATGTAGGTCCTGGCTGGCGGCCCGCTGGCTGGCGCCGCCGAAGCTGCACCCGTCCCGAGTCCTACGGCTGCCGTCGCTGCGACGATAGCGGCCGCGACGGCTGGAAATGACTTCATAAGTTCCCCCGTCCTGAGCGGCTAAAATCCTGCTCGGCCGAGAGCTCACACCGCCGCGGGCTGTCGGCCGACAAAACGGGACCGGAAGGCGGCTGGGGTCATTTTTAGGCTACGTCTGACCGCTCCCATGGCTCAGCTCAGGGTTACCCTCTGGTCCGGTATGCCCCTTTGCGCTGTTTGAGTGCCGGACTTCCCCGCTCAGCCAGCCGACGCGCTCGGGTCGAGGCTCTTGCCGTGCTGGTGCGGGCAGCGGCCGTGCCCCGTGTCGGACAGATGCCAGTGCCTGTGGCAGTAAGCGGCGTCGCACTGCTCGCAGAAGCCCGCGTCGTCGTACAGGCCAGCGCCGTGCACCTGCTGGAAGCGGTAGGGCCGCCGGAACGCCTCGATGATCGCCTGCGCGCGGTCGGCACTGACCGGATCGCCGACCCAGCCGTTGCCGCCGGTAACTCCCGCGAACATCAGGTACCACTGCGCCGGATCGCGCTGTTCCTCGAACAACTGGCGATGCTTGCGGCTCCAGCGCCGCCAGCGCGACGGCAGCTGGCCCGGCGCTACGACCTCGACCCGCGCCGCCACCTCACCGCAGACCGCGCACAGCGGTTCCGCCAGAATCCCGACAGCCATGAAGCCGATTATCGCCGGCCGCTTCTTGACTCTTCCGCAGCGTCAGCTGCTTGAGTTACTGCCATGTACGGCATCGGGACGGTGGCGCGGCTGGCGCAGGTGTCAGTCCGCACGTTGCGGCACTACGACGACCTGGGTCTGCTCAAGCCTGCCTGGGTGGATCCGCTGACCGGCTACCGGCACTACACGCCCGACCAGGTCCTGCGGCTGCACCGCATTCTCGTCCTTCGCGATCTGGGTGTGCCGCTGTCGCAGGTCGGCCTGCTGATCGGCGACGACGTCACCGTTGAGCAGCTACGCGGGATCCTGCGGCTGCGCCAGGCCGAAGCTCACGCCCGGCTCGCCGCACAGACCGACCAGCTCACGCGGGTCGAGCTGAGGCTCGCGCAACTCGAGGAGGGATCCATGGCCGACTACGAAGTAATCGTCAAGCGGCTCGAGCCCATGCACGTCATTGCCGTGAGTGAGAGCCTCGCCGGCATCGAGGAGATCGCTGCCGCGTGCGGCCGCATGTACCCGCGCCTGCACGCCGCCCTTGCGCAGCACCACGTGGCGTTCGACGGACTGTCGCTCGCCCTGTACGAGGACGCCGCCGACGACGACGCGCCGCTCCGCCTCACTACGGCACTCCGGATCCCGCCCGGCACATCCATCGACAGCGACGGCGTTGCCACGATCGATCTGCCGGCCGTGGAGCGGGCGGCGACGACAGTCGTGCGGGGCGCGCCGGATCGGTTCCCCGACGCGTTCCGCGCGCTGCACGAGTGGATCGACCGCTCGGGCGACAAGGCAACGTCGTTCGACCGGGAGCTCTATCTCGACTGCGACGGCCCCCGCGATACGTGGGTGACCGAACTCCAGACGATCCTGGGGTGACTTAGGCTGCTCAGGTGCGTGACAGTCAGACCGGTCCGGCCGCTGCGGAGCGCCTGGACATTCTGGGCAGCAGGCAGCGGCCTACGCTGACGTGGCCATCGCCAACATCGGCAGGGAGTTCCCGTCGCACCTGGTTCACCTGATGACAGAGCCGGGCGACTTCCCAGTCCGGCCCGCCGAGCGGACGCCGGTGTTCTACGGCAGCCTGGACTGGCACTCCTGCGTCGAGATGCACTGGCTGCTGGTCCGGCTGCTGCGACTGGCCGGGGACTCGGTGCCGGCGGGCGAGATCAGGGACCTGCTCGACGCCCAGTTCACCGCCGACAAGCTCGCCGCTGAGGCGGCCTTCGTAACCGGCACCGACGGGCGGCACGAACGACCATACGGCTGGGCCTGGGCGCTTGCCCTGGTGCACGAGATCGCGAGCCTGGACGACGTTCAGGCGCGCCGATGGCTGACAGCGATCGCCCCGCTCGCCGATGCGCTGACGAAGGGCTTCCTGGACTGGCTGCCCACGGCCACCTATCCGATCCGGTACGGCATGCACGCCAACAGCGCGTTCGGCATGTCGATCGCGCTGCCGTTCGCGGCCAGGCAGGCGCAGGCGGGCCGGCCGGAACTGGCGGCGGCGATCGAGGCCAGGGCACTCGGCTGGTTCGCCGACGACACGGATTACCCGGGCGGCTACGAGCCGTCCGGGTACGACTTCCTGTCACCCGCGCTGACCGAGGCGGAGCTGATGAGCAGGCTGCTCGCGCAGCCGGAGTTCGCCGACTGGCTGGCAGCGTTCCTGCCCGGGATCGCCGGTGGCGAGCCGGCCTCGCTGTTCATCCCGGCGGTGGTGTCCGACGCCAGCGACGGGCAGATCGCCCACCTGCACGGCCTGAACGCGAGCCGCGCCTACTGCTGGCGCCGGCTCGCGGAGAGCCTGCCGGAGGGCGACGCCCGGATCGGGCCGGCACTCGCAGCGGCCCGCACCCATCTGAACGCCGCGCTGCCGCACGTCCGCGGCGACGACTACATGGTGGAGCACTGGCTGGCCGCCTACGCGGTGCTGGCCCTGACCTAACCAGGCCGGCGTTTCCGCGGAAACGCCCAGTCGCGCTGCCGTTGCCGTTGCCGTAGCCGTAGCCGTCAGGAGGTCATCAGCCACGACGGCGAGCTTGTGCGCTCCTTGCCCTGCCCAGGGAATGACTCCTCAGGCGAGAGCGCCTGGACGGTATACGCTGGACAGCAGCCAATGAGGCAGGTACCGCATGCGGGTTTTCGAGTCGGTCGCCGGCGTCGTTCTTATCGTTTCCGCCGGGATGAACGCGATACAGCAGCTTGTCTTGCTGGCCCGCCGCCACCGCGGCGCTGGCGCCTGGCAGCTGATCTCGCTGCCAGCCGCCTGGCATTTCCGCATCGCCCTGCTCATGATCGCTCAGGGCGTGCTTCTCCTCCAGACAGGCTCCTCCGCGGGGTACTGGGCTGTCCTCGGTCTGTGGAGCGCGATCGTGGCGTGGCACTGTGGTATCTGGCTCCGGACTCGCCTGCGACACCGACCCCGGGCGGCGGCGTAGTCAGGCGCGGCTGGCAGGCCGGTCTCCGAGCCAACTCGACTAGTGCGCATGAAGTGTCAAGCGGAGCTAGGCATCAGGAGATCGCGGCCTTCACCAATTCGATGACCTTCTTCTCGACCATGGCGTTCCAGCCCTGGAGCGCATACGACACCGGCCAGATGTCGCCGTCGTCGAGGTTGGCGGCCTCCTGGAAGCCCAGGGTCGAGTACCGGTACTTGAACTTGCCCGAGTCCTGGAAGAAGACGACGACCTTGCCTTCCTTGTTCGCATAGGCGGGCATCCCGTACCAGGTCTTTGGCAGCAGGTCGGGCGCGGTAGCCGTCACCGTCACGTGCACGCGCTCAGCCAGTTCACGGTCCTCCGGCGCGAACTCCGCGATCTTGTCCAGGACCGCCTGCAGTCCGTCTGCCTTCTTGGCGCCCTGCTTGCCTTCGGCGCGCAGCTCAGCGGCGCGCTCCTTCATCGCGGCGCGCTCCTCAGCGGTAAAGCCGCCGGACTCAGCTTCCGAGTTCTTCGCGGGCATACTCTGGCTCCTCTGCTCAGATCGTCAGGGCCCGGCACCAGGCCGGCCATTTACAGGGAGGCTAGGCCTCGCCAGCAGCCCGGCGCTTCTCGATTCCTGACCAGATCAGGAGCCCGGCCCGTGCGTTCTGAATGTCTTCGGCGGCCCTTTAATGTCGTGATGCTGCTCAAACATGAGCTCGTAGCCGTCCGGGTCCAGGCCGTAGAAAATGCGCGCCCAGTACACGTCCTCTGGCTCAAGCGTCACCGGCAGTCCCTCGGCGCACCAGAGGTCATAGGTGGCATCGAGATCCGGCGTCGGGATTGCTAGCACGAACCCCGAGCCCAGCGGCCCGCTGACGGCAGCATCCCGTCGCTGCACGCTGTGGTAGGCGTGCTGATACCTGTCGGACAAGATCAGCCAGGTGTGGCCGAACGTCAGGTAGCGAAGCCGGGGCTCATCCAGCCGCGGGATCTGCCGGAACCCGAGCTTCAGGTACAGCGCGCAGGATGCTTCCAGGTCGGTGACCCGCAGTCCCACCTTCAGCTGCGTCATCCCCCTCGCTGCCACCGTCATACCTCCCTGCATACCGGTCCACGTACGTGTCCTGCACTATGCCGCTGACGGACCGGTCTTGACAGCGCCGGGCTGCGGGGTGAGCATGCCCGTAAGGCACCGGCCGTGCGCCAGAAACAAGGGCCAGCGCTTTGCTGACAGCCACGTGACGTTAAGCCATCCTGGCCGGCCGGTGCCCCCCAAGCCTGGTCATTGCGGCACTGGCGGGCTCCCTCATCGGATCGCGTCAGTGACAAGTACCGACAGCGTCAGCGCAGCGAACAGCAGGCAGGCGCCGAGCGCCCGGCCCCGTTCACGGGCCTGCAGCAGGGCGACAAGCGGCGGCGAGTCAGCCAGTCTCCTGGCGTGGAAGGCCCGGTAACAGCCAGAGTCCGGATGTATCACCGTCACCGCTGGTGCGTTCTGATAACGGACGGCACGCGGGCTCGATACCGTTACCTGGCCATTACCTGAGACGAGTCGGCCATAGCGCCCTGGACGGGACGATCTCGGGTAGCCGGCCGGTCAGCAGCAGCGGCACATTCCCGAGGAGAACAACGCACCCATGGCAGCCACCCTTCAGCAGATCCTGCTCGCGCCCGACGTCCAGCCGCAGGTGAACGACGACTGCTACGCCCTCATCCAGCACAGGGTCTCGGAGATGTCCGGGATCTCCGGGGCTGCGGTCAAGGTGGCCTACAAGACGGTCAGCACCGTCTTCCCCGGCCACATCAAGTTCATGGTCGAGTCACTGGTCCCGCAGCTCGCGGAGCGGCTCGAGCCGTACTGGGCGGACTTCACGACATCCGGCGGCGCCGAGTTCGGCGACTACCTGGCCAAGCGCGGCGACGACGTCTCGCAGGCGCTGATCGCGGTCACCGACGAGCGCGCGAAGGCGTCCGGCCGGCCGGTGGTGGTCAAGGCTTACAACAGCGTCCGGGGCGGCGCCACCAGGCACATCGAGGCCGCGCTGCCTGACGTCGGCGCGCTGGTGCAGAAGTACGCCTGCTGACCAGCCGCAGCCGCGCATTCCGGTCCTGCCCATCGCGGCCGCGCGCCTGTAACCTCAGCAGCAACGACCCCGGTCACGCGGAAGGGGACCGCATGTTCGCACGCCAGCATGCCATAGATCACCCTGACCGGCCCGCGATCATCATGGGCACCTCGGGCGAGACCGTCAGCTACGCCGAGTACGAGGCCCGCTGCCAATCAGGTCGCGCACTTCCTGCGCTCGGCCGGGCTGCAGCGGGGCGACCATATCTCGGTCTTCATGGAGAACAGCACCCGGATGCTGGAGATCGAGGGCGGCGCGGAGCGGACCGGCCTGTACTACACCCTGATCAACAGCTACCTGGCGCCGGACGAGGTCGCGTACATCGTGACCAACTCGCGTTCCCGGCTGCTGTTCAGCTCGGCAGGCCAAGCGCGACGTCGCCGAGGCGGCCGCGGCGCAGTGCCCGCAGCTCGAGCGCCTGCTGATGACCGGGCCGGACGACCCGCCGGAGGGCTGGGAGTCCTTCGAGGCCGCGTCGCGCGGTCTTCCGGCCGACCCGGTCCCGGACGAATCGCTCGGCGCGGCCATGCTCTACTCGTCGGGCACCACCGGCCAGCCGAAGGGCATCCTGCGTGAGGTGCCGACGACCGCGCCGGGCGAGCCGCTGCCCGTCGATGCAGGTCGTGCGCGCGATGTTCGGGTTCCGGGACGGCATGACCTACCTCAACCCGGCGCCGCTGTACCACTCCGCGCCGTCAGGCGAGCGTGGCCGCGTCCCTGCGCCTGGGCTCCACCACCATAGTGATGGAGCATTTCGACGCCGAGCAGTGGCTGGCCCTGGTCGAGCGGTACCGGGTCACCCACTGCCAGATGGTGCCGGTCGATGTTCAGCCGGCTGCTGCGGCTGCCCGAGGACGTCCGGGCGCGATACGACATGTCCTCGCTGGAGTGCATCGTCCACGCCGCGGCTCCTTGCCCCGTCCACGTCAAGCGGGCGATGATCGACTGGCTGGGCCCGGTGATCACCGAGTACTACGGCGCGACCGAGGCGCAACGGCTTCACGTTCTGCGACTCCGCGCAGTGGCTCGCGCATCCCGGCACCGTCGGCAGGCCCATCCTCGGCGAACTGCTCATCCTCGACGAGGACGGCCACGAGTGCGCGACCGGCGTGGACGGGACCATCTGGTTCCGCGGGGCGACCGCGTTCGAATATTTCGGCGACCCGGACAAGACGGCCGAGAGCCGTCGCGACGACGGCGACACGCCAGCACAGTCGGCGACATCGGCCACGTCGACGACGGAGGGGTACCTGTACCTGACCGACCGCAAGAGCTACATGATCATCTCCGGCGGGGTCAACATCTACCCGCAGGAAACCGAGAACCTGCTGTCCGCCCACCCGGCCGTCCTCGACGTGGCCGTCATCGGAGTCCCGAACGACGACCTCGGCGAGGAGGTCAAGGCGATCGTGCAGCTGGCCGACCCGGCGCAGGCCGAGTCCCGAGCTCGCCGCCGAGCTCATCACCTTCTGCCGGGACCGGCTGGCTCACTTCAAGTGCCCGCGGACCGTCGACTTCGTGCAGCGAGCTGCCCCGCTCCGCCACCGGGAAGCTGTACAAGCGCCTGCTGCGCGACAAGTACTGGGCGGGCCACCAGACCTCGATCGTGTAGCGCCGCGCCCCGGATCAGCGCCGCGCCGTCCGGGGGTCACGATCAGCCGCTAGCGGGCGGAATCTGCCGGTGCCACCCGCGCGTTACCGGTCTACGATCACGACGAAGACGACCGGACAGCCAGGCAAGGGGCGCATCGATGTCAGCAGAACTTCCGGCCAGCGGGCTGCGGCTGCAGTCCGCGGTCAGGCCCGACCAGACGGTCCAGCTCTTCCTCGAGTCAGCCGCGGTACCGGAGCCGGGCCCGGACGACGTCCTGGTGCGGATCGAGGCGGCGCCGGTCAACCCGTCTGACCTGGGCGTGCTGTTCGCCGGCGCGGACATGGCGGCCGTCGAGGTGACCGGCTCGCCGGACCGGCCCATCGTCACCGCGCCGCTCACGGAAGCGGCGATGCGCGCGGTGGCGGGCCGGGTCGGCACGCCGTTGCCGACCGGGAACGAGGGCGCGGGCACCGTGATCGCGGCCGGGTCGTCGGCGGAAGCGCAGGCGCTGCTCGGCGCGACCGTCGCCGTCGCCGGCGGTTCCATGTACGCCGAGTACCGGAAGGTCCAGGCGGCCGCGTGCCTGGTACTGCCCGCCGGAGTCTCCGCCGTCGCCGGCGCGTCCTCCTTCGTGAACCCGATGACCGCGCTCGGCATGGTCGAGACGATGCGGCTGGAGGACCACGTTGCCCTCGTGCACACGGCGGCTGCCTCGAACCTCGGCCAGATGCTCGTCCGGCTGTGCCAGGAGGAGCAGATCCAGCTGGTCAACATCGTGCGCAAGCCCGAGCAGGAGGAGCTGCTGCGATCGGCGGGCGCTGCCTACGTCTGCAACTCCTCGTCGCCGGAGTTCATGACCGATCTCATCGCGGCGCTGACGGAGACCGGCGCGACGCTCGCGTTCGATGCGGTCGGCGGCGGCAGGCTGGCCAGCCAGATCCTGACCGCCATGGAGGCCGCGGCCAGCGCCACGGCTACCACCTACAGCCGCTACGGCTCCAGCGTGCCCAAGCAGGTCTACATCTACGGCTCGCTCGACCACGGCCCGACTGAGCTGGCCCGCAGCTTCGGCATGGCCTGGGGCGTCGGCGGCTGGCTGCTCCCGAACTTCCTGCAGAAGATCACCCCGGCGGATGTCGCCAGACTCCGCAACCGGGTCGCCGGCGGGCCTGACGACCACATTCGCCAGCCAGTACACGGCGGAGGTGTCGCTGGCGGGGCTGCTGCACCCGGACGCCATCGCCGAGTACGGCCGCCAGGCAACCGGCTCCAAGTACGTGGTCATCCCGACCCGGCGGTAACCGGGCGCGGCCTCACGGCGGCGTACGGCGCGTTACAGCGGCGCGTCGATGCCGCCGTAGTGGTCGGCGTGCGCGGCCCGCAGCCGGTACTTGAGCACCTTGCCGCCGACCGTCTCCGGCAGGTCGTCGGCGAACACGACCGACTTGGGCGACTCGTATCCGGCCAGGCTGGCGCGGCAGTGCCTGATCAGGTCGTCCTCGCTCGCGGCCGCGCCGTCCCTGAGGACCACGACGGCGGTCACCGCCTCGCCCCAGCGCGCGTGCGGCAGGCCGATCACCGCTGACTTGGCGACATCGGGGTGCTGGGCGAGTACCGCCTCGACGCGGAGGCTCGACACGTTCTCGCCGCCGCTCTTCACGATGTCCTTGTACCGGTCGAGCATGATCCGCAGGCCGTCATCGTCGTAGGCGCAGCTGTCCCCGGAATGGAACCAGCCGTACCGGAACGCCTGCTGCGTCGCCTGCCTCGTCCCGGTAGTAGCCGGCCATCACGGCAGGCGAGCGGTACGACCGCCTCGCCCGCGACGCCGGGCTGGCCGCGCAGGTCAGCGCCGTCCGGGTCGAACACCGTGGAGGCCAGGATGGGGCTCGGAATGCCGACGTAGTTGTGCTGCGGCGCGGTCGCGGCGAACAGCTCAGGCCACTCGTCCGGCCAGAACCGGTGACACGGGATGCACTCGGTCTGGCCGAAGATCTCGAACACGCAGAGGTCCTCGCCGCAGTGCTGCTTCAGCGAGGCAAGCGTGGCCGGCGGCAGCGCTGCCCAGCCGTAGACGATGACGGTCAGGCTGCTGCCCGTCGAGTTCCGGCCGCGCCGTGAGCTCGGCGTCCAGTGCCCGCACCATGGCCGGCGAGCCCGGCCCACAGCGCGGTGACCTTCTCCTCGGAGATCATCTCGGCGATGTGCGCGGGATTCGGGCGGCGGCCGAGCACCAGCGTGCCGCCGCACAGGAAGACCGAGTAGGTGAACGGCTGGTCGCCGACGTGGTAGATCATCGGCAGGTAGGTGCCGAGCCTCAGGTCGGACTCGAGCCGCAGGCCGCGGGTCAGCGACAGCGCGAAGCCGAAGCCCGCCGAGTAGCTGCAGGCGTGGCGAGATCATCACGCCCTTGGGCAGCGCGGTCGTGCCCGAGGTGAACAGGATCTCCCAGATGTCGTCGGCGTGGATCTCCACGTCCGGCTCCGTGACCGGCTGGCCGGCGATGAGCGCGGTGAACGCCAGCGCTGCCGGGCGCGGCCGGGCCGCCCACCTCGATCGTGACCGTGGCACTGGCGGTCAGGCCCTTGCGCCGCGAACGGCGCCTCCGCCTTCGGCCACAGCTCGGCGTCGACGACGGCCAGCTTCGGCTGGACCAGCTCGATCATGGCCGTCAACCAGGTCGGGCGCCATCATCGGGTTCAGCGGCGCGGCGACCAGCCCGGCCTTGGCGATGCCGATCTTCGTCAGGTAGGCCTCGACCGAGTTCTCGCAGAACAGCATCACGACGTCGCCGCGCTGCAAGGCCGCGGGCCAGCAGCGCGTGCGCGACCTGATTGGCGGCCTCGTCGGCCTGCCGGTAGGTCAGCTCCGCGAACCGCTCGTCCGCGTAGGCGCCCGGCCGGCCGACGATCGCCACCTTGTCCGGCCGGCTCCAGGTCACCCGCTCGATCAGGTCACCGACGCTCATCCGCTCCCACCGGTGCACCGCGCGCCGGTGGTGCAGGCTCGTCACATCGAGATCCACGGCTGCGGCCTCCTGGCGCCAGTAGTTATTGACCATTCACTAACGTGCTACTCTACGAGCCCGGACAGGCTGGTGTGAAGGCCTTGCCGATGCAGGATGGAGCACGCATGGCGGATGCGGTCAGTTACGCCGTCAGGAACGGGATCGCCTGGCTCACGATCGAGCGTCCGGAGCGGCGCAACGCGCTGAGCGCGGACGTGCGGGCGGGCCTGTTCGCCGGGACCCGGCGGTTCAACGCCGACGACAGCGCCCGCGTGCTCGTGCTGACCGGCTCGGGTGACAGGGCGTTCTGCGCGGGCGGCGATCTCGCCGAGATGGCCGACACCGCGCTGACCGTGCCGCCGCCGGACTTCGTCCCGCAGTTCGGCCGGAATATCGAGGTCGCCAAGCCGACGATCGCCGCTGTCAACGGCGTCGCCTATGCGGGCGGCTTCATGCTGGCTCAGTGCTGCGACCTGTGCGTCGCCGCGGATACCGCGAGGTTCGCGGTGACCGAGGTGAAGGTCGGCCGCGGCTCGCCCTGGGCCGCGCCGCTGTCCTGGCTGCTCCCGCCGCGCATCGCGATGGAGATCCTGCTGACCGGCGACCCGGTCTCCGCGCAGCGCGCCTACGAGATCGGGCTCGTCAACGAGGTCGTGCCGGCCGCGGACCTGCGCGCACGCCGCCCAGGCGCTGGCCGAGCGGATCGCCGCGAACGCCCCGCTGTCGGTGCTGGCCAGCAAGCGCACCGCGTACCTGTCCCGCCCCGAGGTGTTCGACGAGGCCGAGCGCATCTGGGCGCCGGTCTACCACAGCGCGGACGCGCAGGAAGGTCCCGCCGCCTTCCGCGACAAGCGGCCGCCGGCCTGGACCGGGCGCTGATGCGGGACGCGGTGAGCGCGCCGCCGCGCGGTGATCACGGCCGGGAGCCCCGCCGCCGGGATCCGGAACGGCGGCAGCGGATTCTGACGGCCGCCGCCGACCTGGTCGCGGCACGCGGCTATCACGAGGTCGCCATGACGGACATCGGCGCGGCCGCCGGGATCACCGGGTCCGGCATCTACCGGCACTTCGAGGGCAAGTCCGACGTGCTGGTCACGATGTTCGACCGGGTCATCGACGATCTGTCGGCAGGGGCCGCGCAGATCGCGGGCAGCGCCGCCGGGCCGCTCGACGCGCTGCGGGCCCTCATCCGCGGCCAGCTCTCCTTCGTGGTCGCAGACCGGACGCTGGCGCAGGTGTACTACTACGAGATCGCCAACCTGCCCGCCGGTGATCGCCAGCGACTGCGCCGCAAGCAGCGGCTGTACCTGGACGAGTGGGTTCGCCAGCTGGCTCTGCTCGAGCCCGGCACCCCCGATGCCGCGCTGCGCGCCCGGGTGCACGCCGCGATCGGCGCGATCCAGTCGGTGCTGCAGTACCGCAGCGGACTGCCGGCGCCGGAACTGGCCGCGCTGATCGCCGGCACCGCCGAGGTCGTCCTCACCGGCCGGTCCCCGTGCCCGGCCGCCCGGCCAGAGACACACTGTGACACTTCCAGGGCATCAAACCCGGCAAACCACCCGCCGATCTAACCGCAATCGTCACAGTGTCAGCCGGGCAGGATAGGAACAAGCCACGACGACCACGACCAGGACCAGGAGGACCGACGTTGACCAGCGATGCATCCGGTACCGAGCCCGACGTCATCACCAAGCTCAGCCCGCGGCCCTTTGCCGCCACTGTGACGCGCCTGCAGGAACTGATCAGCGGCAAGGGCCTGAAGCTGTTCGCCGTCATCGATCAGCGCGCTGCCGCGCGGTCGGCGGGGACCGACCTCAGGGACACCACGCTCGTGCTCTTCGGCAGTCCCGCGGCCGGCACGCCCGTTATGGCGGCCGCACCGCTGGCCGCGCTCGACCTCCCGCTCCGGGTCCTCATCTGGGCGGATGACGGCCAGGTTAAGGTCTCGTACTACGCGCCCGAGGCCATCGGCTCCCGGCATGGTCTCAGCCAGGACCTGGTGGCCAGGCTGGCGGCCATCGGCCCGCTCACCGACGCGCTGATCGCGCCGTAATCAGGAAGGCCCGACCGCATGCAGATCGACTCTGGCGCCAGCATCTCCGACTCCCCCGCCGGCATCGAGGTAGCCGCCGCGGCCGCTGAGGCAGCCGGCTACGACGGCTTCGGCGTCCCGGAGACCCGGCACGATGCGTTCGTCTCCCTCGCCCTGGCCGCCAGGGCAACCGAGCGGATCGGGCTGCAGTCCTCGATCGCGGTCGCGTTCGCGCGCAATCCGATGAACGTGGCCGTGCTCGCGAACGACATCCAGCTGATCTCGGCCGGACGGTTTGACCTCGGACTCGGCTCCCAGGTACGGCCGCACATCGAGCGCCGGTACTCCATGCCGTGGAGTCACCCCGCCGCCAGGATGGAGGAGTTCATCGCCGCCATCAGGGCCATCTGGCACAGCTGGGAGACCGGCGACAGGCTGGCCTTCCGCGGCACGTTCTACCAGCACACGCTCATGACCGACTTCTTCAACCCCGGCCCGAACCCGCACGGCAATCCGGCGGTGCTGCTGGCCGCGGTGGGCGAGCGCATGACCGCGGTCGCCGGCCGCGTCGCCAACGGCATCCTGTGCCACAGCTTCACGACCGAGGCGTACCTGCGCGAGCGGACCATTCCGGCGCTGCGCGAAGCCCGTGGCAGCCTGGACGGATTCACGATCAGCCTGCCCGTGCTCGTCGTGCTGGGCGGCGACGAGAAAGCCCGCGCCGCCGCTGAGGCCGGCGTCCGCGAGCAGATCGCTTTCTACGGATCCACGCCTGCCTACCGGCCGGTGCTCGACCTGCACGGCTGGGGCGAGCTGCACGAGCAGCTGAATCTGCTGTCCCGCCGCCAGGAATGGACGGCCATGGGCAGGCTGATCACGGACGATGTGCTCAGCGCGTTCGCCGTGTCGGGCGACCCGGCCGCGGTTGCGGCCGGGCTGATCCAGCGGTTCGGCGACGTCATCACCCGTATCTCGCTCTACACGCCGTACCAGGCCGACCCGGCGGCGGTCGCGGCGCGTAACCGCGGCCCTGCGGGCGGCTGCCTGAGCACTAGCGGCGCGTTACCGCATTAAACGGGGCAGCTAGGCTCAGCTGATGATCGCCCGGCACCCCCTGGACAACCCGGCACGGGAGGCGCTGCTCGGCCCGCAGGCCGAGCTGGCCCGGCGGTGCGGCACCGCGCTGCGCTACCCCGCCGACATGTCGCCGTTCGTCGCCCTTCCCGATCAGCCCGGCCCGGCTGACTGGGCCGACCTGGCAAAGCTGGCCGGACCCGGCGGCGTGGCCGCCACTGCGGGCGTCGCCGCAGAGCCACCGCCGGAGTGGGAGCTGCTGATGAACATCGAAGGCGTGCAGCTGACCGGCGAGCGGGTCGCGGGCCGCGCCGACCCGGAGGCAGTCCCGCTCGGGCCGGCCGACGTGCCGGACATGCTCAGCCTCGTGGCCAGGACGCGGCCGGGACCGTTCCTGCCGCGCACTGTCGAGTTCGGCGGCTACATCGGCATCCGGCGCGACGGCGAGCTGGTTGCCATGGCGGGCGAGCGGATCCGGCCGCCGGGCTGGAGCGAGATCAGCGCCGTCTGCACCGATCCCGCCGTTCGCGGCCAGGGCCTTGCCACCCGGCTCACGCTCGCGGTCGCAGCTGCGATCACGGGCCGGGGCGAGACTCCGTTCCTGCACGCGGCAGCTGAGAATGTCACCGCGATCCGGCTCTACGAGGCGCTCGGATTCGAGCTTCGCCGCCTCGCCACCTTTGTCGTCGCCCGCGCGCCGGGGGCGGCTGCGAAGGGACAGCGGGCCTAGTTGTGCAGGACGGCCGCTCCGCTGAAGCGGCCGTGCGCCAGGTCGGCGAGTGCCTGCGGCGCGCTGGCCATCGGGTAGCCAGTGGTCGTCGGCCGGATGCCGAGCCTGGCCGCCAGCGCCAGGAACTCCTCGCCGTCCCGCCTGGTGTTGGCCGTGACGCTGCGGACCTGCCGCTCCTCGAAAAGCTCGGCCGCGTAGTTGAGCGACGGAATATCAGACAGCCAGATGCCGGCGATCGCGAGAGTGCCGCCGCGGTCGAGCGCGCGCAGCGCGACCGGGACGAGCTCGCCTGCCGGCGCGAACAGGATCGCGCCATCCAGCGGCTCGGGCGGCTCATCCGCCGCGTCGCCCACCGAGTCGGCTCCCAGCTCGGCGGCCAGCCTGCGGTTACCCTCACCGCGCGTCAGCACGTGCACGCGAAGGCCCTGGCGCAGTGCGATCTGGGCGGTGATGTGCGCGCTGCCGCCGAACCCGTAGATTCCGAGACGGCCGCCCGCAGGTACCTCCGCCCGCAGCAGCGCGCGGTAGCCGATGATGCCAGCGCACAGCAGCGGCGCGGCATGCTCGTCATCGAGTGCGTCCGGCAGCCGGTAGACGTAGGCCTCATCGGCCACGCAGGCATCCGCGTAGCCGCCATCGGTGTCCCAGCCGGTGAAGGTTGGCTGCAGGCAGAGGTTCTCCGCACCGCGGCGGCAGAAGCCGCAGGTGCCGTCGGTGCTGCCCAGCCACGGAACGCCGACGCGGTCGCCGGGTGAGAACCTGGTGGCGCCCTGCCCGGCCGCCGCTACCCGGCCGACGATCTCGTGGCCCGGGGTTACCCGCGGCCGCTTCGGCGGCAGGTCGCCCTCGGCCAGGTGAAGGTCGGTGCGGCAGACACCGCAGCAGCTGATCCGCACCAGGACCTGGCCGGGACCAGCCTCGGGAGCGTCCCGCTCAACCTGGCGCAGCGGCTGCTCGTCCGCTGGCGCCGGATGCTCGACAACCCACGCTCGCACCGCACAACCCCCCGTCGTGCGCGTCCTACCGGTGAGATGACCATCGCGGCGCGACGGCCGCCCAGGAGCGTGCCCAGCCGGCCATCCGGCGGCGGCCCGCGACGATCCGGACTACACCTGCGACTATAGCCAGCGCCACGGCGAGCGCGGTCGACCACTGCCAGGACCGCCGACGCCACCCGGTCGGCTACCTCATGACGGCTCAGCGGCGGGCGGGTGATGTCCCCCGTTCTGGTCACCCACACGGTCGTGTGCTGCCCGGCCCGTGCGTTGAGCGGAACGGCAATCAGGCCGGTCTCGGCGGCGCCATCCGGAGCGGTCCACTGGGCAGTCACGAACGACGCGCCCCACTCGCCATCCAGCCCGATGAGACCGGCGGCGGCGTTCTGGTCCAGCACCGCGGTCACCGGGCGCCAGGACCTCTCGGCGCGCTGCTCCCGCAGGCTGCTGCCATCGGCCAGGCGTCCGGCCACGATCGCCAGCACCGGAGCCGCGACCAGGAAGAAGATCACCAGTCCGGTCATGATCGCTGCCTCGACATCGTCCACCCTGCGGCGCAGCGGACTGCGGCCGCCGGTGACCGCCGGGGCAACTCGCGGATCATGCTGTGTCACCAGACACACCTCCGGTCCAGGCCTGGCCCGGCGATCACGCGCAGCTGGCCGCTGCCCGCAATTCAGCCGAACCTGTAGGGCAGACTAAGCGCCCGGCCGGTCCGATGGTTAGTTATCAGAAGGTCATTTTCTTGTTGCCATTCGTTCGGCCGGGCGGCGCCGCCCGGGCCCCGGATGTCAGCGGAGCTGGCGCAGGAACGGGTCGCGCGGCGCGGCCGGCGCCACCCGGATGCTGACGTCGACCGCCTGCGCCCCGTCCGGCCTCGCAATGACCGGGTTCAGCTCCAGCTCAGCGATCTCAGGCAGGTCGTCGGCAAGCCTCGACACCCGCAGCAGCACGTCGGCGAGCTGGCCGGTGTCCGCGGGCGGAGTCCCGCGGTGGCCGGCCAGCAGGGATGCGGCTGGTCCCGAGCGAATCAGGTCGCGCGCGTCGACGTCGGTCAGCGGCGCCAGCCGCGCGGCCCGGCCGCCGAGCATCTCACTGGCAATCCCGGCCGGCCCGAAGACCACCAGCGGCCCGAACATCGGCTCCTGCAGGACGCCGACCTGGACTTCGACGCCGCCTGCCAGCATTGGCTGCACCTGAACGCGCTGCAGCTCCGTGCCGAATGCCGCTTCGAGCTGCTCGTACGCGCTGGCGACCTCGTCCCCGGTATGCAGATCGAGCTTGACCGCACCGGCCTCGGCCCGGTGCACCAGCCCGGCTACCTCTGCCTTGAGCACGACATGACCGCCGAGCTCGGCGGCAGCCGCGACGGCTCCGGCGGCGTCGCTGACCATCCAGGTCGCCGCGAGCGGGATGTGGTAACTGCTGACCAGCCAGGCCGCCGCGGCGGCACGGCAGCCAGCCGCCGTCGGGACTCGCCGCCAGGAAGTCAGCCACCAGGGCGCGGGGGCCGGCCGGGTCGATGTCGGCGAATTCAGGTACCTGGCCGTGCTCTCGGCCTCGCCATTCCTGGTACCGGGCGGCGTGCGCCAGCGCCCGGGCCGCGCTCTCCGGGTAGCCGTAGACGGGGATCCTGGTGTACGCGCCGGTCGCCTGGTCGTCCGCGGCCGGCCGGGCGCTCCCGCTGCCTGCCCCGCGGCCGATGACGGCCACGGATTCTGCCCGGTCGAGCAGCGCGGCAGCGACTGGCTTGGCGATCTGCGCGGTCAGGATGGCGACGCCGAGATCGGCGACTGCAGTGGGCACGCCGATGGCGAGTACCGCGTCGACGCTGTCGTCAGCGGCGACCTCCTCCAGGCACGACCGGAAGTCCGCGACGGTGACCGCCGCCGTCGTGTCGACCGGCCCGGACACCACCGCGCCTGGCGGCAGCATGGCCGTCAGCCGCTTCCTGGTCGCCGTTCCCAGCGCCGCGACCTGCAGGCCCGCTTCGACGCAGGCGTCGGCTGCCAGCACGCCCGCGCCGGAGGCGCTCGACACAATCGCGATACGGCGGCCGGCCGGCCGCGGCTGGCAGGACAGCAGCGCCGCGGCCTCGATCAGCTCGCCGAGGCTGTCAGTGGCGATGATGCCCGCCTGGCCGAACAGTGCCTCCTGCGTCACCAGGGGCGTCGCGGTCGCGGCCGGGCGGGACGCGGCGGCCAGCTGGCCTGCCGCCGACCTGCCGCCGATGACGGTGAGAACCGGCAGCTTCTCCGCCACGCGGCGGGCGGTGTGCGCGAACTGCCGCGGGTTGCCGAACGACTCGACGTACAGCACCGCCATCGTGGTGCTCTCGTCCTGCTCCCACCAGGTGAGCATGTCGTTGCTGGACACGTCGTACTTGTCACCGACGGACGCGAACGACGAGACGCCGATGCCGAGCCGGTCCAGATGCTCAAGCAGCGCGACGCCGATGCCGCCGGACTGCACGACAATGCCGGCCGTGCCGGGGGCGGGCGTCGATGCGGTGAAGGTCGCGTTCAGGCTCCCCGATGTGTTGATCACGCCCAGGCAGTTCGGGCCGACCAGCCGCATCCCGTAGCGGCGGCAGATGCCCAGCAGCTCCGCGCCCGCCCGGCTGTCGAACCCGGCGGTGATCACGATGAGCGCGTGCACGCCCCGGCTGCCGCACCGCTCGGCGACACCGGGAACCTCCGCGGCCGGAACCGCGACGATGGCGACGTCCGTTCCGGCGGGCAGCTCAGCGGCCGACGTCAGGCAGGTGAGACCTTCCATCGGCGTGCCGCTGGGGTTCACCGGGTAGACCTGCCCGGCGAACCCGGCGGCGACAATGTTGTGCAGGATCTCCCGGCCGACCGAGCCGCGCAGCCGGCTGGCGCCGATGACGGCGACAGAGGCCGGCCGCAGCAGATGGCGCAGGCTCGCCACATCGGCGCGGCTTGCCCGGCCGCTGACCGCCTGCAGGTAGCTGTCGAGCTGGTCGCCGTCCCGGCCCGGCAGCGGCATGATCAGCTCGATCACGCCATCGGTGAACCGGCGCTTGACGTGCAGTCCGGCGTCGGCAAACACCCGCTGCATCGCGAGGTTGTCCGGCAGTGTCTCGGCGGCGAAGGCGGTCAGCCTGCGCCGTCTGGCGATCGACACCAGGTGCTCAAGCAGCAGCGTCGCGACGCCGCGGCCGTGCATCTCGTCCGACACGGCGAACGCGATCTCGGCCACGCCAGGGCGGCCGGTCGGCTCGTAGCTGGCCACGCCGATGAGCTCGCCGCCCAGCCGGGCGAGCAGGGCCACGTGGTCGTCACCGGCGGGCCGCGTCAGCCGCTGCGCCTCGCGCTCGGGCGCCTGCGGGCTGAAGCTGAAGAAGCGGAAGTAGGCATTGCCCGGCGACATCTCCTCGTGCATGCGCCGCACGTCCTCGGCGTCCTCGAGGCGGGCAGCGCTGATCTCGACGGTGCTGCCGTCGGCGAGCAGTGCGTAGCTCGGCCGGATGTCGTCGCCGGCCAGCGGCTGGCTCATGACTGCCGCGCCTCAGCTGTCCGGCGACTGCGGCCTGGTCATGCTCTGGTACACCGCGAGCAGCGCTGCCTTCTGCGTGTCGTCCAGCGTGGCGTCGTTCCTGATCGCCTGCTCGACCGCGACCGCGGCCTGCTCGTCACCGTCCGCCCCGCGAGCCATGGTGTCCGCCAGCCCGGCGTGCCGCAGCAGCATCTCCGCGGATACGTTAAGCGCGTCGGACAGCTGCTTGAGCACGCGGACGGACGGCTGGTGCATGCCGCGCTCAAGCTCGCTCAGATACGGGTTGGACAGGCTGGTCAGCTCGGCGAGCTGCCGCAGCGTGAGGTTAGCGAGCTTGCGCTGGCTGCGGACAAAGGCGCCGAAGGCCTCCATCTGGGCGTCCCACTGGCTAGCCATATCTCTCCCGAGTGACTGACTGCCGCGTGGCCTGCCATCCGGCCCGCGGGCCGAGGCGCTGTCGCGACGTGCCCGTTGTGCAAGGTGGCACTGTCGTAGGTGGCACTGTTTCAGGTGGTGCCGTTGTAGGTGGCGCCGTCGTTACGTAGCGTCGCGGCGCCAGCTCTCAGTATCGCAGGCGCCGGCGCAAGGCGTACCAGGCGCGCTGTGCAAAGCCGCGCCTCTGCCTGACAGCTTATGCTCAGGATATCTAGCGTCAGCTAGCTGAGTCCAGCGTGAGCACCGCCACCGGCCGAACCGGCGCAGATCGGCAGGTGTGACAGGCTAGCGAGCGATGGTGTCGGCGGCACGCTCGCGGAAAGGAACCACGACGTGACCTGTTCCCTGCAGGTGGCCTGGGACGAGCGGCTGGCCGGCTACGACTTCGGGCCTGATCACCCGATGGCGCCGATCCGGGTCAAGCTCACGATCGAACTGGCCCGCGCGTTCGGCCTGCTGACCGCCGACGGGGTGACGATCGCGCCAGTGGATCCGGCCTCTGACGCCGAGCTGCAGCTCATCCACGATCCCGCCTATATCCAGATCGTCAGGCAGGCCGGTGCCTGGGCAGCCGGGCGGCGGGCACAGCGAACGGGCAGCCCCGCGGCGGCGGGCGCTGCGGCCGGCCCCGACGCTGACGGCGCCGGTCCCGACGGCGCCGGTCTCGACGGCGCCGGTCTCGACGCCAGCGGCAGCGTGCCGGACGCCGCCACCCTGCTCGCCCACGGGCTGGGCACCGCAGACGACCCCGTCTTCCCCGGCATGCACGACGCGTCCGCCCTCATCGCCGGCGCCACGCTCGCCGCCACCCGGGCTGTCTGGTCCGGCACGGCCGAGCACGGCGCCAACATTTCCGGCGGCCTGCACCACGCGATGCGCGGCAACGCCAGCGGCTTCTGCATCTACAACGACCCTGCCATCGCCATCACCTGGCTGCTCGACCACGGCGCCAGCCGCGTCGCCTACCTCGACATCGACGTCCATCACGGCGACGGCGTCCAGGCCGCGTTCTGGAACGACCCCCGCGTCCTGACGATCAGCATCCACGAGCACCCCGCCACCCTGTTCCCCGGCACCGGCCGCCCGAGCGAGACCGGCGGCCCCGAGGCTGACGGAATGGCCGTCAACGTCGCCCTGCCGGCCGGCACGCGCGACGCCGGCTGGCTTCGCGCCCTGCATGCCATCGCGCCGCCGCTGCTGCGCCAGTTCCAGCCCCAGTACCTGATCAGCCAGCATGGCTGCGACACCCACTACACCGACCCCCTCGCCGACCTCGCCATCTCCATCGACGCTCAGCGAGTCGCCCACGCGCTCATCCACCGCCTCGCCCACGAGACTGCCGGGGGCCACTGGATCCTCACCGGCGGTGGCGGCTACCAGCTCATCCAGGTCGTGCCCAGGACCTGGACCCACCTGCTCGCCGAAGCCGCCGGCCGGCCCATCGACCCCGCCAGCTCGACGCCCCCCATCTGGCAGGAATTCGTGCGTGAGGTCACGGCGGAGGCACCACCAGAGTTCATGACGGACGGTTCCGCCGCGGCCTTCACCGACTTCGATGCTGGCTACGATCCCGGCGACCCCGTCGACCAGGCGATCATGGCGACCAGGAACGCCGTGTTCCCCCTGCACGGCCTGTTCCCGTAGGCGCCGGCTTTCCCGTGCCACGCCCCGGTCTCGCCCCGGTCCCGCTTGCCGGTCGCGCCTCCCCTGGCCTGCGAGCCGTGGCCGCGAATGCCTCAATCCGGGCCATCCTGCCCGGCCCCTTGACGCAGCCGCGCCGCGATTGACACTGTCGGCATTCACCAGGCGGGCGAGACCGGCTCGCCGCGGCCAGATGCTGAGGACCGGATATGACCTCCGACGATCTTGAGGCGGCTTACGCCCCGTTCATCGCCACGCTGCTGGCGGGCGGCTTCCGCGACCCCGCGGACGGCTGGCCAGCCGAGCTGATCGCCGCGCACGTAGCGGCGAACAACGACCTGATCGCGCGCGACCGCCGAGCAAGTCGCCGACGGCGCCGAGGTCAGCTACGACAACGCCAGCACGGTCGGCGATGAGGAGCTGGCTGCCTTCGCTCGGGACGCCGGCGGCCTGCCCGGCCTCGCCCGCGAGATTGAGCGGTCCGCCGCCCGGCTGGCTGCCGCGGGCGCGGCGCTCGGCGACCGGGCGGACACACCGGTGCACGTGATCATCAGGGACAACGGCGAGATCGTGCAGGACGGCCCGGTCCCGATCGGCGCCTTCGTCGCCGGGAACGCCAGCTTCCACCTGGACCTGCACCTGGAGCAGCTCAAGGCGCTGGAGCCGGACCGGGACCCGGCCGAGCCCCCGGATGAGTTCGACACTTACCAGCTGGTGCTGCTGGAGGCAGCGCCCGGCAGGCCGGAACTCAGCGATGAGGAACACCGGGCGCTCAACCGCCGGCATCTCGGCCACTTCAGCAAGATGCGGGCGGCCGGATTCCTGAAGGTCGCCGGGCCGGTCGACGACGACGAGTCCATCGCGGGCATCTGCCTCTACCAGGCCGGATCCCTCGCGCGAGCCCGCAAGCTAGCCGAGGATGATCCCGCAGTCAGAGCCGGCCGGTTCGTGCCCCGCGTGCTGACCTGGTACACCGTGAAGGGCGCGCTGGCCTGGGGCGACGACAGTCCCCTCAGCTAGCTGGCAGCCGCTGATGGCACCGGCCGCCCGCGGCCGCGCACCACGCACACGCCGCGATTAGGCTTTGCGGTCATGTTCGCCGCGCTGGACCACGACCCGGACCCCGGCCAGGTACGCCGGATGACGTTCGTGCCGTTCCTGGAGGACGGTCAGTGCGTCCTCGTCGAGCAGCCCGGCGGTCCGGTGCTGCCGTCCGGCGACGTGCGCCCCGGCGAGGACTACCTGTTCGACACCGTGCTGCGGGTACCGCTGGAAACCGCTGGCTTTCGCTATCAGCGGTTCCGCTCGCTCGGCCTGGACGACGGTCACCTGTACGCCTGGATCGAGGGCGCGCCGTACTCCGGCCGCCGGCCGCATGCGGCTGCCGTGCTGACGGCCTGCACGGCAGAGCAGGCCGCTGAGCGCCTTTACTCCGCGGGCCAGGCCGAACTGGCGGCAGTGGTGCGGGCGGCCGCCAGCTCCTACCGGTCCCTCGATGACCAGGCTTTCTACGCCGGCAACGTCAGCCGGCTCGAGCACGCCTACCTGCGCGGGCTGACTGCCGCGGCGGGCTCTGGCTTCGGCGGCAGCGAGGCTGACTGGCGGCAGGCCCGGCACCACATCACCGACGGGATCACCCGCAGCGGCACGTTCCTGGATGTCGGCTGCGCGAACGGCCTGCTGATGGAGTCCGTCGCAGCCTGGTGCGCGGAGCGCGGGCTGACCGTCGAGCCCTACGGCGTCGATCTCAGCACCAGGCTCGCCGACCTCGCCCGCCGCAGGCTGCCGCAATGGGCCGACCGGATCTGGACTGGCAATGCCATTGACTGGCTGCCGCCGGATGGCGTGCGGTTCGACTACGTGCACGTCCTGCTCGACTGCGTCCCGCGGCACCGCCGGGCCGATCTGGTCCGCCACCACCTGGTCAGCACGTGCCGGCCCGCCACCGGCCGGCTCCTGGTCAGCGAATACGGGGCAAGCCCGGCCGCCGGCGGAACGGCGGCAGACATCCTGCTCGACCTCGGATTCCAGTGCGCGGGAAGCAGCCGCGGATCTGCCGTTCCCGGCTACCCGCCGGACCCCACCGCCTGGCTGGACGTTCCTGCCTGAGCGAGCCGCCGGAACTAGCCGAGCAGGTCGGCGCTGATCTCGGCCGGGCTGCGCAGGCCGGCCAGCGTCAGTACGTGAGCAAGGCCATCAGTCAGCCCGGCCAGCAGCGTGGCGACGCCGTCGCTGCCGCCCTCGCCGGCCGGCCCGCCGGCGGTGAGAGCCCACAGCACCGGCCGGCCGATGAAGACGGCCCTGGCACCGAGCGCCAGCGCGGCGAGCACATGCTCGGCTCGCCTGATGCCGCCGTCGACGTAGACCTCGGCGCCGCTAGTCTGCCACGGCCTCGACAATGTCCGGCAGCGCATCGGCCGTGGCCAGCGCCTGGTCGAGCTGACGCCCGCCGTGGTTGGACACCTGCACTGCCGCCGCCCCGGCCGCCACCGCGATGCGCGCGTCGTCGGGATGCAGCACGCCCTTCACGACGACCGGCAGGCCCGTCACCTCGCGCAGCCAGCCGATCGTGTCCGGGGTCAGGTCGGCCGCCTTCTCTGTCGCATCCGCCGGCAGGCCGCTCGTATCGATGTTCGCCAGCTGGTACTCCCCCGGCACCAGATCCCAGACCTTCTCGGCCGCGTCGCGCTTGCGGCCGACGACGGGAGTGTCGGCCGTGAGCACCACGGCGCTCGCGCCCGCCTCGACCGCCCGCTCCAGGATCGCCCTGGTCAGACCGCGGTCGCGCATCACGTAGGACTGCAGCCACCAGCGCACGCCGGTCGCGCCGATGCTCGCGAACGGCATGCCCGAGTTAGTCGAGACGGTCATGAGCGAGCCCGCGGCCGCTGTCCCGGCGGCGGTCGCGGCCTCGCCGTCCGGGTGGGCCGCGCGGTGCAGCGCCGTCGGCGCCACGCACACGGGAGTCGCCAGTTGCTGGCCGAGTACGGTCGTCGTCGTCGACACCGCGGACACGTCCCGCAGAATCCGGGGCCGGAAGCGCAGCCGGTCCCAGGCCGCGACAGCCGCGGCCGCGCTGATGCCCTCCGACGAGCCCAGGCTGTAGTACGCAGCTACCGCCGGAGGCAGCCGGCTGGACGCGATCTGGCACAGCTCATCCATCCGCACACGGTGATCCTTCTGCACGCCGGCGGCGGGCGCAACCTCACGAAGTCCGGTCGACGTGGCAGGCCCGCGCGGCTAGATTCGGCCACGAGCCGACCGAGAGGGTATGACGTGAACTTCATCCTGGTCATGCGGAACGAGAAGTCCGAACTCGTCGCGATCGGACCGGTGTCGATCGAGTACCAGGCCGCCATGCTGCGGGACGAGCTTGAGGAGAGCGGCGGCTGGACCACCGTCGGCATCGCGAGGGTGCTCACGCAGGATCAGGCCCGCGCCACGATCGCGGCGGCGCAGCTGTAACCGGCAGCCCCGGCAGGGCAGGCCCGGCAGGGGCAGGCCCGGCAGGGGCAGGCCCGGCCCGGCAGTGCGCGCCGGAAAACCAGTTGCCGTCCGGGCCGGGGGCGTGAGAGCGTGCGACGAGCCCGGCTCACGCGAGCCGCAGGCAGAAGGGAGGACGCAGATGACGACCGTCACGAGTTTCATGCTGCCAGCCCTTCCTTCCTGCCTGAGGAGTTCCGCCCGTGCGCGATCCGGCGTACAACCACCGTCGCGGTAAGCCGCGATTCGACGACGAAGAACCCGTCTTCATCCGGCGCAATCGCCACCGCGCCGCGCTGCCCTCACTCGACGACATCGATGCCACCGACGGGCTGACCGACGGCGACCGCTGGTCCACCTGGGACCAGTCGACGCCCAGCGAGCGCGGGCCGCGGCCGCATCCGGCGTGGCTGGTGACAGAGCTTGCGGCCACCGACAGCGAACTCGGCATCCTGAAGACCGGCAAGGAGGCCAGCGTCTACCTGCTGCGCCGCGGCGTACCGGGGACCGACCGCTCCTGCCTGCTGGCCGCGAAGCGATACCGCTCCGCCGAGCACCGGCTGTTCCACCGGGACAGCGAGTACCTCGAAGGGCGACGGGTGCGGGAATCGAGGGCCAGCCGCGCGATGGCAGGCCGCACCACGGCCGGCCGGGAGATGATCGCCACGCAGTGGGCCGGAGCCGAGTTCGCCGCCCTGTGCCAGTTCCGCACGGCGGGCGTGCCGGTGCCCTACCCGGTCCAGGTGCTCGGCACCGAGGTGCTGCTTGAGTTCATCGGCGAGCCGGACGGCACCGCCGCACCCCGCCTTGCCGAAACCTCTCACCGCGGGAACGCACTGGCAGAACTCTGGCAGCAGCTCGTCGAGTCGCTGATCGTGCTGGCACGGCTGGGGCTGGCGCACGGCGACCTGTCGGCTTACAACCTCCTGGTGCACCGGGGCCAGCTCGTCCTGATCGACACACCGCAGGTCGTCGACCTCATCGCCAACCCCAGGGGCGGTGAGTACCTCGACCGGGATGCCGCTAACGTCGGCAAGTGGTTCGCGGCGCGCGGCCTGACCGGCCTCAGTCCCGGAACGCCAGAGCCCGGTGAGCTCGCGGCCGTCCTGCGCGCGGAAGCGCGCCTCGGCCCGCACGTCTAGCCGCGGGCAGCGGCGCCGTCAGGTCAGGCGGCGCTCGGCGGCCCACCGGGTGAGCTGATGACGGGTCGAGAGCTGGAGCTTGCGCAGCACCGAGGAGACGTGGCTCTCCACGGTCTTGACCGAGATGAACAGCTCCTTGGCGACCTCGCGGTAGGTGTAGCCGCGCGCGATGAGCCTGAGCACTTCCCGCTCCCGGCCGGTGAGCTGGTCAAGCTCGGGGTCGAAAGTCGGCCGCCCGGCATCCGGGGCCTCGCCGGCCGCGAAAGCATCCAGGACGAAGCCGGCCAGCCGGGGCGAGAACACGGCATCTCCGGCGGCCACCCGGCGGATGGCATCGATCAGCTCAGGCCCGGAGATCGTCTTGGTCACGTACCCGCGCGCGCCGGCCCTGATGACGGCAATAACGTCCTCCGGGGCATCGGAGGCGGACAGCGCCAGAAACCGGACCTCGGGATGCTCGGCTTTCACCGCCGCGACAACGTCCTGACCACCGCCGGCCGGCAGGTGAACGTCGAGCAGCACGACATCGGGCAGGCACTCGGAAACCTGCGCGATCGCCGGCGCCACGTCAGCGGCCTCGCCCACGATGTCGACCGCGCCCGCTAGCTCGGACCGCACCCCGGCGCGGAACATGCCGTGATCATCGACCAGGAACACCCGCGGCCTGCCGCCCGGCCCTGGCATGCTCATGACCGCCTCGGCTGCCGGTCAGCCGCCAGCCTCGGTATCGTGAGCGCCACCTCGGTCCCCTGGCCGGGCGCGCTGCGGATCGTCGCGGTGCCGCCGCGGCGTGCCACCCGGGCCTGGACTGACTCAGCGAGGCCCTTCCGGTCGCCGGGCACAGCGGCCGGGTCGAACCCGCGCCCGCGGTCCCGTACGAACAGCGATACCGACGCTGGCTCGACTTCCGCGAACACGTGACACGACGTCGGCCCCTGACCATTTCGCCGCGTTGACGGTCGCCTCGCGCGCGGCGGCCAGCAGCGCGCTCAGATCGTCGTCGAGCTCGCAGTCGCCGACGGTGACCGCGTCCACTGGCGTGCCGTGCTGCGCCTCGACCTCCTGCTGGATGAGGCGGACTCCGTCGGCGACAGTCTCCGCCTGGCCCTCCATCGAGCCGGGCGCCCGCCCGTCGAACAGCCACGAGCGGAGCTCGCGCTCCTGTGCGCGGGCCAGCTGGATCACCTGGTTGGGGTCGCCGGCCCGGCGCTGAATCAGCGCCAGCGTCTGCAGCACCGAGTCGTGCACCCGCGATGCCATGTCCGCGCGCTCCTCGGCCCGGACCCTGGCCTGGCGCTCGTCGACCGCTTCCTTCGCCGTTCGCAGCAGCCACGGGCCCGATGGTCAGGACGATGCCGCCGACCAGGAGAATGATGCCCGCCAGTGGCTTCAGCAGCGCGAGGCGCTCATGGCCCTGCAGCAGCACGCCGAGCCCGCCAACTAGCAGCGCAGCGCCCAGGATCACCCGCAGCACGCGCCTGGACCGCGGGGCGGTCCTGCTCATGCCCGCCGGGTCAGCCAGGCCGCGGAGGTACTCCAGTTCCTCCTCCGGCGCGTTCCGCGAGATCAGCACGAGTCCTGCCGCGCAGACGATAAGCGGCACGGCGAGGGAGGTGACCCACGGGGCATTCAGGGCCGATGCGATGACCAGGGCGACGACCAGCACCGACGCGAGCGCGGCGGCAAGGCTGATGCCGCGCTTGTCGGTGAGCGCCTTCGAGCCGATGTTGCTGTCCGCCCCCTCAGCGGGGATGAGCAGCCAGGCCAGGACGTAGGCGATGGCCAGGTAACCGGTCGTCACCAGGGTGGCGATGACAATCGCAGCGCGAATCACGCCGACGGAGAAGCCTGTCCGCTGCGCAAGGCCTGCTGCGACGCCGCCGAGCAGCTGGCCCTCTCGCGCGCGCCGGACCGGGCCGGCGGTGCCCGGTCCGCGGCTGATCCGCAGGCCGTGACTCTCCAGCCGGGTCGTCCAGTGACTGCCCGCCTGCCTGTCACCGGCGGTCGCCGGACTCGGCGGTGCCAGACTCAGCGGCGCCAGACTCGGCGGTGCCAGACTCGGCGGTGCCTGAGTTGCCGGCGGTATCGCCGGGCGCGGCAGTAGCAGGGCGGCCGGGCTGGGGGCTTCCCGGCGGCGGCCCGCCGGTCGGCGCCGGGTCCCCCGGCCGCCAGGCAGACGGCGGCACGCCGAAGCGGCTGACCTGGTCAGCGGCGATGCCGGCGCGGGCGGCTGGATTGGCCTGATCCCCCATGTGCCCATCATGGCCTGATGAGCGGCCTGGCCGCCATCCGGGCAGTCCCTGGTCGTGCCCCGGAGTGCTCAGGGTCGGCTCAGGGTTGATCCCGATAGTCCGGCTGCCTGCGAGCGAGCAGGCTGAATGCATGACTACAACCGCAGGCAGTTCCGAGCAGACGCAGCCGACGACGAGCGATGCCGCTCGCGAGGGCGGCCGCGGGACACTCGTCCGCACCCGGCACGGCCGGATGATCGCAGGGGTGGCGTCAGGCGTTGCTGGGTACGCTGGCGTCGACGTGGTCCTCGTCCGGATCGCGTTCGTCGTGCTCACCCTGGTCGGCGGACTCGGCATTCCGCTGTACCTGGCGTGCTGGGTGCTGGTTCCCGATGAGGACACCGCTCAGTCCATCGCCACTGAGTTCTCCAGCAACATGCAGGCATGGCGCAACTGACCAAGGGGGCCCTGCACACTATGTCCACTCCCGTGAGCCCGCCGCAGCCAGCCGCTCCGGCACTGCGGCGGGCTAGCTGGCCCGGCTCGGACATGCGGGTCGGCGACACCGAACGGGCTGCGATCGCCGATCGCCTGGCTCAGCACTTCAGTGACGGACGGCTCGACGAAACCGAGTTCAGTGACCGGCTTGACCGGGCCATGCGGGCGAAGACGATGGCTGACCTCACCGGATTGCTCGCCGACCTGCCGGACGCCGATGCGGTAACGCCAGCGCCGCCGCCTGTCGGGCGGCGGCAGCAGCGCAAGCTGGCCAGGGTCCAGCTTGAACGCGAGCAGCTCAGGCTCCGGCACGAGCGCCACCATCACCGGCAGGCCGAGCGCCGTCAGCGGACCCGGTCGCTGCGGGTTGTCGTGCTCATCGTGGCCGTGACGGTCGCGGCGTTCCTCGTGCTCCATGCGCTGACGCACTCGATTGGCGCCTGGCTGATCATCGGCCTGATCGCGTTCATCTGGCTGCGCCGCAACAACAGCGGCTATCGCGGCAGCTAGAGCAGCGCCTCGTTCCACTCCCGGACGGACCAGCCGCGCACCACCCCGTGCTGGACGAACGGGTCGCCGGCCGCGAATTCCTCGGCGGCCTCCCTGGTCGTGAACACGCCCATGGCCGCCGCGCCGTCCGTGAACGGGCCGATGGCGAGCAGCAGGCCGCGCTCGGCGTAGTCACTCCACCGGGCCCGGTGCGCCGGAAAATGCACCGGCGCCAGCTCCGCGACTCTCTCGCCGGACTCGTAGAACAGCACGTATTTCATGGCATCGGAAGTGTAAACGGCACGCCTGGCCAGTACGCGGCTTTAGCGGTGGCGCCCGCCGCGGGAAGCCCGCGGCGCCTGGCCGGCGATCATGGGCAGATGCGACAGCCCGGCGCCGACCCTGCTGCCGCGGCGCTGGCCGCCCTCGCCGAGTATGACCTCGGCGAGCTGACCGGCCTGGAAGAGCTGCCGGCCGGCAGCCAGGCCGGGCGCAAGGTGCTGGCGGCCGCGGGCACCTTCGTGCTCAAGCCCGCTGCCAGGCGCGCGGACGTCGAGCTTCAGGCCCGGGTCAGCGGCCTGCTGACCGCTCAGGGCCTCCGGCAGGCCCGGGTCATGCCCACCAGCGCAGGCGCGCTCGTCACGGGCAATGGCTATGTCCTGCTCGAGTACCTGGAGGGCTCGGCGCCGCTGCACCCGAGCCCGGCGCAGACGTCAGCCGCGATGCGGCACGTGGCCGAGTTCCACCAGGCTCTCGGCCGGCTGCCGCTCCGGTACGCACCAGACCCCGACTCGCTGTGGGTGCGGGTGGCCGACCCCGAGCATCTCGTCACCACGCTGCCACGGCAGCTGGCGGAGCTCGGGCTGGCGTCAGCTGACACCCAGCGGGCGATCGCCATTCTCGACCGCGCCCGCGGCAGCCTCGCCGCACTGCCCCGTCAGCTCGTTCACGGTGATCTCGGCCCGGACAACGTGCTGATGGACGGCGACGCGGTGGTGTCCGTCATCGACTTCACGCCGTACTGGGACTCGGTGCTGTTCGCCGCGTGCGGCGCCCTGTACTGGTATCACGTCTACGCCGCGGCCACGCCAGACCTCGGCCAGCTGCAGGCCAGCCTGGCCGTCATGGACGCGGCCCGGCCGTGGTCAGCGGCCGAGCAGTCGCTCTGGCCCGCGGGCCTCATCCGGGAGGCGCTACGGCGGCTGGCGACGCCGCTGGAGCTGGCTCGGGTCCAGGGCAGCGCGCCAGGACCGTCCACCGGGCCCCGCCTCGAGGCGCTGCGAGCCGCCGTACGGCTCTGCCAGGCCACACTGTGACACTTCCAGGGCATCAAAACCGGCAAATCACCCGCCGATATAACCGCAATCGTCACAATGTCAGATGGGCGCACGATCCTGTGCGTCATGAGCCGTCTATCGCTGCCCGAAACACACCGTGTTGCCGGTATTGTCACCACCGCTGAGCTGCTCCACGCGGGTAACACTGAGGACGAGATCAAGACGCTCCTGAGACGCGGCGATCTGATCCGGCTCCGGCGCGGTGCGTACGCCCGCGGCCCGGAAGGCCGCGAGTATCTATCCCTCGTGAACGGCGAGAGATTGCTGGGACTCGCCGCCGCTCTCGCCATCGCCGGGCCGGCGGCCGCTGCGAGCCATTCGTCGGCGGCGTACCTGCACGGCATCGATCTGCTCGGCAAGCCGGGTCCGGCTTTCGTGACGTGCCCGCCAGAGCGGGGAGGCAGGGGTCTGCCCGGGATTCAGGTAAGCAGGGCAACGCTGCCGGCCGCGCACGTGACTATGGCGGGCAGGCTCCGGGTGACGACACCGGCCAGGACCGTGGTCGACTTAGCGCGGACGCTGGAGTTACGAGGCGGTGTCGTCTGCGCCGACTCGGCTCTGAAGCGCAGGCTCACGACGAAGGCCGAGCTGCAGTCGGTGCTCGCGACCTGCGCGCGGTGGCGGGGCGCGCGCCAGGCTGCCGGGGTGATCGAGTTCGCCGACGGGCGCGCGGAGTCGCCGCTGGAGTCGCTCGCGCGGCTGGCCTTCAGGGACAGCGGGCTGCCGCCGCCTGAGCTGCAGGTCTGGCTGGGAGGCACCGTCGAGCCGATCGGACGGGTCGACTTCTACTGGCGGAAGTACTGGACGATCGCCGAGGTCGACGGCGCGCTGAAGTACGCCGACCCGGGCCGGGCTAGAGCCCAGCTGCGGCGCGACTCGCTGCTTCGCGACGACGGCTTCGAGGTCGTCCACTTCACCTGGGAGCAGATCACCACGGCGCCGGAGGCCGTCGCCGCGTCGATCAGGCGCGCGTTCCGGCGTGGCGTCAGGAACGCGACCCGCCCCGGCCTGCCCGGCCTGAGGCGGCAGCGAAGAGCTACCGGGTGAGCAAGCCGTCGATGGCAGTCATGATCCGCTTCTCGGATACCGGTCCTGAGGTACCCAGCACCTGCGCGAACAGGTTCACCCGCAGCTCCTCGATCAGCCACCGGATCGACTGCGGGCCCGGCAGGTCCCGGTCGGCGGGCGGCAGCTCGGCGAGCATCGTCTCGTAGGCCGCCGTCACCCGGTGCACGGCCGCCATCCGCTCGGCATCCCTGGCCTGCTCCCCGGCCAGCTTGTCCAGCCGCCGCACGATTCCGCGCAGGTAGCGGACCAGGTCAGGCAGCCGCCGGGCGCCCGCCTCCGAGATGAAGCCCGGATGGATCAGCCGGCCGAACTGGGCCCGCATGTCAGCCAGTGCCGCCGCGACCGCGGGCACGGGGGTAGCGCCGGTCAGCCGGATCTCGACCTCGTGCGCCTCGGACAGAATCTGGGCCACGGCGTCAAGCACCCGCGCGGTCGCAGGAGCCAGGCCGTCCCGTGCCGCGGCGACCAGGCGCGCGAACCCCTCGGCATCCCAGGCCGGGCCGCCGGCGTCATCAATGACCTGGTCGGCAGCGGCCGCCGCGCAGTCATCCAGCATCGCGGCGGCGCCCGCATAGGGATGGCGGCTCATCGCCATCTTCGCGTTCATCGGCAGCCGGCCGGCGATTGACCGCACGCCGGACGGCACCGCGATGAGCACCAGCCGGCGAGTCCCGAGGCGCATCGACGCGTTCGCCTCGGCCTCGGTGCCGAAAATCCGGACGTCCACCGCGTCGCCGGTGTCGGCGAGGGCCGGGTAACCGCGCACCTGGCCGCTGCTGAACACCCGCGGCAGCGTGCCGAAGTCCCAGCTCCGCGCGCCGGTTCTGGTCAGGCCGGCCGCCGCCTCGGCCAGCACTGCGGTCAGTTCCGGCCGCAGCTGACGGCGCAGTTCCTCCAGGTCCTTGCCGGTCGCGAGGACGCGGTCCCCGTCCAGCACCCGGTAGGTCACCCGCAGGTGCGCGGGCAGGCTCTCAACGTTCCAGGCGGACCGCGGTACCCGTACGCCGCTCAGCCGGGCGAGCTCGGCGCTGAGTGCGTCGCGCAGGTCACCGCTCGGCGCGCCGAGCGCGGCCAGCGCCGCCCTGGCCGTGTCCGGGGCCGGGATGAAATGCCGGCGCAGGTCCTTGGGCAGCCCGCGGATGAGCTCTGTCACCAGTTCCTGGCGCAGGCCGGGGATCTGCCAGCCCAGGTCGGCCTCGCTGGAGTCGAAAAGATCCTTCAGCGGGACGTCAGCCGTGACCCCGTCGTCCGGCTCCCCCGGCGAGAATTCATAGGAGAGCGGGAACGGGCCCCATTGCTCCGGGTAGTCAGCCGGGCTGATCTCGTCTGCGGCCGGCCCGGCCAGGTCGGCGGGACTCAGGTCGAGCAGGCCAGGGTCGGCAGGGCGGGTCTTCTTCCACCACGTGTCGAAGTGCCGGGCCGAGGTCACCGTCTTCGGGATCCGCTGGTCGTAGAAGTCGAAGACGGCCGCATCGTCGGCGACCAGGCCGCGGCGCCGCGCCTTGTGCTCGAGCTCGCCGGCCTCCTCGCGGGCGCGCTGGTTCCCGGCGAAGAACGCGTGATGCGTCTGCCAGTCCCCCTCCACCAGCGCATGCTGAATGAACTCGTCGCGGGCCGCGGCCGGGTCGATGCTGCCGTAGTTGACCTGGCGGGCGGCCACGATCGGCAGCCCGTAGAGCGTGACCTTCTCGGTTGCCATGACCGCGCCGCGGCGCGCGTCCCAGCGCGGCTCGCTGTAGCTGCGGCGGACCAGGTCGCCGGCCAGTTCCTCAGCCCACTCCGGCTCGATCCGCGCGACCATCCGGGCCCACAGCCGCGAGGTCTCGACCAGCTCCGCGGCCATGACCCAGGCCGGCGGCTTGCGGGCCTGCGGCGAGTCAGGGAAGATCGCGAATCTCGCGCCGCGGGCGCCGAGAAACTCCGCCGGGCCGCGCCGCCGCGCCGTCGGCGGCATTCCGGTCCGCTGCCTTGCGGTCCGCGGCCTTGCGGTCGGCCGGCTTGCGCTCGGAGTCCTGCATGCCGATGTGGGACAGCAGCCCGGCCAGCAGCGACTGATGCACCCGGTCGGCGAGGTCGGCGCTGTACCTGCCGGCCGCTCAGCCGCCCCCGCGGCGCGCGCCGGGCCTGCGGCCTGCCCCGCGGCTGCGGCTCGCCGCCGGGCCTGCCGCGTGCCGTGCGGCGCGGAGCCTGCCCGGCGCTGTCGCCTGGTGCCAGCGGCTGGCTGCGGCCGCGAGCCCCGGTCCCGGCCAGCCACGAGGCCCACGTCCCTGGCGGCCTGCTGCAGCTGGCTGTACACGTCCTGCCATTCGCGCACGCGCAGGAAGTGCAGGTACTCACGGCGGCACAGGCGGCGGAACGCCGACGAGGAGAGCTGCCGCTGCTGCTCGCGCAGGTACTCCCACAGGGTCAGCAGGGCGAGGAAGTCCGAACCAGGCTCGGCAAACCGGCGGTGCATCGCGTCGGCGGCCTCCCTGGCGTCGGCGGGGCGCTCGCGCGGATCCTGGATCGCCAGCGCCGCGGTGATGATCAGCACCTCGCGGGTGCAGCCGTTGCGGCCGGCCTGCAGGATCATCCGGCCGAGCCGCGGGTCGACCGGCAGCTCTGCCAGCTTGCGCCCGGTGTCAGTGAGCCTGGCCGCACCGTCGCTCCGGCTGCCCGGCCGGACGGCGCCGAGTTCCTCAAGCAGGCGCAGTCCGTCGGCCACGTTCCGCGCGTCCGGCGGGTCAACGAACGGGAAGTCGGCGATGACCCCGAGATCCAGCGCGGCCATCCGCAGGATCACCGACGCCAGGTTCGTGCGCAGGATCTCCGGTTCGGTGAACTCGGGCCGCGAGTCGAAGTCCTCCTCGCTGTACAGCCGGATGCAGATGCCGTCGGAAGTGCGGCCGCACCGGCCCGCGCGCTGGCTGGCCGACGCCTGCGAGATCGGCTCGATCGGCAGCCGCTGCACCTTCGTTCGCTGGCTGTAGCGGGAGATCCGGGCGGTGCCGGGGTCGACCACGTACCGGATGCCCGGCACCGTCAGCGAGGTCTCGGCGACGTTGGTCGCGAGCACGACGCGGCGGCCGGAGTGCGGCTGGAACACCCGGTACTGCTCAGCGGCCGACAGCCGCGCGTACAGCGGGAGGATCTCCAGGTCCGGCTCGTCCGCGAGCGCGTCGGCGGTGTCGCGGATCTCGCGCTCGCCGCTGAGGAAGACCAGGACGTCGCCGGGCCCCTCGCGGCGCAGCTCGGCGACCGCGTCGGCAATGGCCTGGATCTGGTCGCGCGGCTCTGCGCCCGGCTCGGCGTCCGGGTCGGCCAGCGGCCGGTAGCGGACCTCGACCGGGTAGGTCCGGCCGGACACCTCGACGATCGGCGCGGGCGCGAAATGCCGGCTGAAGCGCTCCGGGTCGATCGTGGCCGAGGTGATGATGACCTTGAGGTCCGGCCGGCGCGGGAGCAGCTGGCGAAGGTAGCCGAGGATGAAGTCGATGTTGAGGCTGCGCTCGTGCGCCTCGTCGATGATCAGCGTGTCGTACCGGAGCAGCAGCCGGTCCCGCTGCATCTCGGTGAGCAGGATCCCGTCGGTCATCACCTTGATCAGCGTGTCGTCGCTGGCCGTGTCGGCGAACCGGACCTTGTAGCCGACGACGGCGCCGAGCTCGGTCTTCAGCTCCGCCGCGATCCGGTCGGCGACCGTGCGCGCCGCGATCCGGCGCGGCTGGGTGTGCCCGATCTGGCCGCTGATCCCGCGGCCGAGCTCCAGGCAGATCTTGGGCAGCTGCGTGGTCTTGCCCGAGCCGGTCTCGCCGGCGATGATCACCACCTGGTTGTCCCTGATGGCCGCGGCGATCTCAGCCTTGCGCTGGCTGACCGGCAGCTCAGCCGGATAGGTGATCACCGGGACGCTGGTCCGCCTCGCCTGGATGCGCTGCTCGGCCGCAGCCACCTCGCCGGCCAGCGCGGCGACGGCCCGATCGCGGTCACCCGGCTCCCGCAGCGACGCAGCCCGGTCGGCACGCCTGGCCAGGCGGCGCTGGTCGCGCAGCATCAGCCCTGGCAGGCGTGCTCGCAGCTGGGCGAGCGTGGCGGTCATGGCAGTTCTCCAGATTGGGCGGCAGGCGGCCCGGCCAGCCAGCCTCCCCGACGTGACGGCAGGCCAGCCCTTCAGGATGGCGTGAACCTGCCCTGGTGAGCTAACGCTTTTTCGCGGCCGTGGCTTCCTGCCGCCCGGTCACGGAGGCAGCGAGCAGGGAACCCGGCAGGCGGTGCGGAGCAGCCAGCCGGCCGGCACCTGGCCAAATGCGGCGCCGCGAGCCGATACTGGAACCTGCCGCGACGCAAGGCCAGGCAAGGGAGCCGCGCCACCATGAAGCTGACCATGCCCGGGTTCGCCTGCGGTCTACTCAGGCGACTCACGCAGCGCCGCCGCCGCACGCCGGGAACGCGCGATGACCGGCGACGACGGCGCGCCCGGCCGCGAGTCCTGGCAGGAATCCGCGGGCGACGTCGCCGCGGCGCTGGACATGCTGCTGGCCGATGGCGCGCTGGGGGTGCTTCGCCGCTTCAGGCCCGATGGCGCGGCGGCGCGCCTCGCGGCCAGTCTGGCCCGCCGCCCGCAGCTCACCGGGCTGCACCTGGCCGCTCTCGCCGCCGAGCTTGGCCGCATCGCGGCCGGCAGCTCGGAGCTGGCCCCCGACCGCAAGGACCGCCGCTTCGCCGACCCGGCCTGGGCCCAGAACCCGCTGCTCCGGCGCACCGTGCAGGCCTACCTCGCGGCCGGGCAGGCGGCGACCGACCTGCTGGCCACCGCCGAGCTGGACTGGCGCGACGATGAGCGGCTGCGGTTCGTGCTGTCGAACCTGATCGCGGCGGCCGCGCCGAGCAACAGCCCGCTGCTCAACCCGGCAGCGGTCAAGGCGCTGGTGGACACCGGCGGCCTCAGCGTCGTCCGCGGCCTGCGGGCGCTCGTCACCGACCTGGCGCAGCCACCCCGCGTTCCGGCGATGGTGGCACCCGACGCGTTCGAGGTCGGCCGGGACCTGGCGGTCACGCCCGGCTCGGTGGTGTACCGGACCGAGATGCTCGAGCTGATCCAGTACGCACCGGTGACCGCGCAGGTCCGCGAGTACCCGGTGCTGATCGTGCCGCCGATGATCAACAAGTACTACATCACCGACCTGGCGCCGGGCCGGAGCATGATCGAGTACCTGGTCAGCCAGGGACATCAGGTCTTCGCGATCAGCTGGCGCAACCCCGACGCCCGGCATCGCGAGCTGGGATCTCGACAGCTACGGGGCCGCGGTCACCGGCGCGCTCGACGCGGCGCTGGCCGTCACCAGGGCTGACCGGGCCAGCATCTGCGCGCTGTGCTCGGGCGGCATCGTGTCCTCCATGGTCGCCGCTCATCTCGCCGAGATCGGCGGGCTCGACCGCGTCGCCAGCCTCTGCCTCGGCGTCACCGTGCTTGACCAGGCACGGGCCGGGACGGCCGGCGCGATGATCGACGAGACCACGGCGGCAGCAGCGGTCGCCGCCTCGGCAGCGCGCGGCTACCTGGACGGGCGGGCGCTCGCCGAGGTGTTCGCCTGGCTGCGGCCCGACGACCTGATCTGGAACTACTGGGTCAACAACTACCTGCAGGGCCGGACGCCGCAGCCCTTCGACATTCTGTACTGGAACGCGGATACCACCCGGCTGCCTGCCGCCCTGCACCGTGACTTCATCCGCCTGGCCCTGGACAACGCGCTCACCCGGCCGGGCGCTGCGACGATGCTGGGATCGCCGGTCGACCTGTCGAAGGTCGACACCGACACGTACGTGATCGCCGGCATCGCTGATCACCTGTGCCCCTGGCAGTCCTGCTACCGCAGCACGCAGCTGCTCGGCGGGCAGGTCACGTTCGTCCTGTCCACCAGCGGGCACATCGCCTCCATGGTCAACCCGCCGGGAATCCCAAGGCGACCTTCCAGACGGCGGCGGAGAACCCGGCCGACCCGCGCGCCTGGCTCGACGCTGCGGACAAGGTCAGCGGAAGCTGGTGGCCGCATTACAGCGACTGGCTGGCAGCGCGCAGCGGTCGCGAGCGCAGGAAGCCGGCCGCCGCCGGCCGGAAGGGCTACGACGTGCTGGCAGCTGCGCCGGGAACCTATGTCCATGGCCGATAGCCTCCGCGTGGTCGCCGTCGGCGGCCAGCTGCTGCGCACGTCGGTGCGATGCGGACTCCAGTGCGGGCGTCAGCACAGGCGCTGGCCGGGACCACGGTCGCCGCCGCCCAGCCGCCGCTGCTGCTCATCAACGGCATCGGGGCGAGCCTGGAACTGCTGCAGCCGTTCGTGGACGCGCTCGATCCGGCGATCGAGGTGATCAGGTTCGACGTGCCCGGAGTGGGCGGCTCGCCGCTGCCGGCCCGCCCGTACCGGTTCAGCGGGCTCTGTGCCATGATCGCCGGCCTGCTGACCGAGCTGGGACACGAGACCGCCGACGTTCTCGGCATCTCCTGGGGCGGCGGCGTCGCCCAGCAGTTCGCCGCCGTCCAGCGCGCCAGGTGCCGCCGGCTCGTGCTGGTCAGCACCGCGACCGGCGCGCTCATGGTGCCCGGCAGGCCGGCCGTGCTCGCCCGGATGATCACGCCGAGGCGGTACACCGATCCCGGCTACCTCGAGCAGATCGCGGGCGACCTGTACGGCGGCAGCGCCCGCACCGACCCGGCGCGGGTGGCCAGCGCGATGCACGCCGGCAACCGGGCCGGCCCCGGCCCGCGGTTACCTGTACCAGCTTGCGGCCGCGACGGGCTGGACCAGCGTGCCGTTCCTGCCGCTGCTGCGGCAGCCGACGCTGATCGTGTCCGGCGACGACGACCCGATCATCCCGCTGGTGAATGCCCGGATCATGCACCGCCTGATCCCGGGCGCGCGGCTGCACGTCTTCAGCGGCGGTCACCTGGGCCTGGTCACCGAGGCGGCCGAGCTGGCGCCGGTCATCAGCGACTTCCTGGCCGAGCCCGCCAGCCCGCCCGGGCCGGCGCAGGCCACGATCGCCAGGCCGGCGAGACGGTGTTACGCGGCGCGCACGACGTTGCGATCTGCGGGTAAGGGGCCTGCCATGGACTCAGTCATCGACGCCGACTTCTACGAGCTCGAGCAGTTGCTCGACGACCACGACCGGCAGCTTGTCCTGCGGGTGCGGGAGTTCATGGAGAAGTCCGTCGCGCCGGTCATCAATCACTACTGGATCAGGGAGGAGTTCCCGCACGATCTGGTGCCGGGCCTGGCTGAGCTCGGCATCGCCGGCCTGGCCTGCGAGGGCCACGGCTGCCCCGGCGGCAACAGCCTGCTCGACGGCATGATCGCGCTGGAACTCGCGCGGGTCGATCCGTCGATCGCCACGTTCATGGGCGTGCACGGCGGCCTGGCCATGGGCTCGATCTACCTGTGCGGATCGCAGGAGCAGAAGCAGCGCTGGCTGCCGGCCATGGCCCGGATGGAGAAGATCGGCGCCTTCGCGCTCACCGAGCCCGACGTGGGCTCCGGGCGTGGCCGGCGGCCTGACGACGACCGCGCAGCGCGACGGCGACATCTGGGTACTCAACGGCCAGAAGAAGTGGATCGGCAACGCCACCTTCGCCGATCACATCATCGTCTGGGCCCGCGACGTCGCCGACAACCAGGTGAAGGGGTTCGTGGTCGAGGGCGGCACCGAGGGCTTCAGCCCGGAGAAGATGCACAACAAGATCGCGCTGCGCGTCGTGCAGAACGCGCAGATCACGCTCGACAACGTCCGGGTTCCGGAGGAGAACCGGCTGCAGGAGGCCACCTCGTTCCGTGACACGGCCAAGGTGCTGCGGCTGACCCGGGCCGGGGTTGCCTGGCAGGCCACCGGCTGCGCGCGCGGCGCCTATGAGCACGCGCTCGCCTACGCCACCGAGCGCCAGCAGTTCGGCCGGCCGATCGCCGGATTCCAGCTCGTCCAGGACCTGCTGGTCAGGATGCTGTCGAACATCACCGCCTCGGCCTGCCTGTGCGTGCGGCTGTCCCAGCTGCAGGACCAGGGCCAGGCCAAGGACCACCACTCGGCGCTGGCCAAGGCGTTCTGCACGGTGCGGATGCGCGAGACCGTCGGCTGGGCCCGCGAGCTGCTCGGCGGCAACGGGATCCTGCTCGACAACCAGGTCGGCCGGTTCGTGGCGGACGCCGAGGCGATCTACTCCTACGAGGGCACCCGCGAGATCAACACGCTGATCGTCGGCCGGGCGATCACCGGCCTCGGCGCCTTCGTCTGACCCCGGGCTCAGCCCACCGGATCGAGCCGCAGCAGCGAGCCGCCGCCGAGGAGCAGCGACACCACGGCGCCATCCGGCCGCCGCCGGAACTCGACCGGCTCGCCCGACTGCCGGTAGCCCGGTGCCACCACGAAGGTGCCCGGCTGGCTGCCGCGCTCGACCGGCATCTTCTCGCCCTGACTACCGCGTCCGCCACGTCGACCAGGGTCAGCTTCCCGTCCCGCCACTCGACCCGGAGCAGGAAGCTCATGTCGGCCGGCGCGTAGAGGCCGAGCAGCGGCACCAGATCTGCCGGAGTCGGGGCGGGAACGCGCACTTCAGGCGCCGCCGATCCGGCCAGGCCGCGGCCCGCCGCGGCGAGCGTCATGGCCAGGCCGGAGGCGTCCGCGGAGCCGTTGACCAGCACGATCGCCCCGACCTTGCTGGCGCGGTCGAAGCAGGCGTTCGAGGTGAAGCCGGGCAGCCCGCCGGAATGCTGCACCCAGGTCACGTCGTCCTTGCGGACGGAGTACCAGGTGATCCCCCACGCGCTCGACCAGTCCTCGTCGCTCAGGTACCGGGGCTTGTGCATCTCCCGCCGGGTGGCGCCGGCCAGGACCGGCGAGTCCGGCGCGGCGCCGTCGCCCTGGTCTTCCCCGTGAGCCGCCAGCTGGAACGACAGCCACCGGGCGAGGTCCTCGACGGTCGACCAGAGGCCGCCCTCCGCCCACAGCTGCGGCATCGCCGGAGCGACCGCCAGCTCGTCGGAGAAGGCACGGCCTGCGTAGCCGACGGCACGCCGGCCGGCCAGCTCGGGCGGCAGCGGCTCGAATGCGGTCGACGACATGCCGAGCGGCGCGAGGATGCGGTCGGCCACATACTGCGGGTAGGCAGTACCGCTGGCCCGGTGCACGATCTCGCCGAGCAGCTGGTAGCCCAGGTTGCAGTACTTGAGCTGGCTGTTCGGCGGCACCGCGGTGAAGATCTCGGTTACCCGCTCGAGGTTCCGCGCCGCCACGCCCTCATAGCTCGGCTGGCTCGCCAGGAAGTCAGTGCCAGGCGGCTCGCTGACCAGCCCGGACTCATGCGATAGCAGCCGGCGGATCGTGACCGTGCCGATGGTCGCCGGGCTGGCGCTGTCCGAGAGCTCCGGGATCCACTTGACCACCTGATCGTCCAGGTCCAGGGTGCCCGCGTCGCGCAGCTGCATGATCGCCGTGCCGGTGAACGTCTTGGTGATGGACGCGATCCGGTAGAGCACGTCAGGCCCGGAGCGGCGGCGCCCGGCCAGGTCAGCGAACCCGGTGCCGCCGGACCAGACGAGCTCGTCCCCGTGCACCAGGCCAGCGGCGGCGCCGTACAGGCGGTTGTCCCGGACGAATGCGGCCACCTTCGCCTCGAACTCCGTCGCGCCCTGCGCCAGCGGTCCGGCCATCTGCACCTCCTGAGTTGGTATCAACCGGATTATCACACTCGCCCGGGTGCGCTGACAGCGGCCGCGGCCGCGCGCCGCACCAGCCCGGCCCGGTCCGCCAGCGGCCCGGCTGGCACTTCGATCAGCCGGAAGCCCAGCTCAGCGTAGGTCTGTACGTGAATCTCCTCGAAGGCCATCGCCTCGGCCAGGCTGATCCGCCTGGCGGCCGTCGGGGTGATGAAGCCCTGGCTCCGGACCAGGAACGCCGCCTCGTGGTACACGCGCTCCGCCACCACCCGGTCCACTGCGGCCGCAAGCAGGGGCGACGCCGGCTGACCGAGATAGCGGCTCAGCGCGAGCGTGCACACCGGCGACCGGTCGAAGAAGACGGCCGCACCGGAGCCTGCCGGCCCGGCCAGCTGCTCCCGCTGCCGCTGCAGCGTGACAATCGCGTCGGTGAAGCCGGCCGCCAGCCACGGCTCGCCGCATCCGCGGGCCTGCCAGAGCGCGATCACGTCAGTCGCGGCTTCTTCCACGACCGGCAGGCCGTCGCACTCCAGCTGCCGCAGGATCGCGGTCTTCCCCGTGCCGGGCGCACCGGTCAGGATGAATCTCGGCATTCAGCCTCCGCGTGCTGAAACTGGTCAGGCGGCTGGGTCAGCGGGCGGCGCGGCGGCTGCCGCCAGCCGGGCGAGCTCCGCGATGACCGAGTTAGCGAGCCTGGCGATGCCCCAGAGGGCGGCGAGCACAGCCAGCACCTCGACGGTGATCCTGATGCCGCCGCCGCCGACCCGCTCATGGTAGATGGCGAGCCCGAGCATCGCGCCCACCAGCGGCTCGAGTACCGCGAACGACGGCAGTGATGCCGACAGCCCGGCCGCCCTGAAGGCGTTCTGCTGCATCGTGAACGTCAGCAGGCCAACCAGTACCAGCAGGTAGAGGCGGATGTCAGCGAAGATCCCGAAGCGGAGCGTCCCGGCCTGCGCGGCCACCGTCTTGGTCAGCGCGTCGGTCACTCCGGCCCCGATGCCGCCGCCAATGCTGAGGAACAGCGCCCGGTGCGCCGTTGCCGCCCGTGCGGCGATCAGGCAGCACACGGCGGCGACGGCCACAGCCCCGCCTGCGGCAAGCCCGAGCGGGCCGGCGCCGGCTATCCGCTGCCCGCCGGAGGGCTCGGCCGCCACCAGGAACACGGCCAGCCCGGCCACGGCCGCGACTGCGGCGGTCCATTCGGCCTGCCGCAGCCGCCGGCCCTCGGCGCGGGCCGCGAACAGGAGCGCGAACAGCAGCCCGATCGGGAACACCGGCTCGACGACGATCAGCCGCCCGAGATCAAGCGCGCCCGCCTGCAGGCCGTAGCCGCAGATCACCGCGATCAGGCTCAGCAGCCACCGGCGCACCCGGACCAGCCGGACCAGGACTGCCGGGTCGAACGCGCTGGTCGAGGTGAGCTTCGCGGCGCTGCGCTGCTGGTTGACCGAGGCGATGGCATAACTCAGCGCGCCCAGCAGCGCGAGGGCAACTGCCAGCGCCTGTGCGGTCACTCCAGTCACCGAGCCGGCCACCTGCCCTCCTGGCCGCTCGCGCCGCGAGGCCTGCCACAACCGATTACACAGACGGTGGCATACGCGACCTCCGGTTTCTAGTCCCCACATCTCAGATTTTGCTCAGAAACAGCGCATCCGGCCGGGCCGGCGGCGGCGTGGTCCCGGCGCCAGCCTGGCGCCGGGACCACCACGCGGGCGTTACGGCACGCCGATCCCCCTGGCGACCGGCTCGATGCTCAGGGCCACCTTGTTCTTGCAGGTCGTGAACGTGAAGTCGCCCACGAACTGGCTGCGCTTCTGGCCCGGCGGCCGCACCTCCAGCCCCGAGGCGATGGCGGCATGGCAGCCCGCGATCACGCCCGGCTCGACGATGCTGAGCAGAGCGTGCACGGTCTGATTCGGCCTGAGCGTCACGGTACGGGCCGTCACCGTGATCTTCCTGGCGGCGGGCCCGATCCGGCGACCGGACTTGCTGACAGCCCAGATGCTCGGGATCCCGCGCAGTGTGCACGTCCTGCGCCCCACGTTCGTGAACTCGACCGGGTAGACGACCGACCCGGCCGTCCCGTTCGGGCTGAGCGCGAACCAGACATACGTGTTTGCCGCTGAGCACCTCGGCAGCGATACGACGGACCGCGGCACCGCCGGCGAGGCCAGCGCGACGGCTGGCACCGAGATCGCCGCGCAGGCCACAGCCGCCGCGGCGCATCGTCGCAGGGCGGAACTCCTCAGATTCATACTGCCTCCCCCGTGTGATTTTCAGGTCCCGGTATCCGGGATGAGGCAAGTATGCCGACGTAGACCGCCATGGCGGCGGAAGCGACGCGCGGCGCGGGCAGGCGGCGTCCGCGCCGATCGGATCAGCGCCCGGCGAGCACGCCGGCGCGGACAGCGGACCAGCGCAGGGAGTCCGCGATGCCGTCGGCCAGGCTCAGGCGCGGCTCCCAGCTGAGCAGCCGCCTGGCCCGGTCGCTCCGGGTGAAAGCGCCGGCGACGTCGCCGGGCCGCCGCGGCACGTCGACGGTGGCGACAGGCGCGCCGATCACGCTGCTGAACGCGGCCACCAGTTCGCGGACGGTCGTCCCGGTCCCGGTGCCCAGATTGACCGCGATCGAGGTGGCGTCGCCGAGCACGCCATCGAAGCCGGTCAGCGCTGCCACGTGGGCTGCGGCCAGATCCCAGACGTGCACGTAGTCCCGGATGCCGGTGCCGTCCCTGGTCGGGTAGTCCGTGCCGGTGACCGGGAACGGCTGCCCCGCCTCGTGCGCCTGGATCAGCTTGCCGAGCGCATGCGTCGGGTACGGCGGTCTGCAGCCCGGTGCGCAGCGCCGGGTCCGCGCCGACGGGGTTGAAGTACCGCAGCGACACGACCCGCAGCGGCGTGCCCGCGGCGATGTCAGCGAACATTCCCTCGCACAGTGCCTTGGTGCGCGCGTACGGGCTGTCCGGCACGATCGGCGAGTGCTCGTCCACGCTGCCGTCGGGCCCTGGCTGGTAGAAGCAGCCGGTCGAGCTGAACAGCAGCCGGTGACAGCCGTTGCGGAGCAGGTGCCTGGCAAGCTCCAGGCTCTTGACCACGTTGGCCTGGTAGTAGCCGACCGGGTCGCTGACCGATTCCGGCACCACGATCAGCGCCGCGCAGTGCACGACCGCGCTGATGTCCGGGTGGTCGGCGAGCACCCGGTCCAGCAGCGCGCCGTCGGCGATGTCACCAGCGTAGAAGTGCTGCTGGTCCCGTGCGAGCTCCCGGTGCCCGGTCACCAGGCTGTCCAGGATCACCGGGGTAATGCCGGCATCCCGGCAGGCCAGCGCGATAGTGCTGCCGATATAGCCGGCGCCGCCCGTGATCAGAACCTTCACTGCCGCCCCTTCGTCGCGGTGGTCATGGGGCGTGATGCTAGTTCACGCCAGTGAGGCCTGCACCGACGGGCGGCTGGCCAGCCACGGCTGCTCGGCCACGCCGATCGGCGTCGTCGGCGGCGCCTGCATGAACGGCCAGATCTCCTCGGCAATGGCCCGCCAGTTCGCGGTCGCCTTCATCTCGCCGAGCAACGCGAACAGGCCGAGATTAATGCGCTGCAGCACGACGTAGGACCGCGGGATCCCGGCGTACTGGGCCACCGGGCTGCGCACGTCGAAGAACCGGCGCACGACCGCGGAGGCGTACTCGCCGGTGACGGTCACGGTTTTCGACTCACGGATCAGCTGGTAGAAGAGCGCGAGGTGATCAACGATCTGGTCGTCGGACAGCGGCGCGCCCGGCACCAGGAACCCGGCTTCCTCCAGGCTGGCGCGAAACCGCGACGGGTCGCTGTCGACGCACAGGTTCCTGGCCATCTGCATCAGCGGCAGGAGGTCGGTGTCGGTGAAGTGCTTGACCATCCCGAAGTCCAGGAAGGTGACCTTGCCGCCGCCGTGGAACAGGTAGTTGCCGGGATGCGGGTCGCCGTTGAACGCGTGCACCTCATACAGGCTGCGGAAGACGAACCGGTACAGCGTCTCCCCGGCCAGGTCCCGCTCCTCCTGCGACCAGCCGACGACGTCGGCGAACCGCGCGCCCGTGACCAGCTCACTGGTCACCACCCGCCGGGAGGACAGCTCGCCGACGATCCGCGGCACGCTGATCGTCGGATGCCCGTCGTAGTAGTCGTGCAGCAGCTGCTGGTTCACCGCCTCCCTGCGGTAGTCCAGCTCCTCCAGTATCCGCTCCCTGAGCTCGGCGATCAGGCCGTCGACGTCCTGGTTCGGCGCGGTCACGCGCAGCATCCGGCGCAGCAGCGACACGTTGTCCAGGTCGGCCGCCATCATCTCGGCGATCCGCGGGTACTGCACCTTGACCGCGACGGCGAGCCCGTCCCTGGTGATCGCGCGGTGCACCTGCCCGATCGAGGCGGCCGCGATGGGCTCGGGATCCCACCGGGCGAACAGCTGCTCCGGCGGCGCGCCCAGCTCCTCTTCGATGACGCTGGCGGCGAGCTCCGCGCTCATCGGGGGGACGCTGTCCTGCAGGCGGCTGAGCGTCCGGCGCACCGACGGCGCCAGTCCCTCGTCGACATAGCTGGCCATCTGGCCGAGCTTGACCATGACGCCCTTCATCGTGCCGAGCGTGGCGGTCACGTCGTCGGCCGTCTGCATGGCCAGGTCCGTGCGGAGGCGCTGCCGGCTCTCGCCCGCGGCCATGAACAGCCTCGGGGCACTGCCTGCGTACCGCAGTCCGCCGCGGACGGCGAGCTGGGCAGTAGCCAGTCCGCGCTCGAAGCGCAGCGAGCCCACCCGCCGGCGCACCAGCGCGACTCCGAGCGCGGCGGCCGCCGAGCCTGCCGACAGGACGGCGAAAGCGCGCCACGGGCCGGCCAGTCCGCGCCGGGAGCGTCGCGCAGGTGTCCGGACCGGCCTCATGCCCGCGCCGCGGCGCGCATCCGCAGCGTGATGCGCTGCCTGGCCTCCAGCACGCCGGGCTCGCCGAGGAAGACCGCGTCCAGGACGCCGAGCGCCTGACGGATCTCGGCCCGGCGGGAGTCGGTCAGCCGCGGCACGGCGTAGCCGTACATCTCGCGGGCCCAGTCCGGCAGCGAGATCAGCGTGGCCTCCCTGATGTCCTGCCAGATCTCGGCAATCTCCTCGTCCAGGCCGGGCGGGTCGAGCAGGTAGGCCATCGACTCCCGCGCGGCGGTCGTGCACAGCAGCTGAGGCTGAGCCCAGGCCAGGTACCTGGCCAGCGAGGCCCGGCTGTCGGGGACCAGCTCCGGCGGGACGCCGACCAGCTGAGCCGCCACCACCATCTCCTCGATGTACCGGTCGGCGTCGTCATCCGCCAGCGGCGTCCCGAACAGGTTGCGGGCGGCAATGCCGGAATCGACGAGCGCCGCGTGCACCCACAGCAGCAGGGCCGGGTCGCTCGCCGCGTACGGCCTGCTGGTCTCGCCATCGACGCCGGTCACGTGCTCGTGCACCCGGCGTACCCGAGCAGCGGCGCGCTCGGCAACAGCCCGTTCCCCGAAGGTAATGGTTGCCAGGTACGCCGACGTCGCCGCGAGCCGCCCGACCGGGTCGGCACGCCAGTCGCTGTGCTGGTCGACGCCCGCCATCGCGAGCGGATGCAGCGCCTGGATCATGAGCGCGCGCAGGCCGGCGACAGGCGACGACAGGTCGCCGCTGATGCGCCACGAGATGCTGGCGGGCCCGAAGAAGCCATCGTCGGCCGGCTGCTCGGGGATGCCGCTCACCAGTGCCGCTGCGGACCGCTCGACCAGGCCGGCTGCGTCTGCATACTCGTTCATAACCTCACGCTACCCTGCGTATCCTGCCGTCCTGACGCCCGTCAGCGCCGCGTCAGGTGCTCGCGCCCGGCCGGCGCAGTCCAGTCGAGTACCGGCCCGTCCGGCACGATCCGGGACGGGTTCAGGTGCGGGTGAGTCGTGTAGTAGTGGCGCTTGATCTGGTCGAACCTCGTCGTGTCGCGGAAGGCCGGCAGCGCGTACAGGTCGCGGGCGTAGGCCCACAGGCTCGGGTAGTCGCTGATGCGCCGCAGGTTGCACTTGAAGTGCGAGTAATAGACCGCGTCGAACCTGGCCAGCGTCACCCACAGCCGCACGTCCGCCTCGGTCAGCTGATCGCCCAGCAGGTACCGCTGGCCGGCCAGCCGCTGCTCAAGCTCATCGAGCGTCTGGAAGAGCCGGGTGACTGCCTCGTGGTAGCTCTCCTGCGCGGTGGCGAATCCGGACCGGTACACGCCGTTGTTGACCGTCGCGTAGACGAGCTCGTTCACCTCGTCGATCTGCGGTCGCAGCGCCTCCGGGTAGAGGTCGTACGCCGGATCAGCCCAGGCACTGAACTGCGTGTCCAGATCCAGGGTGATGTCGGGGAAGTTGTTGCTGACGATCCGGTGCGCCTGCTTGTCCCACAGCACCGGCACCGAGACGTGCCCGTCGTAGCCGGGCTCGGTCGCCTCGTAGGCATCGCGGAGCAGCGCGAACCCGTTCACCGGGTCGGGGCCGAAGCCGTCGCCCTCGCGGAAGGCCCAGCCCCGCCCGTCGCGCACCGGGTCGACCGCGGACAGCGAGATGACGTCCTGCAGGCCGAGCAGCTGGCGCACGATGGCCGAGCGGTGTGCCCACGGGCAGGCCCAGCTGATGTACAGGTGATAGCGGCCCGGCTCGGCCGGGTAGCCGCTGGAGCCGTCGGCAGTGATCCGGCCGCGGAACGGGTACGCGGCCCGGACGAACTCGCCCTGCTTTTCCGGCCGCGCAGCGGCGGCAGCCTCTGACTTCCTCGGGCCGGAAGTCGCCATAGTCACCAAATGTCGCGAAGTCGACCGGGCTCGCGCCGCTGGCCTGACTGGTGCTCGTCATCGTGCCTCCCGGGGTTGCCGCACGTCCGCGCGCCTGTCCGCAGCAACCACGGGTCCGGCGGCACCATTCCGGCCGGCCAGCGGGAAACGCGGCGCGCGCATGGGGAAGGATGGTCGCGTGAGCACTGATGCGTCGGCCGCCGCGGTCGAGCCGGTTCAGCCGGCCGAGCCCGCGCAGGCCGCCGAGCCGCAGGCGGTCGCAGCGACTCTGACGAAGGCCGCGATCTTCCTGGTCGCCGTCATCAGCCCCGGGTCCGGCAGCGAGAGCGCCGCGCGGCAGCTGTGCGCCGATCTGGCCGGGCTCGTCCGGGCGGTCGGCTTCCGTGACCTGGGCGGCCGGCTGACCTGCGTCACCGGCCTCGGAGCCAGCGCGTTCGACCGGCTGACCGGGCTGGCGCGGCCGGCCGGGCTGCACCCCTTCCGTGAGCTGCGGGCCGAGGGCCGGCATGCCGTCAGCACGCCCGGCGACCTGCTGTTCCACATCCGCGCCACCCGGATGGACCTGTGCTTCGAGCTCGCCAGCCTGATCACGCAGCGGCTCGACGGCGTCGGCAGCATCGTCGACGAGGTGCACGGCTTCAGTTACTTCGACGAGCGGGATCTGCTCGGCTTCGTGGACGGGACCGAGAACCCGACCGGAGCGGGCGCGGTGCGCGCCACCATCATCGGCGACGAGGAACCCGCTTACGCGGGCGGCAGCTACGTGATCGTGCAGAAGTACCTGCACGACCTGGCCGGCTGGAACGCGCTGCCGGTTGAGGAGCAGGAAAAGATCATCGGCCGGACCAAGCTGGCCGACGTCGAGCTGGACGACGCGGTCAAGCCCTCGAGCGCGCACAATGCGCTCACTACCATCGTGGTGGACGGCGAGGAAGTCGACATCGTCCGCGACAACATGCCGTTCGGCCAGGTCGGCAGCGGCGAGTACGGCACCTACTTCATCGGCTACGCGCGGTCGCCGGCGACCACGGAGCAGATGCTGGAAAACATGTTCATCGGCTCTCCGCCGGGTAACTACGACAGGATCCTGGACTTCAGCACGGCGGTGACCGGCACCTTGTTCTTCGTCCCGTCGCAGACTCTGCTCGACAGCCTGGCGGACGACGCAGCTGACGATGACGACACAGATGCCGACAATGACGACGACGACACCATCACCACCAGCGACGCGACGGTCCCTGCCGGGTCCGCCGGCGACGGCTCACTGAACATCGGCAGCCTCCGAGGAGACGCATCACGATGAACAACCTGCACCGCGAGCTAGCCCCGATCTCCGACGAGGCCTGGACCGAGATCGAGGACGAGACCAAGCGCACGCTGCGGCGCTATCTGGCCGGGCGCCGCATCGTCGACGTCGAGGGACCGGCCGGCTCGACGCTGTCGGCCGTCGGCACCGGCCATCTGGCCGGCATCGACCCGCCGGCCGACGGCGTCCAGGCCCGGCAGCGCGAGGTGCTGCCGCTGGTCGAGCTGCGGGTGCCGTTCGCGCTGAACCGCGAGCAGATCGACGACGTGGCGCGCGGGTCGCAGGACTCCGACTGGCAGCCGGCCAGGGACGCAGCCAGGCAGATCGCCTTCGCCGAGGACCAGGCGATCTTCGCCGGCTACCCGGCCGCGGGCATCGGCGGCATCGTGCCGGGCGCCAGCAACCCGCCGGTGATCCTGCCCGCCGACATCGCGGACTACCCGATGGCCTTCGCGCAGGCCGCGAACCAGCTGCGGTCAGCCGGCGTGGACGGCCCGTACACGGCGGTTCTCTCGGCCGAGGCCTACACCGCGGTCAGTGAGGCGAGCGACCACGGTTACCCGGTCATCCGGCACCTGCGCAACGTCCTGGACGGCGAGCTCGTCTGGGCGCCCGCGATCAGCGGCGCGGTCCTGGTGACCGCGCGCGGCGGCGACTTCACCCTGCACCTGGGCCAGGACCTGTCGATCGGCTACCTGTCGCACACCGAGACTGAGGTCACCCTGTACCTGCAGGAGACCTTCACGTTCCAGCTGATCACGCAGGAGGCGGCGGTCTCGCTGACGGCATCGGGCCACGGCCCGGCGGCCTAGTTCTGGCTGTAGGGCGAGTACCGCAGGTCGGTCGCCGGCGTCGCGGGCACTGACCTGAGCAGCTGCAGTTCCCTGGTCAGCAGGGCGCGCTCGGCCACCAGCCGGCGGTGCGCGTCCGGCTGCTCCAGCAGGCCCTGCTTCACCGGCAGGTCGACCACAACCGCGGCCGCCACCAGGTAGGACAGCAGGAGCGGCTCGTCCGGCAGGTCCGGGATCGTGATCTGGGCGCCGCCCCGCTCGGCGATCAGGTCCAGGTAGGACCGGAAGGCATGCTGCACCGCGGGCACGGTGACCGCGGCCTCGTCGTCATCGCCGACGTCGTCGGGCAGCAGCTCCACGTCTCCGGTGAAATACGGCTGAGCGTCGCCGAGGCCGAGCAGCCTGAAGCGCTGCCCGCCGACGGTGACCAGGTCGTAGCGGCCGTCGTCGTAGCGCTCCGCGCGCTGCAGTACCGCGGTGCAGCCGGCGTCGTAGAGCGAGGACACGCCGTCGATGCCGGTCTCGCGGCCGTGCCGGATGGCGATGACCCCGAACTCGCGGGGCTCGGGCCCGTCGAGCAGGTCGGCGACTAGCTGCCGGTAGCGCTCCTCGAAGATGTGGAGCGGCAGTACCAGGCCCGGGTACAGCACGCTCCCGAGCGGGAACAGCGGCAGTGTCGTGCTCATGCCCCGAGACTATTGCGGCCAGGCGAATTGTCAGAGGCCAGGGGCAGGCTGGCAGCATGGTGCGATTGACGATGTCCGGGCGGTTGCGGGCGGCCTGCCGCGCGCTTACGAGGTGCTCGTCAGGGACCGGGTGAAGTTCCGGGTCGGCCGGATCGTGTTCCTGGCGTTCTCCCGCGACGAGCAGATCATGGGATTCGGCTTCCCGAAGGAAGAGCGCGAGGCCCTGGTGACGGCCGAGCCGGACAAGTTCCTCATGCCGGGCCAGTCCGACCTGCGCTACCACTGGGTGCAGGTCGGCTCAGCGCGATCGATCAGGCCGAGATGACCGAGCTGGTCACCGACGCTGGCGGATGTGCGTGCCGAAGGTAGCGGCCGAGTCACAGTGCGGCGCCATCTCTCGTCGTGAGCTACTGACGGCCGCAGCCGGAAGGAGCTCACATGACCGCCGATCTGACGCCGATACGCCGCACGATCCTGCTGACCAGCTACAAGCGCGACGGATCACCCGTCGGCACGCCGGTGAGCGTGGCCTTCGACGGCGACCGGGCGTTCTTCCGCACCTACGACAAGGCCTGGAAGGTCCGCAGGCTGCGCCGGAACCCGGAGGTGGAGCTGGTGCCCTGCACCTTCCGCGGCCGGGCCGTCGGCCAGCCGGTCCGCGCCCGCGCGACTCTGCTGGAGGAGGACCAGGCCAGCGTCGCGGCCGCCGCCCTGGCCCGCAGGCACCCGGTCCTGCAGGGCGTTCTCGTTCCGCTGGCGCACCGCCTGAAGAAGTACCAGACCCTCCACTACGAGCTCACCGGGCTCGCCTGACCGGCTAAACTGAGTGGCACAAGGCGACGATCCGGCTATCACCGGGGAGCCTCCGGAAGAAAGGGCCTGCTCAGCGGCGCCGGACGGCGCCACGGCGGGCCTGACTAGACCCGGGCGGGTCCGGCCCGTCACAGCCGGCCAGAGCGGTCGCAGGCCAGGCCAGCAGCACGATCCGGTCCCGCGGCAAGCGAGGTGGTACCGCGGTACGCCCGCGCGGGAGCGGGCGCGTCGTCCTCGCGCTGACTGTGCACAACCCAGCGCCGCGAGGATGAGCCACCAGATGAGCGTTTACCCACGGGCCGAGACCGCCAAGGCTGCCGGCCAGACCGAGAGCGGCGTCCCGGCCCAGCCCAGCTTTCCCGAGCTTGAGGAAGGCGTGCTGGCCTACTGGGCCGCGAACGACACCTTCCGGAAGTCGGTCGAGCAGCGGCCGGCCGACAGCGAGTTCGTGTTCTACGACGGGCCGCCGTTCGCCAACGGCCTGCCGCATTACGGCCATCTGATCACCGGCTACGTCAAGGACCTGGTGCCGCGCTTCCGCACCATGCAGGGGCGCCGGGTGGAGCGCCGGTTCGGCTGGGACTGCCACGGCCTGCCCGCCGAGGTCGAGGCCGAGCGCATCCTCGGCATCTCCGGCAAGGCCGAGATCATCGAGATGGGGCTGGAGAAGTTCAACCAGGCCTGCCGCGAGTCCGTGCTGCGCTACACCAGGGAGTGGCGCGACTACGTCACCCGCCAGGCCCGCTGGGTCGACTTCGACAACGACTACAAGACGCTCGAGACGCCGTATATGGAAAGCGTCATGTGGGCGTTCAGGCAGCTGTGGGATAAGGGCCTGGTGTATCAGGGCTTCAAGGTCCTGCCCTACTGCTGGCGGTGCGAGACCCCGCTGTCCAACCACGAGCTGCGGATGGACGAGGACACCTACCGGGACCGGCAGGACCCGTCGGTCACCGTCCGGTTCAGGCTGGAGACCGGCGAGTGGCTGCTGGCCTGGACCACGACGCCGTGGACGCTGCCCTCGAACCTGGCCGCCGCGGTCGGCCCCGACATCACCTACACGGTGCTGGAGAAGGACGGCGAGCGCTACATCCTGGCCCGCGACCGGCAGGCCGCCTACGAGCGGGAGCTCGAGGGCGCCGCGATCGTCGGCGAGCTGACCGGGGCCGAGCTGGCCGGGCGGAAGTACGAGCCGCTGTTCGACTACCTGACCGACGACGCGAAGTTCGGCACCGCCGACGCGTTCCGGGTGATCCTCTCCGACGACGTCACCACCGAGGACGGCACCGGCGTGGTTCACATGGCGCCGGCCTACGGCGAGGCCGACGCGCTGGCCTGCAACGAGGCCGGGATCCCGACGGTGCTGACCGTCGACGAGCACGCCCAGTTCACCGCGGTCGTGCCCGACTTCGAGGGGCAGCACGTCTTCGACGCCAACGCCGGGATCACCGCCAAGCTGCGCGAGCAGGGCAGCCTGGTGCGCCGCGAGGCCTACACCCACTCCTACCCGCACTGCTGGCGCTGCCGGAACCCGCTGATCTACAAGGCCGTGTCCAGCTGGTTCGTCGAGGTGACGAAGTTCAGGGACCGGATGGTCGAGCTCAACCAGGACATCACCTGGGTGCCGGCGCACGTGAAGGACGGCCAGTTCGGCAAGTGGCTGTCGAACGCGCGGGACTGGTCGATCAGCCGGAACCGGTTCTGGGGCTCCCCCATCCCGGTCTGGCAGAGCGACGACCCGAACTACCCGCGCACCGACGTGTACGGGTCACTGGACGAGCTGGAGCGCGACTTCGGCGTCCGGCCCGCCGACCTGCACCGGCCCGGCATCGACAACCTGACCCGGCCGAACCCGGACGACCCGACCGGCAAGTCGGTCATGCGCCGGGTGCCGGAGGTGCTGGACTGCTGGTTCGAGTCCGGGTCGATGCCGTTCGCCCAGGTGCACTACCCGTTCGAGAACGCCGACTGGTTCGACAGCCACTACCCCGGCGACTTCATCGTGGAGTACACGCCGCAGACCCGCGGCTGGTTCTACACGCTGCACGTGCTGGCGACAGCGCTGTTCGACCGCCCGGCCTTCCGCGACTGCGTGTGCCACGGCATCGTGCTCGGCAGCGACGGGCTGAAGATGTCCAAGAGCCTGCGCAACTACCCGGACGTCAACGAGGTCTTCGACGGTTACGGGTCAGACGCCATGCGCTGGCTGCTGATGGCCAGCCCGATCCTGCGCGGCGGCGACATCGCGGTGTCGCTGCCCGGCGTCAGGGACGCGGTGCGGCAGGCGATCCTGCCGCTGTGGAACTCGTACTACTTCTTCGCCCTGTACGCGAACGCGGAGTCGTATGAGGCCAGGTCATCGACCGCGAGCCCGCACGTGCTTGACCGCTACATCCTGGCCAAGACCCGCTCCGCGGTCACCCAGATGGAGCAGCTGCTCGACGTGTACAACATCGCGGCCGCCTGCCAGGAGCTGCGCGAGTTCCTCGAGGTGCTGACCAACTGGTACATCCGCCGCTCGCGCGACCGGTTCTGGGCCGGGGACGCCGGCGCGCTGGACACGCTGTGGACGGTGCTCGAGGCAGTCTGCCGGGCGGCCGCGCCGCTGCTGCCGCTGACCACCGAGGCGATCTGGCGCGGGCTGACCGGCGGCGAAAGCGTGCACCTGGCCGACTGGCCGGTGCTGTCGTCCTGGCCGCAGGACGCGGAGCTGGCCAGTGCGATGGACCTGGTCCGCTCGGTCTGCAGCACCGCGCTCGGCCTGCGCAAGGCCCGCCAGCTCCGGGTCCGGCTGCCGCTGGCTCGCCTCACCGTCGCCCACCCGGACGCGGAGTCGCTGGCCCCGTACGCCGAGCTGATCGCCGACGAGGTGAACGTCAAGGAGGTCACGCTGTCAGCCGACCCGGCCAGCCTCGGCACGTTCGAGCTGGCCGTGAACCCGCGCGTGCTCGGGCCCCGCGTCGGCGCCAGGGTGCAGGAGGTCATCAAGGCGATCAAGGCCGGGAACGTGGTCGTATCAGGTGACCGCGTTACCGCAGCCGGTGTCGACCTTGCGGAAGGCGAGTACGAGGTTCGCCTGGCCGCCGCCCACCCGGAGTCGACGTCCGCCCTGCCCGGCAATACCGGGCTGGTCGAGCTCGACACGGTGGTGACGCCGGCGCTGGCCGCTGAGGGCACCGCGCGCGACGTCGTGCGGATCGTGCAGCAGGCGCGCCGCGACGCCGGGCTGGCCGTATCGGACCGGATCAGGCTGACGATCGGCGCCGACGGCGCGACAGCGGATGCCGTCCGGGCTCACGAGGACTTCGTGGCCGGCGAGACCCTCGCGGTCGGCGTCACGATCCTGCCCGCGGCTGAGGTCGCCGCCGCCGAGCAGGCCGTCGGCGATGGCGGCCGGATCCGGGTCGCACTCGCGGTTGCGGCCGCCTGACTCCTCCCGCTTCATGATCGAAGCCTCGTTAGTGGTGCTCTGGCACCACTAACGAGGCTTCCACGATGCCGGGCAGCCGCCCCCGGAGCGGCTCGGCCACGATTCCGTCAAATTCAGTTACCCTCCGTGGTGTAGACGACTACTTTGTGTCACGCCCGGTCACTCAAGGTGATCGACTGACTCGACGGGGGCACCATGACGGACAGCGGCAGCAGGGCCGGCCAGCCTGAGCAGCCGGCCGCGGCGAACATTCCGGCACCACGACTCCCGGCCGAGTCCGGCGGCCCGCTGCCGGCGGCCAGTCCGGGCCGGCAGGCCGGTCCCTACGGCTCGGCCCGGTTAGGTCAGGGCCTCTTCCTGCCGCCCGAGCCGGTGCGCGGTGCTGCCGGGCTGGACGCTGAGCCTGGCCGGACCTGGCCGACGCGAGTTCCTGTTCGGCTCAGGCGCGATCGGCGCTGCGCTGCTGGCAGGCGGGCTGCTCGGGCCGGCCGACAGCGCGAGCACGCTGCGACGGACCTGGCTGGCCGCGACCGACGCGACGCCGTCGAAGGCCGACTGGGACGCGCTGCGCAAGCAGCTGTCCACCGGCAAGCTGTACCTGCCGGGCCAGGCCGGCTACAACTTCGCCAAGGAGCTCTTCAGCCCGCAGTGGGACTCGCTGAAGCCGTCTGGCGTTGCCTACTGCAAGCGCGACTCCGACGTCGCGGCCTGCATCGCGTTCGTGGTCAAGTTCAAGCTGCCTGTCCGGGTACGCTCCGGCGGCCACAGCTACGGCGGCTGGTCCAGCGTCAACAACGGGCTCATCCTCGACATCTCGGAAATGAACTCGATGAAGTTCGGGACCGACACGGTCACCGTCGGCACCGGCATCGACCTCATCAACTTCTACGGCGGCCTGGCCGCGAAGGGCAAGGCGGTGCCAGGGGGCACCTGCCCGACGGTGGGAATCGCCGGGCTCACCCTCGGCGGCGGGGTCGGCGCGCTGGGCCGGCTCTACGGCCTGACCTGCGACAATCTCCGGTCCCTTGATGTCGTGACGGCTGACGGCGTCACCAGGACCTGCACTCCGAACAGCAACCCCAACCTGTACTGGGCCAGCCGCGGGGGCGGCGGCGGCAGCTTCGGCGTCGCCACGTCGTTCACGTTCACCACTCATAACCTGCGCAGCCTGGTGCTGTTCTTCGCGCCCTGGCCGTGGGCGCAGGCGGCGAGGGTCATCAAGGGCTGGCAGTCCTGGGCGCCGCACGGCCCGGACAACCTGTGGTCCGAGCTCTTCCTCGGCGGCGGCTTCGGTGACTCGCCCGAGGTCTTCGTGGCCGGCAGCTACGTCGGCTCCGTCGCCGGCGCCCGGTCGGAGCTGGACAAGCTCTACCACCTGGTCGGCACGTCATCGACGGCCACCGTCACGCCGTACAGCTACCTCGGCGCGATGCTGCACTATGCCGGCTGCTCGAACGTCCCGGTGCACGCCTGCAACACCCCGCCGCAGGGGAATCTGCCCAGAGTGCCGTTCTACGCCAAGTCCGACATCTTCACCAGGCCGCTCGACAACTCCGCCATCACGGCACTGCTGCACGGCGCGGAGCGGCTGCGCGGGATCCGGGGCGCAGCCGGCGGGGCCGGGAGCATCGCGTTCGACGCCCTCGGCGGGGCCATCAACCGGCCGAAGCCGGATGCCACTGCCTTCGTGCATCGCACCGCGCTGTTCCAGGCCCAGTACTACACCAGCTGGACGTGGCCGGGATCGAGCAGCGGCGTTACCAACCAGCGCAACTGGCTCGACTCGTACTACAAGGCCGTGCACCCGCATGCCAGCGGGCAGGCGTACCAGAACTACGCCGACCCCACTCTGACGAACTGGCAGACGGCGTACTACGGCTCGAACTACGGCCGGCTGTCGCAGACGAAGGCCCAGTACGACCCGAACCAGGTCTTCACGTTCCCGCAGGCCATCAGGCCCCCGGCGAAGGTGGCATGCGACAGCCCGGACTGCTGACCCGCCTGCGGGCAGCACGCCCGCCGGCGAGTTGACGCGGATGGCGGCCTCTTACTAAGCTCACTGGTTGTACAACCATTGAGTTGATAAGAGGCTGTCCATGATGGATCTCATTGCCGCACACCGGCTGGCGCTGGCAGGTGCTCTGGACCAGCTCACCGACGAGCAATGGCACGGGCGAGTCGCTGTGCGCCGGGTGGACGCCTGCCCACGTACTGGCCCACCAGACCATGCCGTTCCGGATCTCCGAGGACGAGTTCATGACCGGCATGCAGCGGTGCGGGGGTGACTTCACCCGGCTGTCCGACGAAATCGCCGAGCGGGACAGCCACCTGCCGCCGGCCGAGCTGGTCGCCATACTCAGGGACAATGCAGAGACGCCGTGGAGTCCGCCCGGCGGCGGCCTGACTGGCTCGCTCAGTCACGACGTCATCCACGGCATCGACATCAGCTGGCCGCTCGGGCTGGGCTACGAGATCCCGGACCGCGCCATGACAGCTAGTGCTCGACTCGATCACCACCCCGCTGGATCTCGGTCCGGACGCGGTTCGCGCTGAGGAGGTCCGGCCTGACGCGGGCGCCACGACGATCTTCGGCTTCCCGCTCGCTGGCATCAGGGCAACAGCCACCGATCTCGGCTGGTCGGCGGGCAACGGCGCCGAACTCGCCGGCGGCAGCCGCGATCTGCTTCCGCTCCTGGCCGGCCGCGGATTCCCCGCGACCGGTTCAGCGGCGACGGCGCCGCTCGCGCATGGTCACTGGCCGGGCGATGACAGCGGTCGCGACTGACGAGCTGAGCCTCAGCTTCGCCGCCCTGGCCGACCCCACCCGGCGGGCCATTCTCACCCGGCTGTCAGCCGGCGAGGCGACCGTCGGGCAGCTGGCCGAGCCGTTCGCGCTCACCCAGCAGGCCATCTCCAAGCACCTGAAGGTGCTCGAGCGAGCCGGCCATCTCCCGGTCCCGCATCGCTCAGGCCAGGCCGTGCCGCATCAGCCCGCCGGGCTTGAGCTCGCGGCAGACTGGGTGGACCGCCACCGCCAGCTGTGGCATGAGCGGTACAACCGGCTCGATCAGCACCTGGCGGAACTGCAGGCAGACGATTCGCCGACCTGATCGCGAGAGGCAGGACATGACTCAGCCGGGCGAGTTCACCTATTGCCGCACTCACCACGCCAGCAGGGAGATGCTGTTCGACTGCATGACGCAGCCCGAGCATCTCACCCGCTTCTGGGGCCCGGACGGGACAACCACTCCGCTGGACGGAATCACGGTCGACCTGCGGCCCGGCGGGGCATTCGAGACCGTCATGGTCAGCCTCGCGGACGGCAGTCAGTTCACCATGCGCGCGGTCTTCCTGGAGGTTTCCAGACCGGAGAGGCTGGTCTGGACCGAGCCCGACGTCGAGGGCGGCATGGTCACCACGATCACCTTCACCGACCTTGGCGACGGCCGCACGGAAGTGGTCACGCACCAGACAAACGTGCCATTCATGTACGCCGGCCCGGAGGCACGCAAGGGATTTGAGACAAGCCTTCGGCGCTTCGACGACTACATCGCCGGGCTGACTGCCGGCTGACTGCCATCTCCCGGCCAGATGGTCGCGCGCAGTAAGAACACGGCCGCACGCTGCGATAGATCGCAGGTAATGGGCCGTTTCGGTTGAACACCTACGCAAGCTGTGCTCCGCTGGTGTTTCTGGTATTGGCGTCTAGAGCGAGCGCCGGGGGTGTAAGCCACGTGGCAGAGGAGGAGCGTCAGCCGCAGGAGCGGTCCGGTGAGCTGCCACGGCGCGTGCCGGGTGTCAATGGCCGCACGCCTGGCCAGATAAGGCGCGGCTTTCTGCCAGTACCCGGCGATGATTTCGCGGCCACCTCGCCCGCCCGGCCAGTCACACAGCGAGCCCAGCCAGCCGCACGGCCCGACGGGGAGCCGGACCAGACAGCCCAGCCAGTCAGGCGCGCACCGGGCGCGGACCAGGCGGCTGCCGCAGGCTCGTTCCGCCGCGGCGCGGGTGGCCCCGAGCAATCGCCTCGCGCAGGCTCGCTCCCCCGCGGCGCGGCTGGCCCCGAGCAATCGCCTCGCGCAGGCTCGCTCCCCCGCCGTGCACCCGGCAGTAGCGCCATCCAGGCCCCGCCCCGGCGGCGAGCCGGGCGCTTCCTGCCCAGCGGGCAGGCACCGCCAGGCGCGCCCCCGCCGGAAGTCCTAGCGCGACCTTCGCCGGCGCCTTCAGGATCGGCCGCCGCACCCACCCAGGTGCCAGTGCCAGGGCCGGTGCCAGGGCCAGTGCCAGGACCCCAGCCCGGCAGCCGCGCGGCGCGAGCGCCAGTGTTCCCGTCCGGCGCACCGCCGCCTGCTCCGTCGCCTGCAGCCATGGCAGCTTCGGCAGCCAAGCTGCTCGCACCGGCAGACACCGCCAGAACCGCTGCCGCAACCGCGCCAGTAGCGCCCGGCCCATCGGGCAGCGCCGCCGTTCCAGCCCGAGCACCGCGCCTCGATTGTGGCACACACCGGCGGATGCCGCGCCGGCGGACGCGCACGCTGCCCGGCCAGCCACAACGGACCGCGGCCACAGCAACACCGCCAACGCCCGGCCGCACACCGCAGGCCCGCAAACTGCGACGCCAGGAACCTGCCCGCCAGGACACCGCAGGCCCGGCTGAGCGAGCCCAGCCGCCGAGGCCCAGCGAACCTGCCAGCCAGGTAACCGGCGAGCCCGGCGCCGCGGCGAGCCCGGCAGCCGCGGCCAGCCCAGCAGCCGCGGCAAGCCCGGACAGTGCCAACCTGGCCACAGCGGACCCGGGCACGGCGATCCCGGCCACCTCGGGCCCGGTCACTACGCAGGCGCAGCCCGACGGTGCGGACTCGCAGTCGCCCGAGCGCCAAGTTGCCGCAGCGTCCGGGTCCCCGGCTCCGTCGCGCGCCGCAACTCCGCCCCCGGCTGCGCCGCCCGGCCGCGGTCGGTCCGCCGCGGGAAGCTCCCCCTCGCCGTCCGGCCTCGTGCCACCGCCGGTTACCGGTACAGCCCAGCCGCGGAAGACAGCCATCCAGGACCGGCGCCGGATCGCTCCGGCCGCCCGCCGCTGGCGGATCACCGGTGTGCTGATCGCGGTGGTCGTGGTGCTGGCCGCGGTTCTGGCAACGGTGGTCTTCCACGTCGGCTCGGGAACGACCGGCGGCCGGAAGGCTGCCGCCGGTAACGGCAGCCAGCGCATCGCGGGCGAGGCCGCCATCCGCCGCCAGACTGTGGCGTGGGTCCTCAGCCAGGTTGGCCGCAGCACCGTGGTGACGTGCGACGCAGTGGTGTGCAACGACCTGGCCCAGAGCGGCTTCCCGGCCGGCGACCTGAACGTGCTCCAGCCGACCGCGCCCGATCCCTATGGCTCCGAGCTCGCTGATCGCGACCGCTGACGTGCGCAGTCAGTTCGGCAGCAAGCTGGCCGCGGTGTACGCGCCTGAGCTCATCGCGAGGTTCGGGTCAGGGGCGAACCAGATCGACATCCGCGTTATCGCGCAGGACGGGCCGGCGGCCTTCCGCTCGGCGCTGGCCCAGGATCTGCAGGCCAGGCAGCATGCCGGAGCCGACCTTCTGGCGAACAAGAACATCACGGTCACGGCCGCCGCGGCAGCGCAGCTGCGGTCCGGGCAGGTGGATCTGCGCCTGCTCACGGCGATCGCGTTCCTGTCCGTGAAGGTGCCGCTGAGCATCGTGAGCTTCAGCACCTCCGCGCCGGGCGCGGCGCCGGGAGTTCCGCTGCGCTTCGCCAGCCTTGCCACCAGCGATGCGGCGGCGCGGCAGACCAGCGCCGCGTACGCTCAGTCGCTGCTTGCTGGCCTGCGGGCGCTGCGGCCGCCGTACGTGCCGCTCAGTGTGACCTCAGTCCTGCTGCCCAGCGGCCAGACCGTCATCAGGGTGGAGTTCGGCGCGCCAAGCCCCGCCGGGCTGATCTCGTACTGACCGCGGCCAGGCCGGAAGGCCTACTCGATCCGGGTCGCGATCGGCGTCGGCAGCTCCACTGTCCGGCCGACTGTGCACAGCCGGTCATGCGACTGCCTGACAGCCTCCGGCAGGACGGCGCGCGCCTTGTCGCCATCGGGACCCTGCGGGAACGTGATCCGGTAGGTGATCTCGATATTGGCCAGGTGGTTGCCGTCCTCATCGCGCACCTTGTCCGCGCCGACCTCGATCTCGAACGAGTCAGGCTCAGCGCGGCGCGAGGCGAGGATGTCAATGTCGATCGCCGTGCAGCCGCCGATCGCGACCAGCAGTAGCTCCGTCGGGGTGAACTCCTCGCTGCTCCCGGTGCCGAACATGATCCGCCCGCCGCGCGAGTTCACCGCCGCGAACCGCCCGCCGGTGACGCGCTCGACGCTCAGGCTCCGGTGCACAGATTCAGTCGCCATACCCTCACCCTGCCAGATGCGCTGGTTGCGGTTGCAGCGACGCCACCACCTCTGCCGCCCGGCGCAACCCGGCCGGGTCTGCCGAGTAGCAGATCTGCGTGCCGCGGAGCCGGTGCGCGGCCGCTATCTCGGCGTGTACCAGCTGTCCTGGGGAGCGGGATCGGCGCTGGCGCCGGCTCTGTTCAGCTGGCTGTTCTCGGTCGGCACCGTGCTGCCCTGGACCGTTCTCGGTCTGGCCTGTGCCGTCTGGGTGATCCTGCTCGGCGCGCTGGCCCGGCGGGTCCCGCAGTTCTGACGACCAGCCAGGGCCGCAGTCAGTGGCAGCTGCCAGGCTCAGCGCACGGCCAGCGAGGTGACGAAGTCAGCGATCTGGCGCAGCGTGCTGCACTCGCGGACCTGCGAGCACAGCGGCGCGTAGGTGGCCATTACCGAGTCACCCTGATCCCAGTAGCGCCGTGGCTCGGGATTGAGCCAGTACAGCTTGCCCACCCGGTCGCTGACCTCGGCCAGCGCCTCGGCGGCCGGATTCAGGTAGTTCGTGCGCGCATCGCCGACGACCAGCACGACGGTCCGCCGGGAGAACTGCCGTGAGTAGTCGCGGGCGAAGTCGCGCAAGACGTGACCGTAATCGGAGCTGCCGTTCCACCGGATCGCGCCGCGGGCCGCCTCGGCCTGAGCAAGCTGCGCCGGCCGAGCGCGCCTCGCTGACCAGCTCGGTGATCTCGGACAGGCCGTCCACGAAGGAGAACGCCCGCAGCCTGCTGAGCCTGCTGTCCAGCGCGATCAGCAGGTTGAGAGTGAACCGGGAGAACGTCGCCACCGACCCGGACACATCGCAGAGCACCACGATCTCGGGCTTGGGCGGCGGCGCGGGCTCGGTCGCGATCCGGAACGGCACTCCCCCGGTGCCCATCGCCAGGTGCAGCGTCCGCCGGATCGACAGCCGCCGCTTGCGGTACTCCTGCTGCGCCAGGATCTTGCTGAGCTGATGCGCCAGCGGCCCGATCGAGCTCACCATGGCGTCCAGTTCGGCCGCGGAGGCGGTCGCGATGTCGATGTCCTCCGCCAGCCGGACCCGCATGGTCTTGCTGACCGCGCGCGGACCCCGGTCGGCGACGAGGGCCCGGCGGATCGCGGCCTGCAGCTCGTCCCTGAAGCGGTCCACCGCGCGGTCCGCGGCCCCGCGATCGAGCCGTTCCCGCAGTGCCGCTGACCCGCGCGCGCTCCAGCCGCCGCCGGACCCGCCACCGCCGCCGGAGCCTTCGCCCTCCCCGCCGCCCTGCTGCCCGGCCATCGACGCGAGCAGCTCCGCGCGGATGCCGTCCAGGTCGGCGGCCTCACTCGCCGCGATCATCGCGAACACGCCGGCGACCGGAGCGCCCGGCTCCAGCGCCGCGAAACGGCGGACGTACTCATCGGCGAGCTGCCGCAGTGCGACCGGGTCCCCCGACCTGATCGCCGCGCGGAGCGCGGCGGCAAGCTCAGCGTCAGCCAGCCCGGCGAACGGCCCGGGGTCGGACGGCCTCGTTCCCGCGAAGTGAAGGTTGAACAGGACGTTGAACGCATCGAGATGCTCGGCCCGCTTGACCATGACGCACTGCAGGCTCGCCCGCACGACGTCCAGGTCCGCCAGCGGGATGCTGGCCAGGGCGCGCGCCGCGTCCAGGTGCTCGCCCACAGACACGCCGACGCCGACGGTGCGAAGCTCGTCGACCAGCGCGGTGAGCGTGCTCTCGGCGTCCGGCATGGCTCAGGCCAGGGACAGCTCAGCCAGCGCCGTCGAGATGTCCCGCTCGTACTTCAGCAGCACCGACAGCGTCTGGCGGGTCATCTCATCGGTCAGCTCGGCGGCGCCGAGCGCGAGCAGCGTGCGAGCCCAGTCCACCGTCTCGGAGATGGACGGCGGCTTCTTCAGGTCGGCTGACCGCAGCACCGCGACCAGGGCCGCGATCTCCTGCGCCAGATGAACATTCAGTTCGGGAACGTGCAGTTGCACGATCTCGGCCTCCCGCTCCACGCTGGGATAGCCCAGGTGCAGGTAGAGGCAGCGCCGCTTGAGCGCCTCGGACAGGTCCCTGGTGTTGTTCGAGGTCAGGAACACCTGCGGGATGTGGCGCGCGGTGACGGTGCCGAGCTCGGGAATCGAGACCTGGTACTCCGACAGGACCTCGAGCAGCAGCGCCTCGGCTTCCATGTCGAGCCGGTCGACCTCGTCGATAAGCAGCACGACCGGGTGGTCGGACCGGATGGCCGCGAGCAGCGGACGGCTCAGCAGGAAGTCCTCGCCGAAGATGCCGGCCACGCCGAGGTCGGTGCTGTCGCCGCCCTGATACAGCTGCAGCTGAAGCAGCTGGCGCCGGTAATCCCACTCGTAGATGGCCTTGGACTCGTCCAGGCCCTCGTAGCACTGCAGCCGGATGAGCGGCTTGCCGGTCATGACGGCCACGCTCTTGGCCAGCTGCGTCTTGCCGGTTCCGGCCGGGCCCTCGATCAGAACGGGCTTGCTCAGCGCAGCGGCGAGGTGGACGACCGTCCCCGTCGCCGCATCGGCCAGGTAGCCGGCCTCGCGGAGCTGTTCTTGCATGTCATCAATGAGCGATGCGGCGTTGACCATACCGTCAATAATCGCGAAAGCGTGATCAACTGGATAGACCGGGGTTACCCAGAGGTAGTTCCGGGTCCTCGGCGCCGTACTGAGCGCTGTGCTCGGAGCTGTACCTCGGCGGCGGCCTCGGCCGCCTCCGCGTCAGCCACCGTCCCGGCGGTCCGCGGCCTGATCCGGCGGCTCGCCGCCACGACGCAGGCTGCCGCGGGGGCCAGCGCCGCCGCGCCGGCCAGCAGCGCGATCCGGATGGACGCGAGCGTGCCGATGACGCCGATGACCGGGCCGCCGGCGATCTGGCCGGCGCTGTCGAACATGTCCTTGGCCGACAGGGCCGTGGCGCGGACGGCTGGCTCGATCCTGGTGATCATCCAGCCCGACAGCAGCGGGTCGAGCACCGGCCGGAAGACGGTCACCGCGATATACGCCCCGACCACAAGGGCGAAGGTGTGCGCCACGGCCATCGCAACGGCGGCCGCGCCGATCGCCAGCGTGAGGATCAGCAGGCCGCCGGCGACGGAGTCAGGTCCGAGCCGTTCGGTGCGCCGCCTGGCCACCTCCGTCGCGCCGAGTCCGAGCACGGCAGCGGCGCAGGCGAACAGGCTGAACCACATCGCCGGATGCAGTCCGCCCAGCTGCGGGAACCTGATATCGCGCAGCAGGAAGGCACCCCAGAGCCGGTCGAAGCTCTCGCTCCACATGCCGACGAACAGCGTCATGCCGAACAGCAGCACGAGGCCCGGTACTGCCACTACCGCCCGGCGAGTGGACCGCGTCTGGCGCAGGAGCAGCGCCCGCGACTGCCGGAGGACCGCGGGCGCGCGCCGGGACCGCCGCCGGGGACGGCGGCGGGAGCCGCGCGGGACGGAAGTTGCTCTCCGGCATCACGACGGCCGACCCGAGTGCCAGCAGGCAGATCAGGCTGCCGCCGGTGAGCAGCGGCGCGTTGAGCCCGGCCAGGGCGATGACGCCGGACAGCAGGCTCCCGGCGACGGTCGCGATGAGCCCGAACTGGGTCGCCCGCAGGTACACGCCGGTCATGCGCTCGTCGCCGAGTTCGCCGGCCAGCTCGTCCGCGACCCAGGCCTCCTGGGCGCCGTTGTTGAGCGCCGCGCCGAGGCCGAGCACGACCTGAGCGGCCAGCAGGCTGGCGAACGACGGCGACAGGCCCTGCATGATCAGCGCGAGCCCGACGATGAACAGCCCGGCCAGCGTGCACAGCCGCCGGCTGACCAGGTCCGCGAGCACCCCGGTAGGCAGCTGCAGGAGGAAGTAGCTCAGCTCCAGCGCGGTGCCGAGCAGGAGCAGCTGCAGCGGGTTCAGCCGCCCGGAAATGACCCAGTACACCGTGATCGTGGCGTAGCTGATCCCGAGCAGGAAGCTCATGCCGCACTCGAGGACCAGGTAGAGCCGGTACGGCCGGATCGGGTGCCTGCCCAGTCGCATCCAGCCCCCCTCCCCCCGGGAGTCGGCGGGCAGCTTCGCCGCACGAGCCCGCGCCTGCGGGCGACGCTAGAGTGCGCGGGCCGGCCGCGGCAAGGCGTTTAGCCGGTCACGACGCTCCTCGTGGCGCCCGAGACAGTCCTGGCCGCGCCGTCGGGGCGCGGCCAGGACCTTACCTGCCAAACTCGGTCGATCCCGGTTAGCGGCGCCTAGTGTGCGTAGTCCGCTGCCAGCTGGCTCAGGTTCGGATAGCCAAGGCCGCTTCCCTCGTTGTATGGCTGGCCGGGATTACCGGTGTAGTAGATGTTGTCGCTGCCGGTGCCGCTGTCCTCGAGCGGCGTAAAGGGCGAGCTCGGCCCGATGGCGTCGGCGTAAATGGACGGGTTCCAGAACCCGACCCGGTGTCCCAGGTAAGAGTCGATCACTGCCGTGGAGCCGTTGAGCTGTGGCGCCACGAAACTGGTGCCGCCCCAGCCGCCTTGCAGCTCGGGGTCACCGGCGGCGACGGCTGACGGCTCATACAGCAGGTAGCCGGAATACGGATCGGCGTCCGCGGACACGTCCGGAAGGGCACGCCCGAAGCCACGGCCCTGGGTCACGCCGGGAGCCGGGTTGAAGCTCCACTCGGTCGGCTCCGTCAGCCCTGGAACGATGGTCTGGTAGTCGGTCGGGGTCAGGTACTGGACGGCATGATAATCGCTGGTTCCTGGCACGTCCTGCTGGTAGGAGGGCGTTCGCTCGATCGTGCTGAAGCCGCCGCCGCTGCCGATGACCATTGACTCGGCGGCGTCGGCGAGGGATTCGCCGGTGATCGATGCAACCGGCTGCCACAGGTAGTCCCAGCCCCACGTGCGCTGCGCGGGCACCGTCACGGTCGCGGTCCCGTCCGGGCCAGTGAGCTGGCCCGACCACGGCAGGGTGGTGCCGCCCGCGGCCGTGATGTACGGGCTGTCGGGTGATACGCCGACCGACAGGTTGGTGGTGCCGAGGTCGACCGTCGCGGTGTAAGCGCCCCAGTCGCCGGCAGCGATGAACCCGGACTGCCCCTGTGCGGCCATCTCCAGGAACGCCTCGTCGAATGCGGCCTCGTAAGCGGGCGATTCCTCACCGGCGGCAATTGCGGCCTGGAGGTAGGTCTCGGATTCCAGCCAGCTCGCCGAGACGGTGCTGGCGATGTTCTGGCTGGCTGCGTCGAAGAACGCGTCAGCAAAGCCGTAGTCAGTATTGGGCGCCTGGTAGACGATGACGTTGGCATCGGGAGCCAGGCCCCCTGACTGCTCCACGTCGATGTCAGTCTCGCCGGTACCTGAGGCGTCACTGGGCGCACCAGGGCCGCCATCGACGTTGACCACGCTGACGGTGCGGTTGCTACTGGGAACGTGCGCGATGTTCTGCCAGAAGTACTGCGGCGCGCCCGGGTCCAGGGCAGCGAGGGTGACGATCGCGATGGTCTGGCCGCTGCCGGTGGCACCCTTCCGGTACAGCGGGTCGAGCCCGTAGTTGGCGGCGAAGTTGGACGGGAGGTTACAGGCGTCGGCCAGGCCGGTCAGTGCCAGGCAGCTGTTCGAGCTGCTCGACTGCGGCTTCAGCAGGCTCGTGTCGGTATGGATCGCCTGGCTGCCAAAGGGTCCGTAGTTGGTCAGCCCGAGAACAGCGAGCACGTACTGCGCGATGCGGTAAGGGAGCATCGGCGACTGCGCGCTACCGTGCACGTTCTGGGCCGGGATCGGCCGCAGCCCGTCACGCCCCGGCAGCCGTGGTACGTGGTACTGCTGCTGCTTAACCGAGAGCGCCTCGTCGAACTCACCTGCCGTCCCGGTTGCCACCACGTCGACATTGTCTGCGTAGACCTGCGTGCTGATGCCGTACTGCCCGAGGTAAGCCTGCAGCTGCGCGACGTTGGCCTGGCTCTGGCCGTACTCACTGGCGAACTGCCGCACCGACAGGAACCTGGTAATACCCGCCTCAACGGCAGCCTCAAGCTGGGGCAGCTTCTGCTCGCGCAGAACAAAGGACACGGTCTCCGGGGTGCTCGGCGGGGTGCTCCCGAATGGGCTCGCTCCCGGCAGCGCGGCGGCGCTGATTCCCGGCTGAACCGGCACGAGCGTGTTCGGGCCGGGGCCGGAGGCAGCGGCCTGACCCGATCCTGCGGCGATAGGGACCGCGATCGCCATCGCCCCCAGCGCCAGTCCGGTCAATAGGTGCAGGTGAATTGAGCGGCTCATGTCCTGTGCACCCTTTCTCTCCGTGCAGCTCACAATGGACGTGCGACATGCTGATCTGTTGTCAGCCCGCAGCCTCGGGTCGAGGGCGACTTGTACATTCCCGCATACTTCATCACGTTAAAAGGCCCCTGGCGATAGGACGGCAGCACATTTCTGCCCGGCCGGTCCGTCTCGTCGCCCAGGCGACCTGGCGGCCCGCGACACCGTCCCGCGGGCTCCCGCGCCGGCCTGCAGCACCGGCGCAGCAACTTGCCGGCTCCGGAACAGACCAGGCCGCTGAGTTGTTAGACTGGCGAACTATCAGTGTGCCGTACCAAGGGAGTTACGGGTGACCGAGCCAGCCAGTGTGGCGGCAGAGACATCAGCTGCGGACGCGGCGTCAGCCGGGGCCGCGGCCGCAGCGACGCGGAGCGGGGACGACGCGGTCGTCGGCGGCCTGCTGACGATGCTGCGGGTCTCGCGCGTGATGGAACGCGTCCACTCGGGAGTCAGCCCGCAGCAGTACCGCATGCTCAGGCTCATCGGCGCGGGCGGAGAGCGGTCGGCCCGGCTGGCCGAGAAGCTGGCCGTCGCCAGGCCCACGCTGACATCGACTGCCGACAGCCTGGTCGCCGCCGGCCTGGCGATCCGCGAGGCCGAGCCCGGCGACCGCAGGGTGGTGCGGCTGTGCCTCACCCCGGCCGGCCAGGCCGTCGTCGAGCGCGCTGACGAGGCCTACGCCGCCTGGTTCGGCTCGCTGCTTGACCAGACCGGCCGCCGCGAGGAGATCCTCGCCGACCTGAAGTTCCTCGACGACTCGATGACGCAGCGATGGCGCGAACGGCATGCCGCCGGCCCGGCGGAGCCCACGCCGGAGCCGGAGCCAGACCCGGAGCCCGCGGCTGCCACTGCCGCCCGTCCCGACCACAGCGCGGGCCAGCGGTGAGGCGGGGCAGCAACCGGCGGGCGACCGCGAACCAGCAGGCCCCGGCCGAGAAGGCCACGCTCGGGTCCGGCTACGGCGAGGGCTGGCTGCGCCGCCTGGTCGCGAACTGCTGGAAGCACAAGACCCTGTCGCTGGTCGCGTTCGGCGCATCCCTGATCGCCACCCTGGTCACAACCGCGATCCCGCTGATTCAGCGGTACATCATTGACGACGCGATCCTCACGCACAAGGATCCGATCTGGCCAGGCGCGACCCTGCTGATCGTCATGGCCGCCATCAGCTTCGGCGCGGTCTACCTGCGCCGCTACCGCGGCGGCCAGCTCTCCCTCGACGTCCAGCATGATCTGCGCACTGAGCTGTTCGGCTCGCTGACGAAGCTGGACGGCGCCCGGCAGGACCAGCTGCACACCGGCCAGATCGTCAGCAGGTCGATCTCCGACCTGAACATGATCCAGAGCCTGCTGTCGATGATGCCGATGCTGATCGGCAACGCGCTGCTGTTCGTGCTGTCGATCGGCGTGATGTTCTGGCTGTCGCCGACGCTGGCGCTGATCTCGCTGGCGGTCGGCCCGGCGCTGCTGGTGCTGTCCATCGCCTCGCGCCGCCGGCTGTTCCCGGCGAGCTGGGACGCACAGCAGAAGGCCGGCGAGGTGGCCGGCGTCGTCGAGGGCGCGGTCACCGGCGTCCGCGTGGTTAAGGGATTCGGCCAGGAAGAGCAGGAGATCGAGCGGCTGGAGGGCATCGGCCGCATCCTGTACGCGGCCAGGGTCCGCACCGTGAAGATGATGGCCAGGTTCAGCCCGGCGCTGGGCGCGATCCCGGCGCTTGGCCAGGTCGGCGTGCTGGCCCTGGGCGGCTACATGGCCATCAAGGGCGAGATCACTCTCGGCACGTTCCTGGCCTTCGCCGCCTACCTGGCCCAGATGGTCAACCCGGTCCGCGCCCTGACCAACCTCATCACCATCGGCCAGGAAGCGCGCGCCAGCGTCATCCGGGTCTACGAGGTGATCGACTCCCGGCCGGTGCTGAGCGAGAAGCCCGACGCGATCGTGCTGCCCGCGGGCAGCAACGAGGTCGAGCTGGACGACGTGCACTTCGGCTACGTGCCGTCCGAGCCGGTGCTGCGCGGCCTGTCGCTGCGGGTCAGGCCGGGCGAGACGCTGGCCCTGGTCGGCACCTCCGGCTCGGGCAAGTCCACGGTCTCGCTGCTGCTGCCCCGCTTCTACGACGTGACCTCCGGAGCGATCAGAGTCGGCATCCATGACGTCCGCGATCTCACGATCGACTCGCTCCGCGCCTCGATCGGCCTGGTGCTGGAGGAGAGCTTCCTGTTCTCCGACACCGTCCGCAACAATATCGCCTACGGGCGCCCGGACGCGACGCAGGAGCAGGTCGTCGCCGCCGCCCGCGCCGCCGAGGCGGAAGAGTTCATCCTCGGGCTGCCCGATGGCTATGACACCGTGGTCGGCGAGCAGGGGCTCACGCTGTCCGGCGGCCAGCGGCAGCGCGTCGCGCTGGCCCGCGCGCTGATCACCGACCCGTCGATCCTGATCCTGGACGACGCGACCTCGGCCATCGACGCGCGGGTCGAGGCGCAGATCCACGCCACCCTCCGCAAGGTGATGGCGGGCCGCACCACACTGCTGATCGCGCACCGCCGCTCCACGCTGGAGCTTGCCGACCAGATCGCGGTCATCGACGAAGGCCGCCTCGTCGACCAGGGCACGCACGAGGAGCTCACGGCGCGGTGCCCGGAGTACCGGCTGCTGCTGGCCGGTCCGGGCGACGACGCCGAGGGCACCGACGCGGGCGAGATTTCTTACTACCGGAACGAGGCCGCCACCACCGCAGCCGCCTGCCGGGCCGCGCCCGCTCCGGGCGGGATCACCCCAGCACTCTGGCCGGCGGCAAAGCGCGCTGCGGCGTCTGGCACGGGCGGGACTGGCACGGGCGGGACTGGCGCCGGGTCGGACGCTGCCAGCAAGCAGCTCGCCACCACGGCCGCCGCCGGCATCGGCCGCGGCCACGTCAGCGGCGGCGGGATGGCCGGCGGCCGCGGCGGCGGTGCCTCCCAGCGCGGCGCGGCACTGTCCGGCGGCGCCATGGGCGGCGGCTGGATGGCCGGGGTCCCGGCCTCCCCCGAGCTGCTGGCCAAGGTCGCGGCGCTCCCGCCGGCCAACGAGGACCCGGGCGTGGACGAGCAGTTCGCCCGAGCGCCCGATCCGCGCTTCACGCTGCGCAAGCTGCTGCGGCCGTTCGCGATCGCGCTGGGCATCGGGCTCCTGCTGGACGCGCTGGACGCGGTCGCGAGCACGGTCATGCCGCTCCTGGTCAGGAACGGGATCGACAACGGAGTCGAGAAGACCATGCTCAGCTTCCAGGCGCGGCTGGACAGCATCCTGGCTGTCTCGGCCATCGGCCTGGCGATCGTGCTCGGCGACTGGGCCGTCAACTGGGCCCAGACCATCGTGGTCGGGCGCAACGGCGAGCGGCTGCTGTACACGCTGCGGGTGAAGATCTTCTCTCATCTGCAGCGACTCGGCCTGGACTTCTACGAGCGCGAGCTCACCGGCCGGATCATGACCAGGATGACCACGGACGTGGACGCGCTGTCCTCGTTCTTCCAGACCGGCCTCATCACCATGGTGAACTCGGTGCTGACGTTTCGTCGTCGTGCTGATCCTGATGCTGGTCATCAACGTGCGGCTCGGGCTCATTCTCTGCCTGTTCCTGCCGTTCCTCATCGCGGCGACGATCATCTTCCGGCGCAAGTCGTCCCGCGCGTACACCGAGGCCAGGGAGAAGGTCAGCGTCGTCAACGCCGACCTGCAGGAGAACGTCGCCGGGCTCCGGGTAGCCCAGGCCTACCGGCGCGAGCAGGTGAACTCGGACCGGTTCGCGGGCCTGTCCGGCGCCTACCGGAAGTCGCGGCTGCGGGCGCAGCGGATGATCGCCGTGTACTTCCCGTTCGTGCAGGCGCTCTCGACGATCGCCGGCGCGGTGATCCTGTTCGCGGCCGCCAGCCAGGTCCACAACAACACGCTGACCGCCGGCAGCCTGATCGCCTATCTGCTCTGGGTGGACCAGCTCTTCTCGCCCATCCAGCAGATGTCCCAGGTGTTCGACGGCTATCAGCAGGCCAACGTCGGCCTGCAGCGGATCAAGGGCCTGCTGCAGACGCCCACCAGCACGCCGCCTGCGGCCAGCCCGGTCCGGCCGGGCCGGCTGCGCGGCCAGATCGAGCTGCGCGATGTGCAGTTCGGCTACGCCGGGCAGCGGGTCCAGGCCATCCGCGGGGTCGACCTGACGATCGCGCCCGGCGAGACCGTGGCGCTGGTCGGGCAGACCGGCGCCGGAAAGTCGACGCTGGTCAAGCTCATCGCACGGTTCTATGACGTGACGGCGGGCCAGGTGCTGATCGACGGCACCGACGTCCGCGACTTCGACCTGCCGGGCTACCGTCAGCAGCTGGGCGTGGTCCCGCAGGAGGCGTACCTGTTCGCGGGCACGGTGCGGGACGCCATCGCCTACGGGCGGCCGGACGCGTCCGACGCCGAGGTTGAGGCCGCCGCGCGCGGAGTCGGCGCGATCGACATGATCTCCCGCCTGCCGGGCGGGTTCCTGCACGAGGTATCCGAGCGCGGCCGCAACCTGGCGGCCGGCCAGCGCCAGCTGATCGCGCTGGCTCGCGCGTACCTGGTCGACCCGGCCATCCTGCTGCTGGACGAGGCGACCGCCGCTCTCGACCTGGCCGCGGAGGCGGAGGTCAACCGGGCGACCGAGCAGCTGGCGCAGCGGCGCACCACCATCGTGGTCGCGCACCGGCTGACGACGGCCTCGCAGGCGGACCGGATCATCGTGATGGCGGACGGTCAGGTCGCCGAGACCGGAACGCACGACGACCTGCTGGCGCGCGACGGGTCGTACGCCGCGATGTGGGCGGCGTTCACCGGTGAAGCGGAGCTGGTCGCCTAGCAGGCCAGCCGGGTGACGCGCGAGCCCGCGTGCCTCAGGATGGCAGTCATGGACACCATGCCCGTCAATCTGACCGCCGCCCTCAGCTCCTTCGACGACGTCTACGACCCGCGCATCGTCGCCCGGATGAATGACTACGACGTTCGCATCGCGCATGCCAGGGGCGAGCACGTCTGGCACGTCCACGCCGACACCGACGAGTTCTTCCTGGTGCTCGACGGCCAGTTCGACATCGCGCTGCGCGCGGATGACGGCAGCGAGCGAACGGTCAGCCTGCGCCGTGGTGATGTGTTCGTGGTACCGAAGGGAACCGAGCACAAGCCCTCATCCGCCGGCAGCTCGATCCTCATGTTCGAGCCCTCGCAGACGCTGACGACCGGCGACTGGCACGAGGGCGAGATCCCCGGGCATGTGCGGGCCACTACCGGCCGGGAGCTCTAGGCACTCGTCAGCAGCTAAGGCAGGGGCCGGCGCGGCGCCAGGCAGCCAGCGCGGCCTCGATGTCGGCCGGACCGACGTCCGCGTGCGTCAGCATCCGGATGCGGCCGCCGATCATCGTCACCAGCAGGCCCTCAGCCGCCAGCAGCTCGCGCCACTGCCCGGCGTGCCGGCCCGTGCCCGACACGTCGACGAACACGATGTTGGTCTCGATGCCATCCGGGTCGACGCTGTCGGGCAGCAGCTCGGCGACACCCTCGGCCAGCGTGCGCGCGTTGTCGTGGTCCTCGGCCAGGCGCTTCGGGCCGTCCTCCAGCGCGATGAGCCCGGCCGCGGCCATGATGCCCGCCTGCCGCCAGGCACCGCCGAAAAGTACCTTGAGCCGCCGGGCCTCGGCGATGAAGTCCCGGTCGCCGACCAGCACGGAGCCGATCGGGGCGCCAAGGCCCTTGGACAGGCAGAACATCATCGAGCTGACCGCGCCCGCGTAGTCCGCCACCGGCACGCCCGCGACCGTGCAGGCGTTGAAGATCCGGGCGCCGTCCAGGTACAGCGGCACGCCCGCGTCGGCGCACGCCGCCGCGATGTCGCGCACTCCGGTCACGCTCTGCACCGAGCCGCCGCCGACCTGGTGCGTGTTCTCGATGGTCACCAGGTCCACGACCGCCACGTCGTAGGGGTCGGGGGCCAGCGCCTCCGCTACCTGGATCCCGGTGAGCAGGCCCCGCTCCGGCGCGGTCACGTAGTGGAACGAGATCCCGGACAGGGCGGCCGCCGAGCTGACCTCGGTGCGCCCGGTGTGGGCGGTGGCCTCGCAGACGGCCAGGTGCCCGGACCTGACGTAGGCGTGCATGGCGACCTGATTGCACATCGTGCCGGTCGGCAGGAAGACTGCCGCGTCCCGGCCGGTCAGCTCGGCGGCGCGATCCTCCAGCCGGTTGACGCTCGGATCGTCGCCGTACCAGTCATCCCCGACCTCGGCCGTCGCCATCGCGTGCCGCATCTGGTCGGACGGCTTAGTGACAGTGTCTGAGCGCAGGTCAATTCGGGCGTCCATCCGCGCAGGATACGGGACGGGCCGCTGGCCCCTGGCTCCGAGCATGGCTTCGGGCCAGGGACCAGCCCCGGGGACGGCTCAGGTCTGCCGGCGCTGCCGCCTGCTCACCCAGGAAATCCCGGCGCCGAGCGCGAGTAGCGCCAGGCCCGCGATCCCGGCCTGCGCGAACGGGAAGCCCGTCACCGGCAGCGGTCCCGGCGGGACCGGCGCGGGCGACGTCGGCGCCGGCGTCGGGGTCACGACTGCCGTCGGCGTCGGTGATGGCGTCGGCCTGACCGGCTGGCGCTTGTCCCACTCGATCACGACCTGGCCGTTGCCGCCGGCGGCCGCGCCGCTCTGGCCGCCGCCCCAGCTGAGGCCCGGCAGGTAGAGCGGGTTGTTCAGTGCCTCCGGTGCGGGTGGCGCGCCGGTGTTCAGCCCTGCCGCGACGGCGTCGGTGCCCGGAACGGTCCAGGCGTCGTAGACACCCGCGCCGCGGAGGTACGCGGACCCGCCGCCGCCGGCCCGTTCGGCATGTCGTTAATGCTGACCTGGCAGCGACCGCCGCCGCCGCCCCAGTAGCCGCCGCCACCACCGCCGCCGCCCTCGGACACGGTGCCGAGTCCGCGCGGGGACGGGTCAGCACCGCCGCCGGGTCCGCCCTGGTACTGCTGACCATCGCCGGGAGCGGTCCCGCCGATTCCCGAGTTCAGGCAGGGGGACGGCGGACTGCCTGCGGTGCCGCCGTACAGCTGCGTTCCGCCGCTGCCGGAGTACTGCGTGCCGTCGGAACCGCCGGTCAGGCCGCCGCCAGCGCCCCCGCCAACGACCGCGGTGTAGTCGCCGTCTGTGCCGTGCGGCGAGCCGGGCGACGCTCCGCCGCCGCCCCCCGCGATCAGCAGCGGCTGAACTCCGTAGGCACCGTTCCACAGTGCGCTCAGGCCGCCGCCGCCAGCTCCGATCAGGCGGCCGTTACCGCCGAGACCGCCGCCGCCGTAGCCGTAGGTGTTGTAACCGGTCCCGCTGGCGAAGCCGCCCTGGCCGACGGTGACCGTCAGCTCCTGGCCGGGCTGCACGGCCACGTCGCCGACGGTGTAGCCGCCCGCGCCGGCCGAGTACTGCCCGGTGGCCGAGCTGGCACCGCCGCCGCCGGCGCCCCACTCCAGCACGCGGATGGCAGTGACCTGACCGGGCACGGTGAAGAACTGGTCGCCGCCGGTAAAGGAGTACCGCAGGCAGTGCCGGTAACCCGGAGCCACGCAGGCACTGGCTGCCGGGGCTGCAGCACTAACTCCGGCGGCGGTGGTTCCAGCGACAGTGGTTCCAGCGACGGTGGCCGCGCCCGCGGTACTCACCGTGACCGCCGACATCATGGCCAGCGGACCCAGCCCGACGCTGAGCCCGGCAGCAGCCACAGCGACCCTGGCTAACTTTCCCCGACGATCTCGGGCCATCGGAATTCCCCCCTTGGCTGAGCGCGGAAGCACGCCCGTGCTCTCGCTCTCCGTAGCCAGCTGACCGCGCAGAGTTTACTGAGCGTTACCGGGGCACCGCGCGCGAACAGCGAATCGCGGCGCGTCGGCACCAAACGCCCGGGGAGATGAGTTAACGGGCCGCGCGAACGGCACTGGCCGCCGCGGCCGGATCCGGCACCGGCAGGCCGTCGGGCTCAGGTCCGGCAGTTGCGCTGACCACGGGCCAGCCGAGTGGCGGGCCCGCCGAGCTCGTCCGCTCGCAGCTTCCTGATCTCGCGCGGGATCAGCGCCAGGGCCGAGGCAGCGACGATCAGCACCGCCGCACCGTACTGAGTCGCGGACACGCCGATCCAGGCCGCGATCGGCCCGGCCAGCACCGCGCCGACCGGCATCGCCATCACCGAGCCGAACGCGTCGTAGGACGACACCCGCGCGAGCTTCTCCGGCGGGATGTTCCTGGCCAGGGCCACCGTCCACTGGACCATCATGATCTCCATGGCGATGCCGAGCACGAACGACGCGGCGCAGATCGCCGGCACCGGCCACAGCATCGCCAGGGCCAGCGGCGAGATTGCGATGCTCGCGCCGATGCCCGCGACGAACAGCATCGGGCGCCGCGGGCTGAAGCGCAGCGAGATGATGCCGCCCGCGATCAGGCCAAGCGATTCGGCCCCGGTGATCGTGCCCCAGGCCGCGGCCCCGCCGAGATGCGCGCGGGCGACGACCGGCCCGAGCACGCCGAAGGCGCCGTACCAGGCGGCCAGCACGACGGCGAACTGGAGGACGATGACCCACAGCCAGGTGTGCGACCGGAATTCCGACCAGCCCTCGCGCAGCTCACGCAGCATGCCGGGCTGCTGCGTCCGCTCGTGGGCAGTGACCCGCAGCGCCAGCATCAGCGGCACCGTGCCGAGCAGGCCCGTGCCGCAGATGGCCAGCGCCCAGCCCGGCCCGATCGCCGCGACCACGAAGCCGGCCAGGACCGCGCCGCCCATCTGGGCGCCGTTCATGGCCAGCCTGCTGACCGCGCTCGCTTCCTGCAGCAGCTCGCCCGGCACCAGCCGCGGCAGCAGCGCCGACGAGGCCGGATAGAAGATCGCCATGCCAATACCGGTCAGGGACTCCAGCGCGAGCATCTGCCACAGCGCCGGGTGGCCGGTCAGGACCAGGATCCCGAACGTGCCCTCGCCCGCCGCCATCATGAGGTTGCCGGCGATGATCACCTTCTGCGGCGCCAGCCGGTCCGCGATGACGCCGCCCAGCAGCAGGAACACCAGCGACGGCGCGATCTGCGCGGCCAGCACGTAGGACAGCTTCGCGGTCGAGCCGTGGGTCGCGTCCAGCACCGCGAACGAGACGCCGACCAGGGAGAACGCGAAGGATGCGGGAGCCAGCACGCGGTCAGCGAGCAGCAGCCTGAAGTCCCGGATCGCGAGCACCGGCAGACGGCGCGTCACCGGGGCGAAGCGGCGCCTCAGCGCGCGCGCAAACATGGCCAGACTTCCGATCGTGATCCAGGGGTGATGCTAGTGATCTTACCCGCTGGCTCTGGCTGACCGAAACTGAATTACGGCCTGGCGATGAGATCAGGCCAGGTCAGGGCCGGATTGCCGGCTGCGTGCCGGGCCACGGCCGACGGAACAGCCACTGCCAGAACGTCCGGCGAGGCCCGCGCGTCCGCAGGTTGCCGCCCAGCACCCGGCCGGAGATCTCAATCCGCAGGATCGTCGGCGGCGGCGGGTACCGCGGCGGCTGCAGGTGCATCGCGCCGCCGACCATCTCGATCCCGCCGGTGTCGACCACGACGCCCGGACGCGTGACGATCACGAAGTTACCGCCCTTGACCTCGGCCTCGATCTGCAGAACGGGCGCGGTAATGACAGCCTGCGAGAAGTCCAGCCGCACGTTCCCGCCCGTTGACTGGATTTCCATCCGCCTCGGCACGATCCACTGGCCGATCTGCTGCGCGTTGCCGCCGCGGTGTTTCATGCGGATGACATCCTGCGGCTCAGGGCTGGGCGCCGCGAGATGCGGCGACCCCCGGAGCTGCGGGCAGATCGGCGGTCAGCACGACAAGCTCACGCTGGGTGCGCGCGGTCAGCGCCGCCTCCAGCCGCTCGTCCAGCTCGTCCGCCGTCAGGCGCCCGTCGCCGGCCGCGACGCGCAGCAGCTCCACTACCCTGTCCCGGTCCTCGTGGGACGCGCGCAGCTCGGGTCTGCCCGGGTCCTGCCCGCCGGCCGGGAAAGCTCGCCAGTCACCCGACACACTGTAGAGCCATCGCGCGGCCGCGGTTGACCCGATAGCGGCTAGTTCGGCATGATCATCGAAGCCGGGCCCGGCGACTGCCCGGCGGCACCCCGGCTGCACTTGCCCGCCTGGCTGGTGGCACGCTCAGGAATAGCGCACCGCCCGGCTGAGTTCGCGACGAGTGTGCGGCACCGGCGAGAGGAGCTGATGGTCAGTTGAGCATCCTGGGCACGAGGGTTCTGCGTACTGAGGATCCGAAATTTCTGACCACCGGCGGTGTGTACACCGAGGATGTCGTTGACGACCGGCTCGAAGGCGCCTATCACGTGTTCTTCGTCCGCTCACCGGTCGCGCACGCCAGGATCAACAGCGTCGACGTCAGCGCGGCCCTGCAGGCGCCGGGCGTCGTCGCGGCGTTCACCGGCGCTGACCTCGCCGACCTGGCGCCCATCCCGCCGGCGGCGGCGGGGCTGATGAAGGCCGAGATGCAGCAGCGGCTGCTGGCCACCGACAAGGTCCGCTACGTCGGCGAGGCGGTCGCCGCGGTCGTCACCGAGCAGGCCTACCAGGGCGAGGACGCGATCGAGCTGGTGACGGTCGACTACGAGCAGCTGCCAGCCGTGCTCGGCTACGCGCCGACTGACGACAGCCTGCTGTTCGAGGAGGCGGGCACGAACGTCGCCGGCTACTGGGGCGACCCGTCGACCCTGAAGGCCGATCTGTTCGACGGCTGCGACGCCGTCGTCAGCCACACCATCATCAACCAGCGCGTCGCCCCGCGCCCCGATGGAGATGCGGGCCGCCGCGGCGGTGTGGGGCGAGGACGGCCGGCTGACCGCGTGGATCCCCAACCAGGGCGCGCAGGGCACCAAGGCCCAGCTCGCGGGGCTGCTCGGCGTCGAGGCCAGCCAGGTCCGGGTCATCACCCCGGATGTCGGCGGCGCGTTCGGCGCGAAGTTCGGCGCCGATCCCGAGCATGCGATTGTCGCCTGGATCGCCCGGCACCTGGGCAAGCCGGCCCGGTGGACCGAGACCAGGTACGAGAACCTGATCGCGATGACCCACGGCCGGGCCCAGCAGCACACCGTGACCATGGGCGGCAGCAGGGACGGGACCATCGAGGCCTACCGCCTGGAGATCGTCCAGGACGCGGGCGCCTACCCGAAGATCGGCGCCGTCCTGCCCATGCTGACGATCCTGATGACGCCAGGACCGTACGACATCCCGAGGGCCGAGGCCGTGGCCAAGGTCGTGGTCACGAACACCACGCCGATCGGCGCCTACCGCGGCGCCGGCCGGCCCGAGGCCACCGCCGCGATCGAGCGGGCCATCGACCTGTTCGCTGCCGAGATCGGCGCCGACCCTGCTGACGTCCGCCGCAGGAACCTGCTGGCGCCGTTCACCGAGCCGCACCGGACGGCGTTCGGCGCGCTGTACGACACCGGCGACTATGCCGCCGCCCTGGACAAGGCGCTTGCGGCAGCGGACTACCCGGCGCTGCGCAAGGAGCAGGCCGAGCGCCGTGCTAGCGGCGACGCCCGTCAGCTGGGAATTGGCCTCGCCAGCTACGTCGAGATAACCGGCATGGGCGACGGAGAAGGCACGCCACCTGAGGAGAACGCCACCGTCGAGGTCCATCCGGACGGCACCGCGACCATCCTGACCGGTACCTCACCGCATGGTCAGGGCCACGCGACCGCGTGGGCGATGCTCGCCAGCGAGGAGCTCGGCATCCCGGTGGACAAGATCACCCTCAAGTGGGGCGACACCGACCTGATCCCGGAAGGCGGCGGCACCGGCGGTTCCCGCAGCCTGCAGCAGGGCGGCGCGGCCGTGCAGCAGGCCGCGCAGGAACTGCTCGAGGTGGCGAAGGTCCGGGCCGCGGCGCAGCTTGAGGCCAACGCCGCTGACCTGGTGTTCGACAAGACCCGCAGCGCCTTCAACGTGGCCGGCGACCCGGATGCCTCGGTGCCGCTGACCGCGCTGGCTGAGAACGAGCGGCTGCTGATCAGGACCGTGTTCTCCCAGCCGGGCGCGACGTTCCCGTTCGGCACGCATGTCGCGGTCGTCGAGGTCGACACCGAGACCGGCAAGGTGACCCTGCAGCGCGTGATCACCGTCGACGACGCGGGCGTGGTGCTGAACCCGCTGCTGGCCGAGGGCCAGCGGCACGGCGGCATCGGCCAGGGCGCGGCGCAGGCCTTCCTGGAGGAGGTCGTCTACGACGCGGACGGCAACCCGCTGACGGCCAGCTTCGCCGACTACCCGATCGTGTCCGCGACCGAGATGCCGAGCTTCGAGCTTGCGGACATGGCGACTCCCACGACCTACAACCCGCTCGGCGCCAAGGGGATCGGCGAGGCGGGCTCCATCGGCTCTACCCCGGCCGTGCAGAACGCGGTCGTCGATGCCGTGTCCCATCTCGGCGTCCGGCACATTGACATGCCTGTCTCCTCCCGCCGGGTGTGGCAGGCCATACAGGCGGCACAGCCTGGATCGGAGCGTTCATGACCCGCATCGAGCTCACTGTCAACGGCGAGAAGCGGTCGGACGAGGTCGAGCCGCGCCTTCTGCTCGTGCATTACCTGCGCGAGGTACTCGGGCTGCGAGCGGCCAACGTCGGCTGCGACACCACGTCGTGCGGCGCGTGCACGGTCCTGCTGGACGGCAAGTCAGTGAAGTCCTGCACGGTACTGGCGGTACAGGCAGCCGGGCACGAGGTGACCACCGCTGAGGGGCTGGCGCCCGATGGCGAGCTGCATCCGGTGCAGGCCGCCTTCCGGCAGAATCACGGCCTGCAGTGCGGCTTCTGCACGCCGGGCATGGTGATGGCGACAGTCGGCCTGCTGTCGGAGAATCCGCATCCGACCGAGGCGCAGGTCCGCCAGGGCCTGGAAGGCAATCTGTGCCGGTGCACCGGCTATCACAACATCATCCGGGCCGTGCTGGCCGCTGCCGACGCTGAGGTGACCGCATGATCCCCGCGCAGTTCGAGTACGTCGCCGCCGAGTCGGCCGTCGATGCGCTCGACCTGCTGGCCGAGTACGGCGACGACGCCAAGCTGCTGGCCGGCGGTCACTCGCTGCTGCCGATGATGAAGCTGCGGCTCGCGGCCCCGCAGGTGCTGATCGACATCGGCGGCCTGACCGAGCTGGCCGGCGTCAGCACCGACGGTGACGAGCTCGTGGTCGGGGCGACCACCCGGCACGCCGACCTGGCGGCCAGTGAGCTCGCCCGGGCCGAGGCGCCGCTGCTGGCCTATGCGGCCGCGCAGGTCGGCGACCCGCAGATCCGCCATCGCGGCACCATCGGCGGCTCGCTCTCGCACGCCGACCCGGCCGCGGACCTGCCGATGGCCCTGGTCGCACTCGGCGGAACCGTCGTGCTGCAGGGTCCGGAGGGCAGCCGGTCAGTCGCCGCGGATGACTTCTTCCAGGGCTATTTCGAGACCGCGATGGAGCCGGGCGAGCTGCTTGTCTCAGTCCGGGTGCCGCGCCGTCCCGGAGTGCCCTGGGGCTACCAGAAGTTCGTCCGGCGGTCCAACGACTGGGCGATCGTCGGGGTCGCCGCTGTCGCCGGGCGGATCGCGCTGGCCAACATGGGAGCGACGCCGCTGCGCGCCACCGGGGCCGAGGAGGCACTGGCAGGCGGTGCGTCCGCCGCCGAGGCGGCCGAGCATGCCGCCGATGGCACCTCGCCCGGCGAGGACATCCACGCCGATCGCGAGTACCGCCGCCACCTGGCAAAGGTCCTGACCCGGCGGGCGCTGGAGCACCAGGCCGGTGACCGCCGCACCTGACCGCCGGACCTGACCGCCGCGAGCCTGACAGCCATAACCGGGCAGATCGCGGGTAGCCAGTAGTTATGTCTTCTGACGATCCCGGTGAGTACCAGGCCGAGTCCAACGGGCAGCTGATGCCCCAGCGTGTCGCTGAGCTGGCAGGCGAGCTCAGCGAGGCCAGGGACGAGACACGGCGCAGGCGCATTGCCCGGCAGATACCCCAGCTGGCCAGCCGGAGCGGTCAGGCAACCGTCCGGGGGCTGCAGTCCGGCACCGGAACGCTCGCCCGCCGTGCCCGCCCGGCCAGGGATGCCGCCGCCCGCGGCGTTCAGTCCGGCCGCGGCATCGCCACCCGGGGAGCCCAGGCGAGCGGGAACGCCGCCTGGCGCACGCTGCGCGCCAGCGGCCAGTGGCTGACCGCGCAGGTCCTGGAGATGGCACCGCGAGTGCCGATCCGCAGCCTGGCAACACTGCACGCACAGTTTCCCGGCCGCAGCACCGACGAGCTGGCGCAGAGCCTGATCGTCAGCGCATCGCGCGCGTCCGCGGGCGTCGGGGCAGCGGTCGGGGCCACGGCGGCCGTTCCGTTCGTGCCAACGGTCCCGATCGAGCTCGGCGTCGAGACGCTGGCGCTGGTCGCCATCGAGCTCAAGCTCATCGCCGAGCTCCACGAGGTGTACGGGATGCCGGCGCCAGGCTCGGCGACGCAGCGGATGATTGCCTACACCGGCTCCTGGGCCGAGCGCCGCGGCGTGCGCATCACGACCAACGGTCTCGCGCTGGCGGTCGGCTCCCCGCTGCGCCGCAAGCTCGAGCGGCGGCTGCTGGCCAAGGCCAGCCAGAGCGCGCTGTCACTCGCTCCGCTGCTGACCGGAGCCGCGGCCGGCGCGCTGATCGATCACCACGAAACCCGCAGGCTCGGGCTGCAGATCCGCGACGACCTGCGCAAGCGCGCGAGGAACTAGGGCACCGCCGCGCCGCTAGAGCTGGGCCAGTTCCTCCGCCAGGTCGTCAAGGCCGAGTGCGCCGAGCGACAGCGCGGCCATGTGCCACGACTTCAGGTCGAAGCTGTCGCCGCGGGCCGTACGGGCTGCGTCGCGGCCCGCCAGCCAGGCGCGCTCGCCCAGCTTGTAGCTGATCGCCTGGCCGGGCATGCCGAGGTAGCGGACGATCTCGCTCTCGGCGAAGTCACGCCCGCGCCCGCTGTGCTCGTCCAGGAAGTCCAGGGCCAGCTCCGGCGTCCACTGCTGGCCGGCGCCGGGCGCCCAGTCTGCCGCGACCGGCAGCTCCAGGTGCATGCCGATGTCGATGATCACCCGGATCGCGCGCATCAGCTGCGCGTCCAGGTAGCCCATCCGCGCGCCCGGGCGTGCGCAGGAACCCAAGCTCGTCCATCAGCCGCTCGGCGTACAGGGCCCAGCCCTCGGAGCAGGCGCTGACGCCGCCCACGCTGGTCTGATAGACCGACAGCCGGGATGCCAGGTACGTCCACTGCCCGATCTGAAGGTGATGGCCCGGTACACCCTCGTGATACCAGGTACTGATCAGGCCCCAGAGCGGGAACGAGGTCTTGCCCAGCGTCGGCAGCCAGGTACGCCCCGGCCTTGAGAAGTCCTGCGAGGGCCCGGTGTAATACGGCGCGGCGGCGCTGCCCGGCGGCGCGATCCTGGCCTCCACCACCTTCACCGGCTCGGCCAGGTCGAAATGCGTGCCGGACAGGCTCGTCATTGCCTCGTCCATCAGCTGCTGGAGGCGTTCCCTGACTGCCTCGACTCCGTCGATCACCTCGTCGTGCACGTCGAGGTACTGCATGGCCTGCGCCGGCGTCGATCCGGGCAGGATCCGGTCCGCCTCGGCTTTCATCTCGGCCAGAATCGAGCGGTACTGCGACCAGCCCCAGTCGTAGGCCTCGGCGAGATCCAGGTTCGCCCCGTTCCACCGCTTCACGCCGAGCCGGTAGCGCTCCTCCCCTACCCCGTCCGGAGTACCAGCCGCAGCGGGCAGGTACTCGGCACGCAGCCAGTCGCGCAGGCTGGCGACCGCCGCGTCCGCGGCAGCGCCGGCCGACGCCAGGTCCGCGCGCAGCGCGTCCGGAGCGTCCGCCGGGGCGGCGCTGGTGAAGTCGGTGTACCAGCCGCGGCCGTCGCCGGCCGCCAGCCAGGCGTCGAACTGCGCCGTCACAGTCTGCACCTGGCGGGGAGCGGCATACAGGCCGCGGCTGCCGCCCTCGGTGAGGGAGTCACGGTAGCCCGCGAGCGCGGCAGGCACCTTACCGAGCCGGCGCGCGATCACCGACCAGTCGTCCGCGGTCGCCGCCGGCATCATCAGGAAGACGCTGCGCACCTGCTGCGCCGGCCCGAAGATGTTCGACATCGCGCGCAGGTTCTCGCCCGTCGCGCTGATTGCCAGCTCGGTCTCCAGGCGCTCCCGCAGCAGCCGGGCGCACCGGCGCTCGTCGCCATCGGCCAGACCGCCCGCTCCGGCCGCCGCCTTCTCCTCCTCCGCCAGCCGCGCCAGGGTCGTCCGCTGCAACTCAGCCTGCGCCTCATCGCCTGCCGGCGACAGGTCGGGCAGCTCGTCCTGGCCCTCCGGCAGCCCCAGGTGGGTGGCCAGCACCGGGTCAAGCCCGGCGAGACGCTGGACGAAGTCATCGGCAATATCGCGGACGGGGCGGGGCCGCAGGCCGCTCCAGGCTGGCCGGTTCCGGCGGAGGTCTGTGTCATGCTGGACATTCTGCCCTGGAGGGCCGCGCGTGCCGGCGCCGACTCCCGGGACGTTAGGGTCTGCGAATGACTAGTCGCAAGATTCTCGTAACGGGGTCATCACGGGGCATCGGCCGGGCGGTCGCGGAGGCGTTCGCCGCCGCCGGCGACACGGTGGCGGTCCATCACCGGGCCTCGGCCGAACTCGCCGCCGAGGTAGCGGCCGGGCTGCCCGGTGACGGTCACGTCGTCGTCCAGGCGGACATCGCCGACCCGGCCGCGGTCCTGGCGATGGTCGACGAGGCCGCCGCTGGCCTCGGCGGACTGGACGTCCTGGTCAATAACGCCGCCAGCTACGGCCGCTCGTCGCATCCAGTCGGCGAGGTGAGCTACGAGCACTGGCAGCAGGTCTGGCAGGAGACCATCGGCCTGAACCTGATCGGCGCCGCGAACGTGACCTGGTGCGCGGTGCAGCACATGATCGCCGCCGGCGGCGGCCGGATCGTCAATGTGTCCTCGCGCGGTGCCTTCCGCGGCGAGCCAGGCCAGCCCGCCTACGGCGCCAGCAAGGCGGGCCTGAACGCTCTCGGCCAGTCGCTCGCCGTCGCGCTGGCGCCGCACAACATCATCGTGTCCGCGGTGGCGCCGGGCTTCGTCCAGACCGATATGGCGGCGGCTCACCTGGAGGGTCAGGCCGGCGACGCGATCCGGGCGCAGAGCCCGTTCGGGCGCGTTGCCAGGCCGGAGGAGATCGCCGCGGCCGTGCTGTACCTGGCCTCGCCGGAGGCCGCCTGGGCCAGCGGCGCGATACTCGATCTCAACGGCGCCTCCTACCTGCGAACCTGATGGCGTGAAGGCTGCGAATCTGAAGCCATGAGAACACTGACGTTCGATCTGCATACCGGCAGCAAGCCGGTCGTCGCCGATATCACCCGGCAGTGCGGTCAGTTCGCCAGGGAGGCGTCCGGCGGAGGTGACGGTCTGCTCCAGGTATTCGTGCCGCACGCGACCGCCGGGGTCGCCATCCTCGAGCTTGGCGCCGGCAGCGACGACGACCTGCTGGCCACGCTGGCCGACCTGCTGCCCGCCGACGACCACTGGCGGCACGCCCACGGCTCGCGCGGCCACGGCCGCTCGCACGTGCTGCCGGCCTTCGTCCCGCCGTCCGTGACCGTCCCCGTCATCAGCGGCCGCCTGGGCCTTGGCACCTGGCAGTCCATCGCGATCGTCGACCTCAATGCGGACAATCCAGACCGGCAGATCCGGCTCTCCTTCCTTGGCTAGGGTCGGGAGCCATGACGACTATCGACGTCCGTGAGTACACCGCGGCGGACCGGGACGCGATCATGGCGCTGGCGCCCCGCCTGCTCGAGGGCAGACCGCCGTGGCGCGACCGGGATAGCTGGCTGGCCGCGGTGAACGGCTGGATCGCGGACGCTGCCGCGTCAGCTGACCAGCCGGACAACGTGGTTTACGTCGCCGTGGACGGGCGACCAGATCGTCGGCGTCGTGCACGCGGCCGAGCGCACGCACTTCACCGGCCAGGTGGACGCTTATGTCGGCGAGCTGGTCACGGCCGAGGGCCACGAGCGCCGTGGCATCGCCCGCGCCCTCATGGCGGCCGCCGAGGACTGGGGCGCCGCCCGGGGCCTTCGCTATCTGACGCTCGAGACCGGGATGGCCAATCACGCCGCCCGCGCCTTCTACGCCGGGATCGGCTACCAGGAGGAAGACGTCCGGCTCACCAAGAGAATCAGGGGTCACGATGCCGAACCGGCCTGACCTCAGCACGCCCCGCGCTGAGGACCTCGCGATGCACCGCAAGCTGGCGGCCGAGCTGTTCAACGGCACCTGGACGCTGATGGAAAAGCCGGACCGTACCCGTGCCGAGGACGCGCGGATGATCCATATGGCGCACGCGTCGGCGTACCACTGGCTGCAGGTCGGCGAGCCGGTGCACTTCGCCCGCAGCCACTGGCAGTGCTCGCGGATGTACTGCGAGCTGGGCCGGGCTGAGCCCGCGCTGTATCACGCGCAGTTCGTGGTCGACATCTGCGAGCAGCACGACATCGGCGACTGGGACCTGGCCTTCGGCTACGAGGCGCTGGCTCGCGCGCACGCGGTCGCCGGGGACCAGGCCGAGTCCCGCCGCTGGCGGGAGCAGGCGGAAAGCGTTCCGATCGCCAAGGCCGGCGATCGTGACCAGCTGCGCAGCGACCTGGCCACGATCGACGGCAGCTAGGTCACCAGGCGTAGGCCTCGGGTGCGGCGCCGCCGGGGCCGGGGAAGATCTGATCGAGTCTCGCCAGCGCCTTGTCGTCGAGTGTCAGGTGCTCGGCCCTGATCGCGCTGGTCAGCTGATCGAGCGTGCGCGGCCCGACAATAGGCGCGGTCACGGCGGGCTGATGCAGCAGCCAGGCCAGCGCGACCTCCGCGGCCGGGTGCCCGAGCTCGGCGCAGAACGACTCGTACGCCTCGATCTGCGGGCGCCGCTCGGCCAGCACTTCCGCCGACCTGCCGCCGCCGCTGCGCGGCCCGGTCTCGCGGCTCAGCACGCCACTGAGCAGGCCGCCGTGCAGCGGGCTCCACGGCAGCACGCCGAGGCCGTAGCCCTGGCAGGCGGGCAGCACCTCAAGCTCCACGGTGCGCTCGGCCAGGTTGTACAGGCTCTGCTCGCTGACCAGGCCGAGCGCGCCGCGGCGGAGCGCCGCCTCCTGCGCCCCGGCGATGTGCCAGCCGGCGAAATTCGACGAGCCGGTGTAGATGACCTTGCCCTGCGTGCGCAGGACCGACATCGCCTCCCAGATCTCGTCCCAGCTCGTCGACCGGTCGACGTGATGCATCTGGTACAGGTCGATGTGATCGGTCTTGAGCCGCCGCAGCGACGCCTCGCAGGACTGCCGGATGTTGACCGCGGACAGGAACCGGTCGTTCGGCCACTCCCCCTTGCCGCCGTACAGCTTGGTGGCCAGCACGACCTTGTCCCGGCGCCCCGGAGCGGCGGTGAGCCAGTCGCCGACGATCGACTCGGTCACGCCATCGGCGCGCGGCCGCCCGTAGGTGTTCGCCGTGTCGAAGAAGTTGATGCCCTGCTCCAGGGCATGGTCCATGATCTGGTGAGCATCCGGCGGCTCGGTGTGCGCGCCGAAGTTCATCGTGCCCAGGCAGATCCTGCTGACGCAGACGCCGCTGCGGCCAAGGTGGGTGTAGTCCATGCCCCCAACTTACGGGGCGGCCCGGCGCCTGCCTACGGCGCCGGCGCGGCAGTCGGAACCGCGGCCGGAGGCGCATCCGGCTGGTCGGTGCCGCAGTACTTGCACTTGCTCGCGGCCGCGGGCAGATCGCTGGACAGGCAGGCCGGGCACGTCTTGACCGGTGGCGGGTCGCCGAAGACAGTAACGCCCCGGCGGGCCGAGACCGCCTTGTAGGGCACCACGATCAGGAAGTAGATAACCACCATGAAGATCACGAAGTAGATGATGGCCGAGATCAACGTGCCGATGTTCAGGAACGTGGCCTTGTTGCCTGGGTTCCCGAGCTGCCAGCCCAGTCCGACCGAACTGCCGCCTTCGGCCCGCGCGACGATCGGATCGATCACGCTCGTGGTGAACGCGCTGATCAGCGTACTGAAGGCGAGGGCGATGACAAGGCCGATGGCAATGACGATGACATCGCCGCGCAGCAGGAAGTTGCGGAAGCCCTTCATGGGCTCTCTCCGTTCTCTGGATGGCGTGTTGCAGTGCCGTTGTCGGGCCTTTACTGCGTCAATACCAGCTTGCATGCTTCCACATCAGCCCGTTTAGTGCGGGCGATACCGATTCGCGGCGCGGCGGCTGTGGCATGATCGCGGTGCGGATACCAGCGGGCGGGAAGGTGCCAGATGGACGTACGCGAGGCGCTGTACACGACCAGGGCGATGCGCCGGGTCAGGCCCGATCCGATTCCCGAGCCCGTGCAGGCACGCATTCTGGATGCCGCGATCCGCGCGCCGAGTGGCGGCAACTCGCAGGACTGGCGGTTCCTGCTGATCGATGATCCGGGCATCAAGGCTCAGCTCGGCCCGCTGTACCGGGACGCGATCGGCCGGCTGTGGGCGACGTTCTACCGTGAGCGCCTCGACGCGGCCCGCGCCGCGCCCGACGATCCGCAGAGCGCCTCACTGCTGCGGGTGCAGGCCTCCGCGCAGCATCTGGCGGACCACTTCGAGGCGGTACCGCTGTTCCTGGTCGCCTTCGCCCGCGGGGACTCCAGCGGCGGCTCCATCTTCCCGGCGGTCTGGAGTGCTCAGCTCGCCGCCCGCGCGGAGGGCGTTGGCAGCGCGCTGACCTCGATCCTGGGCGCTTTCCACGGTGCCGAGGCCCTTGAGATCCTCCGGGTGCCGGCGGAGGCGGGCTGGACGATGATGTGCCTGGTGTCGTTCGGCTACCCCACCGGCCGCTGGGGCGTCGGCGCACGGCGGCCGGTCCACGAGGTCGCCTACCGCAATACCTGGGGAACGCCGCTGGAGTTCGAGGTATCCGAGCCGCTCTGGCCCTGAGGGGCTGGCTGGCCCCGGACGGTTGCCGGGGGCGATGATGAGGTGTGGCGTTCGGCTCCGGCGAGCGGCGACCAGCAGCGCGGCCCCGTCGAGTACGTAGAGTTCGGCAGCCGCCGGCGGTGGACCCGCGGCGGGCTGTCCTGGCTGCTGCTCGCCTGCCTGATCATCGCGGCCGTCGTGATCGCGATCCGGCACTCAGGCCGGAGCGGGCCCCCGAAGCCGCCGCCGGTTACGGTGACGTTCGTGCGGCACCCGCTGCTCGGGATCTCTGCGGGCTGGGATCTGTTCGGCCTGGACAAGGCCAGGCGTCGTCGCGATCCAGTTCGCCCGCGGTCGCATCACGCGCACCCTGCTGCCGCCGCCGGAGGGCAGCGGTCCGGTGTCCTTCATCGTCGGCCCGCACACCGCGATCGTCCGGCCGCTGGACAATGTGCCCGGCTACCTGGTGCCCGATGGCCAGCCCGCGAAGCGCCTCACCGGCATCCTGGCCAGCGGCGGCCTCCTGCTGCCGGGTCCGGCTGCCGGACAGGAGTGGGACACCGCGGCCAGCCCCGACTCCCTTGTCCTCGTCGGACCGGGCGGCCACGCCACGAGGACGCGCATCACCCTGCCCAATCCGGGCTGGCCGTCTCAGTCGGCGATGGCCGACGGCCGCGGCGATGTCCTGGTCGCCAGCGACTCCGGCAGCCAGTACGACGCGGGGCCGCACTTCCTCCGGCAGATCGGCGTGCTGCTGTCCGCGGTCGGCCCGACTGACTGGCTCGGCATGAACTGCCCGTCGGGGCGCTGCAAGAACGTCGTCCTGAACCCGGAGACCGGCGTTCAGCGCACGCTGCCCGGACCGCCGGTGCACCTGCTGACCTGGCCCTGGCCCGCTTATCCCGGTTCCGTCGCACCCGACGGGCAGACGGCGGCCATCGTCGCCGACTCCGGCAACGGGCGCGTCGTGCTGGAGGAAATCAGCCTGGCTACCGGCGCGGTGACGCACCTGGCCGTGCCCATTACCGAGGACACCTCGAGCCAGACGATGGCCTGGTCACCGGATAGCCAGTGGCTGTTCGTGGCAGCGTCAGACGGACTGCTGCTTGCCATCAGCACGCGCACGCACCGGATCGAGAGCCTCGGGGTGTCGGGCGCCTTCACCCAGCTGGCCATGCGCGGCTAGCTGCGCTGCCGCCGGGAACGCGGACGAGGAGCGCACCGGGACGCACGGACTGCCGTCAGCGACCGGCCGGCGGCGACCACCTCACCGTCCACCTGACGCGGCAGGTCGGCGTCCGCACTGATCTCGACGACGCTGGCCCGGTGGCGCTCCAGCTGCTTGTCGTCCCTCGCGCTGCGCCTGACGACCCGCGCGCCGACGCGGACCCAGCCGGGCAGCCCCTGCGGCGCCAGGATGACGATGTCGAGCAGGCCGTCATCGAGCCGGGCGGCCGGCATGATCGGGACACCGCCGGGGAGCGCGCCGGAGTTCCCGACCGTGACCGACCGGGCGCGCCTGATCAGCGGTTCGCCGGCGTCCAGGCGGATAGTGAAGGTGGCGGGCGGCCGGAGCAGCTGCCCCAGTGCTGCCCCGGCGTAGGCCGGCCAGCCGGCCAGCCTCTTGGCCGCATCCGGCGTCGCGGCCACGATCGCTGCGTCAAGCCCGATCCCGGCCATAGCGGTGAACCAGGTGCCGTCGGCTGTCGCCAGATCGATGTGCCTGCTCCGCCCGCCGAACGCCACGGCGAGCGCCGCGTCCGCCCGGCGCGGCAGCCGGAGCGCCCTGCGCCGTCAGGTTCGCCGTTCCGGACGGAACGATCGCGAGCGGCACCGGCGTGCAGGCGAGGGCCTGGGTGCAGGCGTGGACGGTGCCATCGCCGCCGACCGCGATGACGAGCGCGGCGCCGGCCTCGATCGCGCAGCGCGCAGCCCCTGTCCCCGGATCCGATGATGTCGTCCGCAGGAACCGGGGCTGCGCCCAGCCGTAAGAGTCAGCGGCGCGCTCACACAGCTCCCGCAGCCGGCGCAGGCCGCGCACCCGGGCCGGATTGACCACGACGGCGGCGAAATTCACTCGCTCCCCCGCCGGGCGGCTGCCATGCTCCATGCAATCACGCCATGCTGTCCTGCTGGCAAGCGCGGAGGGTCGATGCACATCACCGGGTTCCGGCCGCGGAGCGCGACGCCGGACGAGGTAGCCGCCTATGCCGAGGTTCAGCTGGCGGCCCTGGCCGCTGACGACCCGGACGAGCCGCTGCCTGCCCGTGACTGGCTGACCGCCCGGCTGACCAGGGCACCGTCGCCGGACGTGCGGCGGCTGTACTGGGTCGCCCGGGACGCGCCAGACGGCCAGCTCACAGCCGTCGCCAGCCTGATGCTGGCCGGCGAGCTGGATAGTGACCTGGCGGCCATCAACATTGCCGTTCGACCCGAACAGCGGCGTCGGGGCACCGGCACGGCGCTGCTGCGGGCCGTGGCGGCAGCGGCCGGCTCGCGCGACTGCCTCTTTGCTGAAGGCATCAGGGCGGGAACGGCCGCTGCGGCTTTCGCCGACTTTCACCAGTTCGCAGTCGTGCAGCAAACCCTCCTGCTGAGCCTCGATCTGGCGGCCGTCAGCCAGGCGAGCTGGGATCTGCCCGACCCGGCGGGCTACCGGCTCGTTCAGTGGACGGGCAGCGCACCTGAGGGCCTGCTGGCCTCCTATGCCGCGGCCAGGAACGCCATCTATGAGGCGCCGCAGGGCGGCATGAGCTTCACCGAACCTGAGTGGTCACCGGAGCGGGTCCGCGCTGAGGAGGCCGCGGCCCGCGATCGCGCCTGTGAGCTCTGGGTTGCCGTTGCGGTCGACGAGCAGACTGGCGCGGTGGCCGGACTGACCTACCTGGAGGTCTTCGCGCAGGAGCCGGAGCTCGGCCGCCAGCAGGACACCGCAGTGCTCGCGGCGCACCGCGGCCACGGCCTCGGTGCCTGGCTGAAGGCTGCCAACCTGCGGCGGCTCACTGCCGCGCGCCCGGCCGTCCGGGAGGTCAGGACCAGCAACGCCGCCGATAACGAGCACATGCTGCGGGTGAACCGCCAGGTCGGCTTTACCGTCACCGCGTCGGCGCAGAACCGCGAGGCTGCGCTGGCCGGCCTGCGCGCCAGACTCGGCTAGGTCGCAACCGCCGGCTCCGGGCCGCGTCTCAGTGATGAGAGCGGGCGACCATGACGGAGACCGGGAATGCTCAGCCGAGGCGCAGCAGTCAGAAGCGGATCCTGCCTGGCCGCGGCGCTGGCGTGCCTCGCCGTGGCGACCGCGGCGGTTCCGGGACCCGGGTTGCTTCCGAAGGCAGCGACGCGAAGCAGTCGGGACCCTGCCGCCGTGTCCTGTTTCGCGCCGGCGGACTGCACGGCCGTCGGCGAGACCTACGCACGGCCACCGGACCGCGGCTTGCGCTGGTCGAGCGCTGGAACGGCACTGCTGGCACGTCGCCCCGCCGCCGAAGGCTGGGCCGGAACCCTGGACAGCGTGTCCTGCGCGAGCGCCAGCAGATGCACGGCGGTCGGCTCACTCATCGCCGGCTGGAACGGCACGACCTGGACGATCGAGCGCCGGTCGAGCCCGTTCGTCAGCGTCTCCTGCCCGGCGCCCGGCGAGTGCGTAGCCGTCGGCGTCACCACGGGCGGCGCACCCGAATCCGGGTACTGGAATGGCAGCACCTGGCGCCTGCGGCCGATGCCCCTGCCGCCGCATCCGGCGCAGAGCATCACCCTGGCCGGAGTCTCCTGCAGCGGGCCGCGCTTCTGCCTGGCTGTCGGGGATTACTCCTATGGCGTCGGCGCCAGGCCCGGCCGCAGCGGCAGGGACAGGACGTTCGCCGAGCGCTGGAATGGCTCGTTCTGGCAGGTCATGCACACTGTCAACGCGGCCAGCGGAACCGGCTGAGCGCCGTTTCCTGCACGTCGCCGCGCGCCTGCACAGCCGTCGGCAGCTACGCGCAGCAGTTCCCCCTGGCCGAGCGGTGGAATGGCTCGGCGTGGCTAAGTGAGCGCGTTCCCGCCCTGAATAAGATCGGCTACACCGAGCTGACCGCCGTATCGTGCAGCACGGATAGCTCGTGCCTGGCCGCTGGCACCTACGACGGCGGCAGCCAGGCGATCGCCGAGTCCTGGAACGCAGGCACCTGGCGGCTGTCCGTGCTGCCGGGGCCGCCGCAGGCAGAGCCCTTCGCCCAGCCGGCCGGGCTGTCCTGCGCCGCGCCTGCCGCCTGCGTCGCGGTCGGGACCGACGGCGCCGCTCTCGCCGAAGTCTGGAGCGACGGCCGCTGGCGGATCACGCCCGTTCCCGGCCCGTAGCCGCACCAGGGCCTGGAGCTGTCAGATGACGAGCCCGAGACCGCCGTCCACCACGAGGGTCTGCCCGGTGGCGTACGGGGTGCCGATGATGCCCAGGCAGGCTGCGGCAATGTCCTCGGGCGTGGCGACGCGATGCAGCGGCGCGGCTGCCTCGACGTCCGCCTTGCGGTCGTGCCAGTCTGCCGTCCACGGCGTGGCCACCAGGCCCGGCGCGACAGCGTTCACCCGGACGCCGCCGCCGGCGTACTTGGCCATCAGCGTCGTCAGGTGATTGAGGCCGGCCTTGGACACCGCGTACGGCAGGGAGCTGCCGGTCTGGCGGACCCCGGCGACCGACGTGATGTTGATGATCCAGCCGTCGCCGGCGGCGCGCAGCAGCGGGAGCGCGGCCTGGCTCACCAGGAACGTGCCGATGAGATTGACGCGCAGGACCTTCTCCCAGTGCTCCGCCCTGACCGCATCAAGGTCCGCCAGCGGCACGTCGACGGTGACGCCGGCGTTGTTGACCAGGCCATCGAGCCGTCCCCAGCGCTGCTCGGCCGCGGCCACGAGCGCTGCGCCCGTGGCGGGATCAGCGATATCGCCCTGGACGTAGACCGCGTCCGGCAACTCGGCAGCGAGGCGCTGGCCTGCTTCCGCCGATGCGGCAGAGTTCAGCACGACTCCGGCACCGAGACCGGCGACCTGGCGCGCCAGGGCCGCGCCGATGCCGCTGGACGACCCGGTGATGATGATCGCCTTGCTGGTGAGGTCCATGACTGGTTGTCCGTTCGGCAAGCCGGGCGTGCGGTCGGCATGAGCCTAGCCACCGGGCGTTGACAAGACGCCTGTGCAGAGGCGAAAGTCAGGCAAGTTACTGGGCACGGTCGCCGGCGACACGGTTCTACTGGCAACACGGGCGGGGGTTGTAACTGGATGCGGCTTCTGCTGATCGGCGCACCCGGCGCGGGCAAGGGAACGCAGGCCGAGCGGCTCGCCGCTCGTTTCGGCATCGCGCACATCTCCAGCGGGGACCTGCTGCGGCAGCACGTCACGGACCAGACGACCCTCGGGCTCCGGGTGAAGTCCTATCTCGACCGCGGCGACCTGGTGCCGGATGCGCTCGTCATGGACATGCTGCGCAAGCCGGTGCTGGCAGCGGCTGACGGCTACGTTCTGGACGGCTTTCCGCGGACGGTGGAACAGGCGAAAGCCTCGTATGCCGTGGTCAGGACGCTCGGCGCCGAAGTTCAGGCCGCGATCCACCTGGACGTCCCGCGGGATGAACTGGTGCGCCGCCTGCTCGCCCGCGGCCGGGGCTCCGAAGACGCCGAGTCGGTTGTCGAGCACCGCCTGCAGGTCTACCAGGAACGAACGGTGCCGTTGCTGGAGTACTACGCCGGGCGCGAGTGGATGTTCACCGTGGACGGCGCCCGGTCGCCGGACGCCGTGCACGACGATATCGCTGGGCGCATCCAGCGCCTGAGTGAGATGGCTAGAACACCAGACTCTGGAGTTGCGCAAACGTAGGCGGCGCTCCGCGGAGCGGAGTGAACCGGCCGTCGCGAAGCACACCGAAGACGTTGGTCTTCGTGCCTGTGACCGGAGCCGCCACGACGAGGACGCTGCCTGACGGGTTGCTCCACTGGAGGCACTCGCTCTCGCCGTTGCCGCCGCGGACCCGGTGGAACGTCTGGAGCAGCTTCCCGGTCGCTGCGGAGAACACCCGGAATTCCATTTCCAGGCTGCTGTTGTGAAGCTGCTCCCACATGACCATGACGACCTTCCGGCCAGACGCCCTGCTGGTCAGCCGCGCCCGCCCAGTTGAACGCGAGCGTCCTGCCCGACCAGGACATGCAGCCGGGGTCGTCATTCTCCGTGCAGGTCGCCCCTGGTGCCTGCCGCCACGCTGCGACCCGGCCGGTCCGCAGCGAGTAGATGCTGACTTTCGCATCCTGGACAAGGCTTCCGGTCGTCACCGCGACGGCCAGGTCGGCGCCGTCAGGAGAGAGGTCAATACCCATCAGCTCGTCGCGCGCCGGCGTCTCCGGAATCGCCAGTGGCCTGACCGTCACCTGGCCTGAGGCCGGGTGGAAGCGGGCGAGGAAGTACTTCACTGGCTGGTCCGGAGGGTACGGCGTTTTCTGCGCGGCCAGCACGAACGTCCTGTCGTCGGCGGCACCGGTAATGACGCTCAGGGTGCCGAACGGCCCGGGCGGGTGAACGACAGCAATGATCTTTCCGGTGGCCGTCGCCCGAATCTGCCCCTCCATCCGCGGGAGGGAGTCCACGGGCTTGCCGAACGAAACCAGCGCGAGGTAGTACGGCGGGACGCCGCGGAGTGCTCCGCGGCTGGCAGTAGTCAGGCCGGAGGAGCTAGCTGCTGCCTGTCTCGGCGCCTGCAGTCCGACGGCGAATGCCGACGTTCCAATCAGCGTGATGACCGCGGCGGCCGCGGCGGCTGCGGCGAGCCCGGCCGCCAGCCTGGACCTCCGCCGCAGCGGGTCGGGCCCGTCTGGCGGGCCGGTTTTCTTTCCATACTGAAGAGACGTTCCCCGCGCGGCGTTTGCTGCCTTGCGAGACCGACATTTTTCGCGCGTCGGTGTGCGCGGCCGCTTCGTGGGGGCCGACCTGGTGCTGCCAGAGCGACACTAACCAGGCCCCCACGAGGAGGGACTAGCTACTTCAGCACCTGCGCGAGCAGTTCCTGCGCCTCCGACTGGATCCGGGCCAGGTGGCCGGGCCCGCGGAAGGACTCCGCGTACAGCTTGTAGACGTCCTCGGTGCCGGACGGCCGGGCGGCGAACCAGCCGGACTCGGTGACCACCTTGATCCCGCCCAGCGGCTCGCCGTTGCCCGGCGCGGCGGTCAGCCGCTCAAGCACCGGCTCCCCGGCCAGCTCGCTGGCAGCGAACTGGTCAGGTGACAGCCTGGCCAGCACGGCCTTCTGCTCCCTGGTGGCCGGAGCGTCGATCCGGGCGTAGGCCGGATCGCCGAGCCGCTCGGCCAGGGTCCGGTAGGCGGCGCTCGGCGTGCTGCCGGTCACCGCGATGATCTCCGCGGCGAGCAGGTCCAGGATGATGCCGTCCTTGTCGGTGGTCCACACGCGGCCGTCCCGGCGCAGGAACGACGCACCAGCGCTTTCCTCGCCGCCGAACGCGATGCTGCCGTCCAGCAGGCCGGGAACGAACCACTTGAAGCCGACGGGCACCTCGACCAGGCGGCGGTCACAGTCATCCGGCGACCCGGTCGATGACCGACGAGCTGACCATGGTCTTCCCGACGGCCGCGGCGGCCGGCCAGCCGTCCCGGTGCCGGTACAGGTAGTCGATGGCCGCCGCCAGGTAGTGGTTCGGGTTCATCAGCCCGGCGTCGGGCGTGACGATGCCGTGCCGGTCGGCGTCGGTGTCGTTGCCGGTCGCGACGGCGAAGTCGGTTCGCCGGCCGATCAGCGACGCCATCGCGCTCGGCGACGAGCAGTCCATCCGGATGCGGCCGTCCCAGTCCAGCGTCATGAACCGGAAGGTCGGGTCGACGTCCGGGTTCACCACCGTCAGCTCAAGCTCGTAACGCTCGGCGATCTCGCCCCAGTAGTCGACGCTGGCGCCGCCGAGCGGGTCAGCGCCGATCCGCACCCGCGCGGCCCTGATGGCTTCCAGGTCGACCACGGACGGCAGCGAGGCGACGTACTCGCCGAGGAAGTCGAATCGGCCCGCCGCCGCCCGCGCACTGGCGAGCGTGATCCGGCGCACCTCGCGCAGGCCGCTGGTCAGGATCTCATTGGCGCGCCGCTGAATGGCGCCGGTGATGTCGGAGCCGGCCGGCCCGCCATCGGGCGGGTTGTACTTGAAGCCGCCGTCTTCCGGCGGGTTGTGCGACGGAGTGACGACGATCCCGTCTGCCATCCCCCGGCTCCGCCCCTCGTTGTAGGCGATGATCGCGCGGGACAGCGCGGGTGTCGGGGTGTAGCCGTCGCGGCTGTCGATGAGGATCTCCGCGCCGTTGGCGGCAAGTACCTCCAGCGCCGTGGCCATCGCGGGCTCGGACAGCGCGTGGGTGTCCCGGCCGATGAAGATCGGCCCGGTGATGCCGGCCTCCGCCCGGTACTCGCAGATGGCCTGGGAGGTCGCGATGATGTGGTCCTCGTTGAACGACAGCCGCAGGGCACTGCCGCGGTGGCCGGAGGTGCCGAACGCCACCTGCTGCGACGGCTCGGCCGGATCCGGGTGATCGCTGAAATACGCGGTCACCAGCCCCGGCACGTCGACCAGGTCCCCGGCCGTGGCCGGCTGGCCAGCCCGCTCGTCCATCAGCGCTGTCTCCCTTGCTAGCCCGGCTGGTTGCTAGCCCGGCTGGTTGCTAGCCCGGCTGGTATCCGGCCTTCTCCTGCACTGGCATCACGTCCGGCAGCTTCAGGGCTGCCTGCGACAGCTCATACCCCGCGCGTCGCGCAAGATCCGCGTACACCGCCGCGCAGTCCGCGATAACCGCCGTCTCGACTGCCGCGAACCGATCCGCGGCACCGCCTGGCTGCGGCCGCTCGGTGTAGTCGAAGTAGTACTTCAGCTTGGCCTCGGTCCCGGACGGCCGCACCACGATCCGGTAGTGCTCGCTGATCAGCTCCAGCACGTTCCTGGCCGCCTGCTCGCCTGGCGTCAGCGCCGCACCCCCGGTCCCGTCGACCAGGAAGTCGTGCCGCACCGTAACCGGCTCGCTGCCGAGGCGCTCCAGCGGCTCGGCCCGCAGCGACCGCATGACGGCGCTGATCTTCTCGGCCCCGTCGGCGCCGAGCAGCACCAGCGACCGGCCCAGCTCGATGTGGACGCCGACCTGATCGAAGGCATCCATCAGGTAGTCCCACAGGGTGCGCCCGGCGCTGCGCAGCACCGCATGCAGGTGCGCGATCAGGTAGGCGCCAGATGCCGCGTCCTTGTCCCGCAGGTGCGTGGTGGTGAGGTAGCCGTGGCTTTCCTCGGACGCCAGCACCAGGTCGACCGGGCCGTCAGCCGCCTCCTCGATCTGGTCGAGCAGCTGGCCCACGAACTTGAACCCGATCATCAGGTCATCAGTGACCTGCACCCCCGAGCCGAGCGCGGCGATCGCCCGCAGCACCCGGCTGGTCGCGACTGTGGTGATCAGCGGCCCGGTGAGCTGCGGCCCATCCGGATCGGCGATCAGGAAGTAGGCGATGATCGCGCCGATCTGGTTCCCGGTCAGGTGCCGCCAGGATCCGTCCGGCAGCTTCACCTCGACCCCGAGCCGGTCGGCGTCCGGGTCCGTCGACAGCACGAGCTCGGCCCCGACGGTGCCGGCGAACTCGACCGCCGGGTCGGTCACGCCGGGAATCTCCGGGTTGGGCGAGCGCAGCGGAATGGCCGCGAACGAGCCGTCCGGGTACTGGTCCGGCGGCGTGTGCAGCTGATATCCGGCCCCGGTGAGGGTCTCCCCCACGTTGGCCAGCCCGGTGCCGCACAGCGGCGTATAGACGACCGGAATGTCCCCGCGAGCCTGCCGGGACGACGCGCAGATCGCCGCGTCCCGGCTGACATACATCTCGATGTAGCGGCGGTGCACGTCGGCCGGGATCTCGGCAGCGGCGCCCAGGTGCCGCGCTACCAGCTCCTCGATCCGGGGGTCAAGCTCGACCTGCTCCACCGCACGGGACAGCGTCGAGTCGTCCGGCGGGCAGTACTGGCCCCCGGTGGGGGTGTACACCTTGAAGCCGTTGTCGTCCGGGTGGTTGTGCGAGGCCGAGACGTTCAGGCCGCCGGCCGCGCCGAGCGCGCGGATCGCGAACGACAGCTCCGGCGTCGGCATGTACGCCTCGGCGTCCTTCGGCGCGGTCAGGTACGTCTCGAACCCGTACACCGCGTACAGCTGGCAGGCGAGCAGGGCCAGGCTGCGGGAGCTGGTGCGCAGCAGCGACCAGTCCCCGCCCATGAACGTGTGCAGCTGATTGATGTCGGTAAACACCCGGGTGTCGTTGGCGATGACCACGGTCTCGCCTGGCTGCGCGCCGCCCTGCCGCAGGAACTCGCAATGCCCCGCGACCGTCAGTGCCAGGGTCCGCGGATTAATCCGGTTCGGCCCGATGCCGACCCGGCCGCGGCGGCCGCCAGTTCCGAACGGAATGTCGCACCTGAACGAGTCCACAATGAGCGAGGCAGGCGCGCGTTCAGCGAAGAGCCGCAGTTCAGCGAGGTTGACGAAGGGCTGATCGGTCTCCAGCCAATGGCTCAGGCTCGCTGCCGCCGCCGCGCCCCCATTCGGCTGCTCGGCTATTTCCGCGATTCGCTGGCTGAATTCTGCGCCGGTCATCTTTCTCCGCTGAATGAGACCTGGATTAGCAGGTAGGCAAACAACCTTATGCGGGAACGAGGCCGTCCTCGCTGTCGGCCCCGGGGTCGGGCCGCGGCCTGGCCATGGCCGGTGAGGCTAGCCGGCCCGCTGGCCTTGCGGCAGCCGGACATCTGCCGGAAGCGCGACAGCGGAGGGCAGAGCTGTCCTACGATGCCTGGATCGGTCATAACGCCAGCGCGTCCCCCTCCGTCTGCTGGCCGGCAGCCCGCTCGCTCCGTGCGTGGAGGAATCAGTGCCAGCTTCCGGAAATGCCCAGTTCGCCGATGCGGCCGTGCCCGAGGTGCTCGGCAGCGACCTCAAGGTCACGCTGGCTGACGGCCGGGTCGTCAGCTACGCGAACCTGGACTACGCCGCCACCGCCCCGTGCCTGGCCGCGGTCGCCAGCGCGGTGAATGACCTGCTGCCCTGGTACGCCAGCGTGCATCGCGGTGCGGGCGCTGCCTCCCGGCGATGTACCCGCGAGTACGAGCAGGCGCGGGAGACGATCGCCGACTTCCTCGGCGCGCGGCCGGATGACTGCGTGATCTTCACCAGGAACACGACCGACGCGCTGAACCTGCTGGCGCGGGCGCTGCCTGCCGGGACGATGGTCTACGGCTGGGACGGCGAGCACCACGCGAATCTGCTGCCCTGGGCGCGGGTGACCCGGCTGCCGGTCCCGGCTGCGCCCGGCGACGCCGTGACCCAGCTCAGGGACGCGCTGGCGGCCGCCGGCGACACCGGCCCGGCGCTGGTGACGGTGACGGGGGCGTCCAACGTCACCGGCGAGATCTGGCCGATCGCGGAGCTGGCCGAGGTCGCGCATGCACACGGCGCCCGGCTCGCGGTCGACGCCGCGCAGCTGGCCCCGCACCGGCAGATCAGCCTGACCGACAGCGGGGTCGACTACCTGGCGATGTCGGGTCACAAGACGTACGCGCCGTTCGGGGCCGGCGTGCTGGCCGGCCCGGCGGACTGGCTCGACGACGCCGCGCCGTACCTGGCCGGCGGCGGCGCGACCGCGTACGTCGGCGACACCTTCGACGTCCGCTGGGCGACCGGACCGGCGCGGCACGAGGCCGGAACGCCGAACCTGCTCGGCGCGGTCGCCCTGGCCGCCGCCTGCGCCACGCTGGCGGCTGCCGACCGGCCCGCGCTCGAGGCAGCCGAGCAGGCCCTGGTGCGGCGGCTGCGGGACGGGCTGGCGGGTCTCGCCGGGGTCGAGGAGCTGCGCACGTTCGGCCCCGAGCACGACCGGGTGGGTATCGTCACGTTCGCGATGACCGGCTTTGAGGCCATCGACGTGTCCGCCTATCTGGCTGCCGAGCACGGCATCGGGGTCAGGGACGGCCAGTTCTGCGCCCATCCGCTGGCCCGGCGGCTGCTGGCCGGCGCGAGCGAGCGGGCAGGGCAGCCGCTTGGCGACTACGCCGTCAGGGCCAGCCTCGGCCTGGGCACGACCACCGAGCACGTCGACCGGCTGATCACCGGCGTGACTGAGCTGGCCAGCCGAGCGTAGCCGCGGGCTGACGGCTGCGGGCGGCCGCGGGCCGGTGGCCGATCGGCTACCGTGCTGTCGGTGACCGATATCCAGGCTCGGCACGCACCGGCGGTCCTCGCCGGCGAGGTGCGCCTTGCCGCCCGCTGGGGCCAGCCTGACCTGGGTTATGTGCTGCTGTTCCGGCCGGACGCAGCCGCAAGCTCGGCGCTTGCCGCTGTGCAGGACGAGGTGCAGGCACTCGAGCCGTCACTGCTGCGGCAGCCGCTGCCGCAACTGCACGCGAGCATTGCCTGGCTGCTGCCGGTAGCCCGCGACTTCAGCGAGCCGAAGCAGGAGATCTGGTCCCGGCACGCCGAGGACTGGCTGAAGGTCGTCGGCGCGCTCACCGACGCGACCCCGCCGATGGCGCTGCGCTACCGGCGCGTGGTGGCCACCGATGCGGCCATCGTCGCGGTCGCCGACGAGCCTGGCCCGATGGCCGGCTTCCGGCGCTCGCTGATCGACGCGCTCGGGCTCGAGTGGCCGATCGCCTACCCCGAGCTCGGGGTGGTGCACAGCTCGCTGTTCCGCTATGCCGAGCCGCCTGGCGACCCGGCTGTCCTGCTGCAGCGACTGGAGTCGATGCCGGTATCGGTGCCGGTCGTTGTCAGCGAGATGCTGATGGTGCGCGAGTACACCTATCCCACGCTGGCCTACGAGATCCTGCGGCGGCTGCCGCTCAGGGGCTGATCTGTTATGAGCCATGCCGAATCTGACCGCACGGGCCGGGGGCTGGAGCTGATCACCTCCGGCGAGAAGGTCTACTTCGCCGAGCACGGCGAGACCAAGGCCGACCTGGCCGATCATTACCTGCGCGTGGCCGGGCCGCTGCTGCGCGCCGTCGGCGGGCGCCCGGTGCTGCTGCAGCGGTTTCCCGAAGGTGCGGGCGGACCGTCGTTCTTCCAGAAGCGGGTGCCGAAGAACAAGCCGTCCTGGCTCCAGACCACGACGGTGGCGACGCCGAACGGCACGACATCCGAGGCCCTGGTCGCCGCCGACATCGATCATCTGCTGTGGGCGGTCAACCTCGGCTGCCTCGGGTTTCATGTCTGGCCCTACCTGGCCGCCGATCCTGAGCATGTCGACGAGCTGCGGATCGATCTTGACCCGACGCCCGGCGTGGACTTCAGCCATATCCAGCAGGCTGCCGCCGAGCTGCGGACCCTGCTCGCCGAGTGCGGCGTGACCGGCTATCCGAAGACCACCGGGAACCGCGGCCTGCACGTCTACATCCGGCTCGAGCCGCGCTGGGATGCGTATCAGGTCCGCAGTGCCGCGGTCGCGATCGCGCGGGAGCTGGAACGGCGGCGCCCGGACCTGATCACCGCGGCCTGGTGGAAGGAGGAACGCGGCCAGCGAGTGTTCGTGGATTTCAACCAGAACGCGCCGCACAAGACCGTGTTCGGCGTCTGGTCGGTGCGTGCCAGGCCAGGTGCCCAGGTGTCGACGCCGGTGTTCTGGGACGAGATCGGCGAGATCCATCCGGACCAGTTCACGCTCGCGACACTGCCGTCCCGGCTGGCAGCGACCGGGGATCCGTGGGGCGAGATGAACGACGCCCCGCAGTCGCTTGAGCCCTTCCTGGCCATGAACGAGCGTGACCTCGCCGCCGGGCTGATGGACGCGCCGTGGCCGCCTGTCTATCCCAAGCAGCCAGGCGAGCCACCACGAGTCGCGCCGAGCCGGGCTAAGAAAACGTGATCTGACCTGGGCTGTTCAGATACTTGGCACACCTGGTGACGCCATCTGACGCCAACTAGGCTTGCGATGGTGCCAGAGTGGTGCCATCATGGCGTCATGGAACTGGAGCCATATCTCATAAACCTCCGGCAGGAATTCGCTCGTGCCGCGGAGGCTGCCGGCGGCGACTCCGCGGCGGCAGCCGAGCGGCTGATGGCCCCGCTGGAATCGTCGGTCCGGCTGGCCCTGCTCGAGACGCTCTCCGCGGCTGCGGATGAGATCACCAGGGACCTCGCGCCCGGCTCCGTGCACGTACGGCTGTCCGGGCGCGATCCGGCTTTCGTCGTCACGCTTCCCCCGGCCGAGCCGTCCGGTGAGCCAGCGCCGCCCTCCTCGGCGGCGGCGTCAGCTAGCGCAGCCGAAGGCGACGACGGCGCGATGGCACGCATCAACTTCCGCCTCGGCGAGCAGCTGAAGGGGCGGATCGAGCAGGCGGCCGACAGGGCCGGGCTGTCGGTCAACAGCTGGCTGGTCCGAGCCGCGGCGGCGGCACTGCAGAACGACGACTCGGGCCGGGACCGCGCCCCGCGCGCCCCCCGCGGCAGTCAGCACTACACGGGGTGGGTCCGCTAGCCCGCTAACGCGAGCACTTAACACGCGCACGCTTACCTGGAGGTCCGACCATGCCCGTTTTCGATACCCCCGGCCCGATTGCCGCGAAGCTCGAGCTCGTCGTCGGTGACGTGCGAATCACCGCGAGCGATCGCACCGACACCGTCGTTACCGTCCAGCCCAGTGACTCGTCCTATGAGCCGGACATGCGCGCCGCGGAGCAGACCCGGGTGGAGCTGACCGCAAGCGGGCTGCTGGTCAAGGCACCGAAACAGCGCAGTCTCAGCATGTTCAGCAAACCGGGCTCGATCGACGTGGCCATCGAGCTGCCCTCCGGCTCCAGCCTGAATGCCGACGCCGCGGTCGCGGCCGTGCGCAGCGCCGGTCAGCTCGGCGACTGCCGGGTCAAGACCGCGACGGGCACGGTCGAACTCGACCAGACCGGCCCGCTCGAGGTGATCACCGGCGCTGGCGCCGTCAGCGCCGCGAAAGTGGCCGGGACTGCGGAGATCACCACCGGGTCTGGCCGGGTGCGGCTCGGCGAGATCGACGGACCGGCTGTGATCAAGAACTCCAACGGCGAGACCTGGGTGGGCGACGTTTCAGGGGACGTGCGGATCAGCGTGAGCAACGGGAGTATTTCGGTGGGTCGCGCCGGTTCGGACGTGACGGCTAGCACGGCGAACGGCAGCGTCCAGGTTGGTGCGATTGTCCGTGGCCTGGCCTCGATCAAGACGGGCCTGGGCGCTATCGAGATCGGCATCCAGCCTGGCACCGCGGCCAGGATCGACGCCCACACCCGGATGGGCAATGTCCGCAGCGAGATGGACGCCGCGGACAGCCCTGAGGCCACCGATGAGATCGCCGAAGTCAGCGCCCGGACGAGCTTCGGGGACATCACGATCCGCCGCGCCTGACCCGCTGTCCCCTTGGCCCCTGCTGCGACCGCCCTCAGAACGGAGACGACCCGTGACAAAATCAGCACCGCCTCGGCCAGTTTCTGCCGGGCTCGCCATCGCCGCGCGCGGCCTGCGCAAGTCCTTCGGCAGCGAGGTGGTGCTGGACGGCATTGACCTGACGGTGCCCGCCGGGACAATTTTCGCGCTGCTCGGCCCGAATGGCGCCGGAAAGACGACCGCGGTCCACATCCTGTCCACGCTCATCCCGGCGGACGGCGGAGATATCCAGGTCGCCGGGCACGATCTGCGGACCGAGCCTGACGCGGTCCGCGGTGCCATCGGCGTTACCGGTCAGTTCTCGGCAGTCGACAACTTCCTGACCGGCGAGGAGAACCTGCGCCTGATGGCTGACCTGCGGCACCTGGGCCGTGCAGCGGGCCGACGGCGTATTGCCGAGCTGCTCGGCGAGTTCGGCCTCTCTGCTGCGGCTGCTAAGACGGCCGCGACCTACTCAGGCGGAATGCGGCGCCGGCTCGATCTGGCGATGACGCTGATCGGCGATCCGCAGCTGATTTTCCTGGATGAGCCCACCAGCGGACTCGACCCGCGGAGCCGCCGGACAATGTGGCAGATCATCTCGGATCTCGCGGCCAGCGGCGTAACGATCTTCCTGACGACGCAGTACCTCGACGAGGCCGACCAGCTCGCGGACAGGATCGCGGTCCTCGACCGGGGCACGATCGTCGCGGCGGGCACTGCCGCAGAGCTGAAGCAGCGCATTCCTGGCGGCCACGTGCAGCTGCAGTTCGCCTCGAAGCAGGAACTGGAGCCAGCTGCGCGTCTGGTTGCGGCGGCTGGCCGCGACGACGACGCGCTCACTTTGCAGGTGGCCAGCGACGGCAGCCTTCAGTCGCTGCGCGACCTGATTGACCTCCTGGACGCCGCATCGATTCAGGTACAGCGGCTGTCCATCCACACCCCCGACCTGGATGACGTCTTCTTTGCCTTCACCGGCGGCCCCGACTCGCAGAAAGCCCTGCTCCCGATGACTGCCATGAGCTACGCCGTTACCGATTCGGCCACGATGCTGCGCCGTAACCTCCGGCACCTGCTGCGCTACCCGGCGATGACGGCCATGCTGATCGGCGTTCCCGTCGTCTTCCTGCTGATCTTCGTGTATATCTTCGGCGGCACCCTCGGCGCCGGGCTCGGCCATGCGGCAGACAGCCGGGCCGCGTACATCCGGTACGTGACACCGGGCATCCTGCTGCTGACGGTGGCCGCCGTCGGCCCAGGCGACGTCGGTTGCGATCGCCATGGACATGACGACCGGAATCATCGCGCGGTTCCGCACCATGCCCATTGCGAGGGCCAGTGTGCTTACCGGCCACGTGCTGGCGAGCGTGATCATGGCAGATACTCGGGCTCGCGGTTCTCACCGGGATCGCGCTGCTGGTCGGCTTCCGCCCGGTCGCTAGTCCGCTGGCGTGGCTTGCTGTGCTGGGGCTGCTGACGCTGACGGCGCTCGCACTGACCTGGCTCTCGGTTGCGCTCGGCTTGCAGGCCAAGACTGTTGAGACGGCCAGCAACACGCCGATGTTCCTGATGCTGCTGCCGTTCCTCGGCAGCGGCTTCGTTCCCACCAGCACCCTGCCCGACAGGCCTCCGCTGGTTCGCCGAATACCAGCCGTTCACGCCGGTTACCCAGGCCGTGCGCGCGCTGCTGACTGGCGGTGCGGTCGGGACCAGCGCGATCATCGCGATCGCCTGGGGCACCGGGGGGACGGTGCTCGCTTTCCTCTGGGCCAGGCGGCTGTACAGCGTGCGTCCGCTACCGGTGAGATAGCAGGCCAGGCTGCAGGTCCGCACCTGCTGCCGCCGAGACTGCCGGCCTGGCCGCCAAGCCTGCGCTCTCGGCTAGCCACCCCCGGTGGCCTTACCTTCCCCCGTTGCCATCCCCCCGCCGCCCGAACGGCGCGCGCGGGCCGGTCGGCTGTGGCCCGAAAATGTCAGTGGTAGTCGATATTCTGATCGAGTAGATAGGTCGACGGAGAGGTGGTGACGATAGCATGAGCGAACGGCGCACGATCCGCTCGTCGCGTGTCTCCGCTGCCCGCGCCTCGGCCGCCCGTGCCTCCGCCGCCCGTGCCTCCGCCGCCCGTGCCTCCGCCGCCCGCGCCTCCGCCGCTGCTTCGCGGGCGGTCCGCGCGTCTGCTCCCGCATACCGCAGCTGACACCGGCGACGCCGTCGAAGCTGCCGCCCATGGATGTGTCGGACCTTCTGATGGCCCAGCGGGCGGCGATGGAAGAACTGCCCGAGCTCAGTCCCGCCGAGATTGCGGCGCTCCCCTTCGCAGCCGATGTCACCGATGACCCGGAAGACGAGGCGCCCTGGTGGCTCTTCGATTCGCTCGGTGGCAGCCCGGACGCCGAGCACGAGTCCTGGCTCAGGAGCCTCCCCGCCGAGATCCGCGAGGCCTACGAGTCAGGCCCGTGGGACGGCGCGGGCGAATTCCTCGCCGCCGGGTTCTACCACCACGACGACGATGGCCTGTGGGGACTCGACTTCGCTGCCGGCGGCCAGCACGACCGGCTGCCGCCGGGGCCGGAGCTTGCCGCCGCAGTTGCCCGCGCCAGCCAGGACGACCATGAGCCGGGAGAGTCAGAGCTCATCGGCGTGCTGTGCGCCTGGCAGCGGCTGACGTCGTGGGCGCAGGCCGGCCAGGCTGCCTGCCTGAATGGACTGGTCCAGCGGCGCAAGCACCAGTCGGTCGAGCTGGACCGCCCCGCTCTCGCCGGACATGTCGATGACGAGGCTGCGGCCGCACTGTCGCTGACCGGCCGCGCCGCCGGGCGGCTGCTGCAGGCCGCCGTCACCCTCGGGCGGCTGCCCGACGTGCTTAAGGCCCTGGCTGCGGGCCGGATTGACTGGGTGAAGGCGTGCCTGTTCACGGACCTGCTGGCCGGGCTCCCCGATGATGTCGCCACCGCGATCGCGCGCACGGTCCTGGCCGGGGCCGACCACAAGACCTCCGGCCAGCTGCGTGCTTCGCTGGCTCGGGCTGTGCTCGCGTACGACCCCGAGTCCGCGCAGCGCCGACGCGAGGCCGCGGCTCGCGAGGACGCCAGCGTTCAGCTCTGGAACGAGCCTTCTGGCAATTGCGGTCTGGCCGGCCGGGAGCTCCCTCCTGCGGACGCTCTCAACGCTTCGGCGCGGCTCACTGCTGCTGCCCGCTGGCTCAGCAGGCACGGTGCGGAAGGCACGACCGATCAGCTTCGGGCGGCGGCACTCATCGCGCTGCTCATCGGCCGTCCGCTGGACACCCTCCTGCCCGCCAGGGCCTCCGCGTCCGCCGACTCCGACAGTGGTGCCCACGCCAGTGCCGACTCCGACAGTGGTGCCCCCGCCAGTGCCGACTCCGACAGTGCCGACTCCGCCAGTGCCGACTCCGACAGTGCTGCCCCCGCCAGTGCCGACTCCGACAGTGCCAAGGCAGACCGTGCCAAGGCAGACCGTGCCAAGGCAGACCGTGCCAAGGCAGACAGTGCCGACAGCGACGCGACCAGCACTATCAGCTCTACCACCCCCGGCTCTACCGCTTCCAGTCCCGCCTCCAGGATCCCCGACGGTGAACTGCCGGAGGCGTGCCTGTCCGGTCACGGCCAGCCGCCTCTGACCGGGACCATCAACCTGACGATGCCGCTCTCCGCCTGGACCGGGCAGACGTCCGCCCCGGGCGAGGTGGCTGGCTACGGACCGGCAGACGCAGCGACCTGCTGCGACCTCGCCGGGCGCACCGGGGGCAGCGGGCAACCGGGAGCCTTCACCGGTGGCAGCAGTGGCAGCAGTGGCACCGGTGGCACCGGTGGCACCGCACGGTGGTGCCTCACCCTCACGGCCGCCGACGGTCACGCCGTCGCGCACGCCTGCGCTTCCGGCCCGCCACCGCCCGGCGTCGCCGCCGTGAGCTGGGCCCGCGGGCTCCGGGAGAAGCTCCAGTTCCTGGAATCCGGCAACTGCGGCCACGGCCGGCAGTCGCCCCGTTACAGGCCGCCACCGAACCTGGTCCACCTGATCCGGGTCAGGCAGCGAACCTGCTCGTTCCCCGGCTGCCGCCGCCCTGCCCGGCGCACTGACCTCGATCACACGATCGCGTTCCACCGCGGCGGCATGACCTGCGAATGCAATCTGGCTCCGCTGTGCCGGAGGCACCACCAGGCCAAGCAGGCTCCGCGCTGGCACCTCACCCAGGATCAGCCCGGCGTCATGACGTGGGAGCTGCCGAGCGGCCGGCGATATACGGTCACGCCCGAGCCCTACCCGGTCTGAGAAGTCCTGGTCCAGCCGCGCATGGTCTGAGTTAGCTCAGTGAACGGCGACGCCCGGAGGAAGGCCCTGTCCTCGTCATAGCCCTGGCCGGTCTCGTCACGGCCTTCCAGGTAGGTGTAGGCCAGCAGCCTGTCCACGTGCGCGAGCTCGAGCCAGGCGGCAGCCTGGCCGAGCAGCCACGTCGCGATCCCGCGGCGCCGGTGTGCGGGAGCAACCCAGAGATTGCCGATGTCAGCCCAGCCCTGATGCCGAGCCCGGCGCTCGCCGTCGTCGAAGATCTCCACCTCGATGTAGCCGATCACCTCATCGTCAAGCACAGCCGAGAACCGGGTCCCGTTGATCCCGACCGACCTGCGGGCCTGGAGCCCGGCCAGCGCGGCAGCGGGCCGTCCCAGGTCCTCGACCCTGGCCAGGTAGACCAGCTCGATGTGGCCGTCATGCCGGAATCCGGTTCGCTCATACAGGGCGCGGATATGCGGCCACTGAGCAGGGACTCCGTACACGCCCGGCACAGGCAGGTCACCTGAAGCGCACTGCCCGGCAACTCTCCAGTCCTCCAGCTGGCGGACGCACCCGGCCATCAGCATCTCGGCTGCCGACGTCCCGTCCGTCCAGTGCGGCGGCCCGCTCAGCGCAGCCTCGGGCCAGAACAGCAGCCACCGGATCTCGCCCAGATTCCGGTACGAGGCACCGACGCGATCGTCATCCGCGTACCGGATCAGGTGAGCCGCCGCCGCGACCCGCTGGTTCTGCTCGGCGATCAGAGTCCGCCGCTCGCTCACCCACGGATCGACGATGAATTCATCAGGCTGTCGCTCCAGCTGGTTCAGGACAGAACTCACCGACGCACTGAGCCCGGGGACGACAGCCGCCGCGTGTGCATTGACGAGCTCAGTCAGCTGCTCACGGTCGCTGCGGCGGAAACTGCGAACCTCGATCGACGACATGGACGGGCCTCCTCGATACCAGTCAAGAACTCGAGATAACGGCCCGCTACCAGTGCGGTACAGCCGGAATATAACACTGCCAGCTTCCGCGCGGGCGACGGCACAGCTAGCAGCCACAGCCAGCAGCCGCGGCCAGCGAGCGCGACATTTCAGCCCGGCCAATCCGACTTGTCCCCTGGTAAGTTGGAGAGACCTGAGCCGACGACGGGAAGGATGCCGGGATGGATGGCACGCTTACGACAGCTGACCTGGAACTGCTGCGGAAGGACTTCTCGGCGAATCCGACCTACCGGCTCGCGCAGAACGCGGTGACCCGCGTCACAGTCGACGACGTCGCGATCAACCGCGAGATCGTCAGCAGCGTCGACCACTCGCTGTCGACCACTCTGGACGACTGGAAGGTCACCAACCAGGAGCGCAGCGGCCGGTGCTGGCTATTCGCCGGGCTGAACCTGCTCCGCGTCGGAGTGATGCGCAAGACCGGGCTGAAGGACTTCGAGTTCTCCCAGAACTACGCGATGTTCTGGGACAAGATGGAGCGCGCCAACTACTTCCTCGAGGCGATCATCGAGACCGCGGATCGCGATCTGGACGACAGGACGGTCGCGTTCCTGCTGGAGTCGGTAGCAAGCGACGGCGGCCAGTGGAACATGTTCGCCGCGCTCGTCGCAAAGCACGGCCTCGTTCCCAAGGGCTACATGCCGGAGACGCAGAGCTCGTCGAACACGGCCAGGATGAACTCGATCCTCCGCTACCAGCTGCGTCAGGGCACCCAGACCGTACGCGCAGCCGACGAAGCCGACGAGCACAGACGCCGCCCGCGCGGCTAAGGCCGACATCCTTCAGGCCATCTACCGCATCCTGTGCATCCACCTCGGCACTCCCCCGGAGCGCTTCGACTGGCAGTGGACCGACAAGGACAAGCAGTTCCACCGTGATGGCGTCCTGACTCCCCAGGAGTTCGCAGCCAAGTACGTGGACCTGCCGCTAGACGACTACGTCTGCCTGGTCCACGACCCGCGCCCGTCGAGCCCGGTCGGCAAGACCTTCACCGTCGAGTACCTGGGCAACGTCATCGGCGGCCCGCAGGTCATCTACCTCAACGTCGACATGCAGGTAATCAAGGACGTCGCCGCGAAGACGCTGCAGGGCGGCGAGCCCGTCTGGTTCGGCTGCGACGTCGGCAAGATGATGAGCAACGACTACGCCGTCTGGGACGCCAGCCTCTACGATCTGCCGTCCGTCTACGACGCCGAGTTCGGGCTCAGCAAGGCCGAGCGGCTGGCCTACCACGAGACCCAGATGACGCACGCGATGCTCTTCACCGGCGTCGACGTGCTCGATGGCGTGACCCGGCGCTGGCGGGTGGAGAACAGCTGGGGCTCCGACCGCGGCAAGGACGGCTTCTACACGATGAACGACTCATGGTTCGACGAGTACGTCTTCGAGATCGCCGCCCGGCGCAGCGCACTGCCAGCCGAGCTGCAGCAGGCACTCGACACCAAGCCGATCGTGCTGCCTGCCTGGGACCCGATGGGCGCCCTGGCGAGCGAGGCATAACCCTCGCGGCGCTCTCAGTGAGCACATCTCCGGCGGCCCCGGCGGCAGTCTTCGCCGGGGCCCGAGACCGGTTCTCGGCGCTCCGCGGCGATTTCGTCTTCCTCGATGCCCCTGGCGGCACCCAGGTACCCGACGAGGTCGGCGACGCGGTCGCCCGCGTCTACCGCGAGTCCAGCGGGAACACCGGCGCACCTTACGCCACCAGCCGCCGGCTCGACACGCTCGTGGAAGAAGCCCGCGCCGAGACGGCGCTGTTCCTCGGCTGCGACAGCGACGAAGTGATCTTCGGGGGAAGCACGACCTCTCTCAACTTCACGCTGTCGCGCACCCTGGGCCGGCAGCTGCAGCCGGGCGACGAGATTGTCGTCACCCGGCTGGACCACGACGGGAACGTCGCGCCCTGGCTCGATCTGGCCCGTGACCTGCAGCTGCAGGTCCGGCACGCCGACGTGCACGCGGACACCACCCTGGACCTCGCCGATCTGCAGCGGCAGCTGAGTCCGCGCACGAGGGTCGTGGCCTTCCCGTGGGCCGCCAATTCCGTCGGAACGATCGTGGACGCTCGCGCCGTCTGCGATCTGGCGCACCAGGCCGGCGCACTCGCCTGGATCGACGCCGTCCAGTTCGCACCGCACCAGCCGATGGACTCGCACTCGATCGGCGCCGACATCGTGCTCTGCTCGGCCTACAAGTTCTGCGGGCCGCACCTGGGCATCGCGTTCGGCCGCCGGGAACTGCTCGAATCCTGGCAGCCCTACAAGGCCCGGCCAGTCCCGAGCGAGCCAGTCGGTCACAGCTTCGAGACCGGTACCGTCGCCTACGAGCTGCTCGGCGGCCTGCTCGCAGCGCTCCGTTATCACGACAGCCTGGGTGGCATGGCCGCGATCGCCAGCTGGGAACGTCAGCTCGGCGAGCGGCTACTCGCGAGCCTCCCGGCGACCGCGAACCTCTACGGACTGCCCACCATGGACGGCCGCGTTCCGACCTTCCTGGTCAACTTCGACGGCATCGATTCCGACCAGCTCAGCGTCGAACTGGCCGAGCGCGGATTCGGCGTCTGGAGCCACGGCAGCTACTACGCCCTCGGCCTGCACGAGCGGATCGGCTGGGGCAAGGCGCTGCGCATCGGGCTGGCGCATTACAACACGCTCGACGAGGTGGACCGATTCTGCGAGGTACTCGGCAGCCTGGTTCAGCGGCCGTCTCGGCCGGGTGCGGGGCAAGAGCCGGGTGCGGGGCAAGAGCCGGGTGCGAGGCTATCCGCGACGGTCGTCCAGCCCCTGGATTCCGGCCCCGGCGCCCTGGCCAGCGATGCGCACGTCCGGCACCTGGTCAGCACCGGGCCCCGGGGTCTGGTCCGCTGCCTCGCCGAGGTCCCGCCAGCAGCACAGCTCGACGGCGTCACCGGGCCGGGCGGTGACCTGTGGTTCGTGCTCGGCGGCACCGGCCGTGTCACGCTGGCCGGGGCCGACCTGCCGCTCGGCCCGGATCAGGGCGTGCTGCTGCCGCCTGGTGCGCAGTACCGGGTGAGCGCAACCGGCGGCGCTGAGCTGCGCCTCGATGTGGTCGCGCTGCCGCCCGCGGCCGCCGGTGAGTCCGCGGTCGCCGGTGAGCCCGCGAGCGCCGCTGATCCAGCGGGACCGGTGACCCGTCAGCTCGCGGACTGTGAAGCCGAGGTGACCGGCGACCGCCGATTCCGCGTTCTGTTCGGGCCGGGCCAGGGCTGCGCCGTCGCCACCCAGTTCGTCGGCGAGATACCGCCCGGTCGTGCCCCTGACCACAGCCATCCCTACGACGAGGTAGTGCTGGTCCTCTCCGGGCACGGGATCGCGCACGCCGACGGCAGTGAGCACGCGCTATCCGCCGGCACCTGCATCCACCTGCCGCCCGGCGTCACGCACTGCCTGGAGAACACCGGACCAGGAACGATGCGGGTGCTCGGCGTCTTCCACCCCGCTGACAGTCCGGCCGCGAAACTTCCCGGGGCGGGAACGCGCAGCCAGTAGCCGGCCGTTCCCGCCTGGCCGCGGTGCAATTCCCGGGGCGCAATCCCGGCGAGGCCAGGCTGCGGTCAGAGTCTCTGCCACGGCGCCCCTCCGGGCATCGCTTCGGTATGTCCGTGTCAACGCGTAGTCTGCCCTAGGCCGGTGACAAAGCAGCCGGGCCGGCGGAAGGAACCATGACCGAGCTGACGCCCGCGCAGCAGCGGACCGTTGACGTCATCAAGGCTGAGCTGCATCGCTCGGCCCGCTATGACGACGAGTCCATCGTGCACGGGCACTGGGTCAGGCAGCGCTACGACTGCGGCTGCTATGTCAGTTTCGCGCCGGCCAGGAAAGCCGTGGTCAGGACCGCCTGGCACGAGGCCGGCCACGCGGTGGCCGCGATGGCGGTGGGTGCGCAGTTCAGCTCGGCCAGCATCCACCACGGGCATCGAAGCGAGGGCCGGGTGCACAACATCACCGGCGCGAACGGCCAGGCCTTCGTCGTCGACGCGGCCGGCCAGATCGCCGAGCGGCTAATGGACTGGACGATGCTCGATGGCGACGCCGAGCTGGCTGCGTGGCTGCGGGCCTGGCGGCAGGATGGCGGTGACGCCCGGCGCTTCCGCCAGTCAATCGCCGCCCGTTACGGCGGCGACGAGATCGCCGCCTGGCGGCACAGCGAGCAGCTGCTGATACCGCTGCGACTGCAGGTCCGGCAGCTGGCCAGGGCTCTTCTCGTGCATCCCCGCCATCTGCCCTACAACGTCGCGGCGGCTCTTGTCGCGCGCTAGCAGTCTCGCCTGCGCTGTTTCTCTCCTGCGCTGTGTCTCTCTGCGCTGCGGTGCCGGCGTCAGTGCCTGAACAGCCGCTGACCGGTGCGGACCAGTGTCATGCCGTACTCCGCGCAGGCGTCCGCTACCTCACCCGACCGGACCGACCCGCCCGGCTCCACGATGACCTGGACGCCGATCCGGCTGGCGTGGTCGACATTGTCACGGAACGGCAGGTAGCCATCGGAGACGAGCGTGACTCCGGTTAGCTGAGCCAGCCAGGCGGCGCGTTCCTGCGGCGCAAGCGGCGGTTGGCCGGGAAACAGCCGGCCGAACTCGGCAGCCTGCCACGGCGTCATGTCGCCGTCGGCCAGCCGGGTCTGCCAGTTCAGCCGGTCCTGCCGGGTCATGCCAGGAACCACCGGCAGATCCCGGATCGCCGGATTCCGCCGCAGCCACCAGGTCGCGGCCTTGGCCGCGGCAAGGCGGACGCAGTCGACCCGGTTCTGCTGGCCGGCCGCAACCGCGAGGGTTGCCCCGGCGGCGACCAGCGTCACCGAGTTCGACTGCGTGTAGCGCAGGGTGATGAGACCGATCAGGGCGTCGGTCACGGCACCGGCAGGCAGCGGGGCGCCGGCAACGACCGCCAGCGAGTCGGCCGTGATCGGCACGACGTCGCGCTGCTGCTCCAGCACCAGGCCGAACACATCGCGCTGTTCTGAGGCCGGCGGCTGGTAGGCAGCGTCCGCCGCCAGGACGAGGAAGGTGCCGCGCTTCTTCGCGGCCAGCAGCCCGGCGGTGCCCGGCTCGAACCCGGGAGCGATGATGCCGTCCGCGACCACGCCGCCCAGGAAAGCCGCCAGCTCGCCGTCGACCGGCTCAGAGACGGCGATCATGTCGCCGAAGGAGGACTTCGGATCGGCGTCCCGAGCGCGGATGTAGGCCGAGGTCAGGGGGCCGGGACTGGCGCCTGCAGACCACGTTCCCTGCGCTGTCGGGTCGAGCTGGCCCGCCACGGCCACGCCGGCCGGCGACACGTGCTTGACCGATGCGGCTGCCGGAGCCCCGGTAGCGGCAGCGACCTCGCGCACAAGCTGCCAGCCGCTCAGGGCATCGAGCAGGTTGATGGCCGATGGTGTCCCGCTGACCACGCGGACGGGCACCTGGCCGGGCGGCAGCGAGACGCTGGCGTCCTGATGCGGGTTCATTCCGTACCGCAGCTGCATGCGCGCTCCTCAGCAGATGAGTCTGAGGAACACCCAGGCCGACGGCGTTCCGTAGTGCTGCGCTTCCCGGTGGTATCCCACCCGAGGCCAGTCGCGCTAGGAGGCGATGCTACCCGGCACCGGCGCGGTCTCGCCCCGCCGGGGGCTCCTGCCCGGCATCCGTCCACACCTCGACCAGGTCGGTAATCCGGCCGCCGCGCACCGTGGCGAACGAGGCGACCCAGAATGTCTGCGTCCCGTCCGTCACCTCGGTCCTGGACACGGCGCGATCACCGCTGGCAACCAGGTCCGCCACCGCCGTGCTCCAGCGGCCCGGATAGTCACGGTTAAGCCGGACATAGGTCCCGGCGTCCATGACCTCGCCGGTATGGACGTAGCGGACCTGGACGGCGGGATCAAGCACGTCGGCGAGCTTGTCCCACTGCTGAGTGCCGGTCAGTTCCCATAGGCGCGTCAGGACGCGCGCCGCTTCAGCTGGTTCGCCGCTCATGGTGCCAGTGTCGGACGAGGGTCTGACAGTGCGGTCCGGCCACTGTCCGCCAGGCGTCTTGTCGTTTAGTCTCAGGCTGATGATGGCAACGATGCCCGCCTCGTCCGCGGTGCCGGACGTGGCCCGCCGTCTGACCGACGACGGCTATGTGATCGTGACCGGCCTGCTGACCGAAGATGGAGCGCAGGCCGCCCGCGCCGACCTGCACCGGGTGCTGCAGACCACCAGGACCGGGCGGAACTCCTTCGAGGGTTTCGACACCCAGCGGATCTACGCGCTGTTCGCCAAGACCCGGATGTTCGACCAGCTTGCTACCGACCCGCTGCTACTCGGCGTTCTCGACCAGGTGCTCGGGCACTACCAGCTCAGCGCACCAGTCGGCATCTGCATCGGGCCGGGCGAGAAGGCGCAGATCCTGCACCGTGACGACTCCATCTACCCGGTGCCCGAGCCGCATCCGCCGCTGGTCGTCAACACCATGTGGCCGCTCGACGAGTTCACCGCCGAGAACGGAGCCACCCGGTTCATTCCCGGCAGCCACCAGTGGGAACCTGGCCGCCGGCCAGCCGCCGGCGATCCGGTGGAGACGGCCGTGATGTCCCCGGGGTCGGCCATGTTCTACCTGGGCAGCCTGTGGCACGGCGGCGGCGCGAACCAGACCGCCCGGCCGCGGCTCGGCGTGATCCTGGAATACGCCGCCGGCTGGCTGCGGCCGCAGGAGAACCACTGCCTCGCCGTCCCCAGGGACGTCGCCCGTGAGCTGCCGGAACGACTGCAGGAACTCCTCGGCTACAACATCTACCCGCCGTTCGTCGGGTACGTCGACGGCAGGCATCCGCGCAAGGTGCTGGCCCCGGATTCCTGACCGGCACCTGTCGATCCGGGCCAGGGCAGGCCGGCACCGGCAAGACGCGCGGCGCCTAACCCTCGCCGGCCAGCCGCGCCTGCATCCGGCGCATGCCGCTCAGCCAGCGGTCCCGGTCGCCGGCCCGCCGCCGCTCGTAGGTCGCCACGTCCGGATGCGGCAGCATCAGGAACTGCTCGGTCGCGATGCCGTCCAGTGCCACGGCCGCGACTTGCTCGGACGTCAGCACGCCGTCGATGGCAGCCTGCGCCGAGCCGCCCCCGGCCCGGCTGTCCGGCAGCGCGTCCTCGCCGGCCTCCCGGCGCGACGTCGCGAACAGGTTGCTGCTGAACGCCTGCGGGCACAGCGCTGACACCCGGATCCCCCGGTCGCCATAAGTGATCGAGAGCCACTCGGCGAACGCCACCGCCGCGTGCTTGGTCACCGCGTACGGTGCCGAGCCGAGCTGGCTCAGCAGGCCGGCGGCCGAGGCCGTGATGACCAGGTAACCCGATCCGCGCGCCAGCATGCCGGGCAGCACCGCGCGGGCGACGTAGACGTGACTGTGCACGTTGATCGCCCAGATCCGCGACCAGGCATCGTCGGAGGCTTCCTCGCCGCCGGCCACGATGATCCCGGCGTTGGAGAAGAACAGCCCGATCGGCCCGAGCTCCGCCGCTGCCCGCGCTACCAGCGACTGGACGTCGGCCTCCTTCGTCATGTCCGCGGCTATGGCGATCGCCCGGCCGCCCGCGGCCCCGATCTCGGCTGCGACCTTGGCGGCGCCCTCGCCATCGATGTCGCAGACCGCGACACCAGCCGCGCCCCGGTCGGCCAGGCCGAGTGCGAGCGCACGGCCTGCTCCGCTGGCGCCGCCGGTCACGACGGCCACGTTCCCGGTAATGTTCATGATTTTCAGCCCCTGGCAGTTGCGCGGACGGCGTGATCGGCCCAGGCTGCCAGATCCGGATCAGACTCGATGAGGGCGGCGTACTTCTTCCTGGCCTCCTCGCGCTTGGCCGGGATGTACTCGGTCGGCCACAGGCCCGGATGCGGCTCGTAGCCCCTGAGCACGTTGCGGGCCACCGTCACCTTGTGCACTTCGTCGACGCCGTCGGCGATCGACATGGTCGGCGCGGCCGCGTACATCGCCTGCAGCGGGGTCAGGTTCGTGGTTCCGAGCGAGCCCATGATGTGCAGCGCGCGGTAGCTGACCTCGCGCAGGACCTTGCCCATCGTGTACTTGCACGCGGCGATCTGGGTCCTGGCCGCCTGCGTGCTTGAGTTGTCGATCGTCCACGCGGTCCACAGCACCAGCAGGCGCAGCATGTTGATCTCGGCGTAGGAGTCGGCGATCGCCTCCTGCACCATCTGGTGCTCGGCGATGACCTTCCCGTGCGACTCGCGCGACAGCGCCCGCTCGCACATCATGTCGAAGGCCAGCTTCACCTGGGCGACGGTGCGCATCGCGTGGTGAATCCGGCCACCGCCGAGCCGCCGCTGGGCCAGCACCCTCGCGCCGTCTTCCGGACCGAGAAGATTACCTGCGGGAACGCGCACATTGTTGTAGCGGATGTGGTTGTGCAGCGGCGGGAATCCCAGGATCTCGACGCCAGGTGTCTCCCGCGGGACCAGGAACATGCCGTTGGTGCACATCACGATGATCAGGTCGGCCCTGGCGCCGGCGCTGGTGAACCATTTCTCGCCGTTGATCACCCACTCGTCGCCGTCGCGAGCCGCGCTGGTCCTGAACAGGCTCGGGTCCGAGCCGCCCTGCGGCTCTGTCATCGAGTAGGCGGAGAAGATCTCCTGGTTCATCAGCGGGTACAGCCACTGCTCCTTCTGCTCGGGCGTTCCGTAGGCGGCCAGGATCTCCATGTTGCCGGTGTCGGGCGCGGCCGTGCCGAAGACGACTGGCGCGGACCGGTAGCGGCCCAGGATCTCATTGAGCAGGGCCAGCTTGAGCTGGCCGAAGCCGGGCCCGCCGAGCTCCTTGTCGAGGAACAGCGCCCACAGGCCCTTGTCCCTGACCTGCTGCTTCAGCGGATCGGCCAGCTGCCTGGCCTTCGGGTCACGCGAGTACGCCGCGCCGGGGAAGACCAGGTCGAGTGGCTCGACCTCGTTCGCGCAGAAGTCAGCGACCCAGTCCAGCTGCTCCTGGAATTCGGGCTCGGTCGAGAAATCCCATGCCACGGCAGCCTCCCGGGTTGGTACTGGCTCTGCAGCCAGTAATAGAACCCGATTCTAAAAGGATGGTCCGGTCGCCGGGTAGGCCCGGAGCGGCCGGAATCCGGCCGGAATCCGGCCGCGCTATCGCCAGCCGTGCCACTTCCCGTGCCCGCGCACCTCGGCCTGCAGGCGGGCGACATAGGCCGCTGACGACTGAGCTGCGGTCTGCCCTATGTCCCCGGCCTGCTCGGCGTGCGCTGACGGTACGGCGTGTGCGCCGGTTCGGCCTGGCGCCGCGGCCTCAGCGTCCCTGTGCTCCTGGAGTTCCTCGCGCAGCGACCGGACCCAGAAGTACGCGCCGCAGACAGCGAACAGCGGCCACTCGAACGTGTAGGCCCAGCTCAGCTCGTTCCCGGACAGGGCGCGGTGCAGCTGCCAGTCGCCCAGGTAGAGCATCCCGGCGAATGCGACCGCCGCGAACGCGTGCCACGCCAGCCAGCGCGGCCGCAGCAGGATCATCCACTGCGGCCGGCCTCGCCCGGCGCTCACTGCCATCTATCCCCGCCAGGGCAGCAGCGCCGTGACCGCGATCACGGCGAACAGCAGGGTCAGGTACGCGATCGACAGGTGGAACAGCCGCATCGGCGCCGCTGCCTCGCCGGCACTCACCCGGGACCGAAGGCGGTGGGCCTCGACCAGGAACCAGCCGCCCAGCACGGCGGCACTGACGCCGTAGGCCACGCCCGCGTACGGCGTCAGCGCCAGCGTCACGGCCACCATGACGTAGGAGTAGACGAGGATCTTCCTCGCCACTGTCGCGGCGGTGGCGACGACCGGCAGCATCGGCACTCCGGCCGACGCGTAGTCGTCCTTGAACTTCATCGCCAGGGCCCAGAAGTGCGGCGGCGTCCAGAAGAAGATCACCGCGAACAGCACGACCGCAGGCCAGGCGACGGTGCCGGTCACGGCCGCCCAGCCCACCAGCACGGGGAAGCAGCCGGCCGCGCCGCCGATCACGATGTTCGACGCGGTGCGGCGCTTGAGCCCCAGCGTGTAGACGAACACGTAGAACAGGATCGCGCCGTCCGCCAGGACCGCCGCCAGCCAGTTCGCCATGAAGCCGAGCAGCAGCGTCGAGGCCGCGCCGAGCAGGATGCCGGAGGCCAGCGCCTCACCGGGCGTGACCGCGGCCGGCTTGCCTTTCGCCACCAGCGGCCGCCGGGAGGTGCGCTTCATGACCGCGTCGATGTCACGATCGATGTAGCAGTTCAGGGTGTTGGCGCTGCCGGCCGCGAGCGCGCCGCCGGCCAGGGTGACGAGCATCAGGCTGATCCCGGGCAGCCCGCGCTGCGGCCAGGAACATCGTGGGCAGCGTGGTGACCAGCAGCAGCTCGATGATGCGCGGCTTGGTCAGCTGGAACAGGGCACGGGCGACAACGCCGACGGTGCGCCTGCCTGCGGCTTCGGTGCCGGGCTCAACCGCGAGCCCCGGGTCGCCGTGCCCGGCAAGCGCGCTCGTCAGCTGGGTCACTCGTGCGCCTCCGTACCATCGCCCGCGCCGCCAGGCGATCCGTCACCGCTCGCGTCCGCGTCGGCCGGGTTGTCGTCCGCAGTGCCGGCGTCCTCGGGCTCGAGATCGGCCGGGTTGACGCTGGCCACCAGGTGCGCGCCGGCCGGCTGCGTCGTCGACTCGGTCACGCCGCCGCCAGGCGCCAGGCTGAGGCCGCCAGCCACCGACGCCGCCCTGGCCGCTTCCGCCGCCGGCAGTTCCGGGCTGGCGCTGGCCGAGACAGGCTGCCTCGGCACGCGCCGGTGCGGCCTGCTGAACAGCAGGTACAAGACCAGGGCGATGACGATGAACAGCAGCATCGGGAACGCGAACGTCCAGTTATACCCGTGCGGAGTGTTGTCCGGGTTTATCGCTGCGAGGATCAATCCACGCACTGCGGCCTCCTGCCACGTGTCATTCGATGCTCACCTGATAACCGGCCGGGACGGCCAGCCGTGCCTGCGCGGAGTCAGCAGCCGGTCCAGGCCGGCCGACAGCTCCGCGGACTCCTCATCCCGCAGCCATTCCATCATCAGCGCCACCGCGGCGATGATCATCGGCGGGAGTATGCCCATCCACCAGACGGCGCCTGCCAGCTGCTGGTCGTCCAGGACGCTGAGGAGGCTGTGCGCCGAGTTGGCGTACGTCGGATAGAGCACGCCCGATCCGAAGACGAGCATCATGCCGAACACAGTGGAAGCGGCCACCGAGCCGATCACCAGGGCCGACCCGGCGCAGCGGCGGCGTCCGCTGCTGGTACGGCCGGGAGGAGATGACCACCAGCCAGAACACCAGCCCGGCAGCCAGATAGCTGACGTGCTCAGCCAGCGCGAGCGCCGGCTCCGGACTGCGCCCGGTCGAACAGCGCCGGCAAGCTGCCACACGAGCCAGATCGCGTTCGCGGCGATCGCGAGCAGGACCGGCCGCGCGGTGAGCCACCGGGGCAGCGCGGAGCCCGCCGGCAGCGGGCTGCGGGACAGTGCCGCCCGCAGCGCATTCCACGGCGCTCCCAGCACGATCAGGCCGGGCGCGACAACCGCGACCAGCAGTTCCTGCAGCATCCGTACCCAGATGTACACGCCGGACAGGTAGCCGACCGGCGACACCAGCGCGATCAGGACCACGAGCAGGCCAAGCTGACAGCAGGATCGCCTCGCGGCGAAGCTCCCGGCTGGCCGGCGCACCGGGCGAGGTCTGCTCCTGACTTCCCGCTGCCGCGCCGCGAAGCCGCCACAGGCCGGCCAGGTGCCAGGCGGCGAGCACGGCGTAGCCGGCCAGCACGGGCCAGCTTGCCGACCAGTGCTCGAATACCGCTGCCATCTGCCCGCCCTTCCCGTCTCGCCGCTACTGTCGTGCTGCCGGCCTGCGTGCTGCTGCCGTAGTGCCCCTAATGCACCAGGTAGAACAGGATCCAGGCAACGATTGCCACGCTGGCCAGGTAGTTCCAGGTCACCGTGAAGGCGCTCAGCGATGCCTGGAAGCGCTGCACCGCAAATGCCTCCGCGTACGTCGGCGGCTGCTCGACGAATGAGATCTGCGGGATGGCCCGGCAGCGCATGATCAGGATCTCCAGCCAGACCATCGCGCAGAAGGCGATGGCCAGGTAGACCGGGTTGTAGCCGACGAAGACGCTGGCGAACCCGCTCGACCCGGCCAGAACGGCAGATCAGCCAGCTGCCAGATCTGCAGGGCCACGGCGGCCAGGCCGAGCACCAGCGCCAGCGTCGCGCCGCCGAGCCAGGCGCCCTTGCGGCCGCCCTTGATGGCCTGCAGCGCCCCCGTCTGGACGAGCGCGCTGACCACGATCAGCAGCAGGATCGTGATTCCGAGGCCCTGCTGCGGGTGCGTCGTCGCGGTGTACCAGAGGTGGTGGCTGTTCAGCGACCGGAGGTAGAAGAAGGCGAAGATGAACGCGCCGAACAGGAACGACAGCGCGCCCAGCGCCAGGCGCACCCCGGTCCAGGAGGCGTTCAGCGCTGCTTCGTGATAGAAGACCGCCTCTTCCTCGTCCGGGCCCAGGGCGGGCGCCTCCGACGTCGTCTCAGCCATGGCTACGCCTCCGCTCGGACTGATGCTGCCTGACTGATCGCAGCCGTCAGGACTCCCGGTGGCGGATTGAGATCAGCCACCGGCTGAGCATCCTTGACGCCGTAGTCATACGGCCCGGACAGCACGACAGGAATCTTCTCGAAGTTACCGGCCGGGGGCGGCGAGCTGACCTGCCACTCCAGGCCGCGGGACTGCCAGGGATTCGCCGCCGCGGGCTCGCGGGCGATGACCGTGGACCAGACGAAGTTGATCACGAACAGCAGAATCGATCCGCCCAGGAAGAACGAGGAGATCGAGACCCAGTCGTTGAGGGTCTGCAGGTTCCTGGCGTACTCGAATACCCGCCGGGGCTGGCCCGCCATGCCGACCGCGAACAGCGGCAGGAAGGTCGAGTTGAACGAGATGAACATCGTCCAGAACTGCCACTTCCCCAGCTTCTGGTTGAGCGTGATCCCCATCATCTTCGGGCAGCCAGAAGTACAGGCCGCCCATGAACGCGAAGATCAGGCCGCCCATGATCGTGTAGTGGAAGTGCGCCATCACGAAGAAGCTGCCGTGCTCGGTGGTGTCGGCCGGCACGTCCGACAGGAAGACGCCGGATACGCCGCCGATCAGGAAGTTGAAGTACATGCCGAGCGCGAACAGCATCGGTACCGTGAACCGGATTTTCGCCTTCCAGAACGTGCCGAGCGCGACCAGGTAGATGAACCCGGTCGGAATCGAGATCAGCTCGGTCGTCAGCATGAACAGCGGCCGCATGTCCGGGTTGATGCCGCTGACGAACAGGTGGTGCTGCCAGACGAAGAAGCTCAGCAGCGACACGCCGATCATTCCGGCCGCCGCGACCTTGTAGGCGAACAGCGGCTTGCGGCACATCACCGGGATGATCTCGGACACGATCCCGAATCCGGGCAGGGCCAGGATGTACACCTCGGGATGGCCGAAGAACCAGAACAGGTTCTGGTACAGGTAACTGCTGCCGCCCAGCGAGTCCTCGAAGAACGCCGTCTGCGCGGTCCGGTCCATGACCAGCATGTACATGCCGCCGACGAGCACCGGCGCGGCCAGCACCATCAGGAACGAGGTCGACACCATCGACCAGACGAACATCGGCAGCCGGCTCCAGCGCATGCCGGGCGCCCGGTAGCAGATCACGGTGACGATGATGTTGAAGCCGGCCAGGATCATCGAGACGCCCATGAGCCCGAAGGCAACCGCGTAGGAGTCGGCGCCGACGGTGGACTGGATGGACAGCGGCGCGTATCCGGTCCAGCCGAACGGGAAGCCGCCCAGCAGCAGGCCGGACAGCAGGATGATGAAGGCCATCGGCGTGAGCCAGAACGACAGCGCCTCGACGCGGGGGAACGCCACCCGCTTGGCGCCGATCATCAGCGGCACCAGGTAGTTGCCGAACGGGCCGAGGATGACCGAGGTCATCAGCATCATCATCATCGTGCCGTGCTCGCCCACGATCTCCACGTACACCTGCGAGGTGAAGACGTGCTGCGTCGGCGACAGCAGCTCGGTCCTGATCGCCATGGCGAACAGGCCGGCCGTGCAGAAGTAGATGATCATGCCGACCAGGTACTGGATGCCGACGACCTTGTGGTCGAGCGAGTACCGGAAGTACCTCGCCAGGCCGGACGTCTCGTGCTCGGGCAGTCCGGCTCGCGGCTGGCCGTCGGCCGGCCGGCGATCTGGCTCAGGATGTCGTTGAAGACGCCGAGCCCGGCGAGCCAGCCGACGATCGCCAGCAGGTAGCCGAGCACGATCGGCCAGTCCTCGGAGTCGGACAGCGCGACGTTCGGGTACTGCGCCGCGCTGCCGGTCGCACCGGTCAGGTAGTCACCGAGCAGGTGCCCGAGCACGTACCCGATGACCGCGCCGATGATCGCCGTGTGGATCGCGGGCCGTCGCCACCACGGGCGCGGGCTCAGCCTCGCCAGCGGGTCTCCGCCGCCGGCTCCCTGCGCCCGCTCCGGCTGTGTCTCGATGGCCATCCGTCACCTCTCCATCGCTGCGTCAGCTGCCTGCACCCTGGTCACGGCTGCACCGGGTCGTTCGGCGGGTAGTAGTAGCCGTTGGCGCCGCCGATGCCGGCCTTCGCCATCGCCTTGTTGATCTGCGGGACCACCGTCGGGTCGTAGGTCGTCGCGTACGGCGGAAGGATCTTGGTGACCGACGCGAGCTGAACCTCGGTCTTCCTCGCCCAGGCCTGGAACGCGGCGAGCGAGACCACCCTGCCGTAGTTGACCATCGCGCCGTGCCACAGGCCGCACAGCTCGGCGCACCGCACGGTGACGTTGCCGGTCTGGAAGGCCGTGGTGAACGCGACGTTGTTGACACCGGGGTTCGCGTCCGCCTTCACGCCGAGCTGGTAGGCCCAGAAGCTGTGGATGACGTCCAGCGAGGTGACGTTGAACTGGATCGGCTTATTGACCGGCAGCATCAGGCGCCGTGGTCTCGAAGCCGCCGAACTGCGGGTACCGGTAGGTGAACCGCCACTGCTGGGCGATGACCTGGATCTGCAGCGGCGTGCCGCCGCTCGGCTTCCAGATCGGGCTCGGCCCTCCCCGGCGCCCGCTCCGGCGAAGCCCGGCCAGGCCAGCTCGTAGGTCCCGAAGCCGGCCAGGAACAGCACGATCACGGCTGTCACGGTGATCCACGTCGCCTGGATCCTCGCGTGGCCGTAGATGGGCGGGCCGTCCTCGTCGTCACCCTCGCGGTGCCGCCACACGATCATCGAGTAGGCCATGAAGACAAGCACGAAGACCATGACTGGCGCCGCCAGCACGGACATGCACCTTGATGTCGAACTGCTGGCTGGCCGCTGAGTTCGACATCCGGCCGGGCGGCATGTGCGGCCCGTAGACGAAATACAGCAGGATGTCGGCGGCCACCGCGAGCGGCAGCCAGATGATGAAGATCCGCAGCCCGTGGTTAGGCCCGGCAGCGCCCTGCTCCGGCGCGTCCTCGGCGACTGACGCGGCCATCAGGACACCACCTCCATGTTGCCCGTCATGAAACCGATGGTCTGCATGGGACCGCCGAAGCCGTCGATGAAGCCGCCGCCGCACGGGACCCGGCACTGCCAGAAGTACTGCCCGGTGGTCCTGGGCGAGATGAAGCTGAACGTCATCGTCTTATGCGGACCGGTCGTGCACGGCGACGTCCCGCACAGGCTCGCGGTCAGTCCCGGCGAGGCCATCGGCACGTTCAGGTTGATGCCGGGGATCGAGAACGTGTGGCCCACGTTGCAGCCGGACCAGGAGTTGAGCTGGTGGACCGGCTTGCCGTCCACATCGGCAGTGCCGCCGATGGTGCCGGTGACCTTGCCCCAGTACGGGTTACGCAGCGGCGTGCAGCCGTCGTAGCCGTAGATCGTCATGTCGATCTTGCTGCCGGCCGGGACCTGGAACAGCGTGGTGTGCACCCACTGGCCGGTATTCGGGTCCTGGATGAAGTAGGACACCCAGTCCGGGTGAGTGCTCACCGTGTTCTGCGGGTCTTCCTGCATCACCACGTGCACGGTGGCACCGGTGTTCGCGGTGACGCCCGCACCGAACGTCCACTGTCGGGGGCGTCCCCAGGAAGTAATGAACCACTATGAATGCCGCGCCTGCTGCGACGGCGAGGAACGCCACCAGCAGCGTAACGACACGGGCCGGCAATGACACCGGCCATCACCTCGCTTCTTCGCCTGTCGGCAGGACTGCCGGGTTCCTGGCATGGCGGAGTGATCCGTCCTAGCCTTGCCCTGGGGATGAACGAGTCTGATCTTGCGAGCACCAGGCCGCCACGGCAAGGATGCCGGGGTTCAATGACGAAATTGTCACGGTTCTGCGGTCAACCTGACCGGGGAGCAGCCCATCTGACGGTTTCGGCAGTGCTGATACGCATTGCAACATTTCATTCTGGTAGCTCCGCTTGACCTTGACACCCAGGTGGAGTAGATCCTCTTGCTGTTGACCTGCGCCATCAGGGCAGGATCACCCTCGCCGTCGCCGTGTTGATCCGGGTTTTATCTATCTAATTGAGGTAAAAGCGGACAATGAGCGTCTATCCAGGTGCTTCAGAGCCCGGCGCGCCGCCGGATCCTTGTTGTAGATGATGAACCCCAAATCCGCCACATGATCACCCGCGCTCTCGCGGCAGTTGGCTACGAGATTGATACCGCGGCCGACGGCGCCGCCGGACTGGAGCAGGCCCTGGCCGGCGATTACCACCTGGTGATCCTCGATCTGGTCATGCCGGCCGCCGACGGCCGCGAGGTCCTGGTCAGGCTCCGCGCGCAGCGCCCCGAGCAGCCTGTCCTGGTCCTGTCCTGCCTGTCCGACGTGATGACCAAGGTGCTGTGCCTGGACGCGGGCGCGCAGGACTACCTCACCAAGCCGTTCTCGCTCGACGAACTGCTCGCCCGGGTGCGGGTGCAGCTGCGGTCCGAGCACGGCGAGCATGACGGCACCGAGCCCCAGCCGCCCGGCGACGTCATCAGGGCCGGGCACCTGAGCCTCGACCTCGGCCGGATGCAGGCCAATGCCGGCCTCGGGCCGGTTCCGCTCACTCGGCTGGAGATGATGCTGCTACGCGAGCTGATCGAGCACAGCGGTGAGTCCGTCACCAAGGGGACGCTGCTGGCGTCCGTGTGGGGCATCGACTTCGACCCTGGCTCCAACGTTGTCGACGTGTGCGTGCGCAGGCTCCGGTCCAAGCTCGGCTTCGACCTCATCGAAACGGTGCGTGGTGCGGGATACCGACTGGCTTCCTAGCGCCGCGGCCACTCCGGCCCTCCCCAGGCTTACCGGCAGGGTCTGGTCCGGTCTGCAGGCGCACGGTGGCCGGCTCGGCGGCACCGGCCGCTGGCGGTCCTGGCCCGGCTGGCCCGACCTGGCCTGGGTGCTGCTGTGGGTGGCCGGTCTGGCCGGGATCGTGTTCGGGCACTGGGAGACGGTTCCGTTCCACCTGATCTGGCTCGCGTTCGCGCTGATCTACAGCTTCCGCATCAGGACCACCCGGCCCACGATGCTGGTCCTGGCGGCGATGCTGATGACAACCGCCGCGGCCATCGGTACCGACATGCTGCGCGGGGCCGGCCCGCCGACGAGCTGACCGAGGTGCCGCTGATGGCGGCCATGTTCTGGATCATGATGTGGCATGGCCGCCGGCGGCTGGCAGCGAATGCCGATCGCGCCCGGGTCAGTGAGGAGAACGAGCGGCTGCTCGCCACTCAGCGCCGCTTCCTGCAGGATGCCTCACACCAGCTCAGGACCCCCATCACGATCGCGCTCGGGCACTCCGAGCTGCTGGCCAGGAACCTGGTCGATCAGCAGGACAAGCGCGATATCGAGGTCATTGTCGGCGAGCTCAACCGGCTCCGGATCCTGAGTGAGCGGCTGCTGCTCATCGCGGCCTCGGCTAATCCGGACTTCCTGCGCCCCGAGCCAGTCGAGATCGACCAGTTCATCCCCGACGTGCTGTGGCGCTGGCGGCCGACAGCCGACCGGCACTGGCTGCTGGGCCAGCTTGACGGAGCTACCGCGATCGCCGACCCCGACCGGCTCGGGCTGGCAGTCGACGCGCTGCTCGAGAACGCGATCCAGCACACCACCCCGGATGACATCATCCGGCTCGCGGTGGTCCGCGACGACCTCGACGGGGCGGTCAGCCTCGTCGTTCAGGACACCGGTAGCGGCATTCCGGCCGGCGAGCTCGAGCACGTCTTCGACCGGTTCGCGACCGGATCGCTGCCGGCGGACGGTCATCGCGGGACCGGGCTCGGCCTTGCCCTCGTCCGGGCGGTTGCCGAGGGCCACGGCGGCCGGGTCCGCGCGCAGAGCACGCCCGGCCTGGGCAGCCGGTTCGAGCTGGTGCTGCCGCTGGCCGGCGCCGCCGTCCCGGTTCCGCGGGCGCTGACAGCGCCCGCGCAGGCCGAAGGGCCCGTCAAGCCGTGCCGGAGCGGCCTGTGCTGACGCAGCGAGACGAGTCCCGACTCCGCCACGCCGGGCCGCACTGCCCGCTTCCGGCGCGGCCGCCGTTCCTGGGTCATCGGCTACACAGCGGGAGTGGTCGTGCTGGCTGCCGCCACCGCGCTGGTCGTCGCCCTGGCGGGCGGTCAGCACCGGACGCCGCCGCCGCCGGCGGCGGCCCGCGCCTTCTCGCTGGCCGAGCTTGGCCACCCCGGCGCCACGATTACGCTGGCGTCCTACGCCGGCCACCCGCTGATCATCAACTTCTTCGCGTCCTGGTGCGCGCCCTGCCAGCGCGAGACCCCGATGCTGGCGAGGTACTACGCGTCACAGCACGGCCGCGTCATCGTGCTCGGCATTGACTCCAACGACGAGACGGCGGCTGCCCTGCGGTTCGTCCGCAAGACCGGGGTCCGCTACCCGGTGGCGTTCGACCCGTATCCGTCCGCGACCACGACCTCCTACGGCGTGTACGCGCTGCCGCAGACATTCTTCCTCAACTCAAAGCACCGCATCGTGTCCCACATTCTCGGTCCGCTGACGATGAAGGACCTGATCGCCGGGACCGCCCTCATGGACAAGGATCGAGGCTGAACTGACCGGTGTCGTCCACCATCTCCAATGAGCCCCCGCGGGTCACGACCCGCCCGAGCGGCTGGCCCGTGCGCCGGATGCCGCGCTGGGCTATCGTCGCCGTGGCCGCGTTCCTGGTGGCCGCCGTCGCCGTCGCGCTCGTGCACCGGCCATCACCGGCCGAGCGTGCCAGTGACCTGCGCGGCTTCCTGCAGTACGTCAACTCCGATATCGAATCCTGCGCGGCCGGCGTCGGCGAGTCGCTGACCGCCCTGCGAGAGGTCGAGGCGGAGCACTACGGCAACGCGGCCAACGTCAGCGACGGCATCAGCGTCGCCCAGCAGGGTGCCGCGAACTGCGCGCCCGCCAACAACGAGCAGATTGACGACCTGGAGAACTACCAGGTACCGGAGTCGCTGGACGGCTTCGGGCTGGTAGCTTCGGTGACCGGGCTGGTGGCCTGGGCCGCCCCCGACGCCGAGCAGGTCCAGACCGATGTGGCCCAGGTGCTGGCCGCGACCAGCCCGCAGGCAAGGACCAGGGACCAGGCGGCCCTGACCCAGGCAGTGCGCAAGCTGGACGCCCAGCGCGCGGTGGTCGACCGCACGCTGACGAAGGCGATCAAGGCGCTGTCCCCGCACTCAGTCCCCGCCGCGCCTGCCCGGCTAGCACAGCAGGCGGACACCGCTGGCAGGCGGACACAGGAAGGCTAGCTACATGCCCGGGATGCACACCGGCCTGAGCAATACCAACCCGACGCTGGTCGCCGCCTTCAAGACGGCGCTGGTCCATCAGGGTCTGCTGATCGCGGTGCTGCTCGCCATCCTCGCGCTGGCCTGGGTCGGCATGCGGGAATGGCTGCCGTCCGTCTCGTCCGCGTCTGGCCGGCCGGGCCGGGCCGGGCGGCGTGGCAGTCCGAGGCGATCGCCCGCCGCACGCTCCGGATCGGCTTCGGGATCATCTGGCTGTTCGACGGCATCCTGCAGGCCCAGCCCGCCATGGCGGCGGGGCTGCCGGGCACGGTCATGGAGCCGACGGCAGCGAGCTCGCCGTCCTGGGTTCAGCACGTGGTGAACTGGGCGGGCACGTCCTGGTCCTATCACCCGGTCCAGGCAGGCGCGGCGGCCGTCTGGATCCAGCTCGGGATCGGCGCCTGGCTCATCGCCGCGCCCCGCGGCTGGTCATCGCGGCTGGCCGGGCTGGTCAGCGCTGGCTGGGGCCTGGTTGTCTGGGCCTTCGGCGAGGCGTTCGGCGGGATCTTCGCGCCAGGGCTGACGTTCCTGTTCGGCGCACCCGGCGCGGTGCTCTTCTACTGTGCGGCGGGCGTGCTGCTGGCCCTTCCGGAAGCGCGCTGGCACTCCGCCCGGCTCGGGCGGCAGATCCTGGCCGGACTCGGGCTTTTCCTCGTCGGCATGGCCGTCCTGCAGGCCTGGCCGGGCCGCGGTTTCTGGCAGGGCCGGCTGCACGGACAGCCAGGCTCGCTCGCCGCGATGGCCAGCTCGATGGCGGGAACCCCCCAGCCGCATGCGCTGTCCGCGCTCGTCAGCGGCTTCGCCTCGGTCGACGAGGCACACGGCTTCCTGATCAACCTCATCGCCGTGATCGTTCTCGCCGGGACGGGCGCGAGCCTTCCTGACCGGCAGAAGGCTGCTGATCCGGCCGGCGCTGCTCGTGCTGGTCGTCTTCTGCCTGGCTGACTGGGTGCTGATCGAGGACTTCGGCTTCTTCGGCGGCCTCGGCACTGACCCGAACAGCATGATCCCCGTCGCGCTGCTGGCGGTGGGTGGCTACCTGGCGCTGGTCCGGGTACCCGAGCCGGCAGCGGCAGCGGTCGCCGAGCCGGCAGTGGCTGCACCAGCGCCGGCAGAACAGACCCCGGTCCGACGGCTCCCGCGGCTCGCGCAGGTCTTCGCCTCGGCCAGCCTGCGCGCCGTCCTGGCGCTCTGGGCGGTCGCAATCGTCATCGTCGGTGCCGCCCCGATGGCGGCCGCGCAGGCGAGCCCGAACGCCAATCTCATCATCGCGCAGGCCATCGATGGCAGCGCCGCGCCGCTGGACTTCACAGCGCCGGCCTTCACGCTGACCGACCAGCACGGCAGCCGCGTCAGCCTGGCCAGCCTGCACGGCAAAGTCGTGCTGCTGACGTTCCTCGATCCCGTCTGCACGTCCGACTGCCCGCTGATCGCGCAGGAGTTCCGGGAGGCCGATCAGATCCTCGGCAGTCAGGGCAGCAAGGTCGAGCTGGTCGCGATCGTGGCCAACCCGGTGTACTACTCGGTGGCCTACACCAGGGCCTTCGACCAGCAGGAAGGCATGGCCGGGCTGAAAAACTGGCTGTATCTCACTGGCTCGCTTCCGCAGCTGCAGCAGGCCTGGCGGCAGTACTCAGTCGCGGCTCAGGTCCTGTCAGCGGGCGGCATGATCGCCCACAGCGACGTCGCTTACGTCATCGACGGCACCGGGCACACGAGGACGGAGCTCAACTTCGATCCCGGGCCCGGCACCGCGAGCTCGAAGTCGTCCTTCGCGTCCGAGCTCGCGACCGAGGCCGAGAGCCTGCTGGGGCACGGATGAGCAGGCCAGCAGTGCGCGCAGAGCAGGAGCGGCCCGCGTCGCCTCCGCCTCCGCCGCGTCTGGCCGCCCTCCTGGCGCTCGCGGTCACGGCCTGCGGCAGCAAGGCCGCCCCGCCGACGGCAGCGGCGGCAGGCACCGGCATCACCAGCCCGGCACTCGCGACCTCACTGGCCGCGCCGGGCGGCACGGGCTGGGCAGTCGTCGAGATGGGCGGCTCAGCGGCGCAGGACAACAACTTCTGGGAGCTGTTCAGCCGGGCGGCTGGCGGCAGCTGGAAACTGGCGACGCCACCGGGCGTGGCGTCCAACGGCGGTCTCATCGCGGCCGTGACGGGCGCGGGCTCACTGCTGACCGCCTTCAGGCCAAGTCAGGACCTGACCTTCTCGCCACTGGCGCTGACGCCCGACGGCGGCACCCACTGGTCGGAGGGCAATCTCGTGGGGGCCGGGCTCGCCGACGTTCCCGGCGCGCTGGCCGAGACACACGGCAGGCTGCTGGCGCTCACGAGGCGGGCGCGGTCGAGTACGAGCGCGAACGAGGGCGCCGCCTGGACGCGGCTCACGACGCTGCGGGCGCTGAGCCGGACGGCCGCCGCGCGTGCGTGCGGCCTGACCAGCCTGACTGCGGCCGCCTGGACGCCGGCCGGGCAGCCGCTGGTAGCCGGTGACTGCAGCAGGGCCGGACGGACGGGCATCCTGACGCTCAGCGGCGGAGCGTGGCGGAGCGCGGGGCCGGCGCTGCCCGCCGCTCTCAGCGGTGACCGGGTCAGCGTCATCGGCCTGTCGGCCGATGGCCAGCGCACGACGGCTGTGCTGGCCGCGGGCAGCGGCGCATCGACCGTGGTCATCGCGGCCTGGTCCGCCGACGGCGGCACCAGCTGGACGCAGTCACCGCTTCTCGCCGCCGGCCGCGCGAGCACCGGCAGCGACTCGGCCAGCACTAGCGCGCCATCGGTGTCGTTCGGCGCTGACGGCTCGGTCAGCATCGTTCTGCCGGCCAGCACCACCGGCGGCAGTTCCGCCCGCCGGGCCGGCGGCGCCGTCATCGGCTGGCAGGGCACGTCCTGGCAGCGGCTGCCGCCGCTGCCCGCCGGCACCGCGACGCTCGCGGCAACCCCGGCCGGCCAGCCAGAGGCACTCGCGGTGCACGGCGGCACCCTGACGGTCTGGAAGCTCAGTACCGCAGGCGCTCAGTCCTGGATCGTCGCGCAGGCGATCGGTGTCCAGATCCCGTACGGGTCATCCGGCTGAGAGGAACACCGTGCATTACCTGACGCAGCACTGGTCATTTGACCCGTTCCTGATCGTCGTGATCGTGCTGGTGATCTGGCACGAGATCGGGCTGGCCCGGCTCGCCCGCCGGTCCCGGCCGGACCGGACCAGGCAGCGCCGGCGCCGGTCACTGCTGTTCTACGCGGGCCTGGCGGTGCTGCTCATCGCCGTGCTGTCGCCGATCAGCTACTGGTGCTACGACTACTTCTTCGTCCACATGATCCAGCATCTGCTGCTCATGTTCGCCGCGCCCACACTGGTCGTGGCCGGAGCGCCGTGGCAGCCGCTGCTGGCCGCACTGCCCGGCCACGGCGGCAAGACCGGTACCAGGCAGGTCATGACCGGCGGCTGGTCGCAGGCCACTCCGCGCGGCCGGCGGCTTCCTGCTCCGGCCCTGGGTCAGCGTGACCATCTTCAGCCTCGTCATGGTGTTCTGGCATCTGCCCGGCCCGTTCGACCTGGCCGAGCGGAACCAGTGGGTGCACAGCTGGCTGATGTACACGAGCTTCTTCATCGCGGGCATCCTGTTCTGGCTGCAGTTCATCCCCTCTCCGCCGGTCCGGATCAGGATGTCGACGGTGGCGCAGGCTGGCGCGCTGCTCGCGACCAACTGCGTGATGTGGGTACTGGCCATGGCGATGGGCTTCCTGACCAGCAGTTCCTGGTACCCGGTCTACAACCACGTGCCGGGAGTCACGCTGCCGGCCTACGCCGACCAGCAGATCGGCGCCGGCATCCTGTGGATCTGCGGCGACTTCTGGGCCATTCCGACGATGATCTTCGTGATCCGCAAGCTGATGGCCGAGGACGGCAGCGTGAGCAATGCCGTCGACCGCATACTCGGCCGCGGCTCGGCGCGGTACAACTGGGCCAGCCGCGGCCCCGTCGCCAGCCGCGCCCCCGCTGCCACCCATGAGCCGGGCAGCGCGGACCTCCCGGCCGGCTAGCGAGCCCCAGGCCGAGCCCCCGCATATCGAGTTCGCGGCGTGCCTAGAAGAAGCGGCGCATGATCTTCTTCTTCGCCTCGGTATACGGCGGGTAGAGCAGTGACGGGTCAGGCCTGGCGGGCTTCGACAGCACGGCCTTGCGATGGCTGAACGTCTGGAATCCCCACTCGCCGTGGTATGCGCCCATGCCGGAGTTGCCGACGCCGCCGAACGGCAGCTGCGGCACCAGGCAGTGCATGGTCAGGTGGTTGATGACCACGCCGCCTGAGCTCGTCGACTCAAGCACCCGCCGCTTGATGTCGCCGGAGCCGGTGAACAGGTACAGCGCGAGCGGCTTCGGGCGGCTGTTGACGAACTCGATGGCCGCGTCCACCGACGCCACCGGCAGCACCGGCAGAACCGGTCCGAAGATCTCCTCGGTCATCAGCGGCGCGGCCGGGTCCGGGCTGACGATCACGGTCGGCTCGATCGCCTGGGCCTCGCGGTCCACTCCCCCGCCGAGCGCGACGGTCCCGCCGGCACCGGTCAGCAGGCCCGCGATGCGCTCAAGCTGGCGGGGGCTGACGATCCGCTGGGCGGCAGGCTCGCCCTGCTGGAAGGTCTCGACGGTGGCCGTCAGCTCCGCGACAAACTGCTCAGCCAGCTTCTCGTCGACGAGCACGTAGTCGGGTGCGATGCAGGTCTGGCCCGAGTTGAGCAGCTTGGTCCAGGCCACCCGCCGTGCCGCAACGGCCACGTCACCGTCCCCGGCGATAATCACCGGGCTCTTGCCGCCGAGCTCGAGCGTGACCGGGATCAGCCGCTCCGCGGCCGCCGCCATGACCTTCTTGCCGATCTCCGGACCGCCGGTGAACAGCACGTGATCGACCTGGGCAGCGAGAAGCTCCTGGCTGACGCTGGCATCCCCTTCGAGCACCGCCACCGCGTCCGGGTCGAGGTAGGCCGGCAGCAGCCTGGCGAGGAGGGCCGAGCTGGCCGGCGCGTGCTCAGACGGCTTCACCACGGCGCAGTTGCCGGCGGCGATGGCGCCGATCAGCGGCCCGAGCGTCAGGTACACCGGGTAGTTCCACGGCCCGATGATCAGCACGACGCCGAGCGGCTCGTACTGGTAGAAGGCCCGCCCTGGCTGGAGTGCGAGCGGCAGCCGCGTCCTGCGGCGGCGAGCCCAGTGCCGCAGGTGCCTGCGGGCAAAGGCGGCCTCGGCCTTACTGGGGGCGATGTCGCCGAGCCAGGCGTAGTGGGCCGAGCGGCCCAGGTCGGCGGCCAGCGCCGCGGCGATCTCCTGCTCGCGCTCGGCCAGCAGGCGCTCGATCGCGGCTAGCTGGCGGGTCCGCCAGGCCAGGTCACGGGTGCGCCCGGACGCGAAAGTGCGACGCAGCCTGGCTACCTCATCATGACCAGAACGGGAACGAGGTTCTTCAGCGCTGGCGGAATCCTGCGGGGCGACGGTCGTCATAGTGTCCATGGTGTCCGACATCGGTGATCACAGGCAATCCCGCAGTGTCCTGGCCTCATGCCGCAGCCGACTGGCCGGTCAGTGCTGCCCAGGCCGTCGTACACCCGGGCGGCGTCCGCACGCTCGGCAATCTCGGCAGCGAGGATCCGGCTGATATCGGCCGTCCGCGCGCTGGCAGCGCCCTGGCATTCCGATCGCAGCCAGCGAACGACCTCGCGCTGCCGCGGCCGCTGTCCGGCCGCACGCTCTTCAGCCCGCCGCGAGCGCGCGCGCGGCGTCGCCGTCAGGTCAGCTGCAGCTGGTCGCGTCACCCGGTCCGCATACGGCAGCCGGTCCATGATCACGAAGAGCTTTCGGCTACCGCTGCGGCGGCTCGCTGCTCGCCATCAGCGCGCTCAGGGAGCTCAGCCTGGGCCGGCACGGCGAGCTGAAGTCGATGCATACGGCAGCGCAGGGTTCTCGCTCTGCGGACCATTCGGGGATTACGCGCCGAGTCCGGACAGCACATTCATGTCGCTGCGGCTGTAAGGCGCCCCGCTGACCCTCGTGCCCTTCTGGAACCCGCCGAACAGCGCGGACAGCAGAATCAGCACCACGATCAGCGCGAGCACCCACAGCAGGCATCCGACTGGCCTGCTCACTCGCCGTCGTCCGCGTTGCCTGTCGTGGCGCCTGCTCCAGCCGGTCATGTCATCTCCAGCACCCATCACGCCCGCGGCCGCTCGTCCGCGGCCGGCCGGAAGCTACCCAGCCGCGCCGTCATGAATCTCTGCCGGGCAGCTGGGTAGCTGGCTGCCGTCAGCGGAGTCGGGCAGCCATTCCCCGCGGAAGGGACGTCAGGTGCAGATCTCGCATCCGGGCCGGGTGACTGGCATGATCGCCGCGGTCGTCGCGGCGATCCTGGCCGTGATCGCACTGCTCGTGGTGCTGGCGGCGGTGCACCTGCTACCGCAGCTGCGCAACCCGTTCCAGACCACGACAACAGTGCGCAGCCAGCCGCCGCTGCTGAAGTCGATCACCTCGCTGAGCCGGTACGAGGCGGCGAGCGGCAGCTTCCAGGTCGTGGTCGACCTGTCCAGGCACACCGCGTTCCTGCCATCCTTCATCGCCGGCAGCCAGACCCTGTTCATCGGCGACGGCACTGACATCGCCTACGTGGACTTCTCCCGGCTCAAGGGCACCGCGATCCGCGTCTCCGCGAGCAAGGACGTGACCATCACGCTGCCGCCAGCGCAGCTCGAGCCGGCCGTGCTCAACGTGAGCCAGTCCTACGTCTTCGCCGAGCAGCAGGGCCTGGTGAACCGGATGGCCAGCTTCTTCTCCGGCAACCCCAACAGCCAGCAGCAGGTCTACGTACTGGCGCAGCAGCGCATCCAGTACGCCGCGAAAACCAGTGCCCTGCGCACTGACGCTGAGCGGAACACCACCGCGATGCTGGACGAGATGCTAGCCTCACTCGGCTTCCGGCATGTCAGCGTGCGCTACGCCGCCACCTGACCGAGACCGGCGCCGTCAGGTGGCCAGCCGCTCCAGCCGGAACGTGCCGGCCGCATAGGTCAGCACAACGGCCGACGGACCGGCGAGCAATGACAGTGCGTCCGGCACTGCGACCGTCGAGATGGTCGCACCGGTAGCGGCAGCGAGCTGGCTGACCTTCGCTGTCGGGCAGGAGTAACTGGCACAGGAAGCCAGCAGTGCCAGCAGGCCCGCACCGGTGCCCGCGATATCCCGCTCACTGCCGGGGACGTGCCTGGTGAAGATGCGCTCCAGGCTTGTCGACAGGTAACCGTAGAGGTACTGGCCGGAATGCTTGCCGAAATGATGCAGCAGCAGCGCCACCGTCCGCCCGGACACGGCGAGAGGGCCGAAGAGGTAGCTGTTCGCGGTACGCCGAGCGGCGCCGTCCGGGCGGGCCAGGACAAGAAAGCTGCCGGCTGAGGTGCTGGCCTGGTAGTACAGGCCAGAGCGGGTGGCCGCGGCGAAATCGGGATACGCGGTCTGCGTGCTGACCCGGTGCACGACCGCGGCCGACGTGCTGAACCAGTACACGTTGCCGTACTCGAGCCCGCAGGTATCACAGTTGTCGTCGGTGATCGCCCAGACCCGGCTGCCGGCCGGGTACAGGCCAGCCCAGGCAACCTTCCGGTACGACGCCGGCAGCGTCCAGGCCGCCATCTTCGCCCCGGTGGTCCGGCGGTACTCCGTCACTGTCTTGCCCACCGCCGCGAACAGCCCGGCGGTCGTCGCGCCCAGCGCGAGCACAGTGCCGCGCGCGACCACCTTCGCGCCAGGCGCGCCGGCGAGGTAGATCCTCCGGCCGGCCGAGTAGTACACCGCGCCGTCCGGCGCCTGCGTGAACGCACTCGTCAGCGTCGCATGCGGCAGCACAACGGCAGCCCCGGCGACATGCAGCGCGGCTGGCCGCGTCGTGCCCCTGGAGGCGCTGGCTGAAGGCGGCTGGCCGGCCCAGGCTATCCCGGACGCTGCCAGCACCAGCCCGGCAACTAAGGTCCCCGTGATCTTTCTGCCTGGCATTTCAGCCACTCCCCCCGAACTGGCATCCCGTCACCCGCGGCGACCGCAGCAGGCGCCGCCGCCCGGTGCCTGGATCTTAGGCCGGATCAGTGCCGTGGCCTGGTAATTCGACCGCGCGTCCGGCGGCATTCGAAGGCCTGAACCCGTTGTCGCGGCGGCGCATAACTAGCGGGCCACCCCGGCCGGACCATGTGATCAGGTGTTCTGTCCGGAGTTGACTCCGTGGCATGACGGCTTAGAGTGAACGACGTATCACAATTGTTCCCGGTGGGAGGTACCGATGGTCCCGACGCTCGGACAGCGCCTGCGTGCGCTCAGAATCGAGCGAGGGCTCAGTCAGGCAGATCTAGCCGGAGATCTGGTATCCCCGAGCTACGTCTCGCTGATTGAGTCCGACCGGCGGTCACCCGAGCGCGACGTGCTCGACGGCCTCGCCCGCCGGCTCGGCTGCTCCTCCCTCTACCTGGAGTCCGGCGTCGCGCCCGAAGAGATCAATGAGCAGCGGCTGCGACTCCAGTTCGCGGAGATTGCCAGGGCCAATGGCGAGCTAGCCGAGGCCAGAGACCAGTTCACTGACCTCGCCAGGGCAGCCGCCGGTGAGATCCGGCACGCGGCCGTCTGGGGTCTGGCCAGGACCGAGGAGGCCCTCGGCAACCTGCACCCGGCCATGAAGCACCTCGACACGCTGCTGGAGGCGGCGCGGGTCGGCGAGCCGGGCGCACCCGGACTGCTGATCCTCCTCAACGCCCGGTGCCGTGTCTACCGGACGGCTGGTGACCTGGCTCGCAGCATCGAGGTGGGCGAGGCCGCGCTTCGCCAGGTTCGCGAACTCGGCCTGGAGGGCACCGAGGACGAGATCCGGCTCGCCTCGTCGCTAGTCGGTACCTACTGGGCCAGGGGCGACATGTTCTCCGCGCAGCACCTCGCCAGTCAGGTGATCGAGCGGGCGGAAAAGCTGAACGCTCGCGAGGCGCAGGGCAACGCGTACTGGAACGCGTCCCTTGTCGCCGCGGCACGGGGTGACCTCACGCTCGCCCTGGAGCTTGCCGCCAAGACGCTGGCGCTGCTGGCCGAGACCTCTCCCGCCCTGGGACTGGCGGCGATGCGCATCACCTACGCCTGGCTGCTGATGCGCTGCGACCCGCCCGCACTCGACGAGGCAGACGCGCTGCTGGCCCGCGCGCACGAAGTGCTGACCGGGCTGGCCCACGATCCCACCCTGATCAGCTGCGAGACGGAGATGGCCAGGTCCGCCCTGCTTCGCGGCCGCTACGACGAGGCCATCGAGGTGGCGGGCCGGGCTATCGCGCGCGGGTCGAAGGGCCTGCCGGAACTCGCCCAGGCCCGGATCGTCAGCGGGCTCGCGCTGACCATGAACGGTCACGCTGATCAGGGCATCGCGATCATCTCCGACGCGGCCGACCAGCTCACGACGCTCGGATCGCATCTTGATGCGGCCCAGGCGTGGCGTGAGCTCGCCGAGGCACTCATCCAGCTCGGCCGGTCCGAGCAGGCGATCGATGCGCTGCGGCGGTCCGCTGACTACGCCGGCGCCCGGCCGTCCACCATCCGCGCGGATCTCCCGGTGCCCGCGGTCATGCGGACCTGAGCGCACGGGTCCTCAGCGCACGGCTTTCCCGGCACCGATCAGCGCACCGGAGTGTCGGCGGGGCTGCGCAGGCGGCGGATCAGGAAGTCAGTGGCACGCGCCCGGAGGTCAGACAGGTTCTGCGGTCTGACGTAGCGGTGGCCCTCGTCCTCATAGATCGTCAGCTCGCACGACTGCCCGGCCCGCTGCAGCGCCTCAGCCAGTGCGGTCGCATGGCCGACAGGCACGCGCGCATCCTGGCGGCCGTGGAACAGCAGCACCGGCGCCGTGATGTCGCCCGCCCGGTGCACCGGCGACGCTGCCATCAGCTGGTCGTAATCGGCGACGGGGTCCCCGATCCTGGCGGCATCCTGCGCGCCGGCCGGGCCGCCGAAGGACAGCAGGCCGCCGACGTACCGCGCCAGGTCCGTGGGCGCTGACGCGGCTGCGACACCAGCCAGCGGGACCTCGGCCTGGGTCGCGAGCATCAGCGCGGCATATCCGCCGTAGCCGTACCCGATCGCCGCGACCCGGCGCAGGTCGATGAGGTCAGCCAGCTGCTGCGACCGGAGTGCGTCCACCAGGTCGTCCTGCATGGCCAGCGACCACTGCTTGTCGCCGGCGTCCCTGAAGGCCTTGCCGAAGCCACGCGAGCCCCGGTAGTTGACCTGCAGGCAGCACATCCCGGCGTCGGCGAGGGACTGCGCCCACGGGTCGAGCTGCGCGTGGTCTCTGGCGAACGGCCCGTCGTGGATGACCAGCACTGCCGGCCACGGCGGCGGCCCGCTCGGCCTGGTGACGAATCCGGTCAGCATCCGGCCGTCCCTGGCCCGGAAGGTCAGCGGTTCCCGGCGGTGCATCGTCGTCCTGGCAAACCCGGTGAATCGCGGCAGCGGCTTGCTCGCGGCCGCGCTGGTCCGGCTGATGGTGACGAACGCGGGCCCGCCCACTGCAGATGAGACCTCGGCCAGGCAGTAACTGGCATTGCGGCCGATGATGGCGGCGGCCGAGCCATCCGCGACCTGCCGCAGCCGGACCAGGTCGGCGGCCGCGCCCTCGCTGAGCGCGATCTGCGGGCGGACCGGATCCGTCGTTGTGACCAGGTCAGGCCCCGATCCGTCCGGAGCCATCAGCACCGAGACGATGTCGAACCGGTCGTCCGCGCACAGAACGCGTGGCGTCCAGTCCGGCGGCGACATCGCGATCAGGGCCAGCGTGTCCCGGCCCACCGAGCTGAGGCCGTAGAGCGTCTGGCCGTCCGGGCTCAGCGCCAGCGGGCGGGTGGCCTCGGTGTCCCGGCCCGGCACCGTGAACACCGGTGTCCAGGCGCTCTCGGCCAGCGGGCTGTACCACCACTCCCAGCCGTCAGCAGCCGAATGGACCGCGACCGCGTGGGTAGCGGTGGCAACCCAGTTATGTGCCGGCCTGCCCGGCGAATCCCATTCAGCCAGCAGGGCGCCGCCGGGTGTGACTGACTGAAGCTGGAAACTGCTGGTGTACGGATGCCGGACCGCGATCAGAACGCTGTGCTTGCCGGCATCCGCCTGCCCAACGTACTGCGCGTCGGCCCCGAGACCGGGTGTCAGCCGGGTCAGCGTGCGGCCTGTGAGGTCGAGCCACGCGAGCACGTGCTGCTCTGCGCCTGGAAGCTCGAGTACCAGGACAAGACCATCACCGGCCACCCCCCAGTGATAGTCCCGCAGGCGCCATGGCCGCAGATCGGACGCGAGCTGCATGGGTGAATTGCCGGTTCCGATCCACACATTAGCTGCGCCGTCATGCCACCGGACGGCGGCGAACCTGTCGCCTGAGGGAGCCAGCCGCGGCCGGGTCCAGTCTGGCCGTTCAGGGACGACGTATCCGGTGGCCATCCTCACCCTGATCGCTAGGCCGCCGATGCCACGGCACCAGCAGCCGGTTCTTATGCCGCCCCTAGGACGTTATCGGGCGTCTTCGCGCGCAGTCAAGGTCCGCCTTGACTGATCTAGTTATGCCCGACTGCGCTATGTAGTGCAATGTAATAGCAGTTTTGACCGTCTTTCATGACTGTGGTAGCCGAGGCGGCACATCGCCGCCTCCAACACAAGATGGGTGGAACATCACATGACCAGGATCCGCATCGCCCTTGCCGCACTGCTCGCTGCCAGCGCCCTCGTCGCAGGCGGAGCCGTCGCGCAGCAGCACGCGTCCGCGAGCGTCAGTCACGTGGAGGCCGGCCCGGTTCCGTGCTGCTTCTCCGCCGTTGACAAGGTCTGACGGCCTCGGCCTGACCTGACTTCGGCCTGATCCGGGCACCGGGCCCGTCCTCAGGCCGCCGATCGCAGCTTCGCCCGCCGGAAGGTCGCAGCAGGCGACCGCCCGGCGAGCGAGGCAGCCGTCCTGCCATCAGTGCTGCGACGGCACTGGGTGCTGCCGCGGGCGTGCCCTGGCTGCTAGCTGCCGCCATTCAGCCAGCGCCGGAAGCGCGGCGCTGACGCGGCCTGCCACGCTGCCATGGCCTGTTCCTGGTAGTCCCCCGCCATGCACGCGTCGCGCTCGTAGAACAGCCCGTAGCTGAAGGCGTTCTCGCCGGCCTGGTGGGCGGCGATGCCGAGGCGCCGCTCCAGCTGCCGGGCGATGACAGTGTCCTGGTGGTCACCGAGCAGCGACTGGACCCTGGTGATGCGCCGGACGAACGTGCGCGCCCGCTTGCCGAGCACGGGCGCGGCCACCTCGGCGGCATACCTGGTCCGCTTGGCGGCCTTGCGGGCCTCATGCAGCGCCGAGTCCCTGGCGGCCCCGGCGGGCAGCGGCCACGCCTCGCGCAGTCGCCGCCCGGTCCTGGAGTAGCTGCGCCGCACCGCGGCCAGCAGCACCTGGCCCGCCGGGCCGCTCGCCTCCGGGCCTTCCGGCGGGCTGGCGATCAGGGCATCCAGCTCGTCGAGCAGCGCCACGTAGCGCGCCGAGCTGAGCGCGTCCAGCACGGCCGCCGCGGCGGCGGCTCGCGACCCGGCGAAGTGGGCCTGAATCCGGGCCTGCACCGGACCGAGCAGCTGAGCCACGTCAGTCAGGTCCTGCTGGCGCTGCAGGTGAGCCGCCAGCACCTCGCCGTCACGGGCCTCGCCCAGGACCTCGCCGAGCCACTTCAGCTCGGCCGACAGGTGCTCGGTGGCCTCGCGCGGCAGGACTGACCCGAACGCCCGGAACGTGCTGCGGAGCCGGCGCGTGGACACTCGCATCTTGTGCACCGTGTCGGGCTCGAAGCGGCGCACGAGCGGGTCCAGCGTCAGCAGCGCCTCAGCCTGCGCCGCGAGATAACTGATCACGACCTCGCCGCGCGGGCGTCGCCGGCGTCAGCGACCGGGCCGGCCGCGCTGGCGGCTGACCGGTGCCGAGCACCCGCTGCAGTTTCGCCGACCGGTCCGAGCGGTGCAGGCCGTGCTGCCGCAGCAGCCTGTCCGCGGCGGCCAGCAGCCGCTTGTCACCGGCGACGAGCTCCACCTCGACCTCACGCCAGCTCAGCTCAGCCGCGGGCGCGGGCTCGCGGCGCGCCGAGACCAGGTCGTCGGCCACCTCGGCCAGTGCCTCCCCGGCGCTGTCGAGCAGCACAATGCGCTGCCGCGTAGTCCGCACCGTCGCCACCGGCGCCAGCACGGCTCCGCGGGTCCGCGCCGTCACCAGGTCCGCCAGCTCCTGCGGCACGACCCGGCCGGACCTGCCTGGCGGCAGCCGGATCTCCAGCCGGCTGGCCGGCCCGGCCGGGAGCTTCAGGTGCCAGCCGGCGTCGTGGCCGCCAGTGCGCCGCCGCAGCGTGATCCCTGCGCGCAGCAGCCGGAGATCGGCGGTATCCCAGTACTGGGCTGCCAGCCGCTCCTCGTCGGCCCGGGTGGAGGCGACCTGCGGCAGGCCGTCGAGCGGCGGCAGGACGACATCGCCGCTCGCCTCGTACTTGGTCTCGGTTTCCAGCGCTGATTCTGCCATTGAGCCCGCCTACCCTCGTCCCGCCGCCCAATTCATGCCCGGACTGGCGGCGGCCGCACGCCGGGAAGCCCGCGGCTGTCCCGGTTGTTGTTGCCAGGCATGCGAGTCGAGATCTGGTCTGATGTTGTCTGCCCATGGTGCTACCTGGGCAAGAAGCGATTCGAGCGGGCACTGGCTGACTTCGAGCACGGCGACGAGGTCGAGGTCGTGTACCGGTCGTTTGAGCTGGACCCGGACGCGCCGCAGGACCGCACGACTCCGACGGTCGAGCTGCTCGCGAGCAAGTACCGGATGACGCCGGAGCAGGCCGAGCAGGCGCAGCGGCAGATGCAGGAGCGCGCGGCCGCCGACGGCCTGACCTTCCGGATGGACGGCCTGCGCAGCGGCAACACGAAGGACGCTCACCGCGTGCTGCAGCTGGCCAGGGACGCCGGGAAGCAGGGCGAGATGATGGAGCGCCTGCACCGGGCGTACTTCACCGATCAGGAGTCGGTCTTCGACCACGACTCGCTGGTCCGGCTCGCTGCCGACGCTGGCCTCGACGGCGACGCCGTCCGCGCGATGCTGGCCTCCGACGACTACGCCGATCACGTCGAGACTGATGAGGAGATGGCCCGCTCACTGGGTGCGACCGGCGTCCCGCTCTTTGTCATCGACCGCAAGTACGGGATCTCCGGAGCGCAGCCCGCGCAGACCATCACCCAGGTACTCGAGCGTGCCTGGGCCGAGGCCGGGGCATGAGCCGGCTGGCCGATCTGGTTCGCTAGCGGGCATGAGCAACTCAGCCGAGCCGCCGGACTGGTTCACCGAGGCACTTGCCGCGCCGGTGCGGCAGCGGACCGTCACGGTGGCGGGCGCGCCGATTGCCTACCGGGAATTCGGCGAGGACAACGCCACCGGCATCGTGCTGGTGCACGGCGGTGCGGCGCACGCGCGCTGGTGGGATCACATCGCGCCGCTGCTCGCGCTCGGCCGCCGGGTGGTGGCCATCGACCTGTCCGGTCACGGCGACAGCGGGCCGCGGGAGAAGTACACGCTCGACGGCTGGGCCGATGAGGTGATGGCCGTGGCCGCCGATGCCGGCATCACCGACCCGCCGATCGTCATCGGGCACAGCATGGGCGGCTTCGTGGCGCTGCGGACCGCCGGCCTGTACGGGGCGCAGCTGGCGGGCATCGTCGTCATCGACTCGCCGGTCCAGGAGATCACCCCGGAGCAGCAGGCGGCCAGAGACGCGCGGGCGTTCGGGCCGAAGCGGGTGTATCCCACGGCAGAGGCCGCGATCAGCCGCTTTCGCCCCGTTCCCGATCAGCCGGTGCTGCCTTATATCAGGGAGCACGTCGCTGAGACGTCCATCAGGGCTGTCCCCGGCGGCTGGAGCTGGAAGTTCGATCCGGCAGTGTTCGGGCGTGCGCAGGCGACCCCGGCCCTGCTGCACCACCTCGACTGCCGGGTCGCGATCTTCCACGCTGAGCACGGCATCGTGCCGCCCCAGACCACCGAGCTGATGTACGACAAGCTGGGCCGCCGCGCGCCGATGATCGAGATTCCGGCGGCCGGCCATCACGTCATGATGGATCACCCGATCGCGCTGGTGACCGGCATCAGGACACTGCTCTCGGACTGGGACCACTCGCTGCCGGCGCAGGCGGGACCGCCTCCGGCAACCCGGGACGGGCTTCCCCGCACTGTGACAGTTTCAGGGTATCGAAACGGTCATATCACCCGCGACAGTAACCGCAACCGTCACAGTGTCCGCGCTCGCGCCTAGAGTGGCGCGGTGGGAACGGCTTCGCCCGGCGGCGGGCGCGTCATCGTCGTCGGCTCGGTCAACGTCGACCTGGTGATGCGGCTGCCAGCGCTCCCGTCGGCGGGCCAGACCGTACTGGGCGGCGTGCTGTCCAGGCATGACGGCGGCAAGGGTGCCAACCAGGCCGTCGCCGCGGCACGGGCAGGGGCACGGGTGCACCTGATCGGAGCGGTCGGAGCGGACGACGGCCAGCCTGGCCCTGGATGCCCTGGCAGCCGAGCAGGTCAACGTGACCGCCGTTGAGCGCGTCAGCGGCCCGACCGGCCATGCGCTCGTCCTGGTCGATGACAGTACCGGCGAGAATCAGATCGCCGTGGCATCCGGCGCTAACGCCCTGGTCAGCGCGGATCAGGTCGGCGCGGCCCTGCACGGACTCGAACTGACCCCGGCTGATGTCGTCGTCATGTCATTCGAGCTGCCTGCCAGCGCACTGCGGGCAGCCAGCACGGCCGCGCACTCCAGCGGCAGCGGCCTGGTGGTCAACCCCGCGCCTGTTCTGCCCCGTTCCCTTGATCTCCTCAGCGGTGCCATCACCACGCCGAATGCCGGCGAGCTGGCCGCCCTCACGACGGCGCCCGGCGCGACCCGGCTCCGAGCCGGGCCCTGCCGCCACCGTGCTCGCACGGCAGTCGGGCGCGCCGGTCATTGTCACGCTCGGCGCGGACGGGGCCCTGCTGGCCGTCGATGGCCGCACCGAGCACTTCGCCGGATATCAGGTCACCGTTCGGGACACGACCGGCGCAGGCGACACGTTCACCGGCGTGCTTGCTGCCGGCCTGGCCGCCGGTCACCAGCTGCGGGCCAGCGTCCGCCGGGCGGTCGCCGCGTCCGCGCTGGCCGTGACGCGCGACGGTGCTCGTGCGGGCATGCCCGCCGCGGCCGCGATCGACAGCCTGCTGGCCGGGAGCCCGCCCGGCACCCTGGGGTAACCGCCGGGCCCGGTTAGCCTCACGGGCCGGCAAACTCGCCCCGGTCGCGGTTTGCCTGCCGGGCTGCTCGATCACATACCTGGCCATGCCGACAACTTCGGTCCGGTCCAGGCCGGCCGCGCGGTCCGCCGACCCGATCAGCGAGTTCTTCGAGGGCCTTGCCGCTCCCGGCTGCCTGGACACGTTCGCCGGACAGTCGGCGACCGTGCGCTTCGACGTGCGTGACGACCGCGCACTTCAGCACTGGTACGTGACCGTGACCAGGGGCGAGGTCGCGGTCAGCCAGAGCAGCGACGACGCCGAGGCCACCGTCATGGTCGACCGGCCGGACCTGGAGGCCATGGTGACCGGACGGCTGAATGCCCAGGCGGCGATCCTGCGCGGCCTGATCACCTGCGAGGGCAGCATCGCCGCGCTGATCATGTTCCAGCGGTGCCTGCCGGGGCCGCGCGGGTCCACCGGGCGGGTCGCCCCCATCAGCTCGGAGACAGTAATGGCGCAGCGGAGGCCGGCGTGAGTGACCTTGTGCAGATCCTCGAGGGCAACACCTTCGTCGTCAGCGACAACCGGGGCGACATCGAGGCATCCCGCACCGATCCGACCGGGCTGTTCTCGTTCGATACCCGGTTCCTGTCCCGGTGGGTGCTGACCGTCGACGGGCAGCGGCTGAGCGCGCTGTCGACCGACGATCTGCAGTACTTCCAGACCCGGTTCTTCCTGGTGCCCGGCGGCGGCACGGTCTATGTCGACGCCAAGCTGTCTGTCATCAGGCAGCGGGAGGTAGCCGACGGGTTCCACGAGGAACTCCGGGTGCTCGAACCACGAGAACAAGCCGGTCGAGCTCACCATCAGGATCGACGCGGACAGCGACTTCGCCGACCTGTTCGAGGTCAAGGACGCGCTGAAGAAGAAGGGCAGCTACCACGCCGAGATCACCGGCGGGAGCCTCGTGCTCGGCTACCGCCGCGAGACGTATGCGCGGGAGACCTGGATCTCGTCGACCGCGCCGGCGGCGATGGACGAGAAGGGCCTGACCTTCACGGTCACGGTGCCGCCGCACGGCGAGTGGAGACCGAGCTTGACGTCGGGCGTCGGAGGGAACGTTCGACGGCCCGTCGGGAGCGGTCGGCATCCGCGAGTCGGGGCCAGCGCCGCGTGCGCCGAGCCGAACATGGCCCGCGGCCTGCAGAAATGGCTCGCAGAAGGCGCCACCGTCTGAAGTGCGACTGGGAGCCGCTGCACGAGCACATCTACCGGCGCAGCATGACCGACCTGGCGGCGCTGCGGTTCTCCACCGCTGACGATGCCCGGCCGGTCGCTGCCGGCTGCCGGCCTGCCCTGGTTCATGACCATGTTCGGGCGCGACAGCATCTTCACCAGCCTGCAGGCGCTGCCGTTCAGCGCCGAGCTCGCCGCGACCACGCTGCTGGCGCTGGCCAGTGGCAGGGCACCAGGATCGACGACTTCCGCGACGAGGATCCGGGGCGCATCCTGCACGAGTTGCGCTTCGGCGAGATGACCGCCTTCGAGGAGCGGCCGCACTCGCCGTACTACGGCGCCGCCGACGCCACGGCGCTGTACGTGGTGCTGCTCGACGAGTACGAGCGCTGGACCGGCGACACGCGGCTGGTGCGCGAGCTCGAGCCCGCGGCGCGGGCGGCCCTCGTCCTGGATCGACGACTACGCCGACCTGCAGGGCAACGGCTATGTCGTCCTACAAGCGGCGCAACGAGAAGACCGGCCTCGAGAACCAGTGCTGGAAGGACTCCTGGGACTCGATCTCCTATCGCGACGGCGACCTGCCCGGCTTCCCGCGCGCGACCTGCGAGCTGCAGGGCTACGCCTACGACGCCAAGGTGCGCGGCGCCCGCCTGGCGCGCGAGGTCTGGAGGGACCCGGCCTTCGCCGACCGGCTGGAAAAGGAGGCCGCCGACCTGAAGCGGCGCTTCAACCGCGACTTCTGGGTCGCCGACGGCGAGTACTTCGCCCTCGCCCTCGACGGCGACGGCGCCCAGGTCGACTCGCTCACCTCGAACATCGGCCACCTGCTGTGGAGCGGCATCGTCGACAAGAGCAAGGCCAGGCGGATCGCGCGGCACCTGCATGGGCGCCGCGCCTGTTCTCCGGGCTGGGGCGTCCGGACGCTGGCCGAGGGCGAGGGTCGCTACAACCCGATCGGCTACCACGTCGGCACGGTCTGGCCGTTCGACAACTCGTTCATCGCCTGGGGCCTGCGCCGCTACGGCTTCAAGGAGGAGGCGGCCGCATCGTCGCCGGCATCCTGGAGGCGGCGCAGTTCTTCGACGGCCGCCTGCCCGAGGCGTTCGGCGGCTACCAGCGCGACGCGACCAGGTACCCGGTGCAGTACCCGACCGCGTGCAGCCCGCAGGCCTGGTCGACCGGGGCGCCGCTGCTGCTGCTGCGGGCCGGTGCTCGGGCTGGAGCCGGCAGGGCGACAACCTGCATCGTCGACCCGGCGCTGCCGAGCCGCATCGGCAACCTGCAGCTGCTCGACATGCCGGGCCGCTGGAAGAAGATGGACGCCTTCGGCCGCGGCCGCATCGACACCGACCGGCTCATCCGGCGCTAGCCGGTCCCTGGCGGCGGCTGCCGGCTGACGCCTGCCGGAGGCTGACGGAGGCCGTTACTGGCGCTGGCGGGCGTGCTCGGCCAGGCCGACCTGCCGCATGGTCGCGGCGAGTTCCTCCAGTGCCGGGAGCGCCGTGGTGAGCACGTCGACCTGCTGCGGCGGCAGCAGCTCCAGGCACCGGGACACCGCGGCCGCCCGGCGGGCCTTGACCTCGCGGTCGACCCGGCGCCCGGCGGCCGTGCTGACCACCGAGGCACTGCGCAGGTCAGCGGGGTCCGGGATGCGGTCGATCAGGCCGAGTCGCCTGCAGCCTGCTGACGACGCGCGACAGCATGGTGGGATTCAGGCCCTCAAGGTCGCCCAGCTCGCCGAGGCCGAGCGGCCCGCGCGCCACGATGAGGCCGAGAACCGAGGCCTGCGACGGAGTCAGGCCGGCGCCGGTCGAGGATGAGTTCAGCTCGCGGGCGAGCTTGCCGATGACCCGGCGCAGCCTGATGGCGCCGTCGTCGTCCATGGCCAGAAGCATCAGCGGCTGGTCCGATAAGCTAGTTGCCTGCCGGCAGGCAGTGTACGGTGGTCTCGTCGTGGCGGAACAGGTGGCGCAGGCCGGAGCAAGCCGCGGGCACGCTGCTGACGAGCCGGCCCGCAGGCGCGGCCTCATTTTCGCTGTCGTCTCGATCGCGCTGATGATGGCGTCGGTGGACCAGACCATCGTGGCGACCGCGCTGCCATCCATCCAGCGTGACCTGCACGCCCAGGTGAACTGGAGCAGCTGGACGATCACCGTCTACGCGCTCGGCCAGGTCCTCGTCATGCCCGTGGCCGGGAAGATCGGCGATCAGTACGGCCGCAAGCAGATCTTCCTCGGCGCGGCCGCGCTGTTCACCACCGCGTCGCTGTGCTGCGGCTTCGCCGGCAACATCGACCTGCTCATGCTGCTGCGCGGCGTCCAGGCTATCGGCGGCGGCGCGTTCATGCCGTCGGCGACCGGGCATCGTCTCCGAGCTGTTCGGCGACGACCGGGACCGTGCCGTCGGGCTGTTCTCCAGCATCTTCCCGATCGGCGGGATCATCGGGCCCGTGCTCGGCGGCGTGTTCGTGACCTACTGGTCCTGGCGCGGCATCTTCCTGGTGAACATGCCCGTCGGGATCACCCTGATCTGCCTCGGCGCGGTCTTCATCCCGGACATCGCCAGGCGGCCGGACCAGCACCTCGACATCCGCGGCGTGGTACTGCTCGGCAGCACGCTGCTGCCGGCCATGCTCGGCATCGGGTATCTCGGCGGCGCCCGACAGCGATCCGCTCAGCCCGGTCTTCCTCGTCCCCGAGCTCGTCGCCGCTGCGTCGGCGGTGGCCTTCTTCCGGCACTCGGCCCGCGCGCAGTCGCCGTTCATCTCGCTGCGGCTTCCTGACCGGGCGCGGCTTCGGCGTCATGAACCTGCTGAACTTCCTCTACGGCGGCGCCGTGCTCGGCTTCGCGCCGCTGGTTCCGCTGTACGCGCAGGACCGATACGGGCTGCCCGCGCTCGCCGCGGGCACGCTGCTGACCGCCCGCGCCGTCGGGATGATCGCGATCGCCGGGCTCGCCGTCTACCTGCTGCGCCGGACCGGCTACCGGTGGCCGATGATTATCGGCTTCACGCTCTCGGCCGCCGGGCATGGCCCTGACGGCGTCAGCCCGCACGGGATGTCGCCGTACGCCTGGCTCGCGGTGGCCACCGCGATCTGCGGCGTCGGCATGGGCATCTCGACACCGTCGGCCAACAACGCCACCCTTCAGCTCGCACCCGAGCACGCCGCCGCGGTGGCCGGGCTGCGCGGCATGTTCCGGCAGTCCGGGGCGATTACCGCCGTGGCGATAACGGCACCGCGATCGTGGCCAGGAGCGCCGACCCCGGCATCGCCCAGGCGCACGTCTTCCTGGTCTTCGCGGCCATCCTGATCGCCGCCCTGCCGCTCGTCGCCCGGGTGCCCGAGCACCGCGGCCGGTGGTAACCGCCGTGCCGTCCGTGCCAGTGGTAACGGCCGCGCCGGCCGGGCACGGCAGCTAGTCCCCGAGCGCGTCGTAGATCGCCCGGACGTAGTCCTCGCTGCGGTGCGAGCCGATGATGCCGGGGCCCATCTTGTTCATCATGTAGGAGATCGTCATCCGGCGGCCGATGTCCATGATGATCAGGGAGCCGCCCCAGCCGCCCCAGAAGCAGATCTTCTCGTCGGGGACGTAGGGCAGCGTGTCCGGCCTGCGGCAGCCCGTAGCCGATGCCGAGCCGCAGCGGGACGCCCAGCACCAGGTCGACGCCGTTCGGCTGCTCGCGGAAGATCAGCTCGATGGTCTCCGGGCGGAGCAGCCGGACGCCGTCGACCTCGCCGCCGCGGGAGATCACCGACATGATCCGGGCGACCGAGCGGGCGTTGCCGTGCCCGTTGGCGGCGCCGATGTCGGCGTTCCGCCAGCCGGGCGTGTTGGCGTCGTCGGCGTCGAGGACGGGCCCGGTGAAGGTCTTGACGGCCGGGCTGTCCATGCCCAGGGCGGCTCAGGTCGAACGGCAGCGGCGGCGGCGGGATCACGTGGGCGATCCGGCCCCAGTCGCTTTCGGCGGCGCCGATCTGGAAGTCGGCGCCGAGCGGTCCGGCGATCTCGTCGGCGACGAACTGCTTCAGCGGCTTGCCGCTGATCCGGCGGACGACCTCGCCGACCAGGTGCCCGAAGTTGAGCGCGTGGTAGCCCGACGCGGTGCCCGGCTCCCACCACGGCGCCTGGGCCGCCATCCGGGCGGTGGACTTCTCCCAGTCGTACAGGTCCTCGACCACGGCGGGCTGGTCGAGCCCGGAAACCCCGGAGGCGTGCGACAGCAGGTGCCGGACCAGGACGTCCTGCTTGCCGCTGGCGGCGAACTCCGGCCAGTAGCGCGCCACCGGGGCGTCGACGTCCAGCTGCGCCGCGGTCGGCCAGCATCAGCGCGGCCAGGCTGGTCACGGTCTTGGTGGTGGACCAGACGTTGGTGATGGTGTCGCGCGTCCCACGGCGTCGGTGCGGCCTCGTCGCGGAAGCCGCCCCACAAGTCGACCGCGATCTCGCCCGTCGAGGTCGAGCACGATGGATGCGCCCAGGTCCTCACCCGAGTCGAGATTGCGCTGCAGCGCCTCCCGTACGGCCGCGAACCGATCGTCACAACTGCCCTGAATATCCGCCATGACCGCAGCGTAGAGCGACATCATGCGGAAAGACAATGACCAGGGCGGGAACGAGCGGCTCCCGGTGCCCGCCGGTGCGCGGCGCGCTGGCAGGACCCCGCGCCGCGGCTCAGCAGGCCTGGCGCGCGGCTAACCCCCAGACTGGCTCGATAGCCACGGCGGGCAGCTCGGCGACGGCCGCGGCCACGCTGCTGAACTGCGGGAGCAGGCGCGCCAGCCCAGCACCGGCCAGGACGGCGCGAACCGGTCCGTCCGGCACCACCAGCCGCAGCTCGCCGCCCTCGGCGACGTCGCCGCGATGCACGCGCACTAAGACATCAAGCCCGGCCGGGTCGCAGAACCCGGTGCCGCTGAGATCGAGCACGAAGTAGCGTAGCCGAGCGAAGCCGGGTGCGCGAGCGCGGACCGCAGCAGGCTCGCGTTGCCGCCGTCGATCACAGCGGAGCCGTGATCACGGGCACGCCCCTGACCATCCTCATCGGGCAGGCGAATCCGGCCATTGCCACCACCTCCGGTCCGGCGAGAGCCTGCGTGCCGCAGCGACCCTGCTGCCGGAGCGACCCTGCTGCCGCAGCTACCCCGGCCCGGCCGTCAATGCCGCCCGGCGCGGCTAGAACAGCAAGCCCGCGGCGCGGCCCGCTCAGACGATCCCGCGCTCGCGCAGGTCACTGAGCTCAGCCGTCCCGATGCCGAGCAGCCCGCGGTAGATCTCCTCGTTGTGCTCGCCGAGCTCGGGCCCGAGATGGCGCACCGAGCCAGGCGTATCCGACAGCCGGGGCACGACGGCCTGAACCGGGAAGGAGCCCAGCTTGGCGTGCGTCAGCCGGAGGATCGCCTGCCGGGCCAGAAAGTGCGGATCGCCGAACATGTCACGGGTCTGGTAGATGCGGCTGGCCGGCACGCCAGCCTCCGCAAGTACGGCGAGTAGCTGGTCAGTCCCGAGCGTCGCCGTCCAGGCGGCGACGAGCTTGTCCACCTCGGCCTGGCGCTCGCCGCGGGCGGCATGGGTGGCATACCGGGGATCAGCCGCCAGATCCGGGCGGCCCATGGCAGCGGCCAGGCGGCCGAACACCGTGTCCCGGTTGGCGCCGATCAGGACCTCGTCGTGGTCGGCGGTCGGGTACACATTCGATGGCGCCGCGCCCGGCAGCACAGATCCGGTGCGCTGCCGCTGGTAGCCGGCCAGTTCCCACTCGGGCAGCACTGACTCCATCAGCGCCAGCACGGCTTCGTAGATGGCCGAGTCGACGATCTGGCCGCGGCCGGTGCGGTGCCGGGCGTGCAGGGCCAGGACCGCTCCCATCGCGGCGAACGTGGCGGCCAGCGAGTCACCCAGTGAGATCCCGGTTCTGGACGGTGGCCGGTCAGGCTCGCCGGTCACGTACCTGATACCGCCCATGGCCTCGCCGACCGAGCCGAAGCCGGCCTGCGCAGCGTACGGTCCGGTCTGCCCGTAGCCGCTGACGCGGACGAGGATCAGGCCGGGATTGCCGGCCGACAGCCGCTCGTAGCCGAGGCCCCAGCGCTCCAGCGTGCCGGGCCGGAAATTCTCGACCACGATGTCGCTCACGGCAGCCAGCCGCCGCACCAGCCGCTGGCCCTCGTCCCGGCGAAGATCCGCCGTCACCGACTTCTTATTGCGGGCGACGATCGGCCAGTGCAGCGAGAGGCCGTCGACCTTCTGCGGGCCCCAGTCGCGCATCGGATCGCCGCCGGCCGGATCCTCGACCTTGATCACTTCGGCGCCGAAATCACCGAGGAGCTGCCCGCAGAACGGCCCGGCGATCAGTGAGCCGCACTCGACGACGCGGACTCCGGCAAGCGGACCGGCCGCCTCAGGCACGCTGTCATCGGGCCTGCTCCTCGACATCTGCCACCCGCTACCTCCCGGGGCAGATTGTATGCAAGACCGTCCCGAACTGGCGGCGCGCTACTGCGCTGGCGGCACGATGACGACCGGGCAGGCGGAGTAGTGCGCGACCTTCGTCGCGACCTCGCTCACCCGCAGCGCCGGGAACCCGAGCTGACCGCGAGAGCCGATCACGAGCATGTCAGCCGCCTGCGAGGCGTTGACGAGTTCCTCGCCCGCGAGTCCGACGACCGCGGTGACCGTGACCTTCGCTGACGAGCGGAGGTCGCGGCTCACCTTGGCCACAGCCTCCTCCGCGGCCTGCGCGGGCCTTGTCCAGCATCACCCTGTCGGCCGGCACCTCGGACGGGTCACCAGTCCACGGGCTCACCGCGACCTCGTTGATCGTGAGAACCCTGAGGTCCAGATGCTCGGCGGCGGCGCGCTGCATGGCCCACCTGAGTGCGTACTCGGCGTTCTGCGAGCCGTCGTAGCCAACCACGATGCCAGGCATGCCGGTCCCTCCTCGCACTAGCCCGAAGCGATACTTCAGCTTCCAGGCTCGCGCGGCCCGGCCGGCCGGTCACAGGGCAGTTCGTACCGGCCGGCCGGGACCTAGGTCCCTGGCCGGCCTGCGAGGCGCAGGTACCGGGGACGTTTGCGGTGCAGGGCAGGCCATAAGCCTCTGCGGCTGTCCGCGGCCCGCGGCCACGCTCGAAGAAGAAAGCTTCAGCGAAGCCCCAGCCGAGGAGCCGGCCATGAGAACGAACATCCTGCTTGCCGTGGACGTCGCGCCGGGCAGCCCCGGACGACACGTCGCAGCGGCAGCCAGCATGACCGCCGAGCTCGTCAGGGACAGCGCGGATGGCGTCATCGTCCTGCACGTCCGGGAGTTCTCCGTACCCCGGCTCGCCCGGACCATGGCCGGTCACGGCGGCTCAGCTGGCCGGGCGGTGGTCGACGAGATCGTGACCGGGCTGCGGGCGCGCGGAATTCACGCGAGCGGCCTGGTCCGCGAGGCTGACTTCGGCCACGTGGCCGAGACCATTCTGGCCGCAGCCGACGAATTCGATGCGCGGCTGATCGTGCTGGGCTCGCGCGGCAGCACCGACCTGCCGCGCACTCCGTCCGGCGGTGTCGCCGGGCATCTGCTCCGGCACGCGACGCTGCCGGTGCTGATCGCTCCCGCGGGCTACGCGGAACGTCAGGGCGGGCCTGCTGCCCGTGTCCCGGCAGTCAGGTAACGCTCAGCAGCCGGAGCGCCAGGGACTAAGGACCCCAGGCGGACCGGCCATCTGCCTCTGCCATCAGGCTGCCGGGCCTGCGACGGTGAGGGCGGAGAGGGCTGACCGTGATGGCAGCCCGGAAGGAGAGGTTGAGATGTCAGGCATAGTGGTCGGCATTGACGGGTCGCACAACTCCAGTCACGCCCTTGAGTGGGCGATGCGTGAGGCCGCGCTGCGCAAGGCCGAGCTGACCGTACTTACCGTCAACTCGGTGCCGGCCAGCTACTGGACCGGACAGCCCGTTGCGCTTCCCGGCGACCAGGACCGGGTTTCTGAAGCCCGCAAGCTGGCGGAGGCAGCCGTGGCGAAGGTCGCGGACGAGCTCGGCGAGACCAAGCCAGCGGCCGTCACGGTCACGGCCATCAGCGGTTTCCCCGCCAAGACGCTGATTGACGCGTCGGCAGACTCGGACCTGCTGGTCGTCGGCACCCGCGGCGGCGGCGGCTTCGGCTCGCTCGCGCTCGGCTCGATCAGCAGCCAGGTGGTTCATCACGCTCATTGCCCCGTCGTGGTGGTTCCTGCTGGCAGGTAGCGATGCGGCGATGGCTCGGCGATCGCCCCGGCTGACCACGTCAGCCCGGGCGATCTCCCGGAGAAGGAGCAGGACATGACAACCAGGATCGGCATTAACGGCTTCGGGCGGATCGGCCGGGCATTCGTCCGGCGCTGCCTGGAACAGCAGGACCTCGAAGTAGTGGCCATCAACGATCTCACCGACGCCCGCACGCTCGCTCATCTGCTGGAGTTTGACTCCACCTACGGCCGGCTGCAGGCAACGGTGGGCTACACCGACAACTCCATCATCGTCAACGGGCGCCCCATCGCCGCGCTGACCGCACGTGACCCGGTCGCTATCAACTGGGCGCAGCTGGGCGTCGACGTCGTCATCGAGTCGACAGGAAAATTCCGCAGCCGCGATGACGCGGCGCTGCATCTGAAGAGCGGCGCGCGCAAGGTGCTGATCTCAGCGCCAGGTAAGAACGCGGATCTGACCGTCGTGATGGGGATCAACGACTCCGACTACGACCCCGCCAGCCACGACGTGATCTCGTGCGCGTCGTGCACGACGAACTGCGTCGCGCCGATGGCGAAGGTGCTGGCGGACAGCTTCGGGCTGGAGCACGGCCTGATGACGACAGTGCACGCCTACACCGGAGATCAGATGCTCCTGGACGGGCCGCACAAGGACCTGCGGCGCGCCCGCAGCGCCGCGCTCAGCATCGTGCCGACCTCGACGGGCGCCGCCCGCACGACCGGTCTGGTCATCCCCGACCTGGCTGGCAAGCTCGACGGCGTGGCCGTCCGGGTGCCGGTGGAAGACGGATCCCTGACGGACCTGACGGTCGTCCTTGGCCGTGACGTGACGGCTGATGAGGTGAACGACGCCTTCCGGCAGGCAGCGGACGGAGCGCTGAAGGGCATACTCCGCTACAGCACCGACCCGCTGGTGTCGCGCGACATCATCGGCGACCCGGCCTCGTGCGTCTTCGATTCCGGGCTGACCCAGGCGGCAGGCAGCCTGGTCAAGGTGTTCGGCTGGTACGACAACGAGTGGGGCTACACCTGCCGGCTTGTCGACCTTGCCGCGCTGGCTGGCGCTTCCCTGCGCTAGCGGCCCCGCGGCTGCGCTGGCAGCACGGGCACCAGAAATGGCCGCCAGGACGAGGTCCTGGCGGCCATGACATGCGTGCGTCCCGGCCGGGGCTACATGTCACGCATCGCGCGGAAGCGCTTCATGTCGGCACGGCCTGCGAGCAGCACGCCGCAAATGATCGCGGCCGGCACTACCCAGAGCAGCTGCTTCATCGCCCTTCCTCCTCACCGTCTCCCATGCATCTGTCTGCGCTGTCAGCATGACCGCCGGCGCCGGCGGCCGGCAGGGCCAAAGGTCCGCGGTCCGGGCCGTTAAGGCCCGTTGCCGCAGGGCGCATCGGCCCTGCCGGAGCGGCTGAATCCGGGCGCACACTCAGCGCAGACGAATCACGTACTGAGGAGGTACCTGACATGAGGGCAGCAGTTGTCACCCGGTTCGGCGCACCACTTGTTATCGAGGACCGGCCGATTCCGGAGCCAGGGCCAGGACAGATCACCGTGCAGATGGTGGCGTCCGGGCTGTGCCACACCGACATCCACGCGGCCAGCGGTGACTGGCCGGTCAAGCCGCAGCCGCCGTTCGTACCCGGCCACGAGGGAGTCGGCACCGTGTACGCCGTCGGCACCGGCGTGACCTCCCACCGCGTCGGCGACATGGTTGCCGTTCCGTGGCTCGGCTACGCGTGCGGGCAGTGCCGGCACTGCCTCACCGGGTGGGAGACGCTGTGCCTGCAGCAGCAGAACACGGGCTACTCGGTTGACGGCTGCTACGCGGAGTACTTCCTGGCGGAGGCGGCGTTCGCGGCCGACGTCCCGGCCGGGCTGAGCCCGCTGGACGCGGCGCCGCTGACCTGCGCAGGCGTCACCACGTACAAGGCGGTCAAGGTCGGCAACGTCCGGCCCGCCGATCTGGTGGCTATTTCCGGCATCGGCGGCCTCGGCCACCTCGCGCTGCAGTACGCGAAGATCGCCGGCGGTACCGTCGCGGCCATTGACGTCACCGACGAGAAGCTGCAGCTGGCCAAGGAACTGGGCGCTGACATCGTGATTGATGCCAGGACCGAGGACCCCGCGGCCGTGCTGCAGGGTCACGGCGGCGCTGACGTTGCCATCGGCCTGGCGGTCGATGACAAGTCCTTCGCGACGGCCTACGCGGGCCTGCGGCGAGGCGGCAGGCTCGTGCTGGTGGCGCTTCCGGCAGCCGGAACGCTCAGCATCCCGGTGTTCGATACCGTGCTGAACGGGACCTCGGTCATCGGCTCGATCGTCGGGACCCGTGCCGACCTCGCCGACGTGTTCTCCCTGCACGCGCAGGGCCGGACCAGGGTGATCTACGAGACACGCGACCTGGGCACGGTCAACGAGTCGATCACCGATGTGCTGCACGGCCGGGCCAGGGCAAGGATCGTCCTGCAGCCGTAGCAGCCGTGCACCGCCGCGGGCATGCTGGCCCGCGGGACGATGGGACTTCGGCGGCCGGGACTATCGGCCCTGGCCGCGCGAAGGCCCGCCCGGTTGGATGGTAGGGAGGCCGGGCGGAACCCGCCAGGCCGGGACGATGGTCGGAGGCATCCGCATGGTCGCTGCAGATACGTCGCAGCCGCACGTCGTCGTCGGCGTGGACGGCTCAGCAGAGTCGGTCGAGGCGCTCCGGTGGGCCGCCAGCTACGCGGCGGCGACCAGCGCGACCATCACGGCCGTCATCTCCTGGCACTATCCGGCAGCCGGACTGGTCCCGGCCGGCCAGGCACCGCCGGACGTCTCAGCCGAGGTGCGCGCCAACATGCAGACAGCCCTGGACAAGGCACTGACGGACGTCTTCGGAACCGCCACGCCAGCCGGCGTGACGGCCAAGGTCTCCTACGGGCACCCGGCGATGGTCCTGGTCGACGAGTCCAAGGACGCCGACCTGCTGGTCGTCGGGCGGCGCGGACACGGCGCGTTCACCGGGATGATGCTCGGGTCTGTCAGCATTCACTGCGTCACTAATGCCGTCTGCCCGGTCGTCGTCGTCCGCGGCAGCTAGCCAGCCTGCACCTCGAAGGAGTTCCGGAAGCATTATGACCACAGTGACCGAGCGCGACGCGCTGACCGCCGAGCAGGCCGGCATTCTGGACCGGTACTGGCGCGCCGCGAACTACCTGTCCGCGGGCCAGATCTACCTGATGGAGAACGCGCTGCTGACCGTTCCGCTGCAGCCCGAGCACATCAAGCCGCGGCTGCTCGGCCACTGGGGCACCACGCCGGGGCTGAACTTCATCTGGGCCCATCTCAGCCGGGCGATCGTCACGCACGACGCGCCGATGATGATCGTCATCGGTCCCGGCCATGGCGGCCCCGCCGCACTCGCCAATACCTGGCTGGAAGGCAGCTACAGCGAGGTGTACCCGAGCATCCCGCGCGACGCGCGCGGCATGCAGGAGCTGTTCCGCCAGTTCTCCTTCCCCGGCGGAGTGCCGAGCCACGTCGCGCCGGAGACGCCCGGCTCGATCCATGAGGGCGGCGAGCTTGGCTACTCGCTGGCCCATGCGCACGGCGCCGCCTTCGACAACCCGGACCTGATCGTCGCCTGCGTCGTCGGCGACGGCGAGGCGGAAACCGGTCCGCTGGCGACCAGCTGGCATTCGCACCGGTTCCTGGATCCGGCCGGGGACGGGGCCGTCCTGCCGATCCTGCACCTGAACGGATGGAAGATCGCGAATCCGGCCGTGCTCGCCCGGCTGCCCGAGGACGAGCTCGACGCCCTGTTCCGGGGCTACGGCTACGAGCCGTTTTACGTGACTGGCACGCCAGGGCGCGTTCCCCATCAGGAAATGGCGGCGACTCTGGATGCCGCGATCGCGCGCGATCCGCTCGATTCAGACCCAGGCCAGGGGCGGCCGGGCTGAGCCGGGCGCCCGCTGGCCGATGATCGTGATGCGGACCCCGAAAGGCTGGACGGGCCCGGCCGTGGTGGACGGGCTGCCGGTGGAGGGTACCTGGCGCGCGCATCAGGTGCCGCTGGCCGAGGTGCGGACAAATCCCGAGCACCTGCGCCAGCTTGAGCAGTGGCTGCGGTCCTACCGGCCGGAGGAGCTGTTCGGCGCGGACGGCAGCCCGGACGAGGATTACCTTGGCCTGGTCCCGGCCGGCGACCTGCGGCTCGGCGCGACGCCGCACGCGAACGGCGGCCGGCTGCTGCGCGACCTTGCCCTGCCGGACTTCCGCGGCTACGCCGTGCCGGTCGTGGCGCCCGGCGGCCAGATGTCCGAGCCCACCCGGGTGCTCGGCGGGATGCTGCGCGACGTGATGAAGCTCAACGCAGCGAGCCGCAACTTCCGGATCGTCGGGCCTGACGAGACGGAGTCGAACCGGCTCGGCGCCCTTCTCGAGGTCACCGGAAAGACCTGGGAAGAGGACACGCTCGACGTCGATGAGAACCTCGCATCCGACGGCCGCGTCATGGAGATCCTGTCCGAGACCACCTGCCAGGGCTGGCTGGAGGGCTACCTGCTGACCGGCCGGCACGGGCTGTTCTCCTGCTACGAGGCGTTCATTCACATCGTGGACTCGATGTTCAACCAGCACGCCAAGTGGCTGAAAGTGTCGCGGCACCTGCCCTGGCGGCAGCCAGTCGCCTCGCTGAACTATCCTGCTGACCTCGCATGTCTGGCGGCAGGACCACAACGGCTTCTCCCATCAGGACCCCGGCTTCATCGACCACGTCATGAACAAGAAGGCCGAGGTCATCAGGGTCTACCTGCCGCCGGACACGAACACGCTGCTCTCGGTCGCCGACCACTGCCTGCGCAGCCGCGACTACGTCAACGTGGTGGTGGCCGGCAAGCAGCCGAATCCGGACTGGCTCGACATGGACGCGGCCGTCCTGCACTGCACCCGCGGCGCCGGGATCTGGGAGTGGGCGAGCAGCGACGGCGACGGCGTCCAGCCCGACATCGTCCTCGGCTGCGCCGGCGACGTGCCCACCCTGGAGGTTCTCGCCGCGACCGACATTCTGCGCCGGGAACTGCCCGACCTGCGCGTCCGCGTGGTGAACGTGGTCGACCTCATGCGGCTGCAGCCCGTGGTGGAGCACCCGCACGGCATGAGCGACGCCGAGTTCAACGCGCTGTTCCCGCCCGACCGGCCGGTGATCTTCGCCTACCACGGCTACCCCTGGCTGATCCACCGCCTCACCTACCGGCGGGACGGGCACAACAACTTCCACGTCCGCGGCTACAAGGAGGAAGGCACCACGACCACGCCGTTCGACATGGTGGTGATGAACGACATGGACAGGTTCCACCTGGTCATGGACGTCATCGACCGGGTGCCCGGGCTGGCCGAGCGGGCTGGCCAGCTCCGGCAGCAGATGGTCGACACCCGCACCAGGCATCACGCCTGGACTCGTGAGCACGGCGAGGACCTGCCGGAAGTGGCGAACTGGGTCTGGCCCGGCCCGGCCCGGTGACGGCCCGGTACTGGCGCCGGCGCGGCCCGGCGGTGACCTGCGGAGGCGGCCGGTGACCACGGTCATCATCATGAACGCCGGCTCCAGCAGCCTCAAGGTCAGCGCGCTGCGGCCGGATGACGAGGTCGCTGACACGCTGAGCCTGGACCGCTGGGACGGCAGCCCGGACCATCCCGAGCTGGCTGAGTTCCTCGCCAGGGCCGGCCGGGACGCTGCCGCGGTGGCCCACCGGGTCGTGCACGGCGGCAGCAGGTTCACCGCGCCCGTGCGCATCGACGACAGCGTCGTCGCCGCGATCGAGGGCCTGACCGAACTGGCGCCGCTGCATCAGCCCCGGGCGCTCGCCGGGATCGAGGCCGCGCGGCAGGCGCTGCCGGGCGTGCCCGGTGTCGCCTGCTTCGACACCGCCTTTCACGCCGGGCTGCCGGATGCCGCCGCGCGGTATGCGCTGCCGGACCGGTGGACGACGCGATTCGGCCTGCGCCGGTACGGCTTCCACGGCCTGTCACACGCCTACGCGGCCAGGCGAGCCGGAGCGATGCTGCGCCGGGACCCGGCGGACCTGCGCATCGTGACGTGCCATCTCGGCGCGGGCGCGTCGCTGGCGGCGGTACGCGCACGGGCGCTCCGTCGATACCACGATGGGCTTCACCCCGCTCGAGGGCCTGGTCATGGCCACCAGGAGCGGCAGCGTCGACCCCGGCCTGCTCGTCTGGCTGCTGCAGGACGACCGGCTGCCGCTCGGCGAGGTCGCGGCCGCGCTGGAGCAGGAGTCCGGGCTGGCGGGCATCTCCGGGCAGCCCTCAGGCGACATGCGGGACATCCTGCTGGCCGCGCGGGAGGGCGATCAGCGCGCGCAGCCTGGCGGTCGAGGTCTACCTGCACCGGCTGCGGCGGGAGATTGCCGCGATGGCCGCGGCGATGAACGGACTTGACGTGCTGGTCTTCACCGGCGGCGTCGGCGAGCACAGCCCGCCGGTCCGGGCCGCCGCCGCGGCCGGCCTGGAGTTCCTTGGCGTCACCATCGACGCCGGCCGTAACGCCGCGACCGCCGATGCCGACATCAGCGGCAACGGCTCTGCCCGCGTGCTCGTGGTCACGGCCAGGGAGGACCTGGAGATGGCGAGGCAGGCGCGGGCGGTGCTGGCCGGGCCCTGACCGGGCGGTGCTGGCCGGGCCCTGACCGGGCGGTGCTGGCCGGGCCCATGACCAGGCGATACTGCCAGATCAGCCGTGCGCGCCCCTGCTAGGCCAGCGCAGCTCGTCGATCAGCGCAGCGAGGACCAGCGCGGCCCGGTTGCGGCCCACGCCTGCGTCCAGCTGGCGATCCGCCGCCGGTTGGCAGCCACCCGGACCGCCCAGGCCGCGACTGCCAGCAGGGTCGCAACGGACGCGACCGAGAGCAGGGCGCCCATGCCGACCCGGTTGGTCACGTCGGCGCTGGTCAGCTTCGGGTGGGTGAGCTGGCCGGTCCGGGTGACCCAGACGTTCACGTGCTGGCCGGCCCGCGCGTCCAGGCTCACCGCGATGGTGCCGGACCGCCGGCCGCCGGACGGTGCCGTCCACCGGGCCGGGACCCAGGCGACATTCCCGTCGCCGGCCGTGCCGACGATGCCGTCGGCGCCGCTGGCCAGCAGCACGGCGGGTACCTGCCGCCAGCTGCTCTCAGCCCGGATCTCAGCCATCCCGGACGCGCCCGCCAGACGGCCCCCGGCGAGGCCGAGCAGCGGCGCGGCGACGAGGAAGGCAAGCAGCAGGGACAGCATGATCGCTGCCTCGACCCGGTCGATTCGCCGCCGCAGCGGGTTGCCGTCGGTGGCAAGCAGCGGCGTCACGCGGCTCAGCCGGAGTCTTCTCATGGTCCACCGTCCTCACGACACCATCTGTGACCACGATCACTCAGCACGGGGATCCGCGATGAGGGCCGATGAGCCCCGATGAGCGCGACCATCGGGCCTATCCGTCCGGGTCCTTGGTCACCAGGGCTGCCAGTGGCCGCCGCGGCGTTGCCGGCGCGGTGTTCGACCGGCCGAACTGCAGCAGCATCTGCGGATCTGCGTCCCGCCCGACCAGCGAGCGGACCTCCTGGCGGTAACGGGGCAGTTCCAGCGGCTGCGACTGCAGGCTGGCGAACACCCATCGCGACGCGGCCCGCAGCAGCAGCCGGTTGAGCGCCTGGCCGGCCCGCAGCCAGTCAGCCGTCAGGTCGCCGGAGGTGACGAGAACGGCCACCGCGCCCGGCGGCTCGTCCCCGGTCACCTCGGTTCCCGGCTCGACCGAACAGGCGGCGCGGCAGCCACTGGTCAGCCGGCCCGGCCTGCTGCCCGCCGCTCAGCCGGGCCCTGGCCGGCACGCCGTCCCTGGCCTGGCTGCCAGCCGGCCTGACCCACTGGCTGAGCTCCGCCCTGATCTCGGCGCTAGCCTGCTGTTCAGCCGCTGCGGCGCGGGCAAGCTCGGCGAGCGCGGCGATCTGCGCCGGGCTGGTGACGAGGATCAGCTCGGCGCCTTCCACGGCCGCCTCGGCCACCAGCACCTCCAGCAGACGGGCCGGCACCTCGCTAGGCGAGAACGCGCCGCGGTGAGTATGCCGGTGCGGCACCGCCGCTATCAGCTCGGTCTCGGCAGGCGCGACACCCGCATGACCCTCGGCCAGGACCCGCGCGAGCAGCCACGGCCGCGCCGGATCTGGCTGCAGCTGGGTGACCGGCAGCCGGCCCGGCTGCGCATTCCGAGGCGCAGGCCGAAGAGCGCGGCACCGCAGCTGATCATCAGCTCGCGGCCGTCTGGATCGATGGAAGGCAGCAGCCGGGAGGTGTCCGCCAGCAGGTCGATGGCGCTGTCGTGGATCGCGAACCGCCACGGCTGCGTATTGTGCACGGACGGCGCCCGCCCGGCCATGGCGACGACGGCCGCGACGTCGGCGGCCGATAGCGGGCAGGCCGCGGCGTCCGGACGCCGCACACCCGAGTGCATCAGCATGCCGCCCGCATCGGGGACAGCCAGCGCCTGCCGGCTGGCTGCCTGCTGCTGGCGGGCGCCTGATCCTGTCGCGAGGTCATGACACCACCCCCGTAGTCAGGGTGTCCCGGTGTCCAGGTCCCGCCCAGGGTCTAAGGACCCTTCCAGGGCGGAACGATGTCCGTAGAGTTGGCAGCGTTGCAGGGCTTCTCTCGCTGGAGGAAGCATGACAAGTAGGGGCAGAGCGGCTGCTACGGATCTCGGGCGGCGGATTGCCGAGCAGCGGGGCCGGGCCGACCTGAGCGTCGAGGACGCGGCCGACCGGGCTGGCATGTCCGCCGGTTATCTCACCTACCTGGAGTCCAGCCCCGCGCCCAATCCGACGCAGGCGACCCTCACCAGGCTGGCCGCCGCGCTGGGCGCCGCGCCTGAGGAGCTGTCCGGCGCCGGGATGAACATGCCGCCGGGCCAGCGCAGCGCCGGGGACAAGCCCGCCCTCGGCACGCTTACCGAGGCTGAGTGCCGTGAGCGGATCGGGCCGGGGGGAGTCGGCCGGTTCCTCTTTGACGAGCCGGATCGCGGACCGGTCGCGCTGCCGGTCAACTATCGCATGGACGGCGATAACGTCATATTCAGGACAGGATCCCGGACCGTCATCACCGGCGGCGTGAGCGAGGCCGCCGTGTCCTTCGATGTCGATCACCTCGACGACGTCCTGGGGGAAGGCTGGAGTGTGCTGCTCACCGGCACCGCCAGGGTCGTCAGCGAGCCGGCTGAGCTTGCCCGGCTCAGCGCGCTCGGCGTCGAGCCCTGGGCGGGCGGCGAGCGGGACACCTGGGTGCGCCTGACTCCGCGGCAGGTCACCGGGCGCAGCATCCGGCTCACCGGCGGCTAGCCGGGCTCAGCCCGTCGTGGACCAGCTGCCGCCCTCGCGGACGGTCAGCCGGTTGCGGACGGCCACGACACCCTCGACATGACGGATCCGGGCCAGAAGCTCCAGCGCCGTCTCCGGGCGTTCCACCGGCCCGCTGACCGTGACAACGCCCGCCATCACGCTCGCGCTGACCTCAGCCGGGTCGAGTGCGAACTGCCCGGCGATGACGCCTTTCGTCACATCCGCGAGGATGTCCGCATCCGGTCGCTCGTACACGCTGAGCACATCAGCCCGGCTGACGATGCCAATGAGCTGCCCGCCTGCGCCGACCACTGGCAGTCGCTTGACCTGCCGGTCCTGCATGAGGCGCGCGGCGTCGACAACGGACGCGCCCGGATAGATGGTCACTGCCGGTGAGGACATGAGCTGCTCAGCGGTGACCGCGGTGGCCTTGCATTCCTCAGCCAGCCGCCACCGGAGCCTGATCTGCCCGGTTGGCAGGTCCGGCTCGGACTCCTTGAACAGCAGGTCGGCCTCCGAAACCACGCCGATCACCTGACCGGAGTCGCCGAGCACCGGACACGCACTGACCCGGTGCTCGCGCAGGGTGCAGACAATCTGCTTGAAATCCGCCTGCTTCGTAACCGCAATGACCGTGCCGGTCATCACGTCCCGAACTGTCGCTGTCATCGGACCGCTCCTCCCCCTGGCGGAGCGCCCGCTCACTGAGCAGGCGCGTCCCGGATGATGACGACCGGGCAGGCGGCGTGATGCACGCAGTGCTGACTGACCGAGCCGAGCAGCGCCTCGGCGAACCCCCCGTGCCCGCGGCTGCCGACGACCAGCATGTCGGCGCCGCTGGCGGCGTCCAGGAGGATTCGGGCCGCGTTGCCCTGCCTGACGGTCGAGCTGATCTTGACCGGGCTCGCCGGGTCGACCGCTGCCGTGATCGTGTCCTGCAGCGTCCTGGCCGCGTACCCAGTGAGATCAGAGCCCTCAAGCATGGCCACCGGCGCGAACGGCATGCCGCCGGCGACCACCGGGTAGTGCCAGGCGATAACGGCCTCGACCGTCGCGCCGGTCAGTCCGGCCTGGTGCACCGCCCAGCTCAGGGCGGCCCGCGACGACTCTGATCCGTCCACGCCAACAACGATCCGGTGGCCTGTGGTACCGGACTCAGTGCTCATCACGGTGACCTGCCTTTCTGTCGCTACACCTCTAGCCTCGCCTGTCACTGCAGGTCAGGGCAGAGCCGTCCGCCACCGCGGGCAGGGACGTTGGTCCTGGCAGCGCAGTCCAGCGGGGTCACCGCAGCTCGCGCAGGAACGGGTCCCTCGGCTCGGCCGGGCTAATCCTGATGCGCACGTCGACGGCGACGGCTCCGCCGGGCAGCGCCATCACGGGATTGAGGTCGAGCTCGGCAACCTCTGGCAGGTCCTCGGCAAGCCGGGACACCCGCAGCAGCACCTGCTCCAGGGCCTGCAAGTCGACTGGCGCGCCGCCACGGAACCCGGCCAGCAGCGGAGCCGACCGCAGCTCGCCGATCATCTGGCGCGCGTCGGCATCGGTAAGGGGGGCCAGCCGCGCACAATGATCGCCAAGCACATCGGTGGCTATACCGCCGAGCCCGACGACCACGAGCGGGCCGAACACCGGGTCTTCTGCGAGTCCGATCATCATCTCGACGCCGCCGGGCACCATCGGCTGCACCTGGACGGTGCGGAGCTTCCCGCCGAAGGTCGCGGCAAATCCTGCGTACGCGTCGGCAACCTCGTCGGCCGAGCGCAGGTCCAGCCGGACCGCGCCGACGTCGGTCTTGTGCACCAGCCCGTCCGCCACCGCCTTCAGCGCGACGTGCCCGCCAAGCTCAGCAGCGGCAGCGATCGCAGCATCCGCATCGGTGACGAACCGGCTGGCTGCGAACGGTATCTGGTAGCTCTCAAGCAGCTGCGCCGCCTCCTCGGGCCGGAGCCAGCCGCCGTCGGGCGATGCGGTCAGGAACGCAGCCACGAGTGTCCTGGCGCCGGCGATGTCGATGCCGGCCAGCTCGGCCACATGCCCGTGGTCGGTGTCCCGCCACTCCCGGTAGCGCACGGCGCGCGCGATCGCGTGCACAGCGTTCTCCGGGTAGGCGTAAAGAGGTATCCGCCGCGGGGCCGGGCCGACGGCAGCGCCGCGGGCGGAGTCCGCGCCGGCAGCACCGCGGGCGGAGTCCGCTGCGCACGGGGCGAGTCCGCGCAGCACCGCGGGCGGAGTCCGCTCCGGCAGCAGTGCCGAGCACGTCAGCTGCCGCTGCCTGGCCGAGCAGCACTGCCGCCAGCGGCTTGCCCGGCTCGGCCGCCCTGATGGCGACCCGCAGATCGGCGATCGCGGTCGGGACGACGATCGCGAGCACGACGTCGACGCCCGCATCCTTGCCGGCGATCTCCAGGGCACTGCGGAAGGTCGCGGCGGTGACTGTCGCCGTGGTATCGACCGGACCGGTGACGGCAGCACCGCGCGGGAGGAGCCGCGTCAGCCGGCGCCTGGTGGCAGCGTCCAGGGTGGCGACGGTCAGGCCGACGTCAGCGCAGGCATCAGCGGCCAGCACCCCGGCACCGCCCGCATTCGACACGATCGCGATCCTGCGGCCGGCTGGCAGCGGCTGGCAGCTCAGGTAGGCGGCGACATCCGTCAGCTCGCTCAGCCCGCGGGTGGCGATGATCCCGGCCTGCGCGAACAGCGCCTCCTGCGTGACCAGCGAGGTCGCTGCTGCCGCCGTGTGCGAGGCAGCAGCACGCTGACCAGACGGCGAGCGGCCGCCGATCACCGTGAGAACGGGAAGCTGGCTGCCGACGCGGCGGGCCGTCAGGGCGAAGCCACGCGGACTGCCGAACGACTCGAGATAGAGGACCGCAAGCCGGGTCTGCTCATCCTGCTCCCACCAGCACAGCATGTCGTTGCTCGAGACGTCGAACTTGTCGCCGACGGAGGCAAACGACGACAGCCCGATACCCAGCCGCTGCAGATGCTCGAGCAGCGCGATGCCGATGCCACCGGACTGCACGACCAGGCCGGCGCTGCCGGCCTGAGGAGCGCCGGTCCCGAAGGTGGCGTTGAGCCGCGCCTGCGGGACGGCGATGCCGAAGCAGTTCGGACCTACCAGCCGCATGCCGTACCGGCGGCAGATGGCGAGCAGGTCAGCGCCGCTCGCCCCCAGGCCCGCGGTGATCACGACGAGCGAGTGCACGCCGCGCCTGCCGCACTGCGCCGCCACCGCAGCCACCTCGGCGGGCGGCACGGCGATGACCGCGAGGTCGACACCGGCCGGAAGGTCGTCGGCAGAGCTCAGGCACGCCAGCCCCTCCATCGACCGGCCGCGCGGATTGACCGCGTACACCGGCCCGGGAAAGCCGCCGGCCACGACGTTGTGCAGGATCTCGCGGCCGACGGAACCGCGCCTGCGCCCGGCGCCGATCACCGCCACCGAGCCGGGCTGCAGCAGGTGGCGCAGGCTCGCGACATCGGCGCGGCTCCCGCGGCGCGCGACAACGTCCAGGTAGTGGTCGAGCTGCACATCGTCGTGGGCGGGCAGCGGCATGCTCAGCTCCACCACGCCGTCGGCATACCGCCGCTCGACGGGCAGGCCGGCCGCAGCGAAGACGCGCTGCATCGCCAGGTTCTCCGGTAGTGTCTCCGCCGCGAACGCGGTGAGGTGCCGCTGCCTGGCCAGCGAGACGAGATGCTCGAGCAGCAGCGTGGCGATGCCCCGGCCGTGCATCTCGTCGGCCACGGCGAACGCGATCTCGGCAACGCCCGGCCGCCCGGTGGGCTCGTAGCTCGCGACGCCGACCAGGCGGTCATCCAGCCAGGCCAGCAGAGCGGCGTGGTCGTCATCCGCGGGGCGGCACAGTCGTGCTGCCTCCCGATCAGGAGCCAGCGGGCTCAGGCTGAAGAACCGGAGGTACACGTTGTCCGGCGACATCAGCTCATGCATCTGGCGGACGGCCTCGGCGTCACCCGGCCGCGCCGGCCGGATCTCGACGGTGCTGCCGTCGAACAGCAGCGCGTAGTGTCCGGCCGCGACCGTGGTCATGGCGTCGCCACCGGCCGGCTCTCAAGCAGGCGGGCCCTTGTCGCCTGCAGGCGCAGCGCTGCCACTGCCAGGAAACGGTCAAGCAGCGCATAGCCCAGTGCGGGGTCGCTGTCGCAGGCCGTCCTGACGGCCTTCGCGTCGAACTCGAATGCCTGGACGGGTTGCAGGCAGATTGCCCCGTAGCGGTACTGATAGGGGGCCGTCAGCCAGGACAGGCCGACGACATCGCCGCGGCCGAGCGTCTCGATCGTGACCGGCCCCCGGCCCGGAACAAGTGCATCGAGCGCGACCCGGCCGGCCACGATCAGCCAGAATTCATGGGCGTTCCCGCCCTCCTCGAAGAGCCTGGCCCCGGCCGGGAAGCTCACCCGGCGCGCGAGCGCTGCCAGCTTCTCGATCTGCCCCGGCGGCAGCTTACGAAGGAATGGCTCTGCCCCGATGATGGATGCCAGCTCAGCCATGGCAACTCCTCCTCCCGACGCCCCTCATGGCCAGCATGGCCCGCCGCCGGCTGCCTCGCGTAGCGGCTTACGGACCGGGTCGCCGGGACCTTCGGCCCGGTTCAGGCGGGTCGTCCCGGCCACCGGCGGGGACCGGAGGTCCTCTGGGCCGGCCGGCTGAACCCTCCGTAACTTCGGAACCAGGGGAGAAAGATCATCGGGGGGATGAATGCTCAGATCCATGACGGATGACCAGGTCAGGTACGTCGTCGCAGCCGCGGGGGCAGCCCCCTCGATCAACAACTCGCAGCCCTGGCGGATCTGCCTGCGGGGGGCTGAGCTGGAGTTGTGTGCGGCACCAGAGCGAGCACTGCCGGCAGCGGACCCGGCCGCCAGGGGCCTGCACATCAGCTGTGGCGCCGCACTGTACAACGCCCGGCTCGCGATCAGGAGCATGGCTCTCGATCCCGCAGTGCGGCTGCTGCCGCATCCGGATTACCCGTTCGACGTACTCGCGGTGCTCCGGGCAACGGCCGGAGGCCTGCCGCGCCGGGCCGAGCGCGAGCAGTACGACTGCATCTGGCAGCGGCACACCGACCGCGGCCCCTACTCCGGAACGCAGGATCCCGGCCGCGGCGGTGCGGCGGCTGCGCCGCGCCGCAGCCACGGAGGGCGGCCGGCTGCGCATGCTCAGCCAGGCGGAAGGCGGTCGCGGCACTGGCGCTGACCGCCGAGGCCGGCCAGCAGCTGGCCCATGACGAACTGCACCAGGCCGAGCTGCGGCGGTGGATAGCCACCGGCCGCGATGACGGAATCCCGGCGGCGGCGCTGCCGCACCGCGCCGACCGCGTTCCGTCACCAGTCCGCGACACCGACCTCATCGCGGCCGCGCCAGGCGACCGGGAGCGGCGGTCCTACGAGGCCTTCCCTCAGCTGGCCGTGCTGACCACAGCGGCCGACGAGCCCGCTGACTGGCTGCGCGCCGGGCAGGCACTGCAGAGCCTGCTGCTGACCGCGACCGGCTTCGGCGTCTCGGCGTCGTTCCTGTACCAGGCAATCGAGCGCGACGACATGCTCGGGCGGGACTGGTCCTCCTGGCCGTGGCCCGAGCACTGCCAGATGGTTATCAGGCTCGGCTACGGGACCCAGCCGGGGCGCACGCCGCGCAGGCCGGTCAGTGACGTCATGCAGCCAGGCCGCCAGCTGCGCGTGGGCTGACAGCCCGGGCCGCATCGCCCCTTCGCGGTAGCGGCGCCATGACCAACGTCCCGCAAGCCCGGGCCGGTCGGCACTCATCCGGCCTCGCCGCGCGGTGATCAGCTATGCCCTGCACACACCAATCGCCGACTCGGGAACGCGCCAAGCGACCGTGCACGGAGGGGCATCGCGATGAGCACGCTCGACCTGTCGAGATGGCAGTTCGCCATTACGACCGTGTACCACTTCATCTTCGTACCGCTCACGATCGGACTGTCACTGCTGGTCGCGTGCCTGCAGACGACCTGGCTGATCAAGAAGGACCCGGTCTGGCTGCGGCTGACGAAGTTCTTCGGCAAGCTCTTCCTGATCAACTTCGCCGTCGGCGTCGTGACGGGCATCGTGCAGGAATTCCAGTTCGGCATGAACTGGTCGGCCTACTCCAAGTTCGTCGGCGACGTGTTCGGCGCGCCACTGGCGATGGAAGCGCTGCTGGCCTTCTTCATGGAGTCAACGTTCCTCGGGCTGTGGATCTTCGGCTGGAACAGGCTGTCACCGCGGCTGCATCTGGCCACGATCTGGATCGCCGCGATCGGCACCAGCCTGTCGGCGTACTTCATCCTCGCGGCGAACGCGTGGATGCAGCACCCGGTCGGGTACCGGGTGAACCCGGTGACCCACCGGGCTCAGCTGACCAGCATCGTGGCGCTGCTGACTAACTCAACGGCGCTGGCGTCCTGGCCGCACGTCTTCTTCGCCAGCTTCCTGATCACCGGCGCCGTCGTGATCGCCGTGGCCGCCTGGCACCTCGCCCGCGGCCGGACGGACTCCGCCGCCGACACCGCGGTCTTCCGCCGGGTGCTGCGCATCGGCCTCGGCATCACGCTGGCCGCCGCCGTCGCGACCTCAGCGACCGGCGACATCCAGGCCAGGCTGATGGACAGCCAGCAGCCGATGAAGATGGCCGCCGCCGAGGCGCTGTACAACACCGAGTCGCCTGCCTCCTTCTCGCTGTTCACGATCGGCTCGCTGAGCGGGAATTCCGAGGTCTGGAGCGTCCGGGTGCCGTACCTGCTGTCGCTCATCGCCACCCTGGACCCGCACGGGACGGTGCAGGGGATCAACAACGTCGAGCGCGCCTACGTGAAGAAGTACGGGCCCGGCGACTACAAGCCGGTGATCGCGGTCACCTACTGGTCCTTCCGGCTGATGGTCGGCTTCGGCATGCTGGCCGGCCTGCTCGCGCTGATCGGCCTGTGGCTGACCAGGCGGCGCCGGGAGATCCCGCGCAGCAGCTGGTTCTACCGGCTCGCGATCTGGGGCGTGGTGCTGCCGTACCTCGGCACCACCAGCGGCTGGATCTTCACCGAGATGGGCCGGCAGCCCTGGACGGTCTTCGGGGTGCTGAAGACGCAGCAGAGCGTGTCGCCAGGCGTCACGCCGTCGTCGGTGATCATCTCGATGACGGTCTTCACTCTGCTGTACGCCACTCTCGCGGTGATCGCCGGCAAGATTGCCTTCCGCCACGTCAGGGACGGCATACCGGACGAGCCGGAGCAGGCAGACGCCGACACGCGCCAGCCCGTCTTTACCTACTGACACCCCTGTCCCTCACGCATTCGGAGAAAACTGCCATGAGCCTCCCGACTTTCTGGTTCATCCTCATCGCGGTCCTGTGGACGGGCTACTTCATTCTCGACGGCTTCGACTTTGGCGTCGGCATCCTGCTGCCGGTCCTGGGCAGGGACAACACCGACCGGCGGCTGATGATCAACGCGATCGGACCGGTGTGGGACGGCAACGAGGTCTGGCTGCTGACCGCGGGCGGCGCCACCTTCGCCGCCTTCCCGCTCTGGTACGCGTCCATGTTCAGCGGGTTCTACCTGGCCCTGCTGGTGATCCTGGTCGCGCTCATCGTGCGCGGCGTCTGCTTCGAGTTCAGGGGCAAGGTCGACAGCCCGCGCTGGCGCGCGCGCTGGGACGTGGCCATCTTTGCTGGCTCGGCGCTGCCCGCGCTGCTGTGGGGCGTCGCGTTCGCCAACATCGTGCGAGGCGTCCCGCTCAATGCCGCCCACGTCTACACCGGCAACCTGCTCACGCTGCTGAACTGGTACGGACTGCTCGGCGGGCTCACCACGCTGACCCTGTTCGCCCTGCACGGGGCTATCTTCCTGTCCCTCAAGACCGACGGCGACCTGCGCAGGCGCGCGCGGAGCGTGGCAGTGAAGATCGCCTGCGCGGCCGTCCCGCTGGCCGCGGCGTTCCTGGTTGCCACTCAGCTCAGTCACGGCAGGGCAGCCACCGACATCACCGCCGCAGTGGCCGCGGTGGCACTGCTCGGCGCTGTGCTGGCGATCTTCCGCGGCCGCGAGGGGTGGGCGTTCGCCGGCACGGCGGTCACGCTGGCTCTCGCCGTCGCGACGCTGTTCGGTGATCTGTGGCCGAACGTGCTGCCGTCCAGTACCTCGGCCGCCTACAGCCTGACGGTCACGAACGCCTCCTCCGGGCACTACACGCTGATGGTCATGACCTGGGTCGCGCTCATCTTCACGCCCGTGGTGCTGGCCTACCAGGGGTGGACCTACTGGGTCTTCTCCAGGCGGCTCACCCGCGCCGATGTCGGCGGCGCCGCCGCAGCGCGCGGCGGTAGCGTCCGACGGCGGCCCGGCCGGGATAGGCGGCCCTGCCGCGGCGCCGGCCGCGCCCGGTGACGGCAGGCAGCAGCCGCCCGCCCCCGTCGGCGGACGGGCGTGAAGCCGCTTGACCCGCGGCTGCTGCGGTACGCGAGCGCTGCCCGCGGCTACCTGGCCGGGGCTGTGCTGCTCGGCCTGGCGGTCACCGCGCTGATCCTGATCCAGGCTGGCCTGCTGGCCCGGCTGCTGGCCGGCGCCATCCGCGGCACGGGTGCAGCGGAGCTGGCAGGTCCGCTCGTCGCGCTGGCGGTGGTGCTGGCACTGCGGGCCGCCGCCACCTACGGCGGCGAGGTGGCGGCGCTCCGGGCGGCGGCCACGGTCAAGTCGCAGCTACGGCGCAAGCTGATCGCGCACGCGCTCCGGCTCGGACCGTCCTGGCTTGGCGGCCAGCAGCCAGGCGAAATCACGACGCTGTCGACCGAGGGGCCTGGACGCGCTGGACCCGTATTTCGGCCGCTACCTCCCCCAGCTGGTGCTTGCCTGCCTGGTCCCCGTCGCCGTGCTCGTCCGGGTCTTCTGGGCCGACTGGATCTCGGGCATCGTCATCGCCGCGACGCTGCCGCTGATCCCGGTGTTCGCCATCCTCATCGGCCTGCACACCAGGGCTTCGACCGAGCGGCAGTGGCAGCTGCTTGCCCGGCTTGGCGGCCACTTCCTCGACGTCGTCGAGGGCCTGCCGACCCTGAAGATCTTCGGCCGTGCCCATGCTCAGGCGGAGGAGATCAGGAAGGTCACCGACGAGCACCGGACAGCCACGATGGCGACGCTGCGGGTCGCATTCCTGTCCGCCTTCGTGCTGGAGCTCGCCGCCACGCTGGCGACCGCCCTGGTGGCGGTCGAGGTCGGGCTCAGGCTGCTGGCCGGCCACCTGAGCTATCAGACCGCGCTGCTGGTGCTGATCCTGACCCCGGAGGCCTACCTGCCGCTGCGCAATGTCGGCGCGCAGTTCCACGCCAGCATGGAGGGCAGCACCGCTGCTGCTCGCGTGTTCGACATCCTGCAGACTCCGGTTCCGGCGCCGGCCAGGCTGGCCCAGTCGCGGCCCGGCGGCTCTCCGGTGCTGAAGGCGCCGCGATCGGCCATGCCGCAGCTCGCCGGGCCTGTCAGCCTGCTCGATGTGTCGCTGCACTACCCGGGCCGGCCGGAGGCGGCCCTGACGGACGTCAGCCTCACGATTCACCCCGGCGAGCACGTGGCGATCACGGGCCCGAGCGGAGCGGGCAAGAGCTCGCTGCTCGCCCTGCTGCTCGGCTTCGCGCATCCCACCGCCGGCATCATCGAGGTCGGCGGCATGAACCTGGCGACGATCCCGATCGCGCTGTGGCGCGATCACGTGGCCTGGGTGCCGCAGCAGCCGCATCTGTTCGCCACGAGCATCAGCGCGAACATCGCACTCGGACGGCCAGGCTGCCAGGCCGCGGAGATCATCACGGCCGCACGCCTGGCCGGCGCGGACGAGTTCATCGAGGCGATGCCTGACGGTTACGCGACCCAGCTCGGCGAGCGCGGCCTGCAGCTGTCGGCGGGCCAGCGGCAGCGAATCGCGCTGGCCCGCGCGTTCCTGCGCAACGCTCCCCTGCTGCTGCTGGACGAGCCGACCGCTCACCTCGATCCATTCAGCGCGCGCGAGCTGCAGGCCACGCTGGCGACGCTGATGACGGGGCGAACAGTCGTCCAGGTCACTCACGACCTGCCGCCACCGCCGGCGCCAGCCGCCTGCTCGCGCTGACAGCCGGCACCCTCTCCCAGCGGATCGCTCCCGTGCACGCCGGGCCAGGCCAGGCCTCGATTGTGCGGCCATCCTCGCCTGCTGTCGCCAGCGCGCCGGGCGCGGATCTCGCGGAGGTGACCAGGTGACACCGATCACGTCGCGGCTGCACTCGCCGATGCTCAGGCTGCTGGCGCTGGCCAGGCCGCTGCGCGGCCCGGCTGCTCCTGGCCGCACTGGCCGGGGCCGCCGCAACCGGCAGCGGCGTCGCGCTGCTCGCCGTGTCCGGCTTCCTGCTCGCCCGGGCCTCGCAGCATCCCAATATCGTCGCCATCTCGATTGCCGTCGTCGCCGTACGCGCACTCGGCATCAGCCGCGGCGTCTTCCGCTACGCCGAGCGACTGGGCTCGCACGACGTCGCGTTCCGGGTGCTCTCCGACGTCCGGGTGACGATCTACCGGCGCCTGGAGCGGCTGGCACCGTCCGGGCTGGCCGCGTTCCGCTCCGGTGACCTGCTGGCCCGGCTGATCAGCGACGTGGACGCAACCCAGGACCTCTTCATCCGGGGTATCGCACCGCCGCTGGCGGCCGCCCTGGTCGGCGGCGCCGCCGTGGTGGCCGGGGTGGTCCTGCTCGCGCCGGCCGGGCTCGTGCTCTGCGCAGGACTGCTGGCGGCAGGCGTGGCTGTGCCGATCCTCGCGGCCCGCGCGGCGCGCCTGTCAGCGCGGCGGTCGGCACCCGTCCGCGGTGAGCTCGGCGCGCTGCTGGCGGACGCGCTGACCGGGGCAGCCGACGCGCACGCCTTCGGCGCGCAGGACGAGCTCCTGGCCCGCACCTCGGCGGCCGATCTGGAGCTGACCAGGCTCTCCCGGCGCGCAGCCATGGCCGCGGGGATCGGGACGGGCCTGACGTCGCTGGCAGCGGGCGCCACCTTGTGGGGCGTGCTGCTGCTCGGAGTGGCGGCAACCGGGGACGGCACGCTGAGCCGGGTGCCGCTGGCGGTCATCACGCTCACTGCCCTGGCCGCTTTCGAGGCGGTGACGACGCTGCCCGCCGCGGCGATTCAGCTGGCGCAGGCACGCACGTCGGCCGGCCGGATCACTGCAGTGCTCGACGCACCCGATCCGGTGGCTGATCCGGAGCAGCCGCTGCCGCGCCCGGCCAGGCCGCTGCATGTCCGGCTGGCCGGAGTCAGCGTCAGGTACGCGCCAGGCGCCCCGCTCGCCCTGGACGGCGTCGACCTGGACCTGCCGGCCGGCCGGCGGGTCGCCGTCGTCGGGCCGACTGGCGCGGGCAAGTCCACTCTGGCGGCGGTGCTGCTGCGGTTCTGCGACCCGTCCGCCGGCCTCGTTACCGTCAACGGCGAGGACATCCGCCGGTACGCCAGTGACGACATCCGGATGTGCATCGGCGGCTGCCCGCAGGACCCGCACATCTTCGACACCACGATCGCCGCCAATCTCCGGCTGGCCCGGCCGGGCGCCGCCGACGCGGAGCTAGCTGAGGTTGCCGCGCGAGTCAGGCTGCTGGACTGGATCGACTCACTGCCCGAGGGCCTCGGCACCCGCGTCGGCAGCCACGGCGCCCGCATGTCCGGCGGTCAGTGCCAGCGGCTCGCGCTGGCCCGCGCCATGCTGGCCGATCCCGCGGTGCTGGTGCTTGACGAGCCCACAGCCCACCTGGATCCCGCTAACCGGCAGGCGCTGACGTCCGACCTGCTGGCAGTCACGGCCGGCCGCAGCCTGCTGCTGATCACTCACGATCTGGCCGGTCTTGATCAGCTGGACGAGATCGTCGTGCTCCACCGGGGAAAGGTAGCCGAGCGCGGCACGCACGAGCAGCTGCTCGGCAGCGCCGGCCTGTACCGGACGATGTGGCAGGCCAGGGAGCAGCTCAGCCCGCAGCCGCGCTAGCGGAACCGCCAGACACGGACCGGCCGGAAGCTCCGGCGCCGGGTCAGCGGGAGCCGCCAGCACCGGGCCGGCCGGAACCGTCAGCACCGGGCAGGCCGCGTGACGAACGCAGTACCGGCTCACCGAGCCGTGGATCAGATGCCGAACCGGGGAGCCGTGGCTCTTCCCGACCACGAGCACGTCGCCTGGCTGGTCGGCCAGCCGGACTAAGGACAGGCCCGGATCGCCGTCCGGTGTCAGTACGCGCACCGGCACACCAGCGGGCACCCTGCCGAGCGCGGCCTCGAACACGTGCCTGACCAGCACTGATGCCTCAGCACACTGCTCGGTTCCGGAGAACGACAGGACGACGTGCGGATGCGACAGCCGCCGCAGCCTGCGGCCGCCGTGGCGGGGCAGGCCAAGCGCCCAGGCCCGGACGGCCAGCAGCGGCGCTTGTGCCGATCTGGCCAGGCTCGCCGCGGCCGCCACTGCGGCCACGCCCGCATCCGAGTCGTCGACTCCCACGACAACCCTGGTGACGGCGGTCAGGGAACCGCCGCTGAGCTCGCCCGCCTGATCTGCTAACAGTGCCATGGCCGCTCACCTCCTGCGTCAGCTGGTCACCACGACCTTCAGCGCGCCGGTATCGGCGGCGCGCGAGAAGACGTCATAGGCCTGGTCGAAGTCGTCAAATCCGAACCTGTGGGTGACCAGCCTGCCCGCATCGAGCTGGCCGCTGGCCAGCAGCCGGAGCAGGGTGGGCGTCGAGTACGTGTCCACCAGCCCGGTCGTGATCGTGATGTCCCGGATCCACTGGTCTTCCAGGTGCAGCGCGGCCGGCTTGCCGTGCACGCCGATGTTGGCGACGTGAGCGCCCGGCCGGGTAAGCCGGACTGCGAGGTCAAAGGTCTCCGGCTGCCCGACTGCCTCGAAGGTGACGTCTGCGCCGAGCCCGTCGGTCAGTGACTGCACAGCCGCCATCGGGTCAGCGACGCCATTGTTGACAGTCACGTCGGCACCGAGCTGCTTGGCCGCATCGAGCCGCCGGTCCGCGACGTCGATGGCGATGATATGACTCGGGCTGAACAGCCGCGCGCCCATGATCGCGGCCAGCCCGACAGGGCCTGAGCCGACCACCGCTACCACATCGCCTGGCTGCACGCCTGCCTTGAGTACGCCGACCTCGTAGCCGGTAGGCATGATGTCGGCCAGCATGAGCGCCTGCTCGTCGGTCACCCGGCCGGCAGCCGGTAAGTGGACGTATCGGCGAACGGCACGCGGACGAACTCGGCCTGCGTTCCGTCATAGGTGTTGCCGAGTATCCATCCGCCTCCGCCGAGGCACTGCCCGTAGTGGCCGTTGCGGCAGTACCGGCAGGCCCCGCAGGCGGAGATGCAGGAGACCAGGACGCGATCGCCCTCGCCCATCGTGCGGACCGCGCTGCCGACGTCCTCGACCGTGCCGACCGCCTCGTGGCCGAGGATGCGGCCGGGCCGGACGGTGTGCACGTCACCATTGAGTATGTGCAGGTCGGTCCCGCAGATCGTGGTCGCTTCCACACGGACGATCACGTCGGCGTCGTCGGTAATCTCCGGGTCAGGGACCTCCTCGAAAGTCCGCAGACCTGGCCCGCGGTAGACCATCGCTCGCATTGCTCTGCTCCTGCCGTCCGTGGTGACTGGGTCGGTGTGTGCTCAGGCGTCCGGCCGGCGCGTGATGCGCCGTCCGGTGACGCGCGCCGGGGTGATGCGGATGAAGTGATCTCGCTCGCTGCCCGCCCATGGCTCAACGCCAGCGCTGGCCGCCTCGGCCTGCTCGGCCTCGGAGTCCAGGTGGTGTGCCGGGCCCTGGACCAGGACGCTCCATCCCTCGCGTGCCTCCGAGTCGAACTCGTCGACCTCGAAGGCAACCCGGTAGTCAGCCCGCGCGATCCCCGTACGCAGATCTTCCTCCGTGGATCCGTCGCTAGCGGTCCTGAACAGGACCGCGCCCTGGTAGAGCTTGTAGTTCACCGGCAGAACGGTCAGGTCGTACCGGCCCGCGAACGCGAGCCGCCCGATCCCGCCCGGCGCGATCAGCCGCAGGCATTCAGCCTCGTCCAGGCTTTCAAAGACGACATCGGACACGACGCTGCCCCTCTCTCTCCGGCCTGGCACCGGTTACGTGTGCGGATAGTGCAGCCGGTCCCGGACGGCCAGCACGCCATCGACATGCCGGATCGCGTCCAGCAGGCTGAGCGCGACAGTCTCCCGGTCGACCGGTCCGCGTATGGTGACGACCCCGGACCCTACAGCCACCGCGAACGCCAGCTTGTCCAGCATGAACTCGCCATCGATGATCCGGTCCAGGATCTCCTGACGGATGTCGGTATCAGGCCGATCGTAGACGCCCAGCAGGTCGATCCGGCTGACAATGCCGGCCAGCCGGCCTTCGTCTGTCACGACCGGAAGGCGCCGGACGTGCCGGGCATGCATGACACGGGCTGCCTCAGCAACCGTGGCGGCCGGCCCGATCGTAATGGCGGGCCTGGTCATCAGCTCCGCGGCGGTCAGGCCAGCCGCCTTCATCCGGTCAGCATGCCGCAGCACAAAGCGCGGCGCGGAATCGTCGCTATAGGCCTCCCGGACCAGCAGGTCATCCTCGGACACCACGCCGATCACGCTGTCGTCCGCAGCCAGCACGGGAAACGCGCTGAACTGACGATCGCGCAGGACCCGCACGATCTCCTTGAACTCAGCCTGCTGGCGAAGCGAGACCACGTTCCGCGTCATCACATCGCGAACCAGCATCGTCATGGCCGGTCATCTCCTTGCCTGGCATTTCTACTTGCCAGGCTGCCAGGACGGCACCGCCGGCAGTAGGGGCGAAGGGCCTGGCGGCGCCGGGACCGATGGCGTAACCGCCCGCCGCGCACCGAGCCGGCAGGGCCGCAGGTCTGCCCCTGGCAGGACCTTAGGCCTGGCGGCGGGGTACCGATTGCCAGTAGGAATGCGCGCCCGCCCGGGCCAGTCTCAAGGCCGATGCGCTGCCGCGGGGCGGCGGGACCAGGGAGGTGCCGGAATGGCCGGGCCGCTGACAGACGAGGCACTGCTGCACCGGATCATCGGGGCCGCCAGCCTCGCGCCATCCATCCACAACACCCAGCCGTGGTATTTCCGGGTGGCCACCGCCAGCGTGCTCGAACTGCACGCCGACCTGGACCGGGTGCTGTGGATCGCCGACCCGCACGGCCGCGCCCTTCACCTCAGCTGCGGAGCTGCGCTGCTGAATCTGCGAGTCGCCATCCGGGCGGCGGGCTACCGGCCCCTCGTCTGGCAGCGGGCGAGCGGCGCCAGCACGCTCATCGCGTCGGTTGAGCTTGTCCCCGGTCACCCGGCCAGCCTGGCGGAGCAGGAGCTGTGCGCCGCGATCCAGCGCCGCCACAGCTGCCGGGCACCGTTCAGCGAACGGCCCCTGAGCGAGGCGGCGAGCATCAGCCTGGAGCAGGCAGCCGGGTTCGAGTGCGCGTCACTGCGCCTGCTGTCTGACCGCGAGACCGCAGCCGTGCTCAGGCTTGCGGCCGCCGCGGACCGCGAGCTCGGCGCGTACCCCGACTACCGCAGCGAGCTCGTCGGGTGGGTCGGGCAGCAGGCCGCCAGCACCGTGGGCATACCCGCGCAGGCGCTCGGGCCGCAGCCGGACGACATGCCTGGCCCTGTCCGCGATTTCGGCGTGCGGGTGGCCAGCCGGCCGACAGCACGGTTCGAGCAGCGGCCGCAGCTGGGCGTGGTCTGCACGGCCAGGGACAGCACGCAGGACTGGCTTCGCGCCGGACAGGCCCTGCAGCGCGTCCTGCTCACCGCGACGGCGCACGGTCTGGCGACATCGCTGCTCTACCAGCCGGTTGAGCTGCACGACATGCGCGGCGACGCGGCGGGATGGTGGCCGTGGCCTGAGCACCCGCAGATCATCGTCCGGTTCGGCTACGGCCCGGAGGCCGCCAGCACGCCGCGGCGGCCGCTGCCGGAGCTTCTCGAGCCCCCGTGGTGAGGCACGGCCGTGGTGAGGCACAGCGGCTGGTGGGGCACAGCGGCGATTTAGCTCTCGGCTGCTGCCGTTGTCGGCATGATCCCGCGGGCCCGCACGTGCTCGCGGACCTCGGCTGTCTCAGCAGCACGATGCATCGGCACGATCAGCACCGGCAGCGCCGCGATGTGCAGCAGCCGGTTGGCCACGCTGCCGAACGGAATCCAGGGCAGGTCAGTGCGGCTGCTCGAGCCAAGCACCAGCAGGGCGGCGCCGCGATGGGTCGCCTCCGTCAGGATGGCACGAGCGACGTGACCGAAATCAGCTTCCCTGATGACGCCCTCGGCCGGCACTCCGGCTGCGGTCAGGCGCCCGGCAATATCGGCCACCAGCTTCTCGCCCTGCCCGTCACCGCAGTCGACCTGAATCCGGCCGAACCTGCCGACCGCGAATTCATGCACGTGCAGCACCGTCACGGTGTCGCCGGCCTTCGCCAGTTCCGTGATCATCTCGACTGCCGCGGCGACATGCTGGCCCGGCTCGTCCCGGGCGGTATCCACCGCGAGCACAATCGCCTTGCTCATGGCTGCCTCCTTTAGTCGCGGCCGCGTCAGTTCGGTGCGGCCGGCCATCACAATGCGGACGCTAGGCCCGGTTCGCCGCGGTTAACAGGGCCTTAGGTCCGTCCGGAATGGCCGACCGAAGTCCCCCGGACCGGGGTCCCACGGCCCTGAGTGCGCCATCGTGCAGGCGAGATGCTCAGTGCAGCTTGGAATCAACTGCCCGGGCGGTGAGCCCGGGCAAGCTGCAAGGAGGAACAGGCAATGCGCAGGAGGACATTCGACGCGCTGGCGACTGCGGCCGGGCTGCTGCTTGCGGTGGTCCTGGCGGTGGCCGGCGTGCTGCTGATCTGGGGGCATTCGTATGCCAACAACCAGGTAGCCAGCCAGCTGTCGGCACAGAAGATCGTTTTCCCGACGACCAGCAGCCCGGAGTTCAAGATCCTGCCCGCGGCCAACCGCGCGCAGATGGGCAAGTACGCCGGCCAGCTGATGACCACCGGCGCGCAGGCCGAGACCTACGCCAACTACTTCATCGGCCGGCACCTGTTCCTGATCGGCGGCGGCAAGACCTACTCGCAGCTGTCGGCTCAGTCGCTGGCCCAGCCCAAGAACCTGGCGCTGGCCGCGCAGGTCCAGACCGTGTTCCGCGGCACCACGCTGCGCAGCATGCTGCTGGAGGCCTACGGATTCTGGCAGCTCGGCCAGATCGCGCTGATCGCCGCGATCTGCTCGTTCATCGCCGCCGGCCTGATGCTGATCCTGTCGGTCCTCGGGTTCGTGCACCTGCGGCGCACCGCCCCCGAGACCGAGATCCTGCCCAACGTCGCCACCCGGGTCGAGGCCAGCACCGCCTGATCCGCCACGCCTTAGCCCCGTCACTTGCCTCCCGTCCGCATCAGCGGGCGGGAGGCAGCCACGTGTGCCCATGGCGGGCGTCATCACGAGGCCGTCCGGTGCGGGACCTAGGTCCCGCTGATCGGTGACTGTGCGCACTAAAACCACCCCCCGATGGGGGCTCAAGCTCGGTCTGCGGTTATCCGCACTGGACTTCGCCATCAGCGAGGAGCTAACGAGATGGACTTGCATAACCTGGCCGCAGCCGGCTCGGTGATCAACCTGAATAGCCCGGATAGCTACTGGAAATGGTCGATCTTCGACATCTCCGTCGCGAACCTGGTCCTCATCGGCGTCATGGTTGTCATCTTCGGCCTGGCGCTGGTCGTGCCGTTCCCGCACCGGAACCGGACGCTCCCGCCGGAGGACAGCGACGCCACAGCTGGAGAGAGCGGCGACCACTCCGGCGCTCACGCCGCCGCCGGCGCCCATGCCGTCGCGGGCGCGCATGCCGTCACGGGCGCACATGCCACCACGGGGGGCGCCGACGACCCCGATGCCAGCATGTGGACGTACCGGGTCAGGCACCTGGCGCTCCGCCTGCTGCCGCCCGGCAAGCTGCTGCCCGACCGGCAGCCGGGATACGTCGCCTCCTGGATCTACGTCTTCGGCGTTGCCTCGCTGGCTGCCTTCGCCCTGGCCATCGTGTCCGGCTTCGCGCTCGCCCTGGGCGGCCCCGACTGGTGGCACTACAACCCGGTCGGCCATTTCTTCAACAGCACGCACCTGTGGAGCGTCGAGCTGTTCATGGCGTTCCTGGTGATCCACCTGTGGGGCAAGTTCTGGATGGCGGCCTGGCGCGGCCGCCGGGCGATGACCTGGATCACCGGAGTCGTGGCATTCCTGATCTCGATCGTGGAGTGCTTCACCGGCTACGTGTCGCAGCAGAACTTCGACTCCCAGTGGATCTCCACCAGCGGCAAGGACGCGTTCAACGGGGCCGGCGTCGGCGGCTTCTTCAACGTCATGAACTTCGGCCAGATGCTGATGTGGCACATCGTGCTGGTCCCGATCGTGCTGGTCGCCATCATCGGCGCGCACGTCCTGCTCGTCCGGTTCCGCGGGGTCAGCCACCCGCTGCCCCGCCGCGCCGTCTGGCGGGACAGGGCAGCCCGCCGGGCCGCCGCGGCCGCCGATGCGGCACCGTGGCGCGGCCGCACCCGCCGGTACGACATCCTGAAGGAGGGCACCGTTGCCGTCGTGGTGGCGCTGGCGCTCACCCTCGGCCTGGCCGCGCTGCTGTCCTCGCCTGACGTGCCGTCCGTGACCGTCCAGTCCTGGTCGCGCATCGCCCCGGCCGACTTCCTGGGCACGGCGTCCAGCGAGCTGGCGGGCACCAGCGAGACCGCTACCTACGGGCCGCCTTATAACAACGTCACCGGCTCCTCCCAGCGCCTGCTGTTCTCGCCGGAGCAGATGGCCGGTGTCCTGCAGCCCGTGAACGCGGCTAATGCGTTCGTCCTCGGCCCGCTCACGAGGCTGTCCGCAACGGACCCGGCGCTAGCGCGCGCGCTGGCCGCCTACCGGGCGGCATCCCCCGCGCAGCGGCTCGGGTGGGCCAACGCCTATGCCAAGGTGGCGCCGAAGGCGACCTTCCCCGGCGGCATCCCGGTCCTGCCGAAGGCCGACGACGGGCCGGTCCCGACGATGCTCGCCGCCGAGCTGGCCCTGGCCCGCAGCGGCGGGCTGGACACCGACCTGCTCGCAGGACGGACGTTCTACGGCACGAACTACACCCTGCCGCTGCTGTTCATCGAGGACGGCCAGTACTTCGCGAACAAGGCCGAGGCGATGCACCTGGGCGGTGACCAGTGGGGCGTGATGAACGAGACGGGCAGCTACCCCGGCCAGCCGTGGCTGTGGCTGTACACGCTGTGGTACCAGATCCCGAGGTTCGGCAACTCCGTCAACGCGGACCTGATCGCCATCTACCTGACCGGGCTCGCCACGCTGCTCCTGCTGCTGGTGCCGTTCATCCCCGGCCTGCGCGACATCCCGCGGCTGCATCCCGGTGCACCGGCTCATCTGGCGGGGCAACTGGGACGAGCCGGCGGCCCGCCGCCCGCGGCCGCGGAGGCGCAGGGGCCGCCACGACCGGAGGAACGTCCCGCGGTCACAAGCACGGGAACGGGAACGGGCACGGGCACGGGCGCCAGCTGAGCTCAGGCCACTACCGGAACGCCCGGGCCGCTAGGGAGCGGCCCGGGCGATTTCCGTCTCGGCGAAGGGCCGGCCAGCCGGAAGCCGGTGACGATCTCGCAGCTGATGCAGATGATCTCAGCGGTGGCGCCTGCCAGCCAGGGACGCAGCGCCAGCCGGTAGCGCCGCGCTGCCGCGGGGTCGGTCTCGGGCCGCGCCACGCCCACGACGATGACGCTCCAGCCGGACTCGTCCGCTAGGTTCAGCGAGTCCGCCTCGTAGGCGACGACCGTGCCGCGCGCAGCCGTCGCCTGCGCGATTGCCGATCCCGGCGTCAGCCCGATCACGATCGTGTCGCCGGCGACCAGGTGATTCACCGGCCGGATCGCCGGCAGCGCCCGGTGCGTGAAGACCAGGCGGCCAACCGGCACGCTGGCGAGCAGCCGCACCGACTCATCGCGCGGCAGTTCCAGCAGGGCTTTGTCGTAGGCCATGGCGATCCTCACGGGGCAGGAATGTCAGCAGTTCGTTCATGCTCCGCAGCGCGGACAGCGAGCGCGCAGGGCCATGGGCCCTGCCGAGCCGGGACCTTAGTCCCGGCGCTGCCAGGGCACGGCCCGATGGCCAAGGTCCCCCGACCAGAGGTCCTATGCCCGCTACCGCCCGCAGGGGAGGCCAGCAGGCTGGAAGCTCGGGGGAAGACAGAGGACAAGGAGAGCCGCCATGTACGCACACGTCGGTGACCGGCTCATCGTGGAGGGTGACCCGTCCCGGACCGGCCTGATCATCGGCGTGCCGCATGACGACGGATCGCCGCCCTATATCGTCAAATGGCACGCCGACGGCCACATCGCCATGGTGTCTCCCGGCGGCATCGCCCGCATACTCCCGGCTGAGCCTGCCGGTCCCGGTGAGCCTGCCGGTCCCGGTGAGCCTGCCGCACCTGGACAGCCACTGTCACCGGCCGCGCCGTGACTTGCCTTCCAGCAGCCCGGCGACGTAGTCGGGCACGAAGGTCTGCGATTCGCGCGGCGCCCGGACGTACCCCGTTGAGGTCGGCCGCGGCGGCAGTTCCAGCGGGAGCCGCTGCACGTCGTGATAGTCAATCGTGCTCAGCAGGTGCGCGATCATGTTGAGCCGCGCCCGCCGCTTGTCGGCGCTGTCGACCACATACCAGGGCGCCTCGGGGATGTCGGTGTGCACGAACATCTCGTCCTTGGCGCGGGAGTAGTCCTCCCAGCGGGTCACGGATTCGAGGTCCATCGGCGACAGCTTCCATCGCCGCATCGGGTCATCAAGCCGCGCCCGGAACCTGCGCTCCTGCTCCTCGTCACTCACCGAGAACCAGTACTTGCGCAGCAGGATGCCGTCCTCGATGAGCAGCCGCTCGAAGATCGGGCACTGGTGCAGGAACCGGCCGTACTCCGCCTTCGTGCAGAAACCCATCACCCGCTCGACCCCGGCGCGGTTGTACCAGCTGCGGTCGAACAGGACGATCTCGCCGGCCGCAGGCAGGTGACTGATATACCGCTGGAAATACCAGCTCGTCCGGTCCCGCTCACTCGGGGCCGGGAGGGCGGCAATGCGCGCCACCCGCGGATTGAGGTACTCGGCAACCCGCTTGATCGTGCTGCCCTTCCCGGCCGCATCCCGGCCCTCGAACACGACCACGACGCGGGCTCCCTCGGCCCGCACCCACTCCTGCAGCTTCACCAGCTCGGCCTGCAGCCGTAGCAGGTCGGCCTGGTACAGCCGGCGCGGCACCCGCTCGGCGCCATCGGCCGCCGCCGCGGCGTCCTCCCGCCCGCGCCCCCGGCCGCCTGACCGCCCGTGCGACCGGCCGCGTGACCGCCCTGGTGGTGTCCACCGCTGTGATGTGACATGACGACCTCCGGTTCCTCAGGACAGTGAGCAGGACCAGCGCCATCCGGCAGCAGGCGCAAAGGTCCCGGCGAACCGGACCGTTCGGCCCTGGCCAGCCCGCCTCAGGCAGCCTCGAATGGGAGCGTAGGGCAAGGACAAAGGGAGGCGTGAGCGATGAGCATGCTGACACGCAGGGACTACCGGGTGCCATTCGGCGACATGGTCGACTGGCTCGAGGCACCGTGGAGTGTCCTGCACCCGCTGTCCGGCCATCCGATCCGGGTGGAGGACTACGTGGACGACGGCAGCTATGTCATCCGCGCGGAGCTCCCGGGCATGGATCCGGACAAGGACATCGAGGTCACCGTCGCCGACGGGACCCTGACGATCCGTGCTGAGCGGCGCGAGGATGCCGCCGACAAGCACCACTCGGAGTTCCGCTACGGCAGCTTCAGCCGCAGCGTGACACTGCCGGCCGGCGCGGACGAGGACAAGGTCGACGCCGTCTACGGGCACGGCATCCTTGAGGTCACCGTGGCGCTGGCGCAGAAGGCCGCCGACAAGGCTGCCAGGAAGATCCCGGTCAGGGAGAACCAGCACATCCGGCCAACCTGACCATTGAGGCCCGGCCAGCGCAGACAAGCGGGCCGGGCAGATAACCCGGAGGCGGCATCGGCCCGGCGGCCGTGCCGCCTCTGGCCTGCGCCGTGCCGCCCGGCTGCGCCGTCGCCGCCCGCGCCGCGCCGCTGGCCTGCGCATCCGCCTGATTACCTGACCACGATCACCGGCCTGTCGGCCAGGTGGATGACCTTGTGCGCGGTGCTGCCCACCAGCAGACCGGCCAGGTCTCCCCGGCCGCGCGAGCCCATGACGATGACGCCTGCGTCCTTCGCGGCGGCCACGCTGAGTATTTCCCTGGCGGCGTGACCGTACAGCGTGTGCACCACCTCGGCATGCGCCGTGATGCCGGCGCTGACGAGCTTCTGCACGGCCGCGTCGACGACTGCGCGGGCCTCGTCCAGCGTCTCGATCGGGGGAGAGCCGAACTTCGTCACCTCTCGCTCCAGCGCATGCACCACCCAGACCTCGCTGCCGCCCAGGGTGGCGAGCTCCTGCGCCGCGGCGAGCACGCGCTCGGCGCTGTCCGACTCGTCGATGGCCGCCACGATTCTCTCGAACATCGCTGTCCCTCCTGCGGCCGAAGCCGGCGTGATTACTAACAAATCTCGGCCGTCAGGCGGCCGGTGACAAGGCCGTTGGTCCTGACATCTGAGGCCGGTTGCCTCCGGTCAGGCCCGGGCGCCCGGTGCGAGGCTCATTCACGGGCCTGATGTGCCCGGTAGCGCTGTGAGGGAGGTACCCGCTCGATGTTCGAGATCCGGATCCACGGCCGGGGCGGCCAGGGTGTGGTGACGGCGGCCGAACTGCTGGCCGCGGCTGCCTTCGCCGAGGGCAGGCACGCCCAGGCGTTCCCCAGCTTCGGCTCGGAGCGCACCGGCGCGCCGGTGATGTCGTTCTGCCGGATCGATGACAAGCCCATCCGGATCCGCGAGCCGGTTATGCACCCCGACGTCCTGATCATCCAGGATCCGACGCTGCTGCACCAGGTCAGCGTCTTCGACGGGGCCGGAGCAGGCGCGCAGCTGCTGATCAACTCATCCCGGCCCGAAGCCGAGCTCGGCATCGGCGAGTTCACCGGGCAGCTGGCGCCAGGCGCCGTCCTGCACAGTGCCTGCCAGCGAGCTGGCCCAGCAGCACGCCGGCCGCCCGGTTCCGAACGCGGCGCTGCTCGGCGGATTCGCCGCGATGACCGGCGTGGTCTCGATCGAGTCGGTCGCTGCCGCGATCCGCGACCGCTTCGGCGGGGAGGTCGGCGAGGGCAACGTGGCCGCCGCGCAGGCCGCCTACGACAGCGCGCTGCGGCAGCTGGGTGCGAGCCCGGCGGACGCGGCGGGCCGCGCACCCGGCTGGCTGGCGCCGGGCCGCCGGCCGCCCTGTGCCCGCCGGGCAGGGCCGGATCGGGCAGATTGAGGGCTCCCGCGGCGTGGCCGACGCGGTCGGGCTGTGCCGTCCCGAGGTCATCTGCGCTTACCCGATCTCGCCGCAGACCCACATCGTGGAGGCGCTGGCCGCCAAGGTGAAGGCAGGCGAGCTGAGCCCCTGCGAGTTCATCAACGTTGAGTCGGAGTTCGCCGCGATGTCCGTCGCCATCGGAGCGTCCGCGGCCGGCGCCCGCGCCTACACCGCGACCGCCAGCCAGGGCCTGCTGTACATGACCGAGGCGCTGTACAACGCCTCCGGCCTCGGGCTGCCGATCGTGATGACCGTCGCCAACCGGGCCATCGGCGCGCCGATCAACATCTGGAACGACCACAGCGACGCCATGTCGCAGCGTGACTGCGGCTGGATCCAGCTCTACGCCGAGACCAACCAGGAGGCACTGGACCTGCACATCCAGGCCTTCCGGATCGCCGAGGAAGTGTCACTGCCGGTGATGGTCTGCATGGACGGCTTCATCCTGACGCACGCGCACGAGCGGCTCGAGATCCCGTCAGCGGACCAGGTCGACAGGTTCGTGCCCGGCTACGAGCCCCGCCAGGTGCTTGATCCAGCCGACCCGGTCTCGATCGGCGCCATGGTGGGCCCGGAGGCCTTCACCGAGGTCCGCTACCTCGCGCACGCACGGCAGACCCAGGCGCTGGCCCTCATCCCCGAGGTCGCCGCGGCATTCGCCGGCGAGTTCGGCCGCGACTCCGGCGGCCTGGTACGGCACTACCGCACGCAGGACGCCGAGACCATCGTCATCGCGCTCGGCTCAGTGCTCGGCACCATCAAGGACGTCATCGACGAGATGCGGGCCGACGGCGCGAGGATCGGCGCGCTCGGCATCACCTCGTTCCGGCCGTTCCCGCTCGAGGCCGTCGCTTCCGCGCTGGCCGGCGCGCGCCGCGTCGTCGTGCTGGAGAAGGCGCTGGCCGTGGGCATCGGCGGCATCGTGGCGGCGAACGTGCGGATGGCACTCGAGCACTCGGGCGGCCACCCGCATGGCTACACCGTCATCGCCGGGCTCGGCGGCCGCGCCATCACCAAGGCATCGCTGCACGACCTGTTCGCCCGCGCGGGCAGGGACCAGCTCGAGCCGCTGACCTTCCTTGACCTCAACACCGAGCTCATCGACCGCGAGCTGACCCGGACCGCCGCCACCAGGCGGTCGGGGCCCGCCGCGGAGAACATCCTGCGCGATCTTGGCGCGGTTGCCAGCAGGATCGGATAGGAGCACGACATGCCCGCTCAGCCCGTGAAGTTCTACCAGGTCGGCAGCTTCGCCGTCGGCAACCGGCTGCTCATCCCCGAGCAGCGGTCCGTTCAGTCGCAGCCCGGCCGCGAGAACTCGCTGAACTGCGGGCACCGGGCCTGCCAGGGCTGCGGCGAGGCTCTCGGCGCCCGGTACGCCCTGGACGCGGCCATGCGGGCCACCAACCGCCAGCTCATCGCGGTCAACTCGACCGGCTGCCTGGAAGTGTTCTCCACGCCCTACCCGGAGACGTCCTGGCGGATCCCGTGGATCCACTCGCTGTTCGGCAACGCGCCCGCCGTCGCCACCGGCGTCGCCGCCGCGATGCGCGCCAAGGGCCGCCCGGACGTCCGCGTCGTCGGCCAGGGCGGCGACGGCGGCACTGTCGACATCGGGTTCGCCTGCCTGTCCGGCATGTTCGAGCGCAACGACGACGTGCTGTTCATCTGCTACGACAACGAGGCTTACATGAACACCGGGGTGCAGCGCTCGGGCGCCACTCCCCCCGCGGCCAGGACCACGACGACGCCGGCGGTCGGCCCGCATCCGGGCAACGAGTTCGGCCAGGGCAAGAACGCGCCGCTGATCGCGATGGCGCACGGCATCCCCTACGTCGCGACCGCCACCGTGGCCGGACTGCGCGACCTGGAGTACAAGGTGGAGCGGGCCATGGAGATGCGCGGCGCCCGCTACCTGCACGTGCTGGTGCCCTGCCCGCTCGGCTGGGGCAGCGCGGCGGGCGACACCATCAGGATCGCGCGGCTGGCCGAGCAGACCGGCCTGTTCCCGGTGTTCGAGGCCGTCGGCGGCGAGGTCGTCAGCGTCTCGACGATCCGCAGGCGCGCGCCAGTCGAGGACTACCTCAGGCTGCAGTCCCGCTATGCGCATCTGTTCAAGACCGACGAGGGCGCGGCCACGATCGCGCATCTGCAGCGGATCGCCGACGCGAACATCGCCAGGTACGGCCTGATGCCGGAGGAGAGCCAGTAATGGACAAGCCGTTCGCGATCACCCTGGACCCCGGCTCCAGCCTGGCCAACAAGACCGGGACCTGGCGCACCGAGCGCCCGGTCTACGTGGACCTCCTGCCGCCGTGCAACCACGCCTGCCCGGCCGGCGAGAACATCCAGCTGTGGCTGAACCGGGCCGAGGAGGGCGGCGGCGGCTACGAGGCCGCCTGGCGCCAGATCATGCAGGACAACCCGCTGCCCGCGATCATGGGCCGGGTCTGCTACCGGCCCTGCGAGACCGCCTGCAACCGCGCCCAGCTCGACAGTGCCGTCGGCATCAACTCGGTGGAGGGCTTCCTCGGCGACGAGGCCATCCGCCAGGGCTGGACCATTCCGGTAACGGCGCCGGACAGCGGCAGGCGGGTGCTGGTCGTCGGCGCCGGGCCGTCCGGCCTGTCCGCCGCGTATCACCTGCGGCTGCTCGGCCATCAGGTCACGCTCCGCGACACGGCGCCGTGGGCGGGCGGCATGATGCGCTTCGGCATCCCGGCCTACCGGCTGCCGCGCGACGTCCTGGAGGCCGAGGTCGGCCGCATTCTCGCCATGGGCGTGACCTGGGAGGGCGGCCAGACGGTCACCGATATCGAGGCCGCGATGACTGACGGCGGATTCGACGCCGCGTTCCTCGCCGTCGGCGCGCAGCGCGGCAAGCGGGCCGAGATCCCGGCCGGCGACTCGGCGAAGATCCTCGACGCGGTCACCCTGCTGCACGCCATGGACGGCGCCAGTCCCCCGCTGCTTGGCCGCCGCGTGGCGGTTTACGGCGGCGGCAACACCGCGATGGATGCGGCCAGGACGGCGCGCCGGCTCGGGGCGACCGACGCGGTCGTCGTCTACCGGCGGACCAGGGACCGGATGCCGGCCCACGAGATCGAGGTGGAGGAAGCCGTCGAGGAAGGCGTGCGGATGATGTGGCTGTCCACCATCGCCCGCGCCGACGAGGGCTCGATCACGATCGAGAAGATGAAGCTGGACGAGACGGGCTTCCCGCAGCCCACGGGCGAGTTCACGACGCTCGACGCCGACACGGTCGTGCTGGCCCTGGGCCAGGAGGCCGAGCTGTCCCTGCTCGACGGCGTGCCCGGCATCAGCATCGCCGACGGCGTGGTCCGGGTCGGCCCGGACCTGATGACCGGCCATCCCGGCATCTTCGCCGGCGGCGACATGGTGCCCGCGGAGCGCACGGTGACCGTCGGCATCGGTCACGGCAAGCGAGCCGCGCACAGCATCGACGCCTGGCTGCGAACCCATCAGGACGGGAACGAGGCCGCCACACCAGCCGCCGCCAGCCAGGCCGCGGCAGTCAGCGGCATGGGGAGCCGAGACTGGCCGACGCATCCAGGCTCAATACCTGGTACTACGCCGACGCCCCGGCCTCCGTCCGGCCGCAGCTGGAGGCGGCCCGCAGGATCACCACGTTCGACGAGGTGACCGGCGGCCTGGACGAGAAGACCGCGGTGTACGAGGCGCGCCGGTGCCTGTCCTGCGGCAACTGCTTCGAGTGCGACAACTGCTTCGGCGTCTGCCCGGACAACGCGGTGGTCAAGCTCGGCCCCGGCAGCCGCTACGAGATCGACCTGGACTACTGCAAGGGCTGCGGGATCTGCGCCGCGGAATGCCCCTGCGGTGCGATCGACATGGTGCCCGAGCAGATCTGAGGACCTTCTGCCGGTGATCATGAGGACCAAGGTCCTGTCCCCGCCTGCCGCGCCGCGGCTACGCTGATGGGACGGGCCGCAGTCGGCCTCGTTCCCGGCATTAAATGGTTGTTAGTTTCGGCGCGGAGGGCAAGCGGCAGATGGCGGACCAGGCCAAGGACAAGCCCGGCATCAGGGTATTCCTGCTCGATGACCATGAGATCGTCCGGCGCGGCGTGCGGGACATGCTGGAAGCCGAGCCGGGCATCACGGTCATCGGCGAGGCCGGGACAGCCGAGTCAGCGCTCGCCCGGATCCCGGCCCTCATGCCGGACGTCGCGGTACTGGACGTCCGCCTGCCCGACGGCGACGGGGTTACCGTCTGCCGCGAGATCCGCTCCCGGCACCCCGAGATCGCCTGCCTCATGCTGACCTCGTTCGGCGACGACGAGGCGCTGTTCGACGCGATCATGGCAGGCGCGGCCGGGTACGTGCTCAAGCAGATCAGGGGCACTGACCTGGTGGGCGCTGTCAGGACGGTGGCAGCCGGCGAGTCGATGCTCGACCCGGAGGCAGCCAGCAAGGTGATGGCCAGGATGCGGGACCAGGCCAGCAAGGCCGACCCGCTGGCCGGGCTGACCGGGCAGGAGCGCAAGATCCTCGAGCTCATCGGGGAGGGCCTCACCAACCGGCAGATCGGCGAGCGGATGTACCTGGCCGAGAAGACCGTCAAGAACTACGTCTCGGCCCTGTTCGCCAAGCTCGGGATGGAGCGGCGCACCCAGGCCGCCGCGTACGCATCGCGTGTCTTCGACCAGGCCAGCCACGGCAACCAGAACTACCGCTAGGGGCGCCGGTGCAGCCGCGCCAGCGGGCTAGACGCGGAACCCGAGCCCGCGGGCTGCCTGCGTGAGCTCTTCCCGCGCGTCCGGGTGAGCGACCTCGCTGATGATCTCGGCGGCCTGCTCTGAGGCGTCATTGCCCCAGATCGTCGCGGTGCCCTGCTCACTGACGAGATAGCTGTGCTGGAAGGACGTGACCGGCCCGGACAGCCGGGGCACGACCGTCGATACGTCCGCCTTCGGATGCCAGGACGGCAGCGCGATGATGGCGCGGCCGTCATGCGAGTGCAGCGCGCCGACGACGAAGTCGGTCTGGCCGCCGAAGCCCGAGTAGATCGCGCCCTTCACCCTCGCGGCGTTGGCCTGGGCGAACAGGTCGACCTGCAGCGCGCCGTTGACCGAGGTCATCGCGTGCTGGCGGGCGATCAGGGCCGGATCGTTCGTCTTCTCGGTCCGCAGCATCCGGATGCGGCTGCTGTGATGAAGCCAGCCGTAAAGCTCGCCTGAGCCGAACGCGAACGAGGCAGTCACCGGGATATCCGGGTCCAGCGCCCCGGACCGCTCCAGCTCCAGGACGCCGTCACTGAACATTTCCGACCAGACGGTCAGGCCGCGGCGGCCGCGCAGCGCGGTGAGGACGGCATCGGGGACCGCGCCAATGCCCAGCTGCAGGGTCGCCGCTTCCGGCACGAGCTGCGCGACCCGCTCGCCAATGGACTCGAACATCTCGCCCGGCACCCGCGGAAGCGGGTTCGGCAGCAGCGTGTCCGCCTCGATCGCAAGGTCGATGTCGTCCTTCGACAGCACGGCGTCGCCGTAGCTGTAGGGCATGTGCCGGTTCAGCTGGGCTACGACGAGGCCGCCGCGCGCCCGCACCGCCTCGATTGCCGCCGGCAGGATGTTGACCTCGGTCCCCAGCGACACGGTGCCGCCGACCGGCATGGACGTGTGGACCAGGACAACATCCGGCGGAATGGTGGAGGCCAGCATATGGGGCACAAGAGACAGCCGGCAGGGCAGGTAGCGCAGCCTCTCACTGTGGCGCATGCCAGGGCCGACGAACGGTGACTCCAGCGTGACGCCGTCCCGGTCCGGGGTGCCGGCCTGCGCATTCAGCGCGAAGAGCCGGTACTGCGGCACGCTGGCGTCCAGCACCTTCACGGCCTGCCAGGGCGTGCCGAAATTCCCGCTCATGACGACCCTGGGCTCCCCTTCCAGCCTGCCGAGCACGGCGGCGAGCATCGAGTCGGAGATCACGCGCAATCTGGGAGTCCTCTCGGCCGGCTGGTGGAGCCCTTCTAGCACAGCCCGGGCAGCCCTGGCCGCGCCAGGGTCTTTTGTCCCCGGCGCCTGCTGGCCCGCCGACCGCCGCGAAGGTACCGGGACGCACGACCGGCCGGAGGCGACCTAAGTCCCTACCCGTCGCGAGCCTGACGGCCTTGACTGGTAGTGAAGAGGAGGGCTGATCGATGACCGAAGCCAAGCCAGTCATCGTCGTCGGTATAAGCGGCTCGCACGCCTCTGAGGCGGCGCTGCGCTGGGCCGCCGCCGAAGCCGACCGCATCGGTGCCCAGCTCAGGGTCGTCCGGGCCTGGGAGCCGGCGCAGCGCGCCTACTACGCGCATCCGGCCCCGCCGGATGAGGCCCGGTTCGCGAGGGAGCGGGCTGGCAGAAGCCTGGCCCGCAGCATGCGCGCCATGCTCGGTCCGGAGCCGCGGCCCGAGACATTCACCGCGGTGGTCGAAGGCCCGGCGGAGCGGGTGCTGGTAGATCAGACATCCGGCGCCGACCTGCTGGTGCTCGGGTCGGAGTCGGGCATCCTGGCAGGCCGCTCAATCGGCCCGGTCATCCGCGCCTGCCTGAGCCGGGCCAGCTGCCCGGTCGTCGTCGTCAGCCCGCAGAACTTCCCGCGCCGCTCCTCAGCTCCGGCGGCAGGAGATCCTGCCGCGAGCTTCGACGAGCGATTCCTGCAGTCTGCGGGCGCACAGTCAGGGAGGTCATCATGAGCCGCGAGGATTATTACCTGGACTCGATGCTGCGCCACCTCGGCGCGGCCTATTACGACTCGCTGCACGGCAAGGCCGGCGACGGTGACGTGCGCCGGGCGGTCGACCGGGTGGCAGGGGAGCTAGGGAAGAAATCAGCCGAGCGCGCGGAAACGCGCGCGCACGGCCGGCCGGGCAGTGACCTGCCGCGGCATCACGGCCCGCTGCACAGCCGGGTCAGGGATGTCATGACGGCCGACGTGATCTCGGTTGACCGCAGCACGGCGTTCAAGGACGTGGCCGCGCTGCTCGTCGAGAACGACATCAGCGGCGTCCCGGTCCTGTGGCCTGGCCGGCAGGTGACCGGGGTGGTGACCGAGGGCGACCTGATCACCGCCAAGGACAAGCGCGCCGGGACCGAGAAGAACTGGATGGGCGCCAGGCGCTATGCCAGCGATCACAGCAGGTACCTGAGGCTCACGGCAGCCGAGCTGATGACCTCGCCGGCGGTGACGATCCATCCGGACGCCACGATCGCGTCCGCGGCCAGGGTCATGCGGCAGCGGCACGTCAAGCGCCTGCCGGTCGTGGACCCGAGCCGGAATCTCATCGGCCTGGTGAGCCGGCATGACCTGCTCAAGGTGTTCCTCGTGCCGGACGAGGAGATCGTGCGCGAGGTTCGCGAGCTGCTCGCGGAGCACTGCCCGCAGGACGCGGCCGCGATCACCGTCGCGGCGCACGGCGGCATCGTCTCGCTCGCCGGTCACCCGGCCGGGCCGCCGGAGCCGGTCGCCCGCGCCATCGAGCTCGCCTGGGAGGTCGACGGCGTGGTGGACATACTCAACCATCTCAGCCAGAACATCAGCCAGACCGCATGACCCGCGCGGACCCTCCGCGTGCGCTGGGCGCCCTGCGCACACTGCGCAGGCAAGAGAGGCAGCTAGCTGTGAAGTCCATCGACGACCTGACCGTAACGGGGCGGCGCGTGCTCGTGCGGCTGGACCTGAACGTGCCGATGAGCGGCGCCACCATCACCGACGACGGCAAGATCCGCGCCTGCCTGCCCACGCTGACGGCCCTGCTGAAGCGCGGCGCGGCCGTGATCGCGTGCTCGCACCTCGGCCAGCCGCCGGCCAGCCTGACCCGCGCTACTCACTCGCGCCGGTCGCATCCCGGCTGGCTGAGCTGCTCGGCCAGCCGGTGCAGTTCGCGGCGGACACCGTCGGCGAGGAAGCCACAGCCGCCGCCGCGGCGCTGCTGCCCGGCCAGCTGCTCCTCCTGGAGAACCTGCGCTTCAGCCCGGCCGAGACCAGCAAGGACGACTCGGTACGCGGGGCGTTCGCGGACCAGCTGGCCGCCCTGGCCGATGAGTATGTCGGCGACGGCTTCGGCGCGATGCACCGCCGCCACGCCAGCGTCTATGACGTCCCTGCCCGGCTGCCGCACGCGGCCGGATACCTGGTCCTGGCCGAGACTGCCGCGCTCGCCCGGCTCACCAGCGGCGTCCGCAGGCCGTACGCGGTCGTCCTCGGCGGGGCCAAGGTGGCGGACAAGCTGCCGGTCGTCGGGCGGCTGGCGGGCATCGCCGACCAGATCCTGATCGGCGGCGCGATGGCGAACAGCTTCCTGGCCGCCCAGGGCCTCGGCGTCGGCGCGTCGGCGGTGGACGGCGACCCGGACGCGGCGCGGGAATGCCTCGCCCTGGCTGCCGCCGCCGGGGTCCAGGTGCTGCTGCCCGCGGACCTGGTGGTCGCCCGCGACCGGGACGCCGACGGACCGGTGCGCATCGTGCCGGCCGGCGCCGTCCCGGCCGGCGAGCAGGCTCTGGACATCGGGCCGGAGACCGCGAGCCTGTTCGCGGCCGCGCTGGCGAAGGCGGAGACCATCTTCTGGAACGGGCCGATGGGCGTGAGCGAGAATCCGCGGTTCGCCGAGGGCACGCTGTCGATCGCGCGGGCGATCGCCGGCAACGACGGTTTCACCATGGTCGGCGGCGGCGACACCGCGGCCGCGGTCCGGTCCCTGGGATTCTCCGAGAGCGACTTCAGCCATATCTCCACCGGCGGCGGCGCCAGCCTCGAGTACCTGGAGGGCAAGACCCTGCCCGGCCTGGCAGCCCTGGACGCCGGAATGCCGAGGCAAGCCGCCTCCGTCCCTGCCTGACCCTGGCCGCCGGTGATCGTCTAGGCGCGCGGGCGGGGCGGCGCTACAGTCTGTATTGTCGGCTGACAGGGTCGGCCGGGACTGGTCTGCGCGTCTCCAGATCAGTGAGGGCGGCGTTCGCAAGGACGCCAATCCGCAGCGAAGGGCTGCCACGATGGCGGTGCAGAGAACCTGGCTGGCCGACGCCGGAATGGACGTGGCCGGCGCGTCCGGTGCGTCCGCCGGCTACCCGTTCCGCGGCGCCGGCGCCCTCGCGAGGGCACTGCCGTTCCTCATCATCGCTGTCGCCGCTCAGGTCAGCCTGGTGCTTCCGCCGGGCCCGCAGTCACCGTGGGCCGTCCTGGCGAGCGTCGTCCTGCTGCTGGCGATCATCCCGATGTTCAGGCTTCCGTGGTCGCGGCTGCCGTCCTGGATGCCGGTACTGGTTCCGCTGACCTACACCGGATCGGTCCTGGCGCTGATCATCGCGGCAGGAGCTACGTCCGGAATCGGAATCGTCATACTCGTTCCGCTGATCTGGACGGCTTTGTACCATCGCCCGTGGGAGTCCGCCTGCATCGTGGCCGCCATCGTGGCGGTCGAGATCATCACCTCGCTGACGCCGGTTCCCGCGCCCGGCTCGGTCATCGCGCGGCGGGTCATCCTGTGGGCCCTGCTGGCAACGGTCCTGTCCGTGGCGGCACACGGGCTGCGCGCCGCGATTGCCAGGTCCCGCGCCGAGACCGAGTTGCTCCAGGAGCGCGTCAGGGAGGTCACGGTCCTGGCGGACCGCGACCGGATAGCAGCTGAGCTGCATGACCGGGTGATCTCGCGGATCTTCGCGGTGGGCCTGACCCTGCAGGGTGCCGAGGCGGCCGTCCCCGAGCCAGCCGCCAGGAGTCGCCTCAGGGCGGCCGTCGACGAGCTCGACGCGGTCGTGCGCGACCTGCGGAACGCGGTCTTCGGACTGCGGCCGCCTGCCCTGGCGCAGGAGGCGGGGCTGAAGACGACCGTGCTCGAGCTCAGCCGGCTGGGCGAGCCGGCCGCGGAGGTCAGCTTCACCGGGGCGGTCGACACGGCCCTGGATGCGAGCCGGGCGGCCGTGCTGGCCGACCTGCTGCGTGAGGCCATGGTGCTGCTGGCGCCGTACTGCAGGGCCGCCAGGATCGACGTGATCGTGGCGGATGCCGCCCTCACGACCACCATCGATACCGTCCCTGTCGGCGACGACAGGCTGGCCGGCGACTCCGCCGGGGACGGCGGTCCTGAGCGCGAGCTCACCGGCCTGCAGGCCACCGCCGCTGCCGCTGGCTTCCGGCTGCACATCGAGAACGGCCCGCATGGGGTCAGGCTCGCCTGGCAGGTCCCGGCGGCCGAGCAGACCGCCAGCGTCCGGCCCGGGCCTGACACCACGGCCCGGTCCTGACACCGGCCCGGACACCACGGCCCGGCCCTGACTGCCCGTCCTGACGGTTACTGGCCGGACGCGGCCTTCCCGGCGCAGGCTATTCAGGCACGGGCAGCGGCACGCGCCACTCGGCCTCGGTCCCGCCGCCCGGAGCCGGGCGCAGCGTGAGCGTGCCGCCGAACTTCTGCGCCCGCTCTTCGAGGTTGCGCAGCCCGCTGCGACGGCCGGTGTCCTTGATGCCTGATCCGTTGTCCCGCACGACCAGCGTCAGGTCCTCGGCGGCCCGCACCTCCACGTCGACCCGGCTGGCGCCGGAGTGACGGGCCACGTTCGACAGGGTCTCGCGCAGCGCGCCGAGCAGGTGCTCGCTGACATCGGACGGCACGTCGTCATCCAGCCGGCCAGCCAGCTGGAGCGCCGGCGGGAAGCCAAGCAGGCCGGTCAGCTCGTCCGCCACCTGCAGGATGCGCGTCCGCAGCCCGGGCGGCTTGGTCTCGTGCCTGGTCTGCAGCGCGAAGATCGATGACCGGATCTCCCTGATGGTCTCATCCAGCGAGTCGACGGCCACGCTCACGCGCTGGGCGACGTCGGGCACGCTGATCAGGGACACCGCGCCCTGCAGCGACATCCCGGTCGCGTACAGCCGCTGGATGACGAGATCATGCAGGTCGCGGGCAATCCGGTCGCGGTCCTCGAATACCGCGACCCGTTCCGCCTGGCGGCGGTGCTCGGCCAGCTCGAGCGCGATTCCGGCCTGGCTGGCGAAGGTCTCCAGCATGGCGGCCGCGGCCGGAGTCAGGGGCATCGCGCCGGGACGCCGGCCTGCCGTCAGCACGCCGCGCACATTGCCCGGCTGGCCGAGCGGCACCAGGATCGCCGGGCCCAGGTTGATGTGCTGCCGGGCCAGCGGGGCGACCCGGTCATCATGACTGAAGTCATCCAGGGCCAGCAGCTGACCGCTGGCGAGCACCTGCCCGGAGGCGGATCCGCCGGCGGGCAGCATCAGGCCGAGTGCCTCTTCCGCTCCGTCCCCCGCCGCGTGCTCGATCCGCAGCATGCTCCTGTCCGCGGTCGGCAGCGCGAGCACCACCAGGTCCGAGCCCGACATCTCCAGCGACCTGGCGGTGATCAGCGCCAGCGCGTCGCTGGCATCGGCTCCGGAGAGCAGCGTCCTGGTGACCTCACCGCTGGCGCCAAGCCAGCGCTGCTGGCGCCTCGCCTCGTCGTACAGCCGCGCGTTCTCGATCGCCACGCCGGCGGCCGCGGCGAGCGCGACCAGCACGGCCTCGTCTTCCTCGTCGAACTCGCCGCCATCGCGCTTCTCGGTGAGATAGAGGTTGCCGTAGACCTCGTCCCTGATCCGGATCGGCACGCCGAGGAAGGAGTTCATCGGCGGATGACCCGCCGGGAAGCCGGAGGACAGCTCGTGCTCGGCGAGCTCGCCGATGCGGATGGGCGTCGGATCAGCGATCAGCGCGCCGAGCAGGCCCCGGCCCTCCGGCCAGTGGTGAATCTGGCCGATCTCGTCCTCGGTCAGCCCGACCGGGATGAACTCGGCCAGCCGGCCGCCCTCGCCGATGACACCCATGGCGCCGTACCTGGCGTCCACCAGGCTGACCGCGGCCTCCACGATGCCGCGAAGCACGACCTCGATATCGAGATTGGTGCCGACCGCTACGACGGCGTCGAACAGGGCATTCACCCGGTCGCGGGTGGTCAGCACGGCCTGCAGCCTGGTCTGAAGCTCCGCGAGCAGCTCGTCGAGGCGGAGGCTGGGCAGCACTGACCGTGGCTTCGCAGTGCTCATAGCGGACTCCAGCGGGTTTTCGGACACCGCCATGATCATACGTCCGTGCTCGCCGCCCGGGCTGACTCCGTCCGGCATGTCAGGACGCGGACCGGGGCGGGCGGGGTTCCCGCTCCCCGCCCGCCGCGATCACGCCGCCCTACTGCCAGGCGCCGGCCGGCTGGGTGCCTGGAGTGAACGCCACGCCCCGCAGCACCTGCCCGTAGCCAGCTGACCGGACGGTCACAAACTGCTCGCCGGCCGCAGCCGCGGTGGCCGCCAGCGGGTCCGTGATCGCCACCAGCTTGTTCGGGTCCGCGCCCTGGTCCCCGCTGCCGCTCACGGTAGAGGTGATGGCCCAGATCGTCACCGTGCCGTTGCGGTTGACGCGGCCGGTGATGTTGCGCAGGCCGTCGGTGGCCGGTGCCCAGGGCAGCCCGGTTGCCGCATTGTCCCCGGCCGGATAGCCCGCCACCGGGTACGGCGTGCCCAGGTCCAGCCCGGCCGTCAGGGTGTAGGCGAGGGTCCAGCTGGTGCCGTTGAACACCCACTTCTGCAGGCCGGCCGTCGTCTGCGCGGCGGCGGCGGTGTAGGTGCCCGTGGCCGTCGAGTAGGTGTTCGTGCCGTTGCCCTCGTCTGCGACGTACAGCGTGTCCGCGTTGGCGAACCAGAGGCCGAACGGGAACGCGCGTCGGCAGTCTTCGCCAGCGTCGTCGGGAAGCCCTGCAGGATGCACATGTTGTACGGAGTCACGCCCTCGGTCTGCAGCAGCGCAGGGTCATAGGCGATCGGCGAGGTCGGCAGCGCGCGCACCTGGCTGCGGAACGCCCGACGCCGTCCGGGCAGGCCTTCCCGGTGGTGTCGATGAAGTAGACGGTGTTGATTCCGTTGCCGCCGCTGCCCTTGGTGTAGTAGACGACGTTGTGGTAGATCGTCAGGCCGCGGAAGTTGGTGTCCTTGCCGATCTTGTCGGCCTTGTCGCCGAGCTGGGTGACGCTGAAGCTGCCCACTGGCGTCGGCTGGCCCGGCTGCTGGAGCGCCTCGGGGACCGCTGCGGGGTCAGGATCTGCGCGCCGGCGCCGAGTGATGATGCCGTCCGGCTGCGGGTTCGACCCGTTCCCGGCGTTCCCCGCCGCGTAGAGGACGTTCGCGCCGCCGGAGTCGTTCAGGATCGCGGCCCGGCCGTTGTCGCCGCTGTAGGCGTTGGTGACGCGTGTACCTGAAGCGCCCGTCCTGATCCACCTCGGCCACCACCCGGTAGTAGGCACCGGCGACCGGGTTGGTCGGGTCGATGTCACCGGGGGTGTTGGCGTTGGAGGCGTCGACGGTATCGGGCACCGCGTCGTAGCCCATGAAGGTCAGCTCGCGGCCGCTCGTCGACAGGTTCAGCGCCAGCTCGGATTTTGACGAGAAGCTCGTGACCACGTGCCCGGCCGCGCCGCCCGGCAGGCCGGTGCCGTCCGGCACCCGCAGCGTGTTAACCAGGTGACCGTCCGGTGTGAGCTGGTCAAGGAAGATCGGCGAGGTGACGCCGAAGCTGGGGTCGGCGGCGTCGTTGTTGAAGACTCCGGGGTAGGAGCCGTCGGCGACGGCGGGGGTGCAGGCGCTCCCTGAGCAGCCCGGCGGCAGCTCGGTCACGCCCGGCGTGAAGAGGCTGGCCGTGCCGGTGTAGTCCGATCCGCTCACCACCAGGTTGCCGGGCTGGAACCAGGTCCCCCGGACCCCGGCGTGCGCGGCCGCGCTGCCGAGCGGCCCGGCGGCGGCCAGGACGCCAGCGGCCACCGCCGCGGTCAGCGGCAGCGCAAGCCGCCAGCGCCGTCCGCCGCGGGCAGGCAGTACCGAGTCATGCGTCGTCATCAATCCCAACCTTTTGCTCGAAGACAGGCTGATTGCCCTACCTCGCCTCAGCCTGCTGAGCGCAGGAAACGACCCAGTGAACACGTCATGAAATAACGGCACCCGCCGGTCACCGGGCCGCCGGGCGCCGCGTAGTCCCAGGCTGCCGGGCCGGGTTCCGCGAATATCTACAACGATGTAGAACTATACTGAGAGTCATGACGGCCGGCGGCACTGAGTGAACGGCGGCACCGGGTGAATGTCAGCAACCTCATCGGGAGCTTCGGCTACTGGGCGGTCTTCCTTCTGGTCGCGATCGAGAGCCTGGGCATCCCGCTGCCGGGCGAGACCGCGCTGATCCTGGCTGGCGTCTACGCAGGGCACACCCACCGCCTCGACCCCTGGGTCATCTTCGGGGTCGCGGCAGCGGCGGCCATCATCGGCGACAACATCGGCTACTGGCTGGGCGCGAAGGGCGGGTACCCGCTGGCCAGGCGGTACGGCTCGAAGGTCAGGCTGGACGAGCGGAAGCTGAAAACCGCGCGCTACCTCTTCGACCGGCACGGCCGCAAGGTCGTGTTCTTCGGCCGGTTCGTATCCGTCCTGCGCACCTACGCCGCGTTCCTCGCCGGAGTCAGCCGCATGGACTGGTGGCGGTTCGTGCTCGCGAACGCGGCCGGCGGGATCCTCTGGGCCGGGATCTACACCCTGGCCTCCTACCTCGCCGGCGATGCCCTGCTGCGGAACTCCGGGACGATCAGCTGGATCCTGGGCGGCGCGGCCGTGGTCGCGATCGTCCTCGGGCTGATCGCCGTCCGCCGGCAGGCCGCCAGGCTCGGCGACCGGGCCGAGGCCGCCTATCCTGGCCCGCTCGAGTCAGCAGGGAACCGCTCGCGCTGACGGTAACGTGGCTGATCTCGGGCCGGCCGTCGCGGCAGGACGCCAGCGGCCTCAGCCTCGTGCAGGAGGTAGCGGTGGCGCACATCGATGAGCAGGCACTGAACGCCAGCTTGCAGAGCCTGCGCAAGTCCGCGGTCGCGGCCGACCTGGTTGCCGTGATGGACCGGGCGGTCGACTCTGTCAACGAGGTCTTCGGGTACAGCGGCGCCGGGATCATGTTCGTCACTGATTCTGGCTATCTGTCCTATGTGGCGGCCTCCGATGAGGCCGGACGGCAGCTGGAGGAAGCTCAGGCAGCATCCGGTCAGGGGCCGTGCTACGAGTCGTATGTGTACGCACGCGAGGTCGTCAGCGCCGACCTGCAGACCGACGCCCGCTGGCCCGCGCTCCTGACGCACCTGTCGCCCCGCATCCGGGCCGTGGCCGGCATTCCGCTCATGCTCAGCGGCAGTCCCGTCGGGACGATCAACACCTACCATGACGAGGTCACCGACTGGGATGACTCGGACATCGCCGCCCTGCGCGCCTACGCCAACCTGATCGCCGAGACCGTGGGCACGGCCCTCACCGCCCAGGATCACAGCGCACTCGCCGGCCAGCTGCAGTACGCGCTGGACTACCGGATCGTCATCGAGCGCGCCGTCGGCTACCTGATGGCCGCGCACCGCCTGGACGCCGTGACCGCCTTCGACGTGCTGCGCAAGCGCGCACGGGACTCCCGCAGGCGCATCGCCGACGTCGCGGCGGAGGTACTCGGGCCGGGCGCGGCACCTGGCTCCGATGACCAGACCGGCGGCGGTCCGGTCATGCCGGGCGCCCCCGCGAGGGATGGTGACCCGGCCTGAACCACCGGGCCATGATCGTGGTGACTTCGCGTCCCATGCGCACGCGAAGTCACCACGATCATGTCCTCCAGTTCGTTTGCCGGTAGCGACGGCGCGCGGTAGATTTCCGCTCAGTTCCGCCGTGTGTCCGCGGATCGCTCCCAAGGGAGGAAGCGATCTGTGCTCATGTCAAAAAGTGGCGAAACTACTCCTTACCTGACCATTTCGGTCACTCAGGACGAGCGCGGCGAGCCTGTTCTGGCGGTCAGCGGCGAACTTGACGTTGTCAGCCGCGACTATCTCAGGCAGCTGATCGCGAGCGTGCTGGACGTCAGGCAGCCGCGAACAATGACGCTGAACCTGGCCGGCGTCGGCTTCGCGGACTGCAGCAGCTCTTAGCGTCCTGGTACAGGCCCGGCAGCAGCTGGCGGCGCGCGGCGGCCGCCTCGTCATCGCCGGCGCCCAGCCCGCCGTGCGCCGGATCATCAGCCTGACCGGGCTCGACCGCTGGCTGGACCTGCGGGAACCGCAGCCCGCCGCAGCCGGCGCGCGCGGCGACGACAGCATCCGCCGCTACGAAATCGCGACCAGGTCGGCGGGATTATCGGACGGCAGCCTGCCGTCGGTCACGGCGGTCACCTCAAGCCCGACGAGATCGGCTATCCCTCCGTAGGTCGACAGGAACGCCGTATCCGCTGCGTCGCGGCCGGTCGCGATGCGGACCAGGCTTGCCCGCGGCGCCAGCAGGGTGGCATCCACCGCCTGCCAGTGGCCGTCCAGCGCAACCTCGGCGACGGCGTGAAAGTCCATCGGGTCGAGTCCCGGTGCATAGACCGCCACCAGCCGGGCGGGCACATCCAGGGCGCGCAGCAGCGCAATCACCAGATGGGCGTAGTCACGGCAGACGCCCTGCCTGCTCAGCAGCGTCTGCACAGCGCCGTCGGTTGGCCGGCTGCTGCCCGGCACGTAGGCGAGGCGGGTTCCCACCCAGGACGACACCGCGGACAGCAGGTCAGCACCCGGCGCGAGCCCGGCGAACTCCGCGCGCGCCACCGCGGCAAGCCGGTCAGACTCGGCGTACCGGCTTGGCCGCAGGTACCTCAGCCGGTCAGCGTCAGTCACCGGCGCAGGTCCGGTGCTGCCGCGGATCTGCGCCTGGTAGGTGATCTCCGCCGGACCGGGAACCAGCCGGGCGACGTGCACGCGGCCCTCGCCGTCCATGGCGACCTCACGCAGCGCAACGTCCCGCCCGGCCTGGCGGATCGTCAGTTCCTCCGTCACCGCCGCGCCCGGACGGCCGGAAACGGCGATCTGCACCGCCGCCTCGGCCTGCCCGCTCACCTGCAGGCGCAGCTGGGCGCCAACGCGGCGGGCGGGCTGCTGCATCCGCACCGCCTTTCCATGATCCGGGAGACTTGCGCACGCTCTGGCGTGCTTAAGTCTCCCTCATAACCGCCACGCCGCCGGGAAGGGAGCTCTGCCGAGATGCCTGAGGCCGCTGCGCAGCCGCGCCGGACCAGTATCACGCTGGCAGACGGCCGGACGCTGATCTACTACGGCGCGCTCCCCCGCCGCCCCGCCGACTATCCTGACCGGCGGCAGCTGACGGCGGTGCAGGTCAGGGCAGAGGCGCGGTGGGACTGGCTGCTCGGCGAGTGGGTGGTCGTCGCGAGTCACCGTCAGGACCGGACGTTCCAGCCTGCGGACAGCCAGTGCCCGCTCTGCCCGTCGACGCCGGCCCACAGTACCGAGATCCCGGCCCCTGAGTACGAGGTCGTCGTCTTCGAGAACCGCTTCCCCACGCTGGCCGGGCCTGCCCACTCCGATACGGGCAACCAGGACGGGAACGCCCGCGACAGCCCCCCGGCTCCGGCCGGGCCGCCGCCGCCGGCCAGCGCAGCCAGCCTGCTGACCAGCCGCCCGGCGGCGGGGCGGTGCGAGGTCATCTGCTTCAGCCAGGATCACGCGGCGTCGTTTGCCGACCTCAGCCTGTCCCGGGCCGGGACAGTCCTGGCGGCCTGGACGGACCGGTCGGCGCAGCTGGGCCGGCTGCCCGGCGTCGAGCAGGTCTACTGCTTCGAGAACCGCGGCTCCGAGATCGGCGTCACGCTGCCGCACCCGCACGGCCAGATCTACGCCTACCCGTACGTCACCCCGCGGACCGGCCGGATGCTGCAGTCGGCCGCGAGCTACCGGGCGGAGACCGGCGGCAGCCTGTTCGATGACCTGCTGGCCGCCGAGTTGCGCGATGGCGCGCGGATCGTCGCGGCCGGCGGCCACTGGATCGCCCTGGTGCCGCACGCCGCCCGCTGGCCGTACGAGGTGCACCTGTACCCGCGCCGCCGGGTGCCCTCGCTGCCCGCGCTTGACGAGGCGGCCCGTGCGGAGTTCTGCGAGCTCTACCGCGACCTGCTGCGCCGGTTCGACCGGCTCTTCGATCAGCCGGCTCCCTACATCTCCGGCTGGCATCAGGCCCCGGTCCGGCGCGAGGCCGGTGACTTCGCCCTGCACCTGGAGCTCTTCACCATCCGCCGGGCGCCAGGGAAGCTGAAGTACCTGGCCGGATCGGAGTCGGGCATGGGCGCGTTCGCGAACGACATCGCGCCCGAGGCGGCCGCCCGCCGGCTGCGCGACCTCGGCTGACGGCTGCGGCCCGGCCGGCCGCGGCCCAGGGCGACGGCGGCGGCGTCAGATCACCCTGTGCGCGCCCGGCGACGGCCGGACCGGCGCTATCGCCGGATCCGCCCAGCCCTGCCTGGCGAATTCTGCCGCGACCGCCTCGGCCACCGCGGCGGCCGCAGCGGCCGGCACCAGTGCGATCACCGCGCCCCCGAACCCGCCGCCGGTCATCCGGGCGCCGAGTGCGCCCGCCCGCACAGCTGTGCCGACGGCCGCGTCGGCCTCAGGCCAGGACACCTCGAAGTCATCCCGCAGCGACGAGTGCGATGCGGTCAGCAGCGGGCCGATCCGGTCAGGCTGGCCGGCCCGCAGGAGCTCAACTGTCGCGAGCACCCGGCGATTCTCGGTGACGACATGCCTGGCGCGGCGCCGCAGGACCGGATCGCGCAGCTGATCGGGCTCGCCGCCATCGCCGGCCTCGCGCAGGGACCGGACTCGAAGCGCACGGGCCGCCTCCTCGCAGGACTGCCGGCGGGCGCCGTACCCGCCGTCGGTCAGCTCGTGCCGCGCGCGGGTGTCGATCACCAGGAGGTCCAGGCCCGCAGCGACGGCGTCCAGCGGCACCGGTTCTGCTGTCCCTGAGCGGCAGTCGAGCAGGAGCGCATGCCCGGACTGGCCCAGCATGACGGCCAGCTGATCCATCACGCCGGTCGGGACCCCGACGAAGTCGTTCTCCGCCCGGCGGCCGAGTGCTGCCAGCTCAATACGGGGAACTGCCAGCTGATACAGGTCGGAGAGCGCCAGTCCGGCAGCGCATTCCAGCGCCGCCGACGAGGACAGGCCCGCGCCGGCGGCGAGGTCAGCGTCGATGGCCAGGCTCGCCCCGCCAGCCGGGTAGCCCGCCGCCCGCAGCGCCCAGGCGACGCCGGCCGGATACGCTGGCCAGCCGGCCGGGAGCCCTGGCGCCAGAGCCGACACCGGAATCTCCGCCGCGTCCCCGTGCTGACGCGAGACCAGCGACAGGATCCCGTCATCCCGCGCGGCCGCGGCGACGCACACCCCGGACCCGATCGCGAACGGCAGCGCGAACCCGTCGTTGTAGTCGGTGTGCTCGCCGATGAGATTAACCCGGCCGGGCGCGCGCCAGACGCCCTCGGGCGCCCGGCCGTATCGCCGGGCGAACAGCCGGGCCGCGCCTGCCGCCGCGCCTGACGCTGTCAGCCCGCCGCAGCCAGCTTCTGCGAGTCCGGCACCCGGCGCGCTGACCTGGCGGCCGGCACGCCGATATGACCGGCCCGCCCGTCCGGCAGGAACAGGTAGTTGCGCACGTGCCCGCAGACGGCGTCCGTCTCCTGCCAGCCATCCTGCCAGCTGAGCATCCGGTAGTTCCGGTGCGCGAGCCAGTCGGCCACGTCCGCGGCCGAGTGCTGGTAACGCGAGGTGTGCCGCTCCTCGATCTCGATGAGCAGGGCGGGGCGGAACTTCTCGATCGACGCGGCGCCGCCCTTGAGAACCTGAAGCTCGGCTCCCTCAACATCGATCTTGATGAAGTCCAGCCGGGACATCCCGGCGCAGACCTCGTCGAGCGTCCGGACGTCGACGTCCACCCGGACCTGATCGGCGAACTCGCTGTTCGATCCGAGCCCGTCACACTGCGCATCCAGGAATGACCGGCCGGTCACCGGCCCGTGCCGGCTGACCGGCACGCTCATGACACCGCGGCCCGGTTCGGCACCGAGCGCGAGCGCATGGTGGCTGACGTTCCGGCTCAGCCGCGCGCCGAGCAGGCGGGTCAGCGCCGGGTGGGCGAACGGCACGGGCTCGAAGCTGTGCACCTGTCCCGCCGTGCCGGCCAGCCCGGATAGCACCAGGGTGTAGAGGCCCGCGGCCGCGCCGACATCCATGCACACGCTGCCCGGCCTGATCAGGGTCCGCAGGCCGAGCATTTCAGCCTCGACGTACCGAGTCCTTCGGGCTAGCTGCAGGATCGCCGCAGTGGCCAGCGCCTGGCGCGGCCCGCGGATTCGCGAACTCATAATGCTCCTTGTGCCCTCTCCAGCTTCCGGCGAGTCGAATGCTGCCTGCAACGCTACGACCCTGGACCCCCTGACCAACATAGGGTTTCCCCCCATCTTCGGGGGAGAGTCAGCTCTGCTCGCGGCAGACACGCGTGACACCGGGCCGCGGGGCAGCGGTCAATGGGGCTCGGCAGCCGGCTGAGTATCTCGGACATCGGATCGGCGACGAACGGCGCGTTCCTGCAGGCAGGCGGTGCCCTGGGGTCGCGATCATCGGCGGCCTGCTGGCGCTGGCGGCGCTGCCGGGGCGGCCCGGCCGTCACGCGACTGCGGGCAGCTGAAATCGCGGGAGGGAACCCACCCGCTTCGCGCGGATCCGGTTTTCGCGGTGTGCCGGCAGCGTGCCGGTAACTCCGCAACTCCTGTCACGGGTCCCTCCCGCACCCCCATACCACCGCTGCGCGGGGCAGCCAGACAGGGTCCTTAGCTCTGGCCGGGACGTTCGGGCCGCGGACGTTCGGCCCGCGGACTTTCGGCCCTACAGGCACGCCGCCGTCGCCTGGACGATGTACTGGTCAGGACAGGAACGGAGGACCCGCGATGCCGGACGACCCGACGGCACCTCAGGCCCGATTCCAGCTGCCCGCAGCCGGGCTCGACAGCCTGCATGCCGAGCTGACCGCCGCCGGCTACCTGGTGATCGGCCCGCAGGTACGGGGCGACGCGATCGTTCTCGGCGAGCTTGCATCCGCCGGCGACCTCCCGTTCGGCTGGGGAGTGACGCTGTCGCCCGGCGGCTACCGCCTGCGTGAGCGCGCGGATCGTGCCGCCTTCGGGCACTCGGCCGGCCCGGCTCGTGGAAGGAATTCCTGCATCCGCCCCGTCAGCAGCTGTGGTCAGCGGACCGCAGCGAGGACGGCCTGGACTTCTCGGTGCGCTCCGAGCACGATCCGCCGCCGCGGCTGGCGTTCCTCGGCGTCCGGCCCTGTGATCTGCGCGCGATCCAGATCCAGGACCGCGTACTCGGCGGAGACGGCCGCGAGTCGCGCTACGCACAGCGCCGGGCCGCCGTGTTCATCGTGGCCGTCAACTGCACCGAGCCTGGCGAGACGTGCTTTTGCACCTCGATGGGCACCGGCCCGCAGGCCGGCCCCGGTTACGACCTCATGCTGACCGAGCTGGCGGGGCCTGAGCACAGCTTCATCGTCGAGGCCGGATCGCAGGCGGGCGCGCAGATCCTGGACCGACTGCCGGTCCGGGCGCCCGATGCCGGAGCGGCGGAGCGGGCAGGCACCGCGATCGAGGCGGCGCGAGGCCAGATGGGCCGCACGATGCCGGCCGGCGGACTGCGCGAGCTGCTCGCGGACAGCCTGCAGGCCGCCCGCTGGGACGACGTGGCCTCCCGGTGCCTGACCTGCGGGAACTGCACGCTGGCCTGCCCCACCTGCTTCTGCACCACGATCGAGGACAGCACGGATCTCAGCGGTGACCACGCCGAGCGGTGGCAGAGCTGGGCGTCCTGCTTCGATCTCGACTTCTCCGGGCTGCACGGCGGGCCGGTGCGGACCTCCGGGCACAGCCGTTACCGGCAGTGGCTGACGCACAAGCTCGGCACCTGGCATGACCAGTTCGGCGAATCCGGCTGCGTTGGCTGCGGCCGCTGCATCGTCTGGTGCCCGGTCGGCATCGACCTGACCGAGGAGGTCGCGGCGCTCCGCGCCGAGCGGGACGCGCCGGCGGCGGGACCGCGACCGGACGCGGCTCCTGGTGAGCAGGCGTGACCAGGGTCGAGCCCGCGGAGCTGGCGGCGCATCCGTTCGCGGCAGGCCTGACTGGGGGCCAGCTGGCCGGGCTGGCCGCCCTGGCCGTCCCGGTCGAGGTCCCGGCCGGCCGCTGGCTGTTCGATGAAGGGGGCCGTGCCGACCGCTTGTGGCTGATCACGGCCGGCCGCGTCGCGCTGGACCTGAGAGCCCCGGGCCGACCGGGCGTCATCGTCGAGACGCTGGGCCCGGGCGCCGAGCTCGGGCTGTCCTGGCTCACCACGGCTGCCCGCTGGCAGTTCGGCGCTGTGGCGCAGCTGCCGGTGACGGCCTTCGAGCTGCCGAGCGCCGGCGTGGTGGCGCTGTGCGAAGCTGACCACGAGCTCGGCTACCTGCTGACCCGGCGGCTGCTGGCCACGGCCATCGCCCGGCTGCAGGCGGCCAGGGTCAGGATCCTCGACCTGTATGCCGCTCCCGCGCACCAGCCGGGCCAGGCGCCATGACCAGCTTTGTGCCGGCCGGCTACCGGGTGAGTGCGCGCCGGGAGGAGACGCACGACACAGTCACGCTGACGCTGGCGCCTGCCGCCAGCCCGGTCGGCTTCGTCCGGCCCGGGCAGTTCACGATGCTGTACGCGTTCGGCATCGGCGAGATCCCGGTCTCGGTCAGCGGCACGGCTGGCTCGCATGCGCTCACCCAGACGATCCGCGCGGTCGGGGCGGTGAGCGCGGCACTGTGCTCGGCTCGGGTCGGCCAGCTCGTCGGCCTGCGCGGACCGTTCGGCACGAGCTGGGATGAGTCCTCCGCCGCGGGCCGCGACCTGCTGCTGGTCGCCGGCGGCATCGGCCTGGCACCGCTGCGGTCCGCGCTGCTCGCCGCGCTTGCCGAGCGCGGACGGTACCGGCGGGTCATCGTGCTGGCCGGCGCCCGGTCGCCGGCCGAGCTGGTGTTCAGCGCCGAGCTGGAGGAGTGGCGCGAGCGCGGCGCCGAGGTCAGCGTCACCGTCGACCGGGCCGACGTCGGCTGGCACGGGAACGTCGGCGTGGTCACGCAGCTCATCGATCAGGCGCGGCTGGATCCGGAGCAGACGACCGCACTCATGTGCGGTCCCGAGGTAATGATGCGCATCACGGCCCGCGCGCTGCTCGCGGCAGGTCTCGCGGCCGATCGCATCCGGATCTCGCTGGAACGCAACATGCAGTGCGGCATCGCCGAATGCGGGCACTGCCAGCTTGGCCCGCTGCTGCTCTGCCGGGACGGCCCGGTGCTGAGCTACCAGGTGGCGGAACCGCTGCTCGAGACGAGGGAGCTGTAGATGCCGGCCGCACCGCAGCGGCCTCGCCTGGCCGTCTGGAAGCTCGCTTCCTGCGACGGATGCCAGCTCACCGTGCTCGACTTGCAGGACGAGCTGCTCAGCCTCGCGGCCGAGGTGGACATCGCCCACTTCACCGAGGCCACCAGCACGGACCTGCCCGGACCGTATGACATCTCCCTGGTCGAGGGCTCAGTGACGACGCCGGCCGACGCCGAGAACATCAGGCGCATCCGGGCCGAGTCGCGGACACTCGTCACGATCGGAGCCTGCGCGACTGCGGGTGGCATCCAGGCGCTGCGCAACTTCGGCGACGTCGCCGAGTTCGCCGCGGCGGTGTACGCCCGGCCCGAGTACATCGACGCGCTGGCCACCTCGACTGCGGTCAGCTGAGCATGTCACCGTCGACTTCGAGCTGCGCGGCTGCCCGATCGACAAGGGACAGCTCATGACGCTGCTGTCGGCGCTGCTGGCGGGCCGGCAGCCGAGGCTGTCCGGCCACAGCGTCTGTCACGAGTGCAAGCTGCGCGGCACGACCTGCGTGATGGTGGCACACGGGACGCCGTGCCTCGGGCCCGGTGACGCAGGCTGGCTGCGGCGCCATCTGCCCGGCATTCGGACGCGGCTGCTACGGCTGCTTCGGACCGATGGCCACGCCCCGCACAGACGCGCTCGCTCCGCAGCTTGGCCGCCTCGGCATGTCGGACGGCGACCTGCACCGGGTGTACAGCACCTTCAACGCGGCGGCTGATGCGTTCCTGACTGCCGCGCGAGCTGGCCCTGATACCGGAACAGGTCGGCCAGAACAGCAGCGCACAGATCACCGATCGCCGCGGCCACCGGCGGGCTGAGCCCGACTCCGGTTGCGAAGTCCGACGCCTCCACTCCGTGCACGATCAGCGCCTCAGGCAGCCGGCCGAGCACGCGGCCAAGGTCCGCGGCCATCCGCATACCGGGCCCGTGCCAGCTGGCCCGGCCGCCAGACCGGGCGCCGCTCAGCGCGCCCGGATCGGATCCGGGCCCGGCCAGCAGGACGCGGTGCAGGGTTCCGGCCGGGCCTGCGGCGCCGGCCACGGCGTCGACCACGATCGCGAGCTGAGCGCCGTCCCAGGCCTCCATCAGCGCAGTGGGCTCGCCATCGCAGATCAGCAGGTCCGTCCCGGCCGGTACCTGGCCGCGGAGCCGGCCGATGACGGCAGGCCCGGCACCGTCATCGCCGCGGAACTCGCTGCCGACGCCGATCACCCTCAGCCGGGCAGCGCCGCTCACCCGCGCTCGATCCGCAGGTCCAGGAAGTGCGTGGCACAGGAAATGCACGGATCGTAATTGCGGATGGCCCGCTCGCACTCGGCGGTGAGCCGCTCGTCGTCCAGACTCAGCCGGGCCTGCACGAACACTCTCAGATCGCGCTCGATGGCGGCCTGGTTCTGCGAGGTCGGCGGCACGATTCGCGCGCTGGTGATTGTCCCGTCCGAAGTGAGGTCATAGCGCTGGTACAGCACGCCACGCGGTGCCTCGGACAGGCCGCAGCCCCGGCCAGCCCGGGGCGCGACCGGCACGGCCGGCCCGGCCGGCGGCTGATAGCCGGCGATGATGCGGATAGCCTCCTCGATCGCGCAGACGACCTCGACAGCACGGACCACGATGCTCTGGAACGGGTTCCGGCAGCTCTCGCCGAGTCCGGCCGCCGCCGCGGCGGCGGCGGCCTGCGGGGGCAGCCAGCGCGAGTTCAGCGCATAACGGGCCAGCGGTCCGGTCAGGTAGGTACCGTCGCTGCCCGTCAGCCGGGCGTGCAGCGCGGTCGAGTGCGGCACCTGCTCCTCCACGACGTGCTGCTCGAACTCGTCCGCACCGAACTCGCGCCCGCCTGAGGTCACCACCGTTCCGCGCTCGATGGGGTACTGGCCGCTCTGGCGCAGGGCCAGGAACTCGTGCCCGACCGTCAGGTCAGGAAAGTCGAGTCCCGCCGCCCAGCGCACTGTCTCCAGCGCGTCATCCAGGGCCTCCGGCAGCTGGGCGGCAAGCGGGTCCAGGTCGCGCCTGGCGGGCACCGAGTAGAAGCCGCCCAGGCGCACGTTCACCGGGTGGACGGCGCGCCCGCCGATCACTTCCATGATCGCGTTCCCGGCGCGCCGCAGCCGCAGGCCGCGCTCAACGAGGTCGCGACGGTCCCGCGCCATCTCCACCGCGCCCGGATAGCCGAGGAAGTCGGGCGCGTGCAGCAGGTAGATGTGCAGGGCGTGACTGGCCACCCATTCGCCGCAGTACAGCAGCCGCCGCAGGTCGGCGAGCGGGCCATCGACCTGCACGCCGCAGGCTGCCTCAAGGGCGAGGAAGGCACTGGTCTGGTAGGCGACCGGGCAGATGCCGCAGATCCTCGATGTGATGTCCGGCGGCTCGGTGTAGGCCCGCCCGCGCAGGAACGCCTCGAAGAACCGCGGCGGCTCGTAGATGCCGAGCCGTACCTCCTCGACCTCGTCTCCGGCCAGGCGGATATGCAGCGACCCCTCGCCCTCAACCCGGGCTATTCCAGTCGCTGCCAGCGTCCGCTGCTGCCGGTGCGTCATCGCCAGCACATCCTGTCACGCCGGGGGACGTTTGGCCCTTGGCTGGCCCGGCGGGACGAGCCCATCGTTAAGTGAGGAGGCGATCACCATGCAGGCACAAGCTGGCGACGAGCTGACAGTCAAGGGGCGCCACCAGGGCGATGAGGACCGGCACGGCCTCATTCTCGAAGTCCACGGCCAGGACGGGGCACCGCCCTACCTGGTGCGCTGGCGGGACGACAGGGAGAGCATCTTCTTCCCGTCCGCCGGAACCGTGGTCGAGCATCACCCGGCCAGCAAGCACGCCGTGTAACGGCACGGCACCGCCGCGGCCACTGCGGGGGAGGAATGTCATGACCGACCGCATTGTCACCATTGTCGCCGGATATGACGGGTCGCCAGGCAGTGCGGATGCCCTGGCCTGGGCGGCTGAGGACGCCAGGCTCCGCGGCGCGGCGCTCGCCGTCTGCCACGCCTGGAGCTGCGGTTACAGCACGGCACCAGACGTGGCCGCCGATCCGGCACGCCAGTACGCCGAGGCTGTCCTGACTCAGGGCATGCGCCAGGCCGGCGCCGGGAGCACAGTGCAGCCAGTGTCACCATTGCTGGTCGAAGGGCCGCCGGCCCTGTCGCTGTGCACGCAGAGCGACGCCGCCACCATGGTGGTGGTCGGCTCGCGCGGCCGCGGCGGCATGGCCGGTCAGGTACTCGGATCGGTCAGCCTGCAGGTCGCCGCGCACGCACGGGGACCGGTCACGGTCGTGCGCGGCCACTGGCAGACCGCGCCCGGTCAGGCGCCGGCCCCGGTACTCGTCGGCGCGCGACGGATCGGCCGGGTCGCTGCTCGCACTGGCCTTCGCGGCTGACGAGGCAGCCCTGCGTGAGGTCCCGCTCATCGCCGTGTGCGCGCTGGCGGACTCAGCGTCACAGCTCGGCTGCGCCCGCGCCGTCCAGGCGGACTTCGAGTCCGCGGTCGGCAAGGCCGCGGCGGACCACCCGCAGGTCACGGTGCAGCAGCGGATCGAGCAGGGCGGCCCGCGGCGCGCGCTGCTCGACGCCGCGAAGAGCGCGCAACTGCTGGTCCTGGGCGCCCGCGGGCGCGGCGGCATGCGCGAGATGAGCCTCGGCTCAGTCAGTCAGGCGATCCTGCAGCACTCGCACTGCCCGGTCAGCGTGGTCCGCCCGCGGTGACGTTGCCCGGCGGCCGGCACCAGGGCCGCCGGTACGGCCGAGAACGAGGAGGCGGCAGATGGCGAACGGCGGCAGCGAATCGGCACCCGAGCCGTACGCGGCGGTGGCCGAGACCGCGTCGGCGGTGGTGTTCCTCGCCGGCGACCGTGCCTGCAAGCTCAAGAAGCCGGTCAGCCTCGGGTTCCTGGACTTCACGACCAGGCAGGCGCGCGCCGCCGCCTGCGAGCGGGAGACCGAGCTCAACCGCCGGTTCGCGCCGGACGTGTACCTGGGCGTGGCCTCAGTGCACGACGCGGCCGGGGAGTTGTGCGATCACCTGGTCATGATGCGGCGCATGCCCGCCAGCCGGCGGCTGTCCGCCCTGGTCCGGGCTGGCGAGCCGGCCGACGGCGCGCTTCGCCAGGTCGCCAGGATCGTGGCCGCGCAGCATGAGCGGGCACACCGGTCCGCGCAGATCGCCGCCGAGGGCAGCAGGGACGCTGTGCTGCGCCGGTGGGATGACAGCCTGACGCAGCTCGCGTCGCTGCCCGGCGCGCCAGGAAGATCGCGCGATGGTCACCGAAATCGGCCTCCTCGCCCGGCGGTTCCTGGCCGGACGTGAGCCGCTCTTCGACCGCCGGGTGGCCGGCGGCCGGATCATCGACGGGCACGGTGACCTGCTCGCTGACGACATCTACTGCCTGGCGGACGGCCCGCGCGTACTCGACTGCCTGGACTTTGACGACCGCCTGCGGTGGCTCGATGGACTGGATGACGCCGCATTCCTGGCCATGGACCTGGAGCGGCTGGGCGCGCCCGACCTCGCCCGGCACTTCACCGACTGGTACGCCGAGTACTCCGGCGATCCGGCGCCCGCGTCGCTGCGCCACCACTACGTCGCCTACCGGGCGCTGGTCCGGGCCAAGATTGCCCGCATCAGGGCGGCTCAGGACGAGCCGGCCGCCGGCTGCGAGGCACAGCAGCTGGCCGACATTGCACTGCGGCACCTGCGTGCGGGCGCGGTCACCCTCGTCCTGGTCGGCGGGCTCCCCGGCACCGGCAAGTCGACACTCGCCGGACGCGCTGGCGGACCGGCTCGGCTGGACGGTCCTGAGCAGCGACCGGATCAGGAAGGAGCTCGCCGGGACCGAGCCGGGCGACGACACGCCGGTGACGACGACAGCCGCGCCCTACGGCACGGGGATCTATACCGCCGAGCTGGACCCAGCGGTGCTACGCCGAGCTGCTGCACCGCGCAGCCGCGCTGCTGGCCATCGGCGAGTCCGTGATCGCGGACGCGTCCTGGCTCTCGGCGCGCCAGCGGGCGGCCGCCGCGGCAGTGGCCGGTGCCGCCAGCGCCGACCTGATCGAGCTTCGCTGTGAGGCGTCCGCGGCGCTGACGGCCCGGCGGCTGACGAGGCGCTGGCGAGCAGGCGCGGTGACCTGTCGGACGCGGACCCGGAGATCGCTGCCCGGCTCGCGGCGGCCGCGGATCCCTGGCCGTCGGCGACCGTCATTGACACTGAAGCGCAGGACGGGCAGCACTGAACCGGGAGGTACGGGCTCGTCGCCGGTCGCGACGGGCGAGCCGGTGCGCCGTGCTCTCGAGGTGATCAGGCCGCACGGTCCGCAGCACGTCTGGCGCCCGTCCCGGCCGGTGCTGCTGCCTGACTAGGCCGGGGAGTGAACGCCGGATGCGGTACAGCGGCTCGCCGTAGCGGTCCGGGCTCTGCTGGTCGGGGCTGTCTGCACCGTGCCGGTCCGGGCTGTCTGCGCTGCGCTGGTCCGAGCGCCCCGCGCTGCGGTGGTCCGGCTGCTGGCCGGTGCTGCCGGCACCGCCTGTGCCGAAGCGCCGGAGGCGCACGCTGCTGGCCACGACGAAGGCCGACGAGCCAGCCATGGCCGCGCCTGCAATCAGCGGATTGAGGAAGCCGGCCGCGGCCAGCGGGATAGCGGCGACGTTGTAGGCGAACGCCCAGGTCAGATTCCGCCTGATCACTCCCAGCGTGGCGCGCGACAGGCTGATGGCCTCCGGCACGACTCGCAGGTCATCCCGCAGCAGGATCAGGTCAGCGGCACTGATCGCGACGTCGGCGCCCGAGCCGAGGGCGAGGCCGAGGTCGGCTGTGGCGAGGGCAGGCCCGTCGTTCACCCCGTCACCGGCCATGGCGACGCGCCGGCCCTGCGCCTGCAGGTCGCGGACCACCGCGGCCTTGTCACCGGGCAGGGCCCCGGCGATGACCGCGTCGACGCCCGCCTGAGCCCCGATCGCCCGGCCGACGACCTCGCCGTCCCCGGTCAGCAGCACCGTGCGCAGCCCGAGGCGCCGCAGCTCGGCAACCGCCGCCCGCGCCGACGGCTTGATGGTGTCGGCGAGGGCAACCGCGCCCCGCGCCTGTCCGTCCCAGGCGACCAGGATCGCCGTCCGGCCCGCCGCCTCCCACTCCCCGCATTGGGCCGCCAGCGCCTCAGTAACGCTGACTCCCCGCTCAGCCAGGAGCTGCTGCCTCCCCGCGAGCACCTCGACACCAGCCACTGTCCCGCGCACGCCCAGGCCGTGCAGCGCCTCGAATCCGGTTACCTGCCTGAGGTCACCGAGCTCGGCCCTGGCGAAGGCGGTGACGGCGACCGCGACGGGATGCCCCGACGCGGCCTCGACCGCCGCGAGCTGGCCCAGCAGCTGAGCCCGGCTGATACCGGGCGCCGGCTGGACTCCCGTCACGGCCAGCACTCCGGTCGTAATGGTCCCGGTCTTGTCCAGCAGCACGGTGTCGACGCTGCGGGAGGCCTCGAGCGCCGCATATCCCTTGATGAAGATGCCCAGCTGCGCGCCGCGCCCGCAGGCGACCACGAGCGCCGCCGGGGTGGCCAGTCCGAGCGCGCACGGGCAGGCGATGATCAGCACGGCGAGCGCGGCACTGACCGCGCGCTCGGCCGGAGCCCCGGCCAGCAGCCAGCCGGCGGCGGTGAGTGCCGCGGCCGCGAGCACGGCCGGCACGAACACGCCGCAGATCCGGTCGGCGAGCCGCTGCACCGCTGACTTGTCTGCCTGCGCCCGTTCCACCAGGGCGATCAGGTGCGCCAGCTGCGTGTCGTTCCCGGTCCTGGTCGCGCGGATGACCAGCCGGCCGCTGACCACGACGGTGCCCGCGCTGACCGCAATGCCCTCGGCGGCGTCGGCCGGCACCGACTCGCCGGTCATCATGCTGGTGTCCACCGCCGACTCACCGAACTCGACCACGCCGTCGGCAGCAATCGCCTCCCCCGGCCTGGTTACGAACCGGTCGCCGGCCCGCAGCCGGGTGACCGGGACCCGGCGCTCGGTCCCGTCCGGGTCCAGCAGGCAGGCATCCCGCGCCCCGGCTGCGGCTAGCTGGCGCATCGCGTCCCCGGAGTCACGGCGGGCCCGTGCCTCGTACCACCGCCCGGCGAGCAGGAACGTGGTGACCGAGGCCGCGACCTCCAGGTAGATGCCGCCACCGGACGCATGGACCAGCAACTGCAGCGCGCTCGTCCGGGACTGCCCGGTATCGAGGACGAACATCGCCCACACTGACCAGCCGCAGGCGGCCAGAATGCCCAGCGACACCAGCGTGTCCATAGACGTCGTGCCGTGCCTGGCGGCGCGCACGGCCGCGACGTGGAACGGCCAGGCCGCCCAGCCCGCGACCGGGACGGCCAGGGCCAGCAGGACCCACTGCCAGCCGCTGAACCGGAACGCGGGGAACAGCGACAGCTGCACGGACAGGTCGCTGAGCGGGACGAAGAACACCAGGGCGACGATGAGGCGCCGCCGCAGCCGGGCAACCACGTCGGCCTCAGGGCTGGCCCCGGACTCGGCGAGGTCGCCGGTCACGGCCGGCCGGGCCAGCTCGGCGCCGTACCCGGCCCGCTCGACCGTGGCTACCAGCAGGTCTACTGACACCGACGGCGGCACGCTGACCGTCGCCTTCTCAGTGGCGAGATTCACCGAGGCGAGCACATCCGGGATCTCGCCCAGCTTCCGCTGCACCCTGGCGGCGCACGCCGCGCACGTCATGCCGCGGATCGCGAGCTGGATCTCGCGGACCGCGGTCGGTGAATCAGCCTCAGCCATGAACAGCTACCTCAGGGAGTGCCGGGTGCCGTCACGGTAGCATCAGCCTGCACCTGGCCGGCCCGCCGGAAGACGAGCGTGAGCGGCACCGTCATCTCAGCCTCGTACGGCGCCGGATCCCGCAGGACCACGTCGTCCCCGAACGGGGTCAGGGTAACGCTGCCGCCAGCGGGAATGGTGATGTCCCGCAGCACCTGCCTGCCGCCACCCGGCCGGGGCGGCCCGAGCAGGGCGACGTGCGCCGCAGCCGGAGTCCGGACGGCCAGCAGCTCGTCGGGCTGGGAACCGAGGTTGCGGATGGTCAGGTAGGTGGGGGCCGACCGGATGGCTGCCGCCCGGCTGACTGTGTAGGCGCGCATCGGGATGGCGGCGAGCTCGACCCGTATCCGGATCCTGGTGATCGTGCCGCCACCGCCGGTGAGCACCCAGGCCGATAGCACGGCGATGATCAGTGCGCCCGCGATCAGGGGGACCGCCGCGGCCCTGGCCACGTCGGACAGGCGGGCCGGCCCGGCGCCGGGGCCGGACCCGGCCGGGACCGGGGCTGTCGCCGTCATGGGGTGAGCACCGGCCGCCTGCTGGCCGGGCCGGTCCGGCCGGGCGCGCGCGGTGCCGGGCGCAGTGAACCGGCGCAACCGGAGGCTGTTGGTCACCACGATCAGCGAGCTGGCGGACATGGCGATGCCGGCGAAGAGCGGATTGAGGTACCCGAGCGCGGCCAGCGGGATGACGACGATGTTGTAGCCGAATGCCCAGGCGAGGTTGGCGCGGATGACCCGCAGGGTGGCTCGCGCCAGCAGGATGGCATCAGCGATACCGGCCGGGTCACCGCTGACGAGCGTGAGGTCGGCGGCGCCGATCGCGGCGTCGGTGCCGGTGCCGACCGCCATGCCCAGGTCGGCCTGCGCTAGCGCGGCGGCATCGTTGACGCCATCTCCCACCATGGCGACCCGGCTGCCTGCCGTCTGGAGCTCGGCGACCACCGCTACCTTGCGCTCGGGCCGGACACCGGCAATGACGCTGCCGGACGGGATGCCCAGCTGAGCCGCGACCGCCTTTGCTGCCTGCTCGCCGTCACCAGTCAGCAGGACCGGTGTCAGCCCGAGGTGCCGGAGCCGGGCTATCGCCTCCGCCGCGCCCGGCCTGAGCGCATCGGCCACAACCAGCGCTCCGCGGGCGGCGCCATCCCAGCCGACCAGCACGCCGGTGCCGCCCGCGGTGCCGGCCGCTGCGACCGCCTGCAGAAGCAGCGGGCTGGTGACCAGCCCGCGCCGGGCGAACAGCTCTGGGCTCCCGACGGTGACATCGCGGCCCCCGGCGGTCCCGCAGACGCCAGCTCCCGGCAGCATCACGAAGTCCGTGACCGGCGGCAGGCGGCCCGAGCCTGGCAGCGGCCTCCCTGGCAATGGCCTGACCGATCGGATGCTCAGAAGCGTCCTCGACTGCGCCGGCCAGGAGCAGGACCTCAGCGTCAGCCGCAGCCGGAGAGCCGTCCGGCGCTGGCACGGTTACGATCTGCCGCACGGACATCCTGCCGGTGGTCAGGGTCCCGGTCTTGTCCAGCACAACCGTCTGAATCCGGCGCGCCGACTCCAGCACGTGCACATTCCGGACCAGGATCCCCAGCTGAGCGCCGCGGCCAAGGCCGGCCAGCAGCGCGGCAGGGGTCGCCAGTCCCAGCGCGCACGGGCAGGCAACCACCAGCACGGCGATGGCTGCGCTCCAGGCGGCCGCGCCGGACAGTCCGGCGCCCAGCCAGAAGCCGAGCGTCGCCACGGCCACGCTGATGACGGCCGGCACGAAGATGGCGGCAATCCGGTCGGCTAGCCGCTGTGCTGCCGCCTTGCTCATCTGCGCCTGGCCCACCAGCCGGGTGATCTGAGCCAGCAGCGTGTCCTCACCCACCCTGGTGGCCCGGACAGTCAGCCGCCCGCTCATGCTCACGCAGGATCCGGCCACCTCGTCACCAGGGCCTACCTCGGCGGGCATCGACTCTCCGGTGACCATCGAGGCATCGACTGCGGAACTGCCCTCGGCAACAAGGCCGTCAGCCGCGATCTTCTCCCCCGGGCGGACCACGAACAGGTCGCCGGCGCGCAGCGCGGCAGCAGGCACCCGCTCCTCGCGGCCGTCGAGTGAGGATGCACACCGTTCTGGCCGCCAGGCTGGCCAGGGCCGCGAGCGCGGAGCCGGCCTGCCGCTTAGCCCGTGCCTCCAGGTACCGGCCGGACAGCACCGCGGCCGTGACACCGGCTGCGACATCGAGGTAGAGCGTGTGCCCGCTGGCCGGCGCGAAGGTGACGGCGTAGGGCATCCGCATGCCGCTCCGGCCGGCACCGCCGAGCAGCAGCGCGTAGAGCGACCACAGGAAGGACGCGCTGACGCCGACGCTTACCAGCGTGTCCATCGTCGCCGTGCCATGGCCGAGCCCGGCCCAGGCAGCCCTGTGCAAGGGCCACGCGCCCCAGCTGGCAACGATGCCTGCCAGCAGCAGGCTCAGCCACTGCCAGCCGGGGAACTGCAGCGCCGGAGCCATCGCGAGCACGATGACTGCCACCGCGAGCGGAACACAGACCGCGAGCCGCTCCAGCAGGCTGCGCGCCGCGTCGTCCCGCCCGGCGTCCTCCGGCGCGGCCGGGCCGGGACGGCTGGCGCCGTACCCCACCGACTCGATCACGCTGATCAGCTCATCGGGATCCCGGCCTCCGGTCCGCGTCACATAGGCCCGCTCGGTCACGAAGTTCACGGTGGCAACGACGCCGTCCAGCCGGTTGAGGCGCCGCTCGATCCTGGCCGCGCACGCGCCGCAGCTCATCCCGCTGACGACGAACTCGATCTGCTCCCCGGTGAGCTCGCTGGTATCGCTCACGGCCCGCCGCCGCGGAGGCGGGCCGACGCCGCGTGCCCGCCCATGTGCATCGTCCCTGACCCGCCGCCCGGGCCGCTCACGCTGCGACGGGGTGGTGGCGACCGGGCCCACGTGCGCGCCGGCCGCGTACGCGCCGCCGAAGACCCCGGCCAGCAGAAGCAGGAATCCGGCGAACTTCGCCCTGGCGCTCACCGGGCTGCCTCGCGGGCGCCTGCCGGCCGGCCTGCAGTACCCGCTGCGCGAGTCCAGGCCGACTTGAAGCCAGCGAACGCCATGGCCGTCCCCTTGATACCGAAGTTAGCCCCGGTGTGCCCGGTGGCTAGCGTAATGGCTCAGGCCCTGCGGCTTCGCCCCTCCTCGCTAGATCATGATGACCAGCATGAAAGCCATCGTCACGCCCATGGCGATGCGGCAGGCAGCCGCCGTCCGGGGCGAGAGCAGCAGACCGCGCGCGAGACCGCTGCCTGTGCCTCGGCCAACGGCGATGCCGGGGTACGCGGCCTCGTCCGCGCTGGCGCCGGGGACCTGCATCGTGGCCTCGGACGCCGGTCCCGCCGCGGCTGCCGCCGGCCAGTTGCGCAGTCATCGTCAGCTGGCCGGGGCCGCCCGCCGGGACACCGACAAGGGCGACGCCGCCGGGCACGTAGCCCCGGCGAACCGCGGAGCTTCCGTGCGCGGCCGGCCCGGAAAGCCGGTCGAGGTCGAGGACCGCGTAGCCGGCTAGCAGCAGCGCGAACACCAGCGCGATCAGCGGCAGGCGGAGCGTGCCCATCGCCGAGCCCGGCTGAGCCGCCCATCCCGGCCATGCCGGACCCGCCGCGTGCCGGGCCGGTGATGGCCACGAACATGTACAGCATCGCGGCGCTGTGCACCAGGTGCGGTGCGTGATGACCGTCAGCCAGCACGCGCGTTCCCTGCGTGCGGGACTCCCGGAACACACACCAGCCGAACCAGGCCGTCATTACTGCGAAGATCACGGCCCACGCTGCGTTCGGCAGGGTCTGCAGGCTGGCCAGCAGCATGCCTGCCATCGCGATACCCATCAGCAGATGCGCGACATCGATGTCAGCGTCGGTGTCAGCTCCGGGCCGCCGCCCGGACCGTGCCAGCACGAGCCTGGTGGCGCTGATCGCCGCGACGGCCAGCATGATCGCGGCAAAGATGGCCAGAATCCAGGTCGGGGTTGTCATGCCGGTGTTCCTTCCCCGCGCGCGGCTGGCGGAGTCTGCCGGGCCGGCTGCGGTCGCGGCCGGGCCGTCTTCGTCATCGGCCAGTAGGCCAGCGCGAGCAGGATGAGCAGCGGCCCTGAGTTCGGGTCAGTGCCGCCGCCGGCCAGGATGCCGCCGAGAGCCTCGCCGACTATCCAGATGACAGCCGACAGCACGATAGCCAGGACTACGGTGACGCGGGCCAGCGGCGGCGGCAGGAAGACGCCGATCGCGATCACGAGCAGCACCACTGCCAGCACGACCGACGCGGTGAGCCCCTGGTGGGCTACAAGCGCAGCGGCATGGTTGTCCAGCGCGGCCAGCCAGCCGGGCTCGCCGCTGCCCATGCCGGCGATCATGTCATGCAGGCCCTGCGCGGTGCGGTTCCCCGGCAGCAGGGCGAAGTAGGCAAGGCTGGCCCACAGCACGAGCCAGAGCACCTGCGCGATGCGGGTGCCGACGGCCCGGGCGGCAGTGAACGGCGCGGCCGCGCTCCGGTCAGCGGGCCACAGGAGCACGGCCAGCAGCGCGTAGATGATCACCGCGCCAGGGGCGCCGTTCACCGGGCTGGCGTTCGGCGTGAGCACTTCGCCCAGGCCCTCGCCAAACCACCAGACGCCGAGCGCCCAGGCGATCGACGCGCCCAGGGCGACACGCGCAGTCGGCCGGAAGGCGATGCCGATCGCCAGCAGCACCTGGATAGTCGCGAAGATCGTGTTCAGGGCAACGCCGTGCTGCTCGATCAGCCGGGCGTCCCAGGTGATCGGGCTGGCAACAATCGACGGGTTGCCCGGAGCCGTCGCCGCGAGCATCTGCCCGAAGCCCTTGGTGAACATGAAGGACTGGTACTGCAGGATGCCGTCCAGCAGCCACACGGCCGCCAGGGCAAGCTGGAGCACGCGCCGCGCGTCTGGCGAATGCCAGGTGTCCTGCGCAGGTCGCGGCGGCCCGGTCACGCCACGATCCGCGGGCATGTCCGATAGCGACGTCAGCCATCCCGTATGCTCCTCAGCTGCCCAGCGCGAGTGTTGAGTCCGCAGCAGGGCATCAAAGTTTTGAAAGGCGCTGCATTACTGCGCCTGGCCAGTTACCTGCGCCGACCGTACTTGCCGAATTAGTCAGCCAGATAAATGAATGGCCTTATTGGGACAGCGTTACGGTTGACAGAAGAACAATAGAGCGAGGCCGTCAGCAGGGGCAAGCGGCATCACGAGAAAGCTGCTGCCCTCCTCCGTGAGTCGGTGAAACCGCAGCTAGAAGCACCGCGCTCGGGCCATATTCCGCAGCTACGGGAACGTAGCAGTTAACCCTCTGGAGGTATACGAAAAACCGGCCGGGGGTATGCGCAATACCGGCGCCGGGTATGTGTTCCAGCGCTAGCTGACCCAGATGATGGCCGACGACAAGAGCATGGCAAGGCCCCGTTAACCACTCCCGGCATTGTCGGCCATGCGGCTGCCGTAGCATTAGCCGGTATCAGGAGGCTCCGACAGATCCGGTAGCCATGCTCGTGAGGACTTCGATGTGAGTGAGACCACCATCACCGTCGCCGGGATGACTTGCCAGCACTGCGTGGCTGCCGTGCGAAGCGAGATCAGCGGCCTGCCCGGCGTCACCGGCGTGGACGTCGACCTGGCGACTGGTGCCGTCCGCGTTACGGCCGAGCAGCCGCCCGAGCCTGCCGCCCTCGCCGCGGCCGTGGACGCCGCCGGGTACGTGCTAGCGGACTGACCGGCCCCGGCACACCTAGACTGTGGTCCCCTGGCAGGGACACAATGATCCTGCGATAGTTGCCGATCCAGCTCCAGACCCCGGACTGGCACCGCGATTCCTGCGTGCCGTCCGGCGGGCTGAGAGTCATGCACCCGATGCGGAGGCCGTCCGTGCCCCCAGATGCTCAGTCCGATCGCGCTGTCGGCTGCCTTGCCGCACCGGAAATCGTAGCGCTGCCCGCCGAAATCGACCTCAGCAACTCCGCTGAGGTCGGTGCCGAGCTGCGTGCGGCGTTCGCGCCGGGAATCGCCGTCGTGGTCGGGGACCTGACCCGGACCGTCTTCTGCGACTCATCCGGCATCAGGCAACTGCTGCTGGCCCGCGACCAGGCGCGTGGAAAGCCAGGCTGAGCTGCGCCTCGCGATCGGGTCGGACGCTGTCCGCCGGGTCCTGAAGACCACCGGGGCGGACCAGGTTCTTAGCGTCTATCCGAGCCTGGAGGCAGCGCTCGCGGGCAGCTCGCATTCCGCCTCGCGGCCGTGACGGCCGGTGGCCCAGGCAGCACGGGCAGCTCCGGGCTGCCGGGCTCAGCCAGCCGACGGCGCTTCGACGACCACCATGGGTGAGCCGCACGCGCACGAATAGGTAGCGCCAGTCTCGGTCTGGCAGTGACAGGCCTGCTGCACGACTACCCGGCAGTCACAGTCTTCGTGGCTGCAGGTCAGAACCGTGCCTTCGCCGAACTCGCTCGCACTCATCTGCACTCCCTTGGTTGTCTTACTTGCGGCACGCGGCGGTTTCTGGCGGACAGGTGTCGTGCCGGGCGCCACTCATGAGGTTGGGGTCCCGCGGTCGACGGCGCCGCTCACCGACAGCACGTACCACAGGCCCATATCGTCAGCCTGCCCAGTGGCCTGACCGGGCGCCGTGTCGCCCTCCCACAGGTAGAGCGGCCACTTGTCGTAGGTCACCTGCAGCTCACCGTTAGCGCGCCTGGTCGTCCCGAGCAGCGAAGTCCTGATGCCCGGCCCGGCCAGCGGCCTGGTCTCGCCTTTCGGCAGTACGAGCGGCGGCCATGATCGCGCACAGAATCCCGAGCACACCGAGTGCCCCTGATGATCCGGCGCGTACATGTAGAGGGTGAAGCCAGCCCCGTCCGTCAGTATCCTGCCCAGGCCGCCGATGCTGGCTGCTCGCACCTCGTACTTTGCCGGCGCAGCCGGGGCCGCAGAGGTGCCGCAGGAGGTCACGGCCAATGCGCAGGTAACGCACGCGGCTGCACACGCGGCCAGCTCGTCGCGCGGCCCGTGCCGTGCGTCCGAAGACTGTACGGACTACTCCGCCGCCTGCCGTCACGAGCTGACCTATCCACACTGCCTCACCGCTGCGTCTTTACGCCGGACGCCGCAGCTATCCCGCAACCGTCGGCTTCCGAGCCTAGCGCCAGCCGCAGGACGCTGGCGGCTCAGTCCCGCAGCGTGCGCAGGATGCGGGCCAGGCTGGCCCGATCAGCCGGGCTGAGCCGGTCAAAAACTCGCTCAGCCTCGGTACCGCGCGCCGCGCGGATCGCGTCAAGGACGCCGGAGCCCTGACTCGTCAGCTCCACCAGGGTCGCGCGCCGGTCGGCGGGGTCGGCCGGCGCTCGACCAGGCCCCTGCTTTCGAGAGCATCGACGACCTCCGTCGCCGAGCGGGCCGCGATATGCAGATGTTCCGACAGCCCGGACATGTGCATCGCCCCATGCCGCCCGAGTACGCGCAGCGCCCGCAGGTGCGACGGCGTGATGTCCCAGGGTGCCAGTACCTCCTGGGAAAGATGCGCGCAGCTGGCGGGCGACGGAGCTGAAGGCTTCCGACAGGGACTCCTCGCCGCCCGCGTCGCGGCCATCCGGGTCATGCTCCCTGGTCACGGGAATAGCGTATCAGCCATTCCTGTTGTAACCTCATATTGAGGTAACCTCAGCAATAGCCTTAAGCCGACCGCGTCCAGGCCGCCGGACGGCCTCCCCCCGACAGAATCGAGCAGCTTCTTGGCGTCCCCAGTCACGAACCCAGATTCCAGCAGGACCGGCCGCGGTCGCAGCTCGAGGACGGTCACTGCCGCGGAAAAAGCCCAGGCGCGGGAGGTATCGCTGCGCCGTATCGGCAGGCTGTTCGCCCCCTACCGCTGGCAGATGGCGATCGTCACCGCGATCATCGTCGCCTCCTCCGTGGTGTCCGTCGCCTCGCCTTTCCTGCTGCGCGCGGTCATCGACAACGCACTGCCGAACCGGAATCTCCGGCTGCTAGCCTTCCTGGTCGCGGCCATGATCGCCGTTGCCGGCATCACGGCAGCGTTCGGCGTCGATCCAGACCTGGATCAGCACTAAAGTCGGCCAGCACGTCATGCACGGACTGCGCACCAGCGTCTTCGCCCATCTCCAGCGGCAGTCGATCGCGTTCTTCACCCGCACCCGCACCGGCGAGGTCCAGTCCAGGATCACCAATGACATCGGCGGCATGGAGTCCGTCGTGACCTCAACAGCGACCTCCATCGCCGCGAACCTGACCACGGCCGTCGCGACCGCCGTCGCGATGGTGGCGCTGTCGTGGCGGCTGTCGCTGATCTCGCTGATCGTCATGCCGCCCGCGATCTACCTGACCCGCAGGGTCGCCCGCATGCGCCGGGCCATCACGACCGAGCAGCAGCGCGAGCTGGCCAATCTCAACGTCGCCATCGAGGAGGGGCTGTCGATCAACGGCGTCCAGCTGGCGAAGACGATGAACACCGGCCCGGCCCTGGTACGGCGGTTTACTGACTCCTCCGCCCGCCTGATCGATCTGGAACTGCGATCGCAGCTGGCCGGTCGCTGGCGGATGGCCTCGCTGACCATCGTCTTCGCCGCGATCCCGGCGATCATCTACCTGGCCGCCGGCCTGCCGGTGACCGCCGGGGTCATGACGATCGGGACCCTGATAGCGTTCACCACCCTGCAGAACAGCCTCTTCCGGCCCGTCACAGGACTGCTCAGTACAGGCGTGTCGGTGATCAGCTCGCTGGCGCTGTTCGCCCGGATCTTCGAGTACCTCGACCTGCCCGTCGACATCGAGGAGCCCGCCAGCCCCGTCGACTTCGATCCGGCCGCCATCAGCGGCCACGTCGTGCTCAACCAGGTGAGCTTTACCTATCCCGGCGCCGACCGGGAGGCCGTGACCGGCGTAAACCTGGATGTGCCGGCCGGCAGCACGCTGGCCCTCGTCGGCGAGACCGGATCCGGCAAGACGACGCTGGCCTCGCTGATCTCCCGCCTGTACGACCCGACCGGCGGCAGCGTCCGCATCGATGGCATCGACATTCGTGACATGCGGCTCGCGGACCTCGCCGCGATCGTAGGCGTGGTGAGCCAGGAGACCTACCTGCTGCACACCACCGTGCGGGAGAACCTGCGCTACGTCAGGCCGGAGGCGACCGACGCCGAGATCGAGGACGCCGCCAGGGCCGCCCAGATCCACGACCTCATCGCGGGGCTGCCGGATGGCTACGACACCATGGTCGGCTCGCGCGGTCACCGGTTCTCCGGCGGCGAGAAGCAGCGCATCGCCATCGCCCGGACGCTGCTGCGCGATCCGCGCGTACTCGTCCTGGACGAGGCCACCAGCGCACTGGACACCGACACCGAGCGCGCTGTCCAGAAGGCGTTCGACGCCCTCAGCCGGGGCCGCACCACTATCACCATCGCCCACCGCCTGTCGACCGTGCGCAACGCTGACCAGATCGCCGTCCTGGACCATGGCCGGATCGTCGAGGCCGGTACCCATTCCGCCCTGATCGCCAGTAAGGGCCGGTACGCCGCCCTGGCCGCATAGGCCACGGGATCGTCAGGTCGCCGGGCGGCGGATGGGCGATCCGAAGCGGATCAGGTTCCCGTCGGGGTCGGAGTGCGTGCCCTCGCGCTTGCCGTAGTCCTCGTCCACGGGGCCGGTGACGTCCAGGCCGGCGCTACGCCACTCGGCCGCCACCACGTCGGCGTCGTCGCAGTGAATGTAGAGAGCGCATCCGCCTGGCGCGCGGCCGCTGTTCCACGTACCGGTCCCGTCGTCCTCGGCCCGGGCGAGGTGCAGGCTGAGGTTCTCGCTGTGCCGCGCGAAAGCGTAAGTCTCGTCGTGGTAGGTGATCTCGAATCCGAGCTTCTCGTAGTGCGCCGCGGAGCGAGCCACGCTGGCGACCATGAAGATGGGCTCGAAGCCCTCGACGAGCCAGCCTCCTGCGGCCCCGACGCGCCGCTGACCCTCGAGTTGCCGGCGACGGTGCCCATTCAGCCAGTCCAGGCAGGTAAAGCACACCTTCACGCTGGTGTCAGTGTGAAACGGCACCCAGCGCTCGGCCTCTTCGCCGCAGCACAAGCACGTGACAGCCATAAGCCGAGGTTAGCGGCGCTGCCGCACGAATGCCCGCGCGCTCCTAAGGCTGCCGGCGCAGGATGAGCATGGCGACGTCGTCGCGCGCTGGTTCGCTGCCGACCAGGGCGGCCATGACGGCCAGCGCCGCGGTCTCAGCGGGCTGCGGTGTCAGCGCCGCGCAGAGCCGGGCCACGCCGTCCTCGGCAGGCTGGTCCGGCCGCACGACCAGCCCGTCGGTGTACAGGCAGAACAGTGCACCCCGGGGGATTTCCACGATGGTCATCTGGCGGCCTGTCCGGCCGGGAGTCACCCCGATCATTACGTCCGCCGGGACGTCGGCGGCCGCGGCCGGTCTTCCGGGGGCGGCGATCACCGGCGGCAGGTGCCCTGCGCAGGAGACCCGAGCCCGGGCCAGGCCAGGCTGGATAACGGCGTACAGGATGGTTGCCCGTGCGCCTGGCTCGAAATGCTGCATCTTGCGGTCCAGCCGGGACAGCACTTCGGCCGGGTTGCTGGTCTCCAGCGCGTAAGCGCGTAGCGCGCTGCGCATGCGGCCCATGATGACGGCCGCGGCCAGCCCGGCCCCGGCGACGTCACCCATAACCAGGCCGAGCTCGCCTGAGGGCAGCGTGAACACGTCATACCAGTCGCCCCCGACCCCGTCCCGGCCGGGAATGAACCTGGCGGCGAACTCCGCGCCGGGAACCGCAGGCACTGCGGATGGCAGCAGGCTGCGCTGAAGGGTAAGAGCGGCCAGTCGGTCCGCCCGCGAATGCACTGACTGCACCGCGGCCGCCGCACGGTCGGCGGCTAGCTGAAGTAGCTCCGCGTCATGATTAGTGAATGCCCGATTTGTCAGCGAGCCGACATGCAGGACGCCGATGACCTCGCCGCTAGCGGTCATGGGCACTCCCATCAGGGACCGGATACCCTTCTGGAGCAGGATCGGATTGAGTACCGTCGTGTGATCGACGCGGTCCAGAATGACCGCCTGGCGCTCAGCCGCGATCCGGCCGGCAAAACCGCGCCCGACTGGAATCCGTACGCCCTGCCGGACCTCTTCCTCCAGGCCTGTGGCGGCGGTAGCGATCAGCTGGCCCGCCTCGCGATCCAGGAGCAGGACGGCTGCCGTGTCGGCGCGCAGGACCTCTCGGGTCCGCTCCAGCAGCTCGGCCAGCAGCTCCTGGTCATCCAGCCTGGACAGTTCCGCGTCGCTGATCGTCTGCATGTCGCGCAGCCGGGCTTCGGCGGAGCCGTAGGTCAGGTCGTCTGTCACTCACTGCCTTCCTGCGAGTCCTGGCCGCTGCGGATTCCGTCAGGCATCCGTAGGCAAAACGTATGCGTTCCTGGCGGCCAGCCGTGTGCGTAACCCTACAGACCTGCCCTGGCAGCTAGGGCAAACGCCCGCAAGCGGACGCACTGACGGGACGCCGCCGCGCGCCGGCCTGCAGAGATGCGGGTGCCGGAGGAGAAGCTGAGATGGACGCGGGGGCAGCCCAGCCCGGCAAAGGCGAGCCTGGCCGCTGCGAACCAGTCAGCGCCGGGCGCCGCTAGGCGCGGCGGCTGCCTCACGGGCCTGATCGGCCCGCCTGAGGTGGTGAATCAGGGCTCCTGGCTGGCCGTAGGCCGCAAATCGAGATCCTTCTGGACAATCCTCATATCGCTCTCGACGACCGCCGCAGCGGCCCCGGCCCGGCCGTTGAACGATCGCATCCGGGTGAGTGAGGACGACCGCGCCTGCTCGGCCGGTCAGCCTCGCGAGAGCACGGTCGGCCACGATCAGAGCCCTGGCTTCCGGGGCGACAGCGGGCGGGAACGGGAATCTCGCCAGGCTCGTGGCGAACGCGTTCTCCACTGCCACTTCCGCAGTCAGGGCGGCCTCGGCTGTCGCGAGGTGGTGCCGTTCGCCGGCGAGGTAGGCGGCCCCATCGGTGGTCAGCTGCTGGGTTGCCGCAGTCGTGATCGCCGCGTACTGCTTTGCCAGCATTTGCACGGTTGTGCACTGCAGTCCGGAGGGCGCCAGGTTGGGCTCGCACCCGGCGGCAGCAAGAGCAGCCTTATGCCGCCCGCTAGTACCGGGCGCGTAGAAGATCGCCCGCGAGCACCAGGACAGCCGACAGGCACGGAAATGAGCACCACAAGGACGCCGCCAGCTGACGTCTGCTGGCCGCCCCTGGCGTACGTCTCGCTCGTCACGTTCTTCTCCTGCCTCTGCCGGCATTACTCGTTGCTCGGGTGCTCCATGAAGGAGTCGATTCCCTTGAAGATCTCCTCGTTGACGATGAAGATGAACCCGAAAATGAAGAGCGCGAAGATCGGCACGATGGTCACGTACACAAGCCAGTTCCGGCCTTCCTTCTGCCGAGCGGCGATCCAGCGCTTCACCGGCGGCAGTCTGAGGGTGAGCAGGAAGAGGCTGCACGCCGAGTACTGGTAGAGGCGCTGATGGAAGATGGCGTCACCGTCGCCAGCGAAGCCGGAGCCATTGCTGCCGCGCTCGAAGCCGATTCCCTCCAGCAGGAGCAGGTGGACGGCGAGCAGGCCCCAGATCACGTAAGTGAGCTGGTGCAGCCGCTTCCAGTACCGGCCGAGCTTGCGCTGGGCCCAGTGGTTGCCCGTGATCAGGAGCGGGATGACCAGCATCACCATCATGAAGCCCATGAGCTCGAAAGCGTGCCCGGCCAGCCGGCCGAGAAAGCCCCCCGCAAAGGTGGTATCGGTGAGGCCGGCCGCGACCGCGTCACCGATGGCGCAGCACGCCATCATGATCCCGTACCAGCGCCGCAGCGGGACGAACCAGCGCTGACCGGTGAGCGTGACCATCGGGGTGACGAGCAGGCACAGGAAGAGGCAGAGCTCTGCCCCGGTCCCCAGCGTGTCATCGACCGACACGGAGAAGGTGTTCTCGTTCAGGGTGAGGAGCGCGGGAAGCATGAAGAACAAGGGAGCCGCCGCGGGGGCGCCTAGCAGGACCAGGGCGAGTGCCTTCCGCTTGATCCGGGACCCGCCGAACTTGAATTCCACCTCCATCCACTCGTCCACGCGGCTCCTGGCCGCCCGGCGGAGCGGCCGGGAGTCATCCGCCCGCTCATCCTGCTCGTTCCCGGTACCTAATACATCACTCGGGTAGAGGTCACGCTCGTAGTCCCTAGTAGTAGCCATATCGCAGCTCTCCCTGACTAGCGTCGCTCCCCCGTGGTTGTACTTCTGGAGCAAGGTTGTTCCGGATGCCGGCTCAGGCATGGCAGCGCCGGCTGCCGGACTATTTCTTGTGACCACGACGGTCTCGTGTGACTTTTTCGCGTGCCGCCCCTTCGCCGTCGCGACGTGGTGCGCCGCAGCGGCCTGCCGGGCCAGGAACTGCTGGTCGTTCTCGTTGCCTGCCGTCTGGCCTATTCCGCCCGCCCGGAAGACGAAGAAGTTGAAACCGTGCAGGCCGAGCTCCGTGGCACCGGTGATGACGGAGAACAGGAGCAGCGACGCGGTGGCGTAGCTGGCCACGCGCATGGCCTGGTGCTGCCTGGGCTGCTTCTGGGGCCTCGCGGCCGGCGACGACCGCCGCTCGGCAGGGCGGGCCGGCCTGTAGCGTCCGGCCGTGCCGGTCTGGGGCCGGGCCTCGAAGGCCGGGTATCCGGCCGAGCTGGCGCCGTGCTGGCGGGAAGCGCTGGCAGGACGCCCGGCAGGGCCGGGGCCGTCGGCCGACCCGCCCGCGTGGAGCAGTCGCCGTGCCCGGCATCGCGGAGGCGGCAAGGCTTTCGGTAACGTACGCGGTCACCCGGCTCAGCTCGCCCAGCATCGTATCGAGCCGGGCGCGCACCTCTGCGGCCTCGCGCTCGGCGGCCTCGCGAATCGCAGCTGCCTGGCCGGTCGCCAGCCGGGCTGCCGCATCCGCCTCGCTGGCCGCCTGCTGGGTAATCGCGGCCGCCTCACGTTCCGCGGCCGCGCGGACCGAGGCTGCATAATCCTGCGCCTCTTGCGCGATCTGCGCCGCCTGGCCGTCGGCGAGCGTGAGAACCTGCCGGGCTGTCCACAGCGAATCGTCGTTCGGGACGTCGTTCGGGAAACGGTCGCTCTGGAATCGCCCGGGCCCGGGCCCGGGTCCGGGGCCAGGCCGAAGCTTGCCGGTCCCGCCGCGGTAGCCAGTCCCGCCGCGGTAATCGGTGGCTTCCTGCCAGCCAGGGCCGGCGTGCCGCTGGTTGTCGACGGCGTCGCGGTGCGGCAAGCCCTGCTGGCGCGGGAAGGCATCGCCCTGCCAGTCAGGTTCTGCCGGGCCGGCAGGCGGCCGCGACGGGAAGCGGACGGCCGCGGTACTCGGGGGTCCGCAGCGCGGCCGCCTCGTGGCCTGCAGGCTCCTCGTCGGGGACGACATGAAGCCGGCGCCTGCCGTTGCCGTAGCCGGCATCAGGTACCTGCGACGGGATGCTCCGGGTCCGCGCTGAGCCCTCTCGCCGCCGTTGCGGCAGGACAGCCGGGCCTGAATCGCGAAGGGCCGCCATGGGCGCCGACGGATGGTCGGCAGGCAACTGGACCCGCGGTACCGGCGCCGACGGATGGTCAGGATGCATCGGGGGCGGCGGTCCCCAGTTCCGCCAGTCCTGCCACTCCTGCCAGACGTCTTTGTCAGCCGCAGCGCCGCCCGTAGCCGGTGTCGCCGTAGCCGGTGTCGCCGTAGCCGGTGTCGCCGTAGCCGGTGTCGCTCGTAGCCGGTAGCCGTAGCCGTAGCCGGTGTCGCCGTAGCCAGTCGGCGCGGGATAGCTCGTGCCTGCAGGCCTGACTCTCGAGTGCATCTCCGCTGGCCAGGCGGCGCCGACGGCCTGGCCGTACCCGACCGCCTCCGGCCAGTCATCAGCTGCTGCCACGGGCGCGCCAGCCGGCATTAGCGACGGCTCGCCTTCAGCCCGCCGGTGCTTAGCGACCACCTGGCCTCCGACAGCTAGGCGCACGCGGGCCAGAAGCGGGCCCCGGGCGAGGATGGAGATCGATCTGAATCACTACGGGCCACAAGTTAGAGCCTCCGGATAGCTTTCGCACAGGGACGAATATCTCTCAGGGGACAGGAAACCCCTGGGGGGCCTAGCAAGGCAGGCCGAGCATCACCAGCCGCTGCCGCCGCTGCTAGTGCTGCTGGAACTCGACGATGACGGCGCCGGGGTCGACCGGAGTTCCGCGCCAGACGGGGTTACCGCCCACCAAAGACCGCCCGAAGCGCTGATGCCGTTGCCATTGAACTGGCCTGCCGCTGTGTCACCCGTATAGGTGTAGAGCGGGTGCCCGTCATACGTTGCCTGGGTCTGGCCGTCCGGCCGCTTGATCGTCCCGAAGCCGTGCGGCAGCGTCGTGCCAGCCGCGGCAACTGCCGTTCCGGTGACTGGCGGCCAGTAGGTGGCACATGAGCCGGTGCAGTGCGACCGGCTCCCGGTGTCCCTGGCGAACCAGTACAGCGTCATCCCGGCAGCATTGACGAGCACGGTTCCCTTGCTCGTACTCATCGTCTTGATTGCAACCGAGCCGGCTCCTGTCTTGGCCTGAACTGTCGCGGACGCGGCTGGACTGGACGCTGCTGGAGCCGCCGGGCTGCCGGTGCTCCCGCAGGCCGCGAGTACAACGGCCACGGCTGCGAGACCGGGTCCTATCCACCATCGGTTGCGCATGGCACTGTCTCCGTTCGTATGACCGGGCATTCCGCCACTAGGTCGCCGACGCGTGCAGGCGCTCCGCCGGCGCGATCATCGCGCCGAATAGCGCTCCGCGCCGACTGACCATGGCGTCCTCCGCCAACGGAAGGAACGCACCGAGTCAGGGCTCGGGGCCGGGCGAGGACGGGCAAATCTCCTCACCCGGCGGCAGACTAGGGCAGCGCAGCCTGGCACGGATAGGGACCAGTACCCCTCGGGGGACGGCAAACCCCCGGGGCCCTGGGCAGGGGCCCTGGGGGGCACACGTCCCCCAAGGGGTATTCGTCGGTGTGCCGAAATAACCGGCGCACTTAGTTTTGTCCGCGGCGAAGTAACCCCCCTCTTTCGTCCCGAGAATCGTGCGGAGCTCGCGGGCGCACGCCGAACAGGAGTACCAAAATGACCTACGTCATCACGCAGTCGTGCGTCGATTTACTCGATAAGACATGTATCGAGGAGTGCCCGGTCGACTGCATCTACGAGGGCGAGCGGATGCTCTACATCCAGCCCGACGAGTGCGTTGACTGCGGGGCTTGCGAACCCGTCTGCCCGGTCGAGGCGATCTACTTTGAAGTCGATCTCCCAGGCGAGCTGAAGGACTACTACAGGGTCAACGTCGAGTTCTTCACTCATCTCGGCTCGCCAGGTGGTGCGGCCTCCATGGGCAAGATCCATTCCGATCATCCGATGGTGGCAGCGCTCCCGCCGCAGGTGGCAAGATACTGACGCATTCCAGCTGCGCTGACGCTCGCGGCGGCGCTTTCTCGCGGCAGCGGATTCTCGCGGCAGCCGCGTTGCGCCGCCGGCGGGCGCCACCATATCGAAGGGCCGCATCGCGCGCATGAATCGAATCGGCGCCGTTCCCGCACTGGCGCCGCGCGCGGCTCCGGCGCCGGCGGTGACTGCGCCCGCCGGTGACCGTCGTCAGGTCACTGCCTGGTACGCAGCATTCGCAGTCTTCGCGATAGTGGTGTTCGCCGTCTCCCGGCAGCCCGTGCAATGGATCTGGGGCGCCTGGGCCGCGGCAGGGTACGGGCTGGCCGCAATCACCGCAGCCCGGTGGCGGTCGCGAGGCCGCCAGGCCGCGCTGCTGCTGGCTCTGGTCGGCGCGCTGGGCGCCCCGCTTGCCTGGCAGGTGACCTTCGGCAGCACGATGTCCCTGGCCGATGAGAGCTCACTCAAGGTCGTGGCCCGTTCGGCAGTTCTGCTGCTGCATCATGGCACTCCGTACCTGGCCGCAGATCACATCTCCCGCGTCCTGGACTACAACCCGTACGAGCCAGCGATGGCGATCTTCGGATTGCCAGCCGCAGCCGGTCTGCATGGCGCAGCAGCCAATCCCAGGCTCTGGATGGGCGTCACCGCTGCGGCGATTCTCGCTGCGGCGTTCCGGGTGGCAAGGCCAGGCGGGGCGCTCGGCAGTACAGCCTTCGCCTTCTGCTCACCGGTGCTGGCCCTGCCGCTGACGACAGGTCTCACCGACCTGCCGGTGCTGGCGCTGCTCAGCCTGACGCTCGCCTGCACGGCCGCGCCTGCTGGGCGACGAGTACAGCTGGCGGCGGCCATCGCCCTTGGCGCGGGATGCGCCATGAAGGCCACCGCCTGGCCCGCCCTGCCCGTCATTCTCGCGATGCTCGCGGCCAGGGACGGCGCCCGGGCAGCAACCAGGTTCGCAGTTACGGCCGGGATCACCACGACAGCGCTGGTCGCAGCGACGGCACCGGCCTCGGTAGCAGCGCCTGCGGCACTCTTCCAGAACACGGTGCTCTTCCCGCTTGGCATGACGAGGTATCAGACCGAAGCGGACAGCCCGCTGCCCGGGCACCTGCTCGCTGCCACCGGACCCGCTGGCCGCTGGGCTGCAATTACTCTCCTGTGCGCTGCCGGCCTGGTGGTGGGGACATCCCTCGTCATCAAGCCGCCAGCCGATATTCAGGCAGCAGCATGGCGGCTCGCTGTCACCCTCGCCATGCTGTTTGCGCTGGCCCCCGCGAGCCGCTGGGGGTATTTCGTCTACCCGGCAGCGCTGCTGGGTTTCGTCAGCATGACTTGCCGCGAGCGTTACGCAGCCGCAGCACGCGCACCCGCACGCGCGCTCGCTGCGCCGGCGACTGTGGGGCAGCCAGCCGTCTCACTCACGAACCGGATGAGCTGCTCACGCTGGAGCGAAGTGAGCTGAGACAGCACAGCGTGGCCGATCGGGTCATCAGGCAGGGCGGCTTAAGGCAAGGCTCACCAGTCCGTCACAGGCGTCCCGGCAGCCAGGCATGCAACTCGGGCTATCTGATTCACCTCATTTATCTGCTCCGCCTGCGAGATCGCCGCCCGATACCATACATCCACTGATCAGGCTTATCTCGGGCAATAAAAGCGACAGCCCCGCGACCAGCTGATTTCCCCTTCACCTGCCCACTGCTTTCTCGCAGGAGTGATCAAGATAACCGCCTGGAGCTTCCGGTTCGTCGGGTTGTCTAGACCATGCATGAGGTTGCCCGTTGTGGGTGCTTACCACTCCTGCAGCATGACCAGGCAGCCTTCCAAAATATCCGTAGCGGCAGCGGGGGTGTTCGCGGCTGGTATAGTCCGTTACCTGCTCTGGCTTATTAATCAATCTCATGAGGCAGAGCCGGCAGCAACAAGCAACAAGCAACTGGCTATTTACACCAGTGAGCCTGGTTCGGATCATTGAATACCTTTCCGCATATCACCGCCTCTTAGTTCGGCGTTTCAGTCTCCCGGGAGATGATGCCTATGAACGCCGAGCCTCCGCAGCGTACGGACCGGCAGGGTCGCTACAGGCGACAAGCCAGACTGGCGATGTGGCTTGCGGGTGTGGGCATCGGCGGCGGCCTGGCGATCGTAATCGCCGCCGCCCTCGGCGAGATCAGCGTCAAGCAGACGATCATGCTGGGAGTGCCAGCCGCCGTCCTGATCCTCGGCGGCCTGATGGTGGGGGTGGCACGCGATCCGGAGTCAGCGGAGCGCCTGGGCTTCCGATCTGGACTCACGGTCGGCTCGCTGCGGAAGCGGTGGCGATCTGTCTTCGGCCGCCAGCCGGAGGATCGGACCTAGCTGCCGGGCACGCCCGGAGCAGGCGGCGTTGCGGGCGCGTGGTACTCATCATGCAGGGCTGAAGCTGTGCGGCTCGTGGGACGCTGGAGCCTTAAATTGCGCTAAGACTGTTTTACTAATTCTTAAGCAGTAACAGCTGACAAATTCGACGCGCGCTTTACTTCCCTTGACTTCACAACATGCGTCGGTATAGTGCCAATTGATCACTGCGCCGGGACCCAGCGCAGCGACGGGGAGCCGGTTCATTGTCGGGTCAGCAGTCTCCCGAGGGGGGAGATGCGTGTGGACGGTGAATCGCACTGGCAGCACGTGCGCCGGGGCGCCGGCGCTAGGCGCCGAGCCCGGCTTGCAGCATGGACCATTACCGCGGGCGTGGCCCTCAGCTCGGCAACCGTAGCCGTGTCGGCCCTGAATGTAGTCAGCACCCAGCAAGCCATTGCCATGGCGTTGCCGGCCGTACTGATCACGCTGGGCGGCATAGCCGCCTGGATTGTCCCGGACGCGTGGATCGCCTGGAGGCGGGGGTTCCGTCGTGGCTGTGAGGTCGCCGCTCTGACCAGTCAGGCCGATCTGATACCGGCTCACGACGCGGGGAACCAGTCGCGCGAAGCCCGGATGGGGAAAGTAGTGACGTTCCCCGGGTCGCGGTACTGCGCTGTTTGCGGACGAGCGTTCAGCTGACGGATCGCGCCGCAACTGCCCGGCTCAGACAAGCGCCCGGGACGCGGACGGTCAGGTCGCGGCGGGTTCGGCCCTTGTTCCGCCGTCGCCGTGTACGAGCGGCGGCCGGGTCCGGCGCGACCCGGCATCCTCGACGCCCAGCAACGCCAGGACTTCCGCGGAAGTTGCTCCGGTCGCGTTGGCGATCCGCCTGACTGCTGCCACGGTGGACGGCTCGCGGGGCAGGCCCTCAGCATCCAGAAAGCCGTGGATCGTGTCGTCACCGTAGCCACGCTGCTTCATCCGCACATAAACCCAGCTGGCCATCCGCTCTCCCGGCGTGGGGGATGCGTCAGCGGTCGTGATGGGATTGCGATCCTGTGCCGGGGCAATCAGGAGCGCGTTCGGCTCGCCGCCGCGCAGGACGCGCTCGACGCTTCCCGGCGACCAGTGGTACATCGCCTCGACGGTCCCGACAGTGGACTCCGGGTAGGAGGCTCGCTCGCCGTTCTCCAGCCGGCTGATGGTCTTCACGGAGATCATGCCGCCGCCGCGCTCCCTGGCAAACCGGGTTCGCTGGCGGAACCCGAAGCCGAGCTCGCCCCTCCGTCGCTCAAGCATGCGACCCAGGCGCTCCCAGGCTTCGCTCGGATAAGTGTCCATCACGGTCCGTCCACAGGTGCCAACTACCGATCCTTCTGGACATAGCTTGCCACATCGAGAGTGCGCCTTTACTTCGTAACGGAATGGCCACACCGGTCATCCAGTCTCAGGCGCTGCGTCCGCGGCCATACCGTGATGCCGCCCGGCGGCAGGCGCCACCGCATCCCTGTTGTGCCGGTAACGGCCTCACTACCTGGGGATATATGCCGAGTCGGCAGTGCTGGCAGGCCGCGAGCAGCGGGCCATCCGATCGGTTAGTCGCCTGCAGCCAGGCGCTGCCATAACCGGGACGCCTCGGTCCTGCAGGAGCCTACGTTGCTCTTGGCCATTACTTCGCATGCTACTTACCTTACGGTCACGACCATTAGTGACCATCAGTGTCCAGAACCAGCTTGCGGAGCATGTGGCGTGACCTTAAGTTATCTCGCATGAGCACGACACAAACGGTCACCGTAACCCCAGGGGTGTCGATAGGGCGAGGGCCAGGAAGACTCCGCCAGAACGGCGCAGCCATCCGAAGCCTCCGCGAGAAGGACGGCTGGCACCAGCCCGAGTTCGCCCGGAAAGTCGGGATGAGCCAGTCCGCGCTGTCGAATATCGAGCGGGAAAAGCGCAGTGCGCGGCCGGCCACGATTCACAGGATTGCTCGTGCTTTGCGGGTTCCGGTTGCAGCGATCACCCGCGAGCACGACGACGCAGGCGGTTCAGCAGCGTGACACCGCCTGCAAGCCACTCGCTTGCCGGGCTTCCTTTCTAGCCCGGCGGACCTGGGCCATTCCGGCCCAAGAAAACAAGACAAGGGGAACAAAGAAAATGGTTTCACGCCAAGCCGTAGAATACACCGCTCCGCTGCTGACCCCTGGCGAGGTGGCAGCTGCCTTCCGTGTGGATCCCAAGACCGTCACAAGGTGGGCGAGGGCCTGGAAGCTGAGTTCCATCCGCACCCTGGGCGGTCACCGCCGATTCCTGGCGACGGAGGTACGCGAAATTCTTCTCGATATCCACAGTAGTGAGGAGCCAGTTATACCGCTGCCTCGGAATGGCGGCCAGTTTCGTGATGAGTAACGTCTCCGGGCGACCGCTTCGGCGCCGTCAGGCGGCCGACCTGGCACGGGGGCCGGACGGATGGCCATGGCCTGGTTAGCCGGACTCCCCTTGCGGGGTGCCGGATATCAGCCCAGACACCGTTCGCCACGCTGGGACAAGGCGGATCTACGTGCACTACCAGATCTACGGCCGCTGGAGGATCTACGACCATTGACCGACTTGCGGCCGGCCAGAGTTGACCGTCAGGCCGACTGCGCATTTTCGGCGAGCGTACCGGATCCGATCAGCGACTCCGGAGATCCCGATTTCCTGGATCAGCTCACACGGGGGCAGATACGCCGCATACTCGAAAGTTCCGCCATCAACGATCTCACGGACACCGTTCCTGAACTCGTTGAAACTATCGCACATTCGTCGCATACGAATGCGACGCTGGCGAACGCGTGGCGTGACTTTCAGGAGGCCACTCGCGCCGCGCACGCGTTGCATCTCGCGCAGCGCGCGTGGTGGGAGCTCAACTGTCAGCAGGATCTGGGCCCATGCCCCGAGGTGGCGGCAGCGGAGATCAAGCAGGGCCAGGCGGATGATGCCTGGTACCTGATCACCAATGGCAGGCCCGGACTGCGACAGGAGACGCTGGCGGGCTGAACGACCACGCTGCAGGTGACGGTACTGGCAGGCTCCCCGCGACCAGAGGGGGATCGCGGGGAGCCTGCCCAATCCTCATTAATGGCCCCGTCCCAAACCTCGGCCAGTGTCTGGGCCATACCGAAGTTGGTGGCGGCGGTCGACTGATCCCGGCCCACGGCAGTGCAGGAAGACGCCGAGGTGCAGAACACTGCCGCCAGCAGGCTGCTCTGGGAGTTCGCGGGGGCGTGGTCTGCGCCACCCGGGATGTGCCGTTCCACGCAGCCGCGTTCTCTCCCGCCGGCCCCTCGCCGCTCCCGTGGTCACGCGATCTTCAGCTGCTGGTCGCCGAAGTCAGCCATCAGCTTCAGCGTCCCGGCGAGCGCGGCCACGAACCGGCGCCGGGCAGGCTCGCGGGCGTCACGTTAGTGACATACAGCTTTAGATGAGCAAGTCGAAAATCCGGAACGCGCGGTCCCATTCGGCAGGCTGAATACGCCGCTCGCCGGGCTCAATTATCTTCAGCGTCCTGGCCAGTGCCACGCTCGATCCGCCGAATATTTCCGGCAAGCGTGCCTCCGTCTCCTCGCTCAGGGCATAGGTCAGCGGCGGCCGCGCGGTCAGTTCGTCAAGGATCGGGCGCAGCTCTATGTCCTCGTCGAGCTTGCGGAACTGATGCATCGTCTTCTGCAGGCCCGCTGTGATGGGCAGATCCCACGGCTGGATGATGTCCCGGCCATTTGCCTCCGCAGTTGCCTGCCCGCGGACCAGAAGATCGTAGATTATGTCGTTGACGAAGTCGAGAAAGCGTTTCATGTCGTCCCTGTCGACGTCGACGCCTCCTGCAGCGCGAAAGAAACGCTCGAACCGTGTGAAGCCGAATACTGGCATGAAATAACGCCTCCTTAGTGGCCGCCTTCACACCTCGCTTGTCAGCCGAATTGCATCCTCTCGTGAACCAGGCGGATGGCCATGGCGCCCTCACCGACGGCCGACGCGACCCGTTTGGTCGAGGTGCTCCGAACGTCGCCTGCGGCGAACAAGCCGGGCAGGCTGGTCTCGAGCGCCGACCGCGGCGAGGCTGCATCCGGCACCCTGAGCCGGGCGGCGACCGCGGCCAAGGCGGGCCCGGTCAGCACGAAGCCGTGCTCGTCGAGCGCTACCTCACTGCTCAGCCATCCGGTGCTGGGCTCTGCCCCGATGAAGACGAACAGGGCACGGGCGGGGATCTTACGGAGATCGCCAGTCTCGTTGTCCTCGACGATCAGGTCTTCCAGGGCCTCCTGCCCCAGCAGCTCTCGCACCTCGGTATGGCACTGCACGTCGATCTCGCCGCTCCTGACGATCTGATCGACCAGGTAGCGGGACATGCTGACCCCGAGTTCGGGTTCGCGGACCAGCAGCCGCACACGACTCCGCGTACTTGACCAGGAAGAGCGCGGCCTGCCCGGCAGAATTGCCGCCGCCCACGATCGCTACCGGATCGCCCCGGCAGAGCTGCGCTTCCGACCTGCGAGGCCGCGTAGTACACGCTCGTGCTCTCGAATTCGTCCATCCGCGGCACGTCGAGCCGGCGATACCTCGCCCCGGTCGCGACCACGACGCTCCGGCTGTGGATCGTCCCGCCGTCGGCGAGCCCGATCTCGAACTGGCCGTCGTCCTGGCGCAGCGAGGTGGCCTGGGCGGGAACGGTGATGTCCGCACCGAACTTTCTCGCCTGGATCACTGCCCGGTCGGCCAGCTCGGCACCCGAGATCCCGGCCGGGAAGCCGAGGTAGTTCTCGATCCGCGATGACGTCCCCGCCTGGCCGCCGGTGGCGATGGCATCGAGCGCCACCGTGATCAGTCCCTCCGTCGCGCCGTAGACGGCGGCCGACAGCCCTGCCGGTCCGGCGCCGACCACGGTCAGGTCGCAGCCTTTCTGCGCCGGTACCGGTGCAGGCTGCCCGATCGCGGCCGCCAGTTCGGCGTTGCTCGGATTGCGGAGCAGCTGCTTGCCATACAAGATCACGATCGGCGTGTCTTCTGGCGCTACGCCGAGCTGCCGGAGCAGCGATTCCGTGCCCGGATCAGACTCGAGGTCGATCCAGCGGTGCGGCAGCCGGTTGCGGGCCGCGAAGTCGCGCAGGCGCCGCACGTCGGGCGAGTAGCGTGAGCCAATGATCCGCATCCCGGTGCCGAGGCCGATCAGCATGGACCGGCGGATCAGGTAGGACTTGAGAATCAGGTCACCGAGCATGGCGTCCTTGGCTAGCAGGTCGCGCACCCGGCCCACCGGCACGGCCAGGACCTCGCCTGGCTCGGCGACCACGGCCGAGAACAGCGCCGCCTGCCCGGTCAGCAGGCTGAGCTCGCCCAGGAAGCGGCCGGGACCGTGGACGGCGATCAGCTGCTCGTCCGGGCACCCGAACGCCTCGACGATAGCGACCTGGCCGGCCAGGACGACGAAGAAATCGGCCCATTTGTCACCGTCGCGGAACAGGACCTCTCCGGGCTGCACGCTACGCCGCGCGCCATGAGCGTCGAGCACGCCGATCTGCTGTTCACTCAGGCGCGGGTAGGCCCCGATGGTGTCGGGAGTCTCTTCCAGAGGAAGCGGGTGACCGGCGAGGACCCTCGGGGCGGCGGCCTCGCCGGACAGCTCAGACATATGCCTCATCGAAATAGCACCAGCGCCAGTCCTCGCCCGGCTCGAAGGACTGCACGACCGGGTGCCCGATCGTAAACGCGTGGGCGCGGGCATGACGAAGTGGCGAGGAGTCGCAGCAGCCGACATGCCCGCACGTCAGGCACAGCCGCAGATGGACCCAGGGGGAGCCGATCCGCAGGCACTCCGCGCAGCCCTCGGGCGTTTCCGGAGCCACCGGGCGTACCAGGCTGAGGTGCGGGTCATAGGTCACAGACACCTGGCGCCCTCCGATATTCGCGGGTAGCTGTCGTGCCTTCTGCGGAGCTGACCGTTCGGCGCGTGCCCTGCCGCGGTCGTCCAGGCGCGACAACGCCTACGTCCAGCGTGGGCGCGAGCCACGGAGCGCACATCGTCAGATCGGCTAGTTCTCTGGGCGGCGGCCGGGCAGGTCGTCGCCGCAGCCGCGGGGCGGCAAGGACTAGCAGCTTGGAGGATGCGAACGCGCCGGGAACGGGGCAGCGTCAGTGACGTGCCCGCGCGCGGCGGCGCAGCAGGCTTCCGATGCCCTCCTGCCAGTCCGGCGAAATCGGAAAGTGGCGCAACCGGAGAAATTCCGCCCTGATGGCGTACTGGAGGAAACGATGGCGATAGCAGTCGGCATCGATCTCGGTACCACGAACTCGGTGATCGCGGCGACCGAGGCGGGCAAGCCCACGGTGATACCCAACGCGGAGGGGTCACGGACCACGCCGTCGGTGGTGGCCTTCACCCCGCAGGGCGAGCGGCTCGTCGGCCAGCTGGCCCGGCGGCAGGCCGATCCTGAACCCGAAGGGCACGATCTACTCGGCCAAGCGGTTCATCGGACGGCGCTACGACGAGGTCGCCAGCGAGCTGAACGCCGTCTCGTTCGACGTCGTCCCCGGTCCGGACGGCAGCGGTGCGGTTCGAGATCCAGGGCAAGCAGTACGCGCCCGAGGAAATCTCCGCGCTGGTGCTCCGCAAGCTCGCCGAGGACGCGTCGAAGTTCCTCGGCGAGAAGGTCACCGAGGCCGTCATCACGGTACCGGCGTACTTCAACGACGCCCAGCGCCAGGCGACCAAGGACGCGGGCCGCATCGCCGGGCTCGAGGTGCTCCGCATCATCAACGAGCCCACCGCCGCGGCGCTCGCCTACGGCCTGGACAAGAAGAGCAACGAGACGGTCCTGGTCTTCGACCTGGGCGGCGGCACCTTCGACGTCAGCATCCTGGACATCGGCGACGGCGTGGTCGAGGTCCGCTCCACCGCGGGCGACACCCACCTGGGCGGCGACGACTTCGACCGCCGGATCGTCGACTACCTGGCCGATGAGTTCCAAGCGGGACAACGGCATCGACCTGCGCAACGACCCGCAGGCGCTGCAGCGCCTGTTCGAGGCGGCGGAGAAGGCCAAGGTCGAGCTGTCCTCGGTCACCCAGACCACGATCAGCCTGCCGTTCATCACCGCCGACGCCTCCGGGCCCAAGCACCTCAACACCACGCTGATGCGCTCGACCTTCGAGCAGATCACCGGCCGACCTCGTCGAGCGCACCATCGGGCCGGTCCAGCAGGCGATGGCCGACGCCAAGCTGACGGACAGCGGACATCGACGAGGTGATCCTGGTCGGCGGGTCCACCCGGATCCCGGCCGTGCAGAACCTGGTCCGCCGCCTGACCGGCGGCAAGGACCCGAACATGACCGTCAACCCGGACGAGGTGGTCGCGCTCGGCGCGGCCGTGCAGGCGGCGGTCCTCAAGGGCGAGGTCAAGGACGTGCTGCTGCTGGACGTGACGCCGCTGTCGCTGGGCGTCGAGACCCTCGGCGGGGTGATGACCAAGGTCATCGAGCGCAACACCACGATCCCGGCCCGGCGCACCGAGGTGTTCAGCACGGCCGAGGACAACCAGTCGGCGGTCGACGTGGTCGTCCTGCAGGGGGAGCGGGAACGCGCCGCGGACAACCGGGTGCTCGGCCGGTTCCGGCTGGAGAACATCCGGCCCGCGCCGCGAGGCGTGCCGCAGATCGAGGTCACCTTCGACATCGACGCCAACGGGATCCTGAACGTCTCCGCCACGGACAAGGACACCGGCGCCGAGCAGCGGATCACGATCAGCGAGAGCTCCAACCTGGACCAGTCCGAGGTCGAGCGGATGATCAGGGACGCCGAGCAGCACCGCGATGAGGACCGGCGGCTGCGCGAGCTGACCGACGCCCGCAACGAGCTCGACGCTGCTGCCTACGCAGGTCGAGCGCCTGCTGGCCGAGCGCGGCGACGCGGTGGCGGTGCACGAGAAGGCCCGGGCCGAGGCGCTGGCCGGCGACGCCCGGCAGGCGCTCAAGGGCGACACGCCACTGGAGCGGCTGCAGGAGCTGACCGCCGAGCTGCAGCAGGTCTACCAGGCGCTGGCCGCATCGGGCGCTGTCCCGCCGCAGGGCGGCCCGCCGCCCGAGACGCCCGAGCCGCTGCCCTCCGATGCCGACGACGACGTGATCGACGCCGAGTTCACGGCCCATGAGTGACGCCGGCGCTGCCGACCAGGGGCAGCCGGACGCCACGGCCAGCGCGGGAGCCACGGGCCAGCCACGGACGACGCTGCCAGCACGGAATCCACGGCCAGCCGCGAGGCCGCGGTCGCCGACCTGGAGGCCAGGCTTGCCGAAGCGCGAGGACCTGCGGCTGCGCGCGCTGGCCGACCTCGACAACATGCGCAAGAGGTGCGCCGCCCAGGTCGGCCGCGCCGCGGCGGAGACCAGGGCCGCGGTGGCCGCGGAGTGGCTGCCGGTCGTCGACAACCTCGAGCGCGCGCTGGAGCACTCGCAGGCCGATCCGGACGCCATCATCGAGGGCGTCCGGGCGGTCAGGGATCAGGCCCTCGGCATCCTGGCCCGGCTCGGCTTCCCGCGCCGTGACGACGTCGGCGCGAAGTTCGACCCGGCCCGGCACGAGGCGATCGGCGTCCGGACCGACTCCGACGGCGAGCCGGGCACGGTCGTCGAGGTCGTCCGCGCCGGATACGGCGAAGGAGAACACCAGCTGCGGCCGGCGCAGGTGGTGGTGGCCAGGGCGGGCTGATGGCATCCGGCCGCGACTTCTACGAGATCCTGGGCGTGCCGCGGACCGCGAGCCAGGACGAGATCCAGCAGGCGTACCGGAAGCTGGCGCGCACGTATCACCCGGACGTCAACTCCGATCCGGGCGCCGAGGAGCGGTTCAAGGAAATCGCCGAGGCCTACAACGTCCTGTCCGACCCGCGACCCGGCGCCGTTACGACGCCTTCGGGCCCGACTTCCGCCAGGTGCCCGAGGACGTCGATCCGGAGACGTGGCGCCGCGCCACGGCCGGCGCCGGAGCGGGCCGCGCCGGTGCTGGCCGCGGAGCCGGCTACGCCGGCCGCGCGGGCGGGCGGCGGACGCGGCGGGTTCGGCTACGGCTCAGGCGGCGACATCGACATCGAGGATCTCCTCGGCGGGCTCTTCGGCGGGCGGGCCGGGCGAGGCTGGGGTCCGATCCCCGGCGCCGACCAGGAGGCCGAGCTTGAGCTGACCGTCGAGGAGGCCTACCGGGGCGGCCGCAGGTCCGTCACGATCGGAAGCGACGGCGCGCGGCGGACGCTTGACGTCACGATCCCGGCCGGGGTGACCGACGGCCAGCGGATCCGGCTGGCCGGGCAGGGCGGCCAGGGCGGCAACGGCGCGGGCGCCGGCGACCTGTACTTCGTCGTGCGCATCGCGCCGCACCCGGTATATCGCCTTGAGGGGCGCAACCTGTACGTCGAGCTGCGGCTCGCGCCATGGGAGGCGGCCCTGGGCACCTCAGTCGTCGTGGACACCCCGGGCGGCGAGGCCAAGGTGAAGGTCCCGCACGGGACCTCCAGCGGCCGGCGGCTGCGGCTGCGCGGCCGCGGCCTGCCCAATCCGCGGGGCAAGCCAGGCGACCTGTACGCCGAGGCGAGGATCATGGTGCCGGCCAGACTCTCGCACACCGAGCGGCAGCTGTTCGAGCAGCTGGCCGCCGACTCCGGCTTCGACCCGAGGAGGAGCACAGTGACCTACGCCCTGGTCCGGGCCCTCGCGGCTGGACCTGGATGACTTCGCCCGCGTCACCGGCATGCATCCCGACCTGATCCGCAGGCTCGTCGCGCTCGGCCTCATCGATGCCCGCCCGGACCCGGCGGGCGAGCTGTGGTTCGCACCCGGCCAGGCCGCCGCGCTGGCCAGGGTCCAGCGACTGCGGGCCGGATTGGCGCTCAACTACGCGGCCGTCGGCCTCGTCGCCGACCTGCTTGACCGGATCAGGGTTCTCGAGGAGGCCCAGCGCAGCTACCAAACGGCACAGCGCAGCAACCGACGGCCAGGAGCGTGAGCATGGACCCGAGTCATCTGACCCAGAAGTCGCAGGAAGCGCTGCACGACGCGCAGACCAAGGCGCTGCGCTACGGGCATACCGAGGTCGACGGCGAGCACCTGCTGCTCGCGCTGCTCGACCAGCCCGAGGGCATCGTTCCCCGGCTCCTGGCCCAGGCCGGCGCCGACCCGGACCGGCTGCGAAAGACGCTCGAGGCCGAGCTGGAGCGGCGGCCGCGGGTCAGCGGCCCCGGGGTAGCCCCGGGCAGATCAACGTCACCCAGCGGCTCTCCCGCGCGCTCGTCAACGCCCAGCAGGAGGCGGACCGGCTCAAGGACGAGTACGTCTCCGTCGAGCACCTCGTCATGGCGTTGCTCGCCGAAGGCCAGGACGCCGCCGCCGGACGCCTGCTGCGGCAGGAGGGCCTGACGAGAGACGGCTTCCTGCAAGCGCTCGCGCGCATCCGCGGGAATCAGCGGGTCACGTCGGCCATGCCCGAGGTCGCCTACGAGGCACTGGCGAAGTACGGCCGGGATCTGGTCGCTGACGCGGCGAGCGGCAGCCTCGACCCGGTGATCGGCCGCGACGCCGAGATCAGGCGCGTGATCCAGATCCTGTCGAGGAAGACCAAGAACAACCCGGTGCTGATCGGTGACCCGGGCGTGGGCAAGACCGCGATCGTCGAAGGGCTGGCCCAGCGGATCACCCGCGGCGACGTGCCCGAGGGCCTGCGGGACAAGACGATCTTCAGCCTGGACATGGGCTCCCTGGTGGCCGGCGCCAAGTACCGCGGCGAGTTCGAGGAACGGCTGAAGGCCGTCCTCAGCGAGGTCCGGGCCGCGGAGGGAGGCATCCTGCTGTTCATCGACGAGCTGCACACCGTCGTGGGCGCCGGGGCCGCCGAGGGGTCGATGGACGCCGGAAACATGCTCAAGCCGATGCTGGCCCGCGGCGAGCTGCACCTGATCGGCGCGACCACGCTGGACGAGTATCGCAAGCAGATCGAGAAGGACGCGGCGCTTGAGCGCCGGTTCCAGCCGGTCATGGTCGACGAACCGTCGGTCGAGGACGCGGTCTCGATCCTGCGCGGCCTGCGCGAGCGGCTCGAGGTCTTCCACGGCGTGAAGATCTCCGACGGCGCGCTGGTGGCGGCCGTGACGCTCAGCCACCGCTACATCTCCGATCGCTTCCTGCCGGACAAGGCGATCGACCTGGTCGACGAGGCCTGCGCGATGATCCGCACCGAGATCGACTCGATGCCCGCCGAACTGGACGAGCTCACGCGGCGCGTCATGCGGCTGGAGATCGAAGAGGCCGCGCTGGCCAAGGAGGAGGATCAGGCGAGTAAGGCCCGCCTGGCTGACCTGCGCAAGGAACTGGCGGACCTGCGGGCGCAGGCCGACGCGCTGCGCGCCCAGTGGGAGGCCGAACGGCAGGCCCTGCGCCGGGTGCAGGCCCTCCGCGAGGAGATGGAGCAGGTCCGGCAGGAGGCCGAGCAGGCGGAGCGCAGCTACGACCTGAACCGGGCAGCCGAGCTGCGGCTCGGCAGGCTGCCGGAACTCGAGCGGCGCCTGGCGGCGCAGGAGGAAGCCCTGTCGGCCCGGCCGGGCGGCGAGCGGCTGCTGCGCGAGGTCGTGACCGACGAGGAGATCGCCTCGATCGTGTCCCGCTGGACCGGCATCCCTGTCAGCCGCCTGCAGGAGGGCGAGCGGGAGAAGCTGCTCCGGCTCGACGAGATCCTGCACGAGCGGATCGTCGGGCAGGACGAGGCCGTCCAGCTGGTCGCCGACGCCATCATCAGGGCCAGGTCCGGCATGAAGGACCCGCGCCGGCCGATCGGGTCGTTCATCTTCCTCGGCCCGACCGGCGTGGGGAAGACCGAGCTGGCCAAGTCCCTGGCGGCGGCGCTGTTCGACGCCGAGGACAACATGATCCGGATCGACATGAGCGAGTACCAGGAGCGGCACACCGTCAGCCGGCTGGTCGGCGCGCCGCCCGGATATGTCGGCTACGAGGAAGGCGGCCAGCTTACCGAGGCGGTGCGGCGCAAGCCGTACTCGGTGGTGCTCTTCGACGAGGTGGAGAAGGCCCATCCGGACGTGTTCAACACGCTGCTCCAGGTGCTCGACGACGGCAGGCTGACCGACGGCCAGGGTCGCACCGTCGACTTCCGCAACACGGTCATCATCATGACCTCCAACATCGGCTCGGAATACCTGCTCGACGGCGCGACCTCGGACGGCGAGATCAAGCCCGACGCACGGGAACGCGTCATGGCGGAAATGCGGTCGCACTTCCGGCCCGAGTTCCTGAACCGGCTCGACGACATCGTGCTGTTCAAGCCGCTGACCCAGGCCGAGATCGAGCGCATCGTCGACCTGATGTTCGGCGACCTGCGGGCCAGGCTCGCCGATCGCCAGCTGACCGTCGAGATCACCCCCGAGGCGCGGCGCTTCATCGCTCAGCAGGGATTCGACCCGATCTACGGCGCCCGGCCGCTGCGCAGGTTCATCGCGCGGGAGGTCGAGACCCGGGTCGGGCGGGCCCTGCTCAGCGGCGACGCCGGAGCGGGAGCCGTGATCCGGGTCGGATACTCCGATGGAGAGCTCACCGTGACCTACGAGAACCCGGCGTAAGGCCGCCGCGACATGTCGGATCAGCTGATCAAGTGCCCGAACTGCGGGCAGGCGAACCGCGTCCCGGCAGCGGCGGAGGGAACGCCGCGCTGCGGCAACTGCCACAAGCCGCTGCCCTGGATCGTCGACGCCGGCGACGACACCTTCGCCGAGGTCGCCGAGGCCGCGTCGGTTCCCGTGGTGGTGGACATGTGGGCGCCGTGGTGCGGCCCGTGCCGGATGGTCAGCCCCGCGCTCGCGCAGGTGGCCACCGACCTGGCCGGGCAGGTGAAGCTGGTGAAGGTCGACGTGGACAGCGCGCCCAGGCTCCAGCAGCGCTTCAGGGTGCAGGCCATTCCGACGCTGCTGATCATGCGCGGCGGGGAGGTCATCGCGCAGCGGACCGGCGCGGCGCCGGCTTCTGACCTTCGCCCGTGGGTCGAGCAAACCATCCGCCGCGCGCCGTGACCGCGCCGACCCGAGCCGTCCTGGCACCAACTTCGCCCCCGTGACCAGGGCAAACAAGTAGCTTCCTCCGTGCTTGTCACCCTGGACTCCGGTCCGCTGCTCATCGCGCGTAGCGTTGAGCCGTCGCCCACGCCGGCGCAGCGATCCGTCTCAGAGGGCCTGGCGCAGTACAGCCCGCGCGCCCTCCTGGAGGCAGCCGGGAGCGTGGCGGGGGAAGGTGGCTCGATGCGGGGGCGCGAGCGGGAATGGCAGGCTGTGGCCAGCCTGCTGGATAACGCGAAGCAGGGCCGCGGCGGAACGCTGCTCGTACAGGGCCTGCCCGGGCTAGGCAAGTCGCTGCTGCTTACCGAGGCGGCCGGCTCGGCGGCCAGCACTGGGTTCGTCGTGACCACCGCGGCAGCCGACCAGCTGACCCGGTTCATTCGGGCCGGGCCGATGCTGGCCGCGCTCGGGAATCTGCCCGGCGAGACGCGGCCGGAAGCCGACGGCGACAGCCTGTCCGGCAGATCCCGGTCGCTGGTCCGGATGATGGGCCAGCGTCTGGAATGCCTGGCCTGCTCGAGCCCCGTCCTGGTCTGCCTGGACGATCTTCAGTGGGCCGACACGGTCACCCTGCTGGCACTTCGGCTACTGCCGGCGCGCCTGGCCGCGCACCCGATCGCGTGGATACTGGCCCGGTCGCGAGGCAACTGCGGCAGCCGCGCTGAGGTGCTGTTCGGCCTACTGGCCAGCGAGGGCGCGACCCTGGTCGACCTCCCGCCGCTCGGCGACGACGCGGTGGCGGGCCTGATCGCCGACGCGGCCGGCGGCAAGCCCGACCAGCTGCTTCTCGGCCTGGCCGCAGGAGCAGCGGGCAGCCCGTCCCTGGTTACCGAGCTCATCGAAGGCCTCATCGACGAGCACGCCATCACCGTCGAAGCGGGCCGGGCCAGTCTGAACCATACTGTCCTGCCGCAGCGGATCCAGGCGGTCGTCCGGAGCAGGTTCGACCAGCTCAGCGCTCGTGCCAGGCAGCTGGTCGAGACAGCCGCCGTCCTGGGGAGGTCGTTCAGGCTGGAAGATGCCGCGGCAATGCTCGGGACGTCAGCTGCCAAGCTGCTGCCTGCCGTCGACGAGGCACTGGCCGCCGAGGTTCTCGTAGCGATCGGGGACGCACTGACCTTCCGCCACGAGATCTACTGGCAGGTCATCACGGACCGCCTCACGCCCCCGGTACGGCAGGCGCTGCACGGCCAGTTCGGCGACATCCTCCTAACGCGGGGCGCGGCGTTCCAGGCCGCCCCGCACCTGATCGCGGCCGCCCGGCCCGATGATCCTCAGTCGCTGGCCAGGCTCGATCAGGCGCGCGCGGCCGTGCTGTCTGTCTCGCCCGATAGCGCGGCGAACATGGCGGTCAGGGCACTAGAGCTGACCACACCGGCCGACCCGGAGCGAATTGCCCGTTCCGCCTGGGCGGCCGAGGCGCTAGCCGCTGCCGACCGGCTGGGCGAGGCCGATCAGGTGATCCGCAGCGTTCTCGCCCAGCCCATGTCGAGCCTTCAGCAGGCCCGGCTGCATGGTGCGCTGGCCAGCGTTCTGCACCGCCGGGGCCTGGACGCGCAGGCCGGCGCGGAGGCTGAGCGGGCGCTCGCCGAACCTGACCTTCCCCGCGGCGTGCGAGACCGGGCACTGATCGCCCTGCTCCAGGCGCGGGCGGGCAATGGCGACAACCTGCGCGGCGCCGAGCTGGCATCGTGCATCAGGGAGTCTCCGGGCGATCACGGCCGGGAAGTGCGGGTCACGGCACTGCTGGCCCTGGCCGTGATCCGGTGGGATCAAGGGCGGATGGAGGAAAGCCTCGAGCTGTGCCATGAGGCCATCCTGCTGGCTGCCGGGGAGCCTCCTGACATCCGGCTCGCTGAGGCCCGCCTGACGCTGGCGAGCAGGCTCGCTGATATCCGCCGGTTCGGGGAGGCAGCGACGCTGCTCCAGCTGGTCGGTGAACGGCCTGCCATGCTCAGCGACCTGGAGGCGGCAGCAAGCCCTGCCCTGGTGCGGGCGAGGATCGATCTCGCCCAGGGCCGCCTCGACGACGCGGTCGCGGAAGCCGAGACAGCACGCCGGACCGCGGACGAGCGCGGTTGCCACGCCTACCGTGCTCATGCCTTCTGCGTGCTCGCCACCGTTGCCCTGCGACGCGGTGACCTCAGCGCCGCGCCGGACCTGGAGCCAGGCCCCGCGCATCAGCAGCACCTGGCCGCGCAGCACTGGCAGGTGCGGGCCGCCGTAACCGTCGCGCAGCTGGCCGAGGCCAGGTGCGGCCCGAAAGCGGCCATGCCGCTGCTGTCCGAGACCTACGAGGCACTCGGAGATCACCGCTCCGCACTGATCTCCGAGCCGGCCACGATGCCGTGGCTGGTTCGGGTCGCGCTGGCTGCCGGCGAACGGGAGCTCGCGGAGCGGACCGCCGGCGTGGCCGACGATATCGCCCGGACGAATCCGGGCTTCGCGACCGTCTCGGCGGCCGCCGAGCACGCTCGCGGGGTCCTGGACAGCGATCCCAGCCGCCTCGGGCGGGCCCGCCTGCTCTACGAGGACTCCTGGCTCGGCGCGTCGGCAGCGGAGGATCTCGGCGTCCTGCGCCACTTGCCCGACGAACCGCAAGCAGACGCCGTTGCCTGCCTGGACGACGCGCTGGACGGTTACGAGCGGGCCGGCGCGGCGAGGGATGCGGCCAGGGTGCGGCGGCGCCTGCGCCGACTGGGCGTGCGGCGCCGGCACTGGGCAGCGCATCACGGGGCCGGACGTGGGCTGGGAAAGCCTCACGGACACCGAGCGCGCGATCTCCGTGCTGGTCTCGCACGGGCTGAGCAACCAGGAAGTCGCCGACCGGAAGTACGTGAGCGTGCACACAGTCGCCTTTCACCTGCGTCAGGTCTTCCGTAAGCTCGGGATCTCCTCGCGCGTCGAGCTGGCGCGGATTGCCGTCGAGAACTCACCGGCCCCGGCCGACTGAGCGGACCGACGGCGGACCAGATAGCGGTGTCCCGCACACGGCTCAGCAGTAAACCATCTTGGCACGGGCCCAGACCCTAAGTATCCGCGTCCACCCGTGCAGACTGCTGTTCCCGCCATCGAACGGTCCCCGTGCCCTTCGGAAACGCGCGACGGCCAAGGAGTACCAGCACGATGGCGAGGATGACGAGAAGTACGGCCACCCATGCGACTTCACGGATGCCGGTGCTTCCGAGGACTGCGCCGCCCAAGGCGGCGCCGGCAGCGATGCCAGTGTTGGAGGATGCGTTGATCCATGCTCCGGCCAGCTCAGGCGACGTGCGCTGCGTGCGCACCGCCGCGGTCTGGTAGAGCAGACGGCACGGCCCCGAAGGCGCCGTTCCAGACAGAGCCTGCCACGATCACCAGCGCCAGAGCGGAGGAGGCACCGGCCCCGGCGATCCCCGTGCCCAGGATGACCAGGATGACCAGGGCGGTGCCGCGCAGATGGCGGTCGAGTCGCGGGCCGGCCGACCAGATCCCGATCAGCCCGAATACGCCGAACACGAGCAGGATCGGGCCGACCAGGCTCGAGGATGCGCCGGAGCGCAGCAACAGCACGCTCACGTAGGTATAAAGCGTGTACTGACCGAGGAAGACCAGGGCATTGGAGCCGATAACGGGGGCCAGTTGGCGCATGCGCCCCGGTGCGGGGCGGCGCTCGATCCACGGGCGAGCGCGCATCCGGCAGCAGGACGGCGACCAGCACCAGCACGATGACCATCAGCGCGGCCAGCGCGGCGAACGGGGCGCGCCAGCCGGCGGCGTTTCCCAGTGCTGTGGCGAGCGGCACGCCGAGAACGAACCCCGCCGCCGCGCCAGCCGAGGCAAGTGCTAGCGCCCGGCCTGTCTGCCCGGGCGGCACCAGCCGGGCGGCATAGCCGATGAAGACCGAGAAGAACAGCGCGTGGGTCACGCCCCCGACCGCCCGTCCGACGGCCAGCACCGCGAAGCTTGGTGCCAGCGCCGAGATGGCGTTGCTCACCGCGTAGCTGCCCATAGCCGCAAGGAGGAGGCGCTTGCCGGGTATACGCCTGGTGGCGAGCGTAAGCGGGACTGCCAGTACCGCCACTATCACTGCGTACAGGCTGACCAGGAGGCCCGTCTTCGACTCGGTTACGCCGAAAGAGTGACTGATCGCGGGCAGCAGCCCGACTATGGCCATCTCCGTCGTCACTGCCCCGAACGCCGAGAGCGACAAGATGACCAGGCTGGCCCGCGCGCTGCCGAGTCCGGCCTTCGCTGGATCGCTTGCTCCGCTCCCAGTCGTCGGCCCAGGCTCCTTCGAGAATTACTCGTTCAACGATGTTAATACGAGCTTATCATCGTCGGGCGAGTATAATAAGTCAGGTGAAGGCAGGGTTCCGGACGTCCGCGCGGGTAGCAGTGCTGCGCGCGGTCCACGGCCACCCCGGCCTGACGCGGGCGCAGGCGGCTGCCGAGATCGGGATACCAAGCGGGTTCGCGGCTGAGACCGTTGCCCGCCTGGTCGCCGCGGAGCTCATCGCTGAGCGTCCAGGCCCGGCCACGGGCCGGCGTGGCAGGCCCACCGCGGTACTTGGCGCACATCCGAGCGGGCCGCTGGTGGCCGCCGCCGCCATCGGGCCGGAGGCCTGGCAGGTCGCCGCGGTTGAACTCGGTGGGTCGATGGTGGCCGCGATCTGGCCGCACCCACGACGGCGACCAGGACCGCGTGCTCGACACGGTTGCCGCCGCACTGGAGCAGGTTCGCGGTCGGTTCGGCGACCGGGTGCGGGCAGGGGCGGTGGCCGTGCCGGGCACGGTGACCGGCAGCCGGCTGATACTCGCCCCCGGGCTGTCATGGCACGAGGTGGACCTGTCGGGGCTGTGGCAGCACTACGAGCCGGGCAGCGAGTGGGTCGTCGGCAACGACGCGACCCTGGCCGGCGTCGCGGAGGCGCGGCGTGCCCCCGGCTTCGGATCGGGCACGATGCTGTACCTGCACGTCGCCGACGGTATCGGCGGGGCCGTCGTCGAAGCCGGCCGTGCGGTCACGGGCGCGACCGGGACCGCTGGCGAGTTCGGGCATATGCCGTTCGGTGATCCGGCCCGGCGCTGCCGGTGCGGCGCCAGAGGCTGCTGGAACACCAGCATCGACGGGCCGGCCCTCGCTCGCTTCCTGCCCGGCAGCATTCCCGGCAGACGGCAACGAGCTGCCTGCGCCCCCTGCTCGCGTCCGCGCAGGCCGGCGAGCCCGTCGCGCTGTCAGCGGTCGGCGCCGTGGGCAGCTCGATCGGCCGGGGCGTCGCCGGGCTCGTGAACGGTCTCGATCCGCACCTCGTGGTGCTCGGTGGCCTCGGGCCTGAGCTGCTGCGCCTCGCCGAGGGCGAGATCACTGCCGCCTACCACGACGGGCTGATGTCCTTCCGCGTCATGCCGCCGCCGCCCATCGCCGCGGCAAGGCTCGGTGCGGACGGCCCGCTCCTCGGCGCGGCCGACGAGGCGTTCATCCGGCTGCTCACCGACGAGGGGCTGCAGGCGTGGGCCGCCAGGCCGCGAGCGTGATCAGCTGCTGGCTAGGTCATATCCGCCTGCCGTGTCGAGTGCGGCGCTAAGGAGGCCTGCCGGAATCGCAGCCGAGGTGTTTCAGTTGCCCGATACGCCCGTGTTGCCTGGGCACCAAAAAGGCAGCGACGACCGACGGCGAGCGGTGAGACGATGCCTCGGTGCTCAGTTACCACATCAGACCTGCGACTGCCGAAGACGTCAGCTTCCTGGCCGACGTGGTCGTCGAGGCTACACGGGCTCAGGGTCGCCTTCCGAACGACTTCGACGAACAGCAATGGCGGAAGCGCTTCTGTGAGTGGACGATGGAGCAAGTCCGGGGCGAGGTCCCCGACGGCGCGACTAGCGTGATCGAGGTCTCCAACGAGCGCGCCGGCCGATTGCGGATTTCCCGCACCGCCGACTACCTCGAGCTGTGCGGTATTCAGCTGCTTCCCTATATTCAGGGCCACGGTATCGGCACCGCCATCATCGAGGACCTCAAGGAACAGGCCGCGGTAGCCGGCATTCGCCTCGACCTCGGCGTTGAGCCGAGTTATAGGGCGTCAAGCGGAACAGCGTATTCCGGTGCTGTGTGCAGGGCGGCTTGCGATGCTCCGGGTAATGCCAGCTGACGGCGCTAACAGTCACGGCTGCAGTTCGAGTTCGTCGGCCATCCGGCCTATGGCCTGGACGAACTGCACGGCGACCTGCAGCGATTCAACTTCCTGCTCGGCGGCAGCCGCGGCGAGGACCTGTTCGGGACCACAGTGGAAGACATGACCAGCCGCGAGCCAGAACCCTGGTGGCACCCCAGCGACGACGACCGCGGCTGGGATGAGCCCCTTCCCAGGCAGATCGTTCTCAGCCCCGACTACATGGCCGAACTCCCGCTGTGGGGCGAGGGCTTCGGGAACATTTACTGGCGGTTCACCAAGTTCCCGCCCGAGCTACTCGACCGGCTCGCCGCCTGGCAGCGGGAGTTCGACGACAACTACCACCCCTGGGAATCCGGCTGGCGGTCAGCCGCGATCCGGGACCATTGGGCTCACCAAGCCACCGACCTCGCAGCAGACGTGCGCGCAGCCTTGGGCACCAGGGCCGAGCTCGTCGTGGACCTCTGGCCGTTAGACGAAAAAACCTAGGGCAGCGCAGCCAGCGCCAGCCTTCCGACCCGTTCCGGAGGACGACATCACCACCAGCCCTCGGGCAGCGGTAGTACCGGTCGAGAGTCACCCAGGTCGCGTGACGCTATCTCCGTCCTCCATTTACACCCGTCAAATGGATTCGCCACGGCCCGCGGCGCGAGAGAAGGGGCTCATGGTGAAGCCGCTCGCTTCTGCCGGATAAGGCCAGGTACATCGGTGTGCTTGTCAGGAAATGAGCCAGTGAAAGAACTGCGCCCCGTCGGCCAGGCCGGCAACGCCTGCCAGCGCGGCGTCTGGCCCGGCGAGCTAGACGGCCGACGGGGCCAGCCCAGGTGGCCGCCCGGTAAACACGCCGCGCATGTCGCCCAGCCAGTCAGCCAGCGGGTGAGCATCGGCCCCGGTAACGTCGCGCACCGCCGAGGTGACCGCGTCGGCTCCGCCAGCCCGAATCCACTCGAATAGCTCGATCGATCCGTCGGTCTGCCACCGGCTGAGACCGCTGGCGAGCATCTGCTCCCTCGCGGCCTGCTCTGGCATGTCCTGGTACTCCACCTCGCGCGCGAAGACGGCGGAGACTTCGGCGGCGACGTCAGCGTAGCCGAGCGCTTGCGGACCGGTCAGGACGTACAGCGTGTCCTCATGGCCGGGGCTGGTCAGTACGCGTGCCGCCACCCTGGCGACGTCAGCGGCCGCCACGAAGCCGATCCGGCCTGCTCCCGCGGGCGCGAAGACCGTGGCCTGATCGCGAATGGTGTCGGCCGCCTCCAGCAAGTTCTCCATGAACAGGCTCGGAGCCAGGTAGGTGACTGGCAGCCCGGTCGCGTCCAGGTGCTCGGCGATCTCCCGGTGGCTGCGCATGAAGCGCACCTCGCAGCCGGGATCGAGGAAACCGTCGGCGGCCAGCTTCACGACGTGCGGCCGATGACCGGCGGCCACCAGCGCGTCGATAAACGTCAGCTCAAGTTCGACTTGTCCCTCGTGCGCAGGGCAGAGCAGAAAAACCTCGTCGAAGGCTTGCAGCACCTCTGCTGGAGGCGGTCCGTCCAGAGTGGCGACGACAGCCTGCGGGGAACCGGGCAAGTCCGCGGCCTTTGCCTCGACCCGCACCATCGCAGTGACGTCCGCGCCGGCATCGGCCAGTTCCTCCATCAGGTGGTAACCGACCTGACCGGTAGCGCCAGTCACGAGGATCATGGATACTCACCTCCGGTCGCTGGCTCGCCGCCCGGCTGGCAGGGACCGGGCCGGTTCTGTGCGCCTCACGCTGCCATGGATTCATTCAAGCATCCGCGCAGGCCAGCGACGGGGCCAGGGGCCAAGTCGGTCAGCCGTCGGTCACGACGCTGAAAAGGCCGGCCACCGAGATGGTGACCAGGGCGCCGCCGGATCTGCGACACCAGCGATATAAGGGTCATCAAGATCCGGCCGGATGAGTACAGGCCCTTCGGCGGCCAGCGCCCATTCCGTGGCGGCGGAAAGTTCGCTGAGCGGTTTCGTTCGCGTTATCTGCCACTACGCTGACGCCGGTCACAGCTGCACGCCACGTGTAAGCGCACCGTCGATGACCAGATTCGTTCCGCTCGTAAAGCCCGAAACAGGGCTGGCAAGGAATGCGACCGCCGCCGCCATCTCAGTCGCAGTGCCCATACGGCCGGCCGGAATCAGGTCCAGCGCCGTTTGGAAGAACTCCGGCCTGTTCCGCTGAGCGTTGTCCCAGCTGCCTCCCTCGAAGAGCGTGTTGCCGGGCGAGACCGTGTTGGCCCGGATACCTGCCGGGGCGAGACGCCGGGCGATGCCCTGCGTGTAGTGAATAAGCGCGGCCTTCATGGAGCCATATGGTCCCTCGAAGAAGTCGACCTCCCGGCCGGAGACGCTCGAGATCGTGACTATTGATGCGGCGCTGCTCTTCTCAAGATAAGGCAGCGCCGCCTCGACCATGCGGACCGCGCCCATCACGTCGATGTTGAAGCATCTGAGCCAGTTTTCTTCCGTATCCGCAGTAGCCATAGCACTGGCGTTCGTCACGAGTATGTCGATGCCATCCAGCGCAGCAGCGGACTCGCTAACCCATCGTTTCAGTGCCGCGCCGTCAGCCACGTCGGCTGCCGAGCCGACGATAGTCCTACCTGTGGATTCCAGTTCGGCCACTGTCGCAGACACCGCAGCGGAGTCGCGGGCACAGAAAGAAACGCTGGCGCCTTCGTCGAGCAGAGTCTCGACGACAGCACGCCCGATTCCCCGTGTGCCACCGGTGACCACAGCTCGCAGCCCAGTGAGATGTAGATTCATGCTGTTCAGCAATTCTTTCGTCTCGGCGCAGAGCGGACCTCGCACAAAAAGTCACTTTCGAATGGGATTAGCACCTGACCCGGCCGCGCTGCTCCAACAGAACTTGCGCCAATCAGTGCTCCTTGCCCCAGGCGATCGCCTCCGACAGCCGGAAGGCGTCAAACCGCATGCCGGTCGCATTCACGGCCTCGAGCGAAGCCAGGTAGCCGAAGGCGGGAGCCAAACGGGCTGGCGACACCATTCCCACCTTCATTTCCTCTGTGTAGTGGGACGCCGACATCGGAGTGTCAATAGGCGCACCAGTGGTAACGGTGTTAACCGCGATATTCAGGTCCCTCCCCTGCAGTGATAGCACTTTCATGAGGCCTTCTTGACCATGTTTCGCCGGCGTGTAGGCGGTTTCCATCCTGAAGCCGTGAATTGCTGAACCGGACGAGACAAACACGATGCTTCCGCTCCGTGCCTGCCGCATGCCCGGCCAGACTGCCTTCGAAAGGATGAAGGCAGCCTGAACGGAAACGTCAATTTCTCTCCTCCATTCAGGATAGCTAATGCTCTCAATCTCTCTCTCCTTCAGGACGGCGGCGTCGTGAACAAGGGCGCGGGGAGTACCGCAAACCGCAAGCGCCGAATTAACTGCGTCTTCGGTAGCGCGCGCATCACTGAGATCGACTACGTACGAATGCACCTCCGCTCCGATCTCGGACAGCGCTCGGCTCACCTGCTGTAGTTTGTCCCCCTGGATGTCAAATAGCGCCAGCTTCATGCCGATCCGAGCCAGCTCCTGAGCGACAGACCGCCCAAGACCATCGGCCGCCCCGGTCAGGAAGACCCAGGCATCTCGCACCTCAGCCACCGTGCCAACCTCCCTCATCTCTCGCCGCCGTCTGCCGTTGGCGCCCCAACGACCACTGCCGTAGCACCGCAAACATCACCGTCATCGCGTCACCGGCCCGTCTCGAGCCGGCGACTCATTCCGCCGCAGCCAGATGGCCCGTCGCTAGGTCAGCGCCTGATGTCCGCCCTCAAGCGCACGTCAATGGCGTCCCGCAGACCCTCGCCGATGAAGTTGAAGCCAACAACGACGGCGACGATGCAGATTCCAGCGGGCCAAATCTGCCACCAGTATCCTGCGAACACATAGTTGACACCGTTGGCGAGCATGCTCCCCCAATTCGCCGCCGGCGGCGGTATGCCCAGGCCCAAGAAGCTCAGGGCCGCTACCGTCAGAACTGCATCCGCGACCTGAAACGTCGCATTCACGACTACGGTTCCGAAAACATTGGGAACCAGGTGCCTGATCACAATCCGCGGCATGGTCGCCCCTGCGGCTCTCGATGCCGCAACAAAGGGACGCTCCCGTAGGCTGAGCACCTCAGCCCGCACCAGCCTCGAGGGAACAAGCCATGCGAGCGCGGTAATCACGAAGATCAACACGATCACCGAAGGCTTCAGGATCGAGTTCAGGAAAATCAACAGAAAGATCCCAGGAATGGCCAGGGCAGCGTCCACGATGCGCATCATCACGCTGTCCACGCCGCGCCGGCTCACGCCCGCCACGCAGCCCCAGATCAGTCCGATGCTGGTAGCCAGCACCGCCACAGTGAGAGCAACGACCAGCGTGATCTGTCCGCCAACCATCAACCGCCCCAGCTCGTCGTAACCGACCGAGTCCGTGCCGAGCAGATGTTTGAGGCTCGGCGGCTGGTTGGCTATCGGAACGTCAGTCGCGATTTGATTCGTGTGGTAGAAGGCTGGTCCGACAAAACAGAAGAGCACGAATCCAAGTACAATTATGAGCCCGGCGAGAGCGAGGCGATTCTGGCGAAAGACAATCAATCCTGCCGTCCGCAGCCAGGTACCACCACCGACGCCGCTATCTTCCACAATGACGTCGGCTTGTGCCACGCTCACTGTTCCCTTCCCACTTGGCCGCTCATTGCTATTTGTATCGCCATCCGCTTGTATCGCGATTCGCCGATCACTTGTACCGGACCCTAGGGTCGGCAACTCCGTAGAGAATGTCGGCCACCAGGGATCCCAGGACCACTCCCAGGCCCACCACCAGACTGGTGCCGAGCATGACTGGGAAGTCCTCGGTTTGAGCGGCATTCCAGAAGAGCAAGCCCATGCCCGGATAGTTGAAGAGCGATTCGATGATCAAAGCGCCGCCCAGGATGCCGGGCAAGCTAAGCCCCACCAGCGTGATGATCGGCATCAGGGCGTTGGGAAGTACATGCCGGAAGACGACGCGACGACTTGACGCCCCTTTCGCTCTCGCCGTGCGCACGTAGTCCTCGGCAAGATTGTCGAGCGATGCCGAGCGCATGTATCGACTGAATAGGGCCACCGTGATCAGCGTGAGAGTGGCCACTGGCAGGACAAGATTCGGAATCTGCGAGGCCAGCGAGGCCGTCGCCGTCGGCCCCGTGGACGGAAAAATTGGGATGACATCGCTGAACACAATGATCAGCGCCAGCCCAAGAAAGAAGCTGGGCATCGAGTAGAAGATGAAGGCGAGTCCCGTCAGTGCGTAGTCAGCCGCCGAGTTGCGCCTGACGGCTTGGAGCACGCCTAGCGGCACGGCAATGCCGACGGCTATGGCCGTGGCCGACCCCATCAATACCAGGCTCCGGGGGATGTTCTCGGCGAGCAGCGAGTCCACGCTCTGGTTCAGCTTGTAGGAAAAACCCAGGTTTCCCCGGAGCACCTGAGACATCCACACCACATACTGGATCGGCAGTGGCTGATTCAGCCCATATTGCGCATTGAACGCTCTGATTGATGCGGGGTTCGCCCGCAGGCCCAAGCTTGCTCGGGCCGGGCCACCCGGAAGCAGGTGGAGAAGGAGGAACACAATGAGGGACACTCCAAAAAGAACGATCACCGCATGGAGGGCCCGTCGGATCAGGTATGCCGTCATTCTTAGCTTTCTCCGCGCTCAGACGCCGCTCGCATTCAACTCATCTTCCGCGATGCAAGTCTTGGGGTGGCCGATTTCATGCCGAATAGCACCTGCTCGGCATCTTTATCCGCTAGTAGTTCCCTGCCCCCTTACTGCCGGTCACCGAGCCGGCAAGCCACCCAGTGGGATGGCGGCAACGATCTCTGCGCTGGCGTGCGGACCTCTGTGGTCCGCACGCCAGCATTGGGCTTGGTTCCTGTCACCTTTACGCTGCCCCAGCAGCGCTCACGATGACAGCGACCAGTTCTGCGGGTACAGATTGAGGTTCGGATCTTGAGGAAGTGCCCCGCGAAGCTTCGGGCTGATGACCGAGATTTGGTAGGCGTAGTCAGGCTCCCAGAGGCCCGGCAGCTGCTTGGCGGAATACTCGGCCAAGTTCTGAATGGCCTGGACTGACCCATTGGTGTATGTCGTCGCGATCAGTCGATCCATCTCGGCGTCGCTGTAGCCCATGACGTTGTTAGCTGCATTCGTGCCGAACCATGGCCCAGGCGCAGGCAGGTACTGGGGCGAGTAGGTCGGCGTGGACCCGGGCGCTCCGAAGTTTGCGATTTCCCAGCTGCAGCCCGCGTTCCCGCCAGAGCAAGGCTGGAGTGACGCGAAGATGGAGGACTCCGACTTCTGCTGAATGGCCACGCTCATGCCGGCGCTTCTCCAGCTGGAGACCATGTCCTCTGCCTCACCGAGGAACGGCGCGGAGCCCGTGGCTACCTCCTCCGTCAGGTCAAGCTTGGCTCCCGCGGCTATCCCGGCCCCGCACTGCGTGGGCCCGGTTCCGGGATTCGCGCAGGTGTCGGTGCCGTTGGGCACCACCTTCCATCCGTGTGACTTCAGCAGGGACACCGCGTGGCTCAGGCTGTAGGGATACGGATTCTGCTTCAGAGCGCTGGACAGGTAGGAGCTGCTGGGCGTCTGGGGAATTGGCCCGTAGGTCGGAAACGCGTAGCCGTGCCAGATGTCCTGAGAGATTTGCGGTTGGTTGATCAGAGACTGCATGGCCTGGCGAATGTAGAGCTGCTTGAAGATCGGCCCCACCGTCGGGTTTGTGTAGTTCAGCATGAAGTTGTTGAAGCCAAAGTCAGTCCAGTCGCTCACCTTGTACCCGCGGCTAGTGAAGTAGCTGGCTTGGGAGGCGTCCTCTGGCGGCAGATAGCCGTAGTCAAGCTGCCCAGACCGGAGAGCATCAAATTCGGCGCTGGTACTCGTGAAGGGGAGTTCCTCGAACTTCGCGATCTTGGGCTTGCCAGGTCCGGTGTAGGCCTTATTGGGCACGAAGCTGGACGCGCCGGTCGCTGTCGAGAAGGCGCTGAGCTTCCACGGTCCGTCGACGACCTTCCATAGAGGATTGGTGGGGTAACTGGCCTCCTGGGTGGCCTGACTGTTGATGAACTTGTAGACCGCCTTGGCCCCGGCTGCGGTGGTGTCGTAATTGCCGACGGGAGACGATGCCGAGGTCTTGTCCCAACTATTCTGAGGGATGGGCACGATCTCGCTGAGCTCGTTGTAGAGCACCCAGAGATGACTGTATGCCTTATTGAATGTGATGCTGAACTGGTAAGGGCTGGATGCCGGGAAACTCATGCTGGTGACGTCGTCAGGAATGCTCCCGGGGCTGTATCCCAGGTAGTTGCCCTTCTCCACCTTAAGGATGTTGAGCCAGAGCTCGACGTCGCGATTGGTCACTGGCTTCCCGTCTGACCAAGTGAACTTGTGGTTCAAGGAGACGGTTACGGTCTTCCCGCCGTTTGAGTAGACTGGGGGCGCCGCCATGCTCTGTTGATAGTTGATGTTCGGGGTCCCGTTAATGCCGAACCAGTAGAGCGGCCTCCACATGAACGGGGTGAACTGGAACAGGTCCACATTGTTCGAGACCGGTCCGCTCACGAACGGCGATATATAGGTGGGGATGATGCCGGCCGGGAGCGCGAAGGTGACCGTGCCTCCCGCGGCGGTGCCACTGCCGCCGCCCGACGACCCTGCAGACGAGCACGCGGCGACGGCGACCGCGACAGCGAGGCTGGCCAGTGCAACCGTCGGATGACGGCGACGACCCTTCTGAAGGCGGATCATCAGGGCTCCTCTCGAAGTGCTTCGCATCTCGGGCATAACGCTTGGGAGGTAGAATGTTGACATTCAACATTCAGATGTGATCTATGTCAACCCATGTGATGTGCCGGCGCAACATAGCAATCAAAGTGCTATAAGCGGGTGAGGTGACCTTGCTGACATCGAGGCGGCTGACGAGGAGCCCGGCTAGGAGACAGCCATGCGTTCGCTAACGCCAGCCACCCGCCGTGGGCTAGCTGACGAGGCGACTGACCGCATCCGGGATGCGATTCTGAGCGGTGAGCTCTCTGCAGGCGAGAAGGTGGGTGAAGCCGAACTATCCAGAGTCCTCACCGTCAGCCGCGGGCCGGTCCGAGAGGCTCTAGTGCGGCTAGAGCAGGAGGGCCTGGTGGTCAGCGAGTGGCACAGGGGAACGACGGTCGTCGACTTCACCAAGTCCGACATCCGGCAGCTCGCCACCCTTCGCATAGCCCTCGAACAGATGGCGGCGAGCGAAGCTAGCAGGGAAGCAACGCCGGACGATCTCCGGCGCCTGCACGACGTCATCGCGCAGATGCAGGCCGCCCGCCTTACTGGCAACGATGATGCGCTTGTCCGCCTGGACGCGGAATTTCACGACGCTATCTACCAGGCCGCCCATCACCCCCGGCTGTACGCGGCCTGGATCACGATACGCTCGCAGGTCGCTCTGGCCCTGCTGCGTCGGCGCGCGCTCCCCGACGACTATGCGGGCATCGTAGTCGGCGAGCATCGCGAACTAGCGGAGGTCCTGGCGAGCAACGACCCGGCCAAGATGGTGGGCCTCGTAACCGCGCACCTTGAGAGCGCGTACAGCCGACTGCTCGCTAGCTTCGACTAGCACGCGCGCCGCTCGCGACGACTATTAGCCCCTGAGGATTCGAGGAGTTCTGCCGGGCGCGGCCGTGGCGCACCACCGCATAGCCGGATCGCATACTCCCGTGTCGCTTACTGTAACCGCAGCACTCACCTGCCCGGCCGAGGTTGACTACGCGTAAACGAGCAGATAATCGCAAGTGCCCGTCCCACCCTCGCCATGAACTGGTCCGGTCAGGTCCGGATCGGTGTTCAGCACGTAGAATCCCCCGCCTGCCCTCTTTGTCACGATAATCATCTGCACGGCCATATCCTTGCTGGCAGCGGGCACATTCTCCCGCAAGAGCGCGAAAAGATTACGATCCAGGTTGGCGACGCGGAGTGCCCGGTAATAACGGCGGCCCGGCTTCCCGCCTTCTATGCCGTTCACTGAAACGATCGAACCGGCCCACTTTGCCGGATCACTCGTGATGTTCGTCGCGGCGTCAAGTTGGCCCTGCACCCCGGACAGTATTCCGGCCATGTGGATATGTAGCTGGTCCTGCTGCCGTGCCTGCGCGGAGTTAATCCCTAATCCTACTCCGCCTGAATATTTCACCGGTCCGGCTCCGCCTGGCTGTGCTTGCTCCCATGCCTGCAGCCAGTAATTTGGCGCCGTTACGCTCCAAATGTATGGGCATTCGATGCCCTTTACCCGCCGCGTGGGAACTAGGAGAAAATTGTGATCACTTGATGGGCTGCCCTTCAGCACAACGTCGGTTGCGGTTGTTCCGTGGCATTCCGGAGGGATCGGCATTCCGGAGCGGTAGGCCATGCCGCACGACTTGGCCGTTCTCCAGAGTTCTGGACTCGTGTCGCTGGGACTCCCACACAGATCGGCCTGACCACGACGGCAGCCGTCCGGAGCGTCTTCCGCCACCGCCGGAACAGCTCTGGCTGAACTGCGGCCGCACCTACAACGCCGGAGAGCTTGACGAATTGACGCCGACGCAAGTCGTCAGCCTTCTGACAGGCGCTCACAGCTCCCCTGACGCCATTTACGCGCACCTCGATTAGATGCAGCGCGGACGAGCAGAACGTACCACGCCGCCGAGCCTCCCTGGCTATCGCATCACTGATTTGCGTGCTTATCTGTTCCTCGGCTGACAGCGCCCTAGTAGCTCCAGCCCTACACAGATGGATGACGCGCTCAGGCATATTCGAACCAGATCTATACGGTCAGGAACGTTCATGATAAACGCCTATCTGCAGCCACCAGTTACCATTCTCTAGGGGGCCGATGCGGCAATCCGGCCTCCCTGAGGGGTCGCAGTGGCACAGGCGCACCTCTCCTTGCGATCGCCGTGAACCGGATTTCTAGTGCCTGTAGCTGCCCGCCTCTTGCAGACAGCGAGGAGGCCGTCGGCGCGTGTTCGACAACGCTGAGCAAATGTTCGAATTGATGGCCTTGAAATGGAAAGTGGAGCTATGGGGATTCGAACCCCAGACCTCTTGCGTGCCCTCAGCAGCCAGCACGTCCGCGGAGGTACTTCTCCGCAGCAGGTCACCGTCCTGCCACGTACACCGCTGTCCGGTCAAGCGCACGCGTTGCGGTACTTGGTGCTGTACTTCCTGCATAATGTCAGCCCTCCGGACGGTGGCGTTCGGTCTACTGCCAGGCACCGGCTTCGGGACTCCATGAGAGCCCTGCGGCAACGCCTGTGAGCACTGGGTCGGCGAAGACGATGACAGATTGGAGGACCGGCGCGAACTGCTCGGGCAGGTGTTGGGAGTTACTGCGACGTCGCCACCGTGCCCACTGCGCTTGTGCGAGATCGGCGAACTCGTCGAGTATCTCCGCCAGCGGCCGGATGGTGGCGCGGCGGTAGCCCGCCACCTCGTTGACCGCCTGCGCCAGGTCCTCGGCAGCGATCGGATACTGGCGTGACAGGCTCCAGATGTCGCCGAAGTCTCGCCAGCGAGTGTTCGCGGTGCCGCGCTGGATGGCGGTGACCATCTTCTCGGCGTGGACCATGTGCATCGGGTAGCCCGGCAGCTTGATTGGTTCGCCGCCCCGGAGTCGTGGCACGGCGACGGTGTTTGTTTTGGCCAGATGGGGTCACCAACGTTGACATCGACGTGGAATGGCAGCTTGGCGCTGGCAAGGTGCGCCCCGACATGCACGCGGACACCGGAGTAGTCGTCCTCTTCGCGTATGACCTCCGCCGTTCCGGTACCTACCTCGAACTCGATCCCGTCGTCTCCCGCCTGCTCGGCCGCCGAGAGCCAAACGCAGCGAGCAGAACACCGCCCTTGAGGACGAAGTTCTCGCAGACCTCGCTGACGGCAAGCCGGGCCAGGAAACCTTCCAGAACGTAGAGCTGGAGCAGCTCTTGAGTGAGGCGGCCTGTCCGGCGAGCCTCGTTCTGGAGATCGAGGTAGGCATCACCCGACGGCGTCCCCTGGTCACGCGGCTCACAGCAGAAGCTCCAACGTCTGGCGCAGCGCCGTCAGGGCGCGCGGGAACGATCGTGCGAGGCCAAGCAGCTCCACGGCTGTCCGCCTCTGCGCAGCCACTTCTTGAGCGCCTCGGTCGCCAGGTCGCGTCCTTCGAAGTGGCGCATACGGAAGGCGTCGATGATGCTGCGCTCCGCCGAGTACTTGCCCATGGTTCGCCCGGCACCGATGTCGAGAGTCTCGCGTCCAATCTCGAACGTGTCACGATCGAAGTGCCGCCACCTGACCGGTGCGGTCGTCTCCGGCGTCCACGATCCTCGCGGGACAGCGATGTCGATCTCGGCCGGGATGTCGTCAATCAGGTCGTGGCGAGCCAGCGCCGAGCGAAGGCACAGCGTCGCCCGCGGTGCCTTGGCGGCAATCTCGATCAGGTCCTCATCGCCGAGCCAGTCACTCTTGCGGTACAGGCCCCGTGAGACCGCGATGATGTCGCCGTCGTCGATCAGTCGCCGGAGCTGGCGCTCGCTGATGTGGTCCAGGGCCTCGGAGTAGCGGAAGGTATCGGGCAGGCCCGCAAGCAGCTGGTCGCTTGCCTGCGCCATGACCTCACCTCCAGCGTAGGAAAACCTCAACACCAATACTCCTGGTGTATAGGATTCCCTCCGACTCTGCAGGACAGCCGTGCCGCACATGATCCGTGCTGCCGGTCTCGGCAAGGCGTCGCGGGCGCACGGCTGGGCACCAGAACACAGGTGTCGATGAGTGCGCTGAACATGTCAGTCAGTCTTCAGCCGTGCGCCGGGCACCTTTCAGCGCCGCCCTCACCTCAGCGGGATCGGCATCGTACAAGCCCGTCGCTCTGTTTTCGGGAACCATGTCCGCGGATGCGAGCTCGTCCCGACACGCCAGACCCGCATTATCCGCGGAAATCTGGCGCAGGGCTCCCAACATGCACGCTGCGATACTCTGCTGCTTTACAAGGCGGTCGGAGTTCGATTAGTCCCGTGACCTGGACTTCTTGTGCCTGTAGCTGCCCGCCCCTAAGACGGGGAGGAGGCCGTCGGCGCGTGTTCGACAACGCTGAGCAACTGTTCGAATTGATGGCCTTGAAATGGAAAGTGGAGCTATGGGGATTCGAACCCCAGACCTCTTGCATGCCATACACGCGCCGGCGTCGCGCTTCATGGCTCGCTGTAGCCCGCTGTGCCATTAACCTGCGGTGATAATCGCCCGATGTCGCCGGTTAGCGCTCGCCCGTTCCCCCGCTCCCCGGAGCCACACGGTGAGGACTGCGTCGATCCGGTCCGTGGTGAGCCGCTGCCTTCGCTGGCCAGTCACACGCACCGCGGCATGTGCGGATATCAGCGTTGACCCGTGCGTGTTCCTGAATCTTCCGCTCTTCGTGCGGCTTGCAAGGCGTTCCGGGCAGCTGATACGCCGCGGGTCTGCGTCTTGAGGGGGCACCTGGCTGAAAGCTGCCTGCGCAGCGGTACCGGCGTCACGCCAGCGCATTGGGCATGATCGAGCAGGTGAGCCGCACCCGATCCCAGGCCCGCTAGCTGTACCGGACCTGTGGACTCAGCTGCTGCCGGACGATGTGGCGGGGCGACAGGCGCGGACGGTAGATGCCGAACAATCGCCACCCCCGTCAGGACCAGGATCGCGATCACTAGCAGGCGTGGTGGCCACCGGCTGGACCCACGGTCCTCGCTAACCCGCAAATTATCGATGACCGGCACCGCCTAGGTCCGCCGAGCCGTCTCGGGCAAGCCAGCCGGACTTCCGGACACCTCCACACTGACGCGAGCGCTTGACGGTGTCAATCCGGCGCCCTACCAGCGGCATGAGCGGCCGACGGCCAGGGCCGCCAGCCCGGCTACGGCGTTGCCTTCACTCTGGCTATGCATTGCGCTTCGAGCGGCAGCTCGTCAGGCAGGTCGACGGCGAGCATCGGCGGCTTCAGGTTGGCCACGCGAAGTTCTTCAGGCTCAGTCGCGTCCGGCAGCGGGAGCGCACCAGTGGTACGGTCGAGCAGGTCATCGGCATACCACCGCGGACGTTGCGCAGCATTCGGGAAGGACGCCGGCGCGAGCGAGGACTCGACATGATCGATCACGTCTACATCTCCGTCACCGACATCCAGAAATCGCTGGCCTTCTATCTTGAAGCGCTAAAACCCCTAGGCTGGCGCGAAATCGGGAACTACGACGCGGCCGCTGGCCCCTCGAGCGTCCCGAGCCTTTACGGCCTCGGTGACGCCATGTACGCCTCCGGCACCGCAGTGGGCTCGAGCATCTGGCTCCGCCAGCGCACGCTTGGCGAGACAGGCCTGTACCTCGGCATAGTGTGCGAGAGCAACGAAGCAGTCGACGCGGCCTATGTTGCCGCCATCGGCTCCGGCGGAATCGACCAGGGCAAGCCGGCCGACCGGACATACTTTGCGCCCGGTTACTACGCGGCCAATGTCGCTGACTTCGATGGCAACCGCCTGGAGTTCGTGCATAAAGCCTGGAACCCTCCGCGCTAGAGTCGTCGCTGCCGGGCACGCTCATCGGCACGACAGTGCGTTGGGGCTCGCGTGGCCGGCTTTCGGTTCGGTCTCGCGGACGGCTCGTTGCGGGGGTATGTCAGGGGTGGTCAACTTCGAGCCGGTGGCCGTTGGCGGAGGCGATGGACTGCAGGTCGCGTGGGTCGGAGCTGACGACTAGGTCGCGGCGGCGCAGGGCTCCCTCCACGACGCAGGCATCGACAATGTCGCTGGTGCCGGCGCGAGCTGCTAAGGCGCCGACCGCTCGGGCCTGCCCGCCATCCATGACCTCGACCTCGCAGCCGGCCAGAAGCCGAGCCAGCTGGACTTGCCGGGCTGAGCCCCGCCACGACTGAGCCACCACCGGCGCGGCCACGGTCGGCACCTCGCGGCGGCTAAGCAGGGCCCGGTGCCGTGCCCACAGGCGCCGCTCGCCGCGGTCGGCCGCGATCAGCGCGCCGGTGTCGTAGGTCACGCCCATCAGGCGCTGCGCCGCCCGGCGCCGGCTCCGGAGTGGCCCGAACGCTGGATCGCCCGGCCGGCCCATTCGTCGGCGTCGGCCAGCTCCTCGGCGGTGAACGGGGCGTGGTCCTGCTCGAACTGGCTGACCGCGGCCAGCCCCGCCCGGATGGTGAACTCCTTGCGCGCGGTGTCGGCCAGCCACGCGCTGTAACTCAGGCCAGCATCAGCGGCAGCGGAGGCGATCTCAGCATCCAGATCGGGCGGCATAGAGATGGAACGCTTCTTGCGAACGGCCATGCATCAACGGTAGCACAGCAGTAGGACATCCCTCCGACCTTGCTACGGGAGCGCAGTGGGCCGGGACATCGGGCCGGCCGGGACCGCCCCGCGCGGACCCTGTCGGGGCACGGAATTGTCGCCCTCGTGGCACCGCAGCTCGGCGATTGGCCGGATCATGTTCCTGACCCGTAGGTTCGCCGACTACCTCGCCTGACCATGGATCGCATATTCATCCGAAGATACTGATCGGAAAGCGCGAGGCTCGTTCGAATTAGTTCCGTTGAACTGGGCAGTGGAGCTATGGGGATTCGAACTCCAGACCTCTTGCATGCCATACACGCTCGCGGTGTCGCCCGACACGGCTTCCCGTCGCCCAACACTGGGTTGACCTGCGGTGACATTCGGCCAACGTCGCCGGGCGGCGCCGGAAGCCTGCGCCACCTGGCTCCCAGCCTGGCTCCCCTGGATTGCGCTTGGCACCTGTGGCCGCGGCAGTCACCTCACTCGTTTGGACATCAGAATGTGATCTGAATACAATGAGGCCATGTCCGCTCAGCCTGCAGACGCCGTGACGTTCTCCGACTTGTCCCGCAACCCTCGGGCCGTCGCCGAACGCGCCCGACGGCTGGGGCGCCTGCGGGTGACCCACCGCGATTCGGCCGACTTCTACCTCACTGCGGCCGACCGGGAAGAAGAGCGAGACGAAAACCTGGTGACCGCCTCGCGGATGTTCGCCGCAATGTCGCGCAGCGAGTCGGGCACGCGCGCGGTTGCATCCGCCCTCATCGACGTGTTCCCTTGGTCGCGTCACCTGTCCGGCTCTGAGCGCTCGGACTTCGCCGCGGAACTCATCGCGGCGCTGTCCGATGCAGCCGAACTCGTCATTGACGCCAACGCGCATGAGGTCATCGCCGGATGGCGCGCCACAGCGCGTATTAAGGCCGACAAGCGCCTGTACGCGCAGGCAATGACCCCGACCGAGGGCGACTTCGGCCCGGTCGAGACCCTGACGTGAGTCCCAGCCGCGGCGATCGGGTCACCGTTCCGCCGCCCCAGGATCAGTGGGATGTCCGGTTCGGCACCGGCGAAGCCGTCGTCGGCTGGGAGGAACTGTGCCGCCACGCACTCGCCAACACCAGACGCTGCCTGGAGACGTTACGCACGGACCCGCGCTCCGGCGCGGGCCACGACCGGCATCACCGACTGCGCGGCGATCTCGCGACGCACCGGCACAACGGCCGGCAACTTGAGCAATGGGAGTACGAGGTAACCAGCGGCGGCCGCATCCGCTACGTCATCGATGATGACAACCGCGCTGTCTGGCTGATCTACGCCTCACCACGACACCCCAAGGACACAGAGCACTAGGACTTGCCGGTGCCGGCAGATGCCAGCACGACGCAAGACCTCCGGCACTTCGCGCGGAACCTGGGCACGGCACCAGACTTGCGGAACCATCGCCAAGCTGCACGCCGGCTCCGTCGATTGTCCGGCGTGCGGTCCGGCCGAGGGATCGCGTACTCACCTGGCGCGCCGTGAGAACCCCTACTTGCTGTACCTGGTAGCCCACCGGCGCTGGCAGAAGTTCGGGTTCGGCGACCAGCGCCGGGTCCGGACTCACCAAAGCGGCGGAGCCGAAGTCGTTCAAGTCCTTCGGGCGCCATTCGCGCACGTCGTCCTTGCCGAGACAACTCTCAAGCGCCTGCACCGCGACCAGATCGCCGGACGTGCCAGGCGCAGAATGATCAGCTCCCTCGGACATGGCACAGAAGTTGCAAGGCGCAAGCGCCCGATCAGTCTGACTGACGTCCTGCCCCACGGCGAGGACGTCACAAACTGATTCCGCTGACCATGCCGAGCGCGGCACATTGCACTCGGGCCGATGCCGACGAACTGATTGCCCGCGATCCTCGCCTCTCTTACCGTCGTATTGGTGTCAGTCACGGTGATCGAGGTCGTCCTCAACCGGCGGTCTGAACGCAGATGGCGGCTACTTGCCCAGTACGCGCTCTTGGAGTTGGCCGAGGCCGCACGGGGCGCTTGGGGTGTGCTGCTTGGTGTCATTTACGAAGGAAACAGCGGCAGCGACGATACGGCTGACCCCTCTCAAGTCATCGAGGTTCTCGACTCGCCAGCACGGGCGCCGGTATTGAAGCGCAAGATTGACACGATCCTGACTGATCCGCTCCGGCGGGATGAGCTGCAGGAATCGCTCGAACAAACCCTTGCCACCTCCCGCGAGCTCATCAGTCGATGGGGAGCCGTCTTGACCGGCTCCACCAGTTTCTCCGAGCTTTTCGATCGTCACGTCGAAATGATCGGACGTATCCACGGACTGTGGTACTTCCTGGCCTATGGCAGACGAAGGGGAAGCCGATTTCGGTCCCCCGGAGGCAGCCACCGCGACGACTGGTTCGTCGACAACCTTCTCTCGATGACTCGCATCGCGATTCGCCTCGAAGATGAAACCTGGGCGATTGCGCTACGGGTCGTGCCACCGGACTGGTGGGACACGCGAACGGATGAACTGGCCGCGCCAGCACACGCCGCTAAGCCATGACCGATCGAATCGAGCCAGAAGCATTCTTGGCTCTCAGGTCCTACCCTGCGCCGTGGATGTCGGAGTCTTGAGGGACACCCTCCGGCCAGTGATACTGCCGATATGAGGGCATCTCACAGAGGCTCCGGCTCGGCCGATGCGGGCCGCCGGCTGATTTGGCGTCCTCCCCGCGTTGTCGACCGCGGTCGGAAGGAAAGAAGTGCGTGACAGCGTCCCGCCGCCAGTGAGCCAACCGACGGCGGGCCGGGGCAGCCAGTGGAGACCACCGACCTGCATTCCAACCAGCGTGGAAGACCGCCGTGACCGCCGACTCGGCCGGGACCTGACTGCCGGTGCGCTGGACGCCGAACGGGCCGCCCGCATTCTGTGGACTGATGCCCGGTGGCTGAAGCAGCACGCCGACGCCGCCTACATCGGCCTGCAGTACGCCAGATCCGTGCTCGAAGACATCCGGGAAATTATCAGCGCGGCAACTGGCGGTAACGAGCCGGCCGATCAGAAGATGCTCCGCAGGACGATCATCGCCTTCCACGGCATGGATCTGAAACAGCGCCTCCGCGAGGCCGGAGTACCGGCCGACGATGTCGAGGACGCCGAAACCAGCATCAGCAATGACCTGCGCCGCATGCGGGACTACGGCGAGCCGGCGCCTGGCAGCATTGCCCTCGGCCTGGTCGACGATCTGATAGCCCGGATCTACGCCACGCTCAGGAAGTCCGACCATCCGGAGTTTCAGGCCGAGGCGCGGGCGCTCATGGCTCAGGTCCAGGCCCTGGTCGCTGCCGTCTCGGTTGAACTGCTGGCCATCTACCCCGCTGAACTGATCTCGGGCAGCCACCACTTAGCAGTCCAGCTCTACAGCACGGCCGTCCCGGCTGCCGTCCTGGTGGTGGCCACCGGAATCAGACGCGGCGGTCCGACAATCTGGCGCCAGCCCGATCTCGCCCCGCACCTGCGCCGGGCCGACGACTTCGTGGCCAGGCAGGGCAACCGCCTGGCGGCCGAACTCCAAGCATTCAACGTCGGGGATCCGGCAGCGGACTCCCACCTGAGCACCATCATGCGGCTGGCCATTGCCCTGCAGTACGCGTCATACGGGATCATGACTCTCATCGAATCGGCTGAGGGATGGGACGCCGAGAATGAGCTCCGGGCCGGCGAGCGCCTGATCGAGATATGCGCCATGATCGTCAAGGACTGCGATGGCGGCTCCGTCATTCTCAGTCAGCGCGCTCCGAGGGTCGCCGCGCAGCTCAGGGAGTGGCTATCCACTCCCTGGTCCGACCTCGTTCCCGCACCCCTCGCTCTCCGACCAGAAGCCAGGCTCAGTGCCACGACCCGGATCGCCGAGTCGTTCGGACGGGGCAACTTCAAGCTGTGGAGCCGAGTTCGCTTCGATTGATTACGCCACCGCTCACAGTCGAACGCTCGACGGCGACTAACGCACCGGCGACTAGGTCGGTCAAGCGGGGCTGTCATCGTATTGAGCTGTTACCGTGCGGTGCGTTGGCCACTCCGTTGGCAGCGTCGTGCTCGACCTCGACCCAGGCACCGAGGTCCTGGTGCGGCGCACGCCGCCTGGGGCGGACGGCCCGAAATCGAGATCAGCCCAGTCGGCGAGCCGCCGGGCACCCACCCATTCCCAGTTGTAGGAGCGGACCCTGCCCCACGACACCCAGCTGCGGCGTTCCTGGCGCTGCGGATCCCCGTCCGCCACCAGCCTCCGGATCACCGCCCAATCCTCCACAGAGATAACCCACCCAATCTGTCTGGGTGGCCTCGTTTCGAGCGGCGCTATGGCCTCATTTTCGAGCGGCGCCGACACTGCCAGATCGAGGACGCGTAGATCTCGGCCACTCTAGTGACGCGCTTTGAACGTGACAGCGACACTAACTCCCCAGGGAAAGCCAGCTTGCACTGTCCAGGAGTCTACCTCCGGCAGCTTGGCGACGATCTTCTCCATGTTCTCGGCGATGGCAGGGATCGCGGCCATGACCTTGCCCGGCAGCGCGTCCTGCTTTTCTTCTTCTTCTTCTCTCGCCCTAGGAACGCGTAAGCCACGGCCGACGTGTCATCAAACGGCGGAATCCAGTCGTCGTCATCGCCGGCCAAGTCCCTGCCTAGCTGGGCGACGGCGCCAAGCTGCTCCGCCAGCATGGCGCGGGCGTTGTCCGCCGTGACCTCTCCCACCGGTTCGATTCCACCCTCGCTGCCCGCACCGGCTGTCATCGCAGCCTCCTTCGTCGTTGCCCGCCCGCTAGTTGGACGCACTGAGAGCCACCGGGGATGGCCGCCCGACATCGGGTTCTCGCCACACCTCGACCGATCGCCAAATGAGCGAGGTCGCTGACTCATCGTTAGACACCCGCCTTCCGCTGTTCCTGCAGCTGTCCAGGGGGCGCCTAACGCACGACCTTTCCAGCGAGAAACCGGCAGTGAGGGGTCCAGCGGCGTCCGGACGTCCTTGCTTATCGAACACACCATCAATGATGTGCGGCTGCCCGGAAACGCGCCGTGGGCTCCGCCGATCGTGGCGCTCGCTAACGGCACGGTGGCTCACTTGCTGGCATGGGAGATGTTCGAACTCGACGGGTCCTGCCAGGCGTGGATCTCCTGAGTTCAGCAGACGAGTGGAATGCCAGTTCATAAGGTCGTCACCGTTGGCGCGTCAAGTCTGCAGGCGCTTAAGACAGAGCGTCGCGGGCTTCGGCACGTGCGCGGTCCCAGCCGGGTTGGGTGCCTTCCGGGGTGCCGTGGGCTGCGGCTCCGGGGGGCGTGATGTCGTCCACGTACCGGGCCAGGACGACGATGAGCCGGGCGTCCGCCCCTCCAGGCCATCGGCAAGCCAGTCCTCGATCGCGCGCCGTACCGTGTAGCCAACGACCGGATCCGCGCCCAGATCGTGCTCGGCCTGGAGATCCTTGAGCTGTTAACCACCTCAACCCGAGAGCGGCGCGAAACCTTGACCCGACGCCAGGTCTTGCCATCGTCCCCGTAGCCGAACGAGACCGCGCCATACCAGCGACCTTTTGCCTCGTCCTTGTAGATCGACCCCTCATTGTGGCCGCGCCGACGGTTGCCGGGAGTCAGCTAACGAGCTTGGCATGGCGGGAGCGTAACACGTTTTGCTCCCCATTTTGCTCCCCGATAATCGAGGGCTGTTCGAATTTGGTCCTCTACCAGGTGGAGCTATGGGGATTCGAACCCCAGACCTCTTGCATGCCATGCAAGCGCTCTACCAACTGAGCTATAGCCCCTCGGGCGCGTGAGCCTTCCGGCTACAGCGCCACGCCAGTGTACAAGAAAGTCACGACTCCTCGACGCCGGGTAGGCCATCGGTCACCGGCTCAGGAAGCATGCCGACGTTGTGCTCGAGCAGCCGCCAGCGCGTGCCCCGGCGGGACAGGACCGACCAGTGACAATTGCCGAACGGGCCGAGCGCCCGCGGCTCCGGCGGGATCCGCAGCACCCGCGCGAGCGCCAGCCCGAGGGCCGCGCCGTGCCCCACGACGACAGCGAGCGAGCCGCCAGCCAGACTGTCGGCCGCCCGCTCAAGCGCGGCCGAGGCGCGGTCCGCGACAGCCGCCGAGGCCTCTCCGTCCGGCGGCGTCCAGGTGACCCGCTCCGCCGGGAACCGCTCCCGGATCTCGGTATCCGTCAGCCCCTCCCAGCACCCGCCGGAACGCTCCCGCAGGTCCTTGTCGAGCTGCACGGGAAGACCGGTCAGGCTGGCCAGCGCGTCGGCCGTCGCTGAGGCCCGCTGCAGATCGGAGGAGAAGATAGCCGCCGGCCGGAGCGCCGCCAGGTATCGCGCGGCTCGAGCCGCCTGCTCGCGGCCGGTCTCGTTGAGCGGCACGTCAGTCTGGCCCTGGAACCGGCGCTCCAGGTTGAAGTCCGTCTGCCCGTGCCGCCAGACCACCAGGGTGACAACGTCGGGGTCGTCGATGCCGGACGGCGTACTGAGGCCAGCCGCTTCGTCCGCTGCGGGCCGTTCTCCCGCCGCAGCCGGACCCACTGCAGTCAAGCGCTAACCCCGATCGGCCGGGCCGGCGCCATTCTGGCGGGCCGTGCCCGCGGCGCCGACAGGCTCGGGCAGCGGTATCACCGGGCAGTCCTTCCACAGCCGCTCCAGCGAGTAGTAGACCCGCTCATCGGCATTCTGAACGTGGATGACCACGTCGATGTAGTCCAGCAGCACCCAGCGCATCTCCCGCTCGCCCTCGCGCCGGGCAGGCCTCGCGCCCGCCTTCCGGAGGCGCTCCTCGATCTCATCCACGATCGCGCGAACCTGGCGGTCGTTGGCGGCCGAGCAGAGCAGGAAGGCGTCAGTGATCACAAGCTGCTCGCTGACGTCGTAGGCAATGATGTCGGAGGCGAGCTTGTCAGCCGCGGCTGCGGCCGCGATCTCCACGAGCTCGACGGCCCTCTTGGTTGCAGTCACGTGTGCTGGCAGTCCTCCTCAGTAAGCCCATCTTCAGCTACATCAAGCGTATCCGCCGTCACCGACAACGCGAGCGCTCGCGGCCATGTGTTTCACGGCTTTTCACCCATTAGGGCGGGAACGAGGCCTCCCCGCTCCCCGTTTCCCAGCGGCCGCAGCCGCCGGAGGCAGCCCGGCGGCTAGCCCGACCGGCGCCCCGCGAGCCAGCAGGAGGCAGTCCAGGAGACCGCGACCAGGGCGAGCCCGGCCAGCAGCGGCACCCCCGACGGCCAGGCCGAGGACTGTATTGCCGCGCCGCTGCCGTGCAGGGCGGCATTCGCCGGGGAGATGCTCGAGACCCAGGCCACCACGACGGCCATGATGGTGCTGAGCAGTGCCGCTGCCGGGTGCCTGATCAGCGGCGGATTGAACAAGGTCCCGATTGCCGAGCCCACCAGGGCGCAGACCAGCGCCTTGCCCAGCCCGGCCGCGAACGGCGCGAGCAGCGGCCCCTTATGCCCGGAGACGACCAGTTCATAGCCAGCGCGGCCAGGCCCAGAGCGTGCCGGCCGCGAAGGCGGTCAGCAGGGTGGCCAGCTGCGCTCGCGCCGGGCTGGTCGCGGCCGACACGCGGCCCGCGCCGCCGCTGGCTCCGCGGTCAGCATCGACCTGGTCAGCAGCGCCATCACCGGGACCAGAATGGCCGCGCTCCAGTCCAGCCCGTCACTGATCGACTGACCGCCCGAGCCCGCTCCGCCGACTGAGATGAGCAGCGCGTAGGCGATGAGCGGGAAGATCCACCGCTGGGATCGGAACAGGTTCGCGGCCTGGTACCGCAGCAGGGCCGTCATCCGCTGCTCCCTGCTCGGTCCCCGCGCGGCCCTCCGGCGGCGGCCCGGCTGGCGGCCCCGCTGCCGCCCGGCAGCGGAGTGCACGACGTGCACCGCAGCCGAGCAGCTGCCGCAGAAGCTGGTCGGACGCGGCACTGTCGACGGTCAGCGTGACCAGCCCCAGTTCCCTGCCTGGCTCGTCGTCGGGCACCGGGCCGCGGAATCCGCGGCGACAGCCAGGACGCCCTCCGTCTGAGCCAGCCGCGCCAGCGAGCCGGATTCGAGCCCGGTGAGCTCGATGACGACGGCCGCCAGCGTCTCGCCGCCGCTGCCCGGCCCGCCGACGCCGAGCCCGCGACCGGCGCGCGCCGCCTGCACTAGCGCGGTGCCACGCTGCGAGGACGTCGCGGACGGTGATCGCCCGCTCGTGCCGGACCGGGAGCGGTCGTGATCGACGAGACATGGCACCCGCGGCACGCGCTCGGCCGCCATCGGGGTCGATCTGTCGACGCCGTCCGCGCCAGGTCGAGTCGTCTGTCGGGCCGGGCGATCGCGACCTCTGGACATCCCCTTGGAGCGTGCGCCCGTCCCGGCTGAAAGCGGCGCGAGCACGCTGAGCCGCTGCTCCGCGCGCGCTGACCCGGACAGCCGTGGATCCGGGCGAGATGCTGCAGGTATCCCGGGCGGAGAAGCCGAGACCGCCGGGGACCGCTCCGGCACATACCCGGTGTGCGGGCGTCCGGTGACGCGGCCCGCGGTCGGCCGGGTCACTCCGGCCAGCACCCGCAGCAGCGTGGACTTGCCGCTGCCGTTCGGTCCCTCCAGCCGGATGAGCCGCCCGGCGGCGACCTCGCGGGTGACGTTCCTGACAACCCACGGCTGCCGCAGACCGTACCGCTTGCTGACTGCCTCCAGGCGCACCCTGTGACCCTTCACCAGCCCCCGGCCGTCAGTGCCGCGCTGCCGATGCGAGCCTAGCCGCGGTAGAGCCCTCGTTTCGAGATGTACTGCACGATCCCGTCCGGCACGAGGTACCAGATCGGGTTGCCGTCGCGCACCCGCTCGCGGCACTCGGTCGATGAGATGGCCAGCGCGGGAATCTCCACGAGGCTGACGCGGTCGTCCGGCAGGTCCGACGTCGACAGATGGTGACCGGGACGGGTGCACCCGACGAAATGCGCCATCGAGAGCAGCTCCCCCGCGTCCCGCCAGGAGATCAGTCTCGCCAGCGCGTCCGCGCCGGTGATGAAGTAGAAGTCCGCGTCCGGTCCCCGCTCCTCCCGCAGATCGCGGAGCGTGTCGATCGTGTAGGTCTCGCCCGGCCGGTCGATGTCGACCCGGCTGACCGAGAAGCGCGGGTTGGACGCCGTGGCGATGACCGTCATCAGGTACCGGTCCTCGGCAGGCGAGACTTTGCGGTCGCCCTTCTGCCAGGGCTCGCCGGTCGGCACGAAAATAACCTCGTCGAGGCTGTAGAAGTGCCCGACCTCACTGGCCGCGACCAGGTGGCCATGATGGATCGGGTCGAACGTGCCGCCCATGATGCCGATCCGCTGACGCATGCAGTGACCTTAAACGGCAGCCGCTACACCGGGTACGTCACCCCGGTCAGTTGCTCCGACTCAACCCAGAGGCGGCGCTGCGCCTCCTTGTTCTGCGAGCGGCCGCTGGAGGTCACGACGACCGGGTACCCGGTGAGTTGCATGAACCCGGCCGGCCCGTAATAGGTGCCGCCGATGGCAGCCGGATCGGTCGCTGCGCGCAGTATCGGCAGCGCTCCCATCTTCGCGTCCTGCACCCACCAGGAGTTCAGCGCGCCGAAGCGGGGGTCCATCGCACCCTGAGACAGGCCGGACATGTGCCGGGTCAGCTCGGTCCTGGCTGTTCCGGGATGCGCGGCCAGCGCGATCGTGTCCGCGCCCGCGGCCGACAGCCGCCGCTGCAGCTCGTAGGTGAACATCAGGTTGGCGAGCTTGGACCGGCCGTAGGCCGCCATCTTCTGATAGTGCCTGGCGGACTGCAGGTCGGCGAAGTTCATCCGGCCTGCCCGGTGCCCGTTGCTGCTCACCGTGACCACCCGCGATCCGGGCGCCGCCAGCAGCGAGTTCATCAGCAGGCCGGTCAGCGCGAAATGGCCCAGGTGATTAGTGCCGAACTGCAGCTCGAAGCCGTCCTTGGTCAGCGAGTACGGCGGCATCATCACGCCGGCATTGTTGATCAGCAGGTCCAGCCGGGGGAACCGGCCGCTCAGGTCAGCCGCTGCCGCCCGGACCGACTCCAGCGAGGCGAGGTCAAGCTCAGCGGTCTGGACCGTGTCGGTCTCCACGGCCGCTGGCGCCCCCGCCCCCGCCGCGTCCGGCGGCCTGGGCCAGGCCCTGGGCCAGCTCGGCCCGCAGCCTGCTGGCGGCAGCCTCAGTCCTGCCGGGATCCCGCCCGGCCAGCACCACCGTTGCCCCGTGCTGGGCCAGCACCCTGGCCGTCTCAAGCCCGAGGCCAGAAGTCGCGCCGGTGATCACCGCGATCCGGCCGTGCTGGTCTCCCGCATCTGCCGCCGTCCACTGCCCGGAGCCGCCGCGCTGCGTCATCTGGCTTCCTTTCTCGCCACCTGCACATGCCCAGCACATCACGGGACAATCGGTAGCCGTCACCGGCCGTCTTGACAGGCCGGACTAGGGGGTAGATATGGGGGGAACGCGGACTACCGGGCCGGCCTTTCACGTCAGGCCGATCCGGTCCGAGCATGCTGGAGGGGTCACGTGGACTACTCGGCTAGTTATGCCACGGCGGACCGGGACCAGACAAGGACCCTGTTCAGTCACGTCATGTGGCTCGTCGCGCTCGCCGCCGGATGCTTCGCGCTCGGCTGCTATGCCGGCCGGGATCTGTCGATGGGCTGGTCAATCGCCTGGTTCATCGTCGGATTTGGCTGCCTGATCGCGCTCAACTTCACCCGGAAGGCCTCCGGCGGCGCGAGCATCGCCCTGCTCCTGCTGATGGGCCTGTTCCTCGGCCTCGGCATGGGGCCGACCGTCGCGTACTACTCCTCGTCGAGCCCGCAGACGCTCTGGCAGGCGGCCGGGGCCACGGCGCTGTTCATCGCCGGGTTCGGCGCGTACGGCTACGCGACCAGGCGCGACCTGTCCGCCGTCGGGCGGATCTCCTTCTTCGCCCTGATCGGCCTCATCATCCTCGCCGTCATCCTGATCTTCACGCACATCCCTGGCGGCGACCTGATCTACGCCATCCTGGGGCTGGTGATCTTCGCGGGCCTCACCATGTTCGACTTCCAGCGCCTGCGCCGGTCGAAGGGCCTGGCCTCCGCGCCGCAGATCGCCGCCTCGATCTTCCTGGACGCGCTCAACGTGTTCCTGTTCTTCCTGCGGATCTTCTCCGGCGGCCGCGATTAGCCCGGGGCGCCGACTCTGTGACGGTTGCGGTTATCTGGCGAGGCGTTCTGCGGCTTTTGTTGCCCTGGAATCGTCACAGTGTGGGGGCCGGCCGTCCGCTGACTAGTCGCTGACTAGTCGATGCCGGGCAGCGGGGGGTCGCCACCCCGCCAGCGCAGGACGCGGACGGCCTTGCCGACCTCAGTTCGCGGGACTGACCCCGGCGGCAGCAGCCGGACGGCAACGGACAGGCCCAGCGCGTCCTTCAGGCTCGACTCGATCTCGCTGACCGGCGGCTGAGATTCTGGCCAGCCCGTTCCCGTCTCGCAGATCGCCAGCAGCCGGTGCTGCGGCGCCCGCTCGTCCACGACCAGCACATAGTCAGGTGCCAGCGCCCGCTGGCCGAGCAGCACGCGCTCGATCTCGCTGGGGTAGACGTTCACGCCCCGGACGACCAGCATGTCGTCCTTGCGGCCGGTGATCTTGCTCATCTTGACCAGCGTGCGGCCGCAGGCGCAGGTGCCGCGGCGCAGGGCGGCGATGTCGCCGGTCCGGTAGCGCAGCAGCGGGAGCGCCTGCTTGGTCAGGGTCGTGAAGGTGAGCTCGCCCGGCTGGCCGTCCGGCACCGGCAGCCCGGTCAGCGGATCGAGTGCCTCCACGAGGAAGTGGTCCTCGTTCACGTGCAGTCCGTCGGCGGCGACGATGCACTCGGCCGCGACGCCGGGCCCGATGACCTCGGACAGGCCGTAGATGTCGAGCGCGCGGAGGCCGAGCAGGTCCTCGAGCCGCAGGCGCATCTCCTCAGTCCACGGCTCGGCGCCGAAGATCCCGGCCCGCAGCGACAGTCCGCTGCCAGGGCCGGCGCCTGCCTCGGCCAGGGCCTCGCCCAGCCGGATCGCGTACGACGGAGTGCAGGTCAGGATGTCCGGCTGCAGGTCCCTGATGAGCGTCACCTGCCGCGGCGTCATGCCACCGGAAGACGGGACGACGGTCGCACCGAGCTCGATGGCACCCTGGTGGATGCCGAGGCCGCCGGTGAACAGGCCGTAGCCGTAGGCGTTGTGCACCAGGCTGGCGCGGGTCGCGCCCGGCCGCGGCCAGCGCGCGGGCGCACATCCTGGCCCAGAGCGTCAGGTCGTCACGCGTGTAGGCGACGAGGGTCGGGCGGCCGCCGGTGCCGCTCGAGCCGTGCACGGCGACGACATCCTCACGCGGGACCGCGAGCAGGCCGAACGGGTAGGCGTCCCACAGGTCCTTCTTGTCCGTAGCGGGCAGCCGGGCCAGCGTGGCCAGGTTCACGTCGGCGCCGGCAGCCACCCCGGCCTCCTTCAGCCTGGCTCCCTGGAGGCCGCCGAGCGCCAGCAGCCGGTCGATGAGCTCGCGCAGCCGCTCAAGCTGAAGTCCGGTGAGCAGCTCAGCCGGCATCGACTCCGCATCCGGCTCGAACATGGCCGGCAAAACTGCTGCTGACATCTGGTCAACCTCCTGCGCGGGGCGCTTACGATGACTCCTATGACCACTCTGCCCGACCGCTCCCGGATCCGTCTGCCGGGTATCAGCTCACGTGCCTACGAGCACCCCGCCGACCGGTCAGCGCTCGTCGCGCTGCGCAAGCTGACCGGCTTCGACACCATCCTGCGGAACCTGGCCGGGCTGTTCAACGACCGCGCGCTGCGGCTGATGTTCCTTGCCAGCTCCGTCCGCGCGTCGCCGGATCAGTTTCCTGACCTGTACCAGGCGATGCTCGACAGCTGCTACATCCTGGACCTGCCGCGGGTGCCGGAGCTGTACATCAGCCAGAGCCCGATCGTCAACGCGATGGCGCTCGGGGCGGACAAGCCGTTCATCGTGCTGAACAGCGGCATCGTCGAGCTGATGGATCCCGAGGAGATCCGGTTCGTCATCGGGCATGAGCTCGGCCACGTGCTGTCCGGCCATTCGGTCTACAACACGATGCTGTATTACCTGATCGCGCTCGCGAACCGGCTGGCCCTGGTGCCGTTCGCCTGGATCGGCCTCAAGGGCGTCATCTGGGCCCTGGAGGAATGGCACCGCAAGTCGGAGATGTCCTGCGACCGGGCGGGCCTGCTCGCGACCCAGGACGTCGAGGCCGCCCGGCGCTCGCTGATGAAGCTGGCTGGCGGCCGCCGCCTGGCCGAGCTCAGCAGCAACGAGTTCCACCGCCAGGCCCGCGAGTACGACGCCGTACCGGACGTCAGGGAGAGCCTGCTGAAGCTGCTGCAGCTGCAGGGGACGACACACCCGTTCGGGGTCGTGCGGTTCGCGGCGCTGGACCACTGGGCGCAGGAAGGCGAGTACGCCGACATCCTGGCCGGGCGCTACCCGCGCCGCGAGGACGACCCGGATGCCTCCGTGGGCGACGAGTTCCGGGCCGCGGCCAGGTCCTACCAGGACTCCTGGAACCGCAGCAACGACCCGCTGATCGGCGCCGTCCGCGGCGTCGCGAACGGCGCGGCCGGGGCCGGGACGAAGCTGTTCAACCGGTTCACCGGCAACGACCGCCGCGACGACGAGGACGACGACGAGTAACTGCTCGCTCGCCCGGCTCGCTCCCGCCGCTCCCCGAGCGCCGCGGCGGCCGGGCGTCAGCCGCCGATCCCGGCCGGGCTCAGGGCCGGCGCCAGCCGGGCCAGCACGTCCGGGAGGCGGCCCGGATGCACCACGCCGACCTGCTGCGTCGCCCTGGTCAGCGCGACGTACAGGTCGTTGAGCCCGCGCGGCGACTCGGCCAGGATGGCCGCCGGGTCAGCGATCAGCACGCAGTCGAACTCCAGGCCCTTCGCCTGCCGTACCGTCAGCACGACGACAGGACTGGTCAGGTCCGGGTCGGCGCCGAGTGCGGTCCCCGGCAGCGCGGCACTGACGGCCGCGCCGACCCCGATCGGCGAGCGCCGCCGGGACGATCACCGCCAGCTTGCCGTCGCCGGCTTCCGCCGCCAGCCTGACCGCGGCCTGCGCGACCGTCGTCGTCAGCTCGGCGGGCTCAGCCTGCAGCTGCCACGGCTGACGGCCGGACTGGCGGACCGAGCGCGGTAGCTCAAGCGCCGGGTCAATCGCCGCGAGCACATCCGCCGCGACTGCCATGATCTCGGCCGGGGTCCGGTAGTTGACGGTCAGCGGAGCCAGCCGCCACCGGTCCCCGAGGTACGGCTCGAGCGCCTCGCTCCATGAGGGCAGGCCGGCCAGATCGCCGGTCTGGGCGACGTCGCCGACGATCGTCAGCGACCGGGCCGGGCAGCGCCGCATCAGCATCCGCCAGGCTAGCTGCGACAGTTCCTGCGCCTCGTCGACGATCACGTGCCCGAAGACCCAGGTCCTGTCAACCGCCGCCCGCTCGGCCGCGGTCAGGTGCTGCTCGTCCTCGTACCGCGCCGCCAGCCGGCTGGCGTCGACAAGGTCGGCGCCCATGAGGATCTCCTCGTCGTCGTCCTCATCCCGGCTCATGATGTCGAGCACGCCCTGCGCGTACGCCTCCTCCTGGCGCCGTCGCCTGGCTGCCGCCGCCCGGGCGCCGCGGTCGTCCTCGCCGAGCAGCTCAGCCGCCTCGTCGAGCAGCGGGACGTCGGCCGGCGTCCAGGCCGCGCCATCCTCGCGCAGCAGCAACTCGCGCTCGGCGGCCGGCATCCTCGGCGCGGCCGCTGCCAGCCGCGCCGGGTCGGTCAGCAGGTCGCTGACAAGCTGCTGCGGGCTGAGCACCGGCCAGAGCCGGGCGATAGCGGCCCGGACGGCCGGGTCGGCCCGCAGTTCGCGGCGCAGGTCCTGCATGTCCTGCTGGTCCATCAGCATCTCGCCGGTCCGCACGTCGGTACCGATCCGCGCGGTCAGCTGGCGGGTGAGGGCGTTCACGATCTCCCTGGCGAAAACCGACCGCGCCTGGTTGTGCGGCCGCCGGGAGCGGCGGGCGCGTTCCCGTGCCTGAGAGATCGTCCGCGGCGTCAGCCGCAGCCGGCCGGCGCCGGCGCCGACCGCGGGGGCTGCCTCTTCCCGTCCCGCGGCGGTGGCGAGCCGGATGCTGGCCACGTCGGCCTTGATCTCGAGCGGTTCGTCCGGGACATGCTGGCGATCCCTGATCGCCGCCGCGATGACCCGCGCCATGCCGATCCGGCCCTTGATCGCCGCAGTCTGCGCGGACTCGGCCGCAGTCGCGCTCACGCCAGGGAACAGGTCGCCGATAGTGGACAGGAGCACGCTGGTCTCGCCCAGCGAGGGGAGCACCTGGCCGATGTAGCGCAGGAAGGTGGCATTAGGCCCGACGACCAGCACGCCGCGCTTCTCCAGCTGGCGCCGGTAGGTGTAGAGCAGGTAAGCCGCGCGGTGCAGCGCGACGGCGGTCTTGCCGGTGCCGGGGCCGCCCTGCACCACCAGCGCGCCGGCCATCGGCGCCCGGATGATCACGTCCTGCTCAGCCTGGATGGTCTCGACGATGTCGCTCATCGATCCGGTGCGGCTGGAGCTGAGGGCGGCCAGCAGCGCCGACTCGCCGGTCAGGCCCTCGTGCCGGGTGGGATCGGCAGCCTCGAGGTCGAGGACCTCGTCATCGATGCCGACGACCGTGCGGCCTTTGCTCTTGATGTGCCGCCGCACCCGGACGTCGCCGGGAGACGCGGCAGTGGCGAGGTAAAAAGGCCGGGCAGCATCGGCGCGCCAGTCCATGAGCAGCTGCTCGTAATCGTCAGTGTCGGCGTGAATTCCGAGCCGCCCGATGTACCGCAGCTCACCGTCACTGAATTCAAGCCGGCCAAAGCACAGGCCGTTCTCCGCCGCATCGAACTGCGCCAGCTGCTGCCGGTACATGGCGCTGAAGGTCTCCCGCTCGACCCTGGCCTGGTGCGTGCCGCCTGCCTGCCGCAGCACCCCGGCCATGCGGCGGCCGGCCCGCTCCCTGAGATCGTCCAGCCGCCCGTACAGCACGGAAATGTAGCTCTGCTCGCGATCCAGTTCCGCGTTTGACAACCATGCTCCTTCTTGCTTATAATTCTGGCGAGGGCTATGGCCCTTAAGTATTTTTCTCTTTCGCGCTACAAGAATGTAGCGCGTTTTTTTATTTCCCGGAAGCTGGCCGCAGCCGCGCCGGCGGCTGGCGCGGACTCTAGCCGAGCCGGGCGTCGCTGCCGCGCGGACCGAGAGTCGCGGCGTCCTCGCGGACCTCGGGATCCCAGTCGAACACGACCGAATTGTCCTCCTCGCCGATGAGCACCTCGGCACCCGGCGTCGCGCCCGCATCGGCGAGCGCCTGCTCGATGCCGAGCTTCGCCAGCCGGTCAGCCAGGTAGCCGACGGCCTCGTCGTTGGAGAAGTCGGTCTGCTGAATCCACCGCCGCGGCTTGTCACCGATGACCCGGAAGCTGTTCTTCCCTGTCGCGACCAGCTCGAAGTCCGGCCCGGCGACGGGCGCCGGCCGCAGCACGAGCCGCGTCGGCTCGACTGGCGGGGCCGCCGCGCGGGCAGCCGCGATAACCGAGCCCATCGTGAACGCCAGCTCCCGCAGGCCCTCGGTGGTCGCGGCCGACACCTGGAGCACCGGGAGGCCGCGGGCCTCAATCTCCGGCTGGACCAGGTCGGCCAGCTCGCGCGCGGCCGGCACGTCGACCTTGTTCAGCGCCACGATCCGGGGCCGGTCCGGACATCCGCGCTCCGGTCAGCTCCTCGTACGCCGAGAGCTCTGCCTCCAGCGCGTCCAGGTCGCTGACCGGATCCCGGCCGGGCTCCTCGGTCGCGCAGTCGAGCACGTGCACCAGCACCTGGCAGCGCTCGATGTGCCTCAGGAAGTCAAGTCCGAGGCCCTTGCCGGCGCTCGCGCCGGGGATCAGCCCGGGCACGTCGGCGACGACGAACTGCACGTCGCCGGCCTCGACGACGCCGAGGTTCGGGGTCAGCGTGGTGAACGGGTAGTTTGCGATCTTGGGCCGCGCCGCGGAGATGGCCGCGATCACGGACGACTTCCCGGCGTTCGGGAAGCCGACCAGGCCGGCGTCGGCGACAGTCTTCAGCTCGAGCACCAGGTACAGCTCAGGCCCGGGCTCGCCGCGCAGCGCGAAGCCGGGCGCCTTGCGCTTGGTGGATGCCAGGGCTGCGTTGCCCAGGCCGCCGCGGCCGCCCTCGGCCACCACGTAGCGTGTGCCCGCGCCGGTCAGGTCGGCCAGTTCCGCGCCGTCCGCGGTCTTGACGACAGTCCCGTCGGGCACCTTAATGACCAGATCGTCACCCTCGGCGCCGTTCCGGTTCGAGCCGAGGCCCGGCTTGCCATCGCCGGCCCGGCGGACCGGCCTGCGGTGGAAGTCGAGCAGGGTAGCCGTGCTCGGGTCGACCTCGATGATGACGTCGCCGCCGCGGCCCCCGTTGCCGCCGTTCGGGCCGCCGAGCGGCTTGAACTTCTCCCGGTGCACCGACGCGCAGCCGTTGCCGCCGTGGCCCGCGCGCACGCGCACCTCGGCGTGATCAGCGAACTCTGCCACGGCTAACCCCCTTCATGCTCCTGCCCGCGACCGCGCGACCCGCGGCGACCCGGACGGCCCCGCGACGGCGCCGGCGGCTTCACGGCCGGCTGCGCCACAGGCCTGTTACGCGCAACGGAGGGCGGACCCAGCCGGTCCGCCCTCCGGAAGCCGTGCGCCACAGCGGACCGGTGCTGCTGTCCGCCGGGCGAGCGCGCTAGCTTGCCTGTGCTGCCTCTGCCTCGACCGGCAGAACGCTGACGGCGCGGCGGCCGCGCCGCCTGCCGAACTCCACCTTGCCGTCGACCAGGGCGAACAGGGTGTCATCCCCGCCGCGCCCCACACCGACGCCGGGGTGGAAGTGCGTGCCGTGCTGGCGCACGATGATCTCGCCGGCGCCGACAACCTGGCCGCCGAACCGCTTCACGCCCAGGCGCTGCGCGTTCGAGTCCCGGCCGTTCCGGCTGGAGGACGCGCCCTTCTTATGTGCCATCTCGGGCTCAGCCCTTCTTCTTCGAGCCTGGCGCTGGCCTTCGCCGCACCGGACTTCGACGACCCGATGCCGGTCACCCGGACCTGGGTGTACTTCTGCCGGTGGCCCAGACGACGGCGGTAGCCGGTCTTGTTCTTGTAGTGGATCATGTTGATCTTGGGGCCTGCCGCGGCGCCCACGATCTCGGCGGTGACCTGGTACTTGCCCAGCTCCGCCGGGTCGCTGATGACCTTGCCGTCATCGACAACCAGCAGAGCCGGAAGCATCACGCTGGCCCCGACCTCACCAGTCAGCTTGTCGACGGTCAGGACGTCGTCAACGGACGCCTTCTCCTGCCTGCCGCCGCAGCGCACGATCGCGTACACCGAGAGTTCTCTCCTCTTTGTGCCAGCCCGCGCGAGATTCCGGCTGGAGTCGGGCTTGCCTTCCATTGCGCACCAACGCGATCCGGCCGATTGACCGCCTGCGTCCGTAACATGCGCCGACCATAAAGCGTATCAGATTGCGCGGGTCCTCAGTCTCCGGCTGCCTCGAACTCCGGACCGCCCTCGCCTGCGGCTTCCCCGGTCCTGGCGGCGGATCCGCGGCCGCGCCGCGACCTGCCCCTGGCCGGCCTGCCGCTGGCTGCGGCCGCGGTGTCGCCGCCGTCGCTGCTGCTGGCGCCGTCCGCCGCTGCTGGCACCGCCTGGCGCTGGCGCTGGCCTGGCTGGCACTGCCGCCGTCACCGGCTGGCGCAGCCACGCTGACCGGCTCGTGGGCCGGCCCCGTCAGGCGCATCGGGCGCCGGACCGGCATCGCCCGCTGTGCCGTTCCCGGCAGCCCGCGCCGTCCGCCGCCGACCGGTCCTGCGGGCGCCTGACCCGCGGCTGCCAGCTCTGCGGCGCCGCCTGCCGCCGCCGCAGCCGTTGGAGCCGCCAGACCCCGACCCGCCGGACCTGGAGCCGCGCCCGCGGGAGCCGCCCGCCGCCAGCTGCCCGCGTTGCCGGAGGAGTCGCCGTCCTGGCCGGACTTGCCGCCGCCGGATCGATGGCCCGGGCCTGGCACCGCCCCGGTTCCGGCCGCCCTTACCGCCCTGATCCTGGCCGCCGTCGCGGTTATGCGAGTGGTCCACCGGCTCCAGCGAAATGATCACGCCGCGGCCGTTGCAGTGCTCGCAGGGCACCGAGAATGCCTCCAGCAGGCCCGAGCCGACCCGCTTGCGGGTCATCTGGACCAGGCCGAGCGAGGTGACCTCAGCCACCTGGTGCTTGGTGCGGTCCCGGGCCAGGCATTCCAGCAGCCGGCGGAGTACCAGCTCGCGGTTGCTCTCCAGGACCATGTCGATGAAGTCGATGACGATGATCCCGCCGACGTCCCGCAGGCGCAGCTGCCTGACGATCTCCTCGGCCGCCTCCAGGTTGTTCCTGGTGACGGTCTGCTCCAGGTTGCCGCCCTGGCCGGTGAACTTCCCGGTGTTCACGTCGATGACGGTCATGGCCTCGGTGTGGTCGATGACCAGCGACCCGCCGCTCGGCAGCCAGACCTTGCGCTCCAGCGCCTTGGCCAGCTGCTCGTCGATCCGGTAGGCAGCGAAGACGTCCTTGTCCTCGTCCCAGCGCTGCATCCGCTCGGACAGGTGCGGTGCGACGTAGCGGACGTACTCGTCCACCATGTCCCACTCGCTGTCGCTGGCGATGACCAGGCTGCTGAAGTCCTCGTTGAAGATGTCCCTGATGACGCGGAGCGTCAGATCCGGCTCGCTGTAGAGCAGGTCAGGGGCGTTCGCCGTCTTGGCCTTCTTCTCGATGGCCTCCCACTGCGCGGCGAGCCTGGCCACGTCCCTGGACAGCTCCTCCTCCGAGGCGCCCTCGGCGGCGGTGCGCACGATGACGCCCGCGTGCTCGGGCATCACCTGCTTGAGAATCGCCTTGAGGCGGCTGCGCTCGGTGTCGGGGAGCTTGCGGCTGATCCCGGTCATGCTCGCGCCCGGCACGTACACCAGGTACCGGCCGGGAAGGCTGACCTGGCTGGTCAGGCGCGCGCCCTTGTGCCCGATCGGGTCCTTGGTGACCTGCACCAGGATCGACTGGCCGGACTTGAGCGCGGACTCGATCCGCTTGGACTCGCCCTCCAGGCCGCTGGCGTCGAAGTTGACCTCGCCCGCGTACAGGACAGCGTTGCGGCCCTTGCCGATGTCGACAAAGGCTGCCTCCATCGAGGGCAGAACGTTCTGCACCTTGCCGAGGTAGACGTTGCCGACGTAGGACTGGTGGCTGGCCTTGTCCACGTAGTGCTCGACCAGCACGCCGTCCTCGAGCACGGCGATCTGGGTGCGCTCGCCGGTCTGGCGGACGACCATCACCCGCTCAACGGCCTCGCGCCTGGCCAGGAACTCCGACTCGGTGATGATCGGCGGCCTGCGCCGGCCTGACTCGCGGCCCTCGCGGCGACGCTGCCGCTTGGCCTCCAGCCGGGTCGAGCCCTTCACCCCGCGGACATCGGAGACGTCCGAGGTCTTCTCCCGCGGCGCCCGGACGTGCGTCACGGTGTTCGGCGGGTCGTCCTGGCCCGTGGGCTGGTCACCGTCGCCGCCTGACGCGGTACGGCGGCGACGGCGGCGGCGCTTCCCGCTGCTGCTCGTGCCGGAACCGTCGTCGTCCTGCTCGTCCTCGGCATCGCCCTGGTCGGAGCCGGCCGTGTCCTCGGCCTGGGCGCTGCCACCGGACTCCGCGCCGTCGGCGCCGTCCCTGGCCCTGCCCCGGCCGCGGCCGCCACGGCGGCGGCGGCGGCTGGCCGAGCCGGGCCCGCCATCATCCTGACCGTCGCCGTCGCCGTCACCGTCGCTGAGCTCCTCATCGGGCTCGCGGACAGCCGGCATCGCCGCCGCGGCCTGGCGCTTTGGCACCGGGGGCGCTGCGACGATCTCCGGCGGCTGGAAGATAACCAGCGGCGGCTGGAAGGCCGCCGGACGCCTGGCCCTGCAGCGCCTCGCCGGCGTCACCGTCCTGCTGACCTGATGCGGGAACGGGCTGACCCGACCCATCCGCCGCGCTCCCTGCCGCGGCTGCCTGGCCCGCCTGGCCGGCGTCCGGCGCGGCCGCCTGGCCCGCTGACCGGCTGCGGCTCTGGCCACGGCGCCTGCTGCCGCCGGCGGCCGGGGCATCAGGCCCTGCCTCACCGGCAGAGCCCGCTGCGGCCGGCTCTGCCTGGCCGGGCGTAACCGGCTCGGGCGTCCCGGGCGCGCCAGCATCCGGCTCTGCCACGCTGGCACCGGCCTGCGCAGCTCCGGCCGCACGGGACCGCGACGAGCGCCTGCGCGGAGCGGCGGTGCCGGTACCCGTGCCGTCAGTGCCAGCGTCGGCGGGCCCGGCAGCCTCGCTGCCGCTCGCGCCGCCCTGGCTGCCGCCGGGGGCGCCTTCAGCGGCGCCGCGCTCACCGGCCGCGCCACCCGGAGCCACCGGGGCATCCGCCAGCGTGGCCGGATCCGCGGGCGGCCCGGCCGGCCTGGTTACCGCACGGCGAGTCCGGCGGACCGGCCTCCCGCTCTGGTTCGCGCTGTCGGCAGCCGACCCGGATATCCCGGCAGACCCGCCAGATGTGGTGGGGCCATCAGCTGATTCTCTGCTGTCTCGCTCGATCTCGAGCATTCGGGCGATCTCTCCCGTCAGGCTCCCGGGCGCAGCCGGCCTCTCCGGGCCGCTCCGCGCCACGCGGGAGCTGTTCGTACGCGCTGTCTGGAGCGGCACTCGCCGTACTGGCGGTCCCCGCTTCCAGGCACGTTGCCATTACCTGTCCCTGTGCAGCGTCCCGCCTGTCTGGCCGGGGCGCTTCCGCTGCGGGCCGAGCCTGCGGGGTCACAGCCCCGGCAAGGCCGGCCGGCGCTACCAGTCCAGGAGCAGCCGGCCCGTAAGCCGGACGTCCGGAACCAGGCACGCTGGCCTCCGCTGCGGCAGCATCTTCTGTGCCCAGCGGCCCCTGAGCCAGCCGCGTCACCACGGGTGGTGACGACAGGCTCCAGGGCCGACATGTGGCGAAACGCAACCAGGATGTCTTCGGGTCGCACGGCAGGTGTCATGTGCCGAACAACCATTCGAAGTATCGCACACTCCGGTTGCCCGTCCGTCGTGGCACGCCGGTCCACTGTCAGCGATACCACTCCGGCCCTGGTGTCGAGCCGGCGGACTCCGTTACTGGTGAGGCGATCCACCTCCGCGTGCGCGGCGGCGAGAAACACCTCTGCTGCCCTGGCCGCGTCCTCGGGCGCGACCCCTGGCAGCACGACCTGCCAATCTGAGGCCTCCAGCCGCGGCGCGGGCGCCGCGGCAAGGTCAGCGACCTCAATCACGTCAATACCGTCCGGCAGGGCGGCGTCCAGCCGATCGCGGACGACGGCCAGGATCCGCCGCTGCGGTGAGGGAGATCTCCAGAAACTCAGCCTCGCTCGCGGCGCCGGTCGGCGCCCCGCCCGAGTAGGAGATCTTCGGATGCGGCGAGAATCCCGCCGACTGGGCAACCGGCAGTCCCGCCCGCCGAACTGCCCGCTCCACTGCACGCGCGATATCCCTGGAACTCGCGAACCGCATCCTGCCACGCTTAGCGTACCTAACGACCAGGCGCTGCACGGCCGGCGACGGCGCTGGTCCGGTCGGCCGCGGCTGCTGTCGTCCCATCGCTAGCCGTCCCCGCGGGCCGGCGCGGCCCCGCCGGACGGGCCGCTCGCGCCGGTCACGCTGCTGTCGGCAACGCTGAGCGGCAGCAGACGCTTCCCGGTCGGGCCGGCCTCGATCTCGGTCCCCATCGCCGGGCAGACGCCGCACTCGAAACAGGGCGTCCAGCGGCAGTCCTCGACCTCATCCGCGCCGGACGGGTCGATGGCCGCCAGCCAGTCCTGCCACAGCCAGTCCCGCTCCAGCCCGGCGTCCAGGTGGTCCCAGGGCAGGATCTCGTCGTACTCGCGCTCCCGCGTGGTGAACCAGGCCAGGTCAACGCCCTCGTCCGCCAGCGCGACCGCAGCGCATTTCTCCCACCGGTCGAACGAGAAGCACTCGCTCCAGCCGTCGAAGCGGCCGCCGTCCTCCCAGACCGCGCGGATGACCTTCGCCACCCGGCGGTCGCCTCGCGACAGCAGGCCCTCCACGATCGACGGCCTGCCGTCGTGGTAGCGGAACCCGATCGCCTTGCCGTAGCGCCGGTCGGCCCGCATGGCCGCGCCGAGTGCCTTCAGCCTGGCGTCGACGGTCTCGTGGTCGCACTGCGAGCGCCCACTGGAACGGGGTGTGCGGCTTGGGCACGAACCCGCCGATGGACACGGTGCAGCGAATGTCGTGGCGCCCGGTGGCGGACCGGCCGGCCTGGATGACCCGCTGCGCCAGCGAGGCGATGGCCAGCACGTCCTCGTCGGTCTCGGTCGGCAGCCCGCACATGAAGTACAGCTTCACCTGCCGCCAGCCGCTGGCGTAGGCCGTGGTCACGGTCTTGATCAGGTCGTCCTCGGTGACCATCTTGTTGATCACCTTGCGGATCCGGTCCGACCCGCCCTCCGGGGCGAACGTCAGCCCGGACCGCCGCCCGTTCCTGCTCAGCTCGTCGGCCAGCGTCACGTTGAAGGCGTCCACCCGGGTGGACGGCAGCGACAGGCCGGTGTTCGTGCCCTCGTACCGGTCGGCCAGGTCGACCGCGATCTCGTTGATCTCGCTGTGGTCGGCGCTGGACAGCGACAGCAGGCCGACCTCGCTGAACCCGCTCGCGGCCACGCCCTGCCTCGACCATCGAGCCGATCGTGGTGATCGACCGCTCCCGGACCGGCCGGGTGATCATCCCCGCCTGGCAGAACCGGCAGCCCCTGGTGCAGCCGCGGAAGATCTCCACGCTGAACCGCTCGTGCACGGTCTCGGCCAGCGGGACCAGCGGCTTAGCCGGGTACGGCCAGGAGTCCAGGTCCATGACGGTGTGCTTGGAGACCGACCGGGGCACGCCCGGCCGGTTCGGGACGACCGCGCCGATCGTCCCGTCCGCCTGATACGAGACGTCGTAGAAGCGCGGCACGTAGACGCCGCCGCGGGCCGCCAGCTGCTCGAGCAGGCCGTCGCGGCCCCGGGCCGCCCGGCTGCCTTCCAGCCCCGCACCAGAGCCGGTGACGGCCAGCACCGCCTGCTCGCCGTCGCCCAGCACCGCGCCGTCGATGAAGTCGGCGATCGGCTCGGGGTTGAAGGCCGCGTGGCCGCCTGCCAGCACGACCGGGTCGTCAGGGCCGCGGTCAGCGGCCGACAGCGGAATGCCCGCCAGATCCAGCGCGGTCAGCAGGTTGGTGTAGCCGAGCTCGGTCGCGAAGCTGACCCCGAGCAGGTCAAAGGCCCGGACGGGACGGTGGCCGTCGACGGTGAACTGCGGCACCGAGTGCTCCCGCATCAGGGCCTCGAGGTCCTGCCAGGCACTGTAGGTCCGCTCGGCGAGCACGCCATCCTGCTCGTTCAGCACCTCATAGAGGATCTGCACGCCCTGGTTCGGCAGGCCCACCTCGTAGGCGTCCGGGTACATGAGCGCCCACCGGACGTCGCAGGAGTCCCAGTCCTTCAGGACAGAGTTCAGCTCGCCGCCGACGTACTGGATGGGCTTGCGCACCAGCGGGAGCAGCGGCTCGAGCAGGGGGTACACCGACTGCACAGGCACGGTTACAGCGTACCGACGCCTGGCAGTAGCTGGGCTGCCGGTGCCGACTGCCCGCGCGGGCAGCGGGCGAAAACCTGGTTTTGCCGGCTGATACCTGCTCATCCGACGGGTAAGGTCCGATACTTACAGAACAATTCCTATACAGAAACGTGGTAGCCAGACACTCAGCTGGCGGAGGTTCGCAGGTGCACATCGACCCCTACATCGTGCTCGGCAGCGCAGTCGTCGGGCTGCTGGTCGGGATGACCGGCGCCGGCGGCGGGGCACTGATGACGCCGATGCTGATCCTGCTGTTCGGCGTGAAGGCCCCGAGCGCCATCTCCAGCGACCTCGTTGCGGCGGTGCTGATGCGGCCGGTCGGAGCGGCCGTGCACATGCGCAAGGGGACCGTCAACTACCGGCTGGTGGGCTGGCTGATGCTCGGCTCGGTGCCGATGGCCTTCGTCGGCGCCTACCTGCTGCACCTGCTCGGCAGCGCCTCGGCCGCGCCCACGCACGTGGAACAGGCGCTCGGCGCCGCGCTGCTGACCGGGGCCGCGGCCATGGTGATCCGGTGGGCGCTGGACGTGCGCGGGGGCAAGGACCGGCAGGCAGCCCTGCGCGAGCTGGTGGTGCGGCCGCTGCCGACGGTGATCATCGGCATGGTCGGCGGCGTCATCGTGGGCCTGACCTCCGTCGGCTCCGGCTCGCTCATGATCGTCCTGCTGCTGTTCCTGTACCCGATGATCAGCGCCGGGCGGCTGGTCGGGACCGACCTGACCCAGGCGGTCCCCCTGACGCTCGCGGCCGCTCTCGGCGCCCTGATCTTCGGGCACGTGGAGTTCGGGGTCACGATCTCGATCATCATCGGCAGCGTCCCGGCGGTGCTCGTCGGCTCGCTGCTGTCCTCGCGGGCGCCGGACAGGTTCATCCGGCCGGTCATCACCTTCGTGATTCTCGCTTCCGGCCTGAAGTACGTCGGTCTCGGCACTACCGCACTCGGCTGGACCTGCGGCGCCGTTCTCGTCGTCAGCGCGGCCACCTGGCTTGCCTTCTGGCTCCGCCGCCGGGACCGCGCGACGCGGACGCTGGCGGCCAGCGGCGCCGATCCGGCCGAGGATGCGCAGCAGGCCCCGCCGGAGGTCCGGCTGCGACGCTGAAAGCGCTGCAGACCCTCGTCCGTGTGCGGTTACTACCGCTAGGCAATAGCAAACGCGCACGGACATCCGCGGCGAGACCGCTAGCGTGAGCGGCCGGGCCGGGCTGAGCGGGCACGGGCCCGCAGCAGCAGCCGCGACCAGCCTCGCGGCCGGCTGACTGCGGGCACCTCAGCAAACCGCCGCCCGTCTTTCGTCACGACCGGGTAGTAGCGCAGCCGGTAGCCCTCCGCCGTCAGGCACTTGCCCGTACGCAGGTCGAAGCTGTACCAGTGCCACGGGCAGGTGACGACATCGTCACGGACAAGGCCCTCCGCGAGCGGGCCGCCCTTATGCGGGCACCGGGCATCGGTGACGCGCAGCTCGCCGTCCACGTCGAGCACCAGGTAGCTGCGGCCATGGTGCCGGATGCTCCACCGAGCGCGGCCCCGCGGCTCGCCGAGCGGGACCAGCGTCACGCCGGGCTCAGCACTCATCCGCGCACTGCCTCCTCCCGGCGAACGCTATCGCGCTGCCGCCGGCGGCAGCTAGGCGAAGACCGACCGGTGCCGGTACACGGTCTGCAGCGCGCCGACGGCGATCATGTCGGCGAAGATGGCCGAGCCGCCGTAGGAGACAAACGGGAGCGGCAGGCCGGTCACCGGCATGATGCCGATCGTCATGCCGATGTTGATGAACGACTGGACGGCGAACCAGATCGCGATGCCGGACGCCACCAGCATGCCGAACTGGTCGTCGGCCCGCGCCGCGATCCTGATGGCGCGCAGCAGCACGATCGCGAGCAGCGCGATGATCACCAGGCAGCCGACAAAGCCGATCTCCTCGCCAGCGACCGCGAAGATGAAGTCGGTGTGCTGCTCGGGCACGAAGCCGCCGGCCACGAGCTGCCCGTGGAACAGGCCCTGGCCGGTCCAGCCGCCCGAGCCAATCGCGATCTTGGACTGGTAGGCGCTGTAGCCGGTCCCGCGCGGATCGGCGGACGGGTGGAGGAAGGCAGTCAGCCTGCTGACCTGGTAGGCCTTCAGCAGGTGCAGCTTGACCACCGCCACGATCCCGAGTGCGCCGCCCGCCACCAGGGCGACGAGCCAGCGCAGCCTGATGCCCGACAGCGCGATCAGCCCGACCATGAGCGCGAGCATCAGCATCACGACGCCCAGGTCCGGCTCGGCCACGACGAGGACGAGCGGCACCAGGCAGCAGCCGATCGTGAGCGCGACCGCCCGCAGCCGCGGCCGGGTCTCGCCCTGCCGGATCTCGCCCAGGATGATGGCGGCGACCAGGATGATCGACAGCTTGGCGTACTCCGACGGCTCGATCTGGAAGCCGCCAGGCAGGGAGATCCACGACTTGGCGCCGTTCACCACGCTGCCGAGCGGCGTGAGCACGGCGAGCAGGCCGAGGCAGGACAGGCCGAGCACGAACGGCGAGTACAGCCGCAGCTGCCGGTAGTCCAGCATGCTGACTCCCGCCATCAGGGCAAGCCCGATAGCCACGTTCAGCAGCTGCTTGGTCAGGAACGGGTCCGACCCGTTCAGGCCGGTGGTGTCGGTGGCTGACCAGACCAGCAGCGTGCCCACCAGGCTCAGGGCCAGGACCGCGCCCAGCAGGATCCAGTCCAGGTGCCGCAGCGGCGAGCCGGCGCTGAAGGCCTGACGCAGCAGCCGGGGGCCGCGCCGGCGGCGGCCGCCGCCGAAGCTCGGGCCCGTGCCGGTGCCGAGTCGGCGGGCGCTGCCGCCGTCCAGCCGGACCGGCGCCAGGCCGCGGTAGGCCGCCGAGCCAGGCACCGGCGGAGCTGACCGCCGGGTGGTCGGCTGCGGAAGGCTGCGCCACGAGCTCATCCGCCAGCACCTCCGGACTTCCCGCCGATCGCCGTGTCCGCCGGCTGCGCCGCCAGTCCGAGCAGCGTGGCCAGGCTGGTGGCGGGCTGGGTGGCGCCCAGCCGCGCGGCGGTTGTCTGCACGATCTTCCCGCCGGTGCTGATGGTCGGCAGCGGCGGCAGCTTGCCTCCCCGCAGGGCGGCCGGAGTGACCCTGCAGGCCGTAGATCGCATCCCAGATCTGCCGCACGCCGGGACCCGACACGTCGGCTCCGTAACCGGCGTCGGGGATCATCATGACCACCACGTACTTGGGATGGTTGCAGGGCGCGAAGGACGCGAACACCGAGGTGTCGTTCACCCCGTGCACCTGCGCCGTTCCCGTCTTGCCCGCGACGCACACCTGGTTAAGCGGGAAGCCGCCGAAGGTGCCGGCCGCGGTGCCCGAGGTGACCACGCCCTGCAGCGCGCTGCGGATGTAGGCCAGGGTGGTCTTCGAGGCGGGCAGGTGGCCGACCACCGGCGGGGTGATCTTCTCCACCACCTTGCCCGACGGGCTCAGCAGTTCCTCGCCGATCCGCGGGCTGTACACCGTGCCGCCGTTGGCGAGGGCAGCGTAGGCCCGCGCCAGCTGCAGCGGGGTCACCGCGACGTAGCCCTGCCCGATCGAGGCGATGATGGCCTGGCCCGGCTCCCAGACGTTGCCGAACTGGCAGTCGTCGTACTCGATCTGCTGCACGTAGCTGCCGTTCGCCCGGCCGTGCTTGCACCAGTTCTGGCCCTGGTGGGCATTGTCCTTCCAGAAGTAGTACAGCCACTCCCTGGTCGGGATCGTGCCGGTGTTCTCCGACGGCAGGTCAATTCCGGTGGCCTTGCCGAAGCCCCAGTCCATCTCGATCTTCTGCTCGAACTGGACCGGCGCCCTCGGGCTCGTGACCGTGTCCGCCTTGCGGTCGTCTGACTGCCAGATCTGGTAGCCGATCTCGTAGAAGACCGTGTCGCAGGACACCACGAGGGCCTGGTGCAGCGACATCTCCCCCTCGTTGCCCGAGTCGTTGTTGAACGTGTGCCCGTCGACGCTGATCGACGCCGGGCAGTCGTAGTCGCCATAGAGCGAGTCACCCGACTTGATCCCGGCCGTCAGCGTGGTGACCTTGAAGGTCGAGCCGGGCGGGTACTCCCCCTGGGTCGCCCGCTCCAGGATCGGCTCGCCGTCGGCCGTGCCGAACAGCCGCCTGAACTCCTTCTCGGACAGCCCGTTGGTCCACACCTCCGGGTTGTAGGTCGGGTAGCTGGCCATCGCCAGCACGCGTCCCGTCGTGGTCAGCACGACGGCGGCACCGGAGTTGGCACCCGGATTCGCCGCCTGCGCCTGCTGGACCGAGTTGGTCAGGATGTTCTGCGTCTCCTCCTGGAGCTTGCCGTTGATGCTGGTGACGAGGTCGTCACCGGCGACCGGCTTGGTGTCCTTGATGGCGGAGGTCACCTGGCCGCTGGCGTTGACGGCCACCTCCTGCACGCCGGTGGTGCCGCGCAGCTGGCTGTCGTACTCGGCCTCCAGGCCGGACTGGCCCACCAGGTCATCGCCGGAGAAGCCGGTGACCGACTGATGCATTGCCGCCAGCTCCTGCGCGGTGATCGGCTGCAGGTAGCCGACGATCTGGGCAGCATCGGTCGCCAGCGGCTGGCTGTACTCGGTGACGGGCTGGATGTCGGCGCTCACTCCGGGCAGCGCGCTCTTGTCCTCGAGCACCTGCAGGGCAGTCGTCTGCGGCACGTTCTGCGCGACCGGGATCGGCTGGTACGGCGAGCCCTGCCAGCAGGGCTGCCTGACCCCGACCGTGCACAGCCGCACCCGCTCCTGCATGGTGGCCGGACTGATCTTGAGGATGCCAGCCAGCCGCGCCAGCTCGGCCTTCCCGCCGTCGGCCTGCTGCGACACGGTCGCCATGTTGACCGCGACGACGAGCTCGGACTTGTTCCCGACTATCGGCTGCCCGGTATCGTCCAGGATCTCGCCGCGCACCGATGGCTGGACGATGTCCCTGATGCGGTCCTGGCTGGCCAGCGCCACGTAGGTGTTGCGGGCGCTGATCTGCAGGGAGTACAGGCGGAAGCCCAGTACGCCGAGCAGGCCTGCCGCGATCAGCGCGACGCTCACCAGCCGGCGCTTCGATGCCGGGATCACCGCAGTCCTCCTGTCCGCTTGCCGATAAGCCAGACGCCTGACCGGCTCCCGGCCCGCTGCCGTGCCAGCCAGCGGCCGCCGATATGCCGGCCGGTCAGGAACGACAGCACCGACCGCCTGCCGTAGCCGAACCGCGGCCGCTTGCCCATCCTGATGGCGGGCCGCCGCAGTGCGCTGGCACCGGAGCCGCCGAGCATCCCGGTTCCGCGGCGGCGCCGGGACAGCCGCAGGCGCGGTGTACCGCGGAGCCGCCTGGTGGCGTGCAGCGCGCTGGAGTTGATCGCGCCCCCCGAGACCAGGCTGGCCGATGGCGACCGTGGATGGAGCAGGGACCTGCGGCGGAACCTGGGGGCGGAAGCCGGCCGCCTGGCGACGGCCGCGGCCGGCCGGCTGAACTGCAGGCGCGGCACGGCCGAGCCGGGATGACCGCCCGTGACCGCGGACCGGCTGGCACCCATCCGCAGCCGCGCGCCGGCCCCTGCGCGCGATGGCCTCGTGAGCCAGGCTGAGCCCTGCCGGCGGCCCGCCGTCCCGCCGCGGCGCCCGGTGCCGAATCTGATCGCCGGCGCGCTGCGTCCTGGCGGCGCCACGCGGTGCGGACGCGTCGCCGAGCCGCCAGGCTCGCCGGCGCGCGGCCGGAACTCCCGGTGGGCGCCCGCCAGCGCTCCCGGATGCCGTCCGGGCTGCCGGTACCCCCGCTGGCCAGCGCCGACCGCGCTGGCGATCGCGCCGTCCCTGCGCCGTCCGGCGCCGAGCCGCAGGCTGACCGGCGGCGCGGCCGGCCGGCCCGGATGGCGTGCCAGCCCGGACGCAGAGCCCGCGATGCCATTGGCAGGCCGCAGCCGCTTGTCCCTCCTGGCCGGGTTCTGCTGCCGCGGGCCGGCCGTCCCATGCGGGCCGCCTGCTGCCGAGTGGGCGAATCGCGGCTTGTGCAGCCGCTGGCTCCGGCTGTCCGCCAGGCGCTGAGACCGGGTCGGCGCGGCCAGCAGCCCGCCCAGCGTGCCCCCGGCCAGGCCGTCGGTCACCAGCATGGACAAGACGACCACCAGGTAGAGCACGAACGGGCAGAGCACCAGGTCGTACCCGATGGTCGCAGGCAGGACCCCGCGGATCTCAGCCAGCGTTACCTGGGCTGGCTCCAGCACGAGGCCGGCGGCCGCGGCCAGCACCTCCGCCGCGGCCACGACCACGCCGACCAGGATCACCGACCGGAGCGCGGACCGGCCGGCCGGTCCGCTCAGCCGTCCGGCCGCCCAGCCGGCCAGGCAGAAGATCAGCGCATACTGCCCGATGAGCTGGCTGCCGGGCGGAGCGAGATCCAGGCACAGCCCGGCAGCGAAGCCGATGACCAGGCCTGACAGCGGACCCTCGGTCATGGCCAGCGCCGCCACCAGGATCAGCACCAGGTCGGGCACGCCGCCGCCGGGCAGCCGCAGCCCGTTCAGCACGGTGAGCTGCAGCACGATCCCGAGCACGACGAGGACGGGTGCCAGCCAGGCCCTGCGCAACTCAGCCGCCCGGCGTCGGTGTCGGCGACGAGCTGGACCCGCGGGAGCCGGGCCTGGCGGTCACGGTGACGGTGACCGTGGGCCCCGGGTGCGGGAGCGGCGGGAGCGCGGCGAACCGCGGGTTGTGCCGCGGCGGGACGACCACGACCCCGACGATGCCGAGCGCGGTGAAGTCGACGTACGGGCGCACCTCCGCGACCTCGGTGAGCGAGCCGTTCTGGTTCACCAGCCGGGTGATCACCCCGATGGGCACGCCCGGCACGTAAGGCTTGTCATTGACCGACGCCGAGGTGACCAGCTGATCGCCGGGCTTCAGCGCCGCCGCGCTGCTGAGCATCCGCACCCGCATCAGCCCGCTGCCGCTTGCCGTCTTGCCCGGGCCGGTCACCCAGCCAAGCTGGCCGCTGGGCGCCACCGCCGCCCCGACGACCGCCGCGGAAGACGTGGCCAGCATGACCGTGGCGGTCGTCGCCGTGACGGAGGTGACTTCCCCGACCAGGCCCTCGCCGTTCAGCACGGTCTCGTCGGCCCTGACGCCGTCGGAGCTGCCCGCGTCGATGGTGACAGTCTGCTGAAAGCCGGTGCCGATCGCGATGATGCTGGCGGCCACGATCCGGTACTGCGCGGCGCCGGCCAGCTGCAGCATCTTGCGCAGCTGGGCTTCGTCCGCCTTGCTCACCTGCTCCCCGCTCAGCTCGGCCCGCAGCCGGATCACCTGCTCCTGCAGGCTCTTGACCTGGCTGACCGACGAGCCTCCGCCGGAAAAGAAGCTCGCCACCGAGCTGGCCGCGTGCTCGGCGCCGCCGAACACCGAGCCGCCGGCGTTCCTGACGTCGCGGAGCGCGGAGTTCGAGCCGTCGGAGTAATTGAACGCGATGAGCGCCAGCGCCGCCACGAGCAGCACGACAAGGACCACACGGGTCCGCCGTGTGTCCCGCACTCCGATCACCTCGCCTGCCGCCCGTTACCTCGTCTGCCGCCGGTATGGGGCCGCGCTCGCCCCCGGGCCCGGCTAGCGCCTGGCCTCAGGTACCAGGACCTGCTGCAGGGTGTCGAAGTCCTCGACGCACTTGCCCGTGCCCAGCGCGACCGAGTCAAGCGGGTTGTCGGTGACGTGGATCGGCATCCCCGTCTCCTCCCGCAGCCGCTCGTCCAGGCCGCGGAGCAGGGCGCCGCCGCCGGTCAGGGCAATACCCCGGTCCATGACGTCGCCGGCCAGCTCAGGCGGGCACTTGTCCAGCGTGGTCTTGACCGCGTCGACGATGACCGACAGCGGTTCCTCGATGGCGCGCCTGATCTCCTCGGCCGAGATCACGATCGTCTTCGGCAGGCCGCTGACCAGGTCACGGCCGCGGATCTCAGCGTTGGGCTCGTCGTTGCTCGGCCAGGCCGAGCCGAGCGAGATCTTGATCTCCTCGGCGGTGCGCTCGCCGAGCATGAGCGAGTACTCCTTCTTGCCGAAGTTGATGATCGCCTGGTCCAGCTCGTCGCCGCCGACCCTGATCGACTGCGACGTCACGATGCCGCCAAGTGAGATGACCGCCACCTCGGTGGTGCCGCCGCCGATGTCGACGACCATGTTGCCGGTCGGCTCGTTCACCGGCAGCCCGGCCCCGATCGCGGCAGCCATCGGCTCCTCGATGATGTAGACGCGCCGGGCGCCGGCCTGGTGGCCGGCCTCCTTCACCGCGCTCTGCTCGACGCCGGTGATCCCGCTCGGCACCGCGACGACGATCCTCGGCTTGGCCAGGTGACTGCGCTTGTGCACCTTCTGGATGAAGTACCGCAGCATCCGCTCGGTAACGTCGAAGTCGGCGATGACTCCGTCCTTGAGCGGGCGGACCGCGATGATGTTGCCCGGCGTCCGGCCGATCATCCGCTTGGCCTCGACACCGACGGCGACGATCTGGCCGGTGTTGGTATTCAGCGCGACGACAGAAGGCTCATTCAGGACGATCCCGCGGCCGCGGACATACACCAGGGTGTTCGCGGTGCCGAGATCGACAGCCATGTCACGGCCCAGAAACGCCATCGCGTTGCTCATGGAGAACAAGCACCTTCCAGCCAGATCGTGCCAGCACAACAAGTTCTGCGGCGCAGCCGGCGCTGCCGTTCGCGCCAGCCGGCCATCCCGTCACGAGACCGTCACAGCCGGCAGCGCCGCGGCAGCGCAGGGACCCGGAGCCCGCCAGCCCGGAAGCCGAACCGGCACCGGACTGCGAGGGACGATCCGTACTTCTTGTCCAACGCACCGCCGCGACCGATAGTGCCAGTGGCAGGAAAGCCAGTGAGGATTTCCCCGACTGCCACTATCTGCAACCGGCCGCTAGCGCGCAGTAATGCCAATAGCGCGCAACGCGGCCCGCAGTTGCACAGCCTACCCGCCTGCCTGGTGGCCCTTACGGCAGGGCACGCCGGTTGGCCTGCGCTTTGGCAATTAGTGACCTGCGGCGTGCTCGACGCGATAGCCGAGCCAGATTCCGATGGCCCACAATGCCGCGAAAATGCCGCCGAGAAAATACATGACAGGAACAACCGAACCGGACGCGATAACGAACACCTGAAGCAGGCTGCCGCCGATTAGCGTCGCAGGCAGCAGCCGCCGCGCGAGCAGCGCGAACAGGACAGCCGCGACGGCCGCGATGCCGCCGGTCAGGCCCGCTGAGCGCGGGGCGAGATGATCGATCTGCACGGCGACCGGAATTGCCAGCGCGACAACGATTGCCTCCATGATCAGCACCGTGGCGCACAGCCGCTTCACTCGAATTCACCTGCCGCACCGCGACCTGACCGGCGGGATTCACCTCGGGGATCCTCGTTCCCGGCAGTATCAGAAAGCAGCACCCGCGCGTCCCCGGCAGTTATCACTGAGCCGGTGATAAGCACACCTGCCTTTCCGGGACTGCCCTCGCCTTCCGCATCGGCCCTGTCGGCCAGCGTCACTCCGATCTCGATCGCGTCGTCGAGCCGGCCGGCCACGCTGACCCGGTCCGCGCCGAAGATCCCGGCCGCCACCTCAGCCAGCGCCGCCGCCGGCATCGAGCGGGCCGAGGAGTTCGTCGTGGCAACCAGATGGGTCACCACCGGCTCCAGCTCGTCCAGGATTCCGGCCACGTCCTTGTCCTCGGCGACCGCCACGATGGCAATCAGGTCGGTGAAGCTGAAGGCCTCCGTCAGCGCGGCCACCGACGCCGCCATGCCGCCCGGATTGTGTGCCGCGTCCGCAATCACCACCGGGCTGCGCCGGATGATCTCCAGGCGGCCCGGCGAGGTCATCGTGGCCACGGCGCGCCGGACGATGTCGCCGTCCAGCGCCGCGGGCCCCGCCTCGCCCGCCCCGGAGCCGCCCGCCTCGGCCGCCCCGGAATCAGCGGCGGCCGGAGTCCGGGCGAACGCCTCCACCGCGGCGATCGCCGTCGCGAGATTGCCGGCCTGATGCGCGCCGAACAGCGGCAGGTAGAGGTCCGTATAGTCGCCGAGCAGGCCGCGGATGGCCAGCTGCTGGCCGCCGACCGCCAGCTCCCGGTCGAGCACGCCGAACTCGATGCCCTCCCTGGCCACGGACGCGCCGACCTCGGCGGCGCGCCGCAGCAGCACCTCGGCGGCGGGCGGCGGCTGCTGCGCCAGCACGGCGACCGCGCCGGGCTTGATGATGCCCGCCTTGTCCGCCGCGATCTCGGCGACCGTGGTGCCCAGGTAGCGGGAGTGATCAATGGAGATCGGCGTGACAACGGCCACCGCGCCGTCGGCCACGTTGGTGTTGTCCCAGGTGCCCCCCATGCCGACCTCGAGCACGCAGACATCGACAGGGGCGTCGGCGAACACCGAGAATGCCATCCCGACCAGGACCTCGAAGAAGGACAGCGGCACCTCGTGGGTCGCGTCGACCAGCTCCAGGTAGGGCCTGATCTCCTCGTAGGCCTCGACGAACCGCTCGGGCGACAGCGGCTGCCCGTCCACGCAGATCCGCTCGCCCACGTACGACAGGTGCGGGCTGGTGAACAGGCCCGTGCGCAGCCCTCGTGCCCGCAGCAGCGCCTCGGTCATCCTGGAGGTCGAGGTCTTGCCGTTCGTGCCGGTCAGGTGGATCACCGGGTAGGCCCGCTGCGGATCCCCGAGCAGGTCGACCAGCGCCGAGATGCGCTCCAGCGACGGGTTGATCGAGTGCTCGGGCCGCCGGGCGAAGATCTCCTTCTCGATCTCGCGCAGCCGGCCGGCGTAGTCGTCAGTCATACCGTGATCAGGCCAGCCCCTCGCTGGTGCTCGCGGCCGGGAGAGCCGCAATCCGCTCGGCCAGCCGGGCCGCCTCATCCTGCGCGGACGCGAGCCGGTCCCGGTTCTTCGCCACCACCTCGGCCGGCGCGCGCTCCACGAAGGAGGCGTTCGCCAGCTTCCGCTCCATGGCGTCGATCTCCGTCCGGGCCGCCGCCAGGTCCTTGGCCAGGCGCTTGCGCTCCGCCCCGACATCCAGGCCGGCCGCGGTGTCGAGCTCGATCGCGACGCCCTCAGCGTGGACCGGTGGCGGTCGGCGCGAAGCCGGGACCCGGCTCGGTGAGGCGCAGCAGTGCCCGGATCCGGCCCTCGTGCTGCGGCCAGCGCAGTGCCGCCGATGCCGGTGAGCCGCGCGGGCACCTGCTGGCCCGGCCGCAGCCCCTGATCGGACCGGAACCTGCGGACCTCGGTCACCAGCCGCATCAGCGCGGAGATCTCGAGCTCGGCCAGCGGATCGGACGGCAGCGGCGCCAGCGCGCCGGCCGCTCCCGGCGCGACCTCGCCCGGCCAGCGGGCGATGACCACGGAGTCGCCGCCGGTCAGCGCGGTCCACAGCTCCTCGGTCACGAAGGGCAGCAGCGGATGAGCCAGCCGCAGCAGCCGGTCAAGCACCTCGGCGAGCACCCGGCGGGTCGCGGCCGCCGCATCGGCGTCCGGCCCGGTCAGGGCGGGCTTGGCCAGCTCCAGGTACCAGTCGCAGAACTCGTCCCAGGCGAAGTGGTACAGGACGTCGCAGACCTTGGCGAACTCGAACTGCTCGAACAGCGCGTCGGCCTCGGCTGTCACCGCGGCCAGCCGGGACAGGATCCACCGGTCGGGCGCCGTGAGCGCGGCCGGCGGCGGCAGCGGCTCGTCAGCCCCGGCCGCGTCCTGGCCCACGCCGTTGAGCTGCGCGAACCTGACGGCGTTCCACAGCTTGTTGCAGAAGTTGCGCGAGCCGGCGACCCAGTCCTCGCTGACGGCCACGTCGCCGCCCGGGGTCGCGCCGCGGGCCAGCGTGAACCGGGTGGCATCCGCGCCGAACCGGTCGATCCAGTCCAGCGGGTCGACCGTGTTGCCGCGCGTCTTGGACATCTTCTTGCCGAACTGGTCGCGGACCAGGCCGTGCAGCGCCACCTTCCGGAAGGGCACCGCGCCGTCCGGCCCGGCGCCGGCCATGGCGTACAGGCCGAACAGCATCATCCGCGCGACCCAGAAGAACAGGATGTCGTAGCCGGTGACCAGGACGCTGGTCGGATAGAAGGCGCGCAGGTCCGGGGTGTCATCCGGCCAGCCGAGCGTCGAGAACGGCCACAGGCCCGAGGAGAACCAGGTGTCCAGGACATCGGAGTCCTGCTGCCACCCGTCACCCTGCGGCGCTTCCTCATCCGGTCCGACGCAGACCACCTCGCCGTCCGGTCCGTACCAGATCGGGATCCGGTGGCCCCACCACAGCTGGCGGCTGATGCACCAGTCGTGCATGTCGTCGACCCAGTCGAAGTAGCGGGCTGCCATGTCCTGCGGGTAGATCCGGACCCGGCCGTCGCGGACGGCGTCGCCGGCTGCCTTGGCCAGCGGCCCGACCTTCACGAACCACTGCAGGGACAGCCGCGGCTCGACCGTCGTGCCGCAGCGCGAGCAGTGCCCGACCGCGTGCACGTAGGGACGGCGCTCGGCCACCACCCGGCCATCGGCGCGCAGGGCGGCCAGCACCGCGGGCCGGGCCTCGAACCGGTCGAGCCCCTCGAACGGCCCCGGCGCGGTGATCACGCCGCGCTCGTCCAGCACGACCAGGCTGGGCAGGTCGTGGCGGCGGCCGATCTCGAAGTCATCCGGGTCGTGCGCCGGGGTCACCTTCACCGCGCCGGTGCCGAACTCGGGGTCCACGTGCGGGTCGGCGACGATCGGGATCCGGCGCCCGGTCAGCGGCAGCTCGATCTCGCGGCCGACCAGGTGCGCGTACCGCGGGTCGTCCGGGTGCACCGCCACGGCCGTGTCGCCCAGCATCGTCTCCACCCGGGTGGTGGCGACCACGATCTGGTCGTCCCCGTCGCCGTAGCGGAGCGAGACCAGCTCGCCCTCGTCCTCGGAGTGCTCCACCTCGATGTCCGACAGCGCGGTCAGGCAGCGCGGGCACCAGTTGATGATCCGCTGCGCCCGGTAGATCAGGCCGTCGGAGTACAGCCGCTTGAACATGGTCTGCACGGCGCGGGACAGCCCGGCATCCATGGTGAACCGCTCCCGGCTCCAGTCCACGCTGTCGCCGAGGCGGCGCATCTGGCCGAGTATCCGGCCGCCGGACTCCGCCTTCCACTGCCACACTCGCTCGATGAACGCCTCGCGGCCGAGATCGTGCCGGGACAGGCCCTCCCTGGCCAGCTCGCGCTCGACGACGTTCTGGGTGGCAATGCCCGCGTGATCCATGCCGGGCAGCCACAGCGCGTTGTAGCCCTGCATCCGGCGCCGCCGCACGAGCGCGTCGATGAGCGTGTGGTCGAGCGCGTGCCCGATATGCAGCGACCCGGTCACGTTCGGCGGCGGAATGACGATCGAGAACGGCGGCGCCGCTGAGCTGGCGTCCGCCCGGAAGAAACCGGCATCTACCCACGCCTCGTAGCGGCGGGTCTCGACCTCGCCCGGGCTGTACTGCGCTGGTAGCTGGGTTGCCTGCGTTCCGGTGGTCACGTCAGCAGAGTCTAGTGCGAGGGGCGTGCTGTCCCGCGCCCGCCGCGGGTCAGCGCAAGGGAAGCGTTACGCGGACTTCTCGCGGGGGGTCCGGCGGGCGACATCGCGCGGCACGAGAGTCGGGTTGACGTTCTCGAGCACGACCTCGGCGCTGATGACGACCTTCTCGACGTCCTTGCGGCTCGGCACCTCGTACATCACCGAGAGCAGGACCTCTTCCAGGATCGCGCGCAGCCCGCGGGCGCCGGTGCCGCGCAGGATCGCCTGGTCAGCGACGGCCTCCAGGGCGTCCTCGGTGAACTCGAGATCCACGCCGTCGAGCTCGAACAGCCGCCGGTACTGCCGGATGAGGGCGTTCCGCGGCTCGGTGAGGATCCGGATGAGCGCCTCGCGGTCCAGGTTGTGCACGCTGGTGATGACCGGAAGGCGCCCGACGAACTCCGGGATCATGCCGAACTTGAGCAGGTCCTCGGGCATCACGTCAGCGAACGGGTCAGACTCGGTCTTGTCGGTCTTGACCCGCAGCACGGCGCCGAAGCCCATGCCGCTCTTGCCGACACGGGACTCGATGATCTTCTCCAGGCCCGCGAATGCCCCGCCGCAGATGAACAGCACGTTCGTGGTGTCGATCTGGATGAACTCCTGGTGCGGATGCTTCCGGCCGCCCTGCGGCGGCACGGATGCCGTCGTGCCTTCCAGGATCTTCAGCAGCGCCTGCTGCACGCCCTCGCCGGACACATCGCGGGTGATCGACGGGTTCTCGCTCTTGCGGGCGATCTTGTCGATCTCGTCGATGTAGATGATGCCGGTCTCGGCCTTCTTGACGTCGTAGTCGGCCGCCTGGATGAGCTTGAGCAGGATGTTCTCGACGTCCTCGCCGACGTAGCCGGCCTCCGTCAGGGCGGTGGCGTCGGCGATGGCGAACGGCACGTTCAGCAGCCGGGCCAGTGTCTGCGCCAGCAGCGTCTTGCCCGAGCCGGTCGGGCCGAGCAGCAGGATGTTCGACTTGGCCAGCTCGACGCCGTCCTCGGCCGAGCCTGCCCGCTCGCCGCCGGACTGGATCCGCTTGTAGTGGTTGTAGACAGCGACCGACAGGCCCTTCTTGGCCTTCTCCTGCCCGATGACATACGAGTCAAGGAACTCGTAGATCTCGCGCGGCTTCGGCAGGCTGTCCCACTTCAGCTCGGCGGGCTCAGCGAGCTCTTCCTCGATGATCTCGTTGCACAGATCAATGCACTCGTCGCAAATGTAGACACCAGGGCCGGCAATGAGCTTTTTAACCTGCTTCTGGCTCTTTCCGCAGAATGAGCACTTCAGCAGATCACCGCCATCACCGATGCGTGCCACCTAGTAACTCCCTCTAGCTTGCCGTCCGGCCAGTCAGACCAGCGGTCAGACCAGTCGAGCCTGCGAGTACACCGATTTGCCTCTAGAACTTAGACGGTACCGCCTCGGCGCCCTCAGGTGTGGCCTAAGGAACACCGCGCCGGCGCGCTGGCCGTCCGACAACTTCCGCCAGCCAGGGCGAATGCGCCGTCAGGACGACTTAGGACGACCCTACCTCGCTCTTGCGCTTGAGCATCGTCAGAACTTCGTCCACGATGCCGTACTCCTTGGCCTCGTGCGCGGTAAAGAACTTGTCGCGCTCAATGTCCCGGCGTACCTGGTCCTCGGGCTGGCCCGTGTGCCTGGCCAGGATGTTCTCCATCGAGGCGCGCATCCGCAGGATCTCCCTGGCCTGGATCTCCAGGTCGCTGGACTGGCCGTAGCCGCTCTCGACAGCAGGCTGGTGAATCAGGATCCGGGAGTTCGGCAGCGCGAACCGCTTGCCCGGCGTCCCGGCCGCCAGCAGCACGGCAGCAGCGGACGCCGCCTGGCCCAGGCAGTACGTGTGGATCTCCGGCTGGATGTACTGCATCGTGTCGTAGATGGCCATCATCGAGGTCATCGACCCGCCCGGCGAGTTGATGTAGATGAGAATGTCCCGGCCCGGGTCGATCGACTCCAGCGTGATCAGCTGAGCCATCACGTCGTTGGCCGAGGCGTCGTCGATCTGGACGCCGAGGAAGATGATCCGCTCCTCGAACAGCTTGTTGTACGGGTTCATCTCCTTGACGCCGTAGGACGTCCGCTCCACGAAGGACGGCAGCACGTACCGCGACTCGGTCGTGTGCCGCGCCCCCTGCTGGCGGGAGCCTCCGAATCCAGCGCTCACTTCTGGTCCTCCCTGACCACTGCTGCCAGCAGTACTGGCTCTGCCCATGATCTCCGCCCCGCTCACGAGACCGGCCCGACGGACGGCACCTCGGTGGCGCTGGTGACCACGTGGTCGACGATCCCGTAGTCCCTGGCCTCTTCCGCGGTGAACCAGCGGTCGCGGTCGGAATCCTCCTCGATCTGCTCCACCGGCCTGCCGGTGTGCAGCGCAATCCGCTCGGCCATCAGCCGCTTCAGGAACAGGCTCTGCTCAGCCTGGATCCTGATGTCAGTCGCCGTGCCGCCGATGCCGCCATGCGGCTGGTGCATCAGGATCGCCGCGTGCGGCATCGCGTACCGCTTGCCCGGCGCGCCGGCGGTCAGCAGGAACTGCCCCATCGAGGCCGCCATGCCCATCGCGAACGTCGCGACGTCATTCGGCACGTACTGCATCACGTCGTAAATGGCCATTCCGGCGTAGACCGAGCCGCCGGGCGAGTTGATATAGAGGCTAATGTCGCTCTTGCCATCTTCGGAGGCCAGCAAGATCAGCTCAGCACAGATCCGGTTCGCCAGATCGTCGTCGACCTGCTGGCCGAGAACAATGATCCGGTGCCGCAGCAGTCGCTGGAACAGCATGTCGCCGAGCAGCGCAGCCTGGCCTTCCCCCGAGCGGGCTAGCACCCTCGCGATCTCCTGCTGGTCGTCGGGCGGCGTGCTCACAGTGCTGTCTCCTCGCTGTCGATAGTCCGCGCCTGTCATTGACAGTGACCCTAACCCGCGCGCCAGACCGTGATTGCCGCCGAGGCCCGCTGTTCGCTTACGGCGCAGGCTGGAGTGCCATTCTCCGCTGGTAGCAGGCACGTTCCCCAGACCGGGAACGAGCCCGCGACACCCCCGGCCGCGCCTGGTGACGCGGCCGCTCAGGGCCGGTCAGCGCGTTCCCGCCCTGGTGGTCGCCGGCGCCGGGCCTGGCCTGTCTCACTCCTCGTCAGCGCCGGCCTCGTCCTCGTCCTGGTCGCCGTCCTCGTCACCGTCAGCAGCCTCGCTCCCGGCCGCGGCCTCGTCCGCGGCGGGGCTGATGTAGACCGGGCGCCCGGCCTCGTCCACGACCCTGGCGTTCTCCGCGACCCAGGTCAGCGCGTTGCCGCGGAGCACGTCGGCCGCCACGTAGCCGAGCTGGTTCCCGTCGCTGAGCTGCTGGGCGAGGCGGTCAGGCGAGACGCCCATGCGGTAGGCCTGCTCGGTCACGAACGCGCTCAGCTGCTCGCCGGTGACCTTGAGGTCCTCCTGCGCGGCGATCTTGTCCAGGATGAACTGGGCCTTGACCGCGCGCCTGGCATCGGCCTCGAAATCCGCGCTGATCTTGTCCTGGGTGGTGTCCGCGGACTTCAGGTAATCGGCCATGCTGAGGCCGTTGCGGTCCAGCTGGTCCTGCAGGTTGCGGTGCCGCTGCTCGACCTCCGCCTCGACGATGCGCTCGGGCAGCGGGATGTCCAGCTGGTCGACCAGGGCCTCCAGCAGGCGCTCGCGGGCCTGGCCGGCCTGCCCGGTCCTGCGCAGCGACTCCAGCTGCTTGCGGGTGGAGGCGCGCAGCTCGCCGACGGTGTCGAACTCGCTGGCCGACTGGGCGAACTCGTCGTCCAGCTCAGGCAGTTCCTTGACCTTCACCGAGTTGACGGTGACCTGCACGTCAGCGGACATGCCCGCGTGCTCGCCGCCGCCCAGCTCGGCCGTGAAGGTCTTTTCCTCGCCGGCCGACATGCCGGCCAGGGCCGCGTCCAGCCCGTCCAGGATGCCCTCGGTGCCGACCTCGTAGGAGATGCCCGTGGCCTGGGCGTCGTCGACGGGCTCGCCGTCGATGGTGGCAGCCAGGTCGATCGAGACGAAGTCGCCGGTCTCGACCGCGCGGTCGACGCCCTTCAGCGAGGCGAAGCGCTCCCGCAGCGAGCCGAGGTACTCCTCGACCTGGTCGGGGTCGACCTCGGCGTTGTCCACGGTCACTGAGAGCGAGTCAAGGTCGGGCAGGTCGAAGTTCGGGCGGACGTCGACCTCCGCGGTGAACGCCAGCTGCTCGCCGTCCTCGAGCCTGGTGACCTCCAGATCGGGCTGGCTGACCGGGACGACGTCGTGCTCCGCCACTGCCTTGTTGTAGAACTCGGGCACGGCCTCGTTGACCGCCTGCTCGAGGACGGCCCCGCGGCCGACGCGCGTGTCGATCACCCGCGGCGGCACCCGGCCCGGCCGGAAGCCCGGGATCCTGACCTGCCGGGCAACCTCCCGGTAGGCCTTGTCGAGGTTCGGCTTGAGCTCCTCGAACGGAACTTCGATGGTCATCTTGACCCTGGTCGGGCTCAGCTCTTCGACGTCGGTCTTCACCTGGGGGTCGCTTCCTGGAAAGGGGTCATTCCGCTGGCCAGCGCCACGCGGACGCGGGCCGGACTGGCTCGTCACTCACGGCTACTGCGGGCCAAGTCTAGGACAGCCCGGGCGTGTTCACCCGCGACGGGTGATGATCACGGGAACTCGGCGACCGCAGGATGGCCGGAGAGGAGTACTCGGGGGTGCAGCCGCGCGCCCCGGTAGTCGTGCCGGCACCATCGCGCCAGCACGGGCCGGGCGGACGGCTGCCTAGTTCTCCAGGAGGCAATGATGACCGAACCGCGGACCGGCCCGGCCAGCCAGACAGGCGGGTCCGGGCAGCAGGCCGGCGGCCCGCCAGCCGGTCAGGGCCAGGGCAGCACGGGTCAGGAGCACATCAATCCAGCCCAGTCAGTGCCCGGCGGGATGGACAGCGGACACGGCGGCCCCGGCAGTTCGGGGACGGCCGGAGCTGGCGCCAGCGCCAGCGGCGTCACGACCGCGCAGCGCACGTCGGCTGGTGCGCCGAACGTGCCGCAGCAATACGGCCGCCAGTCCGAGTACGGCGCCGAGACGGACGAGTCAGAGCAGTCCATGCGCATGGGCCCCGGCGGCGGAATGCTCGCGGCCGCGGCCGGACGCGCGTGGCCGGCGCTGCTGCTCGGCGGCCTTGGCCTGATCGCGGTCGGCATCGCCCTGCTGGTCTGGCCGCACGCCAGCCTGACCGTCATCGCGATCCTCATCGGCGCGGCGGTGCTGGGCTCCGGGATCGTCCGCATGTACGAGGGGTTCACCGCCAGCAATCAGAGCGGCGGCATGCGGGCGGGCTACATCGTGATCGGGCTGCTGGCGGTACTCGCCGGGCTCTACCTGCTGCGGCACCATGCGCTCAGCCTGTATCTGGTCGCGTTCGTGACCGGCGTGTTCTTCATCGCGCAGGGCATTTCCGAACTCGGCGTCGCGATCTCGGCACACGTGCCTGGCCGCGGCGTCAGGGCCGTGCTCGGCGTGTTCAGTCTCGCGGCCGGAATCCTCATGGTGGTCTGGCCGTCGATCACGCTGGTCCTGCTGTTCACACTCGTCGCAGCCTGGCTGCTGTTCTACGGCGTCCTGCTCGCCGCCCTGTCCTTCGGGCTGCGCAAGACGTCAAAGCAGGCCAAGGCAGACTCGGCCGGCGGCACGCCGTCGTCCAGGACGCTGGCTGCCAGCACGAGGTAGCCGATCGGCTGCCAGTAGTCCGGCAACTCAGCGGCTCAGATGGCCCCGCCTGGCAACGACGCCGGGCGGGGCCGTCCCCGTGCCGCCACTACGGCCGTCGCGCGTCGCCCTCGGCCAGCCCGCCCCGCGATCCGCCGCGACCGCGCGGCCCTGATGGGGCGTGAAGTTGGATCTGCAGACCATAGAGGGGCGGCAGATCCAACTTCACGCCCCATCGCGGTGCCGGGCAGCGATGGCAAAGGGCGTGAGTTACCAATCGCTGCCCCTCATAGGGCGTCGATCGGTAACTCACGCCCTATCGGGCAGCTGCGGCTAGAGCAGCTCGAGCCGGCGGCCCTGCGCGATGGCCTGACGCCGGTTCGCTACGCCAAGCTTCCGGTAGACCGAGCTCAGGTGCGTCTTGATGGTGTTGATCGACAGGAACAGAGCCTCTGCTATCTCCTGATTTGTCATGTGCGAGGGCAGGAACCGCAGCACAGCCAGCTCGCTGTCGGTCAGCAGCGCGGCTGCCTGCGCGCCCGGCGGCCGCGGCATCCTGCCGTCGAACCGGTCCAGGATCCGGCTGGCGAAACCCGCGCACCGGCTCGACGGCGAGATCAGGACGGTCAGCGCGGACCGGAGCGGCGATCCGGCGGAAATGAACGGCCCGCAGGCGTCCTCTGGCTCGGCCAGGGCCAGTGCCTGCGACAGCAGCTCGGCCGCCTCGCTGGCCTGGCCCAGCCTGCGGTGCGCGACGACGGCAGTCAGCAGGGCCGCGATCCGGTCGGTGACCGAGCACGTCCCGGCCGTATCGGCCAGCAGCGGCGCCACCAGCGCGAGCGCGCCCTTGTCGTCGGAATCCGCGACCAGCAGCCTCGCCTCCCCGATGAGCGCTTCCGGCGGACCGGAGGCCTCGACGGCATCAGGGTCACGGCTGACGAGTTCGGCCAGCGTCGCGCGAGCACGTTCGCGCTCGCCGGCGGCCAGGCTGATCTCGGCGTCGAGCGCCGCGATCACCGCGCTAGCGCCGTGCGGCCCGGCGAGCGTGCCGGGCCCCGCAACGGCACCGGCCACGTTGGCCACACCAGTCATACCGGCCACACCAGTCACACCGGCGACGCCCGGTCGCGCCGCTCACGCCGGCCGGCAAGAGCCGCCGCCTGACCGGCCTGGACAGCGCCCGCCGCGGCATCAGTCAGCCACCGGACGAGGCCGCGGGCGCCGGCCAGGTTGCCTTCAGCCAGCGCCAGCCGCGCTCGGAGCAACCCGCCCACCACGGCAATCGACGGCTCGCCAGCCGGGCGCGGCGTCATCACCGCGAGGTCGGCCTGGTCGAGCAGAACGCCAGCCGTTTCCGGCTCGTCCCGCGCCAGGCTGACGGCCGCCCCGGCCAGCGCGAGCACCGGAACAAGCTCGTCATCCTCGCCGTGCGGCCCATCGGAGACACTGGCTGCCAGCCGCGTCGCGGCGGCCAGATCACCGTAGAGGGCGCAGGCGAGTGCTTCCCATGACTTGGCCCGTTCCCGCAATGCCAGCAGTCCGCCTGCGGACAGCTGCGAGCCCGGCATGCAGCAGCGCCGACCGTGCCAGCTGGGTGTCGAAGTCGCGCAGCGCGGCGAGCCCGAGTGCCAGCCACAGGACCCCGAGAGCCCGGTGCTCGGCGACGCCGCGCGGGTCAGCGTGCGCCTGGCTGGCCAGCGCCCACTCGCGGTCCAGCCAGCCGGAGCTGGCCGGCCTGACCGCGGTCCCGTGCAGGACCCGCAGCGCCGCCAGCCACAGGCCGGCCTGGGCCTGGTCCGGGCCGTCGAGCCCGGCCAGGCCGCTCTCGGCCGCCTCCAGGTGCGGCAGTGCGCCGTCCGCATCGCCCTGCCAGAGCCGGGCGGCGGCGAGCGCGATGGCTAGTACCGGTTCGGTGGCCATGCGCTCGGGCGGTACCGCTGCCAGCGCGGCCTCCAGGCCGGGGCCGGCCGGTGACAGCAGCACGGCAGGCCCGGCGTCGCGGAGCAGCTGCACGCCGAATTCCCAGTCGCCGACCTCCGCGGCGGCCTGCACGGCCGGCAGCACCTCTCCCCTGGCGGCGTGCCAGCGGGCGACCTGGCCCTGCAGGACGGCGACGTCATCAGGCAGTTCCCGGCGCAGGTCCGCGGCCAGCACGTCCCTGAGCATGGGGTGGTACCGGTACTCGCCAGTGGCCGGCGATACCGGCTGAACCAGCCCGGTATCGCGGCTCAGCTGCTCAAGCAGCCGGGCGGAGCCGGGCTCGCCAGTGAGGTCCCTGGCCAGTTCGGCGGGAACGGTGCTGGTCAGGCAAGTCCGCAGCAGGAAGGTCCTGACCTGCGGCGGCAGCAGGCCGAGCAGCTCGTCCTCCAGGTAATCTCCCGCCACTCCGCCAGCCGGATCGGCGCCGAGCGCGGTCAGCCGGAGCCCGGCCAGCCAGCCCTCGGTGCGCCGGAGTATCCGGTCGCGCTCGGCCGGATTCAGCGGGGTGCCGAGCATGGCGAAGTACTCGGCGGTCTCCTCGGGCGTGCAGGCCAGATCGCTCGCGCCGATGTCGGCGAGCTCGCCCGCCAGCCGCAGCCGGGCAAGGGCCAGGCCGGGAACTGACCGGCCGGCGAGCACCAGCCGCAGGCCAGCTGGCTCGTGCCTGATCAGCTCCTCCAGGCCGGCCAGCGCATCACTGCCACCGGGCGCTTCGCCGCCGCCGAGGGCGTCGCCGCCAGTCAGGACCTGGACATTGTCGAGTATGAGGACGGTCGGCTCCGCCGCCCGGCGCACGGCGGCCGAGAGCCACTGCGCGATTTCGGCTCCGGCGAGGCCCGCCGGCGGCCCTTCCGCTCCAGCGGCCAGGCCCCCGTCTCTTCCGGCGCCCGGACCCCCGTCCCCGTTCAGGCCAGCGTCCCCCGCAAGGCCCCCGTCCCGCGGCAGGCCCGCGTCCCCCGCAAGGCCAGCGTCCCCGGGCAGGCCAGCGTCCCCGGGCAGGCCCGCGTCCCTGGTCAGGCCAGCGTCTTTAGCCAGGGAATCCGCCCTTGGTCAGGGCCCCCGCCCTGGTCAGGGCCGCGGTCACGTACCGCCAGAACTGGCCGGGGTCAGCATCACGGGCGTCCAGGCTGACCCAGGCTGGCCTGCGGCTGGCTGGCCTGGCGGCGGCCCACTGGGCGAGCGCCACGGTCTTCCCGGCCCCGGGCGGCCCGGTGACGAGCGTGACGCGGCGGCTCACGGCAGCATCGATCAGGCCGGCGACCCGGCCGCGCTGCAGCACGGCCAGCCCCGGTCGCGGGATCCGCAGCTTGTCGTCAAGCAGCTCGATCTCCGGCTGCGCGACGGACAGCACAGGTCCGCTCACGGTGGTCGTCATCGCCCCCCCGAGTGATGGCGTCCCGGCAGTTGCATGGTGCAACTGCCGGATCCTGGTGGCGAGCTGCGTACCGCGTCACTCACCCGCTGCGGTGAAATCGCAGCTCAAAGCCCCGTTACCGGCATACCCCAGGGGCTTGCGCGCCAATCAGAGCGACCCGGTATGCCCGGATCCGCGAGGTCGGCCGGATTGCGAGCGGACCTGGCTTGTTCACCCACGCTGGGTGATGCCTGGCGCCCGCGTCGTTCCGTAGCGTCGCGAGGAGAACAACCCGGACAACCGGTCAGGACGCGAGCGGTTGCTGCCCTGCTAAGCCAGGCGGTGCCCGTCCGTATACCGGCCAGGTCAGAGGGGAGTGTCTCGATGAGCAGACCACAGGACAAGTCAAATGGTCTCCCGACCGAGGGCCAGGCCGCGCAGCAGGGCACGCGGGCGGCAGGACCAGGCACCACGGCGGGCGCCGCCGCCACCGGCACAGCAGGTACCGGCACGACCGCGACACCCGGTACGACCACAACCGGCGTGCGCGACCGCTCAGGCGCGACCCACGAGCAGTCCTCGACGACCACGGGCTACCAGCGGGGCAGCGCACCGGTGTCACACCGGGGCGGCGGCGGCACGGGTGCCATGACGGGCGGGGTACTGGCCGTCGTAGCCGGGCTGCTGACCTTCCTGGCCGGGCTTGCCGCCGTCGTGCGGCAGCATTACTACCCGGTGCTGTCGGGCTACGCCTACACGTGGAACGTGCGCAACTGGGGCTGGGTGCTCCTGGTGCTCGGCGTCCTGCTATTCGCGGCCGGGGCGTGTGCCCTGCTCGGTATGGCGTGGGCGCGGGCAGTAGGCATCGGTCTTGCGATCCTGACGGCGATCGCGGGATTCCTGTTCCTGGCCTTCACGCCAGTCTGGGGCGTGGTCATCGTCGCGGTGAGCGTGTTCGCGATCTGGGGCATGGCCCACGACGGAGCCGCGGACAGCACGTCGGTGTAGCGCGGCGTCAGCCGCAAGCCGAGCGAGCCCCGTCCCAGCCGTCCGGGACGGGGCTCGTTCCGTCGTCAGGCAGGAAGAACAACCACAACCAGCCATGCCGGGAACGAGGCCGCCACGCCCCCGGCCACCCGCCCGGCCGCGGTAGCGACAGAATGCCCGACCTCAGGCCCCGAGATCCGCCTGCTCGGCCGCGATCACCCGCAGCACGGCGTCGATGAGCGCCAGGTGCGTGAACGCCTGCGGGAAGTTGCCGAGGTGCCGGCCGCTTGCCGCCTCGAGCTCCTCCGCGTACAGCTGAAGCGGGCTGGCGAGCGACAGCAGCTTGCCGCACAGCGCCGCGGCGCGCTTGGACTCGCCGATCATCGCCAGCGTCGACACCAGCCAGAACGAGCAGATCGTAAACGTCCCCTCGTCGCCGGCCAGTCCGTCGTCGGTCTCCGACGGCCGGTACCGCAGCACGAGGCCGTCGATGGTCAGCTCGTCCGCGATGGCGAGCACCGTGGCGCGGACCCGCTCGTCGTCCGGCGGCAGGAACCCCATCAGCGGAACCAGCAGCGCCGACGCGTCCAGCGCATCCTCGCCGTAGCACTGCACGAAGACGCCTCGCTTGTCGACGCCCTTATCGCAGATGTCGGCGTGGATCTTGTCCGCCTCGGCCCGCCACTTGTCCGCGAGCTCGTCCTCGCCGCGCCCCCTGGCCAGCTTCGCGCCGCGGTCGACGGCGACCCAGCACATGACCTTGGACGCGGTGAAGTGCCGCGGCTTGCCGCGCACCTCCCAGATGCCGCGGTCCGGGTCGCTGACGACGGCAAGCGCGTTCTCCACTAGCTTGCAGACGGCCTGCCAGGCAACCGGCCCGATTTCGGCGGCGGCGTTCTCGAAGTACAGGGCGATGGCCTCCATCGCCATTCCCCAGACGTCGTGCTGCTTCTGGTCGTAGGCGCCGTTGCCGACCCGGACCGGCCGCGCGCCCTCGTAGCCACGCAGGTGATCAAGGAACTGCTCCTGCAGGTCGCGCTCGGTGTCGATGCCGTACATGATCTGCAGCGGCCCGGCGCCGATCGCGTCCATCAGGAACGCGAAGTAGCCGAACGCCTCCCAGTCGAAGCCGAGCTTGTACAGCGCGGACAGCATGAAGGCGGAGTCCCGGATCCAGGTGAACCGGTAGTCCCAGTTCCGCTCGCCGCCAGGGGTCTCGGGCAGTGAGGTGGTGGCCGCTGCCATGATCGCGCCGGACGGGGAGTAGCTCAGGCCCTTCAGCGTGAGCGCGCTGCGCTCCAGGTAGGGGCGCCACGGATGGTCGGGCATCTTGGAGTTGGCATGCCGCAGCCAGTCTCGCCAGACGCCGATGGTCTGGTCCATCTCAGCCTCGGCCGCGGCGACCGTTCTGACGTCCGCGCCGTTCCAGGACAGCGCCGCGAAGGCGGTCTCGCCCTGGGACAGCGCGGTGCGGGCGGTCGCCCTGGCGCCGCCGAGCCCGAGGTTGAGGCTCGTCGAGAGAACGAGGTCGGGCTGGCCGCCGAGCTCACAGGTAGCGACGCCGTACCCCTCGTCCCGGTAGCTCCAGGTGCCCGAGCTGCGGCCATAGTCGAACAGCGGCATGCAGTCCAGCGCCACATCAACCTGACCGGAGATACATGTCGCGGTGCGAACGAGCATGCCGCGACCGATGTAGTCACCCGGCGGGCGGCGCTGTCCCTCGATCCGCTGGCTGCCCTGCCAGGGCCCCATCACCAGGGCGTCCCTGACGACCATCCAGCCGGTGGCAGTGCTCCAGGTCGTCTCGAGGACCATCGAGCCCGGCAGGTACCGGCGCTGGGCCGGCACCTTGGAATGAACAGGCCCGAACCGGAAGAATCCCGCGGACCTGTCGAGCAGCGTGGCGAACACGCTCGCCGAGTCCGGCCGGGGCAGGCACATCCACTCGACGGCACCGTCCGCCGCGACGAGCGCTGTCGTCGTGCAGTCCGACAGGAACGCGTAGTCGGCGATCGGCGGGAACGGGGAGGGGACGCCGGCTCAGCAGGCGTGTCCGGCGGTGCGAGTACAGACATCCACCGGTCATGCCCGCTGCGGACTCGGCCGCTCTCACCCGTTCCGGATGACTTGCCTCACCCGGTACCGCGCCTGTCACCTGCCCGGCTAGCTGACCACGCCAGTCAGGCCGAGGATGCCGTCGATGGTCAGCAGCACGCCGCCGATCCCGAGCGCGCCGGTCGTGAGCACGTGCCCGTGCGAGCGCAGCCAGGCGTCGAAGCCGCGCAGCAGCCGGCTGGTCCGCTCCGGCGCGATCAGGTACAGGATGAACGGCAGCCAGACGAACATCACCGTGATGAGGATGACGACCGCGATCCCGAGGATGCTGGCGGCCAGGCTCTCCTTCGCCGTCGCCACCACCTGGATCGCCGAGATGAAGGTCACCGACGGCGCGTACACCACCAGGCCGATGATGAAGGCCGCCTTCGGGCCCGGCGTAGCGAGCAGCCTGGACATGAAGCTCTTTTTCTTCTTCGGGTCCGGCGGCTTCGGGCCCCGCCGCAACAGGTAGGCGCCGAACGCGAGCATCAGAACCCCGAGGCCAAGCCGGATGCCGTACCGGGGCTGACGCTGATGCGGCCTGTCCAGGTGCCCTGCGTGCAGCGCGACGAACACGACAGTCGCCATGATCACGGTGACGACGATGGCGCCGAACAGGTAGATCAGCACCGTCCGGTGCGGATTCGCGGCGCCCAGGAACACTGCCGATACCAGGATCGCGGTCGGCGACACCGCAGCGAGCACGGCGAGGCCTGCCGCCTCGCTCAGCATCGTGACCGGCCTGCGGCCGCGAGCAGGCCGGCGGTGAGCGTCATGCAGGCAGCGTTCCCGCAGCCCCGTCCGCCGTCTCACCCGGCACGGGTGAACCGGCCCGCAGCAGCGCCCCGTTGCATTCCGGCCGCAGCAGGGTATGACCCGCCAGCACACCGGCAGGCACGACGGACACGAGGGGACAGACCAGGCAATGAGCTGCACGCAGCCCGTGACTGCGCCGCCGGTATCTCGTCCGGCCTCGCTGCAGGCGCCCAGCGCCGGGATGACCTGGATACCGCCAGGCACGTTCGCGATGGGCTCGGACGATTTCCACCCGGAGGAGCGCCCCGTCCGCACCGTCGCGGTCGACGGTTTCTGGATGGACACCAGGCTGGTGACGGTTGCCGAATTCCGCCGGTTCGTCCGCCAGACGGGCTACCTGACCGTTGCCGAGCTGGCTCCGGATGCGGCCGCCTTCCCGGCGGGCGACCCGGCCTCGCTGCTCCCTGGTTCCCTGGTGTGCCCGGCGGCAGCAGGACCGGATGACCGTCACGATGCCGGGGACCAGTGGTCGCGGGTGCCCGGCGCCTCCTGGCGCCATCCGGAGGGCCCGGACAGCAGCATCCTGCGCCGCGACAAGCATCCGGTCACCCATGTCGCCTACGCCGACGCGCTGGCCTACGCCGACTGGGCTGGCAAGGCGCTGCCGACGGAAGCCGAGTGGGAGTACGCCGCTCGCGGCGGCCTGCACGGCGCGGCCTTCGTCTGGGGCGACGATCTCGCGCCCGCCGGGCGGCAGATGGCCAATGTCTGGCAGGGCAAGCGGTGGCAGAGCCTGCTCTGGGACCACGCGGGCACCTCGCCGGTCGCGACCTTCCCGGCGAACGGGTACGGGCTGTACGACATGGCCGGGAACGTCTGGGAGTGGACCTGCGAGTACTTCAGGCCGGGAGACCCGTGCGCCTCCGGATTTCCGTGCTGCGTGCCGCCTGACCTGCGGCGAGAGGCCGCCGTGCGCGTCGCTGTCGCCGAGCCTGCCGCCCGGCGCCAGGACGGTGGCATCACGCTGCGTGTCATCAAGGGCGGCTCGCATCTGTGCGCGCCGGACGGCTGCCTCCGCTTCCGGCCCGCGGCCCGGCAGGGCCAGCCCGCCGGCGCGGGGGCCGGCCATCTTGGTTTCCGCTGCGTTCTCAGGCGGTCATAGCCAGAGCCGCGGGCTCAGCCCGACTGCGGGCCGGGTGCCTCACCCTGCTGCCGGCCGCCCGCGGCCGCGGCGCCGGACATCCGGCCCTGGGCCCGCTGCCGGAAGAATCCGGAGATGATGCTGACCGCCGCGCCGAGGAACACCAGGTTGAAGACGATCTGCAGGGTCACGGCAGCGCGGGCAAGCTGGCCGACCGGGTGCACATCCCCGAAGCCCACCGTCGCCAGCGTGCTGACGTTGAAGTACAGCGAGTCGGTTTTCGTCTGCAGCTCGGCGAACTGACTGGGCAGCTTCGACACCGACAGGTCGGCCCAGGAGAAGAACAGGACCGTGAGCGTCAGCAGCAGCACCAGGCCGCGGATCCTGGCGTCCTCGCCCGCCCGGAGCAGGCGCTGGATCGCCGCGATGATCAGGATGCCCAGCACGCCCGCGCCGCAGAAGAACATGACGGCCCACGCGTCGCTCGCTGAGGTGCGCCGGCACCGGGAGGAGGTAGTAGACCCAGGTCGCCAGCGCGATCAGCAGCACCGACACGACGGCGTTCCGCATCCGGCACGGGCGACGGGCTCACCGGCCTCTCCCGCCGTCAGGGCCGCGCTCTCGGGCTCGCATCCGCCGATTGTGGCACGCCGCCGCGGTCTCCGTGCACGCGCGCCGAGGGCCGCGCCGCGCCGGACCTGCGCCGGGGCGGCCGGTCGCGCTGCGCCAGGCAGCAGCGGCAGGCCACCCCGTGGCGGCTTTCGCCGCGCTGGCCTGCCGCTGGTGTCTGGCGGCATGGATACTCCCCTGCTCGCGGCCCGCAGCAGCGCGCCGCCCTGTGGCAGCAGTTCCCCGTGGCGGGGCCGTCCGGTCACCCGCAGCGGGTTATTTCGCCGGCTGCAGCCCCAGCATCGCGATGATGTCGGTGACGATCTGCCCGGGCGCCCGGTCCGCGGTGGGGACGGGGTGTACCTGCCGCTCAGCCGGGTCCGGGGGCTCCAGCGCAGCGAACTGGCTGGCCATCAGCGGCTCATGGAAGAAATGCCCCTTCCGCGCGTGCAGCCGGGCCTCGTCCTGCGCCGCCGTGATCGTCAGGAACACCATGGCGGCCTGCTCGCGCCCGCCCAGCAGTTCGTCCCGGTACCGGCGCTTCAGGGCCGAGCAGGCAAGTGTCGCCGACTGGCCGCTGGCAATGATGTCATCCATCCAGGCGGTGATGGCCGCCAGCCACGGTTCGCGGTCGGCGTCGGTCAGCGGCAGCCCGGCGCGCATCTTGGCCACGTTGGCAGCCGGATGGAAGGAGTCGCCGTCAGCGAACTGCCAGCCCAGCCGCCTGGCCAGCAGCTGGCCGACGGTGGTCTTGCCACTGCCGGCCATGCCGGCTACCACCACGATCATCGGACGCGAGCCTAACGTGCGACCCTGGTCGGTGGGATACGCGAGTCGGAGGGAGCAACGTCATGCCGGCGGATCAAGTGGACGCGCTGGTGATTTTCGGCGCGACCGGGGACCTGGCCAAGCTCGAGACGTTCCCGGCGCTCGTGGGGCTGGCCGAGCGGGGCGTGCTGACCATGCCGGTGATCGGGGTGGCGAAGAGCGGCTGGGGCGTGGAGCAGTTCCGCGACTATGCCGTGGCGTCACTGAAGCTGAACGGCATGGATCCGGGCAGCCCGGCGGCTACCAGGATGCTCAGCCTGCTGAAGTACGTCGACGGCGACCTCGGCGACGATGCGACGTACCGGGCCATGTCGGACGCGGCTCGGCTCCCAGGCCGCCAGCGTGCTGTTCTATCTGGAGGTGCCGCCGCCGCTGTTCGGCCGCATCGCGACGGGTATCGCCGGCGCGGGCCGGGCCTCGAACGCGCGGGTCATGGTGGAAAAGCCGTTCGGCACCGATCTGGCCAGCGCGCAGCAGCTCAACGCGACCATGCACAAGTTTTTCGCCGAGGATGACATCTACCGGGTGGACCACTGGCTCGGGCTGGATCCGCTGGAGAATGTCCTGTTCGCGCGGTTCGCCAACTCGGTGATCGAGCCGCTGCTGAACCGCGAGTACGTGCACAGCATCCAGATCACCATGGCCGAGGCGTTCGACGTCGCCGACCGCGGCGCCTTCTACGACAAGACCGGCGCGATCCGCGATGTCGTGCAGAACCACATGCTGCAGGTACTTGCCAGCGTCATGGCCGATCCGCCGGGCGGTCACGGCATGGACGACTGGCGGGACTCTAAGTCACGGCTGATTGCCACGCTCCGCCCTTTCACGCCCGACGGGACTGTCCGCGGCCAGTACGAGGGCTACCGCCAGGTCGACGGCGTCGACCCCCACTCGGTCACCGAGACCTACGTCGCTGTCCGCACTGCCTCGGACACGTGGCGGTGGGCAGGCGTCCCGGTCGCGATCCGGGCCGGGAAGTGCCTGCCGGTTACCGCGACCGACGTCACCCTCCGGTTCCGCCGTCCGCCGCACGACGTCTTCGGGCTCGATCCGGCCGGGGTCTCTAACAGCCTGCGCTTCCGGATCTGGCCGACCGGTCAGATCAGCCTGAACCTGGCCGGCAAGAAGCAGGGAGCCGGCTGGGCGCCGCAGGAGGAGGAGCTGGCCTTCGCCGAGCAGCCCGGCGCCGACATGCGGCCCTACGACCGGCTGATCGGCGCGGCCCTGTCCGGCGACCGGTGGCTGTTCGCCCGCCAGGACACCGTCGAGAACGCCTGGCGCGTCGTCGACCCCGTCCTCGGCAACGTCGTTCCCGTCCGCAGCTACCCGCGCGGCAGCTGGGGGCCCAAGGAAGCCGACGCCCTGCTGCCCGACCACGTGCCCTGGCACGATCCGGTCGCGTAGCCAGTCTCGGCGGACGGGGGCGAGTGTGGCCAGCGCGCGAGATCAGCACCACCAGGACGACCCGGTGGCCGAATCCGAGCCGGATCCTCGGTTCACGCTGGCCAACGAGAGGACTTTCCTGGCCTGGAGCCGGACCGCGCTCGCCCTGATCGCGGCTGGCCTCGGTGTCGTGCAGCTCCTCCCGCCCTTCCGCGGCGTACCGCTCGGCCGCCATGTGGTTGGAGTGCCGCTGATCGTGCTCGGTGCTGTCACCGCGGTGGCGGCCTACTGGGAGATGTCGCGCAATCAGCTGGCGATGCGCCGCGGCCTGCCGCTGCCGCGGTCGATCGTGCCCCGGCTGCTGTCCGTGACGATCGCGGGCATCGCGGTGCTCGCTGCCATCGTCGTCCTGCTCTCGGCGTCCCGGTAGGCATCGCCATGGCCGATAAGGGCGAGCGCGGCATCGGCGACCCGGCCAACCGCACCCGACTGGCCTGGAGCCGGACCTCGATCGCGTTCGCTGCGATCGGCGTGGTCATGCTGAAGTGGAATCCAGTCGCCGGAGGCGTCGTGCTCGCCCTGAGCATTCCGATCTGGATCGCCGACCGGCGGGCCCGCCTCACCGCCGACGGCAGCTCGGTGAGCGGTAGCCTGCGGCTGGTCACGGCCACCATTGTGCTGGTAGCGGTCGCCGCGCTGCTGGTGGTTCTCATCGGCCGCGGCCCGCAGTCGCTGTCGGAGCTGCTGCATGGCCGCTGACCAGCCGGACCGCCAGCCAGCAGACCGCCAGCCCGCAGACCGCCGGCGAACGGACCGGCGCGTCCGTCTCAGGCTGCGCTGGCTCATCGCGGTCGTGGCAGTCATGGCCGTCCTCACGGCCGGCTGGCCGCTGCTGAATATGGCGGTGTCAGACCGGCAGCCCGTCGCGGCCGGCGCTCGCGCTGACGATCGGCCCCGGCGCCCCGGACGCGGCCAGGCTCCGGGTCGGGCCGGGCTGGTACCTGGAGCCCGGTCAGAGCGACCCGCACCTGGTCTACTCGCTGCGCCGCGGCCCCGCCGCGATGTCGATCAGCTACGCCGCGCTGGTGGGCACAGCCGGGCCAGTGCAGCTATGGCCGGCGCTAGGCCGGGTGCTCCAGCTCAGCCATCCAGGCTCCCGGCTGGGCAAGCCGGCTGCCGTCACCAGCTTCCATGGCAGTCGGGGCGTCACCGGAACCGTGAGCGGGGAGAGCCTCAGCGGGGTGGCGACGGTGTACCCCGGCCCGTCCGGGAGCTTCGCCATCGAGATAGTGGTGCTCGTGCCCCGGTCGGCCAGCCCGGTGCTGATCGCGACGGCGACCAGGATGACCAGGTCGCTGCAGTTCCCGGTCGGCACGCGGTTTTTGCCGGGCCCGCGCGTTACGCCGGGCCAGCGCTTTACGCCGCGGCCAGGACTCACGCCGGGGCGGCCGTGAGCGCCGCCTGGAGCATCCGCGCCGTCCGCATCACGGCGCTGGTGCTCTGCGTGTTCGGGGCCGTTGTCCTTACCTGGCAGTTCGTCCGCTTTCTCGTGGTCTTCCCCGGCCCGGCCCTGCTGGCGGTCGCGCTTGAGGTGCCGCTGCTGGCGGGCGGATTCGCGCTGGCGCGGCTGCTCCGGCCGGTTCACGCGCCGTCCCTGCTGTGGTCGGCGGCCGCGCTGACCTGGGGGGCGACGGCCGCGGCGGGCTGCGCGCTGCTGGCCAACCGCGGCCTGATCAGCCTGTGGGCGAAGGGCGCGGGCACCAGGTTCGCGGCCAACTGGTCCGCCGCGCTGTCGGCACCGCTTAACGAGGAAATTCTCAAGCTGTGCGGGGTGGTGATGGTCATCCTGGCAGCGCCGCTCGTCATCCGCGGCCCGCTCGACGGGCTGATCTTCGGTGCGATCACCGGCCTCGGCTTCCAGGCGATAGAGAACGTCACCTACGGGCTCAACAGCATCGTGCTCTCCGGTGCGACCGATCCGGCCCGCGCGGTGCTGAACTCCGCGCTGCTGCGCGTGGGAACGACCGGCCTCGGCTCGCACTGGACGATGACAGCGGTGACCGGTGCCGGCGTCGGCTATCTGGTGCAGAGCATTCGCGCTGGCTCCTGGCGGCCCGGCTCCTGGCGCAGTGGCGCCCTGCCCGCACTGGCCTGCCTGGCCACCGGGATGGCCATGCACCTGCTCTTCGACGCCCCGGCGCCGGCCATCGCGGTCAAGGTGGTCGTCAATCTCGTGCTGGTCGGCGCGCTCTATCTGCTGCTGCGCAGCGCCTATCGCAGCCGGGCCCGCGACGCGCTGGCCGCGCGAGAGGCTGCGGGCCTGGTCACACATGCCGAGTCCGAGTACCTTCTCAGCAGGCGGCAACGGCGCCGCCGGCTTCGCAGCGCGACGTCACCAGCCGAGCGCGACGTGCTGCGGGCCAGACAGCATGAGCTCCTGACCGAAGTCGACAGCGAGGCAGCCTGAGGAGTCGCGCACGCCAGCGGGGCCGCGCGTCGCCTGTCCTGACGGCCAGGCGCCCGGCTGACCAGCGGTAAACCGCTCGGGCTCCGTCATGAGGTCTTCATGTTTCGCGGGTAGACCTATGGCCGATATAGCCCGCAGGCTTGACAGGGCCTGGTCTGGACAGTCGCAGGATGCGTGATGGGGGACGCCGAGTGCCGCGGTTGACATCGTCTGGCTCGCACAACACCACAACCGAAGAGAACGAGCCGGCCGGCAGCGAGGTCGGTCCGCGGCCTGCGGAGCAGCCGCGACGGCGCCGGCACTGGGCTCCGCATGTTCCCAGGCGCCGCTGGTCCCGGCTGGTGGCGGCGGCGCTGATCGTCGTGCTGATCCCGATCGGCTGGTCACTCGGGCACGCGCTGACGATGACAGGCGGAGGGTCGACGTCCGAGCGCCTGGCTGAGTGGGCGCGCGACCATTACCTGGGCCCGCTCGTGACGCTGGGCGAATGGATCTCCTACTCGCCGCCGAAAACCGGCGGGAAGCCCTCGTTCGCGCTCACCGGGCCGAGCGCCGCCGTGCGGCCGCACCGCCAGGCCTCCGGGACTCACCCGTCGGCCCCGTCCTACCCACCGCCGCCGGCGCTGGCATCGATGGCCGGAAAGCCGCTGCCGGGTGAGGGCAAGTGGCGGGTGCTGGGCACTGTCGGCGGGGTGCCCGCGCATGTACGGCACTTATCTGCGGCCGAGCGCCGTCTACTCGTCCTATGTCGCGGGCATCGTGTCGATGAACCAGAGCCTGCTGCGCTTCGAGCTGCGGCCCGGAGCGGAGGATCCCGGTCCCGGTCCCTGGAAGGCGTCCACTTATATTGCGCCCGGCACGCGCCGCGGCCTGCTGGCAACGTTCAACGGCGGCTTCAAGATTGACGTGTCCGGCGGCGGCTTCTACCTGAACGGCGCGACCGACGGAACGCTCACCCGGGGCATCGCGTCGCTGGTGTACTACAGGGACGGCCGCGTCGCGATCGGCAACTGGGACCAGACCGTGCGGATGACGCCGGACGTGGCCGGCGTCAGGCAGAACCTGCACCTGATCGTGGCGCACGGGCGCGTCCCGTCGCACGGTCGACGACAACGTCGAGTCGAGCTGGGGTGCCACACTCGGCGGCGGCTATTACGTCTGGCGGTCCGGCATCGGGATCACCAGCGACGGCCGGGTGATCTTCGCCTACGGCCCGGCGCTCAACGTCAGGGAGCTGGCCGAGGTGCTGCGGCACGCAGGCGCAGTGACCGCCATGCAGCTCGACATCAATCCCGACTGGATGTCGTTCATGTACTACCTGCACGACGAGTCGTCGCACCCGCGGCCCGTCAATCTGCTCCCTGACCAGGTCCAGCCGCCGGACCGGTACTACACGCCGGCGAGCCGCGACTTCACTGCGGTCTACGCCCGATGAGTACCCGCACCAGGGAGACTGGCGGCGGCCAGGCTCAGGTCGCCGCAGCCCCGCGCCGCCGGCCTGGCCGCTCGCGCTGGCGGGTATGTCTCTCGCGGCCGTGCAGGCAGCGCGGCCCCGGCAGTGGCCGAAGAACCTGCTGGTGTTCGCCGCGCCGCTCGCGGGCGCGACGCTGGGACGGCATTACGGCCTGGTCTACGCGCTGGTGGCGTTCGCCGCCTTCACCGCGGCCTCGTCGGCCGTCTACCTCATCAATGACGTCCTGGACGCCGAGCGAGACCGGCTGCACCCGGTCAAGCGGCAGCGCCCGATTGCCTCTGGCCGCCTGCCGCGGGCCGCTGCGATGGCTATCGCCGCCGCCCTGCTCGCCTTCGCCCTGGCGGCCAGCCTGGCCATCGGCGAACCGCAGGCTGGCCGGCGTGATCGGCGCCTACGTCACCGTGTCCGCTGCTCTACAGCCTCGGCCTCAAGCACGTGCCGGGCGCCGAGCTCGCGGTCGTGGCACTCGGCTTCGTGCTCCGCGCCATCGGCGGCGCGGTGGCCACGCACGTCCCGCCGTCGGCCTGGTTCCTGACGGTGTGCAGCCTGGGCGCGCTGATGGTGGCCATCGGCAAGCGCTACACCGAGCTGACCGTGCTTGGCGCCGACGCCGTGGCGCACCGGCCGGCCATGCGCTGGTACCGGCCGTGGCTGCTGCGCGCCGCCGAGCGCGCCGTCAGCGCCGTGATGCTTGTCGCCTACGTGCTGTGGGCGCTCAGCGAGCACGACCCGTGGATGCGGTCCTGGCATCTGCTGTCAGCGCCGTGCCGCTGGCGGCTGCGCTGTTCCGGTTCAACCGGCTGACGGACAAGTCCGGCGACCGGCCCGTGGAAGACCTGATTGCGAGGGATCCGGCAATGCTGTGCTGCGAACTGGCCTGGCTCACGATGTTCATCACGGGGCTGTGATGGCGACGGCGACTGAACCGGTCACCAGCCGCGAGGTGCTGACCGGGTTCGGCGGCGTCCGCCGGTGCGAGACGACCGTCCTGCGGTCGGCCAGCCGCGACCGGCTGCGTGAGCTCATCGCGGCCAGGCCAGCCGGCGGCCTGGCGGTCCGCGGCGCGGGGCTGAGCTACGGGGACGCCGCGCAGAACAGTGCCGGCGTCGTAGTGAGCCTGGCAGCCGGTGCCGCGATCAGGCTCGATGCCGCGGCGCAGACCGTGACCGCAGCGGCGACCACGACCGTCGCGGAGGTCCTGCACCGCATCGTTCCGGCCGGCTTCATCCTGCCGGTGCTGCCGGAATCGGCGCACGTGACCGTCGGCGGCGCGATCGCGGCCGACGTGCACGGCCGGAATCACGCCACGGCCGGGAGTCTCGCCGCCTGGGTGGACCAGGTCGAGCTCATCGACGGGACCGGCAGCCTGCGCGCGCTGACCACGGCGGCCGACCCGGAGGGCCTGCGGGCCACTCTCGGCGGCATGGGCCTGACCGGGATCATCCTGAGCGCCACGATCCGCCTGCTGCCGGTCGAGAGCAGCATGCTGCGCGTGGTGTCGCAGCGCACGGCGGATCTCGACGCGACGCTCAGCCTGCTGGCCGGCTCCGCCGCTCAGTACGCCGTGGCCAGGGTCGACGCCACCGCGTCCGGCGCCGCGCTTGGCCGCGGCGTCGTGGACTGCGCGGATCACGCAGGCCCGGCAGACCTGCCGGCGGCGGACCAGCGCCTGGCCTACCGCCAGCCCACCCCGCTTCAGGTACCTGCCCTGCCGCTGCCGCTGCTGACCCCGCTGTCCGCGCGCGCCATCAACACGGCACGCTTCAGGCGCGCGCCAGTCAGCCGGTCGGGCCTCGCTGACATCCCGGCCTTCTTCCACCGGCTGGACCTGGTCCAGGGCTGGAACCGGGCTGCCGGGCGCGCGGGGCTCATCCGGTATCAGCTCGCCGTGCCGGCCGGCGCCGAGACGGTGCTGGCCTGCGTGCTCGAGAACCTCAGGCGCAACAACTGCGCGCCGGTACTCGGCACGCTGATGAGGCTCGGCCCGGCCGACGGCGGCCCGCTGTCGTTCGCGGTGCCCGGCTGGTGCCTGGCGGTGGACATACCCGCCGGTCAGCATCGCCTCGGCCAGCTGCTGACCTGGCTGGACATGCAGGTTGCCGGCGCCGGCGGCCGCGTCTGCCTGGCCGATGACACCCGCCTCGGCGAGTACGCCTTCAATGCGATGTACGGCCCGGTCTCAGACTGGCGAGACGCCAGGGCGCGCCTGGATCCGCACGGACTGTTCCAGTCCGACCTCGGACGTAGGGTCGGCCTATGCTAGGCACCCGGCCGCAGAACGAAGAGCCGGCGCAGCGCCGCGGCGCGCCAGCGGCAGCCCCGGCTGGACCGGCCGCGTCCTGCTGATCGGCGGCAGCAGCGAGATCGGGCAGGCCATCCTCACCGCACTGCACCTCGGCCCGCAGGCTGAGGTCCTGCTCGCGGGACGGGACCCGGCCCGGCTGAGCGCCGCGGCCGCAGCGCTGCCCGGCCGGGTCACCGCGATCGCCTATGACGCCGGCGATCCGGATGCCTACCAGGCCCTGGTGGCGTCCGCGTTCGCAGCCGGGCCAGTCGACCTGGTGATCTCCGCCGTGGGCGTGCTGACGCCGCAGGAGGCCATGGACAGCGAGCCCGGCCGCGCCGGCGACCTGCTCCAGGCCAACTTCACCAGCCACGTCACCGCGCTGCTCAGCATCGCCGGCCGGATGCGCGAGCGCGGGCAGGGCACAATCGTCATCCTGTCCTCAGTCGCCGCAGTCAGGCCGCGCAAGGCCAATTTTGTCTACGGAGCGGCCAAGGCCGGCCTGGACGCATTCGCGCGCGGCCTGGCCGACTCGCTGCACGGCACGGGCGTCCGCGTTGTCCTCGTCCGGCCGGGTTTTGTCATCGGCCGGATGACCGCCGGCCTGGATCCGGCTCCGCTGTCCTCGACGCCGGACCAGGTTGGCCGGGCCGTCGCAGCCGGACTGGCCGGCTCCGCGAGCCTCATCTGGGTACCCCGCGCGCTGCGCCCGGCCGCGGCGATCCTGCGCCTCATCCCGCGTCCCGTGTGGCGCCGCCTGCGCCGGTAGCCGCCGTCATGCGGGTGCTGATTGCCGAGGATGACCGGGGGCTGCGCGAGGTACTGGCCCGCGGGCTCCGCGAGCACGACTACATCGTCGATTCGGTCAGCGACGGCGAGGAGGCCGTCCGCTACCTGCGCAGCTATGAATACGAGCTCGCCATTCTCGACTGGCGGATGCCCGGCATGTCGGGCCTGGACGTGGTGCGCTGGACACGCCGCAGCAAGCTGGGTGTCCGGGTGCTCATGCTGACCGCACGAGACGCCCACGCCGACCGCGTGACCGGCCTCGACGAGGGCGCGGACGACTACCTGGTCAAGCCATTCGACTTCACCGAGCTGCTCGCCCGCCTGCGCGCGCTGCAGCGGCGGCCGTCGGCCGTCCAGCAGCCGGAGCTGGCCATCGGCGACCTCCGGTTCGATCCGGCCACCAGGCAGGTGCGAGTGGGCAGCCGCGAGCCGACCCTGACGGCGATCGAGTTCGGCATTCTCGAGCTGCTTGTGCGCAGGTCCCCGGCCGTTGTGCCGCGCCGGTCGATCGCCGTGAACGTCTGGGACGACGAGTCCGACGCACTCGGGTCCGAACACGATCGACGTGCACCTGGCGCGGCTGCGGTCCAAGCTGGCCGGCGGCCTGGTCCGCATCGAGACCGTGCGCGGCGTCGGCTACCGGCTCGTGGAGCGCTGACAGTGCGCCTGCGGGGCCGGGTGCCGGCCGAGGTGCTGCATGCTGCCAGGGTGGCGGCCGCCGCCAGCCTGCTGGTCGGCATCGTCTACGCCGGGTGCGTGACCGTCCTGGACCATGTCGTCGCGGCCCGGCTGACGGCCTCGGTCGATGCCCGGCTCTCTGAGCAGCTGTCCGACGTCCGCGAGGTCGGCCTGCGGGACTCCCGCGGTGATGACGACGACATCGACACCACGCCTGTCTACCTGTGGAAGGTCACGTCCTCCGGCCGCACCGCGGCGGTGCGGGCAGGCACTCCCGCTCTCCCGTCCGGCCTGCGCCTTGCAGCCGGGCAGCGGACGACAGCGCGGCTTGCCGCAGGGACCGTTCCGGCTCGCCGCCGGCACCGTCGATGGCTCGCGGCTCATCGCGGGCCAGAGCCTGCAGAGCGACGAGCACCTGACCACGCTGCTGCGGGCCGGTGAGGCGCTCGCCGCGCCGGTACTGCTGCTGGCCATGTTCGCCGGGGCGCTCACGATCGGCCTGCGGGCGCTGTCCCCGGTCGAGCAGTCGCGCCGGCGGCAGCTTGAGTTCACGGCGGACGCCTCGCACGAGCTGAGGACGCCGCTCAGCGTCATCAGCGCGGAAACGTCGGTGGCGCTCAGCTCGCCCCGCACGCCGGCCGAGTACCAGGCGACGCTGCGCCGGATCGAGGGCGAGAGCGGCCGGCTGCGCAAGATCGTCGAGGATCTGCTCTGGCTGGCCCGGTTCGACTCGGCTCCGCCTGATCCAGGCGACGAGCCGCTCGACCTCGCCACCATCGCCGGCCAGTGCGCCGACAGGTTCCGCGCGGTCGGCACCACTCGCGAGTTCGACATCCAGGTCGTCGCCAGCGAGCTGGCGCCCGGCTGGATCAGCGCCCCGCCAGAGTGGATCGACCGCCTGGCCGGGGTCCTGGTGGACAACGCCTGCCGGTACGCGGGCAGCGGCGGTACCGTCCGGATCAGCATCGGCCACCGGGGCGCGCGGGTAACGCTGACCGTGGAGGACAGCGGTCCTGGCGTCCCTCCCGAGTCCCGGCGGCGGCTGTTCGACCGGTTCCACCGCTCCACCGTCCAGGGCGGCAGCGCGGGCCTGGGCCTGGCCATCGCCGACTCGATTGTCCGCTCGACCGACGGCCAGTGGCGCGTCGGCGACTCTGACCTCGGCGGCGCGCTCTTCGAGGTGTCCTGGCGCCGCGCGAGCGTCCGGCACTCCCCGGCCAGCGACCGCAGCGGGCGACCGGACGCGGCGCCGTCTCCGCCGGTCAGGCCGCGGGTCAGGCCGCGGTCAGGCCGCTGGTGCCGGGTCCGGTGCGGGTTCCGGTGCCGGCGCCGGGGACGAGCCCGCCGCCTCCGCTGGCGGATCGAGCCGCAAGACTGTCACGTAAGACGTCACCACCGCCACGATGACCAGCGGCATGATCGCCACGCCGTCGGAGAAGAGCATCAGGCAGGCCAGCAGAACGGCGGTGAACGGCAGCCGCAGCATGCCGGCGGTCATCGCCCCGATGCCCATCCCGACCGCGGCGATGAGCGGCAGCCCCGGCAGATGCGACAGCGCCGCGCCGCCGACCGCGCCGACGAAGATGGCCGGGAAGATCGGCCCGCCGCGGAAACTGCTCAGCGACGCGCTGTAGGCCAGCGCCTTCATGGCCAGCAGCAGGAGCAGCGCTCCGAGACTGTAGGCCGCGGTGTGCAGCACGAACGGCCCGAGCGCGGTCTGGCCGGAGAACAGCACCTTGTTGGTGCCCTTGCCGGTCACCTGGCTGAACAGGACCGCGGTGCCGGCGACGAACAGGCCGACCACCGGCGTCCACAGCAGCGCCTGACGCTGCACCACGCCGCGCAGCGCCAGTGCGCCGCGGTGGATGCCGACACTGAGAACGGCCCCGGCGAGACCGATCACGATGGCGTAGCCGAACCCGGCCGGCGTCGGGTGGCCCACGTGCGGCAGGCCGGGAATGGCGAGCGAGAACGTCCCGAGTCCGGTCCAGTGGCCAAGGCCGATGAACACCAGCGCCCCGATGCCCGACGCCAGCAGGCCCGGCACCAGCACAAGCTCCATCGTCGGGCCGCCCAGCCCGCCGGCCTCCATCAGCAGGAACGCCCCGACGATGGGCGAGCCGAGCAGCGTGCTCACGGACGCGAAGCTGCCGGTGGCCGCGAGCACGGACTGCACCTGCTCGGCGTTGGCGGCACGGACCCGGCTGACGGCCCAGGCACCGAGCCCGCCGCCCAGCGCGATCAGCGGCGCCTCAGGCCCCAGGACCGCGCCGAAGCCGAGCGTGGCCAGGGCCGCGAGAACCACGCCGGGGATCTCGCTGGCCGCTGGATGGCTGCCAGTCTGAAGACCATCGGCGGGTGAATGCCCGCCCGTTCCCGGCAAAAATCGGATGGCCGACGCCGTGAGCACCCCGCTGATCGCGAGCAGGGGGAATGGCCACCAGACCGGCACTGTGTGCAGGCCAAGCTCGGCTGGCAACGCGACGTAGAGCCAGTGCTGGAGCTGGCTGTCGACGGCCAGAAATGCCCAGGCAATGACCGATATGGGCACGCCAAGCAGCGCTGCCAGCACCAGCAGCCGCAGGTAGGCGCGGCTGCGCAGCAGCGCGAAAGCTTGAGCTGGCGTGATCAGCTGCGTTCTCCCCCGGGCGGCATGGCCTCAGCGACGCCGCCGGGATCCGGCGGCACTTCCCCCGCAGTTGAATTGCCCCTCCGGGAGGCACTTCACTCCCGCCTGGTCCGGCTGGCCCGCCAGACCGCGTCACCGGCCGTACGCTGGTCTTTAGCTGCCGTGGCCGGGCAGCTGCGGCCTGACCTCGCCCCCGGGGCCGGCCGGAGCCTGATGGGCCGGGTATCGGTCAGGAAAGGACACGTCCATGCCCGACGCGCGCGAGACGCTCGCCATCCGGTACGCCGTGCGATCCGATATCGGCCTGCACCGCGAGGACAACGAGGACCGTGCCTACGCCGGGCCGCGGCTGCTGGCCGTGGCCGACGGAATGGGCGGCCACGCCGCGGGCGAGGTCGCCAGCGAGGCCGTTATCGAGGTGCTGCGGCCGCTGGATATCCAGATCCCGGATGGCGAACTGCTCGACGTCCTGGCCGACGCGGTCCGGCGGGCCAGCGCGACGCTGCGCGCGATGGCCACGACCGACCCGTCGCTGGAGGGGATGGGCACGACGCTGACCGCGCTGCTGTGGTCCGGCTCGCAGCTCGGCCTGGTGCACATCGGCGACTCGCGCGCTTACCTGGTCCGCGACGGCGAGGTCATCCAGATCACCCACGATCACACGCTGGTCCAGACCCTGCTCGATGACGGCAAGATCACCGAGGCCGAGATGTCCTCGCACCCGCAGCGCAGCCTCGTGCTGCGCGCGCTGATTGCCGGCCGTGACGGCGAGGCTGATATTCAGCTCCGTGAGGCCAGGCCGGCGACCGCTACCTGCTGTGCTCGGACGGGCTGCACGAGGTCGCGGACGCGGAGGCCATCTCCCGGGTGCTGCTGACGGTGCACGATCCGGATCAGGCCGCGACTGACCTGATCGCTCTCGCCATCGCGGGCGGCGGGCCGGACAATGTCACCTGCATCGTGGCCGACGTGGTTCCGGCCGCGGCCACCGTGCCGCTGCCGACCGTCAGCTAGCGGCCAAGATCACTTCTCGTGGTGACTTTTCGGCTCCATGAGCGGAGAAGTCACCACGAGAAGTGATCTTGGTCCGCCTTGCTAGCCTGCCAGCTCCGCGAACCGGCGCCGCACCATCGCGGCCGTCTCGTCCGGCGGGGCGTCCCAGATCGTCCGCGTTGAAGATCTCGACCTCCGCGTACCCGGCGTAGCCGGCCGCCTCCACGGCGGCCGAGATCGGCGCCGAAGTCGATGCAGCCGTCACCGAGGTGGCCGCGGCCGAGCAGCATGTCGGCCGGCAGCGGCAGGATCCAGTCGCACAGCTGGTAGCTCGACGATCCGCTCGCCTGCCCGGGCGATGTCGGCGGCCAGCGCGCGTCCCACCAGACGTGGTAGGTGTCCACCACGACGCCGACCGCCTCGGCCGGGAACTGGCAGGCCAGGTCGAGCGGCCTGGCCGAGCCGGGAGATGGCGCACCGGTCGGCGCAGAACATCGGGTGCAGCGCCTCGATGCCGAGCCGCACCCCGGCGTCCAGCGCGACGGGCACCAGCTCGGCGATCGCGTCTGCGATCATCCGCCGGGCCAGTCCAGGTCGCGGCTGCCGGGCACGAGGCCGCCGGAGACCAGGATCAGCGTGTCCGCCCCGAGCGCCGCGGCCTCGGCGATGGCGGCCCTGTTGTCGGCCAGCGGCCGCCGCCCGCGCGTCCGGCGTCCGCGTGCGTGAAGAAGCCGCCCCGGCACAGGCTGGACACGTGCAGCCCGGCCGCCCGCGCCCTGCGCGCCAGTCCGCGCCAGGCCGAGCTCGGCGACCCGGTCCCGCCACAGCCCGATGGCCGGGATCGCGTGCCGGACGCACAGGTCCATCGCGTCAGCTGCGGTGAGGTGGTGCACGGTGGCCTGGTTGAGCGACAGCCTGGCCGGGGCCGATCATCCGCCCGGCTCCGCTGCGGCTCCGGTTCCGGCTCCGGCCTGGCTCCGGTTCCGGCAGCAGGCGGTCATCCGGCTCACCGCGAGGTCCGGATCGCGCAGCGCCCCGGCCGCGGCGGCCAGCTCGAACACCCGGATCAGGTGCCCGGCCGATCGCCGGTCGCTGCAGGCCGCCGAGCATGGCGAAGTGCGGCTGGAGGCCGTTCAGCCAGGCCAGGAACGCGACGCCGACCTTGTAGTCAGTAGGTCGGCGGCTCGAAGATGAGCCTGCTGAGCGGTACCGTCGGCCCGATCGCCGCGTCGTACCCGGCCAGGTCGCCGGCGTCGAGCGCGTGCAGCGCCGCGGCGGCAGGCGCGGTCACCGCGGCGAACGCGCCGAGCAGCGCGTCGCTGTGCCCTCGCGCGTCTCCCCTGATCAGCTCGGCGTAGTTGAAGTCGTCGCCGGTGTAGAGCCGGACGCCCGCCGGCAGCCGCCGCCGCAGCGCGATCTCGCTGCCCGCGTCGAGTACCGACAGCTTGATCCCGGCGACCTTGCCGTCCGCCCGCTCGATCAGCTCGAGACGGTGTCGGCGGCGGCCCCGAACTCCGCGCTCCCCCAGTAACCGCGCCAGCGCCGGGTCGAACGCCTCGCCGAGCCAGTGCAGGATCACCGGCTGGTCCGCGTGGCTGAGCAGCCGCGCCGTAGACGTCCAGGTAGTCGCGCGGCCGACCGGGCGCTGGCGGCCAGCGCCCGGCTGGCCATCAGGATGACCTGCGACCCGGCCGACTGCACCAGGTCGATCTGCTCCGCGTAGGCGGCGACGATGTCGGGCAGCGGGTGCGGTCCCGGCGCGAGCTGATCGGTTCCCGCCCCGCTGGCGATCGCCGCGCCGAGCTCGGCGGCCCGCGCCGCCGACCGCGTCGATCAGCTCCCGGCCTGCGCGCAAGGTCAGCCCCATGCCCCGCTGGGCCGTGTCCATCGCCTCGGCGAGCCCGAAGCCGTGCCGCCACAGGTGCTCGCGGAAGGCCATCGTGGCCGCCCAGTCGATGCTCGCCGTCCGGGAACGCCGCGACATGCGCGGCCGCGTACGCACGCCGCCGTCGCGGCGGCGGATAGGAAAGATCCCATGCCGGAGCGGGAACGAGCAGCGCCGCGGGCCGGCCGGGCAGGACAATCCGCGCTGTCATCACGGCACCGCCAGCGGCGGCACCTCGAGCCGGCGGCCTTCCGCCGACGACTGCATCGCGAGCTCGGCCAGCTGAACGCCCCTGGCGCCCTCGGCCAGGTCCCAGCGGAACGGCGTGCCCTCCGCCACCGCCCGCAGGAACAGCTCCCACTGCGCCTTGAAGCCGTTGTCGAACATCTGCGTTGTCCGGCACGTCGGTCCACTGCGCCAGATAGTCGATGGGGTCCGGCAGGTCCGGATTCCAGACCGGCATCGGCGTGGACATCCGGTGCTGGATCGCGCAGTTCCGCAGGCCCGCCACCGCGCTGCCGTGCGTGCCGTCGACCTGCAGCTCGACGCAGTTCGCGCCGGTTGACCCGGACCGCCCAGGAGGAGTTGACCGACGCGATCACCCCGCTGGCGAACTCCAGCAGCGCGTAGGCGGCGTCGTCGGCGGTGGCCGGCGTACGGCTCGCCGGACTCGTCCCAGCGCCTGCGGCAGGTGCGTGGCCTGCCGCGCGTAGAGCGCGGTGATCGGCCCGAACAGGTCCTCCAGCAGGTACTGCCAGTGCGGGAACATGTCGAGCACGATCCCGCCGCCGTCCTGCGCGCGGTAGTTCCAGGACGGCCGCTGCGCCGGGGTGCTGTCGCCCTCGAACACCCAGTAGCCGAACTCCAGCCGGACCGACAGCACCCGGCCGAAGAATCCCGCCTGGATCAGCCTGCGGAGCTTGATCATGCCGGGCAGGAACAGCTTGTCCTGGACGACGCCGTTGATGATGCCGGCCTCGCGGGCCGCCGTCGGCCAGCTCGCAGGGCGCCCGCCAGCGAGGCGGCCACCGGCTTCTCGGTGTAGACGTGCTTGCCCGCCGCGATCGCCCTGGCCAGGCTCGGCTCCCGCGCGCTGGTGACCTGGGTGTCGAAGTAGACGTCGACGAGCGGGTCGCTCAGTACCTCGTCCAGGCTGGTCGTCCAGCGCTGCAGCCCGTGCCGTTCGGCGATCTCCCGCAGCCGGTCCTCGCTGCCGCCCGACCAGGATCGGCTCCGGGATAGACAGTGCGTGCCGTCGGCGAGCTCGACGCCGCCCTGCTCGCGGATGCTGAGCAGGGATCGTACCAGGTGCTGCCGGTAGCCCATCCGGCCGGTGACCCCGTTCAGCGCGACGTTGATGACCTTGCGCGCCATGGCCGCCCTTCAGCACCGTGTCCTGATTGGGGAACGTGCGTTCCCAACACTCAGGACTCGCCGGCTCACTTGCCCGTGATCGTGGTGACTTCGCGTCCGCATAGCGCGCAAACTCGCCACGATCAGCGTCTGCGGCTCATGATGGACTCATCGGGCGGACGGGATAAGCCACGGCAGACCTCGTTCCCGGCTGAATGGCTGTGAGGAGAACCGCGATGACTGACACCGCGACCGTCAGGACTGACCAGGCGGAGGCTCGGCCAGCTCACCCGCTCGACCCGGTGACCGCGGCGGAGTACCTGGCGGGACGGGAGGTCCTGGCCGCCGCCGGGCTGCTCGGCGAGTCCGTCCGGTTCGCCTACTACGGGCTGGAGGAGCCGCCCAAGGATGACGTGCTGCGCGGCCGCGGCAGCCGACCGCCGGCTGCGGGCATTCCTGATCGACGTCAGCACGGGCGAGTCGAGTGACGTCGTGGTCTCGCTCACCAGCCAGACGATCGTCAGCCGCCGCGTGCTCGACCCGCGCACCGACGGCCAGCTGCCGATACTCGACCAGGACTTCGCCGTGGTCGAGGAGATGGTCCGCGCCGATCCGCAGTGGCGGGCCGCCATGGCCAGGCGGGGGCTGACCGACGTCAGCCAAGATCCGGCTCTGCCCGATGACGGCGGGCTCGTTCGGGGCGGCGGACGAGGATCGGCCGGCGGATGGTGCGGGTGCTGGCGTTCGTCCAGTCCGACCCGCAGGACTACGCCTGGGCCCACCCGGTCGACGGGGTGGCCGCCTACGTCGACCTGATCGAGAAGCAGCGTCTTCAGGATCATCGACGAGTTCGAGCTGCCGGTGCCCGGCCGAGTCCGGCGACTACGACGACCCGGCGGTCCGCGGACCGCATGCGGACCGACCTCAGGCCGATCGAGATCACCCAGCCGGACGGGCCGAGCTTCACGCCTGGACGGGACGCTGCTGCGCTGGCAGGACTGGTCGATGCGGGTCGGCTTCGACGCCCGCGAGGGGCTGACGCCTGCACCAGATCAGCATCGCCGACGACGGCCGGGACCGGCCGGTGATCTACCGGGCATCGATCCCCGAGATGGTCGTGCCCTACGGCGACCCGCAGTTCCGCTACTGGCAGGCCTACTTCGACACCGGCGAGTACCTGGTCGGCAAGTGGGCCAACTCGCTCGAGCTCGGCTGCGACTGCCTGGGCGAGATCGCCTACCTGGACGCCACCGTGACCGACGACACCGGCGAGCCGCGGACGATCCGCAACGCGATCTGCATCCACGAGGAGGACTTCGGCATCCTGTGGAAGCACACCGACATCTTCAACGGCTCGGCGCAGTCGCGCCGTCAGCGGCGGCTGGTGGTCTCGTTACTTCACCACGGTCGGCAACTACGACTACGGCTTCTACTGGTACTTCTACCTCGACGGCACCATCGAGTGCGAGATCAAGCTGACCGGGGTGCTGTTCACCTCGGCGCACCCGGGCGGCGACCACCCGTACTCCACCGAGGTCGCGCCCGGCCTCGGCGCGCCGGTCCACCAGCACCTGTTCAGCGCCCGGCTGGACATGACCGTGGACGGGCTGGCCAACGCGGTCGAGGAGGTCGACGTCAGCGGCGCTGCCGATCGGCCCGGACAACCCGTACGGCAACGCGATCGTGCAGCACGGTGACCCGGCTGACCACGCGAGTCGCAGGCGCGGCCGCCGCGCGGACGGCGTCCCGCGGCCGGACCTGGCGGGTCCTCAGCACCGAGCGTGCCGAACCGGTTCGGCCGCCCCGACCGGCCTACACGCTGTACCCGGAGGCCGCCCCGGTGCTGCTCGCCGACCCGGCCTCGCCGCTGGCGGCCCGGGCCGGGTTCGCGACCAACCACCTGTGGGTCACCCGGTACGACCCGGCGCAGCGCTATCCGGCGGGCGACTTCGTGAACCAGCACCCCGGCGGAGCCGGGCTGCCCGCCTTCATCGCCGGCGACCGGGACATCGACGGGCACGGACATCGTGGTGTGGCACACGTTCGGCCCGACCCATGTGCCGCGGCCCGAGGACTGGCCGGTCATGCCGGTCGCCCGCTGCGGCTTCGTGCTCAAGCCGACCGGCTTCTTCGACCGCAACCCGACCCTGGACGTCCCGCCGCCCGGCGGGCACTGCTAAGGCGCCCGGATACCGGCTAATTCCGGCTGATCGGGTGATGCCGGCTCGGAGGCGCCATCTGATCCTCTCGGGATACATCGGGCTTTAAACTCCGTCAAACGACGTAGCAACCTGGCCTGATTACGTATGGTAATCGGCCGGGCACCCCTATAACTTCGGGCGGATGGACGACGTACTGTGCCCGGTAGTTATCGGACGCAGCGCCGAACTGGACCAGCTGACTGCCGCGCTGGACGCAGCCGCGGCGGGCAGGGGTGGCGCTGTCTTTGTCACCGGCGACGAAGGCGTCGGGAAATCACGGCTGGCGCGGGATCTGTGCGCTGTGGCTGAGGACCGCGACTTTACGGTCCTCACCGGGCGCGGAACCCGAACCGCGGTTCCCGTTCCCTACCGGCCTGTGGCCGAGGCCCTCATGGGCGCTGCTCGCAATGGCGTTGTTCCCGATATGCCAGTTATATCGAACTTTCGGGCTGCACTCGGCTCCATGGTCCCTGAGTGGAGCCGGCCCGGCGACGGACGCGCTCACGTCGAGCCCGTCGTTGTCGGAGATGCGGTGCTGCGGCTGCTCACCCAGCCGGGCCGGGCGGGCGGGCTGCTGGTCCTGGAGGATCTGCACTGGGCCGACCCGGAGTCGCTCGCCATCGTCGAGTACCTGACTGACAACATCGGCTCGGCCAATGTCCTCTGCGTGCTCACGCTCCGTAGTGACGAGCGATCTGCCGGCATGGACCTCTGCCGGTCGGCTGTGGCCCGGCGGGTCGCGACCGCGATCGAGGTCCCGCGGCTGTCGCCGGCGGGCGTCAGGGAAATGGCGGCCGCCTGCCTGCAGGTACCCGAGCTGCCCGCTGAGGCCGGCAGGCTGCTGGCGGACTGCGATGGCCTTCCGTTCGCCGTCGAGGAGATACTTGCCGCAGCGGTGTCTTCCGGCGAGCTGGCCCGTGACGACGAGGGCTGGCACGTGCACAGCGACGTCCCGACGGGCGTGCCCGACTCGATCGCCGGGTCGGTGCACAGCAGGCTCACCTCGCTCGGCCCGGAAGCAGGCAACGTCATCGTGGCCGCAGCCGTGCTCGGCCGGCAGTTCGACTGGGCCCTGCTGCCGAGCGTCGCCGGCGTCGAGGAATCCGAGGCGCTGGACGCCCTGCAGCGCGCCCGCGAGGTGCAGCTGATCGAGCCGGCCCCTGGCGATGCTGGCGCATTCCGGTTTCGGCACAGCCTGACCAGGGACGCCATCCTCACGCAGCTGATGCCTCCTGAGCTCTCGGCTCGCGCGGCCGCGGCCGCCGCATCGATCATCCAGGCGCACCCCGGCCTGCCTGGTAACTGGTGCGAGCTGGTCGCGGAACTGTACGTGCTGGCTGACCAGCCGCTGGCTGCCATCCGCCTGCTGGTAACAGCCGGGCGCCGCGCGCTGCTTCAGGGTGCCGTCAGCAGCGCCCTGGCAGCGCTGCAGAACGCCCGGAAGCTGCTGGCGGATGCGCAGGTGGACGACCCGATGCTCGCGATCGAGGTCGACGAGGTAATGCTCGATGCGTTCGCGCAGGCGGGTGACCACCACCAGCTGGCCGCCCTGGCCGAGAGTCTCCTCGCCCAGCTCGAGGCCGCCGGAGCCGATCCGCGCCGCACGGCGCTCGTGCGGCTCAGGGCAGCCAGCACCAGACCCGAGGACGACCCCGCCGCTGCCGCGGACCACTTGTCCGCCGCCGCTGCCATCGCTGCCAAACTGTGCGACAGTGAGCTCGCGGCGCGGATCGACGCAGTCGCGGCCAGGAACGCGCTTGCCGCCAACAACCTGGACGCAGCTGAGCGGTCCGCTCGCGAGGCACTCGCCAGAGCTGAGAGCGCCGGGCTCTCTGGCTGGGCTGCCGAGGTCGCGCTGGAAGCGCTCCAGGTCCTCGGGCGGCGCGAGCGCTGCCGGGACCTGCCCGCCGCGCGCCGGGTGTTCGAGCGGTCCCTTCAGATCGCCGACAGCCGGGAGCTGGGAATCTGGCGGGTCCGGTCACGTCACGAGCTGAGCACGGTCGCGATGCTGACCGACGGCTCGGCCGGCAGCCTGTCAGCGGTACAGCATCTCGCGCAGGAGACCGGCGCCCTGTGTGTCGGCAACGTCATCACGCTGCAGCTAGCGAACATCTCAAGCCTCAGCGCCGATCTCGATACAGCGCTGGCGCAGGCACACGACTGCCAGCGCACCGCCGCGCAGATTAAGGCTCCGCGAGTCGAGGCCATGGCGCTCTGCCTGCAGTCCAGCATCGCCGGCATCCGAGGGGACCGGGAACAGGCCGAGCTGGCCGCACGGCAGGCCGAGGAGATTGTGCCCGGAGACCCTGAGATCCTGAGCGTCACCTGGGGCCGCGGACGCGTCCTGACCTCGCTCTTCCGGAACGAGATGTCGCGCGCTATCCGGGAGGACGCCATCTGCGCGGCCTATGCCAGCCAGGCGTTCCCCTCATACCCCACGAAGGGCAAGTACTCGACCCTGCAGGCACCGCTGCTGGCTCCTTTTCGCGGTCTTCCCATGCACGCGCTGCTGCGGGCGGTGGCAGGTGATGACGGGCGTGCCGTGATCGACCAGGCCAGGACAGCGGGCGCGGACACGAGCTGGAATGCAGGCATGCTCGCCTTTGCCGAGGCGGTGCTCGCCGGGCGCGCGGGTGAGCGAAAGCGAGCATCGGCATGTGCTGCCGACGGCCGCGCTGCGCTGAGCGACTTCGCGCCCTGGTGGACGCATCTTGCCTGGCGGCTGGTAGCTCCGCTCGCACTTCAGGATCGCTGGGGCGACCCCGCCAGTCTGGATGCGGGAGACCATCGACAGCTTCGAGGCATCCGGCCACGATCAGCTTGCGACCGCATGCCGCGGCATCCTGCGCCGCGCTGGCAAACCTGTCCCGCGGGCGGGCCGCGGCAGCGCCAAGGTCCCGGCGCGGCTGCGCCAGCTCGGCGTCACCAGCCGCGAGATGGACGTCTTCCTCCTGGTCGCGCGCGGGCAAGTCCAACGCGGAGATAGCCGCCAGCCTCTATATATCGCCGAAGACGGTGGACACTCACGTGGCGAGCCTGATCGCCAAGACAGGCAAGACGTCCAGGCGTGAACTGGTAGCGCACGCGGCGCGATTCGAGTTCTCGCACGCGACTGACTGACGGTTTCCGCGCGTCCGCTCCCGGGCCGCCTTAACTAGGACTTTCCCCGCTGCAAGGTCAGGACCGGCCCGATGTGCTGGCGGCCGGTCTGGTGCAAACGTTGGCAGTAACGCAACGAGGCGATGGCTCCCACCCCCTCCGACGGTTGCAACCCAGTTCAGCGTGCGGGCTGCGGGGCGCAGCGGGGCCAGCTAAGGAGGACACGTGACGATCACGGCCGCCGTGAAAGTACCCCTGCTTTCACGGGACACAACGACATCAGATCAGTCCAGGTTCGAGCAGCTAGCCGTTCCGTGCATGCGTCAGCTCTATCCGGCTGCGGTCCGGCTGACCCGCAGTCACAGCGAGGCCGAGGATCTGCTGCAGGAGACGCTCGTCCGCGCCTACCTCAAGTTCGGCCAGTTCAGGACGGGAACGAACGTGCGGGCGTGGCTGTATCGAATCATGTGCAGCACATTCTGCAGCGCCTGCCGCAAGAAGACAGCCAGGCCAGCCGAGAGGCTCGCCGCCGACGTCCAGGACGAGGCGGGCCGCGCAGACGCTCCCGTCACCGCGCGGTCGGCGGAGGCCGAGGCCCTGGAGAACCTGGCACTCTCCCCCGCTATGCGCGCGCTGGGCGAACTGCCCGCCAGGTTCAAGACGGTGGTCTACCTCGCCGACGTCCACGGCTACCACTACGCGGAAATCGCCGACATCATGGGCACGCCGGTCGGCACCGTCATGTCCCGCGCTCACCGCGGCCGGCGCATGCTCCGGGCGCGGCTGACGGGGCCTGGCCGCCAGCCGGGCCGGGCCGCCAGGTCGGTCAGGGACGAGCAGGACGACGACGCAACGGTCACCCAGCTCCCGGTGCCCCTCAGCGCGCCACCCGACGGTGCCGGCAGCGAGCCGCTGGCTGCCTGATGACGTTATCCCGGCCCCCGGTCTGGCAGGAGCGCGCCGCGCCCATCCCGGGCGCGGCGGCTCCCGCCAGGCGAGGATCGGAGAAGCTCTGTGTGCGTCTAGCTACTGCCAGGGCGATAGCTAACGCACACAGACACTGCCCGGCGGTCGCGGTAGGCTCATTCCAGGACGAAGAACGTCCGGGAATGAGGTGCCGGTGACAGAAGCGGAGAGCGCCAGCTCGACCGCGCGGGCGCTGCTGGTCCTTGAAGCCCTCCAGGACAGCCCCGGCATCTCGGCCGAGGAACTGGCACGCAGGCTCGGCGTTTCCGACCGGGCCGTCCGCCGCTACGCGCGGCTGCTCCGCGACGCCGGCATCCCCATCGAGTCCACGACCGGACGTTACGGCGGCTACCGGCTTGGCCGCGGGGTCCGGCTGCCGCCCCTGACGTTCAGCGCTGTCGAGGCGCTCGGCCTGGTCATGGCCGTTCTGGACGGTCATCACGACGTCAGCGACCCCGCCGACCCGGTCAGCAGCGCGCTCAGCAAGCTCATGCGGGCGCTGCCCGGGCCAGTGGCCGCGCAGGCAGAGGCTGTCCGCCGGACTACCGCGCCAGCGCCCGACCGCTCCGCCGCCCGCCCGGACCCCGCGATCACCAGCACGCTCGTGCAGGCCTGCTCAGGCCAGCGGCAGGTTCGCCTGGACTACCGGTCCGAGGCCGGGTCAGAGTGGGTCATGGAGGTCGACCCGCTGGCAGTGGTGGTACGCCACGGGCGCTGGTACCTGCTGTGCCAGTCGCACGCTACGGATGCCCGGCGCGCCTACCGGATCGACCGGATCCGCGAGGCCGAAGTGCTCGACGGCACCTTCAGGCCGCCCGCCGACCTCACCGACCCGGTCGCCGCGCTCGAGGAGCATCTCGCGGTCGGCTGGGAGTACGACGTCGAGGTGGTCATCGACGCTCCGGTCGACACCGTGAAGCGCTGCGTCCCCCGGAACGTGGGACGGCTGGAGCCGCTGGCGGACGGCAGCACCCGCCTGGAGGGGAGCACCAGCAACCCGTGGTGGTATGCCGAGCAGCTCACGGGGATCCCGGCGTCCTACCGGATCGTCAGGTGCCCCGAGCTGCAGGAGGCCGCGCGCGTGCTCGGAGAGCGGCTGCTGGCCGCAGGTCAGCCGCAGTCCTGAGCGAGTCAGGCTGCGCTGCTTACAGGTCAAGTACCAGGTCGTCGCGCGGCTGCGAGCAGCAGATGAGAATGCTCCCGGCAGCGGGGGCGTCGACCGGCTCCGGCGAATAGGCGACGGTCCCGGACATCACCGCGGTCTCGCAGGTGTGACACACCCCGGTGCGGCACGACCAGCGCACCGGCACGTCGCAGGCCTCGGCTAGCTCAAGCAGGCTGCTGTAGTCGGGATCCCAGCGGACCGTCAGGTCGCTGCGCGCGAACGCCACGGCCGGGCCGCTGGCTGGCTGGCCGGGCGGCGGGTGCGGAGGCCGGGCGGCGGCAGGCGCTATGCCGGGTGTCACCGCGGGCCCGGCGCCGAATGCCTCGGTGCGGATCCGGCCGGCCTGCAGGCCGATCGCGATCAGGGCAGCGGACACATCTGACATGAAGGCAGCGGGGCCGCACAGGTACGCATCAGCCGCGCGCGGCAGGTTCAGGGCGGCCAGGACCGGCGCCGACAGGCGGCCCGCCGTATCGTAGTCGCGGCCGCGGATGTCGTCCGGCCCCGGTCTGCTGAAGCAGATGTGGCGGTGCGCCGCCGGAAGCGCGGACAGCAGCGACCGGACCTCGGCCGCGAACGGCTCCTCGGCGCGGCTGCGCGAGCCGTGCAGCCACCAGATCTCGCGGCCGGACCGGGACGCGGCGAGCGCGTTCAGCATGGCCAGTACCGGCGTCGCGCCGACGCCGGCGCTGACGAGCAGGAGCGGCCCCCGTCCGGCGCGCAGCGTGAAGGTTCCGCGCGGAGCGGCCGCCTCCAGGACGTCACCGGGCCGCACCCGGCTGTGCAGAAACTGGCTGGCGGCCCCGTGCGGCTCGAGCTTGACGCTGATCCGGTAATCAGCGGCGCCCGGCGCCCCCGATAGCGAGTAGCTGCGCAGCAGCGGCGTCGCGTCGGCGTCCGGGTGCAGGCGCAGCGTCAGGAACTGCCCGGGCAGCGCGGAAGGCACACTCGCGCCCTGCGGATCGGCCAGGTGCAGCGAGATCACCGTGTCGCTCTCGCGGCTGATGGCGCTCACCGTCAGCGGACGGAACCCCGGCCACGCCGGCGGCGGGCTTGCCTCGGCGAGGCCGGCGTTCCCTGCTGCCCCGCCCGGATGGTCCAGTATCTCGCGGAACGAGGTCTTCCAGCCTTCGCTGAGCGCCGGGATGCGCAGCGCGCGACGCACCTGCCGGCGTGGATGGCCGGGCAGATATAGCAGGGCGTCAATCTCGGCGACGGTCATGTTCTCCGGCCCCGAGGACAGCTTGATAGATGTCCTGGCCGGCCTGCACCTCGCCCTCGGTCAGGACGCGGAAGTAGAAGCCGGGCCGGTGGTGCGAAACCAGGAGTGCCGGAATGCGGGGGTCATCCAGCCGGATGCCCACCCGGAAGCAGGTGACCCGCGGCTGGGTGACCTCGAAAACAGCCCCGCCGATCCGGTACCGGTCGCCGATGCACACCTCATCGTCGGCCAGGCCGTCCACGGTGAAGTTCTCTCCGAACTGCCCGTAGCTGAAGTCGGTGCGATCCAGCTGGTCCTGCCAGTACCGGTAGGAGCCGGTCTGGTAGACGAACACGGCCCGCTGCTCGCCGCCGTGCCCGGCCAGGTCCCCCTGCCCGTCGCCATCGATGTTGAGCCGCCGCACCATCTGCGGGCCGGCGACCGGCGCTTTCCAGACGGCAGTGTGCACCGTCCTGCCCTGCCAGGTCACATCGCGCGGCATCCCGACGTTAACTGACAGCAGACGGCCGGCTCGCTGCGGTGAAGGCACCGCCCGATCACCCCCTCTGCTCGCGGCAGCCGCCGATGCCGCAATCGGCACCGGCCGCTCTTCCCGGCCCTGGCCATCCCTACATTCCCGCCTGCCCCGCGGTGCACGCCAGTCCGCCCGGTATGGCAGCCCCCGGGTATGCAGCCCCCGGATATGACAGCCGCGCACGGCCCGCCTGCCCCGGCCAGGCGGCGGCGAGCGCGCTTGCTAGCCTGAAAGCGGGTCAGGACGGGGGTCGCTGGCCCGGCTCAGGAGCACAGTCCGGCCGCCGCGACAGGCGGCCTGCGGCACGGCTATTCGCCAGCTATCGGGGGCCGCGTCCCTGTCGGTGCAGGCACGACGGGCTCCCCGGGGGGAGGACCTGCAGCATGTCTCACCACCTCGATACGCCTCTGGCCCGGCAGAACGGTCAGCTCTACATCGATGACCTGTTCGTCTTCGACGGCGACCACAGCACCGTGTTCATCATGGACGTCAACTCCACCGTCACCGGGCCCGACGTGCAGCCGGGATTCCACCCGGAAGCGCGGTACGAGTTCAAGGTTCACGTCGACGGCGCCGACTTCGAAACCCTGACCTTCCGGGTTTCCTTCGGCGAACCGGGCTCCGGCGGCCGCCAGGCCCTTCAGCTGCACTCCCTGTCCGGTGACCAGGCGCGCGAGGACTCCGCGACCGGGGTGCTGGTACTGGAAGGACGAACCGGCGAGACGTCGGGCAAGGACGGCGTCCGGATCTGGGCTGGCCGCATCGGTGATCCGTTCTACGTCGACCTGGACGAGCTCGGTCTCATCGACGCCGCGGTCAAAAACGGCACGGCGGCGGATCTGTCAGGCTGGCGGCCGGAGAAAGCGCGCAACAGCTTTGCCGACACGACCGTCGAGTCCATCGTGCTCGAGGTCTCGCATCAGCACCCGGTACTGCACGCGGGAGCGCGGACCGGCATCTGGTGTGCCACCAAGCTCGCCACCGACGCCGGCGGGTGGCGGCAGATCAACCGGGCTGGCCATCCCATGATGTGGCCGATTTTCTGGCCCGGCGACACAGATTTCTCCAACCCCGCCAACGACCGGCACCCCTCCGCTGACCTCAGCGCCGAGGGCAAGAACATCGCCGACCAGATCGCCGCCGTGGTGAAGGCGGGCGGCGTCTCGGCCGATCCGCACGGCTACGGTCAGACCGTCGCCAGGATGCTGTTCCCCGACGTCCTGCCGTACGTGGTGGGCACGCCAGCGACCTACGGGTTCGCGGGCATCAACGGCAGGCCCCTGGCGGACAACGCACCCGAGGTGATGTTCTCGCTCGTCCTCGGCAAGGCGACCACCGCTGGCCTGGCGCCTTCCGTCGCCGCGCACCTCCGCGACGCGAGCTTCCCGTACGTGGTACCGGCTCCCTGAGGCCGGGTCCCGAGGGATCATTCCTCGAGGACGCCAGGACTGGGCGGGACGTCGACAGCGTGCTCCAGGAGCGCGGCGAGAGGGACGACCTCCAGGGCTCGCTCGTGAGTTGACGCCAGCACGACTGGCGCGGCGACTCCATCGCGGTGAGCACGCAGCCAGTTCGCCGCGGTCACGCACCAGCGGTCACCCGGCACAAGCCCCGGAAAGTGGTACTGGGGCATCGGAGTACTGAGGTCGTTTCCGATACTGCGCTGATGGGCCAGGAACTCGGCGGTCACCACCGCGCAGATCGTATGGCTGCCGTAGTCCTCAGGCCCGCTGCTGCAGCAGCCGTCCCGGTAGAAGCCGGTAACCGGGTCGCTGCCGCACGGCTCAAGCGCGTCTCCGAGCACATTGCGATCGCTCATCTCAGCGGCTCGGACCTGGCGACCGCGAAGATCTCGGCGAACGTCCGGGTCTGCCGCGCGAGCAGCTCAGCCTGTTCCGCGGTGAGGTGCGGGATCAGCTCGCCAGCAAGCTCAGCGCGGGACTGGTATCCCATCCGGGGGTCGGCGCCGGCCCGGTGCACTCTCCCGGCCGTCGGCCCGTAGCGGGCGCGGGCGGCCAGGGCCGCCGCGAGGTCGCTGCCCAGATCGACGGCAGCTGCGACCAGGACCCGGCTGTCATGGTGGTCGATCAGGTTCTCGATCATGGTGACGGCCAGGCCCGCATCCAGGTAGTCAGCGTCGTCAATGACCACCAGGACCGGGACCGACGCCGAGACTGCGGCCACTACCCTGGCGGCGCGGGCGGCGGCGCCGTTCTCGCTGGCCGGGGAGTCGTCCGGTGCGGCGCCTGTGGCGGCCGCCGCCAGGCCGGCCAGCAGCAGCGAGATCGTCCCGGCAATCCCGGACAGCAGCAGGCTGCCGGTACCGAGCCGCGGGGCGCCGCGCAGCCGGCTGCGGCACAGCAGTGTCGCTGCCTGCCGCCGCACCTCGGCCCCGAGAAGGCCGTCCCGCAGGGCGCGAGCCTGCGGTCCGGATCCGGCCGGCAGCGACCTGCCATTGATGCGCACCCCGATGCCACCGGAGGCATGGAGCCCGGTCATGACCTCCGGCAGCTGGTCAAGGACGGTTGTCCGGCCCCAGCCGGACGGCCCGGCCAGCAGAACCGCATGCGAGCCGATGCCACCGTGCCGTATCCCGTCCCACCACTGCGCCAGCTCTGTCGCTGCTGCCTTCTGCCGCTCTCCTAGCATGACCGCCAGCCTAAAAGGCCGGCCGGGCCACTTCGGCGCGTGCCCCGCGGACAGCCGCGGCAGACCGCCGGGCGGACCGGTGCCCGGCCGGGCGGAACCGGGCAGGCCGGTCCGGCGTCTAACGGTCAGCTGATGACGGGAGGCGGCCAGTGCGAATGCCGGTCAGAGCGGGATTACTGATCACGGCCGTGGCAGGGCCTGGCGGTGCTGGCGGCCTGCGGGAGCGTCGCGGCCCCGGCAGCCGGCGGACCGCACGCAGGCGCCGCCAGCCCGCAGCCCGCGCCGCGGCGACGCAGGCTCCGGCTGCCGGGGACCGGGCCGAGGCTGCCCGGCTGGCCAGGCTCATGCTGTCCGGGCTGCGCCTGCCGGCCGGCGCGCGCCGCCTGGCGTCCCTGCCTGTTCCGCAGTCGCTCAGCCAGCCGGCACTGCAGGCTGGCTCTTCGAACTCGCTCGACGCGTACCGGCTCTTCGGACTGTCGCAGCCAATGGACTCCGCGCTGCAGGCGGTGTCCGCTCCGGCCAGCCTCAGCCGGGCCGGCAGCGGCGAGGGCAGCGCGCCCGGAGGTGCGGCATTCAGCGAGGTCAGCTACACCGCAAGCCAGCTGCCCGCAGGTATCTACTCGGCTCAGCTGGTTCTCACCGCAGTGCCAGGCGCGTCCGGCGGTTCGCTGGTGCGCGCCGACGCTCAGGTGATCTGGTTCCCGCCGCGCACGACCGCCGAGTACATCGACCCGGGGCGGTACCACGCCCTGACGATCACCATCACGATCGTGAGCCCGCGGCAGCGCACGATTCGCCGGTTCGTGACGTCGCGGACCGTCATCAGGCAGTTCGCCGCTGCGCTTGACCGGTCACCGGCCGACCCGGTGACGTCCTCAGGCTGCGCCATGATCTTCGCGACCTACCGGCTGGCGTTCGCGGTCTCCCCGCACGGGCCGGCCACCATGGTGGCGTCCGCCACCCGGTGGCCGTGCGGGGGCGTGCGGATCAGCGCCGCAGGCCGGCTTCAGCCGCCGCTCGAGGACGCTGGTGCGGTGGTGGCGGCAGCTGACCGGCTGCTCGGCGTGACGCCGCGGCCCTGACCGGCGCGCTGGCCAGGCGCACGGTGCCGTGACGTTCCGCCAGTTGCGCCCCAGCTCAGGTGTCGATGTTCGGATTCTGGCCGGACAGCGGCATCAGCCGGGCCGGCGGCTCGCGGATGACCACTGACGAGCGGACGCTCAGGTCAGGCCGCACATGGACGAGCTCGCCCTCGGCGAGCATGCGCCAGCCGTTCTCGCCGTCGAGTTCCTCCGAGGCAACCACGACGGACGGGGCGGATTGCAGCGCGGGCACGTGCACCGACGAGGTAGCGCTGCGGACGTGCAGGCCGGCCGGGGCCTCAGGGCGCCACCCGCGGCCAGCCGGGCGCTCGATGATGTGCAGGGCATGCTGGCCCGGGTAACGCAGCGCCCACAGCTCGCCCGGAGCCGTGACCACGGTGTTCAGTGCCGACACCGGCAGGTTCGCCGCGATCCACCGGGCCGCGGCCGCGATCCCCGCGGCGACGTCTCCGCCGTGTGCATCAGTCTGCTGGGTGATCAGCGCGAAGTACCGCTCTGAGTCGGTGTCGCCGAGCACGAGGCTGCGGTACTCGCCAAGCTGCTTATCCAGGCTCGCCAGCTCACCGAATCCGCCGTTGTGCGCCATGATGCGGCCGTGCATGGCGAAGGGATGCGTGTTCTGCACCGTCCTTGCGCCACTCGTCGCCCACCGCACGTGCGCGACAAAGGTCTCCGACTCTGCGTGCTGCGCCGCGTGGATGAACTCCTCGTCCCTGGACGCGCGCTCCGGCTGCTTGTCCAGGACGGGCCCTCCGGCAGAGTCAAAGAACCCGATGCCGCTGCCGTCCACGTTCCGGCGCCCCTGGATCTCCACCGAGTCAGGAGCATCCAGCAGCCAGAAGGTTGCCCCCACGCGGACGGCACCCGCGGTCAGCCCGAACAAGCGGCACATACCGATCACTCTGCCCGCTGCGTCGTGACGGCGCCAGGCCGGCCCCGTTCCGGCGCGCATCCTCGCCGTCGGCCTCATCCGGCCTCTCGCCCGGAGCGGGTGAACGTGGCTGCCGGCCGGGACCAGCGCGTTCCGGCATGGCTGTCCTGGTTGCCGACGGGAATGCTCCGGGTGGTCGACAAACAGGTGCGATCGGGAGAACCACTGCCCAGCCGGGTCATCCGGCGACGCCAGGGGGGTTGTTCCAGTGATTCGCAAGGGTCTCGTGATCATGGCGGCCGCCAGCCTGGCGATCCTCGCCATCAGCACGCTGACAGTCGGCTGCGCCAGCCACGGCCTGGTGGCGCTGGTAGTGACGCGGCAGCCGCCCCCACCCGTGGCCAGACCGGGCATTATCGGCGCCGGGCTGAACATCCGGCTGACCCCGGCGCAGGCCACGGTCGCGGCCCGGCACTGCTCCGGCTGGGCCAGCAAGGCCGGTTTCGCCAACAACGGCCCGAGTGGCGACCTTGCCGTCGCCGTGGCCATCGGCATGGCCGAGTCCGGCTGCGACGCCCTGGCCTGCTACGACGACACGACCGGCACCGAGTGCAGTGCCTCGGCCGCCGCGGGCAGCAGCGATTCGATCGACCGGGGCGTGTGGCAGATCAACAGCCACTACTGGAAGGACGTCACCAACCGGTGCGCCTTCAGCGGGCTGTGCAATGCCCTCAGCTCGTACAACCAGGTTTCCGGGAACGGCACGAATTTCACTCCGTGGACGACGTACCTCGCCGGAACGTACAAGCGCTACCTGGCAGCTGCCCAGGCCGCCGTGTCGGCACTCCGAGCCGGAACCGTGACCAGCGCCGACATCGGATGGTGCGCCTCTTACGGCAGCGATCGCCGCGGTGCCGACGTGCGCGTGGCCCACTGCGGCATCGGCGACATCAGGGCCCAGTGGTGGACCATCACCTCTGGCGGCTGGCTGCGCACCACGGGCGGGCTGTGCCTGAGCGCGCCATCGGGTGACTCGGTGACCGTGCAGCGGTGCTCGAGCCAGCTGCGGCAGCACTGGCAGGCGCGCTCCGGCTCCACGCTGTATAACGAGGGCGCCCGCAGCTGCCTGACCGCCCCGGGCGGGACTCTCACCAGCGGCCGGGTGCTCACGCTCAGTCCATGCCGCCAGCGAAGACCGAGGCCTGGTACCTCCCGTAGGCGGGGCTCGACACGGGCGCGGCAATCCCGACAGAATGAAAGGGGTCACTTCGGCTCGTCCGCCGCTGCCTGATCCCGACGTCAGAGCCTCATTCAGCCAGGGAGTGCATCATGGCCAGCGGCGAACCTGCGGTGGACACCGACGTCCTTGTTGTCGGGTCCGGGCCCGGCGGCGCCGGAGCCGCGCTGTTCCTGGCCACCTACGGCACCCGCACGCTCGTCGTGACCAAGTACGGGCAGCTGTCCGACACGCCGCGGGCGCACATCACCAACCAGCGCACCATGGAGACGCTGCGGGACATGGGCCTGGAGCAGCGGCTGATGCGCGAGGCCACGCCCTGGGAGTACATGGGCAATACGACCTTCTGCACCAGCCTGGCCGGCGACGAGCTGGGCCGGATCCCGTCCTGGGGCACCGACACCAGGCGGCACGCCGACTACGAGCTGCAGAGCCCGTGCACGATGCTGGACGCGCCCCAGACCATCACCGAGCCGGTGATGATGCAGGCCGCCCAGGCCCGCGGGCGCCAAGGTGCGCTTCGACACCGAGTATCTCTCCCACGTGCAGGACGAGTCAGGCGTGACCACCGCAGGTCAGGGACCGGCTGACCGGCGCGGTCTACGCGATCCGGTCGAAGTACCTTGTCGGCGCGGACGGGGCCCGCAGCGCCGTCGCGGCTGATCTCGGGCTGCCCTTCGAGGGCCCCGGCGCCGTCGGGGGCGCGCTGCACATCATCTTCGAGGCCGACCTGAGCCGCTTCGTCGCGCACCGCCCGTCCGTCCTGTACTGGATGCTGCAGCCGGGCGCCGAGAAGGAGGGCGTCGGGCTCGGCGTGCTGCGGATGATCAAGCCGTGGCATGAGTGGATGCTGATGTGGGGCTATGAGGCTGCGGCCGGCCCGCCCGAGATCACCGACGAGTTCGCGCGTGAGCTGGCCGTGCAGCTGGTCGGAACCGACGACTTCGAGATGCGCGTTACCTCCCGGCTGCCCTGGACGGTCAACCACCACTTCGCGACCACGATCGCCAGCGGACGGGTTTTCTGCGTCGGCGACGCCGTTCACCGGCACCCGCCGACCAACGGCCTGGGATCGAACACCTCGATTCAGGACTCGTACAACCTGGCCTGGAAGCTGCACGCCGTCCTCCGGGGCTGGGCGGCGCCGTCGCTGCTGGAGACGTACAACGCCGAGCGGGCTCCGGTGGCCCGCCAGATCGTCGAGCGGGCCAACCAGAGCATCGCGGACACCGGGCGCATCGTCGCGGCCCTGGACGTCGACGACACCTCGGACGTCGCCAAGCTGAACCGGCAGCTGGCGCTGCGGGTAGCCCCCGGCCCGGAGGGCGAGAAGATCCGGGAGAACCTCCGCGAGGCCATCGCCTACAAGGCCTACGAGTTCGACGCGCACGGGGTGGAGCACAACCACCGTTACGCCTCGTCGGCCGTCGTCCCGGACGGCACCGCCATGCCGGCCTTCACCCGCGACCCCGAGCTCTACGCCCAGCCCACGACCTGGCCCGGCGCCAAGCTCCCGCACACCTGGGTGACGCGCGCCGGCCACCGCGTCTCGACGCTGGACCTGGCAGGGCACGGCGCCTTCAGCATCTGGACCGGAATCGGCGGCCAGGCCTGGCTCGACGCCGCAGCCGCATTCTCCGGCCGGACGGGCCTGCCGATTACCGGAGTCTCGATCGGCCCCCGCGAGCCCATCGAGGACCCCTACGGCACCTGGGCCGAGCTGCGCGAGATCTCTGACGGCGGCGTCCTGCTGGTCCGTCCCGATCTGTACGTGGCCGCTCGCCACGCCAGCGCCCCCGACTCCCCCGAGGCCGCCGCCGCCTGGCTCGACCCGCACCCTCGCCTCCGTTCTCGGCACCGCCGCGCCGGACTAGCGGGCGCGCGGCAGCCCCAGGACGCGGCTGGCAGCGTCGTCCAGGCACGTGAGCGAGGACAGCACCAGGTCGGCCTCGCGGTAGCGCGCGTCCGCGGCCAGGAGCGGGTCCGGGATGGCGAGGCAGCGCATTCCGGCCGCCTTGGCTGCCCGCACGCCATTCGGGGAGTCCTCGATGGCAAGGCATCTCGCCGGGCTCTCGCCCAGCCCGCGCGCCGCGGCGAGGTAGACGTCGGGAGCTGGCTTGCCGGCGGCCTCATCGGATGCGGAGCAGCGCACCTCGATGTCCTCCAGCCCGAGCCGGTCGCAGACGGCGTCAATCAGCCGTCGCGGCGACGACGAGGCGATCGCGAGCCCAAGGCCCAGCCGGCGGAACCTGCCGAGCGCCTCCGGCACCCCGGCCATCGGCACGCCCTCCGCGTTCACCCAGGCGATGACGAGACCGGTAATGCGATCGACAATGCCGGAGTCGCTCAGCGAATCCAGCTCGCCGCCCCGGCGGGTCTGACGCTGCCGCCAGATCGCGACTAGCTCGCCAATCGCCTGCCCGGTCGTGTCCAGCAGCTCGGTCTCGCTCAGCTGCAGCCCGAGCGCGGCAAAAACGCCTGCCGCGGCTGCGCGCCAGGCAGGCTCGGTGTCGATGAGCAGGCCATCCATGTCCAGGACGACCGACGTCACGGGCAGCCTGGTCAACTGGCGACGTCGGCGGCGTCGCGAGCGGTCCTGGCCGTGTCCATGAAGTGAGCGGCCCGGCCCGGATCAACGGGATTCCAGGTGACGCCGTCCACCTTCAGGCTGGTCCCGACGATCACGCCGTCGGCGACGGCGAGTATCTCGGCCAGCCGGTCCGCCTGCACGCCGGTGTTGGCCAGCACGGGCGTCTGCGGAACTGCTGTCTTGGCTGCGCGCAGGTCGCTCATCGCGAAGGCAACTCCCGCCTCCGGACCGCTGATGAGAATGGCGTCGAGACCGAGGAAGCTGGCACTGCGGGCCCGCTCGGCCACGCTCCGGGTGCCGATCGAGCTGCTGAACTCCGGGGTGATGTTGCCGAAGAGCGCAACGTCCCCGGCCCCGATCTGATCGCGGTAGGCCGCTATCTCGCCCAGCGCGGGCGAGATCATGCCGATGTCGCTCTCGTAGACCCCGGTCAGGACCTCGCGGATGAATGTGGCCCCGGTTGCGCGGGCCGCGGCCAGGCTGGCCCTGGCGTCCCAGAGGACGTTGACTCCGAAGGGAACGCGGATGGACGGCCGCAGTTCCCCGATCACGGCCGCCATCGCCGCGGGGATCTCCGGTCCTACCTCGAGCTGGTAGGGGATGTCGGCCTCGTTGCAGAACAGCACGGCGTCCACCCCGGCGTCCTGCAGCACCTCCAGATCACGCCCGACCACATCGAGCAGCCGGGCCCGGCCGGCGTCGCGGTCATGACGCGGCCGGCCGGGCAGTCCGGGGAAATGCACCATCGCGATCACGGGCTTGCTGGTGCCAAATCTCTCCTGGAGCGACATGACCATCAGTGACCCTCCTGCCGGTCAGCGCGCGCCGCCGCGCGCACGAAATCGATGACTGCCTGGTTCCACGGCCCCGGGTTCTCCCAGAACGCGGCGTGACCCCCGGGTACCACCGTCCAGGTGCCAGTACCGTCGCCGAGCGCATCGAACAGCCGGCGCGACAGCTCCGGCCGGATGATGATGTCATCGTCGGCGACAAGCACCAGCGTGGGCACCCGCACCGAGCCGATCCGGCTGGCGCAGTCGTGGCTGGTGAGCGCCGCCATCTGGGCCGCGAACGCGGCCGCGGGCTGAGTGCTCTGCTGCGCCGCGGCGATCAGCTCCGCTACTCGCCCGGGGTAATGCTGGTAGAAGGCGGGGCTGTAGATCCAGGGCGCCTGCTGCTCCATCATGACCGCCATCCCGGCGGCGTCGGCGACAGTGACCCAGGTCTGGAAGGCCGCCGCGGTGAACGGATCAGCCGCGGCGAACGTGTTCGCCAGGACGAGTGAGATCAGGTCGCCCGGATGGGCGACCGCGTATTCCTGGGCGATGACGCCGCCCATCGATACCCCGAGCAGATGGAACCGGGGGAGGTCGAGCTCAGCCACCAGCGCTTTCAGGTCCGCTGCCAGCTGCCTGCTGGTGTAGGGGCCGGGGGGCTGGCTGGAGCGGCCGACACCCCGGTTGTCAAAGCTGACCACCCGCAGCCCGCTCCCGACGAAAGCGTCCGTCTGGTTGGCCCAGCCTTCCAGATCATCGCCGACGCCGCTGATCAGCACCAGCGTCTGCGGCCCGGCTCCGGTGACCTGATAGTAGATGTCCGCCTCGCCGGATCTGACGATGCCGCTGTTCATCGCAGCCCCCGCTCGGTGAGTGCCCTTATCCACTGCCCGGCCGATGCCCGCAGCTCGCCGATCACCTCGGCGTCGTCCTGCTCGAAGGCCGGGATGACCTCAAGCACCAGGTTCACGTCGGCGGCGCCTGACTCCGCCAGCGTGTCGAGTACGCGGCCAGGGTCGATGCGGCCGGCCGCGTTGCGTTCCGGAGTGAACGGCCAGTGCCTGTCCGCGAGACCGTCGGACTGCTGCAGCTGAACTTCGGCGAGCCTGCTGCCGAAATGGCGCAGCCACGCGTACGGGTCCCGGTCGGCTCCGGTGGTGCCTGGCACGCACTGATGGCCGAGATCCAGGCACAGCCGCACCGGGACGTGCTCGCTGTCGCCGTCGGTCAGCAGCGACTCCAGGCCGGCGATCGTCGATGGCTCGCGGTTCGAGGCGAGGTTCTCGACCAGCAGGTAGTCCAGGCCGGCCGCGCGGGCATGGCGCGTGACCTCCTCGAGTCCCTGCCGCAGCTCAGACCAGCGCTCAGCCCGCCGGACCGGGTCGGACCAGTCCGGAACGCTCATGGCGCCAACGTGACCGCCGGTGCCCCTGGCCCCGAGCGCGGCTGCCAGGTCGACGACACCCAGGTACCAGTCCACGGCCGCGCGACGGCAGTCAGGGTCCGGATGCATGAGCAGGTTGCGCGAGTAGGCCGCCAGGCCGGTGAAGGTCGCGTCGGCCTGCAGCCCGTACTGGCTGAGCGCCGCGGAGATCTGACCGGCCCCGTGCTGGTGCTCGTGCTCGTGCTCGCGGTCGTGCTGGTGCTCGTGCTCGCGGTCGGCCGGCCTGCCGATGTCATCCATCAGGTCGAGGGATAGCTCGACCAGATCAAGGCCGAGGTCGTCGCCCGCGACCCGGGCCCAGTCGGCCGGGCGCGGCCAGCGCTTAACCGCGAAGCAGTTGTTGATACCGAGACGAGCGCGCATGTCAGTGCTCCTTCGCTGCCAGCCGGACGACTGGTGATCCGATCAGCGCCCGGTAGCGCGCGTACAGGTCCTCGTACAGCGCGTGCCGGGCCGGATCTGGCTCAGCCCGGTCGCCGGGCCGGTAGCCCGCCGCTACCGCCTCGGCGGGGCCGCTGTAGACGCCTGCGCCAATGCCGGCCAGCATCGCGGTGCCTGCGGCTGTGCACTCGCCGACGACCCGCACGACCGGGATCCCGGTGACGTCGGCCTTGATCTGATTCCAGACCGCGAGGCCAGCCCCGCCGCCGGAGACCCGCAGCTCGGTCGGCGGCAGCGACGCGCGGCCGAGAGTCTCCAGGCGGGCTCGGACGCCCAGCGCGACCCCCTCCATCGCGGCGCGCGCCCAGGCAGCACGGTCGTGGCGCAGTGACAGCCCGGTCGCCGCGCCGCGCAGCGCCGGATCGTCCCGCTCGCCGTCGCCGAGCACGGGCGCGAACAGCAGGCCGTCCGCGCCGGGCTGCACGGTGGCGGCAGCGCTCGCCATCCGCTGGTAATCCGCGGTCCGCGGCGCACGGGACGGGCCGGAGTAGAAGAGCTGGGCGATCCAGTCGAGCGCCTCACCCGTGGTGTTGATGCCGACCTCGGTGACGTAGCCGCGACTGGCCACGATGCTCGGGTAGTGGGTGACGTCCTCGTCCTCCAGCGGCGCGTCGATCACGGAGTTGAAGCAGCTGGAACTGCCGGCCATCTCGCTCACCGGACCCGGCGCGGTGACTCCGGCACCGAGCGCGCAGGCGATGCTGTCCCCGGCCCCCGCGATCACCGGAACGCCAGCGGGCAGTCCCAGCCGGCGCGCAACCGGCGCGCGCACTTCCCCGGCGATGCTCCACGATGGCCGCACCTCCGGCAGCAGCCCGCTGTCCAGGTCAAGTCCGGCCAGCAGGGTCTGCGCCCAGCGGCGCGCGCGCAGGTCGAGAAGGGCGGTTGCCGCTGCCATCGACCAGTCGGTGGTGGCGTTGCCGGTCAGCGTCAGCGCGATGTAATCGGTCGGCTGGACGAAGCGCCGGGTCGCGGCGAAAACTGCGGGCTCATGCGACCGGATCCAGAGGATCTTGGCTGCGACGTGGAACGCGGCCGGCACGTGCCCGGTGAGAGCGTGCAGTGCCCGGTCGCCGAACGTCTCCCGCATCCACGCGGCTTCTGCCGTGGCCCTGTTGTCGCGGTAGATGATCCCGGGGCGCAGGGGCAGGTCCCGGTGATCAAGGGGCACCACACTCGGGCACTGGCCGGTCACGGCAATCGCGCGGATACGGCAGCGCCCGCTGAGAGACCGGACCAGGGCACCAAGGGCGGACAGCGCGGCCGACTGCCAGCGCCGGGCGTCCTGCTCCGCCCAGCCCTCGGCCGGCAGCAGCGTCGGATAGGACCGGCGCACCTGGCTCAGCGCGGCACCAGAGGCGGCAAAGGCGCACGCGCGCGCTCCCGAGGTCCCGACGTCGATGGCGATCAGCACGTCTGCGCCCGCGGCGCCGGCATCGGACTCGGGGCTGGACCTGGCGCTCACGGCAGTCGCCGGTTAGCCGCGAACCAGCTGAGCGTCGGCGCGGTCCTTGCTGAGGCTGATCAGCGCACCGTTGAGCGCACCGGTGGAGTAGTCGCTGCCGGGGTTGACGATCAGGGTCTTCCGCTTGCCGGGCCCGAGCCTGCGGATGCCGGACGCCTCGTGGATGTGGCCGTGGAGGCCCGCCAGGGGCTGGCGCTCCAGCTCGATCTCGCGCACCGCCGTACTGCCGACGGCCGCGTACTGCACCTGCCCGAGCACTGCCTGGACCCGAAGGGTCTCATCCAGCGCGGGCGCTTCGTCGAGCTGTGTCCCGTACGGCGGCGGATGCAGGTTGAACACAGCTCGCTCGGGTCGCTGGAGCTTGTCTGCCATGGCCGCGTACTCGGCCGCCAGATGCTGCTCGTCGTGCTCCCGGTAGGTGTGCCACGGCGTTGGATTCGAGTAGCCCCAGCTGATCATCTCGTGCTCGTCGTCGAGGCTGACTACCTTGCCCTCGGCATGAACACCCCACGGGGCCTCGTCGAGCATCGCGCCGAGTTCCACCGGGTCGTCGTTGCCGAGCATCAGATACAGCGGCACTCCCCTGGGCCGCAGCCGGGTGTCAGCGATGTCCAGCCACTCCGTAAGCCGTTCCCGCATCAGGCGCAGGAACAGCTCATCAAGCGTTCCGTCCGCCTCCATGGCCTCCAGCTCGCCGGGCTCCGCCCGGTAGGGGTAGTAGCCGTGGTCGGCAATGAGCCGTTCCAGGTCCGTCAGCTCCGGACCCTCCGTCAGCTCGTAGCGCGTTCCCACGAAGGTGCAGTTCCAGCGCCCGCGAGTTCCGCGCACAATCGACTGGATGGCCTTGCCGGCGACATCCCCGCCGAGTATCAGCACCGTCGGCTTGTAGACCTGGGTGGAGTTGACGAACTTGCGGAAGCACAAGCTGGAGCCGTGCAGGTCGCTGACGAAGTAGACCAGCGTGCTCTTCGCCATCTATCCGACCACCCTGCTCTCGCGGGCACGCGCGACTGCCGACATGAAGGCGGCTGCGCGCACCGGATCCACTGGATTCCAGGTAACGGCATCGTGTTTCAGGGTGGTGCCGACGATGGCGCCGTCCGCGGCTTCCAGGATCTCGGACACGCTGTCCGCAGTCACGCCGGTGTTGGCCAGCACCGGCGTGCGGGGGATGGCGTTCTTCGCCTCGCGCAGCTGCCCGGTATCGGTGGGCACTCCGGTGATCGGGCCGCTGATCAGCACCGCATCAACGCCGAGGAATGCCGCGCTTCGTGCCCGCTCGGCGATCGAACGGTGTCCTAACGGGCTGGCGAACTCCGGCGTGATGTTCGCCAGCAGCGCGACCGACTCGGCGCCGATGTGCGTCCGGTACGCGCCGATCGAGCCGTAGTCCGGCTGCATCAGGCCGAGGTCACTTTCGTACACGCCGGTGAAGACCTCCCGGACGAAGGACGCTCCGGTCGCGCGTGCCACAGCGAGGCTCGACAGCGGATCCCAGACCAGGTTGACGCCGAACGGCCGCCGGATCTCGCTGCGCACCTCGCCGATCACGGCGGCCATGGCCGCTGCTGCCTCAACGCCGACGCCAAGCTGATAGGGCAGGTCCGCCTCGTTGCAGAACAGGAGGCCGTCCACCCCTGCCTCCTGAAGCACGCTGAGGTCTCGGGCGACAGCGTCAGCGATCGGCCGCAGGCCCGCTCGCCTGTCGTGGCGCGGTCGCCCCGGCAGGGCCAGCAGATGCACCATGGCGATGATCGGCTTGCTGACACCGAAGATGTCGCGCAGCTGCCAGGTCATCGCGCCGCCATGGCGGCCGCGTCATGGTCGGGGGTGTCCGGCTCTGTGCTCTCCTGCCCGGCAGAGCCAGTCTTCTGGGGCGCACCAGATTCTGGCGCCACCACGATCACCTCCACGCCCTCCTGCCTGATCCGGTCGACCTCGACCGGATCGGCGCTTGGGTCAGTGACCATTACCGAGACGCGCTTGATGGGGACGACGGTGCTGAGGGCGACGTCGCCGAATTTAGAGCCGTCAGCGAGAACCACAATCCGCTCTGTCTTGTCCAGGGCCGCGCGGATGACCCCGGCTTCCTGGTCGTCAAGGTCGGTGACGCCCCGGCGAGCGGAGATGCCCGCTGCCCCGATGACCGCGATGTCGGTGTTGTAGCGCTGCACGCACTCGACGGCTGCCGGGCCGACGCAGTTGAGCTCGTCCTGGCGGACCATCCCCCCGGCCATGATCACCTGGACCCTCCGGGTGCCCAGCAGGCTGGCCACCACGAGGGACGGCGTGATCACCAGCAGGCCGTCGCGCGGCGCGGCCAGCCGGGCGAACTGCTCGACCGTGGAGCCGACTCCGACGAAGATGACCCTGGCGCCGGCTGTCAGGGCTGCCGCCTCCAGCGCGATCCGGCGCTTCTCCTGCGCGTGATGCAGCATGCGGGCGCTCTGGGTCACCTCAAAGGCGCCGGCCGCGCGGACAACCCTGGTGGTCGCGCCACCGTAGGTGCGGCGGACAAAGCCATCACGGTCAAGACGGCGCAGATCGCGCCGGATGGTCATCTCGGAAACCTGGAACTCGCGAGCCAGGCTGCTGACTTCCACGGCCTGATCAGCTGCCAGCCGCTCCAGTACCTTGATGCGCCGCTCGACCGCCAGCAAGCACTTCTCCTACCTGTTCGCTTCTGAAACGGGTGATGCTCGTTTATGTGCGAAGGATTGACAGTTCTTACTGATTATGTTCGACTTTAGCCAGCCTCTGGGGCAGCGTCAACGGGGGGCCAGCCGAGGCATGGGCAGTCAGGAGGAACGCTCATGACCACTGCGGACCGGTCCGAAAGCCGGCTGTTCGTCCGTAACAGCACCGGCTTAGTACGCTCAGCGTCGGCAATCGACGCGACCATTTTCAACGCGGTCATCTCCGCGCCGATTGGCTCGACTCTGGCCTGGTCGATCTTCTTCACGCTCGCGGCCTTCCCGGGCGCCGACCCGGTCGGCGTGCTGGTCATCACGCTGCTGATCAATATCCCGGTGCTGATCATGTTCGCGCTCCTGGGCGCGAGCATGCCGAGGGTCGGCGGCGACTACGTGTGGGTCAGCCGCACGCTGACGCCGCCGCTCGCGCTGATCTCAAACCTGTGCATGATCATGGGCGGCCTGCTCGGTGCCGCGTACTTCGCCAAGTTCTTCTCTGTCTTCGCCCTCGGCCCTGCCCTGGTCGCCGGCGGCAGCCTGGCCCATGACAGCACGCTGATCAGCTGGGGCTCGTCGTTCGAGACGAACAAGGCCTGGATCCTCGGCGGCGCGATGCTGATGGTCCTGCTGCAGACCTACATCCTGATCCGCGGCACGAAGTCGACTTTCCGCTGGCAGAACGGCGCGTTCCTGATCGGGATGTTCGGGATGGTGGTCGCCTTCGTGGTGCTCATTTTTGCGACCCGGCACGGCTTCGACCACAACTTCAACACGCTGAACAAGAGCTTCGGCGGCGGCTCCGTGCAGAAGGTGATCTCCACCGCCGGCGCAGCTCACGCCGCTCCGCACCTGAGCAACCTCAGCGCCACGCTGCCCACGCTGTTCTCCATCCAGGGCTTCATGATGTGGAACTTCTGGTCGGTGTACATGTCGGGCGAGCTCAAGAGCGCTTCGAACCGGCGCCGCCAGCTCTCGGTGATGTTCGGCGCCCTGATCTTCGACGTCGTCCTGCTGATCGCCGGCGCGCTGCTGCTGTTCAAGGTGGCGGGCTACAACTTCGTCTACGCCGTCAATGTCACTAACCACGCGTACGCGATCCCGTCCGGGCCGTTCTATCCCTTCCTGGCGGCGCTATCGGTTAACACTCCGGTGATCACGGTGATCATCCTCGGCTGCTTCCTGTGCTGGGCGCTCCCGTCAATGATCGCCAACAGCTTCATGCCCATCCGGTCGTTCTTCGCCTGGTCCTTTGACCGGCTGATGCCGGAGAAGCTCGCGAACGTGAACGAACGAACACACTCACCGGTCATCGCGATCGTTGTTGTGAATGTCATGATCGCCGCGCTGACGATCTGGAGCGTGTACTCCAACGCGTTCCAGCTCGTGCTCGGGCTGATCGTGCTGGCAGGCTGCCTCGGGGTCGTGATCGTCGCCGCCGCGGCCATCGCGCTGCCCACCCGCCGTCCTGAGCTCTACCGGGCCTCGCCGGCCAACATCAAGCTGCTCGGCATCCCGGTCCTGTACATCGTCGCAACCCTGTCGATCATCGTGTTCGTGGCGCTGGCAGTCGTCTCCACCCAGTACCCGGCGCTGGTGATGAACGGCAACAGCGCGAACTTCTGGTGGATCCCGGCCTGGTTCGGCGGCCTCATCGTGGTCGGCGCGATGCTGTACTACGTTCCCAAGTTCATCCGCGCCCGCCGGGGCATCAACGTCAGCTTCGTCTACAAGGAGCTGCCGCCCGAGTGACGGGCAGACCTCTCAAACGGACTGCCGGAAGGCGCCCTGCCGGTGCCTTCCGGCATTCCGCCGGGCAGCATCCCGGCTCATCGATGGCAGCGACGAAGATTAGGGGAACGGCATTCTTTCCGACATCCGCGAGGAAGCGGGACGACTAGCTGGCCTGGCGCTAAAGTCCGGCGTTCCCGCGCGGCTGCTGGGCGGCCTGGCTATCTGGCTGCGCTGCCCCAGCGTCCGGAGCGGGCCGTTCGCGCGCAGCTACGACGATATGGATTTCGCCGTCGCCGCCCGCGCGAGCTCAGATCTGAAGGACCTTCTGACCGCTGAGGGCTACCTGCCGGACAAGTTCTTCAACGGGCTGCACGGCGAGACGCGCCTGTACTTCGCGGCCCCGGACGGCCGGTGGTCCGTCGATGTGGTCATCGACGAGCTGACGATGTCCCACCGGCTTGACCTCAGGGACCGTCTTGACGGTCCGGCGCCAACGATCACGCTCGCCGATCTGCTGCTCAGCAAGCTGCAAGTCTGGGAGATCAACCGGAAGGACCTCGGCGACGCCCTCTGCCTCCTGGCAGACTGCCGCCTCGGGGGTGACGATTCCGATCCCGCGACGATCAGCTCCCAGCGGATCGCCGCTGTGCTCGGTTCCGACTGGGGTTTCTGCCACACTGCTGAGCGCAATCTCGGCAAGCTAGCCGACTTGTGGACGGAGACTCCGGTTCCCTCCGCTGCCTGCGACGCCGCGGCCCAGATCAAGTCCCTGCGCCAGACGATCGATGAGGCACCCAAGACCAGGGGCTGGCGGATGCGCAGCCGCATCGGCGAGCGGGTGCGCTGGTATGAGACGCCCGAGGAAGTGGGGCACTAGCCCGAGCGCGCACCAGATCGCAGCCCGGCGCAGAGCTACACTGTCGGCGGTTGACGCCATGACAGATCTGAAGCTCACGGGATGAGCGACTCCCCGGCAGCGCGCGGCGCCAGGACCCCGGAGCGCCGGGCGGGCTGGCGGAGCCCCGGCAGCACTGCCGCAGGGCGCCGCAGCCGCGAGCGGATTCTGCAGGCGTCTATCGATGTGATCACCGAGGTCGGTATCGACCGGGTGCGCCTGGCAGAGATCGCTCGCCGGGCGGGCATGAGCTCCGGGCAGGTGATGTATTACTTCACCTCGAAGGAACACATTCTGCTGGAGACTCTTGCCTGGCAGGAGCACCAGGAGACCGCGCAGCGGCGGCTCGCGCTGCCTGGCGTGCCCGGCCGGATGGCCCCGGCTAGAACTGTTCGTGGAGCTTTACCTGCCTTCAGGGCTCAGCGACCCGGTCTGGATCTTGTGGATGGAGGCATGGGCTCGCGCCTCGCACAGCGATGAGGTCAGCCAGTTCCTTGACGGGCTGATGAAGCCGTGGCGTGACGACCTGGCCGAGATCGTGGAGGAGGGCACATCGGCTGGCACCTTCCAGCCGCGGGAGCCGGTCTCCGGCTTCCCTATCAGGTTCTGCGCGGTCCTCGACGGGCTATCTGTCCTGCGGCTGCGGCAGATGCCCGGTCTGCAGACAAGCGAGCTGGCCGAGCTGGCGATGGTCAGCGCCCGCGCCGAGCTGCAGCCAGGCACGCGGCCCTCGGCTTAGCGACGGGCGAGTTCCTGCCCGACCTCGTCCTCGAGCCGTGCCAGCAGGGAGGCGAGCCTGATCTGACCCCACGCATCCGCAACCGTGCGAGCGCTCAGCCCCGCCATCCGCACGCGGCTGTGCCCGCTGGCCAGCTTCGCCGACAGGACCAGCAGTTCCGGCCGGGTTAGCTGGGTGAACAAGGCCGGTACCTGAGTGCCCGGCACCGGCCGAAGCCTGATTCCTGTCACGATCTTCCTCGCTCCGGACACGGAGAGGGACGGATGTGGGCATTCCGCGCAGACCGCCATCGGCGCGCCGAGTCCCGGCTGGCCAAGGCCGGCTGCGGAGGCAGGGCCCCCAGGCTGCTCCCCTGACGGGGGCTCAGTGAACAGCCCGGAGGCGGCGCGGATCCACGCCGGAGCCACGACTGCATCTCACGCTGGTCAAGGCCCCATTCGCGTGCTGTGCGAACATTTTTAGAGTACTGCTCTAGAGCGCATCTGGCAACATCACGCTAGCGGAGCGCTGATACTGGAGACCGGCTGCTGATCACCTCGCAGGCTGCCCGGCCGGCTCATGCCAGCCGTCGCCAGGACATCGGGTGCGTCACTGCAGTTCAGGTTGAAGCCCCGGCAGGTCCGCTGTCGTGGCTCGAGCACGCAGATGGGCCGTGACCGAGGCACCAAGCACCCCGCCGGCCAGCCCGGCCACCATGCCCACGATCATCATCTCGCCCAGGATCGGGGAGAACGCCGCTGCCGCCAGCCCTCCGATGACTCCGGCTATGGCGCCTGCCTGTCCGCCCTCACGAGTCCGCACCGCGCGCAGTTCATCCGCGCTGACGGCCTCGGTCACAAGTCGCGCGGCTACCGCTCCCGCGCAACTGCCGCTTACCGCTGCTACCAGAGCCACGATGAACATGGCGCTGAAGAGATTACCGAGAACAAACGGCAACGCACAGGCGGCAATGGCCGTCGGCAGGCTGGCGATAAGCCCGATGGTCCACGAGGCCGCCGTTACCGGTGACCGGCGCGAGGTTGCGGCGAAGAGCAGAGCTGTGACGCCGACTGCGAAGGCCTGCATCGGCACCAGGACGAATGCGGCGAAGGCGCCGGCCACGACGAACATCCAGTAGGCCCCGGGCTGGCTGAGTGGCGGCCTGGCCCGAAGCAGCAGAGGGACAGCGAATACCCCGATAAGGAGGGCCAGTCCTGCCGCTTCCCGCAGCCAGCTCACCCTGCCCGAGCCGATGATCCCGTTGATTCCGCCATGCCGATCCGCGCGCACTATCCCCAAGCCCATTGCGCAGATAGCGGCGCAGCCGCCGACCCGGACGAGCCTGGCCACTCCGCTGTCAGCGACCGGGCCGAACAGGCCGCGGCCGCGCGCGACCCAGGGCAGCGCCGCAAGCGCGCCTGCTCCCACCAGGACCCGCACCCGGTCTGTGACGCTTTCCGGGTCCGCCGGACCCGCTGCCCGCCAGCTGAGCCAGACCACCCACGCCGCGGCAGCCGCTATTCCTGCTATCCCGACCCAGTACCCGAGCCTGCGAGCCATTCCGCTCTCCTTCGCTATCAGCCAGAATCCGCCCGCGAGCCAGACCAGGCGCGGCCCTCCGGCCGGGACCTGATCAGTTTCTGCCTGGAGGGCCTCGGCCCAGGGCCGCTTGTCCGCGGGCAGCAACCGCGCCGCTCCGGCCAGCATCCTGGTAAGAGCGGCGGCCTGCCGTGCTGTCACGTGCTCTCACCGGCCAGCCGGCGAACCGCAGCTCGCGCCGGAGCCGGGCATGCTCCGGGCTGTGCCGCGAGGGCCGCCAAGGCCGCTGCCATCCCGTCGGCCGTGAGCCGGTACAGGTGGCGCCTCGGCCTGGCCGGCAGGCTGTTCTTCCTCCCAGCGCGCCTCGACCAGCTCCCGGTCGGCCAGCCGCACCAGAATCGGGTACAAGGAGCCGGACTTGAGCCCGGTCTCGCTGGCCAGGTCGTAGCCATGCCGCCAGCGAGACGGCTCAGCGGCAAGAGCTCGCAGCACGGCCAGGGTCTGAGCTGAAGGCTTCACACGTCGTGCCATGCGCAGAACTCTACCTAGGTAGAGCAACCTAGGGAGCGCAAATGCCCGAACAAGATCTGACTCATACCTTGCCCGGCCGCCGACTGCCTGCACCCTCCCTTGACTGGGTTCTCATCTGGCGTTAATGGCGATAGATTGGACAAAGATGGGCGCTATGACGTGTTCCTGAGGCCACTGCCGGTGACACATCACGGGAGCAGACCACTCTGTCGTAAAAGTGGTCCACCAGATGGGGTCAAGCCCAAGCTGTCGGGATGGCGGGATTCGAACCCGCGGCCTCCTGCTCCCAAATCAGCGTCATTCGGTCGCCGGACGTAGCCCAATGTCGCCCGGCATGGCGCTCACCGGGACGATGCTCGCTGGACGTTGCCTGACGTGGCCTGGTGTCTGTCACGTTGGCTCCCACTTTGGCTCCCACGGTCATAAGCGTTAGCACGGTTATTCGCACAGTGCTTATACTGGTTCTGTGCTTATAGATGTTGTCCGCTCGCTTCGGGAAGCTGGCGTCTCCGTACGGCAGCTTAAGGGGCGGCGAACCGGCGACGCGGGCGTTGACGCGATCCTGGCTGTCGAGGTCGACGGCGTTCGGGCGCGCTTCGCCGCTGACGTGAAGTCGCGTGCGCCGTATCCGGGCGAACTACGCGGCATCAACCGCAAGCGGATGACGCTTGCGCCGCACGGCGTTCCTCTGCTGGTCGTTCCCTTCGTCTCGGAGTCAACGGGTGCCGCGCTGACCGACGCCGGCTGGTCGTGGGGCGATGAGCACGGAAACTTCGACCTGCGTGCGGCGGGGCTCGTCGTGCGACAGCGCATGGCAAGCTCTCGCCCTGTGCGCAGGCGCAGGACGCTGCCCCGCGGGTCAGGCAGCTACGCCATCATCCGCGCACTCATCGGCCAGCACGCAAATAACGACGTCAGCGTCGGCGCAACCTCCCTGGCGAGTCAGACAAAGGTGTCCCAGCCCAGGGCGTCACAGGTACTCCGGCAGTTGTACAGCCTCGGCCTCGTCGAGAGTGTGAGCCGAGGGCGCTGGCTGCCGCGGCGCGAAGACCTGCTCGATCGCTTTCTCACCGAATACCCAGGGCCGGGCGGGTCGGAGCAGTACTTCTACAGCCTCGACCCGCTTGCGGAGGTTGCCATGCACCTGGCACGAACACACGCAAGTCAGCATGACCTGGCTGTATCCGCCGACGTCGGACCGGACCTCATCCGGCCATGGCGCCGCCCCAGCACGCTAATCGTGTACACCAACGGTGCACTCGATGCCGCTGTCCTCCGCAGCGTCGAGGCCACGGCGAACACTGACGCCAATGTGATCGTCCGGATGCCCGCCGACCAGTCCGTCTTCCCGTCACGAGAGTTCGAAGGGGAATTCAAGGGCACCAGCATCCCGTTTGCTGAACCCGTCCAAGTGATCTGGGACTTGCTGGACTTGGGCGGCGCTGACCGCGATGAGGCCGCCGGAAAGCTACGGCAATGGCTGCTGGACCGCTGAGCCGCGTTGTGCTGGCGGCAGCATCTGTAGCCGACGACCTGAACTATGTAGCCCTTGCCGACATTTCTCGAGTCCTTGACGCCCAGACCACCGACTACCGCGTCATCGGCGGCCTCATGGTGACAGCGCTGGCCGTCCGGTGGGAACTCGGCGCCAGCCTCTACCGCGAAACCCTGGACGCTGATCTCGGCGTACCGCCCATCATCGCTCGCGACCTCGACATCTCCGGCAAGCTCAAAGCGGGCGGATACCAGCAGGTCGCGGGCGACAGGTTCGAAAGACCGGTACCCGACATTCCGGCAGGAATCTCCGGTAGTGTTTCACCCGCCTACCGCGCCGTCGTCGACGTCCTCGTGCCTGCCTACACGAGCCGGCCACGGCAGAACGTCCGAGTAGGCACCGATCTCGTGACAACCGAGGTCCCCGGTCTCCATATGGCCCTTGCGCGCGCTCCTGTTGAGCTCGCGCTGGATTTGCGCCGTCTCAACAGCGAAATGCTGAGCATAAAACTGCTCTTCCCCGATGAAGCCAGCGCGCTAACCCTCAAGGCCTTCGCAACCAGCGTCCGGATTAAGCCCACGGACATCATCGACGTCTGGCGCTGCCTAGAGATCTGCTTCGCAGCCGGAGTCAAAGCCGAGGCATTCAGCCGCGGAGTCACGGCCCAGGGCGCAGCGATCACGCGCGAGCTATTCCACCGCCAAGGCGGCCCCGGCATGAGGGCGCTGATCGATCAGCAGCGCCTGAGCAAGGAGGCCGCAGACCAGCGATACACCCGTATCCGGGCCCTGATAACACGCCTGCTGCCGCCAACCTAAGCGCTCAGATCGACCGCATCTCTTCATGAACGGGAGCGGCCACAGACCGGTTCCGCGGTCGACTACGCAAAAGGTCAAGCGCCGGTGAATCAAGTTTCGTTGGGCTCGTCCCAGTGGGGTGATCCCGAGTCACTGCGGGGCTCTTCCCAGTGCTCGGGGGGCTCAATCTTGGCGTCAACATCTGCATGGACCTTGAGCAGGTAGAGGAGGTGGCTGCCGGAGAGAAGCTCCAAGGGCTTGCCTTTGGCGAACTCGAATGACGCCCTGCCGTATCCGGATGTCGTGACGAGGATGCCTTTGGAGGCACCCTCGTTGTGAACGCTCCCGAAGAGGTCACGGACCGCGCTCACCGGCACCGTGTTCTTATAGCGCTTGGCTTGGATGACGACTTTGCCGCCGAAGACGGGCCGGTTGTCGAATGCTACGCAGTCGACGCCGCCATCTCGCGACGGCTGGGTCTGCCGGGTTTCCAGGCCCATCTTGGTAAAGAGGTTCGTGATCAGGGATTCGAATTCGCCGGGCTTAAGCTCCATCAGGTTGGGCCTCTGGTCTAGGCCAGACAAGACGTCGGCTTCCTCCACGAACCGCGGGTCAACCATGTCGAACTCCAGAACCGGCCGAACTGGCGCCAACTCCGCCGGGTTCTTTGAAACGCTCGCGGACAGGTCAAGTAGGCAGGCCAAAGGATCTATGCGAGCGAAATCGCGATCCATGAACGACGCCCGGGTAGTCATCAATGTGACCAAGCACGGGTACTCCTGTTTGCCAGTCGCTTCATTGACGGTGTCGACATGACCGTTAAAGACGACAGTCTCGGCGATCTCGGATCGATCGGACTCGAAGACCTCATGCAGCGTGCGGACCGTGACGGCTGCAACAACCTGCTTATAGCGGTCCTGGCGCTCCCGCACCGGACATGCCTTCCGAGTGATCTTGTCCCCGGTTCTGACGTACTTGTACTCGGCAACATCCGGCACCGCTTCGAACCCCGGAAGCCGGTACTGGATGACGAGCTGTCGCGATTCCGGTACGTAGGCCAGCTTGAAGGCTTGCGGGAAGCCTTCAGGATAGTGACTGCGTTCGAGCACGAGCGCGAAGTACTGCACCACAGCCGCCGGCTCGCCGACCGTGAATGCGGCCTTAAACGATTCAACCTCAGCATGCTGGCGAGCTAGCCGCTCCTCGAGCGCCGCAACAGCATGCTCGTGCTCCGCCCGTGCCTGCTGCAGTTGGCCGAGCCGCTGAGCCTCCCGAAGCTGATGCTCTTGAACTGCGGCATCGTACTGCCGGTGCCCGGCTTCGTCCCGCGCCTGGTATCGCTGCCTCGCGCCGGGCAGAAGCTTGTGCGCGCCGCTAAGCTCAGGAGGCCGGAAGTCAGCAGGGTCAGGCAGCGGTGCGGGCACGGCTAATGCACCGGGCTCGAACCGCGGCCGCGGAGCCGCCTCCTTGAGCGATTCGAAATCGAGGAAATCGTCTACCTTCAGAGTGCTACGAAACAGGCCGTCTAACTCCGCGATATCGGCTGCGAGCCGCTCGTTGAGGGCGGCAACCTCTGCGATCCTCGATTCGATGTACAGGCGTGCCCGTTCCTTCTGATCCGCTGCCACTGCTCGCTCGAATGCCCGTCGTGCTCGGACTGCCTGAACTTGAGCACTACGCTGAGCTGCAGCTCGCGCTCTGGCATCGCGCTCCGCTTGGCGCTGCATTTGGATTAATACACTGGTGAATCCACGGCTCCGGCCCACCGCCTACCCGCCCCTCTCGCTAGGACTCCCGCCACCCAGAAAATACGTCACGAAGCCTGCTCAATATAGGGGTAAGTGGCAAACCGTCAGGAAGCCGCTTCAGTCTAGGAATCTACGCACCAGCACAATCAGGCTTATCGATGCGCCATATGCCGGAACGGCTGGTGTGGCTACGTCAGGCCCGGCTGCTGTGGGTGGCTCAGCATAGCGGCGCAGTCGCTGCCGGCCCAGCCAGGCCACACAATCATCATGTGCACCGCACGGCGACGAACCTCGCACAGAGAGGCCGCAACCAACGCCCTGGCGTGCCGCCGTCGCCTCGCGCCGGCTGTGCCGTAAACCCGGTGCCTTGCGGCACGCTTGGGCGGACGATCTTCTGATGTAGGGGCTCTCGGATAACTTCTCCCTGGCGTCGTTCCTCGATGCGACCCTGATACGGCTTCAGATCGGCATGCACGAGGGTGCACCTGAGTTCGATGCGCAAAACCGCGGCGTGGGGATGGAGAGCAGATACACCGTGATAGCGCCTAGTGGCGAGGCGCAACAGTGCACCGAGGTCCCCGGCGCCTATCCCCGCCCATCCAACGTATGGTAGGGCGGGCTCCTTCTCGGCGCGGCTGGTCAGGTCCAGACTTCATAGTTCCTGGCGTAGACGCTGAACGTAGAGGTGCCGCGAATAACGCCATCGCCGCCGCCGAGCGCGACCCGACGATTAGCAAGACGAAGGTGCGGCTCATCAGAATGCCGAGACGGCCGCTAGCCGGGAGCCAGAGCGGCCTCAGTCGCGCCTATTGGTGTCCAGCTGGGCACTGCGCGACATCTGCTCCAGGTGGTGACGGGTGCGTCGAGAGCAGGGCGCTTGTACGTCGCATTCAAATTCGGTTGTCTCGCGCGCGAGCAATGAGGACAAAGTGTGGGAGCCAAACGGCAGCAGTCAGTCGGCCACGGCGGCGTATCAGGCGGCACCCGCCGACGAGTCGAGCCTGCTTCCAAAGACTGACAACACATTCGAAAAATCGCGTCGGGATGGCGGGATTCGAACCCGCGACCTCCTGCTCCCAAAGCAGGCGCGCTAACCAAGCTGCGCTACATCCCGATCGCGCCGGAGCCACCCGGTCCGGGCGCCGCAGGCGCGACTCGGCGCAAGTGTACGGGAGTACGGACAGCCAGCGACAACCGCTTTGGTCCTGGCCGTGGCGGCGAGGCGGAAGGCCGGGCTTGCTCGTTGGCTGGAACGGCCGCAAATGGGAACATCGGCGTTATGGCACGGGTGAGCAAGAAGCCAGCTGGCAGGTCGGATCGGCCAGCGGCCGGGAAGAAGCCGGGGCCGGGCGACCGGACCATGGCGGACTCTCCGGACTCCGGCAAGCTTGCGCCGTACCACTCCAAGCGCGACTTCAGCCGGACGCCGGAGCCTGCCGGGGGCGTACCGGCGGACCGGACGGGCGATCCGCTGAGATTCGTGGTGCAGCGGCACCGGGCACGTCGCCGTCACTATGACGTGCGGTTCGAGATGGATGGAGTACTGGCCAGCTGGGCCGTGCCTAACGGCCCGACCCTGGACCCGGCGGCTAAGCGCCTCGCCGTGCACGTCGAGGATCATCCGATCGAGTACATCGATTTCGAAGGAGTGATCCCCGCCGGAGAGTACGGCGGGGGTGACGTCATCGTCTGGGATGCCGGCACCTGGGAGCCGCATGAGACCGATGACCCCGTCGCCGCTGTGGCGGCTGGCGAGCTGCACGCCGACGTATTCGGCAAGAAACTGCGGGGACGTCTGATACTGGTGCAGCGGGGCCGGAACCGCGAGGACTCCGACCAGTGGCTGCTCATGCATAAGAACGACGAGTACGCGGTCAGCGGCTGGGACGCCGAGAACTTCCCGGAATCCGTGCTGACCGGACGCACTAACGACCAGGTGAAGGCGGACCCGGACCGGATCTGGCGGTCGGATCTCCCCCCTGCCGAGGCGTCCATCGAGCTGCGGCCGCGCCCGGTGCCAGGTCCGAGCGAGGCAGAGCTGAAGGCACTCGACGAGCTTGGCGCGGACGGCACCTGGGAGATATTCGGGCGCAAGCTCCGGCTGACCAACCTGGATAAGGAGCTGTTCCCAGCCCGGCCGCATGAGGATGCCGTCAGCAAGCGAGACCTCGTCTGCTATGCGGCGCGGATCGCGCCGGTGCTGCTCCCTTATCTAGCGGGGCGGCCGCTGAACATGCACCGATTCCCGGGCGGCGCGACCGAGCCGGGCTTCTGGAATAAGCAGCTCCCCCAGCATGCCCCGGACTGGCTGCCGCGCTGGGACAACCCGGACGCGAAGCGCGACCGGACAAGCACCTACCTCGTCGTCAATGAGCCAGCCGCCCTGATCTGGGCAGCAAACTACGGTGCGCTGGAATGGCATGCCTGGACATCGCTGTGCGTCCGCCCGGCCAGTCCGACATACGCACTGATAGACATTGATCCGGGTACCGCGACGACCTGGGACGAGGTCCTTATCCTCGCCCGGCTGCACCGGACCGCCCTGGAGCACCTGAAGGTCCGGGCGCAGCCCAAGGTCACCGGCCGCCGCGGCATCCAGATCTGGATCCCGGTAGAGGAGGGGCTGACTTACCAGGACACCCGCGTCTGGGTAGAGCAGTTGTCGAAGACGGTAGGTGCGGTGGTGCCCGAACTGGTCAGCTGGAAGTGGGACGTCAGTGAGCGGCAAGGCCTGGCGAGGCTTGACTACACGCAGAACGTCAGCAACAAGACCCTCGTGGCTCCCTACAGTCCGCGGCCGGCGCCCGGCGCCCCGGTGTCCGCACCCATCGACTGGGCCGAGCTGGACGATCCGTCATTGCGGCCGGACAAGTTCACGATCAGGACCGTCCTGGACAGGCTGAACGAGCGCGGCGACCTGTTCCGGCCGGTGCTGGGCGAGGGCCAGAAGCTGCCGCCCATCCAGTAGCGGCCGCTGCGGCTGCTCAACTGCCGGCTACCCGGTACGCTACGGTGGCGGCTAGTTCGTCACGCGGGCGTAGCTCAATGGTAGAGCCCCAGCCTTCCAAGCTGGTCATGAGGGTTCGATTCCCTTCGCCCGCTCCAACCCAAAACTCCAGGTCAAGCGCTGTTCGGCCGATCACTCGCACAAGATCACGAAGCCTTGCCACGCCCGCGTGCCCGCTGCGTGCCCGATGACGATGCCCCGGAGCCCTTACGAGCGGCCGTCAGCGCGGTTCCCATCGCGGCAGCAATGGCCTCGTCGCGATCCCGCGAAGCATGCTGATAGATCATCGCCGCCCGCGAGCTGGAGTGGCCCATCCGCTCCATCAATTCGCGCAAGCTAGCGCCCGTTGCGGCGGCCATCGTGTTACCTGTGTGGCGCAGGTCGTGCAGATGCAGACCAGCGATCCCGGCGTCGTTGAGAGCTACTAGCCAGAGGTCGCGGAAGTTGGACCGGCGCAGCCTGCCGCCTTTCGGGCCGACGAACACCAGGCCGTCGGGGCCAGCCTCAGCGAAGCACTCCAGGTGCCAGTGCAGCTCGCCAACGATCTCCCGCGGGAACGCCACGGTCCGACGGCCGGCGCGTGACTTCGGTTCCTGTTCGATAAGCCTGCCGTCGTTCATCTGAGCGGTGGACCGCACGACCTGGACTACGCAACCGTCGAGATCCAGGTTCGAGCGTTGGAGCGCCGCCAGCTCACCGAACCGCAGACTCGCGAAGGTGGCCAACAGCAGCATGGCTCGATAGCGCGGTTGCACGCAGTCCAGCAGACGCAGGAGGGCTGGCAGCGTGAGCACCGGCCGCTCTGGCGAGTGCTCCTCCCCTGCTCCCTTGATACGGCACGGATTGCGGACGATGAGCTTGTCGTCGGCGGCAGTCGACATGATGGCATGAAGCAGCCGGTAGGCCTTGGCGACGGTCACCGGGCCGAAGGGTCGCTCTGCGGCAGGGCCGGCATCGAGCCGCTCCTTACGCCAGCGTCGCACCTGCGGCTCGCGGATCTCGCCGATGGGCAGGTTGCCGAAAGACGGCATCAGGTGATTGCGGAGCAGACCGTCGTACAGCTCCGCTGTGCGCGGTTTCAGGATCCGGTCGGCCATCCACGATGATGCAAAAACAGCAAAGGTTACGTTGCCGAGAGCAGGGTTAACCCACTGCCCCGCCCGGATGTCCGCCTCGGTGTTGACCAGCCAGATCTCCGCATCTCGCTTGGTCGCAAACGTCACCGGCGCGGGATGATCCGTGGCGTCAGGCCCGCGATATCGTGCCTGCCACCGCTTGGAAGGGAGCTGGCGAACGCGCCCGAACCTTCGTTTGCGACTGGCCATTAGGCAACACCTCGCCGGTGGTGGTTGCCCGGCTCAACCATTCCCGCGGCAACGAAGTTAGCGACGGCCGACTCCGGTATGCGGACGTGGCGGCCGACCCGGACGAACCTGATCCGGCGCTCGGCGATCAGGCGCCGCGGGAAGCGTTCGGTGGTGCCGAGCAGCTCAGCGACCTGGCCGACGGTGAGCAGCCGTTCAACGGGAGCCGGTGCCTGCCTCGTCATCACGCTGCCTCCCGCCCGGTTGCCGAAAGCTTGCTGGCTTCGCTTGCTCGTTCGCAGGCGAGTGCCAGGGTGGCTTTCTGTCTGGATCGGTCGGTGAGGACGTGCAGCAAGGCTGCTGTCGGCGGGATGTGGTCGGGGTCGCCGGGGGTGACACGCTGCCAGGTGTACCGGCCAGGGTCGGTTGCCGGAAGATCGGGGAGGCCGAGGGCGGCGAGGAGCCAGGCCCGCCGGTCGTTCTTGTGGTCGGTGAGGGTTTTGCCGGACCAGCGGCGGGAGACCAGGACGCGGCGGCCGGCGTAGCCGAGGTAGGCGCGGCGGTGGGCTTTGCCGCGGCAGTGTCCGGGCCGCATGCCGGGCCTGGGGTTCTTGGGGTTGATGCCGTAGCGGAGCCAGTTCGCGCAGCCGGGCGAGCAGGGCTCGTACCTGAGCGCCTGGACGAGCCGGTCGGCGTGATCGGCGGCGGCGGCGTTGCCGTTGTCGGTGTAGACGGTGCCGAGCTGCTTGGTCAGGTACTTGGTGAGGTAGCCGATGCACCGGTCGGCGTCCTTGCTGCCGGAGAGGACGCCCTGGGCGTCGAACTTGGGGCCGAGCCGGGCGACGTGCAGCGGCTGATCGTGCGGGCCGATGGCGTCGAGGGCATCGGCCCAGGACGGCAGCAGCTCCCCCGTGCCGGGGTCGAGGAACCGGCCGGACGGCTCGTGCCATTCGGGCAGCTCGTCCTCGCCGTAGACGACGTGACCGGCGGGCGGCCACCAGACCTGGTGGTAGGTCGCGGCGATGATCTGCCGCAGATCGGCGCGGGAGATCGTGCCGCGGAGCGCGAGGTGGACGTGCGGGGCCAGTCGCTTCTGCGGCTCGATGGTCGCGAAGTACTGGATGTCCCGGCCGGCATAGCGCCTGAGGTTCTGGATGAACCGGTCGAACAGCGCCGCGAAGTGCAGGGCATCTCTCGCGGCCCGCTGATAGTCGTAGCTGGCCGGGCTGGCGGGAATGCCGTCCGGGCCCACTTTCCCGTAGCTGTCGCAGGTGAGGGTGAGGAACATCGACGGCTGCCAGGTCTTTCCGTCCGGGCTCGTGTAGGTGCGGCCGGTGGTGGTCTTCACGATCGGCCGCGAGGGCAGGTCGGGGGCGTCCTGGCGGCGGCGGGTGGAGCGTGACCGCCGGGCCCGCGGCTGGTCGTCGTTATCGGGTGGCTGGGTGACGGTGCCGCGTATGCCGGCGGCGGTGATGTGGTCATCGAGCTCGCCGATGAGCTCGTCCAGCATCGAAGTGTCGGCGTTGGCGGCCAGGGCGTGGTCGCGGCGGACCTGAGCCTCGGCCCGCAGCAGCAGCCACGCTTCCTGTTCGTCGTCGGGCACGGGTGCGGGCGGTTCGGGGTCGTGGTCGAGGTGCCAGCCTTCCCGGCACTGCTGAGCCCGCAGCGAGGCGGCTCGTTTGGCGCATGCGGAGCACTGGTCCTCGCGAGTGCTGCCGCAGGGAACGAGGACCTGATCGACTGTGCCGGTGGTGTTGTCGGTGCGGCGGAGCTGGACCGGGCGGGTACAACCGCCGGCGGCTTGGGTGAGCTGGCGGATCGCGTCGCGGGCCAGCGGCATCGACAGCCGTTCCATGCGGGTGCTCATGAGGCATCACGTCCGCGCTGTGCATCGCCGCTGTCACGGAGCCAGTCATCGAGTTCGCGGAGATCATCGGGTGCAGTGATGGACGCGACCTGCTGACGCAGAAAGGCCAGCTCCGCCCGGAGAACGGCGACTTCACCCCGCGGCTGGTCCTGCATCGCTGTGATGGCAGGCGGATGCGTGGCTCTGAGCATCGGCGGTTGCCTGTGCGGTCGGTGCCGGGCGAGGACCACCAGGCCAGCCGAGATGCCGAGTCCGGCAGTGACGGCCAGGACGATGAGCAGCACGCGGACCAGCTCGGCGAGGAAAGCGGTGATCGCGCTGGCGCTGCCAACGAGGACCACTACCAGGACGATGGCAAGCCAGATGCCCGAACCGCCAGAGTGGTTGTGGTGGGTGTGGGCGCCGTCTTTCATGGCCGCGATCCTTCGGGATTGAGTGATGCCTGCCAGGAGACGGACCAGCCGCAGAGACCGCAGTCCTGGGCGAGCTGCTGACCGTCAGGGGTATCCGTGGCGGTGAGGCCCGTGCCGCAGATCGGGCAGGGGTCATCGGTCCGCCACGTCGTGATCACGGTCATGCTGCTTCGCCTGCCTCGATCGCGGCGAGCGGCGGCCGGGCGGGTGCGTAGTGGTGGCACATGGCGGTGATGTCGTCGTCGGAGATCCAGGCGGCGCGGACGCGGAGGGGGTCGGGGTTGTCGGCCAGGCGGACGTAGGCGATCCCGGCGCCGGTCAGCGGGTCGGAGCCGATCTGGTCGGCCAGGGCGCCGCGGTCACGGGTGCCGTCACCGAGGACCATGTCCACCTGCTCGGGCTCGTCCAGGCGCATGGCGATCCGGTCGGGGAACAGATTCCGGATCGTGAGTACGTCCTTGCGCGGGTCTTGCAAAGCAGCCAGGACGCAGTAGCCGACCGCGCGGCCCTGCGTGGTCAGGGTGGCCAGGGCCGCGAGGGTCCGTTCGCGGAGTTTGCGGTCAGGCTGGTAGGCGGTAAGGAACGCGACCTCATCGATCACGACGAGCGTGAACGGGTGCTCGGACGTCGGGGTGTGGTCGCGGTGCTTTCCCGCGAGCCGCGCGGCCCGGTACTGCATCTCCGTGACCGCGTCCTCGAGCAAGGCGGTGATCGCGGCCGGGTCGGACTCATACCGGCCGTACCGGTCGAACAAGGCCCGCCCGTAGGCCAGTTCCATGCCCTTCGGGTCCGCGCCCAGCAGCCGCGCTGTGCCGTCGTCAAGGGCGGGGAGGATGCCGCGGATGATCCCCCACAGCAGTGACGCCTTCCCCGCCCCGGTCGATCCCGCAACCAGGACATGGGTGCCGTGCAGCCGGACGGTCCACTGCAGTCCGTCTTCGCGGCGGCCAACCGGGATCGAGCGCAGATCGCAGTGACCGGGGACCGCGAAGGCCGGGATGATCGCGGTGAGGACGTCGCGGCGGACCAGCTCCACCACCACGTGACCCGGCGGGGCGGTCCTGATCCGGCACGTCAGAGCGCCGAGGCCGTGCGCGATATTGACGGCGTGCTTGCCGAAGTCGTCAGGCGACTGGCCGGCGACCATACGGACCAGCAGCCTGTCCGTGCAGGCAGTCGAGAAGACGGGGCCGAGGACCGGGACCAGCAGGTGACTGCGGGAGACGACGACGAGCCGGGCGACGGTCATGACCTGGACCCAGTCACGCAGGTAACGCCAGCGCCGCCACCGACCCAGCATCGGTGAGGCGACCAGCCGGAACCACGAGGCCGGCCAGAACCGGCGCCAGGCAATCCCGATAGCCGACAGGACCAGGACGATAGCGACGGGCCCGGGCCAGCTCAGGTAATGCCAGGCCACGAACAGCGCGGCGGCGATGAGGGAGGCGACCGGGTGGCGGGCGGTGAACCGGACGAGCCGCCACAGCAGCCGCGCGAGCTGCGCGACGGCGATCATCCAGACCGGCGTGTGCAGCACCGGCGACCGGAGGACCGGGCGGGCGAAGGGGTCGGGGTTGGTGATCTGGACGATCTGCTCACCGGAGAACGGGTTCACGACGCGTCCTCCTGCCGGCTGATCTGGCGGGCGACGAGCTGGCACTGCAGCCACGCGTCGGCGGCCGCGTCGTAGGCGTCAGTGGTGCCGAGCACGGCGGCGATCCGGGACAGCAGCTCGGCCTTCCTCTCGTGATAGGCGAGCCGCTCCGCCGGAGTCGCGTCCGGGCCGAGATCGGCGAGGCTGGCTAACAGGGTCGAGATGTCATCCGGGCTGACCCGGGCGGGCTGATCGGCCATCATCAGGGATGTCCTTATCTCGTTCACAGGGCGGGAGAAGGGCAGGGCCCCGGCAGTGCTCGAATCACTAGCCGGGGCCGCTTGCATGTCAGGCCGTCTTCACGGCTGTGGGGAGGGGCGGGAGACCGCGCCAGGCACGCTCAACCTCGGTCGCGTAGCGCGCGGCGTAGGCGGCCAGGTCACGGGCGAAGCGAACGTGGCCCGCGTCGAGCAGCTCGGGCAAGGTCAGGGTGACCAGCAGCGGCGGCCGTGCAGTCGCGATAGTCAGCAGCGGCGTCCGGGCGGGATAGGCGTTCAGCGCCACGACGGACTTGCTGTCGACCGGCAGTGTCAGCGTGGATGATCGCAGGACGGCCATCACCCGGCGTCCTTGCCGCCCGGCCGGGCGGGCTTGATCGCGGTCGCCCGCAGCGAGTAGGCCATCCGGCCCTTGTCGGTCACGTACGGGGTGACGGTCAGGCCCTCGAACTCGACTGACTCGAACGGCTGGCCGGTCGGCGCGGTCGGCCGGCGGTCACTGATGATCTTCACGACGGTCTCGCGGGACCGGCCGCCAGCTCGGGGTCCATGTCGGAGACGCGGCACTGCCAGACCGGCTTGCCGGTCAGCTTGTCCATGGCCGGACGCCGGACCTTCGTCCGCTCGTCGTAGTCCATGGCTTCGGTGATGGAGTCCGGCATGAGCGCGCACCCGAACCCGAACACGTCCTGCATGCTCACCGTGAACCGGGAGCCATTGCGAAGGGCCATTGCCCCTCCTTCGGCTGAGACCGCACCAAGGATGCGGCTAGCCGCACTATCTGTGCGGCTACTAGCAGTCTCAGTGCGGGCCGACGGTGAGTCAAGAGCGAGTCGCATAAAAAGTGCGGCTGTCTGTTTCTAGTAGCTCTAGTGCGGGGCCGCGTATCGTGGGCGGCTGGACCTGACCTGCGACGCCAGGAGATGACAAGCAATGACTGACGACGCCACGCCGTTCGCGCTAGTAGTGCGGTTCACGGTGCGTCCGGGCTGCGAAGCCGATTTCGACGCCCTGGTCGCCGAGACCGCCAAGGGCATCCGGGCCCATGAGCCGTGCACCCTGGTCTATGCCTGCCACACCGTGGACGGCGCCGAGCGCGAGCGGATCTTCTACGAGCTGTACTCCGACCGCGCGGCGTTCGAGGCGCACGAGGCCCAGGACCACACGCGCCGGTTCCTGGCCGAGCGGGAGGCGCTGCTGGAGTCCAAGGCCGTCGACTTCCTGGCGCTCACCGGTGGGAAGACCCCCGCCGATGCCTGATACCTACCTGGTCGGCGAGCGCATCGCCTACCACCGCAAGCGACTCGGGCTCTCCCAGGTCGAGTTCGCCGGGCTGGTCGGCCGGTCAGAGAGCTGGGTCTCCCAGGTCGAGCGAGGCGTCCGGCCAGTGGACCGGCTCTCGGTCCTGCAGAAAGTCGCCGACGTGCTCAGCATCCCCGTGGCCGAACTGCGCGGCGACGACGACCAGGACGACGGCCTCCAGGAGCGGCCCGAGGCGTTCGACATGATCCGCGGAGCACTCACCGGCCACCCGGCGATCGCCACGATCCTGGGCAGCGGACAGCGAGCCACGCCAGCGAGCGAGCTGGACACGATGCGCCAGATGCACGGCCAGGTGTGGGAGCTGGTGCACGGCAGCCGCTACACCGAGCTAGCCCCGATCCTCGGCGCCCTGATACCCGGCCTCGAAACCGCCGCCCGCAACGCCAGGACAGAGACGCTCCGCCACCAGGCCCGTGAGCTGCTGGCCGATACCTACCAGGCCACCGCGGCGGCCATGTCCAAACTCGGCGAAGCCGACGCGGCCTGGATCGCAGCTGACCGGGCCGCGTTCACCGCCGAGGCCATCGACGCCCCGCTGACCGTCGCGGCCAGCATGTTCCGCATGGCCCACGTCTTCCTGAGCCTCGGCCAGGTCGCCCAGGCCCAGCAGGTCGCCACCGCCACCGCGAGCGCTCTAGAGCCGCTGATCAGCAAGACCGACGCCGCGGCCGGGGCACTGTCGCTCTACGGGTCATTCCAGCTCGTCCTCGCCATCGCCGCTGCCCGTGACAACGACCGGGGCCAGGCACACGCCCACCTCGATACCGCGCGCGAAATCGCGGCAAGAACGGGAGAGGGCCGGGACGACTACGGAACCGAATTCGGGCCAGCCAACGTTGCTATCCACGCCGTCGCGGTAGCGGTCGAGCTAGGAGACGCCGGCCACGCCCTGGACCTCGCCCGCGACATCGAGGCAGAAAGCCTGTCGCCCGAGCGAAGGTCCCGCTACCTCATCGACCTCGCAGCAGCCCACGCCATGCGCCGCCAGACCGGCGAAGCCATCCGCGACCTCACCGAAGCCGAAACCATCGCCCCCGAGCAGACCCGCACCCACCGAGTCGCCCGCGACGTCACCCGGGATCTGCTCCAGCTCTCCGGCCTCCGGGCACGGCCAGAACTCCGCGACCTCGCCGAACGTTTCGGCATCCTGCCGTGAACGCAGGCCGCGAGACCTGGTTTCATGTCAGCTCGATCGCTAACCGGGAGTCCATACGTACTTACGGTTTGGACTGGGACCGCATGGGCGCAGCGCGCGGAATAGCTGGCAGTGAGCAGCCAGAGGCCGAGGGCGTGTTTCTTTGCAGAAACCATGACGTGGAAGCTGTTGAAACCCACATCAACAACACGGGCGGTCCGTGGATATCTGGGCCGTCGACGGGATCGACCCGGTCTGATGATCAACAAGACGGGCCGAGAAGATGGGTTCTTATTACTTCCCCGGTCGTATCCCGCCTGTCCTGCTCACCCTCATAGAGGGCCCGCTGACGCAGGACAACCACAGTCGCCGACGACCAGGCGTCCCGCGACGTAAGCAGCAGCGACGCCGTCGCTCCATCCAGCCGCTGCCGAATTCAGCCGTACTTAGATCAAGGTGGCTCCGCTGCGCTCCGCCGCGGCGCCGCCCGCGCCGCGCTCTGGCCGACGGGCCCCGCTCGCGCGGGCGCGCCCGAGCAGCCCGCTTGCCTTTGCACACTAGGCAGACATCCGGCACTCTTCACCTCGCCGCTGGCTCGGTCTATCTCCTTTCGATTGTCCAGCTCGCACCCGCCGAATCAAGACCGCCTGACGGCGTCAGGCTCGCGATCGGCTTCGCCGAGTACTTTTGACCCGGCGCTCACTCACCTTGGATCTTGGCACCTGCAGAACAACGGAGAAGACCGGTAGAGCCAGATGCGGCTCGGGAACAGACAGTGGCAGTGCATGACAGCAAGCATTCCGTTGCCGCCCAGCTGATCCCGGTACTGGCTGCGCACCGGCGCTTCCGTCATCGAGCGCGGGCTGCCTGAACTGCCCGATGTGCTCAGCTACCAGATGTCGATCCCGATCTGCCAGTGGAGGGCTTCCCGCTGCGCGGTGGTGATGTTCCTGCAATTCCACCGCTCCTCGCTCAACAGCAGAATGCGCGCAATGACGAGCGTCGTCACCTGCAGCAAGGACCGGGACTCCTGGACCACGCCCATGTCGGGCTCTCGCCCCATGGCAGTCGTACGCCTTCGACCCGATCGCCACTCCTAGCTATTCGGGCCACCTTGACGGCAACGCGATAACCTACGGGCAGACCACCCAGCACAACAATCCTGGGCCCGGACAGCCTGCCAGCACTGCTCACGGCTACGTCGGCCAGAGGTGAAGTACCTGGCGATCATCCAGGACGGCCGCCAGGATCTCAGGCCCCTGCAATCACCTCGGCGCCTGGATCGCCTCACAGAGCAACCCGGAACATTTGACGTCGCAGCTTTCGACCGGCAGCATGCGCTCCTGGCACGCCTTGCGCATCCATTTCCGCTCCCAAGGCACCCGAAGCATCGACCCTAAACCAGCCGGACGCTGCGACCTGAGCGAGCGTCAGTGCGTGACCACGGGCGAGCTAGCCAGAGCAGCGCGAGAGGGCGAGGCAGCTGTCGTCCGGCTCATAACCCAGCGGCGGTCGCGTGCCCGCTACATGCCCGATCGGGCGAACCACAGCGGCGTCTCGCGGTCATTCGCGGACAAGTAACCCGCAGTTCCGCAGGTCGGCGACTTAGCAGGTAGCCCGCCGCACGTGGCTGAGACTTCCCAAGCTGATAGTGCACGTCCCTGTTTATCGAGCGGGTCGGAGATCAGCCGGAGTGGCGTGCACGACCTTGCCGAGGATGTCGAATTCCTCGAAGAAGCCGGTCTCTGCTAGTGCGTCATCAACGACCTTGTCGAGCCGGGTCGGCGCTGCCAGCGGCGTCGTGGCGGTAATGATCCCCTGCACGGTGATGCGGCTGTAGACGTCCGGCGAGACCGTCAGGGTGATGTCAGTCGCCTGCCCGCCGATAAGGCGCCTGATGGCGCGATCGAGCGACGTCACGGTCTCCGGTGCGACCGATCGCCCCGCGTACTCAACCTCGACCTGATCCGGTATCGCCTGTCCATGGCCGAAGAAGGCGCGGGAAAGCCGCGGCCGGTGTACCGTCATCTGTCTGAGCGTATGGCGCTTGCGGATTGTCGGAGAAGCCGTGCCAGCCTATGTAGGTCCAGCGCACCCCGCCGGGACTGCGTGCCACATACGTGCCACACGTGGCGAGCGCAGGCAGCTACCTGCGGGTACTCACGGTAAAAGCACCGCGCGGACCAGCAACTGCATGTGTCCTGGCCAGCTGCGTCTCCCTCCCCGATCTTCCAGCTGGAGATGAGTGGATTATAGATCGTCTTCAATAGCCGCCCACCACGCGACAAGCCGGTTAGCCAACAGATCGACCTCACAGGCGACTGGATCAAGGCCAAAGTGATCTTCTAGCTGACCAGAGAAGCTCGCTCACCCCGGCCGGCCCACCCTGATATGAGTACCTTAAGCACGGGCGCGATCAGGCAGTCGTACTCATCTTGCACCAGGTCTGCCACGCCGATCGGATCCCACTCGTTGAGCAAGAACCTGAGATTGGCTGGAGCGTGCTGCAAGTCCACGTCGCCATGGTGCCGCAGACCGAGGCCGTGCCCGCTCCGTGCCCGATCGGTCGGGCAGCCAGCGGTCACAGCGGTCACCGACGGGCATGCAAGCGCGATTGACCTGCTGCGCTCCAGGTCAAAGCACGCGCAGTCGTAGCCTTCCAAGCTGGTCATGAGGGTTCGATTCCCTTCGCCCGCTCCAACCCGAAACCCCAGGTCAGAGGCTCGGTCCCACACTGAGCCGAGCACCCTTCCAATGCCGCCGACCCCTGTTGTTCCAGTGTGTATGGGTTCGCTCGGTTCGAGGAGGGGCGCGGCAGGCCAGGGTTGGTGTCTGGCGGCGGCGGGTGACTCCTTGCGTGCCTGACTGTCCTTTGGCGTGTCTTGCTAACGACTTGTCCCCGGCGCTGCGGGCACCGGCGTGACCTCCGGCTCCGGCCTGATCAGGAGCTTGTCCGGTCCTCGCAGGCCGTGACTCATCACAGGATTGCCGCGGGAGTTTCCTCCAGGCCGGTGCCGCTATCCCAGCATCGCACCGAAGGAGGAACCACCGTGAGCGAAGTCCTGCAGGCAGACCTGGTCGTGGGCGTGGACACCCACCTGGACACGCACACCGCGGCGATCTGCGACCCCGCGGCCGGGTCGTCTCGCAACTGCAGGTACCCGCCACCCGGCGGGGTACGTGCGGCTGCTGGCCTGGGCCCGGTCAGCCGCCGGGGGCCGGCCGGTGGCCTGGGCCGTTGAGGAACCCGGCACTACGGGCTGGGCCTGGCCCGCCACCTGACCGCCCAGGGCGAGCAGGTCTCCGAGATCGACTGCAGCCGCCACGTCGGAAAGCGCCGGGCGGGCAAGAGCGACCCGATCGACGCCTTCCGGGCCGCCCGCGAACTGCTGGCCCGCCCGCCCGGGGGGCGATGGGACCGGGAGGCCCTGCCGCTGCTGATGATCGACCGGGACAACGCCGTCCAGTCCGCCAAGACCGCCCGCACCGCGCTGGCCGCGGTCCTGGTCACCGCGCCCGCTGACCTCCGCGAGCAGATCGCCCGCTTCCCCGGGAGCGGGGAGCGAAAGCATGCGCCGCGCTGACCTGCCCCGACGGCGCTGACCGGCAGACGCGGGTGCTGCACCAGGCCCTCGACCCGGCTCGGCCAGCGGATCGCTGCCCTCGCCGAAGTAGCAGCCGAGCTCGAGGCACAGATCACCGAGATCGTCGAGGACATGGCCCCGGGCCTGGTCGCCGCCGAGTACGGACTCGGCTACCTCAGCGCTGCGCAGATCCTGCTGTCCTGGTCCCACACCGGACGGATCCGCAGCGAGCAAGCGTTCGCGATGCTCTCAGGCACTGCACCCGTCCCGGTGTCCTCCGGCGGACCGACCGGCACCGGCTCAACCGGCTCGGCGACCGCCAGCTCAACCGCGCCATCCACACCATCGCCGTCACCCGCATGCGCTGCCACCAGCCCACCCAGGCCTACGTCCAGCGCCGCAGCCCGAAGGCAAAACCGACCGCGAAATCCGCCGCTGCATCAAGCGCTACCTCGCCCGCCACCTCTACCGAACCCTGACCAACGGCAGCCTCAGCACACTTGACAAACATAGGAGCGTCATTATTCACGGCGAACGACGGGCAACCGCGGGCGCCCGCGGATACCCAGATCCGCAGGCCAGCGCCGCTGCGGCATCGTTCCGCGAAATACTTCCACAGCTGGTCACGAAGGTTCGATTGCCGCTCCTCGGCCGCGGGACCCCCCACCAGGTCAGCGGCAGCACGGCCTCGCCCGTGAGGCCAACATCGATGACGTCAGGGCCTGAGGTCGGTGGCGGCCCGGCCCGAGCCGTCCATGTAGAACGGCGTGGAGTCATGCTCGTGGCTGATCTGCCAGCCCGCGGCCGTCCGGCGGAGCCCGACGGTGGACCGGGAACCACAAGTCGACCTGCTCCCCGTCCGTCTTCGTGCCTGTCATATGGGTGAGGCCATGGCAGAAGGCGACGTCGTCACCCGCCTCGATGACCGGGTCGCCATGTCGTAGCCCATCGGCATCCAGGCCCCGAAAAAGCCCTCGATCCCCGCCTGGTGGCGGAGCTTGATCCCCGGCGTCACGCAGCGGCGGGGCCAGGCCGAAGCTGACGACCTCGGGAGCGAGGTGGGCCACCGCGCGCCGGGCGTCCTTGGCGGTTATGGCGGCGGCGCGGTGGTTTCAGCAGTGTCGGATCTGGTCCTGGGCCGTCGTCTCGGTCTCTGTGGTCATGAGCGCGAACGGCCGCACCTCGACCTTCCGGTTGCAGGCCTTCGACCCCTCGGCGGCGAGCTTGAGCGCCACGTCGAGGTCGGCAGCCTCGATAATCCACAGGCCGCCGAGATACTCCTTCGACTCCACGAATGGCCCGTCGGTGAACAGCGCCTCGCCGCCCCGGTTGTCGATCACGGTCGCCGTGCCGGGCGCCGCGAGGCCGCCGGAGAAAACCCAGTAGCCCTCCGCCACGAGCCGGTCGTTGAACGCGTCAAGCGTGCGGGATTCAGGCTCGGGATTACCAGCCGCTGCCATCTCATCCGGTGGCCAGGTCGGCAGCGTCGTCGATCACAGAAATCAGATACTGCATCTTCGATCATCTCCTGTGCTTCGGGGCGCCCCTTGCAGGCGGCCGCTCACCCCTGCTACGAACAGCTCCGACCCGATCCGACACCACCTCCCGGACTTCTTTCAAGGACTTTCTGGTACGCCGGTGAAGGCGAGGAGAGCGTCGCGACTCCAGGTCGTGCGGTCAACGCGCAGCTCGCCGCGCCTGCGGGCGCCGGCGCGAGACGATCCCTGGGACGACAACTGGGAGAACCAGGGAAACGCCAACCGCTCACAGTTGGTCCGTGCCTAAGCGCCGTGTCCCACGCCCTCGATACCTTCCGTGATCGAGCTGCACGAGAACACCGGAGCCCGGCGGCAGTCGCAATCAATGGAATCTCCCTCACCGGGCGGGTCCGGAACCCGTGCCCGTTGTGTCCGATAGAGCGGCCTGCCACCGGCAACCACGGTCGCCAGCGAGACAAGAGCCAGCGTTGATCACCTGGACAATGCAGGCCGCAGGCCGCCTAATCCAGCCTTCCAAGCTGGTCATGAGGGTTCGATTCCCGTCGTCCGCTCCACCCCGAAACCCCAGCTCAGCGGCACTATCTGCTTAGTGGCTCGACCGACCGGCTATCGTTTCTACGATGGTGATCACACGAGCTAAAAGGGCTGCGGGGCGTCGACCGTCATAGGGTAGATTGTGCCGTGCTCGCCGCCGGACCCTCCCTCGGGTGCGCTGGCGGGCCATTGCCATGACCGGAATCGAAGCTTCGACCTCTCCGCCTGCCTTGCCGCGCTGGTTTGGACCTAGAGCCAGCCCAGATGACCCGGCCGTCTCGGCCCTGATCGCCCGCGTCGCGCGCGGGGCCGGATGGGCAGACATCGGCGGTGGGTTCAACCTCAACGTGCGGATAGACGCTGAGCCGCCGGTTGTCCTCCGGTTCACAGGCCCTGGGTCCGCCGCGGGCGGGTAGCGGGACTGCGGCGCTTGCGGGAACGGCTCCAGCGGACGCAAGTCCGAGTCGCTCGGCCGGTTCCGATTTCCGGCTGCGACCTCCTGAGGGTCGCTGATCGTTGGGCTGAGATTGAGGAGTTCATCGATCACGTCCAGCCACGGACGGACGAGGACTCCTACGTCCGCCTATTCGAGGAGCTCGGACGCCTTCACACTGCGCTCAAAGCTGTCTGGGAGCCCAGTCCGCCCGAACCCCTCGACGACCACAGAACCTTCGGCCAACTGCGTTACTCGGTCGGCTTCACACGCCGCAGGCTCGGACCCCGCAGCGAGCCGGTCGTGCATCGGATGCGCCAGCTGACTGGCGAGCTCTCCAAGCTCCGGAAGGAGGTCGAACTGCCATGCACTCCGATTCATGGGGACTACAAATTGGGCAACGCGGGAGAAATGTCAGACGGCTCATGGGCCACCTTCGACCTGGATTTTGCGAGGGTCAGGGAGCGGCTGTACGACATCGCGGGCAGCCTGCACCAGGTCGCACAGGGCGGCGAATTGCTCGAGCCGCGACGACTGCTCGACGCCTACGAAGGCACGGCTCCGGAACCGCTGACTCGCGACGAGTACCGATGGCTCCCCGGGGCTGTAGCCCTTGTACCCCTGCACTGGGCTGCCACCGCCGGGCTCGTGGGCGACGGCATCCACGAGGCCGAGAGCGCGATGACCGCCGCCGAGGCCTGGTGGTCGCGCCGGGCTGAACTCTGGTCGTAGTCCGGCGGCCGCGCTAGGGGGACTGGAGTTCTGGCCGAGCTCCGCCTCGGACCACGGAATCCCCGGCCTGTGATCGCCCTGTCCGGTCCGCGGATTGCGGGAAAGCGACCCGTCAGAACCGAACTTTCGGCGGGTCCTTGACTCGGCCCAGGGGGCAGGGCGGATCGTCGGAACGTCATAGCTAGCGGAGGAGCGACGGGGATCGATGTTCTGTGCGTGACGTGCCTGAGCAAGTGGTGATCACCGAGCAGCGAATGGTGGACCAGGCTGCCCTGGACAAGCTGGCACCTGCGCGATGTCCCGGGTACTCAAGGCGGCCGGCGAGGCGGCAGCCGGGACAACCACCAGCCGATCTGGAGCGCGACCACCTTCCCCACGAGCCGGTGTTCATCGTGATCTACGAAGGAAACCCGAACGAGGGCGAGACCGCCGTCGAGTGCTGCACGCCGTTGCGGCAGGAGTCCCGGCGCCTCCTGACGCTGCCAGCCGCGTCGTTCCAGCGCACCGGGAGGCATACAGCCGGGTGACGAAGACCGGCGTGCAGTCGGTCGTGTCGGCGACGTGTACGTGGCGATTGAGCAGTGGACAGGCAGCAACGGCCTGGGCATCGCGGCGGCTCCACGCGAGACTTACTGGACCGACTTCTATGCAGCCAGCGGGAACGATGTGGTCTTTGATGTCGCCTTCCCGGTGCGGTAGACAGTGTGAATGACAGGCCAGACCGAGCGGATGACGACAGGGGAGTTCTCTCTCGCTCGCAGCTGTCGATCAAGGCGCTGCGCCTGTACGACCAGCTGGGGTTGCTGCTGCCTGCAGCTGTCGATGGGCGAAACGGCTATCGGGGGTATGACGAGAGCCAGCTGTTCACCGCGCGTTGATCGACTTGCTGCGCAGCCTGGATATGCCTCTGCAGGAGGTCGCGCGAGTAGTAGCCGCTGCCGGACCCGAAGCCGCCGATCTGATCGAGTCATATTGGGCTTCGCAGGAACGGCGGTTCGCCGCACACGGCAGATCGCCGCGACCTTGAGGCCAAACGTGACCACCTCGATCCGCCAAGCGGCCAGCTCCCAGTGCACGCGCACACGCGCCTGAACAGCTAGCGCTGACCGAGCAACGTCACGTCGATCTCGGTCAGCTCACCGGACGCAAGAAGCCACCGGCCGCCGAGGGGTATGCGCCGGCCGCTGCGGCGGTGTCGCGGGCCAGCGTTTTGTCATCTTCCACGGCCTGGTTGAGCAGACAGCGACGGACCGGTCGAGGTGTGCGTACCAGTCACTCACCTACCCGATGACCCCGCAGAGCTGGCCTGGCGGGTCGAACCCGCGCATCATGAAGCATTCATCCAGGTCACGAAGGTCCATTTCGAGGTTCCAGCGACCCGTCGTCTACGACCAGCTGGCACGCTGGGTTCAGCAGCGGGCAAAAAGCAGATCGGGCCGCCGAGAGAGGTCTACACCCCCGGTGTCGAACCCCTGTTCGCCGCCGCCGACGCGCATATCTGCGATGTTGTCATCCCCTTTGCCGAGCTGGGGACATCCCAGAATGCCGCATGAAGTACGAGAACCGTTCGTGTGGCCTGGTGGTACCAGGGCGGCACCGGCAGTGGATGCGGGCGGCCGTCGGCGCTCGCGGGCGTTGATATCTCGGGCCGCGCATGGGCCATACGCCAAGGACCAGCGCGGGTACCAAGGGTCACTCATGCGCAGCAGCACCACGTACATCATTGCCGCCAAAACCAGGATGCTCTCCGCGCAGGCGCGCCCGAACAGCAGTGCCGAGCGCATCGGCCAGCCGGCGGAGCCCGGGGTGCCAAAGGTTCTACGACCCGCAGCCGCGGTGCATCTCCTCGTCAGAACCGGTGGCTAGCCGCGGGATCAGATCTTGGCGCGCATGACCCATCGCCACTTGGCGATCTTCCGTACCCGGGTGAAGCCGTCGCATACAGCTCCTCCGGTCCGGTGTGCAGGTAGGCGCCACGCTGCGGAGGCCGCTCCTCGGTCTGCTCCGGATAGGCCTCGACCACACCGCCGCCTGGCCGTTTGATCGTCGAGTGCCGCCGCGACCGCTGCGGCAGCGACGCCCTTGCCGCGGTCCTTCGCATCAGCGAAGATGCAGCCGATCCGCCAGTCTGGCAACTCGGCCAGGTCCTTCTCGTAGGCCTTGGGGTTCTTGATGGCCGCCACCTCGGCGGGTGGTCCGAACTGGCACTCAGCCGAGCAGCGCTTCACCGTCATAGACGACACCTGGTGGACCGTTCCGCGCGTCACATGCCAAAATGCTTCAAGCTCACGGTTTCCTTCGCGCCCGTGGCCGACACCCCCGGGGTGGAACCCAATGCACCAGCAACCGCCCCAGACGCCATTGTTAGCCTCGACGAGCGCAGCGAAGTCGTCCCAGGTCTCCGGCGCGAGCACCAGTTCGTCCACTTAATAGCCATAGTGTGACGTAGCGGTCTGAAACAGAGTGTTCGTAGCCAAGGCGTCACCTGGGCTGCGGGCGTGCGCGAGATCCTGGTTGGCCATCTTATCGTGGGCACGCAGGGTACTGCGAGTTGCTCAAGGGCGCGCCAGAGCCCGGAGCACTTGAGCGCACGGTGCACCATCGCGTCGACATTCGGCTAGAGCGTGGCCGCCGACGCGGGTGCGTAGACCAGCTCGAGGATTCCGGCCGGGTAGGCCGTACTCTGCTCCAGCCGCAACTGGCCCGGGTGCGCGTCAGGGGCGAACAGCGGTACACCCTCGCCCGCGGCGAAGGGGAGCACGTAGAAGCGGTAGCGGTCGACCAGGCCCAGGCGGACCAGAGAGCGCACGAACTGGGTGCCGCCGTGGGCGATGATCTCGCCGCCGGGCTCGGCCTTGAGCCGGGCGATCTCCTGCGCGGTGTCGCCGCTGGCGATCCGGGTCTGCGGCCAGGTGGCGGTCTGCAGTGTCCGCGAGAACACCACCTTGGGGATGTCGTTCATCGGAGCCGCGTTGACGCCGGAGCTATTGGGCCAGAAGTCCGCCATCTCCAGGTAGGTGACCCGGCCCATGATGTGCGTGCCGGCGCCCGCCAGTCGCCGGACGAACAAGTCATCGCCCACCGGGTCGTCGATGTCCCCCATGACCCGGAACATCTCGGTTCCCTCGTCGCAGCTGTAGCCGTCGAGCGATGTCCAGGCGTGCACAACCAGGTCCCGCATCCCGCGTCTCCGTTCGTCTCCGCCGCCAGCACCGGCGCTTCCCGGAAAAAGAGACGGCCGCACGCCGGGAGATTAATCGCATTGCCGTACGGCGCACAGCTCGTAGCGTTCGGTGCCGCCCGGTTCATGGCGCACCCGGCCGGGCCGGGCTCCACTCAGACCATCAGGTATACACGCTGCCCCGCATCACGGCGGTTCGCAAACAGGGCAGACCGGGTAAGGATCTCGGTCCCGACGCCGCCCGCGGGCAGTCCTGCGGCGAGCTGCTCAAGCACGGAAACGAGCGCACCAGTGCAGCAGCCGGGGTCCCTGGAGCTAACGGCTCCGCCGCGCTCTGGCCGGAGGAATGCTCACGCCGGAACGCCGACAGCGAGCGGCTAGCCGGCTTTGAAGGTGGCTCATCTTTTTCCCGATTCCCCGGCGTCGGCGAACCCGTCGAGCGCTCCGCGTTGCTGCGCGATGGCTTGTGGCCACTGCCGCCTACCGGGGCGACAGTCGCCGGAGTGCCTTGACTCATTCCTATAAGCATTGGACTTGGGACTCCGGCTCACCAGGTCGCCGGCGGAAAGAGCCCGAAAGATCATTCGTAGTAAAATCGACTGCAGACTTCGTCGTGAGGCGGGGTATGAGACTTGACCAGTGGAGGTGCCGGATGGCCGAGCTCCCACCGCCCCCAGAGGGAATAGTGCTGACCCACTTCATCGTCTCGGACGATGTCGAGCGCTCTCGGCGCTTCTACACCGAAGTACTCGGCGGCAGGGTGGCCTTCCCCGGAGATCCGGTCAATGTTGCGCTGGCTAACAGCTGGATTGTCATCAATTCCGGCGGCGGACCGACCGACGACAAGCCACGGTCATCCTGGAGACGCCGCGTGATCCCGACCGGGTCAGCAGCTTCCTTAATATCCGGGTCAAAGACATCGATGCCGTGTATGCCGAATGGAGCGCCCGGGGTGCTCAGTTCCTGACACCGCCGAAACAGCACGCGTACGAGAAGCGCTGCTACATCCGCGATCCCGACGGTCATCTGATCGAAGTAGGGCAAACCACGGACCCAGACGGTGACTGGTCGCCCGCTCACTGGCCATCGAGTGCGTCCGCCGAGGAGTCCGAGTGATTGCCGAGATCACCGGCGAATAGCTCACATCGACGGCGGCCAGTCCCCGGACACCGGCATGGATGCACCCGTGACGCTGAGGAGCTGAGATCGGCGGTGGCGCGCCGAGCTGGGCTCAGGGCGCGGCACCGTGCACTGTGGTGGCCAGCAACCCGCTCAGGACGCGGCGTGAGCAGCGCCGTGAATTGATCGGCGGGGTCGGCCGGAGTGACAGCCGTGTCAAGCAGCGCCGCAAGCTGCGGGTGACGTCCCGCCTCGGCGACATGCTGGAGATAGACGGCCTGGCGCTGCCGCAGAGCCGGATCGGTCGCGACCTCGTTCTGGACGACCGTGGCGGTGACGGCCATCAGGATCCCGAAGGCTTCGAGCTTGGCTGCCGGATCGGCGGGATGGTCGGCCAGCACGTTGAGAACGTGCTCGACCAGATCGACGCCGCGCGGGCCGAGCGTGGCCCTGGTGATAACCAGGGCGGGCAGCCACGGGTGACGCAGCATGATCGCGCGTGCCTGGCCCGCTATTCCGACGAGGTCGGCGAGCCAGTTCCCGCTGGGCGCGGCAAGTTCGTATTCCGCCCCGGTCGCGTCGGCCATCAAGTCCAGCAGGTCGTCGCGGGTGGCGACATAGCGGTAGAGCGACGCGGCGCCGGTGCCGAGTTCGGCGGCAACGCGGCGCATCGAGACTGCGTCCAGGCCCTCCTGGTCGGCGACCTTGATCGCGGCAGCAGTGACCTGAGCGCGGCTGCGCTCGGCCGGGCGGCCCGACTTCGCGTGCTCGGGTCGCATCCAGATCACGGTCTGGCGATCGGCCACGTGAAGCCTCCCCGGCAGTTTGCGAACGATGTGCCCGAACCAGTATCTTAGTTCGCGAACGGAGTTCGCGAACTAAGGGGCGACCGTAATGCCGGAGGCAGCAGCAGGTTCGGCGACGCGGTACGCGCTTAACGGCGACGTCCGGATCGCCTACGAGGACGTCGGTGGCGCCGGCGGGGATCCGCTGCTGCTGGTGATGGGCCTGGGCGCATCGCGGTTCTGGTGGCCGCGGGGCTTCACCGCTGCCCTGATCAGCCGGAACTTCCACGTCGTGACCTTTGACCTGCGCGACGGCGGTGAGTCCACCCACCTGGACAGCGCCGGAGGCGGCAACCCGATCGCCGCGCAGTTCCGCCGCGCCAGCACTGCCTACACCGCGGAGGACATGACCGACGACGCCATCGCGGTACTCGACGCGATCGGCTGGGAGAGCGCGCACGTCTACGGTCAGTCGCTGGGCGGAGTGCTAGCCCAGCGCATTGCGCTACGTCACCCCGGCCGGGTGCGCAGCCTCACCTCGTGCGCTGCCCTTCCCAGCGATGCCACCGGCATCCGCGGGCTGCGCTACGTCCGGCCCGGATTTCTCGCGCGGATGGCGCGGATGCGGTTCCCCGAGGGCCGGGACGGCGACATCGCCTTCGGCCTCGCCGTCTACCGCGCTATCGCGGCGCCTGGCTACCCACTCGATGAAGCCACCGCCCGCGAATGCATCGACCGCGACCTTGCGCACGGCGGGCTCAGCTTCCGCGACGCTTCCGCGCAGACACGGCAGAACACCGCCACCTGGCACGGAGGGCGCCTATCCGGCTTGCGCATGCCCGCCTTGGTCATGCACGGCCAGGACGACCAGGTCCTGCGGCCAGCCGCAGCACGACGAACCGCCGCCGCGATCAACGGCGCGCGGCTCCGCATCTTCCCCGGCCTCGGCCACTACCTGCCCAGGGAACTGTGGACGGTCTGCGCGAACGAAATCCGCGAGCTATGCCAGCACTGCATAGCAGCCATCGGCGCGTTCCATTTACACGGTAACCACCCGCTGCCCGACCAGGCTACAGGCCACCGTCCGCCTGCGCAGCTACCTTCCGCGCACCCCGTCGGCGAGTTCCCGGAGGATGTCGAGGTGGCCGTTGTGCCGGGCAGTCTCCTCGGTCAGGTGGAACAAGATCCAGCGCAGCGTGACCGGCTCGGCCCGCCAGCCCAGGGCGCCCCGGGACGGTGCGTCCAGGTCGAGAGACGCCACTAGGTCACGGTGCCGGTCGCAGACGGCCCGGTACTCAGCTAGGAGCTGAGCAAGCGGAACCTCCACCGCGATTCGGAACTCGCGATCGGGATCGTCATCGGTCCACGGTGCGTCGATCGTGCCGCCGAGCATCCTTTTCTCGATCCACGAGCTTTCGACCCAGCGCAGATGGCTGACCAGCCCGGATATCGTCATCAGCGGCGAGCCCGGCAGCGGCGCCCGGCGGGCGTCAGCATCCGACAAGCCCGCGCACTTGGCATGCACGGTGTCGCGGGCGTAGTCCAGGAACGTGGTCAGGATCGTGCGCTCGTCCCAGCTGGGCGGGACGTCATCGACCCGGCCTGCCGAGATCGACTGTGAAGCTGATTCTGAAGTCATGTCATTCCTCTGCTGAGCAGAGGCGCAACCGGGCTGCTATCGGCCAGTCCTCGGAGGCGCCTGAAGGTGTGTGGACATCGCGCCTCCTCTCCCGCTAGGTACGTCGCGCCGTGCGACGACCCGTCGAGCCTAACCGCGCCGGGCCGGCCGGGCAACGCATTTCCTTCACCATCAGGCAGGCCCGGCTGACGCCAGGCCCCCAGGACCGGGGCTGAGCGCCCGCACCCGCGGTGGGAACGCCAGAGGGCGCTGGACTGTGCAATCGGCCGCCCAGGAGGTCAACCAGCGCGTTGCGGATGCTCGTGCGGGCGATGCCAGAGGCGACCTGGTCCGGCTTGACACATGTCGATAACGGAATATGTTAGATCCGTGGCCCGATCCTCCACGACAGCTGATGTCTTCAACGCAATTGCCGAGGCGCACCGTCGCGAAATCCTGGACGTGCTGATCGCAGGCGAGAAGGCGGTCGGGGCGATCGTGGACGACGTCGCAATGTCTCAGCCCCAGGTTTCCAAGCACCTGCGGGTCCTCAGCGAGGTGGGACTCGTCAGGTGCCGGGCGGACGGCCGTCGCCGGCTGTACCGCCTGGAACCTGCGCGCCTGCGCCCGATGCACGAGTGGCTGGCCAAGTACGAGCAGGCATGGAATGAGCGGCTGGATCGGCTGGACGACTACCTCAAAGAGCTACAGCAACAAGGAGAGCCACGTGACACCTAATCAGCATGGGTCAGCAGTCATCGAATACCCGAGCGAGCTCGAGATTGTCATCACCCGTGAGTTCGAGGCTCCGATCGCACTTGTCTTCGACGTACTGACGAAGCCAGAGCACGTGCGCAAGTGGTTCGCTCCATTCGAGTGTGAGGTGACGGAGTGCTCGATCGACCTGCGCGTCGGAGGGAGCTACCACATCGTCTTCGTGACCGGCGACGGAAGGGAGTGCTCGTTCCGGGGGACCTACCTGGAGATCGAGCCGCCGATCCGGACCGTCGGGACGTGGCTGTTTGAGGGGTGGCCAGATGCGCACGCCGTCGAAACGACGGAACTGCACGAGACCGACGGAGTGACGAAGCTGACGAACACGCTGGCGTTCCGCGACAAGGCTGGCCGTGACCACATGACCAGGTCCGATGGATCCGAAGACAGCTTCGACAAGCTGGAGGATTACCTGAGGTCGCTGCTCGATCGACAGGGAACGGTCTCTGGTAGCTGACCGAGCCAAGGTTCCGGGCCCCTGAGTGACCGGACCGGCAACACCCGGGCCGCCGCAGGCAGTTAGGGAGGTCGATGCCGCGATCGAGGGCGCGCGCACCGTCGGCTGGCGGCGCATGGCACAATGCCTGCTCGTGAAGAAAGCGGACATAACCGCCGAGCTGGTATCGCGGCTCGTCGCGACCCAGTTCCCGCAGTGGGCTGGCCTGCCCGTCCGGCCGGTCGATGCCGACGGCTGGGACAACGCGACGTTCCGGCTCGGCGAGTGCATGTCCGTCCGGCTGCCCAGCTCGCAGGCCTACGTCGAGCAGGTCGACAAGGAACACCGCTGGCTCCCGGTGCTGGCCGGCCAGCTGCCGCTGCCCATCCCCCGGCCGCTGGCTAAGGGCGAGCCAGGCTGCGGGTTCCCCCGGCCGTGGTCGGTGTACCAGTGGATCGACGGGCAGACGGCGGCGGCCGGGACGGTGGCGAACCTGCCCGAATTCGCCGCCGACCTGGCCGGCTTTCTCGCCGCGCTCTACGCCGTGGACCCGGCCGGCGGTCCGCTCCCTGGCCCGCACAATTTCTTCCGCGGCGGATCACCGGCCTACTACGACGCCGAGACCAGAGCGGCGCTCGACGCGCTGCACGGTCACATCGACACCGGCCTGGCCGCCAGCGGTCTGGGAGGCTGCACTGGCAGCCCCGTGGGACGGACCGCCGGTGTGGTTCCACGGCGATGCTCAGCCCGGCAACCTGCTGCTGAACCCCTCCGGCCGGCTGAGTGCCGTCATCGACTTCGGTACTTGCGGGATCGGCGATCCGGCCTGCGACACGACGATCGCGTGGACGTTCCTCTCGGGCGAGAGCCAGCGCGTGTTCAGGGAACGGCTGCCGGCCGACGAGGCGACATGGGCGCGCGGCCGCGGCTGGGCGATCTGGAAGGCGATGATCGTCCTGGTGCAGGAGCTGGACACCAGCCCCCGCGACGCCGAGTTCACGATGACCGTCATTGACAAGATCCTCGCCGATCATCGCGACGCCCGGTAGGCCGGTGGCGCCGCTCGCGTGAGGAACGCGAGCGGCGCGAGCGGCAGTGACACGGGACGATGCCGGGACGGGACGATGCCGGGACGGGGAACGCGGCCAGTTACCAGACGAGCGGCACCAGGCGCTTGTGCTGCGAGGCATAGGCGCGGTACGAGTCACCCACAGTGGTCAGCAGGGCGGTCTCCTCGACATGGATGCGCCACAGCAGCGGAACAAGCGCCAGCAGCGGAACACCGGCCATCGCCACCCAGTTTGCCGACGCCAGGCCGACTCCGGCGCACGCCAGCAGAATCCCGGTGTAGCTCGGGTGGCGCAGCACCCGGTACGGCCCGGCGGCGACCACGGGCTGGTCGGAGCTAACCATGACCGTGAAGGTGAAGTACTCGCCGAGTGCCTTGAACGACCAGCCGCGCAGGACCAGGCCGGATAGCAGCACGAGGACGCCGGCAGCGAACGCGGCGCCACCGGGCCGGATCGCGGCTGCCGGGACGAGTCGGGGCGCGGCGTAGAGCACGATGTTCATCGCGATCACGCATAGCGCGACGGCGAGCCAGGATCGCCGTGAGCTGATCCTCGTTGCTCCCTGCCGCGCCGACAGGCCCTGGGAGAACTCAGCGAGTTCCATCGCTCCCCAGGCCAGCACGATGATCAGGAACAGCAGACCGGCGGCGTGATTGGTGTCGAAGTAGGGCTTCATCTCTCCTCCTTGCGGTCAGATGGCTGGCGATGTGCCCCGCGTGACGTAGCGGCCGGCTGCGGATCCGGCCGCGTCGCGCGCTCGAAAATGGCGATCAGCGCGGCGCCGTGAGCCTCCAGGTCGAGGTCAGGGTCGGCGGTGAACTGGGTGAGCAGGTCGTCGAGAACGGCCTTGATAGCGGTGGCCATAACCGCAGCCGAGAAGTCGCCGAGACGGCCTGCGGCCTGTCCTCGCCGAAGGATCTGCTCGACGATGGCGATCTCGTCGGCGCGCACGGCGAATGCCGGATGCGGGAGCCCGGATTCATCCCGGAAGCTGTTATAGACGCGGACCAGCGCGAGAACGTCCCTGGCGTGGCTCCGGTAGAACTCGACCCAGACGGTGATGTAGGCGCTGATGAATTCCTCAGGCGCCATGTCCGGCACTGCTGCCCACAGGCGCGAGCGCATGGTGTCCGCCATCGACTCGATCACGCGGTCGATCACCGCGCCGATCAGGTCATCCTTGGCGGCGAAGTGATAGGTGACCACGCCCTTGCTGACGCCGGCCCGGCGCGCGACCTCGGCGACTGAGGTGCGCTGGAAGCCAACCTCGACAATGGCGTCGATGGCGCACTCCACCAGCTGATCACGGCGCTTGAGCTGCGTAAACGTCTCCCGACGCCGTTGTGATTCGCGCTGGCTAGTACGCATAACCTGATATTAGTACGATCGTACGACCATGACAAGGCCGGGAACGAGGCCTGCCCAGTGCGCGCTATCGTGTCGGCCGTACGGCCGGCCAGGCCGCCTTACAGCTGCTGCGCGACGCGCCACTCGCTTCGCGGCACGGCGGCGTACACGCTGCCGTCCTCGACGCTGCCGCCGGCGTCGCTGACAGCCTGGACCCGCGCCCGGCGTGCGGGCAGACCCGGCCGCCGGTCGACGTCACCGATGAGCTGCCACTGTCCCGGTGCGACCTCGCGCAGGACGACGTAGCCGCCGGCGCTCGGTGCTATTTCCCGGTTTCTGCCATCTCGATATCCTCCCCGACAGCCGTGCTCTGCCATGAAAGCCGGATGAGTGGTGCTATAGCCCCGCCAACTCGACTTCCATGCCGCCGCTCAGAGCAGAACAAGCGCGCGATGTGGCTCAGCCTGCGTCGCCGGGCAGCTCGGTAGCGATCTCCCAGACGTAGCCATCGGGATCCTGGAAATTGGCCGTCCGCATGCCCCAGGACCGGTCCTCCGGGCCGTTGAGCAGCGCGATGCCCTTCCCGGTCAGCTCGGCGCAGACGGCATCGACGTCGTCGACGATGATCGCGAAGACGTGCCGCGGCCCGTTACCCGGGGCACCGACCACGGCCGGCGCGATCATCTCGGGCCCCTGCGAAGATCGCGTGACGAACAGCAGCGTGTTCTTCAGCCGGAACATCGACCCGGTCTCGTCCTCGTAAGCGGGTGCCAGGTCGAAGGCGTTCTCGTAGAACGCCCGCGAGCGCCGGGTGTCCTCAACGAACAGCGTGATCGCCGCGATTTCCTTATCCCAGCTGACCATGGCGGCCCGGTCCTCTCACTCGTCGCTGCGCCTGGCTGTCAGCCAGGCCCGCCCCCGCAGGCCCGGCCGCTTACTTCCACGACGATCAGCGAGCGCGAATATGGACAGGCCGTCCGGGCGGGCGGTTCAGCGGGGCGCATAGTCCGGCCGCGCGAACGGCCAGTCGCTGGCCAGCCACTGCCGCACCGTCTCGTACAGCGGCTTGTCCAGCTCGGCCCGGTCGGCGCGCACCCAGGAGCACACATCGGCGTCGTAACCCTCGCGGCGCGGCGGATACACGTAGAGGCAGCCGATCACGTCCCGGCTAGCGGGATCCAGGACCGTGTAGGTGAACCCGGTCCGCGCCGCGAAGTCGCGCGCATGCCCGGCGAGGTCAGCTTCGTTCTGGGCCAGCGTCATGGGCACTGGCCAGGTCCCGCTCGGCGAAGCCGGGGGTCTGCCGGATGTGCTCAATGCTGGAGGTCCAGGCCGCGTAATCGGCGTCGTTATGCCGCACGTCCAGCGGCTCCAGCGCGAACAGTTCGGTCTGCAGGCCGTCAGGAACATCAAAGTCAGCGGGAACGAGCGGAGTCGTCATCGGCTCAGGCTAGCGATCCCGCCCTGGTCAGTCTCGCGAGTTTCGGCCGGCAAACTCGCGGCTCAGCTGAGCGTTGCCGGCCAGGCGCGCTGACATCCGGCAATCGGCGCGCTAACGGGCCACAGCGACCTGGCAAGATAGCGGCATGGCGGAATCGTGGACGACAGTCGCGGCGGCGGACGTGCAGGCCGGGGACCGGATCCGGCTGGCCAGCGGGCTCGAGATGCAGGTCTCGCGGATCGAGCCGCGCATGCTCGGCCGCGACGGACTGCTCGCGTTCATCGAGGACACCCCGGACCGCTGGTACAAGCAGCCGGTCCCGGCGACAGCCGAGGTCGAGGTCGCCCGGGCTGGCTGATCGCCCGAGCGCCACAGCCCGCTGCTCAGGCCGGCAAGCCGGCGAATCGGTCCCTGACCTGCTCAGCCGTGAGGCCGAAGTCGGCAAGCGAGTACTGATGCGCAGGCCTGGTGGCGTCATGTGCCGCCTCCGCCTGAAGCGTCAGGACGGCGGCAGCCGCCGCCTCGGTGTAATCCAGGCCGAAGTACCGGTACACCGACTCCACGGTTCCCGCCGGATCGGCGGTGAACTCGCGGTAGTCAACGTCGAGGAACTGCGCCGGGTCGTACTTCGCCCGCGCGGCGCCGAACGCCGCCAGTCCGCGAGCCCACAGCTCCAGCTGGTCACTGCCGATGACGGCGCCCCGGAACGTCGCCGACCACCCGTCGGTGGCATGCGCCGCGAGTGAGCACATGGACCCGATGACCGCCGCAGGGTCCCGGTGCGTCTGGATGATCAGCGCGTCGGGATACACGGCCATGATCGCGTCCAGCGCGAACAGGTGGCTCGGGTTCTTCAGCACCCACCGGCGTCCGGTGTCGTTGAGCCCGATCAGCTGCAGGTTGCGCCGGTGCCGCTCGAACGGCCCGGTCCAGTCCTGGTCCTGCAGCCAGGCCGAGTAGGCCGGCAGGTGGGCGAGGCACTCATAGGCGACCGACCGGAGCGTCTGGCGCAGCAGCTGCCAGCACTCCTCGACGGTGTCGGCCGCGATGTAGTGCACGCCCATGAACTCGGGATGCTCGACGTGGTGCTGCTCGTAGGCCGCCTGGATGTGCTGGAAGACCGGGTTCGCGGCCCACGTGTCTCGCGGCGGCCGCGGCTGCGGCAGCTCAGCGAGCCACAGCTCCAGGCCCTGATGCGCCGGGTCAGCGGTGAGCAGCCGGTGCAGGGCGGTGGTACCGCTCCGCGGCAGGCCGGTGACGAAGACCGGGCGCTCGATGTCCACCGTGGCGTAGCCGGGGTGCGCCGCCCAGGCGGAGTTGGCCAGCAGCCGGGCGGCCAGGGCTCCGCGCAGGCCGGCTCGGGCGACCCGGCGGCCGAGGGGCGTCAGGTCGGCGTCGCGCGCGTACGACTCCAGGATCACGGCCAGCCCGTCGGTGTAGTCATCCGGGCCGAAGTCGGTCAGGCCGGTCAGGCGCGTCGCGGACTCATGGAGGTCCTCGACCGTGCCGACGCTGTCGCGCGCTGCGCTTGCCATTGCCATTGCCGCGGTCAGTGGTGGTACTCGCCGCAGTTAACGTCGAGACACTGGCCGGTGATCGCGCGCGCCAGCGGCGAGGCGAGGAACAGCACCGCGTCGGCGATCTCGTCCGGCTCCGGCAGGCGCCCGAGGTCGATCGCGGCCGCCGTCTCGGCGTAGATCTCCTCCGGGTCTACCCCGCGCTTGCGGGCCAGGTAGCTGAAGTACCACTTCAGCGACTCGCCCCAGATGTGCCCGGGCGCCACCGAGTTGACCCGGATGCCCTGCGGCCCGAGCTCGGTGGCGAGGCTCTGGGCCATCGCCAGCAGGGCCGCCTTGGCCATCTTGTACGGGCCCATGGTCCGCTGGGAGAACCGGACGACCATCGAGTTCACCATCACCACGGAGCCGCCCGAGGCCGCCAGCGCCGGGATGAACAGGCGGGTCATCCGCAGGGCCGAGATCACGTTGTTGCTGAAGCCGGCCTGCACGGCGTCCAGGTCGGCAGCGCCAAGGTCGGCGATGGGCGGCATCACCAGCGCGTTGTGCACCAGTGCATCGACCGGCCGAACTCCTCGACCGCCGCGGCAGCCAGCCGTTCCGCGTCCGCCTCGATCGTCATGTCAGTCGGCACCACCAGCGCTCGGCGGCCGAGCTCCTTGATCTCCGCCGCGACTTCCTCCAGCCGGGACGCGGTCCTCGCGGCCAGCACCACGTCCGCGCCGGCGGCCGCGCCGCGAACGGCGATCTGGCGGCCGAGGTCGGGGCCGACCCCGGACACCACCAGCACCTTGTCCTGCAGGTACATCAGCGGACTCCCTTGCTGCTGCGCCGGCCCCTCGTCATCCGCGCGGTCCCTCAGCCCAGCATCCGGCTCGCGACCGCGGCCTGCCGCGCCGCGATCCTGCCCTGGTACTGGGCCGGGCTGATGCGCGCCTGCTCGTAGTACGGCAGTGCGTCCGCCAGTGCGGCGAACGGCACGATCTCGGCCTGCGGCCCGTCCGCGGCCTGCAGGTCCCTGCTGAGCCGCTGCCAGCGGATCTGCACGTAGCCGCGGGTCCGCCCGGTCAGCTCCAGCCAGTTGGCAACGCCCGGGATCGCGCTCGGTGATGACGAACCGAGCTGGCCATCCGGGTCCGTCCGCGCCTGGTCGGCGGTGAGGCTGGTCTGGTGGTTGATGTAGTCCAGCGAGACGTACCACATGCTGCCGAGCTGAATGCCCTGGTAGGGAGCGACGTCCCTGGCGGCGGCCGGCACGGTGACGATCATCGCCTCGGCCGGGACTCAGGTCGAAATGGCCGGCCGAGGAGAACTGCGTGGCCAGTCCGCCGGGTGTCCGCCGCGGCGGAGTCAGCGTGTTGACCGGCTCCTTGAGGTAGAACCACTCAGGGAAGGCGAGGAAAGTCCGGATGCCGGGACAGCAGGATCTTCCCGGCGACGCGCGTATCGCTTCGCCAGCAGCGCCTCGTCCGGCGGCTGCGGTGCCGCGCCGATCGGTGTCCGCGCGCTGGATGCGGATCGTGCCGCGCCGCTCGCTGGTCCAGTCGCTGTAGACCTCGCGCACCGCGAGCATCGCCGAGCCCGGCGCCAGGGTGACGTAGTTCGGCGGCGCGTCCGGCCTCGGCGGCCCGAAACGGACCTCGAACGAGCCGTCCGCCGCGATGTCCAGTCTCCGGTCGTCGAACGCGCGTCAGGCTGTCGGGGACCTCCGCCGGTGAGTAGTCGCCCGTTGAGCACCTGGAAGCTGAGGTCGATCGGTGCTGCCGCGCTGCCCGGTCACGACGTACTCGGCGTCGTCGCGCAGGTAGGAGTGCAGGTACAGGGTGTCCGGGTTGTCCAGGCCCATCTTGGTGTACGGGCCGGTCGACTGGACGAAGTACGGGAAGTCGCGCTGATAGGCCCAGGCCAGGTGCAGCGAGGCCTGGATGCTGCCCGCCAGGTAGTCGTATCCCTCGGCCAGGTCCAGGGCGCTCGCGATGTGCGGCGCGGCCGCGATGACTCGCTCGGCCTCGGTTACCGCGTCCGCGAATGGCTGGGTCAGCACGGCAACCCTCTCCCTGTGTCAGCAGCCCAAGGTAGAACACGTTCTAGTCAGCGTCAATGACCCGCGGGCCTGGCTGGCCTTACCCGGCGGCCTTCTGCGGCGCCCACATGTTGTCGGTGAACCGCAGCGACGGCGTGTCATCCAGCGAGCCGATCGTCTCGTAGATCCGCTGGTAGCCAATGTGCGAGATCCGCCACTGGCCATCCGCGCCGCGCTCGTAGGTGTCCTCGTAGAACGCGGCCCCCCTGATCACAACGCGGTGCGTCATGGCGATGACGGTGTCCTCGAACGACCACGTTCCCGTCGCATGATTGCCGTTGACCGAGATCTCCGGCTGCCCGCACCGGTGCACGGTGATGATGTCCGGGCCCAGGTTGTCGCGCAGGAAGCCGACGATCTCGGCACGGCCGCGCAGGTTCAGCGGGCTGGCCGGCCGCGTGCGTTCCGTAGTCGGCGGTGGCGTCCTCGGTGAACACGTCCCCGATCTCGTCCCATCGCTTCAGGTCGACGCAGCGCAGGTAGCGGTACTTCACCTGGCGGATCTCTTCCAGCGTGACTAGGTCCATGTCATCCAGCCTTCACATCTGCTTGACTGTCACCTGCAAACAAGAACATGTTCTACTCCTGAAGGTCAACTGCCGGAGGGAACGGTGCGCTTCAGCTACGCCGAGTCGATGACCGACCCGTCCTTCTACGCGCCGCTGGCGCAGGCCGCCGAGGAGGCCGGCTACGACTCGATGGTGATCCCGGACAGCATCTGCTATCCGGCGGAGTCGGACAGCGTGTACCCGTTCAACCCGGACGGGACCCGCGAGTTCCTCGAGGACAAGCCGTTCCTGGAGCCGTTCTCGCTGATCCCGGCGCTCGGCGCGGTCACCAGGCGGCTGCGGTTCGTCACCTTCGTGCTCAAGCTGCCGGTGCGCCACCCGGTGCTGGTGGCCAAGCAGGTCACCTCGACCGCGGTGCTGACCGGCGGCCGGCTGGTACTCGGCGTCGGGACGAGCCCGTGGCGGGAGGACTACGAGGTGCTCGGCGTGCCCTGGGAACGGCGCGGCCAGCGGATGGACGAGGAACTGGCGATCCTGCGCGGCCTGTCCGCCGGCGGCTACTTCGAGTTCCACGGCGAGATCTTCGACGTGCCGCCGATCAAGCTGGCGCCGGTTCCGGAGCAGCCGGTTCCGGTCCTGATCGGCGGGCATGGCGACGCGGCGCTCCGCCGGGCCGCGGCCGCTCGGCGACGGCTGGCTGCACGGCGGCGGCGACCCGGCCGACCTGCCTGGCCTGCTCGCCCGCCTGGCCGCGCTGCGCGCCGAGTACGGGACGGCGGACCGCCCGTTCGAGATCCACGTCATCTCGGCCGACGCCTACTCGGCGGACGGCATCAGGCGGCTGGCCGAGGCGGGCGTTACCGACGTGATCGTCGGCTTTCGCTGGCCCTACCACACCGGGCCCGACACCGAGCCGCTGCAGGCCAAGCTCGACGCGCTGCGCCGGTTCGCCGACGATGTGATCACCCGCAGCCGCACTCGGGACTGATCGTGGTGAGCTGGCGTCCTATGCACACGCGAACTCACCACGATCATGAGCGGGACCGCGTTTCGGCCGCCAGGTCGCTGACCAGCTCCCGCGGCAGCCCGTGCGTGTCGCGCAGGAACTCGTAGTCGTCATCGCTGAGCTGCCCGGTCGGGTACAGCCGCTCGAGCAGCGACCGGCCGCGCGTGAGCAGGCCGCGGAACTTGCGCTCCTCCGACTCAAGCACCTCGAGCACGACCGCCGGATCGGGCTGCTGCCCGAACCGCTCGCCGGTGTCAGTCACCAGTTCCGCAGGCAGATCACGCAGGCTCAGCGAGCTGTCACCGTCACTCCACAGCGCGGTGAGCGCACGCCGCAGCAGCCGTCGCAGCACGTAGCCGCGGCCGGTGTTCGACGGCCGGACCCCGTCGCTGATCACCACGACTGACGAGCGCAGGTGATCGGTGAGGATGCGCAGCGAGCGCTCGTCCGGCCCCCACAGACCCGGCAGCACCGCCAGCCACGGCGCGAACAGGTCAGTCTCGTACACCGAGCTGACCCCCTGGGTGACCATGAGCAGGCGCTCCAGCCCCATGCCGGTGTCGACGCTGGGCCGCGGTAGCGGCGTGAGGCTCCCGTCCGGATGGCGCTGGTAGCGCATCGTGACGTGATTCCAGAGCTCCAGCCAGCGTCCGTCGGTGCCGGGCGTCCCCGCCGGCGGCCCGTCGCCGGTCCAGACGAAGATCTCCGAATCCGGGCCGCACGGGCCCGTCGGCCCGTTCGACCACCAGTTGTCCTCGGGGCCGAGCAGCTCCGCCGGCAGCCCGAGCTCGCTCCAGGTCTGCAGCCCGTCGGTATCCGGGCCGAGGAGATCATCGCCGCCGAACACGGTGGCGTGCAGCAGCTCCGGGCTGAGCCCGAAGTGGTCGCAGATCAGCTCGAGCCCGAAGCGCAGGCTCTGCGGCCCGTCGTAATCGCGCAAGGACCAGGAGCCGAGCATCTGGAACACGGTCAGATGCGAGAAGTCGCCGACTTCCTCCAGGTCAGTCGTGCGCAGGCAGCGCTGCACGCCGGTGAGCCGGCGGCCAAGCGGGTGCGGCTCGCCTTCCAGGTACGGCGTGAGCGGATGCATGCCCGCGGAGGTGAACAGGACCGGATCCCCCGGCCGCGGCACCAGCGAGCTGCTGCCGATCAGCTGATGGCCGCGCTGGCGGAAGAAGCCGGTGAAGGTGGTGACGGTATCGGTGGTGTTCATGACGGATGCGCCTCTCGGTTTCAGGGCGCCGGAAACCACGCCGCAGGCGCAGCCGTCGAGAGCAGAAGGCGATCAGAGGCGCCGGCGAGCCGTTCCCGGTCGCCGGCAGGTGGAAGAGATCAGGCAGCGGCGGCCGGCGAGCGGGTAGCTCGCGCGGCCGCGGTGACGCGCACGCCAGAGGTGCACAGGCAGCTGATCTGCATGGCTCTACTGTACCCGGCACCGCGATGAAGATCACCAGGCATTTTCGGTAACGCGCTGACCCGTGGCTTCGCCTGTCCCTCCGGGCCGCGGCCCCGAACCTTCGCATTCTCTCCCGGAGCACTCCAGAATTCCCGCAAGATATCTGTTGGTCCCAGGGCTGCTGGCGACTCCTTCCACCGCACCGCCCCGCCGCACCACCAGAAGGGATCCACTCCGATGAAGCCGTTCCTGATCGCCATCCTGGCCGCGGTCGGCCTGACAACCTGCGCGTGCGGAGGCGGGTCCAGCCCGAACGCGCAGGCCACGCACACCGTGACGGTCACCGCGTCGTCACCGGCCGCCAGCCAGTCCCCGGCCGCCACGCCGACTCCGACCACCGGCAGCACGGCCGCCGCCGGGTGCCTGTCCAGGTACCTGCACGGCTCAACCGGCCTGTCCCAGGGCACGGCCGGCGCGGTGGAGATCGTCATCGTGTTCAAGAACCTCGACAACGTGCCGTGCACGCTCTACGGCTACCCTGGCGTGGCCCAGGCAGCCGGGACCCCGGTCACCGACATCGGCCAGCCGTCCACCGAGAACCCCACGACCAAGCGCACCCTGGTCACGCTGCCGCCCGGCGGCTACGCCAGCGCGACGCTCCAGATCACCGACGCGGGGAATTACTCGGCATCGAAATGCCAGCCGACGAAGGCGACCTGGCTCGCGGTCATCCCGCCGAACCAGACCGTGCCGCTGTATGTCCCGTACAGCTCGCAGGCGTGCAAGTCCATGAGCGTCAAGCTGCTGTCGGTGACCACGGTCTCGGCCGGCAACGGGGGCGGCCCCGCCTGACCGCCCGGTGCTTCCAGGGCACTGTTTCCGGCGCGCTGCTCCCGGTGCACTGTCGTCCTTAGAGCAGGGCGAGCAGTCGCTCGGCCTGCCGCCGCCGCGTGCCGGGCGGGTTGCGCTCCTCCGCGTCGCCGCCCGGCCGCAGCCGCAGCAGCCAGTACAGCGCGGCCAGGCGGCGCCAGTCGGCCAGCCGGGACCGCTCGGCGATCGTGAGCTCGAACGCGCCGATAAACCGCTGGCCGGCCAGGCCCGCGTCGCTCCAGGCGGAGAGGTGCTCAACGAAGATCGCCAGCTCGAACGCGCGGTCGCTGACCCCCGAGTCCTCGAAATCGACGATGCGGACCAGTTCGCCATCCCACAGGAAGTTGGTCAGGTTCGCATCGCCCTGCCCGAAGACGCGGGGCAGCGCGGGATGACCGGAGCCGGGCGGGTCGCCGCCCCGCAGCACGCTGAGGTCGGCGCCCCAGGACATCCAGTCCAGCCCGGCAGCCCGCGCCTTCCTGACCACCGTGTCGTCGTCGCGGTCATCGGTGCGGGCGGCCATGGCGGTGACTGCGCGCGCTAGCTCGGCCTGCGCGTGCGGAGTGTCCTCGCCCGGCAGCGGTGTCACCCGGCCGACAGGAACGGCCTGCCACAGCTGGCTCACGGCCCGGATGACCGCCGACTCCTGGTCCTGCGTGAGCGGCCTGCCGCCGAGCGGCTCGCCGGGCAGCAGCGACATCTCGATGACGGGCGGGCTCGCGGTCAGCTCGGCTGTCAGCGGCTCGGGGGCGAGACCAGGGGCGTGCTCGGCCAGTAGCGTCAGCGCTCGCCACTCCCTGGCGGGCTCGCCCCGGTCGGCGCCGACGAAGCGCTTAACGACAACGCCGCGATCGGCGTCGACGCTGACGTCGTGAGTCAGCACCCGGACCTCAACCAGGCTCCCGTGGCTGCGCCTGGCCGCCCGGCCAGGGCTGGTCGACTTCGACCGGCTGGCTGTAGTCGATTCCGCTCACGCCGAAGCCGTACAGGCGCCAGATCTCCCGGCGGAACCAGTCGAGATCAGCGAGGCCGCCGGTCAGCTGCTCAGGGCTGGCGGTCCACCGCCGCGACAGCTCGGCCTGCACGTCGCCTGCTAGTTCCCAGGCGTCGAGCCGCAGCCGGCCGCTGGCGTCTGGCCGGGCGTCGCCCTGCCCGGTCAGGTAATCCCACAGCCGCACCGACTGGCGGACGGGCGACTCGGCCCGGTCGCCCGCGACGGCGCGCAGCAGGCTCAGGTACAGCGAGATGCCGGGGATCGCCAGCGAGGACATCGTGACCGCGGCGCAGTTCACCGACGTGAGCGCGGTGCCGCCGACTGAGCGCAGGACACCGCTGGTGAGCTCGCCCGCGGTGGCCTCCAGGTGATCCTTCGCCCGGCCGATCGTGCCCTGGCGGTAGATCGGGGCGGTCAGGTCAGAGCCGACGTAGGTCAGTGCCACCGTGCGGAAGCCCGGTGCCAGCAGACCGCGCGCCGCCAGGTCCGCCGCCCACAGCGCCCAGTCCTCGCCGCCCATGACCGTGACGGTTTCCGCGATCTCATCGTCCGTGGCTGGCTGCACTGTCACGTCGCGCAGCACGGCGCCGTCCGCGAACGCCACGTTCCTGGCATGGTAGGCGGCCCCGATGGGCTTCACCGCCGAGTGGCAGACTGCGCCGGTCCGCGGGTCTGTCCGGCGCGGCGCGGCGACACTGTAGATGAGCACGTCCAGCGGGCCGAGCGCGGCCGCGACGCGATCCAGCACGCTGGCCCGGACCGCCGGGTCGAAGCAGTCACCGCTGACTGCCTCGAAGCGCAGTCCGGCGCCGGCTGCCAGGCTCCGCCAGCGCTGCCGTCCGGTACCAGCCCGCCGACGCCGACCGGCGGGCGGTGGCGGCCCGCTCGTAGCACAGCCCGATGGTGTCGGCGCCGTAGCCGAACAGCCCGGTGACCGCGGCCGCCAGGCCGTAGCCGGCACTGCAGCCGATGACGAGCGCCCTCGGCGCCCGGTCACTGGCAGCCGGCCGCTGGCAGTCCGCTGGCCTGCCTCGGCTGCCATCTCCTCGGACCGTCAGGGCGCAGCCAGCCGGATGCGCGTCCAGGAAGAGGAAGCCCTTGCCTTCCGGGCGCAGCACTCGCTCGGGCATCTCGCCATCCATCCGCAACCCCGCCGCGCGCAGCCGCCTGTCACCAGCGATCTCATGCTGCGCACCGACAGCGCCAGTCTCGTGTCACCGAGAGCCTAATGCGATAACGGCGGCAAGATCAGAATCTTCAGCGCGTCCTCAGCCCGGGCGGCCAGCAATATGCGCCCGGCATGAAGCGGGGCGTGCCCCGGCCGGGAAGGCCGGGGCGCGCCCCGCTCGACGTGCAAACTACTGCCGGACTGCTACGTGATGTCGAAGCTCGGGAAGCAGGTCGGCTGGTTGGCCGTGTAGGTCGGCGGGCCAACGGTCGGCGGGCCAACACTCGGCGTCGGGGTCGGCGTCGACGTCGCGGTCGCGAACGTCTCCGTCGCGGTGCACCACAGCTGACCGGGGTTCACCACGCCGTCGTCGGCGACGGGCTGGTCAAGCTGGAGCGTGGCGGTCGGGTTGCCGCCCCACAGGCTGCCGCCCGCGGTCATCACGTACGGCACGCTCGGGTTGGTCGTCGAGCCGTTGATCAGCTCGAAGCCGCCGTACTGGCCGCTGGTGTAGTAACCGCTCCGGACGACCCACAGGGTCTTCGGGAAGTTACCGCACGGCTGCAGCGTGACCTTCTCGCCTGGTAGGCGTTCCTGGCAACACCGCGGCAGAGGTTGCTGGTGACGCCGTAGGGCGTCCACATGACCTCGAACGCGGGGCGGAAGTGGTAGTGCAGTTCCATCCCGGCGCTGATGAAGCCGAGGTGGTAGAGCACCCACACCGGGTACTGGAAGTTGACCCGCCAGTCCTGACCAGGGTTGTTGTCGTTCGCGTAGCTCAGGTTGACCGGGTTGCCAACGGCCAGGTTCGCGTTGTTGTTGTTCGCGAAGTACTGGATGCCGAACTCGACGTTGAACAGCGGGTCACTGCAGTAGCTGTTGTACGAGCACGCTGGAGTGACGGCTGGCTTGGCCTTCGATGTAGCCGCCGTCGCCGCCCCAGCCGCTGTCAGGCCGAGCGACGCGCTGACAGCCAGCGCGGCCGTCAGCCCGATCAGCGCTCTCCCATAGCGGTTGCGCATGGGGTGATTCCTTCCTGTCGGATGTACCGGGGCCGACGTCGGACGTTCCGGTGGCTTGGGCGGTCAAGCACGGGTCGGCTCCGACGGACCATTGCGCTGGCCATTAGTTGCTCTCTGTAATCCCGCCCTGCCAGTCAGTAATGGCACGTTACCACGAGTAGTCGCTCACTCACGATGTGCGGTTGCGAAACGGCGCAGCGAAGTTTTATCCGGGACACAGATTCGGGTATTAGATATCGCCTGATGTCAGCAGTGAGCCAGGAAAGTTCCCAGGTCAACGCGCAGCTTCAGGCCCGGCGATTACCCGGGAAAGGGTGCGCTCGCCGCACCTTTCCAGCGGCCTGATCCGGCACAGGCTCATTGCGCTCAGTAATCGCGCGCCTATTACGTTGCGCTATTCCGCGAATACGGGAGCTGCTGATCTTCTATCAGCGTCCGCGCTGAAGGTCGACGGAAGCCCGATCGGCGCGAATGCAGGACATCCCGCCCTGGTTTGCCGGAGGCTGCGCCGAACCCGGCGCCGGCGCAGCCATCCCGCTCGCCCACTGGCGGCTGCTGTCACTGGCGGCTGCTGTCACTGGCGGCCGCTGTCACTGGCGGCCGCTGTCACTGGCGGCTGCTCTGCTGGCTGCCGCTGTTCAGCGCCGCGGGCACGGACGGCTGGCCGTCCGTGACCGGGTCGAAGGCGCCGGCGTTCTCCGCCGCCGGCCCGGACAGGCCCTTCTTCACCGACTCCAGGATCGTCAGCCCCTGGCTTACCAGGCCAGCCGCGATCTCGCCGAGACCGTCGGCTCCGTTCAGCACGCTGACATTTGCCCCGGCCAGTCCGCCCGCCGCCTCCTTGACGATCATCGGCAGCTGCTCGATCAGCATCCGGTCCAGCGCGACCCTGTTGTTGGAGGCAGCGGCCGCAGCCTGCAGCCGGGTCCGCTGCGCGTCCGCCTCAGCCAGCACCCTGACCTTCTCGGCCTCGGCCTCGGCCGGCTTGACCACTTCGGCGACCAGCTGCCGCTGGCGGAGCTCCGCCTGCCGGTGGGCCAGGTCGGTCTGCGCTGACAGCACGCTCATCTGCGCCTGGGCCTGCGCAAGCGGGCCCGCCTGAGCGGCCTCGGCCTGCGCCTTGTCCACTTCAGCCTTGTACTGAGCCTGGACGACCATCGTCTGCCGCTGGTACTCGGCCTGCTTCCGCTGCGATTCCTGCTGCGCCTCGGCGGATGCCTGGTTGGCCTGCGCCTGGGCGATCTGGGCCGCGCGCTGGATCGCCGCGTTGTGCGGGGCGGCCATCGCGTCGATGTAGCCGCTGTTCATATCGTCGATGGACTGGATCTGCAGCGAGTCCACGGTCAGGCCGATCTTGGCCATCTCCGCCTTCGAGCCGTCCAGCACCTCGGTGGCGAGCTTCTGCCGCTCGGTGACGATTTCCTCGACGGTCATCGAGCCGATGATGGACCGCAGGTGGCCGGCGAAGATCCGCCCGGTCAGCGTCGACATCTGGTCCTGATCAGACAGGAAGCGCTGGCCGGCGTTAACGATGCTCTCGTCGTCGTTGCCCACCTTGAACGCGATGACCGCGCGGACGTTCAGCGAGATGCCCTGCCTGGTAACGCAGGTCTCGGAGACCTCGGACTCGCACATGGACAGCGTCAGGTAGCGCGCCTTGCGGAAGAACGGCGCGACGAAAGTGCCATGCCCGACCACGACCTTGAACGGCGCGCCGCCCTTGCGGGAGCGACCGCCCGAGATCAGCATCGCCTCGTCTGGTGCCGGCACCCGGTAACCGAACATCTCTCATCTCCTGCTAGCCCCGTGCCGGCCCGACTGCCCGGCTTATCCCAGTATGTTCCTTCCGGGGCTAGTCAGCGCCGCCTTCTTCGCGGAAATACTCCAGCGGGTCAGTCCACGCGCTCACGTCGACTGCCCGGTGCCCGCGGGACTCGATGACCAGCACTGTTGTCCCTTTCGGCAGCGGCTCAGGCGACCAGGCAATGAACGCCTCGGAGCCGCCCCGCACGCTGACGACGACCTCACCGGGACCGTTCGCGCCGCGCGTGGCCACGCTGAGCTTGCCGATGCAGCCGATCAGCGCCTCGTCATGTGCCATTCAGACCTGCCTGCCTGCCTGCTACCGGGCGTGAGCACGGATTGTCCGCGGGTCCTGCTCATTATCCCGGCGGCGGGACCGGCCCCGTCGGGCTCGTTCCCTGGATAAGAACTGACCGTGATCCAGACGGCCGCGGACGGCGGGAATACACCGGCCCCTGGCCTCGTTCTTGCTCCCGTCGGTGCGATGTGTCCCCCGGGCCGCAACTAATGCCGTCGCGGAATACCGTCAGGCTGGAGCCGCGGCGAGCCACTCGCCGAGAGGCGACCACGCACCGGCCCGGCACGCCCTCGCGAGCAGCTGCTCTCGGGGGCGTCGTCATGTCCGGGCCAGGTCCAGCCCCGCCGTGCAGGGCACGCCGCTGCTCAGGGCACCGCCGCCGGTCAGCGCACCCTCGCCGCACCCAGCTGGCGCCGCAGCAGCGCCGGCGCCTCGGTCAGCGACGGGCCGTACCAGGTCAGATGGCGGCCGCTGACCAGGGCCGTACGGCTGCCGGGGAACGCCTCCGGCCCGTCCGAGGCCGTGAACCGGTACGGCTCGTCTGGCAGCACGACCAGGTCAGCGCCCGCCTGGCGCAGCTCGGCGATGTCAATGCGCGGGTACCGGTCCTGATGATCGCTGTAGACATTGCTGACTCCGAGGCGGGCCAGCAGATCGCCGGCGAAGGTATCGCGGCCGAGTACCATCCAGGGCCGGCGCCAGATCGGCACGACCGCGGCCCGCTCGCCGGCTGCCGGAGGCTGCTGCCAGGCCGCCTCGGCGGTGCCGAGCCAGGCGGGCGCGGGCTGCCCGCACGCCAGCGTGATCATCCGCCGCAGCGATGTCAGTGCCTCGGGCAGGTCACGGATCCTGGTCACCCAGACCACGAGCCCGGCGGCGCGCAGCGCGTCCAGGTCGGGCAGCCGGTTCTCTTCCTCGTTGGCCAGCACGACGTCGGGGCGCAGCGCTGCGATGGCGGCGACGTCGGGGTTCTTCGTGCCGCCAATCCGCTGCACGGCCAGGTCGGCCGGATGCGTGCACCAGCTGGTCGCGCCCACGAGCAGGCCGGGCGCGCAGGCGGCGACGGTCTCCGTCAGCGACGGAACAAGCGAGACGACCCGGCGGATGACCGGCGGCAGCAGAACCGGAACGCCCGTGTCGTCGGCCTGCTCGAAGGATCCCGGCCGCCCCGTGGCGCCGCCCATGGTGCCCCCCATACCCGCCGATCCCCATCGATCGACGTCAATCGCCCACCATTGTGTCCGCAATCAGCGGGTGACACCAGCCTCGCGAGCGCCCGAGGCCCTCGCATACGCTGGTTCTCCGGCCGGCTGCTGCCGTCCGGACCTGGCTCGCGATCGTCCGCTGCAGCCCGGTGCCGCCAGGCGCGGCACGGGCCGATGGCCGCACCGCTGCCAGCACGCCCGCCGAGGAAGGCTCCTGATCCGATGACTGACGCCGTGCCGCAGACGGTTGCCGCCAGTCTGGACGACCCGTTCGCCCAGCTGACCGGACCACTCGCGGACACCAGGAAACTGCACTTCGAGGTAGCCGCGTCGCAGCTGCTGACTCCGCACATGCAGCGCCTGGAGCTGACCGCGCCCGAGCTCGACGGGTTCAGCTACGCGCCCGGCCAGGACGTCATGCTGCTAGTCGCCGCGGATGGCCGGAAGCCGGTGCGCCGCCGGTACACCATCCGCCAGCTGGACCGCTCCGCCCTGCGGCTCACCATTGACGTCGTCAGGCACGGCGACGGGCCGGGCGAGCGCTGGGTGCGGTCGGCCGCGCCAGGCGACCGGATTGAGGGCATCGGACCGCGCGGCAAGGTGGTCCCGTCCCCGGAGGCTGACTGGCACCTGTTCATGGGCGACGAGTCAGCCATGCCCGCCATCCTGGCCATGACCGAGTCGCTGCCCGGCGACGCGGAGGCGACGCTGGTGCTCGAGGTCCCTGAGGCCGCGGATGAGCAGGACTACTCGGCCGCGGCCCGCACCCGCGTCAGCTGGCTGCACCGGCTGGACCGGCCGGCCGCGGATCCGGCGTCGTCGCCGCTCGTCGCCGAGGCAGCCGAGGTCGAGCTGCTGCCCGGCCGGGGGCACGCCTACCTGCTGGGCGAGGCGTCGGTCGTGCTCGCCATGCGGGAGCGGCTGGCCGCGCGGGGACTGCCGCAGGATCAGATGTCGCCGAAGGCCTACTGGGGCCGCGGTCGCGCCAATGCCGGTCATGGCGAGCCCGCAAGGGACTCCTGACGCCATTTCGGCGGCCGTATCCGGGCGTTCCGGGACAGCAGGCACGCAGCTAAGCGGCCGTTCTTTCTCACTATGCCCGAAGCTGCTTCATAATGAGGTGACCAAGCCGTGGTCAGCTCTGCCGGAAAGGAGCACTTCGGTGGCATCCGCAGTGGCGGCAGAGGTTTCAGCGGTACTGGCTAATACCTCGACCCGGACGCTCATTCTCGGGATCGATAAAGCAGGCCGCATCCGCCAGCATGACCGGGGCGCCGGTGATGTGCTGGCCGCTGAGCCCGCCACGCTCATCGGCACTGATCTCGGCAGCCTGCTGGCGACGCCGGAGGGTCCCGCCGCCGCGACACTGCAGTCCCTGATCGACGGCGCGTGCTCCAGCCGCGAGGGCACGACGGTGCTCTCGTTCCGCACCGCCAACGGCGCTGACGCCGACGCGGTCGTCACCGTCCAGCCGATCAGGTCAGCCGATCCGGAACTGGCCGCGCAGGTGATCATGCGCATCGCTCCCCCGGTGCAGGAGCGGTTCCTTGACCCGGCGGTGATGCGGCACCTGATGGTCGACGGCGCGGTCCGGCGCATCGGCGGTGCGCTCGACATCGACCAGATGGCGCCTGAGCTGATCAACATCATCGTGCCGCACTTCTGCAACGCGGCCGGGCTGGTGGTGCTGGAGAGCCTCGTCGGCGAGGACGAGTTCCCGTCGGAGTCGCTCGACGGCACCGAGCTGGTCCGGCGGCTCGCGGTGGCGCATGACGACGGTGACGTCGCCTGGAACGCCGCCTTCCCCACCGGGGAGATCCTGCGCTACCCGCCCGGCACCCCGTACACCCGCTGCATGGACTCCGGCCGCCCGGTATGCGAGGTCGTCAGCCAGGACAGCGCGAACGCGATGGCCGGAGCCTGGATCCGCCGTCCGGTAGCCGACCTGCTGTCCGGCGTGTCGATGCTGCTGCTGCCGCTCGTCGCCAGGGACGTGATGCTCGGCTTCTTCGTCTGTATCCGCAGGGTCGGCTTCCGCCGGTTCGATGCCTACGACATCGAGATCGGCATGGAGTTCGCTGCCCGCGCTGCCATCTTCATGGACAACGCGCAGCGCTACAGCCGGGAGCGCGCCACCGCGCTGACCCTGCAGCGCGCGATGCTGCCGACAGGGCTATCCGCGCCGTCGTCGGTCGAGGTCAGGCACCGCTACCTGCCCGGCAGCAAGCTCATCGAGGTCGGCGGCGACTGGTACGAGTCGATCGCGCTCCCCGGCGGGCGAGTCGCCCTGGTGGTCGGCGACGTTGCCGGTCATGGCGTGCGCGCTGCGGTCACGATGGGCCGGCTGCGGACCGCCATCCACACCCTGGCCATGCTCGAGCTCCCTCCGGCCGAGACGCTGCAGCAGCTGAACGAGCTCATGCAGGAACTCGGCGTGCGCGAGCCGCATTTCGCGACCTGCGTATACGCGATCTTCGACGCCGTCGCCGGCACCTGCGAGCTCGCGTCCGCCGGTCACCTGCCGCCGCTGCTTGTGCACCCGGACGGCACTAACGAGCTGCTCGACGTGCAGCCGGCGCCGCCGCTCGGCGTCGGCACCGGGCTGATCCAGAGCCGCGTCCTTGACATTGAGGACGGCAGCCTGCTGGTGCTCTATACCGACGGCCTGGTGGAGAAGCGGACGAGGGACATCGACGAGGGCATCGGGCGCCTCCGGGACATCTTCGGGCCTGGCTCGGCCCAGCAGCCGCTGGAGGACCTGTGCCGGGCCATGCTGGCCGGCGTCTACGCGGACGAGCATCGCGATGACATCGCGGTACTGGTCGCGCGGCTGCGCCGGATACCCGCCGAGAATGTCGTCAGCTGGACCCTGCCTGCGGAGCTGACCTCCGCCAGCCGCGCCAGGACACTGATCAGGCGGCCGCTGCGGCGCTGGGGGCTGACCGAGCTGGTGCCCACGGCCGAGCTGCTGGTGTCCGAGCTTGTGACCAACGCCGTGCGGTACGCCCAGGGCAAGATCGGGCTGCGGCTCGTGCTCGAGGGCGGCCTGGTTATCGAGGTTCTCGACGACTCGGCGGCGCTGCCGAGACTGCGTCATCCCGACGACTCCGACGAGCGCGGGCGCGGCCTGCAGGTCGTAAGCCAGCTCGCGCAGCGGTGGGGCGCCAGGCGGGCGGTCTCCGGCAAGGTCGTCTGGTGTGAGCTTCCGATGCCGTATTCCTGATCGCTGATCGTGCCCTGCTGCCTGATCGGCGGGCCGGCTCGTCAGGCAGTGGGCGTGGGCTGTCTTCTGGTGTCCTGCTTGATGGCCAGCCTGCCGTTCTGCATGATGCCGATCCGCTGGGCCCGGCGCGCCACCGTGCTGTCGTGCGTCACCAGCACCATCGTCAGGCCGCGGTCCCGCCACAGCTTCTCCAGCAGGCCGATGATGTCGTCCCTGGTGCCCTCGTCCAGGTTGCCGGTCGGCTCGTCGGCCAGCAGGACCTTGGGCTCCTTGACCAGCGCCCGGGCGATGGCGACGCGCTGCTGCTGTCCGCCGGAGAGCTCCGACGGCAGATGCCGGAGCCGGTCGGCCAGGCCAAGATCGGCCAGCGCCGCCTCCGCCCGGCGGCGCCGCTCGGCAGTGGAGACATGCAGCGGCACCAGCGCAGCCTCCACGTTCTCCAGGGCGCTCAGCGTCGGAATCAGGTTGAACGTCTGGAAGATGAACCCGATCGACTCGGCCCGCACCCTGGTGACCTGGCTCTCCCGCAGCTGCGCCAGGTCCTCGCCGTCGTCGCCGAACAAGACGCTGCCGGCCGTCGGCCGGTCCAGCCCGCCAAGCATCTGCAGCAGGGTGGACTTGCCGTGCCCGGTCGGGCCCTGGATGGCCAGCCACTCGCCGTCGTCGATGGTGAGATCCACGCCCTGCAGCGCGTGCACCACCCCGCGGCCCTTCGGGTAGTCCTTCGTCACGCCGGTCAGCTTGTACATGGAGTCTCTCCCTGGATGCCCTCGAATCCCGCCTTGCTCAGCCCGGCCGGGCGCGTTCGTCCCGGCATCGCGGCCGCGCTCACTCGACCCTCGCCAGCGCCGCCGCCGGCCGCAGCCTGGCCGCCCGCCAGCCGCCGAACCCGCCGGCGATCAGGCCGCCGAGAAGCGCCAGCACCACCGCGGCGGCGATCGCGCTTGCCGTGACCGGGGCGCTGAGGTGCACGGTAACTGGGTGCGCGGCAGCGCTGGCGGCACGGAAGCGGTCGAATCCGCCGCCCCACCGCCACCGCCGCCGAACCCGGCGCCGGGGCCGAACCCGCCCCCGCCGGTGAAGGTCCTGGCGCCGCCCGGCGTTGCGGTGCCGGTGGTCGGGGCGATGGCCGCGGTCAGCGGCGACGTGAAGTGCCCGACCAGGGCCGCGCCGAGGAAGCCCAGCCCGACGCCGACGATGCCGCCGATGATGCCGATGGTGATGGCCTCGCCGACAACCTGTCCGACGACCCGGCGGCTGTTCCAGCCGAGCGCCTTCAGGGTGCCGAATTCCCGCACCCGGCGTGACACTGCCGAGGCTGTCAGCAGGCTCGCCAGCAGGAATGCGGCGATCAGCACTGCGATCGCCAGCCAGCGCCCGAGGTTGTTAGCCAGGCTGGAGGCCGTGCTCACCGAGCCGGTGAGCTCGCTGGCCAGGTCGGAGGAGTTCGTCACCGTGGTGCCAGGCAGCGCCGTGGAGATGTCCTTCGACACGCTGGTGATGTTCGAGGCGCTGTTCGCCGCGACGTAGATGGTGTTGACGTCGCCCTTCAGGCTCTTGCCATCGGAGGTGCCGAGTGCCTGGGCGCGGGCCAGCGGGATGAACACGTCCGGCGGGCTGCTCGCCGCTGACTGGCTGACGATTCCGACGATCTTGAAGCTGGTCTTGGCCAGGGTCACGGTCGAGCCGACCGTGAGCTTGCTGGTCTTGGCGTAGGTCGAGTCGACGACTGCGACGTCGGCGTTCGCATCGGCGCTGGCGAAGGTCCGGCCGGAGGAGAGCTTCGCCGAGCTCAGCGGCCCGAGAGCCGCACCCGATCCGGACACGCCCACGCCGTCAACGCTGATGGGGGTCGGGAAGTGGCCGGAGCCGCTGAACCCGCCGCCACCGCCGAAACCGCCGCTGCCGGAACCCGAGCTGCTCGGAACGGTGAAGCTCAGCTTCGTGTCGTTCAGGGTCAGCCCGCCCGCTGCGGCCGCCACGTTCTTCATCTTGCTGACCGCGGTGACGTCGCTGCCGCTGATGGCCGCGAGCCCGGTTGCGGTCAGGTTGTCGATGCTGACCGTGCTTCCGGCCTTCGGCCGGGTGCCGGTCCCGGAGGCTCCGGCGCCCGCGCCCCGGAAGGAGAACGAGCCGCCGCCACTGAAGGTCGGCGTCTTGGTCACGGTGATATCGGTGTCCTGCCCGTACAGCGAGTGCAGGACCTCGGCCTGCGCGTTCTTGACGCCGCTGGACAGCGCGGTCACGGTGATGACCAGCCCGATGCCCGAGCGCCAGGCCGAGCGCGATAATGCTGGCCTGGCGGGCTCGCCGCCGCAGCTCGCGTCTCAGGTAGGTAAGGAACATCCGCACTCCTCGTACGCACAAGTGATTGCCCGGCCCTGAACGCAGACCTGCCGGGCCGCTACGGCTGAGCCGGCGCGCACCGCGATGTGCCACGCCGTTGCGTGCCGTAACAGCTATCTGCCGGCGGTCTGCGGCCGCATCGTCGCGCAGTCCTGCCGCAGGTCAGTGATCTGCGGCGATACTGATGATGGAGCAGGTTCCTGAACGGACCCTGAAGGTTAACCATGAGCTAGCAGCGGGCCTCTGTGGCGCGCCAGTCGCCTGGCGCAGTCAGCAGGCGCGCAGCCGGCCCGGCCGGTCAGTGGCGCGGTGCCCCGGCTGCAGTCGGCGCCGTCTCGGCGGAGCTCAGCGCAACCGCATACTGGGCGAGCGCGGCAAGCGGCTGCAGCAGCCCCGCGTCAGCGGGCCCCGGCGACGGCTTCCTGCCTGCGCGCCCGGCCGCGTCGCGTCGGCGCTCGCGACCTGCCATCCCCCGCCGGCGTGCTGTGCGCGAACGAGCCAGTCGGCAGCGAGGTCAGCAGGGTCCGTGACCTCGGGACCGCCGGCCGCCAGCAGCGCCGTCAGCGCCAGCGCGGTGGCATCAGGATCTGACCGGCCGCGCCCTTGACCCCGGCCAGCACCGGCTGCGCCAGTTCCAGGCCACCCGGCGTCCAGGTTCTGCCGGGAGAGCAGCCAGCCGACTGCGGACCTGACCGGCGGCTTGCCGGACATCACCCCGGCCGCGAGTAAGGCGGGCACGGCGGCAGCGGTGACGCGGAGGTCAGCGGCGCCGTCCGGGCCTGCCCACGCGCCGTCAGCGCGCTGCGCCCGCAGCAGCCAGACCACGCCGCGCCGCAGGGCCCGGCTATCGTCGGCACCGTGCGCCGCGAGGGCCTGCACGGCGAGCACGGTGCTGAGCGCTGACCGTTCCCAGCAGCCGTCGCGTCCCTGAACCCCGGCGAGCCACCGGATCGCCTGCCGCACAGCGGGCGTGCCGCTGCCGCCTGGCAGGTCGATCCGGCTGAGCGCGAGCAGGACCTGAGCGGTGCCGGGAACGTCCGGGTAGCCGTCCCGGCCGAACGTCCAGCCCGACGGTCCAGCATCCGGCTGCGGTCCGGTGCCGTCGGCCGGGCCCTCGACTCGCTGGGTCAGCAGCCAGCATCCGGCGCTGACCAGCGCGGTGGCGCCGGCGGGCAGGCCCGCATCGGCGAGCGCGAGCGCGGCCAGCACGGTCTCCCTGACCGGAGGCTGGCGCTCAGCCGCCAGCCAGCCATGCCTGCCGGGCGCGCCGAAGGCCGGTCCGTCAGGCCCTGCGGGCGGGCGCGGCCGGGCTGTGACCGAGTCAAGCCAGGCCAGCCCGTCGGAGAGCACAGGCTCGCGAAGCGGGTATCCGAGCAGGTGCAGCGCCATGAGCGCGGACGGCAGGACCGGCCGGCGTCCCGGCTGCGGTCCGGCGCGCTGCCAGTCAAGCAGCCACTGTCCGCACCGCCGCAGAGCGACTCGCTGCGCCACCGACACCGGCACCGTTAGCCCTGCGGAGCGAGCGGTCATCCGTGCGGAGCGCGCCGGGATGTCCTGGACCGGGCGGCTGTCTGCGAGCAGCTCGGTCAGGTCGGCCGCCAGCCGCCTGACGGGGCGCAGCGTTCCGACGATGCTCAGCGCCACGGCTTCCTGATGACCGCAGCCGGTCCAGCCGCCTGCGGCCCGGATCTGGCGGGCGGGCAGGAAAATGCCTTCCGGGGCTGGCACTCGCACGTCGGTCCAGCTGATGAGTCCGAACACCGCGAGCCACATCCGGGTGCCGAGCCCGGCCGCAGCAAGGCCGCCCGCGTCACGGATCCAGCCGGCCGCGACCGCCATGTGATAAGCATCCGGCGAATCCCCCGCCAGCCGGAGCGCCAGATAGGCCAGAACCGATGCCGGAAGATCGCAGCTGGCGTCGGGGTCCGGGCCGCCGATCCAGCTGCCGGCCGGCTGCTGGAGCGACCGGATCCGCTGCGCCGCCGCCTGAGCAAGTGCTGGCGACCCGGTGCCGAGAAACTCGCGGACAAGCACCGCCTCGGCGTCGAGCGTGACGTCCCCAGCCTGCCGCCCGGACCACCAGCCCTGGTCATCCTGTCGCGCCAGCAGGATCCTGACCGCGCGCTGGGCGGCTGCCATCGCCGCCGCCTGCTGGGTTTGGCTGGCCTCCGGCGTCCGCCCGTCGGCCTGCCTGTCCTCCCGCTTACCTGCGCTCTGGTGCCGCGCTCCCGGCTGCGGCTCGCCTGGCGCCCGTGCCTTCACTGCAGCTGCCGTCTGCCGCCCTGCGTCAGTCCCTGACGGCGTGCCGGCCGGCCGTGAGCTTTCGCGTCTCATATCGCCTTGGCCAGGTCCGGGGGTGACCCGTCGCCGTCAGCGCGCGCGGCGGGGCCGAGCGCCCTGCGGTCCGGGCCAGTGCCCTGTGCCGGGACGCTGATGTCTCCCGCACCAAGGTCGGCAAGCAGTTCCCTGGCGGCTGCCTGCCCGCTGCGGACGGCGCCTTCCATCGTGTCCGGCCAGCTGGCATCGGTCCACGCGCCCGCGAGCGCGAGTCCGGCCAGACCGCAGGCCGGAGGCATCCGCAGCTGCTGCGCCTCAGGTTCCTGCCGGATCCTGGCTCGCCGTTCCCTGGTAATGAAGAAGTCCTGCACCTCGGCGCCAGCAGCTGCCGGGAACAGCCGTCCCAGCTCGGGCAGCAGCTCCGCCCTCAGCTGGGCAGCCGGCAGGTCTGCGTAGCGATCCGCGGCCGGGACCGTTGCCGCCAGGTACTGCCCCGAATGCAGCCCGGCTGGCCCCGACTTGTCGATGACCCACCGCAACGGGGACCCCGCGACGGCTGCATACGGCAGCCGGGTCACGCGCGCGCTGTAAATCACGTGCAGGCTGATAACGGGAGACGGCCTGAGCCTGGCCCACCGGTCAGCGTCCGCGGCCAGCTCAGGCGGCGCAATCGCAGCGGCCTCCCAGGCCGGGAGTGCCAGGACGACGCCAGCGGCATGGATGACGTCCGGGCCTGATGCGGCTGAGCCTGCCGCAGCACCGCCTGATGCAGCACCGCCTGATGCAGCACCGCCTGATGCAGCACCGCCTGATGCAGCCGTGCCAGCTGCCCGGTCAATCCGGACGTCGAATCCGCCCCCGCGGGCAGCCTCGACGGCCTCGGCCGTTACGCCGAGTTCAACGGTGACTCCGATCCGGCTCAGCAGCTCCGCGGCCGGGCCCGCGTGCAGCTGGCTGAACGGGATGGCAGGCACGCCGATGTCGGCGCTGTCACTCCTGCCGAGCAGCGCCGACCTGATCACCGTGGCAGCCAGCTGCAGGTCGGCCTCGTCGGCCGGGAGACCGAGTGCGCTGGCGGAGAGCAGGTCCCAGAGCAGGCGCAGTGCGTTCTCGCTCTGCCCCCGGCTCGCCAGCCAGGAGCCGAAGGTGGCACCGGCGTCACCCGCGCCGTCCCGGGCTGGAGTAGCGAAGCATGATGGCGGCGGCGGCTGCCCTGATCCGCTCGGCTGGCGTCAGCAGCCGGAAGCTGGCCAGGGACCTGGCCAGATGCAGCGGCGCGGGCAGGCCGGACCGGCGCAGCAGCGCCTGCGTGTCAGGCGCGAGCACGGTCAGGTCGAGCCTGTCCTGGACGACCGCGAAGCTGGTGACACCCAGCCTGGCCAGCAGGTCGCGATACGCGGTGCAGCACCGCAGGAAGGCATGCTGGCCGTTGTCGATGGTCAGTCCCCTGCGGGCGAACGAGCACGTGGCGCCCCCAAGCCACGGGCGCGCTTCGAGCACGGTCACGTTCGCGCCGGCCTCGGCCAGCTCGATGGCGGCGGTGATCCCCGCTAAGCCCCCGCCGATCACGATCACGTCTGCCCGGCTCTTCGCCAGCGTCATGCCCGATCCCCCGTCACGCCGAAATCCCCGCCGGTTGCCTTCGCAGGCGCTGTTTCCCCGCAGCCCTGCTGCCCCTGGTGCCCGTCCGCGTGCTGCGCGAGGGCTGCCCGGCCCCCGGACCACCCGCGCCAGCGGCGCGGCCAGCAGCCGGAGTCTAGCCAATGTGAGCGCGCGGCTCACCGGTCGCGCAACAACGCGGATTCCGGCCAGAATTCGAGTTGCTCATCCCGTTTCAACTCTTGGCAACGCAATCGGATGTTACGCTCCGATATCGTCTGCCATCGGTTTAGCAAGCGGCACGATCGCGATTACTTCTCACTCTGGGGCCTCAGCCATGGGATTGCGTCACCGGTCCATCCGACTGAGGGTCGGTCTTCTTATTTCAGTGCCGGTCCTGTGCCTGCTAGCCCTGTACGGCTTCGTCGCGGGCATCACTCTCGGTAGCGCCATCACCCAGCAGCATGCGCGCTCGCTCAAGAACGACCTGGCTGACCCGGTGAGCGCGTTTCAGCAGGAGGTAGCGCAGGAGCGCGCACTCGCCCTGCAGAGCCTCGCCAACCCGACCAACACCCAGGTTGCCTCTGCCCTGGGCGTGCAGGAAAGCAAGACCCAGCGTGCGCTCGGCACCCTCACCAGGGCGCTGCGCTCGCCGAATGTCATGAGCTATGCGGCCGGGCCAGAGCAGACGGCGATCAACAACATGCTCAGCCTCGCCAGCATGAGCAACCTCAGCGCCATCCGGGGCCGGGTCGCCGACGACGCCATCAGCATGCGCGCGGCACTCGCCGAGTACGACGCGGTGATCAACTCCGGCTATCAGGTCATCGACGAGGCCATCGATCAGCAGACGAATGTGCCGTTCGTGACCCAGGCGCTGGACGTGGTCAATCTCGACCGGGCGGTGTCGGCGACCCAGGAGGAATGGGACCTGCTGACAGCCGACATGGCGCAGGGCAAGTTCCCTGACGCCGACCGGCTCGCCTTCGCGGCGATTGCCAACCAGCGGCAGGCACTGATCAACAACACAGTTCCGGAAATGAGCCCGCAGTACGGCGCCATCGTGGCCAGGAACGTCACTCCGGCTGTGGCTGCCGCCATGACCGCCGCGGAGAGCACCGTCATCGACACGCCCTGGCGGCACGGCGTGCCTCCTGCTCAGGTTGCGGCCGCCAGTAAGACCTTCCTCGGCTACTACGCCGCGCTCGGCAAGACCCTCACCGAGACTGGCGACGCGCTGCAGAACCAGGCCAATCACGACGCCGATATCGTGCTCCTGCAGCTGATCCTCGCTGCCGGGCTCGGGCTGATCGGCACGATCCTGTCGGTGGCGCTGTCCCTGATGATCGGCCGCGGTCTCATTCGTCAGCTGCGCGAGCTACGGGAGTCGGCGCTGACGCTGGCACACGAGAAGCTGCCGGATGTCATCACCCGGCTGCGGTCAGGCGAGCCGGTCGACATGGCCGACTACGCGCCGGACGCGGTCTCGAGCTCCAACGAGATCGAGCAGGTGCAGAATGCCTTCGAGATCGTGCAGGAGACCGCCGTCCAGTCCGCCGTGGATGAGGCGCGACTTCGCCGCGGCATCAGCGACGTCTTCAGGAACCTTGCCGGGCGGAGCCAGTCGCTGCTGCACCGCCAGCTCACCCTGCTGGACGGCATGGAGCGCCGCGCGACCGAGCCTGACGAGCTCGAGGACCTGTTCCGGATCGACCACCTCACCACCCGCATGCGCCGTCACGCAGAGGGCCTCATCATCCTGTCCGGCGAGGCTCCGGCCCGCGGCTGGCGGCAGCCAGTCCCGCTTGTCGACGTGCTCCGCGCCGCCGTCGCGGAGGTCGAGGACTACACCAGGATCCGCGTACTCTGCCGGACCAGCGCGGCCGTCGCCGGCCACGCGGTCGCTGACGTTATCCACCTGATCGCAGAGCTGGCGGAGAACGCCACGGTGTTCTCTCCGCCCAACACCCCGGTCCGGATTCAGGGCGACGTAGTCGGCCGCGGATTCGCGATCGAGATCGAGGACCGCGGTCTCGGTATCTCCGCAGCCCGGCTGGAAGAGATCAATGCGAATCTTGCGAATCCGCCGCAGTTCGACCTGTCCGGCAGCGATCGGCTCGGCCTGTTCATCGCTGGCCAGCTAGCCCAGCGGCACGAGATCAAGATCACGCTGCGGCCATCGGTGTACGGCGGGACCACCGCGATCGTCCTCATCCCGACTGCGCTCGTCGTCGACGGGGACACCTTCGAGCGCGATCCCGCGCTGGCCGCGGCGGGCGAGGAAGGCGTACTGCTGCCAGACGCGGTCTCCGGGCGGCACGCAGCGCTGGCACAGGCGGGCGGGCCGCCGGCTAACGCACTCGCCGCCGGAAGCTTCGGTAGCAACGTGATCGAAGCGGGCAGCTCGGAAGGCAACGGCTTCGGCTCCGGCGGCCTCGGGAGCAACGGCTACAGCACGGGCGGCCCCGGCACTAGCGCCTACGGAGCCAGCGGGCCGGGCAGCAACTCCTACGGAGCCAGCGATTCCGGCAGCAACGGTCTCGGAACCGGTGGTTTCAGTACTGGCGGCTTCGGAACCAACGGCTTCGGGACTAACGGCTTCGCTGGCTCCGGTGCCGGCGACCGCACGCTGGAGGGCAATCGCTCAGAGGCGAGCGGCGCTAGCACTAACGGTTTCGCAGACACGGGCTACGGCGGCGGGGGAACTGGCGGCGGTTCAGGCAGTTCCGGTTCCGGCGGCGCGAGTGCGGCTGACGGCAGTGCCGGCGAGCAGGGCACAGCTGCCGCTGGCTCCGGCGGCCCTACCTCCGGCAGCCCTGGCTCGGGCTGGGGCTTCGGCGGCAGAGGCTTCGGCCGGAATCGCCGGGCCAGCACGGGCTCCGGGCCGGATTCCGCTGGCCAGACCAGTGCGGCACAGACCAGTCCGGCACCCACCGTCCGGCACGGCTACTTCTCCTGGCGAGACCTCGCCTACGCAGAGCACGCCAGGCAGCGGCGGTTTCGCCGGCATCGGCGCAGGCGGGCCTGTGCCCGGCGGAAGCGGTTCTGGCAGCAGCAGCCCTGGCGGAACCGGGGCGGGCGGCAGCGGATCCGGACCCCGGGCGCGACTGTCGGGTGATGGCCTGCTGCTTCCCGAGCCACAGGAGGGCGCGGACTACCTTGGCCGCGGTTTCTCACTCGGCGGTCGTTCAGCTCCGTCGCCCGGCGCTGTCCCCCAGCCGGACGGACGCCATCTGGCAGTTCCGGCGGTTTCCCCAGTGCGGGCAGCTTCCCCAATGCGGACAGCTACCCGAGTAGCTCACCCTTCCCGGCGGACCCCGCCGCCACTGACAGCTACGAGGCAGTCAGTCGTCGCCCTGCCGCTGACGAGCCTGCGGTTCCCGGCGGGGCTGGCAGCCCGAGCATGGGCGCCAGCCCGACCGGAGGCGCCCTGCCGCGTCGCGCCGTCAGCCCGGGCGACCCTGGCAGCACCGGAAGCCGGGACGCCGCAGCGTCGGATTCGAAGGTCAGCCCGGCAGATGTCGCCAGTCTCGGCCTGCCGGTCCGGGTCAGGCAAGCCAGCCTCGCGCCGCAGCTGCGCAGCACTCCGCCGCGGCCAGCGGCCAGCGAGCCTGGATTCGCCAGCTCCGGATTCGCCAGCTCCGGATTCGGCACGCCGGGAGGCGCGCGGCCCGACTACGGCGGGCCCGCGCCTCCGGCCCCGCCGCGGCTGGCCCCACCGCAGACGGGCCGCCGAGCAGCGCCCCGACCGGAGCGGTCCCGGCCTCGCCCGAGGCCGCCCGGAACACGGTCAGCGCGCTGCAGCGAGGCTGGCAGCTAGGCCGATCCGCGGCGGAGTCGGGCCCGCAGGAGTCCGTCTTCACCCCCCGCCGATCCCCGTCGGGGCAGCCGTTCAGCCCTGACGAGACAGACCCCGGGTCAACCGGACCGGAACGCACCGACAGCGCTGAGGACCAGCGCGACGGTGAGTAAGCACAGCTATCACGGAAAGGGGGGGCCGACATGAGCCGCACCGGGGCGCTGGACTGGCTGCTCGACGATCTGGTGACGCGAGTCGCACAGATCGACAAGGCGGTCATCCTGTCGCGAGACGGCCTGGCCATCGGGGCATCCGCAGGTCTGAGCCGGGAAGATGCCGAGCAGTTTCGGCCGTCGCGTCTGGCTTCCAGAGCCTGGCCAGGGGCGTCGGCCAGCACTTCGGCGGCGGGCAGCCCCGGCAGACGATTGTCGAGATGGAGGCCGCGTTCCTGTTCGTCACCGCCGCTGGCGAAGGCAGTTGCCTCGCTGTGCTGGCAGCGGCTGATGCAGACGCAGCCGGTCACATCGCCTACGAGATGGCCGTCCTCGTCCGGAGGGTGGGCGAGCACATGGCGGTGAATGCGCGGCCGCCTGCCAGCACTGCCGAAGCGGTGTGACCTACGGTGCGCGGCGATCAGTGGCTAGACCGTGACGCGGGACCCGTCGTCCGGCCGTATCTGCTTACTGGCGGGCGCACCCGTCCCACCGGCGACAGTGTCGACCTGCTCGCCCTTGTCTCGTCGGCCGACGCGAACTCGCCAGCGAGGTGCTACTCGAACCCGAATACGTTGAGGTCATACGCCAGTGCCGCCAGCCAAAGCCGGTCGCAGACCTCGCTTCCGACCTGGACCTGCCGCTCGGCGTGGTCCGCATCCTGCTGTCGGACATGCGAGAGCAGGGACTGATTACCATTCGTCCCCCGGCACGCAATCGCCTGACCGACCCGCAAGTTCTCAAGGACGTCGCTGATGCTCTCCGCAGGCTCTGAGCAGGACCTTGACACCGCGAGCCCGGTGTCGATCAAGATCCTCATCGCCGGCGGCTTCGGCGCGGGCAAGACCACGCTGGTCAGCTCCGTCAGCGAGATAAAGCCGCTGCGGACCGAGGAAGTGCTGAGCGAGCCGAGCGTGCTCGTCGACGCACTCGACGGCGTCGAGCAGAAGACGACGACCACCGTCGCAATGGACTTCGGCCGGATTACGGTCCGCGATGACCTGGTCGTCTACCTGTTCGGCACGCCGGGTCAGCACCGGTTCTGGTTCATGTGGGACGAACTCGCGCTTGGCGCGCTTGGCGCCGTCGTGATGGCGGACACGCGGCGGCTGGCCGACTGCTTCCCGTCAGTGGACTATTTCGAGCGCCGCGGGCTGCCGTTCGTCGTCGCAGTGAACTGCTTCGACGGCGCCCGGCGCTTTGACCCGGAGGTCGTCCGCACAGCGCTTGATCTCAACCAGGGCGTTCCCGTCGTTATGTGTGATGCCCGGCAGCGATCGTCAAGCCGGGACGTGCTCGTGACGCTCGTGGAGTACGCGATCCGGCTGATCAGCGACAGCGAGGTCATGAGCCACTAGCCGCCGCGGCCGGCGGCTCAGGACCGCCAGACCAGCGCGAGCGCGCAGTCATCGGACCTGGGCCCTGCGCCCTGCATCGTCTGCACCAGCTTGGCGGCGCCCTCGCTGAAGCCGGTGGTGACCAGGCGGTCAGCCTCACCAAGGAGCCGGTCGATCCCGGCATCGATGTCCCGCCCGGGCACCTCGACGAGCCCGTCTGTGTACACCATCAGCGCGTCGCCCTGCCGCAGGTTCCCGCGCTCGGGCACGCTGCGTAGCTCGGGGACCACCCCGAGAACGATGCCGCGGGCCGTCGTCAGCCGCCACCGGCCGCTGCCGCTCTCGAAATGCGCGGCGGGCAGATGACCGCCGGACGAGATCAGGTAATCACCCGTCACCAGGTCCAGCGTGACGTACACAGCCGTCACGAACCCCTCCGGCGGCCCGCCGCGCTGCAGGTAGGCATTGCACGCCGACAGGTACTCCTCGTGCGGCACTGACCCGAGCAGGCCGCCGAACGCGCCCGACAGCAGCAGAGCGCGGGTCCCGGCTTCGATGCCCTTGCCCGCAACGTCGACCAGCGCCAGCTCAAGCACCTTGCCGTCGCAGGCCGAGACCAGGAAGTCGCCACCGAACGAGGAGCCGCCCGCGGCGCGCAGCACCGATACCGCGCGCCAGCCATCGGGCAGCGGCGGCATCCGGCCCTGAGCACGGAGACGGTCTCTGAGCTCGATCAGCATCTGGTCGCCCCGCAGTCCCTGCAGGCCGATCTTGGCCCTGGTACGCGCGAACACATCGGCGAACAAGGCGGTCAGCACGATCGTCGCGGTAATCCCGAGCCCGGCCTTCTTGTCGTTGAGCCAGTCGTAAACCAGCATCGCCGCCACGATGGCGAACAGGATCCGCAGCGCGCGCGGCCACAGCAGCAGGCCCCCGGCCAGGATGGGCAGGATTTCCACACCCGGCGACATCCAGTTGCCGGGCACGCGGACCGCGGCGACGCCAATGCCGAGTACGAGCAGGGTCAGACCGAAGGCCAGGCGCCGGTTCCTGGTGATGAACTGACGGCTGATCCTCGCGCGCTGACGCGCCGCGGCCGCCACGACCGCGGACCAGAACCGGCGGAGGACCTGCGCAACCATCTTGGCGGCACCTTACCGGTCCGGCACCAGGGGCGGAAATGCGCTGGCCCGGCTCCCCGGTCGCCCGGTAGAAAGGTGATCATGAGCCACGGATACCCGGTCCGGGCAATCTCGCCCGCCGAATACCCCGCATTCACTGCTGTCAGCCGGCGAGGCCTTCCTGGAGCCATGGCCGCCGGAGGCGCTGGAAGTAGAGCGCTCCGTGCTGGAGTTTGACCGCACGGCCGCTGCGTTCGACGGCGCCCGGATGGTTGGATTCGGCAGCTCGTACAGCTTCAGCCTGACCGTGCCGGGTGCCAGCGCCCCGGCGGCCGGGATCAGCAACGTGAGCGTGCTTCCCAGCTACCGGCGGCGCGGCATCCTCACCGCGATGATGCGTCACCTGCTGGCCGATGCGCTCGACCGGGGTGAGGCACTGGCCATCCTTTTTGCGTCGGAATCAGCAATCTACAGCCGTTACGGGTTCGGTCTCGCCTCCTGGCATCAGCGCTTCACGATCGCTCGCGGCGATGGCGTGCTCCGCACTGGCGGAGCCGCGCCGGACACGGCCGGCCTGCAGCTGCGATCCGCCGAGCCGGAACAGGTACGGTCCGAGCTTGGCCACATCTATGCGACCGCGCTTCCCGGCCGGCCGGGCAGCGTGGCCAGGGACGATCGCTGGTGGCAGGCGGTGCTGGCAGACCCGCCGGCGTTGCGCGACGGGATGTCACCGCTGCGGTGCCTGCTCGCCGAGGATTCCGGCGGCCCGAGCGGCTACGCGCTGTACCGGACGAAGCCGTCCTGGGAGACACGGCGTCGCGCTCGGCATGCTGAGAGTGCGCGAGCTGATCGCGTCCGGTCCGGCCGTCATCGCAGCGCTCTGGTCTGATCTGCTGACACGGGATCTCGTCGGCGAGGTCACCGCGCCCGTCCGGCCGGTGGACGATCCCCTGCTGGCCATGCTGACCGATCCGCGGCGGGCGCATCCGGCCGTCAGCGACGGGCTCTGGGTCCGGCTTGCCGACGTCCCTGCGGCGCTGTGCAAGCGGCGCTACGCGGCGGGCGTCGATGTCGTACTCGACGTGATTGACCCCGTCCTCCCGGACAACGCCGGCCGCTGGCGGCTCCAGTCGGCCGGCCCTGATGATCCGGCCCTGGCCAGCTGCGAGCGCAGCGGGGCTGCTGCCGACGTGCTGCTCACTGTGCAGGCGCTGGGAGCCGCTTACCTGGGCGGGGCCAGTTTCGGCCAGCTAGCCGGGGCCGGACACGTCCGCGAGCTCACCCCCGGCGCGGTGGCCAGGCTGGCAGCGGCAATGTCCCATGACCGGGCCCCGTGGGCCTGCATGGTGTTCTGACACTGCCAGCCCCGGCCGCTGGCGCCGGAGCGCATCCGGGGATCAGACTGGTGCTGGCGGCAAGCCCGAAGCCGGGAAGCGAGGACAGCGCAGCCGATGGCGGGAATGAAGATCTCGGTCGATGCGGCGATGCGGGCCAGGGATGTGTCCGCGGCCCGCCCTGAGGACGAGGCGGCCGCCGAGCGAGCCGACGCCGCCGCGGTGCGGGCGGACGGCGGCGCGGTGCGGGCGGACGCCGCGGCGGAGCAGGCCCCCGCCGGGCGACGCGATCTCGCCGCTGGCGAGGCGGACGCTACGGCAGGCAGGCGGCCAGGTACTGCCGATCAGCGGGCAGCAGCTGGCGCGCAGCGCGATGCTGGCCCGGCTGCGGCGCGATCGGGACCAGGATCCTGGCTGCCGCGCGCAGCGCCGGCGGCTGCCGGATCGGGACAGCGGGGCCGGCCAGGCCAAACCGGCCACGGCGCCGAGCCACGAAACAAAGCGAGCCGACGGCCCGGACTGGCCCGGCGTCAGACGCACAGCAAGATCCCGACAGCAACGCCGGGTCTCCGCCAGCCGCGAAGCGGCCTCGCCCGGACCAGCCGCCGCCAGCACGCCGGCGCTCCCGCCGCCGTCAGCGCGGCAAGTAGCGCCACCGGACACCGGCCAGCAGCCGGGCACCGGCACCGGGCACCGGGCACCGGGCACCGGCCGGGCACCGGGCACCGGGCACCGGGGCACCGGGCACCGGGCACCGGGCACCGGGCACACGCTAACTTGACGCAGGCTCCGCCGGAAGCTCGCCCGTCTGCTCGTAGTCGGCGATCATCGTCAGCCGCCGGACGTGGCGCGGCTCCCCCGAGAACGCCGTCTCGACGAAGACCTTCGCGAATCCGACGGCCTCGTCGATGGAATACTCCCTGGCGCCGAGGCTCAGCACATTCGCATTGTTGTGCAGCCGGGCGAGCCTGGCGGTCTCTTCGCTCCAGACCAGAGCCGCCCGGACGCCGCGGATCTTGTTCGAGGCCATCTGCTCGCCGTTGCCGGAACCGCCGATGACGATGCCGAGGCTGCCGGGGTCGCCGATAGTCGCGCTCGCAGCCCGCATGACGTAGACCGGATAGTCGTCGTCCGGCACGTAACTTGACGGGCCGCAGTCAACGGGCTCATGCCCGGCCTGGGTCAGCCACTGCACCAGGCTGGCCTTGAGCTCAAATCCGGCGTGATCAGATCCCAGGTATACGCGCACACAGTAAGTCTGGCACGCCGGGCCGGCAGGCGACCGGGCAGTCTAGAACTGCGGCGACCTCACCTTGGTGAGCAGCTCCAGGCCACGGCCGCCGAGCTCCCGGCCATCCGGGCACAACTGCTGGTGCACTTACTCAGGGTATGCAAACGGCCGATAACCGTGCGGTATCGGCGCGTCTCCAGCGCCAGCGCGTGTCGTACTGATGCCGGAGTGCTACCAGTGTCCCGTTTCCGCTGGCCACGGTCAGCCCTCTTAGCTGGCAAAACATACATACGATCCTGACGCCACTTCATTTCGTGATAGAACGCTCTCTGACAGTGACAGGCACTTTGGTCACATTCAGTCACGATGAAGACAGGCCAAAACCGATGACCTATCGCGACTCCGGCAGCCTCCGGGCGCCGACGCGGCCACCGCAGCACGCGGCGCCGTTCGACACTTCCGGGCGGGGATCGATCAGCGGACGACTTCGCCTCCCGCACCCGCATCAAGGGCAGGCACACCGGGCCCTGCGGTTAGTCGTGACCGCGGGCATGTGGGCTGCCGGGCTATGCCTGGTCATCGGCTCGATAGCCCTGGTCGTGGCTGCCGCCGGCCCGAACCAGTCCGGATCGCGCCTCGCCGCCCAGTCCGGGCCAGCCAGCCAGGCTGGAACCGCAGCCGATGCCCCGGCCCGGCCTTGCGCCGGGCGGTCAGACACTGGCGGCTTTCGCGGGCCGCGGGAACGCGACGACCCGCCAGTTCAGCGTCGCCGCGCACTCCCGCTGGCTGCTGCACTGGCGCTATTCGTGCCCGGCAGGACTCAGGACAGGCCAGTTCATCGTCGCCGGCACGGCAGCGAACGAGCAGGTACTAGGCGCGAGCGTCACCGAGAACGGCCCGTCGGGGCACGGCACCAGCAGACTGAGCCTGGCGGCCGGCCGGTCACTCCCTCGTGGTCATCTCGACGTGCTCCTGGACGATGACGGTAGTGCGCGCCTGATGCCAGCCATCAGCGGTGCGGGCGACGTCGCCGGCCTGGCGCTGCTGGCACTCGCCATGACCGTCGCCGCCGCCCGCTTCCTGGTCAGCCGGATGGCCAGCGCCCGGCGCGCACCCCTAGTCGAAGATCGGGTCTCGCGTCCGCGAGCGCTTGAGCTCGAAGAAGCCGTCGGTCCCGGCGACCAGCAGCACGCCGTCCCACAGCCGCGCGGCGTCCTCGCCGCGCGGGATCGGTGAGACAACCGGGCCGAAGAACGAGGTGCCGTTGACGGAGATCACCGGGGTGCCGACCTCGTAGCCGACCCGGTCCATGCCGTCCTTGTGCGAGGCCCGCAGCGCCTCGTCGTACTCGGTGGAATCAGCCGCGTCGGCTAGCTCGACCGGCAGCCCGGCCTCGGCCAGCGCCGCCTCGATCGTCGCGCGGTTCCGCTCCAGCTTCTCGTGGTGGAACCTGGTGCCGAGCGCGGTGTAGAGGGGCAGCAGCACCTCGGGCCCGAATTTCTGCTCGGCGGCAATGCAGACCCGTACCGGCCCCCAGGCCTGCCTCATGAACTTCCGGTACTGCTCGGGCATATCCTCGTTGCCCTCGTTCAGCACGGCGAGGCTCATCACGTGCCAGCGCGGCTGCACCGGCCGCACCTTCTGCTACCTCGAGCACCCAGCGGCTGGTAATCCAGGCCCACGGACATAGCGGATCAAACCAGAAGTCCAGCTGGGTAGCCTCTTGCTCAGGCATCGTTGCTCCTCGTGGCGGGATCAGATCCTCTGCGGCAACCGGCAAATCGGGTTGCGCATTCCGGCCGCAGGCATAACCATGCCGCTGACCAGCGAAGCGAGAGGACGTGTCCAGTGGCGAGCAATCTCACGCGCGACGAGGCGCGCGACCGGGCCGGCCTGATCACAGTCGCCTCCTACCAGGTCGAGCTGGACCTGACCGGCGCGGACACCAGTTCAGCTCGGTCACCGAGGTCCGGTTCAGCTGCTCGCAGCCGGGCGCCGGCACCTTCATTGAGCTCACAGCGCCCGCCGTGACGCAGATCACGCTGAACGGCGAGCCCGTCGCCTCGGCGCCTTCGACGGCGACCGGATCAGCCTGACCGGGCTCGCCGCCGACAACGTCCTGCACGTCGTCGCGCAGTGCGCCTACTCGCGCAACGGCGAGGGCCTGCACCGCTTCGCCGACCCGGCCGACGGCGGCGTCTACCTGTACACCGACCTGGAGACCTTCGACGCCCACCGGGTCTACGCCTGCTTCGACCAGCCCGACCTCAAGGCCACATTCGAGTTCACCGTGATCGCACCCGACGGCTGGAAGGTCATCTCGAATGCCGCGCCCGACGTCGCCGCAGAGCCCGCCGGCGCCGGGGCTGACCCGCTGGCATTTCCCGCCGACGCCAGTCATGTCCACGTACATCACGGCTATCGCGGCGGGGCCGTACTTTGAGGTAACGAGGCAGCACGACGGGATCCCGCTAGGCATCTACTGCCGTCAGTCACTCGCCAGCTACCTCGATGCCGATGAGATCTTCGAGATCACCCGGCAGGGTTTCGACTACTACCATGCGGCGTTCGGCGTCCGGTACCCGTTCGGCAAGTACGACCAGCTGTTCGTGCCCGAGTACAAGTCCGGCGCGATGGAGAACGCGGGCTGCGTCACGTTCCTCGAGGACTACATCTTCCGCTCCCGGGTCACTGACGCCAGGCGCGAGGCGCGGGCCCAGACGATCCTGCACGAGATGGCGCACATGTGGTTCGGCGACCTGGTCACCATGCGCTGGTGGGACGACCTGTGGCTGAACGAGTCGTTCGCCAGCTGGGCCGAGATGGTGTCCAGCACGGAGGCGACCCGGTGGACCGACGGCTGGACCGGCTTCGCGCAGAGCTACAAGGCCTGGGCGTACCGGCAGGACCAGCTGCCGTCGACGCACCCGATCGCCGCCGACATCCCCGACATCGAGGCGGTCGAGGTCAACTTCGACGGCATCACCTACGCCAAGGGCGCCTCGGTGCTGAAGCAGCTCGTCGCCTATGTCGGGCGCGACAACTTCCTGGCCGGGGTCCGCGACTACTTCGCCCGGCATGCCTGCGGGAACGCCACGCTCGCCGATCTGCTGACCTCGCTCGAGCGGGTCCTCCGGCCGCGACCTGACCGCGTGGTCGAAGTCATGGCTGCAGACCGCCGGGGTGAATACCCTGCGCCCGGACTTCGTGCTGGACGCCGACGGCCGCTTCACCGAGTTCCGCGTGCTGCAGGACGGCCCCGGCCGAGCATCCGGAGCTGCGCCCGCACCGCCTCGCGATCGGCCTGTACGACCGCGCCGCGAGCGGGCAGCTCACCAGGCGGCGGCAGGTCGAGCTGGACATCGCCGGGGCGGCGCACTGACGTGCCGGCGCTCATCGGCGAGCCGCGCCCCGACCTGGTCCTGGTCAACGACGACGACCTCACCTACGCCAAGATCAGGCTTGACGAGCACTCGCTGCGAACGGTCATCGCCGGCATCAGCGACCTGAGCGATCAGCTCGCCGCCGCGCTGTGCTGGGCCGCCGCCTGGGACATGACCAGGGACGGCGAGATGCCCGCCCGCGATTTCCTGGCCCTGGTCCAGTCAGGCGCGCCGTCGATCAGGCAGCTCACCGTGCTCGAGCGAACGCTGGGGCAGGCCGCGCGCCGCCGTCCGGCGCTACGCCGACCCGGCGTGGCGGCGCGATGGCCTGGCCCAGCTCGAGGCGAGCCTCCGGACGTGGCTGGCCCAGGCGCGAGCCAGGCTCGGATCATCAGCTCGCCTACGCCAGGGCGCTGGCGGGCGTCACCACCTCACCCGCTGGCCTTAGCTTCCTGGCCGGGCTGCTGGACGGGACGGCCGCCGTCGACGGGCTCGCCGTGGATACCGAGCTGCGCTGGCTGCTGCTGCACCGGCTGGTCAGCCGCGGCCTGGCCGGCGCGGCCGGCGATCGACGCCGAGCTGGACCGCGACAGCACGGACGCGGGCGAGCGCCATGCGGCAGCCTGCCGGGCGGCCGTCCCGTCGGCCGCGGCGAAAGCGGCAGCCTGGGCGCGGATCACCGACGGCAGCCTGCCGAACGCCACGTTCCGCGCCGTGCTCCGCGGTTTCCGTGACCCGGACCAGGACGAGCTGCTGGTGCCCTACGCGGCGGCGTACTACGACGCGCTGGCCGGGCTGTGGCAGGACGGCGCCTCGGACATGGCCGTGTTCTTCGCTCAGGCTGGCTATCCGGACAGCGACGTCAGCCAGGCAGCCATCGAGTCCGCTGACGCCTACCTGGCGAGTGCCAGTCCGCCGGCGGCGCTGCGCAGGCTGCTGCTCGAGCGGCGGGACGACGTTGTCCGCGCGCTGCGGTGCCGGCAGCGCGACGCGCAGGCGGCTGGCTAGCTCAGGGCCGCTCGGCCGCCGCTGACGGCCGCGCACACCTGCTGCAGCAGACGGCGGCCCGGCAGCTCCTCCACCAGCACCGCGCGGCCCTCGTCGTCGCAGAGCGGGATCTGCCAGTTCGGGTACTCGGTGCTCGTGCCGGGCACGTTCTGCGTCCGCACGTCGCCGACCGCGTCGGCCAGGGAAACTCCGAGGAGCAGGCTCGGGGTCTTGCGCAGGTAGCCGTAGAGGGCGACGGTGAACTGCGCGGTGTCCGGCCGCTGATCCGGCTCCAGCAGCCCCTCCGCCACCAGGGCCGCCTGCCAGCGGGACACCGTGGCTGCTGATTCAGCTCGTTCCCGTTCCTGCGATGTTGTCAGCAATCCAAGGCGTGCCCTGACCGTGACCTGATCGCCAGTGACGAAGCCCGGCGACGGGCGGTACGTCATGCGTGCCCACCGTGGCCATGCAAGCGCGGCGCCATTGCGCTGGAGGCAGCGGCGCGCCGTCATCGCCCTCGGCGAACCAGAGCATCATCGTGCCGAGGATGCCGCGGCTCGCCAGGTAGTCGCGGATCCACGGCTCGACGGTTCCGAGGTCCTCGCCGATCGCGACCGCGCCCGCCCGGCCCGCTGACCCGGCGAGCGCTCCGACGGAGGCCGCGTGATCGTAGCTCACGTAGGCGCCCCGGTCGGGACTCTGCCCGGCGGGCAGCCACCACAGGCGCATCAGGCCCATGACGTGATCGACGCGCAGGCCGCCGCCGTGCCGCAGCGCCGTGCTGAACAGCTCCGCCATCGGCCGGTAGCGCGCCGCTGCCAGCAGGCGCGGGTTCCACGGCGGCTGCGTCCAGTCCTGGCCGCGCTGATTGAATCCGTCCGGCGGCGCGCCGACGCTGAAGCCCTGCACCAGGAGGCCCTGCAGAGCCCAGGCATCGGCGCCGCCGGGATGAACGCCGACAGCGAGGTCATGAATGATGCCGTGCGCCATCCCGGCCGTGGTGGCCGCCTGCTGGGCCGCGGCCAGCTGCTGGTCAGCCTGCCATTGCAGCCAGGCGTGAAACTCCGCCGCCCGTGCCAGCTGCGGGTCGCTCGCCGACCAGCTGCGCGGCCCGGTCCGGGCTGGAGAGTTCGTCAGGCCAGTTCCGCCAGTCCGCGCCGTGCCGCTCGGCCAGCGCGCACCAGTGCGACCACTGTTCCAGCCGGGCACCGCGGTCGAGTCGGAACCGGTCGTAGGCCTCCTGGCGAGCCGGTGTCAGCGCGACTGTGCTGATGAGCTCGAGTGCCTGCCGCTTGGCGGTCCAGACCGCGTCCCGGTCGATCAGGCTGGCGGACTGTGCTCGCCGCCTGCAGCGGCGCGGCCAGTCTCCCGATCGCGTCCTTGTCCGCCGCCGTGAGCGCGCCGTACTCGAGCACGTCCTCGACGCGCAGGTAGAGCGGGCTGGTGAACAGGCGCGACATCGGCAGGTACGGCGACGGGCTGATCGGCGCCACAGGCTCGGCCGCATGCAGTGGGTTGACCAGGACAAACCCGGCCCCGAGCTCGGTCGCGCTCCAGCGGGCAATGTCAGCCAGATCGTGCAGGTCGCCGTGTCCCCAGGACTCGCGCGACCGGACCGAGTACAGCTGCACCGTGAAGCCCCACTGACGCTGCGACGGAATCACTGGTTCCGCTTGGCCGTGCGGCGTCTCCCCCTCCGCGGCGTCCTCCTCCGCGGCGTCCTCCTCCGCGGCCTCCTGCGCGGCGTACTCCTCCGCGGCCTCCGAGGGGGCGGCTCCCTTCTGCGAAGCACCGTCCGGATCGAGCACGGCGAGGATCGCAGTCAGCGTTTCGGCTGGCACCTCGGCGCGGCGCCCACGCCAGTCGTAATACTCGGTAGCAATCCCGGCATTTCGTGCGCGCTGGACGAGCTCTGGGTCGGTCACCCCTTCATGATTGGCCGCACAAGGGCGCGCAAACACCGCCTCGCCCATGATCGTGGTGAGTTCGCGTGCGCATGGGACGCAAACTCACCACGATCATGCACTGAGTCCGATTTGTCATACCCTCGGTGCACGCTAGGCGCATGCCAGAGCCGTTACCCGGTGAGATTCGCGAGATCGCCGACCGCCAGCACGGTGTTCTGACCGCCGGGCAGCTAGCGCAGGCCGGGCTGACCAGGAATGCGGTCAGATCCAAGGTCAGACTGGGCCGCTGGCAGCGACTCCACCGAGGGGTCTACGCGACCTTCTCTGGCGAGCCCGGCCGTCTCGCCGTGCTCTGGGCGGCGGTGCTGAGCGCGGGACCGGGTGCGGTGCTGAGTCATCAGACGGCCGCCGAGCTCGCCGGACTAACCGACCAGGCGAGCGAGCTTGTTCACGTCACGGTCCCGGCTGACCGGCACGTGTCGAGGCCGGCGGGAGTCGTGCTTCATCGCTCTCATCAAGCGCGCGAGAAGCTTCATCCGGTCCGTCTGCCGCCGCAGACGCGGGTCGAGGACACGGTGCTGGATCTCGCTGACACGGCTGCGACGATCGACGACGCATGCGGCTGGGTTTTCCGCGGCCTGCAGCGCCGGCGAACCACGCGGGCGAAGTTAGCCGAGGCGCTGAGCGCACGCAGCAGGATGCGCTGGCGAACGGAGCTGACCGAGCTGCTGACGCTGGACGCGGCAGGACTGGATTCCGTACTTGAGCTGCGCTACCACCGAGACGTGGAACGGCCGCACGGTCTCCCGAGGGGCGCGCGGCAGCGCGTGTACCGGCGCGGCAGCCACAATGAGTACCGGGACGTGCTCTACGAGGCGTACCTGACGGCGGTAGAGCTCGACGGCTCGGCCACCCATCGCCGCGATACGCGCCGGCAGGACGTCGCGCGCGACAACGCGGCGGCCGAGGACGGAATCACCACGCTCAGGTACGGCTGGCTCGAGGTAACCGCCTCGCCCTGCGCCGTAGCCGCCCAGGTTGCCAGGGTGCTCGAGCGCCGGGGCTTCACCGGCGCGCGGCCATGCTCGGCTGGCTGCCCGGTCGGGCGAGTTCCGGTTGAGCGAGCAGCCAGCCAGCCAGTCCCGGCCCGCCCGCCCAGTCCGCCGCCCAGGCTGACTGGCCCGCCGCAACGGGCGGGCACCGGACCAAGCGGGCGCCAGGGCAAGTCGGCGAGATCCGCGGCAAGCGCCGGGCAGCGGGCCCGGTCTGGTCAGCCCGGGCATTGAACCGGGCCAGCACGCCGGTGCGCGCCTGCCGCTGACCGGGGCCGCCGACCAGTTCATCGACAGCACCGACGCAGCAGGCAGCCAGTCCGTCCTGCGCGCGGCGGCCGCGGCTGCCACGAGCCGGCCAGCGCGGCGGCCTACCGGAGGCAGACGCGCATGCGGGCCCAGGAGTTGTTGACGTAGCCCTTCGGATTCCACAGCTCGGCGGCGGACTCCGGCTGGACGGAGGCGGCGGTGTCCCAGGCCCTGGCGGTAATCAGCGCCTCGCCCGGAGGCAGGTCCAGCACCGTGCGCCACAGCTGCCAGGCCCACGGGCCGCCGCTCTCATACAGCTCAGCCTGGATCCAGCTCGTGCCGTTGTCAGCGGACACGTCAACGCGCGCGATCCCGCGGTCGTCCCCCGCGAACGCGTAACCCGCGATCTCAGTCGGCCCGGCCGGCAGGACGGTGCTGCCGTCAGGCCGCAGGATGTCGGCGTTGACCGCAATCGCCCCGAGTGCCAGGCCGGCGCCAGGACCCGCTGAATCCGGATCAGCGCCAGGCGGCAGCAGGCGGTAGGCGACGGCCTGGAAGTAGTTCTCCGACGGCTGGTCCTGCACGGTGATGCGCTGGAGCCATTTCACGCTCCGCGCACCGATGTAGCCAGGCACGACAACGCGCACCGGCGCGCCGTGGGCTGCGGGCAACTGCTCCCCGTTCATCGCCCAGGCCAGCAGCACCTCGCCGGCCAGCGCCTTGCGCAATCCGATCGAGCCGCCGAAGGTCTGCGGCGGCTCGGCGTCCGATGCCATGTCCGGTGCAGCGAATGCGACGTGCCTGGCCGCTGGCTCAACGGCCGCCGACTCGAGCACGTCAGCCAGGCTGACGCCGGTCCACCGGGCGGTTGATATCGCCCCCGGGCCCCAGGGTGCTTCACCTGGAATGTCGCGTATCTCGATCAGGCCCGCGCGCCTGTTGCCCGCGCACTGGAGCGTCGCCGTCAGTGTCCGGTGCGGATAGCGGGACTGCAGATCGGCCAGCGAAAGCTCTAGCTGGTTCCGCACCAGGCCGTCCACGGTGAGCCGCCAGGAATCAGGGTCGATCTCCGGGATAGGCCCGTGGTTGCGGCCGTAGAAGACATCGAGCGGCGTCAGCATGTGGCCGGCCAGGGCAGCCCTGGAGGTCTCCGCGTTGTACGGCTCGGCCTGATGGATGATCATGCTGTCGCGCTTGCCCCATGGCCCCACGGCGTCCTCCCGTCCGGCAGCCTGCCCCGTGCCAGCGGCGATAACCTCGGCCCCGCCGGCCAGCTCTCCGCTGCACCGAAGCCGGACCGGACGCGGTGAACCGTCAGGGCGACGTCCGGCGTGCGAGGCCAGCGAAACGGGGAAACGGGAGACTTCAGTTCTCGGCGGGCAGCGGAGTGAGCGCCCGCCCGAGCCAGTAGCCAGCGACTGCCTGAGCTACCGCGACGAGCAGCGTAACGGTGACTCCGACGGCGCTGTCGGCCGGAAGCCCGAGCAGGGCCGCGATCACCCGCGCCTGCGCCCCGTACGGCTGACCGCGCAGCACAGCCAGGAACAACGGCACGCCCCAGCCGGCAGCGGCAGCCACTACCACGGCGGGAAGGGCGATCCGGGCTGGCCACCGGCCGATCCAGTTGACCAGGCCGGCCAGCACGCCAGCCGCGAACGGCACGAACCACCAGCCGGCGGCCGCGCTCGCGATGATCAGCAGGACGCCGCCCAGGTACCCGAGCAGCCACACCGACACGGGCCAGCGGTGATCGCGGCGCGCGAACCGGGGCCTGAAAGGCGACGGCGGCTGCGAGTGCGCGACGCCCTGAGCGCGCAGCCGCCCGAGGCGGTAGGACCCGCGCTTGCCCAGCCGCTTGAAGTCTGCCGTCATGGCCGCAGCTCCCACTCGATCCGTGCGCCGCGCTGGCCTGAGGCCCGCGGCGCGCGCAGCAGCGGCCAGCGGCCGCGGATGACGCCTGCCGGGCCGCCGGCATCGGCAGGTACGTCCCGGCCCACCAGTCGCCGACGAGGTCGGCATACCAGGGCGAGGCCGGATTCTCGCTCTGGCCGCCCGGGTAAATGCTCTGCCCGCTCGGGGCGCCGCCTCCTGGCCACCGCACGATCATCCGGAAGCTCGGGCCGATCTCCGAGTTCATCCCGCCCTCTGCCGCGTCGACGGTCCACAGGTCACCGCCGGCCGATCTGGGCCCGTAGCCGAGTGCCGCTGCCTGCGTGAGCGACGGGAACTGACGGGTGTGCAGCTTGCCCCACTGCCAGCGGCCAGGGCCGCCGCCGAGCAGCACCGACAGCTGGCTCACGGCCGACACGAACGCCGTCCGCATCGCCGTCGCGGCCGGCGTCGGCCCTGGCGGGATCACCGGCTTGCGTGACCCTGGCGCCGGAGCGACGGGCGGGGGCGGCGGGGTGAAGGCGGCGTTCCGCTGATCGCTCAGCGTCCAGGTCTGCAGGTCCTCGTCCAGGCTGAACTGGCCCGGCCCGACCGCCAGCCCGGACCGGTCCGCGTCGACCGGCACTTTCGCAGCCCGCCACCACGGGCCGAACACGCCCGACAGGTAATCAGTCCAGAACGTCCACCAGATCGACGCCGCTCCCGACCCGGCGCTCATCTGGTCGTTCCAGGAGGCGAGCGACTGCCGGGCGAGCCGCTGCAACGGCGTCAGCGGCATTCCGCTCAGTGCCGCGGTCAGTTTCGGCACGATCAGCCCGGCCAGCTGGTCGCCGGTGCTGACCTGCAGCGCAGCGAAACTGGCCGGCTGCATCGAGGAGTGCCTGCGCAGATAGGCGTACTCCGCGTCGGCCCGGTAGCCGGCGTCGAAGAAGCTCGCGGACGTGCCGAGGTAATACGGGTACGACGGTCCGGCCGGACGCTGGTTCGCGGTCGCGAGCACGTGCGAGCGCGGGTCGTAGACCTGCGGGACGGCCGCGTACGGGATGACGCCCGCGACGTCGTCGGCCCCGGTCCCCGGCAGCGGCAGCCATGGATCACCGCCGCTGACCTGCGGATAGTAGCCAGCCGAGATCGCGCCGATGTTGCCGCTCCGGTCGGCGTAGACGAAGGTGAGTGCCGGCGACCGCCAGTTCGCCAGGGCCGCGCGGAACTGCCCGAAGCTGCCTGCCTCGTCGACCGCCAGCATCACCGCCTCGTCTGGCGACCCGAGCGCGCCCATCCAGTCGACCGCGACTGTCTGGCCGGCCTGCGTCAGCACCGGCCCGTGCACGGTCAGCGGCACGTACAGCTGCCGGGCCGCGCCGCCGCGTACGTCGATCGTGTAGTGCAGCACCCGCATGCGCCGCCACCGGCCGTCCCAGAAGTACTGCCGCGGCCTGGCCGGGCTGGTCCGCTCGGCGTAGAACAAGGTCGCCTGGCTCTGCGTGTCTGTCAGCGACCAGGCGATGCGCGAGTTGTGCCCGATCAGGATCGCGGGCAGGCCGGGGACGCCGACTCCCGACACGGCCAGCCCGGGCGCCGCGAGCGCGACCTGATACCAGATCGACGGCAGCGTCTGCGGCAGATGCGGATCGCCCGCGAGCATCGCGCCGCCCCCGGCAACCTTCGGGCCGTTCGCCGCCCAGGCATTGCTCGCCGGGGCGCTGTACAGCCGGCCCGCTGGCAGCGCGCTCGCAGTGGCCAGGATCGCCGTGGCGGCGCGGGCCAGTCCGGCCGACGGCGCGGCCGCCTGAGCCGGCGGATTCTGCTGCCGGGAACGCGCACACCCCGCCCCGCAGCCTGCCGCCGCTCCCCGGTAGCCCGCGGCACTCACGGCGGCCGCGGGCGTGGCGGCAGCTTTCCGGGCCGCGGCCGCCAGGACGACCGCCGGACTCCGGACCGCAGGCGCCGCGGATGACCGCGCCGCGGCCGTCTGAACACCCGCGACCGGCGCGAGCGGAAGCTTCCGGTACGGGCCGGGGTCGTAGGGAGTCTGCTGGTTCGGCGGCAGGACCGGGAACCACTGCATGGTCCGCCGCACTCCGAGCGATCGCTCCAGGAGCGCGTAGTCCAGCGGCGTTGTGGTGAAGTCGAGTTCCTGCGTCACCTCGCCCTGCACGGCGAGGCTGTCGACCGGGGTCCAGTTCCGCGGGTAGACGCGGGCCAGCGCGAACTGCGCCGGCCACTGCCCGTTCGCCCGCACCTGCGCCAGGTAGTCGTTCACGCCGCGCGAGTAGGCCGTCGAGGGCGCGGGCGGCGGGACTCGACTTCGGCATCGCCGCCCACTCGAGCCGGGCCGTCCGCAGCAGCCCGAGCCGCAGCTCAAAGGCGTCCGACGCGACGCCGGACGGCCCGGTGAGCTGCGCGAGCCGCCCCTCAGCGACCCGCCGCTCGAGGTCCATCTCACCGAGGCGGAACCTCGCCTCCAGGTAGCCGAGCGCGAGGAACGCATCGCCATCCGACGCGGCGCTGACCGACGGCACGCCCTGCGGGCTGAACGCCACCCGGACAGGCCCGCGCAGCCCGGCCAGCGACAGTGTCTGCGAGACCGGGAGCTTGCCGCCGGCGGCCGACGTCCACGCGCCGTGGCCGGGCACGAGCACGCGGCCGAGCGCCGGCACCGTGCCGTAGCCGAGCCCGAACAGGCCGAGCAGGCAGGCGGATACGGCCAGTGCGACGGCCCCGTTCCCGGCCTGGAAGATCTTCCTGGCACGCCGCGCATCGACGTTCATCCGGTCATCCCGTGCCCCCGCATTCTGAGGTGACCTCCCGGCAGCCTCGCCGGTACACCGAATGTTAGAGCACGATTACTCTCAGTTGCCGGACTGGTGCAGCAGATCGAGGAACCTGGCCACAATCGGACCGTCGGTGGGACCGCCCTCGCCGCCGTCGACCGTCACCATCGCGAAGGCGATGTCGTCAGTGAACACGTCGTTGTTGAAGCCGATCAGCCACGCGTCGGTCGGCAGCGGGTTGCCGTGGCCGTACTGCGCGGTGCCGGTCTTGGCGTAGGTGCCCGGCGGCAGGCCCTTGCCCGATGCCGTCCCGGTGGCCACTACCTGCGCCATCAGCTCGTGCAGATCGGTGACGACGTTGCCGGGCAGGGCGGCCGGCGGCACCGAGTCGTCGGGCGCGCCCGCCACCAGGCGGGCCGCGCGCACCTCGCCGGTATCCACGGCGCCCGCGACCACCGCCATGTCCAGCGGCGAGACCAGCACCTGACCCTGCCCGATCGTGGTCGCGGCCAGGTCAGCCTCATCGCCGGGCGCGGGCACCGAGCCGCCGAAGGCGGGCAGGCCGAGCTGCGGCGTGATCCCGAGCCGGTACAGCGCGGCCGTCCTGGTGAAGTCCGCCGCGGTCAGATGCCGCGTCGCCAGCCCGATGAACGCGGTATTGCACGACTCGGCGAACGCATGCAGCAGGTCACTGACCGGCGCGGTGCCCTCGGCGTTGTGGAAGACCTCGCCGTCGACGGTCAGCTGCTGCGGGCACGTCGCAGGCGACGATGGCGTCAGCCCGTGCTCGATCAGCGCGGTCGAGGTCAGGACCTTGAACGACGACCCGGGCGGGAACGCGCCGTCCAGAGCAAGATTGAATCCCGTCGATCCCGGCACGCTCACCGACGCCAGGACCTGTCCGGTACTGGCGTCGAGCGCGATCAGCGCGGTGTTCTTGCTCACCCCGGCCAGCGCTTTCTCGGCGTCCGCCTGGACCGCCGGGTCGATGCTGGTCTGAACCGGGGCGCCGGCCTTCGGCGGCAGCGTCGCGACGGTGCCGACGGTGGCTCCGGCCGCGTTCACCGCCGTGACTGTCGCGCCGGGATGACCGGCCAGCTGGCGCTGATCAGCGAGTTCGAGGCCGGTCTGGCCGACGACGCTCTGGGCGGTGTACGGAGCGCCGAGCGAGGTCAGCTGCTGGGCGGTGACCGGCCCGACCGAGCCCACGATGAAGTCAAGGCCGGCCGAGATCGGCGCCCGCTCGTGAATGGTCTGGAACACCGTGCCGGGGATCGGGTAGATCCTCGGGGCGAGCGTCTGGTAGCGCCGCCAGCTGACCGTGAACACCGGCTCGAACCAGGTCGGCTGCGCCTTCGCTCCGGTCAGGGCGGACTCGATGGCCTGCCTGGACGCGCCCGGCCGCGAGCAGCGCGGCGCGTACCACTGACTCCTTCTTGATTCGCTGCCCTTCCACGCCGACGGTGACCATCGCGGCCTGCGTGGTCAGCGGAGCCCCGCCGGCCCCGAGTATCGGAGCCCGCGGCGCCCAGGTGACCTGCATCGCGAGCCGGTCGCCGGGCCTGCTCAGCTGCGGAGCGATCGTCGCCGGCGACCACCGCACCAGCCAGTTCCCGGCGGAGTTGGTGAGGCGCAGGCTGGTCCTGATAGCGATCGTGCCGACGCCGCTGATGGGAATGTGCTCGGTCACCGGCTCGTGCGCGGTGCTGCCGGTGACGCTGATGCGGCCCGGCCGGAAGCTCAGCTGGCTGGCACCGAGATCGGTCAGCGCGGCGGCGTTGACGGCGGTGAAACTGGCGGGCGGCCTGGCGGTCAGCGCGCGCATTCCGGCCCAGTCGCGGCGCGCCCAGTCGCGGAGGTAGCTCTGCGCGACATCCTGCGCGGACGGCCCGCTGGAGCAGGCGGCGAGACCGGCACCGGTCAGCAGCACCGTCGTGGCAGCAGCCAGTCGCGGCGGCGGCCCGGCGACCTCGCGGGCGGCGCCGCTGGCCCTGGCTGCCGGCCGATCCGGACCGGAGCACTGTCACACGCAGGACCCTACGCACTCGGCCGGACATCGGACGAGCCGACGACGGAATTACCCCATAGTGGTTGATCGGGCCGCGGGAATCAGGTCTGGCCGGGGCCGCCGCCGGCGCCCGCTCCCGAGCGGGTCTCGCCTGCCTGCGGCCGCGGCGCCTGCCTGCTCGCCTGCCGCCGCGTCACCTGCCGCAGCCGCTCCCTCGCCGGCAGCCGCGTCGCTGGCCACCGACTCTCCGGCCTCGCCATCCCCGCCCGTGCCATCGCCGGACGCGGCCTCCTCCAGATGCAGGTGCGGCACGATCGGCTGCATCCAGCCCGGCAGGTACCAGGCGCTCTTGCCGAGCAGCGTCATCACCGACGGGACCAGGATCATCCGCACCAGCGACGCGTCGATCAGGACCGCGAACGCCATGCCGAGAGCCAGCATCTTGACGGTCGGGTTGGAGTTGAGCACGAAGCTGGCGAAGACAGTGACCATGATCGCCGCCGCGGTCGTAATCACCCGGGCCGTGCCGCCGATGCCGATCGCGACGGCCCGGTGCTCGTCCTTCGTGGCCAGCCAGGCCTCGTGGATCCGCGACAGCAGGAAGACCTCGTAGTCCATGGACAGGCCGAAGACGATCGCGAACACCAGCATCGGCACGTACGCCGGGATCGGCAGCGTCGTCTGCAGCCCGATCAGGTTCTTCAGCCAGCCCCACTCGAAGACCGCGACGATCACGCCGTAGGCGGCGCCGATGGACAGCAGGTTGAGGATGGCGGCTTTCGTCGCGATGACGATCGACCGGAAGGCCATCGTCAGCAGCACGAACGCGATCGCCACCACGGCCAGGATCAGCCAGATCAGCCGCGAGGTGATCCGGTTGGTGAAGTCCAGGTTGCCCGCGGTCGTCCCGGTGACGTAGGTCGTCGCTTTCTGCTTCGGCAGCACGCTGTCGCGGAGCGTCGTCACCAGGTTCGTGGTGGCCTGCGCCTGCGGGCGCGTCGTCGGAATGGCGTTGAACACCGCGGTCGTATGCGCGGAGTTGATGGCGACCGGGCCGACTGAGGCCACGCCCTTCGTGCCGGCGACCGCCTTCTGCATGTTCATCAGCAGCGTGTTATCCGCGGACGACGACTGCTTGGGCAGGACCACCACGATGGCGAGCGGGCCGTTGGAGCCGACGCCGAAGCCGTCGGTCATCAGGTCGTACGCGCGCCGGTTCGAGTCGCTGGTCGGGTTGGTGCCGTTGTCGGGCTGGCCCAGCGTGATCGAGAAGAACGGGATCGCCAGCACCAGCAGCGCGACGACGCTGAGAGATCGCCCACGGCCACGGATGCGCGCTCACCTTGCGGCCCCAGCGGGCAAACGCCGAGTTCTCGTGCCGCTCGGTCGGTGGCGGCCGCGGTCTGCCGGGCCTGCTGCAGGGCGCTCTCGCCGGCCTTGTGCGCCCGCACCCGCGCCGACAGCGATCTGACGTTCTGCCTGAAGACGCTGAGGAACGCCGGGACCAGCGTCAGCGCGGCCAGCATCGTGATGGCCACGGTAATCGCGGCAGCGAGGCCGAGCGCGCCCACGAACGCGACGTCGGAGATGTACAGGCCGAGGATGGAGATGACCACGGTGCTGCCCGCCACGACGATCGCGGCGCCCGAGGTGCTCTCCGAGCGTCTGATCGAGGGAGCGACGTCCATGCCGGCGTCCAGCTGCTCACGGTGCCGGGCAACCAGGAACAGCCCGTAGTCGATCGCGACACCAAGGCCGAGCAGCGTGGCGATCGTCGGCGCGGTCGTCGGGAAAGGTCAGCACGGAGGCCAGCAGCCCGAGCAGGGCCAGGCCCGAGCCGACGCTGAAGATGGCGGAGAGCAGCGGGATGGCCGCCGCGATCAGCGAGCCGAACATGAACAGCAGCAGGACCAGCGCGCAGCCGAGTCCGATCAGCTCGGACGTGGTATCGCTGGTGGTCTGGCCGATCTCCCCGGCCGCGGCGCCGTACTCGACTTGCAGGCCCGCTTTCGTGGCCGGCGCCACCGCCTTGTTCAGCCGGGTCAGGTAGCCGGTATCCAGCGAGTTCGGGTTCACATTCCAGGACACGCTGGAGTAGGCGATCGTGCCGTTCTTGGACACCGCGCCCGAGGACGAGGAACTGAACGGGCTGACCGCCTTGATGACGTTCGGCAGCCTGGCGATGTTGGAGGTGGCCTGGTTGACGGCCGCCGAGTCGGCCGAGACCGTTCCCTTGAGAGCGTGGAACACGATCTGCCCGGAGTAGCCGCCCTGCGAGGAGAACGTCGAGTTCAGCCGGTTCAGCCCGTCGTCGGACTGCGTTCCCGGCACGTTGTAGTTGTTGACGTACTCGCCGCCGAACTGCTGCTTGGCGACCAGCAGGCCGCCCAGGATGATTACCCAGGCGACAATCACGACCCAGTGCCACCGGGCCGAGAATCCGCCCAGTCGCGCCAGCCATCGGTTCACGTTTACCCCCGCGGGACACGGCACCCCCCGGAGCCGTGAGGGCTCTATCCCCCGCGCGGCCGCAAGCCACGCCTCCGACGCGCCGGGCTTCGGCCGCTATGCCAGGAAAATCCCGGCATCTCCCGCCGGGTCAGCCCGCGAATCAGCCGCCTGGCCCGGCCGCCGCGCGCTCGCGGCGCGGCTCCGCGGCCGCCGCGCCGGCCGCGCCTGTCAGCTGCCGGCCGATGTCCGCCGCCCAGGCTCTGACCTGAGCCTCGTCGCGCCAGTCACCCGCGTGATTCTTCGCCATGGCGCTGGCAGGCAATCCGCGGGCGTAGGGCGACAGCCGGCCGCCGAACGTCGCGTGCCCGCGGGCGCCGATCCGCTCCATCAGCTCGGCGACCCCGCTGACCGGCGGGATCTCCCCGGTGCTGGCCGAGTCGTCCAGCGGGCCGCTGGAGAAGAAGTAGACCGGGCGCTGCCGGAGCTGCGCGGCATGCCTGTGCACGAACCGGCGGGCAGCCGGATGCCAGCGGGACATGTAGATCGCGCCGCCGACGATGACCGCGTCGTAGCCGGAAATGTCGTGTGCCTTGCCAGTAGGCAGCACGTCGACGTCGAGTCCGTGCTCGCGCAGCCCGTCGCCGACGATGTATGCCAGGCTCTCGGTCCCGCCGCGCCGGGAGCCGAATGTCACCAGTACGCGCATCGGGCACCTCCCTTGTCAGCACCAGCCTTACGGTGCCGGCAGCAGGATCCAGGGCCGAAGGTCCCGGCAGAAGGCGCCCGTCGGCGACGGCGGGGCGGCAGGTCGCGGGGAACGCCGCGACGCAGGCGGCTACCAGATCGGGGGTGCTTGTCCTTCCACGGGCGGGCGGCCTCGAGCTGGGCTGACAGCGAGATCAGCGTGGCCTCGTCGCCGATCCTCCCGGCGAGCATGACGCCGATCGGCAGGCTCTCCGCGGTCCAGTGCAGCGGCACGCTGACGGCCGGCTGGCCGGACAGGTTGTACAGCGCGGTCCAGGGCGTGAACACGGTCTGCCGGATGAAGTTCTCGGCAGGCTCGACCTCGTCGAACCAGCCGACCGGCCGCGGCGGCAGGGCCAGCGTCGGCGTGAGGATCGCGTCATAGGCGTTCAGCGCGGTCAGCGCGGGGCGGGCGGCGCCCTGCAGGATGGCCTGGTGCAGCAGCAGGTCGGCGGCCGACAGCTCGAGGCCCTTGCCGCGCAGGTAGCGGGTCAGCGGCAGCAGCTCGCTCTCCTGCTCGGGCGCGATCGGCGCGAGCGTCGCCATCGCGTACCACAGGGCCAGGAAGGAGGGCACCGCGTCCTGGCTGAACGGCAGGTCGATCTCCTCAACGTCGTGGCCGAGCGAGGCCAGCAGCGCGCTGGCGTCCTCGTAAGCGGCCACGCAGTCCGGATGCACCTCCGCACCCGGCACCACCGTGGTCAGCGAGCGGGCGATCCGCAGCCGTCCCGGCTCGCGGCCGGCGTAGCCGAGGAACGACTCCCCGTGCGGCAGGGCCGGCTGCGTGTACATGTCGCCGGGATGATTCCCGGTCATCGCGTCAAGCAGGAGGGCGGCGTCGGCGACAGTCCTGGTCAGCGGCCCGTCAGTCGACAGTCCCACCAGGTCAGGCATCAGCGGGCCCTGCGAGATCCGGCCGCGGGTCGGCTTGATGCCGAACAGGCCGCAGACGCTGGCCGGGATCCGGATCGAGCCACCGCCGTCGCTGCCCTGCGCGGCCGGGGCGAGCCCGGCGGCCACCGCCGCTGCCGCACCGCCGCTTGAGCCGCCGGCCGATCTGGTCAGGTCCCAGGGCGTCCGCGCCGGCGGCCCGATTCTGGTCTCGGTGTAGCAGGGCAGCCCGAACTCCGGCGTCGCCGTCTTGCCGGTGATCACGATCCCGGCCGAGCGCAGGTGCTCGACCACGTAGTCATCCTCGGTCGCGATGTTGTCGGCCAGGATCGCGCTGCCGAAAGTGAGCCGGACGCCCGCGACCATGTTCAGGTCCTTGATCGGGATCGGCACTCCGGTCAGCGGCGGCAGCTCGCCGCCGTCCCTGCGGCTGGCCGACACCGCCTTGTCAGCGGCGGCCGCCTGCTCGCGGGCGAGCTCGTGTGTCACCGTGTAAAAGGCGCCGACCTGCTCATTGAGCCGGTCGATGCGGTCCAGGTAGTGCCCGGTGATCTCGGCCGACGAGGTCTCGCCGGCCCGGATGGCGGCCGCCTGCTCGGTCACGGTCAGGTCATGAATCTGCGTCACGTTACCGAACAGTAGACCAAGCGGAGCGGCAGGTCGACAGGCTGACTGCCAGCGCGGCCGCCGCGACCGCGCACCGGCGGCACGCTGGCAGCGCCAAGCCGTGAGCAGTCAGCTACGCTGGGGCACATGGACCGGGAGACCGGGACTGAGCCGACAGATGCAGGGCCGGCGGCCCCGGTCGACGGACCGCAGGAAGACGGGGACTACCCGGTTCCTGCGCGGGCGATCCTGGCCGGGCTTTCGGCCGATCCCCGCGTGCCCATCTGGATCCGCCGCGCAGTCCTGTGCGCCATCGTTTTCGTTCCGGTCCTGCTCTGGCAGGGCTGGCGCCTCGGCCTGACCGCGGCCGCGCTGGTGGCCGTCGTGGACACCGTCTACCAGGCCAGGACCATGGCGATGATCCCGGCCGCGGCCAGGGTGTCGTCCGCCCAGCGCCGCACCAAGCGGCGGCTGTACCTGGTGCGGATCTCCGGCTACCTGGCCATCAACGCCCGCGCCATTCCCGGTACCACCTCGATCATCGACCACCTCGTGGTCGGCCCCGGCGGCGTGTTCGCACTCGATTCCGAGCGCTGGGACCGGCGGCTGCCGGTACGCGCGGTGGCCAGCAGCGGCAGTTCCGCGGCCGGGCAGGTGCTGTACCACGGCCCGTTCAGCCAGAAGGACAGGCTCGCGCATGCCCGCTGGGAGGCAGCCCAGGCCGCCAGGCTGCTGAGCCAGGAACTCGGCCGGGAGATCACGGTCAAGCCGGCCATGGTGATCTACGGGCCGACCGTGCCGTGGGCTGTGGCCAGCCTCCGCGGCGTCGACGTGTTCGCCGGGAGGTCCGTCGGCAAGTACTTCCGCAGCCGGAAGCGGGCCAGGGCCGCGGGGCCGCTCAGCTGGGAGGAGGCCGGCGAGATCTTCGCGGCCGCCCAGCGGGTGCTGCCCTGACGGCGGCGCGGCCCTGACGGCGGCGCGGCCCTGACGGCGGCCCGGCCCTGACGGCGGCCCTGACGGCAGCGCGGCCCTGACGGCGGCCGCTGCCTCCAGTGCGGGCTAACCTGTGACATCCCTCCACATCGCAAAGGACTGACGCTCACGTGGCCGATCTGCGCACCTGGGTTGCGGGAGCACGACCCCGGACACTCCCGGCCGCCGTTGTCCCGGTGGTCGTCGGCTCCGGAGTGGCCTTCGGCTACGGCAGGTTCTCGCTCTGGCGGGCGGCGCTGGCCCTGCTCGTCGCGCTGGCGCTGCAGATCGGCGTCAACTATGCCAATGACTACAGCGACGGCATCCGGGGCACCGACGAGGTCAGGGTAGGGCCGGTCCGCCTGGTCGGCTCCGGGCTGGCCAAGCCGAAGCACGTGCTGGCCGCTGCACTCGGATGCTTCGCCGTGGCCTGCGTGGCCGGCCTCGTCCTCGCCGCCGTGAGCTCGTGGTGGCTGCTCCTGCTCGGGGCGGCAGCGGTGGCCGCAGCCTGGTTCTATACCGGCGGCAGCCGGCCCTACGGCTACCGGGCGCTCGGCGAGCTGTCGGTGTTCGTGTTCTTCGGCCTGGCCGCGGTCGCCGGCACCGCGTACGTCCAGATGCTGTCACTGACCTGGCTGCCCTGGGCCGCCGCCGCGGCCATCGGCCTGCTCGCCTGCGCCCTGCTGGTCATCAACAATCTGCGCGACATCCCGACCGACAGCGAGACCGGCAAGCGCACGCTCGCTGTCGTGCTCGGCGACCACCGGACCAGGCTGCTGTACATCGGCTGCCTGCTGGTGCCGTTCTGCGTGGCGCTGGCGCTGGCACCAGCCCGGCCGCTGAGCCTGCTGGCCCTCGCCGCGCTGCCCCTCGCCTTCGCGCCGGTCCGGCACGTGCGGGAGGGCGCCACCGGCCGGGGCCTGATCGTCGCGCTCGGCCAGACCGGCCGCCTGGAGCTGGCTTACGGAGCGCTGCTCACGCTCGGCCTGGCGATCAGGCTCTAGCTGGTCCTGATCAGGCTCTAGCTGGTCCCGTTGGCCGAGCCGCCGTCCGTGCTCTCTGCCGCGGCCAGCGGGTCGAGACCGCCGAGCGCAGGAACGACAAGACCCGGGCCAGCGCTCCCGGCCGCGCCGGCCAGCGCAGCCGCCGCCTCAGGCGACGGGGCGATGAGTTCCTCCACCGGCGGCACGCTGGCGAGCGCGGCCTCCGGCGGGCTGCCTGCCGCGCTGACACCGGTCGTGCTGACCGGGGCCGCGGCCTCAGCTTCAGCCGCCGGCCTGGCACCGGAGGTGACCTCGGCGGCCGCGCGGGGCGGTACGGCTGCCTGCCGGGAGTCAGCTCGTTCCCGTCGTGATGCTTGTTCTTCGGCTGCCGGTGCGTCCTCCGCGATCGTGCCGCCGAACGCGGAACTGACCGCCTTCAGCGCGCTGGTCAGCTCACTCGGCACCATCCAGACCGTGTTGCCCGGGCCCTGGGCGATCTGCGGCAGCGTCTGCAGGTACTGGTAGGCGAGCAGCTTGGGGTCCGGGTCGTTCTCGTGGATCGACTGGAACACCGCCTGGATGGCCTGCGCCTGGCCTTCGGCGCGCAGGATCGCGCTCTGCTTGTCGCCCTCGGCGCGCAGCACGGTGCCCTGCTTGTCACCATCGGCCGTGAGGATCTGCGCCTGCCGGATGCCCTCGGCGTTCAGGATCGCCGCGCGCTTCTCCCGCTCGGCGCGCATCTGCTTCTCCATCGCGTCCTTGACGCTCTGCGGCGGGTCGATGGCCCGGATCTCCACCCTGGTCACCCGGATCCCCCACTTGCCCGACGCGTCGTCGAGCACGCCGCGCAGCAGCGTGTTGATCTTGTCGCGGGAGGTCAGCGTCTGCTCCAGGTCCATCGAGCCGATCACGCTGCGCAGCATCGTCGCGGTCAGCTGCTCGATCGCCTGGATGTAGTTGACGATCTCGTAGTCCGCCGCGCGGGGATCGGTGACCTGGAAGAACAGCACCGTGTCGATGGTCACGACCAGGTTGTCCTCGGTGATAACCCGCTGGCCGGTGAACGACACCACCTGCTCACGCAAGTCGATCAGCGGCTTGACGCGGTCGATGAAGGGGATGACCATGTTCAGGCCCGGCTCGAGTGTCTTGCGGTAGCGGCCGAGGCGCTCCACGTTCCTGGCCTTCGCCTGCGGGACGATGCGCACCGACCGGAGGGTCACCAGCGCGGCCAGGATCACGATGACGGCCACGACCAGACCGAAGATTTCGCCCATTGTTACTCCCGCGGGTACACCAGGGCTATTGCGCCCTCGATATGCATGACATCGACGGTTGCCCCGGCCGGGATGACCTGGGTTTCGTCATAGGAACGCGCCGACCATTCCTCGCCGCCGATCCGGACGCGGCCGCTGTGCGGGCCGACCTCGTCCAGGACGATGGCGGGACGGCCGATCAGCGCCGCCGTGCCCGACCGCAGCAGTGGCGGCTGGCGGATATGGCGCATCGCGAACGGACGGGCAACGGTGAGCCCCAGAACCGAGGCGATAACGAAGGCGCCGAACTGGACATCGGGGGGACCGCCCGCCATGCCGGTAATCGCCGCTATCAGCGCGGCTGCCCCTACCAGCCCGAACGCCAGGGTCGTGGTCAGGATCTCGACCACACCGAGCACGGCCGCGACTATCAGCCAGATAACCCAGATGCTCATCGCGGCACTCCGACAGCCAGTTGACCCTCACCATCGACAGTAGACCTGTCCGGCCTGCCGCGCATCTCCGTCAGCGGAGGCGCCGCAGCGGGCGGCCGGCCCGGGCGGGTCGGCGGGGTCAGCGCCGGGTCAGGCGGGTCAGGCGCCGATCGCGGCCGCAACCCGCCTGGCAGCGGCGGCGAGCTCGTCGTCAGGCACGGCCGGCAGTACGTCCTCCCAGATCGGCAGGTACATGCCGGCTGCTTCCAGCATGCCCAGCGGGCGCGGCAGGAACCACACATGGAAGTGGGCGCCGCCGTCTCCCCAGCGGTACAGGTGTACCCGGCCGACGTTGCCGAGGGACAGGATCGCGCGCTCGACCTGCCCGGCTACCCGCCCGAAGTCGGCTGCCTGGCCGGAGGGCATATCGGCGAAGGAGTCGAAGTGCTCCCGGCTGGCCAGCCAGACCGTGCCGGGCAGGCTGCCGCTCACCGCCGGATGCAGAGTCCAGTAATCGTCCGACCAGACGGCGCTGGTGGTGCCGCCGTGGCAGATTCCGCAGGGCTCACCGCCTGGCTCGCCGCGGCGCGGAGGCTCGGGGATCACGGGCTTCCCGGCCTCGCGCGGCACCAGCGGGTCCTGGTAGGGCATGGTCATCGCGTGGCCTCCTGATCCTGGCGCGCCGAGCTGACCTGATCGAGGCTACGGACAGCTGGCAGCGGCCCCAAGGCCCTATCCGGCCAGCTCATGTCTGTGACCGGACAGATCGCCGGCTCGTTCCCTGACGGTTGCGCTGTGGCCCGTCCGCGGCAGGTCGCGGGCCGGCCGGCTTCACACAGGCGGCCGGGACCGGGGAATATTGACCTACACCGTCACCGGAGGCCAGCTATGCCCGCAGCCAGTCAACTGTCCTACAGCCACGGGGCCTCGCCGCAGGAACTCCTGGGCGAGACGATCGGCGACAACCTGCGCCGCATCGCCGTCACGTACCCGGCGAGCGAGGCGCTGGTGGACGTGCCGACCGGGCGCCGGTGGACCTACGCGGAGCTAGACGCCGACAGCGACACCGTGGGCGTCGGCCTGCTGGCACTCGGCATCAACAAGGGCGACCGGGTGGGCATCTGGGCGCCCAACTGCGCCGAGTGGGTCGTGCTGCAGTACGCGACCGCGAAGATCGGCGCCATCCTGGTCAACATCAACCCGGCCTACCGCAGCCACGAGCTCGCCTACGTGCTGCGTCAGTCCGGAATCAAGCTGCTGGTCAGCGCGGAGAGCTTCAAGACCAGTGACTACCGCGGCATGATCGACGAGGTCCGCGGTGACCTGGACGCGCTTGAGCGGGTTATCTACCTCGGCAGCCCCGACTGGGACAAGCTGCTGGACGCCGGCGCCAACGCCAACCGCGAGGCGCTCGCGGCCAGGACCACGACGCTGGCCTTCGACGACCCGATCAACATCCAGTACACCAGCGGGACCACCGGCTTCCCGAAGGGCGCGACGCTGTCGCACCACAACATCCTCAACAACGGCTACTTCGTCGGCGAGGGCTGCCGGTACACCGAGCAGGACCGGGTCTGCGTTCCGGTGCCGTTCTACCACTGCTTCGGCATGGTGATGGGCAACCTCGGCAGCACTACGCACGGCGCCTGCATCGTGATCCCCGCGCCGGGCTTCGACCCGGCCGCCACGCTGGCCGCGGTGCAGGCCGAGAAGTGCACGTCGCTGTATGGCGTGCCGACGATGTTCATCGCCGAGCTGGCGCTGCCGGATTTCGCCAGCTATGACCTGTCCAGCCTGCGCACCGGGATCATGGCGGGCTCGCCCTGCCCGGTCGAGGTGATGAAGCGCGTCCTGTCCGAGATGCACATGACCGAGGTCACGATCTGCTACGGGATGACGGAGACGTCGCCGGTCTCGACGCAGACCACGGCTGACGACGACATGGAGCGCCGCGTGTCCACCGTCGGCCGCGTCCATCCGCATCTCGAGGTCAAGGTGATCGACCCGGAGACCGGCCTGGTGCTGCCCCGCGGCATGAACGGCGAGCTGTGCACGCGCGGTTACTCGGTCATGCTGGGCTACTGGGACGAGCCGGAGAAGACCGCCGAGGCGATCGACGCCGGACGCTGGATGCATACCGGCGACCTCGCGGTCATGGACGAGGCCGGGTATCTCAACATCGTCGGGCGGATCAAGGACATGGTGATCCGCGGCGGCGAGAACATCTACCCGCGCGAGGTCGAGGAGTTCCTGTACACCCACCCCGACATCGTGGACGTCCAGGTCGTCGGCGTGCCTGACCTGAAGTACGGCGAGGAGCTGTGCGCGTGGGTCAAGCTGCGTCCCGGCGGCGCGCTGACTCCGCAGGACGTGAGGGACTTCTGCACCGGGAAGATCGCGCACTACAAGATCCCGCGGTACGTGCGCGTCACCGAGGACTTCCCGATGACTGTCACCGGCAAGGTGCAGAAATTCAAGATGCGCGAGACCTCGGTCGAGGAACTCGGCCTGCAGCAGGCCGCGGCGCGACCCCGACTGCCTGACTGCCCGGCAGGCGCCGGCGCCGATGGCATCAGCTCGTAAGATCGCCTGGGTTATAGGCCACGGCGATCTTACAAGTTAACGGTCCTCGCCCGTTTTGCCCGGCAGTCAGTGACTTCTGAACGGCAGCCAGTCGACCGGCGGCGCCGGGCGCCCGTGATCACTGACTCGCGCGGGCTTCGCCGGGCCAGGCCGGGGAGCCGCCGACCGCCACGAGCCGACCGACCAGCGGGAGAGCGCGGACATGACCGAGCCGACACTGGCCGCGGAGAAGGCAGAGAAGACGCACGCGACGCAGCCGACCGAGCCGATCGACAGGATGGACCCCGCTGACCCGATCGACAGGATCGAGCCGCTGGATCCGATGCTCAGGATCGAGCCGCTGGACCCGATGCTCAGGATCGAGCCGCTGGAGCCCGGCGAGCCGGACAAGGCCGAGCTGGCGCCGCCTGGCTGGCTCGCGCCTCGCGGGCGCGACCAGGACGAGTCTGCCGTGAGTCTTCATAGCCGCATTCTCGCACCGCGGCGCGGCGGTCAATCAGGCGCTATCCGGCCCGCGGCAGGACGTCGGTGTTCGCCTGTATCGCCAGGGCAGTAGCAGACAACACGGACGTCCGGTCACGTGCCCGAAGCGAGTCCGATCTCTGCCAGCGCGGCCTGCGTGCCCGGAATGTCGTCAACGCAGACGGCGTCGACACCAGCCTGCGCCAGTTCCGCCGCCAGCGCCGCTCCGGGCGTCCAGGTCATGACCTCCAGGCCGGCCCGGTGCGCGCCGTCGATAATTCGCCGGGCCTGTGCCCCGATGCTGTCGATGTGCAGGCAGATCGCGTCCAGCCCGAGGTTAGCCGCCGCCGAGACGGCCGGGCCTGCCGAGAAGCCGACCTCGGTGAGCAGGCCGAGCGCGACATCGCCGGTCTCGCCCCTGCGGGCGGCCAGGTAAGCGGGCAGCGACGGGTCGAAGGACGTGACGAGGAAGGGCCTGGTCCCCCGGTACTCCGCCAGCGCCCGCGCAATGAGCTCATGGGTCCGCTGCTCGCGCGGATCAGCCGCGTCCGCGAGGATCGTCTTGGCGTCGATGTCCACGCCGACGCCAGCCGGAAGAACCGCGAGCAGCTCAGCCAGCCGGACGATGCCGGCCCCGGCAAGTTCGCTGGCCGTGCAGTCGAGGATGGGCTTGCCCGCAGGGGTGACCGGATCGTGCCAGAGCACGAGCTCACCATCGCTGCTGCGGCGCGCGTCCAGTTCCACCCACGGAACTCCGCGGTCAGCGGCGGCCAGGAACGACTCGAGCGAGTTCTCCCGGTACCCGCCCTGCTCGCCGGAGCCGAAGCCGCGATGGCCGATGACTGACGGCCTGCCGTCGAAGATCAACCAAGCTCCTCACCGATCGGGCGGATGCAGGCACCGCCGGCACAGGGCCGCGACCCGCCGGGGGCCGGCCAGCCGACGCGCGCCCGGGTGCGTAAGGTGTCTGAGGTTGGGAAGGGGCCGCCGGTCCGATTATCCACTGCCGTAGGGGGCCAACATGGATCAGGGCGTCGCGCGCGAGCGGCTGACGGCTGAGCGCGCCGAGGTAAGCCAGCTGCTCAAGGACACCGTCTCGGCCGGCGAGCAGGACCGCGAGGTCGAGGTTGACGAGACCGGCGACTACGCGGACGCGGCCCAGCCGCTGACCTCCCAGGGCATGGACGACGCGATCGCCGAGGGCCTGCGCGAGCGCCTCGCCGCCATCGACCGGGCGCTGCAGCGACTGGACGAGGGCACCTACGGCAAGTCCGTGCTCAGTGGCGATCCCATCCCGGACGAACGGCTGGACGCTGACCCGGCGGCGGAGCTGACCGTCGAGGAAGCCCGCGCCGCCGCCGGGAACTAGGCCGGATCCCGCCGGCCCGCCCGCCGGCGTCAGCCATCAGCGTTCTCGCCGGCGGCCTCAGGCGCCCGCTACTTCCAGCGTGATGGTCGTGCCGGCCAGTGCCTTGCTCACCGGGCACCCGGCCTTCGCGTCGGCGGCAATTCTGGCGAAGTCGGCCGCGCTGACGCCGTCAGCGGAACCGCTGACCGTCAGCTTGATCCCGCTGATCCGGAATCCGCCGGCCGGGTCCGGGCCAAGCGTCACAGCCGAGGTCACATCCAGCGACTGGCCAGTGCCGCCGGCCGCGCCGAGCAGTGCAGAGAACTGCATGGCGAAGCAGCCCGCGTGGGCCGCGGCAATGAGCTCCTCGGGGCTGGTCGCGCCGCCGGCCTCGTCCGCCGCCCGCTTCGGGAAGCTGATCTCGTAACTGCCGAGGCCGGAACTAGCGAGCGTGACCGTGCCGCTACCGTCCTCAAGACCACCAGACCAGCTGGTGCGTGCCGTGCGGGTAGGCATAGCTGCTCTCCTTCTCGTCGGAACGTGCCGGGCCAGCTGCCCGGCACGAGAATGCCAAACAATCGCGGCGCCGGATTTGGTCCCGGCTGACCGCGCGCCAGCCATCGCGCCGCAACCACGGTAACGGCTGGACGTCCGACGGCCGGCCGCCGTGTCATAGTTGGTCCGGGCTTAGCGGCCGCCCGGCAATGACGAGATCCTGGAGGAGACCTGACCACCAGCCTGCACCAGCTGACCGCCGCGGCCGTGGCCGAGGTCGAGTCCGTCATCCGCGGGTACGTGCGGCTGACACCGGCTGTCACCGTGGACCGCGCCGAGCTTGGTCTCGCTCCCGGCCCGCTGACGCTTAAGCTGGAGCAGCTCCAGCATTCCGGCTCGTTCAAGGTGCGCGGCGCCTTCGCGAATCTGCTTCTCCGCGACCTGCCAGCCGCCGGCGTCGCGGCGGCTTCCGGCGGCAATCACGGCGCCGCAGTCGCGTACGCAGCCGGCGTGCTCGGCGTGCCCGCGCGCATCTTCGTGCCCGAGGTCTCCTCGCCAGCCAAGGTCAGCCGGATTCGCGGCTACGGCGCCGACCTGGTGGTGACTGGTGCCACCTACTCCGAGGCGCTGGCTGCGAGCCGGGACTGGGCCAGCGGCACCGGCGCGCTGGAGGTGCATGCCTTCGACCAGCCCGAGACCATACTCGGGGCTGGCACCGTCGGTCTTGAGCTGAGCCGTCAGGCGGGCGAGCTCACCACCGTGCTGACGTCCGTCGGCGGCGGCGGCCTGCTGGCCGGCACCGCGACCGCCTACTCGCAGGCGCGGCCGCCGGTGCGCATCATCGGCGCCGAGCCGGACGGCGCGCCGACGATGAGCCGCGCGCTCGCGGCGGGCGCGCCGGTGGACGCGCCGGCCGGCAGCGTCGCCGTCGACTCACTCGCGCCTCGCCAGGTCGGTGAGTTCACGCTGGCTGTCGCGGCCAAGCTCGTTGACTCCGTTGTCCTGGTCAGTGATGACGCGATCCTGGCCGCCCAGCAGCTGCTGTGGGAACGCCTGCGCATCGTCGCCGAGCCAGGCGCCTGCGCGCCGCTGGCCGCGCTGAGCTCCGGCGCCTACTCCCCCGGCCCGGACGAGCATGTCGGCGTGGTCATCAGCGGCGCCAACACCACCGCGGTTGACTTCACCCGCTAACCCGGCTTGCGCGCCTCGATCAGGAAGCGCTGCGAGTGGCACGCGAACGAGCCGTGTGCCCGGATGTGCTCATGCATCCGCGCGAGTGGCTCACGGTAGCCGTCCGCGGTGAATCCGGGCACCGTCCATAGCACCTTCCGCAGGAAGTACACGACGGCTGCCACGTCGAAGAACTCGACCCGCAGCGCCTGCTCGCGCAGATCGGTGACGTCCAGCCCGGCTGCCGTCGCCTCAGCGACCGCGACCTGCGGGCTGCGGCCGGGGTCCACCGGCTGCGGGCCCATCATGAAGTCGGTCAGCTCGCGGTTCGAGCCGGCGCCGACCTGCTGCGAGAAGTAGCTGCCGCCGGGCGCCAGCACCCGCGCGATCTCCGGCCAGCGCACCTGCGTCGGATGCCGGCTGACGACGAGATCGAAGCTGCCGGTCCGCAGCGGCAGGTCTGCGTCGTCGGCTACCTCGGCGACTGCGCCGCCGAACGGCTCGAGGTTCCGCCGCGCGATCGCGAGATTGGGCGGCCAGGACTCGGTCGCGACCAGCATCGCGGGCGGGCGGCCGGCTGCAGCGAAGAGCCCCGGCCAGCACCTCGCCGCCGCCGGTCTGGATGTCGAGCGCGGCCGCGGACCGCGTCAGCCGCGCGCTCAGCAGCCGGGAATAGCCCCAGGACGGCCGCTCCTCCGTGGCGCGGCCGTCGAACCAGGAGAAGTCCCAGCCAGCGGTCGGAACCGCGTCGCCTTCGGCGATCAGCTCGTCAAACCCCGGCAAATCAGACACCCAAGATTATGGCCGGGAACGAGGCCGCCACGGCAACTCGATTACTCCCGGCCGCGCCAGCTTCATGGGGCGTGATGTTGGATCTGCCGCCCTCCTATGGTCTGCAGGTCCAACATCACGCCCCATCAGCAGCGTCAGGTAAGGCCGATCAGGCCGTTCGGTGGGGTCGAGGCCGCCACGGCAACTCGGTTACTCCCCGCCGCGCCAGCTTCATGGGGCGTGATGTTGGATCTGCCGCCCTCCTATGGTCTGCAGGTCCAACATCACGCCCCATGAGCGCCGTCAGGTGAGGCCGAGCAGGCCGTCCAGGCCCACGGTCAGCCCGGCCGGCAGGCTGCCGATGCCGCGGATGGCAAGCAGCACGCCGGGCATGAACGACGCCCGGTCCAGCGAGTCGTGCCTGATGGTGAGCACCTCGCCGTGGCCGCCCAGCAGCACTTCCTGATGCGCGACCAGCCCGGCCAGGCGGACGGAGTGCACGTGCACGCCGTCAACGTCAGCGCCGCGGGCGCCGTCGGCTGCGGTGACGGTCGCGTCCGGCATCGGCCCGCTGCCAGCAGCCGTTCGCGCCTCACTGATCATCGCCGCGGTCCGCCCGGCTGTGCCGGACGGCGCATCCGCCTTGCCGGCGTGATGAAGCTCAATGACCTCAGCCGATTCAAAGAACGGCGCGGCGATGGCGGCGAATCGCATCATCAGCACCGCGCCGACGGAGAAGTTCGGTACCACGAGCACGCGGGACTGCTCCCCGGCTGCCAGCCAGCCGGTGACCTCGGCGAGCCGGTCGTCGCCGAACCCGGACGTCCCCACCACGGTGGCCAGGCCATGGCCGATGCACCAGCGCAGGTTGTCCATGACGGCGCCCGGATGGGTGAAGTCGACCACAACGTCGGCGCCCGCCAGCGGATCCAGGGAGTCGCCGATGTCGACCTGAGCGGCGAGCTGCAGGTCCCCGGCAGCCTCGACGGTGCTGCACACCTGCGAGCCCATCCGTCCCCTGGCGCCCAGCACGCCGACCTTGATCATCTCGCTCCTTCACGCCGTGGCCTGTCAGCAGCCTAGCGACCGCCCGCCGACAGGCACCGGGCTTCGATGCGGTAAGAAGGTCTCCGGCGGCTCTGATGCGGAGGGGTATGCGATGACGGCGTGGAACTCGTTCTCAACAGACTCAACGTGGGGCGGCATCACCAGCGAGGTGATCACCTACCCCGGCGGCAACGGCGATCAGATTCATGCGTACGTGTCGCGTCCGGCTGGCGACGGTTCCGCGTCGCTGCCTGGCATCGTCGCAGTGCACCACATGCCCGGCTGGGATGAGTTCTACCGGGAGTTTTCCGACCGGCTTGCCCGCCACGGGTACACCGTCATCTGCCCGGACCTGTACGAGCGGTTCGGGCACGGCACCCCGGACGACGTCGCGGCGAAGGTGCGCAGCGAGGGCGGCGTGCCCGACGACAGCGTGGTGGCCGACTGCGCCGCCGCGAGGGAATGGCTGCTCGCCCAGCCCGGCAGCAACGGCAAGACCGGGATCATCGGTACCTGCTCGGGCGGCCGGCACTCGCTGCTGACGGCCTGCCGGACCGAGGGCTGGAACGCAGTCGGCGACCTGTGGGGCGGCGGCGTCATCATGAGCCAGGAAGAGCTCAGCCCGGCCCGCCCGGTCGCTCCGATCGACCTCATCCCCAGCCTCTCGGCGCCGGTGCTCGGCCTGTTCGGCAACGACGACAAGTACCCCACGCCGGAGCAGGTCGACCTGCTCGAGGCCGCGCTCGCGCGCAATGGCAAGGAGTACGAGTTCCACCGCTACGACGGAGCCTCGCACGGCTTCTTCTATTACTTCGCGCCCATGTACCGGCCCGAGGCGACGATGGACGGCTGGGAGAAGATCTTCGCCTTCTTCGGCGACAAGCTCCGGTAAGGGGTCAGCCGGCGAGCGCCGCGCGGCCGGCGATCAGCGCGAGCGTGGCCGCGGCGGCCCGGTCGGCGGCTGCGGCAACCGCTGCCGCGCTGCTGTCAGGCTCGTCCTCCAGCAGCAGCATCGCGTGCCCGTGAGCGGTGGCCTCGAGGGCCGTGGCCAGCGCGTCAGCCGCGACCGCGTCGCCGTCGCAGATCTCGGTCACGACGGCCAGGAACGCATCCACCGGCTCCCACGCGCGCTGCAGCTCCGGATAGCGGCTCTTGTCCAGACCCCAGCTGTAAAGCGCGTCGAACAGCGGGCGCTGCTGCGCGGCGAACCTGACGTAGGCGCGCGTCATCGCGGCGAGCTGCTGCCGCGGGTCCGCGGCGTCATCCGCCTCGGCTGCCACCATGGCCGCGAACACCTGCAGGCTGCGGACGGCGACGGCGGCCAGCAGATCGTCGCGGTCGGCGAAGTGCCGGTACGGCGCCGCGGCCGACACGCCGATGCGACGGCTCGCCTCGGCCAGCGAGAAGCCGCGCACGCCCCGCTCGGCGATCAGGTCAATCGCTGCATCGACGAGCGCCGCACGGAGATCGCCGTGGTGGTAACGGCCGCCCTTGGCGGAGGCAGGCATGGGGTCAGGCTATGGCCAGCGGCGGCGTGATGCGGTAGCTCACTCCGGTCAGCTCCGCCGAGACCTGCCAGAGCCGGGCCTGGTCGGCGACGTCGTGCGAGCGGTCACTCGACCTGACGCGCACCGGATAGCCGGTGTCGTGGCGCCGGTGCGGCCCGTAGAACTCACCGCCCCTGGCGGCCGGGTCAGTTGCCGCCCGCAGCACCGGCAGGGCGCCCAGCTGAACGTTCTGAACCGCCCAGAAGTTGAGCACGCGGGCCCGCGGGCTGATGAGCAGCTGCGCCGCCCGCGACCGGTTCCTGAACAGCTCGGTGCAGACGACTCCGGGGTGCGCGGCCAGCGCGGCCGTTCGCGCGCCTGCGGCAGCGAGCCGGCGGTCGAGCTCGTAGCTGAACAGCAGGTTGGCCAGCTTGGACTGGTGGTAGGCGCCGGCCGGGTCGTAGCTGCGCTCTGACTGCAGGTCGGCGAAGTTCATGACGCCATCCACGTGACCCTGGCTGCTCAGCGTCACGATCCGCGAGCCTTCGGCGGCGAGCAGCGAGTCGAGCAGCAGCCCGGTCAGCGCGAAATGGCCGAGATGGTTGGTGGCGAGCGTCAGCTCGAAGCCGTCCGCGGTCTGCTGGTACGGAACCTCCATGACCCCGGCGTTGTTGATCAGCAGGTCCAGTCGCGGGAAGCGAGCGCCGAGCTCGGCGGCGGCCGTCCGCACCGAGGCAAGCGACGACAGGTCAAGGCGGACCACCGCCGCCGGAGCCGAGTCCGGGTGCGCGGCTGCGATGACCGCGGCGGCCCTGGCTGCCTTCGCGGTGTCGCGGCAGGCGAGCACGACCTGCGCGCCGCGGGCCGCGAGTACGCGGGCGGTCTCCAGCCCGATGCCGCTGCCGGCCCCGGTGATCACCGCCGTGCGGCCGGACTGATCAGGAATGCCGGCAGCCGTCCAGTGCCTGGCCCGGCCGCGCCAGTGAGGATGCGGGGTCATGGACGGCCTCGTTCCCGGCTGGTGGAATGTTTCCGGCACTTACAATGTAATAGACATTAACATAGGGTCGCGCGCGGGTCCAGGTGGTCTGGGCAGCGCGGGCGGCCTGGCACGATGGACGCACTATGACTCTGACCGATCAGCTGCCCGACGGCGCCGAGCCGGACGAGGTATTCGCCGCTTTCGCGGAGTGGGCGGGGAAGCAGGGCTTCAGCCTGTACCCGCACCAGGAGGACGCGCTGATCGAGATCGTCTCCGGCGCGAACGTCATCCTGTCCGCGCCGACCGGGTCGGGGAAGAGCCTGGTCGCGACCGGCGCCCACTTCACCGCGCTGGCGCGGGATGAGCGGAGCTTCTACACCGCGCCGATCAAGGCGCTGGTGTCGGAGAAGTTCTTCGCGCTGTGCGACATCTTCGGACCGGACGACGTCGGCATGATGACCGGCGACGGCAGCGTGAACCCGGACGCGCCGATCATCTGCTGCACCGCCGAGGTACTGGCGAACATCGCGCTGCGGGACGGCGCAGACGCCGACTGCGGCCAGGTCGTCATGGACGAGTTCCACTTTTACTCCGACCCGGATCGCGGCTGGGCCTGGCAGGTGCCGCTGATCGAGCTGCCGCAGGCCCAGTTCGTGCTGATGTCGGCCACGCTCGGCGACGTCACCCGGTTCGAGCAGGATCTGGCCCGCCGGACCGGCCGGCCGACCACGGTGGTGAGCTCGGCGGAGCGGCCGGTGCCGCTCACGTTCTCGTTCGCCATGACGCCGCTGCACGAGACCGTCTCCGAGCTGCTCGCCACCCATGAGGCGCCGATCTACATCGTGCATTTCACCCAGGCCGCGGCCATCGAGCAGGCGCAGGCGCTGATGAGCGTCAACGTCTGCACGCGGGCCGAGAAGGACGCGATCGCCGAGCTGATCGGTAACTTCCGGTTCGCGCCCGGCTTCGGCAAGACGCTGTCCCGCCTGGTGCGGCACGGCATCGGCGTGCATCACGCCGGCATGCTGCCGAAGTACCGGCGGCTGGTCGAGACGCTCGCGCAGGCCGGGCTGCTGAAGGTCATCTGCGGCACCGACACCCTCGGCGTCGGCATCAACGTCCCGATCAGGACCGTGCTGTTCACCGCGCTGTCGAAGTACGACGGGACGAAGACCCGGCTGCTGATGGCACGGGAGTTCCACCAGATAGCCGGGCGGGCCGGCCGGGCCGGATTCGACACCACGGGCCGGGTGGTGGTGCAGGCGCCCGAGCATGTCATCGAGAACGAGAAGGCGCTGGCCAAGGCAGGCGACGACCCGAAGAAGCGGCGCAAGGTGGTGCGGCGCAAGCCGCCGGAGGGCATGGTCTCCTGGGGCCAGCCGACGTTCGACCGGCTGGTCGCCGCCGAGCCCGAGCCGCTGCGGTCGAGCTTCGGCGTCAGCCACGCGATGCTGCTGAACGTGATCAGCCGCCCCGGCGACGCGTTCGCGGCGATGAAGCACCTGCTCACCGACAACCACGAGGACCGGGCGGCGCAGCGACGGCACATCAGCCGTGCGATCGCCATCTACCGGGCGCTGCTGGCCGGCGGCGTGGTCGAGCGGCTGGCCGAGCCCGACGCCGGCGGCCGCTGGGTGCGGCTGACCGTGGACCTGCAGAAGGACTTCGCGCTCAACCAGCCGCTGTCGCCGCTCGCCCTGGCCGCCATCGAGCTGCTGGACCGTGACCTCCCCCGACTATCCGCTCGACGTGCTGTCGGTCATCGAGTCCACGCTCGACAACCCCCGCCAGGTGCTGTCAGCGCAGCTGTTCAAGGCGCGCGGCGAGGCGGTCGCGGCGATGAAGGCCGACGGCATCGAGTACGAGGAGCGGATGAACCTGCTGGACGCGGTCACCTATCCGCGCCCGCAGGCTGACCTGCTTGAGGCCGCCTACAACATCTACCGGCAGGGCCATCCGTGGGTCGCCGACCACGAGCTGTCGCCGAAGTCGGTTGCGCGCGACATGTACGAGCGGGCGATGACCTTCGCCGAGTTCATCAGCTTCTACGGGCTGGCACGGTCGGAGGGCCTGGTGCTGCGCTACCTGGCCGACGCCTACAAGGCGATGCGGCAGACCGTGCCCGAGGAGGCCAGGACCGAGGAGCTCACCGACCTGATCGAGTGGCTGGGCGAGCTGGTGCGCCAGGTCGACTCCAGCCTGATCGACGAGTGGGAACGGCTGCGCAACCCGGTCGAGGAAGCCCAGCATCTCGCCGCCGACCGGCCCCCGGCCGTGACCGGGAACAAGCGCGCGTTCCGCGTGCTGGTGCGCAACGCGCTGTTCCGCCGGGTCGAGCTTGCCGCCCTCCGCCGCTACGACGAGCTGGGTGAGCTCGACGGCGACGACGGCTTCGATGCCGCGGCGTGGGCGGAGGCGCTTGAGGCGTACTTCGCCGAGCACGGCGAGATCGGCACCGGCGCGGATGCCCGCGGTCCGGCCATGCTCATCCTCGAGGAGCTGCCCGGCACCTGGATCGCGAGGCAGATCTTCGACGACCCGGCCGGCGATCACGACTGGGGCTTTTCCGCCGCGGTCGACCTGGGCGCCTCCGACGAGGCCGGTGTCGCGGTCATCACCGTCACGAGCGTCGGCCAGCTCTGATCCTGACGCCGTACGTGCAACCGGGTCGTTGCACGTACTCCGGTGATGTGCAACCATCTGGTAGCGGATCGCGAGGGAGCGGGAGGACACGATGTCAGCGGACTGGATCGAGCGGGAAGTGCTCATCGAGGCATCCAGGGAGCGGGTCTGGGCCGTGCTGACCGAGGCGCCGCTGGTGGCCGAGTGGTTCGGCGACTCGGCCGAGATCGACCTGCGGCCGGGTGGCAAGGCGGCGTTCGGCTGGAAGGAGCACGGGGTTCACCACGCGGTGGTGGAGAGCGTCGAGCCGCCCAGCCGGTTCAGCTACCGCTGGGCGCGCGACACCGGCACAGAACCGGGCGACGGCAACTCCACGATCGTCGAGTTCACGCTCACCGAGGTATTCGCCGGAACGCTGCTCCGGGTCGTCGAGACGGGATTCGCCAGCCTGCACGGCGGCCAGCAACAGCAGGACACGGCCGTCAGGGAGAACACTGAGGGCTGGATCGCGGAGCTGGCCGAGCTCAAGGAGCGGGCGGAACGGCCTGCTGCGTGACCTCGCCGCCGGGCTCGCCTGCCGCCTCAGGCCCGGCGAACTCGGATGCGATCCTCGCGGCCATGGCGGACCCGACGCGCCGCCAGCTGCTCACGGCGCTCGGGGCGACCGGGCAGGCCACGGCGACCGAGCTAGCGCGCGGCCTGCCGATCAGCCGGCAGGCGGTGGCCAGGCACCTGGCCGTGCTGGCGGAGGCAGGCCTGGTCAGCCGGTCCCGGCAGGGCCGCGACGTGCGGTTCCGCGTGGATGCCGCTGGCCTGGCTGCCACCGCGGACTGGCTGGCGGCCCTGGCGGCCGAGTGGGACGTCAGGCTCGCCGCCATCAGGAGGATCGCCGGGGCAGGCGCCTAGCACGGCTCTGACCGGGACCCGGATCCCGGCGCGGCGGCGCCCCCGGCGTTCTGGATGCCTGCCACCACGAGGTCAACCACGGCCCGGGCGAACCTGTCGGTCAGCGGCTGATGGCCCTGCAGCAGGCGGTGGTACGCGGCACCGAACAGCAGGTCGAGCACCACCTCGTAGTCGGTGTCAGCGGGGATCTCGCCCCGCCCGACAGCCCGGTCCAGCATGATCCGGTGCTGCTCGCGCAGCCGCTCGATGACGCGGTCGCGCCAGGCCTCCGCCAGGCCAGGATCTCGCTGCGCCTCAGCGACCAGCCCGGCCAGGATCGGCCCGGCGCTCGTCCTGGTGACCGACCTGATCCAGGCCCGCAGCGCGGCCAGCAGGTCCCCGCGCAGGCTGCCGGTGTCCGGCAGCGGCTGCTGGCTCTGGAACTCGGCCAGGAACGCGTCCAGCGCCAGCGTTCCCCGCGAGTTCCAGCGCCGGTAGATGGTGGCCTTGCCGACGCCCGCGCGCGCGGCGACCTCCTCGATCGACATCCCGGCGAGGCCCCGCTCGGCCAGCACCTCGGCGGCCGCCGCCAGGATGGCGCGGTCGGCCTGCTCACTGCGCGGCCGGCCGCGACGCGCGGGCGCCAGGCCGGCTGCCTGGCTCGGGCCGGCGAGAGGGGGAATAGGCCTGTCCGCCATGACGCTGCAGCTTATATTAGAATTTCGAAACGCGCCGTATCGTATCGATGCTGCGCCGTATCGCGCCGCTATCGCAGGGAGAGTGCGAGATCGTGAAGCAGGACGGGCGACAGATCCTCCGGCTGACGCTCATTCTGGTGGCCTCGTTCATGGTCGTGCTGGATTTCAGCATCGTGAACGTGGCCCTGCCGTCCATCCAGCGCGAGCTCGGGCTTTCGGCATCGGCCGTGCAGTGGGTCATCACCGGCTACGCGATCGCGTTCGGCGGCCTGCTGGTGCTCGGCGGCCGGGCGGCCGACCTGCTGGGCCGCCGCCGGATGTTCATCGTCGGGCTGCTGATCTTCACCGCGTCCTCGCTGTCCGGCGGCCTCGCGCACGACCCGGTCCTGCTGATCTCCTCCCGCGTCCTGCAGGGCGCGGGCGCCGCCCTGGTCGCGCCGTCCGCCTTGTCGCTGATTACCACCAGCTTCACCGAGGGCGACCTGCGCAACCGGGCGCTCGGCATGTACGGCGCGACCGCCTCGGTCGGTTTCGTGGCCGGCCAGGTTCTCGGCGGCGTCCTGGTGGAGTTCACCAGCTGGCGCGCGGTGTTCCTGGTGAACGTGCCGGTCGGCATCGCGGCCATCGCGATGGCCCCGCGGCTGCTGGCCGACTCTCGCGGGCCGGCGGGCTCGAACCGGCTCGACGCGCGCGGGGCGCTGCTGATCACGACGGCGATGGCCGCCCTGGTGCTGGCCGTCTCCGAGGTCGACTTCACCGGCTGGCTGTCGCCGGTGGTACTCGGCGGCCTGGCCCTCTTCGCGGCCTGCGGTGCCGCCTTCGTCGTGGCCGAACGGCATCATCCGGCACCGCTCCTGCCAGCGGCGCTGGTGCGCCGCCCGGCGCTGCGCACGGCCGGCTCTCTCAACCTCCTGCTTGGCCTGTGGAACGGCGGCGAGATGCTCGTCCTGTCGCTGTACTTCCAGGAGGTACTCAGGGACTCCCCGCTGGTCACTGGCCTGGTCATCGCGCCCCAGGGTGTCGTCGGGTTCATGGCCGGCGCGTTCGGCGCGCGGCTGGCCAGGCGGATCGGCATCCAGCGCGTGCTCGTCATCACCTGCGCGACCGCCGCAGCCGGCTTCCTGATACTGACCCGGCTCCCGCAGACCGGGCACTACAGCCCGCTGTTCCTGGCCGTCATGCTGGTCGGTTTCGGCACCGCCGGCACCGCGTTCGGCACCATGGTCACCGCCACCCAGGGCATCGACCGGAGTGAGCAGGGCGTGGTCGGCGGCGTCATCAACACCAGCCGCCAGATCGGCGCGGCACTCGGCGCGGCAGCGCTGCCCGCGATCGCCGAGGCTGCCGGCCGGAACCAGCAGGTCAGTGCGTCCGGCACGAGCGAGGCGATGCTGGCGGCCGCCGTCGCAGCGGCGCTTGGCATGGTGATCGCCATCCGCCGGCTGCGGGCCGGGCGCCGGGCCGGGCCAGCTGAGGCGGCTGAACTGCAGTGCCGTGCCAGTGCCGGTGCCAGCGCCAGTGCCAGCGCGAGTGCCGGTGCCGGTCGCGGCAGCGGTGCCGGCGGGCGGGCAACGGCACCTCGATCCTGACCGCCGTCCGCACCCAGTCGGCTACCACGCGGCCGCTGACCGCCCAGAAGGGTGCCTGCCGGACTCAGGTAACCTGGCCGCAGCAGGCGGGCCCTGTCCTTTCTGATCTCAGCAGCAGGACCGGGCCGGGCAGGTCAGCAGGGCCGGTGCACCAGGTGCGCTGAGCCGACGGAAAGGCGTGGCACCGGGCTTATGGATCACAACTCTGCCGACCCTGATCAGGTCCCCGCCGGCGCGCCGCGGCCAGGGCCGCTGGCCGGGCTGCTGGTCGCCGACTTCTCCCGGGTGCTGGCCGGCCCGTACTGCACGATGATCCTCGCTGACCTCGGCGCTGAGGTGATCAAGGTCGAGGGGCCGGGCGGGGACGATACCCGGCACTGGATGCCGCCCGTCCGGGACGGGATCTCCACGTACTACCTGTCCATCAACCGCAATAAGCGCTCCGTGCAGCTCAACCTCAGGGACCCCGGCGACCGCGCCGCGGCTGCTGAGCTCGCCAGGCGCGCCGACATCATGGTGGAGAACTTCAAGCCCGGCGGCCTGCGCCAGTTCGGGCTTGACTACGACACCGTCCGCGCTGCCAACCCGTCGGTCATCTACGCGTCCATTACCGGCTTCGGCGCCGGGGGCGGCGCTCACCTGCCCGGCTACGACCTGATCGTCGAGGCGATGTCGGGGCTGATGAGCCTGCAGGGCGACGCGGACGGTCAGCCGTACCGGGCCGGGATCGCTGTCTTCGACGTCATGTCCGGCCTGCAGGCCGCCATCGGCGTGCTGGCCGCCCTGGACCACAGGCACCGGACGGGCGAGGGACAGCGCATCGAGGCCAATCTGATGTCCACCGCGCTCGCCGGGATGGTCAACCAGACCGGCGCGTACGCCTCGGCCGGCGTCGTGCCGCACCGGATGGGCAACTCGCATCCCAGCCTGTTCCCGTACGAGCCGCTGCCGACCGCCGAGGGTGACCTGGTCATCGCGGCCGGGAACGACGCCCAGTTCCGCAATCTGTGCGCCGTACTCGGAGCACCCGAGATCGCGGTCGACGAGAGGTTCGCGGCTAACTCCGGCCGCACCGCCAACCGGGACGAGCTCCGGCCGCTTCTCATCGAGCGACTGCGGCAGCGAACGGCCGCGCAGTGGTTCGACGACCTGATCGCGGCCGGGGTGCCGTGCGGCCCGATCAACACGATCGCCGGGGGCGTGGCGTTTGCCGAGCAGATCGGACTGGACCCGGTTGTGCTGTCGGGGCACGGCGACGCCGCGGTGCCGGGCATCCGCAACCCGCTGACGTTCTCGGCTACGCAGGCGCGCTACGACCTGCCCCCGCCGGCCCTCGATGAGCATGGCGAGCAGATCCGTGCCTGGCTGGCCGACTCGACCGCGAAGCTGCCCCCGCCCGCGCGCTAAGCCGGATGCGCTAGCCGGACGCGCCTGCCGGTCCCGGCTTCCGGCGCGGCCCGCTCGGCTCGCTCGGCTGCCCGCACCAGCCTGGCGGCCTCGGACGGCCGGGTGTTGCGGTCGGACAGCCGTGCTCTGGCCACGGTCGCGATGTGCGGCATCGGGTCGTCGGTGACGACGGACAGGAACGCCCGGAACAGCCCGGCGCGCAGCAGCCAGATCGCCGGGCGGAGGGCGACCGGAATCAGGTCGGTCTCCGCGGTCGACATGATCAGGTACGCCATCGCCACATCCGCGCCCGCAGCCCCGGCCCGCGCGTTCGTCCAGTCGATGACGACCGGGCCGCGGCTGGTCAGCATCACGTTGGCGGGATGCAGATCCAGGTGCAGCACCGAGCGGCCAGGACCGAGTGCTTCCGGCCAGCCCTCCGGCGCCTGAATGGAATGCAGCCGGTTATGGAGTTCCGCGAGCAGGCGGCCGTGCCGGGCGACGAGCCACGGCCTGCGGCCCAGATCGGCCAGCATGTCCCGGCCGTCGAGCCGTTCCATCACGAGATCGGGCCCGTCGGCGTCATAGACCTCAGGGACCGGGTAGCCCGCGGCCGCCAGGTGCCGCATCAGCTCCGCCTCTGGCCGCGCGTCGTACGGCGTCCTGAAGCGGCGCACCACCCGCCCGGCACCGAGCGCGTAGACGTCAGCGGAACGGCCGGAGCCGATAAGCGGGCCAGGCGGCTGCGAAGCAGGCACGCACCGCAAAATAGCGCATCCCGGCCAGCCCCGCGACAGCCGCTGCGCGGCATCAGCGCAGGCCGCAGCCAGAACAGTCGCGAGTACTGCGGAGCAGCGGCTAGCTCGCCAGCGCCGCGGCGAACGCGGCATCGTCGTCGAACGGCCCCACGATGGCCAGCGCCTTCGGCCGGCCAAGCACCGTCAGCCGCGACCTCGCGGACCTGGTCGTGCGTGACAGCCTCGATCCGGGCCAGGATCTCGTCGACCGGCTCCAGCCGCGGGTAGACCAGCTCGGACTTGCCGAGCCGGCGCATGCGGGACGACGGGTCTTCCAGGCCAAGCACGATCGACCCCCGGAGCTGGCCTTTCCCGCGGTCGAGTTCCTCGTCGGTCAGCCCGGACTCGATCACCTTGGCGATCTCGTCCTGGCAGATGCTGAGCACTTCCTCGGTCTTCGCCGGCAGGCAGCCCGCGTAGATGCCCCACTGGCCGCACTCGGCGTGCTGTGAGCTGAAGCTGTAGACCGAGTAGGCGAGGCCGCGCTTCTCCCGCACTTCCTGGAACAGCCGGGACGACATGCCGCCGCCGAGGGCCGCGTTCAGCACGCCGAGCGCGAACCGGCGGTCGTCGTTCCTGGCCAGGCCCGCGCAGCCAAGCACGATGTTGGCCTGCTCGACCGGGCGTGATACCAGCCGGACACCGGTGGCGGTCCCGCCGTCTGCCTGCGGTCCGGTCAGGCGCGGCCCGGCGGGCGCGCGCTGGCCGCTGAGCACCGCGCCGAAGGCGGCCGCGGTCAGCTCGACCACGTGATCATGATCAAGGCTCCCGGCAGCCGCCACGACCAGGTGATCCGGCGTGTAGCGGGCCCGGTAGTGCTCGGCGATTCGATCGCGCGTGATCGAGTTGATCGAGTCCACCGTGCCGAGGATCGGCCGGCCGAGCGGAGTGTCACCGAAGGCGAGCTCGGAGAACGCCTCGTGCACGAGGTCAGCGGGGTCGTCCTCGTTCATGGCGATCTCTTCGAGGATGACGCCGCGCTCGGCGTCGACCTCCTTCGGCTCGATCAGCGAGCTGGTCACCATGTCCGACAGCACGTCGATGGCGAGCGGCAGGTCAGCGTCGAGCACGCGCGCGTAGTAGCAGGTGTACTCCTTGGCGGTGAACGCGTTCAGCTCGCCGCCGACGGCGTCCATCGACGCGGAGATCTCCAGCGCGCTCCGCCGCCTGGTGCCCTTGAACAGCAGGTGCTCGAGATAGTGGGTGGCGCCGGCGTGCGCGGGATCCTCATCCCGCGAGCCGACGCCCGCCCAGATGCCGAAGGCAGCAGACCGCACAGCCGGCAGCGACTCGGTAATGACCCGCAGGCCGCCCGGCAGGACGGTACGCAGGACACCCTCGCTGCCGGCCAGCCGCTCGGTAGCAGCGGTCATAATCTGCTGCCGCCCCGTCAGGAGTTGCCGGACCCGGACTCGCGGGCACCGCCGCGGCTGCGCTGCCGGCTGCGCTGCCGGTTGCGGTCACCGCCGCGGTCGCCGCGATCGCCCCTGTCCTCGCGGGGCCGGTCGTCGCCGCCGCCGCCGCCGAGGTCCTCTCCGGCAGCCTCGCGCTCCACGACCTCGACCGGGACCAGCGACAGCTTGCCGCGGTCGTCGACCTCGCGGATCTCGACCTGGATCTTGTCGCCGACCTTCATCACGTCATCGACGTTCTCGATCCGCTGCCCGCCGTGGAGCTTGCGGATCTGCGTGATGTGCAGCAGGCCGTCACGGCCGGGCAGCAGCGAGATGAAGGCACCGAACGTGGTCGTCTTCACCACCGTGCCGAGGAACCGCTCGCCCACCTCAGGGATGTGCGGGTTGGCGATCGCGTTGATCGCCGCGCGGGCCGCCTCGGCCGAGGATCCGTCGGTGGCGCCAATGTAGATGGTGCCGTCGTCCTCGATCGTGATGTCGGCGCCGGTGTCCTCCTGGATCGAGTTGATCATCTTGCCCTTCGGCCCGATGACCTCGCCGATCTTGTCGACCGGGACCCTGACAGTGATGATCCGCGGCGCGAACTCGCTCATCTCGGCCGGAGCGTCGATGGCCTCGCGCATGACGCCGAGGATGGTCAGCCGGGCGCCGCGCGCCTGCCGGAGCGCGGATGCCAGCACGGAGGCCGGGATGCCGTCGAGCTTGGTGTCCAGCTGCAGCGCGGTGATGACGTCCTTGGTGCCCGCCACCTTGAAGTCCATGTCGCCGAACGCGTCCTCGGCACCGAGGATGTCCGTCAGCGTCACGTACTGGCCGCCCTCGTGGATGAGGCCCATGGCGATGCCCGCCACCATGTCCTTCAGCGGAACGCCCGCGTCCAGCAGCGACATGGTCGAGGCGCAGACCGAGCCCATCGAGGTGGAGCCGTTGGAGCCGATCGCCTCAGAGACCTGCCGGATGGCGTAGGGGAACTCCTCGCGCGTCGGGAGCACCGGCACCAGGGCCCGCTCGGCGAGCGCGCCATGGCCGATCTCGCGCCGCTTGGGCGAGCCCACCCGGCCGGTCTCGCCGGTCGAGTACGGCGGCATGTTGTAGTTGTGCATGTAGCGCTTGGTGCGCTCCGGGTTCAGCGTGTCGATCATCTGCTCCATGCGGAGCATGTTCAGCGTCGTGACGCCGAGCACCTGGGTCTCGCCGCGCTCGAACAGCGCCGAGCCGTGCACTCTCGGCACCACGCCGGCCTCGGCCGACAGCTGCCGGATGTCCTCAAGCCCGCGGCCGTCGATACGCAGGCCCTCGGAGATGATGCGCTTGCGGACGAGCTTCTTGGTCAGCGCCCTGAAGGCCTCGCTGATCTCCTTCTCGCGGCCCTCGAACTGGGCCGACAGCTTCTCGGTCGCGAGCGCCTTGATCCGGTTGGTCTCGGCATCGCGGTCCTGCTTGCCGGGAATGGTCAGCGCCTGCGCCAGGTCCGAGCCGACCTCGGCCTCCAGCGCGGCGAGCACGTCGTCGCCGTAGTCCGAGAACACCGGGAACTCGGCCGTCTCCTTGGCCGCGTGCCTGGCGATCTCCAGCTGGCCCGCGACACAGCGCCGCGATGAACGGCTTCGCCGCCTCCAGGCCTGCCGCGACGGTCTCCTCGGTCGGCGGCACGGCGCCGCTGCCCGAGTCGGCGATCAGCCGCAGCGTGCTCGGCGTGGACTCGGCCTCGACCATCATGATCGCGACGTCGCCGTCGTCGAGCACCCGGCCGGCGACCACCATGTCGAAGGTGGCCTCCTCCAGCTGCGAGTGGGTGGGGAAGCCGACCCACTGGCCCCGGATCAGGGCGACGCGGACGCCGCCGATCGGGCCGGAGAACGGCAGGCCCGCCAGCTGCGTCGACATCGACGCGGCGTTGATGGCGACGACGTCATACAGGTGGTCCGGATGCAGCGACATGATCGTCTCGACGATCTGGACCTCGTTGCGCAGGCCGTGCACGAACGACGGGCGCAGCGGCCGGTCGATCAGGCGGCAGGTCAGGATGGCGTCCTCGGAAGGACGGCCCTCGCGGCGGAAGAACGAGCCGGGGATCCGGCCGGCCGCGTACATCTTCTCCTCGACGTCGACAGTGAGCGGGAAGAAGTCGTAGCCCTCGCGCGGGCTCTTGCCCGCGGTGGTGGTCGACAGCACCATGGTCTCGTCGTCGAGATAAACAACGGCTGAGCCGTTTGCCAGCTTGGCGAGCTTTCCGGTCTCGAACCGGAGCGTGTGCACGCCGAATTCGCCGTTGTCGATAGTGACCTCGGCGGTGTAGACACCCTCCACGGGTGACCTCCTTGACTGAGGTCCCGCGCTGATCCGCCGCATTATTTTCGGAGCGCAAGGCCGGCCTGGGCGGCTCCCCGTGCTGTGCACGCGAGGTGCTGTGCACGCGAGATCGCCAGCCACGAGGCCGGGGTCGGCTGCCGGCCGGTCTTCGATCGAAGCTCTCGGCTCTGAATCCCGCCCGCAGGCGGGGAGTCATAACCCGAGAACCACTACCGAGGACCGGCCCGATGGGCGCTGTCTGCGCTCCTGGCCGGAACCGCGGGACGTTGTACGTCTGCGTTATCTAGTTGTATTTCTGCCTTGTGTATACCGGCAGTTACGCGTCAGCGGGACGGCGCCACGCCGTCCCGCTGAGTTGCTACCGGCGGAGCCCGAGCTTCTCGATCAGGGCGCGGTAGCGGCTGATGTCCTTGCGGGCCAGGTACTGCAGCAGGCGCCTGCGGCGGCCCACGAGCAGCAGCAGCCCGCGACGGCTGTGGTGATCGTGCTTGTGCACTTTCAGGTGCTCGGTCAGATCAGCGATCCGCCGAGTCAGCAGCGCAACCTGGACTTCCGGCGAACCGGTGTCACCCTCATTAGTCGCGTGCCCGGCGATAATCTCGTTCTTCACCGTGGTGTTGAGCGGCACGTTGCTCCTTATTCGTCTGCTTTGTCGTTATTCCTCGGTCGCCCAGGCACGACTCCGTGCGAGCCTTGCCAGGGCTTAGGGTGAGCGCCCTGCCAGTGGCGGGCGGACTCCCCGGTGGTCAGCCGCCTGAGGGCGCAGCTAACCGGGCCAGATACTCCGGCCGATCCTCAACGGTACCACGCCGGCCTGGCCGCGGAGTACAACGGGCAAAACGCCAGCCGCCCGGTAGCCAGTCCCGGTCAGAGCCCCGGTCGAAGCAGCCGCCTGGCGTCGTCGACGTCGATATGCATCTGCGTGACGAGGTCGGCAGCGGAGCTGAACTTCAGCGTCGCCCGCAGCCGCGCGACGAAGTCCACCGCGACGTGCACCCCGTACAAATCGAGATCGTCGCGATCAAGCGCGTACGCCTCGACAGTGCGTTCCCGCCCGTTGAAGGTTGGGTTGGTGCCGACGGAGATGGCCGCCGGCCAGCGGTCCGTCTCGGTCCCGTCCGGGTCGAGACTGGCCAGCCAGCCCGCGTAGACGCCGTCGGCGGGGATGGCGGTGTGCGGCAGCGTCTGCAGGTTCGCGGTCGGGAAGCCGAGCGTGCGCCCGCGCTGCTGACCGCGGACGACTACGCCCTCGACCCGGTGCGGACGGCCCAGGTCCTCTGCCGCCGCCGCGACATCGCCCGCCGCCAGCATCGCCCTGATGGCCGTCGAGGAGACCGTCGCCCCGTGCTCAGCGAGCAGCGGCACGCCCTCGGCCGTGAAGTCGTACTTCTCCCCCAGCTCGGCCAGCAGGGCCACGTCGCCGGCGGCCTTGTGACCGAAGCGGAAGTCCTCCCCCACGACGACCCGCGCCGCATGCAGCCGGTCCACCAGCACGGCCCGGACGAACTCGTCGGGACCGAGGCGGGAGAACTCCACGGTGAACGGCAGCACGCAGACCGCGTCGACGCCGAGGCCCGCGAGCAGCTCCGACCGGCGGCCGGCCGTGCACAGGAACGGCGGATGCGAGCCAGGCCGGACCACCTCGTCCGGATGCGGGTCGAACGTCACCACCACCACCGGCAGCCCGAGCTCAGCCGCGGCTGTCCTGGCGTGCCCCACGTCCCGCTGATGACCGCGGTGCACGCCGTCGAACACGCCGATGGTGACGACGGACCGGCCCCACTGAGCTGGCACGTCATCCAGGCCATGCCACCGCTGCATCTGCTCGTCTCCCGGATCCTCGGCTTTCCCGGCGGTCACTCCAAGCCTGCCATGCCGAACCTGCGACCCGGTCCTGCGGCTACAACTCCGTTACTCCGATGCGCCGAACAGAAGCCTCCGGGTCGTCTGGGACGAGAAGGGTCTGCACTTCGAAGGGAGCCAGCTCGACAGTGATTCCCCGGCCGAGAAGGCCGCCGCCGAGCCTAACCGTGCACGGTCGACCGTCCGGCTCAACCAGGCGCAGCACAATACCGGGTTCGGATTCGGCGCGCTTTACTACCCGCACGACCGGTAGTTCTGACGGCTCAACGGTGAGGAATCCGCCCGCCGGAGGCAACTTCGCCGGGATGGTAGGTGTCAGCGATAACCAGCGGCGGGCGGGTCTGCTCCGTTGCGCGAGCGACCATTCTGGCTGACCGCCAGTCTCCTGCGTGAGCGAAGATCCGGATCGTGGCGTCGTGATAACCGCTGTCGGCCAGCGGGAAGTCCTCTGGCTGCGCCGTTCCCCAGCCGCCGCCGTGATCGGCTGCCAGCGGGTTCCTGAGGACGGTCAGCCGCACCTGCGACCCGCATGAGTCGTAGCCATGCAGGTGTCCCGTGCTCACACCGACGCCAACATCCGCCTGCGGGTCGTAGCAGTCCAGCCAGCACTGCACCGGTTCTTCATTACCGGTGGGCATCCGCTCCGCGACACCATAAGCCGCGCCCGCGGAGGTCTGCAACGCCGCGCCGAGCCGCCGGGCAGGAGCAGCTTCAGCACAACCTGAGGTTCCCGCCAGTCGGCGCGCAAGCGCACTTGCGCGTAGAGCTCGCAGGCCAGCAGCGACACCTCCTCGGTCACGAGCGAGCTACCGAAGGAGAACCTGAGGCGGATGGTCCACCGGACCGGCCCGGATTCCACCAGCTGACAGCCGTCGAATGTGCCGGACAGCTGGTCTACCGCATACCGGGCCACTCCGTGTGACCAGGTGTCGCTGGTATCGCGCTGCAGGATCAGGCGGATGCCGTCAGTACCGACCAGCTCGCGCTGCGAGGTCTGGTGATAAATACTGACGATCGCGCCGGAGCGTGGATCGACCGCGGCTCGAATGAAGTCGCTCTCCATCGTCATGGCGGGCATGCGACTGGCATCGGCAGGAGACCGCCGGGCTCCTCGGAGCCAGAAGACCTCGTAACCCAGCGGTGGCAGCTCCGCGAAAAACAGGGGGTGTGAGGGGAAGAGCGTTACCTCGCCCGAGGCAATGGCCTGATGCGGGACGGCCTGACCCGAGCTATCGAGCACCTCGTCCGCTGACCGCGAGCCAACAACTGCCTGGCGGACTGCCCAGGGCAGCGGGTTGTACACCAGATACGGGACACCCTTGCCCTCGTTCCCCGTCCAGAACGATGAGTGCCGCTCAACTGGCGAGGTGAGGTCCTTCCTGGTGTCGATCCGGTGAGCCAGCTGGTAGAGCGCGTTCGTAGTGATGCGGTCCGCCACCGTCTGAACGTGGCCCAGTCGAGCCCGCATACTCTGATATGCCCTGCTGCTTGCCGATCCTGCCAGCACATCGTGAAACTGGAACAGAAGAAGCTCGGTCCAGGCCTCAGTCAGCTCTGGCTGACGGGCAGCGCGGCCTGTCAGCCACGACGCGACGAGTTCGGTGCCCTCGGCATCCAGCAGGGCCGCCTCAGCGGCGTCATGGCCTGCCTTGGTCCAGGCGCTGACCGAGTAGCAGCCGACCGCATGGTGCTGCAGCTCGCCGGTGACGACCGGAGCGCAGGCACCCTGACCCGCCTGCGTGACATCCGCAAAATAACGGCCGGGGTCGCTGTAGCGAAGACCGCGATAGTCCGGCCGCAGCCGATCGATTTCGGCAAGCGTTGCGGTAGTCGGCCCGCCGCCGTGGTTGCCTACGCCGATAAACAGCATGAGCGGGCTTTGCTCCGCGATCGCTAGCTCGTTCCCCTGCTGAAGCCGCGGCGCGAGGTCCTCCGGCGAGTTGGTCTCGTAGGCGAACGGAATGCGGTACGCGAGCAGGTCAGCGCCGCTCAGGTCGCGCCAGCGGAACAGCTGGCTCGGCAGGCCGCGCTCGGACTGGTTCGGTCGCATGAAGATGTAGCTCGTGAGTCCGGCGGAGCGCAGAAGCTGGGGCAGACCGGCGGTGTGCCCGAACGAGTCGACGTTGTAGCCGACAGCTGCCGTCCGCCCGAACTCCTGCTGGAAGAAGCGCTGGCCGGTGAGCAGCTGCCGGCAGAACGACTCGCCCGACGGCAGGTTGCAGTCCGGCTCTACCCACATACCGCCCGACGAGGCATCCAGCGGTCTGCCTGCGACGGCACGCTCTGATCTGCGGCGAAGAGTGTCTCGGGTCATGCTGCGGCGATCCAAGCGTGATGTGACGGCGGAGCTGGCCGTGAAGATGAGCTCTGGCATGCTCGGCTGAGCCGGTCGAGCGCAGACCGGAACGTCGCCCAGACCTCGCCGAAGCCCTCACGCCAGTCCCAGATCCAGAACGGGATCCATATGAGCGTTAGCGACTGAGGTACAGCTGGCTGCGGGACCGTCATCGGGTGTCGACGACCTTCTACGCTCACTCGCATGTCCTTTCCCGTGTGACGTACCGCATTGTTAGCCTTTCACCGCTCCGCCGAGGGCGAAGCCCTGGCCGACCCACCGGGTGATGATCAGGTACAGCACGATGGGCGGCAGCGCAGTATAGCAGCGCGAAGGCCGCGACGTCGCTATAGTTGATCTGGTACTGGCCGAAGAAGCTGTACATCGTGACGGACGCCGGCGAGTTCTGCGTTCTGCAAGCAGCACGAATGGGATGAAGAACTCACCCCAGGCGTTCACGAAGGTATAAACAGCTACCACGCATATGCCGGGAAGGATTGACGGGACAACAATCCGCAGCAGTGAGCCAGAGTCTCGACGTCCCGTCGATCCAGGCTGCTTCCTCGAGCTCGCGCGGCACGGCGTCGATGAAGCTCCGGGCGATCCAAGTGCCGAACGGGAGCGCAGTCGCGGTCATAAACCAGACCGTCCAGAACTTCGAGTTGATGAAGTTCGCCGTGACGAAGAAGTCGTAAGTCGGAATCATGATCGCGATGATCGGCAGGCCGGTCAGGAACACGAGGAGATAGACGAAGTACTGCTGGGCGCGCTTGACTGGAACCGTGAGAGTGGGATAGGCGGCGAGCACGCCGATGACGGTGGTGCACAGCCGTCGTGCCGACGGCCAGATAGAGCGAGTTGCCGAACGACGACACGAAGGAAGCTGCCGCGCAGAACAGAACGTGAAGTGCGAGAGTGTGAATCCGCCGCCGCCCGTGCAGGTTGAAGGATCGGGTGGCGCTCGGAAAGCGACGACCACCAGCCAGACGAACGGGACTGAGGAAGATGAGCCCGATGATGCACCATGGCGGCCGACGGGCAGGTGACGGACGATTGCCACGCTGACTGAGATCGGTCCGCACGCTATCCTCGGCCATGTTGAGGGCACCCTGCCGCCGCAGGATCCGGATATAGAGTGACTGCGAGAAGACGGCCTCCGATCACGAGCAGGACGACGGCGATGGCAGTTCCGTAGGCAAGCTGGAAGGTCACGAAGGCCTGCTGGTACATGAACACCGACAGCACGTCGAGCTGGTGCCGGGCCCGCCGCCGGTCATGGCGAAGATCAGGGTGAAATCGTTGAGCGTGCCCAACGTGATGAGCACGAAGTCGACGAGGATCGTGGTGGACAGCAGCGGGATGATCAGCTGAGTCAGGCGGCGCCAGGCGCTGGCGCCATCAATCTGGGCGGCCTCGACCGAGTTCCGCCGGCACGTCCGATAGTGCCGCCGAAAACAACAGGAAGGAGAAGGCGACGCCACGCCAGGAGTTCGCGAGGCTCACCGAGAGCATCGGGATGGCTGATGAGCCAGGTCGCGATACGGGAAACCCGACGATGTGGAGTCCCTGTTGCAGGGTCCCGCCGTTGCTCAAGCAGCGTGAACCACATCCACGCGGCAATGATCTCCGGAACAGCCAGGCGGCGATAATGGCCGAGCCCGACCGCCGCGCGGATAATGTACGGACAGCGCAGCATCAGATAGGCGATCGTGAAACCAAAGAGCAGCCTGGCCGATGTAGGCAGACGCGACGAGGTACTCCAGGCTCACCAGGATCGAGTGGATGAGCCCGCTGCCTGAAGCGAACAGTTCGCGGTAGTTCGCCAGGCCAACGAACTGCTAGTGGCTAGCCGTAGGCCCAGTGATCGACTTGTTGGTGAGCGAAAGGACCAGTGTCCAGATAATCGGCCAGCCGAGGAAGGCCAGGACTACCACCATCAGCGGCGCGAGCATAGTCGCCGCAGTCATCTTGCGGCGGGCACGGCCGCCGACCCGAACCGTGCTGATGGCACGCCACGAGTGAGTGATGCTAGCCACGACTGCTCCTTTCTTCGGGATGCTGCGTGCCGCCCGCATTTCAGTAGCGGTGCCGGCGGGACCGGCGGCGCCCGCCTCGCCACCAGTCCCGCCGGCCGCTTTAGCCGCCGACCTGAGTTTTAGTGGCGCCGACGATGGACGTGACCTTCGCCCTGAAGGCGGATTCCGCTGCGCCGGCGGTCATCGATCCGGAGGCTACGTCGCCAGTGAGCGTCGCGATCTCATTCGAGATCTGGGTATAGGCGGTCAGGTTCGGGCGGAAAGTGGTGTACTGCAGCAAGCCCGTTGCGAGGGTGAGGTCGGGATCCTCGACGTTGACCTTCTGCCAGGCGGGCTGATTCGTCACGCCGCTGCGCGGCGGGATAGCGCCGTCGAGCGCGTCGTAACTGGCCAGATTCGGTCCGCTCGACATATCTTCGATCATGTCCAGAGCGAGCCCGGGGTTGTGCGCGCGCACCGGAACGGACCAGGCCCAGCCGCCCGACTGATCGACATAGCCCGCCCCCTGGCCGACGCTGGTCGGTAGCTTGGCGACCTGATACGTGGAGAAGAAGCCCGGCCAGGGCTTCGGGCCACCGGGCACGAAGTTCTCCGACACCCACATACCGTCGAAAACCATGCCGACCTTTTGCTGCGGCATCAGAGTGAGGTTGACAGTCGAAGCGCCGTTCGGATTTGACCAGTCCGACTCGGGCTCTTCGTAGGGCCGCATTGCCTGCAAGAAGTTCCAGGTCGTCGTGAAGCCAGGGCCGCCGACCTCCCACTTGCCGGTCGAGGAGTCGTACAACTGCTGCCCGGTTCCATTCAGGAAGACCTCGAAGCCCCGAAACGATGACGCTTCGCCAAGCGGCAAGCCAGTGTAGATCCAGGCCGGGATAATGCCAGGTTCTGCTGCCTTCAGCTTTTTCGCCGCGGCCTCGATGTCGGCGAGACTGTGCGGCTGCCACGGCACCTGGATGCCCGCCTTCTTAAACAGATTCACGTCGTAGTAGATGAACTGGACGTCCGTGCTGTTCATGACGCCGTAGATCTTGCCGTCGTAGGTGATGATCTTCTGCATGGCGGCGGGCGAACGCCGACCAGCCGGACCAGCTGCTTCAGCTGCGGAAGGGCCCGGATATACCCGGCGCTAGAGTCGGCACCGATCAGGAACGAGTCCTCGAGCACCACGTCGGGCGATGTCGAGGAACTCGACTCCTGCAGGTCCAGCTTGGCGTAGTACTGGGATTCGGAGCCGGTAGTGATCGGATCGGTCACGACTTTGACACCAGGGTGTTGCTTCGCAAGCTCGGCGGCGGCTGCCTTGATGAGCTTCGGAGTTGCGTTCGTGCCAGGGATGTCGTTATTGGTCCAGTACTCCACCGTGAGCGTGTTACTCGAGCTACTGCTGCCACCCGAGTTTCCGCATGCGGCGAGCAGGGCAGTGCCGAGCAATCCGGCACAGCCGAGCGCGCAGAATGCCATACCTCTCATGGACGGCTCCCTTCATTCATAACCTGACCGTCGGATGAATCGGAAAGTCGAGGCCGCTGCTGAGCGACCTGCGAAGGAGAGGAGGCCGAGGCCACCTCAGTGAGGAGCCGCGCGACAGCAGTGTCGCCGTGACCGACCAGGGCGGCCGCGAGGCCGGACCAGTCGCTGATGCGTTCACCGAGCGCGGACGGCTCGATCCGGCACATCTGCAGCGAGGCGGGAAGCGCCTCCTGCTCCAGCACTGCGCGCATGGCCGGCTCAAGGCGCGCAATCTGCCTGGTGTAGATACCACCCAGCACGATGACCTCGGGGTTCAGCAGGTCAACCAGGAGCGCAAGTCCAGCCCCGAGGCGTTCTCCTACCGATGTCCAGAGGGCCGCTGCCACCGTGTCGCCGTCGTCAGCTGCCTGGGCCGTCCGTTCTGCGGTCAGGCCAGCCAGGGCGGCCCAGTCCGGCGCCAGGGCGCTCGTCCGGCCGCTGCTGAGCTGCTCTGCGGCAATCTGCTGAGCCTGCCGGCGGTATGCCTGAGCCCGCGCAGAATCCTTCGAATGAGCCAGCCTTCCCGTGGCCGACCGGGCCGACCGGGGCCAGCCGCCAGTGCCCAACTTCGCCGGCAAGTCCGGCTGCGCCGCGAAAAAGCCGCCCGTTCAGGATCAGGCCGGCGCCGAGGCCTGTGCCGACGGTGAGGAACACCAGGTTTCGCGCACCGCGGGCCGCGCCCCAGGCCCATTCGGCCAGTGCGCCTGCGTCCGCGTCGTTCAGCAGGGCGGGGCGGACGCCGAATCGCCGCGCGAACGGAGTCACGACATCCACGGCGGTCCAGCCCGGCAGATTGGGCGGCGCGAGAACCAGGCCAGCCTGCTCATCTAGCGGGCTGCCGCACACAATTCCGATTCCGGCGAGTTCGCGACGGGCCGCTCGGTCCGGCCGAGCTCTCCCCCGACGGGTAGCGCTGACATCAGCCAGCTGCGCTGCGAGGGAGTCCGCCAGCATGAGCAGCATGTCCGTCGGGTCCGGACGGGTACTGAGAGTACGGGCAGACAGCCATTCGACTTCCTCGCTGCCGTTCTGGCAGGCCAGCGCGACGGTGCTCTTCGTGCCTCCGAGCGCGACCGCAGCCCACAGGGAAGTCACGCGTACCATTGCGCCTCGATCGCCAGGCAGAGGGCGTGGTACAGCGGCCGGTGAGCGTCCTGCACGTCCGGTGTGCTGGCCCCCGGCGCCGCCACGAGCACGTCGCACAGCTCAGCCATCAGTCCGCCGCCCGGGCCTGTGAAGCCAAGGGTCCGCATGCCGATCGCGCGCGCGGTCCGCAGCGCGTGTACGACGCTGGCGGACCGGCCCGAGGTGCTCAGGGCCCACAGCAGGTCACCGGGCAGGCCGTAAGCCACTACCTGCTGAGCGAAGATCACGTCACCGCCCTGGTCATTGGCGATTGCCGTGACGAGCGCCGCCTGACTGACTAGCGGCAGTACCGGGAAACCGTTCTGCAGCCTGGTGGTCAGGTAGCCGTCGTCGCCTGCATCACGGAGCCGGCCGGCGACCTCGGCCGGCAGCGGCCTCGGCAGGGCACACGGCTTGGCCAGTTCACCCGCAATGTGCTCGCTATCCGCGGCGCTGCCGCCATTACCGCAGACCAGCACATACCGGCCTGCTGACAGCACGTCCCGTACCTCGGTGAACGCAGCCTCCAGCGCTGGGCGGAGCGCCGACAGGCCAGGCTGGCTGGCGAACAGCTCATCCCAGATACGCGCTGTCCGGGCCGCGCTCATCCGGAGCCTCGGCGCGAGCTGAGAAAGGAGGTGATCGCGTCTGCACCCGAGGGCAGCAGGCGATCAAGGACGGCACTGGCCGCGCCTACTGCTCCGGCCGCCTCGCCAAGCTCCGAGCACAGCACGGTCACCGGCCGGACGGTACGGGCAATCGGCCAGTCGGCTAGCGCCTGCCTGGCCGCGGGAACCAGCCACTGCTCTGCCTGCAGCAGGTGGTGGCCACCCAGCACTACGGTGTCGACATCGAACAGGTTGACGGCGCCAACCAGGGCCTGCGCGAGCAGTTGGCCTGCACGGTCGAGCAGCGCGGTCAGCTGAGGAGCGCCGGGTGCGAGCGCGAGGAGTTCCTCAAATCTGCCGTCGAAGCCGATCGCCCGCGCCTGATGGCAGATTGCCGCGACCGACGCCTCGGCCTCCAGGCACCCGCGCCCGCCGCAGCCGCAGCTAGCGCCGCCGGGTACCACCGGGATATGCCCCAGCTCAAGCGCGTTGCCGGTCGTGCCACGGTATGTCTCGAGGTCGACAACGAGGCCGCCGCCGACGCCGACGCCCCAGTGGCAGTAGAGGAAGTTAGTCAGGACGCTGCGGGCCTGCCACGCCTCGCCGATCGCTGCGGCGGTGGCAGCGTTCTCGCACAGAATCGGGAGCTGCCAGGCTTCCGAAAAGAGAGCGCGCGGATCGACGCCCTCCCATTGCGCAAAGTTCGGAGGGTTGACCAGCCGCTGATTGTCAGGGTCGATCGGCCCCGGCACGGCAAGACCTATGACCGGTAGCTGCGGACCGTCAGATTCAGTGAGCTGCGCGGTGAGGTTCTCGAAGAGAACCTCGATCCGGCTGATCGTACTGTGCGGTTCCTCGCCTTGTTCGTACCGAACGCTCTGACTGGCGACGACCGCTCCCGTCAGGTCGATCCAGGCACCGTCGACCCGATCTCGCTCAATGTTGCAGCCGAAGGCGAGCGCCCCGCGCGGGCGAATTCTTACCCCGATCGGGTGGCGTCCGAGTGCCTGCTGCCGCTCGGCTCCGGTCTCCTCAATAAGTCCCTGGTCCAGCAGACCTCTGATGATGTCGCCGATCGACTGCGCGCTCAGTCCTGTGGCCCGGACGAGGCTGACCCTGGAAAGGGCCTCGCCCCGCCGGATGAGATGGAAGACCCGTCGCTCGTTGGCACGGCGCACCTGCTGCTGGGGCGTGTCGTCGCGGCCGCTGAAGCCGCGGCCGACCCGATCGGCACGCACCTGGCCGCGAGCCTTGGTGCCATCAACGTCCGGCAATGCGCACTCCGTGACTATATTTCCTCAAGTTGAGGAAATATATACCACGACTGGGAAGCACCGGGCTAGATGCGATCTGAGCCGATTCGCGGTCTGTGACCGCGCCTTTTTGTTACTGAATGAAGACCGCGAGCGACCTGGCCTGCCCGTCAGCGTCGGTCAGCAGCGCGACCAGCGCACCGTCGGGGCCGAACGCGGCCACCGTCGCCTCGCCCGTCCCCGTGGGGGTCAGCTTCCTGCCGTAGCCGAGGTCGCGTGCCTCATCCGGCGTGAGCTCGCGGCGCGGGAACGCCGCCGCGGCGGCATCGGCGAGGCTCGTCAGCTCGATCGGCTGGGCCGGCCCGGCGCTGTCAGCCAGCTGCTCGAGCGTTCGGGCCTGGCCGACCAGGTAGGGCCCGACCCTGGTGCGCCGCAGCGCGGTCAGGTGGCCGCCGACCTCCAGCGCAGCGCCGAGGTCACGGGCGAGCGCCCGGATGTAGGTCCCGCTCGAGCACGTCACCAGCACGTCGACGTCGAGGAACTCGCCGGCCGGCCGCGTCGCGGTCACGTCGAACCGCGCCACCGTGACCGTCCTCGGCTTCAGCTCCGGCGCCGCGCCCGCGCGGGCCAGCTTGTAGGAGCGCTGGCCGTCCACCTTGATGGCGCTGACGCCGGGGGGGACCTGGCTGATCTCTCCGGTCAGCGCACCGACGGCCTGCTGCAGCGCGGCAGTACCAACATTGAGGGCGGGAACGCACCCGATGGTGGTTCCTTCCGCATCGTCTGTATCGGTCGTCTGCCCTAGCCGGATCGTGCCGGTGTACTCCTTCTGCGTCAGTGCGAGGTAGCCGAGCAGACGGGTCGCCTTCTCGACGCCGACGACGAGCACGCCAGTCGCCATGGGGTCAAGCGTGCCCGCGTGGCCGACCCGCCTGGTGCCTGCCAGTTTGCGGATCCGGGCGACGACGTCGTGGGAGGTCCAGCCCGCTGGCTTGTCGACGACCACGATCCCGCTGGCCGCGGCCGTCATCGCTGGTCGAGCTCCCGCAGCAGGGCGGCGACGGCCTCGCCCTCGCGGCCGGCGAAGGAGAACCCGGCGGCACGGGCATGACCGCCCCCGCCCAGCGCGGTGCAGGCCGCGCCGACGTCGACCGCGGACTTGGACCGGGCCGAGACCTGCCACACCCCGTCGTCGGCTTCCTTGAGCACTGCCGCGACCTCGGCCTCGTCGGTCTTGCGTACGACGTCGATAACCGACTCGGCCGCGTCCAGCGGCAGGCCGCCGGCTGCCGCCCGGTCGGCTCTGGTCACCGCGGTCCAGACCAGGCCGAGGCCGCCGGCTGCCGCGGGCTCGAGAGTGGCGCGGCCGAGCGCGGCCGAGAGCAGGCGCAGGTAGCCGAACGGCGCGCGGTCGTAGAGCTCGCGCGCCACGATGCCGGGGTCGATGCCGGTCGCCAGCAGCCGGGCAGCCAGCTCGTGAACCTGCGGCGTGGTCGCGGCGTACTTGAACGAGCCGGTGTCGGTGACCAGCCCCGCGTACAGGCCGAGAGCGACGTCGCGGGTGACCGCGACGCCCAGGCGGTCGATCAGCTCAGCGGCGATCACGGCGGTAGCGGCCGCGGCCGGGTCGACCAGGCTGACCGTGCCGAAGCCGGTGCTGGAGGCATGGTGGTCAAGAACGATCAGCTCGTCCGCCGCCGCGGCCGGGGCGGCCAGCAGGCCGAGCCGGTCGATGCTGGCGGCATCAAAGCTCAGCATCACCCCGGGCCGGGCCGGGTACTGCGCGGGCGGCCGCAGCAGTGACTGGCCGGGCAGGAACCGCAGGATGCCCGGCAGCTCGAACGGCTTGTCACCGAACGACGCGACCACCGGCGTGCCCGGCCGGGCGGAGGCCAGCGCCATGCCGAAGGCCAGCATCGAGCCGAGCGCGTCCGCGTCCGGCCGGATATGACAGGCCAGCCAGATCCGCTCCGCCCCGTCGATGCTCTTGACCGCACGAGCCCAGTCGGCCTCAGCGATCGCTGTCACTGAGCTCGTCGTCATCGAGTTCGGCGAGGTCGTCGTCATCGCCGGTGTCGTCATCGTCGGTGTCGTCATCGTCGGTTTCGTCGCTGTCGTCGGGCGTCCGGTACGGGTCGGGATCGCCGGCGTGCACGGCGCCGTCGCGGGCGGCCGCGACCGCCGCGTCGGCTGCCCGCGCCCTGGCGACCAGATCCTCGATATTCCGCGCGGCATCCGGAATCGTGTCGCGGGTGAAGCTGATCGAGGGCGTGTGCTTCAGCCCGGTCTGCTTGCCGACCTCGGACCTGATCAGCCCTGTCGCGCTGGCCAGCGCCGCGGCCGTTCCGGCCACCTCGTCATCGGAGCCGTAGACCGTGTAGAACACGGTGGCGTCCCGCAGGTCCCCGGTGACCCTGGCCTCGGTGACGGTCACGAAGCCAAGCCGCGGGTCCTTGACGCGCCGCTCCAGCATCTCGGCGACGATCTCGACGATCCGGTCACCGAGCTTGCGCGCCCTGGCCTGGTTCATCGGCTCACTCTCCCTCGTCGGTCAGCAGCCGCTGCCTCGCGGCCAGCAGCTCGATCTCGGGCCGCTCCGCGATGAAGCGCTCGCAAGCGTCCAGCACTTCCCTGGCATTCGCCGCGGATGAGCTCACCACGGCGATGCCGATCTCGCTCCTGCGGTGCAGGTCCAGGTACCCGGTCTCGCCGACGGCGATGCCGGGGAACCTGCGGTGCACCTCAGCGATCAGGGGCCTGACCACTGAGCGCTTCTGCTTGAGCGACCGGACGTCGCCCAGCAGAACGTCCAGGGTCAGGGCCCCGACGTACATCCCGGCCTGCTCAGGTCCGCGGCTTCTCCCGCATCTCGAAGGTCTCGATGACGTCGCCGATCTTGACATCGCTGTAGCCGAGGCCGATACCGCACTCGAAGCCTTCCCGCACCTCGGTCGCGTCGTCCTTGAACCGGCGCAGGGACTCCACGGTGAGGTTGTCCGAGACCACGACGCTGTCCCGGATCAGGCGGGCCTTGCTGTTGCGGACGATCGTGCCGGAGCGGACGATGCAGCCGGCCACGTTGCCGATGCGCGGCACCCGGAAGATCTCGCGGACCTCCGCCGTGCCCAGCTGGGCCTCCTCGAAGATCGGCTTGAGCATGCCCTTGAGCGCGGCCTCGACTTCCTCGATCGCCTGGTAGATGACCGAGTAGTAGCGGATGTCGACACCCTCGCGCTGGGCCAGCTCGCCGCCGGCCCGCCGGCCGGACATTGAAGCCGATGATCACGGCATCGGAGGCGATCGCCAGGTTCACATCGTCCTGGGTGATCGCGCCGACACCGCGGCCGATGACGCGGAGCACGACTTCCTCGCCCACATCCAGCTGCAGCAGCGCGTCTTCCAGCGCTTCCACCGAGCCGGAGACGTCGCCCTTGATGATGAGCAGCAGCTCTTCCCGCTCGCCGGACTTGAGCGCCGACTCCAGGTCTTCCAGCGTGACCCGCGGCCGCCGCTGGGCGAACATGGCGCTGCGCTCCCTGGCCTCGCGCCGCTCGGCGATCTGCCTGGCCACCCGGTCGTCATCGACGACCAGGAAGCTGTCGCCAGCGCCGGGCACCGCGGTCAGGCCGAGCACCTGCACCGGCCGGGACGGCGGTGCCTCCGGCACCTGGTCGCCGTTCTCGTCCAGCATGGCCCGGACCCGGCCGAAGGCCTCGCCGCAGACGATCGAGTCGCCGACCTTGAGCGTGCCCCGCTGGACCAGCACCGTGGCGACCGGGCCGCGGCCCTTGTCCAGGTGCGCCTCGATGGCCACGCCCTGGGCCTGCTGCTTCGGGTTCGCCCGCAGGTCGAGCTCGGCGTCGGCGGTCAGGATGACGGCCTCGAGCAGCTGCTCGATGCCGGTGCCGTTGCGCGCCGAGACATCCACGAACAGGGACTGGCCGCCGAACTCCTCGGCCACCAGGCCGTACTCGGTCAGCTGGGCCCTGACCCGCTGCGGGTCGGCGCCTTCCTTGTCCACCTTGTTGACCGCGACGACGATCGGGACGCCGGCCGCCTGGGCGTGGTTCAGCGCCTCGGTCGTCTGCGGCTTCACGCCGTCGTCGGCCGCCACGACCAGGATGACCAGGTCAGTGGTCTCGGCACCACGGGCACGCATGGCGGTGAACGCCTCGTGACCGGGGGTGTCGATGAAGGTGATCTTGCGCTCGTTCCCGTCCACCACGGTGTCGACCTGATAGGCACCGATGTGCTGGGTGATGCCGCCGGCTTCCTTGGCCACCAGGTTGGTGTGCCTGATGGCGTCCAGCAGCTTGGTCTTGCCGTGGTCGACGTGACCCATGACGGTCACCACCGGCGGCCGCGCGACCAGGTCAGCGTCTTCGCCCTCGTCCTCGCCGAACTCGATGTCAAACGCCTCGAGCAGCTCCCGGTCCTCTTCCTCCGGGGAGACAACCTGGACGTTGTAACTGAGCTCGGCGCCGAGCAGCTGCAGTGTCTCGTCGTTGACCGACTGGGTCGCGGTCACCATCTCGCCCAGGTGGAACAGCACCTGCACGAGCGAGGCCGGGTTGACGCCGATCTTGTCCGCGAAGTCGCTCAGCGAGGCGCCCCTGGACAGCCGGATGACCTGGCCGTTGCCGCGCGGGATCGACACGCCGCCGATCGCCGGCGCCTGCATGTTGTCGAACTCCTGACGGCGCTGCTTCTTCGACTTCCGGCCGCGGGACGGACGACCGCCGGGACGGCCGAACGCGCCCTGCCGTGCCACCGCGACCGCGACCGCCGGGACCTGGCCGGGCCGGAGCCATGCCGGGCCGGGCGCCGCCGCCGGGACCGCCGCCAGGACCACCACGACCGCCACCGGGACCGCCGCCGGGACCACCACGACCGCCACCGGGAGCGCCGCCAGGACCACCACGGCCGCCGCCACCGGGGCGCGGGCCGGCACCGGGGCCGGCCGAGCCGCCGTAGCCGCCGCCGCGCGGGCCGCCGCTACCGCCGCCAGGGCCGCCCTGGAAGCGGCCGCCTACCGGCCGCGGCGGCATGCTGCTCGGGCTGGGCCGGGGACCGCCAGGACGCGGGCCGCCGGGACGCGGCGCCTCGCCGGCACCTGGCCGGCCGGCCGGGCGCGGGCTGCCGGGACCGGTCGGCGCACCGGGCGTGGCCGTGCCCGGAGTGGCCGGAGCGCCCGGCCTGCGGAGTGCGCGGCGTGGCTCCCATGCCGGTCGCAGTCGAGCTGAACGGGTTGTTGCCGGGGCGCGGCCCTGGCCGCGGGGTGTGCCGCTGGCCGGACGCGGGCGCCGACGGGCGCGGGCCTGCCGCGGCAGGCCGCTGTGCCGACCTGGCGTCCTGACCGTCGGACTCCGGCCTGGCCGGCATGGTCTCTGCCGGCGGCAGCTGCGGCCCGGCGCTCTGGTCTGCCGGGAACGGCACGGTGACAGCCGGACCTGGCCGCTGAGCGGCCGGTGCCTGCGGTGCGCGGGCCCCGGCTCCTGTGCGGCGGGCTGCTCTGCGGCCCGCTGCTGAGCCTGCGGCTGCGGCAGCGGCGGGCACCTGCCCGTTCGCGGCCGGGCGCGCGGGCGCCTCCTGGACCTCGGGCGGCCGTGCCGTTCGCGGACCGCCTCGCTGCGGACGGCGCCTTGCGTGCCGCGCCATCGCCGCCGGCCTTGGCCGCCTGGCCGCCGAATTCGTCCTTGAGCCTGCGTACTACCGGCGCCTCGATCGTCGAGGACGCCGACCTGACAAACTCACCCATCTCCTGGAGCTTGGCCATCACGGCCTTGCTCTCTACGCCGAACTCTTTCGCGAGTTCGTAAACCCGGACCTTCGCCACTGCGCTCCCTCTACTCGGCCCGGAAACTCCGGGCCTGCCAGCCGGGCGGGGCAGCGCGTGCTCCGTCCGGCGTCAGATTGTGCTGTTCATCGCCGCATGCTCATCGGGCGCTCATCGCAATTCAGCCTGCTTTCTTCTCGCCCAGCCGCTGGCGCTCAGCTCCGCCGCGCCAGGTATTCCGGGACCTTCCCGGCCCGGCAGTGCCTGCCGGAAGGCGAAGGGCCCGCGAGAACGCCTTGCGGCGCTGGGCTCGTTCCAAGCATGCCAGGCTGGGTGCAGGTACGCACCTCGGCCAGGCAGCCGCGCGGTGATGTCAGGAACGATCTCGTCTCCCGCCGCCACCACGGCGGACCAGGTCGGACTTGGCCGCGCGCGCTCCGCATCCTATGCAGGTCCGGATCGGCCGGAGCGTCGTGTCCGTCTGTCCCAGCTTACAGGGCCTTGGCCTCGGCGGCACCGGGCGCTGTGCCCGCTGCCGCGTCCGGCTCCTGGCCGCTGCCCGCGCTGCTCGCCGTCCGGCGGCACGGACGCAGCCGGCCGGCGCCCAGCTCTCGGCGGTGTCCGGCCTGATGTCGATCCGCCAGCCGGTGAGGCGGGCGGCAAGGCGCGCATTCTGCCCTTCCTTGCCGATCGCCAGCGAGAGCTGGTAGTCGGGCACGATGACCTGAGCCACCCTGGCCTGCGGGTCAACGACGTCGACCTTGGTCACCCGCGCGGGCGAGAGCGCGTGCGCCACGAACTCGGCCGGGTCTGGCGAGTAGTCGACGATGTCGATCTTCTCGCCGTGCAGCTCGGTCATCACGTTCCTGACCCGGCTGCCCATCGGGCCGATGCAGGCGCCCTTGGCGTTAACGCCCGGCTGGTGCGAGATCACCGCGATCTTGCTGCGGTGGCCCGCCTCGCGCGCGATCGCCGCGATCTCGACCGCCCCGGACGCGATCTCCGGCACTTCCATCGCGAAGAGCTTCTTGACCAGGTTCGGGTGCGTGCGCGACAGCGTGACCGACGGCCCCCGGTAGCCCTTGCGGACGTGCAGCACGTAGCAGCGCAGCCGCTCGCCGTGCACGTAGCTTCTCGCCGGGCACCTGCTCGGTGGGCGGCAGGATGGCCTCCAGCTTGCCGAGGTCGACCAGGACCGCGCGCGGGTCCCTGCCCTGCTGGATGACGCCCGCCACGACGTCGCCCTCGCGGCCCGCGTACTCGCCGAAGGTCAGCTCGTCCTCGGCGTCCCTGAGGCGCTGCAGGATCACCTGCCGCGCGGTGGTCGCCGCGATCCGGCCGAAGCCCTCCGGCGTGTCGTCGTACTCCCGGCCCGGCTCGCCCTCGGCGCCCGCCTCGCGGGCCAGCACCGTCACGTGGCCGCTGCTCCGGTTGACCTCGACGCGCGCCACCGCGGCGGCGCCATCGGTCTTGTGGTAGGCCACCAGGAGCGCGTCCTCGATCGCCTTGATCGCCAGGTCAAGCGAGATGTCCTTCTCCGCCTCCAGGCTCCTCAGGACACTCAGGTCGATGTCCACCTAGTCCTCCTCGTCCTGGTCATTGTCGTCAGCGGAGTCAGCAAAGTGACCGAACTCGACCTGGACCCGGCCGGGGCCGAGCTCGGCGTACTTGTACTCCTGAGTCACCCCGTCCCGCTCCAGGATGACGCCCTGCTCGCCGGTGCCGATAATGCGGCCCTCGGCCAGGGCGGCCCCGTTCCCGTTCTGATTCCCGGCGGCGTCCGTCAGCGGCGCGATGACGAGCCGCCCGGTCGCCCGCCGCCAGTGCCGGGGCTGGGTCAGCGGCCGGTCGATGCCCGGCGATGACACTTCAAGCGTGTACGGCTGCTCGCCCATCTCGGGACCGCTGTCCAGCCTGGCCGACAGCTCCCGGCTCGCCAGCGCGATCTCGTCCAGGCTGACGCCGCCGTCGGCGTCGACGACTACGCGGAGTACCCGGCGACGGCCGGCAGTGGTGACCCGGATGCTCTCCAGGTCCATGTCCATGGCGTGCACCACAGGCTCAAGCACGCGCATCAGCCGGTCGGAATCGGGCAGCGGGCAGGCCTGGGCAGCCCGCGGCCTCGCCTCCCGGCCAGTAGCCTTGCCCTTGGCCTGGGGATGCGAACCGCGACGGGAGCCACCCTGCATGACGACCTCCTCGCCCGCTACCTGTGCTGTTATCCGCGCTGCTGCTCTTACTCGCGTCGTCATCTAGCCTATCCGGGACGCGGCGCCAAGGTTTCGGGCCTGGCTCTTCGGCCTGCGTGGCATGCTGGGGCCGCAGTTGCAGAAGCTACGCAGGAGTGGCTATGTGCTGGAGGATGCTGTAGTGACGGGCGACGGGGGAAGTCCGGGCCCGAGCAGGCGCGCCCTGCTCGCTGGCGCGGCGGCTTCGCTCCCGCTGCTGCTTACAGCCTGTAAGGGCGTCCAGGCACTCGGCACCCCTCCCCCGCCTGCCCGTGACATCCGCGTGCTGGCGGCCGCGATCGCCGCGGAGGAGGCCATGGTGGCCAGATATGCCGCGGCGCTCAGGCAGCTGACAGCCAGCAGCGGGTCAGGGGGCGCTGGAGGGGGCCCGGCTGGCGGCCCGGCCGGGGCGAGGGCCGCCGCGGTCGCCGCAGTGACCGCCGTGCATGCGGAGCACGTGGCTCACCTGGCCCAGCTCAGGTCACGCCTCATCCACCCGCCCGCGCTGAAGCCGTCACCTGGCCCGTCCGCCTCCGCTACTGCCTCTGCTTCTTCTTCAGCCGGAGCCGGGGCCGGAACCGGGACCGGAACCGGCGCCCGGGCCAGCCGGATGCTCGTGCTGGGCGAGCTCGAGCAGGCCGAGCAGACGGCCTCCGACCGGCTCATCGGCCAGCTGGACGGGCTGCCGCCGGCGCTGGCGCAGCTGTTCGCCAGCATCGCGGCATCCGAGGCGACTCATGTGCCCTACCTGCGAGCGGCAGGGCAGTCGCGATGACGGCCTCCGCCGCTATCGGTTGTCGCCCTCCTGCAGGCCGCCCTGGAAGCTGAGCAGGCAGCAAGCTACGGCTACGGCATCGTGGGCTCGCACCTGCCGCAGAACTCGGCTCAGCAGGGCAGCGCCACCACGGACTGGATCACGCACCTGCGGGCCGCCGACTATCTCACGGCGCTGATCCAGGCACGCGGCGGGACGCCCGCGCCGGCCGCCGTCGCGTATCAGCTGCCCGTCCCGGTGCAGACAGCAGCGCAGGCCAGGGCGCTGGCGGCTGCGCTGGAGGACCGGGTCGCGCAGGCTTATCTCGCCCTCGTGGCGGCGCCCGAGCCCGTCCTCCGCAGCTACGGCGCAGCGCAGGTCAGGGCAGCAGCCCTGCGGGCTGAGGCGTGGCGGGGGTCAACGGAGGCGTTCCCCGGCCTGCCCGCGGCGAGCCTGGCGCCGGCTGACCGTCAGCTAGCACCGCTCCGGCAGAGGACCAGAACCGGAACTTTTCATCCGTTTCAGCGCTCACGAGAGGGCTTTTCGGATGATTTTTGACTTTCGCAGGTCACCGAAAGGATGCAAAGTCGCAACCGGCGGACCGAATGGCCGTCAGCCGACAGCGAGAACGTGCTCAATCATGGCCGCAGCGCCCTCGAGGTCCTCGCCGACCGCGATCCGCTCGGCCCACGACCACCAGAACCACCACAGGCCGTCCTGGCCGCGGCCCGCGTAGACGTCCTCGGCCAGCGCCGATGCGGACGGGTTCACCACGTGCAGGCTCGGCACCCGGCCGGGCGGGACCATCAGCCTCGCCCGCAGCCCTCGGTGGGCGAGAACCTCTGCCAGTCCTTCGAGCCTGGCGAGGTTCGCCTGCCAGGTCGACGTCGCCGCCGGCTCGCCCGACCCGGCAGCCCGCGTCTCCGGAGCTGCCGTCGCCGCGGCCACTGCCGCTGCGCCTGCTGAGCCATACCATCCTGAGTGGCGCCGGCCTGAGCCGCCCGCTGCGCCTCGACTGTCATTCTGTCACCCCTGGTAGCTGATACACAGCAAAGAGTAATCGATGGGCTTAAGAATGCACCGGTCAGGGTCCTGAGTGCAACATGCATAGAGAAATTCGCACTCGTGTTAATGGAGTTTCTGCCGGGAAGCCACGATCGGCACTGGACGGAAGGCCAGCCTCACCGCCACACTAAATTGCACCGCCCAGGTTAAGGAGCAGTTAAGGTCTGCCGAGGGAGGTGGGGGAATTGGCAAGCGCGCAAAGCCCGACAGTCCGGCGCCGCCGTCTCGCGCTCGAGCTCAGAAGGCTGCGCGAGGCAGCGAGGCTCACCTGCGAGGAAGTCGCCGAGCAGCTTGAGTGCTCCGCGTCCAAGATCAGCCGGGTCGAGACCGGCCGGGTGTCAGTGTCGCCGCGCGACGTCCGCGACATGCTCGAGATCTACGGCGTTCCCGAGCAGCAGCGCGACAGCCTTGTCCAGCTCGCCCGCGAGTCACGGCAGAAAGGCTGGTGGCACGCCTACGGCGATACTGTCCAGCCGCAATTCGGCACCTACCTCGGGCTCGAAAGCGCCGCGTCGGAGATCAGGATTTACGAAGTCAACCTGATTCCGGGCCTGCTGCAGACCGAGGACTACGCCCGCTCCGTCATCACGGCGGGAATGGTCAACAGCCCGCGCGCTGACATCGAGCGCCGGGTGGCGCTCCGGATGGAACGGCAGCGGCTGACGATCGCGAGTCCGCCGAAGATGTGGGCCGTTCTCGACGAGGCGGCACTGCGGCGACAGGTCGGCGGCTCTGAGGTCATGCGCGTTCAGCTGGAGTACCTCCGCGAGCTGGGCGGCCTGCGCAACGTGTCGCTGCAGGTCATCCCGTTCGGCGGCGGCGCGCACCCGGCGATGGGCCGGCCCTTCGTGATTCTCGCTTTCGGCGAGGAAGCCGACCCCGATGTGGTCTACCTGGAGGACCTGACCAGCGCACTGTGGGTGGAGAACGTCGAGGAAGTCGACCGCTACAACGTCTTCTTCAATCACCTGCAGGCCACGGCGCTGTCGTTCGAGAATTCCGCCGCGCTGATGACCGCCGTCCTGAAGGAGATGTAGGCCGCCGTTATCCGCGGCCGCTATCCGGCGGCCGCTATCCGGCCGCCGCTATCCCCGCGGGCGAGCCAAGGGCGGCCGGCAGCGGCTCGGCGTGCAGCACCGTCAGCCGCGACACCGCCCGGGTCAGCGCGACATACAGCCGGTGCAGGCCGCGCGCCTCCGCGGCCGCGATCCGGGCCTGGCTCGATGACGATCACCTGGTCAAACTCCAGGCCCTTGGCCAGCGTGACCGGGACCAGGGAGATCTCGCCGCCGCGGGCAGCACCATCCAGGACCGCGTGCGGCACCGCGGCGGCGCTCAGCACCGCATCGATCGCGGCGATCTGGTCGTCGGCCGCGATGACCGCGGCCGACCCCGGCCGCCTCAGCGCGTCAGCGCAGGCGCTCGCGAGGGCGCCGTCGAGCGCAGCCGGCTCCAGCCGCCTGACGGCCAGTGCGCCAGGATCCTGCCGCACCGACGATGCCGGGCTGAGTTCCGGCGCGATCTGGCTGAGCAGGCGGCTGGCGAAGTCGAGTATCTGCCGCGGCACCCGGTAGCCGGTGTCCAGCACGCGCAGGTCCGCCTCCGGCTTGCCGAGGTGGCCCAGCATCTGCTCCCAGCTGACTGTCGCCCATGCCGTCGTGCCCTGCGCGATGTCGCCCAGCACGGTCGCCGAGCCGGTCGCGCAGCGCCGCCCGATGGCACGGCACTGCATGGGCGACAGGTCCTGCGCCTCGTCCACCACGATGTGCGCCAGGCTCGGCGTCCGCTCGATCAGATCGGCTGCCTCGTCGATCAGCACGGCGTCAGCCGCGCTCCAGCGGGCCGAGCCGGGACCGCGGGGCGGGCTCGTCCAGCCGATGGCCGACTGCTCAGCCTCGTCCAGGATGCCGCGGGCTGCCCGCTGCAGGAGGTCCGGATCTGACAGCAGCCGGAACACCAGCCGGACCGGGTCAGCCTTCGGCCACATCTGCGCGACGACTGCCTGCACCGGCTTCGTGCGCCTGACGGATTCGTGCGTCCGGTCGTCGCAGGTCTCCCCGGCCGCCTCCATCCGGGTCAGGATGACGTGCGCGATCCGGTGCGACAGCATCTCGCGGCCGGTCCCGTACCGCACTCCCCTGGCGCGCAGCTCTGCCGCCAGCTCGGCAATCTCGTAGGCGGGTACGCGCCACCGCCGCGAGCCGCGGGCCAGCATGATCGCCTCGGCCGGCTCCTCGAGCTGCTCCCAGAGCGCATTGGCGAGCACCTGCGCCATCCGGGCGTCGCCTTTCACCTGCGCGGCATGCTCGGAGTCGGTGCCCCGGACCGGGACGGCCGCGGTCAGATCGGCAACCGACAGCTGGGCGACGTCGAGCTCGCCCAGAGCGGGCAGCACGTTCTCGATGTAGGCGAGGAACGCCCGGTTGGGCCCGATGACGAGGACGCCGCCGCGGCTGAGCCGCCGCGCATGCGCGTACAGCAGGTAGGCCACCCGGTGCAGGCCGACGGCGGTCTTCCCGGTGCCGGGTGCTCCCTGCACGCAGACGGTCTGGTCGGCATCGGCGCGCACGATGTCGTCCTGATCTGGCTGGATCGTCGCGACGATGTCGCGCATCGGGCCGGAGCGCGGCCGCTCGATCTCGTCGATCAGGATCCGGCTCGTGGCCGCGGCCGCCACGGCTCCGGCGCCGAACCGCTCGTCCTCGAAGGCGGTGAGCTCGCCGCCGGCGAAGCCGAACCGGCGGCGCCGCTCAAGCCCCATCGGCTCGGCCTGGCTGGCCCGGTAGAACGGCCGGGATACCGGCGCGCGCCAGTCGATCACGACCGGAGTGCCGTGCGGGTCGTGCACATGCCGGCGCCCGACATGGAAATGCTCGCTGTCGGGCACGTCAGCGGACTGCCGCGGCTCGGCCGCCCCGGCGTCAGATTCGTCCTGCGACGCCGCCAGCGCGCCTGGCCGGTAGTCCAGCCGGCCGAAAAACAGCGGCGTGTCCGGGAGGTCGCGCAGCGCCTCGGCGCGCCGGTACAGGTCTGCCTTGAGGTACTCCTCAGAGACCGGGTCCCCGCCCATGGCGCGCAGCGACAGGACGTCGGTGCGCATCAGGTTCAGGAAGTCACGCGACCGGCGCAGGTGGGTGCGCTCGGCCGCCAGTATGTCGTCCGCGGCGGTGGGTTCCGAACTCGCCGACGGCATGGTGAATCACCCCATTCGCAGGTAGCGGCTGGCTGCAGTGAGTGAGCGGGCAGATATCAGGGGCCGGAAGACGGTAAGGACGGGAACGACGGCCCAAAGGCAGAGGAGCTTAGCACCGGCCCGGCCTGCAGGTCACCTGCATTTGCGGCCGGCGGTGCTACCAGGTCCAGCAGAAGCCCACCACGGTCCTGTCCAGCGACCGCAGATACCGGTGGGCCGCGTGCTCGCTGTCGAGCAGCACTTCCTGCCGGGTGGCGATCTCGCCGTCCACGCCGTCCCAGACCGCCCACCACAGCCGTGCAGGCAGCGCGGCTGGGTGGAACTGAATGCGGATGTCGAAGTTCTCCAGGTGCCGCATCACGGCCCGGCGGAACTCGCGCTCGCGCGGGTCGGTCAGCACGCCCGGATAGCGATAGGACACCCAGTAGTCGACCGGGCAGGTGTCGCCCAGGTTCAGCGTCCTGGCGAGCAGGATGTCAGTGCAGAAGACGCCGGGGCCAACCTGCCGGAGCTCGCCGGACAGCCCGCGGCAGCCCTGCCCTGCTTCCAGGGCGAGCGCATCGGTGTCATACAGGAACGGCAGCCGGTCCACGCCCATCGCGGTGGCCTCGATGACCTGCATCGTCCAGGTCCGCTCGAGCCTGCCATCCGCCCCCACGTAGCAGTGGTCGTGCATGGACAGTGTCTGGTGCTGCCGGGGGCCGAGCATCCGGGTCAGGTCCTGCTCGGCCTGCGGGAGCCACCGCGTGGCTGCCGGCCAGCACGGTGATCGCGCCCGAGCCGTCCCACAGCCGCCAGAGCTGGTCTGCCTCGTGCTCGGTGATGCCGAACGCGTCGATGAACAGCGTGAGTGCCGGACGGCTGAGCAGCTCACCGGACAGCGCGCGGGAGACGGTGTCCTTGAGCTGATGCGCCAGCACGCGCGCGTCTGCGGGCGAGCGGGGCGCCGCGTGCAGGTGGCGGGCGAGCACTTCCGCTACCGCGAGCTTGTTGATTTCCTCCCGCCTGGCCCGCAGGACGTGCTTCTCCCAGGCCTGCCGGTAGCTGCCCGGCTTGAGCAGGAGCTGCCGCAGGTACGCGGACGCGGCGCCCCGCCCGGTCGCGGGAGTACGGGCTAACACGGGCTCATCATGTCAGCTCGGGCGATCAGACTCGGGCGATCAGAACAGCACGGACATGAACGTGCCGGCCTGAGCAAACCCGACCCGCTTGTACGCGGCCCTGGCCGGGGTGTTGAAATCGTTGACGTACAGGGTGACGACCGGTGCCAGCCGGAGCGCGGCCTGGACGACGGCGGCCATGCCCCGGATCGCGTGACCCTGGCCACGGCAGTCGGGAGGGACCCAGACACCCTGGACCTGGCAGGCGTGGGGCGTCACGGCGCCGATCTCCGCCTTGAAGATCACCTTGCCGTCGTCGATCCTGGCGAACGACCGGCCAGCGCCGATCAGGTCAGCCATCCGGGCCCGGTAGGCAACTCCGCCGTCCGGCCCGATCGGCGAGACGCCGACTTCCTCGGTGAACATGGCGATGCAGGACGGCAGCAGCACGTCGAGCTCGCGCGGCCGCACCATCCGGACGAGCGGATCGGGCTCGACTGCCGACAGCCCGGACATGGCCAGCACGGGCTGCGCGTCGCGTACCTCGCGGGGTGTGCCCCAGCTCGGCGCCAGGATGGACCACAGCTGGCTGACGGCGTCGGCCGGGCCCACGATCGACGAGCAGCGCCGGCCCTGCAGCCGTGCCCTCGCGGCGAAGGCCGTGATGGCGTCCGGGCCGGCCTGCACGGGCACCAGGTTGGCGCCCGAATAGCACAGCGACGTGAGCTGGCCGCCCTCGGCGTAACCCCACAGCTGACCGCCCAGCCGGGAGGGGTCCAGGCCGGTCGTCCGTATCCTCGCGCTCACGAATACGTTGGCAACCGGGTCCCGATCGCAGAGGTCGATTACCTCGTCGCGATCGTGGTCGGTGAGCAGCCGCAGCGACGCCGAACGCCATGGCCTGGTGCGCAGCACTCCTCCAGAGTATCGGCTTCGCGCCGGAGCCTAGGCTCTGGGCGCAGGCAGCGCCGGACAGGTCGCGTTGACGACGCCGGGCTTGCCGGGCAGGGATCCATCGGCCAGATAACGGTCCAGGTAGTCATTGACGCAGTTGTTGGGCGGGTACGCAAGCGATTGGCCGTGGTTGCCGCCGCCGCTGACCACCACGAGGCGGGCGCTCGGCAGCAGTTTCCTGGCTACCAGCGCTCCGGCATACGGCGTCGCGGCGTCCAGGGTGCCCTGCAGCATCAGAATCGGCGGCAGCCCGGCGCCGTCGATGCGCAGCGGCTGAGCCGGCCCGTTGACCGGCCAGAACGCGCAGGCCGCGTTGAACCACGCGTTCCCCCACGTCTCGAACGGCGCCCTGACGCTGACCTTCCTGGTGTCGGAATTCCAGAACGCCCAGCTGCGCGGCCAGCGCACGTCACTGCACTCCACCGCGGTGTAGACGGCGAACTCGTTCTCGTTCTGCGCGCCGATCTGCTGGTAGAGCGCGATGAGCTCTGATGTCGACCCGCTGTGCAGGTAGGCCGCGAGCGACTGGGCCAGGTACGGCCACCAGGCGTTGCTGTAACCGCCGACGAGGAACGTGTCGCTGAGCTCGTCCGGCCCGATCAGCGGACCTGACGAGCCCGCGATCGGGTGTTTCTCCAGCTTGTCCGATGCGGCGGTGAACAGTGGCGCTGACGGCTGCCTCGGTTGAGCCGAGGTGGTAGACGGCGTCGTTGCGGGCGATCCAGGCGAAGAATGCCGTCATCCGCCCCTGGAACGCGTAATCCTGGTCGATGTTGTCGGCGTACCAGACCCCGGCCGGATCGACGACGCTGTCCAGCACCATCCGGCGGATCCGGTGCGGGAAGAGCGTGGCGTAGACCTGGCCGAGATAAGTGCCGTAGGAAACGCCGTAGTAGCTGATCTTCTGCTGGCCGAGGGCGGCACGGATGGAGTCCATGTCCCTGGCCAGGTCTTCGGTCGTCATATAGGGCAGCAGCCAGCCGAACCGCTTCTCGCAGTCGGCCGCGTACTGCCGGGCCCGGTCCTCCAGGACCTGCTCGGCCGCGGCAGTGGCGGGCACGTAATCGGGCCGCGGCCTGCTGAAGAACGCCGGGTCGCAGCTCAGCGCCGGGACGGAGGACCCGACGCCGCGCGTGTCGAAGCCGACGATGTCGTACTGCGCCGCCACGCTCGGCGTGAGCCCGGCCGCGACGCTTGCCGCCATGGCCAGGCCGCTGGCGCCGGGACCGCCGGGATTGACCAGCAGAGCTCCCTGCCGCTGCGCTGCCGGGGCCGTTGCCGGGATCTCGGACAGCGCCAGGGTGATCTTGCGGCCGCCCGGATCGGCGTAATTCAGCGGAACCTGCAGGCTGGCGCACCGCAGGCGGCTCGCATTCGGGGCGCCGCCAGCGGCTTTCGAGCACGGGCGCCAGCGCAGCCCGGCCGTCGCGGCGGCCGGGCCGGAGAGCACCGGGGCCGGAGCGGACGATGGCGATGACGATCCCGAGGACGAGCAGCCGGCCAGGCCGGACACGGTGAGCAGGGCACCGGCCGCAGCCGCGGCCGCGACTGCGGTTCTCGCTCTGGTCATTCCGCCATCCTGCCCCCTTTGGGCGGGTGGCGAACGGCTAGGCCTCGGCTGGCTCGATCTCCGCGGCGAGCTTCATCGCCTCTTCGATCAGGGTCTCGACGATCTGTGCCTCGGGCACGGTCTTGATGACCTCGCCGCGGACGAAGATCTGACCCTTGCCGTTGCCCGAGGCGACGCCCAGGTCGGCCTCGCGCGCCTCGCCCGGTCCGTTCACGACACAGCCCATGACCGCGACCCGCAGTGGCACGTCCATCCCGTCCAGGGCGGCCGTCACCTCGTCGGCGAGCTTGTAGACGTCCACCTGGGCGCGGCCGCAGGACGGGCAGGACACGATCTCAAGGCCGCGCTGGCGCATGCCGAGGGATTCCAGGATGGCGATGCCGACCTTGACCTCCTCGACCGGCGGCGCCGACAGCGAGACCCGGATGGTGTCGCCGATGCCCTCGGCCAGCAGCGCCCCGAAGGCCACCGCGGACTTCACCGTTCCCTGGAACGCCGGCCCTGCCTCAGTGACGCCCAGATGCAGCGGGTAGTCGCAGCGCTGGGCCAGGAGCCGGTACGCATTAATCATCACGACCGGGTCGTGGTGCTTGACCGAGATCTTGATGTCGGTGAAACCGTGCTCCTCGAACAGTGAGCATTCCCACAGCGCCGACTCGACGAGCGCCTCGGGCGTCGCCTTGCCGTGCTTGGCCAGCAGCCGCTTGTCCAGCGATCCGGCGTTGACGCCGATCCTGATCGGCACGCCCGCGGCCGAGGCAGCCCTGGCGATCTCGCCGACCTTGTCATCGAATGCCTTGATGTTGCCGGGATTCACGCGCACGGCCGCACAGCCAGCATCGATCGCGGCGAAGACATACTTGGGCTGGAAGTGGATATCGGCGATCACCGGGATCTGTGACTTGCGGGCGATCTCCGGCAGCGCGTCCGCATCGTCCTGGGATGGCACCGCTACCCGGACGATCTGGCAGCCCGGCAGCCGTCAGCTCCGCGATCTGCTGCAGGGTGGCGTTGACGTCCGCGGTCAGGGTGGTGGTCATCGACTGCACAGAGACTGGTGCGCCGCCGCCGACCGGGACCGCGTGACTGCCGCGGCCCACGACGATCTGACGCGACTGGCGCCGGGCTGCGAGCGGCTCCGGCGGGAGCGCGGGAATGCCAAGGTCAACTGTCATGACGTGATTTCGCCTCACACCTGGACGTGAACGGGATTGAAGATATCGGCCGCAATCAGCAGCGTACCGAAGCCAACTAGCACGACGAAGACCAGCAGGCTCAGCGGCACCAGCCGCTGGATGTTCACCAGCCCGGGGTCTGGCCGGCCGCGAATCCGCGCAAACCACGCCCGGATGCGCTCGAAGATCACCACCGCCAGATGACCGCCGTCCAGCGGCAGCAGCGGCAGCAGGTTGAAAGCGCCGACGAAGATGTTCAGCGAGGCGATCAGGTACAGGACAACCGAGGCCTTGGCCTGCCAGGGCAGCGCGGCCTGGACCACGTCACCCGTCACCTCGCCGACTCCGACGACGCTGCTGACCTGGCCGGCCGCGGTCTTCGGCGCGGAGTTGCCGGTTAAACAAGTCGGGGATCGCGGCGGGCAGCTTGGCGATGGCCGACCCGGACGACGTCAGGGTGTCGGCGAACTGGGTCCCCGCGTAGGCCCAGGCGCTGAGGAAGCTGCTGCCCCGGTACGTCACGGCAGGCTCGACACCGAGATAGGGCACCGACCGCTTGGGGATGCCCGCCAGGGTGATGCTCAGCGTCACGTCACGGCCGTCGCGGCTGACGACCACCGGGACGGTCTGCCCCGCTTTCTGGCCTGCGAGGGCGGTGTGGAGCTGATTCCAGTTCCCGACCGGCTCGGCCGTCGATCGAAATGATCTTGTCGTTCGGCTTGAGTCCGGCAATCTCGGCCGGTGATTTGCCCAGGTTGTGACCCGCGCACGGGTTTGCGCTGTTCAGCGCGGCCACGCTGCCCGGCACGCAGGTGGCGATGGAGCTGATCACGTTGGTGTTGTCGTTCGCCTGGCCAATGCCGAAGGCCACCAGGAACAGCAGGAACATGGCCAGCGCGAAGTGCATGAAGGAGCCGGCTGCCAGCACGATGATCCGCTGCCAGCCCGGCTGATTCCGGAAGGACCGCGGCTCGTCGGCCACGTCGACTTCCTCGACCGAGGTCATGCCGGTGATCCGCACGAAGCCGCCGAACGGCAGTGCCTTGACGCCGTACTCAGTCTCGCCGCGGAACACCGACCACAGGGTGGTGCCGAATCCGACGAAGAACTGGGTGACCCGCATGTGGAACTTCTTCGCCGTCGCGAAGTGCCCGAATTCGTGGAGCATGACCGAAATAAGCAGAGCGGCCACGAAAATCAGGACGCCGAACAGGAAGGCCAGGTGCTTGCGATCAATCACGATGAGGGTCACCACCGCGGCGATGACCAGCAGCCACGCCCCCAGCTGAGCTAGCGAGCGCCGGCCGTCGTTGCCGTATCGGCCGCCCTGACCAGAGGGTTCTACGGGGTCGGCGGGGCCGGTCGGACCCATCAGTCGGTGCCTCCTTTCCCCGTGAGCTCCCGCGCGCGATCTCTGGCCCAGCTATCAGCCCCGAGCACGTCCGCCAGCGTCACGGCGGACCCGGCTGAGTCGTGATGCTCCGAGACTACCTGGGAGACCGTGTCAACGATTCCGGCGAACGGGATCTGCCCAGCCAGGAAGGCATCGACGCATACTTCGTTGGCCGCGTTGTAGACCGCCGGCATCGTGCCGCCGACCGTTCCCGCGTGCCGTGCCAGCGTCACCGCTGGGAAAGCCTCCTCGTCCAGCGGCTCGAAGGTCCAGCTGTGGGCGGTCGTCCAGTCGACCGCCGGGGCCGCGCCGGGGACCCGGTCCGGCCAGCCGAGCGCCAGGGCGATCGGGATCCGCATGTCCGGCGGGCTCGCCTGAGCCAGCGTCGAGCCGTCGGTGAACTCGACCATCGAGTGGATCACCGACTGCCGGTGCACCACGACCTCGATGCCGGTCGAAGCCAACGCCGAACAGCAGGTGCGCCTCGATGAGCTCCAGGCCCTTGTTGACCAGCGTCGCGCTATTGATCGTGATGACCGGGCCCATGTTCCAGGTGGGATGCGCCAGGGCCTGCTCAGGCGTCACGCCGGCCAGCTCGGCCCTGGTCCGGTGCAGGAACGGCCCGCCGCTCGCCGTCACGATCAGCCGCCTGACCTCAGCCTCACGGCCGCCGCGAAGGCACTGGGCAATCGCCGAGTGCTCAGAGTCGACGGGCACGATCTGGCCGGGCGCCGCGGCATCGGCCACCAGCGGGCCGCCCATGATGAGCGACTCCTTGTTGGCCAGCGCGAGCATGCGCCCGGCCGTGAGGGCGGACAGGGTGGCGGCGAGCCCCACCGCCCCGGTCACCGCGTTCAGGACCACATCGCACGGCTGCGCGGCCATCCCGGCAACCGCATCCGGGCCGGCTGTCACCTCAGGCAGCTTCCGGCGCGCGCCCCCCGCCGACGCGATGGCAGCCAGCGCCTCGCGCAGCTCAGGGACCGCCGCCGGGCTCGCCACGGCCACGCTTTCAGCGCCAAGCTCAATGGCCTGGCGCGCCAGCAGGCCGGGGTTTCCGCCGCCCGCCGCGATCCCCGTCAGCCGGAAGCGATCCGGATTGCGGCTGATGATGTCAGCCGCCTGCGTCCCGATCGAGCCCGTCGACCCCAGCACGATGATGTCCCGGCACTGGCCGGCGCTGCTCGCGGATTCCACAGGCCTATTGTCCATGGCCCGGCAAGCCAGGGCCGCCTGCCCGGCGTCTGGTCGCATAAGTGATCTTGCGTGCCTGCGCGAAGCAGCGCCTGCTTCGGTAGCGTGTGCCCGTGAGCCCGTCAGTCGTGAGCCTCAGCCGCCCCGCCGCCCAGCAGCCAGAGTGGCCGGATCCTGCCCGGGTCGAGCAGGTCGCCGCCGAGCTCGCCACGATGCCGCCGCTGGTATTCGCCGGCGAGTGCGACCAGCTGCGGGACCGGCTGGCCGCAGTCACCAGGGGCGAGGCATTCGTCCTGCAGGGCGGAGACTGCGCCGAGACGTTCGCCGGCGCGAACGCCGACGCGGTCAGGGCGAAGCTGCAGACAATCCTGCAGATGGCCGTCGTCCTGACCTACGGCGCGAGCATCCCGGTCGTCAAGATCGGCCGGCTCGCCGGCCAGTTCGCGAAGCCACGATCACGGGCGATGGAGGTCAGGGACGGCGTCGAGTTGCCGGCCTACCGCGGCGACGCAGTCAACGGGTTCGACTTCACCCCGGCGTCCCGCGCGCACGACCCGGACCGGATGCTGCGCGCCTACCACTGCGCCGCCGTGACGCTCAATCTCTGCCGGGCCTTCACCACCGGCGGGTACGCCGACCTCCATCAGGTCCACGCCTGGAACCGGGACTTCGTCAGGAACAGCCCGTCCGGGCAGCGCTACGAGCGGCTGGCGGGCGAGATCGACCGGGCGCTGTCCTTCATGCGCGCGTGCGGCGCGGACTCCGATGAGCTGCGCTCGGTGGAGTTCTACTCCAGTCACGAGGCCCTGCTGCTGCCATATGAGCAGGCACTGACACGCATCGACTCGCGCACTGGCAAGGCCTATGACGTGTCCGCGCACTTCCTGTGGGTGGGTGAGCGGACCAGGGACCTCGACGGAGCGCACATCGAGTTCGCGGCCAGCATCCGCAATCCGATCGGGGTCAAGATCGGGCCGGATGCCACCCCGGACGGCGTGCGCGCTCTGATCCGCCAGGCTCAGCCCGGACGGCGAGCCTGGCCGGCTGACGCTGATCACGCGCCTCGGTGCGAGCACCATCAGGGAACTGCTGCCGCCGCTGATTGCCGCGGTTCAGGACGAGGGCATCCCCGTCGCCTGGATCTGCGACCCGATGCACGGCAACACGTTCGAGGCGCCGAGCGGCCACAAGACCAGGCGGCTGCAGGACGTGCTCGACGAGGTCCAGGGCTTCTTCGACGTGCACCGCGCGGCCGGCACGCATCCCGGCGGCATCCACATCGAGTTCACCGGCGACAACGTGACCGAGTGCGTTGGCGGCAGCTACGAGGTCATCGCAGAGAACCTGCACCAGCGCTACGAGACCGCCTGCGACCCGAGGCTCAACCGCAGCCAGGCGCTCGATCTCGCATTCACGGTCGCCGAAAGCTACCGGTCCGCGTCGGCCTGGCCTCCCGCCGGATAGGTCACCGGGAACGGCCTGGGCGGCTCCCAGTCCGGGCGCAGCGGCATCCCGGCTGCTCCGTGATCGCCCAGCTTGACGCCGAGCATCTGGTGCAGCTGAATCTGGTTGCGCTCGAAGCCCAGCCGCGAGCCGGCCATGTACAGCCGCCAGACGCGCGCCGTTCCCTCCCCGACCTCGGCAACAGCCTCATCCCAGTGCTCGTCGAGGTTGGCGCACCAGGCGGCAAGGGTCATCGCATAGTGCTCGCGCAGGTTCTCGGCATGCCGTACCTCGAAGCCGTTGTCGTGCATCACCGACATGAGGAAACCGGGTCCCTCGAGCTCACCGTCGGGGAACACGTACCGGTAGATGAAGCCGTCGGTGACGCGCGCAGGCCCGGTGTTGTCGGGCCGGGTGATGCAGTGGTTGAGCAGCCGTCCCTGCGGGACCAGCTTGGAGCTCAGGAACCGGAAGTAGCCGGGCAGCTGGGCCTTGCCGATGTGCTCGGACAGCCCGATCGAGCTGACGGCGTCGAAGCCGGTCTCGGTCACCTCCCGGTAGTCGAGGTGACGAACCTCGGCGAGATCGGAAAGACCACGTTCCTTGATGGCGGTCTGGGCCCAGGACGCCTGCTCGGCGGACAGCGTGACGCCCAGAGCCCGCACTCCGTACTCACGGGCGGCGTGCATCACCATGCCGCCCCAGCCGCAGCCGACGTCCAGCAGCCTCATGCCCGGCTTCAGCGCGAGCTTGCGCGCCACCAGGTCGAACTTGGTGGCCTGAGCCTGCTCCAGGGTCGCGTCCGGCGACGGGTAGCAAGCGCAGGTGTAGGCCATGGACGGTCCGAGCACCCACTCGTAGAAGGCGTTGGACACGTCGTAGTGATGGGAGATCGCGCTCGCGTCGCGCTGGCGCGAGTGACGGCGCCCGGACAGCCACCGGCTGTTGACCCGGACCTCCTGCGGTGGCGGCGGCACGCGCGGGAAGAGCACTTTCGGTCCGCCCAGGGTGCTCAGCAGCCTCAGCTTCTGCGGAAGGCTGGTGTCCAGCTCCTGCGCATGGGCCATCCGGGCCAGCGCCGCGTACATGTCGCCGTCCACGTCCAGGTGACCGGCAACGTAGGCGCGGGCCAGCCCGAGCGCGCCGGGCGCCTGAGCCAGGTACGCGACCGCGGTCGGATTCTTGACCGCGATCCTGATCGGGGAGTCGGCCGGCCCTGCCGAGCTCCCGTCATACGCGGTAAAACCGACTGGGGCATCCGGGCCTGCCACCCGCTCGAACACCTCGGCCAGAGCCATCTTTGACCTTCTTTCCCTCTGCTGCTTCCTGCTCGCCCGCGGTCAGACGCCGCGAACGCACTTGTCGTAGAGGTCCGCGAGGCGGCCTTGCGGATCGTAAGTGCGCTTCAGCCCGGCATATTCCGGGCCGTTGTAGCGCGCCCAGAACTCCTCCCTCGGATAGAACGAGGTGGAATACAACCCCTTGTGCCCGCCTAGCTCAGTGACCTTATCCTCGACTCGCCGGTTGTAGTACCCGTCGAAGGCGCCGGGCGGAAGGGCGACGGTGCCCCAGAACCCGAAGTTCACGTAGACCTGACCCGGTCGCATCGGGTACAGCGGCCAGGTCATCTCACCGCGGAGCCGGAGCGGGCACATCCAGACCGGGTTCATGCCGACATCGGCGAGGAAGTAGCGGAGGAACGCCGCCGATTCCCCGACGGGAATCTCGACGTCCTGGACGACCATCTCAGTCTGCGGCTTACCCCGGCGCTGATCGAGCTTGCGCGTGAAGCCATGCCGGCGGTCGAGCGCGACCAGCTTGCGGTACACGTCCGAGCGGCGGTACCGGCGCGGCCACAGGGCCCGCACAACGGGACGCTGCACGCCGAAGGGCCGGGAGCACCAGAACCAGTCGGTGTCCCACCGCCACAGGTAGTCGCTGATCGTGAGGAAGTCCTCCCGCGGCCCGCGCAGCGACTGGTAGTAGATCCGTCCCCTGGTGTAGTCGCTGATCCACGGGGCCACGTCACTGAACGCCCCGATGGTCAGGTACATCTCGTCCAGGCTGAACGCCGTCCCGTCGATGAAGTCAGCCCGGTGGCCGTCGTAGCTTCCGCTGGCTGCGACCTCGGCCACCGCGGCGAAGCACTCCGCCGGGTCGCTGAACCGGAAGTGCCTCAGGTGAACGTAGGGCTTCACCGGCTCAAGCTCGATGGTGAGCGAGAGCGTGTAGCCGAGGGTGCCGTAGGAGTTCGGGAAGCCCCGGTACAGCGCGGCATGCTCGCCGTCGGGCGTCGCGGTCACCACGCGGCCGTCACCGGTCAGGATCTCCATCGCCAGCACCGACTCGTGCGGCATGCCGCTGCGCAGCGAGGTGGACTCGATTCCGAGCCCGGAGACCGCGCCGCCGAGGGTGATTGTCTTCAGCTGGGGCACGACCAGCGGCATCAGCCCGTGCCGCAGGGTCGCGGCAACGAGATCCTCGTAGGTTGTCATGCCGCCGACGACCGCGGTCCTGGCCTCGGCGTCAATGCTGATGACGTGATCGAAAGCCGCGGCGTCGAGCTGGTATCCCGGCGAGTCGCCGCGGAACCTGAACAGGTTCGAGGTGCTCTTGGCCAGCCGGATCGGAGTGCCGGCCGGGATGCCGGCATAGGCCCGCTCGATGGCCGCCACCGCAGCCTGGTGCTGCCCGGCGAGCGAACCCGGCCGGGTCTGGCTCGTGACCTGCGTCACACAGACTCCTCTACAGTAGCGTCGGCCGCCAGCTCGTCGCAGAATGCCCGGAGGAGGGCATCATGGGCAAGCTCTACCCAGAGCTCGATGAACGGCTTACGAAGTTTATCGCCAGGCAGTCTGTCTTCTTTGTGGCGACTGCTCCCTGCCTGACTGCCGACGGCGACGGCGGCCACGTCAACCTGTCTCCCAAGGGCTACAAGGACACCTTCGCCGTCCTCGGTCCGCTGCAGGTCGCCTACCTGGATCTGACCGGCAGCGGGGCGGAGACGATCGCGCATCTGCGGCAGAACGGCCGGATCACGGTGATGTTCTGCTCGTTCGACCGCCAGCCCAAGATCCTCCGGCTCTATGGCGCCGGCCGGGTCGTGCTTCCCGGCGCACCCGACTGGGGCGATCTGGCAGAGCACTTCCCCGCCACCGGGCTCGGCGGCAACGAGCCGAGCCGGCGCGCGATCATCGTGGTCGACCTGGACCGCATCTCGGACTCGTGCGGATACGCGGTGCCCGTGATGGAGCTGGCGGAGGAGCGGGACGTACTGGCCAGGTCCGACCAGAAGAAGACAGCCGCGCAGCTGGCCGCCTACCGGGCCGAGAAGAACTCGGTCAGCATCGACGGGCTCCCCTCGCTCAGCGGGGAACTGCTAGTGAGCCACGGCAGCGGTAGAGGTCCCGCAGCAGGCTGATCTCGGCGCCGTGGTGCACCTGCTCGTTGATCAGCGTCACCAGAACCTGATGCAGTGGCCACTGCTCGCCCCAGTTCGTCGGGACCAGCTTGTCCAGATCGGTGTCAGTGAGGTCAGCGAGGGCGTCCATGATCGGCTGATGGCTCGCGAGCAGCCAGTCGGTCGCCTCGGCCACCTCACCCGGGATCTCCAGGTCGAAGCTCAGTGACGCCGAGCCAAACGCATAGTCCCAGTACAGATAGTTCACTCCGGCGAGATGCAGCGTCCGCCAGGCAATCGTGGTGAACGGAGCCGGCCGGGGCTCCGACGGGTCGTAGTCAATGACCCAGTCACCGGCGCCGTCCACGCTGACGCCGCGCGACTCGGAACGGCGGTGCACCGTCCAGCAGCCCGCAACCGGCTCCCAGAAGAACTCTCCCTCAGTCATTCCGGACAGCACGCGCCGCACGGACTCGCAGGAGGCCGCGTAGGCGGTCCGAATGATGTCAGCACCCGTGGTCATGGCAGCAGTCTTACCTGCCGTGCCGGAAAGAGCGAACAGCGCACCTCATACAGTTGGACGATGCGGATCGCCCTCATCAACTCGGGCCTTGGCCTGCTGGCACCCGCCGCCGCGCTGCACCTGCTCCGGCCCGGCGCCGATCTGGTGCTGGCTCCTGACCCGGACGGAATGCCCTGGGGCCCGCGAACGCCGGACGATATCGCCGACCGGGCGCTGCTGTGCGCCAGGGCAGCGCTGGCCTACGAGCCCGACATCCTTGTCATGGCCTGCAACACCGGCTCCGTTCACGCCCTGGATGCACTGCGGGCCGAGTTCGAGCCGGCGATCCCGGTTATCGGCACGGTGCCGGCCATCAAGCCGGCTGCTGCCGCCCACAGCGTTATCGCCATCTGGGCCACCGTCGCGACAACCGCCAGCGCCTATCAGCGGCGGCTCATTGCCGAATTCGGCGGATCAGCGCAGGTCACCGCCGTCGCCTGTCCGGGCCTCGCCGATGCGGTCGACGCGGGCGACGAGCAGGCAGCAGCCGCCGCGGTGGCCGCTGCTGCGGCCAGGACACCGCCTGGCTGCGAGGCCGTGGTGCTCGGCTGCACCGAGTACGAGCTGGCGGCTGGCCTGATCAGGCAGGCCGTACCAGGCGCGGTGACCTTCGGGTCTGCTGGCGCGGTGGCAGCCCAGGCGCTGCGCCGGATCCCCGGCAGCGGTCCGGCCGATGCGCCGCGCGCATTCGCGCCAGCCATCGGCCAGCCAGGCACCGGCCAGCCAGCACCGGCCAGCCAGGCACCGGCCAGCCCGAAACCGGCCAGCCGGCACCGGCCAGCCGGACGACGGCCACCATCGCGCCGGCCGGTCCGGTGCCGTCCGGGTGCTGCTGAGTGGCCGTCCGTCCGGGCTGCCGCCCGCGGCGCTGAAGTATCCGGAAGGCCGGCTGCTCGCTCCCCTCGTCGTGACCTCTGATCGTGAGCCGGTGGCCTGACCTGCTGATCGCCCGGCAGGTCCCGCCCGCGGCCCGGGGGTCAGCGGGCAGCTCCTGACGGCACCCGGGCCGCCGCGGCCTGCCGTCGTCCCCGCCGGGTCCGTGAGCTGGCCCGGCGCGACCGTGACCTGCCACGGCCGCGCTTCGCCTGACCGCCGCCGGACACGCGGTCCGCCGCCCGCTCCGCGTAGCTCGCGGCGACGGCCGCCGGTGACATCGGCAGGCGCGCGGCCGACGGCGGCAGGGCGGCTTCCACGGCTCCCGCCAGCAGGTGCGCCATCGAGTAGCCAGGATCAGCGTTCAGCGCCCGGTCGACCGCCATCGACGCCAGCGCCCCGTTGCCGCCCTGCCAGGCTGCGAATGCCAGCAGCGACGCGGGCGCGGGCGCGTAGTCCAGCGCGGCAGCGCGCAGCACATCGGTCCAGAGCCGGCAGTGCTGCGCCTGATAGGCCGGATCCATGCGCGCCCAGGCGTCGTCGCGCACGCGGAGGTCAGCCAGCAGAACCGCCAGCCAGGCCAGATAGCCGATGCTTTCGATGCTGCCGCCAGCGCGGTAGCGCCGGATCGCGCGCTGGATCTCCTGGCGCCCGGCCCTGGTCACGCGCAGCTGCGGATCGCTGTCTCCGTGCGCCTCGGCTAGATCCGACAGCTGCGTAAGACGCAGCAGAGCCTGGCCCGTCGCGCGCGAGATCAGGTCGGCCGAGCCGGCTGGCCGCTGCAGCGTGCGCGCAAGCGCGTCACGATCTGGCTGAGCGCCGAGCCCGGCCGCGGCCATCGCGGCCGCTGCCGGATGAGAGCCGGGGTCGTAGGACCGGCCCTCTGCCGGGCAGCAGGCCGGGTCGTCGCACAGCATCGACCAGTACCGGCCGGCATCAGCGCGGAGCACCTCATGGAGCTCAACTCCGTCCTCGGCGAGGCGCGCCGCTACCGGTCCGATGACGGGCGCCACGACCGCCTCGGGGCCGTATCCGACCAGCAGGCACGCGCTGATCCGCTCGCGGTCAAGCACGAACCAGGCGTGCGCGGCAATGTCGGCGGCGAGCTGGCCGTCGACGGGATCGGGCAGGTCGTACCTGAAAGTCACGACGACACGGCACTGGTCGCCGAGGCCGAGGACGACAAGACTGCGGCTCGGGTAGAAGCCGAGCAGGTGCGGAACGACAGCGAGCACGGCGTCGGGTGACGCCGCTCGCAGCTGAACTTTCGCAGACGAGTCCGGCCGGCCGGGCCGCGGATGCTGTGCTGGACGAACGCGGGGAGCTGTCACCCGCAGGCTTGAAGTTAGTCATGGAGTTCAGCATGAGAACCGGCCAGAGGCGGCGACCGGGGGTTACCGCGGCCTGTGGGCGGCACGCCAGCGCGGTGCACAGCGCGCAAAATTGGCGTTGACAGGCCGCCCGCCGTGGTGCCTTCTCATTTCTTGACCGCCGATAAAATATCGCAGCTTCGCCAGGTAAGTTCGATATTATGAGCGATTAAGGGACGAGGTACGGTGTCCGGCAGAGGAGCAAGGCAATGGCCGTGCGGTATCAGCTTGTGATCGACTGCGCCGACCCTGACAGGCTGGCTCGCTTCTGGGCCGCCGCGCTGCACTATGAGTTCGCGCCAGTGCCAGCCGGCTTCGCCAGCTGGGACGACTACTGGCGAGATGTCGGAGTGGACGAGAGCGAGCTCGGGGTCGGCGAGGACCGCATCCGCGATCCAGAGAGCTGCGGGCCGGATATCTGGTTCCAGCGCGTACCCGAGCCGAAGATCATCAAGAACCGGCTGCACCTTGACATCAGCGTCGGCGGCGGCCGCGAGGTACCGATGGAGATCCGCAGGCAGCGGGTCGATGCGGAAGCACAGCGGCTGTCCGAGCTGGGCGGTTCCCTGACGCGCGCACTGTCGGAGGCTGGTCTCGATCACTACGGGGTGGCGATGACCGACCCCGAGGGCAACGAGTTCGACATCAACTGAATCGATCCGCCGGCATGGTAGCTAGACCAGGCGCCGGGTGAAGTACACCCGGCTGAAGCCGTCCTCCTCGCGGCGGCCGGTCTCCTGATAGCCCTGGCGCGGGTAGTACGCCAGGTTCTCCGTCATCGCCACGTTGGTGTAGAGCCGGATCTCCGGCAGCCCCAGTTCGCGGGCCCGCGCCGCAGCGAAATCAAGCAGCGCCGTGCCGACACCGCGGCCCTGTGCCGACGGGGTGACGGCCACGTTCTCCAGCAGCAGGTAGCCGGGCTGCGGCACGAGCACGATCAGGCCGAGCGCCTCAGCCGCGCTGGCGCCGTGATCCCCTGACGTCGCCAGCCACACCTGCCCGCGTCGTACCGCAGCGGCATAGTCCGCGGTGAGCGGAGCGGGCGCCCTGCCGATCCGCGGCACGTACGGCAGATAGGCAGCCGCCGCGATCGAGGCCAGCATCGGCACGTCCGTCTCCGCGGCCGGGCGGATCCGCACTGCGGTCATCTCACAGGGCGATGCCAAGCAGGCCGTCGACCGTGCTGCGCACGAGCGGCCCGGAGTCGCCCGCCTTGCCGGCTGTCGCGGCGGCAGCCCACTCATCGACGACGGCGATAGCGCCCGGAGCGTCCAGGTCGTCCGCCAGGCGCTCGCGCACGGCAGCGAGTACCCGATCCCCCGCGCCCTCGGTGCCTGCGAGGCCTGGCAGCGTCGCGTCGGCGACTGCGGCACGCCAGGTCGCCAGCCGGACCGAGGCCTCCTCCAGCGAGGTGGCGGTCCAGTCCCAGTCGTCGCGGTAGTGATGCGACATGATCGCCAGCCGCACGGCCATCGGATCGTTTCCCGCCGCCAGCAGTCTGGAGACGAACACCAGATTGCCGCGCGACTTCGACATCTTCTCGCCGTCGAGCCGCACCATTCCCGAGTGCGCATAGCGGCGCGCGAACGGCTGCTCGCCGTCTCCGTCCAGCGCGACTCTCGCGTGCGCCGCGCTCATCTCGTGGTGCGGGAAAATCAGGTCCCGGCCACCAGCCTGAACGTCGAACGTCGTACCCAGGTAATGCGTCGCGATGGCGGCACACTCCACGTGCCAGCCGGGCCGGCCCTGACCGAGCTCCGAGGGCCAGGACGGCTCGCCGGGCCGCTTCGCCATCCACACCATCGGGTCGACCGGGTCCTTCTTGCCCGGGCGGGCCGGGTCACCACCGTTCTCCGCACACAAGCGGAGCATGTCGTCGCTGTCCAGCCCCGACACCGACCCGAACGCGGGGTCGGCCGCCCGCGAGAAGTAAGTGTCGCCGTCGACCTCATAGAGCGAGCCCCGGTCGCGGAGTATCCGGTTGAAGTCCTCGATCATCGGCAGCGCCTCGACCGCGCCGATGTAGTGAGCCGGCGGCAGCACCCGCAGGGCCGTCATGTCCGAGCGGAACAGCGCGATCTCCCGCGCCGCGAGCTCCCGCCAGTCCTCGTGGTCCCGGCTGGCCCGCTCCAGCAGCGGGTCATCGACATCAGTGACGTTCTGCACATACTGCACCTGCTTGCCAGCATCGCGCCAGGCCCTGATCAGCAGGTCCCACGCCAGATAGGTAGCCGCGTGACCGATATGCGTCGCGTCGTACGGGGTGATCCCGCAGGCGTACAGGGTGGCTGTGCCGCCTGGCGCCGCTACCGCCAGCGCAGCACTGGCGGTATCCCAGATCATCGGCTGCGGACCGGTTCCGGGCAGGTCAGGTACGGCAGCGGCAGGCCACGACTCCATGGGCGCCAGGGTATCGCTAGGCCGGGATAGCAAGCTCAAAGGCGTGGGCCAGTGCGATCAGCCGCGGCTCGCTCCAGGCCGGCCCGATGAAGGACAGGCCGACGGGCAGCCCGCTGACCCGACCTGCCGGAACCGTCACCGACGGGTATCCGGAGACCGCCGCGGGGGTCGAGGTCCCCCAGCCGTGGTAGTCACCGAGAACGTGATCGGTCAGCCAGGCCGGGTGACCCGTCAGCGCGATGACGGCATCCAGCCGGTTCCCGCGCAGCGCGCCATCCAGAGCCTCGCGGGCGATCCGGTCCGCGGCCGTCCTGGCCTCGCGGTACACCGGATCGCGCAGGTCCCCGCTGGTCGCCTCAGCCGCCTCGAAGAGCTCCTGGCCGAAATGCTCCAGTACCTTCGCTGCGTTTTCCTTGTTGAAGGCGATGAGGGCGGCCAGGTCAGCCGGATGATCGCCGCCGAGCCCGGCCAGGTAGCCGTTCAGGTCGTGCTTGAACTCATGCGTGAGCGCGACGACCTCAGGATCGCCGGCCAGGTCGATGCCGGCGAGCTCGACCGGGTCGGTGATCTGCGCGCCCTGGCCGCGCAGCCGTGCCAGAGCCTGGTCAAGCACGCCGAGCGTAGCCGCGTCGGCCGGCGCGGAGCCGCCTCGCCAGACGCCGAGGCGGGCGCCGTCCAGCGCGGCCGCATCAAGGAAGGCCGTGTAGTCGGTGGCGTGCTCGCGGGCGCCGTCCGTGGCCGGGTCGCCCGGGTCAGCGCCTGCCAGCACGGTCAGCAGGGCCGCGGCGTCCGCGACCGTGGCCGTCATCGGGCCCGCGGTGTCCTGCGCCGCCGAGATCGGCACGATGCCGGACCGGCTCACCAGGCCGAGTGTCGGCTTGATTCCCACCACGCCGCAGGCACCCGCGGGCGAGACGATGGAGCCGTCGGTCTCGGTGCCAACCGCGAGCGGCGCGAGCCCGGCGGCGATCGCGATGGCCGATCCCGAACTCGAGCCGGACGGGCTGCGGCCGGCTCCGTGCGGATTCACGGCCTGGCCGCCCAGAGTGCTCAGGCCGCTGCTGGACGGGCGCGAGCGGAAGTTCGCCCACTCGGACAAGTTGGCCTTGCCGAGAATCACCGCGCCGGCCGCGCGCAGCCGGCCGACCAGGAAGGCGTCCGTCCCCGCCGCACCGAGCAGCGCCGGGCGAGCCGGCTGTCGCGGGCAGCCCGGCGGCGGAGATGTTGTCCTTGATCAGGACCGGGATCCCGTCGAGCGGGCCCCGCGCCGAGCCGGCTGCGCGCCGGGCGTCGCTGGCTGCCGCCTCTGCCCCGCCTTCAGGACCGACGGAGATCACGGCTCTCAGCGCCGGGTTCAGCCGCTCGATCCTGGCCAGGTAAAAAGCGGTCAGCTCGGCCGCGGTCAGCGTCCCGGCCGCGAGCGCGCCGGCGAGATTCGCGACGGTCGCATCGCCGGCCGTGATGCTCGTCCGGCCCATCCGCTGCGCTAGTGATTCGGTCAACGACATGGTGGACACAATAAAGGGGCTGACGATTCAGTCATCGGGGGGACTTCTATGCATTCGTCAGGTAGCTCACGCGTGCCCGGATTCCTGCTGCTGGCGATCGCCTGCGCTGCCGGCGCCGTCGCGTGCTCCAGCGCGAGCAGCACCACCTCCCGATCCGGCAACCGGCCGCGACTCCGCCACGGAGCTGGAGCAGCAGTACGAGCAAGTCATCCGCACGGTGCTGCCCTCGGTCGTGCAGATCAGCACGCCGGACTCGACCGGCTCCGGCGTGGTCTACGACTCCGACGGCGACATCGTCACCAACGAGCACGTGATCGGCGACGCGAAGACCGTGACGGTGCAGGAAGCAGTCGGCAATCACACCCTGAACGCGACGGTCGTCGGCAAGTTCGCGCCCGACGATCTCGCCGTGATCCGGGTGACCAGCGACGCCGGCGATCTGAAGCCGGCCAGGTTCGCGGACTCGGCCGATACCCAGATCGGCGAGATCGTGCTGGCCATGGGCAACCCGCTGGGCCTCACCGACAGCGTCACGCAGGGCATCATCTCGGCGACCGGCCGCACCGTCGGCGCCAGCGAGGGCAACGGCGGCCAGGCGCTGATCACCGCGGCGATTCAGACCAGCGCCGCCATCAACCCGGGCAACAGCGGCGGCGCCCTGGTGAACCTCGACGATGAGGTCGTGGGGATCCCGACGCTGGCCGCCCGGCTGCCGGATCAGGGCGGCGCGGCGCCCGGCATCGGCTTCGCGATCCCGAGCGCACACCGTCCAGAACATCGCCGATCAGCTGATCAAGTCCGGCCGCGTGACGAGTTCCGATCGCGCCTCGCTCGGCATCGTCGCGCAGACCGCGGCGAACGAGTCCGGCCAGCCGGCGGGCGTAGCGGTGCGCAGCGTCGCCAGCGGTGGCAGCGCGGCGGTGGCAGGCGTCCGGCCGGGCGACATCATCGTCGCCGTCAACGGCGCGGACGTGACCAGCCTGGAGCAGTTCGAGCTCATGCTGTCCGAGCTCAAGCCGGGCACCAAGGTCACCATCCGCTATACCCGTGGTCTCGGCGGCACTGGCTACAGCGGCACCGCCACCCTCGGGAGTCTTGGCAGCTAGCCGCTTACACTCAGCCAGGTGACGATGAGCATAGGCACCCTGGCTGCCGTTCCCGCCCTGGATCGCCCGGACCTGCTGGCCGCGCCGGTCGCGGCCGCCCTCGCCGGGCTGGACGGCAAGATCGCCGTCGCCGACGTCGGCGTGGCGGAGATCGACCCCGCGCTGGCGGATACGGCCGCATTCTGCGAGCGCTACGAGGTGGCGCTGACCGAGTCCGCGAACTGCGTCGTGGTGGCCGGACGCCGCGACGGGCAGACCCGGCTGGCCGCGTGCATGGTGCTGGCTACCACCCGCGCGGACGTGAACGGGCTGGTCCGCCGCGAGCTGGACGTACGCAAGGCCTCCTTCGCGCCCATGGATCAGGCAGTCGAGCTGACCGGAATGGAGTACGGCGGCATCACGCCGATCGGGCTGCCGGCTGACTGGCCGGTGTACGTCGACGCGGCCGTGGCCGCGACCGCGCGGGTCGTGATCGGCAGCGGCGTGCGGCGCTCGAAGCTCACGCTGCCCGGTGCCGCGCTCGCCAGCCTGCCCGGCGCCGTCGTGCTGGACGGACTCGGCCGCTAGCCAGCCCCGCGGGAGCCGCGCCCTGATCGTGGTGGGTTCGCGTCCCATGCGCACGCGAACCCACCACGATGTTGCGCAGGCGCAGCCGCAGGCCGCAGCCGCAGCCGGCACGACTCAGGGCAGCCAGGACACCTTGTGCACCAGCGCCGCGTAGCCAACGAAGGTGACGGCGTCGATCAGGGTGTGCGCGATGACCATGGGCATCACCCGGCCCCAGCGCTTGTACAGGATGCCGAAGATGATGCCCATGACCGCGTTCCCGACGAACGCGCCGAATCCCTGGTACAGGTGGTACGAGCCGCGCAGCACCGCCGCGAACAGGATCGCCTTCCACGGTGTCCAGCCGAGCTGATCGAGCCGGCGCAGCAGGTAGCCGATGACCAGGATCTCTTCCAGGATGCCGTCGTGAGCGGCGCTGAGCAGCAGCACCGGGATCCGCCACCAGACAGCTGGCAGCGACTCCGGCACGATGTTCAGGCTGGCCCCGAGCTTGAATGCGGTGATGTACAGGCCGAGCCCCGCGCCGCCGATGACCGCCGCGAGCACGGCGCCGCGGACCAGGTCCCTGACCGGCTGGCTCGCGTCCAGGCCGATGACCGACGGCGGCTCGCCCGATCGCGCCATCAGGTACAGCACGAGCACGACCGGCGTGAGCGCCTCGGCGATGCTGACGATCTGCAGCACCAGGTCGAACCAGCTGACCGAGGACAGCGGCCCGACCAGCAGCGCCTGCTGGCTGCTCAGTGACTGCCTGGACAGCAGCGCGCCGATGAGATCAAGCAGCGCATTCAGCCCGCTGGCGCCGAGCGAGACCGCGAAGACGGCGAAGATCTCCCACCGCAGGTAGCTGGGCGGCGGGAGGCTCAGCGTGGCGGTGCCGTCCTCCCGCGGGCCGGCGCCATTACCTGCGGTCACCAGAGGACTGTAGCCGGTAAGGCTGAAGATGATGCTGGTGGTTCCTCATGCCGGGAACGGGCCCGACCAATCCGCCGCCCCGGCCGGCCCGCGCCGTCAGGCGGCGACAGGGAGCGCCGCCAGGGAAGCAGCGCCGTCAGGGAAGCAGCGCCGTCAGGGAAGCAGCGCCGTCAGCCGCTGCCAGGCCAGGTCCGCGCCGGAGGCCAGGCAGCCGTCGACGACGGCCTCGGTGCCGAGCGCGCTGACCCGGACCTCGGGCAGGACCGGGGCGAGCGTGCGCAGCTGAGCCGCGACAGCAGCCGCGAATCCGGGCGCCTGCCCGATGCCGCCGCCGAGCACGACAAGCTCGGGATCGATGACGGTGATGATCGCGCAGACCGCGCGCGCGACCAGCTCAGCCTCGCCGGCCACGACGGCGGCGGCCCGTTCGTCCCCCGCCTCCGCGGCCGCGAACACTCGCCGTGCCGAGACCGATCCGCGCATCCCGGCCCGTCGCGCGGCGCGCACCACCCCGGCTGCCGAGCCGGCCGCTTCGAGAGTGCCTCGCCGTCTGGCGTCGTCCGGGTCGGAGCCCTGGCCAGCCGAGATCGGCATGTAGGCGATCTCGCCGGCCACGCCGTGCACGCCCGCGGTGCAGGCTGCCGCCGATGACCAGGCCCATGCCGATGCCGGTGCCGATGTGCACGAACGCGAACGTGGCCGCGTCCCGCCCGTGACCGTGCTCGCGCTCGGCGAGGGTCGCGGCGTCGACGTCGTTCTCCACGACTAGCTGCTCGCCGAAAGCCGCGCGGAGCTCGGCCAGCACGGCGGGCTTACCCCAGCCGGACAGGCCGCCCGCCAGCGCGATCGCGTTGCGGCGCGGGTCGTAAACGCCGGGGCTGCCGATCACGGTCTGGGTCACCGACCGCCGCTCGATGCCAGCAGCACCGCACAGCCCGTCGGCGAGAGCGATCAGCTCGGCTACCCGGCCGCTGGTACGGGAGGCGCGGGTGCGCAGCGCGGACCGCGCGACCACCTCACCGGTCAGGTCGGCAACCGCGCCGCGCAGGTAATGCAGGCCGATGTCCAGGCCGAGTACATAGCCAGCCTGCGGCCGGATCTCGTACAGAACGGCGGAGCGCCCGGGCACGCCAGTTCGCTGCCCCGCCTCCCGGACCAGGCCAGAGCGCTCGACATTGGCCAGCGCCAGCGAGACCGTCGGCTTCGACAGGCCGGACATCCGGGCAAGCTCGGCACGGGAGCAGCGGCCGAGCTGGCGGATGTGCTGCAGCAGCAGCTGCTCGTTCAGAGCGCGCAGCAGCTGCGGCCTGGCCGCCTGGCCGTGGCCGAGCTGACCTGGCGAGCTGGCTGACCGGCAGCCTGACCAGAGAACTGAGCGGAGATCTGGCCGGGCGGCGGACTGGCAGCCTGCGCGGAACTCCGGCCGCGGGGCTGACTGGCAGCCTGCGCGGAACTCCGGCCGCGGGGCTGACTGGCAGCCTGCGCGGAACTCCGGCCGCGGGGCTGACCAGATGCCTGGCCGCTGGCCAGGCCGCCCGGTGCGGCCGCGGCGAGCGCGGCCGGCCGGAGCGCGGGAGCGCCGGGCAGCGCGGCCGCCTCGGACGGCGGGTCGGCCTCCGGCGGCAGGTCCGCCTCCGGCGGTGTCGTCGCGGTCACGGCCACATCCTTTCGTACTGCAGGTCAGAGGGCGAGCGCCCGGTCCCGGAGCGCGTCAGCGGCGGCAGCGGTACCAAGCGAGACCAAACCGTTGCTTGTCGCCCTCACATAGTTAGGATACTGTCCTAACTAACTTTCCGGAATGACCCGGTGCGCCCCTCCCCCGGCCCGAGAGAACTCCGCATGACCAACTCCCCCGTGGTGCTCGGCATCGACTTCGGCGGCACGAAGATCGCGGCCGCGGTCTGCGACGCCGCGGGCAACAAGCTCGCCTCCGCCGTCGTCGCCAGCCTGGGTGAGCAAGGCGCGCGGGCCAGCTTCAGCCACGGCCTCCAGACCGCTCGCGAGCTGCTCGTGACCGCGGCTCCCGATGCCCCGCTGGCCGCGGTGGGCGTCTCGACGTTCGGCATCCCGTTCGACGACCGGGTGGAGCTGGCCCCGGTCATTGACGGCTGGGAGAACCTGGAGCTCGGCCGCGAGCTGCGGGCGGCCTTCCCCGGCGCGGCCGTCGCGATGGCCACTGACGCCAAGGCAGCGGCGCTGGCGGAGATCCGGTGGGGCGCGCTGGCGGGCTGCGATCCGGCTGTCTACCTCAATCTCGGTACCGGGCTGGCCGCCGCGATCGTGACCGGCGGCCGGGTGCTGTCCGGCAGCAACGGCGCGGCCGGCGAGATCGGCTACAGCCTGCGCGAGCTCGCGGACGTCGGCCGGGCCGGCGGCCTCCGGATCCCGCTCGAGGACATGGTCAGCGGCCAGGCGCTGCGGCGCCGGGCCGGTCAGCTCGGCCGCCGGCTGACCGCCGCCGAGCTGTTCGAGCAGGCTGCCTCCCGCCCGGAACTGGAGGCACTCGTCAGCGAGTTCGTCGACGAGCTTGCCTTTCACGTGGTCAACCTGGCGATCGTCGTCAACCCGGAGCGGGTCGCCGTCGGCGGCGGCATCACCCGGTCATGGGACCGCATCCGGCCTCGGCTGGAGGAGGCCCTGCTGGCCGGCGTTCCGTACCCGCCGCAGCTGGTGCTGGCCCGGTTCCCGCACGACGCTCCCCTGCTCGGCGCGGTCGCACTGGCCGCCGACGCACTGGCCGCCGACGCACTGGCCGCCGGCGCACTGGCCGCCGGCGAACCGACCGGGCCGCCGGCCGCCGCCCGCATCCGCTGCTGACCACACGCATGACACCGATTCACACGCCGCTCAACCAAACGGGCACTACAGTACGAACCGTACAAATAGTGTCTCCACCCCTGCACCGACCAACTCAGTAACGAAGGGTTAGGGCACATGAGACGCCTTAAGTCACTCGGGGTCCTCATCGGGGCCGCCAGCCTGCTGACGGCAGTAGCCGCCTGCGGCGCCAGCGGCTCGTCCGGGGGCGGCTCCGGCTCGTCGTCGGCCGGCCCGAGCGGGACGCTGACCATCTCCAACGAGTTCGGGTCCACCTGGACCTGCCAGTTCAACCCCTACAACCCGAACTTCAGCACGCTGCCGTTCGGCCCCGTTTACGAGCCTCTCGCCTTCGTGGACAACCTGGAGAGCGGCAAGGCCTCGCCGTGGCTGGCCACCTCCTGGCTGTGGAGCAACGGCGACAAGACCCTGACGTTCACCATTCGCAAGGGCGTGACCTGGTCAGACGGGAAGCCCTTCTCGGCCGCCGACGTCGTGTTCACCTACAACCTGCTGAAGAAGTACCCGGCACTGGACCTGAACTCGGACTGGAGCTTCCTGTCCAGCGTGACCCAGAAGGGCTCCGACCAGGTCGTGATGAACTTCAAGACCGCCGGGCAGGCCGACTTCTACTACGTCGCCGACCAGACCGCGATCGTGCCCGAGCACATCTGGTCGACCATCAAGAACCCGGTGACCTACTCCGACAAGGACCCGATCGGCACCGGCGCCTACACCGTCAGCGCCTGCACGCCGGAGAACATCACCTACACGGCCAACAAGCACTACTACCTGCCCGGCCTGCCCAAGGTCGAGACGGTGAACTACCCGGCGTTCCTGTCCAACAACGCCGCCAACGCTGAGCTGGCCGACGGCCAGGCGCAGTGGGGCAACCAGTTCATCCCGAGCATCCAGGCCGCGTACACGTCGAAGAACTCGAACAACAAGTACTGGTTCCCGCCGACGGTCAACAACGAGATCTTCGTCAACCTGAAGAACCCGCTGCTGTCCAACGTGGCCGTCCGCGAGGCCATGTCGTACGCGATCGACCGGGCCAAGGTCTCGCAGAACGGCGAGTACGGCTACGAGCCGCCCGCCAACCAGACCGGCATCGTCACCCCGACCTACTCCAGCTGGCTCGACCCCAGCCTCACCGCCAAGTACGACTACAGCTACAACCCGGCCAAGGCGAAGCAGGTGCTGACCGCCGCCGGCTTCAAGCTCGGCAGCAACGGCATCTTCACCAGCCCGTCCGGGCAGCCGCTGTCCTTCTCGATCATCAACATCGGCGACTACTCCGACTGGGTCGCCTCGCTGCAGATCGTCGCCCAGGAGTTCAAGGCGGTCGGCATCAACCTGAGCGTCGAGAACCTGTCAAGCAACGCCTACGACGCCGACCTGTACACCGGCAAGTACCAGCTCGGCTACAGCACCGAGTCCGGCGGCCCCGGCCCGTTCTACGAGCTGCGGCAGTGGCTGCTGTCGTCGAACTCGGCTCCGATCGGCCAGACCGCGTCTACCAACTGGGAGCGCTACTCCAGCCCGGCCACCGACGAGCTGCTGAACGAGTACCCGGCGGCCAGCCCGGCGCAGCAGCACCAGATCGTGGACCAGCTCGAGCAGGTCATGCTCACCGACCTCCCGGTGATCCCGGTCACCGAGAGCGTCGACTGGTTCGAGTACAACACCGGCGACTTCAGCGGCTGGTCGACGCAGAGCGACCCGTACGCGCAGCCAGGGCCGGCCATCACGCCGGACTTCGGCTGGGTGCTCATGCACCTGAAGCCGGCCAAGTAAGGACGCAGGACGGCGCAGCCGCAGGGTGATGGTGAGGGAGCCACGATGAACACGACCAGGAGGAGAGCATGAGACACGCGCTCCGCCGGCTGGGCTTCTTCGCCATCACCCTGTGGGCGTGCCTCACGCTCAACTTCATCCTGCCGCGGCTGATGCCGGGCAGCCCGATCCTGGACATGATGGCCAAGTACCGCGGCCACGTGACGCCGCGGGCACTGCATGCCATCGAGGCGGCGTTCGGGATCGAGACGCACACCAGCCTGTTCGTTCAGTACTGGCAGTACCTCGGGAACACCGCGACCGGCAACTTCGGGATCTCGCTGACCCAGAGCGAGCCGGTGAGCCAGGTCATCGCCGGTGCCGTCTGGTGGACGCTCGGCCTCATCGGCGTCACCACGGTGCTGGCCTTCGTCCTCGGCACGCTGATCGGCATTCTCGGCGCGTGGCGGCGCGGCGGCTGGCTGGACGGCATCCTGCCGCCGGTCTTCGTCATCGCCACCTCGATCCCGTTCTTCTGGATCGGGATGCTGCTGATCCTGCTCGTCGGCAAGATCCATCCGAGCTTCCCGACCAGCGGCGCCTACTCCTACGGAGCCACGCCCGGACTGAGCTGGCCGTTCATCACCGACGTACTCCAGCACGCGCTGCTGCCGGGCCTGGCCATCCTGATCACCTCGATCGGCGGCTGGATCCTGACCATGCGCAACACCATGGTCACCGTCCTCGCCGAGGACTACATCCGGATGGCACGGGCCAAGGGCCTGCCCGGCTGGCGCATCATGCTCGACTACGCCGCGCGCAACGCCATGCTGCCGAACCTGTCCGGCTTCGCCATGTCGCTCGGATTCGTGCTGTCCGGGGCGATCGTGGTCGAGTACCTCTTCTCGTATCAGGGGGTCGGGTACTACCTGCTCCAGGCGGTGGTGAACCAGGACTACGCACTCGTGCAGGCGCTGTTCCTGCTGATCACCGTCGCCGTCCTGGTCGCGATCCTGGCGGCCGACCTGCTGACCGCCGTACTCGACCCGCGCACCAGGACGGGAGGCTGACGTGGTAGCGCTGCAGATCACCGCCGAGCCGGCGGCCGGACCCGGCCCCACCAGCAGCGAGCGCGCGGCCGGGCGCGTCTGGCGCGCCGTCAGGTCCAATAAGAAGGCCATGGCCGGCGCCGTGATCCTGCTGGTCTTCGCGATCATGGCCGTCATCCCCGGCCTGATCGCGCGGGACAACCCGCAGGCGTTCAGCTACGGCCGCAGCCTCGGCCCGTCGGCGCAGCACTGGTTCGGCACCACCGCCTCCGGCCAGGACATCTACTCGCAGGTGATCTGGGGCGCCAGGGAGACGCTGATCATCGCGCTGGTCTCCGGCCTGCTCTCGACGGTGCTCTCAATGATCATGGGAATCGGCGCGGCCTACCTCGGCGGCTGGTGGGATCACGGACTCAACCTGATCACCGACATCCTGCTGGTCATCCCCACGTTCCCGCTGCTGATCGTGATCATCGCCTACTACCCGCACAGCAGCCTGATCCCGCTCATCGGCGTACTGGTCATCACCGGCTACTCCTACGGCGCGCGCCAGCTGCGGGCCGAGGCGCTCTCGCTGCGCGGCCGCGACTTCCTCGAGGCCGCCAGGGTCCGCGGCGAGCGCCGCCCCTACATCATCTTCGCCGAGATCATCCCGTCGATGACCTCGCTGATCGTCGCCGTGTTCCTCGGCACCGCGGTCTACAACGTCATCGCGGCCGCCACCCTGCAGTTCATCGGCTTCGGCGACCCGAACTCGCTGTCCTGGGGCACGATGCTCTACTGGGCCGAGAACGGCGAGGCCCTGCAGACCGGCCAGTACCTGTGGGCGATCGCGCCGGGCCTGTGCATCGCGCTGCTCGGAGCCGCGTTCGCCCTGCTCAACTACGCCTTCGACGAGGTCGGCAACCCGGCGCTGCAGCGAGTGAAGGTGCGCCGGGACCGGTACGCAGCGCCCTGGAGGATTCGTGCGAACCGTGCCAGGTGACGCGCTGCGGACGGCCGCGGCCCAGCAGGAGCTGCGCGGCGGCAGGCGACCCCGTTCCCGTCCTGAAGGTGTCTGATCTTTCCGTCGCCTACCAGACCAGGCGCGGCGACGTGATCGCCGTCGACCACGTGAGCTTCGACCTCGCCCGCGGCGAGTTCCTCGGCATCGTCGGCGAGTCAGGCTGCGGCAAGTCCACGCTGCTGTTCGCGGTCGCGCGGCTGCTCGCGCCGCCGGCCGCGATCACCGGCGGCAGGGTCGAGTTCAAGGGCGCGGAGCTGACCGGCCGGAGCGAGCGCGAGCTGGCGCCGATCCGGTGGAAGGAGCTGTCGGTCGTCATGCAGAGCGCGATGAACGCGCTCAACCCGGTGAAGTCCATCGGCGCCCAGTTCGCCGACGCGATGCGCGCGCACGGCGTGACGGACAAGCAGGAGATCGCCGACCGGTCCGCCGAGGTGCTGCGGATGGTCAGCATCGACCCGGCCCACCTGCGCAGCTACCCGCACCAGCTGTCCGGCGGCATGCGCCAGCGGTCCATGATCGCGATGGCCCTGCTCTTCACGCCGGACCTGGTGATCATGGACGAGCCGACATCCGCGCTCGACGTCGTCGCGCAGCGCTCGCTGATGATCCAGATCAAGGAACTGCAGCAGCAGCTCGGATTCGCGGTCATCTTCGTCACCCACGACATGTCGCTGGTCAGCCACTTCTCGGACCGGCTGATGGTCATGTACGCGGGGCAGGTGGCCGAGTTCGGCGCCACCCGGCAGGTGTTCGACACGCCCCGCCATCCCTACAGCGCCGGGCTGCTCGATGCCTTTCCCTCCATCCGCGGGCCGAAGGTTCCGCTGACCGGCATTCCCGGCAGCCCGCCTGACCTGGCCCGGCCGCCGCTCGGCTGCCGCTTCGCCGCGCGCTGCCCGAAAGCCATGGACAGCTGCCTGACGGCGGCGGTCGACCTGTACGCCGTCGACGACGTGCTGGTTCGCTGCCTGCTCCAGCGCGAGAACGGAGCACTCGCCGGTGACTGACGCTGCCCCGCTCCTGCATACCGAGGGCCTGACCAAGCATTTCCGCATCGGCGGCGGCCTGCACCGCCAGTCCCTGCACGCGGTCGACGGCGTCAGCCTGGACATCGGCACGCGCGAGATCGTCGCGCTCGCCGGGGAGAGCGGCAGCGGCAAGAGCACGATCGCGCGCCTGCTGGCCCGCATCTACGAGCCCACGGCGGGCGAGATCTACTTCGGCGGGAGGCCGCTGTCGGCCCTGCGGTCGCGGTCGGACATGCTGGCCTACCGCAGCGACGTGCCGATGGTGTTCCAGGACCCGTTCAGCTCGATCAACCCGGTCTTCAGGATCTCGCACGGCATCCTGCGCAGCCTGAAGCTGCACAGGCCCGAGCTGTCCGCGGCGCAGCGGGCCGAGGAGACCAGGCGGGTCTTCGAGATCGTCGGGCTGTCCCCGGCTGCGGAGATCATGAGCCGTTACCCGCACGAGCTGTCCGGCGGTCAGCGGCAGCGGGTCGGCTTCGCCCAGGCCCTGGCCATGAAGCCGAAGCTCATCCTGGCCGACGAGCCGGTGTCGATGCTGGACGTGTCGATCCGGATCGGGCTGCTGAACCTGATGAAGCAGCTGCGCGACGAGCAGGGCGTGTCGATCCTCTACATCACGCACGACATCGCCAGCGCCCGGTACATCGCGGACCGGCTGATCGTCATGTACGCGGGGCAGATCGCCGAGGCCGGGCCGGTCGAGGACGTGCTGGCCGCGCCGCGGCACCCGTACACGCAGCTGCTGGTGTCCGCCGTTCCCGATCCGAAGGCGGAGCTGACGGTGGGCGCCGACACCGACCGGGGCGAGCCGCCGCGCGTGATCGACCCGGTGCCCGGCTGCCGCTTCCGGTACCGGTGCCCGCTCGCGATCGACGAGTGCGACTCGGTCACGCCCCGGCTGCTCCCGCTCTCCCCCGGTCACGACGCCGCCTGCCATGTCGCGCAGTCTGGTGCTGAAGGGTGGAAGGCGGTTGCCGCTACTCACTCCCTGTGAAGGCGTTCTCATGAAACTCGCTGTTATCGGCGGCGGCTCCACCTACACGCCGGAACTGGTCGACGGCATCGCCCGGCTGACCGGTGACATCAAGATCACCGAGCTGGTGCTGGCCGACCCGGACGCCGGGCGGCTGGCCGTGGTCGGGCCGTTCTCCGCCCGGATCATGGCCAGGTACGGGCACCCGGCGGCAGTGTCCTGGACCGCCGACGTGGACGCCGCGGTCGACGGGGCCGCCGCCGTCCTGCTGCAGCTGCGGGTCGGCGGCCAGGCCACCAGGCACCGGGACGAGACCTGGCCGCTGGAGTGCGGCTGCATCGGCCAGGAGACCACCGGGGCGGGCGGGTTCGCCAAGGCGCTGCGCACGGTGCCGGTCGTCCTGGACGTGGCCGAGCGGGTCAGGCAGCGGGCGCTGCCGGACGCCTGGATCATCGACTTCACCAACCCGGTCGGCATCGTCACCCGCGCGCTGCTCGACGCGGGCCACCGGGCCATCGGCCTGTGCAACGTGGCGATCGGCTACCAGCGGCTGTTCGCCTCCCTGCTGGACGTCGCACCCGAGCGGGTCGCGCTTGATCACGTCGGTCTCAATCACCTGACCTGGGAACGGGCTGCCATCCTCGACGGCCAGGACAGGCTGCCCGGCCTGCTGGAGCCCACGGCGAGGAGATCGCGCTCCACACCGGCCAGCCGCTCGAGGTGACGAGGCTGGCCGGCGGCGCGGTGCCGTCCTACTACCTGCGCTACTTCTGGTCCCATGACGCCGTCGTGGCGGAGGAGCGCGGCCAGCAGACCCGGGCGCAGGCCGTCGCCGAGATCGAGCGCCAGCTGCTGGCGATGTACGCGGACCCGGCGCTGGACACCAAGCCCGACCTGCTGACCCACCGAGGCGGCGCGTTCTACTCCGAGGCCGCGGTGGCGCTGCTGGCGTCGCTGGTCACCGATGCGGGTGACCGCCAGGTGGTCAACGTGCGCAATCACGGGACGCTGCCGTTCCTGGCCGACGAGGCGGTCATCGAGGTGTCCGCGACGATCGGGGCCGGCGGCGCCGTGCCGGTGCCGGTCACGCCGGTAAGCCCGCTGATGAGCGGGCTGATCGCGCACGTGTCGGCCTACGAGGAGCTGGCGGTGGACGCGGCGCTGCACGGCGGCCGCGACCGGGTGCTGCGGGCGATGCTCGCGCACCCGCTGATCGGCCAGTTCGACCTGGCCGGCCAGCTGACCGACCGGCTGCTGGCGCAGAACGCCGCGTTCCTGCCGTGGGCCAGGTGAGTGCTGCGGGCGGGGCGCTCGCGGCCGTTCTCGCGGTTGACGGCGGGAACAGCAAGACCGACGTCGCCCTCATCGGCCAGGACGGGTCGGTACTCGCCGCAGTGCGCGGCGGGCCGTCCAACCACCAGATCATCGGCATCGACCGGGCCTGCGCCGTGCTGGTCGAGCTGGTGCGCGAGGCGGCCGGGCAGGCGGGCCTGCCGGCCGCCGGCCAGGTCGCCGCGCACACGTCGGCCTGCCTGGCCGGTGCCGACCTGCCGGTCGAGGAGGCGGACCTGGGCCGGCTGGTGCAGTCCTTCGGCTGGTCGCCGAGCAACTCGGTGGTCAACGACACGTTCGCGGTGCTGCGGGCCGGCCTCGCCGACGACAGGCCGCACTGGGGCATCGGGGTCGTGTGCGGCGCGGGCATCAACTGCGTCGGGGTGGGACCTGATGGCGCGGTGTTCCGGTTCCTCGCCCTCGGCGAGCTGAGCGGAGACTGGGGCGGCGGCGGCGAGATCGGCCCGCAGGCACTGTGGTGGGCGATGCGGGCAGAGGACGGCCGCGGCCCGGAGACTGCCCTGCGGACGGCCGTGCCCGCGCATTTCGGCCTGCAGCGCGTCGAGGACGTCGTGGTCGGCATGCACCTGGGCAAGATCGGCTACGAGGAGCGGCACCGGCTGGTGCCTGTTCTGTTCGAGGTGGCCGAGCGCGGGGACCAGGTCGCCAGGGACGTTCTGGCGCGGCAGGCCGAGGAGATCTGCCTGATGGCCGAAGTCGCGGCGAGGAACCTCGGCCTGGCCGGGGCGGGTCCGGTGAGAGCAGCGCGCTGGTCAACGCCATCAACGGCCGGGCGGTCCGGGGCCGGGGGCACGGCCGGGGTCGCGGCAGGGACGGGCGGCGGGCCGGTCCCGGTCGTGCTCGGCGGGAGCCTGATGACGGCACGTCATCCGCTGCTCACCGGCGCTATCGCCGAGCGGCTCTGGGTCTCGATCCCCGGCGCTGAGATCCGGATCGTCGACATCCCGCCCGTCGCCGGGGCCGCGCTGCTCGGTCTCGATCAGGTCGGGGCACCCGCGACGGCCGCTGCGCGGCTCCGCGAGTGCGCACTCGCCGCCTGGTAACGGGCGGCTGAGGTTATTGCGGCCCCGTTCCCGGTAGTCGTGGTCGTCACTTGGCGCGGGCAGCAGCCGCTACGGGACGGCCGCCGGGCTTACCGGTAGTCGCCGTGTACCGGCAGGTCAGCGGGCCCGGCTTCGGCCGGCGCAGCCGGGTAAGGGCCTGGCTTCTGCTGGATCTCGGGCGGCTGGATGTCGGTCCTGGCAATCGCCAGGTAGCCGACCAGGATGACGATGGCCGCCAGGAAGACCAGGGCCACCGGCCCGTCCCCGTAGCCGAGGCCACTGATGGCGCGGGGCTTGCTGAAGTAGTCGGCGAACGAGGCGCCGAGGGGCCTGGTGACCACGTAGGCGAACCAGAAGGCCAGCACGGAGTTCATGCCGGCCCATCGCCAGGCCACCAGCGGAATCATGATCACGACGGCGAACAGGATGCCGGAGTTCAGATAGCCCAGGTGCAGCACGGAGGCAGTGAAGTCGCCGAGGGCGGTGCCCAGCGCGAAGGTAGCAAAGACCGTCGCCCAGTAGTACATCTCGCGGCGGCGCGTCGTGATGCTGTGGATGGACAGCGTCCCCTCACTCCGGTACCAGCGCCAGAAGATCGCGGCCAGGATGACTGCCCAGAGCGCTGTCGTGCCGCCGTAGGGGATGCCGACGATGAGGTGCAGCGCATCGGATACTCCGGTGCCGAAGATCGCGATAGCCAGTGCCAGGAACCAGTAGGCGGCTGCGATGTAACGCCGGGTCCGGAACTGCACGACCACGGCGACCACGAAGATCGATAGCTCGACGACGCCCGCCACCAGATGGCCGCGGAGCGACAGGTAGTCGGAGACCGCCTCGCCGCCGGCGGTCGTCAGCAGCTTGATAATCCAGAACAGGGCCGTAATCTCCGGCACCTTCACTGCCAGCGGCTCGCGCCGGCGAGCGGCGCCGACGGCATGCACCATCACGACCCTCCTTCGCGGCACTACCCGCCCTATCGTCTGGCACCAGCGCTGTATCGCCATGCGGTATAGCGTTGAGCAGTATACAGTCGCGACCTTAAGCTAACACCGTGGTGAGCCGACTGGACCGATGGGCCGATCCGCCGTTGCTGGTACTGGCCAGCCTGGCTGACGAGCCTAAGCATGGCTACGCGATCACTCGCGACGTCGCCGAGACGATGGGCGTCCGGCTGAGCCCCGGCACCCTGTACGCGGTGATCGCGCGGCTGGAATCCCAGGGCCTGATCGAGCCGCTGGCAGCGAGCGACCGGCGGCGCCCGTACCAGATCACCAGGGCAGGCGCCGCGGTACTGGCGCAGGAGTCGGCCCGCATGAGCGCCGTCGCCTCGCTGGCCCGGTCCCGGCTGTCGGGTCACCCTGGCCTCGCCGGGACGTGACCCCGTGACTGACCGAGCGCGCGCGGCGGTGCGGGCCGTCCTGGCCCTGTATCCGCCCGCGTGGCGTGAGCGCTACGGCGACGAGGTAAGCGCGCTGGTGGAGGACAGCGGCACCGGGCCGGCCAGCCTACTCGGGCTGGCCTGGCGGGCAGCGCCGGTCTGGATCTCCCCGCCCCGGCAGCTGCACGACCGGGACGCCAGGATGCGGGCGTCGCTGGCCACGGTCCTGGTGGCCTGGTCGGCCCTGACCGGCGTCGGGCTGGTGTTCGTCCAGCTCACTCAGCTGCAGGGCTTCGCGACGCCGGCTCATCCGGTCGTCGGCTGGTCCTACACGATCTTCGACGCCGCACTGGCGAGCTCCGCGGCCGTCGCGGTCGGCGGCGGCCTGCCCCTCTGGCTGCAGATGCTGCGGCAGGCCCGGCGCGAGCATCTGCACCGGGCGGTCGGCTGCCTGCTGCTGGCGTTCGCCGCCCCGGCCGCCTTCTTGCTCGCGGCCGCGGTGGCCCTCCGGGTCGTGCACCATCCTGAGGGCGCCGGGCCGTGGTGGTTCGCGAGCTTCGCCGGCCTCGGCTTCGTTGCCGTCGGCGTCGCCGTGGCCGGACAGGTCGCGGCGCTGCGGACCCTCAGGCCGAGCGGTCCGGCTGTCCGCCGCGCGGTCGGCGCCGCAGGCATCGCGGCCATGACCATCGTGCTGGCGGGAGCGGCCAGCGCGGTCGCCGCGACCGGCCTGTGCCTGTGGGCCCGCGACTTCGCCGGCTACCACCAGGCTGGCCTTCTCGAGGCTTACCTGATCCTGGTGAGCGCGGCGGCAGGTACTGCCGCCGTCAGCGCGGCGCGCGGTGTCCGCGCTACCAGCGGCCGCGGTGCACCAGGTCGTCCAGAGTCCGGCGCTTGATCTTGCCGCCTGATCCGCCCTGGTCCGACGCCGGATCGGGGTGGCCGATAGCAACCGCGCCGATGGGCAGGTAGCGGTCAGGAACGGCATAGAGCGCGCGGAAGTCCGCGATCTGATGCGGCGGGATGCCGAAGAACAGGGCGCCGAGGCCCTCGTCAACTGCCGCCAGCAGCATCAGCAGGGCCGTGAAGCCAGTGTCGATATCCCAGTACGGGACCGGCCAGTGCGCCTCGTCGCGGTCCGTCCAGCCCTTGTCCTGCCGGGCGTACCGGTCGAGATAGACGTCCTTGCACGAGAGGGGCACCACCACGAGGGGCGCGTGAGTGACAGGCTCGAAGGACGGGCCCGCGGCAGCCTCGTCGCCGTGATAGGCGGACAGCAGTTCCCAGAAGGGGCCCAGCTGGTCAGCGCCCTCCAGGGTCAGCAGCGCGTAACCCTGGCTGAATCCGGCTGACGGGGCTCGATTGGCTGCCCGCAGGATGCGGTCCCTGGCCTCGGGAGCGACCGGCTCATCGGTGTAGGCCCGCACCATCTTGCGTTTCCTGATCACGTCGGCGAATTCCATCGGGCCAGCTTAAAGGCCGGTCTGCCGCTGGCGGCTCACCGGCCAGCCGCAATCCGGCTGGCGCGATCGGGCAGGACGATCACTGCGAGCGGGGCCGCTCCTTGATGCCCGCGGCGAGCAGGTCGACGACCTCAGCGATACGGGCAGCACGGACGTCCGGCCTGCGGGTGGTCGCATCGATCCAGCGCAGGTAGGCCCTGCGGTAGAACTGCGCCAGGGTGTCGAAGAATGCGCCCGCCGCCGGGCTGGCCGCGAGCGCAGCGGCGACGTCGTCAGCAAGATCGCCGCGTTGCGGACCTTCCGGGGCCAGCTCAACGCTGACGGTGTCGCCGATGGCAACGCCCATGCCGGGCAGGCGCTTGCCAGCGAGCGTCAGGACCCAGCCTCCGCCGGCCGGCGCAAGCCGCGTGCGAATCCGCCGCCCGTTAATCGTGCCGCTGACCGGATGGTTGGCCTTCGCGCCCCACGCCTCGTCCGGGTCGAACGGCATGATGATCACCGCGCTGTCCGCGGGACCGGCGGAAAGGACGGCGCGGAAGCGCTGCGAGCCCATGCTCCATCGTGGCACGGCGGCGATGCCGCGGAGAGCCGCCGACGCCGGCTCGGTGCTCGTGCCTGACGTCATGCGTCGCGCGTCGTCATCCGCCACGCGCCAGGTACGAACCAGCCGACGATCACGCAAGCGGTGCTCATGAGCGCCGTCTGCCAGGCGAGTCCGGCGGCTGCGGTCATGCGGTCCGCTGACGATGCTGGCCGCCACCGTTAAGGCGCCGGCGGCCCCGGGCCCTATGGTTGCCTGGTGGGGTGCGCAGGCAGCAATGTCCCGCGTTCCAGTCGCTCGGCCTGACCGATGTCGCGTCCAACACAGAGTTCACCGAGTACGACGCCGACGAACTGTACATCCGCTGAGGGGGCCCACGATGGCGCGTCGCACTCCGGAGTCGGGCAGCGACGATTCCCCGGCCGCCGGCGCATCCGGCGGCCGGGAATCCCTCCCGGCCGTCGACCCGGACCGGACCTGACCGGCCGCCTGACGCCGCATGGCTGAAGCTGGGCGCGGAGCCAGGTCTCTGCGGCACCTGCAGGCATGCGAAGCTCAACGAGACACAGCGCGGCACCGCCTACCTCCGCTGCACGCGCGCCGCATGGGACATCGCCTTCCCCCGCTACCCGCGTCTCCCGGTGACGCAGTGCGGAGGATTCCAGCCGCGCGAGCAGGTGTCCTAGTGCGGCGCTCGCCGGCAGTGCCCGCACAGACCGCAGGCCGCGCAGCTACCGCGCTGTCCCGAGGTCCGCACGACCTAGCAGGGGATCGAGACAGACGCCAGCGCAGCTCGCTGCTGCCGGTGCCGTCGCCAGTTGCGCGTCAGCCTGGCCATTCTGACCACTATCAGGACAGCCCACGCTTCGATCAGCAGGCTGAGGGCAAGGGCGATGATGGCGGTCTTGCTGCTGTTGATCAGCGACAGGCCAAGCCCCCACCTCCACAGCGGCTCGCGAACCTGGAATGGCCTGCCGAGCGGTACCACGTTCTGCCAGCTCGCGCTGACGCCGGCGCCGCCGGCGGTCTTCAGGATGCCGTCAGTGACCGTCCCGCAGCTGTACCGGTCGCAGTTTGTCTGGTAGGAGACCGGGTCGAAGGTGGCCGTTCTTTCGGCACCGGCCAGGTATGCCGCTCCATCGACTGCGGCGGGCACGCTGACCACCGCCACGACCAGGATGAGCAGCATCCCGACCCAGGCCACGGCCCACACGAGCCGGTTCAGGGGCGGGTAGTGGTGTGCGCGCCGGCGGTCCGGGTGGCGCGCGACGATCGGGGCGGCCTGCGCCCGGACCGCTGCCGGCATGCGCCGCAGGCGTGCGTTGCACACCACCGCCGCGATGATGCCGAGAACGGTCAGGGCGCCGAATGCGATGACCATGTCCAGGAACCACGACGGGGCAGACGCTCCCTGCGACTCACCACTGTCGTAGGCGCCGTACGACAGGAGGAACGCGAAAAAGCTGGTAACGGCCGTCCGGATCCAGCCCTGGCGGCGGTGCAGCAATCGGACCGCAGCGGCGACATCCGGGTCTGGCGGCATCGAGGCCATGGCGGTCACGGCTCCCTTCGCTTTCACCGCTGAGGCGGTCCACCTCGTTCCACCTCGTTCCACGCGCGCATCGCTGACGCGGGCCGCTCATCCGTCGGCCGGTTAGCCGGTAGAGACGCCGGTCGGCTTGTCGTGGTAGCCCTTCGCGCCGATGGCCCGCGCGAGCGGGCTGCGCGGGTCCTCGCCGCGCTTCAGCGCGTCGAGCACAGCGCGGAAATCGTAGCGGGGCGACCACCCCAGGTCGGCGCGGGCACGAGCGTTGTCGTAGACGCGCCCGATCGACGGGAACATCCGCCAGCCGCGGCGGGAGTACTCCGCCTCGTAGTCCGGGAACAGCCGCCGGACCACCGCCGGCGCGTCTTCGCGCAGCCCGGCCAGATCGGCGGGCGTGAACGGCGTCGTCGCGCTGACGATGTACTTCCCGAGCCCGATCGCCGCCGCCCGATCCATCGCCAGCAGGTGCGCCTCGGCCACGTCGGCCACGTCAACCCGCCGGTACAGGTACTCGTTGGCCTTGACATTCGCGTCAGCGTAGGCGGCCCGTACCTCGTCGTCGTCATCGCTCTCGGGAAAGAACCGCGAGGTCCGGAGGACGACGACGGGCAGGCCGTGCTCGGCATGCACGAGCTCACACAGGTCCTCGGCGGCCGTCTTCGTGACGCCGTAGATGTTCCGCGGCCGCGGCACCACGTCCTCAGTGAGCCACGCGGCGGGCTCGCCTGCTGCCGGGGTCAGCGCGCGGCCGAACGCGCTGGTCGTGCTGGTAAACACGAAACTGCCGACGCCGGCCGCGACAGCCTCCTCCAGCAGCGTGAGCGTGCCGGTGACGTTGGTGTCCACGAACGCCTGCTTGCCGTGGGAGCCGACGTGCGGCTTGTGCAGCGTCGCGGAATGCAGGACGGCACCGGCGCCCGCCACGCACTCGCGCACGACAGCCCGGTCCGCAACGGATCCGGTCACCGTCGTGTAGGGCGAACGCCGGACGTCGACCCCGGTCACGTCATAACCGCGATCGCGCAGTACCCGGACCAGGGCCTCACCCAGATGGCCCGCGCTTCCGGTCACGACAACCCGCGCAGCGGTCACGGCGGTCAGCGTACAGCCCGGGCGTTCCTGCTGGCTGGCGAGAGTCGCGCACCAGCGCAGGCGGGAGGGCCTAGCGCGCGCCCATGCCGCGGACGGAGTCGGCTTCGATAGTGATGATCATCCGCGTCTCAGGACGCCCGCTGAAATTCGGATACGGCCGGCCGAGATACTTGCCGGAGATCTCATCGATATTCTGCGCGCCACCTTCGGTCGTGGCCGCGATGACGCGACCGCGCACCGCGAAGTAGCGCCTGGTGTGGTCGGGGTCCACGATGTTGACCGCCACGCGCGGATCACGGCCGACGTTCCGCGCCTTCTGCGACCAGTCCGGGGTATTGATCAGGATGTTCTCGCCATCGGTACTGACCCAGGTCTGCGTGAGCTGCGGCGAGCCGTCGGGCATGACGGTTGCGACGAAGCACAGACTCGGGCGGCGGAGCAGGTCAAGCAGCTCATCCGGTAGCGGCACAGGCACGGGAACTCCCTCACAGGCAGGCCGGGTCACTCGCAGACGGTAGCGGACCCGAGCTACCGCCGCGACTCGCGTCGGCAGGGGCTGCACTGGCGCTAGCGGTACTCGCATAGTGCGTGAGACCATCCCGGACTATGCGCAAAGACCTGCGGGAATCTCCGGAATACGCCGCGGTGGCCGAACACGTCAGGCGGCTGCACGAGCCGGCGTTCGGCAGGCCGCACCATGTCACCGACCTTGTCACGACAACCGACGCCAGCCGAATCGTGGTGACCGGATCGGTCTATGACGAACTCGACGGGCTGCCGCGCACCGCGCTGTACGAGGTGCGGGACGGAGCGCTGCACGCGCTGACCTCCGGTGGCGGGTCAGCCAAGGCCGCCCGGTTCGCGCCAGACGGGTCAGCCCTGGCCTTCCTCTCCGACCGGGCCAAGGCCGACGTGTTCCAGCTCTACCTGCTGACCGACGGGCAGCTCGGCGAGGCCAGGCCCGCGCCGGCTGTCCCCGGCACGGCCGAGTATCTGGCGTGGTCACCGGACGGAACCCGGATCCTGGTCGGCGTCGCCGGACTCGGAGCCGAGATGGCCGACGCGCAGGGGTCGGGAACGGCAGGCTCGGGCGAATCCGGGCTGCCGTCGTGGTACCCGGAAGTCGAGGCCGGGGCGCCGGAGGATGCGTGGCGCAGCCTGTGGCTCTATACCCCGGCCTCCGGCGACCTCGCCAGGGTCTCGCCCGACGGGCTGAACGTCTGGGAGGCGGCCTGGTCTGGCCCCGGACATGTGCTGGCCATCACCAGCGACCAGCCCAGCGAGGATGACTGGTACTCCTCGGTGCTCAGCCGGCTCGACATCTCGACCGGCGAGGTGACTGAACTCCTCCGCAGCGACGTCCAGCTGGGGCTGCCCGCCGGGACGTCCGACGGCAGCCGGGCCGCCGTTGTACAGGCCGTCTGCAGCGATCGGTGGATTGTGGCGGGTGACCTGATCCTGCTGGACCTGGCAACTGGCACCCGGTGCGCCGTGGACACCGCCGGGACCGATGTCACCGCGGTCCAGTGGATCGACAGAACGCGGATCGGCTACTTCGGCCAGCGTCATCTGGACAGCGTCGCCGGGATCGCCGACGCCGGGGAGGAACGCCTGCCCGAGTCGATCACCGGCAAGGACCTGGTCGCATCCAGCCAGTCCTGGGCGAGCTGGTTCTACCCGGCTGGCGCCTTCACCTCAGAGACCGAGATCATCGTGATCCGGGACGACTACGACCTGCCGCAGCAGATCGCGATCGTCGGCACGGACACCGAGCAGGTGCTGGCCTCCCTCGCTCACGCCGGCACCGACTACATCCGATCGGTCGCGGGCACTGCGACGAATGTCAGCTGGAGCGCACCAGACGGGACACCGATCGAGGGAATTCTGTGCGCTCCTTCCGGAACCGGCCCGTTCCCGCTTGTCTTGCAGGTCCACGGCGGCCCGATCGGCGCCTACCGGCGGAGCTGGACGATGCGTGACTACGCGGTGCCGCTGCTGGTCTCCCGCGGATATGCCGTCCTGCTCCCGAACCCGCGCGGTAGCTCCGGGCGAGGCCAGGAGTTCGCCGCGGCGGTCATCGGCGACATGGGCGGCGCGGACACGTACGACTACCTGTCCGGGATCGACGCCATGATCGAGCGCGGGATCGCCGACCCGGCACGGATCGGCACGATGGGCGTGAGCTATGGCGGGTTCATGTCGGCCTGGCTGGTGACACAGGACGAGAGATTCAAGGCCGCCGTGGCAGGCTCGCCGGTCACTGAGTGGTACAGCTTCACGTTCACCAGCAACATCCCCCGCTGGGGATTGTGGTTCCTGGACGACGCCGATCCCGAGGAGATCGGCAACCAGGTGCACGCACGCAGTCCGGTTATGCACGCGAGCAAGGCCAGGACGCCGACCCTGCTCACCGCGGGCGCGCTGGACCGGTGCACGCCTGCCGGCCAGGCCAGGGAGTTCTACCAGGCACTGATCGGCCATGGCGTCGACTCGGAACTGGTGATCTACCCGGAGGAAGGACACGGCGTCAGCCGGTTCCCGGCCGTCACTGATTACCTGACTCGCATCGTGACCTGGTTCGAGAAGTACATGGCGGCCTGACGCCAGTGATGACCTCGGCGTGCCACCGGCGCCCGCTACGGGTAACCAGCCGGCAGGAGAACAGGCTCGACGGTCTGCGGTGACACTCCCGGCGGAACGTAGCCCGCACAGGGGCAGCGGGTCCACAGGTTCAGCGAGCCGAGCCGGACTGCGCAGAACTCTGGCGCCCGGTGAGACACGCCGCCGTGCCCGCATCGGACGCACATTCCTGTCGCGGGCAGCGACATGCAGTGCCATTCCCAGAGCATGCTGGCTCCGGTGGACAGCCAGCACAGGAAGTAGACGGCTGCGATCAGGAAGGCGACAGCGCCGTACACATCACCGGCCATGGAGGCGACCGCGAAGGCGGCCGCGAGAAGTGCCGGCGTGATGATCCCGGATGCGCCCCACCTGACGGCGTTGCTGATCAGCCAGCGGGGCGTCGGTCGCGGCAGGCTGGGCTTCTGGCAGAGCGCCAGGGAGATCGGCCGTGACGGCGGCCAGTTCCGCGTAGCTACGCGATGCGAGCGCCTGGCCCACTCGAACGTCAAACTCGTCCGATGTCCAGCCGGCCCGCCACGAACAGCCGCCTTCAGCACGGCGATCGCCCGGTCGCGATGACCGCACGCCGCCCCTGACCGTCCCTGGCCCGCCTTGCGTACTGCCATCTGTTCCCCCGGCCCTGCCATCACCGGCGCCGCTCCCAGGACGAGTGCGGCAACGCACAGCGCGGTTACCGCGGCGGGAACGCCGTCATCACCAGCATCCGGGAAAGGGGGTACCGGGTCAATGTTCGTCACATCGGGACCCGGACCGGCGCGAGCGCCATGTCGCTCGCAACGCCGGGGCGAGCGGCTCCCGGCGGCCAGATAGCGTGAGCAGATGGCATCAACCGACAAGCTAGAGGCCTTCCTGGCCGAGCCGCGTAATGTCGTCGTCGCCGGGATCCGCCGGGACGGGCGCCCGCAGCTGAGCCCGAACTGGTTCTACTGGGACGGCGAGCGGTTCTACGTCTCGACCACCCGGGACCGGGTGAAGTACGCGATCTTCAGCCGGGACCCGCGGGCGCAGCTGCTCATCGATGATCCCACCGGCTTCCGCGCCGTCCTGATCCCCGGCACTGTCCAGATCCGCGAGGACCTCGACGCGGAACTGCCCCGCTTCCGTGCCATCAGGGAAAAGCACGGCATGGCCGTCCCTGATGACGAGGAGCATAAGCAGTCGCTGGCGAAGGACGGGCGGGTCCTGCTGGCCATCACGCCGGACGGGCCACCCTCGGGCTGGACGAGCTGGGGTCTCGACTAGAGACGCCCGGGTTCGGCCCTCCTGGCCGCCGCAGTGTTCCTGGCGGCGCAGGGCTATGTCTGCGTCGATCCCGCCCGGCGGCCGTCGAGCCAGAGCGCCCAGGGCTCGATCGTGCCGATCAGCAGCAGCCCGGCCAGCGCCCAGGGGTCCTCCGCCAGCCGGGACCTGATCTCGTTCTCATCTGCGGCTTCGATTAGGTGCAGGGTCTCCTCACCAGCGCCGACGGGACCGCCCGCGACAATGAAGCCGTCATCGACGAGCCCGTCCATGAAGGCCGCGTGCTGGTCCCAGGCATCCTGCGCCCGGATCGGACGCGCGCCATCCCATCCAGGGCCGTGCACCAGCCTGACAGCGAAACTGGCCATAGCGAGGACGGTACCGGCCGCTTCTGACATCCGGGCCGCGTCAGGGGCTCACCGGCGCTGGCGCATCCGCCTTGCTGCCATGTCCGCGAGAATCACCGTCGTCGCGCCCGGCGGATATTCTGGCTGGCATGGAAAGCCGGGCGAGTGACAAGCTCCCTGGCGCCCGGGTGCGCCTCAGGCGACCGGCACCAGCCCGCCCCTCAGACGCCAGGCCGCGCGAGTGGCTGGCGCTGGCTGGCGGGGCTGTCCAGGAAGCACGGACCGAGGGGCCTGCCCTTGCCCTCCTCGGGCCGCCGCTGCCGTACCAGCCCGGTCGCGCTGAGCAGCGCAGCGGCGTGCCTGCCGAGGTCATTACGTCCGACCGCGTCCCAAATTCCTGCACCTGCTCCTGGGCATACTCCCGCGGCAAGCTGACTCTGAAGCACTACAACGCGGCCTGCCCGGTGCACCCGGCGACCCCTGGCCGCTAAAGCTGAGGACGTCGCAGAGACCTACCTGGTCAGCCGCGCCATTCAGCGCGACCTGAACCTCGCGGGACAAGGAGCGGCGTCGGCCAGGCCGCCGGTGTGGACGAGAACCGGACCGGCGGAGCGAGCATGTGGACGTCGCCTAGCGGGCTGGGCCCGTCGCAGGCGACCGGCTCACGGATGCGGTGCTCATCGTCACAGCCGGCCAGGGCAGGGTTGACCAGGCCGAGCGTGCCGCACCACATGGCAGCTCTGGTCAGGTTCACCGTGACGTGCCAGGAGCCTCCCTCGGTGGCGCGCTTCACCAGGGCTGCGGACGCACCGACGGCGCCGAGGTAGCCGGTGATGTAGTCGTTGATCATCCCGGTGACGGGCAGTCTGGGCTCGGCCGCGCTGCCTTCCAGGGTCATGAGGCCGGAGGCAGCGGATCCGTTCATGTCGAACCCGCCGCGGCCGGCCCATGGCCCGCGAGACCCGTAACAGGTGACGGAGACATACACCAGGCCGGGGTACTTATCTGCGAGTGCCCGCGGCTCCAGGCCGCGGCGTTCCAGGGAGCCGCTGCGATGGTTGTTCACGACCACGTCGGCTCCGGAAAGCAGGGCGTCCGCTCGTGCCTGCCCGGCGGGACTGTCGAGGTCCAGGTAGGTGCTGCGGGAGCCCACGTTGGCCTCGGCGTAGATGAACTCGTGTTCGTAATCGTTCGGACGGGTGGCGCAGAGCACGTCCGCTCCGTGCTCTGCCAGGGTCCTGCCCACGACCGGTCCGGCGACGGCCTGGGTGAACGACAGTACGCGGATACCATCAAACGGCCGGCCTGCCGGACCAAAATCCCGCGCCGGTGCGCTGCCGATGGGCTCCACCGTTATCACGGGCTGGCGTGCCAGCATCGCTCCCTGGGGGTGAGCCAGCCATTCAAGCGGAGCGCGTACCACACAGGCCGGAAGGCCGGCCGAGTTCGCGGCCTCTTCAAGCTCGAACGCGTCCTGCCGCCGGATCGCCGCGGCCACCCTGGCGCCATCGGGTGGCACGTCGAGGAAGCGGCACCATTTCGCGGCCAGATGCGGGTAGACCCCGGACGCCATGATCCAGCGGCCGTCCGCGGTGCGATACGGCGTCAGCAGGAAGGGGTTGTCGAGCACCAGGGGGTACGGTGCCCGCTCACCGTTCAGGGTTGGGCGCCAGAAGGCGCCCGGCGTGATGCCGTGCACGGCCTGGCGCAGGTCCAGCGCAAGGTCTTGCCCCCGGCCGCCGCGAAGACGGTGGAAGACGACAGCGCCGACGGCAGCCGCCATGATCGGCACGCCGATGCAGGCGCCGAGGCGGTGTGCAGCAGGCAGGATCGGATCCTGGCCTTCGAACGATACGGTGCCCCCTGTGCCAGCGACGGAGAGGCCGACGTCCGACAGCAGGTCATCCAGCGCGGCCAGCGGACCAAAGGCGGCGGGGTTTCGCGCGGCGATGTCATTGTCCTGACGGCTCATGGCGCCTATGCCTCCTTAGTGGCCGGCGCTGCGCGCGGCGCGCCCCTGCGGAAGAGCAGGGCAGCGACGACGGATCCGGCGGCGAAGATGCCGGCCGCCCACCAGAACGCGGTGGTGTAGCTGTGCACCTGGGCCATCGCGACCAGTGCGGGTGCCGGATGGCCCCCGATCATCAGCCGGCGGCTGAGGTGGCTGGCCAGATAGGTGGCCGCGGCGCTGGCTGCCATGGTGTTGAGCAGCGAGGTGCCGATGGAACCGCCGACCTGCTGGCCGGTGTTGACCATGGCCGATGCGGCGCCTGCATCCGAGCGGCGCAACGCCCGCCGTCCCGGTGTTCATCGACGGTGACATCACGAAGCCGAGGCCGACGGACGCGAGCAGCAGTGGTGGCAGGACATCGGCTGCGTAGGTCGAGTGCACGCCGATCCGGGTCAGCCAGGCCAGCCCGGCGGCCGCGGCCAGCATGCCCGGTGCCACGATCCACCTGGGGCCGATGCGGGGCAGCAGCACGATGTTGGCCAGGTTGGCAGCGACGATGATGGCGCCGACCATGGGAAGAAAGGCGACGCCTGCCATCACCGGGCTGAAGCCGAGGGTCTCCTGCAGGTAGTAGGTGAGGAACAGGAAGATGCCGAACATGCCGGCTCCGGTGACGAGGACCGCCAGGTAAGCCGCGGCCCGGTTGCGGTCCAGCACGATCCGCAGCGGCAGCAGCGGCTGGCGGACACGCGTCTCGACGTAGCAGAAAGCCGCGAGGAGTGCCGCGCCCACGGCCAGAAAGCCCCAGGTCGCCGGCGCGTGCCAGCCGTCGCTGGCCGCATTGGAGAAGCCATAGACGATGCAGAACATGCCGGCGACCTCGGTCACGAGCCCGGGCAGGTCCAGCTGCCGGCGCCGGCCGGCTGACTGCCGGCGCAGCAGCACGACGGCCCCGGCGCCACGCGATCGCCGCGAAGACGAGGTTGACGTACAGGCACCAGCGCCAGGACAGGTACTGGGTCAGCAGCCCGCCGAGCAGCAGGCCGACCGCACCGCCCGCGCCCGCGATGGCGCCGAAGACACCGAAGGCCTTCCCCCGGTCCCTGGTCCCTTCGAACGTGGTCGTCAGCAGCGACAGCGCGGCCGGGGCCAGGAGCGCGCCGAAGGCGCCCTGGCAGGCGCGGGCGGCCACGAGCATGCCGAAACTGCCGGCAGCGCCGCCGGCGGCGGATGCGGCGGCGAAGCCGGCCAGGCCGGCGATGAAGGTTGTCTTGCGGCCGATCAGGTCGGTGAGCCGCCCGCCGAGCAGCAGCAGGCTGCCGAACGCAAGCGCATAGGCCGTGACCACCCACTGCCGCTCGATGTTGGAGAAGTGCAGGGCATGCTGGGCTGACGGCAGCGCGATATTCACGATCGTGGCGTCCAGAACGACCATCAGCTGGGCCAGGGCGACAACGCCCAGGATCAGCCAGCGCCGCGGGTCAGCGCCCCTCGGTGTCGGCTCTCTGCCCGGCCCTCGGCCGGGACCGGGAGCGCCCGCTTCCCGGATCCGCCTGCGCTGGCGCGGCTGCTGCGGTGTTGATGTGGGCTGGAGCGGCGGCGTTGCTCATGGTGCTGGTTCCCTTCAGGCCCGCCGGGTACGTGTTCTGCAGCCTAACGCAAGTTTGCAGTTGAATGCAATATTGCTGTCCGAGGTATAGTTGCCACATGCCAGCAGCGGGACTGAGAGAGCGCAGCAAGGCACGCCGCCGGGCGGCGATCATCCGCGCTGCCTACGAACTGTTCGCCGAGCGCGGCTACGACGCGACCACGATTGCCGATATCGCCGAGGCGGCCGAGGTCTCGCCCCGGACCGTCGCGATGTATTTCCCGTCCAAGCAGGACATCGCGCTGTCCCGGTTCAGCGACGGCGTGACTGGCCTGACCGACGCGATTCGCGACCGGCGGCCCGGCGAGACGGTCCACGACGCTTTCGGTCGCTGGCTGCTGACCAGCCAGGCCGAGCCGGAAGATCGCGAAATGTACCGGCTTGCGCGCCGAATGTTCGCGGCCAATCCCGACCTCGGCGCGCTGCGCACAGCACGGATGGCAGCCGCGGTGCGGGAGGGCGCGGCCATGATCGCAGCCGACACCGAGCAGCACCGCCGACGCCATCGCTCCCCGCCTGGCGGCCGCCGCGGCCGCTGCGATCGCCATGGAGGTCGTCGACACCGAGCCCGGCCAGGACCGCGAGCAGGCGGTCGCCGCCGCGATGCGCTTCCTCCAGGCCGGCACCGCTGCGCTCTGACCACGGGATCGGGTGCCGCCGTATTCTCAGCCCGGTGCCGCGAGCCAGCCGGGCTCGGGCCTCACGGCAAGGCCACGGGTAACGAGCTGGGCCGGCAGATCGGCCGGCAGCAGCCACCGCCAGCTGAACCAGCGAACCAGGTCCTTCTCCGGCGCCAGCACCGCAGCCCGCAGCGCCGCCCCTATCAGGGCGACAACATCGAGCGGCGCGTCCGACGGTTCCGGGTACGCCTGGTCGAAGCGGAGCAGCTCACTGCGGTGCAGGTGCCCGTCCCCGGACCCGGCGGGCACGATGACAGGCCGCACGACCAGCGCGCCGCAGCGCTGCAGCGGCGAGCGCAGTGCGCGCAGCTCCTTGTGCTTCAGTCCGAGCTCGACCTCGATGTCCTCGGCCATGGCCGGGCCCGTCCTTGCCAGGTGCCGCAGCAGCCTGCGCCAGCCAGGATCCTCCTGCTCCATCCGGTCCAGCTCGGACCGGCAGACCGGATCGACCAGCGCCAGCAGCTCATCGCAGAGCAGGATCGTCTTGCCCCGATGCAGGTCAAGCGAGTGGACATCGGGCTGCTGCGCCAGCTCGTAGGCCCACGGCCACTTGGTGGCAGGCCAGCTGGCGAAGCCCCGGCCGCCCGCCCGGTACGGATCCTCGTGGCAGGCTTCGTACAGGCTCGGCAGCGCGCTGTCGGCAGTCCGCGTCAGCAGGCCGCGGTCGCGCAGGAAGTCATGGGCTTCCCCGATCGTCTCCAGCGCCCGGTCCGGCGTGCGCCGGCACTCGTAGTCGCGGCGCCGGCGCAGCCCCGCCAGCGATAGGTCCATAGCGTCAGTTCAGCAGATAACACGCGATCGCGGTTGCCGCGGCGACATTGAGCGAGTCGACGCCGCGGCTCATCGGAATGCGGACGGCCAGGTCAGCAGCGTCCAGCCAGCGGCCGGACAGCCCGCTGCCCTCGCCGCCGATCAGCAGAGCCATCTTGTCGTCGCGCCGGACCTCGCCAATCGGCACCGCGGCCGGGTCAGGTGTCAGGGCCAGCAGCGTGAAGCCGGCCGCCCGCACCCCGGCGAGCCCGGCGCGCCAGTCATCGAGCCGGGCGTAAGGCACGGCCAGCACCGCGCCCATCGACACTTTGACGGCCCGGCGGTACAGCGGATCGGCGCAGCGCGGCGCCAGCAGGACCGCGTCGAACCCGAGCGCGGCCGCGCAGCGGAAGACGGCGCCGACGTTGGCATGATCGACGATGTCCTCGAGCACCACGATCCTGCGGGCCCTGGCGAGGAGGTCAGAGGACTGCGGCAGAGGCAGCCGCTGCATCGAGGCGAGGGCACCGCGGTGGACCCGGTAGCCCGTCAGCTGCTCGGCGACCTGCGACGGCAGTACGTAGAGCGGCACCGGGCTAGCTGCGGCCACTCCCGCGATGGTGTCGAGCTTGTCCTCCGCGACCAGCAGTGACCGCACCGGGTACCCGGCCGCGATGGCGCGCCTGATGACCTTCTCGCCCTCGGCGATGAAGAGCCCCTCGGCGGCCTCCAGGCTCCGGCGCAGCTGCACGTCAGTGAGCCGGGCGTAATCAGCGAGCCGGGGATCAGCGGCATCATCGACCAGGACCTGCCGGGAGGCGGGAGCAGCCATGCCAGCCATTGTGGCGGAAGGCGAGCGACCGGGCAGGTGGCCCCACGGCGCCAGCCCCGTCCCGAAGCCTGCCGAGCCAGCCGATCTGTGGCTGGAAGTCCGATATAGTCGGCCCTGGCCATACGGCAGGACCGGACAGATCGAAGGACGCAGGCGTGTCTCCACGGGCAGCAGGATCTGGCCTCGGCCGTCGCGGCCGGTCGCGCCGGGTTGGCACCGCCAAGCTGGTGGCCGTGGCCGTCGCCATCGCCGCGATCTGCATGATCACCATGAGCGCCAAGGCTGTTATCGCGCGGGCCAGCTGCTCCAATGCCCCGGTCCTGGTAAACGTGGCAGTGAGCTACGACATAGCGCCCGCCATCGAGGACATCGCCCGTTCCTTTAACAACCAGAACGTGACCGCGGCCGGCCGGTGCATCGAGGTCCAGGTGACTGAGGGCGACTCGGCCACTGAAGCAAGCCAGATCGACGGCCAGGCCTCGCTGGGCGGCGCCGCGCCGGTCGATGCCTGGATCCCGGACTCCACCCTGTGGGTGGACGTGGCCCGCACGTATCCGGTCGGCGCCCAGGTTGTGCAGCCGACCGGCAAGAGCGTTGCCCGCTCGCCGCTGCTGCTGGTCACGACGGCGGCCGTCGCGGCCAGGACGCATGTCTTCGACTCGCCGCCGACCTGGAGCGTACTGCTGCCGCCGGCAGCCGGCGGTCCGCCGGCCAGCCTGGGACTCGCCGTCGACCTCCCCGATCCCACCGACAGCTCGTCCGGGCTGGCGACCCTGATCGAGGTCAGCCGCGAGCTCGGGGACAGCGCGGCGGCAAGGACGGCGTTCACCCAGTTCGTGTTCAATGCCGAGTCGACGGAGAACTTCGACTCGGTATCCGGCCTGCAGCAGTTCGTCGCCAGCACGAAGGCGCCCTTCGACCGGCAGGCCGTGACGGTCGCCAGCGAGCAGGCCGTTCTGGCCTACGACAAGACCTCTCCGGGAGCGCCGCTGGTCGCCCGCTACCCCACCGGAGCAAGCTCCGCACTCGGCAGCCCGGAACTCGACTATCCCGTACGTGCTGACCACCTCGAAGGCCGCGCCACTGCAGGCAGCCGCCAAGTTCGGCCAGTACCTGCAGACCGGCTACGCCCGCGGCGTCATCCGCTACGCCGGGTTCAGGGACCCGGCGGGCGTGCCGGACGTCATGCCAGCTTTCGCTGGCCTGAGCGCTCAGCCGCTTCAGCTCGCCAGCGCACCGAGCGCCAGCGAGGCTGACTCCAGCCTGCAGGTCTGGGAGAAGCTCGGACTCGGCTCTCGCGACCTGACGCTGATTGACGTCTCGCCCGCGATGAACGCCCCGGACGGGAACGGCACCCAGACCCTGGAGGATGAGCTCACCCAGACCGCGGCGCGCGGCCTGGCCCTGTTCCCCGACTCGACCCATATGGGCCTGTGGGAAATCGGGCGGAGCCGGTCGGTCAGCAAGCCGTATAACCAGCTGGTGTCGATAGGCGCGCTGCCGGCCGACTACGGGGTGATCACCCGGCGGGCGCAGCTGCAGCAGATCATCGCGACACTCAGCACAGGCGATGGCAGGCTCGCGCTCAACGACGCGATCCTGGCCGCCTACCAGAACATGACCGCGACCTACGCGCCGAACTATGCCAATGCCGTGCTCGTTCTCACCTCCGGGGTAGACAGCGCGCACGGCGATATGCAGCTCAGCTCGCTGCTGACCAGGCTCCGGGCCCTCTACAACCCGAGCAAGAAGGTCGAGATCGTCATCCTCATGATCGGCCTGGCAGGGCGACTTCACCGCCATGCAGGAGATCGCGAACGCCACCGGGGGCGTCGCCTATCAGATCAGCGACCCGGCTGAGGTCGGCAAGATCTTCATCGAGGCGATCGCGCACAGGATGTGCGACCAGGGCTGCGCGGCTCCGTGACGCCCTCGCCCGAGGCTGCGCGGGCCGCGGGCAAGTTCCAGAAAATCGTTCGCGGAATCATGTGAACCTGTCCCGCAAGTAGCGCGTCTTTTATGCATGAGGCCCGGCGAGAGCGGGGCGCCGGGCCTCACTCCAAGCGTAGGACAGACTCCGGGCCCAGGCGGCCCGGAGTTTGTTTATCCGGGAACGGGCCGCTTCCGGCCGGTCAGCCTGTGGCGTCCAGAATCTGATGGGCGCGGGCGATCAGCACCGGCACCGCCGGGCCCTCCCGCTCGAAGCCCTCGCCGACGGTCTGGTTGAGCAGGTACCGGGCGTGAATCCCCTCCAGCACCACGGCCAGCTTGAAGTAGCCGAACGCGATGTAGTACCCGATCCCGCTGACATCCCGGCCGGTTAGCTCGGCGTACCTGGCCGCGAACTGGTCGCGGGTAAAGAAGCCAGGCAGGGCCGTGACCGTCGCGCCGACATTCAGGTCTGGGAAGGCCTCGCCGCCGTCGGACCAGTAGGACAGCGTCAGCCCGAGGTCGGCCAGCGGATCGCCGAGGGTGGACATCTCCCAGTCAACGACGGCCGCGATGCGGGCCGGCGTGGTGAGCCGCACCAGGGTGTTGTCCAGCCGGAAGTCACCATGCACCAGAGTCCCCTCGGCCCTGGCCGGGTCCGGCAGCCCGGCCGTGAGCCGGGCGACAAGGTCCTCGTAGCCCGGCATCTCCCGGCTGTTCGACAGCTCCCACTGGCGCTGCCACCGGGAGAGCTGCCGGGCCAGGTAACCCACCGGCCGGCCGAACGTTTCCAGGCCGGCCGCTGGCAGGTCGACGCCGTGAATGGTGGCGAGCATCTGGGCCAGGAGCCCGGAGAGCTCGGCGGCCTGATCTGGCGTCAGCAGCTCACCGTCCTGCCTGGTCCGCAGTACCAGGCCCTCGACATAGCGCATCAGGTAGAACGGCGCGCCGATCACGTCAGTGTCCTGGCAGCTGGCTAGCGGCTCGGGCACCGGGACAGCCGTGCCGGCCAGTGCCGTCAGCACCCGGTACTCCCGGCTCATGTCGTGCGCCGTCGGAAGCACGTGACCGAGCGGCGGCCGCCGGAGCACGATCTGGCCGCCGTCGAGATCAAGGCGGTAGGTGAGGTTCGAGCGCCCGCCGGAGATCAGCTGTACGCCGCGCAGCTCACCCAGGTCGGCGAGTCCTGCCCCGGCCATCCACTTGGCCAGGCCGACCGGGTCCTCTACGCCGGGAACGCCGGGAACTCGCTGGATACCGCCGGGAACCGCAGTGCCGCCGGGAACCTCAGTGCCGCCGGGAACCTCAGTGCCGCCTGTCACCATTCACTCCATCTGGCCCTGTGCAGGCCGCCCTGACCGTGCTCAAGCCGCCGCCTGAAGCCGCCTGCGGCAATGATCCCTTAGTGGGGTGCTTTTGGCCATGCTCCAGGGTAGAACCGCGCTTTGACGCTGCCAGGCCGGCGAGACTGGAGGCCGCCGGCGGTGATCACCCGCCGCCCGCCCGCACTGGACAGACCGCAGCTGGGTGGTTATCCGTTCGAGGTGCGCTACAGCGATGGATCGCTGGTGCGGGCAAGGGCGGCGGCCGATGTCGCCGCGAACGCCTACGCCTACTTCAGCCGCCTGTTCGGAGGAGTTGAGCCGGACATCGCCGTCATCGTCGCCAGCGAAGCGGACTGGTCGGGTAACGGCCCGTACGGGCTGCCGTTCTTCAGAGATGATGCCGCCGAGATCCGTCCCGGCATCGTGTTGATGCCAGCCGGAGGCGGAGACTTCTGGAAGGAGATTGGGCAGGATATCCGCGACGCGTCACCCCGCGGGTATGCGAAGTTGCTTGCGACATACCCGGACGGCACGGGTGGCCTGGACCTGCAGCCGTTTTTCGACCTCATCACGATCCATGAGCTCGGCCACGCATTCGAGGTGCTCGGAGACCTGCGGCTGCCGACCTTCTGGCTGAGCGAGATCTTCGTCAACCTGGCGATGCACGCGTTCGTCGCAACCCAGCTGCCGGCGAGCCTCCCCCGCACTGGACAGACCGCTGCCGGCACCTAGGCGCGCCGAACAGACTTCCTCGTGCCCGCCAGCACGCGGGAAATGCCGGCCCGGGCGAGACGATACGACTGGACTGGCCGCCGCATTACTACATAGCCGCGCTCTTCGGCGCCCGAACCTGCGTTTGTAGGTTGCGATACCTTCGTTCGGGGCACCGACAAGGTCAAGTTCGCTCGCCCCGGCGTCGCGCGCCTGCAATGCCGTATGCCACATCAGGACGGAGTCCGGGGAGCAGGGCTTGAAAGACTTGTCTATCCCAGATTGCCAGGCGAAGACGCGGCGGGAAGCCGCTAGGTTGATTTGCACGCCGACCGTCCGCCCGTCTATGCGAGCCGCGTAGAAGGTGGCGTCTGACGTTCCGCTAAGCGCCTGGAAGATGCGCTCATAAGTCCCGGGCGGAAATACTGGATGCAGGCCCTGAGCCGAGTACAGCTGCCTATTCCAGGCGTCCATAAGCCGGAAGTCCTCCAGCCCGGCAGCATGGACGCGCAGTCCTATGAGCTCAGCTCGGCGCAGCTCTCGACGGCGGCGCTGGTTCATCGCTTTCATTAGATCTTCGTCAGACCGATCGCGCAACGGGATGATGAAGGTGCGGTCAACCTGCATTCTGAATCCGTCGACTGCGGGCGGGGAATCAAACGGGGAAAAGAACTGATAATGGTCGAGCGCTCGCCGCCGTCTTGCTTCTTCTGAAAGCGCGGCCAGAGTCGCCGGGATCAGCTCTGCGGGCACCAGGGGGCCGAGATAAGGAAGCGGGCCTGAATTAATGACGCAAAAAGGGCCGTACTGCCTCGTCAGCAGCGGGGCTACACCGACCTTCTGGCTCCGGAAGTAGACCACGAGCGGCACAAACGTACAATGCAGGCAGGGGGCTACGGCGCTGAGAAAGTCATATCGATGAAAGGCTGTCGCATGGGTGAAGGCAGCGCACGCCTCTTCCCAGTCGGATCGTGATTGTGCAAGATCGAAGCGGATCTCATCTTGCCGGTCTTGCCGCATCTGCAACAGCTCCTTAATAGCCGGGGCGCAGCCTACGCCCGCGCCCGCGCGCCCTTCTCCGGGCGGAAGATGTCATCCTGCGCGGCCGGCCCGGCTGCATCCCAGCTCCGCACAGGGCCGAGCTTCGCAGCCAGGCTCGTAGGCATGCCTACGGCCGCCCGCCGGTACGGTATGCACCATGAGCGCCGATCAGTCCCTGTCGTCCACCCCGCGGACGACCCTGCACCGCCTGCGCGAGCGCGGCCGAAGTGACCGCACAGACCTCGATAATGTGCTCGAGGCCGGGCTCGTGTGTCACCTCGGCGTCGTCATCGACGGCGTCCCGGTCGTGCTGCCGACGGGATACGGCCGGATCGGCGACACGCTGTACCTGCACGGGTCCTCGGCCAACCGGTCCCTGCTGAGCGCAGCCGGCCAGCAGGTCTGCGTCACGATCACTCTGCTGGATGGCCTGGTCTGCGCACGGGCGGTTTTTCATCACTCGATGAACTACCGCAGCGCGGTGGTATTCGGCGAGGCCAGGCTCGTGACCGGCGCCGAGGAGAAACTGGCGGCGCTGCGCGCGGTCACCGATCACCTCGTGCCCGGGCGCTGGGAGCACGCGCGGGAGCCGACCCGGAAGGAACTGGCAGCGACCGCCGTGCTGGCGCTGCCGCTGGACGAGGCCTCGGTCAAGATCAGGACCGGCGATCCGAAAGACGACGACGAGGATTACGACTCCGGCTACTGGGCGGGCGTGCTCCCCGCGGCGCTGACCTTTGGCGCCCCCGAGCCCGACCCGGCGCTGCCCGCTGACGTCCCGGTTCCCGATCACATTGCCGCGCTGGCCGGGCGCCCGCGCGGTACAGCGCCGCCCGCGATCGCCTAGGCTGAGTCAATGACTGACCGGCTCGTCTGGATCGACTGCGAGATGACCGGGCTTGATCTCAGTCGCGATGCGCTCGTGGAGATTGCGTGCATCGTCACCGATGGCGAGCTCACTGTTCTTGATGACGGCATCGACGTTCTGATCAAGCCTCCGGCTGAGGCCCTGGACAGCATGAACGAGGTCGTGAGGCAGATGCATACGACCTCGGGCCTGCTGGCCGAGCTTGAGGGCGGCCTGACCCTGGCCGAGGCGCAGGATCTCGTGCTTGCCTACGTCCGCCAGCACGTATCCGACTCCCGCAAGGTGCCGCTGTGCGGCAACTCGATTGCCACCGACCGCGCGTTCCTGGCCAGGGACATGCCGGAACTCGACGACTTCCTGCACTACCGGATGGTCGATGTTTCGAGCATCAAGGAACTGGCCAGGCGCTGGTATCCGCGTACGTACTTCGCCAGCCCGGAGAAGCACGGCGGCCACCGGGCCCTGGCCGACATCCGGGAGAGCATCCGCGAGCTGAGGTACTACCGGGAGGCCATCTTTGTCCCGGCGCCCGGCCCGGATACGGCAACCGCCCGGCAGCTGGCGGCACGGATCACCGCGGAGACCGGCCCGGAGGGGCAATCCGGTACTGCTCAGTGACCGATGCCCGGTATGCTGCGTAGGCCGCCGCGGCACGCAGTGCCCGGCTGCGATGGTGGGCGTAGCTCAGTTGGTTAGAGCGCCAGGTTGTGGTCCTGGATGTCGTGGGTTCGAATCCCATCGCTCACCCCGCGTGAAGTACCCGCTGTGATCAGGTCCCTGGTCATGGCACGTCGCAGCTGCCTGCTGGTATAGCCGCCATTATTGGCTTATTCCGCGAAACCGTCATTAACGTGCGGGTAGCTCCGGAAATAGAATCGCTCTCTTGCCTGCGTTCTGAGCAGATGTCAAAATGAGGCCGAGCTTTCGCCAGGCCTGTCCAGGCGCTCCGCATTGCGCTCCGCATTTGCGCGCCGCCGGCGGGCAACGTCAGTGCGAGGGGCAGGGACCATGACTGGTAACTGGTCAGGGCGCAACGGCGATGGCAGCCGCCGATGATAGGTGTTCGCCTCCACTGGGTGAGCTGGGCGCTGATAGCGCTAGTTATCTATATGGCGTTTAGGGCACCGGCGACGCTCGCCGCCGTCGGTGACTCGATAATCCACTTGCTCGGCGTGATAGCGAGCGCCATCACGCATTTCCTCGGCGCCGCGACCGGGAAGTCGTAAGCCCGCCCGCGATCCGGCTCTGCCGGCCGAGGCCCGCGGCCCCGGCCCGGAGCTGCCGCTACGGCACAATCCGGGCACTCTGCCGCTGGCTCGCACCCGGTGCGCAGGGCCTGCTCAGGGTCTCTGAGCGGGCCTCCCGGCACGTAAGTTCCGATATCGCATCATCCCTTGACAGTGCGGCAAGGACAGGGCTGTAATGGGCACGGTCGGTTGTCGACATTCGACTTTAGGGCTCAGTCCGCCGCCCGCGGCCGTGCAGGCCGGGGAGGCGATTCCGCGTTACCTCCAGGGACGCGAGCTGGGCCTTAGCGAGAGGACGTACGCGATGGCGCAACGAAATAGCACCGCCCCGCACACCGCCCGCCAGTTCCGCCGCCGCCTGGTGCGACGCGGCGCAGCGGCCATCGGTGTCAGCGCCGTGCTGGCGCTCGCGGCCTGCTCCAGCTCCGGCAGCGGTTCCGGGACGACCGGGTCGTCATCGACCAGCGGCGGGATCGTGACGTTCGCTGAATCTGCCGACTATGCACCGACCTGGATCCTGCCGTTCTATTCCGGTGCGGACTTCACCATCCAGGAACAGGGCTGGTTTGAAAGCCTCATGTGGCCGCCCCTGTACAACCAGGGCAACGGCGCCAGCCCGACTGTCAACTACGCGCAGAGCCTCGGCAACCCGCCCGTGTACTCGGATAACGACACCGTGGTCACGCTGACGATCAAGCACTGGAAATGGTCCGATGGCACCGCGGTGACCACCCGTGACCTCATGTTCTGGCTCAACATCCTGAAGGCCAACAAGTCGCAGTGGGCCGACTACACACCCGGCCAGTTCCCCGACAACGTGACGTCCATCAAGATCGTCAGCCCGTACGAGATGACGATGAAGCTCAACCGGTCCTATGCGCCGAACTTCTTCACCGGCAACGAGCTCTCCCAGATCACGCCCATCCCGCAGCACGTCTGGGACAAGACCAGCGCCACGGGCAAGGTCGGCAACTATGACGAGACGACATCCGGCGCGAAGGCCGTCCTGGCCTACCTGCAGAGCCAGTCGAAAGACCTGAAGACCTACGCCACGAACCCGCTCTGGCAGACCGTCGACGGCCCCTGGAAGCTCAGCGGCTACACGCTGACCGGGAAGGTCACGTTCACCCCGAACAAGAACTACAGCGGCCCGGCCAAGCCCAAGGTCTCCGAGTTCGTCGAAGTTCCCTTCACCAGCCAGGACGCCGAGTACAACGCGCTGCGCGCCGGTGATCTGACGGTCGGGTACCTGCCGCCCAACGACTACTCCACCGTCTCCGAGATCCAGAGCGAGGGCTATAACGTCGCGCCCTGGAAGGTCTACGGCTTCAACTCGCTCTTCATCAACTTCAATAATCCGACGGTCGGGCCCGCCTTCCGGCAGCTCTACATCCGGCAGGCCCTGCAGTACCTGATCAACCAGCCGCTGCAGATCTCGAAGGTCTTCTCCGGCTACGCACAGCCTGACTACGGCATGGTCGTGAACGGCCCGGCGTCGGAAGAAGGGGCTGAGCCGAATGCCTACGCCTACTCCCCGGCCAAGGCCAGCGCCCTGCTGACCGCGCACGGCTGGACCGTCCACCCCGGCGGAACGACGACCTGCACGCGCCCTGGCACTGCGGCGAACGAATGCGGCGCCGGGATCAAGGCAGGGTTCCCGCTGACCTTCAACCTCCTGATCTACAGCGGGGCGCTGCAGCAGGAGATCGCGATGACGTCCTACAAGACGGTCGCGGCCACGGTCGGAATCGACATCAAGCTCGTCAACAACGTCAACGTGTTCGCCGCCGCGCCCGCCTGCACGGCGAGTCAGTCCGACTGCAGCTGGCAGCTGGCGGACTGGGGCGGCGGCGTCTACACGCCACCGAACGGATATCCGGTCGAGGCCGGCTACACCGACTGCGGCGGCAACAACAACCACGAGAACTACTGTGACCCGGCTCAGGACAAGCTCGACAGCACAGCCGCCGCTGGCGGTGCCACCCCGGCGGACTACAACGCCTGGGAGAAGTTCGTGACGATCAACCTGCCGATGCTGTGGCAGCCGAACGCCGACTTCGAGGTCATCGCCGTCAAGAAGAACCTGAGTGGTCCCATCCCCGCCAACACGACGCTGTCGGTCTTCCCCGAAAGCTGGTACTTCACTAAGTGACGGCGACTCCGGTACCAGGCATTACGCAGGCTCCGGACGTGCACCTGACGGGATACCCGAGCGGATGGAGCGTCCGCCCGGGTTCTCCCGTGGAGTTCATGGTCAGTGCCAGCACGCCCAGCTATCGGGCGGAGATCATCAGGATCACCGGCCGTGGCCCGCGGCCGGACGGTGACGGGCCGCCGCTCAGCTTCGAGAGCGTGCCCAGCGAGGTAACGGGCAGTTATGCCGGGATCTGGCATCAGACGGTCTCGGGTTCCTACGGCATCGCTGCCGGGGCCGAGCCGTCGCCCGCGGGCGACGGCTCCGTCTCGGCCTGGGTCTACCCCACGCTCCCGGTACTCGGCCGGTGGCAGAGCATCGTGACCTGGCTCGGTCCCGACGGGCGGCCTGGTCTGGCGCTGGGCATCAACGCTGCCGGTCAGCTGGCGCTGCGGTACCGGCGGCGGGACGGAGCGGACGGCGAGATCTGCTGCGCAACGCCGCTGGCTGCCCGCCAGTGGCACTTCGTGGCCGGCAGCGCCAGCCCTGGCACTGGTCAGCTGGTGCTGCTGCACCAGGAGAGCAGCCGCAGCACGGCCAGCCCGGCCACCGTGGTCACGGGCCAGGAGGAGCTGCTCGCGAGCCCGCTTGGCCAGGATGCCTACGTGGCCCTGCTGTCGCGGGGGCCGCTGTATCCGGAGGCGCTGACCTCCGTCGCCGACGGGTCCTACAACGGCAAGATCGAGACGCCGAGCGCGCTGCCGGTCGCACTCGACGCGGCCGGGCTGCTGCGGCAGGCCGACGCCGCCGAGGGCGCGCTGACGGAACTGCAGTTCGTCAACTCCCCCGCCCGGCCCGCGACCGGCCACAACTGGTCAGGCCAGGCGCTGGACTGGCGGGTGAGCCCGGCTGAATACCAGGCAGCCTGGTATCACGACGACGACCTCGCCGATGCGGGCTGGCCGCCGGCGTTCAGCTGGCAGGTCCCGCATGACCTCCGCAGCGGCATGTACGCGGCGCGGCTGACGGCAGACGATCACGAAGACGTGATCCCGTTCTACGTGCGGCCCGCGGCGGGCGGGCGGACCTCGCCCGCTAGCCGTGCTCATCCCGACCTTCACCTACACCATCTACTCGAACTTCCATCACCCGGCCAGGGCGGCGACGGCCAGTGACGGCGGCACGCCGGACGAGGTCGCGAGTGCGTTCCTCGGCGAGCACCGGGAACTCGGCCTGTCCCTGTACTGCAAGCACCGCGACGGGTCTGGCGTCTCGCGTCGTCTCGTCACGCCGCCCGATGATCGATCAGCGGCCCTGGCATCGAATCGTGACCAGGGGAAACGCTGGCCGGGAAGTCAGCGGGGACCTGTACCTGCTGGACTGGCTGGAGCACGAGGGCATCGAGTACGACACGATCACCGATGACGACCTGCACGCTGAGGGCGCGGAACTGCTGCGGCCCTACGCGGGCATCGTGACCGGCGGCCACCCCGAGTACGTCAGCGAGGAGATGCTCGACGCGCTCGGCAGCTACCTCGACGGCGGCGGCAACCTCGCCTATCTCGGCGGGAACGGCTTCTACTGGGTAACGACAGTCGCCGACGGCGCGCCGCACCTGCTGGAGGTGCGCCGCGGCCGCAGCGGATCAAGGACCTGGACCGGCGAGCCGGGCGAGGGCCACCACTCCACCGGCGAGCCAGGCGGCCACTGGGTCGACCGGGGCCGCGCACCGCAGGCACTCGTCGGCGTCGGCTTCTGCGCGCAGGGCGGCGGTCCGGGCGCGGGCTACGACCGCACGCCAGAGAGCCATGACCCGCGCGCCGCTTTCATCTTCGAGGGCATCGGCGACGACGAGGTGATCGGCGACTTCGGCCTGAAGCTCGGCGGGGCCGCAGCGGACGAGCTGGACCGGGCCGACCCGTCGCTCGGCACGCCGCCGGGGACGCTGGTGGTCGCCAGCACCCGCGGCAAGCACGACGACACCTATCAGCGCGCCGTGGAAGAGGTCGAGGAGATGAGTACCCGCGAGGGCGGCTCGCAGTCCGAGCACGTCAGGGCCGACATGACCTACCTGGAAACGCCGGCCGGCGGATCGGTCTTCAGCGTGGGGTCCATCGCCTGGAGTGCCAGCCTCAGTCACGCCGGCTTACCAGAACAACGTGGCAGCGGTGACCGGGAACGTGCTGCGGGAGTTCACCCGGCGCGGCGCGGGACCGCGCCATGACCCGCTACCTGGCCTACCGGCTGATCCATTCGGTCATCGTCGTCATCGGCGTCACCATCATCGTGTTCCTGCTGCTGCATCACCTGCCCGGCGGCCCGGCCCGCGCCATCCTCGGCGCCAAGGCCACTCCGGTGACGATCGCCGCCTTCAACCGGGAGTACGGACTGAACAGCCCGCTGCCGGTGCAGTATCTGCACTACGTCGACCAGCTGCTGCACGGCAACCTGGGCTATTCCTACAAGCTCAACATCAGCGTCGACTCGCTGCTGGCGCTTGACCTCCCGAAGACCCTGTTCCTGGTCGGCATCTCGTTCCTGATCGCCGTCCTCATCGCCGTGCCGATCGGCATCGCCCAGGCCATCCGCCGCAACCGGATGCTCGACCACAGCCTGACCGGCGTCTCCTTCCTGCTGTACTCGATGCCGACCTTCTGGCTCGCGCTGCTGCTGATCGACATCCTGTCCGCGCGGCTCCACATCTTCCCGCCGGAGGCGCCGCAGGGCACCACGCTCGGCCAGGTACTCACCGATCCGGTCGCGCTCATCCTCCCGGTCCTGGCCCTGGTCCTGATCAACTTCGCGCTCTTCAGCCGGTACATGCGGGCCTCGGCGATCGAGAGCCTGGCCCAGGACTACATCAAGGTAGCGAGGTCCAAGGGCCTGCCCGAGCACAAGATCCTCTGGAGTCACGTACTGCGGAACTCGATGCTGCCGATCGTCACGCTGCTCGGCCTGTCCCTGCCCTGGCTGTTCACCGCCGGCCTGGTGATCGAGCAGATCTTCAATTACCCGGGAACGGGCCTGCTGTTCTTCACCTCGGCCCAGAGCCAGGACTATCCCGTGGAACTCGGCATCACTGTCATCGTCGCGGTGACAACGGTCGTCGGCAATCTGCTGGCCGACATCGCCTACGCCGCGCTCGACCCGCGCATCCGGTACAGCTAGGGGCCGCAGATGACCATGTTCTCGCGTCCGACCGCCGCCGGGGCCGCCGCTGCTGCCGTCGCCGAGCCAGCGCCGGCCGGCGGCACGGTGCGCACGCGCAGCCGGGCTGCGCATCAGTCCCCTCGGCATCGTCGGCCTGGCCACGATCGCGGCCGCGTGCCTGTTCTGCTTCGTCGGGCCGCTGGTCTACCACACCAACCAGGTCGCCTCTAACCTCGCCGCCTCCAACCTGAAGCCGGGCCCCGGGCACCCGCTCGGCACCGACGACAACGGCTTCGACATCCTCGGGCGGCTGATGGTGGGCGGCCAGAGCTCGCTGGAGATCGGCGCCGCCGTTGCGGTGCTGGCCACCAGCTTCGGTGTCATCTGGGGAGCTATCGCGGGCTTCACCGGCGGGTTCATCGACGCGGCCATGATGCGCATCGTCGACGTGATCCTGGCCGTCCCGGCCCTGTTCCTGCTGCTCATCCTGGCGACGAGCGTGGCACCGAGCACGCTGGAGCTGATCGTGGTGCTGTCGTTCCTGGCCTGGCAGGTGCCGTCGAGGCTGGTGCGCGGCGAGAGCCTGTCGCTGCGGACGCGCGAGTTCGTCCAGGCGGTCAAGGTGATGGGCGGCGGGTCGGCCCGGTCAGTCGATCAGGCACATCATCCCGAACACCGTGTCCACGATCGTGGTCAACGCGACGTTCCAGGTCGCGGACGCGATCCTGATCCTGGCCGATACTCAGCTATCTCGGCTTCGGCCTGCCGCCGCCGGCCGCGACCTGGGGCGGCATGCTGTCCGACGGCTCCAGCTACATCTTCGCCGGTTACTGGTGGCAGATCTACCCGGTCGGCATTCTCATCGTGGTGGTCGTGGTGGCCTTCAACTTCGTCGGCGACGCGCTGCGTGACCTGCTCGACGTGCGGCTCCGGTGACCGGCATGGCCAGCCCGAGCTCGCCCGTGGTGAGCGCAGCGCGAATGGAGGACCGATCCGTGACAGGCTCATCGAGGCTGACCGGCCGGCCGCGTTCCGGCGGCACCAGTGAGCGTCCTGGAGATCAGGGACCTGCGGGCCGAGATACGGCTGCGCGACGCGACGGTGCGCGCGGTCGACGGCGTCAGCCTCGCCGTCGCCGAGGGCGAGACGCTCGGCCTCGTCGGCGAGTCCGGCTGCGGCAAGACCATGCTCGGGACCTCGGTCATCCGGCTGCTGCCGCCCGGCGGCCGCATCGTCGGCGGGCAGGTGCTGCTGGACGGCCGCGAACTGGTCGGCTGTCGAACAGCGAGATGCGCAAGGTCCGCGGCGGCGACATCGGGATGGTCTTCCAGGACCCGATGACCTCGCTCGACCCGACCATGCCGATCGGCCGCCAGATCGCCGAGAGCGGTGCGGCAGCACCAGGGCGTCAGCCGCAAGGCCGGCGCTGGAGCGGGCGGCCGAGGTGCTGGCGCTGGTCGGCATGCCCCGGCCGGCCGAGCGCCTGGACGACTACCCGCACCAGCTGTCCGGCGGCCTGCGCCAGCGGGTCATGATCGCGATGGCGCTGGCCAACGAGCCCAGGCTGCTGATCGCCGACGAGCCGACGACCGCGCTGGACGTCACCATCCAGGCGCAGATCCTCGACCTGCATCGACAGCCTGAAGGACCGGCTGCGGATGGCCGTCATCCTGATCACGCACGACCTCGGCGTGATCGCCGAGCGCGCCGACCGGACCTACGTGATGTACGCGGGCCGGATCGTCGAGCACGCGACCACCGCGCGGCTGTTCGGCGAGATGCGTCACCCCTACACCGAGGCGCTGCTCGCCTCCATCCCCAAGGTGGACCAGGACGCGCGGCACCGGCTGCTACTCGATTCCGGGCCTGCCGCCGGAGCTGACCGGCACGCTGACCGGCTGCCGGTTCGCGCCGCGCTGCCGCTACGCGCAGCCGGACTGCCGGGAGAGCGATCCGGCGCTGGGCGGCACCGATCAGGCGCACGAGTTCGCCTGCTTCCACCCGACGGATACCAGCGCCGACCGACATCGAGGCCATCGACGAGATAGCCGAAACCGAGGCGGCTGCAGCCACCGACGGCAGCGGGCCACCGCGGACGGCAGCTGGCCGATCCGACGGCAGCGGGCCACGGCGGCAGCGGGCGGCAGCAGCGAGCCCCGGCCGGCTGCGGCCGCGGCCGCTGCTCCAGCTAGCCGGAGTGCACAAGGAGTTTCCGGTCACCGCCGGGCTGCTGCAGCGGCGCACGGGGTCGGTGAAGGCGGTCACCGATGTCAGCATCGAGATCCGCGCAGGCGAGACGTTCGGCCTGGTCGGTGAGTCAGGCTGCGGCAAGACGACCATCGGCCGGATGATGGTGGCGCTGGAGAAGCCGACCGCCGGCAGCATCGTCTTCGACGGCAACGACCTGGGCACGCTGCCGTCCAAGAAGGTCCGCAAGCTGCGCAGTGATCTGCAGCTGGTGTTCCAGGACCCGTACGCGTCGCTCGACCCGCGGATGCGGGTCGGGACGATCCTCAGCGAGCCGCTCGCGATCCAGGCCATCGGCACCCGGGCCGAGCAGCGGCAGCGGACCGGCGAACTGCTGGACGAGGTTGGCCTCAGCCGCAGTGCTGCCGACCGGTTCCCGCACGAGTTCTCCGGCGGCCAGCGCCAGCGGATCGGCCTGGCCCGGGCGCTCGCGCTGAGCCCGAAGCTGATCGTGGCCGACGAGCCGGTCTCGGCGCTGGACGTGTCCATCAGGTCGCAGATCCTGAACCTGATGAAGCGGCTGCAGGCCGACCACTCGCTGACCTACCTGGTCATCTCGCATGACCTGTCGGTCGTCCGGTACATGGCCGACCGGATCGGCGTGATGTACCTCGGGCGGCTGGTCGAGCTGGGCACCGTCAGCGACGTCTACGACCGAACGGCGCACCCGTATACCGCCGGCCTGCTCGGCCTCGATCCCGGTGCCGAATCCGAACCACCAGCGGTCCGCAGGCGCGGATCACGGGCGAGCTGCCGTCGGCTCTGGACCCGCCATCCGGCTGCGTGTTCCGCACCCGGTGCCCGCGGGCGCAGCAGCTGTGCGCCGACGAATTGCCGCCGGACCTGGGCTTCGGCGGCGAGCACCGGGCCGCGTGCCACTTCCCGCTGCAGGTCCCGGTCGAGCCAGCAGTGACCTCCGGCGGCTCCTGACCCGGCAGCCTGAGACGCGGTCAGTCCAGGCTCCGCACCGCCCCGCAGCCTCGTCCAGAAAGGACAGTAATGAACGTCTCCTATGACTTCTCCGGCGAGGTCGCCGTCATTACCGGCGCGGCCCGCGGCGTCGGCCGGACCATGGTGGGGGCCTTCACTGCGGCCGGCTGCCGGGTGGTTGCCGCCGACCGGGACAAATCCGGGCTGGCGGAGACGTGCGCGCCTTACGGCGACTCGGTGCTGGCGGTGGAGGCCGACGTCAGCTCCGAAGACGGCGCGGCGAGCATCATCGACAGCGCGGTGCGGCATTTCGGCAAGCTCAGCTTCTGCGTGAACAACGCCGCGGTGGCGCCGCATACCAGCCTGCTCGAGGAGACGGCGCGCGTGTGGGACACCGTGTTCGCGGTGAACTGCCGCGGCACCTTCCTGATGACCCAGCAGGCCGGGAGGGCAATGATCGAGCAGGGCCGGGGCGGCCGGATCGTGAACTTCTCCTCCGGAGTCAGCAACCGCGGCTCCGCCGGCGCCGCCGCCTACGCAAGCAGCCGCGCCGCCACGGAATGCTTCTCCCGCGTCGCGGCGATCGAGCTGGCGCCCTACGAGATTCTGGTGAACTGCGTCAGTCCCGGCCTGATCGACACTCAGCCCAAGCCGCTGCCGCCGGCCATGGCCGAGAGCCTGGCCCGGCGCATCCCCGCCCTGCCGCTGGCCAGGCCGGGCGAGCCGCAGGAGGTCGCGAACCTGGTGCTGTGGCTGTGCTCAGGCGGCGCGAGCTACGTAACCGGCTCGGTGTACCACGTCGACGGGGGCGCGGGCGTGGGCAGCCGGGCCGGCGCGGCGATCATCGACGACGACGTCCGCTACGACTGGGTCACAGGCCGCCAGCGAGCGTAGCCTGGCCGATCACCCGCTGGACCGAGACCGGACCGGACTAGGCCGGACCGACCAGGCCGTGCCGGCCTCGGGCTGAGCGTCAGGTGCTCCGGCTCAGGGTAACCACGGGCCGCCGCTGTGCCAGGACAACCTTGAGCGCCTGCGGACCGCCTGGCCCGAGCGGTCAGGTGAACATCGGTCAGCTTCAGCTGGGCTGCGGCGTCGCCGCTGAATGCCTGGCAGCACAGCTCAGGCTCGACGTTCGCGACCGCCAGGATCGCTCCGGTGGCGCCGAGCGGCCCGGCGAGCGACAGCAGGGCGGACGAGCCGACGTACGTCGCGCCCTCGTACCGGGCGACCTCCGCCAGCAGCCGGTCCGCGTCGCCGGAGGAATCCTTCTGGCCGGCCACCGGCAGGCCGGGCAGCGCGTCAAGCGGGACGCCGGGGGCCGACACCCAGGGGATGTGGTAGGCCAGCACCGGCCGCCCCGAGGCGGCCAGGGCGATGGCGCCAAAGTAGCCCGCCAGATCGTGGCTGCCGGGCGGAGGCCAGGCAAGGACGGCATCGGCGCCGCGCGCTGACGGCGGCCGCCGTCAGGTCAGCGGCGCGCTCGGCCGTCGTCGCGCCGGTGCCGGCCAGCACCGGGACCGCGGCGGGCACCTGCGACCGCACGGCGCTGATCAGCTCCACCCGCTCCGCGTCGGTCAGGGTGGCGGCCTCGCCGGTCGTGCCGCAGACCAGGATGGCGCGCATGCCGCGCGCCGCCAGATCGCTGGCCAGCGCGGCGGTGGCCGGCGCGTCGACGCTGCCGTCCTGCGTCAGCAGCGTGAGGAGCGCCACGCCGACTCCGGTGAATACAGCCATGTGCTAACTCCGCTCCGCCTGGTGCCCGTCTTCGGCTGCCCGCTGCCCGTCGTTCCATGGTCGCATCGTCGCGAGAACGGGGAAGCCGCCAAGGTAGTGCGCTCGCAGCTCGGCCCGGAGCCGGGGCAGGTCACCGTCGCTGACCGCTGCGACGATCCCCACGTGCCGCTGGACGGTCTCGGGCATGTCAATGCCCTGGCGCTCCAGCTCGGCCCGCATGAGGGCGCCCATCTGACTGTTGAGTATGCTCCACAGGTCCTTCAGCCAGCGCCGGCCCGAGACGTCGATGAGCACCTGGTGGAACTGGGTGTCGCTGTCCACCAGCGCGTCCAGGTCATTGAGCCGCGCGGCCACGGACATATGCTCGAGCGCCAGTCGCAGCCTCTTGGCCAGCTCCTTGCGGCCCGTTCCGAACCCGCCTTCCAGGCTGGCGTCCTCGAGTACGTAACGCGCGTAGCAGACGTCCTCGGCGTCTTCGGTCGACATCCGGGTGACGACGCTGTAACGCCGCGGCACGATGTCGATCAGGCCCTCTGCATGCAGACTGCGCATGGCGTCCCTGATGGTGCCGCGGCTGACGCCGAACTCGGCGGCGAGGTTGGCCTCAACCAGCCGCGACTCGGCCGGCAGCTCGTTGTTGAGAATGCGGTAGCGCAGCGCGCGGGTTACCGCTTCGGGAAGTGACACATGCTCGAGAATGGCTCGCACCTCTTCCTGCATGCTGACATTCGCCCGCTACTGTAGTTCGCCCTCGGCGGCGGTCAGCGATTGCGCTATGGCCTCGGTCAGGCCGGCGTGCCCGGCCGGGTCTGGTTCTGCCCGCAGGGCAGCCGCCGGCCCGGTCAGGATCGGCGTCATGCCCGGTCCGTGACCCGGCATCGGGCTCGCGCCGTGCACTACCAGCCCGACGGTCAGCCAGCCGCGGCGGTAGCCCATGTTCCACCGCGCGTCCAGATCGGACACCGCTACGAGGTCGCCGAGCAGCAGCCCGGCGGCGCCATCGGGACCCGGGGCCTGAGCGGCCAGCTGCAAGTCCAGATCCCACCCCGCGGCAGGTCGCCCGATACCGTTGCCGGCCAGTTTACTCGGGACGATCATGCGGACACTGGCGATCACCCGGCCGGCGTCGACCGCCAGCGGGAGCGCAGCGAACGCAGCCGGATCGGTGTTCAGCAGGGTGACCTCGGGCGGAAAGCCGGCGGGGTGCCAGCCCTGGCCGACGGCCCGCACCGCCACCTGGTCCGCGGGCCGGAGCCTGGCCAGGTCATCCTGCGCCAGGCTGACGATGACGCGGCCGGCCTCGCCGCGCTTGCCCACGACGATGCCGCGTGCGCCCGCAGCCTGGCCCGTCCTGATCACGACCTGGTTGCCGATGCAGGAGTAGATGGTCAGCGCGTGCCGCGCGGCCTGGTCGGAGTGGACCAGGCACGCGCCGGGGGCGGCGTGATCGGCGTCACGGGCGAACGCAGATTCGCCGAGCCGGACGCCCAGCACGATGCCGCCGTCGCCGGCCGGCACGTACGGCTTCCCCTCGCAGCTCACCCGGTAGGGGGTGTCGCCGAGCTCTGGCTGCTCGATCAGGCCGAGCAGGTTCATGGCAACCGCACGGAGCTCCGGGCTGTCTGCGACGGCGCTCACCGGCTCGCCTCCTGTCCCTCGTGCAGCCAGCTGGACAGGTTGGCGTCGGGATCGCTCACCAGCCGGAACGCCTCAGCCGGACCGCTCATCAGCGAGCTCGGACCCGGCCCGTGCCCGAACAGCAGGCACTGCCCGGTCGAGATCACCCCGATCGTCAGGTAGCCCTGCCGGTACCCGCGGCCGTATCTGTGGTCGGAGTCCTCCAGCGCGACGATGTCGCCTATCCGCAGCCCCTCAAGGCCGAGCGACAGGTCCTCGCCGAGGCCGGCGTATGCACCCATGAGATCGGTGTTGGCGTATTCCGACACCATCCCCGAGCCCGCGCCGACAGCCTCGGCTGGCACCGTGGCCGCGACGTGCACTTCGAGTCGTCCGTCCGCGCCGGTGCCGCCCGGCATGGCCGCGAGCAGGCGCGGCGAGCAGTTCTTGAGCGTGATCGCCGGGTGGCCGGTCAGTGCCAGGCCCTGGCCGACGGCGGTCACCGTGACCTGGTCGCCGGTAGTGATGCCGGCGACGACAGCGGCCGGGAAGTCAACGAGCACGTAGGCGTGCTGGCCGATCACGTGGCCGGCAGCGCCGGCCGCCGGGCCCGAGGCGACACGGACCTCGTTCCCGACGCAGGTGAGGAACTGGAGTGCCATGTTGGCGGCCGGGTCACGGTGGCGCACGGATGCGCCGGGCTCCAGGTGATCGGAGGCGTAGCCGGTGGCCGGATCGCCGCAGTGCACGTCCAGCGTGACGCCGCCCATGCCGGGCAGCACGAACGGCTGCCCGTCCGGGCCTACGCGATAGGCGTGCCGGTCCGCGAGCGCGGGCCAGACCTCGCCGGCCAGCACCTGGCTGACCAGCCGGGATGCATTCGACTCCGCCTTCACGCGGCCGCCTCAGGCGGCACGGCGAACAGGGCGCCCGCGGCGTCAGCCATCATCCGTCCTCACTCGATGCCAATTGTCGATCGTCAACCACGACTATTTCGCGGACGTTGCGTGGCGTCAAGTCCCCCATCGTGCGGGTATTGACCCCGGAGAGTGACTAGGTTCATTATGGGATGGTTGTCGACAATCGACGAGCTTGGCGCCTGTCGCTGCGACGGCCGGGAGCGTCGGGAAGGCGGACCACATGGCAGCGAGGCGACTCGGGGTCGGCGTCATCGGGGCCGGCCGGTGGGCAAACTGGGCCCATCTGCCCGGCTGGGCGCGGGATGAGCGCTGCCAGATCGTCGGCGTCTGCGACGTAGACCCGCAGCGGGCTGGCGAGGCGGCGCAGAAGTACGGCGCGGTGGCCACCGGGGACTACCGGGACCTGCTCAGGCGCGACGACATTGACGTCATCGATGTCGTCACCAGGGACAGTCAGCACTTCGAGATCAACATGGCCGCCATCGAGGCCGGCAAGCACGTGCTCAGCGAGAAGCCGGTCGCCCACGACTTCCGTGACGTCCGGCGGGCGGCGGACCTGGCCAGGTCCAAGGGACTGAAGACCAAGGTCGGCCTGACCTTCCGCTACAGCCCGGCCGTGCGGTACCTGAAGGACCTGGTCGCGCGCGGCGACCTCGGCACGCCCTACATCTACAACGCCTACGAGCAGAACTCGCAGTGGCTGAACCCGCAGACGCCGCTGCGCAGCAGCGAGCGCGCCAACGACGGCCCGATCAAGGTTGCCTCGCTCGAAGGCTACGGTGCGCCGGTCATCGACATCGGCCACTGGCTGATGGACTCCGACCTGACGGCCGTTGTCGGGGTCATGCGCAACTTCGTTCCCGAGCGCATGATCGCCGACACCGGCCTGATGACGCGGACGAACATCGATGACGGCGACATCTTCATCGGCGAGTTCGCCAGCGGCGCGATCTGCTCGGTGCAGACCAGCTTCGTCACGGTCGGCAACTATCCCGGCATCGAGGTGCGGGTCTACGGCTCCGAGGGAGCGGCGATCGCCCGGCTGGTCGAGGAGTTCGGCATCTGCGAGACCTTCAAGATGGCCAGGCCCGACGACGTGGAGTTCCGTGATGTCGAGGTACCGGCCAGCTACTACCCGGCTGGCGGCAGCCCGCGGGAGTCATGGCGAACGCTGTACTACGCGAACCTGACCGCTAACTTCGCCACTGAGATTCTCGGCGATCATGACGGGAACGAGGGCAACTTCGACGACGGTCTCTGGGTCCAGGAGGTCGTCAACGCTGTCGAGATCTCCCATCGCGAGCGGCGCTGGGTCACTCTTCCGCTCGATTCCGGGCAGTGAGAGCAGACCTGAGCCGGATTGCCGTACCGGGGCTGCGGCCCGCCAGGACCACGCTTCCCGGGCTCAGCCCGCCAGCACGGCCTCGATCCGGTCCAGTGCCGCGGCCAGCCGGACTGGGTCCTGAGAGAAGTTGATCCTGAACCGGCCCCGCCCCGCAGGGCCGAACTGGTAGCCCGGGCTCACCAGGACGCCGTGCGCCTTCAGCGCGACCGCCAGCGCATGATCGTCGTCGCCGGCCGCGGCGGAGGCGTCCGGGAACACATACGAGCTGCCGGCGGCGGCTGCACCGTCACGCCCGGAATCGCGGCGAGGCGGCCGGCCACGCTGTCACGGATGGCCGCGTGAGCCGCCGTGCGCTCCGCGAGCCAGGCGTCATCTCCTGCCATCCAGTGCCGAAGCGACTGCTGCGCGTATCCGGCCGTCCGCAGCGAGGCCATCGACACCACCCGCTCCATGGCATCGACGAGGGCGGCCGGGCCGACGGCAACGCCGACCCGGTATCCGCTCATCGACTCGGTCTTGGACGGCCCGAGCAATGTGACGGTCCGGTCGGCCATCCCGGGCAGTGCGCTGAAATGCAGGTACTCAGCACCGGCGAAGATCAGCCGGCAGTACAGCTGGTCAGCAACCGCCAGCATGCCGGAACTCGTCACCATCGACGCCAGCGCGCGCACGGTCTGCGCCGAGTAGACACCGCCGGTCGGGTTGTTGGGGTGCGACAGCACCAGGAGGTCGGCACCGGCTGCGGCATCAAGCGCTGCAGCCTCGATCCGCAGCAGGCCGCGGGAATCCTGGATCAGCGGGATCCGCAGAGCGGTGCCGCCGAGATAGGCGATGATCCGCTCGCTCATGAAGTACTCCGGGATCTGGCAGCGCGACAATGTCCCCCGGCGAGATGAGCGCGGACAGCGCGGCGAACAGGCCGCCCTGAGTCCCCGGTGTGACGATCAGCTCGCTGCCGCCATCGACTGGCCGGCCGAGCAGCCGGGCGAGCCTGGGAGCGAGCACCGACCGCAGTGCGGCGCTGCCGCGATACGAGGTATAGGCCTCGGTGTTCTCCGCCACGGCCGCGGCGAAGTCGGCGGCAGCAGCCGCAGGCGGCTCGAAGGCCCGGGTGTCCCCGTGCGTCAGGTCGATCAGGTCCGGCGGCGCCGGTGCGGCTGCGAGCGCCAGGTCGAGCTCCAGGACTGAGCGGCCGTAGACCGCTGCGTAGCCGTCAAGCGATGCCGCGGCCAGGGACGGCGGGACGCGGAGCGGCGGCGCGGAGCCCTGCGCCTCAGCCCTCGTCGTCATGGTCATGGAACGATCGCGGGTTGAGGTAATGATCCTTGATCGCCGCCGCGATCACCCCGCGGTCCGCCGTGCGGACGGCGTCGATCAGCAGCTGATGGCGAGTGACGACCTCGGACAGGTCGCCGCCCTGAAACTCCAGCGAGGACCGCATCAGGGCGCCCATCTGCCCGTCCAGGGCGTGCCACAGCTCGGCCAGCCGGGCGCGGCCCCCGGCCTCGACGAGCAGGCCGTGCAGGCGGGTGTCGCACTCGACGATCGCCGCCAGGTCGCCGGCATCAGCCGAGTCCGCCATGGCGTCCAGTTCCTTCTCCAGTGACGCCACCAGATTGGCATCGATCGTGGCCCGGTCCTCGCAGGCCGCGCCCGCCTCGAGCAGGTAGCGCGCAAAGCAGGCATCCTCCACCTCAGCGCGCGACATGCGCGCCACCGAGCACCCCCGGCGCGGCAGGAACTCGACCAGCCGGTCGTTCTTGAGCTCCATCAGGGCGGAGCGCAGCGTGGTCCGGCTGACGCCGAACTCAGCCGCCAGATTGGCCTCGATCAGACGCTCGCCAGCAACCAGCTCGTTGTTGAGTATCCGCCGCCTGAGAGTCATCCGGACGGCGTCGGGCAGTGACTGATGGGAGATCACGAAGCCTCCTTCAGGCGGGCCCGCGGCACGTGCCGCAGGCAGGTAGCCGGCCACGGTGACCGGCACCGGCGAGGTTCAGCCATGATCACCGTCAGCCTCCGGCGCTGTCTTCCCTGGCAGCCTGCACAATGCCGCTGCCCGGCCCCCGTCATGATCGGCCAGCCCCGACGCTACCCGGCGATGAACCTGGCGTCGATATCGACGACCCGGGCTGCAGGCAGCGGCCGGATGACGGCCGTCAGCCTGGCTGACCGTCAGTGGTGATTATCATGACATCGCCGCCTTTCCCGCCCGGCTGCCAAAGCGGAACCCGCGGACCCGGATGGCCGGGGCTGACGTGCAGCCGTTCCAGACGTTCGGCACCGGCTGCGTGATCAGGCGCGCGCCGATGCCGTCCGTGCGGGCCAGCGCGCCCAGCACGCTCTCGGTGAACCGCCCGCCAGCCAGGCCCGCCGTGAGCTTGCCGTCCTCGATCAGGAAGCAGCCGTCCCGGCTGGTGCCCACGACTGTGCCCGCCTCGGCGTCGACCAGCCGGTTGTACCAGAGCCGCTGGATGTAAAGCCCGCGCTCGACGCCGGCGACAAGCGCGTCCTCGGTGCCGGTGCCCGGCGTCATGACGAGATTGGCAGCCTCGGGAGCAGGCGAGGACTCCCTGGCGATGTGCGCGTGCCCGGTGGACGACCCTCCGGTCACATCGGCCGAGGCCAGGTCGCTCACCACGGCGCCGACCCGGCCGGCCGCGATCAGCTCCACCCGCCGCTTCGGCGTGCCCTCCTGGTCGAACGGAAACGGCAGGCCGACGCCCGCCCGCGCGTCATCGGCGATCGTGATGCTGGCGGGCGCGACGACAGCTCCCGGCCGGGTCGCAGCCAGGCCGATCCCCGCTGCCGCAGCCGGGGCACGGAACCCGAAGTCGGGGACGAACCCGATGAGCTCCCCGGTCGCGAGCCCGCCGAACACAACGTCGTGCACGCCGTCAGGCACGGGCACCACCCTGCTCGTCCTGGCCGCCTGGCCGATGACACTGTCCGCCCACTCGGCGACTCCGAGGCCGCGGGCGTCCCGGCTGAGATCGGCCGCGTAGGAGGAGGCCTCGCCGACCCGCGCCGTCAGCGAGAATCCGGCCTCAGTCGCGGCCGCGTAGCAGCGCTGCCCGCCGGTCGTCACGACGGCCAGTTCGGTTACCGCGGCGGTCAGCACGCCGGCGGCGGTTCCGCCCGCCCGGCGCGCCGAGTCCATGATGCTGCCGGCGAGCACGGAGCGCGGCCCGGCGTCCCAGGCGATGGTGGCGTCCTGCCACAGCCCGCCAGGCACGTCCGGGCTGGCGTGGCCGGCCACGCCAGGTGGCACCGCCGCGCCGGCCGTGCCGTCTCTCAGCCGCGCCAGGTCCGCCGCGGCGGCCACCGCGCCTCGCAGCTCCGCCAGGCCGCTGACCGCCACCCGGGCGCTCCCGGTGCCGACCACGGCCCGGACCATGACCTGGCACTCGATGATCGTCTGCGCCTGATGCACCCGCTCGCCGGCAAACCGGGTGTGCTGACCGGTCCTGGCGGCCATGAAGATCTCGAGATGGTCGGCGGCCGCGGCAGCGAGCGCGTCCTCCAGCGCCGCCAGCGCACGGTCCTCGCCAGCCCACGGCCGCAGCGTCCCGGCGTCCATCAGGCCACCCCGACCCGGACACCGCGGAAGAGCGAGGGCGCAGCGCCGTGGGACAGGAATCCCCATTCCTTGGGCTCGCCCTTGCCGCAGGGCATCCCGAAGGTCGCGAACTCCGCCGGGCCCGCGCTCGCCTCCAGCGAGCCCCAGAACTGCGGCGTTACCCCTCCGTAGGAGAAGTCCCTGACCAGCCGCGTTCGCCTGCCCTTGCGGACTTCCCAGGCGACCTCGGTGCCGAACTGGAAATTGAGCCGCTGGCTGTCGATCGACCAGCTCTTGTTGTCATCCAGGTAATATCCCGCGCCCAGGCGATCGAGAAGCTCGTCGGTCGAGCCCGTTCCCGGCTCAAGAAAGACGTTGGTCGCGAAGCACAGGGGCAGGAAACCCCAGCCGTCGGACCGCGCTGACGCCGTGGACTCGGCGCCTATCCTCGCGGCGCTGTCCCGGCTGGACAGGAAGTTCGTGATCATTCCCTCGGTGACCAGCATCGTCCGCCTGGTCCTGGTGCCCTCGTCGTCGAACATGAAGCTGCCGCGGGTGCCCGGCACGGTGGCATCAGCGACGATGCTGACCGCCGGCGAGCCGTACCGGAGACGCCCCACCGCGTCAGGCCCGATGAACGACCGGCCGGCGAAGTTGGCCTCGTCACCGAGAATGCGGTCCAGCTCGAGTGCATGCCCGGCCGACTCGTGGATCTGCAGCGCGAGCTGCGCCGGGCCGATGACGATGTCCGCTGTCCCTGACTCCGCCACGGGCGCGGTCAGCAGCTGGACCGCCTCGGCGCCGACCCTGGCGGCGTTCTCGGGCAGCCGCAGGCCCTGGACGTACTCCCAGCCGGCCGCCGCGGTATTGCCGTGGAACGAGTTGGGATAACTGCGCCGCTGGACGAGCCGGCCATCGCTGGCGACAGCAAGCACCATGCCACCCGACTCGACGAAGTGCTGTTCCTGCCGGGAGCCCTCGGTGCTGGCGAAGTACCGGTGGCTGCGCTTGGCGTTGACGCCGGCCTGAGCCTGCACCACGCCGGCCGTTGCCATCGCGGCGGCCAGGGCGTCGGCCACTACTCGCTCGCGGCCGGCTGCGGGCACGGCGAACGGGTCGACGGCGGCGGCGGTCTGGTAAGTGCCGCACTCGGCAGCCCTGGGTGGCAGGGTCACGCGCTCGCGCGACCCGGCCGCGGCCGCCCTGGCGTTGCTGATGGCCTCCCGCGCCGCCGCCGCCGCGTCGCCGGTCTCCCGGAGCGGGCGGGAGGCGAAGCCCCAGACCCCGTCGACCAGAACGCGGACGCCGAGTCCGAGGCTGCCCTCGATCCGCTCGTCCGGAGCCCGGCCGGATACCGCGTACAGGCGCAGCTCCTGCGTCTCGGACAGCCGGACGTCGGCGTAGCTGGCGCCGGCCTGCGCGGCTGCTCCGACTGCGGCATCCAGCAGCGGCCCGGCCGCACCGAGGCCGCCGGCCAGGCTGCCCCAGCGATGTGCCGCCGACAGGCCGTCCGTCCCCGCGGTGCGCCGCCTCAGACACCCTCGACCTCGTCGAAGGCCACCCAGCGACGCTCGCGGGCCGAGCGCTCGAACGCGTTGATGGTCCGCTGCACGATGGCACCCTGGGCGAAGTCGCCCTGGTTCTCGTCGCCGCCGCCGAGGATCTCGTCGGCGAAGTTGCGCACCAGGTTGGAGTAGAACAGGAACGGCCACGGCTCGGTGCTGCTGCCGCCCTCAGGGAAGAACCGCTGCGGGATCTCCCGCTCGACGAACTCCACCGAGTCCTTCGTCGCGGTCCTGATGGTCTGGCAGATGCCGAACTCCTCGACCAGGCGCACGATCAGCGCGCCCTCGGATCCGTACATCCTCGCCTCGATGCCGGGGTAGTTGCCGACGGTGACGTACGAGGACTGGATCGAGGCCATGACGTCGGTGTCGAACTCGCAGATCCACATGTCGCCGTCGTCGATGTTCATGCGCTGCATCTGGCCGCTGGAGCGCACCATCCGGACCGGCACGAAGTTCCGCATGGTGCCGACCACGCTGGCCAGCGGGCGGCCGACCCACCAGTGCATGATGTCGATGATCGGCGCGCCGTAGCCCTCGATGGACGAGACGGTGATCTCGGCTCCGTCTGGCTCGGCGCCCTCCGCCTGGCGCAGCGGGGTAGCCGGGTCGATCCACTGGCTGTTCTGCTCGTAGCCGTTGAACACGTACGGCTCGCCGACAAAGCCCGAGTCGATCAGCTCCTTCGCGTACAGCACCGCCGGCGCGTACCGGAAGGTGAATCCGAGCTTGGTCTTCAGGCCCCTGGCGGCGGCCAGCTCGGCTGCCGCCCTGGTCTGCCGGGCGTCGCGGTGCACCGGCTTCTCGCACAGCACGTGCTTGCCGGCCTCCAGCGCATCCCAGGAGATCTGGAAGTGAGCCTCGTTGCCGGTGGCCACATCGATGACGTCAATGGAGGGGTCCTCGAGCAGCTCGCGGTAGTCGGTGACCGCGCGGGCGACGCCGAACTGACTGGCCACCCGCCCTGCCGCCGCGGCGTCCAGGTCCGCGACCGCGGCCACCTGCACGCGCGGATCGCGCTGCCAGCCGGGAACGTGGGCGCGCTCGGACCAGCTGCCCGCTCCGACTACGGCGACCCGAAGCTCTTCAGTGCTCATGACGTACAGCTCTTCCTTTCGTGGGCTAATAACCCCGGACCGGGTCGTAGAGGTTGCGCAGCGGGACGCCGGCCGTGAACCGGCCGAGGTTGTCGAGGAACAGATCGACGAGCGCGGCGTTCTCGGTGGCGACCGTCGAGGCTGAGTGCGGCGAGACGAGCACGTTGCCGAGCGTCCACAGCGGATCGTCGGGGGGCAGCGGCTCCACGGCGAACACGTCAAGGCAGGCGCCCCCGAGCCGTCCGCCGGCCAGCGCTTCCGTCAGCGCACGCTGGTCAATGAGCGGGCCGCGGGCGATATTGACGACAATCGCATCCGCTCTGAGCAGATCAATCTGGGCGGCACCGATCATGCCCGCGGTGTCGTCGGTCAGCGGGCAGGCCAGGACGAGGATGTCGATCTCGGGCAGCGCGGCGTCCAGCTGCGCCCGGGTAATCAGCCGGGCCAGACCCGCGACCTCGTAGGAGCCGTGATCGCGGCCAAGGCCCCATACCTCCACGCCGAGGCCGGCAAAGGACGCCACGGTCGCACGGCCGATGCCGCCGAGGCCGACGACGAGAGCCCGCAGCCCGGCTAGCTGCCTGGTCGCATACCGCTCCCAGTGCCGGGCGGCCTGGCGCTCCCGGAGCTGAGGTATGCCCTTCACGAAATAGAGCGCTCCGGTCACCGCGAACTCAGACAGCGGAACAGCGTGGATCCCGGCCGCGGTCGTGACGGTCAGGCCGCTGCCGTCCAGGCCGGTGCGCTGCATGAAGCCGCCGATCCCGGCGCTGGTGGCCTGAATCCAGCGCAGGTTCGGGCTGTGCCGCGTCATCGCCTCAGGCTCGAGCCAGTCGAAGTCAAAGAAGATGTCCGCGCGGGCCGTGAGTGCCCGCCATTTCCCGAGTGCGGCTTCGCTGAGGTCGCGGCGCAGCCCGGTGTGGTCGCTGCGGTAGCGCGGCACCGGCAGCAGATCCGGCTCGTAGAGCACGCGGACGGACGGTCCGGCTGCGGCTATCCGCTCGACCTGGGCCGGCTCCAGATAGGAGCCGATCGCGATCGTGAGCTCGGGCACTGCCATCACCGCAGCCCGATGGTCGTCTGCAGCGCGTCGAGCAGCTCCGCTACGGCGAGAGCCGACTGCGACGCGAGGTGCGCGGGCGCGGTCTCGCCCCGCACCGCGGCGTGGATGTGGCGGAGTGCCGCGGTGAACGAGTGCGCGTCGGTGGTCGGATGCTCCACGATCGCCTCGCCGCGGCGGTGCAGGACGAGGGTGTCCGCTGCGCCCGGGTGGAACGGGTTCGTCAGATGGAGCTGACCCTCATCGCCGAGTATGCGGGTGAAGGTGTCGTAACTGCGCCTGAAGCCGCAGGTCAGCAGCAGCCTGCGGGAGCCCCAGGTAACGATGCCGGCGGCGTCCACCTCGACTCCCCCGCTGATCTGAGCGGTTCCCGCTGTCACCTCGGCCCCGTCAGCGCCGAAGATCTCGCAGGCCAGCCGGACCGGGTAGCAGCCAACGTCGGCCAGCGATCCGCCGCCGAGCTCAGCTGAGAGCCTGATATTCGCCGGATTCGAGACCCGGAAGTGGAAGGAGCTGACGATCTCGGCCGGCTCGCCGATCGCGCCGTCAGCAATCAGCTCGAGCACCCGCTGGTGCTGAGCCTGAAACGGGAAGACGAACGCTTCCCACAGCGGCCCTCCCGGCGCCGCGGCGGCGAAGTCCAGCACGGCCGCGGTCTGAGCAGACCCCACGCAGAGCGGCTTCTCGCACAGCACCGCCTTGCCCGCCTGCAGCGCCCTCTTCGTCCACTCGGCGTGCAGCGAGTTCGGCACCGCCACGTAGACGGCGTCGACGTCCGGCGACTCGACCACCTGCTCGTAGCCGGCCACGCCCCGCTCGACGCCGTGCTCGGCGGCGAAGGCACTCGCCCGCCCGGCGGTGCGGCTGCCTGCCAGCACCGCCCGGCCGCCGGCTTCGCGCAGGGCCGGGAGGAACTGGCCCCTGGCGATGTTCGCCGTGCCCACGATGCCCCAGCGCACCTCACGAGCCTCCGGCGTCACCGCCATGACCGGCGTCCCCGGCGCGAGCCGGCCCGCGGAACCGGATCAGTCACTCCGATCTTCACGATCTGCTGCTCCCTCTCCCGTTATCCGCTCGATCACGTCGACCGCCTGGTCAGAGCCGCAGTGAGCGACCTAGCGGTCGATTGTCGACCGTAGCAGGTAAAGTGGTATTGCGCATCCCTAAGTATCCCGGTTTAGGCACGAGGCCGGCCCCGCGCGAGCCCCGGAACAACGCCGTCAGCGCGCCCGCTACGGGAATAAGCGCCGGCAGTGCCCTTATCCCTACTATTCCAGCGGCCATACCGGACATAGCACCGGCCGGGGCGAGAGGGCAGGGCAGCCATGACCGTGCAGGACCTCGACAGGACCGCCTTCGAGCAGGACTGGGCTGACTGGCACCGGCGGCATGAGGCCGTTCTCGGCGCCGAGCACGGCTTCCTCGCGATCACGAGCCTGAACTGGCTGACCGCCGAGCCGCAGCGCTTCCCGGACGCGCCCGGCGCCTGGCACACCGGACCGGACGGCGTCGTGGTCGAGCTGGCCGACGACGAGACCCTGAGCGTCGGCGGCACCGACATCACCGGCCGCTACGCCTTCGGCGCGATCCCGGAGCGCGGCGGCGTTAACGCGGTCTCCGGCGACGCTGTCATCGAGGTGGCGCGGCGCGGCGGCTACGACATCGTCCGCCCCCGCCATCCCGGTCATCAGCTCCGGCTGAGCTTCGCCGGCACGCCCGCCTACCAGCCTGATCCGCGGTGGGCAGTGCCAGCCAGGTACGTCGCCTTCCCCGAACCGCGTGACACCACCGTCGGCTCCGTGGCCGAGGGCCTCCAGCATGTCTATGCCGCGCCCGGTTACGTCGAGTTCGAGGTCGACGGCGAGCAGTTCCGCCTCACCGCCTTCAACGGCCACGCACCGGGGACCCTGACCATCCTGTTCACCGACGCGACCTCGGGCGTCACCACCTACCCGGCCAACCGCGCGCTGCAGCTGCCGCCGCCGGACGAGGACGGCGCGGTGACGCTCGACTTCAACCGGGCGGCGAACCTGCCGTGCGCCTACACCGAGTTCGCGACCTGCCCGCTGCCGCCCGCGGAGAACAGGCTTCCGATCGCCGTCGAGGCCGGCGAGAAGCTGCCGTACGAATACGGATCGCCCGCCTAGGCGCGCCTCAGCCTCGGCCGCGCCCTGCAAACCGTCCCGCCCGCAAACCGTCCCGCCCTGCAAACAGCCCTCGCCCTGCAAGGAGTGCCAGTCATGCCGGTTGAGTTCCTGGGCATCGCCGCGACCAATGACGGCAGCGAGACCACTGCCAGGTCCGGCGGCAGCTTCGACAAGGACTACACGCTGCGGCTCGCCCGCGCGCACGAGGAGAACGGCTGGGACCGCGTGCTGTTCGCCTACGGGTCCGGATCGCCGGACCCGAATCCGGCCGCCGCCTATATCGCCAGCAAGACCGACACCCTGCAGCTGCTGCTCGCCCACCGGCCGAACGTCTCCTACCCGACGTTCGCAGCCAAGACGTTCGCGACCATTGACCAGATCAGCGACGGCCGGGTGACGGTTCATTTCATTACCGGCGGCACCGACCACGAGCAGCAGCGCGAGGGCGACTACCTCACCCACGACGAGCGGTACGCGCGCACGCGGGAGTACATGGCGATCGTCAAGCAGGCCTGGACGGCGCGCGAGCCGTTCGACCATCGGGGCCAGCATTACACGTTCGCCGATTTCGTCAGCGATGTGTTCCCGGTGCAGCAGCCACGGCCGCGGGTCTCGTTCGGCGGATCGTCACCGGCCGCGTACCAGGCCGGGGGTGCCGAGGCCGACATCTACTGCCTGTGGGGCGAGCCGCTCGCCAGCACCGCGGAGCAGATCCAGTCGGTCAGGGCTGCCGCGCGGGCGGCCGGCCGCTCCGATATGCCGAAGATCCAGGTGGCGTTCCGCCCGATCATCGCCGCTTCCGAGGACAAGGCCTGGCAGAAGGCATACGACATCGTCGGGCGGATCGAGGAGCGAGTGCAGGCTAACGGCGGAGCCATCTCCCGGCGGCGGCCGCTCAGGAACCCCGAGAACACCGGATCACAGCGCCTGCTGGCCATCGCGTCCGAAGGCGACCGGTTCGACCGGGCACTGTGGACCAGGACCGCCGCGGTCACCGGCGGCGCGGGCAATTCCAACGCGCTCGTCGGCACGCCGGACACGGTCGCCGCCGCGATCCTGGACTACATCGACCTGGGCGTGGACATCATCTCGATGCGCGGCTACGACCTGCTCACCGATGCGATCGAGATCGGCCAGCAGGTCATACCCCTGGTCCGCGCGGAGGTCGCCAGGCGAGACGCGGCCTAGGCAGGCTGCCGCCCGGGCTAGCCGCCGAGCTCGTCCTCCGGGCCGGGCTAGCCGCCGAGCTCGTCCTCCGGGCCTGGCTCGTCCGGCCCGAGCTCGTCCTCCAGGCCGTCCTGGTCGGCTCCCAGCTCGTCCTCGTTCCCGGCCGCGTCGGTTCCCAGCTCGTCCTCGCTCCCGGCCGCGTCGGCGCCGAGCTCATCCTCGCGGCCGACCGGGTCCGGCCCGCCCAGCACGTCGCCTGACCCGCTTCGCTGATCTGTCATGGTGACCTCCTTCCTCTCCGGGCCCTTCCCTGGCAGGCCGGCCCCCAACCGGGCCTGCCCGCAGACAAAAGCCGGCCCGAGCCAGCCCCGGATACCCGCTGCCCGCCGGAGCGACCAGGCCGTAACCTTCCGGACATGACCACCGCCGGGAACGAGGCCGCCGCACTCCCGGCCCTCCTCCAGCGCTGGCAGTCTGACCTGGCGGCGTGGGCCATTCCCGAGCACATCACTGCGGCCGTGCCGCAGTCGCCATGGGTACTGCCCCGCGGTGTCTTCGCCCGCCGGGCTGACCGGCTGACAGCGGCGCCGTCCGGACCGTCGTTCGAGCTGGCCTGGTCCGCGCTCCAGCCGCCGGGCAGCGTGCTGGACGTCGGATCCGGTGCCGGAGCAGCCAGCCTGCCGCTGCTGTCCCGCTGCACCGCGCTGACGGCCGTCGACGCCGAGCCCGCCATGCTGGACCTGCTCGCCGATCGCGCCGCCGTGAGCGGGGTGCCGGTGCGGCTGATCACGGGAACCTGGCCGGCGGTAGCGGCCGAGGCCGGGCGGGCCGATATCGTGACCTGCTACCACGTTTCCTATAACGTCCCCGAGATCGAGCCGTTCCTGGCCGCGCTGACCTCAGCCGCGCGCCGGATCGTGGTCCTGGAGATGACGGCCCTGCACCCGCTGTCAGCCCTGAACCCGCTCTGGCTCCGCTTCCACGGACTCGCAAGGCCGCAGGGACCGACCGCGGACGACCTGCTGGCGATCCTCGCTGCGATGGGCATCAGCGCGCGATCGCAGCGCTGGCCGCGAACCGGCGGGCGGGACTACAGCAGCTTCGCCGAGCTGACCGATGTCACCCGCCGGCGGCTGTGCCTCCCGCCGGAGCGGGCCGATGAGGTCGCCGGGCGCTGGCCGAGTCCGGAATCGACCCGGAGCGGCCGATGGAGCTGGGCTCCGCCGGCCGCGAGGCCGTCACGATCTGGTGGGACGGCCGCCGATGACGGGCGTCCTGCGCCTTTCGCCACATCCGGCACCACCGATTTGGCTGCCGGAGCGTCTTGCAGGTAGAGACGATGAGGACAGCGACTGGCGATAGGCGGTTCCGATGGGCGAATGGCCAGACAACTGGTTCCGCGACGGACAGGAGCCTGCCGACGGGGGCCGGGGCGGCTCGGACGCGAGCGGCGACAAGACCGTCAGCATCCCCTCGAACCAGCATCCGGGCGGGCAGTACCAGGTCCGCCAGTACCCTGGCGCCGGCCAGGGCGCAGGCGGCCAGGGCGCAGGCGGCCAGAGCGCGGCCGGTCAGGGCGCAGCGGGCCAGCGGCCGGCGCCGCCGCCCGGCGGATGGCCGCAGCAGCCGCCGGTCAGCTCGGCTGGCGGGCGGCTGGCTACGGCTCTGGCGCGGCTGGCCGCGAGCTACGGCGGCGGCCTCGCGGCGCCCGCCCGCTCCCCGGCGCGACCCGGCGGGCCCGGCGGGACGCGCTCCGGCGGCGGGCGGCGCTGGCTGCGGCCACGGCGGATCGTGACGGTCCTCGCCGTCATCGTCGCGCTGCTGCTGGTCGCGGGCGTCGGCACGTACTTCTACCTGAACTCGAAGCTGACCAGGGGCAACATCCTGGTCGACTACTCCGGCCGGCCGAGCCCGGGGTCGGGGACCAACTGGCTGATCGCCGGCTCGGACAGCCGGCAGGGCCTGACCAAGGCGCAGGAGCGCCAGCTGTCGACCGGGTACGTGTCCGGCGGCCGGTCCGACACCATCCTCATCCTGCACGTCCCGGCCAGCGGAAAGCCGCTGCTGATCAGCGTTCCGCGCGACTCCTACGTCAGCATCCCCGGCTACGGCATGAACAAGATCAATGCCGCGTACTCCATCGGCGGTCCGCGGCTGCTAGCCGAGACCATCCAGGACGACACCGGGCTGTACATCAACCACTTCATGGACATCGGCTTCGGCGGCTTCGTGCGAGTGGTCAACTCGGTCGGCGGCGTCCGGATGTGCCTGATCCACTCGCTCTACGACTCCGCGTCCGGCCTGCACCTCAAGAAGGGCTGTCATGTCCTGACCGGCGGCGAGGCGCTGGCCTACGTCCGGGACCGGCATGACTTCGCCACCCAGGACCTGCAGCGCGAGCAGGACCAGCGGATCTTCCTGAGGGCACTGCTGAGCAAGATGACGAGTCCGGGCGTCTTCCTCAACCCGTTCAGGGCGCTCCCGGCCGCCAGCGGTGCCGTGAGCACGCTGACGGTGGACGAGGGCACGAGCCTCTATCAGCTGTTCGGGGCGGCGGAAGCGCTGCGCGACCCGGAGACGACCACGGTGCCGATCGCGAGCTCCAACTACGCGACCCCGGCCGGGGACGCGGTGCTGTGGGACAGCGCGCAGGCCAAGGAGCTGTTCAACGACCTGCAGACCGGCCAGACAGTGCCGAAGTCGCTGATCACCGGGTCGCAGCAGGGCACCTGACGCCCGGAACCTGGCGTGCCGCCGACTGTGTGACAGTTGCGGTTATCCAGCGAGGTGATTTGCCGGTTTTGATGCCCTGAAAGTGTCACAGAGTCGGCCGCAGGGAGCACGGCAACTGCGCGTGATCTGCGGAGGGCAGCCTCAGGGCACCTTCAGCTAACGTTCAGGGGACGGGCGGACAATGGGCGCATGAACAGCGAGCCCAACGGAAGCCGGCAGCCGGATGCGCGGCTACTGGTCGTCGAGGATGAGCCCAACATCCTCGAGCTGCTAGCCGCCAGCCTTCGCTACTCCGGTTTCGAGGTCGTGACGGCAGCCGCTGGCAACGAGGCAGTTCAGGCCGCCCAGCGGCACCGGCCCGATCTCATCGTGCTTGACGTCATGCTGCCCGACATGGACGGTTTCGACGTCATCCGCCGCCTCCGCGGCGGCGGCGCCCAGATCCCGGTCGTGTTCCTCACCGCCAGGGACTCCACCGAGGACAAGATCCGCGGCCTCACGCTCGGCGGAGACGACTACGTCACTAAGCCGTTCAGCCTGGAAGAGGTCATCGCGCGCATCCGCGCCGTGCTCCGCCGCACCCGCGGTGACGGCAGCGAGCCGCCGCCGCGGCTGAAGTTCGCCGACCTGGAGCTGGATGAGGACAGCCACGAGGTCTGGCGCGGCGGCACCCAGATCCAGCTCTCCCCCACTGAGTTCAAGCTGCTGCGCTACTTCATGGGGAACGCCAACCGGGTCCTGTCCAAGATGCAGATCCTTGACCACGTGTGGGACTACGACTTCCGCGGCGACACCGGAATCGTGGAGTCCTACGTCTCCGTGCTGCGGCGCAAGGTCGACACGACCGAGCCGCACCTGCTGCACACGCTGCGCGGAGTCGGCTACGTGCTCCGGCTTCCGCACCAGTCCTAGGTCCTGATCACCCCATGGCACAGGCACGGCAGCGCGCTGGCTTCTGGCGGTCCGTCAGGGACCTGCCAGGCCGCACGCCGCTGCGCGTCAAGCTGATCACCGCGCTGCTCGCGCTCGTCGCCATGGCGCTTGTCGTCATCAGCGTGGCCGGCATCGGCCATTCTCAGGAACGACCTGATCGGCCCGTATCGACGACGAACTGACGAGTTCCTTCGGTAATGCTGTCAGCGCCGTCGGCCAGTACCAGCAGACCGGGATCGGCGGCGGCCAGCCGGACGTCGCGCTGTACTGGATACGCTGGCAACGGGGTCATCCACGACGTGATCAGCCCCACCGCCGAGTACAGCCGCGGTGAGCGGCTCTCAGATCCGTTCGGACGACGCGCAGGCCGATCCCGGGCCCGGACCTGCAGTCGAGCGCCAGCTGGATCAGTGCGCACAGCGAAGCCGGTGCCATCACGGTGTCGGACAAGTCGGGCTCGTACCAGTGGCGTGTCTACATGGCGAGACGGGCCGCTGGCCAACGGCACGACCGCGACAGTGGTGCTGGCGATCAACGCGACCAGCGAGTACAGCACCATCGGCCAGCTCGAGACGATCGACCTGCTGGTCAGTCTCGTCGTGATCGGCGCTGCTGGCGATCCTCGCCATCGCCGGTGTCCGGGCGCAGCCTCCGGCCGCTGACGGACATCGAGCAGACCGCGAGCGCGATTGCCGCAGGCGATCTGAGCCGGCGCGTGCCGGAGCGGGATCCGCGCACTGAAGTGGGGCGGCTCGGCCGTTCGCTCAACACCATGCTGAGCCAGATCGAATCCGCCTTCCACGCCCGTTCGCAGTCGGAGGCAGCAGCCAAGCGCAACGAGGAGCGAATGCGGCAGTTCGTCGGCGACGCCAGCCATGAGCTGCGTACTCCGCTGACGGCGATCCGCGGATTCGCCGAGTACTACCGCCAGCGCGGCGGTGTGGCGCTCGGCGCCGGAACCAGCCCTGCCGCCGGCCGGGTCATCGAGGGCAACGTCGCCGCGGGCAGCGCAGCACCGGAGCCGCCGAGATCAGCCCGGCGAGCCCCGGCCAGCTGGCGCCGGCCGACATGGACCGGATCATGCGGCGGGTCGAGCAGGAGGCGGCCCGGATGGGCATCCTGGTCGAGGACATGCTGCTGCTGGCCAGGCTGGATCAGCAGCGGCCGCTTGAGGCGCGCCCCGTCGACCTGCTCACCCTGGCCGCCGACGCCGTCCACGATGCGCGCGTCGTCGCGCCGGGCCGCAGCATCAACCTCACGGTTGATTCCGGCCGCGCCCTGCTGGTGATCGGCGACGAGGTCCGGCTGCGCCAGGTCATCGGCAACCTGATGAGCAACGCGCTGACGCATACGCCGGACGGCACGCCCATCGACGTGCTCATCAGGTCCGGCAACCTGGATGAGGCGCCCGCCGCGACCGCGATGGCGCAGCCGCAGGCCGCCATCGAGTCCGGCCCGCAGGCTGATGACAACGGCGGCGAGCCGGTCGTGACTGCCAGCACGGCTTCGTTCGATGCCGGGAACCCGCCGCCACCGCCAGCCGCGCCGATCTCCCAGCCCGCCGCGCTCTCCCAGCCCGCCGCCGTGCTGGAGGTGACCGACCACGGGCCGGGCCTGACACAGGACCAGGCCGAGCACGTCTTCGAGCGGTTCTACCGGGCCGACGCCGCCAGGACCACGGGCGGGACCGGTCTCGGCCTGGCCATCGTCGCCGCGCTGGTCGCCGCACACGGCGGTGCTACCTGGGTCCGGTCGCAGCCCGGCGCGGGCGCCACGTTCTGCATCGCGCTGCCGCTGTCGCCGGACGCGCTGCAGGTGACCGAGGATGACGCCGACGACGACGCGGACGAGCTGCCCGCCGACCTGACCGGCGGGGCGAGCGACGGCAGCGACGAGGCCGGCGCGGCGGCGTGGGCCAGCGCCGACCCGGCCGGCCGCCTCGCGACCTGAACCGTTCCCGCGCAGCGAGAGCCCCGGAGCCAGGCCGCCAGCACCGGACCGGGCCGCCAGCCCGGACTAGGCCGCCAGCCCCGGACTAGGCCGCCAGCCCTGGCTACGCCGCCAGCACCGCCCGGGCCGCGCCAAGCGCCGATTCCCGGTACGAGCCGCCGAACAGGCAGACATGCACCAGCAGCGGATGCAGCTGATGCAGCGGCACCCGGCCGCGCCAGCCGTCGGCCAGCGGCGCCGCCTCCTGATAGGCGGACAGGATCTTCTGCAGATGCGGCGCGCCGAAGAGGGCGAGCATCGCCAGATCGGTCTCCCGGTGGCCGCCGTGCGCGACCGGGTCGATGAGCCAGCCGCGGCCGCGGGACCACAGCACGTTCCCGGACCAGCAGTCGCCGTGCAGCCGGCTGGGCGGCTCAGCCGGCCCGGCCAGCTCGGCAGACCGGGCTGCGGCGGACTCGACCAGCCCCGTGTCGGCCGCGGTCAGGCTGCCGCGGTCCCTGGCGATCCGCGCGTAGGGCAGCACCCGGTTCGCCGCGTACCAGTCCGGCCAGCTGTCCGCCTGATCGTTGGACAGCGGCAGGCCGGCGATCGTGCCCGGCCACGGAGCGCCGAAGTGCTCAGCGCCGGCGTCGTGCAGCCGGGCCAGCTCCCGGCCGAATGCGCCCGCGGCGGCGGCGCTCGGCTGCTCGCAGTCGAGCCACTCGATGACCAGGCAGGTGTCGTCCGCGGCCAGGACGGCCGGGACCGGCGCGGTACCCGGCTCGGCGAGCCACCGCAGGCTGGCTGCCTCGGCGGCGAACCCGGCTGACGCCGCGGGCGTGACGGCCTCGTTCCCGGCATGAGGGTGGTCGTTGATCTTTGCGAACGCGAGCCGGCCGTCAGCCAGCTTCAGGCGGTAACGCGCAGCGCCGTGCTGGCTGCCCAGGCTGGCCGCGGCGGCCACGCCGGTGCCGAGCAAGCGCGCAAGGCGGTCTTCGGTCGCGGGCGGCAGCGGGGCGGGAGTCATGGCGGCCAGTCAGAGCTCGGCCGCCAGCTGACCGGCCAGCGCACGGGCCGCGGACTCGACCAGCCCGAACGCCTCCGTCCAGTCGTCCTGGCCGCCGCCATACGGGTCAGGAACCTCGGCACCGGCAGGCGAGCCGGGATCGAAATCGCGCATGAGCTGGATCCGCCCGGCCAGTTCGGGGTCTCCGGCCGCCATGGCCTTCAGATCGGCGAGGTTATGGCGGTCCATGGCCAGCAGCAGATCGTAGCGGCCGAGCCAGGACGACCGGATCTGCCGCGCCTCGTGACCGGATCCGTCGTAGCCGCGGCTGGAAAGCTCTGCCCGGGCGCGCGAGTCCATGGATTCGCCGACGTGCCAGTCGCCGGTTCCGGCGCTGTCGACCTCGACCTTCCCGGCCAGGCCAGCCTTTTCCAGCTCGTCGCGCAGGACGACCTCGGCCATCGGGGACCGGCAGATATTGCCGAGGCAGACCACGCAGATCTGGTACGCCTCGCCCGGATTGCGTGGCTGCGGAATCGTCCCGGCGGCAGAAGTCTCAGTGGCCATGACACCAGCATGCCCGATTCCCGGCACGAGCCCGTCACCTGCCACGATGGACGGCATGGCCCGATCTGATCAGTACCGGTCGCTGTCCCTGTGGCTCGACACCGTGCCGGGCACGCTGACGCCCGGTCCCGCCCTGGACGGCGACACCGAGGCCGACGTCGCGATCGTGGGTGCCGGCTTCACCGGCCTGTGGACCGCCTACTACCTGGCCCGCCGGAACCCGGCGCTGCGGATCGTCGTGTGCGAGCGGGAGATCGCCGGCTTCGGCGCGTCCGGCAGGAATGGCGGCTGGTGCTCAGCCCTGTTCCCGGCCTCGCTGGCCAAGCTGGCCCGGATGGGCGGCCGGGACGGGGCCATGGCGATGCAGCGGGCCATGCACGCCACCGTGGACGAAGTCGGCGCGGTCGCTGCCGCCGAGGACATCGACTGCCACTTCGCGAAGGGCGGCACGGTGATGCTGGCGCGTTCGCCGGCCCAGCTGGACCGGGCGAAGGCCGAGGTCACCGAGGCCCGCGAGTTCGGCTTCGGCGAGGACGACCTGCGCTTGCTGGACGCCGCCGGGGCGCAGTCGATGGCCGGGGCGAGCGCCGTCCTCGGGGGCACCTACACGCCGCACTGCGCCGCCATTCATCCGGCCCGGCTTGCCCGCGGTCTGCTGGCCGCGGTGCGGCGGGCCGGGGTTGCGGTCTACGAGCGGACGCCGGTGCTGGAGCTGGCGCCCGGGCGGGTCGTCACCGCCGGCCGGGACGGTGCGCGCGCGGAACGTCGTGCGGGCGACGGAGGGCTACACGCCGGGGCTGCCCGGCTACCGGCGCGCGGTCGCGCCGGTCTACTCGCTGATGATCGCGACCGAGCCGCTGCCCGCCGCCACGTGGGACGAGATCGGGCTGGCCGGCCGGCCTACCTTCGGCGATCTGCGCCATCTGATCATCTACGGGCAGCGGACCGCGGACGGCCGGCTCGCCTTCGGCGGCCGGGGCGCTCCCTACCACCTCGGCTCGTCGGTGCGCCCGTCATATGACCAGGTGCCGTCCGTGTTCGCCGCGCTGCGGCGAACGCTGACCGAGCTGTTCCCGGTTCTGGGCGACGTCCGCGTCACGCATCACTGGGGCGGTCCGCTCGCGGTGCCGCGGGACTGGTGCGCGTCCGTCGGCCTGGACCCGGAGACCGGAATCGGCTGGGCAGGCGGCTACGTCGGCGATGGCGTTTCCACCACAAACCTCGCCGGACGGACACTCGCCGACCTGATCACCGGGACCGACAGCGAGATCACCCGGCTCCCGTGGGTCGGCCACCGGTCGCCGGACTGGGAGCCCGAGCCGCTGCGGTGGCTCGGCCTCAATACCGGGCTGCAGGTCATGGCCCTGGCCGACCGGGAGGAGGCCCGCACGGGCCGGCCGTCCAGGGCGGCGGGGTTCATGGGCAGGTTTCTCGGCGAGTAAACCGGGCAGATCGCGTAAGCTCTACCAGGGACATGGGAGCCAGCAAAAGCTGGTGCCGGCGCGCTGATCGCAATTCGCACCGGTTGCCGGGTTGCGCTAGTATCACCAGGTCTCACGCGCCGCTAGCTCAATTGGCAGAGCAGCGGACTCTTAATCCGCGGGTTCGGGGTTCAAGTCCCTGGCGGCGCACCCGTTCCACCTGCCCCTGACCTGGGATTCTCGATATCCTGGTGATCTTCCGCTCTCCAAACGCGGGTCTATGTCTGCTCGATGTCCGCTCGGATGCGCCCGGCGTAGCCGCGCACGGTGGGCGAGGCCGGGGGATGTCCGGGAGACCAGCCGGTGCGCCAGCCAGTCCCCCGTCGTCACCATCCAGCGGCCGGGATCGCCAGCCTGCGGCGCGCGCCGCGTCGCGAGTACTGCCACCCGGCTTTGCGGGACAGGTAGCCACCGCGGCGGATCCGCCTGCGCCTGCCGTTCAAGCCCGGCAGGCAGTTCCAGCCAGAGGTACCAGCTTCCGTGGCGGCCGCTCGCCGGCCGCGGGCACCTCCGCCAACTGTCGCCCGGTGGCCGGGTCGGCGCAGCCGCACCGCCAGTACACGCGCCCCTGACCTGTCATCCTGGCCGACCTCCGAGCGTGCAGAATGAAGTACCTGTTTCAGCATCTGTCTTCATGCGCGGCACGGAAAGCTCCTGCCGTGCGCTGGCGCGGCCCGGGCGGGATCACGCAACTGGCGCGGCGCTTATAGCGCCGCGGTTCACCGGTGGAGCCTTTGTGGTGAGCTCGCGCCTGGCCAACGTTGCATGTGGGCTGCGCGTGCTGGCTAACCTCGCGCCACCGATAGCAGATGGTTGGCGCGAGTCGAGCGGCGCACATCGCGGCTGAGGTGGTCGGGGACCGCGTACACGGTAGGCAGCACGGCGATGAAGGGAACTGGCGCAACTCATCGCAGTTCGAGGCGGCTGATCGCGTGCGCGGATCTCGCTGTTCTGCGTGCCTGGCGCCTGGTCCGCAAGGGTTTCGACGCCGCTCGGAGTCTGTTGCTGAACGACGGGCGGTTAACGTGACCCCTCGAGGCTGATGACGACATTGCCGGTTTTCTGCCCCGGTCTCGACGTACCTGTAAGCCTCGACGATCTGGTCCAGCGGATACGTCCGGTCGATGACCGGCTTGAACTGTCCGGACTCGATCAGCTTGCTGAAATACCGGACCATCACCTGGTCATGCTTCGGAATGGGGAACATGACCTTCTTGCCGCCATGCAGCGGGGCGATGAGCGCCAGGAACGGATTCTGGGCCAGCGGACCCAACTCCGACGGAGATGTAGATTCCGCGTGGTTTCAGCAGCCGTTTGCACTGGCTGAAGGAGCTCTTGCCGACCGAATCGAGGACCACGTCGTATCTCTGATCGTCCTTGGAGAAATCCTCGGCCGTGTAGTCGATGACCCTGTCGGCGCCCAAGGCCCTGACCAACTCCACGTGGCCGGTGCCGCAGCACCGCGGTCACGTGGGCACCCATGCTCTTCAGCAACTGAACCGCCGCCGAGCCAATAGCGCCGGTCGCGCCATAGACCAGGATGTCCTGGCCGCTGCGGATCCTTGCCGCCCTGATGTGCGCGAGGGCATAATGCGACCCCTCCGTACCGGGGGCGGCCTGCTGGTAGGTCACGTTGGCCGGCATCGTCGCGACCGAACCGTCCTGGGGAATCGACACGTACTCGGCATGAGCACCGAACCGGCCCTCGTTGTATCCGAACACCTTGTCGCCGACCTCAAACGACGTGACGCCGCTGCCGACCGCCTCGACCACGCCCGCGAACTCAGTGCCCAGGACCGTCGACCGTGGCCTGATGACGCCCGTGAGGAATCTCATGAAGAAGGGCCGGCAGCCCGGTAGGCGCAGTCCGTCCGATTCACCGTCGTCGCGTGGACCCTGACGAGCACGCCGCTGTCCCCCGCAGCCGGGTTCTCGACCTCTGAGATCACGACTACTTCGGGCGGGCCGTACCTGGCGCAGATCTCTGCTTTCATAGCCGGAGTGTAGCTAGCCGGACGGGACCCCGAACGTCACTGACCTGGCCAACCGCAAACCGAGCCGCCCCCCCGCTTCGCGAGTGCGAAAGACTGCCCGGACCGGCGGGCACCCGCGCCAGGGACTGGCGGTCGTTCCATCAGCGGGCCCTATCGGGATAGCGGATCCCTCAACCAGTGCCGAATACGGACGTGTCATCTCGTTGCGGTGCATGATGGTCACGATTGAAATGGCGGCTGGGAGGCGCATCTCGTGGGAATCGACGCACCAGCGCTGACTGCCGAGCTCGTCGTGGACGGCGCAGAGCCATCGCAGCCCGGCCATCTCGCCGGACGGGCGCTGGGTGGCCTACGCGGTAGCGCCGATGGGTCAGCTCGGGGAGCGCCGTCTGAGCGCCCTGTGGATAGCCGCCGCCGACGGCAGCTCGCCGCCGCGGCAGCTGACCGCCGGCCTGGCGGGTGACGGCGGCCCGTACTGGGCGGCGGACTCAGCTTCGCTGTACTTCCTGTCAGACCGGACCGGCTCCGCCCAGCTGCACCGGATCCGGATCGATGGCGGCGAGGCCGAGGCCCTGACTGACGGGCACAGCGACATCTACGACGTGTGCCCGCTGGCGGACGGCCGGGTCGTCGTGGTGGCCGCGGACGAGCCGACCGAGGAGGACCAGCGCAGGCGCGCTGAGCGCGATGACGCTGTCGTCTGGAGCGAGCGGCGCGGCTGCGGCAGGCTGCGGATCCTCGACACGGGAACCCGCGAGCTGCGCCTGGCAGCCGAGCTCGGCGGCCGGCACGTAGCCGAGCTGGCGCAGCGACCGGACGGCGGTCCGCTGGCGGTGATCAGCTGGCTGAGCCAGGGACCTCGATCCGGGGGCCATCACCAATGAGCTGCACGTCGTCGACCTGGACACCGGGGAAGTCCACGACCTCGGCCGAGTCGCTGGCCATGCCCGGTCGCCGGCCTGGTGGGCCGATGATGGCACCTGGCACCTGGCCTACCTGGCAGAACCCGAGCCGTTCGGCGGATTCGCCGTCTACGACACGGTTCCTGGTGCGTCCGCCTCGCCCCGCGACCTGACCAGCGGCATGGACGTCTGCCCCGCTGACCTGGCGCAGGTCGCCGCTGGCCCGCCGCTGGCCCTGTTTGACAGCGGGCTCGACACGCAGATCCGCCGGCTCGAGCCCGGCGAGCTTCGATTCCGGTGCCTGTCCACCAGGTCCGGACTGGTCAGCTCACTGACAGCCAGCCGTTCCGGTGAGGTAGTCGCTGCGCTCGCGACCACCGCCTACGAGCCTGCCGATGTGCATGCGGGGCCGCCAGGCGGCCCGCTGAGCCGGATCAGCGATACGCGGCCCGAACTGCGCGGGATCGAGTGGGGAATCCAGGAACGCCTCTCCTATAAGGCATCCGATGGTCTTGTCCTCGATGGCCTGCTCATCCTGCCGCCCGGCCGCAGTCGAGCGGACGGCCCGTTCCCGCTCGTAACCTTGGTTCACGGCGGACCTGATGACAGGTACGCCGACGAGTTCATGCTCAGGCCGCACAATCCCGGCCAGTGGCTCGCAGCTGCGGGCTATGCGGTGTTCCTGCCTAATCCGCGCGGCGGCACGGGCCGTGGCCGCGACTTCTCGGCAGCCGTCGTAGGCGCGGTCGGCGGGGCTGAGTGGGGCGACATCCTCGCAGGCATCGACCTGCTGGTCGCCGAGGGCATCGCCGACCCTGACCGACTCGGGATAGAAGGCGCTAGCCATGGCGGCTTCATGGCCGCCTGGGCGATCGGGCAGACCGACCGATTCAAGGCCGCGCTGATGGCCGCCGGGATCTGCGACTGGGGAATGCTCGCCGGGACCGGCGAATACGGATCGATGGATGGCGTCCTGGCCGGCAGCTTCGGCTGGGAGGGGACCGGCCCGCACCCGCACGATCAGGTCAGCCCGATCTCATATGCCTCCAGGGTCCGCACCCCGGTCCTGATCACGCATGGCGAGGACGACGCCAACGTGCCGCTCGGCCAGGCGATCTACTTCCACCGCGCCCTGAGCCGGTACGGGGCCGAGCACGAGCTCGTCGTCTACCCGCGGGAGGGGCACGGTCTGGCGGAACGCAACCATCAGATCGACTTGCTCCGGCGCACCCGTGCGTGGTTCGACCGCTGGCTGGGCGATCCTGCCAGCTGACGAGGAGCTAGGGGTGGTCGCGGCGACGGGCAGGGGGCTCGGCGATGATGCTGACCTGGGTATCCGGCTGATAGGTGTAAGCCGCCTCGCGCACGCTCTCGTGGGACTCCAGCGCGGCGCCCAGCGCGCCACCGAGCGTCGCGATCGAGGTGGCCAGCCACGCGAGCCGGACCTGGTCGGCCACGCCCGCGGTGCCGCGCAGCGCGATGCTCAGCAGGTCCGCTGGCACAAGCAGCAGCGCCGCCGCGAGCATGGCGACGAACAGGGCGGCGTAGAGCACCGCCACGCCGATTCCGACCGTGGCCGCGGTGACGATGTTGAACAAGATGACCTGCTCGCGAGCGGCCGGGTGCGGGCTCCGCTCCCAGAGCCCGGTTGCGATCACGATGGTCACGCTGGTGACGCCCACCGAGCCGAGAGCAATGATGGTCAGCCGAAGCGGCCCGAGGTACTCGGCGAGCCGCCAGATGTCGCTCGTTACCAGGGCGAACACGCCAGCCGCGAACGCCGCGACAAGCGCGCGTGTCAGCCGCAGCGCGAGCCGCCACGGGCGGTTGGCGCGCAGCATGCCCAGCAGCAGCCAGATGTTCCCGGTGACGACCCGCGCGGCAAAGCCGACGCCATTCTCCCTGATCGATGCGCCTGCCCAGTTCGCGCATGCGCCGGGCCGACGCCTATCGGCGCGCGGGCTCGGCGGCTCCGTCGGTGCCCGCTGCCCGCATCGTGTCGCCCAGCATGTGCCCGACCAGGCGGACGATCGTCTCGACCGCGCGCTTCCGCACCGCGACCGGGCCGAGGGCAGGCATGGACAGGACCGCGACGCCATGCGTCGCGCTGGCATGCGCGATCACGGGCCGCCGCGCGGTCTGCAGCGGGAGATCGGTAATGCAGACCGCCAGCTGCCAGCCGCGGTCGAGAAGCATCCGGCGGCCCGCCGAGATCAGCTCGCTGAGGACGGTCGGCGGTTCGACCAGCCGGTCCGAGACGAATTCCACCCTCCACCGAGCCCGGGCAGCTGCGCCGCTAGCCGGTCAGCGATATCCGGCAGCAGGTCTTCCGTGAGCTCCGACGCGGGCCCTGGCGATGCAAGCATGCCGACGACCAGTTCCGGCTGCTGCGTTAGGTCGGGAGAGTTCGCCGCAGAGGTCTCGACCGTGCCCTCCTCTCGCGCCGTCCCCGGCGAGGACGACTACCATGATGCTCCGCTAACGGGTTGCGAGCCGAGTTGCTCGCGGCCTACGGTGGGCGGCGGCGTGGCGCGTCTGGATTCGGTACCAACGCCCAGGCAGAGCAGATCCGCGCATCGATGGGATCGCTGCTCACCGATGGCCATGGCCTCATGTAGTAGACCCTGTGCGGTACGGCCGTCGACCCTCAAAGCCGCCAGGTCCGCTCATCTCGTCTTCCCCTCATTGCCCGGGTCGTAAGCGGCAACGCGGCTGCCGACCTAGCCCGGAAGCTACACGGCCGAAACCCGCAGGGAACAGACACTGGTGTCAGATCGTCACCGCAGCCAGTCGTCCACTGCGGCATGACAGTGCTGCCTGGGACCTCCGCCGGCGAGCTCACCAGGAACTCGTATACCGGCAGCCTGATGTTCAGGTCGCCGGCTGATCGGGCAGGCGAACGCCGAAGCCGTTGACCGCGAGCTTGAGCAGGACCTGTCCCGGTGCTTGCAGCTCAGTTACCTTGGCGGCGCTGAGGTCCTCAAGCTCGGCGAGCCGGGCCGCGTAGGCCCCGGCGCCGGCGCGCCGCGCCTGGCTCAGATTGATCGCGTTGGCCCATACCTTCTGGCGCGCCTCGCGCAGGAAACGCTTGGTGCCGCTTTGATTGAACGGCCTGAGCAGCCGGTCCAGCAGTGAGCCCGGCCCGTGGATGCTGGTCAGCTCGTCGCCCTCGGCCGACACCCGGGAGGCGAGGATGTCGTCGATGGCCTTGTGGTCGGCTTCGCGGCTGGCGACCAGTTGCGCGATCATCGAATTCCTCGTCGGTGATCACCGCCAGGAGGGCCTGCGGCAGGTCGTAGTTGATGTGCGCGTTCATGCCGAGCAGCAGACGGTTCAGGACGGGCAGCCCGCGCCGTGCGCCGAAGGCGATCGCCCAGGGCCGCGACGGCTGCTGTCCGGCCTGAAGCCGTTCCAGTGCCTCGAGATACAGGTCGGCGAATGCGATGTCCCAGCGCTCGGTCCACTGCGGGTCGGCAAATCCGCCCGGGCGCTTTATCTCCTCGGCGACGGCGATTGTGGTCCGCAGGTAGGTGGCGTGGAAGATCCGCTTCGGATCGTTCGCGGCTTCCATCGGCTCGAGGAGCTCCGTCATGCGCTCGATCAGCACGTCGATCATGCGGCAATTATGACGGCTCTGTGCCCGGCCTCAGCCTCGCGTTTCGCGGGGCAGGCGTGGCCGCCGCGCTGGCCCGGGACCCGGAGGCTCCGCTGACAGGTCGACTGACTGTCTGCGCGTGTACCTCGTGGCGACAGAGACCGGACGTTGCCGAGGGCGAACTGCCTCCGGTGGCTTAACTGGAAGACCCGCAGGCTGCGCGGTTACCTGCTGTCCATATCGGGTGGGTCGGCTCGTCGTCCAAGCAGGAACCGGAGTCTTCCTGCAGGGCAGGATGGACCTGCCCGGGCCGCAAGCGAAGGAGCACCGATGACCAGCAACATACCCGGGGGGCCTCGCATCCTCGGCAGCCTGCGATCGGCACATGGTAAGGGCGTAGTCCGAATCGAGGACCGCTTCAACACTGATATCGGCGATCTGTGGTCGGCGCTCACCGATCGCCGCCCGCCTGGCTCGCTGGCACGGCGAGGTGCAGGGCGACCTCCGCCCCGGCGGAGAGTTTCGCGTGTACCTCGAAGCCGATGACGTCGAGAGCACCGGGCGCGTGGATGCGTGTGAGCCGCCGCGGCGGCTGCTGGTGACCACCAGGGAAACGGACGAGTCTTACCGGAAGGGGCAAGGTGTGCCGCCGTTCGATCAGGTCACGGAGGTCACGCTGACTGCCGACGGGGACCAGGCCATCCTGGTGATCGAGGTTCAGGGCATGCCCCTGGACAAGGTCGCCTTCTACGCGGCCGGGTGGCAGATCCACGTTGAAAATCTCGCTGCCTACCTGGCCGGGCACGAGCCCGGCGACACCGAGGCGCGGTGGGCCGAGCTTGTTCCCTCCTATCAGGAGCTGGCGGTGAGCATCGGCTGACGAGGACGGGCCGCCAGATAGGCCCAGCACTCCGCTGTCACCACCCTGAGTGCTCCCGTACCGCCATCGTCCTGCCGGCAAGTTCCCGTGATCATCACCCCTGGCGGGTGACACGGGCCAGCTGGCCGCGGAGAAGGCCGGCGAGGGCCTGATCCGGGTCCGGCAGTCAGGACGAGGCGCTCGTGTCCGGCCTGGAGTTGCCGGCCGGACCAGCTGGGTCGGCCGGGGACCCTGGCTGCGGGACCGTCGGATGCGGCTGGCTGGTCACATTGAGGCCGTTCTCCTGCTCAAAGGCGGAGATATCACTGATCAGCTTGTCGATCTTGGCCTGGCTGTCCGCAGCTCCGCGGTCAGTGCGCTCGGCATACACCGCAGCGCCAAGCTGCTGCAGCATTGCGTCCGCGTGGCGGCTGGCCTGAGCCTGGTCATACTTGGCCTTGCCTGATTGAGCTGCTTCCTGAGTCTTCTGCGCGGCCTGAGTCGCCTGCGCCTTGACCTTGTCCATTAGTCCCATTTTGCGCCTCCTGATAATCGGCGCGAAGGTCGTTACCGGACCACTGACCACTCAGCGTAATTGTACCAATACGAACCGTCGAAGGCCCCGGCAGGTCTTCGCGGGCTGGCAATTCCGTCCCGTTCGTGAGCGCCTGCGGCGCGGCATCGGGCGGGATTGCAGAGTGCAGGCACGATGCGCTAGAAAGAAGGACCGGCGATGAGGCTCGCCGAAACCGCGGATTCGTCTCGCTGATGGCCTCTACCACCAAGTTCGCTGTAACTGGCGTGGGAGAGGAGCGGTCAGTGACCGACGAAGTGCCGGAGCCTCCCGGCAAAGATCCATGGGGCACACTCCCCGCTGGTAATTCCGGAGTGCGGCCCGCTCGGAGCAAGATGCCGGACGCCGGCTCATGAGCCCGGTGCTGCCTATCCCGGTCGTTCAGTGCCTGCAGGTTGTGACGATCGCTGGTGCCGCCCCAGGCGTCTCCGGGCTGATCAGCAAAGTCGAGGCCCGGCTGCAGGGCCGGGCCGGGCCCCGCGTGCTCCAGCCGTACTACGACATCCGCAAGCTGTTCCGCAAGGAAGCGCTCGCGCCCGACGGGTCGACCTGGGTCTTCCTGGCGGGACCGCTGATCGCCATGACGTGCTACCTGACGGTGCCGCTGCTCATTCCCGTCCTGACCACGTTCGGGCTGCCGCTCGGCTACATGGGCGACATCCTCGGCGGCGGTTTCATCCTGTCCCTGGCCAGCTTCATGGTCGCCGTCTCGGCGCTGGATACGGGGAGCCCGTACGCGCAGCTCGGCGCCAGCCGGGCCAAGACGTTCGGCGCCATCACCGAGCCGGTGATCCTGTTCGTCGTGTTCACCGTCGCGCTGGTGACAGGCACTGACCTGCCCTATGCGCTGGCGGCAACGGTCCGCTCGTCCGCGAGCCAGATCGTGCGTCCCGCGCACCTGCTGGCCGCGGCCGCGCTGTTCATGGTGATCCTCTACGAGACCGGCCGCATCCCCGTCGAGACGCACACCGGCACGAACGAGTTCGGGATGATCGAGGAGGCCAGGCCGTTCGAGCATTCCGGGCCCTACTTCGCGCTGCTGAAGTGGGGATCGGCGATGAAGCAGCTGATCCTCTACACAATCCTGCTCAATGTGTTCGTCGCGCCCTGGGGACTGGCGTCGACACCTGACGCAGGGTCAGTGCTGCTCGCGATCGTCGCGCTCATCGGCAAGGCGGCCCTGCTCGGGGTCGTGGTGGCGGTGATTGACAACTCGTTCGCCAAGCTGCGCCTGTTCAAGATCACCGAGTTCGTCGCGGCGGCGTTCCTGCTCGCTGTTCTCGGGGTGTTCACGCTCTATCTTGGCGGTGGCTGATGTCAGGAATCACCGCCGCCACGGTAGCGGCACCGAGCGTGCTGTCCGGTGGCGCCAACGTCATCGCCGTCGGCGTGCTGCTGGCCGAGTTCGGCATGTTCCGGCAGGCACTGCTGCGCGACCAGGTGCGGCTCTACGCCGCCCAGTCGGCGCTGATCTCGGTTCTCGCGGTGGTCGTAGCCGCTACCCGCCACCTGCCCGATCTCTACGTGCTGGCGGCGCTGTCGTTCGCGCTGAAAGTCGTGATCGTGCCGATCGTGCTCCGACGGCTGCTGCGCGGGATCGGGCTGACCGGCGAGGACGCGCGGTGGAGCGACATCGCGGGCAGCCACGCGCTCAGCCTCGCCAGCACGGTGCTGCTCGCGATAGCGGTCGCGGCGTTCGGCTTCTTCAGCGTGGCCGCGCTCGGCATCCGCAGCCCGGTCCTGCCGACGACAGCGCTGGCTATCTCCGTCGCCGTCACGCTGGTGGCGTTCATGCTGATGATCGTGCGCCGGGACGTCATCTCCCAGGCGATCGGCTTCCTGTCGCTGGAAAACGGCGTCTCGCTGACCGCGCTGGTCGTGGCCGCAGGAATGCCGCTGATCCTGGAGGTGGCCTTCCTGTTCGACCTGCTGGTCGTCGCGGTCGTCTTCGGGCTGCTGATCCGGGTCCATCACGGCCGGGCTGAGTCGATGTCCACCGCCGACCTCACCAGCCTGCGGGGTTAGCCATGAGCGTGGTACTGCTGCTCCTGCTGACCCTGCCGCTCGCCGCCGCCGTCAGCTGCCTGCGGGTTCCGCTCGCCGCCGCGCGTGCCATCACCGCGATCTGCGGCATCGCCTGCTTCGGCCTCGTGCTCGCGCTCGTGCCGACGGCAGCCCATGGCGATATCCAGACGCTGCGGCTGCTGCGGGTCGACGCGCTGAGCGCGGTGTTCCTGGTCGCGACAGGCTTCCTGTACGGGGCGATTGCGCTGTACTCCGTCGGCTACCTGTCCGGCGGCCACGACGACCGTCAGTCGGCCCGGTACTCCCGCCGGTTCTGGATCGGGCTGAACCTGTTCGCCTGGGCAATGCTCGCCGCGCCGATGATGAGCAACCTGGCACTGCTGTGGGTCGCCATCGAGGTGACGACGGTCATCTCGGCCCTGCTGGTGGCGATCGAGGACACCGACGGTGCTGCCGAGGCTGCCTGGAAATACGTGCTGCTGGCCTCGGCCGGCCTCGGCCTGGCGCTGCTGGCAACGATCTTCGCTTACTACGCTGGCGCGCAGGTACTCGGCCAGTCCTACGACCTCGGATTCATCCAGCTGCTCGCGGTAGCCGGGCGGCTCCCGCACGCGGCCGTGCGAGCTGGCGTTCGTGCTGGCGGTGCTTGGCTTCGGCACGAAGATGGGCCTGGTGCCGATGCACACCTGGCTGCCGGACGCGCACTCGGAGGCACCGACGCCGGTGTCCGCACTGCTGTCCGGCTCGCTGCTGGCCCTGAGCTTCTACGCCATCCTGCGCTTCTATCAGGTGGCAGAGGCGACGCTCGGGTCGTCATTCCCCCGGACCGTGCTGCTCGTGTTCGGCGTGGCATCGCTGCTGCTGGCCGCGCTCTACCTGTTCGGCCAGCGGGACATCAAGCGGCTGCTTGCCTACTCCAGCGTCGAGCACATGGGCATCCTGGCCATCGGGGTCAGTTTCGGGGCGCCGGCCGCGCTCGCCGGAGTGCTGCTGCACGTGCTCGCGCACGCGGCGGCGAAGGGCAACGCGTTCATGGGCGCAGGCGTCCTGGTCCGCAAGTTCGGGACCAAGCGGCTGTCCGGCATCCGCGGCGGTCTGGACGCTCTGCCGTGGAGCGGTCCCCTGTTCCTGCTGGCGGTCTTCGCGCTGGGCGCGATGCCGCCGTTCGGCCTGTTCCGGAGCGAGTTCGAGATCGTGGCCGGCGGCCTGGCGTCCGGAAGCCACGTCGCTGCCGCGATCCTGATCATCGCAGTCACGGTCGCATTCCTCGGCCTGGCCGCGTCCACGACCATCCCGCTGCTCCGGCCCGCGCGGCGCGCTCAGCCGCCGGAAGGCACGCTGCCAGCGGCTCCCGTACCCGGGCCCGCGCCCGAGCTCGCGCGGACGGGCGCGGTCACAGCCGTCGCCGAAATCGCTGCTCCGGTTCGCGTCACCGGGCCGGCCGCGGTGCCCCGCGGCGAGCCGAGTGCCTGGATGGTGATCCCCGTCATGGCAGGCGCCCTGGCGCTGCTGCTCCTCGGCATCCACCCGCCGGCCGAGCTCACCGAGCTCTTCGGCCGTGCGATCCGGCTGCTGACCGGAGCCGGATCATGAGCAGCCAGGCCGAGCACGATGTCACCGCGAGCATTCCGGCACTCTGGGACCGGCTGGCCGGCGAGGTGGCCGCCGGGCGGAGGCTCGCTGATCTCTTCGGCACCGCGACCAGCGATGGCCTGCTGCTGTCAGCCCAGCTGGCCGGGCCGGGCGGCATCAGCACGCTGGACGCGCTGGTCCCGCCGGGCCGGACCAGCTATCCGGCGCTGACCCCGCGAATCGGCGCGGCGTTCTGGTACGAGCGGGAAATCCACGACCTGTTCGGCATCGTGCCCGAAGGTCATCCGAGACTCGAGCCGCTCATCCTGCCGACCAGCGCCTCCCGGCGGCCCGAGCCGGGCGCGGCGGGCGTGCCCGTGGCGATCGAGCCTGATCCCGGCATCCTGCCGCGGCACACGACGGGTCCCGGCCTCTTCACGATCCCGCACGGCCCGGTCAGGTCCGGCGTCGTCGAGTCGCTGGAATACCTGGTAGAGACGCCAGGCGAGGACATCCCGCACGTCAACATGAGGATCTTCTACAAGCACCGCGGGATCGAGAAGCGCTTCGAGGGCATGGCGCCGCGGCGACGGCGTGCTGCTGGCCGAGCGAACCGAGGGCATTGCCTCGGTCGCCCACGCGCTGGCGTACTGCCAGGCGATCGAGACGATAGCGGGAGCTGAGATTCCGTGGGCCGCGGCATTGATCCGGGTGCTGCATGCCGAGCTCGAGCGCCTGGCCTGCCACCTGGATGTCATCGTCCGGCTGGCCGACGGAGCCGGGCTCGCGGTCGCGACCGCGCGCTTCGGCTGGCACAAGGAACAGGTGCTGAGGCTCACCGGACAGCTCTCGGGCAGCCGGTTCGGCCGCGGCGTCGTCGTACCGGGCGGAGTGAGCGGCGCGCCGAGGACCGATCCCGCCGACATGCTGGCCGCGATCGGCTCGCTGGAACGGCAGATTACCGCCGACGTCAGGCTCCTGATGGGCACAGCCTCGTTCCTTGACCGGCTGCGCAGGACCGGACCGCTGCTACCGGAGCGAGCGAGCGAGCACGGCGCGCTCGGTCCGATCGGACGTGCGTCGGGAGTCCGCGACGACGCCAGGCAGGCCCGGCCCTACGCGGCCTACGGATCGCTGGGGACGGCAGTCAGCTCGCGCCAGGAAGGCGACGCCCTGGCCAGGCTTGAGGTGCGGACGGACGAGATCGCTGACTCCTTCCACCTGCTGCGGCAGGCGGTAGATGAGCTGACCGAAGCGGGAGGCGGGCCGATCCGCACGGCGTGCGAGCCGGCCGGCGGGCGCGCCGTCGGCTGGGCGGAAGCGCCCCAGGGCGAGGTGCTCTACGACGTCCGCATCGAGGACGCGCTGATCCGGCGCTGCCGGTCCAGATCCGCGTCGTTCCACAACCTCGTGCTGATGCATGAGGTATTCGCAGGTGACATCCTGACCGACTTCCCGTTCATCGAGGCGAGCTTCGGGCTGTCCGCCGGCGGCGCGGCCGGGTAGGGGAGGTCACCGATGTGGGCTCTGCGCGGGCTGCGTAACGGCGTGCTGACGACTCGCTGGCCGGATCGCCCGGACGACTACGCGGCTGCGACCCGCGGCCCGGCCGCGGTACTCGGCGCGGCTGAAGCGGGTGCCATCTCAGCGGCCGGGCTGGCGTCGCTCTGCCCGGTCGCGGCTATCAGCCAGGACCAGCCCGGCGCAGTGCGCGTCGATCAGGGCCGCTGCATTCAGTGCGGCCGGTGCATCGCAGCACGGCCGGACGTTTTCGGCTGGGCTGCCGGACCGCAGAGTGCCTCCGGCAGCAGGGCGTCGCTAGTTGTCCCGGCGGAGGAGACGCCGGCCTCGCTGGCGGCAGTCGAGCGGCCAGCTGCGCGAGCGCACCCGAGCGCTGCGCCGGTCGGTGCACCTGCGGCATGTCGACGCGGGATCGGACGGCAGCGAGGAGTGGGAGATCATGGCGCTGCTGAACCCGGTCTATGACATCCACCGGCTCGGCATGTTCTTTACCGCAAGCCCCCGGCACGCCGACATCCTGCTGGTCACCGGATCCGGCGCCCGCGGCATGGCCATTCCGCTGCGCGAGACTTACGAGGCGATGCCGCACCCGAAGCTGGTCATCGCGGTCGGCACCGACGCGGTGAGCGGCGGCATCGTGAGCCCGTCCTACGCGACGAGCGGCGGTATCGGCAGCGTGGTGCCCGTCGACGTCTGGCTGCCCGGATCGCCGCCGAGCCCGTTCGCCATCCTGTCCGCCCTGCTGCTGGCGCTCGGCCGGCTGCCTGCAGCGGGCAGCGCCGGACCGGCGGCGGCCAGCGCGGGCCAGGCAGCTACCGGGGACCGGCTATGACGGCGTTTGGCGCGGTCCTGGCCGCCGGACTCATCCTGCTGATCCTGGCGGCGGCCATCGACCTGCTGCTCGGCGCCCGGTGGCCGCGGTGGCGCTCACTGCCCTACCTCGCCGGCGCAGTCGCCTGCGCCTGCGTGCTGGCAGCGGGCGCGGCTGCGGTTGCCGGGCGGAGCGTGGCCCTCCGATCCGGCGGCCTGCTCGGCTCGGTCTGGATCAGCCGGAACCCGAGCACGGTGCCAGGTCTCGCCGCGGACAGGCTGTCCGGGCTGTTCCTGGTGATCTCCTTCGGCGCCGCCGTGGCCGTGTCGCTCGCCCTGGCGTCCTGGGCAGCCGGGCGCACCGGGCCCGGCCGGCGGGGTCTGGGTGCCAGCTACGCGCTGGCGCTTGGCGCCGTTGCCGTCATCATGACCGCGACGGACGCGTTCACGCTGCTGTTCGCCTGGGAATCGCTGACGCTGGCTTTCTGGCTGCTGTCCGGCTTTGACCGGCGCAAGCCGGGACGGCCCGCGGCAGCGCTCGTCACGCTGGCCTTCGGTCAGATCAGCGGCGCGGCATTGCTGGCTGGACTGCTGCTGCTGGTCACCCGGTCGGGATCGCTGGCGCTGGCGGGCATGGCGCACGTGCCGGCCGGGCCGCTGCGCGCCACGGCCTGCGTGCTGCTGCTGGCCGGATTCGCGGTCAAAGTCGGCCTGGTGCCGTTCCAGGTCTGGCTGCCGCGCGGCTACGCGGCGGCACCCGGCCCGACCAGGGCGATCATGGCCGGCGTGGCCGTCAACGTCGGCTTCTACGGCATGTGGCGGACGCTTGCGCTGCTCGGGCCGCCGCCGTCAGCGGTGATCGCCATCCTGCTCGTGCTGGCCAGCCTGACGGCCGTGCTCGGCATCGCGCACGCGGCAGTCCAGGCGAGCCTTCAGCGCGTCATCGCCTACTCGAGCGTGGAAAACACCGGCCTGATCCTCGCCGGTTTCGGCGTCGCCCTCGTCGGCTCGTCCATCGGCAACCGCGGCCTGACGGCAGTGGGCCTGCTGGCCGCCACGCTGCAGGTCATCGCGCATACTGCGGCTAAGTCGCTGCTCTTCGTCTCCAGCGCCGGCATCGAGGCAGCAGCCGACACCGACGACCTGGACGACCTGCGAGGCTCGGTCCGGCTCGCGCCGTGGAGCGGGACCGGACTGGCCATCGGCAGCATCACCCTGGCCGGCCTGCCGCCGACGGCAGGCTTCGTGTCCGAGTGGTTCCTGCTCGAGGCACTGATGCAGCAGTTCCGTGTGCCCGGTCTTGCTGACCGGCTGGTACTCGCGATCACCGGGGCGGCGGTCGCGCTGACGGCCGGCTTCGCCGGAGTTACCTTCGTGCGGCTGGTGGGACTCGTCGTGCTCGGCAAGCCGCGCGCGCGGCCCGACACGGCCCCGGCCGATGTCGCGCCGGCCCGCGCCGACGCCCGGCCCGGCGGTCGCACCGGCATCGTCCTGCTGGCCGCCGGCTGTCTGGCGGTGGCGGCCGTCGCGCCGCTGGAGATCAGGGTGATCGCCGCCGGGCTGTCACCCGTCCTTCCTGGTCGTGCCGTGACGGCTGCTCTCAGGTCACCCTGGGTTCTTCAGCCGGTCTTCGCCGGCTTCTCCATCCTGTCCCCGTCCTGGCTCTGGGTGGTCATGCCCTCGCTGTTCGCCGTCGTCGCGGTTCTCGCCTGGCTGGGCTCCGGCCGGAGCCTGCTGCGCGTGCGCCGCGTGCCGGCCTGGAAATCCGCGACCGCGGGCGTGTCCGGCCGCGACAGCTACACGGCTTTCGGCTTCGCCAATCCCACCCGCCGCGTGCTCGCAGCGGTCCTGCATACCAGGGCTGAGGTCACCAGGCTCGACGCGGAGAAGGCCGGAACGGACGAAGCTACCTCGCCGGACAGCGGCTATCGCGACATCGCGGAGACGGAACCGGACGGCCTGGATGGCACGCTGGCGCCCGTGGCCCACGTCGGATATAGCTCCGACGTGGTTGAGGTCGTCGAGGAGTACGTCTACCTGCCCTTCAGGCGGCCGTTCCTGGTCCTGGTGCGGGCAGCGCAGCGCCTCCAGTCCGGCCGTCTCGACGCTTATCTCGCGTACATGCTGATCGCGCTGATCGCGGTCCTGGCAGTTGTGACGGCCATGCATTAACAGGTGCGTGATGTCTTGCCGGCACCGGCCACGGCGCAGACAATGGCCGTGGCACCTGCGAGGAGGCTGGCATGGAGATCCATGGCTTAGGCAATCTCCGGCTGATCATGCCGGCCCGGTGATGACCGCTTCCTTCCGGCGCATCCTGGTGGGCTGGGACGGCTCGGCTGACGCGGCGGAGGCCCTGCGGGCCGCCGCGGCCATCGTCGGCCATGAGGGCGGTCACGTCGTCGCTCTTGCAGTCGTCAGGCCGCAGGCGCCGCAGGAGAGCACCGAGGATCGCCAGAACGAGAGCGATGCGATCAGGCGCCAGGCCGAGGAGCAGTTCAGCACGTTACGGCGGCAGTCCGGCGCGGTCAGCGGACTGCGGCTCACGGTGCACGTCCTGACCGAGGGGAGTGCCGGGCCCGGCCAGGCCATCTGCGACTACGCGGCGACGCACGGATTCGACCTGCTGGTCGTGGGCAGGCATGGTGACGGCGGCGCCCGTCGCGCCCGGCTCGGCCGCGTGGCGAGCGCGGCCGCACAGGCCAGCCCGGTTCCGCTGCTCCTGCTGAGTGCGCGGTGAAGAGCGCCCGGCGCGCGCAGCCCGGAACCGAGCAGGCCGGCCTGCGCCAGCGGCACGGTCGCGCAGCCCGCGGTCTTCCTCTCGGTCTTCATTAACGCCGATGACAGGTTTGCCGGCCGTCCGCTGTACGCGGAGATCGCCGAGCGGGCCCGGCAGGCGGGTCTCGGCGGTGCCACGGTGACGCGCGGGCTGGACGGCTTCGGCGCGGCGGGCCGCCTCCGGCGGGCGGGCCCGCTGCATTCTGGCTACTCAGTACCGGTGCTCATCGAGATCGTGGCCGACGAGAGCCGCGTCCGCGGCTTCCTGCCGCTGCTCGACGAGGTGATCGGGAGCGGCCTGGTCATTCTCACGCCGGTGACTGTCAGCCAGCCCGCAGCCGCCATCCGGCCGGACGGGCCCGCCAGTGCCACCCGGCGCCGCCCCCCTGGCGTGATCGGCCGGAGCGTCATCGGACGCAGCGTCATCCGCCGCAAGGCGACCGGCCGCAGCGCCGACCCCGTCTGAGCCAGGAGCGGGCAGGAGAGCACGGGCCGGGGCAGGCCACCAGCAGTACTACGTGACGTAGCTGGCCGTCAATGACGCAGCGAAGGTCAGCGGCAGGCAGCCGTTTCCCCGAGGGCGTAACCAGGTTGGCATGCCATCACAGCGGGTACGACGCGCCGTACTGGGGCTATTGTCCTTTCGCTAGCTGGCTGGGGCGCCTGCCGGGATGGCTGGGCACGCACGGAGCATGGGTCTGTCGGGCGGCATATCGCGAGGGGCAGGGCTACGGCTTATGGCGGGATCCCGCGCTCGAACCAGGCAGGCAGCCGATGTGCCCCGTCGCGCTGACGGGCGTGACGCTGCGCAGGTCGCGGAGTTCGCGGCCAGCCGGATGCTCGGCAGCGAGTCGCCCTCGGCGGCACTGCCGGACGTCCTTCAGCGGCTTGCCGTCGTGCGCAGGCGCCCGGGCGGCGCTGATGATCGAGATTCCGGCACCAGACCGCCTGCGAGTGCTCGCGGCTTATCCGCAGCAAGCGGCCGCTGACCCGGTACTGCTGACGCAGATCAGCGCTCTGCGACCGGGAGCATCACGACGATGCAGCGGCCGGAGGCTCGCGCTCCGCCGAGCTGACCGCGCCCGGCGGAGCTGCCCCGGGGATCAGCGCCCTGCTCACCTATCCCGAGCCTGCCGCGGGCCAGCCGTCGTACCTGCTGGCCCTGATCGGGGATGCCCGGACCTGGGGGCCGGAGGCGGCCTCCGTCACGCAGGCGGTAGCGGCGATCGCGGCCGCCGGCCTGCGGCAGGCCGGCAGCGCGACCGAGCTGGCGGAACTGCGCGAGCTAGGCGAGGCACGGTTTCGCCAGCTGGCTCAGTTCGCGCCCGTCGGTATAGCGCAGACTGACGCGGCCGGGCGGATCGTGTTCGTTAATGACCGCTGGACCGAGCTGACCGGGTTCGCGCGGCAGGAGGCTGTCGGCAACAGCTGGACGCGGGTCGTCCATCCCGATGACCTCCGGCGGCTGGAGCGTGATCGGGCGGCGGCGTTCGAGCGCGGCACGGAGTTCCGCGCGGACTGCCGTCTCCGGCCGTCCGGCGGCAACGACACCTGGGTGCAGGTGTCCGTCAGCGCGCTGGAAGGGCCGGACGGCAAGCCCGCGGGCGGCCTGGCTGCGCTCACCAACATCTCCGCCCGCAAGCGCGACGAAGAGCAGCGGGCGGCGCTCCTGGCCGCCGAGCAGCAGGCTCGCCGGAGCCTGGCTGACCAGAGTCAGCGCCTGAAAAGCCTGATCGATGCCGCGATACCGGGCGTGCTGGTGACCGACGAGCGCGGCATGATCGCCGAACTGAACAAGAGCTTCTGCAGCATGTTCGGGACGGGCGATGATCCCGGCAGCCTCACGGGCACCCCCGTCGCCGGACTCGTACGGCGGATCAAGGACGTCTTCGCCGACCCGGCCGAGTTCGTCCGGCGCACCGGCGAGGCACTGGCGCGGCAGCAGCCGGCCTCGGGTGAGCAGATGAGGTGCGCTGACGGGCGGACGCTCGAATGCGACTACTGGCCTGTCTTCGTCGATGGCTGCCACCGCGGTGACCTGTGGCTCGCCTGGGACATGTCCGACCGGGCCGAGCTCGAAAGGCAGCGCGAGCGCACGATCGAGGCCGAACTCGCCGCGCGAGAGCTGGCTGAGGTCGCGCAGCAGCAGCTTGCCGATCAGAACTCGCGGCTTCAGAAAGCCGCAGAGGAGAAATCCCAGTACCTGGCGGCTGTGTCGCACGAGCTGGGCACGCCGATTGCCTCGATCGTGTCGTTCGCGGAGCTGATCCGCCAGGAGGCCCCGGGCAGGGCATCCGACATCGAGGATTACCTGAACGTCATTCAGCGCAACGCTGAGCGCCTCCGGCACATGGTGGGCGAGCTCTCGCTGCTCGACCGCATCGAGGCCGGCGTCCTTCCGCTGGAACTGTCCGCCGTCTCCCTTCCCGGCCTGATTGCGGAGGAGGCAGCGTCCGCGGGCCCGGTCGCGGCCAAACGGGGTATCGCGATCGAGATCAGCGCTGCCGACGGGCCGCCTGTCCACGGCGACCGGCACCGGCTGCGGCAGGTGCTCGACAACCTGATCGGCAACGCAGTCAAGTTCTCGGCGGACGGCAGCCAGGTTCGTGTCGACGCCAGCTTTGACCGCGCGTGGTGGCACATCAGCGTCACGGACTGCGGGATCGGCGTGCCACCGGAGGAGATCGGAAGGATCTTCGACCGCTTCAGCCGCGCGACCAATGCCAGGGTCGCGGGCGTGCCGGGAACAGGCCTGGGCCTGTCCATCGTGAAGGCAATCACCGAGCTGCACGGCGGTAGCGTCGAAGCCAGCAGCGCAGCCGGCGGTCCGACGACATTCCTGGTTTCGCTCCCGCTGCAGCGTTAGGCCACGTGCCTCGTGACGCCTCGCTGGTCAGGCGGCAGCGGCGGGATCGGGGCGAGCGAGCGGGCAGGAGAGCAATAGCCCCGCTCATCCAGGCCACGCTGAACAGGCAGGCTCCGAGCACATCCGTCGGCCAGTGCACGCCCAGCCAGATCCGCGACCAGCCGACGATTCCCGCGTACAGTGCCGCGGCCGCCCAGATCGCGCGGCGCGCGCCAGCCGGCCTGGACCCGGCCCATCAGGATCCACGCGCACGAGATGGCAAAGATCGTGGCGGCCGTGGTGTGCCCCGAGGGAAACGACGGACCGCCGGCAGCGCCGGCCCAGTCAGCCACCGGCGGCCGGGCGCGGCCGATCAGCGCGTTGATCTCGGTCTCCACGGCAATGCCGGCGCCGGCAATTGCCACGAGAAACAGTCCTGACTGCAGGCGGCGGGCTGCGGTACGGGCCGTGGCGGCAGCCGTTCCGATCACGAAGAGGGCAGGCAGGAGAAGGTCGGTGACCCCGCCCCACCGGACCACCCTGGCGATGCTGATGCTCCAGTGCGACCGGTGGCCGAGCGCCCACTCGTGAAGTTCCCGGTCGACAGCGGGCACTGTCTGCCCGCTTCGGCTGACCCAGACAGCGACGACGGCGAACGCCAGGCCGCAGGCCGCTGAGACGATCGCGGCGGGCAGTCGCGGAAGCGGCGGCAGCCAGGCGCTGGCAGGCCGCCAGCGCCCGGCGGCCGCGTCCTGCACGACGTCCGGGACAGGCCTGCCGCGCGACCTCCGTCGCGCTCGCGCCGGTGTCTTCCTGAGAGTGGCTCACGGCTTACGTCCCTGCGGTCATGTCCTGGGCGAGATTCGGCTAGCGACTGACCAGCACTGCCTGACGCCGCTCCGCGCGTCTCGCCCTGGTACCCGGCGGCACGGTGCGAAGCAGGCAGAACAGCCACAGGCCGCCAAGCAGCGCGCCGGCCAGCACGTCGCTCGGATAGTGCTCCCCCTCGTACAGCCGGGACGCCCCGACGTAGACAGGAATGCAGAACAGCACGGCTGCCATCACCGTGGCCGCCGGATGCCCTGCCCAGAGCACCAGCAGCAGAATCGCAAGACAGCCGTAAAGAGCGACCGCCGCCGCTGTATGGCCCGACGGGAAACTTGACGTGGCTGGCGCGACCTGCAGCCGGGGAACCGGCGGCCGGCGCTGCGGGACCGTCTCGGTCACTGCCAGGAAAATCAGGACCTCGCCCGCGACGGCAAGAACGACAATCAGCGCCTCGCGCCATCGCTTCAGGCGCCAGCGCAGGATCAGCGCAGCGATCACGGCGACACCGATGACGGTCTCGGTACGGGCCAGGTCCGTCCCGAAAAGCATGACGGAATTCCACGTCCCCGTGCGATGCCGGGCCAGCCAGACATCGACACCCAGGTCCGCCGAGTGCACCGGCCCCTTGCTGAAGACGTGGGTCAGGATCAGGCCGATCACCGACAGCAGGGTCCAGATCGCCAGGGCGCCCGCCAGTCAGGCGCAGTGCAGCCGCAAGGCGGCCATGCCGATGGTCACGCGCGGTCGCTGCCTCTCGGCGCATTCGTAACGGTGCCCGGAGTTCCATGCGGATCGCCTCGATTGCAGGTGCAGGGACGCGGAAGATCGCAGCGCAGTTGCCCCCGCGCGATTCGGTCAAACTCGCCGTCGAATGGGCGGCGGTACCGCAGGCGGGCCGCGGGCTCGTCCGGGAGTGACGCGGAACGCCGTGTCTCCGCGCGACGGGAACGTCCTGATCGCCCGGTCGTCACCTGGTCCTGCTGGGGAAGCGCCAACGGGATAATTGCGGTCGCAGCGGAGATATCTATATAAAGGCGAACTGCCGGGTGAGGGCACGCGTCCCGGCGTAGACTCCGGTATCGCGCTAACCCGTCAAGTGTCGAGATACCGGATAGCAGGCTACAAAGAATGGCCTCGCCCCCCGCTCGCGTCACCGTTCAGGTAGCAGTGCAGTCGTCGTCACGGCTGCTGCGTGACACGTTATCGGCGTGTCTGGATACCCGGCCGGACGTCACCGTCGTCGGGATGGTCGGTGATCCCGATCAGATGCCTGCGCTGTGTGAGCTCCGCCGACCCGATGTCGTGATCTTTGACGCCGGTCTCCGGCTGGACAGGATCTGCGGCCCGGCGGAAGATCTCATCCGGCGCTTCCCCGAGCTGAACGTGATCGTGACGTATCAGGACGCGACCGAGGCGGCGCTGACCGCCGCGTGCAGGGCCGGCGTCGCCTCTCTCGTTCCCGAGTCGCACGGCCTGGAGGCGGTGCTGGCGCTGGTGCGGCGCAAGGGCGGGCGGCACGCGCGGCCTGCGGCAGGCGGAATGACCGACCGCGAGCTCGAGATCCTCACGCTGGCAGCCTCCGGGCACAGCGGTCCGGAGATTGCCGGGCTCCTCGGGATCAGCCCGCTGACGGTCGACAACTTCAAGCGCCGCATCTACGCCAAGCTCGACGTGAACAGCGGCGCGCACGCGGTATCCCGTGCGGCGTCACTCGGCATGCTGGACCGGCGCGCCGACCCCGAGCCGAGGCGGCGGGAACCGCCCAGCGATGACTTTGCCGTGCTGACGGTGGTGGCGGGCCAGCCGTGCTCAGCCCGCGACCAGGTCATCCAGGTCCTGATGCGAAGTGCGCAGTCGTTCGTGCTGGTGCAGGCGCCAGGGCCGGTGTCGCGCTCGCACTGGGCGCGCTGGCACCGCGGCCCGATCGTGGCTGCGCTGGTCGATCCGGAACTGGCCTGCTGGGATCTGGTTGAGGACCTCGCCGTCCCGGCAATCCTGGTGCACAGCAAGCCTCTCGACCCGCCGGATGTCGCCGACGCGCTGGCCCGCGGGGCGAGTTCGCTGGTGTCCGCCGACACGATCGATGACCACTTCCTGTCGGTGCTCAGGATGGCAAGCCAGGGCTATCTCGTGGTCGACTCGATGCCGATGCGGCCGCTGATCGGAGCCGTGCGGGCGCGGTGGGACCACCAGCCGCGGGGCAGGGGCGATCTGCCCGAGCTGACCGTGCGGGAGAGCGACATCCTCCGCTCAGGCGCGCAGGGGCGCTCCATCCGCGAGACTGCCCGTGCGCTCGGAATCGCCCCGAAGACCGTGGAAAACATCCAGACCGGCCTCTTCCGCAAGCTCGGAGTCAGGAACAGGGCGGGAGCGGTTGCTGTCGCCGACGCTTTCGGCCTGCTCCCGGCGACGGGCTCCGGCTCCGAGCCCCCGGCCGGGGTCCCCGCTGCCGCGCGGGAGGCGCGGAAGTCGCACCGCCGGCACTGACCGGGACGACTGCCCCCGGCGCACCGTCCTTGCGGCACCGTCCTGGCGCGGCGACCGTCCTTGCGGCGCCCGGCCCGGCACCGCCTTACTCGCTGCGTTAGTCGGCCGACTGGGATGCGCGCCGGTCACGTCGCATGACCCGGCGCAGCTGGGTGATCCGCGCGGTTCCGGCGGCGGCCATCACCAGGGCGCCGGCGATCGCGGCCAGCAGCAGCGCGACGGCGAGCGACAGGCGCAGCTGCGCGCCCAGGAAGCTGACCTTCACGGCGCTGGTGTTCTGGATGATGAAGATCATCACCACGATCAGGATCGCGATACCCGCGATCAGCGAGGTCCGCATGCCGCTGATGCGCGTGTGCGCCCGGCCGGACGTGGCCGGAGCGGGAGCGGGAGCGGGACCGGCCTGCGCGGGTGCGGGCGGCGGGTTTGAGCCATTGAGTGAGACGGGCGGCAACGTGCTCGTTGCAACCTCGGGTGGTACCGGCTGCTCGGTCATGACGATGCTTCCTTAGCGAGCGGGAATGTACCGCTGGACCGCGGCCCGGTTCCCGTGCAGACCCAGGCTCACCTGGGCGGCTTGCGGCGGCACGGGAGTACGTCGGGGTCTGTCCTCAGACTACAGGTGAAACAATTCACTGGCAATGCATTTCTAGAATTGGATTGCCAACCTGCGCCGCGCCGGCTCAGCCGGCCCGGCCGTCATCAGCTTCAGCCGTCAGGTACCTGACTCGCCCGGAGCGGCACGTCGGCTGCGGAGTGTCCGGCTACGGCCAGGTCCTTGGCCTCGTTCCCGGGATGGAAGGCCTTCGTGCCGCCTACCGGCTCGTCGCGCCCGCGGAGCCGCCGAATCCGCCTGCCTCCGGTGACGCCGGCGGGACGCCTCGCGCCCTCTGGACGCCTGGCACCGGCGGCATGTCCGGCAGTGAGCTGGCGGCGCGCGCGGCGAACAGGGCCAGCAGCTCGCCAACGGCCGGCTCCCGGCTGCCGGGAACGGATACCGGCACCTGCGTCTGGACCTGGTAGCTGTTGCGGCGGCCCTGCTTCAGCTTGATCACGTAACCCGCCTCGGCAAGGTCGGTCACGATGCCGTGCGCGCTCCGCTCGGTCATGTTGAGGCTGGCCGCCAGGTCGCGCAGGCGCACGGCCGGGTCGCGCGCGATGCACAGCAGTACCCGGGCGTGGCTGCTCAGGAAGCTCCAGCGGGCCATCCTGAAAGGTTATCACAATTTCATGAAATCCATTGCATGTTTTCGAAGACATCTGTAGCCTGGATGGCCAGGGCACCGGGTCCTGCCGCCGACGGCGGCTCGCGACCCGCGTGACCGGAAGGGATGGCCGCCATGAGCAGCGATACGGGAAGCAAGGTCCTGGTACGCAGCCGGGAGGGCCGCATGGTGGCGGGAGTCTGCGCGGGTCTCGCCCGGTACTTCGGCTGGGACGTGACCATGGTCCGGGTGATCGTGGCCGTTCTCTGCGTCATCACCGGAGGCGCCGGCGTCCTGGCGTACCTGGCCATGTGGGTACTCATCCCGGAGGAGGGCGAGAAGTCCTCGCTCGCCGAGGACCTGATCGGCAAGAGCCAGCACAGCTCGTCGGGCTGAGGCGGCGATGACCGGTTTCCGGCCGTTTTTCAACTCCGCCACCGGCGAGTGGATCGAGTTCACCGCGGTCGCCGAGGACAATGACGGGCAGCTCGTCCGGTTCAGCTGGCGCAGCGTGCCCGGCGGCGTGATCACCGAGCACGTTCACCCGCATCAGGAGGAGCGCTTCATCGTCACCTCCGGTGAGGCCCGGTTCACCATCGCCGGCGAGGAGCGCATCGCCAGGGCCGGGGAGACGATCGTCGTGCCGGCTGGCGTCGCGCATTCGGAGGGGAATCCCGGGCCCGGCGAGATCCAGGCGTTCGTCGAACTGCGGCCGGCGCTGCGCTCGAGGGAGTTCCACGAGGCCGTCGCCGGGCTGGCCGCCGATGGCAAGACCACAGCGCGCGGCGCGCCGCGCAATCCGCTCCAGCTGGGCGCGACGTTCTGGCATTTCCGCCGCGAGAGCCGGGTCACCTCGCCGCCGATCGCGGTGCAGAACGTCATGCTCCCGCCGCTGTGGGCGCTGGCGAAGGCCTGCGGCGTGCGCCCGTACTACGACCGGTGGGACAGACAGTCTCCTGAGCTGATCACCACGAGGGTGGACCAGGGCATAGCCCATCAGCAAGTCCCGCTCCGCGAATTCGAGCTCGACCTCGTCACCGAGGCGGCTGCGACAGCAGTCCAGCGACCGCGCCAGGTCCGTTACCGGCAGCTTGAGGCAGTGGACGCCGGCCAGCGTCGGCGCGTCTGACGCGGGTCATCGTTCCTCCAGTTCGGCGCGGGCTGCGGCGCGTGAACATCTCCACTGTCGGGCAAGCCGGGCTGCCGCGGCTCAGGGCTGGCCCCCATGGCGACGCAGGGCTGTCCCCGATCTGCAGGAACTCACTGACGTGGTGTCGTGGCACCGAGGCCGGATTCCCAGCACGCCTAGCCCCTGGAGGTCAGGATGCATAAGCAAGCACGACGGGCCGCGATCGTCGCCGCCGGCGTGGCGTTGGCGGCAGGGGGGACAGCGTGCGTAGCCGCTGCCGCACCAAGCAGCGCCGCATCGTCTGCCGGAACCGAGCGGTACTACGCCTTCGACATCAACAACGGAGCCGCCGATCCCGGGCTCGTACCGGTATCCGGCACGAATCCCGCTAAGTTCGCACAGGGTGACGAGCTGATACTCAACGATCAGATCACCAGCACCCGCTGGTCCGGCCACGGCTACCCGATCGTCGGCTTCGACTCCGGAGTCTGCACTCTGACGAGGATTCCCGAGAAGAACGCCGAGCAGACGATCGCTAACTGCGTCGTCACCGTGGTCTTCCGCAACGGCTCCAGCCTGACCGTTCAGGGGGCCGTTCAGTTCAAGTCCCAGCAGCCCGAGGCGGCCACGCTCGCGGTGACTGGCGGGACCGGCCGGTACTCCGGCACGGCCGGCGAACTCGGCGTCTCCTTCACCAAGAACCACAAAATTCTCAGCTTCACGCTGAAGTGAGCCGCCACTGCGTGAACCGCGCGACTGCGGTCGGGGTGACGATCCCGGCCGCCGTCGGCATGACCGGCGCGGTCAGCTCCCGGCAGGACTGGCAGGCCGGGCAGCGCCGGGCAGCGCCGGGCCCTCCGGGCAGCGCCCGGAGGGGACGCTACCTGCGCAGGTAGGTCAGCACCGCGAGGACCCGGCGGTGGTCCTGGGCGGCCGGTTCCAGGCACAGCTTCGCGAAGATGTTCCCGACGTGCGTCTCGACCGTTTTCGGTGACATGTAGAGCTGACTGGCGATCGCCTGATTGGAGCGGCCCTCTGCCATGAGGGCCAGCACTGTCAGCTCGCGCCCGGTCAGCGTTTCCAGCGGGTTGTTCCGCCGCGGCCTGCCCACGAGCCGCGCCACCACTTCCGGATCGATCACCGACTCCCCCGCGGCCACGCGGCGGACGGCGTCAGTGAACTGCCTGACGTCGGCGACCCGTTCCTTCAGCACGTAGCCGACGCCGCGCGCATCATCGGCTAGCAGTTCGAACAGGTGCTCGGTCTCGACGTGCTGCGAGACGACCATCACCGCGGTGCCTGGCCACTCATGCCGGATCTGCAGTGCGGCCTGCAGGCCCTCGGTCGTCTGGCTCGGCGGCATCCGGACATCGGCGAGCACGATGTCGGGCCGCTCGGCACTGACAATCTGAATGAGCTGCGCGGCGTCTCCGGCCGTTCCCGCCACATCAAGGCCGGCCTCACCGAGCAGCCGGACCAGGCCCTCGCGCAAGAGCACCGCGTCCTCGGCGATGACAACGCGCAACGGAGCACGGTAGGTGCAGTCACGTGCACGGGATGTCTGCCTCCAGGCGGGTCCCGCCGCCTGGCGGGCTATCGAGCCGCAGGACGCCGCCCACCGACGCCACGCGGTCGGCCAGCCCGCGCAGTCCCGAGCCGCTCTCGGCCCGGGCACCGCAGGCGCCGTCGTCGGCGACCTGCACGACCAGGCGTCCCGGCAGTTCCCGGATAGTCACATCGGCGGCGTCCGCCCGGGCATGCTTGGCGACGTTGGCCAGCGCCTCGGACACCACGAAGTAAGCAGTTGCCTCGATCGCGGCAGGGAACCGCCGGGACGGTACCTCGGTGATCGTGATGGACACCGGCGAGCGCTCGGCCAGCGCCTGGATCGCGCCCGGTCAGCCCGGTCTCGGTCAGCACGGCGGGGTGGATGCCGCGGCCGAGCTCGCGCAGCTCCAGCAGCGCTTCCCTGGCCTCCTTGCGGGCCGATTCGATGAGTGCCTGCAGTGCGGGGTCGGCGTCGGCGGCGTGCTCGCGCGCCATCCCGAGTGCCAGGCTGAGAGTGACCAGCCGCTGCTGCGCGCCGTCGTGCAAGTCCCGTTCCAGCCGCAGGCGCTCGGCGTCGCCTGCCTCGACAATCCTGGCGCGCGATGCCCTGACCTGCTCCAGCTGGGCCTGGACCGCTGCCTGCAGCCGGGCGTGCTCCAGTGCCATGCTGGCTGCCGACGCGGTCAGCCGGACCAGCTGCGGCTCCTGCTCGAGCCCCTGGTCGTGCACTAGCACTGCATCGCCGGCTTCGGTCAGCGGAGTCATCGTCCGGCCGGGCTCAGGCCGCGCCGGGTCGACGCGGCGCCCGTCCGTGTCACGGTAGCCAGCGCCGTCAGTGCTGCGGAACGCCAGCTGCAGGGTCGAATCACCGAGCGCCTGCGCCAGCGCGTCCCGCAGTCTTCCCGGCGTGGCTTCCGGCGCGAGGTCGATGATCGCCGTGCCGACGCGCACCCGCGCGGACCGGCTGAGCAGCGTGCTGATCACGACGAGGGCGGGGCAGGCGAGCAGGATCAGCGGGGTCTATGTCGGACAGCGTACCTGGGATACCGGCAGATTGAGATTGCTCGTCACGGTCTGGACCGCGAGGAAGGATGCCACCGCGAAGCTGATCCATACCAGCGGAAGCATCGCTCGCCGTGACCAGCCCCGCGCTGCCCTCCAGTGCCGGATGACCAGGGTCAGGACGGTGACCGTCATGGCGATCGACACCGCCGCGCAACCGCGTTGATCGCGTCGTAGGCCGACCGGGAACTGTCGACCAGCAGCAAGTTGGCGGGCAGCTGGCATCACAGCCGCTGAAGGCCGGATTCCAGAACATGAGAGCGGCGACGTTGCTGACAACGATCCAGGCGTACTCCGTGATCACGACCCCGCGCTCGAACCGCGTCGCGGAGCCGCCCGCCCGGCCAGGCGAGTGCGAGATGGACTAGCGGTGCCTGGTACAGGTCCAGGACAGGTTGCCATAGGTGAAGGCGAGCGAGTTGGGCAGGTGATCGAGCCGGTCAGCAGCCACAGGTAACCGGTGATCGTGAACAGCAGCCGACCCTGTTCCCCGGCCACGCCTGGGGCTATCGCCGCGGCGAGAAAGGCCGCCCCGGTCGTGATCGTCAGGGCCACGAACACGGGCGGCGGCGGCGGACGGGGCACGTAGAAGATGGCGACGCTGCACCGGCCACATGGCGATCGCGGCGGCGATAGGCGGCTAGCGCGCGGTCATGGCGGGCTCCCGGCCGAGGAAGTCAGCAGCGCCGCCCCGGACAGCTGATCCTTGGGCAGAAGCGGGCGGCAGGGCTGGCCGCGATAAGGCCGCCGTAGTCACTCGCATCCCGCGTTGAGGTGAGCACCACGACCGGGCCTGTCGCCCTGCGCGGCGAGCTGCCTGGCCACCTCGAATCCGTCGCAGTCAGGCAGCTGGATGTCCAGCAGGACGAGGCCGGCCGGACGGCCCTGACCGCTTCCGTCGCCTGGCGCGCCGGTGGCGGCCTCGGCCACAGTGAAACCGGCGGCCTGCAGCAGCTTCGTGCTGCCAGCGGTAGCCGTGCTGCCAGCGGCAGCCGGAGCCGGAGCCGACGAAGCCGAGGACGAGTGCGCGGTCGCACCGGCAGCAGCCCTCAGCTCAGCCAGCCGCCGCTTGGATGGCAGCAGTACGACGGCGAGAATCGCCCCGGCCCCGAACAGGCCGGCCGAGACCGCGAACGCCACGATGTAGCCGTGCGTCGCCGCCGCCGGGAGCGCCAGCGGCCCGGAGTGGTGAATCGCCAGGTAGCCGGCCGTCGCCGTGAGCGCGATCGTGCTCAGCGCGGCCGTGCCGATCGAGCCGCCGACCTGCTGCATGGTGTTGACCAGCGCGGAGGCAACACCCGAGTCCTGCTGCTGCACGCCGGCGGTGGCGGTGTTGATGGCCGGGGAGATGATCATGCCCATGGCCACGCCCACGCCCAGCAGCGCGGGCAGGATGCTGACGGCGTAACCGGAGGCGACGGTGAGCTGGGTGAGATAGCAGCATCGCGCCGCCGCCGATCAGCATCCCGGTGGCAATCAGCGTCCGCGGCCCGAACCGGGGCAGCAGGATGATGCTGGAGGTATTCGAGCTGACCAGGATGCACGCGATCAGCGGCAGGAAGGCGAGCCCGGCGGTGACCGGGCTGTACCCCTTGACGGTCTGCAGGTAGTAGGTCAGGAACAGGAACACTCCGAAGATGGCGATGCCCGCGACGCCGACCGACACGTAGGCGCCGCCGCGGGCCCGGCTGAGGATGACCCGCGGCGGCAGCAGCGGATGGCTGATGCGGCTCTCGGCGAAGCCGAACGCCGCGAGCAGGACCAGGCCGGCTGCCAGGGACCCGATGGTCAGGGTCGCGGTCCAGCCGGCCGTCTCCGCGTGCGAGAAGCCGAACACGATGCAGAACAGGCCCGATGACGCCAGCAGCGCCCCGGCCCAGTCAATCCGCGGCCGGTTCGCCGGGGTCGAGGTGTGCATGTAGATCAGCGCGCCGGTCACGGCGATGGCCGCGAAGATCAGATTGACGTACAGAGTCCAGCGCCAGGAGAGGTACTCGGTCAGCACGCCGCCGAGGATGAGGCCGACGCCGCCACCGCCCGCCGCCACGGAGCCGAAGACGCCGAACGCCCGGCCCCGCTCCCTCGGATCGCGGAACGTGCTGACGAGCGTGCCCAGCGCCGCCGGTGCCAGGATCGCGCCGAACGCGCCCTGCAGCGTCCGCGCGGTCACCAGCATGCCGAACGAGGTGGCCGCGCCGCCGATGGCCGAGGCCACGGCGAATCCGATCAGGCCGGTGATGAACACCCGCTTCCGGCTGAACCTGTCGCCGATCCGGCCGCCGAGCAGCAGCAGGCTGCCGAATGCCAGCGCGTAGGCCGTGACAACCCACTGCCGGTCGCCGTTGGGGAAGCCCAGCGCGCGCTGAGCCGAGGGCAGCGCGATATTCACGACGGTCGCGTCGAGCACCACCATCAGCTGGGCAGTGGCGACGATGACCAGGACGCGCCAGCGATGATCCGCGCTCGCTGGCGGCCGGGCACCGGAACGAGCGACAGGCTGTACCACCATGATCCCCCTGTTTGCGTACGTCCGCGTTCTGCGGAGCGCTACCGGGGGCCGGAGCAACGCCAGTGCGGCGGTGCCGGGAACGGATCCGGGCGCCACCGCAGGCTTCAACTCACCCTACGCCGCAGGCCCGGGCTTCTGCTCGGCCGCCCGGCGCCGCGCCGTTCGCTCAGCCTGAGGCGAGAAGCCCGAGCAGCAGGTCCAGGTCAACGACGGCGAACCGCACGAACGAGTCGCTGCAGCCGTAGGGAAGCACGATCTTCCCGCCGTGGAGCAGGGCGCCGCAGGAATACACAACATTCGGGACATAGCCGTCACGTTCTGACGCGTCAGCCACCAGCAGAGGCTCGGGCAGCGCGCCCACCAGGCGCTCGGGCTGATCCAGGTCGAGCAGGACAGCGCCGATGGCGTACTCCCGCATAGGCCCGACGCCGTGCGTGAAGACCAGCCACCCCGCCGGGGTCTCGATCGGCGACCCGCAGTTGCCCAGCTGGATCAGCTCCCACGGCCGGTCGGGCGCCTGGATCGTCACCGGCTCGCTCCAGCGGTAGCCGTCCGCCGAGTATCCGATCGAGTTGCTTTCCCGGTCGGAGCGCGAGAGGGCGGCGAAGCGGCCGCCGATCCGGCGGGGGAACATCGCCATGCCCTTGTTCCTGGCCGCCGGGCCTGCCAGCGGGGAGCTGATGAACGACCGGAAATCCCTGGTCTGAATCAGCCGGGGCGCCACCTGCGAGCCGTCGAACGCGGTGTAGGTCGCGTAGTAGAGCACGTCGTCGCCGTCGGCGAAACGCACGAACCTGGCGTCCTCCATGCCCTGGCTCTCCGCCGGGGAGGCGGGCCAGAGCACCCGCTCGGACAGCGCGCTGGCCTCGCCGAATTCCACCAGGTAGCCGGGCGCAGCCGGGCGGCCGGCGCCGTCGGCATCGAGGTCGCCGAGCTTCAGCCCGAGAAGATCACGATCACCGGGAACGGGCTGAACGTGGCCAGTGCCGGCAAACGGGCTGGCGGTGTCGATACGGATACTGCCGTCGGCGCCGACGGTGCCGGACCTGAACTCGATGCTCGACAAGTGTCCTTCGCCGACCGCGCGCAGGCTCATGATGAACCGCGTCTCCCCCGGCTGGCATCCGGCCTGATCCGGATCGGGCACCATCGACGGGTTGAACAGCGCCGCGGCCTCGAGCGCGTACTCCCGGCTGAAATACGCCCCGATCAGCTGGCGGCGCGTGCGCCCGGCCGCGATCTCGCCGCCGAGCAGATCCTGGACGAGCCGGAAGTGACGGTCCAGCGTGCCGGCCAGGTCGCGGTGGGCGGCCGAGAACCGCCCCATTGTCCGGGCGAGGGTGCGCTCGGCCTCGTCGTCGCTCAGGCCGAGGATGCGATCGGTGACGGCGCTCGCGCGCGATTCGCCCCGGATCAGGGTCTCGTCACCGGGCACGAACAGCTGGCAGAGCGTGCGGGACCCGTCTGGCCTCAGGCGGTGCTCCGACCGCGTCAGCAGCTCGCTCATAGACGGCTGTCGTGCGGCAGCGCCGCCGGAGTGAGGCGCGGGCCCAGCTGCAGCACCGAGATCATCGCCAGCGTCGACTCGGCTCCCTGATTGCGGCTGCGGCCGTCGCGGCTGAGGCCGTCGCTTCCGCCGCCGCTGCGCTCATCGAGCATCGGGACCCTGGCGTCGTTGTCGCCGAGGAACCAGGCCAGGCTCATCGTGACGCCTGCCAGCCAGCTGCTGTCGCCGGTGACTGCCGCTGCCCGCAGGCACGCGTCCGCCAGCGCGGCTACCTCGATCGGCTGCTGGTCGAAGCCGGGCCGGTCCTCACCGGGGCCCCAGCCTCCGGTCGGCACGACCGACAGATGACCATGGCGGATCTCGGTGGTCAGCAGCCACTCGAGCATCCGCAGGCCGTCCTGCAGCGTCCGGTCCCGGCCGAGTTTCCAGCCGGCCACGATGACGGCCTCGGCGATCGCCGCGTTCGCGTAGGTCAGCCGGCGCGCGGGCCACGGCCACGCCGGGTCTGCGGGCGCCTGGCCGATGATCGCGCTCGCCTTCTCGAGCAGCGCCAGCGCGCCCGCGTCATCGGCCCACCGGTCGAGTATCTCGGCCGCGCCGAGCGCCGCGAACGCCATGGCGTGCGGCCACGCCGACGAGACCTGCGCGCCCAGCCCGAACCGGCTCAGCCCCTCTTCCCTGATGCCCTGCGTCGGGCCGCGCGCGGCAGCCGTGCCGAATCCCCACAGGGCGCGGCCCCAGCAGTCCTCGGTTCCCGGGTGGTCGTGCCACCGGCGGTCGTAGCCGAGACGGTTGCGAATCCTCCCGTCCGCAGCCTGCGCCTGGGCAAGGAAGTAGAGGTAGCGGCGCCCCAGCGTGATGAGCTCCTGCGGCGGCGATTCCTCGCGGCAGACGACGACCAGCCCGCTGGCGACGTCATCGACGCAGTAGCCGTGCTCGTACCTGGGCACGATGCCCTGGGCGTGTTCAAGCAGGCCGATGCTGTCGGTCAGGCGCAGCAGATGGCGGAACGGCGCAGGCGGGTAGCTCATGCGGGTGCCCCGGCCAGGTCCGCCGCAAGCGACGCCGCAAGCTTCCGGTAGGAACGTGCGACCGCCGGCCAGAGCAGCCGGGGCGCGAGATCAGCCGAGCGCGCGCTCATCCGCGCCGCGAGCCCCGGCTCGGTAAGCACTCGCTGCAGCGCGTGCGCGATGGCCTCGGGGTCCTGCCGCCCGACCAGGAGTCCGGCGCCGCCGCCGAGAAGCTCGACGGCATGCGGGAAGCAGGTCGACACAACCGGCCTGGCCGCGGTCACCGCCTCGATGAGCACTCCGGAGGTCACCTGCTCCAGCGAGTCGTAGGGCAGGAGCACGACGTCGGCCGTGCCGATCAGGCGTCCGAGGTCGGCGGCGGGCAGGAACCTGTCATCGAAATGCACCCGGCCGGCCAGGTCCCGGTCCCTGACCCGCGCCGCGAGCGCGTTCCGGTAGGCCTCGCCCTCGCGGTCCAGCACACGCGGATGAGTCTGCCCGGCGACCTGGTACTCGGCCTGCAGCCCGCGCTCGCGCAGCAGGGACATCGAGTCGATCGCGTGCTCGATTCCCTTCCCCGGGCCGAGCAGTCCCCAGGTCAGCACGCGGGGCGGGCCCGGCCGCCCGCCGACTGCACCGCCCGCGCCGTCAGGGCCCGGTTGTCGGCGGCGCCGTGCGGTATGACGACGACCTTCGCCGGAGCGCAGCCGTACACGTCCAGCAGCCGCGACCGGGCGGTCTCGGTCATCGTGACGATGGCGCTGGCCGCCTCGATGACGCTAGCCAGGATGGCGCGCTGCCGCGGGCTCGGGCACGCCAGCACCGTGTGCAGGACCACGATGACCGGGACGACAAGCGCGTCGAGCAGCGGCACGACGTCCTGGCCGTCGGGGCCGCCGTAGATGCCGTACTCGTGCTGCACGATCACGACGTCGAAGGTGTTGAGCGTCTCGGCGGCGGCGACGGCGCTCGCGGCCGAGCCTGCCACGAGATCAGCCGCGACCTCGGGACCCGGCCGCGGTTCCGGCTCGTCCAGCACTCGCACGACCGCGGTCCGATCGCCCGGCTGCGGGAGCTCAGCGAGCAGCGCCGCCGTGAATGTCGCCAGCCCGCACTGCGTGGGCGGATAGGTGCTCAGCAGCGCGTAGGCCGTGGGCATGAAACAGCTCCCTGTCGTTGGTGTGCGCGATGACGAGCCGCTGAGCGGCCCCGATTGTTCGGCAGCCCCCGTGTGCTGACCGAAGGCGTACTGCGCGAAGGCGTACTGGCGCGAAGGCGTACTGGGCGAAGGCGTACTGCGCGAAGGCGGGCAAGCAGGCCGAGTGGTGCCGCCCGCCCGGTGGCGCCCGCCTGGCGGGAATCCGGTCATGCTGGCGCCGCGCCGACGGCGGACTCCGCCGTGCGGAAGGTCTCGAGCTTCCCGTCGAGGCCGGCCATGCTGAGGGCCGCTGCCGCCTCGGGCGGCACGGCGGCCAGGCGGAGCGAGCCGCCGAGCTGCCGGGCGCGGTGTCCGGCGCCGACAAGCACGGCCAGGCCGCCAATGTCGACGTAGGTCACTGCGGACAGATCGATGACCAGGTGCCGGGCGGCCGGACTGAGCAGGCTGAAGAGCTGCTCGCGGAGGACTTCTGCGCTGGTCATGCTGAGCGGGCCGAGCAGGTCGGCAATGATCCAGCCGCCTTCGGTACGGACGGCGCGCACCACGCCTCTGCTCTCCGCTGATTGTGCCGCCGCCGAGCCGGCGGCAGACAGCTCGGACAGGGCGGCCGGCTGCGGCGCGGGTACCTCGGACACAGGAACGGGGCTCCTCTACAGGCGGTGCCTGATCTTGGCGATCCCCGCCAGGACGCTGCCGTCGGCCAACGGCAGAACCAGGCGGCTGCTGCCCACCGGGACGCCGCGCAGACGGGGACTGGCGCGCTTGCGGTAACCCCCGGTTAGCTGGCCGCTTCCGGCGGCTGACACCGGCGCTTGTCTTCGAAGCTACAGTAGCCTCCAAATACAGGCAACCGATTTCTAGTATCTCGGTTCACAGGCGCGTGTTTCCAGCTCGCCGGAACCTGCTGCGGCGCGGCCGCATGCAGGCAGTTATAAACAGGCAATTCGTTTCAGGAAATCTGACGTGATAGCTTACCGGCCATGGCGGAGTGGAGTTTCCTGACGAACCACGCGCGCGTGCTGCTTTACATCGCGCACGATCCGGGCGCCCGGCTGCGCGACATCGCAGCCAGCCTGGGCATCACGGAGCGCACCACGCATGCGATCGTCGGCGATCTGGCCTCGGCCGGCTACGTGGTAAAGGAGCGCGACGGCCGCCGCAACCGGTATCAGATCGAGGCATCGCTTCCGCTGCCTGAGCCGGGCACGCGCGAGCCTGCCATCGGCGAGGTACTCGCGCTGCTGCTCGGGCACACCGACGCTGAGCCAGCGGCATCCGGCGGTGCGGAAGAACTGGGTAAGCAGCTCAGCGCCAAGCGACTCCGCGCCGCTAGCAAAACAGGCGAGGACCGTTAACTCGTAAGATCGCGTGGCCTATAACCCATGTTTTCTTACCAGTTGATGCCGGGGCGCCTGGCTGCGCCGCGCACGGGAGGCAGGCTGCCGTCGTGATCGGCCCCGTTCCCGCAATAAGAAAGATACTTGCGGCCGTGCTCTTCCTGATGTAAAAACCTTTCAACGCGGATACGCGGCAAGCGGGCGAAGACGTCAGAAACGAGGCCGAGGTGTTCCTGTCACCCCGACTGGCGCGGGCCGGCCAGGGATGACCGGACTCTGGACCCAGACCGCGGTCGCGCAGACGCCGTTCCGGCCGGACGCAGTCGGCCAGCTGCTGCAGCTGTGGCACGAGGTGATGCCCGCCGATGCGCCCGGCGCGGCGCGCTTTCGTGACCTGGTGCTGCTGAACCCGGCGTTCCGCCCAGACGGGCTGATCATGCTCTGGCGCGGGGAGCACCTGATCGGCTTCGGGTACGCGATCGCCGGAGAGCCAGCTGTCGCCGCGCCCGGCCGGCCGCACGGCTGGCTGGCCGGCCTCGGCGTGGCGGCCGCCGAGCGAGGTCGCGGTCATGGGTCCCGGCTGCTGCAGTCGTGCCTGCGATTCCTGCGCGGGGCCGGCTGCGCGGTCGCTGACCTTGGCGGCAATGGCGAGCGGTACCTGCTGCCGGGCGCGGACGCGGCGGCGTATCCGGCGTTCCGCGGGCTGATCGGGGCAGCCGGGCTTCCGGGGCTGCCGGCAGCACGCAGGCCATGCACTGCGACCTGACCGGCCTTCCGCCGGAACCCGCTGCCGCCCGCCGCGAGCGGTATCGCTACCGGCACCCGGGCGACGGCGACCTGCCGGAGCTGCTGGCGGTGGCCGGCGGCTTCAGCGCCGGCTGGGCGGGCCTGATCCGCAGCTACCTGGGCCGCACCGAGCACGCTGAGAATCTGTGGATTGCCCTCGGCCCGGACGGCATCGCCGGATTCGCCGGCTCGGACCTCTTCCCCGGCTGTCCCGGCAGATTCGGCCCGATGGGCGTCGTGCCGGCTGCGCGCGGCCACGGTGCGGGCGCCCGGCTGCTGCGGCTGTCGCTCGCCTCGATGGCCGGTCGCGGCCGGCAGTCCGCCTGGTTCCTGTGGGGCCCCGAGGGCGAGTCAGGCCGGCGGATGTACGCGTCCGCAGGATTCCAGGTCAGCCGTCAGTTCGACTTCTTCCGGCTCGACCTGAACGAGCCGCGCACCGCAAACCCGGCACAGAAAGGGAGTCCCGATGAGTAGCCAACCCGCCCTCGTACGCCAGGAAGATCAGGCTGGCGAGCTGCATCGCGGAGCCCTGTCGCTCACCGGCGCGGTCATGCAGGGCGTCACGCACATCGCCCCCACGGCGGGCGTGATCCTGATCCTGCAGGCCGAGGTCGCCACCGTCGGCCTCGCGACTCCGTTCGCGTTCGTGATCGCCATCGTGCTGATGCTGCTGGTAGGAATCTCGATCGCTCAGCTCGCCAGGTTCCTGCCGTCGGCGGGCGGCTTCTTCACCTACATCAGCCGGACGCTGGACCCGCGGGTCGGCTGGTTCGCCGGCTGGATCAACCTGCTGTATGACCCGTTCGGCACGGCCATCGACCTGGCCGTGCTCGGCTGGGTGCTGAACGCCGCCCTGTCGGCGAACTACGGCGTGACGTTCCCGTGGTGGGCCACGTTCATCATTGGCGGCGTCATCGTGACGGTGGTGATCTACCGCGGCATCGAGATCACCGGCCGGACTCAGCTCATACTCGGCGGCCTGGAGATCCTGATCCTGCTCGCGGTCAGCGTGCACGCGCTGATCAGCCCCGGACCGGGCGGCGTGACCGGGGCGCCGTTCGATCCGTCCCATGCGACCAAGGGCAGCGACTTGTTCGTCGCGATCATCCTCGCGGTCTTCACGTTCACCGGATTCGAGTCGACTGCCCCGCTGGCCGAGGAGACCGCGCACCCGCGGCGCAACGTGCCCAGGGCCATGCTGATCTCGCTGGCGATCGTCGGTGTCTTCGTGGTGTTCTGCCTGTGGGCGATGATGATCGGCTGGGGCACCGCGAGGCTTCCGGCCATGATCAGCTACACCGGCAACCCGGTGTTCTCCGTGGCGCACCGGCTCTGGGGCCCGGCCTGGGTGCTGCTCCTGCTGGCTATCGTGAACTCGCTGCTGTCGGTGTCGGTTGCCACGACCAACTCCTCGACCAGGGTCATCTACGCGATGGGCCGCACCGGCGCGCTGCCGTCCTGGTTCGCGCACATCGACAAGCGGTTCGGCACGCCTCGCAACGCGATCATCGCCCAGACCGTGCTGACCGCCGGGCTGGGCCTCGGGCTCGGCTTCGCGATGGGCCCGTTCAACGAGTTCCTGATGATCGGCGTGGCGATCACCGTCGGCCTCGCGCTGCTCTACATCCTGGCCTGCCTCGGTGTCGTCAAGTTCTTCGCCACGGAACGACGCCAGTCCTTCAACCTGGTGCTGCACGTCGTCCTTCCGGTCATCGCGGCGGTGGCTGTCGGCTTCGTGCTGTACCACAACGTCGTTCCGGTGCCGCCGTACCCGATCAACATCGCGCTGCCGCTGGCCGGAGCCTGGGCGGTCATCGGTATCGTGACCACGGTGTTCATGGTCGCGACCGGCAGAACCGCGTGGCTGGACAAGGCGACGAGGGTCTTCGACGAGCAGGCTGCCGCGGACCCGGCCGAGCAGCAGCCCGCGCAGCCCTGATGGCGCGGACATCCCGGCTGGCGGGCACCCCGGCGGTGCCCGCCAGCGGCCGCCTCGTCGCCTCCCCCACCGAGTTGCGCAACGACAGCACGGCCGACATCGACGTGCTGCCTACCTCTGCGCTGCTGGAGCGGCTGAACGACGAGGATGCGACGGTCGCGGCCGCGGTCCGGCGGGCGCTGCCCGACCTGGCCCTGGTCGTCGATTCCGCGACCCGGTCGCTGCGGTCCGGCGGCCGCGTCCATTACTTCGGCGCGGGCACGCCGGGCCGGCTGGCGTTCCTCGACGCGGCCGAGCTCGGCCCCACCTTCGACCTCGCCCCCGGTGTCGTGATCGCCCACATTGCCGGCGGCGAGCCTGCGCTCACCCGAGCCGCGGAGAACGCCGAGGACGACCAGGCCGCCGGCGCTGCCGAGGCGAGTCAGGTTGCGCAGCCCGACACCGTCATCGGGCTGAGCGCGTCGGGATCGGCAGCGTACGTCGCCGGAGCACTCGGCCGGGCCCGGCAGGCGGGCGCGGTGACCGCCCTGTTCACGGCCAATCCGCAGGCACCGCTCAGCGCCGTCGCTGACATCGTCGTCTGCGCCGACACCGGCCCCGAGGCGATTACCGGCTCAACCCGGCTCAAAGCGGGAACGGCCGAGAAGATGCTGCTGAACTCGTTCTCCACCGCGCTCATGGTGCAGGACGGCCGGACGTACTCCAACCTGATGGTGCGGCTCGCCCCGGTGAACGCCAAGCTGCGCGGGCGGCAGGTGCGCCTGCTGACCCAGGCGTCCGGCGCTGCGGAGGCTGACTGCGCCGCCGTGCTGGCCGCGGCGGGCGGCGACGTTCCGGTGGCCCTGGTCTCGCTGCTGTCAGGCGCGGATCCGGCGACCGCGCGACAGGCACTCGGCCGCGCCGGAGGCAGGGTCCGCGCCGCCATCGGCCTGATCACGGACACGACGACAGGGGCGCGCTAGCTGCCGCCTCGGGCTCGCCGTCGACCCTGCGGCTGGTGCCCGTCTCCGCGCTGGCCCGCCTCCCGCTGGCCCGTCTCCGGCGTGGTGCCCCGGCTTGCCCGCTCCCAGCTCGCCTGCGGGGCCTCGGTCACCGGCTTGGCCTGCGGCGTCCCTGCACCGCGCTGTGCGTCCGGGCCAGTGCCGCCGCCGCGCTGGCGTGATTGCGCTGCGCCACCCCGACGAACAGGCAGTCGACCACGGTCAGGGCGGCGATCCTGCTGGCCATCGCCCCGGCACGGAACGTGGTCTCCTGGGCTGACGTGCACAGGACCAGGTCGGCCGCGCTCGTCACCGGCGACCCGGCGAAGTTCGTCACGGCTATCGTCCGTGCGCCGCTGGACTGTGCCTGGCCGAGCGCATCGATGGTGTCCGCCGTCGTGCCGGTGTGGCTCAGGCCGATCGCCACGTCGGCGCTGCTCAGGTTCGCCGCTGACGTGACCGCCATGTGCGGATCGGTCCACGCGAACGCCACTAGCCCGATCCGGTGCAGCTTCTGCTGCAGGTCGAGGGCTACGAACCCGCTGGCCCCGACGCCGTAGATGTCGACCCGGCGCGCGCTGGCCACGGCATCGACAGCCAGCCGCAGCTGCTCCAGGTCCAGCGCGGCCGCAGTGTCGCGGACCGCTCGCGCGTCCGCCCCGGAAATCTTGGCCACGACCGCGGTGAGATCGTCGTCCGCCTGGATGTCGGGAGACAGTGGCAGGTCACCGCCCGCGTCAGCACGGCCCGCCCAGGTGGCGATCGCGATCCGCAGATCCGAGTAGCTCGGCACCTCGATGCTGCGGCAGAAGCGGACGACGGTCGTCTCCGACGTGTCCGCCAGGCGGGCCAGATCGCTGATGGTCAGGCGGGCTGCGCGCTCGGGATCGGCCGTGACGACCTGGGCCACGCGCTGCTCGGCCGGGGCCAGCGACGGCAGCAGCGAGCGGATGCGGATGATGACGTCGGATCCGGCGGCGCCAGAGTGTTCCGGGCCGGACACGTCCGGACCCGGACAGGCCTGCCCGGCGCTGGGCACGTCGAGGCGGCAGTGCTCAGCCTGCACGTCCGCAGGCGGCAGATGCTCAGCCTGCACGTCCGCAGGCGGCACATCGGCGTGCGCCGCGTCCGCAGGCGGCCCGGCCGCGCCCGGCACATCGGCGTGCGCCGCGTCCGGACCCGGCATATTCGCACGCGGCATGTCCGGACCCGCCGCGTCCGGGCCCGGTACATTCGCGCCCGGCGCATTCGCGACAGGGCCAGGCGGGCCAGCCGAACCGCGGCCGGCGTCGCCGGATAGGGCCATTCGGTGCTCCTTCATGCGGGCCGCGGCGTCGCGGCCGGCTGCCATCACGCTAACTCCGGACTTCCGCGGCCTGCCCGGCAAGCCGCAGCGCTCCTGCGACCGGATCATCGGCGAGGACGCTCACGCTGCCTGCTGGCGCCAGGTGCGTTACCGCCTCGCACGCTGCCCGGCGGAATCCGGCGTCGCTGAGCAGGCCGCCAGCCAGCACGACCGGAAGGGCGGCAGGGCCCGCCTAGCTGCTCAAGGGCCGCTGCCGCCAGCCTGCCGGCTGCGTGCGCGCCGCGGGCGACGATGTCGGCGGCAGCGGGATCGGAACTCTGCAGTACCAGCCGCGCATGCCCGGCCCACTCGCGCGGGAAATGCGGCTGCGCATAGAACTGCCGCTGCAGCGCGGGGACATCCGCCAGGTCCGTTGCCGCCAGCAGCCGCTCGCCGAGTTCGCCAGGCGGCTGGCCGCGGTCCCGGCGGCTCAGGAGCGCGCGCAGTGCCTCGCGCACAATCCAGTAACCGCCGCCCTCGTCGCCCAGCAGGTAGCCCCAGCCCCCTGCCTGCACGGTTCTGCCGCGCCAGGAGCCGACCGCGACCGAGCCGGTGCCGCAGATCACGGCGACGCCCGCGTCGAGGCCAGCGGCCGGCAGGACGAGCATCGCGTCACTGACGATGACGACCGCACCCGGCCGGGTCAGCGGTGCCAGCTGATCGTGCAGGAACTCCCGTGCGCCGGGAACGCTCAGCCCGGCCGAGCCTGCGCAGACCGCATCCAGCGGATCGGCAGGATCAAGCGGGAGCCGCTCCAGCAGCGCCGTCAGTGCCGTCGTGGCTCCGTCCCGGCCGGCCGCCGGCAGGCTGGCACTGGAAGCCTGGCTGTCGGCGACGACCTGGCCGCCGACCGTCAGCCGGGCCCGGCTCAGCGTGCCGCCGATGTCGAGGCCAAGGAGCCGGAGGCCGGATCGGGGCTCCCGCGGCTGGCCGGCGCGAGCCGTCGCGGTCAGCAGCGACAGTGGTTCCGGCTCGGTCACACCCGTGAGCTTACGACGGTCTGCCGCTGGTCAGCGCCCTGGTCCGGGTCGGTCGCTGCCGGGTCAGGACTTGCGCCCTCGGTTCTGGCCAGCCGGCCACTTTGCCCTGGTCCGACCCGGCCACGCGGCGAGCCGTGGCCGGTCAGCCAGACTGCAGCCGCGCGGCAGACGCCGTCATGGGGCGTGATGTTGGATCTGCCGCCCTCCTATGGTCTGCAGATCCAACATTGCGCCCCATCGCGGTGCCCGTCAGCCAGCGCAAAGGGCGTGAGTTACCAATCACTGCCCCTCATAGGGCGACGATCGGTAACTCACGCCCTTACAGCCGTCGCCGGCGGCTAGGCGAGACATCAGGAGATGCCGCAGGCCTGGGCTATCGCGGCCGCTGCGCCCTCGCGGTTCGCCGCCGCCGGGAGGCCTGGCCGCTCGAAGTACGTCATGTAGATGTACGCGGCGTCGGTCGCGCTTGTCGCCGCGTTGAGCATCGGGATGTACTGCGACCAGCCGTCGTTGAAGGTCAGCACTGCCTCGAGCTGCGTCTGCAGGTCGGCCGCGACGTTGCCGGTGACGAATCCGGATGGCAGCGGGGTCCAGCCGATGAGGCCGCCGCCACCGGAGCCGACTGACTCCGGGTTGCCGTCGGATTCCTGGTACATATTTCCTGCGATGCCCGCGGCAGCCAGGTCGGTGTAGCCGTGCGCGGCCAGGAAGCTGACGATCGTCGCGTAGTTGTACGGCAGCATCCCGGTGCCGCCGGTGCCGCTGCAGGTCAGCGCGGCAGTCGCCGGCGCGGTCTTGTCGGTAGCCGAGGCCGCGGCCCTGGCCGCATGACCGGAGTGCGCACGGCCGCCCGAGCCCGCCGGCTTGCGCCGGGCCTTCGTGCTGGCCTTCACGCTCAAGGCCAGCTGCGCGATCGAGGCCCGGGCTGACGAGGTGGCCTCGACCAGGGCCACGGCCGGGGACACGGGTCGCAGATGATAGGCAGCCAGGCTGCTGGCGACGGGATTCAGCTGCTGCGACTGGGCCTGACTGGCCGCGAGTCCGCCGGCCACGGCAAGGGCCGGAACAGCGAGTCCGATGATCTTGATGGTCCGATGAGCTTTACGCCGGGCGCGATGCCGTCCCGGATTTCTGCTGGTGCTGTTGTCCTGCTGGGGGGCTGACTGCACTACCTGCCTTACGCCGGTCCTTCGCCCGGCTACTCGGCATTCGGGGAGCTGCTTCTCGCCAGGCCTGACTGATGTACCCGGGCAAGCCTGGCCGGCCCTGGAGCCTGAGTCAGCCAAAAACGTGCAAATAGCTCAGCCGGGCCATCGCAGCAATAAAACGGCTACCAAGCTCTAAATTCCCTGTGGATAAAGGAGAACCAGGCGCCCCGGGCCAGCTGCGGGCACTCCGAGAGCTATGCCGGAACCACCCGAAATGACTAGTCCGCCAGGTACCGAACCAACTGGTCGGATGGTAGCTATGCTTAGCCCATGCCGCGTGCAGCTAATAGTCACCCGCGGGCCTAGCCGGAGACACCTGGCATTGAGCGCTGAGCACCTGCCGCAGGACGCCCCCGTCCGCCAAGGCGACGAGCTGGACTGGGACCACCTGGCCAGCTACCTGCGGGAGCACCTGGACGGGCTCGGGCCGCTCGTCTCGGTGCGGCAGTTCCAGGGCGGCGCGGCGAATCTGACCTACCTGCTGGAGTTCGCCGGCCAGCGCATCGTCATCAGGCGGCCGCCGTTCGGCACGATCGCCGTCGGGGCGCACGACATGAAGCGGGAGTTCAGGGCACTGTCCCGGCTGTGGCGCCAGTACGATCGCGCGCCGCGGGCCTACCTTCTCTGCGAGGACCACTCAATCGTCGGCGCCGACTTCCTGGTGATCGAGTACCGCGAAGGCGAGGTGGTCTGGGGCAGCGTGCCGCCGAGCATGGCCGGCTATCAGGATGCGGGCCGCCGTATCGGCCTCGCCGTTGTCGACGCGCTGGCTGAGCTGCACCTGCTCGACCCGGAGCAGGCCGGGGTCGCCGATCTCGGCAGGCCAGAGGGCTTCGTAGACAGGCAGGTCGCCGGCTGGCGTCAGCGCTGGGACGCCGTCGCGGCCACCTGGGCGGCCGAGCCCGGTGCTGGCGTCGTCGCCGAGGTGGGCGCGAGGCTGGCCGCAACCAGGCCAGAGCCCGCGCGGGCGGCGATCCTCCACAACGACTTCAAGATCGACAACTGCCAGTTTGTTACGGGCAGCCCGGACCGGGTGCACTCAGTCTTCGACTGGGACATGGCCACTCTCGGCGACCCGCTGGTCGACCTCGGCACACTGCTGAACTACTGGCCCGACCCGTCGGACGATCCGGAGAACCGGCCATCGCACCCGGCCGGCCAGGAGTCCATGGGCCTGCCGGCCCGCGCTGAGGTGGTCGACCGGTATGCCGCGGTCACCGGCACCGACGTCGGCGCTGTCAGCTGGTACGAGGCGTTCGGGTGCTGGAAGACCGCCATCGTGGTCGCCCAGCTGTACAACCGCTACCTGCAGGGCGACAGCCACGACCTGCGCCAGGGACTCAAGGGCGACCGGGTGATCCCGCTGGCCGAGCGCGCGCTGGCAATCCTCGGGCCGCTAGCGCGCGCAGCTCCCGGCTCACCGCAGTGGCGCGGGCGGCGGCCCGGCTGCGGGGCCCAGCTGCGGTATCCGAGCCAGCCGAAACGCTGGGACTGGCGAGGTTGGCCTTCACACGCTAAGTTTCCTACTATCATGGTAGTTAATCTGTGAAGCTAGCAAGGAGGTGCAGCAGTGCGAGCTACGGCTGCCGAGGCCACGGTTCTTCCGGCGGGCGGCCATGCCCGGCCGGACGGGCTCGCCGATGGCATTGCCCGGCTGCGCCGGGCGCTGCGCCGCGGCGCCCGGGTCGCCGACCCGGAGAACCCGCTGGCTGTCGCCCAGCTTGAGCTGCTGTCCGCCCTCGTCGAGAACCCGGCAAGCCGTCCCGGCCAGATCGCCCAGCTGCTGCACATGCGGCCGAACACGGTGACCACCATCGTCAATGCCCTGGTCGCGCACGGCATGGTCAGCAGAGCCGGTGCCGACGGGGACCGGCGCGCGGTCGAGCTGACTGCGACGGAGGCGGGCCGGGATGCCGTGCGCGTCTGGCAGACAACGAACGCGGGCGTGCTGCACCTGGCCCTGTCGACACTGACGGCCCAGCAGCGCCGCGCCCTGGCGGCAGCGGTGCCGGCCCTCGACGCGCTCGCGCGCGCCATCGACCTGCTGGCCGACGAGCTGCCGCACGCTCTTCCAGCCCCGACTCTGCCCGCCAGCGCCCTGCCCGCCAGCGCCCTGGCCCGCTAGAGCCCGCTGCTGGCGGGCGACACCCTGCTACCCGGCGAGCCCTGCCGCCCGACACCCTGCCGCCCGGCGACATCCGGCCAGACAGCCGGAACGTAGGGTGATCTCAGCCGGCCGCGGCAGGATGCGGCCGCTCCGACCGCCCGGGGACGCCGATGACATCGATAGCGAGCGCGCTTGCCGAATGGGCGCACGATCTCGAGCCGACCGGCGAGGACCTCGCTCTCGCTGACCGGTCGCTGCTCGACACCGTCGCCGTCACGCTGGCCGCGCGCGAGCATCCGGTCACGGCGATCGCCGCGAGCCTGACCGAGGCCGGGCGGTGGGCGGCCGCCGGTCACGTGCTCGACTTCGACGACCTGCACATGCCGTCGACCACGCATATCAGCGCGGTCTGCGTGCCGACCGCCCTGGCGACAGGCGGCGGCGCCCGTGCGTACCTCGCGGCCGCCGGCGTGATGGCCCGGCTTGGCACGGCTCTCGGCTGGCCGCATTACTCGGCCGGCTGGCACGCGACCTGCACGGCCGGTGCCCCGGCCGCGGCCGCCGGCGCGGCTGTCGCGCTCGGCCTGGACGCGGACCGGATCGCGGCCGCCATCGCGCTGGCGGTGCCAGCCGCCGGCGGGGTGCAGCGCGCGTTCGGCACTGACGCGAAGTCCCTGCAGGTGGGCTTCGCGGTGGAGGCGGGCATCCGGGCGGCGACGCTGGCCGCGGCCGGTGCGAGCGCGGATGACACGGCGCTGGATGAGTGGATGCGGCTGGTCGGCGCGGTGCCGGGCGGCTTCGACATCGGCGGCCCGGCTGTGCCAGATGGCCTGGCCATCAAGATCTACCCGTGCTGCTACGCGCTCCAGCGGCCGATCAGCGCGCTGGCCGAGCTGGCCAGCGCGAACGGGCTCGACGCCGCCGACGTGCAGCGCATCGAGCTGCGCACGCCGGAGGCGACGGTGGTGCCGCTGATCCACCACCGGCCGGACACCGGGCTGCAGGGCAAGTTCAGCCTGGAGTACGCCGCGGCCGCGGCGCTGCTCGACGGCTACCCGGGCTTCGCCAGCTTCACCGACGGGGCTGTCCGCCGTCAGGCAGCTCGCCGGCTCGCCGCCGCGGTCGAGACCACGCTGGAGCCCGGCGGCGACTGGCTGCTCGACGGTGAGCTGAATGCCGTAATTCATGCCGGGAACGGGGCCGTCTTCGACACCGCTCTCCAGTTCCCTCCGGGGAGTCCGGCGCGACCGCCGTCGGCGGAGCAGCTCGGCGCGAAGGTCGCTGACTGCGTGGCCGGCCTGGACACCGACTGGACGGACTGGACCTGGCAGAACGCGGCCGGCGTGCTGCGCCGGTTCCTGCCGTGACCGCCGGGACCCTGCCGCTGGCCGGCATCACTGTGGTCTCGCTGGAGCAGGCGGTGGCGGCGCCGTTCGCCACCCGGCAGCTCGCCGATCTGGGCGCGCGCGTCATCAAGGTGGAGCGGGCCGGCGCCGGGGACTTCGCCCGCGATTACGACCGCTCGGTGCACGGCCAGGCCAGCTATTTCATCTGGCTGAACCGCGGCAAGCAGTCGCTGGAACTGGACGTCAAGAGCGACCGGGGACGGCAGGTGCTGGCCGCGCTGCTTGACCGGGCCGACATCTTCGTGCAGAACCTCGCGCCCGGCGCCGCCGCCCGGCTGGGCCTGGCCGCCGAGGAGCTCCGCGCCGCCCATCCGCGGCTGATCTGCTGCTCGGTCTCCGGCTACGGCCCGGATGGCCCCTATGCCCGCAAGAAGGCGTACGACCTGCTGGTCCAGTGCGAGGCCGGGCTGCTGTCGGTCACCGGCACACCGGAGACGCCGGCCAAAGCGGGCATCTCGGTCGCCGACATCGCGGCCGGCATGTACGCGTTCACCGGCGTGCTGACCGCGCTGTACGAGCGGGAGCGCACCGGGACCGGCTCGAGCGTTGAGGTCGCGATGCTGGACGCGCTCGGCGAGTGGATGAGCCAGCCCTACCTGTACAGCGTGTACGGCGGTCAGCCGCCGCGTCGCACTGGCGCCCGGCACGCGTCGATCTCCCCGTACGGCCCGTACGCGGCTGGCGACGGGCAGGTCTTCCTCGGCCTGCAGAACGAGCGGGAATGGGCAGTGCTGTGCAGCGAGATCCTCGGGCGGCCTGAGCTGACCACCGACCCGCGGTTCGCGACCAACACCGACCGCGTCGCGAACGACGGCGAGCTGACGCCGATCATCGAGGCCGCCCTGGCGAAGCTCACCGCGACCGAAGTCGAGGCCAGGCTGGACGCGGCCGGGATCGCGAACGCCCGGCTGCGGACGCCGGCCGAGTTCGCTGAGCACCCGCAGCTGGCCGCGCGGGACCGGTGGCGGGACGTTGCCACGCCGGGCGGGCCGGTGCGGTCGCTGCTCCCGCCCGTGACCGTGCCCGGCCGCGAGGCCGCGATGGGTGCCGTCCCCGCGCTGGGCGAGCACACCGACGGCGATCCTGGCCGAGCTAGGACTGGAGCCGGCCTGTAAGGCCCGGCGGGCTATTCCAGGTTGCGGCGGTACGCGCTCACCGGTCGCGCTCAGACAGCCGAGCGCGCGCTGCGCTCAGTCGCTGCAGACGACGTCGCTAGCCGCTCAGCTTTGCGGGCTGCGGCCAGATCCCGATACAGGCGCGCGATCAGCTGAGAGTGCTCAGGCGGGCGCCGCGGAATCGCCAGGCAGTGCTTGACCGCGGAGCGGCGTCTGCCGACACGCTGCGGTGCGCGATCTCGGCGATCTGCTCCGTGATGAACGTCGACGTCAGGCGGCAGCGCGGAGTGTCATAGCCATACCGGTATGGCTATGACATTGGTGCGCCATCATGAGCCGTCAGCACTGCCCGGCGACGGCTCAGGTGCGCAGGGCCAGCAGCTGACGTCAGGGCTGCGGCGCGCGTGTCATCAGCGCCGGCTGTCCGGTCGATCGCGCCCGCCTGCTGCGGCGGCCTGCCCGACTGCGCAGCGAGTCGGCCCCGCCGGTCGCGTCCGCCGGTGAGGTCGAGGAACACATCCTGCAGCGACCGCCGGGCACGCCGGATCTCGCTCACGCTCTAGTCCGGCCGCGACGAACTGGCGGTTGACCGCAGCGGCCGCCGCCGGGCTGTCCTCCTGCAGCGTAAGCAGCACCGAGTCGCCGGCCAGCTCGGCGTTCTCCACCTCGGCAAGCACGGCCGCGAGCCGCGCCGCCTCGCTGGAAGGCTCCGCGCGCACGGACAGCCGGGCCCGGCCGCGCAGGTCCGCGGGCGGCCCCTCGGCGAGCAGGCGGCCACCGCTGATGATGCCGACGCGGTCGCACAGCTCCTCGACCTCGGCCATGTCATGGCTGCTCAGCACGATGGTGCGGTTGCCGCCGCCGAGCGTCCTGATCAGCTGCCGCATGTCCAGCTGCCCGGCCGGGTCGAGGCCGTTCGCGGGCTCGTCCAGGATGAGCAGCGGCGGGTCCTTCAGCAGCGCAACAGCGACGCCGAGCCGCTGCTGCATGCCGAAGCTGTAGCCGCCGACTGCGTCGGCCGCGCGCGCGGTCAGTCCGGCCTGATCGATGACAACGTCGACGCGCGGGTCCCCGATCCCGCACCGCCGGGCAGCGGCGCGGACGTTATCCCGGCCGGACAGGAACGGGTAGAACGCGGTCTCCCCCATCGCACCCAGCCGGCGCAGCCCGGCCGGGTCGCCCGGCGGCAGGCCCAGCACCCTGATCAGCCCGGCGGTCGGCCGCACCAGGCCCAGCAGCATGCGCAGCGTCGTAGTCTTGCCCGCGCCATTCGGCCCGATCAGGCCGTAGGTCTCGCCTGCGCGGATGGCGAGATCCAGCCCGTCGACCGCGACGACGTTAGCGCCGAATCGCTTGACGACGCCCCGCGCCTCGACGGCGAGCTCACCGGGCATGTGCCCTCCGACCTCTCACAGAACGTCACGCCGCCAGGTAATGACGGCCGGGATCGTCGCGAACACCACCGCGTACAGACACAGGATCAGGATCGCCAGCACCGGGCTGACCTGAGGTTCGATGATGGGAGCGCCGTAGATCGTCAGATCGCCATGGCTGAATAGCCTGACTACCGTGTTGACGCTGGCATCGGGGAGTATCTCGTAGAGCCGCAGCACCAGGCCGTGGAACTGGGTGTTCAGGTACTGGATGGCCGGCTCGGCCACGACTGCCCAGAGCAGGACCGCGCCGATCGGCCGCGCCCGCGCTGCGCAGCACAACGCCGAGGGTCAGGCCGATGGCGCCGAAGGCCAGGCTCAGAACGATCCCGGCCGCCAGTGCCTCGGCCAGGTGGGCCGGACCGGGGAACGCATTCTGGCCGGCGCTCAGCGGCCCGGCGCTGGTCAGCTCGAAGATCCCGCTCGCGACGGCCGCGGCGAGGAACGTCAGCGCAACGCTGCCCGCCAGCGCGATGGCGATCGCCAGGTACTGACCCAGGCAGGTACGCAGCCGGCCGGGACCCTGCAGGAGTGCGGCCCTGATGGTGGCACGCCCCCAGTCGCTCCCGCCGACCAGCGCGCCCAGGAGCATGAAAACGGCAGCCCCGTAGATGTCGGAGAACGACCCGAAGGCGGTCAGCGCGCTGGTCAGGTACTGGCTGGGCATCAGCGAGATCAGCAGCGTCTGCTGATTCAGCCCCTGAACCTGGCCGATCGGGCCGTTCGCGGTGCGGTAGAGCACGAACTGGCGTGACGTAGCTGTCGATCAGCATGTCGAGGGGCACGACGAGGATGAGGCACCAGATGGCCGGGCGCCTGCGCATGATCAGCAGCTCGGCGCGCAGCGAGGCGAGCACGCCCGCAGCCGCGGCCGGCGCCTGCGCTGGCCGTGACATCGCCGTCGGCAGGCCGCCGCCAGCCTGGCAGTGCTCGGCGGCCCTGCCGCGGTGCCGCCTGCCGGGACAGCCGCTGCAGGCGCCCGGCGGCCACGTCGCGACGCCGCAGCACGAGGATCGTGATCACGAGGGCGGCGACCGTGTAGCCGAGGAGCGTGAGCACGGCCTCGCTGATCCCGACGGGCTCGTAGTTCTGCGAGAGGGCTCCGCCGCCGGGCGTGCCGTACAGGCCGCTGAGCGTGACGGCGCTTGCTCCGGGCGTCAGGTCACTGATCGTGCGGAGCGGGCCGCCGGTGTAGAGGCCCAGGTTGTAGAGATTTGACTCGATGATCAGCGTCCACACGACCGCGACGCTGATGGCACCGGCCGCGCTGCGGCAGAGCGCGCCGAGCGCAAGACCGAGAAACCCGTAGCTGATCGCGATCAGCATCGCGGTGCCGACCGACTCCGCGATCACGAGCACGGACGGCGCGGCCGCCGCGATCGGGTTAGCCGCATGCGACTCGGCGGCCAGGATGGCGAAGCTGGCACCTGCAGCGACGGCAAACGTGGCCACGACACTGGCGGCAACGGCCGTGCTGAGTGCCAGCGCCTGCCCGCAGAAGGCGCTCGCCCGGCCCTGCGCCTGCAGCAGCGCAGTCCTGATCGTCCCGCGCCCCCAGTCGCTGCCTGCCATGATGGCCCCGAGAACGATGAACGGCGCGGTGCCGCTCAGCTCGAACTGAGACACCGAGATGATGTTGAACTGGCTGGGCAGCATGGACGGCAGGCTCTGGGCCGGCGTTTCCGAAGTCACCGTACTGAGACGGCGTCAGCGTCAGGTACCAGATGAACTCCGCGACGTAATCAGTGGCCAGAACCAGCACCGGAGTGACCAGCAGGAGCGCCAGGGCCGCCGGCGACTTCCTGAGTACGAGCAGCTCGGCCCGGTACGCCGCGAGCACCGCGCTGCCACTGCGAGCACTGCCCCTGCCAGCGCGGCCGCTGCTGAGCCCGTGCGCCCCGACGGCCACCTCGCCTGCCAACTGCTTCCTCCCCGCAGGTCAGCGCGCCGCGGCCACGCGGGGCACCTACCAGGTCAACTGTCGCAGACCTGGTGAAGGCGGGCAAGGATGCTGCAGGCGGCGGCCTGCGCTGTCAGCGGCGCGGGAACGCGGCCAGCGCCTTGTGCGCCAGGCCGCGAGCCATCAGCCCGATGACGTCGCGCTTGCGCGGCTCGTTGTAGAGGATGGCGTCGTCGAAGCGGTGCACGCCGCGGCGGCCGGCGACCTCGGCGACCGCGTCGCGGATCCGCCCAAGCTGACCGGTGGTCAGCTGAATGGCCCGCTCGCCCGGCTGGTATGTCGCGCCGAGCGGGAAGTCGCGGCCGGGCTCGCGCGTCATCTCGACGTGGCAGCCCAGCACGTACGTGACCGAGCGAGCTGCCGCGAGGTCTGTCATCTTGGTGAGACTGGCCAGGAACTGGCGATGATCCTCGACATACAGGCGTCCGGGCAGCACGGTGTCGCCGGTGAGCAGGAAGCCAGTCCAGGGGTCGAAAATTGTGATGGCTGCCCGGTGGTGACCCGGAGTGCCCGCGACCTCCAGCACCCGGCCGCCGAGATCGAGCGTGACGATCTGGTCCGGCCAGCTGGTGAAGCCGAAGTACTCCTGCACCGCCTCGAGCTCGCGGCTGACCACGGTCGTGGCTGGCCGGCCGGCGAACTGTCCGTCGGCCGCGACGTGATCGCCGTGACCGTGCGAGTGCGCCACGATCAGCTCGTAGTGCGCCCGCGGGTGCCGGCCCAGCCAGCCGTCGATCAGCTGGTCGACGGTCGCGCGCAGCGGGAACCGGCCATCGTCCGCTGTGGCACCGGTGTCGAGCAGCAGCGCCCGATCGTTGCCGAAGAGCAGGTAGAGGAACGGCGCCTCGTAGCTGACCGACTTGCTCTGCCGCATGATGACGGTGTGCTCGTCGTAGTGATGGACCTGGATCAGGGGATCGCGGCTGGCTTTCCTGGACGGCGAGCCGTGGATCCAGGCCACCTCCAGCGTGCCCGCGGCGGGGGCCGCGGTGCGGAAGTCAATCGGGCCGTCAGTGATCGCCGGGTGCATCGTCGTCGCCTTTCAGGTTGAGTTCTGGCATCGGGGTTCCGGCCAGGAAATACCGGACGTAGCGCTGCCCTGGCGGCAGCTGCGGCCCGCTGCTGACCGCTCTGGCGAAATACGGCTCCAGCAGCTCGGTGAGCTTGCGCCTGACCTCGGTGACCTCGTCGGCCGACATGACCGCGACCCCGGCCAGCGGGCCCTCGGTGCCCCGCCAGCCGGCGACGTCATCGTCCTGACGCTGCGCCCGCTCAAGGATCGCCTGCATTTCCCGCTCGACTACCACGCCGAATAGCTGCCGGGTCACCGCGTCGCTGCCGGGCAGCCTGATGCGGTTGTCCGGCATCTGCCAGCGGCGCTCGCGCCGGTCCTGACCAGGGCCGGCGTCGACGACGAGGCCGTACTTGGCGAGCTGCCGCAGGTGGAATGAGCAGCTCGCCTGGGAGACGCCGAGAATGCGGCCGCACTGCGCGGCCGTGGCCGGGCCGATCGCGACGAGCAGCTCGAGCAGGTCGAGCCGCACCGGGTGCGCGAGCGCCCTGATCGCCCTGGGGTCCGTTACCTCCATATGCCAAAGGCTACTTTGGCATCTCAGGATGTCAAAGGATTATTTGACTTTCTACCTGGCGGCTTCCGTATCGAGACAGCCAGGTCTCTCGACGTGGGCTGCCGGGCCGTACCGGCGACCCGTTCACCTTCGGCTGACCTGCCGCGGCGCCCGGTCCAGGCCGGTCAGCAGCGCCCGGATCACGGTGATCGCCCGCTCGACATCCGGCGGCCGGGCGGCAATAACGTCGGCGTACAGGAATCCCTCGCTGATGCGCATCACCGCGTAGGCGAGCGCGGCCGAGTCCAGCTCGGCGTCGAAGCTGCCGCGGCCGCGCTCGAGATCGATCAGCCGCTCCAGCGCGGTCGTCACCCCGGCCGCGGCCGCGCTGCGGCTGCCAGTGAGGATCCGCAGCGCGGTGTCGGGATCGGACTCGATGAACTTGCGCAGCGGGCCGGTCTGCCGCGATGTCCCGCAGCGCGCCGCCAACCACGGCCGCGATCCTGGCCGCCCCGGACAGGCCCGCGCCCAGCCGGAGCTGCCTAGCGACCATGCGCCGGGCGCGCCACCAGATCACCGCGTCGAGCAGGTCTTCCCGGTTGCCCGCCCGCCGGTACAGCGTGGCCCGGCCGACACCGGCCTGCCGGGCAAGTGACTGCATGTCCAGCCGGTGCCCGGCGAGGTAGGCGCTCAGCGCGGCCGCGAACACCGGTGGCGGCACGGCTGCCGGCGGATCGGTGCCCTCGGGCAGCACCACGCGCACGTCATCACGGGCCTCCGCGCGCACTGCCATCCCGCCACCGTCCAGCTAGCTCGCTGCCTGCCGGGCACCGCCCTGACGAGCACCGCCCTGACCAGCACCGCCCTGGCCAGCACCGCCCTGGCCAGCACCGCCCTGCCGACCAGCACCGCCCTGGCCAGCACCGCCCTGACCAGCACCGCTCGCATCAGCTCCGGACCTGTCCGCTCCGGCAGGGTCCGCCGCGGCCTGCCGCGCAGCCGCCGCCTTCGCCAGCAGCGCCAGCTCAGCGACCAGGTAATCGGCGAGCACGTCGATGTCCGGGACTAGCTCCCGGCAGGACACCAGCCCGAAGTGAAGCCGTCCGAGATAGCCGACCAGCGTGATGTTGAGGCCCTGACCGTCGGTGATCACCGAGACCGGGTAGTGCGCGAGCAGCCGGGCACCGCACAGGTACACCGGCACATTCGGCCCCGGCACGTTCGAGATGCACAGGTTGAACGGCGGCAGCCGGTGCAGCAGGCCGGTTGCGAATACCACCCGCGCGGCCCGCGCGGTGAGCGCCGGCGGAGCGAAGTCGCTGACCTGGTCCACCAGTCCCTGCGGGATTACTGCCTGCTGGGCTTTGGCGGTCTTCGTCGCGGCGTGCACGATCTGCACGCGCTCGGCCGGGTCGCCGACATTCGTCGGCAGCGCCGCCAGCATCGCTGACACCTTGTTGCCCATGGCCGTCTTGCTGCCCGGATCGCGCACCGAGACCGGGATCATCGCGATGAGCGGCGCGTCGGGAAGTGCAGCGTGATCGGCGAGCCAGTGCCGCAGCGCGCCCGCGCACATCGCCATCACCACATCGTTGACCGAGACTCCGAACGCGTTCTTGACAGCCTTGACCGTGTCCAGGTCGACGCTGCGCAGGGCCAGCCGCCGGTGCGGCGTGATCGGCCGGTTGAACGGCGTTGCCGGCGCCCGGCCCGGCGTCGTCCGGATAACCTCGCCGTCACCGCGGTTGAGCCCGAGCATTCCGCCGACCACAGTGCTGAGAGCGGGCGCGAGCGTCGGCAGCACGCGCACCAGCTCGTTCGTGAAGCGCGCGGTCTGCACGGGCCGCCACGCCAGCCGCGCGGCCGCGAGCGCCATCAGAGCAGCCGGCCCGGCAGGCCGGGCCGGCGTGAACGGCCGGGCCGGCCGCAGCTCACGGCCATCGGGCGTCAGGTCGAGCAGGATTGTCAGCAGCTCCGCTCCAGACGCGCCATCGATGGCCGAGTGGTGGATCTTCGTGTAAACGGCGGCCCGGCGCCTGGCCAGCCCGGTGATGAGGTAGATCTCCCACAGCGGGCGGCTGCGGTCGAGCGGCCGTGCGTGCAGCCGCGCGACCTGCTCGGTCAGCTGCGCTTCCGAGCCGGGCCGCGGCAGCGCGATCTCCCTGATGTGGTACTCGATGTCGAAGTTCGGGTCGTCGACCCAGTACGGCTGGTCTAAGCCGAGCGGAACCGTCAGCAGCTTGCGGCGCAGGACCGGAACCAGCGGCAGGCGTTCGGCCAGCACCTCGGTGAGCCTGGCCAGGGTCAGCGGCGCCGGCGCGTCCCTCGGATCCAGGATGCAGACTCCGCCGACGTGGCCCGTCGAGTTGGCCGTCTCCAGCGCGAGGAAAGCGGCGTCGAGTCCGGTGAGCTGCTGCATCCGGCTACTCCTCAGCTTGGGTCGCGGACGGGGTACATCGTGCGCAGGCCAGCCGGCGGCCGGAACTGCGATCGCTCCGCGGCGGGGACGGCGAGCCGGTCCGCGATCAGCCACAGCGTGGCCGGATCGACGCCGAAGCCCAGGTGCGCGCAGCGCACCTCGACGTTCTGGTGCAGGTCCGACTCCGGCTCAATGCAGGCCTGCCAGGAGACAATGCCGTCCCGCCGCGAGTAAACCGCCGTCGACGGAACCGCGATCGGCTCCCTGACCTGCTCGCGGGTCGGCACCCGGCCGCCGGCATGCAGCCGCGCGCGCCGCTGGTACGCCCGGTCGGCATGGCTCTGCCGCGAGTCGGTGAGCGCGAACGGACTGCCGAGCGTGATCACCCGGCGGACGAGATCGGGATGCCGGCGGGCCATCTCCCGTGCGTAGATGCCGCCGAGGCTCCAGCCGATCACCGAGATCGGACGGCCGGTCTCTGCGGCCAGCGCGGACAGCATGCCCGGCAGCTCGTCGAGAACCTCGCTGGTCGGGCCGAGATTACGGCCAAGGCGCCAGCCGCGGACCTCATAGCCGAGATGCCGCAGGAACTGCCGCAGCAGGCCCGTGCTCGTGTCGGTCGCTAGCAGGCCGGGCAGCACGAGGACGCCGTGTCCGTCTCCGCGCGGGGCGAACGCGAGCCACGGCGCCGCGAGCGGCAGCGTCGCGAGATCGGCGAGTCCCCTGGCAGGCTCAGTCAGCAGCAGCCTGAGGGCAGGGCCGCCGGTCCTCCCGCCGCCAGCCGCGCCGTCCCCGCCGGATGACACTGCCCCGGATGACGCTGCGCGGACTGAGGACATCACGGCCCGATCCTGTCGCGACGGGCCGGCCGTGCCGACCTCGCGACCACTAGGCAACCCGCTGATACATCTTTAGTATATGTCTCACCTACCTCGCCGGAAGGCCCGATTTTCGGTGGCGCCATGAGCTTCAACCTCGCGACAATCCTGCGGGAAACCGCGACAGCCCTCCCGGCGGCACCGGCCTACCGCGCCGGCGGCGCGACAGCGACGTACCGGGAGCTGGACGAGCAGTCAGGGCAGTTCGCGGCCGGGCTGGCGGCGGCCGGGCTCGCTCCCGGCCAGGTCGTGGCCATCCAGCTGCCGAACGTGCCGCAGTTCCTGACCGCCTACTTCGGCGCGCTCAAGGCCGGGCTGACCGTTCTTCCGATGAACCCGCTCCTGAAGGCACCGGAGATCGAGCATCAGCTCACCGACTCGGGCGCCACGATCATGGTCGGCCTCGCCGGGCTGCACGCCGAGGCGGCGAAGGCATGCGAGCTGACGGGCCTGCCGCTGTATCTGGCGGGCGAACCGCCGCTGGGCGAGAGTGCCCGGCCGCTCGCCGAGCTGATGAGCACGGAGCCGCTCAGCGAGCCGGGCGGGAGCATCTGGCCGGGCAACGCCGACGACACCGCAGTGCTCATCTACACCAGCGGCACGACCGGCAAGCCGAAAGGCGCTGAGCTCACGCACTTCCTGCTCTACATGAACTGCACGGTGTCCGGCCAGCTGTTCGGCGCCCGGCCCGACGACGTCACGCTCGCGGTACTGCCGTTCTTCCACGTGTTCGGGCTGTCATCGGTGATCAACGTGAGCATCCGGTACGGCGGCTGCCTGTCCGTCGTGCCGCGGTTCGAGCCAGGTGCCGTGCTGGACGCCATCGAGTCTGACCGGTGCACGGTGATCGCCGGCGTGCCGACCATGCTGCACGCGCTGGCCCAGCTGGACGTCTCCGGGCGGGACCTGAGCGCGCTGCGGGTCACCGTGTCCGGCGGGGCCTCGCTGCCGGAGAACGTCATGCAGACGTTCGAGCGCAAGTACGGCGTCGAGGTGCTGGAGGGCTACGGACTGTCCGAGACCGGCAGCACGACCTCGTTCAACCGGCCGGGCGACCGCAAGCCGCTGTCGGTCGGCAAGCCGATCTGGGGCGTGCAGATGCGGGTGGCCGGTTCAGGCGACCAGCCGCTGCCGCCCGGACCCGATCACGATCGGGGAGATCCTGATCCGCGGCCACAACGTGATGAAGGGCTACCGCAACCGGCCTGACGCGACGGCCGAGGCCCTGAAGGGCGGCTGGCTGCACACCGGCGACCTCGGTTACCAGGACTCCGACGGCTTCTATTTCATCGTCGACCGGACCAAGGACCTGGTGATCCGCGGCGGCTACAACGTCTACCCGCGCGAGATCGAGGAGGTCCTGTACGGCCATCCCGGCATCGTCGAGGCCGCCGTCATCGGCAAGGCCGACGAGAGGCTCGGCGAGGAAGTGGTGGCCGTCGTCGTGCTGGCGGACGACAACGGCCCCGGCGAGCAGGAGATCATCGCCTACTGCCGTGAGCGGCTGGCTGCCTACAAGTACCCGCGTGAGGTCAGGTTCCGGCTCCGAGCTGCCGAAGGGCCCATCCGGCAAGATCCTCAAGACCGAGCTCCGCGACTGACCGGGCCTCCGGCCTGACGGCGCCGCCTGCGAGCGCTAAGGCCCCGGTCAGCGCGCGTAGTTGCTGGCGCCGAACCAGTCCACGAGGATGACGGTCTCATCGCCGACGACCCAGGCATCGTGGCCCTGCGGCAGCGCGGTCACGTCGCCGCGGCGGGCGTCGAACTCGCTGCCGTCGGCCATCACCACGTGCAGAGTGCCCTGGACGTGATACTGGAAATGCGGTGCCTCGCATAGCTGCGTGCCCGCGATGGGCTTGACGTGCTCCGACCAGCGCCAGCCGGGCTGAAGGACGAGCTGGCCGATCTCAGCACCGCCGATTCTGAGCAATCGCAGCTCGCCCCGCTCGAAACTCCTGACCTCGTCGGGGGCCGAGAAGGTCTTTTGCTCCGCTTGTACAGTCATGACCTGTTCCTTCTTCCGGTGACGGCGCGCCCACTCGCGCACCTGCCTGCAACGGTGTCAGCAGGTGGTTGCAGTGACCTTGCAGTGAACCCGCAGCGACCTTGCAGCCGCAGATAGCGGCGGGCCACTGCCAGGAGGTTTGATGAAGCCATGAAGTCGCTCGCAGTGCGGCTCCTCGGCGAATTCGGCCGTCGACGGCATCGAGCCCGCCGGGCTCGGCAGCAGGAAGGCGCGGATCGCCCTGCACCTGCTGGCCCTCGGACAGGGCCAGCCGGTGACGTCGGACGTGCTGCTGGACGCGCTGTGGGGCGACGCACCGCCAGCCAGGCCCGAGGATCAGCTGGCCGTACTGATGAGCCGACTGCGGTCGGTGCTCGGCCGCGAGCGCATCGAGCACCGCGACGGCGGCTACGTCCTGCACTACGACTGGCTTGACGCAGCCGAACTGGGTCACCTGGTCACGGAGACCGAGCGCCGCCGGGCAGCCGGCAATCTCATCGGAGCTGCCGCGGCTGCCCGGGTCTCGATCTCACTGCTGCGCGGCGATACTCCGGCCCCGCCGCCCGGCGACTGGGCGGAGCGCAAGCGCGCGGAACTCGGCCGGCTGACCGCGCGCGCCCGGCTGACCGCGGCCAGCGCGCTGCTGGAGGCCGGCGACTGGATGGCCGCCTGCGATGCGGCAACCGCGGCTCTCGAGCAAGACCCGTATGAGGAGACTGCGCTGCGCATCCAGATGCGCGGTCTTGTCACAGGCGGCCAGACGGCCGCCGCCCTGGCCGCCTACGCCACGGCCAGGGAACGCCTTGCCGATGACCTCGGCGCCGATCCGTCGCCGGAGACGGCCGCGCTCTATACCGCGATCTTGCGAGGCGAGCTGCCGCGCACCGCCGCGAGGCCCGGGGCTGACGCCATCACCCTGGTCGGCCGGGACGACGAGCTCGCATTCCTGGATGCGGTCGCGGCGCGAGCCCGCGGCGGCGCAGCGGAGATCGTGGTCATCGACGGTGAGGCCGGCATCGGAAAGACCACCCTGCTCCGGGCCTGGGCGCGCCTGCGGGCAGCGGCCGGAGACACAGTCCTCGCCGCGCATTGCGGGCCGCTCGACCGGTCAATGCCGCTCGACTCTCTGCTGAACGCGCTCTCCGCCTTGCTCCGGCGGCTCGGCCACGACGCGGCTGCCGAGCTGCTGGCGTCGGATGAGCCAATGCTCGCGCCGTTGCTCGGCGCGCTGCGCGATCCGCAGCCGCTGCCGGTCCTGGCCGACAGCATGCTCGGTCCGGCGGTTCTGTACGGGGCGCTGGCCCGGGTGCTCGGCCGCCTGGCCGCGCGGGGCCCGCTCGTGGTACTGATCGACGACGCTCACCTGGCTGGCCAGGCGCTGCCGGATTTCCTGCACTTCATCCGCCGCGCCGGCCTGGCCAGCACGGTCGTCGCGGCCGTCCGCTCCGGCGAGGGATATGCCCTGCCCGCGGCCGCGTTCGTGCATCTGGACGTGCTGACCAGGAACGCCGCCACCGAGCTGGTGGGCGCGGCCAGAGTGGACGCACTGTACGCGCGGTCCAAGGGCCATCCGCTGTTCCTGACCGAGCTGGCACAGCAGGCCGCCGGCGGCGACCTCCCCGCCTCGCTCGTCGACTCGGTGTCAGCGCGGTGCGACGAGCTTGGCGCGGCGAGCGCCACGCTGCGGACAGCGTCCGTGCTCGGGCCCGAACTCGATCTCGACCTGCTGGCCGCGGTCCTCGGGCGCCCGCTCGTCGAGCTGCTGACTGACGCGGAACAAGGGGTCGCCAAGCAGTTCCTGGTCGAGCAGGACGGCCAGCTCAGATTCCGCCACGAGCTGCTCCGCGAGGCACTCGCCGCGAGCGCTACCAGCGGCCGGGCTGCGTTGCTGCACCGGCACGCAGGCCGGATCCTGACGAGCCGGCCGGCGTCCGATCCGATGGTCGTCGCCGAGCATGCCCGGCTGGGCGGCGACCTCGAGCTGGCCGCAGGCGCTCTGCGGGATGCAGCGGCCCGCGCCGCCGAGCGATTCGACCACGGCGCGGCTGAATCGCTGCTCGACGACGCGCTGAGCCTGCACCCGGATCCGGAGACCTGGCTGGCCCGCGCCCGCGTCCGCACCCGCCGCGGCCGCTATGACGACGCGCTGGCGGACGTCGAGCGGGCGGCCGCAGCGGGCCCGGCTGGCCTGGAGGTCGGAGCCTGGGCGTCCTACTTCGGGCGGCACTTCGCGCAGGCGGCCCAGTTCGCTGCCGATGGCGCGCTGGCGGCACCGGACGCGGCCACCAGGGCCCGCTGCCTGGCCGTTGGCGGCCGTACCTCGCATGCGGCCGGTGACCTGACCCGGGCCGAGCAGCTGCTGACCGAGGCGCTCGCGATCGCCGAGGGCGCCGACCGGGTCACTGCGGCCGCCTGGCTCGGGGTACTGCGATCCCACCAGAGCAGGACGGACGAGGCCCTGACGTTGCTGCGGCCCGCTGCGCGCGGGCAGATCGGCGTAGAACACACGTCCGCGACGCTGCACGCACTGCTGTTCACCGGCCATGCCCGCGCACTGGCCGGGAACGCTGCCGCGGCACTGTCGGCATTCAGCGAGTACACGGCTGAGGTGGAACGCCGCCAGGTGCCGCGGTTCGCCGGCCGGGCGGTGAATTTCGCCGGCTGGGTGCTGCGCAACCTTGGCGCCACGCGGCCAGGCCGTTGACCTGCACCAGGAGGCACTGGATGTGGGCCGGCATCACGGCACGGCCGAGGTCACGGTAGCCGCGCTCGAGGACCTGGCCGAGGCTCGCCTGGAGGCCGGCGACCCGGACGGCGCCCGTGCACTGCTCACCGAGGCCGCGGACCTGCTGGACGGCGATGTCGTCTTTGGCTGGCGGCTTGCTTTCAAGCACCAGCTCCTGACCGCCAGGCGGTTCCTCCTGCTCGGCGAGGCCGAGCAGGCCCGGTCAGCGGCCGGCGAGCTAGCGGCCTCGGCGACCGCGCTGCGCGTGCCCCGTTATGCCAGCGTCGCCCGGCTGACCGGGCACCTGGCCGGACCGGATGCTGGACCTGCCCTCCGACCCGGCCGCAATCGAGGCTGACCTGGACCTGCTGGATCGCTCGGCTGCTCTTGAGGCGTGGCACTGGACCGGCGAGATCGGCGCCGCGTTCGCTCATCCCGGCTGGCTGGCACGCGCCGATGAGCGCGCCCGCTGCCTGGCCGCCAGCGCCGGAGAGTACGGCGGCGATCTGCAGCGGGCGGTCAGCGCGCGGCTTGCGTTCTGGCGGCAGACGGGCCGTTAGCACGCTCGCAGGCAGCGGACCGCTCACGCACCGGCCGGCCGCTAGCTCGCCAGGTGCACCAGCATCTCCACAACGAGCGGCTCAGAGCTGCCGATCGCTGCTTCAGCGGCGCGGCGCAGCTCGTCTCGCCGCCCGGCAGGCAGCCCGGCGACGAATGGCGCGACGTGGGCCAGGCCCAGCCGCCAGGCGGCAAGCTGAGCTGGCGCCGACAGCCCGGTTCGCACTGTAAGGACCGATGACTCGCAGGTGCGGTATCCGGCGGCCAGCGCCAGCCGCCGGAAGACCCGCGGGTCGCCGAACCGCGGCTCAGTGTCCTGCTTGACCGTCAGGTACCAGGACGGCGGGCGGTAACCGAACCGGACGAGCACTGCATCGACCGCACCCTTGGCCGGATGTGTCCAGCCGGGCGCGAACGTGCTGGCCGCGATGGCTCGCCCGACCCGCCGCGACTCAGCCAGGGCCGCGTCCGGCCGGCTCGCGTGGGTCAGGCTGAACGCAGCCATGACCAGGCCGAAGCTGTCGTTGCGGAAGGGCAGCGCGGCCGCGTCGCCCGCCACCGGCCGCAGCCGGTGCCCGCACTGGCGCAGCGGCCCGGTCGCGACATCGGCAGCCACCACCGCGGCCGCGCCGGCCGCGAGCGCTGCCCGGCCGGCCGCTCCGGTGCCAGCCCCGAGGTCGAGCACTCGCGCGCCGTGCAGCAGCGGCGCCAGCCTGACCGGCCAGGGCCGTGGCCAGCGCCGCGTAGACCGGCCCGGGCCCGGCGGCCCATGATCCCGGCACGGCGTCGTAGGCGGCCCGGATGCTGCCGCTCAGCTGAGCAGCGCGCTGGCCCTGATGGCCTGAGTTTCCCACCAGGCAAGCTCCTCGTCATAACCGCCCAGCGCCTTCTCCCAGCCGAACTGGACGAGCGCACCGAGCAAGCTGAGCGCCAGCTGACGCTCCCACCAGGGCGCGGTGTCGATCCCGGCCGCCTGCAATGCCTCCCGGTACAGCTCGATGGAGCCCTCTTTGGACTCCGGCAGGCGCCGGCAGTTGATGGCCAGATACCAGGCCAGGTCGCTGAGCGCCGGGCCGCGCCCTGGCTGCTCCCAGTCCAGCAGGACGGTGCGGCCGTCATCGTCGGTGCCCAGGTTGTCGAGCTTCCAGTTGCTGTGCACCAGGGTCTGCGGCGTACTCAGCAGCGCCTCCACCAGAGGCCCCGGATCGCGCGCCAGCGGGCCGGCGATCTGCGCGGCCGCCGGGGCGACCTCAGCCAGCATCGGCCAGCCCTTCGCCACCAGCTGCGGCACCAGGTGCTCGGAGCCGAGAGCCGCCTCGGCCTCGGCCATCCACGGCGACAGCTCCAGGTACCGGTGCATCATCGGCACTACGTCGGCCTCAGGCCCGCAGTTCCAGAATGCCGCGTGCAGCGCCGCCATGTGCTGCAGGAACTGACGGTGCTGGCCAGCCGGAATCGGTTCATCGCCGACCGGGACCAGAAACTCACTGACGTCGTGCATCAGCAGCGCGCAGCCGCCAGCCGGAAGCGGTCCGGGCCGCTGCTCTGGCGCCGCCGCGACGATCGGCTGGTTGATGCAGCCGGGCAGCTGGTCCAGGATGCCTCGTTCCCAGAGTTCGAGTGGCGCCCCGCGCAGGCTGCCCGACGCCCGCATTGTCCAGTCGCTGGCCAGGTCCAGGTGCTTCAGCACGTAGCGCTGGCCGCCGATCTCCAGGCGCTCCAGGGTCGCCCCCGACTTGCCGGGTGCGTCCGCGACCGGCTCCCGGCCGGTTGCCCTGGCGAGCAGGCCGGCCAGCGACCTCTGGCCGCAGGCGAGGCGGAATCCCGGCCCGCTCAGTCATGAGCGGCCTCCATCTCCGCCAGCAGCGCCGCCGGCCAGCGGCCACCGCAGAACACCGTATCCGCCACGATCTGATCATCCCGCACGGTCAGTACGTGCAGGTGGTGGCCGGCGTGCGGAACGCCATTCTCCGACCAGCTGAGCGTATATTCCACGACTTCGGTAGCCACGCCGGGCGCGCCGCTGACGGGGAGGCGGCGGATCTCCTCGAACCGGGCCGGATCGGCGAACCAGCGGGCGTACTCGGCGCGGATAGCGTCCGCGCCGGATACCTGCATGCGCCAGTTCGGCACGGTCGCGTCCAGCGTCGCGTCAGCGCTCCAGGCATCGCAGCTGCCGATCGCAGCCTTCTCGATAGCGTCGAGGAACGTGCCGATTACTTCCGTGCCAGTTACGCGGGTACCCGGCTCCTGCATACTTGCCATCGTCGTCTCCTGACTGTCGGACAGGAGACGATCGTTATTTACCGGCCTTGCAGTGAGCTTGCAGCTGCGGGACTGGCTGCAGCCGCGGCGGCGCGGGCCAGCCGGTCACTCGGCTGGCCCGCGCTGCCGGACAGGGCCGGTCAGGCCGCGAGCGAGGAGTAGAAGCTCGCGTCGCCCTTGCGCACCACCGCGGTGTCGCCGCTGATGCCGACCGGGACCGGGCCGGCGATCGTGATCCGGTGCAGCAGCCGGGGCAGGTCGTCGTAGTCGGCGACCGCGTAGTGCTGCGTGGCCCGGTTGTCCCAGATCGCGATGTCGCCGTCGCGCCAGGTCCAGCGGACGGTGTTCTCCAGCCGGGTCACGTGCCGCTGCAGCAGCTGGAACAGGTCGGTCGAAGTCCACCGTGCTCAGCCCGGTGAAGACTGCGGACGAAGTGGCCGAGCAGCAGTGACGGCTCGCCCGTCTCCGGGTGGATGCGGACGACCGGGTGCTCGGTCTCGAACTCCAGGTGCCGGAACTCGTCCCGGTACTGCTGCTCCTTGACGTCGACGCCGCCGATCTGCGTGCGCTCGGCGGCGTAGTCGTACAGGTTGGAGTGCACCGCCCGGAGGTTCGCGACCAGCGCCTGCAGCGCCGGGTGCAGCCGCCGGTAGGCCTCGGCGGTGTTCGCCCAGACGGTGGTGCCGCCGTAGGGCGGCAGCGTAATCGCGCGCAGCACGCTGATCGCCGGGACCCGGTCGACGAACGTGACGTCGGTGTGCCAGCTGTTGGCCTTGCCCTGCTCGGAGTCGATCGGCAGGATCGCCTGGCCGTCGCCGGTGACGGTCGGGTGCGGCTTGGTGAGCGGCTCACCCAGCAGCTGGCCGAAGGCGCGCTGGTCGGCATCGGTCGCGTGGTGCTGGTCGCGCAGGAACACCACGCGGTGCCGCAGCAGCGCGGCGCGGAACTCGGCCAGCGCGGCCGGGCTCGACGTCACCGCCGATCCTGATACCGCCGACGATCGCGCCGATCACGCCACCGACCTGGGTCACCTCGATGCGCTGGAAATCCTCGCTGGGGGGCAGGGCCAACGGGCTGTGGAGTAGCTGGGTCATCCGTCCGAGCACCTTTCGTCGTCCGCGGGCGTCCTTCTCAATCTGCGCCGGGCGTGGTATAAAGTCAAGTATTCCGATTAATTTACTAGCCATATATGAGGGCCGGAAGACGGAAGGCCGGGCGAGACGGCAGGCGGGGCCGAGCGGGGCGGCGAGCGGGGGGCGAGCACTGCACAGCCGGAATAGGCGCACGATGAGGGCCGTTGTCGCCGGAAACCGGCGGCCGGCGACGAGGCGAGTGACGGGGTCAGGACGAGTAGATGACGGTGACCGGAGCGCAGCGAGTTCACCTGGCGGCGGCGCTCGACGGCGCTGGCTGGCACCCCGCCGCCTGGCGCGAGCCGGATGCCAGGCCAGCCGACCTGCTGACCGCGGGCTACTGGGCCGATCAGGTCGCCGAGGCTGAGCGCGGACTGCTGGACTTCGTCACGATCGAGGACGGCCTGGCGCTGCAGTCCGACGACCGGTACAAGCCTGATCAGCGCACCGACCGGGTGCGCGGCCGGCTCGACGCCGTCCTGATCGCGGCCAGGGTCGCGCCGCTCACCAGCAGCATCGGGCTGATCCCGACGGTGACCGTCACGCACACCGAGCCCTTCCACATCTCCAAGGCGATTGCCACGCTGGACTGGGTCAGTTCCGGCCGGGCCGGCGTCCGGGTCAAGGTGTCCGCCCGCGAGGACGAGGCCGCCCACATCGGCCGCCGCACGTTCCCGGCCGGACCCGAGCTCATCACTGACCTGTTCGCCGAGGCGGCTGACTACGTCGAGGTCATCAGGCGCCTGTGGGACAGCTGGGAAGACGACGCCGAGATCCGCGACGTCGCCACCGGGCGCTTCGTCGACACCGGCAAGCTGCACTACATCGACTTCGAGGGCCGCTGGTTCTCGGTCAAGGGCCCGTCGATCACTCCCCGGCCGCCGCAGGGCCAGCCTGTCGTCGCCGCGCTGGCCCACCGTGACGTGGCCTACCGGCTGCTCGCGAGCAGCGCCGACATCGGCTTCATCACGCCGCGCGATGCCGCCAGCGCCGCCGGGATCGTGGCCGAGGTCAGGCAGGCGGAGGCCGACCGAGCGGGACCAGGCCACGCGGGACGAGGCCGCGCGGGACCAGGCCACGCGGGCGCGCCGGTGCGGCTGTTCGCCGATCTGCTGGTGTACCTGGATGACGACGGCGGCCGCGCGGCGCAGCGGAAGGCCAGGCTCGATGACCGGGCCGGCTCGGCCTACCGCAGCGACGCGCTCACCTTCACCGGAACGGCCGCCGAACTGGCCGATCTCATCCAGGACTGGCAGTCAGCGGGCCTGACCGGCTTCCGGCTGCGGCCCGCCGCCATCCCCCACGACCTGGATCAGATCACCCGGGCGCTCGTGCCTGAACTGCAGCGACGCGGCGCGTTCCCGTCCCGCTACGAGGAGCCATCACTCCGCGCGCGGCTCGGACTGTCCCGCCCGGCCAGCCGTTACGCCACCGCCTGAGCGCACGGGAAGGAGCCATCACCATGACGTCGCCAGCCGGCAAGCCCGCGAAGCAGGTACACCTCGCGGCCCACTTCCCCGGCGTTAACAACACCACGGTGTGGAGTGATCCGCGGGCCGGAAGTCACATCGAGTTCAGCTCGTTCGCTCATTTCGCGCGGACGGCCGAGCGCGCGAAGTTCGACTTCCTGTTCCTCGCCGAGGGCCTGCGACTGCGGGAGCAGAACGGCAGGATCTACGACCTCGATGTCGTCGGGCGGCCGGACACGTTCACGATCCTCGCCGCGATAGCCGCCGTCACCGACCATCTCGGGCTGGCCGGGACCATCAACTCGACCTTCAACGAGCCGTACGAGGTCGCGCGGCAGTTCGCCACGCTGGATCACCTGTCCGGCGGCCGGGCCGCCTGGAACGTGGTCACTTCCTGGGACGCGTTCACCGGGGAGAACTTCCGGCGCGGCGGGTTCCTGCCGCAGGAGGAGCGCTACGAGCGGGCGCGGACGTTCCTGGCAACGGCGTTCGAGCTGTTCGACTCCTGGCACGGCGACGAGATCGTGGCCGACGCGGAGTCCGGCCGGTTCCTGGCCGCCCCCGGCGCGGGCGCGTTCGAGCACCACGACAAGCACTTCGACATCGCCGGGCAGTTCGACGTGCCGCGGAGCCCGCAGGGCGGCCCGGTTATCTTCCAGGCCGGCGACTCCGACGAGGGCCGCGAGTTCGCCGCGGCGGCTGCCGACGCGATCTTCAGCCGGCATTCGGCCCTCGACGACGGGAAGGCCTTCTACGCCGACGTCAAGGGCCGGCTCGCCAGGTACGGGCGCTCCCCCGACGAGCTTAAGATCCTCCCGGCCGCGACGTTCGTGCTCGCGGACACCGACGAGCAGGCGCGCGAGCTTGCCCACGAGGTCCGGCTGCAGCAGGTCAGCGGCGCGACCGCGATCGCCTTCCTCGAGCAGCTGTGGAACCGCGACCTGTCCGCCTACGACCCGGACGGGCCGCTGCCCGACATCGACCCCGATCCGGGCGAGAACACCACGGCCCGCGGGCGCGCCAGCGTGCGCATGCACCGGGACCCGGTCGCTACCGCGCACGAGTGGCGCGCGAAGGCCGAGGCGGGCAGCCTGTCGATCCGCGAGCTGATCATCGAGGTCACCGGCCGCCAGTCGTTCATCGGATCGCCGTCGACGATCGCCGCCACGATCAACGACTTCGTGCAGGCCGACGCCAGCGACGGGTTCATTCTGGTGCCGCACATCACGCCCGGCGGCCTGGACGAGTTCGCGGACCGGGTCGTGCCGCTGCTGCAGGAGCGCGGCGTGTACCGCACCGAGTACACCGGCAGCACGCTGCGCGAGCACCTCGGGCTCGCGCCGCGCCAGCCGGGCCGGTCCCGTTCCCCGCAGCCGGGCGAAGCGGGGCGGGCAGCGTCGTGAGGTTCCTGCTCATCACGCTGATCGTGCACGCGCCCGACCCGGTGACCGGCGCGCAGACGCCGACCACCGAGCGCTTCCGGGAGGTGGTGGACAGCGCGCTGCTAGCCGAGGAACTGGGCTTCGACGGCTTCGGCGTGGGCGAGCGGCACGAGCGGCCGTTCATCTCCTCATCACCGCCGGTCGTGCTCAGCCACATCGCCGCGCTGACCTCGCGAATCCGGCTGTTCACCGCGGTCACCACGCTGAGCCTGCTCGACCCGGTGCGCGCCTACGAGGACTACGCGACCCTGGATCACCTGTCCGGCGGCCGGCTTGAGCTCATCATCGGGAAGGGTAACGGGGCCGCCCAGCGCGAGCTATTCCACGTGACCTCCGATGATCAGTGGGACCGGAACGCCGAGAGCTACGAGCTGTTCCGGGCGATCTGGCGGCAGCCCACGGTCACGGCCACGCCCCGGTTCCGCCCGGCCCTGCAGGACGCCGAGGTCTGGCCCCGCCCGCTGCAGCAGCCCATCCGGGTCTGGCACGGCAGCGCCACCAGCAGGGAGTCCGTGGACCTCGCGGCGCGCTACGGTGACCCGCTGTTCTCCGCTAACGTGACCAACCCGATCGAGCCGTACGCCGAGCTGATCCGCTATTACCGCGAGCGCTGGGCGCACTACGGCCACGATCCGGCGCACATCGCGGTCGGCGCCGGGAGCGCTGGCTACTACGCCGCGCGCAACTCGCAGGAGGCGATCGAGGCGTACCGGCCGGTGTTCGCCGGCTACCTGGCGTTCCAGCGGCGGCTGGGGGTCGAGCCGGTGTTCCCGACACTGGAGGATTTCGCGGAGCGCAGCTCGGCGCTGATCGGCAGCCCGCAGCAGGTGATCGACAAGGTGCACCGCTATCACGAGCAGTTCGGGCACAGCGTGCTGCACCTGCACGCGGAGGCGGGCGGGCTGACCGCCGCGCCAGCATCGCGAGTCGCTCGAGCTGTTCCAGGCCGAGATCGCCCCGGCCCTTCGCCGCGACATCCCCGATCCGCCCTGGCCGTGGGGACCGGCCGGGCAGCAGGATGACACCGAGGCGGATGCGGCCTCGTTCCCGTCTGGTGGATTGTCGGCACGACCCGCTGCCGCCGCTGGCCTGAGCACTACCGGCTGAGGAGGACGCGACTGATGGCGAACACACCGCTGGGGATCCTGGACCTGGTCCCGATCCCGTCTGGCTCCACCGCCGCCGACGCGCTGCGCAACAGCATCGACCTGGCGCAGCAGGCGGAGCGGCTGGGCTACGCGCGGTACTGGTTCGCCGAGCATCACCTGAACCCGGGCGTGGCCGGCACCTCGCCGGCCGTGGTGCTCGCGCTCACGGCCGCCGCCACCTCGACCATCCGGATCGGCTCGGGCGCTGTCCAGCTCGGCCACCGCACGGCACTGTCGACGGTCGAGGAGTTCGGCCTCATCGACGCGCTGCACCCCGGCCGGCTCGATCTCGGGCTCGGCCGCTCCGGGCGGCCGGCCGCCGGCCCAGTACCAGGCCGCCGAGCCCCCGCCGGACGCGACCCCGGTCGTCGACGGCAGGGCGCCGGGCGGGCTGCTGATCCCGCCGAAGTACTCCCCCGTCGCGCTGCTGAAGTCACCGCGCTTCGCCGTGCAGCGCAGGCTGCTGCAGCTGCCGAACGCCGAGCCGCAGGACTACGGCGAGCAGGTCGGCGACATCCTCGCGCTGCTGCGCGGCACGTACGCCTCGCCGGATGGCATCACGGCCCGCGCGGTTCCCGGCGAGGGCGCCGCCGTGCAGATCTGGATCCTCGGCAGCAGCGGCGGCCAGAGCGCCGATGTGGCCGGCCGCAACGGGCTGCGGTTCGCCGCGAACTATCACGTCAGCCCCGGCACCGTGCTCGAGGCGGCGGATGGCTACCGGGCCGCTTTCCAGCCGTCGGACGTGCTGGACAAGCCGTACGTGTCCGTGTCGGCGGATGTGGTCGTCGGGCCGGACGAGGCCACGGCGCGCGAGCTGGCGACCGGCTACGGCCTCTGGGTGCGCAGCATCCGGTCCGCTGAGGGCGCGATCGAGTTCCCGACGCCGGACGAGGCCAGGCAGCACCAGTGGACGGACGAGGACCGCGAGCTTGTCGCCGATCGCGTCGACACGCAGTTCGTGGGGTCGCCGCAGCAGGTCGCCGATCAGCTCGAGCAGCTGCGCGAGGCGACCGGCGCGGACGAGCTGATCGTCACGACCATCACGCACGATCACGCCGACCGGGTGCGCTCGTATGAGCTGCTCGCGGAGGAGTGGGCTCGCAGGTGAGCCGAAGACACCGTAACCAGACCGGCAGCACAGGGAGGCGATCGTGAGCGTCGCAGTCGTGGTGGGCAACCCCAAGGCGCGTTCGCGCACGTACCAGGCAGCGCACATCGTGGCGGAACGGCTGGCGGGACGGCCCGCGGACGTGAGCATCGACCTCACCGAGCTCGGGCCCGCGCTGCTGGACTGGGCGGACCCGGGTGTCGCCGAGCTGGTGGCCGCGGTGCAGGCTGCGGACCTGGTGGTCGTAGCGAGTCCCACTTACAAGGCCACCTACACGGGGCTGCTCAAGCTGTTCCTCGACCGGTTCGGGGCGGGCTCCATGACCGGGACTGCCGTGCCGCTCATGCTCGGCGGCCACTGGAAGCACGCGCTCGCGCCCGAGCTCCTGCTCAAGCCAGTGCTCGTGGAGATCGGCGCGACGTGCCCGACCGCGGGCCTGTTCCTCCTCGACTCCGAGTTCGACGGCAGCGACACCCTGGACAGCTGGCTGGAACGAGCGCGCCCGCAGGTTCAGGCGACCGCGAAGGGACTGGCATGACCAGCGGCCTCAGCCAGGCTCAGCTACGCCGGGTCTTCGCTGCCTTCCCGACCGGCGTCGCCGCGGTGGCGGCCGTTATCGACGGCGAGCCGACCGGCCTCGCGGCCAACTCGTTCGTCTCGGTGTCACTGGATCCGCCGCTCGTATCGGTCTGCATCGCGCACAGCTCAACCACCTGGCCCGTGCTGCGGACCGCCAGGCGGTTCGGCATCAGCGTGCTCGGCGATCATCAGGAGGTCGCGAGCCGGCAGCTGAGCTCCCGCGACGGCGAGCGGTTCGCCGGCCTTGACTGGCGGGCGACGCCCGACGGCGCGCTGCTCGTCTGCGAGGCAAGCGCGTGGTTCGACTGCTCCATCGAGCAGGAGATCCCGGCCGGGGACCACGACATCGTCCTGCTGCGCGTGCACGACCTCGGCGCCTCGGAGGTGATGCCGCTGGTGTTCCACGGCAGCACCTACCGGCAGCTGCAGTCGCACGACCAGCGCTTCAGGATCGGCGCCTGAGACCGGGGCCGAGCGCGCCGCCGCCGGCCACCCGCCGCCGCCCACCGCCGCCGCGGGCCACCCGCCGCCAGATGATCCAGCACCAGCCGCACCCGCTCCGGCGGCAGCTTCCGTCCAGCCACAGCACCCTCCGGTCAAGTCAGGTGTTGCGACAATCCCCTGAGCCCAGGTACGGAAAACGACCTGTTTTCTTACCAGCTGATGGCCGCTCTAAGCTATTTATCCTACCGAGAAAATAGCTTATGCTGACAGCATGCACGGCCCTACTCAGCCGGACAGCGGCGAGCTGCACGTCGCGATTGTCGGCGGCGGCGCGAGCGGCACCCTCACCGCGGTGCAGCTGCTCCGGCACGCGGCCGCGCGAGACGTGCCGGTGCACGTCACGCTGATCGACCGCCACGGCCGGCACGGACTCGGCCAGGCCTACTCCACCAGGGACAGCGCGCATCTGCTGAACGCCATGGCCGGCCAGATGAGCGCGCTGCCGGATGACCCGGAGCACCTGCTGCGCTGGGCCAGCACCGCGGACCCGGCCGCGTCTGCCCGGCCCGCCGGAGAGGCGCGGGCGGCGCCTGGCGCGCTCAGCGCGACCACCTTCCTGCGCCGCCAGGACTACGGCAGGTATCTGCGCGACGTACTCGCCGAGGCAGAGCGGCAGGCGCCGCCTGGCACGCGCCTGACCCGTATCAGCGACGACGTCATCGCGCTGAGGCGAACTGCGGCCGACGCCGGGCGCGCGGTGCGGCTGCGCCTGGCCGGGACACGGCCCACCGCGGGCGCGGTCAGCGCGGGCGCGGTCAGCGCGGGCGCGGTCAGCGCGGGCTCGGCGCGGGCAGCGCGGGCTCGGGCGCGGGCAGCGCGGGCTCGGGCGCGGGCAGCGCGGGCGCCGGCGCGCCGCCGACCTGGATGCTGACTTCGTTGTGCTCGCGACCGGCAGTGCGCCCGCCCGGCTGCCGTTCGAGGTGCCTGCCAGCGAGCGGATCATCGCCGACCCGTGGCTGCCTGGCGCGCTCGACGCCGTGCTGACCGGTGACGCCAGCGGCAGCGGACTGCCGGTCGTGATCGCCGGCACCGGCCTGACAATGATCGACCTGGCCATGTCAGTCACAGCGGCCAGGCCCGGCGTGGTCGTGCACGCCATCTCCAGGCACGGCCTGCTGCCGCGGACGCATCCGGGCTCGTTCCCGCCCGATCGTCAGCTCTGGCTCCCGGTCATCTCCCGCACCACCGGACCAGTCCGGCTGAACGACCTGATGTGGCAGGTCCGCTCCACCATGGCCAGCAGCCCGGCCGGCTGGCATGCCGTGATGGACTCGCTCAGGCCGTACGTGCCCGGTCTCTGGCGCCGGATGCCCGAGCAGGACAAGCGGCTGTTCCTGCGGCACGTGGCGCGCTACTGGGAAGTGCACAGGCACCTGATGCCGCCCGCGACTGCGGCCCGCATCACCACCCTGCGGGCAACCGGCCAGCTGGTCGTGCACCGCGGCCACGTCGTCCAGGTGACGGCTGCTCCGTCCGGCGGGCTGCGGGTCCTGGTGAACGGCGGCACTGACACCATCGAGCTCGAGGCCGGCTGGCTCATCAACGGAACCGGCGCGACCGGGAGCATCCGCTCGGCAGCCTCACCGCTGCTGCGCGACCTGTTCGCGAGCGGGCAGGCACGGCCCGATCCGCTCGGCCTCGGCCTGGACGCGACCAGCGGCGGCGCCGTGCTGGACGCCGCCGGCCTGGCCCAGCGACGCGATCTTCACGCTCGGGCCGCCGCTGCGCGGCCTGTGGTACGAGACCACGGCCATCCCCGAGATCCGCGAGCAGGCAGCGTCGCTCGCCCGCAGGATCACCAGCGACAGCCGGCTGAGCCCGGCATCCCGGCAGCGCGGCCTGACGGCGAACCGCCCGGCCTGACGGCGAACCGCGCGGCCTGACGGCGAACCGCCTGGCCTGCGGGCGAACCGCAGCCGATCCAGGCTCTTGCCAAACCCTGAACCCCGATTTATGACCGTAAGTACAGGGAGTTAAGGACCCCGGCCCGGCCGGGACACGCACCGACGCCGTCCTGCTCCGCGCCGAAAGGGGTCGGCCATGGCGGGCGCGCATTCAGGCGGAGGGAGCAGGCAGCTCGCATCCGGTGCGATCGGACTTCGCGAGGTCCTGTTCCAGTCGATTACCTCGATGGCGCCAGCCGGCGCGGTCGCGCTGTCGATCGCCGCCGGGGCCAAGTTCGCCGGCGGCGCGCTGCCCCTGTCCGTGCTGCTCGCGCTGGTCGGCTGCCTGCTGGTGGCCAGCTCCATCGGCCAGCTGGCGAAGCACCTGCCGTCAGCGGGCAGCATCTACACCTATCCGGCCGAGGCCATCCACCCCGCGCTCGGCTTCCTGGTCGGCTGGGGGTACGCACTTGTCGAGGCGCTGATCGGGCCGCTGACGATGATCCTGTTCGGCTACCTGTTCGCGTCGGTGATGCAGACCGAGGCGAACTGGCCGTTCACGACCACCTGGGTCATCGTGATGATCCTTGGCGCGCTGATCATCGCCGTGCTGAACTTCCGCGGCGTCAAGCTCAGCGCGCGGACCGGCACCGTACTCGGCACGCTCGAGATCATCATCTTCCTCGCGCTCGCCATCTGGCTCATCATCAAGGCCGGCTCGGCGAACACCCTGAGCGTGTTCACCCTGCACTTCGCGACGATCAAGGGCTTCCACGGTTTCTCGGGCATCGTGGCCGGCTCCATCTACACGATCCTGGCCTTCATCGGCTTCGAGGCCTCGGCGCCGCTGGCCGAGGAGGCCAGGAACCCGCGCCGCACGATCGGCATCGCCGTCCTGATCTCGTGCCTGGTGATCGGGCTGTTCTACGTGCTGACGACCTACGCCGGCGACGTGTTCTACGGGCCCACCAAGTTCGTCAGCTTCGGCAACCTCGGCGGCGGCAGCCCGTGGATCCAGCTGGGCCGCGACGCCTGGGGCGTGGGCTGGGTGATCGTGTTCATCGCCATCTGGAACTCGACGTTCGCCAACGGCAACGCCGGCACGCTGGCGGCCACCCGGACCTGGTTCGCCATGTCGCGGATCGGCGTGCTCCCCGCGCCGCTGTCCCGCACCAGCCCGGGCCGCAGGTCCCCCACAGTCGGCGTGATCGTGCAGCTGGTGATCACCCTGGCCATCGGGCTGCCGATCGGGCTGCACTTCGGCCCCACGACCGCGTTCGTGTTCCTGGCCACGATCCTGACCGGCATCATGATCGCGATCTACATGATCTTCAACCTGTCCTGCCTGATGTACTACGCGCGGCGTGCCCGGCCGGAATTCAACTGGCTGCTGCACGGCGATCATCCCGGTGCTCGGCATCGTGGCGTTCCTGCCGGCCTGGTTCACCGCCATGGGCATCGGCGGGTCGGTACTCAAGTTCGTTGCGCCGCTTCCCTACCCGCTCAGCGAGGCCGGCCTGGCCATCAGCATCTGGTACGTCATCGGGATCATCGCCCTGATTTACCTTTACGCTAGGCATCCTGCGCGCCTGGGCGAGATGCGGCGCGTCTTCGATGACGAAGCGGCCGTGCCTGCCGCCCAGCCGGTCGCGACTGGGGAGGCCGCATGACCGCAGAAGAGGGCTACCTCGACGTTCCCGGCGGCCGGGTCTGGTACCGGTCAGTAGGCGAACGCGGCGCCGCGACCCCGCTGCTCTGCCTGCACGGCGGGCCCGGCTTCACGCACTACTACCTGGAAGCCCTGGAGGCGCTGGCCGACCGCCGCCAGGTGATCTTCTACGACCAGCTCGGCTGCGGCAACGCCGACCGGCCGGATGACGTGTCGCTGTGGACCGTCGACCGGTTCGTCGAGGAGCTCGCCCAGGTCCGGGCCGCGCTCGGCCTCGGCGACCTGCACCTGTTCGGCAGCTCCTGGGGCGGCATGCTGGCCATGCAGTACGTGCTCGACCGCCAGCCGGAGCTGCGCAGCCTGATCCTGTGCGGCAGCCCGGCGAGCATGATCCGCTGGGTCGCCGACTGCGACGAGCTGCTCGCCGCCGAGCCGGAAGAAGTGCGCGAGGTGATCCGCCAGCACGAGGAGGACGGGTTCACCGCCTGCCCGGAGTACCAGGCCGCCATCCTCGGCTTCTACCGGGCGCACGTCTGCCGCCTCAGCCCGTGGCCGGCCGGCCTGGAGCGCTCCTTCGCCGAGGCCGGCTATCAGGTCTACAACACGATGAACGGGCCGAGCGAGTTCACGGTCACCGGCACGCTGAAGACCTGGGACATCATGGACCGCCTGGGCGAGATCTCGGTCCCGGCGCTGCTCGTCGGCGGCCGCTACGACGAGTGCACGCCCGGTCACCTGGCCGAGATGGCGAAGCGGATCAGCGGATCGCAGCTGGAGATCATCGAGGACGCGTCTCACCTGTGCTTCGCCGAGCAGCCCGCGGTGTTCAACGACCTGGTCAACGCATTCCTGGAGGCCAACGACAACCCATAAGGCCGGGAACGGGCTGCCTGTACCGCCTGCTGCCTCCGGCGCGCGCCCGCCTGCGGAACCGGCGCCGGCCGGGGACGCTCAGCTGTCAGGTGCGCTGATCGGGGCTCACGGAGTCGAGCAGCCCGCGCAGGGTCACGGTGTAGCTGTCAAGCGCCGTCCGCCCTGCCGGGGTGAGCCAGATCGCGGTCACCGCGCTGACGCCGGCACCCGACTTTGAGGTCGCCACGTACCCCGCGTCTTCCAGCTTGCGCAGATGCGTGATGAGGTTGCCGGGCGTAAGCCCGATCAGGTCCTGCAGCCGGGTGAACGTGAGGGTGTCGCCCGCCGGCAGCGTCGCCAGCGTGACCACGATCCGGAGCCGTGCGGGCGCATGGATGACCGGGTCGAGTGCGCCGTCGGTCATGGGCGCCTCAGCCGCAGCCCGACGCCGGCCATCAGCAGCAGCGCGATGCCGCCCCCCAGCGCGACTACCGCCCACACCGCTGCGGGGCCGGCGAATCCCGCCCCGGCCCCCACGATCATCAGCCAGCAGCCCAGACCGAAGATCAGCCAGTCCTGCCGGAGCGCGGAGCCGGCGGCGATAACCACGCCGGAGAGCAGCGCAGGCGCGGCGGCACCATAGACGCTGATGACTCCCGGGCTGGCTCCGGCGTGGTCGAGTGCCGCCTCGAGGATCAGCATCCCGGTGTAACCCCCGACATAAGCCAGCACCAGCACTCGCCTGTGCACGGCGGACAATCCGCCGATTCCGGTGGCCGCCTGGCCGACGAGGATGACCGTCACGAGGACGGCCGCCACGACGATGACCGTCAGCTCGATCAGGGCGGCCGGCGTCGGGCCGGAATAGGGCCGCTGGCCCCGCACCGATAGCCAGATCAGTCCGTCAATGGCGATCCAGGCGACGCCCCACACAGCGAACAGGATCGGTCGCCTGACAACCAGCGCCCGGGTGGCCCGCGCGCTGGCTTCCTGCACGATTGCGGCCGCGCTCTGCACGTCCAGTTCCTCGTCTGTCCCCGCGTTCTCGTCCATGCTCCCGCTCTCGTCCGCTCGCGTGCCACGCCGTCGTAGGACCCCGGGCGGGTTACCAGATAAGGGGGATGAGCCGCTTGTGTGCCGCGGCGTAGTGCCGGTAACGGCCGTCGAGCGCGGTGAGCAGCGCCCGTTCTTCCGTGCGGATGCGCCAGCCAATCATTGTCACGGTGAACAGGACGAGTGCCGCCATGCTGATCCAGTTGCCCCAGATGAGGCCGATTCCGAGGGTGGCCAGAATGCCCCCGGCGTAGCCGGGATGGCGCAGCAGCCGGTACGGGCCGCTGGTGATGACCGGCTGGTCGGGACTGACCCGGACCGAGAACGTGAAGTACTGGCCCAGTGCCTGGAACGACCACAGCCGCAGCGTGATGCCGATCGCCATCAGGGCCATCCCGGCGGCAAAGCAGGCGGCCGGGTAGCCGATCGCGGCGCCGGGCGCGACATGCGGAGCGAGGAGGAAGATGACCACGACGACGACGGCGCCAGCCCAGAAGGCCGGCCAGTAGCTGCGCTGCCCGGCCCAGGCAGCCGATGCGCGCCACTGCCGCTGCCGCAGCAGCTCGATGAGTTCCGCGCCGTACCAGCCGAAGAGCACGAGCAGGTACAGCAGGCCGATCGCGTGGGTCTCGTAGTAAGGCTTCACGGCTACCTCCCGAGTTAACTTTGCGTTTCAAAGCTAGGCTACTTTGCAGTTCAAAGTCAAGGCGGCGGCAGCGCGATGGCAGTCAGCAGCGCGATGGCATGATGTGAGCATGACGAGCGAGCGGATTGAAGTTCAGCGGACAATCGGGGCTGACCCGGCGGCGATCTTCGCGGTGCTGCGCGATCCGCAGGGCCACGTCGCCATCGACAGTTCCGGCATGCTGCAGTCCGCCGAGGGCGAGCCCGTCACCGCTGTCGGCGACAGCTTCGTGGTGCACATGGACCGCGAGTCGCTCAACGACTTCCCCGAGCTCGGCCGCTACGACGTGACGGTCACGATCAGCGCGTTCGAGCCCGACCGGGAGATCGCCTGGACGATCCTCGGCCAGATCCGCCCGCAGATCGGGCACGTGTACGGCTACCGGCTCGAGCCCGCGGACGGCGGCACGCTGGTGACCTCGTATTACGACTGGTCGGAGATTGACCCGCAGTGGCGCGCGGCCGGCATCTTCCCGGTGATCTCCGAGGGCGCGCTGCGGGCGACCCTCGGCATCCTGGCCAGGACCGTCGCCCGCGGCGGCGTCGCGGGCAGCACGACTGCCTGACGGGCTTAAGTCGAGTATTCCTATCGATTATTCTGGTTGTGTCCGCAGCGTGCTCCGCACGCATCGCCGGTAGCGACTGGGAGTAACCCGTGAGCCCTGAATTCCTCTGGTACATCCCGAACACCGTCGAGGCGGGACATCGCGGCGACGACGAGACGAACCAGTGGACGAGCCTGGACCTGTCCGCCGAGCTCGCGCAGAGCGCCGAGGACCACGGCTGGGCCGGAGCACTGCTCGGCACCGGCTGGGGCCGTCCCGACACGTTCACCGTGGCCACCTCGCTGGCGGCCCGCACGACCAGGTTCAAGCCGCTGATCGCGATCCGGCCGGGCTACTGGCAGCCGGCTCACTTTGCCAGCGCGGCCGCGACGCTCGACCAGCTGAGCCGGGGACGGGTCCTGGTCAACATCGTGAGCGGCCAGGACAACCTCGCGGCGTACGGCGACGCCGAGGGCGACCAGGCCGAGCGGTACGCCAGGACCAGGGAGTTCATGCAGCTCGTCCGGCGGCTGTGGACCGAGGAGGGCGTCACGTTCCGCGGGCGGTACTTCGCCGTCGACGGGTCGACGCTGAGCCCGCGGCCGTACGGAGCGCAGGACGGCCGGCACCCGCGCCTGTACTTCGGCGGCGCCTCGGCCGCGGCCGAGCAGGTCGCGGCTACCGAGGCCGACGTGCAGCTGTTCTGGGGCGAGCCGCTGGACGGCGTCGCCGAGCGGATCGGCAGGCTCAGGGCGCTCACCCAGTCTCTCGGCCGGGCGCACGCGCCGCTGGAGTTCGGGCTGCGCATCACCACGCTGGTCCGAGACACGACCGAGGAAGCCTGGCGCGACGCCGAGGCGAAGGTGGCCAGGATGGCCGCGAGCTCAGGGAAGAACCTCAGCGACGGGCATCAGCGCAGGGCCGTCGGCCAGGCCCGGCTGCTTGACCTGGCGGAGCGGGGCGAGGTGCTCGACTCCTGCCTCTACACCACGCCCGGCAGGTTCGGCGCCGGCGGCGCGTGGACCACCTGGCTGGTCGGCAGTCACGACGAGGTGGCCGCGGCGCTGCGGAAGTACCAGGACCTCGGCATCACGCATTTCGTGCTGTCCGACACCCCGTACCGGGACGAGGTGGTCCGTGTCGGCGACCAGCTGCTCAGCAGGCTGCGCGACCCGGTATCCGTCTGACAACGCGACGCAGCGCGGCCGGGCAGCAGGCGTCCGCTGCTGCCCGGCCCCGCATGCTGCCCGGCCGGTGATCCCGGGCCAGGGACGAGCTGCGCTCAGCCTGGCGTCACGTTCCAGCCCGGTGCGACGAACACCATGCCCTGCGGCCCGAGGTCAGCGCCGCGCACCGGGACCCTTGTGATCAGGCCGGTCCACGGGTTGAGCTGGCCGAGATAGTTAGGCGGGAAGCCGGGAGCCGGGCACGTCGCCGGTGCGTTGTCGGCGTCGCAGGGCGTCACGGCAACGAGCACGGTGCCGGGCCGGAACGGGCCGGAGACAACGTCGACGGTGCCGTCCGCGGTGCTGGCCGCGTACAGCCGGCCGTCCGCGCTGCGGGCCCAGGCCGTGTCGTCCACCGACTGCGACAGCCGCAGGACGGCGAGATGGCTGCCCAGCCTGCCCTTGCGCAGCACGAAGATCTGCTCCTTGTCGCCCTGGCTGGTCAGCATGAAGTCGCCGGCGAAGCGCGGCCCCGTGGCCGGCACGATCTCGTTGGAGTCCGGGTCCGTCAGCGCCAGCCTGACGAGCGTGCCCTGGCTGGCGGAGCCGGCATTGGCCACCCGTGCGAGTGCCTCGTCGTAGAACAGCGGCCGGACCGTAGCGACGCGCCTGACCGGATTGAAGGTCACCGAGTACACGGCCGGGTACGTCGGCTGCGGAGCCGCCTTCCCGACAGTGCCCGGCGCGGACGCGCTGACGAGGATGCGACCGCGATAGACCGAGATGGCGTCAGTGCCGCCGTTGTGCGGGAGCGGATCGCGGTTGTAGCGATAGTGGACGACCTGCGCCCCGCGGGGCGCGCCCGGCGTGATGGTGTAGACGCTCGAGTTGGCGTCCTCGTCGATCGTCGCGATGAGTATGCCGAGCTGAGTGTCGGCGGTGATGCCGTCACATTTGCCGTGCAGGTCCCACTGGCGGATCACCCGCCCGCGCGGCGTGAACTCGACGACCGTGCTGTCGTCGTTGCCATCCGCGCTGGGCTGGCCCTGCGGCCCGACCCCGTTCTGGAACGCGGTAAACAGGTGGTGACCGAGAACGGTGATGTCGTCCGGGCTGGTCAGGTGCTCCTTCTTCCACTTCGCGGAGCCGGCTGGCCGGTAGGAGTGCGACAGCTTCGCGCCGTTGATGACGACGCGCACCCGGAACGGCGCCGCGTGGCCGGCGGCGGACTGCGTGCTGACAGCGCGCGGCGCGGCGAGCGCGGGACCGGCCAGCGCGAGGCTAGCCAGGCCGGCCGAGACCGCTGCCGCTACTTTCGCAAGACGCGGAACTGATGAGAGCAAGGTGCCTTCTTCCCCGAGCGGCGGGCGTGCGAACCTCAGCCTGTGTACGCCCTGCTGATGGCGCGGCGGCAAAGGGAACGCGGCGGGCAGGTGAACGGATCCGGACTGCTGCGGATCAGCCCGCCCGCGCTCGCGGGCGGCCCTGGCCAGGCCTCACTCCGAGCCGCGAAGCAGGCGGTCGGCCGCCGTCCGGCCGGCCCGCGCGGTACGGTCCAGGAAGTCGGCGACCACCGCCAGGTCGGCCTCGGAGTAGCCGCTGAGTATCTCGTCCAGTGCCGGGTTCATCCCGGAGTCCACCAGGTAGAGCCTGAGGATCTCGGCTCCCCTGCCGCGCTCGGCCCTGACGAGGACACCGCGGCGGTCCGCCGGGTCGCGGTCGCGGGCAATCCAGCCCCCTCGCTCGAGCCGGTCAAGGACGCCCGTCAGGGTCGCCGGGTGCAGCCCGGTACGCCGGGCCAGCGCGGAAGGGCTGAGCGGGCCGTGGCGGGTAATCACATCCAGGCAGTCCAGGTCGACATCGCGCATGTCGAGGCGGCCGCCGACGCTGTGGTTGAGCCGGGACAGCTGAGATCCGAGCTCTCGCAGCGAGTCCTTCACGGCGCGGCTCAGCTGCCGTCGCTCCCGGCCGCTGCCGTTCCCGTCACCCACTGAACGCTCCGTCGCCGTCGGTGCCGCCCGGCGATCCAGGCGGTCATGTATTACGAAACTCGTATGATATGCTTCTCGTATTATACGAACCTCAGAGTCAATGTACTCGGGAGCTGCGCAGCAGCGGGCAGGAGCGCACCATGAAACTCACCATCTTCGGCGCAACCGGCGGAGTCGGGGCGTGCCTGGTGCAGGAGGCGCTGGCTGCGGGACATCAGGTCACGGCCGTCGTCCGGGATCCGGCCCGGCTCACCGTCGCGCCCCCGGCCAGTCAGGCAGGCCAGGCGTTCCGGGTACTGACCGCCGACGTCATGGATCCCGTCGCGATCGGGCCGGCCGTCGAGGCGGCCGACGCCGTGCTCACGGCCGTCGGACCGCGCGGGACCGGCCCGACGAGCGTCATCACGGACAGCGTCCGCAGCATCGTCGCCGCCATGCAGAAGGCCGGCACCGCCCGGCTGATCATGGTCAGCGGATCAATCGCCGCCGACGACGGCGGCTTCCTCCTGCGCTCGCTGGTGAAGCCAGTGGCGCGGCGCACCTTCCTGCGGCACGTCTGCGCCGACATGCGCGCGGCCGAGAGCGAGATCGAGACCAGCGGCCTGGACTGGACGATCGTCCGGCCGCCGCGGCTGACCAGCAAGCCGGCCTCAGGCTCGTACCGGAGCGCAGCCGAGGGCAGCCCGCCGCGCGGTCTGAGCATCTCGCGCGCGGACCTGGCGGCGTGCATGCTGGCCCTGCTCGACGACCCGGCGGCCGTCCGCCGGCACATCGGCGTTGCGAGCTAGCTGCCGGCCGGCTGAGCCTCAGGACAGCACGCGCCGCCGGAAGTTGCGCAGCCCGATGGCGAGGAAGACAGCGCCGAACCCCACCACCACCGGGTAGATCACGTACAGGTGCATGTGCGGCGCGGTCGTGAAGGCCGCCCGCATGCCCTCGTTCACGTAGATGAGCGGGTTGATGAGCACGACGGTCTGCAGCCAGTGCCAGCCGCCGACGGTAACCGGCGCCAGCTTGGTCCAGGAGTAGTACGTGCCGCCGAGGAACGTGATCGGCAGGATGATGAAGCCGAACATCAGCCCGATATTCCGCGGCTCGAAGCTCGTGCCGAGGACGAGACCGAGTCCCGCCATCGCGACGCAGGCGAGCGGCACGAAGGTCAGGATCAGCAGCCAGTGCAGGGTCAGGTGCGCCTCCACGCCGGGCGCGTGCACCACCGAGGCGATCGGCAGCACGATGATCGCGGACAGCACGCCCTGAGCGGCGGCGGACAGCACCTTGGCGATCGCCACCAGCCAGATCGGGCACGGGGCCTGGACCCGGTCCTCGATCTCCCTGGTGAACCCGAACTCCTGCGCCATCACCAGGGCGATCGACTGGACACCCTGGAACATCACCGAGATGCCCACGACGCCAGGCACCAGGATGGTGGCGAAGGCCGACTCCTCCACCGGGCCGTGTCCCCCGATGCCCTGGCCGATCTTCGGGAAGACGTACAGGAAGACGAAGCAGAGCAGGAATGGCTGGATGACGGTCCGCACGACGAATTCCCACAGGTGCTTGCGCAGGACCACCACATCCCGCAGCATCAGCGCGCCCAGCGCGGTCCAGCTCGCGGCGGCCACCGACCGCGTGGGTCCGCCGCCGATCGCCGCGGGCTGCGGTCTGGCCTGCGAGGTCACGGACGTGCTCATTCGTCCCTCAGTTCCTTGCCCGTCAGGTTGATGAAGACGGTCTCCAGGCTCGGCTCGGCCACCGACAGGTCGGCGAGGTCGAAGCCGCCGCGCTCGGCAGCCAGGACGATTCGCGGGATCAGCCGGTCCCGGCCCTTGACGTGCAGCTCGAGGCCGCCGTCGACAAGTCGCGTCCGCGTCACTCCCGCCACGTCGGCGCTCAGCAGCTCAGCCAGCTTTCCGGTGTCGCCCGTTGTCCGCACCGAGACCACGTTGTCGGCCCCGATCGACTGCTTGAGCGCCGCCGGGGTGTCCAGCGCGAGGATCCTGCCGTGGTCCATGATCGCGACCCGGTCACAGAGGTGGTCCGCTTCCTCCATGTAGTGCGTGGTCAGCAGAATCGTCTGGCCGGCCCGGTGCAGCTCGCCGAGCAGGTCCCAGAGCGCGAGCCTGCTCTGCGGATCCAGGCCAGCTGTCGGCTCATCCAGGAACAGCACCGACGGCCGGTGGAAGATCGCCCGCGCCACCATCAGGCGCTGGGCCATCCCGCCCGACAGCGCGTACACCGACGCCTTCGCCCAGCGGGATAGCTGGAACTGCTCCAGCAGCTCGGTGGCGATGCGGCGCGAGTCGCGGGCGCCGATGCCGAACAGCCGCCCGTGAAAGTAGAGGTTCTCCCAGACCGTCAGCTGCCGGTCCAGCGTGTTCTGCTGCGAGACGATCCCGCTCAGCTGCTTGGCCAGCGCCGGATGAGTGGCAACATCGATGCCCGCCAGCAGCGCGCGGCCCGAGGTCGGGACCACGCGGGTGGTCAGCATGCCGGCGGTCGTGGTCTTCCCGGCGCCGTTCGGACCGAGCAGCCCGAAAATCTCGCCCGTCCGGACGTCGAGGTTCAGCTTGTCGACCGCCGCGAAGTCCGCGCCCGGATAGACCTTCGTCAGGTCCTCGGTGTGAATAACCCCGGCCGCAGCGGCGCCTGCGACACCGGTCATCCTGGCCTGCGTCGTGCTGATCGCAACCTTCTCTCCGTGCCCGCCGGCCGCGCTGGCCGGCTCTGGCCATGCTACTTTCCCGTGCGGCCGGCGCTCGCTGAGAGCGGTGTCGGCCCGGACGCAGGGTGCCGCCGGCCGCCGGACGCTAGCTAAAGAGCGAGGTAACGGCAGGCTGATGAAATAGTCATGGCGCCGTCCTCGTGCGCAGGCCACGCGCCTGTGCCGGATATCTTCTGGTCATGCTGACTCGGCTCACCTCGCTCGTGCACATCGACTTCGCGCCGCGGCACCGGCAGCCCAGCTGGGCCCGCGTGCTGCTCGCCTCGATCGCGGCGATCGTCGGGTCACTGGCAGTGGACGCGCTGCTGGTCGTGATCGGCCAGGCGGTATTCCCCTCGACAAAGGGCTACGTGCACTTCCAGTTTCATGACTACGCCAGGCTCACGGTCATCGGCGTCATCATCGCCTGCATCGGCTGGCCGATCGTGACCAGGGTCAGCTCACAGCCGCGGTGGGTCTTCCTGCGCTCGGCGATCCTGGTCACGCTGGTCCTGTGGCTGCCGGACGTCTACATCCTGGTCAAGGGGCAGCCGGCCAAGGCCGTGGCCGTCCTGTTCGTGATGCACCTGGCGATCGCGGTCGTCACCTACAACTGCCTGGTCCGGCTGGCTCCCGTCGGCCCGGCCGAGGAGACTGTGCACGGCCAGCCGCCGACCGCCAGGCACGCCAGTCACCGCGCCTGACCCATCCCGGCCGCCGCAGCGCCAGGACGCCAGTAGACGCGGGTAATCTCGGCGGACATGACGCCCGGCGACCGGCTGCCCCTGTCCGCCCTCCTGTCACAGGCACTCGTCGCGTTCACGATCGAGTTCGACAACGAGGCCGAGCTGCAGATACCGCACAAGACGACGCGGTATGGCGGGACGCGCGGCGGAGTGTGGCTCGTCTCGATGGTGATGTGGCTGAACTGCATGCGCTACGTCGGCACCGAGCCGGTACGGGTCGGCGAGGTGGCCAGGCTGGCTCGCTGTGCCACGAACCTCGATGGCATGCGCCGGTGGGGGTACCTGCGGCTGGAACCAGATCCGGCCGACTCGCGGGCAAATCCGCCCGCCAGGGACCTGCTGGCCCGCGCGACCACCAGAGGCATGCGCGCCCGCGAGGTCTGGGAGCCGCTGACCGGTGTCATCGAGCAGCGCTGGCGGGATCGCTTCGGTGGCCCGGAGATCGACGAGCTGACCGCGTCACTGCGGCAGATTGGCAGCCAGCTCGGCGACTCGCTGCCGGACTGCCTGCCGATCCTCGGCTTCGGGCTGCTGAGCAGCGGCAAGGGCGTCGCCGCTGACCAGCACGCCGCCGGGCCGGGAGCGCCGCCTGCCGGGGCCGGCGTGATGGCGCTGGCACTGCCGTGGCTGCTCGCCCGGGTACTGCTCGCCCTGGCGATCGAGTTCGAGCGCGAGACCGGGCTCTCCCTGGCGATCTCGGCTGACCTGCTGCGCGTGCTCGGCCCTGACGGCGTGCGCGTCCGTGATCTGCCGCTGCTCACCGGCGTGTCCGCGGAAGGCCTGACGATGGCCTCCGGCTTCACCGGCTCGCGCGGACTCACGACGCTCGGCCCCGACCCGGCCGGCCGCGCCGGGAAGGTCATCAGCCTCACACCGGCAGGTGCCGCCGCCAGCCGCGCCTACGGCGAGGTGACCAGCTCGATCGAGGACTGCTGGCAGCAGCGCTTCGGCGCCCCGGCCGTCACCAGCCTGCGAGGGGTGCTCGAGCGCCTGGCCGGCCAGGGCGGTCCGGGTTCCCCGCTGTTCGCCGGGCTGCAGCCAGGACCGGAGGGC
>CAVOKK010000031.1:0-271115 GCA_963696455.1 uncultured Actinomycetota bacterium
CGCAGATGACGAACAGGGCAAGCATGACCGCGCCGGCTTTCGCCTTGATCGGCAGGCGCGCCACCGGCCCAGCTGGCTGGGCGGCGCGCGGCTAGCCCGGGAAGCTCGGCGTTGATCGGGAGAGCGGTGGTCATCAGGCTGCCTCTCTCGTCCGGACGCGCAGATCGACGGCCACGATCACGAGGTCGACGATCAGGTTGGCGAGCAGGACGGCGAAGGTGATCACGAGGAAGATCGCCTGCATCAGCGGGTAGTCGTTGGACTGCACGGCACTGAGCAGCAGCAGCCCAATGCCGGGGTAGGAGAAGACGATCTCCATGATGATCGCGCCGGAGACGACGAAGCCGAGGGCAAGGCCGAAGCCCTGCAGCTGCGGCAGGAATGCGTTGCGCGCCGCGTAGCTGAAGATCACGCGCCGGTTCGGCAGCCCCTTGGCCTGCGCGGCCAGCACGTAGTCCTCGCCGATCGTGGTGATCATGACGTTGCGCATCTGCAGCATCCAGCCGGCGAGCGAGGTGAGCACGATGGTGAACGCCGGCAGCAGTGAGTGGTAGAGCGCGCTGCTGATGAAGGACCAGTGCCAGCCGGGCACCAGGCTGCCCGTATCCCTGGCCGGTGGGGAAGATCTTCAGGTGGACGCCTAGTACCCAGACGAGCACGAGGGCCAGGAAGAAATAGGGGATGGCCTGCAGGAACATCAGGCCGGGCAGTACGCGGTCGAGCGAGCCGCCGCTCCGCCAGCCGGAGAAGATACCCAGCAGGGTGCCCACCGCGAATGCGATGACGGTGGCGCTCCCGACGAGCAGCAGGGTCCACGGGATTGTCTCGCCGAGCAGCTGCGACACCGTGGACGGGTACTGGCTCAGGTCGGTGCCGAAATTGAAATGCACGACGTCGTCGAGGTAGGCCACGTACTGGTGCCAGAGCGAGCCGGGGTGGCCGACGCCGAGCATGGCCTCGAGCGCCTTGTAGGCCGTCGGGGTCAGGTTCGGGAACTTCGACATGATCGCCTCGACCGCGTTCCCCGGCATCGCGCGCGGCAGGAAGAAGTTGATGGTCAGCGCAGCCCAGGCGGCAACTACATAGAAGCCCAGGCGGCGGAGGATGAAAGGCATCGCCTTGCTCCTAGCTCTCGGGGGTCGGATGGGCGTGGCGGCGGCCGCGGCCTTGCCGGCGCGGGGTGCTGCCAGCGTGCGGAAGGGTCAGGCCGTCGCTGTCGCGACGCGGATGGCAGCGACACCGGCAACTGCTGCTGTGCTGATGGCCCGTGCCAGCGGTCGCGCCGGTGGTGGTGACGCGACGGTGTCGGCGGCTGCTGTGCTGGCGGCCCCGGTGTCGGCAGCGGCTTGCGTCCGGCAGCTCCTGGTGGTGTCGGCGGCCACGTGCGCTGGCAGCCCTGGTGCCGGCAGCGTGGCTGCGCCGGGTGCGCTGGGGGCGCCAACGCTGGCGAGTGCGGCAGCGGGCGTGATGGCGATCGTGCGGGCCGAGGCGCCCGGCGGGCAGCCGCAGCTCCTGCGCAGCACCAGCTCCGTGGGCAGCAGCTCGACCTGAGTGGGCAGATCGGGCCGGGCGATGCGGTCGAGCAGGCGCGCGCAGGCCCGCTCGCCCAGCATTCGCATCGGCTGGTGCACGGTGGTGAGCGTCGGATCGAACAGGCTGCCGGGGAAAATGTCGTCGAAGCCGGTGACTGACAGCTGCTCGGGGACCCGCACGCCACCGCGCGCCATGGACTGCAGCACGCCGATGGCCATCTGATCGTTAGCGCACACGATGGCGTCGGGGAGCTCGTCCCGGCTGGCAAGGAGCCTCTCGCCTGCCTCCTCGCCGCTTTGCACGCTGAACCGCCCGCAGTGCGAGCCGATCAGCTCGACGCCGTCGTGCGCCGCGACCACCTCGGCGAGCGCGAGCCTGCGCTCCTTGGCGTCGGGTGCGCTCGGCGGCCCGTCGACGTGGAAGATCCTGCGGCGGCCGTGCACCTCGACCAGGTGGGTGACCAGGGCCACCGATCCGGACCGGTTGTCAGCAGTCACCACGTCAGCGGCCCGCTGAGCAGGGTCGCCCGCAACGACGACGACCGGCAGCCGCTCGGCCAGCCTGGCCAGCTCGTCGGACGGCACGATGCCCTCGCCGATCAGCAGTCCGTCGACCTTCCCCGACAGCGACTGCAGCCGGCGCAGGTCGTCGCTGCTCTCCTCGCGAAGGTAGGTAATAAGGAGAGACCAGTCGTGGTACCGGATGCGCTGCTCGACACCGCGCAGGATGTCGTCGTAGAACAGCAGGCTCATGCTCTCGATGTCGTACTGCTGCGGCGCGAGGCGCTCGACGCCGACCAGGCCGATCACGTTCTTCTGCCGTCTCGACAGGCTTTGCGCCGCCCCGTCCGGTACGTAGCCGAGCTGATCAATGACATCCCGGACGCGGGCTCTGGTGCTGTCCTTGACGCGATCGAGGCCGTGCACGACTCGCGAGACCGTGGCAGTGGACACGCCAGCCAGCCGGGCCACGTCGTACAGGGTTACCGGGCTGACGGTCATCCGGCCGCTGTCGGCAGCGGAGGCGATGCGGGTCGGCGGGCCAGAGGCCGTTGCGGCCTCCGGCCCGCCATCTGCGCCCGGTTCCCGCAAGCCGGACGTTCGTGGCTCAGGCACCGCCGGCGGCTGCGGCGGCTGCGTGCCTGACGGCTCGTTCCCGTGCACGTCAGACGCGCTCATGCCGCACCGCAGTGGTACGGAATGCCTGGGTCTCGCGCCATCTGCTCGTCCCCTGACGACGGGGTTTAAAAGTACTTAGATCAGCTCATCTAAGCGCTTACATTGCCTGATCTAAGCGCTTACACTAGGACTCGCCGCAGAGGCAGTCAAGAGCCTCGAATTAAGCAAGATGCGACGTTCCGGTAACACAAGGAGTGTCAGATGACCGCAGCGGGGACGAGCTCCAATGGCGCGCTGTCCTTCCCGGAGGGGTTCACCTGGGGCGCGGCGACAGCCGCGTACCAGATCGAGGGAGCGGCGACCGCCGACGGACGCGGGGTGTCCATCTGGGATACCTTCAGCCGGGTGCCGGGCAAGGTCCGCCGCGGGGACACCGGCGACATCGCCTGCGACTCGTACCACCGCTACCGCGAGGATGTCGCGCTGATCTCCTCGCTCGGCCTGACGGACTACCGGTTCTCCATCTCCTGGCCGCGGGTGCAGCCAGGGGGCAGCGGGCCGGCAAACGAGAAGGGCCTTGACTACTACCGGGCGCTGCTTGACGAGCTGGCCGAGCACAACATCGCGGCCGCTGTGACGCTCTACCACTGGGATCTTCCCCAGGAGCTGCAGGACGAGGGCGGCTGGGCCGTGCGCAGCACCGCCGGGCGCTTCGCCGACTACGCGCTGCTGGTCGCCGAGAAGCTCGGCGACCGGGTCTCCCGCTGGATCACCCTGAACGAGCCCCAGGTCGTCGCAAGTCATGGTTACCGCGAGGGCGTGCACGCGCCGGGCCTCACCGACAGCGCGGCCGCGGCGGCAGCCACCCATCACCTGCTGCTCGGGCATGGCCTCGCCGCTCAGGCGGTGCGCAGCGTGCACCCGGCGACACCGCTGGGGATCACGTTCGACATGCACCCGGTCAAGCTCCCGGACGGGACTCAGCCCGACGCCGTGCAGGCCGCCTGGCTGGCCACCGACGCCGAGCTGAACGGGCTCTTCCTGGAGCCGGTCCTGCTCGGCCGGTACCCGGCGCACACCCGGGCTGAGCTGCTGCCTGACGAGTCCCTGATTGCTGACGGAGACATGGAGACCATCAGGCAGCCGGTGGACTTCCTTGGCGTCAACTACTACTCGCCGGTCTATCTGCGGGCCGGCGATCTCGACGACCTCCGCCGCGGTGAGGAGCCGGCTCGCTGCGGGCTGCCGGGTGTCGTCGAGTACCGCCCGGCCGACCTCGACCGGACGCCGATGGGCTGGCTGGTGGACGCCGACGGCCTGTATGACCTGCTGCTGCAGGTGTCAGGACGCGCACCGGGGATCCCGCTCTACATCACCGAGAACGGCTGCGCCGCGGAAGACTACGTGGACCCGCTCGGCGTGGTGAATGACCAGGAGCGGATCAGCTACCTGCACGCCCATCTCGACGCGTCGGCGCGCGCGGTCGAGGCCGGGGTGAACCTGGCCGGCGATTACGTCTGGTCGCTGCTGGACAACTTCGAGTGGGGCTGGGGCTTCCAGAAGCGCTTCGGGATCGTGTTCGTCGACTTTGAGACGCAGCGGCGGATCCCGAAGAACAGCGCGCACTTCTACTCCGAGATCGTCCGCGCGAACGCGGTCCCGCTGCTGCCGGCGGCTGCAGTCGGCGGCTAAGGCAGGACTTTCACCATCATGAAGGGCACGGGTCGCGCGGTCCCCACAGTTCGGTCGTCTCCTCGAGCGGAAGGAATCCGAGAGCGGCGTAGAACTGACGGGTTCGCGCGTACCCGGCGTCAGGCTGACTCGGCCCGCGCGTCTTGACCTGCAGGAGCTGGACAGCCATCCGCGATGAACAGGTCGGTCGCAATGAGCGCGGTGACGAGGCGCGGCCGACTCCGTGCCGGTTGCAGCTACGGTGCGGCTGCACTGCCATCTGAGCTGAATCTCCGCTGATCTGCCGGAAGTGCCGCCTCGGGCCAGCAGCACGCCCGCTGGTGCCGCGGGGCAGCCGTGCTCGGCCGGCGTGCGGCTGTCCGGTGCGGCGGCCCCCGCTGCCAGACCGCGGTACGTCGGCAGCTCACTCGCTGCTTCCACGTAAGCCAGCATTGGATGTCTCGTCACCCGAACCAGCCCGGCAGGAGCCTGCAGCAGCTGCCGGACCGCGGCCGGGTCGTGCCCGTCCGAGGTGACCCGCCACTGCGCGCTCGTTCCTGACGCCACCGATGCCAGCTAGCCAGCCGGTACGGCGCAGTGCCGCACGATCGTCTCGACGACGAGCCCGGGCGCACGGACCGTCGGGTAGTGGTCGACACCCGGCATGCGGATCAGCTCGCAGCCAGGGATGCGCGCTGCGGCCGCCTCGTTGCTTGCGATCAGGCCGGGGTCATCCTTGTCACCAACCATCAGCACGACCGGTATGCGTATCTCACCGAGGCGGTCGTAGGTGGGCTCGCCTTCCCGCTCGAAGCGCTCCTCGTTTTCCCAGGCGCGCAGCGCGGAGCGCATCAGCTCGGTTATCAGCGGATCCGGCCCGGCCGCGCCCCACTGCCCGAGGCCGAGGCGCAGCAGCCCGTCCTCGTCTCCCGCGGCGGCCAGCGCCTCATACTGTGCCTCGAGGTCAGGCCGGTCGGGATAGGGATAGCCGCCGATGCCGGGACATAGCAGCACCAGGTTCTGCACCCGGTCAGGCTCGGCGAGCACCAGTTCGAGGGCGGTGAGGCCGCCCATGCTGCAGCCGGCGACATGCGCGCTCGCGACACCGAAGTGATCAAGCACGGCGCGGGCGTCGCCGAGCAGGGTGTAATCCTCGGTCGCCGCCGGCGACCGGCCGAACCCCCGGACGTCGTAGCGGATCGCGCGAAAGTGCGCTGTCAGTTCCTCCCACACCGGATCCCACATCCGCGAATCACCGACACCCTCATGAAGCAGGAGGAGAACGGGCCCGTCCCCGCCGCAGTCCTCGGCCCAGATCGTGTCGGCGCCGGCTGTCAGCATGGTCTGCATACCCCGACCGTAATGCCGCCCCGGGGCCCGCGGCATCCGGATAAAGGGCTGGTGCGGCCCCGGCCTGCCGTCATACTGCGCCGATGCAGGAGATAAACGGCCCGCTGGCCGAACTAAACCGGCGGGGCCTGGCCGCCGCGGCTACGCTGGCCAGCCGGCTCGGACTTCCCGCGGGCGACCCGGTCGTCCTGTCCGGCCGCGGCAACCTGCTCGTGCGGCTTGCGCCCGCGCCGGTCGTCGCCCGCGTTGCGACCGGAAGCGCCTGGTCGCGCGCCGACCCGTTCGCGTGGCTGACCAGGGAGGTCGCGGTCGCCCGGTACATCGCGGACCTGGGCGGGCCGGTCGTCGCGCCGACGACGGCGGCTGAGCCGGGCCCGCACTGGCAGGACGGGTTCGCGATCAGCCTGTGGGAGTGCGTCCGGCCGTCCGGCCGCCAGCCCGGCCCCGCTGAGACCGGTGCCGCTCTGGCAGCGCTGCACGAGGCCGCCCGCGACTGCCCGGCCGAGCTTGGCGAGCTGTCCACTGTCCGCGAGCAGATCAGCGAGGGGATCGACGCGCTGGAGCGCGCCGCGGCCGCTGACCCGGAAACGGTCGCGGCGCTGCGCGCCGCGCACGCCCGCGCGCTCGCGGGCCTCGCGGGCGCCGGGAGCGCGTCTGTCGTGCTGCACGGCGACGCGCACGCCGGCAATCTGCTCTGGACCGCGGCTCGCGGCTTTGTCTGGACCGATCTTGAGGAGACCTGCCGGGGGCCGGTCGAGTGGGACCTGGCCACGCTGAGCAGGGCCTACCAGGACCCCGCAGCGCAGCAGGCCGCGCTGCGTGGGTATGCCGCGAGGGCGGGCGGGTGCGTTCCCGATCTCATAACGCTTTTGCCTTTCGTGCGGGCCCGTGAGCTCGAGGGCGCCGTCTGGTCGCTGTGCATGGCGCACCTGTACCCGGCGCGATACCGCGAGGTCGCGGCGCAGCTGCTCGCCATCGTGCTGGCGGAGCCGGGCGCCCGGGGCCAGTGATCTAGGCTCGTAGTAGCGGCCCAGGCGCCGCTTCATGCATACCTGCCGGCGGCACGGGCAGCCGCTGGTGACGCTGGGATCGTGCCAGCACCACGCGCCAGCGCGATCGCGCTGGCCGTTGACGCCCGTTATCAGCCGGCCGCGCTTCGCGCGGGCTGCGGCCGGCGGCAGGGAGGATGACCCAGATGAGCGAGAACGCGTCGGCAGCAGGAACGATCAGCATCGGCGGAGACCTCACGGTGAACCGGATGGGGTACGGCGCCATGCGGATTACGGGGGACGGTATCTGGGGGCCGCCGTCGAACCGGGAGACCGCCAGGACGGCGCTGCGCACCGCCGTGGAGCTGGGCGTGAATTTCATTGACACCGCCGATTCCTACGGGCCGGAAGTCAGCGAGGAACTGATCGCCGAGACGCTGTACCCGTACCCCGACGATCTGGTGATCGCGTCCAAGGGCGGCCTGGTCCGGCCCGGTCCCGGGCGCTGGGATGCTGACGGGCGTCCCGAGCATCTGCGGGCGGCGTGCGAGGGCAGCCTGCGCCGGCTGCGGCTGGAGCAGATCCCGCTGTACCAGTTCCACCGGCCTGACCCGAAGGTACCGGTGGCGGAGTCGATCGGCGCGCTGGTCGAGCTTCGCGACGAGGGCAAGATCCGGCACATCGGCGTCTCGAACGTGTCGGAGGATCAGCTCCGCGAGATGCAGAAGGTGACCCCGGTGGTGTCGGTGCAGAACCGCTACAACCTCGGCGACAGGTCATCGGAGGCGATGATCGACCTGTGTGACGCCGAGTCCATCGTGTTCCTGCCGTGGGCGCCGATTCAGGGAGCCGATGAGCTGCCGCCGGTTCTCGTCGCGGCGCACCGGCTCGGCGTGACCACCCGGCAGATTGCGCTGGCCTGGCTGCTCGGCAGGTCGCGGCAGATCCTGCCGATCCCTGGCTCTGGCTCGCCCGACCACGTTGCGGAGAACATCGCAGCCGCGTCGCTGCAGCTGACCAGCGGCGAGGCCAACGCGATCCTGGAACTCGCGCGCAGTAAGGGGCTGCGCGCCCCTGTCGGGTCAGCTGGTGTGGATTGTGGCGGCGATCTTCTCGAACTGCGGGAAGAACGTGGCCGGGCGGTCCGTGGTGAACGTGGTGTAGCAGACCTGCCCGCTGCTGGTCAGGTCGACGTACTGAAGCTCGTGCGCGGTTATGCCACTCGCGCTCTGCAGGTCCACCTCGATCTTGACGATCACCGCGGCTGAGGTGTCGGTGACGGCGTGCATGGAGATGACATGCCCGCCGATCTTGGTGTACTCGGTCTTGATGCCCGACTCGATGGCGCTGGCTGCCCCCGGCCCGGGCTTGATCGGGGCCGTCGCGCAGAACGTGTTGATGTTCGTCGCGAACTTGTTCGGCGAGGTGGCGACCGACGCGGTGTCCATCACCATGAGCGCGTGATCCTGCTTGAGGTTCTGGATGTCTGCCCGGAGCTGGGAGGCGGAGCTCCCCTTGAGCTTGACGCGGTCCATCGCCTGCTGCACCGACAGCGAGTTGAGGTTGAGTACGACCCAGGAATCCGGCACCGCCAGCCAGATGTGCTGGGCAGTGATGCCAACCCACTGATAGCCGGCTGGCGGGGCCGCGGCGGGCTCGCCGCTGGCTGTCGTCGTGGCGGCGGGCGACGCCATGGCGGAACTGGCTGGCGCGCTGCTGGCACGAGCGCTGGCGGAGTTCGTGCCGCTGGCGGCCGGGCTGCTGCCGCCGCAGCCGGCGAGGGCGAGCGTGGCGGCGACGAGGGCCGCGACGGGCACGGAAGAGAGCAGTAACTTGACTGGCTGCGGCGCCATAAGGTCCCCCGGTAGGTGGATCGCGAAGGCCGCAGCATATCAGCGTCAGTCATGGCAGATCATGATGATTAGCGCATAAGGCCCAGCTGCCCGGGACTGCGATCTGTCTCGAATTTAGTTTCGATGCTGAGGGCAGAATGTCAGAGCGGGTCGTTACGATGATCGAGTGAGGTGAAGGGCCGGGGACCGGGCGAGCGGGCAGCAGGGGGGAGGCATCGGCATGGGATGGGATAACCCGCCAGTGCCATGGCGGGAGTTCGAGCGCCGCCTGTCCTGGGGCACGGGCAGCAGCCGGGGGACGGCTGGCCGGGCTGCCGGCGCCGCGGCGGATCAGGATGCGACGGACGGGGAGGATGCCGGGCGGAATGAGCCGCGGCGGCCGGTAACCCGCCTGCCCGTCCTGTCTGCGGGAGCACTGTCTGCGGGAGCACTGTCTGCGGGAGCACTGTCTGCGGGACGCTGTCTGCGGGAGCACCGCCCTGGGCGGAGCTGCACTGCCACTCGTCCTACAGCTTCCTCGACGGCGCGTCGAGTCCGGCGGACCTGGTGTGCGAGGCGGCGGCGCGCGGCCTGTCCGCGCTGGCGATCACCGATCACGACGGCATGTACGGGGTGCCGCAGTTCGCCCAGGCGGCGGCGCGGCTGAGGGACGGCGGCATCGCGCTCGGCACGGTGTTCGGCGCTGAGCTCAGTCTCGACCTGGCCCGCAAGGCGCCGGCCGGCACCCCCCGGCGCCGGGGCGCGGGGCCGCAGACGGCGTCAGGACGGGTGGCCGGGACGGTGCGCGCGGGCGTTCCCGACCCGGCGGGGCGGCACCTGCTCGTCCTCGCCCGCGACCCGGAGGGGTACCGCTGGCTCTGCCAGATCATCAGCACGGCGCAGCTGGCCGGCGGCGAGAAGGGGCTGCCTCTCTACGACGAGGCCGCACTCGCCGGCGCGCACGACGGGCACTGGGTCATCCTGACTGGCTGCCGTAAGGGCGCGGTCCCGGCTGCGCTCGCGGCCCGCGGCCCCGAGGCCGCGGCGCGCGAGCTGGCTGCGCTGACCAGCGCGTTCGGGCGCGACAACGTCAAGGTTGAGCTCACCATCGGCAACCAGCCGGCTGATGACGAGCGCAACGATGCGCTGACCGCGCTGGCGGCGGCGGCGGGCCTGGACACCATCGCCACCGGGAACGTCCACTACGCCGCGCCCCAGGACGCCCGGCTGGCGCAGGCGCTGGCAGCTATCAGGGCCCGGTTCAGCCTGACTGAGATGGACGGCTGGCTGGCTGCGTCCGGCGGCGGCTACCTGCGCTCGGGCGACGAGATGGCCGCCCGGCTCCGCCGCTATCCCGGCGCGGCCGAGCGGACGGCCGAGCTGGCCGCCGCCTGCGCGTTCGACTTCCATGTCATCGCGCCGAGACTGCCGGACTTCGGAGTCCCGGACGGTCACACCGAGGCCAGCTGGCTGCGGGAGCTGGTGACCAGGAAGGCGCCCGGCCGCTACGGGACACCGGAGGCCGAGCGCATCGGCGGCGCGTACGCGCAGATCTCCCGCGAGCTGAGCGTGATCGAGCAGCTGGGCTTCCCCGGTTACTTCCTGATCGTGCACGAGATCGTGGAGTTCTGCGAGAACGCGGGCATCCTGTGCCAGGGCCGCGGCTCAGCGGCCAACTCGGCAGTCTGCTACGCGCTCGGGATCACCAGCGTGGACCCGGTCCAGCACGGGCTGCTGTTCGAGCGGTTCCTGTCCGAGGGCCGGGACGGTCCTCCCGACATTGACCTGGACATCGAGCACCGGCGTCGTGAGGAGGTCATCCAGCACGTCTACCAGCGCTACGGCCGGGAGAACGCCGCCCAGGTAGCCAACGTGATCAGCTACCGGCCGCGGATGGCCATCCGGGATGCCGGGCGGGCGCTCGGCTACGAGCCGGAGCAGCAGAACGAGTGGTCCCGGCAGGTAGGGCCGCGCCAGTACGGGCCCGGCCAGCCGGTTCCGCCGGACGCCGGCGTGCCCGAAGCGGTGGTCGACCTGGCCGGGCGGATGCAGCGGCTGCCGCGGCACCTCGGCATCCACTCCGGGGGGATGGTGATCTGCGACCGGCCGGTAGGGGAGGTGTGCCCGGTGGAGTGGGCGCGGATGCCGAACCGCAGCGTGCTGCAGTGGGACAAGGACGACTGCGCCTACGCCGGGCTGGTCAAGTTCGACCTGCTCGGGCTCGGCATGCTGACCGCGCTGCGGGACTGCTTTGAGCTGGTGGAGCAGGCGCACGGGGCGCGCTGGACGCTGGCCTCGATCCCGCAGGAGGATCCCGGCGTCTACGCGATGCTGCAGAAGGCCGACACCGTCGGGGTGTTCCAGGTCGAGTCGCGGGCGCAGATGGCGACGCTGCCGCGACTGCGGCCGGAGAAGTTCTACGACCTGGTCGTGGAGGTGGCGCTCATCCGGCCCGGCCCGATCCAGGGTGGCTCGGTGCACCCCTACATGCGGCGGCGGCACGGTGATGAGCAGCCCGACCTGCCGCATCCGCTGATGGAGCATGCGCTGGGCAAGACGCTCGGCGTCCCGCTGTTCCAGGAGCAGATGATGCAGATCGCCATCGACTGCGCCGGATTCAGCCCGACCGAGGCTGACCGGCTGCGCCAGGCGATGAGCTCCAAGCGCGCCCCGGAGCGCATCGAGGAGCTGCGGGAGCGGCTGCTGGCCGGGATGACTGAGCGCGGCATCTCGCTGGAGGTCGCCGAGGATATCTACGTCAAGATCCTGGCCTTCTCCAGCTACGGCTTCCCGGAGTCGCACGCGATCAGCTTTGCCTACCTGGTCTACGCCAGCGCCTGGCTGAAGTGCTACTACCCGGCGGCCTTCACCGCGGCGCTGCTGCGGGCCCAGCCGATGGGCTTCTACGCGCCCGCCAGCCTGATCGGGGACGTGCGCCGGCACGGCGTCACGGTACGCGGCGTGGACGTGAATGCCAGCGGCGTGCTGGCGACCCTGGAGAAAAACGAGGATGCCGTCGCCGGCGCCACCGTAAGCCTCGATCCGCCCGCCGGGGGACTGCCGGTGGCAGGCCAGCCGGTCATCCGGCTGGGACTGTCCGAGGTGCGCAATCTCGGCACCCGGGCCGCCGAGGAGATCGTCGCCGGTCAGCCCTACGCGGACCTGGAGGACTTTGCCCGGCGTACCACCGTCCCGGTGGCCGCGCTGGAGGCGCTGGCGCTGGGCGGCGCCTTCGGCTGCTTCGGCGTGACCAGGCGCGAGGCGCTGTGGGCGGCCGGCGCCGCCGCCACCATCAGGGCTGACCAGCTGCCGGGCACGACGCTGGGCATGACGGCGCCGCCGCTGCCGGCGATGACGGCCGCGGAGGAGACGTTCGCCGATCTGTGGGCCACCGGCACGTACGGGACGCACCCGATCGAGCACATCAGGGCGCTGCTCGACGAGCGCGGGGTCCTGCCCGCCGATCGGCTGACCTCGGCGGAGAATGGCAGGAACGTGCTCGTCGGCGGCCTGGTCACGCACCGCCAGCAGCCGGGAACCGCGCGCGGCGTGGTCTTTCTCAGCCTGGAGGACGAGAGCGGGATGGCCAACATCATCTGCCCGCCGGATGTGTGGCAGCGCTTCCGCAGGATCGGCGTGGACGCCAGCGCGCTGCTCATCCACGGCAGAGTCGAGCGGCTGGACGGGGCGGTGAGCCTGCTGGCCACGCGGCTGGAGCGGCTCAGGGTCGTCGCCGCCGCCCGCAGCCGGGACTTCCGCTAGCCATCCGCCGGGCACCGGCAACTCCATGCTTGCAGGACTGAAGGTAACCACGTCGCGGCGGACGCTGGCCAGACTGCCGGAGAAAGCCGCGACCACGGCTGTTGAGTTCATTTACTGCTCCCTGGCAGCAAACCCATACCGGGTAGGCAACCCGCTCAAGCTTGGCCTGGAAGGGCTGCACAGCGCCAGACGCGGCGACTACCGGGTGATCTACCGCATCGACGCCGCGTCCCGCACCGTCACGATCATGAGCATCGAGCACCGATCCGATGCCTACCGGCCCCGACAACTCTGACTTCGCTTCGCGGCATCGTGCGTTTTCAGGGACGGGGACGCGCGGTGAGTCTTCATGCAGTGAGCGGGTCTAGCTAGCCGGACTGCGCAAAGGGTTGCGAGGCGTCCCGGTAATGGGACTGCGTGAAGTACTGGGGATCCTGGCACCGGCGGACACCCCGGCAACGGTCCTGCTTCGGCCAGTTGCCGGGTCAATTTGTATCCGCGTGCGCGAAGATGGTCGACTACGGGGGCGGTTTATCACTGGTGACACACCTGGTGACAATCGATAGAGAGCGATTCAGCGCGAGGAGAAGCATGCCCTTCGATGTAGCCCGCACGTTCGCGGAGCGGTCCGGGGAGAACTTCGCCCTGCACGAGCGGTACATGAACCCCCAGCTCGCCAGGACGATCAGGACTCTCGGGTTCGACCGTAACTACGTCCGCGGCGAGGGCAGTTACCTCTACGACGACGCCGGGAAGCAGTACCTCGACTTTCTGTCCGGATTCGGGGTTTATGCCCTCGGGCGCAGCCACCCGGCGGTCAAGGCGGCCCTGCACCAGGCACTCGACCTGGACCTGCCGAACATGGTCCAGATGGACTGCGCGCTGCTCCCCGGCCTGCTGGCCGAGCAGCTCGTCGCCCGTACTCACCCGGGCATCAGCCGGGTCTTCTTCTGCAACTCCGGCGCGGAGTCCATCGAGGCTGCCATCAAGTTCGCGCGGCACTCGACCCAGCGGTCGAAGATCCTGTACGCCGAGCACGCCTTCCACGGCCTGACGACCGGAGCCCTGGCGCTCAACGGCGGCCGGGAGTTCCGCAAGGGATTCGGCACGCTGCTCGAGACCGCCGCGGTCCCGTTCGGCGACCTCGACGCCCTGGAGCAGCAGCTGCGCGAGAACGACGTGGCCGCGTTCATCGTCGAGCCGATCCAGGGCAAGGGCGTCTACTGCGCGACACCCGAGTACTGGCGCGCCGCCCAGCAGCTGTGCCGCCGGCACGGGACGCTCCTGGTCACCGACGAGGTGCAGACCGGGCTCGGCCGCAGCGGCCGGTTCTTCTGCCACGAGCACTGGGGACTTGAGCCCGACATCATCACGATCTCCAAGGCGCTGTCGGGCGGTTACGTGCCGATCGGCGCCATGCTGACGACGGAGAACATCTTCGCCAGCGTGTACGACTCGATGGAGGACGCGCTCAAGCACTCCACGACCTTCGGGCGCAACCAGCTCGCGATGGTGGCCGGCCTGGCGACGCTGACCGCGTTCGACGACGAGGACATCGTCGGCCGGGCCGAGCGCACCGGCGCCGACCTGCAGGACAAGCTGCGCGGCCTGATGGAGAAGTACGACCTGATCCAGGACATCCGCGGGCTCGGGCCTGATGGTCGGCATCGAGTTCGGCGAGCCGGAAGGCGGCTCCTCCGGCCGCCGGTTCCGGCGGCTCGAGCGCCTGCGTACCGGCATGTTCTCGCAGACTGTCGTCGTGCCGCTGTTCCACCGGCACCGGATCATCACGCAGGTCGCGGCCGACAACGTGAACATCATCAAGCTGCTGCCGCCGCTGATCGCGGGCCCGGAGGAAGTCGACTACTTCGTTCAGGCGCTGGATGACGTCATGGCCGACGCGCACCGCGGCTCCGGGCTCACGCTTGAGTTCGGCCGCACCATGGCCCGCGGCGCGATGCGGCGCAAGTCCGAGCGCAGCATCGCGAGCTCGCACCCCGTGCTAGGGCCGGCCGCTGATGCCGGCCACCGCACGGGCGCCGAGCTTCCGGCCAGGGCCGCAGCGCTCGACGGCGTCCGCGACCGGGCGGCCGGCCCGGCCCAGGCCGCCGCCCAGCGGCAAGCCGCGCGCCGGCCAGCGACGGGCCGCAGCGGCTCAGGGCGGCGGACGGCGCCGCCGACGCCGGCTACATGCCCGCGGTGGCGCCCGATCGAGCCCGGCGACCGCGTGGTCATCACCGGTGCCGCCGGCTTCATCGGCTCGGCTGTTACCAGGGCGGTGCTGGCGAAGGGCGCCAGGGTCGTGGCGGTTACCGAACCCGGCGGGAACGACGCGAACCTCCGCGGGCTCGACGTCGAGCGGGCCCTGCTCGACATCCGCGACGCCGGGGCGGTCCGGTCCGCGGTGGCGGGCGCGCGCTACGTGTTCCACCTGGCCGCGATCTACCGTCTGTGGGCCCGCGACCCCCGGATCTTCCACGAGGTCAACGTCGGCGGCACGCTGAACGTCATCGACGCTGTCCTCGCGGCGGGTGCCGAGCGGCTGGTGTACACCTCCACTGTCGGCGTTCTCGGTCTGGACGGGCACCGGCAAGGGCCGCCTGGCCGACGAGACGTCCTATGCCGACGTCGGGCACCTGTTCGGCAGCTACAAGCGGACCAAGTTCGCGGCGGAGCATGAGGTGCTCCGGGCGGCCGGGCAGGGACTGAACGTGACGATTGCGATGCCGACGTTCCCGCTTGGTCCCGGTGATCTGGCCCCGACGCCCACCGGCAAGGTGGTTGTCGACTTCCTCAACGGCAAGATGCCGGGCTTCGTGGACACCGCCCTGAACGTGTGCCACGTCGATGACCTGGCGCGCGGTCACGTGGCCGCGCTGGAGCACGGGCGGCAGGGGCGCAGCTACATTCTCGGCGGCGAGAACATGACGATGCGCGAGCTGCTGCAGGCGCTGGCTGACTGCTCGGGCCTGCCCATGCCGCGCGTCCGGGTGCCGCGGCAGGTCGTGGTCGCGGCTGGCCTGGCCTCCAGTTTCGTCGAGGGTCAGCTGCTGCACCGTGAGCCGCACGTGCCGCTGGAGGGCGCGCGGATGGCCACGACCAAGATGGTCTTCAGCGACGATCGCGCCAGGGCCGAGATCGGGCACAAGTCGCGGCCGGCCCGGCTGGCGATCGAGGACTCCGCGCGGTGGTTCACCGACAACGGCTACGTCTCCGCCGGCCGGCTGGCGGCTATCCGCTGGCAGCGGTAAGCCGTCCGCCGCCGTCACTCCGGCAGGACCAGCCGGCCGCTGCCGTCCCTGGTCACCGCCACGACATCGGTCACCGCGCTGACCGGTACCGGGCCGTAGACGTGCGGGAACTCGTCGGCACCGGGCAAAGCGGGGCCTCGAATCGCACGCCGGCGGGCACACGCTCGCTGTCGATGACAAGAACGACGAGGTCCCCGGCTGACTCGTCGCCGGCGCTGCCGTACAGGAATTCCGCGACGCCGCGCAGCTGGTGCCGCAGCGAGCAGTGGATGAAGCCCTGTTCGTCCAGCGTGACGCCGCGCGTGGACATCCGGTACTCGCCGGCCTGCAGGGCCGCGTGCCAGGCCGCGCGCTCGGTGATGTGCAGCAGCTCCGCCATGCCGCAACCGTACTGGCGCGGGCGCCGATGGCGGGCGGCAGCTCGGCCATGGAAGCATGTGGTCGCGGCCGTGATCGCGGTCTGCTGCGCTCCCGGAAGGACGGACGATGTCGGATGGTTTCAGCGCCGAGCTGTGGCGCGGCATTACCGGTACTTATGCGGCCATCCTTGACCACCCGTTCGTCACCGGCCTGGCCGATGGCAGCCTGCCGCGCGAGTCGTTCGAGTTCTATGTCATCCAGGACGCGCTCTACCTGCGGCAGTACGCGCAGTCCCTGGCCGCGGTCGCGGCGCGGGCGCCCGAGCCGGAGCAGACGGAGATGTTCGCCAGGCACGCGGCGGGCATCGTCGCCGTCGAGCTGAGCCTGCACAGCTCGCTGCTGGCCGACCTCGGCATCGATCCCGCCGTCGCGCAGGGCGCCGAGCCTGCTCCGACGACGCTCGCCTACACCAGCTACCTGCTCGCGGCAACCGGCAGCGGCTCCTACGGCGAGGGCGTCGGCGCCGTCCTGCCGTGCTACTGGATCTACTGGGAGGTCGGCAGGCACCTGCTGGAACGCGGCTCACCGGAGCCGCGGTACCAGCGCTGGATCGACACCTACGGCGCTGATGAGTTCGGCGATGAGGCCCGCGAGGTCATCGCCGTCACCGACCGGCTGGGCGCGGAGACAGGCCCGGCCGAGCGCGAGCGGATCAGCCGTCATTTCCGCGCCACCAGCCGGTACGAGTGGATGTTCTGGGACATGGGCTACCGCCGGGAGTCGTGGCCCGTCTGACCTGCACCGCTTGACATTAAGCGATCTGAAGGGTTTCTTATGAAACATGTCTTTCAGATCAGCGAAGCCGCCTGGGGCCGACCCGGCGACCGGCCTGCCCGGCAAGTCAATCCGTCTCACTGACCCGGAGACGATGCGGGCGCTGGCGCACCCGGCGCGTATCGCGCTGTGGCAGCACCTCCTGCTGGAAGGCCCCGCCACCGCGACCGAGTGCGCGCCCGCGGCGGGCCTCTCGCCGTCGGCCTGCAGTTACCACCTGCGTCAGCTGGCCCGCTTCGGGTTCGTCGAGCAGGACCAGGCCGCCGCCGCGAACGGGCGGGAACGGCCCTGGCGCGCGGTAGTGACATCGACAACCATCGAGGACCTGCAGGACCCGGTGGCCGAGATGGCCGCGAGACTGCTGGAGTACACCCTCGACGAGCACTGGCAGCAGGCCCGCCAGCGCTATGCGGCGCGTGAGCGGGAGTACCCGGCCGACTGGCGGCAGGCGGCGGGCGGCGACAGGACCGTTCTGTACCTGACGCCCGCTGAGCTGACCGCGCTGCGAGAGCAGATCCGCGCGCTCTACCGGCCGCTGATCCGGCTGTCCGGCCAGGACCGCCCGGCGGGCGCCCAGCCCGTGCAGGGCGCGGTCGAGTTCGTTCCGATGTTCGCGCCGGAACGCGCTGGCTCATGACGGCGCAACCCGGCTGGCGCGCGGCCGTGAGCCGTCGCGCCGGGGCGATTCCGGCACTGCGGTCGCGGCCAGTTCCGCATGCTGGCCTCCGGCCAGTTCGTGTCGAACGTCGGCGACGGCCTCTACGCGGTCGCGCTGCCCTGGTACGTGCTGTCGCATCACGGCGGTGCCATCCTGCTCGGGGTCGTGCTGGCGGCCTACGGAATCCCGCGCACGTGCCTGATCCTGGTCGGCGGGCACCTGGCGGACCGGCTCGGGCCGTGGACCGTCATGATGGGCGCTGACATCGCCAGGCTGGCGCTGGCAGGCGGGCTGGCGGCGCTGGCCGCCACGCAGCGTCCGGACCTGATCGTGCTGGCCCCGGTCGCGTTCGGGCTGGGCGCGGGCGAGGGCCTGTTCCTCCCGGCGTCGTACGCGATCATGCCGAAGCTGGTCACCGACGACCAGCTGCAGAGCGGGAACGCCCTGATGTCCGCCGGCACCCAGCTTGCCGTGTTCGCGGGTCCCGCACTCGGCGGCGTCGTGGTGGCGACCCTGAGCGCCGCGGCCGGCTTCGGCCTCGACGCGCTGACCTTCGGGGTGTCAGCACTGACGCTCTGGCGCCTCGGGACAACGATCGCGGCGCGCTCGGCCGCCTGCGCTCCGGCCCGGGCAGATGTCACGTCGGCGCCAGCGCCGGCGGCCGCACCGCAGCCGCCTCGGAGCCCGCGCCGAACCCGCCGCGGGGCCCGCCTCGGAGCCAGCGCCCGGCGCCGTCAGCTTCCGCGCGTTCGTGCGCCGGGAGCCGGTCGTGCCGCTGCTGATGGCGATCAACGTCGCCGCCAACCTCGGCAGTGCCGGGACCAGCGAGGTCGCGCTGCCGCTGTTCGCCCGCGAGCATCTGCACGCCGGGGCGAGCGGCTACGGCATCCTGATCGCCGGTTTCGGCGTCGGCGCACTGGCGGGGTCGCTCGCGGCCGCCCGGATGGGCACGCCCCGGCGCCCGGCGGTCGCGGCCGGGCTGATCTTCCTCATCCAGGTTCCGCTGATCGCCGTCCTGCCCTGGGTGCCGGCCCTGGCCGCGGCCGTACTGACGCTGATCCTGTGGGGCGGGCTCAACATGTGGGCGAACGTCACCACGCAGACAGCCTTCCAGCGCTGGGCGCCACCTGACCTGATCGGCCGGCGAGCGGCCTGCTGCTAGTCACCAGCTACGGCATGTTCCCCATCTCGGTCGCGCTGGCCGGGTTCGTGTCGCACCGCTTCGGCCCGGGCGCGTTCTTCATCCTGTCGGCCGTCACCATCGCCGGGACGCTGATCTGGGCCCTCAGCCTGGCCGTTCCGCGACTTCGGCCTGCGCGCGGCCGACACAAAGATCGTGGTGACTTCGCGTCCTATGCGCACGCGAAGTCACCACGATCACGATGCCGCGCCTGTCAGCCGGTGAGCTGGCGCGCCATCAGCTCGATCAGCTTCTCCAGCCCGCGCAGCGGGCGCACCATCACGGTGAAGCTGACCAGCTTGTCCTCGGCGTTCCAGCGCAGCATGTCGATGCCCTGCACGTAGGTGCCGTCGAGGTCCGCCTCAAACTGCAGGACCGCACTGTCGTCGTCATGCCACTCGCCGACATAACGCAGCGTCGGGCCGAGCACGACCAGCGCGCCGGACAGGTACATCGTCGCGAGCGCCTTGCCCTTCTGCGGCGCGAACACGGCCGGCGACCGGAACTCCACCTCGTCCGCCAGCAGGTCATCGAGCAGGGCCGGGTTCCGGGACGCGGCGACTGCGTGCCAGGCACGCAGGGCAGCAGGCTGTTCGGGCATGGCTGTAGTCAACCCAGCCCGCGGCGATTGGTAAAGCCCCGGCCTGCTGAGTCGGCCCGCTGAGCCGCGCACGCTGAGCCGCGCCCCCGAGCCGCGCACGCCTGAGCCGCGCACCCCGAGCCGCGCCCCGAGCCGCGCCCCTGAGCCGCGCCCGCTGCGCAAGCTGCGCCGTCGAGCCGCGCGCCCGGTTAGCCGCCGGCGGCCCTTCTGACGCGGGTGTCGCGGTAGTGGTCGCTGCCGCACTTCGGGCAGGTGCGCGTCGCCCTGAGGAGGCCGAGTTGCTCGTCGAGCTGCGCGTACGCCTCGGTGGCGAGGTCGGCTGTCTGCAGCCGGGAACCATAGCCCACGCCCACACGACCGGCAGGCGGACGGCGCGGCCGCATGTGTACCATCGCGGCATCCACCGTCCAGGTCTCGCCGCAGTCCAGGCACGTTCGCTGCCGGTCGCGGCGCGGCGCAGCGGCCACATCATGGCTTCAGCGTAGCGTCTCCGGCTGAATCTGCAGTTATCCGTTCATCGCCGGGCGTCCAGCGGCTCAAGGAACTCGAGGCGGTTGCCGTGCGGGTCGAAGGAGTAGAAGCGGCGCATGCCAGGGAACTCGCCGTCGAAGTCGGCCGGGTAGCCGGCCGCGGTCAGCCGCGCGGCCCAGTCGTCGATGCCGTCCACCAGCAGCCCCGGATGCGCCTTGCGCGCCGGGCGGAAGTCAGCCTCGACGCCAAGGTGCAGTTCGATGCCCTGGCCGCGGAACCAGCAGCCGCCGCGCCGCGCCAGCGCCGGCGGCTTCTCGATCTCCGCGAGCCCGAGCACGCCCGCGTAGAACGCACGGGAGGCATCCTCGGAGCCGGGCGGGCAGGCCAGCAGTACGTGGTGAATCATCGTCGCGCGCTCCCGGAAATCTGTCTTGACATCAAGATAATATCGTACGGGAACGCACCCGCCGCGGCCAGTCAGCCAGGCCGGCTCGGGTCACTGAACCGGCCGGATAACCGGGCAATGATCACGACCGCTGTCCGGGCAGCGCGGCTGGCTCGCTAGAGTGTCCGCTATGGGCGTTATTAACAACATTGCCGACCAGTACGTGGAACAGGCGGCCGCACTTGACCCGGTCCTGGCCACCGGAGCCGGCATTGCCGGGCACGACCACGAGATGACGGATCTCAGCCCGGCGGGCTTCGCCGGCCGGGCCGAGCTGGACCGATCGACCGTGGCCGCGCTGACCAGAGCCGGGGCTGAGACCGAGCGCGAGGAGACCGCCCGCGCAGCGATGCTCGAGCGGCTCGGGCTGGCGGTCGAGCAGTACGACGCGGGCGAGACGACTGCAGAGCTCAATGTCATCGCCAGCTGGGTCCAGGGCGTCCGCCAGATCTTCGACCTGATGCCGACCGAGGGCGAGGAGGCGCAGCGCAACATCGCCGCCCGGATGGCCGCGGTCCCGGCCGCCTACGCCGACCTCCAGCGCACCTACGCGGAGGCCGCGCGGCAGGGCCGGGTGTCCGCCCGCGCGGCAGGTGATCGAGTGCGCGCGCCAGTGCGCGGACTGGTCAGCCCCTGACAGCAGCTTTTACCGCGGCCTGGTCGAGCGCACCGGCGCCACCGGCGCGATGCTCGCCGACCTCAGCGCCGCGGCCGACGCGGCGAACGAGGCCACCGCAGCACTCGGCACCTTCCTGGAGACCGCGCTGCTGCCGCTGGCCCCCGAGCGCGACGCGGTCGGCCGGGAGCGGTACGCGCTGGCGTCCCGCAGCTTCCTCGGCGCGACCATCGACCTGGACGAGGCGTACGCCTGGGGCTGGGGCGAGGTGCTGCGGCTTGAGGCGGAGATGGCCAGGGTCGCCGCGACGATCGTGCCGGGCGGAACGGTCGCGGACGCGGTTAAGCGGCTCGACGGCGACCCGGCGCGGCAGATCCGGGGGAGCGACAACCTCCGGTCCTGGATGCAGGACTTCGCCGACGAGACGATCGCCAGCCTGGATGGCACGCACTTCGACATCCCCGAGCCAGCCAGGCGCATCGAGGCCATGATCGCGCCGACGGCGGACGGCGGCATCTACTACACCGGGCCGAGCGAGGACTGGTCGCGCCCTGGCCGGATGTGGTGGACCGTGCCCGGCGGCGTCGAGGAGTTCAGTACCTGGAAAGAGATCACCACGATCTACCACGAGGGCGTGCCAGGGCATCACCTGCAGGTGAGCCAGGCGGTGTTCGAGAAGGAATCGCTGAACCGCTGGCAGCGCCTGCTGTGCTGGGTGTCCGGCCACGGCGAGGGCTGGGCCCTGTACGCCGAGCGCCTGATGGAGGAGCTCGGCTATCTGTCGGACCCGGGCGCGCTGCTCGGCATGCTGGACGCTCAGCTGCTGCGGGCGGCCCGCGTGGTCGTGGACCTGGGCGTGCACCTGGAGCTGCCGGTGCCGGCCGGGACCGGCTGGCACGAGGGCGAGATCTGGACTGCCGATCTGGCCTGGGAGTTCCTGCGGTCACGCGTGCACATGGACGAGGAGATGCTGCGGTTCGAGCTGAATCGCTACCTGGGCTGGCCCGGTCAGGCGCCGTCGTACAAGCTCGGCGAGCGCATCTGGCTGCAGGCGAGGGAAGAGGCGCGGCAGCGCAAGGGCGCGGACTTCAGCCTCCGGCAGTTCCACAGTCAGGCGCTTGCGCTCGGCGCGCTTGGCCTGGATCCGCTGCGGGCGGCGCTGGCGCGGCTGTAGCCGGGAATTGACCGGCGGCTGAGCGGCTTTTCACGGATGTGGTGCAGATTGCGGCCCGTAATGCCCGGTTTGCCAGCACCAGATCAGTGAAAAGTGCTCCAGGCCGTCCCGGAGGTGCGCCCGCATGGATGTCATGAAGGTACGGATTGGCATCAGCCTCGGCCCCTACGCGACGCCCGACGGGCTCGCGGCCGCAGTCGGCCCGCTCGAGGCGGCCGGTGTCGACTCGCTGTGGCTCAGCGAGGTCGTGTACGGCGACCTGGTCGAGCCGCTGATCGGCATGACCTACGCGCTGGCGAAGACCACCAGCCTCAAGGTCGGCACCGGGGTCGCGGTGCTGCCGGGACGGCATCCGGTGCTCGTGGCGAAGGAACTGGCCTCGCTCGCCGGCCCTCGCGCCCCGGCGGGTGCTGCCCGTCTTCGGGCTGCGCCCGGCACGGCGGAACGAGGCCGCAGCCTTCCCGGTCCAGGGCAGCCGCGCGGCCGTCTTCGACGAGTCACTGGAACTGCTGAGGCTGCTCCTGTCGCAGGACAGCGTGACCTTCTCCGGTCAGTTCTTCAGCGTGCAGGACGCCAGCATCGGGCCGCGGCCGGCTGAAGCCGCTGGACATCTGGCTCGGCGGCAGCGCGCCCGAAGGGCTGCGGCGGGCAGGCAGGTTCGCCGACGGCTGGCTGGCCAGCTTCCTGACGCCGGCCGAGGCGGCAGCGGGGCGGGAGCAGATTCAGGCGGCGGCCGCGGCGGCGGGCCGCGAGATCGAGCCTGATCACTTCGGCATCAGCCTGGCGGTCGGCGAGATTACCCCGGACTTCGCCCGCGCCATCGAGCGGCGGCGGCCGGGCGTCGACCCGGCGGCGCTCGCCCCCAGGACGTGGGCGGACGCACGGGAGATGATCGGGGCCTACATCGAGGCCGGGCTCAGCAAGTTCGTCGTCAGGCCCGCCATCCCGCCTGGCGACGGCACCGGGATCGAGGAGTTCATCGCCGAGTTCGCCCGCGAGATGCTGCCGCTGCAGAACTGAGCGGCGTCAGCTGACCGGCCGGCTGACCCGGTTGGCCCGCCAGCACCGGGAGCGCATCGGGACCTCGAGCTCGGCAGCGCCAGGGAACTGCGCGGCGAGCGCGGCGGCCGCCCGTGCGCGCCCGGCGGCCCGTGCTTCCGGGCTCGCCGTGATCACGCCGCTGTAGGTGGCGAGCATGTCGACGATGTCGGGCACCGTCATGTACCGGCTGAACCGGAACGAATGCGTTTCGATACTGCGGAACAGGGCCTGGTCCGGCAGCTGAATCTGACTGTCCGCGCTCTCCGGATGCCGCGGCCCGGTGGCCACCTCGTCCGCACTCACCGGATCGGCGCCCGCACGCAAGGACTGCCCTGCAGGTGCCGTCCCGGCCGCGACCTGGCGCCGCGCCGCCGCCTCTTCCTCAGCGCGCACCTCGGCGAACCAGTCGTCGGCCCGCAGCCACTCGATCCCCCGTGAGCGTCCCGTCCAGATCACGCCGAGCCGGCCGCCGTCCCTGAGGACCCTGGCGACCTCGGCAGTCGCAAGGTCGGAGTTGAACCAGTGCCAGGCCGAGGAGACGAGCACGGCGTCCGCGCTCGCATCCGGCAGCGGAATGGCCTCGCCGCGCCCGGCCAGCACGCGGACGCCATGGGTGTGCCGCTCCAGAACCGACCGCATCCGCTCGTCTGGCTCGATGGCGATGATCTGGCCGGCCTTGCCCGCCAGGGCGCGGGTAAGCAGGCCGGTGCCCGCCGCGAGGTCCACGACGACGCCGGGATGGGCAGGCAGCAGCCAGTCGATCGCCTCGGGCGGCGGACCGGGCCGGAGCCGGTCGTAGTCGCCGGCCACGGCCCCGAACGACATCGAGCGCTCTGCGTGACTGGCCACAAGGCACACGTTAACTGCCAGGGCCGCTCCGGCCCGCTCCGCCCCGCCCGCCGGGCTGCCGCTACCGGGTGGCCGCTGTCGTCCGGGCCGCGGATGACGGCACCACCCGGCCGCGGAAGCTCTGCAGCAGCAGGTCGAGCATCTGCACCTGGCGGCTGCCGGTGACCCGGTCCTGGTACAGCACGCGCTCAGCCGACAGGCCGTCGATGAGCACGACCAGCTGGTGGGTCGCCAGGCCGAGGTCGTAGCCGTCGGCCAGCTCGCCGCGCTCGGCCGCCTCGGCCAGATGGCCGCGCAGCCGGTCGCAGAGCCGGTCGAACTCGGTGTGCTGCAGGTCGCGCAGGTCGGCGTTGCCGAGCGCACGGCCCCAGAAGCTGATCTCGATCTGCGCCTCGAGGTCACGGCGCTCGTCCAGCGGGAGAGCCTCCAGCATGACGGCCCGCAGTGCCGCGAGGCCGGACAGTCCGGCGGACGCTGCCGTCATCCGGGCGCCGACCCGGCGATGCGAGTGGACCAGCGCTGACCCGAGGATGTCCGCCTTGTCATCGAAGTAGTGACCGAGGATGCCGCGCGAGCAGTTCGCCTCTTTCGCGATAGCGCGGATCGTGGCGCCGGTGATGCCATCACGGGCGATCACCCGCCAGGTCGCGGACAGGATCTCGTCGCGCCGCTCATCCCAGTCAACGATCTTGGGCATCGCACTTCCCGTCAAGGTCGCCAGCCAGCGTCCGCTTGTCTCTGTTTTTTTGTCGGACGTCCGTCTAACATCCGTTCTAATGTATGCCAACGCGGATCTGCAAACCGCCCGGGAGGAACTCGCGGGCTACTGTGGCCGGCTGGTCGCAGACGGGCTGGCCGTCGGCGCGGCGGGCAACCTCAGCATGCGGGCCGGCGAGGATATCGCGATCACGCCGTCGGGCGTGAGCTACACCGAGCTGATGCCTGCCGACATCTGCGTCGTGACACCGGACGGCACCGAGATCGACGCCCCGGAGATGCCGTCCAGCGAGCTGCCGATGCACCTCGCCATCTACGCGGCGACGAACGCCGGGGCGGTCGTGCACACCCACTCCGCCGAGGTCATCGCGCTGTCCGCGGTCAGGGACGAGCTGCCGGCCGTGCACTATGCGATCACCGGCCTCGGCGGGCCGGTGCGCGTCGCGTCGTACACGCGCTTCGGCTCGGCTGGCCTCGCGCAGGCGGCGGTGGCGGCACTGGACGGCCGCCGCGCCGCGATCCTGCAGAACCACGGCGCCATCTGCTACGGCCGGACGCTGCGCGAGGCCTACGACCGCGCGCTCCTGCTGGAGTGGCTGGCGCGGGTGTACCGGCTCGCCTGCGCGCACGGGACGCCGCGGATCCTGTCGCAGGCTGAGCTGGATGAGGTCGCGGCCGAGTCGCGGCGGCGCCACTACGGGCAACGACGGCAGCGGTGACGGCGGACCGCGCCCCCGGGGCGGACGGCCGGCAACCCGGGCCAGGCAGAAATGTGGCGGTCATCGGGCCGCACATCGTCGACGTGCTCGGGCGCCCGGTCGAGACGATCCCGGCGGGACAGGGCAGCGCCAGGCTGACCGAGATCCGGGCGACGGCAGCGGGCACGGCGGCCGGCACGGCAGTGGACCTCGCGAAGCTGGGCGCGCGGGTCAGCGCGTTCGGCGCGATCGGCGACGACCTGCTCGCCGACATCCTGGTGGCCGCGCTGGCATCGCATGGGGTCACGACGGCCGGGCTGGTCCGCACGCCTGCCGCTCAGACCTCGGCGACCATCCTGCCCATCCGGTCCAACGGCGAGCGCCCGGCCCTGCACGTGCCGGGTGCCACCCGGCTGCTGCAGCTCGCCGACCTGGACCTTGCCGCACTCGCCGATGCCGACGCGCTGGTACTCGGCGGCCCGGACGCGCTGACCGGCCTGTCCGGCGGCGATCTCGCGGCCATCGTCACCGCGGCCCGCGCGGGCGGTGCGCTGGTCCTGACCGACGTGCTGCATCCGGGCAGCGAGCGGGACTTCAGCAGGATCGCGGGCGCGCTGGCCGGTACCGACTGGTTCTGCCCGAACAGCGACCAGCTGCTGGCACTGACCGGGCGCGCCGACCTCGAGTCGGCCATCGCCGACGTGCTGGCTCTCGGCACCGGCGGCGTGGCGGTGACGCTCGGAGCCGACGGCTGCCTGGTCAGCGGCGAAGGCGGCCTGACGCATCTCCCGGCGATCGCCGTCGACGTAGTCGACACCACCGGCTGCGGCGACGCGTTCAGCGCGGGCATGCTCACCGGCCTGCTGCTCGGCTGCGCGCCGGCTGACTCTGCGTGGCTCGGAGTGGCCTGCGGGGCGCTGGTGGCGACCGGCCTCGGTTCCGATGCGGGGCTGGAGAGCCTCGCCCAGGTCCTCGACTTCCTGGGCGCCGCGAGCACCGACGCGGCGGCCCGGATCACGGCAGCGATAGGCGAAAGGGAACGAGTGAGATGACTGATCAGCTCATCCACGGAACCAGCACGGACACCCGGCCGCGCAGCGCGGACCAGCAGCTGCGGCGGCGCGCCAGGGCGGTCATTCCGGGCGGCATGTACGGGCATCAGTCCGCCGGACCCCTGCCGCCTGAGTACCCGCAGTTCATGCGCGAGGGCAGGGGCGCCAGGGTCTGGGACGTCGACGGCAACGAGTACGTGGACCTGATGTGCAGTTACGGCCCGGTCGTGCTCGGCCACCGCCACCCCGCCGTGGAAGCCGCCGCTGCCGAGCAGGCGGCCCTGGGCGACTGCCAGAACGGCCCCGGGGCGGTGATGGTCGACCTGGCGGAGCTGCTGGTCGCTACGGTGCAGCACGCGGACTGGGCCATGTTCGCCAAGAACGGCACTGACGCCACGACCATCTGCTGCACGATCGCCCGGGCCAGGACGGGCCGGTCGCGCATCCTGGTGGCGACCGGCGCCTATCACGGAGCCGCGCCCTGGTGCACGCCGCGGCTGGCCGGCGTCACCGCAGCCGACCGGGCCAACCTCGGCCACTACACCTTCAACGACCTGGCCTCGGTGCGGGCAGCGGCGGCCGAGGCCGGCGACGACCTGGCGGCGATCGTGGTCAGTCCGTTCAAGCACGACGCGGGCTTCGACCAGGAACTCGTCGACCCCGACTTCGCCCGCGGCCTGCGCGAGCTGTGCACGGAGGCGGGCGCCGCGCTGATCCTGGACGACGTCAGGTGCGGCTTCCGCATGCACCTCGGCTCGAGCTGGGAGCCGATCGGCGTCCTGCCCGACCTGTCCGCGTGGAGCAAGGCCATCGCCAACGGCCATGCGCTGGCGGCGGTGCTCGGCTCAGGTGCCTGGGCCGACGCGGCGGCCAGCATCTTCGTCACCGGCTCGTTCTGGTTCTCCGCGACCGCGATGGCCGCGTCGATCGCCACCATCGGCGCGCTGCGGGAGGAGGGCGCGATCGAGGCGATGGACCGGGCCGGGACGGCGCTGCGGGCCGGGATACTCCGGCAGGCCGCGGATCGCGGCATCGAGATCAGCTACACCGGGCCGCCGGTCATGCCCTATCTGAGCTTCCCCGGCGACCGCGACCACGAGCTCGGCTCGGTATTCGCCGCCGCGGCAGTCCGGGCCGGTGCCTACGTGCACCCGCGGCACAACTGGTTTGTCTCGGCGGCCATGACCGAGGCGGACCTCGCCGCGGCCCTGGCCGCGACGCAGGAAGGCTTTGCGGCTGTCGAGGAGCGGCAGGCGTCCAGATAAGCAACGAAGGAGGGGTCCGTACATGAGCGCTGAGGAATCAGTCACGGCAGCGGGAACGGCCGTGGCGTCCGGTAACGGCGAGGAGGAAATCCTGGCCAGAGCGGGTTACAAGCCCGAGCTGCGCCGGTCGCTGCGCTTCTTCTCGATGTTCGCCATCGCGTTTTCCATCATCTCCATCACCACCGGGATCTTCCTTAACTACGGCTTCGGCCTCAGCTACTGGGGACCCGCGTCGATCTGGACCTGGCCGATCGTCGGCGTCGGGAACCTGCTGATCGCGCTGGTGGTCGCTGAGCTCGGCACCAGGATCCCGCTGGCCGGGTACGCCTATCAGTGGAGCGCCCGGCTGGTGAACCCCACGTACGGCTGGTTCGTCGGGTTCGCCGGGCTGCTCTACATGGCAGTGGGCGGCGGTGCCATCATGCTCGGCGTTGCGTCGCCGCTGCTGCTGAGCGAGTTCGGCGTGAACAGCCCGAGCGCGCGGCTGGTGCTCGCGGTGGCCCTCATCCTCATGGTGCTGCCGGTGATCATCAACATCATCAGCATTCAGGTCGCGGCGCGGGTCAACAACATCGCGGTGTTCACCGAGATCATCGGGACCGTTGTCTTCGGCGTGCTGCTGCTCATCCTGTGGGGCCTGAAGACCAAGCCAGCGCCGTACGGCGCGAGCATCCTCACCAATACAACGTCGATCTACCACAACCCGACGATCTACGCGTTCGCGCTGGCGGGCCTTATCGGCGCGTTCACGCTCGTCGGCTTCGAGCTGGCCGCGGACATGTCCGAGGATGCCGTCGACCCCCGGCACAGCGTGCCGCGCGGTGTCATCTGGGCCGTCGGCGGCTCCGCGGTGCTCGGCATGGTCGCGCTGATCGGCTTCACCATCGCGATCCCGAACCTCAAGACCGTCGAGTCCGCTCCGCTTCCGCTGCTGGCCATCGCCGACTACTGGCTGCCGGGCTGGCTGGTGAAGGTCTTCATCGCGTTCGTCATCTTCTCGATGTTCGCGATCCTGGTGGTCGGTGCCGGCGCTCAGGCGCGGCTGGCCTACTCCATGGGGCGCGACAACATGCTGCCGTTCAGCAAGCACCTGCGGAAGGTCAACCTCAGCACGCAGACCCCGATCGTCGCGCTGCTGGTCTTCGCCGTGGTCGACATCGCGATCACCTGGTACGGCTACCTGCAGGCCAGCGCGTTCGCCACGCTGGTCGGCGCGACGGCCATCATCCCGTACATCATCTACTTCCTCATCACGGCGGGCTATGCCTACAAGCGGCGGACGCTGGACTCCATCCCCGGCGCGTTTAACCTGGGCCGCTGGGCCTGGCCGGTGATCATCTTCGTGCTGCTGTACAGCGCGCTGATCATCTTCGTGCTGTCGGTTCCCAGTCCCGTTCCACGCCGCCGACAAGGTGGTGGCGTACGGCGCCGGGGTCGCGCTGCTGTGGTACGTGGCGGCGCTGTACTGGCGGCTGCGGCGCGGTACCGCCGGGATCAAGCCGGTCGAGGACCTCGTGGACTAACGGGAGAGCAGGAGCGGGTCCCGGCCTGGCGCCGGACAGCCAGCCGGGCCGGGACCCGCTACCTGCGCACGGCTCCGCCGCCAGGCACGGCTACGATCGTCGCCGTGCGACATAACGGATGCGCGTGACAACGGCGGTCCTCGATCACGTAGCCATCGGGACCCGCGCGCTCGCTGACGGCCTGCAGCTGTTCGGCGGCGTGCTGGGCGGCGAGTGGGCCTACGGCGGCGAGGGCGAATTCCGCTGGGGCCAGCTTCTCTTCCCTGGCGGCCCGAAGATCGAGCTGATCACGCCGATGCAGGACCCGGGCTCGGCCTTCCTCGAGCGGTTCCTGTCCGACCGCGGACCGGGGCCGCATCACCTCAACTTCATCGTCCCTGACATCGCGGTCACACTCGGGCGAGTCAGGGCCGCCGGCATCGAGCCGGTCGGCGTGCGCCTGGACAGCCCGAACTGGAAGGAAGCGTTCCTGCATCCCAGGGACGCGTACGGCATTGTCATCCAGGTAGCGCAGCAGTCCGGCCAGCCACCGCTGCTTGCTGCCCCGGCCGACCTCCCGGCGCCGGGGCCTGCGAGCGCGTTCGCGCTGATCGAGCATCACGTCAGTGACCTGGACGGCGCGACCCGGCTGTTCCGCGACGTGCTGGACGGCGAGATAGTCAGCCGGGCACCGGCCGGGGACCATCAGGCCGCAGAGCTGACCTGGCGCAATGGCGCCCGGCTTCGCCTCGTGCAGGACCTGCCGCCGGCAGGGGCGGCCCGGCCGCAGGGGTGGCGGCCGCAGGCGGATGGACGGGTGCGAGCGGGCGGCGTACTCGGCGCGCTGCGGTTCACTCGCGACAGCCAGCCGTTCAGTCAGGACGAGCTGCGCCGCGGCGCTGAGCTGGCGCGACGGCTGGGGGTCTCGCTGGCCCTGGGGGCTGAGCTCGGGGAAGGCTGAGGGGTCTCCCGCGTGCCGCAGCCGGGACAGGTCTTGTGCCTCCTGGTTTCGTTTAGTAGGTTTCCTAACGAATTAGCGGACCTCGTCACGAGGAGGCGGGATCGTGCGCGCTCGGACTGTGCCGATCGCCGGCGCGCTGGTGCTGGTCGTGACGCCGCTGCTGGCGGCAGCAGGAAGCGCTCCGGCCGCCGCCGCGATCGCGCCCGCGCAGGTGCGGGTCAACCAGGTCGGCTATCCGGCCGGCGGGGCCAAGGTGGCCTACGCCATGCTCCCGGCCCCGGTGGGCAGCGTCTCGTTCACCGTCACCGGCCGCCAGGGCGTGGTGTTCCGCGGCCGGTCAGCTGCCGATGCCGGCTACTGGAACAAGCGATACCACGCGGTGTACCGGCTGACGTTCAGCGCGCTGCGCCGGCCTGGCGACTACCGGATCGTCATCAGCAGCGGCGGTCAGTCGGCGACCTCGCCGTGGTTCGGCGTCGGCGGCAGCGCCGCCCGGTACGGGCGCCTGGTGCGCAACGCGGTCCGCTACTTCACCTCCGAGCGCGATGGCGCCGACGTCGAGCCCGCGGTGCTGAACCGCCAGCCGGCCAACCTGACCGATGCGCGCGCGTCGGTGTACGCAGCACCTGGTTATGACAGTGACGACAACCTCACCGGGAAGCTGCACAAGATCGCCGGACCGGTCAACGTGTCCGGCGGCTGGTTCGATGCAGGCGGCGGCTACGAGAAGTTCGCCTACACCGCCAGTTACGCCGACGCACTGCTCGAGATCGCGCAGCGTGACTTCCCCGGTCGCTACCCGACACTCGGCCCGGAGGCCAGCTTCGGCCTGAGCTGGCTGGAGAAGCTGTGGAACCCGGCAAAGAAGGTGCTGTACATCCAGGTCGGGATCGGGAACGGGAACGCGAGCAACACGATCCAGGGCGACTACAACTTCTGGTTCCTGCCGCAGGCCGAGGACCGACTGGACGTGGCGAAGGGCGGGAACCCGGGCCCGAGCGCGTACTACGTGAAGTACCGGCCGGTGTTCGAGGCGGCGCCGCCCGGCCACCAGATCAGCCCGGATTTCGCTGGCCGGTTCGCCGCCGACTTCGGCCTGGCCGCCCAGCTTGCGGTCCGCGAGAGCCTGGCCGCGTGCCGAGCGGCTGCTGGCGCTGGCCCGCGGCATCTACGCGATGGCCAGGACTAAGGATGTGGGCCAGATCCTGACGACCTACCCGAACGACTACTACCCGGGTACCGAGTGGAAGAGCGACATGCTGTGGGGCGCCGCCGAGATCGCGCTGGCGGACGAGGCGCTGCACGCGCCCCCGGCCCGCCTGCGCGCCGACCTGCTGACGGCCAGCGCCTGGGCGCGGGCCTACATCGCGCAGGGGCACCCGGCCGGCGGCGACACCCTCAACCTGTACGACAACGGGGCGCTGGGCGAGGGTGAGCTGCTGCGCGCCCTCCGGCAGGCCCCGCCTGGCGCCGGCGCGGGCGTGGCGGCCGGCCGCGGCACGTCCGGCAGCGACCTCATCTCCCGGCAGGCGCTGCTGGCCGACCTGGCCGCGCAGCTGCGGCTGGGGGAGAGCTGGGCGAAGGGCGACCCGTTCGCCCTCGGCACTCAGCTGGGCAACAGCGATGCCACGCCGCACGCCTTCGGGCTGTACATCACCAACGCGCTGTACCAGCGGTACGGCGGCGGCGGTCAGTTCGCCGCGTTCGCCCAGCAGCAGCTGAACTTCGCCCTCGGCGCGAACGGCTGGGGCACGACCTTCGTGGTCGGGGCCGGCACGACGTTCCCGCACTGCATGCAGAGCGAGATCGCGAACCTGGCCGGCTCCCTGACGGGCACCGGCGCGATCCAGCTTGGCGCCGTGACTGACGGGCCGAGCAGCCCGGCCAACTTCGAGGGGCTCGGCACCGTCAGCGGCATGCGCGCGTGCAGCGCGGGCAGCTACAGCCCGTTCAACACCAGGACCGCCAAGTACGAGGACAACGTCGTCTCCTGGCCATCGGTTGAGCCGGCCGATGACTACACGGCGAACTCCCTGCTGGCCTTCGCCTTCGCGGCGGCATCCGGCCGGCCGGCACGTCCAGGACGGGTGAGTCCAGCACGGGCGCATCCAGCACCGGGCGCGTCCGGCTCCGCGGCCTCTGGCTGAACCTCGATGCCGCGGAAGAACCGCGCGCTCAGCAGGGCCGCGGCCACCATGGCAATCCCGGCTCCGATCGCGGCGGCGTCCAGCCCGTGCGTGAACGCGGTGCGCGCGGCCGCCGTCAGCTCGCCGCCGAGCTGAGCGGGCAGCTGCCCGGCGACGCTGAGCGCTCCGCCCAGGGTGTCGCGGGCTGCGGCCAGGGCCGCGTGCGGCAGCGCGGCGGGGGCGCTGCGGCCGAGATCGGACCGGTAGACCGCGACGCCGATGCTCCCGAGTACGGCCATCCCGAGCGCGCCGCCGAACTCCGAGGCGGTCTCGACTACTGCCGCCGCGGCGCCCGCGCGCTCGGGCGGAACGGCGCCCATGATCAGCTCGTTCCCCACGGTCATGGCCCCGACGACGCCACCGGCGTACAGGCTTGCGCCGAGCAGCACAATCCAGAGCGGCGAGTGCGCCGCCGCCCGGCTCAGGATCAGATAGCCGGCCGCGGCGGTGAGCAGGCCGCCGGCCGCGATGTAGGCGCGGTCGACGCGGTTCACAAGCAGCTGGCTCAGGGGGACGGCGGTCATTGTCCCGCTCATCGGCACCAGCGACCACAGGGCGGCAGTGAGCGGGCTCATCCCGCGCACCGACTGCAGGTACTGGGTGGCGAAGATGGCGAAGCCGACGATGGCGAACATCGCGACCAGGCTCAGCGCCACCGCCCCGGTGAAGCCGCGGCTGCGGAACAGGCTGAGCTCGATCATCGGCGCGCGGCTGCGGGCCTGGCGCAGCACGAACACCGCGCCGATGGCCACGCCGCCCGCGATCGCGCCGGCCCTGGCCGCGCTGACGCCGTTCGCGGCGATCTCCTGGATTCCGTAGATGACCGGCAGCACCGCGCAGAGCGACAGGACGGAGCTCAGCAGGTCATACCGGCCCGGCTGCGGGGCACGGAACTCGGGCACCAGCGCGGGCGCCAGGGCCAGCAGCATGATCATGAACGGGATGTTGATCAGGAACACCGAGCCCCACCAGAAGTGGTCAAGCAGGAACCCGCTGAGCACCGGCCCGAGCGCGATCCCGCTCATCGTGCCGCCCGTCCAGATCGCGATGGCGGTGCGGCGCTGCTGCTGGTCGCGGAACATGTTGCGGATCAGCGCGAGCGTGGACGGCATCAGGGTGGCCCCGGCAACGCCCTGTATGGCCCTGGCGGCGATCAGCTCGCTCGCCGTCTGCGAGTAGGCCGCCCCGAGTGAGGCGAGGCTGAAGGCCAGGGCGCCGATCAGGAGCAGCCGCCGCCGGCCGACGCGGTCGCCGAGCGAGCCCATGGTGATGAGCAGCCCGGCCAGCACGAAGCCGTAGACGTCAAAGATCCACAGCTGCTGGACGCTGCTCGGCTGCAGGTCACGGCTGATGAACGGAACCGCGAAGTACAGCACGGAAACGTCCATGGACACCAGCAGGAGGGGCAGCAGCAGGACACCGAGGCCGGTCCACTCCCGCGGTCCTGCCCGCGCCGGGAGCGCGCCGGGAGGTGCTGCGGCTGATTGCGTTCTGGTCATCACGTGCCTCCGATCTGGCTGGCTGCCCGGCTGTCCGGCCGCCTTCGCTCGGACTGTACAAGCGTCTAATACATTTGTGCAATACATTTGTACTAGACGCTTGTTCCAGACCCGGAGGTATGCTGCCGCCATGGGAAACCGGGAGGACCTGATCGCCGGGGCGAAGCGCTGCCTGCTGGAGAAGGGCTACGCGGCGACCACAGCACGGGACATCGCGGCCGCCTCCGGAGTCAGCCTTGCCGCCATCGGCTACCACTTCGGCTCGAAGGACGCCCTGATGAACCAGGCCGTCTACGACTCGGTCGGCGACTGGTCCGACGAACTGCAGCGCGTTCTGGATGCCGCGCAGGCCGCTGACCCGACTCCGCTGCAGCGCTTCGAGGCGGCAAGCAGGGGGACGCTTGCGTCCTTCGGCGGCCCCGGCCGCGGCCTGTGGACCGCCCAGCTCGAGCTGCTCGGCCTCGCCGAGCACAATGCCGAGCTGCGCACCTTCCTGGCCGGCGTCCAGGATCTCGCCGGGCAGGGGATAGCCGGCATGTTCCTCGGGATCGATCCCGAGGCTGAGCCGGAGGCGTCCCGCGCGGCCGGCCCCCTGATGCATGCCCTGTTCATCGGCCTGATCGCGAAGTACTTCCTCGACCCGGCCAATGCGCCGACGGCCGAGGAGCTCGCGGCCGGGCTGCGGGTCATCGCCGATCGCGTCACCGCGGCGGCACCGGACCCGGCCAGCGCGCGCGGCGACAGCTGACGGCCGGGCTGCCGTGAGCCTGCGGGGCGGCTAATGTAGGCGCGATGCGCGTCGCTACCTGGAACGTGAACTCGGTGAAGCAGCGGCTGCCCCGGCTGCTTCCCTGGCTGGACGAGCGCCAGCCGGACGTCGTCTGCCTGCAGGAGACCAAGCTCGCCGACGAGGCCTTCACTGAGCTGCTCGGCGCCGAGCTCGACGGCCGCGGCTACCAGGCCGCGGTCTACGGCGAGCCGCGCTGGAACGGGGTGGCCATCCTGTCCAGGGTGGGCCTGGCCGAGGTCGAGCGCGGCCTGGACGGCGCTCCCGGCTTCCCCGAGCCGGAGGCGCGCGCCATCGCCGCGACCTGCGGCGGGATCCGGGTGCACTCGGTGTACGTGCCGAACGGGCGGGAGCCGGACTCCGACCACTACCGCTACAAGCTCGCCTGGCTGGCGGCGCTGGAGCAGGCCGTGCGATCGGGGCCGGACGCTGCCATCGTGGCCGGCGACATGAACATCGCCCCGGCGGACGAGGACGTCTTCGACCCTGCTGCCTACGTCGGGCAAACCCATGTAACCGGACCGGAACGCGCCGCGCTGCAGAGTCTCGAGTCGGCCGGGCTCACGGATGTAGTCCGCGACCGCTGGCCGGGCGAGCGCGTCTTCAGCTACTGGGACTACCGGGCCGGGATGTTCCATCAGGACCTCGGCATGCGGATCGACCTCGTCCTGGCGACCGGCACCGTGGCCGGCCGGGTGAAGGCCGCCTGGATCGACCGGCAGGCGCGCAAGGGTACCGGCCCCAGTGATCATGCGCCCGTGATCGTTGACCTGGACGAGGCTCCCGACGGTGACATCGGCCCGGTGGTGCCGCCGCCGTCGGCGGGCCGCGGCCGCAAGGGCTCGTTCCGGCTGCCGCAGTCGCGCTGACCGCCTCGCCTGCGGGTGCCTGGCCGCCTTATCCGGGCAGTCGGTACGTTTCTCCTGTGACAGACGCAGCAGGCAGCGAGGAACCGACCGCCTTCCGCCAGCGCCGGTACGAGGTGCCGCCCGGCGCGACCGACCTGCTCCTCGTGCGGCACGGTGCGTCGGAGGCCTACCGGGACGGCACGATGTTCCCGCTGGTGGAAGGACACGGCGACCCGCCGCTGTCGGCCGAGGGCGCGGACCAGGCCCGGCTGGTCAGCGCGCGGCTCGCGGCGTCTGGCGTCGACGCGATCTACGTGACGAACCTGCGCCGCACAGCGGAGACCGCTGCACCGCTCGCGGCACTGACCGGCCTGCAGCCGCGCGTGGAGGCTGACCTGCGCGAGGTGTACCTGGGGGAGTGGGAGGGCGGCATCTTCCGCAAGATGGTGGCCGAGGGACATCCGGTGAGCCTGCGGATGGCGGCCGAGGAGCGCTGGGACGTCATCCCGGGCGCCGAGCCGTCGGCGGCGCTGACCGCGCGGGTCCGGGCGGCGATCAGGAGAATCGCAGCCGCCCATCCGGGCCAGCGCGTGGCAGCGTTCACGCACGGCGGAGTGATCGGCGAGGCGATGGCGGCGGCGAGCGGGTCGCGCCCGTTCGCGTTCCTGGGCGCGGAGAACACCTCGATCTCCCGCCTGGTCCTTACTGCTGAGCGGTGGATCGTGCGCGGCTTCAACGACACGGCGCACCTGGACGGCATCGCCTGACCTGTCTGCGGGGCCGTGGGCGGCGGCGACACTGTGACGAATCCAGGGCATCAAACCCGGCAAATCACCTCCGATAATGACCGCAACTGACAGTGTCGCTGCCGGGGGAGCGATCAGCGGCCGGGGGAGCGATCAGCGGCCGGACAGCAGGCGGGTGAGCGCGGCCGGGATCCCGGCGACCGTCCGCACCGGCTGGCTGATGCCGCCGCCGAGCCGCGCCAGCCGCTCGGCGGCAGCGATCGATGCCGGATCGGGGTCGTGCCCGTCCGGCAGCGGGCAGAGCACGTCGAGCCGGTCGATGCCGGCCAGCGCTGCCGCCGGATCACCGCCCGCCGTGCTGAGGCAGTCCGACAGCAGGATGACGCAGCGCTCGGCGGGACCGGATGCGCCGCCGGCGAGCAGCGCCGCGGCCGACCGCAGCGCGGCGCTGATGTCGGTCATGCCGTGCCCGCGCAGACTGAGCAGGCGCCCGACGATGTCCTCGGGCGGCTGCCGCGCACCCGGCGGCTGCAGCACGGTCACGGTGCCGGAGAACGCCACGGCGCCGGTGTCGAGGCGGCCGTCGGCAGCGAGCAGCACGCCCGCCGTCGCGACCGCGGCCATCGCCAGCGCCAGCCCGGACATCGATCCGCTGGCATCCACCAGCAGGCAGACCCGGCGCCGGTGCGCCAGCCAGGACCTGGTCACCAGGTCATCGGCGGGCGGCGGCCAGGTCCCGGCCAGCCGGTCGAGCGTCCTGTCCAGGTCGACATCACCCTCGCCGCGCAGAACGGACCTGATGCGGCGCGGTCCGCGGGCAGGCTGGCGGCCGGCCGCCCCCAGCTGAATGAAGATCCTGGCCGCGAGCTGGCGTGCGACCGCTCGCAGCGCCGGGTCGGTGGCCTGGCTCAGGTCCGCCAGCAGCGCCGCGGCCGCATCCGGGTCGGCTGCCAGCTGCCCGGCCAGCGCGTCCGCGTCCACGGTCCCGGCCTCGCCAGACACCTCGGCAAAGCCCGCGTGCCTGCTGGCGAGCTCGGCCCGGCTGACCGAGCGGCGGGCGGGTCCGCTGCCTCGCTCGCGCCGCAGGCTGGATCCTGACTGCCGGGAAAGGCCCGCGCCGGGCGGCGGGCCGTCAGCTTTTCCCCGGCCGTCCGCGGGGGCGTCGCCGGCATCCTCGTCCGCTGGCGTCGGCTCGTCCTGGCCTGGCGGCCACAGCCCGTCCAGCAGCTCGTCCAGCACCGACTCGGGACTGCGATCGCACCCGTCGGCGATCCGGATGCGCCCGGACAGCGCCGCGTAGGCGGCGTCCCGTGCGGTCAGCCGTGACATCGCGGCCTCGCCGCGCAGCCTGGCCAGCCCGTCGATCAGCAGTACCAGGTCGATCGCACCGCGCACCGATGCGCCCATCCGGATGTCCCGGTGGGCGCGGGTGGCGCGGCCGAGCGTCACGGCGAACGGCACCACGTCGCTGTCGTGACCGGTCACCGCGCGGACGATGGACCGCTCGGCGGCCGCGTCCTGGTAGCCGAGAACGATCCGGCAGATCCGGTCGGCGATCGCCTGGCTGACCCGCGCGGTGCCGATGGCATCGAACGGGTTCATCGCGGCGATGAGCCGGAACCCGGGGTCGGCCTGCACCAGCCCGAGTCGCGGCACCGCGATCTCGCCCTCGGTGAGGACGGTGATCAGCACGTTGAGCGTTTCCTCCGGCACCCGGTTGAACTCCTCCAGGTACAGCAGGGCGCCGGCCCGCATCGCCTGCAGCAGCGGGCCGTCGGCAAAGCTGGACGGGAGATAGCCGTCCGCGATCACCTGTGCCGGGTCGTACTGGCCGATCAGGCGAGCCGGGGTCAGCTCGGCGTTGCCCTCGGCGAAGACGACGGCCTGGCCGAGGTCGCGCGCGATCGAGCGCAGCAGGGTCGACTTCCCGGTACCGGGCGGCCCCTCCAGCACGACATGCCGGGCGGCCTGCAGCGCAACGGTGAGAACCTCGCGTTCGCGGCCCAGGCCGACGACGGGCGTGCTGCCCGCCGCCAGCCCGGGCCGGAGCGCTGGGTCAGGCACTGCCATGCAGGATGAGGCCCCTGATGTTCTTGCCGTCCAGCATGTCCTGGTAGCCCTGGTTGATGTCGTCCAGGGTGTAGGTGGTGGTGATCAGCTCGTCGAGCTTGAGGTCGCCGGACCGGTACAGCTCGACCATCCGCGGAATGTCATGGAACGGGTCGCCGGAGCCGAACAGGCTGCCCTGGATCCGCTTCTCCATCAGCGTCAGCATGGAGCTGTTCAGCTGGATGTTGTTCGACGTCAGGTCCGCGAGACCGGTCACGACGACGGTTCCGCCCTTGCGGATGGTGTTGAAGGCGTCGGTGATGATCTCGGTGGTGACCACGCCGGCCGTGACGATCGCCTTGTCGGCCATCACGCCGCGGGTCAGCTCGTGGATCAGCAGCGCTGCCTCGCCCGCGGTGGCGCAGCTGTGCGTCGCGCCCAGCTGCTCGGCGGCCTCGCGCTTGTTGGCCAGCGGGTCGATGGCCACGACGTTGCGCGCTCCGGCCAGCGCCGCGCCCTGGACCGAGTTGATGCCGATACCGCCGATGCCGTAGATCGCGATGGTGTCGCCCGGCTCGACTGCGGCGGCGTGGACGGCCGAGCCCCACCCGGTGGGGACGCCGCAGCCGATCAGCGCGACCTTGTCCAGCGGGACGTCGTCGTCGATCTTCACGCACGACATCTCCGACACGGTCGCGTACTCGGAGAACGTGCCGAGCATGCACATGCCGCCGACGTCCTCTCCCTCGGCAGTGTGGAAGCGGTAGGTGCCGTCGGGCAGGCAGCCGTCCAGGATCGTGGCACCGAGGTCGCACAGGTTGGACTTGCCGGTCGAGCACCACCGGCAGTGCCCGCATACCGGCAGGAACGAGCAGATGATGTGGTCGCCGGCCTTGAGCCGGGTGACACCCGGCCCGACGTCCTCGACCACGCCCGCGCCCTCGTGCCCGCCGACGATCGGGAACCGGGGCGTGAGGTCGCCGGTGCGGATGTGCTCATCGGAGTGGCAGAGCCCGGAGGCCACGAAACGGATCAGGACCTCGCCGACCTTCGGAGGGTCGAGCTCGAGCTCGGTGACTTCCCAGTCCTTGCCCGTCCCGCGCGAAATAGCTGCCCTGGTCTTCATACACTCTCCCGACAGTCGCTATGACCTTTGTCGTAACACTAGGACCGCGGCAACCAGGTGGCTAGGGCCGGGCAATCTGTTGCTTCGAGCGATACGCGGCTATTGCGTCAGCCGGAAGATCCGGGCCGCGTTCCCGCCCAGCGCCAGCGCGATCTGGTCCTGGCTGCAGCCGGCCTCGCCGAGCACCTTCTCCGCCGCGCGGGCATTGCGCTGCACGCCGGGCACGCCTGGCCAGTCAGTCCCGAACACCATCCGGGAGGCGAGCCGGGCCAGCGCCGGGCCGTAGTAATCGGGCAGCCGGGCCGGCGGCAGCCCGGATATCTCGAGCCAGACGTTCGGCCGCATCTGGGCCAGGAACGCCGCCTGGTCGTACCACCAGCCGCGCCCGCCGTGGGCCATCACGACGGTCAGGCCGGGAAAGTCGCGGAACACCGGGTCGAGCAGGGCCGGCTCGCCGAAGGCGTTGGCAGACCCGGAGAACGTCGAGGTGCCGCAGTGCACGATGACCGGAAGACCGCGCTCCTCGCACCAGGAGTACGCGGGGTAGAGCATCCGGTCGGCCGGATCGAAGCCGCCGTGCACCGGATGGATCTTGCAGGCCACGGCGCCGAGTCCGACCTGGCGCGCCAGCTCGGCCCTGACCGGGTAGTGCAGGTGCGGGTTGAGGTTGGCGACCGGCCGGAACCTGGCCGGATTCTGCTCCACGAGGGGGAGTACGTCCTCGATCGGCTGGATGCCGGTTGACTTCGGGCTGTACTCGGTGAACAGCAGCACGTGGTCGGCACCCTCGGCGGCGAAGTGCTCGTCCAGCGCGGCGGGCACGGGCACGCCGTCAGCGTCGTACAGCCGGTCGATCGGGATGCCGCTGCCGAAGGTGGTGACCCAGTCCCGCCAGTCAGCGGACAGCGTTGCCAGCCTGGCGACGTGCACATGCGCATCCACCAGCAGCCGTCCGTCGAGCACCCGTGCACCTCCGCGCCTGCGAGCCGGGCCCGGCATGCGTGCCGGGCCCGCTCAGGATCGCACGGCGGGGCGCGCGGAGTAAGCGGCGGCCTACGGCAGCCGGCAGCCGCTAACAGGCGGCGGCGCCGCGGCGGCGGCCGCCGGTCGGGCTCCTGCGGGTCGGGCAGCCGCTCGGGCCGGAGCCCGAAGAACATGCCGAACATCACGGCCAGGTCGAGGATGGCGATCAGGCCGCCGATGTAGGGGCCGGGCCCGCCGAGCCAGGCGAGGTAGCCGCAGAAGGACAGCACGATGATCAGTGCGCCGAGCGCGCGCGGCCGCCCCGACTGGGCGAGCCGCTCGGGCACCTCGTACGGCGCCCGCTCGACGTAGTTCGCGGTCGCGGCCTTCTCCTTGGCGATGGTCAGCCACAGGTCGTACATCTCCGGCGCCTGCTCGCGCAGGGCAATCGCCTGGTCGACAGAGGCGATGTCGGCCTGGGGCGGGATCCGGACAGGGCCGGGGCCCTTGTCGGACACCTTGTCGCCGATGCGGTCCAGGACCGCATCGGCGATCTCGCCGGCGCCGGCGGTCTCCGCCCGCCCGGCAGCTGGCTGACCGGGCGCTGACTGAGCGGGTACAGGCTGACCGGGCGCTGGCTGACCGGGCACTGGGTGGCTGGGGGCAGGATCACTGGGGGCTGGCGCCTGCCGGGGCTGGCCGCTTCGGTCCTGCGGGCCGGCCTGGGCGCGGGCGTGCGATCGGTGTCAGTCATGCGACTAACGTCTCACCGCTCTCATCACGCGCACGACCGGCCGCCTCACCGTAGACGGACATGATCGTGCTCATCGCCGAGCCGAAGGGGTCCTGATCATCGTGGCGCGGCGGACTGGGCGGAAGGACTGGGCGCATCGTCCGGTAGACAGTCATGCCGGTCAGGTCGAATATCGCCGCGATGCCCATGGCGATAGCCAGAACCCGCCGGGCTGACCTGTCGGTCGGCATGTCACAGTTCGTGCCCGGCCAGTTACCGGTCAAACGCAATCGCAGGGACCGGCCGATCGGTATCAGGGCCTATGACCCGATTGCCAGTCCTAGGTCAGGATGAGCAGTTCCACGAGATCAGGCCGGCCACCGTCGGGTCGCTCGCCTGCCCGTCGAGATGGGCGCCCGAGTAGACCAGCTGGCCCGAGCCGTCCTTGTTCAGGAACAGCACTTCCTTGCCGGGCGTGCGGTTGGCGAGGGGGGTGGTGATGAGGTACTGGCTGGTCCCGGTCTTGCCGGTCAGCAGGATCGAGTCCGCGTGGTCGCGCTGCAGCATCGTGGGCGTGTACGTGCCGGGCCCGTGGAAGCCGGACACCTCGATGTCCGCCTCCGGGTTCGGCGCCTGCGGAGACGGTACGTGGAAGGTGCCGCCCCACCCGGTCTCCGCCGCGGCCGCGCAGTTCTGGACGTCGGCCACGTGGTCGGAGAAGGCCTTGGTGACGTGCGATGTCGGCGTGCTCACGTAAATGGTGCCGGTGAAGGTCGCGCCTAACATCGGCCCTGGAGGGCGTGCTGTGCCGGACTGCTGGCCGGGCTGCTGGCGGCGGAGTTGTGACCGGCCGATCCGCCGCATGCCGCCAGGCTCAGCACGAGGCCGGCCGCAGCGAGCGGGGCTGCGCGCAGGACTAGTCGGGACAGAGCGCTGTCAGGCTTGGTCATGATGAGGGTCTCCTACGAGGGGCTGTGCGACGTAAGAGAACAGTTAACCGTACGTCGTCGCCCGATGACGGGGAGTCATCAAAGTGCAGCCGCGCGAGGCGATCTGGTCAGCGCCCGGCCCGCCCGTCCGCCCCGCTGCAGTCCGGATCGCCGCTGACTGTCGAGTGGCCCTAGACTTACGGTCCTCCGCTTAGTCCCGGCACCGAGGCATCCCGGTTCCGCGATTCCCGGCAGGCAACCACCCGAACGCAACGAAGAGGCTTTCACCCATGCGCTGGTCCCAGCTGCACATCCCTACCCTGCGAGAGGACCCCGCCGACGCCGACGCGGCGAGCCACCGGCTGCTGCTGCGGGCCGGGTTCATCCGCCAGCTGATGGCAGGCCACTACTCGCTGCTGCCGCTGGCCATGCGGGTCCGCGCCAAGGTCATAGCGGTGATCCGGGAGGAGATGAACGCGATCGGCGGGCAGGAGTTCCTGCTGCCGTCGATGCAGCCGGCCTCGGTCTGGGAGAAGAGCGGGCGCCTGTCGATCATGGGCGAGGAGATGTTCCGCCTCCGCGACCGCCGGGGTGCCGACCTCGTGCTCGGCATGACGCACGAGGAGTTCTTCACGACCCTGGCGACGGAGATGTCCTCCTACCGGGAACTGCCCCAGTTCTGGTACCAGTTCCAGACCAAGTTCCGGGACGAGCCGCGGCCGAAGAGCGGGCTGATCCGGGTCCGCGAGTTCACGATGAAGGACTCCTACAGCTTCGACCTCGACGAGGCCGGCCTGGACAAGTCGTTTGACGCGCACCGCGGCGCGTACGAGCGGATCTTCGCGCGGCTCGGCATTCCCGCCATCGCGGTCGAGGCCTCCAACGGGACCATGGGCGGCAGCGACTCGATCGAGTTCATGTGCCCGTCGCCGGCCGGCGAGGACGTGGTCGCGACGTGCCCGGACTGCGACTACGCCGCCAACCTGGAGAAGGCGACGTCGGCCCTGGAGCCGGCGCAGGACGCGCAGGGGCCTGATGCCCCGGTCCGGCTGGACACGCCCGGCGTCCGCACGATCGAGGACCTCGCCACCGGGTACGGGCTGGCGGCCGACCGCCAGATCAAGACGCTCGTCCAGGTCATCGACGGCGCAGCTGACCCTGGTCCTGCTGCGCGGCGACCATCAGCTGCAGGAGCAGAAGCTGATCGACACGGCCGGCGTTACCGACATCAGGCCCGCGCAGCCGGAGGAGATCCAGGCGGCGCTCGGCGCGCTGCCGGGCAGCCTCGGCGCGGTGGGAGTCAGGGACCTGCCGGTGATCGCGGACCTGGCGCTGACGGGCCGCCGTGACATGGCGACCGGCGCGAACACCGACGACGTGCACTTCACCGGCGTCAGCGTCGACCGGGACATCGCCGTGGGCACGCTGGGCCGACCTGCGCGAGGTCGGCTGCCGGCGAGCCGTGCCCGCGGTGCGGGGCACCGCTGGAGCTCATGCAGGCCATCGAGGTCGGTCACATCTTCAAGCTCGGCCGGAAGTTCACCACCGTCCTCGGCGTCTCGGTGCTCGGGCCTGACGGCGCGGCGATCGTCGCCGATCATGGGCAGCTACGGCATCGGAGTCGAGCGGGCGATCGCGGCCATCGCCGAGGTGCATCACGACGAGGCCGGCCTGGTCTGGCCGGTGCCGGTGGCGCCTGCCGAGGTCACGGTGATCATGGTCTCGGCCAGGGACGAGGCCGTCAGGACGGCGGCGGAGTCGATCTACGCGGACCTGCGGGCCGCTGGCGCGGACGTGCTGATCGACGACAGGGACGAGCGGCCCGGCGTGAAGTTCAAGGACGCCGAGCTGACCGGCATCCCGTTCCGGGTCAGCGTGGGCAGCAGGGACCTGGCGGACGGCGTGGTCGAGGTCGTCAGCCGGAGCACCGGCCGCAAGGACCGGGTGCCGCTGGAGCAGGCCGTCGGGCACGTGCAGGATCTGCTGGCGGCAGCGCGCCGTTAACCGCCCTGGTGCGCGCGGCGGGCCGGAGGGGGTACCCGGCCCGGCAGCGCCGAGGGCGGTGGCTAGGCGGCGGTGCTCGCTACCAGGCGCATCGCGGTCGTGCCGCGGCTTGAGCTGGCCAGCCGGAACTGCGGATCGCCGTCCGCGACGAGCCGCTCGGTCTGGCTGGCCAGCTCGGCCCAGCTCGGCCGGGCAGCCATGCTGGCGGAGTGAGCCGGGCTAACCTCCGATTCGTCCAGCCGGATGACCCTCTCGTTCTGGCTGGAAAGCTCGGTCCACCTGGCTGCTGCCCGACATGCGTCCTCCCGTCCGCGCGCGCCTGGCGGTCGCCCCTGCAGCACCGCCTGGCCCTCACCTTCTTAGACACGTCAGGCAGGCAGTTTGGTTAGCCACAAGATGGTCACAACTGCATAACTTCGTGTCGGGGATCCCCGTCGCGCGCCTCAGGCGGGATCGAAGTGGCGCGCGATGCGGAAGCGGCGGGCGCGGAAGCGGGCGGCTAGATCTTCGTCCAGGCCTCGGTGAGCACGCTGCGCAGGATCTGCTCCATCTCGGTGAAGTGCTCCTGCGTGCAGGTGAGCGGCGGGGAGAGCTGGATGACCGGGTCGCCGCGGTCGTCGGCCCGGCAGATCAGGCCGGCCTCGAACAGCGCCGACGACAGGAACCCGCGCAGCAGCCGCTCGGACTCATCGTCGTTGAAGGTCTCCCTGGTGGCCTTGTCCTTGACCAGCTCGATGCCGTAGAAGTAGCCGTCGCCCCGGACGTCGCCGACGATCGGCAGGTCGTTCAGCTTCTCCAGGGTGGCCCGGAAGGCACCCTCGTTGGCCCGCACGTTGCCGAGCAGGTCCTCCTTCTCGAACACGTCGAGGTTGGCCATCGCCACCGCGCAGGAAACGGGGTGCCCGGCGAACGTCACGCCGTGCAGGAACGTCGCCTGGCCCTCGCTGAACGGCTCCATCAGCTCGGTCGCAGACCATCATGCCGCCGAGCGGCGCGTAGCCGGAGGTGACGCCCTTGGCGAAGGTGATGATGTCCGGCTGGTAGCCGTAGCGCTCCGAGCCGAAGTAGTGGCCGAGCCGGCCGAACGCGCAGATCACCTCGTCGGAGACCAGCAGCACGCCGTACCTGTCGCAGATCTCCCTGACGCGCTGGAAGTAGCCGGGCGGGGGCGGGAAGCAGCCGCCCGGAGTTCTGCAGGGCTCGAGGAACACGGCGGCGACGGAGTCCTGGCCCTCGCGCAGGATCGCCCGCTCGATCTCGTCGGCGGCCCAGACGCCGAACGCGGTCAGGTCGTCGGCGACGAAGTCGCGGCGCCCGGTAGAAGTTGGTGTTGGGCACCCGCACGCCGCCGGGCGGCAGCGGCTCGAACGGCTCCTTGATCGCGCGGCAGGCCGGTGATGGCCAGCGCGCCCATCGAGGTGCCGTGGTAGGCGATGTCCCGGCTGAGCACCTTGTACCTGGCCGGGCTGCCCGATGGACTTGAAGTACTGCTTGGCCAGCTTCCAGGCCGACTCGACCGCCTCCGAGCCGCTGGTGGTGAAGAACACCCGGTTCAGGTCGCCGGGGGCCAGGCGGCGAGCCGCTCGGCCAGCTCGATCGCCTGCGGGTGCGCGTAGGACCACAGCGGGAAGTAGGCAAGCTCGCTGGCCTGGCGGGCGCCCGCCTCCGCGACCTCCGTGCGGCCGTGCCCGATCTGGCTGACGAACAGCCCGGCGAGGCCGTCCAGGTAGCGCTTGCCGTTCTGGTCGAAGACGTACTGGCCCTCGCCGCGCACGATGACCGGCACGTCGCTGGCGGCGTAGGACGACATCCGGGTGAAGTGGAGCCACAGGTGGCGCTTGGCCTTCTCCTGCAGCGCGGCGATGTCGTCCCTGCTGTATGCCGTGGTCATCTGGTCCCCCAGCTGTAGGTCTGCTTGCGGAGCTTCAGGTACACGAAAGTCTCGGTCATGGTCACGCTCGGGATGGACGCGCACCCGGCTGAGGATCTCCAGCAAGCTGGTCGTCGTTCTCGCAGACCACCTCGACCAGCAGGTCGAAGGAGCCGGCGGTAATCACCACGTAGTCGATTTCCTCCATGCCCGCCAGGTGGTCGCGACTCGCTCGAGGTCGCCGCCGCACCGGATGCCGATCATGGTCTGGCGGGGAAAGCCGAGCGTCATCGGGTCGGTGACCGCGACGATCTGCATCGCGCCCACGTCGATGAGCCGCTGGACGCGCTGCCGGACCGCCGCCTCGGAGAGGCCGACCGCCTTGCCGATGGCCGCGTAGGAGCGCCGGCCATCCTGCTGGAGCTGCTCGATAATCTGCTTGGACAGGTCGTCCAGCACGATCTTGCCGTCGGGCTCGCGCCCGCCCGCCCCGGCCCTGCTGCGGGCCGCGGTATGCGAGCGTGGTTACCGGCGTATGCGCCATGCGTAGGCCTCCTTCGCGCCCATGGTGCCATGGTATCGGCTTGTGTCAACTGATTCCGTAGACCACGGCCATGTTTGTAACTGATTCGCTTGTGTGGCCCTACTTTCTCTGTCAGGGTCGTACCCGGATGAGCGTCAGTCCAGCGGGCGGAACGCAGTGCTGGCGGAACTCGCCGAGCGAGGCGGACCTTGCAGCGACCGTGCAGCCCGGCGCAGCGTGGCAGACCTGGCGAACTTCGTCGGCGGCCGGTACGTGACCACGCAGGCGGACCGGACCAGCGAGGTCGTGGACCCGAGCACAGGCGAGGCGTACCTGCGCGCGCCGGTGTCCGGCCCGGCCGACGTCGATGCTGCCCTGCGCGCTGCCGCGGCGGCGTTCGAGACCTGGCGGGATACCACCCCGGCCGAGCGCAGCCTGGCCCTGCTGAAGTTCGCTGACGCCATCGAGGCCAGGGCCGAGGACCTGGTCGAGGCGGAGTCGCGCAACACCGGCAAGCCGGTCGCGCTGACCCGCTCCGACGAGGTCCCGCCGCTCGCGGACGAGCTGCGCTTCTTCGCCGGCGCCGCCCGGATGCTGGAGGGCCGGTCGGCGGGCGAGTACCTGAGCGGTCATACCTCGATGATCCGCCGGGAGCCAGTCGGGGTCTGCGCCCAGGTGGCCCCGTGGAACTACCCGATGATGATGGCGGTGTGGAAGTTCGCGCCGGCGCTGGCGGCGGGCAACACGGTGGTGCTGAAGCCGTCGGACACCACGCCGGTGTCCACGCTGCTGCTGGCGGAGATCGCGGCGGAGTTCCTCCCGCCGGGCGTGCTGAACGTCATCTGCGGCGACCGGGACACCGGCCGGGAGCTGGTCTCGCACGAGATCCCGCAGATGGTGTCCATCACCGGCTCGGTGCCGGGCCGGCATCGAGGTCGCCCGGCGCGGCGGCCGGGGGACTGAAGCGCGTGCACCTGGAGCTGGGCGGCAAGGCGCCGGTCGTGGTGTTCGATGACGCCGATGTCGAGGCCGTCGCGGCCGGGGTCACCGAGGCGGGCTATTACAACGCGGGCCAGGACTGCACGGCCGCGACCAGGGTGCTGGCAGGCCCCGGCATCAGCGCCGACCTCACCGATGCCCTGATCGGCAAGGCCGCGGCGGTCAAGACGGCCGGCCGGGAGGTGCCCGACGCCTTCTACGGGCCGCTCAACAACCCGGCGCAGCTGGCGCGCGTCGAGGGCTTCCTGGCGCGGGCCCGGAGCACGCGACGGTGGCGGCGGGCGGCCACCGGGTCGGCGAGCGCGGCTTCTGCTTCGCTCCCACCGTCGTCACCGGGCTGCGGCAGGACGACGAGATGATCCAGGACGAGGTCTTCGGCCCGGTCATCACCGTGCAGCGGTTCGGCTCCGAGGACGAGGCGCTGCGCTGGGCCAACGGGGTCAAGTACGGGCTGGCCGCCAGCGTCTGGACCAGGGATCACGGCCGGGCGATGCGGGCCGCCCGTGCGCTGGACTTCGGCGCGGTCTGGATCAACACCCACATCCCGTTTGTCTCGGAGATGCCGCATGGCGGCTTCAAGCACTCCGGTTACGGCAAGGACCTGTCCGGTTACGGGTTCGATGACTACACCCGGATCAAGCACGTGATGAGCAACATCGAGGCCTGAGCGGGCGCCGGCAGCGAAACGGGAGTGAACGGGAGTGGCCAGAAGCGCTCCTGCGCCCAGGTAAGTCCCCATTTCCGCGAAGTCCGGGCAGGTCAGGGCCTTCTTCTGCGACGATCGTGAGGCTCGCCCCGGTGCGGGCGGGTTTTACCGCGGTAGGGAGGCACCGCCGATGGGACACACGGAGCCTGAGCAGCCTGACCCAGCGCTCTGGCGCGGCCTGACGAGCCGGCGGCTGTCCCGCCGGGGACTGCTGCGCGCGGGCGGCCTGACCGGCGCTGCCACGGCGGCGGCAGGCGTGCTCGGCGCGTCCGGCCTGTCCGCGGTGCTCGCCGCCTGCGGCGGCGGTCAGCCAGAGGCTGCGGCAGCGTCCGACGCGGTCGGCAGCGCGCGCTGGTGGCGGAGGCAGAAGCTGCACCACACGGTGAACTTCGCGAACTGGCCCGACTACATCGACGTGCTCGACAGCAAGCACCCGACGCTCGAGCACTTCACCGACCTCACCGGGATCGCGGTGAACTACTCGGAGCCGATCAGCGAGAACGCGCCGTTCTACGCCTCGATCAAGCCCTCACTGGAGCGCAGGCAGTACACCGGCTACGACGTCATCGTCACGACGAACAATGACCCGGCGCTCGGTGAGCTGATCAGCAACGGCTGGCTAATCCCGCTCGACCAGTCAATGATGACTAACTTCGAGGCGTACGCGGGCTCGCTGGTCCGCAACCCGCCCTGGGATCCCGGCAATACCTACACGATGGCCTGGCAGTCCGGCTGGACCGCGATCGGCTACAACTCCCGGGTGATCTCCGACCCCGGCGACAGCGTGGGGATCCTGTTCGACAAGAAGTACGCCGGCCGGGTCGGCATGATGAGCGATCCGATCGAGCTGGGCAGCGTCGGCCTGCTGGCGATCGGCGTGGACCCGGCGACCTCGACTGAGTCGGAGTGGCATAAGGCGGCCACGCTGCTGGCCCAGCAGAAGAAGGACGGCATCGTCCGCGGCTACTACGACCAGAACTACATCGACAACCTCAAGAGCGGCGCGCTCGTCGTCTCGCAGGCCTTCTCCGGCGACATCTTCCAGGCCAACCTGCAGCAGCAGTACCGCGGCCTGCAGCTGCTCATGCCTGCCGAGGGCGGGATGTTCTGGACCGACAACATGTGCATCCCGATGTACGCGCAGAATCCCCTGGACGCCATGACGCTGATGGACTACTTCTATCAGCCGCAGATTGAGGCCGTCGTCGAGTACTACAACGACTACGTCTGCCCCGTTCCTGACGCCCGGCTCGTGCTGCTGAACCCGTCCGGCTGGGCGGCTGCCGAGCTCACCGCGATGCATGCCGAGATCGGGGAGCCGCCGTCGGTCACGGCGGACTCGCCGCTGGTCTTCCCGACGCCGGAGTACCGGGCCAGGTCGAAGGATTACTACCAGTTCCAGGGCGCGGCCGAGCTGGCCGCCTGGAACGCGCTGTTCGAGCCCATCGCGGCCAGCTGACACACGCGCGGGGCTGCCTGCTGGCGGCAGGCCGCCGCCGGGTATGGCTGCCGCCGGGGGACTGAAGAGGGGCAGGAATGACCGACACGCAGGTGGCCGCGGCGCTGGCGGCTGCCCGTCCGGTTTCGTACTGGCTCGACCAGCCGGACGCGCCGCAGCCGCAGCCCGCCCTGGCCGGGCGGGCCACCGCCGACCTGGCCGTCATCGGCGGCGGCTTCACCGGCCTGTGGACCGCGCTGCAGGCCAGGGAGGCCGACCCCGGCCGGGACGTGCTGCTGCTGGAGGGACGCCAGGTGGCCTGGGCCGGGACCGGCCGCAACGGCGGCTTCTGCGCGGCCAGCCTGACCCACGGACTCAGCAACGGCCAGGACCGGTTCCCCGGCGAGCTCGCCGTGCTGGAGCGACTCGGCCGGGCCAACCTGGACGAGATCGAGAAGGCCGTCGCCCGCTACGGCATCGAATGCGACTTCGCCCGCACCGGCGAGCTGGCGGTGGCGACGCAGCCGTGGCAGGCGCAGGGACTGCAGCGGACCGCCGAGATCGCGGCCCGGCTCGGTGCCGGGGACAGCCTGCGGCTGCTCGGCGCTGACGAGGTCCGGGCCGAGGTCCACTCGCCTGCCTACTGCGCCGGCCTGTGGGACACCGACGGCTGCGCGACCGTCGATCCGGCCCGGCTGGCCCGGGGCCTGCGGCAGGCCTGCCTGGAGGCGGGGGTTCGGATCGCCGAGGGCACTCCGGTGCGGTCGATGGCGCAGGAGCGGGGCCCGTCCGGCAGGGTCGCCCTGGCCACGCCGGCGGGCGAGGTGAGCGCCCGGCAGGTGGCACTTGCGGCCGGCGCGTTCGCGCCGCTGCTGCGCCGGCTGCGCTACTACCTGATCCCCGTCTACGACTACGTGCTGATGACCGAGCCGCTGACGGCCGCGCAGCTCGCCAGCATCGGCTGGGAGCACCGGCAGGGCGTCGGGGACAGCGCCAACCAGTTCCACTACTACCGGCTCACCGCCGACAACCGGATCCTGTGGGGCGGCTACGACGCGGTCTACTACTACGGCAGCGTGATCTCGGCCGCCCGCGATCAGCGGCCGGCCACCTTCACCCGGCTCGCGGAGCACTTCTTCGCGACGTTCCCGCAGCTGGAAGGGGTGTCCTTCACCCACAAGTGGGGCGGCGTCATCGACACCTGCTCGCGGTTCTGCGCATTCTTCGGGACGGCGATGGCCGGGCAGGTGGCGTACGCGGCGGGCTACACCGGGCTCGGCGTCGGCGCCAGCCGGTTCGGCGCCCGCGTGCTGCTCGACCTGCTCGGGGGCACGCCGACCGAACTGACCGAGCTGGAGATGGTGCGGACGAAGCCGCTGCCGTTCCCCCCTGAGCCGCTGCGGTCGGCCGGGGTCCAGCTCACCCGCTGGTCGCTGGCGCGGGCCGACCGGAATGAGGGCAGGCGGAACCTCTGGCTGCGCGCCCTGGACGCGGCCGGACTCGGCTTCGACTCCTGACCGGGCCCTGCCGCCTGGCGGTAGCGAGCGGGGCGGCCAGGGTACGACCGGTGGCGGGGATACCGGAGGAAGCCATGCAGCTCGTGCGGCGCCCGGCCGGCCAGGACGTCCGGGCCGCCGTGCCAGAATCCGTGCTGCTTGCGCTGGCCTGCCTGCTGAGCTACTGGCTGGTCACGGACCTGGTGACGCGGCTGCACCCGATCTCGGCTCCGGACGACCTCGTCGGCGGGATCTGGGCGGTCATCGCGACCATCTTCGTCTGCAGGAGCAGCTATCAGAGCAGCCTGCTGGCAGGGGTGTCGCGGGTGGCGGCGACGCTGGTGAGCTTCGTGCTGTGCGAGCTGTACCTGATCTTCCTGCCGTTCCACCTGTGGGGGCTGGCACTGCTGATCGGCCTCAGCACGCTCATCCCGATGCTGGCAGGTCGCCCGGAAGACTCGGCCACCGCCGCGATCACCACCGCAGTGCTCCTGCCGCTGGCGTCGCTGCACCCGGCCGATGCCTGGGCGGGACCCATCATGCGGCTCGCCGACACCATCATCGGCGTCCTCGTGGGCGTGGCGGCAGCCTGGCTGGGCCACCAGATCACCGGACGACAGTCACAATCCTGACAATCGCGGGAACGAGGCCTGCGGCGCCAGTCAGCCGCTCGGGGCCACGGCCTGCTTCCCGACGGCGTTCAGGTGCCGCAGCGCCTGCGCGTACGAGCCCGTGAGGCTGGCCTGGCAGTACGGCAGTCCCTGCTCGCGGCAGAACGCGCTGATCAGCGGCTGCGACCGGCGCAGGCTCGGCCGTGGCATGGACGGGAACAGATGGTGCTCGATCTGGTAGTTCAGGCCGCCGAGCGCCAGATCGGTGAACCAGCCGCCGCGGACGTTGCGCGAGGTCAGCACCTGGCGGCGCAGGAAATCCTGCTCGTCCTCGGCGCGCAGGATCGGCATGCCCTTGTGATTGGGCGCGAACGAGGAGCCCAGGTAGACGCCGAACAGGCCCTGCTGCACGACGATGAACACGATGGCCCGCAGCGGGCTCAGCACGTAGAAGACGACAGCGAGATAGCCCGCGATGTGCAGCCCGAGCAGGATGATCTCCGCCGCCTGCTGGCGGCCGGTCCGGCGGCCCCGGCTGGCCACGGCGCGGAGGCTGGCCACATGGACGCTGAAGGCCTCGCCGAGCAGCATCGGGAAGAACAGGTAGGCCTGGCAGCGGTACACCATCGCGGCGAGGCCCCGGCTGGCGCTGGCCTGGCTGGAGGTCATCGCCAGCGCGCTCATCATGATGTCGGGGTCGGCGTCCTCAGTATTCGGGTTCGCGTGATGCCGGTTGTGCTTGCTGACCCACCAGCCGAAGCTGAGCCCGATGCCGAGGTTGCCGAGCATGATGCCCAGCAGGTAGCTGAGGCGGCGGGACGTGCAGATCTGGCGGTGCCCGGCGTCATGGCCGAGGAAGCCCAGCTGCGTGAACATGATCGCGAGGTAGCCGGCGACGGCCAGCTGCCACCAGGAGTCGCCGATCAGCAGGAAGGCGGCCCAGCCGGCGGCGAGCAGCAGGAGGGTGATCGTGATCCGCCAGGCGTAGTTTCCCGTGCGGCGGTCCATCAGGCCCGCGAGCCTGACCTGACGTGACAGCCGGGCGTAGTCGCTGCCCGGTGCAGGGGTCCCGGCGGGCGCGCGCGCCGTCACCTCACCGGTCGTCACGCGGGTACCGCCCTGGTGATCGCCGGACCGCGGCCTGGCCTGGCTTCTGGCTGACGCATGTCGTGAGGTCCTTTCACAGCCGGGGGTGCGGCACGCAGGCCGCCAGCGAGATCAGCAGGGCTCCGGCTGGGTGGCCGGCCGTGAATGGCAGCGGCCGGGCTCGCCGGCTGCTGCCCGCGCGTCGCTGCGGCGGGCAGAATGCGGCGGCAGCGCGGGGAGTTGGGTCAGGAACAGGACGGCTAAGGCGATCGAGGAAACCAGGCTGCAGTCGGACTCCTCCGGTGAAATCGGCCAGCCGGCCGTGGTCGGCGGCAGGACCGGTGCCTTGCCTCAGACGCTACGCTAGCGCACCATAACAAGCAAACCAATTCCGGAATCGAAGTACGACGTTGGCAGCATGGTGTCGGGAGCACGGGCAGCATGGTGTTTAATGAAGCTGGTTGTAGTCGAAGTTCGTTCACGTGTCATAGCGCCTGCGAATTCTGACAGCGGGTGCCTCAGCCTGGCCATCGCCAGGATCTTTCCAGCAGGCGGTCGTGCGACTGGGGACGCATGCATTGTGCGTCCTGGAAGATCGTTTAGCAGGAGGAAAACAGATGGCTCAGGGCACCGTTAAGTGGTTCAACGCCGACAAGGGATTCGGTTTCATCGCTCCCGACGACGGCAGTGCCGACGTGTTCGTTCACCACTCCGCGATTCAGACTGAGGGCTACCGCAGCCTGAACGAGAACCAGCGAGTGGAGTTCACGGCAGCGCGCGGACCGAAGGGCCCCCAGGCTGAGCAGGTTCAGCCCCTCTAACTCGCTCAGTAATCAGGCCGCCGGGCTGCGCCGCAGAAGTGCGTCGCGCAGTCCGGCGACTTATGTCTGCACCCGGGCGAGACCAGCGCCCGAAGACCAGCGCCGTAGACCGGCGCCGAAGACCAGGCGCTGCTGGCACGAGTCAGCGCAGCCAGTAGCGCAGCAAGCGCTCAGTAAGCTGCGACGGCAGACCCGTCGGTGCGGCCGCCGGGCTAAGCCGGCGGCCCGGCCTGCGTTAGAGCTTCTCGAGCTTCGCGCACGGGAGCGAAATGCGCATCCGGTGCGTACCGAAGTCGACGAGGATAGCGGTCTCGTCCTCGACGCCGAGAACGGTGCCGAGCCCGTACTTGTCGTGCGTCACCAGGTCACTCATGGCGTACGTCTCGACCGGGACTTCGACGACGGGGACGTTGAAGGGACTTCCTGGCAGGTATCGCCTCGTGGGTCCGGCGCGCGTAGGTTTCATTAACCAACAGTATGCGCCATCCCCGGCCGCCGTGCGGCCGCCCGCCCGCGAAAAGAAGCCAGTGTCGCGATGCCAGACCGCCACCAGCGGCTGCGTGACGGGCGGTGCGCTAGAGTAGGAAGCGAACTGCGAGAGCAGTGAGGCGCAGCCGCTAGGGCGCGCCGGTCGTACATCGCTCCGAGAGCGAGCTGGTTTCCACATCGTGGCGGCCCGCCAAATCTGCGGCCACCCGATTCCTGGAGACGATCGTCTTGACAGCTCAGCCAGTTGAGCATGCCCATTCGGGGCGCCGCAAGCGCCGCCGCACCCCGGCCAGCACGAGCACGCCCGGCCTGACCAGCGTGGGCCCCGCCCCGGAGGCCGCACCCGACGTTACCTTCGAGGCGCTCGGCGTGCCTGCGCCCCTCGTCGGGGTGCTGGCCGGCGCGGGCATCGTCACCCCGTTCCCGATCCAGGCGGCCGTCCTGCCGGACGCGCTGGCCGGACGGGACATCCTCGGCCGCGGCCGCACCGGCTCCGGCAAGACCCTCGGCTTCAGCATCCCGCTCGTCGCCCGGCTGGCCGATGGCTACACCAGCGCCGGGCGGCCACGCGGCCTGGTGCTCGTGCCCACCCGTGAGCTCGCCAGCCAGGTCCAGGACGTGCTCGTGCCCCTGGCGCGCGCGGCTGGCCTGACAGTCGGCACGATCTTTGGCGGCACCTCGCAGAAGCCGCAGGTGGCGGCTCTGCACAACCGCGTCGACATCATCGTGGCCTGTCCCGGCAGGCTTGCCGACCTGATCGACCAGGGGCACTGTCATCTCGGCGACGTCGAGGTCAGCGTGGTCGACGAAGCCGACCACATGGCTGACCTCGGCTTCCTGCCGACCGTGCGGCGGCTGCTGGACCTCACTCCGGCTGACGGGCAGCGCATGCTCTTCTCCGCCACCCTCGACGGCGCCGTGGACGTTCTGGTCCGCCGGTTCCTCAGCAGCCCGGCCAGGCACTCCGTCGACCCGCCCGCGGCGCCCGCGGCGCTCGTCCATCACCTGCTCACGATCTCGGCCGCCGACCGCACCGCGGTCGTCGCCGCGCTGGCCGGCGGCAATAACCGCGCGCTGATCTTCACCCGGACCAAGCACGGCGCCCACAAGCTGGCCCGGCAGCTGGCCATCGCCCGCGTCCCCGCGACTGAGCTGCACGGCAACCTCGCCCAGAACGCTCGCGAGCGTAATCTCGCGTCGTTCTCGTCCGGCGAGATCCGCGTCATGGTCGCCACTGACATCGCTGCCCGCGGCATTCACGTCGACAGCATCGACCTGGTCATCCACGCCGACACGCCCGCTGAGCACAAGGCCTACCTGCACCGCTCGGGCCGCACTGCCCGTGCCGGAGCCGACGGAGTAGTCGTCACGCTGCAGACGGAGGCGCAGGCCCGGGAGGTGCGGGCCCTGATGAGCAAGGCCGGCGTGGTCCCGCTGACCGCTACCGTCACGCCCGGCTCCGCCGTGCTGCAGGCGATCGCCGGGCCGCCGGCCAGGCGAGTGGCGCCGCCGCCGAGGCCGCAGGCCGCCGCCCCGGTCGCGGCCGCAGCGGCCAGCCAGGCCTACGGCAGCGCCGCCGTGGCCATGTCAGCCGGTTACGGCCGCCGCCGTCATCGCTCGTCCCGCCCGTAGTCCCGGCCGGCAGGCGCCGCCTGGCGGCACCGGATGGCCCGGCCGGTGGCCGGGATGCGGGAGGATGGATGGCAGGCAGTACGGCCGGTCCCGCGTCCGCGGGAACGTGCCGACATGTCCGCCCGTACGCCAGTAAAGGCAGGCGAGAAATATGAGCGCGCCAGACGTGTGGGTGGTCAAGGACGACGGCGGCGACATCGTCCGGGCCACCGCCATCGCCGCAGTCGGCCGTGACTACAACGGCAACATCACGGTCCGGCTGCTGGGGGGCGACCAGGCCCTCATCACCATCGTGGTCGGCCACTCCCCGGATCACAGTCATACGCCGGAGGACTTCCACCGGCAGCTAGTCAAGGTGATCTCCGGGCTCTCGGACACCGCCGAGCCGGCGGTGGTCCGGCCCTCGCACGATCCCGAGCGCGGCTGGCAGTGGCAGGTCGAGCGCCTTTAGCCCTGGCCGTCGGGTGTCGCCGGCCGCTATCGCGTCAGGCAGCCGCGCTGGCCGCTGTGCTGGCGGCAGGGCGGAGCTGTCGTCCAGGGACGCAGCGCCAGGGCTACGGCCGGGAAGATCAGGACCGACAGCAGGCTGGCACCGACCAGGGCCGCCGAGGTGGCCGGCGTGAGCAGGTGCAGGCTCTGGCCGACCTCGGCGACCACGACAGGGAAGGTCAGTGTCGTGGCCTGCAGCAGCCCGGCCGCCAGCGCGGGCCTGGTGCCGAGCCTGCGGCGGTAGATCAGCGCCGGAAGGGCGCGGGCAATCAGGATTCCGGCCAGCACGGCGGGCATGAGCGCCAGGGACGAGGCGCTGGCGAACAGCGACCTCAGGTCGAACCGCACGCCGGTGACGATGAAGAACACCGGCACCAGGAACCCGAACCCGATGGCGAACAGCTTGTCCCGGTAGCGGTCCCGGGTCGGCCGGTCGTCGCTGTCGGCGATGTTCAGCACCACGCCGCCGACGAACGCGCCCAGCAGGGCGTCGACGCCGAACTCATGCGCGATCGCGGCAAACGCCAGCAGGATGACGAAGCCGCCGCGGACCCGCAGCTGCGATGTCGACTGGTCGGTGGCCAGCAGGGCGCGGCGCAGCCACGGCGACTGCCACATCCGGCGCAGGCCAATGGCACCGAGAATGGCGGCGACGCCGAGTGCGGCGACGTAGGCGACCTGCACCCAGGTCGACTCGGGCTGGGCGGAGAACAGCACCGTGAGCAGCAGCAGCGCACCGAACTCGCCGACCGAGCCGGCCATGATCACGACCTGGCCGAAGTCGGTGTCGATCTCGTCTGAGTCCCGCAGCACCGGCACCATGACCCCGAGCGAGCTTGCCGTGACGGCCAGCGCGAGGAGCCGGACGTCGGCGCCGTGGCTGATCGAGCGGAGTACGAAAGCGACCGGGATCGCGAGTACCAGGCTCACGAGGAAGCTCGCGCCGGTGAGCCGGAAGGTAGGCCCGCGGAACCGCTCGACCTCGATCTCCTGCCCGGCCAGGAACAGCAGGAAGCCGAAGCCGAGCAGGTACAGGACGTACACGCCGCCGGTCGGCTGGACCAGATCCAGGCCCTGCGGCCCGATCGCGATCCCGGCCAGCACCTCCAGCACCACCGGCGGCACCACTCGCCCCGGAATCAGCCTGGCTGCCAGCGGAGCGACGAACGCCGCCACCGCGAGCGCGAGCAGCCCACCGAACTGAACGCTCACCCATTCCCCCCGCGCCGCTTCCTACCCTGGCGGCCCCGCACGCAAGCCGCGCTGACCAGGAGGAACAGGTGCTGGCCTCACGAGTGGTGCGGCAGGCTGGCGAGCCAGGCCGCGCTCACCGAGTCGAGGTCGACCGCGTCGGACGGAAGGCCGAGCACGCCGGCCGGCCCGCGTATCTCGGCACTGGTCTGCTGCTGCTGGATGGGCACCACTCCCGACCAGCCGCCGAATGGCGTTGTCATCCGAGTGAGCACGGGATAGCCGGCCGGATAGGCGGCCGGGAAGCGGCCCGCTGCCGTCGGGGCCTGGCCGTTCTGCAGCGGGTACCGGCTGAACGACGAGCTGCCGTCCATGACGGACTGCCAGCCCGAGGCATAGCTGTAGACGACGGGCGTCTGCCCCAGGGCGGTGACGCGGCGGATCAGCTCAGCGGTCAGCCGGACCGACGGGCCCGGCTCGATGTCAAGCACGGCGAAGCTCAGGTGCGCCCGGAGCGGCGCGGGCAGCCCGCTGATCGCGGCCGGCAGGCAGTTGACGTTGCGCGTGTACACGGCGTAGTCGAGGCCGGCCTGGTAGGCGTCGCGGAGCTGGGCGACAGCCGCGGGGTCGAGCGCGCAGGTGCTGACCGGCCGGGCGCAGCCGGCGCCTGCACATTCTGAGGACCAGCGGACCGGGTCAGTGATGAAGACCCGGAACCCGTCGGCCCTGATGATGCGCCAGTCGGCCGGACTGAAGCTGTCCCCGGTGCCGACAGAGACACCTGCCTCGTCAAAGCCCTTGACCGCCTTCGGCGCCGGAGCAGGCTGACCTGGCGGGCCGGCCACCGCCCAGATGGCCGACGCGCCCCCGATGACGACCGCGATTGCCGCGGCTGCGCCGGCGATTCGTCGTGATCGCCTGGTGAAGCGCCTCGGTTGCCTGGGAAAGTTGCTGCCCCCCGGTCAGCGGACTGCCAGGGGGCTGCTAGGTAGAACGCGCCCTGGCCCTGCCGTTATCCAGTCCTGCCCCGTTTGCCGGTGCATGAAGCCGGTGCATGAAGCCGGGCAGGCAGGGCAGCTGAGGTGAACACACCAGGCGGCCAGCCAATGACCTGGCCGCCGCCGGAGGTAACTCATGGGATTCATGGACAAGTTCAGGAACAGGTTCCAGATGGGCCGCGGCCGGGCCAAGCAGGACGTCGGCCGCGCGACCGGGGACCGCTCGCTGGAGGCAGAGGGACAGGCTGACCGGGTGAGCGGCAGCGTCAAGCAGGTCGGCGAGCAGGCGAAGGACGCCGGCCGCAACGTCAAGGACGCGTTCGGCCGCTAACCAGCGCCTGGCCTGGGTATTCCCGCGGCAGCCGAAGGTGGCAAGTGTCATATTCGGCTGCCAGCGGATGGGCTGGCCTCTCCGGCTCAGTTGTACTTGCTAAAGCTCACTACGACCGAGCCCCCCACAGTCACGCCCGATATTGCTAGTCGCGACCCCCGCGAAGCGCTGAGGGCGGGCACGAGAGGCGTCCCCCTCCGATGAAAATCACCCCGATCGCAGTAGCAGCCATCGTCCCCGCGGTCATTGCCGGAGCCGCCTTCAGCGCTGTTCCGTTCGCGCAGGCAGCAGCCGCGCCGGCAGCCGCGCACACGACGGCCAGGCAGGTGACCCATGTCGCGGCGCCGCAGGACAAGGCGCACAAGGCCGCCCGCGAGGCCGTCCGCAAGGCCGCCAGGCACCACCACCGCCACCACGCGCACGCGGCTACGGCCGTCAGCGCCGGAGCGAGCGCCAGCCAGCAGCAGTCAGCTGGGACCGCCAGTACCGGCCAGCAGAGCGCGGCCACCTCGGGCCCGGCCGTGACGGCCGGCGAGTCCTCGTTCGAGCAGTGCGTCGCCTGGCGCGAGAGCGGCGACACCCCCACCGACCCGGACGGCCTGTTCGGCATCCTGCCGTCTACCTGGGCCGAGCTGGGCTATTCCGGGACGGCGGGCCAGGCATCCGTCGCCCAGCAGGACGTGGCGTTCCAGCGGCTGTACGCCGAGTACGGCGCCCAGCCGTGGGCACCGTCCGACGGCTGCTAGCCGCCAGCTGAAGGATTCCGGCAGACCCGGAGCTGATTCCAGCTCCGGGTCTGTTTGTGCTGGTCATGGGTCGTTATTCCCGGTACTTGCGATAGTGAGTTGTTTCATACTTGGTGCGTTCCCCGGGCAAAATGCCCTTCCGGCTGTATGTACTGGCGGTTGCTTACTGACAGTTACTGCCGGTACGGGCCAGGGCGTCGTGCCCTGCCCGGGGAGAGGAGCCGCCGAGCGCCGACACGGTCGCGACCCCCGTCGCGAGCATGTCCTGACCATGACCATGACTCCCCGAGAGCCATGGCGCTCTAGTCACGCTCAACATCGTGAGTCGCGGTACGCCGCGAAGCGCTGAGGGCGGACGAAGGAGGCTCACCCCTCCCATGAAGTTCACGCATATCGCAACTGCCGCGGTGGTGCCGGCCGCAATCGCCGGCGCCGCCATCTCGCTCGGTGCCACTGGCCACGCGGCGGCCACGAATCCGGCGCCAGGCAAGGCCCAGCACACCGCGAGCCGGGCACCCGCACGGGTGACCGCAGCGGGGTCAGCGACCGCGACCGCCACGTCAGCTCAGCCGGGCGCCCGGGTCTGGGTCACCGTCCGGGCGGGCGACACGCTCAGCGGCATCGCCGCCGCCCATCACATGACCTGGCAGGCGATCTACGCCACGCCGCCGAACACCCGGGTCCTGCACGATCCGAACGTGCTGCTCGCCGGCGAGCACCTGCGCATCCCCGCGGACCCGAAACTGCGGGCGGCTCAGTTCGAGGCCAGGTACGCCGCCGGGCTGAAGCGGCAGGATGCTGCTTCCGGCGGCCAGGCCAGCGCGCAGCAGGCACCGGCGGCCACGCAGCAGGCACCTGCCGCACAGTCCCGGCGCGTCGGTCACGGCGGGCGAGTCCGCGTTCGAGCAGTGCGTCGCCTGGCGCGAGAGCAGCGACACGCCGACGGACCCGGACGGGCTGTTCGGACTCCTGCCCTCGACGTGGCAGTCGCTGGGCTACTCCGGCACCGCGGGCGAGGCGTCCGTGGCGGTGCAGAAGCAGGCGTTCAGCCGCCTGTACGCGCAGGACGGCACGGCGCCGTGGGCGCCCTATGACGGCTGCTAGCAGGTAGCGCGCCGTCCCGGCATGACCCTCCGGCCCTGGCTGCCCGTCCGCGGACGGCCAGGGCCGGAGGCATGGCGGCGCCTGGCCGCCATAACGGTGTCGCCGGGCGGCGGCGGGGGCGAGTCGTGACACGCCCGGAATTGGTAGCGGAATGTGCCCCCGGCAGCACCCTGCGTACGTAATACTTATCTGCAATCTGCAGACTGCAACGTCCCGGCGGTCCCGATCACGAGAGGCGGAGCGATGCGCGACCCGCAGTCAGGCCGGCCTGACACTGGCTGGCTGACGCCCGGCCTGCCCAGCTGGGCCCGGTGCCTGTCGCCGCGTTCCCGCCGCCGCAGCTGCGCGGACTTAGCGCCGCCGGCCGCGATGCAGGAACCGCTGCCTCGCACTGACGCCGACCGCCAGCAGCGCCAGGACCGGGTCATCCGCGAGCTCGTCGACGCCACCACCGAGTTACTGGCGGAGCTAGCCGATCGAGTACCCGCAGGTGACGCGGAGGCCGGCTGCGGGTGGTCGGCGACCGGAGCAGCGCAGCGCCGGCCAGCGAACTCGCAGCCGCTCGCAGACGTGATCCAGCTCCGCGGCCGGCAGTAACCTCGGCGACTTACCCCGCGACTTGCCGCTGCGATCATCGCGGCGCTGCTGGCCCTGGACGCGGCTCCGCTCGAGGTGCCGCGGGAGCAGGCCAGCCGCGTTGTCGGCACCTGCCGTCACTTCGCGGTACTCGGCTGCGCGCTGCTGCGCTACCGGGGGATCGCCGCCCGCGCCCGGTGCGGGTTCGGCACGTACTTTCAGCCGGGCCAGGGCCTTGATCACTGGGTCACCGAGTACTGGCATGCCGGCGACGGCCGCTGGGTCCGCGTGGATGTTCAGCATCTGCCGGAGTCGTTCACCGAGCACCCCGAGGATCTGCGGCCCGGCGAGTTTCTGACCGGCGGTGAAGCGTGGGCCGCCTACCGGGCCGGCACCGCGGACGGGCCGGCGGCATGTCAGCAGCCTGTACGCCAGCGCGGACCTGCGGGTGCCGGCGGAGCTGATCAGCTGACCGGCGCTACTCGTTAGGCCCTTCCAGGCCAGCCGGTAGCCGGACGGCGTGCGGATAAGCAGGCGGCGGTAGTTCCAGCCCGGCGCCGGATTGTTGTGCTCAAGCTCGAAATCGATCGCAGCCGACGTGCATAGCTCGATAGCGGCGTCAATGTCGGTAACGCCGATCTGCCACGTCAGCACGCTCGGCGGGTCGTTGGCCGATGCCGCCGGCTGAATGCCGAAGTGGATGGTGTCCGTGCCGAACGCAACGAAATCCGGGTACTCGGGACCCTCGTAGATCACCGGGATCCCGAGCCGCTCGTAGAACGCGCGCTCGGCGGGCACGTCAGCCACATTCAGCACAGGTGCCAGCCGGGTGTACATTCCGGCCCGGTTTCCGTCCATGGTGCCGCCCTGCCCGCCGCCTGGCCGGGTAAACGAGACTGCCGGCTGAGCTCAGCCGGTGACGGCGACCCGGCGGTAGCTGGCCAGCGCGGTCTCCCAGAGCGCCGGCACGTCGATGGTCATCGCGACCAGGGCGTTGCGCCGGGGCGGGGGGGCACCGAAGTCGGTCACGGTCATGCCGGCCGTCCACTGTCCCGCCGTCTCGACCTCGACCCTGGCGGGCTCGAGGCCGAGCAGGTCCGGCCGGGCGAGATAGGCGACGGCGCACAGGTCGTGGACCGCCGGGTCGATGCTGTACGAGCCCGCCGGGCCCGGCAGCTCCGCCACCCGGTCGCCGCCGGCGTGACTGCCCAGGCACGGCAGCAGCAGGTCGGAGCCAAGGCGGCCAAGTTCAGCGATGCGGGCCGTGACGGCGGCGTCGGCCGTTGCCCGCAGGGTGACGTCCAGGCCCACCATGGTGACGCTCCAGCCGGCCCCGAACACGATGGCCGCCGCCTCCGGGTCGGCGGCGATGTTGAACTCGGCGGCGGGCGTCACGTTCCCGCGGCCGCTCGAGCCGCCCATGATGACGAAATCCCGCACGCTCGCGGCGAGCGCGGGCTGACGGCGCAATGCCAGCGCGATGTTTGTCAGCGGGCCGGTCGCGACGAGGGTGACCTCGCCGGGCGCTGCCAGCGCGGTGTCGATGATGAAGTCGGTCGCGTGACCCGGCCGCGGCACTGCGGCCGGCGGCGGCAGCCGGGCGCCGCGCAGGCCGTCATCCCCGTGGACATGCTCGGCCGTCAGCGGCGGGCGCAGCAGCGGCACGGAGCTGCCGGGCGTGACCGGGATATCGCCCGCCCCGGCGAACTCCAGCACTCGCAGCGCGTTCGCGGTCGTCTTCTCCAGGCTGACATTGCCGGCCACGGTCGTGACCCCGGCCAGGTCGAGGTCGGGGCTGCCGACCGCGAAGGCGATGGCCATGGCGTCATCGGCGCCGGGATCGCAGTCAAGGATGATCGTTCGTGCCATCGGGCTCCGTGGTCAGCGTCAGCCGCAGCGAGGGCAGCGGCGGTGCGCCCGCGGCCAGCAGGGAGCCGACCCGGTCGTGATCAAGGTGCTCGGCCACCAGGTCGGCCAGCCGGTCCAGCCTGGCCTCGCGGATCGCCGCGAAGGAGGTGTCCGGCACCACGGTGAAGCTGCGTCCCGCGACCCGTGCCACGTAGCCCAGGTACTCGCGGCGGAAGCTGTCGTTCTCCAGCAGGCCGTGCCACACGGTCCCGGCTACTGCCTCGACCCGGCAGCCCTCGTCGGCGAAGAACGGCTCGCCGCCGCCGCGGCTCGCCGCGCCGTGGTGGATCTCGTAGCCGTGCACGACGACGCCGTCGGCGAGCGTCCGCGCGGGCCTGGCGAGCACCTTGTCGCGGCCGAATGCGGTCCGGACGGGCAGCAGCCCGAGCCCGGGCACCTGGCCGGCGCCGCTCTCCACCTCGTCGTCGATGACCGTGCCCAGCATCTGGTAGCCGCCGCAGATGCCGAGCACCGGCAGCCCCCGCGCGACGTGCCGCGCGATGGCAGCGTCGATTCCGCGCTCACGGAGCCAGCCGAGGTCGCGCACGGTCGCCCGGCTGCCGGGCAGCACGATCAGATCCGCGTCGGCGAGCTCGGCGGCCTGGCGGGCGAAGCGGACGATCACGCCGGGCTCGCACGCAAGCGCGTCGACATCGGTGTGATTGCTCATCCGCGGGAACGCGACCACGGTCACCCGCAGCACGTCGTCACCGGCCGGCGGGCCGCCCGCCTGCAGAAGTGCCCAGTCGATCCCGTCCTCAGCGTCCACGCCGATGTCCTCGGTGAACGGCAGCACGCCGAGCACGGGCCGGCCGGTGAGCTCCTCGAGCTGGTCCAGGCCTGGCTTGAGCAGGGTCACGTCACCGCGGAACTTGTTGATGATGAACCCGGCGACCAGCGCCTGATCAGCGGGCTCCAGGACGGCGAGCGTGCCGGCCAGTGACGCGAACACGCCGCCGCGGTCGATGTCACCGACCAGGACCGCGGGCACGCCGGCCGCCCGGGCGAAGCCCAGGTTGACGATGTCGCTGTGCCGCAGGTTGATCTCGGCCGGGCTGCCTGCTCCCTCGCAGATCACCATCTCGAACCGGCGGGTGAGCTCGCGGTAGGAGCTCACGACGATGTCGAGCAGGGCTTCCTGACGGCCGCCGGACCAGTAGGCCGCCGCGTCGGTCTCCGCGACCGGGTGGCCGAGCACGATCAGCTGGCTGGCGGTGTCGCTGCCGGGCTTGAGCAGGACCGGGTTCATGATCGCTTCCGGCTCGATGCCGCAGGCGCGCGCCTGCGCCGCCTGCGCCCGGCCGATCTCCTCGCCTGCCTGCGTGACGAACGAGTTGAGTGACATGTTCTGGGCCTTGAAGGGCGCGACGGCGATTCCGCGCCTGGCCAGCCACCGGCACAGGCCCGCAGTGACGACGGACTTGCCCGCATCCGACGTCGTCCCGGCGACCAGCAGCGATCCCACTCGCTGCACACTAGGCCACCGGCCGCGCGGGCCACCGTCCAGGGGCGAAGCTCGCCACACTGTGACAGTTGCGGTGATTATCGCGGTCGATTTGCCCGGTTCGTTGCCCTGAAACTGTCACAGTGTCGGGCCGCGCCTCCCGAGCCGGCTTACGGGGCTGACGCCTGCAGGGCCAGCAAAGCGACATGCAGGGACAACCGGGACTCCGCGGGCTCCAGGTCGACGCCCAGAACGTCCTCAATCTGGCGCAGCCGCTCGTACATGGTCGGCCGGGCCAGGTGCGCGCGCTTGGCCGCCTCCGCCTTGTTGCCGCCCGCCTCCAGGTAGGCCGTCAGCGTCGGCAGCAGCTGCGTCCCGGCCGCGTCATCGTGCAGCAGCAGCCGGCTGAGCTCGCGCTCGGCGAATGCCTGCACCCGCGGGTCGTCGCGCAGCAGGTGCAGCAGCCCGCGCAGCCGGAGGTCGGGCAGCCGGAAGTACGGCGGGCGCGGCCCCGCGCCGGCGAAGGCCGCGGCCGCCAGTCCGGCCCCCGAACGCGCCCCGGCACGGGAGCCAGCGCCAGCCGCCGCGCCGGGGCGGGCCGCCGCCTCGGCAACGTGGTCGGCCTCCAGCAGCGAGCGCTGGGCGGACGCCACGGAGGTAACGGCCGACCCGGCGCCGATGACGTCGTACTCGCCGAGCCGGGAGCGCAGCCGCGCGGCGAGCCGGCTCAGGGCCGCGTCCGGGTCCGATCTCGGCGGCAGCGCCAGCAGCGCCGCGACCCGCTCATCGTCCAGCGAGCTGACCAGCGCGGGCAGCCGCAGCTGACGGCAGCTCTCGGCCACCGCGTCGGCAACGCCGGCCGCCCTGGCCGGCCCGGCCAGCGCCGGGGCGACGCCGGCCGCCCTGGCCTGGCGCCGGGGCAGCGGCCGCGGGCCGCGGCCAGTCCGGCGCCGCACTGCCGGGCGCGAGCCGCACGACCAGCGCCACCAGCAGCCGGCCGGCGACCGGGACGCCGAGCGCCCTCGCGCGGGCCTCCGCCTCAGCCTGGTCGCTGTAGCCGCTGCCGAGAAAGGCGGACAGGATCGTGCGGTGCGCCTGCCGCTCCAGGCTCTCCCGCTGATGGTCGAGCAGGCGGCCGAGTGCCAGCGTGGTCGCGGCCCGCTCGATCAGCGCCTCGTCACCTGGCGCCGGCGCCGCGCCGCGGGCCATGATCAGGCGGCCCCAGTCCTCGCCGCGGGCGCCGACCACGGTGACCAGCCAGCCGGACGTCGCGTCATAACCCGTGCGGCCGGGTGCGCTGACGGCGCGGGACCGGCCGGCGAACCCGGCCAGCAGGCTCGCCGCATCCTGTCCGGCGGGGGCGCAGGCCAGCACCTGGTGAGCCAGGCTCGCCAGGATGACCGGGCAGCCCGCCAGGGCCGCGGTCTGGGCCACGATCTCATCCGCTGAGGCGCCGGAGACGGCCAGCTCGGTGAAGACCTGGTGCAGGCGCTCGGCTGAGCGCAGCTCAGCCAGCTGGGCGTCGATGATGCGGGCGTGCACGGCCTCAGTGACCTCGATGAACTGGGTCTCGCGCTCCAGCACGATCAGCGGCAGCTGATGGTCACGGGCCGCGGACACCAGCGCGTCCGGCAGGCTCCGGGAGTACCGGGAGCCGAGCTCGACCGCGAGCGCGCTGACCCCGACTGAGGCCAGATCGGCTACGTACCGGCTGAGGCCAGCCGGGTCATCGGGCAGCGCGATCCCGGTGGACAGCACGAGCTCGCCGCCGCGGAGCAGATGGGCGGCCTGCGCCAGCTCGATCACGTGCACCCAGCGGACCGGCGCGGTGAGCCGCCCGGCACCCGCCAGCACCCTCGGGGCGCCGCTGCGCACAGGATCGAGCGCGAGCACTTCGGCTACTGTCGGCAGCACGGCAGGCGGCCTCCGCCCTTACTTGACACACTGTCGGTATGCGACCCAGCTGACTTACACAGCGTAACTTGGCGCGCATCCGGCCTGGCGACAGACTTGGCGGAGGGGGAGCATGGCAGCAGGGCCGCCGCATGCGCGACGTGCGGACCGCAGACCACCCCGGAAGGCAGACCAGGTCATGGAGCAGGCAGGCACGCACCGCACGCACTGGATCAACGGCAAGCCCTGGACCGGCGAGGCGGGGACCCGCGGCGACATTTACAACCCGGCGACCGGGCGCGTATCAGGGACTGTGGATTACGCGACCGCGGCCGAGGTGGACGCGGCGGTCGCCGCCGCCAGCGCTGCCCTGCCCGGCTGGCGGGAGACGTCGCTGGTGAAGCGGGCCGGCGTGATGTTCGCGTTCCGCGAGCTTGTCCGCAGGCGGCAGGCTGACCTGGCCGCGCTGATCACCGCCGAGCACGGCAAGGTCGCCTCGGACGCGGCCGGCGAGGTGGCGCGCGGCCTGGAGGTCGTGGACTTCGCCTGCGGCATCCCGCACCTGCTCAAGGGCGGCTTCTCGGAGAACGTGTCGGCCGGCGTGGACGCCTACTCGATCCGCCAGCCGGTCGGCGTCGTGGCCGGCATCACGCCGTTCAACTTCCCGGCGATGGTGCCGATGTGGATGTTCCCGATCGCCCTGGCCTGCGGCAACACCTTCGTGCTCAAGCCGTCGGAGAAGGACCCGTCCGCCTCGCTGCTGCTCGCCGAGCTGCTGGCCGAGGCGGGCCTGCCCGACGGCGTGTTCAACGTGGTGCACGGCGCCAAGCCGGCCGTGGACGCGCTGCTGGCGCATCCGGACGTGCGGGCGGTGAGCTTCGTCGGCTCGACCCCGATCGCCCGGTACGTCGCGGAGACCGCGACTAACCACGGCAAGCGCGTCCAGGCGCTCGGCGGCGCGAAGAACCACATGGTCGTGCTGCCCGACGCCGACCTTGACCTGGCCGCCGACGCGGCCGTGAACGCCGGATTCGGCTCGGCCGGGGAGCGCTGCATGGCGATCTCGGTGGTGGTCGCGGTGGACCCGATCGGCGACGAGCTGGTCGGCAAGATCGCCGAGCGCATCGCCGGGCTGACGGTTGGCCCCGGCGACGCCGAGGGCTCGGAGATGGGCCCGCTGGTCACCCGCGAGCACCGGGACAAGGTGGCGGGCTACCTGGACACCGGGGTCGCTGACGGCGCAACCCTGGCCGTCGACGGCCGCACTCATCCGGTGACCGGCGGCGCGTCCGATGGGTTCTGGCTCGGTCCGACGCTCCTCGACCACGTGACCCCGCAGATGCGGGCCTACCAGGACGAGATCTTCGGCCCGGTCCTGTCGGTGGTGCGCGCGGCCAGCTACGCCGATGCGCTGGCGGTGATCAACGGCAACCCGTACGGCAACGGGACCGCGATCTTCACCAACGACGGGGGAGCGGCCCGCCGCTTCACCCACGAGGTCGAGGTCGGCATGGTCGGGGTCAACGTCCCGATCCCGGTGCCGATGGCGTTCTACTCCTTCGGCGGCTGGAAGTCCTCGCTGTTCGGCGACACGCACGTGCACGGCACCGAGGGCGTCCACTTCTACACCAGGGGCAAGGCGGTCACCTCACGCTGGCTTGACCCGAGCCACGGCGGGGTGAACCTTGGCTTCCCCGTCAACCAGTAGCGCGGATCCCGGCTCGCGCGGCCAGACCCCTCGGCACAGAAATGAGCGGCACCATGACCGACCACACAGCTGACCCGGAGCGCGGTGCGCAGGTGTACGCGATGGACCGGGCGCACGTGTTCCACTCCTGGTCCGCGCAGAAGGCGCTGACGCCGCTGCCGATCGCGGGCGCCGAGGGCTCGTACTTCTGGGACTACGACGGCAACCGCTACCTGGACTTCTCCAGCCAGCTGGTCAACACGAACATCGGTCATCAGCACCCGAAGGTGACCGCGGCCATCGCGGCGCAGGCAGGCCGGCTGGCCACCATCGCGCCGCAGCACGCCAACGAGGCCCGCGGCGAGGCAGCCACGCGGCTGACCGACCTGGCCCCGGACGGCTTCGAGAAGGTGTTCTTCACCAACGGCGGCGCGGACGCCAACGAGAACGCCATCCGGATGGCCCGGCTGCACACCGGCCGCACGAAGGTTCTCAGCTTCTACCGCTCCTACCACGGCAACACCGGCGCGGCGATCACCTCCACCGGCGACCCGCGGCGGTGGCCGAACGAGTTCGCCATCGGGCACGTGCACTTCTTCGGCCCGTACCTGTACCGCTCGGCGTTCTGGGCGGCCACGCCCGAGCAGGAGTGCGAGCGCGCTCTTGCCCACCTGGAGCAGGTCATCCAGATGGAGGGCCCGGACACCATCGCCGCGGTCCTGCTGGAGTCGATCGTGGGCACCGCCGGCGTGCTGATCCCGCCGCCCGGCTACCTGGCGGGGGTGCGGCGGCTGTGCGACCGCTACGGCATCGTCTACATCGCCGATGAGGTGATGTGCGGGTTCGGCCGGGCCGGCCGCTGGTTCGCGTTCGAGGACCATGACGTCGTGCCTGATCTCATCGTGTTCGCGAAGGGCTCGAACTCCGGTTATGTCCCGGCCGGCGGCGTGATCATCTCCGACCCGATCGCTGCCACGTTCGACGAGCGGGTCTTCCCCGGCGGCCTGACCTACTCCGGCCACCCGCTCGCCTGCGCGTCCATCGTCGCGACGATCGACGCGATGAAAGACGAGGACATTATCGGGAACGCGGCCCGGATCGGCGCGGATGTACTCGGCCCCGGGCTGCGTGAGCTGGCCGAGCGCCATCCGGTGATCGGCGAGGTCCGCGGCACCGCGGTGTTCTGGGCACTCGACCTGGTTTCGAGCCGGGACACCCGGGAGATGCTCGCGCCCTACGGCGGCGGCTCCCCGGCCATGACCACGCTGGTCGCGGAGTGCAAGTCGCGCGGCCTGATGCCGTTCACCAACTACAACCGGCTGCACGTGGTGCCGCCGTGCACCATCTCGGAGTCCGAGGCCAAGGAAGGGCTGTCCATCCTGGACGAGGCGCTGGCCGCCATCGGCCAGTTCTACCAGGGCTAGCCTCCCTGGGTCCGTGCCCGGATCCGGGTTTCCCGCTGAGCGAATACGGCGGGCCGGCGCCGGACGTTTCGCCGCTTCTCGCGGCCCGGGTAAGCCTCGCTCTGACTCTGAGTTCAGAGGTTCTGCGCTCGGCGCACGGGGACTCATCGCGCTAACGGGGCTCGCGCGACAGTCGGGTCCGACATTGCCCGATTCCCGCCAGTTCGTGCGCAGCCGCGCCGTCGCCGCCGTAGCCCGCCATGACCTCTCGCGGATAGGAACCATGACTGACTCAGTCCGGCTGCACCGCCCGGTCATGGCTGCCAGTGTCTCCGCCGCGCGGCGGCCGGTCCGGCTGCTCGGCTGGCTCGCCGGGCTCGGCATCGGCAGCTCGATCCTGATCATGATCGGCGCCTCGCTTGTCCGCGAGGACTGGATGTACCCGCCGGTGGCCATGCCCGCCGTCCGGGCCGCCCTTCGAGCTGCACGTGCATGTGGCCGGGCGCATCGTCGCGCTGGCCCTGTGGCTGGCCGCGCTGCTGGCCATCGGCGGCATCACGGCCGGGCTGGTCGCGGCCCGCCGGGGCGCGTCCGGCCCGATCCGGCTGATTCTCATCACCGCGATGACCGCGGCCCTGATCCTGGCGCTGCTGCCGCCCGCCGGGTCAACTGACGCGCTCGACTATGCCTCCTATGGCCGTCTGGCCCTGCTCGGCGACAACCCGTACGTGGCGACGCCGCTCTACCTGCGCCTGACTGATCCGGTATTCGGAGCGTCCATCCCGATTCACTGGCAGCATCAGGTCAGCCTCTACGGACCGGCCGCGACTATCGAGCAGTACCTGGCCGCCAGGCTGGGCGGGAACTCGATGGCCAGGGTGGTCTTCTGGCTGAAACTGTGGAACGCGCTGGCTTTCGGCGCGGTCGCGTTCGTGCTTGACCGGGTGCTGCGCCGCAGCCCGGCCGCGCGGCTGCGGGCGCACCTGCTGTGGACCGTGAACCCGCTGCTGCTGTGGGGCCTCATCGCGGCCGGCCACCTGGACGTGCTGGCCGCCGGCGTCGGGGTCGTCGGCCTCCTCGTCCTCGGCCGGCAGCAGCCCGGCGAGCGGCCGCAGATCTGGCGGGCACTGGCTGCCGGTGCCCTGATCGGGCTCGCGGCCGACATCAAGATCGACTATGTGCTGTTTGCCATCGGCCTGGCCTGGGCACTGCGCCGGTCGCTGCCGGCCCTCCTGGCTGCTGCAGCCGGGGCGCTGGCCATCCTGGGTCCCACCTACGCCTGGCTCGGCAAGCCCGCCTTCCAGGCACTGTTCGCGCGCCGGGACAAGACGACCCAGGACAGCTTCTACCGCTTCGCCGACCTGACGAACTGGAAGTACCTGATCGTCCTCTCCGCGCTGCTGTCGATCGGCATGGCCGTCCTGCTGCTCTGGCGCATGCCCGCGGGTGACCGGCTCCGCCCGGCCATCCGGCCGGCGCTGGCGCTGAGCGTGGCCTGGCTGCTGGTCTGGCCGTACACGCTGCCGTGGTACGACGCCATGATCATCTGCGTCCTCGTGCTCTTCCCGGCCTCGCGGCTGGACTGGCTGATCCTGGCCCGGCTCGGCGCGGCCACGATCGCGAACATGCCGGGGGATCCGTCCGGCGTGCCTGGCCGCGCGCTGCGGGACTTCGATGTCTTCCTCGTGCACGGGCTGGCGCCCGCGGTCCTGCTGGCCGTGACCGTCGGGGTGGTGGTGCTGGCCGTGACCGGGCGCTGGGGCGTGCAGCCGTGGGCGGGCCAGCAGATCGCGGCCGGTAACCAGGCTCTACCCGGCCGCGGAGGCGAACACCGGCTCGTAGCCACCGGACTGCCCGGCGGCGGTCGGGTGGTAGGACTCGCCGAGATCGAGGAAGTTGACCGAGTGCAGCCAGCTGCCTGAGTCGCAGATCTCGTGCCCGGCGAACGCACCCTGTACGTCGGCGTACACGTCGCCGTACCGTTCCGCTGCCGCCTGGAGCTGCCCGTCCAGATCGGCCGCGGCCGCGTTGAGGTCCGTCCGGTCGGTCGTGCTGAGCCCGATGCAGCCGGATGACCTGGACAGGTCGTACAGGTCGGGATAGCCGAGCACGACGACCCTGGCGTCCGGCGCGTCGGCGGCGATGTCCGCCAGGACCGCGTTCAGGTCGCCGGGCAGCTCGCTGGTCATCTCCGACTCGGCGGTGCCGACAGCGCTGACGCAGCTGCTGGTCGACTCGAGCACGCAGGTCGTCATCACGCTGGAGAAGCCGACGTCGTTGCCGCCGACGGTGATCGAGACCAGGGTGGTGGCGCTGCTCAGCGCCGACAGCTGGCTGCTGATGACCGTGCCCGTGGTCGCGCCTGAGCAGGCCGCGAAGGTGAAGCTCGCCGGGTCGTTGGCGCTGGCCCACAGTTCCGGGTAGGCGTTCGTGCTGCGGTCGCAGGACCCGCTGGAGCCGATGTAGCTCCCGGCCCCCACGCCGGACGAGTAGGAGTCACCCAGCGCCACGTAGCGAACGGCGGTCTGCGCGCTGGCCGGCACCGCCACCGCCAGTGAGAGGACGGCCGCAGCGGATGCGACGATGACGGCGAGGGGGAAGCGGAAAGGACGGGCAACATGCGTCTGCATCGGCGCTCCAGCTGCGGGCTATGCGATTGTCTACTTCTGAGTAACATTGGCCGCCCGGTGCGTCAAGATGCAGTATGCGCAGCGGCGGCGCCGCCGGCACCGGGCAGAGAGGCGAGGACCAGTGGCACTGGAGATCACGCGACTGACGCTGGCGACCCTGCGGGGCGTGGACGGGCTCGACTGGCCGGTGCACGGCTTCGTCGTGCGCTTCCCCGGCGGTGCGGCGCTCGTCGACACCGGCGTGGGCGGACCGCAGCGATGGCTCGATGACTGGCGCGTCGTCAACCGCTCGGTTGCCGACGCGCTGGAGGAGCAGGACATGACGCCCGGCGACATCGGGATGGTCATCAACACTCATCTGCACTTCGATCACTGCGGCCAGAACGCCGTCTTCAAGCACGCGGCCTTCTACGTGCAGCGGGCCGAGCTGGACCGGGCCCGGCGGGAGTCGCCGGAGCTCGCCAGCTGGTTCGACTTCATGAACGCGAGATTCGAGCTGCTCGACGGCGACGCCGAGGTGCTGCCCGGCCTGCGGGTGATCGCCACGCCGGGCCACACCGTCGGTCATCAGTCAGTGGTCGTCGAGTCGGCCGACGGCCTGTCCGACGTCCTGGTCGGCGACGCCGCCTACACGCCGCGGCAGTACCTGGAGCCGGACAGCGATGACCTCCCGGACGGGCAGGCCAGCGACGTCACGGCCTGGCGGGCATCCGTCGGCCGGATCCGCTCAGCGGCGCCCGACCGGGTCCACTTCTGCCACAACACCGAGATCATCCACTCCTAGCGCCGCTGTGCGCGACGTCGCTCAGAGCGCGGCGAAAGCGTCTTCCAGGACGCCGAGTCCCTCGGTGAGCAGGGCCTGGCCGATGACCAGCGGGGGCAGCAGCCGCAGGACGTTCCCGTAGGTCCCGCAGGTCAGGACGATCATCCCGTTGCCATGGCAGGTCTTCGCCACCCTGGCCGCGGCCGCCGCGTCTGGCTCGGTGGTGCCCGGCTTGACGAGCTCGATCGCGAGCATCGCGCCGCGGCCGCGGACGTCCCCGATAACGGGATTCGCCTCGGCGAGCGAGCGCAGCCGGGGCAGCATGATCGTCTCGATGGCGCGGGCCGCGGCCGGCAGGTCTTCCTTCTCCATGGTGTCGATGGCGCCGAGTGCGGCCGCGCAGGCGACCGGGTTGCCGCCGTAGGTCCCGCCGAGGCCGCCCGGGTGGACGGCGTCCATGAGCTCGGCCCGGCCGGTGACCCCGGCCAGCGGCAGGCCGCCCGCGATGCCCTTCGCGGTGGTGACCAGGTCAGGCACGACGCCCTCGTGGTCGCAGGCAAACCAGTCGCCCGTCCGGCAGAAGCCGGACTGGATCTCGTCGGCGACGAAGACGATGCCGTTCGCGCGGCAGTACTCGGCCAGGCCCGGCAGGAAACCGTCCGGCGGCACGATGAAGCCGCCCTCGCCCTGGATCGGCTCGATCACGACGGCGGCGACGTTCTCCTCGCCGACCTGCGCGTGAATGAGGTTCGTGATCACGCTCAGCGCTTCCTCAGCGCACCGGGCGGGACCGCCCGGCCAGCGGAACGGGTAGGCCATCGGGACCCGGTAGACCTCGCCGGCAAACGGGCCGAAGCCCTCCTTGTAGGGCATGTTCTTGGCGGTCATCGCCATCGTCAGGTTCGTCCGGCCGTGGTAGGCGTGGTCGAACACGACCACGGCGTCCCGGCCGGTGGCGTGACGGGCGATCTTGACGGCGTTCTCGACGGCCTCGGCGCCGGAGTTGAACAGCGCCGACCGCTTCTCGAACGAGCCCGGAGTCAGCCGGTTGAGCTGCTCGCACACCTCCACGTAGCCCTCGTACGGCGCGACCATGAAGCAGGTATGGGTGAACTGGGCCACCTGCTCGGCGACCCGGCTCACGACCAGGTCCGCGCTGTTGCCGACGGAGGTGACGGCGATGCCGGAGCCGAAGTCGATCAGCGAGTTGCCGTCGGCGTCGACCACCACGCCGCCGCCCGCGGCAGTGACGAAGACCGGCAGGACATGGCTGAGGCCGCGGGCCACGCTGCGCTGCCTGCGCTCGAACAGCTCGCGCGAGCGAGGGCCGGGAATCTCGGTGACGAGGTTGCGGCGCTGGGGCAGTGACGGTCCGCCAATAGGCGCGGAATCAGGGCTCATAGCAGTGACAATAGCCCGCCGCGCGGCGCTTTGCCCGCCCGGTATCACCGGTCAGCTGAGGCGGCGGAGCCACCCGGTCGAGGCGCCGGAGTAGCTGGCCGGGGCAGGCCCCGCGCCGGCGAAATGGATGAAGTGACTGGGCCAGGGCTGCCAGCTGTCGGCTGGGAAGCCCGCATTGATCCGCGTCCAGTCGAAGCCGTTCACATCGGAGCCGATGTGCTGCTGGGAGATGATGATGTAGCTGTCCCGCGGTCCGACCGCCTCGACAACCGCGACATGCCCTTCCGGCCCCATGCCGTAGCTGCCGCCATCCCACTCAGCGACGGCGCCCACGGCCGGGACGTGGTTGACCGCTATTCCGTGCGCCGCCGCGCTGACCGCCCACTGGCCGGCATTCCCGAGCAGGTAGCCCGGCGCCGGAGCCCTGAACACGGTGGACTCCACGTAGGCGACGTAGTTCGTGCACTCGTTACCTGCGGTCATCCGCCAGTAGGAGGTGCCGCTCCTGGTGGCGTAACCGTAGTTCGGGTCGCCGAGCCGGGCGCAGGCTGAGTAGCCCGAGCACAGCACCACTGACGGGGCCTGCCTCGCCGACCGGCGACGGCGGCGGCGGCCACGGGAATGGCAGCGGCGCCGGTGGCCAGTGCCGCGATGAGCACGGTCACCACTGGCGTGCGGCGCAGCGCCCGGCCGAGCCCGCGGCCGGCGGGAGAGGTCCTGACCAGCGCGTTCGTGTGACAAGGCTGCGTCCTTTCTGCCGGGCCGCCGGTGTCAGTGCCGGTGGTGGTGCCGGTGGTGCCGGTGGTGGTGCCGGTGGTGGCGGCGCCGGTGGTGGTGCCGGTGGCGACGACTGTGACGGCGGCGGTGCGGCCGTGCCGGCGATGCGGCGCGGCGGGCCGTGCGGCGGTGCGCGGCACGGCGGCGGTGCACGGGGGGCACCGCGCCGGCCGGCCGAGCCGGAAGTGAATGAACTGGCTGGGCCACGACTCCCAGGTCCTGGCCGGGAACCCGGCATTGATCCGGGTCCACTCGTAGCCGTTCGCGACGCCACGCAGGTGCTGCTGCGAGACCACGATGTACCGGTGCCGCGGGCCGACTCGCTCGACGACGGCGACGTGGCCGTCCGGTCCGATGCCGTAGGCGCCGCCGCCCCAGACGGCCACCGACCCGACGCTCGGCACCTTGCTGACCGTGACGCCGTGCGCGGCGGCTGCGGCCGGCCACTGGTAGGCGTTCCCCAGCCGGTAGCCGGGCGTGGCGACGCGAAAGTACCTGGCCTCGACGTAGGCCACGTAGTTGGTGCACTCGTTCCCGGCGTCCATGCGCCAGTAGGACGACCGGCCGTGCTCCCCGTAGCCGTAGCTGTCGTAGCCGGCCCGGTCGCAGCCGCGGTAACCCGAGCACAGCACCACGGACGGTACTGCCGCGGCACCGCGGCCGGCCACGGCCGCCGCGGACACCGGAACGGCGGACACGGGAACGGCGCCGAAGCCCAGGGCAGCCAGCAGGACCGCCAGGACAATGATCCGGCCGCGGTGACGGCCGGGTCCGGCGGTGCGTTCGTCCTGCGGGTTGCGACCGAGCGACATGGCTATCCTCCTCGGGCTGACCCGGAGGCCAGCGGGAGACGGATGAGGCTTGCCGACTGCAGAGTGGCTGAACGGGTGCCCTGCGGTAGCGCGTGTCGTGCGGTAGCGCGGGTAGTAGCGGTCAGTCCGTCGGGCAGATCTGCCTTGCCAGTGCTTCGAGAGGGGATGTACCCGGAGCCGCCGGCTGAGATTGCACCGCCCGCGAGATTTTACTTTTTGTGCCGCCTGGTACTGGCCTGGCCTGGCCGCCTGGCGGGCTCGCTGCGATGATTCGCTCGTGGCGCACACCTCCTCTCCGTCCGCTGAGCCCGGACCGCGGACCTGGCCGGCGGCCAGGCGGCCGGTCATCGCCGGGCTGGGCCTGACCGACCTCGGCAAGGTCTACGGGCGCTCCCCGGCGGACTTCGCCGCCGACGCGGTCCGGCGGGCCGCCGCCGACGCCGGCCTCCGCCTGGCGGACGTGGACGGGCTGCTGACCTCCTCGGGCATGAGCGGCGGCGTATCGATCGACCTGCAGCGTGACCTGGGCCTGACCGATCTGCGGCTGTTGTCGCATATGCAGGCGTACGGCTCGACGGCGGGCGCGATGGTCCAGGTCGCGTCGATGGCGGTGCAGTCCGGGATGGCCAGCGTGGTGGCGTGCGTGTTCGCCGACAGCCCGCTGCGGCCCGAGCGCGGCGCGGGCGCTGCCTACGGCACCCGGCGCGCGCCGGCCGGGTGGTGGGGCCTGCTCGGGGCCAGCGGCGTGATCGGCGCGAATCCGATGTACGCACTGGCCGCCCGGCGGCACATGGAGCGATACGGGACGACCAGCGAGCAGCTGGGCCACATCGCCGTCGCACAGCGCGAGTGGGCGGCGCTGAACCCGGCCGCTCAGCTCCGGGAGCCGATCACGGTCGCTGATCATCAGGCGTCCCGGTGGATCGTCGAGCCGTTCCACCTGCTCGACTGCTGCCTGGTCTCCAATGGCGGCATCGCGGTGATCGTCACCACGGCGGAGCGCGCCGCCGGCCTCGCGCAGCCGCCGGTGCCCGTGCTCGGCTGGGCGCAGGCTCACCCCGGTCACTATCTGCGGCGGAATCCGGACTTCGGGCTCGTCACCGGCGCGGCCTCCGCGGGCCCGGCCGCCCTTGCCATGGCGCAGGTGACCCTGGCCGAGGTCGATGTGCTTGAGCTGTACGACTGCTACACCTTCACGGTGCTGGTGACGCTCGAGGACTACGGCCTGTGCGCGAAGGGCGAGGGCGGTCCGCTCGCGGCCAGCGGCGTGCTCGGGCCGGGCGGCAGGCTGCGGCTCAACACCGGCGGCGGCCAGCTGTCGGGGTACTACATGTGGGGCATGACACCGCTGTCGGAAGGCGTCATCCAGGCCCGCGGTCAGGGCGGCGGCCGGCAGGCAGCCGCGCACGACATCGTGCTGGTCTCGGGGAACGGCGGCGTGCTCGACCACCACTCGACTCTGGTGCTCGGCAGCGAGGCGGCGGCATGAGCGTCGGCCCGGTGCAGCGCGACGACGCGACCGCGGAGTTCTTCGACGGCGCGGCCGCCGGGCGCTTTCTGCTGCGGCAGTGCTCCGGTGGTCACCTGCAGCGAGCCGTCCGCGACGGCCTGCACGACGTGCGGCCGCGCCGGATTGCAGTGGGTCCCGGCGGCTGGCGGCGCGACGCTGGTGAGCTGGGCGGTCAGCTACAGCCGGGCAGCGCCTGGCGAGCGCCCGGCGCGGACGGTCCTGGTCATCGGAGAGCTTGACGAGGGTCCGTGGTGGTGGGCGCAGCTCGCCGGCACCGATGCCGATGACCCCGCGGCCGGGCTGGCGGCCGGGCAGCGGCTGCGGATTGAATTCCGCCTGCCGGACGGCGAGCCCGGCGGCGCAGTACGAGCCCGTGCCGGTATTCGTGCTGGCCTGACCAGCCGGCTAGCGCAGCAGGTCGCGGGCAGCGTCCTCGATCGCGGCTTCCGACAGCAGCACGGCCGCGGCGGCGTCGCCGAGCGGCAGGAAGCTGTCCTCGCTGGCCACGCGCGCGATCCGGCCGGTGAAGCCGGCGTCGACCAGGGTGGTGATCACGCTCTCGGAGACGCCGCCGGTGCGCCTGGTCTCGTCGGCGATCAGCACCCGGCCGGTCGCCGCGGCTGCGCGCAGCAGGTCCTCGTACGGGAGCGGCGCGAGCCAGCGGAGATCGAGTACCCGGCAGTGCACCCCCTCGGCCGCGAGCGTGCGGGCTGACCGCAGGCTCATGCGCAGCCCGTTCCCGAAGGAAATGACTGTCAGGTCTTTCCCGGTCCCGTAGAGCCGGCCGCTGCCCAGCGGGACGTGCGTGTGCGCCCAGCGCTCCGGCGGCTCGTAGCGCGCGAGCCAGCCGCCGTCGCCCGTCTCGTACAGGTCACGCTCGTGATACAGCGCGATGGGCTCGAGGAAGATGCTGACGCCGCCGTCGAGCTCGGCCGCGGCCAGGCAGGTGCGCAGCATGGCGGCCGCGTCGTCGGGGCGCGCGGGGCAGGCGACGATGAGGCCGGGAATGTCGCGCAGGGCCGCGAGCCCGTTGTCGTTGTGGAAGTGCCCGCCGAATCCCTGCTGGTAGGACAGCCCCGCGACGCGCACGACCATCGGGTTGCGGTACTGCGCGCGGGAGAAGAACGACAGCGTCGCCGCCTCGCCGCGGATCTGGTCGGCGGCATTGTGCAGGTAGGCGAGGTACTGGATCTCCGGCACCGGCAGCAGCCCGGCCAGTCCGGCCCCCAGTGCCACGCCCAGGATGGACTGCTCGTCCAGCGGGGAGTCGAAGACGCGGCCAGGGCCGAACGCGCGGAGCAGGCCGCGGGTGATCCCGTAGACGCCGCCCTTGCGGGCTACGTCCTCGCCGAAGACGATCATTCCCGGCCGGTCGGCAAGCTCGTCCGCCAGCGTCCGGTTGATCGACTGCGCGAGGGTGAGCGGGCCAGCGTCCTCGGGCAGCTGGGAGCCGAAGCGCCTGATGCCGCGGCCAGCTGTGCGTCTGGCGGGCGCGGTCAGCCAGGTTCGCCGCCACGGTGGCCGGCCGGCGCGGCGCGATCGGCGCCATTACCCGGTCGGCACTGGCGAGGCGGGCCGACCCGGCGATCTCGCCCGCCAGGGCCAGCACCCGCGCCTTGACCTCCTCGTACCTGTCCAGCACCTCGGCCGGAGAGAGCGCGCCCGGCCTCGACCAGCAGCCGGGCGGTGCCGAGCAGCGGGTCACGGTCCGCGTCCGCGGCGATCTCGTCCGGCGTCCGGTAGGCGGACTCCACGTCGGACCCGGCGTGGCCGCCGAGCCGGACCGTGCGCACGTGCAGGAACGCGGGCGCGCGGCGGTCCCGCGCCCACGCCGCGGCCGCGACCGCGGTGTCGTAGACGTCCGCCAGGTCGGCTGCCGTCGGCGCTGAAGTACTGAATACCGGGGCGGCCGGAACTGACCGACTCGATCCAGCCCGCCGGGGTGCGGACGCTGATCCCGAGCCCGTTGTCCTCGCACACCAGCAGCAGCGGCAGCGGAAGGCCCTGGTAGGCGCAGTAGGACGCGGTGTTGAGCGCGCCGGTGGCGGTCGAGTGGTTGAGCGAGGCGTCGCCGAAGCTGGTGACGACCACGGCATCGGCTGGCCACGGCGCCGTCAGCCCGAGCTTGGCCGCCCTCGCGATCGAGAACGCAAGGCCGACGGCCCGCGGCAGGTGCGAGGCGATCGTCGAGGTCTGCGGGATCACGTGCAGCTCGGGGTGGCCGAACACCTTGTGCCGCCCCCGGCCATCGGCTCGGCTGCCGCGGCGACGAGCCCGAGCAGCACGTCGGGCACGCCGTCCCGCGGCGGAGTCGCCTGCGCGGCGCGCACGAGGTAGAAGGCGCCGGACCGGTAGTGCAGCAGAGCCGGATCGGTCAGCCGCAGCGCGGCGGCGACGGCGGCGTTGCCCTCGTGCCCGGACGACCCGATCGTGTAGTAGCCCGCGCCGCGGGCGCGCAGCCAGCGCGCCGCATGATCCAGGTGCCTGCTGGCGAGCTGAGCGTCGAGCAGTTCACCGCAGCGCGCGACGGACAGGCCGCTGCCGGGCCTGACGGCGTCGTAGGGCGCGGGGCGCACGGCCGGCTGGGCCGGGGCCAGCTCGCGGATCGCCCGGGCGAGCCGCTGCTCGGCGAGGTCCTGGCCCGCGAGATCGGTGGTGGTTGCGGGGGCGCTGCCGGGGTACCTGCCGGGGCAGCGGCCGCTGAGCCCGCGGGCGGGCGCGGCTCGGATCCTGCGACCGCAGCGCTCATCATCTGACGGTAAGCCACCAGCGGCCGGTAAGGACAGTCAGATCGGCATCTAGCTGGCGAAACTGCGGGGCCCGGCAGTGCGTGGTGAGATGGCCCGGACTCCGTCACCTGCGTCAGGAGGCGTCATGCTGCCGTCGTCTGCCGATCTGGCCGGCGAGCGGGCGCTGCGCCTTACGACGGCGACATCTGGGCATGGTGGGAGCCACTCGCGGGTGCCGTTCACCGCCCCGGCCGACGGGGAGCTGACCGGCCTCCCGGCGACGTCATCAGGTTCGAGCTGTTCGATGCCACGCACGCGGCCATCGACTACCGGTACCCGATGTCGCTGGCCTGGCTGTGCCACCGGATGGCGGAGGACTTAAGGCCAGGTCAGGGTGCCTTTTGCGGGCGTGCCTGAACGTTTCAGGCGCGGCCTGCGTAGTCAGGGGTGAACAGGGGCCGATCTGCGAGGAACGGAGAGACGATCATGCGCATCCGATGGTGGGCTGCACCGATCCTGGCCAGCGGCGCTGTGGCGCTGGCGGCCTGCGGCAGCTCAGCGTCCCCGTCGACGAGCGGGAGCCCGGCTTCCAGCTCGAGCGCGCCGGCGGCGCAGCAGAGCCACGCCACGTCGTCATCGGTCACAATCAGGACGCGCAGTACGAAGCTGGGCACCGTGCTGACGACGGCCACGGGACAGACGATCTACTGGTTTGCCATTGACACGCCGACCAAGTCCAACTGCACCGGGTCCTGCGCGACCTACTGGCCGCCGGTACTGGGCAAGGCGGTGGCCGCCTCGGGCACCAGCCTGCCGCACGGATTCGGCACGATCACCCGGTCCGGCGGTCAGGTCCAGGCGACCTACGACGGGCACCCGCTGTACACCTACACGGCCGATACCGCGCCGGGTCAGGTGAGCGGCAACGGCCTGAACGTGTCCGGCGGCCTGTGGTGGGCGATGACCCCGGCTGGCACCAAGCCGGCCGCGCCCTCGGCAGGCAGCTCGTCCTCGAGCAGCTCATCCGGCGGAGGCGGCTACTAGGAGCCGGCCGCCCGGGCAGCCACCGGGGGACTGTCGGGGGTAAGGCTGCCCGGGTGGTCCGTTTACTGACGCGCTGCCCGTTTCCTGGCACCGCCAGCGGGGAGATCATCCCGCTAATACGGGTACAAGGCAGTCATGGCGGAGTCACCAGGCCCCCAGGCTGCCGTTCGGCCGCGCGGCGGCCTGCTGATCATCTTCACCGCCCTCATGCTGGCGATCCTGCTGGCAGCTCTGGACCAGACCATCGTCGCGACGGCGCTCCCGACCATCGTCGGCGACCTCGGCGGCCTGAGCCACCTGTCCTGGGTCGTCACGGCGTACCTGCTGGCCACGACGGCGTCGACGCCGCTTGTGGGGCAAGCTCGGAGACCAGTTCGGCCGCAAGACGCTGTTCCAGGCGTCCATCGTCATCTTCCTGGTCGGCTCGGCGCTGTGCGGCCAGGCGCACAGCATGATCGAGCTCATCTCGTTCCGCGCGCTGCAGGGCCTCGGCGGCGGCGGCCTGATGGTGCTGGCCCAGGCGATCATCGGCGACGTGGTGCCCGCCCGCGAGCGCGGCAAGTACCAGGGCGTGTTCGGCGCCGTCTTCGGCGTGGCCAGCGTGGCCGGGCCGCTGCTCGGCGGGTTCTTCGTCGACAACCTGAGCTGGCGCTGGGTCTTCTACATCAACCTGCCGATCGGTCTCATCGCCCTCGCGGTGATCGCCGTGGCGCTGCCGGCGACGCCGCGGGGGCAGCGGCACACCATCGACTACCTCGGCGCGCTGCTGCTGGCCGGTGCCGCCACCTGCGTCGTGCTGCTCACGTCGTGGGGCGGCACGCAGTACGCCTGGGGCTCGCCGGAGATCATCGGCCTGGGCGTTCTCGGCCGTCGTGCTCGCCGTCGGCTGGTGGCTGTCGGCGCGGCGGGCGGCCGAGCCGGTGCTGCCGCTGCGGCTGTTCCGCAACCCGGTGTTCTCCGTCTGCTCGGGAATCGGCTTCGCGGCCGGCTACGCGATGTTCGGCGCGCTGGCGTTCCTTCCGCTGTTCCTGCAGGTGGTCAGGGGCGTGTCCGCGACAATCTCGGGCGTCTACCTGCTGCCGGTGGTGCTCGGCCTGCTGCTCACCTCCATCGGCAGCGGGCAGCTGATCTCCAGGATCGGGAAGTACAAGGTGTTCCCGATCGTGGGCACCGCGCTGCTGGTGGTGGCGCTGATCCTGATGTCGCGGCTGTCGGTGACGACGTCGTCGCTGGTGACGAACGTCTATTTCTTCATCCTCGGCCTCGGCCTCGGCATGATCCTGCAGGTGCTCGTCATCGCCGTGCAGAACTCCGCCGACTACGCCGACCTCGGCGCGGCGACATCGGGGGTGACGTTCTTCCGGTCGATCGGCGGCGCGTTCGGCGTCGCGATCTGCGGCACGATCTTCTCCAGCCACCTGGCCTCGGCGCTGCGGTCCGGCCTGGCCGGGGTGCGGCTGCCTGCCAGCTTCAGCATCGCCTCGGCGCAGGCCAATCCGACGCTGCTGCGGAAGCTGCCGCCGGCCGCGCGGCTCCCGGTGCTGACTGCCTACGCCCAGTCCATCGACAAGATCTTCCTCTACGCGGTGCCGCTGGCCGCGGTCGCGTTCGTGCTGTCCTGGTTCCTGCGCGAGGTCCCGCTGCGCAAGACGGCGGGCGCCGCGGACCTCGGCGAGGGCATCGGGGCCGGGTCAGCGGAGCGGACGTCAGTGCAGGAGATCGAGCGGTCGCTGCTCCGGCTCGCCGACGGCGACATGCGCAGGCAGGGCTATGAGCGGATCGCCGAGCTGGCCGGGCTGGACGTGCCCGGCGGATCCTGCTGGGTTCTCGCCCGGCTGGCCAAGCACGGTGACGTCGCCAGCATCGCCCTGGCCAGGGAAGCCGGGGTGACCGTGGAGTACGGGCGTCCGTACGTCGACCGGCTCGTCGAGCGCGGCATGGTCGTGCGCGACGACGGGGTCCTGCGGCTGACACCAGGCGGATCGGCGGCTGCGGACCGGGTCTTCGCCGCCAGGCGCGAGGGCCTGGAGCGACTGCTCGCAGGCTGGTCGCCTGAGCAGCACGCGGACCTGGCCAGCATGCTTGACCGGCTGTCGCATGCGCTGATGGGCGCGGACGCCGACCGCCGCCTGCTGACCTCGCCGCCAGTCGGGGCCGCGTCGGCGCGGACACCGCCCGCCGCCGGCTGACCAGGCGGATCCCTGGCTGATCCGCGCGCTGGCCCTGGCACGGCGCCCTGCCCTTCAGGTACCGTGCTCGCCACGCACTAGATGAGCCGGATCGGGATGGTGTCGCGGCATGATCGCCCCGGCGCGGACGTATAACCTGCAGGGCCTCGCGACCGCGCTGACGGTCATGCTGGTCATCGACGCGCTCGCGGCGCTGGCCAGCCTTGCGACCGGCCGCCACCCAGCTCCTCGCCGCACTGCTCACGGTGCCGATCATGATCGTGTTCCTGACCTGGTTCTACCGCGCCCGGCAGAACGCCGGGTACCTGGACTGGCCGCAGCGCCGGTCACCGGGCTGGGCCATCGGCAGCTGGATCGTGCCGATCGGCTTCCTCTGGTTCCCGTACCAGATCATGATCGACATCTGGCGGGCCGGACTGCCTGCCGGGCAGCGGAAGACGTTCGCCTATCTTCCGGCCGCCTGGTGGGCGTGCTGGTGCGTGGCCTGGATCACGGCCCGTCCCGGAACCCCGCGGCCGGCGGCCACGCGCAGGCGACCGGCCTGGTCTTCGACAGCACGAAGCTGAGCCTGGCCTTCGGCGCGGTCGCGGCGGTTCTGCTTGCGCTGATCGTCAGGCAGGTCTCGGCCGGGCCGGTCGGGAGCGTCTGAGCGGGATTCAGCGAGCCGGCGCCGGCACGATCACGGTGAGCACGCCCGGCAGCACCCGGATCCGCAGCGGCTGGCCGGCCGGCAGCGGGGCGGCGAACGGCAGTGTCTCGCCGTCCGCCGCGACTGGCACTGCCCGGTCGGCCGTCAGCGTGACGGCGCTGTCCCGGCTCAGGCTGACCTCGGCGAGCGCGGTGTGCGAGCCGTCCTTGATCTTGGCCAGCGCCCGGATGAACGCCAGCTTCGGCCCGTGCCGCATCAGCACCAGGTCGAGCAGGCCGTCGTCGATGACGGCGGGCGGCGCCACCATCATGCCCGCGCCGAAGTAGGCCGAGTTCGCCACCACGACCGCGTACCCGGCGAACTCGTGCTCCCCGGCGGCGCCCGTGACACAGAACCTGCACGGGCTTCCAGCCTGCGACCGCCCGCAGTGCCGCGACCGGGTAGACCAGCGGGCCGGTGAGCCAGCGCGTCCCGTTGGCGATCTCGCCGGCGACGGACGGGACTCCGGCGTAGACGCTCCCGGCCACAGTCAGCTCGGGCTGGCCCGCGGCGCTGACCCCGATCAGGTCGACGCGCCGGGTGACGCCCGCGGCCAGCACGCGAGCGGCGGCGGCAGGGTCCGCCGGGATGCCCAGCACCCTGGCAAGGTCATTGCCGCGCCCGGCCGGGATGATGCCGTAGGTGCCGCCCGCCGCGGCGGTCGCCCCGGCCAGCGCGCCCGCCATGCCGTCCCCGCCGACTGCCACCACCACGTCGCCGGCAGCGGCCGCCTCGGCGGCGAGCTCGCACGCGTGCCCGAGGCTGGCCGACTCGCGGACCTGGCAGGCCGCGCCCGAGCGGTGGCCAGCACGGCGGCGGCGGGCGGGACTGACCGACGGCACCGGCCGCGGCCGGCAGCCGGATTCACGATGAGCGAGAAGCGGGTCATCAGGTCTCCGTCCGCGGTCCGCGGCACCAGCGCCCCGCCGTTGTTCAGGGTCAGGGTACCGGCGCCCCGGCCGGACGCACCAGACCCGGCGGTTAGCCGCAAACCGGGGCACAATCGCCGCCAGCCCGGCCACGGCCGGCGTCGCCATGGCAGGGGACGCCACGCGCAGGGCGCCGGGCGTACTATCAGGCCATGCCAGCGCAGCCGCGTGCAGCGGGTACCGTGCCGCAGTTCCTCCAGGTGCAGACCACGACCGACTCGCGTGCCGAGGCCGTGGAACTGGCACAGGGCGCTGTCGAGGCGCGCCTGGCCGCGTGCGCGCAGGTCGCCGGGCCGATCGCCAGCACTTACTGGTGGGAGGACGGCCTCGAGCGGGCCGAGGAGTGGCTGATCATGCTGAAGCTGCCCGCTGACAGATTCGACGACCTCGCGGAGTTCCTGGCCGAGCGGCATAGCTACGACGACCCGGAGATCGTCGCCACGCCGATCGTGGCCGGGTCGCAGTCGTACCTGGACTGGGTCGCCGAGGAGACCAGGCCACGATGACCAGCCAGCCGGGCGGCCAGGATCAGGGCCTGTTCGGCCCTGGCTCGGTGACCTGGCGGGTGTCCAGCGAGCCGGTGATGTGGATCGCCGGGGTCCGGGCCATGTACCTGCAGGCGCTGCACCCGCGGGTAATGCTCGGGACCTGGCAGAACACCGCCTTCGCCCGGCCCGACGAGGCCTGGGGCCGCTTCACCAGGACGGTCGAGTACATCCGGATTCGCACCTACGGCACGACGGCCGAGGTCAGGCGCGCCGGCGCGCGGCTGCGGAAGGTGCACGCGTCGCTGACCGGCACGGATGCCGACGGCACGAGCTTCCGGCTCGACGACCCGGAGCTGCTGCTGTGGGTGCATTGCGGGGAGATCGGGTCCTATGCGGAGATCGCCCGCCGCAGCGGCGTGCACGTGACCGCAGCCGAGCTGGACACGTTCGTGGCTGAGCAGCGCCGCAGCGCCGAGGTGGTGGGCCTCAGCCCGGCGATCGTGCCGGCCAGCATGGCGGAGCTGGCTGCCTACTACGAGCGGATGCGGCCGCGGCTGCGGGCCAGCGCCGAGGCCCGGCATGCGCTGCGGCTGTCGTTCACGCCCCGGCTGCCGGTGGCGCTGCGGTCGCTGAAGCTGATCGTCCCGCCGGTGAACGTGCTCGCCTACGCCAGCCTGCCGCGCTGGGCCCGGCGCCTGTACGGGACGCCCGCCATCGGCCTCACCGACGCTGCGGTCACGCTTGCCCTGCGGGCTGCCTTCGAGTCGACCACCAGGATTCCGCCGCAGGTGCTGCTGGCAGCCTCAGCCGAGGCCCGCCGCAAGCGGCCGCCCGCCGCCTGACCGCGTGCGTGCGAGCCGGTTAGCGCTGGCTGGCGCCGGGGACAGTAAGGAGCGTGACCGGGCTTTTCCCGCGGCTGCGCCGCGTCCTGCGCGACGACCTCGACCAGCCGCAGCGCGCGGCGCTGGCCAGCTGGCTCGCCTTCACCACGACATTCGGCGCCGTCCGGTGCATTACCTACAGCATCAGGGACGGCAAGGGCCCGTTCCGCAACCTGAGCGCGGGCGGCGAGCATCTGCATCACTACATGTGGGGCATCGGCATGCTGGCCGGCGTCGGGGCGATCGCCGTGCACGGCGAGGAGAGCACCCGCAGGCACCCGGCCGTGGCGATGAGCTACGGCAGCGGGCTGGCGCTCATTGTCGATGAATTCGCCCTGCTGCTTGACCTGAAGGACGTCTACTGGGCCAGGCAGGGGAGGCTGTCGGTTGACATCGGCATCGGCGGGATAGCCGTGGCCGGAAGCTACTTCGCGGCGCTGCCCGTGCTGCGGGCAATGCGCGAGCGGCAGCGCGAGGAGAGCGCCCGCCAGGCGGAGGCCGCGGCCGGCTAGCAGCTACTCGCCGACCTCGCCGCCTGCCAGCTCGGCGACGACATCGAGCTGGCCGACATGGCGGGCGTACTCCTGCACCAGGTGAAACAGCACGCGCTCCAGCGACGCGGGCGCCGCGCCGTCCCAGCGCTCACCGGGCTGGCCGATCTCGGCCAGGTCGTGCGCCCCGGCGATGGCGGCGGTGCGCTGTGCCTGCTCGCTGAGCGCGATGACGAGGTCGTCGAGCGTCTCGTCCGGCGCGACATGCCAGCGGCCCGCCTGCTCGTCGGCCCACGGATCGCCGACGTCGAGTCCCTCGAAACCCCAGACCAGCCAGCGCAGCTCGACGTAGCGCAGGTGCTTGAGCAACTCGAGCGGCGTCCATCCCGACGGCAGCAGGCTGGTCCTGAGGGCGCCGTCGGGCAGCGACCGCAGCTTGCTGACCAGGCGGGACCTGAAGTAATCGAGATAGCCGGTGAAAACCTCAGCGCGCGTGGCGACGGGCACGGTGGGCGACGGGAAGGGCATGGTCATAGGCACAGCCTCCCGCCCGGCGCCCGGCCGGCGCTAGCGGGTTTGCGTCAGCTAGCCAGCTGCCCCGGCTGCAGAACCGGCGCCGCCGGTCAGGCCGCGCTGGCCGCGCCTTCCGGCGGGATGTTCCAGCAGCTGATGACCGGCTCCTCGTGCTCGGTTCCGAGGGTGCTGAAGGTCCCGGTGTCGAGCCGGAACAGCCGGCCGTCGTCTGGCGCCAGCCCGAGCCACCGCGCCGTCAGCACGCGCAGCAGGTGACCGTGCGCGACCAGCGCGACGTCACCGCGGGGGAGCAGCGGCCGGACGCGGCCGAGCACGGCGTCAGCGCGCTTGCCGACGCTGGCCACCGACTCGCCCGGATGGTCCGCGTCGCCGGGGATGACCCCGTCCCGCCACAGGTACCAGCCGGGCCGCTGCTGCCTGATCTCGTCGGTGGTCAGGCCCTCGTATCCGCCGTAGTCCCATTCCCACAGGTCGGGGTCGGCCGTGGGGTCGGAAAGGCCGGCCAGCCCGGCTGTCTCAATCGCCCTGCTGGCCGGGCTGGTGAAGACGGCGCTGATCGTCCTGGCCGCCAGGGCCGGCCGCAGCGCGACGGCAGCGGCCCGCCCGGCCTCAGTCAGCCGGACGTCGGTCCTGCCGGTATGCCGGCCCAGCCGGCTCCACTCCGTCTCACCGTGCCTGATCAAGATCAGCTCACCCATGCGCAGCATCATGTCACCGCGCGGATGCCCCGCTGCGGTCGCTTCCAGCCTGCCGGGAACGAGGCCGCCGCAGTCCGCGCCGTGCCTCGGGTGCCCGGCCGCAGGCTGAGTGCCAGCTGGGGACGATCCCCGGGAATGCCGGCTGCCTGGCAAAGAACTCGCCGGGACGGTGTCATAGCGGTTCACCCAGTCCGGCCGCCGGGTTACAGTTGCGGCAATCAGCTGCCCTTTGCCCCCTGCCCTGGGCCCCCCGCTGCTGATTACCAGGTGTCAGCCTCCGAGCCAGAGAGCAACGATGCGCCTGCTCCCTAGCCCACCCTGTCCTGCCGACGGGACGGCCGTCCGGCAGCGACCCTTCGTCGAGCGCCTCGCCTGCTGGAGCGCCAGGCACCGGAAAGCCGCAGTCGGCATGTGGCTGGCGTTCATGGTGGCCGCCTTCATCGCCGGCCAGTTCGCCACCGGCCCCTCGGTCCCGCAGTACGACCCCGGCCAGGCTGGCCGCGCCGAGCAGGTGCTCACCAACCTCGGCGTGGTGACACCGCCGGCCGAGAGCGTGCTGATCGAGGCCAGGACTGACGAGAAGCATCTCACCTCAGACGCGGCAGCCGGCCTGCGGCACGCCGCGGCGGAAGTGAAGCGGGTCACGCTCCAGGTCGAGGCGGCGCTGGCGGCCCTGCCTCAGGCGGCCGACCACATCCGGGCACCGTTCCTGTCGGCTGCCAGCAGCCGGGGCCTGGTGGCCGGGCACGGCACCGCGGCGCTCATCACATTCAACGTTGCCGGGCCGAACGCGGACGCGGACACGACGGTGCTCACTGATCTCGCCGTCGTCCGCAAGATCCAGGCGGCGCATCCTGATCTGCTCGTCCGCGAAGCCGGCTCGGCCAGCACCGACCGGGTCGCCAACGCGCTGCTTGGCCAGGACTTCCGTCAGTCTGAGTGGACCTCGGTCCCGATGACGCTGATCCTGCTGCTCGCGGTTTTCGGGGCGCTGATCGCGGCCGGCATCCCGGTGCTGCTCGCCGGCACCGCCGTGGTGACCGCCGTCTCCCTGCTCGGCATCGCCGGCCAGTGGCTGCCAGTCGGATCGGGCACCTCCGAGCTGGTGCTCGTGATCGGGATGGCCGTCGGCGTCGATTACTCGCTGTTCTACCTGCGGCGAGAACGCGAGGAACGGATGAACGGCCACGACGAGCAGGCTGTGGTCGGAATCGCGGCGGCCACGTCAGGCCGCGCCATCCTGGTGTCCGGGCATGACCGTGATGGTGTCGCTGGCCGGGCTGTTCCTGACCGGTATCGACATCTTCACCGGCATCGCCTTCGGCACGATCATGGTCGTCGGGGTCGCGGTCCTGGGCTCGCTGTTCTTCCTGCCCGCCCTCCTGTCCTGGCTGGGGCAGTGGGCTGACCGCGGCCAGCTGCCCTATCTCGGCCGCCGCCTGACCCATCCGCGGCCGTCCCGGCTGTGGGCGGGACTGGCCGGGAAGGTCGTGCGCAGGCCGCTGCTGCTCGGCGGCATCGCGACCGCGGCCCTGCTCGTGCTGGCCGCGCCAGCGCTCGGCATGCGCATCGGCAACCCGTCCATCGACCTGCCAAGCAACCTTGGCGTCGTCAGGGTGCTGGCCGACATCCAGCACGAGTTCCCCGGCAAGCCGGCACCGGCCGACGTGGTGGTCAGCGGCTCGGGCCTGCAAAGCCAGGCGATGCGGACCGAGCTGACGGCGCTGCGGACGGACGCGGCCAGGGGCGGCGCGATCCACGGGCCGGTGACGGCCACGGCGGTGGCGGGCGGCCGGGCGCTGGTCGTCGAGGTCCCGCTCGCGGGCAGCGGCACCAGCAAGGTGTCTGACAGCGCGCTGCTGACGCTGTGAGGACCGGATACTGCCCTCGACGGTCGGCAAGGTGCCCGGCGCGAGCTTTGCCGTGACCGGGAACACCGCGTCGAGCTACGACCTGCGGTCGACGCTGGACTCGCGGACACCGCTGGTCTTCGGCGTTGTCGCGCTGCTCGCGTTCGTGCTGCTGATGTGCGCCTTCCGGAGCATCACGATCCCGGTCGTGTCGATCCTGCTGAACCTGCTGTCCGTCGGCGGCGCCTACGGGCTGGTCACGCTGATCTTCCAGGACGGGCACCTGGAGGGCGTGCTCGGCTTCACCTCATTCGGCGCGCTCGTGCCCTGGGTGCCGCTGTTCACGTTCGTCATGCTGTTCGGGCTGAGCATGGATTACCACGTCTTCATCCTGAGCCGCATCCGCGAGCTGTGGACCGGCGGTGCCAGCGCGCGCGACGCGATCATCGACGGTGTCGGGCGCAGCGCCGGGGTCGTGACCAGCGCCGCGATCATCATGGTCGCCGTGTTCTCGATCTTCGCCACTCTGTCGATGATCGACGTGAAGATGCTCGGCGTCGGCCTGGCCGCCGCCGTGCTGATCGACGCGACGATCGTGCGCGGCGTGGTGCTGCCGGCGGCGCTGTCGCTGCTCGGCGAGCGGGCCTGGTACCTGCCCGCGTGGCTGCGCTGGCTGCCCGGCCGCAGCCTGGCGTGTGAGTCCGTCCCCGCGGTCCCGGCCAGTCCGGCTGGCACCGGCCGGCCGCAGGACTCGGGCGGCCCGTCCGGCCGGCGCCGACCGCGACGACGCCGCTAGCGGCTGCGCTGCGGCTCAGGGGAGCGTCAGAATCTCGCAGCCGTCGGCGGTGACCACGAGGGTGTGCTCGAACTGCGCGGTGCGCCTGCGGTCCTGTGTCACGACCGTCCAGCCGTCTGCCCAGATGTCGTACTCAACGGTGCCGAGCGTGAGCATCGGCTCAATCGTGAAGGTCATGCCCGGCTCCATGATGACGCCCACGGACGGGTCATCGAAATGCGGCACGACCAGGCCGGAGTGGAATGTCGTCCCGATCCCGTGCCCGGTGAAGTCGCGCACCACCCCGTAGCCGAACCGCCGGGCGTACGACTCGATGACCCGGCCGATCGCGTTCAGCGGGCGGCCCGGCGCGACTGCGCGGATGCCGCGCATCATCGCCTCCCTGGTCCGCTCGACCAGGAGCCGGGACTCCTCAGCCACGTCGCCCGCCAGGAAGGTGGCATTCGTGTCGCCGTGGACGCCGCCGATGAACGCGGTGATGTCGATGTTGACGATGTCGCCGTCGGCGACCACCGTGTCGTCCGGGATGCCGTGGCAGATGACCTCGTTGACCGAGGTGCACAGGGACTTGGGGAAGCCGCGGTAGCCGAGCGTGCTCGGGTAGGCGCCCCGGTCAATGAGGAACTCGTGCCCGATCCGGTCCAGCTCGTCGGTGGTCACGCCGGGGGCGACGTGCCGCCCGACCTCCTGGAGAGCCTGAGCGGCGATGCGGCCGGCGACGCGCATGCGCTCGATGGTCGCGGCGTCCTTGACGTCTCGCTCGCCGCCGCGCGGGGCCCGCCGGCCGACATATTCCGGGCGCTCGATGGCCGCGGGGACGGCACGCTCCGGCGAGACCCGGCCGGGGTGGAGAGTGGTTGCCATGATCTGCAAGTCTAATAGTTATGGACGATGACAAGAGCTGGTGGTTCTGCCTGAAGCATCATGAGGTGGAGCAGGGAGCCGGGTGCCCTGGCAAGGACAGGCTGGGCCCGTATCCCACCAGGGACGCCGCGGAGCACGCACTGGAGACCGTGCAGCGCAGGAACGAGGAATGGGAGGCCGCAGGACCGCTGGCCGGGGGAGACCGCGGACAGCTGACCAGGCGTCCCGTGAGCGGGGCGGCTGGTAGGAGGCTGACCGGCCGTCTTGTACGCTGAGGCCAGCGGTAGCAAGCGCGACAAGGGGGCGCAGAGTGACCGTGGACGATCCTGGCGACGGGCTCCCTCCCGCCGCCGAGGCCAGGATGGCCGAGATCCGGCAGAGCGGCACCTGGGGGTCAGCGCTCACGGCCGATGAGTTCACGGCGATCAAGAGCACTGGCTTCGAGCCAGTCGGCCAGGTGCTGGGCGCCGCGGTCTACAACATCGGCTACACCGGCGGTTACAGCTGCCCTGCCTACGCCAGCGGATACGGGCTCGGCGGGATGCGGGCCTTTGGCGCCGTGCCGTATAACAGCATCACGGCGACGTCGGGCAGCGGCACGCTGGGCTCGTACGCGCCGCTGGTGCGCACGATGTACGAGGCGCGGCGGCAGGCGATCGGGCGGATGATGCACGAGTGCCAGGAACTCGGCGGCCATGGCGTCGTCGGCGTGCGCCTGAGCATCGGCGGCTTCCCGGCGGGCGGCATGGAATTCAAGGCGATCGGCACAGCGGTGCGCGCGCCCGGCGGGCCGACGCTGCGCCAGCCGTTCACCTCGGACCTGTCGGGTCAGGACTTCGCCAAGCTGATCATGGCCGGCTGGGTGCCTGCCGGGCTGGTGCTCGGCATCTCGATCGGCGCCCGGCACGACGACTGGGTGACCGTGAGCCAGTCGTCCTGGGGTGCGGGCAACTCCGAGGTCGCGGGTTACACCGATCTGGTGAACTCGACCCGGCACGACGCCCGGACGCAGCTGGAGCGCGACGTCACGCGGCACGGCGCGGATGGCGTCGTCCTGCAGCAGATGAGCATCCAGGTCGGGGAGCACGAGTGCCCCGTGCAGGAAGGCCGCAGGGACCACGTGGTCGAGGCGACCATCATCGGAACGGCGATCGCCCGGTTCGGCGGCAAGCGGGGGCCGGACAAGCCGCCGCTGGCGATCATGTCTCTCGACCCGCAGCGGCGCCAGGCCGCCAGGGTCCGGCTCGGCCCATGACCAGCTCTCCCCGGTCCGCGCGGGCAGCGCGCAGGCAGCGGGGACCACATTCTCGAAGCAGAGGAGCACGATGACGGAGCAGCAGGGCACCGATCTCGGGGTGCTGGGAGTACCGCAGGACGCGATGCGCCGGCTGGCCGAGCTGCGGCCGGGGCAGCCCGGGTCGATCTTCACCTCCGACCTGTCGGTCAACGAGTTCCTGCTGGTCCGGGAGGTCGGTTTCCGTCCGGTCGGCCTGGTCCTGGGCAGCTCGATCTACCACGTCGGCCTGCAGTTCGGCCGCTGGGGCCAGAGCCAGGAGCTCGACGTCCTGTCGCAGGCGATGTATCACGCCCGCGAGCTGGCGATGACCAGGATGGAGGCCGAGGCACAGGCGCTCGGCGCCGACGGCGTCGTGGGCGTCCGGCTGGACGTGGAGATGAAGGAGTTCGGCGCTGACATCGCCGAGTTCATCGCGGTGGGCACCGCCGTGATCGCCGAGCCGGGAGCCGGCGGCGGCGGCGTGACGAACTGGCGCAACAACAAGGGCATGCCGTTCACCTCTGACTTGTCCGGGCAGGACTTCTGGACCCTGATCAGGGCCGGCTACGCGCCGCTCGGCATGACGATGGGAACGTGCGTCTACCACATCGCCCATCAGAAGTTCGGCAACAAGATGGGCAACATCGGCCGCAACGTCGAGCTCGAGCAGTTCACCCAGGCGCTGTACGACGCGCGCGAGCTCGCCATGTCCCGGATGCAGGCCGAGGCGGAGGAACTCGCCGCCGAGGGCATCGTCGGCGTGCAGCTGCGGCAGCACAGCCACGCCTGGGGCTCGCACACGACCGAGTTCTTCGCGATCGGCACCGCGGTGCGGCCGCTGCGTGATGATCACATCATTCAGACGCCGACGATGGTGCTCAGCCTTGATGCCTGACCCGCGATGCCAGCCCCCGGGCCGCTAGGTCAGAACCTGCCGCCAGCCGCGGAGGCGCGGCTGGCCGAGATGCGCGGCACCCGCAGCTGGGGATCGTCGCTCGATGTCAGTGAGTTCGCGGCCATCTCCAGGGTGGGCTTCCAGCCGGTCGGCCAGGTGCTCGGCGCGGCGGTGTACAGCGTGGGCGACGCCGGGGACGAGGAGTGCCCGTACGGCCTCGCCGTGTACCGGGGCGAGGGCAACCGCGCCTACCGGGCGCCGGGCAGCGGGCCCCGGCTGGGGCCGGGGGCGATCCAGGCGCCAGTCGGCGCTGCCGCGATCGGCTCCGCGCGCCCGCTGGTGTCGGTGCTGTATCAGGCGCGCCGGGCGGCGATCGGGCGGATGACAGCGGAATGCGCGGCGCTCGGCGGTCTCGGCGTCATCGGCGTCGAGCTCACCATCGGTCCCTTCGGCGACGACGAGGACATCCTGGAATTCCGCGCGTTCGGCACGGCGGTGCGCGCGGCGGGCGTGACCAGCCGGGCCCAGCCGTTCGCCTCCGATCTGTCCGGGCAGGACTTCACCAAGCTCGTCGCGCACGGCTTCGTGCCGGTCGGCCTGGCGCTGGGCGTTGCGGTCGGCTACCGGCATGATGACTGGCTGACGAAAGGCCAGACCCGTTTCAATGCCGGGAACGTGGAAGTCCAGGGTTACACCGATCTCGTCCGGCAGGTCCGGACAGATGCGCGGAACGAGCTGGAGCTTGATCTCGTGCGGATGGGCGCCGAGGGTGTCGTGGTCCGTGACCTGTCGGCCAGGATCTCCGAGCGCAAGTGCCCCATCGTGCCGTTCGGGAAGGATCACGTCGTCGAGGCGACGATCGTCGGCACCGCCATCGCCCAGTTCGCCCGGCTGGCACCGCCGCCGATCTACGGCATCCACCGGCTCGACGGCCGCCGGCCCGTGCAGCCGCCGCCCCCGCCGACGGTGAAGCTGGACGCCGACAGCGCGGACGAGGACCGGCAGGAGCCCGGCGGCGAGCCGCAGTCAGAGCAGCCTGACCCCGGCCAGCAGGGCTAGCAGGCCGGTCACCACCGGGCCGGGTACACGAAGTCGGCTGCCGGGCGCCCGAGCCATTGCACGATGCGCATGGCGAGATCCATGCCAGTGCCGAATTTCGCGGTGCGCAGTCCGGTCAGCTGACCCGGGTGGCGCCCGAGCAGCGCGGCCAGTGCCGGCGACGTCAGGCCGTCCTGCCGCCTCTTCTCGTCCATCGCCGCGTACAGGAGCTTCAGCGCCCACCGGAGCCGCCGGTCCGGGCCTGCCGCTGGCAGCGCGAAGCGGGCATCATCGCCGGGCCCTCCGGCCAGGAAGCTCTCGGGGCTGCGGCCGAGCCAGCGCAGCATGAACAGCGCATGCTGGCAGCTCGTCCTCGGCTTGCTCGCCATGCCGGTGAGCGTCGAGGGGCTGATCGGATGATCGCGGCGCCGGTCGTTGAGATCAGCGGAGAGCTGCCAGATCTGACTGGCCACTCCCGGCCAGCTGAGCCCGAGCTCCGCCCGCCGGGCGTCCAGTGCCTGATACAGCGCCCCGGCATCGAACGGCCGGACCGGCGAGAGCGTCACCCTCTGATCGTGCCGCACCGGCCTGGCGGGCCAGTCCGCCAGGCCAGTCCGGCAGCCCAGTCCGGCAGGCTAGTCGGGCGGCGTGCCGCTGACGGTGTCGAGCAGCCGGGCCAGGCGCGTGCGCAGCGTCCCCCGGCCGGGCCCCGCTGACTGCCTCGTCGCGGTCCGGATGGCGGGCCGCGTAGCGCAGGCCGACGGCGTCACCGTCATCGCCGGCCGCCGAGCTCACCAGGTGCTGCACCGCGTCGAAGGAGACCGGCGCGGTGTCGGGCCTGACGGGCAGCGCCTCGTGGGCCAGCTCGTCCAGCTCGGGGTCGTCGGCGTCCAGCGCGAAAATGGTGGCGCCAGCCCGGCGGACGTCATGGACCCGCTCAAGCAACTCCGGCGAGGCCGCCTCCGGGGTGACCACCAGCAGCGTCTCCTCGCGGGTGGCGGCGCGCAGCCGGTCAAGGCCGACGGCCAGGTGCGGCGCCGCGTCCGGGCCGGGCTGCCACCGGACCAGCGTGGGAGCCAGCTCCGGGATGCCGGCCAGCCGGCTCTCGTCAGCTAAGTGCGCGGTCATATGCCACGGCTCGGCTGTCTCGCGTGCCGACGATGAGCAGTCCGTTCGGCGTGCGCGCGCTGCGCCGCAGCGCGCGCGCGAACGACGAGGTGCGGTCCAGCCACCCGGTTGGCGCGAGCAGCGCCCGCAGCATCGCGACCTGGTCGGCGTTCATGACCCCATGGTGCCCGACTAGCGCCGCCGGCGCCGGGACTCCGGCCGGCGCGGGCGCGCCAGGCGGCGTCTGGCAGGATCGGCGCATGACCCCTGACTCCACTGGCGCCGCGCAGCCCGGCGCTACTCCCGACGTGTCCGGCCTGGTGATCGGCGTGCTGGGCGGTACCGGCGATCAGGGTCGCGGGCTGGCCAGGCGCCTGTCGATCGCCGGGCATCGCGTCGTGATCGGCTCGCGGGACGCGGACCGCGCGGCGTCGGCGGCAGCCGGCCTCGGCGGCGGCCCGCTGCTGAGCGGCGCAGTGAATCAGGATGCGGCCGCCGAGGCCGACCTCGTGATTGCCGCCATGCCCTGGGAGGGCCACCGGGACCTGCTGGCTTCGCTGGCCGGGACGCTGGCGGGCAAGATCGTGATCGACTGCGTGAACCCGATGGGCTTTGACTCCAGGGGAGCGTTCGCGCTCAGCGTGCCGGAGGGCAGCGCCGCCGAGCAGGCCGCGGCCGTGCTGCCGGACAGCACGGTCGTCGGCGCGTTCCACCACGTGTCGGCGAAGCTGCTGCTTGACCCGGAAGTGGCCGCCATGGACCTGGACGTCCTCGTTCTCGGCGATGACCGTGCCGCCACCGACCTGGTGATCGCCGTCGCGAGCGAGATCCCCGGCATGCGCGGGGTGTACGCCGGCCGGCTGCGGAACTGCGGTCAGGTCGAGGCGCTGACCGCGAACCTGGTCTCGATCAACCGCCGCTACAAGGCGCACGCGGGCATCCGCGTCACCGACATCTGACCGGGCGCGGGCGCCCATCCCGGCATCAATGACGATGCATCAGGGTAACGTCACACACTGTGATTGGTAGATCACGTTCAGATGTGACAGGGAACGGGCAGGACAGTGCCGCGGTGTGGCTGCCATCGCGCAGCCGGACGCCGCTCGGCGCGGTGATGATCAGGGCCGCGCTGGCCCTGGCGCTCCTGCTGCTGTCGACCGTCATCGTCTACGCGGGGCGGGCCGGCTACCGGGACGCGGCAGCGCCCGGCCAGCCGCTGGGACTGCTGGGCGCCCTGTATTACTCGGCCGTGACCCTGTCGACCACCGGCTACGGCGACATCGTCCCGGTCAGCGCCACCGCGCGGCTGGTCAACACGCTGATCCTGACGCCGATCAGGGTCGTGTTCCTGATCCTGCTGATCGGCACCACGCTCGAGGTGCTGGCAGAACGGACCCGTGCGCTGTGGCGCGTCTCCCGCTGGAGGTCGAAGATGGCAGGTCACACCGTCCTGGCGGGCTACGGCACGAAGGGCCGCAGCGTCCTGACCACGCTGCGGGACGCGGGCGTGCCGGCGACCTCGGTCGTGGTGGTCGACATCCTGCCGCACGTCGTGGCGGAGGCGAACCAGGCCGGCGTGGCCGGCGTCACCGGCGATGCCACCCGGCGGCAGGTGCTGGCCAGCGCGGAGATCGCGACGGCGGCCCGCCTGGTCATCGCCGTCGACCGGGATGACGCGGCCGTGCTCATCGCGCTGACCGCCCGCCAGCTCTGCCCGGCAGTGCAGATCGTCGCGGCCGTCCGCGAGTCGGAGAACGAGCCGCTGCTGCGCCAGAGCGGGGCCAGCCAGGTCGTGGTGTCCTCAGCGGCGGCCGGGCGGCTGCTCGGCCTGGCCACGATCGAGCCAGGCGCTGGCCAGGTCATGACGCAGCTGCTGAGCCGCGGCCACGGCATCGAGCTGACCGAGCGGCCCGTGCAGGCGGCCGAGCTGGGCCGCCCGGCCAGGGACGCGTGCGCCGGGGTCGTGGCGGTGCTGCGCGACGGCAGCGTCCTGGCGCTCGACGATCCGCAGGCCGGCACCGTGCGGACCGGGGACAGGCTCGTCGTGGTCGGCGGGAGTGCCGCCGGTCAGCGGTAGGAGTACTCCGGGGTCGGGAACGCGCCGCCGACCACGTCCGCGGCGAACGACTCGGCAGCGTCCCGGAGGACGCCGGCCATGTCGGCGTACCGCCGGACGAACTTCGCCGTCCGCGGCGACAGCCCGGCCATGTCCTGCCAGACCAGCACCTGGGCATCGCAGTGCGGCCCGGCCCCGATCCCGATGGTGGGGATGTCCAGGCTCGCGGTCACCCGCTGCGCCAGGTCGGCCGGCACGCACTCCAGGACCACCGAGAAGGCGCCCGCGGCCTGCAGTGCCTTGGCATCGTGCAGGAGGCGCTCGCCGTCCTCGCCGCGGCCCTGGACCTTGTAGCCGCCGAACGCGTTGACTGACTGCGGGGTCAGGCCGAGGTGGGCCATCACCGGGATGCCGGCCGCCACCAGTTCCTCGACCTGCCGGACGACCCGGTAGCCGCCCTCGAGCTTGACCGCCTGGGCCCCGGTCTCCTTCAGGAACCTGGTCCCGGCCTCCAGGGCCGCGGCCGGCGAGGTCTGATAGGAGCCGAACGGCAGGTCAGCGACGACCATGGCCCGGCTGGAGCCGCGGACCACGGCCGAGGTCAGCGGGATGAGCTCGTCCACCGTGACCGGAATGGTGGAGTCATGGCCATAGACCACCATTGCCGCCGAATCGCCCACCAGCAGGACCGGGATCCCGGCGGCGTCGAAAACCGACGCGGTCAGCGCGTCGTAGGCAGTGAGCATGGGCCACTTCTCGCCGCGGGCCTTGGCCGCCGCGATGTCCCTGACAGTCAGGCGCCGGGCCGACTGGCCGCCGTACAGCGGCTCAGGGGTCCCGGCTGGCGAGGTCGTTGGCGCGGCCTGGTCATGGCCCTGCGCAGCTGTCATCTCATCCTCCGCGTCTCGTTGCGCCCTCGTGGCGTCCCCGGACCATCTGATGATCGCATGGCGGGCCGGACGGTGAACAGAGGCAATTCTGCCCGCTTTGCGATACGATCATGTTTCGTATTGTTTGAGGCGAGCCCGTACCACAAACCGCCGCGACAGGCTCGCTGACACGCATGGACGGCACCACCATCCACCGGCGCCGCTGGCTCATTCTCAGCGTCCTGATCATCAGCCTGTCCGCGATCGTCCTGGACAACACCGTCCTGAACATCGCGCTCAAGACCATCGCCGAGCCGCGGACCGGGCTCGGTGCCAGCCAGAGCCAGCTTGAGTGGGCCATCAACTCCTACACGCTGGTCTTCGCCGGGCTGCTGTTCACCTTCGGCGTGGTCGGCGACCGGATCGGCCGCCGCCGGATGCTGATCATCGGCATGGCCATGTTCGGGCTCGCGTCGCTGCTGTGCTCCTATGCCCAGACACCGGACCAGCTCATCTGGGCCAGGGCCGCGATGGGCCTCGGCGGGGCCGCGGTCATGCCGCAGACGCTGTCGATCATCACCAACGTGTTCGACCCGGCTGAGCGGCCGCGAGCGATCGGGATCTGGGCATCGGCAGTCGGCGTGGCCATCGCGATCGGCCCGATCGTCGGCGGCCTGCTGCTCGATCATTTCTGGTGGGGCTCGGTCTTCCTGATCAATGTCCCGCTGACCGCGTTCGGCATCGCCGCCATCGTCATGCTGGTGCCGGAGTCGCGCAGCCCGAATCCCGGCTCGATTGACTACCTCGGCGTGCTGCTGTCGATCGCCGGGCTCGTGCTGCTGGTCTACGGGATCATCCAGGGCGGTGACACCGGCACGTGGCTGACCGCCGGCGTGCTCGGCCCGGTCATCGGCGGCCTCGCGGCCCTCGCCGTGTTCATCTGGCACGAGGGCAGGACAACGCATCCGTCACTGGACGTCCGGCTGTTCCGCGACCCGCGCCTGTCGTCGGCCGCGGCCGCGATCGCGCTGGTGTTCTTCGCGATGGGCGGCGTGTACTTCTTCATCAGCTTCTACACCCAGAACGTGCGCGGCTACAGCCCGCTGCACGCCGGGCTGCTGACGATCCCGCTTGCTGCCGGGCAGCTGCTGTTCGCCACCAGGAGCGCGCGGCTGGTCCGCCGGTTCGGCGCAAAGGCGGTGTGCACCGCCGGCCTGCTGGTGATGTCGGCTGCCCTGGTCGGGTACCACTTCCTCGGCACCGGCACGTCGCCGTGGGTGCTGGAGCTCACCTTCCTCGTCCAGGGCTCGGGGATGGGCCTGGTCATGCCGGCCGCGACCGAGGGCGTGATGTCGGTCGTGCCGCGAGAGCGCGGCGGGGCCGGCTCGGCCATCACCAATACCTCGCGCCAGGTGTCGGTCGCGCTCGGCGTCGCCGTGCTCGGATCGGTGCTGGCCGACGTCTACCGGTCCAGGCTGCAGCCCTACCTCACGGTGCTGCCGCCTGGCGCCCGGCAGAGTGCCACGGTCTCGATCGCGCAGACGCAGGTCATCGCCCAGCACCTCGGCCCGGCCGGCGACCGCCTGCTGACGGCGGCAAGCTCGTCCTTCGTCGGGGCCATGCACGTGGCCGCGACCATCTCGGTAGCCATCGCGCTGCTCGGAGCGGTGGCCATCGCGATCTGGATGCCGGGCCGGTCAGCGCTGACCGCGCGCCAGGACGTCGCGCTGCTGACGCCAGGAGAGCCCGTCACGAGTTCGGGAGCAGCCGATGCCTGATCACCAGCTTTCCGCGACGGCCGGGGGAGCCGCCGTGGTGCCCGGCCGCCGGCCCGGCCGCCCCCGCAGCGAGCAGGCCGATCAGGCGATTCTCACGGCCGCGCTCGACTTGTTCGCCGAGCGCGGCCCGGACGCACTCGGCATCGAGCAGGTGGCCGCGCGGGCCGGCGTCGGCAAGGCGACGATCTACCGCCGCTGGCCCGGCAAGGAGGACATGCTGATCGATGCGCTCGACGCGCTGCGGACCCGGCTCCCTGAGGCGCAGGGCAAGTCGGTGCGCGCCGACCTCATCGCGCTCCTGAACACGATCTGCCGGGAGGCGGCCGATCCGCGCCGGGCCCGCCTGTTCGCGCTCCTGCAGGGCGAGGGCGCTCGCTACCCGCGGCTGATGGCGAAGTACGTGGAGACCGTGGTGCAGCCGCGCCGCGACGTGGTCAGCTCCGTCCTGCGGCGCGGCGTCGCGACAGGCGAGCTGCGCGAGAACACCGATATTGAGGCGGCCACGTTCCTGCTCAATGGGGCTGTTCTGGCGAGCATGTACGGACCCGGGCCGACTGATGCCCGGTATGCCCGGCGCGTGGTGGAGGAACTCCTGCGCGGCCTCGGCTCCCGCTGACCGGTACGCTCGCTGGCATGCTGCTGACGAAATTCGGGCATGCCTGCGTGCGGCTGGAGAAGAACGAGGCCCGGCTGGTCATCGACCCCGGCGTGTGGGCGGGACCGGACGTGCTGGCGGGCGCCAGCGCCGTGCTGATCACCCACGAGCACGTCGATCACCTCGACGACGCAGCCGTCCGCGGCGCGCTGCAGGCCGACCCGGGGCTTGAGCTGTGGGCAAGCGAGGCAGTCGCCGCGCAGTTCGCTGAGTTCGGCAGCCGGGCGCACGCAGTTCATGACGGCGATGCGATCACGGCCGCCGGCTTCGACGTGCATGTCTACGGCACCGATCACGCGCGGGTGGACAGCGCCATCCCGATCGTCCCCAACACGGGCTTCGCCGTGGACGGCGCCGTGTTCCACCCCGGCGACTCCTTCACCGTCCCGGCGGAGAGGATCCCGGTGCTGCTGGTGCCGGTGAGCGGGCCGTGGCTGAAGTTCAGTGACATCGCCGACTACCTGCGGGAGGTCCGGCCGCAGCGCGGCTACTGGATCCACGATGCGCTGCTGAACGACAAGGGAGCCAGCCTGTGGGAGAACCTGCTGGGTCTGGTGCCGGCGACCGACGGCCCGGCGGCGTTCCTGGTGCCCGGCACTAGCGTCGAGCTGTAGCTGCTGGCGCTGTCGCTGTCAGTCCCGGCTGGCTCAGCCCGTGGCAGCGCCGGGCCTGACGGCACCAGGAAGGGCGGGCTGTGAGCACTGCCGCCTACCTGGCAGCGCTGCTCGGCGTGGGCGTTCTCGCCGGCATCGTCAGTACCGTCGCCAGCCTGGCCTCGGTCGTGTCCTACCCGGCGCTGCTGGCCCTGGGCCTGCCGCCGGTCAGCGCGAATGTGACCAACACGGTGGCGCTGATGTTCACGGCCGTCGGCGCGGCCGCCGGCTCGCGCCCGGAGCTGTCGGGCCAGCGCGCCAGGGTGCTGAGGCTCGGGCTGCTCACCGCCGCGGGCGGGGGAGCGGGCGCGGCGCTGCTGCTGACGACACCGGCCCGCGGGTTCGAGTACGTGGCGCCGGTGCTGATCGCCGCCGGGTCACTGATCATCCTGCGCCGGCGTGCCCCGGCCGGCCCGGCGGCCGCCGGGGACGGCACCCCCGCTGGCGGGGACGGCACTCCGGATAGCGGCTGTGCGCCCGGCTGCCGCGGCGCGGGAGCGCGAAGGCTGGGGATCACGGGCCGGCGTCTTCGCGGTGGCGGTGTACGTCGGGTACTTCGGCGCCGCCGGCGGCGTCCTGATGCTCGCGCTGCTGCTTCGCCTGTTCCGTGAGTCGCTCGCGCGGACCAACGCGCTGAAGAACGTGATATCGGGCCTGGCGAACGCGGTCGCCGGCATCGGCTTCGCGATCTTCGGGCCGGTGCGGTGGTCGGCTGCGCTGCCGCTGGCCGCCGGCTTCCTTCTCGGCGGCTGGATCGGCCCGAAAATCGTGCGCCGCTGCCCGCGGCCTGCGCGCGTTCATCGGCCTGTGCGGCCTGGCCCGCGCGTCCATCTCGGCCGGCTGCGGATCGGGCCCGCAGGCGCTGGGCGCCGGCCGCCGGGCCACCTCCGGCAGTAGCGGCTGCCGGCCGCGACGCCGGAGGCTGCCGGGAGGTCCCGGTGGCCGGCGGCCTTTCATGATCTCGAAAGATCGCACGGGCTCATAGGCCATGCGATCTTACGAGTTAACGGTCAGCGGAAGGCATTGGCGACTTCCCGTATGAACAGATCGCAGGTGTCCTTCTTGCGCTCCAGCGGGCCGAGGGTGAAGTCAGGGACGATGAGCTCATCGGCGCCGGCGGCCTGGTACCGGGCGATGATGTCGGCCGCCTCGGCCGGGCTCCCCGCGATCACCGGCCGTTCGCCTGCTTCCTGCCGCTTCTTCTCGAGCCACTTCTCGTCAGCGGACAGGAAGAGCAGCGCCTGGGTGGAGACATGGATCTCGGCCGGATCGCGGCCCGCCTCCTCGCAGTGCGCGCGCAGCACCGAGACCTTGTGCGCGAGCAACTCGGGCGTGGTCCACGCGTTCCAGTGATCGGCATACCGGGCTGCGATCCGCAGCGTCCGCCGCTCCCCGCCGCCGCCGATGAGGATGGGCATCCGGTCCTGGACGGGCGCGGGCTGGCACGGTGCGTCCCGCAGCTGGTAGTACTGGCCCGAGAACGTCGTGCGGGGCTGGCTGAGCAGGGAGCGGAGGATCTGAACGGCCTCGCTGAAACGGTCCATCCGCTCGGTTACCGTGCCGAGCTCGATGCCGTAGGCCGCATGCTCGTTGGCCTGCCAGCCGGCTCCGACCCCGAGCGTGAGCCGGCCCTGACTGATCTGGTCGACGGCCGCGGCGATGTTCGCCAGGACGGCGGGATGCCGGTAGGTGACGCTGGTAACGAGCGGAGCGAGCCGCAGCCGCGGCACGGTCGCGGCGAGTGCGGCGATGACCGACCAGCACTCGAGCGTGTCCCCGTCCAGCGGCGTCGAATCCGGGCCGTTCGGCATGAAGTGATCGGCGAAGTACACGCCGTCCCAGCCGGTGCGCTCGCAGTGGGCGGTGATGGCGTGGATGTCATCGTAGGACTGAGCGGGCGATGGCCAGATGCTGAAACGCATGCGGGCATCCTAGTCACCAGCCGCTGAGGCCGGCTGCGCAGCGGCGGCTAGCCGCGACCCGGTGCCCGCGGGTCGCAGCGCCGGGACGTACCGCCACGCCACGCAGGCAAGCGCACCGCAGGGAATCGGGAGCAGGTACGTGACAGCGCGGTAGAGCAGCACGGCGGCCGTTATCTGCGCGGCGACCTTGTGGTCGGCTCCTGCGGCCAGGATGCCGACGAGGCCAAGCTCGGTAATTCCGGCGCCGCCCGGAGTGATCGGCAGGACGGTGAGCAGGCGGACGAAAGCGAACGCGGCGAGTGACGTCTGCCACGGGACCTCCGACTGGGAGAGGCCCACGCCGCGTACGCTGGCGAGCAGGACCAGCCACAGTGCGATAGAACTCGCGGCCGTGGCGGCGGTGATCCGCCAGCCGCGCGCGGCGAGAAGGCCCGAGGCCCGCTCGCGGAATCGCTGCAGGGAGCCGGCGGCAGCCGCCGGCGGCCTCTTGCGCATGAGCCGGCAGGCGCGCGTCACGGAGCGCTGGAGCACGGCATCGGCGCGGACCGCGAACGACTCGCTCCGCAGCAGGAGGCCGAAGCCAGCGGCCGCGATCATGAGCACGACCAGGCCGGCGATCGCGCCAGCCAGCAGCCCTGCCTGCGGCCTGCTCACCGACACCATGATCAGCACGGCGATGACCGGCAGGGCAAGCCGCGCGAAGACGGTCCAGATCCCCGACACCAGCGTGTAGAGCACGTAGTCGGCGGCGCTGATGCCCCAGCCGGACAGCATCTTCCAGCTGACGCCCATTGCCAGGGCCCCGCCCGCCGGAAGCGTGTTCGCCACGGCGGTGGAGCCGAGATTGACCACCGCCGCCTCGCGGAACCGGACCGACGGCAGGATGGACTGAATCATCAGCCAGCCCGTGACCAGGCTGGCCGCTGCGGCGACGATAACCAGCAGGACCTGCGGCCATGCCATCGCGCCGACGCTGGCCCAGACGCTGCTGTAGGACGCGAAATGCGGCAGCGCGAATCCGAAGATCGCACCGACAAGTACCAGGGACGCGGCCGTGCCCGCTATCTTCCGCCAGCGCCGGGACGAGCCCGCGGCGGCCGGCGGCTGCCACTGCAGCGTGTCGCTGCCGGGGACCGTCAGCTGTGCTGACATCAGGCCGGGGGCTGCTATCGCGGCCAGGTCGGGGACGGGCAGGATTGCCGTCGCTGATCCCCGGGCTGATCACGAGGCGGGCGGAGATGCCGGGCCAGCAGATCCGTGAGCAGGGCCACTGCCGTCAGCATGGCCTGAGCTGATTATCGCGCCCATGGGTCGCCTCGCGATCTTAGAAGACGCAGCGAGGCGGATCTCGACACAGGCACATGGTCTGGACCGGGTCCGGAACTCGTTCAAGCTGCCTCAGCGGATACAGCAAATTCCAGCATACGCGGTCGCAAGCCGCAGAGCCCGCGCCCGATCTGGCGGCTGGCCGTCACTGATCGGGTGTCGCGTGCACCCGGCCGTCGGAGATGGCCCGGAGCAGGCGCCGGTAATCCTGGTCGTTCTGGTCGGCGTAGGCCATCGCGAAGTCGGCGATGGCGTGGTCGAAGTTCTCGCTGCTGCCGAGGTAACCGGAGATGACGGCAGCCCGCCCGGTGCGGGCGTGAGCGCGGGCAAGCGCCCATCCGCAGAGCCTGCCGTAGTAGTTGAGCTGGAGCGGGTCCATCAGGGTCACGCTCATGCTCCCCTTCATGTCGCGCAGCTGCCGGACGTAGTAGTCCTTGGATCCGCCGTCCGGTCGCTCGCCGGAGTCGGCGATGCTGGTCCCGATTCCCGTGGTCCAGCCAAGGAAGGGATCGGCCGCCGCCTGGGTGAGGCGCTGGCCCCTGACCACGCGCTCGCCCTGGTGCTTGTAGTCACTGTCGCCGGCGAACGGCGCCAGCACCGACTCCTGAGCCTCCTTGAGCTGCAGGAACAGCGGCTCGTCCGGACGGTCGCCGAGCAGCAGGAGGATGAATGCCTCGGTGCCGACCGAGCCGACGCCGACGACCTTGCGGGCGAAATCGCCGAAGTAGTAACGGCGCAGTACCTCCTGGCGGTCGACGTCCAGTGTCTCCTGGTACAGCGCGATGGCCTGGCGCAGTTCCTCCAGGGTGCCGGGGTGGCGCTCGATGGGATAGCGGACGATCACCGGGTGCGCGGGGCGGATCCGGTACTGGCCGTCGACGTGATCGCACATCTTCAGGAAGGCCTTCAGGCTCGTGCGGCGGTGGGCCTTCCTGATGTCGCGCGCGCGGCGCCGGACCGCGGCCTTGGGCTGGACCGCATCGAACAGGCTGGTGACCTGGTCGATATCCACCCTGGAATACCAGACGTCGAGGAAGCGCATCGCGGCGTAGCTCGCCATCTCGGTGCGGTAGCTGTGCACGGCCGCGCGTGCCGCGGCGCGGGCGTCGCGGTCGCGGAACTCCTTGTCCCTGGCGGCGACGGCCAGACTGGCCGCGAGCCGCTTGACGTCCCATTCGAACGAGGCCGGAAGCGTCTCGTCGAAGTCGTTGACGTCGAAGACCAGGCGCCGGTCGGGCGCGCCGAACATGCCGAAGTTGAGCAGGTGCGCGTCACCGCAGGCCTGCACCCGGATGCCGGTCGTGGGCGTGTGCGCCAGATCCCACGCCATCGGCGCCGCCGCGCCGCGGAAGTACGCAAACGGGGAGGCGGCCATGCGTCCGTACCTGATCGGGATCAGGTCCGGCACCCGTGTCCTGGCCTGCTCCTCGAGGATGGCGATCGGATCCGGCCGGTCCGCTGGCGGATCCCACCCGGCGTGGCTCGGCCGCGAGACCGCGCTTCGATGCTCGCGCCCCCGCTTCCGCCACTCGCCCGGCGTCAGCAGCTCATGCGGCGGGGCAAGAACACCCGGTGACATTCTGCTCAACTGGTCATCGACCCCCCGATCGTGACCGCGGGCTGGCAGCCCGCTGGCCCTGCCTGTCCAGATCCTACGGTGACGACCCGATCACCCAGCTGTTGCGGGGTCTGGCAGAGCGCTGCGCGGACTGTATCGTCACTTCTGTGACGGGATGTGCCGGGCCAGTCCGGCCGCGGGCCGTCAGCAGGAAAGGAATACCGGGTGGCCACGACCGCAATCCTGGAGTTCCGGCTTGGCCCGGATCAGCTTGAGGCTGCCTACGCGACGGTTCATGACGTCCTGACCGTAACGCGGGCGTTTCCCGGCTGCCTGGACATCGAGGTCCTGATCGACACTGCCGATAAGGCTCACCTCGTGGTGGTGGAGCACTGGGAATCGCTGGAGGCCGACTCGGCCTACCGGGCCTGGCGGGCGACTCCGGAGGGAGCCACCGGCCTGGGTGACTTCCTGGCGGCTGTGCCGGTGCTCACGATCCTGACGAGCACAGACCTCTGACCCCTACAGCGCCGCCGCGACCAGCGCGCCGGCCTCGGCCTGCAGATCGGCGGCCAGCCGGTCGACGTCGCTGAGCAGGGTCGGGTCCGCGACAAGCCCGAAGTTCAGCGTGCCGGCGAGGGACACCACCGCGACCCGCAGTGCGTGCTGCTCGCGGATCTCGGCCAGCGTGTAGAGCTCGCGCACCGGGACGCCCAGTACCCGGACTGGCCGCCGCGGACCGGGAACGTCGGAGACGTTCAGCGCGAACGACCGCGGATGCGCGAGCACGCGCTGCACGAACTGGGCTAGCCGCGGCGTCCGCGCGAGGCCGCGCATGACCGCGTCCAGGTGCTGGGCGTCATGCTCCTGCTTACGGACTCTCGTGGCCGCCCGGATCTCGGTCAGCCGCTCCAGCGGGTCGGCCGGGCCGAGCGGCAGGTCCACGCAGAAGAACGAGTCCCGGTTCCCCTCGGCCGGCTCGCCGGCGGCAGGACCGCCCGGCAGGCCGTGCAGGCTCACCGGCACCTTGACCCGGACGGCGCCCAGCTGGCCATGGTGGCTTTCCAGCCAGCGCCGGAGCCCTCCTGCCACTACCGTCAGCACGGCGTCGTTAACGGTCGCGCCCGCGGCAGCCGCCGCGCGGTGCAGGTCGTCCAGGGCGGCAGTGGCGAAGGCGACCTCCCGGCGTGCGCCGATGTGCCCGTCGAACGGCGAGTGCAGCCAGGGCTGGGGCACCTCGCGGGCAACGGCCCGAATCCCGTCCAGCCGGTTCCGAGCGGGCGCTTCCGCCGGCCTCGCCGCGCGCGGACGGTTGCGCGCCGCGGGCGTGCCAGCGGCCGGCTCCTCATCCCAGAGCACCGCGCCCGCCAGGCGCATGGCGGTGGATCCGTCGGCCAGGGCATGGTGGATGCGCCAGGCCAGCGCGGTTCCGCCGTTCTCCAGCTGCCCGATCACGTCGATCCGCCACAGCGGCCGCGAGCGGTCCAGATGCTGCCGGAAGATGTCCGCGACGGCGGCCCTGAAGGCGGCCTCGCTGAGCGGCCCGGTCCGGTCCTGCGCCACGACGTGCGCGCTGACGTCGACGTCCGGATCCGGCACCCACCATGGCGCGCCGTCGACCTCGCCGAGGCGCAGGCTCAGCCGCGGCGCCAGGTGCAGGCGCCCGGCGATCGAGGACCTCGAGCTGGCCGGCATCGATCGAGTCCTGCAGCATGATGACCTTGCACGTGTGGCCGGCCACGGTCTCGTTCTCAAGTGCCAGGATGCTCAGGTCCTCGGGCGAGAGGCGCTGCGGCGCCAGAGCTGGCCCCGGCCCGGATTCCGTCCGGCTGGCCTCGGCAGGCGGCAAGCGGCTTTCACTCCCAGTCAGCAGCAATTCACGTAGAGTAGTCAGGTCACGCCACCATACCGCCCGTGCCGCCGCCAGCCGGCGGGGGTCAGCCGCGGACCGGCAGCGTGATCGCGGACGGCCGGGCCGGGCTGTGGTGCACCTGCTGCTCGGCGGTCACCAGCATGGTCGCGGTCGCCAGCGGGTCCCCGGTGCCGGTGTTGCGCGCGTACCGCGGGTGCGCGCCGCTGGACACCTGCAGCCGCAGCCTGCTCCCGGCGGCGAACCGGTGCGCGACCGGCCACAGCTCGAACCGCGCCAGCCTGGTGCCGTCCCCGGCTGCGGCGGGCTGACCGGGGGACAGCCGCAGCAGCGCATCGCAGATGTTCAGCGACTGCCCGGCCGGATTGACCTGACACAGCCGCGCGAAGAAGTCCGTGTGCTCGCGGTTCGACCCCACCTGCAAGTTCACCACGGGAACGCCCACTACCTCGGTATCAGCCTCAAGCGGCGCGCTGGTGTAGGTGAGCACATCCGGCCGCGCCTCAAGGACCCGGTTGTCGACCCGCGCGGTGCCCTGATTGCCGACGGCGCCGGCCAGCCCGGGCGTGGGATCGGCCGGGTCGTACCGGTACCGGTCGGGCTCGCTGGCCGGTGGCAGCGTGGTGCTAAGCCCGCCGCCGGGCTGCAGGTACCACGTCTGCGCATCGGCGGGCGGCGGCCAGTCCGGCAGGTCACGCCACTGGTCGGCGCCGGTGACGAAAATGCGGACCGGACACTCGGCCTGGCCGGGCGCGGGGTCGGCGGCCGGGTCAAGCTCGGACCGAAGGAACTCCATCCCGTCGCGGACCCAGGCCGCGGCTGCCTCGTTGTCAGCGTGCCGCCACGGGCCGATGGTAAGCCGCGGCTGCATGCCCGGCCTGCCGCAGCGCGGCATAGTCGCGCAGCTGAGCCGGCAGGAAGATGTCGTGCCAGCCCGCGGTCATCGCCACGGCCGCAGTGAGGCGCGCTGGCCCGGCAGCGAACTGGTGCCGGTCCCAGAACTCCGCATCGTCGCCGAGCCAGGCCTGCCAGTACGGCGCGGTGGCACCGGTCGCGAGCCGGTCCAGGTCACGCAGCGGCAGGTGACCGGCAAGCTCCCGGAGGCGCCCGGCGCGCAGCGGCTGGCGGAACAGCGCGCCCGCGCGCTCCTGATGGGCCACCTGGTCGGTCCACTCCAGCATCGTCTCCAGCGCGAACGAGCCGTTCGGCTGGATCAGGTCCCGCGGCCGGGTGCTGCTGACCTGCAGCGCCATCGCCTTGTGGTCAGGCAGCCCGAGCGTGGCCAGCGCCCACTGGGTGATGCCCAGGTAGCTGGGCCCCCAGGTGCCGAAGCAGCCCGGGTACCAGGGCTGCTCCCGCAGCCACTCCACGGTGGCCAGCCCGTCGGCCGTCTCGGTCACGCCCAGCGGATCCAGCTCGCCGCCGGAGCCGAACGTGCCGCGGCAGCTTTGCACCACGCTCTGGAAGCCGCGCTCGGCGAGCAGCCGGCAGGCCAGCAGGCCCCACAGGCCGCGCCGGCCGTAGGGACAGCGGACCAGAACCAGCGGCGGCCGGCCGGCGGCTGCCGATTTCGCGACGTACCGGTCGGCCAGCAGCGTCACGCCGTCCGCCATCGGCACCCGGAGGTCACGCTCGACCTGGACGGCGTGCGTCCGCGCAGGCGGGAGCTTCATGGCCCGCTCGAAGAACCGGCTCGCTGCCGTCATGCCGACTCCGTTCAGGCGGCGCTAGCCGGACCGGGGCTCGCGCCACCGGCTGGTAATCGGCAGCCGCCGGTCCCGGCCGAAGTTCTTGGCGCTGATCTTCGGTCCCGGCGGGTATTGCCTGCGCTTGTACTCGGCCCGGTCGACCAGCTGGATGACGCGCTCGACCAGAGCCGGATCGTGCCCGGCCGCCACCAGCTCGGCCGAGCCCATGTCCTTCTCCACGTAGTCGTCGAGCAGAGTGTCGAGATCGTGATAGTCCGGCAGTGAGTCGGTGTCGAGCTGGCCGGGTGCCAGCTCCGCGCTCGGCGGCTTGGTGATGGAGTTCTCCGGGATCGGCGGCGTCTGGCCGCGCCCGGCGGCCTGCTCGTTCCGCCACCGGGCCAGCTGCCAGACGAGCGTCTTGGGCACGTCCTTGATCGGCGCGAAGCCGCCGACGGCGTCTCCGTACAGGGTGGAGTAGCCGGTCGCGAGCTCGCTCTTGTTGCCGCAGGCGAGGACCAGATGGCCCTCGGAGTTCGACAGCGCCATCCAGATGACGCCGCGGATGCGGGCCTGCAGATTCTCCGCGGCGAGGCCGTGCAGATCCAGGCTGGTGCCGAAACCGTCCATCATCGGCTTGATCGGGATCGTGCGGGCGTGAATGCCCTGCCGCCGGGCCAGGTCCTCGGCATCGGCGACCGAGTGCTCCGAGGAGTACGGGCTGGGGTTGAGCACCACGTGCACCCGGTCGGGACCGAGCGCGTCGGCCGCGATCGTCGCGACCAGGGCCGAGTCGATCCCGCCGGACAGCCCCTGGACGACGGAGGAGAAGCCGTTCTTGCGCACGTAGTCCCGGACGCCCAGTTGCAGCGCGCCGTAGATCTCGGCCAGGTCGGACAGCCGCGGCCAGATCATCGGGGCCCCGAGCGGCGCGTCCGGCTCCGGAGCGGCCAGCGGGGCGAGCTCGATCCGCTCGATCGTCATGGTCGTGCCGTCACCGGGATTCGCGCGCTGCCTGCCGGCCGGCAGCCCCGGATCCGCGGCCGCAACCGTTACATCGGCCAGGACCAGGGCCTCCTCGAACTGAGGGCCGCGGGCCAGCAGGTCGCCCTCCGGTGACACGATGATGGAGTCGCCGTCGAAGACAAGCTCGTCCTGGCCGCCCACCATGTTGGCGTACGCCAGCACGGTGCCTGCCTCGCGCGCACGCCGCTGGCACAGCTCGAGCCGGATGTCGTCCTTGTTGCGCTCGTACGGCGAGGCGTTGGGCACTACCAGCAGCCCGGCGCCAGCTGTCCGCGTCACCGCCACCGGGCCGCCGTCCTGCCACAGGTCCTCGCAGATGGCGACGGCGACGTCAACGGACTCGCCGCCCTCGGCCGCCAGCCGGACCACCGGCAGCGTGTCGCCGGGCACGAAGTAGCGGTACTCGTCGAACACGCCGTAGTTCGGCAGATGATGCTTGGCCGAGGTGATCGCCACCTCGCCGCCGTGCAGTACCGCGGCCGCGTCGAGCAGCGAGCCGGCCGGGACGCCGACCCGTGCCTGCGCCGCAGGCCGCCGGTCCAGGTAGCCGACGACCACCGCGACCCCGTCGAGGCCCTCGGCGGCGAGTCCCGCCGCCAGCTGATGCACGGCCTCGATCGACGCGTCAACGAACGACTTGCGCAGCGCCAGGTCCTCGACCGGGTAGCCGGTCAGCGCCATCTCGGGGAAGACCACAATGCGGGCGCCCTGCTCAGCGGCCCGCATGGTCCACTCGATCACCTTGTCGCTGTTGCCCGCCAGGTCGCCGACCGTCGCGTTGACCTGGGCGAGCCCGATCCGAAGCTGCGCCACGCTCTCAGCCTAATCAGTACGGGCGCTGCTTGACGCAGCGGCGGCTGACAGCCGACAGTTGCGTATGATCACCGGTCCGCTGAGCGGGCACGTCGCGGTCGTCTCGGGCGGCGGCAGGGGTCTCGGCCGGTCGTTCTGCCTGGCTCTGGCCCTGCAGGGCGCGCACGTCGTGGTCAACAACCGGAACCGGCTGGTCGACTCCAGCGGCCGCGGCCCAGCCGACTACGTTGCCGCAGAGATCGCCGCGGCGGGCGGCACAGCGGTTGCCGACTACTCCGATGCCGCCGATCCGGACAGCGGCGACGCCATCGTCGGCACCGCCATGGACCACTTCGGGCGGCTCGACATCTGCGTGGCCAGCGCGGCGATCGGGTCGGGCGGCATGTTCCACCGCCAGCCTGCCGGCCAGTTCGACGAGGTGCTGGCGGTGAACCTGCACGGCAGCATCCGGCTGGCGCGGGCGGCGATGAGCGTCATGCGCCCGGCCCGGTACGGCCGGGTCGTCCTCGTCGCGTCTACCGGCGGGCTGCACGGGGACGTCGGGCTGTCGGCCTACGCGGCCAGCAAGGGCGGCCTGCTCGCACTCGGCCGGTCACTGGCGGCCGAGGGCGAGCCCTGCGGCGTGCTGACCAACATGCTGCTGCCCTACGCGCTGACCCAGATGACCGACGCGGGCATGCCGGCGAGCGCCCGGCAGCGGATGGACCCCGACGCGGTCGCGCCGGTGCTGACTGCGCTCGCGAGTCCGCAGTGCACACTCAACGGCGAGTACATCGTCACCGGCGGCGGCCGCCTGCGCCGTGCCTCCGTCGTGGAGTGGGGGACGGTCGAGCTGCCGCCTGGCCCTGACCTGACTCCGGCAGCCCTGGCTGACCTGCTGGCTGCCAGCCATCAGGGCCAGGCGCGGGAGTACCGGGTCGCGGCGGATGCCTTCGCTGACCTGGCTGATGGGGATCTGGCTGACGCTGGCCCGGCTGACGCTGGCCCGGCTGATACTGAGCCGGCCCGGCAGAGGCGCCGGTGAGCTTCGGTCCGCTGCTGGTCAGCCTTGCCGTGACGGCCGGGGCCGTCGTCCTGCTGCAGCTGCTGACGTTCTGGTACGCGATGCGGACCAGGGCACACGTGATCATGGACACGGTCTGGCCGCTCGGGTTCGTCATGATCGCGGCGGTGTCGTTCGGCCTGTCGGCCGGACAAGGGGACCTGACCCGCCGGACGCTGGCCCTGGGGCTGACATCAGTCTGGGGGCTGCGCCTGGCGGGGTACGTGTTCGCGCGGAACTACGGCACGGGGGAGAGTGCCCGGTACGCCTCGCTGCTGCGGCGCAATCGCGGCAGCCTCGCCGCCTTCGTGCTCCGCTACGTCTACGCGAGACAGGGCCGGATCATGTGGCTCGTCTCGCTGCCCGTCCAGGTGGCGATGTACGAGCGCGGCCCGGTCGGCGCGGTCACCTGGGCCGGGGTCGCCGTCTGGGCCGCCGGCTTCTGCTTCGAGACAGTCGGCGACGCGCAGCTGCGGCGCTTCAGGTCCGATCCGGCCAGTGCCGGACGGGTGCTCGACCGCGGCCTGTGGCGCTACACCCGGCATCCGAACTATTTCGGCGACGCGGTGCTGTGGTTCGGCCTGTGGCTGCTCGCCTGCTCGCACTGGCTCGGGCTGCTGACCGTCGTGTCCCCGCTGTACCTGACCAACATGCTGGTCCGCCACACCGGCAAGAGGCTGCTGGAGAAGCACATGGCCCGGTCGAAGGGCGACGCCTACGCCGACTACGTCCGCCGGACCAGCGGCTTCCTGCCGCGGCCGCCGCGGCCGGGCACGTCGGCTCCCTGACTGGCTGCCTTGGGCGGCTCGCCGCCAACCTGGATCTGCGAGCCGTGCAGCTCCCGGTCGCAGCCCGAGCAGTGCAGCACCGGCCTGAAGTCACCGCCGCAGCGAGTATGGGTGAGCACCATCGCCGGGCCCTCGGCGGCCCGGAACCATCTGTCGCCCCAGCTCAGCATCACCATGATGTGCGGGAAGAACGCGCGGCCCTTGTCCGTCAGCCGGTACTGCGCCCGGCCGGAACCGGGCCAGCGCGACGGGAGTGAGCACGCCGAGCTGGCAGAAGGTCCTGAGGCGGTCGGACACGATGGCGGGCGGGGCACCGGTCATGACCAGCATGTCGGTGAACCGCCGGGCGCCGAGGAAGGCAGCCGCGAGCGCGGCCGCCGACCAGCGGTTGCCGATCAGCTCGATTGTCTGGGCGACCAGGCCCGGACCGGGCGAGGCGCCTGAGGGCCGCCGCCTGGTCGTCGCCTGCGGAACCGACCGGGTGAAACTGCCGCTCGGCCCGAAGGAACCGCGCACGTCGTGGGTGCCGGCTGTCAGCCCGCAGGACCGGCAGCGCATGACCGGGGTGAACTCCTCGCCGCACTCCGTGTGATACATCGCCGGCAGCGGCTCGATGTGCTCGGTCACCCAGACTGCCTCCCACGACCAGATGGTCAGCAGGACCTGCCACAGATCGCGGCCGCAGTCGGTCAGCACGTACTCGGACCGCCGCGGGTTGTCCTGATACTGCGACAGGGTGAACACGCCGGCCTCGGTCAGGCGGCGCAGCCGGACCGCCAGGACCGAGTTCGCGATTCCCAGCCCGTCGCGGAAGCCTGAGTACCGGCGGACGCCGCTCAGCGCGAGCCTGATGATCGCCAGATTCCACTCATCGCCGATGAGGCCGAGCGCGATGGCGTCGGAATTCCCGGCCGGTGCCCCGGTCACCAGCCGCGCACGGACTCGCCAGGTGCCCAGCAGCTGTGGGTTCCGCTGGCGATCCGCTCGGGCAGCCGGGCGCGGGCGACAGGGCCCCGCCCGACATCGTTCGCGCGGAACACGACGCACTCGGACAGATCCTGGTTCATGTCGGTGGTCAGCGTCACCAGGTACGCGTCGTCCTCCTCCGTCCCGGCGGCCCGCGGTGCCACGCCGGCCTCGCTGCAGAAGACACCCGGCTCGAACTGGTAGCGCTCCTCGCGACCGGTCAGCGTGTCGTGCTTCACCAGGCCGTTGAACAGGAACCAGCCAGGCTCGTTGGTGGCCGCGTAGGTGTAGCGGTACGGCTGGCCGCCGAAGCGGCTGCTGATCGTGCCGAACTCGGTGCAGGAATCGGAGAGGTCTTCCTCGCTCGTCTGGCCGGTGGCCAGGTTGATCCGCCAGCGGTGCAGCCTGGTCTGCATGATGTCCTGCGCCAGGAAGCGGAACATCTTGCCGGGCGGGCCGCCAGGCCCCGCGCTGGCCGGCTCGGGGCAGCCCTGGAAGAAGCCCTCCACGATGATCTCGTCCCCGGCCTCGTAGGCGTTGGTCCAGTGCAGCACGTACGTCGGGTCGAACTCGAACCAGCGGATGTCGCCGGACGCGCCGCGGCGGGGGATGACGCCGAGGCGCGACGGCAGATCCGGGTGGTACCGGGCGGCATACAGGCCGCGCTCGATGAGTTCCGGCTCCCAGAACAGCGGCATGTCGTTGAGGATGGCGTAGTGCTCGGTGAAGGCCATGTCGTGCGGCAGCCGCGGACCGGGCAGCTCGATCGGCACGTAGTGCACGAGATGGTTGCCGGCGTCGACGACGCCGTAGTGCAGGTACGGCGCGGTCGTGCCGTAGTTGAAGAACAGCAGCTCGCCGGTGCGGTCGTCGACCTTGGTGTGCGCGGACACGCCGCGGTCGCTCGGGAACGAGCCGCCGAAGGACGCCTTGCCCAGGTCATCGAGCGTCAGCGGATCAAGCCGGTACAGGTCCCCGCACTGGTAGAAACTGGCGACCGCGACGCCGGCGTGCACGATGATGTCGGTCGACGCCGCGTCCTTCATCCGGCCGCGGGCGCCCCACCCGTCCGGGCGGATCGCCACGGCGGGGTTCTCCGCCAGCCCGGCCCACAGCGACTGGCCGGCCTCCTGCTCGGCCAGCAGGCCGTCGGTCCGCACGAACCGGTTGGCGTAGGAGACCCTGCCGTCGCGGAACGACACCTTGTGGATCATCCCGTCCCCGTCGAAGGGGTGGTACCGGACGATGGCCGGGTGCAGGGGATTCTCGGTATTGCGCAGGTACACGCCGTACAGGTCGTCCGGCAGTTCGCCGGTCACGTCCAGGTCAGCGGCGTCGTACTCAACGCTCTGCGGCCGCCACGGCCCTGACCGGTAGGGATGATCGTCGCCGGGCGGCAGGGTGCTGAGCAGCTTGCCGTAGACTTCGACGTCCGCCATTGACCTGTCCTCCTGATCCCGGCCGGGGTAGCTACTGCGCGGTGACGATGAAGCTGACGGCGGTGGTCAGGCTGCCGCCGATGTTCAGCGTGGCCACGGTCGCGGCCCCGTCAACCTGGCACCCGCCCGCCTGGCCGGTTACCTGCCGGGCCGCGTCATGCAGCATGCGCACGCCGGACGCGCCGACCGGGTGGCCGATGCCGATGAGGCCGCCGCCGGGGTTGACCGGGATCGTGCCGCCGCGCTCGAGCTCGCCGTTCTCGACGGCCTTCCAGCTCTCGCCGGGCCCGGTGATCCCGAAGTGGTCGATGGCCATGTACTCCGACATCGAGAAGCAGTCGTGAGTCTCGATGGCGTCCAGTGCGCTCACATCGGCGATGCCGCCCCGCCGGAAGGCGTCAAGCACGACCTGGCGCACGTGCGGGAAGACGTAGGGCTGGTCCTTGCTGCGGTCCAGTTTCGGCTGCAGCGCGAGTCCGGCGGTGCCGTGGCCCCAGCCGGCGATGCGGGCTGCCGCGCGGCCGCCGAGCCGGCCGGCCAGGAACCGGCCGGAGACCAGCACCACGCCGGCCGTGCCGTCGGTGACCTGGCCGCAGTCGGTGCGCCGGAGGCGTCCCTCGACCACCGGGTTGGCAGTGTCGTCAGCGGAGAAGCTGTCCGCGGTGAACGACCAGGAGCGCGTCTGAGCCAGCGGGTTGTCCTTCGCGTTGCGCATGTTCAGCTCGGCGATCGCGCGCAGGTGGCTTTCGTCCAGCCCGTACCGGCGGTCGTACTCGTCGGCCAGCTGGCTGAACATGTACGGCCACATGAAAGTCGCCGACTCGCCCTCGTGGCCGATCCAGGCGGCCGCGCCCAGATGGCGCGGTGCCTGCGACCCCGGAACGTTGCGCTCCTGCTCGACGCCGAGCACCAGCACGCAGTCATAGTGCCCGGCCTCGATCTCGGCCATCGCGGCGAGCACCGCGATACTGCCGGACGCGCAGGCCGCCTCGTGCCGGGCGGCCGGCTTGCCCCACAGCAGCGGCTCGACCGTCGCGGGCATGGCGCCGAGCTGTCCCTGTCCGGTGAAGAGCTGGCCGAACGCATTCCCGACGTGGATGGCCTCCACGTCCTCCGGAGCCAGGCCGGCCGCGGTCAGCGTGCCGGTCACGGCCTCGGCCACCATGTCGGAGATCTCCAGGCCCTCGCGCGCGTAATTCCGGGCGTAGTCGCTCTGGTAGCTGCCTGCGATCCACACGTCAGTGCTGGCCATGATCTGCTTCCGCCCTTCGCCGCCGCCGGTTCCACGCTACAACAGACGGAGTGACCAGGCCAGGCTGCCAGCCAGGGCCCGGGGCGAGGCTGGCGCCAGTGACAATTCAGCAAGCGGAGTGATACAACGAGCCGGTGAGCAGACCGGCACTATCGGTGTCACTCGGGCTGTGGCAGGACCGGCCGGCCGCTGAGGTGGTCCGGACGGCTCAGGTCGCGGACGAGCTGGGGTTCGGCGAGATCTGGATCGGCGAGATGGCCACTTTCGACGCGTTCGCCCTGGCGGCCGTCGTGGCCGAGCGCACCCGGCACGCCACGCTTACCGTCGGGCCGCTGGCCGTCGCCGTACGGGACCCGGTGATGATCGCGATGGGAGCGGGCTCGCTGACAGAGCTGACCGGCAGGCGGGTGAACGTCGCGATCGGCTCGTCCAGCCCGGTGGTCGTCCGGCAGTGGCACGGCCGCCGTCAGGAACGGACGGCACAGGCACTGGCCGAGTCCGCAATGGCGCTGCGGGCGCTGCTGGCCGGCCAGAAGGCGGAGGTAGCCGGCCAGGTCATCCGCACCAGCGGCTTCCGCCTGCGGACCGCGCCGCCCGCCAGCCCGCTCACGATCGCGGCCTTCGGACCGGCGGCAGTGCGGGTCGCGGCCCGGCACGCCGACCGGATGGTGATCAACCTGGTCACGCCGAAGTCGGCGGCGCGGCTGGTGCAGCTGCTGCACGACGAATGCCGTGCCGCGCGCCGCCCGGTGCCGCCGGTGGCCGCGTGGGTCACCGCCGTCGTTGACCCGGATCCCGGCGCGATCGAGCAGCTGCGCCGCGGCCTGGTCGCGTACCTGGCGGTGCCCGGATACAGCGAGATGTTCGCCGAGGCCGGCTTTGGCGCGGTCGTCGACTTCGCCCGCACCGGACCGCATCCGCGTGACCTCCTCGCCGCGATCCCGCCGGAGATCACCGGCCATGTCGGCCTCACCGGGGACGTGCAGGCCATCGAGGCCCGGCTCGCTGACTACGCCGCCGCCGGCGTCGACGAGATCGCGCTCGTGCCCGGCTCTGGCAGCCGGGACCCGGCGGGCGCGGCGACTCTCGCGGCGCTGGCACCACACCCGTCGCCGGCCACGGCGTAACGACGTCGCAGCACGCTCGCCATCAGGTCGCAGGGAGGAACCGTGGGACTTCACCCGGACGAGCGGGTGCGGGAGTACCGCGACAAGGGCTACTGGAACGACGACATGATCGACTCGCTGCTCCGCGAGCGCGTGCGGCACGACGGTGACGTTCTCGCCATCGTCGACCCGCTCAACAGGGACGCGCTGGTTGACGGGCCGTTCCGGTCACTGACCTGGCCCGAGCTCGACGACCAGGTGTCCAGGCTGGCTCAGGTGCTGCTCGACGAGGGCATCGGCGCGGGAGACGTCGTGGGCGTCCAGCTGCCGAACACCGTGGAGATCGCCATCGCGTTCCTGGCCATCGTGCGCATCGGCGCGATCGTTGCCCCGTTCCCGGTGCAGTACCGCGCGTACGAGCTGACCCGCCTGTCGGATGTCGCGCAGGTGCGGGCCTTCATCACCGCGGGCCGCATCGGCCAGCGGCCGGCCGCTGCCGAGCTCGCCGCGCTGCAGGCACAGATCCCGTCGCTGCGGATCGGTGGCCGCGTTCGGCGCCGGACTGCCGCCGGGAGTAGCCGCGCTTGACGAGCGGATCGCCGCGGCCGGCGACCTGAGCGGCCTGGCGGCACAGCTGGCCTCCCGCACGCCGGACCCGAACGACTGCGTCACGATCTGCTGGACCTCCGGCACCGAGAGCACGCCCAAGGGCGTGCAGCGGACTCATTACGACTGGATGGCCATGTGCACCTCGACGGTCGAGGGCCCGCGCCTGACCGCCGCCGACGTGCTGCTGAATCCGTTCCCGATGGTGAACATGGCCGGCATCAACGGCATGTTCCTGCCCTGGCTCAAGGTGGGCGGCGTGCTCGTCCAGCACCATCCCTTCGACCTCGCGACGTTCCTGCGGCAGATCGAGCAGTACCGCGCCACCTACACGGTCGCGCCGCCTGCGCTGCTGACCCTGCTCCTGCACAACGAGGCGCTGCTCGCGACGGCGGATATCTCCTCGCTGCGGCTCATCGGCTCGGGCTCGACGCCGCTGGCACCGAGCCTGCTCCAGGGCTGGCACGACAAGCTCGGCATCGAGGTACTGAACTTCTACGGGTCCAACGAGGGCATCGCGCTGCTCGGCGTTCCTGAGGACATCCCCGATCCCTCAGTGCGGGCGCTGTACTTCCCGCGCTACGGCGCTCCGGGCCGGACGTGGTCGTTCTCGATGGCACGCATGACGCTCGCCCGGATCGTGGATCCCGTCACGGACGCGGAGATCACGACCGCGGGCGTTCCCGGCGAGCTGCGCATCAAGGGACCAGGCGTGTTCCCCGGCTATCTGCCGGCCAGCGGCGTGCCGGATCCGTTCGACGCCGACGGATACCTCAGGACCGGCGACATCCTGGAGATCGCCGGCGACGGGCTTGAGTACCTGCGCTACGTCGACCGGTCCAAGGACATGGTGGTGCGCGGCGGCATGAAGATCTCCGCGGCCGAGCTTGAGACGCACATCGCCGGCCATCCGAAGGTCGCCGACGTCGCCGTCGTCGCCTACCCGGACGAGGTGCTGGGCGAGCGGGCCTGCGCCGTCGTGGTGCCGCAGCCCGGGGCGGTGGTGACGCTGCCTGAGGTCACCGGCTACCTGCGCGGTCTCGGCATCGCGACGTTCAAGCTGCCCGAGCGGCTCGAACTGCGCGATGAGCTGCCGCGCAACCCGCTGGGCAAGGTTCTCAAGCGGGAGCTGAGGGACGAGCTGCGGAGGGCCTGACCGGCAGTGCCGTCCGTGGACGGGGCCGGTAACAAAGGCGAAACAAAGGCCGGGCAGACTGTGGCGGTGGACAGGCAGGAAGAGTTCGTGCTGCGCACGCTCGAAGAGCGTGATATCCGGTTCGTCCGGTTGTGGTTCACCGACGTGCTGGGCTACCTGAAATCGGTGGCCGTTGCGCCGGCGGAGCTCGAGGGGGCATTCGCCGAGGGCATCGGCTTCGACGGGTCGGCCGTCGAGGGCTTCGCCCGGGTCTACGAGGCGGACATGATCGCCAAGCCGGACCCGTCGACCTTTCAGCTGATGCCGGTCGGCAATGACTCGGCCGGGACAGGCCGGATGTTCTGTGACATTCTGCTGCCCGACGGGTCCCCGTCCTACGCCGACCCCCGGTTCGTGCTGAAGCGGGCGCTGGCCAGGGCGTCCCGGCTGGGCTTCACCTTCTACACCCACCCCGAGGTCGAGTTCTTCCTGCTCAGGGAACGGCCCGAGCTCGGCGCGCGGCCCCGGCCCATCGACAACGGCGGCTATTTCGACCACACCCCGCACGGCATCGCGCATGACTTCCGCCGCGAGGCCATCACGATGCTCGAGGCGCTCGGCATCTCGGTCGAGTTCAGCCACCACGAGGGCGCGCCCGGCCAGCAGGAAATCGACCTGCGCTACGCCGACGCCCTCAGCACGGCCGACAACATCATGACGTTCCGGCTCGCCATGAAGGAAGTGGCGCTGCAGCAGGACGTCTACGCCTCGTTCATGCCCAAGCCGTTCAGCGACCACCCGGGCTCGGGCATGCACACGCACATGTCGCTGTTCGAGGGCGACCGCAATGTCTTCTACGAGCCGGGCGGCGAGTACCACCTGTCGAAGGTCGGCAAGGCGTTCATCGCCGGCCTGCTGCGGCACGCCGCCGAGATCACCGCGGTCTGCAACCAGTGGGTGAACTCCTACAAGCGCCTGTGGGGCGGGACCGAGCGGATCGCAGGCGCCGGCGGCGAGGCGCCCGCCTACGTCTGCTGGGGCCATAACAACCGGTCCGCGCTGATCCGGGTGCCGATGTACAAGCCGAACAAGGGCAACGCGACCCGGATCGAGTTCCGCTCGATCGACACCGCGTGCAACCCGTACCTCGCTTTCGCGGTCATCCTGGCGGCCGGGCTGCGCGGCATCGAGGAGGACTACGAGCTGCCGCCCGGCGCCGAGGACGACGTCTGGGCGCTCACCTCGACCGAGCGGCATGCGCTCGGCATCGAGCCGCTGCCGCAGAACCTGTCCGAGGCCATCTCCGTCATGCAGGGCAGCGAGCTGGTCGCCGAGACCCTGGGCGAGCAGGTGTTCGACTTCTTCCTGCGCAACAAGCGCGAGGAGTGGCAGGACTACCGGCGCGAGGTATCACAATTCGAGCTGGATCGGTATATCGGCATTATCTGACGCAGGCGGTAGTGTCCTGACTGGTACTGACCTGATCACCAGGGGCTGGCGCGGTGCACGCGCCGGGGCCAGCCGGGCCGGTGTTCAGGCGCGCTCGCTACCGTGCAGGGGTGAACATGCCGCGCGGGACGCTGGCAGGGCAGCTGGCGGCCATGGGCTTCGCGGACACTGCGCGCGCCCGGGCGCTGATCGCCGGTCTGGGCCTTGCCGTGGGCGGTGACGGCACCGTACTGCAGGACACCGGGGCGGCCAGGACTGCGCGGGACGCCGCCGGTGTGCCTGACGGTCATCCGGGCGCTGCACGGGCGGCGGCGGCACCAATGGCGGCGATGCCAGCGGCGGCCCGGATCTGACGCTGCTGCGGGCGGTGGCGGCAGCTGCCGATCCCGACCTGGCGCTCGCGGCGCTCGCCAGGCTGGACCCTGACGCTGAGCTGCGGCAGGCGCTCCGCGACGACGCCGGCCTGCGTGACCGCCTCACGAGCGTCCTCGGCGCGAGTGCGGCACTCGGTGATCACCTGGCCCGGCACCCGGCCGACTGGCGGCTGCTGGCGGGAGAGACCTCGTTCCCGGCTGCTGATGCCGCTGCCGAGCTGACCGGCGAGCTGCTGGCCGCTGTCGGCGCCGGGCCCGGCCCTGAGCCAGTCGCAGGCCAGACGGCGGCCGGCGACCAGAGCCCGGCGACCCGGCTGCGGGTCGCCTACCGGCGCAGGCTGCTGCAGCTGGCGGCACTGGACCTGACCGGCGCGCTGTCACTCGACGAGGTCACCGCCGGGCTCGCCGACCTGACGGCGGCCGCGCTCGCGGCAGCCCTGGCCATCGCGCGGGCCGAGCTGCCGCCCGGCCTGCCGCCCGCGCGGCTGGCAGTCATCGCGATGGGCAAGTGCGGAGCGCGTGAGCTGAACTACGCCAGCGACGTCGACGTTATCTTCGTCGGCGGCGCGGCCGGCCAGGACGGCGACGACGTGGCCGCGCTGCGGACTGCGACGGCGCTGGCCAGCGGCATGATCCGGGTGTGCTCGCAGTCGACGCCCGAGGGCCCGCTCTTCCCGGTCGACCCGAACCTGCGGCCGGAAGGCCGGGACGGGCCGCTGGTCCGCACGGTCGCCAGCCACAAGGCGTACTACGAGCGCTGGGCGAAGACCTGGGAGTTCCAGGCGCTGCTCAAGGCCAGGTTCGTCACCGGCGACGCCGCCCTCGCCGCCGAGTACCTGACAGCGGTCACCCCGATGGTCTGGCACGCTGCCCAGCGCGAGGACTTCGTCCCCGACGTGCAGGCAATGCGCCGCCGGGTGGTCGCCAGCCTGCCGGCCGACCAGGCAGGCCGCGAGCTGAAGCTGGGTCCCGGCGGCCTGCGCGACATCGAGTTCGCCGTGCAGTTGCTTCAGCTCGTGCACGGCCGCGCTGACGACACCCTGCGCGAGCAGGGCACGCTCCCGGCGCTCGCGGCACTGGCCGCCGGGGGCTACGTCGGCCGCGCCGACGCGGCAGCGATGGCCGCGGCGTACCGCTTCCTGCGCGGCGTCGAGCACCTCCTGCAGCTGCGCCAGCTGCGCCGCACGCACCTGCTGCCGGAGGACCCGGCGGTGCTGCGCGAGATCGGCCGGGCGCTGCGCCGGATGCGGCTCGGGCCGGCTGGCTCCGCGCCGGTCGGCCCCCCGTCCGCCGGCAGGCGGGCGACCTCAGTGCCTGTCGATCCGGCCGCCGCCCTGATGGCCGAGCTGAGGCTGCACGCGGGCCAGGCCAGGCAGCTGCACGAGAAGCTGTTCTACCGGCCGCTGCTCGAGGCCGTCGCGCGGCTGCCCGGCGAGGCAACCAGGCTGACGCCCGAGGCCGCGCGGGACCGGCTCGAGGCACTTGGCTTCGCCGACCCCGGCGGCGCGCTGCGGCACATCGAGGCGCTGACCTCCGGCGTGTCACGCAAGGCGGCGATGCAGCGGACCCTGCTGCCCCTCCTGCTCGGCTGGCTCGCCGACGCGCCCGAGCCGGACGCCGGGCTGCTCGCGTTCCGGCAGGTGAGCGAGGCACTCGGCGGCTCGCCGTGGTACCTGCGGCTGCTCCGCGATAACGCCGTCGTGGCCCAGCGGATGGCCCGGCTGCTCGCCTCAAGCCGCTACGCCACCGGGCTCCTGCTGCGGGCCCCCGAGGCGGTTGCCATGCTCGGCGACGACGCGCAGCTCGCCCCCCGCGCGCAGGCCGAGCTGCTGGCCGAGGCCCGCTCCGCCGTGCGGCGGCACGAGAAGGCGGACGCCGCCGCCGGAGCGGTCCTCGCCATCAGGCGCCGGGAGCTGCTGCGGACCGCTGCCGCTGATCTGCTCGGCCTGTCGGGCATCGACGGCACCGGCGCGGCGCTCACCGCTGTCGCGGAGGTGAGCATCGCCGCGATCCTGGACGCCGCTGTGGCCGAGACCGAGCGCGCGGTCGGCCCGCTGCCCACCAGGCTCGCGGTCATCGCCATGGGACGGCTGGGCGGCCACGAGATGGGCTACGCCAGCGACGCCGACGTGCTGTTCGTGCACGACCCGCTGCCAGGCGCCGGTGACGAGGCGGCGACCAGGGCCGCGCACGCGGTGGCGGAGACGCTGCGGGCGCTGCTGAGCAAGCCGGGTCCCGATCCGGCGCTGCTGATCGACGCCGGGCTGCGGCCGGAAGGCCGGCAGGGTCCGCTGGTCAGGACACTGGCCTCGTACCGTGCCTACTACGAGCGCCGGTCAGTCGCCTGGGAAGCGCAGGCGCTGCTGCGGGCAGAGTTCGTCGCGGGGGACCGTGGCGTCGGAGCTGACTTCCTCGCGATGGCCGACGAGATCCGGTACCCCGAGGGCGGGATCGGCCAGGCCGCGATACGGGAGATCCGCCGGATCAAGGCCAGGATCGAGGCCGAGCGGATGCCGCGCGGGGTCGAGCCCGCGCTGCACCTGAAGCTCGGCCCCGGCGGCCTGGCCGATGTCGAATGGGTCGCGCAGCTGCTGCAGCTGCAGCACGCGTGGGCCGAGCCGGCCCTGCGCATCACCAGGACGCACGCGACCCTGACCGCCGCCAGCTCAGCCGGGCTGATCTCGGTGCCGGACGCGGACACGCTGATCAGATCGTGGCTGCTGGCCAGCAGGATCAGGGACGCCGTCATGCTGGTGCGGGGGCGGCCGTCCGATACGCTGCCAGCCCTGCCCGTCGACCTGGCGGTCGTGGCCCAGGTCCTCGGCTACCCGCCGGGCGGAGCGCAGGATCTGGTGCAGGACTGGCGGCGGTCCGCGCGGCAGGCGCGGGGCGTCATGGAGCGGCTTTTCTACGGGTAGCGGGCGGCGCACGGCCGCCGGGAGGCGGTGGCAGTGACCGAGGATGCCGGGCTGGCGGTCGCCGACGCGGTCGCGGCCGCGTCGGCCGCACTTGGCCGCGCGCTGTCGGCACCGGCGAGCCTGCCCGGCGGCAGCGATCGGTCACTGCTGCTGCGCTGCACGGATCCCGGCAGCACGGGCCCGGCTGGCGGCACCGTCATCGTCAAGACCTACCCGCCGACAGCGGACGGCGCGGACAGCTTCGCGGCCGAGGCCGCGGGGCTCACCCTGGCCGCAGGCACCGGGCTGGCGCCCGAGCTGCTCGCGGCGGATCCGGAGCTGCTCGTCCTGGTGATGTCCGATCTCGGCACCGGTGCCTCGCTGGCCGACCTGCTGCTCGGCGACGTCACAGGCGACCCGGCTGCGGCCGTGCTGAGCTGGGCGCGGGCCTGCGGCGAGCTGTCGGCCGCGACCGCCGCGAGGGAAGGCTGAGTTCGCCGGGCTGCGCGCCCGGTATGCACGGGGCGGGACGGGCAGCGCGTTCCCGGCATTCTTGCCCGAGAGCATCATGGCGGTCCCGCAGCGGGCGGCGGCGCTCGGCGTGGCTGCACCTGACGGCCTTGACGCCGACCTGGCCGAGGTCGCCCGCGCAGTGCAGCCGGGCGGATTCGACGTCTTCTCGCCCGGCGACCTGTGCCCGGACAACAACCTGGTGACCCCGGCCGGAGTGCGGCTGCTGGACTTCGAGGCGGCGGGGATCTACTCGGTGTTCCTGGATGCCGCGTATATCAGGATGCCGTTCAGCACCTGCTGGTGCGTGTTCCGGCTGCCGCCGCGCCTGAGCCAGGACGCCGAGGCGGCGTACCGGCAGCTGGTCTGCCGTGCCTGGCCGGAGCTGGCCGACGACCAGGTCTGGGCGGCCGGGGTCCGGCGCGGCGTCGCCGCCTGGTCGATGAACTCGATGGGCTGGCTGCTCGGCGCCGCCATCCGCGGCGACCGCCCGCTTGACGAGGAGCGGACAGCGCCGCGCACCAGGCAGCTGATGCGGCATCGCTGGCGGGTCCTGCTCGGCGAGCTTGACGGCTCGGGGGAGCTGCCGGCCCTGGCCGGGCTGACCCGGTCGCTGCTCGCGGCGACTGACGGCTGGCAGGCGCCTGACCTGCCGCTCTACCCGGCCTTCCGGGACCGGTAGGCGGCCAGCAGCTCATCGCGCTGGCTGGCGGGCAGCCACTTCACCGCCTCGCGCACGGTCACGCCCGATGCCCGGTGCACGCGCGGCGCGAGCCAGCCGGCCACCAGGTCCGGCTGGCGCTTGCCGGTCTCGCGCAGCACCCAGCCGATCGCCTTGCGGATGAAGAACTCCCGCTCCGACAGCATCGCGTCCGCGTAGCCCGCGAACCGCGCGAAGCCCCCAGGCTCGCCCCGCCGCAGCGGCACCAGCAGGGCCAGCAGCGCTGACCGGCGGATCCAGAAGTCGTCGTCAGCGGCGAAGCGGTCCAGGACCGGATGCAGCTGTGCCGGGAAGCGCTCGGTCAGTCCGCCGAGCACGTCGGCCGCGAGCCCGTCGACGAGCGCCCAGGTACCGGCGGCGCGCAGCATCCGCTCGATCAGCGGCAGGTCCGCTGCCGTCAGCAGGGCCCGCCGGTCGGTGAGCAGGATGACCGCGGCCATCCGGCACTCGAAGAACGGCCCGTCCCAGAGTGCGGCGGCGACGTGCGTGACCCGTTCGCGAGTCAGGCCGGGATGCTCACGGCGCCAGGTGGTGACGATGCTCCGCGCCGCTGGCACGGTCGTGCCGGAGAAGTCGAGCGTGCTCTTGAGGTAGTTCTGCTCGCTGGCGGCGCGCTCCGGTGATCCGGCGGCCCGCAGCTCGCGCTGGATCCGGGCGGCGTCGGCTGTCGGCGTCGACGTCGGCGTCGGCTGTGGCGTCGGCGTCGAGCGTCGGCTGTGGCGTCAGCGTCGGGGGAGGTCACCCGGACAGCCTGCCGGGCGGCAGCGGCGCGCGCAAACCGCCGCGCCCGTCGGCGTGGGGGCCGAGTCCGTGCTGGTGTAGCCGCACTAACTGGCGCCGACGAAGTCGGCTGGTTCACGAAAAGCTGCGGCCCCGCCAGGCGCGCAAACCCGGCGGGGCCCGATCCGACAGGAAGGAATCAGGATCAGCTCTACCTTAGACGAGTGATCACAGACATGTCACTGATTGGCTTCAGAACGGCAACGGGACCGGGAGGCCGCCGCAACAGGAACTGGCCGGCGCAGCACGCAGTACGGTCCGCCGCTGTCGTCGTCGGAAGTTATCGCCCGGCGCGGCGGTCAGGCGGGGCTCGGCCAAATGTCAGCTAACCGGATGTGCGTCTGCGGCGGGCGCTCCTGGAAAGTGGCCAGGGTCCCCTGGTCACTGGTACGTCGTTGCCGTGGCTCCATGCCGGTCACCAGGGGAGTCAGTTGATGTCCTGCCGAGCGGATAGGGCGATACCGGCAGCCGCCAGTGCGCCGGCCCAGGCGATCAGGGTGATCGCGCCGGCGCCTGGCGAGAGCAGGTGATCGACTCGCAGGCCCATGAGTGCGTCCGAGGCACGGGTTGGCGTGAACCGCCCGACCGAGGGGACGAGGCCGAACAGGAGGTCGTCGACGATGAGGCCCACGGCGAGCAGGGTGATGACTGCGCCGATTTGGTTGTGGATGATCGCTCCGAGGCCGGCGCCTGATCGCGCCCCACAGGGCCGCGCCGGCGAGCCCGCCGAGCGTGAGCAGCAGAATGTCGCCGCTGCTGAGGACGACGGTGATCCCGCGGCCGTCGAGGATGGCGTATCCGATCGCCCAGCCGATGACCTCGGCCAGGACTCCGAACGCGAGTCCGGCCAGTGTGCCGGCGACGACCTTGGCGCTCAGGAGGTGTGAGCGAGCGGGGTTGAACAGGATCGTCGGGCGGATCGTGCCGTAGCGGTACTCGCTGGTGACAAGCAGCACCCCGGCAAGTGCGGCGAACACGCCTGCGAAGCTGACCAGGCTCAGCAGCTGACGCTGGTCCTGTCTGCTGGCAAGCCCGCCCGGATGGGTGAGCAGCCCCGTGAGCAGCGTGAAGAGCAGGATCAGCGCGATCATCGCGAGGATCAGCCCGATGCGTGGTCCGGGTCGAGCGAAGCTTCAGCAGCTCTGCCCTGATCTGCGCGATCATGCCGCTGCCTCCGAGGTCAGTTCGAGGAAGACGTCCTCCAGCAAGCCTGCATCGTTGACCAGCTCGTGAACCGGGACGCCGGCGGCAAAGGCGATCTCGCCGATCCGCTCGCTCGATGCTCCCTGGACGAGCAGCGAATGGTCGGTACCCGTCGTCACCTGCAGCGCCTTATCCCGCAGCGCCGTGGTGAGCCGCTGCGGATCGCCGCTGCGGACGCGAACCGCGCCGCCAGCACGGGCGGTCAGCTCTGCCAGCGAGGACGAGAGCACCAGCCGCCCGCCACTGATGATCAGCACCCGGTCAGCCGTCTGCGCAACCTCGGCGAGGACATGGCTTGAGATGAGCACCGTGCGGCCCTCTGAGGCCAGCCTGCGCAGAAAGTCCCGCAGCCAGCGAACGCCCTCCGGGTCAAGCCCGTTGGCGGCTCGTCGAGGATCAGCAGCTCCGGGTCACCCAGCAGCGCCACCGCGAGCCCGAGTCGCTGGCGCATCCCCAGCGAATACCCCTTCACCCGCCGCCGGGCGGCGTCACCGAGGTCCACCAGGCGCAGCACCTCGTCCGCGCGTGAGTGAGGAACCTCGACGGCCTGCCCGAGCATCCGCAGGTGATCGCGGCCCGAACGGCCGGGATGGAAATCGGTCGCCTCGAGCACGGCACCGATCCGCAGTGCCGCCGCGGCAACTGCGCGTAGGGATGATCGAACACCAGTGCCCGTCCGCTCGTCGGCGTCGCCAGACCCAGGATCATCCGCAGCGTCGTCGTCTTGCCAGCGCCGTTGGGGCCGAGAAAGCCCGTGATCGTCCCGGCCTCCAGCGCAAACGAGAGATCCGTGACCGCTGAGACCTCACCGAACCGCTTGGTCAGCGACTCGGCTTCGACGACGCCCGTCATCCGCGTGGCCGGCCGTTGAACGGGACCGCGTCGGCGCTGGCCAGATAGGCGACTGCAGCCAGTCGGCGCTGAACCTCCGGCGTATTCACGCCGAGAGCGCCCAGCAGCACCGCCGCAGGATCTGATGGCTGGAGAGCGAGGATCTGGGCCAGCACCTGCTGGGCCGTGACATAGCCCTTCCGGCGGTTGGGCCTGACCGCATCCTGGAGCGCCTTCTTTGCCGCGGGCGTCATGGGGAAGTGACCTTTTTTCGCGACGTCTCTGAACTTCGGCTTCTTCGGCACGGCGCGCATCGGCAGTGCGGGAGCGTCGGTGCCGGCCCCAGGCCCAGGGCACCCAGGGCTTCATGATCGAGTGACTCCTGGGCCCGGCGCGCCTGCTGCAGGCTGACGCCCAGCACGGCTTCGGTCGAGGGTTCCTCCAGCAAGGCGAGCAGGATGTGATCGGTGCCGGCTCGGCGATCACCCCGGCGACGAGCCTCCTCACTGGCCCGCAGGTAGACGGCCCAGGCGTGAAGCGCCTCAGGCGCGCCGGATTCGCCGGTCATGATGACTCCTTGTTGTATTTGGTGTGCACGGACTGGCGGGTGACGCCCAGTGCGTCTCCGATCTGCTGCCACGACCAGCCCTTTTCCCGGGCGGACGCGACCTGGTTCGCTTCGACCCGCTCAGCCAGGCGATGGAGCGCCAGCGAGGCGCGAAGCCCGCGGCTGCGCCGGCCAGCTGCCGGAGCTTGTCAGACGTCGTAGTACATCTCGAACTCGTGCGGGTGCGGGCGCAGCCGGATCGCGTCGAGCTCGTTGGACCGCTTGTAGTCGATCCAGGTCTCGATCAGGTCCGGGGTGAACACGCCGCCCTCGAGCAGGAAGTCATGGTCAGACTCGAGGTTGTTGAGCACGGCCTCCAGCGAGCCCGGCACCTGCGGGATGGCCTTGGCCTCGTCCGGCGGCAGCTCGTAGAGGTCCTTGTCCACCGGCTCCGGCGGCTCGATCTTGTTCTTGATGCCGTCGACGCCCGCCATCATCATGGCCGCGAACGCCAGGTACGGGTTGGCCGACGGGTCCGGGACCCGGAACTCCAGCCGCTTGGCCTTCGGGTTCGGGCCGGTGATCGGCACCCGGATGCAGGCCGACCGGTTGCGCTGGCTGTAGACCAGGTTCACCGGCGCCTCGAAGCCCGGCACCAGGCGGTGGTAGGAGTTCATCGTCGGGTTGGTGAAGGCCAGCAGCGACGGCGCGTGCTTGAGCAGGCCGCCCACGTAGTACCGGCCGACGTCCGACAGGCCGGCGTAGCCGACCTCGTCGTAGAACAGCGGCGCGCCGTCCTTCCACAGGCTCTGGTGGCAGTGCATGCCCGAGCCGTTGTCGCCGAAGAGCGGCTTCGGCATGAAGGTCACGGTCTTGCCCGCCGCCCTGGCCGTGCTCTTGACCACGTACTTGTAGAGCATGAGGTTGTCGGCCATCTTGAGCAGCGTGTCGAACTTGATGTCGATCTCCGCCTGGCCGGCGGTGCCGACCTCGTGGTGCTGCATCTCGACGGTGATGCCGACCTCGATGAGCTTGCGCACCATCTCCGAGCGCAGGTCGGTGTAGTGGTCCATCGGCGGCACCGGGAAGTACCCGCCCTTGTAGCCCGGCTTGGCGCCGAGGTTGCCGCCCGGCTCGTCGCGGCCGGTGTTCCACGCGCCCTCGATGGAGTCGATGTGGTAGTAGCCCTCGTTCGGCCCGGTCGCGTACCGGGCGGAGTCGAAGATGTAGAACTCGGCCTCGGGGCCGAAGAAGGCCGTGTCGGCGATACCGGTGCCGCGCAGGTAGTCCTCGGCCTTGCGGGCGATGTTGCGCGGGTCCCTGGTGTAGGGCTCGCCGGTGAGCGGGTCGTGCACGAAGAAGGTCAGGTTCAGCGTCTTGTGCGTGCGGAAGGGATCGAGCACGGCCGTGCTCGGGTCCGGAAGCAGCAGCATGTCGGACTCGTGGATCTGCTGGAACCCGCGGATAGACGAGCCGTCGAACATCCGGCCCTCGGTGAACACATCCGCGTCGAAGGTCTCAGCAGGCACGGTGAAGTGCTGCACGGTTCCGGGCAGGTCGCAGAAGCGCACGTCGACGAACTGCACCCCCTCGGACTCGATGAACTGCAGTACCTCGTCGCCGCTTGTGAACATCAGCTCTCCTTAGGCGCCGCCGCGGTGCTTGCCGCGGGCGCATTGGTGCCGGCTCCCAGTTTGTGCCACCCGGCATCGCGGCAGATCAGGCTCCTGCGCATGGCCGCCGCTTCCGGAACACGGCGTATGTACAGTTCTGGGCCTGCACAGCACAACTGCACCGCGCTCCAGGGGCGATTAGGACGTTATCGCCGGTCAGTTTCCTGGTCGTGTCCCCTGTGTTTCGCCACTGTTACGCCGCGGCGGCGGGAGTGAGGACCCCGCTCCTTCTCCCAGCATGTCAAACCCAGGACCGTGCTGGCGCGCGGACCCGCGGCAGCGGTTACCGTGGACGTCGTGACAAACCAGCAGGCTGCCACCCGGCAGGAGTTCTATCCCGGTCAGCACTTCGGCCTGCCGGAGTCCGGACCCGGTTCGATCGCGGGCTGGAGCAGGCGCTTCGCGGCCCTGCTGATCGACTGGATCGCGTGCAGCCTGATCGCGATCGCGTTCTTCTATCACCCGCATGCCGGTCACGCGGGCAGCGTGCTGACCGAGCCGCGGCTGTGGACGCCGCTGGTGTTCGGGATCGAGGACTTCCTGCTCACCGCGTTCACCGGCTTCACGATCGGCAAGCGGCTGCTCGGCCTGCGGGTCGTCCGCCTGGACGGCCGCCCGGTCGGCCTGCAGCGCGCCTTCGTGCGCACGCTGCTGCTGATGCTCGTCGTCCCGGCCATGATGATGGACCGGGATCTGCGCGGCCTGCAGGACAAGGCCGCAGGCACGGCCGTGATCAGGCTCTAGCGAGCGCAGCCGCAGCTAGCGGGTGCGCGGCCGCGGTGCCTTCGGCATCCTGGCCGAGCGGGGCACCGGGCCCTTGGGCATCTGCAGATTCTGCGGCAGCGCGTTCAGCCGGAAGTTGAGCTCGGCCACCGCCTGGCCCTTGAGGTTCCGCGGCAGCTTCATGATCTTGCGGTTGAGCTGCTTGATCGGGACCTGGCCCTCGGCCTCGCCGACCTGGAAGTCGTAGATCGGCACCTGGCTGGCGATCCGGGCGATGCGCTTCTTCTCCGCGGCCAGCAGGCTCGGGAGCCTGGTCGGCGAGCCCTCGCCCACCAGGATGACGCCGGGCTTGCCGACCGTGCGGTGCACGACGTCCATGTTGCGGTTGGCCGCGATAGCGGGAGTCGTGGTGAAGCCGCCGCGCAGGTTCTGCAGGATGGCCGCAGCCGCGCCGGGCTGGCCCTCAATCGCAGCATATTGCGCAGATGTCGCGAACCGGCCGAAAAGCAGCATCGCGCCCAGCGCCCCGGTCAGGATGCCGAGCGGAATGAACGGCCAGATCAGGCCGACGAAGTAGCCGATCAGGATGACCACGGCGGCGATGCCGACGCCTGCCAGCGCGACCAGCGGCAGGGCCCTGGGATTCTGCTTGTGCACGATCCCGGCGACCATGCGGATCTGCCGGATGCGCCCCATTGATGCGGGGTCGGCCGGGTTCGGCGCCTCAGCGCCGGACTTTTTCACCATGATGGCGAGGATACCGGGCCGGTGCGCTGTTCCATCGCCTGGCGGTACAGGCGGCCTGCTCGGTATGACGAGCGGACCAGCGGACCGGACTGAACTCCGGCGAAACCGAGCTCGGCTGCCTCCTCGGCAAGCTCCTCGAACTCCTCCGGGCGGACCCAGCGGTCAATCGGATGGTGGCGGACCGACGGCCGCAGGTACTGCGTGATCGTGATCAGCTCGCAGCCAGCCGCCCGCAGGTCAGCCATGGCCTGGCTGATCTCCGCACGCTGCTCGCCCATGCCCAGGATCAGATTTGACTTGGTAACGAGGCCGTTTTCCCTCGCGAGCTCCAGCACCCGCAGCGACCTCTCATACCGGAAGCCGGGCCGGATGCGGCGGAAGATTCTCGGGACTGTCTCCAGGTTGTGCGCAAGGACCTCCGGCCGGGCTGAGAAGACCTCGGCGAGCTGGTCCGGATCCGCATTGAAGTCGGGAATCAGCAGCTCGACGCCGCAGCCCGGCACGGCCGCATGAATCTCCCGGCAGGTCTGCGCGTACAGCCAGGCGCCCCCGTCGGGCTGGTCATCGCGGGCGACGCCGGTCACCGTGGCGTACCGCAGGCCCATCGACGCGACCGACTCGGCTACCCGGCGCGGCTCGTCAGTGTCGAGCGGCTCGGGCTTGCCGGTGGCGATCTGGCAGAAGTCGCAGCGGCGGGTGCACTGATCGCCGCCGATGAGGAAGGTAGCCTCGCGGTCTTCCCAGCACTCGAAGATATTCGGGCAGCCAGCCTCCTCGCAGACCGTGTGCAGGCCCTCGCGGCGGACCAGCTGCTTGAGCTCGGTGTACGCCGGGCCGGTCCGCAGCCGGGTCTTGATCCACGGGGGCTTGCGCTCAATCGGGACCTGGCTGTTGCGGGCTTCGAGGCGGAGCAGGCGGCGGCCATCAGGTGCTAGTACCACGCCAGTCAGCCTAGTACGGCCGGCCGCCGGTCCGGCCGCGGCGGCAACCCGGGTCTCCAGAGGCTGCGTTCAGGATGCTCCCAACTAACTGGGAGGGAACGGTCAGGCTGCTGCAAGTGCGGCCTCAGCGGCGAGACCGACTATCAAGGTGTAGGCGCTGCCAGACCGAGCAGATGTGAGCGCGACGGCGGCACGGCGAAGCATTTGAGGGGACGGGATTGTCCGATGAGTACCGCGTATGGCCCGCACGACCAGGACGGCGCGCAGACACCTGCTGGCGCGCAGGCTCCCGACACGGCAGGGACACAGGGCGCGGCCTCGAACGGCCCGCAGGCCCCCTACGGCATCCCGCAGGGCGGCCAGCCAGCGTACGGCGGCCAGCCCGGGTATGGCGGCCAGGCCCCGTATGACGGTCAGTCCGCGCAGGGCGGCCAGGCTCCGTACGGCTATCCGGCTGGCTATGGCTCGGTCCCGCCGCCCCCGCCGCCGCCGGCGGCGTGGCATGGCTACGCGGGCGACTACGGCCAGCACGCCGCGCCGCCGCGCCGGTCCCGCCGCCGGGCGGGCCTCATCGCCGCGAGCGTCACGGCCGTTGCCCTGGCTGCCGGCGGCACGGCCTGGGCGACCGTGGGCTCCGGTTCAGGGCCGCTGAGCACCGCGCAGGTCGCGAGCCAGACCGACCCGGGCCTGGTGGACGTGACCTCGACGCTGGGCTATCAGCGCGCGACCGCCGAGGGCACCGGGATGGTGCTGACCTCCAGCGGCGAGATCCTCACCAACAACCACGTCGTTGCCGGCGCCACCTCGATCAAGGTCAGGGACATCGGCAACGGCCGCACCTACACGGCAACGGTCGTCGGGTACAGCGACAGCGACGACGTCGCGGTGCTGAAGCTGGCCGGGGCCTCGGGCCTGACGACGGTTTCCGTCGGCGACTCATCCTCGGTCACCGCCGGGCAGAAGGTGGTTGCGCTGGGCAACGCCGAGGGCAAGGGCGGCACGCCGTCGGTCGCGACGGGCACAGTCACCGGCACCGGCACGACGATCACCGCGCAGGACGAGGGCGACGGAGTGCTCGAGCACCTGGACGACATGATCCGGACGGACGCGGGCATCGAGCCCGGCGACTCCGGCGGGCCGCTGCTCAACACCTCCGGTCAGGTGATCGGCATGGACACCGCAGCGTCATCAAGCAGCTCGACCGGCTACGGGACGACGGCGGCGCAGACCACGACCGCGTTCTCGATCCCGATCAACCGGGCGCTGGCACTGGCGGCCCAGATCGAGGCCGGGAAGTCGTCCAGCACGGTGCACATCGGCGCGACCGCGTTCCTCGGCGTCGAGGTCCAGTCGGCTTCGTCCGGCGAGAGCGGCTTCGGGCAGGCGAGCAGCGGAGTTGTCATCGCCGGGGTCGTCGAGGGCACGGCAGCCGCGAACGCCGGGCTGACGGCAGGCGACACGATCATCTCAGTCGGCGGCAGCCAGATCACCTCGGACTCGGACCTGCAGAAGGTCATCGAGGAATACCACCCGGGGGACAAGGTCACGATCGAGTTCTCGAGCCAGTACGGCCAGACGCAGTCCGCGACCGTGACGCTGACCGCAGGGCCGACCGGCTGACACACCTGCAGTCGTCCGCCCCTGGACGTGCTGCACTCACTGAGCGCCCCGCTAGGCCCCAGCGGGGCGCTCAGTCTTGTCCGGGCCAGTCTTGTCCGGGACAGTCTTGGCCGGGCCAGTCTGGTGCGGGTCACTCGCGCGCGAGCCGGGGAACCGCGCCGCGATCCCGTCGAGCAGCGCCGCCAGGCCGAGCTCGAACCGGCTGTCCAGCTCCGCCGGACCACCGGGCGCCCGCCAGCCCGTGAGTGCCCGCGAGTGCCGCCAGGTGCGGGAACTGGCCCGACGCTAGCTGGGCGCTGATGAACCCGGCGTATCCGCCCCGCCCGCCCGGCCGCGGCCGGCCATCGAGGGCCGGCCAGCCGGCCTCAGGCTCAGCCTGGCGGGCGGGACCTGCCTCGCACCCGGCCGCGCATACCCCGCGCGCAGCAGGTGACCGAAGACGTAGTCGTCCACGATGAACAGCACCTGAAGCTTCTCGCGGGCGTCCATGGGCGCTCCGGCCATGGCTTCGAGTGACTGCTCCACGTGGCGCAGGCCATTCGGTCCGGTCACCGTCGCGCTGACCGCCGCGGCGCTCAGGATGAAGTGCACCGACCACGGATGCCGCAGGTATGCCGCGCGCGTCTGGCGGGCGATCAGAGTCAGGGCGTCGCGCCAGCCGCCGGGCAGCGGGCCCTCGACCAGCGCCTCGGCGGTGAGGGCATCCCCGGCGAGCGCGAGCAGGTCATCCCTGGTGGCGATGTAGCGGTACAGGCTCATCGTTCCGGTGCCGAGCGCACGGGCGATGCGGCGCATCGACACTGCCTCGAAGCCCTCCGCGTCGGCAATGGCCAGCGCAGCGGCGGCAATCTGCTGGCGGCTGATGCGCGGCTGGCGCGCGACCGGCTCGGCGCGTGCCCAGATCGGCGTATCGCCGGCGGAGTTTGACTCGGCCATCCCGTTCCCGCTAACGTCTTGAGTACAGCGTACGCAGCATAGTACAACGTACGCGAAGCATAGAGCACGGAGCAGGCGCAGGAAAGCACAGGGCAGCCGGCCAGCGGCGGCGACCAGAACCGAGATATATCTTGTGTGGCGACCAGGAAGCGATATATCGTGACGACGCTGCCGACGAGCGGGACGAGGACGGGAACGGCATGACGAAGACGATCCGGCGATGGCACCGGCTCCTGGTCAGGCGGATCGCGGACTCGCGGTGGCTGGCCGGGCGCGCCGGCGCCGATGCGGCGTGGGCGCACTACGAGCGCCACGCCCGGGCCTGGCGACGGTCGGCTGAGCGGCACGCGGCGGCGCGGTCCGGAGCGGCCGCGCGGGCCGCCCGGCTGCACGACCGGAGCCGCGCGCGGCGGGAGGCTGGCCGCCGTCAGGACCGGATCCTGCCCGGCTGGCAGTCGGCTATCGCCCGGTTCCTGGGCGCAGACACTCGTCGGGAAGGGCGGCGCAGGTGACGGACGCAATCAGGGCCGAGGGCCTGATCAAGAACTTCGGCACGACGAAGGCGCTCGCGGGCGCCGATCTCGCTGCTCCCGCGGGCTCCGTGCTCGGGGTGCTCGGCCCCAATGGCGCGGGCAAGACGACCGCCGTCCGCATCCTGACCACGCTGCTGGTGCCGGACGGCGGCCGTGCGGCCGTCTGCGGCTACGACGTCGTGACCCACGCGCACCAGGTCCGCCAGCTCATCGGGCTGACCGGGCAGTACGCCTCGGTCGATGACGGCCTGACCGGCACGAACAACCTGATCATGATCGGGCGCCTGCTCGGGCTCAGCCGGGCCGGCGCGCGCGCACGGGCGGCCGAGCTGCTGGGCCGCTTCGACCTGTCCGACGCGGCCGCCCGGCCGGTGAAGACCTATTCCGGCGGCATGCGGCGCCGCATCGACCTGGCCGCCAGCCTGGTCGGGAAGCCCGAGGTGCTGTTCCTCGACGAGCCGACGACCGGCCTTGATCCGCAGGCCCGCAGCGATGTCTGGGACATGATCAGGGTCCTGGTGTCCGACGGCGTGACCGTGCTGCTGACAACGCAGTACCTGGAAGAGGCGGACCAGCTCGCCGACAACATCGTCGTGATCGACCACGGCAGGGTGATCGCGACCGGTGCGCCGGAGGAGCTGAAGGCGAAAGTCGGCGGACAGGTGCTGGAGGTCGTGCCGGCCGACCTGGGCCGCCTTCGCGATGCCGCGGCCATCCTGGCGGGCTGGACGGGAATCGAGGCGGCCGCCGGGCCGGGCACGCGGCAGCTGATCGTGCAGGTGCCGAGCGCGGCCGTGCTCCCCGGCATCGTCCGGCAGCTGGACGAGAGCGGCATCGAGCTCGCCGAATTCAGCCTGCGCAAGAGCAGCCTGGACGAGGTGTTCCTCACCCTGACCGGGCACCGTGCCGAGGAAGAGCCAGCCGGCGGGCAGGCCGGCGCCACTGACAAGCGGGAGATAGCAGTTCGATGACGACGGCATCCCTTCCGGCGCGCCGGCTCAGCCCGCTGACCGGACTGCGCAACTCGCTGACGCTGACCTGGCGCAGTGTGCTGAAGATCAGGACCAATTCCGAGGACCTGCTCGGGCTCAGCCTGCAGCCGATCATGTTCCTGCTGCTGTTCACCTACGTGTTCGGCGGCGCGATCGAGCACGGCAGCGTGCAGCAGTACCTGGAGTACGTGCTGCCCGGCATCCTCGTGCAGACCGTCCTGTTCGCCACGCTCGGCACCGGGCTGATGCTGAACCAGGACATCTCCGCCGGGATCTTCGACCGGTTCCGCAGCCTCCCGATCGCGCGGTGGGCCCCGCTCGCGGGAGCGATCATGGGGGACGTCACCCGGTACGTGATCTCCGTGGTCGTCACTCTCGGCTTCGGCATGATCCTCGGCTTCCGCGTGCATACCAGCGTCGTGGCCGCGGTCGCGGCCTGCCTGCTCGTCCTGGCGTTCGCGCTGGCGATGTGCTGGATCTCCGCGCTCATCGGGATGCTGGTCAAGACTCCGCAGGGGGTGCAGACGTTCGGCTTCACCGCGATGTTCCCGATCGTGTTCGCCAGCGGCCTGCTGGTGCCGATTCAGACGATGCCCGGCTGGCTGCAGGGGTTCGCCAAGGCGAATCCGATGACGCTGCTGGCCGCTGCCTGCCGCGGGCTGATGACCGGCGGTCCGGTCGGGGTCTACGCCCTGGAGTCGATGGCCTGGGCGCTGGGCATTTTCGCGGTATTCGCGCCGCTGGCCGTGCGCGCGTACCGTCGCAGGACATGACTGACAGTCACGGCAACTCCGCCGCTGGTCGAGCAGGCCTACGCCGCCGCGCGCCGGGTCGGGTTCCCCGTGAGCCGCGACGATCCGGGCCACGGCCGCGGCTCAGCGAGCCTGCCGGGCACCGGGCGCTTCCTGGCCATGCTCGCGGCCGGCTGCCACGGCGGCCGGATCGCGGAGCTTGGTACCGGCGCCGGCATCGGCACGGCCTGGATGGCCGGGGCGATGCCCGCCGACTGCATGCTGGTGACCGCTGAGATTGACCCCGTCCGGGCGGACGCGGCCGCCAGCCTGCTGGCCGCCGACCCGCGCGTCCGGGTCGTGACCGGCGACTGGTCGTCCGTGCTGCCGCCACTCGGGCCCTATGACCTGATCTTCGCCGACTCCGGCGTGCGCGACGCCGAGACGTTCGGCGGCCTTGTCGGGATGCTCAGGCCCGGCGGCCGGATCGTCATGGACGACCTGACGCCGGTGCAGCTGCTGGCGGCCGACTCGCCGCTGCGGCAGTCGGACCTCAAGCGCGAGCTGTTCGCCGGCGAGAGCCGGCTGACCTGCGCCGAGGTGGTGCTGCCGGACCTGGCGAACTCGCTGCTGGTCGGCACCAGGCACTGAGCCGTGGCGACGATCGTGTGGGCCAGGCACGGCCAGAACGTCGCGAACCTGACCAGGACACTGTCCTTCCGCAGCTACGACGGCGACCTGACCGAGCTAGGCCGCCGGCAGGCCAGCGAGCTGGCGCGCGCGCTCGCAGCGCGGCAGGCGGGCCGAGTGGGCCGTGTCGTCAGCTCGCCGCTGCGCCGGGCCCGGCAGACCGCGGACATCGTCGCGAGCGCGCTTCGGCTCGAGGTCACCGGCGAGCTCGACGACCTGCGCGAGGTCAATGTGGGCGACCTCGACGGCCGCAGTGACCCGGATGCCTGGCAGGTTTACGATCGCGTTCTCGCGGCCTGGCGCGCTGGCAGCGCCGATGTGCGGTTCCCCGGCGGCGAGAACTGCCGTGAGCTGTGCGCCCGCCTGCTCCGGGCGCTGTGCCAGCTCGCGGATGCAGACGTGCCGGCAGGGCAGGCGTCGCTGGTCGTGGCGCACGGCGCCAGCCTGCGCGCCGTCGCTGCCCGCGCTGACCGGGTCACCGGACCCGGGCGCCGATCTGCCCACCGGCGCATTCGCGACGCTCGAGGTCAGCGGCGGCCGCGTGCACGTTGCCAGCTGGCCGGCGGGCCGATGTGACGCGGGCAGCGCAGATCGGCAACCATAGGGGCATGCCCAGCCAGTTCGATCCGCCCTCAGGGACACGTGACTTCCTCGCTGCCGAGGTGGAGCAGCGCGAGCACGCGTTCGCCGTGATCCGCTCGGTCTTCGCCCGGTACGGCTTCGAGCCGCTGCAGACTCCCGCTTTCGAGCGGCTGGACGTGCTGCTCGGCAAGTACGGTGACGAGGGGGACAAGCTTGTCTTCAAGATCCTGCGGCGGGGCGAGCACGAGGCGTCTGGCGAGGCCGACCTGGCCCTGCGCTACGACATGACGGTGCCGCTGGCGAGGGTCGCGGCCGCGTACGGCAGCCAGCTGCCGACCCCGTACAAGCGGTACGCGATGGGGCCGGTCTGGCGCGCTGACCGGCCGGGCAAGGACCGGTACCGCGAGTTCTGGCAGTGCGACCTGGACACGCTCGGGTCGCGCTCGCTGCTGGCGGATGCCGAGACGCTGTCCGCCCAGCACGACGCGCTGGCCGCGCTCGGGCTGCCGGAGTTCACGATCCTGCTGAACTCCCGGCGCGTGCTGGCCGGACTGCTGGAGGCATTCAGCGTCCCGCCCGCGATCGGGGCCGGCGTGCTGACCTCGCTGGACAAGCTCGACAAGCTCGCGCCCGCAGCGGTGGTGGCCGAGCTGACCGAGCGCGGAATGGACGCGGACCAGGCGGGTGAGCTGGTCGGCGCCCTCACGGCAGCCGACTGCAGCCGACCGCGTCCGCGTCGCCCTGACCAAGACCGACGAGGGAACGGCGGGCCTGGACGAAGTCGATACCGTCCTGTCGCTGCTGTCCGGCCAGATCCCGGCCGGGCGGATCCGCTTCACGCCGCGGATGGTGCGCGGCCTGAGCTACTACACCGGGCCGATCTGGGAGGTCACCGCTGACGGTGTCGCCGGGTCGATCGGGTCCGGCGGGCGATACGACCACCTGATCGAGCAGCTGGGCGGCCCGGATGTGCCCGCGACCGGATCGTCCATCGGCGTCGAGCGGATCCTGCCGCTGCTTCCGGGCGCGGGCGCGCCGCCGCCGGGCCGCCTCGATGTCGCGGTCACGGTGATGCGCGAGGACCTGGCGGCGGACTCGTTCGCGTTCGCCGCGGCGGCGCGGTCGGCCGGGCTGCGGGCCAGCGTCTACCTGGGCTCGTCGGGCAAGCTCGGCCGGCAGCTGAAGTGGGCCGGCGACGCGGGCGCGCGATGGTGCCTGATCTACGGCGAGCAGGAGCACGAGGCCGGCGTGGTGACCGTGCGGGACATGGAGACGGGCGAGCAGGTCCGGGTGCCGGCCGGCGAGCTGGAACGCTACCTGGCGGGCGCCGGCCGCGGCGGGAGCTGACCCGCAGTGGCTCAGGACGGCTTCATGGAGCCGGTGACCTGGCACGCGAGCCTGCCGGGAGTCGTGGCAACGGCGGCCGGAATCATCGCCGACAGCGCCGGAAACGTGCTCATCGTGAAGCCGAACTACCGCGACCACTGGACGCTGCCGGGCGGGATCTGCGAGTTCGGCGAGGCGCCGCACGCCGGCTGTGCGCGCGAGGTGACCGAGGAGACCGGCCTTGAGCTGCCGGTCGGCCGGCTGCTGTCGGTCGACTGGCAGCTGCCGCTGCCTGACTACGGGCCGGCCGCCAGGCCAGCCGTCTACTTCATCTTCGACTGCGGCACCGTCCCGGCAGGCTCCCGCATCACGCTGCAGGCGGCCGAGCTGGACGACTGCGCGTTCGCCGCGGAGGCGGACCTGGACGGCCTGCTGGCCGATTTCGCGCTGCCGCGCGTCCGCGCGGCGATCGCGGCCAGGGCATCGGGCTGCACCGCGTACGTGCCGCGCCGGGATTAGCGGGCCGGAACCAGGTCAGGCAGGTCGTCGCGGTAGCGCACGCTCGTGGCGCCGAACGCGGCCGCAAGATGCCGCTCGGCCGCCGCCAGGGCATCCAGCACGCTGATCCGGCTGCCAGTCTCGGCGGACAGCGAGGTCACCGACGCGTCCGAGATTCCGCACGGCACGATGCGGTCGTACCACGACAGGTCGCAGTCGCAGTTGAGCGCGAAGCCGTGCATGGTCACCCCGCGGGCCACCCGGACGCCGATCGCGGCGAGCTTCCGGTCCGGCCTGCCGTGGCCGTCGCCGGCGACCCAGGCGCCCCTGCGGCCCTCGACGCGCCCGGCCGGGACGCCGAAATCGCGGCAGACGCCGATCATCGCTTCCTCGAGGCCGTGCACGTAGGCGACGACGTCGACCGGCTCGGCGAGCGCGACGATCGGATAGCCCACCAGCTGACCCGGGCCGTGCCAGGTGATGTTGCCGCCGCGGTCGACGTCGATCACCGGCGCGCCCGGATCACTGAGCGGCCGGTCCGCGGGCGTCGTCCGCTTGCCGGCGGTATAGACCGGGTCGTGCTCCAGCAGCAGGCAGGTATCCGGGATGGCGCCGCGTACGCGCTGCTCGTGCACCTGCCGCTGCAGCTCCCAGCCTTCCAGGTAGCCGATCCTGCTGCGGCCGAGGCCGAGGCGGGCGAACACCAGCTCATCATGCATAGCGCCAGCTTAGCGACAGCCGGGGGCAGCACAGTAACGAGATATAGCTTGACACTGCGACGCGATAGTACTTATCGTCAGCACTACCCGGGCGGGTCGGTACTGGCCGCATCGCCGGTTCTGCCGCCAGTATCGCCCGCCCGCGGCCGAGCACGAGGGGACTCCCGATGGACGCGATGCAGATCTTCACGGCGCTGGGCACGCCTGACGGCCGCGCGGATCCGTATCCGCACTTCGCCGCGCTGCATGAGCTCGGCGAGGCCGTCACCCTAGCTCCCGGCTCGGTGGCGGTGGTCGGCTACGACGCCATCAGCTCGGTCCTGAGGGATCCCGGATTCCTGGTGTCGGACGAGGCCGAGCTGGACCGGACCTACCCCGGCTGGCGCGAGAACCCGGTGCTCGTCCAGGGCATGGACTGGATCCTGAACCTGAACGGGAGCAAGCACGCCCGCATCCGGAGCCTGATCGCGCGTGCCTTCACCGCGCGCCGGGTGGCCGCGCTGGAGCCCGCGATCGCGCGGATGGCCGGCGACCTGATCGACGCCATGGCGGAGCGCGGCGCGGACGGCTCACCCGTCGAGTTCATGCACGACTTCGCCTATCTGCTGCCGGTCACGGTCATCTGCGAGCTGATCGGGATCCCCGAGGCCGACCGGGAGAGCTTCCGGCCGGTCGCGCGCGACATTGCCGGCATCTTCGAGATGGACGACCCGGCGCGGCTGCCGGTGATTAACGCCGCGGCAGCCGAGCTGCTTGCCTACTTCACCGGCCTGGCGGCGCACCGCCGGGCCCGCCCGTGCGATGACCTGATCAGCAGCCTGCTCGCGATCAGCGACTCGGGCGACGGCCGGCTGAACCGACGCCGAGCTGCTGCACAACCTGACTCTGCTGCTGGTGGCAGGTTTCGAGACAACCACCAACCTGCTCGGGAACGGGCTCGCGATCCTCCTCCGCGAGCCAGCGGCCGCGGCCGCCCTCCGGGATGGCTCCGTCCCGCCCGGCGCGTTCGTCGAGGAGGTGCTGCGCTACGACTCGCCGGTGCAGCTGACCTCGCGGGTGGGCTACGACACCAAGATCGGGGAGATAGCGATCGCTGATGGCGACAACGTCATCACAATGATCGGCGCGGGGAACCGTGATCCCCGCCGGTTCGCGGCGCCCGGCACGTTCGACCCGCTGCGCTCGGAGGGCGCGCCGCTGAGCTTCGGCGGCGGCGGGCATTTCTGCATCGGCGCCGCGCTCGCCCGGCTCGAGGGAGCAATCGCGTTCCCGCGGCTGGTGGCGAGATTCCCGGCACTCGCGCCGTCGGGCGAGCCCGTGCGGCGGCAGACGTTCCTGCTGCGCGGGTTCGATGAGCTTCCGGTCACGGTGATCTAGGGCAGCTGGCCACGCAGATCCCGGGCACTGCTCAGCACTCGCTGGAGTGATGCCCGGGTTTCCCGGGCAAGATTTTACCGGGAATGCGCCGAGCCATCCCGCGGCTAGGTCAGCTGGAGGTGCATGGCATGGTCGACGAGGAAGAACTGCGCCGGATGAGCCCGCAGGAGCGGCTGCAGCTCAGGCGGATGCTGGCTGCCCTCGACGATCAGGATCTGCACGCCAGCAAGCTGGGGGAGCGGCGCCGCAAGATCATCCTGCTCGTGATCATTCTGTGCTGTCTCGGCCTGGCCGCCTGGATCGGCGTGCTTGCCACGACGCTGCCGCGGTACTACCGGGCCGGCGGCTGGCGCGGCGCGTGGGTGGGATTCGACCTGGCCGAGCTGGCGGCCTTTGCTGTCACCGGCTGGGCCGCCTGGCGGCGGCGCCAGATCCTGATCATCTGCCTCGTCGTCCTGGCGACGCTGCTGTGCTGCGACGCCTGGTTCGACGTCGTCCTGGACGCGAGGACGCACGGGTTCTGGCTGAGCCTGCTGTCAGCGCTCGTCGTCGAGCTTCCGCTGGCCGCGATCGCGATACTCGGCGCGCGGCGCCTGCTGCGGATGACCAACGCGGTACTGCTGCGCTACCGGGGCCAGGGCGGGCCGGTGCCCCGGCTGCGCGACATCCCGCTGGCCGGCATGGAGCCCGGCCGCCCGCTCGCCGACCTCCTCGCCGAGCCTGACGAGCAGCTGGCCGAGAACGAGGCAGGACGCCGCGCGTCGGCCGACGAGGTCGACTCCGGCCGGCGCTAGCGGCCCGCACTGCCGCCAATCGCGGCCGCCAGCGCAGGCCCGAGCTCGGGATAGCGGAACTCGAAGCCGGCCTGACCGAGCCGCGCGGGCACCGCGCGGCAGCTGCTGAGAACCTCGGTGGACATCTCGCCCAGTGCCAGCCGCAGCGCCGGAGCCGGGACAGCGAACAGCGCGGGCCGGTGCAGCGCTGCCGCGAGTGCCTTGGTCAGCTCGGCGTTGGTTGCCGGGTTGGGCGCGGTGAGGTTCACCGGGCCGGCCTGGTCGTGATCGAGCAGGAACCGGACGGCCCGGATGTGGTCGTCGATCTCGATCCAGCTGATGTACTGGCGGCCTGCGCCGAACCTCGCGCCGAGGCCGAGGCGGAACGGCAGCAGCAGCTGCGGCAGCATCCCGCCCTTAGCGGAGAGCACGATCCCGGAGCGAAGGTTCACCACGCGGATGCCATCAGCACTCGCGGGCGCGGTCGCCGCCTCCCAGTCCCGCACGACCGTGGCGAGGAAGTCGCTGCCGCTCGGAGCGGACTCATCGACGACGCGGTCGCCGGTGTCGCCATACCAGCCGATGGCCGAGCCTGAGATCAGGACCGGCACCTTAGCCGCCCGCATCGCGCCGACGATCGCGGTGGTGGTGCCGACCCGGCTGTCGCGCAGTTCCTTCTTGCGGGCCTGCGTCCACCGGCCGGACGCGATCGGGGCGCCGGCCAGGTGGACAACCGCGTCCACGCCGTCAAGGTCTGCCGGGCTGAGGCCGCCATCCGGTGCCGCCGGGTCGAAGCGGACCTCCTGCGGGCCGGACGGCGAGCGCCGGACCAGGCGGACGACGGTGTCGCCGCTCTGCTGCAGGCTGCTCGCCAGCGCGCTGCCGATCAGGCCAGTCGAGCCGGTTATCGCCACTCGCATGCCCAGCTCCCTCGTTGCCGGCGGCGCCGCGGCAGATCCGCGGCACCGGGCATTCGACCCTAGCGGCCGGGCGGATTGGTCGCCGCGCCCGGCCCGGCTAGAGGCCGAGCTCGGTCTCGAAAGCGCCTTCCTCCAGCCGCTCCTTGATGGTGAGCAGGAAGCGGGCCGCATCGGCGCCGTCAACGAGCCGGTGGTCGTAGGTGAGCGCCAGGTAGACCATCGAGCGCACGGTGATCACCTCGCCGAGCGTCGCGTCCTCGACGACGACTGCCCGCTTGACCACGGTGCCGGTGCCGAGAATGCCGACCTGGGGCTGGTTGATGATCGGCGTGTCGAACAGCGCGCCGCGGCTCCCGGTGTTCGTGAGCGTGAACGTGCCGCCGGACAGATCATCCGGGCTGACATGACCCGCCCTGGTGCGCTCGGCCAGGTCGGCGATCTTGCGTGCCAGGCCGCCGATGTTGAGGTCGCCGGAGTTCTTGATGACCGGGACCATGAGGCCGCGCTCGGTGTCCACCGCGATGCCGAGATGCTCGTCGTCGTGATAGGTGACCTGACCGGACGCGGTGTCGATGACGGCGTTCAGCCTCGGGTGCACCTTGAGTGCCTCGACGGTGGCGAGCGCGAAGAACGGCAGGAACGAGAGCTTGACGCCCTCGCGGGCCTCGAACGCCGCCTTGGCGCGCTCGCGGAGCCGGGCGATCGCGGTCACGTCCGCCTCGACGACAGTAGTCAGCTGCGCCGAGGTCTGCAGTGACTCGACCATCCGCTGCGCGATTACCTGGCGTGCCCTGGACATCCGCTCGGTGGTGCCGCGGAGGCTGGACGGAACGATCGCCGTGCGGGGCCGTGGCTGCTCGGCTTCCGGCGCGGACGCCGGCGACGGAGCGAATGCGGTCGTGGCGGCAGCAGGTGCCGGTGCTGCCGCGGAGCGGGGGCTGCCGGTGCGGGCGCGGGCTGCTGCGGGCGGGGGCTGCTGCGGGCGAGGGCTGTGCGGGCGAGGGCTGCGCCGGCGCTGCCGGAGGTGCAGGGGCCGCGGCCTGGTACGTCGCCGGGGGAGCGGCCTGAGCGCCGCGGGTGGCCGCGGCGGCATCGAGGATGTCCTGCTTGCGGATGCGGCCGCCGACGCCGGTGCCGGTGATCGAGGCCAGGTCGATGCCGTGCTCCGCGGCCAGCTTCCTGACCAGCGGGGTCACGTAGGGGCCGTCGGCGGTGTCGGTGAACTGCGGCGCTGCCTGGCCGTTGCCCGGCTCGTCGTAACCGGCCGGCGGGTACGCGGCCGCCGGCTGATACGCGCCGGGCTGGCCGCCCGCGGGCTGCGGCGCCGGCGCCTCCGGAGCCTGCGGCTGATACTCGCCGTACGGCGCGGTCGCCGCGGGCTGCGGCATACCCGGCGGGCTGCTCCTGCCGCTGCTGCGGCGGCTCGGGCTGGACCTGCTCGGCTCGGGCTGGCGCTGGCTCCGGGCTGGGCTGGCTCGGGCTGGGCTGGCTCGGGCTGGGCTGGCTCGGGCTGGACCGGCTCGGGCTGGGCTGGCTCGGGCTGGGCTGCCTCGGGCTGGGCCGCCTGCTCCTGCGCCGCAGGAGCCTGGCCGCCGCCAGCGCCGTCCTCGTCGATCACAGCCAGCTCCGCACCGACTGCCACGGTCTCGTCCTCGGCGACAGTGATCCCGCGCAGCACGCCCGAGACGGGTGACGGGATCTCGGTGTCGACCTTGTCGGTCGAGACCTCCAGAAGTGGCTCGTCGGCCTGGACGTGCTCACCCTCCCGCTTCAGCCAGCGGGTGACTGTGCCCTCGGTGACGCTCTCACCGAGTTGGGGCATGGATACGGAGACCGACATGGCTCGCAGTGACTCCTTCTTCGGTTGTTGTCGACTCTAGCGCGCCGCGGCCGCCAGGCAGCGCTCAGCGCAGGTCAGCCGTGGTTGTGGAGGGGCTTGCCGGCCAGGGCCAGGAAGGCCTCGCCGATCGCCTCGGACTGAGTGGGGTGCGGATGGATCAGCTGGGCGACGTCGCTCGGCACGGCCTCCCAGTTGACGATGAGCTGGGCCTCGGCGATCATGTCGCCGGCGTGCGCGCCGACCAGGTGAACGCCCAGAGTCGGGCCGCCGCCGGCCGTCACGATGACCTTGGCCGCGCCCCGTCGTCTGCAGGATCTGGCTCTTGCCGTTCCCGGCGAGGTCGTAGGTGAACTCAGTCACCTCGATGCCCCGCTCGGCAGCGATGGCCGAGGTGATGCCGACCGAGGCCACCTCGGGATCGGAGTAAGTGATGCGCGGCACGCCGTCGTAGTCCACCGGGACCACCGGCAGGCCGGCCAGCCGCTCGGCCACCATGATGCCCTCGGCGAAGCCGACGTGCGCGAGCTGCAGGCCCGGCCGCAGGTCGCCGACCGCCGAGATCGTCGGGACGTTGGTGCGGCAGTACTCATCGACCAGCACGAAGCCGCGCTCCATCGCCACGCCGACCTCGTCGTAGCCGAGCCCGGCGGAGACCGGCCCGCGGCCGACGGCGACGAGGAGCAGCTCCGCATCGATGGTCGCGCCGCCCTCGAGAGTGACCGTGATGCCGCTGCCGGTGTCCTTGACGCTCTCGAAGCGAGTGCCGAGCTTGAAGCCGATGCCGCGGCGGCGGAACGCCCGCTCCAGCAGCTTGGAGCTTGACTCCTCCTCGGTCGGCAGCAGGTGCGGCAGCATCTCGACGATCGTCACCTCGGCGCCGAACGAGCGCCAGACGCTGGCGAACTCGACGCCGATGACGCCGCCGCCCAGGATCACCACTGACGACGGAACATGGTCGAGCTGGAGGGCGTGCTCGCTGGTGATGACGCGGTTGCCGTCGATCTCCAGGCCGGGCAGGCTGCGGGTCTCCGAGCCCGTCGCCAGCACCACGTGCTCGCCGGTGATGACCTGGTCGCCCACCTGAACCGTGGTCGGCGAGGTGAGCCTGCCCGAGCCCTCGATGACGTCGATCTTCCGGCTGGCGATGAGACCCGTCAGGCCCTTCCACAGCCGGGTGACGACCTTGTCCTTGTAGGAGTTCACGCCGGCCATGTCGATGCCCTCGAGGCTGGCCAGCACGCCGAAGTTCGCGCCGTCGTGCACATGATCGGCCACCTCGGCGGCGTGCAGCAGCGCCTTGGTCGGGATGCAGCCCCGGTGCAGGCAGGTGCCGCCGACCTTGTCCTTCTCGATCAGCGCGACGCGCTTGCCGAGCTCGGCGGCGCGCAGTGCGCAGGCGTAACCGCCGCTGCCGCCGCCGAGAATGACGATGTCGTAGCCGCCCTCGTCGCTCGCGCTGCTGTCACTCACGTTGTGCTTCCTCTCAGCTGTTCCCGCGCCTTGCCCGCGGTGACTACAGGCGCCCGTCGGCCACGTCGGCCGCGACCTGGACGAGCAGCCGCACCGCGGCGCCGGTCCCGCCCTTGGGGGTGTATCCGTACGGCTCGCCCTCGTGGAAGGCAGGGCCGGCAATGTCCACATGTGCCCAGCGCACGCCATCTGGAACAAATTCCTTGAGGAACAGCCCGGCGACCAGCATGCCGCCGAACCGCTCGCCGGCCACGTTCGCGAGGTCGGCGACTGAGGAATCCAGGCCCTTGCGCAGCTCCTCGGGCAGCGGCATCGGCCAGGCCTGCTCGCCGGCCGCGCGCGCCGTCTCGGCGACGGCCGCGGCGGTCTCGTCGTCGCTGCCCATGACGCCGGCGATCCGCGGGCCGAGCGCGACCAGCTGGGCTCCGGTCAGGGTGGCTACGTCGACGATCAGGCTGGGCGAGTCCTGACCGGATCGCGCCAGCGCGTCGGCCAGCACGAGCCGGCCCTCGGCGTCGGTGTTGAGCACCTCGACCGTCTTGCCGCCGAAGATCGTGATGACGTCCGACGGGCGCTGGGCGCCGCCGCCGGGCATGTTCTCCGCCATCGGCAGGTAGCCGACGACGTTCACCTTGGGCCGCAGCGCGGCGATGGCCTGGAGAGCGCCGAGCACGGCCGCGGCGCCGCCCATGTCGGACTTCATGGCCTCCATCGACTTGGGCGGCTTCAGCGACAGGCCGCCGGAGTCGAACGTGATGCCCTTGCCGGCGAAGACCACCGTCTTCGTGGCGTCCGGATGGTGGTAGCCGAGCCGAACCAGCCGCGGCGGGTGCACCGAGCCCTGCCCCACGCCGGTGATGCCGCCGTAGCCGCCGCTGGCCAGCGCCTGGTGGTCGAGGATCTCGATCGCCAGCCCGGCGGCGTCCGCGACGCGCGCCGCCTCGGCGGCGAAGCGTCTCCGGGTACAGATGCGACGGGCTCGTGTTGACCAGGTCACGGACCAGCGTCATCGCGTCGGCGAGCGCGGTCGCCCTGGTGGCCGCGGCGTCCGCGCCGCCGGCCTGGCTCAGCACTGTCAGCGTCGGCCCTGTCCCTGCCGCGGCGCTGCCGTTCCCGGCCGCTGAGCGGTAGCGGGTGAAGCTGTAGCGGCCGAGCAGGGCGCCGAGCGCCACGGCCTCGGTGCGGGCCTCGTCCGCCGCGGGCAGCGCGATCGCGATCGACGGCGTCTTCTGGCCGGCCAGCGCCCGGACGGCCGAGCCGGCGGCGCGGCGCAGCGACTCAAGCGCGGCTCGTTCCCCGGCCTTATCCGCACCCAGGCCGACGGCGACGATCAGCGGGGCGGCAGTCGCCCCGCCGGAGGCGATCCTGGTCAGCTCGTCCTGCTTGCCCGTGGCGCCGAGAGCGGTGAGCGTGGCGGTGAGAGTGCCGCCGAGCGCGGCGTCGACGTCCTGCGCTCCGGGGGCGGGAACGGGGCCGTCGGGGGTCTGTGTCAGTCCGATAATGAGGGCGTCTGCGGTGACGCTGCGTGCGTCGTGCTGGGTGATTGTCAGCGGGTTCGTCGTCACGGTCCGAGCCTAGTGCCTGCCGGGACCCTGGCCGGTCCGCGGGCAGCGGGCAGCTGAACACTCGGTAACGACCGTGACATGGCCAAGATGACAGCTGTTATGCTGGCTAGGTTATCCGGGACGAACCGAACAGGAGGCCGTGGTGGGAGCAGGCGCCACTGCGCTGTTTATCGCGGTCTTTCTGGCCTGCGTGGTGGAGGCCGTCGAGGCAACCACGATCGTGCTGGCAGCCGGGACCGCGCGCGACTGGCGCTCAGCCGGCAGCGGCACGGTAGCAGCACTTGCCGTGCTCGCGGTCATTGTGGCCGTTCTCGGTCCGGCTGTGTCGGACATCCCGCTGACCGGCCTCCGGATCGTGGTGGGCGCGCTGCTGCTGGTCTTCGGCCTGCAGTGGATACGCAAGGCCATCCTGCGGGCCAGCGGTTATAAGGCCCTGCACGACGAGGAGAAGCTGTACGCCGAGCATCTGGCCGAGGCCACCGGGAAGCAGGCCCGCCGCTCGTTCCTCGCCCCGGACTGGTACGGCTTCACGCTGGCGTTCAAGGGCGTGCTGCTCGAGGGCCTCGAGGTCGTGTTCATCGTGCTCACCTTCGGCGCCAACGCCAAGAACGTCGGCCTGGCCACCATCGCGGCGGGCTGCGCCGTGGTCCTGGTGGCAGCGGCCGGATTCGCCGTCCGGGCACCGCTGGCACGGGTGCCGGAGAACACCATGAAGTTCGTCGTGGGGATCATGCTCACCAGCTTCGGGGTGTTCTGGGGCGGCGAGGGCGCAGGCGCCCACTGGCCGGGCTCGGACGCCGCGCTGCTGGTGATCATCCCGGCCATCGCGCTGTTCAGCGTGGGCCTGACCGCGCTGCTGCGGAGGGCGCGCGAGATCCCGGCCGCCGGGGCGGCACAGGAGCGCCAGCCCGCCGGCCAGGCCGCGAACTAGGGGGACTGCGATGATGACGAGGCTGCGGGCATTCGGCGCGTTCTGGTACGACTTCGTGATCGGCGATGACTGGCTGGTCGCGGCGGGTGTCATCGTCGGGCTGGCCGGGACCTACGGGCTGCACCGCGCCGGGGTCACGGCCTGGTGGCTGCTGCCGCTGATGCTCGCCGTACTGCTGCCGCTGAGCCTGAGGCGGGCGATCAGTGGCCCTCTGCTTCCTCGGCGTAGACCCGCGCCGCGTACGCCTCCAGCTTCTCCTCGCACTCCGCCAGCGAGCTGAGCGCCTGCTCAAGCCCGGCCGCGCCGAAGGCGTCGCGCTCACGCACCCGCGCCAGCCAGTTGCGCAGCTTGACCAGGTCGACCTCGTTCTCCTCCAGCTCGGCGTAGCTGAAGTGATTCTCCGCGTACTCCTTGTCGACGCCGGCGATGAAGTCCGCGCACTTGTCGACGATCTCCTCGTACTCGTCGTTGCGCGCGGCCTGGAAGGCCGCCCTGATCTCGCCTCCGCCGGCCAGCACCTCGCAGGACAGCAGCGCCGCGGTGCCGTTCATGTCGATGATCTCGCTGCGGAGCTTGCGCAGGGCGCGCTCGGCCGACACGCTGGCGGGCAGCGCGGCCGCGGAGCTCTGCAGGTAGATGGCGCCCAGGCTCTTGATCCGGCGCCAGACCGTGGCCCGCAGCCTGCTCGGCTCGGACGGGATCCGGTACACCAGCAGCAGCCACCGGCCAGGCGGCAGCTCAGCGGCGGCAGAAGCACTGAGCGGACACGGCGTCATTCTGCCAGCAGCGCGGCACCGGCTGGCCAGCAGCGGCCCGTGGATGCCTGGCGAGCGGGGTCAGGCCACCGCTGCAGCCAGGCCATCCGATCGCGCTCGGCCGGCCAGGTGCCGGCTAGGTATCGGTGAAGGGCTCGCCGTTCTCGGCCTGACGGCGCGCCTGGGTTGCCCTGCTGACGGCGTGACCTGGCCAGCGCTGGGACGGCACGGCGGCGTGCTGGCCCGGGCCCTCGCGCGCCGCGCGCGCGTCCGCGATCCGCTGCTCCAGCTGGGCATCGGCCCGCAGCTCCGCGTCGTTCGGGGACAGCGCCAGCGTCGCGGTCATCGCGAAGGCCAGGATGCTGATCCCGATGAGCAGCGGGAGCAGGAAGTTCTCCGCGGTCGCCCCGCCTCCGGTCATCACCATGCCGCCGCCGGTGCCGGGCCTGAACAGGTGCATGGCCGCCATGCCGGTGTAGTGCATGCCGCTGACCGCGACGCCCATGATCAGGGCGGCGCCCAGCGTCGCGCGGGCGCCGGTGAGGTTGAGCGCGGCCCACAGGGCCGCTGTCGCGGCGACGATGGCGATGACCACCGACAGCGCGAACAGCTCGGGGCTGTAGGTCATGCGGGCCGGCATCCGCATGGCCGCCATGCCCGAGTAGTGCATGGCGGCGACGCCGACGCCGGTGAATGTGCCGGCGATCAGCAGATTGCGCCAGCTCCGCTCGCCGAAGCCGACAATCAGCAGGCCGATTCCGACGACGACCACCGCTATCAGCATGCTGCCGATAGTGATGAGCACGTTGTAATGGATGGTCTGACCCGGAATGGTATAGCCGAGCATCGCGATGAAGTGCATCACCCAGATTCCGGTGATGCCGATCGACAGGGCCGCCAGCAGCAGCCAGCGCAGCCGCTCGCGGCCCTCGCAGGCCATGGCGCGGGCCGTGCACCGCAACCCGAGAAATGCCCCCAGACACGACATTAAATAGCCCAGAAGGGGCGTAACAAGACCGTAACTAAAGTTATGAACCGTCAGCATCTACCCATCCCGCCCGACAAGGAAATCGAACCGCAGATTACCTGCAACGTGCAGATCGCGTTGTTCACTTCACCGGGTCGGTACCAGAATTCTCAAGTTGAGAATGGTGTTGCGGAAGTGCTGTCAGGGCCGCTCGCCGGCCCGCACGAGGCCGTGCTCGTAGGCGTAGACGACCGTCTGCACGCGGTCGCGCAGGCCGAGCTTGGCCAGCACGCGGCCCACGTGAGTCTTCACCGTGGCCTCCGAGACGAAGAGCCGCCGCGCGATCTCGGCATTCGACAGTCCGTGGGCGACCAGCGTGAGTACCTCGCGCTCCCGCTCGGTGAGCTCCGCCAGCTCGTCCGGGGCAGCCTGCTGCCCGCCCGGCAGGTGCGCGGCGAACTGATCGATCAGGCGCCTGGTGGTGGACGGCGCGACGACCGAGTCGCCCGAGTGCACCGCACGGATGGCAAACAGGAGCTCCTCGGGCGGCACGTCCTTCAGCAGGAAGCCGCTGGCGCCGGCCTTCAGCGCGGCGAACGCGTACTCGTCGAGGTCGAAGGTCGTCAGCATGAGCACCCGCGGCAGATCGCCGGCCTGCCGGATCTGCCTGGTCGCCTCGACGCCGTCGAGGCGCGGCATCCGCGCGTCCATGATCATCACGTCCGCGTGCAGGCGCCTGGCCAGGTCGATCGCGGCCGCGCCGTCAGCGGCCTCGCCGACCACCTGCATATCCGGCTGCGCGTCCAGGACCATCCGGAAGCCCGCCCGGACGAGTTCCTGATCGTCGACAAGCACGATCCTGATCAGGTCGCACTCGGTGCCGGTCATCCGGCCTCACCCGACCAGGTGAGGGCAGCCGGCCGGCTGCCGGCGCTGTGCCCGGGTCGGGCTGAGCGCGAGCCGGGGCCGCGGCGGCCTGCTGCGTGCAGGGCAGCCGGGCGATGACCCCGAAGCCGCCGCCCGCCAGCGGTCCGGCCTGCACGGTTCCCCCGTACATCGCGATGCGCTCGCGCATGCCGGTGAGCCCGTGCCCGGACGGCTCGTCGCTGGCGATGCCAAGGCCGGTGTCAGTGACCTCCACGATGAGCCCGTCCGCCTCGTAGCGCAGGGCGACCGCTGCGGTCGCGGCGAGGCCGGCGTGCTTGCGGGTGTTGGTCAGGGATTCCTGCACGACCCGGTAGGCCGCCAGCCCGGCACCCTCCGGCAGGTCCCTGGGCGTGCCGCTGACGGTGTAGGAGACCTCCAGCCCGGCGGCCCTGGCCTGGTCGAGCAGCTCGCGCAGCTCGCCGAGGCCCGGCACCGGCGCCAGCCCGGACGCCTCGCCGGCGGATCGCAGCACGCCGAGCAGCCTGCGCATCTCGGTGAGCGCCTGCCGCCCCGTACCGGAGATCGCCGCCAGCGCGGTCTCGGCGCGGTCCGGATCGGCCCGCATCGCGTAGCGCGCGCCGTCGGCCTGCACCACCATGACGCTGACGTGGTGAGCGACGACGTCGTGCAGTTCCCTGGCGATCCTGGCCCGCTCGGCGGCGGCCGCGATCTTGGCCTGGGCGTCCTTCTCAGCTTCCAGCCTCGCGGCCTTGTCCTCGAGCGCCGCGTAGTAGCCGCGCCGGTAGCGCATCGAGTCGCCGAGCACCCAGGCCAGCAGCGCGAGGCCGCCGAACAGCGCGCTGGCGAACAGCAGCCGCTCGACGAGGCCAACGCCGCCGGCGGGCAGCCAGACCCAGGCCCCGACCGCGGAGCCTGCCAGGCAGACGAGCAGGGCCGCGACCGAGAGGCGGCGCGGCCGGTAGGCGGCGACCGTATAGAGCAGCACCAGCAGCGCGACATCGGAACCGAGCGGGTGCGGGAACATCAGCTGCAGGGCTCCGCCCGCGGCCCCGATGGCGAACGCCGTCGCCGGAATCTTCCGCCGCACGGCTACCGGGATGATCACCAGCAGCGCGATCGGGATCTGCGTCCGCGGCCCCGCGACCAGCTGACCGATGCTCAGCAGGCCGAGCGTGGCCGCGAGCACGCTGTCGACCAGCAGCTGGTGGCGGCGCAGCCAGGCATAGAGCGCGGACATGGGTCAAGCGTATGCGGCCGGTCACCGCCTGCCGTCAGTCTCCGGGATGCTGCGGGTCAGCCTGGAGGCTGATCGCGGCGAGCGCCTCCTCGGTGCAGCCGCCCGCCCCGTCGGCGCGGACCAGGTAGCCGGCCGCGCCGGGGCCGTCCGCGACAATGCCGGCCAGCTCCGGGCCGGCGAAATGGGCCGCGGCGCCGTCATCGCAGGCGATGCCCGTGGCGAGCGTCCCGTCCGCAACCAGCGCCTGATAGGCCGGCCGCCTGGCTGCCTCGGAGCTGTAGTGCGGGCAGAAGCTGCCCGCCAGCAGGCCGAGACCCGCGGTGAACGGCCGCAGCTCCGGCCCGAACGAGTCGGTCGTGCCGCCCTCGAACCAGCAGATAGCGCCGGCGCTGACCCCGGCGAGCACGATGCCGGCTTCCCAGGCCTGGCGCATGACCTGGTCGAGGCCGTGCACGCGCCACACCGCGAGCATGTTGGCGACGCTGCCGCCGCCGACGAAGATCACATCCTGGGACAGCAGCAGGCCGGCCGGGTCGCTGACATTCGGCTGCGGGAACAGCTGCAGGTGGCTGGGCCGGGCGCCGCGCTGCGACAGCCGCGAGTACATGCGCACGTAGGCGCCCGGCTCGTCGCCCATGGCCGTGTTCAGCACGCACACCCGGGGCCGCTTCGCGCCGGACAGGTCAAGTGCGTGCCTGATCAGGACCGGGAAGTCCGCGCCCGGCGTGCCGAAGCCGCCGATCGCCAGGATGTGCCGCTGCCCGTCTGCTGCCACTGCGGCAGGCTATCGTCCCGGTGGTATGAGCGAGTGCGCGTTCTGCGCCATCGTCGCGGGAGCCGTTCCCGCCCGGGTGGTGCTGGCGGACGACGAGGTCGTCGCGTTCCTGGACAGCCGGCCGGTGTTCAAGGGCCACGTGCTGGTGGTGCCGCGCGGCCACGTGCTGACGCTGGCGGACCTGCCCGCCGCGTCCGTCGGCCCGTTCTTCCTGCGGGTGCAGCGGGTCAGCGCGGTGATGCCGGAGGCCCTCGGCTGCCAGGGCACGTTCGTGGCCGAGAACAACGTCGTCAGCCAGAGCGTCCCGCATCTGCACGTGCACGTGGTGCCGCGAACGAAAGGCGACGGGCTGCGCGGGTTCTTCTGGCCCCGCCACCGCTACGACAGTGACGCCGAGGCCGAGCAGTACGCCGGGCGGCTGCGGGCGGCGCTGGACTGAGCGCGGGTCAGGCGAGTGCGGCGGCGAGCAGGCTGGCGGCCGTGGTGACCTCGGCGAGCGCGCCGAGTACGTCGCCGGTGATGCCGCCGAGGCGGCGCACCGCCAGCGCTGTCAGTGCGAGCGACACGGCGAGGCCGGCGGCGATCTCGACGGCGTAGATCCAGCTGAGCGCGGCTGCGGCGGCGAGTGCGGCAGCGACGAGCAGCGCCGCGACCGCCGGGTGCACGGTCCCGGCGACCAGGGCGCCGAGACCGCCGGGCCGGGCGGATGGCACGCCGCGGCGGCAGGCGAGGGTGATCGCCAGCCTGCGCCGCCAGCGCCGCGGCCCCGATGGCCACCGGCCCGCGGCCGAGCTCCGCGGCCCTGGCCAGCGCGCTGATCTGGATCAGCAGTGTCAGCACCAGCGTCACGACGCCGAAGGGCCCGACGTCGGATCGCTTCATGATGTCCAGCGCCTGGCCGGGCGGCTGCCTGCTGCCGAGGCCGTCGGCGAGGTCGGCCAGGCCGTCGAGATGGAGACCGCGGGTGAGCGCGGCGAGCACGGCGATCGCGAGCACCGCGGCGAGCAGCGGCCCGGAATGCCCGGCGCGGCAGCCGATCAGCACGCCGGCGGCCGCCGCGCCGAGCGCCAGCCCTGTCAGCGGAGCCCAGTACATGGCGGCAGCGGCCATGCGCCGGTCTGGCGCTCCCGTGCCGCCGCCGGGCAGCGGAACGGCCGTGAGCAGCGTGACCGACAGCCGCAATCCGCCCGGGAACATGGCACCTGAGCCTATGGGCAGGCCGGCGGCGCCTGCCTGCAGGTGCTGTGCCGGCCGGTAAATTCGTTGGCTGGGGGAGTGGAGGCAGGGTGGCGGAGCGGCCGTACGTGCTGCTGTCAGCGGCGATGTCCGCCGACGGCTACCTCGACGACGCGTCAGCGACCCGGCTCGTGCTGTCCGGAGAGGCCGATCTGGACAGGGTCGACGAGCTGCGGGCCGGCAGCGACGCGATCCTGGTGGGCGCCCAGACCATCCGCGCTGACGATCCCCGGCTGCTCGTCCGCTCGCAGGCGCGGCGGGAGCGGCGGGCCGCGCAGGGCCGGGCGGAGAATCCCCGCCGGGTGACACTCACCCGCAGCGGGCGCCTGGACCCCGCTGCCCGGTTCTTTGCCGCGACCGGGGAGCCGCCGCTGGTGTACGCGCCGGCCGGTGCGGCGGGCGAGCTGGCCGCGCGGCTCGGCACGGCGGCCACCGTGGTGCCGTGCCAGCCGGGACTGACCGGCGTCCTGGCCGACCTCGCCGGCCGGGGAGTGGGCCGCCTGATGGTCGAGGGCGGCGCGAGCATCCTGGCGCAGTTCCTGGCGGCCGGGCTCGCCGACGAGCTCACGCTGGCGGTTGCCCCCGTTTTTGTCGCCGACCCTGCTGCGCCGCGGCTGCTGTCCGGCGCCCGGCCGGACGGCCGCATGACGCTGGCCGAGGTGACCAGGGCCGGTGACATGGCGGTTCTGCGTTACCTGCCGCTGACCGGCCGCAGTCTGGCGCACTGAGGTGAATGACAGGCCGGGAACGGTGCAGGATGGGGGTATGAGCGAATTGAAGGCGGCTTCTGCCGGGCTGCAGTCCGCGATCGAGCGAAGCGGCTACTATCCCGGCCTGGTCTATGACGCCGTGTCGTCGGCGGTCGGGACCGAGCCGGTGGTGTCTTACGTTGTCGTGCACGATGCTCACTTCGATCCCGGCATGGAAGTGCGCCGCCACGTCACGGTGATGGCGCTGACGCCGACGCGGCTGGTCTACTCGCATACCGACGAGTACCCGGCGGACGAGTCCGATCCCGAGTCCCGCCCGCAGGCCGAGACGAGTACCGAGGCCGTCCGGCACACCCGGATCTCGTCGGTAGCGCTGACCCGGGTGATCCCCGACCCGGCGTCCTACGTTCCCGGTGCGACCGCGCCGAGCGAGGTCGTGCTCACCATCGGCTGGAACGTGCTGTCCCACATCGAGATCGAGCCCGCGCACTGCGGCGACGAGAACTGCGAGGCCGATCATGGCTTCACCGGCACCATGACCGCGGACGACCTGACCGTGCGGGTCAGCGAGGCTGCCGATGGTCCCGAGGCGGTGCAGCAGGTGGTGTCGTTCGCCCGCGCGCTGACCGAGGCCACCAGCCGGCCGTGACAGCCGCAGCGGGGGATCTGGACGACGGGCCGCTGCTGCCCGGCTACGGGAGCAGCACGCTGGCCGACCTCAGTCAGTCACTGCTTGGCGCGCTCGGCGTGCCCGGCGCCGCGAACGTTCTCGGACTGCCGCAGGCCAGCCGGGTCTGCCTGCTGGTTGTTGACGGCCTGGGCTGGGAGCTGCTGCGCGCGCATCGCGCCGCGGCGCCGTTCCTGTCCGGGCTGGCCGAGACTGGCTGCTGGCTCGCGGCCGGCTTCCCGGCAACGACCGTCACGAGCCTGAGCTCCCTCGGCACCGGGCAGCCGCCCGGCCAGCACGGCATGCTCGGCTATCAGGTGCGGGTGCCCGCCACCGGGAAGCTGCTCAACTCGCTGCGCTGGGACGCATCCGTTGACCCGCTGGCGTGGCAGCCGGGACCGACGATCTTCGAGCTGGCGGCCGGGGCGGGGCTTGGCGCCTACCGCATCGCCGCAGGCGCCTTCCGTGACTCAGGACTGTCGGTTGCCGCCATGCGCGGAGCCGACTACCGGTCCGCGGACACGCCGGGCGCGCTGGTCGCCCGCACCGCGGCGGCGCTGGCCGAGCAGCCGAGGGCACTGGCCATGGTCTACACCGGTGACCTTGACGCGACCGGGCATGCCTGGGGCTGCGGCTCGCCTGCCTGGCGCTACCAGCTGAGTCACGTGGACCGGCTGGCCGAGCAGCTGGCGGGCGCGCTGCCAGGCCGGCGCGGCGCTGCACATCACGGCCGACCACGGCATGGTGGATGTTCCGGCCGCGCGCCCGTACCGACGCTGACGCCCGGCCGGAACTGCGCGCCGGCGTCGCGCTCCTCGGCGGTGAGGGCCGCGCCCGGCACGTCTACGCCGTGCCCGGCGCCGCCGCGGACGTGCTGGCCGCGTGGCGCGGCACGCTCGGTGACAGCGCGTGGGTCGCGAGCCGGGAAGAGGCAATCGGCGCGGGCTGGTTCGGGCCCGTCGACGAGCGCGTCGCCGCCCGCATCGGCGATGTCGTCGCGGCCGCCAGAGGCGCGTCAGCCGTGGTGGCGACCGTCACCGAGCCACGTGAGTCGGCGCTCGTGGGCATGCACGGGTCACTGGCCCCGGGCGACCAGCGGGTGCCCCTGCTGACTCACGTAGCGTGACGGTAGCGGAGAGTTTATCCACAGCAGCGTCGGGGAACTGCTCCGCGCTGCGGCTGGTTATCCACAGTTATTTCGTAGTTATCCACAGCGGCGACTGCTGCTGAGAAGGCCAAGAGGTGAGATGACAGCCCCAGAACCGCTCATCAGCGCGGGCGAGCTGGCGGAGGCCAGGTCCGGCAGCGCGCCGCCGGTCCTGCTCGACGTGCGCTGGCGGCTCGGCGGCCCGCCGGGGATCGACAGCTACCGTGCCGGTCACCTGCCTGGCGCCAGCTACCTGGACCTGGACACTCAGCTCGCGGGGCCGCCGGGCGACGGCGGCCGTCATCCGCTGCCCGCGGCCGCGGACTTCGAGGCAGCACTGCGCGCGGCGGGCGTGCGGCAGGGCAGTGACGTGGTCGTCTACGACGACGGGGACTCGACCATCGCGGCGCGGCTGTGGTGGATGCTGCGGTACTTCGGCCACGACCGGGTGCGCGTGCTGGACGGCGGGTTCAGCGGCTGGGCGGCGGCCGGCCTGCCGGTGAGCACGGACGATGTGGTGGCGGAGCCCGGCGATTTCACCGCGCAGCCTGGCAGGCTGCCGGTGCTGGACGCTGCGGGCGCCGCCGAGCTGGCCAGGTCGGGCGTGCTGCTTGATGCCAGGGCCCCGGCCCGCTACCGGGGCGAGATCGAGCCGGTCGACCGGCTGGCCGGCCATATCCCTGGCGCGCTGAGCGCTCCGACGGCCGAGAACGTCACGGGCGACGGTCTGTTCCGGCCGGTGGCCGACCTGCGTGCCCGGTTCGCTGATCTCGGCGTGGCCGGGGCGGTGGACGGTACGGACGGTGCGGCCAGCAGTGCGGACGGTGCGGCCAGCAGTGCGGACGGTGCGGCCAGCAGTGCGGACGGAGGGCCGCCGCAGGTCGGCGTCTACTGCGGCTCAGGCGTCACCGCAGCGCACGAGGTGCTGGCGCTCACGCTGGCCGGCATCCCTGCTGCGCTGTACGTCGGCTCGTGGTCGGGCTGGGTGGCCGATCCGGACCGGCCGGTCGCCACGGGCCCGAAGCCTGGTTAGCTGACCTTCTGGTCGACGTGCTCGGCGTAGAAGCACACCAGGCCGGCGATGTCCGCGGCCGCCGGGATCGGATCGGCGTAGCTCCAGACCAGGTCGGGGTAGACCTCGCCGTCCAGGTCGACTGACCAGTACGAGGCCTCGCCCTTGAACGGGCAGGTCGTCCTCGTCTCCGTCGGGCGCAGGTACTCGGTCCGCACGTCCTGCAGGGGCAGGTAGTAGCGGTCTTGTATGCCGGTCTCCTGAAGCCGCACGGCCTGGTCGGACTCCGCGAGCTTGACGCCGTTCAGGGAGATCTCGATGTGCCGGCCAGCCGGGCTGGTCGTGATCGTGTGTCCAGTTGCCATGATGGTGGCAACCGGCCAGGCAGCCCGCCCATTCCGAGGAGCCCCGACACGATGCCAGCACTGATCCTCGCGTCCGGCTCGCCCGCCCGGCTGCGCCTGCTGCGCGACGCCGGGCTCGATCCGCAGGTGGTGGTCAGCGGAGCGGATGAGACGAACGACGCGGGGCTGCCGACCGCCTCGCTCGTCGCTGAACTGGCCCGGCGCAAGGCCGCGGCCGTCGCGGCTGAGCGGCCGGAGGCGCTGGTGCTGGGCTGCGACTCCATGCTTGACCTGGACGGCGAGGCGCTCGGGAAGCCCGCGACGGCCGCGGAGGCGGCCGCCGTCTGGCGCCGTCTCGCTGGCCGGCAGGGCACCCTGTACACCGGGCACTGGCTCATCGCTCCCGGCCAGCAGGCCAGCGGCGTCGCGGCGACGACGATCAGGTTCGGCTCGCCGTCTGACGCTGAGATCGCGGCCTACGTCGCCACCGGTGAGCCGCTGTCACTCGCGGGCTCGTTCAGCATCGACGGCCGCGCCGCGCCATTCGTGGACGGCATCGACGGTGATCACGGCAACGTGATCGGGCTGTCACTGCCGCTGCTGCGCCGGCTGCTGGCCGAGGTCGGGATCGCGATTACTGATCTGTGGCGGCCAGCGCCTGCCGGGTCAGGCTGATCAGAGCGCGGCCCGCCGGGCTGGCGGCCGCCAGCGCGCCAGGCGAGAACCAGGCGGCCGCGCAGCCCGGTGACGGGATCACGGCCGTGCCGCTTACTCGGACCTGATGTCGTAGTCGTCGGAGTCCACGACGTGCACGGCCGCCTCCTCGGCGGTGGCTGCGCCGCCGTCGATCCCGGCGTCGGTGCCGACCAGGTCGCCGTCCGAGGTGGCGAACAGGTCGTCCTCGTCATCCGCGCTGACCAGGCGCCCGGCGCGCGGATCGGGGCCGTCGTCGAGCAGCAGGCCATCCACGTCCTCGTCGGCCAGGGCGTCATCGTCGTCGGCGGCGCGCCCGAGGCTCTCGTCGTCCGGCTCCTCGTCCAGGCCGGCCTCCGGCTCCTCCTCGGCAAGCAGCTGATCGAGGGACTCCCCGTCCGCCTGCTCGGACTCGGTCGTGCCGAACCGCATCCCGGCCGACCAGCGCTCCGGCGGGATCACGCCGCGGTCGAGCGGGTCGTCGCCGGGCGCGTCGTCCAGGGTGTCGGAGCTGTCCATCACCTGGTAGTCCTCAAGATCGGCGGACTCGTGCCTGGTCTCGTCCGGCATGCCGTGCCTCCTTCACCTCGGGCCTACCCCTTCAGCCTGCCCGATGGCCGCAGGCTTACTGACTCTGGGGCTGCTGCCGGGCGGGATGATGCTTCTCGGCCGAGACATGCGGCGCCCGGTGCGCAATCACGACAATCCCGGTGACCATGATCAGCAGGAAGATGATCTCACCGGCGATGCCGGCCGGGCTGCTGTTGAGCTTCTCGTTCAGCCACAGGTTGCCGAGGGCGATCGAGATGATCGGATCGCAGGCGGTAATGATGGCCAGTACCGGCGCGATCAGCGTGCCCTGCTGGTAGGCGTCCTCGTTCAGGATGAAGCCGGCCGGGCCGACGATCGCCAGCGCGTAGATGGGCCAGTCGGTGAGCAGCCGCGGCAGCCCGCCGCCGACGTCGGAGATCACCAGCTTGACCAGGAACGCGGCCACGCCGTAGTTGATGCCGCAGGCCAGCGCGAGGGCGAGCGGCCGCAGCAGCTTGCTGCGGTTGGCGACCACCAGGCAGCCGAACACGCCTGCGGCCAGCCCGGCTCCGAGCGGCAGCACGACAATGAAGCTGACATTTGACGTGCCGGGCGTCGGCCGGGCAACTGCCAGGAAGCCGGCAATTCCCACCGCGCAGCCGAGCACGCCGCCGATGATCTGCTTGTCCCACACGCCGCGGAGGTAGGCGTTGATCAGCGTGGCGAAGATCAGCGCGACGACCAGGATGGGCTCCACCAGCGCCAGCGGCCCGAAGCGCAGCGCCGTCACCTGCAGCGCGAAGCCCATGAGGGTTCCGCCGATCGCCGCCACCCACAGCGGCTGGCGTACCAGGTCGAGCAGAATCCGGGGCGACAGTGCCTTGCGGGTCTTGACCCGTTTTGTGCTGCGCTGCTCGGCGACCGACGAGATCCCGAATACCAGGGCCGCGCCGATAGCGGCAGCTAGCGCGATGCCCACAGGCCCACCAGTAGCATCACCCTGGCATCCCCTGCCGCGGGCCTATTCACGCCGCCAGCCTGCCAGGTCGCTCCGGCCAGTCACGATCACCCAGGTCAGCGCCCCGGCAATGACGCCGAGGCTGGCGGGCTGCCAGCCGATGGCCGCCACCGAGAGCGCCCCGGCGGCGACAGCAGCCAGCAGCCGGATGAGCAGGCGCCAGGAAAGACCCTTACGACCGGGAACGGGCGCGTTTACCCCTCGCACTGGCTCGCGCTGCCCGGCGAGCACCTCGAGCCGGCCGGACGCGGTGCGCAGCGCCGTATAGGCCGCGGCCGCCGCGGCGAATGCCGCCGGATCCCCGCCGTCAGCCCGGTCCGGATGCGTCGCCGCCGCGAGCCGCCGCCAGGCCGCCCGCACGTCGTCGTCGGAGACCTCGCCGCTGGGCGGCAGCCCCAGCACCTGGAACGGTGTCATGCCGGGCCGCCAGGAGCCGGGCCGAAGGCGGCGTCGAGCAGCACGGACACATCGGGCAGCGCGGAGACATCGGGCAGCACGGAGACGTCGGGCAGCACGGGGACATCGGGCGTCGGCGGCCGGTCATGCCTGCCGGACGTCGTGGTGGCCGCCGTTCCGGTCGGCGCCTGCCTGGCGAGCGCCGCGGGTCCGGCGACCAGTCGCTTGACCTGAGTGAACGTCGCGCCGCCGCGGTAAATGTACGCCGCCTGGCCGACGTCGAGCCCGCGGACGAGGTCCGGGTCGGCGACCGGCGCGGCCTGCAGCCGGGAGGTGCCCGAGCGGCTCCACCGCAGCCGGCCCGTGAGCTGCCTGGCGCTGTCGGTCACGGCGCGCTGCCCGGCCAGCGCCACGACCGGATCCGGGTGCGGCGTGCGCAGCAGCCAGATGCCGCCCTCGGCGGTCGCGGCGAGCCGGTACCGGTCGTCGTCCCGTGCGGCCAGGCCGTGCCAGGACTGGGCCGACACCTGGACCGCGAGCCCGAGCGACCGCGCGCGCTCGTACAGCTGCCAGATCGGCAGCCGCCGCGACACCGCGCTGAACTCGTCCACGGCCAGCAGGACCTGGCCCGCTGGCGCCGCCGTGCACGTAGCTGGCCAGCAGGTCGACCAGCGCGCGCGCCTGCGCCTCGGCGACTCGCGACCTCGGCCGTTCCCTCCAGGATGCAGTACCAGACGTCGGCGTCGGCGAGGCTGCCCGGCCCGTCCAGGCCGGGCCCGAGGCGGCGGAACAGCGCTGCGGAACCGCAGCGCCACATCGGGCACCTGCCGGCCGCCGGGGCCGGCGCAGGTGCTCACCGTAGGCGAGCGCCAGCCAGCCAGCGATCGAGCCGGGCCAGGAAGTCGGCCGTGCTCGCGGGCGGCCCGCACGGCGCCTCGACCGCGAGCGCGACAACGGCCTCCATCACGTCGGTGTAATAGGCCGCGCCGCCTGTGCCGTGCTCGATCAGGTCGACCAGCGTGGTGACAAGCTCCCTGACTGGCAGCTCCCACAGCGACAGACGAGCTTCATCAGGCCAGACGGCCACGTTCCTGGCCCCTGACTCGTGCAGCACGCGGCGCGCACGGTCGGCGATGCGCCGGGCGTCAGCCCCGCCCTTGCAGTCGAGCACCACGAGCACCGGCGGCCCGGCGAGCCCGGCGGCGTGCCGGGTCAGGCCCGCCGCCATGAAACCCGCCCAGAGCCGGAGCAGCAGCGTGCTCTTGCCGGTGCCGGTGCCGCCGATGACCAGCTGGTGGGCGCGCAGCCTGCTGGCGGGCAGCCGGGTGAGCCTGACTGGCCGGGTGACCGACCGCGCGGATCACCGCGCCGGCCACGAAATCGCCGCGCGCGGTCAGCAGCGGCACCGCGCCCGGCACCGCGATCCTGGCCCTGGCCGCCCGGACCTGATGCCGCCACTGCCGGCGGTCGAACGCGACGGCCGCGCCCGGCGAGCGGCCGCCGGCGCCGGCGGCCATGGCGGCCAGCCGCCACGACCACGCGAGGCCGGCGACAGCGAGCCCGGCAGGCACCGCGACCGGCGCCAGCTGGATGGCCGCGGCCAGCAGATCGTGGCGGCGGACGGCGAGCCACGCGGGCCGCACGGCGCCGCCGGGTGAGTGAGCACTGACCGCGGTAGCTGCCAGCCAGACGGCGAGCATGGGCAGGCTCCAGGCAGCCGCCAGGTAGAGCCGCCGAGGCGGCCAGCCGCGCAGCCAGGCCGCTCCGCCTCCGCCGGCGGCGACGATGATGACCGGGAGCACGGCGATGGCGATCGCTAGCGGTGCAACAGTCAGGAGCGCGGCGGCGGCGAGGAGCACGACCAGCACGGTGCCGGCGGCGAGCAACACGGCGCGCGGCGAGCGCACGGTGCCGCGGCGAGCGCGCGGGGCCGCCTGATCATGACGGCGGCGCCAGGTAGGCGCTGGCCGGCAGGCTGCGGATCTCGATCCTGGCCAGCGCCGAGCGCGTCCCTCGCCCGCAGCACCGTGCCGGTGGCCGCGGGCGAGCAGAGGTAGACGGCCCGAGCATGCCGCGGCGGCTCGCCGGGCACCCGCGACTGCGCTGCCGGGCAGCCGTAGTCGCCGGTGCGGCCGAGCAGCTCGCGCATGATCGCCGTGGTGCGGGCCACCGTCTTGGCGGTCAGCTCGGCCTCGATCGCCCAGCATTCGCCGGCCCAGGCGAGGCCCGACTCGTCCGGCCAGTGCACCTCGGCGTCCGGCAGGTGGTCCCGCGCGCCGATCCTGACCCGCCCGCGCAGGTGCCGCTCGCTGCGCCAGTGCGCGCCGCCGTCGCGGTAGGCGGGCACGGCCTCCAGGGCAAGCCGGACCGCGGTCACCGCGCGGATGTGCGCCAGCCGGGCCAGCGCGGGCGGGGCGGCGGCGTACCGGGCGCCGCAGGCGCGCAGGCCCGCGCGGGTGAGCCAGACCCAGGGCGGTCCGGGCCCGAGCGTCGCCGTCTCGGCGCAGCCCGCTGCCGGCCCACCGGGTCACCTGGGAACGGGCCTGCCGGCTGGTGCCGCCGAGTAAGACGGCAAGCTGGTCGAGCTGGAGGCCGTACATCTCGGCCGTGAACACCAGCGCGGCGTTCGCGGCGGCAGAGTTCACCTCTCCATCACAACACGGTCCGTGCCCGGACAGTAGCCGCATTTCGCCCCGGCACGACGCGCGGGTTGCGGTGCTGGTGTGGCGGTGCTGGTGTGGCGGTGCTGGCATGGTCGGCGCGCGTAGTGCACAATGAGACCGCGCCAGGGCGGATCTGCTGGCGACGAGGTCGTTGGGGAAGACGCATCCTCGTCTGCTGCAGGGAGGTCCTGGGTGTCCGTACGTGGCGTGCTGCACGTGCATTGTGCGCCCCCGGCGCTGTGCCCTCATATTGAGTGGGCAGTGGCCGGGGTACTTGGCGTGCCTGTCGGCATGCCGTGGGTCGATCAGCCCGCCTCGCCAGGCACGATGCGCGCCGAGCTGGCGTGGACCGGCCGCGCGGGTGCTGCGGGAGCGATTACCACGGCGCTCGCGAGCTGGAACCTGGTGCGGTTCGAGGTCACCGAGGAGGCCAGTGCCGGCTGTGACGCCACCCGCTACAGCCACACCCCGGCGCTCGGCACGTTCTCGGCGGTCATTGCCGCTAACGGCGACATCATGATCCCGGAGAACCGGCTCCGCGCGGCGATGGCACTCGCGGCCTCGGCAGCCAGCAGCCGGGCCGAGCTCGGCAGCCTGCGGGAGCTGCACGGGCCACGGCACCCGGCGCTCGGCGGGTCGCTGGAGGAGGAGCTCGGCCTGCTGCTCGGCGAGCCCTGGGACGACGAGCTCGAGCCGTTCCGCCGGGCTGGTGACGGCGCTCCGGTTCGCTGGCTCAACGCGACCGGCTGACTGGCTGAGCGGACTGGCGATCTTCGCTGAGCCGGCGGCCCCGCGGCGCCGCGTATCGTGTGGGGGTGCAGAAACCGGCTCAGATTCCCTCGGGAACAGTCACCCTGCTGTTCACCGACATCGAGGGATCGACCCGGCTGTGGGAGGCCGAGCCGGAGGCGATGACCCTCGGGCTGCGGCGGCACGACGAGATCCTCCGCAGCACGATCGAGCAGGCGGGCGGCTACGTCTTCAAGACGGTCGGCGACGCGTTCTGCGCCGCGTTCTCGACTGCGGAGGCGGGGCTGGCGGCCGCGCTGGCCGCACAGCGGGCCCTGACTGGCCAGGACTGGCCGACGAAGCAGCCGATCCTGGTGCGCATGGCGCTGCACACCGGCGCGTGCGAGGAGCGCGACAACGACTACTTCGGCCCGGCCGTGAACCGCGTGGCGCGGCTGGAGTCGGTCGCGCACGGCGGCCAGGTGCTGCTGTCCGGCGCCACTGCCGAGCTGCTGTCGGAGGCGATGCCCGCCAGGGTCACGCTGCGCGACCTCGGCGCCCACCGGCTGAAGGACCTGGGCGGCCCGAGCAGGTGTACCAGCTCGAGGCTGACTTCCTGCCGGCCGACTTCCCGCCGGTGACGTCGCTGGACAACCCGGATCTCCCCAACAACCTGCCCGGACAGCTGAGCGCGTTCATCGGCCGGCAGCACGAGCTGGCCGAGGTGAGCTCGCTGGCCGCGTCGGCGCGGCTGGTGACGCTGACCGGCTCGGGCGGCAGCGGTAAGACGAGGCTGGCCCTGCAGGCGGCGGTCGAGCTGCTGGATTCGGCCCTGGATGGTGTCTGGTTCGCCGAGCTCGCCGCGGTGACAGACGGCGACCAGGTGCCCGGAGCGGTCGCCGCGGCGCTCGGCCTGCCCGATCACTCCGGTCCCGGCGTCCTGGCCTCGGTGCTCGAGGTGCTGTCCGCCGAGGACGTCGTCATCGTGCTGGACAACTGCGAGCACGTGATCGACGCCGCGGCCCGGTTCTGCGAGCAGGTGATCAGGTACTGCCCGCGGGTCAGGTTCCTGGCTACCTCGCGGGAGCCGTTCGGCATCGAGGGCGAGCGGGTCTACCGCGTTCCGTCCATGTCGCTGCCGCCGCGGGACGCCATCAGCGCCGCTGACCTGGCGGCCTCGGACTCAGTGACGCTGTTCGTGGAGCGGGCACGGGCTCATGCGCCCGGCTTCGTGCTTGACGACGCCGCCGCGCCGCTGGTCGCGACCATCTGCCGGCGGCTGGACGGCATCCCGCTCGCGCTGGAGCTGGCTGCTGCCCGGCTCTCGTCGATGTCGCTGCGGCACCTGAGCGAGCGGCTGGACCAGCGCTTCCGGCTGCTGACCGGCGGCAGCCGGAACGCGCTGCCCCGCCAGCAGACCCTGCAGGCGACCGTCGACTGGTCGTTCGACCTGCTGACGGCGGCCGAGCGGGAGGCGATGCGGCGGCTGTCGGTGTTCGCCGGCGGCTTCGAGCTGGAGGCCGCCGAGGCGATCTGCGCGGCCGACGAGATCGACGTGATCGACGTGCTGGACCTGCTCGGCTCGCTGGTCGGCAAGAGCCTGGTGCTCGCCGAGCGGAGCAAGTCGGAGGCGAGGACACCGGACGGGCGTCCCGGCGGCGAGGCGGTGCGGTACCGGCTGCTGGAGACCGTGCGGCAGTACGCCGCGCAGGAGCTGTTCAAGTCGGCCGGCGAGGGCGCGCTGGCCGCGATCAGGGACCGGCACGCCGCGTTCTACCTGCGGGTCGCCGAGGAAGCCGGACCCGCGCTGACGGGTCGCAGGCAGGGTTACTGGCTGCGGCGCCTGGATGCCGACTGGGACAACCTGCGCGCCGTCTTCGGCTACCTGGCCGCGCAGGACCGCACCAGCGAGATCATCCGGCTGGGCGTCGCGCTGCAGCGGTTCGCCGTCAGCCGGGCGCAGCCGGAAGTGCTCAGCTACCTGCGGGCCGCGGTCGATCAGGATGACTCGGGCGTGACCGTGCTGGCGGCGAGCGCCCAGCTGGCCACCGCGAACCTCCTCGGGATCCTGCTGCAGGCCGATCCGAGTGCCAGGTCGGCGGCCCGCGGCTACGCCGAGCGGGGCCTGGCCATGGCGGAGATCCTGGCCGACCGCCCACTGGAGGCGCGGGCACTCGGGCTGCTCAGCGGCATGGTCTTCACTGACGGCGACCTGGACCGGGTGCGAGAGCTTGCCGGGCAGGCTGTGGCCATCGCCCGCACGACCGGGGACCGGCAGCTGCTCGGCGAGATGCTGAAGTGCCTGGCTGTCGCCGAGCCGTCGGCGGAGGACAACCGGCGGCTGCGGGCCGAGGCGCTGGAGTGCTTCCGCCAGTCCGGCGACGAGCTGCTGGCGGCGAACGAGCTGCACCGGCTGTACGCGCTCGACATCGCGCAGGGCGGCATCGCGCAGGCCAGGGCCCACCTGGAGGCGGCGATCTCTGCCGCCGAGGTGCTCGGCGACGAGATGTACCTGTACTTCTTCCGCGAGGACCTGGCCATTCTCATGCTGATCGAGGGCCAGCCCGGCGACGCGCTGCCGCTCGTCCGGCGGTGCCTGCAGATCGCCCGGCGCAGCGGCATCCGGCTGGACGTCTGCGAGGTGCTGTTCAGCGCCGCCTGCTGCGCTGCCTGGCAGGGCGACGAGGAGAAAGCGGCCCGCCTGTTCGGGGCCGCGGACGTCCGGATCGGCTACGCCCTGGCCGACGGCAGCATCAGCTGGTCGCATACCGAGGAGCGCCTGCGGACGACTCAGCAGGCCGAGCTGCGCGACCTGATGGGGGACACCCGGTTCGGCGAGGCCTACCGGCAGGGCGCGGCGCTGTCGCGCCAGCAGGCGGTGGAACTGGCGCTGCGCCAGCCGGTCGCTGCGGAATCAGTTGTGTAGCTCTGCGTGACCAGAGTGACGCTTTTGACATGACGGTGAGTAGCGGTTTAAATACCTGCAGCTCACATTAAGTGGTGGCGGCGCGCTGACCCCCCTGAACCGCGACGCCCGGCTTTACTGACAGTAGTGGGGCACCCCCGTGCCTGCGCGTCCCCCCATGCGCAGGCCGTCGCGTGCCGGGTCGGCGGCAGCCGCCTCCTCAACAGGAGGCGAATAGCACTCATGACAATGAGCGCCCGCGCATCTGATGACCATGTGCTCTACGAACGGGAGATTGCCTTCCACCGGCGGGATCTGTATCCCGCCGCACTCCGGATGACCCGCAATCACAGCGACGCCGAGGACCTGGTGCAGGAGAGCATGGCCCGCGCCTACGCGGGCATCCGGCACTTCACGCCGGGCACCAACGGCAAGGCCTGGCTCTTCCGCATTCTGTCCAACACCTTCGTCAGCAGCTACCGCAAGCGCCAGCGCGAGCCGGTTCAGGTGCTGAGCGCCGAGTTCGAGGCGCTGCTCGCGGCGGCCGCGGGGCCAGCCGACCCGGCTCGGACCGAGCAGTCGGCCGAGGATGCCGTGCTCGGCCAGTTCAGCCACTCCGACGTCCGGCAGGCCCTCAGGGAACTGCCGGAGGTCTTCCGGGCCACCGTTTACCTTGCTGACGTCGAGGGCTACCCGTACCGCGAGATCGCCGAGATGCTCGGCGTGCCGATCGGCACGGTCATGTCGAGGCTGCACCGGGCCCGCGCCCAGCTGCGGAAGCGGCTGGCCACCGCCGTCTGACGCGACCGCCGTCTGGCCGCGACGGATCCGGTTGACTTTGGCCGGTGAATCAGCGGAATCCGCATTGGCTCGCTCGCAGGCCCCGTTGAGTACCGAATCGGTTGCCGAATAGACTGCAGGCAACGTATTTCGTTCTCAAGGACGTGATTCATGCCCGAAGTCCGTAGCCTGCCTCCGCTGTCAGCGACGCCGCGCACCCGGCACCAGCGGCTGCGCGAGCAGGGCCGCGCGGACCGGGCCGACCTGCTGGCGGTCCTGAGCGCCGGCTTCATCGGCCACCTCGGGGTCACCGGTCCCGACGGCCTCATGGTGATCCCGACGAGCTACGGCTTCGACGCGGAGCATGCCTACGTGCACGGCTCGGTCGCGAGCCGGAGCCTCGCGGCCGACGCCGAGGTCTGCCTGACCGTCACGATCGTGGACGGCCTGGTGCTTGCCCGCTCGGTGTTCGAGCACGCGGTCAACTACCGCAGCGCGGTGATCTACGCCCGGCCGCGCATCGTGGACGATCCGGCCGAGAAGCTGGCAGGCCTGCGGCTGCTGTCCGAGCACCTGGCGCCCGGCCAGTGGGACTATGCGCGCCAGCCGAGCCGCAAGGAACTGGCCGCAACCCGGCTGCTCGCGCTCTCCCTGGCGGAGGCCTCGGTCAAGATCCGCTCCGGCCCGCCGGACGACGCGGACAGCCCTGACGCCGCGCTCGGCCTGTGGGCAGGCGAGCTGCCGCTTGACACGCGCTGGCTGTCCCCGGTGGCCGACCCGGCGCTGCCAGCCGGGCTGAGCCCGCCGCCGCACATCCAGGCCAGGACCGGGACGGAGCTTCACCCCCGGTAGCAACGAGTCGCGGCCAATTCGCGATGAAGGTGGTACCGCAGCGCCGAGAACTCAGCAGACAAACCGGCTATAGTGCGGCGCAGGCCAAGCACCGATGCCGGTGGCGCAGGGATGGAGTGGAAGTGTTCCAGAAGGTAGTGGTGGGAGCGGACGCCTCCGACACGGCAGCCGAGGCGGTCCGGCAGGCCATTGAGATCGTCAAGCTGACCGGCGGCGAGCTGCACATCGTGTCCGCCTACCGGCCGCAGCACCTGAGCGCCTCCGGCGCCGCGGACCAGAGCCTCGCGACCGGGGATCTGGCTGAGTCCGTGCTGGCCGACCACGCCTCGCGGGCGCGGGCGGCCGGGGTTACGGCGCAGGTCCACGCTCGCAGCGGGGCAGCGGCGGAGTCCATCTGCGATCTGGCCGAGGAGATCGGCGCGGACCTGATCGTCGTCGGCAACAAGGGCATGGCCGGCGTGCGCCGGGTGCTGGGCAGCGTGCCGAACTCGGTCGCGCACCACGCGCCATGCTCGGTGCTGATCGCCCAGACCACCTGATCCCGGGGCGCCTGGAGGCTCGCCGCGCGGCTCGCGGCGGAGGCGGCTGCCGAGGTAGAGCGGCTGGCGCATGGCGGCAGCGTCTCGCTGGCCGGCGGAGCGGGCATCGAGCGGGCAGAGCTAGCGATCCGGGCCGCGGTCACCGAGATGGAACGCGCGGCCTGCTGGAACCGCTGCTGGCCGCCGATGGCGGCTACCGCGGCCCGCGGAGCACTGCGGCGCCGGGCACCTGGCAGAGTTCGCCGGTTACCGGGACAAGAGTGCGGACACGGCGCTGGGCCCGGTGTCCCTGCGGCGGGCCTGGTATCACTGCCAGGAGTGCGGGCACGGCCTGGCGCCCCGCGACGTGCAGCTCGGGAATCGCCGGGCAGGCCATGTCGCAGGGACTGCGGAAGATGACCGCGACGGGCGGCCGCGGCGGTGCCCTTCGCCGCGGCCGCGCGCCTGGTTGGTGAGCTGGCCGGGATCGCCCTGACCGGCAGGCGGGCCGGGCGGCGCGCCGAGGGCGACGGCCGGGCTGCCGCCGCGAGTCATCCAGGCCGAGTCCGCCGCGGTAGATGACCGAGAAGCTGACGCTGCTGCCGCCCGCGCAACCGCTGCCCGACAAGCTGTATGTCGCGATTGACGGCACCGGCGTGCCGATGGTGGCGGCCGAGACCGCAGGGCTGGGACGGCAAGGGCGACGAGGGCCGGGCCCGTACCCGCGAGGTGAAGATGGCCTGCGCGTTCACCCAGAGCTGCCGTTGACCAGGACGGCTATCCGGTCCGCGACCCTGGCTCGTCGTCGTATCTGGCCACCTTCGCCCCGGCAGCGAAGACTTCGGCGTGCTCATGGCCGCCGAGGCCCGCCGCCGGGGCGCCGGGCAAATCCGCCAGCTCACCGTCCTGGGCGACGGCGCGGTGTGGATCTGGAACCTGGCCGGCGAGCACTTCCCCGGCGCCACCCAGATCGTCGATCTCTATCACGCCCGCGAGCACCTGCACGAACTGGCGAACCTGGCTGCCGGCTGCTCGGCGTGGAAGGCAGCCGGACCGCTGGTGGCCAGGACTGTCAGTCCTGCCTGGGATAATTAATCCATGGAGACTGGCACGCTCGTCGGCCGCGCGGCCGAACTGGAGCGCATGGCCAAGCTGCTCGGCGATGCCGAGGCCGGGCAGCCGTGTGCCCTGCTGGTCAGCGGCGACGCCGGCGTCGGCAAGACGCGCCTGCTCACCGAGCTGGCGGCCGAGGCGGGCCGTCGCGGGTTCACTGTCCTGTCCGGGCGGTGCGCGGAGCTCGCCGACTCGATTCCGTACCTGCCGCTGGCCGACGCGCTGCGGGCCGCTGCGGCCGGGCCCCTGGCCGACGTGCTCGCGGCCCGGCCGGTCCTGGCCCGGCTCCTGCCCGACCGGGAGTTCACCCGGCTGCCCGGCGACCTGCCGGGGCTGGCGCAGCAGCAGCTGTTCGGCGCTGTCCTCGGCATGCTCGCGGAGCTGGCCGCGGCCCGGCCGGTCCTGCTGGTGCTGGAGGACCTGCACTGGGCGGACGGCTCCACCAGGGACCTGGTGACGTTCCTCAGCCGGGTGCTGCGGGACGAGCGGATCGCGCTGGCTGTCAGCTACCGCACCGACGACATGCACCGCGGCCATCCGCTGCGCCCGGTCGTCGGGGAGCTGCTGCGGCTGCCGAGCGTGACCGCGATCGAGGTCGGCCCGCTCGACCCGGTCGCGATGGCGGAGCACCTGACGCAGCTCGCGGGCGGGTACAGCGCGGCGATCGACCGGGTCATCGAGCGGGCTGAGGGGAACGCCTACTTCGCCGAGGAGCTGCTCGCCACCTCATCGGCTGGCAGCGAGCTGCCCGCCGGGCTTGCCGACCTGCTGGTAGCGCGCACCGTTGACCTGCCCGGCCGCGACGCAGCAGGTGCTGCGCGCCGCGGCGGTCACGGGCAGGCGGATCGACGACGATCTCGTCATGCGCGCGTCCGGGCTGTCGGCGCCGGACTACGAGGCCGCGGTCAGGGACGCGGTCGCGCACCAGCTGCTCGTCCCCGACGGGATGGCCGGGCTGGCCTTCCGGCACGCGCTGCTGCGCGAGGCGATCTACAACGACCTGCTGCCGGGCGAGCGGACGCGGCTGCACGCGCGACTGGCCGAGCTGCTGGCCGCCGAGCGGGCCGACGTGCCGGGCGCGGCGGCAGAGCTGGCGCTGCACAGCCTGGCCAGCCACGACATTCCCGGCGCGTTCGCCGCGTCGGTGCAGGCAGGCGAGGAGGCGTGGCGGCTCGCCGCGCCAGCCGAGGCGCTGCGGCACTTCGATAAGGCGCTGTCGCTGTGGGACCGGGTGCCCGAGCCGGAGAAGGTCATCGACTGGGGACGGCTGGGCTTCAGGGCGGCGCTGAGCGCGGCCGACGCCGGCCAGGTCCCGCAGGCGGTGCGGCAGCTGCGGCGGCTGACTGATCAGCCTGACGCGAGGCTGCGGTGCCGGGTAAAGGAGCGCCTGGCCTACTTCCTGCTCGACATCGACCAGGACGAGGAGGCGATCGCGACGGCCGCGGCCGCTGTCGAGGAGCTGCCCGCGGACCCGCCCACCAGGGAGCGGGCGCAGGCCCTCGCCACGCACGCGAAAACCCTGCTCTGCTACTCCGACACCGGGCCGGCCAGGAAGCGGGCCGAGGAGGCGGCCGCAGCGGCCAGCGCGGTCGGCGCGGCCTGGCTGGAGGCTGACGCGGTGGCGACGCTCGTCACCGTGAGCGAGCGGGCCGGGCTGATCGAGGAGGCCAAGGCCGGCGGCGCCAAGGCGCTCGAGCTGGCCACGGCCACCGACATGGCAGGCGTCGAGCTGCGGGTGCGGACGCTGCTCGCCCGGCTTAATCTCGAGTCAGGCGACCTGCCCGCGGCCAGCGCGGTCGCGCACGCGGGCGTCCACCGGGCCGAGGAGGCGGGCCTGAGCCTGGCGCCGTATGGCCTCGATCTGCAGTACCTGCACTACCTCGCGCATTACGCCGACGGCGACTGGGACCACGCGCAGCAGATCGCCGACACCTTCCCGGTCCGGGTCACTAGCGTTGCCGAGGCCAGGCTGTCGGCCATGGCGCTGTTCATCGACGTGGCCAGGGGCAGCCCGCGAGTCGCAGACCGGCTCAGGTGGCTGGAGCCCTACCTGGCGACGGACATGCTGGCGGAGTACATCGCCCGGGGCCTGGTCGCCGAGGACGCCTACTGGTCCGGTGACCTGGAGGGCGCGGCCGCGGCCGCGGAGCGGACCGTGGCCGCTGCCGTGGCGTCAGGCGACTACGGCCCGCAGGTCATCAGGCCGGCCGCGGTGGGGATCGCGGCGCTCGCCGACCAGGCCAGGCTGGCCAGGGCGGCCGGCCAGCCCGCGGACGAGCTGATCGAGACGGGCGACAGCGCTGACCGAGATCGCCAGGAACGGCGTGAGCAGCACCTGGCGCGTGGCCGAGGCGCTCGGCGTGGACGGGCGGGGCTGGCTGGCGCGGGCGGAGGCAGATCTGCATCGTGCGGCCGGCGACAACGATCCGGCCTGCTGGCAGACGGTCGTCGACACCTTCGGCCCTGCCTTCGTCTACGACACGGCCCGGTCCCGGTGGCGGCTCGCGGAGGCACTGGCCGAGTCCGGTGACCGGGACGAGGCCCAGCGGCAGTGGCAGCTCGCGGCAGCGGCGGCCGACAGCCTCGGCGCCGCGCGGCTGCGGGCGGCGCTGGCCGATCTCGGCCGCAGGGCCCGGCTCGGCGACCGGGCCGTTCGCGGCGGGCCGCTGGGCATTCTCACCAGCCGTGAGCTCGAGGTGCTGACGTGCCTGGCGGCCGGGCTGAGCAACAAGGAGATCGCGGCCGAGCTGTTCATCTCCGGTAAGACGGTGAGCGTGCACGTCTCCAATATCCTGGCCAAGCTGGGTGCCGCCAGCCGGACCGAGGCGGCCGCGATCGCGCACGACAACGGGATCAGCCGACCTCGATCGTCCCGCCTCTGAGGACGTGGCCGCCGACGGCCAGGCAGACCGGCCTGTCCTCGCGGGCGCCGATGCGCTTGAGCACGTCCGGTGAGTCGGTCAGGCCCGGCTGGGCCATGCCGACCATGACGCAGCGCTGGAACACGCGGTCGAACACCACCTCCGCTGACCCGATCCGGACGGTCCGGCCAAGCCACGCCTCCTCAGCGAACGGCTCGCTGGTCCGGACGACCAGATTCGGGCGCAGCCGGCGAGCATCGACCGGAACGCCCGGCACCTCGGCGGCCAGCCATTTCAGCGTCGCCGTGCCGACCAGGCTGAACGGCACCTCGTCGAAATGCGAGATCCCGGTGTCGCGGCGAACGTGCACCTCCCGCCCGCTCAGCTCGCGCAGGTACTCGTCGGCCGCGCCGGTGGCGACCGGATACTCCTCGCCGCCCGGGCCCACCACGACGGGCGGGTCTGCCGGGTCGTCGTAGCGCGACGTCAGCCCGAGCAGCCCGAGAATGCGCGTGAAGCGCCTGCTGTTCTTGCCCGAGCCCAGCTTGCCCTCGCCATCCTGGACTGCCCAGACCCGGTCACCCAGCACGCCGCCCTCGCCGACGCTGACGGCCTCGATCCGCTCGCCGCCGATCGACTTAACCGGATACCGCCACAGCTCCTCGATGACGACGTTCACGCCTGCCAGCCTAGATAATGGTCGGCGGCATGGCACTACACCAGACTGGACCACCGGCCGCCGGTGCGGCCCTCGTCGTGGTCGGCTGAGCGGCTTGTCCTGGTGGCGCGTGGCTGTGGAGAGTCTTGGCGCCGTCCGGGCTGACGGCGGTTGTTGTCCCGTCGGGGTTCAGCGTCAGCCGCCAGCCCCATTGGTGGACCGCGATCAGATGGTGGAACGGGCACAGCAGGCAGCAGTTCTCCACGCTGGTCTCGCCGCCATCAGCGCGGCTGGTGAGGTGATGCACGTGACAGTCCACTGGCCGCCGGTGACAGCCGGGGAACCGGCAGCGCCGATCGCGCCGGCACACGGCCCGCCGGATGTGCGAGGGAACGAGGTTCGAGGTCCTGCCGATGTCCAGCGGAAGGCTGACGGCCGCGGCCGGCCCGGTCAGCCGGCCGGTCCGCAGCCGGGCAGCGAGCCCGGTCGGGCCGGACAGCAGCCGCACCGCTTCCGCGACAGTGAGCTGCCTGGCGGCACGGCCGGCCATCCCGTCGGCATCCTGACTGCGGTACCGGCCAGCGAGCTTGTCCAGCAGGTCGTAGTCGATGGTCCCGGTCACGATGGGCGTGATGGCAGCGTCGCAGTCGGCTCCAGGCGGGACGGGCGTGCCGTTCGCGATGATGTCCGCGGCAGTGGCCGGATCGGCCTCGGGCAGCCCGAGCAGCTGGCTGAGCGTCATGCTCAGCTGAATCTGGACCGGCTGTCCTGCGCGCTTGGGCAGGCAGCCTGACGCGATCAGCAGACGGCACGCTTCCTCGAGCGCGTCGTGGTCGCGCTGGTCCTTGCTGCGCAGGTCCTCAGGCCCGGCGCGCTTGCCCAGCGTGTCGAGCACAGCCTGAAGCGCGGCCGTGGCCTGCGGAGTCAGGTCGCCGTCTAGCCGTGCGTGGCCGTGAAAGTGCGTCGCGAGGTACAGGCGCCGCTGCCCGAACCGGTCGGTGCCCGTGTCGATGTCCGGCCGGGCGGTCCTGGCGCGGATCTGCTCGGCCAGCGCGGCGATGCCGGCAAGCTCCATGCCGTCCAGGGCCGCGCCGGTCAGCACGTCGTCAGCGTCCGCGCGCGCGTCCTCCGGGGAGCTGATCGGACCAGTCGCACAGGTGCCGTGCCCAGGACGGTGACAGCCGCCCGGCGGCGAGAGCGTCAGCGATCGCGGGATGAGCGGCGAGCCGTCGCATCCAGGCCGTGGCCGCGCCGGCGGCGGCGCGAGTGACGCGCGTCTGCCAGCGACAGCCAGGACTTGGTACCCGACTGCCCGTCGGCACTGAAGCCCCCGCCGGTGTTGAAGGCGGCCAGCACCCGCGCGGTGGCCGCCAGGTGGACCGACTCGGCGGCTGCCAGCTCGCGCAGGCAGTCGGCCTGCTCAGCGGCAGTGAGGTCGACGGGACTCGCGGCGGCGAGGTAGTCCAGCCCTGCCCGGACGGCGGCGAGAGCCTCGGCCACGCTGCCAGGGACAGTGCGCCAGAGACGTGCTCCGGGCCATGCCGCCGGACCAGTGCTGCCGGACGGGGCCAGTGCTGCCAGGGCCAGTGCTGCCAGGGCCAGTGCTGCCGGGCCAGTGCCGCCGAGAAGCGCCAGCCCGGCCTGTGCTCGTCAGGCCCATGGCGGTCACCTCCCGGCGGCGTGGCTTAGGTCAGGCGGATCCTCTCGGCGCAGTTGCTCGTGGCATCGCTCATCGAATCTATGTTCGATGATATCGAATCGCCGGTCTCACGTCAGCTCATTTTCTCCGGCCGTATGCGCCGTTAGCTGGCCTGCCGCCAGGCGTCCGCGATGGCCGCGTAACTCGCCTTGCGCCGCTCGCGGTCCAGGCTGGGCGTCACCACGATGATCTCGTCGGCCTCGGCCTCGTGCTTCATCTCCAGCAGCCGATCGGCGACGGCCTTGGGCTCGCCGGTCACCATCCGGCCGTCAGAGTTCCGGCTAGCCCGGAAGTCGGCTGAGCCTGCCAGCTCGCGGACCTTCTCCGGCGGCAGCGGCTCGCGAATACCGCGGCGGATGTTCTGGATCGTCAGGGTCCAGGCAGCCTCGAAGTCGATGACCGCGTCCGGGTCCTCGCTGGCGAAGGCCAGCACGGACATCGCGGAGTACGGCTCCGCTCCCTCCTCGCGCGGCTGGAACTGCCGGCGGTAGGAGCGCAGCGCCGAGAAAGCGAGCTCAGGGCTCATGTGATGGGCGAACACCGCTGCGAAGCCGTTGACCGCGGCGAACTTCGGCCCGTAGGGGCTCGAGCCGAGCACGAACAGCTCGGGGCGCTCGGCGATGACGGGTGCGGCGACCAGCGGCTGGTACGGGTGTCCATCGGGGAAGCCGTCGCCGAGGAAGGCGAGCAGCTCGCCGACCTGCGCCGGGAACTCGGCGGCCGCGTCCGCCACCATGCCGCGCCGCAGCACGTGCGCCGTCAGCGGGTCGGTGCCGGGCGCGCGGCCGAGGGCCAGGTCGATCCGGCCCGGATACATCGCCAGCAGCGTCCGGAAGGTCTCGGCGACCTTCAGCGACGAGTGGTTCGGCAGCATGATCCCGGCGGCGCCAACCCTTATCTGCGAGGTGAACGCGCCGATATGCGCGATCAGCAGCTCAGGCGCGCTGCAGGCCAGGCTGGTCATGTTGTGGTGCTCGGACACCCAGTACCGGCGGAACCCCGCAGCCTCGACCGCCCGGGCGATGCCGACCGCGCCGGCCAGGGCGGACGACGCGCTCTCGCCGTACTCGATGCCGACGAAATCCAGGACTCCCAGCGGTACCTGCGGGGCTGGCTCGGAAGGTTCGGCATCCAGGTTCTGTTCGGCGTTCATGCCTATCCTCAGCGCGCCGGCTTCGCGCGGCATTCCCGCGCGGCGATCGCCGGATTACCGTACCGGAGGCGCCTCCGGTATCATGGGGCCGATGCAGACACGACACCTCGGATCACTGTCAGTTTCCGCCATCGGCCTCGGGTGCATGGGCATGTCGGAGTTCTACGGCACCGGCGACGAGGGCGAGTCGATCGCGACCATTCAGCGGGCGCTTGATCTCGGCTGCAGCTTCCTCGACACCGCCGACATGTACGGCCCGTTCACGAACGAGCGCCTGGTCGGCAAGGCCATCGCGGGGCGGCGCGATGAGGTCGTGCTGGCCACGAAGTTCGGGAACGAGCGCCGCGAGGATGGCTCCTTTGTCGGCATCAACGGCCGTCCCGAGTACGTCCTGCAGGCCTGCGATGCCTCCCTGGCGCGCCTCGGCGTCGATCACATCGACCTGTACTACCAGCACCGCGTCGACAACTCCGTGCCCATCGAGGAGACCGTCGGCGCCATGGCCTCGCTGGTGCAGGCCGGCAAGGTCCGCCACCTCGGTCTGTCCGAGGCAAGCGCCGCCACCATCCAGCGCGCCGCCGCCGTGCACCCGATCGCCGCACTGCAGACTGAGTACAGCCTGTTCACCCGCGACGTCGAGGCCGAGATCCTGCCGACGGTCCGCGAGCTCGGTATCGGGTTCGTCGCCTACAGCCCGCTCGGCCGGGGCTTCCTCACCGGCTCGTTCAAGAGCGCCGCTGACCTGCCAGAGGGCGACTCGCGGGCGGCCGGCCGGTTCCCGCGGTTCGCCGGCGAGAACTTCGACCGCAACGTGGTGCTAGTCAGCATCGTCGAGCAGCTCGCGGTGACCAAGGGCTGCACGCCGGGCCAGCTGGCGCTGGCCTGGGTGCTGGCGCAGGGCGAGGACATCGTGCCGATCCCCGGCACCAAGCGGCGCACCTACCTGGAAGAGAACCTCGCCGCTGCCGACGTGAAGCTCACGGACGAGGACCTCGCCTGGCTGAATGAGAACGTCCCGCAGCCGGTCGGCGACCGGTACGCCGACATGGGCACCGTCAACCGGTAACGGCGCCTGCGCATCAGGCCCGGCGGACAGCCCGCAGCACAGTGTCACGCATCATCATGGGCTGTCCGTCGGGATCGGTGCCCAGCCGCTCGAACGCCTCCGCGACCATGACATCCCAGCGGGCCGGATCGAGGGTGGCCGCCAGCTGCGCCGCTGCCGGGAACGCAGACGGCGGAGCCATGTGCTTGCGCACGTCGTCTGGATAGTGCAGGACGATCAGGAACGTGCCGCCCGGCCGGACCGCTGCGGTCAGCCTGCGGTGCAGCGAGTCAAGCTCCGGGCCGGGCATGTGCATGAACTGCGCGCACACCAGGTCGAAGCTGTCCGGCGCGGGTGCCCAGGTGAGCGCGTCCTCGCGCTGCCAGCTGATGCGGGCCGCGACCTGGTCGCCGCGCGCGGCCGCGTGCCCGGCGGCCCGCTTCAGCGCGACCTCAGACACGTCAACGCCGGTCACGGTCCAGCCCTGCGCGGCCAGCCAGATGGCGTCCGCGCCCTCGCCGCAGCCGACCTCGAGCGCCTCGCCGGGCGTCAGGTCAGCTGCCTGCGTGACGAGCTGGGCATTCGGCTTGCCGCTCCAGATCTGCTCCGCGGAGCCGTAGCGGTCGTCCCAGAATTCCTGCGTGAGCATGTGGCCGAAGTCCTGGTCGGCGTCGTGCGGCGCGTGCTGGTGCTCCGTCATGGGCTCAGTGTGCCGGCGGAGGCCCGGCGTGGCAAAAGACTTTGCCGTTCTGGCAAACTGACCCGATGGATGACGATCTCAGCCAGGTCCTGAGCGCAGTCGGGCCGCGGCTGCGCGCGCTGCGCCGGCAGCGGGACACCAGCCTGGCGGCGCTGTCGCGAGCGACCGGCATCTCGGTCAGCACGCTGTCCCGGCTGGAGAGCGGGCAGCGCCGGCCCACGCTCGAACTGCTGCTGCCGCTCGCGCGAGCCCACGGCGTGCAGCTCGACGATCTGGTCGGCGGCCCGCTGACCGGTGACCCGCGGGTGCACCTGCGCCCGCGCAGATACCGGGACCTGACGGTCATCCCGCTGACTCGCCGCCCCGGCGGGGTCCAGGCCTACAAGATGATCATCCCGGCCACGCGCACCGAGCCGCAGCCCAAGACGCACGAGGGCTACGACTGGCTGTACGTGCTCGACGGGCGGCTGCGGGTCGTGCTCGGCGACCAGGACCTGATCCTGGAACCAGGGGAGGCGGCCGAGTTCGATACCCGGCTGGCGCACTGGTTCGGCAGCGCTAGCGGCGATGCGGTGGAGGTGCTCAGCCTGTTCGGCGCGCAGGGCGAGCGGGCCCATCTGCGCGCCCGCTCGCGCGCCGTCAGGGCGTGACTGCCGGGCCGGGAACTCCGCTGCCGGCGACGCCGGCACCGGCGACTCCGGTGCTGGCGCGGCGCCGGGCGGCCGGCGAGGGAAGTGCGGGCGCCTGCGGCCGGACTGCCGTCGCGGCGCGACGCTGCCTCAGCTGGTCGGCAACCGCGGCGGCACCGAGTACGCCGGCGGCACGGCAGCGTGACCAGCGCGGGCAGCTGATAGCGCCAGGAGAACACGTACAGATCCGCGACCAGGAGCAGGCCCGCGGCGCTGACGAAGAACAGCAGGCTGCCGAGCGCGAGCTGGCGGCCGCGCCGGCTCGTCCGGCGGCTCGCCAGTGCGAGCAGCGAGCCGGCCAGGCCGGCCAGGGTGAAGATAAGCAGCAGCGGGCCGGGCGTGTAGCCGCCGTCGAGCTGGTAGCCGCGCAGGAAGGCCGCCAGCGGCCGGTTCACTGCGGCCCTGCCGCCGTAGGCCGGATTCAGCAGGTGGTAGCGGTACGGCGCGCTGTGGTGAGTCTGCACGCCGACGATAATCGCGCCGTTGTGCCTCAGCGTAACCTCGGGAATGTAGACCGGGTACGTGGTCTGGAACTGCCACCGCGAGATCGGCGTGATGGCCTCGCTGGCGGTGCGGTCGACCTCGAACAGCCGGACCGAGTCACGCAGGACAGCGGCGACGACTCGCAGCGGCTGCTGCCGCTCGACCGCCTTGTCGAACACCGACACCATCTTCTCCCGTTCGGTGCCCGGCACGGCGATCCGCAGCAGCGGTGACTGGCTGGCGTGCTCCAGCCAGTCCGGGCTCTCGCGCTGCTCGCCGGGCGTCGGGCACATCGGCCGCTCGCGTGCGGGCAGCCGCAGCGTCGCGCAGTCGGCGGCCTGCGCCATCCGGCCGGCCGCGCTGCCCTTGACCGACAGCCAGAAGTGGCCGGTCGTCTCGTAGGAGACCGCGCAGTAGGCGAGGATCGGCAGCGCGAAGGCAGCACCGAGCGCGGCGGACTTGCCCATCGCGGTCAGCCAGCCACCGCGCGACAGCAGCGGGCCGCGGGACAGCAGGAGGTACAGGACGGCCGGCACGATGAGGATGAGGCCGACCTCGCGGACGGTCACGCCGATGCCGAGGATCAGCCCGGTCGCCGTGGCCGCCAGCCAGGACGCCGACGGCTGCCACAGCAGCACCGCGAGTGCCGCCACGATCAGCGCCTCGAACATCACGTCCGGCATGATCGTGGCCTCGGCCTCCAGCTGGTAGGCGTCCAGCAGGACCGGGGCCATGGCCAGCGCCGCCAGCGAGCGGCTCACCCCGCGGCGCTGCAGCAGCACGTACAGCAGGACCGCCATGAGCAGGCCAAGCAGATGCTGCACGGCGGTCACCGTGCCGAGGTCGCCGACGGACAGGATGATCTTCAGCGGGACCTTGTAGCCGACCGGATCAGCTCCGGTCCAGGCGTTGTACAGGTACTTCAGCGAGTCGATGTACAGGATGGCCGGGTGATAGGCCAGCTGGGTGAGCACGCGCAGCGCAAGGCCGGCGGAGAGCAGCAGGACGGCCAGCCAGTGCCGGCGGAGCAGGGCGCGGGGTCGTAGGTCGGTGCGAAGCTGCGGCAGCACTGGCGGGCTCCTGAGCACGGGGAGGCGGGGGCACCACCAGACTCCCCGTGCTGCTGCGAGCTCCTCAGCTCTGCAACCGAAGCTTCGGCCAGCCGACAGCGGCCGGCGGCCTGCTGTTCGCGTCCGGTTCCGCGGACCGGAAGGTTACAGCGGGATGTTGCCGTGCTGGCCGCGCTGGCACGGCGCGGCCGCGATCGCGTCCAGGATGGCCTGGCGCGTCTTGTCCGGCTCGATGACCTCGTCGATAACGCCGACGGAGACCGCGCGCGACAGCCCGCCGACGATCTCCTCGTGCTCGGCCGCGAGCTGGGCCTCGACCTGCTGGCGCTCATCCGGGGCGGCCGCGGCGAGGGTGCGCCGGTGCAGGATGCGGACCGCGGCGACTGAGCCCATGACGGCGAGCTCGGCGCCCGGCCAGGCGTACACCTTCGTGGCGCCGAGCGCGCGGGAGTTCATCGCGATGTAAGCGCCGCCGTAGGCCTTCCGCGTCACCAGCGTGACCCGCGGCACGACCGCCTCGGCGAACGCGTGCAGCAGCTTCGCGCCGCGCCGGACGACGCCGTCCCACTCCTGGCCGACGCCGGGCAGGTAACCGGGAACGTCCACGACCACGACGAGCGGCACGCCGAACGCATCGCACATCCGGACGAACCTGGCTGCCTTCTCCGCCGAGGTGGCGTCGAGACACCCGCCGAGGCGCAGCGGGTTGTTGGCGATCACGCCGACCGTCCGGCCGCCGAGCCGGCCGAGCGTGGTGACGATGTTGGGCGCCCAGCGCGGGTGCAGCTCGATGCCGGGGCCGTCGAGCAGGCCGCCGATCAGCGGGTGGACGTCGTAGGCGCGCTTGGGCGACTCGGGCAGCAGCGCGCTCAGGTCGGTGTCCGGCAGCCGGACATCGTCGGCGGTCACCTGGTGTCCGAACAGGACGACCAGCTGCCTGGCCTTGTCCAGCGCCTCGGCGTCGGTGCTGGTGACCAGGTGCACGACGCCGGACCGGCGGCTGTGCGGCTCAGGGCCGCCGAGCCTGGCCATGTCCACGTCCTCGCCGGTGACGCTGCGGACAACGTCGGGTCCGGTGACGAAGATGCGGCCCTGCTCGGAGAGGATGACCAGGTCGGTGAGTGCCGGGCCGTAGGCGGCACCGCCGGCGGCCGCGCCCAGCACGACCGAGATCTGCGGCACCTTGCCCGAGGCCCTGGTCATGGCCGCGAAGACGAGGCCGACAGCGTGCAGGCTCTGCACGCCCTCGAGGATGCGGGCGCCGCCGGAGTGCCACAGGCCGATGATCGGCGCGCCGCTGCCGACCGCGTGCTCGTAGGCGTCCGCGATGACCTGGCAGCCCTCGATGCCCATGGCGCCGCCCTGGACCCGCGGGTCGCTGGCGAACGCCACAGTTCTGACACCGTCGATGCTGCCCGTTCCCGCCAGCATGCCGCTGTCGTCGGCCGGCCGGAGCAGCTCGAGCGTGCCGGCGTCGAAGAGGGCCTCCAGGCGTGACTGCGGGTCACGCTTGAGGCTCTGGTGCGCCGGCGCCGGGGCGGTGGCGGCCGGGGTAGCGGCTGCCGGGCGGGCCGGGGCCGCCGGGCCGGCGGCCTTGCCGTTCTGGGCCTGGGGGTGGCGGCGGGCCGTCGTCGGAGAATCCAGCATTGTCACGTCGATCTCCTCAGGGGGAACGGGGGCGTCCTGCTCTGGCGGCACGCTCGGCACGCTCGGAAGCGTTGACAAGGGATCAGGCTCCGGTGAAGGCAAGGGCGACGTTCGCGCCGCCGAAGCCGAACGAGTTATTGATGACGGCCATCGGGCCGTCGGCGCGCTTGCTCAGCTGCTGCGGCTGCGCCGAGATCGTCAGTCCGGCGTCGTCGTCAGGGTCCTCCAGGTTGATCGTCGGCGGCGCGACGCCGTCGCGGAGTGCCAGGATCGCGGCGACCGACTCGACGGCGCCCGCGCCGCCGAGCAGGTGGCCGGTCATCGATTTGGTCGCGGAGACCACCACGCCGGACGCGGCCTCGCCGAGTGCGGACGCGATCGCCTGCGCCTCGACGACGTCGCCGGCCGGAGTGGACGTCGCGTGAGCGTTGACGTGCACGACCTGCTCCGGCTTCAGGCCGGCGTCGGCGAGCAGGCGCCGGAGCACGAGCTTGAGGCCTGCGCCCTCCGGGTCGGGCTGGGCGATGTGATGCGCGTCGGAGGAGTAGCCGACGCCGGCCGCGATCGCGTACACCCTCGCGCCGCGCGCGGCCGCGTGCTCCTCGGACTCCAGGATGACCATGCCGGCGCCCTCGCCGAGCACGAACCCGTCGCGGCCCTTGTCGAACGGCCGGGAGGCGCTGGCCGGGTCATCGTTGCGCGTGGTGCACAGCGCGCGCATGGCAGCGAACGCGGCAATGTTGAGCTGGATGATCGCGGCCTCGGTCCCGCCCGCCAGGACGACGTCGGCGCGGCCGGCGCGGATCATGTCCATCGCGTAGCCGATCGCCTCGGCGCCGGACGCGCAGGCGCTCACCGTCGTGTGCACCTCCGCCTTGGCGTTCAGCTCGATGGCGAGCCATCCGGCGGAGCCGTTCGGCATCAGCATCGGCACCGTGTACGGCGACAGGCGCTGCCAGCCCTTCTCCTTCAGCGTGTCGTAGGCCGACAGCGTCGACGCGACACCGCCGATGCCGCTGGACACCACGACACCGAGCCGCTCCGGGTCCACGTCAGGGGACCCGGCGTCGGCCCACGCCTCGCGAGCCGCGACCACCGCGAACTGCTCGCAGCGGTCCAGACGGCGGGACTGCACCCGGTCGATCAGCGTGGCCGGGTCGGCGGCCGCCCAGGCTGCGATCCTGGCCGGCAGCTCCGCCGCCCAGTCGTCGGTCAGCTTCTGGACGCCGCTCCGGCCTGCCTTGAGCCCGTCCCACGTGCTCGGGACGTCAGTCCCGAGCGGAGTGATCGCGCCCAGGCCGGTGACGACGACGCGTGTCCGGTCTGTACCCACTGTCCTTGTGCTCCTCGTCGAGTCGGGGCCTGGCACGGGAGCCGCAGAATGGCTCACGGGCCGCTGCCCGTGAGCCCTGCGACGCCCGTCGTCAGGCAGACACCTCGGCGCGGCGGACGTAGTCGATGACGTCCTGCACCGTCTTCAGGTCCTTCAGCTGGTCGTCGGGGATCTCGACGCCGAACTTGTCCTGCGCCGCGACTGCGATCTCCACCATCGACAGCGAGTCGATGTCGAGGTCGTCGACGAACGTCTTGTCCGGGGTGACCTGGTCGGCCGGCACACCGGCGACTTCGTCGACGATCTCGCCAAGACCCTCGAGGATTTCCTGCTCTGTCAATGCCATTGCTCTTCTGCTCTCCTTGTGCGGGATCTCTGTGCGGGATCTCTTGCTGGGTGAGTGACCGCCCCAGACCGGGGCGGGGGTCAGGGTACCGTGATCACCTGCGCGGCGTAGCACATGCCCGCGCCGAACCCGAGCAGCAGCGCCTTCGAGCCGGAGGCGATCTCGCCGCGCTCGATCATCCGGGACAGCGCCAGCGGAATGGACGCCGACGAGGTGTTCCCCGCGTTGACGATGTCCTGTGCGACGACTGCCTGCGGCGCGCCGATCTTGCGAGCGATCGCCTCGACGATCCGCAGGTTCGCCTGGTGCGGGATGAACGCGGCCAGCTCGGTCGGCTCAACGCCGGCCTTCTCACAGGCCTTCAGCGCGATCGGCGCGAGCGCGCTGGTAGCCCAGCGGAAGACGGCCTGACCCTCCTGGAAGATGAAGGAGTCGCGGTCCTTGATGAAGATCTTGTCCGCCAGGCCGCCGTCACTGCCCCAGTAGACCGGGCCGACGCCCGGCGCGTCACCGGGGTCGGCGACCGGGCTGACAACGGCCGCGCCCGCGCCGTCGGCGAAGATGATGCAGGTCGACCTGTCGGTCCAGTCGATCCACTGGGACAGCTTCTCGGCGCCGATCACCAGCACGTTCTTTGCGGTGCCGGTGCGCACCGCGTCGGCCGCGTTGGACAGCGCGTAGCAGAAGCCGGCGCAGGCCGCGTTCATGTCGTAGGCGCCCGGCGCGACGATGCCAAGCCGCTTGGCGACGGTCGCGGCCGTGTTCGGGATCTGGACCTCGGGCGTGCAGGTCGCGACGATCACCAGGTCGACATCGGAGGTGGACAGCCCGCTGGCCGCGAGCGCCTTGCCGCCAGCCTGGACGGCCATGTCGGCGACCGACTCATCGGGCCCGGCGATCCGGCGGCTCTCGATGCCGACGCGGCTGCGGATCCACTCGTCGTTGGTGTCGACTGTCTGCGACAGCTCGTCGTTGGTGACAACTCTGGCGGGCTGATAGCCGCCGAAAGCCAGCACCCGAGCGCCCGCTTGACCGTCGGTGAGTCGCATCTGATCTGCTGCCTTTCTGGCGGGGGTGGTGGACGTTAGCGGGCTGCGCCGGGCTGCTGCGAGCCTGCTGCCTCCGGCAGCAGCCGCACCAGGGGCTGACCCGCGCTGACCGGGTCACCGTCCTCGACGAGCCATTCGATAATCGTGGCCGGGAACGAGGCCGCGACGACGTGATTCCCGCCGCGCATCTCGACGTGCCCGAGGTCGGTTGTGCCGCCCACCGCGCTGCCGGGTGCGGCGGCATCGGCCGTGCGGGGCGCGGAACGTGCCCGCCATCGGCGCGACCAGCAGCCGCCACTCAGGCGCGTGGTGGTCATCGTGGCTGTCGGCGTGCTCGGCCAGCAGCTCGCGGGCGGCAGTCAGGTCGTCCGGCGTCCTGAGGCTGACCAGCTGGATGCCGCGCAGCCCGCGCTTGGCGAGGCCGGTGAGCGTTCCGGCTGGCGGCAGCTCGATCATGGCGGTGACGCCGAGCCGCTCCATGGTCTGCATGCACAGGTCCCACCGGACCGGAGCGCTGACCTGGTTGATGATGCGGTCCAGCCACTCGGGGCCGGACTTCACCACCGCGCCGTCCCGGTTGGAGATCAGCGGGCGGTACGGGTCAGCCGCGACCACGGTCTGCGCCGCGGCGGCGAGCGCATCGGTGGCCGGCGCCATGTGATGGGTGTGGAACGCGCCCGCGACCGACAGCGGCCGCAGCCGGGCCCCGGCCGGCGGATTCTCAGCGAACGCTGCCAGCTGGACGAGCGTGCCGGCGGCCACGATCTGGCCCGCGCCGTTCACGTTGGCCGGAGTCAGCCCGGCCGCCTCGATCGCGGCCAGTACGTCAGCCTCGGTCCCGCCGAGTATCGCGGTCATGCCCGTCGGCTCGGCCGCCGCGGCGGCTGCCATGCCGTCAGCCCTGACGCGGACCAGCCGCATGGCGTCCTCAGCGGAGATCACTCCGGCCAGCACGCCCGCGGCAAGCTCGCCCACGCTGTGGCCGGCGACAGCCACCGACTGGCGGCTGACCGGGTGGGCCCCGGTGATGACCTGATCGAGCGCGGCGGCGATCGCGGCGGCTACCAGCAGCGGCTGGGCGACGGCGGTGTCCCGGATCTCCTCGGCGTCCGCGGTTGTCCCGCACCGGATCAGATCGCATCCGGCGAGCTGCGACCAGGCCTCCAGCCGGGCGGAGAAACCGGGTAGCTCCAGCCAGGGGGAGAGAAATCCCGGTGTCTGGGCACCCTGACCGGGAGCTGCGATGAGGAGCATTGCTCTAGCCTGCACTGTAGGAGTCCGCCATACCTATGCCGAAGTAAACGAACTTTCGGCGCGCGGTTATGTGGGAAGTCTACAAGTCATGTTCGCTTGTGCGCCAAACGGCCCAGTACAACGGCCGTCCATAGCGTGAACCCGCCCCTGCCGTCACCGGGAGTAATCCCGGTCAGCTCGGCCACCCGGCGCAGCCGGTACCGGACGGTATTGGGGTGCACGAACAGCAGGCGGGCGGTCGCCTCGAGCGAGTTTCCCTGCTCCAGGTAGGTCATCACGGTGTCGAGCAGCGCGGCGCCGCCGCGCAGCAGCGGCTCGTAGACGCTGTCAATCAGGGTGGCGCGGGCGGAGTCGTCGCCGTCCAGCGCCCGTTCCGGCAGCAGATCGCTGGCGAGCACCGGGCGCGGCGCCTCCGGCCAGCCGTCGGCAGCGCGCAGGCCGGCCAGCGCCGCCCCGGCTGAGGCGACGGCGGACTGCAGGTCAGGGGCGGCCGGGCCGACGACAACCGGGCCGGGGCCGAAGCGGCCGGTGAAATGCCTGGCCGCATCCATCGGATCCGGGGCGCCGCCGACGATCAGGACCAGCCGGCTGCCGTGCACGCCCGCCAGCAGGTCCAGCCGGGCCCGCCGGGCGAGGATGCGGAACTCGTCGATGAGCCCCTCGGCCTCGGTGCCGCCCGGCGCGGCGACGCTCTCGCCGGCCGTCCCGACGATCACCGAGACCGGGCTGAAGGACCAGTTCAGCGCTGACGCCCAGGACTGGACGCTCTCGTCGACCTCGCCGCGGACCAGCGACTCGACCACGAGCGCCTCAAGCCGGGCGTCCCAGGCACCGCGCGCCTCGGCCGTGCGCGCATAGACCTGGGCCGTGCCGAACGCGATCTCGCGCGTGTACCGGAGCACGGCCTCGCGCAGCTCGGCCTCGCCGCCCGGCGCGGCCAGCTCGTCGACCTGCGATTCCACGACGTCGACGATGACCCGGACCATCTCCACGGCCTGCTGCAGCGTCACCGCCCTGGCCAGCTCCCGCGGCGCGGTGCCGAAGACCTCGCCGGCCACCGCGGGGCGGGTGCGCTCCGGGTGCTTGATCCAGTCGACGAAGGCCGCCACGCCCGCCTGCGCGACCAGGCCCAGCCAGGACCGGTTCTCCGCGGACATGCTGCGGAACCAGGGCAGCCGCCGGTCCATCGAGAGCATGGCGGCCGTGCCGAGCGCGCCCATCGCGGCGTCTAGCCGGTCGATGGTGTCGTCGCGCACGCGGCCGTGCCGCCGGGCGGGCGGGCCGTTGCTGGTGGCCTTCACGGGCATGCCCCTCAGCGTGCCATGCGCGGCCGGGTGCCGCCGACGGCGCACTGGCCGCCCGGCCCGGCGGCCCCGTCCGGATCCGGCGCCAGAACGGCGCCCGGCTCGGCGCAGGCTCCGGCTGGTCAGTGGCCAGCATCGCCCGGATGAAGGCGGGCCGCCGCCGGGCGGTGACGAGACCGGCAACGGCCAGCAGCAGCGCCGCGCCGGCCGTCGTCGCGCCGACCCCGATGTGGTCGGCGACCGGCCCCTGGGCCAGGGCGCCGACCGGGTAGGCGACGCCGAGCGCCACGAGGAAGAAGCTCAGGACACGCCCGCGGTAGGCCGCCGGAGCCCGGAGCTGGACCACGGTCTGCAGCCCGGACAGCACGCCCATGTACACCAGGCCGACCGCGAACAGCGCGGCCGCCGCCAGCCACAGCGTCCTGGCCGCGCCGTAGCCGATCAGCGCGGCCGGGAGCAGCGCGAGGCTCCAGCCCAGCGCCGGGCCGCGGCCGATGCGGACGGCCAGCGGGGCGAGGCACAGCGCCCCGGCAACCGCCCCGGCGCCCTGGGCCGTGGTGAGCACCGCCGTGGTGGCCGCGACTGCCGCTGCCCGGTGCGGGCCGCTGCCGTGCGACAGGCTCAGCGCGACCGCGGGCACCAGCGCGATGAAGGGAGCGGCCAGGAACGCGACGGCCCCGATCGCGATGGTCGCGGCCCGGCAGGATGGCTCCGCCCGGACGGCCCGCAGGCCGTCCCTGATCGAGCTGAGCAGCGGCCCGTGGCTGCCCGGCGGCGGTCCGAGGCGGATGAACAGCAGCGCGATGACGACGGCAAGGAAGCTGGCCGCGTTCGCGACGAAGCTCGCCGCGAAGCCGAAGGCAGCGATGGCTGCGCCGGCCAGTGCCGGGCCGGCGATGCGGCCGGCGTTCCACTGCGCCGAGTTGAGCGAGCTGGCAGCGAGAAACTCGGACCGCGGCACCAGGTCGGGCAGGATCGCCTGGACGAAGGGGCCGATCAGCGCGGCAACCGCGCCCTGCAGGGTCACCAGGGCCAGCAGCGCGTACGGGCTGTCCTGGCCGGCGGCGACCAGGGCGGCGATGGCTGCCGCGATCAGTCCGGCCGCGAGGTTCCCGGCGGCGATCACCGGCCGTCGCGGCAGCCGGTCGGCGAGCGCGCCGCCGAGCGGCGACAGCAGCCCGATCGGCAGGAACGCCCCCGCTGCCACCAGCACGGCCCAGCTGGCCGAGCCGGTCCTGGAGATGACCAGCGCGCCGACCGCGACCGTCTGCATCCAGCTGCCGACGTTCGAGATCAGGCTGGCCGTCCACAGCACCGCGAAGCTGCGGTGCCTGAGGGGGCTGAGAGCAGCCGCCGCGCTGACACCCATCAGGCGGGCCCGGCGCGGACGGCAGTGATCACGGCGCCCACGATAGGGGATCTGGCTCCGCGGCCGGCGGAGCTAGAGGATGACCGGGCCGCCGCTGCCGACCCGGGCGGTTATCTCCAGCCGGCAGCCGAGTCCGCGCAGATAGACGGCGACATCGTCGAGCGTCGCCGAGCGGAGGCCGTTCGTCTCCAGCCGCCACAGCTCGCGGGCCGTCATGCCAGTCCGGTCGGCCACGTCGGCGAGGCTGAGCCCGCGCCGCCGGCGCAGGCCGGCGAGGGTGCTTGCCGCTGCCAGCACGGCTGACCGGCGCTGCACCGCGCCTTCAGAGCCGGGAAAGAATCGTTCAAGGAACGAGGCCGCATCAGCGAATGCCACCGCAGGGCTCGCGGCGTCGCCGGACGGCCATCCGTTGTCGCGCAGCTCGTCTAGCAGCTCCCCGGCCAGCTGGATGGCGCGGGGCCGGTACTGGGTGACCGACTCCTGACCCTCCAGGACGGCGAGCAGGGTGACGGTGTCCGCGGGCTCGATCGCCAGCAGGATCCGGATCTCGGTGCCGAACGGATCCGCCTGCAGCTCGAGCAGCCCGGCCGCTGCCCCGTCCGGGTCGCCCGTGCCGGGGTCACGCGCGCCGCTGGGGCCGCGGAGGAGGCTGCGGCGGAGCGCGCGGGCGTCGGCCACGATGGCGGCCAGCTCGGTCCCGGCCGCGGTGAGCTCGCCCTGTGCGTCCGCCAGGCCGGCTTTGGCGGCCGCGGTCTCGCCTGACCGCTGACCGGGGACGGTGATGATCGCCAGCTGAATGTCCCTGGTCGCGGCGCTGGCGGTATAGCGGCCCGCGGCAGCGGCCGCCCTGATCCGCAGGGTCTCCGCCGCGATCTCCCCGCTGCGCAGCCGGTCCCGCAGCTCGCGCTCGCGGCTGGCGTCCTCCCCGGCGGCCGAGTCCACCTCGGCCCGCAGCGCGTCCAGGCCGGACCGGACGCTCTGCGCGGCATCATCGACCGCGGCCAGCGGGTCACCGGGATCTGCCGGTCCTGCCAGGCCTAAATCGGTGACCAGCGCCAGCTGGGCCGGATCGGCCGCGTCCAGGACGGCGGTGAGCGCTGCGCCCGTCTCAGCAGCGGTCACCGCCTCCGGCGAGCCCGGCTGGGATGAGCAGAGTCCGGCGAGCCAGTCGCTCAGCTCAGCGCTCATCCGCAGCCGGTAACTCATCGCGCTACAGCGCCTCGCTCACGGGCAGGTCGAGCCGGTACCTGGCGATGGCCTGGGCAACCGCCTCCGGCTTGACCTCGCCGAGCCGGGCCAGCTCAGCCAGGACCGCGACCGTGACCGACTCGGCATCCACGTGGAAGAACCGGCGCGCGGCTGCCCTGGTGTCGGAGAAGCCCCAGCCGTCGGTGCCGAGCGAGGTGAACGGCGCCTGCACCCACCGGGCGATCTGGTCGGGAACGGCGCGGATCCAGTCGCTGACGGCGACCACCGGTCCGGGATGCCCCTCCAGGGCCCTGGTCACATACGGCACCTGGTGCTCTGCCTCCGGCTGCAGCATGTTCCATTCCTCGCACGTCAGCGCCTCGCGCCGCAGCTCGGTCCAGGAGGTCGCCGACCACACGGCGGCCCGGACCCCCCAGTCCTCGGCGAGCAGGCGCTGCGCGTCCAGTGCCCACCGCAGCCCGACGCCGGACGCCATGATCTGGGCCTGCGGACGCTCACCGGTCGTGGACGCGTCCATGGCCGCCCCGCTCGTCTCGGCTGCCAGCTCCGGCGGGCCGGCGTAGCGGTACAGGCCGCGCAGGATCGCGCGCTCCAGCGCCTCCTCGCCGCCCTCGTAGTCGGCGGGCGCAGCGGGCTGGACGTAGGGCTCGTTGTAGACGGTCAGGTAGTAGAAGATGTCCTCGCCGTCCGGGTGCTCGTCGGTCGAGCCGTACATCCGGCGCAGCGCGTCCTTGACGATGTAGGCCAGCTCGTAGGCCCAGGCCGCGTCGTAGGCGACGCAGGCCGGGCTGACCGACGACAGCAGGACCGAGTGGCCGTCGTTGTGCTGCAGGCCCTCGCCGGTGAGCGTGGTGCGCCCGGCGGTCGCGCCGAGCAGGAACCCGCGGCCCAGCTGGTCGCCCATCGCCCACATCTGGTCGCCGGTCCGCTGGAAGCCGAACATCGAGTAGAAGATGTACACGGGAATCATCGGCGTGCCGTGGGTGGCGTACGAGGTACCCGCCGCCGTCGTGGACGCCATCGCGCCGGCCTCGCTGATGCCCTCGTGCAGAATCTGGCCGCGCTCGGACTCCTTGTAGGACAGCAGCAGGTTGCGGTCGACGGCCTCGTAGGTCTGGCCGTGCGGGTCGTAGATCTTCGCGGTGGGGAACAGCGAGTCCATGCCGAACGTCCGCGCCTCGTCCGGGATGATCGGCGCGAACCTGTCGCCGATGCCCGGATCCTTCATCAGGTCCTTGAGCAGCCGGACGAACGCCATCGTGGTGGCGACGGCCTGCTTGCCCGAGCCGCGGCGCAGCTCCTCGTAGACCTTGTCGCCGGGCAGCGTCAGCGCCTTGCCCCGTACCACCCGCCTCGGCAGGTAGCCGCCGAGCGCGGCGCGCCGCTCGCGCATGTACTGGATCTCGTCTGACTTCTCGCCGGGGTGGTAGTACGGCGGAAGCTCGGCCTCGAGGGCGGCGTCCGGGATCTCCAGGTAGAGCCGGTCGCGGAACTCCTTGAGCTCGGCCACCGTCAGCTTCTTCATCTGGTGGGTGGCGTTCCTGGCCTCAAAGTCAGGTCCGAGTGTCCAGCCCTTGATCGTGTGCGCCAGGATCACGGTCGGCTGCCCGACGTGCTCGGTCGCCGCCTTGAACGCCGCGTACACCTTGCGGTAGTCGTGGCCGCCGCGGGACAGGTTGCGGATCTCATCGTCGGACAGGTGCTCGACCATGCCGCGCAGCCGCGGGTCGCCGCCGAAGAAGTTCTCCCTGGTGTAGGCGCCTGACTCGACCGCGTAGGTCTGGAACTGGCCGTCCGGCGTCGTGTTCATCTTGTTGACCAGGACGCCGTCGGTGTCCTTGGCCAGCAGCGGGTCCCAGTCGCGGCCCCAGATGACCTTGATCACGTTCCAGCCCGCGCCGCGGAAGGAGGCCTCGAGCTCCTGGATGATCTTGCCGTTGCCGCGGACCGGGCCGTCCAGCCGCTGCAGGTTGCAGTTGATCACGAAGGTCAGGTTGTCGAGTTCCTCCCTGGCGGCCAGGCCGATGGCGCCGCGTACCTCCGGCTCGTCGGTCTCGCCGTCGCCGAGGAACGCCCAGACGTGGGACCGGCTGGTGTCCTTCAGCTGGCGGGCCAGCAGGTACCTGTTGAAGCGCGCCTGGTGCACCGCGTTGATCGCGGACAGCCCCATCGAGACGGTCGGGAACTCCCAGAAGTCCGGCATCAGCCGCGGGTGCGGGTAGGACGGAAGGCCGCCGCCGGGGTGTGAGAGCTCCTGCCGGAAGCCGTTGAGCTGGTGCTCGGTGCAGCCGGCCCTCGAGGAAGGCGCGGGCGTAGATGCCGGGCGCGGCGTGCCCCTGGAAGAACACCTGGTCACCGGACTCGCCGTGGTCCTTGCCGCGGAAGAAGTGGTTGAAGCCGACCTCGTACAGGCTCGCCGCCGAGGCGTAGGTCGCGATGTGACCGCCGACGCCGAGGCCCGGCCGGTTGGCGCGGCTGACCATGATCGCCGCATTCCAGCGGATATAGGCGCGGATGCGGCGCTCGACGTACTCATCACCGGGGAACCACGGCTCCCGCTCAGGCGGGATCGTGTTGATGAAGTCGGTGCTGCGCAGGCCGGGAACGCCGACCTGCTGCTCGCGGGCCCGCTCCAGCAGCCGGAGCATGACGTAACGGGCGCGGGCCCGGCCATGGGTCCGGACGACGTCATCGAAGGACTCCACCCACTCCCTGGTCTCATCCGGATCGATGTCCGGGAGCTGGGTGGGCAGCCCGTCGCTGATGATGGAGAAGCGCTGGCGTCCGGAGGCCACGAGTGATTCCTCACATTCCGCGGGCGGGCAGGCTGGCCGGCTGGTCTCGGTCCTTGTGGGGGGCCGGGCTCGGCCGGGCGGCGCTGCGCGCCACGTCCTAGGGCGGCGCGGCCAGCGTCGGCCGCGCCCAAGTCGGGTTGTCCTGGTCCAATCCTCGTACGCGTTGCCGGGAAACGCATCTCTACTGGCAGGTAACCAGTCCGGCGAGCGCGCAGGCCGCCAGGTCTCGCCCGGCATCGCATAAGGCACGTAATGCCAGATAACAGCGTACCTAAGGCGCGCCGGCCCCTCGTCCAGGGCCTGCTGGGCACGGGATTTCGCACTGAGCACTAATTGTGACTTGCGCACCGCGCCGACCCAGTGTGAACTGTGCGATCAAGAGCAGCGACAACGCTGCGGCTGTGTTAGCACCAGGCCGGCTGGGCATGTGCCGAGTTTGAGCGGGTTGACACAGCCGAGCGGAAAGGACCAGGAGGACTTCAGTGAGCGCGACCGCGGGCCAGGCGCAAGACCAGCGTGACCTGGCCGACCGGCTTGGCATCAAGCCAGGCCACGTGGTTCAGGAGATCGGCTACGACGACGACGTGGACGAGTCGCTGCGCGACTCTGTTGCCGCGCTGGAAGGCGCCGAGCTTGTCGACGAGGATTACGACGACGTCGTAGACGGCGTGCTGCTGTGGTGGCGGGACGGTGACGGTGACCTCACTGAGGCGCTGATCGACGCACTCACCCCGCTAGCGGACGGCGGCTACATTGTGCTGCTCACGCCCAAAACGGGGCGGGACGGACACGTGGAGCCCAGTGAGATCGGCGAGGCCGCGCCAGCCGCGGGGCTCTCCCAGACCTCGACGGTCAGCGCCGGGCGCAACTGGTCCGCGAGCAGGCTGGTATCCCCGAAAACCCGCCGTTGAGTTAGCTCCCGCCGGCTCGTCCGGGCCAGCGCCGTGATGGCACACTGAGTTCACCTAGGGCATGTGGCTGCGCTTGCAGGCGAGCCGCCTCTGCGCCCGTTCCCTCACATCCCGCGCTGAGAGGATCAACCATGGCGGTGGAAGTCGGCGACCAGGCTCCGGACTTCGAGCTCGCGGACCAGCACGGCACGCCAGTCAGGCTGTCCAGCTTCCGCGGCGCCAAGAACGTCGTGCTGGTGTTCTACCCGCTCGCGTTCAGCGGTGTCTGCAGCGGCGAGCTGTGCGCCATCCGCGACGAGTTTCCCGAAGTGACCAGGGATGACGTCGAGCTGCTGACTGTTTCGGTGGATTCCAAGTTCGTCCTGAAGACATGGGCCGACCGCGAACATTTCAATTTCACAATGCTCGCTGACTTCTGGCCGCACGGCGAGGTTGCCAGGGCCTACGGTGTCTTCGATGACAAGATGGGCGTCGCCATTCGGGGCACGTTCATCATCGACAAGGCCGGCGTCGTGCGGTGGAAGGTCGTAAACCCTATCCCGCAGGCACGAGACATCGCCGACTACCAGAAGGCCCTCGCGGAACTGGACTAGCGGCACGGCTGGTCCGGTAACCGCAGTGCTTGCTGGCAGCCCGGCAGAATCGGGACAGGCTGGATGCCCTGTTATCGGTGCGCTGCCCGGCAGGTAGATCCTGACCGGGGAGAGAGCTCCTGGCGGCGCGGCGTGCGCGGCGGCCGTCAGGTCCTGATCTGCCCCGACTGCCAGGTCGCAGTCGACTGGGCGGCTGAGCTGGACCAGTGCCAGGTCTGCGGAAGCGTTCATCTGGTCCGGCGGCTGGGCGAGGTCGAGTGCCGCGACTGCGGTGCGGTCGGCCAGCCGTCCGATGCCGCAGTCACCGACGGCAGCGCGCCGAGACCGAGGCGGCCGGCCTGGCCGATGAAGTCGAGCGGGCGCTCGCGAAAGTGCTGGGCCCGAGCAGGCAGCGGCCGCCGTACGCAATGTCGTGACGGACGCCGCGCTGGTCGGCCGGCTGCTCGATGAGTATCACGAGCGGTCAGCCGCGCCAGCCGGCATCCTGCTGACCGCGGGCTCGGTGCACGAGGCCAGCGTCACCTACCAGGTCACGCTGCCGGACGGGTCGCTGCAGCTCATCCGCGCGTTCCGGGCGGACGAGCCGGTGCCCGTGCACGGCCGCGGCCTGCTGCCGGAGACGACCGCTGACTGGCTGCTCGGCCGCGCCCGCACGCTTGCGTGCCTCGCGGCCGCGGATTACCCGGCACCGCGCCCGGTCCGCACCAGGACGGGAGAGCTCGTCGGCGTCGAGGCTGCGTGGCTGAGCTGGGGAACATCGCGCGTTCCCGGCAAGGTAATCCGGCCTGCGGTGTCGCAGCTTCGCGCGCTTGGCGCGGCGCTCGGGTCTTTGCACATGGTCGCGGCACAGGCGGGGCCGGACGGTCGGGCCGGCCTCGCTTCGCATCATCCGCTGGTGGCGGCCCCGGCCGCGCGTGCGCGGCTGCAGGCCGTGGCTGGCCGGGTGCCCGCAGACTGGCAGCCGCTGTACCGCGCGGTCGCGGAGACCATCGACGCGGTGCAGAACGCGGCCGGCAGCGTTGCCGAGACGCTGGTGCACGGCGACGCGTGGGCGCGCACGGCGGTCCAGTCGCCGGGCCACGACCAGGTCACGCTGATCGACTGGGAGACCGGCGGCCGCGGCCTTGCCGTCCTTGACCTCGGCAACTGCCTGCTTGAGTGTCATCTCGACGCGACGGTGCCTGATCCGGCGGTCTCGCTGATCGCGCCGGACGAGGACCGGATCGCGGCGGTGGCGGATGGCTACGCCAGTGTGCGCGAGCTGTCGGCTGCCGAGCGCGCGCTGCTCCCGGCCGCAGCCGCATTCGCGGCGGCTGTGGCCGGGGCTGTTCTCTTTGAGCTGGCGCTGCTTGAGGAGGTTCGCGGTCCGGTGATGGACGCGCGGCTGGCCCGGCTGCGGAACCGGATGGAGGCCGCGGCGCCGGTAGCGGCCCTGGCCCTGCCGCATCTGGGCGGCTGATCCGGTCCGGACGTTCGGCGGCGACGGCGCGCACGCGGGGTTGCGGGGGAGCGGTACGCTGGGGCGCGGTCGTCAGGCGGCCGCGAGCACGGGCGCATAGCTCAGCGGTAGAGCACTCGCCTTACAAGCGAGGGGTCACTGGTTCGAACCCAGTTGCGCCCACTTAGTGACTCACTGATGCTGCCGCGCCGACTCCCGCCGCGCCGGGAGACTCCCACTGAGGGCCTTGCCAGCGGCCGGTGACGCCGTTTGTGCTCCGCAGGCGGTTTGGACCACCGAGAACCATGGGTAGTCCGCCAGCCTGACGTCGGTACCGGGGGGAAGCTGACACAGCGATGGCCGTATCGCACCAAACTGCCACGGCGCCGATCCGGAGCCTGATCCCGGCGCGGATGGACAGGCTTCCATGGACCCGGTTCCATACCCGGCTGATCATGGCGCTGGGCACAGCCTGGGTGCTGGACGGGCTGGAGATCACGCTTGCGAGCTCGGTGTCGTCGGCGCTCACCAAGCCGCAGACGCTGCATCTGTCGTCGACCGCCGTCGGCGGGGTCGCCACTGTCTACCTGGTGGGCGAGGTAGTCGGGGCGCTGTTCTTCGGCAAGCTGTCGGACAAGCTCGGCCGCAAGAAGCTGTTCTCGGTGACCCTGGCGGTCTACCTGATCGGCAGCGGCCTGACCGCGGCGACGTCCGGCGCCGGGCCCGGGCTGGGTGGCGTTCTTGTACCTGACCCGGTTCGTCGCGGGCACGGGCATCGGCGGGGAGTACGCGGCGATCAACTCGGCGATCGACGAGATGATCCCGGCGAAGTACCGCGGCCGGGTGGACATCGGAGTGAACGGGACCTACTGGGCCGGCTCGATCATCGGCACGCTGGTCTCGCTGGCCTTCCTGAATTTCCTCGGCCTGCACCTCGGCTGGCGGCTGAGCTTCCTGGTCGGGCCCGCGCTGGCAGTGGTGATCATCTACGTCCGGCGGGCTCTGCCGGAAAGCCCCCGCTGGCTGCTGATGCACGGCCGCGCCGAGGAAGCCGAGCAGACGATCGCGGGGATCGAGGCGCAGGTCGAGCGCGACTCCGGCGAGCCGTTGCCGAAGGTGGACGACAGGCAGGCCATCGAGGTCCGGCCGGTGCAGCGGACCGGCTATCTCACGCTGCTGCACCTGGCGTTCTCCAGCTACTCCCGCCGCGCGGTCCTCGGCGCCAGCCTGATGATCTCGCAGTCGTTCCTGTACAACGCGATCTTCTTCACCTACACCCTGGTGCTGACCAAGTTCTACGGCGTCAGCTCCGCCGCCGCGCCGATTTACCTGATTGCCTTCGCATTCGGGAACCTCGCCGGCCCGCTGACGATCGGGCGCCTGTTCGACACCCTCGGGCGCAAGGTCATGATCTCCTCGACCTACATCGGCTCGGGGGCGATGCTCGCGGTCACCGGGTACCTGTTCGACCAGGGTCTGCTCAGTGCCGTTACCCAGACGATCGCCTGGTGCGTGATCTTCTTCTTCGCCTCGGCCGGGGCCAGCTCCGGCTACCTGACTGTGTCGGAGATCTTCCCGCTGGAACTGCGCGCAGAGGCGATCGCGGTGTTCTTCGCCATCGCGCAGGTCTTCGGTGCCGTGGGCCCGATCCTCTACGGGAACCTGATCGGCAACGGCAGCGATCCGTTCAAGCTGTTCATCGGCTACCTGATCGGCGGCCTGGTGATGATCTTCGGCGGCGTCATCGAGCTGCTCTTCGGGGTGGAGGCCGCCGGCAGATCGCTGGAATCAGTGGCCAGGCCGCTGTCCGCGGTCGCGCCGTCCGGCAAGTCCGCGTACTCACCGGGCTCGCACCCGTCAGGGACCGCACGCTCATCAGCCGCCGGCTGAGCTCACAGCCCCGGGCGCCTACGGAGAGAAAGTGAACCTCCCCAAGTTCAATCAGGTTCACCTGGTGCTCCTGCCTGACGGCTGCGTAGAGCTCGGCCTTGCGGTCCGCCTCGGGCACGGCGAAAAACTCCAGCGCCGCCCGGGCTGCGGCCAGCTCGGCAGGCCGGGGATTATCTGCTGGTAGATGGCGTCGGTAAAACCGTCCGGGAGAATAGCTGAACTATCGTGCGCTGCCGAAGGGGTGCCCGACCGCTGGAGGACCGATGATGGACCGTGGCGAAGTGTGGTGGGCGCTGCTCGATGAGAAGCGCCCGGTGGTGCTCCTGTCACGAGACGGGGCCGAAGAACTGCGGGCGATACAGGTCGTCGCCCCCGCAGGCACCGACATCACTGATTCGGGCATCGAGGTCAGACTGGGCAACGGGGAGGGACTTGCGAACGAAGGCGTCGTACGTGTTGCCCTGCCCCGCAGCGGGTTTATCCCCTGCACCTGGCTGGTCACCTTGACGCGCGACGACTTGATCGAGCAAGCCGGAAGACTGTCACCGGCAAAGCTCGACGAGCTCGCGGACGCACTTCGGCTCGCCCAGCTCGAGTAGCCCTGCGTCAGATTTAGTGCCTGTCCCGCGTCCGCGTTCAGCTGGCGATGCCGACCGAGCCTCGGCCAGGCGAGGTCTTGTCGATTGCCTGCTCCGGCTGGTGTTCGGCTACCAGCCGGGCAAGCTGCACGCGCGAGCAGACATCAAGCTTCCAGAAGATATGACGCAGGTGAAACGCCACCGTGTGGCTGCTGAGGAACACGCGTCCCGCTACCTGGCGGTTGCTGAGCCCCTGTGCTACCAGATCGGCAATTCGCCGCTCGGTATCTGTCAGGCTCGCCCAGCCGAAAGCCGGCCGGTCAGCTCGCTTCCAGTGGTGCACCGTTACCCCGCAGGCGCGTAGCTGAGAGCGAACGCGTGCCATGTCCTCGGCGCAGCCCGCTTGCTCGTACTGGTCGTAGGCTTCCCGCAGCCTGGCGGCCGCGCAGCCATGATCGCCATGCGCGGACAAGGCCTGGCCGGCATCCTCGGTCGCGCTGGCCCGAGCCACTGGCGAGGAGTACTTGCTGGCCGCGCACTCGAGCGTTGCCGCATCCCGGTCGATGAGGCCGCGGGCGTGCTGTGCCGCTGCCGCCAGGTCGGAGCTATCTTGCTTTCCGTCAGCCAGGTCCTGGGTCGCCCGGGCGAGTCTGACGGCGCGGGAGTGGTCACCGCCTGCAAGCGCACCGCGGACAAGCAGCACAGCGGCGTCCGAACGGATCGGGCTGACGCCGTCGAAGACGGCACGCGTAAGGTGTTCCTCCAGGTCACGGATGTAGGTCTGAGTTCCCCCGTCTGGCCCCATCGCGGTCACCTCGCTGGGTAGTGAGCGCCGCTCAGGCACTCGCCCTCAGGATCCGCGACAAGGCCGCGGAACGCATCGTCCGGGCAGGGCCAGCGTGCTGTCCTGACAGGACCGGGCAGGACCGGGCAGATAAGGACTCTCGCAGCGCTTGCATGGTTCGGAAGGCGCGGGTGGCGACCTGGAGGTTGAACTGAGTATCAGGGACGCCGATATCGTGCCCCGAAACCGCACGGATACGCTTAAGCCGGTACTTGAGCGTGCTCCGATGTATGGTCAGTGCGGCAGCCGCCAGGTCATAGCTGCCGCCGCACTCCAGGAACTCGCTCAGCGTCGCTACGAGATGGGCGCCGTGGTCGGAGTCATAGGTCATGAGAGCGCCGAGCCACTCGTTGGCGAATGCCTCCATCGCAGAGGTGTCCGCCTCGGTAGCCAGCAGCTGGAAGACGCCAAGATCTTCGAAGACAGTTACCTGCTCGCTCCGGCCAGCCGACCTCTGGATCCGCAGCGCCAGCTGACCCTCATGGTGCGACCGGGGGAAGTCGGCGACTTGTCGGCATAGGCCGCCTACCCCGATCGAGCACCGCACGCCTTTCGACTCGGCCTCCACGGCGGCGTGAAAGTGCTCCCATGGAGCTTCACTATCCGCGAGCACGATCACATCACCGCGTCTTAGCGCGATTAGCGATCCGATGCCAAGTCGCTGGGCGGCCCTGCGGACCGCGTGAAAGAAGACCTCATCCTGATCGCCAAGGCCGGCCAGGCGCTCAAGGGCGACAACTCGGTGCGGACGGGCGAGATCGTAGCCGAGCGCCTGCGCCCGGCTCAGGCTGGTGAGCTCATCCGCGCCGTTCACCAGATCAAGGGCCAGACGAGCGCGCGCGCCTCCCAGGGACGCGTCCAAGCTCTGCTGTCGGGCGACCTCCATGACAAGCACGAGTGTGGCCTGCTGCATGGCCAGGCGCTCAGCTGCCCCGGCCGTGCGGTCAGGATCGGCAAGTACAACGGCGCCCACCGGCGCTCCCGCCAGCTGGGCTGCCGAGATCAGCCAGTCGTCCTCTCTGACCGGTTCCGGGTCCTCCACTGCTCGCTCGGCCGGACGCGCACGATGCCCGCCGGTGTGCTTGCAAGGCGGATCGGGGCGTCCCGGGCCTGCCCATGCGATCAGATTGCCGAACGCATCCTCGATACCAGCGGGATGGTCCGTCAGCTCGCAGAGCGCTGTGGCGATCCCCTCGAGCCCCTCACCCCGCGAGGTCACCTGCGTGAGCCGGTCGCGGATCTCAAGGGTGCGCTGAAGCGCCAGATTGTTAGCGCGCAGTCGCGCGACCTGTGCCTGCTCGCGCGCGTGCAGGTCCGCGTTGCCCAGCGCGAGGCCGGTCAGCTGGCCGAGCACGAACAGCCGGACCTGGTCGGCCTCCGTTGGCATATTCTGAGCGCCGGCCACCAGGGCTCCGGCCTGACCGTCCACCGTCGGAATCGGGTAGGCCCACGCCCAGCCGGTACCAGGCACGCCAACGAGCCCGCCGCCAGGAGCTGCCGCCACGGTTAGCGCGTCGGCCGCGCCTAGTCCGCACCCATGGCCGCCGATGTCCTGCCACGACGACTGAATGACCATCCCGATGATGCGGCAGGCCGTGATCGATTCGGCAGTCCTCGCCACCCGCTGCAGGAGGTCGGTGGTCTCGCCTTCCTGGCCGGGATACGCCGCCTGCACGAGTTCACTGAGCTGCGAATACGCCCGAACACGTCGGCATTCGCCATCGTGTGCCATCGCTACGTGGCCGACGATGCATGCACAGAGCCAGGCCCCGTCATCGCGCTCTCCCCGTCGCGCCAGTGATCGGGCTGTAGGTGCCAACTGCCCAGAAGGAACCAGAAAACCGCAGGTCACAGCGCTTCATGGTCCGCACCCGTAGAGTCGTGATTTTAACACCCGGCCTAAGCGCCAGCACCGCACGGGCTGATGAAGTACGCCGATCCTGGCGAGAAGGGCTGCCGTCAACGCCACGCCGGGATGCCCGCTTGCATGGCGGCCGGACCCGACCGGCCCGGAACGACGCGCGCCGGACCAGCCGCATCTCCGACATAGAGGACATCACCCGAGGCACCTTCTTCGTGATCGGCCTGTTAGCGTCCCGCGCCTAGCCGTCGGCGTCCCTGCTGCCAGGCCGATCGCCACGGCCGAGTGGTGTGCTTCCGCAGCTGAGGATGCTCCTCAGCGGGGCCGGCTGCCTCAAGCTCGGCGCGCAGCCGATCGAGGTGGCTGACCAGCTCTCCGCGCAGCGGCCAGCCAACCGGCCGGGCTGCAGGATCCGAGCCCAGCAGCTCGCTGAGCGAGGCTTGCCGAGCCCGCGCATTTGCCAGGTGCTCACGCATCTCGGGCGCCAGCAGATGATGGACCGCCGGGCTGTGAGCCGTGGCGAGCTTGCCGTAGGCGTTGACGGCCCCGGCCAGTTCCTCCAGGACTGCAGCCAGCCGGTCTCGGATGTCCTGGTCGCGGACGGGGCTGTCGTCTTCGGCGAGGCCCGCGCTGTCCGCAAGTGAGCGCGCGATCCCCCGGACAGTGATCGCGGCGTGCTCAAGCGTCTCCAGCACGTGCCGCAGATTGAACTCCGTCTGCGGCAGCATGACCCGGCGCGGGTTGAGCCTGATGCTCTCCTCAGTCCGCCGCAGCGCCTCGTCCACGCGCCTGATCTCGCTGGCGAGATCACGCGATTCGGCCAGCCAGTCGGCTGACGCCTCGCGGACCGGACCGGCCCGCAGGCCTGCGGCCATCCTGCTCAGGAGCGCTGCCATCCGCTCGCAGAGATCGCTCATGGCCTCCTCGGCTGGCTGCACTGTCGGCCGGGCGAAAACCAGCCCGGTCAGCAGGCCGGCCGCCGCGCCCAGCAGCGTCTCGATGACCCGGCTCTCCGCGGCCGTACCGGTTCCCACCGAGAGGATCAGCATCGCGCTGATCGGAACCTCGAGGATGTGGTCACCGAGCCGCAGCGCATAGCCGAGGCTCAGTCCTGCGACGATCGTGATCCCCAGGCTCCACCAGGTGAATCCGATCAGGGCCGAGAAGGCCACAGCGAGCAGGACGCCGGCCAGCACACTGGCCACCCGGCGCACCGCATTGCGGACCGTCTGGTACAGCGTCGCCTGGGCAACCAGCAGCGCGGTTAGCGGCGCCAGAACCGGCCGTGAGGTCACCGGGAGCAGCAGCGCCAGCAGGTAGGCCACGATGGCCGTGGTGGCGAGCCGGGCTATGGTTGCCGCCGTCGGCTGCGCTCGATAGCGGACAACGGTCAACGTCTCCGGCGCGCGCTGGGCCACGGTGCGAGCGGTCGCACCGAGCCGGCTCACCTGACGACCGCTGAAGCGCGGGAGCGCCTTACGCAGCCCGCCAGAAGGCCGCCGCTGACTGAACCGCAGCTATGGCACACGAACGGCAATCGGGGCTCAGCTGCGGTCTGCCTCCGTGCCGACATGGTTCTCCCTGCCGCGTCGCTGCCGGCGGTCGCGTTCCGAGCCTCTATGGACAGCGTCGCGGCCGGTCAGCTGCGCCGTATCCCCAGATCAGGTAGGTCCCTGGGAGTGGCGATCACCTGCCGGGCGACCGGCAGCCCGCATCCGCTGAACTAGCCAGGTTGACGATGTGCGGATGGCTCGAGCTAGACGAGCATTACTCAATATTTACCTCAGCCGCAGGAGCACCCGTGACCACAGTCAGTGACCCGCACCTGATCCTGGTGCGCCCCGTCACGCCCCGCACGCCGCAGGGGTGCGAGGAGTGCCTGAGGCTGGGAACGCCCTGGGTACATTTGCGGCTGTGCATGACGTGCGGGCACGTCGGCTGCTGCGACTCATCTCCGATGCGCCACGCCAGAGGCCATGCGTACGCCATCGGCCACCCGATTGTGAAGTCGTTCGAGCCGGGTGAGGACTGGCGCTGGTGCTACGTCGACGAGTCTTACGTGTGACGCCACGAGCGATCGCCAGGGCAGGCCCGGGAACGTCGGCGCTCCTGCAGGTTCGGGAAGTATCGTGACCGGCGGCCCGCTGACCCCTAGCTAACCCCGCAACTGGCTGGCCGCAACGCCGCACGCTCTGGCAGCGATATCTCCTGCAGAACCGCGGTCATGGCGTGGCCGCGCCGAGGGGGAACCTTGCAGGCCAGGACTGTGAGCCGGCGCTGGGCATCACGGGCAGTGCCCGTCCTGCTGGCAGTCGGCCTTGCTGCGAGCGGGCCCGCCGCGGCCGCCGGGGCCGCCGCGTCGCGTCACGACCGCACGGTCTGCTCCGGCGGCATCGTGCAGTCCGGCGTGTACCCGACACTGCTTATCGCCGGGTCCTGCACCATCTCCGGCTACGGGCTCATCCGGGTCCTGGCCGACCTGACCGTGGCTCCTGACGGCTCCCTCACCGTCCCGGTCGGCCACCTCGAAGTCGACGGAAACCTCAACGTCGGCTCAGGCGCGACGGTATCGGTCGGATGCCGCCACTCCGGTCCCCGCCATCGGTGCGAGCCGGGACAGGGCATGGCATCGCGGCTTACCGTGCACGGCGGCCTCCGCATCGCCGACAACGGCCTGCCCGAGCCTTCGGGTATGGCCCCTGACCCGACGAGTATCTCCCTGACAGTTGTCAACAACTCCGGTTCGCCGCCGCAGTTCGCTGTCTACCAGAACGCCGAGGACGTAGGCCAGCGGGCCGGAACGGGCCGGGCCGATGCGAGCGGCGGATTCCAGGCCGTTGCCATCACCGGCATCACCGTCGGCGGCAGCGTCATCGTCAAGAGCCAGGACGACACGGCGATCGATGTCTCCGACGACAGCATCGGGCGCAACCTCATCGTGTCGGACGACGACGACACCGGCCGGGGCAACGCCGGCTCGGGTCCCGTAATAGCTGGCGATCTCATCGGCCGCTCCCTCGACTGCAGCCACGATGAGCCGCCGCCCACTGACAACTCGGCCGGCGGACCCGATCACGCGCGCGGCGGCACTCACGGCCAGTGCCGGCATCTGTGACCCGCGGCCGCCTTCGCGAGGATCGATCCCTTCATGAGCGTGCCGCTGAGGCTGGGCTAGCCTGGCCGCTCGGTGTGCACGGGGCGTGATCGTCGTTTAGTACGGGCAGGTCGTGAGGCCATACGGCGAGCTCGGCGGACGAGCTGCTGGCCGGCTTCTTCGAGGAGCGTGAGGAAGACTTCGCCGGCGCGGAACTCGACGGGGACGACGAGGCCGAAGAGCCGGGCGAGGCAGAAGAGGAAGGCGACACGGATGCGGAAGATGGGCTCTGCGCCTGCGAGTAGGCGGGCACATCCGACTGTGACCCGGCATTGGCCGCCGCCTGGACGCTCGCCGGGACGGACTCGTTGTTCTGGCCTGCGGCGCTGACATAGTCCGAGGCATTGACGCTGTCCGCGCCGAACATCTCCAGCCCTGGTGCCTGTGCGGTGACCTGGGAGCCGAGCAGCACCTCCACCTGGCCGGCCGGAAGCGACGACAGCGGGGTGGCGGACTGCACGCCCATGACGTTGGCGATCACCTGCGCGTTCGTCTCGGTGGCGCTGCCCGCGCCATAGAAGACGCGGGTGTCGTCCCGTGTCGGCTGCGATGGGGAGGCGGACTCCGCAACGGCGCCGGCCTTGTAGCCCATCGCGACGAGGTCCTCCGAGACGTCCGCGGCTAGCTCGCCGGCGCCGCTGCCGTTATAGACGTTCACGGTCACCGACGGGGCGGTCGAAGGGATCATCGAGGTCCCGTAGAACGCCTCGCTTATCTGCTGCTGGATCTGCGGCACGTCGATGTAGTTCACGCTCTGTGCCCCCGGGTAGCCGGGAACGTCGACGTCGTTCGTCGATATCTCGGGCAGCGTGGTGAACTAGGGGATTGCTGGTAGACAGGGCGCGCATGTCCTGCGCGAAGTCGAGCAGGTTCCAGCCGCTGTCGTACATGAGGTAGCTCTGTGCCTGGGACAGCATGGTGGTGATCCGCCGGGATGTCGGTTAGCACGCCGTCGGTTTTCAGCTTCCACACGATGTACTCGATGGCGGCCTGCTGCCGGGCGGTGCGGCCGATGTCGACCCCCGGCAGGGTGTCGCGCGAACGGACGTAGGCCAGCGACTGCGCCGCGGACAGGTGCAGGTACTGCTCGCCGCCCTTCTTCGCGTCGTAGCCGTCCGGTAGGCGCTCGAATCCCGAGTTGTCGGTGCCGGTGAGCGGATCATGGTCGGTCAGGTTCGCCCCGGCGGGCAGGCCGCCCTGGGCGGGGGCCGGGCGTATGCAGATTTCCAGGCCGCCGAACTGCTCGAGCTAGCTCGTAGAAGCCGATGATGTTCGACAGGATGAAGTGGTCGATGTGCATGCCGGTGACCGACTCGACGGTCTGTACCTCGAACAGCTGGCCTGCCTGATTGGCGGCCAGGTACCGCCGGGCCTGGCTCATGTCGCTGCTGGCGGTCTGGTCCAGCGACTCGTCGTAGGCGTAGGCATACGCCGCGTCGATCTTGCCCTCGGTAAGCCCGTCGTAGGTGGCATGCGGGTAGTTGACGACGTCATCCCGCGGGATCGAGAAGCCGACCGCCTTCTGCGCCGCCGGCGAAGACGTGGATCAGGATCAGCGTGTCGGTGTCCTGCGAGCCCTCAAGGCCGGCCTCCACCGCCGACTCGCTGCCCGAGTGCGTCTCCGTGAGCTGCTGGACCGAAAGATCCTGCCCCTGCAGGGTGGTGCGGCTCTCTAGCCCCATCACCAGGATGTTCATCGCGCTTGCAGACGGAGGGCCGGCAGACGGAGTACTGCCGAGCGGTGCGCCGGCACCGAGCGCGTCGGTCAGGCCGACGACCTTATGGACGTAGCCGGCCACCACGAGGATGAATGCAGAGGCTGCGCACGCGACCGCGTAGCCGACCCTGCCTATGGAGACCGGACCGAGCTTCAGGCTACGCATGCCAAGGCTCCTTCAGCTCGGCCCGCCAGCGCGGCTGCGATCTGGTCATGCCGGCTGTACTGGCGGCGATCCTGGTCCACAGCCCCCTTCGCGCCTCCCGTCCGGCCTGACATGCTTCAGCCCACTATTACCCGTGCGCGGAAGACTATCTGCCGAAGCCTGGACGCATCCTGAACGCAGGCGCATGGCGAGCCGGCTGACCTGACAGGATGTGGGAGTAAGGGTCCAAAAGGATGCTGGGAGCGGATGGTGGAGCCACCGGACCAGAGCGCGGCAAGCCGGGCAGCTGACGGCGGTGCCGGGGCCGGCTTCGGCGCGCGCTCGCCCGAGCCCGCTGCGCCCGGGGCCTATCTGCCACCAGAGCGTCCGCCGGGCTGGGGCCGTTTGCCAGCCTGGGCCGGGGTGCTCATGGTCGCCGCTGCCGCAGCGCTCGGTGCCGCGTTCACGGTCGCGTCCCATCGTGAGCCTGGCGAGGTGCTTGGCGCCTTTGTGATCGCCGGGACGCTGGCGGCCGGGATAAGCGTCCGCGCCCGGTCGGCCTACGCGATCGTCCCATTGCCCGCACTGGCCTACGCCGCGGCCGCCGTTGCTGCCGGTTCTGTCCACGACCGCACAGCTGACGTCACGCGCACCGCCCTGGCGCTGAGCGGGGCGCAGTGGATCGCGGACGGATTCACCGCCATGACCGCTGCAACGGCCCTGGCCATTCTGATCGCGCTGGCGCGGTGGCTGCTGAGCCTGCGGAAGGCCCGGTAGCGGCAGGGCCTGCCAGGCACCGTCGCCATGCTCCCGCTCAGGCTGGCAGGCCTGTCGACTACCCGCGGGCAATCCAAGCGCCGACGTCACGTCGGCGCGGGTGACGGCGCCGGCACCTCCTTGATCTGCGGTCTGGGAGTTAGCCTGGCGGGATTGCTGCCGGCTAAGCGGCGTCCCGCCGTCGATGAAGGGCCAGGTCATGACGATCTACCAGCACATACGCTCACCCGCACATCGCCGCGCCGGCGAGCCGACGGCCCGGCGAAGGTGGCTGACCAGCGGCCAGAACGTCCAGGCCGCCGCCGACCAGCGCGCAGAAGCGACCTACCACGACGCGAGCGCAACCCTGCACGAGGTGGCGCACGTCCAGGGCCATCTCGCTGCCCAGGACGAGCTGCTGACCCGGATCGCCGCGAAGATCGGCCTCGACCCAGTACCGGTCATCGACAACCCGACCCTCGACGAGACGGCCGACCCAGACCGGGGACGCTGACGACCCGTGTTCAGCTGGAGCCGACCCAGGCCTGGTAGGCGGAGCGGAGTGCCGCTCTGCGGGCTGGGCTGGAAAGGACGTCGACGCTGCTGACCCACTGCTCGACCGACCCGACAGCCGGCAGCCTGGCCACCTCCGGGTTGGTGATAGCCGAGAGCAGCGATGCGGAGACCGCTTCATCAACCGTGCGGTAGGGCCGGTCCCAGAAGGGGATCACTGCCGACCCTGGCGCAGGCAGCCCGCGCGCACGTTGTGCGGCCAGGAGTATCTCGCAGGCGTACGCGAGGGCGGTTTCCCGGTCGCGCCAGTGTGGTGCGGTTGCAGCCTCAATCAGCAAACCAGCCAGATCCGCGGCCACGGGAAGCGCCCGGAACGCAGTCCCCCGCCATTTTGGATAGGGCGGCCACTGCCGGGACAGGGTGAAGGCCAGCGACATCAGGTCGTCGGCTAGCCGTGTGCTCAGCATCCTCGAGCCGATCTCGTCGCCGTGCTCGGCTGTCCGGCCGACCATCGGCATTTCCTGCGAGAGCCGCTGCCAGCCGGCAGCCAGCACGTATAGCTCGATGTCCGGCGGGTACCAGTGCAGCGTCGCGCGCACCTGCGCCAGTTCGGCGGTCCGGTCAACGAATACCGGTCCGGCGGTCACCTCCAGCACGCTCTGGCCGGTCAGAATCAGCCAGTCCGCTGCCGACAGCTCGAGGGTCGGGTCGATACCGAGCCGGCTGGCCGCGAAGCCGGCTACGGTCGCGGTCTCGACCTTGTGAGTAAAAGAGGAATCCCAGGTAACGGGAAACCGCACTGGGAAGCCGCGGTAGAACTCGGGTAGTTCCCGTTCCAGTAGCTCGCTGACTTGGGGTATCGCAGCGCGGTCGGCCTCGTCGACAAGGAGCGTCAGCCAGGCAGCCCCAGTCGTGGTCGCGGCTCATCGCGTCATCGAAGCCCAGGACATCGGATCCCGAACCGAGCCGGCCAGCCGCATACCGCAGCCCGGGCATCACCCGGGCCAGCAGCGGCTCCACAACGCCGGCATGGAACCCCCTGGCCAGCTCGCCGCCAGGCAGGGCATCGTCATTCACAAGGCCAGCCGACCAGAACCTGCACGGTTCAGCCAGCCATTTTCAGCGACATCCGCTGAACCGCCCCGGCGGGTCACAGCCCGGTCATGAACCGCCAGCCGCTGGCGGTGCATGCCGTCTGGATCCGGGCCAGGTCAAAGCTAGGGACGGGCAGCGTCGTGCCGCTACCCGGGATAGTCAGGCCGGAAACGGGCGGCCGACCCGGCCGGGAGAACCGGACGATCCGCAGGTCAGTTCCGGTCGCGCGGTCCAGCACCAGTGCCGGGCGCCCGGTCGCCCTGCTAAGGAGAGGGGTAGCCGGGGAGTAGGTGATCGCGCTGGCCGAGATCGACAGTCTCGGGCGGCGCAACACCATGGTCAGGGCCGCCCAGGCGCAGAAGACGGTAACCGCCCCCATGAAGCCGGCAACCCCGATCCGGCTCCCTGTTGTCACCGCACCGGTGTACCCGCGGACCAGCGCGAAGGCGAAGAACGGCGTCAGAATGGCAAAGAGCCACGCCGTGCCGATACTCGGGCGCAGCACGACTGGCCTGTCGCCGGACCGGGACCTCACTGCTTGCTTGGACATGCTGATCCTGCCCGTCATGATGTTTCCCTGCGACGAGCGTCTGAGCGCGAGCGCCCCGGCGGTCGTCGCTGATTGCGACCCTGCCCTTGTAGCGGTCCATGCCGTGCCATCGCGTTCCACGCCCGCGGGCAGCTCTCAGCTAGATGAGGTCGGCGAGCATGGATGCGGCGCGGGCGGCGCCGTCGGTGGCGACCGGGCGGTAGTTGACCTCGCGGCCGATCTCGGTGGCGATCGCCGCGGCGATGTCCGCTGGTTCGGCGGTCTGGTAGTCCATGCAGCGTCCGGCGCGGTAGCGGTCCAGCCGGTGGCGTACGTGGTGGTTCTGCTCGAAGTGATGGCGCAGCGGGAAGTACAGGAACGGCCGTCGGGCCGCGGTCAGCTCCATCGCCGTGGTCAGCCCGCCCTGAACGACTGCGAGGTCACAGGCGGCCAGGTGGCGGTAGAGCTCGTGGACGTAGGGGCGGACTTCCAGGCCGTCGTGAGCCGGGAGGCTGCCCGGGTCGATCCGCGGACCAGTTACCACGATCATGCGCAGGCCGGGCACCCGCTGCTTGGCTTCGGGGAACGCGGCAATCACGCGCCGCAGCAGGTGCCCGCCGACCCCCGAGCCGCCGACGGTCACGATGCAGACGCGCTCGTCGTCGCGGTAGCCGAGCGCCTGCCGGTCGCCGAGCTGGCGCGGGTCGAATCCGGTGACGTACCCGGCGAAGTCGTAGTGCTGCTCGGTCCAGTCGCGGATGAGCGGCAGCCCGGGGCCGAACCCGTCCGGGACGATGTCGTCGGGGTCGCCGACGAAGATGGCCCGGTCGCGGACGCGGGGATAGCGCTCGATGTGCTCGATCATCTCGGCGTTGTAGTCGGCGGTGAGGAACGACTCGCGCGGGCCGCCGTCGGGCATCGGCAGCCAGCCGACGAAGTCAGTGAGCCACGCGTAGGCGGCGTGCTTCTGCTCGGGGTTCTCATGCAGGTAGTGGTCGAGCTCCCAGGCTTCGTCGCCGATCCACAGGTCGTAGTCCTCCTCGCGGGCCAGGTCGTGGAAGACCATGAAGTTGGCCAGCAGGATCTCGTCCATCCGCCGGATGGCCTGGAAGCAGTGCAGGTCGTGTTCGGCCGACTCGGACTCGATGTGCCCGGACTCACTGGCCAGGTATGCGCTGGCCGGGTGAACGTGCTCCCCGTGCGCCTCCAGCACCCTGGTGACCGGGTGCTGCGCGAGCCAGTCGATCTCCAGGTCGGGATGCAGCCTGCGCAGCTCGCCGGCGATCGCCACATCCCGCTGGGCGTGGCCCAGGCCGATCGGCGAGGAGATGTACAGTGCGCGCCTGGGGCGAGCCTTGCCGCGGGCCCAGCGCGGGCATGGCCGCTGCGGGACGGCGAAGTCGCGCAGCAGCAGGTTGACTTTGACCGGGTCACGGACGTGCGGGCCGTGGCCCGAGCCCTCGAGGAGCACGAGTTCGCCGGCGGTCTCGGCAGCGAGGGCGATCCCGCGGCCGGGCCCGGTGATCGCATCGGCCGTGCCCTGGATGACCAGTACCGGGCAGCGGATCCGGCTGCATAGCTCGCGCGCGGTTTTCTCGTCCAGGCCGTTGCCGATTTCCGTCGCGACGAGCGTCTCGGCGGTGGTTTCCAGGCCCCAGCCGATGCAGTCTTCAGTCGGCTTGGTCGAGTGCGCCTCGGTGAACATCTGGGAGAAGAAGAACTCCAGGAAGCCGCGGTAATCCCGCAGCCAGTAGTGGAGGTTGTCTTTCGCCCAGCCCTCCTCGGTGGGCAGCACCTCATCCCACGGGTAACGCGTCCGGTCCTCCGGCGGCGAGGCGAACGGCACGGCCGGGCAGATGAACACGGCCGCGTCCACGCGGTCGGGGTGTTCGGCCGCCATGATCAGGCCACGTTGCGCGCCGACCGAGAGCGACACGATCGCCGCGCGGTCGGTGGCGGTGGCATCCATCACCGCGAGGGCATCGGCGGCGAACTCGTATTCCCCGTATCCGGCCGCCGGCCGGTCGGATCGGCCGTTGCCACGTCCGTCGAAGGTGAGCACGCGGCAGTGCCGGGCCAGGTAGGGGATCTGCATCTTCCAGTGCCGCGAGTGGATGATGGACCAGGTCGGAAGCAGGAAGATGGTCGGCTCGCCGGAACCGTAGACCTCGTAGTACAGGCGCACGCCGTCGCGCTTGATGTAACCGGAGCTATCGGGGTACCGCGCCCGCGACTGCTCGCGGGCGGGCTCAGTCACCGGGTTATCCACTGGTCGATCCAGTCCAGTAGCTCGCGGTGCCCGGTGTCGATGCCGCCCAGGCGCTCCGTGATGATGCCGAGGTTGAATGTCATCACCAGCGATACCAGCGCCTCCAGGGGCAGCGGGATGCCAAGCTCACGGCGCGGCTGGTCGAGCGCCTCGGTCAGCACGGCCCGCCACTCGGCATTCACCCGCGCCAGCCGCGCCCTGATGTCAGGGTTGTTCCAGGCCAGCGCCTGCAGCTCAAGCCAGATCTTCTGGTAGCTGACATCCTCGCTGACCAGGTAATGCATCGCCGTGCGCCACTTGTCCGCGAACGGCCCGTCGGCCGCGTACAGCTCCCGCTGCCGGGAGATCAGCCGCCCGGTGAACCGTTCCAGCGCGTGCGCCAGCAGGTTCTCATTCGAGCCGAAGTAATAGTGGACCAGGCCGTGATTGACGCCCGCCTCCGTCGCGAGCCGCCGCGTCGTGATGCTCGCATACCCGGCGTCGGCCAGCAGCCTCTCCGCCGCATCCAGCAGCGCCTCCTCGGCGGCCGCACGGGCCGCCGTCCTCGGCGCGGCCGAGCTTACCGCCACCATGACGAGCTCTTTCCGTGTCAGGCCAGGGTCTTAGCCACTGGTTAGTCATGTGCCTAAGTCATTTGACCAAGTACGACGATGGCTGTCAAGAGGCCTCCAGGACAATTCCCTGCAGACAGGTAACGGCGGATCGCCGGATGACCGCTTGTCAGGTCTGCTGGGCGACGGCAACGAGCCCCGGAGTGGCCTGGCTGATTTCATCGCCTCCGGTCAGTGACATGGCCAGCGTGGCCGCCCCCACGGGCAGCAGTGCCCAGCTCAGCGCGCCTGGCGGCGTGCGGACTGTCGCCAGGGGCTTGGACAGGCCGATTCCGAGCCTCAGCAACTGCTCTGCTGTCACCACGCCAAGCATCAGGGGAATCAATCCCCGATACCGGTACACAACCGTCCAGATGACGCCGGCTTCCAGCAGCTGAGCCCCGCCCCACTGGCCCAGCAGCGCGACGATGTTGTCGCCGCCCTTTACCCGGATGTCCATCGAGGCGATCGACTGCGCACCGCTGTCCGGAGCGAGAATGTGGATCAGGCTGCGGACCGTCCCGGCGGCATTCAGGGCCACCAGCATCCCGGCCGTCCATCCCGGGCCCCCGAATCTCGTCACGTCGCCCGGCAGCAGCCGGGACAGCCGGGGCCTCCGGCCGCGAATCACGGCGCCGTACCCGCAGCTGCGGCCAGCACCTGGCCCAGCCCTTCGCCCGGATACCTCAGCAGACATATTCGGCCCCCCCTGCGCTGGTCGGACAGCTGTACAGCTACCCCCGCGGTCGCGCTCTTCAACATAGCCAGCCCCACCGTGCGCCTGCCGACCGAGCGGAGGCACCCGGATCAGCGGAGCCGACGCCTGCCTTCGCCAGGAAGGCCGCACTGCGAGCCGGCAGAGGTGACAGCGCCAGGTAGCGCGGGCTCGTCGAGGCGCAGGATCGTTTCCTCGATCTCCTCGTTTCGCGCGTTGGCAAACGAGATCGCCGTGCCTATGATCGCGAATCCCGCCCTCTGCAGCACCTTGAGCGATCCCACGTTGTCACTCGCGGCGCGGGCGAACAGGGGCCGCACGCGAACCGATTCCAGAAGCAGGGCGAGCGCTCGGCCCGCGATGCCTTGCCCCCAGAAGGCCCTGTCGATCCAGTAGGTGACCTCGGCGTCGCCATCAACGACGAAGCAGGCGATGCTGCCGACGAGCCGTCCATCGACGGTGATCGCACGGTTGGTCACTTCTGGCAGTGTCCGGACCATCGCCATGTGAACATCGAACGCGGCACGGTCATCGGGATTCTCGGCCGTGAAGGCGGCCATCCGGACAGACTCGGGATCCCGCATCAGTTCGAACAAGGCATCGAGGTCAGAGTCGTCGATCGGCCGCAGCGCCACCTCAGTCACAAGCGCCCTCCAACCCTGGTCCGGCGACGATCAGCGGGGCGAACCTACCAGCATCATCGGACAATCGGTGAGGACTCGACCGCTCCGAGCGGAGGCGGTGCGGCGCGTCAGCTGGAGTCTGCCCGTGACTGGCCGGCTAGCTCGCGGGGAGTGACGAACCCGGCAAGCCGTGCATGCCCTTGCCCGAGCCCAGACCATGGTCCGCTGAACTCCAGGACCGCGATCGCAGCGGTGGGAAACTTCAGTCCTCATCCGTTCGAGAGCGTCCGTCGGTAGCTCGTCCTCGGCGGCGCCGCAGCCGGCGGACGGGGCAGCTCCGGCCAGCGCGAGTGCTACCTCATGGACTGCCGGATTATGGCCGACGACTAGCACCGTCCGGGCCGTGGCGGGCGCACGGCGAATGAGGTCGAGCAGCGCGGCTGCCGGTGCCTCGTAGATGCCGTGCTCGAATGTGGCCGGCGGACTTTTCCGAGTCCGGCTTCTGCGAGCTGCCACGTCTGCCGGGCTCGCCGTGCCGTCGAACACAGGACATGGTCAGGGATGCAGTCGGCTCGGCGGAGCCAGCGCCCCATGACGGGCGCATCACGGCGGCCGCGGGGGGCGAGCGGACGATCGTGGTCGGTCACGTCGGGCCATGCGGATTTGGCGTGGCGCAGCAGCACGAGCGTCCTCTTCGGGCTTTCTGCCATGGCCACATTGTCGCCGGCGCCGTTCACTAGCCGTCTACGTCACTTAGAGTAACTGTTCCTTCACCGTAGATCGGCATGTCGGGTTACCCCGGTTGCAGGTTTCTGATAGATGTCGGCGACATGATGATCTCCGTTCTTGCCCGCGCGACAGCTCTGATTGGCCTCGCCGTATCAGCCGGGTCAGCGAACGCCGGCTTGGCTATGCCGGAGCAGAGCGGCGGGAAGCCTCCGCTGACCTATCAGATCCTCCGCCAGGACGTCATCATCAACGCTGACATCTGGGCGCAGAAGCCCGAGATGATGGCCGCCGGGCTGGGCTTCACCAGCATTGTCGGCGTGCCGAACCTCAGCACCAGCGACGTGGGGCTGAGCAAGACCCTCGCGGTCCTGGCCGGCGGCACCTGGAACAACGTGCACTGCGCTGACGGGCAGACGCCTCCGCTGTCCAGCTATACGTCGGCGTCGACGCCGTCGGGCGTGCGGAGCTATTACGGCCAGGACGTCTACTACTCCGACGGGCTGCCTGTCGAGTTCAGCTGGCCGATCCTGCCGAGCACCCTGGACGCAGACGACTTCAAGGTCAGCCTTAGCAACGGAACGTCCGTCACGCCGCAGGTCACGTCGATCTGGCCGAACTTCGAGTACAACGAGCGGTCGGTGGCGGTCCTGTTCGGGCATTTCGGTAACCGGGTTCCGCCGGGCCAGCCGGGCGCGATCTACCCAACCTCGGTCCGGGTCGTCCGCGGCTCGTCAACCCTCGAGCTGGTCGGGCCCGGCCAGGCGGATCGTCAGCGCGGTGGGGTTCTCGGTCAGGACCCCCGGCTCGCCCTATACCCGTCCCGGTAGCCCCCCCGCAGAGCGGGGCGGTCCGACCCTCGTGGCCGCGAAGCTCAGCAAGATGTCGGCCGTGGGCAACACCGGGCCACTGATCTTCCGCCAGAACCTGCCCAACGACGGGATAAGCCTGTACGGCCGCCAGGCGAAGTTCCGGCTCCGGATGTACACGTCGGGCGGCATGACTCCCAACGGCGTCACCCCCCTGCTGCCGACCGAGTATGACCAGTACTTCCGCGTCATCGCGGTCACCTCATCGGGAAGGAAGGTCGCGCTCACCCAGGCCGGCAAGACCTACTACATCGACGGCAAGCCGCTGCGCGTCGTCGGGCTCGCGAACCTCGGCAGGAAGCAGGCCAGCTACGACGGCTGCTACACCGAGGTCCGCAACAACTACATCGACATCGTCCTGGACGGCAGCGAGGCCGCGGCCCGGCGGATCACCACCGTCGAGATCCCGTCGACCGGCCGCTACAAGCCCCTGTACAACCCCGGAGGCCCCGGGAACGACCCGGCGCCCGGCGTGCGCTACAGCGCGGGGAGCCCGCCGATCTCCGAGCACGTCACCATCGCCCTGGATAACCCGATGACCGTTACCTACGTGCCGCACGCTCCCGCCAGCCGATTATCCGCAGCAGGCTGACAGCCAGACCGCCGCCCGTCGGCGCAGGCATACCGCACGGTTCGCGACGCGGCCGCCGGGAGGCTATTACGCGGGTCCCGGGTGTGGGTAGCCACCGTGAGCCATTCGTTCCTGCACCCTTGCTGCCGGGGCCGAGCAGGCCGTCTACTCGTGAGCATGGATGTCGCGGGGATCGTCGGGCCATGGGCCGACGGGGTTGACCATAGATGCTGATCACGCTGACCTGGTTGCGCCTGGACGGGCTCAGACGCTGGCGGTCACTGGCGGTCCTGGCCCTGCTCGTCGCGCTGGCCACCGCAACTGTCCTGACTTCCATCGCCGGCGCCCGCCGGGGCCAGACCGCCTTCGACCGGCTGTGGGCCCGCACGCTGCCCGCGACCGCCACGGTGCTGCCCAACCAGCCGGGGTTCGACTGGGCCAAGGTCGCGGCTCTGCCCGAAGTCGCCGCGCTGACCAAGTTCCCGGTGGTGTTCGGGTACGAGGCACGGGGATACCCGGCGGCCAGCGCCGGGTTCCCGCTGGCCGACGACCAGATGACCCGCACCATCGAGCGGCCCGTCATGGTGGCCGGACGGCTGTTCAACCCGCGCCGCGTCGACGAGGTCATCGTGACGCCCAAGTTCGCCGCCTCCTCCGGCAAGCACGTGGGTGACACGCTGACCCTGGAGCTGGCCAGCGTGCAGCAGGCCAACCAGGGGTTCGACGGATCCACCGGGCCGCCACTCGGCCCGAGGATCCGGGCCCGGATCGTAGGCGTCGGCCGTACCCCGTGGGGTCTCGACGCTGACGCGCCCGGGTCGCCGGGTGGCATCCTCACCACGCCCGCCCTGTTCGCGCGGTACCGCGCCAACATGATGGGTACAAACGGGCAGGCCTACATCAACGCACTGGTCCGGCTCAAAGGCGGCCAGGCCGCGATCCCGGCCTTCCGGGCCGACCTGGCCCGGGTAACGGGGCGGTCGGACATCGACGTCTGGGATAACCTGCAGCAAATCGGCGATCCCATGCACAGGGTGACCGCCTACGAGGCCGCCTGCCTGCTGGCCTTCGGGCTCGCGGCGCTGGTCGCGGCCCTGTTCCTGATCGGCCAGTCCGTGGCCCGGTACACGTCGGCCACCGCGGCGGATCTTCATGTGCTGCAGTCCGTTGGCATGACCCGCCCGCAGGCCATCGCGGCCGCCACGGCCGGGCCCTTCCTGGCCGGGCCTGGCCGGCGCCACGCTCGGCGTGGCCGGCGCCATCGTGGCGTCGCGATGGATGCCGATCGGCCTGGCGTCGATCGCCGAGCCGCACCCCGGGATCAACGCGGACTGGGTGGTCCTCGGGCCCGGCTGGGTCATCGTCCTGCTGCTGACCCTGGCCGGGTCGGCTGCCGCCGCGGCGGCAGCGCTGGGCGCCGGGCGGCGCCGCGCGCCGCAGCGCCGGTCCGTTGTCGCGGCCTGGGCCGCCGCCGCGAACTTCGCGGTCCCGCTGGTGGTGGGGGCCCGGTTCGCGCTCGAGCCCGGCCGCGGGCGCTCCACCGTGCCCGTCCGGTCGGCCCTAGTGGGCGCTGTGATCGGCGTACTGGGGGTGCTGGCCGCTTTCACCTTCTCGGCCGGGGTCTCCGATGCGGCCAGCCACCCGGCCCGGTTCGGGCAGACGTGGCAGCTGACCACGTTCTTCGGCTACAACGGGCAGGATTTCGGGCCGGCCAGCCGGGTGCTGCGCGCCGTGGCCGCCGACCGGGACGTGACCGGGGTCGATGACGCCCGCATCGGCGGCGCGCAGGCCGGCCAGGTGTCGATCGAGAGCTTCACCTACGCCCCGGTGGGCGGCAAGCGGCTGGCAGTCGTGCTCACCGCCGGGCGGATGCCCGCCAGCCCGGACGAGATCGTGCTGGCCCCGACGACCGCGCAGGAACTGCACGCGAGGACGGGCTCCGTGGTCCGGCTGACCGGCGGTACCCCCGTCTCGAAGGCCGTCCGGGTCACCGGCATCGGCTTCGTCCCCCCGGGACCGCACAACGACTACGCGGATGGGGCCTGGCTCACTCCCGCGGGATACGACCGCATCTTCGACGGTGCACACTACGGGTTCAAGTTCCACGCCGCGACCGTGTCGCTGCGGCCGGGCGCGGACGTCCAGGCGGTCGCGCGCCGGCTCGACGCGGTGGCGGCGGCGATCCCGGGCGGCAAGGCGTTCACCTTCACGCGACCGGATCCGCATCCCCGAGGTCCAGGAGATCCAGGACCTGGAACTGCTGCCCGTCGCACTGAGCGCATTCCTGGCCCTTCTGGCCGTCAGCGCCGTCGGTTACGCCCTGTCCATGGCGGTCCGCCGCCGGCGTCACGACCTCGCGGTGCTTCGTGCGCTCGGGATCACCCGGCGGCAGGCGCGGCTGGTGGTCACGACCCAGGCCAGCCTGCTGGCCGCTGGTCGGCCTGATCTTCGGAGTACCGCTGGGCATCGCGCTCGGCCGGGCCATCTGGCGCACGGTGGCCGGTTTCACCCCCCTGGCCTACCACCCGCCGGTGGCGCTGCTGGCCCTGCTCCTGATCGCCCCGGCTGCCCTCCTGGCCGCGAACGCGCTGGCCGCCTGGCCCCAGCGCCGCGCCGCGCGCGTGCACGCCGGGCACATCCTGCGCAGCGAATGACCGCCTGGACCGACGAGCTGGCCAGGCCACGCGGTTGCGCAGGCAGACGACTCTCCTTGCCGCCCGGCCGCGGGGGTCGGATCGCGAGAGAGCTGGCGCGATTGGCTATAGGTAACGGTGCCGCGATTGTGCCGTACAGTTCCGGTTACGTTGCGTTTGCGGCACTGTGAGGAGGCCTCCTGAGATGCCCGGTGTCACTATCTCGGCAGGCTACGGCGCTGGCGGCAGCGTCGTAGCGGCGCGGGTCGCGCAGCTGCTGGATGTCCCGTTGCTGGACAGGGCGATCAGCTCGGCGGTGGCGGCGCAGCTGCGGGTCTCCGTTGAGGAAGCCCGTGACGGCGCGGTTCGCCGGTCGCTGCCCGATCGTTTCCTGGGCGTGCTGGCTCCGCTGGCGGTGGGCGTGCTGGCGCCGAGCAGCAGCGCGGCGCCGCGCGATCTGACGGCGTTAGGCGATGATTCGGCCTGGTTCCGGGAGCAGGCCGAGGCCGTGATGCGAGCGGCTCTGGCCTCGGGAGCGGTTGTCTTGGGCCGGGCCGGGGCTGCGGCGTTCGCGGGTGAGCCGGGTGTACTGCGGGTGCGGCTGTTCGGCCCGCCGCAGGCGCGGGCAGCGCAGGCCGCGCGGATCGAGAACGTCGATGAGCCCACGGCGCGACGGCGGCTGCCCGAGGTTGACCGTGCCCGCGCACAGTACGTCCGGCGGCTGTACCGTGCCGACATCGACGACCCGGAGCTGTTCCATCTGCAGATCGACAGCACCGTGGTGCCGCTTGAGGTCTGCGCCGGACTGATCGTGACCGCGTATCGCGACAGCTTCGATCGCGAGCGGGCACCGCATCCCGACGGTTCGGCCGCGGCGGGGGAGCAGGCGGACAGTAGCGCAGCGAGCTACGCGCCCGCCAGGTGAGGAAGGCCAGGACCGGGCAGGCGATCGCGGCTCAGGTGAGGCACCAGGGCAGGATCGCCTTCGCGTGGCGTGGTCAGGAACGGACCGGGCCGCCGGGGTCGCGGCGGTGTAGCTCGGGACTTTCCGCCTCGGCGCGATACCGGGCGACGGCGGTCTCGCAGACGGCTCGTACCGGCCAGCCGAGGGCCCGGGCGGCGGCTTCGGCCTCGGCCAGCTCAGCGGTGGCTGTCCCGATGCTTCCGGGGCCGCATGCGGCGTCAGCCACTTTGACGGTAACGAGGTGGCTCATGCCCGGCGGCCCCACTTCCACCTGCACGGATGTCCGGGAGGCGATCAGCCGGTTCATCCGGGCCCAGCGGACGCCGAGAGTTCCGGTGTGAGTGAACATCGCGGCGGCTACTGCATGGCGGACCGGTTCTGCGCACAGGGCGGTGAGGACCTGTCCGGGGCGGCCATGCCGGCCGATGATCGGAGTGCACCAGCAGTCCCAGGCTCCGGCCGCCCGCACCGCCTGAAGAACCGAGGGCCACAGCCGGGGGTCGAGGTCGTCGACTGTGGTCTCGACCATAGTCACCTCGCCCTCGCTCACGCCTGGTTCCGTCACTGGCACCCCGATAACGACCCGGGTGATGTTGGGGCGGTCCGGGGTGTCCCGACTGCCGCCGCCGGTGCCCACCGAGCGCACTGTCATGCCAGGAAAACTTCCCGGCGTGGCCGCCGCTGCGACCAGGGCCGCACCGGTCGGGGTGGTGCGCTCGCCCGTCAGGTCGCCGCCGGCCAGGTCCAGGCCGGCCGTGGCGGCGAGGCGGAGGACGGCGGGCGTCGGCACCGGAAGGCGCCCGTGCCGGCTGGTGACAGATCCGCTTCCGGCGGCCAGGGCCGAGCAGCGGACTACCGCGCCGGGGCGGAGCAGGCCGAGGTCCTCCAGCGCGGCCGCCGTTCCCACTACGTCGGCCAGGGAGTCGAAGGCGCCCACCTCATGGAAGTGCACGTCTTCGGGTGCCTCGCCGTGCACCGCGCCCTCCGCCTCGGCCAGCAGCCGGAATACCCGTGTCGCGAGGTCCTTGCCGCCCGGAAGGAGGTCACTGGCGCTGACGTGTGCGAGCACGTCGGCGAGGCGGCGCTCGCGGTCGGCCACGTCTGGCGTAGTGATCACGGCCCGCAGGCACGCGAGGCCGCCCCGGCGAGCAGGCTCGGTTCGCAGTCCGAGACCGGGCACGCCCAGTGAGGCTATAGCGTCGCGGACCCGCTCCACGTCGGCGCCGGCCTCGATCAGGGCGGCAAGCAGCATGTCGCCGGCCACGCCCGCTGTCGCGTCGATGAAGGCGGCACCCGGCTTGTCCGTCACCGGTGAACCGCACGGATGATCTTTGCGGCGTGCACTGCCGCGCCGAAGCCATTGTCGATATTGACGACAACCAGACCCGGGCTGCACGAGGAGAGCATGCTCGCCGCTGCTGCGAGGCCGCCTGCTGCGACGCCGTAGCCGACACTTGTCGGCACGCCGATCACCGGCGCGCTGACGAGTCCGGCGACGACGCTCGGCAGGGCCCCGTCCATCCCGGCCACTACCACCACGCACTCGGCGGCCCGCAGGTCGTCCAGGCGGGACAGCAGCCGTCCGAGCCCGGCCACACCGACGTCGGCCAGGACATCCGCGCGGACGCCGAGCACGGCCAGCGTCGCCGCGCATTCCCGTGCCACCGTCAGGTCCGTGGTGCCGGCCGTGACGATCAGCACGCTGCCGCGCGCTGGCGGCAGGGCCCCGACGGCGACCGTTCTGGCCACGCGATCGGCGTGCACGACGTCGCGAGAGAAGCGGGTGGCGGCCTCATCCAGGACGTCGGCGGGACAGCGTGTCGCCAGGGCCGGAGCCTCCGGATCGCTGGCGCGCAACTCGGCCAGCAGCGCAAAGATCTGGTCCGGCGTCTTGCCCTCGCCGAAAACTACTTCCGGGACGCCGGTCCGTCGCCGGCGGTCGACGTCCAGCAGTGCGTAGTCGCCCAGCGGGACGCCAGCTGCCCCGGCCTGTGATCCGGGCACCACTGTGCCGGGCATCCGCGGCACTCCGTTCGCGCTGCCGGTTTTGCTCGACCTGCCGGCCATGCGGTGGCCATCAGCCGGCACGGCTGACCGGCGTGATGTCGAAGTTCAGTGAACCTGACCGCAGCGGCTGCTCGTCGATCTCCGCACGCTGATATCCAGCCGCCCGCACGCAGGCCAGCACCGCGGCCCGCTCATCCGGGTCCGCTGCCCGCGGCAGGTCCGCCGCGCCGAGCTGCACCCGGCCCAGAGTGCCGAAATGACGCACCCGCAGTTCCCGGTAGCCGCGCTGCTTCAGGCTCAGCTCGGCCCGATCTACCTGCGAGAGCACATCGGCGCTGACCGCAGTGCCATAAGGCAGCCGCGACGCCAGGCAGGGCGAGGCGGGCTTGTCTGCGCTCGGGACGCGGAGGTGGTGCGCCAGCGCCCGCACCAGGTCCTTCCCCACGGACGCCTCCAGCAGCGGATGCCGGACAGCGTGCTCGGCCGCCGCGCGCAGGCCAGGCCGCCAGTCACCGGTGTCGTCGGCGTTGGCACCGGACAGTACGGCGGCGAACCCGCGGCGCCGGGCCAGGGCCGTCAGTTGCTCGTACAACTCCGACTTGCAGTAGTAACAGCGGAAGCGATCATTGCGCCGGTAGTCGTCGCGTTCCAGCTCGGCTGTGGTGATCAGCTCGTGCCGGATGCCGACGGCCCTGGCCACCGACCGGGCGCCGTCGAGTTCGCCGGACGCGAGGGCCGGCGAAACGGCGGTGATCGCAAGGGCGTCCTCCCCGAGCGCCCGCGCCGCCAGGGCAGCGACCAGCGAGGAGTCCACTCCGCCGGAGAACGCGATCAGCGCGCTGCCCAGCCCGGCCAGACGCTCAGTCAGCCGGCTGGCGAGCGCGTCAAGCTCGTCAGGCACACCGTTCCCTTCTCATGCCGCCCGGGCCCGGCGGCCGCTCACATGATCCGGACTATACGCTTCGGCTCAGCCGGGCTGAGTCGCGTCCGTGGTGCGCTGTACTGTCAGATCTCAGGGTTCGGCATCTCGGGAGGCTTCGTGGCCATCGAACAGGCAGAGTTCGGCCGCACCGGCCATAAGAGCAGCCGGGTGATCTTCGGCGGCGCGGCTCTCGCGCGGGTCTCGCAGCGGGCTGCGGACGAGACCCTGGACCTGCTGCTCGCTCACGGAGTGAACCATCTGGACGTGGCCTCGTCCTACGGCGACGCGGAGGCGCGCATCCGGCCGTGGCTGCAGCGCGAGCCGGGCCGGTTTTTCCTGGCCACCAAGGGCGACGAGCGTACCGCGGCCGGGGCCCGCGACGAGCTCCACCGGTCCCTGGACCGCCTCGGGGTCGACCAGATTGACCTCTGGCAGCTGCACGCCCTGGCCGATCCGATCGAGTGGGACACCGCACTGAGTCCCGGCGGGGCGCTCGAAGCTGCGGTTGAAGCCCGCGAGCAGGGCCTTGTCCGCTGGATCGGGGTGACCGGCCACGGCAGTCAGATCGCCGCGACGCACCGCCGCAGCCTCGAGCGGTTCGACTTCGACTCCGTGCTGCTGCCGTACAACTTCGTCACTATGCAGAATGCGTACTACGCCGACAACTTCAATGCCCTGTACGAGACGTGCCGCGAGCGGCGGGTGGCAGTGCAAACGATCAAGTCGATCGCGCTGCGCCCGTGGGCGGGCAGACCGCACACCCGCGCGACCTGGTACGAGCCGCTTGAGCAGCAGGGCGACATTGATCTCGCCGTGTGGTGGGCGCTCAGCCGCCCGGGCGTGTTCGTCTGCAGCGCGGGGGACCTGGACTTGCTCCCGAGAGTGCTTGACGCGGCCAGCCGGTTCACCGGGACGCCGGCCGATGCGGAGATGAGCGCGCTGGCCCAGCGAACGGCCGCCGAGCCGCTGTTCGTCTGACCAAGCCGCACCATGGCGCGTGGCTGCCCGGGTCGCGCCGAGCCGTGATCTGCCGGCTACTTGCCCTCCGCGATGACGCCGATGCCGCGGCTGTTGTCTGTGCGGAGATGCCTGATGGCCTGGTACTCCGGAGACTCGTACCAGGCGCTGGCGGCAGCCTTCGTGGCAAACCGCAGCACGACGGTTACCTGCCCGGCTGACCCTTCCAGCGACGCTGAGTCGCGGTCGGCGACCAGGATCTCGGCGTCGTGCGCCTGCAGGACGGGTCCGACAGCCGCAAGGTACTCCTTGTACTCGGCCTCATTCGTGATCGTGTAGTTCGCGACGAAATACCCAGCCATGACGCCTCCGGTTCTGACGGTGCCGGGGCGAGCTGACACAAGGTGACTGCCAAAGTACTGCGGTGCCCGCGAGACGGCCGTTTCGTGACGGCAGGTTCGGCGCTGTTGCTTATCGACCGGGCGTGCACAGGCTGATGAACGTGGCACTGACTCAGCGAACGGCCTGCGGGCGATCGGTGAGACCGTTGCGGCCGGCATGCGGGACGCATCCTGCCTGATCATGCTGAGGGGGCCGTCGGCTTCGGGGAGGAGCACGGTGCGGCCGGCGAGCTTGCGCGTCCTGCAAGCGCGAGGTAGCGGTTCTGGAGGAGGACTCGACTTCCGTGCGGGCTCGGCCTCCAGCGATAAGGACGACGACTGGGCCGCGTGCCGGCGGATGTTGCACGCTTGTGCGCTGGCCGCCCTCGATTCGGAGATTCCATGTGGTGATGGAGGGCATCCTCAACGCGCGGCATTACCGAGCACGAGGGCATGCGCTGGGCCATGCGGCGACTGTTGCATTGAGGACCCGGGGTTCTCTCGCTGGTGACATACTTCGACGTCATCTGGAGGACGACGCTCAGGCGTGAACACCGCGACTGAGCCCGATCGAGGACGAGGTCGCCGCAGCTGCGGTTGCGCGAGTGGCACGGCGCAGGCGTACGTCGCTGGCCTTGTCCCGGGCGAAAGGATCATTCAGCAGACGTTCACGGTCGAGCAGTACACGCACGGATCAACCAGGAACATCCGGCCTGACTGTGTATGCCTTGCGTGACGCCAGGTAACCAGCGATCATTGGGCGGGACCAGCGCGCTACGGCCACGGTACGGCAAGGACTACCTGCCTGGCGATGGCCCTCAGGCCGGATTGTCAAGTCATCAAGGGCATGCGCCCGGAGCTAAACGAGCGCGTTGATGAGGAACGCCGGTTCTCGTCGATTCGGCCTGGTTGCGATGCATCGCGAAGCGGCGGTGCAATCGTGACTGTCGGCGCCGGGAGTTAGTGTGGCGTAATGCTCGAGTCGTTCCATCCGGCTATCCGTGCCTGGTTTGAGCGGCGGTTTCCGGCCGGGCCGACGGAGCCGCAGGCGCGAGGGTGGGCCGAGATCGCGGCGGGCCGGCACACGCTCGATAGCCGCGCCGACCGGCTCTGGCAAGACGCTGGCTGCGTTCCTGGTCTGCATTGACCGGCTTTATCGCGCGCACGATGCGATGGCGGCTCGGGAGGTCAGGGCCGCCGGCCTGCCGAGCCCTCCGGACCGGCTGAGCCTGCCGGGCCGCGGGTGGTATACGTCTCGCCGCTCAAGGCGCTCGCGGTCGACATCTGGCAGAACCTGGAACGCCCGCTAGCCGAGATCGCGGGGATCGCGGCCGAGCTTGGCCTGGCCGCTCCCGCTATCCGCGTCGCGGTCCGGACCGGCGACACCGCCGCAGCCGAGCGCGCGGCGATGCTGAAACGGCCACCGGACTTCCTGATCACGACGCCTGAGTCGCTGTTCCTGCTGGTCACGGCCGACAAGCCGCGGGCGATGCTGCGCGCCGTGGACACGGTGATCGTGGACGAGATTCACGCGGTCGCGGGAAGCAAGCGCGGATCGCATCTGGCGCTGACTCTGGAGCGGCTGGGGCATGTCGCCGAACGGCCAGTGCAGCGGATCGGGCTGTCGGCCACCCAGCGGCCGATCACGGCGGTGGCCCGGCTGCTGGTCGGCGCGGGCCCGGACCGGTCCGCAGGCCGATGGCTCGCCGCGCTGCTCGATCGTCGACGCCGGCCACCGCCGCCAGCTCGACCTGGAGCTGGAGCTGCCGGCCGAGGAACTGGGCGCGGTCGCCACGACTGCTCTGATGGCCGAGATCTACGACCTGATCGCCGGCCACGTAACAGAGCACAAGACCACCCTGATCTTCGTCAACACCCGTCGGATGGCCGAGCAGATCGCGCATGAGCTTGGCGAGCGGCTCGGCGACGGCCAGGTCGCGGCTCATCACGGCAGCCTGTCGAGGGACCGCAGGCAGCGTGTTGAGTCGCGGCTGCGTAGCGGGGATCTGCGTGCGCTGGTGGCCACGGCCTCGCTGGAACTGGGTATCGACATCGGGCCGGTGGAGCTTGTCTGCCAGATCGGCTCGCCGCGCAGTTTCGCGACGTTCCTGCAGCGGGTCGGACGATCGAATCACACGCGGAACGGGGTCCCGGCCGGGCTGCTGTTTCCGACAACGCGCGATGAGCTGGTCGAGTGTGCCGCGCTCATGCGCGGCGCGCTCTCCGGCAGGCTCGACGCACTGGTCATCCCGCAGGGGCCGCTGGACATCCTGGCTCAGCAGGTCGTCGCCGAGTGCGCCGCCGCGGTATGGAAGGAATCCGAGCTGCTGGCGCTGGTCCGGGGCGCGGCGCCGTTCTCGGCGGTATCTGATGCTGACTTCGAGGACGTGGCCGAGCTGCTGTCCGAGGGCATCCGGACTGGGCGCGGGCGCCGCGCAGCGTACCTGCACCGGGATCAGGTCAGCGGCGAGCTGCGCGGCCGGCGCGGCGCCCGGCTGGCAGCGCTGACCTCTGGCGGGGCGATTCCCGAGGTGGGGGATTACCGTGTGCTGGCCGACCCGGACGAGGCCGTGGTGGGCGCTGTCAGCGAGCACTGGGCCATCGAGAGCGCGCCGGGCGACGTGTTCCTGCTCGGCACGCACTCCTGGCGGATCCGCCGGATCGAGCCGGGTGTCGTCCGCGTGGTCGACGCGCAAGGCGCGCCGCCGTCGGTGCCGTTCTGGCTCGGCGAGGCCCCGGGCCGCACCGTCGAGCTGTCGCAGGAAGTCAGCGCCATCCGCTCCGGGGTCGCCGAGAGGCTCCTCGGCCAGGCCGGCCGGCCAGGCCGACCAGCCAGGCCCGGCGCTCGGGCGGCGCACGGGGCCGGGACGAGGCCGTCGAGTGGCTGCAAGCTCAGTGCGGCCTGGGCGAGGCGGCCGCCCGGATGCTCGTCGATTACCTTGGCGCCGCGCTGGCGCAGCTCGGCGTCCTGCCGACTATGGACACGATCGTGCTGGAGCGGTTCTTCGACCCGGCGGGAGGCATGCAGCTGGTGGGGCATTCGCCGTTCGGCGCGAGGCTGAACCGGGCATTCGGCCTGGCACTGCGCAAGCGGTTCTGCGTGACGTTCGATTTCGAGCTTCAGGCGGCAGCCAGCGACGACGCGATCTTGCTGTCGCTCGGGCCGCAGCACAGTTTCCCGCTCGATGCGGTTCCGCGGTTTCTGTCGGCCGGAAAAGTTGAAGAGGTAGTCCGCCAGGCGGTGCTGACCTCGCCGATATTCGCGGCCCGCTGGCGGTGGAACCTGAACACGTCACTGGCCGTGCTCCGGATGCGGAACGGCAGGAAGAACCCGCCTGCGATTCAGCGGATGGAAGCCGACGACCTGATGGCCGCCGTGTTCCCGGTGCTTGCTGCCTGCCAGGAGAACGTGGCGCCCGGCCCGCTGGAGATCCCGGACCATCTGCTCGTCCGGCAGACCCTGGCGGACTGCCTGCGCGAGGCGATGGACATCGACGGCCTGACGGAACTGATCTCCGGAATCGAGTCCGGGCGCGTCACGGTCGTGGTCAGGGACACGACGGAGCCGTCGGTGCTGGCGCACGAGATCCTGAATGGGCGGCCGTTCACCTTCCTGGACGACGCCGAGGACCGGCGCAGCCGGGCAGTGCCGCTGCGCCGCGGCCTGCCGGTCGAACCGCATGAGCTGGGCACCCTGGACCCGGACGCCGTCAGCCGCGTCGCCGAGCAGGTGCGCCCCGTGCCACGCGACGAACACGAACTGCATGACCTGCTGCTCAGCCTGATCAGTGTGCGGCCCGATCCGGACTGGCAGCAGTGGTTCGGCGCACTCATCGCGGCCGGCCGCGCGGTCGTCGTCCGCACCGCAGGCGGTGAGTTCTGGGCGGCGGTCGAACGTCTTCCGGCGATCCGGGCGCTGTACCCGAAGGCTACGGTCGAGCCCGCCCGGACCTGTCCCGTTCCCGTGCCTGCCGCCGGATGAGGAACCCGCCGCCGCCGACTTGCTCCGCGGTCACCTGGAGTGCCGCGGGCCCGTCCACCGTTGCCGAGCTTGGCGAGGCGGTAGGCCTGGGGGAGGGCCTGATCAGCCGTGCGCTCGCGGCGCTTGAGGCGGAAGGCTTCGCGCTCCAGGGCCATTTCACCTCCCGTGACAGGCAGGATGCGAAGTGGTGCTCCCGGCGGCTGCTGTCGCGGATCCATGTCTATACCCGCGATCGCCGCCGGCGCGAAATTGAGCCGGTCACCGCCAGGGACTTCATGCGGTTCCTGCTGCGCTGGCAGCATGTCGCGGATGGCACCCGGCGGGAAGGGCGGCTGGGTGTCCTGGCCGTTATCGAGCAGCTGCAGGGTTTCGAGGTCGCGACGGGTGCCTGGGAGCGGTCGGTCCTGGCGGCCAGGGTGCAGGATTACCGGCCGGAGTGGCTGGACGAGCTGTGCATGTCCGGCCAGGTCGCCTGGGGCCGGCTGTCGGTCCGCGACACTGATCCGGATGCGGCACCTAAGCGCGGCGGCGCGCCGTCGAAGGCGACCCCGATCACGCTGGTCCTGCGGGACGATCTGCCCTGGCTGCTGCATACTGCCCGCGGTGACCAGCGCCCTGCGGCGCCTGCGGTCGGCGGTACCGCTGACGTACTGGAAGCGCTCGCCGGGAACGGGGCCTTGTTCCGCACCGATCTGGCCAGGCTGACCGGACGTCTGCCCGACGACATCGACGATGCGCTCTGGGACGCCGTGGCGCGCGGTCTGGTCACAGCAGACGGATTCCGCGCGGTGCGCTCACTGCTGCGCCGCCGCACTCCGGACTCCCGTTACGCACCGACTCGCGGTCTTCGCCGTGGCCTGCGCAACACCACCGGCTCATCCGGTCGCTGGTCCCTGCTGCCCGAGCCAGCCGCCGACGCCGACCGTGACGAGATCGCGGAGGCGATCGCCGAGCAACTCGCTGCCCGATGGGGCGTGATCTTCCGCGACCTGGTGCCCCGCGAGAACCTCGCGGTTCCCTGGCGTGACATCATCTGGGCCTTGCGCCGGATGGAAGCGCGCGGCACCATCCGCGGCGGCCGCTTCGTGTCCGGATTCAGCGGCGAGCAGTACGCCCACCCGGACGCGCTCGACATACTCCGCGCAATCCGGAAGCCGCATCAGGCAGGCGAAACGGTCAGCATCAGTGCCGCAGACCCGCTGAACCTAACCGGCATCATCCTGCCCGGCCCGCGCATTCCCGCGATTGCCGCCAACACGGTGACGCTCACCGACGGCGCCGCAGCGGAGTCGATACCCGCATGAGCCACGAGAAGACTGCCGGCTCGCCTATGGCTGCGGCGACACGGCAGTTCTAGCGGTCTGCCGGCCAGCCATGACGGCGGTCGCGGGACGGGCCGGCAGAGCCGCGCAGGCGGCGGAGTGCTCCCCGCACGAGGAGAAAGGCAAGCGGAACGGTCCACCACGGGAACCAGTCGTGACTGGGCGGCCCGATCGTCACCGCGCTAGTGACGAATGCAATCGCGACACCCACCGGAATCAGGGCATTGAGGACACCTGTCCCTCGCGGCGGCGGCGGCGGCCGGTGTTCGGGCATCGGGCCGCTGATGCGGGGAAGGTCGCTCATCAGCTCGTCCAGCTCACCCATGGTCCGGGCGCTCAGGACGAGGCCAGAGCGCTCGTCGAGCTCCTCGGAGGTCAGCCGGCCAGCCCCGAAGTGCTCGCTGAGCTGCGCCAGGGCCTCGTCACGATCGGCGTCGCCAGCCCTGAGCTGCGCCGCCGGGACACGGCGCGGACTCGTCGTCATCGGTTCCTGCCGTTTCCTGCGTCCCGGCCGACGGCCAGCGGCGCATGGCTGGGCGTGAGTCCTGCTCCTGTTTACTCTGCCTCACGCAAGCCGCGGACGCGAACCGGGCCATGCCGGAGCGTGCCCGGCTCCGCGAGGGCGGCACAGGTGGCAGGCCCCCGGCGGCCGGGAACTCACTGCCGCCCGTAGCCGCCTTCAGGCCATCGGGACGTTGTGACCCGGCATCCGGTAATGGTGATGCGAGGGCCTGGTGTGTGCGCGTCGAGCCAGATTGTGTAGTCGCCAGCGGGCAGATCCGGGTAGACGGCGGCGTACTGGGTGCCGCGCGGCAGGGCACGGGCCCGGACCCGTGAATGGGTGCGGTGCACCGCTGGCTCGCCGACTGGGCTGATCTCTATTTCCTGGCCGTCCGCCTCCGGCGGCGTGTGCAGAACCAGGGCCCCGGTGCCGGGGCCGAGGTCGAGCACGACGCTGCCGGAGGCGGACGGACCGGGAGTTGCCTCGCCTGGTGCCGGGTGCGTCATCAGGACGGGTGGTGGTAGCCGTCGTAGGGCACCCCGAGATAGGGGAACCGAGTGAGGTACGGAGTCCCCAGGTCGGCCGGTGTCAGCCCGTCGGTGAGGATCTTCGCGGCGGCGTCCACCGTGTACCTGGGGTCGATCAGCTTGTAGGTGACACCGGCTATGGCGCGCAGCTCGATCGAGACGACGTCGTCGAAGACCCGGCGCCCGTTCGGGAACCCGGCCGCGTCGCCGCCCAGCAGCCCGAAGATGCTCGGCTTCTTTGCCGGGGCGATAGCCGTATTGAGCCGCAGCAGGTCTGACTGCACTGCGCCGGTGTAGTTGGTGAACCCCTTGATGATGCCCTTGGGAATGCCGGTGAGCAGGATGGCTTCCAGGTCGGCGCGTGCGGCCTTGCGAGCGTCGAGCCTGGCCAGGTTCGGGAACACGCCCGGGTACAGAACGGGCAGCAGCCCGGCCAGCTCCGGGTGGGCGACGTCGCCGGCGAACTGCTTGTCGTGCGCAGGCGGCTGATGGTTCCAGTAGTCCTTGCGGCTGATCGGCACGAGCACCTCGTTGAACAACGGGTTTCCCAGCCGGGAGATCTGCGCCCACGGCCCGCTGCAGTGCCATTCGCCCGTGTCGTCATTGAGAATGCGCGCGCGCTGCCTGCTCGCGGTTGTCCACACCCCGATGACCGGCCTGCGCCTGGCGGTGATCTCCGAGATGGGGACCTGCAGCGCGATGGAGTGGACGTTCAGGTACTTCGTGGCGTTGACACCGGGCGCTGCCTTGAAGCCGTGTGCCTTGGCGAAGACCTGATAGTTCTGGAACGGCCGCAGGTCAGCCAGATCGAAGATCGAGCCAAGGTCGACATAAAAGCCCTCGGCTCGCTGACCTGCGAAGACCCTCGTGCCGCCGCCGAGTGTGTGGACGGCTGGCCCTGCGAGCTTGCTCGCATAATCCGGCGTCGACAGCGGGCCGATGTTGCACGGCGGGCACGCGAGCTTGCGGGCGAGCCTGCGGGAACGCCCGTTTTCTACTCGGGTCACCGAGTAGAACTGCTTGCGGTTCCAGGCCGGACTGGACAGCGAGGTGATCGGCGCGGTGTTGTACAGGAACGTGTTGCGGTCATCAAGTTCCGTGGTGAACCGGAACTGGTAGCTGATGTTCGGCTCGCTGCGCCCCTCTGTGTCGATGTGGATCTCATACAGCACGTCGTCGCCGAACTCGTAAAAGTTCGGACCGCCGGCCGGCTCTTGCAGCGGTACATAGTTGGCGATGAGCGTGACCGTGCGTGGCCTGTCGGGACTGACAAACGCGTAGAGGTCTGTACTGTCGGCCACCGGATCCTGGGAGATCTCCGGCGCTTCGCGGTGCGATGACATTCAGGGTTCCCCCATCAGTTCTGCGGTCGGCAGGATCAGCAGCCGCCGGTCAGCCGGCTGCCCGGATAATCTGGCGCGCCAGGGCCGGATCGTGCAGGCGGGTCACGGTAGTGCCCCGGAATACGTCGATCTCGCCGGCAGCGGCATCCCGCACATGCAGCACCATGGTCTCTGCTGGCTGTGCTGGCTCGTCGTGGACGGGCTCCCGGTCCTGGCCGGATGACCTGGCCGTGCTTGTGTCGGCCGCCGCCGGGAATGCGGCCCCGGCCAGCGCTGCTGCCGCGACTCCGGCTGCCCCGGCGGCAGCGGCGCCGCGCAGCACCGCCCGCCGTGACGTAATGCCCGCTCTCGCGTCCTCTGCCGGATCCATCAGGTCAGCCATCGCAATCCCCCCTGGGAGCGCTGCCGCGCTTATTGAGCTACGCGCCTCTGCATTGGGGGATCTGGAACTGTGCCCGCGGCGTTACAGCCGGTCAGGCCGGCTATTCGCGGTGGCTGCGGAGAAAGCCGGCGAGGCCTTCGTCGTCCGGACTGGCGATGAAGGCACCGTGGACGCTGAGGAGTGCTTCCTCGGCATGCGCGAGGCAAGCCCAGACTGAGATGCCGGCGGTGTCGGCGAGCTTAACCTCGGCTTTTGCCTGGCACTGCGCTGGTCCTGTCCCGTTGACCTGGCAGCTGTGCGCCGGGCCGCCTCTGTCCCGGACCATGGCCGCAGCCTCTTCCCGAAGGGAAAACCAGGGACCTGCCTGCTCGGCGGGGGCAGCCTGCGACGGTGATCGCTCGCGCTGGCCCAGCAGGACTGTGTTGCCGTCGGGATCAAGGACCTTTACCTCACCGCCGGCGGCGTGCGGCGGGTAGCCCAGGTGCAGAGCTGTTCGGCCGGCCGTCTGGAGGGCCGCGGTCACGGCCTCGACATCGTCGAAGAAGAAGTAGAACAGGAGCGGGAGCCGGGGCAGATCAAGGGGCGGCCGCGTCGTGGCCAGAAGCACGTAGTGCCCGTCGAGGTGCAGGTAGCACCATCCTGAGGTGGGCGACCGGCCGGTCGAGTGCTCCCGGAAACCGAGCAGTTCATAGAACTCGCGGGAAACGTCGAGGTCTCTGACATAGGTCGAGGCAACCATCGACTTCAGGACGGCCGTCATCGGCACAATGTACGCCCTTGAACCTCAGCGCACTGTGTAGGCAACGACCTGCGGCCTGCCGCCGGCCGACTTCCCGGTGAGCGGGGGCCCGGTAAGCGGGCCGCCTGCGGAGACGATCACGGTGTTGCCCGCGATCACCAGGGGGGCATTTGTCGACGCTGGCAGCTGATGGCGGTAGACGATCGCGCCGGTCGTCCGGTTCATGGCGATCAGCTCGCCGCCGTACAGGGTGGTGAACACGAGGTCGTTGGAGACGGTGGCGGCGCCGAGCGCCATCTGCGGCAGCCTGGTGTCCCACTCGACTTTGCCGGTGGCGAGGTTCAGCGCCTCGAACTCGCCGACTGGCGGGTGGAGGATCCCCGAGCCGAGGATGTCGGTGAGCTTGCTGTAGACGATGGGCTCGTCGACCGTCGACACGTACACGGTGCCGCCCGCGACGGCCGGATTGCTGAGGACACCGCCGAGTTCGCCGGGCTCGATCGTGAAGGGTGCCTTGAGCTGCAGCTTGTGCTCGAGGGCGAGGACCGAGTCGTTGTCGTGGCCGTTGTGCTGGCCGACCGGCGTCTTCCAGAGCAGGGCTCCGGTCCGCGCGTTGATGGCGTAGACGTAGCCCATCTTGCCGGAATCGATGAGCACGGAGGTTCCGTTGACGTCCGCCGCGATCGGCGAGGTCTGCAGGTCGTGATCCTGGAAGTCGTTGGGCACCGCCTGGTAGTACCAGCGCAGCCTGCCGGTCGCGGCGTCGAGGTTCACCGCGCTGTCGGAGTAGAGCAGCGGCTCCGGGTGCGCGATGGCCGTCGCAGCGGACTCGTACGGGTTGCCGGTGCCGAAGGTCACCGATCCGTCGGTGCCGACCAGTGGCGGCTCCCAGGCGCCGCCAGAGCCTGCCTGGTCCGCCCGCACAGCGGTGTCGTTCCCGGTCATCGTGTTGAACTTCCAGATCACTCTGCCGGTCGCGGCATCCAGCGCCAGGAGGATCCCGCCGCCCGGCCCGTTAGCGAGGGAGCTGGCCAGGTAGACCCGGCCGGCGACGGCCTGGGGCTGGATACTGAACGCGCCCTGGCCGCTGTTGAGCAGACTCCGGTCGACCCAGACCGGCTTGCCGGTCGCAGCGCTGAGCGCGAAGGCCGTGTGCGGCGTGTCCCCGTACACCCGTCCGTCCACGACGGCGACGCCGTCCGGCCCCGGGCCGCCGAGCTCCTGGGTGTTGACCTGGTACTCCCACCGCAGCTTGCCGGTGGCGAGATCGAGGGCGTAGACGTTCGCCTGCATGTCCTGGATATAGACGACGCCGTTGACCACTACCGGCGACATGGCCAGCGTGCCGACACCGCCGTCCGGCTTGCTAGAGATCCGGAACGTCCAGGCCTGCTGCAGCTGCGCGACGTTGGCCGATGAGATCACCGAGCCCGGCGCCTGCCGCGTGTTGGCGAGGTCAGCGTTCGGGAAAGGCCACGATCCCGACGGAGGTGCCGCGTCGGGGTTAGTGGTTGTGGCGGGCTGCGTGTGCGTCACCGCCGGCGTGCCTGAACTACTGCAGGCCGCGGCGAGCAAGGCCGCCAGGACGGCAAGCAGGGTCAGCCCGATGCGGGTGTGCCCGGTGCGACTCGAGGTCGGCATGGCTGCCTCTCCTGAACTCGAAAAACTGATATCAGAATGATAGACATATGCCATCAGCTCGGTCAACCCTCAGATAGTCCTGATGACGGCCTCTCAGGAGTAAGACGAGCGGCGCGGCAGATTCTGATCGGGCGTCATGGGCCGGGCTGGGTCAGCGGGCTGTTATCTCGCTGGTGGTAGCCGGCGGTCATTCCGCCGTCGACAAGGAGCGTCGTCCCGGTGATGAACTCGGCCTCATCGCTTGCGTAGAAGGCCGCCGCGGCCGCGACGTCGCTGGGCTGGCCGATCCTGCCGATCGGCGGGATCGGCCAGTCACCGCTCTCGGGGCGGTCGCTGTCCCCGGGCGGGGCCATGTGCCGCATCCCCGGCCAGGTGTCTCCCGGGCAGAGCACATTCGACCGGACGCCGTCAGCGCCTGCTTCCAGCGCCAGCATCTTCCCCAGCATCACCACGGCCGCCTTCGAGACGGAGTACAGCCCGATGGACTGCTCGCCCCAGATTCCCGCGTCGGACGCGATGTGAATCATGCAGCCGCGGCGGGCGGCCAGGTGCTGGTACGCGGCCCGCGCGTAGAGAAAATAGCCCCGTACGTTGACGTCCATCAGCCGGTCGTAGTCGGCCAGCGGCGTCCGCAGCAGGGTTGCCTCCACTCCGATCCCGGCGTTGTTGACCAGCACGTCCAGGGCTCCGAGGTGCTCGACGGCCAGGTCCACCGAGCGCACCACCGCAGCCGGATCACCAGCGTCCGCGGCCAGGAACCAGCTCTGGCCGGCATCGCGCAGCGCCGCTTCCGCGCGGGAGCCCAGTTCCTGATCGCGCCCGGTGAACACCACCCTGGCGCCCTCGCGCAGGAATCTCTCGGCAATGGCGAATCCGATGCCGGTCGTACCCCCGGTGACCAGCACCTGCTTGCCCGCCAGCCGTCCGGTGCCGCCGGTCATGATCATCTGACGCACCTGCTCTCTGCGGGGACGCTCCGGGTGCGGAACGCGCCGAGTTCTAGGGCGGCACAGCAGGCCCCGGGCCCGCGGTGATGGCCGCCGAGTATCGTGCCCGCGGGCGGGGTACTTCAAGCGGTACTGCGAGCCGGCGGGGAGGAAGCCGATGACGGGAACTGCCGAGCCAGTTGCGGTTCTGGGTGCCGGAACGATGGGTCACGGGATGGCGGCGAGCGCCATGCGCGCTGGCATTCCGGTCATCGTCTGGGATCGCCACCCGGAGGCGACCCGCGACCTGGCTGAGCGTGGCGCGGAGGTCGCGCCCACTGCCGCCGAAGCGGCTCAGCGGGCGGGGATCGTCATCACGATGGTGCCGGACGCCGATGCTGTCATCTCGGTCGCCCGGGATCAGGGAATGCTGGCCGCCCTGGCACCCCGTGCGATCTGGGTCCAGATGAGCACGATCGGCCTGGGCGGAATCAACGACGTCATAACTATGGTCGATCATGAGCGTCCTGACGTGGTGCTGCTCGACGCGCCGGTATCAGGCAGCAAGGATCCGGCGGAGCAGGGCCAGCTGATTATCTTCGCGTCCGGGCCGCAGGACGTACGATCCCGGGTTACCCCGCTCTTCGATGCACTCGGCCACCGAACCATCTGGGCAGGCGCTGCCGGAGCCGGCACCCGCCTGAAGCTGGTGAACAACACCTGGCTCGCTTTCGCTGCCGAGGCGGTCGCTGCGTCCGTGGCGCTTGCCCGCCGGCTGGGACTGGCGACGGAGACGGTGGTCGACGCCCTGGACGGCAGCCCGATCGTCTCGGCCTGGCAGTCAGCCAAGCTGCAGCGGATCGCCGCCGGCGAATTCTCAGCCCAGTTCGCGCTGTCACTGGCGCTCAAGGACGTGCACCTCGCTCTGGAAGCGGCTGGCGAGGACCAGCTTGCGGCTCTTGCCTGCCTTGCTGACGAGTGGCAGCAGGTCGTCGACCAGGGACTCGGGGGCCAGGACCTGACCGTCGTGACTCAGGCGCTCGAGCAGAAAGGCGGACCCGGGCGCCCGTAGTGGCAGCCTGCAGGCCTAGCTCACGCGGTTCTCGTCGCGGTAGCGCTGTCAGTGACCTGGAGCCGCTCGCCAGCACCGTGGAGATCAGGGCCCGCACTGCCGGACGCTGGGCGGTACGGGGATTGGTGAGCAAGAGCAGGTCGATCGTGCCGAGCTCGGGCAGCCGGTGCCCGGGGCCGAGCGTCGTCAGCTGGGCCGGCACAAGGCTTGCGGCCATTGCCGAGATGCCGATGCCGGCGGCGACGGCGGCGATGAGTCCGTTGACGCCACGGCAGACACATGCGCTGCGGTACGGCATGCCGGGCTCGGTTCAGTGCCCGGCGCATCTCGGTACGCGAGATGCTCGGCGCCGGATAGACGACCAGCGGTAGCGGCCTGGCCAGGTCGAGTCTCGTCGAGGGAGTGCCGACCCAGACCAGGCGATCCCGCTTGACGAGCTGGCCCCGCTCCTCGCGGCTGGGTCGCTTGCCGATGAACACGTCGAGCTTGTCTTCCTCCAGCCGCTGGTGCAGCAGGCCGCTCTGATCGACCGTGAGATCGAAGTCAACGAGCGGATTGTCACGGCGGAAGTCGCGCAGGATCTGGGGCAGGCGGGTGAGGGCAAGGTCATCCGAGATGCCGATGCGCAGCCGCCCGCGAGGCCGGGATCCGCTGAAATAGGCGGTCGCCTGCTCGCAGGCGGTGAGGATGTTGCGCGCGAACCCGATCATCGCCTCGCCGTCAGCGGTCAGCGACACGGAGTGCGTGTCCCGGAGCACGAGCGTCCGGCCGATCTGCTGCTCCAGGCGGCGGATGTGCTGGCTGACGGTCGGCTGCTGGATGCCGAGCCGGGCCGCGGCGCGGGTGAAGCTGCCCGTCTGCTCGACCGCGAGGAACGTGGCCAGCAACTGCGGATCGTAGCGTAGTCATAAGCAATCTACAATAACTGTTAGAACACAGTATTGCCTTTCATTATAGGCAGCCGTCGAGCCGAGAATGGCGAGGGACATTCGGCAACCAGGAAGGCCTCTCAGTGACCACCGCCGAGGCAATTCGGCCACCGAGAGGCGCGTTCGCCGCCCTCACGTCTCGCAGCTACCGGATTTACCTGGCCGGCCAGAGCCTGGCCAACATCGGCACCTGGATGCAGAGCATCGCCCAGGACTGGCTGATGCTCGACCTGACGCACAGCGCGACTGCCGTCGGCGTGACGATGGCGCTGCAGTTCCTGCCGATGCTGGCCCTCGGCCTGTACACCGGAGGTGGTTGCCGACCGGCTGCCGAAGCGGCGCATCTTGCTGGCCACGCAAACGCTGAACGCCGCCGCCGCCGCGCGCGCTGGCCGCCATCACGATCGCCGGTGCCGTTCGCCGGCCGACGTCTATGCGTTCGCGTTCGTGAGCGGGCTGATCTTCGCCTTCGACGGGCCGGCCCGGCAGGCGTTCGTGGCCGAGGTCGTGCCGCGCGGCCAGCTCCGCGCCGCGATCGCGCTGAACGCCGCGGTGTTCCAGTCGACCCGGCTGATCGGCCCGGCGATCGCCGAGCCTGCTCATCGCGAGCGTGGGCACGGGCTGGGTCTTTGCAGTCAACGCTGCCTGCTATGTCGGCCCGACGATCGGCTTGCTGCGGCTGCGACCGTCCGATCTTACTCCCGCTCCGGCGGCGCCGCCGCGAGGCCGGAGGCTGCGGGCGGCCGCGCAGTACCTGCGCGGGCGCCGCGACATCGTGTGGACGATCTTCCTTGTCGGGATGCTCGGAACGTTCGGCCTCAACTTCCCGATCGTGCTGACGGCGATGGCGAAGTCGAGCTTTCCATGGCAACGCGGGCACGTACGGCCTGTTCAACATCGCGCTGGCGATCGGCTCTGCGGCTGGCGCGCTGGTGGCCGGTGCGGCCGCCCGCCCGAAGCGCCGGGCTCTCGTTCTGGCGGCGGCCGGGTTCGGGCTCGTCCAGGCGGCTGCGGCGATCGCACCGGACATGGCTGTGTTCCTGGCCCTGCTGGTCGCCATGGGATTCCTCAACCTCGCGTTCCAGTCCATGGCGAACGCATCCGTCCAGCTCGCCGTCGATCCCGAACTGCGCGGCAGGGTCATGGGTCTGTACATGCTGGCCTTCATCGGCGGCACGCCGATAGGCGCCCCCGTGATCGGCGTCATCACGAACCACTTCGGGGCTCAGGTCGGCATGGCCGTCTGTGGTGCTGTCCCGGCGCTGGCGGCTGTGCTTGTGGTCGCGGCTACGGCGCGGGGCGCGCGCGCGGACCAGGCCGACGCGCGCAGGATGAAGACCGTCTGCGCAGCGCCCGTCCGGTGAGCCAGCAGTCAGGAAGAATCTTGCCTCGGCCATGGGATCGTGACTGGGCGGCTGACTGGCCGCGTCCCGAGCGCACCCGGTGGCCGGGCTGCGATCGACCATGCCAGGGAAGGCGGACGGATGAGGAACCTGCCCCGTTACCGTGAGCTGCCGGAAGCGCCGCGCGGCGGCAGGAGCGGCTGGCACATCTTCGGGCCGGAGGACAATGCCGGCCTGGTCAATCTGCTGACGCCGGAGCGCGTGGCGGCCGCGGCGCGGCTGGTCAGAACTGGCCGGATGTTCCCGCTCGACCTGCCCCTGGGCGCGATCGCCCCGGCGCTGGCCAGATACCGGGGGACCCCGCGGCACACCGTGCTGCACCGGCACGGGACCGCCGGCTTCGACGATGTCTACGACAACTTCTATCCTCAGGCCTCAAGCCAGTGGGACTCGCTGGCGCATGTCGGCTACGCACCGGATGAGTTCTATAACGGCGCCACGGAATCCGACATCCTGGCCGGGCGGCGGAACACGATCGAGCACTGGGCCCGGCACGGGATCGCCGGGCGCGCGGTCCTGCTGGACGTGCCGCGCGCCATGGCCGCGGCGGGCCGCGACTATCACCCCGGAGCGAGTGTCGCGCTCGGGGTCGAGGAGCTCGAGCTGGCGCGGCAGCATGCCGGGCTGGAGTTCGCGGCCGGAGACATCATCCTGCTGCATACCGGCTTCGCGGGCTGGTACGGCGAGCAGCCGCACGAGGTGAGGGATCAGCTGCACGGCGCGGTCATCGCGCCCGGGATCTCGCACACCGAGGCGGTGTGCGAGTACCTGTGGGACAGTCATGCCGCAGCGATCGCCTCCGACACGTTCGGCGTCGAAGTCTGGCCGAACGACCCGAGCCCGGCTGCTCAGCCCATGGGCTTCCTGCATCACATGCTCATCGGCCAGTTCGGCATGGCCCTCGGCGAGCTGTGGTGGCTGACGGACCTCGCGGACGACTGCGCAGCTGATGGCGTTTATGAGAGCTTCCTGGTCAGCTCGCCGATGCACGCGCCCGGCGGGATCGGATCGCCGGCGAACGCGACAGCGATCAAGTGAGTGCCCGCTGTCCGTCCAGGGCGACCTGAGTCCTTGATCGTTGACGCACCGAGCGCGACGGCGCTAGCGTGTCGGAATCCTGGTTCCAGCGCGCGCGATCGCTGGCGCGAGCCCACTGGCGGTTAGCAGTGCCTGACGTGGTGACGTTCGGCGAGTCCATGGCGTTGTTCCGTGCCGATCCGGCCGAGCCGCTGCGGGCCGCGCGCCGCTTCACCAGATCCATGGCCGGCGCGGAGTCGAACCTGGCCATCGGGCTGTGCCGGCTTGGCTGCGCCGCGGGGTGGTTCGGCCGTGTCGGCGACGATCCGCTGGGCCTTGGCATCCTCGATGCCATGCGGGCCGAGAACGTGGACGTCAGCCGGGCCATCGTCGACGAGGCCGCGCCTACTGGCGTGCTGGTCAGGGACACGCACGCCGAGCGCCGCATTGACGTGGTGTACGCGCGGGCCGGGTCCGCCGGCAGCCGCCTGAGCCCGGCCGACCTCGACCCGGACTACCTCACCTCGGCACGGGTGCTGCACGTCACCGGCATCACCCCGGCGCTGAGCCCGACGGCGCGCGCGGCCACGGACGAGGCGGTGCGGATCGCGGCCGAGGCGGGCGTCACCGTGTCCTTTGACCCGAATCTGCGCCGTCGGCTGTGGCCCGACATGACGGCCGCGCGGCGCGGCCTGCTGCCCCTACTCGAGCGCTCCCAGATCGCGCTGGTCGGGCATGCGGAGGCAATGCTGCTGACCGGGCAGAACACGCCCGCCGAGGCCGGCCAGTGGATCGCGAGCCGCGGCGTCGCGACGGTCGCGGTGAAACTGGGCGCAGACGGCGCACTGGGCTTCAGCGGCGGTCATAGCTACCACGGCCGGGCGCTGACGGTGCATCCGGCCGATCCCATCGGCGCGGGCGACGCGTTCGATGCCGCCTTCCTGTGCGCGTGGCTGCGCGGCGGCGGCCTGCCTGAATGCGTCGATGAGGGCAATCTCGCCGCGGGGCTGAGCATCCAGGTCTGCGGAGACATCGAGGGCCTGCCGTACGCACGGGAGATGGATGAGCGGCGGGCGAACAACCTCGAGACGAATCGCTGACGCAGGGCCGCGGGATTCCTTCTTGACAGCCAGTCACCCGCCGCGGACTCTATAGGAAAGCTATTCCGTCATTCGGAACGGCATTCTGGCGGTGCAGATGGCTGGTCTCAGCTCGCGGCGCATAGTTGTGCGCGAGTCGTCCGCGCGGCGGCGGTGGTTATGCCGCCCGGCCAGCGCGCCAGCCGGGAACTCATGCCGGCCGCGGCGTTCGGCGAGCTGTTTACCGAGTTGCGCGCCTGGGGCAGCTGGGGCGCCGGCGACGTCCGGGGTGCGCTGAACTACATCGGTCCTGACCAGGTGCGGCGGGCGGCCGGACTGGTCAGCTCCGGCCGTACCGTCGGGCTGGGGCTGCCTCTCGACACCGCAACCGGGCCGGACAACCCCGCACCGGTCGTGCACGCGATGACGGATCTCCCGGCCAGATCACCAGCCGGCTTCACGGCGTTCGCCTGCGATTCCTTCAGTATCGAGTGCCATGGGGACGCCCACAGTCATATCGATGCGCTGTGCCATGTCGCGTTCCGCGGCTTGCTGTACAACGGCGTCCCGGCCGCCTCGGTGACGGCTGCCGGTGCCAGTCAGTTAGGCGCGGAGAACCTGAAAGACGGCATTGTCGGCCGCGGTGTCCTGCTCGACATTCCGCGAGCCAGGGGAGTGCCGTGGCTCGAGCCGGGAGACGTGATCACTGCCGGGGACCTGGCCGCGGCCGCGGATGCTCAGGGCGTGGCGGTCGGCCAGGGCGACATCCTGCTCTGCCGCACCGGGCATCAGCGGCGGCGGAGCGAGCTCGGGAGCTGGGACGCAGCGCATCTCAAGACCGGCCTGGATCCGGCGGCCATGATCTGGATTCGCGACTGCCGCGTCGCCGCGCTCGGCAGTGACGGGGACAGCGACACCGTGCCGAGCCTGGTTGAGCAGGTTGACTACCCGGTCCACGTGCTGGCGATGTGCGCCCTCGGCGTGGTGCTCATGGACTGCCTGAACCTTGACGATCTCGCGCAGGCCTGCGCGGCGGAAAGCCGGTGGGAGTTCCTGGTCACGGTGGCCCCGCTCGTCCTGCGCCACGGCACGGGAACCCCGGTCAACCCCATCGCGGTGTTCTGAAGGCTCCAGTCACCAGGGAGGAAGGCACATGGCAGTCACCACCAAACCCCGTCCAGTCCGCCTGCGCCGCGAACTGCACATCTGGGAGGCGATCGGGCTTTCCGTCGCCGGAGCCTCACCCGCCCTGGCGATGGCCTTCTCCGGTCCCGGGCTGGCCGGGCTGGTGGGCCGGGCGGCGGCGCTGTCGTTCTTGTTCGCCGCGGTCACCTGCATTTTCATCGGGTACGCGTTCATGCTGCTGGCCCGCAAGTACAACAGCGCGGGCAGCGTCTACGGGTTCGTCGGTGCCTCGCTCGGCCCGCGCTCCGGCTTCTTCGCCGGCTGGGCGATGATGCTGATGTACTTCGTCTTCACCCCGGGATCGGCCGCTGCCTCCGGATACTTCGTGGCCAATCTGTTCGACGACCTCGGCTGGTGGCACAACGCCAGCTTCATCTGGTTCGCGATACCGATCAGCGTGCCATCGTCTGGCTGACCGCCTCCGGGCTGGCCCGGCATTCCACGCGGACCCTGCTGTCAATCGAGGGCATCACCGTCCTGCTGATCGTGGTCCTGATGATCGTCATCGTGGTCGAAGGTCGGCGGCGGTCACGGCATCAACGGCGGCAAGCTCACGCTGAGCATCTTCGTCCGCCATCGGGAGTCAACCTGCATGCGATCGTCCTCGGTGCCGTGTTCGGGTTCCTCGCCTTCACCGGGTTCGAGGCGGCAGGCGCCCTCGGCGAGGAGACAGTGAATCCTGGCCGTGAGATCCCGCGCGCCATCGGCGTCTCGATCCTGGCGGTCGCCGTCTTCTACGTCGCGTGCATTGCGGTGCAGTCGCTGGGATTCGGTGCGAACAAGGCGGGCTCAGCCGAGTTCGCCGCCTCCAGTGGCCCGCTGTTCCAGCTCTCGCAGCACTACCTGAACTCGGTCGTTCGCGACATCATCCTGGTCGGCGCCGCCTTCAGTGCCTTCGGCGCGGCGGTCAGCGAGGCGATGGCCGGGTCCCGGCTGCTGTACGCGCTGTCCCGCGACGGCGCGCCCTCCTCGCCGCTCGCCCGGATTTCATCGCCGTCGGGGGCACCGCGGCGGGCGGTAGAGCTCATCATCGCCATGAACGTCATCTTGCTGCTGATCTTCCAGTTCGCCAGCGTCAGCGGCTTCACCGTCTGGCAGTATCTCGGCACGCTGGGAACCCTGGCCATCCTGGTGGGGTACGCGATGGTCTGCGTCGCCGCCAGCCGGGCGGCGCTGGACGGCCAGCTGCAGATCGCCAAGTGGAGGGCCATCGTGCCGATAATCGCGGCCCTGGCGGTTGGCTACACGCTGTACAACGAGCTGGTACCGGCACCGGCCCATCCCTACAACCTGTTCCCGTATATCACGCTGGCATGGCTCATCATCGGCGCCGCGATCGTGATCTTCGCGCCGCACCTGGCGAAGCGAATGGGCGACGGGCTGACTCGCACCCTAGGCATTCCGGAGCTGGGACATCACCACCATGCGCACGCAGACGTGGCCGAGGCGGAACCGGGCGGCACGGCGCAGGAGGCGCCCCCGGCCGGGTAGGCGGGGACGGGCCGGGCAGAGCAGTCCACTGACGTCGCAAAGGAGCGCGATATGGAACCGGTCGTTCCCGTCCGGATGAGCGAGGCCGTCGGCGCGCTCAGGGAGCGGCCGATCACGGTTGCCGACAAGGGCTTCGGCTCCCTGGCCTGGTCGGCTCCGGTCACCGCGGCCAGCCTGGCCCGGCTCCGCCCTGCACTACTCGGCGGCGACTTCATTCTGCCGCTGATGGTGCTGCGCGAGTCCGCGCTGGCAGCCAACGTCGCGTCGATGGCCCGGTACTGCGAGGCAGCCGGAGTGCGGCTGGCGCCGCACGGCAAGACAACGATGGCGCCGCAGCTGCTCAGCCGCCAGCTCGAGGCGGGGGCCTGGGGAATCACCGCCGCGACGGTCGGCCAGGTGCAGGTGTTCCGGTCATTCGGGATACCGCGGATCCTGATCGCCAACGAGGTCACCGACCGGGCGGCAATCGCCTGGCTGGCCGGGGAGCTAGCCCGCGATCCCGGATTTGAGTGCTACTGCTTCGCTGACAGCCTCGCCGGCGTCGCGCTGCTGGACGATGAGCTGCGCGCGCATGGCGCCGGGGCAGGTGCGGACGGCGGCGCCCGGCTCAGGATCCTGGTCGAGCTCGGCCAGGCCGGGGGCCGGGCTGGCTGCCGCACGCTCGACGAGGCGGTGCTGGTGGCCGGGGCCGTGGCGGCGGCTCCGGCGCTCCGGCTGGCGGGCGCGGCCGGATACGAGGGCAGCATCGGGCACGATGACAGCCCCGCGACGCTCACGGCGGTCGCCGGATTCTGCCGTGACCTGCGGAAGCTGGGGGCGGAGATTGCCTCGTTCCCTGAAGGTCAGGGGGGCTACCTGCTCAGCGCGGGCGGCAGCGCGTACTTCGACGTAGTGGTCCGGGAGCTGACATCGGACGGGAACGAGCCCGGAGCACCGACGGTCGTCCTGCGGAGCGGCGCTTACATCAGTTACGACCACGGTTTCTATGAGCGGATCGCACCCGGCACGCGGCCGGAACGGCCCGGACCACGGCTCATCCCGGCGTTCGAGCTGTGGGCCGCGGTGCTGTCCCGGCCGGAACCGGGCCTGGCGATCCTCGGCGCGGGGCGCCACCACGTCGCCTTCGACCAGGACATGCCGGTGCCGCTGCGGATCTGGCCGGCCGGCGCGCCGCAGGCGCAGCCCGGTCTCGCCGCCGGGATGGAGGTCAGCTCGGTCGACGACCAGCACGCCTACCTGCGGCTGCCCGCCGGCTCACCACTTGCTCCCGGAGACCTGGTGTGCCTGGGGATCTCGCACCCCTGCACGACCTTTGACAAGTGGCGCGTGATCCCGGTCGTGGACGATGATCATCATGTCATTGACGCCGTTCACACATTCTTCTGATCGCGGGGCTGGGAGCAGGAGTGGAGCAGAACGCCGAGTCTCCGGTGGCCAGCGTGGACCGTGCCCTCCGCATCCTGGCCCTGATCGGCGGCGCCCCCACCGGCCTCTCGCTCGACGACCTGGCGGTCAAGCTCGACATCCCGAAAAGCTCCCTGCACCGGATCCTGGCCGCGCTCAAGTACCGCAAGTTCGTCTCCCAGCCCGAGACCGGCGGAGCGTACTTCCTCGGCACCGAGATGCTCGCTACCGCATTCCGGTTTCACGATCTGCTCGACCTGCGGGCACTCGTCCACCCGCTCCTGGTCCGGCTCAGTGCCGAGCTGAACGAGACCACGCACATGGCGGTTCTCGACGGCCCTGAGATCGTCTACCAGGACAAGATCGAGGTCACGACGCACACCATCAAGCTGTCCTCGGTGATCGGCGGCCGCAACCCGGCGCATGCGACCGGCGTGGGCAAGGCGCTGCTGGCCTGGACGTACCCGACCGACGAGGCCGTTCGCGCGTGGGCGGCCCAGTGGGAGCCGCTGCCCCGGCCCACCAGGCGCACCGTGAAGTCCGCTGCCCAGCTGGCCGGCGAGCTCGCCAGGGTGCGCGAGCAGGGCTACGCCATCGACGTCGAGGAGAACGAGGCGGGCGTACGCTGCGCGGCAGTGCCGGTCTTCCTTGGCAGGCAGGTGCCGGCGGCAGCCGTCAGCGTTACCGTGCTGGGCTCGCGGGCCGAGGTGCGGCGGCTGAGGGAGGTCGGCGAGTACCTGCGCGCGGTCGTCGCTGACTGGTCCAGTGTTCCGCTGCCGTGACCGCCACGATAAGAAGGGGATTCTAGGATGCGGAACGATCGTCCGGGAGGTGGCTGGAAATGACCAGGCGAGCCGTCGGGGGTACCAGGCCAGGGGGCGCCTACTCGCCCGGCATCGTGGCGGAGGGGCGCTTCGTCTACGTGTCGGGGCAGGGACCGATCAGGGACGGCGTCGTGGTCGGCGAGAACACTGCCGAGCAGACCAAGATCGCGCTCGAGAACGTGGCTGCCGTGCTCGCCGAGGCCGGCGCGACCATGGCCGACGTGGTGCGCTGCGGCGTGTACCTCGCGGACATTTCTGACTTCGCGGCGATGAATGAGGTCTACGCGCTGACGTTCGGAGAGCCGCTGCCCGCCCGGACTACGGTCGGCGCTGCCCTGGCCGGGTTCAGCGTCGAGATTGACTGCGTTGCCGTGCTGCCATCGGAGCAGGCATCACAGGCGGACGCGTGAGGGCGATCCCGCGACGCGGCCAGCTCAGCAGGGCCAGGACAGGCCAGTGCAGGCGCTAGTCTTCTCCGCGCCGGGCGAGGTGGAGCTGCGCGAGGTCGCGGAGCCCGAGGCGGGGCCGGGTGAGTGCATCATTCACGTGCGGTCTGCCGGGATCTGCGGCAGCGAGCTGCATGGCGTCCGAGACCCGGGCTTCCGCGTTCCTCCCCTGATCATGGGACATGAGTTCGCCGGCGTGACCGACGAGGGCGCCGCGGTCATCGTCAACCCGGTCCTGTCCTGCGGCCGCTGCGATCTGTGCCGGCGCGGGCATGCGCTATGTCTGCCGCGACCGGGTCATCGTCGGGATCGGCCGGCCGGGCGGCTTCGGTGAGCGCGTGGCGGTGCCCGCGGCCGCGCTGCGGCCTATGCCCGCGTCGCTGAGCTGGGACACGGCGGCGATGGCTGAGCCCGCCGCCAACGCGGTCCACGCCTGGGCCGTGGGCGGAGGGGAACCGGGGCTGCGCGTGGCCGTGCTCGGCTGCGGGGCGATCGGGCTGCTCTGCCTCCTCGCCGCCCGTGCTGGCGGCGCGGCGAGCGTCGATGTCACCGACCTGTCGGCAGCGCGGCTGGCAGTGGCCGGGAGCCTTGGCGCCGCGCGGACCGGCGCCACGCTGGAGGGCGAGTACGACCTGGTTATCGACGCTGCCGGGACTGTCGAGACGCACGTGCAGTCGGTACAGCACCAGCGACCGGGGGGTGCGGCCGTGTGGCTTGGCCTGGCTGACCGGGAAGCGGGCTTCGACGCTCAGGCCCTCATCAGGGCGGAGAAACGGATCCTGGCGTCGTTCGGCTATACCGACGAGGACTTCGACCGGGCTGTGGGGCTGATCGGAGGCTGGGACCTGAGCTGGACATCGGCTTTCCCGCTCGCGGACGGGGCGCAGGTATTCACGGAGCTGATGAACGGGGCTCTGGAGCCGGTCAAGGCGTTGCTGCATCCGGGAGACGCAGCCCGGCCCTGAGGTGCTGGCGTCGTGAGATATCAGTGCAGAGCAGAGCAGGGCCGAGCAGTGCAGAGAGGAGAGCTGTGCGACGGTGGACCACGTGCGCCGCGATCGCCGGGGCGCGCTGCATCGGGATCGTGCGGGCCGGGAGTGCTGCCGAGGCCTCCGCTGCGGGCACGGCGCTGATCGACGGGGGACTGGCGGTTGTCGAGGTCGCTTACACCACGCCCGGTGCGTCAGCCGCGATATCCGTGCTGCGCTCGGAGCGCCCGGATGCGATTGTGGGCGCCGGCACCGTAGTCGACGCGGCCGCCGCGTTCGCGGCGATCGACGCCGGTGCGCAGTTCCTCGTCTCGCCCGTCGTGGCCGAGGAGGTTGTCCGCGCGGGCCACCGCTACGGCGTGGCTGTCCTGCCGGGAGCCGCGACGCCGACGGAGATGAACCGGGCGATGGAACTCGGCGCGGATATGGTCAAGCTCTTTCCGGCCGGCTCGCTGGGTCCGGAGTTCATGCGCTCGGTAGCCGCGGCGATGCCGCAGGTGCCGTTCGTACCCACCGGCGGAGTCACCCCGGACAGCGCAATTGACTGGCTCGCGGCCGGCGCTGTGGCGGTGGGCATCGGCGGCAGTCTCACCCGCGGCGACCCGGCAGGCATCCGGGGACGAGCCGAGCAGCTCGCCGCCCGGCTGCTAACTACGCGCAGAGGAAGTCCGTGATCACGGGCGCCACCCGGTCCGGGCTGTCGACCAGGACGAGGTGACCGCCGCCCTCGACGACGTGCAGCTGCGCGTGCGGCATGCACCCGGCGATGATCTGGTGATTGATGCGCGGCGTCACCGGGTCGTCGTCACCGCAGACGATCAGCGTCGGCTGGCGGACCGCCCACAGCCAGGGCAGGCTGGTCCAGCCGACGAGCGGGGCCATCCGGTACATTCCCGCCAGCGCATTGGTCGGGCGCTTGATGTGCATGGACCGGACTAGCTCGGGCTCGGTTCTCATCCGGCCGCCGAACATGGTGCCGGCGATCTGCTCCAGCCGCACCGGATGGTAGCTCCGCGGCTGCATGAAGTGCCAGAACGCGCGGAAATTGCCGGGTTTCGCGAAGCCGCCGAAGGATGTGGAGACCAGTACGAGGCGGCGCACCCTGGCCGGATGCCACATCGCCATATGCTGCGCGACAGCGCCGCCGAAGGAAGCGCCGAGTACGTGCGCGGACTCTATGCCCAGCTCGTCCAGCACCGCGGTGCCGAACTTGACAAGGCCGGGCATGCTCAGCGGGAACGACGGCATCTGCGACCGGCCGATGCCGGGCGGGTCGAATGCGATGACCTTGAAGCCGCGCAGGTACGGCAGCAGCGACTGCCAGAGTTCCACCTCGCCCCAGATGCCGGAGTACAGCAGCAGGGGCTCGCCCTCGCCGCAGACCTGCGCGTGAATGCGCAGGCCTCGAATCATCAGCTGCTGATCGATGACGGGAGCTGCGGGACCGGCCGGTGCCATCGGGACTCCTCCCTGCGGCGGTGCTGTGAGCTTCAGCACCACTATTGCTCACAAGACCGAGCAACTGCAAGTAATACCATGCTGAATAATCTACCGAACGTTCGGTTATCGGCGTACTATCGAACTAAGGATGATGACGGAACGACGCTTCACTGCCAGCCAGACGGAGCGGCTCGCCTCGGCCGAGGAGGCAGCATGTATACCTTCGTTGCCCCGCTGGAGCGGGCATTACGGATCGCCCCCGACGGATGCGCCGTTATCTGCGACGGTCGCCGCCGCACCTACGCTGAGCTCGCCGCACGATGCCGCCGGCTGGCCGGCGGCCTGCATGGCCTGGGGCTGCAGCGGGGCGACCGCGTCGGCGTCATCAGCCTGAACTCCGATCGCTACCTCGAGCTATACCTCGCCGTCCCGGCGTCCGGTCTGGTCCTGGTCCCAGTCAACGCACGGCTCGCACCGGCCGAGATGCGCGCGATACTCGCGGACGCCGGCGTTTCGCTGGTGTTCACCGACGCGGATTACCCGGGCGCGGCGCAGGCACCGCGGATACTGAGCCTGGGCGACGAGTTCGAGGAACTCGTTGCTACCTCACCGGAGCGCCCGCTCGGCGAGGGCCTGAGCGAGAGCGACATCGCCGTCCTGTTCTACACATCGGGAACGACGGGCGCTGCCAAGGGAGCCGTCCATACCCATCGCAGCCTGGTATCGAGCGGGCTGCACTTCATGGCGAGCTGGCCATTCGACACGACGACCCGGTGGCTTGTCGCCTCGCCCATGTTCCACACCGGGGGCACGATCGGCATGCTCTCGACGGTGTGGGGCGGGGGCACCCACGTGCTCATGCCCAGCTTCAACGCTGACCTTGCCCTCGACCTCATCGAGAGCGAGGCCATCACCCATACCCTGCTCGTGCCGACGATGCTGGCCGCCGCAGTCATGGCCCAGGCGGACCGGCCCCGCGACGTCAGCTCGCTGCGCTACCTCAGCCATGGCGCCTCCCCGATCGCGGCGGAGACCCTCAGGCGCGTTCACGAGGCGTTCCCCGGTGCCGAGCTGCTGCACGTCTACGGGACTACCGAGACGACGCCGATCACGACGCTGCTGCCGCATGAGGAACGCGTCATCGGGACGGGACTGGACCGATCCTGCGGCCAGCCTGCCGTGGGCGTCGACCTGCGGATCATCGGCAAGGATGGCGCGGAACTGCCGCCCGGCGAGGTCGGCGAGATCATCATCCGCAGCGCCAGCGTGATGACGGGCTACTGGCACAAGCCGGGCGAGACCAGCGAGGTCCTGTCCAACGGCTGGTATCACAGCGGCGATCTCGGCTATCGCGACAGCCAGTCGAACCTGTTCCTCGTGGACCGGGCCAAGGACATGATCGTCAGCGGCGGCGAGAACATCTACTCGACCGAGGTTGAGAACGCGCTGGCGGCGCATCCGTCGGTCGCCGAGGCCGCTGTCTTCGGCGTGCCAGATGAACGGTGGGGCGAGCAGGTGTTCGCCATCGTGGTCACCAAGGTGCAGGTGACACCGGACGAGCTCATCGCCCACTGCCGCAGTCAGATCGCCGGCTTCAAGGTACCCAGGCAGATTGAGCTCCGCACCGAGCCACTGCCCAAGTCTGCCGCCGGCAAGGTACTCAAGCGCGAGCTGCGCGAACCGCACTGGACCGGGTGGTTCGCAAAGGTCGCAGGGAGCTAGTCATGCACAGCACGATGTCGGATTACCCGCTCACCATCAGCCACATCTTCCGTCACGGCCAGGACTGCTACGGCGACAGCGTCGTGGTCACCAATCACCTGGACCGGCTCAGCCGGATCAGCTTCACCGATCTGGCCGGCCGCGCCACTCAGCTCGCGGCCGGCCTGCGCCGCCTGGGCGTCGAGCCGGGCGACCGGGTCGCGACCTTTGCCTGGAACAACCAGGAGCATCAGGAGGTCTACTTCGCCGTGCCCTGCATGGGCGCCGTGATGCACACGGTGAACATCCGGCTGTCTGCCGAGCAGATCCGCTACACCGTCGGCCATGCGGAGGACGGAGTGCTGATCGCTGACGCCAGCCTCGGGCCCGTGCTCGCGCCGATTATCAGTGACCTGCCGCTCAGGCGGCTGATCGTGTTCGGCGAGGGTGACCGGTCGCTGCTGCCCGGCGCCATCGAGTACGAGGACCTGCTCGCCGCCGAGCGGCCGGCCTACAACTGGCCCGAGCTCGAGGAATCCGCGGCGGCGGCCATGTGCTACACCAGCGGCACCACCGACCTGCCGAAGGGCGTCGTCTACAGTCACCGGTCGACGTTCCTGCACTCACTCGGCGTGTGCTCGGGGGAGGCCCTCGGCATGAGCCAGGCGGACCGCCTGCTGCCGGTCGTGCCCATGTTCCACGGCAACGCCTGGGGCCTGCCGTACGCAGGCTGGCTGGTGGGAGCCGATCTGCTGATGCCGGGCCAGTTCATCCAGGCCGGCCCGCTGGCGGAGCTGATCAGGTCGGAACGCGCAACGCTCTCGGCAGCCGTGCCGACCGTGTGGTACGACATGCTCGGCCTGGACCCGGCTGACGTTGACCTGACGTCGCTGCGCATGATCCTCTGCGGCGGCGCGGCCGTCCCCCGCAGCCTGATCGAGGCCTATGAGAAGCGGTTCGGGGCGCGCATCGTCCAGGGCTGGGGCCTGACGGAGACCAGCCCGGTGGCATCGCTGGCGTTCCCGCCCAAGGGCGCCTCGCCGGAGGAGAGCATTGGCTACCAGGCCACCGCCGGCCGCGTCCTCGGCGGCGTCGAATCCCGGATCGTGGCCGAGGATGGCACCGTGCTGCCCCACGACGGCCAGGCGGTCGGCGAGATCGAAGTGCGCGGGCCGTGGGTGACGTCCTCCTATTACAAGGACCCGTCGCACGCCAAGTTCCACGACGGGTGGCTGCGGACCGGCGATGTCGGCCACATGGATGCACACGGCTTTATCACCATCACCGACCGGGCCAAGGACGTCATCAAGTCAGGCGGCGAGTGGATCTCGTCGCTGGAACTTGAGGCGGCGATCATCTCGCACCCGGCGGTCCGCGAGGCGGCCGTCATCGCAACACCAGACGAACGGTGGGGAGAACGGCCCCTGGCGTTCATCTGCCCAGAGCCGGGAGAGCTCGTCAGTCCCGAGGATCTGCGCGCCCATCTTTCCGACCTCGTTGTCCGCTGGTGGCTGCCGGAGAAGTGGGCCTTCATCGACCAGGTACCGCGCACCAGCGTCGGCAAGTACGACAAGAACCTGCTGCGCGCGCACTACAGCGAGGGCGCCATCGACGTCGATCGTCTCAGAAACTCAGAAGTCCGGGAGCTAGCCATGCCAGAGGCAGTTATCGCCGCCATCGGGCGGACGCCCATCGGGCGCGCCGTCAAGGGCTCGCTCATCCATCAGCGTCCGGACGACCTCGGCGCGTTCATAGTCGGCGAAGTACTGGGCCGGGTCCCGCAGCTGGAATTCAGCCAGATCGACGACGTCATCTGCGGATGCGCGCTGCCCGGCGGCGAGCAGTCACACAACATCGCGCGGATCATCAGCCTGCTAGCGGGCCTCGGCGCGCCGGGAACAACCGTGAACCGGTACTGCGCATCATCACTGCAGGCTGTGCGAATGGCCTTTCACGCGATCAAGGCGGGAGAGGGCGATGTATTCGTCTGCGCAGGCGTCGAGTCCAGTACTCGCTCTCCGCTCGGGGCGTTCTGCGACCAGCCGGAGACGCAGAACTCGCGGCTGCTTGAGGGCAATCGCCGAGGGCCTGCCGTGCGCGTACATGAGCATGGGCGAGACGGCGGAGCGAGTCGCCGACGCTTACGGCATCAGCCGCGAGGAGATGGACAGGTTCGCGGCGCAGAGCCAGAGCAGGGCCGTGCGGGCGGGCAAGGACGGCATCTTCGCAGGCGAGATCATTCCGGTTCCACTCGCCGATGGCACGGTGATGACCGCCGATGATGGCCCGCGGCCCGACACGACGCTGGAGCGGCTCGCCGGCCTGAGGCCCGTCTTCCGCGAGAACGGCCGGGTCACAGCCGGCAACTCGTGCCCGCTCAACGACGGAGCGGCAGCCGCGGTCATCATGTCGGCGACGCGGGCCCGGCAGCTTGGGATCCGTCCGCTGGCCCGGATCGTCGCGACCGGCGTCAGCGCCCTGCAGCCGGAGATGATGGGCCTCGGCCCCGTCGACTCCTCCGCGCAGGCGCTCGGCCGGGCCGGGATGACCATCGGCGACGTCGACATCGTCGAGATCAACGAGGCGTTCGCGGCTCAGGTCATCCCTTCTGCGACCGGCATCGGCATCGATCCGTTCGGCGGCAAGCTCAACCCGCTCGGCGGGGCGATCGCGCTGGGTCATCCGTTCGGGATGACTGGCGTGCGCATTCTCAGCACGCTGCTGAACGGTCTCCGGTCGCGCGATGAGGCGATCGGGCTGGAAACGATGTGCGTAGGCGGCGGCCAGGGCATGGCCATGATCATTGAAAGGCTGTCGTGATGACCTCCAACGGCAAGACCACTGCGAAGACCAAGCCAGGCGGGAACGGCAGAGCGGACGGTGCGACCGCACAGCCGGATGGCGGGGAGTTCGTCGGCTTCGGCAGACGCGCTCGGCGGACTGCGGCACGTCGGTCAGCGTCTGCTGCGGGAGCCGCAGGCGCTGCTGAATGCGTTGCCGGGCACGGCCCGCGACCTTGCCAGCATCGGCAGGGGCAGTTCGGATATCAGGCCGGCGCCGTCAGACAAGCGCTTCAGGGATCCGGCCTGGAACTCCAGCCGGTTCTACCGGACGCTGATGCAGACGTATCTGTGTCTCGGCTCGCGCGCCGACGACCTCGTGAACGGGCTTGGCCTGGAGGGCCACGCGGCCGGCCGCGCGCGATTTGCTGTCGGCCTCATACGGGACGCGCTCGCGCCGACAAACACCGTCCTGACCAACCCCGAGGCACTCAGGGTCGCCGTGCAGACGAGGGGTGACAGCCTGAAGAAGGGCGCGGGCAATCTCATCGACGACCTCCGGCACAACCACGGCATGATCGCCCAGGTAGACCGGTCCCCGTTCACGATCGGCACCGACCTCGCCGCCACGCCCGGCGCCGTCATCTACAGCAGCGAGGTCTGCGAGCTGATCCAGTACAGGCCGCAGCGCACGACGGTGCACGAGCGCCCGCTGCTGATCGTGCCGCCGCAGGTTAACAAGTACTACGCCCTCGATCTGGCGCCGGGGCGGAGCATGTGCGAGCACCTGCTGAAGCAGGGTTATCAGGTCTTCACCATCAGCTGGCGCAATCCGACTGCGGCGCAGCGTGACTGGAATTTCGACACCTACGCTCAGGAAGTCATCGACGTCATCGACGTCGTGCGCGAAGTCACCGGCTCGCCGGACGTCAACCTCATGGGCGGCTGCCTCGGGGGCATGATGGTCGCCATCGTGGCGGCCGTGCTCGCGGCCAGGGGCGACAACCAGCGTGTACTCGGCGACCGCCGGAGTAACGCTGCTGGACTGCGACGTCGACGCGCAGATGCTGCTGTTCGCCACTCCGGCCACCATGGCGGCTGCGAAGCAGGCATCGGCCCGGACGGGAATCCTGGAAGGCTGGCAGATGGCGGAGATCTTCGCCTGGCTGCGGCCCAATGACCTGGTCTGGAACTACTGGGTCAATAACTACCTGCTGGGCCGCAAGCCGCCCGCCTTCGACATCCTGGCCTGGAACGCGGATACCACCAGGCTGCCGGCCAGCTTCCACCACCAGGTACTCGACCTCGTGGCCGGCAATCTGCTGACCCGGCCGGGCGGACTGACAGTGCTCGGAACGCCGGTCGACATCTCGCGCATCAGCTGCGACACGTTTGTCGTCGGGGGACGCACCGACCACATCACGCCCTGGCAGGGCTGCTACCGGACTACGCAGATGGTGTCGGGCAGGTCAGAGTTCGTCATGTGCTCGAGCGGCCACATCCAGACAGTAGTTGCTGCGCCCGACCACCCGCGCCTCGGGTATTTCGTCAATCCGGAGACACCGGCCGACCCGGAGACCTGGCTGGCCGGCGCCGAGCGGCAGGAAGGATCGTGGTGGGACCACTGGGCCCGCTGGCTGGCCGATCGGTCCGGAGAGACCAGGCCCGCACCCGAGTGCCTCGGCAGCGGCCAGCACCCCGCGGGTGAGCCCGCGCCCGGCAGCTACATCTTCCAGTGACCGCTGCTCCACCCCGAATCGGAGGACTTCCCATGAACGAGGCACAGGACCGCGTAGCGCTGGTGACTGGCGGAACCAGGGGCATCGGCGCCGCCATCTCCCGACGACTAGCAGGAGATGGCGTGCGCATCGCCGCTATCTATAACCGCAACACCGAGGCGGCGGAATCCTTCGCCAAGGAGGCTGCCGACGCAGGGCTCGTCGTCTCGCTCTATCAGGCCAACGTCGGCAACCCCGGCGACTGCCAGCGCGTGGTGGACGAGGTCTGCGCCATTACGGCAGGATCGACTACCTCGTCAACAATGCCGGAGCCGTCCACGACCGTACCGTGCTGAAGATGAGCATGCTGGAATGGGAGCAGGCCATCCGGACGAATCTCTCCGGTCCCTTCTTCATGTCCAAGGCCGTGCTCGGGCATTTTGTCGAGCGGGGCTCGGGGCGCATCGTGAACATCAGTTCCTTCGTGGGCGAGACCGGCGGATCGGTCAGGCAAACTACTCGGCGGCCAAGGCGGGACTCTTCGGACTGACCAAGACCATCGCGCTGGAGACCGCCGGCAAGGGCGTCACCGTCAATTGCGTGGTGCCTGGCGCCATCATGACTGACATGGTCTCCAGGCTTCCGGCAACATCATCGATGCCGTCACCGAGACCATCCCGATGGGTGCCCTCGGGACGCCTGAGGACGTCGCCGAGGCCGTCAGGTACCTGGTGTCCGACGAAGCACGGTACGTCACCGGGGCGCTGATTCCGGTCACGGGCGGACTGCTGATGATGTGACGCCCGTGCGGCGGCTGCGGCTGATCTCCGGAGCGAGCGGGCGGAAACGCGCGGGCGACCGGATGGCGGTGGTTAATCGTCATGCGCCCTGCCTGTCCGTTTCGCGTGCGCTGGATTATGGTCAGGGCATGCTCAAGCGTGAGATTGTCCTACCGCCGGAGCATCTATTCCCGCCTGATGAGTGGCGCATTATCGAGGCGCAGTACTCCGATGAGTTTGCCGGCCGGACGGAAACGGTCTTCTCGCTCGGCAATGGTTTCATCGGCATCCGGGGCAGTTTCGAGGAAGGCGGTCCGGCATTAGCCCCTGGGACCTTCGTTAACGGGTTTCATGAGACCTGGCCGATTGTGCACGCGGAAGGCGCCGCTGCGCTGGCGCGGACTGGCCAGACGATCGTCAACGCGCCGGATGCGACCATCCTGGCGCTCTACGTGGACGATGAGCCGTTCTTTCTGGCGACTGCGCAGGTCGAGAACTACAGCCGGGTCCTGGATATGCAGGCGGGAACGCTGACGCGCGACCTGGTGTGGGCCACTGAGGCGGGTAAGCATGTCCGGATCCGGTCGTGCAGGATCGTATCGCTGGAATACCGGCACGTAGTCGCGATGACCTACGAGGTCACGATGCTCGACTACGCCGCGCCGGTGGTGATCTCCTCCCTCATCCTCAACCGCCAGGATGCCGGGCTGCCGGACGGCCAGCCGGAGATCCGGCCCCGCGATCCCCGGCTGGCAACCCCGCTGCACGGCCGGGTACTCAATGCGCAGGCAGCCGAACTGGCCGGCCAGCGGCTGCTGCTCGGGTACCAGGCCACCCGCAGCAAGATGACGCTGGGGGTGGGTGCCGACCACGTGATCGAGACGGCGTGCGCCTATCGCGTCACCGGCTCGGTCCAGGAGGACTCAGGCGAGGTCGTGGTCACTGCGGACGCGCTCCCGCAGGTGCCGATCAGGATCATCAAGTACGTGACGTACCAGGCATCACGGAACGCGGCGGTGCCCCAGTTGATCGACCAATGCCGCCGGACGCTCAACCGCACCGTTGCCGGCGGAGTCGACCGGATCGCCGCGGCTCAGCGCGAGAGCCTGGATCGATTCTGGGACCGCGCCGACGTCCGGCTGCGCACCAGGAACAATGCCGTCCGTCACCAGCAGGCGGTCCGGTGGAACCTGTTCCAGGTCGCGCAGGCCTCCTGGCGGGCCGAAGGGCAGGCATACCAGCTAAAGGACTGACCGGGCAGGCATACGAGGGTCACTACTTCTGGGACACCGAGATCTTCGTCATGCCGTTCCTGACTTACACCCAGCCCAGGATCGCACGCAACCTGCTGCGCTTCAGGTACAGCATGCTCCGTCGCGCACGGGTACGCGCGACGGAGATGAGCCAGCGGGGCGCGCTCTTCCCCTGGCGGACTATCAACGGCGAGGAAGCCTCTTCCAACCTTCAGCAGGGGACCGCCCAGTACCACATCAACGCGGATATCGCGTATGCGGTCATGCGCTATACCCAGGTGGAAGGCAGCGGCCGCATACTCGGCGGGATCGGGGGCCAGATTCTCGTCGAGACGGCCCGGCTGTGGGAGGACCTCGGCTTCTACGGCTCCGATGAGCAGTTCCACATCCACGGCGTCACCGGCCCCGACGAGTACACGACGGTGGTCAACGACAACACCTACACCAATCTGATGGCCCGCCTGAACCTGCGCTTTGCCGCCGCGGTGGTCCGGCGGCTGCGGGAGGAGCGGCCAGCGGACTATGCCGCTCTCGCCCACGAAGTCCGGCTCGAGGCCGGTGAGACCGAGTCCTGGGAACGCGCGGCGGAGGCCATGCACGTGCCGTTCGACGAACGGCGCGGCATCCACCCTCAGGACGACACTTTCCTGAACCGGGAGATGTGGGACCTCAGCGCTACGCCGCCGGAGAACTTTCCGCTGCTGCTGCACTACCACCCGCTGGTGATCTACCGGCACCAGGTACTGAAGCAGTCCGACGTCGTGCTTGCGATGTTCCTGCTGGGCAACGATTTCTCGGCTGAGCAGAAGCGCCGTAACTTCGATTACTACGACAGGCTGACCACCGGGGACTCGTCCTTGTCGGCATGCGTGCAGAGCATCATCGCCGCCGAGATAGGCAAACGCCGCAAGGCTCTGGAGTACTTCGAGTACGCACTGCTGATGGACCTGGCTAATGTCGCCGGCAACGCCTCGGACGGAGTCCACATCGCCTCCGCGGCTGGCGTGTGGTCAGCGCTGGTCTTCGGGTTCGGCGGTGTGCGCGATTTCGACGGCCAGCTCTCCTTCACGCCGAGGCTGCCGCCTGCCTGGACGGAGCTCGCCTTCTCGCTGCGGTTCTGCGACCGGCAGATCCGCGTGCATCTCACCAGCGACGAAGAGCGCTACATCATCGACGAGGGCTCGCCGCTCGATGTCATCATCCGCGGCGAGCCATACCTGCTTGGTCCGGGTACTGCGGTCGTCGTCAAGCTTGCACAGCCATGACCAGGGCGTACTCGCCCGCACCGGAGGCCGGATGTTCGCGGTGGCGGTCAGGACCCGTGCCGGAAGGTGGCCGTGCACCCTCCGTCGACGGTCACAATCGAGCCGGTCATGAACGAAGCATCGTCCGAGGCTAGGAACGTTGCGACGCGGGCGACTTCCTGTGCCTCTGCCTGGCGGCCGATGGGCTGCAGTGCGGCGTTCGCTTCCCGCCGTGCCTGCGCAGCAGCGCGCTCGGCCTGCGGCAGGGATGCCCGGCGGCCGCCCATGTCTGTGTCGATGTAGCCGGGGCAGATGGCGTTGACGCGAAGGCCGTCGGCGCTATAGTCGACGGCCAGTTGCCGGGTCAGGTTAATGATGCAGGCTTTAGAGGCACAGTACGACGGGGCCAGCGGCGCGCCGATGATGCCGTAAGTCGACGCGATGTTGACCATGGCGCTGCGCGGGTTCTGCAGGAGGTGGGGGATCGCCGCTCGGGCGCAGAGGAAGGTTCCGCGCAGGTTGACGGCGACGGTCCGGTCCCAGGCGTCGATGTCGAGCTCATGGAGGCGACGTGACCCGCCGGAGATCCGGCGTCGATGACGAGCACGTCGATCGCCCGAAGTCGGCGATCGCGCCGCTGACGAGGGCCAGCGACCTGATCGACCTCGGCCACGTCGCAGGTCCTGAAGGTCGCCTTGGCCGCCTGCGCTCAGAATCTCTTCGACTGTTCGGCTGCCCGCCATCGATATTCGTGTCGCCGATAGCGACGGTCGCGCCGGCGGCGGCCATGTCGAGGGCGATGGCCCGCCCGATACCTGTCGCCCCGCCAGTCAGCAGCACCACGCGGTCGCTCAGAGATGGCATAAGTACTTCCTCCTAACCCTGTCTGCTAGCAGGCCGGTCTTGCTGGTGTCGCAGGGTCGGCCCCGGGCACCATACAGGACGCGAATCCCGGAAGCCGGGCGCTCGGCAGCGCCGGTCGCCGGGCTCCGGGCGTAGCCTGCGCAGATGACACGTCACGACGGCGGCCCGCGGCGTTCGGCCTGGCGTGACTCGTATCTGCGGGAGACGCGCCTGCTGGCGGCGCTGGCCGTGGCCGGCCTGGTCGCGGGGGTTGTGTCCGATGTAATCGGCGTCCGCTTCTGGGATGAGCACCCGCTGCTGGCAGGGCTGACGGCGAACGTGATCGTGGTGCTGCTGTCAGTCGCGCTGCTGAACGAGGTTCTGCAGAGCCGGAACCGCGGGCGGTGGCGTGTTCTGGCCCAGTACGTAATGTTCGAACTGGCGCACAACGCCCGGATGATCTGGATACGTGTGCTGGAGGGTGCGCAGGCCTGCTCCGGCGGACTGCTCGGTGAGTGTGTCGCTCGAGGCTGGCGGTCGCGCTGTCAGTGACACTGCGCGGCTGGGCGCGGCTATCCGCGATGTCGCTGGTGATGACGAGCGACGCCGGAGGCTTTACCAGGTGCTGGCCGGCTGCGGGATCCTCGAGCAGTTCGTCGTCGCATCCTGGGACGAGCGCCTTCTTCAGCATGCTCGAGTCACTGCGCGGGACCAGCAGCGACACGACGCCATCCGCGCCATGACCGCCCCTGGCCACCCGGGCGACCGTCACGCACTGGCTTACACCGGGCCACCGCGCTGCTGGCTAGCTTCCGTGCGTTCGGATTTCTCGGTTGCTGGCGGCGGTCGTCTGCTTGACTGCGAGCATGCCGGGAGGCAGGCGGAAATGGGGAAGCGATGGATCTGAAAGAGACACTTGCCAAGGTCGTCGAGCTGGGCCAGGAGGAGCTGCGCATCGTCCGTAAGCGGGAGGAGGAGAAGACCGCGGCCCGCGAGCACGGCCATGACTATCACGAGATGCTGGCGGCCGCTGATCGGCTGGATCACCACGCGCACCAGCTGCGCAGGCTCCATGACGGCGAATTCGGGCAGCACTGGCGTCAGAGAGCACGCAGGACGAGGACAGCAGCCACAGACCGCCAAGCACGCGTAGTCCAGCCAGTGGCTCGCGTGCGACAGGTAGGCGATCGTGCCGCCGCAACCGCGAGGCCGCGAAGGCGGCGCGGAACCCGTAGAGCTAAGCGCGCCGGGTATCTCGGCGGCGGTCGGTGCCGTCGTGAGCATCCTGGTGAGCGCGGCCACGTCGTAGAGCCCCTGCCGGAATCCTCCGCAAACCATCGGACTGCAGCATGTGCTGCGTCGCCGGCTAGTGCGGTCCGGCCGCGCGCCAGGAGTCTGGCCTGGTAGTGCACGATCGGGGCCTGGGCAGTGCCTACGACGGGCGCTAGCCACGCTTCGAGCTGTCCGGTTGCTGCGGTCGACGGTCACTTTTGCGCCCAATCTCGCGCGGCGGTCCTTCGCCCTACCTAGCCTGCCTTACCCCGCTTTCCAGGCCCAGCCCCCGGTCGGATGGTTCCTCGTTGCGCGGCCGGTGGCGAAATCAAAGTGACGGCCGTGATCACCGAGGGCTATGGTCCCGGACATGGACCCTGAACTCCGGATCGTCACCGTCGGCACCAGGGAGCTCGCGGTCGAGGATGCGGGGCCGGACTCTGGCTTCCCGGTCCTGATGATGAACGGTGCTGGCTCACGGCACTTGTTCCCGCGAGCGGTACGCGAGGGCCAGGAGCAGGGCTTCCGCCTGATCGGCTACGACCGCCCAGGCTGCGGCCGGTCAGCGAGTCTGCCCGGGCGCCGGATTGCCGATTGCGCCGTCGATATCCGGGCGATCATCAGCGAACTGGGCATCTCCAGGGCGGCGGCCTGGGGATCGTCAGGCGGCGGCCCGTACGCCCTGGCCGCCGCGGCCACGCTGCCCGATGTGATTGCCGCCGTGTGCGTGTTCGCATCGATCGGGCCCTACGGTGAGCCGGGCCTCGACTGGGCCGAGGGCCTCGGCGGCGATGCAACGCGCGAGGAGATCCGCAGGTTCTTCGATGAGCCCGAGCGCGCACGAGCGGAGTTCCGGGACCAATCAGCGATCACCCTGGCGGAGAGGGGCTCACCGGACTGGTGGCTGCACCACTGGGGAGACCGCGCGGAGCAGGATGACGCGCACAGCCGGGAGTGGGCCGAGTACCTCGCCCTGTGCACTCGCGACGTCCTGCACGCCGGAGACGACGGGAGCTTCGACGATGACGGCTCCTTCGAGGATGACAGCGCGCTCTACTATCCGTGGCAGTTCGATCTCGGCGAGATCCGGGCCCCCGTCAGCTTGTGGCACGGCATGAAGGACTTCGTCCCGCTCGCTCATGCCCGATGGCTGGCCGACCGTGTCCCGAACATCACCACCCACTTCCCCGCCGAGGAAGACCACACCAATATCGAGGAGAACAACCGCGCCGCTGCCTTTGCCTGGCTGACGGCCGTGTGCGGACGTGGCGGGCAGCACGACGCGTTTCTCCGGAGGCCGGGTGACCGGTGAGGTGCGGGCGTAGTTCCTGCGAGACTTGGCGTCGAGGTAGCGGTCCGGCACGTCGCCGAACTCGCCGAGCACCCGGGCGCCGAGGATGATCCCCAGTCCTGGCAGGGATCGGACCCCGGCGTCCGGGTGCTGCTCAAAATCCGCGCCAGCGGCGGCTCGGGTGCCGTCTGCAGGACAGCGGTGGCGTCGCCGCTGGTCAGGTCGCCGAACGCGGCCAGGGCGGCGGGGTAGAACTCCCCAGCGCGGACCGGAGCTGGCTGGCCTGGCGGCGCTGGTCGGATCGGACTTCGCGCCGAGGACGCGTGCGGTCCCAGTACCGCGACACCGACATCGGGTTCACCGCGAACACCTGATACCGGCGCGATCAGCGCGCGACGAACAAGCCCCGGTCGGTCTCGATCCCGATCACCACCTCGGCGGTTCGTCGGCATACCCGGCGACCAGATCGTGGAACGGGCGATCCCGGCGGCCCCGTCCGCAGGCCGGCCTGCTCATCCTGGATATGCACGTCATGACCAGCTTCGGCCAGTCCACCCGGCGAAAATCAACCGGCTCTCCTCCCGCAGAACGGCACCCTGACATCGAACCCGGAGGACTCCTGGCAGCTCGCTGATAGTGCAGCGCTCACCGGCGCGTCATCCCACCAGCCATCGAACGGAGACCTCACCAGCGGCAGGGGCACGATCTAACCGCAGGGAACGCCAGCGCTAGTGCACCTGCCAGCGGGCTGAGTGACCATCCTCACCGAACCAGCCAGCCGAGGACAATCGATCCCTATTAGCTGACCTTCGCGGCCAGCGGCTCGTAGGCAGGGAAGAGCTCGCTCATCCGGGCGTCGGAGTCGCAGCGGGTCCGCCCGGCAAGGTAGGCGCCGAGGTCTTCGACATGAATCTGGATACCCGCCCCGTCGCGGGCGAGATAGGCCACCGGCATGCCGCACTCATCCCAGACCAGTGTTGTCTGGTCGCCGTCGGCGGTCAGGGTGATCTCGATGGACTGCTCGTCAGGCTGATCCGGCTGCCTGGTCAGCAGGCGAAGCCGCCGCGGGGCATCGCAGGCCGCGACGCGCCGGTGCCTTCCCAGCCGCTGGCGTGCACCTTCGCCTGGTACCCGCCGCCGGGTCGCAGGTCTCCCTCGACCGTCCCCCACCAGGTCGCCAGGCGCGCGGGATCGGTGAGCGCTGACCAGACAGTCTCGATATCACTGTCGAAGCGGTCTTCCACGCGCACGACGCCCTTGCCAGCTGCGGTGGCCAGGGTGCCAAGGAGGCGCGTGCCCGGGCCTGGATCGCCGGTCATCTGGTACTCCCTCGCTGATAACCGGTTCGCTTAGCCTCTCACGCAGCGGCGATATGGCTCGCGATGACAACCCGCATGATCGGCCCGGGAGGCTGAAGTCCTACCGTTGAGCTGATGACGTGATGAGGCAGCCAGCGATAGGAGAGCTTCTATGACTGAAGCCAGCCTCGAGCAAGGCCTGGCCGCAGCTCGCCAGGAGCACCTGGTTCCTGGCCGGGAGATCCACCTGCAGGACGTGCGCGGTCACCGGTTCTGCGAAGTGGGCCTGATTACCGGTACCAATCAGGACAACGCCATCGCGAATATCTGGAACACCACCGGTGCATGCGAGCCGGCACCCGAGCAATTCGACGCCCTCGACGCCGACCTGATCGCGCGCGAGAACGGAGCCGTGCGCGCCTGGCTCAACCCGGTCAGGCAGTGGATGTTCGACCGGCTTGATATCCGGGAAGTCGGCGACGACAGGACGTTCGAAGACATCACGGGCACGTGGATGGCAGCCGTCGGCGCGGCAAGCCTGATGGACACCGCAGACCGGGGCAGCTACCAGCCTGAGTACGCCTACAGCACCGGCGACGTCACCTTCAGCGGAGGCAGCGAGGTCTACCTGCTCGATGCCCCCGACGGCGAGGTATTCGTCATGCAGTCTTTCTCCCCGCGGCTCGACCCGACCTCGCGTGAAACCGACCTCGCTCATCTCTACACACGGCTCGACCTCCCAGAGGGCTGGCGCTTTCGTGCCGAGCGGCTCGACGAGGACATGGAGGTGCTGTCAAATCCCGACAGCCTCGCGCACGTTCTGCATGACGACCTGGACAACGTCTATCTGGGCTCGGATCTAGGAAGGGCGTTCAGCCAGCTAGTCCCGGAAGACTCGCTGTGGTAGACGCGCTGATCGAGCGGAAAATCGTCCTGGCGGTCCGAGAACCGGACAGGCCGAGCAGGAAGTACGTCACCGCGTTCTGCGGCACGGAGACCGAGAAGATCAGCACGCCGCTGAGGAGGCCGCCCTGACCAGTCACCGAGGACAGGCAGAGGCGCACCCCGCGGCGGCTCTGGCAGCGGCCGAAGTGCTGGCCGACTGATTGCGCAGCGTATTTCCCGGTAACGACGACCAGGCCGGGCTGAGCCTCGCCGGCACTCGCGGTGGGAATCCGGTAGGGGCACGGCAGCGGGAGCGGCGGCTGCGTCGCGTCGATGAGCAGCAGGCTGCCCGGCGCGAGTCCGGTCCCGCAGGTGGCCCACCGGCGGGCGCGCTGCAGCTTCCAGGAGGGCGGGGTCGCAAACCGGACTGAGCCCGATTGCGTCCAGGTCCAGCCTTCCGGCACACGGCTGGCAGCGCCCCGGCCGAGCACGGCCGACAGCGGCGACCTTCTGAGCGTGCTGAGGACACGGCGGGCCTGCGGTCCGCGCGCCCCGACGCGCACGCCCAGCTCGGGGACCAGATACTGCACAGACCCGGTCCCGCTGGGCAGCCGGTAGACCGGAATGCCGTGGATCACCGCGGTGGGCCGGCGATGCCCGGTTGCCGGCCGGCTGCTCCCGGCAGGCGCGATCCAGGCCATGCTCGCGGTCAGGCCGCAGCCCAGCCCCTTCGGGAGCCGCGGCCTGGCGCCGGCAAAAATCATCCCGTCGGTCCGCGGCAGCCCGCAGGCGAGCTGCTGTGGTGCCTCGACCAGCCACGATCCGGGGACCGATAGCTGCGCGTCCCGGTACGGCACGGCGGCCCAGCCCGCCCTGGCGCCGGAGCTGAAGGCCAGCTGCCGGGAGAGACTGCGCACCGTTCCCGCCAGCGACGCCCGGGCGACCGGGCGCGCCGGCCCGGATGCGCAACTGACAGCTCCCAGCACAACCGCGACTGCCGCGGCGATCGCCGCCGCCCGCATGCCATGCCTGACTCCAGCGTTTCGCAGTCTGCCGACCATTCCGGACTGCCTCTCAGATCTGTCGCGGCGGCGCGGTTCACCCGGACCGGGGCGCGCCGGCCCGCAATCAGGAACAGCTGCGCGCGACCCACCCGACTGCTTGGACGAGCCCGGCCAGAAATCGGTTGCACTGCCGCCGCTCCGAGATGCCCGGGCCTCCCCGGCATCAGGGAGTGAAGTGCCGCCAGTGCCCCTCGGAGACGACCTCGACGATATCGCCGGTCACCTTGATGGCGGTCTGATCGTCAATCAGGTACGACGGCTGCGGCAGGCTGGCGGCCCACAGTTCCTGCGTTGGCCAGGCTGTTGTCCGGCAGATCCGGGTGATCCAGGTGCGGAAGGATCGAGAAGTCAACCAGCCCCAGCGCCCTGTCGCCGTCGGCGGGCGGCTTCCAGCCGACGAAGTCCTCGCCGACGCTGGGGGCCAGCACCATGCTCCCGCCGCTCACTCCTACCCAGACCGCGCGCAGCGAGGGCAGGAGATCCGCCAGGCCGGACTGCCGCATCCAGTAACACAGGTACAAGGCGTCGCCCCCTGCCGCCAGCAGGACGTCAGCCTCCTGGACCAGGGGGACCCAGCGCTCTGCATCGATGCTGGGCAGGGCGGTGAGCTCCAGCACTCCCAGGGACTTCCAGCCCAGCTCGCACATGGGGGTGGAGGCCCGGCCGGTGATGAACCGCCAGGCCGGGCCAGGGCCGCCCATGGCGTATGTCGCGGTGGGAATGCACAGGGCGCTGCACTCGGCAATCGGCTTGCCCAGCAGGTCGACCAGCGCGTTGCGGATGCTCGGGTTCTTGATGCCCGCGGACGTGAGAAGAAGCTTCATAGCGCCTGTCTTACTTCGATCGCCGACCTCTCCCGGACGAACGATAACGAGCGCTGACCGATCGGTCTGCTAGAACCCGCGCCATTCCATATCGAAACCTGCGCACAGTCAGGCTCCACTGCCGTGCTATACCGGCCTGAGGCGGACGTATATCGACACTGTGCGACCCAATATTGTCCGCCGCGTCGACAGCAGGGTGAGGAACGCCAAGGAGGGCCTGATGTCATTACGCCGTCGATCTGCCGTACTCGCCAGCGGGTTTTTGCTCGCGGGCGCGCTGGCCGGAGTGGCAATCGCCAGCACGCCGGCGGCTGCGCACCGGCTCAGCCTGTCCGGCGACGCCCAGGCGTCCGCGCAGGCCCCTGCGCCAGTCGCCGCGCGACCGCCGCTGGGCCGCGCGAAGCCATCAGGGCTCAAAGCGGATCTCAGGTCCGCGAACGGAAGCACGGCGTCACCGTGGACGCCGCTGGAGAACCCGCCGCCGTTCGGGACGCCCGGCACGATGCTGCTGGAGAGCGACGGCACAGTTCTTGTCCACGATGAGCCGGACAACAACGTCACGGGCGGCTCGAACGAGTGGTGGAAGCTCACCCCGGCTCCGGACGGCAGCTATATCGACGGCACGTGGAGCCAGATTGCGTCGATGCCGGCCGCGTATACGCCGCTGTATTTCGCGTCGGCGATCCTGCCCGACGGGCGGATGATCGTCGAGGGCGGCGAGTACATCGGGGAGAACGCAGTCTGGTCGAACGAAGGCGCGATCTACAACCCGGTGACGAACGCCTGGCGGTCGGTCGCACCACCGCGCGGCTGGACAAGCATGGGGGACGCCGCAAGCGATGTGCTGGCCAATGGCACCTTCATGCTGCAGCAGCCGTGCCAGGACTGCGCCACGAATCCGGACCTGACCGTCGATGATGCGCTGCTGAACGCGAGGACGCTGACGTGGAGGGTGATCCCGGCAGCGGGCAAGAATGATCCCAACGATGAAGAGGGCTGGACCCTGGAGCCGAGCGGCCAGCTGCTGACACTCGATCTCTGGGTGCCAGGCCAGACGCAGCTGTACAACCCGCGCACCGAGTCCTGGTCATTCGCGGGAAATACGGCCGTGAACGGCGATCCGGTCAATCTGTTCCCGGTCGTGGAGATCGGGCCGCAGATCGAGATGCCGGGCGGCAACACGTTTGTGGTCGGGGCGGGCTCGAGCACGCAAGAGGCTCCCGCGGCCTGCACCACGGACGCTGACACGCAGACCGCGCTGTATCAGTACAAGGCCGGCACGCCGGGCACCTGGACCGCGGGGCCGGAGATTCCGGCCATCGGCGGCGAGGAGTACGACAGCACCGACGGACCAGGATCCGTCCTGCCGGATGGAAACGTGCTGTTTGACGTCAGTGCCTGCGTCTACAACACGCCGACTCACTTCTTCGTCTACAACGCGGGCTCGGGCACGCTCACTCAGGTTCCGGATGTTCCCAATGCGCCCAACGACTCGTCGTACTACACGCGGATGCTGGCCCTGCCGAACGGGCAGGTGCTGTTCAACGATGGCAGCAACCAGATGGAGGTCTACACGGCCGGCGGGTCACCGAACCCGGCATGGGCGCCGTCGATCTCCGGCCTGAGCTCCACGACGCTGGCCCCCGGCCGGACCTACAGCGTCTCTGGCATCCAGCTCGCCGGTCTGGACCAGGGAGCCGCTTACGGTGATGATGTCCAGGACAACACCAACTTCCCGCTGGTGCGGATCACCAACACCGCGACGGGCGTGGTGACCTACGCCCGTACCAGCAACTGGACCTCGGTGTCGGTCGCTCCCGGCACCAGATCCTCAACCCAGTTCACGCTCCCGTCGGGTATCCCGGCAGGCCCGAGCACGCTGGTTGTGGTCGCCAACGGGATCGCGTCACCGCCGGCGGCGGTGACAGTCTCCGGATAGCGATCACGCCGGTCGTTCTGGCCGGCGGAGGAACTGTGATCCGGGCCCGTCGCGAGTGTTCGCGGCGGGCCCGGACAGCTGAGCGCCGGCATCTGCGGGGACGTCGGCCTGGCCGTCGGCCTCGCGGTTCCCGGTGCCACCCAGATCTGACCGGTCCGCGGGGACCCGTGCTGGCAGGCGGGCGATCACCAGGACGGCGCCGCCGAGGGCGACAGCAGCGCCGACGGCCAGCGCCACCTCGGTGCCGCTCATGAACGCGGTGCGGGCGGCAGCTGCCAGCAGCGCGCCTGCGGCGCCCCCGGCGTGAGCGGCGACTGCGAGCGCGCCGCCGACTGAACCGAGGATGGTGCGCGTGGCAGCGGCCGGTACGTGGTGCCCGGCCAGCGCCGCGCTGATGCGCTCCTGGTACCGGGTCGCCAGCACGCTCCCGATGACGGCAACGCCGAGCGCGCCGCCGACCTGCAAAGCCACGGCGTTGGCCGCTGAGCCGATCCCGGAATCGCCGCGCGGGACCGATCCGACGACGGAGTTCGTTGCTGTCGGCAGCAGCAAGCCCGCGCCCAGCCCGATGAGCAGTAGCCCGGGCACCACGTTCCCGTAGGTCGTGGCAGCCGTGGACACTGCCGATACCTGCCACAGGCCGCCGGCGATCGACGCCAGGCCGGCCGCAACGGTGAACTTGACCCCGATGGCGCGCGCCAGCACCGGGGACAGGGGCGCGCTGACCCCGAGTACGGCGGCCATGGGCAGGATGCGCAGCCCGGCCTGGAGGGGGGAGAAGGCGAGGTCGAACTGCAGGAACTGAGTCTGCACGAACAGTGCTCCCAGCAGGCCGAAGACTCCGAGGCCCTCAGCCGCGGCAGCTACGGAGAACCGACGATCCCGGAAGAAGGCCAGGTTCAGCATCGGATGGCGGCTGCGGGCCTCCCAGGCGACAAAGGCACCGAGAACAGCAGCGCTGGCCAGCCCGGCCCCGACAACCTCCGCAGCTGCCCATCCCCTGGCCGGCGCCTCGATGATCGCCCACAACAGCAAGCCGAGGCCGCTGACCGACAGCACCGCGCCGAAGGGATCGGGACGGCTGGCGGCCGGGTTCTTCGAGTCTGGCACGAGTATCAGGGCCGCCACGAACGCGGTGACCAGGATCGGGACGTTGACGAGAAACACTGAGCCCCACCAGAACCGGGCCAGCAGCAGGCCGCCCGCTATCGGGCCGATGGCGATACCCAGGCCGATGGTCCCGGCCCACACGCCAATCGCCCGCGCCCGCTCCTCCCGGTCGCGGAACACGTCGTTGATGATCGACAGCGACGGGGGGATTGTCAGGGCAGCCCCGGCGCCCATGACCGCCCGCAGCCCGATCAGCACATCTACCGACCCCGAGAACGCGGCACCGGCCGATCCCGCAGCAAAGACGGTGAGTCCAATCAGGAAAAATCGCCTGCGCCCGAACCTGTCGGCCAGGCTGCCGCCGACTAGCAGCAGGCCCGCGAACACCATCGCATAAGAGTCGACGACCCACTGCAGCTCACTTGACGTCGCTGCTAGCTTCCGGACCAGCGTGGGCAGCGCCACATTGAGGATTGTGTTGTCAACGTTGACGATCAGTGCGGAGGCGCACACCACCGTCAGCACGGCCCACGGGCGGCCTGCTCG
>CAVOKK010000032.1:0-371835 GCA_963696455.1 uncultured Actinomycetota bacterium
AAGTACATGCCTGGCATCTCGGTTAATTGGCGTGCCGATAAAACATTGCTAAGATGCGCTAAGAGCGGGAGATTTGGTGTCCTCCTGGTCTCCCCGCGGCGGCTGCGCCCGGAGCACGCTGGCCTGGCTGGCTCCGGTGCGCAGCCGCATCCAGCCATCAGCCACGCCATCGGCTTGATGAGCGGACAGGAGCGCTGAGCAGCATGCACCTTCGCGATGCAGCAGCCGTACTCGGCGTTCATTACCAGACGGCCTACGGCTGGGTGCGTGAGGGCGTGCTGCCCGCTCGCAAGACGAGCCGTGGCTACGAGGTCAGCGACAGCGACGTCCGTGCGCTCGCTGAACGCCGGCCGGCGGGACAGCCGCCGCCGGCCGGCATCCGCGTCAGGGACTGGGCGGTACAGTCGGCGCGGCTCTACGACGCGCTGATCGCCGGTGACGAGACACTGGCGCGGCAGCGGCTGGGCAGGCTGACGGGCGGCGTGCCTGTCGTGGATATGTGTGCCCGCGTTATCGGGCCGGCCCTGCGCCAGATCGGCGATGACTGGGCGGCCGGCCTGCGCTACGATCGCGGAGGAACACCGTGCCAGCATGATCTGCGAGCGGCTCATCGCGCAGGCCGCTCAGCAGCCGCAGGGCAGGCCACGAGGTGTCGCCGTGGTGGCCACCCCGCCAGGCGAGCGGCACGGGCTGCCGGCCCTGATGGCGGCCGCCTGCCTGCGCGAGGATCACTGGTTCGTTCATCACCTGGCCTCCGATCTGCCGGTTGCCGAGGTGACCGGAATGGCCTGCGCGACTGGCGCGGACCTGGTGGTGCTGTCGTCGTCGACGACGGCGTCGGCCGGGCTGCTCGCCGGGGCCGCTGCCCACATCGAATGCTGGTAGCGGCGCGCGGGTGCTCGCGGGCGGCCCGGCGACAGCCTGCATGACCTGGTGCAGGCTGGCGCGTTCGGACGCGCCGACCGGGCTGGCGTCTGATGACCGCGCGCGGCAGGATCCTGGCGATCATGGGGTCTGGCGAGACCAGCCCGACGATGGTCACGGTGCACAAGATGCTCGCCAGGCGCCTGCGCGCCAGGCCGGACGCCGTCGTCCTGGACGCCCCTTATGCCTTCCAGGAGAACGCGGCCGACGTCTCCGCCAAAGCCAGAACCTACTTCGCGAACAGCGTCGGGCTCGACAGTCACCGTGCTTGCCAGTGCTGCCGGCGAGGATTACGGCGCGAGGGTGAGCACCGCCGACTGGGTTTTTGCCGGGCCGGGCAGCCCGTCCTACGCGCTGACGAGGTGGCGCGGCGCGCCGGTCGGCACGGCGCTGCGCGACCGGGTCATCGGCGGAACCGGCGTCACGGTGCTGGCCTCCGCTGCCGCCGCCACCGCTGGCCTGGCAGCCATCCCGGTGTATGAGATTTACAAGGCAGGCGCTGAGCCCGCCTGGCTGGACGGCCTGGACCTGCTGACCGGCTGCGGGGCTGCGGGTGGCCCTGATCCCGCACTACGACAACGCCGAGGGCGGGACACACGACACCAGGTACTGCTACCTGGGTGAGCGCCGGCTGTCCGAGATGGAGGCGAGCCTGCCTGACGGCACATCGGTGCTCGGTGTCGACGAGCACACCGTCCTCATCCTGGACCTGACCGCGCAGACGGCCGAGGTGCGCGGCCGCGGCGGCGTGACGATTCGCCGCCACGGCGAGTCGGCTGTCATACCCGCGCCCGCGGTGATCCCGCTCGATCAGTTGCGCGCCGCGGTCAGCGGCGAGGCTGCGGTCCCGCAGCGGGACGTGCGCCCCGCCGCGGGCCCGCGCCGACGCTGGCCCGCCGCCGCTGACGGAGGTGATGGCAAGTGCCGAGCAGCGCTTCGAGCAGGCGCTGGCCGCCGGGGACGGCTCGGGGATGATCATGACGATCCTCGACCTCGAGTACGCGATCGGCGACTGGGCCGGTGACACCGAGGAAGACCAGGGAACAAGCCAGGCGCGCGCTCTGCTGCGCGCGCTGATTGGCCGGCTCGGAGACTATGTCACCAGAGGCCTGCAGGACCCTGCGGACAAGCTTCGCCCGGCAGTGGAGCAGTTGCTCCGGCTGCGCACAGACCTCCGGGCGGCCGGGCGCTACGCCGAGGCCGATGCGATCAGGACCGCACTGACCGCCGGGGGAATCCAGATCGGTGACGACGCCGCGGGCACCAGCTGGTCGGTGGCGGGGCCACCGGCCTGACGGCCGATTATCGGCTTAGCGCCGCTCGCTTTCGATCAGCTCCCGCAGCGCGGCGAGATTACGGCGCCAGGTCCAGGCCAGGACCGGCCTGGCCGCGGCTGCACCAGCCGGGCCGCCCATCCACCAGGGGAAGGTCAGCTCCTCGGTCCAGTCGAAGCGGGTGCTGTTACCGCCGGCGTCGGCCAGGGTGAACCGGCCGGTGCCGGTCACGGCGCCGTCATGCCGGATCGCGATCGACCGCCCGTCCTCCCACTCGGTCACGACCAGCCGGTCTGTCAGCCGGAACGGGCCGACTTTGGTATCACAGTCCATGACCGTCCCGCGGCCGGACGTGGCAGCAGAGACGAACCGGATCGCCACGGCATCCAGCATCCAGTCGGTCTGCGACGCGAGGTCGCTGACGCGCGCCCACACCGTGGCGACCGGAGCGCCGATGACAATGCTGAGGCCGATCTGCGCCATCTGATCATTGTGCACTGCCCTCCGAGCAGGCGCTCTTGCGCTCGCCGGCCGGCTTCACCGGCCGTGTTACGCTCGCCAGGCAAACGCCGGGTTCTGACGCGAGCGGGGAACCTCGATGGCTGTCGGGCTGCAGAAGAGCGACGGAGTCGCCGAGGTAGTGATCGATTTCCCACCCGTCAACGCGCCGCCCGCGCGGGGCTGGCTCGACCTGGCGGACGTGATCTCGGGGGCCGCGCGGACCCCGGCGTGCGGGCCGTGGTCCTCGCCGCCAGCGGGCGCGGCTTCTGCGCGGGCGTCGACATCAAGGAGATGCAGGCAACCGGGGGCCACTGCGCGCTCATCGGCGTGAACGCGCGGGTGCGCCGCCGACAATGCGACGTTCGGGCTGCCCGCGGGCCCGGCAGGACTTCGTTGACCGGGCCAGACACTGACAGGCCCGGGCGCGCGCTCACGATCGCGGACGTGATCGGCGAGCTGCGGTCCGGGATGACGATCGGGATCGGCGGCTGGGGGTCGCGGCGCAAGCCGATGGCGCTGGTGCGGGCCATCCTGCGGCCGGCGCTGAGCGACCTCACCGTGGTGTCGCTACGGCGGGCCCGGACGTCGGCCTGCTGATCGCGGCCGGGCGGTGCGCCGGGTCGTCACCGGCGTTCGCGTCGCTGGACTCGATTGCCGCTCGAGCCGCATTTCAGGCCGGCGCGGCAGCGCGGCGCGATCGAGCTGACCGAGCTGGACGAGGGCATGCTGCACTGGGGACTGCTGGCGGCCGCGCACCGGCTGCCGTTCCTGCCGATCCGGGCCGGCCTCGGCTCGGACGTCCTGCGGGTCAACCCGCAGCTGCGCACGGTCCGGTCGCCGTACGCCGGACGGGGAGGAACTGGTGGCGGTACCCGCGCTGCCGGCTTGACGCCGCGCTGGTGCACATGAACCGCGCCGACGGCCGCGGCAACGGCCAGTACCTCGGGCCCGACCCGTACTTCGACGACCTGTTCTGCCTGGCGGCCGAGCGCGCCTACGTGTCCTGCGAGCGGATGGTGCCGACCGCGGAGCTGCTGGCCGCCGGGCCGCCGCAGAGCCTGCTGCATCAACCGCGCGATGGTGCACGGCGTGGTCGAGACGCCGAACGGCGCGCACTTCACCAGCTGCGTTCCCGACTACGGCCGCGGACGAGGCGTTCCAGGCGCGGTATGCGAGCGCGGCCGCCAGCCCCGCGGACTGGGCGGCGTTCCGCGCCGAGTACCTGGCCGGCGACGAGGCGGACTACCAGGCGGCGGTCGCGCGCTTCCGGGCCGGTGCGCCGGCATGACCGGGGCTGGCGCGGCCACGGTCGCCGAGATCTGCGTCGTGGCCTGCGCGGAGGCGTGGCGCGGCGACGGGGCGATCCTGGCCAGCCCGATGGGGCTGATCCCGGCGCTCGGCGCCCGGCTGGCTCAGCTGACGTTCGAGCCTGACCTGCTGCTGACCGACGGCGAGGCGTTCCTGCTGGCCCCGACTGACGGACAGCCGCCGGGCGCTGACCGGGTGAGCGAGGGCTGGCTGCCGTTCCGCGGCGTGTTCACGATGCTGGCGGCGGGCGAACGGCACGTGATGATGGGCGCGGCGCAGCTGGACCAGTTCGGCAACCAGAACATCTCCTGCATCGGCGACTGGGCCCGGCCGAAGGCGCAGCTTCTCGGCGTGCGCGGCGCGCCGGGCAACACCGTGAACCACCCGGTCAGCTACTGGATACCCGCGGCACTCGCGCCGGGTCCTGGTGGACCAGGTCGACATGGTCTGCGGCGTCGGCTACGACCGGGCGGCGGGGCTGTCCGGGCGCGCTGCCGCGTTCCACGAGCTGCGCCTGGTGGTGACGAACCTGGCCGTGCTCGACTTCGCCGGCCTGATCACTCCATGCGGCTGCGGTCCGTGCATCCCGGTGTGTCGGTCTCCGACGTTGCCGAGGCCACCGGCTTCCTGCTCGCGGCCCCGACCAGGTGCCGGAGACCCGGCTGCCGTCGCCGGCCGAGCTGGCGCTGATCCGCGAGCACCTGGACCCGGAGGGACGCCGGGAGCAGGAGGTCGGGTGAGCGCGATGATCAGGACCCGGCTGACGGAGCTGACCGGGATCCGCTACCCGATCGTGCAGACCGCGATGGCTTCGTGTCCGGGCCCGGCTGACCGCCGGCACGTCGATGGCCGACGGGCCGGTGCGCTAAGGCGTGCGGTTCTGGTCGATCTGGTCGAGGTCGCCATACCCGTTGTAGGTGCCGCCGCCGCCGGTCCACTGCCAGGCCACCGCGTACTTGCTCGAGCTGGTGATCCCGCCGAAGAAGCTGGCGCAGGTACTGGTGCCGGAAAGGCACCAGCCGTCCGGGTGGTGGGCCAGGCTGCTGGTGTCGCCGGCGTAGGTCCACTCGTAGGTGTCGGTGATCGAGGCGTCGCTGCCGGTGCCGAAGATCGACGCCCACACCGCCGGGTTCGAGTACACGCCGGCCTTATAGCTCGAGTGGCTGGTCAGGTAGCTGGCGAACCCGTTGAAGTCAGCCCGGTCCAGCGCAGTGGACACGTAGCCGGACTTGACCTTGCCGCTGCAGGCCGAGGTGTAGACGGAGTTCCAGCCGTTGTCAGGCGCGGGCGTGTAGCTGGGCGCGTCGCCCGGAATCTCGACGTCCATGAAGACGATCGGGTAGTTCGGCTTGGGGCTGCCGCCGAGGTCGCTGACTACGCGGGCAGCCTGCGCGGCGCCCCACGCGGAGGCTTCCTTGCTGGTGCCGTTGTAATGCGGATCCACGCCCGGGCCGCCCATGAACCAGTACACGCCGACGCCGACGCCGGTGTGGTAGGTCACGAAGTTGGTGCGGGCGTCCGCGGCGTCGGTCGCCGAGTACACGACCTGGGTGCCGCAGTGCTGCCAGGCAGACCAGTTCCCGAGCATCCCGATGTAGCCGCCGTAGTAGCCGCCCACGGCCGGCTCGTGGTAGGGCGCGGGACCAGGAATGGCGATGTAGCTGCTGTCCGTTCCGCGCGAGAGCCCGGTGGCTGCCGCGACCGCCTTCGCCTGCGCCGCCGCGGGGCTGGCCGTCGCCGTGCCGCCGCTGGCGGCCGCTGCGATGGCGGCTGCCGTGAGCACGGCGAGCGCAGCCGCAGCGCCGGCGGCGGGGCGCCTGATTCGAGTCATTCGTCTCATCCTGGCTGCTATCTTGCCAGGTCTCCTGCCGTCAGGACAGTCGCGCGACGGCTTCCTGCGGATTATCGGCCGTCAGCACGATCCGGTCATAGGGCTCGCCCTGCAGGTCAATGACGACCGCGGGCCCGCTGCCATGGCAGATAGCGAAGGTGCTGCCCTGAGGGGTGCGCCAGGTCCCGACCATGATCACATCGGGAAAGTAGGCCCCCGGCATCCGCACCCCGTGGACCTCGGCCATGCCATCCTGGACAGCCCGGACACGGGTCACCGAACTGCGCGGGAAGCTGAGATCCCGGTGTACCGCCTCGGCCTTCTCCGCCATCGACATCGCGACGGTTACCGTGTCGCCGGTAATCACCAGGTTCGCCACGACAGACATTCTGCCGGTGGCCCCTGACAGCGGCCGAGGCCGGGCGGCAGGAAAATCCGGGAAACTTTGCCGGTCATGTCGATGCGGCGGTACCGCGTTCGACGCACGGGTGAAAGAGCACAGCCAGTGCGGCTCGCAGAGGCGACGACAGAGAGGACAGCGCGATGAAGTTCTTCGGCTACACCCTGGGCGATCCGAACACCCCGGCCGGCCCGCCGACCCCGGAGCAGATCGCTCACATGAGCGACTTCGTCGAGGAGGCGACTAAGGCCGGTGTCCTGCTGGCGACGGGCGGCATGGCACCGCTGAGCGAGGCGGTCAAGATCAGCTACTCCGACGGGGAGTTCACCGTTCTGGACGGCCCGTTCTCCGAGGCCAAGGAACTCGTCGGGGGATGGGCGCTGATGGAGACCCGTGATCTCAGCGAGGCCGTCGAGTGGACCAAGCGGTTCCTGACCCTGGCTGGCGATGGCGAGGTTACGGTCCGGCAGGTCTACGGCCCGTGACCGGCCGGGCGCGGACCGGCGGTCGGCGCGCAGGCCTGCGGCCGGCCCGCGGTCCCGCAGGTTGCCTGGCGGCACGGCCCGCAGGTTGCCCTGGCGGCACGGCCCGCAGTTGCCCTACGGCACGGCCGCAGTGCCTGCGCAGGGCTTGCCTGACGGCGCAGGTGGTGGTGTGATCGGGTGCCGTGACCGATGCCAGGGCTCAGGCGGCGATCGAGACCGTCATCCGGCTGGAATCGGCCAGGCTCATCGCCGGCCTTGCCCGCTATACCGGCGATATCGGACTCGCCGAGGACCTCGCCCAGGATGCCGTCGTCGCGGCGCTGGAGCAGTGGCCAGCCGAGGGGGTGCCGCGCAATCCCGGCGCCTGGCTCATGACCGTGGCCAAGCGCCGCGCGATCGACTTCTTCCGGCGGCACAGCGAACTGGAGAAGAAGTACGCCCAGATCGGCCGCGTGCTCGAAGCCGAGGGCCAGGCGGTAACGCCGGACTTCGACCGGGCGTTCTCCGACGACATCGACGATGACCTGCTCCGGCTGATCTTCACGGCCTGCCACCCGGTGCTCAGCGTGCAGGCGCGGGTCGCCCTGACGCTGCGCCTGCTCGGCGGCCTGACGACAGCGGAGATCGCCCGCGCGTACCTTGCGTCCGAGCCGGCGATCGCGCAGCGCATCGTGCGGGCCAAGAAGACCCTGGCTCAGGCGAACGTGCCATTCGAGGTGCCAGGCCCGCAGGAGCGCCCGGCCCGCCTCTCATCCGTGCTCGAGGTTATCTACCTGATCTTCAACGAGGGGTACTCGGCCACCGCGGGCGATGACTGGATGCGGCCTTCGCTGTGCGCGGAAGCCGTCAGGCTCGGCCGGGTGCTGGCTCAGCTCACTCCCGCCGACCCCGAGGTGCATGGCCTGGTGGCGCTGCTGGAAATCCAGGCCTCGCGCATACCCGCCAGGACCGATGCCGCGGGCGAGCCGGTGCTGCTCGGAGACCAGGACCGGACCCGCTGGGACCGGCTGCTGATCAACCGCGGGCTCGGCCGCCCTGGACAAGGCAATTGACCTGGGCGGGGAACGGGCTCCGTATACGTTGCAGGCGTCGATTGCCGCCTGTCATGTACGGGCCTTCAGGGCCAGCGAGACCGACTGGGCCAGGATTGTCGCGCTGTACGGGGTGCTGGCCGAGGTCATGCCGTCGCCGGTGGTGGAGCTGAACCGCGCGGTGGCGGTGTCGATGGCCTACGGACCGCAGGCGGGGCTCGACCTGGTCGATCAGCTTGCCGCTGAGCCCGCCCTGCACGGCTATCACCTGCTGCCAAGCGTTCGCGGCGACCTGCTGAGCAAGCTCGGCCGGGGAGCGGAGGCGCGGGCCGAGTTCGAGCGGGCCGCGGCGCTGACCAGAAACGAGCGCGAGCGCCTGCTCTCGGCCGGGCGCGCCAGGGCGACGGACGCGGATCCGGCCTGAGCGCGCCGCGACTGCCGTGCTGACCAGCGCAAAACTGGCTCACCCAGCATGATCGTTCTGCCTGCCTGCCGCCATTCCGGCGTGAGAGTATCGACCGGCAATCTAGCCATTTCGGCTAGGTCATCATTTCAGCATGTAACCGGGAGCTTGCATGGCTCGGCCAACCAGGAGCGACGACCCGAGTGACAATGGCGTCCAGCGCACCCGCGCCTGGACCGGGTTCTGGGTTGTGCTCAGCGGCGACCTGGCGATCGCCGCTGGCGCTGCCGTCGCGATCTGGAAGACCTCGCAGGACAGCGCCGACACTACGTCCATGGTGGCGATCCTGACCAGCGCGTTCACCGCCATCAGCACGATGACCACGGCGTACTTCGGCATCAAGACAATGTCGAACACGGCCCAGTCGTTCGCTGCCGCGCATGGCAAGTGCCAGCCTGCCTGCAAGAACTCCGACGATCCGCCGGACCCCGCTCCTGAGCAGGCACGGCGTAGCCCGCCGCCGGCCAGGCCACCGGCACCAGTCAGGCCATCGGCACCAGTCAGGCCATCGCCGCCGACCGGGCCGCCGCCGGACCGGCCGTCAGCGCCTACCGGCCCCCCGCCCGCCACCCGGTAGGACGCACGGTAGGACCGCGCAGCAGAACGGCGACCGCCGCCGCTGGCGTGCGAAAATGGCAGCATGACCGAGTCTTTTGCCGCCCGGTTCGCTGCCGTCCGTGCCGCCAGCGGGCCGCTGGTCTTCGGCCTCGATCCATCCGCTGATCTGCTGGAGGCCTGGGGCCTGGGCGACACCGCCGACGGGCTCGACCGGTTCGCTGACATCGTGCTCGAGGCGGCTGCCGGAACTGCCGGGCTCGTGAAGCCGCAGTCGGCGTTCTACGAGCGGCACGGCTGGCGCGGTATCCGCACGCTGCAGCGGCTCATCGCCGGGGCGCGCGACGCCGGGATCCTGGTCGTACTCGACATCAAGCGCGGGGATGTCGGCTCCACGAATGACGCGTACGCGGAGGCGTACCTCGGCAAGGGCGCGCCCCTGGCCGCGGATGCCATTACTGTGCACCCGTATCTCGGGCTGGCCGCAATGGGGTCCTTCGTGTCGCGCGCCGCTGAGTCCGGCAGCTGCCTGCTGGTCGTCACGCGGTCGTCGAATCCGGAAGGCCGGGCCGTTCAGGCAGCGCTGACCCCCGGCGGGCAGCCAGTCGAGCAGGACCTGCTCACCCGGATCGGCGAGCTGAACGCACAGCTGGCTCCTGGCGGCATCGGGCCCGTCGGCGCGGTGATCGGGCCGACGCACCTGCGGCCTGAGCTTGATCTCGCCGCGGCGAACGCCTTGTTCCTTGCCCCCGGCGTGGGCGCTCAGGGGGCGACGCCGGATGACGTCGCTGCCGTGTTCGCCGCCTGCCCGGACCGGGTCATGCCGAGCGCGTCCAGGTCGCTGCTGGCAGCCAGGCCCCGGCGTGCGCCGGCTGCGGGACGCCGTGGCTGAGCTTGCCGCCGAGTTCCGCCGGGTGCTTGCCGGCTGACCGGCTTAACGACGAAGCGGCCGCCCGTCAGCGTCGCTGACGAGCGGCCGCGGTGACAGCGAGCCCGTTCCCGGCGGTCTGAATCGTCAGACTGCTACGGCCGGGAACGGTCATGCTCAGCTGCTGTAACCAGGAATCCCGGTCCCGGCCAGGGTCGGGCTGACGTGCAGGAAGATCGGCCCCTTCGCGGCGCAGGCCGAGAACGAGAACGGAACCGTGATCGGGGTGTAGTCACCGGGCGCGTAGACCCGCAGGCTGTCGGCCGTGGCCGGGCGGCAGGCTGACGGCGAGAAGTTGCCGGTGTCGGTGATCTGCAGCACGACGTGAGCCGTCTGGTACGGCGCCAGCGTCACTGTCAGCTCGGTGTAGCCAGGCGAGCGGAGGGCCGCGCTCCCGAGCTGACGGCCGCCGCTGCCCCGCGCCGAGACGCCGGGGAACCCGTACAGCGTGCACGTCTGCCCGGAGACGTTGGAGATCTCAAGCTGGTAGTAGCTGCTGCCGGCTGCTCCGCTGCCGGGAACGCCGAGCCAGGAGGTCAGATAGCCCCGCACGCAGCGCGGAGCCGCGGCGGACCTGGCCGCAGTGGTGTGCGCGCTGGTGCCAGCTGAGGAAGCGAGGGCGACGGCGGGAAGCAGGATGGCCGCGCCGGCAATGGCGGCAGTGGCAACGCCGCGGCGCAAACGAGGTGTCAGGATCATCGGAAATCTCCTTTTCGTTAGTAACCGACACCTCAAAGACGCCGCAGCAGGGCACGGCGTTGTATTTCGGGACAGCGTTGTATTTCGAGACAGGCAGGTGCCTGGCAGCTGTGCGAGCCTGGCGGGATCATGGACACTGCAAGGCCGCGTCGACGGGAGCTTTCATGATCTTCATCACGGCTAAGTTCCGCGTTCTGCCCGAGCATGCTGACGCGTGGCCGGAGATCTCCGGCCCGTTCACCCGGGCGACTCGCAGCGAGCCGGGCTGCAAGTGGTTCGAGTGGTCGCGCAGCCTCGACGACCCGACCGAGTACGTGCTGGTCGAGGCGTTCGCTGATGACGACGCGGGCGCTGCCCACGTGCAGTCGGAGCACTTCATGCAGGCGCGGCAGACGCTGCCGCCGCACCTGGCGGAGACGCCGCGGATCGTGAACTTCACCATTCCGCAGGACGACTGGTCGGAGCTCGGTGAGATGGCCGTGCCCGGCCGCAGCTGAGCCGGGCGGGCGCGGTTAGCCGGGCCGCGGTTAGCCGGGCCGCGAGGGGCTACTCGCCGGGCCTGTGCTCCAGGCCGACGGCACTGGCCAGCTCCGCATAGCCGGGAACCGGGTCCGCGTCAGCCTCGGTGAGCAGCTGAATGCAGACGTGGTCAGCTCCCGCATCGAGGTGGGCGGTGAGCTGCGCCGCGACGTAGGACGCGCTGCCGTGCGCGACGAGGGAGTCGATGAGCCGGTCGCTGCCGCCGTCGGCAAGGTCGGCGTCAGTGAACCCGAGCCGCCGCAGGTTAGAGGTGTAGTTGACCAGGCCCAGGTAGGGGTTGCGCACGCGCCTGCCGCCCAGCTCCCGCGCGCGTCCGGAGTCGGTGTCGAGCACGACCTTCTGCTCCGGGGCGAGCAGCCGGTGCGGGCCGAGAATCTCCCGCGCCAGCCGGGTGTGCTCAGGCGTGATCAGGTACGGGATCGCTCCGCCGGTCCGGTCGGCCGCGAGGTGCAGCACCCGCGGGCCGAGTGCGGCCAGCACAATCCGGTCGGGCGGAACGTGATTGGCCCTGAGGCTCTCCACGTAGGCGGCGAGGGTGTCGTACGGGCTCGCGTACTCCTGCGTGGCCTCGCGGTGGCCGGTACCCACGCCGAGCACGAACCTGCCGGGGTGGTTGGCCTCGATCCAGGCATACGACCGCGCCACGGTGGCGGCGTCGTCCTTCCACATGTTGACGATGCTCGTGCCGACAACCAGCGTGCTGGTCGCGCTGAGCAGCTGATCCACGATCGCAAGGTCGCCGTCAGGCGAGCCGCCGAGCCACAGCGCGCCGTAGCCGAGGCGCTCGATGGCCGCGGCCAGCTCCGGTGTGGTCAGGCTGGCACCGCGCCAGACGCCGAACTGCCCGATCCGCCCGCGCAACGTCGCTGTCATGTGCTCTCCCTTGACCGGTCTGCAGCATCGCAGCCACAACAGCCAACCACGAAGCAGCCAACCACGGGGCCGGCGTTGCTGTTCCCGCCCTCTGGCGGTCACAGCCCGGTCAGGTCCGCCATCAGCTCCATCTGCTGCTCGAAGAACTCCGCCCGTGCCTCGATGACGTTGTTGAACTGGCCGAATAGCTCGAAACTCACGCAGCCAAACATCTGCAGCCAGCCGGTGATTCCGGCCAGCAGCAGTTCCTCGGGCACGTCAGGCGCGACCCCGGCGCGGGCCAGCGCCATGTCCGCGCGGACCGGCCCGGCCAGCTGCAGCGGAGCCGGGAAGCGCGGCTGCGTGACGGCGCCGCTGGCGACGCCGTCGGCCAGGATCCGGGCCAGCACGACCGGCGTCCGTGCGGCAGCGACGATCGTCTCCTGCGGCGCGGCGTAGCCAGGCACCGGGCTGCCGTAGAGGAGCGCGTACTCAGCCGGACTGGCGAGCGCCCAGCCGCGGACGGCCCGGGTGGCTGCCCGCCAGCGGCCACGCAGGTCGGCGCGGTCGGCGACCGCGCCGTCCGCCTTCTCGACGGCGTCCCCGAGAGCGTTGTAAGCGTCCAGGATCAGCGCCGTCAGCAGGTCATCGCGGCTGGCGAAATACCGGTACAGCGCCGACGACACCATGCCCATGTCGCGCGCGACAGCGCGCAGGGAGAGGTTCGCGCCCTCAGCGGCGAGATGGCGGCGGGCGACTGCCTTGATCTCGTCGGTCATCTCGGCCCGCACCCGGGCCCGGATTGATGCAGCCGGCATAGCCGAGATTATTGCACACAAGTGAGAGCGCTGCTCTTGCGTTCGAGTGCCGGGTCTGTGCAAGACTCATGATTACAAGAGAGAGCAGTGATCTCGAAACGGCGAGGCGGACGCAGAATCCGGCCTCAAGCAGAGGAGAGACACTGATGTCCGAGCACGTCATCGTCGGCGCCGGGGCAGTCGGATCGGCGACCGCGCTGGTTCTGGCCGGGCGCGGCGATCATGTCCGTATCATCAGCCGCCGCGGCACCGGACCTGACCACCCTGCCATCGAGCGCGTGGCTGCCGACGCGACCGACGCTGAGCGGCTGACCGGGCTGACTGGCGGCGCGGCCGCCCTGTACAACTGCGCCAGCCCGCAGTACCACCAGTGGTTCACCGACTGGCCGCCGCTGGCCTCGGCGCTGCTGACCGCAGCCGAGCGCACCGGCGCGGTCCTGGTCTCGATGAGCAACCTGTACGGCTACGGCCGCGTCGATGGCCCGATCACCCAGAAGACGCCGCTCGCGGCCACCCACCCGAAGCTCCGGCTGCGCGCGCAGATGTGGCAGGACGCCCTCGCCGCCCAGCACGCGGGCCGGATCCAGACCACCGAAGTCCGCGCGAGCGACTACATCGAGCAGAATGGCCTGCTGTCCTTCGGGCTCGGCAAGCCGCTGCTGGCGGGACACCGCGCCTACTCCCCGGCCCCGCTCGACGTGCCGCACAGCTGGACCTCGATCGGCGACTGTGCCAGGACGCTGGCCGCGGTGGCGACCGATGAGCGGGCTTACGGCCAGGCGTGGCTCGTGCCCACCAGCCCCGCCCTGACCGTGCGGCAGCTCACCGCCAGGTTCGCCGAGGTGAACGGCGCGCCGCCAGCCAAGGTCACCGCGATTCCCTACCCGGTCCTGTGGAGCTACGGCCTGTTCTCGCCGCTGGTCAAGGAGCTGCGGACCACGCGCTACCAGTTCACCGCGCCGTTCGTGCTTGACTCCAGCGCGACCACGCAGACCTTCGGGCTCGAGCCGACGCCGATGGACGACGCGCTGCGCGCTGCCGCCGCCGGCCTCGTCACCCCGGCGGCCGGGTGAGCTCGTCCTGCTCCGGGCCGGGCTGGATGTCGATGCGCTCCTCACCCGTACGCAGCGCGCGCAGGATGACCTTGCCGACGTATTCCGCTGCGTGCGGAGTAAGGCCGGGCCAGTCCGTCTGCGCACCGGTCATGAAACGGCCGTCGGCAAACTCCGTCGCGGTGATGAAGGGAACCACCAGCGACACCGCGATGCCCTCGGGCTCGAGTTCCGTCCTGCTCACCGCGCTCAGCATGTTCACGGCGGCCTTCGTCGCGGCGTAGGCGCCGACGCCGGGCCTCGCCATCCTCGTGGTGCCCGAGCTGATGTTCACGATCCGGCCGGAACCCTGGGCGCGCATAGCGGGCAGTACGGCCTGGGTCATAGCCACCACGCTAACCACGTTGAGATCCAGGACCCGGCGGAACTCGTCCAGATCGAGCACGTCGAGCGGCTGGTGGAGCGCGACGCCCGCGTTGTTCACCAGGCCGTCGATCCGTCCGTGCCGGTCGAGGGTCAGGTCCACCAGCCGGGTGATGTCTGCGGCGTCGGTCACGTCGGTGCGCACGGCGAGGGCGCCGCCCAGCAGCTTGCCGAGGGTCTCGATCCGGTCGGCCCGCCGCGCCGCCAGCACGGGGAACGCGCCAGCCAAGTGCAGCAGCCGGGCGGTGGCGGCGCCGATGCCAGACGAGGAGCCCGTGACGATCACGACCGCGCCGGTGAGGTCCAGAGGGTCCATGAGATCCAGTCTGGCCTACCGGCCGCTGGCCTCGCCGGAGGGGGCCGCGGTGCCGATACGGAGATCAGGAGCACTACCGGCATGAAGTATCACAGTGTCGTAAAACCTGGCTGACACCCCTCAAAAATCGGCCTGAATGACCGTATAATGCCTACTCAGATGGTAGGAAGTCGAGATATTTTCCCGTTGGGGAAGCCTCCGGCCGAAGGAGTTGTGAGAGATGCGCAGGACTCACCGCGTTCTGGCGACAGCATCCGCAGTTGCCCTGGCAACGCTGGTGACCGCGTGCGCGGCGGGGGGCGGCGGCAGCATCGGCGGCGGGTCGGTCAATAAGGGCACGCCGGAGAAGGGGGGTACCGTCACGATCGCTGAGGTCGGGGCGTCGCCGAACGACATCTTCCCGCTGCTGCCGGCGACCAACTCCAACGGCTACAACGGCGACCTGACCCTCGGATCGTGGCCATGGCTCGTCTACTCCGGCGACGGCGCCAACTCGGTCCCTAACCCGCAGGAGAGCCTGTACAGCTCGCTGAAATGGTCGGACAGCGACAAGGTCATCACGATCGCGCTGAAGCCGTGGAAGTGGTCCGACGGCACGCCGATCACCAGCCGTGACTTCACCTTCGTCTACAACCTGCTCAAGTCGAATTACAACGACTGGTTCGACTACGTCCAGGGTCTCTTCCCGGTCGACGTGGCCAAGGTCGCGACGCCGAACGCGCACACGGTCGTCATCGATCTCACCCGGTCCTACAACCCGCAGTTCTACGTCGACAACGTGCTGGCCACCATTCCGCTGCTGCCGCAGCACGCCTGGGACAAGACCTCCGCCTCGGGCAAGGTCGGCAACTATGACGAGACTCCGTCCGGCGCCAAGGCCGTCTGGAACTTCCTGCAGGCCCAGGGCTCGGACATGGGCACGTTCGCCACCAACCCGCTGTGGCAGGTGGTCGACGGGCCGTGGAAGCTGTCGGCTTTCCAGAGCTCCGGTTACTACGCCTGGGTGCCGAACAAGAACTACTCCGGGCCCGACAAGCCGATCCTGTCGAAGGTGGTCTGGACCCCGTTCACCACCGACACCGCCGAGATGGACACGCTCCGCTCCGGCACCAGCCTTGACGTCGCCGGCGTGCCGCTGAACGACATCCGGCAGGTGCCCGCGCTCAAGGCCGAGGGCTACTCGGTGGCGCAGGTGCCGAACCCTGGCGTCGCCGAGATCCTGCCGAACTTCTATAACCCGACGGCCGGGCCGCTGCTGCGCCAGCTGTACGTGCGGCAGGCGATGGAGTACCTGATCAACCGCAAGCAGATCGTCAGCAAGGTGTTCGCGGGCTACGCCGACCCCGGTAACGGCCCGGTGCCGGTGCTGTACGGGAAGCAGTGGGACTCGCCGCTGGAGAAGTCCGGGGGGCCCTACCAGTACTCGCCGTCCAAGGCGATCGCGATCCTGAAGGCGCACGGCTGGAAGGTCGTGCCCGGCGGTACCGATACCTGCCTGACCCCCGGCACCGGAGCGTCGGACTGCGGCGCCGGCATCAAGGCGGGCACGACGCTGACGTTCCAGCTGCTGTTCGGCTCCGGGACGGCCTCTTACGACCAGCAGAACGCGGCCTTCCAGTCATCCGAGTCGCTCGGCGGAATCAAGATCACCCTGAAGTCCGAGCCGTTCAACACCCTGGTGTCGACGACCAGTACCTGCAACGCCCAGTCGCATCCGGCGTCGATCTGCGACGACTGGCAGCTTGAGCAGTACGGCTACAGCGAGTACCTGGTGGACCCCTCGGGGCGGGGCAGTTCAACACCGACGCGATCAGCAACTACGGCGGCTACTCGAGCCCGGAGATGGACAGCTCATCAACGCGACCGAGTACGGGTCAAGCTCGGCCGCCTTCTTCGCCTATGAGGATTACGCGGCCGAGCAGCTGCCGCTGGCTGTGGCTGCCGAACGCAACCTTCGTCTTCGTCTACAAGAACAACCTGGCCGGCGATCACGTCCCTGCAAGCCCGTTCGCTTGGCGCTGAATCCCGAGGTCTGGTATTACATGAAGTCCGCTTCATGACCTGGTACCTGTCCGCCGCGATCGGCCAGTCGATCGCGGTCGTCATCGGCGTCATGATCCTCACGTTCATCCTGGTGCACCTGGAGCCGGGGAGCACGGCGAGGGCCGTACTCGGGCTGAAGGCGACGCCAGCGAGGGTCGCGCTGTTCGACAACACCTACGGGCTGAACCGGCCGCTTGTGGTGCAGTTCTGGCTCTACTGCGTCCACGTCCTGCACGGCAACTTCGGGCATCTCCTACACCGCCGGGCAGCCGGTATCGACGCTGATTGCCCAGCGGCTGCCGCGCGACATGATACTGCTCGGCCTGTCCACCTTCCTCGCCCTCATCATCGGCGTGCCGATGGGGCTGTACCAGGCCATCCACCACGGCACCCGTCCGGGATGACTGTCGTGGCCGGCACGTGGTTCACGCTCTACTCGGCGCCGGACTTCATGGAGGCCCTGCTGCTGATCGCGATCTTCAGCGTTCACTTCCACCTGCTGCAGCCCAACTTTCCCGGTGGCGTCACGTCGGTCGGCGGGGTACTCGCGGACCCGAACGCGCTGGTCCTGCCGGTCGTCGGTGCTCGCGATCAACAGCGTGGCCGGGTTCAGCCAGTACATGCGCTCGTCGGCCATCGAGGAGCTCGCGCAGGACTACATCAGGACGGCGCGCGCCAAGGGCCTGGCCGAACGGCTGATCCTCACCCGGCACCTGCTGCGCAACGCGCTGCTGCCGATCATCACCATCCTCGGGCTGTCGCTGCCCGACATCGTGGCGGGTGCCGTGATCGTGGAGGCCATCTTCAACTTCCCCGGCATGGGCCTGCTGTTCTGGCAGTCAGCCCTGAGCCACGACTTCCCGGTCATGCTGGGCGCGACCCTGATCATCGGCGTGGCCACCGTGCTCGGGAACCTCGCCGCCGACGTCGCCTACGGCGTCCTCGACCCCAGGATCCGGCATGCAGTCGCCTGAGCCTCCCGTCCTGGTCAACGCCCCGGCCGGCCTGCTGCCCGAAGGCGGCGAGCTGACCTCGGCCGACTCGGGCAACCTGGTCCTGCGGGAGTTCCTGCGCAACAAGCGGGCCATGGGCGGCTGCGCTGTCGTGCTGCTGCTGGTCCTGTTCTGCTTCGTCGGACCGCTGCTGTACAAGACCAATCAGACCGCGGTCAACCTGAACATCGCCAACGACCCGCCGGGCAACGGGCACCCGCTCGGAACCGACGAGTACGGGATCGACGTCCTCGGCCGCCTCATGGTGGGCGGCCAGTCATCGCTGGAGCTTGGCTTCGCGGTGGCCATCGCGAGCACAGTGATCGGCGCGCTCTACGGTGCCATCTCGGGCATGGTCGGCGGGGCACTCGACGCCGTCATGATGCGCGTCGTCGACACTCTCCTCGCCGTCCCGACCTTCATCCTGCTGCTGATCGTGGCCAGCATGTTCACGCTCAACCTGACGTCGATCATCCTGATCCTGACCGTGCTGTCCTGGCCGTACGTCTGCCGGCTGGTGCGGGCCCAGGTGCTGTCCCTGAACTCCCGCGAGTTCGTGCAGGCCTCCACCGCGATGGGATCGACGCGCACCCGGATCCTGTTCCGGCACATGGTGCCGAACACCTTCAACATCTTCATCGTGACGGCGACCTTCGCGGTCGCGGACTCGATCTACGCGCTGTCCGCGCTCAGCTTCCTCGGCCTCGGCCCGCCGCCGCCCTTCGCGGACTGGGGCACGATGCTGACCAACGGGGTGAACGACCTGTTCGACAGCTACCCGTGGGAGGTGTACCCGGCGCTGATCGTGCTGGTCGTCACTGTCCTGGCGTTCCGGCAGATCGGTGATGCACTCAACGACATCGCCTCGGCCCGCTCGTCGATCCGCTAGCTGCTGGCTGTCAGTCGCGCAGGCTAGCCTGAACGATGTGGCGGGAGACGCGGACCCGGTCCGCCTGCGGTACGAGGAACTGGTCGACCAGCTCATCGGCGTGCCGGGCGTGACGCCGCCGCGAGGCGGCGGCGGATTCGGCCGCAGTGCGCTGCGGTACCAGGGCAGGATCTTCGCGATGCTGGTTCGCGGGCAGCTGGTGGTCAAGCTGCCCGCGAGCCGGGTGACCGCGCTGATCAGGTCGGGCAACGGAGCGGCCTTCGATGCGAACAAGGGCACGCCGATGCGTGAGTGGCTGAGCCTCGAGCCAGGCTCGGAGCTGGACTGGCTGGCGCTGGCGACCGAGGCGCTGGATTTCGCCCGCGCACGCCCCGCTGGCTAGCGCCGGCTGCAGGAACGCCGTCAGTGCCGCGATCAGCATGGCGGCGTCCGCGGTTGCCGACAACTCGCGCGCCGAGTGCATGGCCAGCGTCGGGTTGCCGACGTCCACGGTCGGCATGGCCAGGCCGGCGGCGACGATTGGCCCGATGGTTGACCCGGCCATGAGGCCGCTCCGGTTGACGAGGTGCTGTACCGGGACGCTGGCTTGCTCGGCGGCCAGCAGGAACGCGGCATGCGTGGCCGCGGTGGTGCTGTACAGAACGTTCGCGCTCATCTTCAGCACCGGGCCGCCGCCGAGCGCGATCCAGTGCTGCGGGTCGTGCTTGTCGGCGTAATTGGGATTGGTGGCCTGCGCCATATCGGCGGAGACATGCACGGACTGCGCGACCGCCCGGAGGAAGTCGTCGCGGCTGCCACCGCGGGCGAGCACGCTGCGTTCCAGCTGCCGGCCGAGCCACGCGCCGCGGGCGCCGGTCGCTGACTGGCTGCCGATCTCCTCGTTGTCGAACAGCACAACGGCACTGACATGCTGCACCGCCGGCTCGGCGGCCACGGCGCACAAGGCGGTGACGCACGCGTGCGAGCAGGTCAGGTCGTCCTGTCGGCCCGTGCTCACGAACTCCTCGGTCAGGCCGGCCAGGCAACCCCCGGTGATGTCATAGGTGACTGACGTCGTGGCCGAGAATGTCGCCGGGCGTGACGTCGAGCTCGGCTGCGAGGAAGCGGCTGAACTGGCCAGGATCGGGCTCGCCGAGCGACCAGAACGGCACGAGATGCTGCTGGGGGTCGAGTTTGAGCCCGTCCGTCCGCAGCGCGTGGTCCAGATGCGGCGCCAGCTGCGGAATGCGCAGGATCGGTCGGTGCACCCGCAGCAGGCGGATCTCCGGCCCGGCAGGCGCGCGTACCGCGACCCGCCCGGCCAGGCCGAGATCGCGGTCGAGCCAGGAGTTGAGCAGCGCCCCACCGTAGATCTCGACGCCAAGCTGGCGAAGACCCGCGCGCCCGGTGTCGGGCTTTGGCTTGATCCGCAGGACCGGACTGTCGGTGTGCGCGCCCAGCAGCCGGAACGGCGCGGACTCGGTGCACCCGTCGGGAACGATCCAGGCGAACAGGGTGCCGCCGTCGACCACGACGTACCGGCCCGGGCCGGCTGGCCAGGCTGCCGCCTGCGGCACTTCGGTGAAGCCGGCCGCAGTCAGCCGGCGCAGGGCCTCGGCGGCGGCGTGATAGGGCGAGGGCGAGGCATCGATGAAGCTGATCAGATCCAGGGCGGTGTCGCGGGCGCTGCTCATTGGCTAATACTCGCGCGGCCTGGCGCCGCTGCAGTCCGCCGGGGTCAGAGCCGCTCCATGACGTCAGGCTGGCCCGGCCGCCGCCCTCGCACATTTCGTCAGCAGTCCGTACCGGCCGCACCGCTCGCTGCTGTCCTGTCGCAGAGTGAATTCTGAGATTTCGGGTAGTTCCGGCGCCGCCTGACCCTGGGTTTGCCACTAGCCAAGGAGCTGAAAAGACATGCTCGCCCTTATCGCTGCCGTGCTGTTTGCCATCGCCTTCATTCTCAACGCCGCCGGCGTTGCCACTGACGCCGTCTTCGCTCCGTTCAGCCTGATGCTGGTCGGGCTCGCGCTGCTTGCCTTCCACCTGACCGGCAACGGCCCGGCGATGCCGGCCTACAAGCGCTGGCGCCGGTAGGCCAGCAGACGGTCAGCGGGCCGCGCGGGGCTGTGTCCGCGCGGCCCGCTCCGTTACCATGACTAGAACACGTTCTAGTTGACCGGCAGGGGCCTGGATGCACATCAGCTACACGCCTGAGCAGGACCAGCTCCGCCAGCAGCTGCGCCAGTACTTCGCCGGGCTGATGACCCCTGAGCTGCGCGCGGCCCTGTCCAGCGCGAGACGGCGAGTACGGCGACGGCGATGCCTACAGGCAGGTCGTCCGGCAGCTCGGCCGCGATGGCTGGCTGGCGCTGGGCTGGCCCGCCGAGTACGGCGGCCGCGGACGGCTCCGTGCTCGACCAGCTGATCTTCACCGACGAGGCGGCGATCGCGGGGGTGCCGGTGCCGTTCCTGACCATCAATACGGTCGGCCCGACCATCATGCGCTTCGGGACAGCCGAGCAGAAGCAGCGCTTCCTGCCCGCGATCGCGGCCGGGGAGACTGCATTTCTCCATCGGCTACTCCGAGCCGGAGGCCGGCACGGACCTGGCGTCACTGCGCACGCGCGCCGTCAGGGACGGCGACAGTTACGTCATCAGCGGGCAGAAGATGTGGACCAGCCTGATCCAGTACGCCGACTACGTCTGGCTGGCCTGCCGGACCGATCCGGACGCCGTCCGGCACAAGGGCCTGTCCATCATCATCGTGCCGACGGACGCGGACGGCTTCTCCTGGACTCCGGTCCGCACGCTGGCCGGAGTGACGACCAGCGCCACGTACTACTCCGACGTCCGCGTCCCGGCGGCGCAATCTGGTCGGCGAGGAACACTCCGGCTGGCCGCTGATCACCAACCAGCTGAACCACGAGCGGGTCGCGCTCACCTCGGCGGCGCCGGTGCTGTCCGCCCTGGCCGAGGTGACCGGCTGGGCCAGGTCGGCCAAGCTGTCCGACGGCCGCCGCATCATCGATCAGGAGTGGGTCCAGCTCAGCCTGGCCGAAGTGCACGCCAGGGCCGAGTTCCTCAAGCTGATGAACTGGCGGATCGCCACCCAGTCCGGGCCGCTCGGCCCGGCGGCCGCGTCGGCGACCAAGGTCTACGGCACCGAGCTGACGATCGAGCGCGTGCCGCCTGCTGCTGACGGTGCTCGGCGCGAATGCCCAGGTGCGGGCCGGGTCAGCGGGTGCGCTGCTGGCCGGCCGGATCGAGCGCATGCAGCGCTCCGCGCTGATCCTGACCTTCGGCGGCGGCACCAACGAGGTCCAGCGGGACATCATCGGGGCCGCCGCGCTCGGCCTGCCGCTGAGACGGCGATAGGGGAGTAAGCAGGATGGATTTCGCACTGACGACGGCGCAGGACGATCTTGCCGCGCTCAGCCGGCAGATACTGACCGACCGGGTCACGGCCGAGCGGCTGCGCGAGCTTGACGCCGGCCAGGCGCGGTTTGACCCGGATCTGTGGGCTGCCCTCGCCTCGGCGGGAGTGCTGTCCGCGGCGCTGCCGGAGCAGGCCGATGGCGCGGGGCTTGGCCTGCTGGAGCAGTGCAGCGTGCTCATCGAGGCCGGGCGCACTGTCGCGCCGGTCCCGTACCTGCCTGCCATCGTGCTCGGCGCGGCCGCGGTCGCCGAGTTCGGCACGGCGGAGCAGATCCGGCAGTGGGCCGGGCCTGCCGGGCAGGGCGAGCTCATCCTGACGGCGGCGCTCGCGGAGGAGGACAGCGAGGACCCGCGGTCCCCGGCCGCGACGGCGCACCAGTCGGCCGGCGGCTGGCAGCTGACCGGAACTAAGACGACGGTGCTGGCCGGCGCGATCGCCGGCCTGATCCTGGTTCCCGCGACCACGCCGCACGGGGTCGCGGTGTTCGGAGTCGCACCGGATGATCCCGGCGTGAGCGTCGTCCCGCAGGAAGTGACCGGCGGCGACGGTACTGCTCTGGTCGAGCTGCGGCGAGCGGTCGTGCCCGACGATCGCATTCTGGGCGGCAGCATCAGGGCGAGCGCGGCGATCATGGACTGGCTGATCGCCCGCGCGACCGTGGGGCTGTGCGCGCTGCAACTCGGCGTGACCGAGCGGGCGCTCGAGCTGACCGCCGCGTACGCGCGCACCCGCGAGCAGTTCGGGAAGCCGATCGGCAGCTTCCAGGCGGTGTCACAGCGGCTGGCCGACTGCTACATCGACGTCGAGGGCATCCGCCTGACGCTCTGGCAGGCGGCCTGGCGCCTCGCGGCGGGCCTGCCTGCCGCTACCGAGGTCGCGACGGCGAAATTCTGGGCGGCCGAGGGCGGGCACCGGGTCGCGCACGCCGCCGTGCATATCCACGGCGGCGTCGGGATTGACCTCGACGGCGAGATCCACCGGTACTTCGCGGCCGCGGTGCACAACGAGTTCGCGCTCGGCGGTGCGACGGCGCAGCTCCGCCGCATTGGCGCTGCGCTGGCCGCGGACTGACCCGCCTTGGCACCGGGCCGGGGGTGCAGCCGCCGCTGTGCCCGCCCGCCCGTTAACGCCGGAGGCTGGCGATACCGCCGTCGACCGGGATGACCGCGCCGGTGAGGTAGCTCCCCGCCCGCGAGGCGAGGAAGATCGTCGCGCCGGCCATGTCCTCGGGCTCGCCGATGCGGCCGAGCGGCACGTTCTGCGCGATCGCGGCCGCGTCTGCGGGTCGTCAAGGGCGAACGCCATCATCTTGCTGTCGAACGGGCCCGGCGCGATCGCGTTTACGGTGATGGCCTCGGCGGCGAGCGTGCTGGCGAGATGGCGGGTCAGCATGTGCACGCCTGCCTTGCTCGCGCTGTAGGCGTAGTTCTCCAGCACGGGCACGCCCAGGCCGTCGACGGACCCGATGTTGATCACCCGGGCCGGGTCATCCGGGGTGGCGGCGGCCCGCAGCAGCGGCAGGCAGCTGACCGTCAGCTCGAAGAGTGCCTTGACGTTGATGCTCAGCACCTTGTCGAAGGCCTCGATCGGATACTCCTCGAGCGGCGCGCCCCAGGTTGCGCCGGCATTGTTGACCAGGATGTGCAGCCGGTCCTCGCGCTCGCCGAGCCGGCGGACCAGTTCGGCGGCGGATTTGGGTGCCGCCAGGTCGAGCGGTACCGAGATGCACTCGCCGAACGCCGACAGCTCCGCAGCGGTGGCGTCACAGGCCTCGGCCTTGCGGGCGGTGATGTAGACCCGGCAGCCCGCCTGGACCAGCCCGCGGGCGATCATGGCTCCGATCCCGCGCGAGCCGCCAGTCACCACCGCGACTTTCCCGGCTATCCAGAACACGTCGGTCCCGCTGGCTCGGCTGCTCGCTGGCACGGCGCGTTCCCTCTCAAAAGGTTGCTGGTGCACCGCATCATGTCAGGCCGCGTCTGAGAATCAGCCCTCGGGGTAGCGGCTCGCGGCCGCCTGCAGGCTGGCCCGCGCCTCGCTGTTCAGCGCGGCGACCAGCTCGGCGGCCGGTCGGTCGCTGCTCAGCTCATGGGTCTGCCCGGCCCACAGGTTGACCAGCTCGGGGTTGCCGCTGCTGCGGCCCGCGGCCCGCAGCGGCGCGGTCAGATAGTGCACCTCGGGGTAGGCGGCCGGGGCTACCGCGCTGTAGGCGTCGAGGAACTGGTTGCGGACGCCGCGGGCCAGCCGGCCGGTGAAGGCCCGGGTCATCGCCGTCGGCGTGGCGCTTGCGATGGCGGCCCGCTGGACCGGCGAGGTGCCAGCCTCCGGGCAGCGCAGGAACGCCGTGCCGAGCTGGGCAGCGGCTGCGCCTGCGGCCAGCACCGCGGCGATGGCCGGGCCGGTGCTTATCCGCCGGCTGCCACCAGCGGCAGTGCGGTCTGCGCCCGGAGCAGCTGCAGCAGGGCCAGCAGCCCGTAACCGCCGCCGGCGTCATCGGCCGGGTCGTCGGCGAAACTGCCGCGATGGCCGCCCGCCTCGCTGCCCTGCGCCACCAGCGCGTCAGCGCCCGCGGCGGCGGCCTGCCGTGCCTCGGCGGGCGTCGTGACCGTGACCCAGACCTCGCTGCCCGCTGCCTGCAGGGCCGCGATCGTCGCCGCGTCAGGGCAGCCGAACGTGAAGGAGGTGACAGGCACCGGGATCCTGAGTCAGCAGCCCGATCTTCGCGTCCCAGTCGTCGTCGTCGAACCGGGCCTGGCCAAGCTCCGCGCCCGCCTCGCCGGCGGCAGCCGCCAGCGCGGCCGCGTACTGCGTGACTGCGCCAGCCGCCGAGGCGGCACCGGGGACGAACACATTCGACCCCGAGCGGAGCGCTAGGTCTGCCGCCTGGCCTGACTGATCTGCTCCGCGAGCGCGCCTGCGCTCAGGTAGCCCGCCGCGAGAAAGCCCAGGCCGCCCGCGCCGCTGACGGCGGCCGCGAGCGCCGGCGTCGTCGGGCCGCCCGCAAGCGGCGCGAGCACGATCGGGACGTCAAGCTGGTCCAGGATCACCGGATGCCTCCTTCGGCTGCTCGGGCTGCGCGCTCGCGATCCTGCTGGCGGCGCGTGCCGCCGGGCCGCCCAGCGTAGTTCCCGGCAGCAGATGCCGCCCGCGCAGCAGTGACCAGGCACGCTGCAGCGCGACCACGAGCGTGGCAAACAGGATGTAAGCCAGGCTGGGGATCTCCCCGGTGTCATGAGAATTCAGGATCAGCACGATGCCGTACCCGAGCTGCGCCCCGTAGGCGGCGAGCGTGATCGCGAGCACGATCCCGTTCCTGGCGACGTGCAGCCGGTTGTTCAGCCGGACGACAGACACGAGGCTGATGATGGCCAGCACGACGGCGGCGATGCCGACGTTGGCGCCGGGGATCAGGGCCAGCAGCGCCACGGTGAACGAGTTGACCAGGCCGGTAAACGCCGTGATCGCCAGTGCCTCGCCCCCCGGCCGGGCATCGCCGCCGAAGATCGTCTCGTCCCTGAGTGAGACGGCGACGAATAACAGGCCGATGAGCGCCGCCGCCGCGGTCGCCACCGTGGTGAAGTACGGCGAGTAGGAACTGGGCACCATGCGAGCCGAAGCTGGCATGATCGGCAGGCAAAGTCAATCAGCCCGGCATCGCCGCTTAGAGCGCGGCGGCCCACTGCGCCAGCTGGTCCGCGATCGCGGCGGTGAAGCCCTCGGCCGGGTTGATGTCGTAGATCAGCGTCGGCACGCCGCGGCTGGCTGCCCATTCGTAGTGATCGGGCAGGTGGATGTCGTCGATCCAGGCGCACGGCCGGTCCCCGACAGCCTCGATCACGGCGGGCAGCTTGCGGAAGAACACGTCCCGCCCGCTCAGCGGGAACTCGATCACCGGCAGCTGCGGCAGCTCAAGCACGGGGCAGATCCACTGGTTGGCGCGGTGCTCCCAGGCGGTGGCCCAGACAAGCTGATAAGCGCCGGCCAGCGAGGTCAGCAGCCGGCCGTGCGCGGGGGACAGCAGGACGCGCTCGCCGGGGAAGAACTGGTACTCGGCGAAGCCGTCCGGGCACGCCTCCGCCTCCCACGGGTTCAGCACGCCGTCCACGTCGACGAGCAGGATCGGCCGCGGATCAGCCGGGATCGTCGCGGCCACGCTCATCCGGCCTTCCTGGTGCGGAGCCCCTCGAACGCGACCGCGCAGACCGCATCGGCCAGGTCGTCAGCGGAGGCCGCGCTCCGGCCTGGCCGGTACCACTCGATGAGGGAGTTGACCAGGCCGAACAGCAGCCGGGCGGTGACGGCGGGGTCGACGTCGGGCCTGATGTCCCCGTCCCGCTCAGCTTCGGCAACCAGGTCGGCGACGATCTGGTCGAACTCGCGGCGGCGAGCCAGTGCCCGCCGCTCGGTGCTGGTGTTGCCGCGCGCCCGCAGCAGCAGCGTGACGTAGGGCAGCCGGTCGGCCAGCACGCGCACGCTCCCGCGGACGAGCTGCTCAAGCCGGTCGATTGCCGTCGCGTCGCTGGCCTGCACCTGGTCAGCGGCGGCGAAGAGGCCGTCGAGCGCCCGGCCGAGCGCCAGGGCAAGCAGCTCTTCCTTGCTGTCCACGTGGTAGTAAATCGAGGATTTAGAGATGCCGAGCCGGCGGGACAGGTCCTCCATGCTGGTGCCGTCGTAGCCGCGCTCGTTGAAGACGGTGACGGCAACGGCCAGCAGCGACTCCAGGTCGTACCCTGGCCTGCCGCGGCGCGGCGGGCTGCTGGTGGACTGGGTGGTGGTCTGGCCGGGTGCCATGCCGACAAGATAACGTACCGAACGACCGGTCAGGAAAGGCGAGGATGGCAATGGCGCTGCTGCGAAGCTACGTAGGCGGAACCTGGGTGACGCCGGACGACGAGGGCCGCCCTGTCTTTGACGCGGTCACCGGGGAGGAAGTCGCCAGAGTCTCCTCGGCCGGGGTGAACATGAACGCCGCCCTGGACTACGGCCGATCGACGGGCGGCCCCGCGCTTCGCGAGCTGACCTTCCACCAGCGGGCGGGCCTGCTCAAGGCGCTCGGCTCGCACCTGCGCGAGCACCGCGAGGAGCTGTACGCGCTGTCCGCACGGACCGGCGCGACGCTCGGTGATTCCAAGTTCGACGTCGATGGCGGCATCGGGGTGCTGCTCGCTTACGCCAGCAAGGCCAGGCGCGAGCTCCCGAACGACACGGTGTACCTCGACGGCGGGCTCGAGCCGCTCGGCAGGTCCGGCCAGTTCATCGGGCAGCACATCATGACGTCGCTGCACGGCGTCGCCGTCCAGGTGAACGCCTTCAACTTCCCGGTCTGGGGCCCGCTGGAGAAGCTCGCGCCGGCTTTCCTCGGCGGAGTGCCGACCCTGATCAAGCCCGCGACCCAGACCGCGTACCTGACCGAGCGGCTAGTCGAGCTGATCGTGTCATCCGGCCTGCTGCCCGAGGGCTCGGTTCAGCTGGTCTGCGGCAGCGCCGGCGACCTGCTCGACCACCTGACCGAGCATGACCTGGTGTCGTTCACCGGCTCGGCAGCGACCGCCAGGCAGCTGCGGGCGCATCCGGTTGTCGTCGGGCGCGCCGTCAGGTTCAGCGCCGAGTCCGACTCGCTGAACTGCTCCGTACTCGGGCCGGACGCCGGCCCCGGCACCGCCGAGTTCGACCTGTACGTGCGGCAGCTCGTCACCGAGATGACCGTCAAGGCAGGCCAGAAGTGCACGGCGATCCGGCGGGCGTTCGTGCCGGCCGAGGTCGCCGATGCCGTGACCGAGGCCGTCGCCGCGGAGCTGGCTGCGGTCGTCGTCGGGAACCCGGCCGACCCGGCCGTCCGGATGGGCGCGCTGGCGAGCCTGGACCAGCGCGAGGAGGTCCGGCGCAGCGTCAAGGGGCTGCTGGAAGCCGGGCGGCTGGTCTACGGTGACCCCGACCACGTGGACGTCGTCGGCGCCGACGCCGAGCGCGGCGCCTTCCTGTCGCCGCTGCTGCTGCGCTGCGACGATGCGTGGCGCCCTGAGCCACACGAGATCGAGGCATTCGGCCCGGTCGCCACGATCATGGGCTACGGCGGCACCGACGACGTGATCGGCCTGGCAGCGCGCGGCCTCGGCAGTCTCGCCGGGTCCGTGGTGACCGGGGACGCGGAGTTCGCCCGCGACGTCGTGCTCGGCATCGCCCCGTGGCACGGGAGGCTGCTCGTGCTTGACAGTGACGACGCGGCCGAGTCCACCGGACATGGCTCGCCGCTTCCGCCGCTCGTGCACGGCGGCCCGGGCCGGGCCGGCGGCGCTGAGGAGCTGGGCGGCATCCGGGGTGTGCTGCACTATCTGCAGCGCACAGCAGTGCAGGCCAGCCCGCGCGTGCTGGCCGCGGTGACGGGCACGTGGGTGCCCGGATCGGCGCGCCGCGAGGGCGAGCATCCCTTCCGCAAGTCGCTGGCCGACCTGCGGCCCGGCGACACGGTGGTAGCGGGTCCCCGGACGGTGACGCTGGCCGACATCGAGCATTTCGCGGAGTTCACCGGCGACACCTTCTACGCGCATATGGACGAGGAGGCAGCGCGGGCCAACCCGTTCTTCGACGGCCGGGTTGCGCATGGCTACCTGGTTCTGTCGTTTGCGGCCGGACTGTTCGTGCAGCCCGATCCCGGCCCGGTCCTGGCCAACTACGGCCTGGAGAACCTGCGGTTCCTGACGCCGGTGTATCCCGGTGATGCGATCACGGTGACGCTGACCTGCAAGCAGATCAGCCCGCGCGAGGACGCCCCGCACGGCGAGGTGCGCTGGGATGCCGACGTGACCAACCAGGACGGTGCCTCGGTCGCTAAGTACGACCTGCTGACCATGGTCGCCAGGCAGTGGCCGCCCGGGTAAGCCAGGTCCCGGCGAACGAGCGCCCGCCAGCTACCAGTCGCGCGGACCCGGCCCGCCGGATCCGTCCGGACCGCTGGTCGGGCCGCCGCGCCGCCGGTGACTGAGGCGGACGGGCCCGTGCGCGTTCCGCCACACCAGCAGGCCGATCAGGATGATGCCGAGGGCGGCGACAATGAAGGGGCCGAAGGTCGGGATGCGCCACAGGTAGCGGAAGAGCCGGAAGATCTCATGCCAGATGAACAGGCGGAGGATCAGATGGGCCAGCCCACCGCCGCCCAGGCCGAGATGGAAGCCCGGCTGAGCTGCGACGACGTGACTACGACTACTGAACACACTTCCACAGTGCCACGAGCCGCCGGATGCTCTGCACGCCGGACCGGCAGGCAGCGCCCGGCGGTGGTAAACATCGTGTGACTGTAAGATTAGAGTGGCTAAACTAAGGTGCCGTGACACCGCGCGCTGTGGACTGGACAGCTGGCGGAGCCGATGAGGCTGCCGCCGGTGACGGGCTGCGCGAGCGGAAGAAGCGCCGCCTGCGGCAGCGCCTGAGCGACACCGCCACCGCGATGTTCCTTGAGCGCGGCTTTGACGCTGTCCGGGTCGTGGAGGTGGCCGCTGCCTGCGAGGTGTCGGAGAAGACCGTCTACAACTACTTCCCGACCAAGGAAGCGCTGGTTCTGGATCGGTGGGACGCCACGCTCGCTGCCCTGCGCGCGGGCCTCGCCGATCCTGAGCTGAGTCCCGTCGACGCCGTGCTGCGCATCCTGGCCGGCGAGCTGGGCGCGCTGACGGCCTGGCTCGGCGAGCAGCCCGATCTGGCTGCCGCGACTGCGTCCGTCCGCCGGTTCGGCGAGCTGATAGCCACGACCCCGGCCCTACGGGCGTATCAGGCCGACGTACTCGGAGAGCTGACGGCCGCGGCCGCTCAGGTTCTGGCGGACCGGGCGGGCGTCAGCGCCGGTGACCCGGAACCGCAGATCGCCGCGATCGCCCTGCTGGGGCTGTGGAGCGTGCACTTCCGCGCGCTTGAGAAGCACCTCGGCAGCGCGCGGACGCCGGCTGACCTGCAGGAGGCAGTGACAGCTGACGTCGAGCGAGCCGCCCGGCTGATCGCTCACGGCCTCCAGCCCCCCGAAGGCCGGCCCGGCAGCTAGTCCGTCCCCATCGCGGCCAGGACAGCCGGCAGCCCCCTGCTGAGCATCCGCCGCCGCACTGGCCCGAGGATGAGCGCGGACATCATCAGGCCGCCTGCGCCGGCGAACCCGGTGTGATCGTAGCTAAAGCGGGTCCCGCCCTCGTGCGCCTCGAGGCGGTAGGTGACCTGCGTAACTGTGTCCTTGTCGTCGCGCCAGGAGTACCGCAGCAGCGCCGGCGGGTCGACCTCCAGGACTTCGCACCTGACGATGCCGTCCCAGCCGGGCACGGGCTTGCCGGCGAACCGGAACTGGCACCCGACCTCGGGCGCGAATTCCTCCGGCGTGCCGCCGCGGCCAGTCGAGGTCCACAGCGGGACGAGTGCCGGATCGGTAACAGCCCGCCAGACGGTCTCCGGCGGGTAGGGGTAGTCCCGGCTGATGTGAATCTCGGACACGGCGTCTCCCGATGACACTTAACTTCTAGTTACTATAAAAATATAGTAACAGCAATTAACGTCATCACGCCAGCCGCGCTCAGCCGCGCTATAATTACTGACCGAATGATCGGTTAATAAGGGAGCGGCCGATGACCCCGTCTCAGGTAGCGACCGACGAGCTGGAGCGGCACTTCGAGGACACCATCTCGCAGGGACCGCCGGATCGAGCCGCGGGACTGGATGCCGGATGCCTATCGCAAGACCATGATCCGGCAGATCGCCCAGCACGCGCACTCGGAGATCATCGGCATGCAGCCGGAGGGCAACTGGGTCACCAGGGCGCCGTCTCTGCGCCGCAAGGCCATTCTGCTGGCCAAGGTGCAGGACGAGGCCGGGCACGGCCTGTACCTGTACTCGGCGGCGGAGACGCTGGGCGCGGACCGCGCGGACCTGACCAGCCGCCTCATCACCGGCGCGCAGAAGTACTCCTCGATCTTCAACTACCCGACGCTGACCTTTGCCGACGTCGGCGTCATCGGCTGGCTCGTCGACGGCGCCGCGATCTGCAACCAGGTGCCGCTGTGCCGGTCCTCCTACGGGCCGTACGCGCGGGCGATGATCCGCATCTGCAAGGAGGAGTCGTTTCACCAGCGGCAGGGCTTCGAACTGCTGATGACCATGATGCGCGGCACGCCGGCCCAGCAGGAGATGGTGCAGGACGCCACGAACCGCTGGTGGTGGCCGTCGCTGATGATGTTCGGGCCGCCCGACGCGGAGTCGCCGAACACCGAGCAGTCGATGCGGTGGCGGATCAAGCGGCACACCAACGATGAGCTGCGGCAGCGGTTCGTTGACATGAGCGTGCCGCAGGCAGCCGCACTCGGCGTCACGCTGCCGGACCCGGCGCTGCGCTGGGATCCCGAGCGCGAGCATTACGACTTCGGCGAGATCGACTGGGCTGAATTCAAGAACGTCATTACCGGGAACGGCCCGTGCAACACCCAGCGAATCACTAACCGGCGCGCTGCTCACGAAGGCGGGGCCTGGGTTCGCGAGGCGGCCGCCGCGCATGCCGCGAAGCAGGCTAACCGAGCACTCGCACCGGAGGCGGCAGCATGAGCACGGAAACACCCGCGGGCGGGGACACAGCCGCCCCGGTCGAACTGGCCGCTGTTCGAGGTGTTCCTGCGCAGCAAGCGCGGACTCAATCACGTGCACGTCGGCTCGCTGCACGCCGCGGACGCGACCATGGCACTGCACCACGCTCGTGACCTGTACACGCGGCGGAACGAGGGCGTCAGCATCTGGGTCGTCAGGGCCGCGGACATTACCGCGTCGAGTCCGGACGAGAAGGACCCGTTCTTCGCGCCGAGCGGCGACAAGGTGTACCGCCACCCCACGTTCTACGAGATCCCCGACTCAGTTCCGCACATCTGAGGTGCATATGGGCTTCGACACTGCCTACGAGGCAATCACCGAGGAAGAAGAGGACGCCGGTCACCGCTGGGCCTACGGCACTGGCTTCACCGACCCGCTGGCCGGGGTGGATACTGCCATCCCGCCGGGCGTGGATGGCGGCGACCTGGCCGCCTACTGCCTCATGCTCGGCGACGACGCCCTGATCATGTCGCACCGGCTGCAGCAGTGGCTGGCTCGGGCGCCCGAGCTCGAGGAGGACACCGCGCTGGCGAACATCGCGCTTGACCTGCTCGGCCAGGCCCGGCTGCTGCTGACCAGGGCAGGCACTGCGGACGCAGCTGGGCGGAGCGAGGACGACTACGCGTTCCGCCGGGATGAGCGCCAGTTCCGCAACGTGCGGCTGGCTGAAGTGGCCGACGCCGACTTCGGCGGCCTGATCGCACGCCTGCTGGTGTTCAGCACCTGGCGGCTTGCGCTGCTGGTCCGCCTCCGCGAGTCCGCCGACCCGGTGCTGGCCGCCATCGCGGCGCAGGGCGTCAAGGAGGTCACTTATCACCGCGACTACGCGGCGCAGTGGACGGTTCGCCTCGGCGACGGCACCGACTACTCGCGGCAGCGGATGGAGGCCGGGCTGGCGGCGGTCGCGCCACTGGTAGCCGAGCTGTTCGCGTCGACTGCGGTCGAGGACAGGCTGGCGGCCGCCGGAGTAGCGGCCGGTGCGGCCGGGCTGCGTCCGGAGTTCGACGCGGTCATCGCAGAGGTGCTGGCCGCAGCCGGGCTGGACTGGCCGCAGGCGGGCGGGCTGGCCGGCGTGTCTGGTCAGACCGGGCGCGACGGCGTGCACACCGAGGCCATGGGCTACCTGCTCGCCGAACTGCAGAGCGTGGCCCGCGCGAATCCGGGGGCGACGTGGTGACCAGCTCGCTGACCAGGGCGCCGCTCATCAGGGCCCGGCAGGTCGCGCAGTCCGTGCCCGACCCCGAGCTGCCGATGCTGACCATCGCCGACCTGGGCATTCTGCGCGACGTCTCGGTCACGGGCCAGCATGTGGTGGTGTCGCTGACGCCGACGTACTCGGGCTGTCCGGCGGTGCCGGAGATCCGCGCCGACCTGGTCAGCAGGCTGGCGGCGGCCGGATTCGCCGATGTCGAGGTGCGGACCGTCCTGAACCCGCCCTGGACGAGTGACTTCATCAGCCCCGAAGGCCGCCGCAAGCTGGCGGCGGCCGGCATCGCGCCACCTCGTTCCCGCCCTGATACTCATGGCGGACCGGTGCCGCTGACGCTCGTCGCGCGCCCGCCGGCGATTGACTGCCCGGCGTGCGGGTCGGCCGATACCGAGCGAACGGCCGCGTTCAGCGGGACGGCCTGCAAGGACCTGTACCGGTGCCGGACCTGTGCTGAGCCGTTCGAGCACGTCAAGGAGATCTGAGGTGACGGCAATCACCGCGGAGGCGGCCCGGCGCGGCAGGCGCGAGTTCCGCGAGCTGACCGTGGCCCGGGTTGACCGGCTGTGCGACGATGCCGTCGCCGTGACCTTCGAGGTGCCGGACGACCTGGCGGCGGACTACGCCTTCCGGCCCGGTCAGTCGCTGACACTGCGCCGGGTCGTCGACGGACGCGACGAGCGCCGTTCCTACTCGATCTGCTCGCCGGCCGGGCAGCCGCCGCGGATCGGGGTGCGCGAGGTGGCCGGCGGCGCGCTGTCGGGCTGGCTCGTGCGCGAGGTCCGGGCCGGCGACCGCATCGAGGTGCAGCCGCCGTCCGGCTCGTTCACGCCGGAACCGGGCGAGCCGGCCCGGCATGTGCTGATCGCCGCCGGGTCGGGCATCACGCCGGTCCTGTCGATCACGGCGTCGGCGCTGGCTGACGGTCAGTCCGAGGCGACGCTGCTGTACGGGAACCGGCGGGCGGACTCGGTGATGTTCGCCGACGAGATTGCCGACCTCAAGGACTCGTATCCGGTGCGCCTGCAGCTAGCGCACGTGCTGTCCCGCGAGCCGCAGGAGGTCGAGCTGTTCAGCGGGCGGCTCGATGCGGACCGGCTGAGGCTGCTGCTGCCCGCGCTTTGCGATGTGGACGGCACCGACCACTGGTGGCTGTGCGGGCCGTACGGCATGGTGACCGACGCCATGCTGGTGCTCGCCGAGCTCGGCGTCCCGGCCGGGCGGGTGCACCGGGAGCTGTTCTACGTCGAGGACCTGCCGCCCGAGCAGGAGCACCACGAGGAGCAGCCGCTCACTGGCGGGTGCGAGGTCACGGTCGTCCTGGATGGCCGGAAGACCACGGCGATGATTCCGGCGGGGATGCCCGTTCTCGACGGTGCGCAGCGGGCGAGGCCGGATCTGCCGTTCGCGTGCAAGGGCGGGGTGTGCGGCACCTGCCGGGCGCGGGTGGTGTCCGGCGAGGTCCGGATGCGGCGCAACTTTGCGCTGGAGCAGGCTGAGATCGACGCCGGGTTCGTGCTGACCTGCCAGTCACTGCCGGTAACCGCCGAGGTCACCGTCGACTACGACACCTGATCCGTCATTGGCTCCGCCTTCGCGCTCAGGATGCTGAGCTGCACCTCCTGGTTGTCGCCGCGGTTGCGGAGCCAGCGCACGTCAAGCCTGCGGAAGCACAGCACCGCGCCCGCCGTGAATGAGGCCCGGCCGCCGCTGGCGCATTCGACCTCAAGCTCTCCGAGCTCGACCACGACGAGGGCGTGCGCCCATTCCGCGGCATCCCCGGCAACCTGGTAACCCGGCGCGATCGTGATGGCGCGGAGCTGGCAGCCAGGCGGGGGCGCCCGGTTCCCGGCCAGCGAGAACGGCGGGTCGTCGCGGCGGGTGCTCATCACAGTTCCGCCGGCAGGCCCCAGGTGCCGAAGACGTCAGGCCTGCGGAACAGCGTCAGCTCGGCGATCGCGCCGCCGCGGACGCGCAGGACGACGAGCGCGAACGGGAGGAGGCTGGACTGCGCCCGCGCCGCGGGCGTACAGCGCCATGGCGCGCTGCCGGTTGGCGGCCGTGGCGATCGCGCCGAACTGGCTGAACTGGCTGGCCGCGCCGGGCCCGAAGGCATGTGCCGTCAGGAACGCGGCGATGGCTGCGCGGCCGTCGAACCACGTCGGCGTCGGGGGCATGACCAGCCGCGCGTCCTCACTCAGCAGAGCGGCGACTGCGTTGACGTCGGCGCGTTCCCAGGCGGTCATCAGGCTGACGAGCAGCGCCTGCTCGTGCTGCGTCGCGGCGGAGATTCCGCCTGCGCAGACTGCTGTGGTCATGCGCGGGCAGGTGGCGCGCCATCGTGACGTGTGCTCGCTGCAAGGCGCTATTGACCGCTGCGACGCTGGTCTCCAGCGCGTCCGCCACCTGGCGGGCCGGCCACTCCAGCACGTCGCGGAGAATGAGGACGGCCCGCTGACGTGGCGGCAGGTGCTGGATGGCGGCGAGGAAGGACAGCTCGGTCGTCTCCCGCGCGATAGCGGCGGACTCCGGCCCGGCCTCGGCCGCCGCCGCGTCGATCAGCTGGTCCGGGTACGGATCCAGCCAGGGCACCTCGGCCGACGCTGCGGGCGGGCGGGCAGGATCGGCTGCGGGGCCAGCCTCGGCCGGCAGGAGGCGCGGGCGGCGCCTGCGCAGGAGGTCGAGGCAGGTATGGGTGGCGATGCCGTACAGCCACGCCCGGTAGGTCGACCGGCCCGCGTAGCTGCCGCACTTGGCCCAGGCGCGCAGGAACGTCTCCTGCACTGCGTCCTCGGAGTCCTCCAGCGAGCCGAGCATCCGGTAGCAGTGCAGCCGTAGTTCGGCGCGATGCCGCTCGGTAAGCGCGGCGAAGGCATCCTGGTCGCCGGCGGTCGCTGCGGCAGCGAGGTCGTCTTGTGCTTCCGGCATGGTTCTGGTCATCCGTGCGATCATCTCGGTCTCGGTCGCTGTGGCGGTCATCGTCAGTCTCCGCTGAACAGCCGGAAGGAGCCGACCAGGCTGGCCTGACGAACGACCGGGGGTTCCTCGCACCGCTCCGCGATGCCGCGCTGGAATTCGGCAAACGCGGCGAGCTTCGTCAGCGGATTGTCGCCCGGCGCGCTCTGCTCAGCGATGTGCACGAAGGTCACCCCGTCATCGAGTTTCACGGTCGCGTACCGGAACCCGTCCGGCCGGACGGCAGCGAGTTCTGCGTACACCGCGCGGATCAGCTTCTCATTGTTCCCGGCCTGCTCCGGCCAGACTTTGTACTGGACGATGACACGGCTCATGACGTGATTCCTCTCGCGTGTGGAGGGACTGCGACTGTGACGCACCCAGCCGCCGCCGGTCCTCCGTCTGCACTGGTGCTGTGTACCTGTGTGACGAAAGCTGTGGCGGCGGCTCATCGGTGCCCGGCAAAGATCGATCAGGCAGGCGACCTCCGTGAAGGCTGGTGGCCTCGAGGCTGGCGCGGTGTTGCTCCTCAGGCTGGGTACGGGTCGGGTGCCACTTCGTAGCTGCGGCCAGCAGGAGTAGTCCAGCGGAAAACGCCGGGACGAGGCTGCTCCAGCCGCCAGCCGGGCAGCTGCTTGATCTTGTGATGCGTCCGGCAGCAGCCACCGAGGTTACAGCTGCAGGTCGGGCCGCCCTTCTGCCACGGCACCGTGTGATCAAGGTCGGTGCGCCAGGCAGGCTGTCCGCAGGTCCTGAACCGGCAGGTCACATCGCGGATCGAGACGAAATCGCGGATGCGCGGCGGCGGGCGGTAGGAGTCCGAGGCAAGTGCGTGCGCGCATGCTCCAGCCTGGGCTTCCGATGTGCGTTCGCTGCGTGCTCGGGTGGCTGCTCGATCGGCAGCGCGCAGGACCATTGCGGTGATCTCGCGGAGGGTTGATAGGCCCGCCGGATCAGCGGCGCGCGGCGTGCCCAGCCAGCTCTCCCTGATGGCGATCGTCACGCGGCCGACCACTCCGGTGGTGGCTGTCTCCGCCGTGCCGGTGTGCAGGTGCCATCCCGGCCGGGCGCGGCTCGACAGCCACGGCTCGGCCGGCGTCGTCGGTGATGACGACTCGCCATTCGGTGCGTGGGCTGCGCGCGGCGAGTACGAGAAGCTGGCAGGCCTGCAGCCGCGTTACAGGGCCGATCCGGTTGAGGTGGCCCGCTTCCGCGGTGTGGCCTGCGAGCGCTGACCACGGAACAACGAGATCGAGAAGGCCAGGTGGAGGCCTGGCTGGCCGCGTCTGATCCGGCCGGGCAGCTGGTCCGGCCGGCAGCTGCGCCGGCAGTGGCGGCCAGTCTGGCGACGGCCCCTCAGCGCGGTCATCCTCCTCGGTGTCCTCTGCGCGGCCCAGGTAGCTGATGGCCGCATCCGGGATGTCGACGTCATCCGGTGCATCTGCATCTGTCGGAGCCGGGACGTCGTCGGTCGGGTTGTAGTCGCGCGGCCGGTCATAGGCGCCGGCGTCGTCGCTCGGGTTGTCGTCGCCGCGCCCGTCGGTCGGCGGGTCATTGAACGGTCCGTCAGCGGGAGGGGGGCCATCGGGCGGGCCGTCAGCGGGAGGCGGGATAAGCGGCATCGTGCCCAGGAGCAGGCCAAGGTAGATGTGAGTCCGCAGCAGGTCGAGACCGCCCTGAGCGCCGGAGGACTTCAGAGCGCGCGCCATCGCGGAGATTCTGGCCATCGCGGCAGCGGCGTGCACACCGGGCAGGCATGATCCGGTCAGGGTTGCCGTGCCGTTCTCATCGGGATAGAGCGCGATCTTGCTACGCCGCTCGGTGTCCTTACGGCGCTGCTCGGCACCTTCCGGATCAGCGGCAATGACCGCGCGGCGTACCGAGTTACGGAGCTGTCCCGTGGTCTGACCGGAAGCGTCCGGCAGGACGCGCGCCTCGACCTCGCTCGCCAGTTCATCCGTGCAGCACAGACGTGCAGTCGGCGATGATGCGTGCTCGCGCGAGGTCAATGGTCCCCGCCGACAGGGCGGCTCCAGTCGCCTGCAGCCGCCACCTCATCTGGACCGCGAGATCCACCCAGTCGGATGCGCCAGGCTGCGACATCTGCAGCGCCAGTGCTACCTCCGCAGCAGCCTCGGGTGGCAGCTGTCCCGGGCGGCCGGAGTCATCGGTGCCTATGCGCGTGTTTGCGGCCGCCGACCGCGAGGCGATCTCAGCGACGGCGGCAAGTTCCCCGGCCTGAGCCCAGGACGCAAGCTTGCGATAGGCGGCCGCGATTCCCGGCAGATCCCAGTTGGAAGCCGCACGGGGGACAGCGTTCGCGAGCACCGAAGCCAGGCCCGGGCCCACGGCAATGTGCTCCGCAATCTGAGCCTCGCTCTCGACCAGGACGGACTCGCTGGACTCCAGCAGCTCGAATTCTGCAGCAAGTGCAGCTTCCTCGTCCGCTCCGCCCGAGGCTGCGACACCGAGATTGGCCAGCAGCGCCAGGAGGTCAGCATCCGAGATCCAGGCCGCTCCGCGGCGAATCGTGTCGGCGGCGGGCGGGTCGGTGGCCGGCAGGTATGCCTCGGGCGGGTCGGTGACCGGCAAGTCAGTCTCAAGCGTTATCGGCCCGGCGGCGCTTCGCTCTTCTGCCACTGCCAGTCACCTCCTCTGCGGCGGCCTGTACCTGGTCCTTATCGAACATAGTAGCGACGGGTACCGACAAAACGCTGTCGAGATCGCGGCGAGGCTAGTCGCCGGGGACGGACAACGGCGCTGTGAAAGTCGCCGACGCACGGCGCTGGTGAAAAGGGCAGCCTCGGGCCGCTGCCGGTAGCATCCAGAGCATGCCCGCCGACCGGCGCGGCCTGCTGAGCTGGAGATCACGAGCCCGGCAAATTCCCGGATCAAGCAGCTCGTCGCACTGCGCCGTCGCCGCAGCCGGGAGAACGCCGGCGTCACGCTCGTCGAGGGCCTCGCGGAGATCGAGCTCGCACTCGCCGCCGGAGTCGCGCCGCACACGCTGTACTACTGCCCGGCACTCGCGACAAACGCCGCACTGCCGCTAGCGGACCGCGTCGCGGACCTCGGCACCGAGATCATCCAGGTCAGCCGCCCGGTCTTCGAGAAGATCTCCTACCGGGAAGGCCCGGACGGCTGGCTGGCCGTCGTCCCGGCCGTCACAGCCAGCCTTGAGCAGCTGAAACTGGGACCGCACCCGCTTGTCCTGGTCTGCGCGGGCCTGGAAAAGCCCGGCAACCTCGGCGCCATCCTGCGCACCGCGGACGCGGCCGGCGTCAGCGCGGTGATCGCAGCCGATCCGGTCACCGACTGGGGCAACCCGAACGTGGTGCGGGCAAGTAAGGGCACCGTGTTCTCCGTGCCGGTGGCGTCCGCGACGACCACCGAAGTTCTCGACTGGATCGACGGGAACGGGCTGCAAGTCGTCGCGGCAACACCGGACGCGACGCAGCTGGTGACCGGCACTGACCTGACCGGACCGACTGCCCTCGCAGTGGGCGCGGAGCAGACCGGGCTATCGCAGGACTGGCTTGCGCGAGCCGACGTCCGGGTGCGGATCCCGATGTTCGGCCAGGCCGACTCGCTGAACGTCTCGACGTCTGCCGCGATCATCACCTATGAGGCGGTCAGGCAGCGGCTGCAGGCGGGTGAGCTGGCGGATCGGCCCTCGGTACGATCTCGTTATGCATGATCTGTCGCTGCTGCCGCCGTCCGCTGTGATCGACGGAGCCGACCTGCGGATCGGCGGCTGCTCGATGAGCGACGTCGCCGCCGAGTTCGGCACGCCGTCGTTCGTCTTCGACGAGCAGGCGCTGCGCGATCGTGCCCGCGCATTCGCCGATGGGCTGGCGCGCCGCCATCCGCGCAGCCGGGTGTGCTTCGCGACCAAGTCCTTTCCGTCGGCCTCCGTGGTCAGCATCCTCGCGAGCGAGGGGCTGGGCTTCGACGTGGTCGGCGAAGGCGAACTGCGGATAGCGCTGGCCGGCGGCGCCGATCCCGCATCGATCGTCATGCACGGCAACGCCAAGTCGGACGACGACATCAGCGCCGCTCTCGACGCCGGCATCGGCTACATCGTCGTGGACGGCTTTGACGACATCGACCGCATCGCTGCGCTGGCAACGCGGCCGACACCGGTACTCCTGCGGGTGAGCCCGGGGATCGAGTCCAAGACGCACCTGGCGCTCGCGACCGGCGGCAAGTCGGCGAAGTTCGGCGTACCGGTCGAGCAGGTGCCAGAGGCACTCGCCCGGATGCAGGCAGCACCGCTGATCGAGATGCGCGGCCTGCATGCGCACATCGGCTCGCAGATCCTGAACCTGGAGCAGTTCGAGGCCGAGGTTGAGGCGCTGGCCTCGCTCGGCGCGTTCGAGGTCTATGACCTGGGCGGCGGGCTCGGCGTCCGGTACGAGTCAGGCGATGTCGCCCCGGAGATCGACAGCTACCTGGAGCGGCTGACCGCAGCGGCGCACCATCATCTGGGCGCGGACGTCGAGCTGCTGATCGAGCCGGGCCGGTCGCTGGTGGCGCCAGCCGGGGTCACGCTCTACCGCGTGCTCACGCTCAAGATGGCCGGCAAGCTGCACGTCGCGACGGACGGCGGCATGGGCGACAACCTGGAGTACCCGCTCTACGGACAGCGATTCGAGCCGCTGGTGGTCGGCCGGTGGGACGAGCCCGAGATGCTGGTCGACCTCGTCGGACGGCACTGCGAATCCGGCGACATCGTCACGCCGGACGTCGAGCTGCGCAGCCCGCAGGTGGGCGATCTGATCGTCGTTCCGGTGACGGGGGCGTACTGCTTCACGATGGTCAACAACTACAACGGCGCCCTGCGCCCGCCCGTTGTCTACTGCTCGGGCGGCCTGGCCCGGCTCGGCGTGCGCAGGGAAACGCCTGACGAACTGCTCGCACGGGAAATGAACCTGGTGATCGCGACCAGCCCGACGGCCTGACTGACGGCCTGACCAGGGGCCTGAGGCCGGACCTCGTAACGCCGCGGCCGGTCAGCTGCCGCCGACACCCAGAGCGGTCAGCAGCACCAGCGTGAGCGTCGCGGCGGCAAACGCGCCGTGCGCGATCACGACCGGCAGCGGGAAGTTGCGCTCTGGCGGGCCGGCGTCCGGCGCCTGTTCCAGCACTGCCACCGGCATGTCGCCGGTCACCAAGGTCAGATGCCGCCGCGCGGCGGGCGGCCTGTCGGCTGCCTCCCTGGCCGCGGCCCGCCCGGCCCGGTACACGCCGACCCACCGCACCGCCATCACCAGCCCAAGCGTCGCGGCCAGCACCAGCGCGGCCAGCGCCGTCCAGGCCACCGAGTCGGCGTCGTCGACCAGGTAGCTGATCCAGATCGCGAGTCCGCTGGCGGCGAGCAGCACGTGAGCGGCCAGCACCGCAGGCGGCAGCCGGGTCGCCGCGGCCGACTGGAAGTCCTTGTCGTATTCGATCAGCCAGATCGAGAGCAGATACAGGCCGCCGCCGGCCGCGATGATCCAGGTGGCAAGCGCGAACAGGCTCATGCGGTCCTCCGCCGGACTCCGACGACGCGATACGGGGTTCGGCGATTTCAGCTGAGCATCGCCGGACCGCATCGACGAGAACCGCCTGCCTCCTACACGGATCAGGCGCGGACGCGGTTCACCTCAGCAGCGGCCGGACCTCACCGCTCCTGACCTCACCGCTCCTGACCTCACCGCGGCTGCCGCCCGAGTACCAGAACGCCGGAGCTGGCGAACATGCCGCCGTTGCCCACCACCAGGCTGATGTTCACGTCCGGCACCTGCGCGGCAGCCTCGCCCCGTACCTGCCGCACGCCCTCCTGGATGGCGAACATGCCGTACATCCCGGTGTGCGTATAGGACAGGCCGCCGCCGTTGGTGTTGAGCGGCAGCCGTCCGCCCGGCTCGGTGTTGCCCTCGGCGATGAACGCGCCTGCCTCGCCCTTCGCGGTGAAGCCGAGTGCCTCCAGCCCGTAGATCGGCACGTGCGCGAACGCGTCGTAGATCATCATGTGATCGACATCGGCGGTGCTGATCTGCGCCTCGTCGAGTGCCGCCTTGCCCGCCAGCCGGAACGCCTTCGACTCGGTGAAGTCGGCCATCTGCGAGATCAGCGGCGCGTCCATCGACTCGCCAGTGCCAAGGACGTGCACGGCCGGCTTGGGGAAGTCCGCCGCCCGGTCCGCCGACGTGACCACCAGGGCGCCGCCGCCGTCGGTGACCAGGCAGCACTCCAGCAGGTGGAACGGCCACGCGACGACCCGCGACGCCAGCACGTCCTCGACGGTGATGAGCTCGCGGAACATCGCCCGCGGGTTGCGCGCCGCCCACTTCCGCTGCGCCACCGCGACGTATGCGAGCTGCTCGTGGGTGAGGCCGTATTCCTTCATGTAGCGCAGCGCGGGGATGGTAAAAGTCGAGGTCGGGCCCGTGGTTCCGTAGGGTGCCTCGAACTGGCCGGGGATGGACGACGCTGCGCGCGGGAACGGGGTCGCTCCCACTCGGGATCGCCCCGATTCGCCGTGCGTGATGAGAATCGTGCTGGCATACCCGGCCCTGATCGCGGCCGCGGCGTGCCGGACGTGCAGCAGGAACGACGTGCCGCCGACACCGGTGCCGTCCATCCAGGCCGGGGTGATGCCGAGCGCGTGCGCCACCTGCATCGGGCCCGGCGCGTTGACCGTGGCGATGCCGTCGATGTCGCGCAGGGTGAGGCCTGCGTCCGCGACCGCGTTCACCGCGGCCTCGAGATGCAGCTGCAGGGTGGAATGGTCAGGGAGCTTGCCAACGGCGTCGGTCTCGGCGGCGCCCGCGATGATGACGCCTCGTTCCCGGCTCATGATGTCTTTTCTCCTGCGGGCGGTCCGAAGACCGGGATGCTGATGTCGCCGCGCTGCTCGAACTCGACCTGCAGTTCCATATCGAGTACGAGGTCCTCCGGGGTGTTCGGGATGCCGGTGATGTTGGTCATCATCCGCGGCCCCTCGGCGAGCTGGACCACGGCGATCGCGTACGGCGCCTCGGCCTCGAAGCCGCGCGCCGGCCGGTGGTTGATCGCGTAGGAGTACAGGGTCGCGCGGCCGCTGGCGGTGAACCACTCGACGTTCGCCGAGCCGCACTCCGGGCAGACCGGCCGGGGGTAGAAGTACGGCTTGCCGCAGTCGAGGCAGCGCTGGATCACCAGTTCGCCGCGGGCGCAGCCGTCCCAGAACGGCTGCGTCTCTGGCGTCGGCTCCGGAAGGGCCTTGGCGGGCGCTGGCCTGGCAGCAGCTGGCCTGGCAGCGGGGGCCGCGTGCTTCACGACCTGCCCGGTGCGGGCTGGAACGAGCGCTCGACCTGCGCGGCCAGCTCGTCGAGCTGCCACGGTTCCTGGCCGATGAGCCGGACCACCGGCGACATGTTGTTGTAGAGCGAGACCTCATAGCCGGAGGAATGCACGACCCGGCCGGTGAGCCAGCCGGAGCGCTCGCTGGCCAGGTAGGCGACCACGGTGGCGACGTTGTCGGGCGAGCGCCGCTGGTCCTCGTCCGACGGCCGGTCGGTGCGCCGGCGGTCGGTCGGGATCGAGTCGGTCATCCGCGTCGCGGCCGCGGGCGAGACCGCGTTGCAGGTGACGCCGTACTTGGCCAGCGAGTTCGCGCACGACCAGGTGAGGCCCACGATGCCCATTTTCGCGGCGGCGTAGTTCGGCTGGCCGGGCGCGCCGTGCAGGCCGGATACCGAGGTGAAGTTGATGATGCGGTTCTGCGCGGTCTCCTCGCGCAGCGAGCGCCAGTGCGCGGCCGCGAACTTCGAGGTGTTGAACGTGCCCTTCAGGTGCACCCGGATGACGTCGTCCCACTCCTGCTCGGACATGTTGAAGATCATCCGGTCGCGCAGGATGCCGGCGACGTTGACCAGCACGTCGAGCCGCCCGAACTCGGCGATGGCGCTCTTGATCAGGCCCTCGGCCGCGGCGTGATCGGAGATGTCCGCCCCGTTCGCGATCGCGGTTCCGCCGGTGCTCGGCGATCTCGTTCACGACTTCCTGCGCCGGCGTCGCATCGCCGCCAGACCCGTCGACTGCCGCGCCGAGGTCGTTGACCACGACGCTGGCACCCTCGCGGGCCAGCAGCAGGGCAGTGGACCTGCCGATGCCGCGCCCTGCCCCGGTGACGATCGCGACTCGCCCGTCCAGGCTGCCCATACAGCTCACCCGATCTTTCGTGACATCCAGATGGCCCGATATTAGAACGGTCTTCTGGAATTATCACCGAGAACTGGGTCACATGTCTCGCGCTCGTCCTGCCGTTCCCTGACCGGGCCCGGCTCGTGGCACGATGCTGCGAAGGGCCAGGCAGTTCCAGTGAGGCGGTGAGAACCCCGGATGGCCGAGCCGCAGGCGCGCAAGCCGGGCAGCAGTTCCTGGCAGTGGAGCCGGACCGCGCAGACGCAGCGGGCGCTGCTCGACGCCGCCCGTGATGTGTTCACGAAGCAGGGCTTCGCCGATGCCAGCATCGCCGACGTAGTGGAGCGAGCCGGGTCCAGTGTCGGGAGCCTGTATCACCATTTCGGCGGGAAGAGCGAGCTGTTCATCGCGCTCTGGCAGGAGCACCAGCAGGCCTAGGAGGGCGCGGCCAGCGCGGCGGTGGCGTCGGCCCGGCAGTCGGGGGTGACCGACCCGGCCGAGCTGTTCGCCGCCGGGGCGCGGGCCTATCTGGACGGCAGCTGGCAGCGGCGGGACCTGGCGATGCTGTTCTCCTCCGGGGACGGCCCGCCCGGCTTCGAGGTGATGCGGCGGCACCGCGGGCACGAGTGGATCCGGCAGAACGACGCGCTGCTGCGCCTGCCCGACACCTCGCTGGACCGGCTGTACGCGGCCGTTCTGACCTCGCTGATCGGCGAGGGCGCGCGCGAGGTCGCCGCCGCCCGGACCAGGGCCCAGGCGATGCACGTCATCGATGCGGTCATCGAGTACGCCCGGCGGCTGATGACCGGCGGCCCGGTCCGGCCCTAGCCACAACCTGAGCTCATGGGGCGTGAAGTTGGATCTGCCGCCCATAGGGGGGCGGCAGATCCAACTTCACGCCCCATCAGGGGCGCCGCCCGGCCACGGCGCGCGTCCGGCCTTAGCCCGCCCGGGCTCCCTCCACTTGACAGCGCCTGCGGGACCAGGATTTCATCGGTCTAGAACGTGATTCTAAGATTTTGTCCGGTCGCAGATGCCCGAAATCGGCCCCAGCCGGGGAGGCTCCATGGAACTTGACCTTGGCCCGGAGATCGACCAGTTCCGCAGCGAGACGCGGGACTGGATCGCCGGGCACACGCCGGCAGGCCTGACCGATCTCACCGACTGGAACAACGTCGTCACCACCGGCGGCTACGGCAGCGAGCGGCGCGCCGACGCGATGCAGCATCCGGCCTACGCGCAGTGGGAAGCCGAACTGCAGGAGGCGCGGTTCATCTGCCCGCAGTGGCCCGAGCAGTTCGGCGGCAAGGGCCTGGACGCCGTCCGCGTCTCGGTCTTCAACCAGGAGCTGTACCGGGCGGGCGTACCGCGCGTCGTCCGCGGCATGGGCGAGAGCCTGGTCGGGCCCTCGATCATCGTGCACGGCACGCCCGAGCAGCAGGCCCACTTCCTGCCCCGCATCATCACCGGCGAGGACGTGTACTGCCAGGGCTTCTCCGAGCCCGGCACCGGCTCCGACCTGGCCGGGCTGCAGACCAAGGGCGAGATCGACGGCGACGAGGTCGTTATCACCGGGCAGAAGCTGTGGACCTCGGGTGCCGCGCGGGCGAACAAGATGTTCGTCCTGTGCCGCACCGACCCGGCCGCGGAGAAGCACGCCGGGATCTCGTTCGTGCTGATCGACTTCAGGGACCCGGCGGTGACCTACCAGCCGGTGCGGCAGATGTCCGGAGCGGCCGAGTTCTGCGAGGACTTCCTGGACGGCGTCCGGGCACCGATGTTCAACGTGATCGGCGGGCTGAACAACGGCTGGCGGGTCGCCATGACCACGCTCGCCTACGAGCGCGGCGGCAGCGCGGCCGTCATGCACCTGGCCTATCAGCGGGAGTTCTGGGAGCTCGTCGAGACCGCACGCAAGCGCGGGAACACCACCGACCCGATCCTCAGGCAGCGGCTGGCCTGGGCGTACAGCCAGGTCGAGATCATGCGCTTCGCCGGCCTGCGCGCGCTGGCCGGCCTGGCCCAGGGCCGTCAGCCCGGCCCGGAGGCCTCGATCAACAAGCTGTTCTGGAGCGAGTACCACAAAAAGCTCGGCGAGCTCGCGATCGACATCGAGGGCACCGACGCGCTGGTCCGCCCCGAGGGCGACGGCTACGCCACGACCGGCTGGCAGAACGTCTTCCTGGCCAGCCGGTCAGGCTCTATCTACTCAGGCACGAACGAGATCCAGCGCAACATCATCGCCGAACGGGCGCTCGGGCTGCCCAAGGAGCCGCGGGTGCGGGCGTGACCGCAGTGACAGCGGCGACAACACCGGCGACGGCACCAGGGATGCCGCAGACGACAACACCGGGGATGACGCCCGGGCGGGCGGCCGCGCGTCAGCTGATCACCGCGGACCGGCTCGCCGCGTTCTTCGCGCCGCGCAGCATCGCGCTGGTCGGAGCCTCTGAGACCTCGGGCTGGTCCCGGTTCATCGTGGCCGCCAGCAGCGCCGTCGGCTATCACCGGGCCGCTGCTGCCTGTCCACCCGCGGCACGACGACGATCTTCGGCCGCCCGGCGGTCCGCAGCCTGCGTGATCTCGCCGAGCCCGCCGACCTGGCGTTCATCCTCGTGCCGACCGAGGCTGTCGCCACCGTCGTGCAGGACGCCGCGGCCGCCGGCGTGCGGAACCTTATCGTCCTCGCCTCCGGTTACCGGGAGGCCGGCAGCGACGGCCGGGACGCTCGAGGACGATCTGGTCAGCGCCGCCGCCAGCCACGGCATCGTGGTCCTCGGGCCGAACACGCTCGGCTTCCTCAACACCGCGGCCAAGGCCGCGCCGTTCGCCCTCACCGTGCCGCTGCCGCTGACTCCCGGCCCGGTCGGGATCGCGCTGCAAAGCGGCGCGCTGTCCAGCGCGCTGCTCGCTTTCGCCCGCGCTCAGGCCATCGGGGTCAGCACGGTCGCGAGCCTCGGCAACGAGGCGATGATCACGACCGCGGACGTGCTCGACTACCTGGTCGACGACGAGCAGACCAGGGTCATCTGCCTGTTCCTTGAGCAGATCGGCGACCCGGCCGCGTTCAGCGCGGCGGCGCAGCGGGCCGATCAGGCCGGGCAAGCCGATCGTGGCGATGAAGGTCGGCAGCAGCCAGGCCGGGCAGCAGGCCGCGCTGGCGCACACCGGCGCCGTGGCCGGGGACGACGCCGTCGTCGACGCGGCCCTGCGGCAGCTGAACATCATCCGGGTGACCAGCATCGAGGACCTGCTCACGACCGCCGCGCTGCTCGGCTATCACCGGCGGCCGCAAGGCCGGCGGATGGGCGTGCTGACAGCCTCCGGCGGCGCCTGCGACATCATCGCCGACCGGGCCAGCGCCGAGGGCCTGGAGATCCCGCCCTTCAGCCCGGCCACCACCGAGGCGATCGCGGCGCACCTGCCGTCGTTCGCGAACGCGCGCAACCCGCTCGATGTCACCGGGTACGTGCTCGCCAACGCGCGGACCACGACACTGACGGCGATCGACCACGCGCTCGACGCGACGGTGCAGGATCCCGGCCTGGATTTCGCCGTCTTCACCGGGGTCACCGTGCCCGAGGCCAGGCCGCCGGACGAGGCGGCGGCCAGACTCCTGGAGGCGCGGGTTTCCTGGATCGCCGAGCGCATCGCCAGCTCCCCGATCCCCGTCCTGCCGATGGGCAGCACCTGCACAGATGTGACCGGCTACGCCCGCGAACTGCTGGGCCGCCACGGCATCCACGTGCTCGGCGGGATGGAACTGGGCATCCAGGCCATCGGGCATGCGCTGGACTGGCAGGCCGGCCGCGGTCAGGTGCGCCTGCTCAGCGGCCGTCCGGCCGCCGCCGGCCGGCACCGCTGCCGCCTGGACCGAGGCCCGCGCCCGTGACCTGCTCACCGCTGCGGGCATCCCGGTCGTGCCTGGCCGGGTGGCGCGCTCGGCGGACGAGGCGGCGGCGATCGCCCGCGACCTCGGCACACCGGTCGCGCTCAAGATCAACTCGGCGCAGGTCACGCATAAGTCCGACATCGGCGGCGTGCTGCTGAACCTGTCCGGCGACGATGCCGTGCGGGCCGGCTACGACCAGGTTGTCGCCGCCACGAAACCCCATCAGGGCGGGAACGAGGTACTTGTCACCTCGATGCGCACGTCGGGCGCGGAAGTTCTAGCTGGCGTGACGGTCGATCCGGCGTTCGGCCCGGTGCTGGCTGTCGGTCTTGGCGGCATCTGGGTGGAGCTGCTGCGGGACACCAGCCTGCGGGTGCTCCCGGCCGATGCGGCTGAAGTGCGGTCGATGCTGGCCGAGCTGCGGGCGCTGCCGGTGCTGACGGGCGCCCGTGGCGGCCTCGCGGCCGACCTGGACGCGCTGGCGGCAGTCATCGCCAGGATCGGCGAGCTGGCAGCCTCGGTCCCCGGCCTGCAGGCACTGGAAGTCAACCCGCTGTGGGTGCAGGGTGACCACATAGAAGCGCTGGACGTGCTGGTCGTGGCTGACCAGGACAGTGGCTGACCAGGACAGTGCTGACCAGGACAGTGGCAGACAGTCAGACCAGAACAGTAATGAACGGAGCCGGTAGATGATTCTCGGAGTCAGTGCAGAGCAGGAGGAGCTGCGTGCCTCAGTCCGCCGGTTCCTGGCGGACCGGGCGCCGATCGCGACTGTCCGCGAGCTGATGGAAACGACCGACGGACTAGACGCCGCGGTCTGGAAGCAGGCCGGGGAGCAGCTCGGCCTGCAGGGCATCGCGATCCCGGAGGAGTACGGCGGCGCCGGGTTCAGTTTCGCCGAGCAGGCCATCGTGCTGGAGGAGCTTGGCGCGGCCCTGTACGGCGGCCCGTACCTCGCCAGCGCCGTGCTGGCCGCGACCGCGCTGCTGGCCAGCCCGGACGAGGATGCGCGCAAGACCTACCTGCCCGGCATCGCGTCCGGCGAGGTCATCGCGACGCTGGCCTTCACCGAGGAAGACGGCTCCTGGGACCCGGCAGCGATCCGCCTGGCCGCCAGCCAGGACTCCGCTGCGGGCGGCTGGCGCCTCGACGGCCGCAAGAGCTTCGTCCTGGACGGCCATTCCGCCGGGCTGATCCTGGTGATGGCGCGCGCCGGCGACGACCTGAGCCTGTTCGCGGTGCCCGCAGCGGCGAGTGGACTCACCAGGACCGCGCTGCCCACGCTGGACCAGACCAGGAAGCTGGCCCGCCTCGACTTCGACGCCGTGCCCGCGACGCTCATCGGCTCTGCCGGTGACGGCGCCGCCGTGCTCAGCCACACGCTCGACGTGGCCGCGGTCGCCCAGGCCGCCGAGCAGCTCGGCGGGGCGCAGCGCGCGCTGGACATGGCCGTCGAGTACGCGAAGGTCCGGCACCAGTTCGGCCGCCCGATCGGCAGCTTCCAGGCGATCAAGCACCGCTGCGCGGACCTGCTGCTCGAGGTCGAGTCGCTGCGCTCAGCGGTCCAGTACGCCGCGGCCGCGGTCGCCGAGAACTCCGCCGAGGTTCCCGCGGTGGCGTCGCTGGTGAAGGCCTACGCCTCGGACGTCTACTTCCACGTCGCGGCCGAGAACATCCAGATCCACGGCGGGATCGGCTTCACCTGGGAGCACGACGCGCACCTGTACTTCAAGCGCGCGAAGGCCAGCGAGCTGTTCCTGGGCGATGCCAGCTATCACCGCGAGCACCTGGCGCAGCGCATCGGCCTGTAGCGGACGCTCAGCGCGGCAGTGATCTCGCCGGTCACTGGCAGGCGGCCGGAACCGGATAGCTGACGATCTTCGACGGCGCGGTAGAGCCGGGTGGCTCCAGCGCGTTCACGTAGACGGTGCTGCCGAGCTGCAGCAAGCGCGACGACCTGTCCGCTGACCGGCAGCGTAACGACCGGGCCGGGCCGGCTCGAAGCCGCGAGGCAGACCAGCGAGTGCGTCAGGACGCCGGTCGCCACCCAGAGAGTGCGGCCGTCGGACCAGACGTCCTCCGACCGGGATAGCACCGGGCTGGTCAGGACCGCCGGCGGTGTTGTCGGTGTCAGCGCGGCGTTCAGCCGGACGAGCGGTCCCTGCAGGGAGGACTCCCCGTTGATCTGAGCGAACGTGCTGACCCACACAGCGCTGCCCGTACTGGTCGCGCCGCTGATGTGGGTCCGTGCGCTGCCGCCGTACGTCAGGCCGGGCTGCCCGGCGACGACCAGGCGGCTATCGTCGCCGGCGCCAGCGCTGACCTGGACCGTCACTCGGTTCCCGAGCATTCCGCTCCAGGCACCCGGCGCGGTCGTCGCGCCCGGACCCAGGCCGGTGCGCGGCTCCGCGTGCTGGCTCCCCTGACCCGGCTGACCGGGTGGTGGCAGCCGGACCTGGATCAGGCCGTGCCGACCAGGGACCAGGGCGGTGGTCCTGCTGACCGGCACGATGCTGTCGGCCGGCAGTCCGGTCAGCTCCGAGTGCTGGCGCAGGTCCGGGCTGAGCAGCCAGATGCCGCTCCGGACCGGCGGATCCGGGCGGGGAGTAGCCGACCCAGACGAGGCCGCCAGGCCCGACTGCCACCGCGACCGGTTCCCCTGGAACGGTGATCGTGGCGATCAGCTTGCCGGTCACCACGTCATAGGCGCTCACCCAGGTGTTCTGGCCTGCAGCCACGTACAGGTAGCGGCCGCTGACCGCGAGCTGCGTGACCTGATAGCTGACGGTGCCGATGACGCGGGACCGCGCGGTCGGGGCCTGCAGCTGGGCCGCGGTCCGGTGCGAGCCCGCGGCGACGTAGCCGGTCGCTGCCGCGGCGAGCAGCACGACAGTTGCGATGGCAGTCGCGGCCAGGGCACGCGCGGCGGCGCCGTCGTACTCCGGACCGGACGCGCTCGGTGAGCTCCGGCGGCGGCTGCACGAACTCGCTCGCCGACTCGAACGTCGCCGTCAGCTCCTGCGTGATGTTCCCGCTCATGTCATGCTCCCGTCAGGCTGCTGCCGGACAAGGTCGCGCAGCCGGGCCATCGCCCGTGCGTGCTGGGACTTGACCGTGCCGATCGAGCAGCCGAGCGCGCGAGCGGTGTCGGCCTCAGTCAGGTCATCGAAGTACCGCAGCACGAGGACGGCACGCTGCCCGGCTGGCAGTTCGCGCACGCAGCTCAGCAGCGCTGCCCGGCCGGGGATGCCCTCGACCGCCGGATCGGGCAGCCCTGGCAGCTGCTCCTCGTCGAGCGGAGCCCGCCTGAGCGTTCGCCGTCGTGCGGTATCGACGGCGGCAGTCACGATGATCTTGCGTACGTAGGCCTCAGGCACATCCTTCTGCCTGATGGACGGCCAGCGGCGGTAGGCACGCTCCAGCGCGGTCTGGAGAAGATCCTCGGCCTCCGTCCGATCGCCGGTGATGAGGTAGGCGCTGCGCAGCAGCCGGCGGGCTGACGCTGCCACGAAGGCGGCGAAGTCAGCATCGTCGTCTGCCCGCACGTTGTCCTCCCGCCCGCGAGATCGCCGCGCCTGCCCGGCTTAGCTCTCACCGGTGCAGACGGGCGCTGGCGCCCAGAAGGTTGTCACCGCACGGGACGAAGGTCAATGGATGCGGCACCGGTCGCGGAGCGCGACCGGCCGGTCAGTCGCTGGTCTCGGTGAGGCGGACCCGCAGTTCCTCGGCCAGCGTGCTCAGGTCGGGAACGGCCGCGAGTTCCTCGACAACCTGGGCGGAGGGCAGGTAACGGGCGCGCCTGCGGCCTGCGCGGACTGCCTTGTCCGGCACGGGGCGGCGCGGTTCGGTCGTCTTCGGGTCGGTCACGCCAGCACAGTAACGATAAAGCGTCATCCAGGCTGCCCGCGCGACACACCTTAAGGATCTTGACCTTAGGCGCTGACTGGCCGTAAAGAGTCCGGTCGCCGCCGCCGGCGGCCATAGTTTTGCGCTACCTGGCCGCTGGCCGGCGGGCGTAGCGGACGGCGTGCGGCCGGTGCTCGCCGGTGATCTCGGCGGCCGCGAGCGACGTCAGGAAGTCCGCTGGCCCGTCGAAGTCGGGCATCTCCAGGTAGGCCGCGCCGATGCCGTCCGGATCGTGCGCATCCGAGCCCGCGCCGCCCGGCAGCCCGAACCGCGCGGCCAGCTGCGCGGCCTGGTCGTTGAGCGCCTGGTCGGAGATCTTGGCGTTGAACACCTCGACAATGTCGGCGAGTCCGTCCGCGCACAGCTGCTCAGCCACGGCGCCGAGGCTGGACCGGCCGGGGTCGAACGGATGCGGCAGGTAGATCAGGCCGCCCTGGCCCCGGATGAGGGCCGTCACCTCGGCAAGCGGCAGCACGTAGGGGATCCGCTCGGTCAGGAACAGCCCGATCACATCCCCGTCACGAGTTCTGATCTCCTCGCCGACGATGATCCGCGCGCCGATGTCACGCTCGGCTGCGGCCACCGCCGCCGAGGTCACGTTGTGGTCGGTGATGCAGACGACGTCCAGGTGCTCCTGCGCGACCCGCTCGGCCAGCTCGTCCAGGCTGGTGACGGCGTCTCCGGAGACCGCGGTATGGAGGTGGCAGTCGACGCGGACTAGCCCGTTCCCTGTCATGAGGGGCCTGGAACCGCGACGCCACACTCCTCGAGGATCTCTGTCGAGTAGGTGACACGGCCGGTGAGGGCCAGCGGATCGCGGTGACAGAGCGTCAGAGCGGCCTCGGCCATGACGGACGTGGGCTCGGAGTTCTCGGCGCCCTCGGAGGTCAGCTCGTGGAAGACAGTGCCCGGTGTCGGCACCACCTTGGTCGGGGACAGCGCGTTAACGGCGATGTTGTCGCGATACACCTCGGCCGCCAGACCGGTGGAGAACCGCTCGATCGCCGCCTTGCACATGCCGTAGACGGTGCCGCCGCGCTCGGCGAACTCGCTCGGCGGCAGGGTCGGGTGGATCGCGGCCTTGGAGGAGATGTTGAGTATCCAGCCCGCGCCGCGCTCGCGCATGCCCGGCAGGACGAGCCGCGCCAGCTCGAACGGCGCCTCGACCTGGACCGCGAACATCAGCGCGAACTGCTTCGGGGTGAAGTCCTCGACGCGCCGGAAGTACGTGACCGCCGCGTTGTTCACCAGGATGTCGGGCTGGCCCAGCTGGCGGATGGTCTCGGCGACCAGCCGTTCCCTGTCCTCCTGCGCGGCCAGGTTCGCCGGGATCGCGACGGCGGTGCCGCCCGCGGCCCTGATCTGATCGGTTGTCTCATTGATCGTGCCGGCGAACTGGGAGACGCCCGGCTCGGTCGTCCGCGCGACGACGGCCACGGCGGCACCCTCGGCGGCGAACCGGCGGGCGATCTCGGCGCCGATCCCGCGGCTCGCGCCGGTGACGATGGCAACCCGGCCCTCAAGCAGACCCATGCAGACCTCCGCGTCAAAAAAGGCGGCGCCGGCGGCTGCCGCGAATCCGTGCTGGAGCGAAATACTAGAAGCGTGTTCTACTAGGCCATTGGACCCAGCCCGGCAGGCCGTGTCAATGCGGTTGGCCGGCCTCGCGCCTCGGAGGTCAGCATGACGCTCAACCACAGTCTCGTCGGAGTGCCGGGAGAACCGCGTGAGCGCTCCTGGGACTCCACCGACGCACTGCTGTACGCGATCGGTGTCGGGGCCGGACTGGGCGATCCGCTGCGGGAGCTGGAGTTCACCACCGAGAACACCGCGGGCGTGCAGCAGAAGGTGCTGCCCACCTACGGGGTGCTGCTGGCCCAGGCCACGGTGGCGGGCAATCTCGGCGACTTCGACCGGGCCATGCTGGTGCACGCCGAGCAGTCCATCGAGCTGCACAAGCCGCTGCCCGTGGAGGGCACGCTGCGCACCTCCGCGGTAGTGACCGGCATCTACGACAAGGGCTCAGGAGCGCTGATCCAGAGCGAGACCACGGCCGTCGACGCGGCGACCGGCGAGCCGCTGGTGACCACGCACAGCGGGATATTCGTCCGCGGCGAGGGGGGTTTCGGCGGCGACCGCGGCGGCAGCGAGTCGTGGGAGCTGCCGGACCGGGCGCCCGATCAGAAGGTGACCCAGCAGACCAGGCCCGAGCAGGCGCTGCTGTACCGGCTGAGCGGGGACAGGAACCCGCTGCACGCCGACCCCGCGTTCGCCGCGAGGGGCGGCTTCCCCCGGCCGATCCTGCACGGACTGTGCACCTACGGCATCACCGGCCGGGTGCTGCTGCACGAGCTGTGTGACTCCGATCCGGCGCGGTTCGCCTCGATGTCGGGGCGGTTCAGCAGGCCGGTGCTGCCCGGTGAGTCGCTGGTGGTCTCCATCTGGACGGGCGAGAACGGCACCGCGCAGTTCCAGACCGCCAAGGAAGACGGCGCCGTCGTTATCGACCGCGGCGTGCTGCGCTACAGGTAGCGCCAGCCCGGCCCGCCCAGACCCGAACCGGCCGCGGCTTAACCCGTTGGCGGCCCGGCCGTGGCCCGCTACCGTTGCGCGCGTGTTCACAGCTCCGGCCGACCTGCCCGAGGATCTGATCGGGAACGCACTGGCGCAGGGCTGGTCATTCCTGGCGATCTCGGTGGACTACCAGCCGGTCGGCTTCGGCAGCCATCACTGGCTGGCGGCCGACGCCGCCGGGAACCGGCTGTTCGTCACCGCCGATGACCTGGCCGCACGGCGGCGGAGCGCGGCTGACACGGCTGACGCGGCATTCGGACGACTGCGGCAGGCGCTCGAGACCGCCCTGTCGCTGCGCCGTGACGCGGGCCTGGATTTCGTGGTGGCGCCGATTCCGGCTGCGGCAGGGGCAGGTGGCCACCCGGCTGACCGAGCGCTACTCACTCGCGGTCCAGCCCTGGCTGAGCGGCCGCGTGCCCGGCCACGACGGTGAGTTCGCGACCGGTGCTGACCGGCTGGCCGTGCTTGACCTCCTGATCGCGCTGCACGCGGTGGCGGCCGGCCCTGGCTCGGCTGGCTGGACCCGGCCGGCCGCTGATGAGTTCACGGTCCCGCTGTCGGCTGAGCTGGCCGAAGCCGTGCTCCGGGTCGGCGAGCCCTGGAGCGCCGGGCCGTACGGAGCTCGTGCCCGCGATCTGCTCGCCGGGCAGGCCGAGGCGGTCGGCGCGCTTCTCGCTGGCTATGAGGTCCTGGCCTGCCGCGTCGCTGCCCGGCCGGAGCGGATGGTGATCACGCACGGCGAACCGCACTCGGCCAATGTGCTGCGGATGCCTGCCGGGTACGTCCTGGTCGACTGGGACACGGTTCTGCTGGCGCCGCCGGAGCGAGACCTGTGGGCGCTGGCCGAGTCTGACCCCGCGATCCCGGCCGCCTACTCAGCGGCGACCGGCATCGCGGTCGACCCGGACGCGATGGTGCTGTACCGCCTCTGGTACGACCTGGCCGAGATCGCCGGCTACATCGGCACGTTCCGGGCGCCGCATGACGACACCGCCGACGCGGCCGAAGCCTGGCGGAATCTGCAGGCATTTCCTGCGGCCCGCGGAGCGCTGGCCGCAGCTGCTGACCGCCTGAACCCGCCTGGGCGCAGCGGCTAGCGTGAGCTTTCATGATGCTGCCTGCTGAGGTCACCGTGGTCACCGGGCTGGCGCTCGGCGCGATCGCTGGGTCGCTACCCGGATGAGCGGGACAGCCCGGGCGGCCAGGCGGCCCCGATACCGGATCCGGCGGTCGTGGTGCTGGTCGGGGCGTCCGGCTCGGGCAAGTCCGCCTGGGCCGCGGAGCACTACCTGCCGCGGGAGATCGTCTCCTCCGATCAGCTCCGCTCGATCGTCGGCAGCGGCGAGCACGATCTGGACGCGTCAGCAGACGCGTTCGCGCTGCTGGATCAGATCGTCACCGCGCGGGCAGGCCGGCGGCTCACGACGGTCATCGACACGCTCGGCCTGGATCCGGTCCGGCGCCTCAGCTACCTGGCGCTCGCCCGGCGCGCCGGGCTGCCCGCCGTGGCGGTGCTGTTCGACACCGATGCCGCCGTGTGCCGGCAGCGCAATCGCGCGCGGACCCGGCCGGTGCCGGCCGCCGTGCTGGACGCCCAGCTGGCCCGGCTGCCGGACGCCGCCGGTCAGCTGCCGGCCGAAGGCTGGGACGCGGTGATCAGCCCGGCGGCTGCCGCCGTCGAGCCCGCCCACTCGCCGGGCAGCCTGGCGGCCGCCCGCCAGCAGCGCGACCGCCCGGCTTCGCTGGAGTTCATCCTGCAGATCTCCCGGTTCGGCTGGGCCGATGACCCGGCAGGCTGGCTGCGGTCCGTCGCGCTCGCAGCCGCCGAGACCGGCCTGCACGGCGTCGCGCTGATGGATCACCTCATCCAGATCCCGCAGGTCGGCCGGCCCTTCGAGCCGATTCCCGAGCCCTGGGTGACGCTCGGCTTCCTCGCCGCCCTGGACACCCGGCTCCGCCTCGGCACGCTGGTCAGCCCGGTGACCTTCCGGCCGCCGGGCATCCTCGCTAAGACCGCTGCGACACTGGACGCCCTCAGCGGCGGCCGCGTCTTCTGCGGCATCGGCGCGGGCTGGTGGGACCGCGAGCACGCGGGGTTCGGCCTGCCCTTCCCGCCGCCCGCGACCCGGCTGAGGCTGCTGGAAACCGAGATCGAGATGCTCCGCGCGCTGTGGCAGCCCGGCACTAAGTCCTACCGCGGCGAGCACGTCAGCCTGCCGGAGACGACGTGCTACCCGCGCCCGGTATCGCCGATCCCGGTCATCGTCGGCGGCAGCGGCCAGCGCACGCTGCGGATCGCGGCCCGGCTCGCCGACGGCTGCAACCTGCCTGCCGACCTCGCGCTGCTGGATGCGAGGATCCCGGAGCTCAGGCGGCAGTGCGAGCTGGCCGGCCGGGACCCGTCCGATGTGGCGGTCACCGTGCTTGATGTTCCCGTCGTCGGCCGCGACCGGGAGCACGCCGCCGCTCTCGTCGAGACGCTGCGGGGCCGCACCAGCGCTGCCGCCTTCGCGCGGTCCCATCATGCGGGCACGGCGGCCGATCACATCGGCCGCTACCGCCTGCTCGCCGAGCGCGGGGTCAGGACGGTCTTCATTGCGCTGCCTGACCTGGCCGGACCCGACGACGTCGCCCGGCTGGCTCCGGTGATCAGGGCGTTCGCCTGACGTGCGATCAGCTTCGGGCGGCCGGGCGGCCGTTCTCGAGGTAGACCAGCGGGTGCTTGCGGGGCGCGCCGGAACGCTTGCGTACCGCCCGGACCCGGCGGCGAATCGGCTTGCGCAGCAGCGACAGCGCCTCGCGCATTGGTACCAGCCGGGACGTCCGAGAGCTCCTCGGCCTGCAGCACAATCCCCGTGAGGGCGCTGTCGGACAGCGAGCCGCAGTCAAACAGGAACCTGATGCCACCCGGGTTGCCCTCGCGGCGCAGCCGGAAGTCCATGCAGACCAGCGTGCCGCTCGTGAGGTGCAGGCCGCACTCCTCCCTGACCTCGCGCTGACAGGCCTGCCAGGGGGTCTCGCCGTCCGCCTCCATAACGCCGCCGGGAATCGTCCAGCCCGACTTGTAGGTGGGGCGGAGTATGAGCAGCCGCCCTCTGCGGTCGAAGATGAGCGCGCCTGCCGAGGCGGGAACGGCGGGCAGCTGGTACTCGCCGGCCTGCACCGGTCCGGCACCGGCGGGCGCAGCAGGGATCTCGGCCATAGTTCACAGTAAGCAGCCGGCGCGCACGCCCGGCGCCGGGCCTCGCCGGCCCGCTAGATTGTCGCCAATGGCGACGTTCATCACTCCGCTGTCCCCGGCCCGGTCCGGGATCCGGCTGGCCGTCAAGGACCTCATCGACATGGCCGGCCTGCCCACGACGGCCGGCAGCCGGGCGCTGGCGGAGACCGCTATCCCGGCGGAGCAGGACGCACCCTGCCTGGCAGGCGCCCGGCATGCCGCCGGAGTCGGCATCGTCGGCAAGGTCAACCTGCACGAGCTGGCCTTCGGCGCGTCCGGCGTGAACGACTACTTCGGCACGCCGGCGAACCCGTTCGACCCGGCCCTGGTGCCCGGCGGCTCATCGAGCGGCTCGGCCGTTGCGGTCGCGGCTGGCGAGGCCGATATCGCCTATGGCTCTGACACCGGCGGCTCCATCCGGATACCCGCCGCCTTCTGCGGCATCACCGGCCTCAAGACGACGCACGGGCGGATCTCGCTAGCGGGGGTCTGGCCGCTGGCGCCCAGCCTGGACACGGTCGGGCCGATGGCGCGGGATGTCGCCGGACTTGCCGCCGGCATGGCGCTGCTGGAACCGGGGTTCACGCTCGACGCCGCTCCGGCCGTGCGGGCGGCACGCATCAGGCCCGCCGGTCTCGAGGTCGGATCCCGAGATCGACGCGGCCATCGATGCCGCGCTTCTCCGCAGTGGGCTTGACGTCACGCAGGCGGTCCTGCCGGGCTGGCTGTCCGCCCGCGAGGCCGCCGGGGCAGTCATCGATGCGGAGGCGGCCGAGAGCAACCGGGCACTGCTTGCCGATCCGGCCCGGCGCGGCCTGCTCGGCGCCGACGTCCGCGCCCGGCTGGAGGACGGCGCGGCCGTGTCGCCCGCTGTGCTTGCCCGTGCGCGCGATTACCGTCCGCGGTGGCAGGCTGAGCTGCTGGCCGCGCTGCGGGATGCCGAGGTGCTGGTGCTGCCGACGGTGCCGTTCTTCCCGCCTCCGGTCGAACCCCGGCGGGCGCACCCGTACACGATTCTCACTAACCCGGTGAACCTGGCCGGCTTTCCCGCGCTCGCTCTCCCGGTGCCAGGTGCAGGCCGGCTGCCCGCCAGCCTTCAGCTGATCGGGCCGCCTCGCAGTGAGGCGCTGCTGCTCGCTACCGCCGCCATCATCGAGGCGACGGCCGGCTACCGGCGCGGCTGAGCGGTCTACGGCAGCTTCCAGTCCAGCGGCTCCGCGCCCTGCTTCTGCAGCAGCGCGTCGGCCCGGCTGAACGGACGGGAGCCGAAGAAGCCGCGGTCGGCCGACATCGGGCTCGGATGCGCGGACTGGATCGACGGCACGTCACCGAGCAGCGGAACCAGGCTGCGTGCGTCGTTGCCCCACAGGATCGCTGCCAGCGGGCCGCCGCGGGCGGCCAGCGACCGGATGGCCTGCTCGGTCACCTGCTCCCAGCCCTTCCCGCGATGCGAGCCGGGACTGCCCGGCTGCACCGTCAGCACCCTGTTGAGCAGCATGACGCCGCGCTCGCTCCACGGCGTGAGGTCACCGTTCGACGGACGCGGATGACCGAGGTCGGCGGTGTACTCCTTGAAGATGTTGACCAGGCTGCCCGGGAGCCTGCGCACCTCAGGCGCGACCGAGAAACTGAGCCCGACCGGATTGCCGGGCGTGGGGTACGGGTCCTGCCCCACGATGAGGACGCGCACGTCGGCCATGGGCTGGCGGAACGCGCGGAGGATGTTGGCGCCGGCCGGCAGGTAGCTGCGGCCTGCGGCGATCTCGGCGCGGAGGAACTCACCCAGCCTGGTGATTGTCGGCTCGACCGGAGCCAGGGCCTCCGCCCAGTCGGGAGCGATCAGGTCGCTCAGGGAGCGTGCCGCCATGTCAGCCCACTGTAGAGCAGAACGACGCCGCGAAGCCTGGCGTTCGGCGCACCGGCAGCGGTCACTGCCGGGGGATTTCGCCCGGATCGCGAGGCGCGTCGTGGCGGCTCGTGCCAGGATGCGACGGTGACCTGGCTATCGGGACAGTTAGTAACGAGTGTCAGAAACCTGACGCTGGCGGCGATAGTGACTGGCGTAGTTGCCGCCAGCGCGGGCTGCGCCGGGCCGGCGGCAAGGTCCGCATCGGCAGGCGGCTCAGCGGCCACGTGGCGCCACCGGACGCGCTGCCGCGGCCGGTCAGGCGGCGCAGTCCAGCGTGAGCCCGTTCCCGGCTGCCGGGTCCGCGTCGTCGTCGTCCGCGCCGCCCCGCCACTGCCGCGGCGAGCACGAACCCGGCGAGCACGACCACGGCGAGCACAGCCACGGCGACCACGCCCGCGGCTGCCGGAACCACCGTGCCGGGAGCGCCCGGCTGCCCGATGTTCCCGGCGGACAACGTGTGGAACACGAACATCTCTCAGCTTCCGGTCGACAGCCACAGCGCGGCCTGGCTGCGCAGCATGGACTCGGCGTCGACCTACCTGCATCCCGACTTCGGGCCCGATCCGGGCGGCTACCCGTACGGGATTCCCTTTACGGTTGTGACCAGCGCGCACCCGACGGTGCCGGTGGCGTTCCAGTACGCGAGCGAGAGCTACCGGGGCAGGTACCCGTTCGGCTCGGACACCCCGATCGAAGGCGGCGCAAGCGCTGGCGGCGACCGCCACGCGATCATGGTGAACTCCAGCACCTGCACGCTCTACGAACTGTGGGACGCCCGGTACGCGGCCAGCGGCTCGACGGCCGGCTCCGGTGCCAGGTGGCACCTGCGGTCCAACGCGCTGCGGCCGGCCGGCTGGACCTCAGCGGATGCCGCGGGTCTCCCGATACTCCCCGGCCTGCTCGACTACGCGCAGGTGAAGGCAGCCGTTGCGGCGCATCAGCCGATCCGGCACGCCATCAGGTTCACCGCAAACCACACCAGCGCCGCTTACCTGTGGCCAGCCAGGCACGAAGCCGGTCGGATCGATATCGCGGTACCCGCCGATGGGTGCCCGGTTCCGCCTGAAGGCCAGCTTTGACGTGGCCGGCTGACTGCCGTGACTCACAGCGCTACTGCCGGGACGCGAAGGCCGTGCTGGTCGAGATGCAGAACTACGGCCTGATCCTCGCCGATAACGGCAGCAACTGGTACTTCGGCGGCAGCGCCTATCCGCAGTGGCCGGACGCTCTGGTCTCGCTGCTCAAGGGCATCCCCGCCAGCGCCTTCCAGGCGGTCAACGAGTCCTGCCTGATGGTGGCGGAGAACTCGGGCGAGGCGACGGCCAAGTCCGGCTGCCCGGTCGGCTGAGCCGCGCTGCGCCGGTCCTGGCCGACCGGAAGGATCAGGCTGCCGGGACGATCAGGCTGCCGGGACGATCAGGTCGAGCACGCGCGCTACCTCCTGCTCCAGTGCCGCGGGCGCACTGGCGTCGCCGGCCAGGTGGCGGAACAGCGCATGCTGGAAGACCCCGTCGTAGACGGCGTAGGCCGCGCCGGAGGCGCACAGCGAGCGGGCGTGCCCCGCTCAGCTCGGCGAACTTGCTGACGATCCGCCAGATCATCCGTTCCAGGCTCTGGTCGATCTCGTCGACGTCGGCCCGGTAGGCATCGTCGAACAGGCTCTGGTTGCGCAGGTCGTACCAGAGCCGGTGCAGCGTGGCCTCCTCGACCAGCGTGGCGGCCATGGCCGCGCCGAACCCGCGCCTGAGCTGGCCGGCCGCGGCTGGCGGTGGCCACGATGCTGTCGTACCGCTTGACGCACTCCGCCTTGTACTGGCGCACGCAGTAGGTGATCAGCTCGATCTTGTCGCTGAAGTAGTAGTGCAGCACGCCGTGCGAGAACTCGGAGTTCTGCGCGATGTCGCGCAGGCTGGTCCGCGCGTAGCCCAGCTCGGCCAGGGTCTGCAGCGCGGCCGCGGCCAGCTGGTCGCGGCGCTCGGCGAACTTGTCCACCTGCCGGCGCGCGACCCTCGTCTGGTTCCGCTCCGCTACCTCGGTCACTGCCATCCCATCGTCTCGCCGCACGGTGACGCCCGCTCCGGCGGTGTGCCTGCCGAGTGTAACCGCGGCTGTGGCCTGCGGGATTCCCGGCCGTCTTGACAGCTGCCAAGATTTCTCTGACCAATCGTCACGATATCTCTTGACAGTTGTCAAGTCTCGCGGCCAGGCTATGAGGCACATCGACCGATCACGACCGATCGCGCGGCGCTCGGCGATCGCAGGCCGGCGAGGGCTCCATGGCAGTGCGTCCAGGAAGAGGTGCCCGATGAGCGTGTACGACCTGACGGGCCGCAAGGCCCTGGTGACCGGCGGGGCGCCGGGGCTCGGTGCCGGGATGGCGGAGGCACTGGCCCGAGCCGGCGCGGCGGTCGTCATCGGCGACATCCGGGAAGACCTGGGCAAGGCAACGCGCCGAGGCGCTGCGCGAGTCGGGCGCCAGGGCCGAGTTCGTCGCCGCTCGACGTGACCAGGAGACAGCTGGGAGCGGCGCATCCCGCAGGCCGTCGCGCGCGCTCGGCGGCCTGGACATCCTGGTCAACAACGCCGGGGTCGAGATCTCCGGCCTGCTGGCCGACATCGACGCCGACGAAGTCGCGCCGGATGCTCGAGGTCAACGTGCTCGGCACCGCGCTCGGGCATCAAGCACGGCTTCCGGGCGATGCGGCCGGGCGGCCGCGCCGGCGCCGGGCGGCGCGATCATCAACGTCGCCTCGGTCGCGGCCACCATCGCCTTCCCCGGCATCGCGGTGTACTCGGCGACCAAGTCCGCGGTCGACCGGCTCACCAGGGTCGCGGCGATGGAGTCCGGCAAGCTCGGCTACGGCGTGCGGGTCAACTGCGTCTACCCCGGCCTGGTGCCGACCGAGATGGGCATGCAGCTGGCCGCCGACATGGCGACGCTCGGCCTGTTCCCGAGCGCCGAGCGAGGCGGTCGGCGCGGTCGTCGGCCTGACCCCGCTCGGCCGGCTCGGCGAGGTGCCGACATGGCCGACGCGGTGGTGTTCCTCGCCTCCGACGGCGCGCGGTTCATCACCGGGGCCGGGCTGCCGGTCGACGGCGGCATGGGAATGTGAGGAAGGGAACCTGACAGTGAGCACGTGACCAAGCCCGTCGTCGTCTACGGCGCCTCCGGCTACACCGGCCGGCTGATCTGCGAGTACCTGCGCGAGTTCAACGTCCCGTTCATCGCCGCCGGGCGGGACAAGGCCCGGATCGCCGAGGCGCTGGACACGGTGCCCGGCATCGACACGGTCGCCGCACGAGATCGTCGAGGTCGAGCACGCGGTCGGGCCGCTGACCGAGCTGCTGGACGGCGCCAAGGTGGTCTGCAACACGGTCGGCCCGTTCGCCAGCTACGGCGGCGAGGTGGTCGAGGCCTGCCTGGCCGCCGGCTGCCACTACCTCGACACCACCGGCGAGCAGGACTGGCTGATCACCTGCGACGAGACCTACGGCGCCCGGATGGCCGCGCGCGGGCCTGCTGCTGGCGCCGGGCATCGCGCAGATGTACACCACCGGCGAGATCGCCGCCGAGCTCTGCCTGGAGACTGCCCGGCCTGGACACGCTCGACATCCTGGTGTTCTGGAAGGGCTGCCCGACCGTCGCCTCGACGCGGACGATCCTGGTCAACGCGGCCCTGGCCAAGGCCTACTACCTCGAGCAGAACGCGTACGCGGAGTGGCCGGCCGACGGCGGCCTGTACACCGTGACGGTGCCCGGCCAGCACGAGACCGGGCTGGCGCTGCCCTGGGGCGGCACCTCGCACCCGGTCTGGTTCAAGCGCGACCCGCGGGTGGCGAACGTCAAGGTGCTCGGCGGCGTCTTCAACCGCGCCGCTGATGCTCGGCGTGCCGCAGATCGTCGCGGCGCGCGCTCGCGCAGATCGAGGGCCTGCCCGAGCAGGAGAAGACAGGGTGCTGTCCGAGCAGGCCGCCGCCGTGATGAACCAGATGCCGCCGCGGGAGAACACCGCGGATCAACACCTCGCTGGACTCGGTGCACGCCAGCGGGCCGCTCGGCCGTGCGCACTGCGTCATCCACGGCAACTGCAACTACAAGCAGACCGGCCTGCTGCAGGCGTACGCCGCCTACTCGCTGCTGCAGCAGCCGCCGCGGCGAGCCGGGTTCGCTTCCGGGTGCCAGGCCTTCGGCCACCGGGAACTGCTGGCCGTGCTGCGCAGCTTCGGGCTGGTGATGGAGCCGTCACTGACGGTTCAGCACTGACCGGCAGCCATGCGGCTGACCGAGTACCTCGACAAGGGTGCCTCGCTGAACCCCGGCGCGCCCTGCCTGACGATGACCGGGCAGACGCGCAGCTACGCCGAGGTGCAGCGGCTGTCCTGGCTGGTCGGCCGGGCGCTGGCCCGGTCCGGCATCCAGCCCGGCGACAAGGTGGCGGTGCTGTCGGGTAATGACCCCGTCGCGTTCAGCTGCGTCTTCGGCATCTCCCGCGCCGGTGCGGTCTGGTGCCCGGTCAACCCGCGCAACGAGGCGGCCGAGAACCGCCGAGTTGCTCGGCCTGCTCGACTGCGCCTGCCTGATCTTCGCCAGCGCGTTCGCGCCGCTGGTGCAGAAGATCGCGGCCGGAGCTGCCGCGCCTGCGCACGCTCGTCTGCCTCGACGGCGAGCCGGGCTCAGGGACCAGCCTGCGGGACTGGCTGGACGGTCTGGACGGCCGTGCCGTTCGAGGCAGGCCGGGGCCGGCGGATGACGTGGTGATGATCGCCGGAACCGGCGGGACGACCGGCCGTCCCAAGGGCGTGCAGCTGACCGGGCACAACATCGAGACGATGACGGCCCTGACGCTGATGAGCTACCCGTTCCGCGGCCGGCCGGTCTACCTGGCGCTCGCGCCGCTGACGCATGCCGCCGGCGTCCTGTGCTTCCCGGTGCATCACGCTCGGCGGCGAGATCGTCATCATGCCCGCGCCCGACCTGGGCGAGTTCCTGGCCCTCGTCGGGCAGCATCGGGTCACGCACGCGTTCCTGCCGCCGACGCTGATCTACCTGCTGCTCGATCACCCCGCCCTGGCGGACGGCCGACCTGTCGTCGCTGCAGTGCCTGTGGTACGGCGCGGCCCCGATGTCATCGGCCCGGCTGGCCGAGGCGGTGACGAGGATCGGCCCGGTCATGGGGCAGCTGTTCGGCCAGACCGAGGCGCCGATGATGATCTCCACCATGGCGCCGGCCGAGCACCTGCACGCGGACGGCACGCTCGCGCTGGAGCGGTTCTCCTCGGCCGGCCGGCCGACGCCGCTGACGACCGTCGCGATCATGGACGAGCAGGGCACGCTGCTGCCGGCCGGCGAGCGCGGCGAGATCGTGGTGCGCGGGCCGCTGGTCATGGCCGGCTACTACCAGGATCCGGCGGCGACGGCTGAGGCAGCCAGGTTCGGCTGGCACCACACCGGCGACATCGGCTACCTCGACAGCGACAACTACCTGTACATCGTGGACCGGGCCAAGGACATGATCATCACCGGCGGCTTCAACGTCTACTCGGCCGAGGTGGAGCAGGCGCTGCTGCAGCATCCCGCGGTGCTGGACTGCGCGGTCGTCGGCCTGCCGGATGCCAAGTGGGGCGAGCGGGTCGTCGCGGTCATCCAGCCGCATCCGGGCAGCGTCGTGCGCGACGACGAGGTCCGCGCGTTCGCGCGCGGACGGCTGGGCGGCGTGAAGGCACCCAAGCAAGTCGAGGTGTGGCCCGATCTGCCGCGCTCGCGGATCGGCAAGGTGCTCAAGGCCGAGGTGAAGGCCCGCCTCCTCGACGGTTAGACCGGCATCCGTGCGCGGTTACTACTGCCCTGGCAGTAGCATAACGCACACGGACGCCTGGCCATAGCGGAGAAAACTTTGCGGAACGATCCTGGCTAGCGGCGCAGCCGGCGCCGCGACTGCTGCCAGGCTGGCTTCGTGACTCAGCCGCCGACGTCCGGGAGCTCGGTCCGGTTCGCGACGTACAACCTGCTCGACTTGTTCGAGAGCGATTCGGAGGCCGAGCAGGCGCACTACGAGAAGGTGCGCGAGGTGATCGGCGGCCTCGGCGCTGACGTGCTGGCGGTCCAGGAGATCCGGGCACCGCAGGCGGAGGCGGCGCGCGCGCGGCTGCGCCAGCTCGCGGCCGACGTGGGCATGAAATGCGTCGTGCCGGGGCCGGACGACGGACCCGGCCGCACGGCCCTGGCCAACGGGAGCCGCGGCTACTACTGCGGCCTGCTGTGGCGCGCGGAGCTCGAGCCGGTACCCGGCTCGTTCCGCGAGTCGCCCGGCGGACGGCTATGGCACGGCGCCGGCTGGCTGACGCTCGATGCCGGCGGCGTCCGGGTGCGGCACGGCACGTTCCACGCGACCCCGTTCGGCCGCCGGCTGCGCGCCGATCAGAATGAGCTGCTGCTGGCCATGCTGCGCGGCGGTCCCGGCCGGACCCTGCCGCTGCTCATCGGCGCGGACTGGAACACCGAGTCGGCCGACCGGATCGAGGACAGCGAGACCGGCCACCAGGTGCTGTACGAGCCCGCTGACCCGTTCGCGGACGTGGACTGGTTCGAGGGCCTGATCCATCAGTGCGACTGGGAATATGACTGGCGCGGCCGCCGGCGGCACTGGGCCGACCGGCGCCCGGGCGACATCCTGTTCTCCGGCGGCCTGCTCGACGCTGCCGCGGCGCTCCGGGCACCGTGGCAGCCGACCGTCGGTCACTTTCGCGCGGACGGCTACGGCTCGCGCGGGATCAGGCGGCGAATCGACGCCATCCGGGTGACTCGCGGCGTCGTTCCCGCCCTGCGTTCGTATCACGTTGACGACAGCGACCTCGCCCGAGCGGCTTCCGACCATCTGCCGGTGACCGTCGAGTACGTACCGGCCGACATCGCCGGCTGAGGCCGCGGCCGCCGGGCTGAGGCCGTCGTCGCCGGGATCGCCCGTCGCCGGGATCGCCGTCGCCGGGATGGCTAGCCGCCCGGTGCCTGGCCGGCTGCGCGCGCCGCCTTCCACTTGCTCGTGCGGGCCGCGATGTAGTGGGCGAAGTCGGCCGGCGTCCGCTGGTTGGCCAGCAGGGGCTCGCCGACCAGCTGCTCAGCCGGCACCGGGAGGTCGGAGGTCATCTGCGCCTGCAGCTGCTGCAGGTGCGACACCTGATCCGCGGCCGGGTTGGCGCCGGTGGACGTCGGCGCGACGACCCCGGCCAGCGGATCATCCGTCCGCGGCGTCGTCAGCGTGAGCACGCCGCTGAGGTCAGGCGCAGCGGCGTCGCGGGCGGTGAGCGCAGGCAATCCCCACCGGAGCTCGATGGTCTTGAGCACCGAGGTGTGATCGATGGGCGTGCTGCCCGCCGGCACCCGGTAGATCGTGCCCGCCGGGATCAGCGGGGACACCAGGACCGCCGGGCACCCGGACGCCGAACCGGGTGAAGTCGAAGCCGAACTCGCCGGCGCTGGAATCAGGGGGCACGGCACCAGACGGCGGCGGCACGTGGTCGTAGCAGCCGCCGTGCTCGTCGTAGGTGATGATCAGCAGCGTCTGGTCCCAGCCGGGGCCGGAGTGCAGCGCCTGGTAGACCTGCTGGATGAAGGCCTCGCCGAGTGCGACGTCGTAGTTCGGGTGCTGGCTGTTGCCGGTCGATCCCCAGCTTGGCTCAAGGAAGCTGTACTGCGGCAGCGTGCCGCCGGCGGCGTCGGACTGGAAGTCGGCGAACTTGCCGAAGCAGGTGTCCGGCGCGCTGGTGGTATCCGGGTAGTTCGCCCGGGTCAGCGGCTCCTCGTCGTAGCCGTAGATCTTCCAGGTCAGGTTGTGCGCGGTCATCAGGCCGAAGATGCTCTGCACCGTGTACGAGGACGTGCTGTCGTTCATGTGCCCCTGGCTGGTGCCCGCGCACGCGAACGCGCGGTTCGGGAACGTCTCGGTCGGCACTGAGCTGTACCACTGGTCACAGACCGCGAAGCCGGCGGCCAGACCGGACAGGACGGGCAGCGCCGACGGCGGGAAGATCCCCATGATGTTGGACGCGACGGTGCCCGCGACCGGCGTGCGGTGGACGTTGGTGTCGTAGGTGATCGCCGCCGCGTAGTTCGTGACGAACCCGCTGTTGGTCGCGACCGGCGGCGTCGGCTCCTTGCCGGTGCCGAACAGCTGCGAGTTGGTGTTCGCGTAGCCCTCGCCGGGATCCGCGCCTGGCATGAAATAGGCGTCCGGGGTGGCGGTATTGATCTGGAATACCTGGACGGGATTGCCGCTGGCGTCATTGTTGGACTCGGTGCCGAGCAGCCCCTCGAAAGGCTGGCCGTTCGGCCCGGTCTTGTTCGGGTACAAGAAGCCGAGCATGTGATCGAAGGACCGGTTTTCCAGCATGAGCTGCACAATGTGCTGAATTGAGGAGAGCTGCGACGGCTGATTCGGTGCGGTCATGCCCACATGCTGGCGGAACGTCGTACCGCTGTTCAGGAAAATGCATTATTACGGCGGGAACGGGGCCTACGCACCGGCGGCACGACAAAGGCTGCGCCGGCCGGGAAGGTGGGACCCGGCCGACGCAGCCGCTCGTCGGGAGCGAGGCGCTCGCCCCCTGGCTGGCGAAACCGCGGCTAGCCCGCGGCGGCTCCGGCGTGCGCGAGCAGACTGGACACGTCGTCCGGGGCCGCGGTGGCCCCGCGGCGGCGCAGCTCGGGCAGGACGCCCTCGCCGAACCAGTACGCCTCCTCCAGATGCGGGTACCCGGACATGATGAACTCGGTGATGCCGAGCGAGGCGAACTCCTCGATCCGGTCGGCGACCTCAGCGTGGCTGCCGACCAGGGCGGTGCCGGCACCGCCCCGGACCAGGCCGACTCCGGCCCACAGGTTCGGATAGATCTCCAGGTCGGCGGCCTTGCCGCCGTCCCGGTAGGTCTCGTGCAGGCCGCGCATGTTCTTCTGGCCGACGGACGAGGACCGCGCGAGCGCCTGCTGCGACCGGGCGATCTCCTCCGGGCTCAGCTCGGCCAGCATGCGGTCCGCCTCGGCCCATGCCTCCTTCGAGGTGTCCCGGCTGATGGTGTGCAGCCGGATGCCGAACCGCAGCGTGCGGCCGGCCTGGTCGGCCAGCTCGCGCATCCAGGCGATCTTCCTGGCGACCGCCTCCGGCGGCTCCCCCCAGGTGAGGTAGACGTCGACGTACTTCGCGGCGACCGGCCCGGCGGCCGGTGACGAACCGCCGAAGTACACCTCCGGCACCGGCCGGGGCGGGCTCATCACGGTCGCGCCTTCCACCGTGTAGTGCGCGCCGGAGAAGTCGTACGGCGTCCCGCTCCAGGCGCCGCGGACGATGTCGAGGAACTCGCCGGTACGCGCGTACCGCTCGTCGTGGCTGAGGAAGTCGCCGAACCGGCGCTGCTCAGTCTCCTCACCGCCGGTCACGACGTTGAGCAGAAGCCGGCCGCCGGACAGCCGCTGGTATGTCGCCGCCATCTGCGCGGCCAGGGTCGGTACCACGAAGCCGGGCCGGAAGGCGACCAGGAACTTCAGCCGCTTGGTCTGGCTGATCAGCGCTGCCGTCGTCAGCCAGGCGTCCTCGCACCATGTCCCGGTCGGTGTCAGTACTCCGGTGAAGCCGAGCTGCTCCGCCGACCTGGCGATCTGGCCGAGATAGTCGATGTCCGGCGGCCTGGCCGCGGCCCGCGCGCCGGTCGCGTACTCGGACGGCCCGGCCGTGGCACCGATGAGCGGGATGCTGTGACCCCGCCCGACGATGCCGCGCCCGTCACCCGAGGTGGGCAGGAACCAGTGGAACACCAGGCTCACGACGACCCCCCGAGAATGCTGTTGTAAGTCGTGACCGCGTAGTCGCTGAAGTCGACGTGCGACGGGATCAGGCCGGCTGCCGTGAAGGCATTGGCCACGCTCTGCTCGGCACTGATGACCGTTGGCGTGATCGGCGCTGGCGTGGCCAGGGTAGTCGTTGACGGCCAGCGTTCATGATCGAGATCGGCAGCCCGGTCGCCTTGGCCCAGGTCGCGGCCCAGGCCGACTTGTGCGTGGCCGCCCAGGTGTAGGCCTGGTCAAGAAGCTGCAGGTAGTCGTGAATAGCTGCGGCCTTGGACGGGTTGGCCAGCGCGGCCTTGGAGGCAACCACGAAGGAGTACGTCTGGCCGATGGTCGAGCCGTTCGCCAGGATCCGGGCGTGGTCCTGAACCTCGGCCTGCTCGATAAACGGCGACCAGACATCCCACGCGGCAACGTGAGACGAGGCGAAGGCGGCCTGGCCCTCGGCCGGCTGCAGGTAGTCCGGCGTGACGTCCTTCACGGTCAGGCCGGCCTTGGTGAGGATGGCCAGCATGTGGTAGTCAGCCGAGCTGCCCTGGGCGACCGCGATGCTCTTGCCCTTGAGCTGCGCGACGGAGTGGATGGGCGAGTTCTTCGGCACGAGGATGGCCGACCCGTCCGGGTTGGCCCGCAGGGCGCTGACGACCGCGATCTGGCTGCCGCCGGCTGCGGCGAAGACCGGCGGCGCGTCGCCGACGCCGCCGACGTCGATCGAGCCCGCTCCCATGGCCTGCAGCATCGGCGGGCCGGAGGTGAAGTCGGACCAGTGCGCCTTGAACGGCAGCTTGCTGATCAGCCCCGCCGCGGTGAGCAGCGCCTCGCGCCCCGGAGCCCGCCTGGTCGCCGATGTTCAGCGTGACGTTGGAGACGTTGACGGTGCTGGCGGAGCCGGTGCTGGTGCTGGCCGCCGGGCTGCCGCTGGCGGCCGCTCCGCCGGAGCCCGACGATGAGCAGGCTGATGCGCCGAATGCCAGCAGCCCGAGCGTGATGACACCGGCGCTTGCGCGGCGCCCGGTCAGACTGCCGCGCAGCGCGCTGCCGCGACGGTGAAGTGCCACGTTCCTCATATCTTTCCTTCCCTGTCGACGCCCAGCTCAGCGAGCAGGCGAGTTCTCAGTGCGTTAAGGTCTGGCCGGTTGCGGTCCCGCGGCCGGTCTGCGCTGACCTGGCAGGTGTAACTGATCCGGCCGGAGGTGAGGACCACGACGCGGTCGGCGAGCGTGAGGGCCTCGTCCACGTCATGGGTGACAAGCAGGACCGCGGGGCGGTGGTTCTCCCACAGGCTGAGGACGAGCCGGTGCATGGAGATCGTGGTCAGCGCATCCAGCGCGCTGAAGGGCTCGTCGAGCAGCAGCAGACTTGGCTCGCGGACCAGCGCCCGTGCCAGCGAGGCGCGCTGGGCCTCGCCGCCGGACAGCGTCAGCGGCCAGGCCTGCGCCCGATCGCTCAGGCCCACCTCGGCCAGCGCGTCGGCCGCGCTGGCGCGCGGGTCGGAGGTGCGCAGGCCCAGGCAGACGTTGTCGCTGACTCGCTTCCACGGCACCAGCCGCGGTTCCTGGAAGGCGATCGCCACCGTGCCGTCAACCGTCAGCTCGCCGGTGACCTCCCGGTCCAGCCCGGCCAGCGCCCGCAGCAGGGTGGACTTGCCTGATCCGCTCCGGCCGATCAGTGCCACGAACTCGCCCGGCGCGATGTCCAGGTCGAGGTCGCTGAGTACCTCGTCCTGACCGAACGACCGGCCGAGGCCCCGGACCCGGACCGCCGGGCTCGACAGGACCGTCACGCTGCCATGAAGCTGCGACGCCACGACAGTGCCCTCCGTTCCAGGACGCGGACCAGCCAGTCAGTGAGCAGGCCGAGGATGCAGTAGACGAGGAGGCAGACGATGATCACGTCGTTGCGCAGGAACTGGGTGGCCTGGCTGATCATGAAGCCAAGTCCGGCGTTGGCGTTGATCTGCTCGGCCACCACAAGCGCGAGCCAGGCGACACCCAGGCTCTGCCGCAGCCCGACCAGGATCTGCGGCATGGCGCCCGGCAGCACGATCTGCGTGAGCAGCTCGCGACGGCTCAGGTGCAGCACCTGGCGCAAGCTCGCCGAGCTTGGGGTCGACGTTGCGGATGCCGGCGTAAGCGTTCAGGTAGAGGGGGACCGCGGCGCCGATCGCGATCAGGATGATCTTGGGCAGCTCGCCGATGCCGAACCAGACGATGAACACCGGGATGAGGCCGAACAGCGGGAGCGTCCGCAGCATCTGCATGAGCGGATCGACTGCGTTCTCGCCGATCCGGCTGAGCCCGGCGCTGATAGCCAGCAGCAGCGCGATGGCGGCGCCGACAGCGAAGCCGATGGCGACCCGCTCCAGCGACACCAGCATCGCGCCCTGCAGAGTGCCGTAGGCGGGGGAGTCGGTGGTGATCAGGGACACTGCGGTCGACCAGATCTGCGTCGGCGGCGGCAGCTTCTGTACCGAGACCAGCCCGGCGTCGCTGACCAGCTGCCAGACCACCAGCAGGACGACCGGGCTGATCAGGCGCAGCAGAGCCCGGCTGCGACGGCCGCCGAAGCCGGCGCGGCCCTGCGCGGGCCTGGCCTGGACGGTCGCGGCTGCGGCCGCGCCGCTGAGCCGGGGGGCCGCGACGAGCCGGGTAACCGGGCTCGAGGAGACGTCTTCGCCGGCCAGGGCCCGCCTGTTTCCGGGCATGACGGCACGCTCCGTGAGTCGATGGGGGTGAGGACGAGTTCGTGAATCGGGCGGGTCAGCCGGGACTCAGCGCACCGGCGGACGTCGGAGCGGGACTCCGAACGCTGTCCGGCGCGCGGGGCGTCGATGCCGGCGCGGGGGACGTCCCGGCCGATCCGCTAGCCGGGGGTCCTGAGGGCCCGGCGGCTCCCTGCTGGTCGCGGGCTTTACCGAGCGGACGGCCGCGCCTGCAGCGGCCGGCACAGGGCGCTTGCCTGCCTCCTGAGATCCACGTGCAGCCGGGACACAAGGTTCTGAGGGGAAATCATGTCCCCATAGTGGGGGGAAATCCCTACAATGTCAATTGACAAACTCTCATTTGATCACGACTCGGGGCGGTCACCCCTTCGTCGATACCCAGGGGGGTATAGTAGGCGGCGTGGCCAGCCCGGCCTGGTGCGGCGCCCCAGCGCTACGGCCAGCGAGCGGGCCGCTGACAGCTCCCCGGCGGGCCGGTGACGTCCCGGCCGCGAGCGCCGGGCAGGGTGTGAAGCGTGATCCGGCAAGGTCGTGACCAGATGAGACGGAGGTGCTCCGCGCCATGCACGCCATCTGGCACGCGCTGACGGTCGCGGGGTCCATGACCTGGCAGATCACCTGGGCGCTGATCCTTGGCTTCGCGCTGTCGGCGGTGATCCAGGCGCTGGTCTCCAAGGCGGCCGTGGCGCGGCTGCTCGGGGATGACCGGCCCCGCACGCTGGCCGCCGCCGCCGGGCTTGGCGCTGCCTCATCGTCATGCTCCTACGCCGCGGTCGCGCTGGCGCGCGCGCTGTTCCGCAAGGGCGCCAGCTTCACCGCCGCGATGGCGTTCGAGATCGCCTCGACCAACCTGGTCATCGAGCTGGGCGTGCTGCTGGCGCTCCTGATGGGCTGGCAGTTCACCGTCGCCGAGTTCACCGGCGGGCCGGTGATGATCATCGTGGTCGCGCTGCTGTTCCGGGTCATGATCTCGCCGTCGCTGCTGCGCGGCGCCCGCGAGCAGGCCGATCGCGGCATCAGCGGGTCCATGGAGGGGCACGCGGCGATGGACATGTCGATTCCCGGCGGCCGGCCGTTCCGCCGCAGGCTGCTGTCCGGCGACGGCCTTACGTCGGTATCGCACGTGTTCGTGATGGAGTGGGCTGCGGTCATCAGGGACGTCGTGGCCGGCCTGCTGATTGCCGGCTGCGTCGGCGCGTGGGTGCCTGACAGCTTCTGGCGCGCTTTCTTCCTGACCGGGCACCCGCTGGCTGCCAAGATCTGGGGGCCGCTGATCGGCCCGGTTGTCGCGATCCTGAGCTTTGTCTGCTCGGTCGGGAACGTGCCGCTGGCCGCGATCCTGTGGAAGGCGGGCATCAGCTTCGGCGGGGTGACGGCCTTCATCTTCGCCGACCTGCTGATCGTGCCGATCCTGGTGATCTACCGGAAGTACTACGGCACCAGGATGACGCTGGTGATCGCGGGCGCCTTCTACGCGGCCATGGTCGTCGCCGGGTACCTCGTGGAGCTGGTGTTCGGCGGCCTCGGGCTGGTACCGCCCCGGTCCAGCGCGCGCGTCGCGGTCACGGCCTTCTCCTGGAACTACACAACCTGGCTGAACGTTGCGTCACTGTTGCTGGCCGGAATCCTCGTGATTCGCTTCCTGCGGACGGGCGGCAGGGCCATGCTGCAGATGATGGGCGGGCCGGCGGACGGCCACGAGGACGGGTCAGGCGGGCATCAGCACGCGTCAGGTCACTGCCACGGGCCCGGCGCTGCGGCCGGCCATGATGCCGCCCGTAATAGGTAAAATCTGGTGGTCAGGGGCGCTATAGACTCGCCGGGCTGGGTAGCCTGCTCGTGCCCGGAGCGCGTATTCGGGCTCTATGGCTGCCGTCTGGCACCGCGGAGGATATGAGAGACCGATGGCACTTAAGGAGCGCGAGCTGAGCGGCCAGGCAGTTGAGCTGCCTGAACCATGGCGTTCGGCTGCGCTGACCGTCGTACTGCCCACCTACAACGAGGCCGCTAACCTGCCGGTGATCGTGGCGGAGCTGTTCAGCCTGCCGCTCACCGGACTGCACATCCTCGTCGCCGACGACAACTCGCCGGACGGGACTGGCGCGGTCGCCGACGAGCTGGCGCAGCAATACGGCGCGGCCCGCATGACGGTTCAGCACCGGCCGGGCAAGCAGGGCCTGGGCCGGGCCTACGTGGACGGCATGACGCAGGCCATTGCCGCGGGCGCTGACTTCGTCGTGCAGATGGACAGCGACCTGTCGCACTCCCCGCAGTACCTGCCGCAGATGCTCGGCACCCTCCTCGCGAGCGATGCCGACGTCGTGATCGGCTCGCGGTACGTCTGCGGTGCCAGCCTGGCCAGGGAGTGGTCCTGGCAGCGGAAGGCACTGTCGGCCTTCGCGAACTCCTACGTCCGCGCTCTGCTCCGGCTGGGCGTCCGGGACGTCACCGCCGGCTTCAAGCTGTGGCGCAGCTCGGCGCTCACGACCATCGACGTGGCGAGCGTCCGGAGCAACGGCTACAGCTTCCAGGTCGAGATGAACTACCGGAGCGTGCAGCACGGCCTGAAGATCGTCGGAGCTCCCGATCCACTTCGCCGACCGCCGCGAGGGCGAGAGCAAGATGAGTCTCAAGGTGCAGCTGGAGTCGGCGCTGATGCCGCTGTCCCTGCGCCGCCGTTCCCGCTAGTCAGAGCCTGTCGCTTACCCGTCGCGCTGGCGCCGGCGGCACGCGCGAAACCGGGCGGGCTCTGCTGAGCCCGCCCGGGCTTTTCTTGCTGCCGTCCGCGGCTGACTACGCGGCCACCGCCGCGGCCGAGCTGGCCGGCTCCAGCGCCAGCTGGAGCACCTCGCGGACGTCGCTGACCGGGTGGATGTCCAGAGCCTCGCGGACCTTCTCCGGCACATCCTCCAGGTCCGGCTCGTTGCGCTTCGGGATCAGCACGGTGGTGATCCCGGCGCGGTGCGCTGCCAGCAGCTTCTGCTTCACGCCGCCGATGGGCAGCACCCGCCCGGTCAGCGAGACCTCGCCGGTCATCGCCACGTCGGAGCGGACCAGCCGGCCGGACAGCAGCGACGCCAGCGCCGTCGTCATCGTGACGCCCGCGCTCGGGCCGTCCTTCGGGACCGCGCCGGCCGGCACGTGGACGTGCACGCCGCGCTCCTTCAGGTCGCCGACTGGCAGCTCCAGCTCAGCGCCGTGCGACCGCAGGTAGGACAGCGCGATCTGCGCCGACTCCTTCATCACGTCGCCCAGCTGCCCGGTCAGGGTGACGCCGGTCGCGCCGGTCTCCGGGTCGGCCAGCGACGCCTCGATGAACAGCACGTCGCCGCCGGTTCCGGTGACGGCCAGGCCGGTCGCCACGCCCGGCACCGCGGTCCGCTCGCCGGACTCCGGGGTGTGCCGCGGGTGGCCCAGGTAGCCGTGCAGGTCACCGGCGTCCACTGTGACCGGCAGCGTCGCCGTCCCGGACTGCCGCCTGGGCCGCGATCTTCCGCAGCACCCTGGCGATCGTCCGCTCCAGCGACCGCACGCCCGCCTCCCGGGTGTACTCGGCGGCAAGCGCGTGCAGCGCGTCGTCGGTGAGCGTGACATCAGCCACCTCGAGCCCGGCCCGCTCCAGCTGCCGCGGCAGCAGGTGGCCGCGCGCGATCGTGACCTTCTCGTCCTCGGTGTAGCCGTCCAGCGTGATGAGCTCCATCCGGTCAAGCAGCGGCGCGGGGATCGGCGTCCACCACGTTCGCCGTCGCGATGAACAGCACGTCGGACAGGTCGAGCTCGACCTCGAGGTAGTGGTCGCGGAACGTGTGGTTCTGCGCCGGGTCGAGCACCTCGAGCAGCGCCGCCGTCGGGTCACCCCGGTAGTCGGCGCCCAGCTTGTCGACCTCGTCCAGCAGGATCACCGGGTTCATGGAGCCGGCCTCGCGTGACGGCCCGGACGATCCGGCCGGGCAGCGCGCCCACGTAGGTACGCCGGTGACCGCGGATCTCGGCCTCGTCCCGGACGCCGCCGAGCGCCACCCGGGCGAACTTGCGGCCCATCGCCCGGGCCACAGACTCGCCCAGGGAGGTCTTGCCGACTCCGGGCGGGCCGGCCAGGGCCAGCACCGCGCCGCTGCGGCGGCCGCCGACCAGAGCTGCAGGCCGCTTGTCCGAGCGCCGCTTGCGGACAGCCAGGTACTCGATGATCCGGTCCTTGACGTCATCCAGGCCCGCGTGATCGGCATCCAGCACCGCCCGCGCGCCGGTGATGTCGTAGGCGTCCTCGCGTCCGCTCGTTCCACGGGATCTCCAGGACCGTGTCCAGCCAGGTCCTGATCCAGCTGGCCTCCGGCGACTGGTCCGAGCCGCGCTCGAGCTTCGCCGCCTCCTTCAGCGCCGCCTCGCGGACCTTCTCCGGGCAGGTCGGCGGCCTCGATCCTGGCCTGGTAGTCCTCCTCCTCCGAGGCCGGGCTTCGCCGTCCAGCTCGGCCAGTTCCTTGCGGATGGCGGCGAGCTGCTGGCGAAGCAGGAACTCACGCTGCTGCTTCTCCATGCCCTCCCGGACGTCGTTGCTGATGGTCTCGGCGACGTCCAGCTCGGCCAGGTGCTCACGGGCCCAGCCGATCAGCAGCTCCAGCCGCGCCTGCGGGTCGATGGTCTCCAGCAGCTGGAGCTTCTGCTCCACGCTCAGGTAGCCGGCGTAGCCAGCGCTGTCGGCCAGGGCGGACGGGATCGGTCAGGCGCTGCAGGACGTCGACGAACTGCCAGGCGCCGCGCTTCTGCAGGATGGTCGCGGCCAGCCCGCGGTACTCGCGGGCCAGGTCGGCGGCCTGCGGGCGCTGGCCGCCGGCTCGTCGACGACCGTGCCCTCGACCCACAGGGCCTGCGCCCGGTCCGACGGTGCCGGTGCCGATGATGACCCGGGCCAGGCCGCGGATCACCGCCGCCCGCTCGCCGCTGGGCAGCCGGCCGATCTGCTCGATCGTGGCCAGCGTGCCGACCGGGAGTACTTGCCGTCCAGCCGCGGCACCAGCAGGACCTGCGGCCTTGGCATCGCCGCCGGCGGCAGCCGGCGGCGAGCTGGGCAGCCTCGATAGCTGCTCGCGGCTCGGCAGCGGTGAGTGTCAAGCGGCACCACCATGGTCGGCAGGACGACTGTGTCATCCAGCGGCAGCACCGGCAGCGAGAGAGTCTCGGCCATTACAGAGGTCACTTCCTCCGAAGCGTAGGCATTGCTTACGTAATTACGAGGCTACAAGCAAAGTTGCAGGTTCTTTGTTCCCCTGCTGGTAGAGAGTTCACGCTGAGCGGACACGCGTCCCGATTGCGGTGATTTGCGTGCTCCGGAACGCGGCGGCTGGCTGCTCGGGGGCGGCCGGACGGCCGGACACGCAGCGTCCTCTGGAGACTTCGCCGGCGAACCAGTCCTCGTCCTCGTAGTTACCCGGCAGTAATAGCGCTGCGCCAGCCCGGCATGTTCCCCGGACGGCCCCTGGCCCGGCCCGGGTCTGGCGGCCCTTCAGCCCATCGGATAGCGGCGCATGCCTACGGCGTAGTCGCAGCCGGCGCCCAGCCCGACGTAGCCGGCCGCGTTCCTGAGGAACTCATCGGGATCGAAGTCAGTGCCCAGCCCTGCCAGGTAGGCACCATGCTCCCGCAGCGACTCCACTCCGAGGCCGATTGTCTGCGTGACGTCGGCGAAGTGGGTGGGGCTTTCCGTCCCGACCACGTACGCGTCTCTGACGTGCGCAGCGGGCAGTCCGAGGTCGCGGAACACCCACTCGTTCGCGGCGTCCCGGCAGGCATCAAGCGCGGCAGTCCCGACCGCCCGGTGGTCGGCGTGGTTGACCGGGCCGTCCTCGCCCCAGGTGAAATCGAAGCTCATGGTGAGCACGACATCAGGCTGGAGCTGGCGGAAGGCTCTGGCCAGGTCCCGTCGCAGCGGCAGGCCGTACTCGATGACTCCGTCGGGATGGCCGAGGAACATGACTTCTGAGACGCCGACCACCGAGGCGCTGCGCCGCTCCTCCTGCTCGCGAAGCGGCCCGGCCTCGGCCGGATCCTGCCCGGCGATACCCGCCTCGCCGCTAGTGACCAGAACGTAGGAGACGTGCTTGCCCTGGCCCGTCCAGCGGGCAACCGCCGAGGCCGCCCCGTACTCCAGGTCGTCCGGATGCGCGACCACGCACACCGCCCGGTCCCAGTCCTCGGCCATTGGCTGCATGACGTGTCCGCCTTCCGCTCTGCCTGCCTGGTCTGCCTGCGCGTGCTGGCGCCACTATTCAATCGTGGCGCCCCGGCCTGCGGCGTAAGCTGCGGCGTTGTGCTGCCCAGTGTCCAGGCGATCAGGTACGTGACGCCGTTGCGTGAAGGCGGCTCGCTGCCGGCCGTCATGGAAGCTGACGACGACGGCACTTACGTGGTCAAGTTCCGCGGCGCGGGTCAGGGCCGCAAGGCGCTCGTCGCCGAGGTGATCTGCGCTGGCCTTGCCCGCGCCTGCGGCCTCGCCGTCCCCGACCAGGTGACGGTCGGGCTCGATCCGGCGCTCGCGCCCGGCGAGCCGGACCAGGAGATTCAGGACCTGCTGCGCGCCAGCGAAGGGCTGAACCTGGGCGTGGACTTCCTGCCCGGCGCGCTGGATTTCGAGACCGGTGCGGCGACTGTGGATGCCGGGCTGGCCGGCCGCATCATCTGGTTCGACGCGCTGGTCGCGAACGCGGACCGCTCCTGGCGCAATCCGAACATGCTGCTCTGGCACGGCCGCCTCTACCTCATTGACCATGGAGCGGCTCTGACATTCCAGCATCGCTGGGCCGGCGCGGCGGCCGCCGCCGAGCGACCGTACAGCATCGCCGAGCACGCGCTGCTCGGTTGCGGCGCCCTGGTCGCAGATGCTGATGCCGAGCTCGCGCCGCTGCTCACCGAAGGTGTCCTGGCTGACGCGGTGCGGCAGGTTCCCGACGACTGGCTGGCCGGGGATCCGGAGTTCGGCAGTGCCGGCCAGGCCCGTGCGGCCTACGTCACGCAGCTAGCGGCGCGGCTGGCGGCACGGCCAGGCTGGCTCCCGCCCCTGGCCGCCGCCGCCCGGGCCGGCCTGGCCAGCGTGCCGACCGCCGACGCGCCGGACGACGGACCGGCAGGCCAGCCTGGCTGACCCCGGCCAGCGGCACTGCCGCCGTGCCAGCACGGGCCCGGCACCGGCACGAGCCCGGCCTCCCCGATGGCGCGGCTGGCCATGACGGCGGGCCGGCGCGATGACCGGCCAGCCGCAGCCATTCGAGTACGCCATCCTCCGCGTCGTCCCGCGAGTGGACCGGGGCGAGGCCATCAACGCGGGGATCCTGCTGTACTGCCGCCCGCTCGGTTACCTCAGGGCGCTTGTCGAACTCGACACCGCACGGCTGCTGGCGCTCGATCCGGCAGCGGACGTGCCCGCGATCGAGCGCGCGCTCGCCGCGATCACGCGGGTCTGCGAGCAGGACCCGGAGTCTGGCCAGGCGGGCCTGCAGGACATCGGCCGCGGTTCGGCTGGCTCACGGCGCCGCGCAGCACCGTCGTCCAGCCAGGCCCGGTCCACACTGGCCTGACGAGCGACCCGGATGCGCAGGCGCAGCGCCTGCTGCGCGCGCTGGTATTGCGCCCTGATGGGGACGCGGCGCCAGGTCAGGACCGGCAGCCGGGCCAGGCGGGCTAACTCTGCCGCCGGGCCAGGGCCCCGGCTGGCTAAGCTTGGTGACCGTAATGCCCTGGCAGTCAGCGAGGTCAGCACATCGCTGACGGCTTTCCCCCGCCGGGGTCAGGTGAGGGGAGCGGGCAGCAGATGCAGAGCACCGTCGTGCAAGAAGGCGCCGCGGCGCCTTCAGCCGCCACTGTCGAGCAGGATTCAGCCATGCGGGGAACCGAGGAACGCGCGCCGCTTAAGGTGGCGCTGCTTGGCTGCGGCGTGGTCGGGTCGCAGGTCTACCGGCTGCTGACCGAGCAGTCCGCTGATCTCATGGCGCGAGCGGGGGCCCGGCTGGACATTGTCGGCGTTGCCGTCCGCGATCCGGGCCGCCCGCGTGATGTCCCGGTCGATCCGGGTTTGCTGACGACCGAAGGCATGGAACTGGTCACCAGGCCAGATGTTGACATCGTGATCGAGCTGATCGGCGGCATCGAGCCAGCCAGGAGCCTGCTGCTGGCCGCGCTCAGTGCCGGCAAATCGGTGATCACGGCAAACAAGGCGCTCGTCGCCTCGGACCGGGCCGTGCTGCACAAGACCGCCAGCCAGGCTGGGGCCGACCTCTATTACGAGGCCGCCGTCGCCGGGGCGATACCGCTGCTGCGGCCGCTGCGCGAGTCGCTGGCCGGTGACGAGGTCCGCCGGGTACTCGGGATCGTCAACGGCACGACGAACTTCATCCTGGACCGGATGGACACTTCCGGCGCCGACTTCAGCGTTGCGCTCGCCGAGGCGCAGGCGCTGGGATACGCCGAGGCTGATCCGACCGCGGACGTGGCAGGCTTCGACGCGGCCTTCAAGGCCGCCATCCTGGCCAGCATCGCGTTCCATACCGAAGTGACGGCCGACGACGTGTACCGCGAGGGCATCCTGTCGGTGACGGCGGCCGACATCGCGAGCGCCAAGGCGATGGGCTGCGTGGTCAAGCTGCTGGCGATCTGCGAGCGCGCCAATGGCGGCATCTCCGCCCGGGTCTATCCCGCGATGATCCCGCGCACGCACCCGCTGGCCGCCGTGCGCGAGGCCTACAACGCGGTCTTCATCGAGGCCGAGGCTGCCGGGCGGCTGATGTTCTACGGGGCGGGCGCGGGCGGCCAGCCGACCGCTAGCGCGGTGCTCGGTGACACCGTCGCAGTCGCGAGGAACCTCGCTGCCGGCCTGCGCGGGCCGGATTCCTCCACCTACGCGCAGCTGCCGCTGGTTCCGTTCGGCGATGCGCGGACGAGCTACTACGTCCAGCTTGACGTGGCCGACCGGCCGGGCGTGCTGGCGCCAGTGGCGGACGCGTTCGCCCAGCAGGGCGTCTCCATCAAGGCGGTGCGGCAGGAAGGCCTCGGCGAGGAGGCCAACCTGATCATCATGACTCACCCGGCACGGGAGGCGGCCCTGGCCAAAACCGTCGCCATGCTGGGCGCCATGGAGGCGGTGCGCAACGTGGACAGCGTTATGCGCGTCGAGGCACTGGAGGGGGAGTGACCACCGCGATGACTGGCCGTGCGCCCTGGCGCGGCATCATCGCCGAGTACGCCGCCAGCCTGCCAGTGCCGCCCGGCGTTCCGGTGGTCACTCTCGGCGAGGGCGGGACACCGCTGCTGCCGGCACCGGTGCTGTCCGAGCTGACTGGCTGCTCGGTCTACCTCAAGGTCGAGGGCGTCAACCCGACCGGCTCGTTCAAGGACCGCGGCATGACGGTCGCCGTTACGCTCGCCGCTGCCCGCGGCGCGCAGACGGTCATCTGTGCCTCGACCGGCAACACCAGCGCTAGCGCTGCCGCCTATGCGGCCAGGGCCGGCCTGGCCTGCGCGGTGCTCGTGCCGCGGGGGAACGTGGCAGTCGGCAAGCTAGCTCAGGCGCTGGCGCACGGCGCCCGGCTGCTGCAGATTGACGGCAACTTTGACGACTGCCTTGAGCTGGTGCGCAAGCTTGCGGCCGACTACCCGGTGGCGCTGGTCAACTCCGTCAACCCCGAGCGCCTGCAAGGCCAGAAGACGGCGTCCTTCGAGATCGTGGACGCGCTCGGAGATGCCCCCGACGTGCACTGCCTGCCGGTCGGTAACGCCGGCAACATCTCGGCCTACTGGCTCGGCTACCAGGAGTACCGGGCCTGGCGGCCGGGCGACGAAGACGCCCCGGATGCTCGGCTACCAGGCCGCAGGCGCCGCGCCGCTGGTGCACGGCCAGCCGGTGCTGAACCCGGTGACTGTCGCCACCGCGATCCGCATCGGCAACCCGGCGTCCTGGCACCTGGCCGAGGACGCCAGGGCCGCGTCAGGCGGCCTCATCGGCTCGGTGACTGACGAGGCGATCCTGGACGCCTACCGGCTGCTGGCCGCACGCGAGGGGGTATTCGGCGAGCCGGCCTCGGCGGCCGGTGTCGCCGGCCTGCTGCAGGCCAGCGCGGCCGGCCAGGTCGCGCCGGGCTCAGTCGTCGTCTGCACGATCACCGGACACGGCCTGAAAGATCCCGAGACCGCGGTGGCGGGTGCGCCGCCGCCGGTCACCATCGCTGTCGACGTCGGCGCCGCGGCCGCCGCGCTGAACCTGCGATGACGGGGCGCTGATGGCTCGCTGGGCTGACCAGCCGGTGACCGTTCAGGCTCCGGCGACCAGCGCGAACCTGGGCCCTGGCTTCGATTCACTGGGACTGGCGCTGAGCCTGTACGACACGGTCCGGGCGAGCATCCTGCCGTCCGGGGTCGAGGTGACGGTGACCGGGGCCGGCGCTGATGCGGCTGGTCGCGGCGATGAGCACCTCGTCATCCGCGCAATGCGGGCTGCCTTCTCCGTCATCGGCGAGCAGCCGCCTGGTGTCGCCGTGAACTGCTGTAACGACGTGCCACAGGGCTTCGGCCTTGGCTCGTCCGCGGCCGCCATCGTCTGCGGGCTGCTGGCAGCCAGGGCGCTCGCCGGCGATGACGGGGCCGCGGCGCTGCCGGCCGGCGCGCTGCTGCGCCTCGCCACCGAGCTCGAGGGCCATCCGGACAACGTGGCCGCCTGCCTGAGCGGGGGTCTGACGATCTCGTGGGCCACGCCCGGCGGCCCGGCCGTTGCCCGGCTGGCGCCGCTGCCGGAACTGGCCCCGGTGCTGTGCGTGCCCGCCGTGCCCCTCGCCACCGTCACCGCGCGCAAGGCGCTGCCCGACCTGGTGCCGCACGCTGATGCGGCGGCGAACTCGGCCAGGGCGGCCCTGCTGATCGCGGCGCTCACCAGCCGGCCGGACCTGTTGCTGGCGGGGACGGAGGACTTCCTGCACCAGCCATACCGGGTCGCGGCGATGCCCGCCACTGCGGCGCTGGTTTCCCGGCTCCGGGATGCTGGCATCGCCGCAGTCGTCTCCGGTGCCGGCCCGTCAGCCCTGGCCCTGACAGTTGACGGCCGTGGCCCGGACAGCGCCGACGTGGCCCGGATCGCCGCCGACGAGGCGGATCCGTGGCAGGTCCTGCCGCTCCAGGTCGACACCGCCGGTGCGCGGCTGCTTCCTGGCTAAATCGCGCTCGGATGCCTGCAGCCCGCCAGACTCTGTGGCCGTCCGGTCATCGCCGCGACGCAGGCTGCCGCGCGAGCAGCCGGGTCGCTACGGTGGTGGCCATGTTGCCGGAGGCATCACGTGGCTGCTAGTCAGACAGTCCCGTCCGGACCTGCGGATCGCCCTGGCTTGCTGCGGATCGCCCGCGAGTGGGGCCGGATCGGCATCACCGGGTTCGGCGGGCCGCCTGCGCACATCGCGCTGCTGCGCCGGCTGTGCGTCGATCGGACTGCCTGGCTCTCAGCGGCTGAGTTCGAGGATGGCATCGCGGCGACGTCACTGCTGCCCGGCCCGGCTTCCACCCAGCTGGCTATCTTCTGCGCCTGGCGGCTGGGCGGTCCGCTCGGCGCGCTGATCGGCGGCGTCTGCTTCATCGTGCCCGGGCTGATCATCATCCTGGCGCTGTCAGTGCTGTTCCTGGCGCACTCGCCGCCAGCGTGGGTAACCGGTGCGGCGGCCGGAGCGGGCGCCGCGGTTCCGGCCGTTGCGGTCAGTGCCGCCATCGGCCTGGCGCCGGCGAGCTGGCGCCGGGCCAGGTCTGCTCGTCTGCCTGCGGCAGATCCGGCTGCGCAGTCGCGCGGCAGGGTCGGCCAGCGGCAAGCCCGGCTGCAGCCAGGTCGACCGCGATGGGCCCGGATCAGTCTCAGCCGGAGCCGGCCGGCGCGAGCAGGGCAGGTAGCCGCATCCCGCCAGTACGGGCCGCCACCGCGCGCTGGCTTGCCTACCTGGTGGCTGGCGGGGTCGCGGCGAACCTTGCCGGTCAGTATCTGGTTGCCGTGCTGCTCGGCTGCGGCCTGGCTGAGTGGCTGGCCAGCCGGCCCGCGTCGCCGGGACAGCGAAACGCGCTGCTCGCTCCGCTGGCCGCGAAAGCGATCACCGCCGGCGTGCTCGGCTCGCTGGCCTGGGAGGCGCTGAAGGTCGGCGCGCTGTCATTCGGCGGCGGATTCGTCATCATCCCGCTGATGCAGCACGACGCGGTGCACACCTATCACTGGATGACGAGCGCGCAGTTCCTGAGCGCGGTCGCGCTCGGCCAGGTGACGCCCGGACCGGTGGTGCAGACGGTGGCTGTCGTCGGTTACGCGGCCGCGGGCATACCGGGCGGGCTGCTCGCAGCGGTGATCGCGTTCGCGCCGTCGTTCGCGTTCGTGCTGGCGGGCGGGCGGCACTTCGACCGGTTCCGGCGCAGCGCGAACGCGCAGGCCTTCCTGTCCGGCTCGGGCCGGCCGCGATCGGCGCCATCGCCGGCGCGGCCGTCACTCTCGGCCTCGGGCTGACGCAGCTGTGGCAGGTTGCCGTGCTGGCTGCGGCGGCCGTCTGGCTAGTGGCGTTCCGCCGCGGTGTGGTCAGCGCCATTCTGGCCGCGGCCGCTGTCGGCGTCATCGTCACCCTCGCCGGCGCCGCGCCCTGACCAGCCGGGCGGCGCACTCGGCCGGGTCAGTGCCGGCAGCCGGGTCAGTGCCGTCAGCGCGGGTCAGTGCCAGCGCAGCCGGGCAGTGTGGCAGCCAGCCGGGCGCAGGCAGCCGGGTCAGTGCGGGCAGCGCGCAGCTCAGCGCGGCAGCGGGTGGACCAGCGCAGCCGAGCCAGGACGCCGCCCTGAGCCGGTCAGGCCGCCGCCGCCGTCGTCAGCCGGGTGGAACCAGCGCAGCCGACCAGGACGCCGCCTGAGCCGGTCAGGCCGCCGCCGTCAGCCGGGCCTTCGTGTCGGCACGGAGCGCAGGAATGTCGGTGCCCGCTGCCGTCAGGATGGCCAGCGCGCCGTTGCTCTTCTGGTCCAGGATGCCGAGGAGAAGATGGCCGGAGGAGATCTCCCGCTGGCCCTGAGCGTGGGCCTGGCGAACGGCCCCGGACAGCGCCTGCCGCGTGTCGTCTGCGGCCCGGATGCTGCTCCCGCCGGGAACGGGCGTTAGGTCCAGCGCGCCTGGACCGAATGCCGCGTCGGTAGCCCGGCGAACGGCGTCCAGGTCGATGCCCAGCGTGGACAGCGCGTCAGCGTCGAGTCCGGCAGGCACGTCGTGGTCGCCGCGCGGCAGCCGCGAGCGCAGCGAGTCCGGATCCAGGCCGGCTGCTGTCAGCAGCTCCGCGGCGAGACCGGGCTCGCGCAGTAGCCCGAGCAGCAGATGCTCGCTGCGGACCTTGTCCTGCCCGGCCAGGTGTGCTTCCTGGCGGGCGTCGAAGAAAGCCTGCCGGGCGGCGGGCTCGAACCTCTCAAACATTGCCACCTCCCGGCGGCGCCGCCCCCGGCGGGGAGCTGCGTCAGGTCCTTCGTCCGGCAGGCCGGCGAGCAGCCTGCTGTGCTTCTTGTGTACGGCCTGCTTGCTGACGCCGAGGAACAGCGCGATCTCCTGCCAGGACCAGCCGCGAGCACGGGCGTTGCGCACCTGGAGCGCCTCAAGCCGTTCAGCCAGCTCGCGCAGCGCTCTCGCGGCCCGCAGCCCCTCCGCGGGGTCCTGACCGCTCGCGGCCTCGGCCAGCGCGGTCTCATTTGTCATGTCGTCAATCTATGTTGACGCGCGTGATTTTGTCAACCAAAGTTGACTTAGCATCCAGTCCAGCGGAACGAATCACCCGTCATGGTGTATAACGCCGACCTAGCGCGCTGGAACCGGTGAAAAGTCAACCATGGTTGACGGATGATCCCGGCTGCGCGGCCTGAGGGCGCCGGTTGGTAACCGCGCGCGCCGGTTGGTAGCCGGGCAGCGCCGGTCGGTAGCCTGACTGCGCCGGTCGGTAGTCGGGCGGCGCCGGTCGGTAGCCTGACGGCGCCGTCGGTAGCCGGGCAGCGGTTTTCGGCACTGTGGGACCGGCTAGCTGCCCCCGGACGAGTAGTACGGGAGCGTCCAGCCGAACCGCCGCCGCACCGCCTCGAACTCCTCCTGCGGCGCGCGGGCCATGAGGATCAGCCGGGTGTCCCTGGCGTTCAGGTGCCACTGCCCCTGCGCGAGGTTGTCGGTGAGCGAGCAGCACCCGCCGCACAGCCAGTCCTGCCCCGGCTCCAGCATGACGTGATAGATGACCAGCTGCCGGTGGTCGTCGAAGAGCCCGGTGAGCCCGACCTCGCTCCCGTCCGGCCCGGTGAAGCGGTACCTGCTCGTGTCGAGCGGCGTCATCGGCAGCCGGCGCCGCTCAGCGGCCAGCGCGTCCAGCGCCCTGGTCTGCTCCTTCTCCCTGACCAGGAGTGCCTCTCGCGCCGCCTGCCACTCCTGTGCTGATACGACCGCTGGCCTGTTCACTGGTGACTCCCTTCGGGTATCGAGTTCCTTCAGGAAACTCACGCTAACACAATAAGTTCCTTGAGGGAACGCGCTCACGATAGACTCGGTCTCATGCAGCGCACGGACTTCGGGGAGATGGCCTGTTCCATCGCGCGGACGATGGACGTGATCGGCGAGCCCTGGTCACCGCTGGTGCTGCGGAATGTCTTCATCGGCATCACCAGGTTCGATCAGCTGCAGCGCAGCCTTGGCATCTCCCGCAAGGTGCTGGCTCATGGTCCTGGGTGTGCCCTGGCTCACGGTCCGCGCGTGCCCCGGCTCAGGCCCGCGCCTGCCCCGGCTGATGGTCCGCGCCTCAGCCTGACCGGCCGGCCTGCACCCCGGCCAGCGTCGCGATGTACGTACTCGCCGAGCGAGGCCAGATCGTAGCCGCCCTCCTGGATGGCGGCGACGGGCCCAGCCGTCCGATGAGCTCGCCCGCCGCCCGGTACGCGGCCGCGGTTACCTGCAGCGGGCTTTCCGGGTCGGCGGCCGCGGCATCGACGCCGAGCGACAGCACGATGGCGTCGGCTGCGAAGTCCCGGACCAGGGCGCACAGATCTTCGACCGCTGCCAGCCAGACGTCATCGCCACTGCCGGGCGCCAGCGGGAGGTTGCGGGTGAAACCCCGTCCTGCCCCGTTCCCGTCCTCGCTGGCGAAGCCCAGGTAATGCGGGAACCAGCCGGCTCCGGGATCGACGTGCACGCTCGCGTACAGCACGTCCGCCCGGTCGTAGAAGATCGACTGCGTGCCGTTGCCGTGATGCGCGTCGATGTCGAGCATCGCGACCCGCGCCGCGCCGGCCCGGCGGAGCGACTGGGCCGCGACGGCCGCGTTGTTGAGGTAGCAGGAGCCGCCGTAGCCGGCGGGCCGGCGTGGTGGCCGGGCGGCCGGCACAGCGCGTACGCGGCCGGGTCGGCCGGCCGCGACCAGTCCGGCCGCCGCGGCGGCGGAGTCGGCCGCGGCGCGGATCGCGGCCCAGCTGCCCGGCCCGAGCAGGGTCATCGTGTCGTAGCAGAACAGCCCGGTCTGCGCGTGCACGGCGGCGGGCAGGCGGGCGGGCATCTCGCCGAGCATTGCCGCGGTCGGGAACACGTACGGCACGACCCGGTCCCGGCCGTAGCCGGCCGGGTAGCCGGCCGCCTCCCAGTCAGCCCAGATCGTCGACAGGTGCCTGATCAGCGCGCCGTCGTGGACCGCCAGCAGGGCGTCAGGGTCGTGCGGGCCGGCAGGCCGCACCGTCGCCCCGGCGGCCGTCAGCGCGGCGAGGATCACCCTGGCCCGGTCCGGCACCTCGGTGCCCTCGTCGCGCTGGCCGAGCCAGACCTCGCCGCCAGGCTCGTGCAGCAGGCAGTCCTCGTGCCACACAACGGGAAACCCGCTCAGGCCACCCTCGATGGTCATCAGCCCCGCCCTTTCATGGCATGCTCGCGGGGTGAGGCTAGCGAATGGACAGGCCACCCGCGCGCGTGACCTGGGCATCAGGATCGGAGTCCTGCCAGCCGGGCCGACCGCCTCGATCGCGGACGTGCCGGGTGTCGGGGTCGGGCACGTAACGGTCTGGCGAGACGAGCCGGCTCCGCCCGCTGGCCGGGGCGTGGCCAGGACCGGCGTGACGGTTATCGACCCGGGCGGCAGCACCTTCGCCAGTCCGGTGCCCGGCCGGCGGCGCGGTGCTCAATGGCGCCGGCGAGTGCACCGGGTTCGTCGCGCTGTCCGAATGGGGACTGGTCGAGACGCCGGTGTTCCTGACCTCGACCATGCAGGTCGGCCGGGTCTATGACGCCGCCTGCGAGCTGCTGATGGCGGAGGAGCCGCTGATCGGGACGCAGGACGTGATCATTCCGGTCGTGGCTGAGTGCGACGACAGCTTCCTGTCCGATCCGCGCCGGATGCAGGTCAGCGCCGCCGACGTCAGCGTCGCGTGGCAGGCCGCAAAGGCCGCCGGGGCCGCGGCCGCGCGGGAGGCGCCCGCCGAGGGCGCAGTCGGCGCGGGCACCGGGATGACCTGCCTCGGCTTCAAGGGCGGCATCGGCACAGCGTCCCGAGTGGTCCCGTCCGGGCACACGGTCGGCGTGCTGCTGCTGTCGAACTTCGGTGACCAGGAGCGGCTGACGGTTGACGGCGTTCCGGTCGGAAGGCTGCTGCCGCTGGCACGCGAGACGTCGGAGCGCCGCCGCTGGCGGCCGCCGGCCGGGTCGTGCATCACGGTCGTCGTGACCGATGCGCCGCTGGACGCGGCCGCCTGCACGCGGCTCGCCCGGCGCGCGGGCCTGGGCCTGGCCAGGACGGGATCGACCGGACATCATGGCAGCGGCGAGATCTTCCTCGCTCTGGCCACCGGGCTGCGCGCTCCGCGCGGCGAGGCCGCCGCCGCGGCCGCGGCCGGTGGGCAGATCGCCGGCCGCGGCCTCGACCCGTTCTTCGCCGCGGTCGTGGAGGCAACCGAGGAGGCCGTGCTCAACAGCATGCTGACGGCGCCGACGGTCACGGGGCGGGACGGCAACACCTCGCCCGCGCTGCCGGCCGGCCGGGTCAGGGAACTGCTCATCACGGCCGGGCGGATCAGCCCGGCCACCGATCGCGCCAGGCCCGGTGCCGGGCCGGCTGCCCCGGCCGGCGGCGTCGGCAGTTCGCTGTAGCAGGGCCGTGATGGACGCACCGCGCGCACCGCGCAGGCCAGTGGTCAGGGAGCTGCACGGCCGCCGCGACACCGACAACTACGCCTGGATGCGGGATCACGACAGCGCTGACTTCCGGGACTACCTGGCCGCCGAGCGCGCCTACTACGACGCGCAGACCGGCGGGCTGGCCGGGCTGACCGCCAGGCTGTGCGAGGAGGCCGCAGGGCGGGAGTCGACCGCGGCCGAGGACTCAGTGAGCTGGACGCTCCGCGGCTACCGGTACTGGCACCGCACGCCGGCTGGCGCCGAGGGCAGGCAGCTACTCCGTGCGCCGGTGCTGGCTCAGGGCGGCAGCCCTGCCGGTCCGGGTGGCCCCGGCGGTCCGGGTGGCGCCGGGCGGTCCGGGTGGCCCCGGCGGTCCGGGACCGGCGGGCCAGGGCGGTGGCGAGGACCGGCAGCAAGCCGGGCAGCTGCTGCTGGACGAGAACGCGCTCGGCGCGGCGACCGGCTACATCGAGATCGGCGTGGCCGAGCCAAGCCCGGACAACCGGCTGCTGGCCTGGTCGGCTGATACCTCGGGGGCGGAGATCTACGAGCTCAGGTTCACCGAGATCGAGACCGGCTCGCAGCTGCCTGAGGTGATCGCCCGCAGCTATCCGGGCGGTGCCTGGTCGGCTGACTCGGCCCAGTTCTTCTACCTGGTGCCGGACGGGCTGAACCGCCCGTGGCAGGTCTGGCGGCATGCGGTCGGTTCCGCTGCGGACAGCGATGTGCTGGTCTACCAGGAATCCGACGCGAGATTCGAGCTCACTCTCGCGGCGTCGCGCAGCGGCGAGCTGATCATCATCACCGCGGCGTCCCGTGACACCACCGAGGTCTGGCTGATCCCGGCAAGCCGGCCGCTGTCCGCTCCCGTCGTGGTCGAGCCGCGGCGGCGCGGTGTCGAGTACCGCGTCGATCACGCGGCCGTTCCCGGCGGCGGCGGCGACCTGCTGATCGTTACCGACGACGGGCATGCCGAGTTCACGCTGATGCGGGCGCCGGTCGCGGCACCGGGCCGGGCCAGCTGGACGCTGGTCGGCTGCCCGTCGGTCGCGCCGGCCCGGCCGGATACCCGGCTCGTGCGCTGCGACGTGCTCGCCGGGCACCTGCTGCTGACCCTCCGCCGGGACGGCGCCCCGCTGCTGGCCATCACCGGGCCGGACGGAGCGCAGGCCACCGAGGTCCGTCCCGAACTGGCCGCCGGGGCCATCGCGGTCCAGTACGCGGCGGACTACGAGGCGACCGCGGTGGTCGTCGTCGAGGAGTCGCTCATCGAGCCGCCGCGCTGGTCCGAGCTGGACCTGGCGGCCGGCCTCCGGCGGGAGCTGAAGCGGGCGCCGGTTCCGCACTACGACGCCCGGCAGTATCGCACCACGCAGCTGTCCGCCACGGTGGGCGACGGCACGCGGGTGCCCGGTCTCGCTGGCCTTCCGGGCCGGAACCCCGCTGGACGGGACCGCGCCGTGCGTCCTGTACGGCTACGGCGCCTACGAGGCATGCCTGGACGCCGAATTCGACCGCGGCCTGCCGTCGCTGCTCGACCGCGGAGTTGTGTACGCGGTCGCGCACGTCCGCGGCGGCGGCGAGCTCGGCAGGCACTGGTGGCAGCAGGGCAGGCTGCGGGCCAAGCCTGCCACGTTCAGCGACTTCACCGGCGTCGCGGACTGGCTGGCCGGCGATGCGGCCGGGTCGGCGCCGCTGGTGGACGGCACCAGGATCGTCTCCCGCGGGCTATCGGCCGGCGGCCTGCTGCAGGGTGCCGTGTACTCGCGCGCGCCCGGGCGGTGGCGCGCGGTTGTCGCCGAGGTCCCGTTCGTCGACTGCGTGACCACGCATGCTGGACCCGGATATCCCGCTGACCGATCAACGAGTGGGACGAGTGGGGCGACCCGCGCGACCCTGAGGACTTCGCCTGCCTGCGCGGCTACTCGCCGTACGACAACCCGCCCGCTGGCCCGCGGCCGGACCTGCTGGTCACCGGAGCCGTGCACGACCCGCGCGTGCTCGTCCACGAGCCGGCGAAGTGGGTGGCGCGCCTGCGCGAGACCGATACCGCGGGCAGTGCGGTGCTGTTCCGGGTCGAGCTCGGCGCGGGCGCGCACACCGGCCCGTCCGGCCGGTTCGGCCATCTGCGCTACGAGGCCGAGGTGCAGGCGTTCATCCTGGCGGCGCTGGGTCTGGCCGGCTAGCTGGCCTCCCGCCGCCTGCCCCGGCTAGCCGAGGCAGAAGTAGACGGCGACCGGAAGCACGCCCCGCTGGCTACCGGTCCGCTGCGGGATGTGCAGGCAGTGCCGGGAGATCCAGACCAGTCGCGGGTCTGTCGTCGTGGGGTGACTGCAGGAACGTGCGGACGTAGTTCGTCCTGATCAGCCGCTGCAGGGTGGCGAGTGTCGGGGCCGGAATGGTGCCGGTGAAACCGCCGATCGGCACGACCTCGTCGCCGCTGGCGTAGATGAACGGCGCCGCGAGCACGGCCGTCTGCGTGGCCATCAGGTACGGCTCGGCCGCGTTGGCCTTCTCCAGCGCGGCCAGGGCTGCCCCGACATCGAAGCCGGCCGCCAGGAACCTGGTGGTGGCCGCCGTCTCGCGGGCGGGCTGGAAGGGAGTCTCGAAGGGGCCGAGCCCGCTCGTCACCACCGCGGTCGCCGCGACGGCCGGGGTGATCAGCGCAGCAGCGGCGGTCAGCAGCACGGCGACCGCCGCCACGGCCCCGGTGCGCCGCCACGCAGCCGCGACCAGGCCGCACAGTGCGGCAGCGGCGAGCGACGAGCAGCGCCGGGCGCAGCCAGCCGGGCAGTCCGGTCCCGCTGCCCGGCAGCAGCCAGGCGGCGTACGCGGCGGTCGCCAGCAGGGCGCCCGCGAGTGCGAGCCAGGACCACACCTGGTCGCGGTGCCGCCAGGCCAGCACGAGGCCGATGCCGAGCAGCGCGGCGACCGCCGGTGACAGCGCCGCGGTGTAGTAGGTGTTGATCGTCGTGGCGGCTGAGAACGCGGCGAACAGCACCAGCAGCCAGCCGCCCCACAGCAGCAGCCCGGCGCGGATGAGGTCGGTACGCGGCTCACGACGCCGCGCGATGCAGGCCGGCCAGCAGCGCGATCAGCGCGGCGGCCAGGAGCCAGCCGGTGTCGCGGCCCCACTCGCCGGTGAGCAGGCGGTGCCAGGAGGCCGGCGGCGAGATCGTCAGGCCGAGCCTGATGGTCTTGTTGACCAGCTGGTCCGGCGACGCCTGGTCCAGCCGGCCGAGCCCGTTGTAGACGAAGACCTGCTGGAAGACGGAGTTGTCGGTGCTGCCGTCGATGTAGGGGCGCGAGCCGGACGGCCAGATCGTCACCAGGCTCATCCAGCTCAGCGAGACGGCGACGGCGACCAGCAGCATCGCGCCGCAGCGCCTGGCCCGGTCTGCCCAGCCGCCGGGCGCGGCGGTCAGGTAGCAGGCGGCGAGGGCTGGCAGCACCAGCCAGGCCTCCAGCATCTTGGCCTGGAACGCCAGGCCGGCCCACAGGCCGGCCAGCAGGAGCGGCCGCCAGCGGCCAGTGCGGACGGCCGTGACGACCGAGTCGGCGGCCAGAACCGCGAGCAGGATCATCAGCGTGTCGGAGACGTTCCCGCGGTTCAGCGCGGTGGTGGCCGGCGAGACGGCGAGGATGGCCGCCGCGATGAGGCCGGCGGGCGGCCCGGCAAGCCGGCGCACCACGCGGTACAGCACCAGCACGGTGAGCGTTCCCTCGACGACCTGGGGCAGTACGAGCGCCCAGTTGTGCACGCCGAACACCCCGGCCGAGATGGCCTGCAGCCAGAACGCGCCGGGCAGCTTGTCCGTCGTCATCGTCCCGGCCGGATCGAACGCCCCGAAGAAGAAGTTCGACACGCTCATCGACATGCTGCGCACGGCCGCCGCGTAGTAGATCTCGATGTTCACGGGCCGGGTAGCGCGCCATGCGTACGACCAGGCTGACACGGCCGCGACCGCCAGCAGGGCTGGCCGCGCCCAGGCGGGCTGCCGCTCCGCCGCGGCCGCTGCGGGACCGGGCCAGCCGCGTCAGGCGCTCGCTGAGCTCGCGCCAGAAATCCAGCCAGGTCTCCGGCGGCGGCTGCTCGGTCACGACGGGCTGCATGACACCGCACCATACCGTCCCGGTTATTGACGGTCAACATAGTTGACTAAGTGCCCGGATGGCACTGCGGAAGCGGACCTAGGCGCGGAGCGGGACCTAGCCGACCATCGCCATCAGGCAGCCATCCCAGTAGCCGGCCACCGCGGGATGACGCCGCCCGCGGATCCCGACTTCCAGCACGTCTGGTCGCAGGCCCCCGACAGGCCGGAAGAAGACGGCGATCCCGGCGGGCAGCGAGGCGGCCGGGATCTCAGCGAATCCGGCCTGGTCATCCGGAGGATCTGTCGCAGCGTGCATCCAGGCAGGCGCTCCGGAGCAGCACAGGCGCGGCCGGGCGGCCCAGACCCAGAGCCTGCCGCCGCGGCTGGCAACAGCTGCACCGCGCTGGCGCTGATCTCCACCCGCATGTCCTGACCTTAAGCCGCGCCGGGCGCTGCGGGCCAGGGCCGTGAGGCCCGCACCTCAGACTGCAGGCAGTTGCCGCCGAAATCAGTCATCTATGCTTGGCCCCAGCCTGGCCCCAGCCTGGTTCCGGACCGCCCGCGAAAGGTGACCGTCGTGGCAGTGAGGCAGCCGGAAGGGCAGCTGCCGGTCCGGATCGGGAACGCCTCCGGGTTTTACGGCGACCGGTTCTCGGCCATGCGGGAGATGCTGGAGGGCGGCGAGCTCGACGTCCTCACTGGTGACTACCTGGCCGAGCTGACCATGCTCATCCTCGGCCGGGACCGGATGCGGGACAGCAGCCTCGGCTACGCACGGACGTTCCTGCGCCAGCTGGAGGACTGTCTCGGGCTGGCGCTCGACCGCGGTGTCGCGATCGTCGCGAACGCCGGCGGCCTCAACCCCGCCGGCCTGGCCGGTGCCATCCGCGAGCTCGCGCAGCGGCTCGGCCTCGACCCGAAGATCGGCTACGTGCACGGCGACGATCTGCTGGCGCGCTCGGCGGAGCTCGGCTACGGCGAGCCGGTAGCGGCCAGCGCCTACCTCGGCGGCTGGGGGATCGCGGCCTGCCTGCGGGCGGGGGCCGACGTGGTGGTGACCGGCAGGGTCACGGACGCATCCCTGGTCGTCGGCCCGGCGGCCGCGCACTTCGGCTGGTCCGCCGATGACTTTGACGCGATCGCCGGGGCGATGGCGGCCGGCCACGTCATCGAGTGCGGCCCGCAGGCGACGGGCGGCAACTACGCGTTCTTCGGCGAGATTCCCGACCTGCGGCATCCTGGCTTCCCGCTCGCGGAAGTGTTCGCGGATGGCTCCAGCGTGATCACCAAGCATCCCGGCACGGGCGGCGCCGTGACGGTGGGGACGGTGACCGCTCAGCTGCTGTACGAGGTGGCCGGCCCGCGGTACGCGGGACCGGACGCGACCCTGCGGCTGGACTCCGTGCGGCTGAGCCAGGACGGCCAGGACCGGGTCGCGATCACCGGCGTCCGCGGTGAGCCGCCGCCTGCAGAGCTCAAGGTGTCGCTCAATACGCTCGGCGGCTTCCGCAACCAGGTCGAGTTCGTGCTCACCGGCCTGGACATCGAGGCCAAGGCCGGGCTGGTGCACGATCAGCTGGCCGCCGCCCTGCCGCCCGGCGTGCAGTGGGAGCTGGCCCGCACTGACCGTCCGGACGCCGCGACGGAGGAGCAGGCCAGCGCCACCCTGCGATGCGTGGCCCGCGGCAGCGACCCGAAGGCGATTGGCCGGGTGTTCTCCGGCGCGGCCGTCGAGCTCGCGCTCGCCAGCTATCCCGGCTTCCATCTCACCGCACCGCCGGGGGATGCTCAGCCCTACGGTGTCTTCACGGCCGCCTACCTCGACCGGAGCCAGGTGCGGCAGATCGCGGTCCTGCCTGACGGCCGCTCGGTCGAGGTCGGCGATCCCGGTGTGACGATGGCGCTGGAACCCGCTGCGCCCGCGGTCGTGCCGGGGTGGGCAGGCAGCGGGCCGGTCCGCCGTGCGCCGCTCGGCGCCGTGGCAGGTGCCCGCAGCGGCGACAAGGGCGGCGACGCGAACGTCGGCGTCTGGGCCAGGGACGCGGCTGCCTGGCCGTGGCTGGCTGCGACGCTGACCGAGGACAGGCTCCGCGAGCTGCTGCCGGAGGCGGCCGGGCTCCCGGTGACCAGGTACCTGCTGCCGAATCTGCTCGCGGTCAACTTCGTGATCACCGGCCTGCTCGGCGAGGGCGTCGCGGCTGCCGCCCGGTTCGACCCGCAGGCCAAGGCAGTCGGCGAGTGGCTGCGGTCCCGCCTGATCGATGTCCCCGAGGTACTGCTGTGACGGAGCTGCGCGGCCGCGCCGGAGCAGGCCCCGGCTGATCCGGAGGAGCACCAGGAGTGAACTTCACCGAGAGCGACGAGCAGAGTGCGCTGCGGGCGGCAGTCGCCGAGCTTGGCGCCGCCTACGGATATTCGTACTACACGCGGCAGGCACGCAGCGGCGGCAGGCTGACCGAGCTCTGGCAGCAGGCGGCCGGGCTCGGCTTCCTCGGTGTCAACCTGCCCGAGGACTATGGCGGCGGCGGCGCCGGGATGTACGAGCTGTCCATCGTGCTGGAGGAACTCGCGGCGGCCGGCTGCGGCCTGCTGATGATGGTGGTCTCGCCGGCGATCTGCGGCACGATCATCGCCAGGTTCGGCACGCAGGAGCAGAAGCAGGAGTGGCTGCCGAAGCTGGCCAGCGGATCGTCGATCATGGCGTTCGGCATCACCGAGCCCGACGCCGGCTCGAACTCGCACAAGCTCAGCACGGTGGCGACCAGGGATGGCGACACCTGGGTGCTGAACGGCCGGAAGATCTACATCTCCGGCGTCGACGAGGCCGAGGCGGTGCTGATCGTCGGCCGGACCGCGGATGCCAGGACGGGCAGGCTTCGCCCGGCGCTGTTCGTGGTGCCGGTCGGCACGCCCGGCTTCGCCTTCGAGCCGCTCGAAATGGACATCGTCATGCCGGAACGGCAGTACCTGCTGTTCCTGGACGACGTGCGGCTGCCCGCCACGGCGCTCATCGGCGATGAGGGCGCGGCACTGCAGCAGCTGTTCGCCGGCCTGAACCCGGAGCGCATCATGGCCTCGGCGATGGCCGTCGGGTCGGCTCGCTACGCGCTGAACAAGGCTGTCGGGTACGCGCGGGAACGAACGGTGTGGAGCGTGCCGATCGGCGCGCACCAGGGACTGGCGCACCCGCTGGCCCAGGTCAAGATCGAGCTAGAGCTGGCCAGGCTGATGATGCAGAAGGCGGCCACGCTGTATGACGCCGGCGACGACATGGGAGCGGGCGAGGCGGCGAACATGGCCAAGTACGCCGCCGCCGAGGCCAGCGTCCGGACTGTCGACCAGGCGATCCAGGTACTGGGCGGCAGCTCGATGACGGCGGAGTTCGGGCTGGCGGCGATGCTGGCGAACGTGCGGACCACGCGGATCGCGCCCGTCAGCCGGGAGATGATTCTCAACTTCGTGGCCCAGTACTCGCTCGGCCTGCCGAAGTCCTACTAGCAACCGGGAGCGACGACGATGGCGGACCAGCTTGTGCAGTACTCAGCCGACCGCGGCATCGCCAGGATCGCGCTGGACTCGCCGCGCAACCGCAATGCGCTGTCGGCCGCGCTGGTGGAGCAGCTCACCGGAGCCCTGACCGCGGCGGCCGGCGACGACAGCGTGCGAGCGGTCGAGCTGACCCACACGGGCTCCACGTTCTGCGCGGGCGCGGACCTGAGCGAGGCGAGCCAGGGCGGCATGAAGGCGGGCGCTACCCGGCTGCTCGGGCTGCTGAAGCTCATCGTCGCGCTGCCCAAGCCGGTCGTCGGCAGCATCGACGGCCACGTCCGGGCCGGAGGTCTCGGACTCGTCGGCGCCTGCGACATCGTGGTGGCGGGTCCGTCGTCCACGTTTGCCTTCACCGAGGTGAAGCTCGGGCTGGCGGCCGCGATGATCTCCCTGACCACGCTGCCCAGGATGGAGCCGCGGGCAGCGAGCCGCTACTACCTCACCGGGGAGACCTTCGATGCCGCGACGGCGGCGCGGATCGGGCTGATCACCGAGGCGGCTGACGACATCGAGGCGAGCACGCTGGCGGTGCTCGACGCGCTGCGGGCCGCCTCGCCGCAGGGCCTGCGGGAGACGAAGCGACTGCTGATCCCTGCCGTGCTGGACGGCTTCGGCGGCCGGGCAGAGGAGCTTGCCGAGCTGTCCGCCCGGCTGTTCGGCTCGGCGGAAGCCGCGGAGGGGATGGCCGCGTTCCTGGAGAAGCGGCCGCCGTCCTGGGCAGCCAGGCAGCTAGCCGGCCAGCAGGCTCGCGATCGACGGCCTGCCCGGCACCAGCTCCGCCTGCATCGGGACCTGCAGGACCGGGATCTGCGCCAGGTTAACCGGCGCGGCCTGGCGCTTGACGTGCCGTGGTTGTCCGACACGTCGATGCCAGAGCTCCGGCTCGCCAGGTGCGTCGAGTTGCCGGCGTAAGCGGCATAGGTCACGGCCACGAAGCTGCCCTTGCCGCCCTCGGCCTTGATCGTGACATAGCCGCCGGCGCTGGTGCGGGCGCTGCCGAGGCTGCCCCAGAAGGTCGTGCCCTCGTCGTTGTAGATGATGGTCACCTTCTGGTTCGCCCACGGCTTCCAGGACTTGCCGAGGATCTCCAGCCTGGCCTTGATCGTGACGATCTGCCCGGTGGATACCGCGTGCGGGCTGACACTGAAACCGACGATCCTGGTCTGGTACTTCCAGGCGTGGACCGCGGAGCTGACCGTGCCCTGGAAGCTGTCGGTGGCCGCGAAGCTCGCCCGGTAGTACGCGTTCGCCAGCTTGGCCTGAACGGCTCCGCTGAAGTACGACTCGTCGGCACTCGGGCAGGTCTTGTAGGCACCGGCCTGGTTATGCAGCGGCAGCCGGCTGAAGTACTTCCAGCCGCCCTTCGTGCCAGGCCCGGTACTGGATCTCGACCGTGGTCTGCGGCCCGTAGCCGACCGGTGCGGTGACCTGCAGGCAGCCGGTCACGTTCACCTTGTCGTTGACGCCCAGGCTGGCGGCGAACGACTTGACCTTCATCGGCACAGCGAAGGTCAGGTTGCCGGTCGCGGTCGTCTGCTGGGTCAGCGCGGCCTGATCGACGGTGGCACTCCAGCCCGGCCCGTGCGTGGTCGGCAGGGTCGCAGTGAAGGCGCCGGTGCTGCTCGCCGTGACCGAGCCCAGGCTGGTGCTGGTCTCGGCGAGATAGACCACGGAGTCCGGCAGCGGTGTCCAGGTCGAGCCGCTGAGGTACTGAACCGTACCGGTCAGCGTCGCGCTCTGGCCGTACTTCAGGTGCGCCGGGCTGATCGTGACACCGCTGATCCTGGTCTGCGCCTGGGTGACCCCGATGGGCACGCTCGCGGTGGCCCCGGTGTAGCTGGAGGTCTCGGCAACACTGAAGGCGTAGACGCTGGTCGCCGAGATGCCCTTGACGGTGTAGCTAAAGTCGCCGTTCGCGTCCGTTGTGCCGACGGCTGCGGCCGGCCCGCCGCCGACGCTGACCAGGACTGGCGCGTTCTGGATGTCGTTGACGGTGGTCGTGCCCGGCGGCGTGCCGGTCAGGTGGCCTGCGAACGTGACCGTCTGCGAGCCCTCGGTGACGCTGGTGAGCGTCGGGGTGACGGTCAGGGACGCCGCCTGTCCGGGGCCAAGCGGGACTGAGCTCGACGCGTCCGTGTAGAGGGTGCCTGGCTCGATCTCGAAGTCATAGACAGCGGGCTGGCCGGGGCCGGTGACGGCGTAGCTAAAGTCGCCGCTGGCGTCGGTGGTGGTCGTGACCTGCTTGGCGGTGCCGCCGTTGATGCTCAGGTAGACCGGGACGCCGCTGCCGATGCCTTCCGGGGTCGTGGAGCCGGCGGCGTCACGCTGGCCGTGCCGGAGAAGGTAACGCTGGACGCGGACAGGTCAGCGTCGGGCGGGCTGGCCGAGACGGTCAGCGCTGTCGTGGCCTGCACGAGCGGAACGTTGACATTGTCGGACGCGCCGCCGTACAGCGGCGTGGAGGCGACCGAGAAGTCGTAGCTCGTGCCGGCGGTGATGCCGGTCACGGTGTAGCTGAAGTCGCCGCTGCCGTCAGTGGTGGTGGTCACCTGGGCGGCGGCCCCGGTCCCGACGCTCAGGTAGACCGGGACGCCGCTGCCGATGCCTACCGCGCTGCCGCCCTGCGGATTCGCTGTCACGGTGCCGGTGAACGTGACGCTCTGCGAGCCGAAGGTGACGTCCGGCTGGCTGGCCTGCACGGTCATCGTGGTCGGCGCCATCTGGCTGCCGACCGTGACCTGGTAGGACGTGCCGGTGTACAGGCTCGTCGGGTCGATGCTGAAGGTGTAGGTGCCGGGAGCGGTGCCGGGGCTGCTGTAGGTGAAGTCACCCTGCGCGTCGTCGGTCGTCGTCACCGGGGTGCTCGAGCCGTTCAGGTAGACCGGCACGCCGCTGCCGATATCGACCTGCGTCGGCGTCGCGGGCGCAGGCGGGGTGACAGTCGCGGACACGTTACCGGTGAAGGTGACGTTCTGGATGCCCTCGGTGACGGTGGCCGGGTCCGCCGACACGGTCATCGACGTCGTAGCCTGCTGGGCGGCGACCGTGACGTCGTCGCTGGCCGCCGGGTAACTTGCGGTTGCGGCGACAGTGAAGTTGTAGTCGGCGGTCTGGCTGATCCCGGTGACGGGGTAGCTGAAATTGCCGTTCGCGTCCGTCGTCGCCACCTGGCTCGCGGCGCCGCCGGAGATGCTGAGGTCGACCGGGGCGTTGGCGATTCCCACCGGACTGCCGCCGGTCGCGGTCCCGGTCAGCGTGCCGGAGAAGGTCACGGCCTGGGACCCCTGCGTGACGTCAGGCGGCGACGGCGTCACCGACAGGCTGCTGCTGTTGTAGCTGAAGGAGAACGAGCCCGGTGCGGCAAGCCCCTGATCAGACTCGACGCCATCGCTCGCGTCGACGGTCACCGTGTAAGTGCCGGCTGGCAGCGCGGTCTCGGCGATCGGCGTCGTGGCCGCCCACGTCTGGTCAGTCGGGTCAGCCGCTGACTGCAGGGTCATCGGCACGTCGGCGACGTCCTGGTTGCTCGCGCTGAAAACGTGCGCCGTCATGGTCTGGATCGCGACGCCGTTGCCGTCATTGGCCACGACGGTGAGGTCGTAGGGGTCACCGCTGCCGTCCGGGCCCGCCGAGGTGATGGTGATATTCGGCGAGTCCGCGCTGGCTGCCGCCGGCACGCACACCATCGCGACCAGGATGCCCGCGGCACTGAGTGCGGCACCAGCGGAGAGACGGAAACCTGACACTAAGAACCCCTGCGTATAGCGCCATGAGCCGGGCTATCCGGACCCTGTCGAAAGTCCTTGTAAACAGGCTGAAGCCGATTTTTGACTTTTAAGTCTGTCTAAGAGCGGTTCATCATAGCGGGCACGGGATCACCCCGTGGGTCTTTCCCGCTACAAGCGGTAGCACGGCGCGCCGGCCCGGAGACCCGCGTCATTTCCCGGATACTAGGGGGGCAAAGCGGACCTCGGTGAGCAGATGACGGAGAGCTGGTGCGCAGCAGGCAGTACAGCCAGGACGTGCTCGCGGCGCCATCACGGCGGCCGGCCGAGCCGCCCCGGATCGAGGCTGAGAACGGACTCGTAGTCGAGGACGGCGCCGCCGAGTTCTGCGGAGCCGTAGTCGGCTGCGAGAAGGACGCGGTCACGCTCGAGGACCGGTTCGGCAGGCGCCGGGTGTTCCCGCTGGCCGGCACGTTCCTGCTGGAGGGCAGGCGGGTAGTGCTCGTCCGGCCGGTCCCGGCACAGCGCCGCGGCCCGGCCAGGACCGCGTCCGGCTCGATCGCCGCTCCGGCGGCCAGGGCGAAGATAGCCAGGGCCAGCCGTATCTATGTCGAGGGCAGGCACGACGCCGAGCTGGTCGAGCGGGTCTGGGGTGACGACCTGCGCGACGCCGGGGTCGTCGTGGAGTTCCTCAACGGCATCGACGACCTGCCCGCGATCGTGGCCGACTTCGCGCCGGCCGGTGCCCGCCGGCTCGGCGTGCTCGTGGATCACCTGGTCGGCGGCTCCAAGGAAAGCCGGATCGCAGCGCAGGTCAGCTCTCCCGGCGTGCTCATCGTCGGCCACCCGTTCATCGACGTGTGGGCGGCCGTCAAGCCGGCCGCGATCGGCATTGACACCTGGCCTGAGGTGCCGCGCGGGCAGCCCTGGAAGGAGGGCGTGCTGGCCGCGATCGGCTGGCCTGCCGACCCGGCCGCCGGCTGGCGGCGCATCCTCGCCAGCGTCCGGTCCTATGCCGATCTTGAGCCGGCCTTTCTCGGCCGGGTGGAGGAACTGATCGACTTCGTCACCGCGCCCGGCAGCCAGTAATCTCCGCTGCGGGCGGGCTGGCAAACGCAGCAATAGGGACGGGAACGAACATGACAGACCACGCGGACCTCGCCGCGTTGCGGGACAGGTGCACGCGATCCTTCCACGGCCACGGGCGGGTGACGGCCGCGGCGATGCTGGCGACAATCCCGGCGGACACCGCGACCGACACCTACGGCCAGGGCGGCGTGGTGGCGGACCTGGAGGCCGAGATCGGCCGGCTGCTGGGGAAGCCGGCTGCCGCGTTCCTGCCGTCAGGCGTCATGGCGCAGCAGGCGGTCCTTCGCGTGCACGCGGACGCCCGCCAGCGCCGGACGGTGATCTTCCATCCGATGTGTCACCTGGAGCAGCACGAGGACCAGGCCTACCAGCGACTGCACGGGCTCACTGGCCGGCCCGCCGGCGGCCGGGACCGGCTGATCACGCTGGCTGACCTGACGGCGATCGCCGAGCCGCCGGCCGTGCTGCTGCTCGAGCTTCCGCAGCGGGACATCGGCGGCCAGCAGCCGCCCTTTGACGACCTGGCCGGTCAGACGGCCTGGGCCAGGGAGCGGGGCGCGGCCGTTCATCTGGACGGCGCCAGGCTGTGGGAGTCCGCTGCCGGATACGGCCGGCCGCCCGCCGAGATCGCGGAGCTGTTCGACTCCGTGTACGTGTCGTTCTACAAGGGCATCGGCGCGCTGGCAGGCTGCTGCGTGGCCGGCCAGCCGGACGTGATCGAGCAGGTCAGGGAGTGGCGGCGGCGGATGGGCGGCACGCTGTACGGGCTCTGGCCGAGCGCGGCATCAGCGCTCAGCTGCCTGGCCGAGCGGCTGCCGAGGTTCCCGGACTATCTCGACCACGCGCGAGCGGTCGCCGCCGCGCTGGCAGACGTGCCTGGCATCCGGGTGATCCCGGACCCGCCGCAGGTGCCGATGATGCACCTGCTGCTGCGGACGGGACAGGACGAGTACGCCAGCGCCGCCACGCGGCTGGCGGAGGAACGCGGCATCTGGACGCCGCCCACGGTGATGGCGACGGCTGATCCCGGTGTGCAGCGGCTCGAGCTATCCGTCGGCGACGCCACGCTCGGGTTCGAGCCCGCTGAGCTGGCCGCGATTTTCGCCGGGCTCACTGGCTCCTGACCGACTCCTGCGCCCCGACCGGCTGGCGGCCGCGCAGCCGGGCCGCGACGATTGTCAGGACCACCAGCAGAGGCCAGAGTGCCTGGTCGACGGTCACGGCTCGCTCGGCCAGGCCCAGCTGCGGGCCGTTGAACAGCTCGGCGGTGAACCAGAGCAGCAGCGCCAGGTTAACCGCCGCGGCCGCGTAGGCGACCGGAGGGCGGAGGGCGGCAGGGGTGCCGGGACCGCGGCGGACCGCGGCGACAGGCCAGCTGGTCAGGATCACCACGCCGAGAAAGGAAAAGGTCTCGTGCGCCAGTGAGCCGCCGTGGTGCGGCTGCGGGTTCGCGGCGATGAGCATGCCGCACACGCCGCCGAAGATCAGCAGGATCCGGCCCCGGTCAGCGGCGGCCCGCAGCGCGAGCCCGGTCACGATGTCGCACGCGCCGACACCGAGAATGGCCAGCGTGACCACCCAGCGGTAGGGCATGCCAACGGAGGCAAGGGTGGAGATGGACCGCTGCACCGCGTCGAACGGAAGGGGCTGCAGATCCGCGCCCGCGGTAAAGCCTCCGATCAGGAGCACTGGCGCCAGTACCGACGACGCGATTCCCCACCACGGCACCCGCACTAGTCCACGGTAAGCCGTGCGGGTGCCGATATCGGAGGCGACCCTCCGCTTTTCTGCCAGATACTCGGTCCCTGCCTCCTGCCCGGCCGGCCAGCAGGCAGGTCAGCGGTGGCATGATCGTGACATGACGGTTGTGAAGATCAACGCGATCACGGTGCCGCCGGACAGTGGCGACGAGCTGGCGCGCCGGTTCGCCGCCCGCGCGGGCGCCGTTGACAATCAGGACGGCTTCGAGGGATTCGAGCTTCTCCAGCCGACCGACGGCCGCTCGACCTGGCTGGTCGTTACCCGGTGGCGGGACGAGGAGTCCTTCGAGGCGTGGCGGACCTCGCCGGCTTTCGGGCAGGGCCACGGCCAGGGCGGAGGTCATCCGCACGGCGAGGGTCATCCGCACGGGCAGGGTCATCCGCACGGGCAGGGTCATCCGCACGGGCAGGGTCACGACGGCGCCGCGAGCGGTGGCGAGCCAGGGCCGGTGGCCGTCAGCAGCGAGCTGTGGTCGTACCAGATCTCCGGCGGCTCGCCCGGCTAGTCGGGCACGGGCACGTTGACGTCGTCCGCGGCGACGGCGTGTACGTGCGGCAGTTCGGCAAGGGCAGCCGCCAGGTCGTTCACTGAGCCCTTGCCGTGCACCTGCAGTGAAACCTCGACGGCGGCGCTAGCTGGCGACCCGTCCAGCTCAGCCCGGACACGGCCGACCGCGTCCGCGGACATCTGGTCGATCGCGAAACCGCGTGACGTGGTCAGGCTCAGCACGTCCCGCAGGATGCCGTGCCCGTCCGGGTAGCGCACCCGGAGCGTCGAGATCGCCGTGCTGGAGCTGGGCAGCCGCCGGCTGAGAACCGGGAACGCCACGGCGACGACCAGATAGGCGCCAGTGGCCAGCAGCGCGAGCAGAGGCAGGCCGGCGCCGGCCGCTGAGCCGACGGCGGCCGCGACCCAGATCGATGCGGCGGTGGTCAGGCCGCGCACGCCGTCATGCCGGACGAAAATCAGCCCGGCGCCGAGGAAGCCGACACCCGTCACGATCTGGGCAGCGACCCGCGAGGGGTCGACCACGATCCGGCCGGGCTCGAGTACGTCGCTGAACCCGTATTTGCTGATCAGCATGAACAGGGCGGCACCGGCTCCGACCAGGGTATGAGTCCGCAGCCCGGCGCTCTTCTGCCGGAGTTCGCGTTCCAGGCCGATGACCGCCGACAGCAGCAGGGCGAGGCCGAATTCGGCACACTGCAGCCAGCCCTCGACATTGGGACTGCCTGCGGCGAGCAGGCGGCCGGAGACAGACATCACACCACCACGGTCTCGGGCGGTAGCCGGGCGCGCCGGAACCGCCTCGTTCAGTGACCGTGTGCTGCCCGGGAAGACCGGGTTAAACCACTGTTACCGCTATGCGCGGGGAGTGGCGAGGAAGACCGGGATCTGCCGGTCCGTCTTTTCCTGATACTCCGCGTACGGCGGGTACGCCGCTACAGCCCAGTCCCACCACTGCTCGCGCTCGGGCCCGGACAGCTCGCGGACCTGCACGTCGAACGGCTCAGGACCGTCCTGGATCCGGACCGCGGCGGGATCCGTTTTCAGGTTGTAGTACCAGACCGGATGCTCCGGAGCACCGCCCTTGGACGCGACGAGCGCGTACTCGCCGTCGTGCTCGACGCGCATGAGCGGGAACTTGCGGATCTTCCCGGTCTTGTTTCCGCGCGTGGTGACGATGATGACCGGCAGCCCGGTGTCAGCCAGCGTGTTGGCACGCTGGCCGCCAGACGCCTCATATTCCGCGACCTGGTCGCGGACCCACTGGGCCGGGCTTGGCTCGTATTCGCCTTCGAGACTCATGCGACCGACTCTATGCCCGCTCGAAAGGCGCCATCATTGCGGCTCCGAGCCACGGCACGACGCCGTGGCGGCGGCGGAGCATGCCTGGCCGCCAGCCCGGTCCAGCCGGTCCGCAGGTCGGCGGCGACCTGTCCGGGCAGTCCGCTGCCAGAGCGTCCGGCTGCCGCCTTCGGAGTAGGCTCGCGTGGCGATGTCCGAGGTGATCACCAGCGCTGCCAACCCGCTGGTCAAGCGCGTACGGCTGCTCGCGGACCGCAGGCACAGGCGGCGCGAGGCCGCGTTTGTCGTGCAGGGCATCCAGCCCGTCTGGCAGGCGGTGGAGGCAGGCGCCGCAGTGGAGGTCATCATCGTCGCGCCGGATCTGCTGCGCCATCCGGGCGCCATCGCGATGGTGGCTGCCCAGGAAGCGGCCGGCGTCCGGGTCGCCCGCGTGTCGGGCGAGCTGTTCAGCCGGATCGCCGACCGCGATGGCCCGTCCGGGCTGGCCGCGATCGTGCGGAGCGCGCCGCTGACGCTGGCCGATCTCCCGGTCCCAGCGGATGCACTGTTCGTCGCGCTGCACACGGCCGGGAATCCCGGCAACGTCGGCACCATCGTCAGGACCGCGAGCGCGGCCGGGGCAGCCGGCGTCATCCTCATCGGGCCATCGGCCGATCCACGGGACCCGGCCGCGGTGAAAGCCAGCATGGGCGCGCTGTTCACGGTGCCCGTCGCGGCGGCCGCGTCGGCGGCCGATTTCCTGGCCTGGGCGCGCCAGCGAGGCGTCCGGATCGCCGCGACCTCGGCGCGGGGACGCGTCACGCACTGGACGGCTGACCTGACGACTCCGCTGGCCATCCTGCTCGGGAGCGAGGGCACCGGGCTGCCCGCGGACCTGCTCGATGCCGCTGACCTGCGGGTCGCGATCCCAATGACCGGTACGGCGGAGTCGCTCAACCTCGCCGTGGCGGCGGGCGTCCTGCTGTATGAGGCGCGGCGTCAGTCCGGAATGCCGGAGCGCGGCTCGTCCTGATGCCATCTGGCGAGGGCTACAGGTCACTACCGGACACGCCCCGCGCTGCGATGGTAACTATCAGCCCGCCCGATACGATTGCTGAATGTGTCGAGGGGATTACTGAGTGCAGCAGTCATCCGCGGGCGACCTCGGCTGACAGCCCGCCTGATCGCGGTACTGACGGGCCTCGCCGCGTGCGCGGCCAGCGTCACCGCGGCCCGGCCGGCTGCCGCGACCGCCGGGCCGGCCAGTGTTCTCGCGCAGGCGCCGCCGGTCATGCAGCCGCTCGGACATCGTGCCAGTAACGGGACGAGGCTGCTGTGCGGGCGGAAAGAGTGGGAGTGGCTGCCGTCCGGTCTTGTCGCCTACAACGACGTGCTGACCAGGACCGACTCAGAGTGCATGGACATCACCGGGCCAGACAGCTTCCGGGTCATCAAGTCGACGACGCCGCGCTACCTCTGGAACGCTTACCCGGACCTCTTCCTCGGCTGCCAGTACGACGTCTGCTCACATGACACCGCGCTGCCGGTGCGGGTGTCGCGCATCCGCTCGCTGCGGATGACGCTGTGGACCCGCTATCCGGCTTCGGCGCTCGGTAACGACGCGACCGACTGGTGGTTTACCAGATCCGATCCGGGCCGCTCGCGCCGCCAGCCTGACGGCGCGGAGCTCATGCTCTGGCTGGCCGAGCGGGGCGTGCCGGCCAGCGGCGCGCATCGTCACGAGATCGGCGGCCGCCGGTACCTGGTACTGACCTGGGTTGCCGATAGGAACGGCACCAGCTGGAACTACATCCAGCTCCGGCTGACCGGTCACCGCCGCAATCCGAGCGTGACCCGCTTCAACATGCTGGCGATCATCCGCTGGTGCGAGGCCCGGCGCCTGATCCGGCCTTACTGGTGGGCGTCCTCCTTCGATGCCGGCTATGAGCTGATCAAGCACGGCACCGGCATCAGCACGCAGCGGTACGCGCTCAGGCTGACGGAAGCGGGCTGAGCAGGAAGTCCTGCTGCAGGGAGTACCAGACTTCACCGGGAGGCACGCCGTCCGGCACCTGAGTGCCGTCCGGCTCGCCCTGGCCGCCGCCTGACAGGGGCTCGTGCCGCTCGAACTGGCGCACCAGGCTGGACTTGACCGCGAAAACCGCGTCCGAGTCCAGGTACTTGCTGGCCGAGTCGAAGATGTGCGTGGCCACGCTCTGATAGCCAGGCGCGCTGACGATCACGTGGATGTGCGCGGGCCGCCACGGGTGCCGCCCGGTGCTCGCCAGCGACTGCCCGACGGGGCCGTCGTCGGGTATCGGGTAGTCCGTTGGCCGGACGCCCAGGAACGCGAAGCTGCCGTCGGTCCTGGTGCGAAAGAGCCCGCGCAGGTTGTCAGCCGGCGAGTCCGGGTTCTGCACGGCGTACAGCATGTCGTCGGCGTTCTGCCAGACATCGAGCGTCGCGCCCTCGATCGGGGTCCCGTCGATGCCGGTGACGCGGCCGGTGACGAAAGCTGGCTCGCCGGACGGCCGTTCGGCGATGGAGGCGCCGTAGGCGCGCTCCGGGCTGTCCGGCACATAGAACGGGCCGAGCACTGTGGACTCGGTGGCAAAGCCCGCGGCGCCCTCGCCGGACGGTCCGGCCAGGAGGTCGACCAGCATCGAGACGCCCAGCGTGTCGGACAGCAGGATGAACTCCTGCCGCCGGTCGCTGCAGATCTGGCCGGTCGCGGTGAGGAATCTGATCGCCGCGAGCCACTCCGCCTGAGTCAGCCGCACATCGGTCACGAAGCCGTGCAGGTACCGGATGAGCGAGGTCATGATCTGCCGCAGCCGCGGGTCGGGAGTGGCCTGCAGCCGCGCGGTCACGGCCGCGGTGAGATCCGCCGCTGACATCGGCTCGGCCTGGCCGGGTGCCGTACGCGCGTCCGCGGGTCGCTCGCCGTGCCAGGCGGCCGTCGAGCAGGGCCAGCGCGTCGGCCCGCGACACCGGCCTGGGACTTGCCAGGCGGCGCTCAGCGACCGCGTCGGCGAGCGCGGGCAGGCTGTCCTCAGGCAGTCCGAGCGCGCGCAGTCCGGCCGGGGCTCCCGCCGACTGGCCGAGATCCCAGATCGCGCCGGCCACGCCTGCCGGGTCGGTGCCGAGCGCGCTCGCCAGGCGGTCACGCTCGGGCCCGAGTGCCGGCGCCAGGAATGCCACCACGTGCGGCAGCACCACCGCATGTGTTTCCGCGTGCGGCAGGTCCGCGGATCCGCCGAGCAGGTGACACAGGCTGTGATGCAGCGAGCCGCCTGCCGTGCCGAACGCCCGCCCGGCCAGGCAGGATGCCCACAGCAGCGCGCGCACGGCCGCTGCACTTTCTGCCCGCTCGCGGTCCTGGTCCCCGGTGCCGGACGGCACGGCGGTACCGGTGCGGGCGGCCGCCGATACCGCGGGCAGCCAGGAGGCGATCAGCCCGATGCCCTCCAGCGCGGACAGGCTCGTCAGCGGGTCCGCCGCCGGCGCGTACAGTGCCTCGACGCAGTGCGCGAGCGCGTTCATCCCGCTGACGCCGGCCAGCGCGGCCGGCATCTCCGTCAGCAGCGCCGGATCGTAGATGACGGTCCTCGGCAGCACCCGCGGGTCGCGGCCGGTGCGCTTCACGCCGCCCTCGGTCCGCCCCCACACCGGGGTCATCTCCGATCCGGCATACGTGGTCGGCACGGCCAGCACCGGCAGCAGCGCCTCCAGCGCGCAGATCTTGGCCAGGCCGGTCGCGCTGCCGCCGCCGATGCTGACCACCAGGTCGGCGCGCACCAGTCGCGCCCGGGTCGCGACAGCCGCGGCAACATCGGCCGGGACGTGCTGGCGCACGTCGTCGAAGCGCGCGGCAAGGCGGCCGGCCAGCAGCGCCGCCGCCCGGTCCGGCAACTCGCCGGGAACGCCCGCGATCAGCAGCACGCGCTCCGCGCCGAGGGCCGCGGCCTCCGCCGGGAGGCGCTCAAGCGCGCCGTCAGCGAACACGACGCGCTGGCCGAGCCAGTCGGCGGTAAACCCGGTCGCGCCGGGTGCGGCTGGTCGTCCTGCGGCCATCGCCGCCTCCTTCGATACCGAGTCCGGCGGGACCTCAGGGCGCGCCGGTTGCCGGGCCGGTCCGCGGCAATGTCCGTGCGGTTGTCAGGGCTTGTCCTCGAAGTTCACCAGGAACTGCTCGGGCATCAGCGGGCACCAGACGGCAGGCGGCGTCTCCCAGTCGCGGCCCTCCCAGTTCTCGCTGATCTTGTCGATGTCGGTGAAGTACTCGATCCAGCTACCCCACGGATCCCGGATGTAGTGGAACAGGTTCGAGCCGAGACTGTGCCGGCCGAGGCCCCAGCCCTCGGCGTAGCCCTCGCCGGCCATCTGGCGTGCGCCCATCCCGATCTGGTCCACGTTCGCCACCTCGAAGCTGGTGTGGTGCAGACCGGGGTGCGTGCTCTGGATGAAGCCGAAGACATGGTGGTCACCCGGGCCGGAGTTCATGAATGTCGCCCTGCCGGGGATCCGGTCCGACAGCCGCAATCCGAGTGCGCGGCGGTAGAACTCCTCGGCGGCGACGATGTCGGGCACGAAGATCAGCATGTGACCGAGCCGGCGCGGCCTCGGCAGCTCGGTGGCCAGCCGCCAGCGCGCCGACGTCGGTGCGCGTGATGACGTCGCCGAAGTTGAAGTCCTCCGGCTCGAAGGGCCGCCAGCCTGCCAGCGGCCGATCGCGGAGCACGACCACGTTCCCGTCGATATCTTCAAAGCACAGGCCGCCGGGTGCCACCCCGGGCGGCGGGTCGATGATCGTGACCTGCATCCCCTCCAGATGCCGCTGCCAGTCGGGCAGTGAGCCCGGCTCCACGGCGAAGGCCACGTGGTGCAGCCGCTTGGCCGGACCCTCGGTGAGGACGACCTGGTCCTGGTCCCGGCCGTCGCAGCGAACCGACAGGACGTTTCCCGCCTCGGCGACGCTCAGGCCGAAGTCCGTGTAGAACTGCCGGCCTACCTCAAGCGACGGAATCTGAATGCCGCAGTTGAGCAGTCCGCTCACGCGCATGGCTGGGTCCTTTCCGGCTGCGGGATGTCGAGCGAAACCCGGCCCACGTTCTGCCCGTCCTCCAGGTAGCGGTGGGCGTCCGCCGCGTTCTCGAGCGGGAATGCGGTGTCGAGCACCGGCCGGAAGCCGCGGTCGACCTCGGTCCACAGGGCAGCGATGCTCGCCGCGTTCCCGGATCTGACGCCGATGATGCGCTGCGCCTGCAGGTACAGCCGGGGCAGATCGACCGGCACGCTGCGGCCGAGGAAAGCGCCTGAGCTGACGAGCGCGCCCGTCGGCGCGAGCGCGGCCAGCGACGTCTCCCAGATGCCCGGCTCGCCGAGACTGTCGATGACGATGTCAGCGCCGCGACCGTCGGTGAGTGCCCGCACCTGCGCGGTAAAGTCCGCGGCCAGGGTGTCCAGTACCGCATCGGCGCCGAGCCCGGCCAGCCGGGCGCGCTTGGCCGGGCTGCGCGATGCGACGATGACGCGCGCGCCCAGGTGCAGTGCCAGGCTCGCGGTCACCGAGCCGAGCGCGGACGAGGCACCCTGCACGAGCACCCACTCGCCGGGGCCGAAGCCGGAGCGCTGCAGCTGGTTCATCGCGACCGCGCCGGACAGCGCGAGCCCGGTGGCCTGACCGGGGCTGATGTCGGCCGGCACCCGGCTCAGATTGCCCGCCGGGACGGCGACGTACTGCGCGTACGCGCCCGGCCGGTGGATGCCGATCAGCTGCAGGTTCTCGCAGACCTCGTCGTAGCCGCGCAGGCAGTAGTAGCAGGTCCCGTCCGTGACGACGGGGAAGGCCGCGACGCGTTCCCCGACCTGCCAGCCGGTGACAGCCGGGCCGAGTGCGGCGATCACCCCGGCGTGGTCGGCACCGAGCACGTGCGGGAACCTGAAGCCCGGATACGGATGCCGTCCTGCGCGCGCGGCCAGGTCCAGGACGCGCCCGATGCTGACGGCTGCGACCTGCACCAGCACCTCGCCGCGAGCCGGGACCGGCGTGGGCAGCGTCTCTTCGCGCAGCACGTCCGGCGGCCCGAACTCGGGCAGGATGACGGCGCGCATGGTGGTCGCAGGCGAAACGGGCTGCGGCCAGGCGCTGGAGCCCCCGGGGTCGTCGCGGGAGGCTGCGGCCAGCCTTGCAGCCGGGCCTGGCAGATCCCCGTTCATATCGATATCACCTGATTCTGCAATACGCCGACCCCCTCGATCTCGACGATAACGGTGTCGCCCGGCGACAGGAACTCGCCGCGGGGCGCGCCGACCCCGGCCGGGGTGCCGGTGAGGATGATGTCGCCGGGACACAGCGTGCCCGTCCTGCTGGCGCCCGCGATCAGGTGGTCGACGTCAATGATCATGTCGCTGGTGGACGCATCCTGCTTCAGCACGCCGTTCACGGTGAGCCTGATGCCCAGCTGCTGTGGGTCGGGCACGAGCCAGGCCGGGACGATGCCAGGCCCGATGGGGCAGAAGCCGTCCTGGCCCTTGTGTCCCAGCCAGTCGTAGACGAAGTGCGGGGACACCGCATCCGCGCGTGCCGTCCTGTCGCGCGCGGACAGGTCGTTGGCCACCAGGTAGCCCGCGATGTGGTCGCGGGCCCGTGCGGGCGGCACGTCCTTCGCGGTCCTGCCGATGACCACGCCGAGCTCGGCCTCCCAGTCCAGCTGCACGCCCGGGTAGGCGGGGAACGGGATCGGGGCGGCCGGCCCGATCACCGTGGTGACCGGCGGCTTGAGGAAGAAGAACGGCTCGGAGGCGGCATCGGGTGCCCTGATGCCCATTTCGGCGACGTGCCCGTAGTAGTTCGCGCCGGCGGCGAGGATCTTGCCGGGGTAGGTCAGGGGCGCCACCAGCTGAGCGTGCGGGACCGGCGCGGCGCCGGCCGGCGACCACTGGCGCAGCTGCGCGGCTGTTTCGTCCCAGCGCGCGAGGGCGGTCAGCAGCGAGTCGCCGAGGCCGGGCGGCGGCTCGAGTACCGTCTCGCCGGCCAGGACGCCGGAGCGGACCCGCGGATCGCCGGGCAGCCGGTACTGGACAAGCGCCCAGTGCGGATCGCGCATCCGGGTAACTCCCTTCAGGGCCCGCGCGGGCTGTCACGGCGGCCTCGCTGATCGGGGCGTCCCGCAGGAACGCCGTTGCCACTGCCATTGTCTCGAACGGATAGTCGGTGCCGAACAGGATGTGGTCTTGTGCGGGGCAGAGCGCCTCGCGGCGGAGCTGCTGGCTGATATCGGAGTTACCGTGGCCAACCGGACGCAGTCGCTACTGCTCGAGACTGGCCCATGGCAGACCGGCATAGGCTGAGCAGCGTGAATGCCAAGACATTCCGCGGCGGCGACGGTGCGGATGACCAGGGCGTGACATCGGCGGATGCAGTTCGCGATCGGCAGACCCGCCAGGGCATCCAGTCGGTCGAGATCGCCATGACAGTCCTGCTCGCGCTGGAATCGGGAGCTGGGCCGATGAGCCTGTCCCAGATCGCCGCGAAGTCCGGTATGCAGCCAAGCAAGGTCCACCGCTACCTCGTCAGCCTGGCCCGGGCTGGCCTGGTGGCGCAGTCACCGGCCTCCGGGCAGTACGACCTCGGCCCGGCACTGCGACGGCTCGGGGCCGAGTCGCTGCGGCGGATGGACGAGGTCAGCCTGGCCTCTGAGCACATGCCAGGGCTGCGGGATCGCACCCAGCACTCGGTCAACCTGGCCGTCTGGGGTGACAGCGGCCCGGTGGTCGTCCGCTGGGATTACGGGGCCTATGCGCTGCCGATCACCGTCCGCGTCGGCGCCACGATGCCGCTGCTCGCCTCCGCCGTCGGGCGGGTCTTCCTCGCCTACCTGCCGAAGGTGCTGACCGCGCCGGTGCTCAAGGCGCAGTACGGCCCGGACGACAGGAGGCCGTTCGACGAGGACGAGATAGAGCAGGTCAAGGCAACCGTCCGCGGCGAGGGCGTGGCCTTCACCTCGGGCAGCCTGATCCCTGGCCTGGCCTCGCTGGCCGCCCCGGTGTTCACCACCGCCTCGTCGCTGCCGCTCGCGGCCGCCATCGCGCTGCCGAAGCAGCAGGCGACCCCGAAGGTGCTGCGGTCCCTGCGCACTGAGCTGCTGGCCACGACCGCGGCGATCTCGGCTGAGCTTGGCTACACCGGCGAGCACGAGCCTGCCTCCCGGCTGGCCTGAGCCTGCGCTGCCCCTAGACCGAACCCTGTTCTGCTTGGCAGGATCAGGCTAAAGGGTGCGAGCCGCGAAATAACGGAGGGCTGAGACACGATGGGCGGACTGCAGACCGAAGTCGAGGCGGCCGAGGTCGGATTCGATCAGAAGCGACTGGACCGCATCGACAGGCACTTCGCCCGCTACGTGGACGAGCAGAAGCTGGCCGGCTGGCTTATCACGGTCGCCCGGCACGGGAAGCTCGCGCACGTGTCCGCCTACGGGCAGCGCGACATCGAGGCCGGGCTGCCCGTCGAGGCCGACAGCCTGTGGCGGATCTACTCCATGACCAAGCCGATCACTTCGGTCGCGGCGATGATGCTGTACGAGGAAGGCGGATTCGAGCTGACCGACCCGCTCTACCGGTACATCCCGTCATTCCGCGACGTCCGGGTGTTCGCCGGCGGCAGCGACGTCAGCTACAAGACCGTGCCGGCCACCGAGCCGATCCGGATCTGGCACCTGCTGTCCCACACCTCCGGTCTTACCTACGGCTTCATGCGCAACCACCCGGTGGACGCGATCTACCGCGCCCGCGGCTTCGAGTGGGGCTCGCCGCGAGGCGCTGACCTGGAGGCTGTCTGCGATCAGTTCGCGACGATGCCGCTGCTGTTCCAGCCGGGCAGCGAGTGGAGCTACTCGGTCGCCACCGACGTGCTCGGCCGGGTCGTCGAGATCGTGTCCGGGCAGCGCCTGGACGAGTTCTTCGCGAGCCGGATCTTCGGCCCGCTCGGCATGACCGACTCCGCGTTCTTCGCGGGCCCCGATGACCACTCCCGGCTGGCCGCGCTGTACACGCGCAGCCCCGAGGACGGCCACGCCACCCGGATGGACACGATGGGCAGCGCCGCGCTCAGGGAGCCTGTGTACCTCAGCGGCGGCGGCGGGCTGGTGTCGTCGGCCGGGGACTACAACCGGTTCACCCAGATGCTGCTGAGCCGGCCGGACAGCCCGGCAGGCGAACTGGACGGCGTCCGGCTCCTCAGCCCCCGCACTGTCGCCTATATGGCGAGCAATCACCTGCCCGGCGGCGCCGACCTGGACACGTTCGGGCGGCCGCTGTACGCCGAGACCGTATTCGCCGGGGTCGGCTTCGGCCTTGGCTTCGCGGTGGTGATCGACCCGCTGGCGACCAAGTCGCTCGGCTCGCCCGGTGAGTTCAACTGGGGCGGCGCCGCGTCAACCACCTTCTGGGTGGACCCGGCCGAGCAGGTAACGGCCACGTTCTTCACCCAGCTGCTGCCCTCCAGCGCCTACCCGATCCGGCCGCAGCTGCGGCAGATGGTCTACCAGGCGCTGGTGGACTGACGCCGTGCACGCGGCCTCGTGCGACACCATGGTGGTCGTGCGGCCGGGGCAGGTGCTGTTCGCCAAGAACTCTGACCGGGACCCGAACGAGGCCCAGTTCCTGGACTGGCAGCCTGGCGCAGCTACCCGGCGGGGGCAATGCTGCGATGCACCTGGATGGAGATCCCGCAGGCGCGGCGCAGCAACGGGGTCCTGCTGAGCCGTCCGTTCTGGATGTGGGGCGCCGAGATCGGGGCTAATGATCAAGGCGTCATTATCGGGAACGAGGCAGTATTCACCCGGCAGCCCTACGCCAGCAGCGGCCTGACTGGAATGGACCTGCTCCGCCTCGGGCTGGAACGGGCAGGAACGGCCGCTGACGCCGTGGACGTCGTCACCGGGCTGCTAGAGCGCTTCGGGCAGGGCGGGGGCTGCGGCCACGAGAACCGCGGCTTCACTTATCACAACAGTTTCATCGTGGCCGACGCCTCGTGCGCTTATGTGCTGGAGACTGCCGGGCGGCTGTGGGCGGTGGAAAAGGTGGCCGCGGGCGCCCGCAGCATCTCTAACGGGCTCACCATCGAGCCATTCGCGAGCGAGCAGAGTGACCGGCTGAAGACCGCGGTATCCGCCTGCCGGGTGCGCCGGCGGCTGACACAGGCGCGGGCCGCCGGCGCGGCTGGCCCCGGCGACCTGATGGCGGCGCTGGCCGATCACGGAGACGGCCGGACGCAGCCGCACTACTCCGTCGTCAACGGCGGGATGGCGGCACCGTGCATGCACGCGGGCGGTGTGGCGGCCAGCTCGCAGACCACGGCGTCCTGGGTTGCCGAGCTCAGGCCGGACGGGGCGGCGCACTGGGTGACGGCGACTGCGGCGCCGTGCACGTCGCTGTTCAAGCCGGTGGCGGTGGGCGAGCCGGCTGATCTCGGGCCGCGGCCATCGGATCGGTACGACGAAGGCGCGCTGTGGTGGCGGCATGAGGCCCTGCACCGCCGGGTCCTGGCCCGGCCGGACTTGTGCTACCCGGTCCTGCGAGCCGAACGAGAGACGGTCCAGGCCCGCTGGCTGGCCGCCCCGCCGGCGACCGCCGAGGCGTTCGCCGAAGCCGATGCCCTGCTGGCGAGCTGGACGGCCGCGGCGTCAGAGGCAGGCGGCCCGGATCAGCGGCCTGCCTGGGTGCGACGGTACTGGCGCATCAGGAACCGCCGGGCCGGTCTCCCCGGCCTGCGCTAGCTGGAGCTGCCGTTCTGCCGCCGGTGGCTGTGCGGCCGCGCCGTCGCGCTAGCAGCGGCTGCCGCCTCGCTGGCCGTCACCTCGGCAGTGCTAGCTGCGGAAGAGCCAGTCCCGGCCGGTGAGATCCCGCCCGGTGCGAGCGCCGCCGCGGCATCGGCCCGCCGCTCTTTGCGGATCTGCAGCCACTTGTGCACGATGAGCACCACGATCATCAGCACGACCAGCGCGGCGAGTGCGTCACTGGCATGGGACAGGTTCTTCGACGCCTTGTCCCAGTCGCTGCCAAGTTCATAGCCAAGCACGGACAGCGCTGTCGCCCAGACCAGCGTCCCGATCACGTTGAAGATCTCGAAAGGCAGCGCCGGAACTTCCATGAAGCCAGCCACGAGGCCCACGAACGCGCGCACCAGCGGGATGACCCGAGCGACCGCGACTGACCAGGAGCCCCTCCCGTCGAAGAAGCGCTCAGCCCGCTCGACGTCCTTCCTGGTCATCAGCAGGTACCGGCGGTAGCGCTCGACGGTGCTGTGGCCGCCGAGGCGCCCCAGGCCATAGGCGGCCGAGGACCCGGCAAGCTCGCCCAGCGCCCCGATGACGATCACCAGCACCAGGCTGAGATGACCCTGATAGGCCAGTACGCCGGCGAACCCGAAGGTGATCTCGGACGAGATCGGGATGCAGCAGGCCTGGACGAAGGCGAAGATGAGCAGCGCCCAGTAGCCGGCGTCGGTAAGGAACGAGGTCATGGTCTCAGTTTCTACATCATCGATGGTGGTGGGCGGGACTTCCGGGCCATGTCTAGCGCGTCGAGATGACGGGAGAATGACGTGCGCCCCGCCCCTCGGGGAGGGCGGGGCGCACGGTGCCGGCCGGACCGGGCGGGGAGCCCGGTGGCTGGCGGTCCGGCCGGCCCTGCCCCGGGGGATCGGGCGGCCCGGCCGGAGTCTGCGGTACCGGCCTAGCGAACTGTCATGGCGATCTGCCTGACCAGCGAAGCGGCCTGCATCTCCCATTTGGCGTACGCGAACGGGAACGCTGACCGCTGCACCGCCTGGGCGTTCGCCCACAGCGGCTGGGTTGCCCAGGACCGGTCCTGCTCCTGGTACTGACGCAGTGCCCGCAGGAAGGCATTTGCGGCGTAAGCAGGGTCCAGCACCTGCTGCGGGCTTCCCCAGCCGTCGACCGGCTGCTGCTGGAACAGGCCGAGTGAGTCGCCGGAGCCGTAGTCGAGGTTCAGCAGCCGCGACTCCTGCATGGCAGTTGCCACCGCGATCACCGCCGATCTGATGCCCATCCGCGTGGCCAGGGCCTGCCGCACGATGGTCGTGGCGTTAGCGACCTGCGCCCCGCTGATCGGCATCCAGGCCTGCGGGCCGCTGGTTCCCACCGGCATGAGGCGATCGGCGAGCGGCAGGCGGCCGCGCGCGGCCGCAGCGGGGTTAGTCGCCCGGTTGATCTCGTCGCGCACTTGCTTCCAGGTCAGCGGCGCCGCTCGGCGGGCGGCGGCACGGTGGCCCTGGCGGGCTGCGGCTGAGCTCCGGGCGGCACCGGTGCGCGGCCGGGCGGCCGCCCGCGCGGCGCCGTGCGGCGGAAGCGGCGGGTCGGCGACGGTTGCCACGGCGTGTCCCAGCAGCGCGCGCGGGCCTGCTGCCGGAATCACGACGGCGGCCGCATCGGAGGCAGCCGTGATCGCCGGGGCAGCATGAGCCGCCGCCGTCAGCGGCGTCGGGGACGATCCGGCAGTGGTCGCGGCGGCCGCGGAGCCGGTGCCGGCCAGGGCCAGCGCGGTGCCGACAAAGGTCAGCGCACGGACGCGCCCGCGCAGGGCGCCAGCCGCGTGGTGACTTCCGGCGGTGATCAGTGACGTGCCGCGCTGCATTGCGGCGGCAGTCAGGCGATCAGGGCGGAGCATCAGGTTCCCTTTCCTGCGTTTCCTCGCCGCCCGGTCGGGCCTGGGCCGGACCGGGGGTGAGACCGCCAGGCGGGGCGCCGGCGTTCTCGCGCACGCGGGGGCGTGCGCCACTGGTTCAGGGCGGACTGTCCAGGGCCCGCGGATGCGGGCCTGGCGATGTCAGGACACGGAAGCCTGCGCCGGGGGAGGCGCTTGCTTCCCGGAGAGGATCAGCCCGTATAACGCCCGGTGAGAAGGCAGCTCATCCCGGTATGACCCTTGTCACTACCGGCGAGTAACCGGAATAAATCACTCCGTGTCCGGCTGCCGAACCCGGCCGGACCCTGACATGTCGGCTATGAGCCGGTCAGGCGACTGCCGGCGAGCAGGCCGGCCTGACCGCGCGCAGCCTGGTCGCGGGAGCGGCGGCGCGCTGATCTGGCGCGAGCCAGGCCGGCCAGCGCGGCCAGCGCGGCGATGCCGACCGCAGTCCACGGCACGACGTCGCCGATCTGGTCGAACAGCGTGCGGTAGCCGGCCGGCGGCAGCTCCAGGTGCGCCAGCAGGGTGCCGGAATAGCTCGTCCCCGCCCAGGCAAGCAGGCGGCCACGGGCGTCGAAGGCAGCTGAGTCGCCGGTGAGGGCTGCCTGGACGACAGGCCGGCCGGTCTCCGCGGCGCGCAGTGCGCTCAGCGAGGCGTGCTGGTCCGGCGCCCAGCTCCGCTGAAAGGTGCTGTCCGAGGTCTGGTAGATGATCACCCGGGCGCCGTGATCGGCATCCACTCTCGACATGTCGGGGAAGGCCGACTCGAAGCAGATCAGCACGCCGATGGTCAGCGGCCGTCCGTCCGGGAGCGTCGCGTGCAGGACGTGCGCGCCGTCGCCAGGCACGACATTGGTGGGAGCTGCCCGGCTGATCGCGGTCAGCCAGCCGAGCACCGGGCGGAGCGGGATGTACTCGCCGAACGGGACCAGCCGCGTCTTCACGTAGCGGCCGCGGATCCCGGTGCCGCTGATCAGAGTGGCCTGCTTCGACGTGGCACCCGCGGCGTTCGCCGCGTCCTGGTCGACCAGGATCTCCGCGCCGGAGGCCGTGGCCAGATGCTCGATGGACGCCCGGATGGCCGGTCTGGTGGCCAGGTTGTAGCCGACGCTGCTCTCGCCCCAGACAAACAGCTCCGCCCGTCGCGCTGCTGCCACGGTCAGCTGCTCACTGCGGTGCAGCCGAACGGCCGCGTTGCTAGTCAGGCCCGGCTGCACCAGCGCGATGGTCAGCGGCTGCCCGGCGGGCGCCGGCGGTGTCAGCGCCCACGCCACCGGGCCAGCTGCGACGGCGGCGAGCGCGGCCGCCAGGCCGGCCAGCCGCACCGCCAGCCGGCCGCCAGTGAGGGCGATCAGCAGGCCGGTGTTGGCCGCTACCAGCACGAAGCTGATGAGCCAGACACCGCCGGCCGCGGCCAGCGCGAGCACGACGGGGTGCTGCCACTGGCTGGCGCCCAGTACGGCCCACGGGCCGCCGATGCCCTGCCAGGACCTGATCCACTCGGTCACGAGCCAGCAGCTCGGCACGACGACGAACGCCGCCGCGGCCCGCGCGGCCGACACCGGCGGCCGCAGCAGTGCCCAGGTCGCCAGGCCGACGCAGCTCCACAGCGCGCCCAGGGCGATCGCGAGCAGCAGCAGGCCGGGACCAAGATTCGGGAGCCAGCCAGTACATCGCGGCGAGCAGGTAGCCGGTGCCGTACCACCAGCCCCTGACGGCAGCCTCCCGCCCGGTCCGCGCGCAGCGCATCAGTGCCAGGCCGGGGAGCAGCCCGATCCAGGCCAGGTACTCCTGATTGGCGGCCGGGAAGGCCAGCACGGGGATGGCGCCGGAGAGCAGGGCCGCCCAGCGGGCGGGCTGCCGCGAACCGCGCCAGAAGGTCACGGCATCTATTCTGCGGTGCGGTCCGGGCGGGCACGATGGCGGCGCTGCCGCAGCTGCGCGGCGAGCACCCAGGCCAGCGCGGCGACCGTTGCCCACACCAGCACGGCCTCTGGCCAGCCGCCGAGGCGGTCGGCCAGCGAGATCGAGGTGAGCAGCGGCACCCGCGCCTCGATCTCGGCCTGCCGCCAGGTGCGCGTGCTGGTCAGCAGGCTCCCGTCGGGGGCGATGATCGCGCTGATCCCGGTCGTTGAGGCAACCACGACAGCCCGGTCGTTCTCGATGGCCCGGATCCTGGCCATGTCGAGCTGCTGCAGCGTCTCGCCCGTCTGCCCGTCGATCTCGAAGTCGGCGTCGTTGGTCTGCACGGAAAGCAGGTTGGCGCCGGCGGCCACCTCGGAGGAGACAAGCCCGTCAAAGCCGACCTCATAGCAGATCACGTCGCCGAGCCGGATCCTCCCGATCCTGAACACGACTGCCCGGTGCCCGGGGGTGAAGTTGACCGGCTGCAGCGACGTCAGCGAGGTGATCTTGGACAGCAGGCCGCGGAACGGAATGACCTCGCCGAACGGCACCAGCCTGCGCTTGACGTAGATGGCCGTGGGGCCCTTGCCCGGCAGCCACAGCTGACCGGCGTTCCTGACGGGATTCTGCAGCACGGCACCGACCAGCACCGGCGCGCGGATACCGGCGACGGCGGTGGCGATCGTGTTGTAGATGTCCGGGTACAGGGCGGGATCGAGGTCGGTGGAGTTCTCCGGCCAGATGACGAGATCCGGTGCCGGGGCGGCGCCGCTGCGGACCCTGGCCGCGAGCTTCCCGGTCGCGGTCGCGTGATTCCCGGTCACGGTGGCCGCACGCAGCAGGTCGGGGAGGTTCCTGGCGTGCGGGACATTGCCCTGGATCGCCGCGACGACCGCGGTCTGGCCGGGCGCGCTCGCCGCCGCGGCCGGGAGGAACGTGCCGGACAGCGCGAGCCCGGCGCTGGCCGCGAGCGCGACGGCCGGCCAGAGCCTGGCCCGCAGCGCGTGCTGGCCGCGCGCCCTGGCGCCGGCCGAGCCGAGCAGAACCCAGGCCAGGCAGCTGCCGGCCAGGGCTACCAGGAAGGTCAGGAACGGCGGCCCGGCGATGGCGACCCAGCGTGCTGTGGGCGCGGTGGCCTGGCTCATCACCAGCCGGCCCCACGGAAACCCGCCCCATGGCCACCGGTCCCGTACCGCCTCGGCGGCGACCCACCAGCCGGCGGCGGCGAGCGGCCAGGCACGCAGCCTCAGCAGCAGCCAGAGCCCGAGAACCAGCACGGTCACGATCACGGTCTCGGCGACGGCCAGGGCAGTCCATACGTACCAGGCGACGTTCACCAGCCAGGACAGCAGCGGGAAGAAGAAGGCCACGCCGAAGACTGCGCCGGCAGCCAGCGCTGTCCCGACGCGCTGCTGCCACAGGGCGACGACGAGCAGGGCAGGGCCGACAGCGGCCAGCGGCCAGATCCCGGCCGGCGGGAAGGCCGCTGCCAGAGCGAGCCCTCCGGCCAGTGCCAGCAGGACAGCCGCGGGTGCCCGGAGCCGCTGGCTTGCTGCCGGACGCGGAGCGGCAGTCGCCGTCGCAGCCGGGTCAGAGGTCAGCAGCCGCACGATTCCTCCGCGGACGAGGTGCTCGAGCCGGCCTCGGTCTGCCGGGCTCCCTGGTTCGGTGTACCGGGCATGCCGGGCGCCGTGGCTCCGGCGCCGGCTTATCCCGGTGCCTGCGAGCGTAGCCTGGGCCGCCGGGATCGGGCACCTGCGTACCGGACGATCGGGACGAGCGCGGCCGCACCGGCTGATAGCCCGGCGGCGTCTCATCCGCTCTGGCTATCATTGGCGTGCAATAGGAACATTGCATTTTGATCATCCGTGGGATTGCAGCTATCCACCGTGATAACGTCGTCACCGTCTGTTTGACGTCGAACGGAATATTGCCTCATGAGGTGGGACGCGAGCGGCTGATGGTCAAGATCCGGTACTCGGAGCTGCCAGCCGGCTTACACGTCGCCGTAGAGGCAGACGGCCGCGGCGCCATCATCTATCTGCTGCCCGGCCTCACCCCGGCTCAGCGCAGGGCCGCCCTCATCCGGGCCCGCAGTAGCGCCCGGATGGGCCAGGGTCCACCTCTCCCGGCCCTCGGCATGGCCGCAGCCGTTGCCGCCGACCGGGCCCGGACGACCTTTATCAACGGCGCGGCCGCCATGCGCCGCCACCCGATGCTGCTGCTCCCGCCGCTCATCGTGCTGGTGTCGGGCGCCCTCGTGGTGGTACTAACCTCTATCGTCACGCTGACCATCCCGTCGCATAGCAAGCCGTCGTCGTTCTCCGGTCCGCGAGTGGTGAATCCGCACCCCCGGCCATACGGCAATTCCGGATCGACCGTGTCGCCCAGTGCCACCGGGTCAGCTAGCTCCGCGCGCAGGCCGGCCGGGCACGCTGTCGCCAGGATCGGCTACCGCGGCCCCCGGAGGAGTCCAGCCCGCGCCCGCGCCGTCGCCCAGCTCTTTCCAGGCAGCCCCGTCCGCATCGCCGGACCCGACGCCGGCAGCCTCAGGATCGCCCACGCCGTCGGCGTCAGCGTCGCAGTCAGGCAACTGCATCAAGCTCGGCCCGCTCGGACTCTGCGTCAACGTCTGACCGCAGCTGCACTGGACGCTGTGCCGCACCTCGGCCGTACCCGTTAGGCTCTGGCCGCAATTGCGTTCAAGACGCGGCCGCCGGTCAGCCGGGATCGTGACGGTGACGCGATCCCGACGAGACCGATCCGGCTGCGCTCCTTCTGGCCAGCGCAGTCCGGGCGAAGGAGAGCCTGGTGACCCGCCGCGGCTGGTGGTTGTTCACGGCAATGAGCCTGATCTGGGGTGTTCCCTACCTGCTGATCAAGGTGGCGGTCGGCGGCGTGGCGCCGCCCGTGCTCGTGCTGGCCCGGGTCGCCATCGGGGCAGCCCTGCTGCTGCCCCTGGCTATCCGCCGGCGCGAGCTGGCGCCGCTGCTGCCGAAGTGGCGATGGCTCGTGCTGTTCGCCCTGGTGGAGATCATCACGCCGTGGCTGCTGCTGTCCGAGGCGGAGACGCGGCTGTCCAGCTCGGTGAGCGGGCTGCTGATCGCCTCCGTGCCGATCCTGGTGGCGGTCATCGGGCGCCTGACTGGCGGCCAGGACCGGCTCACCATGGTCCGCTGGGCCGGCCTGCTGGTGGGTCTGTGCGGGGTGGCCCTGCTGGTCGCCGGCGGCGGCGCGCACGGCGGCGCCGGCTCGGTGGCCGAGGTCCTGCTGGTGGCCGTGTGCTACGCCATCGGCCCGCTCATCGTGGCCAGGAAGCTCAGCGACCTGCCCCCGCTGGGGATGACCGCGGCGTGCCTTGCCTTCGCGGCCGTCGTCTACTCTCCGATCGCGGCACTGACGTGGCCGTCGGCCGTGCCGTCAGACCGGGTCCTGGCGGCCCTGGGCGGCCTGGCGGTCCTGTGCACGGCTATCGCCTTTCTGTTCTTCTTCGCGCTGATCGGCGAGGTGGGCCCGGCTCGCGCCTCGGTCATCACCTACGTCAATCCGGCGGTGGCTGTCGTCCTCGGCGTCCTGGTGCTGGGAGAGCAGCTGACTGCCACGATGGCGATTGCCTTTGTGCTCATCCTCGGCGGCTCCGTGCTGGCGACCAGGACCGGCAGAGCCGCCCGCTCTGACGCCGGCTCTGACGCCGACCCTGACGCAGGCACCGGCGCAGGCACCGGCGCGGGACGGCGGCGCCCGCCGCGGTGCCAGCCAGCGGTTATCAGAGCGCGCAGCCAGGGCCGCCCGACTAGACTCGCGCGAGTGATCGACCTCAAGGCTGCCCGACAGGATCCCGCGACATACCGGACCGCGCTGGCCAGGCGCGGCGCCGCTGCCGACTTCGACGCGCTGCTGGCCGCTGACTCCGCGCTGGCGGTCGCTGACCGAGCGGACCGAGGCGCTGCGGGCGGCGCAGAAGAGCGCGTCGAAGGGCAAGCCCTCGCCGGAGGAGATCGAGCAGCTGCGCGGGCTCAAAGAGGAGCTGGACCAGGCGCAGGCTGAGCTCGACGCCGCCACCGGTGAGCGGCGACCAGCTGCTGGCCACGATCCCGAACCTGCCCGACCCGACCGCCGCCGACGGCATGGACGAGGAGGACGCGCAGCTCGTCCGGACCTGGGGTGAGCTGCCCGACTTCAAGTTCGAGCCCAGGGACAGCACCGAGATCGCGTCCGCCCGCGGCTGGATCGATATGGCCCGCGGCGCGCGGCTGTCCGGCTCCCGGTTCGCCTACCGGATCGGTGATGTCGCGCTGACCGAGATGGCGCTGTACCGGTCGGTCATCGACAAGCTGGCCAGGCGCGGGTTCCTGCTGGTCCTGCCGCCCATCCTCGTCGGCGAGCGGGCCATGTACGGCACCGGCTTCCTGCCCACCGAGGAGTCGAACCTCTACCACCTGGAGCACGACAACCTCTATCTGACCGGCACCTCCGAGGTCGCGCTGGCCGGCATTCACGCCGACGAGCGGCTGGAGGAGGCTGACCTGCCGGCCAGGTACACGGCGTTCAGCACCAACTTCCGCCGCGAGGCGGGCGCGGCCGGGCAAGGACACCAGGGGCATGTTCCGGGTGCACCAGTTCGACAAGGTGGAGATGTTCGTCTACAGCTTCCCCGAGCAGTCGAGGGAGATCCACGAGCAGCTGCTGGCGATCGAAGAGGAGATCGTGCAGGAGCTCGGCCTGCCCTACCGGGTGATGAACATCGCCGTCGGTGACCTCGGCGCGCCGGCTGCCAAGAAGTACGACATCGAGGCCTGGTTCCCGGTGCAGCAGCGCTACCGGGAGATCACCTCGTGCTCGAACACGACTGACTACCAGGCGCGGCGGCTGAACATCAGGTTCCGGCGGGACGGCAAGCTGGAGTTCGTGCACACGCTGAACGGCACCGGTGCCACCGCCCGCGCGCTGCTGTCCATCATGGAGAACTTCCAGGACGAGGCCGGCACGGTCGCCGTGCCCGAGGTGCTGCAGCGCTTCGGCGCCCCGGCCACGATCGGAACGCCGGTCAGCTAGCCGTGCGCGGCAGCGCCGGGCGTCGCCGGCGCAGGCCCCGGCGGCCGCGCGCCCTGCGGGCTGAGTTAGGCGGGACTGCCCGTTCCCGTCATGATTCAGGTCCCGGCTGTGCCGCCTGCACCCGTGCTGCCGCCAGCAGTGCTGCCCTGCAGCCGGGTGAGCAGCGCCGTGCCGTCCGGGACACCGAGCCCGGTGCAGGGGTCCCAGCCCGGTCCCGCGCTGTAGGCGCCGTTGCTGCCGCTGGTGATGTCCCGCAGCCCGGCCACCGGCTGGCCCGGCGTGACGCCTGCGTACAGCGCCGGCTGCAGCAGCCCGAGCGAGGTGCCGAGGGTCTGCACGAGGCGGGCGATAAGCGCGGCCCACAGCGGCGCCACGGCACTCGTGCCCGCCGATCACGGACTGCTGGCCGTCGATCAGAACCTGATAGCCGGTAGCAGGGTCGGCATTCCCGGCGACGTCCGGCTCGCCGCGGCCGGGCTGGCCCGCCGGGCTGTCGGGGACGCCCGCGGTCGCCTGCCAGGCAGGCAGGCCGAACGTCTGGCTGACGCCGCCGCCGGTGGCACCGCCCTGGCTGCCGTCGTTCCATACCGTTTCCGAGCTGACTGCGCCGCCGGCGAGCTGCAGGCTGGTGCCGCCGCACGCCAGCGCATGCGGGCTGGAGGCCGGGAAGTCAGTGTGCGGCTGGCCGTCGGTGACGCCGTCACCGCTGCCGTTGTCCCCGGCCGCGACTGTCACCGTCACGCCGAGCGCGGCTCCGTCGGCGATGGCGTTGTCCAGCGCCGTCATCGACTGGCCGGTCCAGGAGCTTTCCGGGCCGCCCCAGCTGATGCTGACCGCTACCGGAGTCGGCGTCGCATGAACCGCGTTAGTGACCGCATCGACGAAGCCCTGGTCGGTGTTGGGCGCGAAGTAGACCAGCTGGGCTGCCCCCGGGGCGACCGCGCCGACAACCTCGATGTCGAGCAGCACCTCGCCGTCCGCCCCCTGCGGTGCCTGATCGGGGACATTGGTGGCGCCGTCGACACCGACGGCAGTGACTGACGGCGTGGTGATGCCGAGTCCGGAGAAGTAGCTGTTCAGGTCAGCGGTGGAGAAGCCGCCGCCGAGCTCGATGATCGCGACTGTCTGCCCGGTCCCGTCGGTGCCCGGCGGGAAATCGTAGGCATCCGCCACCTGGACCGGCGTGTAGGACACCTGGGCGGGGGCCGCGGCGCTGGCCAGCCGGAAGTGCGGCGACGCCTGCGGCCGGTCGTCGAGGCCGAGCACGGCGACGATGATGCCGTCCAGTTCGGCGGGGACCTGCAGGCTGCCGCTGCGGTAGCGATGCGTGACCTGCTGCCCGTGCGGGCCGGGACTGGAGACGAGGCTCAGCTCCGTGCCGAACGCGCTGGCCAGCGCCCCCACCGGGCCAGCGACGGTGACCCGGCGCGTCGCCGGGTCCATGCCGGTTACCCGGATCGACGGCTCGTCCCTGGCGATGACCTCCGCGATCAGGTCGTGGTCGGCGGGGTCGGTGCCGTAATTCTGCTGCAGCTGGGTGCGGGTCAGGCGGGCCGGAGCTCCGTTCGCATCGCGGGGCAGGCTGGCGGCGCGCCGCGTGATCAGGGTGAGCTCAATCCATTCGTCCAGATTCGCCGCGCCTGCCGGGGTGGCGCTGGGAAGCGGCGCGCGGTGGCTTCCGGCCAGCGGCACTAACGAGGGTGAGGTCATCATCTGGCCTTTCTGTTCCCGGCCCCGCTGGCCGGAGATGCGGTCTGACTGCCGGCTTCGTGCGCCCGCTGGCTATCAGTAAACAGCGGCCGCCCGCGGATGTGCAGCGCGACTGCCATTAGCCGGATGTCAGGTTTGCGGCGGGACCTGCAGTGACGGCTTGCTTGTCACGCCGTGCGGGCGGCGGCGGGCTCGTCCCGGCGGCGGGCAATCTGCAGGACCGAGCCCCAGTGCCGCCGCACCGTCCCGTCCGGGCGTGCAGCCAGGCGCCGGCGTATCTCGCCGTACAGCCGGTCGCGCTGCCCGTCCGTCATGTCGATATGGCTGGAGAAGGTATCGAGCAGCGCGATGTACTCGGCTGCGGTGTACCTGACCTCCCAGTCGAAGTAACGGACCCGCGTGACCGTGAAGTGGCCGCTGCGCTCGATGGCGGCACGGTCGTCGGGCTGCTCGCCGGGAGCGTAGAAGCCGGCCGAGGCGGGCATGCCCTCGCCGATCTCGTCGTAGACGTCCTGCAGGTCCTGGAAGAACGGGTCGCCGCCTGCGGGCACGACATGTTCTGCGGCCCAGATGGCCAGGTAGCCGCCGGGCTTCAGCAGCTGCCAGGCATGGCGGTAGCCGACCGCGGGATCGATCCAGTGCCAGGCGGTCGCGGCGAAGATCAGGTCGAACCGGGCGGCGCCGGCTGGCTGCCAGTCCTCGAACGCGTGCTGCACGACCTGCACGCCGGGGAAACCCGGCCAGATTGCGCCGGGCGACTGCGGCGAGCTGCGGTCCGGGTTCCAGGCAGGTGATGCGGAAGCCGCGCCTCGCGAGCGGGATCGTCGCCTTGCCGGGGCCGGGACCCACCTCGAGCAGTCGCGCCTGCGGCCGCAGTCCGGTGGCTGCGGTCAGCTCGGCGTAGAGCTCATCTGGATAATCCGGCCTGGCCTGCTGATAGCGATCGGCGACGGTGTCGAAGGTAACTTTCAGCCGATCCCGGTCCGCGCGCAACTGGTGGTCAGCCACCGTCCGATCCTATGCGGCCTGCGGTCAGACTGGCGGCCCGGCTGCGGCGGCCCGCCTCCGCGCGCGGCGGTCGGCGGCCAGGTCCACGGCGAGCGCGACGGCGATGGTGACCCCGGTACCGGTCGCGGCACCGCCGATGGTGTCGGTGAAGTAATGCATGTGCGCGATCACGAGGCCGGCGGCGACGGCACCGCCGACGGCGACCGCGCAGCAGGCAAGCACGGCGCGCAGCGCGGCGGGCGCACGGGCGGCGGGAGGCCCGGTCAGCAGCAGGACGACAATCCCGGCAACGAGAGTGAAGACGCCGGTCGAGTGCCCGCTCGGGAAGCTGAGGAAGCTGATGTAGATCCGGTGGATGAGCGGCTTGAGCACGAACTCGGTGAGACAGGTCGCGACGGGCACGGACACCGCGAGCATGATTGCGCCCCGGTACCGGCGCAGGGCCAGGCAGCAGTAGCACAGCAGGATGGTGAGCAGCGCGATCGGAATGCTCCCGCCCAGCTGGGCGATGACGGCCAGATTCCTGCCCGCTGGCGTGCTCTCGGCGGGCAGTGCGCCCAGTACGGCGCGGTCGAGCGCGTCCGGGCTGGCGCCGTGATAGACGAGCGCGCCGAGGACGGCAACAACCACCGCGCACGCCGCCAGGAGCACAAGAGCAGCCGGCCGGAATCTGGGCGGCAGCAGCGGCACGGCTGGTTCCCGCCGGGGGACCGGAGCCGCCGGCGGGTCAGCGCGGCGCGCGGGGCCGGTCGCCAGCGCGCCCTCGCCGTCTGCCCCGCCGCCACCGGTGACGGGGCCGGTGCGCCTCAGGGCACGCGCGCCGACTCAGCAGCGGCTGGCACGGCCGCTGCTGCTTGCGGCGCTCGTTCGCCGAGGAAGCTGAACCGGTCCATGAGCAGCGCCGCTGACAAGGTGACCGCGATGCCGACGCCCGCGCCCCCGATCGTGTCGGTGAAGTAGTGAATCTCCACCAGCCCGGCCGCGATCGTGGCCGCGGTGCCCATGGTCAGCACTGCCAGCACGATGCGCATCGATCGGGGCATGTTCGTCTTCGGCGGTCGTGCCAGCAGCACGACGATGGCCGTCGCGAGAGCGAACGCGGCTGTCGCGTGTCCGCTCGGGTAGCTCAGTGACCCGTACCGGGTGCGATCGATGATCGGCTTGAGCACGAGCTCCGACACGCCAGAGGCGATCAGGACACTGGCGGCCACCAGCACGGCACCGCGGTAGCGGCGCATCGCCAGGCAGCAGTACACGACTATGACGGTGAAAAGGATCAGCGGCTCAGTGGAGCCGATCATGCCGAACGGGCGGATCAGGAAGCCGATCCCGCCCCCGCCCGGATGACCAGGGCCGCCGGGACCGAAATTGCCGTTGGTCTGCAGGAAGTTCGCGACCGCGTTGTCGAGCGCGCTGCCCTGAGTGTGGTGCGCGAACAGGATCCCGAGGATGGCGGTGACCGCGGCAGCTACGCAGACCACGGCGATGGCGGCAGGCCGGAACCTCGCTGGCAGAAGCTGCTGCGGGACTGCAGGCCGTAGCCGACTCACATGGCCTCCGTAATTGTCCGATGTCAGCGAGCCTATAAGACGCTGTGCCCAGGGTCCGCCTATAGACTCCGTGCTCCGGCCACGGGTGAGGAGCTGTCATGGGGGACCAGCCGGCTCGCGGCCGCCCCGGTAAGCCGGGCCGTGTCAGCCGCCGCGGTCGCATCGTTCTCGGTGCGGTCGTGGTTGTCGTCGCCCTTCTGGCCGCTGCGACAGCGCGGCTGTTCGTCTGGCCGCAGCAGGGCATGCCCGGCCGGGTGGCCGCCATCGTGATGCTGGACGGCTCAGGCAGCCGGATGAGCACTGCCGTGGCCCTGGCCAGGCAGCACCGGGCACCAGTACTCGTCGTGTCGCAGGGCTCGACGCAGCCGGGCAGGGGCGGCCCGTGCGCGCCGACGATCGCAGGCGTCAGGGTGATCTGCTTCCATCCGGCTCCGCCCACCACACGCGGCGAGGCTGAATTCATCGGGCGGCTGGCCCGCCGCGAGCACTGGGGCTCGGTCGCGATGGTCACCTCGACACCGCAGATCACCCCCGCCAGAATCTGGCTCGGGCGCTGTTACGGCGGGAGGATCTACTCGGTCGCCGCGCCGCTGTCCGCCGCGTTCTGGCCGTTCTCGGTGATTTACGAGTGGGTCGCGACCGTCAACGCCACGGTGATCCAGCGGTCCTGCTGACCCGTGCTCGCCGGCCCTGCGCCGGGCAATTCGTCAACCTGTGTTGACTTTTCATCCGTTCGGTGACCCGGAACCGGGCATTTCCGGATATAAGGTCGCCGAAGAGCGCTGAACCGAATGAAGAGTGGGGAACGGGAGCCGAGTACAGGGACCATGGACGGAGTCAGGCCGGTCAGCCGAGCTCGCTCGCGTTCCGCGGAGTGGCGGCCTGCAGCTTGGCGGTCCACTTCTCCTCGATGTGCCCGTAGCGCCAGATCAGCACGGCCGCGGCCCAGGTGACGATGAACAGCCCCACGATGGCGAAGCCCGCCGTGTTGATGTTGAAGTTGTACATGAAGCCCCAGAAGCCGTGGTCCTGGCTCACTCCCTTGATCTCGTACGGGATCAGGCTGAGTGTCTCGATTCCGCCGATGAGGAAGCAGATGGCCACCGACAGTCCGGTGATGGCGAGGTTGTAGTAGACCTTGCGGACGGGATTGAAGAAGGCCCAGCCGTAGGCGAGATTCATGAAAATGCCGTCGCTGGTATCCATCAGCGCCATGCCCGCGGTGAACAGGATCGGCAGGCACATGATCGCGTACCAGGGCAGATGCTGTGTGGCCAGGAACGCGGTCGTGCCTAGCAGCAGCACCTCGGTAGCAGTGTCGAAGCCCAGGCCGAACACGACGCCGACCGGGTACATCTTCCATTCCTTGTCGATCGCCTTCATCCAGCGGCCGAAGAAGCGATAGAAGAACCCGCGATTGTCCAGCTGGCGCTCGAGCTCCGCCTCGTCAAAGTCGCCGCGCCGCATGGAGCGGAAGACCTTGACGATGCCGGCCAGGATGACCAGGTTCAGCGCTCCGATCAGGAACAGGAACCCCGCGGACACCAGCGTGCCGAACAGGCCGCCGAATCGTTCCAGGCCTGAGCCGTTGTCCGACACCGCGGCGAAGACGGTCTTCTCGGCGACGATGATGCCGACGCCCATCGCGACCACGATCGTGGAGTGGCCGAACGAGAAGAAGTAGCCGAACGCGAATGGCCGCGGTTCGCCGGTGCCTTGCCGGTCGTTCATCACCTTGCGGGTGGTGTTGTCGATGGCGGAGATGTGGTCGGCGTCAAAAGCGTGCCTCAGGCCCAGGGTGTAGGCGAGCACGCTCACGCCGATGCCCAGGCCGCGGTAGTGAGCCGGGACGACGAACGCGATGAAGATGAAGAACCCGAGCACGTGCAGTCCGAGGATCGAGCCGTACATGGCGGTCACCCGCCGCCGCTCGACCGGTGTCATGGCGGCGAAGGACTGCCGGATCATCGTGCCCATGCCGGGCCGCTGCCGAGTGGTTAGGGCCGTCACTGTTCGCACGCTAATCTAGTTGCACATTACTTGCAAGTACGTCCTAGGCGCATTGCTGCACCTCGCGCCCGCTCCGCGGCCAGGTCCGGCAGGGCAAGTCCTTAGGGTGGACACATTCCTTAGGGTGGACACAGTGCGGTGCCCAGCGCAGGGAGAAATGCCATGACCACGTTCCAGGCCGAGACCACCATCAGCCGCCGGCAGACCGCCCAGCGGCAGGGCAGGCCGTGATCGTGGGCGCGCGGCCGCTGTCCGCGGCGGAGGTAATAGCCGTGGCCAGGGCCGGGGCGACGGTCGAACTCGCCCCTGAAGCCCTGGTCGCGATCCGGCACGGCCGCGAGATCATCGATGCCCTGGCCGATGACACTGAGCCGCACTACGGCGTGTCCACCGGCTTCGGCGCGCTGGCCACCAGGCACATCCCGGCCGGGCTGCGCGCTCAGCTGCAGGCGAGCCTGGTCCGCAGCCACGCGGCCGGCTCCGGGCCCGAGGTCGAGACCGAGGTGGTCAGGGCGCTGATGCTGCTGCGCCTGGCCACCCTGGCCACCGGCCGGACCGGGGCCCGCGAGGAGACCGTCCGGACCTACGCGGCGCTGCTGAATGCCGGCATTACTCCGGTCGTGCGCGAATACGGCAGCCTCGGCTGCTCCGGCGACCTGGCCCCGCTGGCCCACTGCGCGCTGGTCCTGATGGGGGAGGGCATCGTCAGGGACGCCGGCGGCCGCGAGCAGCCGTCGGCCGAGGCGCTGGCCGCGGCCGGGATCACGCCGGTCCAGCTCCGGGAGAAGGAGGGCCTCGCGCTCATCAACGGGACCGACGGCATGCTCGGCATGCTGGTCCTGGCCATCGCGGACCTGCGCGAGCTGCTCCAGGTCGCGGACATCACCGCCGCGATGAGCGTGGAGGGCCTGCTCGGCAGCGACTCCCCGTTCGCGGCTGACCTGCAGGCCCTGCGCCCGCATCCGGGCCAGGCCGCGGCGGCCGCCAACATGCGGGCGCTGCTGGCCGGCAGCGCGATCATGGCCAGTCACCGCGGCCCGGAGTGCACCCGGGTGCAGGACGCCTACTCGCTGCGCTGCGCGCCCCAGGTGGCAGGAGCGGCCAGGGACACCGCCGACCACGCGGCGCTGGTCGCCGATCGCGAGCTGGCCTCGGCCATCGACAACCCGGTGATCACCCCGGATGGCCGGGTGGAGTCCAACGGCAACTTCCACGGGGCGCCGCTCGGATACGTGCTCGACTTCCTCGCGATCGCCGCCGCGGACGTCGCCAGCATGTCCGAGCGCCGCACTGACCGGTTCCTCGACATCGGGCGGAATCAGGGACTCACGCCGTTCCTGGCGCACGATCCCGGTGTGGACTCGGGTCACATGATCGCCCAGTACACCCAGGCCGCCATCGTGTCGGAGCTGAAGCGCCTCGCGGTGCCGGCCAGCGTCGACTCGATCCCCAGCTCGGCGATGCAGGAGGACCACGTCTCGATGGGCTGGTCGGCCGCCAGAAAGCTGCGCCGGTCGATCGACGGGCTACGGCGGGTGCTGGCGGTCGAGCTGCTGACCGCGGCCCGCGGCATCGAGCTGCGCGCGCCTCTCGCCCCGGCACCGGCGACGGGCGCGGTCGTGGCCGGGCTTCGGGCCGTCACGCCCGGCCCCGGTGCTGACCGGTTCCTGGCGCCCGAGATCGAGGCCGCGGTTCAGTACCTCGCCGGCGGCGGCCCGCTGCGGGCAGCGCAGTCGGTCACCGGCCCGCTCAGCTAAGGCGGGTCCCGCCTCAGATGACGGGGGGGCGGCCCGCCCGGGTCATCCGCCATGCGGTCCGCAGCGAGATCGGCCGCCGCTCGCCGGCGTCGGTCCGCCAGCCCTCGGCGAAGCCGGCGAACCAGGTCTTCAGCGCGCCCGGCGTCCGGCGCTCCCTGAGCACCGTGAGAGCTGTCCAGTCGAGCAGGTAGACGGCCGCGATGGGCCACGGCAGATTCCGCCGGGCGAGCCACACCCGGTTCCTGCCGTCGTAGCGGTACCAGATGTCGTGCCGAGCATTGGAGACAGGCGGGTGGCACATCTGGGCGTCGGCGTCGTACTCGAGGGTGTAACCGCGCTCGATCAGCTGCCAGGCGAGGTCAGTCTCCTCGTGCGCGAAGAAGAAATCGCCCGGCAGCCCGCCCGCCTCCAGGTAGGCCGACCGCCTGGCCGCGAAACCCGCGCCGACGAACGTGGTCACCGGCGAGGACCGGTCCGGGTCGCCAGCTCGCAGGCGAGGCACGTGCCAGCGGACACCCGTCCCGCCAGCCGGATCGACCACCCGGAACGCCAGCACGGCGAGCCGGCGATCGGCGGCGAACCGCGCGGCCACGTGCCGGGCGATGCCCGGATCGGTGAACCAGCCGTCGTCGTCCAGGAACATCACGATGTCGCCGGTGCTCGCCTCGACTCCGGCGTTGCGGCCGCCGGCGACGCCGAGGTTCTCCGGCAGCCGGACCGTCGTGACGTCATCCGGAACCGGCGGCAGGTCAGCGCCGTTGCCGACAAGCACGAGCTGAACGCCGTCGGCCCGCAGCGGCCCGGTGCTGGCGATGGCCCGCTCGAGCTCGGCTGGCCGGGTGCCCATCGTGATGATCACGCACGACAGCGTCAGCGCGGGCTGCCCGGCCGCGGTCGGCTGGCGGTTCGCTGTCGGCTCGGGTGGCACGGCACGCTCCTTCGCTGGCGCTGACTCTCCGCTCACGACCGGACTCCGCTCACGACAGGCGCCTGGAGGCGAGGATGGCGGCCAGGTGCGCGACCACCATCAGCGCCGCCACGACCAGGCAGGCGACGAGCAGCACCCTGGTGGCGAGCAGGCCGCCGCGGATCTGGTCGGCGATCGCCGCCAGCAGCACCAGCACGGACAGCTCAATCTGCTGGATGATCCGGTGGATCTTGAGCAGGCTGGCCGCCCGCCGGACCGCGGCGACGCCGGCACCGCGCGGCTGGAGCGCCTCGTTGTCATGGGCTGCGGGCAGGCCCTGCACGGCGCGGGCGATGACGACGTTGTCAGTCTCGGCCTTGACCAGAATGGCCAGGACGGCGGCGGCAAGCCCGGCGGTCACGTACCGGCCGGAGATGGTCAGCGCGCCCTGGGCCCGCACGCCGAGCCCGATGAGCATCGCTGCCTCGCACAGGTAGTGGCCGATCCGGTCCAGGTAGATGCCGCTGGCCGAGGTCCGCTTGGTCAGCCGCGCCAGCTCCCCGTCGGAGCAGTCGAACAGCAGCGCCAGCTGCACCAGCACAGCGGCCACGATCGCCGTGACCAGGCCGCCGAACGCGATCACCACGCCCGCCGCCACACCGCAGGCGATGAATGCCAGCGTGACCGCATTGGGCGACCAGCCCATCCGGGCGAGCGCCCAGGTGGCGCGCGGCGAGATCTTGCGCATATACAGGCGGCCGAACAGATGCTCGTCGTTCACCCGGTCGACGACCCAGCTGGGCTGGCCCTCCGACTTCACCTCGCTCAGGCTCGGCCGGGTCATGATCCTCCGTTCGGATGACCGCGGCGGTCCGGGCGACCGCGCAAGGTCTGGGGAACATGGTAGGGCCGCCTCAGGCGTAACTGTGCGCCTCGTCCGGGTACCGGCGGGCCGCCACGTCGGCGACATACTGGCTCGCTGCCGACAGCAGGGACTCCGCCGTGCTGGCGTACTGCCGGACGAACCGCGGCAGCCGGCCCTCGGTCAGCCCGGCCATGTCCTGCCACACCAGGATCTGCGCGTCGCAGTCCGGCCCGGCGCCGATGCCGACGGTGGGAATGCGCAGCGCCGCGGAGACCCTCCGGCCCGAGGTCAGCGGGCACCGACTCGAGCACGACGGCGAATGCGCCGGCCCGTTCCAGCGCCCGTGCGTCGGCCAGCAGCTGGTCGCCCGCCTCGCCGCGGCCCTGCACCCGCGTCATCCCGCCGAGCGTGTTGACGCTCTGCGGGGTCAGGCCGAGGTGTGCCATCACCGGGATGCCCGCCGCGGTGAGCGCCCGGACCTGCGGCAGTACGCGGCGGCCGCCCTCGAGCTTGACCGCCTGCGCGCCGCCCTCCTTGAGATGCCGCACCGCGTTCGCGAGCGCCGCGTCCGGCCCGGACTGGTAGCTGCCGAACGGCAGGTCGGCGACGACGAGCGCGGACTGCGTGCCGGCCACCACCGCCCGTGTCATCGAGATCAGCTCGTCCATGGTGACCGGCAGCGTGCTGGAGTAGCCGAGAACCAGCTCGGCACTGGTGTCGCCGACGAGCAGCGCGCGCACTCCGGCCCGCTCGAAGATTCCGGCGGTGAGCACGTCGTAGCTGGTGAGCATCGCCCATCGCTCGCCCCGGTCGGTTGCCGACTGCAGATCGCTGACGGTGTACCGGGGGTGATGCGGGCTCGTTCCCGTGAAGGTCATGGGTTTTGTCCTTCCTGGTCGCCACCGATTGCCGGGTTGGCGCCAGCTCCGATCATGTCAGTACTCGGGGATCTCGGCGCGGCGCGAGGGTGAGTCGCTTTCGTTTTCGCGTTACGATCCGGTTATGGCCAGTGCTGAGCCGGCGATCGGGCTGCGGGAGCGCAAGAAGCGCCAGACCCGGCAGTCGATCCTGGACGTGGCGACGGAGCTGTTCGAGGCGCGCGGCTACGACGAGGTCACCGTCGCGGAGATCGCGGACGGGGCCAGCGTGTCGGTGAAGACGCTGTTCACGTACTTCCGGTCGAAGGAGGATCTGGCCTTCGCCGGGGAGGACCAGCTGCGAGACCAGCTAGTGGCGGCCGTCAGGTCCAGGCCCGACGGGACCTCGGCGGTCAGCGCGGTGGCCGGCCTGCTCGGCGACCTGATCGCGACGAATCCCGGCGAGATGGAGGGACTCGAGGGATACCACCGGCTGGTCGGGACCAGCGACGCCCTGCAGTCCCGGCTGCGCCGGATGTGGGAGTCCTACGAGAACGCGATGACCGCGGCCCTGGAGCAGGAGACCGATGGCCCGGACAGCGGCCCGCGAGCCAGGCTCACGGCGATCATGCTGGTTGGCCTGGTGCGCTCGCTGACCTCGCCGGAGGTGCTGGCCGAGGTCCGCTCCCACAAGTCAGCTGCCGCGCGCCGTGCTGCGCTGCGCGCCTGGGTTGCCACTGCCAGCTCGCTCGTGGAGTGCCTGGAGCAGCACGAGCAGAACATCCGCGCCTAGCCCTGTGGCGCTGCGGCGGCTAGCTCGGCCCCGGCTGGCTAGCGCGGGCGAGTAGCGAGACCGGACGGGGTGCTGCCGTCCTCGATGGCGATCTCGTCGAACCAGCCGCACCGGGGCTCGCCCGGCGGACGGTCGAACCTGGTCACGTACGGCTTGATGTCCAGCACCGGGGTGCCGTCGAGCAGATCGACTCCGGCGAACCTGACGGTGTCACCGGCGACGGCCAGCACCCGGATGAGGCTGAGCCCGATCGGGCTGACCCGGCGCGGGTCCGCGGGTGGCGAAAATGCCCATCCGCCGGCCCTGCGCTCTGAGCAGGTACGGCACCTGCCGCAGCGCGCCGGACCCGGTGCCTGGTCTCGCGGCCGATGCAGCCAGGTGATGAGCCAGGCGTAGTCGAAGCCTGCGAGGCCGTCCAGACCGTCGGCGTACTCCGGGGCGAGCCGGAGCACTGCCTCCTCGGACCGGTTGAGGCTGGACTGGATGGGGGTGCGCTCCGTCTCGGTGTAGGAGCTTGTGACGACGCCGATGACGGTCAGCGGAACGGGCTGGCTCATACCAGCTATTGTCCGCAGCATGGCTGAGCCGCCGCCCGGACTCGCCGGTCACCCCGACCGCCTCCGGTGGAACGCACGGTATGGGGCTGCCGGGCTACCGGCCGTCGTTCCGGCCGCATCCGCTGGCCGTCCGGGTGCTCGGTCTGCAGGCCGCTGCCCGGCGGCCCTGGTGCTTGAGCTCGCCTGCGGTCCCTCGGGCAGCGCGCTGCTGGCCGCTGCCAGCGGGCGCCACGTGACCGCCGTCGACGCATCTGACGTGGCACTGCGGCTGCTCCGGGCCGAGGCCTGCGCCCGCGGGCTTGATCACCTGATTACCACCGTCCAGGCGGACCTCACCAGCTGGCAGCCCGGGCCGGCGGTGTACGCGCTCGTTCTGTGCACTGGCTACTGGGACCGCGATGTCTTCAGCGCGGCTGCTCGCGCTGTACGCGACGGCGGCGCGCTCGCGTGGGAGGCGCTGACCCTGGCCGCCCGACGCGAGCGACCGCAGCTGCCCGCGCAGTGGTGCCTTCAGCCGGGCGAGCCCGCCAGCCTGCTGCCGGCTGACTACCGCGTGCTGAGCCAGGACGATATCGGGCAGCCCGCGACCAGGCGCCAGCTCCTGGCCGTGCGGCACATGGCTGAGGCGGGGCACATGGCTGAGGCCGGGCCCTGAAGGCCCGGCCTCAGTCGGCAGCGTAGCGCCTCAGGTCACAGCAGCGTGGTAACTGCCTTCACCTCGGTGTAGTTGTTGAGAACCTCGGCGCCCATCTCGCGGCCCCAGCCGGACTGCTTGTACCCGCCGAACGGCAGCGAGGCGTCGAACACGTTGTAGCAGTTGATCCAGACGGTGCCCGCGCGGAGCTTCTTCGCCAGCGCATGGGCCTTGGAGATGTCGCGGGTCCAGATGCCGGCGCCGAGACCGTACTCGCTGTCGTTGGCGACGGCGGCGATCTCGTCCAGGCTGCTGAACGGCGCGGCGACGACGACCGGTCCGAAGATCTCCTCGCGGACGACCTTCATGTCCGGCCTGGTGTTCGTCAGCACGGTCGGCTCGATGAAGTAGCCGCGGTCGCCGTGGCGGCCGCCGCCCGCCAGCGCGGTAGCGCCATCGGTCCTGCCGGACTCCAGGAAGCCGCTCACGCGCTGGAACTGCTCCTCTGACACCAGCGGCCCCATCTGGGTCGTCGGGTCGAGACCGGAGCCGAGCTTGATGGACTTGGCGATCTCGGCGACGCCGTCGACGACCTCGTCGTACCTGCTCTCCTGCACGAACAGCCGCGATCCGGCGACAGCAGCACTGGCCGTGGTTGAAGAAGATCGCGTTCGCGGCGCCCTCGATGGCTCACGGCATTCCGCGTCGTCGAACACGATGTTCGGGCGACTTGCCGCCGAGCTCGAGGGTCAGCTTCTTCAGGTTGCCGGCCCGGCGGCTAGCCACGATCAGCTTGCCGACTTCAGTCGAGCCGGTGAACGCGACCTTGTCCACGTCGCCATGCGCGGCGAGCGCCGCGCCTGCGGTCTCGCCGAAGCCGGTACGACGTTGACGACGCCCTCCGGCAGGCCGGCCTCGGCGAGGAGCTCGGCGAGGCGCAGCGCCGTCAGCGGCGTCTGCTCGGCTGGCTTCAGTACCACGGTGCAGCCGCGTCGTCGAGCGCCGGCCCGAGCTTCCACGCCGCCATCAGCAGCGGGAAGTTCCACGGGATGATCTGGCCGACGACGCCGACCGGCTCGCGCAGCGTGTAGGAGTGGAAGTTGGCGCCCGGCATATACGGCACCGAGATGTCGATCGTGCTGCCGTTGATCTTCGTCGCCCAGCCGGCCATGTAGTGGAACAGGTCGGCGGCCAGCGGTACGTCGGCGCCGAGCGCGACGGCGTACGGCTTGCCGTTGTCAAGCGACTCGAGCTGGGCGAGCTCCTCGGCGTGCTCGAGGATCAGGTCGCCGATCTTCCAGATGATGCGGCCGCGGTCGGACGGCGTCAGCTGGCTCCACGGGCCTTCGAACGCCGCGCGGGCAGCGCGCACGGCACGGTCGATGTCCTCGGCGTCGCCTTCCGCGACGTGGGCCAGTGTCTCGCCGGTCGCGGGGTTCGGGGTCTCGAACGTCCTGCCGGACGCCGCGTCGACCCACTGCCCGTTGATGAACAGCTGACGCGGGGACCCGATAAATGCCTCGACGTTGCGGTCAAGGGTCACCGTCATGAGAAACCATCTCCTTGCCTAGCGGGGGACGGCGGCAGCCACCGCCCGTGGCGGCCTCCAGCAGCTCCGTGCGCTATCCAGCCCGGAGATGCGGATCTCGGCCAGTAGTCACTATGAGACTACAAACGGTGCCCGGCCGCAAGGGTGCCAGAAGGGCTGCGGAATCTCAGAAACAGGCACCGTGAGGCTGGTCAGAGCCCGGCCGCTGGCAGGCGCACCGGAATAGCCGGCGGCCGCCGCGGGCTGAAGCTGCGGACGTCGCCGGCCGGAATGGGCCGGGCATGCGCTGGGAGAGGAGACATGTCTGTGGTTGTGCCGCGCGGGGCAGCATTCTGGCTGATGGGCGGCCTGCTCGGGCTGCTGATGATCGCGGCCGCCGCCCCGTCCCCGCTGTACGCCATCTACCAGGCAGACTGGCATTTCTCTGCTACAACGCTGACGGCGGTATTTGCCGTGTACGTCGTGGCGCTGCTCGGAACGTTCCTGATCGCGGGACGGCTCTCCGATCATGTTGGCCGCCGCCCCGTCATTATCGCGGCGCTCCTGCTCGAGGTGGCCGCGATGGTCTGCTTCGGCGTTGCCGGCTCAGTCCCGCTTCTGTACCTGGCCCGGATCATTCAGGGCCTGGCTACCGGCGCTGCCATCGGGGCAGTCAGCGCCTCGCTGGTCGACCTCCAGCCCGAGGGCCGGCCGCAGCTCGCCTCGCTGGTGAACAGCGCTGCGCCGACCACAGGGCTGGCCGTGGGAGCACTGGCAGCCAGCTTCCTTGTGCAGTACGGGCCCGCGCCGCTGCGCCTCGTCTACTGGCTGCTGGCGGGCGGATTCGTGGCCGGCATCGCGTTCGTCGCAGTGCTGAGCGAGCCGGGGCAGCACCGGCCGGGTGCGCTCGCGTCGCTGCGCCCGCAGGCCGGCGTCCCCCGGCCGGCGTGGCGCGCATTCGCCGCCGGCACGCCCGCCCTGATCGCGGGCTGGGCGCTCGGCGGGCTGTACCTGGCACTCGGACCGTCGATCGCGGCAGTGCTGCTGCACTCGGCCGACGCGGTGCCGGGCGGGCTGGTGATCTTCCTGCTCTGCGGTGTCGGCGCTGTCACCTCGGTGCTGCGCCGCGGTACCGGAGCGAGGACGCGCGATGACAGCGGGCTCGCTGCTGCTGGTCGTCGGTGTCGGCGGCACGGTCATCGCGATCGCGGCCGGCAGTGCACCCGGATTCTTCCTGGGCACCGCCTTCGCCGGAACCGGCTTCGGCCTGTCCTTCCTCGGCACGTTCCGCACGCTCAGCGCACTCGCGCCGCCCAGCGGGCGAGCCGGCCTGATCGCCACTATCTACATCGTGTCGTACCTGGCCTTCAGCCTGCCCGTCATCGGCGCCGGCGTCGCCGTGACGCATTTCGGCCTGCAGGACACCGCGATTGTCTACGGCTGCGCAGTCGCTGCGTTCGCGCTGGCGGCGGCGGCCATCACATTCGCCGGCGGCCGCACGGCGGCCGGGACGGTCGCCGGCACGGTCGCCAGCACGGTCGTCAGCTGGGGGCAGGCGACCGGCGCGTTTCCGGCGACGCCGGGCAGCAGCCAGATGAGGCCCTGCCGCCGGGACCGTGCAGCACGCCGCTCTGCGTGGACGGCCCTGCCGAGGCCGGCGGCGCCAGCGAGCGGGCCGCCGCGCCGCGCTAGCGTCCGGGCTGCTGGCCGAGGGCCGCCGCGATGGCGATGCCCAGAGCGCGCGCGACCGGCGGCGGGAAGGCATTGCCCACCTGGCGGTAGGCGGCGGTCTTGCGGCCGCTGAAGCGCCAGCTGTCAGGGAAACCCTGCAGCCGGGCGACCATCGGGCACGGTCAGCTTCGGGAGGCCATCCGGCGGGAAGCCGGGGCCGGGCGGGTCTGTCGGCGACACCGAGCCCGTCCACGCCGAGCTCGCGCCAGGCCTCGCGGGCGCGGGTCGGGCCGAGGTCCGGGCCGCCGTGCTTCTTGCTGCCGCCGACGATCGTGGGTGCGATCCTGCTCGCGCGCCGGGCCCAGTTCGCCGCGCCCGGCCAGCCGGCCTCGCCCATCAGGTCCGCCAGGGTGCCGCCGACGGTCGGCGGCGGCGCGTGCTGAGGCTCCGGCCAGCGGAAGGCGGCCGCCCACGGTTCCGCTATCCCGATCAGGACGAACCGCGGCCGCAGCTGCGGCACGCCGTGCTCGCTCGCGTTGACCAGCTCCCACCAGGTCCGGAACCCGAGAGCGGCCAGCTGCGCGAGCACCTGCGCGCGATAGCCGTCGAACCGTGCTGCGGCCAGTCCGCGGACGTTCTCCAGCAGCACGGCTCGCGGGCGTATCTCCGCGACCAGCCGCAGCGCCTGCGGGAACAGGTCGCGCTCGTCGGCGTGACCGAGCTGCCTGCCCGCGATCGAGAACGGCGGGCAGGGCACGCCCCCTGCGAACAGGTCGGTGCCGCCGAAGCCGCGCCCGTCGACGTTGGCAACGTCGTCTTCGATGATCTTCCAGTGGTCGCCCCGATTGAGCCGCAGCGTCTCGCAGGCGTCCGCGTCGATTTCAACGGCCGCGGCGTGGCTGAAGCCCGCCTGCTCGAGCCCGAGCGCCTGGCCGCCCGCGCCCGCGCAGATCTCCAGGACGGTCAGCTCGCCCACGCGTCCTCCGGCAGTCGGCATCGTCCCGATTCTGCCGGCCAGCGGCCCGGTGGTGGTGTTCCCACGCCGGACTGCCGGTTCTGGCCCGGGCCCGGCGCGCTTGCTAGGCGTATCCGCCGTTGCTCATCAGCAGCTGGCCGTTGATCCAGCCGCCCTGCGCGGAGCACAGGAAGTCAACCAGGTGCCCGGTGTCGCGCGGGGTGCCGAGGCGCCCGAGTGGTGTCTGGCGGATGCCGCTCGCCCTGATCTCGTCGCTCATCCAGCCGGTGTCGACCGGCCCGGGGTTGATGACGTTGGCGGTCACGCCGAGGTGGGCAAGCTCGTGAGCGGCCGCGAGCGTGATGCGGTCCAGTGCGCCCTTGCTGGCTCCGTACGGCAGGTTGCCGACGGTGTGGTCGCTGGTGAGGCTGATGATCCGGCCAGTTCCGAAGGTGCCGGAGAAGCGCCGGGCGTACTCGCGGATGAGCAGCCAGGTGGCACGGGCGTTGACAGCGAAGTGCCGGTCGAAGCTCTCGACAGTGGTGTCCAGGAGCCCGGAGTCCACCGATTCGCAATGACACATCACCAGCGCCGTGACATTGCCGAGCCGGGCCTCGGCCTGGTCGAAGATCTGTGCCGGGGCTCCGGTTCCCGCAAGGTCAGCCTCGATGGCCGCGGACGCGGCACCGTGCCCGGTCAGGTTCGCGCGGATGGCAGCGGCAGCTTCGGGCTCGGGTCCCCAGGGCATGCGCTGGTCGTAGGCGGTCCAGTAGGTGAAGGCAATGTTCCAGCCTGACGCTGCCAGCTGGCCGGCGATCCCGGCGGCGATGCCGGCAGTCCGGCCGGTGCCGGTGACCAGTGCGACTGGCCGGGCAGCCGCAGGCTCCTGGCGACGCCCGGCCCGGACCTCGTTGGTCGGAGTGCTCATCACCGGATCGTCCAGCACGCCCGCCGGCCAGGGCAACTGCGTTTTTCCGGCGGCGGCGAAGCCGCCTGCCAGCTGCCGGTCTCGCGTGCCGCGGGCCCGTTCTCCCTGGCGCGCGGGGTTGACTTCGCGCTGAAACTGTATACAGTTTTGCTCACGCGAAGGCGTCCGGACGCGCCGCGGACCCTGATAACCGGCAGGAGCCGGTGCACGGGGCGGTCATCTCAGCGTGCCCGCCTCCCGTCGCATCTGGCGCCGCCCGTCCTGAAGAAGGCGAGGCAGCCATGACTTCCACCACCACTCACGCGGCGGATGGCATCATCGACGCCGCGACTCGGCAGAAGATCATCGAGTCCCTGCAGGGCAGGTTCAGCGGCACGATCATCGAGCCGGACGGCCCGGACTACGAGCAGGCCAGGACCGTCTGGAACGCGATGGTCGACAAGCGTCCTGGCCTGATCCTTACCTGTACCAGCACGGCGGACGTCGTTGCCGCGGTCGATGCCGCCCGCGACTTCGGGCTGGCGCCGTCGGTGCGGTGCGGTGGTCACAACGTCGCCGGCAAGGCGCTCTCCGATGGCGGACTGACCATCGACCTCGGCGGTCTGCGGGAGGTGACCGTCGACGCCGAGCGGCACCTCGCGCACGCCGGCGGCGGCTGCCCGGCTCGGTGATGTGGACGCGGCCACCGGGCCGCTCGGCATGATCGTGCCCGCCGGCATTATGTCCGAGACGGGGGTCGCCGGCCTCGCGCTCGGCGGCGGCATCGGCTGGTTCTCCCGCAAGCACGGGCTTACCTGTGACAATTTTGCCGAGCTTGAGGTCGTGCTGGCTTCCGGCGAGGTCGTGACCGCGTCGGCGACGCAGCACCCCGATCTGTTCTGGGCACTGCGGGGCGGCGGCGGCAACTTCGGCATCGTCACGAAGTTCACCTTCAGCACCTTCGACTTCGGTCCGATGATGCGGATCGGCGTCTCGCTCTACCATCCCGGCCAGGCGGCGCAGGCGCTGCGCGAGTACGCGGCGCTGTACCCGACGCTCGGCCGGAACGTCGGCTACCACGCCGCGCTCAAGCACGACATGCCCGCGCTGCCGTTCGTGCCGCCCGAGCTTGTCGGCGCCCGGATGCTGATGCTGATCTCGATGTGGCTGGATGATGCCGAGGACCCCGAGGGGGAGGAGCTGATCGGCAGGCTGAGCTCAGTCGGCGAGCCGGCCGTCACCGCCTCGACCGTCCTGCCGTTCGGGGCCGGCGTCCAGCACCTCATCGACGAGGAGTTCTGCGACGGCCACCGGTACTACACCAAGGAAGCACATCTGCAGTCACTGCCCGACGAGGCGATCGACATCCTGGTCGACTTCTTCGCGGACATGCCGATGGGCGGCGAGGTCGAGATCCTGGGCCTTGGCGGCGCGATAGACGACGTGGCCGAGGACGAGTCAGCGTTCTCGAACCGGCAGTACCAGATGTGGCTGAACTTCGCGATGGCCTGGGACGACGCGTCGCTGGACGCCGACTACATCGCGCAGATCCGTGCCTGCGCGGCCGAGCTCAGGCCGTGGACCGGCAACGGCGTCTACGTGAACATGCTCAACGCCGACGAGGACCAGCCGGACCGCGTCGTCGAGGCGTACGGCGAGGACAAGTACGCGCGTCTCGGCCGGATCAAGGCGCAGTACGACCCCGGCAACCTGTTCCGGGTGAACTACAACATCACTCCGCGCTGACATCGGCGCCGGCAGGCTGCGCAGTGCGAGCAGGACTGCCTGCCGCCGCCACCGGACCGCTGCCGCCCGCTTTCTTCCGCGGAGCGGGCGCCAGTGCATTGCCCAACCCCGGACGAACTGCCTACAGTAAGTCCAGGAACTGCATACAGTTTCGCTCGCGCAGACGGGAGCCCCCCATGAGCCGTAACGTCCCCGCCATCTTCGCCGACATCGACGCCTTCGACCCCGACAAGTTCGTCAGCCACCTGACCGATGACGTCACGTTCCGGTTCGGCAATGCCGAGCCTGTCGTCGGCCGGGCCAACGTCCGGGAGGCCGTGGCCGGCTTCTTCACCACGATCGCCGGCCTGACTCACCACATCCTGAACGTCTACGACGCAGGTGCCGTCAGCATCGCCCAGATCGACGTCGAGTACGTGCGGCAGGACGGCAAGCATGTCACCGTGCCGAACGCCGACATCCTCACCTTCGACGGCGACCTGGTCAGCAACTGGCAGATCTACATCGACCTGGCCCCGGTATTCGGCTGAGGAGTGCTGTCGTGATCGAGCTCACCGACATCGCCTACGTCCGGTCCGGGGTCGCTGACCTGGACAAGGCAGTGACGTTTGCGACCGAGATCGTCGGACTGGAACTGGTCACGCCGGTTCCGCCCTCGGTCGGAGCTGATCAGGGCATTACTGCCGGGAACGGCGCCCAGCCCGCGCCCGGCAGTGAACGGGCAGCGCAGCTGCGGGCGGATTCCCGGCACCATTGCCTCGCGCTGGTCGAGGGCGGCTCCGGTGTCATCTCGTCCGGCTTCGCCGTCGCGGACGAGGACGCGCTCGCGGCCGCCGAGTCTGAGCTCGAGAACTCCGGGTTCCGGGTGAGCCGCGGCTCGGCGGCCGAGGCGAGAGAACGGCGGGTCCGGTCTTACATCGGTTTCAGCGACCCGTTCGGCAACCGCATTGAGCTGGTGAGCAATCAGGTGACGGTCACCAGGCCGGTGCACTTCTCCCGGCCGGCCGGCATCACCGAGTTCGGCCACCTGTGCCTGGACGCGACCGACGTGCGCGAGGCCTACCGGTTCTGGCACTCGCATTTCAACGCGCGGGTGTCTGACTGGGTCGGCGACGCGGCGTGCCTGATCCGCATCGATCCGGTGCACCACAAGCTCGCCGTCTTCAGGGGCGACGGGCCCGGCCTGTGCCACATGAATTTCCAGGTGGCCACCATCGACGACGTGTTCAGGAACTGGCACTTCCTGACTGACCATGGCGTCGAGATTGAGATGGGGCCTGGCCGCCACCCGCAGTCGACGGCGATCTTCCTGTACTTCCTCGGCCCGGAGGGCTTCACCTACGAGTACTCCTTCGGCGTCCGCCGGATCGAGGACGACGCGGCGTGGCGGCCGCGGACATTCGACCCGGACGAGCCGGGATCCATCGACATGTGGCTGGGCCCGCAGCGCAAGCCGAGCACGCAGCCACAGCTGGGAGCATCGTGACCGAGTACATCCGCGTCCAGGCCGGCGGCACCGACACCGCCGTCATCGACACCGGTGATCCTGGCCCGGGCGAGCCGCCTGTCCTGCTGCTGCACGGATCCGGCCCCGGCGTCAGCGCCGCCGCGAACTGGCGACCGGTGATCCCGGCACTCAGCGCCCGGCGGCGGGTGATCGCCCCGGATCAGCTCGGGTTCGCCGGCACCGCCACCGGCGACAAGCACACCTACGGGCGGACCGCCTGGACCGAGCACGCGCTGAGCCTGCTGGACGAGCTGAACATCGGCCAGTGCGACGTAATCGGCAACTCCATGGGCGGCGCGATCGCGCTGTCGCTCGCCGCTGCCCGCCCGGAGGCCATCCGCCGGATCGTGCTGATGGGAACGATGGGCGTGGCCATGGCCCTGCCGCCGGGCCTGGCCACGATCTGGGCGTACCGGCCGAGCACGGAGGCCATGCGGGAGGTCATCGGCCTGTTCGCGTACAACCGCGAGCTGATTACCGATGAGCTCGTGCAGCTGCGGTACGAGGCCAGCCTCAGCCCGGCAGTGCGGGACTCGTGGGCGGCCATGTTCCCGGCGCCGCAGCAGCGATGGGTGGACGACCTGGCGCTCTCGGGCGCCGAGCTGAACGCGGTCACCCAGCCGGTGCTCCTGGTCCACGGGCGCGACGACCGCGTGGTGCCGTGGCGGACGTCCTCAGCGGCGATGGTGGACCTGCTGCCGGACTGCCGCCTGCATCTCATCGGCGGCTGCGGGCACTGGACGATGATCGAGAAGACAGCCGAGTTCCTCGGCGTTGTCGAGCCGTTCCTGTCGGCTGGCTGAGTCTGCGGCCCGGCTCGCCGGCCGTCGGTTTCCGGCTGCTCCCGTTCGGCGGCCGCCGCCAGCCGGGTGCCAGCCGCCCGGACGGGGTCAGCCGTCCCAGCGAACGTGCAGTGAGGCCGGCTTGCGGAACACCAGGCCCTGCGGAAAGCTCGGCCGCGCCGGGTCCAGGCGCAGGCCGGGCAGCTGGCCAAGCAGCTCGCTGACGGCCGCGACCGTCTCGGCCCGCGCTAGCTGCGCGCCCACGCAGAAATGCGGGCCGACGGCGAACGCCCAGTGCTGGCGGGAGTTCGGCCGGTGCAGATCGAACCGGTCCGGATCGGCGAAGACGGCCGGATCCCGGCTGGCCCCGGCGAGCGAGACGGTCACCAGGTCGCCGCGGCTGATCGCGGCGTCGCCGACCGTCACATCGGAGGTCGCATACCGGTCGACCACCGCGGCCGCCGGCTCGAGCCGGAGCGACTCCTCGACCACGCTGCCGATCAGCGCCCGGTCGGCCAGCACCGCCCGCAGGCTCTCCTGACTGCGGAGCAGGTACCAGACGGCGTTGCAGATCATTCCCTCGGTGGTCTCGATGCCGCCGAACAGCAGCACGGCAGCGTTGGACACCACCTCGCCCGCCGGCAGGTCTCCGGCCACCGCCGTGAGCACGGAGGGCTCGGCTGGCCGGGCCAGTGTTTCGCTGACGCAGGCGCTCAGCTCCGCGAAGGCAGCCTCGGCAGCGGCGACGGTGCGGGCCGCGCTCTCGCGGCCTGCGCGGCCGCCAGGTGGTGACTGACCGGAGAGTGAGCGGGCCGCCAGGCGGTGACTGACTGGAGTACGGCCCGCCAGGCGCCCGGCTCGCCAGCGACCGGGCCGCCCGCTGCCGGTGCACCGGCCACTGACAGCGCGGACACGCCCGCCACGATCGCGTCATACCAGGCGAGCAGCCGGGCTGGCGCGACGTTCAGGCCGAGCATGTCCGCCATCACGGCCACGGCGAGCTGGCCGGCCAGGCCACGGCGCAGCTCCGCCTCCTGGCCCCCCGATGCGAGCTCCGCGACAAGCAGCCGTGCCTGCCGGGCCGCCGCCTGGTCCAGCCGGGTCCGCAGCTCCGGCGCACGCATCGCCCGCGCAAACGGGTCACGGTGCCGCCGGTGCTCGGTCCCGTCCAGCGACAGCATGCTCGGCCCGACGACTCGCGCGGTGGTAAACCGCGGATCATCCACGGTGAACGTGCCTGGCTCCCGCAGCACGCGATCGGCGAGGTCGGCGCGCGTCACCAGCCAGCCGCCCAGGGCCGGCAGCCAGGAAACGGGCTCGGCCTCGCGCAGCCGCCGCAGCACCGGGTGCGCGTCCCCGGCCAGCTCGGCAGCGGTCACCGACGCGCCGAGCGGGTACCGGGCGAGCCGATCCCGCGCATCCCGGCTGCCCGCGGCCCGGCCCCCTGCGGCCCGGCTGCCCGCGGCCCGGCCCCTCGCGGCCGGGTCCCGGCGGCCCGGTCGCCGGCAGGCCGGTCCGATGCTGCTGGTTCAGGCATAGGGCTCAGGCGCGGGCGGTCAGCGGGGTCCGCTCGACCAGCTCCAGCGCGTGCGTGACGGCGTTGATCTTGTAATCGGGCGCGCAGTCGGTGAGCACGCGCTCGGCGGTCCTGGCCAGATGGTGCGCCAGGCCGGAGAGCGCCGCCTGGTGGTCGCCCTCGCTCAGTGCCGTCAGGATGGCCGCATGCTCGGCGTCGCCGGCGGCCTGCCAGCTCGCCGGCTCGGACAGCTGGTAGATGCGGATATAGCGGGTCGTCCGGTCGGCAAATGCCGTGAGCTGACGCTGCAGCGCGGTCCCGGCACCCGGCGGTGATCAGCCGGTGAAACTCGCCGTGCGAGTCGAACCAGGTCCCGAAGTCACCGGACTTCGCCGCCTGCCGCATGGCTGTCAGCATCCGCCTGGCCTCGCGCTGATAGGCGCCAGTGAACGAGTCCAGCGTCATGGAGAGTGCCAGCGTCTCCAGCAGGATCCGGCTGGCGTAGACGTCGTCCAGTTCCTGCGGATCGAGACCCGCTACCCGGGTGCGCTGATTGGGCTCGATCTCGACGAGGCCCTCTTCCTGCAGCATCCGCAGTACCTCGCGCAGCGGCGTCCGGCTCACTCCCAGCTGATCGGCCAGTGCGACCTGCGACAGCTTCGTGCCGGGCGTGAGCGTGCCGTCCAGGACGCACTCGCGCAGGTAGGCATGGAGCGCCGGGATCGCCTGCCGGGCCTCGGGCAGCTCGACCTTGCGGAGGCCGGGGACGATCGTCGGTGTGCGGGGCATGGGGCCATTCTCGCCGATCTCTGCCGCGAAGTGCATACACTCCGCGTCTGGCGTCCGGCAGGTCTTGACGTGCTCGCCAAACTGCATACAGTTTACCCATGGACGCAAGCAGCGAGGCGACCGCTCAGCGCGCTCACGCGGGCCTGCTGGGCCGCGACTACTGGCTCGTGCTGTCCGAGCCAGCCCCGGCCACGACTGCTGCCGACATCGCTGAGCACGTCGATGAGCACGTGGCCTGGCTGCTGAAGCTGGAGGCCGAGGGCACGGTCTTCCTGTCCGGCCCGCTGGTCAGCGGTCCGGGAACCGGTCCGGGCTCCGGCATCACGCTGCTGCGGACCGCGACTGCCGGGCAGGCTGCCGAGATCGCCGCGACTGACCCGTTCGTCCTCGCCGGGCTGCGAACCTTCCAGGTCTTCGGCTGGCGGGTCAACGAGGGCGCGATCAGGCTGCAGCTCTCGCTCGGCACCGGGGGCTTCACGTGGGGGTAGCAGGCGGCCGGGACCGCAGTCAGCAGGGAGGCGGCAGCGCCATGCGAGTCGCAGTGATCGGACTGGGCAAGATGGGCATGCCCATCGCCCGCAACCTGATGGAGCGCGGCTTCCCCGTCACCGGGTACCGCCGCACGCCGTCGGATGAGCTGGCCAGTGCCGGCGGCACCGTCGCGCCGACGGCAGCCGACGCCGTCGCGGACGCCGATGTCGTGCTGTCCATCGTGCCGGACGCCGACGCGGTGGCCGAGGTCGTCACCGGCCCGTCTGGCACGCTGGCTGCGCTGCGCCCCGGCGCCGTTCACATCGAGATGAGCACGATCCCGGTCGACCGCAAGCGCGAGCTGCGCGATGCCGTGCGGGCGGTCGGCGGCGACATGCTGGACAGCCCGATCAGCGGCAGTCCCGGCATGGTGGCACCGCGGCTCGCCACCACTTTTGTCTCCGGGGATCCGGCCAGCGTCGAGGTCGTCCGCCCGGTGCTCGACGCCATCTCCGGGCCGTGGGTCTTCACCGGCGAGTTCGGCACCGGCGCGAGCATGAAGTACGTGGCGAACCTGCTGCTGGCCACGCACACAGTGGCGGCTGCCGAGGCCATCCACCTGGCCCGGAGCCTGGGCCTCGACCTTGAGCAGGTGCAGCAGACGCTGGACAACTCCATCGGCTCGTCCGCGATCTGGCGCCAGCGCGGCCCGGCCATGCGCGACCGGCAGTGGTCCCCGGCACCGGGGCCGATCGGCACGCTGCACCCGATCCTCGAGCAGATCGCCGTCGCCGCGGCGGCCGCGGGCCTCGACCCGCCGGTGTTCGCGGCGGCGAAGACGCTGTTCGACAAGGCCGTCGCCGAAGGCTGGGCCGAGCTGGACATCGCGGCCGTGCACGACCTGGTAGCCAGCCCGCCGAGCCAGGGGCAGGCGGAATGACCTTCTCCCTGGCCACCTACCGCGAGAACGGCGAGACCCGCCTCGGCGTCCTGGTTCAGCACAGGCAGACCCGCCAGGACGGGAACGGGCCGCCACCACCCCCGGCCGCCGACCTGCTCGCGCCGCCTGAGCTGAAGCGCTGGCCCACGATGCTGGACCTGCTCGGCTCGTGGCCGGAGGCAGCGGAGCTGCTGGCCGGTCTCGAGCTCGCGGATGCCCCGCGCGCGGAGTCCGCCGAGCTCCTCACCCCGGTCAGCTATCCGCGGAAGGTGCTGTGCGCGGGCGTCAACTACCGCAAGCACATCCGCGAGATGGGCGGTGAGGTGCCGGGCGACGACTGGGAGCCGTTCTTCTTCCTCAAGCCGCCGTCGACGACCGTGACCGGTCCGGCGGATCCCATCGTCATCCGCGACCACGAGCGCGCCCGCTACGACTGGGAAGGCGAGCTCGCCGTCGTCATCGGAACGGGCGGCCGCGACATCCCGGTCGACCGTGCCCTCGGGCATGTCGCGGGCTACTGCGTCGCCAACGACGTGACCGCCAGGGGCTACCACCGGCGCGACACCGTGCCAGCCGAGCCGTTCCGCTTCGACTGGATCGCGGCGAAGGCAGCCGACACCTCGCTGCCGATGGGACCCGGCATCACCCCGGCGTTCCTGATCGCCGGATCCGCAGGACCTGCGGCTGCGGCTGTGGGTCAACGGCGAGCTCCAGCAGGATGAGTCCACCGCCGACATGATCTGCCCGGTCGATCAGCTCATCGCGGCCGCGAGCAGCTACGTGACACTCGAGCCCGGCGACGTGATCGCGACGGGCACGCCCGCGGGCGTCGGCGCTGCCCGCGGCCTCTACCTCAGGCACGGCGATGTCGTGACCGTCGCGATCGACGGACTCGGCCAGATTTCGAACCGCGTCACGGACGCGGAGAGGAGCCAGTAATGATCTTCGTCTCGCATCAGCTGCCGGTGAACGAGGACGGCCAGCCCGCACTGACCCGCGCCGATGTCTGGGACGGCCTGGTCATGAAGGCGAACAACGCGCTGCCGTTCGTGCCGAGCATGACCCACTGCGAGGTAACCGCCCGCCTGGACGAGAACACCTTCGACCGGGACATCGACTTCCGCGGGCAGCGGATGACCGAGCGGATCACGCTGGAGGAGCCGCACCGGGTGGTCTTCACCCGCACGTCCGGTCCGGTGCTCGGCACGATCGCCAACGAGATCGAGGGCAGCGACGACGACCTCAGGCTGCGCTTCAGCTTCGCGCTGGTCGTCGGCGGCGTGGAGGGCGGCTCGGCCCGCGAGACCGAATACGCGGAGAGCATGACCGGCGACTACCTCAAGGCGGTAGCAGCGACTCTCGCCGCGATGCGGAAGATCAAGGCAGGCGAGGCCGTCACGGCCTGACCCGGCAGGTCACCCGGTTACCGGGAAGACTTGCGCGCGTCCTGGCGTGCACAAGTCTCCCTGATTACGGCGCAGTGGCTACTCCGCGCGCGGCTCGGCGTTAGCGAGGAACGTCTCCGGCGGCGGCGCTCCCCACAGGTGCGGCGGCACGTCCCAGTCTCCGGCGACCCAGCAGTCATCGATCTGGTCGATGTCGGAGAACCACTCGATCCAGCTGCCCCACGGGTCGGGGTTGTAGTGGAAGAAGTTCGAGCCGATCGTGTGCCGGCCGAGTCCCCAGCCGGCGTCCCGGCCGCGGGAGCGCATCCGGTCCGCGCCGATCGCGATGGCGTCGATGGACGGCACCTCGAAGCTCGCGTGGTGGAAGCCCGGATGGGTCGAGCTGATGAAACCGAAGATGTGATGATCGCCCGGACCGGCGTTGAGGAAGGTCACGAAGTCGTGGTGAATGGTGTCGCTGACGTGCAGGCCGAGTACGCGCGTGTAGAAGTCGGTCAGCACTGCTGGCTGCGCGGTGAACAGCAGCGAGTGCCCGAGGCGCCGCGGGTTCACGTCCCCGGTGACCTCGCGCCAGGCAGCCGTGCCGATCCGCTGCCGGCTGGCGCCGGAGTTGATCAGGATCTCCGCGACCGGCCGCGGCGGTGCCTGCTCGGTCTCAAGCAGCTGCACGGCGGTGCCGTCCGGGTCGCGCAGCCAGGTACCGGTCGCCTCAGCGCCCGGCGGCGGCTCGATCAGCGGCGTGCCCGCCCGCTCCAGCGAGCGCGAGCACCCCGTCGAGGCTGCCGGGCGCGAGCGTGAACGACACGTGATGCAGCCGCTTGGCCGGGCCCTGCACCATCCGGACCTGCTCCTGGCCGCCGCCCGGGGCACTGCGCGAGCAGGGCGCCGTCCTTATCCGTGGTCTCGAGTCCGAAGTCGGACAGGAAGCCGTCTGCGACCTCCAGGTCCGGCACCTCGAGGGCATAGTGATGAAGTCCTGAGATCACGACTTCCCCTTTCGCTGCAAACTGCATACAGTTTAGCGGGTGGACACCCAACCGCAACAGGCCGGGAACGAGGTCGCTCACGCCGGCCGCATCCTGTCGCGGCCTCGGCCTCGTCACGGCCTTCGGGCACGTCTCGCAGCGCACCGGCCGCGGCATGCTCATCACTCCCGCCGCCGACCTGGCCACGGTGACGGCCGCTGACCTGGTCGAGGTCGATCTGACCGCGACCTCGCTGCCGCCGGGCGCCCCGGCCGAGGCCTGGGCGCACCTGGCCGTGTACGCGGCCCGGCCGGACGTCGGCGCAATCGCCCGCGCGCAGCCGCCAGCGCGGCGTTCGCTGCCGCCGGCGCGCCGCTGCCGGGTCGAACTGCCGCTGCTGCACGGTCAGGCGTGCTGGCTGGGCGAGCGCGTGCCGGTGCACTGCGATCCGCGGCTGCTCCGGTCCCGTGAGCTCGCCTGCGGCGGCCGCTGCCGCGCTTGGCTCATCTGACGCGCTGCTCCTGCGCGGGAACGGGGCACTCACCTGCGGCATCGCTCCCGGCCTCGCGGCCGCCCGGATGTGGCTGCTGGCCGCGGCCTGCCAGACATGGCTCGCGGCCGCGGCCGCCAGTGCCGCGCCCCGGCTGATGGATGCGGCCGAGGCCGCGTCCTGGCGCGCGGCCGGCGCCGAGTTGCTGCCGCGGCTGTGGACACACCTCAGCAGGACCGCACCGGAGGGACATGACCGTGACTGATCTTGACGCGCTGGCCGGGCTGCTTGAGCGGGCGTCTGCGACGCGCGTGGCCGTGCCGCCGCTGACGCAGACCTATGACGGGCTGACGGTGGCGGACGCGTACGCGATCCAGCTGATCCAGATCCGCGGTCGCGTGGCCGGCGGGGCCGGGATCGCCGGATTCAAGGTGGGCCTGACGTCGGAGCCGATGCGTCAGCAGATGGGCGTGAGCGAGCCGGACTTCGGGCATCTGCTGACGGACATGGCCTGCGCCGCCGATGCGCCGATCGACACCGGCCAGTTCCTGCAGCCGCGGGCGGAGCCGGAGATCGCGCTGGTGCTGGGCGCCCCGCTGCGGGGGCCGCGGGTGTCGGTCAGCGACGTGGTGGCGGCGACGGCGTGGGCCGTTCCGGCGATCGAGATCATCGACAGCCGGATCGCGAACTGGCAGATCACCCTGGCGGACACGATCGCGGACAATGCCTCAAGCGGCGGATTCGTGATCGGCCAGACGCCGGTGCCGCTGGCCGGACTCGACCTGTCGCTGACCGGGTGCGTGTTCCGCCGCAACGGCCGGATCGTGGCGACCGGTGCCGGCGCGGCCGTCCTCGGCTCGCCGCTGCATGCTGCTACCTGGCTCGCCAATGAGCTGCTCGCGCGGGGCGCGGAGCTGGATGCCGGGCACGTGATCCTGACCGGGTCGGTGACCGCGGCCATTCCGGTGGCGCCTGGCGACGCGGTGACGGCGGCCTTCGACCGGCTGGGCTCGGTGACGGCCGTGTTCGACTGAGCTGGCCCGCTACTAGTTCCGCACCGAAGCAGGGAGGGCACTGCCCGTGAATTCCGTGACGGCCGCGATCGTCGGCTCCGGCAATATCGGCACTGATCTGATGATGAAGCTGCTGCGGCAGCAGGACGGCGCGCTGGCGCTGCGGTACATGGCCGGCGTTGATCCTGCGTCGGACGGTCTGGCCCGGGCGCGGCGGCTCGGGCTGGAGGCCAGCGCCGGCGGCGTGGACTGGCTGCTGAGCCAGGATCCGCTGCCCGAGGTGGTGTTCGAGGCCACGAGCGCGCGGGCGCATGCGGCGAATGCCGCCCGGTACGCCGAAGCGGGAGTTCGCGCGGTCGACCTCACTCCCGCGGCGGTCGGCCCGTATGTGTGCCCGCCGGTGAACCTGGACCTCAACCTGGACGCGGTCAACCTGAACATGATTACCTGCGGCGGGCAGGCGACCATCCCGGTGGTGGCGGCGGTCAGCCGGGTCGTGGAGGTCGCCTACGCCGAGATCGTGGCGTCGATCGCGTCCCGGTCGGCCGGGCCGGGCACCAGGGCGAACATCGATGAGTTCACCCAGACGACAGCGGCGGCGCTGCGAGAAGTCGGCGGCGCGGCGCAGGGCAAGGCGATCATCCTGCTGAATCCGGTCGAGCCGCCGATGATCATGCGGAACACGGTGTTCTGCTCGATCCCGCCGGAGGCAGCCGAGCCAGGGCCGCTGCGGGACGCGGTCACCGCGAGCATCGAGGCGATGGCGCAGACCGTACGCGGCTACGTTCCCGGCTATACGCTCCGGGCGGAGCCGCAGTACGACCCGCCGGACCCGCGGTGGCGGGGCATGGCGCGGGTCGGGGTGTTCCTGGAGGTGCGCGGCCGCGGCGACTACCTGCCCGACTATGCCGGGAACCTGGACATCATCACCGCGGCCGCCGCGCGGGTGGGGGAGCTGCTCGCCGCGCACCTGCAGTCCGGTGCGGGGCAGGCGGCCGTGCAGACCGGAGGGCGGGCATGACGGGCCAGGCGGACGTGCGGCTGACCGACTCGACGCTGCGGGACGGGTCGCATGCGCTGGCGCACCAGTTCACCGAGGAGCAGGTGCGGGCGGTGGTGCACGCGCTGGACGAGGCCGGAGTCGAGGTCATCGAGGTCTCGCACGGCGACGGGCTGGGCGGCTCGTCGTTCAACTACGGGTTCTCGCTGACCGATGAGTTCGAGCTGATCGCCGCTGCCGTGGCTGAGGCGCGGCAGGCCAGGATCGCGGTGCTGCTGCTGCCGGGGGTGGGCACGATCGACGATCTGCGGCACGCTCACGACACCGGCGCGTCCGTGGCGCGGATCGCCACGCACTGCACCGAGGCCGATGTGTCGGTGCAGCATTTCGGCGCGGCCCGCGAGATGGGCATGGAGACCGTCGGGTTCCTGATGCTCGCGCACCGGATCGGCCCGCAGGAGCTGGCGAGGCAGGCCCGGATCATGGTCGACGCGGGCGCGCAGTGCGTCTACGTGGTCGACTCGGCGGGCGCGCTGATCCTCGCTGACGCGCAGGACCGCGTGCAGGCGCTGGTCGCCGAGATCGGCGCGGATGCTCAGGTCGGCTTCCACGGGCACCAGAACCTGTCCCTGGGCGTGGCGAACAGCGTGCTGGCCGTGCAGGGCGGCGCCCGGCAGGTGGACGGGGCGCTGTGCGCGCTCGGCGCCGGCGCGGGGAACGCGCCGACCGAGGTGCTGGTCGCCACGTTCGAGCGGCTCGGCATCAAGACTGGTGTCGACGTCGACGCCGCGATGGCGGCCGCGCAGGACGTGCTGCGGCCCGCGCTCCCGAGGCAGGAACAGGCCCGGCTCCCGAACGCCGACCGGTCCGCCATCGTGCAGGGATTCGCCGGCGTGTACGGCAGTTTCCTGCTGCACGCCGAGCGGGCTGCCGCACGCTACGGCGTGCCCGCGCACGAGATCCTGCACAAAGTCGGGGAGGCGGGTTACGTCGGCGGCCAGGAAGACATGATCATCGACATCGCGATCCAGCTCGCCGAGGGCCGCGAGTCATGATCGTGGTGACTTCGCGTCCTATGCGCACGCGAACTCACCACGATCAGCCGGCGCACGCAGGCGAAGAACCGGATGAACGCCCGCCGCGCGCCGCGTGTCCGTGGTCGCGGATCGTGCCGCGCAGCATCGGGTAACGGGCCTCGAGCGCGTCGAGGACCGTGCGCTGGGTGACCGGGCCCGCGACGTCGAGGTGGACCTCGCCGTCGACGTGGGCCAGGGCGCCGCAGGTGCGCGGGCAGCGACGACGCGGATCATGGCAGCGTCTGGACCTCGACCGACAGCACGGCCGGGCAGGTCGCGGACGATCGGCGCCCAGCTGTCGCCGGCGTCGGCCGAGGCGTAGACCTGGCCGCCGGTGGTGCCGAAGTAGATGCCGCAGGAGTCGAGCGAGTCGACGGCCATGGCGTCGCGGAGCACGTTGACGTAGCAGTGCTCCTGCGGCAGGCCGTTGGTGAGCGGCTCCCACTCGTCGCCGCCGGTGCGGCTGCGGTAGACCCGCAGCTTCCCGTCGGGCGGGAAGTGCTGGGAGTCGCTGGTGATCGGGACGACGTAGACGGTGTCCGGCTCGTGCGCGTGCACGTCGATCGGGAAGCCGAAGTCGGTCGGCAGGTTGCCGCTGACCTCGCGCCAGGACTCGCCGGCGTCGTCGCTGCGCATGACGTCCCAGTGCTTCTGCATGAACAGCACCGCCGGGCCGGGACGGGTGCATCGCGATGCCGGTGCACGCAGTGGCCGACCTCGGCGTCCGGGTCGGGGATGCCCTCGGACTGCAGGCCCGCGGTTGACCGGCCGCCAGGTCTGCCCCGTCGTCGTCAGACCGGAACGCGCCTGCCGCCGAGATCGCGGCGAACATGCGCTCCGGGCCGGACGGGTCGAGGAGGATCGTGTGCAGGCACATGCCGCCCGCGCCCGGCTGCCAGGACGGCCCGGAGCTCGTGGCCGCGCAGCGCCAGGCAGCTCCTGCCAGGTCTCGCCCGCCGTCGGTCGAGCGGAACAGCGCGGCGTCCTCGACGCCCGCGTAGACCGTGTCCGGGTCGTCGAGCGACGGGCTCCAGGTGCCAGACGCGCTCGAACTCCCACGGGTGCGGCGTCCCGTCGTACCACTGGTGCGTGCCCGGCGTGCCGTCGTAACCGAACTGGTTGCCGACCGCGCTGCCAGGTCGCGCCGCCGTCGTCGGATCGCTGGATCACCTGCCCGGACCAGCCGGTGCACTGCGAGGCGTAGAGCCGGTCCGGATCGGCCGGCGGAGCCTTTCACGTGATAGATCTCCCAGCCGGCGAAGTGCGGGCCGCTGACCTCCCACTGCTCGCGCTTGCCGTCGGAGGTCAGCACGAACGCGCCCTTGCGCGTGCCGACCAGTACCCGCACTCCGGTCATCGAACTCCATCCTCGTCTCGCCATGGCCTGCCGCTCAGACGACGATCCGCGGCGCCTGAATGGACACGCAGACTATTGGGCGGCCAGGACTGAGCTGCTCGGCGGACGTGGAAATCAGTCAGCACCCGGCATCGCCGCGGGCAGCCGCTACTGGCCGAGCAGCCAGCGGTCAGGGGCCACCAGCTTGCGCGCCTGAGCCGGGCCCCAGGAGCCGGGCGCATACGGAGCGACCTTGGGCGGGCTGGTCAGCAGCGGATCGGCCACCTTCCAGACCGCGGCCAGGCCGTCCGGGCGGGTGAAGAGCGAGCGATCGCCGTTCAGCACGTCGTGCAGCAGCCTGACGTAGGGCGGCAGCGGATCGGCATCGGGGAGCGACGACAGCGGGACCGCCGTCCTGGCCGTGTCCAGCTTCAGCCCCGCGCCGGGCTGCTTGGCCACCAGCGACAGGTCGATCTCACCGTCCCCGGCCAGCGAGAAGGACAGCACGTTCGCGTCCTGCGGAAGCTGCCCGCCGAACGGGCCGCCTGGCTTGCGCAGGATCAGGCTGACCCGCTGCTGCGACGCGGCCAGCCGCTTGCCGGTCCGCAGGTAGAACGGCACGCCGCGCCAGCGCTGGTTATCGATCCAGAGCCGGGCAGCGACGAACGTATCGCGCTTCGATCGGGGATCTACGCCCGGCACGTCCCGGTAGCCGGTGAACTGTCCGAGTACCACCTCGGCCGGGTCGAGCGGCCGGAAGCACCCGATCACCTTCTCCCGCGCCGCCTGCAGATCGTCAGCGCCGAGGCTGGCCGGAGGCTCCATGGCGACCTCGGCGGCGACCTGGAACAGGTGAGTGACGAGCATGTCGAGTACGGCGCCGGTCGCGTCGTAGAACACCGCGCGGTCAGTGATGCCGAGGCGCTCCGGAACGTCGATCTGAACCGACTCCACGTTCGTGCGGTCCCACATGCCGGAGAACAGCCCGTTCGCGAACCGCAGCACGTGCAGGTCCTGCGTCGCCTCTTTGCCCAGGAAGTGGTCGATCCGGTAGACCTGCCGCTCGTCCAGCACCGAGTGGACGGTCCTGTCGAGTGCCCGGAAGTCCTTCGCCGAGGTGCCGAACGGCTTCTCGTAGACGACGCGGGCGTCCTTGGCCAGGTTGTGCTGGCCCAGCGCCTTGGTGAGGCCGCCGAAGGCCACCGGCGGCACCGCCAGGTAGTGCACGAACTGGGGGTCGCCGCCGAGAGACTTATCGGCCTTCCCGATAACATCCAGCAGGCTGCCGGGGTTGTCAGTGCTGAAACCGCCGCCGGCGAACAGCAGCCGCGGGGCGAAGGAGTCCCAGGCGGGCTTCTCCGGCTTCGGGCCGAACTCGGTCAGCACGTCATGCACGTGCTTGCGGAAGTCCTCGTGCGCCACGTCGCCGCGGCCGTTGCCGATCAGCAGCCATTTCTTCGGCAGCAGGCCCTCGAGCGCCAGCCGGTAGAACGCCGGGAGGACCATGCGCTTAGCCAGGTCGCCGGTCGCCCCGAAGAGCACGAAGATGGTAGGACCCGGATCGGAGCGGGCCGCGCCACCGGATTTCTTGGTCGCCATGACCACACACGTTACGTGAATGGCCGCGGTTAAACTTCGCCCGCCTCGCCGCCGGGCCGCTGGCGGTGCGGGCTCATGCCGTCCCGGCTAAGGCTGGCCGGGCGGATTGAGCAGGTACAGGTTCACCGCGTAACACGGCATGGCGACGCCGGCGCCGAGCGACACCCCGGCGTCATCCGCCTCAGGCGTCCCTGCGTCGCAGGATGGCGAACGCGACCGCGATCAGGGCGGCGGCGAGCGCCAGGAAGATGCCGGTCTCGATGAACTGGAACGGCCAGTAGTGGCTGGCGGGCTGGTAGGTCATGTACTGGCGGTATCCGCGAGCGCTGAGGCAGGAGATGACGCGCTGGGGCTGCCCGCTGCCCACGAAGGCGCGGCAGGCGGCCGGAAGGTCCGAGAAGGGCATGCTGCCGTAGCCAAACCCTATGGTCCCCCCGCTCGACCGCGGCGGTACAGCGGTGCCGCTCGCGGTGACAATGCCCGTGGTGAGCTGCCAGTAGGCGCCCTTGGGCGTGAGGGTCCCGCCAATGCTCTGCGTCAGGGTGTGTGCGGCCAGGTAGTGCGGCCGGAGGTAGTTCGCGATCACAACGCGCACCGCGACGAAGACGCCGAGCGTAATCGCCAGCGCGGGCAGTGCCCGCCGCACAATCGTGCCCGCGGCGATGCCGAGCGCAACCGCGAAGATCGCGTAGGCGACCGGGACAATGCCCTGCACGTCGAAGACGTTGAGGTTGAACCTGTCCAGGCTGACCGCGTTCTCCGGGCCGGACCACCAGGTGACGAGCGCGGCGACGGCTCCGCCCCAGACGGCGGCGGCGAGCACAAGCCAGCCGGTCTTGGCCGCGAGCCACCGGCTGCGGGTGACGCTTTGCACCCAGGCGAACTGGCTGGTGCCGGACTCGATCTCCCGTGCCACCATCGGCGCGCCCCAGAACAGCCCGAGGAGGGCCGGCACGGCGACACTCAGCGAAACGAAGATATTGCCGGGACTGCCGCCGAGGTTCAGCACGCTCTGGAGGTCGCCGCAGTTCCTGCTCGCGGTGCACGTCTGGAGCGCATTGTGATACTCGGACGCCACCTGCAGACCGGTGATCAGCAGCAGGACGGCGAAGATGGCGAGCGCTGCGGCGGCGACGATGACCGGCGTCCGGTACAGCCGCCAGACGACCCAGGTCATCGGTTACCTCCGGTTGTGCTTAGCTCCGCGATCGCCGGTGCGGTATCAGCGCCCATGTAGGCGAGCACCAGATCTTCGAGACTGACCTCCGAGGCTTCCCAGTCGGGGTCGGCGACGGGGCCGTTCAGCCGCACCACCATCGTGGTCTGGCGCGCGGACCTCACGGTCTGCACGACCTGGTGATCCCGCTCGATCACGGTCGTGTCCTTGCGGGGGCCGACGAGCACGCGGTGCTCATTGAGCAGGTCCTCGATTTCCCCGCAGAGCTGGACGCGGGAGGCCGAGAGCAGGATCAGGTGGTCGCAGACCCGCTCGACGTCCGCGACGAGATGCGAGGACAGCACGACGGTCAGCCCGCCCGCGGCCACAGCGTCGGCGAGCGTGCCGAGGAAGTGCCGCCGGGCCAGCGGATCGAGTGCCGCGAGGGGCTCGTCCAGCAGCAGGACCCGCGGGCGCTTGGCCAGCGTGAGCGAGAGGGCCACCTGGGCCCGCTGGCCCCCGGACAGCGTGCCCACGGTGGCGTCCAGCGGAATGTTCAGGCCGCGCAGCCGGTCCCTGACCGACTCGCCGTCCCACCGCGGGTTCATGTGCGCGCCGAGGCCGATGTGATCCTCGGCGGTCAGCCGCCGGTACAGCGGGATGTCCTGGGCCAGGAACCCGATGTCCGCCAGGAACGCCGGGTCCTGGCGCGGCACGGCGCCGAGGATGGCGGCATCGCCGCCGGTCGGGGTCGCCAGCCCGGACAGCAGCCGGAGCAGGGTGGTCTTGCCCGCGCCGTTCGGGCCGAGGAGGGCGGATATCCGGCCCTCGGGGACCGCAATCGAGCAATCGGACAGTGCCGTGACGCGGCGATACCGTTTGGTCAGGCCGCGGGTTTCAATGGCGGGGGTCATGCGATGGCCTCCTCGTCCGCCGCGCGCAGCGTGACGCGCAGCAGCGATTCGATGGATTCGTCGTCAAGTCCCGAGGTGCGCGCCTCACGCACCCAGCGGGCCAGGCTGCGGCCAAGCCGCGTGTGAGTGCCGGGCGGCGGGCCATCCGGCCGTCTGGTCACGAAGGTGCCGCGGCCCGCCTCGGCGGCCACCAGGCCCTCTCGTTCCAGGTCGCGGTAAGCCTTGAGCACGGTGTTCGGGTTGATGGCGGTGGCAGCGACTACCTCACGGACCGACGGCAGCTGGTCGCCCACGTCGAGCAGGCCCATCCGGAGAGCCTGGCGCACCTGCTGCACGATCTGCAGGTACGGCGGAGTCGCCGACCGCCCGTCCACCCGGAAGGTGATCACCGGCTAGCCCTCCCACTGTCTTAGGTGTCTAAGACAGTAAAGCAGTACGCCACCGCCGTCAACTACGCGAGCCCGGCTGCCGCTGGCCCTTGCTGCCACGTCGTCCGCATGATGTGCAACGCTCGCTGTCGACCGCCAGACGGCGGGCCGTCCGCGCAGACCGAGCCGAGGCCGCGTCCGGACGATGAGCGCGTGCCGTGACCCGGGCCTTAGCGACGAGGTCTTCGAGTCTCGGCGCCTGGCTGCCGCTGTACCGGTTGCTGCGGGAAAGAAAAGCGACCGATCCAATGTTCGGATTCGGCCGCTGACCAGGGTGGAGCTGAGGGGATTTGAACCCCTGACCCCCTCGATGCGAACGAGGTGCGCTACCGGACTGCGCTACAGCCCCTGGGACGCCAGTCAGCGTAGCAAATGCCGGGCACTCCTCGCTCTCGCCGATCAGTTACCGGGCACCGGCAGGCGCACGCCGCAGTCAGCCCGCGAGCACGCGGTCACGGCTGAGCTCGGCCAGGTGGGCCCTGACGGCAGGCCAGTCGGCCGCCGTGATCGAGAACCGGGCCGAGTCGCGAGGCTGGTCATCGGCAGCGAGGCGATGCCAGCGCAGGATCCCTTCATAGCGTGCGCCGATGCGGCCGAGCGCGCGCCGGGACCGCTCGTTCCTGGCATCGGTATGGAAGCAGACGCTCTGCACGTCCCACGTGTCGAACGCGAGGGTCAGCATGAGCCGCTTCATCTCAGTGTTCGCGGCCGTCCGGATCGCCGACCTGGTCAGCCAGGTGTGCCCGATCTCGCAGGTGTCCGGGCCGTCGTGACCGTGCCGCGGATGGCCTTCCGGCCAGGGCCACCAGTCCAGATCGAACAGCCTGGTCGAGCCGACGACTGTCTCATCGGCGAGCCGGACCACCGCGAATGGCGCTGCCGTTCCCGCGGACCGGGCAGCCTCAGCAGCCTCGAGGTAACGCCTCATCTCCGTGTCCCCGACCGGAACCTTGCTCATCCGGAACAGCTCCGGGTCGCCGGCCGATGCCGCCACCAGCCCGGTGAGGTGCTGGCCGCCGAGGGGCTCAAGCCGGACGTGCTGGCCGGCCAGCTCGGGGTCCAGAAGGGTCATGACGAGCGCCTCGCTTTATGTTACAGTACAAATTGACTATTATGCCTACACAATACTTGCCGCTCGGCCGCAGCGCCAGCGAGATAGCCGCCGACGTCGAGACGGCGGTGCGCGACGGCCGCCTGCTGCCGGGAGCGGCGCTGCCTCCCGTGCGTGTCCTGGCGGCCGAGCGCGGCCTCAGCCCGGCTACTGTCGCCGCCGCGTACCGGGACCTCCGGCTGAAGGGGATAGCCCGCGGGCACCGGCGGGCCGGCACCCGGATCACCGGCTCGCCGCCGACCGCGCCCCGGCCACCGCTCGCCGTGCCCGCCGGGACCCGCAATCTGATCAGCGGGTCACCGGATCCGGCTTTCCTGCCGGCGCTGCCCGCTCTGCGCCGGGAACGGGGCTATCCGGTCTCGCCGCGCTTGTACGGAGACTCGCCTGTCTCGCCGCGGCTGGCGGCACTTGCGGGCGCCAGGCTGGCCGCAGACGGCATCGATCCGGCGAACCTCGCGGTCGTCAGCGGGGCGCTTGACGGAGTCGAGCGAGTCCTCGGTGCCTGGCTGCGAGCCGGAGACAAGGTGGCAGTGGAGGATCCCGGCTACCCGCCGCTGCTTGACCTGCTGGCGGCGCTGGACCTGGACGCCGAGCCGGTGAGCGTGGACGAGGCCGGCGCGCGGCCCGAGGCGCTCGCGCGCGCACTGGCCGCGGGGTGCCGCGCGGTCGTGTTCGTGCCGCGCGCGCAGAGCCCGACCGGGGCCGCCTGGGAGCCGGGGCGCGCCGCTGAGCTCGCCCGGGTGCTGGCACCGTCGCCGGACGTGCTGGTGATCGAGGACGACCACGCGGCCGAGGTCGCCGGAGCGCCCGCTCTGACCGTGACGACCGGGCGGCGGAAGTGGGCCGTCATCAGGTCAGTCTCGAAGACACTCGGACCCGATCTGCGGCTGGCGGTCCTGGCAGGCGACCCTGTCAGCGTCGCGCGCGTGGAGGGCCGGCAGGCACTCGGCCCCGGCTGGGTCAGCTATCTGCTGCAGGAGACCGTCGCCGGGCTGTGGCAGGACCCGCAGACCGGCCGGCTACTTGAGCGGGCGGCGGCAGCGTATGCCCGGCGCCGCGAGCGGCTGACCGGTGAGCTTGCAGCGCTCGGCATCGCGGCCACCGGAAAGTCCGGCATGGCGGTCTGGGTGCCTGTTCCCGACGAGGCGGCCATGAGCTCGGCGCTGCTTGACCGGGGCTGGGCTGTCGCGCCCGGCCAGCGCTTCAGGCTCACATCGCCGCCGGGCATCAGGATCGGCATCGCGACGCTGACGGCGGCCGAGACGCGGCGCCTCGCTGCCGACATCTCCGCCTGCCTGCATCTGCGGCCGCGGCGTACTGACTGACTGACAGGCTGCAGCGAGCCGGCCGTGCCTGAGGCCGGGTGGCTCAGTCGCCGACAGCCCGCACGGTCGCGTCGGCGTACTGGTCGTAGAACTGGTCGCCCACTCGCGCCGAGATGTCGATGATCTGCGCGCCCGGTTCCTCGTCGTGGACCCAGTCCTCCTCGGGTGCGCGCTGGCGGGCGGCCCGGACCCGCATTTCCATGGCCGCCCGCCGGCGTGCTTGCCCGGCATCCGCGAGTGCGGCCTCGCGGAGGAGGAGGAGATACATGCCGAGCATGACCGCGGGCGGGATGCATGCCCACCACGACGTGAGCCCGAGCGCCGTGCAGACGGCCGCCACGACGGTCAGCGCCGTGATCATCGTGAGCAGCCGCCGCCTGGCCCGGAGTACCCGCGCGCGCCCGGACGGGGCTGGCGGCGCCGGGACATAGCGGGGCTCGACGATGGGACGGAACGGCTCCGTGTCAGCGTCGTCATCGCCGGCATCGTGCTGCCCGTAGCCGTCGTCCTCGTAGTACTGCGCGTCCGCCTGGTAGTCGATCTCGATCTCGATGTCGACGGCAGGCGCCGAGTGCGCCCGGCGCAGCCAGCGCGGGACGAGATAGAGCGCCCAGATGCCTACGATTGCCACATACAGAAAAACACTGCTCACCCGCGCACCACCTGGCCCGTGCGGCCGGGCGCGTACTCGGGCTCGCGCGCGCCCGCCCTGCGCTGGCACGCCGGCGCGTCATCGCGCAGGGCGTGACGTAGCGAATCGGCAGTGGTCACGTCACGCACGGTAAAGGCACAGGGCTGAGTTGACGAGCATTCGGCCCGGTGTGTCGCGAGATCGGCGGCTACTCCCTGCCGCAGCGCGCCTGATCCGCCTAGTGCGGCGGCCAGGTTCCGATATATCTTGTCTCTCGTGAGCACCTCACTGTCGCCTGACGAGATCAGGGCAACTGCCGAGATCCACCGTGAGATCAGCCCTGAGTACCAGGACGCGGTGATCGATTCCTTCATTGAGCGGGTCGGCCGTGAGATCGACGCCAGGGTCGACAGCCGGCTCGCCGAACAGCAGCGTCAGCGGCACCAGCACCGCTCCAACCCGCTAGCGCTGGCCATCACCTCGATGGCACTCGGCGTCCCGCTCAGCGGGATCACGCTGGGCCTCGCGTCCGGTCAGCAGCTCACCGGCCTGGCGATCATCTGGATCGCGATCGCCGTCATCAATGTGGCCTACGGGCTGAGCACCCGGTCCGCGCGCCGCTGAGCCTTAGCCGGTGCGCAGCCTGCTGGACATGACCGCGCTGCGCCACCGCGGCATCAGGCCGTTCGGCGCGTCCTCCACGGTCAGCGCGTAGCAGATGTGGTCATGCCAGGCACCATCGATATGCAGGCACCGCCGCCGCACGCCTTCCTCGCGGAACCCGAGCTTCTCGACCACGCGGCGGCTGGCCATGTTCTCCGGCCGGATGGTCGCCTCGACGCGGTGCAGGCCGACGCCGAAGAAGCACTGGTCCATCGCGAGCGCCAGGGCAGTCGGGGTGACGCCCCGCCCGGCGAACGCCTCGTCGATCCAGTAGCCAACCTGGGCTGACCGCGCTGAGCCCCAGACGATGCTGCCGATGGTCAGCTGGCCCGCGAACTGCCCGTCGTACTCCACGACCCACGGCAGCGCCAGCCCCTGCCGGGCCTCGCGGCGCATGGTCCTGGCCATGGCCACATAAGGGCCCAGACTGGACCGGTACAGCGGCGTCTCGGGATTGGTCGGCTCCCAGGGACGCAGCCAGGCCGCATTGCGCACCCTGGCGTCACGCCAGACCGCGGCGTCCTTCACCTTTATCGGGCGAAGACTGACCGGGGCATCGAGAAGTGCCGGCTCGGTGAGCGTCACCCATCCGCGCGATCGTGCCACGAAACCATCATCGCGTGAGGGCACTGTGATCCGCTATCGGGTCGACTGACGAAACCGTCTGAATACCGATTGTGGCGTAATGACCGGACCCGGCGCTCGGGGCCGGGTTCAGTCCGGCGCTCCGGGTGCCTCGGGCCTCGGGTGGTCGCCGCCGCGGATCTGGTCGACGGCGTGCTCGATCAGGCCGGCGAGCACCGCCATGCCGTCGCGGACACCGCCAGTGGAGCCCGGCAGGTTCACGATCAGCGTCCCGCTCGGCGATCCCGGCGGCGCCCCGGGACAGCACGGCCGACGGAACCCCGGCCGCGATGCCGGCCGCCCGGATCGCCTCCGGCGATGCCGGGGATCTCGCGGTCGATCACCAGCCTCGTCATCTCCGGAGTCTCGTCACCTGGCGTCAGCCCGGTACCGCCGGTCGTGACGATGACGTCGTAACCAGCGCGGACCGAGTCCCGCAGCGCGATCTCGACGGTCGCCCCGTCGGGAATCACCAGCGGCCCGTCGACCTCGCAGCCGGCCGCGCGCAGCAGGTCGGCCAGCACCGGTCCGGACCGGTCCGCGTACACGCCGGCCGCGGCCCGGTTCGACACGGTGATCGCGAGCGCCCGGATCATGGCCGGTGCCAGCTTCCGGTCTTGCCGCCGGTCTTCTCCTCGACCCGGACGTCAGTGACGACGGCGGCCGGATCGACCGCCTTGATCATGTCGATGAGCGCGAGCGCGGCCACCGAGACCGCGGTCAGCGCTTCCATTTCCACGCCGGTGCGGTCCGCGGTCCGCGCGGTCGCGCTGATCAGCACGCCGTGATCGGCGACGGCCAGATCGACGGAGACCGCGTGCAGTCCGATCGGGTGGCACAGCGGGATCAGGTCGGGCGTCCGCTTGGCGCCCTGGATGCCGGCGATCCTCGCGACGGCGAGCGCGTCGCCTTTCGGCACGTTCCCGGCCCGCAGCGCTCCGACGGCCGCTTCCGACAGCAGCACGGTGCCGGTCGCCGTCGCGGTCCGCGCGGTCACGTCCTTGCCTGACACGTCGACCATCCGGGCCTGCCCGGATGAGTCGAGGTGGGTGAGCCCGTTCTCAGTCATGGCAGCTCCAGCACGTCGACGGTCTCGCCCGCGGCCAGCGAGGTGACGTCCTCGGGGATGATGACGAGCGCGTTCGCCCGGGCGAGCGAGGCGAGCTGATGCGACATCTGCCCGGAAACCGGCGTGACCAGCCCGGCCGTCCGGTCGAGCACGCCGCGCAGGAAGGAGCGCTTCTGCGCTGGTGATCTGACTGGCTCGGTCAGCACGGCCGGCAGTGGCGCAGCTCGTTCCCGGTATGAATCCTGCAGTGCGTCCAGCGCGGGCCTGACAAACAGCCAGAACGACACGTAGGCGCTGACCGGATTGCCGGGCAGCGTGAAAATCGGGGTGGCGTCCGGGCCGACGGCGCCGAAGCCCTGCGGCATGCCCGGCTGCATCGCGACCTTGCGGAAGCTGACGGTGCCCAGCGTCTGCAGCGCGGCCTTCACCACGTCGTGCTCCGCGCCCATGCTGACGCCGCCGCTGGTCACCAGCAGGTCCGCGCCGTCCAGCGCATCTCTCGTGGCTTCGAGGACCGCGCCGGTCGTGTCGCGGACGATCGGGTAACGGCGGGCGGCGCACCCGGCCTCGCGCGCGGCGGCGGCGAGCATCGTGGCGTTGGATTCCCAGATCTGGCCGGGGATCAGCGCGGTGCCGGGGTCGACAAGCTCGTCGCCGGTGGAGATGACCGTGACCCGCGGCCGGGGCCTGGCCAGGACCGTCCCGCGGCCCGCGGCGGCCAGCAGGCCAAGGTGCACCGCGCCGAGCCGGGTGCCCGCGGTGAGCAGCAGGTCGCCGGGCTTCGCGTCGCCGCCGGTCACCCGGACCGAATCGCCGGCCGCGACGCCCTGCCGGATGGTCACCTGCTCGATGCCGCCGTCCGTCTGCTCGACCGGGACGACCGCGTCGGCACCGGGCGGCAGCGCCGCTCCGGTCATGATCCTGATAACTGAGCCGGGAACGAGCACGTGGGGGCCAGTGTCTCCGGCCGCAATCTCGCCGTGCACGGGAAGCGTGACCGGGCTGTCCTCGCTCGCACCTTCGACATCAGCCGAGCGGACGGCATACCCGTCCATGGCGGAGTTGTCGAAGGAGGGCAGCGGGTACTGGGCCGTGACATCGCCGGCCAGCACGGCGCCGAGAGCGTCGGCCAGGGCGAGCTCGCGCGGCGGCAGCGGCCGGATCGAGGCCAGGATGTCGGCCAGGTACTTGTCGACGGAGTCCATCACGGCCTGCCTCATGTGATCTGCGACGTGGCGGTCAGCGACACTCGGGTTCGCATCACCGGTAGCTGATCGCAGACTACTGGGCGACGCTGACAGGGCGCCCGCGGCCGCAGGTGACTAGTGGCTGCCGGGCGGCAGGCCCTCGACGTAGCTGCGCAGCCAGGGGATGAACTCGGGTGCCACGTCCGGCCGCTCGCAGGCGAACTTGATCTGCGTCTGGAGGTAGTCGAGCTTGTTGCCGGTGTCGTAGCGGCGTCCCCGGAAGAGCACGCCGTGCACGCCGCCGCCATCGCCGCTGTCGGTGCGGTCGGTTCTGGCCAGCGTGCGGAGCGCGTCGGTCAGCTGGATCTCGCCGCCGCGGCCCGGCTTGGTGTCCCGGAGGACGCCGAAGATCGACGGATCGCAGACGTAGCGGCCGACGACAATCCAGTTCGACGGGGCGTCGCCGACGGCTGGCTTTTCCACCAGGTCGGTGACCGCGACCACGTCGTCGAGATCAGTCGGCTTGATGGTCGCGACGCCATAGGCCGAGACCTGCTCCGGGTCGACCTCCATCAGCGCGATGATGCTGCCGCCGAACTGCTGGCGTACCTCGAGCATCCGCTGCAGCAGCTTGTCCCGCGCGTCAATGAAGTCGTCGCCGAGCAGGACGGCGAACGGCTGGTTGCCCACATGCTGCGCCGCGCACAGCACGGCATGGCCGAGCCCGAGCGGCTGCTGCTGCCGGACGTAGTGCATCGAGGCGATGTCGTTCGAGGCCCGGATGCTGGCGAGGCCGGCCTCGTCGCCCTTGGCCTCCAGGACCTCCTCGAGCTCCACGTTCCGGTCGAAATGGTCCTCGATGTTGGTCTTGCTGCGGGCGGTCACCATCAGCACGTCCGTCAGGCCCGCAGCCGCTGCCTCCTCGACCACGTACTGGATGGCCGGGGTGTCGATAACCGGCAGCATCTCCTTCGGTATCGCCTTGGTCGCGGGCACGAACCTGGTGCCGAGGCCAGCGGCGGGGATGACCGCTTTGGAGACGGGCGCTGAATGAGCCATGCTGAGAACCTTAGCTAGCGGACAGGAGGGCTCGTGCACGGCTCAGGCCGGGAAGATCGGGAAGCCAGCCCTGCCGGAGTTCCTGATGAACCCCCGCTGACCGGAGAGTCCCGGCCAGTTCGGATACATATGCCCAGCACGGCGGGGTCAAATCCGGTCAATAGCGCCGGGGCCGGTCGCGCTGCTTCTGACCAGGACGCGGGCCGGGGCAAATTTTGCCTCAGACGGGCCGGGGCCGGCGAACTCGCGGCCGCGAAGGCAGCGCTGCGGACCGCGGTGCTGGCCCGGCGGCGGGCGATGACCCCCGAGGACCGGGCCCTGGCCGGACGCCACCTCCGGGACGCGGTACTGGAACTGCCTGAGCTGCAGATGGCGGGAACCGTCGCTGCCTACCTGTCCGTCGGAACTGAGCCTGATACCCGCGGCCTCATCTTCGCGCTGTGGAAGCGCGGTACCTACGTCCTGCTGCCAGTGCTCTTGCCGGATGGTGACCTGGACTGGGCCTCCTACGAAGGGCCGGACTCGCTGACGCCGGGCCCGCGCGGCCTCCTTGAGCCGACGGAGGCCCGCCGGGGTGTGACGGCGATCACAAGCGCCGATCTTGTGCTCGTGCCCGCGCTGGCGGTCGGCCGCGACGGCGCCCGGCTGGGGCGTGGCGGCGGCAGCTACGACAGGGCCCTGGCCAGGGTCGGAGCGGCGATCCAGACGGTCGCGCTGCTCTATCAGGGCGAATTCGCCGACCCGGTCCCGGCGGCCGCCCATGATCAGCCGGTCCGCACCGTTGCCGTCGCGGGTGAAGGAATCACCAGGCTGCGCTAGCCGTTGCTACCATTTAGCAGTTGACCGCGGCGAGTGCTAACGCCGCAGAGGGAGGAAACGTGCCGACGTACCAGTACGCCTGCACCGAGTGCGGAGACCGGTCCGAGGTCGTGCAGCGGTTCACGGACGACCCGCTGACCGTGTGCACAGCCTGTGGCGGCAAGCTCCGCAAGATCTTCTCGCCGGTCGGCATCGTCTTCAAGGGCTCGGGGTTCTACCGCACCGACAGCCGCAACGGATCGAGCACCGTCCCGGCCAAGGAGGGCGCCGCCAGCGGATCGTCTTCCGAGAACGGCTCCTCTGGCGGGTCAGACTCGGCGTCCGGCTCCGGCGGGGCATCGAAGGACGGCGCGGCAGCCAAGGACTCCGGCGGCTCGAAGACGACCTCTTCCGCTCCTGCCGCGGACAAGAAGTCCGGCCCGGTGAGCAGCGCGGCCGCCAGCTAGCTGGCACGTCGGCTGGCACGGTCGGCTGGCACAGTCGGCTGGCACAGCGGCCGGCCGGTACATTAGCCGCGTGAGCGACCTGGCGGAGATCGGCGTCATCGGGGGTTCGGGCTTCTACCAGTTCCTGGACTCGGCCGACGAGGTCACCGTCGAGACGCCGTTCGGGGCGCCCAGCGATCCCCTCGTCATCGGCGAGATCGGCGGCAAGCGCGTCGCCTTCGTGCCGCGCCACGGCCGCGATCACCGGTTCCCCCCGCACAAGATCCCGTACCGGGCCAACCTCTGGGCGCTGCGCTCGGTCGGCGTACGCCAGGTCCTGGCGCCCAGCGCGGTCGGCTCACTCACCGTGGACTACGAGGCCGGAACGCTGGCGGTCCCTGATCAGCTTGTCGACCGGACGACGGGCCGGGCCCAGACGTTCTACGACACCGGCGGCGCCGTGCACGTCCAGTTCGCTGACCCGTACTGCCCCGTGGGCCGCGCGCACGCGATCGACGCGGCAGAAGCGGCAGGCTGGGAACCCGTCCGGTCGGGAACGCTGGTGGTGATCGACGGGCCGCGATTCTCCACCAGGGCCGAGTCCCGCTGGTATGCCCGCCAGGGCTGGACGCTGATCGGCATGACCGGCCATCCTGAGGCGGTCCTGGCCCGTGAGCTGGCGCTCTGCTACACCAACATCACGCTGGTCACCGACACCGATGCCGGGGTGGAGGAAGGCGAGGGGGTGACGCAGGAGGAGGTGTTCCGCACCTTCGCCGCGAACATGCCCCGGCTCCGCGACCTCGTCGCCAGGACTGTCGCGGACCTTCCGCTCGAGCGCACCTGCCCGTGCCAGCACGCGCTTGACGGCCTGCGCCTGCCGATCGGCCTGCCGTAGGTCACGCCCGGCGCGCAGCCTCGCACGGTCTAGTCGCCGTCGGCGTGCTCGATGCGGGTCAGGCGGCGCTCGCGGACGAGCTGGTCGAACTCGTGCTCCACCTTGACGTCGCCTCCGGCCATGGCGGCGAAGACGCCGGTCACGTCTCGCATGCTCACGACGCCAAGCAGCCGGCCGTTCTCCACCACGGGCAGGTGCCGGATCCAGCGGGCCGCCATCTCCCTCGCGGCATCCTGCAGCGGCATGTCCGGGATCACGGTGAACACCTGGGCCGTCATGGCGTCATCGACGGACGTCTGGTCAGGATCAGCGCCAAGGGCCAGGGCGCGGAGCACGTCGCGCTCGGTGATGATGCCGATGAGCTGCTCGCCCTCGGCGATGATGAGCGAGCCAGTCTGCTGGCGCCACATCCGCTCGGCCGCCGACCGGAGGCTGTCCTGTGGCGACTCGGTGACGCTGGCCGGGGTCATGACGTCTCGTACCTGCACCGCGCTGCTCCTGTCCGGCCGTTCCGCTTGGCTTAAGCCTATGGTCCTGGCTCCGGGACTCTCCCGGCCGCTCGCCTGCTCGGCAACCCGGCCGTCCGGGCACTCGGGTGGCCCGGATGCCTGTGCCGTAATCCGGGCCGTTACCGGCTAGGCTTGGGTCGGCTCCCGGGCTGTTTCGCGGTAAGAGACGGCGAACCGGGCGGCTCGGCCCCGATAGCTCAGGCGGATAGAGCGACTGCCTCCTAAGCAGTAGGCCGCAGGTTCGAGTCCTGCTCGGGGCGCTATACGAGCACGTGGCAAATAATTTTTCGCCATTGCGTTCAAGGGCTATGTAAACTGCCTGCGAGCAATCGCTCCTTCGCGAAATCTTGCGGCGGGTGCGGCGTCGCCTGACGAGGGCCTAATGTCGCTGGACGATGCTCAATGTCGATCCCGGAATAGGACATATGTTCGGGCCAGTGTCCGCTGGGAGCCAAGCTGGGAGCCAAACAAATTCCGGCAAGCCACGGCTACAGGCAGCACCAGCGGGCGGACCTCAGTTCACCGCCGGGCGGTAGCTATCGGCGGCCAGATGCGCGCAATCTTTGCTCTAGGCCGGGTGATGCTTCTCAGTGTGCTCGCTGATCTGCGGGGCAAGCGTGCTGGACGCCGCCGATGCTAAGTGCCAGGCTCTGATCTGTCAGCGGGCGTCGAACGTGACGATCCGAGCCTGATCGCCAGCCGGAAGCGGACCGCTCGCGCCGGGCGTCGTCTGAGCCGGTAGTCCTCAAAGGAGCGCGGTGTGAGCGTATACAGGGTGACTGAGATCATCGGGACCAGCGGTACATCATGGGAAGACGCTGCAGCGGAAGCGATCAGGACCGCGGCTGGGACGATCCGCGATCTTCGGGTGGCTGAGGTCGTCAAGCAAGACATTCACCTCGACGAGAACGGCGCGATCACCTATCGCACCAAGCTTCAGCTCTCCTTCAAGTACGTGAGCGAGCACTGATCCCGGACCAGGGTCATTGCGTTCGTAACGCGGTCAAAGCCCGCGCACCAGGTGCGGCAGAACCGCGCATTGACGCCTCGCACTGGTGATGCATGAACAACGATCTGGCCACCTGACTGCTCGGGGCGGCCTCCGGGGCAATGCTGGCGGCCTTGTGGCGGCACATCGCGAGGACGTGCCCGTACCATCAGTGCGCATTGCCGCAGATCGACCGCGCTTATGAGACGTCATCCGCTACGCCGCGCTAACGGGTAAAGGGCCGAACGATGCCAAACGAGAGCACGCGGACCGTAGTGGTAGCTTTGGCGGCGGATCTCGGGATCGGTCTCGCCAAGGTCGTCGCAGCGGTCTTGACGGGTTCGGCCGCAATGGCAGCCGAGGCCTCGCATTCGCTCGCCGATGCGGCCACCGGTGTCCTCCTCGTCGTCGCTCAGCACCGCAGCACCCGTGATCGCGACGACCAACATCCCTTGGGGTACGGGCGGGAGATCTACTTTTGGACACTGCTCGCGGCGCTTGTTGTGCTGGTTGCCGGTGCGGTGTTCTCGCTGCGCGAGGGCATCGATGAGCTGATCCACCCGAGCGTGACATCCCGGTTCGCTGTGGCCTATGTCGTGCTTGCGATCTCCACTGTCTTTGATCTGATTTCATTTCGCCAGTCCGCCGGCCAGATGAGCAACAGAGCACGCCGCAGGAACCTGAGTCTCCTCAGTGAGTCCCGGACGACGTCCGACCCCAGCCTGAGGACTGTGTTTCTCCAAGATGCCGCGTCAGTCTCGGGAGATCTGATGGCGTTCGCCGGCCTGGGCCTCAATCAGATCACCGGGTCGTCAATTCCACAGGGGATCGTCGCCGTGCTCATCGGACTCGTCCTCATCCGTTTCGGGTTTCGGCTCGTCCAACGCAGTCACGATTTCCTGGTCGGCGCCTGGTTGCTCACCTCCCCGGCTCCGCAGGGACGCAGGAGGTGGGTGTTGCCACCGGTTACCCGGCCATTGCAGCCGAGTGACGAGGAGGAGTTGCGGACGTTTCTCCTTGGGTGCCCTGGAGTGGCCGCTATTCGCGAGCTCCTCGTTGCGTTCGTCGGTCCAGACCGAGTTTGGGTGATCGCCCACCTTGAGATCGACAACAACCTACGCGGAGATCAGGTCACCTCACTCGTTCGCGACATTGGTTCGGGCCTAAGACATGGGTCGGAATACATCTACCGTGTCGATATCGTGCCCATTGGCGGAGCAAAGGCCGTGCCGTAGTCGGTCAGCTTGCGTCGGCCGCGGCCCACGGGTGCAGTACCAAATGGGCCACGGCACATACGGGAGCGTGTCGCCGCTGTCACCGCGGCCCCTCCGCTCACACTCCAAGACGGTCAGCTGCGCCGCGAGCAGCGACCGCAGCGCGGACTTTCCGCTGCGGGTGCTCAGGGCGCCGTCGACGACGATCAGCGCCGGGCCGGATCCCTCGTGCTCGTAGGCGATCACAGTGCCGTGCGCCGATGTCACCAATTTCGCCGCTAGCCTCCTGGCCTTGCTGTTCACGGGCCGGACCTAACCTGACCTCCGGCATCGACCGCCGCTGGCATCTCAGCAGGACGCCGAGCAGGCGGCGCTGTTCAGGACAAAGCCAGAGCCGACAGGCCCAGCGTGCCGCCAGGCGACTCGCCCACTCACAGCATGACCACCCCACCTCCTGGAGCCGGCAAACGCGCACACGCGCAGATCCGCCGGATCTGGCCACCGCGGTGAACCACCTCAGACGTCCTGAGCCTGCGCCAGGCGGATCCGACGCGTCAAGCTCGCCGAAGGCTCGTTGGGCGCGTGATGGGTCCGTCAAATCAGCTTCATCCGGGGTCTTGTCGCGGTCCGGTTGGCTTGCGGCCCCAGGCTACGAACAGCAGGTGCCCGATCGCCACCGTGCGCGGGTTGGTGAGATGCTCTCGGACCGCCCCGTCCAGGTCGGAGAGCTCGCGCTCATTGGCCACGCCAAGCTCCAGGATCGTGGGGTGCAGGCTCAGTACGAGGTCAGGCAGTATCGTGCGGCGCGAATGACCGGCGGGGTAGGCGCTAGCGTGCGCGGTCACCCCGATCTCCTCCAGCCCCGCCGCTCGGTACAGCTCGGTCAGCCGGCGGCCGATGAAGAGATCGGCGCCCGCCCGGCCGAAGCTGGCCTTGCTTTCCGCTGCTGTTTCGCCGAGCGGGCGCGTCGTTGGCCTGGACGCCAACCCCGAGCACGTGGCCATGGCCGGCGAGTACGCCAGGAAGAGCGGGCTCGCCAAGGAGGAGCCCCAACGCAATAGCTAAGCATGGCGCGTCGCCGTGTAGCGCCGGCGCGCCGTGGCCGTACTGCCGCAACATAAGAGAGCTTGCCTAGCCTTATCGGACAGGACTCCGTAAAAGCGGATCAGGCTCAAATCTCGACGTGCCGATGCTATGTTTCGCGCGAGTGGGTCACGTCTGAAGAGAGGGGGGTCTGGTGAGCGATGTCGGAGGACTAGCCGCTATGGGCGCGGAAGGCATCCGCCGGGGTATCAGCCGGGCCTCGGACGCTGAACTCTGGCATGACAATGTGGAGTTTCGAGCACGGGAGGATGTCGAGACTCAGGCACAGGAACTTGTGTACGGCGCGCTGGATCGTTACAGCGGATCGCAGCTGACTAATGGCCAAGTCGAGCTGTTCGCCGAGTTCGTCACACTGGCGCTGGCTGCCGGCGTGACACCGCTGCACGTATCTAACTGGATCAAGGATCTCTGCGGCGACTGGGGCTAGCCGCAGTGGCTAATCCGAGTAACGTGGGGGAACTGCGGAACCGACTGCTTTCTGCCGAGCAGCAGATTCGGGTTGTCGGCCTAGGCATGGCCGGCCTGATTGCGCTCGCCTTCGGCAGTCTGACTCCCTTGATCGCTGCCAACGCGCCGCGCTGGCTGATAGGTGTTCTCGTAACACTCATCGTTCTCACGGCCGGCCTGCTCGCACGGGCGTGGATTGCGATGCGCAATGCAGGCGTTGGCATTGACGGCCTGGACGGCTCCAATGTCCTGACAGCGGATCCGGCGGAAGACGCGTTCAGCACTTACAAGGTAGGGCGCGCGGTCTTCCGGATCGCACTAGGCGTGATCATTGGCGCCGGACTGTGCTACCTGGCTGCAACATGGATCTGGGTAACCACGCCCAGCCGATCGGCCCCTAGCCCGGAGCGCACGCGCGCGGCCTGCCTGATGACCAGGGACTGCCAGTCCCCGTGGTGGCATAGTTACAAGAACTGCGCCCATACCAGAGGCCGGGACTGCGCCGCTCGCCGAACGCAGAGCGGCCACCAGCCGCTCTGAGCGAAGATTCCTAGGTTCGGGACGCGTTGGTTTACCTCTGTTACCAGGCCGTCATCGCCACAAGGAACTGCACAAGGCTGTGACGGACATGTCGCGAAGGCCTCGCGCGATCCGAGCGGTCCTGCCCTGTACTCGCGGCACAATGCGGCGCCTGGTCCCGGCCGGGCGCCGCACGTCGGCATGCGGTGCAGCACCGCGTTAGCGCGCCGCGCGAGACGCCTCGATCCGCTCGAGTAGCAGGGCACGGCTCGAGATATCGACGAGTTCCAGCAGCGAGCCTCTAGCCGCGCGGAAGTAGGCAGCTTTGCTGCCGCTACCTATCGCGTCCCACACGCGGACCAGGCCCGCCTCGACCATCCGCGCGGAGTCGCGGTCGAAATCCTCGGTCCAGTAGCCGACGTGATGCAGCGTGATGCCCGATCCCGGCAGGTACCACGGGGAGCCGGGGCTGCCCTCGCACAGTTCGGTATAGGGCGGGCCGTCGACCGAGTAAACGTAGCGGACCTCATAGCCGGGAAACTCGACGAACTGTTCGGCCAGCCATCGGACGCCAGTTGCCGCCGTCAGCACATCCTGCGCTTCGTCCAGGTCCGGTACCGAAAACCCGACGTGATACGGAATACCGGCCAGGCCACCGGAGACATCTGCTGGCAGGTTCAGGTCAGTCATGTCTTACCACTCTCGGCGGGAACCGGCTCGGACGTGTCAACGACGGGACGAGCCGCCACGAGTCCTGCTCAGGGGCATGTGATATCTCGAGACATCGAGGACGCCCCGACCTAGCTTAGGTCCGGGGGTTCTTGTGTTGGCGGAAGATTGCGCGCGTGGGTTCGGGCGGCCCGGTGGGCTGGCAGTTGCGCCGGGGCGGTGGCTGTTTCAGGCTGCCGGGATGACCGTGTCGGTGTCGCCGGATAGCAGCTGTTGCGGGATCTGGCCGAAGGCGTACTGGATAGGGGCGGCTGCCCGGATGAGCGTGAAGGTCCAGATGACATCGAAACGGTCGCCTGGCCACGTCTGGGGGATGGCCGTGCCCGGGATGGCGGGGAGCGACGAGGCCAGCGCCGGGATGTGCTCGTGCTCCCAGCAGATCAGCGCGACGCCGGAATACTCGCTGACCACGCTGGCGGCCAGCTGAGATTCCTGGCCCTCGGCGAAGGCAGAGACTATCGGCAGTCCGAGGCGGCCGCTGAGACCCTGGATCGTCTGATAGGTCCGGTGCGCGGCGGTCTTGGCCGCGTCGCCGTAGGAGGGTGACAGCAAGGCCGCGGGGGTCATCACCTCTGGGGGTGCAGGGCATGGGAGCCAGCACTAAGCCAGACGCTGGTCTGCAGGTAACTATTTAAAGGCGGAGGCAAACTCGCTGTACGGGACCTGGCCAGTGGGGCTCGCCAGAATTGCGTTAGCCACGGGTGCGGGAATTGGGGCCCAGCGAGCAGGCATGTCCGCCGCCAGCGCGGGGTTCAGGGTGTATATCAGCGCGAAGTTGGTCAGCCAGATAGCAGGAGCCATCGACATCCCGACCTCCTTGCTCGCGCCTCCTTTGGTGTTGGTCACAAGTTGCGCTATGCCCGACTGCTGTTGCGACGCGAAGCCATAAATAGCTTCCACCGTGTAGGCCGACCGGTAGAGCATGAGCAAGGAAGACGTCGCACCGTTAGCCCGGCACCACGTGCCCAGGTAGCCGCCAGGAGCGATCACGGCGTTCACTTTTCGCGTCGGGGCGTCCGCGTTAGCCGGGCTTTCCAGCAGCCCGTCCACGGTCACGAAGAGCCCGTAGCTGGCGAGAACCGATGACGTTATGACGCCATTTACGACAGAGTACAGCGGGCGCCCATTCGTGTTGGTGAGGATCCGGACGCTCGCGTCCACCAACCTGGCGTCAGCAGCGTTGCCGCCGGTACCACGGCCGGAGACGAATTCGAGGTACTGCTTTTTGGTGAAGGCGTCGGCCCTGTGCAACCCTAAATTATTAGCAATCTCGGCAGCCATTCGTTGGCCAATGGCCAGGTTCAGCCGACTTGCGTTCTTGACTTTTGCAGGCGCCAAGTGCTCATAGCGGGGCGTTCCCGAAAAGGGACTTGAAAACCCAGTTCCTGAGGTGGCGCGCCCAGCAGGCCCGGCTGCCTCGTTGCTGACTCGCGTCCCCGCTCCAGTGAGCAGGAAAATTCCCGCTAATGCAGCAGTGATGGTGGCACAGAACCGGCGCGTGGTCGACCCCCATGGAGTGGCGTATCCGGTGGAATTCCGCCTTCGCCGCTGGTCAGAATTGCCGATCGCGAAGATCGCGGGCAATACCGAAGCCAACAGACGCGCGACTTGACGTGGCACTTCATACGTCATAAATGGCCCCCTGGGAACCGCCACATCGTCTCATGCATGCGAGGCTTAGACAACGGCCGGCCGACTGTAACGGCGCATACGCAGAGCATTACACGTCGATATCAGATCCCCCTTTGGCCGGATGTCTACCGAGTTAGTGCACCCCTGCCCGGTCATGAAAAGAGATGTGGCACAGGTCAGGCCGTCGCGCAGATCACGCAGCGGCGGCGGTAGAAGAGTGCGTGGGCTGGTGTGCGCGGTTCGGATGCTGTCAGCAGTCACTGCCAGGATGTGATCCGTGGAACGCGAAGGCCGATTCTGGGATGCAGTCGAAGGAAGGGTGCCGCTCCCCGCCGCGGCGGTCACGCTTGGCTGGGAGCTCGTGTCCGTTAGCCCGGAGCAGGGGACGATCGAGGTTGCGTTCACCGCCACCGAGGCGTTCCTGAATCCAGCGGGAGTCATTCAGGGTGGCTTTCTCTCCGCGATGCTGGACGACACGCTTGGGCCCGCGCTGGTTGCTGGCCTTGATCCTGGCGACTTCGCCCTTACGACTGACTTGCATGTCCAGTTTCTGCGCCCGGCCCGGCCGGGTCGCCTGCTCGGACGTGGCCGCGTTGTGCGACGAGGCAGGGACGTTGGCTTCCTCGCCGGCGAGCTCCTCGACGCAGAAGGCGCGGTCGTTGCTGTGGCCACGGCCACCGTGCAGATTCGACCACAGATGCTCCAGGACCGAGAGCGCGGCAAGGTCTCCGGAAACGGTCCTAGATCCAGCTGATCGCTGAGGAAGACAGACAACAGGCCCGTGCGCAAGATCATGATGTCCATATCGGTCGCTCCGGTTCGTCGTGCTGACATGCGGCGAGAGACGATGGAGGACTTATGAAGTACATGCTGATGTTCTGGGACGATGACTCCGCCGAGGAGCCGGCCGACAGCGGACCAGCCATGCTGGCGGCCATCAGGTCCTGGGTGGACGAGATGACCGCGCGGGGGATCCGGCTGGACGGCAGCGCCCTCAGCTATGCCACCGAGGCTCGGATCGTGCGTGTCCGCCATGGCGAGATGCTGGTCTCCGACGGTCCGTACATGGAGACCAAGGAGCAGGTGGGCGGCTATGACCTGATCGAGTGCGCGGACCTGGATACGGCTCTGAAGGTGGCTGCTGCGCATCCGCTCGCCAGTACGGCCACGGTCGAGGTACGACCGCTGGAGGAGTTCCCGGCGACTAGGGTGACACCCCTGCAGATGGTGCTCCCGGGACGCCGGCTGGCGCCCTGTTCGGCATAAATACCTCGGAATGGCACGCCGGTTCGTGCAAGACTTGTGCCACGTACCGTCCCGGCGCCTGGCGCTCCGGGACTCCGCCAGGGGCTGGCGGCAGGTGCACGGGGCCGTATTCGATGAACGCAGCGAATCTGCCGAGCTGGGTGCCGCCAGTCGCAGAGCTGCACGGGGCTCCAGTCAGATAAGCCGAAGTTTCGGCGGGAAACATCCGGGATCGGGCAGAGCCACTTACGGCGCTGCGCGATAGCTAGCGCGATAAGGCGATCTGATCGCCGGGGCTAGGTTGCCATTACTGTCTTCGCAAGTTCGCTGGACGCTGTCCGGCGACAGGGTCCGCGGTGGATGCCGACACGGTGTTCAGCTGCTGGGCATTGCGGCCTGGGCTCTGGCACTGGCTGCAATCGGCCATCTGGTGATGACGGCCACCAGCGGGCAGATGCTCGACCTCGACGTGTACCGCAGCGGCGGTCTGGCCATCCTGCGCGGAGCGAATCTCTATGGAATCCGCGCAGCGGACATGCTCTCGTTTACGTACCCGCTGGTATCCGCGATCCTGGCAGTGCCGCTGGAGCTGGTCCCCTTCTCGGGCGGACAAGATCCTCTGGATTCCGATGGTGTACGGTCCGCTGCTGATTGCGGTCCGGGTGGGATTCCGGCCGCTTCTCGACAGGGCGGGGAATGCGGTCCTCGTGGTGCTGCGGGCCCTTCTCGCAGTCGCGGCATATCTGCAGCCAGTCAAGCAGGAAATCGGGTTCGGGCAGGTGGACTTGCTCCTGCTGGCGCTGTGCGCGGTCGATTGCCTGGTCGATTCGCCGCGATGGCCAAGGGGTCTGCTGATCGGCCTCGCGACCGCAATCAAGCTTGAGCCGGGAGTCTTTATCATCTACTTCCTCCTCACCGGGAGGCGCCGCGAGGCGGGAACGGCGGCGTTGTCGTTTGCCGCCCTGACCGCTCTGGCGTGGCTGATCAGCCCGCGAGATTCAATGGCCTACTGGACTAGCGTCATATTCAAAACGAGAAAGACTTGGCGGCAGCGCGTCGGCCGCCGATCAGGCCCTTCGCGGCATGACGCTGCGGCTTCACGTTGCAGTAGCCCCCGATCTGATCTGGATTCCGCTCGCGGTCATCGTGGGCGTCGGCGGTTTCGCGGCAGTGCGTGCCTGCTGGCAGCACGGGAACGAGCTTGCGGGCATTGCCATAACGGGTCTGCTCGGCGCTCTGCTATCCCCGGTCGCCTGGATCCACCACTTCTGCTGGGTACTCGTGGCCATTGGCGTGATCGCAGGAGACGGGCGGCGAGCCCGCCGAGTAGTACCGGCTGTACTCGCCGCGGGGCTCTTTCTGACGACGCTGCCGATCTGGGCAGAGCCACTCAGCCGGCCGCGCAGCGGGACTCCTTTGCCGGGTTCATGCTGGAGAACTCCTTTGGCCTGGCCGCGCTCGCGCTGATTCCGCTGCTGTTCTGGGTCGGGCTCTCGCACGGCGGGGAACAGCGTCACCGGCTAGCCGGCCGGATTCCAGGGCAGGCGGTAGGCGCGATGGCTGTAGACGCCGGCCGGAGCCTGCGCCGGTCGTCTGCGCGCTCCGGAGGTCAGCGTCCGCCGAGCTGCGGTGCCTTCATCTCGGGGAGCTCTGCGTGAACGCTGAGCACGGCCTCGTAGGCGCGCTGGATGTCCTTCCGGTCGGATTCCTCGTCCACCGAGGACAGGCTGAGCCGCTCGATCATGGCAGCCTGGCCGAGCAGTAGCTGGCGGTCCTCCGGCGCGGTCGCGCGCTCCATGATCTTGGCAAGCGCGTCGAGCTGGCGGATCATCACCGCGGGCATGCCGCGGCCGGACTGCCGGATCTTCTCGAACGCCCGCTGGACCAGCCGCTCGTAGGTGGTCTCGGTGGTGATCAGCCGGACAACCCCGGCGGCGTCCCGGTACACGCGGATGGGGTGCCACCTGCCGGTCACCTTGCACAGGCTGTCACCAATCCAGTCAATGCAGGTCAGCGCCGTGAAGGTGTCGTTGACTGCCGGGGACAGCGCGCGGATCGCGATCTCGACCAGCTGGTCCACCCCGAACGAGACATCCTGCGCGAGGGTCCGGTACGGCCCGGTGACGTGCGCACGGGACAGTTCACGCGCCACCCGGCTGGCCGCGTGAGCAGGCCACACGGTCGCGTAAGGGTGGCCCTGCACCAGGAAATGGCCGGGCCGGTAGCGCAGGTGAATCACCACGCCGAGCTCGGCGGCCAGCCGGACCAGCAGCCGGTGCTGGATGTACTGCAGGTAGCCGCTGCGCGGCGCCGCGACCTCGCCACCCGGCCCGTGCAGGCCCGCGACCAGGCGCGCCGCCGCGCTGCCCGAGTCCGCTGGGTCGTGACCGGCCTGCAGCTCAATCGCCGCTGCCAGGTCCCCGGCGATACCGGCGATCACCTGGGGCAGCTGGATCTGCGTCGCGATGTGGTGCAGGAAGTAAATGAGCACCGCGAGGTCGGCGACCATCAGCGCCAGCGTCACGGTGATGCTGATATGCGGCACGAAGTCCGCGCCGCCCTCGCCGATGGACCCGAGCGCCAGCACGGCGTAGACGAAAGTCGCTACGAAGGTCCCCAGGGTCACCTGGGTGCCGCGGTCACGGATGAAGTTACGCAGCATCCGCGGCCCGAACTGAGTGGATGTCAGCGTCAGGGCCACGATGACGATGGAGAACACCACGCCGACGACGGTGATGATGGCAGCCGCGATTGCGGTAAGGATCTGCCGCGCCGCGTCCGCCGAACCGCTGAGGAGCCAGCCCGGCAGGACGAAATCGCCGGCGAAGGCCGCCCGGTCGAGCGCGTAGGTGGCCGCGAAAAGCACCACGGCACCGGCTACCTCAATTGCGGGCACCAGCCACAGGTTGGTGCGCAGCACCTCACGGCGCCAGTCAGAACTGCGCAGCAGCCGCCGGATCACCGGCAGCATCCCGTGCTGGATCCGTCAGCCATCCGGCAGCCTCCTGGTGGTGGCGCACGAAATGCCGTGCGCTTACTGCTGCCGACCAGGCTTCCCGGCTCACCTGCCACCGATCGTAGCCGCGGCCGCTCAGCAACAGCTAGCTGGCGGCTACGTGCGTGACTGACGCGGCGTCCGGTCAGCTGCGCAGAACGTAGAACGTGAAAAACAGCGAGACGAGGGCCCCGATCACGATGCCAGCGGTGGCGACACCGGCACCTCGCTCGCCCCGCTCGTGGATCTGACCCAGCGCTATGAGCCCGGTGAGAACGGCGAGCACCGGTATGACGGGCATCAGCGCGATCATCAGGGAGGCGATCGCCAGCCTGTTCACCGGACGGGCGTCCGGCGGCGGAGAATACCCGGGCATCTCAAGCGCCGGAGGGCCAAGCGGGCCGACAGGCAGGTCGGCTGTCAGCGCCGCAAGGTCGGCGTAAGTCCGGGAGATGAATGCCTGCGCGGCCCGCTCCTCGCATTCGTCCTGGGTCAGCCTGCCTTCGGCGAAGGCTGCCTTGAGAACGTCGATGGTGCGTTCTCTGTCCGCTGTCGAGGCTCGCATGTGGTCGTATCCGGCTGGGAACATCCCGCTGCCCGGTTCCGACGGCATCGTTTCCTCCAGCCCGGGTTGACGGCAGTCCCTTAACTCAGGTTACGAGCCTGCTGCCGAGTTGTCGCGGGCCCGAAATAGCTGTATATGCGATTAACCCGACTCGCCGGAGCAACGGCCTCGGCGGAATTTACGCCCGGACAGCCGGGACTAATGAACCAGCCCGGGTGACCAAGGAACCTGCCGCCGCCGCCGGCCCGCACGTACGCCTGGTGGCAGGAGGTGATTGCCGTGTTCATAGTGGATGTGGCGCTTGAGCACACCTGCGCCGAGTTCCGCGCGCGGGCAGCAGAAGGTCAGATCACCGCTGCCGAGTGCGATCTGCTCACGGACGGCGCGATCTTGCTGGCCGCCAGGGTCGAGGAGCTAGCGCAGGACGGCCTCACGGAGCTGCCGCCGTGGGCAGCTGCTGCCAGGACGCCGGCGGCTGCGAGGGCCGGGCCGCCCGGGCTAAAACCGGGAGGTGCCGGCCGGAGGGATCCCCTACCCTCTGGGTGTGGCGCACGATGAACGCGGAGTAACCCCGCAGAGCGAGGACTTTTCCGCCTGGTACAACGAGATCGTCTTCAGGGCCGAGCTGGTGGACCGCGGCCCGGTCCGCGGCACGATGGTGATCCGCCCGTACGGATACCGGATGTGGGAGCTGCTGCAGGCCGACATCGACCGGCGGATCAAGCAGACCGGGCACGTCAACGCCTACTTCCCGCTGCTGATCCCGGAGAGCTACCTGCAGCGCGAGGCCGAGCACGTCGAGGGATTCGCGCCGGAGCTTGCGGTCGTTACACACGCCGGCGGCAAGGAGCTCGAGGAGCCGCTGATCGTCCGGCCGACCTCGGAGACGATCATCGGCGAGATGATGGCCAAGTGGATCAGCTCGCACCGGGATCTGCCGCTGCTGCTCAATCAGTGGGCCAACGTGGTCCGGTGGGAGATGCGGCCGCGGATGTTCCTGCGCACGACCGAGTTCCTGTGGCAGGAGGGCCACACCGCGCACGCCGATGAGGCGGACGCCATGCGCGAGACCCTGCTCGCGCTCGACCTCTACGAGCACGTGTCCAGGGATGTGGCCGCGATGCCGGTGATCGCGGGCGAGAAGACGGCGGGCGAGCGGTTCCCCGGCGCCCGGCGGACCTACACGGTCGAGGCGATGATGCGGGACGGGCGGGCGCTGCAGTCCGGTACGTCGCACTACATGGGGACGAACTTCGCCAAGGTGTTCGGCATCCAGTACGCCGCGGAGAACGGTGAGCTGGAGCTGTGCCACACCACGTCGTGGGGCATGAGCGCGCGCATGATCGGCGGCGTCATCATGACCCACGGGGACGACAAGGGCCTCATCCTGCCGCCGCTGCTCGCTCCCTATCAGGTGGTGATCGTGCCGATCGGCCGCGGCGAGCAGGCGGGCCAGGTGCTGCCGGCCGCCCGCGAGCTCGCGGCCCGGCTGGAGGACGCGGGCATCCGGGCGCACGTGGATGACCGGCCGCAGTTCTCACCGGGCTACAAGTTCAACGACTGGGAGATGCGCGGCGTCCCGATCCGGCTCGAGCTCGGCCCGCGCGACCTGGCCGCGGGCACGGCGCTGATGGCGACCAGGCTTGGCAGCGAGAAGACGCCGGTCTCGCTTGACTCGGCCCCGGCCCGGCTCAGCTCCGAGCTGACGGCATTCCAGGACCTCCTGCTGCAGCGGGCGACCGAGTTCCGCGATCAGCGGACCGTGACGGTCAATACCTGGGACGAGTTCGTCGCGGCGGTCGCGAATGGCTGGGCCCTGGCCCTGCACTGCGGCGAGACCGGCTGCGAGGACGACATCAAGGCCGCCACGTCCGCCACGCCGCGCGTCATCCCCGCAGACGGCGAGCCTGAGCAGGGGACCTGCGTCCGGTGCGGCCGGCCGTCTGCCTACGGCAAGCGGCTCATCTTCGGCCGCGCGTACTAGAGCCGCGGGGCGGCGTGAAGCCTCGCGCCGCCACCTTCGACCCGCGGACTCCGTGCGCATCCGCACGACCATCCTGGAAGCGCGCCGGGCCCGGCCTAGCAGCCGCCCGGGGGCCCCGGGGTTCCGGTGCCGGCGGCAGGCTGGTCGACCATGCCGCCTGCGCCAGTGCGCAGTTCGCCGCCCAGGTGGACGACGTACCACCGGCCGCGCCACGAGATCAGGGTTGATATCCCGAAGGAGCGAGTCTGGCCGCGGAGGCGGTAAACCAGGCGGGCCCCGGCCACGTGCCAGTACCCGATCTTGTTGTCGCATACGCCGGGCTGGATCCAGTCGGACTCGGACTCCGGCACGACGACCCGGACCAGGGCCGCTCGGCGCCCGGTCCCGCCGAGCAGGGCATGCGCGGCCGCGATGTCCTCGCGATACTCCGCCACCAGCCGGTCATGCCAGTCGGCGGCCGGGTCCCCGATGGCCTTGACCTGCTCATAGGCCACCAGCGGGAAGAACGCCGGCAGGCCCAGCGTCGTCCGGCCGGATGCCACCGCGGCCCACAGGTCAGTCATCTCGGCACGGAAGACGCGGCTGCTGGCGGGCGGCCGGGCAGTGGTCTGGTGCTCTCCCGCCCGCGCGGGCGGCACCGGCAGGACGACCGGCCACACGGGCGCCGGGCCAGGTGCGGGCGTCGGGCCAGGCGTCGGCGTCAGGTCCGAGGCGGAGCGGGCAGCTGCTGCGGCCGGGGAGGACGTGCGGCTCGCGGATGAGGCAGCTCCCGTGCCGACAGCCTGGGAGCACCCGGCGGCAAGCAGCGCCGCCAGGGCCGCGATACCGGGCAGCGCAGTCTGCCGGAAACGCATCACGGGGCAATGGTAGGGGGGCACCGGCGGCCTTCCGGCATAACCTGGTGGCCAGGGCGGCAGGTGTCGTGCGCCGGCTCCTGGCCCGAGCTGGTCGATGGTCCCTGGCATGTCCGTTATCGTCATGGAGGCGAGGGAGCCGGGCGCCGCCAGCGTGACGCGAAGGAGAGAGATGACAAGCATCGAGACGACGGCCTTCCGCGCCGCGCTGCAGGCCGTAGCCGCCGTCGAGCCACGCGTTGCGGCCGCGATCGAGGCTGAGCTGGCCGACCAGCGTGAGTCACTGAAGCTCATCGCCAGCGAGAATTACGCCTCGCCCGCGACCCTGCTCGCCATGGGCAACTGGCTGAGCGACAAGTACGCCGAGGGCACGATAGGCCGCCGCATGTATGCCGGCTGCCGGAACGTCGATACCGTCGAGGCGCTCGCCGCCGAGCATGCCCGCGAGCTTTTCGGCGCCGAGTACGCCTACGCCCAGCCGCACTCGGGCATCGACGCGAACCTCGTCGCCTACTGGGCCATCCTCGCGGCGAAGGTCGAGGCACCCGGCCTGAAGCAGCGCGACGCCCGGAGCGTCCAGGACCTGTCCGATGCCGACTGGGAGGAGCTCCGGCACGAGCTGGGCAACCAGCGCCTCCTCGGCATGTCCCTGGACGCGGGCGGGCATCTCACCCACGGCTTCCGGCATAACATCTCCGGGAAGATGTTCCACCAGCGCAGCTACGGCGTCAGCGCCGAGACCGGGCTGCTCGACTACGACGCGCTGCGGGCGCAGGCGCGCGAGTTCCGGCCGCTCATCCTCGTCGCGGGCTACTCCGCCTATCCGCGCCTCATCAACTTCCGGCTGATGCGCGAGATCGCGGACGAGTCCGGCGCCGTGCTGATGGTCGACATGGCGCATTTCGCCGGCCTCGTCGCGGGCAAGGTCGCCACCGGGGACTTCGACCCGGTCCCGTTCGCGGACGTCGTGACCACGACGACGCATAAGTCCCTGCGCGGCCCGCGTGGCGGCATCGTCCTGGCCAAGTCCGAGTTCGCGGAGTTCGTCGACCGCGGCTGCCCCATGGTGCTGGGCGGCCCGCTGCCGCACGTCATCGCGGCGAAGGCGGTCGCGCTGGCCGAGGCGAGGCAGCCTGAGTTCCGGGACTATGCCGCGCGCATCGTCGACAACGCGCGGGCCCTGGCCGAAGGACTGATCAAGCGCGGCGCCGGCGTTGTCACCGGCGGGACGGACAATCACCTGGTCCTGCTCGACGTCTCCTCGTACGGGCTGACCGGGCGCCAGGCCGAGCAGGCGCTGCTGGATTCCGGGATCGTCACCAACCGCAACTCAGTGCCGCAGGACCCGAACGGGGCCTGGTACACCTCAGGCATCCGTCTCGGGACTCCGGCGCTGACGACCCGCGGTCTCGGGACTGCGGAGATGGACGCGATCGCCGGACTGATCGACACAGTGCTCGCGGCCACGAAGGCGCCGCCGTCGTCGAAGGCAAAATACGACCTGGATCCGCAGGTCGCCGCCAGCGTCGCCAAGCAGGCGACCGACCTGCTGGCCGGCTTCCCGCTGTACCCGAGCGTCGACATCAGCGGGCTGCCGGCCTGACCGCCCGCCGGCCGGCCCTGACCGCGCGGCCAGCACGCCCAGCGGGTAATCCGGTTGCGGCCGCCAGGGCGGCAGCGCTCAGACTGAGGCGTGGCAGAGAACTACTTCGACGAGCCGGTAGCGCGGCAGTATGACCAGCGGTACGCGCATCAGTTCGAGCCCGAGTTCACCGGTCCTGCGGTCGACTTTCTCGCCGGGCTGGCCGGGCCCGGCGGCACAGCTCTGGAGCTCGGCATTGGTACCGGCAGGCTTGCGCTGCCGCTGATCCCAGCGCGGCATCCGCGTGCACGGCATCGAGCTGTCGCCGGCGATGGCCGCGCAGCTTCGGCTGAAGCCGGGGGCGGCCGCGATCGGCGTCACTATCGGCGATTTCGCGACGATCCGGGCGGACGGCACGTTCGGGCTGGCCTATCTGGTCCGCAACACGATCACCAACCTGACCACTCAGGACGCCCAGGTTGACTGCTTCCGGGCCGTCGCAGCGCAGCTGGAGCCCGGCGGCTGCTTTGTCATCGAGGTCTACGTCCCTGAGCTGCGGAGGCTGCCGCCAGGCGAGCGTTATCACGCCTTCGACGTGACACCGGGGCACCTGGGCTTCGAGGAATACGACGCCGCCACGCAGATCGCCATCTCGCATCACTACTGGCTGGCCGACGGCAGGACCGATGCCTACTCGATCCCGTTCCGCTACGTCTGGCCGTCCGAGCTTGACCTCATGGCCCGGCTGGCCGGGATGACGCTGCGCGAGCGCTGGGGCGACTGGGACCGTTCGCCGTTCACCAGCGAGAGCAGAAGCCACGTCTCGGTCTGGGCGAAGGACTCCCGGCCGGCGTGACCTCTGCATTCAGCAGGTGACCTAGTAGCCGGCCGGGTGCCGCTCGCGCGGGCTGGCAGCGCTGCTGCCAGGCAGCCTAAACCGGGCGCGCGAAGGCGCCAGGTGACGGCGGCATCCCACTGCGCCCGCGACCTGATGGCGTGCAGCAGCGCTGGCGCCGTCGCGAGGACGAACAAACCGAACGCAGTGATCAGCCACGGCGCGGTGTCCAGCAGCCGCCCGCGCTCGCCGGTGATCCGCGGCCAGTTGCCGTACCAGTTGGCCAGCATGTCCAGCATCATGATCACAACGGCCAGCCACACCGCGGCCGGCCGTACCAGGCCGGCCAGCACGACCGTCAGCGGGTCGGCAACGATCAGGCCGACGAAGAGCACCTGGATGACAACCGCCGGATAGGCCGCGGCGTACGCGTGGATGCCGCCGTGCAGCATCCACCGGGCGTGGTCGCCCGTGCCATCCGCGAATCCGATCATGTACAGCCCGAGCACCCAGCGTGCCCAGCCCGGCAGCGCCGCCCACCTGGCTCGCGCGCCCGTCCGCCGCACCCGCGTTCCGGCCCGGTCGTCCGCCACAGCATCGATCATGGCGTGGCCGCACTTCAACAGCAATGCAGGCGGGAACGGGGCCGCCGGCGCCAGTCCGTCCGCACGGGCCGCGGCCGCCGGTATCCGCCCGGTGCCCGGCGCCTGCCGCCCGGCGCGCCTGCCGCCCGCAAGCGGGCATGTCCGTTCTGTTCAAGACGGCTCAGAGCCCGGTCCCTAGGCTCGGGACTATGGATGATGCATTTGCCGCAGGAGACAGATTCCTGCTGAACCAGGCCCGGCTGCTGGAGCGGCGCCTGTTCGCGACCGTGTTCCTCGGACAGCCTGCCGCGCACGTCGCCGACGCACTGCGCGGCTATCAGAACGACGACGGCGGCTTCGGCCACGCGCTGGAGCCGGACGTGCGCTGCCCGGCCAGCCTCCCCATCTTTGTCGAGACGGCCTTCCAGGCACTGGCCACAGCTGGTGCGGCGCCACCCGACATGGTGCTGCCGGCCTGTGATTTCCTCGCCCGGACGGCCGCGGACGCTGGGAAGTCAGGTGCGGTGCCACCGGCGTTCCCGGTCATAGAAGGTTTTCCCAGAGCCGCGCACTGGGCCGAGTGGACCTATGAGCCGGGTCTCAATCCCACCGCGGGCCTGGTCGGCCTGCTCTACCGCCTCGGCATCGATCACCCGTGGCGGGAAGCGGGAGCCGCGTACTGCTGGAACACGCTGGACGCCGGCAGGCTGCCCGGCGACGGGCACGCGCTGTCGGAGGTGCTCATCTTCCTGGAGAACACCCCCGAGCGCGAGCGCGCCGACGAGATGGCCGCCGTGCTCGGCAAGACGCTGGCCGACGTCGCGATGTTCAAGCTCGATCCGCACGCGCCCGGTTACGGCCTCACGCCGCTGGACGTTGCGCCCGCGGCGGACTCGCGGTGGCGCGGGCTGTTCACCGACGCGCAGCTCAGCGGTCATCTCGATCAGCTTCAGGCGAGCCAGGAGGCCGACGGCGGCTGGCCAATCGCGTGGGAGCCGCCCAGCCCGGCCGCGGTGAGCGAATGGCGCGGGATCGTCACGCTCAGGGCACTGCGGACGCTGACCTCCTACGGGCGGCTCACTCCGCCGACTTAGACTGCCACAGTGCAGGTCACCGAGGCCGTCAGGGGCAGCGGCGACATCGACGAGGCCGCGCAGATCTGGGCCGAGGCGACCGCCGCGAGGGACGGGCTTCACGCTCACCTGCCGCATGAAAGCCTCATCGGTGGGGCGATAGCGCCACTAACTCGGCAGCCACGGTCCTCTCGGCCTAGTTGTGCCCCGGCAGGGTCGACATCAGCGGCCGTATCTCGATCGCGCCGTAGCGGGCGGCCGGGATCGTGGCGGCCCACCGCAGTGCCTCGTCCGCGTCCTCGCAGTCCAGCACGTAGTAGCCGCCGATGACTTCCTTGATCTCGGCGAACGGCCCGTCGGTCACCACCGGCTCGCCATTGCGCACCCGCACCGTCCGGGCGGCAGCCGGCATCTGCAGCGGACCGCTGTCCACGAGGATGCCCTCGTCCGCCATGGCGACCGTCGCTGTCTGATAGTCCGCCAGCATCCGGTCGAACTCGGAGCTTCCGGGGACCGGCGCGTCGACGCCCGGCTCGCCGACAAGCAGGCACAGGTACCGCATGACTCATCTCCTCTGGCAGCGTCAGCGCCCGGCCGCACGCCCGGCCAGCGCCTCGAGGGCCTCGATCTGCGCGGGCGGCACCGACACCTCGAGGACCAGGCTGCCTGCCGCGGCCGTCAGCGTGAACGTAAAGAACGAGCAGCACTCAGTCTCGGCCGCGATCAGCTCCGCCGTGCGCCCGGCAGGCCCGGCACCAGGCACCAGCTCGAGCCGCAGCCTCGTCGGCTCCGGCCGGCTCAATCCCGTGACGGTCTCGGCGAACAACTTGCTGAACTCGGCCGCCCGCGCCAGCCGATCGGCATCGGACAGCGTGCACGCTGCTATCTCCATAGGACGACGGTAACGCGCCCGGCGAGCATTACCGTAGGCGCGTGACCGGATCAGGGCCCCAGGCGACCTCGCTCGCCGCGGCGGTGCAGGCAGGCGTCGCAGGCGCCGGCATCCCGCGCCTGGCCGCCGCCGTCCAGCGGCTGATGAGCGCCTACCGGTCAGGCGAGGTCCCGGCCGCCCCGGTCATGTCGTCCGGGATCGACGCAGCCGCCTACGCCGCCTACCGGATGCCCGCGACGGCGGCCGCAACCGCAGCCGCGCTCCGGGAGATGCAGCGGTCGCTGGACGGCTGGCGGCCAGCGAGCCTGCTGGATTTCGGGGCGGGAACGGGCGGTGCCGCCTGGGCAGCCGCCACCGAGCTGCCCGGACTTGAGTCACTCACCCTGCTGGAACAGTCGGCCGACGCGATCAGGCTCGGCCAGGCGATTCTCGCCCGCTGCCGAGTCGGGTCCGCTGCGATCGGCGACCTGGCAGCGATGGCAGCTGCGGGACAGCGATCCGGGCCGCCCTTCTCTCCGGGAACACGAGCCGAGCTGGCCACGGCCGCGTACGTACTCGGTGAGCTGCCGCCTGGCCTGCAGACAGTGCTGGTCAGCCTGGCCGCGCAGGCCGCTCCCGCGGTTCTGCTCGTCGAGCCCGGTACGCCGGCCGGGCACCGCCGCATTCTCGCCGCCCGCGAGCAGCTGCTGGCAGCCGGGATTCCGCATTGCCGCGCCGTGCCCGCATCAGCTCGGCTGCCCGCTCGACGTGCCGGGGGACTGGTGCCACTTCGGCGTGCGGCTGCAGCGCTCGGCGGTGCACCGTCAGGTCAAGGGCGCGGAGCTGGCGTACGAGGACGAGAAGTTCAGCTACGTGGCCGCCGTCCGGCCGCCGGGCGAGCCGCGGCTGCCGGCTGGCCGGGTCGTGCGGCGGCCGCAGCAGCGCAAGGGCCTGGTCATGCTGGATCTGTGCGGCAGTGACGGCCAGCAGCCGCCGCGAACTGGTGAGCAAGAGCATGGGCGAGCCCTACCGCCGGGCCAGGAAGACGTCCTGGGGCGACCGCTGGGATTAGCCGGGCCGGCGGTGCAGCGAAGCCGGCCGGATAAGAGCTGACCGGATAACCGGTAGCCCGCCGGTACCCCGCCTTGTTAGCTTGGCCGGCGTGCAGGCCAGTTACTCCCGGAGCGAGCTCGATGACGTGCTGTCCCGCACGCATCCCCGCGTCGGCTGGGATTTCACCCGGATGCGCGCGGGGAACGTCGATGAGCGCGTGGTCACCAGCGAGCACCGCAGCCTGGCGATCGCCAGGGCCAGGCGGTAGGAGGTGGCGCCGGGCAGCGCGCTGGCCGGTTATCTTGCCGTCCTCGCCGCCGACGGCCAGCCGGTCGGGCCGGGCTCCGCCGCGTCCGCCGAGCTGAAGTCGGGCCAGTTCCATGATGTCGTGCTGGCGGGGGACGTGGCCTACCGCTTCCCGCGCGATGCGGAATCGCGTCGGCTGCTGCCGGACCGTGCCCGGCTGCTGACCGCGCTGGCGGACTGCGAGCTGCCCGCAGCCGTCCCGGTGCCGCTCGGCACCAGCTGGCTCAGCAGGCCGGCTGGCAGCTGCTACCTGCCGACGCGGCGCCTCGCCGGGATCCATCCGCATCCGGGCCTGCTCGATGAGCCGCGCTTCGCTGACGCGATGACTGTCCAGCTGGCCGGGCTGCTTGACGCACTCGCCCGTGCTGGCACCGAGCCCGCCGTCCGGCAGTCCGTGCCGTCCGCGCAGCCTGGTGACTGGCGGGACTGGGCCGGGCAGGTGCGGGAGGTGCTGTTCCCGCTCATGTCCGCCGGCCGGACGGCGTCGGGCCGAGGCAGAGGTGCGCGCGGTGACAACGGTCCCGCCCGGCGGGGACGCGCTGGTGCACACGGACCTGGGCGGCGCGAACCTGCTGCTGGACACAGGCGGCGACGTGCCGCGCATCGCGGGCATCCTGGACTGGGACAACGCGTGCATCGGCAACCAGGCGAGTGACCTGGCGTCTCTCGCGGTGACATTCGGCTGGCCGCTGGCCGCCCGGATCGAGCAGCACCGGCTCGGAAACAGCCACGCTGGCTCGCTGCTGCCGGCCGCCCGGCTGATCGCGGCAACGTTCGCGCTGCAGCAGGCGCTCCCGGCCGCGCTCAGCGGCGACCAGGCTAGCCTCGACGACGGGCTGAGCCGCTACGTCCGTTAGCGGTCGTCCGTGGTGCGCCTGGTGTCGCTATAGCTGCAGTACACGCACCACGTACCCGAGTGAACCCGAACCCGGCAGTGCGGAGGCGAAGCATGGAGATTGGCGATGTGCAGCGGCTCGCGTGGGAGAACAAGCTCGCGAAGGGCTTCAACGTCAGCGATGTCGCGCTGGAGTTCGGCCTGCTCACCGCCGAGGTCGGGGAGGCCTTCACGGCCTGGCGCAAGCGTGAGCCTGACCTCGGCGATGAGCTCGCCGACGTGCTGATCTTCCTCGCCTCCATAGCTGAGATGACCGGCGTCGACCTGAATGCCGCGGTCCAGCGGAAGCTGGCCGCGAACGCGCGCCGCGAGTACCGCCGCGACGACCTCGGGGTACTGCGCCGGGTCACAGATCAGGAGGCGCAGTGATGAAGTCGCCGTCTGGCTGGAAGGTGCCATCCAGGATGGCCGCGAACTCTTCGTAGCTCCAGGTCCAGGCGCCGCTGGCCAGATCCCGCGCGACGTCCTCGACCCAGGCAAGTTCGGCGCGCAGCATCGTGCGCCGGTAGTCGTCGTCCATGAGCACGATCCGGGGCAGGGCGGCCGGCACGCTGGCGAGGTCAGCATCGAGCGCCGCGAGCTGGGCGCGCAGCAGTTCGGCGCGCTGCTCAAGCACGGCCGCGGCCTCGTCGGGGGTCAGCAGCATGATGAACGACAGCGCGGCGGGGAACTGCGGGAACTCATTGCGGGGCTGGCCGAGCATGTCCCTGAGCCAGGCCCGGGTCGCCTGCCTTCCGGGCTCGGTCAGCTCGTACACGGTGCGCTCCGGGTACTGCTGGTCGCGCTCGGTCTGCCGGACGGCGATCAGCCCGGCCTGATCCAGCCGCTTGATGGTCTTGTACAGGCTGGCGCGCTGGCCGACGTTGATGACGTTGTCCTTGCCCCACAGCCTGAGCAGCCGCTGCATGGCGTACGGATGCAGCGGCGCCGCGTGCAGCAGGCTCAGCACCGCCAGCGCCAGGGGCGAGGAGCGGAACTCACCCGGCCCGGCTGTCATCTCCACGCTCTCAGTCTACTAGTTACGGGAGCACTAGTAACCCGGTCCCCTGGCCCGGCCAGGAGACCCGCACCTGTTAATAGTGCTAATTACACTAGTCCCAGAAAATCAGGTTGCCTTAAAACTAGTTTGCTGGCTACTATCAACTCACGACATAACGCGTTCGGCCGCCGGATGGTGCGGCCGGGAAGGAGAAGGTGATGAAGAGCACGGGAACGGAGGTGCCTGCCACCCCGCTTCTCACCGCGCGCGGCCTGACGGTGCGATTCGGCAAGATAACCGCGCTGGACGGGCTGGACCTCACAGCGCGGGCGGGCCAGGTGCTGGCCATTCTCGGCCCGAACAGCGCCGGCAAGACCACGTTCATCCGGACGGTGGCGACGCTGGTCCGGCCGTCCGGCGGTCAGCTCCTGGTCAGGGGCCGCGACGTTGTCGCCGAGGCCGGCCTCGTGCGGCGCGACATCGGGCTGCGCCGGCCAGTTCGCGGCCGTCGAGCCGGCCATGACCGGCCGGGAGAACCTCGAGATGACCGCCCGGCTGTTCGGCCACAGCCGCGGCGCGGCTCGGCTGGCAGCGCAGGCGGTCATCGGCCAGCTCAGTCTTGACGAGGTCGCGGACCGGCGCACTGCCAGCTACTCGGGCGGCCAGCGCCGCCGCCTCGACCTGGGTGCCAGCCTCGTCGGCAGCCCGCGGCTGCTGCTCCTGGACGAGCCGACCACCGGTCTCGACCCGGTCAGCAGGCGCGAGGTCTGGGACGCCATCCGCGGCCTGGCCGCAGGCGGCACCGACATCCTGCTGACCACGCACTACCTGGATGAGGCTGACGAGCTGGCGGACCAGGTCGTCGTCATCGACCACGGCCGCGTCATCGCGTCCGGCACACTCGGCGAGCTCAAGGCCAGCATCGGCCGGGACGTGATCGAGCTTGCCGTTGCCGACCCGGTCGCGCTCCGAGGGGCCGGGGAGATTCTCGGCCGGGTCACCGCCAGCGCCGTCCGGCTCGAGCCGGCCGGGCGGCGCGCGAGCGCTCCGGCGCCAGGCGGAGCCGCCGAGCTGGCGGCCGTGATCGGCCGACTGGCCGATGCCTCGATCGCGGTCGACGAGATCGGCCTGCGCCGGGCAACGCTTGACGAGGTGTTCCTGGCCCTCACCGGCGACCACGACAGCCGTCCGGCGCTCGCCGGCAGCGCGACGACAGGGAGCATGCGATGACTGCCACGACTGACCTCGCACGGCCGCACGCGATCAGCCGCCCGGCCCGGCCGCCGGGCACGATCACGGCATCGCTCCAGGTCGCGCTCAGGGCGCTGCGCAAGTACATCCGGACGCCGGGGCTGAGCGTGATGGGCATCGTCCAGTCGGCGATGTTCCTGTTCTGCTTCCGGTACGTGTTCGGCGGCGCGATTCACGCGGGCGCGACAAGCTACGTCGACTTCCTGGTGCCCGCTTACGTCGCGACGATCGTCTTGTTCACTGGCGGCGGCATCGCCGTGGCAGTTGCCGAGGACCGGGTGCAGGGCTTCACCGACCGGCTGCTGTCGCTGCCGGTCCCGCGGTACTCGCTGGTGCTCGGCCGGGCAATCGCCGACTCGTCGACCAATGTCTGGGCGATCGCCACCACTGCGGCGTTCGGCTTCGCCTTCGGTTTCCGGCTGCCCGGCAGCTGGCAGCAGGGGCTGGCGGCCTTCGGGCTCTGCGTCCTGTACGCGGTCGTGTTCACGGTGGTGTTCATCGTGATGGGACTGTTCGCGCCGAACGCCCAGGCAGCGCAGGGCATGGCGCTGATCGCCTTCGTGTTCGCGTTCATCTCCAGCGCCTACGTGCCGGCCACCTCGATGCCTGGCTGGCTGCAGCCGTTCTCCAGGTACCAGCCGGTCACGCCGATGGTCGACGCCGTGCGGTCGCTGCTGACTGGCTCTGCCAGCGACGTTGGCCTGGCGCTGGCGTGGTCCGGCCTGCTGATCGCCGTCTTCACGCCGGTGGCAGTCCTGCGATACCGCCGGGCCTGACCGGCCGCCAGCCGGAGCGGCCGTGCCGCCGGCCGCCCGGCTGCCCGGCTGCCGGATTGCCGGCTGCCGGAATCAGGCGGTGACGGGAACCTCAGCCTCGGCGCGGGCGCCGGACCAGCAGCGGACGATGTCACGCATCGACAGCAGCCCGGTGACCTCCTGACCGTCGACGACCACCAGATGCCGGAAATTGCCCCTCGTCATCGCGGACGCCGCCTGCTCAAGCGTCCACTGCGGGGACGCGAACACGACGTCGGAGGTGCGGTGATCGGCGACCACCTCGGCGTCGGGATCCTCTCCCGCGCCCAGTGAGTCGAGAATGTCTCGCTCCGTCAGGATCCCGATGCCCGGGTGCGCATCATCCACCACGACCGCAGCGCCGACCCGCTGCGCGGACATGAGGCGGGCCGCCTCCCGCAGCGTATGGGAGGGCCCCACGCTGAGAACAACCTTGGTCATACCGTCGCGTACGTTCATGCCTCGCTCCTCTCGCGTCCGGCGACGCTCAATTGCGCCGGACCAGATGGCGGGCTGGCCATGGCGACGTTGCCGCAGCGAACCGCCCGGCTTGCTTGTGCGCTTGTGATTGCCAGTGCTGTCCAGCATCCGCTGGATTCGCGCTCAGGGCAAGTCCCTGTCAGCCGCCGTCGGCTGCCAGCAGGCTGAGGACCTCAGAATGGAGCAGGCCGTTGGTGCAGACCGCGCTGCCGCCATCTGGCCGCGGCACGCCTGTGATGTCGGTGAATGCGCCGCCGGCCTCTTCGACGATGATCTGCAGCGCGGCCAGATCCCAGAGGTTGACGTCGGTTTCGGCGGAAATATCCACCGCGCCCTCGGCCACGAGCATGTGCGACCAGAAGTCGCCGTAGGCGCGGGAGCGCCACACCTTGCGGCTCAGCCCGAGGAACTCGTCCAGGCGGCCGGCGCTCTCCCAGGTGGACAGGCCCGAGTACGACAGGGACGCATCGGACAGGCTCGCGACCTGCGAGACCCGGCAGGCCGCGGCCTTGGTCATGCTCCGCCCGGTCCACGCGCCGCCGTCGCGCGCCCCCCACCAGCGGCGGCCCAGGGCCGGGGCAGTGACCACGCCGACGATGACCTCGTCCTCGTCCATGAGGCCGATCAGCGTCGCCCACACCGGGACGCCGCGCACGTAGTTCTTCGTGCCGTCGATCGGGTCGATGACCCAGCAGCGCTGGCTGGATCCGGTCCGGCCGAACTCCTCGCCGAGCATGGCGTCGCGCGGCCTGGCCCGGCTCAGGACGTTGCGGAGGGACTCCTCGACGGCCAGATCGGCGTCGCTCACCGGGGTGAGGTCGGGCTTGGACTCCACGCGCAGGTCGAGGGCCCTGAACCGGCGCATGGTGATGTCGTCCGCCGCGTCTGCGAGGACATGCGCGAAGCCGAGGTCGCCGTCAAAACCAGCCATGCCGGGAACGGTAGCGCTAACCGCCCGTACTAGCCACGTCCGGGCTAGCCGCAGCGCCGTGTTGGTCAGTCCTCCGGCGGGATGAGCTTGCCCGGATTCATGATGCCGGCCGGATCGAGCGCCGACTTGACCGCGCGCAGCACGCTCACGCCGAGCTCGCCGATCTCGGCCGTCAGGTAGTCCCGGTGATCCAGGCCAACGGCGTGGTGGTGGGTGATGGTCCCGCCGCCCGCCATGATGGCGTCGCTGGCGGCGCGCTTGGCCGCGGCCCACTGAGCGATCGGATCGCCCGCCTGCGCTGCCACGACGGTGAAATAGAGCGAGGCGCCGCTCCGGTAGACGTGCGAGACGTGACACATCACGACGGGCGGCGTGCCGGCCGCGGTCAGGGTGGCGGTGAGCGCCTCGCGCACCGACTGGTGCAGGGCGGCGAGGTTGCCCCAGCTGGTCGCCGTCTCCAGGGTCTCGGCCAGCGCCCCGGCGTCCAGCAGCGAGTCCCGCAGGTACGGCGCGTCGAATCGGCTCCGCCGCCAGTCAGCGACGAGCTCCGCTGCGCCCGGCTGGCCGCCGTGCTCACGCAGGACCTCAGCGGCCTGGCGCTGCCGGGCTGCAACCGACTCCGCCGTGCCCTCGACGCTGACGAGCAGCAGGCAGCCGGACGCGGCGTGACCGCTCTCAAGACCCTGAACGGACGTCTCGGTCTCGTCCGACAGCCGCGCCATGGTGACGGCGCCGGGAGCGGCCAGCTGTCAGCGAGCGCAGCGCGGCAATGCCGGCCGCGAGATCGGGGAACTGCCAGGCCTCGTCGGCCGTCTCCTGCGGCAGATCCCGGATGGCCAGCGTGACCTCAGTGATCACGCCGAACGCGCCCTCGGACCCGAGCAGCAGCTGCCGCAGGTCCGGGCCTGCCGCGGAAGCGGGGGCGCGGCCTGCCGCCAGCGTGCCGCGCGGAGTCGCCGCCCGCAGTGCGAGCACCATGTCATCGAAGCGGCCGTAGCCGGCCGAGGCCTGACCTGCCGAGCGGGTGGCCGCGAAGCCGCCGATGGTGGCGTACTCAGCGCTCTGCGGCTCATGCCCGAGCATGACGCCTTGGGCGGCGAGCAGCCGGGCGGCCCGCGGTGCCGCCATGCCTGCCTGCAGGGTCGCGGCCTGTGCGTCTGCGTCGATGCTGATCAGCCTGTCCATCCGGGCCAGGTCGAGCGTGATGACAGCATCGAGGCCGCCTGCCAGCGCCTCGACTCCGCCGGTGACGCTGGTCCCGCCGCCGAACGGCACGACCGCGAGCCGGTGCCGCTCGGCTGCCGCAAGCACGGCCAGCACCTCATCGTGGGATCCGGGCATCAGCACGGCGTCCGGGGCGTGCCGGGCGTCGCCGGCCCGGCGGCGCAGCAGGTCGGTGGTGCTCCTGCCGCCGGTGTGCCGCAGCCGGTCGGCGCGGCTGGCGAGCACGTGCTCGGGCCCGATCGCGGCGGCCAGGCCGGCCAGTGCCGCCTCGGTCAGCCCGGACGGCGCCAGCTCGACTGCCTCCAGCGGAACTGGCGGTGCCGGATGCGGCGGCAGCCCGAGGAACTGGCCAAGCAGCTCGCCAACCGCAGGCGGCAGCGGCCGCCGCGGTCCCCAGGCGCCCCACGGCAGCTGCTGCGGCCCCGGTTGCGGTGTCGTGCTCATCGGTTAATAATCTTACAATCAACGTCACTTTGTAACGAGGTATCTGAGGGAATTGCCTGACGTCACGCCGCTGGCTGGCACCGCGCCGGCCGACCCCATGCGGCCGACCCCATGGCCGGCACCGGTCGACCCCGTGCCGGTCGACCCCGTGCCGGTCGACCCCGTGCCGGTCGACACCGCGATCCTGGACGCCGCCGCGGAGTGCGTGCTGGCGTTCGGCGTGCGCCGGACGTCGCTGTCGGACGTGGCCCGCAGGGCCGGCGTGAGCAGGCCGACGGTGTACCGGCGCTGGCCGGATCTGACCGCACTCGTCGCAGACCTGATGACGCGTGAATGGGCCAGGACGTTCGCGGCGGCCGCACCGGACCGGGCGAAGTTCGGCAGCGCGCGGGAGTTCGCGGCAGGCTCCATCGTCGCAGCGGTGCACGCGCTGCGCGGCCATCCGCTGCTTGCCAAGATCATCGACGTTGATCCCGAGCTGCTGCAGCCGTACATCTTTGACCGGCTGGGTGCCGGACAGCGCATGGCACTGGAGTTCATTGCCGCGCAGATCGCGGCCGGTCAGGCCGACGGCTCGGTGCGGGCCGGTGATCCGGCCGCACTGGCGCTGGTCGTGCTGCTGGCTGTGCAGTCGTTCGTGTTCTCCGGCCGCGTCGCCACGGCCGCGGCCGGCGGCTCTGATGCGCTCGACGCGGAGCTTGCCGTCCTGATCAACGGCTACCTGCGGCCGGACGGTCCGCAATGAGCGGCTCGGCACTGAGCAGTTCCCGCCGCGCCCGCGAGCTCATCCGGCTGGCCGATCATCCCTGCGCCGACCTGCTGGTCGTGGGCGGCGGGGTGACCGGCACCGGCGTCGCGCTCGACGCCGCGGCCCGCGGCCTGTCGGTCGTGCTGGCCGAGCGCGCCGACCTGGCCAGCGGCACCAGCCGGTGGAGCTCGAAGCTGGTGCACGGCGGCCTTCGCTACCTGGCGCACGGCGACGTCGGGGTGGCGCGCGAGAGCGCGGTCGAGCGCGGCCGGATCATGGCGACGCTGGCGCCGCATCTGTGCCGGGCGCTGCCGATGCTGCTGCCGTTCGGGCCCGGACTGGACCGGCGCAGCCGGCTGGAGGCACGGGCGGGCCTGGCGGCGGGGGACCTGCTGCGGCTGGCTGCCTGGACCGGCCGGGACCGGCTGCCGGCGGCACGGTCGCTGTCCGCGGCGCGGGCACGCGCCGCGGTGCCGTCGCTCCGCGAGGACGTGAGCGGAGCGCTGCTGTCCTTCGACGGTCAGCTCACCGACGACGCGCGGCTCGTCGTGGCGATCGCGCGCACTGCCGCGGCTCACGGCGCGGTGATCCTGACCAGGTGCGAGGCGGCGGACCTGAGCGGCGACGGCGCGACGCTGACGGACCGGATCACTGGCTCGTCGATCCGGGTGCGCGCCCGGTGCGTGGTGAACGCGGCCGGGGTCTGGGCTGGCGGCCTCGTTCCCGGCGTGGAGCTGCGGCCGAGCCGCGGCACGCACCTGGTACTCGACGCCAGCGCGCTGCCGGGACTGCGGGCCGGCCTGACCGTGCCGGTGCCAGGGGAGCGGGCAAGGTTCGTGTTCGCGCTGCCCGTGCCCGGCGAACGCCGGATCTACGTCGGCCTGACCGACGAGCCGGCCGACCCGGAGCAGGGCGTGCCGGACGTGCCGCAGCCCTCGCCGGCTGAGACTGACTTCCTGCTGACCACGATCAGCTCGGTACTGCGCGTGCCGCTGAGGGCCGGCGATGTGGCCGGCAGCTTCGCCGGGCTGCGGCCGCTGCTGGCGGGCCAGGCCGACAGCACGGCTGATCTGTCCAGGAAACACGCCATCCTGGTCCGCCAGGACGGGCTGCTCACCGTCGTCGGGGGCAAGCTGACCACCTACCGGCGGATGGCGCAGGACGCCGTTGACGCCGCGCTCAGCGCAGCCGGCGCTGGCCGGCCGGGACGCCGCCGGGTGCCGCACGGCGAGGCTGCCCCTCGTCGGTGCTGCCAGCCAGGCCGCGCTGCGCAGCGTCGGCGCGCCGGCTCGCCTGATCGCGCGATACGGGACGGAGGCGGCGGATGTGCTGGCGCTCGCTGCCGCCGACGCCGCGCTGCGCGCGCCGGTGACCGGACCGGGCGGGACCATCGCCGCTGAGCTGGCCTTCGCGCTGCAGCGAGAGGGCGCACTGGACGCAGGTGACCTGCTGGACCGCAGGACGCGGATCGGGCTGGTGCCGGGCGACCGCGAGCAGGCGATGCCCGTCGCGCAGGCCGTACTCGAGCGATACGGGGACCACGTGCCGCCTGCCTAGCTCGCCCGGCGCTCCTGTCGGGGCCGAGTCAGTGCCGCCGGGGCAGCACTAATCCGGCCCCCATTCGGACCGGCTGTCCTCAGGACTCGGAGCCGTCGGCGGGGTCGAGGCCCTCGCGGCTGCGCAGCAGGCGGCGCAGCGAGTCGAGCCGGGCGGCCTCCGCCGGGCCGCCGTGCGCGGCCACCCAGGCGTCGAGCGCGCAGCCCGCTTCCAGATGGCTGCAGCCGGGCGGGCAGTCCTCGATCGCGTCGGCGAACTCGCCGAATGCGGATACCACCCGGTCGGCGGTGACGTGGGCCAGCCCGAAGCTGCGCAGGCCGGGCGTGTCGATGATCCAGCCGCCTCCGGCCAGCGGCAGCGCGACCGCCGATGAGGAGGTGTGCCTGCCGCGGCCGGTTACCGGGCTGACCGTTCCGACGGCCCGGTCCGCGTCCGGGAGCAGTGCGTTGACCAGGGTGGACTTGCCGACCCCGGAGTGGCCGACCAGGACGCTGATCCGGTCGGCCAGCAGCTCGCGTACCTCGCCGAGCTGGCCGCCGAATGGCCGGCTGAGCGCGATCGACCGGACGCCCAGCGGCTGGTAGGCGGCGAGCAGGTCATCCGGCGGCGCCAGGTCGGCCTTGGTGAGGCACAGCAGCGGCTCCAGGCCCGCGTCATAGGCGGCGACCAGGAACCGGTCGATCAGCCGCGGCCGCGGCGGCGGGTCGGCCAGCGCGGTGACGATCACCAGCTGGTCGGCGTTGGCGACGACGACCCGCTCGGCCGGATCGTCGTCCTCAGCTGACCGGCGAAGCACCGACGTCCGCGGGTGCACCCGGACGACCCTGGCCAGCGTGTCGGGCTGCCCGGAGACGTCGCCAGCCAGGCTGACCCGGTCGCCGACGACGATGCTGCCCTTGCCCAGCTCCCTGGCCTTCATGGCAACGACCGTGCGCTCCCCGGTCCAGCAGTGATAGCGGCCGCGGTCGACCCCGGTAACGAAAGCGTCGATGGCATCAGAGTGCGCAGGGCGGCGCCGGGTGCGAGGCCGGGATCCCCTGCCCGGCCTGACCCGCACATCGTCTTCGTCCAGCCGCGAGTGGCCTGCCGCCGGGCTCAGGGTGCCTGCCCGGCGAGCTGCTGCCAGCGGGTGAGGAAGGCCGGGAAGGTCTTGCCCACGGTGCCCGCATTGCGCACCCGCAGGCCGGGCACGGCCAGGCCGAGGACCGCGGCCGCCATGACCATCCGGTGATCGTCATGGCTGTCGAAGGCCTCGTCGCCGGCGCGCAGGGGCCGCGGCAGCACCCGCAGGCCGTCCGGCAGCTCCGTGACGTGCCCGCCCAGCTTCCCGATCTCGGCGGCCAGCACGGCCAGCCGGTCGCTCTCGTGCAGGCGCATGTGCCCGATCCCGGTGAACTCCGACGGGCTGTCGGCGAGCGCCGCCAGTGCCGTGAGCACCGGCGCGAGCTCGTTGATGTCCCGCAGGTCGGCCGAGATGCCGCGGATCCGGCCGGTGCCGCGGATCTCCAGGCCGCCGCCGGTCAGCTCAGCGGTCGCGCCCATCTGCTCAAGCACGCCGAGGATCTGGCCCGCCGCCTGCAGGCTGACGGCCGGCCAGCCGGGGATCGTGACCTGGCCGCCGGTGACGACGGCCGCGGCCAGGAACGGGGCCGCATTGGACAGGTCAGGCTCGACCGTGATGGTGCCGGGTGCCAGCGCGGCCGGATGGACCCGCCAGAAATCCGGCGCGGACTCGCCGCCGCGCGCCGTCCCGGACTCCACTTCCGCGCCCGCGGCCGTCAGCATGGCCGCGGTCATGGCGATGTGCGGCGCCGACGGGATCCGGGCGCCCTGATGAACGATCTCGATCCCGCAGGTGTAGCGGGGGGCCGCCAGCATCAGGCCGGACACCAGCTGCGACGAGGACGACGCATCGAGCGTCACGCGGCCCCCGCCGGCCTGGCCGCGCCCCCGCACCACGAACGGCACCGCACCCCGGCCGCCGTCGCTGATCTCCACGCCCGCCTGCCGGAGCGCGGCCAGCAGCTCCGCGACCGGCCGCTGCGCGGCGCGCGCGTCCCCGCTGAACTCGACATCGCCAGTCACCAGGGCCGCGGCCGGGGGGACGAAGCGCAGGACAGTGCCGGCGTTCCCGACGTCGACCCGTGCCGGGCCTGCCGTCCAGCCGGGGGTCACTGTCCACGCAGGCTGCGCGCTGCCGGAACGGCTGGCTCCGGCGGCCTCGTTCCCGTCCTGGTCCTCGTCAGCCGGCCCGACGGCAGCGCCCAGCGCAGTGACCGCTGCTCTCATCAGGTCGGTGTCGCGGGCCTGAAGCGGCCCGGCGATCGTGGTCGGCGTGCTGGCGAGAGCGGCGATGATCAGCGCCCGGTTGGTGATGGACTTCGAGCCGGGCAGGCGCACGGCGGCACGGACCGGCGCGGCGGCGGCGGGTGCCGCCCAGGCGGGGTCGGCGTGCGTAGTGGCCTGCATGCCACGAAGGTTACTGGCTGCGGCGTCGGCTAGACGCGGCCGGCCGAGCGGAGCGACAATCAGACACCGCGGTCGCGCGGGGCCGGGAGTCTGGCCCGAAGGGCCGGCAGGTTTGGGATTGCCGGATTCGGCTATGAACTGGCAGATTCCGGGCCGCAGCGGCCCGGTTCGCTGCTGTTCTCTGTCAGGTGGGAATGATGTGCGGTCGGTATGCGTCGGCGCGTAAGCGCATTGAGCTCCTTGAGGAGTTCAGCGTGCAGCGTGACGAGGTCGCCGAGCCGCTGAAGCCGGACTATAACGTCGCGCCGACGAAGCCGGTCTACGCGGTGGTCGACCGGGCTGAGCGGCCCGCGGACACCGAGGACAAGCCCGATGCCGGGCACGCCGGCGGCACTGGCGCGATCGCGCGCGAGCTGAGAGTGATGCGCTGGGGCCTGGTGCCGTTCTGGGCCAAGGACGTCAGGATCGGCAGCCGGATGATCAACGCGCGGGCGGAGACCGTGGCGGAGAAGCCGGCCTTCAGGCGCGCGTTCGCCCGGCGGCGGTGCCTGCTTCCCGCAGACGGCTACTACGAATGGCAGCAGCTGCCGGGCGAGCCGAAGCAGCCCATCTACATCAGCCGGAGCGACGGCCAGTCGCTCGCCTTCGCCGGCCTGTACGAGCTGTGGCGCGACCCGGCGTTCCCGTCCGGCGACGACGATGCCTGGCTGTGGACGACGACGATTATCACGACCAGCGCGCCGGATGAGCTCGGCATGATCCACGACCGGATGCCGATGATCATCGATCCCGGCAGCTGGTCCGACTGGCTCAGCCCGGCCAACACCGATGTTGCTGATCTCCGGGCGCTGCTCACCCCGGCCATGGTCAGCGACCTGACCACCTGGCCAGTCTCTACCGAGGTCAACTCCGTCACGGCACAACGGTCCCGAGCTGATCGAGCCGCTCGCCCGCGGTGCTGCTGAGTTAGCCGGGCAGGCGCCCGGCGATCGCCGCGGCGCGGCAGACGTCGGAGACGACGGCACCGGAGCACTGTTCTAAGCCCGGCTTGATGGCCGGGCAGCGCGCGCAAGACCCCCGGTTGTGCTGTCGGCCAGTTGCAGAAGGAGGCGGGGATCGCATGGACGTCACGATGGCACGGCAGCGGCTGGAAGAGATCCGCGAGGAGCTGGACCGGTCGATTCTGGTGCTGGACAGGACCACTGATCACCTGGAGCGCTCCGGCGACTATCCGCAGGACCCGGCTGACGCGGGCGCGAACCTGTCGGAGACCGACCGCTCCGAGGCCGTGCTGGCGGTGGCGAGGCGGCAGCGCTCCGATGTTCTGGCCGCGCTGCACCGGCTCGATCTCGGTACCTACGGCACCTGCGTCGACTGCGGCGGCCCCGTTCCCGAGGGGCGGCTCGAGGCGAAGCCGGAAGCGGCCAGGTGCGTGGCATGCCAGGGCAAGCTGGACCGCATGCGCCGGTAAAGCTTGATCGACTGGCCCCGGCGGGCGGAATGAAGGCGACAGGGACCGTGTTTGACCGCACGTGTCTCTTGCTAGCTGCCAGACCCGGCCCGGCCCGTCAAGGGCGGTCGCGCGCGATGTCATGACCGTGGGCGTTGTATCCTCCCGGCGAGGCGGCTTGCAGGCTGGGCTGCTGCAGCCCTCGATTCCGGAAGGGGTGGGTCCGGTCCCCGAGACACTTGAGCAGCGCAGTAAGCGGTTCGAACAGGACGTGCTGCCGTACCTGGACCAGCTGTACGCGGCCGGGATGCGGATGACGCGTAATCCGGCCGACGCCGAGGACCTGGTACAGGAGACCTTTGCCAAGGCATATGCGTCTTTTCACCAGTTCCAGGCAGGTACGAACCTGAAAGCGTGGCTGTTCAGGATCCTCACCAACACGTTCATCAACACCTACCGCAAGCGGCAGCGCGAGCCGCAGCGGTCAGGCACCGAGGAGATCGAGGACTGGCAGCTCGCCAGGGCCGCGTCGCATACCTCGTCCGGGCTGAAGTCGGCCGAGATGGAGGCGCTGGAGCGGCTGCCGGACTCCGATATCAAGAGGGCGCTGCAGGCACTGCCCGAGGACTTCCGGCTGGCTGTCTACCTGGCCGATGTTGAGGGGTTCGCCTACAAGGAGATCGCCGACATCATGGGCACGCCGATCGGGACAGTGATGTCGCGGCTGCATCGCGGCCGCAGGCAGCTGCGGGAGCTGCTGCAGGACTACGCGGCGGATCAGGGCATTCTGGCCACTACGCCCGCCGCCCCGACGACGGCGCCGTCCGATGGCGACGCGTCAGGGAGGGACGCGAAATGAGCTGCGGGAACCCGCACGAGGTGCCGTGTACTGAGGTGCTCGCCATGGTGTACTCCTACATCGATGGCGAGATGGAGGACAGCAGCTCCGTCGAGATCCGCGAGCATCTCGACGAGTGCGGGCCGTGCCTGCGGGAGTTCGGCCTGGAGGAGCTCGTCAAGAAGCTGGTCCACAAGTCCTGCGGCCACGAGGCCGTTCCGGGGAGCTGCGGACCAAGGTGCTGAGCCGGATCGCCGCCGTGCGAGCCGAGATTGAGGACACTGAGGTTCTGGCCGAGTAGGCCGCCCGCCTGATCTTGAGCCAGCCAGCCCTCGCCTGTCGCTAGTCAGGGTGCGCCCGGCGCGGATGCCGTTACCTTGTGCAGTCGTCTGACTACTATTAGCTCACATTGCGAGTGAGCCCGGCGGGATCGGGCCTCCCGCGTTACGCTAAGTGCCGACGTCGGCCAGATGCGCCGGCGAGCTGCGAGATCGCGGCGCGGGTGACGCGCGGCTTTCCGGGTCTGCACCCGGTCGCCGCGCCCCAGGGGCCGCCGCCAGCAAGGGGGTCACGGCATGGTGTCCCGGGCCGCATGGCTCTACATCAGCGCGGTCGTGGCCATCACCGTGCTTTTCGTCGCGTCAGCCCCGATGCACCTGTCCGATCTTCCGCATCCGGTGTTCGCCCTGGTCACTCTCCAGGCCCTGTTCCTGGTCTGCGACTCGGTCAAGCCGCCGCTCATATCGCGGCAGACGAAATGGTCGCCGAGCTCGGCGGCCACGCTCGCGGCCGTGGTGCTCCTTGGCCCGTTCGCCGCCGCGCTCGTCGGCGCGACCTCGGTGATCAGCATGCGCCGCCAGCTGCACCTGCCCGAGCGGCTGTTCAACGGCGCGATGCACGCGCTGTGCGGCCTTGCCGCGGGCGAGGCCTACTTAGCCCTGCACGGCCATGTCGGATTCCCGATGGCCTCGGACTTCAGGACGATCGTCGTGGCATTCGCCGCCGCGGCGGCGGTGCACGTCGCGACCAATCACGCCCTTATCTGGGGCATCTACCGGCTCGACCGCGGCAGCGGGATGCTGCGCCGCGAGGCGCTGGAATCCAGCCTCCCGCTGCTGCTCGCCTCCGACCTCGGCTACGCCTGCCTGGGCCTGGTCATCGCCTCGCTATGGCAGATCACGGGGTGGTTCGCGGCGCTGCTCGTGCTGGTGCCGCTGTTCGTCGCCCGCTGGGCAATGGGGCAGTTCGCCGAGCAGCAGCGTGCCTACGCCGCGACCATGAACGCGCTGTGCCAGGCCGTCGAGACGAAGGACTACTACACCCGGGGCCATGGCGACCGGGTCTCTCGCGGTGCCGTTATGATCGCCCGGCAGATCGGGATGAGCTCCGACCGGACCGACGCGATCCGCTTCGCCGGCATGCTGCACGACGTCGGCAAGCTGGGCGTGCCGACGCAGGTGCTGCAGAAGACCGGCCCGCTCACCGAGGAGGAGTACGCGGCCATCCAGCTGCACCCGATGCGCGGCCTGGAGATCGTCCGCGAGATCGGCTTCCTGTACGAGGCGCTGAACGGGATCATGCATCACCACGAGCGGATCGACGGCCGCGGCTACCCGATGGGACTGGCCGGTCACGAGATTCCCGAGTTCGCCCGCGTCATCGCCGTCGCCGATGCGTTCGACTCGATGACCTCGACCCGCTCCTACCGCGAGGCCAAGAGCATCAGGCTGGCGCTTGCCGAGCTGCGCAAGGGCGCGGGCACGCAGTTCGACCCGCTGATCGTGGAGGCCTTCATCGCCGCGCTTGACCGCGAGGAGTGGCAGCTGCCCGAGCCGGCTGGCGTTCCCGCCGACCTGGCCACCGTGACCGTGCAGGATCACGATGACCCGACCGCGCCGCTGCGCGTCATCGAGATACCGTGACCGGCGGGACACTGACCGGCCAGCGGCACCGGACCGCATGGCGTACTGGCAGGCGCTGGACTCCGGCCGGCTGCTGCTGATATCGGCTGCCGCCATGCTGGTCACCGCTGCATTTGCCGGCACCGTGCTGGACATCCAGTCGCGCCACCTCAACTGGCGGGCAGCGCTGGCGTTCGGCGGCTTCATCGCGTTCGGCGAGCTGCTGCGGCTGGCACTGCCCGGCGGCCGCGAGGCCGCGCCGATCGCGATGGTCGGCGCGATGGCGTACGCGCTGCTGATGGCGCTGCCTAAGGAAGGCGTTGTCCACTACAACGCGCTGCTGGTCATCACGGTCTCGGCAATCGGGATGACGGTCGGCGCGCTGCCGCATATCGCGGCCGGCCGCCCGGCCGGGCTGACTGGCATGTGCACCAGGCTGATCACCGTCGCCTGCGTCGCCTTCATCTTCCGCACGTTCGTATCGGCGTCGTTCGTGGATAAGCCGTGGGAGTTCGCGTTCTCGATCATGGCGCTGCTCGTCATTCTGGGCTGGCTGGTCGAGACCATGGTCGGGGCGCTTATCCGCGCCGACGACGTGGGCGCCAGGTTCTCGGTCGCGATGTGGGACGAGATGCGGCTGCAGTGGCCGCTCGGGCTGGCTGTGGGTGCCTCGGTCATCATCACGGTGTTCGGCGCCAAGGTCATGGGGCTGATGGAGCTCGCGATCCTCATCGGCCCGCTGCTGGTCACCCAGATCGCGTTCCGCCGCTATGCCGGCATCCGCGCGACCTACCTGCAGACCGTCCGGTCGCTGGCGCGGGTCACCGAGGTCGCCGGGTACGTCGAGACGGGGCATTCGCGCCGGGTCAGCCGGCTCGCCGTCGCGGTGGGCCGCGGCCTCGGCCTGGCCGAGAAGGAGCTGCTGGCGCTGGAGTACGCCGCGCTGATGCACGACATCGGCCAGCTCTCACTGCGCGATCCGATCCCCGGCGGCGCCACCGTGCTGGTGTCACCGGCCGACCAGGAGCAGATCGCCGAGCTCGGCGCGGAGGTCATCCGCGAGGCCGGCGTGCTGGACGACGTCGCCACGCTCGTCCGGTGCCAGAGCTGGCCCGCGCGCGGCCACGTTCCGGCTCCGCCGCTCGGCAGCATGGTCATCAGGGCGGCGAATGCATTCGACGACATGGTCGGCAGCTCAACCGACCGCGACCGGTCGGCGGCGGCCCTGGAGCGCCTGCGGCTGGACCCCGCCGAGTACGACGGCCGGGTCGTCGCGGTGCTGGCCGAGGTCGCGGGACGCCGGGTAGCGTCCCGGCTGTAGGCTGCCCTGCGTGCTTGAGTCCGTCCTTGTCGCTAATCGCGGCGAGATCGCCCGCCGGGTGATCGCGAGTGCCCGCCGGCTCGGCATCCGGTCGGTCGCTGTCTACTCAGAAGCCGACGCTGACCTGCCATTCGCGCGCGAGGCGGACGAGGCCGTGCTCATCGGCCCGGCCCAGCCCGCCGCCAGCTATCTGAACAGCGCTGCCGTGCTTGCGGCCGCCAGGACAACCGGCGCCACGTCCATTCATCCTGGCTACGGATTCCTGGCCGAGAACGCCGACTTCGCGGCCAGCGTCATCGACGCGGGCCTCACCTGGATCGGCCCGGCGCCCGCGTCGATCGAGCTGATGGGCGACAAGATCAGCGCCAGGAACCTGATGGAGAAGGCGGGCGTCCCTGTCTCGCCGGGGACCAGGGAGCCGGTCGCTGATCTGCCGGCGGCGCTGGCCGCCGCCAGCGCCGTGGGCTACCCGGTGATGATCAAGGCATCGGCGGGCGGCGGCGGCATCGGGATGAGCGCAGCGGCTGATCCGGCCCAGCTCGAGGCCGGATTCGGCACCGCCAGGTCCAGGGCCGAGCGGTTCTTCGGCAGCCCGTCCATCCTGCTGGAGCGATACGTCGAGCGGGCCCGGCATGTCGAGGTCCAGATCCTGGGCCTGGCCGACGGCCGCGTGCTCGCACTCGGCGAACGGGACTGCTCGGTGCAGCGCCGCCATCAGAAGGTCGCCGAGGAGACGCCATCCCCCGGCGTGAGCCCGGAGCTGCGCGACCGGATGCTGGCCGCAGCGGTGCACGCCGGGCAGGTCGTCGACTACCGGGGCGCAGGGACCGTGGAGTTCCTCGTCGACATCGCCGCCGGGTCCTTCATGTTCCTGGAGATGAACACGAGACTGCAGGTGGAGCATCCGGTCACCGAGCTGGTGACCGGCATCGACCTGGTCGAGCAGCAGTTCCTGATCGCGGCCGGCGCGGAAGTCAGCTTCGATCCCGCCGCCGTCGCCCCAGCCGGGCACGCGCTGGAGCTGCGCATCTACGCCGAGGACAGCAAGCGCTTCCTGCCGAGCCCCGGCACCATTACCGAGTGGACCGAGCCTGCTGGGCCAGGGGTGCGGATTGACTCCGGCTACACGGCCGGGAACACGGTGACCCCGTTCTACGACCCGCTGCTCGCCAAGCTGTGCGTGCACGGGGCGGACCGGGCACAGGCCCTGGACCGCGCCAGGGCGGCCGTCGCGGGCTTCACCGTGAGCGGCGTGAAGACGAACCTGGGATTCCACGGCGAGCTGCTGGCCGACCCGGCGTTCTGCAGCGGCGACTACGACACCGGCCTGGTGGGCCGACTGCGCTCGTAATGACGCGGGAGCGGCAATGATGGTCCATAGCCGCCCGGCCGGCGGCGGATAGCTAGGAGAGGCACACATGAGCGAGGTTCGCGCGGAGATGGTGGCGAACGTCTGGAAGGTCGTGGCGGCCGAGGGCGACGCCATCGGCGACGGTGACACTCTGGTCATCCTGGAGTCCATGAAGATGGAGATCCCGGTGCTTGCCGAGGACTCGGGCACGCTCACGCAGCTGGCCGTGGCCGAGGGTGACGTCGTGCAGGAGGGCGACCTCATCGCCGTCATCGAGTAGCGCTGCTGCTCCTCAGACGCCCGAGGTACCCCGCGGGTACACGTCCTTGGGGTCGGTAACGACGTTCACCAGGTACGGAACGCCTGAGTCGAAGGCACGCCGCAGCGCCGGCCCTATGTCTGCTGCCTCCGTCACGAGCTCGCCGGACCCGCCGAGCGCCGTCACGACCTGGTCGTAACGGCAGCCGGGCTGCAGATCGGCAGCCACGTCGTACCCGTACAGCGCCTGCATCGGGTGCTTCTCAAGTCCCCAGATGCCGTTGTTGCCGCAGATCATCACCACCGGCAGGCCATGCCGGACGAGCGTGTCCGCATCCATCAGCGAGAAGCCGGCCGCGCCGTCGCCGAGCAGGAGCACCACCTGGGCAGCAGGCCGGGCGACCCTGGCGGCGATGGCGTAGCCGAGGCCGGTCCCGAGGCAGCCGTAGGGCCCCGGGTCGAGCCAGCAGCCCGGCTGCTGCGGCTCGACATACTTGCCCGCGTAGCTGACGAAATCGCCGCCGTCGCCGATCACGACCGCGTCCGGCTCCAGCAGGCCGGCCAGCTCGCCGTAGATGCGCAGCGGATGAACCGGATGCGCGCCTGAGTGCAGGACGCCTGCATCCGCCGCGACAGCAGCCGCGGCGGCCGCCTGCAGCCGGGGCAGCCAGTCCTGCTCCCGGGCCGGCGAGCTGCTCCCGCACTGCCCGCCTCGGCGGCGAGCCCGGCGAAAATCGCGGCGAGGCTGGCTGCGGCAGATCCGGCAAGCTCGCAGTGAGTCGCCACCTGGGCGGGCGCGTCCGCGAGATGGACGACCTGCGCCGGCGGGTCCCGTTCTTGCCGCCGAACCGGCCGTAGCCGAGCCGGAAATCGAGCGGCGTTCCCGCCACGATCACCAGGTCAGCCTCGCCGAGGGCGACCGCGCGCGCTCGGGTCACCAGCAGCGGATGCCCGGCCGGGAGTATGCCGCGGCCCTGGCCGTTGGCGATCACCGGCAGCTGCAGCTGCTCGGCCGTCGTCCTGGCGGCATTCTCAGCGCCGTCCAGCCAGACGTCAGAGCCAAGGATGAGGACCGGCCTGCTGGCTGCGGCGAGGAGCCTGGCGATGCCGCTGATCGCTGCCGGGTCCGGCTGGTCGGCGGCCCGCCCGGAGTCGGCCGGCCCGGAGTCGGCCCGCCCGGAGTCGCGCCCGGGTCGGCTCGCCCGGAGTCGGCTCGCCCGCCGCGCCGGCGCCGCGGTAGCCGGTCCCCGCGGTGCCGGCCTCAGCGGTGCCGAACAGCGCCTCCAGGCTCGCGTCCAGGAACACGGGCCCGCGGTGCCGGGCGCTGGCCAGGCTGAAGGCCTCGGCTACGGCCGGCCCGACAGCGGCAGGCTCGTGCACGGTCCAGGCGCGCTTGGTGACCGGGGCCAGCAGCGGCGGGTGGTCCAGTTCCTGCAGCCCGCCCGAGCCCCAGCGGCCGTCGGGGGCCCGGCCGGCCAGCACGACAAGGGGCGTTCCGTTGAAATGGGCCGTTGTCACCGCACTGATCCCGTTGGTGACGCCTGGTCCGGCGGTCAGCACGGCCAGGCCCGGCTTCCGCGTCAGGCGCGCGGTTGCCTCGGCGGCGAACACGGCCGTCTGCTCGTGCCTGACGTCGACGATCGGCATTGGCGGGTCGGCTGTCACGGCGCCGTCGTAAAGCGGGAACACATGCCCGCCCGACAGCGTGAACATGGTCTGGACGCCGTGCTGGCGGGCCGCCGCTACCGCCCGGGCGCCGCCATGCCCCGGATGCTTATCCGCGCTCATGGCGGCGACGTTACCAGCAGGTAGCCAGCCGCGGCAGTGCCCGCTTTGCACCGGTAGCAGACCGGCCGGGCGCGCGTGCCCGCGGTGGCTGCGATGATTGCCGGGTGCCTACGCTGACTGACCTCGCCATCCGGGCCGGGATCCGGGGCCCGGATCTCGACTGGCTCCACGCGCTGATCTCCGACTGGCAGTTGCTGGCCGACCTGTCATTCGCCGATCTGGTGCTGTGGGCGCCATTGCGGGGCGAGGCGCCGGCGAGCGATGGCCGGAGGGTGCAAACTGGACAGCGCTGGCGCAGATGCGCCCGACGACAGCGCCCACCGCGCTGCCGGACGACATCGTCGGGACCGTGCGGCGGGGCGCTGACCAGCCCCTGCTCACGGCGGCGTTCCTGGAGCGGCGGGTCTGCCGGGAAGGCGACCCGGAGTGGACTCGGGGCGTTCCTGTCCGGCACGAGACGATTCCGGTCACGTCCGCGAGACCGCGTCATCGCGGTAATCGAGCGATCGACGAATCTGAGCTCGGCCCGCACCCCGAGCCGCCTCGACCTGGCCTACCTGAAGGCAGCAGACGACCTGACCCAGATGGTCGCGGCTGGCATGTTCCCGGCGCCGGGTGAGGAACCGGTCCTGGTCAGGTCCCCGCGGGTCGGTGACGGGCTGCTGCGGCTCAGCCGCTCCGGCAAGGTCACCTACGCCAGCCCGAACGCGCTCTCGGCCTACCGCCGGCTGGGGCTGACCGCTGACCTGGTCGGCAAGCAGCTCGGGCCACTGACCGCGCGGCTGTGCCCGGGCCGCGCGCCCAGGGACGACTCGCTGATGGTGGCGGCCAGCGGCCGCGCGCACGCCGAGACCGAGGTCGACGCCAACGGCTCCGTCGTGCAGCTGCGCACGATTCCGCTCGTTGTGGACGGGGAGCGGGCAGGGGCGCTGATCCTGCTCAGGGACGTGACCGAGCTGCGTCACCGGGAGCGTGAGCTGCTCACCAAGGACGCCACCATCCGCGAGATCCACCACCGGGTCAAGAACAATCTTCAGACGGTGGCGGCCCTGCTCCGGCTGCAGGCGCGGCGGCTGCAGGCTCCGGAGGCGCGGGCGGCGCTGGAGGAGGCAGTCCGGCGGGTCGGCTCGATCGCCATGGTGCACGAGACGCTGTCGCACGTACCGGACGAGATCGTGGACTTCGATGAGATTGCCAGCCGGGTGGCGATGATGGCAGGCGAGGTGTCGGCGCCCGAAACCCGGGTGACGCCCCGGCTGCTGGGGGAGTTCGGCGTGCTGCCCGCGCTGACTGCGACGCCACTCGCACTGGTGCTGACTGAGCTGCTGCAGAACGCCGTGCAGCACGGCCTGAGCGGTCCGGGTCAGTCAGCTTTGCCGGATGCCTGGAGATCTCGGCCGTCCGCGGACCGGGAAGCTGACTGTTGTCGTGTCGGACAACGGCGTTGGCCTGCCTGCCGATTTCGACTCCGAGTCGACGTCCAGCCTCGGCCTGCAGATCGTCCGCACCCTGGTTCTGACCGAGCTCAATGGCCGCCTGGAAATAGCCCCGCGCGAAGGCGGCGGCACCCGGGTAGATGGTGGAGCTGCCCCTGGAGATTCAGCTTGCCGAGCCGACCGCAGTGATGGCGAGCCAGCCGCCGGGTCCCCTCAGCTGAGCTGCGCCGCGGCTCCCGCGGGAGGCGGCGCAGCTCGTACGTCGTTAGGCCCCCGCGCGCGCGGCGACCCTGCTACGGCGCTTGACAGCGCGCCGCTCGTCCTCGCTAAGTCCGCCCCAGACACCGGCGTCCTGGCCACTCTCGAGTGCCCACTGCAGGCAGTGCTCCGTTACGTTGCACCGCTGGCACACTTGCTTGGCCTCGTCGATCTGGAGTAGCGCGGGCCCGGTGTTCCCGATCGGGAAGAAGAGCTCCGGGTCCACGTCACGGCAGGCGGCATGGTGACGCCAGTCCATGAGTCCACTCCTCCTGCGGCTCAGGCCCTGACCGGACCCTGACCGCTCAGTCGTGCTTGTGAATGATTTCACGAGCTATGTGATATGCCAGTTATGTACGATTTGATCGTGGCCTGCGGTCTAAATCGGCGATGCTGTGCTTACCCGGCGTCGCCGTAATTATCCGGCGGCGCTGAGATTTACCCGGCGGTGCAGCGAGTGCCGACCGTAAACCTCAGACGGCTCACACAGCACCAGAGCTTGCGCCCATTTCGCCCCTCGGCGTAACCCCGGACTCCGACCGCAGCCGTGTCCCCAGCCCGGCATGACGTGTATGCACACACCGTTCACCAGGAGCGTTACAACCCTCTCAAGGACGGCCATCAATCGCAAGAGTCTTGGGCAAAGGTTCGACAGGATTTCGGTGTCATCTCAGTCACATGGCCGTCATGAGAGCAGTGCCCGGCGTACACAGCAGCGGACTGGTTCCTGTGCGTTATAACTTCATTAGCGCCATATGTAATGCTTTATAAATGCTCAGTCCGCCAATCGCAAGCAGCCTAACGTGGCGCTCAGGCGATGACGCGCAGGGCGCGCGGCACCGACCGGAACGTTACGTTCTCGGCCTCGCCCATGTACTCCCCGTCCAGCTGGAATGCCAGCGGCCTGTCGGCACACAGCTCGACGGCCGCCAGGTCGTGGCCGGTCACGACAGTCCGGCCGGCGGGCGGCTCGGCGCGCTCAGCCAGCATCTGGCGCAGCGTCCTGGCCGTTGCAATCGTGCCCAGGCTGCGCAGCGCAAGGAGGTCGAGGCCGGTGTCAAAGCTGGCATCCGGATTAGTGTTGACCGGGCGCCGTCCCAGATACGTCCATGGCGCCGAATTGGACACAATGCAGATAAAGGCTGGCCCCGGCGCAAGGCCGGCCGGCTCGGCAATCCTGATTGCCGGATGCCGCCGATCGGTGACCTGGTAGTACTGGCGCAGCGCCGTCCTGGCGTACAGGGCCGGCGTCAGTCTCCGGCCGTGGGCCCTGCGGCCCTCCACGGCGCGCACAACCTCAGCGTCAAGCCCGAGACCCGCGTTGAAGGTGAAGTACCGGCCGTTGGCCGTGCCGAGGCCGATGGTGCGCTCGTGCCCGGCGGCCAGGTCCTCGATCAGGCGGCCAGCCGCGTCGACCGGGTCTGTCGGCATCCGGAGCGACCGGACGAACACGTTGGCGTTGCCGCCTGGCAGCGCGGCCAGCGCGGGCAGGTCCCCGGCGGACGGCGGCGGCCCGGGCGCGAGGTTCTCCGGCCTGCGGGCCGGTCGCCGGCCCGCGGCGGTCCGTGAGCAGCACGGCGCCCGCCGGCTGCGCGCCGCGCATCGCCCCCGCGGTGGCTGCTCCGGTTGCCGTGCCTGCACCGGTTGTCGGGCCTGCAGCCGGCTGTCGCGCCAGCCAGTCCACCCGGGTCCGCGCCGGCCGCCGCGCGCCTCGCCGGATGCGTGCTGTCCGCCCCGCCCGCCGGGCCGCCGCTGCCGGGACTGCAGGCGGCCGCCGGGTCATGCCCGGCCGCCAGGTCAAGGCGGCCAGCCTGGCCCACGCCGCCCAGCAGGCCGTTCACGGCCTCGTTGACGGTGCCATCCCCGCCCAGGGTCATGACCAGCCCGAACTTGTCTGACGCCGCGGTTGCGGCGAGGACGGTGGCATCGCCCCGGTAACGTGTTTCCACGACCTCTAGGTCGACAGCAGAAGCAAGAGCTCGGACGATGACATCCCGTCGCCCGCGGGTCGTGGAGGTGGCGTGTGGGTTCACGATCAAGAGCGCGCGCACGGGCCCAGGCTAGCCAGGCGGGGTCGGGACCTGCAGCGGCGGCCCGCCAGCAGCGAGCCGGCCAGCAGGGCGTGCAGCCATCGGCCACGCGGCCAGGGCCGGGTGCCGGCCGGCCGGCGAGCGGCCGTCCCGGCACGGTCACGGGCGCCGGCAGCGCTGGTGCTGGCCGGACGGCGAGCGGTCGTCCCGGCACGGTCACGGACGCTGGCGGCCCCGGCCCGGAGATCGCAGCCGGCGCAGCGGCCGGAACCCTGCCCCGATCGGTACAGATCGCCGCAATCGTGCAGGCAGTCGAGGCCGTCGGCGTCCTCGCTGCCTCGCTGATGGCCGGTGTCGACGCGATCACCGGCAAGTCCTACCACCGGGCCAGCGGCATCGCGATCACCCTGATCGGCATCGCGACTGCCGTGGCGCTGGCCTATGTCGCGCACGGGCTGCGCTCCGGCCGCCGCTGGTCAAGGACACCGGCCATGCTGACGCAGCTGTTTGCCGGCATCGTGGCCATTTACCTGATCCAGGCACCCCGGCTCGACTGGGGCATCCCGGCCATTGCGCTGGCAGTCGCCGGATTCGGGGCGCTACTGGCGCCGTCCAGCATCGAGCTGCTCACTCCCGGCCGAATCAGGAAATCATAGCGACCGGGAACGAGCTCGCCCGGGGCTAGTCGTCGCTCGTAAGTCCCTCGCGAAGCTGGGCGAGGGTCCTGGCCAGCAGCCGGGAGACGTGCATCTGGGAGATGCCGAGCTCCGTGGCGATCTGCGACTGGGTCATGTTGCCGAAGAACCGGAGCAGCAGAATCCGCTTCTCTCGCGGCGGCAGCTGCTCAAGCAGCGGCTTCAGCGACTCGCGGTACTCGACGCCCTCCAGGGCCTCGTCCACCATGCCGAGAGACTCGGCGACCGCCGGCGCGTCCTCATCGCCGGAGTCCGGTGCATCCAGTGAGACGGTCGAGTAGGCGTTGGCGGACTCCAGGCCCTCCAGCACCTCCTCCTCGCTCATCTGCAGGTGCGCGGCAAGCTCGGCAACGGTGGGCGCGCGGCCGAGGTTCTGGGCCAGCTCGCCGATGGCCTTGGCCAGCGCCAGCTTGAGCTCCTGAAGCCGCCGCGGCACCCGGACAGCCCAGCCCTTGTCCCGGAAGTGACGCTTGATCTCGCCCACGATGGTCGGCGTCGCGTAGGTGGAGAATTCCACCCCGCGCTCCAGGTCGAACCGGTCAATGGACTTGATCAGGCCAATCGTGGCGACCTGGGTGAGATCGTCGAGCCATTCGCCCCGGTTCCGAAAGCGCCGGGCCAGGTATTCCACCAGCGGCAGATGCAGCTCGACGAGCTCACTGCGGATCCGCAGCCTCTCGGCGTCGCCGGGCGGCAGCACGGAGAGCTGACGGAACAGCTCGCGTGCGTGCCCGCGCTCGCGCGGACCGTGCTGGGCCCGCGGTGCCGGAGACGGCAGGTCGGCGCTATCGGTCAGCTCAGCCGCCTCCGCAAGCTCGGCGACTGCGGCAACGTCGGCGACATCAGCGAGGCCGCCGTCGTCGCCGAGAGCAGCCGTCTCGTCTAGCTCCAGCACGGTCGGCAGGATGCCCTCAGTGTCATCAGCCGCAGGTCCCCCCCTGGCCGGCGCTGTCGACATCATCTCGAACTCCTCGGTCAAGGCGACCTCTGTTTCCCCCGTCACACCGACCCCGAATTCGGGCGGCTCTTGCGCATCACGATGGCCAGCCTGTCTCCGGGTCCTACCTGCGCTTCCACGGTGCCTGCCAGGGCCGAGAGAACGGTCCAGGCGAAGGTGTCACCAGACGGGGGGCGGGGGTTCAGGGACGGAACCGAGACCGTGATCGTCATGTCATCGGGGCTCAGCGTGAAGCTGCACTCCAGGCTACTGCCCGGAATCGCCTGACTGAGAAGCATCGCGCACGCTTCGTCGACAGCGATCCGCATGTCCTCGATGTCGTCCAGCGTGAAGTCGAGGCGGGCGGCAAGCCCTGCGGTCGCTGTCCGCAGCACCGACAGGTACGCGCCATCGGCAGGCATCCGCACCGTCACCTGGTCCGCGCCTGCCTCAGGCGGGCGCGCGGTGATCAGCTGGCCTGCTGGAGCGGCTGCGCCAGTTCCAGGGCGAGCCGTCGGCGCCGAACTGGCCGCAGGTGCCGCGCTGGCCGCGCCCATGGCGCTGGCCGACGGCACGGCACTGGCTGCCGGCACAGCACTGGCTGCTGGCATGGCGCTGGCGGACGGCGCGGCCACGATCGCGGACGCTGTTGTCTCCTCCGTCACTACTGTCCTCCCCGAAGATGCCGGTAACACCCGCTGCCTGCGGGGCCCGGCCTTAGAAGGCAACTTACAGTGACCATCCGACTGCATCCGACACCGGATGGTCAGTTCTGCCATTGCCGTCAGGAAAACTGAGAACGGCGGGCCGCGAACGGCCCGCCGATTCAGTAGCCTGCGCCCTGCCTATGCCTGCTTGGTCTCCCAGAAGATCTTGCTGATCTCCTCGATCTTCTGCAGCAGCTCGTCAGCCTTGGCAACCTCGACGGTGCCCTTGGTGCCGGCTGCGCCCGCCAGCTTGGTGGCCTCGTTGAACAGCTGGTGCAGCTGCGGGTACTTCTCGAAGTGCGGCGGCTTGAAGTAGTCCGTCCACAGCACCCAGAGGTGGTGCTTGACCAGCTCGGAGCGCTCCTCCTTGATGATCAGGGCCCGGGTGCGGAACTCTGTGTCGGTGTTGTCCTGGTACTTCTGGATGATGGCCTTCACGGACTCGGCCTCGATGCGCGCCTGCGCAGGGTCGTAGACGCCGCACGGGAGGTCACAGTGCGCGTGCGCGGTAACCTTCGGCGCGAGGAGACGTGCGAGCAGCCTCATTGATCGCCCTCTCTTATTTCTGATCCGTGGCTTGGATTCCGACATTACAGCGTCGGTGGCTACTGCCCATGCGGGAGGGATGCATGCACTGGCCGCTGCAGCGGGTGGCTGTCGCCGAGCAGTCCATGGAACCCGCGCTGCGCCGGGTGACTGGCTGCTGGTGTGGCGCGGTCTGCGGCGCAGCCGGCCGCCCCGCATCAGGCCCGGGCAGATTGTCATCGCGCAGCATCCGGCCCGCGGTGACCTGCTGCTCGTCAAGCGCGCGACCGGGCTGGAGCCGGGCGGCTGGTTCCTGGAATCGGATAACGCGACCGCGGCCGGGGTGGTGGACAGCTGGTCCTTCGGCCCCGTTCCCGCCGGTCTTATTCGCGGCAGGATGCTGCTGCGGTACTGGCCGCGCCGGCCGCGCTGACGCAAACGCAGGCCGGCTCCGCCCCGGGGGAGCGAAGCCGGCCTGCCGTAACCGATGATCAGTGCGCTGCGGGATCGACGCCGCCGTGCGCGGCCTGCTTCTCCACCAGCAGCTGCATCTCGTCCCGCGGGAGCTTGGTCGCCTGCGCCCAGAAGAAGATCACCAGGCTGAAGACCGCGACCACCAGCATGTCGATGCCGAAGTGCAGGTGGCCGGTGTTCACCGGGGCCTTGACAGCGCCGCCGGAGAACTGGCCCTGCCAGGAGATGATGCCCATGCCGATCAGGTAGACCGGCAGCCACTGCGCCGACTTCCAGTCCAGCGGCGGGCGCTCCTTGTCGAAGGCCATGCAGATGCCGATCAGCACGTAGCCGACGATGATGCAGACGCCCAGCTTCCAGACCGCCTCGAGGCCCGACCAGTAGATGAGCATGTTGGCGATGATGAAGGCGACCGGGGACAGCCAGATCGCGCCTGGCATCCGGTACGGCCGCTCAGCGTCCGGCACCTGGCCGCGGAAGGCCGTCAGCGACAGCGGAGCGCCTGCGTACATCAGCACGCTCGCACCGGTGACCAGGCTGACCAGTGACTTCCAGCTCGGGAACGGCAGCAGGAAGACCAGGCCGAAAGCGAACGCGAAGAGCAGGCTGATCCACGGAATGCCGTTCTTGTCGGTCTTGGCGAAGATCTGCGGGTAGTACCGGTTCCTGGCGAGGCCGTAGCCCACCCGGGAGGTGGACGTCTGGTACATCAGGCCGGTGCCGAACGGCGAGATGAACGCGTCGATCCGCAGGATCGTCGCTAGCCAGGCGAGTCCGGCAATGCCCGGCCAGCTCCAGCGAACGGGCCGATCGCGATCGGACTCGTGGCCGGGATGCCAGCGAATCCGTGCTTCAGCAGGTCAGATGGCACCGCGCCGATGAAGACGACCTGGAGCAGGCAGTAGATCACCGTGCCGATCAGTACCGCGTAGATGATCGCCCGCGGCAGGTTGCGCTGCGGATCCTTGATCTCGCCCGCCAGCTGGTCAGCCTGCTCGAAACCCAGGTAGGCGAACACGATGCCCGCGCTCGGGATAGCGGTGAAGCAGGGCCTTCAGGCCTCCCGGCGCGAAGCCGCCCGGCGGGTTGAAGTTGGCGGGGTGGAACTTGAACGCCAGCACGATGATGGCCAGGACGGGGATCGCGACCTTCCACCAGGTGATCGCGCTGTTCACCCTGCTGAACAGGCGCATCCCGAGGAAGTTGATGGCGGTGAAGATGGCCATCAGCACGATGGTGGCGGCAAACCCGGTACGCGGTGGTGACGCCCTTGGTCGGGTTGTACACGCTCGGCCAGTAGTACGAGCCGTACTGCATGACCGCGAAGCACTCAATCGGTGCCACGGTGACGGCCTGCAGCCAGGAGAAGAACCCGAACGAAATACCGGCCACGCTGCCGAAGGCGAAGTGCGGGAACCGCGCCGTGCCGCCTGCGACCGGGTACATCGCGCCCAGTTCGGCGTGCACGAGGGCGAGGATGATGACCGCGACGCCGCCGATGACCCAGCCGATCAGCGCCTGGGGCCCGGCGGCCTGCACTGCGAAGAAAGCTCCGAAGAGCCAGCCCGACCCGATGATCGACGTCTCGGACGCCCACGTGGCGCCGATCAGCCCCATCTCTCGTTTGAGGCCGACGTCTGCCGGTCTGACTTCAGTAGCGACAGACTCAGCTGCCATGGTCGAACCTTCTTTCCGGTCCGCATACGTAGGCCATACGGCCCTTGAGTAGGCCTCATGGTAATGATCGACTTGGGCGCGGGGAAGAAGTCACTTGGCGTCATTTCGGTAACGCGAGTCACTAAAAAGTCGCTCTTCGGACACGTGCGGCGGGCCGGGCTGATCCTATAAGGCCAGGTCAGAGGCTATGTGCTTGCGCTGATGCCAACTAGGTGCGGATCGCTGGGCCAGTCAGGGACGTAAAGAAAAAGTAACAAGCAGCTTTAGCTAGCGGCTGGCGTAGCGCGCGGCGGGAGTGCGCCAGGGGAATCTTCCGCAGTGGTGCGCTGCGGCAGGCTGTCCGGCTGACGGCGCAGTGTGCTGACATTGCCCTTGGCTGCTGCGTGGTCGGCACAATAGCGCCGCGACTTTCCCGGGCTGGCGTCGATGAAGGTGCGCGGGCAGGACGCAATGGCGCAGACGCCGAGCCGGCTTACGCCGACAAGAGAAACAGTGAGGGCGACGCCGATGACGGCCCCGGCCGCGAACTGGTCCGCCACCGAGCCATGCGGCGCCAGGTGGACGTGCCAGCGCTGGTCATCGTGGCTCACCAGCTCCGGCAGGACCGGGAACTGCAGGAGGAGGGCGTTGACCTGGGCGGTCGCCTGCTCGTCGTTGCCGGCAGCGGCGGCGTGAAAGATCGCGTTGAACTCGTCCCGCAGGTAAGCGAGCACGGCAAGATCGCGCCGGGTGACGGGGCCAGTCAGGCAGTCACCGAGGGCGCTTGCGCATGCGTCAGCCGAGCCGAGCGGGTCCGGCTCGCCGGGAGCCTGGACTGCCGTGTTGGCAAGGCGAACCGCCAGCTCCGCGTACGACGAGAGATTCACTTACGGTCCTTACGGTCCTTACCTGCTAGGAGTAATCAGGTGGCCGCTTCCCGCAAAGAGTATGGCACAGTCACCATTGGCCACGCGGACGTCCTGATCACATAACCCATTACATTTACCCGGTTGAGAACGATGTCCGAGTGTACTCTCAGTAGTCGGACGGCTACTAAGGATAATCGCTGTTTCGTCCGTCCGCATTCGTCGCGGCCGTATGGCGCCGCTGGCTCGCCTCGGTGTCCGGCTCGCCTATCGCGCCGGGCTGCGGTTCGCCGGCGGCGCGATCACCAGCCCGGGGCGCGCTTCGGAAAGGCCGGTCGCTAGGGTCCAAGTCATGTTCGCAGTTACCGCAGCGCGTTTTGACGCCGATAATCCGATCGCCGGCCTGGAACTCGGCGAGCACGCGGAGCCGCAGCCGCCCGACGGCTGGACCACGGTCTCGGTCCGGGCCGCCTCGCTGAATCATCATGACGTCTGGACGCTGCGCGGTGTCGGGCTTCCGGCTGACCGGCTGCCGATGATCCTGGGCTGCGACGCGGCCGGCGTGGACGAGAACGGCACCGAGGTCGTCGTCCACGCCGTCATCGGCGACCCGATGGTCGCCGGCGGTGACGAGACCCTCGATCCCGGCCGCTCGCTGCTGTCCGAGCGCTACGACGGGACATTCGCGGAGCGGGTGGCGGTACCGCGGCGGAATGTCGTGCCCAAGCCCGCGGCCCTTTCATTCGAGGAGGCGGCCTGCCTGCCGACTGCTTACCTGACTGCCTTCCGGATGCTGTTCGACCGCGCGCCGATCGGGCCGGGGGCGACTGTGCTGGTGCAGGGCGCAGGCGGCGGCGTGGCGACGGCGCTGATCCGGCTGGGCAGCGCGGCGGGCTACCGGATGTGGGCGACGAGCCGGAGCGCGGCCAAGCGGGCGCGGGCGCTGGAACTCGGCGCCGATCAGGTCTTCGAGACGGGCGCGCGGCTGCCCGAGCGGGTCGACGCGGTGATGGAGACCGTGGGCGAGGCCACCTGGGCCCACTCGCTGCGGTCGCTGCGACCAGGCGGCGCCATCGTGATCTCGGGCGCGACCAGCGGCTCCATTCCGCCCGCGGACCTGTCCAGGGTGTTCTTCCTGCAGCTGTCGGTGATCGGGTCGACCATGGGGACCCGCGACGAGCTGGCCCGGCTGCTGACGTTCTGCGCCCAGACCGGAGTTCGCCCGCTGATCGACCGGGCGATGCCGCTCACGCAGGCGCGCGACGGATTCGCTGCGATGATCGAGGGCGACCTGTTCGGGAAAGTGGTCTTCACGGTCTGACCTGGGTCGGCGGCCGCGCGCCGGCGCCGGCCCGCACTCGGCGGCGCGGCCACCGAGAATGGTCCGCGTCCGCCGCGGGCTGAGCGAGCTCGGTTCCGGCCTGTTTGAGTTGTTTGTCGGGTTAGCCGTCACCGGCTTCCGGTGGGCGAGAGGGCGTGAGTTACCAACCGCTGCCCTCCGAAGGCCTTAGAGGGCGTCGATCGGTAACATCACGCCCTAAGAGTTACGCAGGGGCGACGCCGGGCTCGCGCGCGCTGTCAGACGGTGCTGGCAGGCTCGGCGCATGCCCCGCTGATCCGCTATGAGCACGCCCGGCTTGCCTCGATCCTGGCGCGACAGCACGGAATCGTCGGCCGGAGCCAGGCGCTTGAGTGCTCAGTGACCGACAAGGCGGTTCGCTACCGGATCAGGCCTCAGGCGGATCCTGGCAGGTGGTCCTGCCCGGCATCTACGCAAGACGGCCGAGGCGGCTGACCGACAAGCAGCGCGCAGTGTGCCGCGTTCCTGTACGCATCGAGGCCGATCGCGATCACGGGCTCAGCTGCCATGGCCTGGCACGGACTGCCGTCGCGCTCCAGCGAGTTCGTGGATGTGCTCGTGCCGCTGCACTACCACCGAAGCGATGCGGGATTCGTGCGGCTGCACTGCACGAGCATCCTGCCGGGGGCCGACTACCGGGACGGATGCGTGAGCTACGCTCCGCTGGACCGCGCGATCGCTGACACTGTCCGCCAGCTCACGGACATGGCCGAGATCAGGGACCTGGTGGCATCAGGCGTGCAGCGCGGCAAGGTCGAGGTGTGGCAGCTCGCTCGGGAGCTGAACCTCGGCCCGACGCAGGGTTCCGCGCGGCTCCGGGTCGCGCTGGCGGAGGTATCCGACGGCGTGAGGTCCGTGGCCGAGGCCGATCTGCACTCGCTGGTCAGGCAGTTCCGGCTGCCGGTGCCGCTCTACAACCCGGCGCTGTTCGCTGGCGGTGAGTTCCTCGCCCAGCCGGACGCATGGTGGCCGGATTACGGTGTCGTCGTCGAGGTCGACTCGCGCGCGTGGCATCTGTCTCCGGTCGACTGGGAGCGGACACTGGCGCGAGCCGCGCGGATGACAGCGCAGGGGATCCTGGTGCAGCATGTCCGGCCCGCGCTCCTGCGGTCGGCCAGGGCGGACGTCGCGAAGACGATCAAGGCCACGCTCGCCCGCTCACCAGGACCGCTGCCGCACATCGTCACGCGGACGATCGCCGCCGCCTGAGCGGGCCGACGCCGGCTGCTGGCGCCGCGGTCTCGTCGTCGCCGGGCCCGCTGCGCCGCGGCGTGAGCAGGGCTCAGCCTGCCGCTGGCCTGGTTTCGTCGTCGCCGTGGTCGCCGTGTCTTGCCGGGCGCGCTCGGCGGCTTTTCGCCAGCCGGGCGCTCCTGATCGCGGCCCGTGTCGCCGTTGTCGTCGAACACCTCGACCCGGACCTTGGCGAGCGTATCGGTGAGGATGTCCCGCAGGTCATTCAGGGAACGCTCACCCAGGTTGCCAGTCTGCTTCGCCGCAGCGCGCAGCTCGGTGGCGAACTGGATCGCCATGCGCTCGAGATCACTGAACGGATTCTGGCCGGGACGGCGCGATCGCGGGCCAGCGCCGCTCGCCGGCTTGTCCTGCGAAGCGCCCGACCCGGGCTCGCCGCCTGAGGCGCCAGGGTCCTCCCGGCTATCGGTCGAGTCTGACCAGGCGCTCCACGGTGACCTGCCGGACCAGCCCTGCCACGCGGCCCAGTCGCCATGGCTGCGGCTCTGCTCCCGGAAGCTCGCGCGCATCTGCTCGCGGGTCCGCCGGGCTTCGTCCCTGATGCGGCGGGCTTCCTCGCTGCCGCCCTGGCCGCCCTGCCCGGTGCCACCCTGGCCGGCCTTCCGCCGCCGCCGCCGGCGCCGTCGCCAGGCTTGCCGGAGGCGCCTGCGGGCTTCCCGCCGTCGGTCCGGAACTCCCGCGCAGCCGACGCAAGCTCCTCGCGGATGGTCCGGACGGTGTCGCGGACGTCCTCGGAGATCCCCCTGGCCACGTCGCGGAGCGACTCAGTCAGCTCATCCTCGAGATCTGCCAGGTCGCCGAGCCTGGAGCGGATCTCCTCGCGGCCCTTGTCGGTGATGCTGTAGACCTTCTTGCCGTCGACTTCCTCGTGCGTGACCAGGCCGTCTTCCTCAAGCCTGGCGAGGCGGGGGTAGATGGTGCCGGGGGACGGCGCGTACACGCCCATGAACCTGTCCTGCAGCAGGCGGATGACCTCGTACCCGTGACGCGGTGACTCGTCGAGCAGCTTCAGCAGGTACAGCCGGAGCCTGCCGTGCCGGAAAACTGGGCTCACTTAACCTCACCGCCATACTGGGGGGCGTCGGACGCTGGCCAGTACCCGGCCATGCGCCTCGTCCCCAAGATCGTAGTCCTTCACTCGAAACGATATGTCGCGTCAGCCAAAAGTCAAGATGTATCGTGTCTTTGACGTCAGGCAACCTCAGGCGGGAACGTCCGTTGTTTACTCGTCTGTCTCCTCGTCAAGCCGGGCGAGCCAGCTCGCGAGCCTGTCCACCGTGGCCTCAGCATCGGGGTGCTCGTCGACGAAGTCACGGAGGCGCTCAGCCAGCCAGCTGAGCGCCACCTGCTCCGCGCCGCGCCGCTCCTCGAGTTCCTCGATTCCGCGATCGGTGAAGTACAACGTCAGCCGTTCTTCGGGAAGACCGCTTCAAGGATCGCCGCCTGCTCGGCCGCGTGCGTCTTGGCCGAGCCCGAGGCTGGTGCCGAGCTGGGCGGCCGGGATATCACCGCGATCCGGCCGGCCGGTCTTCTCCGGCAGGTGCAGTGCCATGTACGGCCAGGCGCCCATGTTGGCTGGCTCGTCCTGGACCCAGATCAGCTCGGCTGACTCCGGGTACCGTCCGAGCTCGGCCGCGATCTGCTGGGACGACAGCGGATACAGCCGTTCCAGCCTGACCAGCGCGGTGTCGGACGTGCCGGCCGCGCGCCGGCGTTCGGCCAGGTCGTAGTAGATCTTGCCGGCGCAGAGCACGACCCGCCTGATGGCGGCCGGGTCGCTGACGTCGTGGTCACCGAGCACCGGCTGGAACGACCCGGTGGTGAAGTCGGCCGTCGGCGAGACGGCGGCCTTGAGCCGCAGCATCGACTTGGGGGTGAACACGATCAGCGGCTTCACCCGGCTGGACAGTGCCTGCCAGCGCAGCAGGTGGAAATAGCTGGCCGGCGTGCTCGGCATCGCCACCGTCATGTTGTCCTGCGCGCACAGCGACAGGAACCGCTCGATCCGCGCCGAGGAGTGGTCGGGGCCCTGACCCTCGTACCCGTGCGGAAGCAGCAGCACGACGCCGGAACGCTGGCCCCACTTCTGCTCGCCCGAGCTGATGAACTCGTCCATGATCGTCTGGGCGCCGTTAACGAAGTCGCCGAACTGCGCTTCCCAGCAGACCAGCGCGTCCGGCCGGGCGACGGAGTAGCCATACTCGAAACCGACGGCCGCGTACTCCGACAGCAGCGAGTCGTAGATGTGCAGCTTCGAGGACGGCGAGTTGAACGCCCGCAGCGGCGTGTGCTCCTCGCCGGTGTCGCGGTCGACGAGCACGGCGTGCCGCTGACCGAACGTCCCGCGGCGTGAGTCCTGCCCGATGAGCCTGACCGCGTGGCCATCGATCAGGGTGGCCCCGAAGGCAAGCAGCTCGCCGGTGGCCCAGTCGATCTCGTCCTGCTCGACCATGGCCGCGCGGCGCTGGAGCTGCGGGAGCAGCCGCGGATGGACGCTGAAGCCGTCGGGAAGGGCCACCTGGGTGTCGATGATCCGCTTGACGGTCTCTTCCGGGATGGCCGTCGGAACGCTCCAGTAGTTGACCGTGTCGTCGACTTCTGGCTGCGGCTTCCGCAGCGCCCCCGGGTCGGGCGGACGGCTGATCGCGTCCTTGGTCTCGGTGAAGGCGCGCTCCAGCTCCTGCTGGTAGTCGCGGAGCGCCTGCTCCGCCTCCTCCATGGTGATGTCGCCGCGACCGATGAGCGACTCGGTGTACAGCTTCCTGGTGGAGCGCTTGGCGTCGATGAGGTCGTACATCAGGGGCTGGGTGAACGAGGGGTTGTCCGCCTCGTTGTGCCCGCGGCGCCGGTAGCAGACCATGTCGATGACGACGTCCTTGGCGAAGGCCTGCCGATAGGCGAAGGCCAGCAGCCCGACACGGACCACGGCTTCCGGATCGTCGCCGTTCACGTGGAAGATCGGCGCCTGGATCATCCTGGCCACGTCGGTGGAGTACACGCTCGACCGCGACGACTCCGGCGAGGTCGTGAAGCCAACCTGGTTGTTGACCACGATGTGGACGGTGCCGCCGGTGCGGTAGCCGCGCAGCTGGGACATCTCAAGGGTCTCGGCGACCACGCCCTGGCCGGCGAACGCGGCATCGCCGTGAATCATCACCGGCAGCACGGTAAAGCCGGGCTCGCCCATGTCGAGTACGTCCTGCTTCGCCCGGACCACGCCTTCCATGACCGGGTCGACCGCCTCGAGATGGCTCGGGTTTGCCACCAGCGAGGTGGGGATCGTCGTGCCGTCGGCGCCGGTGTACTTGCCCTCGGCGCCGAGGTGGTACTTGACGTCGCCGGAGCCGTGCGTGGTCGACGGGTCGATGTTGCCCTCGAACTCCTGGAAGATCTGGGCGTACGACTTGCCGACGATGTTGGCCAGCACGTTCAGGCGGCCGCGGTGCGCCATGCCGATCACGGCCTCGTGCAGCTGCTCGCCGGCGGCGGCGGTCAGCACCGCGTCCAGCAGCGGGATCAGCGACTCGGCGCCCTCGAGGGAGAAGCGCCGCTGGCCGACGAACTTGGTCTGCAGGAACATCTCGAACGCCTCGGCCACATTGAGCCGGGACAGGATGCGCAGCTGCTCGTCATGGTCGGCGCGGCCGTGCGGCCGCTCGACCCTCGCCTGGATCCAGGCCCGCTCCTCGGGATTCTGGATGTGCATGTACTCAACGCCGACTGTGCGGCAGTACGAGTCACGCAGCACGCCGAGAATCTCGCGGAGCTGCATCCGCGGCTTGCCGCCGAACCCGCCCGTGGTGAACTCGCGCTCAAGGTCCCACAAGGTCAGCCCGTGCTGGTTGATGTCCAGGTCCGGGTGCTTGCGCTGGCGGTACTCCAGCGGGTCGGTGTCGGCCATCAGGTGGCCGCGCACCCGGTAGGCGTGGATCAGCTCGTAGACCCGCGCGGCCTTGGTGATGTCGTCCTCGTGCCCGGCCGGGATGTCCTGCACCCAGCGGACCGGCTCGTACGGGATGCGAAGCGCCTTGAACACGTCGTCGTAGAAGCTGTCGCCGCCGAGAAGCAGGTCGTGCACGATCCGGAGGAACTCGCCGGACTGGGCACCCTGGATGATGCGGTGGTCATAGGTCGAGGTCAGCGTCACGGTCTTGCTGATCGCCAGCCTGGCCATCGTGACCTCGGACGCGCCCTGGTAGGCGGCCGGGTACTCCATGGCGCCGACGCCGACGATGCAGCCCTGGCCGGGCATCAGCCGCGGCACGGAGTGCTCGGTGCCGATCGTGCCGGGGTTCGTCAGGCTGATCGTGGTGCCCGCGAAGTCCTCGACCGTCAGCTTGCCGGTCCTGGCCTTCCTGATCACGTCCTCGTAGGCCATCCAGAACTGCTGGAAATCCATCGTCTCGGCGTTCTTGATGCTCGGCACGAGCAGCTGCCGGGAGCCGTCGTCCTTGCGCACGTCGATGGCGAGGCCGAGATTCACGTGCTCGGGCTGCACGAGCACCGGCTTGCCGTCGACTTCGGCGAAGGAATAGTTCATCGCCGGCATGACAGCGAGCGCGCGGACGACCGCGTAGCCGATCAGGTGCGTGAAGGAGATCTTGCCGCCCCGCCCGCGGGCCAGGTGGTTATTGATGACGATGCGGTTGTCGACGACCAGCTTCGCCGGGATGGGCCGAACGCTCGTCGCAGTCGGAACGGTCAGGCTGGCGGCCATGTTGGCCGCCGTCCGGGCCGCCGCCCCGCGAAGCCGCACGGCCTCCTCGGCCGGCTGCGCCGTCGCCCTGGTCTGCTGGCGCGCTCGCTGGCGCCGGGCTGACCGGGGCAGGCGCAGCGGGTGCGGCCGCTCCGTTCTGACTGGCCGCGGCCGGGACGGTCCCGCCCGGTGCCTGCGGGCCAGGCGCTGCTGCCGCCGCCGGACTGCCGCCGGGACGCGCGCCAGCGGGCGCAACCGCGCCGGCGGCTGACGACGTGGCGGCCGGCCCGCCGGGCCTGGCCGAAGCGGGGCCGCCTGCGAACTGCCGTACCGGCACCTGCCGCACCGGCGCCTGCCGTGCCGGGACCGGGCTGACCCGTCCCTGGCTGACCGGCACCACCCTGGCTGCCCGCGCCAGGCTGACCGGCGCCAGGCTGACCGGCGGAGGCTGGCGCTGGCGGCCGTGCCGTGCTCTGCGCCGCGCTTGAGTCCGGCTGCGGCTGGTAGTCAGCGAAGAAACTCCACCAGGCCTGATCCACGGAGCCGGGATCAGCCTGATAACGCTGGTAGAGCTCGTCGACGAGCCACTGATTAGGCCCGAAGTCCGCCCGCCCGTCCGAACTGCCCGGCGCTTGCCCGGCGGTGCCTTGAGAGGAGTTGGCTGACGACTTGGTGAGATCCGCGGAACTGCGCGGAGACTCAGGAGACACGGCGGACATCGCCCTCTTCCGGAGCTGGCTTGGCTATCAGTGCGCGCATGATAAGGCTACCCGTCAGGCATAACTAGCCGGTTAAGGCGCTTAGTCCCGAACGGTCAGCGGACCGGGCGCGCCGCAGCCGGCGGCCTGACCAGTTGCGGAGCCTGACCTGCCTAGCCTAGCCCCGCATCCGGTCTCGTCCGTGCGGCTCGAGCCAGCTGACGTAAGGACCTTTCGGAATAATCCCGGTCGGGTTAATCCAGACCTGCGTCTGGTAATAGTGCCGCTTGATCTGCACGAAGTCAGTGGTGTCCCCGAAGCCAGGGCGCTGGTACAAGTCGCGGGCGTATTCCCACAGCGAGGGGTAATCAGCGAGCCTGTGCAGATTGCATTTGTAGAGCAGGCTGTAGACCGCGTCGAACCTGGCCAGCGTGGGGAACAGCCGCACATCAGCATCGCTGACCTCACTGCCGAGCAGGAACCGCCGCCTGCTCAGCCGCTCCTCCAGGGCGTCGAGCGTCGTGAACAGCGCGTCGAACGCCTCCTCGTAGTCGGTCTGCGTGGTGGCGAGCCCGGCTTTGTACACCCCGTTATTAACGGTGTGGTGGATCAGCGTGGCGATGGCGTCGATGTCCCGCCGCTGGTCGGCCGGGTAGAGGTCCGGCGCGCCCGGCCGCCAGAACGCCCGGAACTCCGTCTCCAGCTGGACGGTGATCTGCGTCGCGTCGTTGGTCACGATCCGCTGGGCGCGGGTGTCCCAGAGCAGCGGCAGGCTGACTCGCCCGCGATAGCCGGGATCAGTCGCCAGGTAGAGCTCGCTCAGGTAGCGAGCTCCGGAGAGCGGATCGACGGCTGCCGGCCTGCCCGGGGAAGTGCCAGCCGTGCTCGCCCGGCACGGGGTCGGTCAGGCTGAGGCCGATCACGCGCTCGAGCCCGAGCAGGCGCCGTACGATCAGCGCTCGCTGCGACCACGGGCAGGCGAGCGAGGCGAACAGGCAATAGCGGGCTGGCTCGGCGAGGAAGCCCGTCGAGCCATCGCGACTGATCCGGCGAGTGAACTCGGCCGGCCCGCGAGCGCCCGGCAGCGCTCCGGGCGGCAGTGCGCCGGGCGGCTGGACTCCGGTGTGGCGGCCGCGGGCGAGCGGGTGCGGCCCGCTGGCACGCGAGTGCGGCCCGCTGCCGGGGAGGTCCCCCGATGCCGGGCTGGCCGGGAACGGCTGTGCGGCCTGCATTCCCAGTCCCCTTCCCGGTCCCTCGCTCAGCATCGCATGATTTCCTACTAGATCATGACGATGCGCGCAAGACTACGGGTCTGGAGATAACCCGAACGCCGGCACCGGGGCCAGGCCCGGCCGCCGCGGAAGGACAACGAGAGTGAGCTCACTGGCCAGCGGCCTGACTGATCTGCACGGATGGCTGGCCTATCTCGTCATCGCGGCCCTTGTCTTCGGCGAGACGGCCGTCTTCGTCGGCTTCGTTCTGCCCGGCGAGATCGCGGCGATCCTCGGCGGCGTACTGGCCAGCCGCGGCCACGTGTCGCTGCCGCTGCTGATCGTCATCGTGGTGGCCGCCGCTGTGGCCGGACCGTTCATCGGCTACGAGATCGGCAGGCGGATGGGGGACCGGCTGTTCGCCGCCAGGGCGCTGAACCGGGTGCGCGGCGGCACCGAGCGCGCGCGGTCGGCACTGAACAGCCGGGGCGGCACGGCCGTCCTGCTCGGCCGTTTCGTCGCGATCGTCCGCGCGATCATGCCGGCCGCGGCCGGCGCCGCCGGGGTCAGGTACCGGACTTTCGCGGTCTACAACGTCCTCGGCGGCCTGATCTGGGGCGCCGGCTACTGCCTGCTCGGCTACCTGGCCGGCTCCGCGTACGCGGTCGTCGAGCGACGCGTGGGCGCGGGCCTGGCGATCGCGATCGGGGCCGTTGTCGTCGTGGCGATCGCCGTCTGGATCGTCAGGCGGCACCGTGCTCAGCTGAGCCAGCCGGAGTAGCTTCCGCTGCCCCGGTACTGATTTCCTGCACCGCCGGCGGAAGTCGCTCGCCCGCCCGTCCGGCGCTGCCAGCTGAGAATGCTTAGGTGGAGGCCGGAGGTGGCGAGACTTGCGCGAGTTCGGCCAGCTGGAGAGCGCGATCATGGATGTCATCTGGTCACAGGACCGGCCCTACCTCGTCCGGGAGGTGCGCGAGCGACTGGATTACGGCAGACCGGTTGCCTACACGACCGTGATGACGGTGATGACGATCCTGCACGGCAAGGGCGTACTGCGGCGGGAGAAGCACGGCCGGGCATGGCGCTACTGGCCAGCCGAGCGCCGGGAGGAGCACGATGCGCGGCTGATGGCGGAGATCCTGCGCTCTGGCGGGGATCACCGGCTGACGTTGCGGCGGTTCCTTGACCGGATCAGTGACGAAGAGCGAGATGCGATCAGGAACGGGGTCCAGCTCCCCAGTCCAGCCCGCCGGGTCGCGGCGGGATAGCTAGCGCCTGGCAGGCGGCGGCGTCTGTCCCGGCCGGCAGGACGTCCGTCCGGCGGTTCGCCAGCGACGGCAGTGCTGCCCGGACGGCCGCGGTCTGCGCGGTGTCGACGTCGCCGATGCCGAGGCCCTCGGCTGGCCCGAGATCAAGGCGCACGACGCCCATCGGGTCGACCAGCAGGCTGCGGCCTACTCCGGTCGGCGCCCTGGTGGGACGCTCGTCCGGGTCGGGCACCTGCCCGGCGGCGGCCACCCAGATGGTGTTCTCGATGGCGCGAGCCCGGATCAGGGTGACCCAGTGCTCCTCCTTGAACGTGCCCGCCGCCCAGGCCGCCGGCAGCACCAGCAGGTCAGCGCCGCCAGCGGCAAGCGCCCGCGCTAGCTCGGGAAACCGGACGTCGTAGCAGGTCATGAACCCTACGCTGAGGCCGCCGAGCGTGGCGATGACGACCTGGCTGCCGGGCGCCACGCTGTCGGACTCGCGGTAGCCGAGCGCGTCGAACAGGTGAATCTTGCGGTACACGGCAGCCAGGCTGCCATCGCCCGCGTAGCCGACGGTGGTGTTGTAGACGCGGCCGTCCGGCGCCGGCTCGAAGAGGCTCGCCACCACGGCAAGCTTCGCCGACCTGGCGATGTCAGCCAGCCCCGCCGAGAACGGGCCGTCCAGCGGCTCGGCGACAGCACGCAGATCGGCCGAGAACCGGACCTGCGTGCCCTCGGGGAAGACGATGAGCTCGGCTCCCTGCGCCGCGGCGCTTGTGGCAGCGGCCCGGACGCGGCTGAGATTTACCTGCGGTGCCGAGCTGATGGGGATCTGGCCGAGAGCGACGCGCATGGCTTGCAGCGTAACCGGAGACGCTGGCTTCCGGTTCGGGGGAGACTTCTACACGTTCTGGCGTGCGGAAGTCTCCGCGCTCACGAGGTGCGGCTCTGGCTTGCGGACTGGTCTCCTGGGGAGGCTCCGGGGGCCGGCCGGGCAGACGAGACGACGGGCCGCTGCGGCAATGGCGCCCGGCGGCTGGCCGGTCAGGGAATGCGCTGATTCCTCACGATGGCTGGCGACCGTGACGACGACGGCCGCGACCAGCGGTGCCCCGGCCGCCAGCGCGGCCACGACTAACAGGATGATCATGTACTGCTCCTCGGAGGCGTGCCCCCGGCGTGGCGCGTTCCGCCACCCTGCTGACCCGCGCTACTCTTGCGACTGGTATTGGACACTGGACTCATACCAATGAGTCCAGTGTTTGAAACAATCCGAACGGGTAAATCTCTGGGTAACCAGCCGGGTGAGGAGGGTGACCTTGGCCCATCCCAAGTACCAGCAGATCGCTGACCGGCTGCGCGGCCAGATCGCGAGCGGGGCGCTGGAGCCGGGGCGGCGGCTGCCGAGCGAGCCCGACCTGGCGACGGAGTACGACGCGTCGCGGAATACCGTGCGGCTGGCCATTGCCCTGCTCATCAATCAGGGCCTGGTCGTCAGCCGGCAGGGCCTGGGCACTTTCGTGGTCGAGCCGACGAAGCCGTTCACCGCGCTGCTGTCCCGGACGAGCGCGCTGCCGCGTGAGCAGCATGCGTCCATGGCGCTGCCGGTCGTCAGCACCCAGGCGGACGACTCCGAGATGGTGCGGCTGATCGTGGAGACCGCCTCAGCCAGCCCGAGCGTGGCGGAGAAGCTGGATCTCGCGGCCGGTGACCCGGTCGTCGTCCGCCGCTCCCAGTACTTCATCGGCGATGTGCCGTGGCAGCTGATCCACTCGTACTATCCCAGCGACCTGGCCAAGGGCACGGCCCTGGAGCAGGCAGGGGAGATCACGCTGGGCAGCATCGGGCTGCTGACCCAGCTTGGCTATCCGCAGCAGGGGTTCGTCGACGAGATCGGGGCGCGGATGCCTAACGCGCGCGAATTCGACTTCTTCAAGCTGGTGAGCGGGACGCCCGTCATCGTGGTGAACCGCACGTCCTACACCACCGACCGGCCGATCAGGCTCACCCGGTACATCTACCGGGCCGACCGGGTCCGGCTGCTGCACGTCGAGGGCAGCATCCCGGACAAGTACCGGCACGCCTGAGCGGGCGCTGGTCCGGCCAGCCGGGAGCCTGCTCGGCCGGCCTGACGCCTGCGGGTGGCGCGGCACCTGCACTTCCGGGTTACCGTAGCCGGGTGCTGGCCTTGCTCCTTGTCGCGGCCTCCGTCGGGCTGTCCAACTTCGGGGCAGCGATCGCGATCGGGGTCACCGGCGTTGACACGGGGACCAGGCTGCGGGTCGGCCTCATCTTCGGTGCGTTCGAGTCCGGGATGCCCGTGCTCGGCCTGCTGCTGGGCGAGCAGGTCGCCGGGCCGCTCGGGCACGCCGCCCGCTGGGTTGGCGCCGGGCTGCTGATCGCCGTCGGCGCCTACGCCCTGGTCAACGCTGCCCGCGCCGGGGCGGCCGAGCGGGCGGCCGCAGTGCCAGCCGAGCCGGCGGCCCGCCCGGTGACATCCTGGCGGCTGCTGATCAGCGCGTTCGCGCTGAGCCTGGACAACCTCGTGGTCGGCTTCGCGCTCGGTACCTACCACACCTCGATCCTGGTAGGCGCGCTCGTGATCGGCGCGGTCAGCGTTACGCTCTCGCTGCTCGGGCTGGAACTCGGCGCCAGGATCGGCAGGTGGACGGGTGACCGGGGGGAGCAGCTTGCCGGCCTGGTGCTCATCTCCGTCGGCATTGCCATTGCGTCAGGCGCGCTCACCTGAGCCGGTGAACTCCTGCGCCGGTGAACTCCTCAGCCGGCGAACTCCTGCGCCGGCGAACTCCGGCTAGCCGGCCGCCTTCGCCAGCTCCGGCACGAAGTACGGTGCGTCGACGGTGCCGACGCCGGAGACCAGGTCGTAGCCAGCGAGGGCGGTGAAGCCGTGCACCGTGTAGCGCCTGCCGTTCTGGCTGAAGTGCTCGGTGTTGTTACCGCTGGTGATGTCCACGATGCCGCGGGCGTGCTCCGCCTCGAGCCGGTAGAGCGCCGGGTTGATCAGCCCGAGTGAGTGCCCGGCGTACTGATCGGCGAGCGCGACGACCCCGGCGAAGAGCGGCGTGGCCAGGCTCGTGCCGCAGATCGGGCTCCACTGGCCGCGGCGGCCGGGATAGAAGCTGCCGTAGATCGCGACCGAGCTGGCACAGGACGCGTCCATGGAGATATCGGGAACGCCGCGGTAGGAGCCAGTCAGGCTCTTCACGCTGTCCTGATAGGCCGGGCGGCCGAACACCAGTGACCGGCCGCCGCCGCTGCCATTCCAGGCGACGTCCGGCGCCTTGCGCGCACCGCTGGCAGTCAGGTCGAGCTGGGTGCCGCCGACTGCGGTGACCAGCGGATCAGTCGACGGCCAGGACACGGCTCTGGTGGTGTACAGGTCGACCATGTTGTACCGGAAGCTGGTCGCCCCCTCGTCGCCGGTCGCGCTCAGCACGGTGACGTGGTCACGGTAGGCGAGCTGGTAGGCGCCCCGGAGATTGCGGATCGCCGCGTAACCGGACCTGGCCGGGAACGTCTGCTCGGTCGCGGCGAAGCTCTGGCTGATGATCTGGCCGAGCTTGTGCCGCAGCACGTACTCCTCGGCCGTCACGATCTGGGGGAAGCCGGTCGTGCCCTCGTTCTCTGAGGTCGGGGTCTCGACGAGCACCAGCCGGGCGCCGGGCGCCATCACGTGCGCCCATTCGACGTCCAGCGTGGTCTCGGCAGCCCAGCCGGCCCGGTTGCTGTTGCCGGGGTGGTAGGCCGGCACTGGCCCGGCCGGCTGGATCACCCGGAACGACGGCGGGGCAGGCACGCCGAAGAACTTGTCGAAGTGCGCGAGGTCGGCGGCGATGGTGGGGGACCCGAACGAGTCCACCAGCACGATGGTCTCGCCCTTGCCGGTGATGCCCTTCAGCAGGCCGGGGCCGGTCAGGCTCGTCAGGGCGGGCAGGCCGTAGGCAGCCCGCACCTGAGCGGGGGTGAGGCCGCCGCCGGGCGCGACCGGCGATGCCGTGCCGTTCCGCACGCCGGGACTCGTGCGTACCGGGGCCGCCGGCGCACGAGCAGGCGCGGCGCCGCCGCTGCCGGATGCCAGCGCTCCGGTCGCCGCGAGGGCGCCGGCGCCGGCGACGACGACCGCAATTCCGGCCGTGGCCAGCAGCCGCGTCCGGGATCGCGTGCCAGTCTCACGCGGCTCGGGCTGACCGGTCCGCCGCTTCCACCACGTCACGCTGTGTCCCCCGTCTGCCGGCTGCCCGCAGCGATTCTACTCAGTCAGACGCAGCGCCGCCTTGGGACAAGAGCGAACCGCATGCCGGACGCCGTCAACGAGCCTCTCCGGGATCTCGTCCACCAGAATGTTCAGGTTGTCGTCGTCGTCCACCTCGAAGACCTCGGGCACCAGGCCCGCGCAGACCGCGTTCGCCTCGCAGGCGTCCCAGTCAGCTACTACCTTCATGGCCGGCTCCTTCCTCGTTCGCGCGCCCTGCCACCGGTTGCGAGCCCGCCGTGGCGCAGACTGTACGGCATGCCCATGCAGGACAAGTTCAGGCTAGCTGCCGAGGCGGCGAGGGGCTTCATGCCGCCAGCGGAAGGCCTGGCGCTGTACCGGACCGCCGAGCAGTACGCGCCCGTCGGACCCATCGGGGAGGTCGGCACCTACTGCGGTAAGTCGACCATCTACCTGGCGGCAGCGGCGGCGCAGGCCGGCCAGAAGGTCATCACCGTCGATCACCATCACGGCTCAGAGGAAAATCAGGCCGGCTGGGAGTACCACGATCCTGAGGTGGTCGATCCGCGGACGGGCCGGATGGACACGCTGCCGTTCTTTCGTGCCAGCCTGGCCGACGCGGGTCTGGAGGAGCATGTCATCGCGATCATCGGGACCTCGGCTGAGGTCTCGCGGATCTGGCGGACGCCGCTCGGCATGCTGTTCATCGACGGGGGGCACAGCGACGCCAGCGTCGTGACGGACTACGAGGGCTGGGCGCCCTGGGTAGCGCACGGCGGGGCGCTCGCGTTCCACGACATCTTCCCTGACCCGGCCGACGGCGGGCAGGCGCCCTACCGCGTTTACCTGCGCGCGCTGGCGTCCGGCGCCTTCACCGAGGTAAGCGTGACCGGCTCGCTGCGGGTCCTGGAGCGGACCGGCGACGGCATCGGCTGACGCGCCTGCCGCGGTGCTGTCAGCCGGGGTCGGCGTGCTGAGCGCGCCTCGCGCTGCCGGCGTTCCGCTCGCCTGCCGGTGACTCGGCGGCACAGCCGCAGGATCCTGACCCGGCCGGGGGGCAGGCCGCGCCGGCCCGGAAGATCCCGGCTGCACCGGTGCACGGGGCGGCCGGACCGGAACCGCAGGCCAGGACGTCGGCGGCCAGCACGACCGCCGCGGCGGTGTAGCTGCTCTGCTCATGCGGGTAGTGCTTGCCGTTCTCGAACTGCCAGCCCGTCCAGTAGCCGCCGTCCCCGGCGCGAAGGAACTGGATCTGCTCGAACAGCTCCAGCGCCTGATCACGGCGGCCGGTCGCCTCCAGCGCGATCGCCAGCTCGCAGGTCTCGGCGGCGGTCACCCAGGGCTCGTCGCTGACGCAGCGCACGCCGAGGCCCGGCACCACGAACGTGTCCCAGCCGGCTTTGAGCATGGTCTCGGCGGCCGCACCGCGGACGGCTCCGCCGAGCACGGGGTAGTACCAGTCCATGGAGAAGCGGCTCTTATCGGCGAACGCCTCGGGGTGGCAGGCCACCACGTGCCCGAGCTGCGCAGCGGCCAGCTCCCAGTCGGGCTGCGGCTCGCCCATCCGCTCGGCCAGCGCGATCGCGCAGCGCAGGCTCTGGTACATGCTCGAGCTTCCGGTCAGCAGCGCGTAGCTGTCAGGCGTGCCGTCCTCGTGCCGCCGCCAGATGACCTCGCCGCGCGGCGTCTGCAGGCCGGTGACGAACCCGATGGCCGCCCGGACCGCCGGCCACATCTGCGCGGCGAACTCCTCGTCACCGGTTACCAGCAGCTCGTGCCAGACGCCGACCGCGCTGTACGCCGCGTGATTGCTCTCGGTCGTCCACTCCTCGATGACCCCGCCGCAGGCTGCCTGCACCGGCCACGATCCGTCCGGCTGCTGCGCGCTGGCCAGCCAGGCGTACGCGCGGCGCGCCTCCTCGCGCAGCCCGCAGACCGACAGCGCCATCGCGCACTCGATGTGGTTCCAGGCATCGACGTGGCCATCCGGCCAGCCGATCGAGCCGTCCGCCTGCTGGCCGGCCGCGATCGCCTGCCCGGTCTGCGCCACCAGGGCCGCGGACAGGATGCCGGGTACCTCCGGCACGCTGGCCGCTGGCGCCCGGCAGGCCACCGGGCGCAGCCAGGTGCTCAGGCTGCCGCATGCACCTTCTCCGGCGCGGCCGGGTGGGGCCTGACTCCCGCCGTGACCGGCTTGGTGGCGTACACCACCAGGCTCTTGCCGATGAGCGGGTTCAGTGCCCGGTCGGCCAGCTGGGTGACGGCCGGCTTGCGCATGATGTCCCACACCAGCAGCTTGTGGTAGGCGCTGGCGAGCGGATGCTTGTCGTCGTGCACGCCGACCGCGCACTTGAGCCACCAGTACGGCGAGTGCAGCGCGTGCGCATGGTGATGATCGCCGACGGTGAGGCCGGCCCTGGTGAGCTTCGTCTCGAGCTCGTGCCGGGTAAAGATGCGCACGTGCCCGCCCGGCACGTTGTGATAGTCGTCGGACAGCGCCCAGCAGATCCGTTCCGGCAGCCACGCCGGGACCGTCACCGCGGCGATTCCGCCTGGCCTCAGCACCCTGGCTATCTCGCCGATCGCGCGCTGGTCGTACGGAATGTGCTCGAGTACCTCGGCCGCGACGACAATGTCGAACCTGTCGTCAGGGAACGGCATCGCGGTAGCGTCGCCGGCCGCGGGCGTAATCGACGCCGGGCACTGCAGCTCGCCTGCCTCGGACATGGCGGCCGCGATCGCCGATACCTGCTGCAGCTCGCCGTGATCAGTGTCCAGCGCGACGACCTCGGCGCCGCGCCGCGCCGCCTCAAACGCGTGCCGGCCGGCGCCGCACCCGAGGTCGAGGAGCCTCGTTCCCGGCTGGATGGGAAGTCTTGTGAAGTCAACGGTCAGCATGGCGCAGCCTCCCCGGCCTGCAGGGCCGCTGGCGCTCCGCTGGCGGCGATCGCCCGCCGGTACTCGGCGACGGTCGCCCTGGCCACGGCGGGCCACGCGAACCGCTCGGCGACCCGGGCGAGCGCCGCCGCTGACAGCCGGTCGCGCTCAGCGGGCGAGTCGTGCAGCGTGCGCAGCGCGGCGCACAGTTCCTCCGCGTCGCCGGGCGTCACCAGCATCGCCGCGTCGCCGGTCACCTCGGGCAGCGCTCCGGTGCGGCTGGCCACCAGCGGGGTGCCCGACGCCATGTGCTCGACTGCGGGAAGCGAGAATCCCTCGTACAGGGACGGGACGACGGCGATCTCGGCGCTGGCAACCAGCTCGGCAAGCTCGGAGTCGCTGATGCCGCTGACGAACTGCACCTTGCCGGCCAGCGACAGCTCGCCCAGCAGGCGCTCGGTCGGGCCGTCCGGCACCAGCTTGCTGACCAGGGTGAGCGATACGGCGCGTTCGGTCGACAGCTTGGCGAAAGCCCGCAGCAGCGTAGCCACGCCCTTGACCGGCGAGTCGGCGCTGGCGACGGCAACGATCCGGCCCGGAACGCGCGTTCCCGCCCTCGGGTGAAACAGCCGGGTATCCACGCCGAGCGGAATGACTTTGACGTTCTCCGGCGGGACCCTGAAGTCACGCAGGATGTCGGCCTTCGATGACTCCGAGCCGGTCATGACCGGGCCGATCCGGCGGGCGACCCGGGCCTGCATCCCGACGAAGGAGTACCAGCGCCACTTGGGGATCTTCCGCAGGCCGCGGGCGGCCTTCAGCTCGATCCGCCGGTCCACGCTGATCGGGTGGTGGATGCTGGTGACCAGCGGCAGGCCGAGCCGGGGGATGCCGAGGTTGCCGTAGGCGAGTACCTGGTTGTCGTGCACGATGTCGAAGTCGCCACGGCGGGTGCGGAGGGCGCGCAGCGCCCGCAGGCTGAAGGTCAGCGGCTCCGGGAAGTAAGCCGTCCACATGCCGGCCACCTCGAGCACATCGATCCAGTCCCGGTACTCACGCAGGTGCGGCGTGCGGAACGGGTCATCGTCGCGGTACAGGTCCAGGCTCGGCAGCTCGATCAGCTCAGGGCCCGGCTCCAGCTCAGGGTAAGGCTGCCCGGAGTAGACCTCGACATGATGTCCGAGCGCCGTGAGCTCGCGGGACACGTGGCGCAGGTAGATGCCCTGGCCGCCGCAGTGCGGCTTACTGCGGTAGGAGAGCAGGCAGACCCGGAGCGGGCCGTCGGGATCCCGGTGACCAGGCGACCCGAAACCAGGCTCGGCCGCAGGGCTCGCGAACGGCATGGCGGCTGGGCTGACCTCGCCGGCTGCGGTACTCACGCAGGTTCGCGCCTCCTGTCTCGCCACTGGCAGCCCGGCGAACGGGCGACCCGCGTGACCCCCCTAGGCAGCGAACATTACCAAGCGGTTCACTTGCGTTCCGTCTGGCCCCACTCGTAAGCCGGCCTGTCCCGCGCCTGTCCGGTATCTGTAAGCTGCCGCGACGAAGGCTTACCACGGAGGCACCGCTGACACGACGCGCGCTGATCACCGGGATCACCGGCCAGGATGGCTCCTACCTGGCCGAGCACCTGGTTGACATGGGTTACGAGGTCTGGGGCCTGGTCCGGGGCCAGGCGCATCCGCGCATGGGTCACCTGCGGCAGCTGCTCGGCGACGTCCGGCTGACCCGCGGCGACCTGCTGGACCAGGGCAGCCTGATCGCCGCGGTGGAGCGGGTGCAGCCGGACGAGATCTACAACCTGGCCGCCATCTCCTACGTGCCGATGTCGTGGCAGCAGGCCGAGCTGACCGGGGAGGTCACCGGGCTCGGCGTGCTGCGGGTGCTGGAAGCCATCCGGGTGTGCAGCGGGATCAGCGCGTCCCGCAGCCCCGGGCGGGGCCAGATCAGGCTCTACCAGGCGTCGACGTCGGAGATGTTCGGCCAGGTCGCAGAGTCGCCGCAGAACGAGCGCACGCCATTCCACCCGCGCAGTCCCTACGGCGTGGCCAAGGTATACGGCCACTTCCTCACCCAGAACTACCGCGAGTCCTACGGCATGTACGCGGTGTCCGGGATCATGTTCAATCACGAGTCGCCGCGCCGCGGCCCCGAGTTCGTGACCAGGAAGGTCTCGCTGGGCGTCGCGAAGATCAAGCTCGGCTACGAGCGGCAGCTGCGCCTGGGCAACCTGACCGCGAGCCGTGACTGGGGCTTCGCCGGCGACTACGTGCGGGCCATGCAGCTCATGCTCGCCCAGGACTCGCCGACCGACTACGTCATCGGGACCGGCGTCACCCACTCGGTGGAGAAGCTGGTCGACACCGCCTTCCGCGCCGCCGGGCTGAACTGGCGCGACCACGTCGTCACCGACGCGGCGTTCATCCGGCCGGCCGAGGTGGACCGGCTGTGCGCCGACCCGGCCAAGGCGCGGGACGAGCTCGGCTGGGAGCCGAAGATCGGCTTTGAGGAGCTGATCGCCATGATGGTCGACGCTGACACCGAGCTGCTGGCGTCCTCCGGCGGCGTCTCGGGTGAGGAGTTCGCGACCGACTCCTGGTAGGCCGCAGGTGCCGCAGGGAGTCAGGTCCCGCGGGTCAGGCACTGCTGGTCATGGGGACGGGTCGGGCAGGCGCGGGTCAGGCTGCGCCGCCGACCAGCGACCCGATCAGGTAAGTCAGTGCGGCCGCAACGGCGGCCAGCACGAGCTGCCGGACGGCGCCGCGCAGGAACGGCCGCGCGGTAACCCTGGCGACGATGCCGCCGCCGACGAACGCCGCGACGGCTGCCAGGATGACGGCCGCGGCGAGCGAGGAGAAGCCGAGCAGATAGGGCAGCAGCGGTATCAGCGCGCCGATGGCGAAGGTGACCAGTGACGCGCCGGCCGCGGTGAGCGGCGATGGCAGCTCGTTGCGGTCGATGCCGAGTTCCTCGCGCACGTGGATGTTCAGCGTCTCCTCCGGATGCCGCGACAGCTGCCGGGCGACTTCGTCGGCGAGATCGGAGTCGACGCCGCGCATCTTGTACAGGGCAGCCAGCTCCGCCTGCTCGTCGGCCGGGTTGGTCTCGAGCTCGATGCGCTCCTTCTCGACCTCGGACTGGACGAGCTCGTTCTGCGAGGAGACCGAGACGAACTCGCCGGCGGCCATCGAGAGGGCGCCCGCGGACAGGCCGGCGAGGCCGGTCAGGATGATGTTGTGCGACGACAGCCGTGCGCCGCCCACTCCGGCGATCAGCGACACGTTCGTCACCAGGCCGTCCATCGCGCCGAACACGGCCGGCCTCAGCCAGCCGCCAGACACGTCCCGGTGCTGGTGGTTGATCTCCGGGCCGCCGTCCCCTGGCGGGTGCGCGACCGGGCCGGGCACGGACGTCCGCGCCGGAGCCGGACGCCGCGCTGGCCGCAGTGCCCGTCTCAGCCGGGGGTCCGCCTGGAGCTGCCATGAGTACGTGAACCTTGTTTCTGTTGGCTGGTAGAAGGCAGTACCTGCCCTGGTCCTGTTTCGCCGCGCCTCGTCCCGTGCCCGGCACAGCGGCCGACTCGGACAGTGCGCAGGCTCTTAACTGCACGGTGTCTGAGGTGCACCGCTTCCGGGGTGCACGGGCAAGCGGGCCGGACCCGATCGCGAACCACCGCAAACGGCAGCCCGGACCCGATTATTCCGGTCCCCGGGCGCTGGCTGTTGTCTCCAGCTCAGGCTATCCGGGCCTGGTGCTGGCCGGACGCCTCACCCCAGTGACTGGGCCGGCCGGGTGGGCAGGCCAGCCGCCTGCCAGGCCCGGAATCCGCCCTCCAGGTCGGTGGCCTCGGGCAGGCCGATGCGGCGCAGTGATGCTGCCGCCAGCGTGGACGCGTAGCCTTCCGAGCACATCACGATGAACTGCAGGTCCGACCTGGCCAGCGCGGGAATCCGGGCGTCGCTGCGCGGATCGAGCCGCCATTCCAGCACGTTGCGGCTGATGATGATCGCGCCTGGCACCTCGCCCTCGACGATCCGCTGCTCAAGCGGCCTGATGTCGACGAGGACGGCTCCGTCGGTGAGGGCGGCGAACGCCGCCTCCGGCCGCAGCCGGCGCAGGCCGCTTCTGGCTTCGGCGAGCAGGTCGTCGATGCCGGGCGCGCCGTCGGGCAGCGAGGTGGCGCTGAGGCGGGCCGCTGAGGCGCTCGCCCGGGCCAGCGCCGTATCGGCGCCGCCACGGCCCTGGCCGCCCTCCGGCCCTCAATGGCGACGGTCTGCCTGGCGATCAGGCCGTAGTCGGTCGAGGTGTAGTAGGTCATCGCCGTGAGCGGCGGCGAGTAGGCGTGGATGCTGGTCGCCGAGCCCGCGCCGCCGTGCGAGACGTCGTGCACGTGACCGGGGCCGAATGCCACGGCGTGACCGTGGCTGAGCCGCCGGTGGCTGAGGCGGCCGCTCGCCCCGCGGTACTGCTCCAGCAGGCTGCCCTCGGCCACGGCGAAGGATCCGGACGAGCCGCCGTGATCGTGCCAGTCGGTGTCCTGGCCGCGCTCCCAGGCCAGCAGCCACACGTCGCAGGAGTTGGACCGGTGCAGCGGCAGGTACCAGCGCACGTCGGGATCGCGGACGACCAGGTCGGACCACAGCTCACGGCGCTGAGCCAGCTCGGTGGTCAGCGACCGCAGCTGGCCGGGCGAGAGGCGGCCGCTGCTGGGTGCCAGGCCGTGCAGTGTCTCCTCGATGTCCCGCTGTCGCTGCGGACTGACGCCCCAGCCTGGCTTCAGGCCGGCTACGGCCTGGTCGGCGTCCTGCTGGCCGGCCGGGAGGCGGACGCCATCGGGCGTCGTGGCGGCGATTGTCATGCGCTCCTCCTGACCTGCTGCACCGGACGCGAGCACCGGGCTGGCTTGCGCCGATGGTACTCCCGGGTCTGCCGGCCGGCAGGCGTTCTGCCTACTAGATTGGTAGGTAACGTAGTGGTGTCAGACCCGGCATAGCGTGCCGTGCCGGTTTAGGCTGTCTCAACTGAGGCATTTTGCGACCTCGGCCCGCTCGGAATACCCTGCCGGGTTCAGTGCGCTTGCGCACCAGTCCGGGTGCGAGCCTGACTGCGCATGCCCGAACGGAGAGGTCAAGCGCCGTGATCACCTTTGAGAGCGTCACTAAGCGCTACGCCGACGGCACCATTGCGGTCGACTCGCTCGACCTGGAGATCCCGGACGGGAAGATCATGGTGCTGGTCGGGCCTAGCGGCTGCGGCAAGACGACCTCCCTGCGCATGATCAACCGGCTGGTCGAGCCGACGTCCGGGCGGATACTGCTGGACGGCCAGAACGTGCTCGAGGCGAACGCCTCACAGCTCCGGCGCGGCATCGGCTACGTCATCCAGCAGACCGGCCTGTTCCCGCACCGCACGATCGAGGACAACATCGCGACGGTGCCGCTGCTGAAAGGCGTCAGCAAGCGTCAGGCCAGGGAACGCGCCCGAGAGCTCATGCAGCTAGTCGGCCTGGACGCCGACACCATGGCGCGCCGCTACCCGTTCCAGCTGTCGGGCGGCCAGCAGCAGCGCGTCGGCGTCGCCAGGGCGCTCGCGGCGGATCCGCCGGTGCTGCTGATGGACGAGCCGTTCAGCGCCGTCGACCCGATTGTCAGAGCCTCGCTGCAGGATGAGCTGATCCGGCTCCAGGCCGAGTTGCGCAAGACCGTCGTGCTGGTCACGCACGACGTGGAGGAGGCGATTAAGGTCGGCGATCTGGTCGCGGTGTTCCGGCCGGGCGGCCACCTCGCGCAGGTGGCCACGCCCGAGCGGCTGCTGGGCGCGCCCGCCGACGACTACGTGCGGGACTTCGTCGGCTTCGACCGCGGTATCAGGCGGCTGTCGTTCTTCCCGGCCGCGGGCCTGGCGCTCGAGACGCAGACGGTACTGCCCGGCACCACGACGGCCGGTGCCGCGATCGAGGTCGCGCGCCGCGAGGGCGAGCCCTGGGTGCTCGTCATCTCCGCCGGGCGGGAGCCGCTCGGCTGGGTCGCCGTCGCCGACCTGGAGGGACGGCCGGACTCCTCGGCGCTGGCGGAGGCGGGGCTGACGACGGTCGAGCACACGTTCCGGCCGGACACAGACTCGCTGCGAGCCGCACTCGACGCGACGATCCTGTCCCGCACCGAGCGGGCGGTGGCCGTGGACGAGCGAGGCCAGGTAATAGGCACCACCAGCTACGAGAAGCTGCGGGACGCCATCCGGGGCGCGGAGGATGCCGCCGACCGGGGCGAGCCTCCCGCGCCGGCCAGGCACCCGGCGGAGCAGGTGCTCTGACATGGTGTGGTCCTGGATCCCGCAGAACTGGACATCGATCTGGCAGTACACCCTCGACAATCTCCTGCTCGGCCTGCTGCCGCCGATCATCGGGCTGATTGTCTCGGTGCCCGTCGGCATTGCCTGCGTGCTGTGGGGATGGCTGTACCCGCCGGTGCTCTCGCTCAGCAGCGCGATCTACGCGCTGCCGTCGCTGGCCCTGTTCGTCGTTCTCATCGACTACACCGGGCTGGGCAACCTGACCGTGATCATCCCGCTGACGCTGTTCTCGCTGTGCATCCTCATCCCGGCTGTCGTGGACGGACTCAGATCGGTGCCGGAATCGGTCCGGCAGGCTGCCACCGCCATGGGCTTCACCCCGGTCCGCCGCCTCGTGCAGGTCGAGCTGCCGCTGGCGGTCCCGGTCATCATCGCCGGCCTGCGGATCGCCGTCGTGTCCAGCATCAGCCTGGCCAGCGTCGGCCAGCTGATCGGCGTGACCAGCCTCGGCTATTTCCTCATCGACGGCTTCCAGCGCGATTTCCCGACGGAGATCTATCTCGGGATCGCGCTGATCATCGCGCTCGCGCTGATCTGCGATCGTGATCCTGGTCTCCGTGCGGCGGCTGCTCACTCCGTGGCTGCGCGGCCGCCGGGTCTCCGCCGGGCCGATCCGGGCACTGCCGATCACGATCGGACGGATGTGACATGGGCTTCCTCAACTTCGCCTGGGACTGGCTGAAGTCGCCGTCCCAATGGCACGGACCGGACGGGATCCCGGTCCGGGTGCTGCAGCATCTGGGCTATACCGCGCTGTCGGTGCTCATTGCCGCGGCGATCGCGCTGCCCGTCGGCCTGCTGATCGGGCACTACGGGCGGGGCGGCTTCACGGCGGTCAATATCGCCAACGTCTGGCGTGCCATCCCGACGCTGGGCCTGCTGATCCTGCTGGTCGTGCTGATCGGGTTCTCCGCGCTCACCTGGCTGATACCGCTGGTGGCACTCGGCATCCCGCCGATCCTGGTCAACACCTACGAAGGGGTGTCGGGGGTTGACCCGGACCTGAAGGACGCTGCCCGCGGGATGGGCATGACGCAGTGGCAGGTGCTCTGGAAGGTGGAAGTTCCGCTCGCGGTCCCGCTGATCCTGCTGGGCCTGCAGGATCACCGCGATCTTCGTCGTCGCCACCGCGACGATCGCGGCCTACATCGGACTTGGCGGTCTCGGCCGCTACATCATCGACGGACTGGCCTCGAACAACTACGGCGAAGTCGCCGGGGGCGCGGCCGTGATCGTCGTGCTCGCACTGGCCGTCCAGCTCCTGTTCGTGGGCCTGCGGCGGTTCGTGGTCCCCACGGGCCTGCGCCAGCAGACCCGGGCATCCAAGTAAGATCTCTTTCCTATTGAGATGGAAGGAATTACCAATGTTCGCAAGCAGTCCGACGCTGAAGCGAGGCGCAGCTCTCGGCCTCGCCGTGACAGCGTCACTCGCGCTCGCCGCCTGCGGCAGCTCGAGCCCCTCCAGTAATTCGTCGAATCCGCTCGGCGGCGGGTCCGCCAGCAAGACAGTGGTGATCGGCTCGGCGAACTTCCCGGAGAACGAGCTGCTGGCCGAGATCTACTCGCTGGCGCTGTCGGCCAAGGGCGTCAAGGTGACCGACAAGTTCAACATCGGCTCCCGCGAGGTCTACTACCCGGAGATCAAGAAGGGCGCCGTCACGATCATCCCCGAGTACAACGGCGCGCTGCTGACCACGTCGGTCGACACCACGAGCGCGGCGGCCTCCACCCAGGCCGTCGACGCGGCGCTGACGTCAGGGCTGCCGAGCACGCTGGAGATCCTGACCCCGTCGTCGGCGCAGGACAAGGACTCGGTCACGGTGACCCAGGCCTATGCCACGGCGCATCACCTGACGTCCATCGCGCAGCTCGGCCCGCTGGCCAAGAGCATCACATTCGGCGGCCCGTCGGAGTTCCAGACGCGCACGGACGGCCTCGTCGGCCTGAAGAAGAACTACGGGCTGACGTTCAAGAAGTTCGACGCGCTCGACGAGTCCGGGCCGATCACGCTGGCGGCGCTGACCGACGGCAAGGTCCAGGCGGCTGACGTGTTCACCACCACGCCGCAGATCATCACCGATCACCTGGTGTCGCTGGCCGACCCGAAGAACAACTTCGCCGCCCAGAACGTGATCCCGCTGGTCTACAAGCCCGCCATGACCTCGACGATCACGAGCACGCTGAACGCGATCTCGGCCAAGCTCACCACGGCCGGGCTGCTGGCCATGGACAAGGCCGTGATCCTCGACCACGCGAACTACTCGACCGTGGCTCAGGGCTGGCTCAAGGCCGAAGGGCTGCCGAACTAGCCGGTCAGCTAACTCCAGGCCGGGACCGGCAGGCAGTACCGCGCTCCGTCCGGCCCGCACCCGCGGGCCGGACGGAGCTGTGCTGACCTGGCCGCCGCTCTCCGCAGAAGGCGAGGCCCGTCATGTCCGCACCGGTGCCGCCGTCACCGGGGTACCGGGTGCTGTTCGTCTGCACCGGCAATACCTGCCGGTCACCGATGGCCGTGCAGGTGCTGCGCCGGGCGCTCGCCGAGCAGGGGCTTGCCGCCGAGGTGGCCAGCGCCGGCCTGCGGGTCGAAGCGGAGCACGCGCCTGCCGATCCGCGGGCGCAGGACGTGCTGCGTGAGCACGGATACGCCACCGAGCACGAGACCTCGCGGTTCGTGCCGGACATGCTCGCGAGCCACGACCTGGTGATCGCGCTCGACAGCATGCACCAGTGGGTCCTGCGGCAGGCGGCTGACCAGCGCGGCGCCGCGAAGATCAGGCTGCTGGGCAGCTTCGACCCGGCCGCGGGGGCAGGCTGGGACGTCCCGGACCCGGTCACCGGCGGCCGGGACGACTATGAGCGCGTGCTGACGCTGCTGCGCGCCGCCATGCCCGGCGTCGTCGACGCCGTCAGGGCCGGCCTGGCGGACGGCGGGCGAGCGGGCCCGGGCTGACGGCCAGATACCGCGCCGGCGCTGCCGACTGGCCCACCCGGCTGGACAAGCCCGGCCCGCGGCAGTAGATGATGATGCCTGTCACCGAAGGAGCTGACTTATGACCGCAGAGCCGAAGGCAGCAGGCGCGAGGCCGGTCCGCGCGCCCCGCGGCACCTCACTGAGCTGCAAGGGCTGGCCGCAGGAGGCCGCGCTGCGGATGCTGATGAACAACCTGGATCCCGAGGTTGCCGAGCATCCCGATCAGCTCATCGTCTACGGCGGATCCGGCCGCGCCGCCCGCAGCTGGGACGCATTTGACGGCATCGTCGCGTCGCTGCGTGACCTCGAGGCAGATGAGACGCTGCTGGTCCAGTCGGGCAAGCCGGTCGGCATCTTCCGCACCCACGAGTGGGCGCCGCGGGTGCTGATCGCGAACTCCAACCTGGTGCCGCAATGGGCTAACTGGGAGGAGTTCCGCCGGCTGGAAGCCGAGGGGCTCACCATGTTCGGCCAGATGACCGCGGGATCGTGGATCTACATCGGCACCCAGGGCATTCTCCAGGGCACCTACGAGACGTTCGCCGCGGTCGCAGCCAAGCGCTTCGGCGGAAGCCTGACCGGCACGATCACGCTGACGGCGGGCCTTGGCGGCATGGGCGGCGCGCAGCCGCTCGCGGTCACCATGAACGGCGGCGTCGCGATCTGCATCGACTGCGATCCCTCCCGGATCAGCCGCCGGATCGAGCACGGCTACCTCGACGTCGAGGCGGCTGACGTGGACGACGCTGTCAGCCGGGCAGTGGCGGCGGCCGCCGCTGGCGAGGCCCTGTCGATCGGCCTGCTCGGCAACGCCGCCGAGATAGTCCCGCAGCTGCTGCGGATAGGCGCGCCCATCAACATCGTCACCGACCAGACCTCGGCGCACGACCCGCTGAGTTACCTGCCCAGAGGCGTCGCCTTCGAGGACATGGCCGCGCTGCGGGCCGAGGATCCGGCCGGATTCACGACCAGGGCCAGGGACTCCATGGCCGAGCACGTCGCGGCCATGGTGGGCTTCCAGGACGCCGGCGCGGAGGTGTTCGACTACGGCAACTCCATCCGCGGCGAGGCCGAGCTGGCGGGCTATGACCGGGCGTTCGCGTTCCCCGGCTTCGTGCCCGCCTACATCAGGCCGCTGTTCTGCGAGGGGAGGGGCCCGTTCCGGTGGGCAGCGCTCTCCGGCGACCCGGCCGACATCGCGGCGACCGACGCCGCGATCCTGGATCTGTTCCCCGATAACGAGCCGCTGGCCCGCTGGATCCGCATGGCCCGCGAGAAGGTGCACTTCCAGGGCCTGCCGGCCCGGATCTGCTGGCTCGGTTACGGCGAGCGGCACCTTGCCGGACTCCGGTTCAACGAGCTGGTCCAGCGCGGCGAGGTGCAGGCGCCGATCGTGCTCGGCCGCGATCATCTCGACTGCGGCTCGGTCGCGTCGCCGTACCGGGAGACGGAGGCCATGGCCGACGGCAGCGACGCGATCGCTGACTGGCCGCTGCTGAACGCCCTGGTCAACACCTCGTCCGGAGCGACCTGGGTGAGCATCCACCACGGCGGCGGCGTCGGCATCGGCCGGTCGATCCACGCCGGCCAGGTCTGCGTCGCCGATGGCACCGACCTCGCGGCGCAGAAGCTGGAGCGGGTGCTGACCAACGACCCCGGGATGGGCGTCATCCGGCACGCCGACGCGGGCTACGACCGCGCCACCGAAGTCGCCGCTGAGCGCGGCGTCCGTGTCCCGATGCAGAAGTAGTGCCAGGCTCGTTCTGAAGGCGCGAGCGCGCCGGACTGGGGGGAGACTGCGGATGGCGTTCGCTGAGCTGTGGGCCGAGCTGCTGCCGGTGGGACGTGACGAGCTAACCGGCGGCTACCAGCGGTTCTCGTGGACGGACCCGGATGCCGCCTGCCGGGCCTGGTTCGCCAGGACCGCGACGCGGCTCGGACTGCGCACCGACTGCGACCGCAACGGGAATCTGTGGGCCTGGTGGGGCCGGCCGGGCGGCCCGCAGGCGGTCGTGACCGGCAGCCATCTGGACTCCGTTCCGGACGGGGGCGCCTTCGACGGTCCGCTGGGCGTCGTGTCCGCGTTCGCGGCGATCAGCGAGCTCCGGCGCCAGGGCTTCCAGCCCGCCCGGCCGATCGGCGTGGCCGCCTTCACCGAGGAGGAGGGCTCCAGGTTCGGGGTCGCGTGCCTGGGCAGCCGCCTCATCACCGGCGAGATCACCCCGGCGGCGGCGAGCGAGCTGCGGGACAGGGACGGCATCACTCTGGTCGAGGCCATGGTGGCGGCGGGCCGGGACGCGAGCGCGATCGGACCCGATGACGAGCTGCTCGGCGGGATCGGCGCCTACGTGGAGCTGCACATCGAGCAGGGCAGCGCGCTGGTGGACCTCGGGGCCCCGGTCGGCATCGCCGAGGGAATCTGGCCGCACGGCCGGTGGCGGCTCGACTTTGCCGGGCGGGCCGATCATGCCGGCACCACCCGGCTCGCCGACCGCCACGACCCGATGCTCCCGTACGCGGAGACCGTGCTGGCGGCCCGCGCGGCCGCTGAGCACTGGGATGCGCTTGCCACGATCGGGCGGGTTGTTGCCGAGCCGGGCGCGGCCAACGCGATCAGCTCGGGAGTCTCGGCGTGGCTGGACGCGCGGGCGCCGGACGAGGCCACGCTCGAGCAGCTGGTGTCGGATATCTGGGGCGCCGCGCAGACCGCCGCGACCGGGCACGGCGTCGCGGTCCGGCGCCGCCGCGAGTCGGTGACGCCGCCGGTCAGCTTCGACAAGGGCCTGCGCGACCGGCTGGCAGGCGTGCTGGCGGCGGCCGGATTCACCCCGCCCGTGCTGCCGACCGGGGCCGGGCACGATGCCGGGGTGCTGGCCGCGCGGATCCCGGCCGCGATGCTGTTCGTGCGCAACCCCACCGGGGTGTCGCATTCGCCGGCCGAGCGAGCCGACCTGGCCGACTGCGAGGCCGGGGTCGCAGCGCTGACAGCCGTGCTCGCCGACCTGGCGGGCCGGTGACTACGGCGAGCGACCCGGACGGCGGGCCCAGACGGGCCTGGCTGGCCGAGCTCGCCTGGTCGCCCGCGCTCGGGCTGCGCGCCGACGTGCTGATCGAGGCGTCCGGTGACCGCCTGACGGCCGTGACGCCAGACGCGCAGAAGGTGCCGGACGGCGCCGCCCGGCTGGCCGGCCTGACGCTGCCGGGCCTCGCCAACGCGCACTCGCACGCGTTCCACCGGGCGCTGCGCGGCAGCACCCAGGCATCGCGCGGAACCTTCTGGACCTGGCGCGAGCGCATGTACGAGGTGGCGGCCAGGCTCGATCCTGACAGCTACCTGGCGCTCGCCACCGCCGTGTACGCGGAGATGGCGCTGGCCGGAATCAGCTGCGTCGGCGAGTTCCACTACCTGCACCACGGGCCGGGCGGAACGCCCTACGCGGACCCGAACGAGATGGGCCGCGCGCTGATCGAGGCCGCCGGGCGGGCGGGCATCCGGATCACCCTGCTGGACACCTGCTACCTGTCCGGCGGCCTGTCCGCGGACGGCCGCCAGCAGCCGCTTGAGGGCCCTCAGCTGCGGTTCGGCGACGCGGATGCCGCCGCGTGGGCCGTCAGGGCGGAGGCGCTCCGGCCGGACCCGGCCGGCAGCCTCAGCGCGCATGCCCGTGCGGGCGCCGCGATTCACTCAGTTCGCGCTGTCCCGCCCGGCCAGATGCCGGAGGTCGTCGCCTGGACCCATCGCTACGGCGCGCCGCTTCATGCGCACGTGTCCGAGCAGGTCGCGGAGAACAGGGCGAGCCTGGCCGCGCACCGGGCCACGCCCGCCGAGGTGCTGTCCGGGGCCGGCGCGCTCGGCCCCCGCAGCACCGCAGTGCACGCGACCCATCTGACGGCGGCTGACATCGGCCTGCTGGGCGGCGGCCGGGTGCACGTGTGCCTCTGCCCGTCGACTGAGGCTGACCTCGCGGACGGCATCGGGCCGGCCGGGGACCTGGCCAGCGCCGGCAGCCCGCTCACCCTCGGCAGCGACAGCCACGCGCTCATCGACATCCTGGACGAGGCCCGCCGGGTGGAGCTGAACGAGCGCCTCATCCAGCAGGAACGCGGCCAGTTCACCGCCGCTGCCCTGGCAGCGGCGGCGACGTCCACCGGGCACGCCAGCCTGGGCTGGCCGGAGGCCGGCGACCTGGTCGCGGGCGGGTTCGCTGACTTCTGCACGGTGGCGCTTGACTCACCGCGGACGGCGGGCACGGTCCCCGCGACCGCGCTGGAGTCCGTCATCTTCAGCGCGTCGGCTCCCGACATCCGGCAGCTGATCGTCGGCGGCCGCGACGTGGTGACCGATGGGCGGCATGTCCTGGTCCCCGACGTGCCGGCCGCGCTGGCGGCCGCGATCACCGCCGTCGGGCACTGACGTCGGCACTGACGGCGGGCACTGACGTCCGGCACTGACGCCCGGGCGCTTTAGGGCGGACCCTGCGCGCCGGGCGCGTACGCCGGCGGCAGGCCTGAGCAGATGCTCGCGCCCGCGTTCCGTGACTGCACAGCGCCGCCGCTCGGGGCAGACGTGCTGACGACGGGGCTCGTCCCTGACGTGCTTCCCTTCCCGCCCTTGCCCTTCTTCCCGTGCTTCTTCGTCCCGGTGGTCGCCGCGGGGGCAGGCGGGTTCACGCCGGCGAAGTCGGTGCCGAGGATGAGCGTCACCGCGCCGGGGCTGCCCACCTGCCAGGCAGGCTCAGCGAGCGTGTTCTGCCCGGCCGGGAACGACTTGAGCGCGGTCATCAGCGTGTACGCGCCGTCAGCCTGGGTCAGCCCGGCGAAGTCGACGGTCGTCGTGGTCGTGTACGTGGTGTCGCCGATGCCGGTCACATCGAACCCGAGCTTGCGCAGGCTCGCCGCCGTCTGCGCGGCCAGCCCGGACTGGCCAGTCCCGTTCAGCACCCTGACCTGCACCTTGCCGTAGGCCTCGGTGGGCAGCCGCCCGGTCCAGAGCTGACCTGTCCTGATCATCTGGTAGAGCACGTCATCCTGCGGCTGGACCGCCATGAGGTGCTGGTCGTAGGTCGGGTAGTCGAAGGTATCCGTCGCCGTCGGCAGCGTGATCAGGCTGATGTTCTTTGACTTCAGGTGCGCCAGCGACTCGGCGAGGTGCAGCAGCGACGTCACCGAGCCGAGGCTCTGGTCGACGGTCAGCGCCTTGGTGGCCGTGTCCGCGATGCTCAGCAGCTCGGGGATGTTGCTCAGCAGCCCCTCCGACTGCACCTTCTGCGCGATCGAGGAGATGAACGCCTGCTGCAGCTCGATCCTCGGCAGGTCACCGCCGGCGTCGCTGCCGCTGCCGACGCCGTGCCGGGTGCGCACGTAGGCCAGCGCCTGGTCGTACTTGAGCAGGTGCAGGCCGGGGCTGAGGTTCAGGTGCGAGAACCCGTCGTGGTAACCGGGTCCGGGCGGGACGCAGACCTCGACCCCGCCGAGTGTGTCCACCATCGTGCGGAACGAGTTGAAGTCGAACTCGACGAAGTGGTCGAGCTTGATCCCGGTCAGGTCCTCGACAGTGGCGACCGCGCAGGTTGGCCCGCCGATGTTGAGCGCGCCGTCGATGATCGCACCCGGCGGGTAGCTCTGCGCCGGCCAGGTTCCGACGCCGATGTAGGACCGCTCCTTGCAGGCGGGCTCGTAGGCGAACAGGTCCCGCGGGATGGACAGCACCGTCGCGTGGGTGTGCGTCGCGTCGAGGTGGATGAGCAGCAGGTTGTCGGAGTTGGTGGTGCCGGGGTCGGCCTCCGCGCCGAAGAAGCCCTTCTGCCCGGCCCGCTCCTGGGATCCGAGCACGAGGATGTTCAGCTGGCCGTAGACGGTCCTGCCGCTCAGGTCACCGACGTTGACCTTGGTGATGTTGCCGCTGAGATGCTGGTAGATCGCGAACGCGCCGATTCCGGCGACGACCGCGACGACCGCGACGACGGTAGCCGCTATGTAGCCGGTCTTCGCCAGCAGGCTCTGGCGCCCCCACCGGGCGCGAGCCCCCCGGCGCTGCTCCTCCGGCCTGTACTGCCCCGCTGGCCTGAGCGGCCTTGCGGCGGTGCTCCCTGCCTGCCGCGACCGGGGTCGTCAGCACCACGACCGCCAGTCCCGTGCCGCATCCGCTCTCCCGTCCTGCGATGGCCCTGGCACCGCGTGCACGGCTGGCTCCCGGCGCTCGGCCGCCACCATGCCGATTCCGCTAAGGAGGGAGAATAGCCTGGTCAGCGGCAGATTCAGCCGCCTTTGCCGTTGGCATACGGAGTCCGTGCGCAGTCATTCCAGGCGCTTGAACTGCCTGTCAGCACATCTTCAGGCAATCTCGAAACTGGCCAGCTGGGCCCGCACCGCCGCCGTGGTCCGCTCCTCGTCGCCGGTGCCGAGGAGGTCGAGCAGCGCGCCGCGCAGGACCGCCAGCAGCAGTGTCCGCTCGGCTGCGCCGGCTGCTGATGCCCGCTGGCCGGCAGGCTGCACGTCCGCGAGCAGCGCCAGCCAGTCATCGACGGTAGCGCGGGCGAACCCGGCCCACGGGCCATCGGGCTCGCTCAGGCTCCGGGAGTACCCGTCCAGCCACAAGCGCAGCAGCGGGCGCCTGGCCGGGTCGCGGAGCCAGGACCAGATCCGCGAGCCGGCCTCGGCGAGTCCCGGTTCGCTGTCCGCAGCGCCATGGCGCAGCTCGTCCAGCATCGCGACCTCGTCCGCGCGTGCCCGGGCGAGCAGCGCCCTGATGAGCCCGTCCTTGCTGCCGAACAGGTAGATCAGTACCCGCGGGCTCGATCCGATCGCGGCCGCGATCGGCCGAAGCGTCAGGTCGGTCCGGCCCCGCTCGACCGCGTACCGGTAGGCGAGCTCCAGCAGCTCCTCTCGTCGCGCCGACGGGGCTATCTCTGCACCGGTCATCTGAGTACTATGGCAGACTGAAACAGTCGTTTCAGTAGCGCGGAGGCGGCATGCCGGGACAGACAGCTATCAGGCCTCTCGGCCAGCCGGGCGACCTGGGCTGGGTCATCAAGGCACACGGTGAGGTGTACGCACGGGAGTACGGCTGGGACGCCAGCTTCGAGGCGCTGGTCGCCACTATTGCCTCTCAGTATGCGAATGGCCATGATCCGGACAGGGAGGCGGCCTGGATCGCCGAGACAGACGGGCGGCGGGCTGGCTGCATCCTCTGCGTTGCCGCCGATGGACACCCGGCGACAGCACAGCTGCGGCTGCTCCTGACGGTGCCGGAGGCGCGGGGTAGTGGCCTCGGTGCCGGGCTGGTCGATACCTGCCTGGACTTCGCCCGCCAGGCTGGGTATCCGCGCATGCGGCTGTGGACCAACGACGTGCTCGTGGCCGCGCGCAGCCTCTACCTCGCCAGAGGGTTCCGGCTCACCAGCGAGGAGCCACATCACAGTTTCGGCGCTGACCTGGTCGGCCAGACCTACGAGGCCGACCTGCGCGCCTCCGGGGGAGTAGCCGGCTGCTAATGGAACCGGCGCCGCCGGGCAAGTGCCGCACCCGCTGGTGGCGGAACCGGTCCGCCAGCGGTCCGGTGCGCGGCAGCGGCGATCTCCGCAAGCCCGAGCACGAAGGCCTCATCAGCCGGCGTCCGGAACTCCACGGTCAGCCAGTCCGACGAGCCCGACCGCAGCACCACGCGAGCGTCGGCCCGCAGCTCGTCCCGCCGGGCGCGGATCTGAGCCCTGGTCAGCCGCAGGTCAATCGCGTGCGCGCCCTCGAAATGCGCGATCTCCTTGCCGCCCGCCCAGAAGGCCGGGCCGTCCTTAAAAGATGACTCGCCCTCGACAACGCCCTCGATCCGGCACAACCCGGCGGCCAGGCTCTCGCTCATGCCTGCCATTGTCGCGGGTGGCGCGGCCGTCTGGCAGGGCAGGCTCACCCGCATCATGCCGGGAACGAGGCCGTCACCATCTCAGCTCCCGCCGATGCGCAGCCCCGCCCAGAACCGCCCGCCGCACCGGCTCAGCACCTCGTCAGCGCAGCCGGCCAGCAGGACCGGATCACCGGCTGCCGCGGTCATCCGGCCGGCCAGTGCCGGATCGGCAGAGCGGAGTTCCCGGAGCAGCCACTTGCTGGTACCCAGCCAGTGCCCGGCCAGCAGGAGCGCAAGTTCCGCGGTCGCGGTCCAGACGTTCCAGCCGATGAGGGCGGTCTCGCCGGGGTCGGTGCTGCCGGACAGATCGTCGAGCAGATCGGTCAGCACGTACCGGGCCAGGTCGAGTTCGTCCGGGCTGAGCGGCGGCAGGCTGCCAGCACCGTGCTAGCCCGTTCCCGTACCTGACTGATGGTTTTCTCATCGCCGGCCAGGATGACCGAGTCGGTGCACATCCGGGCGAGTGTCGGGCGGCGCCGGGCGGTGTCGCGGGCGAAGAAGCGCTCGAGCGACTCCCGGTCATGCACGAACGTCTCGGCCGGCCAGCCGCGCCAGCGCAGCGACTCGCGGTACGGGGCGGGCGGACCGGGCAGCACGATGACGAGGTCCAGGTCGGACGTCGCGGTCCGGCGGCCGGACAGGACGCTGCCGCCGAGGAAGGCGGCGAGCGCAGCCGGGAACCGCTCGCTGATCAGCGCGCGGGCGTCGGCCACGGGATCCATCTGGCCATCCTGGTGCCCGGCTGCGGAGCGCGCACCCGGATTTCTGCCCGGCTGTGGCACGATGCGCAGGTGAGCGTGCTGATCACGAATATCGGGGAGCTGGTCACCAACGCGCCGCTGGAGGCGGTGAGCGTCGCCTCGCCGGGGCCGTTCGAGGCGCTGGCCGACGCGGCCATCGTGCTGGACGGCGGCCTGGTGGCCTGGACCGGGCCGGCCGCGCAGGCGCCCGCGGCCGACGACGCCGTCGACGCCGGCGGCCGGGCGGTACTGCCGGGCTTCGTCGACTCGCACGCGCACCTGGTGTTCGCCGGGGAACGCGGCGCCGAGTTCGCCGCCAGGATGGCCGGGCTGCCGTATGCAGGCCGGCGGAATCCGCAGCACGGTCGCGGCGACCCGCCGGGCCAGCGACGAGGCGCTGCGGGCGAACCTGGCCCGGCTCGCAGCCGAACTGCTCGCGCAGGGCACGACCACGTTCGAGTGCAAGTCCGGGTACGGGCTCACGGTCCCCGATGAGGCCAGGTCGGTGGCCCTGGCCGCCGAGGTCACCCCGGAGGTCACGTACCTCGGCGCGCACGTCGTGCCGCCGGAGTTCGACGGCGACGCGGCCGGCTACGTCGACCTGGTCTGCGGGGACATGCTGGCGGCCTGCGCGCCGCTGGCGAAGTGGATCGACGTGTTCTGCGAGCGGGGCGCGTTCGGCGCTGACGAGGCGCGCGCGGTGCTGCTGGCCGGGGAGGCAGCCGGCCTCGAGCCCCGGATCCACGCGAATCAGCTCGGGCCGGGACCAGGCGTCCAGGTGGCCGTCGAGGCGGCGGCGGCCTCGGCGGATCACTGCACGTTCCTGTCGGACGCTGACGTGGACGCGCTCGCATCCTCCGGCGGGACAGTCGCGACGCTGCTGCCGGGAGTCGAGTTCTCGACCCGCTCGCCCTACCCGGACGCCCGGCGGCTGCTGTCGGCGGGCGTCACGGTGGCTATCGCGACCGACTGCAACCCTGGCTCGTGCTACACCTCGAGCATGGCGCTGTGCGTGGCGCTGGCCGTCCGCGAGATGCGGATGACGACCGCGGAAGCCGTCTGGGCCGCCACGGCGGGCGGCGCGCACGCGCTCCGCCGGTCCGACGTCGGCCATCTCGGCACTCGGCGCGCGCGCCGACGTGATCATGCTGGACGCTCCGTCGCACGCCTACCTGGCCTACCGGCCGGGCGTGCCGCTGATCGCCGGGGTGTGGCGGTCCGGCGAGCGCATCGTCTAGGTCGCCGCGCCGCAGTGGGCCTAGGCCTACCGCCGAAGTGGGGCTCGGTCTATAGCGCGGCCGCCCTGGCTGCGGCAGGCTGAGTCGCGGGGCGCCCGCAGGGGGCGAAGGTAATCAGCGGGAGGCCAGGATGCCGCAGCCAGCGAGTTCACCGGGGTCGAGCGAGCTTGAGGTGGTGCCAGTTCCGCACCGGCTGCATGCAGCTCAGGCACTTTATGTGTCGCTGAAGTCAGGGCAGCCGGGGATGCTCGTGCTGGCCCTGGTGCTGCTGCTGTTCGTCCTGGCTGCCGCGTGCCTGGTGATCGCGTGGCGGCGGACGGGACGCGGCGCGAACGCGAAGGGCCTGCGGGGGCGCCTTCGCGAATTCGGCTGGTGTGCCGCGCTGGTTGCTCTCGCTGCCGTCATGACGGCCAACCTCTATCCGTCGCTCGACCAGGGCCGGTACTGGTGGTGGCTGCTCGTCATCCCGCTCGTCGCTGCCGGTGTCGTCCTGCTCAGGCCACGGCTTGCGGCAGCCGTCGTGCCGGTGTCGCTGATCGTGCTCGGACTGGCCGGACTCGGGATCGCGCGCGTCTATGCCACGGGCGACGGACTCTACTGGCTCTACGGGTACGGCCTGGCGCGGGTGGGTGATCCGTCGATGACCGGGCTGATCCTGGCGCAGTCCTGGGCGGCTTTTCTCACCGGAGGCTGGCTGGCGTGGCGGGAGCTGGCCGCCCGCCCGGCAGCGGCTCGGCTCGTGCTCGGCCGCGCAGCTGACCCGGACCAGCCGGCGTACCGCTACGGACTGCTGCTGCTGCCCGTCTGCGTCGCGGTCGCTGAGCTGGTCGGCTCCGGTGCCTGGCTTGCCCTGATGCTGATACTGGTGGCCGGCTCGATGCTGGTGATCAGGCGCTGGCCTGCGATCGCCAGCCGGATGGCGGCAGCCGGACTCATCGTGGTCGGCCTGCTTGGCCTGGTGCGCATCAAGGGCTGGTCGGCCGGCGGCTGGATCCTGACTGTCGGAGCGCAGCCCTCCGGTACCGCGCAGACGTACGTGCTGGACGGGCCCCGCCGGTTCTTCGGGGCCGTGGACGTGTCGAGCCAGCCGATGGCGATGCTGGCAGCGGCCGAGGCGGTGGCAGTGATCGGACTTGGCTGCTGGCTGGCGCCGCGGGCATTCCCCGAGGTCCGCAGGGCACTGGGCCTGGCACCCGATGCCGAGCTGACCAGACGGGTGGAGCGCCTGACGCAGAGCCGGGCTGTCGCGGTCGACACGGCGGCCGCCGAACTGCGGCGGATCGAGCGGGATCTGCACGACGGCGCTCAGGCCAGGCTGGTCGCTCTCGGCATGAACCTGCGGGCCGCCGAACGGCTGATCCACACCAGCCCGTACGCCGCGGTCGCGCTGGTCGCCGAGGCGCGGGAAGCGTCAGCCGCGGCCCTGACCGAGCTGCGGGAGCTGGTCCGCGGAGTGCACCCGCCGGTGCTGGCTGACCGCGGCCTGACCGACGCGGTCCGCGCGCTCGCACTGGACAGCCCGCTGCAGGTCGAGACGGAGATCGACCTGCCGGGGCGCCCGCCCGCGCCGGTCGAGACCGCCTGTTACTTCGCGGTGGCTGAGGTGCTGACCAACGCGGTCAAGCACTCCGGTGCCCGCCAGGCGCGGATCGTGATGTCGCACTCCGGCCGCATGCTGCGGATCGAGGTAACGGACTTCGGCACCGGCGGCGCGGACCCGGCGGCCGGCAGCGGCCTGGCCGGAGTCGAGCGGCGGCTGGCCACCTTCGATGGCATCCTGGCGGTGAGCAGCCCGGTCGGCGGGCCGACCATCGTGGTGCTGGAGGTGCCGTGCGCGTTGTCGTCGCCGAAGACCTCTTCCTGCTGAGGGACGGGCTGGTCCGGCTGCTCGAGGCGCACGGGTTCGAGATCGCCGCCGCGGTCGAGGACGCGCCCGGCCTGCTGGCGGCGCTGCATCAGCGAGCGGCCGGACGTGGCCATCGTCGACGTGCGGCTGCCGCCGTCGTTCACCGACGACGGGCTGCGGGCCGCGCATCGAGGCCCGGCGGCAGGCGCCTGGCCTGCCGGTGCTGGTCCTGTCCCAGTACGTGGAGCAGCTGTACGCGCGCGAGCTGCTCGCCGACAAGGCGGGCGGCGTCGGTTACCTGCTCAAGGACCGGGTGTTCAACGATGACCAGTTCGTGGACGCGGTGCGGGCGGTGGCGGCGGGCGGCACGGTCATGGACACCGAGGTCGTCGCCAAGCTGCTCGGCCGCCGGGCCCGGGACGAGCCGCTCGCGCGGCTGTCCGCGCGCGAGCGCGAGGTGCTCGCGCTGATGGCCGAGGGCCGCTCCAACAGCGCGATCGCCCAGCGGCTGTTCGTCACCGAGAAGGCGGTCAGCAAGCACAGCACCAGCATCTTCGCCAAGCTGGACCTGGTCCCGTCGGACGACGACAACCGGCGCGTGCTCGCCGTCCTGGCCTACCTCAACAGCTAGGGCCGCGCTGGCCTCATCCCGGCGCCGCCGCACCTTCGCGCTGGCCACACCGCCGCGGCCCGGCGCCCGGGTGCTGCGGTGACGGCCTCGTTCCCGTCCTCAGGTAGTTGCCTGGTCGTGCGCTCGCGCGGTCGCCGAGGCCATGGCCCGGTCGGCTTTGAGCTCCTGCAGGCGCTCCTCGATCTCGGCCCGGTCCGCCAGGTCGCCAGGGACAGCGAACTGCGCGTCCAGCGAGGACGCGGGCTGTTCGTCCCGGCCGCGCACGCGGGCTTCCTCCTGCCGCACTCGCTCATCGAAACCGGCGATCTCACTCGCCGGGTCCATGACGTCCGCGCTCGTGCTCACCCCGGGCAGGCCCGGCTGGGCGGGGCCGTCCGGGGACGCGGCTGACCAGGCTGTCCTGCCGCCGGCGGAGCTCGGAGAGCCTGATGATCATCTGATCGAGGCCGGTCCGCAGATTCTCGACGGCCTCGCTCTGCGCGTCGATCGCATGCTGCCCCGACCGGATGTCGCTCTCGGCGATCAGCTGCCGCTCCAGCGCCGCCCGCGCGAGGTCATCGAACCTGTCGGCTTCGGCTGCGCCGCCGCCGGCCCGCAGCTCGTCGGCCCGCCTGCTCGCGGCCTCCGCCTTCCCGCTCCACTGGCCGGCCGCCCTGGCGTCCTGCGCCTGATCGTCCTCCATCATCCGCAGGCTGCCGGCGACCTCGGCGATGGCCTGCTCGGCAGCGGTGATATTCGCCGTGTAATCCAGCAGCAACTGGCCGATCAGCTGCTCCGGGTCCGCCGCGGAGTCGACTATGACGTCGATGTTCGCGCGGGCTAGCTGCCTGACCCGGCCGCTGATGCCGTGCTTTGCCATGTCTCCCCCTGATGTCGGGTGTGGCCGGGCGCGAACCGGCCGCCGGCGCTGCGCCTGCCCCTGGTGCGGCTGCCGCCGAAACTGGCAGGCCCGAGCTGGCGGTCGATGAGAATGCCGCCGAGCAGCGCTGCGCGAATGCCGTCCGCGGATTCGCCGCCGTCGGCGACCAGGCTCGCCCGCGCTGTCGCGCACTGGTGTCGAAGCTGGCGACATCCTGCTCGGCCAGCGCGCCGGCCTGCCGCGCGAGCGTGTCAGCATGCTGCGCCTCGGCCACGGCTGCCTCCGGGTCGGCCTGAGCAGCCGCGATGGCCTGCTGGAAGTGCCGCCGGGCCTCGGCCAGCCGGGTCCTCGCGCTCGCGCCGACGCCTCCGCGCCGGGTGGCGATGAAGTCCTCCGCCGCGGTCACCGCGCTGCGGGCCACCAGCATCGCCTGATCCAGCACCGCGCGGGCCCGCTCGCGCCGGGTCTGTCCGTCCCTGCCGCCTGCCAGGATGTGATCGAGCGCGGTGTCGGCCTGCTGCAGGTCGCGCAGCGCCGCCAGCGCGTCAAACGGCCCGGCGGCCTGCTGCGCGCGCACCCCGGCCGCGATCGCCACGGCGCGCGTAACGATGCCGGCCCGCTCGTCGGCTGACTGGCCTGCGACGACCGCGTTCGCCTCGGCGATCTCGGCATCCATCTCACGGAGCGCGGCAGGCAGCGCGGAGGCAGCCTGCGTGAGTTCCGCTTCCGCGTGCTGGACCGCGCTGAGCAGATCGGCGGCCTGGTCGGCCGCGGCCTCCGCGGCCTGCAGCAGCGCGGCCTGCGGCTGTGCGGCCTGCGGTTGTGCGGCCTGCGGCTGTGCGGCCTGCGGCAGTGCGGCCTGCGGCTGTGTGGCCTGCGACTGCGGGGCCTGCAGCTGTCCGGCGGCGCGATCCGTGTCCGCGCCGCCAGTCTCCTGATGCGCCGCCAGCAGGCAGGCGGCGGCGAAATCCAGCCGTCTGGCGGCCTGGTCCGGGCTGCGCCGCGACTGCCGCTACAGCCTGCGCCGTATACCGGGCGGCCAGCCGGGCGAGTATCTGGCGGGACCGGTCGACCCTGGCGGCTTGCTGGGCCACGTGCGCGTCGACCTCGGCGGCGAGCTGCGGCGCGCGAGCCCCTAGCTCCACGAGCTGGTCGAACGCCTCGGACCGCTCGTCGAGCAGGCGGCTCGCCTCGGCGCACCGGGCGCTGACCTCGGCCAGCTGCGACCGCCGCGACGGCCTCATCGCCGGTGATGCCATCGTCCAGCAGCTGGCGGAGCCGGAAGGCCTCCGCCAGTTCTGCCGCTGCTGACCGCAGCGCGGCCGAGAACGGGGCCGCGGCCTGCTCGCCGAACCGAGCCGTGGCAAAGCCCAGCTCCTGCTCGCTGGTCCGGACGGAGTCGTCGGTCTCGACCAGGGCCTGTGAGGCCTGCGCGTCCAGCTCCTCAGTCGCCGGCCCGGCTGGCGGCCAGGGCGGCGATCCGGCGTCCGGATGCCGGTCCGTCGCCCGCGAATGCCGCCAGGCCGCGAGAAGTGCAGCCGTCATTCGTGCGCGCACCGTCCCCCCGTCAGCACGGCAGCCTGTCAGACGGGCCGCCCGCTCCTGTCCCCGGTTAGCGGACCTACCCGACAATCCGGTAGCGCACACGCCGGCATCGCAGTGTCCGGCCGCGCCGTCATCGTGGAGAGTTTGCGCGCTATGCGGACGCGAAGTAACCACGATCTCTGGGAAACGGCGATACGTACCCATATGTCGATAACAGCCGACGAGCGGAGCTACCGCAGGTAGCCGCCGCGGAACCGGATCAGCGGCTCGCCGGACTCGGCCACGTACGGCACGTGCGTTACCGAGGCGACCAGCAGCAGATGATCACCCGCCGGCACCCGGTTCGTCACCTCGCACTCGAAGGCCGCCAGCCCGCCGTCCGGTATCAGGGCCCTGCTGGCAGTGCCGCGGCGATGTGGCACATTCTCGAGCAGGATCCGGGCGGCTGGCCGGCCCGCAGCGGCGAACCGGCCCGCCAGCGCCCGCTGCGAGGCGGAGAGCAGCGTCACGGCGAACTGGTCCGCCCGGCTCAGCACCTCGGCCGGATAGGAGCCGTCGAGCAGTGACACGAGGACTTGCGGCGGCTCTGCTGACACCGGGCAGAACGCGCTCACCGTCGTGCCGATGTCATCTCTGCCGTCGGCGATCGTCAGCAGCGTGACCGCACCGGGCCAGGAGCCGAGCGCGTCGGCGAACCCTGCCGGGGCCACGCCCGCTACTCGAACAGCCAGGTGCCCGGCAGCATCAGCGGCCCGTGCGGCGGCAGTCCGAGCTGCGTCGCGAGCCGCCAGGCAGGACCCCAGCTATCGGCGAGCAGGCCGGCGGGTGCCGCCGCCGCACCGCGGCTCTCGCTCGATGCCGCGGGCCGCAGCCGGTCGATCGGCCGCACGTGCGGGAAGACGCGCAGCGGCGCGGTCGCAGGCAGGCCGGCCCGGCGGCGGGCGATGGCGGCAGCGCGGTCCATGCCGCCGAGTTCGTCGACCAGTCCGCGGGACAGCGCATCGGCACCGGTCCACACCCGGCCCTTCGCGACCTCGTGCACCTGGTCGGGCGTCATTCCGCGCCCGCTGGCAACCTTGCCGGTGAAGTCGGCATAGATGTGATCCAGCCAGTCGCTGACGAGCGCCCACTCGTCTTCGGAGAACGGCCGGAGCTGGGAGAACATCGCTGCGTGCTGACCGTGAGTGATCCGGTCGCTGCTGATGCCCGCGCGGCCGAGCGCATCGCCGAGTACCGGCTTGCCGGTGAGCACGCCAATCGAGCCGGTAATCGTGCCCGGCTGCGCGACGATCTGGTCGGCGGCCATCGAGATGTAATAGCCGCCCGACGCCGCGACGTCGCCCATCGACACCACGACCGGAGTTCCGCCGGCGCGCGCCCTGACCACCTCTCGCCAGATGGTGTCGGAGGCGACATACGAGCCGCCCGGGCTGTTCACCCGCAGCAGGATCGCGCGGGCGTGCTCATCGCGCGCAGCGGTCCTGATCGCGGCCGCGATCGTGTCGGAGCCCATCGCGCCGCCCGCGGGCAGCAGGCCGCGGCCGCTGCGACCGCGGCGGATCGCGCCGGTGGCGTAGATCAGGGCGACGCCTGGCTCGGTCGTGCCGGGCAGCCTGGTCACTGTCGCCCGGGCGCGCTGCGCCATTGCCTTCGCCCGCTGGTACCGGCTGAGGTACAGCACGGCCGCGTCCGGCCCGGCCAGCTTGCGCGCCTCCGCGTACACCTCGTCGCGGTAGCCCAGCTGATCGATCAGGCCCTCGGACTGCGCGCGGCCAGCCAGGAACGGCCCGGCGTCGATCAGCTCGCCGACCTTCTGCGCGGCTGAGTCCGCGGCGATCGGCGATGCCCTGCACCAGCTGCTCGGTGACAGACGCGGTCATCCGGTCGGTCTCCTCGCGGGCGGCCGGCGAGAAGCCGGTCTCGGTGAGCTGCTCGGCCGCGCTCTTGTACTCGTGCCGTTTCGCCACCTGGAAGTCCGCGCCGAGCTTGTCGAGCGCGCCCCGCAGGAAGATCCGCTCAACCGCGATGCCCGTCAGCCCGAGGTCGCCGGAAGGCTGCAGCCAGATCTTCTCGAAGGCCGTCGCGAGGTAGTACTGGACGTTGCTGGCGGAGAACTCGCCGAACGACTCAGCCCACGCGATGGTCGTCTTGCCGGCCTCGGCGAACTCGGCGACCGCGCGGCGGAGTTCCTGGACAGCCGCCAGCCCGATGCCCCTGCCGCCGAGGCGGGCCACCAGGACCGCCACCCGGTCGTCGTCGCGAGCGCGGCGGAGCCCGTCGAGCACGTCGGGAAGGACCACCCGGTTCCTGGCGGCGATGGCGGCGACCGGATCAGCCGGCCGCGTCTCGCTGATCCCGTCGGTGAGATCGAGCTCGAGAATCAGCGGTGCTGTGCGGCGCTGGCGAAGTTTCGCCAGCCGGGCGGTGAGGGGCGACTCTGGCATGCACTACAGCCTAGGCTCGCCGGCTGGCAGGCTGCTCCGCCGGGCCGCGGCTGGCCGGCCCGGTACGATGAAAATGGAGGGGACTCCGGTTAGCTGTGAGGAGGGACCAGTGACCAGCGTCGAGCGGACGATGCGCGCGGACGCGCAGCGGAACCGCGAGCTGCTGCTGGCCGCCGCCGTGAAGGCCTTCTCGAGTGAGGGCGCCGAGGTGTCGCTTGAGGCGATCGCGAAAGACGCGGGTGTCGGGATCGGCACGCTGTACCGGCACTTCCCGAGCCGCGAGGCCCTCGTCGACGCCGCCTACCGCAGCGAGCTGGCCCGGCTCTGCGATGCCGTTCCCGGCCTGCTCGCCGCCATGCCGTCCGATCAGGCCATGCGCACCTGGATGGACCAGTTCATCGAGTACATGTCGGCCAAGCGCGGGATGTCAGACGCGCTGCGAATGGTGATCGCGTCCGGCGGGAACCCTTTCGCCGAGAGCCGCAGCCGGCTGCTGGCCGCGTTCGGCGCGCTCATGGAAGCGGGTGCCGCCGACGGCACGATGCGCGCCGACCTCGACCCCGCGGACCTGCTGGCCAGCATGAGCGGGGTGGCGATGGCGGTCGGCGCCCCCGGGCAGCGCGCGCAGGCCGGGCGGCTGCTCGACCTGATGATGGACGGCCTGCGCTACGGTGCGGGAAGCTGACCCTTATGCGATCACGGCAGCCGGAGTACGGCCTTGGCTAGCCGGGACGGCAATGGCTGGGTCCGGTGCGAGCTCGGCCACCGGCACTGGGGCCGGTTCGGTGCCGCCGGACTGCTGGCATTCGAGGCCGGCGGTCCCGTCCTGCTGCAGCGCAGGACCTGGTGGAGCCACCATGGCGGCACCTGGGGCCTGCCCGGCGGAGCCAGGGACAGCCATGAGTCCGCGCTCGCTGCTGCGCTGCGGGAGGCGGCCGAGGAATGCGGCGTGCCGCCCGGAGCGGTACGGCAGGCCGGCGTCTTCACCGACGATCACGGCGGCTGGTCCTACACGACGGTGCTGGCCGCGGCGGACAGCCCGTTCGCCGTGCAGTCCGACGATGACGAGACCGACGAGGTCGCCTGGGTCCCGGTGCCGGAGGTCGTCAGGCTGGACCTGCACCCCGGGCTCGCGGCGCACTGGGAGAGGCTGAGTGCCGAGCTGTCGCCGGTGACGATCATCGTCGACGGGGCGAACGTGGTCGGCTCACGGCCTGACGGCTGGTGGCGCGACCGGGCCGGTGCCGCGGCCCGGCTGCGTGACCAGCTGGCGCGGCTGGCGGCGGAGGGCATCACCGAGCTTCCGGACGGACTGGCCTCGCCTGTGCCTGGCCGGGGACGGGCTGGCCGGGGATGGGGCAGCCGGGGATGCAGCCGGCCGGGCATGCGCTACCCGGCGGCGGCAGCCGAGGCCGGAGCCGGGCGACCGGGATGGCGGACGGCGTGGCCAGAATGACGGACGGCGTGGCCCGGATGGCGGACGGCGTGACCCGGATGCGGTGGATGCCGCAGGTCGTGCTCGTAGTGGAGGGCGCGGCCCGCCCGGCAGCCGCCGATCCGGCCCCGGACGGAGTCAGGATGGTCGCCGCCAGCGGCTCCGGCGACGACACGATCGCGGCGCTGGCCGCGCAGACACCGGGCCGGCGCATTGTCGTCACGGCTGATCGCGAGCTGCGCCGGCGCTGCATCGCGGCCGGAGCCGGAGTGACCGGACCCGGCTGGCTCCTGTCGCTGCTCTGATCGCCTGCCGCAGGCCGCAGTCCGGGCGCGATAATCGCAGCTGACACAGGATTAAGTGCCGGCCGCAGGCTGGCCAGCCCGGAGGTTGCAGATGGCAGGCGAGCTCAGTGATCCGCGCCGGTCCGAGCCTGCGTACGCTGCTCCCGAGCGCACGACGCTGGAGCAGTGGCTCGAGTTCCATCGCACGACCCTGCTGCTGAAGTGCGAGGGTCTGACCGACGCCCAGCGGAAGGCCAGGCCGCTGCCGTCGTCGCTGCTCTCGCTGCACGGCCTGGTGCGCCACATGGCCGAGGTCGAGCGGAACTGGTTCGAGCGCGGTCTGCTCGAGCGCCCGGATGCTCCGTTCATCTGGCACCAGCAAGGCGGCGGCAACGACGATGAGCTTGCCCCGCTCGATGACGCGAACTGGACTGCGGACCTGGCGGCCTGGCAGGCAGAATGCGGGCGGAGCCGGGCCGCCGCCGCCGGCAAGCAGCTGGACTATCTGGGCAGCTGCGAGGGTCAGCCGCTGTCGCTGCGCTGGATCTACGTGCACATGATCGAGGAGTACGCCCGGCACAACGGTCATGCCGACCTCATTCGCGAGCTGGTGGACGGAACCGTCGGCCGGTAGAGGCGCTGTCGCTGGCGCGAGCCGGATAACCCGGTCAACTCTGCCGAAGGCCAGCCCTGGCGGCGCAGAGCGGACATGATAGGGGGTTGTCCGCTTGTACCGACAGGAGACCAGCGTCGTGCGGCAGCAGCCGTTAGTGGAACCGCTGCGGCGGTGGGACCCCGAGCAGGTCGGGAATTTCGTGCTGCTCGGCCGCCTCGGCGCCGGTGCGATGGGCCAGGTCTATCTTGGCCGCTCCGCAGCCGGGACGCCTGGTGGCAGTCAAGACGATCAAGACCGAGCTGGCCGAGGAGCCTGACTTCCGGAACCGGTTCGGCCAGGAGGTCGCGGCAGCCAGGCGGGTGAGCGGCGCCTTCACCGCGGCGGTCGTGGCTGCCGACTCGGAGGCTGACGTCCCGTGGCTGGCCACCGTGTACGTGCCGGCCCCGTCGCTCAGCCGGCTCGTGCGGACGTGCGGCCCGGTGCCGGTGCCTGCGGTGCGCTGGCTGGCAGCCGGCTGCGCGGAGGCGCTGGAGTCCATCCACAGCGTCGGTCTGGTGCACCGAGACCTGAAGCCGGCGAACGTGCTCGTCTCGCCGGACGGCCCCCGCGTCATCGACTTCGGCGTGGCACGCGCGGCTGAGCGGATCCAGCTGACGGTGACGCGCGGCAGCATCGGGACGCCCGCGTACATGGCTCCGGAGCAGGCACGGGACACCCGGCAGGCCACATCGGCCAGTGACGTGTTCGCGCTCGGTGCCACCATGCTGTTCGCCGCGACCGGCCATGCTCCCTACCAGGGCGAGACGGTCATGGACGTCCTGGTCCAGCTCGCTACCGGGCCGCCGGACCTGTCCGGGCTGCCCGCAGAGCTGGCTGACATCGTCAACGGCTGCCTGGAGCGCGATCCGCGGAACCGGCCGACCTCATCGTCCATCCTGGCGCGGCTCGCGCCGGCACTCGCGGCGACCGGCGAGCTCAGTGCCCCGCCGCTGCCGGCCGCGGCTATGGAGCTGATTGAGGAGTACCGCCGGATACCGCGCTCGTCCGGCCGCCCGGCGGAGGCGCCGGAGGCGGCCGGCGACGTACCGTCGGCGGCGCTGGCGGGCGTGGAGTCCGGGGTGGCTGCTCACCAGGACGGGAACGAGGCCGCGTCCGGAGACGACACCATCGGCTCGCAGCCGCTCGGTCCGCACGGCCCGCTGACATCGCGCCCTGCGGCGGGTGCCCGGCACAGCCGGCCAGGGTCCGGCACCGGGCAGCGCGGGCCTGCGCCCCGCCGGACTCTTCGCCGGCGTATCGCGCTGACGGGCGTCGCCGTGGCGGCCGCCGTGGCTCTGGTCGGGGCCGGGTGGGTGCTGCGGACGCAGGAGCCCGGCGCGAGGGCGGCGGCATCAGGCCGCCTGGCCTCGCCGACGGTGTCCACCTCGCCGTCCGCGTCGGCGACGTCCACGACGTCGGCTAACGCGGCATCGACTGGCAGCGACGAGGGCCTCGGGCCGATAATGCCGCCGCCGGAAGGGCAGAGCCCGCCGCCCGGCGGTCCGCCGGCGGGGAGCGTTCCGATAGTGGATCCCACGGCCGGCGTCCCGTTTGTCGCCCTCAGCCAGCCCACCGGGGACGGCAGGACCGGGTTCGTCGTCCACGGCGGGAACTGGCCGCCTGGCACGCAGCTCACCATCAGTCTCGCGGGGGTGGGCCGCTCACCGGACCGCCCGGTCGCCGATAGCGACGGCAGCTTCAACTACACGATTAACCAGGCGCACGAGTTCTTCGCCGGGGAGATACCAGCGGGGACGTACACCGTGCAGGTCACCGGGCCGCACGGCCTGCGTGCCAGTGCCAGGTTCAGGGTGCTGGCCGGCTAGCTGGTCACAATACCGGTGTCCACCACAGGTCCTCCTGCCGCGAGCACCAGGCGGGATCAGCGAGCCGGTCCAGGTCGCTGCTGGTGATGATGCCGTGCTCGAGCAGCGCTCCGACCGCCACCTCGTCGGAGAGCCTGACTCCGGGCCGCACCATGCCCCGCTCGGTGATCTTGCGGCGCAGCACCTTCAGGTGCTCTCCGACCCGGGCGGACAGCCGGTCCCTGAAGGCCGAGTCGCTGTCGAAGGAATCAAGCTCGTGGTGGGCGTCGGTAACGACGAGCGCAGCCCGCGCGATCTCCGGCGTGCGCGGCAGCGGCGTGCCGCGTGCAGGGTCGACCAGCCACGGGCGGCACCACAGCAGCGCGACAAGGAACAGCTTGGTGTTCGCGTCGAGGTAGAACGGCAGCAGAGTGACATCGCCGCCGTTCGCCGAGCGCAGCTGCCCGGTGGCGTCAGCGGTCGCGGCCGGCGGCGGCCCGGCCACTACCAGGCGCAGCGACTGACCCTCATCGAGCATGGCGCGGGAGCCGATCAGCGCGGCTCCCTCGCGCAGGAACCAGCCCTTCGACGGCTCGAGCGCGGCGGCCGGGTCTCCGGCCTCTTCCATTCGCGGCAGCCGGACGCGGTAGCCGTCGCCCTCCGCGTACAGGGCGTGTGTCCGGCTGATGTTCGCGACCCAGGCGCCGCCGGCCACGGCGCTGATCACGCCGGCCCGCCGGGACAGGCCGCGCCCGGCGGCGACGATCAGGTCAGCATCGGGACCGCGGCCGAACACGATCCGGCCGCCGTCACGGATCGCCGTCACCGCGCCGGCCGGGCTGGTGACATGCGCCCGCGCGGGTGCCGAGTCGAGGGCCATTCTGCGTCCTGCCTGTCCTGCCAGCCGCGGCTGGCCCCGTGCCTGCGGGAGCGCCCCGTGCCTGCGGGAGCACCCCGTGCCTGCGGGCACCCGTGCCTGCGGGAGCACCCCGTGCCCTGCGCACAAGGCGAGCGCGCCGCGCCTGCGCTAGCGGGCAGTTTAAGTCAGCAGCCGCCTATGTCCGCATCCACGAGTTCGGGGATGGCGGGGCCACGCCATCGCCTGTTGACTGGGGCGCTAGCCAGGGCGAGGCGTGCCCGCGTCTGGCTAGCTCGGTGCCTGCCGGCGGTCTGCCGGCCTGGACACTTTGCGGCATGCCGGGAGCTGGGGGGGACCTGCGGGTCTCGTGCAGTCCGGGCGCGCGCAGGTTCCGACGGCGTGAGGTACCGGGCTAGCGGGTCCCCGCGGACCGCCTCGTCCTGGCCGGCCCCGCCGTGACCAGCACAGGCGTGACTAGCACAGGCGTGACTAGCACAGGCGTGACCAGCACAGGCGTGACCAGCACAGCGCTGACAGCGTGCTACTGGAGCGAGAGTGAACTTCGACAACGATGCGCCGCGCAAGCCGGTGCCCTACACGGGCAGGCACCGGGTGTTATCGCGCCTTCGCGCGGGCCGGGCCTGGCGTCGTCGCGCCAAAGAGGTGTCCCGCGCTGAAGTGCACGATCGCGAACCCCAGACTGACACCGTGGAAGCCGAGTTGGCGGTGCCAGAACACCACTAGCGAGGCATCGACGCGCGCGCTCCGGACCGTCAGGCCACTTGCACCGATCGCTTGGCCAGTCCCATCCAGTAGCCGGTGATGGTGGTGACGGGCGCCGGCGCCTCGCTCGCGCCGAGTGTGACGAACAGCGGCGCGTAGTGCTCGGTGGTGGGGTGCGCGTACCTGACCGCGGGCGCGCCGGTGAAGCCGGCCAGCGCGTCGACGTCTCCGTGGTCAAGCGCGGTCGCGGCCCAGTGATCGAACTCAGCCGACCACGATGGCGGCGGCGCGTCGAACCGGAAGTCACGCAGGAACGGCAGGCCGTGGGTGAGGAAGCCGCTGCCCATGATCAGCACGCCCTCGTCGCGCAGCGGCCGCAGGGCCGCGCCAACGCGGAGCAGCCGCTGCGGATCCAGGCTCGGCATCGAGATCTGCAGAACCGGGATGTCCGCGTCCGGGTACATGACCGTCAGCGGCACGTAAGCGCCATGATCGAGGCCGCGCCCCGGCACGTCGGCAACCGGCTCTGTTCCGGTCAGCAGGGAACGGACCCGGCCGGCCAGCTCCGGGGCTCCAGGGGAGGGATAACTGGCCCGGTAGTAGCGGTCGGGGAAGCCGTAGAAGTCATAGGTCAGCGGTGCCGCGTCGGCGGTAGCGCCGATCGCCAGGGGAGCATTCTCCCAGTGCGCGGATACCACGAGGATGGCGGCGGGCCTCGGCAGCGCTCGCGCCCACGCCTCTAGCTGGATGACCCACAGCGGATCGTCGACCAGCGGCGGAGCGCCGTGACCCAGGTACATCGCCGGGATCCGGCCTGGCCGGATGGCGCTCGCCGCGAGCGCGCTGACCGCGGCAGCGGCGTTGTCGGGTACCGGCTGGTGCTCTGGCGCCTGCCCGGTCAGTTCCTCGTCCATCGCGTCTCCCGCATCGTGCTGGCAGCCCTGTCCTTGGACAGTAGCCCGGCAGCGCGCGCGTCGCCGCAGCGGGCCAGGATGAGAGTGTGCGCGTCATTGCCCTGTCCGACACCCACGCCCCGCGGTTCTGGAAGTCGTGCCCGGCCGGGGTCGCAGCCTGGCTACGGCAAGCTGATCTCATCCTGCACGCCGGTGACGTCTGCACCGCTGCCGTGCTGGACGAGCTGTCCGCTTACGCGCCCGTGCACGCGGTGCTCGGCAACAACGACGGCCAGGACGTCGCGGACTGGGGAGCCCCGCCGGTACTGCAGCTGGACATCGGCGGCGTGGCCGTCTCGATGATTCATGACAGCGGCCAGGCCAGCGGGCGGCTGCGCCGGATGCGGCGCTCGTTCCCGTCCGCGGACCTGGTGGTCTTCGGGCATTCGCACATCCCGCTGGACGAGAGCAGCCAGAGCCTGCGGATCTTCAATCCGGGCTCGCCCACGGACAGGCGGCGGCAGCCGCGCGGCACGCTGGGCGTGCTCGACATCGCCGGCGGTGCGCTGGTCAGCGCACAGATCGTGGCAGTGACGTGACGCCCGCTGCTGGTCAGGCTGGCGGAGCGGGCCGTCGGGCGGTGCGAGCAGTAACCGGGCCGTCAGTAACCGTCCCGGCGGCGGTGGCGCCAGCGGAAGTCGCGTCAGCAGCAGCAGCAGGCTGCTGGCGGGCCAGCCAGATCACGCCGAGCGGCGGCAGGCTGATCTCGGCCGAGGCCGGCCGCCCGTGCCAGGGGTCGGCGACAGCCTCGACCTGGCCGTAGTTCCCGACTCCGCTGCCGCCGTACACGCCGGCGTCGCTGTTGAGCACCTCGGTCCAGGTGCCAGCCGACGGCAGCCCGATCCGGTAGCCAAGATGCGGCACCGCGGCGAAGTTGCAGACGCAGGCCAGGACGCTGCCGTCGGCTCCGAACCGCAGGAACGACAGCACGTTCCCGGCCGAGTCGTTCGCGTCGATCCACTGGAAGCCCTCGGGTGAGCTGTCCAGCTGCCACAGCGCCGGATGGTCGCCGTACGCGCGGTTGAGGTCCCTGACAAGCTGCTGCACGCCCGCGTGCAGCGGGTACTCAAGCAGGTGCCACTGCAGCCCGGTCTCCTCGGACCACTCGTCGCCCTGGCCGAACTCCGAGCTCATGAACAGCAGCTGCTTGCCGGGATGCGCCCACATGTAGGCCAGCAGCGTCCGCAGGCCGGCGAACTGCCGCCATTCGTCCCCGGCCATCTTGCGCAGCAGGGAGCCCTTGCCGTGCACGACCTCGTCGTGGGAGATCGGCAGCACGTAGTTCTCGGAGTAGGCGTACACCATCGAGAAAGTGATCTCGTTCTGATGGAAGCTGCGGTAGACCGGATCGCGACCGAGGTAACTGAGCGTGTCGTGCATCCAGCCCATGTTCCACTTCAGCCCGAACCCGAGCCCGCCCAGGTGAACCGGCCTGGTCACGCCCGGCCACGCGGTGGACTCCTCGGCGATCATCGCGATGCCCGGCACCCGCTTGTAGCAGGTGGCGTTGACCTCGCGCAGGAACGACACCGCGTCCAGGTTCTCCCGGCCGCCGAGCGAGTTCGGCGACCACTCGCCGGGCTTGCGCGAGTAGTCGAGGTAGAGCATCGAGGCGACGGCGTCGACCCGCAGCCCGTCCGCGTGGAACTCCTCCAGCCAGTAGATGGCGTTCGCGACCAGGAAGTTGCGCACCTCAGGGCGTCCGAAGTCGAAGATCAGCGTGCCCCAGTCCGGCTGCTGGCCGCGCTGCGGGTCGGGATGCTCGTACAGCGCCGTGCCGTCGAACTGCGCCAGCGCCCAGCTGTCCCGCGGGAAGTGCGCGGGCACCCAGTCCAGGATCACCCCGATGCCGGCCTGGTGCAGGCTGTCGATCAGATGGCGGAACTCGTCCGGCGAGCCGAAGCGGGCGGTCGGCGCGTAGTAGGAGGTCACCTGGTAGCCCCAGGAGCCGCCGAACGGGTGCTCGGCAACCGGCAGGAACTCCACGTGGGTGAAGCCCAGCTCGGTGACGTAGCTGGTGAGCTGGCTGGCGAGCTCGGTGTAGGTCAGGCCGGGCCGCCACGAGCCGAGATGCACCTCGTAGGCGCTCATCGGGCTGGCCAGCAGATCCCGGCCGGCTCGCTGCTCAAGCCAGGCGGCGTCGCCCCAGGTGTACCTGGACTCGGTGACGCGGGACGCGGTAGCGGGCGGCTTCTCAGCCCAGCCGGCCATCGGGTCTGCCTTGCGGCGCCAGACGCCGTCCGGGCCGCAGATGTCGTACTTGTAGCAGGCGCCGTCGCCGACGCCGGGAATCAGCAGCTCCCAGACGCCTGAGCTGCCGAGCGACCGCATCGGGTGAGTCCGGCCGTCCCAGTGGTTGAAGTCGCCGACCACCCGGACGCCGCGGGCGTTCGGCGCCCAGACCGCGAACGACGTCCCGCCCGCCTGCGGCCGGACCCGGGCGCCGAGCACCGTCCACAGTGCCTCGTGCCGGCCCTCGGCGATCAGGTGCAGGTCGATCTCGCCGAGCGTCGGCAGGTGCCGGTACGGGTCATCGGTAATGGTCTCGGGCGAGCCGGGATAGGTGACCGCGAGGCGGTAGTCCGGCACCGAGGTGCCGGGAACCGTCACGGAGAACACGCCCTCGTGCACGTGCCGCATGGGCGCGCGGGTGCCGCCGGGCAGCACGACGACGACGGACTCGGCCAGCGGCCGCAGCGCCCTGATGGTGACGCCGTCCGGGCCGGGGTGACCGCCCAGGACGGAGTGCGGGTCGTAGTGCGTGCCCCCGACGAGTGAGTCGATCTCGGCGTGACTGATCTGATCCGGGGGAGAGATATCCGCGGTCATGCCGCCGCCACGTAGCCGAGCGGTATCGACAGCCAGGATGGCCGGTGCCGGTACTCGTAGATCACTTCGTAGACCGCCTTCTCCAGCGTCAGTGCGTGCAGTAGCGTGCTCTGGCTGTCCGGGTCGGTGCCGCCGCCCGCGGCGTAGCCGGCGCAGAACGCCGCCTGGCACTGCCGGACCCAGTCGCCGGCAATCGCCGCCGCCGGCTCGGCCGCCGGCTGGCCGACCAGCTGGTGCCGGGCAGCGTAGTCAAACGAGCGCAGCATTCCGGCGACGTCCCGCAGCGCCGGCGCCGGGGCCCGGCGTACCTCAAGCGGCACCGCGGGCTCGCCCTCGAAGTCCAGTGCGACCCAGCCCTGACTGGCCCGCAGCACCTGGCCGAGGTGATAGTCGCCGTGAATCCGCTGGACCCGCACCGGCTCGTCGAGGCGGGCAAGCAGATCGTAGGCAGTTCTGATGCGACCCTCGTAGTCGCGCAGGTCCGGCACGATCGCGACGGCTTCGGACAGCTTGGCGTGCATGTCCGCGGCCAGTGCGGCCAGCTCGGCGCGCGTCATGTCCCGGCGGCCGAACGCCTGCGCCATGTCGCCGTGCAGCTCGGCCGTGGCCTGGCCGAGCAGGCGCGCTTCGTCGGCGAACGGCAGCCCGGCGGGAGCACTGGCGCCGGAGTGCGCGTTCCCGTCCTGATCGGTCCGGACGCGCGCGGTGAGATACTCCCGGCCATACGCACCGTGGCGGGCGTAGAGCCGGTCCACGGCGGCAAGCGCGAGCGTCCAGCCATCGCTTGCCCCGGCCAGGAACTGGGACAGGACGCCGAGCAGCACGGGCTCGCCGTCCAGGTCCGTCTCCATCCAGCCGTACGGCGCCGCCACCCGGGCGGAACCGAGGCGGGCCAGCGCGTCCGCGACCTCCAGGTCGGGATTGGCGCCGGGGAACAGGCGGCGCAGCACCTTGAGTATGGCCTGGCCGCCGAACACGATGCTGGTATTGCTCTGCTCGGCACCGAGCACGCGGCCGCCGGGCGCCGCAGCTGGCGAGTCCGGCTCGTATCCGGTCAGGGCGGGGGTGCCAGGATCGCGCACGAACCTGACGTTCTCCACCAGGCGCTGCTGGGTGATGCCGCGCAGCAGCACGTCGGCTAGTTCCGGGTCGTAGAGCGCGTCATAGCAGGCGGCGCCGTCCTGGTAGCCGATCAGCGCGGCCGCGAGCCCGGGCGGGAGCTCGCGCCGGCAGCCGACCAGCACCTGGAACCTGGCCGGGCCGGTGCGCAGCGTCGTCTGCACGATCAGGTGCCGCAGTGCCGGGTCGCCGGCCTGGAGGCTGATGTCGGAGACGACGGACAGATCCGACAGCCGCGCGCCGCGGCCGGGGAACCAGCGCTGCTCGGGCAGCCAGCTGGCCAGCAGGCTGAGCAGGCCATCCGGGCTGGTCACGGCCCCGTATCCGGGCATGCCTTGGGTAGCGGCCTCGTCCTCGGAGGCCGCTCGGCGCGACCGGGCGGTGCTGTCAAACACGGTCACCTACTGCCCACGAGTGCACCCCTTTATTCCGGATCGCCACGACTCTACGGGCAGCTGCGCCGGCCACGGCGCCGGGGCAGGCGAATCCTCGCTGCCGCCCCGCGCTGCCGTCCGGGCTGGACGGAGATGAGCGCGCCGACCGGGCGCACCACGGCGTACTGGCGCGTACCTCTACTGGTGAAGAAAACAAGGGTTATAGGCCGCGCGATCTTACGAGATAACGCTCGGACTGCTCAGGGACCGTAGCTGGCGGGCGGCTTCAGCATGAGCCAGTAGAAGCCGTAGCCGGGCAGCGTCAGCAGGTAGCTGAGCTCGCCGATCGGCGGGAACGCGACGCCGCCCATCGTCTCGACGGGCACCGATCCGGCGAACCGGCTCAGGTCCAGCTCGACCGGCTGCGGGTAGCGCGACAGGTTGTTGACGCACAGCATCCGGTCCGTCTCGTCGTCCCTGGCGTCCTCGCTCCGGTACTCCCGCACGTAGGCCAGCACGCTCGGGTTGGACGAGTTCAGCTCGTGATACTCACCGAGCGCGAAGACCGGGTGGCGCTTGCGGATGTCGATCATCCGCCGGGTCCAGTTGAGCAGTGATCCGTTCATGCGCTCCTGGGCCTCGACGTTCAGGCCCTGGTAGCCGTAGATCGGGTCCATGATCAGCGGCAGGTACAGCCGGGCCGGGTCGCACCGGGAGAAGCCGGCATTGCGGTCCGGCGTCCACTGCATCGGCGTCCGGACGCCGTCCCGGTCGCCGAGCCAGATGTTGTCGCCCATCCCGATCTCGTCGCCGTAGTAGATCACCGGCGAGCCCGGCAGCGACAGCAGCAGCGCGGTGAACAGCTCCAGCTGGTCCCGGTCGTTGTCCAGCAGCGGCGCGAGCCGGCGGCGGATGCCGATGTTGGCCTTCATCCGCGGGTCGCGGGCGTACTCGGCCCACATGTAGTCACGCTCGTCGTCGGTGACCATCTCGAGCGTCAGCTCATCGTGGTTGCGCAGGAAGATGCCCCACTGGCAGCCCGACGGTATCTGCGGCGTCTGCGCCATGATCTCCGAGATCGGATAGCGCTGCTCCCGCCGGACGGCCATGAAGATGCGCGGCATCAGCGGGAAATGAAACGCCATGTGGCACTCGTCGCCGCCGCCTGCCGCGTCGCCGAAGTACTCCACGACGTCGGCAGGCCACTGGTTTGCCTCCGCGAGCAGCACCCGGTCGGGATACAGGCGGTCGATCTCCGACCTGACCCGCTTCAGGTACTCGTGCGTCTCCTTCAGGTTCTCGCAGTTGGTGCCCTCGCGCTCGTACAGGTACGGCACCGCGTCGAGCCGGAAGCCGTCGATGCCGAGGTCCAGCCAGAACCGCAGTACCTCGAGCATCGAGTCCTGCACCAGCGGGTTCTCGTAGTTCAGGTCAGGCTGGTGCGAGAAGAACCGGTGCCAGTAGTACTGGCCGCGAGTCTCGTCGTAGGTCCAGTTGGACCGCTCGGTGTCGACGAAGATGACCCGGGCGTCGGCGTACTTGTCGTCGGCGTCTGACCAGACGTAGAAGTCGCCGTACGGGCCGTCCGGATCGGAGCGGGAGGCCTGGAACCAGGGATGCTGATCGCTGGTGTGGTTCATGACCAGGTCGGCGATGACCCGGATGCCGCGCTCGTGGGCCTTCTCGACCAGGTCGACGAAGTCACCGATGGTGCCGAACTCCGGCAGGATCGCGGTGAAATCGGCGATGTCATAACCGCCGTCCTTCAGCGGCGAGGCGTAGATGGGCAGCAGCCAGATGCAGTCGATCCCCAGCCACTGCAGGTAGTCAAGCCTGTCGATGAGCCCGCGGATATCCCCGGTGCCGTCGCCGTTGGAGTCGCTGAAGCCGCGGATGAGCACCTCGTAGAACACCGCGCGCTTGTACCAGGTCGGATCTCGCGGGGTCTCGAAGGAGAAGGAGTCTGGTACCGGCTCGCTGGCCGCGACGTTGAACTCCTGCACGGGGGCATCACCCACCGAGCCCTGCCCGCCCGCGTGCCCCGACTGGTCCACTCCCGCTCTCCCGCTGCTCGCTCCGTGGCTGGCACCGCGGCCGGCGGCGCCATCCTCTCTACCTAACCAGGATGCACGCCTGCCGGCGTGCCTACGCCACGCTCAGGATGTGGGCCGGCGCGACGGCGGGGTCGAGCCGGACGTAATTTCCGAGGCCCCAGCTGAATTGCTGGCCGGTGAGCTCGTCGGTCACCCGGAAGCCCGCGGCCGCATCCAGCCCGAGAGCTGCGCTGTCCAGCCAGACAGTAGCCTCACGAGCCTCGGTAGGGTTCAGGTTTACCACGACAATGACGATGTCGGGCGCGCCGGGAAAGTCCTGGCTCGTCCGCTTTGAAAAGCAGAGAATGTCCGGCTGGTCGCTGTAGTGGAACCGCAGGTTGCGCAGCCAGGTGCAGGGCCGGGTGGCCCCGCCTGATGGCATTCAGCCTGGTCAGCAGCGGTGCGATGGTCAGGCCATGCTCGGCGGCCTGCTCCCAGTCCCGCGGCCGGTAGGCGTACTTCTCCGAGTCCAGGTACTCCTCGCTACCGGGGACCAGCGGGATGTTCTCGCAGAGCTCGTAGCCCGAGTAGACCCCCCAGGACGGGGACATCATCGCGGCGAGCACCGCCCGGACGGCGAACGCCGGCGGCCCGGCGTGCTGCAGGTACTGGCAGAGGATGTCGGGGGTGTTGACGAAGAAGTTCGGCCGCATGTAGGGGGCGGCCGGGCCGGACAGCTCGGTCAGGTACTCGGTCAGCTCGCCGGCGGTGTTGCGCCAGGTGAAGTACGTGTAGGACTGGTGGAAGCCGATCTTGGCCAGCGTGTGCATCATGGCCGGCCGGGTGAACGCCTCGGCCAGGAAGATGACATCCGGGTCGGTCGCGGCGATGTCAGCGAGCAGCCGCTGCCAGAACGGCAGCGGCTTGGTGTGCGGGTTGTCCACCCGGAAGATCCTGATGCCGTGGTCCATCCAGTGCTGCACCACCCGGCGGACCTCGGCGTAGATCCCCTCCGGATCGTTGTCGAAGTTGATCGGGTAGATGTCCTGGTACTTCTTCGGCGGGTTCTCCGCGTACGCGATCGACCCGTCGGCCCTGGTCGTGAACCACTCCGGGTGGCTGGTCACCCACGGGTGATCGGGCGACGCCTGCAGGGCGAGGTCAAGGGCGACCTCAAGGCCGAGCTGCCGCGCGCGGGCGACGAAGGCATCGAAGTCCGCGAGCGTGCCGAGGTCGGGGTGCAGGGCGTCGTGGCCGCCTTCGGGCGAGCCGATGGCCCACGGTGACCCCGGGTCGGCCGGGCCGGCGATCAGCGTGTTGTTCTGCCCCTTGCGCGCGGTCGTGCCAATCGGGTGCACCGGCGGCAGGTAGACGACGTCGAAACCCATGTCCGCGACCGCCGCCAGCCGCCTGGCCGCCGTCCGCAGGGTGCCCGACCTGGGCTTGCGCCGGTGCGTCGGGTCGACCACCGCGCCTTCCGAGCGCGGGAAGAACTCATACCACGAGCTGAACAGGGCCCGCTGCCGGTGCACGATGAGCGGATAGCTCTCCGTCCTTGTCAGCAGGTCTCGTAGCGGGAACGAGGCCAGAGCGGCGAGCACCCCGTCCGCCCCGGCCGCGGCCAGCCGGTCCGCCGGGGCCAGCTCGGCGTTGCGCAGGCTCTTGACCGCGGCGCTGAGCGCGTTCCTGGCGGCCCGGGCCACCTGCGCGTCGTCCGGCGGCAGTGTCTTGGGCTTGGGGATCTGCCGGGCCGCCCGCTCCAGCAGCAGCGCGCCCTCCGCGAGCATCAGCTCGGTGTCCTGGCCGATCGGCACCTTGATCCCGGCATCGTGCTGCCAGCGGGCGATCGGATCGCCCCATGCCTCGACCGCGAACGACCACAGGCCCTCGCTGGCCGGCGCGACATCAGCGCCGAAACGGTCGGTGCCCTCGGCAAGCTCGTGCATGCGGACGGGTGGCTGCGGCACTGCCGCCGGGGTCGGTCAGCACCACGGCGGCCCCGAGCATCTCGTGGCCCTTCGCGGAACACCGTGGCGCTGACCAGGAACGACTCGCCGGGGACAGCCTTGGCCGGGGACAGGGCTGCAGAGCCGGCCACCCGGACAGCCGGCTGCACGTCGAGTATGGGGATCCTGCCGATCACGGATGAAAGCTACCCATCTACTGGCACCCAATGCGGAACCGGGTGTCCCGATACGCCAGGGAGCCCGTGGCGCGGCCGCTCTCGCGAAGGCATTAAGGTCACTGTGCGTGAGAGCTATCCGCCGGTTCACCATCCACCCGGCCCTGCCTGAAGCCCTCGACCCGCTGCGCGCGCTGATGCTCAACCTGCGCTGGTCCTGGCACCCGGCGACGCGGAGCCTGTTCGCGTCGATCGACCCGGCGAACGCCGAGCTCGCCGAGCAGGACCCGGTTGCCCTGCTGGGCAAGGTCCCGCAGGACCGGCTGACCGCGCTGGCCGGCGATCCCGGCTTCCTCGGTCGGCTCTCGGCCGCCAGCGCTGATCTGGCCGGCTACCTGTCGGAGCCGCGCTGGTACCAGGCTGAGTCGGCCGGCGGCCAGATGCCGGCCGCGATCGCGTACTTCTCGCCCGAGTACGGAGTCACCGCGGCACTGCCGCAGTACTCCGGCGGCCTCGGGATCCTGGCGGGCGATCACCTGAAGGCGGCCAGCGATCTGGGCGTGCCGCTGATCGGGGTCGGCCTGCTGTACCGGCACGGGTACTTCACCCAGTCGCTGTCGCCGGAGGGCTGGCAGGCCGAGCGCTATCCGGCCTCCGACCCGAACGGCCTGCCCGCTGACCCTGCTGCGCGACGGCGGCGGCAGCCCGGTCAGGATCGAGGTCGCGCTCGCCGACGGTGCGGTGCTGGCGGCGCAGGTCTGGGTGGCGCAGGTCGGCCGGGTTCCGCTGCTGCTGCTCGACTCCTATGTCGAGGAGAACGGCCCGGATCTGCGGGAGGTAACCGACCGGCTGTATGGCGGCGGTACCGACCACCGGCTCGCGCAGGAACTGCTACTCGGCATCGGCGGCGTCCGCGCGGTGCGGGCCTACTGCGCCATCACCGGGCATCCCGAGCCCGAGGTCTTCCACACCAACGAGGGCCATGCGGGCTTCCTCGGCCTGGAGCGCATCCGCGAGTACACCAGGGACGGGCTGAGCTTCGACGAGGCACTCGAGCTGAGCCGGGCGGGAACCGTCTTCACCACGCACACGCCCGTGCCGGCCGGGATCGACAGGTTCCCGCGCGACCTGGTGGCCCGGCAGTTCGCCGCCGGCGCCGGAGCCAGCGGCTGGGGAGACGGTGGCGGCGGCGGCGCCGAGCCGGGCCTGCCGCTGGACCGGATCCTGGACCTCGGTGCCGAGACCTTTGACGGCGGCGATCCCGGCGTCTTCAACATGGCGGTCATGGGCATGCGGCTGGCGCAGCGGGTCAACGGCGTCAGCAAGCTGCACGGCTCGGTGTCCCGGCAGATGTTCTCCGGCCTGTGGCCGGGATTCGATGTGGCGGACGTGCCGATCTCGTCGGTGACGAACGGCGTGCACGCGCCGACCTGGGTGGCGCCGGAGCTGGTCGACCTGGTGGCGGGCGCGGCCGGGCCGGAAGCAGGCGGGGTGGCCGGTGACGGGCCGTGGCGGGTCGCCGACCCGGCGGACGCGCCGATGTTCTGGGACCGGGCGGCCGCGGACGCTGGCCGCATCTGGGAGCTGCGGCGCCTGCTGCGGGCGCGGCTGGTCGCGGAGGCGCGGCGGAGGCTGCGCGCGTCCTGGCGGCAGCGCGGCGCCTCCGACGCAGAGCTGATCTGGATCGACAGCGTCCTCGACGACGACATTCTGACGATCGGCTTCGCCCGCCGGGTGCCGTCCTACAAGCGGCTGACGATGATGCTGCACGACCCGGCCCGGCTGACCGCGCTGCTGCTCGACCCGGACCGGCCGGTGCAGATCGTGGTGGCCGGCAAGGCGCACCCGGCTGACGACGGCGGCAAGCAGCTCATTCAGCAGCTGGTCAGGTTCGCCGATCATCCCGAGGTGCGCCACAGGATCGTGTTCCTGCCCGACTACGACATGGCGATGGCCAGGACCCTGGTCCAGGGCTGCGACGTCTGGCTGAACAACCCGCTGCGCCCGCTGGAGGCGTGCGGCACGTCCGGGATGAAGGCGGCCCTGAACGGCGGCCTGAACCTGTCCGTGCTGGACGGCTGGTGGGATGAGTGGTTCGACGGCCAGAACGGCTGGGCCATCCCGTCCGCTGACGGCGTGCCCGACCCGGCCCGCCGGGACGAGCTCGAGGCGGCAGCGCTGTATGACCTGATCAGCAAGTCGGTAGCGCCGCTGTTCTACGACACCAGCGCCAGCGGGCTCCCGGCGCGGTGGCTGGAGATGATCTCGCATACGCTGCGCGGCCTCGGCCCGCGGGCGCTGGCGACGAGGATGGTCAGGCAGTACGTGACCGAGCTGTACGCGCCGGCCGCGCAGTCGTCGCGGAGGCTCGCCGCCCCCGACGCGGCCGGCGCCGGCGCTGCGGCGGCCGAGCCGTTTGGCGGAGCGCGCGATCTGGCGGCCTGGAAGCAGCGGGTGACCGCGGCCTGGCCGGGCGTCCGCATCGAGCACGTCGAGGCTGACGACGGCGACCTCAGCCCGGGCGGCCGCCTTATCGTGCGGGCGATCGTGGCGCTCGGCTCGCTCACGCCCGCTGACGTCATGGTCGAGGTTGTGTACGGCGCGGCTGGCGACTCGGACGAGCTCATTGACCCGGCACGCGCACCGCTGCAGCTCGACGGCACGGTCGGGCCGGATGGCGAGGCCAGGTACACCGGGTCGGCTGAGCTCGGCGAGCCGGGACCGTTCGGCTACACCGTCCGGGTACTGCCGCGGCATCCGCTGCTCGCTAGCCCGTCGGAGCTCGGACTGGTGACCATGCCGGAAGCGCCGGCCGGAATGGTCAACGGCGACTTGCGCTAACGGCGACACGCGGCCCCGGCCGCGGCTCGCCGACGTTACGCGAATGTAATCATTGCCTTTCCGCTTTGGCCGGGCATGCCCGGTGACGTGGGCTGGCGCGGTAACTGCGCATTAAGGCTGACATAAATCCCGAGAACAACCGGTTCTGCCGGTAAACCACCAGGGTCCGCATGACGTCGTGATAGCACGGACAACATTGGCCAGCACCCTGGATTTCCTCACGTGCTAGTGAGAACGCCGGAAAAGGCAAGGTCGATGTGACATCCTGTGATAGAACGATGTCGGTAAGTGACGGTCCAGTATCGTCACGTTCTGTCACCCAACCATTACCCCCGAGTGCGAGAGGACCCTCCTCGTGAGAACTCAGATCAAGCCGGACAACCGCCTTCTCACCCCGGCCGAGGTCGCTGCGATGCTTCGGGTCGACCCGAAGACCGTTACCCGCTGGGCGCGCGGCGGCAAGCTGTCGTCCATCCGTACGCCTGGCGGTCACCGCCGGTACAGCGAAAGCGAAGTCCGCGGTTTCCTGAATGGCTGGCAGGGCGTCTCACTGCAGCGTGCGTCAGGGGAATGACCGAGCAGATACCTGCCCCGGGGGGAGTACTGGGGCAGGTTCTCTCGGTCAGGTCCGACTGCAGCCTCGTTCGTAATCCCGCGTTGAGCTTGACGGGGAGGTGAGCGGCGTTATCTCCGGCGCTCGTCGAGCGCCCGAGGTAAGCGCGCGTCGCCGATGATGATAATGACCGACGTCAGCCGCAGCAGGGCTGCGGCTGAATCGGCGGAAGCACTGGCCGGCCCGCTGGCGCCTGGTGGTTGTTCCGCTGCCGATGAGGCATCGCGGAGTGATCGCCAGGCGCTCGCCATGCTCCTGTCACTTGCCGCCGCGCAGGCGGCCTGGTCTGCCCCGGCCCGTGGGCGCGGATGACCGCCGGGACCGTCACGCCCCGCGGCCGGCATCACCGCAAGACCGGGCTCGTTCTTCCCGAGCCGCCGCATGACCGCGAGAAGGCGTCCTACGCGTGGCGCTCGCTGCCCATCCTGGCCGCGGCGGCGGGCGGCTGCGCCCTGTGCCTCATCGTCTCGCAGGTGTGGTGGGAGGTCTGTTACCCGGTCCTGGCGATCTTCAGCTGGTACACGATCGTCTTCATCGCCTACCAGGCGCTGAGCGTGCCGGTGAATGTGGCAGCGCGGAGCTTCGACCTCACCGCGCACGCGCGCCGGGTCAGTTCCTGGCGGCCGGCCGGCTACCCGGACGTCGACATTTACCTGCCGATCTGCGGCGAGCCGGTAACAGTGCTCAGGAATACCTGGTCAGGTGTCTTCGAGCTGATTCACGCCTATCCGGGCTGCGCCCGCGCCTTCGTGCTCGACGACGGTCCCTGTGCTGCGGCGAGGGCGGTGAGCGCGGCTTTCGGATTTACCTATCTGTGCCGCACGGACAGCCGGCAGTACGGCAAGGCCGGGAACCTGAACCACGCATTCGGCCGGACGGCCGCCGCGTTCCTGGTCGTTTTCGACGCCGATTTCCGGCCGCGCGCTGACTTTCTCGCCGAGACGCTGCCCTACCTCGACGACCCGACAATCGGCATCGTGCAGACGCCGAGGTTCTTCCGGCTGAGCCGGGGACAGAGCTGGATCGAGCGGGCGGCGGCGCCGATCCTCGAGGCGTCGAGCCGGTCTGTGCAGGTGGTGCGGGACAGGTTCGCCGCCGCGGCCTGCGTCGGCTCGAACGCGGTATACCGGCGGGCCGCGCTGACCGCCGCCAGCGGGTTCGCGCTGATCCCCGGTGCCGCGGACTCGCACACCGCGCTCGATGCCCGCTACAACGGCTACCGGCTGAAGTACCTGCCGCTGCCGCTGGCGGCAGGCATCGGGCCGGCGACGCTGGCGGCGTTCCTGGGCGAGGCGTACGGGTCATGCTGCGATGCGACATCGCTGGTGTGGACCAGCCATTTGTGGCGCGTTCCGATGGAGCGGGCCGGACGGATGACCTACCTCGCCGGATGGCTGTGGAATCTGATGGCGGGCCTGCGCGCTGTCGTCCTGCCGATCGTGCCGGTGGTGATACTCGCCTGCCTGCCCGGCGCGGTTCAGCCGCGTAACGCGCTGCTGCTGGTGCCTGCGCTGGTGAGCTGGCTGGTGCTGTACCCGCTCTGGCACAACCTGCCGCAGAGTCAGCGCGGCTGGCCGCTGTCGCTGGCGCTGGGCTGGGCGCAGGTCCTGGCCATCTGGGATTGCTCCCGCGGAAGGGCGATGACCTGGACACGGAACCGGCACCCGGCGGACCTCGCCCGCAGGTTCTGGCGGGCGATCACTGCGTGGAACGGCGGCCTGGCGCTGGCCTGGGTCGCGCTTGCGTCCTGGCGTATCGCGCAGACCGGCTCGTGGCGGTTCACGGTCGCAGAGCTGCTCGGCGTGGCGAACCTCGCCGTCGTCGGGTGCCTCATCATCGCCGGGCGGCGGTCGTCGTGAGCAGCTGGCGGGCGGCCGGAGTGCCGGGCCTAACGCCATCACGGCCGGACGCCATCAGGCTCACAATGACCCGCCGCGGTCGGCGGCAGGTGGGCCGGCTACGTCCCGTACCGGCGCTCGCGCCCGGCCGGGCCCGGCGGGAAGCTGATGCCCCCGAGCTGCTGAGCAATCGCCGCGAGCAGCTCCCGCGCCTGCTCCGGGTCCATCGCCCGGACCCGCTCGAGCAGCTGGTCCCCGGCCGGCTGCTCCCCCGGCTGGCGGGCCAGCAGCTCAGCCGCGTCGTCCCGGCCCGCGGCCCGCAGCTGCGCCGGGCTGACCCCGGCTACGGCGGCCATCCGGGCAAGTGTGCCTGCCGGGCCGCGCACTGGCGCGTAGACACCGGGGCTGACGACCTGGTAACCGCCGGTGATCTGCCGCCACCTGCCCTCGCTGATCCCGGCGCGGCGCGCTGCCTCGCGCGCTGACAGCCCGGCCCTGCGCAGGGCTGCGGCGATCAGGGCCCCCCAGGGGGGCGGCTCCGGACGATCGGCCATGGCCGTACCTTCGCACAAACTTCGCACCCTGTCCAGCCTGTCCGCAGGGGCTGACGCGGAGTCCGTTTCCGCAGGCTAGAGACCTCAATGTGCGATGTGCAAAACGCAAAAACCTAACGCGAAGTTCTTGCCGTACATGCGGCCTCGCAGTAGCGTGACTGAAGGACCGGGCCGGAGTGTTGCCGGTCAGTCAAGAGGGGGCTGCCAAGGTGGGAGTGTCGCTGTCCCTGGAGGGGACACAGCGGGCTCGCGGCAGAGGCCGCGGGGGCCAGCACACCCGCACGGCGGAGGACCAGGCCTGCCTCGACGCGCTCGCCGCTCTGCTCCGCTCGGACGTATCCGGCGCCGGCCGGCATCTGAGCAAGGTTTCGCAGGCAGCGCTGTCAGCGCACCTGCTTCCTGCCGCTCGTGCCCTTGTCCGCGCCAGCGAGCTCGTCCTGGCCAGTGGCCCGGCGGCCGCCCGCAGCGTGGAGCTTGACTACGTGCTGTCTCCTGCCTGCCTGCTGGGGCGGTGCCAGGGCACGGCGGGCAGCAACCCCTGCCTGTCGTCGGCCTGCCGGCATGCCTGTCATGACCAGCCCGCTGGCGGGGCTGCTCCGGCCGGCCAGCCCTCGCGGGCCCGCCGCTCCGGCTAGCACCTGCTTCGTCAGCACGGTTCCGTCAGCAGTGTTCCGGTTGCAGCACGTTCCGGCAGCACGAATCCGGCACTCACGAGTCCGGCAGCACTGCTCCGCCTGGCTGCGGCCCGGCCCGGCTGCGTAGGATCAGGGCTCGGCACGGGAGGTGCATCATGGGCGAGCTGGTACTCGTCGAGACCGATCAGGCAGTTGCCACTATCCGGCTGAACCGGCCGCCGATGAATGCGCTGAGCGCCGGGCTCCAGGCCGATCTGGCGGACGCCGTTGCCCAGGTCTCGGCGGACCAGGAGGTCCGGGCCGTCGTGCTGTACGGCGGCGAGAAGCTGTTCGCTGCCGGCGCCGACATCAAGGAGATGTCGGAGGCCAGCTACGCCGAGATGACCAGGATCAGCGCCGGCCTGCAGGCGGCACTCAACCAGGTGGCCGCCATCAGCAAGCCCGTCATCGCCGCCATCACCGGGTACGCCCTCGGCGGCGGGCTGGAACTCGCGCTGTGCGCGGACTTCCGGGTACTGGGCGAGAGCGCGAGGGTCGGCCAGCCCGAGATCCTGCTCGGCCTCATCCCGGGCGCGGGCGGTACCCAGCGGCTGCCGCGCCTGGTAGGCCCGGCCAGGGCCAAGGACCTGATCTTTACCGGCCGGTTCGTCGGCGCCGCCGAGGCGCTGGCCATCGGGCTCGCGGACAAGGTCGTGCCGGACGACCAGGTGTACCAGGCGGCCCGCGAGCTCGCGGCGCAGTACGCCGCCGGGCCGTCGATCGCGATCGCCGCCGCGAAGCAGGCCATCGACCTTGGCCTGGACACCGACCTGACCTCGGGGCTGGAATACGAGCGGGCCAGCTTCGCCGGGATGTTCGCGACCGAGGACGCCCGTGCCGGGATGCGCAGCTTCCTGGAGAATGGACCGGGGAAAGCGATCTTCAGCGGGCGCTGACCCGCCGATGCCAGCAGGCGAGGAGACGCCGGCCAGCGGCCACGAGAGCCGGGCCGGCAGATAAGGATGCGGCCGCGATGATGGAGCCCACCGGCAGCCCGTCGCTCGACATGGTGACGGCAGCCCTGCGCGCGGATAGCAGCGACATCGCCATCTACGCCCGCGTCCTCACCGAGTCCCTCGGCGACGCGCTGCCGCCGAACTGCGTGACCGTGGACAGGGACCGCTCGGTGTCGGACCGGATGAAGGGGCGGCCGGGCACGGTGCGGAGGATCGCGGTCAGGCTCGGCGATCAGGTCATGACGCTTCAGCTCACCGGCGGGGCGCCGGCCGCCGAGATCTGCCGTGAGGTGCGGGGCGTCGTGCTGTCGCGGCAGCCGGTCCCGGTCGGCCAGTGGGCGGCGGAGCTGGCGAAGGCCCTGGTCAGCCACGCGGAGCAGAACGCCGAGACGGCCGAGGCGCTGCGGCGGCTGGTGGCCGGGAGCTAGCCACGGGAATGTCGGGCCGACTCCGGCGGCGCCGGCCCGTAGGCTATCAGCCATGAATGCTCACTCGGGGGAGGAGCAGCTCGGCCCCTACCGGCTGCAGGAGCAGCTGGGCGAGGGCGGCATGGGCGTGGTCTACCTCGCCACTGATCCGGCAGGCCGGCCGGTCGCGGTCAAGGTCCTGCGCCAGGGCGTTCCGGCCGAGGCAACGGCGCGGCGCCGGCTGGCGCGCGAGGTCGGACACCATGCAGCGGGTGCACAGCCCGTTTGTTGCCGAGGTCGTCGACGCCGATGTCGAGGCGAGCCCGCCCTATATCGTGACCCGGTACGTGGCGGGCCGCACGCTCGAGGATGTCGTCACCAGGGACGGCCCGCTCACCGGCGAGGCACTCGCCCGGCTGGCCCGCGGCCTGAGTGCCGCCCTGGTCGCCGTTCACTCCGCCGGGGTCGTGCACCGGGACCTGAAGCCCGGCAACGTGATGCTCGTCGATGGCCAGCCGGTTGTGATCGACTTCGGCATCGCCCAGTCCCCCGACTCGACCAGGCTGACGATGACCGGCATGTTCATGGGGACGCCTGGTTATCTCGCGCCCGAGGTCATCGAGGGCAAGCCGAGCGGTCCGGCAGCCGATGTGCATTCCTGGGCCGCCACCATGGCCTATGCCGCGACCGGACGGCCTCCGTTCGGCACCGGCGGCTTCGAGGCCATCTTCTACCGGATCGTCAACGGCCAGCCGGAACTGGGCCGGCATGCCGGCACCGCTGCTGCCGATCGTGCTGGCAGCGCTGGCCAGGGATCCGAGCCGCCGGCCGACCGCAGCCGACCTGGCCGGGCTCGTCGCTGACCTTCGTCCGGAGGCTCTGGTCCCGGCGTCAGCCGGAGCGATGGCGGCAGGCGTTCCCGCTGCTTTCGCCCAGGGGAGCGCGGCCGGGCTGGCCACCCGCACCGCCATGGACCTGCCGCAGCCTGCTGCTGGCGGCGCGGCTGCCGCCCCGGCCCCGGCCTGGCCGGGCACGAGGCCCATTGCCGTCCGGCCCGGTGATGACTTCGCTGACCTGCTGACGCCAGTGCGCTACGGGGTGGCGAGCGGCACCGGCCTCGCGCCAGCGCCGGGCCAGGCACTGCCGGGCCAGGGACTGCCGGGCCAGGCACAGGCCGGCGGGCCGGGACCCGGCCCGGTCTGGACGCCGGGCGCCGCGCCCTGGCCGGCCCAGGCCGGTCAGCAGCCGCCGGGCTACGGGCCCGCCGTGCCTGCGCCGCCTCAGCAGGCGCAGCCGGCGCCGGGAAAGGGCGCGGTCAGCACCTCCGACCCGGGCCGCCTGCCGCTGGTGCTCGCTACGCTCGCTGCCCTGGTGGCGATGAGCGTGCTGCTGCCGGTCGCGGGCGCAGCAGTCGCGCTGAGTGTCCTGATCCTGCTCCGCGCCACCGACCTGACCAGCGGCTGGCTGACCCGCAAGCGGTCCAGGCAGGGGGCACGCCGCGGCGATCCGGCCGCCGCGGTGGCCTTCTTCCCCTGGGCGGTCTGCCGGTCGGTGCTGCGCTTCATCCTGCTGGCGCCGCTCGCCCTGCTGTGCGCAGCAGTGGCCGCGCTCCTGACCGTGCTGGCGGCAGGCTCGTCCGACCTGACCAGGGCCGGCGGCTACGCGGTGGGCGCGCTCGTGGCGTGCTACTGCATCGGCCCCGGATCTCGCGGCTGCCGCCGGCCGCTGAGCAGGTTCTACGGCCGTATCACCCGGAGCACCCCGGCGGCGATCATCGGCTCGCTCGGCGTGGCCGCCATGGCGCTGGGCATTGTCGCCGCGGCTGCGACGCTGATGCCCGGCTACTGGCCCGCCGACCACCTGGGCAACCAGCTGCAGACCGCGACGTTCGGTCATCCGGCGCTGTCGAGCCTGCCAGGGAACGTGGCTCATCTGGGCAGGCGGCTGGCTCACTGGCTCGCGCAGGTCTGACCCGCGCGGCCGGGTGAGCTGGCGAGGCCGGGTCAGCTGGCGAGCTGCGCTGGCGCGTCCACCGCGGTGCCAGCCGACCAGGCCGGGCCGGCCGCAGCGTGCTGATCGTCCTGCGTCGGCGGCAGCGGCCTGACCAGGCCGCGTGCAACCACCTCGTTCGCGAGCCTGACCCGCCGGTTCGGTCCCTCGGCAATCTTGAGCTTCTGGTAGAGCCGCAGCAGATGCTGCTTGACCGCCGCCTCCGTCACGACCAGGTCGGCGGCGATGTCGCGAGCCGTCGCGGGCGCGACAAATGCCTCCTCGGACAGCGCCGGCCTGGCAGAGCGACGCGACGACATCTACTTCCCGCCGGGTGAGCTCAGGGGCGGCGGACCTCCGCGGCTCGGTCTCGGGGAGCGCGCCCTCGGAGGGCAGCCCGCCGATCCGGCACCGCTCCATGCCGAAGGACAGCACGTCGGCGTTCTCCAGCAGGCGCTGGGCGACGACCCTGCCGTTAACCCGGGTTCCGTGGCGCGATAAACCCAGGTCGCTCACGTAGGCGTACGGGCCGCGACGGACGATCTCCGCGTGCAGTTTCGATACGCTGGGATGATCCAGGTGCACGTCCACGGACCGGCCGCGGCCGATCGTGGTGACGTCCGGGCGCAGCCTGATGATGGCGCCGGTGCTCTCGATCCTGATGTGGGGGGTCTCCATGACGCTCCTCGGGCGTAGCCGGCCAGTTAGTGAGGTGTCACCCGAGAGCTACCCGGATCTGGTCACGTCCATGCCACCGGCTCCCCATGCGGTCAGCACTGCAGGGCAAGTCAGGAAAAGCCGGGGTGCGCAAGTACACTGCCGAGCGAGCAGCGCGCGAGGAGGGACGTATGGCGGAGGCGCCGTCCAGGTGCATCAGGGAGCGCGGCCTGCCCTCGGCACCGCCTGATGCCTGGTGAAGCACTCGGCCAAGGCTGCGGCCCGGCATGCCCGCGCGGAGCAGGCGACTGCCCGCCGGGCCCAGGGGTCAGGAACCGGCCGCTCGCGCCGGCTTGCCGGGCAGCTCCCGTACTGGATCGTGCTGGCCGGCGTCGCGGCTGGCCTCGCGACCGTGCGCGGCGGTGGGCAGGCTGTCAGGGGCGGTACGTTGGTAATAGCCGGCGCGCTGCTGGCAGGATCGCTGACCAGGCTGGTACTGCCGGAGGGCAGAGCCGGGATGCTCGGATCACGACGGCGGCTTGCTGACGTCGCGGCGCTTGCCGCACTCGGCGTCGGCCTGCTGGTCGCAGGCTTGCTCGCCAGGGTCCCCGGCTGATGAGCCGCCGCCGCCTGACCCGGGCAGCCAGAAAGCAGGACCGGACCGCTCAGCGCCGGTCGGATGACGCCGTGGCAAGGACGCCGGCGCGATGAAGGGAACGCAGCTGCATGTCGAAGATTAAGGTGGCCAATCCCGTCGTAGAACTCGACGGCGACGAGATGACCAGGATCATCTGGCAGTTCATCAAGGACAAGCTGATCCTGCCGTATCTCGAGATTGACCTTGAGTATTACGACCTGTCCATCGAGAACCGGGACGCGACCGACGATCAGGTCACCGTTGACGCGGCCAACGCGATCAAGCGCCACGGCGTCGGCGTCAAGTGCGCCACGATCACGCCCGACGAGGCCCGCGTGACCGAGTTCGGGCTGAAGAAGATGTGGCGGTCACCGAACGGCACTATCCGCAACATCCTCGGCGGCGTTGTGTTCCGCGAGCCCATCGTCGTGTCCAGCATCCCGCGCTTCGTTCCCGGCTGGACCAATCCGATCATCATCGGCCGCCACGCCCACGGCGACCAGTACCGGGCGACTGACTTTGTCGTGCCCTCGGCCGGCACCGTGCGGATCTCCTTCGCGCCGGCCGACCCGGCCGCCGCCGCGATGGAATTCGACATCGCCGAGTTCAGCGGCGCGCGGCGTGGCCATGGGCATGTACAACTTCGATGACTCCATCGCGCGATTTCGCCAGGGCAACGATGCGCTACGCGCTGGACCGCGGCTTCCCGCTGTACCTGTCGACGAAGAACACCATCCTCAAGGCCTACGACGGCCGGTTCAAGGACATCTTCGCCGAGATCTTCGAGGCGGAGTTCAAGGCCGACTTCGAGGCCGCCGGGGTCACCTATGAGCACCGGCTGATCGACGACATGGTCGCGCAGGTGATCAAGGGCAACGGCGGAATCGTCTGGGCCTGCAAGAACTACGACGGCGACGTGGAGTCCGACATCGTCGCGCAGGGATTCGGCTCGCTTGGCCTCATGAGCAGCGTCCTGATGACGCCGGACGGCAAGACCGTCGAGGCCGAGGCCGCACACGGCACCGTGACCCGGCACTACCGGCAGCACCAGCAGGGCAAGCCGACGTCCACGAACCCGATTGCCTCCATCTTCGCCTGGACCAGGGGCCTCGCTCACCGCGGCAAGCTCGACGGCACCCCGGAGGTCACGGCGTTCGCCGACACCCTGGAGCGGGTCTGCATCGAGACGGTCGAGAGCGGCAAGATGACCAAGGACCTGGCGCTGCTGGTCGGCGAGGACACGCCGTTCCTGACCACCGAGGAGTTTCTCACGGCGCTGGACGAGAACCTTCGCGCCGCGATGGCCGCGTACTGACCGCGGTACTCCGGACACCTCAGCTCACAGATTCATCCGTTAACTGCAGCTGCAGAAGGAGATCATTTCCATGGCCCGCACAGGGAAGGTGACAGTCGTCGGCGCCGGGTTCTACGGCTCGACCACGGCGCAGCGGCTCGCCGAGTACGACATCTTCGATGAGGTCGTGCTCACCGACATCGTCGAGGGCAAGCCGGAGGGCCTGGCCCTCGACATGAACCAGTCGCGGCCGGTCGAGGGCTTCGAGACCAAGGTCACCGGGCAGACCACCGGCCCGGCAGGCGAGGGCTACGAGGCGATCGCCGGCTCCGGTGTCGTCGTGATCACGGCCGGGCTGCCGCGCAAGCCCGGCATGAGCCGGATGGACCTGATCGGCGTCAACGCCAAGATCGTGCGGAACGTGACCGAGCAGGTCGTCAAGCACGCGCCGGAGGCCGTGCTGATCGTCGTCTCGAACCCGCTTGACGAGATGACGGCGCTGGCCGCCAAGGTCTCGGGTTTCCCGCCGCACCGGGTCATCGGCCAGGCGGGGATGCTCGACACGGCCAGGTTCACCGACTTCGTCGCCGAGCGCCTCGGCGTGCCGGTCGGCTCGGTCACCACGCTGACGCTCGGCTCGCACGGCGACACCATGGTGCCGGTGCCGTCCGCGTGCTCGGTCGACGGCAAGCCGCTGGCCGACCTGCTCCCGGCTGCCGACATCGACGAGCTGGTCACGCGTACCCGCAACGGCGGTGCCGAGATCGTCGCGCTGCTCAAGACCGGCTCCGCCTACTATGCGCCGTCGGCTGCCGCAGCACGGATGGCGCGGGCAGTGGCCGAGGACTCCGGCGCGGTCATGCCGGTCTGCGCCTGGGTCGACGGCCAGTACGGCATCTCGGGCGTCTACCTCGGGGTCGAGGCCGAGCTCGGGGCCGGCGGCATCAAGCGCGTCGTCGAGCGCAACCTCACCGAGTCCGAGCTGGCGTCGCTGCACGAGGCAGCCGACGCAGTCCGGGCCAAGCAGGCGGACGTCGCCAGCCTGTAACGCCCTGCGCCTCAGGCTACGGCTGTGCGCAGGCGCCGCAGCGCCAGCTCGGCGTACAGCGCGGTCCCGTCCGGCAGTACGGCGTCGTCGAACACGGCCTCGGCCGAGTGATTGAACGGCGCCGTGAACGGATCGGTGCCAGCCGGGCAGGCGCCCAGCATGAGGAACGCGCCGGGCACCTCTTCCAGCACGTACGAGAAGTCCTCCGAGCCGGTCAGCGGGTCGGGCGCGGCGAAGTACCGGTCCTCGCCCAGCACCTCGGCCACGGTGCTCGCGGCGAAGGCCAGCTCGCTCGCGTCGTTCACGGTGACGGGGTAGCCATCGCGGAACTCGGCGGTCGCGGTCAGGCCGTGCGCGCTGGCGATGTCGCGGGCCAGCCGGGGCGCGGCCGACTGCACGGCGTCCCGCGACCGGGCCGAGAACGACCGGACCGTCGCCACGAAGTGCGCGTCGTCGGGGATGACGTTGTCGGCCGTCCCCGCGTGGAACGTGCCGACGGTCACCACAACCGGGTCGAAGACGTCGAACTGGCGGGTCACCATGCGTCTGCAGAGCCAGGACGATCTCGCACGCGACCGGCACCGGGTCGGCGGCGTGGTGCGGCTGCGATCCGTGGCCGCCGCGGCCGTGCACGGTCACGTGCAGGGTATCGGCGGCGGCCATGACCGGGCCGGCCTTGCTGGCGACCAGCCCCAGCGGCAGCAGGCCGGAGGCAACGTGCAGCGCGTAGGCGGCGACGGGGCGCTCGCCGGCGGCGTCCAGGACGCCCTCCTCGATCATGATCTGGCCGCCGCCCGGTCCCTCCTCGCCCGGCTGGAACATGAAGATCACGTTCCCGGCCAGCTCGTCCCTGCGGGCTGACAGTACCTTCGCCGCTCCGGCCAGCATCGCGGTGTGCAGGTCGTGGCCGCAGGCATGCATGGCGCCGTCGACCGTCGAGGCGTACGGCACGCCGGACCGCTCCGTCACCGGCAGCGCGTCCATGTCGCCGCGCAGCAGCACGGTCTTGCCGGGCCGGCCGCCGCGCAGCACGGCGGTAACCGAGCTCAGGCCCTCGCCCAGGCTGATCTCCAGCGGCAGCCCCTCGAGCGCATCGATGACCTTGCGCTGGGTACGGGGCAGGTCCAGGCCGATCTCAGGCTCGGCATGGATGGCCCTGCGCAGCTCGGTCAGCTCACCCGCGATCGCCACGGCGTCGTCGCGTACACCACCCACGTGCCCACCGGTCCTTTCGTATCAGATCGGGTCATATCACAAGAATCATCTGGATAAGCGGGTGAGAGAGGTTATGAGCGCGGCTCGCATGCGCCCGGCACGCAGGCTAGGCGAGTACCGCTCGTCCCGGCGGGCAGACTGCTTAGACTATTGCAAACTACCGCGCGGCCGGGTTCCGGCCGCCGCCGGACGGGGGACGGCGGCACAGCGCGCGGGCCACATCGACGAGGGTCGGGGATCCGGACGTGAATGGCGTCGGCTGGGACATTCTCCTCGTCCTTGCCGTCATACTGATCGGCGGCTTTTTCGCGGCGGCGGAGATGGCCCTGGTCTCGCTCCGCGAGGGCCAGGTGCGCGCGCTCAGCAGGCGCGGCAAGCGCGGCCAGCGGACCGCGAAGCTTGCCCAGGACCCGAACCGGTTCCTGTCGTCGGTCCAGATCGGCGTCACGCTGGCGACCCTGCTGTCCGGTGCCTTCGGCGCCGCCCTGCTGGCGGACCGGCTGGGCAACGTCTTCAGCAAGTACATGCCGCGCGGCGTCAGCGGCCCCCTGGCGCTGATCGCGGTGACCCTCGTCATCTCCTTCTTTACTCTCATCTTCGGCGAGCTTGCCCCGAAGCGGCTGGCGCTGCAGCGGGCCGAGCGGGTGGCGTACGTGGCCGGCCCGGTCGTGGACCGGCTGGCCATGCTGGCCAGGCCGCTGGTCTGGCTGCTGTCCAGGTGCACGAACCTGGTCGTCAGGCTGCTGGGCTTCGACCCCAACGTCGCCCGCGGCGTGATGACCGACGAGGAACTGCGCGACCTGGTGGCCGGCCACCAGGCGCTGAGCGCCGGACGAGCGGCATATCGTCGGCGAGGTGTTCGACGCCGGCAAGCGCCAGGTCCGCGAGGTCCTGGTACCGAGGACCGAGGTCGAGTTCCTGCCGGCGTCGATGCCGCTGGCAGAGCGCCATCGCGGCGACCGAGCATGCCCGGTACTCCCGGTTCCCGGTGTACCAGGAGTCTTACGACGACGTGATCGGCTTCGTGCATGCCCGTGACCTGCTGGACCACCGTTCCGAGCTCGACACCCGCCAGGTCGGCGAGGTCTGCCGCCCGGTGAAGTTCCTGCCGATCAGCAAGATGGTGCTGTCGGCCCTGTCGGAGATGCGCAAGGACCGGGCGCACCTGGCCATCGTGCGTCGACGAGTACGGCGGCACCGCGGGGATCGTCACCCTGGAAGACCTGGTCGAGGAGCTGATCGGCGACATCCAGGATGAGTACGACGAGGAAGCCAGCCAGCCGCGCCAGCTTCGCGGCGGCGAGCTCGAGGTCGACGGTCTGCTGAACCTGGACGAGTTCGCCGAGCAGACCGGCCTTGAGCTGCCCGAGGGCCCCTACGAGACGGTGGCCGGATACCTGCTCGCGGCGCTCGGCCACCTGCCCGAGAACGGCGAGTCGGCCGAGGTGTCCGGCCGCAAGCTGACCGTTACCCAGCTCGACGGCCGGCGGATCTCGCGGGTGCTTGGTCGGCCCGGCTGCGCCGGCTGACTCCGAGCAGCAGGACACGGCGGGCCTGACGGGCTAGCGGCCCGGCGCGCCGGCCGCCAACTAGACTGGTCGCATGGCAGCCGGCGATCACCGCGATGCACCTGACCTCGAATCCGGCCCTGTGCTGGTGGTTGATTTCGGCGCCCAGTACGCCCAGCTGATCGCCCGGCGCGTCAGGGAATGCCACGTCTACTCCCGCGTGGTGCCGAGCACCATGACGGCAGCGGAGATGCTCGCACTCGGCCCGTCGGCGATCATCCTGTCCGGCGGCCCGTCCTCGGTGTACGCGCCCGGCGCGCCGCCTGCCCCGGCGGGCCTGCTGACGTCCGGCGTGCCCGTACTCGGCATCTGCTACGGCTTCCAGCTCATGGTCCGCGACCTTGGCGGCGAGGTCCGCCACACCGGGACAGGCGAGTACGGGGCCACCTCGCTCCGCGCCGCCGGCGAGTCCGGCGTGCTGCTCGCCGGGCTGCCCGCTGACCAGCGGGTCTGGATGTCGCACGGGGACACCTGCGCGACGCCCGCCGCCCGGCTTCGCGGTCACCGCAGCTACCGCCGGCGACCCCGGTGGCGGCGGCCGAGGCACCGGACCGGCAGCTGTACGGGATGCAGTTCCACCCGGAGGTTCTGCATACCGAGCACGGCATGGCGATGCTGCGCAGCTTCCTGGCCGCGGCTGGCTGCAAGCCGACCTGGACAATGCGGGGCGTCATCGAGGAGCAGACCGAGCGGATCGCCGCGCAGGTCGGCTCCGGCCGTGCCATCTGCGGCCTGTCCGGCGGCGTCGACTCCGCGGTCGCCGCGGCTCTGGTCCAGCGCGCCATCGGCGCACGGCTGACCTGTGTGTTCGTCGACCACGGGCTGCTGCGGACCGGCGAGGCCGAGCAGGTGGAGAAGGATTTCGTCGCCGCGACCGGCGTCGAGCTCAAGGTGGTCGATGCCGCCGCGGTCTTCCTCGGCGCGCTGGCCGGCGTGGCCGACCCGGAGCAGAAGCGCAAGATCATCGGGCGGGAGTTCATCCGCGCGTTCGAGCACGCCGCGCGGGAGATCGCGGGCGAGACCGACGCGGCCACGTTCCTGGTCCAGGGCACGCTTTACCCGGACGTGGTGGAGTCGGGCGGCGGCACCGGTGCCGCCACCATCAAGTCGCACCACAACGTCGGCGGCCTCCCGGAAGATCTGCAGTTCAAGCTGGTCGAGCCGCTGCGGGACCTGTTCAAGGACGAGGTCAGGCAGGTCGGCACCGAGCTCGGGCTGCCGGAGGAGATCGTGTGGCGGCAGCCCTTCCCCGGTCCGGGCCTGGCCATCAGGATCGTCGGCGAGGTCACAGCCGAGCGGCTGCGGATCGTGTCCGCGGCCGATGCCATCGCGCGGGCCGAGCTCTCCGCGGCCGGCCTGGACCGGCAGATCTGGCAGTGCCCGGTCGTCCTGCTGGCCGACGTGCGCTCCGTCGGCGTTCAGGGTGACGGCCGCAGCTACGGCTACCCGGTCGTGCTCCGGCCGGTGACCAGCGAGGACGCGATGACCGCCGACTGGGCCCGGATACCCGATCAGGTCCTGGCCACGATCTCGACCCGGATCACGAACGAGGTGCCAGAGGTCAACCGGGTGGTGCTGGATATCACCAGCAAGCCGCCAGGGACGATCGAGTGGGAGTGAGCGGTCCGCGGGCTGCCGCGCACCGTCGGGCGCCTCAGGCCTGGCTCGTGCTCGCCGGGCTGATCAGGGCGCTGGCCTGCTGATCCGCGGGGCCGGCGTCGGTGGCGGCCGCCACGGGCTGACCGTCGCCAGGTCCTCGAGCCCGCCGGTAGCGCTGGCTGAGCCAGTACCCGCCCGCCGCGGCCGCCAGGCAGGACACCCCGCCGACCGCCAGGCCCGTGCGCGGGCCGCCCAGGTCGATGATCCAGCCGATCAGCGGACCGCCGATCGGCGTCGTGCCCTGGAAGGCGACCTGCCACAGGGCGATCGCGCGGCCGCGCATGCTCGGCTCTGAGGCGAGCTGGATTGTCGAGTTCCCGATCGCGATGAACGACACGCTGGCCCAGCCCACGAACAGCATGGCTGCATAGGCCAGCCCGATGACCGGCGCGAACGCGCACGACGATGATGGCGATCCCGAAGCCGGTCCCGGCGATGATCATTGACCGCAGTCCGGTCCTGCCGCGCGCGGCCGTCAGCAGGCCGCCCGACGACCGCGCCGATCCCCATCGCCGCCGTCAGGAAGCCGTAGGCTTCCGATCCGCCGTGGAAGGTCTGGCGGGCGAGCACCGGGATCGACACCTGGAACTCGTAGGCGAGCATCCCGACCAGGCCCATCATGGCCAGCGGGATCGCGATGTCGGGCGTTCGCCTGGCATACCTGAGGCCCTCGCGCAGCTGGCCGCGGGCGCGCGGCGCGGGCGGGCTGGGCCGCAGCGCGGCCGTGTTCATGATGATCAGCGAGGTGACGACCGCGACGAAGCTGGCGGCGTTGACCAGGAAGCACACGCCGACGCCGACCGTGGCGATGAGGACGCCGCCGATGGCCGGGCCGACGGCGCGGGCCGCGTTCACCGTCACCGAGTTCAGCGTGATCGCGTTGCGCAGCTCGTCCCGGCCGACCATCTCCCGGACGAACGCCTGCCTGGCGGAGTTCTCGAAGGCGTTGTTCAGGCCGAGGATGACGGCGAGGAGGCAGACCTCCCAGAACGTGACCGCCCCGAGCACCGTCAGCAGCCCTAGCACCAGAGCCTGGCAGCCCATGGCCAGCTGCAGGACGATCATCAGCTTGCGCTTGTCCACCCGGTCGGCGACGACGCCGCCGTACGGGGCCAGGAGCAGGACCGGCAGCGTCTGCAGTGCCACCACCAGCCCGAGCCTGGTGCTCGAGTGCGTGAGCACGAGGACCAGCCAGGACTGCGCGGTCATCTGCATCCAGGTACCGGCCAGCGAGATCGACTGGCCGGCGAAGTACAGCCGGTAGTTCGGTACCTTCAGCGACGAGAATGTGCTCCGCCAGAAGCCGCGGTCAGTTTCGCCCGCTGCCGGCGTGCTGCGTCACCTCGGGGTTCCTCTCGGCCGTGTCAGATTGTTGCTTCTCGGCAACTAAGTTTACCCGAGCCGCGCGTGGCACCGCCGCAGCCTCCCGCCGCCGTCAGCCAGTCGCGAGCGGCGCGCCCGCGCCCGCGCCTAGATAGTGAAGCGCAGGTTCCTGGCGGCCCGGTCGCCCAGCTCGGCGTTCCCGGTCCAGGTGACCGTGCCCGCGTCGATCTGCAGCTGCGGATCGATGCGGCCCGCCGGCCAGCTGGATGAAGGTCACGGTGTCGGTGGTCAGCTCGACATCGGGCTGGTCGACGTGGCCGACCACTCTGGCCCGGCCGTCGACCACGACCGACAGCTCGGCCGCTACCGGCCCGGTGAGGTGGAAGACGATGCTGGCGCCGTCCGGCAGTCCGATCTTCTTGCCCACGATGTAGCCCATCGAGCCCTGCCACCTGGCCGAGCGCGATCTCGGCCGCGCGGACCGCCGTCGTCCGACGGCCAGCCGAGTGGCGTGGTGATGTCTCGCTCGTGCACCCAGAAATCGAAGATCCGGATCTCCAGGAACCCGCCGTAGCTCTTCGGCCCGATCGGCGTCCAGGACGGCCGGGCCAGGTCCTCGTCGGTCAGGCCGGCCAGGTCAGCCCGGCGCTCGGCGAAGATCTCGGCGATGCGGGCCGCGAACGCCTTGTCGTCGAGCCCGGCAGTCTGCTCCTGATAGGGCGCAATCCGGTCCAGCGGCGGCAGGTCGCCGGCGCCGTCAGGCAGCCAGCCGGTCATGACCCGCTCCATCATCCCGAGATGCTCGACGACGCCGCGCATGTCCCAGTCGGGGCACAGCGACTGAGCGTGCCACTGCTGCGCGTCCAGCCGCGCTGTCAGCGACTCGATGGCGTCGTAGCACTGCTCGAGTGAGCCCCGGATGGTGGCAAGGTCAGTCACGGTGTCTCCTTCGAAATGGTGATCCAGTCGCGCGCCTCGAGGTACGGCCGGAAGACCGCGGCGATGGCCCGCAGGTCCTGCTGGCTCTTCGGCCGCTGGATCTCGTAGAGATTCGGGAACTCCAGCCAGCCGGTCATCAGCTGCCAGAGCCGGACGGCCGCCGGGCCAGCGGGCGGCTCGATGAGGACGGGCCCGAACAGCGCCCTCCCGCCGCCGAAGACGAGCGTCGGGACGCCCCAGCCGCCGAGCCCGGTCAGCCGGTCATGATCGGCCCGCACCTCGTCGGTCGTGGTCGGATCGTCGATAGCCTGGCCGACCAGCGCCGGATCCAGGTCCAGCTGGCGCATCAGCTCCTCGGCGACCTCACGCCGGTGCGGCTTGCGCCCCTGGACGTGCAGCGCGGTACCGGCCGCGTAATACCAGCGATCGAGCAGACCGGGATCCGCGCGGCGGAGCAGGGCGCCGACGCGCATCATGGACCAGCCGTAGGACCAGTCCCGCTCCCAGGGATGCTTCTTGCCCTCGGCCCGGTTGATCTCCTCCAGGCTGAAGAACCGCCAGCTGACATCGAGGCCGAGCTGCGCACGGACGTCCCGGATCCAGAGCGAGGCCTGGTAGGCCCACGGGCACATGATGTCGAAATGGAAGTCGACGGCGGTAATCGGTTCGGTGCTCAGCTCAGGCGGCATCCGGCAGTCCGGGGAGTAGGGCGGTCATGGCTGCTATCAGCGTGGCGGCTGCGGCTGCCGGGGACAAGTCCGAATGCGCGGCACCGCATCGCGGGCATCAGCGCCAGCGCTCGATTGTCGGCTCCACCAGCAGTGCCTGGTAGCCGGGCGCTGCTTCCTGCAGCGGCAGCGGCACGCCCGGCTCGATAGGCGTGTAGCGGACGCCGCTCCAGCGGCGGCCGTCGCCGATCACGGTTCCCTCGACCGTGAACCCGGTCGCTAACCCCGCGGTGACCGGTGCCGGCTCGGGCCCCGCCCACGCCTCGAGCAGCATCCGGCCGTGGCTGGCCGGGCCGGGCAGCCCGCCGACCGGAAGCGTCCCCAGCACGGTGGTGCGCTCCATCTGGTCTTCCTTGGTGATGTGCCAGGCCTGGAAGTCCGCACGGTAGGCGAGGTCAACGAAGGCCTTCCGGCTCGGGTAGCCGATCACCGCGACCCGGTCCCAGCCGCCGGTGCTGGCGAGGACATCGGCGGCAAAGCACAGCACGGCGCCTGCACTCGCGAGGATCGGGATCGGCGCATAGGCAGTGGCCGGATCGCGGTCCCTGGATTCACCCGAACTGGCGGGCAGGAAACTGGTCAGCCCGAGCATGTAGATCGGGCCATCGGCTGTCGCTGATCGCAGCCGCTTCGCGTAATCGCGGTCGATTTCGCCGTAGCGGGGCACTCCGCCGAGCCTAAGCCGCCGCCAGCGGGAGCGTCAATTGGGACACGGATGCATCAAACGGTCACTCGGCTGGCCGGATGCGCAGCCGCTCCGGCACGGCCTCAGGTGACGCGGGACCGGTCCGCCGGGATGTCGGCATAGGACTTGCTGGCGGCGATCTCCCTGAGCCGCTGCATCGCGTCGAACACCTCAGAAAAGCTTGTATAGAGGGGAACGGGCCCAAGTCGCAGGCGGTCTGGCGTCCGGTAATCGCCGATGACGCCGTCGCGGATCAGCGCCTGGCTGAGCTGCCAGGCGTCGTCATGGCGGAGACTGACGTGGCCACCCCGGCGGGCGGGGTCGCGGGGCGTGGCGAGCGCGAACCCGAGCGGAGCCAGCCATTCGTCCGCCAGCGCGATCAGGTAGCTGGTCAGCTCGATGCTCTTCTCCCGGAGCGCGCCGATGCCGGCCTCCCCGAGCAGGCGCGCGCCTTCCTCGACCGCGACAGTGCCGACGATGTTGGGCGTGCCGGTGAGGAACGAGTCAACGCCGGCTGCCGGGTGGTACCGCGGCCCCATGGCGAACTGGTCGTGCTGGCTGAACCAGCCCCAGATCGGCTGCCGCAGCTGTGACTGCAGGTCGTCGCGTGCGTACAGGAAGCCGGGCGCACCCGGCCCGGCGTTCAGGTACTTGTAGGTGCAGCCGACCGCCAGGTCCGCGCCGGCCGCGTCAAGCTCGACCGGTACTGAGCCGGCCGAGTGCGACAGGTCCCACAGCGCGAGCGCGCCTGCCCGGTGCACCAGGTCCGTCACCAGCGCCATGTCGGCCAGCGCGCCGCTGCGGTAGGCGACGTGGGACAGCGCCACTACTGCCGTCCGCTCGTCCAGGACCTCGGCCAGCGCGCCGGTGCTGATGCCGTCATCCGGATCAGTGTGGATCAGCCGCAGTTCGCACCCGCGCTGGGCGGCGACGCCCTCGAGCACGTAGCGATCGGTAGGGAAGTTGTCGTCGTCGGTAATGATGACGTCACGGCCCGGCCGGGCATCCAGCGCGGCCCACACCAGCTTGTACAGGTTGACGGTCACCGAGTCGCACACCAGGACCTGACCCGCGGCCGCGCCGACGAGATGCTCGCCGATCATGTCGCCCGCCTCGCGGGGAAGGTCGATCCACTTCTCCCAGGACCGGACAAGACCGACACCCCAGTCCTGATCCACGACCTCCGCGATGCGGGCCTGCGTGCGGAACGGGAGCGGGCCCAGTGAGTTCCCGTCCAGGTAGATCAGGTCCCGGTCCTGCCGCACGAACCGGTCACGGAAGTGGGCAAGCTGATCAGCGGCGTCCAGGGTCTGCGCATATGACCGATCTGCGGAGAAGGTCGTCACGGCTCCCACCCTAACTGAGTGCCTCTGCGCTCACCCGGTACCCGGCTGAGCCTCCGGGTAACACCCAGCTGACCTCCAGGCTAAGTGCGGGCCGGGTAGTGGCCGCGGCGGCCGGCGGGGGCGCCACCGTAGGATCGGTGCGTGGCCGAGGAGCAGAAGATATCCCGCGCGCTGGTAATTGCCGCTCACCCGGACGACGCCGACTTCGGCTCGGCCGGCACGATCGCGCAGTGGACCGACTCCGGGGTGGAGGTGAGCTACTGCATCGTGACCAACGGCGACGCGGGCGGCAGCGATCCCTCGGTTTCGCGCGCAGACATGGCCGTGCTCAGGCAGGCGGAGCAGACGGCGGCCGCCAAGCAGGTAGGGGTGCACGACCTGCACTTCCTCGGTTACCCCGACGGCCGGGTGGAGCCGACGATCGCGCTGCGGCGCGATCTCGCGCGGGTGATCAGGCTGCTGCGCCCGGACCGGGTCGTGTGCCAGTCACCGGAGCGCAACTACGCCCGGATGGGCACCAGTCACCCCGACCACCGGGCGGTCGGATCGGCGGCGCTGGACGCGGTCTACCCGGACTCACGCAACCCGTTCGCGTTCCCCGAGCTGCTGGCCGACGAGAAACTCGAGCCGTGGACAGTACGCGAGGTGTGGATCGCCGGCGGTCCGACCCCGACGACATATATCGACATCACCGGCACCTTTCCGAGGAAGATGGCGGCGCTGCGGTGCCATGCCAGCCAGATCAGCGACGCAGTGGCGCTGGAGAAAAACCTGCGCGGCTGGCTCGGCCGTGCTGCGGAGCAGGGCGGGCTGCCGGAGGGCAGGCTGGCCGAGATGTTTCAGATCGTCCAGACTGGCTGATGTCGCGCTTTTCCTGACACGGCCGCGGTCTGAGCGTGCCGCTAATTGCGACGCGAGGGACTAGTGCGCCGGGGGCCAGGCCTAGGTTTGCCTAAGGCGCATCTGCCCTGTCCTCGGAGGTGTCAGCGAATGACGCACATCACCGTCACGGTTGACGGCGTGAAGTACGTCGACCAGGTCGAACCCCGTCTGCTGCTTGTCCATTACCTCAGGGAAGTTGTCGGCAAGACCGGTACGCCGGTCGGGTGCGACACTTCAAACTGCGGTGCGTGCACCGTCCTGATGGACGGGCAGTCAGTGAAGAGCTGCTCGGTGCTGGCCGTGCAGGCGGACGGATCCGACGTGGTCACGATCGAAGGCCTGGCCAACGGCGAGCTGCACCCGGTGCAGCGAGCCTTCCATGAAGAGCACGCGCTCCAGTGCGGGTACTGCACGCCCGGCATGATCATGGCGGCTGCCGATCTGCTCCGCGATAACCCGCACCCGACCGATGCGGAGATCCGCGAGGGCCTTGAGGGCAATCTCTGCCGGTGCACCGGCTACGAGAACATCGTCCGCGCCGTCAAGCGCGCATCTGAGGCAGGGGTGACGTCATGACCGCGACCACCGACGCGCCGGCTGCTGAGCTCGAGATCGGCCGGGCCCGGCTGCGCAAGGAGGACGCGCGGCTGATCACCGGTCAGACCAACTGGACTGACAACATGAAGCTGCCGGGCATGCTGCACCTGGCCTTCCTGCGCAGTCCGTTCGCGCATGCGAAGATCACCCGGGTCGACGTCAGCGCGGCCCTGGAGCAGCCGGGCGTGATCGCCGCCTTCTCCGGTGCTGACTTTGCCGCCGAGCAGGGCAGCCTGCCCTGCGCCTGGCCGGTCACCGAGGACATCCAGATTCCCGCGCACCCGCCGATGGCCGTCGACGAGGTGCGCTATGTCGGCGAGGCCGTAGCCGTCGTGGTGGCCCGTGACCGCTACGCCGCCGCCGACGCACTCAATGCGATCGACGTGGACTATGACCCGCTGCCGCCGGTGCTGGACATCCGTACCGCGCTGGACGCGGGCTCGCCGAAAGTGCACGAGGCCGGCAACAAGAGCTACGAGTGGGTGTTCGCCAACGGCGACGTCGACGGCGCCTTTTCCGGCGCGCCGGTCGTGGTCGAGCGCACCTTCCGGCAGCAGCGCCTGATCCCGTGCGCCATGGAGCCGCGGGCGGTCGTCGCCCAGTGGAACGGCGACGCCGTCACCCTGTGGTCAGCGACCCAGATCCCGCACGTCCTGCGGTTCGCGCTGTCAGCGTTCTTCGGGATCCCCGAGCAGAACGTCCGCGTCATCGCCCCGGATGTCGGCGGAGGGTTCGGCTCCAAGCTGCAGGTCACGGCCGAGGAGGTACTGGCCGTGCTGATCAGCCGCCGGGTCGGCAAGCCGGTCAAGTGGAACGAGTCGCGCAGCGAGGGCAACCTGACCGTGCACCACGGCCGGGATCAGTGGCAGCGGATCAGGGTCGCTGCCGACCGGGACGGAAGAATCCGCGGCCTCGACGTCGACCTGCTGGCGGACATGGGCGCCTACCTCATGCTGGTCACGCCGGGCGTGCCGCTGCTCGGCGCGTTCATGTACCCGGCCATCTACAAGATGGACGCCTACTCGTTCAAGTGCACGGGCGTCTTCAGCACCAAGATGCCGACCGATGCCTACCGCGGCGCGGGCCGTCCCGAGGCGACGTTCGCGATCGAGCGGATCATCGACGAGCTCGCAGCCGAGCTCGGCATCGAGCCGCTGGAGCTGCGCGAGCGCAACTGGATCAGGCACGAGGAGTTCCCGTACACCACCATCTGCGGCCTGACCTACGACTCGGGTAACTACGAGGCGGCGACGTCGAAGGCCAGGGAGCTGTTCGACTACGACGCCCTGCGGCGCGAGCAGCAGGAGCGGGTCGAGCGCGGTGACAAGGTCAGGCTGGGCATCGGCATCTCCACCTTCACCGAGATGTGCGGCCTCGCTCCCTCCAGGGTGCTCGGCTCACTGTCGTACGGGGCTGGCGGCTGGGAGAGCGCCTCGATCCGGATGCTGCCTACCGGCAAGGTCGAGGTGGTGACCGGATCCAGCGCGCACGGCCAGGGTCATGAGACGGCCTGGAGCCAGCTCGTCGCCGACCAGCTCGGCGTGCCGTTCGAGGACATCCGGGTGCTGCACGGCGACACCCAGGTGTCACCGAAGGGCATGGACACCTACGGGTCACGCTCACTCGCCGTCGGCGGCCTCGCCGTCGTCCAGGCGTGCGACAAGGTGATCGGGAAGGCAAAGATCATCGCTGCCGCGATGCTGGAGGCGTCGGCGGACGACCTGGAGTTCTCGGCCGGGCGGTTCGCGGTCAAGGGCGACCCGGACGCGAGCACGTCGATCCAGGAGGTGGCGCTGGCCACGTTCGCCGCGCATGCGCTGCCCGACGGCGTCGAGCCGTCGCTGGACTCCGACGCTACCTATGACCCGGACAATTTCTCCTTCCCGCACGGGACGCACCTGTGCGCGACCGAGGTGGACACCGAGACCGGGTTCGTGAAGATCCGTTCCTACGTCGCGGTCGATGACGTCGGCGTCGTGGTCAATCCGCTCATCGTGGAGGGCCAGGTGCACGGCGGACTCGCCCAGGGCATCGCGCAGGCGCTGTATGAGGAAGGCGTTTACGACGACGACGGCAACCTGGTCACCACGACACTGGCCGACTACCTGGTGCCGGCCGCGTCGGACCTGCCTTCCTACGTCACCGAGCGGACGGAGACACGGGCCAGTAACCGGCTCGGGGTGAAGGGCGTCGGCGAGGCCGGCACGATCGCGTCGACGCCGGCGGTGGTCAACGCCATCATCGACGCGCTGCGTCCGTTCGGCGTCAGCGATGTCGAGATGCCGTGCACGCCCGAGCGCGTCTGGCGGGCCATCCAGTCGGCCAGCGGCGGCGCCCAGGGCAGCGCGGCGGAGCAGCACGAGGCGCGCCAGAACCTGGCCAGCCAGGGCAACAGCCCGCAGGGAATCGGTGAGGTACCGCAGAGCGGAGAGACGGCATGATCCCGGCCAAGTTCGAGTACGTGCGGCCGTCATCGGTCAGCGATGCCATCAGCGCGCTGGCCGACGGCGGCGAGGACGCCAAGGTGATCGCGGGCGGCCAGAGCCTGCTGCCGCTGCTGCGGCTGCGGCTGGCCTACCCCGACATCCTGGTTGATGTCGGCGGCCTCGACGAGCTGCGCGGCGTCGCCGACAACGGCGATCATCTGCTGATCGGCGCCAGGACGACGCACTACCAGGTGGTGCATGATCCGCTGATCGCCGAGCACTGCGGGCTGCTGGCCCAGGCGGCCAGTACTGTTGCCGACCCGGCGGTCAGGCACCGGGGCACGCTCGGCGGCTCGATTGCGCACGCGGACCCGGCCGGCGACCTCCCGGCGGTGATCCTGGCGCTGAACGCGACGATCGTCGCGGCCGGCCCCGGCGGCCAGCGGGAAATCGCGGCTGCCGACTTCTTCGTCGACTATCTGACCACGGCACTTGATCCCGGTGAGGTCCTCACGGGTATCCGGGTGCCGAAGCTGGGTAGCGACTGGGGATATCGTTATGAGAAGTTCCACCGGACCGCGCAGGCGTGGGCGACTGTCGGCGTCGCGGCGCTGGTGCGGCGCTCCAATGGCGAGGTGGCCGAGGCCAGGGTCGGGCTGACCAACATGGGCTCGGTACCGCTGAGGGCAGCAGCCGTCGAGGCGGCTCTAGCCGGAGCGCAGGCCAGTTCCGAGTCGCTGCGCGCAGCGGCGCAGAGCGCGGCCGAGGGAACGCAGCCGCCTGCGGACCTGCACGGGGCGCCGGATTACCGGCGACACCTGGCGCGGGTGCTGACCGGGCGCGCTCTGGAGGCAGCGGCAGGAGTCTGATAGATGGAGCTCGAGCACTCGTTCTCGGTCCCGGTACCAGTGGAGCGAGCATGGGATGTGCTCCTGGACGTCGAGCGGGTGGCGCCGTGCATGCCCGGCGCCAGCCTGGACTCGGTGGACGGCGACAACATCACCGGCAGGATCAAGGTCAAGGTCGGCCCGATCCAGATGACATATGCCGGTACCGCCAAGTTCACCGAGCGTGATCGCGACGCCCGCGTCGTCGTCCTGGAAGCGTCCGGCAAGGAGACGCGCGGAGCCGGCACGGCATCGGCTTCCGTGCGCTCCGAGCTGAAGGCCGATGGCGACCAGACGAACGTCATCGTGCACACGTCGCTGAACGTGACCGGCAAGCCAGCCCAGTTCGGCCGCGGTGTCCTGGCCGAGGTCGGCGGGCGCCTTGTCGGCATCTTCGCCGACAACCTGGCGGCCATGCTCGCGGCCGAGCCCGAGCCGGCCGCCGCCGCAGCGCCAGTTCAGCCGGCGGCGCAGGCCGCCGCGTCCGCCGCCGAGCCTGCGGCTGCGGCTCCGGTCACTGGCGCCGGGGGTGCCGCCGAGGAGGCGCTGCCGATTGACGTGCTCAACCTCAGCTCGCGGGCCTGGAGCAGCCTGCGCCACGACGGGATCCAGACTCTTGGCGATCTGACCAGGCGGACCGAGCAGCAGCTGCGTGCCATCGATGGTGTCGGCCCGGCGTCGCTGACCGACATCAGGACGAAGCTGGCCGACCGCGGCCTGGCGCTGGCCGACGCCGAGGCAGGGACGAGCAGCGCAGCCGCGGACGTGAACGGCGGCGGCGGCGTGGGCAGGCACGCCGGCACCGAGAACGGCTCGCGTGACGAACTGGCCGGAGTCACTCAGCTGCACCCCGCCCGGCACGAGTCAGCGGCCGCACAGGCGCCGCCGGAGCGCGAGCAGCCTGCCTGGCAGCCGCCGGACAACGACGCGATCGACTTGCTCGAGGTCGCTGGGCCTGCCCGTGCTCAAGCGCGCCGTTCCGGCCGCGGCCGCGCTGGTCGCGGTGCTCCTGGTGCTGTTCGGCCTGCGCCGCCGCGCTCCGCCGTAAGTAACGCGCGGCTGAGGCTGAGCGGTGGTGCCAGCCCGGGCGCTCTGCGGGCTGGCAACGCCGCCGAGCAACGCTGCTGGTCTTGCCCGTTGCGGGCGAGGTGGCCAGCTGACGTAGGCGACGTTACGCCCGCTGCCGCGCCCGGTCCGGCACCACCGCAGAGTTAGTCAGTCGAGCGCGGACATCACGTGCTTGACCCGGGTGTAGTCCTCGAACCCGTACATCGACAGGTCCTTGCCGTAGCCCGAGTGCTTGAACCCGCCGTGCGGCATCTCCGCGACCAGCGGAATGTGCGTGTTGATCCAGACGCAGCCGAAGTCCAGCGACCGCGCCATCCGCATGGCCCGGCCGTGATCAGACGTCCAGACCGACGATGCCAGCCCGTACTCGCGTGCCGTTGGCCCAGCGCAGCGCCTCGTCCTCGTCGCTGAACTGCTGCACGGTGATGACCGGGCCGAACACCTCGTTCTGGATGATCTCGTCGTCCTGCTGCAGGCCGTCGACGACGCTGGCTCGAGTAGAAGTAGCCGCGGTCGCCGACCCGGCTGCCGCCGGCCAGGACCTGGGCGTGGTCGGGCAGCCGCGTAGATGAACCCGGTCACCCGGTCCAGCTGGCTGGCGTTGTTCAGCGGCCCGAAGTCGGCGTCCGCGTCGTCCGGGCCCGCGGTCACCTGCGCTCGCGGCCTGCTCGACCAGCGCCGCGGCGAAGTCGTCGTGGATGCGCGGGCCGGCCAGCACCCGGGTCGCCGCGGTGCAGTCCTGGCCCGCGTTGAAGTAGCCGGCGATCGCGATCGCCTCGGCGGCCTTCGCCGGGTCGGCGTCGTCGAACACGATGACCGGGGCCTTGCCGCCCAGTTCCAGGTGGACCCGCTTCAGGTCGCCCGCCGCGGCCTGGCCACCTCGATGCCGGCCCGGACGCTCCCGGTGATCGACACCATCTGCGGGATCTGGTGCGAGACCAGGGCGCGGCCGGTGTCGCGGTCACCGCAGACCACGTTGAACACGCCCGGCGGCAGGAACTCGCTCATCAGCTCGGCCATCAGCAGCGTGGAGTACGGCGTGGTGTCCGACGGCTTGAGCACCATGGTGTTGCCGGCCGCCAGCGCGGGCGCCCACTTCCACACCGCCATCATCATCGGGTAGTTCCACGGCGTGACCGCCGCGCAGACGCCGATGGGCTCGCGCCGGATGAACGACGTGAAGCCGGACATGTACTCGCCGGCCGAGCGGCCCTCGAGCATCCGCGCCGCGCCGGCGAAGAACCGGATCTGGTCGACCATCGGCGGGATCTCTTCGGACGGCCGTCAGCGCGAGCGGCTTGCCGGTGTTCTGCGACTCGGCCTTGACGAACAGCTCGTCGGCCCTGGCCTCGATCGCGTCCGCGATCCGCAGCAGGGCCAGGCTCCGCTCGGCCGGGGTCGAGTCGCGCCAGCCCGGGAAGGCGTCGGCGGCCGAGGCGAACGCCGCATCGACCTCGGCCTCGCCGGAGACAGGCGCGGTGGCGAAGACCTCGCCGGTGCTGGGGTCGATCAGATCGGCGCGCTTGTCGTAGGCCAGGTCAGTCCACTGACCGCCGATGAAGTTCTGGAGGTCATCAGCCACGGTTGACTCCGTTCCCGTCGTAAAGGGGCGTGGGTTGTTCTTCGGGGGTGCTCAGGCGCTGGCCGGCGTGCGTTCCTCGCACGCCCACGGCGAGCCGTACTCGGTCAGCAGGTCAAGGAAGGGCTGCGGCGGCAGCGCCTCCGGGCCGAGCAGGCCGGCGCCCGACCAGGCGCCTGAGTCGATCAGCTCGAGGGCGACGACCGGGTTGACCGCGGTCTGCCAGACCACGGCCTGCGAGCCGTAGTCGGCCATGGACCAGCGCGTTGTCGACCACGTGGTGACAGGTAGACCTCGCGCGGCGCGGCCGTCCTTGCCGGTGCCGGTGACCCAGGTTCCGGCGCAGGTCAGGCCGGTCATCTTGTCGCCCAGCGTGGCCGGGTCGGGCAGGCAGGCGGCGACCACGTCGCGCGGCGACACGCCGGCGCCGCCGACGCTGACCGGGTCGGTGCGAGTCCAGGCCCGAGCTTGTGCAGGGTCTGCAGGACGCCGATGAACTCCTCGCCGAGGCCGTACTTGAAGGTGACCCGCTTGGCGTCGACCCAGCGCGGGATCAGCAGCACTTCCTCGTGCTCCACGTTGACGCACTCGACCGGGCCGATGCCGGCCGGGAACGTGAAGGTCTCCGGCTCGCTGAACGGCGGCGTGGTGAACCAGCCGCGGCTCCTTCTCCCAGATCACCGGCGGGTTGAGGCACTCCTCGATCGTGGTCCAGATGGAGAACGTCGGCGCGAAGTCGTAGCCGGCCACGGCCAGGTTGGCGCCGTCCCGGACGCCGAGCTCGTCGATCTCGCTGAACAGCTCGTCCGCGGCATACCGGGCGAACACGTCGGACAGTCCCGGCTCGACCCCGATCCCGGCCAGCGCGAGCTTGCCCGCGTCCTCCCACTGCCCGGCCAGGGCGAACTGCTCGTCACCGAGCTTGACGCCAGTCCTGGCGTACGGGCTCGGCGGGATGCGGCTGGGACAGGGACATGGCCATGTCCAGGTAGTGCACCCGCGCGGCGAGCGCGGCCCGGAAGAGCGGCATCACGAACCGCGGGTCGGTCGCGTTCATCAGGACGTCGCAGCGGTGCTCGGCCAGCAGGGCTGCGGTGGCCGCCTCGTCCCTGGCGTCCAGCTGGACGGCCGTGTAGCGAGTCCCTGGCGGCCGCCGCCTGCTGCGCCCTGGCCAGGTCGTAATCTGCGATGATCAGCTCAGCGAACGGACGGCGGGCGGCAATCCGGGCAAAAGCCGTACCGACGCCGCCAGCCCCGACAAGGAGTATGCGCATGCTGCGATCCTAGCTCTGAGGCTCGCGGGCCATCCGACGGGACCAGTCGCGATATCTACCCGTTACAACTGAAAACGTTGCTACGAGCTAATTGCATGCTAGAACCGTTGCGAATTGCGGTCTGATCTGTGCAACGCTACTGCGGCACCAGTCCGTGCTCGCCGCTAGCGTTAGCAGACTCACACCCGATGTGTGCGGGTCGTTTCAGGAGGGGAACGACCAGGCTATGGCGACTACTGGAACCGACCTGCAGCCGGTCGAGGAATACCGGGACAAGGGCCTGAAGGGCGGGGCCCTCGGCCTCGTCTCCAGCGTCGTGATGGGCGTCGCCTCGACGGCGCCTGCCTACAGCCTGGCGGCGACCCTGGTCTTCGTCGTCGTGGCCGTGGGGCTCAAGGCCCCGGCGGTCGCGCTGCTGGCGTTCATCCCGATGCTGCTGTGCTCGATCGGCTACAGCGAGATGAACAAGGCGGACCCGGACTGCGGCACCACCTTCACCTGGGCGACCCGGGCCTTCGGGCCCAAGACCGGCTGGGCCGGCGGCTGGGCCATCGTCGCCGCCGACATCCTGGTCATGGCCAGCCTGGCCCAGGTCGCCGGGCAGTACATGTTCCTCCTGTTCCAGGGACCGAACAGCGCCATCGGGCAGCAACCCGGCCAGCGTCTGGGTGCTGCTGGTCGGCATCAGCTGGATCGTCGCGATGACCTACATCTGCTACCGCGGCATCGAGGTCTCGGCCTGGTTCCAGAACGCATCCTGCTGACCATCGAGATCGTCATGCTGCTGGTGCTGGCGATCGTGGCGCTGGTCAAGGTCGCACCGGGCAGCCATCCGCCGCCCACCGCGATCCACGCCGAGCGTCGGCTGGCTGCTGCCCATCGCACCTGTCGCTCTCGGCGCTTCGTCGGCGGCATCATCCTGATGCTGTTCATCTACTGGGGCTGGGACACCGCGGTCTCGGTCAACGAGGAGACGGCCGACAAGGCCAGGACGCCCGGGCCGGGCGGCGATCATCTCGACCGTGATGCTGCTGGTCACCTACGTCGTGGTGATCTTCGCGGCGCAGTCGTTCGCCGGCATCGGCACCAAGGGCATCGGCCTGGCCAACCCGGCGCACGAGTTCGACGTGCTGTCGGTGCTCGGCGGCGCGGTCTTCGGCGACCGGCGGCCTCGGCGCGGTCCTGTCCCGGCTGCTGATCCTGATGGTGCTGACCTCGGCGGCGGCCTCGACCCAGACGACGATCCTGCCGACCGCCCGGACCACCCTGTCGATGGCGGCCTACAAGGCGCTCCCGGACGTCGTTCGCCAAGATCCACCCGCAGGTACCTGACGCCGACCGTGTCCACGATCGTGATGGGCCTGATCTCGATCGCGCTGTACGTCCCGCTGAACTACATCTCCGGCGGCAACGTCGATCGCCGACGCGGTGACCGCGATCGGCCTCTACATCGCCTTCTACTACGGGCTGACCGCCTTCGCCTGCGTCTGGTACTACCGCAGGACGCTGACCAGCAGCCCCGCAACCTGTGGATGCAGGGCATCCTGCCCGGGCTCGGCGGCCTGATCATGTGGGCGGCGGGCATCTACAGCCTGCAGAGCGACTGGGTGGCGACCAACGGCTACACCTACTGGACGGTGCCGGGCCTGCACTGGGAGGATCGGCGGCATCTTCATCATCGCCTTCCTGTCCGCGCTGGCCGGGGTGCTCGTCTTCATCTACATGCGGCTCAGCGGCCCGGCCTTCTTCCGCAAGGAGACGCTGACCCGGGCCACGCCCACGCTGGTTCCGGACAACTGACGGCAGCGCCGGCGCGCACCGGTCCGGCGCGGCTGTCGGCGGCAGCGCCTAGGCTTGGCGGGTGACCGCGGTACGTCTGCCGAATCTCTCCTGGACGGCCTGAACCCGCAGCAGCGGGCGGCCGTCGCTGCACGAGGGCGGCCCGCTGCTGATCGTGGCCGGGGCCGGCTCGGGCAAGACCCGGGTGCTGACCCACCGGATCGCCTATCTGCTGGCGGAGCGCGAGGTCGCGCCCGAGCGAGATCCTGGCCATCACCTTCACCAACAAGGCGGCGGGCGAGATGGCGGCCCGGGTCGCGCGAGCTGACCGGGCCGCGCGCGCGGGCCATGTGGGTGATGACCTTCCACTCCGCCTGCGTGCGGATCCTGCGCCGGGAGGCGCAGCCGGTTCGGCTACCCGTCCGTCTTCTCGATCTACGACCAGGCTGACTCGCAGCGGCTGATGGCGCTGGTCTGCCGCGAGCTCGAGCTGGACGCCAAGCACTATCCGCCGAAGGCGATGCTCGGCCAGGTCTCCAACCTGAAGAACGAGCTCATCGACTACGAGACGTTCGCTCGCCCGGGCCGACGGCTACCGGGAGAAGGCCCTGGCCGAGGCGTACGCCGAGTACCAGCGCCGCCTGGTCGCCGCGGGCGCGATGGACTTCGACGACCTGATCATGGTCACGGTCAACCTGCTGCAGGCGTTCCCGGACGGTCGCCGAGACCTACCGGCGCGGTTCCGGCACGTGCTGGTGGACGAGTACCAGGACACCAACCATGCGCAGTACATGCTGGTCAGGGAGCTGGTCTCGGCATCCGGCCTGGCAGTCCGACGATGACCACGCCTGCCCGCTGCCGCCCGCCGAGCTGTGCGTGGTCGGCGACGCGGACCAGTCGATCTACGCCTTCCGCGGCGCCACGATCCGGAACATCGAGGAGTTCGAGCGGGACTTCGCCGACGCGACGGGTGATCATGCTCGAGCAGAACTACCGCTCCACGCAGAACATCCTGGCCGCGGCCAACGCCGTGGTGTCCCGCAACTCCGGCCGGGTGCCCAAGAACCTCTGGTCCGACGCGGGCGACGGGCCGCCGATCGTCGGGTACGTCGCCGACAGCGAGCACGACGAGGCCGCGTTCGTCGCCGAGGAGGTGGACCGGCTCGCCGACGAGGGCGAGGCCACGCCGGGCGAGGTGGCCGTGTTCTACCGGACCAACGCCCAGTCCCGGGTGTTCGAGGAAGTGTTCATCCGGGCCGGGCTGCCGTACAAGGTGGTCGGCGGCGTCCGCTTCTACGAGCGCCGCGAGGTCCGTGACCTGCTGGCCTACCTGCGGCTGATCGCCAACCCCGACGACGAGGTGTCGCTGCGCCGGATGCTCAACGTGCCCCGGCGCGGCATCGGCGACCGGGCCGAGGAGTGCGTGGCCGCGCTGCGCCAGCCGGGACCGGATCACGCTTCGCGGCGGCGCTGGGCCGGCCGGACGACGTGCCCGGGCTGGCCGGCCAGGTCGGCGCAGCGCCATCGCAGGCGTTCAACGAGCTGATCGGCCGGGCTGCGGGAGCGGCCGAGGCGGGCGCGCCCGGTGGCCGACCTGGCCGAGGCGGTGCTGGACCGGACCGGCTACCTGGCCGAGCTGCAGGCCTCCACCGACCTGCAGGACGCGAGCCGGATCGAGAACCTGAACGAGCTGGTGTCGGTGGCCCGCGAGTTCGACGCCCGCAAGCCGGACGGGACGCTGACCGACTTCCTGGAGCAGGTGTCGCTGGTCGCCGACGCCGACCAGATCCCGGACGGGGAGGACCACGGCGGCATGGTCACGCTGATGACCCTGCACACGGCCAAGGGCCTGGAGTTCCCGGTGGTGTTCCTGACCGGGATGGAGGAGAACGTCTTCCCGCACGAGCGCTCGCATGGGCGACGAGCGGGAACTCGAGGAGGAGCGGCGGCTGGCCTACGTGGGCATCACCCGGGCGCAGCAGCGGCTGTACCTCACCCGGGCGGTGGCCCGCACCTGGTGGGGCCGGCCGGGCTACCACAAGCAGTCCCGGTTCCTGGCCGAGATCCCGGCCGACCTGATCGAGTGGCGCCGGGACGAGCCGGCGGCGGCGCCGCCCGCCTCGGAGCGGCTGGCCCGGCGGCCCGGCGTGCGCGCGATCGGCAACCGGCCGGTTCCGTCGCTGCAGCCGGGCGACCGGGTGACCCACGACTCGTACGGGCTCGGCACGGTGCTGTCCGTCGAGGGCCGCGGCGACGACCCGGAAGCCAAGATCGACTTCGGCGGCGACTACGGCATCAAGCACCTGGTGCTGCGCTACGCGCCGATCGAGAAGCTGTAGCGGCTAGACCGGGCGCATGCCGTGCTGGCGCATGAGCGCGAGCTCGTCGTCGCGGCCGGGCGGCTCCGCGCCCGACCACAGGACCGCCAGGTCGCGGAAGTAGGCGTCGAGCGCAGGTGCGTGCAGCACGAGGACGCGCGCTGGCGCGTCCGCCGTCGCGCCGAACGTGTGGGCTACGCCGCCGGGCACGAGGACGAAGCTGCCGGCGGCGGCGACGGTCAGCTCGCCGTCGAGCTCGAACTCCGCCGAGCCGTCCAGCACCCAGAAGGCCTCGGCCCGGTCCGGGTGCACGTGCGCGGGCGGACGGCGGCCGCCCGCCGGGATCTGCCGTTCGTGCAGCGAGAACGCGCCGCCGGTCGTCTCCGCCGACCGCTTTGAACGCAAGCGTGCTGCCGCGCACCATCAGCTGCTCGCCGCCGCCCGGCGGCACCACCAGGTAATCAGCCACGGCCAACGTTCTAGCACGGGCCACCGGGCCAGGCCGGCAGGCGCGGTGCAGGTCAGCGCGGGCGTGCGGAGCGGGGCGTTCTTCGCCGCCCGGCTGCGGTACGCCCGCGACTTAGCGCGCGCGCCGCAGATCTGCATGCTGCACCAGCAGCCGTTCCGGGTCGGGGACCGGTCGTAGAACGCCCACTGGCAGTCGTCTGCGCTGCACACCTTGAGCCGGCGCCAGGTTCCGAGCGTTTCCGCCTCCGCGGCGATCAGCAGCAGGCGGGTGAGGGCGCCGAGGCTGCCGCCGGTGCCGGCCACCACCCGCAGGCTGCCGTCCTTTGCTGCGGTCAGCCGGGGCTGCATGGCCGCGGAGATCTCCGCCAGCCGCACGGCGGCGTCCGTGTCCGCACTTCGCACGTGCGAGCGGAGTACGTCACGCAGTGCCTCGCGAAGGCCGAGCGCCAGCGAGAGGTCGGCCGGGCTCGACGTCCCTGGTGCCGGGCGGGCCGCGGTCCTGGCCGGCCCGGAGCGACCGGCTGGCGTGCCTGCTCCGGTGCCCGGCCCGTCCGTCAGACCCGCGTCCGCCAGCCAGCGGTCGAGCGCGGCCGGGGAGGAGAGGTCCTCGGTGCCCTGCTCGATATCCAGCGTGTTGACGAAGGCCTGCACGGTCGCGAGCGCTCCCGGCGCCTGGCCGATGTGGGGGTCGGCGGCCGGACTGCGCTGATCGTTGCCCCGGCTTCGCGGTGGCGCAGCTGGCATGGCGAGCCTCCCTGCTTTCGTCGCGTCACCATCATTCTACGCATGCCGGTTGCATAGCCTGACCCGCCGGGGTAGGTTCGTAACCATCAAACGAAGAAAGATGGTGACGCGGCGCATGCCTGCGCGATTGCGGGCGCGGGTGCTGCAGCCGCAGACAGGAGGCGCATCATGGGCGCGACGCAAAGCAGGACCGACTGGACGATCATCGGAGTGCCGACTAGTGCCGGGGCTCATCACGCCGGACAGGACCGGGCGCCGGCCGCTCTGCGCGCGCACGGCCTGGCCGGCCGGCTCCGGGCGGCCGGCGCCGACGTCCGGGACGCGGGTGATCTGCCAGGCGCGGTCTTTCAGGTGGATCACGAGCATCCGGGCGCCAGGAACCTGAGCTCGGTCGCCGCGGTCGCGCGTTCCGTGGCCGACGCGGTGGCCAGCGAGGTGCGGGCCGGACGCCGTCCGCTCGTCATCGGCGGCGACTGCACGATCACGCTTGGCGTCGTGGCCGGTTTCCGGCGGGTCGATCCCCGGCGTCGGCCTGGCCTATGTCGACGGCGATGCCGACCTCGGCAGTCTGGAGCCCGATCCATCCGGGATCCTGGACGCCAGTGGCATCGCGCATCTGCTGGGCCAGGGCGAGCCGGAGCTGACCGGCCTGGCAGGCGAGGTGCCGCTGCTCGACCCGGCGCGGCTCGCGATGGTCGGCTGCGACCCGCGTGAACTGAATGACGAGGGCCGCGCGTTCCTGGCCGGCCAGGGCGTGAGCTTCACTGATGGTCGTGCCCTGGCCGCCGGGCCGCAGGCGGCCGCCCGCACCGCACTAGCGGCCCTGGATGGCGGCGGCCCGATGATCGTGCACTTCGATGTCGACGTTGTCGACTCGGGCGACCTGCCGCTCGGCAACTTCCCGCACTACAACTCCGGAGTCCGGCTGGAGCACGTCGTGGCGTGCCTGCGGGTGCTGCTGACCGACCCGTCGTGTGCCGGGCTGGTCCTGACCGAGGTGAACCCTGACTACGACCCCGGCGGCAGTCAGCTGGAGCGCTACCTCGACGGGCTGACGGCCGCGCTCGCGGCCTGAGCGGCGCTGCCGTTCCCGCACCGGAGGCGTCCCGTGGCCGGGCCGCGGGTGAGATTGCTCACCGCGGCTCGGCCGCTGGCGTGCGTCCCGGTTACGCTGAGCAGTGGCTGCCCGTTATGTCGGCGGCATGCTAAGCCGGTGGTCGGAGGTTCCATGAGCAGTATCCGGGTGATCATCGCCAAGCCTGGCCTGGATGGTCATGACCGCGGCGCGAAGGTGGTGGCGCGGGCGCTGCGCGACGCCGGCGTCGAGGTGATCTACACCGGGCTGCATCAGACCCCGGAGCAGATCGTGTCGGCCGCGCTGCAGGAGGATGCCGACGCCATCGGCCTGTCGATCCTGTCCGGCGCGCACATGACGCAGTTCGCCCGCGTCCTGGAGCTGCTGCGCGAGCGGGACGCCACCGACATCACGGTGTTCGGCGGCGGGATCATCCCCGATGCTGATATCGCTGAGCTGAAGCAGATGGGCGTGGCAAGGATCTTCACGCCTGGCGCGACGACGACCGAGATCGTGGACTGGGTGCACTCGGAGCTGGGAAGCACCGAGCCGGTCGGCTGATCGTCCGGTCCGCGGCCGGCACGGGTGCCCGCTACCCAGCTGACCGCGACGGTACCGGCCGCACTAGGCTTCCAGCCGCGGGGCGCGGGCGCGCCGCACCGATTCCCGAGCACGAAGGACGGACCCGAGTGGACCTGTTCGAGTACCAGGCGAAGGAGCTGTTCGCCGAGTACGGCGTCCCGATTCCGCAGGGCAAGGTGGCCACCACCGCGGATGAGGCCAGGCAGATTGCCGAGGAGTTCGCGGCGGCCAGGCCCGGCGCCAAGCCGCTGGTGGTCATCAAGGCGCAGGTGAAGACCGGCGGCCGCGGCAAGGCCGGCGGCGTGAAGCTGGCCGATACGCCGGATGAGGCGCAGGAGAAAGCCTGCCGGATCCTCGGCATGGACATCAAGGGCCACACCGTGCACTCCGTCCTGGTTGCCGAGGACACCGACATCGCCAGCGAGTTCTACCTGTCCTTCCTGCTGGACCGGGCCGAGCGCACGTTCCTGTCCATGTGCACGGTCGAGGGCGGCATGGAGGTCGAGGACCTGGCCCGCGAGCGGCCGGACGCGCTGGCGCGGATCCCGGTCAGCCCGCTGACCGGCGTCGACCACGCGAAGGCGCTGGAGATCGTCCGGGCCGGCCGGCTTCCGGAGGAGGCGCAGGAGGCCGCGGCCGACCTCGCCGAGCGGCTGTGGGCAGTCTTCACTGACGAGGACGCGACCCTGGTCGAGGTGAATCCGCTCGTCTACACCGGGGACGGCCGGGTCGTCGCGCTCGACGCCAAGGTCACGCTCGACGACAACGCGGCGTTCCGGCAGGACTGGGACAAGTTCGCCGACCCCGGCGCTGTCGATCCCGCTGGAGGCGCGGGCGAAGGCCAGGCACCTGAACTACGTGAAGCTGGACGGCTCGGTCGGCATCATCGGCAACGGGGCCGGCCTGGTCATGTCCACGCTGGACGTCGTGGCCTACGCGGGCGAGGAGTTCGGCGGCATCCGCCCGGCCAACTTCCTGGACATCGGCGGCGGCGCGTCAGCCGAGGTGATGGCGAACGGCCTGGACATCGTGCTGTCCGACCCGAGCGTGCGCAGCGTGCTGGTCAACGTATTCGGCGGCATCACGTCCTGCGACGCGGTGGCCAACGGCATCGTGTCGGCGATGGCGCTGCTGGCCGAGCGAGGCGAGCCGGTCCGGCACCCGATCGTGGTCCGGCTGGACGGCAACAACGCGGCCGAGGGACGGCGCATACTCTCCGACGCCGGGCTGCCGGTGGTCGAGCAGGTGGCCACGATGGACGATGCGGCGCGGCGCGCCGCCGAGCTGGCCGCCGCGGCCGCGAACGGAGCATGACATGGCGATCTTCCTGAACGCCGACAGCAAGATCATCGTGCAGGGCATTACCGGCTCCGAGGGACGCAAGCACGGTGCCCGGATGATCGCGGCCGGCACGAACGTCGTCGGCGGTACCAACCCGCGCAAGGCCGGCCAGACGGTCGACCTGTCCGGCCGGGAGGTACCCGTCTTCGCCACGGTCGGCGAGGCGATGGAGGCAACCGGAGCCGACGTCTCGGTAGTGTTCGTGCCGCCGGCCGGCACCAAGGACGCGGTCATCGAGGCGATCGACGCGCAGATGCCGCTCGTGATCGTGATCACTGAGGGCGTCCCGGTGCATGACACTGCCGGGTTCTGGGCCTACGCGGTCGACAAGGGGAACGTCACCAGGATCGTCGGCCCCAACTGCCCGGGCGTCGCCTCGCCAGGCAAGTCCAACGCCGGCATCATCCCGGCCGACATCACCTCGGAGGGCCGGATCGGGCTGGTGTCCAAGTCCGGCACGCTGACCTACCAGATGATGTACGAGCTGCGCGACATCGGCTTCACCACCGCGGTCGGCATCGGCGGCGACCCCATCATCGGCACCACCCACATCGACTGCCTGCGGCGCCTTCGAGGACGACCCGGACACCGAGGCGATCGTGATGATCGGCGAGATCGGCGGCGACGCCGAGGAGCGGGCGGCTGCCTTCATCGAGAAGAACGTGACCAAGCCGGTCGTCGCGTACGTGGCCGGGTTCACCGCGCCGGAGGGCAAGACCATGGGCCACGCCGGCGCGATCATCTCCGGCTCGGCCGGCACCGCCCAGGCGAAGAAGGAAGCGCTGGAGAAGGTCGGGGTGCGAGTCGGCCGGACGCCCAGCGAGACGGCCCGGCTGGTGCGCGACACGCTCCAGGCAGGCTGACCAGACCGGCTGGGTAATCGGCGCGCCTCCGCAGCCGAAGCGCGCAGGATTGCCAGGGTTGAGTCTTGTGACTGCTTCCGCCGTCGGTGCCCGCCCCGCTGGTACGCCTGATCCCGGCAGCGCGGGGCCGGCCGGCGACCCCGCTGCCACTCAGCGCCCGCTGCTGACCACGGGCGCTCTGGCCGCGGCCGCGGTGACGGGCACCGGCCTGGCCGCCGTGACAATGCTCGTGCTGATCGGCTGGATAGCGGCGCCGCATGCGGGCACCGGCCTTCCGGCCGTGCTGCGCACCGCCGCTGCGCTCTGGCTGGTCGGCCAGCACGTTGGCTTCACCTTCCGCGGGGCCGGACGGATCGGCCTGCTGCCCCTCGGCCTGCTCGCCCTGCCCGGAGCGCTGCTCTGGCGGGCCGGGCGCTTCGTCGTCCGGGCGGGCCAGGTGCGGCGCCTCCGGCACGTGGGCTACGCGGCTGTCTGTGTCGCCGTGCCCTACGCGGTGCTGACCGGAGTGCTGGCGCTGGCCAGCAGGTCCGCCACAGAATCATCGTCCGTCCCGCAGGCCGTCACGTACGGCCTGCTGCTCGCGTTCGCAGCGGCGGGCCTCGGCGGCGCCAGAGCGCTCGCTCCCTGGTCGCAGCTCATCCGGCTGCTGCCGCAGCGACCGCGATCCGTCGTGGTCGGCGTGGCCGGCGCCCTGGGCACGCTCGTCGCGGCCGGAGCGCTGCTGGCCGGTCTCTCGCTGATCGCCCATCTGCATGAGGCAGGCACGCTGCAGCGCGATCTCGCGCCGGGCGCGATCGGCACGGTGCTCCTGCTCCTGCTGCAGCTCGGCTACCTGCCGAACGCGGTGATCTGGGCGATCGCGTTCTCGCTCGGCCCTGGATTCGCGTTCGGGGCCGGTACGGTCGTGGCCCCGACTGGGTCCGCGCTCACCCAGCTGCCCGCACTGCCGATCCTGGCAGCGCTGCCGCCCGGCCTGCACGGCGCGATGCCGGGCTGGATCGAGCCGACCGTGCTCGCCCTGCCCTACCTGGCCGGCGCCCTGGGCGGTCTGCTGCTCGTCCGGGCCGCGCCCGCCCTGGCCCTGGACGCCGCGCCGCTGTGGGGACTGGCCTGCGGAGCACTGTCCGGGGCCCTGCTCGGGCTGCTGGCAGCCGCGTCCGGCGGACCGCTCGGCGACGGCAGGCTGTCGGCGGTCGGGCCCTCGGCCTGGCAGACCGGCGCGGTCTCCGCGCTGGAGATCGGCATCGCCGCGGCCGCCGCGGCCGGCCTGGCGAACTATGTCGCCCTGCGCCGGGCCGGGGCGCTGCCGCGGATGTCGGTCACTGCGGCCGCGTGGCGCGGCGCGGCCGCCCGCATCCCTGCGCAACCGGATCCTGCGGCCGGCGGTCCGCACGGAAGCGCGGCCGAGGCTGCGGACCGGATAGCAGACGGCGGCCCGGACTCGGGGCACGTGATCTACGTGGACCCGTGGGCCGGCGACCCGCCAGCGCATCGGCGCGGCCCGGCTGGCCCGTCGGCACTGCCTTAGCTCGGCGGCGTCGCGCGCCGTGATCAGCCGGCGCTGGCTCAGCTGGCGGTCCGCAGCCGCTCGATGAGGGCGGCCAGCAGCGCCGCCCGCTCGGGCATCGCCGCGAGCAGCACGTACTCGCCCTCGGCGTGAGCGCCGTCGCCCACGGCACCGAGTCCGTCGAGGGTCGGGCAGCCGGCTGCCGCCGTGAAGTTGCCGTCTGACCCGCCGCCGACCGCAATCCCGGCCAGCGGGGGGAGGCCCAGGTCCGCGGCGGCCGCCCGGGCCACGCCGAACAGCGCCTCGGTGGCCTGCGCCGGCATCGGCGGCCGGTTCGGGCCGCCGGACACGGTGAGCGTGGTGCCGGGCACAGTCGTGGCGAGCGCGCGCAGTTCGGCGTCGACCCGGCTGGCTTCCGCCGGATCGGCCACCCGGACATCGATGTCCGCCTGCGCCCCCGCTGGCACCACATTGGCGGCCGTGCCAGCCGCCGCGACTGTCGGCGTGACGGTCGTGCCGAGCTCAGGCCTCGCGATGGCGGTAACCCGTCCGATCAGCTCCGCAAGCGCGATCAGGGCATTGGCCCCCTTCTCTGGTTCCAGTCCGGCATGCGCGGCCCGGCCGGTGACCGCGAGCTGATAGAAGCCCGTTCCCTTCCGCATGGTCTTGACTTTTCCGAGTGCGGACGGCTCGAGGATCACCGCGGCTGCCGCGCGCCTGGCGGCTTCCTCGATCAGCGGGCGGCTGCGCGGGCGAGCCGATCTCCTCGTCGCTGGTCAGCAGGATCTCGATCCCGGCACGGTCGCCGAGAGCGGCGACGGCATGCAGTAGCTGGACGATTCCCGCCTTCATATCGAAGCAGCCCGGCCCGGTCGCGGTCCCGGCCGCCTGTATCCACGCTGAACGGCCAGCGCGCCAGGGTCCCGAGCGGCCAGACCGTGTCGAAGTGCCCGATCAGCACGACCGGCGGACGGCCGGGCTCGGCCGGCCACCGCCAGCGCAGGTGCGGCCGGTCACCTGCCAGCAGCAGCTCGCCAGCCTCGCCCAGCACCGACCCGGCGATCGCCGCCACGGTCGCGGCGCCCGCCTCGCAGGCCGGCCGGTCCGCGGACGGCGTCTCGGCCTCGACGAGCGAGGCAAGCTGCGCTGTCATCGCATCCTGATGCTCACGCAGGCCCGACAGCAGGCTTGCGGCTGATTGTCCGGGCGAGGCGGCCATGCGCGCCATCATGCCGCCGGCGGCCCGGTCTGCGGAAGCGGCTAGCCGCCCGCGGGGTACGCTGAGGCCGCCGGGCGATCGCCCGCGCAGGCCGCCTGGCTCGTCCGGCTGGCCGCCACGCCAGACCCAGGGAGCTCACCGTCAGTCCGTCGCGATTGCTCGTGCTCGTCTCGGGCACCGGCAGCATCCTGCAGGCGCTTCTCGATGCCTGCGCGGATCCCGGCTTCGGCGCGCAGGTCGTCGCCGTCGGCGCGGACCGGGACGGCACCGGCGGCGAGGCCAGGGCAGCGGCGGCCGGGATCCCGACGTTCGTGCGGCGGCTGAAGGACTCGCCCGACCGGTTCGCCTGGGATAAGGCGCTGGCGGCGGACTGCGCGGCCTTCGAGCCGGATCTGGTCATCGCGGCCGGCTTTCTCAAGCTGGTCGGCACCGAGTTCCTGACCAGGTTCGGCGGCCGGATGATCAACACGCATCCGGCGCTGCTGCCGTCGTTCCCCGGCATGCACAGCGTCCGGGACGCGCTGGCGTTCGGGGTCAAGGTGACCGGCTGCAGCGTGATCCTGGTCGATGCCGGCGTGGACAGCGGGCCGATCCTGGCCCAGCAGGCCGTGCCCGTGCTGGCCGACGATGACGAGGAAACGCTGCACGAGCGGATCAAGGTAGCCGAGCGGTCGCTGGTCGTCGACACCGTGGGCCGGATGGTCCGCGACGGCTGGACCGTGCAGGACCGGATAGTAAGGATGGGCAGTTGACCAGGGTGGCAATCAGACGGGCGCTGATCAGTGTCTACGACAAGACGGGACTGAGCGAGCTGGCGGCGGCGCTGCAGGCGGCCGGCGTGCAGATCGTGTCGACGGGCAGCACCGCGGCGACGATCGCGGCGGCTGGCGTCCCGGTCACGCCGGTCGAGGAGCTGACCGGCTTCCCCGAGTGCCTGGACGGCCGGGTCAAGACGCTGCACCCGGCGGTGCACGCCGGACTGCTGGCCGACCTGGCGAAAGACAGCCACCGGGAGCAGCTGGCCGGGCTTGGCATCGAGCCGTTCGACCTGCTGGTGTCCAATCTCTATCCGTTCGAGCAGACCGTCGCCAGCGGCGCCAGCCCGCAGGAGTGCGTCGAGCAGATCGACATCGGCGGCCCGGCGATGGTCCGGGCCGGTGCCAAGAACCACGCCACCGTGGCCGTGGTGACCAGCCCGGCCGCCTACCCGCAGGTGCTGGCCGCGCTGACGGATGGCGGCTTCACCCTGGACCAGCGGCGCCGCCTGGCCGCTCAGGCCTACGCGCACACCGCGGCCTACGATGCCGCGGTGTCGTCGTGGTTCGCCTCCGTCTACGCGCCGGACGAGGTGGCGGAGCAGACCGGCTGGCCGGACGTGACCGGCACGGTCTGGACGCGCAAGGATGTCCTCCGCTACGGCGAGAACCCGCACCAGCGCGCGGCCCTGTACCTGCGGTCAGGCGGCTCGGCCGCCTCCGGCGGCGGGATCGCCGCGGCTGAGGTGCTGCACGGCAAGGCCATGTCCTACAACAACTACGTGGACGCCGACGCGGCCCGCCGGGCGGCGTTCGGGTTCAGCGAGCCGTGCGTCGCGATCATGAAGCACGCCAACCCGTGCGGCATCGCGCTCGGCGCGGACCTCGCCGAAGCGCATCGCAAGGCGCATGCCTGCGATCCGGTGTCCGCGTTCGGCGGCGTCATCGCGGCGAACGGCACCGTGACCGAGGAGATGGCCGCGCAGGTCGCGGAGATCTTCACCGAGGTGATCATCGCGCCGGACTTCGAGCCCGGCGCGCTGAAGATCCTGACCGCGAAGAAGAACCAGCGGCTGCTGCGGTGCGCAGCTCCGGCTCCGGCTCTGGCGGCGGCCGCCGGGACTGCCGCTGCCGCTGGCGCGGCCGCGTCCGGCCTGGACTGGCGGCAGGTCAGCGGCGGCATGCTGATGCAGACCAGCGACACCGGGACCGAGCCGGGCGACTCCGCGGCGAACTGGCGGCTCGTCGCCGGCAGCCAGGCCGATGCGGCGGTGCTGGCCGACCTGGAGTTCGCCTGGCGGGCCTGCCGCGCGGTCAAGTCCAACGCCATCCTGCTCGCCGCCGGGCGGGCCAGCGTCGGCATCGGCATGGGCCAGGTCAACCGCGTTGACTCCTGCCGCCTCGCGGTGACACGGGCGGGGGAGCGGGCGGCCGGCTCCGTCGGTGCCAGCGACGCCTTCTTCCCGTTCGCCGATGGATTCCAGATCCTGGCCGACGCCGGCGTGCGGGCTGTTGCCGAGCCGGGCGGCTCGGTGCGCGACGACGAGGTGATCGCGGCCGCCGACGCCGCCGGGGTCGCGCTCTACTTCACCGGGGTCAGGCACTTCTACCACTGACCGCCGACCACTGGCCGCCACCGGCGCAGCTCGCCGACGGCTGTGCCTGGTCTGCTGCAGCACCCAGCCGTTGCCGTCCGGGTCGGCGAAGGTCAGATACCGTCCCCAGGGCGCCTCGGCGATGTCGTCCTCGTTGAAGCTGACGCCTGCCTGCCTGAGCCTGGCGGCCGTCTGCTCGATGTCGTCGCAGCCGAGCACGGAGCCGCGCAGCCAGCCGGGCGTCATCTCGTCGAACCAGTTGACCAGCGTGATCGCGTCCGCCGCCGGGTGGCCGGAGCATCACCCAGCGCATGCCGCCGCCGGCGAACTCGGCGTCCATCTCCAGGGTGAAGCCCAGCACGTCGGTGTAGAACGCGCGGGCGCGGTCCTGATCGCTGACCGGGACCGACATGACCTCCACGGTGGTGATCGCCACGGTGGACCTCCTCCTGAGCTCAGTTCCATGTTCCGGGAGAGTTGTACACGTCCGCGGGCACAAGTCTCCGGAAGATGGAAATCCGGTTATCCGGGCCTCGGCTCCGGGATCACGGCAGCCATCAGGCAGAATGAGCGCGCGATGACTGCGACCATTCTGGACGGCAAGGCGACTGCCAGGGCCATCCGCGAGGACCTCACCAGCCGGGTGGCGAAGCTGGCCGAGGCCGGCCTCGCGCCCGGACTCGGCACGGTCCTGGTCGGTGACGACCCCGGCAGCCAGTCCTACGTGGCCGGCAAGCACCGGGACTGCGCGCAGGTCGGCATCGTCAGCATCCGCCGCGACCTGCCCGCCGACGCGAGCCAGCAGCAGGTCGAGGATGTCGTCGCCGAGCTCAACGCCGATCCGGCGTGCACCGGTTACATCGTTCAGCTGCCGCTCCCGGCCGGGCTGGACGCGCAGCGCGTACTTGCGCTGATCGACCCGGACAAGGACGCCGACGGGCTGACGCCCGTGAACCTGGGCAAGCTCGTGCTCGGCGAGCCGGGCCCGCTGCCGTGCACTCCGAAGGGCATCGTCGAGCTGCTGCGCCGCTACGACGTGCCGATCGCCGGGGCGGAAGTGACCGTGATCGGCCGCGGCATCACGGTCGGCCGCGCTCTCGGGCTGCTGCTGACCCGGCGCAGCGAGAACGCCACCGTGACGCAGTGCCACACCGGCACCAGGGACCTGGCCGCGCATACCCGCGCCGCGGACATCGTGGTCGTCGCCGCAGGGCGGCCGGGGCTGGTCACGGCCGGCATGGTCAAGCCCGGAGCCGCGGTGCTGGACGTCGGCATCACCAGGACCGACGCGGGGCTGGTGGGCGATGTGGATCCTGCCGTGGCCGGGGTAGCCGGCTACCTCGCGCCGATGCCCGGCGGTGTCGGCCCGATGACCAGGGCCATGCTGCTGGCTAACGTCGTGGAGGCCGCAGAACGGCAGGCAGCCGCACATACGCGTCCTGGCCAGGCCGGATAACGGTGCTACTGAATAACGGTGCTACTGATCAGTAACATATGCTCGGAACGAAGGTTCTACACGGGAAGGTCGGCATCCGGTCATGAACATTGTGGTCTTGGTCAAGCAGGTACCGGACACCTGGTCGGAGCGGAAGCTGCGAGCCGAGGACAGCACGCTGGACCGGGATGCTGCCGACGCGGTGATCAACGAGCTTGACGACTACGCCATCGAGGAGGGCCTGCGGCTGCAGGAGGCGCTCGGCGGTGAGGTCACGATCGTGTCGATGGGCCCGGACAAGGCCGCGGACGCGATCCGCAAGGCGCTGTCCATGGGCGCGGACAAGGCCGTGCACGTGAGCGACGATGCCCTGCGCGGCTCTGATGGCCTGGTGACCTCCGCGGTGCTGGCGAAGGTGCTGGAGCGCACCGGGTTCGACGTGGTGATCCTGGGCTCGGAGTCCACCGACGCGCGGATGGGCACGCTGGCGGCGATGCTGTCCGAGCGGCTGGGCGTGCCGCAGATGTCGCTTCGCCAGCAAGGTGGAGACTGACGGCTCCAAGATCAGCATTCACCGGCAGGCCGACTACGGCTACGACACGGTCGAGGCGACGCTGCCCGCGGTGGTCAGCGTGGTCGAGAAGATCAACGAGCCGCGGTACCCGTCGTTCAAGGGGATCATGGCGGCGAAGAAGAAGCCGGTCGAGAAGCTGACCCTGGCCGACCTCGGCATCGACCCCGGTGAGGCCGGCCTGGGCGCGAGCGCCACCGAGGTGGTCAGCTTCGCGAACCGGCCGCCGCGCGCGGCCGGCACGATCGTGACCGACGAGGGAGACGGCGGCGCCAAGGCGGCCGAGTACCTCGCCGTCGCGCAAGTTCATCTGAGCAGGCAGTTCCACTGGACACCCGGGACGCGGAAGGCATCTGAGATGGCTGAGATCCTGGTACTGGCCGAGCACGACGGCCCGACCGTCAAGAAGGTCACAACCGAGCTGCTGACGCTGGCGCGGGCGCACGGCGAGCCGTCGGTGGTGTGGACAGGCGAGGGCGCTGAGGCTGGCCGGGCCCGGCTGGCCGAGTTCGGCGCGGCGAAGGTGTACCTCGCGGACAGCGCGGACTACGAGGACTTCGTCGTGGCACCGAAGGCTGAGCTGCTGGCGCACCTGATCGCGGAGAAGTCGCCCGCGGCGGTCCTGGTCGCGGCGACGTCCGAGGGCCGGGAGGTCGCCGGGCGGCTGGCGGTGAAGACCGGCTCGGGCGTGCTGACTGACGTGACCGGCGTGGGCGACGGGCTGACCGGCGAGCAGTCGATCTTCGGCGGCGCGATCACCGTGCAGTCCCGGGTGCGCACGGGCACGCCGATCATCGCCGTCCGCCCGAACGCGGTCACGCCCGAGGCTGCCACCGGCGCCGCGGAGATCGAGCCCGTCAGCTTCACGGTCACCGACGACGCCAAGACCGCCCGGGTGACCGGCAAGGTCGTGGCCGAGCGCGGCGAGCGGCCGGAACTCACCGAGGCGTCGATCGTGGTCTCCGGCGGCCGGGGTCTCGGATCCGGAGAGCACTTCTCGCTGATCGAGCAGCTGGCTGACTCCCTCGGCGCCGCCGTGGGCGCGTCCCGCGCGGCGACCGACGCCGGCTGGTACCCGCATCAGTTCCAGGTCGGTCAGACGGGCAAGACCGTCTCGCCGCAGCTCTACATGGCCATCGGCATTTCCGGCGCGATCCAGCACCGGGCCGGGATGCAGACCTCCAAGACGATCATGGTCGTCAACAAGGACCCGGAAGCGCCGATCTTCGAACTGGCCGACTTCGGTGTCGTCGGAGACCTCTTCAAGGTCGTCCCCCAGCTGGTCGAGGAGATCGGCAAGCGGTCGGAGGGCTGAGGGCGACCGGCAGGCCGCTGCCGGGCCGGTTCACCGGCCCGCGAGCGGTCGTGCCTGCCGGAACGCCACTAGGCTGGGCGCATCATGTCTGATATTGACGCAGCCGGGCGCGAGCCGGTGCCGAACGCCAGGACAGCCCCGGCTGTCCCGGCCTACCTGGATCACGCCGCGACGACGCCCATGCTGCCTGCCGCCCTGGCGGCAATGACAGAGGAGCTGGCCCAGGTCGGCAACCCGTCATCCCTGCACAATGCGGGCCGCCGGGCGCGCCGCGTGGTGGAGGAGTCCAGGGAGCTGATCGCGGAGGCCTACGGGGCCAGGCCCAGCGAGGTGGTCTTCACCAGCGGCGGTACAGAAGCGGACAACCTGGCCGTCAAGGGACTGTACTGGGCCGCTCGGGCTGCCGATCCCGCCCGGCGCCGGGTGCTGGCCGCGGCTGCCGAGCATCACGCCGTGCTGGACAGCGTCCGCTGGCTGGCGGAGCACGAGGACGCGGACGCGGACTGGCTGGCCGTCGACAAGGCCGGCGTCGTCACCCCGGCCACCCTCGCCGACGCCATTGAGCAGGATCCGTCCAGCGTCGCCCTGGTCAGCGTGATGTGGGCCAACAATGAGGTCGGCACCGTGCAGCCCGTCGCCGAGCTGGCCCGGCTGGCGGCCGAGTATCAGATCCCGTTCCACAGCGATGCGGTGCAGGCAGCAGGCCAGCTGCCGGTCAGCCTGGCCGGAACCGGTGCCACCGCGCTCACCATCACCGCCCACAAGATCGGCGGCCCGGTCGGCGTCGGCGCGCTGCTGCTGGCCAGGGGCGCGAAGCCGGTCCCCGTGCTGCACGGCGGCGGCCAGGAGCGCGACGTCAGGTCGGGCACGCTCGACGTCCCGGCGATTCGGGCGTTCGCGGTCGCCGTGCAGGCTGCTACTGAGCGCCGCGCCGACGAGGCCAAGCGGCTGGCGGCCCTGCGCGATGACCTGATAGCCCAGGTCACCGCAGCCGTACCGGACGTGATCCTGAACGGGGCAGCACCAGGCCCAGGCCGGCTTCCCGGTAACGCGCACTTTTCCTTCCCCGGATGTGAGGGAGACGCGCTGCTGATGCTCCTCGACGCCCGCGGGATCGCGTGCTCGACGGGCTCAGCGTGCACCGCGGGGGTGGCGCAGCCAAGCCATGTCCTGCTCGCCATGGGCGCCGACGACGCACGGGCCCGCGGCTCGCTCCGGTTCTCGCTCGGCCATTCCTCTGAGCAGTCCGACGTGGACGCGCTCGGCGCCGTGATCGGCGAGGTCGTGGACCGCGCCAGGCGCGCGGCCAGGTAGCTATCGGGGGCGGCTGCCCGCCCCTGACTGTCTGCATATGCTGGAGCGGGATGACTACTCTGCGCGTGCTCGCTGCCATGTCCGGCGGCGTCGACTCGGCTGTGGCGGCCGCGAGGGCCGCCGAGGCCGGGCATGACGTCACCGGCATCCACCTGGCACTGTCCAGCAACCCGAGCTCCTACCGCACCGGGGCGCGCGGCTGCTGCACCCTGGAGGACGCCAGGGATGCGCGCCGGGCTGCTGACGTCATCGGCATTCCGTTCTACGTCTGGGACATGGCCGAGCGGTTCCACGCCGACGTCGTCGAGGACTTCGTGGCGGAGTACGCGCGCGGCAATACGCCGAACCCCTGCCTGCGCTGCAACGAGAAGATCAAGTTTGCGGCCGTGCTTGACCGTGCGGTCGCGCTCGGCTTCGACGCGGTCTGCACCGGGCACCACGCCCGGCTGGAGCCGGTACCCGGTGCAGCCGGGCTGACCCGTCTCGTCCGCAGCGTGGACGCGGCCAAGGACCAGTCCTATGTTCTCGCCGTGCTGACCAGCGAGCAGCTGAGCAGGGCCATGTTCCCGCTGGGTGACACCACCAAGGACCAGGTGCGCAAGGAGGCAGCGGACCGGGGTCTGGCGGTCGCGGCTAAGCCCGACAGCCATGACGTCTGCTTCATCGCGGACGGCGATACCAGGGGCTTCCTGCAGCGCCAGCTCGGCAGCGCGCCCGGTGACATCGTCGAGGCGGACGGCACCGTCGTCGGCCAGCACGATGGCAGCTACGGCTTCACCGTCGGGCAGCGCAAGGGCCTGCGGCTCAGCCGGCCAGCTGCTGACGGGCGACCGAGATTCGTGCTCAGCATCGAGCCCGTATCCCGGACCGTGACAGTTGGCCCGGCCGAGGCGCTGGAGGTGCTGGAGATCGAGGCGAGAGGGCCTGTCTGGTCCGGCTGCCTGCCGCCGGCCGGCCCGCTCGACTGCCTGGTCCAGCTCCGCGCCCACGGCGAGGTCCATCCGGCTGTGTGCGTGCCTGCCGCCGGCGGCATCCGGATCAGCCTGCGCGAGCCAGCCCGCGGGATCGCGCCCGGACAGGCCGCGGTCTTCTACGACGGCGATGCCGTGCTCGGCAGCGCAACCATCGCGGCCGCGCGCTAGCCCGGGCCGGCCTGGCTCGGTCCGGCACCGTCCTCGCTGGCAGCCGCCGGCTCTCCGACGCGGATGACGAACTGATTCCTGTCCGCCGGATAGACCGTCACCGTCACCCTGATCGGGTGGCCGTCCTGATCGTAGGACGTGCGGAAGTTCTCGAAGACGGCCACGCGGCCGTCCTCGGGGAGCCGGAAGAACGCGGTCTCGGTCGCGTCAGGAGTGCGGACCGTGATGACGTCGCGGTAGCCGACCTGGTCGATGCCGAGCTCGCTCCGCAGGTACTGAATCGTGCCCTCGGCGACGTCGCCGGCCTCGATCAGCCGGCGCGCTCCCCGGTCGCTGACTAGCTGCATCGGGTAGAACGAGGTCTGCAGCGAGTACGGCTCATCGTCGACGAACCGCAGCTGATGCCGGCAGACAACCTGTGCGCCGGGTGCAAGCTGGAGCTCGGCGGCCACCGCGGCACTCGCGGGCTCGATGACCACCTTCGGAGACGTGCTGTGCGGAGTGCGATGCTGGCGGCGCACGTCGATGTAGTACTGCGCCGTCTCGCCGGTGCCGAGATCATGAGTCGCGGACAGGTCCGTCACGATCGGCGTGATCTTCCTCGTGACGAATGTCCCCTGACCTGGCCTGGCCTCGACGAGCCCGCGGGTCACGAGCAGCCTGATGGCCTCGCGGACCGTGCTGCGCGACGCACCCCAGGTCTCGGCTAGCTCCTGCTCCGTCGGCAGCTGGTCACCGGCCAGCAGAATCCCGGTCTCAATGTCGCGGCGCAGGCTGTCGGCGATGCGCCGGTACGCGGGGTCAGCCATCGCCGCCGCCCCCGCCCTGGCTCGGGCGCAGCCCGCCGAGCTTCCTCGCCTCCGGCGGCACCTGACCGACGAAGACCGCGAACTGGTTCCGGTCCGCGGCGAACACGCTCACCGTCAGCCTGAAGGGCTTGTCCTGGTTGTCGAACGCGGTCCGGAAGGTCTCGAACACCGACACCCGGCCATCCTCGGGCAGTCCGAAGAAATCGGTCTCCGGGCCGTCAGGGACCCTGACCGTGATCGTGTCCTGGTAGCGGGCCTGCTGCAGGCCAAGTGCGTCCCGCAGGTAGCTCACGGTGCCCGGATCGATCTCGACTGCCTCCAGCAGCCTCGTGGCGCCGGCCTGGACGAGATCCATGGGGTAGTACGAGGCCTGAAGCGAGGAGGGCGCTCCGTCGATGAAGCGCCGCTGGCGCCGTCCGACAACCGGGGTGCCTTCCGGGATCTGCAGCTCGGCCGCCACGAGCCCGGCAGCGCGCGAGATCTCGACCTGCGGAGGCGGGGTGTGCGGCTGCCGTCCCCTGGTCCGCACCTCCGCCCGGAACGTGTACCCCTCACCTCCGCCGAGGCCTGTCTCGGGATCGGCGGACAGGGTCGTCACGAAGGGCTCGGGCGGCTGCACGACGAAGGTGCCCTGCCCTGGCCGCGTCTCGACCCGCCCGCGGATGGTGAGCCACCTGACTGCGTCCCGGACGGTGTTACGTGATGCGCGGTACCGCCGCCGGAGCTCCAGCTCGCTCAGCAGCTTCGCGCCCGGCGCCAGTGCGCCGGACTCGATCTGCCGCTCGAGCTCGTCGGCGATGCGCCGGTAGAGCGGGTCAGGCATGCGCACCCCAGATCCCGGCTGCATCGCCTAGCGGAGGCCAGTACTCGTCACACATAGCCTAGCAATCCCAAATGTAGGTACCAGACCCATTGCGCCGCATGTCATCGCGTGTCACGATGAAGAGGATCCAAATGTAGGGATGACTAGGACCATCGGGTCATCAGGAATGACTCAGGAACTAGTCAGGGTCTGCCGTCGCCCGAGTTCACCGACGAATCCAGGCAGTGCACGCCAGCAGAAAGGTAAATCGCCCCTAGCCAAGGAGCCTGACTGGATCGGAGGGAGCTTGCCATGTCGCCTATCGAGGCCCTCGCATTAGTGATCGTCGGCGCCGCATCGGTATCGCTCGCCGCGCTGGTGATCATCGTGACGCTCGGCATCAGGCACGAGGAACGCGCCCTGACCATGACCCGCCGGATGGCGCCCGGTCTCGCCGCCTGGCTCGCGCGGCAGATCGTCGGCCTGTACGTCCGGAAGACCGATCCCGAGCCTGTTCCCGGCGACGACCGGGTGCCGCCGAGGTCGCCAGCGCACCGGACCTGACTCGCGGGTGCGCGGGCGGCGCCTGCCGGTGCGGGGCATCTCGCCAGGGCGGGGCATCTCTGCCGCGCCGCGGACGGCATCCGGACCGTCAGCGGGCGGCACTAGGCTCTGACCGTGGACGAGCAGAGTCAGCAATTCCCGTGGCCGCAGGCCAGCGCGACCGGGATCGGGTCGATGCCCGGCACCGACCCGGTCGAAGCCTGCCGGGTCGTCTTCGACGAGCTGCCTGACCTTCCGCATCTGCCCGAGCTGCCCGGCCGGGGTCCCGGTGCCGAGATGATCGGCCGGACCGCCGCGCTCCTGATCGAGATGCCGGTGCAGACGACTCCGCGCGGCTGGAAGCTGGCCGACCGGCCAGGCAAGGACCTGACGCGAGCGGCCGGGTACCTGTCGCACGACCTGGACACCCTGCAGGAACTCGCTGACGGCTACGCGGGCCCGCTCAAGATCCAGGTCTGCGGTCCGTGGACGCTGGCCGCCGCGCTGGAGCTGAGCCGCTCAGTGAACCCGGCGCTTGCCGATCCCGGAGCTGTCGCTGACCTCACCGCATCGCTGGCCGAGGGACTGGCGGCGCACGCCGCTGATGTGCGCAGGCGCGTTCCCGGCGCCCAGCTCATCGTTCAGGTCGACGAGCCGGCCCTGCCTGCCGCGCTGGCTGGCCGGGTGCCCACGGCGAGCGGGCTGAGCGTGGTCGGCGCGGTCGACCAGGCAGTCGCGAGCCAGCGCCTCGGTGCCGTTCTTGCTGCCGTCCCGTCGGCCGCGACCATTGTGCACTGCTGCGCTGCGTCGGCCCCGTTCCCGCAGATCATGCGATCGGGTGCGACCGCAGTCAGCTTCGATCTCAGCCAGCTCAGGCACAGTGAGGTCGACCAGATCGCCGAGCTGGCCGAGGCTGGCCTCGGTATCTTTGCGGGCGCGCTCGCGGTGACCGCGGCCAGCTCGCAGGCGCGGCGGCCCGCCGCTGCAGCCACGGCAGACCGCCGATCGCGTGGTGACACTCTGGCGCCGGACCGGGCTGGCGCCCGGCCTGCTGGCCAGGCAGGCGGTCATCACCCCCGCGTGCGGGCTGGCCGCGCTGTCGCCGGCGGCGGCGCGGGCAGCGCTGCAGCACTGCCGGGACGCGGCGCGGATCGCGCCCGAGCTGATCGAGCCGAGTTAGGAGAGGAGACCGATGGCGCAGCAGGACCCCAGGGAGCGGCACGCCGAGCTGGCCGCCGAGCTGCTCGAGGCCCAGTACCGCTACCACGTGCTGGACTCGCCGCTGATCTCGGACTTCAGCTACGACGAGATGATGCGCGAGCTGGAGCGCCTGGAAGAGCAGATCCCCGAGCTCCGGACGCCGGACTCGCCCAGCCAGCGGGTCGGCGCGATGATCTCCACCGACTTCACGCCGGCGCAGCATCTGCGGCCGCTGGAGAGTCTCGACAACGTGTTCTCGCAGGAGGGACTGGACGGCTGGGTGGCGCGCGCGGAGCGGCTGGGCGGCGGCGGCCCGTACGTGTGCGAGCTCAAGATCGACGGCCTGGCGGTAGCGCTGGTCTACCGCAAGGGCCGGCTGCAGCGCGCCGCGACCCGCGGCGACGGCGTGACCGGCGAGGACGTGACGCCGAACGTCAAGACCATCGCCGCGGTGCCGAGCCGGCTGTCCGGCTCGGGCTGGCCCGATGTCCTGGAGGTCCGGGGCGAGGTGTTCCTGCCGGTCGCGGCATTCGAGGAGCTGAACGAGAAGCTGACCGCTGCGGGCAAGCCGCCCTTCGCGAATCCGCGCAACTCGGCCGCCGGCTCGCTGCGCCAGAAGGATCCGCGGATCACGGCCTCGCGGACACTCAACATGATCCTGCACGGCGTCGGCGTGGCCGACGGCACGGACGACCAGCCGCAGAGCCAGTCCGCCTGGTACGAGCGGCTGAGGTCGTGGGGGCTGCCGGTCAGTGACCTCTACCAGGTGGTGCCCGATGTCGAGGGGGTGCGCAAGTACATCGCGCACTACGCGGAGCACCGGCATGACCCGCCCTATGAGATCGACGGCGTCGTGGTGAAGATCGACACGCTGGAAGTGCAGCGGCAGCTCGGGTCGACGAGCCGGGCGCCGCGGTGGGCGATCGCGTACAAGTACCCGCCCGAGGAGGTCAACACCAGGCTGCTGGACATCCGGGTCAACGTCGGCCGCACCGGGCGGGTCACGCCGTTCGCGGTGATGGAGCCGGTCAAGGTGAGCGGATCGACGGTGGAGAACGCCACCCTGCACAACGCCGACGAGATCGCGCGCAAGGGCGTGCTGATCGGCGACATGGTCGTGCTGCGCAAGGCCGGCGACGTGATTCCCGAGGTCGTCGGCCCGGTCGCCGACCTGCGGACCGGAGAAGAGCGGGCCTTCGAGTTCCCGACCGCGCTGCCCCGCCTGCGACACCAAGCTCGTGCGCGAGGAGGGCGGCGTCGACTGGCGCTGCCCGAATGCCAGGTCCTGCCCGGCGCAGCTGCGGGAGCGGCTGTTCCACCTGGCCGGGCGCGGCGCGCTGGACATCGAGGTACTTGGCTACGAGGCGGCGGCGGCGCTGCTGGACTCCGGTCTGGTGACCGACGAAGGGGACCTGTTCGGGCTGACCGGCGAGGCCCTCGCGGACGTGCCGTTCTTCGTGACCAAGGGCGGGACGCTGACCGCGAACGCCACCAGGCTGCTGGTCAACCTGGAGGACGCCCGGCACCGCCCGCTCTGGCGCATCCTGGTGGCGCTGTCGATCCGCCACATCGGGCCGACGGCGGCGCGAGCGCTTGCGGCGGCGTTCGGCTCGGTCGACGCGATCGCGGCGGCGCCCGAGGCGGAACTGGTCACAGTCGACGATGTCGGGCCGACAATCGCCAGGTCGCTGCGGGAGTGGTTCGAGGTTGACTGGCACGCGGCGATCGTCGCCAAGTGGCGGGCCGCCGGCGTCGAGCTGGCAACCCCCGGCTTCGTGCCGCCGCGAGCGCGGCACGGGCGGGTCAGCCGGGCCGCTGGCGGGCGTGACCGTCGTCCTGACCGGAACGCTCGAGGGCCGCACCAGGGATGAGGCCGCGGCCGCGATCGAGGCGCTCGGCGGCAAGGTCTCCGGGTCGGTCTCGAAGAAGACCGGCTTCGTTGTCGCGGGGCAAAACCCTGGTTCGAAACTGGACAAGGCCGAGTCGCTCGGCGTGCCGGTGCTGGACGAAGGCGGCCTGGATGTGCTGCTGTCGGAGGGCCCGGACGCGGCCAGGTCAGCCCCGTCGGCGTGACTCGCCGGGGGTCTCAGCCGGGACGCCGCCGACTGGTCAGCGTCCCTGCGAGCGAATTTTGGCTCCGTCTTCGCCGGACCTGTCATGATCTCAAGTTGTAACGGATAGTATGCGATTGGCTTCGGGAAGTACGTTTTTTGCCGTAGCATTCACGGATAGCGCCGGGCGCTGCACAGTGCGCGACGGCTGGTCGATGAGGAGCCATGAAGGACCCGACCGATACCAGGGACATCGGCCCGCGCGTCGGCTCGCCGCTGTGGATTCACATCACAGTGGTGTCGGTCGTCGGTGCAGCTGTCTTCGGTCTCGCGCTGAGCCGCCTCATGGATCTGTCGACGCTCATCGACCATCCGCTGTTCTGGGTGCTGGCCGCGATGGTGGTGCTCGGCGAGATCTGGCCGATCGTCACGCCGGGACACTCTCGCCTGGAAGCGCCGCTGGCGTCGGTCACATTCGCCTTCGGAGCGCTGATCGCCTGGGGCCTTCCCGGTAGCCGTGCTGCTCCGGGGGACCTCGACCGTGGTGACGTTCCTGGCGAAGCGCAAGGCGCCGCACCGCGCGGCCTTCAACGCCGCCGCGGCCACGCTGGGGCTGGCGGCCGGCGGTGCCGTCCTGTACCTGCTCGGCGTGCGAACCTCGCCGCGCCACCCGTGGTTCCCTGACGGTCAGGACATCTGGCGGATCCTGCTCGCCGGCGCGGCCTGCTTCCTGGTGTCCTACGTCCTGATCACCGTGGCGATCGCGCTGCACTCGCGGGAGCCGGTGCTGCGCGACGCTGCGCGGCGCTGCCCTACGAGGTCGTCGTCAACCTCGTGCTGTACGCGACCGCGCCGCTGGTCGCGATGGTCATCGACACCGGATCGGCAGTGCTGGTGCTGCTGTTCGGCTTCCCGCTGGGCGCGATCTACGTCAACGCCGCGATCTCGGTGCAGCGCGAGCACCAGGCTCATCACGACGAGCTGACCGGGCTGGCGAACCGCAAGCTGCTGATGCTGCGGCTCGCCAGCACGCTGTCGCAGGCGGCCAGCAGCGGCACCAAGGTCGGCTTCCTGCTGCTCGACCTGGACCGCGGCTTGAAGGAAGTCAACGACACGCTCGGGCACGCGGTCGGCGACCGGCTGCTGCGGCTGGTCGCGCACCGGCTGACCCACAGCATCCGGCCCGGTGACCTGGTCGCGCGACTCGGCGGCGACGAGTTCGCAGTGCTGCTGCCCGTCGGTGAAGGAGGCGTCGGCGGCCCGCGAGGTGGCGGCCCGGCTGCGCGCCGCGCTGGCGGAGCCGATCCGGCTTGAGGGCATGTCGTTCGTCATCGAGGTGAGCGTCGGCATCGCCATGTTCCCCGACGATGCCACCGCCGACGAGCTGCTGATGCAGCGCGCCGACGTGGCCATGTACCTGGCCAAGGAGCGGCGCAGCGGCGTCGAGCGGTACGTGCCGGAGCTGGACCGCAACTCGCCGGCCCGGCTGGCCCTGCTCGGGGAGCTGCGGCGCGGCCTGGATCGCGGCGAGCTCGAGCTGCACTACCAGCCCAAGGTCTACCTCGCGGACCAGCGCGCCGCGGGCATCGAGGCGCTGGTCCGCTGGCGGCATCCGGTCCGCGGCATGCTGACGCCCGACGAGTTCATCCCGGTGGTCCGAGCAGTCGTACCTGATGCGCGAGCTCACGGCCTACGTCATCGAGACGGCGCTGGCCCAGGCAGCGGTGTGGCGCCAGTCCGGCCTCGACGTGCCGGTCTCGCTGAACGTCTCCGGCCGGGACCTGCTCGATACCGGCCTCGCCGACATGGTCAGCCAGGGTCTCAGCCGGCACCGGCTGCCGCCCGGCGTCTGTCCTGATCGAGATCAACGAGCGGGTGCTGACCAGCGAGCCTGCCCACGCGGTCGCGACCGCCGAGGCGCTGGCCGGGCTGGGCGTCGGGCTGAGCCTGGACGACTTCGGCACGGGCTACTCCTACCTCGTCCGGCTCAAGCGGCTGCCGGTGAGCGAGGTGAAGATCGACTCCTCATTCGTCAGCCGGATACTCGGGTCTCCTGACGATGAGGTGGTCGTCAAGTCCATCCTGGACCTGGCTGCCGCGCTCGGGATCAGGTCGGTCGCCGAGGGCGTGGAATCGGCGGAGGTCGCCGAAGCGCTGCTGACCATGGGCTGCGTTGCTGCCCAGGGCTGGCATTTCGCCAGGCCGCTGAACGCCGTATCCGCCACCGCCTGGCTCACTGAGCACAGCCTGCTGACCGAGCGCGCCCGTGAGCCGCGCGCAGGCCGCCGGCATTCCAGCCGCGCCACGCGAGTCGGTGACGACGCCGCCCGCTGGCTGGTGACGGCCCCCTGCCCTGAGGGCGTTAATGCTTTCGGCCCGTGGCAGGCCGGCCCCATAGGATGGCCATCATGTCCATTACCAGGGACGAGGTAGCGCACCTGGCCAGGCTGTCCAGGCTGGCCCTGACCGACGCTGAACTCGACCACTTTGCCGGCCAGCTTGACCAGATCATCGGCGCCGTCGCGCGGGTGCAGGAGGTCGCGGCCGAGGGGATTCCGCCGATGACGCACGCGGTCCCGGTGGTCAACGTGTTCCGGGACGACGTCGTGGTGCCGTGCCTGACGCCTGAGCAGGCCCTGTCCGGGCGCCGGCGGCCGAGCAGGGACGGTTCCGGGTCCCGCGCATCCTGGCGGAGGACTGACATGACCGCTGAGCTGACCCGGCTGACCGCGGCGGAGATCGCCGCCGCGGTGGCGGCGGGTGAGGTGTCCGCAGTCGAGGTGACTCAGGCGCACCTGGACCGGATCGTCGAGGTCGACGCCGACGTGCACGCTTTCCTGCACGTCGCCGGCATCGGCGCGATCGCCGCAGCGCGAGGATGTCGACCGCAAGCGTGCCGCCGGGGAGCCGCTCGGGCCGCTGGCCGGCGTGCCGCTCGCGCTCAAGGACGTCTTCACCACCACCGACATGCCGACGACCTGCGGCTCGAAGATCCTGGCGGGGTGGCGGCCGCCGTACGACGCGACGGTCACCAGGCGGCTGCGCGACGCCGGCGTGGTCATCCTCGGCAAGACCAACATGGACGAGTTCGCGATGGGGTCCTCGACCGAGAACTCCGCCTTCGGGCCGACCCATAACCCCTGGGACCTGAGCCGGGTCCCCGGCGGCTCGTCCGGCGGCTCGTCCGCGGCCGTCGCGGCCTTCGAGGCCCCGCTGGCAATCGGAACCGACACCGGCGGCTCCATCCGGCAGCCCGCCGCGGTCTGCGGCATCGTCGGGGCCAAGCCCACCTACGGCGGCTCGTCCCGGTACGGCCTGGTGGCGTTCGCGTCCTCGCTGGACACCCCGGGTCCGCTGGCGCGCACCGTGCTGGACGCCGCGCTGCTGCACGAGGTGATGTCGGGCCACGACCCTCGCGACTCGACCTCGGTCGACGCGCCGGTGCCGCCGGTGGTCGCGGCCGCGCGGCAGGCGGACGTCGCCGGCCTGCGGATCGGCGTGGTCGCCGAGTTCAGCGGCGAGGGCTACCAGGCCGGCGTCCAGGCGCGGTTCACCGAGGCGGTCGAGCTGCTGGAGTCGCTCGGCGCCAAGGTCGTCGAGGTGTCGTGCCCGCACTTCACCTACGCCCTGCCCGCCTACTACCTGATCGCGCCCAGCGAGTGCTCGTCGAACCTGGCCAGGTTCGACGGGATGCGCTACGGCCTGCGGGCGGGCGACGACGGCACCGCGGAGTGCGGAGGAGGTGATGTCGCTGACCAGGGCGGCCGGATTCGGCCCTGAGGTCAAGCGCCGGATCATGCTGGGCACGTACGCGCTGTCGAGCGGCTACTACGACGCCTACTACGGCAAGGCGCAGCAGGTGCGCACTCTGATCAGCCGGGACTTCGACGCCGCGTTCGAGCAGGTCGACGTCCTGGTCTCGCCGACCACCCCGACGACCGCGTTCGCGATCGGGGAGCGGGCCGACGACCCGATGGCCATGTACCTCGCCGACCTGTGCACGATCCCGTCCGATCTGGCGGGCAACGCGGCCATGTCGGTGCCGTGCGGGCTCGCTCCCGAGGACGGCCTGCCGGTCGGGCTGCAGATCATGGCGCCTGTGCTGGCCGACGACCGCACTCTACCGGGTGGCCGGGGCCTGGAGGCGGCGCTGCAGCAGCGCTGGGGCGGCCCGCTGCTGGCTCAGGCGAAGGGACTTGGCGTGATGACGCAGACAGCGCAGCTGGTGCCGTACGACGAGGCACTGGACCGGTACGAGCCGGTCATCGGGCTGGAGACGCACGTCGAGCTCGGCACCAGGACCAAGATGTTCTGCGGCTGCCCGACGACGTTCGGGCTCGAGCCGAACTCCGCCGTCTGCCCGGTCTGCCTCGGCCTGCCGGGCTCATTGCCGGTCGCCAACCGAGCCTCCATCGAGTACACCATCAGGATCGGCCTGGCACTGAACTGCTCGATCGCCACCTGGTGCCGGTTCGCGCGGAAGAACTACTTCTACCCGGACATGCCGAAGGACTTCCAGATCTCGCAGTACGACGAGCCGCTGTGCACCGATGGCTGGCTCGACGTGGCGGTCGAGGGCCAGACGTTCCGGGTGGGGATCGAGCGGGTGCACCTGGAGGAGGACACCGGCAAGTCGCTGCACATGGGCGGCGCGACCGGCCGGATTCACGGTGCCGACTATTCGCTGGTCGACTACAACCGGGCCGGCATCCCGCTGGTCGAGGTCGTCACCAAGCCGGTGACAGGGACCGGGGCGCTCGCACCTGCCGTGGCCCGCGCCTACGTCACCGAGCTGCGCGACCTGCTGCGGTCCCTGAACGTCTCGGATGTCCGCATGGAGGAAGGATCGCTGCGCTGCGACGTCAACACGTCGCTGGCGCCGCGCGATGCCTCGGAGTGGGGCACCAGGACCGAGACCAAGAACGTGAACTCGCTGCGCTCGGTGGAGCGCGCGGTCAGGTTCGAGATCGAGCGGCAGGCGGCCGTCCTGGACGCCGGGCAGCGGGTCGTGCAGGAGACCCGGCACTTCCATGAGGAGGACGGAACGACCACCGCGGGCCGGAGCAAGGAAGAGGCGCAGGACTACCGCTACTTCCCCGAGCCCGACCTGGTGCCGGTCGCGCCCGACGCGGCCTGGGTCGAGCAGATCCGCGCCAGCCTGCCCGAGCTGCCGGCCGCGCGCCGCGCCCGGCTCCAGGCCGACTGGGGGCTGTCGGAGCTCGACATGACGGCGCTGCGCAACGCCGGGGCGCTTGACCTGGTGGAGGCGACCATCGCGGCGGGCGCGCCCGCCGCGGAGGCGCGCAAGTGGTGGCTGGGCGAGCTGGCCCGGCAGGCGAACAAGACAGGCACCGAGCTGTCCGCGCTCGCGATCACGCCGGCGCAGGTGGCGAGGGTCAGCGCGCTGGTCCAGTCCGGGACGCTGAACGACAAGCTGGCCCGTCAGGTGCTGGATGGCGTCCTGGCTGGCGAGGGCGACCCGGACGCCGTGGTGGAGGCGCGCGGCCTGGCCGTGGTCAGTGACGACAGCGCGCTCACCGAGGCCGTCGACGCGGCCATCGCGGCGAACCCTGACGTGGCCGCCAAGATCCGGGACGGCAAGACCGCTGCGGTGGGCGCGCTCGTCGGCGCGGTGATGAAGGCCACCCGCGGCCGGGCCGACGCGACCAGGGTGCGCGAGCTCATTCTGGAACGGCTGAGCTGAGCTGGCCGACCCGGCCGTCCGCCCCCGTGCCTGGCGAGCGAGTGCCTGGCGAGCGAGTGCCTGGCGAGCGAGTGCCTGGCGAGCGAGTGCCTGGCAAGCCGGTGGCGGGCGAGCGAGCGCCGGTCCTCGGCGTCGCGCTAGCGGAAGACTGCGCGGACGACACGGGCAGCGCGGCGGACTCGGCGCAGCCGTGGCTCGCGCCCGTCGCGGGCGCTGGCGGAGCGGATTGGTGCCGTTCGAGCGGGCGTGGACTCCCCGGTTCCTGTCAGCGTGCTCTACCAGGCCGCCGGGGGCAGTCGGCAGGGCCGCGATGAGAACGTCTGGATCAGCCCGCAGTCCGCGGACGGTCAGCTGATCGTGCACGCTGCGGTCCCGGCCGGCCTGCCGCCGGATCCGGCCGAGCTGCTGCTACGCCTGCTCAGGGACGCGGTCGAGCTGGCTGAGCGGTACGCGCTCCAGCACGAGATCGCCGCCCGGCCGCTTGCCGAGCTGCGCGCGCTGGTGGCCGCGCTGGAGCAGGACTAGCTGCGCCGCCGCGACGATGGCGCGGGCTGGCTAGCCGTTCTCCTTGCTCACTACGGCGAGCCAGTTGCCGTCCGGGTCCGCGACGTAAGCGCGGCGAAGACCGGAGACGTGGCCGCTGTACGGCTTGCTCAGTACTGGCGCCCCGGCAGCCTGCAGGATCGCGACCGTGTCGTCGGTCGACTCGCACCAGATGACGAGCTCCATCGGATGACCGGGTGTCGGTGCTGGCAGGCCTTCCGCGACCACCGCGTCGCGGCTGCTGAGCGCGATCGTGACTTCGCCGATCCGCAGCTCGACATGCGATGCCGGGCCGTCCGGCGGAGTTCTGAAGGTCTCGGTTCCCCCGAGCAGGTCCCGGTAGAAAGCCGTCGCTCGCTCGACGTCGGCGGAGTACAGGTTCGGCATCACGGATATGGCCATCGGTCAGTCTCCTTATCTGGCGGCCGCGTGGGCGGCGATGTGCCGGGCGAAGGCGCGCAGCGGCTCGGCGCCCTTCCCGTCGAGGATCTGGCGCATCCGGTCAGCCTGCGGGCCGTAGCGCTCGAGATGCCGGTGGGTGAAGTCGACGCGGGTAACGTGCGGCCCCTCCGGCGTGAACGTGACCTCGATCTCCGAACCGCGGGCTGGGTCTGGCTCATACGTCCAGTGCGGGCTGACCTGCCAGGTCAGCAGCAGCCGGTATGGCGGCTGCCAGGCCAGCACGGTGCCCCAGTCGGTCTCGGTGCCGTCGGCTGCTCGCTCATACCACCGGCCGCCCGCGAACGGCTCGAGTACAACCTCGCGCCCAGCCGGATGAGCAAGGTGATGGGTGTGCACGGGCCACCACTGCTGTCCGGCGAAGACCTCGAACGCCACCGCAAGAGGAGCATTCACCCGCTCCGTCTTGGCGACGACGATCTCCTGCTCGGCTGTCATGCTCAGCTCCCTTGCCCGGGCTTCCGCAGCGCGCTGATAGGCGCGCGAGAGAACGCTCCCAGTACCAGTCGAGGTGATCGCGCAGCCGCCGCAGCCCGTCCGGCTCCAGGTGGTAGACCCGGCGGTTGCCTGCCGCCTGATCGCTCACCAGCCCGGCGTCCTTAAGCACCCGCAGGTGCATCGACACCGCGGCGCGGCCCACCGGCATCGTCGCGGCAAGGCCGCCCACGTCGAGCGGACCCGCAGCCAGCCGGCCGATGATTCTGCGCCGGGTCGGATCGCCGAGTGCGTCCATGCGCGGCATCTATGTCAGTATTCACTGACAGTCAGTCTAACCTGTCATTACAATCCGGGTCAATCCGCTGCCGATGCCCGAGGCCGCGCAGGACGGGGGATCTGCGTGCGGTATCATCGCCACATGCAGTCCTTCGCGCATCAGGAGATGATGCCCCGCTAGCCGGGGCCATCTCACGCTGCCAGGACTCAGTCCGCACGAGGCCCTTCAGGGGCCTCGATTCATGTGCGGAGTCGGTGCCTCTGACCTTGATCAGGAGGTTCCGATGACCGCCAGGCGTGTCTACCTCAGCACGACCATCCCGTACGTCAACTCGCGTGCCCATGTCGGGCACGCTCTCGAGCTTGTGCAGGCAGACGTGCTTGCCCGCCATCACCGCCGCATCGGCGACGAAGTGCGGCTGCAGAGCGGCACCGACGACAACTCGCTTAAGAATGTCCTCGCGGCGCAGGCGGAGGGCATCAGCACCAGAGCGCTGGTGAACCGTAACGCCAGCGCCTTCGCCGGACTACGCGAGGACCTGTCGCTGAGCTTCGACGACTTCATCCGGACCAGCAGCGATCCGCGCCACCGGCCCGGCGTGGAGCGGCTGTGGCGCGCCTGCCAGGCAAGCGGAGACCTGTACCGCAAGTCCTACGAGGGGCTGTACTGCGTCGGCTGCGAGCAGTTCTACGCCGAGTCCGAGCTCACTGCCGGTAACTGCCCCGAGCACGGCACGCCGCCGCAGCTGGTGTCGGAGGAGAACTGGTTCTTCCGCCTCTCCAGGTACGCCGGGCAGCTGCACGACCTGATCAGCTCGGGTCAGCTGCGGATCGAGCCTGCCAGCCGCCGCAATGAGGTACTCGGCTTCATCGCGGGCGGCCTGGAGGACTTCAGCGCGTCCAGGTCGGTCGCTCGCGCACGCGGCTGGGGCATCGGCGTGCCCGGAGACGCCAGTCAGGTCATCTACGTCTGGTGGGACGCACTCGGAAACTACATCACCTCGCTCAACTTCGGCGCGTCCCGCTACGGCGCGCAGGACCAGGGCGACGCGGACTACCAGCGCTGGTGGGTCCACGCCGACCGCCGCGTGCACGTGGTCGGCAAGGGCGTGCTCCGGTTCCACGCGGTCTACTGGCCGGCGATCCTGCTGTCGGCCGGGCTGCCGCTGCCGACGGAGATCCTCGTGCACGATTACCTGACCGCAGGCGGCCGCAAGATCAGCAAGTCGGCGGCCGGCGGCACCGCGGAGGCGACTGATCCTGCCGCCCTTGCCAGCGCGTACGGAGCGGACGCGCTGCGCTGGTGGCTGCTGCGGGAGGTGCCCAGAACCGGTGACGCCGACTTCACCGCCGGCAAGCTGATCGCCAGGGCGAACGAGGACCTGGCCAACGGCCTGGGCAACCTCGTGAACCGCGTCGTCTCGCTTGCTCATTCCTGCCGGAACGGGGCCGTACGGCCATGCAGCCGCCCGCCGGGAACCAGCCGGTTCCTCGCCGCGGCCGCCGACGGACGGGATGCGGGCAGGCCAGCCGGCGAGTACCAGGGCACCGGCGACGACCTGAGCGCGGCTCCGGACTGGCCGGCCGACGCGGCCGGGCTCCGAGGCGCCATCGAGGCGGCGCCCGCCGCGAGTGCGGACAGCGCTGGCCAGATTCGACTTCCGGTCGGCGGCGATCGCCGTCTGGCAGATCGTCGAGGAGGCCAACCGCTACGTCGAGGCGACTGCGCCGTGGCACCTGGCGCGAGCGGAGCGAGCCGGTAACGAGGCCGCCGGCCAGCGGCTTGACCAGGTGCTTGGCGCGCTGCTCGCAGCCTGTCAGGTGCTGGCGGCGGAGATCTGGCCGTTCCTGCCAGATCTGGCAGCCAGGGTCGCAGCGGCCTGCCAGGACTTCGGCGGCCGCCTGCCCCAGCCGAAGCCGGTCTTCCCGCGGATCGACCTGCTCCCGGACGACGAGGTCGCCGCGAGCACGGGTCCGGCGAGCACCGGTCCGGCGAGCACGGGTCCGGCGAGCACGCGGTCCGGCGAGCACCGGTCCGGCGCACGAGCGCGAAGGCGGCCGGCAGTATCCTGCCGTCGCGGGCGGCCAGGACCAGGGCCTGCGCCGCACGCCCCGGCGCCCGAAGGTCAGCGAGGTCGCATAGTGACGGATGAGGCTGAACCCTCTCGCCTGATGGTGGCCTGGGTGCCGGCCGACCCGGTGGCCGAGGCGCTGAGCGCAGTGCCCGGCGTCCGGGCCGAGACCGTGGTGCCAGCGGCGACTGACCTGCCGGCCTCCGCGGCCGAGGTGGAGTTCTACGTGCCGCCGTTCTTTCCCGGCCAGGACTCGGTCGCCGCGATGGCGCACATGCCGCGGCTGCGCGTCGTCCAGACGATGACCGCGGGCTTCGACCGGGTGCGCCCGTACGTGCCCGCCGGTGCCGTGCTCTGCAATGCGCGCGGCGTGCACGACGCCAGCACGGCCGAGTGGGTTGTCGGCGCGACGATCGCCGCGTTCCGGCAGTTCCCTTACTTCGCGCGCGAGCAGGCGGCAGGGCGGTGGAGCTACCGGTTCACCGACACGCTGGCGGGCAAGACCGTTCTGATCCTCGGCTACGGGTCGATCGGGCATGCGGTCGAGCGCCGGCTGTCCGGCTTCGAGGTTCAGATCCGCCGGGTCGCCAGGTCCGCGCGCGACGGGGTCAGTCCCGTCTCGGATCTGCCGGCACTCCTGCCAGAGGCCGACGTCGTGATCCTGCTGGCGCCAGTCACGGCGGAGACGACCGGCATGGCTGACGCGGCATTCCTGGCCCGGATGAAGGACGGGGCGATGCTCGTGAATGCCGCACGCGGCGTTCTCGTGGTGACCGACGACCTGGTGGCGGAGGTCAGCGCAGGCCGTCTTTCCGCGGTTATGGACGTGACCGATCCGGAGCCGCTCGGACCGGGGCACCCGCTCTGGACGCTGCCAAATGTTCTGATCACGCCGCATATAGGAGCATCTACCCCCTACTCGACCAGGACCGCGCTCTCGTTCGTCGCTGAGCAGGCAGAACGCTATCTTCGCGGTGTCCCGCTGCTGAATGTCATCACAGGCGAGTACTAAATCCGCAGGTCAGCGGGCTAGCCGCCGGCTGCGCTCAGTTGTCGCCGTGTGTAGGCCCATCCTCAATCGAAGCGTGACCTGGCGCCCGTAGAGTGCATGCGCTTCACTAAATATGCGAGATCACGACAGGTTTTCGGCGGCCACCATTCCGGCCAGCCGAAACTAAAGGCACCGTCCGGGTCGTGCGCTGCCGTCGCTCAATGACGAGTCTGCAGGCTTGACCTCCCTGCCGGTAAGCCGACTGCTCAGTGCCCGCGAGGCTCGCTGTCGCAATCTTCGGTTCGTCACGGACGCAGCCGACAGGAGGTCAGGTGCACGCACGCCCGGTGCAGGCGCTCGCATCCGGCTGGCCGCGATGAGCCCGAGGTCACCCGTGTGGCTGGTCGTCGGCGTGCTGCTCGCGGTCGGCGCCGTCGCGCTGCTGGTCCGCCGCGTCCGTCAGGGTGATGTGGCATCCCGGTGGCTGGCGGTCACGGCAGTTGCCTGGGGCGCCGCGTTCGCGCTGCAGGACGCGGGCGCTGGCGCGGTGACGCCTGCGGCGATCCAGCTGACTCTCGCCGATCTGCTGGCCATCCTCGGCCTGCCCGCTCTCGGGCTCGCCCTGCTCCGGCTGGCCCAGGCCGCTAACGCCGAGGCGACCGTCAGGCTGGACAGCATCGGCAGGAGCTGGGGTTCGGGCCAGGTCACCGATGGGTGCCTGGTCGCGCTGTCCGCGTTCGCGCTCGGCTGGATCACCATCCTGCGGCACGCCTACCTCGCGACGACCGTCGGCGCCGGCTCGTTTGCCGTCGACCTGGTCCACCCGGCGGCTGATCTGGTCGTGGTGGCAGGCACGCTCTGGCTCGCGGTTCAGGCAGGCCGGCGCGGCGCCGCTCCGTTCCTGGCACTCTGCGCGGCTACGGTCGGCGACCTGCTCGTCGTGCAGGCTCGCGCGGCCGGCATGCACCCGGGCGCCGGGGCGGAGCTTGCCTGGCTCGTGGCCATCGTCCTGCTGGGGCTGAGCGCGCTGCCGCTGCCTGCGGCACCGCGGCCAGGGGTCTCCGAGTCAACGGCGGCTGCCACTGAGCCGCCAGTAACGACCCTGATCGCGCTGGCGGCCGCCAGCCTGGCGGCCGTCGTTACCCTCATTTTCGGGATCGTGACCTGGGGGCACAGCGGCACGCTGCCGCTCATCGCGGCGGCCGTGCTGATACTGGCGCTCATCGGCCGGATCACGGGGCTGCTGCGGCAGGCCGCTGCAATGGCCGCGCTGGCCGAGCAGTCCGGCAGCCAGTTTCATCAGCTCGCCGACCGGACCAGCGACGTCGTGCTGCTGTGCGACGCGGACGGCGTGATCAGCTACGCGAGCACAGCAGTGTCCCGCTATGGCTATGCGCCCGGCGAGCTGGCCGGCACGCAGCTTCCTGAGCTGGTCCACCCCGATGACCTGGCGAATGCGCTGCAGGCCGCCGCGGCCGTCCAGTCCGGTGCCGATGCCCGCGCCGGGAGCCTCTCCTGCCGGGTCCGGGCTTCCGACGGTACGTGGCGGCATGTCCAGGCAACGCTGTCGCGGTATTCGGAGGCAGGCCGGCCGGATCAGCTGCTCGTGACCGGACGCGACGTCAGCGATCAGGTAGCGCTGCGCCAGCAGGTCACTCACCTGACCTTTCACGACGGGCTGACCGGCCTGCCGAACCGCTCTTACCTGGAGGAGCGAGCCAAGGACCTGCTCGCCAGGAATCAGGGGATCACGGCGAGGACCGAGCGGACCGGGGCGATTTTCGTCGACCTCGACGGCTTCACCGCCATCAACGACTCGGCAGGTCACGGAGCTGGCGACCTCGTGCTCGCCCAGGCAGGCCGGCGGCTGCGCGGCATGGTGCCCGCGCATGACACCGTGGCCAGGTGGGGCGGCGACGAGTTCGCCGTGCTGATCGAGAATGCCGCCGGGCCGCAGGAGATCGTCGACATCGCCGAGCGGCTTGCCGGCGCGATCGCGGCGGAGCCGTTCCAGGTCGCGGGGATGGACATGTCGATCACCGCGAGCCTCGGAGTCGCCTTCGACGATCCGGATGTGGCCGACCATCTGCTGCGCAATGCCGACCTGGCCATGTCCCGCGCGAAGAACGCCGGCGGCGGCCGGGTGGAGGTCTTCGCCGCGCACATGCACGCGGACGTCGTCAGGCGCCTGGAGCTGTCGGCTGACCTGCGCAGTGCCATTGACGATGAAAGTCTCGGGATCGAGTACCAGCCAGTGGTGGAGCTCTCCACCTCGCGGATCGCCAGCGTCGAGGCGCTGGTGCGGTGGACTCGGGCGGGCGAGCAGATTCAGCCTGCCGAGTTCCTGGGCATCGCCGAAGACTCGGGCCTGATCGTGCCGCTGGGCGGCTGGGTGCTGGCCCGGGCCTGTCAGCAGGTCGCCCTGTGGCGCGAGACGGGCTGGCCCGTCGGACTGTCAGTGAACTTCTCGCTCCGTCAGGTCAGCGCCGCCGGATTCGCTGACTCGGTGCTTGCCGCGCTCAGCGAGAGCGGCCTGCCGCCGTCCGCGCTCACTCTGGAGATGACTGAGCGCGTGCTGATCGAGGTCGACGGGCCGGTCATGGACCAGGTGGCGCGGCTTCGCCAGGTGGGTGTGCGACTGGCGATCGACGACTTCGGCACCGGCTACGCGTCCCTGGCCTACCTGCGCGAGCTGCCGGTAGACATCATCAAGATCGACCCGTCCTTCGTGGCCGGCCTCGGTACCGACGGCACCCTGGCGATGCTGACGCGCACGATCGTCCAGGTCGGCCGCGACCTCGGGATCGAGATCGTGGCCGAGGGCATCGAGCGGCCCGAGCAGCTGGAACTGCTGCGGGCGATGGGCTGCGGTCTCGGCCAGGGCTACCTGGTCGCGCGCCCGATGACCGCGCCCGGCATCGAGACGCTGGTGGCCGACGGCGGACGGCGGATGGCGGATGGCGCTGACCTGGTGACCGTCATCGGCGGTGCCCCTGACGGAGAGCCGGTGGCAGGGCCTGGAGGCCGTGCGGTCACCGAGGCTGCCCGGCCAGGGTCGTGCCGGTCGCAGGGAGGCAGCGGTCAGGCCGCCGAATCGAAGAGGCGGAGCCCGCTGGGATGCGGGGTCACGGAGGCCCGGACGGGTCGTGCTGGTCAGGGAGGCAGCGGTCAGGGAGGACTGGACCGAGCCGGCCGAGGCTCCGGACCACGGCTCGCTGGACCACGGCCCGCTGGACCACGGCCCGCTGGACCACGGCTCGCTGGACCACGGCCCGGTCGACCAGGGCCCGGGGGAGCCGGGGATGCGGAAGCCTGGCGCCGGCCCGGCAGGCCGGGCGGCCGACGACGCGAAAGCTGGGCTCGCGACCGCGGACCCCGCCGCGGCCGCACCTGCCAGCTAGCCAGCGCCGGATGACCGCTCTGCGACCGGGTCCAGAGGTTGTGAAATGGCTCACATGCCGGTCGATACACTAGGAACCCCGGCCGCCAGCTCACCCGGAGGAACCCCTGTGCCCGCTCCCGTTGTCCTCGTGGCCGAAGAACTGTCTCCGGCCGGGATCGCCATGCTGGAGTCCTCCTTCGAGGTCCGGCACACCGACGGCGCCGACCGGGACAAGCTGCTGGCGGCGCTGGCCGACGTCGACGCCGTCATCGTGCGCAGCGCGACCCAGATCGATGCCGAGGCCATCGCCGCCGGGCGGCACCTCCGCGTGGTCGCGCGCGCGGGCGTCGGGCTGGACAACGTAGACGTCGAGGCCGCGACCAAGGCCGGTGTCATGGTGGTGAACGCGCCCGCCTCGAACGTCGTCAGCGCCGCCGAGCATGCGGTCGCGCTGCTGCTCTCGCTCGCCAGGAACGTCCCGCAGGCGATGGCCGCGCTGAAGAACGGCCAGTGGAAGCGCGCCGCCTATACCGGCGTCGAGCTGCAGGACAAGGTTGCCGGCATCCTCGGCCTCGGCCGGATCGGCGCGCTGGTGGCCGAGCGGCTCGCCGCCTTCGACATGACCGTGATCGCGTACGACCCGTACTCGCCGCAGGCCCGCTCGACTCAGCTGGGCGTCCGGATGGTCAGCCTGGACGAGCTGCTCGCGGAGTCGGACTTCATCAGCGTCCACCTGCCGAGGAACGCCGAGACCCTCGGCATCATCGGCGACCGTGAGCTGCACCTGGTCAAGCCCGGAGTGCGCATCATCAACGCCGCGCGCGGCGGGATTGTCGACGAGGCCGCGCTCGCGAGCGCGCTGCAGGAGGGCCGCGTGGCCGGTGCCGGCCTGGACGTCTACGTCCGGGAGCCGTGTACTGACAGCCCGCTGTTCGGCCTCGACAACGTCGTGGTGACGCCGCACCTGGGCGCAAGCACCGTGGAGGCCCAGGAGAAGGCAGGCACGCAGGTGGCCAGGTCGGTCCGGCTGGCGCTGGACGGCGAGTTCGTGCCTGATGCGGTCAATGTTCAGGGCGGCCCGGTCGCTGAGGAACTGCGCCCGTGGCTGCCGCTCGGCGAGAAGCTCGGCCGCATCTTCGCCGCGCTGGCCGGCGGCGCCACTGCGGCGATCGCCGTCGAGGTCAGGGGAGAGCTCGCCGGGCTCGACGTCAGCGTCCTGGAGCTGTCGGCGATGAAAGGGATCTTCGGCGACGTCACCGAGGAGCCGGTGACCTACGTCAACGCGCCCCTGGTCGCGAAGGAGCGGGGCGTCGAGGTCAGCCTCAGCACCGATGAGGTCAGCCAGGACTGGCGGAATCTGCTCACGATCCGCGGCACCGCGCCGGACGGCCAGCTCGTGTCCGTCAGCGGCACGCTGTCCGGGCTGCGGCAGAACGAGCGGCTCGTCCAGTTCAACGGCCTGGACGGCGAAATCGCGCCGGCCGACCACATGATGTTCCTGGGCTATGCCGACCGGCCCGGTGTTGTCGGCACCGTCGGCCAGATCCTGGGCAGCTACGACATCAACATCGGCCAGATGCAGGTGTGCAGGCACGCTCAGGGCGGCGACGCCCTCATTGTGCTGTCCGTGGACACCGCAGTCTCCGCGGACCTGGTGGGCGAGGTGGCCGACGCGATCGGCGCGGGCCTGGCGAGAGTGGTCGATCTGGCCGCAGACTGAGGCGGCCGGCCATCGGACCTTGCCATCGGCCGCCAGCTGACCAGTAAGGTACTCCCGTGGCAGCACGAAGCATCCGACTTGCGGTGATCGGCGGCGATGGCATCGGCCCGGAGGTCGTGGCCGAGGCCATCAAGGTCCTGCGTGCGCTCGGAACCCTGACCATCGAGCCCACCAGTTACGACCTCGGGTCGCAGCGGTGGAACCGGACCGGCGAGATCCTCCCTGACGCGGTGCTCAGCGAGATCGCCGGGCACGACGCGATCCTGCTCGGTGCCGTCGGCGACCCGAGCGTGCCCAGCGGAATTCTCGAGCGGGGCCTGCTGCTCCGGCTGCGGTTCGAGTTCGATCAGTACGTCAACCTGCGCCCGGTCCGGCTGTATCCGGGCGTTGCCTCGACGCTGGCGAACGTCAGGTCCGAGTCGATCGACATGCTTGTGGTCAGGGAAGGCACCGAGGGCCCGTACATCGAGGCCGGCGGCTTCATGCGCAAGGGCACTCCGGCCGAGGTCGCGACTCAGGAGAGCATCAACACGGCGTTCGGCGTCGGCAGGGTGGCCAGCTACGCGCTGCAGCGGGCGGCTGAGCGGCCCCGGCGCAAGCTCACCCTGGTGCACAAGAGCAACGTGCTCGCCTACGCGGGGGATCTGTGGCGGCGGGCTGTCACTGAGGCCGCCGCGGCCTTCCCCGAGGTCACGACCGAGTACTGCCACATGGACGCGGCCGCGGTCTACTTCCTGACGCAGCCCGAGCGGTTCGACGTCATCCTCAGCGACAACATGTTCGGCGACATCCTGACAGCCCTCGGCGCGGCCGTCGCCGGCGGCATCGGGCTTGCCGCGAGCGCGAGCATCAACCCCGAGCGGACGGCGCCGAGCATGTTCGAGCCGGTCCACGGCAGCGCGCCGGACATCGCCGGGAAGCAGAAGGCAGACCCGACGGCGGCGATCCTGTCGGCCGCGATGCTGTGCGAGCATCTGGGCCTGGCGGCAGAGGCTGCCAGGATCGAGCAGGCGGTCTCTGACGACCTCCTGGAACGCCAGGGCGCCTGGTCACCCCGTGCGACTCCGGAGATCGGCGACGACATCGCCGAGCGGGTCGCGGGCTAGCGCAGGCAGGGCTAGCGCAGGCAGGGCTAGCGCAGGCAGGGCTAGCGCAGGCAGGCGGGAGAGGGGCACAGCGTGCCCGCGCCCGCCACCAGCAGGTCGAGCGCGAACTCGAAATCGGCTGCCGGCTCCCGGCCGCGCGTGTCCGCCGCCAGTGCGGCCAGCTGCGGAAACCGGGCCGCCGTCAGCCGCGGCCAGCCGTTCTCCGCTTCGTCGTCGGCCGAGAGCCCCGGTGCGACACCGGCGTCCGCCAGCAGCGAGCCCGCGATGAGCGCGCCCAGGGCCCGCAGGACTCGTGCCGCGGCAGCACCCGTGTAACCGCCGGCCCGCAGCGCCGCGAGACCCGTCTCAGCCTGCCGCGCCATGGCAGCGCAGGCGCGGGGCCGCGACAGCGCCAGCAGCATGCACCGCGGCCGCGCCGCGCCGGCCCGGCGCAGCGCCCTGGCCTGCGACCGCAGCTGGTCCTGCCAGCTCGCAGCTGGCTCTGGCGAGAGCGGAATGGCGGAGATGACCTCGTTAGCGATGGCGTCAAGCAGCTCGTTCCGGCAGTCAAAAAGGTTGTATAAAGCGATCATCCCGCAGCCGAGCTCGGTCGCGAGGCGCGTCATCGAGACGGCTTCGGCGCCCTCAGCCTCGAGCAGGTCGATTGCCGTGACGATGACGCGCTTGCGGGTGAGCTGCATGCCGGGAACGTACACCGTACGTCTGACACTGCCGCCGGCTCGTCCGGGCGGGATGGAAGGATGGGCGGAGCCCGTCAGGAAGGACGATTCAGATGGACGACAAAGAGATCCTCAGCAATATTGACAAGCTCATCAGCACCGAGCACGACCTGCGGACCAGGCTGGCGGCCGGGGAGCTGACCAGCGATCAGGAGCGGGAGCAGCTCCGGGCCACGGAGGAGCAGCTCGATCAGTGCTGGGACCTGCTGCGGCAGCGCCGGGCCCGGCGCGAATTCGGCGAGGACCCGAACGAGTCGGCGCCACGGCCGGCCCCCGAAGTCGAGGGCTACCTGCAGTAAGCCAGGAGCGAAGGATGCGCATCGCGAGATTCGCCGTCGGGGACGACGTCAGGTACGGCATCGTCGACGAGGAGCCGGCCGCCCCGGCCAACGGCAACGGTCATGGCCACGGTGCGCTGGCAGCGGCGCCGGGAGTGCGCGGGCGGCGCGGCGGCGCGGCGAGCGCGGCCGGGCTGGGCGTCTCGGAGATTTCCGGCCACCCGTTCGGCCCGAGCCCGGAGGGCGTGAAGCTGACCGGCGTGCGGTATCCGGTGGCTGACGTTCGCCTGCTGGCCCCGGTGCTGCCGAGCAAGGTCGTGGCGATCGGGCGGAACTATGCCGAGCACGCGCGGGAGCTGGGCAACGAGCCGCCGGCCGAGCCACTGATGTTCCTCAAGCCGTCCACGTCCGTCATCGGGCCTGGCGACGCCATCATCCGGCCGGTGGAGCTGTCGGAGCGGGTCGACTTCGAGGGGGAACTGGCGATCGTCTTCGGCCGCCTGTGCCGGGACGTCCCGGCTGCCAGGGTCCCGGAGGTGATTTTCGGCTACACCTGCGCGAATGACGTCACCGCACGGGATCTGCAGGCCAAGGACGGCCAGTGGACACGGGCGAAGGGATTCGACACCTTCTGCCCGCTCGGTCCCTGGATCGAGACCGCGCTGGACCCGGCCGACGTGCGGCTGACCACGGCCGTGAACGGCGAGATCAGGCAGGACTCCCGGACCTCGCTGCTGATCCACGACATTGCCACGCTGGTCAGCTACGTGACGTCGGTCATGACCATGATCCCCGGTGACGTGCTGCTGACCGGCACCCCGGCGGGGATAGGACCGCTGGTCGCCGGCGACAGCGTCGCGGTCACCATCGAGGGAATCGGGACGCTGGCCAACCGCGTCGTCGACAGCGGCAGCTGACCCTGCACCGCCGGTGCAGAGCGGCTGGTCTGCAGGTCACCCGGCACGACCCAGACTCGCGGATATCGGTGCAATCGGCTATGCGATCATGGAGGCGATGGCCGGTGCTAGCGGCCGGGACCGGGTCGCCAGATCTCTTTGGCCCGTGCGTCCGGCTTCGGCTACACTGCACTGGCTAGGCCGCAGCGGCGCGGGCGAGATGTCCCGGGCCGCGCTCCCATGGGGTATGGGGTAATTGGCAGCCCGACGGGTTCTGGCCCCGTTAGTCTAGGTTCGAGTCCTGGTACCCCAGCAGTTCAACTCGCTGAAAAGCGTGGTCGCCCGCAAGGGCGGCCACGCCTTTTTATGCCGGGAACGGGCTGTGCCGCGATCGCCGCCGCGTCAGACCCGGCGGCGCGACCTGCCTCGCTCCAGGCCGGTCACACGGAGCAGCAGCAGGACGACGATCGCTCCGATGATCGACCCGAGGATGCCGACCATGCGGAAGTTGTGCGTCTCGATCTTGTGGTACTCGACCAGTTCCCAGAGGAATCCTCCGACGAACGAGCCGACGATGCCGAGCAGGATGGTGCCGAGCAGGCCAATGTTGTCCCGTCCGGGGACCAGCAGGCGAGCGATCAGGCCGACGAAGAGTCCAACGATGATCAGGATGACGATGAAGGCAATCATGGCCGGAAAGTACCAGGAACTTCGCGGATCATTCCTCAGCCGCCCAGTACGGCTCATCCTGCGGCCGGGAGCCTGGTTTGGCGCGGGCCAGGGGTGTGCGCTAACCTGATGGCCCGGCAGGCGGTCCGGAAGGACCTGCGGATGCCGGGCTTTTCTTGCGAGTCAACCCGTCGCCGTGAAGCGATGTCAGTTGCCGCGGGAGCAGCGAAAGTACCTGGCCCCGTCGTCTAGCGGCCCAGGACGCCGCCCTCTCAAGGCGGTAGCGCCGGTTCAAATCCGGTCGGGGCTACGAGAGAAGTAGCGAGTCAAGGGCTTGATCGTCAACCGTGGCGGTCAGGCCCTCAATGTATTTTCGTCGTTCGTCCGCGATTTTCGTCGTTCGCCCGCGGAGTTTGCGGCGCCTGGCATGAACAGTCGCTGAATCGGGGCCGAAAGGCCCTGTTCCGGGGGACGTTGGCAGGCTGCGCCGGCGGCCGGGGGCGGGGCAGCCTTGCGAGCAAAGCTGGCAACGCCAGCCGCCGATCCGAGTGAACCTGCGAGGTGGGGCATGCCTGGTTATCCGACTGATCACGCAGGCCTGGAGACGCTGCCACTCGCGGAGTGCCTGCGATTGCTGACGAAGGTTCCGGTGGGACGGCTCGGCTTTCATGCCGATGGCCGAGGACGGCAGCCAGCAGGGTGCCCGTCCCGCCGCCGACGTCGGCCACTGTCCGGGCCGCCGAGAAGTCGTAGCCAGCGGCGACGCCCGGGGGAATGCGGCCGTCCGCTTGGACATGGCGGCCTGGAAGTCGCTCGTAGTCCTGCCGGTCAACGCGCGCATCGAAGCGGTGACACCGTGGTATTTCGCGCCGCGCCGGGCTCGAAGCTCTCGGCCGCCGAAGGGCCGGGCACCGTCGTATTCGAGAGCCGACGACTATGACGCGGCATCAGGCGCAGCCGGTCGCAGCACGCAGGACCGGATGGAGCGTCCTGGTCAACGCCGGCGAGCGCGGGCGGAGACGCGTAGACGACGGCTCGGCGGCCGAGGCCGCGGCCAGCTACGGCCGTCATCGGAACTCGCACCAGGTCGGCGATGCCAAGCTCAGCTATCGCCTTCAGGGTCCGGAGATCAGGCCCCAGCTCAGTACGGAGCGCCGCTACCGGGCAGCGGGCCGCGAGGCCGCTGCCTGACTCCCGGCACGCTGAACCGGCTGTGTTCAACGTGCTGGCAGGCGAGGCAAGCCGAATGTCCGGGCTACGCCGTTCGGGGAGGGTAGGGAACTGTGTTCTCCGGGCAGTCCATGGAGTTCGTGTGGGTGAGTAAGCACGGCGAGCCCATCGACGAGAACTGGTTCAGCATGAAGGAAGTGGACTTGATCATGGTCGTCCAGGGAGAGCTCAAGCTGGAATTCGACTCCCCGGCCCAGCACGACCGAGTGCTGAGGGTGGGCGAGGTGCTGGTGCTGCCAGCCGACGCGCGCTGCCGGGCCTTCAGGTGGCCGCGTGACAGCGACCGTGCGACTATCTTCGTCGCTGCCTACCCGAGCCCAGGGCAGACGCGATCGCACGAACTGGCGACGTAACGCACATCTGGCAGGGACGGTCGACCTCTTTGACCGCGGCCAGCGCACTCCGCGTACCGGGTCCTGACCGGCAGCCTGCCGCGGCGAGGGCGTGCGCCGTGCCGCTAAGAGCCCGTCGCCGTGCTCAGGTCCAGGAGGCCGGCAAGCCCTCGCTCGCCGTCGACGGTCAGCCGGACCGCCCGGCTCCCCGCACAGGGAATCACCCAGGCGCGGGCCGCCAGCGTCCGGTGCAGGGCCGCTCCGAGCGCGCCGCCGAGGTGCGGCCTCCGCTCGGTCCAGTCGAGGCAGCTGCGCACTAGCGGGCGTGAGCCTGCCGGATGCAGCGCTTCGGGCCCGGCCACGTCGGTGAACCAGCGCCGGCCCGCGGCGGTGACAGCCAGGCCGTCCCGGTCGGCGAGCAAGCCGTTCGCGATCATGCCATCGAACAGCCGGACGCCGAGTGCGCCGGCCAGATGGTCGTAGCAGGTCCGGGCTTCGGCGAGATCGGCTGCCGCGCGAACCGTCCGCAATGACCGGGCCGGCGCGGGCTCACCGGCTGCCGCGGCCAGGTCCTCGATGAGCTGCGCGATGTCAGGGCGCGCCAGCCGCACGTAGCGATGCCTGCCCTGGCGTACCTCGGCCAGCAGCCCGGCGTCGATCAGCAGGTTGAGGTGCTCGGTGGCGGTCGGGCGACTGACGCCCGCGCAGCTCGCCAGCTCTGCCGCAGTCCAGGCACGGCCGTCGAGGAGTGCCAGGCACATGGCGGCCCGGCTCCGGTGGGCCAGCAGGCCGGCGAAGCTGGCCACCGACTCGGGCGCGAGTATCACCGTGCCGTCCCTGCGCGAGCGCCGGACCGGCGCGCGACGCCATCTCCGCCGGCAGCGGCCCGCAGTGCGGCCGCCGGCTGGCCGGCAGCGACTTTAACAGCGCTCACCCTTCCGCAGGGTAGGCCGGAAACGGTTCGGCCGCGACCGCACTAACCGGGGCCTACCCTGCCGTCATGGCAGCCACTGCGACAGCACTCGAGCCAGCGGCCGCTCCGGTCGAGCGGCTGGCGCCCGGTTCGCGGCCGGCGGGTCGAGCTGGAGGACCGGCCCGATCTCCGCTGCCCGCGCGGTCCGGATGAGCCGTTCATGACGGCGGCCGGGCAGGCGGCCGTTTCCTCGCAGCAGTTCGCTGCGCTGCACCGCCGCGGCGAGCCGTTCCTGCTGCCGAACGCCTGGGATGTCGCATCGGCGGTACTGCTGGCGAACGCCGGCTTTCCCGCCGTCGGCACGACCAGCCTCGGCGTTACGGCGGCAGCAGGCCTGATCGATGGGGCAGGCACGGGCCGTGCCGCCGTGCTGGACCTGGCCAGGCGGATTGTGCCGCGGCTGACCGTGCCCGTGACCGTCGACGTGGAAGGCGGTTACAGCGATGACCCCGGCGAGGTCGCGGCGCTCGCTAGTGAGCTGGCGAGCCTCGGAACCGCCGGGATCAACCTGGAAGATGCCAGGCCCGGCGGGACGCTGCGATCCGCCGCTGCCCAGGCGTCGATCATCCGGGCGGTCACGGACGCCGCGCCCGGCCTGTTCGTGAACGCGAGAACGGACACCTTCTGGCTGCGGATCGGCCCGGAGCCAGGGCGGCTGACCGACACGATCGGCCGGCTGCTCGCGTACGCCGACGCGGGCGCGTCCGGCGTGTTCGTGCCTGGCCTCGCCGATCTGCAGGCGGTCGACACGGTCACGGCACGCATACCCCAGCCGCTGAACCTGCTCTGGCAGCCCGGTGCCAGTCTGGCCGACCTCGGCCAGGCCGGCGTGGCCCGAGTCAGCACCGGCTCGGCTCCGTACCGGCGTGCACTCGCGGCCGGGCTGGCAACGGCAGTTGCTGCCCGCGACGGCTCGCCGCCGCCCGCCGGCGACATCACTTACGCCGAGCTCGTCGCGGTGCTGGACGGCTCAGGCGCTGCCTGAGGACCGCGGGCCGGGCCGGGAGCTACCGGGGGCGGCGCAGCAGAGCGAGGTCAAGCGGCGGCGCGGCCAGCGGCTCGCCCTGGTAACCGCCAACAGCACCGAACTCGCCTGCCCGCCACGCCGCAGTCGCCGCGCCGATCTCGGCCGGAGTGCGGGCGACGAAGTTCCACCACATCAGCAGCTGCTCGCCGAGCGGCTCGCCACCGAGCAGCATGAGCGTGCTGCCGGCCGGGGCGGCCACGGCCGCCTCGTGACGGCCCGCCGGGCAGGTAGAGCAGCTGGCCCGGCTGCAGCTGGGCGCCGCTGGCGGCGGCCTGACCCGTCACGACGAAGATGACGTGCTCGTAGTCCGGCCGCAGCGGAACCGTACAGTCAGCCGGTCGTCCGCCCGCCGACAGCTGGGCGCCCACGATCGGGGAGAACGTCGTCGCCGGCGACCGCACCCCGGCCAGCTCGCCGAGCAGGACACTGATGGCGAAGCCGCCAAGGCGGCTACCGGGCAGCTCGCCGTGATGCTCGAAGGCAGGCTCGGCCTGCCGGCTCGCGTCCGGCAGCGCGACCCACAGCTGCACGCCGTGCAGGGTGGGATCGTGCCGCGCCGGTGACTCCTCGGCGTGCGCGATGCCGCGGCCCGAGGTCATGAGGTTGAGCTGGCCCGGCCTGATCAGCTGCTCGGCTGCCCAGGCTGTCCCGGTGCAGCACGTTCCCCGCCAGGAGCCAGGTCACGGTCTGCAGGCCGATGTGCGGATGCGGCGGCACATTCATGCCGGTGACGCCGTCGACATCCAGCGGCCCGTAATGGTCGATGAAACACCAGGGCCCGACGCTGCGACGTAGCCGGAGCGGCAGCATGCGGCGCACCGTCATGGCGCCGACGCGGGCGTCGCTGGCCTGTGTTACGTTCAAGATCCCCGGGCTCGGGAACGGGGTCGCCGGGGATCTCGACGTTCGCCTCTATCGTGCTCACGAGAACTCCTTCCGGGCCCGGTGGCCCGGCCCGGCAATCCGGCCGCTGCGTCAGCACGGATGCCTGGCCCATCTGGTAACGCCGAGTCTGCCAGCGCTGGCTCTCATCCGGGTCTCTCGGGTAAGCAAAAATGTCAGAGCCTATCGATAGTATGACCGAAAAGATGACGATGAGCTTGAGAGGCGGTGACACCGGTGGGCGAGTACTCAGTCGTCGTAGCTGGCCAGCTTGACCTTGGACTTCCCGAGTCACCGGCCTCTGCAGGCCGGGCTGCGAGGTCCGCGGCCGGCCCGTCCTTCAACGCGCTCCTGGCGGACGAGCGCGGCCCCGAGTCCGGGAATGGTCCGGAGACGCCGGGCCGTACGCCGACTGGGTAGACGACGGCTGGCTTCCTGGTGACCTGGGCGACCCGCAGCGCGATCCTGACGATGACGCCGCGTGGCTGGCCGGTCTTCCAGCTGATGTCCGGGCCGATTACCTGGCTGGCGCGTGGACGGGCGAGCACGAGGCGATTCCGGCAGGGTTCCTGCATCACCTGAGGAGTGGTCCGTCCGGCGCCGGGTTCTCGGCAGGCGGTGCCCTGGACGCACTGGTTCCGGGCTGCTTGCTGGCGCAGGCCATCACGGCGGCCGCAGCGGGCGGACACGATCAGCTTGGTGAGTCCGAGCTGATCGGCGTGCTGTGCGCCTGGCGGCGGATGTCGTCGTGGGCAGCGGCGGGTGAGGCTGCGGCCGTGATCGCACTTGCCCGTCGGCGTTCCGCCCAGGCTGCGCAGACGGGGCGGGCGCACCTGGCTGAGCATGTGGATGATGAGCTTGCCGCCGCACTCATGCTCACCGGACGCTCGGCCGACCGGCTGCTCTCGATGGCGTCAGGTTTCGTGCGGCTGGCCGACGTGCATGCGGCACTTGAGCGCGGCCACATCGACTGGGCGAAGGCCTGTGTCTTCGTCACGGAGCTGGCAGCGCTGGCCGATGACGATCTCGCTCGCGGCATTGCCAGCAGGCTCCTGGGTCGGGCCGGCGCCGGCGGCTGGACGACTGGGCAGCTGCGTGCTGCGCTGCGCCGGGCCGTGCTCGCTGCTGACCCCGAGGCGTCGGAGCGGCGCCGAGCGGACGCGCGCATGGAAGCCGAGGTTCAGACCTGGGATGAGCCATCAGGAAATGCTGCCCTCGCGGGCCGCGAGCTGCCGCCGGCCGATGTGATCGCGGCGGACTCGCGGCTGACTGCCCTGGCTCACTGGCTGCAGAGCCGCGGGGCGGACGGCACGATCAGTCAGCTGAGGGCTGCCGTCTACGCTGCGCTGCTCGCGGGACGGCCTCTCGACTCGCTGGTGCCCGGCGCGGTGGCTGGCGAGGCCGATTCGGCTGGCGCCAGTCCCGATGCGCGTCGGCCAGGCGCGGCAATGGCGCCGATGCGCGTGGCCAGGCCGGCAATGGCGCCGGATGCGCGTGGCCAGGCTGGCGGACAGCCCCGATGCGCGTGGCCAGGCTGCGGCCGGCCGCTGTCCGTGACTGGCACGATCCACCTGACTATGCCCTTGCTGGCCTGGCTGGGCGGCGGTCAGCCGGGTGAGGTAGCCGGGCGCGGGCCGGTCGATGCTCAGACGAGCCGCGAGCTTGCTGCGATGCTGGCCGCGAGCTCTGCCACGCGGTGGTGCCTCACGCTGACCGGCCAGGACGGCCGCGCGGTCGCGCACGCCTGCGCTGGGCGCGGTCCCGATGCAGGCCAGCCGCTTCTGAGCTGGGCTGCCGGACTGCGTAAGAAGCTCAAGCTGCTCGAGACCGGCAGCTGCGGCCACGCTCGCGAGTCAGCGTGCTACCAGCCGCCGTCCACTCTCCGGCACCTGATCATGACTCGGCAGCGGACCTGCTCGTTCCCTGGCTGCCGGCGGCCTGCTGTCCGGTGCGATCTTGACCACACCGTTCCGTTCGGCGAGGGCGGCCGGACTTGTGAGTGCAATCTGAGTCCGCTCTGCCGTCGCCACCATCAGGCGAAGCAGGTGCCCGGCTGGCACCTGGAGCAACGGCGGCCAGGTGAGCTGACCTGGCGTCTTCCGAGTGGCCGGAGTTATCAGACTGCCGGCGAACCCTACGCTGCCTGAGTCCTTCACTGACACAGCCCTCGGCAACGAGCGAACCGGACAGGCCGAGCCCCTGCATCGGCCTGTCCGGCTTGCGTGTGCTCACTTGCCGTTCTTGCCTGAGCTGCGCTGCTGCTGCTGCTGCTGCCGCCGCCGCCGCTGCTGAGCTGCCGCCGGGTTACGGCAGGTCGCTCGGCTGCTCGCCGTCACGGTTGTAAGCGACCACCGACACGACGCCGTCCTCGGACTCCGGAGCCACCAGGACGTCCTGCGTAGCGCCCGTCGCCGGGCTGAACCAGACCACTGAGCTGCTGGGCGCGCACTCGGAGAACTCCTGGACCAGCATCCGGTGACCGGAGGTTGCGACCACCGCGTTGTTGCCCGCGCTGCCGGGCACGTTCACCGGCACGACGGAGCCGTTGGAGCGCTGCCGCCCGATGTACCTGACACCGCACGCTCCCAGTGCCTGGACGTACACCGTCTTGCCGAACCGCCAGGCATCGGTGTCGCCGTAGTCGCCATCGCGGCCATTGCGGACGGCCGTCAGTGCCACCGGGGCACTGCCGCTCACCGGGACCAGCCAGATCCGCGGCGAGTAGATGGCGGTGTTCGCGACGCAGCTGACCAGCGCAGTCGAGCTGTTCCACCACCGGACCGGCGTGCAGCCGCCCAGCTTCGCGCTCGCGCCCGGCACGTGCAGCCGCCGGATGACGCCGCCGGTGTTGCTGACCAGTTCCACGCCGGTGCTGCCGTTGACCACCTCAGTCGTGCCGTCGGCGGAACTCAGCGCGGCGTTGTACCCGCTGCCGCTGATCAGCTGTGCCTGCGGCACCCCGGCCAGGTTGTACCGCGCGATCCCGTGGCCGCTGACCAGGATGTTGGCGCCGCTCGGCCGCGTGTACCCGAGCACGAAGTCAGTGGCCGACGGCAGCCGGAACGTGCTGACCTTCCCGCTCGCCAGCACAAGCTGATGCAGGGCGGGCCTGCTCCCGCCCTGGTTCTCGAGCAGCGCCCTGGTCTTGTCCCCGGACCAGTCGACAAGCTGCCATGGCTGCCTGGTGGCCGCCCACCGGTAGACCTGGTATCGGCCGCCAGCCGGGTCAACCAGGAACAGCCAGACGGGACCCGCCGCCTTGGCGCTTCCGGTGGTGAACTCCGCCAGGGCCCAGCCCGGTCCGACCAGTCGCCACGGAATAGCAGCCCGCGCGCCAACGCGGCCGGCCGGCAGCATCGACAGCGATTCCGCCGCCGTGGCCGTGACCGATCCGGCCTCAGCCCCGAAAGACCGCGAGCCAGTCGTCGCGGCGTTCCCCTCCGCCGTCGCGGCGCTGGCGCCCGCCGTTGCAATCACGCCGCCGGCCAGCGCCGTTGCCGCCACCGCGGCCAGCGCTGCGCCTGCCGTGACCGTCAGTCCGCGCCTGCGGCGCCAGTTCGCTGAAAATCCCATCGTTATCGCCCTGCCTTCGCCCCGAGCTATGTGCGTTGACCGATGGTCGCGGCTGTACTACATGGGGAACAAGGGGAGTGCTCCCCAGGTGGGGAGGCCTCCCCAGATGGGGAGCCGGCCGATTGACGGGCTCCGAAGGCTCCCCTAGGGTCCGGTTAGCCCGCATGCGACGGGCAGGACAGGGATGTCACCGTGCTGCTGATCGTGATGTTCGAGTCGGGGACCTGGCGGGTCAGGCCAGAGCAGGAGTTCACCTTCGGCCGGGCCAGAACCTGCGATGTGGTGCTGCCGCACGACGACCGTGGCGTCTCCCGAAACGCCGGGACCTTCGAGTGGCGAGCCGGCCTGTGGTGGCTGACGAACTCCAGCGCATCCTCGATGCTCTACCTGGCCGGTGACCGGGGCTTCCGGGCCGACATCCCGCCGGGCATGGCCGTGCCGCTGCAGCAATGGCACGCCAAGGTCCGGGTTGACGGCATCCTGGACAGCTACACGCTCCGGATGCGGCTGCCTGACCTCGATGACCTCGACGGCGAGGACGATGACGAGCTCGAGCCCGCCGAGACGGCGCCGCCCGAGGTGGTCCCCGAGCGCACCGTCACGAGCACGCGGCTGCGGGCACCGCTCAACGATGCCGACCGGCTCGTGCTCGCCGCCCGGTTCGAGGAGTACCTGACCTGGAAGCACTCCGGCGCCGCCTCGCCGCGCAGCGCCAGGGAGGCAGCCGAGCGCATCGGCTGGCAGCCGCACACCGTGGCGAAGCGCTGCGAGAACATCCGCAATCGCTACGTCAGGATCGGCGTGCCCGGCCTGCGCGGCGCGCGCGCGCTCGAGGAGCTGGCGGCGCTCCTCATCTCCACCGGAGAGCTCACCGGCGACGACCTGCGGCGGCTCCCGGAACGGCCGGTCAGCCCACCAGTGTCTTGACGGCGCTGGTCATCTCCGACAGGGCCTTCTTGGCATCGGCGAAGTACATGCTGGTCTTCGGGTCGACGTAGAGCTCGTTGTCGATGCCGGCGTAGCCGTGCCCCATGGATCGCTTGATCACGATGATGCTCTTGGCCTGGTCGACGTCCAGGATCGGCATGCCGGAGATCGCGGTGCCGGCACGGCGCGCAGCCGGGTTCGTCACGTCGTTGGCTCCGATGACCAGGGCGACGTCGGCCCTGGCGAACTCCGGGTTGATCTCGTCCATTTCCTTGAGCAGCGGGTAGGGCACGTTCGCCTCGGCCAGCAGCACGTTCATGTGGCCGGGCATGCGGCCTGCGACCGGGTGGATGGCGTAGCTGACGTCGATGCCGCGTGCCTCAAGGACCTCGGCCAGCGCCGCGACCTCGTGCTGGGCCTGCGCGGCCGCCAGGCCGTAGCCCGGCACGATGATGACCTTGGAGGCGTAGGCGAGCTGGATCGCCGCGTCGTCAGCCTGGATGGACTTCACGTCGCCGCCCGGTCCGGCGACCGCGGCCACGTTGTCGCCGGTGCCGAAGCCCCCGACGATGATGTTGCGGATGGACCGGTTCATGGCGTCGGCCATCAGCTTGGTGAGGATGCCGCCGGACGCGCCGACGAGCGCGCCGGCGATGATCATGGCCCAGTTCCCGATGACGAAGCCGGCCATGGCGACCGCGGTGCCGGTGAACGCGTTCAGCAGCGAGATGACGACCGGCATGTCGGCGCCGCCGATGGGCATCACCATCGAGACGCCGAAGATCAGCGCGGCCACGACCACGACGGCCAGCAGCGCTGCGCTCGGCGATGGCGATGAGGTACGCGCCGAAGCCGACCGCGATGAGGGCGAGCAGGCCGTTCACCAGGCGGGCGCCGGGGAAGGACACCGGCGCCGAGGTGATGACGCCCTGCAGTTTCCCGGCCGCGATGAGCGAGCCGGAGAACGTGACGCCGCCGATGATCACGTCGAGCAGGGTCGTGACCGACGTGGTCGCCGAGACCGACGCCCCGGCCCGCATGTAGTCGTGGATGCCGACCAGCGCCGCCGCGCCGCCGCCGACCGCGTTGAACATGCTGACCAGCTGCGGCATCGCCGTCATCTGCACGGTCCTGGCCGAGTACAGCCCGGCGGCGCCGCCGATCAGCGCACCGGCGATCAGGACGATCCAGCCGGTGATCGTGATCACGTCACCCTGGATGATGATCGCCAGCGTGGCCGCAATCGCGGTGATCATGCCGGCCACCGACACCTGGTTGCCCCGGCGTGCGGTTGCCGGGTTGTTCATCAGGTGCAGGCCCGCCACGAAGCAGGACGCGGCCAGCACGTACACGAGCGAGATGATCCACTGGAAGGTGCTCATGCCGACTGCCCCTTGCGGTCTGTTCCGCGCGGGGCGGAGCCGTTCGCTTCCGTGCCCGGAGCCGAGCCGTTCGCAGCGCTGGTCACGGCTGCCGCGGCGGCAGCGGCGGGCACCGCTGGCCGGCGATGGAACATCTTGAGCATCCGGCCGGTCACGACATAGCCGCCGACAACGTTCGCCGCGGCAAAGGCCGCGGCGAGGAACGCGATCACGTAGCCGACCGCGTTATTCGCTGTCACGGCGATCAGCATCGCGCCCGCGAGCACGATCCCGTGGATCGAGTTCGCGGCCGACATCAGGGGCGTATGCAGGGTGGCTGGCACCTTGCTGATGACTTCGAAGCCCACCCAGAGGCTGAGTACGAAGATGGTGACGTCAACGAGCAGAGCCGGGTACGACACGGGTGGCCCCTTCATCGGGATTGGCTGCTGAGGTCTCGGCGGGCGGCGGGGCGGCAGCCTGTGCCAGCGCCGGGTGGACGACGGCGCCGCCTGAGGTCACGATGACGCCCGCCTGCAGCTCGTCGGCGGGGTCGAGCGCGAGCTCGCCATCCTTCACCAGATAGAGCAGCAGCGCGCTGACGTTCCGCGCGTACATGGCCGAGGAGGCTGCGGCCATGCTCGACGGGAGTCCGGACGCGCCGATAACACTGACCCCGGTCTCCGTGACCGTGGTCTCGCCGGGGGTCGAGCCTGCCACGTTCCCGCCCAGATCGCTTGCGCCCATGTCCACGACCACGGATCCGGGCGCCATCGCCTTCAGGGCGTCCTCGGTCACCAGCAGCGGCGGGCGGCGGCCTGGCACCTGAGCGGTCGTGATGACGACATCGTGCCGGGCGATGTGGCCGGCCAGTTCCTCCTGCTGCGCCGTGCGCTCGTCCTCGGTCAGCGCGCGGGCGTAGCCGCCCTCGCCCGAGGCGGAGCCGACGGATGTCAGCTCGATAAACGTGGCGCCGACAGACTCGGCTTCCGTTCTGGTCTCCGGGCGCACGTCGTAGGCGCTGACCAGCGCGCCGAGCCGGCGGGCCGTGCCGATCGCCTGCAGCCCGGCCACGCCGGTCCCGAGCACGAGCACCTTGGCCGGCCGGGCTGTCCCGGCCGCGGTGATCAGCAGCGGGAAGAACCGGCCGTACGCCGCGGCCGCGATCAGGGCCGCCTTGTAGCCGGCGATGTTCGCCTGCGACGACAGCACGTCCATCGGCTGAGCCCGCGGCAGCGTCCTCGGGATCATGTCCATGCTCAGCGCCGTCACTCCGGCGCGGGCGAGCGAGGCGGTCAGGTCCGGATCGGCCAGCGGGGCCAGCAGTCCGATGACGACCTGCCCGGCGCGGAACGCCGCGATGTCACGCGCATCCGGCTTGCCGACCATGAGCACGATGTCAGCGGCCAGGGCGTCGGCGCGGCTGACGACGCTCGCTCCCGCTTCCGCATAGCTGTCGTCGGTATGCCAGGCGCCGTCGCCGGCACCGGACTCTACGAGTACCTCCAGGCCGGCCGTGCGCAGCTTAACCACGGCCTCCGGAACGAGCGCGACGCGCCGCTCACCAGGCGCGGTCTCCTTGACCACGGATACCTTCATGGACAGACCTCGCTCGGCCGCAGGGCTCACAAAGCGGCCCGTCGCCGGGCCGCGTTACTAAGTATGGACCGTACCGGTAAGTAGCCTCCGGGCGCAGTGACCAAGGGCCTGTCTTGACGACCCGACGGTCCCTGCTGCTGAGCGGGTTCGCCGGACCTGACCCCGGACGCGTCAGCGGCGCGCCGTATGGTGGCGGGGGGCCTGAGGAACGACCGGGCAGTGACGCACCAGGGGGAGGGCGATGCCTGACTTCTCGCCATCACCAGACGGGCGGACTCTCGCGGCGAGACTGGCCGAGGCTCGGCAGCGGATGGCAGCGCTGGATCTGCCCGGCCCGATCGCAGCCCGGCTGCACCGGCAGTTCATCGCCGTCTGCGACGCGGTCAAGGCAGCCGGCGCGGATGAGCAGGCCGGCGAGCGCCGGCTCGCCGTATTCCTGGCAGCTCTGGAGAAAGCAGCCGCCAGAATACCCGGATACCGAAATTCGGCGGACAATTCGTAATCGCGTCTCGCCTTAATTCGCGGGCACCCGCGCCGCCACTCGCAGCCCGACACGGGAGCTTTCCTGCGCTGGTATTTGTGCCGTGCGGCTGGATCCCTTAATTTCAGGGCCATCAGAGGTCGCGAGCACGGCTTCCCAGTCCGCGCGACCTCCCGCTTGGGGGAACCGCAGGAGTGAGGACATGAATAAGCGTGACCTGATCGACGTAATTTCCGACCGGATGGGCGATAAAAGAACAGCAACCGAGGCGGTAAACGCTGTTCTTGACGCAATTCAGGAAACAGTCGCCAGCGGAGACAAAGTCTCGATTACCGGATTCGGCGTATTCGAGAAGCAGGTCCGGCCGGCGCGTACCGCGCGCAACCCGGCCACCGGCGCGGCCGTCAAGGTGCCCAAGACGTCGGTACCCAAGTTCCGGGCGGGCGCGGACTTCAAGGCCATGGTCAACGGCAAGTAGCCGCTGGCCGGCCAGCCGGGGCGCGCCCGCCGCGCTCGCTTTCTAGCCTGCGCCCCGGTCCGCGCCCTGGCTGGCGCCTCCGCGGCCTCCGGTCCTGCTGCTGCCGCTGCCGCCGGCCTGCCGTCCGGGCCCCGCCGGTCGGCCCTGCTGGTTGGGCCCTGCCGCCGCCGGGGCAGTGCGCCGGCCGCGCAGAGTCACTGCGAGCGCTGTCTCGGCCAGGGCGACCACGAACACCGGACCGACCGCGTCCCACGCTCCGGGCAGCGATCCGCCGGACGCCTCCAGATAGGAGTAGAGGAAGAGCAGGATCAGCGCTGCCGTCGCGAGCCCGCTGAGCACGGCCCTGCCCCGCCCGCAGGTCCGGCGGACCCGCAGCGACGACCGCGGCCGCCGGGCCGCCGACGACCACGCAGGCAAACGCGGCACTCTGCATCGCCTCGGCGGCCAGGGCGCCTGCGGACAGCTGAGTATCCGTCGTCCTGATCATGACCGCCGCGGCGCGGTCGTCACGGGCCACATGGCCGCGATGGTCACGAGCCAGGCCGCTCTGGCGCGGCATCCTGATCCGCTGCCTCACGACACTTCCCTCGCTGTCGGATAAATCCGGCATTGGCGGGGTGGCTGCACGCCGGGGGCCTCCGCGTGGCTCGCGGCGGCCCATCGGTCAGGGTGCCCCCGCCGCGCCAGGACATGCGAGCCGGTGTCCATGATCCGGGAGAGTTTGACGGACGTGTGCAAGTCT
>CAVOKK010000033.1:0-130418 GCA_963696455.1 uncultured Actinomycetota bacterium
CTGAGCAGGCGCCAGCGCGGCGGAGGCTGGCGGGGCGGGCAGGGCGAGCGCCGGCGGAGACCGGCAGGCCGAATCACGGAAAATCTGGGTCCGAACGACGGGCAGGATCGACGGGACTCATGATGCCTACAGCGTTGCCGTCCGGATCCTCGACGATGGCGTAGCGGGCCCCCCAGAGGGCGTCGTACGGTTCCTGCTGCCCTCGGTAGCCAGCTTCGGTCAGGTCGGAGTAGATGGCATCGACCCGTTCTCTGCTGGCGACCTTAAAGCCGACCACCACGCCAGCGCCGGTCTTCCATCCTTTGTCCCAGTGCTGAGCGAACTCGGTGCTGTCGAAGTCGAGATCGGCACCGCCCGAAACCTCGGCCGATCGATGGTGGGTCTGGAAGGCGTCATCCGTGTCCGGGATTGTCAGTCCTAGCCGACGATAGAAAGCCACGGTGGCTTCCATGTCTGAGACGACGAGGTTGACCTGGTCGAGAATAGGCGGGTCTGTCATGTCGGCGTGCTCTCCCTTCCGGCCGGGCGGCTTGCCGGCCCCGTCCAGTACAGCCGTGATGCGGCGGACGGTCTATCCCGGAGCCATGCATAACCTCAACCAGGGCGACCAGCCAGCCAGCTAGCTCAGGCGGGGCCATGCTCGGGCTCCGTCGTGAGAGCCGCGCCGACCGCAGTGCCGAACACAGGTGTCCGAACATGCGGCGGGGTGGCAGCTGGGTTCATCCGGAGGCACCATGGAGGCGTGGCCAGAGGTCTGGCCTGAACCAGGCAAGCTGACAAGCCGGCACCCAGGCACCCGGGCAGCGCGAGCCTGGTTCCGATTCGTGAGAAGAGATCTGATGTTCTGGCTCCTCAGAAGGCTGTGGCGGCGGCATAAGGCGAAGGCTGCCGAGCGCGCGAATATCGCGATCAGGTCCATTCGCGGGGACACGCGATGGACGATGCACAGCGCATGACCAACCAGGAAAGGACGAGCCAATGGCTGCGGTGAGAGCTCACGGACGTCGAAAACAGCAGGCTCCCTAAGTCTGGGATGGCTCGGTCATCCGCTGGGTGCCGATGACAGCAAGGAGCCGGAGCTTGTCGGCGTCCTCCGTTCCCGGCGGCGCGGTGAACGCCACTACCCGCAGGTCACTGCCAGCCACGGTGAGCACGTCGCAGTCCACGGTGATCGGCCCGAGGTCGGGGTGGTGCACGGTCTTGCGGTCTCGTTCATGCAGTCCGACGGCGGCCAGCACGTTCCGGTCCCGGCGCCAGCCAGCTGGCCGCAGCCGGACATACCGTCTATCTCGGCGCTCGTGACGAAGGACGCGGTCAGGAGGCCGCCGCCGCGATGGGCGCGCATGCTATGCAGCTGGACGTCACCAGCGACTCCTCTGTCCAGGCCGCAGCCGCGGCTATCAAGGCGGCCGAGGGGCATCTCGATGTGCTCGTCAATAACGCTGGCATTAGCGGCAGGCGCGTTGCCCCCGCCGAGGTCACGGCGGCTGAGCTGGAGACCGTGTACGGGACCAATGTATTCGGCGTGGTCCGCGTCACTCAGGCATTCCTGCCGTTGCTCGCGGCCAGCGGGGCTCCGGTCATCGTGAATGTAAGCAGCGGCCTGGGCTCGATGGCCATTACCCGCGACCCGGAGCGGTTCGAGTCCACCTACGTGAGCCTGGCGTACTCCTCGTCCAAGGCCGCCCTGAACATGCTCACCTCGCTGTACGCCAAGGCGTTTCCGGCGATCCGGATCAATGCAGTTGACCCTGGCTACACCGCGACCGACCTCAACGGGCACCGTGGCACGCAGACAGTCGCCGAGGGTGCGGAGATCATCGTCCGGATGGCCAGCATCGGCGCGGACGGCCCCACTGGCGGTTATTTCTCCGCAGCTGGCCCCGTTCCCTGGTAAGCAGGTAGCCGGCGGCCGCACCGCCGCGACCAGCGAACATCGCCGGGAGCAACCGATGAGCGAGCCAGCCGAGCAGCAGACGAGGTCCAGGTCCTGTCCGGAGTCGCGCCAGGCGGCCTGAGCTGGGTCGTGGTGCTGCGAAGGAAGCGGCCAGGATGACGAGGGCGAGCTGTACACATTCCTGCGCGTCTATTCCGGGAACGAGCTGCTTGTCGCAGGCTCCGGCTTCGGCGGCCCGAAGCTAGATCCGGGGCAGATCATGAAGGAGTGGCGCGGCCGCACGGATGACCTGCCCTATTTCGTGATGGCCCGGACGAGGCCCGACGTCGAGCGGGTAGTGGCGATCACCGACCTCGGCCTTGAGGTGGAGCTCACGCTGTCCGAGCCGGTCGAGCGGTACGGCCTGCGGTTCGCCGCCGCCGGCCTTCCCTGCCGGGCACCTGCCGATGCAGCTTCGGGCTGAGGCTGGCGGCACCGTCCTGGAGACGCTGCCCCAGCCGATGCCGCCGTTCCGGCCCCGGTAGGCGCCTGCTACCAGAGGCCGAGCAGCGAGCCGAGGACGCGAGCGGCCTGTCCGCCCTGGTCAGCGGCGATCTGCAGAGCGGCGGGAACGTCGAGGTCGCGCGCCAGGGCAGCGCGCACTGCGCTCACGGCCTGCTCGGTCGACGGCAGGTCAGGCCGTCCGGCAGCCATCTGGAGTGCCTCCAGCCGCTCGGCTGCCGCGGCGAGGCCAGCCGGCTCGTAGTCCCAGGAGGCCGCCCACGGCCGGTCCAGGATCAGCAGCCGGATCGCTGCCGCCGGGTAGTCCTTCAGCAGGTCGCCGACCAGGACGAGGTTGCCCGTGGACTTCGCCATCTTGGCGCCGCCGACGGTCACCACGCCGACATTGAGCCGCGCGCGGGTGAACGGGGTGACACCGGTGAAATGCTCAGCCAGCGCCGCCTGGTACGCGTGGTGCGGGAACCGCAGGTCCGCTCCCCCGGCGTGCACGTCGATGGCCGGTCCGAACGCGTGCAGGGCCATCGCGGCGCACTCGGCGTGCCAGCCGGGGCGGCCCGGTCCCCACGGGCTCGGCCAGGCGACTTCCTCCTGGCCCGGTGCCGCCGCGTGCCAGACGGCGATATCGAACGGGTCGTCCTTCCGCGGGTCGTCGGGGCGGTCGCCGAACTCAGCGGAAAGCCGCAGCGCCTCGTCACGGCCGATCCCGGCCTCGCGCTGATAGGACTCGGCCGTTGCGGCGCCGGAAAAGAACACCGACCCGTCGCGCTCGTAGGCGGCGCCGCGGCCAAGGAGCGCGGCTGCCAGGGCAATCACCTGCCCGATGAACGCGTGCGCGCGAGGCTGCAGCGCTGGCTCGGCAACGCCCAGGGCGGCCATGTCCTGGTCGAAGTAGAACTGCTGAATTGCGGCGAACCGGTCGTAGGGCGAGCCCGCCCTGGCCGCCGCGGCGAGCAGGACGTCGTCGACGTCAGTGACGTTACGGCAGGTGATGACGTCGGTACCGGCGGTCTCCAGGACTCTGGCCAGCGTATCCACCCAGACGAATGTCGCGGCGTGGCCGAGGTGGGTAACGTCATAGGGAGTGATGCCGCAGGCATACAGGCGAGCCCGGCCGGGAAGCGGAAGCGAAGATCCGCCCAGGGTGAACACCGGCACGTCGTGGAGCCGGGCGGCAGGCGTCAGATCTGTCACCTCGCCGACAATACCCAGCCATGTCGTGCCTGGTGAGGCTGGGCGGTGCGTCCAGCTAGCAAGCCCTCTGGTGACGGTCAGCCACCCGCTGCCGGCGCTCTGCCGCGAGCGCATGGCGGCCAGGACCCGCATCCGTCGAATTCAGGGCAGATAGCCAGCCTGCGCATGGCATAACCGGCGGCATACTGGCCATAACAGGTCTTCAGGCGAACAGCCGCGGAGGTGAGACGTGGGCATCGGTGGTGCGCTGGCAGAAGCGCGCAGTGAGGCCGGACTGACCGTCACTCAGGTGAGCGAGCGCACCCGAATTCGGGAAACGATCATTCGTGGTATCGAGCACGACGATTACTCAGCGTGCGGTGGTGACTACTACGCACGCGGCCATATCCGGGCGATCGCCCGGGTCGTCGGTGCGGATCCCGTTCCGCTGATCGAGGAGTACGACGCTGCCCGTCAGCCGCCGCCGGAACTGCCCGACCAGTCGGAGGCCCCGCCCGGACGGCGCCTTTCAGGCTGGCACTGGCTTGGCGGCGGCGATCATGGCGACGGCGGTGTCAACGGCCACGACGGTGTGAACAGCAACGGCGGCGTGAGCAGCAACGGCGCTGCCAGTAGCCACGCAACGGCCATGATCATAGCGGGAACGGGCCCGCCTTCGGCCAGTCTGCCCGCAACGGCCGCGGCCCGCACGGGACCGGTTCGGCAGGGACAAATTGTCGACAGCACGGACCACACGGCCCTGGACTCCACGCGACCTCTGGACCGCCGGCGACCACTGGACTGACACTGCTCTGGGACCACACGCTCTGGACCACCGCTGTCGACGACACAGGTGCGGATCTCTGGCCTCACCCGGCCGGCACTGGCGTCGCGGACGAACGGCCGCGACCTTCCCTGGACGCGAACGCGGAGACCGACCCAGACCTCTACGACCCGCGCACGGTCCGATTCGGCAGCCGCCCCCGCGCCGCGAGGCCGGACGCGCGGGCAGCGATCGCCGGCGCGCTGGAATCGGGGGCGCGCTGGGCTGATGCCGCCAGGACGCGCTTCGCCCGGCCGGCCGAGCCGGAGGGCGGCGGTGTTCCGGGCGGCATCACTGCGGCCGAGGCCTTCCGGCCGGCGATGCCGCTGCAGCCGAGGCGCACGCTGCCGGGCCGCTTCTGGGCGGTGGCGCTGATTGTCGCGGTCGGGATCGCCCTGCTGATCTATTTCCTGGTGTCCGGCGGATCGCCTCCTCCGGCGCGGCACCATGCGAGTACGCATCACTCCGCAGGGGCGGCGGCCAGCCACCGGTCCGCCACCCCGCGCACGGTCGTCAGCTTCCGTCGTCCGCCTCCGCCATCGTCCGCACCGCCGTCGACGGCAGCCGCGACGCTCAGCCCGGTGAGCGTGGCTGCATTCGGCCCCGGCGGGACCGCCCAGGGCGACAACCCGACGCAGGCGTCGCTCGCCATCGACGGCCGCTCTGGCAGCGGATGGCACACCGACTGGTACTCATCGCCGAACCTGTCCGGGATGCAGTCAGGAACCGGGCTCATCCTGGACATGGGCAAGAGTGTCCGCGTGACCAGCGCCACCCTCCTGCTGGGCGCGGCCGCAGGCGGCACAGTGCAGCTGCGCGCCGGGAACGCGCCCGCCCTCGCGGACCTGCCCGTCGTGGCGCAGGCGCAGAACCCCGGCGGGACCCTGACGATGTCGGTCAGCTCGCCAGTGACCGCTCGTTACCTGCTGGTCTGGTTCACTTCGCTGCCGCCCGACAATTCCGGGACCTACCAGGCCTACGTCTACAACGTGCGGTTGTCGGGCACGTCCTAGCTGCCTGCGATAGCGGCGATCTGAGCCGCGAGCGAGTGCGCGGCAGTAAACCGGTTGTCCACGGCGACGTGCGGGGCGGCCGGCGGCTGCGTCAAGGCGCATGCTGGCGGCGAACGCCGCGAAATCAGCAAGCTTCCCGCTGTCACGCGGGAGTCCGCGGTCCGCGAGCCGGTGCCGTAGCGTATCGGCGTCGGATCTGACCCAGACCAGCCGCACAGGCTCGCCGCCCAGGTCGGCGACCCAGGAGGCCCACCGCTCAGTGTCGTGAATCTGCGCCGTGAAGGGGCCGGACAGCAGGACAGGACAGCCCCCGGCCCTGATCTCCCGTGCGGTCGCTGCCATTCCGCGGTACTCGTGCACCTTGATGTGCTCGTCGTACCAGGGACCCTCGCGCTCACCGGGCGGCAGGCCGGCCGCGGCCAGCGTCGCGGCGACGAACGAGCCGTACATCGTGTCCTTGTCCAGCAGCGCCGGTGCCGGGTGCAGCGCGGCGAGCAGCAGCCGCGCGACGGTCGTCTTGCCTGAAGCGGGCGGCCCGGCTACCACCCAGGCGAGCGGATCAGTCACGCGGTGACAGTACCCGCGGGCGCGCCGGCAGTACGTACGCTGGCAGCAGATGCCGACTCTCGGAACCACGAGCGCTGCGACCGGCGTGATCAGCATGGTGCTGCTGACCGCCGTAGTCGTCCTCGGCATCCTGCTGGACCGGCGGGTGCGCCTGCCGGGGCTGCCGCGCTTCGCCGGGCTCAGCCTGCACCGGTACTGCTCGCTGCTGACCGTCGTCTTTCTTGGCCTGCACATCGCCGGAGCCGTCGGCGGGCAGTACGCCCGCATCGGCCTGGCTGCCGTCGTCGTGCCGTTCGCCTCGCCTTATGCGCGCGGCTGGCTGGCCCTCGGCACGATCGCGACCGACCTGATCGTGGCGATCGTGCTCACCAGCCTGCTGCGGCGGCACCTGCAGCTACCGGACCTGGCGGACGGTGCACTGGGCTGGCTACGCCTGCTGGCCGGTAGCGCTTGCGCACAGCTTCGGCACTGGCGGAGGCATGCGCTCCGGCCGACTGCTTGACCTGGGGATCGCCTGTGCGGCACTGGTGCTGGCCGCTGCGGGCTGGCGGCTGGCGAGCGCGTTCCGGTCGGGAACCCAGGGGCCGCCTGCGCCGTCCGGCATCGTGCGGTCACCGCTCGCGCGTGTGCGCCCCGGCGACACGCCCCTGCGCCTCCGCGTCGACCCGATCGCCTGCACCGGGCACGGGCTGTGCGCCGAGCTGCTGCCTGAGCTTGTCGCCCTGGACCAGTGGGGGTATCCGGTTCTCGCCGACAAGGCCGTGCCCGTAAGCCTGGCCGGCCGGGCCCGCCGCACTGTCACCGATTGCCCGGCTCTCGCGCTTAAGCTGACCCGGTGACTGCGCGCCATACTGAGAGCTGACTTGGCGTTCTGCTGGGAGGCACCATGGACGACCGGAGAGAACCGGCTTACCGCCTGCGGGAGCCCAGCCCCCAGAGATGGCAACGGATCAGATTTCACGGCGGTTCGTACCGCATACCCCTGCCACCGGGGCCGCGGCCCCCGGATCTGAGCAAGGCTGAGCGCGAGGAGGAAGCGCGCGCCGCCGCGCGGGCAGCTCCGGAGGCGAAGCTCGTGGCCGAGGGCCTTAGCGTCGGGGTGATCGTCATGGGCCTGATCCTCGCGGCGGTCGTCGTCATGTCGGTGCTGGTACTGATCAGCCACCACTAGCCTGGTACAGCATCCAGCCGACGGATCCGCTCAGGTGAGGGGAGTCGCGGTGGCGTCGATAGTCAGGTACCAGTAGCCACCGGCGAGATTGAGCGCCGAGATCGTCAGGAAGAAAGCCGCCCACCCGTCGGCGTCGTAGGCGAGGCACACCAGGCCTGCTGCGGCCTGGAGACTGCCGCCGGCAATATGCCCGACGCCGAAACCGCGGAGGTGGCGGTAGACAACGGGGGCGATCAGGCGCCGCAGACCGGAGCGCGGAGGCTGCCGGCCAGGAGCGGCGTTATCGCTTGGCTTGCTCACGGCTACCACCATAAGAGGCGAGCAGCCGACTCTGAGACAGTTCACCAATGAGCTCGAGCGCGCATGATCACCCGGAACTCGGCCCGCCGCAGCTGATCGAAGTGGCCGACCGGGTCTTTGGTTACATCCAGCCGGACGGGACCTGGTACATCAACAACACCGGGTTCATCGTCGGCGACCGGTCGGTGATCAGCATCGACGCTTGCTCGACGGAGCGCCGCACGCGCGCCTACCTGGACCGGATCGCGAGCGTGACCCCGGCACCGGTGACGACGCTGGTCAACACCCACCACCACGGCGACCACACCTACGGTAACTGCGTCTTCGGCGACATCACGATCATCGGCCAGGAGCGCTGCCGGGCTGAGATCATCGCCACCGGGCTGCTCGGCAACACCGGCATCTGGGAGCCAGTCGACTGGGGCGAGCTCACGCTCGCGCCGCCGACCGTGACCTTCACCGACCGGCTCCGGCTCTGGTCCGGTGACCTGCCGGTCGACCTCAGGTACGTCGGCCAGCCCGCGCACACCAGCAACGACACCCTGGTCTTTCTGCCTGAGCAGCAGGTGCTGTTCTGCGGGGACCTGCTGTTCAACGGCGGCACGCCGTTCCTGCTGATGGGCTCGGTGACCGGTGCCATCGAGGTGCTGACCACCGTGGTCGCGCCGATCCCGGCTGCCGCGATCGTGCCTGGCCACGGCGCGGTCTGCGGGCCGGAGCTGATCGGCACCGTCGTCGGTTACCTGCGGTTCGTGCTCGATATCGCCGGGCGGGGCCTGGCCGCCGGGGTACCGCCCCTGGACGCGGCGCGGGACACCGACCTGGGCGAGTATGCGGGCTGGCTGGACAGCGAGCGGATCGTCGGCAACCTGCACCGCGCCTACTGCGACCTGGAGCCGTCCCGCGGCAAGCCTGACCTGTTCGCGGCGCTGAGCGACATGGTCGCCTACAACGGCGGACGGCCGCTTTCCTGCCGCGCCTGAGACCGGCGTTACGATTCCGGCTATGCGCTTTGCGATCTCGATCCCCCAGTTCTATGCCGATGGCGAGTTCGATCCGGTGGCATTCCGTGCCTACTGCGGCCGGGTCGAGGAGCTGGGCTACGACAGCGGCTGGACGCAGGAGTCAGTCCTGAGCTCCGGACCGCAGCTCGGCCCGATCGAGACGATGGCCTACGCCGCCGCCTGCACGCAGCGCCTGCGCCTCGGCTGCGTGGTGTTCGTCTCGACGCTGCACAGCCCCGTGCACCTGGCGAAGAGCATGGCGAGCCTCGACCAGCTCAGCGGCGGCCGGATCGACGTCGGTGTCGGCACTGGCGGCAAGCAGCGGCCGTTCGCGGCGTTCGGCATGACCGGCGACCGGTACGTCGCCAGGTTCACCGAGGGCGTGAACCTGATGAAGGCGCTCTGGACGCAGGACCGCGTCACTTTCGACGGCGAGTTCTGGCAGCTCAAGGATGCCGCCATGGAACCGAAGCCGGTCCAGAAGCCGCACCCGCCGCTCTGGTTCGGTGCCAATGGCGAGCCCGCGCTGCGGCGCGCGGTGCGGCTGGGCGATGGCTTCTTCGGCGCGGGGTCGGCACCGACAGCGCGCTTTGCCGAGCAGGTGCAGGTCGTGCAGACGGCGCTGGCCGAGGCCGGCCGCGACGAGGGCAGCTTCCCGATCGCCAAGCGGCTGTATATCGCCGTCGACGACGACCCCGGCCGCGGCCGGCAGCGCATCAACGACGCGCTGGAGCGGATGTACGGGCGGCGGGTGCCGGACATCGAGGCAGCGGCCGTCGCGGGCACGCCCGCGGACTGCGCGGCCGAGGCCGCCGCGGTGGCAGCCGCAGGCGCCGGGCTCATACTCTTCACCACCCTGTTCGACCAGGCCGAGCAGGCTGAGCGGATTGCCGCCGAGGTGATCCCGCGACTTGGCTGAGTTCGCCACCCGGCCACTGGACCCGCAGACGTGGCCTGACCTGGAGACCCTGTTCGGGCTGCCAGGCGGCTCGATCGTGCGCGGCTGCTGGTGCATGTTCTACCGCCGGACGGGTGCCGGACCGCCGCTGCCCGCCGGCCAGACCTGGCAGCAGGCGAACAAGCAGGAGCTGTGCGACCTGGTGGACCGCGGAACGAGGCCCGGGCTGATCGGCTACCTCGACGGCAGCCCGGCGGGCTGGATCAGCCTCGGCCCGCGCGCGGAGTACCTGAAGCTGCGCCGCTCACCGATCATGAAGCCGGTCGACGACACGCCGGTCTGGTCCGTCGTCTGCAGCTACGTGGCGAGGCCGTACCGCGGCCAGGGGCTGCAGCACCGGCTGCTGGGCGCCGCGGTCGACTTCGCCCGGGCCAGCGGCGCGACCACGCTGGAGGCCTACCCGATCGACAAGCCGGTCCGCAGCCACGACGACTTCATGTTCTTCGGCTCCCGCAGCCTGTACGAGGATGCCGGGTTCACCGAGGTGGTCCGCCGGTCGCCGACCAGGGTCGTCATGCGGCTGCCGCTCAGCTGACCTGGTCCCGCAGCCGTCCCTTGGCGAGCTTCCCGGTCTCGGTGCGCGGCAGGCTGGCCACGAACCGCACCGACCGCGGCGCCTTGAAACCGGCGATCCTCGCCTTCACGAACGCGATGATCTCCTGCTCAAGCTCAGGCCCGGTCACGACGCCATCGCGCGGCTGCACGAACGCTGCCACCGACTCCCCCATCTCCGGGTCAGGGACGCCGATCACCGCGACGTCGAAAACGGCCGGATGGAGCGCGAGCACATTCTCGATCTCCTGCGGGTAGATGTTCACCCCGCCCGAGATGATCACGAAGGACTTGCGGTCGGTCAGGAACAGGAACCCGTCATCGTCCAGGTAGCCGATATCGCCGAGCGTGCTCCAGTTCCGGTGGGCCGGATGCTGCGCGTTCCTGGTCTTCTCCGGATCGTTGTGGTACTCGAACGGGACGCCGTCGGCCTCGAAGTACACCAGGCCCACCTGGCCCGCGGCCAGCTCGGTGCCGTCGTCGGCGCACACGTGCACCGGTCCGCGTACAGAGCGGCCCACGCTGCCCGGCCTGGTCAGCCACGTCGGGCTGTCGATCACGGTCATGCCGTTGCTCTCGGTTCCGGCGTAGTACTCCACCAGGACCGGGCCCCACCAGTCGATCATCTTCTGCTTGACCTCGACCGGGCACGGCGCGGCCGCGTGCACGGCTACCTGCAGGCTGGAGATGTCGTAGGCGCTCCGGACCGTCTCGGGCAGCTGCAGCATCCGGACGAACATCGTCGGCACGAACTGCGCGTGCGTGACCCTGTGCTCCTGAATGAGCGCCAGCGCCTGCTCGGCATCGAACCGCCGCATCATCACCACGGTCGCGCCGTATGCCTGCACGGCGCCGCACCAGCGCAGCGGCGCCGCGTGATAGATCGGCGCCGGTGACAGGTACACCGAGTCCTGCGTGACGCCGAAGACGTCGTGCACGTTGCGGACGACCGCGAAGCCGGGCTCGTCGATCTGCCCTGGCGGCAGCTGGAACCGCACTCCCTTCGGCCGCCCGGTGGTGCCCGATGAGTACAGCATCGGTGCGCCGTGCGGCTGGTCGGCGAACGGCACGGCCGACGCGGCCGCCAGCGCGGCGTCGTAGCTGTCATAGCCGGGCACCTCGCCGCCGAAGGCCAGCCGCAGCCCTGGCCCGCCCGTGCTTGCGCTCACCCGTGCCGGCCACCGCGGTCGCCAGCGGCGCGAGCGCGGCCGACACGATCAGCGCCGACGCGCCGGAGTCGGCCAGGATGTAGGACACCTCGGGCGGACTCAGATGATGGTTGATCGCCGTCAGGTACAGGCCGGACCGCATCACGGCCCAGTACACCTCGAAGGCGCGCAGGTCGTTGTCCGTCAGCAGCGCCACGACGTCGCCCCGGCGCAGCCCGGCGTCGTGCAGCACATGAGCCAGCCGCACCGAGCGCTCGTCAAGCTCGGCGTAGGTCAGCACCTCGCCGTCCGGCGTCCTGGCGGCAACCCGGCCTGGGTCGGCGGCATACGTGCCCGGGTACATGGCCCTCCTGCGGAACTAGGGGAGCTAGAGCGCGGCCACCACTGCCAGCGTCGCGAGCAGGAACGTCGCGATGGCCAGCACGCCGTGACCGAACGGGATCAGCGGCCGCAGGCTGAGCCGTGGCCTTTCCGCCAGATTATGACGCAGCAGGCTGTCCACGAGCTGCTGGCTGAGCTCCTCGCTCGCCAGCGTCCGGTCCAGCTCGTCCGCGCGCAGCACGCCGGGCGGCGGCGGCGGATCCGGCCGCCCGCCGGGATAGGGCGTCCAGATCGTCACCGTGGAGATGCCAAGGCCGATCGCCGGGGCCATGAACGCCAGCGCCAGCCACGACAGCGGGCGCGCACCGGAGGCCAGGTAGCACAGCCAGCAGATCAGCCCGGCGAGGTTCAGCCCGGCATGCGCCGGCCAGCACCGGCAGGGACATGACCTCGGTGCTGGCCGGCTGCCGCGGGTGCGCCCGGCGGGCAGCCAGCGCCGCCCGGGCGCCGCCGCTGGCGAACCAGCCCCGCACCATCACCGCGCCGAGCGCCTCGGTCAGCAGCCAGCTCACCAGGGCGGCGACGGCGAGCGTCCCCCCGTGGTGCACCGGTCAGGTCCCGCTGCCCGCCGCCATGGCGCGGGAGACGGCCCGCGCGATGGCGACGACGGCCGGCCGGAGTACTGCCGGATCCGTCTGATCGGACCGGGTGACGACCGACAGCGCGGCCACGACCACTCCGCTGCCGTCGGTGATCGGCGCCGCCACCGATGTCGCCGGCTCCGGCAGCAGGCGGGAGGCCACCGCGACCCCGTCCCGGCGGACGGCCGCGAGGACGGCCCGCAGGTCGCGGCCGGATGGCCAGATGCTCTCGGCCGGCTCCAGGCTGAGATCGCCGGCCAGCACCGCCTCCTGCACCTCCGCGGGGGCGTGGGCGAGCAGGATCAGGCCGACTCCGGTGGAGTGCAGCGGCATCCGGCCCCCGACGCGGTAGAGAACCTGGTGGGCCGCGCGGGCAGACAGCCGCTCGACGAGGACGGCCTCGTTCCCGTCCCGGACGGCAAGCAGCACGTGCTGGCCGGTCGAGTGGTGCAGATCCTCCAGGTAGGGCAGCGCGGTTGCGCGCAGCCCGTGCCCGCGCGGCGCCAGCGAGGCGACCTCAAGCAGGCGCAGGCCGATCACGTACTCGCCGTTCGCGACCCGCTCCAGGGCGCCCCATTCGGCCAGTTTCCTGGCGATTCGCAGCGCCGTGGGCTTCGGCAGCCCCGCCCTGGCACTGAGCGAGGTCAGCGACAGGGAGCGGTGGTCAGGCCCGAAGGCGGCCAGGATCCGGAATGCCCGGTCCAGGACAGGCTCGCCGCTGGCAGGCCGGCCGCCCGCGCCGCAGGCTTCCCGGGCCCGTGCTTCCCGGGCCCGTGCCTTCCCATGTCGGTGCTTGTCATGCGAGGCTCCTAGTTGTTCCAGCCAATGAAACTACTCTTGGCCCGCAGCCGGGAAGTTCGGAAGATGCCGTTCATGACCGCGCCACAGCTCCCTGTCGCCATTATCGGCGGCGCGGCCGGCCTTGCGGCCGCCGCCGAGCTTGCGCTGCACGGCGTGCGGTGCGTCCTGGTCGAGCCGCGGGCCGAGGTCTCGCACCGGCGGCCGCGGGCGAAGACAACCAGCATCCGCACCATGGAGCACCTGCGCCGGTGGGGCGTCGCCGGAGCACTCCGGGCAGCCGCGCCGCTGCCCGTGGCGTGGTCGCAGCGGGTCACCTTCTGCCAGACCCTGAGCGGACGGCGGATCACCGACTTCGACAATGCCTTCGGCCTGACCACGCAGCGGGATGAGCTGTTCGCCGAGGCAGGCCAGCAGGTGCCGCAGCCGGTCGTGGAGGAGGTGCTTCGCCGGCATCTGCTCGGCCGCCACCAGGCCGGGGCCGAGCTCCGGTTCGGCCATGCCGCCGTCGGGCTGACCGAGGACACCGCCGGCGTCACCGTAACCGTCGCCGGTCCGTCCGGCCCGCACTACCAGCTTCGCGCGCGGTACGTGCTCGGCTGCGACGGGGCCAGCGGCATCACCAGGGATCAGATCGGCGCACGGTACGCCGGGCGCGCGGACTCGAGGCCGAACTTCAACGTCGTGTTCCGGGCCCCCGCGCTCGACACGCACCTCGGGCCGGCGGTCCAGTACTGGGTGGTCGGTGCTCCGGTCGCCGGCCTGATCGGCCGCCTCAACCTCACCGGCACCTGGTGGGCGGGGTTCCCCGGTGTCGACGCCGGCTACGGCAGCGCGCATGCCGCCGAGCTGATCAGCGGCCTCATCGGCGCGCCGGCCGCGCCCGAGGTGCTGGCCACCGATCCGTGGACCGCGCGCATGCTGATCGCCGACCGCTTCGCCAGCGACCGCGTCTTCCTGGTCGGCGAGAGCGCGCACGTCAACCCGCCGTGGGGCGGCCACGGCTTCAACACCAGCGTGGGCGACGCGGTGAACATCGCCTGGAAGATCGCTGCCGTCGAGAACGGCTGGGCGGCGCCTGGCCTGCTGGCCAGCTACGACGCCGAGCGCCGCGGCGTGGTCGAGCAGACCGTGGCCAGCGCGGAGTCGAACATGCGGTCCCTGGCCGGCGATCTGCCGCCGGACGCGGCCGCGATCAGGCGGGCCAAGCTGCCTGAGTTCCACAGCCTCGGCCTGGTGCTCGGCTACACCTATGCGGGCTCGCCGGTCATCCAGCCGTCCGACGCCGCGACAGCTGTGTCCGATGCCGACAGCGGTGCCTGATGCGACGTCGTATGCGCCGGCCGCGGAGCCGGGCGCGCGGCTGCCCCATGCCTGGCTGCCGGACGGCTCGTCGCTCTACGATCATCTGGGCCGCGGGCTGACGCTGGTCGGCCCGGCCCGGGGCAGCCGGGCTGCCGAGCAGCTCGCCGGGCAGGCCCGCGAGCGGGGCATCCCGCTGAGAGTCATCCAGGCGCCGCCCGGATACCCCTGGCGCGACGAGTTTCTGCTGGTGCGCCCGGACCAGCACATCGCCTGGCGAGCGGGCGATCCGGCCAGCGTCGACCTGGACGTTGTCACCGGTGTCTCATCCGAACGGGAACGAGGGAGCACGTGGCCAGTCACGAGCCGGTAGCGCAGCCCGGCAGCGCAATCGTCATCAGGAACGTCCGGATGTTCGACGGCAGCGGTCTCATCCCGGCCAGCAGCGTCGTCGTCGCGGGCGGCCTGATCGAGTCCGCCGGACCGGGATCCTCGGCCACTGACTGGGCCGGGGCGGAGGTCATCGACGGCGACGGCGGTGTGCTGCTTCCTGGCCTGTTCGACGCCCACGTGCACCTGGACGGGCCGGGCCGGCTGGCCACGCTGGCGAGCTATGGCATCACCACCGCGCTCGACATGGCCTCGCTGCCGGAGGAGACCGCCGCGCTGCGCGGGCTGCCCGCCACTACGGACATCCGCAGCGCCGGGATCTCGGCGATCGCGCCTGGCAGCCTGCACTCCCATCTGCCCGGCGTCGGCCAGCGCGGGCTGATCAGCGGACCGGAGGAGGCGAAGCGGTTCGTCGCTGACCGCATCGCCGAGGGCTCGGACTACATCAAGATCGTCGTCGGCAGCCCGTTCGCCGACCACGACCAGTCGACGATCGACGCGCTGGTGGTAGCCGCCCACGAGCAGGGCAAGCTCGTCGTCGCCCATGCGTCATCCATCCAGGCGGTGGCGAAGGCGCAGGCGGCCGGCGCGGACATCCTCACCCACGCGCCGCTCGACGGCGTGCTGGAGGAGGCCGCGGCGGCCTTCGCGGTGGCCGCCGGGCGGGTGGTGATCCCGACGCTCACGATGATGGCGGGCATCGTGGCCAACGTCGCTCCGCCGGGTGCCGACTACGCTAACGCCCGGGCCAGTGTCGGCGTGCTGCATGCGGCCGGAGTGCCGATCCTGGCCGGAACCGATGCCAACGACACGCCGGGAACGCCGTCCCGCGTCCCGCATGGCGACAGCCTGCATCGCGAGCTCGAGCTTCTGGTCGAGGCCGGGCTGAGTACTGCGCAGGTGCTGCACGCGGCCACATCGCTACCCGCGCGTTACTTCGGGCTGGATGACCGGGGCACGATTGAGCCAGGGAAGCGGGCCGACCTGGTCCTCATCGACGGTGACCCGCTGGCCGACATCAGTGCCACCCGCTCGATCCGCCGCGTCTGGTGCGGCGGCCTCGAGCCCGCCGAGACGAGGAAGTAGGAACTCATGCGCATCGCGACCATCAGCCAGCGGCTCTGCCTGGTTACCGACAGCGGCGCCATCGACGTGCACGCGGCCAGCGCAGGCCGGTTCGCAGCCGACCCGGCCGCTGTCTACCCGCGCTGGCGCGAGTTCGCCGACTGGGCCGCATCCGCCTCGCTGCCGGATCCGCAGCCCTACGCGCCCGAGGCGCTGGGCTCGCCGTCACCCGCGCCGCGGCAGGTGTACGGGATCGGGCTGAACTACTCCGACCATGTCGCCGAGTCCGGATTCGCCAGGCCGGAGACGGCCCCGCCGGTCTTCACCAAGTTCCCGTCCTGCATCACCGGGCCTTTCGCGGAGATCACCCTGCCGGCCGGCGGTCACAACGACTGGGAGGTCGAGCTGGCCGTCATCATCGGCGTGACCGCGCATCACGTACCGGCCGCGAAGGCCTGGGACTACGTTGCCGGGCTGTCGGTGGGCCAGGACATCTCCGAGCGGATCCTGCAGATGGCCACGAAGCCGCCGCAGTTCAGCCTGGGCAAGTCCTACCCGGGCTTCGGCCCGGTCGGCCCCTGGCTGGTGACCCCGGACGAGTTCAGCAATCCCGAGGACCTGGAACTCGGCTGTCACATCAACGGCGAGCAGATGCAGCACGGCCGCACGTCACAGCTGATTTTCTCCGTCACTGAGCTGATCGAGCAGCTGTCGCAGGTCACTCCGCTGCTGCCGGGCGACATCATCTTCACCGGCACGCCGAGCGGCGTTGGCATGGGCCGCGACCCGCAGCGCTGGCTCGCGCCCGGCGACGTGCTCACCAGTTTCATCGAGGGCATCGGCGAGATGCGGCACACGTTCGTGGCCGCATGAGGAGGTAGTCATGGGCCTGCACGGACTGCTGTCGGTCACGATCGGGGTGCCGAACGTGGCCGAGACCGCCGCGTACTACGCGGACTTCGGGCTCGCGCCCGCGGACGACAACTGGTTCAGCACGACCGACGGCGGCCGGCAGCTGCACATCGAGTACGCGCCGACCCGGCGGCTGCTCGAGCTCCGGGTTGCCGCGGATGACACCGATGACCTGGCCCGCATTGCCGCGAGCCTGGACCGCGATCGCGGTGCCAAGCTCGCGGACGGAGACGGCACTGCAGACGGCCGAGCCTGCCACGGGGATGCGCGTCCGGCTGGAGGTAGCGCCCCGGCTGGTCCAGGACCTGGTGGCGGCGACCAGCTACAACGGGCCCGGCCGGGTCGAGCGGCAGGATGCGCGCGCGCCCGGGTTCGGCCGGGCCGGTCAGGTGCGGCCGCGCAAGCTCGGCCATGCGGTCATCGGCAGCACGGATCCGGAGGCCAGCGCGGCCTTCTTCACCGACGGGCTCGGCTTCAAGGTCAGCGACCGGATCAAGGGTGCCGGCTCGTTCATGCGGTGCTCGACTGACCATCACAATGTGCTCGTCCTCGGCGCGCCGGTGAACTTCCTGCATCACACTTCCTGGCAGGTCGACGACGTGGACGAGGTCGGCCGGGGCGCGTTCGCGATGCTGGAGGGCAATCCGGAGCGGCACGTGTGGGGGCTCGGGCGCCATTACGCCGGCTCGAACTTCTTCTACTACCTGAAGGACCCGGCCGGTAACTTCTCCGAGTACTACTCGGACATGGACTGCATCGTGGACGACCAGCTGTGGACGCCCGAGGATCTGGAGGGGGCACGGGGCCTGTTTGCCTGGGGGCCGCCGGTTCCGCCGTCTTTCCTCGCGCCGGAGGACCTGGCGGCCATGATGACCGGAGCGCACGCACCCGGGTAGGACCAGAAGCAGTCCCGCAGACGGGCGTCCCGGACGGAGATCGTCCGGGATACGCGCTAGCGTCGGATGCCATAAAGCCGCCGAACCAGGGAGTGCCCGTGACCGACGTTGTGCTGTTCCACCATGCCCAGGGCCTGACCGACGGGATGCGGGAGTTCGCCGCCCAGCTCCGCGCGGCGGGGCACCAGGTGACCCTGCCCGACCTCTTCGAGGGCAAGACTTTCGGCAGTATCGAGGAGGGCGTGCGCTACGCCGGGGAGACGGGCTTCGACACCATCATCGAGCGCGGCCGCCTCGCGGCGCAGGCGCTGCCGGAGCAGGTCGTCTACGCCGGCTTCTCGCTCGGCGTGCTGCCCGCCCAGATGCTCGCGCAGACGCGGCCCGGAGCGCTAGGCGCGCTCCTGCTGGAGGGGTGCGTGCCGGTCTCAGAGTTCGGCAGCCAGTGGCCGCCGGAGGTGCCGGTCCAGATCCACGGGATGGATGCCGACCCGTATTTCGCCGAGGAGGACCTGCCGGCCGCGCGTGAGCTGGTCGCGAGCGCGAAGGACGCGGAGCTGTTCCTGTATCCCGGCAATCAGCACCTGTTCGCGGACAGCAGCCTGCCCTCCTACGACGAGAGCGCCGCGAGCCTGCTCCGTCAGCGGGTGCTCGACTTCCTCAGCCGCGACCTCAGGTAGCGGCCCGCCACGACGCCGCGGTTCACCGGCCGGCGGCCGCCCGGCGTGCATAATTGGCGGGACATCCGGGGGGACCGACAGGCAGGGGGCAACCGTGGCGGGCAGCGCGTCGTCCCCGGCCGCGCCGCCTGCACTGCCCCGGCAGCGGCATGCCGACGGCATCTACGGCACGATCATCACCGCGTCGGTGCTGGCCTCGGCGGGCGATGAGCTGGCGACCTGGCCGCTGACCATCTCCGTGCTCATCACGCTCGCGGTGTACTGGGTGGCGGACGTGTACGCCCAGCTTCTCGCCGGCCAGCTGAGACACCGGCGGCTGCCGACCTGGCCGGAGGTCCGGGGCACGCTGGGCGCGACCTGGCCGATGGTGAGTGCGTCGTTCAGCCCGCTGCTCGTGCTCATCGTTGCCTGGCTGTTCGGCGCCTCATCGTCGTCGGGCGCCACGGCCGCGCTCGCGGTCGCCATCGTGATCCTGATCGGCTACGCGCTGGCCGCCTGCCGGGCGGCGGAACTGCGCGGCGCCCAGATGGTGCTCGTCACCGTCATCGCGGCCGCGCTCGGCGTCCTGATGGTCGTGCTGAAGAACGTGGTGCTCGTCCAGCTGCATTAGCGACGCCAGGTTGCCAGCCGGGCTCGCCTGGGTACCACTTGCCAGTGAACAGGGCCAGGAACAGCAGGCGCACCGCCAGCTATCTCGGCGCAAAGCTATTCGAACTGACCCTGATCGCCATCTGGTTCGGTTTCGCATTCGTGGCCGTCGGCGACCGGTCCGAGGCCCGCTATCTGTCGTTCTGGGATGCCGTCGCCGCCGTCTATCTGACCATCGGCTTCCTTGCTGTCCGCCGCCGCGGGTACAACTCCAGCCCGCTGCGCAAGACCGACATGACCCGGCTGCTGCGCCCGCTGGCGGATCCGCGGTTCGAGTTCTTCACCATCCTCGCGGCCAGCCTGACCGGCCTCACGACGGCGCTGGCCGTCGAGAACGCGCAGACGACCGCACTGCACGTTACCGGCGTGCTGACCATCCTCATGGCCTGGACGCTGCTGCACGCCGGATACGCCCGCTTCTACGCGAGCCTGACCGCAGCCGACCCGGCCGGGCCGGCCTGGAGTTCCCCCGCAGCGAGCGCCTCACCTCGACTGACTTCTTCTACTTCGCCTTCACGATCGGGACGTCCTTCGCGGTCTCCGACGTCAGCGTCACGGCGCCGAAGATGCGCTGGCACGTCATGGTGCATAGCGCGCTCAGCTTCTTCTACAACGCAGCCGTCCTCGCCATCGCGATCGGCGTGCTGACCGACCGGTTAGCCAGCCTGCTGCGCGAGCGCCTCCCTGGCCTTCCTGATGGCCGCGCGCCTGCCGGAGTCCAGGTACTCCTCGATGCGGGTGACGTGACCATCCCGGACCTGCAGGTACATGGCGGCGTGCAACTCGACCGCGGTGCCGTCAGCGAGCGCGCCGCGCAGCACGTGCTGCTGCAGGACACCGTCTGCGACGGCTGCCCGCCGGATCGACGTCGTAGTGCAGGCCGGACACGGCCCGGTGCAGGCCCTGCAGGACAATCAGGTTGTCGTCCACGCTCTGCTCGAGCAGGTCGTCGTTGTGCCAGATCAGCGCGTCCGGCGCGTAGATCTGGCGCAGGGTCCCGATGTCGCCGGCTTCCAGGGCGGTGAAGAAGCGGATCACGACGTCTTCGCTGCTGCTCACGCTGGTGCCTCCTGCTCGGTGGTGGCAGCCGGTGCTGCCCGGAACGCGCTGATCACCTGTTCGTAGGCCCAGTCGCCGGCGACGGGCATCGGGAACAGCACGGGCAGGTCGATGCCGGCTGCCCGGTACTGCTCCACCCGCGCGGCGCACGCGGCGGCGTCTCCGCTGGCGACAAATGCTGCCGCGACGTCGTCGGGCACGGCCTGCGCGGCGCCTGCCCGGTCGCCGGCCAGCACCCGCTCGGCGATCGCGGGCACGCACTGCGCGCCGAACAGCCGCGGGGCCGCCGGGTGCAGGATGTAGCGCGGCACGACCGCCCTGGCGGCGGCAGCCGCGGCCGCCGGATCGGCGGACAGGCAGGTATGCACCACGCACGCGATCTCGACGGCTGCGGGATCCCGGCCTCCCGCTGCCGCGGCGGCGCGGACGATGCCCGCCGCCTTCCCTGCCTGTGCCGGCGACATGAGATTGAGGATGACGCCGTCGGCGATCTGCCCGGCCAGTTCCAGCATGCGCGGCCCGAGCGCGGCCAGGTAGACCGGCACCTGCCGCGCGGGCGGGCTGTCCAGCGGCACGAGGCCGGTACGGAACAGCGTGCCCGCATACGCCTGGCCGGCCAGGACCGCGCGGACGACGGCCGCGTACTCGGCGATCATCGGCAGGGGCGGGACTGACGGCAGCCCGAACCGGCTGTTCATGACCTCGTTCGCGACGCCGAGGCCGAGCAGGAACCGGCCGCCGGACGCCTGGTCGAGCTGGGCCGCGGTCTTCGCGGCCAGCACCGGGGGCCGCAGCGCGGCGTTCGCGACGGCGGTGCCGACCCGCGCCTGCCGGGTCGCGGCGATGACCGGATGGCACAGCGAGAGAGCATCACCATGTCCCTCGGCCACGAAGACGGCGCTGAAGCCGCCTGCCTCAGCGCTAGCGGCCACCTCCCCGACGGCGGCAGGGGCCAGCCCGCTGTGCGAGGCGACTGAGAGTCCGAGCGGCAGGCTCATGCGCGTGCCTCATCCGCCACCGCGGCCGGGCGGGCCAGCTGCTGGCGAAGCTCGCGCTTGAGCACCTTGCCGGTCGTGGTCCGCGGCAGCGAGGTGACGAACTCAGCCGACTTGGGGCACTTGAAGTGCGCAAGCCGTTCGCGGCTCCAGTCGATGATCTCGCCTGGCTCGGCTGCGACGCCGTCGGCCGGGATGATGACCGCGTGTACCGCCTCGCCCCAGGTCGGATCGGGACGGCCGACGACTGCGACGTCGGCCACGGCCGGATGCTCGGCCAGCACCGCCTCGACCTCCGCCGGGTAGATGTTCTCGCCGCCGCTGATGATCATGTCCCTGGCCCGGTCGAGAATGTAGAGGTAGCCGTCGGCGGTCAGGCTCGCGATGTCACCGGTCCGGTACCAGCCGCCGTCCGCGAAGGCCGCCGCGGTCGCGTCCGGGTCGCGCCAGTAGCCCGCGAACAGGCACTCGCCGCGGATGAGCAGCTCGCCGGCCGTGTCGAAGGGCAGATCGGCGCCCTGCGGATCGACGATCCGCACCTCCCAGCCGAAGCTGATCCGGCCGGCGCTGGCCAGCCGGGGATGGCCAGGCTCGTGATCCGCGGGCGCCAGCAGGCTGATCATGCTCTGGCTCTCGGTGTTGCCGTAGATCTGGCGGAAGCGGCAGCCAAACGCTGCCAGCGCCGCGGTCAGCGAGGCAGGGGTGATCGGCGCGGTGCCGTAGGCGATCTCGCGCAGGCTGCTCAGGTCGGGCGGGCTTGCGCCGGTGCGCTCGCGCTCGGCGATCTGGGCGACCAGCATGTCGATCAGCGACGGGCCGGCGGTGAAGAACTCGATCTTGTCCCGTTCGATGGCGTCTACCACGGCCGCCGGATCGAACGAGGTATGGATGTAAACGGTGCCTGCGGTCAGCAGCGCCTGCAGGCACTGGCCGAAGCCACCGAGATGGAACAGCGGCAGGATCTGCAGGTGGTGCGAGCCCGCGGTCTGGTCGCCGATCTCGAGTGCGAAGTCGGCGACGCTCATCATCAGCGCCCCGTGCCGGAGCGGGATCGCCTTGGCCCGGCCCGTCGTGCCGCTGGTGTGCACAAGCGCGAGGATGTCCCCGCCGGACAGCCGGGGCCGGGGCGGCACCGGGCCGATGAGGGCGCCGCCGTCCAGCCAGCCGGCCGCACCGGGCCGCCGCCGCCGATCGCGGCCCTGATCACCGGCACTGGCAGCGCCGAATCCACCAGCCCGGTGAACTCCGCGTCCGCGGCAACCGCGGCCGGCTCGAGCAGCGCCAGCACGTCGGTCAGCTCACGCGGCGACAGCCGCCAGTTGACGAAGGCCGGAGTCGCGCCCGCGCGCAGCAGCGCGAAGGTGTGCACCAGGAAGTCCGCGCTGTTCTTCGCCACGATCGCGACCACGTCGCCGGGCCCGATCCCGAGGGCGGCCCAGCCGCCCGCGCGCCGCTCATACTCCGCGCGCAGCCCGGCGTAGGTGTAGGTCACGCCCCGGTCATCGGCCAGCGCGACTCCGTCGGGCCGCACGGTGGCGCGCCATTCGAGCACGTGAATCCAGCTCTGCATGGCTCGGTGTCCCTTTCGCTCTCCGCAGGTCGTATCGTCCCAGAACCTGCTTTCGCGCACTAGCCGCCGTGGGCGGTGACCCAAGAAGCCAGCAGGTCGGCTGCTTCCTGCCGCGCTCCGCCCGGCTCAGTGAGGTAGTGGTCGGCCTTGATGAACTCAAGTTCCCTGTCCGGGGCGGCCAGCGCGTCGTAGAGCGCACGGGCGTCGCTTTCGTAGACGCAGGCGTCCGCGGTGGCGTGCACCACGAGCGACGGCAGCGTGATCCTGGCCAGGTGCGGGGCCGCGGTGCACTGCGAGGTCCGCAGGCTCCACATCGACAGCCAGCTGCGCAGCGTGCTGACAGTGCCGACGCCGAAGACGCCGTAGTTGGCCCGGAGCGGATCGCCGAGATAGCACCAGTTCGGCCGGCGGTCCGACGGCTCGATCGACGGGTCGATCATCCGCAGGTCGGCCCAGCTGCGCGGGACTGCGAACAGCCGGTCCCTGGCCCTGGTACCGGCCAGCGCCGCCAGCTGGGCGAGCGCCCAGTCGGTGATGCGCTCGTTCCGCGCCCGCTGCGCGGCCCGGTACCGCTGCTGGAACTCCGCGCTGTAGGGCGGGCCGTTCGCCGGGTTGAACGGGTCGAGGTCGGGGTCGGCTGCCAGCGGATCGGTCTCCTCGGTGACCGAGGGGTCAAGCCAGTTGGTGAGCACCTCCGGCCGGCCCGAGTGGGCGGCCAGGGCAACGAACAGGTCGCCTGGCGGCAGGTCCTCGATCGCGGTCAGCGGCCGCATCCCGGTCACGGGCTGAACGCTGGGCTCGACCGCCTGGGACTGGTAGGCCGCCATCAGCGATCCGCCGCCGGAGTTGCCGAGCAGCACGATGGTCTCCACGCCGGCCTGCTCGCGCAGCCACCGCATGCCCACGCCGATCTCGGCGAGCGCGTGGTCGAGCAGGAAATGCGCCTCGTTTCCGCGGAAGCGCGTGTTCCAGCCGAGGAAGCCGAAGCCGCGCTCGGCCATCAGGCTGGCCAGGTAATGCTCGGAGAAGTCGACGTTGTAGTGCGTCGCGATGAACGCGGTCCGCGGCCTGCGCGCCGGCCGGCCGGTGGTACAGGCCCTGGCACGGGTGGCCGCCGGCGCCTGCCCGGCCGACCACCGGAGAGGGCAGCCCGACGAACTCCCTGAGAATCTCGCTCACCGCGGCTCCGTCCGTTAGCTCCTGCTGCTGGCGCGAAAGTGAAACTGAGTTTAGATTTAGTTTCAGCCAGAACGCCAGACCCGAGGAGGTCCTGATGGAGTGGCAGAACGAGGAGTTCGAGCCTCGGCGGCGTCAATCACCTCGCGCTGGTCTGCTCGGACATGCGGCAGACCGTGGAGTTCTACACCCAGGTGCTCGGCATGCGGCTGATCAAGACCATCGACCTGCCGGGCGGCTCGGGCCAGCACTTCTTCTTCGACATGGGCGGCGGGAACGCGCTGGCCTTCTTCTGGTTCCCCGACGCGCCCGACGCCGTGCCCGGCGTCTCGGCGCCGGTCACCGTGCCCGGTCTCGGCGAGTGGACACAGCGCGGTCGGCTCGATGAACCACATCGCGTTCAACGTGCCGGAGGAGCGCTTCCTTGAGTACCGGACCAAGCTCAAGGCCAAGGGCGTGCGGGTCAGCCCGATCATGGACCACGACGACAGTGAGATCGGCGTGGCCCGCGAGCTGCACCCCGGCGTGTTCGTCCGGTCGTTCTACTTCCAGGACCCGGACGGGATCCTGCTGGAGTTCGCCTGCTGGCGGCGGGTGATGGGCCAGCCGGGCGACGTCCGGCACGAGCCGAAGACCGCCGCCGACCGGGTGAACGCCGCCGTTACCGTCTGAGCCGTTGCTCTCCCTGATCCACGTCCTGGACTGGCGGGCTGCCGTCACGCCGGACGCCATTGCGCTGAGCGATGACCAGGGCGGCGAGCTGACCTTCGCCGGTCTCGCCGCGGCAGCCGACCAGCACGCGGCCGCTTTCGCCGCGGCCGGAATCAGGCCCGGTGACGTCGTGCCGGTCATCGCGCGCAACCAGACCGGCTGGGTGACCGCGATGGCGGGCCTGATCAGGGCCGGCGCTCTCCCGCGGCGATCAACTGGCGGCTGGCTGAGCCCGAGCTCGCGGCGCTGCTTGACCTCATCCGTCCGGCCGCGATCGCCTGCGATGCGCCGTCGCAGGCCGCGGCCAGGAGGGTTGCCGCGGTGCTGGGTGCAGCCCGTTCCCGTGCTGGAAGCCGTGGCGCAGACCCCGGCGGCTGGCGGCGCACGCGCGCTGCCGGCCAGGCCCGCTGACCGGCTCCGCGGGCCCGAGCCCGCCCTGCTGCTGCACACCAGCGGCACGACCGGCCTGCCCAAGCTGGTGCCGCTGACCCATCAGCAGCTGATCGCCGCCGCGGTGTTCATGAAGCTCGAGGTGCCCGAGGCGCCTGCCGGGCGCGCGGCACCTGAGCGCGCTGCCGCTGTTCCACGTGGCCGGGCTGGCCAACCTCGCCTACTGCCTGGTGACCGGCGGCCACCTGCACCTGCTCAGCGGCTTCGACGTGGCCGGCTTCGTCGATCAGCTGGCGGACCGGCAGATCCAGTTCACCCAGCTGGTCCCGACGCTGATCCAGGCCGTGACGCAGGAGGTCAGCAGCCGTCCGGCGGCGCCGGACCTGAGCGGCCTTATCGAGATCGTCTACGGTGCCTCGCCCATCCGGCCGGACGCGCTTGAAGGCGCGGTGCGCGTGCTGCGCTGCCGCTTCCGGCAGAACTACGCCAGCAGCGAGACCGGGCCGCTGCCGATCAGCTCGCTGTCCCCCGCCGACCACGACCCCGCACTCGGACTGCTCGGCACAGCCGGGCGCCCGTCACTCGGCTGGGAGGTCCGGCTCGGCGAGCAGGGCGAGATTCAGGTGCGCGGCGCTGCGCCGCTGCCCGGCTACTGGGACAACCCGGCGGCCACCAGCGCCGTTCTCACGCCCGACGGTTTCTACCGCACCGGCGACGTGGGCACCATCGACGAGCGCGGCTACCTGACGATCATCGACCGGCTGCGGGACGTGATCATCACCGGCGGGGAGAACGTCTTCCCGGCCGAGGTCGAGGCCGTCCTGGCCCGGCACGCGGCGGTCGGCGACGTCGCCGTCATCGGCGTCCCTGACGCCACCTGGGGCGAGACCGTGCACGCGGTTGTCGTGCCCGTCACCGGCTCACCACCCGACGAAGAGCTGACCGCTGAGCTCATCGGCTTCGCCCGCGCGCGGCTGGCCGGCTTCAAGTGCCCGACCGGCGTCACGCTGGTGCCGTCACTGCCCAGGAACGCGACCGGGAAGGTGCTGCGCGCTCCGCTGCGGGCGCCGTTCTGGGCTGGCCGCGACCGGCAGGTGTCATGACTGCCAGCGTGGTCAGGCCGGAGAAGGCGACCAGGAAGGGCCGGGAGACCGACGAGGCGTTCCGCGACGGCCGCGCGCGCCGTGTTCGCGCGGGACGGCTACCTGAACGCGAAGATCAGCGACATCGCAGCGGCGGCCGGGCGGTCCGTCGCCTCGTTCTACAACTACTACGACACCAAGGCCGACCTGCTGATCGCGCTGGCCGAGGAGTTCCATGCCGAGGCGACCGCCATGGCCGTGCTGCCGTACCGGGCCGGGCTGTCCGACGAGGACGCGCTGCGCGAGGCCGTGGCCGGGTTCTGGCGCACGTACGCCCGGCGGCGGGGCGAGCTGATCGGCATCTTCCAGGCCGCGATGGTCGAGGGGCGCTTCCGGGACCGGTGGCTCGAGCTCCGGCTCGAGGGCGTGTCGCGGATCGCCGCTCAGGTGCGCCGGGCGCAGGCCGACGGCTACTGCCCTGGCGTCGATCCGGTGCTGACGGCCTCGGCACTGTCGGCCATGCTGGAGCACTTCTGCTACATCTGGCTCGGCCAGGGCGGCGAGAAGGGCGTGCCGCTGGACGACGACTCTGGCCGTGGACGCGCTCGCCACCATCTGGGTCAAGTCGGTCTACTGGCGGGCGGCCCCGGCCTGACGCGCTCGAGCCCCTGGACAGGGCCGGGAGGCGTCCGGCCCGGGCCCTGCCGATGACGTGCTGGCGGAACAGCTCAGCGGCGGGCGGCAGCCGGCGCTCAGCCGCCCAGCTCAGGCAGATCTCCCTGGTCGCGCGCGGGGCGGCGATCTCGCGGTAAAGCACCGGGCCGCTGGCCGACTCCGGCGTTCCGGCGCGCGGCGCGGGGAGGATGGCGATGCCCATGCCCGCCGCCACGAAGCCGCGGATGGTCGACAGATCGTCGCCCTCGAAAACCTCAGCCGGGCGGAATCCTGCCTCAGCGCAGAGCTCATCGGTGAGCTGGCGCAGCGCCGAGGCGGGCCGGAGGCCGACGAAGGGCTCATCGGAAACGTCGGTCAGATCGACGCGGGCCAGCTGGCCGAGCGGATGGTCGAGCGGGAGGGCAAGGCGGAGCGGTTCGGTCGCGATCCGCCGGGTGATGACGGCCGGGTCGCGCACCCGCCGGGTGCCGACCTCGAGGTCGGCGTCCCCGCCGTCGAGCGGGACCGCCCGCAGCTCGTCCCGCACCTGCGTCAGATGGAACCTGACCTGCGGGTGCAGGGCGCGGAAGCTGCGGACGAGATCAGGCACGAGCCAGGTGCCAAGCGAGTGCTGGAACGCCAGCGCCACCCGGCCGGTGTCGGGATCGATGAGCTGGCTCACGGCAGCGATCCCGTCGTCGAGCTGATGCAGCAGCGAGTCGACGTGCTGCTTGAACACCGCGCCCGCATGGGTCATCCGCAGAATGCGGCCGCTGCGCCGCAGCAATGGCGTGCCGATCTCGGCTTCGAGCCGGGCCAGCGCTCGCGATACTCCGGACTGGGTCACCCGCTCCAGCTCGCTGACCTCGGTCACGGTCGTGCCGTCGGCGACCTGCTGGAACCAGCGCAGCGCGTCAGTGTCCATTTCCATGACGCTAGCGCATGGTTTCCTTGCTTTCCAGTCATTGGACGCATCAATGGCGAGCAGGAAGACTGAGCGGAGTCGATGACGCAGCTAACAGAACAGGATGAGATATGAAGACGCCCGCGCGCACCCGCGGCCCGCTGACAGCGAGGATCCGCAGTCGGGTCCGCGGCCCCGGCTCCGCCCGCCGCTCGCTGGAGCGCGACCTGGCCAGCTACACCTCGGCCGCCGACATACGTGAGCTGGAGGCGATGCTGGAGCGGCACAGCGAGCAGGACACCGCGGAGATCCGCAGCATCCTCGCCGCGCGCCGCTAGCGGCGGGAGCCGCGCCGCTAAAGGCCGGAGCCGGGCAGCTAGAGGCCAGCCAGGAAGTCGATCAGGCCAGCGAAGTAGGTTTCCTGGTCGTCATACATCGCCAGGTGGCTGCCCTCCGGGCAGTACAGGTAGCGCCCGTGCGGCAGGCGCTCGGCCATCATCTCCATGTGCGCCGGATCCATGGTGTCGTAGCGGGCGCCGATCACCAGCGCGGGCACCTCGACCGTGGCCAGTTCGCTGGTCCGGTCCCAGTGCGCGAGCTTGGCGTCCGCGCTGATGCCCAGCTCGCTCGGGCCCTGCATGGACACGTAGATGGCCGGGTTGATGTGCGCGAAGCCGCGCTGCACCGGGTCCGGCCACTCGTCCGGCGGCATGCGCAGCACGTGATGCACGTAGTGCTGCTCGGTGAGCAGTTCCATGTACCGCGGGTTCTCGATATCGCCGCTGGCCTCCAGCGACTTGATCTCGGCCAGCGCGTCCTGATCCATGGCCGGCATCAGCACCTGCTCGGCGTAGGCGTTATAGGCCGGGACGCTGGCCATCATGTTGGAGATGACGAGACCGCGCAGGTGCTGCTGGTAGGCCAGGGCGTATTCGAGGGCGAGGATGCCGCCCCAGGACTGGCCGTAGAGCACGAAGTTGTCCCGGCTCAGGCCGAGTGCCTGGCGGACCTGCTCGACCTCGTCGACGAACCGGCCGACCTCCCACAGCGACGGCTCGTCGGGCTGATCGCTGAAGCCCGAGCCGAGCTGGTCGTAGTAGTAGTACTCGATGCCGGCCGCCGGCAGGTAGCTGTCGCAGGCTTCCAGGTACTCGTGCGTCGAGCCGGGCCCGCCGTGCAGCAGCAGCACGCGCAGATCCGGATTGCTGCCCACCCGCTTCACCCAGACCTGGAAGCGGCCCGCAGGCGTGCTGACCGGGATCTTCCTGGAGCCCCCGCTCAGCACATCGTCCCGGCCGGAGTAGTCCAGATAACCGCTGCCAGCGTGCACGTGCGCCATCCTCTCGGGTTAGCCTGCGCACTCCGCAGGCTAGCGGGGCGCCATCGGCCAGGTCCACAGACAGGCACATCAACCGCCAATCCACGTCAACAGGCACGGGGCGGCGCCGCGCGGTAAACTTCTAGCTACACGATCGATCGATCGCATGATTCGATGGAGAGTCAATGCCAAGGCGACAGCCAGTTGCGCGCATCGCGGTCCCGGCCAATCCGGCTGAGCTGTCTACTCGCCAGCGCATCGAGCAGGCGGCTCTGCAGCTGTTCGCGGCCAAGGGCTTCGAGGCGACAGGAATCCGCGACATTGCCGACCGGGCCGGCCTGTCTACATCCGCGCTCTACCACTACATGGGGAGCAAGGACGAGCTGCTGGTCGCCTTCATGGTCGAGAGCATGACCGAGCTGACGAGGGTGGCACACGCGGCGCTGGATGGCGCGACTGGGCCGGCCGCGCAACTGGCGACTCTGGTGCGCACCCACGTCGGCTTCCACACCCTGGATGCCCAGCGCTCGCTGGTCGCCGATGATGAGCTTCGGGCCGTGTCCGATGTGGCGTTCACCAAGGTCATGCAGCTGCGCGATGGATATGAGCGGCTGTGGGCCGAGACGCTTGACGAGGGTGCGCGCACTGGTGAGTTCAGTTTCGCTGACGCCCGCATCACCCGGCTGGCGCTGCTGGAGATGTGCAATGGAGTGGCCCGGTGGTACTCCGACCGCGGCCCGAGGCATCCGGCCGAGATCGCCGATACCTTCGCTGATCTCGCTCTCTCGATGGTCGGCGCGCGTCTCGATGGCCGGACTGCCCGCCTGGCAGACCTGCACAGCCGGCCGACGCGGGACATACTCGCGCTGGTCGAGGCGGAGCTCCGCGGCCCGGCTGCGACCGCGATAGCGCCGCAGGCAACTCGCAGGTCCTAACGGTCGCGGCAGGACGCGGGCGAGCTCGCGGCTACCCATTGTCTATCGATCGATCGATCGGTACCATTCGGGCAGCACTCGTCGTCGGCTCCACCCCGAGGGAGGCCGTCGATGTCAGCTCGACCAGGATCAGAACACACGTCTGGAGCGGCATGCGATCGGCCTGCCTGCCGTCACCGCTCAGTCCGCAGCCCTCATCGGCCCCGGCTGCGGGCTCGGTAGCCGGGACTGGCGTTCATCGTGGGCTACTCCGGCGCCGCCACGCCGCTCGCCTTCCTCATCGGCCTGGTGGTGTGCGTCTGCATCGCCCTGGTGATCGGCGAGTACGCCCGCCGGCTGCCGAGCTCCGGATCGTTCTACACGTACCTGACCAGGACCTTCGGGCCCAGGACCGGGATTCGTGACGGGAGTCGCCCTGTTCGGCGCGTACCTGCTGCTGTTCCCGTTCCAGCTCGACTTCTTCGGCAACTTCGTCTCATCGCTGCTGGCCGCATCCGGGCGTGCACATCGCCTGGTGGGTCTTCGCCGCCGCACTGATCGTCGTGTCGACGACGCTGGGCGTGCTCGGCGTCAAGCCCTCGCTGCGGACCGGGCTGATCGGCCTCGGCTTTGAGATGCTGATCCTGACGATCTTCTCGCTGGTCATCATCTTCAAGGGCGGCGCGGGCGGCAACACCATCCAGGCGTTCAACCCGAGCCACAGCCTGAAGGGCTCCGGAGGCCTGCTCACCGCCGTGGTCTACACGATCTTCGCGTTCGTCGGCTTCGAGTCCGCAACGACTCTCGGCGACGAGGCGCGCGAGCCGCGGCGGACGATCCCCCGGGCGGTCATGCTCACGACCCTGGTGGTCGGCGTCTTCTACGTCATCGTCTCATACGCGGTCACCATCGGATACGGCACGTCGACGACGGACGTCAAGTCGCTGGCCTCGCCGCCGCGGCGCCCCGTTCAACACCCTGGCAGACAAGTTCGGCGATGGCACGCTGAGCGTCTTCGTCAACCTCGCCGTCATCTCCAGCTTCACCGCGCTGAACATCGTGACCGTCATCGCGGTCAGCCGGATCTTCTGGAAGATGGGCCGGGACAGGCCTGCTTGCCGTCGCGCGTTCAGCCGGCTGAACACCCGTCAGTCGCCGCATATCGCGTGCCTGTTCAGCGGCGGTGCTGGCGCTGGTTGCCTCGATCTTGTTCGGGGCCATCTACGGCGCACTCAACTTCGCGTCCTGGCTGTCCTACTTCGCAACGCTCTTCTTCATCGCCGCGTACCTGCTGATCAGCGTCGGCCTGATCCGGTTCATGTGGCGGGATCTACCGGCTCGGAGTTCAGCTGGATCAGGCATGCGCTGCTGCCGGTCATCTCGATCGCCGCGATGATCTGGGTCCTGTGGGGAAACATCCATCCCTACCCGCCCGCCCCACTGCGCTGGTTCATCTACGCCACCGTCGGCGTGCTGGTCATCAGCGCCCTGATCGCGCAGTGGCTGGAGCGAGACGACGGCCAGAAGTCATGCGAGCGAGCCGGGCATGCTGCTCTGGCCGACATAGAGGCCGAGCGCGAGGAGGCGCTGGCCGGCATCCGGCGAGGCCGAGCAGTTAGATGGCGATCATCTTCGAGTCGGGCGACGGCATCGCGCGGATCACCCTGAACCGGCCCGGAGGTGCTCAACGCCATGGACCGGTCACCTACGCCGAGATCACCGCAGGCGTTCGAGCAGATCGACCGCGGACCCGGACGATCGCCGGTCGGCATCGTGACCGGGGCCGGCGACAAGGCCTTCACGGCAGGCGCTGACCTGAAGATCATGCACACCGGGGCCGGGGACCTGAGCGAGTGGAAGCTCCGTGGCGGCCCGACCGCTGGGACTTCGGCGCGACGGTATCCAAGCCGCTGATCGCGGCGATCAACGGCTACGCGCTCGCCGGCGGCCTCGAGCTCGCGCTGGTCTGCGACATCCGGATCGCCGCACCGAACGCCGTGTTCGGCACGCCGGAGGTGAAGTGGAACCTGCTGCACGGCTACGGCGCCTATCAGCTGCCGCGGATCATCTCGCTGTCGCACGCCATGGAGATGCTGCTGACCGGCGAGTTCATCGACGCAGCGACAGCGGAGCGGATCGGCCTGGTCAACGCGTCGTCCCGCCGGTGAACTGCAGGCCGAGGCCGAACGGCTGGCCAGGGTCATCGCGGCCAACGGGCCGATGGCAGTGCGGATGACGAAGGAGCTGGTCCGGAGCGGCCTGTCCGCATCGCCGCCGGAGCATTTCCGGCTGATGCACGAGTACTACAGCCGCGTCGACGCCACCGCCGACCAGGCCGAGGGCCTGCGCGGCATTCGCCGAGAAGCGCGACGCCCCGCTATCGGCACGAGCGAGCCTGGCGCGCCCGGCTGATCGAGGCCCGAGCCGGACCGGAGGACACGGCCATGAAAATGTTCGCTTTCCACTGCGGCGGCGAGAAGACGCTGCGCTCGGTGTTCGATCCGTTCGACCCGGACTGCGGCCAGACGATCCACGTGCCGTACTTCTTCTACCTGATCCAGCCATCCGGACGGCGACGGTGCTGTTCGACAGCGGCGCGCACCCGGCACTCCTGGACGATCCGCGCAGCCGGCTCGGCGACTGCAGCCGACCTCTACGGATCGTGATGAGCCCTGGCGACGACGTGCGGTCCCGGCTGGACTCGCTCGGCGTCGACGCCGAGGGCATCGGCCACGTCGTCCAGTCGCACCTGCACTACGACCACGCCGGCGGCCTGGAGTTCGTCAGGGACGCCACCGGTCTATGTGCAGCAGGAGGAGCTGAAGTTCGCCTACTGGCCGCCGGTCTACCAGCGCGACGTCTACGTCCGGCAGGACTTCGACCCGGTCAGGAACTGGAAGCAGCTCCGCGGCGAGCACGACATCTTCAATGACGGCCGCCTGCTCATCTTCCCGACGCCCGGTCACACGCCCGGCCATCAGTCGATGCTGGTCACGTCTGGACGGCTCAGGCCTACATCCTGGCGGGCGACGCGGTGTACGACAAGGAGAAGATGCAGGCCCGCTGCCTGCCCGGCCTGCTGTGGAGCCCGGACGCAATCATCGAGAGCTGGGAGAAGATCGAGGAGATGCAGCGGCGGCTACGACGCCCGCGCTCATCGTGACCCACGACCTGCACTGGGAGGAGAACATCAAGCTCGGGCCGGAGGAGTGGTACGAGTGACCGCGCTCATACCCGACAGCCGCCGGCCGGCATGCCGGGCAGCGGCAGCCGGACCGGGACATGTCGAGCTCGTCCGCGGCGCCTGCCCGGCCGCACCCGGACTGCCGGCGCATGATCTTCGAAGACGGCGTCAGCGTCAGCCGCGGCGCCAGCTCTGGGAGGAGATCAGTCGTTCGCCGGCTACCTGAGCTCACGGATCGAGCCGGGCGACCGGGTCGCGCGTCATGATGCCGAACCGCGCCGAGTTCATGGTCACCTGGCTGGCGGTAAGTCGCCTGCCGCGGCATCCTGGTGGCGCTGAACCCGGCGGCCCGCAGCTACGACGCCGGGCACGTGCTGCGGGACTCTGGCGCCCGGATCGCCGTTGTCAACGGCTCGACTACGCCGCGCTGTTCACCGAGCCTTCAGCCCGACTGCCCCGACCTGGCGGAGATCATCGTGTGCCGCCGCCGCCGAGCCCGACGGGCTCAGCGCCTACACGCGGGCCAGGGCCGCCAGCCCGCCCGGCCGAGGCACGCGGCGACCTGACCAACATCTTCTATACCTCCGGAACAACCGGCCCGCCGAAGGGCTGCGCAGTCGGGCATGACTACTGGGTCCGGTTCGCCGACGCTGATGGCGAGCAGTTCAGCTTCACCAGCCGCCGACCGGATGATCTGCTGCCTGCAGTTCTTCTACAACGATCCGCCGTGGATGCTACTGCTCGCGCTGACAAGCCGGAACGTCGATGGTCGTCATGCGCCGGTTCAGCGTGTCGCGGTACTGGCGGGTCGTTCGCGAGCACGACGTCACCGTGCTGTTCGGCATCGCCTCGACCGCCAGCCTGCTGCTCAAGGCCCCGGCCACCGACGCAGGACCGCCAGCACAAGGTGCGGCTCGTCGATCCAGGTCGGCATCCCGGCGCCACTGCACCAGGAACTGATCGACCGCTGGGGCGTGCCGTGGGTGGAGGCGCTACGGACTGACGGAGACCGGCGTGATCGTCTCGACGCCGGTCGAGCAGGCCGGCGCAGATGATCGGCTCCGGGTCCATCGGCCTGCCGTGCCCCGGAGCCGATGTCAGTGATCGTCGGCGCGGACGGCGCCGAGGCCGCCGATGGATCAGCCCGGTGAGATCGTGGTCCGGGCGCCGGGCCTGATGCGCGGCTATCTCAACCGGCCGGACGCGACAGCGGAGACCTTCCGCGGCGGCTGGCTGCACACCGGGGACCTGGGCCGCCAGGACGCGGCCGGCTACCTGTACTTCGTCGGCCGGATCAAGGACGTATCCGGCGGGCAGGCGAGAACATCGCCGCCGCCGAGGTGGAGACCGTGCTGCGCTCCCATCCGGGCGTGCTGGAGGTCGCGGCGTGTCCCGCGTCCGGACGACCTGCGAGGCGAGGAGGTGAAGATCCACGTCCTGCTGGCGGACGGGGCAGACGCCGGAGTCGGTGCCGCCCGACGAGCTGATCGAGTTCAGCGCGACCGGCTGGCGCGGTACAAGGTGCCGCGCTACATCGAGTACCGCGACCGACGACTTCGAGCGGACCCCGTCGATGCGGGTGAAGAAGGAGAGCCTGGACCGCGTCGGCCGATCCGTGCCGCGTCTGGGACCGGGTCCGCGGACGCTCAGCTGGTGACGACGTCACGCAAGGAGGTCCGGTGTCAGAGGTCATCGATTTCAGGGTCCGGCTGCCGCTTGAGCTGCGGCCGACGGAGGAGCTCCCGCCTGACTACCTGGACCAGTACGACAAGGTGCTTGACCTGTCGGCGAACCGGCACCGGACGCTGGCTGACCTGCTCGCGGACATGGAGGCGAGCGGCGACCACACATGCCGTAGTGCACGCCGAATATGAGTACGGCGATGACGCAGACGAGCTGAACGAGGCCGTCGGCAAGCTGGTCACCGACCAGCCGGACACGTTCTCCGGCTACGGCACCATCTCGATGAGCCCGGTCAAGATCCCGCGAGCACTCGCGCAGGTGCGCCGCGTCGCCGAGCTGGGCCTAAGCGGGCTGAGCCATGCAGCCGTCCTTCTTCGGCATGGCGATCGATGACCGGGTGCTGTACCCGGTCTATGCCAAGGCCGACGAGCTTGGCCTCCAGGTAGCGCTGCACACCGGCATCAACTACACGGTCAGCTACCCGATCCGTAATGACCAGCCGCTCCAGGTGGACCAGGTCGCGTGCGATTTCCCCGGCCTGGTGCTCATCGCCTGCCACGCAGGCTGGCCGTGGGTGGCCGAGATGGTCGCGGTCCTGCGCAAGCACCCGAACGTGTACGCCGAGTTCGGCGGCCTGGCGCCCCGCTACGTGTGCGAGCCGAATACCGGCTGGGAGGTCATGAAGCGCTTTATGAACAGCGTGCTCAGCCGCCAGGTCCTGCACGGGACCGACTGGCCGGTGTTCCCCATGGACAAGGCACTGGCCCAGTGGCGGGACGGCGGCCTCAAGGACCACGTGCTGGAGGCCCTCACCGGAGGCAACGCCGCCCGCCTGCTCGGCCGCGACCGGTAAAGCCGGCGGCCGCTGTCTCCGGGCGAGGCTGGGCGCCCAGGTGACAGTGCCCGCACCGGCGGGTACGACCAGTCAGTGACGATCTCGGGGGTATCAGCCGCCCGGCATGACCTGCCGGCCACCGGAAATGAGAGGCGCGCATCGGGGAAGGCCGCCCGGAAGCGGGCCAGCCGGGGCACGCTCGGGTCACTGGAGCGAGCACGAGCGCGGGCACGACGCCCTGCAGACCATCCTCGCCCAGAACCAGATCCGGGTCCCTGAGCTAGTCCCGCTCCGGCATCAGCGCATGGCCGTCTCCCCGTGGAACTACTACCGGGGTGCTGCCGCGGTCATGGCCGCCGACCTGGCATCCCAGCCCGACAGCGGCCTGCTGGTGCAGCTGTGCGGAGACGCCCATGTGCTGAACTTCGGCTTGTGGGCGACGCCGGAGCGGAATCTGTCGTTCGACCTCCGTGACTTCGACGAGACCCTGCCGGGCCCGTTCGAGTGGGACGTCAAGCGCTTTGCCGCGAGCCTCGTGGTGGCCGCGCGGGAGAACCGGATCAAGCCCGCGGCCGCTGCCGCGGCGGTCACCGCGGGCATCGAGGCGTACTGCAGGCCGGATGCACCGGTACGCGACGATGCCGGAGCTTGAGATCTGGTACGACGGCATGCACGTGGACAACCTGCTCGGCTACTTCGAGCCGGCTGACCGCGGGCCAGGTCTCGGTCCACATCGAGAAGAAGCGCAGGCGCCGCACCAGCAGCGGCGCGTACGCGAAGCTGACCGAGATGGCGCACGGGCGGCCGCGGATTACCGAGGATCCTCCGGTCCGCGTCACCATCACCGATGCCGAGCAGGCTGACCTCGTCGACCATCTGCTGGCCGAGTACCGCCTGACGCTTCAGGAGGACCGGCGCGAGCCTCTTCGACCGGTTCACCGAAGTCGATACAGTCCGCCAGGTTGTCGGAGTGGGCAGCGTGGGGATGCAGGTCTACCTGGTCCTGCTGGAGGGCCGTACCGGCGTCGATCCGCTGTTCCTGCAGATCAAGCAGGCCGGGCCGTCGGTGTATGAGGCGCACACGCAGCCCAGCCGCGCACGAGAGCCACGGCGCGCGGGTGATCAGCGGCAAGCGGCTCGTCCAGACAGCGACGGACATCTTCGTCGGCTGGGGCTCGCTGCACGGGAAGGACTACTACGTGCGGCAGTTCCGCGACATGAAGGTCATCCCGACGACCGACCTGATCGCTCCCCGGCTGGCCGAGTTCGCGACCGCCTGCGGCGAGACCCTCGCCCGCGCGCACGCCCGGTCCGGTGACCCGGCTGCCATCGACGGCTACATCGGGAAGGGCGCGAAATTCACCGCGGCCATCGGCCGCTTCGCCCGCCAGTATGCCGACCAGAACGAGCGCGACCATGCTCAGCTGGTCCGCGCCATCGCCGCCGGAGATGTCGAGAGCCTGCCGTAAAGTCGTGCGTAGCGGCCCGCTCGGGAAGGTGGTGGCGGCCGATGGCGATGGCACCCGAGATCAACCTCGCTGACCTCGACACGTACCAGCGCAGCGGCGCCCCGCACGATCAGTTCGCCTGGCTGCGCGAGCACGCGCCGGTGTTCTGGCACGCCGACGGCGGCGGACCCGGCTGGCCCGGGTTCTGGGCGGTCACCAGGCACGAGGACGTCACGTACGTCACCCGCCATCCGGAAGTCTTCTCCTCGGCCCGCCGCACCGCCGTGTTCAAGGAGTGGCCGGACGTGGCGGTCGAGCGGATGCGGCTGATGATGATCAACATGGATCCGCCCCAGCACACCCGGCAGCGCGCCTTCGTGAACCGGGGATTCACGCCGCGGATCATCGGCGGGCTGGAGGAGCACATCACCCAGATCTGCCACGGCCTGCTCGATGACCTGGCCGGTGCCAGCGGCAGCGGACTTCGTCACGCAGATCGCGGCGCCGCTGCCGACGCAGGTCATCTGCGAGCTGATCGGGGCGCCGGCGCAGGACAGGGACCGGATCTTCCGGCTGTCCAACCGGATAGTCGGCTTCGACGACCCGGAGATGGCGGCCTCGCCCGCTGACCAGATGGAGGCCGTGGCAGAGATGTATGCCTACGCCGGCGACCTGGCGGACAGCCGCAGGAAACAGCCGCGCGACGACATCGTGACTCAGCTGCTGCAGCCTGACGCCGCGGGCGAGGAACTGAGCACGGTGGAGTTCAATTTCTTCTTCCTGCTGCTCACGGTCGCGGGCAATGAGACCACCCGCAACGCGGCGGCAGGCGGGATGCTTGCCTTCTTCGACTGCCCGCGGCAGTGGGAGCGCCTGGTCGCCGAGCCGGGTCTGGCCGCGAGCGCGGCAGAGGAGATCGTCCGCTGGGTCAGCCCGGCGAACCTGGTCCGCCGGACGGCGATCCGCGACACCGAGCTGAGCGGCCAGCGGATCGCCGCGGGCGACAAGGTGGTGGCCTTTCTCACCGCAGCCAACCGGGATGACAGCGTCTTCGCCGCGGCACAGGAGTTCGACATCGGCCGCGACCCGAACCCGCATGTCGGCTACAGCGGGGGCGGCCCGCATTTCTGCCTCGGCCGGCACCTGGCCGCGCTTGAGCTGCGGGTGCTGCTGACGGCCCTGGCGCAGCGCATGCCCGGCATCGCGCGTGACGGCGAGGTCAGCAGGCTCAGGTCCAACTTCGTCAACGGCATCAAGCACCTGCCGGTCCGCCTCGCGGGCTGAGCCTGCGATGGGTGGCCGGGCCAGAGTCAGGCCAGGTGCACGTACTCGTAGTCGAACGGCTTGCCGTTGATGCCGTTGCGGGGCGGGGCGATCCAGGCGGCGATCTTGCCGGGCTCGTAGACGGGCTGCATGAGCGAGCGAACGTGCGTCTTGTCCACGTCAGTGGGCAGCCACTGGCCGCTGCGCCCCTCCCAGTCATCCGCTGACAGGATCTCGCCGTCGGGTGAGGCCTCGATCGCGGCGAACGCGCCGACCTTGCGGTTGAACGCGATGTGCGGGAGCGTCAGCCGCTGCGGCAGCCCCGCGCCGGAGAGGATCTTGTTCCACCGGTTGACGCCGCTCTGGCAGTCGGCGATGTACTCCCGGCGCAGGTCGGTGTTCAGGCCGGTGAGCGCGGACACCTCGGTCTGGCCGATGCTCTGGCTGCCCGTTCCGGCGTCGAGCAGCGCGTCGACCAGGTAGGCGTCGCTGGTGAGCTTGTGATCGTCCCTGCGGCGGTCTTCGGACCAGCGGCCCTTGAGCCCGGCGGTGTAGTAGTTGGCCACGTTCGTCGAGGTCTCGCCGCCGAACAGGTCGAGCGAGACCGAGTAGTGGAAGTTCAGGTACTTCTGGATCACGTCCAGCGGGATCGCGCCGCGGGCGGCGATCTCATGGGCGTCGTCGGTGTCGTTCTCGGCCATCAGCTGCGCGGTCCGCTCCACCACCCGGTCGACGCCGGTGGTGCCGACCATCATGTGGTGCGCCTCTTCCTTGAGCATGAACTCGCAGGTGCGCGACAGCGGGTCGAACGCCGACTCCTTGAGCGTGCCGAGCTGGTACTTGCCGTCCCTGTCGGTGAAGTAGGTGAACATGAAGAACGACAGCCAGTCCGGCGTCTCCTCGTTGAAGGCACCGAGAATGCGCGGTGAGTCCTCGCTGCCGGAGTTACGGCGAAGCAGGTCCTCGGCCTCATCCCGGCCGTCGCGGCCGAAGTAGGCGTGCAGCAGGTACACCATGGCCCACAGGTGGCGGCCTTCCTCGACGTTCACCTGGAACAGGTTGCGCAGGTCATACAGCGATGGCGCGGTGGCGCCCAGGTTGCGCTGCTGCTCCACCGAGGCCGGCTCGGTGTCGCCCTGGATCACGATCAGCCGCCGCAGTTCCGACCGGTACTCCCCCGGCACCTGCTGCCAGGCCGGCTCGCCCATGTGCTGGCCGAACCCGATGCGCCGGCCAGGGTCGCGCTCGGCCAGGAAGATCCCCCACCGGTAGTCGCGCATGGCCACGTGGCCGAAGTGCGCCCAGCCCTCGCGGCCGACGTTCACCGCCGTCCGCAGGTAGACGTCCCTCGTCGGCAGCGTCGGGCCCATCTCCTGCCACCAGTTCAGGAAGTTCGGCTGCCACGACTCCAGCGCCCGCTGCAGCCGGCGGTCCTCGTGCAGGCTGACGTTGTTCGGGATCTTCTCCGAGTAGTCGGCGCTCGTGCCGCCGGACACAGTGGTCATGGGTCAGACTCGCTTCCTGTCGAATTCAGCCCGCTGGCCGGTGCCGTACCGGCGCAGCGCACCGGCCGGGCCCGCGGCGTTCGGGCGGTTGAAGATCCAGTTCTGCCAGGCGGTCAGCCGCCCGAAGATCTTCGTCTCCATCGTCTCCGGGCCGGGGAACCGGTAGTTCGCCTCCAGCCCGGTCAGCGCGTCCGGGCTGAAGCTCGCCCGCTCCTCCGTTGCCAGCCGGATCTCGTCGTCCCAGTCGATGTCGTCGGGCGCGAACGTCACCAGGCCGAGCTCCTCGGCCGCCGCGGCGTCCAGCGGCTGGCCGGCCTGCTTCTCCGCCGCCGCGAGCGCGTCCGGGTCGCCGAGGAACCGCGTCGCCAGCCGGGACAGGCCGTTGCTCATCGGCAGGGCTGCCGAGGCTGGCCGCCCCGACCACGATCATTGCGGGAACGGGCTCTGCCTCCACTCCGCCGCCAGCCGCTCGCGGTCGTCCTCGAACACGCCAGTCAGCATGAACGACCGGTCCGCGGCCAGCGCGAGCTCGAGCAGCGAGCCCGCGAAGCAGCTTCCCGGCTCGATCAGCGCGATCAGGCTCCGGCTGGTCACGTCCAGTCGTTTCAGCGTTCGCTTCCAGTAGTGCACGATCTCGTTCGCCAGCCAGTCGCCCGAGCTGCCGAGCAGCAGCTCGTCATACGCCAGCACCGGCGCCGGGGTCGCCGCTAGTCCGCAGAATCCAGGTCCCGAGCTCCGGCTCGTTCGTCCGGAGGTCGAGGATCAGGTCATCGAGCTCGCGCGTCATCGCCAGCGGCCAGCAGTCGGCGCCGAGCTCGTGCAGTCCGGCCGCATCCGCGGCGGGCGCGGCCTCGGGACCGCGCACCGTGATCTCCGCGGCCCCGGCGGAGCGGTCCAGCCGCGCGCTCACGAACCGGTAGCTGATCTCGTCCTGATCGCGCTGCTTCGCCAGCGGTGTCAGCTGCACGCCGTCTTCTCCGCCGCAGGCCCGCGACGAGCGGCCGGCCAGCTCTGCGGCGCGCTCCGCGACGGCCTGCTCGAAGGACGGCCGGGGCACGACCTCATCGACCAGCCGCCACTGCACGGCCTTCCGGCCGCCCACTCCCTCGGCCCTGGTCGAGAACCAGTCGGCGAGATCGCGGCGCACGTGCCGCTTGTCGGTGACCCGCGTCAGGCCGCCGGTGCCGGGCAGCACGCCGAGGAGCGGCAGCTCAGGCAGCGACACGACCGACGAGCGGTCATCCACCAGCATGATGTGCTCGCACGCCAGCGCGAGCTCGTAGCCGCCGCCCGACGCGGTGCCGTTCAGCGCGGCCAGGTAGATCTGGTCCGAGCTGGCGGTCGCGTCCTCCATGCCGTTGCGGGTCTCGTTGGTGAACTTGCAGAAATTCACCTTCCACGAGTGCTCGGATCCGGCCAGCATCCTGATGTTCGCGCCGGCGCAGAAGATCTTGTCCTTGCCGCTGGTCAGCACCACGACCCGCACGCCCGGATGCTCGAACCGCAGCCGCTGGACCGCGTCGTACAGCTCGATGTCGACGCCCAGATCGTAGGAGTTGAGCTTGAGCTCGTAGCCGGGCAGCAGCCCGCCATCCTCGGCCACGTCCATCGTCAGCGTGGCGACCGGGCCGTCGATCCGCAGCCGCCAGTGCCGGTAGGCGTCCGGCTGCACCCGGAACTCGACCCTCTGACCTGCCGTCAGCTGACTCATCGTCACGTCTCCGCGGGGTCTGTCGTGATCTGGTGTGCGGCCAGTCTATGTTCTACAGTTGATGCTGTCTACGACAAATTAACGTAGCATGTTGGTCCTGGCGGGCAGCGGAGCCCGTGCGGCTGACGACAGGAGCGCGATGCCGACCGCAATCGAGCCGCGGCCCGAGTCCGGGCCGGCAGCAGGCCCGGCGATGTCGCGGCGGCACGCCGCCGGAGCCGCCAGCGCCCGCGGGCTGCTGTTCACGATTCTCGGCGAGTTCGTGCTGCCGGCCGGCGGGCAGGCCTGGACGGCGACGCTCATCGAGGTCATGAGCCGGCTCGGCGTCGAGGAGAAGGCCACCAGGCAGGCCCTGATGCGCACGGCCGCGGATGGCTGGCTGGCAGCGGAGCGAGTCGGCCGCCGCACCAGGTGGAGCCTGACCGGCAGCGCGGTGCGGCTGCTCACCGAGGGCACGGACCGCATCTACAACTTCGGGGCGCACCGCGACGACTGGGACGGCCGCTGGCTGCTGGTCCTGGCCAGGGCTGCCGAGACCGAGCGAACCGCGCGGCATGTGCTGCGCAGCCGGATGACCTGGGCCGGCTTCGGCAGCCCGGCGCCCGGCGTGTGGATCAGCACGCACGCGGACCGGGCCGGCGAGGCCGGGACCATCCTCGCGGAGGCGGGCCTCGCGCAGGACGCGCAGGTGTTCAGCGCCACGCATGCCGCCGGAGACCTGGCCAGCATGGTCGCGCAGGCCTGGGACCTGACCGTGGTCGCGCGCCAGTACGAGGACTTTCTCGCCGCATTCAGCGACGGCAGCACCGGTGACCCGCTGACGAGCACGATCGAGCTGGTGCACGCCTGGCGCCGGTTTCCCTGGACGGACCCGGATCTGCCCCGTGAGCTGCTGCCGCCGCAGTGGATCGGCGCCAGTGCGGCCGCGCTGTTCCGCCATCAGCACGCGCAGTGGAAGCCCGCCGCAGCGGTCGCCTGGCAGCGCCAGTGCGCGCGCGCCGTGGCCGCGCTCGGCCCGGCGGGCTAACCGGGCTCAAGCGCGGTAAGACCGAGAAGGTCAACGCACTTCATCTCGCCGTGCCGCGTCACGACCAGCAGGATCGCCGTGCAGGCGCGGCAGCGCATCACCGCGCCGGGCGCCCGGAGGTAAACGATCGTCTCGGCGACCAGGCTGACAGTCCCGCAGGCAGCGCAGGTAGCGGCTGCAGTTGTCATCTCCGTGCCGAAGATCTCGCCGAGCAGGCCGCCGATCGCATTGCCGTCGAGTGCGGTGTTATCCACTGCAGTGTTGTCCACTGCGGTGTTGTCCAGTGCGCGCATCAGGGTGCCCCCGCTCCGCCGTAGCGCTCGGTCTTCACCTGGCCGGCCGGATAGCCGAGGCCGACCAGCGCGCCCGCGACCGTCTCGACGAAGGCGGTCGGCCCGCAGACGAACGCGAGCGGCATGAGGTCATCAGGCCAGGCGACGTCGGCCAGCAGGTCCGGCGTCACCCGGCCGGAGTGCCCGGTCCAGCCGGGCGGCTGCTGCCGGGTGAGCGTGTAGATCACGTCGACGCCATCGCCGGCGGCGGCCAGTTCCGGCCGGTAGATCACGTCCGGGAGCGACCGCGCCGAGTAGAGCAGGCGCACCGGCACCGTGCTGCCGATGCGGGCCCGGTGGCGCAGGATCGACCGGAACGGGACTACCCCCGAGCCGCCCGCCAGCAGGAGCAGCGGGTGCTGCGGCTCGGTCCCGTCCCAGACGAAGTAGCCGCCGATCGGGCCGCGTATCTCGATCTCGTCGCCGGGCCGCAGTTCCTCGGTCAGATAGGGGGATACCTCTCCGTCGTCCAGCCGCTCGACCGTGACCTGGACCGGCTCGCCCGGGGCCGAGGCAATCGAGTACGAGCGCTCGGCCACGTAACCGTCGTCGGCGGTCAGCCGGATATCCAGGTGCTGACCGGCCCGGTGCCCGGCCCAGTCCGGCACCTCGAGATCGATCGTGCGCACTGACGAGGTCTCCGGCCGTACCGCCCCGACGGTGGCGACCTGCCAGGTCAGTCGCCCGCGTACCGCTGTTCCCGCCATGGGTCCCCGTAGTTGTGGTAGCCGTAGCGCTCCCAGAAACCAGGCTCGTCGGCCGCCAGAAGCTCCAGGCCGCGCACCCACTTGGCGCTCTTCCAGAAATACAGGTGCGGGACGAGCAGGCGGGCCGGGCCGCCGTGCTCAGGCGCTAGCGGGGCGCCGTCGTAATCGTAGGCAAGCCACGCCTGCCCGCTGGTCACGTCCGCCAGTGGCAGGTTCGTCGTGTAGCCGCCATCGCAGAATGCCAGTACGAACCGGGCCTGGTGGTCCACCTGCGCCAGCAGGGTGTCGATCGACACTGCCCGCCACCTGGTGTCGAGCTTCGACCACCGGGTGACGCAGTGGATGTCAGCCGTCACATCCTCCGCAGGCAGCGCCCTGAGCTCCTCCCAGGTCCAGGACTTGCTGGTGTCCCCGGCCTGCCGGATGGAGAACGTCCAGGTGTCCAGCGAGGCATGCGGCGTAGGCCCGGCCGACAAAACCGGAAAATCGGATGTCACGTACTGGCCAGGCGGTACCCGGTCTGACTGTTCCGCTGGTTCACGGCGGCGGCCATGAAAGCCGCGCGTCACAGGGCTCATGTACCCATCATCCCCCGGGTCGGCCCGGGTTAACTGGCCGCCTCCAGCATGCCCATCAGGGTGGTCACAGTCGCCCAGTTACGGGCCGTGCCCGCCGTCTGTACCGCGGACCGCGACAGCCGGGCGGCCAGGTCGCTGCGCCCCAGGCCGCCGGGCGTGTGCAGGTACAGCGTGCGTCCGACGACGACGGCGTCGTCCGCGCTGCCGGCCGCTCTGGACCGCCGGACGGCCTCGGCGACTACGTCCAGCCCGGCCGCGTCGACCACCTCGCGCCGGAACACCGCATGCAGGTACTTCGGGTTGGTCTCCGCCGGGAACGGATTGCCCGCGATCACCTGCCAGAGTTCCGCGGCGGAGATCACCACGACCGCGGGCCGCAGGCCGAGCCTGCCGGAGATCTCCTGCTCCAGCTCGTCCGCCAGGCTGCCGGGGTCAGCCTCGCCGCTGGTAAAGATCAGGTTCCCGCTCTGGATGTAGGTGGCCACATCCGAGTGCCCGAGACCCGCCGCCAGGTCCCTGAGGTCGGCCATGGCGACCTTGTTGCGGCCACCCACATTGATGCCGCGCAGCAGGGCGAGGTACCTGGGCATAACGCAGGACTATAGCCGCTCTCCACCTCACCTCCACGGCATCGGCACCGGCATCACACGGCAGCGCCTGCCTGCTGCTAGCTCAGTCGTCGCGGGCCAGGCCGAGCCGGTACCCCCGCCGAGAGACGGTCCGCACGATCTCTGGCTTGCCCTGGTCCCGCTCGATCTTCCGGCGCAGGTTCTTGATATGCGAGTCGACGATGCGCTCGTAGCCCTCGAACTCATATCCGCGTACCCGGTTGATCAGCTCGAAGCGGGAGTAGACCCGGCCGGGGACACTCGCCAGCGCGAGCAGGATGCCCCATTCGGTCGGCGTCAGGTCGACTGCCTCGCCGCGGATCAGCAGGGTCCGGCGTGCCTCGTCCACCACCACGGTGCCGCCACCGTAGCTGACCGGCTCGTCCGGGGCAGCCTGCCCGCCGCGCCGCAGGATCGCCTGTGCCCGCAGCACAAGCTCACGCGGGCTGAACGGCTTGGTCACATAGTCGTCGGCGCCCAGTTCGAGGCCGCGGACGCGATCCTCCTCGCCGCTCCTGGCGGTCAGCATGAGGATCGGCGGCGCGGCGCCGGCAATCCGCAGCTCCTGCGCCACCGCCTCGCCTGAGACGTCCGGCAGGCCAAGGTCAAGTATGAGCAGGTCGGGCGCAGCGGAGGCGGCCAGGCTGAGCGCCTCGGCGCCGGAGGCGGTCGTCATCACGGTGAAGCCGGCCTGCTCCAGGTAGGACCGGACAAGCTCGCGAAGCTTGCGCTCGTCCTCCGCGATCAGGATCGTCGCTGACATGGCCGCTGCGTCACCTCCCCCGGACGCGGCTCGCGCACTGCATGCGGACCATACCCGCAGGTCACGTCAGGCAACCCGGGTCCAGGAGCAGGCGGGGAGACCAGCCAGCCGCTGGCTGGCCTAGGCGAGATACTCCGGCGTGCCGACGATCAGCGGATCCGGCTTGCCGACGATCTCGTCGTCCTTGCCGTCGTAGTCGAACTTGACCAGCAGGCTGCGGATGGCCTCCAGCCGGGCCCGCTTCTTGTCGTTGCTCTTCACCACGGTCCAGGGTGCGTGCTCCGAGTGCGTCCGGCTGAAGATGGTGTCTTTCGCCTCGGTGTAGGCATCCCACTTGTCGAGCAGCGCGATGTCGGTCGGGCTCAGCTTCCACTGCCGCACTGGATCGATCTCCCTGATCGCGAACCTGGTCCGCTGCTCACCGCGGGTGACAGAGAACCAGAACTTCGTCAGCGCGATGCCATCGGCGATCAGCAGCTGCTCGAACACCGGCACGTACTGCAGGAACGACTCGGTCTGCTCAGGCGTGCAGAAACCCATCACGGGCTCCACCCCGGCCCGGTTGTACCAGGACCGGTCGAAGAACGTAATCTCTCCGGCGGCCGGGAGATGCGCGATGTAGCGCTGGAAGTACCACTGATTCCGTTCCCGGTCGGTCGGCACTTCCAGTGCCACAACGCGGGCGCTGCGCGGATTCAGGTGCTCCATGAACCGCTTGATCGTGCTGCCCTTGCCCGCGGCGTCCCGCCCCTCGCAGAGCACCACGATCCGCTGCCCGGTGTCCTTGACCCAGTACTGCAGCTTCAGCAGCTCGACCTGCAGCAGCCGCTTGTGGTGGTCGTACTCGGCCCGGTCAAGCCGCTCGGCATACGGGTAATCCTCGCGCCAGGTGTCGACGATGCTGCCGTCCGCCTGCCGCAGCACGGGGTCGTCCTCGTCGGAGTCGTCGACCCAGACGCCCGGCGGCACTACGCTCTGACTGCTCATCGGCCTCCTGCTCCCGGCTTGACCGTAACCGCACCCGCGCCCGGGCGCCAGGGGCCGGCCGTGGCCCGCCTTGCTGATTCGCCGAGTGTGTGCTCGCGCTTGCCGTGTGGTCCTCGTGCCTGGACTCATATCAGGAGTCAGGCCGGGCCGAGCCTTTCCGCGGCCAGGTCAAGGGCCTCGTCGACGCTGAGCGCCATGCCCTCGGCGTAGGCCCGGCCGAGTTGCTCATCACCGAGGAACGCCCGCACGTCGTCGAGGCTTTCCCGCCGGTAGCGCGCCTCGGGTTCCCCCCAGGGCTCTCCCGTCCGGTCGAGAAAGGCCTGCGCGACGCCGTGCAGCCGACCTGCCCGGCGCCAGGCCCCGCCGTCTGCGGCCAGGCACGCCAGGCCGAGGCTGGCATACCCGATGCCGGCACGGTTCCCGTTCCGGCGGGCCGTCCGCAGGCCAGCATCAAACATTGACCGCGCGCCGTGCGGGTCGCTCTCCTGACGCAACACCCAGCCCAGGTTGACCGACAGAGGGCCGGAATTCTCGCCGATCGCCTCCATGGCCTGCGCCGCTGCCTCCAGGTGAGCCCGGGCGGCGGGGATGTCCCCCACGTGCAACGCCTGATTGCCCGCGATGGTGTACAGAGCAGAGCTCATGAACTGGTCACCGGATCGCCGGGTACAGGCGATGGCCTCGGCGAACAGCGACGCAGAGCTGGCGGGACCGATGAGGTCGCTGCATATCAGGTACGCCATGAGGCTGCCGCCCAGCAAGACGTCGTCGCCCAGGCGCCGGGCGCGCTCCACGGATTCCTGTCCTAGCGAAAGTCCCCGTCTCGAGCTGGCCGGAGAAGCAGCATGTGGCGCAGTGCACCGCGAGAGAGTCAATGAGCAGCCGGTCGTCACCGAGCTGGCGAGCGAGTTCCATCGCCTGGTCCCCAAGCTCGCGTGCTGCCGCGATGTCAATGGGGTGAGCGGCAATGATGGCCGTGATTAGCGCGGCTCCGAACAGCTCGGTGTCCGCGCGGGCGCCTGGCCGCCGCAGCACCGGCACGAGCAGACCTAGGGCCTCGGCGTACACGGAGCGCACCCACCAGTACCGCTGCAGTGCGGCACCGAAGCGCAGGACCAGAGCGGTCCCATCCGGCCGCCCGACGGCGTACTCGATAGCGCGCCGCACGTTCGCCTGCTCGTCGTCCAGCCGCGCCAGCCACTTCCCCTGGTCCGGCCCGGTCAGATGAGGGGCCGCCGCCTCGGCGCTCCCCAGGAAGTGCGCGCAGTGCGCGGCCGCGAGGACTGCCTCGTTGTCGCCAGCCTCGGCGAGCCGTTCGGCGGCGAACTGGCGGATGGTCTCGAGCAGCCGGTAGCGGACGGCTGGCCCGCTTGATTCCGCCAGGGCAAGGCTCTTATCCGCGAGCGGCGCCGAGCAGGCCGGCGACCTCCAGCACGTCGATGTCACCGAACCCGCACACCGCCTCGGCAGCCCCGAGGTCGAAGCTCTCGGCAAACACCGACAGCCGTCGCAGCAGCAACTGCTCGGCACCGGTCAGCAGTGAGTAGGACCAGTCGACGGTCGCCTGCAGGGTCTGCTGTCGCTTCAGGGCGGTGCGGCTGCCACCGGTCAGCAGCCTGAAGCGCTGGTCGAGCCGTTCGTGCAGGCTGGCCAGGGACATCGTGCGCAGCCGGGCGGCGGCCAACTCGATGGCCAGAGGCATCCCGTCCAGCCGACGGCAGATGGACACCATCAGTGGGCCGGTCTCCTCGTCGACCGGGAGGTCGACCCCCTGGCTTCTCGCCCGCTCGACCAGCAGCGCGACCGCGTCCGAGGACCCGGCTGCTCCCGGCGTCCTCGGACTCGGGAAGCGCCATCGACGGCACCCGGTAGATGGTTTCTCCGCCGATGCCGAGCGGCTCGCGGCAGGTGGCCAGCAGGTGGACCCGCGGGCAGCGCCGCAAGATCAGCTCGGCGATCTTGGCGCAGGCGTCGATCAGATGCTCGCAGTTGTCGAGCACGATCAGGACGTCCTGGAGAGCGAGGGCGTCGAGCAGGGCCTCCAGGGCTGGCCGGCCGGCTGTGCCGGCGAGCCCAGCGCCTGCGAGACGGCCGACGCCACCGCGTCCTCGTCGGCGGCCGCGGCCAGCTCCACCAGCCACACCCCATCACCGGACCCGTCGAGCAGTTCGGCAGCCACCTGCAGGGCCAGCCGGGTCTTCCCGCACCCGCCCGCCCCGGTCAGCGTGACCAGGCGGGCCGACTCCACCAGCGCCCGGACCTCGCGCCAGCTCCCGCTCCCGGCCGACGAGCGCCGACAGCTGGGCCGGCAGATTATTCGGCAGCGCAGGATTGTCCAGCGAGCGCAGCGGCGGGAACTCCGCCCGAGGCCCGCGCCCGCAGCTGGAAGATCCGCTCCGGGCGCCCCAGGTCCTTCAGCATGTGGCTGCCGAGATCTTTCAGCGCCGCGTCCGGCGGCAGCCAGTCGCGCACGAGAGCGGCCGCCGCCTCCGAGAGCAGCACCTGACCCCCGTAGGCGACCGCTGCCACCCGGGCGGCCCGGTGCACCTCCAGGCCGACCAGGCCGGCGGCCGTCTGCTCTGCCTCGCCGCAATGCACACCCATGCGCACCAGGACATGTTCCCCGCCCGGCCAGGCGTGCGCCCCGATCGCCTGCTGCATCTCCAGCACCGCCGCCACGCACGCTCGCGGCGAGGAGAACACGGCGAAGAACGCGTCTCCCTGCGTGTCGATTTCCGTACCGACGTGCGCGGCCAGAGCCGACCGGATCAGGGCGTGATGGTCGGCCAGTACCTGCGCGTAGGCGACCTCACCCAGCCGCCCCAGCAGGGCCGTCGAGCCCTCAATGTCGGTAAACAGAAACGTGCGGGTCTCCACGAGCACAGCGTAGAGGTACGGCCAGGAAGCAGTAGCGGCCAGCGCGGACAGCCCTAGGGAGGGCCCGGACGATGTGCGGCAGCGATCGCACCGTCACCAGCTCGACCAGATGCTCCAGCGGCATCTTGCCGTCGACGCGCTCGCCGTTCACGTAGAACTTCGGCGTCGCGTTCACCCCGTCTCTGGTGCCCTCCTGGATGTCCCGCCTGATCTTCCCGGCGTACGATCCCCCGCGGGTCGAGAGCATGCCGCACGGCGTCCTGCAGTGCCTGTCATGCGGCTAATCCGGTTAATTAAGGCACAGGGGGCGACGGCTGGCGGTGGCCACCGATGCAGCGAGGCGACCGCGCTGGCGGTCTGGCGGACGATGGCACCGAGCCCGGCGGGGGGCGGTTGCTGGGGAAGGTAGAACCAGGGAGGCTGTTCGGATGAGGAGCATTCGATCTACGTCTCTGGCTGCGGGCGCCGGGTCATGACAGTCGGCGCGGTTCCCGCGGAATCGATCGGCATCAGCTTCACCCCGTTCGAGGATCGTGCTGAGGTCATTGACGCCGTCGCCGCGCACGCGGAGGCGCGGGGTCTTGCGTTCGTGGCCGTCGCCGAGGCGATGAGCTTGGCGGCGCCGATCGTGCTGGCCCGGCTGGCCGAGAGAACTCAGCGCATCGGCCTCATGACCGGCGTGCTTTCCGTCTGGAGCCGCACGCCGGCGACACTCGCTCTGACGGCAGCGGAACTGCAGCGACTCTCCGCGGGGCGCTTCACTCTGGGCCTCGGAGCAGGGACCGCACCGATCACGGAGGGTTTCCACGGGCAGGCGTGGACGGCACCTGTCGATCGGCTGCAGCAGACCTGTGCCGCGGTCCGCGCGCTGTTGGCGGGAGAGCGACTACCCACTGCTCCCGGGGGCGCTCGGCCACTGCGGCTGGGCTGCCCGCCGCGGACAGCAGTGCCGCTCGCCGTGGGTGCCATCACCTCTCCTAGCATCCGAGTCGCCGCCGCCATCGCTGACCGATGGCTTCCTTTCCTTTTGCCGCCGACCGCAATCGATGCAGGACGTGAGTTGATTGCCGCTGTCGCCGCTGAGGAGCAGCGCTCAACGATGCCCAGCGTCACCGCCGCCGTTCCTGTGGCACTGGCATCGGACCGGGCCAGTGCGGCGAAGATCGCTGCTCGGTGGCTCGTCACCTACGCCACGCGGATGGGGCCGGTGTATCCGCGGGTGCTCCGCGCCAACGGTTACGGCCGCGAGCTCGACGCGCTGCTAGAAGCCAACGGGGATTCCCGAGATGTAGTGCTGCCGTCGAAGGCGACTCGCCTCGGCGATGACGTACTGATATTCGGAACATACGACGAAGCACCCGACCTGTGCCGCCGTTGGCTGGAACATGCCGATGCGCTCGCGCTCGTCGCGCCGTTCGGCATCTCCGCGGCTGACATCAACGCGACGATCGACGCGGTCATTTCCCGGGCCGGCAACCGGGATCGGTCGCCACCGACGCACCTGACCACCGGATGAGTGTGAGAAGAGTGACGAATGACAGCGCGAGACGACTGCGAGCAGCCGCTGAGCATTCAGCAGCAGTACTACCCGCCAGAACACCTGCTTCGGGTGCGGACCGGGCAACAGCCAAGGCCTCCGGCTACGGAGCTACCTCAAGCTGAGCGAGGTCGTGGCGACGTTCATGCCGTGGCCTGAGCATGACAACGGGGTCGGCTACCTCAACGGCGGCATCATCTCGACACTGCTGGACTGCCACAGCGCCGCCGCCATGATAAGAGAAGCCGACCGCCGCGACTGGGCAACGCTGCCCGGCACGGCACTGCCATTCCTCACGGCAGGTCTCGACGTGCGATTCCTGCGCCCCGCGCCGTGCTGGCCACCGTCGAGCTACGCGCCGCTATAGTCCGCGCGACCGAGCCGGAAATCACCGTTGAGGTGCAACTGATTGCCGATGACAAGGACCCGGGCCACCGGTTTGGCTTCATGGCGGCGTTGGCGCCCTCGCAACTAACTCGAAGCCTGCTGGGGCCGCGGCGGTGTGCCAGGCCGGCCGCGACGCCTGCGCAGACAACCCCGCACCCGGAGGACAGCATGACCGACCACACCTACCGAGTCACCGAAATCGTCGGCAGCTCACCGGACGGCATCGAGCCGGCGATCAGCAGCGCGATAACCCGCGCCTCGCAGACCCTGCGGCACCTTGACTGGTTCGAGGTGGTCCAGGTCCGGGGCCAGATCGCCGAGGGCCAGGTCGAGCCACACCGCGGCGAGTCAGAGAATCCGATGTGCTCCGTGTTTTACCGCAGGCCGGACGCTCGACCCTGGTCAGGTAGTCGCGGCGCGATTGCTAGCCCGCCCTCAGCGGCACCGCCATGAACGGGTCGATGTTGTACGCCAGACTGACGCGATGATATCCGTCGGCTATGTCCACGCCCGGCTTCTGGTTGCACACGAGCACAGGTGACAGCTTCTCACCGTTCAGCAGCTTAAGAAGGTCACGCTGGACACCGGGATCGGACAGGGGCAGCGGAGACAGGCCGGTGGCTCGCAGGATGTCATTAGCCCGGCGCGCGATCACCTTGGCCTGCTTCAGGACGACCAACGATCTCGCTAGCGCGCTTCTCATCGAATTTCAGCGACAGGTAGTTATGTGCCGCCACATAGTCATGATCTGCCACGTCTTTGAGCCATGTGATGGGTGACTTGTCGATAGGTGACTTGGTCATCGGACCTCGCAAAGCTTGGGTGCAGCTATGTATTCCCCAGCCGGGGGCGCATGACCCACTGCCTGCCGGATGACCCGTTTCGTCGTGTTCGCCGCGATTACTCAGACCTACACGATCACCTCGCCTTAACGGCATGCTGGCCGCTGGTTCGTCGCCGCTGCGCGAGGGCTTAACCATGTTCGCGCCCGGCCCGGTTAGCGGCAGCGCCGTTGGCTCAGGAGTCCTCGAGACGGAAGCCGACTTTGAGGCCGACCTGGTAATAGGCTCGATTCCCGGCGCCCGCTCCATCCATCTGCTATTTCAATGGCGCTGAAGTTTTGCTGAGGAATTTGATCATGCTGGCCCAGAACCGCTTGGTGGCCAGGGCGTTGGCCTGCGCGGTGCCGCCCAGCAACGCGTTGGTGAAGAAGGGGTAGTACGGGAACATGCCGAAGTAGTAGTGACCGGCGCCGGGGTAGTACAGGTTGGTGACCGGCGCGTGGCCGGCTGAGCGATCCAGTTCTGCCTCGATGGCGCTGGCCGACCCGGCGGAATCCCAGACAGCGTCCTGACCCCCGTCTCCCATCAGCAGCGGAACGCGGATCTTGCTGACCGGGATCAGCCTGCCGTCCTCACCGTCTGGGTGCTTGCCGTCACCGGCAGCCGGCGCTGCAGGGTCGCTGCTGCGCGGACCTGCCCGCCGATCAGCACCTGAAGCCTGACGGTGAAGCCCGCCGCGGAGGTGGCGAACGTGGTGTCCGGGCTGGTCGTGAAGGCCGGGTGCAGTGACCACAGCAGTTCGCCGGCGTCGGCGGTGTGGTAGCTGCCCGAGACCGGCACCGACGTGGCCAAGTTGAGCGTCCGCCCGGCACTGGCTCGGAACACTGCCGCCGACTCCCACGGCCGTCCCTTCCCGTCCACCGTCCGGGCCTGCACGATGACCAGTCCCGCGGCGGGCAGGCCGCTGATGCTGACGTGGACTGGGGTCACGGCCGCGGCTGCGGACGGGCCCGCATCCAGCCGTACCGGCGCCTCAGGCGACCAGCGGCCGCTACTGCATCCCGCGGCTGACAGCGCCAGCACTGCGAGTGCCAACCCGCCGGTACACCACCGCAACCCGCGCACGCTCTCGAACTACCCATTGCCGCAGATCCATTCTCAGCGGGGAGATTGCCGACAGCAACGCCAGCAGCCTGGGCTGTCCAGCTCCTCCTGCGCGGCCAGCGCCCCGGTCGGGGAAGTAGCTGGGCTTGGGCTGCTGGCACGCCCTGACCGGGCTGCTGCCTCGCTTAGCGATGCGCCGCAGCGATCGCGCTGTCCACCAGCTCGACCAGGTGCTCGAGCGGCACCTTGCCGTCGACGCGCTCGCCGTTCACGTAAAACTTCGGCGTCGCGTTCACGCCGTTTCTGGTGCCCTCCTGGACGTCCCGCTTGATTTTCCCGGCGTACGCCTGGTCGGTCACCTCGCGCCGGAAGCGCGGCGATGTCGAGGCCGATGATCTCGGCATAGGTCACCAGCGAGTCGAAGTCCAGATGCGAGTACGGCTGCAGCAGCAGGTCGTGCATCTCCCAGAATTTGCCCTGGGCAGCGGCCGCCTCTGCGGCCTCCGCCGCCTGCTCTGCATGAGGGTGCAGCTCGGGGATCGGGAAGTTACGGAAGACGAATCTGATCTCCGCCGGGTGCTCGTCGGCGAGCAGGCGGACGTCCCTGAAGGCCCCCCGGCAGTAGGGGCACTCAAAGTCGCCGTACTCCAGCAGCGTCACCGGCGCGCCGGCCGGGCCCCGGATGTGATCGTCCGCGGTCACTGACGGCGCGGTGAATGCCTCCACGGTCTGCTCCTCATCCCTCGGCGGCAGTCAGCCCTTGCCGGGATTGAAGATCCCCAGCGGGTCGAGAGCATGCCGCACAGCGTCCTGCAGTGCGATCGATCCAGGATCAAGCTCGCGGCGCATGCCGTCCCGCTTGAGTATGCCCACGCCGTGCTCGCCGGTCACGGTGCCGCCGAGCGCGATCGCGGCGTCCAGAAACTCCTCGAACGCTGCCTGCGCGGCCACTCTCGCGGCGTCGTCGCCCGGCGGTGTCACGATCAGCGGATGCAGGTTACCGTCGCCGGCATGGGCGATGTTGGCAATCCGCACGCCGTTCCTGGCCCCGATCTCGGAGATCAGCGCGAGCATTTCGGGCACTCGCGACCGCGGCACGCAGATGTCCTCGGTCAGCACCGGCCCGAGCCGCTCCAGGGCCGGGTAGGCGAGCCGCCGGGCGTCGAACAGGGCGTCGGCCTCGGCGTCGTCGGTGGACTGCTCGGCCCACAGTGCGCCCGCCCCGGTCATGGTCGCCGCGATCTGGCCGGCCTCGGCCGCACCGGACTCGCCAGGCGTGTCGACCCGCGCGAGCAGCAGCGCGGCGGCATCCGCGTCGATACCGAGGTGCTTCCAGTCCTCGACTGCCACCAGGCAGGCATGATCAAGCAGCTCAAGAACCGCCGGTGTCAGCCCGCGGCGAGTGATCGCCGCGACCGCCTGCCCGGCGCTGACCAGGTCGCCGAATGCCGCGACTACCGTGCGCGGCGTGCCGGCCAGGGCCGGCCGCAGCCGCAGGGTTACCTCGGTCACGACGCCGAGCGTTCCCTCCGAGCCGACAAACAGCCCCACGAGATCGAGCCCGGCCACTCCCTTGGTTGTCCGGCGGCCGAGGCGCACCACCTCGCCGTACGCGACCGGGCCGCCAGCGACGACGCGCAGGCCGAGCACATAGTCGCGGGTCACGCCGTACTTCAGGCAGCACAGCCCGCCGGCGTTGGTGGCGACGTTGCCGCCGATCGTCGACCACGGGGCGCTGGCCGGATCAGGCGGGTACCACAGGCCGTGCTCGGCCACCGCTGCCTTCACGTCGTTGTTCACCGCGCCCGGCTGCACGACGCACAGCTGGTTCTCCGGATCGATTTCCACGACGTGGCTCATCGCGGACAGGTCAAGCACGACGCACCCGGTGACGGCATTGGCCCCGCCGGACAAGCCGGTGCCGGCCCCGCGGGGTACCACCGGGACGCCAAGCTCCGCGCAGGTGCGCACGACCTGCTGGACCTCATACTCGGACCGCACCCGGACGGCGGCGGCAGCCTCGCCCGCCGGCGCCCACTCGGCGTCGTCGTGGGAGAGGGTGCGCAGCACGTCCTGGTCCGTGACCAGGCGGCCGGCCGGCAGCCTGCGGCTCAGCGCCTCGACCACCGTCTCGGCAGGTGGCTGTCATGCGGCGCCCCGATGGCAGTGACCGCGCACGGCCGCCGCTACCGCGACGGCTGTTCCTCGTTCCCGTTCGCAGTGGTGTGCATTGCCCGACCCTAAGCGCCGCTAGGTGGCGATGTCCGGGTAGGGCAGCTGCCAGTGCTGCAGCCGGGCCGCGTACTCGCGCTGGAAGGCCAGCGGCTCGGCGTAGTCGCGCTCGAACATCGCGATGAACAGGGTCAGCGTGAGGAACGGATGTGCGCCGAGCTCGAAGAGCGCCACGTAGTCGTGCCCGGCCAGGGCTTCGCGCTCCGCCTCGGTGAATGCCAGCCAGGTGGTGGCCTCCGCGCTCGGGCAGTTGAGGATCCGCCCGGCCTGCTCAGCCTCCCACCAGCTGACAGTCCGGCCCGGCTCCGCGCGGTAGCGCTCCACCAGCTCGGGGTCGCGGTCAATCGTGTAGAGGAACTTGTTCACCAGGTACCTGCTCATGCCGCCGGCACTCCCTCCGGATACCAGGTGAAGTAGGCCTCCATCGTGTGGAACAAGTCGAGCGAGTCGGTGTAGTCAGCCTTCACGTTCTCCCCGGCCACGCCCATCATCAGCAGGAAGTCCATGAACCCGTGGGTGGCATTGCCCGGCTCCCACAGACTGTCCAGGGTGACGTCGGCCAGGGCCGCGGACAGGTTGCCGGAGGCAATCCACTCCACGGCCTTGCGATCGAAGTCCGGATCGGGGCCGTGCGGGCCGAACTGGCGCGGGCCGCCGAGCTCGAGCGACAGATGCCCGGTGCCGATGATGGCGACCCGCTGCTGGCCCGGCCAGGACTCCACCAGTTCCCTGAGGGCCTTGCCCAGCTGCACGAACCGGCGGGGCTGCGGCAGCGGCGGGGCGAAGATGTTGGTGTAGACCGGGACGATCGGCAGGTCCGCTTCCGGCCGCAGCGTGATGATCGGGCACGTGATGCTGTGGTCGACTCGCAGCTCGTTGCTGAACGCCAGGTCGAAGCCTGCGTCCAGGCCGCCGCGCAGGAGGTGCGCGGACAGGTCCTCGCAGCCGGGCAGCAGCATGCGCGGCAGGCCGAACTCCCGTTCCTCGTTGTAGTAGTTGGCGTCGTACTGCGGCGCCTTGCCGATGAGGAACTGCGGCATGTTGTCCAGCCACAGCTGGTGGAAGTGATCACTGCCGACCATGACCAGGACGTCCGGGCGAGCCCTCGTGAGGGTCTGCCGGAACGCGGCGATCTTGGCTACCCACTCGTCCGCGAACGGCGGCCGGTCCGCGCCTGATGCGGTACTCGCGCGGTAGAAGAACGGGTGATGCGTCGAGGCGATGACCGCTGCGACGGTGGCCATGGGCGGCTCCCGGTGCATTGTGGCTAACTTCCGGAGATACTACTGTGACCGGTCTGCGGACACCTGTCCGCAAGGTCGCGCCCTGTCCCCGCCGCTAGGTCCGTGGAGGTTGCCGTGACGACTGAGTCCCCTCTGGCTGAGCCGGAGCCAGGCCGGCCCGTCGTCCTGCGCAACGGGACCGTTCTCACCATGGACGACTCGCACACGATCCTGACCGGAGCCGACGTTCTGGTGACCGGCGACAAGATCGCCGCGGTCGGGCCCGCGCTGGCGGTCCCGGAGGGCACGGCCGAGATCGACGCCAGCGGCGGCATCGTGATGCCGGGCATGATCGACACGCACCGGCACATGTGGCAGACGGCCATGCGCGGTTACGGGGCCGACTGGACGCTGACCCAGTACTTCGTCTGGTACTACCTGCAGTGGGGCAAGGTGTTCCGGCCGCAGGACATCTACGCTGGCAACCTGCTGGCCGCGATCGAGGCGATCGACGCCGGCGTGACGACAACGGTGGACTGGTCGCACGGTCTGCAGACGACCGAGCACGCCGAGGCGGCGGTCGACGCGCTGACGCGAGGTTCCCGGCCGGTTCGTCCTGGCCTACGGCAACATCCAGGCCGGTCCGTGGGAGTGGTCGGCGGCACCGGAGTTCCGCGAGTTCGTCAGCCGCCGCTTCACCCCCGGCGACGACATGCTCGGCTTCCAGATGGCGTTCGACGTGACCGGTGACCCGGCGTTCCCGGAGCGGGCTGCCTTCGAGGTCGCGCGCGAGCTCGGCGTTCCGGTCACCACGCACGCCGGCGTCTGGGGCGCGACGAACGACGACGGCATCAGGCTGATGCACGAGGGCGGCTTCATGACCCCGGAGACCGTCTACGTCCACGCGGCGACCCTCACCCGCGACTCCTACAACCGGATCGCGGCGACCGGCGGGTCCGCGTCGGTGTCCACCGAGAGCGAGCAGAGCGCCGGCCAGGGCTACCCGCCGACCTGGCGGCTGCGGGAGCACGGCATCCCCGTATCACTGTCCATGGACACTAGCGTGTGGTGGAGCGGCGACCTGTTCTCGGCCATGCGGACCACGCTGGGCGCGGACCGGTCCCGTGAGCACCTGGAGGCCCACGGCCGCCAGGAGACCGTCACCAACTGTCATCTGCGGGCCGAGGACGTCGTCGACTGGGCGACCCGGGGCGGCTCCCGCGCGCTCGGCATGGACTCGCTGACCGGCAGCATCGCGCGCTGGCAAGAAGGCCGACCTGGTGCTGATCAAGAACGACGCGTCGCCGGTCATGTTCCCCGTGCTCAACCCCTACGGGCACGTCGCCTTCCAGGCCCAGCGCGGCGACGTTCACACCGTCCTGGTGAACGGCCGGGTCGTCAAGCACGAGCACCGGCTGACCGGCACGGACCTGGCCGCCGCGCGGCGCGCCGTGGAGCAGACGGTGGAATACCTGCAAGCCGAGCTGGGGCCGCAGGCCTGGGCCGACGGCATGCACCCGGAGATCCCGGAGACGAAGGTTCTCGACAATCCCTACACCTACACCGAGTGGAACGCAGGCTCGGCGCAGTGGAAAGGCACGGCGCCGGAGCCCGAGTAGGCCCGGCAGCGGCGCAGGTCAGGAGCGCCCGTGCTCGACGATGTTTCCTATGACGACGGCGAGTCGCCGGCATCGGCATCGCGCCGCCGGGTACCACCCGGCAGCAGGCAGCTGATCACATCAAGATCGCGCACAGCCCGCTGCTGATCGCGGGACCGGACGGCGAGTACGCGGCGTACTGGACTGGCACCCGGATGGTCCTCATCGAGGATCTCGGCAGCGACCAGGACGAGGCACTTGCCGATTTCCGCGCATCCCTGCGTGAGCTGGGCGAAGCCTGACGGGCAGCCGGCCGGTCAGCCCCGGGCGGCGGTCAGCGCGGCCAGTACCGTGAGGATCAGCGAGCTCACCGCCACGGCTCCGTGCAGCCAGCCTGAGCCGGGGCGGGAACGCCCAGGCAGCAGTGGCCCGCCGCCGCACGGCCGCGCGGTTGCGGGCCATCCAGCCGAGCCCGACCAGCAGCGTGGCCACCAGGATCGCCACCGCGATCCAGGCCAGCGGCCGGTAGTGGACGAACGCGAACATCATCCAGCAGGCAATGCCGGTCACGGCCAGCGTCGGATGGCTGAACTCGAGCAGCGGGTGCTCGCCGTCCGGGGTGCGGACCCGCACGTGCGGCCCTGGCGGCGGCTTGCCGTCGGCCGTCAGCGGTACGGCGGCCCCGATCCCGGCCAGCCGGCCGGCCAGCACCCCTGCCGGAGCCGCCCGGGCAGCTGCGGGCACGGTGTCTCCGCCAGGGTGTCTCCGCCAGCACGGGCTGCCTCCGCCAGCACGGGCGCCTCGGTCGGCGCCAGCGTCGCCGCCCTCTCCCGGCGGGCCGCACCGCCGGCCCGCAGCAGCGTGATGCCGGCAACGGCAGTGGCCAGCCACAAGACGAGCACAAAGATGGCCAACGCCCGTTCCCTTTCCGACGGCTGGGCTCTCGCGCATCAGGCTAGCCGACCGCCGCACCGGGCCAGGACCGGCGGGCCCGGTCCGCTGGCCGGGCTGCTGGCAGGGCTGGACCTGCCGGTCAGGCCCTCGCCGGCCACCGGTAAAATTCGTGGTTATGCCGGAGATACGCCCCGCCCCGCCCGGTCCTGGCGCAGACGCGGCATGACCGAGCGCAAGCCGCCCGAGCTGAGCTTCCGCACCTGGATTGACCAGCAGATCAGCGAGGCGGCCGAGCGGGGTGCCTTCGACAATCTGCCCGGCGCCGGCAAGCCGCTGCCTGATCGCGGGCCCGACGCCGACCAGGCCTGGCTGATGGACTGGATCCGGCGGGAGGGCGTGAACACCGAGGAACTCCTCCCGACCCCGCTCAGGCTGCGCAAGCAGTCGTCCCGGCTGGCCGAGACCGTGCACGAACTGCCGAGCGAGAACGCGGTGCGCAAGGTCGTCGGCGAGCTGAACGACCGGATCATGGAATGGCGCAGGCTCCCGCTCGGACCGCCCATCTTCGTGCCGGTCGTGGATGAGGAGGCGATGGTGACGCGCTGGCGGGACGCGCACCCGGAGCCGCAGCCCCCGCCGGCGGCCGACCAGACCGCGGGAACCAGCCGGTCGCAGGCACGGGCGACGCGGGCGTCCGCGCTGGTGGCGCAGGCGGCCGCGCTAGCCGGGGACGCGAGCTAGGCCCGAGGCTCGATGCCGAGTTATGAACTCGGCGGCCCTGACTGCAGCACCGGCAGCTTCGCCAGGCTCTCGGCGCCCAGCTGCTCCGCGTCGGCCAGTGCCGCGTCCTGGTGCTCGCGGGCCCGGTCCGCGATCTGCTTGGCCAGCTCCGAGGCCAGGCCGCCGAGCTGGCGAACGCCAACGCTGTCGACGAGCACGCGGCTGGCTGACAGGACCGCGATGCCCTCGACGCGGGCGCCGTCACCGCTGAGCGCGGCACCGACCTTGGCCGCCTCGAACGGGCTCGCCGGGTGGGCGGTCAGCTTCCTGCCCTCGGCCAGCACCCACTGATGGAACTTGAGCACAGCCCCGTGCAGCGGCAGCGCCTTCACGTCGGCCGTGCGCAGCCCGAACTGCTTCCCGGTGGTGAAGCACCGCCCGTAGCCAACCACCGCGGCCGACCACAGTGCCAGCGGAACCACGCCGTCCCGGTCCTCGTCGGCCTCGGCCAGTTCAGTCAGCAGCCGCTTGCAGCACTCCATCACGAACTGCAGGTCGGCAATAATTCCGGCCTCGTCGGCGAGAACCTGCGCGGCGGGGCTGTCGAGCTCGACAGTATCCATGCCCCAGGGTGTCACGGGGCGGCACCTGCCGGGCGTCTCAGATCGGGACGGCACTCACCGGCGACTCCCTGCCAGCCGCTACACATTCGAGGCGATGATGCCGCCGTCGATCTGGTAGACAGCGCCGGTGATGTAGGCCGCACGCTCAGACGCCAGGAACGCGACCAGGTCGCCCAGCTCGGCAGGCTCCCCCAGCCGCCCGGCCGGGATGCGCGCACCCATCTCGGCCAGCCGCGCCGTCAGCTCCGGGCTGTCCGCGGCATCCTCCGGCAGCCCTAGCCGTGCCGTGCGGAACGATCCGGGCAGCACCAGGTTGATCGTGATGCCGTCCTTCCCCAGATCCGGCGTCAGCGCCTTCGCCAGCCCGGCTATGCCGGGCCTGATGCCATTCGACAAGTCGATGTTGCGCACCGGCTGCTTCACTGAACTGGACTGGATCCCGATGATCCGGCCCCAGCCATTCGCCCGCATCTGCGGCAGGACTGCCCGCACGAACCGGACGAAGTTCAGCGTCACCACCTCGAATGCCCGCTGCCAGTCATCGTCGGTCAGCGTGGCGAAGGTGCCAAGGGCCGGGCCGCCGGAGTTGTTGACCAGCACATCGATGCCGCCGAGGCGCTCCTGCGTCTGCGCGACCACGTGCTCGATACCCGCTCCGCTGGTAAGGTCCGCGGCCACGGCGAGCACCTCCGCGCCGGTCTGACGCCGGATGTCGGCTGCGGCCGCCGCCAGGTCCGTCTCGGTCCTGGCGCAGATGCTGACCCGCGCGCCCTCGCGTGCCAGCGCGAGCGCCGACGCCTTGCCGAGTCCCTTGCTTGCGGCAGCGACCAGCGCGACCTTGCCCGTTAGCCCCAGATCCACCTGATCTCCCACGGTTGCGAATGCGCGGCGACGCGGCGGCGCCGCTACCCGAACCTATCCCGGCCTCCGGCGCAGCTAACGGAACCATGAAAGCCGACCCCGGCGAAAGCGATAGATGGGACGCTAGTCGCAAGTAGTGCGATGGGTCGGTCCAGGCTATATACCGGACGGCGAGGCGCACGCTCGCAGGAGGAGAGCTAGTGGGCGGAGAGACCACGTGCGAGGGCGACGTCGCCGGTGACGCGCAGGTCACGCCGCGCGTCTCGCCGCGCATCAGCACTGAGCGTCGCGCGCGAGATCTACGACGCGGTCCCCGTGCCGGTACTGGCCTTCGCCGGTCCTGAGCACCGGGTCGTGGCCGCCAATGCGGCCTGCCGTGCATTCCTCGGCCGCGACAGCTTCCTCGGCCTGACCAACCGCGAGGCGTTTCCCGAGCTAGCCGGGCAGCAGCTGTGCGAGCTGATGGACCGCGTGTACTCGACCGGCGATGCCGAGGTGGCGCGGAACTGGCGGCTGCAGCTCGACCGTGGCGGCGGCGAGGCAGTGGAGACCTACCTCGACTTCGTGTTAACTCCCTGGCACAACCCTGACGGCACGGTGGCCGGCCTGGTGGTGGCCGGAACCGACACGACCGGCAACGCGCTGCAGCGCCGGGAAGCGATGCACCGGGCGGCCGAGGCCGACCGCCAGTACCGCGCCGCGCATGACGTCATCGTCGAGCTGCAGGAGGCGCTGCTGCCTGCCGTGCTGCCAGTGCTGCCGCAGACCAGGCTCGCCGCGCGGTACCTGGTCGCCGGACACGAGCAGGCGGCCGGCGGCGACTGGTTTGATGCCATCCTGCTCGGCGATGGCATTGTCGCCCTGGTCGTCGGCGATGTCGTCGGGCACGGCGTGCGGGCGTCGGCAGCCATGGGGCAGCTGCGCGCGGTCGTGAACGACCGGCTCAGCGCCAGCGCCGATCTGGCCGAGGCGCTGGCCGAAGCCGATGCCTTTGCCGCCAGGACGCCGGGACTGCACGCGGCCACCCTCGCGCTCGTCGCGCTGGATCCGGTCAGCGGGACGCTGTGCTACGCCACCTGCGGGCATCCGCCGCCACTGGTGATCACCGGTGAGGGCAGGACCCGCTTCCTTGAGCCGACGGGCAGCGGACCGCTCGGCACCGGCTCGCGCCCGGCGCTGTCGCTGGCGCTGCTCGAGCCCGGCGAGGTCGTCCTGCTGTACAGCGACGGCCTGATCGAGCGTCCCGGCCGCACGACCGAGGAGAGCATGGCGGAGCTGGCCACGGTCGCCGCCAACGCGGCCCTGAACCGGGCGATGCCAGTCGGTGCCGCGCCGAGCGCGCCGGAGCGCGTCTGCGAGCTGACCGTCGAGCTGCTGACCCGCACCGGGTACGCCGACGATGTCACCACGCTGGCCGCGCAGCGCCTGCCCGAGCCGGTTCCGCCGCTGCAGCTGGAGCTGCGCGCCTCACTCGGCGCCCTGACCACGGCACGGCGGGCGCTGAGCCAGTGGATGCAGGGAATCGGCGCGGTCGCCGAGGATCGCGCCGCGCTCCAGCTGGCAGTCGCTGAGGTCCTGCTGAATGCGGTCGAGCACGCCTACCCCTCCGGCGCCTCGGGCGTGATCGGCATGGACGTCGCACTGCGCGACTCGGGCTACGTCGAGTGCCGGATCGCCGATCACGGCACCTGGCAGACGCCGGGCAGTGCCGCGAGCGGGCACGGCCTTGCTCTCGTCGAGCAGCTCATCGACGACGTGCTCGTCAGCCATCCGCCGCAGGTGTCCAGCGTCCCGCGCGGCGCCCGCGGCACGATGGTCACGCTGCGGCACAAGTTCCGCCGCCCGGCCATGCTGGCCGCCGATGTAAGCGCGCGGCACCGCGAGCACGAGCGGGACCGCCCCTTCGCGGTCGAGGCAGGCCTCACGCCGGCCGGCGCCGTCGCGCTCGTCAGCGGTCAGATCGACGTGTTCACGGCCGAGGAGTTCAGCCGGGAGCTGCTCACGCTCAGCGGCGGCGGCACGCTGCCGATCACGGTCGACCTGACCGGGGTGACGCAGCTGGCGAGCGCCGGGGTGAGCGCGCTGTTCCGGATCAGGCAGCAGCTCACCGCCCAGCTTCAGGACCTGACGCTCATTGCCGCTGACGGCAGCACCGTCGCTGCCGTCCTGGAAATCGTCCGGCTTCCGTACCGGACGTCGCCGGAGCCTGGACGCTAGCCAGGGCCTGTGTCAGGCTCCACGCAATAGCCCCATCTGAGCATCGAAGAGGAGATGCGGATGGTGACGATTGTCGATCACGGCACCTGGCAGCTCACGGCCGCCGACGAGGATCTGCACGCTCCCGGACCCGAGCTGCTGTGGAACGAGTCGTACTACTACGACTTCGCCGCCGCCGACGGCTCGGTCGGCGGCTACGTCCGGCTCGGCCTGTACCCCAACTGGGACCGCGCCTGGTACTGGGCCTGCGTCGTCCGGCCGGGACAGCCGGCCCTGCTGGTGGCCGACAACGCGGCACCGCTCCCGCTTCGCGATAGCTCAGCGGCTGGCAGCGCGAGCCTGAGCACAGCCGGGCTGGACGCCGCGCAGGAGATCCACGGGCCGCTGCGGGCTGCGGCCGTCCGGCTGAACGCCGCCGCGGCGGTCCTGCCCGAGCCGGCCGCCGCCTACCAGGACCTGGCGGCCGCACCGAAGGTGCCGCTGGGCCTGGACCTGACCTGGCTGACCGCAGGCGGCATCTATCCGTACCGGGATCTCCCCCGCTACGAGATCCCGTGCCGGGTCACCGGCACGATCACGATCGGCACCGAGCAGATCCCCGTCGACGCGGCCGGCGAGCGCGATCACAGCTGGGGTGAGCGGGACTGGTGGCACGTGTCCTGGCTGTGGACGTCCGGGCACCTCGGTGACGGCACGGCCTTCCACGGCATGCAGGCCAACATCGGCATTCCGCTCGAATGGCCATCGTTCAGCGTGCCCCCCGAAGGCCAGCTGACTCACCTGAGCGGATTCGCCGCGCAGACGGACTTCGCGCCGGACGGCTTCCCGCGGCAGTCGCGGCTGCTGGTGCCCGGCGTGCCGATGACGGCCGTCCCGCTGGCGTTCGCCCCGGTGGCGATGACCTCGCCGGACGGGACGGTCTCGCACTTCCCGCGGGCGCTGTGCCGCTTCAGCGCCGACGACGGCCGCACCGGCTACGGCTGGACTGAGTGGAACCAGCCGCCAGGCTGGCGCAGAGCACGGCTGGTCGTTCCTGGCACGCGCCCGACGGACGGCGGTGCGGGCGCATGACGGCGGCAGTCAGCGGCGGCGAGGAGCTCACCGCTGCCTTTCTGACCGCGGCCCTGGCCGGACGGCTCAGCGGGGCGGCGGTGACCGCCGCGGAGGCGACGCCGGTAGGCACCGGTCAGGTGTCCGACACCTACCGGCTGCGGCTGACCTACGACGGATGGCCTGACCTGCCGGACACGATGATCGCCAAGGTCCCGGCCGCCGACCCGGCCAGCAGGAACGCCGCGCGGGCCTTCCGTACCTACGAGATCGAGGCCAGCTTCTACGACCAGGTCGCGCCTGCCCTGCCCGTGTGCCTGGCGACCTGCTACTACTCGGCCTACGACGCCGGGCCCGATGAGTACGTCGTGCTGCTGGAGGACCTGGCCCCGGCTGAGGCAGGAGACCAGCTGACCGGGCTGCGCCCGGACCAGGCCGCCGCGGCCGTCGACGAGATGGCCGCGCTGCACGCCGCCGGGTGGGGCAGCGAGCAGCTCGCCGCCCTGTCCTGGCTGAACAGGTCAGGCCCGGACTCGGCCGCACTGATGACCGCGGTCGTGACCGACCTGTATCCGGGCTTCCGGGAGCGCTACGCCAGCCGCCTCGAGCCGGGCACGCTCGGTCTGATCGAGGATTTCCTTCCGAAGGCGGGGAGCTACCTGACCGGCACCGGCGAGCCGCGCACGATCGTGCACGGCGACTTCCGGGCGGACAATCTGCTGTTCGGCGCCGCCCGGCCGGCCGTCCTGGACTGGCAGACCGCGAGCTTCGGAGCGGGCACCGGCGACCTGGCCTACTTCCTCGCCTCGAGCCTGCCGGTGGCGGCGCGGCGGCGGTACGAGGAAGCGCTCGTGCAGCGCTACCACGCGGCGCTGTGCCGCCGCGGAGTGGCGCTGAGCTGGGCTCACTGCTGGACGAGCTACCGGCGGCACGCCTTCAGCGGGCTCGTGATGGACATCATCGCCGCCATGGTCGTCCGGCAGACCGAGCGGGGCGACGAGATGTTCGCGACCATGGCCCGCCGGCACGCGCGGCACGCGCTGGATCTCGACGCGCTGTCGCTGCTCTAGTCCGCGACCCGTGCGAGGCTGGCCCGCGCCGCATGCCGTCCTGCGCGCCGCCCGAAGAATGATCCTTCTCCGAGCTGTGTTCCGCTGCTGTAGCCCTTGCTGTCCTGCGCGATGTTGGACGCGCAGGCGCCGGCGGCGTACAGGCCCGGCACGACCGAGCCATCCGGCCGCTGCACCTGGCCGTCGGCTGTGCACCGCAGGCCGCCGAGGGTGAAGCCGGCGTACAGCGCCGAGCCGAGACTGAGATCGAGCGCCGCCCACGGCCCGGCGTCCTGCGGCTCAAGCCAGTCCGGGTGCTTGCCGAACTCCGGGTCCTCGCCCAGCGCGGCGGCGGCGTTGTAGGCGCTGAGCGTCGCCGCGAGGTTCCCGGCCGGGATGCCGAGCCCGGCCTCCATCTCCGCCACCGTCTCGAAGCCGTCGATGAACGGCACCAGCGGAAGCTGCGGATACGCCATGTGCTCGCTGTCCACGATGAGGAACGCGGCGCTGCCAGGCTGCTCCAGCACGAACGCCGAGGTGCGGGAGTGGTAGCTGTCCTCGGCGACGAAGCGGCGCCCGTCCCGGTTGACGATGAGCCCGGTCAGCAGCTTGCCCGGCGGGTAGCACGGCGCGGTCAGGAAGGCCTGGTCCAGGTGGCGGGTGCCGGCTCCGGCCGACAGGCCGAGCCGGATGGCGAGGCCGTCGTCGAAGGGCGTGCCGAGGGCGAAGGTATTCCTGGCGAGGACGGGAACGTGCCGTGCGACCATCTCGGCATTGAGCACGAATCCGCCTGCGGCCAGAATGACGCTGCCAGCCGCGGTGCTGCCCGTTCCCGCCGCAGTACGCCAGCGCACGCCGGCAACCCGCCCGCAGTCGATGAGCAGGCCGGTCACCTCGGTCTCGTACCGGACGGCGGCGCCGAGACTGGCGGCTCGCCGGACGAGCAGGTCGATGACGAGCCTGGCGCCGCCGGTGTCGCCGGGTACCGGGACCTTGTGCCCGCGGGGCGCCGGGACCGCCAGGTCCCTGAACGGCCACACCTTCTCGTTCCCCGTGTACATCAGGCCCTGCGTGCCGGGCTGGATGACGGCCTTCTCCGGGTAGTAGCTGCGCTCGAACTGGAAGCCCAGTCCCTCCAGCCAGTCGAAATGCTCGACGCTGCCGTCGGCGTAAGCGCGGATCTTGTCCGGCTCCGGGTCCGGGGTGACGGCCATCAGGTAGGCGAACATCTCGTCCGCGCTGTCGGCGTGGCCGGTCGCGCGCTGCACGGCTGTCCCGCCGCCGAGATAGAAATGGCCGCCGGCCAGCGCGCTGGTCCCGCCGGCTACCCCGGCGCGCTCCAGGACGAGCACGGACGCGCCCGCCGCTGCCGCCTCGACCGCGGCGCACCCGCCGGCAATGCCGAATCCCGGCGATCAGCACATCGACCTTTTCCGCGGTCTGCTCCATTGGCCTCCGCCCCAACCTGCGACACGCTCAGGTTACATATCCGGATACATCATTCGAATGACGCGGCGAAGCCGTCCGAACCCTTAGCGTGGTTCCATCACCGTGGCCTTGACCTGTGGGGGGTAAGGCGGTGTAAGGAAAAGGCCGGTTCGCCATGTCTCGTACTGACTCGCGTACATCATCAGGCACCAGTTCTGGCCGCGGCCGTCTCGGACTGCTGCGCCGCGGCCGGGATGCTGCTGCCGCCCCCGCTGCCTGGTCGTGCCCGGACTGCGGGTTAGCCGCGACTGACGCGGCCGACGCACGGCTCGGTTACTGCGGCCGGTGCCGCGATTTCACCGGGATGTGCGGCGCAGGCCGGAAGATCGTGTCGCCGGACATGATGACGGTCACGTCCTGGCACGTGCCGTGCACCCGGCTGGGCGAGACGGCCTGGCAGATCGGGTACGGCGACAACCTCCGGGGGACGCTGCTGTGCGCGCAGCACGACGCCGAGGTCAGGGCGGGCCATGCCGCCTGGGCTGGCCGGGCGATTCCGGTCGCGGGTCCGCGTCCGCCTGAGCTCTGATAGCGCCTGAGCCCGGATATCAGTTCGCCGCCAGGCCCGGTGCCGGGCCTGGCGGCGATGATGCCTCGCTGCTAGAGGCGGGAGTTCGCGCTCGAGATGTCGTAGTGCGAGCCCCAGTACCACTGGGTCGCGCTCGCGCCCGGCACGATGTGCGGGTAACCGGTCGGGTCGGCGATCCAGTAGCGGACGTGCGACCTCATGCCGCCGGGCAGCCTGCCGATCGCGGCCTGCACGGCCGGCCACTCCGACCGCATCGTGTAGATGCAGGCCAGGGAGCCGGGGCTGGACTTCAGCTTGTGCCAGGCCCAGGTGGCAGCCACCGACGGCGTGGCATCGCCGGGCTCGACATCCAGCACCGAGGCCCGGTAGTCGTAGCCGCGGGTGTCGATCCACAGCACCGGGCCGCGACCCGCGACCTGGGACGCCGGCACCGCGAAGCCGCCCGTCGCGTAGGTCGCGACGTACTGGTGCGCGGGAATCGCCTGCGGCGTGACCGAGTCGTAGAACGTGTACCGCCGCTGGCCTCCGGACCCGATGTGCCGGACGCCGTTCAGCACATTACCCAGCCAGGAGCCGCCATGCCGGTGCCCGCCCGGGTGCGACCAGCGCGACCTGGCGGCCGGGCGGGCGGCCTTCGGGGCTGCCGCGGTGGCCCTGGCCGCCGGTGCCCTGGCTGGACTCGCATGGGCCGGGCGCGCCTTCGGCGGGCTGGACGTGGCTGAGGCTGCCTTCGCCGGAGCTGCGTGCCGGGCCGGCGGCGTCGGCGCAGGCGGCTTGGCCGCGGCGGCCGGACTGACGGCGTCCGGATGAGCCGGGGCGGCGGGCCGCGCGGGCTGCGCGCTGAGACTGGGTCCGGGCAGGGGGGTGCCGGTCAGCTTCATGGCGGAGGGGCCGCCAGGCACAGGGGCCGCGGTGTCAAGGGTGGCGGATCCTGCGCTGGCCGGGGAGCTGGCAGCGACCACGCCGGCGGCGCCGGCGATGGCCACCGCGGCGGCCGTGAGCGCACTGACCTTCAGGCGGGACGGTCGCAGGGCAGGCTGATGTGACAGGGGGAAACGGGGACGCAAGGCGAGCCTTTCGTCGGGCGCGGGGGTAGCGCTCGGCGGGCACCCGGTGCGCGGAACGCCGAGGGGATGGCGCGGCGCAGGTGACGCGGGTCAGGGCTATGCGGTGCTTCGGGGGCAACCACGATCACAAGCCAGGTGCATTCGGTTACTCAAGGTGAACGCCAGCGAGCTGTCGCACTATGCCCGTAATGCCGTCCGTCGTCACTATGAGGTGAATCACGCACCCACTGGGATGATCTGCGTGCGGTGCCGGTAGCGTCCCGGCCGGTCAGGCAGTCTCCGCCCCTGACGGCGATTCGGCGGCCTGCCTGCCGATCCGGGGGAATGCCGGCGGACGGCGCTCGACGAACGAGCTGACGCCCTCGGGGAAATCCGGCCGGCTGAAGCTCTCGATCATCAGCCCGCGGGCCTCCCGCTCGGCGGCGAGCAGGCCGGCGTGCAGCTGCTGGTAAATCTGCCGTTTCATGATCGCCATCGATGCCGGAGACGAGGTCGCCGCGAGGTCGCGCACGTACTGCTGAGCGTGGGCGAGTACGTCCTCCCGCGGTAGCGCGGCATTCACGACGCCCAGGGCGGCCGCCTCCGTCCCGGAGATCTTGCGCGAGGAGAACAGCAGGTCCAGCGCCACCGCCGAGCCGGTGAGCCGCGGCAGCAGCCAGCTGGTGCCCCACTCGGCGATCAGGCCGCGCTGCGCGAACGCCGTCATCAGGACCGCATCCTCGGCCATGAACCGCAGGTCGCAGGCCAGCACGATCGGCACTCCCATGCCCGCGACCGCGCCGTTGATGGCGGCGATCACCGGCTTCGGCACCGACATCAGATAGGTGTAGGTCCCGAGGTGCAGGTCGTCGCCGAAGGACGGATCACCAGGGGCGACGGCGTCCCCGGCCGAGGGCTCGCGGCGAGTGCCCGCGCTGATGCCGGCCAGGAGGTTCATGTCGGCCCCGGCGCAGAAGCCGCGGCCGGCGCCGGTCAGCACGATTCCGACGACGCGCGGGTCAGCCTCGGCCTCGCTGACCGCCTGCCGGACCTCGAGGCCCATCTGGTCGGTCCAGGCATTCAGCGCCTTCGGGCGGTTGAGCGTGATCGTGGCGACGGGATCCTCGACCTCGTACAGGATCTCCTCGTACCTGCTCACGGGGCCTCCTCCGCCGGCTGTGCCGTCCTGGTCCGCTGCGCGCTCGCTGCTGGTGATCGCAGGGCTAGCTTCGCATAGTTCGCCAGCCGGATTCATCCGGGCGACTGCCGGTCCGTGACAGATGTCACGCCGCACTGGTGACACCCGGGTCTGCCTGCCGGGCGCTGCACGAGCGACAGTGGAGTGGTAGCGCCGGGCGGCAGACCGCCGCCTGAGTCCGCAGGAATGGCAGGTATGAGATGAGCGCGACGTCGGCGGGCTCGGCCGCGGGCCGGATGAGGGCATCCGACGCCGACCGCGACGCCACCCTGGCCCAGCTCAGCGAGCACTTCCAGGCCGGCTGACCCGGGATGAGTTTGAGGAGCGGTCCGGCCAGGCGCTGACAGCCCGCACCATGGGTGAGCTCGGCGACCTGATGACCGACCTGCCGCGCCCGTCCGTGTCTGGCCCGCCGCATCGGCTTCACGCCGGGCGGGTACTGCTCCGCCGGCGTGCCGGTCCGGCCGGGCTCGATCCTGCAGCGGGCGCGCCGCCCGTGCCGTGGGTCCGCCCGGCGCTCGTTCCCGTCATTGTGGTCCTGGCAGTTCTGGGCAGCGTGGTCACACTCGGGACTCACCATCACGGGTGGACCTTCTGGTGGATCATCCCGCTGGTGCTCATCATGGCGCGCCGCCTGGCCGGCCGCCGGATGGCGGGCCGTCCGGGACCCGGCCCGTTCGGTCAGCGCTAGAAGTCCGCCGCTGCCGTCGAGATGTCGTACTCCGGGCCCCAGTACCACTGAGTGGCCTGTGAGCCCGGCACCAGGTGCGGCTCGCCGGTCGGATCGGCGATCCACCAGCGGAGGCGTGCCTGCATCGACGCCGGAAGCCCGCTGACGTCGGCCTTCACGATCGCCCACTCCGAGATGGTCGTGTAGATGATGGCCGTCACGCCCGGCTGCCCGCTGAGCTTGCGGTAGGCCCAGCTCGCTGCCGCCGCCGGAGTCGCGCAGCCCGGCTCCACGTCGATCACCTGGGCAGCGGTGTCGCTTCCGTTGACGTCGATCCACAGCACCTGGCGGCCGGCCACCGCCGAGACCGGGGTCGGGTGCGGGCCGTCGGCGTAAGTCGCGATTTCCTCCCCGGCCGGGACATCGGCGGGGATGACCGAGTCGTAGAACAGATACGGACGACTGCCGCGGCGCGCTCGCCTGCCGGGTGACGGCGGCCACCGGCGATGCCGGGTGCCGGTGCGCTGGCCGCCTCGCCGCCGGATCCGGACTGGCCGAGGGCGTCGCCGCGGGGCTCGCACCGGCGTCAGGTCCGCCAGCCCCCGCAGGTGCTGGCGCGCTCGCGGAGCGCGGCGCGGGGACGGCAGCGAAGGCGTGCTGGCGAGGCCCGGCGACGGCCGGGGTTGCGGCGAAGGACACGCCCGCGGAGATGCCGGCCACCGCGGCGGCGCTCGTCACCGTGGCAGCCGCCACGCCCAGGGTGAGCCGGGACGGGCCTGCGCGACGGCCGGACCGGCGGGCTGGCCGGGACCGCTGGCGATGACGGCCGGAGGCATGGCGCGGCTGATGGCGAGCCGATGGGCGAGAAGGCACGGAGGGCCCTGGGTCGGGCGCGGGGCGCGCGGCGAGGACCCAGGCCACCTCCCGGCGCCGCGGGGCGCTGACGCGGGAAGAGCGCGCGGATGTGAGGCGGGATCAGGGCGACGCGTTGCTCGGGGGCAACCATCACACGCACGCCTGGGCTGTCTGTCAGGGCTAGTCGACTCCTCAAACCGGCCAGGGCGGGCGTAAACGCGTAAACAGGCCAGTATGATCTGGGTCACATGTGGCTGCAGTGGCTACTGGTGCGGTCCGGATCGCGGCGCCGCGACGGATGGCGAGGAGCTGCCGAAAGTACCTGTTCCGCGACAGGTCGCACCACATCTAGGGTGAGGGATGTGCTCTCGGGTCCCCGGCTGCGGCAGGTCGCGCTCGTCGCGCGCGACTGTGACCGGGTGGCCGGCCAGCTGCGCGGCTCCTTCGGCTGGCAGGAGCCGTTCTCCGATCCGGGAGTGGCACAGTTCGGGCTGACCAACGCCGTGTTCGCGGCCGGCGACACTTTCGTTGAGGTGGTGTCGCCCGTCCAGCCGGGAACGACGGCCGGCCGGTACCTGGACAGGCGCGGCGGCGACGGCGGCTACATGGCGATCTTCCAGGTTCCTGACCTCGCCGCGGCCCGGCGCCGGGTGGCAGACCTCGGCGTTCGCGTGGTCTGGACCGCCGATCTGCCCGACATCGCCGGCACCCACCTGCATCCCAAGGACACCCCCGGCGCCATCGTGTCGCTGGACTGGGCCGACCCGCCGGAGGCCTGGCACTGGGCTGGCCCGTCGTGGACGGGACAGGCACCAGGGCACGCGCCCGGCGGACTGACCGGGCTGACGATCGAGGTCACTGACCCGGCTGCCGCCGCCCGGCGCTGGGCGGCCATCCTCGGCGCTGGTGCGCGCGACGAGCCGCCGGCGGCCGTGGTCGAGCTGCCGGAGGCCGGTCAGGTGCTGCGATTCCTGCCCGCCGCGGCCGGTCATGGCGAGGGCATCACCGGTGTCACGATCGCCGGGCTGCCCGTCGCAGTCCCGGTGGAGATTGGCGGGGTCAGCTTCGCCGGTGAGGAGCGATGACATGACGGCACTGGAGACCGGGACCGATGACCTCCGGGCCGAGGTTGATGAGGGTGTCGCGGTCATCACGATGAACCGCCCGGCCCGGCGCAATGCGCTCTCCCCGGCCATGCTCTCGGCTATGGCGGCAGTGCTGGCCCGGGTCGAGACCGATGATGCCGTCGGCTGCGTTGTCCTCACCGGCGCGGGAGGCGCGTTCTGCGCTGGCGGCGACGTCAAGAACATGAGCGCCCGCGCGGATGCCGGCGACGCCTCTGCTGGCCAGGCAGGCCCGGCGCTTGATGCCGCGATCCACCGGCAGCGACTCAGCCAGCGGGCCACCAGCGGACGGCTGTGGGCCATGCCGAAGCCGACGATCGCCGCGATCCCCGGCCCGGCCGCCGGCGCCGGGCTCTCCCTCGCGCTCGCCTGCGATCTGCGCTACGCCGTACCCGAAGCCGTGCTGACGACCGCCTTCGCCCGGGTCGGGCTTGCCGGGGACTACGGCGGGACCTGGTTCCTCACTCAGCTAGTCGGCAGCAGCAAGGCCAGGGAGCTTTACTACTTCTCGGAGCGGCTCAGCGCAGCGGAGGCGGAGCGGCTGGGCATCGTCAGCGCCGTCATCCCGGCGGCTGACTTCGGGCAGGAGGTCATGGCCCGGGCCCGGAAGCTGGCCAGCGGCCCTGCGATCGCCTACCGCTACATGAAGGAGAACCTCAACCGGGCAGTAACCGGCGAGCTGGGTGACTGCATGGACATCGAGGCCACGCACCACATCCACACGACGCTCACCGAGGACCACCGGGAGGCTGCTCGCGCCTTTGCCGCCAAGCGCGAGCCGCAGTTTCGCGGCCGCTAACCCGGCCGGCGCTGCCATTGAAGCCGCTCGCAAAGAAGAAGTGACGGGCATCCCGGCCTTTACTCGCTATCGCTCGTAAGCCGTCAGGATCGCGGCGACATTCACTTTCCGGACGGTAATTGCCTCCAGGCTGCGAGCCCGATTTAGCGCTACGATCCGGAATCCGGCTCGCCATTCTTAAGGCTTGCCGGCGCGTTGCTGACAATTTCCGGAGAGCGGCTGCCTTTTCGTTGCGGGCGCATCCGGATTACGCATCCCGGAAAGGACTCCGTAGTGATTATTGCTGCCAGCGGCTTTGCTGCGGCCGTGATGGTGACGATGGCCGGCTCGGCCGGCGGGCCGCCCGTCGCGCTCCCTGCTGCGCCGGCCGCGCATGCGGTCGCGTCCCCGGAGGTCCTGCATCTGCGCGCGATGCCGACCGGAACGGTGCGGTTCGGCAGCCGCCATGGCCGGCTCACCGTGCACGCAGCCATGTACGGTCTCACCCCCGGCTCAGCGCACAGCGTCGACCTCGCCGTGCCGGGCGGGCGCTCTGTCCGGTTCAGCCAGCTCGTCGCGACCAGCGGCGGCCAGGCCAACGTCACTCTGTCGAGCAGCTTCACTGGCCGCGTGCCGCCCGGAAGCCGCCTGCTGATCCGCATGGGCACGACGAACAGCCGAGTCGCCCGCCAGCCGATCGCCGAGACTGCCCGGCTGAGGTATCCGGGCGGCCGGCCGCACCGCCTGATCGCGGTTGAGGTCAGCCCGGCGGGTGTGCATTACGGCACGCCACGCGGACGGGCTGTCATTGCCTACAACGCCCAGCGCCAGACGCTGACCGTTACCGTCAGCGCCAGCGACGTCACCCCCGGGCTGCACGCTGCCCACATCCACCTCGGCAGCTGCCAGAGCCAGGGACCGGTCCTGTACATGCTGCGCGACCTTGTCGCCAGCCGCAGCGGCCGGATCACGCGCGCGGTGCGTGTCTTCACTCACGTGACGGCGCCGCCACCCGCGCACGGCTGGTACCTCAACATTCACCAGGGCAACAGCAAGAACATCCTCAGCAACGGCCAGCCCACGATCTACTTCCGCCCGCTGATCTGCGCGAACATCGCCGGCTCGGGCTCGGTAACCGCGATTCTGCGCAGCGGGGATGTCGTCACCGGAGTCCGCGGTGCGACTGGCGGCACTGTCGTGCTGACCGGCGGCGCGGCGACCGGAAGCGGCACCCAGAACCGGCCGTTCCTCTATCAGGGACCGCTGACCAGCGCAGCGACGGGAGCGGCGGTCTCAGTGCGGACCCCGCCCTTCGCGGGCGTGACATCGGCGACGTTCTACGGCCCGGACACGCACTCGTTCAATCCGGGCAGTATTCCGGCCGGGCGGGTCCGCGCCGTCGGCAGCTACACCTCGTCCTCGTCCCCGTCCGGAGTGGTCAACCAGGGCATGATCTACCTCGGCCCGGTGAGCGGATCTGGCGGCTCGTGGGCAACGATCGATGTGCCCGCCGATGGCCGCAACACGGCCGGGCACCGGCGCGCGTGCCCGCGCAGCCGGCCGCGCTGCATCGTGATGGACACGATCGCGCATAGCACCATGGGCAATCTGGTGGTCGGCGATTATGACCTCAACCCGCGCGTGCGGGGCGGCGTGATCTCGGCCAACGCCTTCGTCTACAACCTGACCGCGCACCGCTGGACCCTGCTTGACCTGGGCGGGACTCAGTCGAGTCAGACCACGCTGTACGGCATCTGGCAGGACGGCGGGCCTGACAGCCGGGTCTACACGCTGGCTGGCGGCTCGGCGGCGAGCGGCCACAAGCGCGCGTTCCTCATGAACTACAACGAGCGGACCGGCAGGTTCGGCCGCCCGCACTACTTCCACTACGGCAACGGGCCGTCCCTGGTCACGCACTTCGAGGGGATCACCAGCGTGCCGGGCGGCTTCAACGTCGTCGCGATGAGCACGGCCCAGTACGCCTCGATGGCGTTCATTCCCGTCAGCCGGGGCGGCTCGTTCGGCCGGGCCAGGTGGTATCCCGTGAGCGTCAAGCAGAGTTCCCTGTGCTCGGGCGGCTGCAGCCTCGTGACCGGGAACACCGTCTATCACAACCGCGTGATGGGCCTGTACGCGCGCACGGGCGCCGCGCTTCCCGGCAGCTATCTCACGATCATCCCGGCGGCGCGTTAGCCTCGGGCTTTCGCATGGAATAAGCGGCGGCTATCCATATAACTGAAAGTGCCTTTGACCTGGGACGCCACGGTCGAGTCACGGGATCCCAGCTGGCCCGCGGCTCACGGGAAGGCCAGACCGGAGCAACCCACCCGGCGCGACGAGGTGCCCAGCATCACGAACGGCAGCGTGTCTGCGAGTGCATCGAGTGGACGCACGCGCATCATCCAAGAACTCGTGAGCCGACCTCGGCGATGGCCGTCAATGAATCCGGCTTGGGCTCATCTGCCGATGGCGAGGGCGAGGAGGGTATTGACCGCAGTCTCGAACGGACGGGTACTCCGTTCTACCTGGGAGAGCAGAAGCCCTCCCTCGAGCGTGGCGAGCAGAGTAATGGCGAGGTCATCCGGGTCGATACCGGATGGGAGCTTCCCGTCGGCATGAAGGGGTCTGAATCCATCGGCGATGGCGGCAGCCCACTGATCGAACCCTGCCGCGATGAGCGCTCGGGCCTCGGGGTCACTCTCGGCGAGTTGACCAGCAAGCGAGCCAAGTGCGCAGCCTCCCTTAGCCTTGGTGCGCTTCGCTGCGGTGAGCACCATGTTCCGCCAGGTCTCGACGCCGTCTGCGGTGCTGAGTGCGCGCCGATTGCGATCGACGATGGCGTCGGCTTGGTAGTCGATGACCGCCTGTACGAGTTCGTCCTTGTCGGGGAAGTAGTGGTACAACTGCGAGCCGCTGACTTCCGCTGCCACCTTGACGTCTTCCAAGGTTGTGCCCGCCACCCCGCGCTCATGGATCAGGGCGGCTGCCTTCTCCACTATCCGTGCTCGGGTGCGTTCACCCTTGGGGGTGAGCCTCGGCCGGACGCTGGTGTCGTTGACCATGCCACCCATACTAGCAATTTTGAGTTTGACAGCCCAGTCCGGCTGCGCCAGAGTGAGTTGCACAACTCACTTTTACAAGAGAGGGCGCAGCCAGTGACTGATCTAACGGACCGGACCGCACTTGTCACCGGGTCGACGAGCGGGATCGGCAAGGCAGCGGCCATCGCCTTGGCCGCCCGCGGCGCCCGCGTACTGGTAGTTGGGCGCAATGAGCAGCGAGCCAAAGACGTGGTCGCCCAGATCGAAGGCAGCGGGGGCAGCGCAACATTCCGGCTCACTACGCTGGGCGACCTCGAATCGGGCCGGGACCTGGTCGAATGGGCCACCGAGGCAGGCGACGGTCACGTCGACATACTCATCAACAACGCCGGCGTCGCCGTGCTCGGACCAAGCAGCGCAGCAACCGAGGCAGAGTTCGACGAGACCTTCGCGCTGAACGTCAAGGTTCCGTTTTTCCTCGTCGCGGAACTCGCGCCAGCCATGGCCGGACGCGGATGGGGTTCGATCGTCAACGTCAGCACGATGGTCGCGAGTTTCGGGCAGGCCGGCATGGCCATGTACGGCGCCAGCCGGGCCGCTCTGGAACTGCTGACGAAGGCCTGGGCTGCCGAATACGGCCCGAGTGGTGTCCGGGTCAACGCCGTTGCCCCCGGCCCGACGCGCACCGCGATGATGGAAGCCATCCCCGAGGAGATGGTGAGCCAGCTCGCGGCGCTGGCACCGGCAGGCCGCGTAGCCCGGCCCGCGGAACTCGCCGCGGCGATCGTCTTCCTCGCCAGCGACGATGCCAGCTTCGTCCACGGCGTCACCCTCGCGGTCGACGGCGGCCGGGTCGCGACGTAACACCAGCCGCGGCGCGGCGGCGTTCACCGGAGCGGGCTGGCATGCAGGACTCACCTGATGGGAGAAGCGTATGAGCAAGTTCGACGCCCACTTCGCCGGAAGGCTCGACGGCCAGACCGTCCTGGTCACCGGCACCAAGGGCGGTATCGGCCATGAGACAGCCCAAGGCGCCGGCAACAGCGGCGCGACCGTGCTGGTGCACGCACGAAGCGCTGACCAGGCCAGACGAGCAGCGGACCTGCTGGCCGACAATGGCAACGGCCAGGGCGGATACGTGGCTGTGGCCGGGGACCTGGGCTCGCTGGCCGGCGTCCGCGAGCTGGTCGAGGCGGTGCGCCAGGCGAGCCCGAGGGGCCTGAACGGGCTGGTCAACAACGCCGGCGCGGCCTTCGCCACCAAGGCCCTGTCCCCGGACGGCTACGAGCGAACGATCGCGATCAACCACATCGCCGCCGCAGCGCTGACGGAGGGGCTGCTCGACCTTCTGCGCAAGGGAGCTGATGATGTCGCGGCGCCCTCGCGGGTGGTCATCATGACCGCCCTGATCGAGTCGCGGGGCAAGCCGATCACCGACTGGAGCTACCCGGGTAAGTACAAGCAGGTCCAGGCCTACGCCGATGCCAAACTGCTGGCCCTGATGTACACCTACGCCCAAGCTCGCCGCCATGAGGGCGAGGGCCTGACGTTCAACGCAGTCAGCCCGGGCGCGGTCAAAACCAGCCTCGGCAGCAAGGCCGGCGGCCCGCTCAAAACGATTGAGGCGTTGACCAATCCGTTCGTCGGACCGCCGGAGAAGGGGTCACGCGGCTGTGTCCGGCTGCTGGCAGATCCCGATCTTGCCGCCGCCACCGGCGGCTACTACAGCTCGGCCAAACTCAAAAAGTCATCCAGGAAGTCTCGTGATCATGACGCTCAGGACCGGGTGTACGAGCAGACCGAACGCGAACTGCGCATCCACAACTGACGCGACCCCAGACGGCTCATCCGCCCGCTGAACCTGTCGTCCTGGCCGGAAGGCATGCGGGTCATCGTCCGGAAAGAATGACCGCACCCCGGCTCGCAGCTGCGGTTCACCGACGTCGGCGGCCACCGGTTCACCGCGCTAGCCACCTCTGCCCGGACCGGGCAGCCCGCCGACCTGGAACTACGCCACCGGCGCCTGCTGCATGCACTCGCACCCGGCTAACCCAGACCCCTCATCCGCCGTGCGCCCGTCCTGTCCACGTTTCCGCGGAAGCGCTTGTGCAGGTTTTCACATGCCGCTTCCGCGGAAACGCCTTGTGCGCCTTCCTTGATGTGCGGATCTGCGCAGACTGGTGCTATCCCTCGGCCTTGCTGAAGTCCGCAGCCTGCCAGTGCTCCGGAGTCATGCGGATGATCACGCTGTCGGCGCCCGGGTTGGCTGCGATGAAGGCGTCGCCGCCTTCCGTGCCCAGATAGCGGCGCGCGATGGCCGTTCGCTCAGCCTCATCGGCTGGCTCGATGACGGCCGGGCCCTCCACCGACACGTACTTATACGGCGGTGCCTCGTCCTGGGCGCACAGGCTGAAACGTCCTGCCGCACGGATCGCCCGGGCCTTCTTCGTGCTTCCGCCGGTATTCACTGTCACCGGGCCGCCAGGCCTGTAGCTGTACCAGACCGGCGTGACGAGCGGCCCCCGGCCCGGCTCGCCCTCCACGGCCAGAACGCCTACATGCACTTCTGCGAGAAACGCTTCCCGCTCTTCGCCACTCATGGTCACCGACACGACATCTCCTCTCGGGTTGGCCGGTTGCCCCGACACTGACCCGCCCCTACCCATCACACCATCAGTGCCCGGCCGCCTGTGCTGCCGGCGGGCTGAATTGCTGGCCAATGGGGTCCCGCCGCGCATGCTGTCCCTGGCCGGGCTGTGCCGTGACGCCGTCGGCGACTACGAGCTGGCCGCGCCGGATGACGATCGGGGCCAGCCCTGCACGCTAGCCGTCGTAGGCCGAGTATCCGGCCCGGGACTGCATCTGCGCCCCGTCGATGACTCTGCTCTCGAGCGGGTCCCACAGCACGAGGTCGGCGTCGGACCCGACCGCGATCGCGCCCTTGCGCGGGTGCAGGCCGAACAGGCGGGCGGCGTTGGCCGAGGTCAGCTCCACGAACCGGTCGAGCGTGATCCGCCCGGTGACGACGCCCTCGGAGAACAGCATCGGCATCAGCGTCTCCAGGTCGGCGACGCCCTGCCGGGCGGTGACCGCGTTGAGTTCGGGGTCGAGCTTGTCGGCCAGCGTCCACGGCGCGTGGTCACTGCAGACAGTGTCGATGTCGCCGTGCGGCCAGCCCGCGCCACAGCGCATCCCGGTCGGACTGGTCCGCGCAGCGGCGGCGCGCCAACGTACTTCGCCGCGTCCGGCTCGGCGAAACGCTCGCTGGTCAGGTGCAGGTACAGCGGCCTGGTCTCGACGTAGACGGGCAGCCCGGCGGCACGGGCCTGCCGGCAGCGGTCGAGGGCGGCGGCCGAGGAGAGGTGCACGATGTAGATCGCCGAGCCGGTCTGGCGGGCGAGCGCGATCGGCGTCGTCAACGGCCGCGACTTCGGCGCTGACCGGCCGCGCCTCAGGGAAATTGCGAAGGGCGCCGCGGCCGGAATCGATCAGCTCGCGGCCCGTCTGCCGCGAGCATCTCCTGCGTCCTCGCAGTGCACGAGCGTCAGCGACCCGGCCTGGCCTGCGGCCGCGATCGCACCGGCCAGGCCCGGCGTTCCCGGCCGCGAACTGCGGGTCGGAGAGGAATACCTTCATGCTCTTGTGCCCGGCAGCGGCCAGCTCGCCGATCTCGCGCTCGGTCCGTCCGCTGGCGGCGTGAGCACGGGATGCAGGAACCAGTCGACCGCCGCCTCGGCGGCCGCACCGGCCATCTCCCGCGCGATGGCAGCGGTCATGGTCTCACCGGGCAGCGCGAACGTCATGTTCCCGACAGTCGTGATGCCGCCCGCGAGGGCAGCCAGCGAGCCCGTCCAGAAGTCATCTACCCAGACCTGCTCTTCACCGAGTGCGGCAAGCTCGGCGGCGAGCGCGGCGCAAGTCAGGTGGACGTGAGCGTCGATTCCGCCAGGGATGACCAGCAGGCCGCCGGCGTCGATCTCGGCCGACCCGCTCATGACGCCGCCAAGCTGAGCGATCCGGCCGTCCCGCAACCCGACATCGGCGACTTCGCGGCGGCCGGGAGAGACGACCGTCCCGGCACGAATCACAAGATCAAACTCCGCGGTCCTCATCACCGCATCCTGACACGTCCGCCGGACGACATCCTGTCCGCCGGTGACATCCGGGCTCTCAGCACATCGACCTCGCAGCCTGGCGAGAACGGGTCGAAGCCGTGCTCGGTCAGCCAGCGGATGCACAGCAGGCTTCGCAATGACCACCACGCGCGGATCACGTCGAGGTCGATGTCGGTGCCGTAGCCGGCGACTACGTCGCCAAGGTGCTCTTCGTGTCCGAGCGTCAGGACGGCGAGGTCGTTCAGGGCATCGCCCGTGCCTGCCTCGGACCAGTCGAGCACGCCGGTGATCTCGTCACCGTCGACGAACACATGGGTGATCTGCAGGTCGCCGTGTGCGAACACCGGTGTCACGACCGCAGCGCGGCCTCGGCAACCCGGCGGTTGCGCCTGACCAGGTCGGGGGGAAGGATCCCGCTGGTCATGAGCCACTCGCATTCGACATCGAGTTCCGACGCGTACTCGTCATGGCTCTGACCGGTCCATGGGGGCAGCGGCGCGTCGTGCAGCATCCGGACGGCGGCACCCGCCGCGGCCCACGCCGCCGGCGACGCGGTCGACGGCTCGCCGAGGCGGCCAAGTGCCGTCCCCGGGAGGGCGGCGAGTGCGAGCACAGGCGGTCTCCGCCACAGAACTTCCGGAGTCGGGATCGGCGCCAGGGCCATCGCCTCGACCTCGACGTCAGTGCGCGTCTGATCAGCGTCGATCTTCAGGAACACGTCGCCGACGCGCAGAGTCGCGCGCTCGTTATGGGCGACGACGACCTCGACCTCTTCCACGCCGGCCATTGTCGCGAGATGACCAGCGACGTCGCCACGGGTTATTGCTGACTTACGGGTACCGGTCAGGCCATGCGAGGTCGCAGCGCGGAACTTCCGGCAGTCAGGGGCCACTGCCGTAGGATCCGGATCGTCAGATGTCCCGCAATAGTGGTGGTGCCGAGATGGGAACCTCAGCAGGATCGGCTCCGCTGGCCGGCGGGCGTTTTGCCGTGGCCGGCGACCGGGTCTTCGACGCGCGGTCGGGCGCCTGGGCTGACGGCACGGTGGTCCTCGTCGAAGACGGGCTGATCAGTGGCGTCAGCCGCTCCGCGCCGGACGGCTGGCCGGTGCTGGAACGGCCCGGCACCAGCCTGCTGCCGGGGCTCATCGACGCGCATACCCACGTCCTGCTGCGCAGCAGCTATGACGAGTTCGAGCTGGCGCGGCAGATGGCTGAGGAGAACCTCGGTCATCGGGCAGCCAGCGCGGTGCAGGCGATGTCCATCTCGGTCCGGCACGGATTCACCACGATCCGCGACCTCGGGACCGAGGGGGCCGGCGTACTTCGATGTCGGCCTGCGCGATGCCGCCCGCGAGGGCATGGTCCCCGGGCCGCGGATGCTGGTCGCAGGGCCCGCCATCCGGTCGACTGGCCGCTACCCGCTACCCGGCGAGCGCTACAGCATGACGTTCCCGGTCGGCATCGACAGCTGTACCGGCGCTGACGCCTGCCGTGAAACCGTCAGAACCCAGATTGCTTATGGCATCGACTGCCTGAAGATCTATGTGAGCGAGCGCTTCGATCCGCCCGCAGGCGACGCGGTGTATCCGGACGGTCCGCTGGTGTGGACTGAGGAGGAGGTCCATGCGCTCGTCGACGAGGCGCACCGGCAGGGGATTCCGGTAGCCGCGCACTCGCTGACGCTCAGCGGGGCCGCGCTGGCCGTGGCCGCTGGCGTTGACTCGATCGAGCACGGCTTCGGTATCTCGCCCGACCTTGCGGCCGAGATGGCCGCCCGGGGCACTGCCCTGGTGCCGACTCTCCTGGTCACCCGCGAGCACGCGGCGCACGGCTCGCACATCACCGACGTCGTGCGGGCCGCGCACGACCGATCCTTCGTGAACTGCCTGGAGGCAGGCGTCCCGATCGTGCTCGGCACCGACGTCGGCGGCTTCGAGTGGACCAGGGTGTCACAGGCCGAGGAGTTCACGCTGATGACCGGGCTGGGGATGTCCGCGGCTCATGCACTCCAGGCCGGACCTCACGGGCAGCGGAGCTGCTCGGGCTGGCCGGGACCGCCGGCGTCATCGAGCCAGGCGCGACCGCGGACATCGTGGCCGTCACCGGCGACCCGCTTCAGGACATCGAGTGCCTGCAGCAGGTAGTACTCGTGATCCAGGGCGGTCAGGTCGCCTGGGACGGACAGCACCTCGCCTGGGTCCAGCATCGTTCCGAGCATGACAGGCGGGCTGAGGTTGCCTGAGCTGAGCGTGCCGCCAGTGAGCCGCCAGCCAGCGCTGATCCTGCGGCCCTGGCGAGCAGCGGACGTCCCCGCACTCGCCGCCGAGATGAGCCGCGAATATCCCAGCGCTGGCATGTGGTCAAGACCGGACGAACGCCCGGTCAACGAACGCGAGACCGCTGAGATCGGCAGCCCGGCGAATCCGCCGCGCTGGTTCACCGACGGGCACGTCCATTTGCGGCTGGTCGGCTGAGCCGGGCCGTCGCTCGTCCGCGAAGTCGCACATCGTGCCGGCCGCCTGGCACCGGAAGGATGCTGGGATGACCGGGAACGCAGGCGCAGACTGGGCCGGGTACTACGCGTGGTCTTCGGGCCGCGAGCCCCGGCCCATGCTGCTGGCTGCGTGCAGTCGGCTCGGCGCTGGCGACGGCCGGCTGGCGGTGGACTTGGGCTGCGGCGAGGGAACCGACTCGCTGGCGCTCCTTGATCGAGGGTGGTCCGTCCTGGCCGTCGACATGGAGCCCTCCGGGCTTGCCTCGCTCCGGGCGCGAATCCCGGCAGCCTGTGCAGGACGCATCCGCATCGTGTGCGGGTCATTCGCCGATGCCTTCCTCCCGCCAGCGCACCTGATCCATGCCGGATTCAGCCTGCCCTTCTGCCCGCCGGACCAGTTCCCGGCGGTATGGGCGCAGATACGCCGTGCCCTCGTGCCTGGCGCGATATTCGCCGGGCAGCTCTTCGGCACCCGTGACAGCTGGGCCACCGATCCTGGCATGACTTTTCAGGACCGTACTGAGGTCATCAGCCTTCTAGCTGGCCTGGAGGTCCTCGAGCTGCACGAGAGCGAGCGAGACGGCGAGGCCTACAGCGGCCCGAAACACTGGCACACCTTCGACATCCTGGCGCGCGATCCCCGTCGAGCGTCAAGAGCCTCGGGCCACCTGTCTGACGCTGAGCCGCCGACAGGGTAAGTCAGCGAACTTCGGTGTACTCGCTGTGATCCAGCCGCACGACGTCGGTGTAGTCACTGCTGCTGTCCGGCTCTGCGATGTCGTCGCTGTACTGCCTGTGGTCCAGCTGCACGACGTTGAAACTGGCCCTGGACAGCAGCTTGCGAAGGTGCTGCCTACCGGTCAGGCCCGCGATCGCAACAGCCATGACGGCGGCGAGCACCGAGCCGCCGAACAGCGCGAGTCCGCCAACGACATGCCCCAGCAGGATTATGATCACTGCAGCAACCAGGGCCACCGGCACGGCTGTCAGCAGGAGCAATGCGAGCAGCCCCACGGCGAGCACGGCTTTTGCCGACTTGCCCGGCCTCCGCTCCGCATACCAACCGGTCATCACGATCACCTCACTAGCCCGGAGCACGTCATCGGCCCGGGCCTACCGGACAACAACACGATATGTCGTGTCCTCTAGCTGTCAACGCGTCACTCGACCAGGATGTTCCGGGCCGCCGGCGGCGAAGGATCTGGCAGCTGACATTCCGGCACTATGCGCGGACGGGCAAGTGAAGGAGACGGCAGGAACAGACGGCCCTGGCGGCATATATCTCCTAGGCCACTATCTCCTAGGCCACTTTGCCGTCGGCGCGCATCTTCCTGAGTATCTCCTCGGCTGTGTCTCCGTAGTAGCCCGTGTCCGTCCACGTGGGGCCATTACGGACCAGCGCCTGCCAGCCCCGGTAGCCTTCCTTCTTCCCTAACCAGCGGCGCTGGATCAGGTACAAGTTGTTGCCGCGGCCGTGGACCTCAAAGCTGCCAGGTCCGCTCATCTCGTCTTCCTCTCATTGCCCGGGTTGTCAGCGGCAGCGCGGCTGACAACTTACTCCGGAAGCTACACGGCCGAAACGCGCAGGGGAACAGACACCTGGCCGTGCGCACGAGGCACGAGCTGCTCTTCCCCGCAGATGGGGAGATTGGTATGCTCACCGCGTCGCTACGACTTCTAGGGCTGGGCGGCTAATGGCCTTATGGTGGCGCAACCTCTCGCGCGACACGAAAGTGTTGCTTATTGGCGGCGGCGCTTTCGCCATCGCTGCCGCGATAATCGGGCCGCTTGTTGCTGGGGCGCTCAGTCAGTCCGCCTCGGGCAACCCAACGCCGGCCCCAACAGTCACGACAGGCGCGCCGTCTGTGTCACCAACAGCGACCGGCTCAGTGACACCGGCTAGCCTGAAACCCCGCTGGCACGGCCCGATCACCATCGGGGATCCGGGCATCGAGCTGGACGGCCTGCCTCCGACCACGGCGCAGAATCCGAACAACTTCACCTTCTGGGACGACGCCGGCACGCTGGAGTCCGGCAACGGCATGTTCGCGGCGTGGAACGGCGCCAGCAATCCTGGCTACGCGCAGTGCCACAGCTGGGTTCTGACCCACGGCGTGACATCACTCGAACTGACGAACGGGATGCAGATCTGCGTGCTGACTGGCAGCGGGCGCACGGCCTTCGTGACGATCACCGACCTGCCAGCTGACGGCAATGATGCCAGTGCCGAGGCGACCGTCTGGAACTCCGGGACTTAGGCGCGCGGCATCGCGAGGGGGGTCCGTCGGCTCGGGGAAGTCGGCCTTGGTGATGCCGTCGGCGTGGCCGCTTGGCCACTGGACCAGTTCGATTCGATAACCGTCGGGGTCGGTTATCCAGCTGGTCCGCGGTCGGTCCGCGTGGTCAGAGTCCGCAGGCGAATCGGCCGCAATGCCCTTAGCAGCAAGATCAGCGAGGGCGGCATCCAGTGACTCAACCTGGATGACGAGGTGATTAATACCGGTGCCGAGATCGACTCTGCCTTTCGCCGGGTTGTGCACCAGCTCGATGGTGACAAAGGGATCGCCCGGCAGCTGCAGCATTGTCAGGCTGCCGAACGGTGTCCCCTCGACGGTCCCGATGACTGTGTAGCCGACGCCGCGGTAGAACGCGAGTGACGGGTCCAGACTGCTCACCCGCAGGCCGATGTGCAACGTGCGCATGGTCGGCACCCTAGCCCAGCCAGGTCGTGGTGGAGTTGCACGTTCCGGCCGCTGGCTGGGCGCCGCTAGGCTAGCCGCCGCAGATCATCAGGAAGGTACGCCATGCCGCAGCTCACTGCCGACCGGTACGCCGCCGAAATCGAGACAAGCACAGCAGGGCTGGCGGAGATACTGGCTGAGCACGATCAGAGCCTGCCGATCCCTACGTGCCCGGAATGGACACTGCGTCAGCTTGTCACGCACGTCGGCCGGGCGCACCGGTGGGCCGCCGAGATCGCGCGTACGAGGTCCGACGCGGCCATTCCGTTCCGGGAGGTGCCGGACGGCAGGCTGCCGGACGGTCGCGCCGAGCAGACCGCGTGGCTGAATGCCGGCGCTGCCCGGATCGTGGACGCTGTGCGGGAAGCGGGCGGTGATCTCGTCTGGTCGTTCACCGGGCCGACGCCTGCCGGTTTCTGGATACGCCGGATGGCGCACGAGACACTGGTCCACCGGGCCGACGCCCAGCTCGCAGCGGGTGCCGAACCCGAGCCAGTCATTGAAGCGGAGATAGCTGCCGATGCCATCGACGAGTGGCTAACCCTGCTAAGCCGCGGGATTCTCGGCGACGCCGGCGACCGGACTAAGGCGCTAACCGCGGAGGCTGGCCTGCACATCCACGCAACCGATGACGTACTTGGCGGCCGCGGCGAGTGGATGGTCCGGCACGACGCGGGCGGCCTGACAGTTGAGCCGAGTCATGGCAAGGGCGATGCCGCCCTTACCGGCCCGGCCGCCAGCTTGCTGCTCGTGCTGATGCGGCGAAGGCCGGTCTCCGATCCGGCAGTGACCGTTTACGGGGACAGCACCCTCGTGGATGGCTGGCTGGAAAGCACCGCCTTCTGACGACGCTGAGTTTGACGAGGAGGTCACGGTTACCACGTCCAGGGAGACAGGCCGCAGGCCCATCGCCTCGAATAGGCGGGCTCGGCGTGACTACACGATTCTCAAGACGTACGAAGCCGGGATAGTCCTGGTCGGAGACGAAGTGAAGTCCCTGCGCGCCGGCCACGCGTCGCTGGCCGGAGCGTTCGTTCACGAGCACGACGGCGAGCTGATGCTCTACGGCCTGCACATCGCCGAGCACGCGTATGGCCGCCACGGCACCCGCGTCCTCGACCAGTCCCGGCGGACCCGCAAGCTGCTAATGCACCGCAGCGAGATCGACAAGATCATCGCGAGGCTCGGCGAGACCGGCGTCACCCTCGTGCCGCTGTCGCTGTACTTCCAGAACGGCTGGGCGAAGGTGGAGATCGGCCTGGCCCGCGGCCGGCGGTCCTTCGACAAGCGGCAGGCAATCGCCCGGCGGGACGCCGACCGGGAAATTGCCCGCGAGCTCAGCGACCGGCTACGCGGGAGACAACGACGCGGCCGCGGGCCGGGCTGAGACGCCGGCAGGACGGGCAGGCAAAAGCACGCTCGCACGTGAGTCCAGATCCGCGGTATGCGCTATACAGGCAGCGTGTCGAACGCGTTTGTACAGAGCATGGCTCATAACTTCGAACACGCGCTGCGGCTGATGGATGCGGCGCTGACCGACTGCCCCGACCACCTCTGGCATACGGACCTGTGGCCGGACGAGGCGCCTACGGGTCCGACGCCGCACGGGGGATTGCACGGCTCGGCTCCCTGGTTCCTCGGCTACCACGCACTGCTAACACTCGACTATGACCTGGCGGGCGAGTTCGGGCCGTGGGCGCCCCCACCGCCGTTTGACGACAACACCTTCGCCTTCCCCAACCGCAGTTTCACTAAGCCCGAGCTTCTCGGATACCTCGAGTGGTGCCGCGGCCGCGTCCGCCAGACCCTGGACGGCCTCACCGGGGAAGTAGCCGCCCGGCCGCTCCCCGCCGCCCACCGAAACCACGGCACGCTGTACGCGGTCATTGTCGGCAGCATGCCGCTGCACGTCGTGGAGCACGCCTCCCAGATCCGCCAGTTCCTCACCGCCGCGGGCCTCACAGTGCAGCCCATGCCCGGTGACCGCAGATACACCGGGTGACGCCGCCAGCGCCAAGGAGCGCGTTCCGGTGACCGGGGTGCGAGGTCAGCGAGCCGATCCGTATACCCCGTCGGCAGGGCGCGCACCTGACTGGCCCTGGCATACGGCCGGGCTGGGTGCCCGTCCTGGCGGCACGGCGGCAGGACACGACCACCGCTAGCGGCCAGAGCGCCTGGCCGACGCCGAAAATGCGCTCGGCCAGGCCGGCCTGCCCGCCGCCGGTGATCAGCTCAGCGGCGAACCAAGCCAGCAGGGCCACCAGCGCCGCGACGGCGCCGGCCGATACAGCCGGGCGCAGGCCCCAGGGCACCAAGGGCCCGCGCCGCCATGCCCCCGCTGGCCAGGCCACCAGCGCGGCGCACCCGGCCGCGGCCCAGATCATGTGGGGCAGCGGAAAGCTGGTCCCGGGCTGCTCCGGGCTCGCCGCGACCAGGACGCCCGCCACGGCCCCGGACATCAAGATCAGCCGCCCCTTCGCTCTGGCCGGCCGCAGCGCCAGCCCGGTGACGAAATCACAGGCGGCAACCACCAGGAACGTGAGCGTCATCACCCACCGGTCGGCCGCACCCGGCGCAGCGAGCGCGCTGACCGTCTGGGCCACGGGGTCAAAGGAGCGGGGCTGCAGCCCGGCGGCTACCGTCCACCCGGTCGTCATCAGCAGCGGGGCCGCGGCCGCCGACATCACGCCCCACCACGGCACACCCCGCACCGCACCACCGTAGCCGTTACGTACAGCACCACACCAGCAGGCGACCGCTGGAGTACGGGCCCAAGATCGTGGCGGCCAGGATTGAGGCCTGTGCCCGGGACGGGGGGCGGAGTAGCATAAATGTCCGGTCACTCCGGAAACTCATGAGCTACGACATCTGCAGCTGCCGCCCGCAGACTCCGTTTCCCGGGTGTCCCGGCGGAGGAGGTCCCTATGGCTCAGGCCGTCACGCTCACACTGGACCAGCTCAACTGCATCGCAGAAGAGGACAACCCATCGAGTCCTTACCTCTGGACTGCGTTCCTCTGGATCGACGAGACCGACCACGTGCAGCTTCGAACGCCCTTTGAGAGCGACGATCGCGTCATCCTGTCCAGTAATCTCCAGCCGGGACAGAGCGCTTCGATTCCGCCCTCGGTCGGTGTCGCGACCTATTCCGTCGACGACCTTGGTCAGGCGTTCATTCAGGTAACGGCGCTCTGGCAGGCGCACGACTTCTCTGCCAACGCACTGCAGGACGGCTTCAAGAAATTCGGCACGAGTCTGCAAAGCGCCATCCAGGACAATCTCTTAGGTCTTGCTTCAGCAGACCCGCAAACCCAGCAGGACGCCACCGACAAGGTACAGAAGACCGTACATCAGGACGTCTACGACGCTATCTGGAATGGCCTCACCGCTGTCGAGAAGGCATGATAGGAGACGGCCAGCTCAAACTCGACTCCGAGATCGGGACCGCCTACCAGGTCTTCAGGAACATCCAGCCGAAGCAGCAGTTCATCCTCACCCTCGGCGATCTGTACCGGGGACGCCTGCTCTTCTATCGCGACGAGACGCAGAATGGCACCGGCCAGGTCGCCGGCCCCAGTGTCATCGGAGACAGCGGCTGGGGTGAATTCAAGTTCCTGTTCTCCGGCGGCGGCGGCATCATCTACGCCGTCAGCCGGGAAGGCGACTTGCTTTTCTACCGTGACCGCAACCAGGACGGCACCGGTAACGTCGCCGACCCCGGTGTCATCGGACACGGCGGCTGGAGTGAGTTTAAGTTCCTGTTCTCCGGCGGCGGCGGCATCATCTACGCCGTCAAGGGCGGCGACTTGCTTTTCTACCGTGACCAGAACCAGGACGGCACCGGCAACGTCGCCAACCCCAGTGTCATCGGACACGGCGGCTGGGACGCACTCGACTTCGTGTTCTCCGGTGGCAATGGCATCATCTACGCCGTCAAGGGCGGCAAGCTGCTTTTCTACCGTGACCACAACCAGGACGGCACCGGCAACGTCGCCGACCCCAAAGTCATCGGAGACGGCGCCTGGGGCGAATTCAAGTTCCTGTTCTCAGCCGGCGACGGCATCATCTACGCTGTCAACCACGCTGGCGAGCTGCTTTTCTACCGTGACCACAACCAGGACGGCACGGGCAACGTCAGCAGCCCGAACGTCATCGGAGCCGGCTGGGACGAGTTCAAATTCGTGTTCTCCGGCGGCGGGAAGGGCATCATCTACGCGGCGGAGCAGAACCCCACCCACGGGTACCAGATTCCCGGGATTCTCCAAATCACCAGTTCCTGACGACACCGGCGCGACCGCGAAAAGGGCCTATGCACTCATCGACGCCATTCCCCCTGGTGCGCACCTACCTCAGCATCGCCCGCCGCAAGTCTCGATTCATCGCCGCCAACTCACTGAACGGCGTCAGCCTCATCCTCGCGATCATCGGCTTCAGCACGCAGACCCTCGTGCTCGAGGTCATCAGCATCGCGGGCCTGGCGACAGGCTGCGTGGCCATCGCCGCCACTTTTGCGAGCTGGCGCCGCGAGGTCAATGACCTGCGAGTCCAGTACCTGCCGCCGCTGGCCGGGCACGACATCAGCAATCTCACGGTGCCGCCGCGCCTCAGCGCCGGCGGCTACGAGATCCTGCACCGCGGCGACAAGCCCGCCGATGCACTGCTGACGTCCGCGCGCGTCAACCAGGCCCTGTTCCGCGGTGGCACGGCGGCGGTGCGCACCGCCGAATCGACGTTCCACTTCCGGCCATCGCCGGCTGTCGCGCACGTCCTGCTCCGCGAGTTCACCAGGAAAGACCCCGTCCTCTTCAACGCACGCAAGGTGCGGCTCACCAGCGATCCGGTGCTCGATGAGGACAGCGAGCTGGGACCCGTCTCCCTGCAGCCGACGCACTACTTCGACACGCTGGTCACCAACGACTCACTGCCCGTGCGGCTCACGTCGCACCGGAGCCGCACCGAGGTGTTCAACGGTCACGACCTGTGCTTTCCCGCCCGGACCGTGCCAGCCTGCCAGGAGAGCGCCTGCTCGAATCACATCGGTGCCTCCACGATCGCGCTCACCGCGGACGACTATCTCGTGATCGTCGAGCAGGGCTACCGGTCCAACATTGCCAGCGGGCTGCTCATGCCATCCGGCTCCGGCTCGGCTGACTGGAAGGACCTGGACGGCACCCAGGATCTGCGCGAATTCGTCAGCCGGGTCGCCACCCGCGAGCTCCAGGAGGAATGCGGCCTGGCCCCGGCCGACATCGCCTGGCTGCGCGTTCTCGGCTATGGCCGGCTGCTCGCCCGCGGCGGCCTGCCGCAGTTCTTCTGCCTGTCCCGGCTGAACTGCTCCTTCCGCGACATCCAGGTGACCAGGTCCGAGCGAGCGCTCACCGAATGCCACCTGCCCGTCGACGTCGGCGGCGACGACTCCCGCTATGCCGCGATCCAGTCGGCCATCACAGCTCTGCGCCGTGACGGCCACCGCTTGTTCAGCAGCCTGTGGTGGGCCCTGGAACTGCTCGCCCGGCTGCCGGAGGCCGATGTCGAGGATGCCTTTGCCAGCGCCGCGCCGCCGGCGTTCCGCTAGGCGGCGCCGATCCCGAGCAGGAGACCGTCGTCGCCCACCGCGGGCGAGCTGGTCAGGAAGATAACCACGCCGTCGGCCGGCGCGGTGATGGACTCCAGGACCTGGGCGCCGTCGAGAGAGCTGACGGTGCCGATGTGCTGTCCCTTCGCGACAGTGTCACCGGCTGCCACGCTCGGCGACCACCAGCCCGCATCCCGGCAGCGCAGCCACAGGAACCGGCCGAGCCGCGTCTGTGCTGCCTGGCCCGCAGCCCCGCCGGTCCCGGCGTCAGTCATGCCGAGCGTCTCGAGAACGCCATTGAGCCCGGCCACATGCAGGGCCACTGCGTGCTCCTGTACCAGGCCGCACTCGCCCGCCTCCGCGGTGATCGCCGGGATGCCTGCCGCAGCGGCCGCGCCGGAGCTGGTGCCCGACACCGCCTTGTCCGGCCCGGGCTCCTGCCGGATCACGTACGGCAGGCCGTAGCCGGTGGCCAGGTCGCGGGCCCGGTCCTCGGCCGGGCCTGACTCATACAGCGCGAACGGCTGCAGCGCCTCGACCATGTCGCCGCAGTGCGCGTCAATGTAGGCATCCGAGCCGGTGATGAGCTGGGTGAACGCGTCGTACGCAAGCCGGTCAGCAAGCGTGCCCGCCGGATCGCCGGGGAAGCACCGGTTCAGGTTCTTCCCGTCCTCCGGCACCACGAACGGCGTCCGGGTCACGAACGCCGGAAGGTTCAGCACCGGAACCGCCCGGACGCGGCCGCGGATATCCCGCTCCTCCAGTGTGCCGAGCCAGCGGCGCACCCCCGCCATCGAGGCGTACTCACAGCCGTGCACGCCGGCGATGACCGTCAGCAGCGGTCCGTCCTGCGAGCCGGTCACCTCGACGAACGGCACGGCCAGCCCGGCCAGCTCCAGCGTGCGGCGCACTACGGTCGACGACATGTTCGGCTCCTTCAGCTCAGGGTCGGGTGGCGTGCTCTCAGGTGCTGTCGTGCTGCCTCAGGACTGAGCCAGCACGCGCTCGGCGGCCCCGGCAACAGCCAGCAGGGCGAGGTCACTCCCCCGCCGCGCGGCCAGCTGGAGCCCGACGGGCAGGCCGGCGGCCGGGACCGGCAGCGAGACCGCCGGATGACCGGTGAGGTTGTACGGGCCGGTGAACCGGCCCTCAGCGCTGTCGTCGCCGACGCCGAACGGCGGATCCTCTTCGGGCGCGCAGTAGCCCACCGTCGGGCCGGCCAGGACGTCCACTCCGGCCAGGCTCGCCTCAACGGCCGCGCTCAGCTCGGCCCGGTCCCGCTCCGCGGCCGCGTACTGCGCCGGAGTCACCCGGCTGCCGAACTCAAGCAGCGCCCTGGTGCCCTCGGCGTACCCGCTGGTGTCACGCTCGCAGTGCACGCGGGCGGCCTCGCTGGCGACGATAACTCCCAGGGCCTGCTCGAAGCGCGGCAGGTCGGTCAGCCACGGCGCCGTGACCTCGCGCAGCTGCCACCCCGCACCGGCGAGCGCGGCCAGCGCCGCCTGCACGGCGTCCCGCACCTCAGGCGTCACCGACGGATCGGCGAGCTGCGCGGCGAGTACACCGACCGTGCGGCCAGGTCCTGGTTCTCCGCCGTCTGGCGGCAGGGCGGCGATCACCGCGAGCAGGGCGGCGGCGTCAGCGGCGGTGGCCGTCAGCGTCCCGGCGTGATCGCAGCTCGGGGAAAGGGCAAAGACACCATCGACGGGAACGAGGCCGTAGGTCGGCTTCAGTCCGACCAGGCCGCAGTAGGCGGCCGGGATCCGGATCGATCCTCCGGTGTCGGTTCCGATCGCGAGGTCGCAGACTCCGGCCGCGACCAGGGCGGCCGACCCGCCGGACGATCCGCCCGACGTGCGGGACGGGTCCCGCGGGTTGCGGGTGTCGCCGATCTGCGGATGGGCGAAGCCGGCCGCGAACTCCAGGCACTGGGTGGTGGCGAAGACCTCGGCGCCCGCCTCGCGCAGCCGTGCTCACGAGCAGCGCGTCGGCGCCGGCGCGGGCGCGTGCTCGGTGGCCGGGCTGCCGCAGCGGGTCGGCAGCCCCTCGACCGCGATGATGTCCTTGACCGCGACCGGCCGGCCGGCGAGCGGACCGGATGCCGCGCGTCGCGGCGCGCCGGCAACCGACGCCACGGCGTTCAGCGGCCGGCCGAGCCGGTCCAGCCGCTCGTAGGCGGCCAGCAGCTCCAGGTTCTCCCGGCAGCAGGTCCGCTCACCGCGCTCGATCGCCTCGATGAGCTCGCGGATGCGGGCCACCAGGAAGCCGTCGAGCGGGCCGAGAATCGCCCTGACCTCGGTGGGACGGTGCCTGATGGCCAGGTCCCGGTAGACGCCGGAGTGGGTCTTGGCCGACGTCCGGTTGAAGTCCGCGAGGCGCGCAAGCGAGCCGTCCAGGTCGCCCGGGTCGAATCCGTCCAGCGGCAGCGGCCGCACCGGCGCCTGCGCGAGGACCTCGGCGGCGATGGCCAGCAGCAGCGGCCGGAAGGCCGGATCGTCGAACACCGCGTAGATCGGCAGGTCGCTGACCGCCGTCGCGAACAGGGTCGCGCCGTACGCTTCCTTGCCCCAGGTGTAGCCGAGGACGCTGGTCGTGGCGGAGGCGTCCGCGATGTCCGCGGCCAGCGCCGACACCCGGGCGCTCACGGTCCCGTCCAGCTCGCCGAGCAGGAACGTGCCCCGGTTGCCGCGCAGGATCACGCCGGGCTCGAGCACGTCCGCGCCGAAGTTGACCACGGCCTCGACGACCCGCTCCGGGCCGAGCGCGGCGGCGAGCACCTGCGCGGTCAGCCCGTTCTGGAGCGAGACCGCGAACCCGTCCCCGCTCAGCCGGCCGGCCAGCTCAGCTGCCGCTGCCTGCGTGTGATGCGCCTTGACCGCGACCAGGACGGGGCCGTCGATCTGGCCCGGCAGGTCGGCGGGCAGCACGGCCTTCGGCCGCGCGGTGAACTGCTCCACCGGGCCCTCGATCCGCAGGCCCGCGGAGCTGACGGCCGCCACCACGGCCGGATCCGAGTCGCAGACCAGGACATCGTGGCCGTCCCGGACCAGCCCGGCCGCCACCGTGCCGCCGATCGCGCCGCAGCCGAGGACGATATATCGCACGGCGTGCACGTTACAACACAGTAAAGCCGTGTAAACAGAGCAACCCTGCTATTTACAACTGGTGTCCTGTTCCCTCACATTTGGTTAGGCAAAGGTTTGCGTACCGGCACAGCGGCGTGCCAATCTCGTCCGAACCCCCACAAATCCGGCCAAGGACGTACAGCCCCGTAGCGGTGGCTGCGCCGTCGCCCGGACATCACCCCGGGAGCTGCTAGTGAGACATCGCTCTGCACTCATGACCGCCCTGATCGCCGGCTCCGCCCTGGTCGTTATCGCCGGGTGCGGATCAGGCTCCTCCCCGTCCGGCACCTCGGCCAGCAGCGGCCCGGTGCACGGCGGGAACCTCGTCTTCGCCAACCCGCAGGACGCTCAGTCGATGGACGAGTCCACCGTCTTCGACAACAACTCGATCTGGATCCTCGAGCAGATCACCCAGCCGCTGTACACCGTCAGCACCAACGGCAAGGGCGTCGTGCCGTGGCTGGCGACCGGCTACACCGCGTCGCCGAACAAGCTGACCTACACCTTCACCCTGCGCCCGGGCGTCAAGTTCTCCACCGGCCAGGCGATGACGTCCGCCGACGTGAAGTTCTCGCTCGAGCAGACGATGGCCGCCGCGGCGGGCTGGGGCTACATCGACAGCGCCATCAAGTCGGTCGATGACCCGACGCCGTCGACCGTGGTCATCAACCTGAAGTACCCGTGGGCACCGCTCCTGGCGGACCTGTCGCTGTTCGCCAACGGCATCGTGCCGAACAACTACGGCGGCAAGACCGCGGCCCAGTTCTACCAGGCCCCGATCGGGACCGGCCCGTTCAAGTGGGACTACTGGCACAAGGGATCCGCGCTCAAGCTGGTCAAGAACACCTACTACTGGCAGAAGGGCCTGCCCTACCTCAACAGCGTGACCTGGACTGACGTCCCCAGTGACAACACCAGGCAGCTGCAGATCAAGGGCGGTCAGGCGCAGATCGATCAGTTCCCGTCCTGGTCCACGGTGTCCACGCTGAAGGCCACGCCCGGCGTCGAGCATGGACCTGTTCAACTCGACGGAGACTAACTACCTGGCCTTCAACGAGAACGTGAAGCCGTTCCAGGACGTGCACGTCCGCCGCGCGATCTCGCTGGCCATCAACCGCCAGGCGATCATCAAGGCAGTGCTGTTCGGCAACGGCAAGCCCGCCAACTCGCTGTTCCCGCCGCAGGTCCCGTACTACGACCCGAACACGCCCGGCTACCAGTACAACCTGGCCCAGGCGAAGGCGCAGATGGCTCAGTCCACCGTGCCGCACGGGTTCACCACGACGATCCTGATCCCGGCCGGCAACTCCGACTACGCCACGATCGCGACGATCCTGCAGGCCGAGCTGAAGCCGCTGGGCATCACCGTCAACGTTCAGACGCTCGACCCGAACACCGCCAACGCGAACTTCCAGAGCGAGAAGTACGACATGAGCCTCACGCTCTGGACGATGGACATCCCCGACCCGGACGAGCTGGCCACCTTCGGCCTGGACCCGAACTCGGGTGCCAAGTCGTTCTTCACCAGCTACGACAACCCCACCGTGGTCAAGGACGTGCACGCGGCCGAGCAGATCACCACGCCGTCGGCACGGCAGGCGCTGTACAACACCGTGCAGACCGACGCGGCTCAGGATGCCTTCATGGCCTTCCTGTACTACTCGCCCTATCCCTACGTCACCACGTCGAACGTGCATGGCTTCTTCGTCACGCCGCTCGGCAACTACCACATGCAGAACGTCTGGATCAGCAAGTAACCGGCCCAGCCACGCAGACGTGACCATGCTCTCCGGCGTGCCGGGCGCTTCAGCGAGCGCCCGGCACGCCGGACCGACCCCAGCTAAAGCGAGGTGCTCATGGGCCGGATGACCTTCGTGTTCCGGCGGCTGCTCTTGCTGATCCCGACCGTGCTCGGCGTGACGATCATCACGTTCTTCATGATCCACCTGATCCCCGGCGACCCGGCCAGGACCATCCTCGGCATCCACGCGACCCCGCGCGGAATCGCGATCCTGCACCGGGAGTGGGGCCTGAACCGGCCGCTGGCCAGCCAGTACTGGCTGTTCATGGACCGGCTCGTGCACGGCAACCTCGGCATCAGCCTGTTCTACAACGTGCCCGTCCTCGGCCTGATCACCAGCCACCTGCCGCCCACCCTGTGGCTGATCTGCTACGCCGCCGTGCTGGCGATCATCATTAGCGTGCCGCTGGCCATGATCGCAGCTAGCCGCAAGGACGGCGTCCGCGACCACATCGTCCGGGCGGTCCCCCTGCTCGGGCTCGGCATGCCCGCCTTCTGGCTGGCCCTGATCCTGCAGACCACCCTGGCCGTGAAATTCCAGCTCTTCCCTGTCAGCGGCTACGGCACCGGCATCGGCGGCCACCTGCACTCGATGTTCCTGCCTGCTCTGGTGGTGGCGATCGCGCTGTGCCCGGTCGTCATCCGCAGCCTGCGGGCCAGCATGCTGAACGTGCTCGGTGCTGACTTCGTCACCACGGCCAGGGCCAAGGGCGTGCCCGGCCGGCGCCTGTTCGTCCGGCACGTGCTGCGGAACGCGGTCATCCCGGCCGTCACGGTGCTCGGCATCAACATCGGCTTCCTGATCGGCGGCACGCTCATCGTCGAGCAGGTCTTCCAGATCCCGGGCATCGGCAGCCTGATGATCAACTCCATCTTCTCGCGTGACTTCCCGGTCGTGCAGGCGGTGGCTCTTGTCTTCGGGATCATGGTCGTCCTGGTCAACCTGCTCACCGACGTGGTCTACGCGTCGCTCGACCCGAGAGTGAGGTTCGACCGGTGAGCGCGATCTCGATCAGCCCCCGCGGCCGGCGCGCCGCAGACGGGAACCGCCGAGCGGGCCCAGCCGCGGCGGGCGCACTGGTACCGGCAGCCCGCGCTGATGACCGGCCTGGTGCTCCTCGCGATCATCCTGTTCATGGTGATCGCCGCGCCGCTGCTGACGTCCTACAACCCGGACACCCAGAACCTGAACGCGACGCTGCAGGGATTCAGCTCTCAGCACTGGCTCGGCACCGACCAGGAAGGCCGGGACATCTTCTCCCGGCTGCTGTACGGCGGCCGGGTCGACTTGCAGGTCGCCTTTCTCGCGGTGCTGTTCCCGTTCACTCTCGGCACGATCCTCGGCAGCGTGGCCGGCTACTTCGGCGGCTGGGTCGACATCATCATCATGCGAGTGGTCGACATCGTCGTCGCGTTCCCGTTCTTCGTGCTGATCATCGCGCTGGTGTTCGTGCTCGGCCCCGGCGAGCGCAGCATCTACATCGCCATCACCGCTGGTCGGCTGGGTCTCGTACGCCCGCATCATCCGCGGCGAGATCCTCATCGCCAAACGCCAGGAGTACGTGCTGGCCGCGCAGTCCGGCGGCTTGTCCAACCTGCGGATCATGCGCCGGCACCTGCTGCCGAACGTGATCACGCAGGCGATCATCTACGCGATGTCCGACATCGTCCAGGACATCCTGGCCATCGTCACGCTGAGCTACCTCGGCCTCGGCATCCAGCCGCCGACGCCGGACTGGGGGACAATGATCTCCGACGGCCAGAACTTCCTGACCACGCACTGGCAGCTGACCACCATCCCCGGCCTGGCCGTGGTGGTGACCGGCCTGGCGCTGTCACTGATCGGCGACGGTCTCGCCGACCTGCTCCGGCCGGGGCAGGCGTGACCGCGGCAGGCGCGGCCGGGCAGCCGCTGCTTCAGGTCAGCGACCTTCACGTCGAGATCGCCAGCCGCCGCGGCATCGTGCACGCCGTCGACGGCATCTCGCTGGAGGTACCCGCCGGCGAGGCGGTCGGCCTGGTCGGCGAGTCAGGGTCGGGCAAGAGCATGACGCTGAAGGCGATACTCGGCGTGCTGCCGCCCGAGGCCAAGGTGACCGCCGGCTCGGTTGTCCTGAACGGCACCGACCTGGTCCAGCTCAGCGGATCGCAGCTCAACAAGATCCGCGGCCCCGACATCGCGATGATCTTCCAGGAGCCGATGAGCGCACTGAACCCGGTCATGCGGGTCGGCGCCCAGATCGCCGAGGCTCCTCAGGTCCACCTCGGCATGAACCGGCGGCAGGCTGCCGACCGGGCGCTGGAGCTCATGCGCCGCGTCGGCATCCCCGATCCCGAGCGGAGGTTCCGCTCGTTCCCGCATGAGTTCTCCGGCGGCATGCGGCAGCGCGTCATGATCGCGATCGCGCTGTCCTGCGAGCCGGCGCTGATCCTGTGCGACGAGCCGACCACCGCGCTCGACGTCACCATCCAGGACCAGATCCTGCGGCTGCTGACCCGCTTGTGCCGCGAGTCGGGCACGAGCCTGGTGTTCGTCACCCACGACCTGCCGGTCGTCGCGCAGATCTGCCACCAGCTCGCGGTGATGTACGCGGGCCAGATTGTCGAGCAGGGCACTGTGCAGGAGGTGCTGACCCGGCCCTGCCATCCCTACACGCTCGGCCTGGTGCGGTCGGCGCCGGACGTCGACCACCCGCGCGCGTCACTGGAGGCGATACCCGGCTCGCCGCCGAGCCTGATCTCTCCACCGGATGGCTGCCGGTTCCATCCCCGCTGCAAGTTCGCCGAGGAGGACTGCACGGTGACTCCGCCGCCGCTGCGGCTGCATCGATGCCGGCCACTCGACTGCCTGCCTGCACTACGAGCGCTGCCTGGACGACCTGCAGGCTGAGGGGGCAGGCCGATGAGCGCCAGTTCCGCCGTGGCCGCCGACCTGCGGCAGGCACCCAGGCCGGGGCCGATGCTCGAAGCGATCGACCTGTCGGTGAGCTTCGAGCTCGGCTCGGCCATGGTCGCCCGGATGCGGCACCAGGAGCACCTGCTGCACGCGGTCGACGGTGTGGACCTGACGATCGAGCGCGGCGAGGCGATGGCGCTGGTCGGCGAATCCGGCTCCGGCAAGTCGACGCTCGCCCGCGCGTTCACCGGGCTGGAGCGGCCGGACCGGGGCCAGATCAAGCTGGACGGCAAGGTCCTGGCGCCCGCGGCGGTCGCGGGCCGATCAGCGCAAGGTCCAGATGGTCTTCCAGGACCCGTACTCATCGCTGAACCCGCGCATGACCGTCGGCAGCATGCTGCACGAGCTGCTGCGCGTCCATCATGTGGTCCCGAACAGAGAGGTGGAGTCCTACACCGCCGAACTGCTCGGGCTGGTCGGCCTCAGCGAGGAGGCCGTGCATGCCTACCCGCGGCAGTTCTCCGGCGGGCAGCGTCAGCGCGTCGCCATCGCGCGCGCGCTGGCCCTGCGGCCCGAGCTGCTGGTGGCCGACGAGCCAGTGTCCGCGCTGGACGTGAGCGTGCAGGCGACCATCCTCAACCTGCTGCAGGACCTGCGCCGGGAGCTCGGGCTCACCCTGCTGCTCATCTCGCACAACCTGGCCGTCGTCAGGCACCTGTGCGACCGGACCGCGGTCATGTACCTCGGCCGGATCATCGAGGTCGCTCCCACCGAGACGCTGTTCGCCCAGCCGCGGCATCCGTACACGGCCGGGCTGCTGGCAGCGATCCCGCGGATGACCTTCGAACCCGAGGGCGATGCCCCGGCCGTCCAGGGCGACATGCCGAGTCCGCTGCGGGTCCCGACTGGCTGCCGCTTCCGCACCCGGTGCCCGATCGCGCAGCCGATCTGCGAGACCGAGGACCCGGCGCTGACCACCGCGGCCAGCGACCCGGCGCACAGCGCGGCCTGTCACTTCGCCTTCGCGGCAGTGCCGCCGCCGCGCCATCCGGTCGACGTGGCCGCCGCGGAGGATCTCAGCGTCGACGCGCTCGATGAGGGAGTCGCACCGTGAAAGTCTTCCTGTCCACCGACATGGAGGGAACCGCGGGCGTCGTCGACTGGCAGCAGTGCGTCGGCGACGGGCCCGAGGCCGTGGCCGGCCGCGCGCTGCTCCTCGCCGAGGTCAACGCCGCCATCGAGGGAGCTCTGGCCGGCGGCGCCACGCAGATCGTGGTCAACGACTCGCACTCCACCATGCGGAATCTGCCGCCGGGCGAGCTGGCGGGCCAGGCCTCGTACATCTCCGGCAGCCATAAGCCGCTGTACATGATGCAGGGCCTTGACAGCAGTTTCGACTGCGCGCTGTTCATCTCCTACCACGGGTCTATCGGCGCTCCGGCCGGGCTGTCGCACACCTATAACCCGCGGGCTGTCATCGAGGCGCGGATCGATGGTGTCGTCACCGGCGAGGCTGGCATCAACGCACTGGTCGCCGCCCACTACGGCGTGCCGGTCGTGCTGGTCACCGGTGACCGGTACGCCTGCGAGGAGACCGCGGAGCTGATTCCCGGCGTGCACCAGGCCATCGTCAAGGAGCACGTCAGCCGTCTTGCAGCGCACAGCCTGCATCCGGAGCTGGCCTGCGCGCTCATCCGCGAGCAGGCGCAGGCGGCCGTGACGGCGGCGGCCGACGCCGCGCCGCCCCCGCTGGAGCCCGGCGTACTTGAGGTGTTCGTGCGCACCACCGACATCGCCGAGGCGGCGACCTGGGTCCGGGGCGTCGAGCGGACCGGACCGCGGCAGCTGCGCATCCACGGACCGGATCAGCTGGCCACCTACCGTTCCTTCTGCGCTGCCATCCTGCTGACGCGGACAGTCGCGGAGGTCGTATGAGCGAGCCCGGCGCGCGCGTGGCCGTCGTCACCGGGGCCGCGGGCGGAATCGGCGGCGCGACGTGCCGCCGGCTCGCGGCCGACGGGTTCGCGGTCGCCTGCCTGGACGTCAGCGCGGACAGTGCACGCGCTATCGCGGACGGGCTGCCGGGTGCGATCGGCATCGCGGCCGACGTCAGGGACGCGGCCTCGGTGCGGCAGGCAGCCGCCAGGATCCGGGCCGAGCTCGGCACGCCCTGGCTGCTCGTGAATGCTGCCGGCGTGTTCAGCATCCAGCGGCTCCCTGACCTGACTGAGGACGAATGGGACCGCATCATCGACACCAACCTCAGGGGGCCGTTCCTGACCTGCCGCGAGTTCCTGCCGGACATGATCAGCGCGCGGGACGGGTGCATCGTCAATGTCGCCTCCACAGCCGGGGTCCACGGTGGCCGCCAGCGCGCCGCCTACTGTGCCTCCAAGGGCGGCCTGGTGCAGCTCACCCGCAGCCTGGCTATCGATCACGGCCCGGACGGCGTCCGGGTCAACTGCGTCTGCCCCGGCCTGATCGACACCGCGATGGCTGACTGGATCCGCGCCGACTCGCAGGCGCTGGCCCGCTGGGAGGCCACGGTCCCGGCCCGGCGGATCGGCACGGCCGAGGAGATCGCCGATGCCATCGCGTTCCTTGCCTCGCGCGGGCGCTGGTTACGTGCAGGGCGCGGTCCTGATGGCCGACGGCGGGTCCACGGCTTGAGCACTCATCGTCGTCGCGGGACTGCGTGATGAGCCGCGCACGGGCGCGCGCCCCGCGCCTCGTCGACATCGCCAGCGCCGCCGGCGTCCACGTCTCGACAGTATCCCGCGTCCTGAACGGCGACCCCGGGCCTGTCCATCAGACCGGAAACCATCGAACGCATCCTGCAGACCGCCAAGACTCAGGGCTACCGCCCGAACGCGCTTGCCCGCGCGCTCAAGCAGGACCGCACCGGTGCGTTCGCGTTCGTGGTCCCGCTGCTGCGCAACCCGATCTGGACGCGGCTGCAGCGCGGGGCGCTGCAGCGGGCGACCGAGCGCGGCTACGTGGTCATGATCATGGAAGAGCCAATCGACGATCCGAAGGCGCCCGGCGACTACCGCTACCTGGTGGAGGAGAGCCGGGCCGACGGGCTGCTGCTGGCGACCGCGCTGCGCCAGAGCGGCCCGGACGTCGGCGTGCACAAGGTCCCGCACGTCTACGTGAACCGGCGCGGCCCGGACCAGGGCAACGACATCGTGATGGACGAGGCCGGCGCGGTCCGGCTGTTCCTCGACCACGTCGCCGGCCTCGGGCACCGCAGCATCCTGCTGATCGACGGGCCGCGCGAGGTCGACACCGTGCACCGCCGGGTAACGGCGGCCCGGCGGTACTGCGCCTCGAAGGGCCTGGACATCTCCATCCGGCACGCGCCTGCTACCGAGGAGGGCGGCTGGGATATCGCGACCCGCGTCCTGCGAGCCGGGCCGCTGCCGACCGCCTGCGGAGTGGGCAGCCTTAACCAGCTCTTCGGCGTGCTGGCGGCGTTCCGGTCGGCCGGAGTGTCCGTCCCCGGCACCGTGTCGGTGGTCAGCTTCGACGAGGACGAGTGCCTGCCCTTCCTGGACGTGCCCGTGACCAGCGTGTGCATGCCGCTGGCAGAGCTCGGCAGCGCCGCAGTCGACGGCCTGATCGCCAGGATCGAGGGCACTGACGGCCACGGATGCCCTGATCAGGGAGCCCATGTTTCTGGTGCCGCGGGACTCAGTGGCACCACCCCCGGAGTAAGGAGCTCGATGAGCACGGCAGTAGCGGGCACGGCACTAGCGGGCACGGCACTAGCGGGTACAGCACTAGCCGGGAAGGTGGCGGTCGTCACCGGCACGGCCCACGGCATCGGCGCCGGCATCGCCGATGCGCTTCGCGGCGACGGCGCGAAGGTCACCGGGATCGACAAGGACTACCTTGACCTGACCGATGCGGCAGCGGTCGCGGAGTTCTTCGCCGGCCTCGGGCCCGTCGACATCCTGGTCAACAACGCCGGCGGTGTCTGCGGTCAGGTCGGCAGGCCGCTTGAGGACGTGCCGGACGACGACTGGCATGCGATCGTGAACGCTAATCTCACGACCGCCTTCCACTGCACCAAGGCGGTCGTCGCCGGAATGAAAGAGCGCGGCTGGGGCCGCATCGTCAACATCGCCTCGGCAGCGGGTCTCACCGTCAGCAAGACCGGCATCCAGGCCTACGCCAGCGCGAAGGCGGGCATGATCGGCTTCACCCGGCAGATGGCCCATGAGCTCGGGCCCGCAGGTATCACCGTCAACTGCATCGCGCCCGGTTTCATCCTGTCCAACCCGACCACTGAGCTGCAGTGGCAGAGCTACGGCGCGGACGGCCAGCAAGAGCTGATCAACGGCATCGCGACCCGGCGCCTCGGCGCGCCCGCGGACATCGCCAACGGGGTGCAGTTCTTCGTCTCCGAGCGCTCCGGGTGGGTGACTGGCCAGGTGATCGCCATCGACGGCGGCAGTGCTTTCCAGTGACGGGTGTTCCTGTGACTAGCCAGTCAGGAGCGCTCACGTTCGCCGCGACCGACGAGGAGTACCTGCGGGAGCTGGCAGAGTTCGTCGCGATCCCCAGCGTCAGCCGGGACGCCACTCGCGCAGACCATGCTCGCGGCCGCGCAGTGGCTGGCCGCGCAGCTGCCGTTCGCCGGCGGCCGGGTCGAGCAGACAGCCGGCCATCCGGTCGTCAGGGCCGACTGGCCCGGCCCGCCGGGAGCGCCCGCCATCCTGGTCTACGGGCACTACGACGTGCAGCCCACCGGCAGTGTCGCCGAGTGGCGCACTCCCCCGTTCGAGCTGATCGCTGACGGCGATGTCATTCACGGCCGCGGCGTCACCGACGACAAGGGACCGGTCTACATCGTCCTGGCGGTGGCCCGCGCGTTCGCCGAACAGAACGGCGGCCCGCCGCTCGACTGTGAAGTTCCTGTTCGAGGGCGAGGAGGAGATCGGCAGCCCGCACCTGGCCGCAGTACGTCACCGAGCATGCCGCGGAGCTGGCGGCGGACCTGGTCATCTCTGCCGACGGGGCCATGTGGCGGCCGGGCGAGCCGTCGCTGTCGGTGGGGTCCAAGGGACTAGTGTCCATGGACATCATCGTCGAGGGGGCGACGGCCGACCTGCATTCCGGCCGGTTCGGCGGCACTGTGGCCAACCCGCTGCACGCACTCAGCCAGGTACTCGCCAGCCTGCATCACCCCGACGGCAGCGTCGCGGTGGACGGCTTCTACGACGGCATCGCGCCGCTCACAGCCGGAGCGCCGCCGCGAGATCGCCAGCGTGCCGTTTGACGACACCGGGTACCTGGCCGGCCTCGGACTCAGCCAGGCGCACGGCGAGCCGGGCTACACCACCCTGGAGCGGCTGTGGGAACGGCCGACACTCGAGATCAACGGCATCAGCGGCGGCGGCAAGTACACCGTCATACCGCATCTGGCGGTAGGCAGCGTGTCGTGCCGCCTGGTTCCCGGCCAGGATCCGGATGCGGTGATCGCACGCATCACAGCGCACGTCAGCCGGCAGCAGACGCCTGGTGTCGCGGTGCGGGTGCGGGCCGACGAGGCCCGGGTGCCGGCCTACACGATCGCGCCTGATCACCCGGCGATCAGGGCGGCCGCGGCCGCTCTGGAGGCGGTCTACCCCGGCCAGCCCGTTCTGCTGGCCAAGATCGGCGGGACTCTCCCGGCCACCGATCTGTTCGAGCGGGTGCTCGGCGCCAAGACGCTGTTCTTCTCGTTCTCGACCTCGGATGAGAACCTGCACGCGCCGAACGAGTTCCTGCGCACGGCCAGGCTGCGCGAGGGCATGCGCGCCTGGGAAGCGCTCTGGCGGCTGCTCAGCGCCGGGCCGCACCAGCTGGCCGTCAATGCCGCACCCGGAGGGAACACCATTGCCTGACGCGCCCTATACCGCCTACTCCTACCTGCCCGGCGGCACGCTGCCCGCCTTCGAGCTCGCGCCCGAGTTCGGCCGGGTGCCTGCTTATGCCGGCGCCCGCCCTGGCCGCCGGGCAGGCGGAGAGGTCCCGGCTGCTGCTGCGCGACAGCCTGGTGATCAGCCTGCACGACCACCCGGTCCGGTTCCCGGCCGACATGGAGCAGACGCCTGCCTACAACCGCACCGGGCGCCAGCACACGGCCTATGCGGGCCTGCTCGCCTCCGGCCTGACCATCGTGTTCGACAACATGATGGACGGCACTGCCTGCGTCACCGGCAGCGCGCCGTGGCGGTGGAACGACATCATCACCGACCTCGGCATGCGGCTCGCCGACCTGGCCCACGCTGGGCCTGACTTCATGCTGATCAGGTCGGTCGCCGACATCGACGCGGCCTACCGGGACGGCAGGGTCGGGCTGGTCTTCGGGCTGGAATCGGCCACGCCGATTGAGAACGAGATCGACCGGCTCGACGTGCTCTACGGCCTCGGCCTGCGGCAGATCGGCATCGCGTACTCCGACGCCAATACGCTCGGCAGCGGCCTGAGCGAGCCGGTGGACGGCGGGCTGACCGCGTTCGGCCGCCGCGCGGTGACCCGGATGAACCAGCTCGGCCTCGCCATCGACCTGTCCCACGCCTCGGACCAGACCGCTCTCGATACCTGCGACCAGAGCGAGAAGCCGGTGTTCATCACCCACGCCGGCGCGCGGGCGGTCTGGAACACCCCGCGGATGAAGCCGGACTCGGTGCTGCGGGCGGTAGCGGACACCGGCGGCGTGATCGGGATGTCCGCCGCGCCGCACACGACGCTGTCGGCCGAGCATTCCCGGCACACCATCGAGTCGGTCATGGACCACTTCCAGTACTGCGCCGACCTGGTCGGCCTCGAGCACGTCGCGTTCGGTCCGGACACGCTCTACGGCGATCATGTCGCCCTGCACCGGATCTTCGCGCACCTGCTCAGCCTGTCGGCCATGCGCGGCCCCGGCTTCGATCCCGTCGCCTACGTCGACGGGCTGGAGAACCCGACCGAGAACTTCGCCAACATCTGCGACTGGCTGGTCGGGCACGGCTATAGCGACGATGAGATCCGCGCCGTCCTCGGCGGCAACATCTACCGGGTGCTCCAGGCGATCTGGTAGCACCTAGGGTGAGCACCGCAGTCTGCGGAAGGATGATGCGAATGCCACGATCGTTCAGCCCGGTACGCGGCCAGCACGAGCGCAGCGCTGACGGGGAACGGGCCAAGGAGATGGCCTTCACGCTCCAGTCACGGGCGAGGGCTGTCGCGATCACGTTCGTCGACCACAGCGGCGCTGCGCGGGTGAAGGCGACGCCGCTGGCCGGTCTGGCGGCAGCGGCCAGGACCGGGCTCGGGTTCTCGCCGGTCATCGACTCGTTCCGCAGTGACGGCAGCATCGACCCGGAGTCGCCGCTGGACAAACCCGACGGCGACCTGCGGCTGGTACCGGACCTGGACCGGCTCGTCGTGCTGGCTGACCCGGCCGGCTGGGCCTGGGCGCCGGGCGACCGGTTCCACCAGGACGGCACCGCATACGCAGGTGATCAGCGCAGTTTCGCTCGCGCTCAGGTCGCCGCCGGCCTGCGCCAGGGCATCAGCGCGCTGATGTCGTTCGAGGTCGAGTGGATGGTCGGCCGCGATACCGAGGACTTCGAGCCCGCTTTCGGCGGCACTGGCTACGGCCTGAGCCGGCTGACCGCCGCCGGCGCGGCCGACTATGTCCGCGACGTGGTCGACGCACTCGGCGCGGCTGGCGTCACCGTCGAGCAGATCCACCCCGAGTACGGCCCGGCGCAGTACGAGGTGTCGGTTCCGCCGGAGGACCCGGTCTCGGCCGCCGACACCTGTGTGCTGGTCAAGTTCGTCATCGCGGCGGTAACGGCGCGCCACGGCCTGCGCGCGTCGTTCGCGCCTGCTGTGGTGAGCGACAACGTCGGAAACGGCGGTCACCTGCACGCCAGCTTCTGGCGGGACGGGCGTAACCTGCTCAGCGGCGGCGACGGGCGGCACGGCCTCACGGCGACCGGGGAGTCCATGATGGCCGGGCTGCTGGGGGGCCTGCCCGCCCTGCTCGCCATCGGCGCGCCGTCCCCTGCGTCCTACCTCCGCCTGCAGCCCTCCCGGTGGGCGGGCGCTTATCAGGTCTGGGGCGCGGAGAACCGGGAGGCGGCCGTGCGTTTCATCGAGAGCCAGCCCGGCCGTCCCGGCGCTGCCAACGTCGAGCTGAAATGCTTCGACCTGAGCGCCAATCCGTACCTGCTGACCGGCGCGGTGCTCGCGGTCGCGCTTGCGCACGCGGACTCGGGAGAGGCGCTGCCGGACGAGTTCAGCGGCGACCCGGCAACTGCCGGTCATCCGCAGGCGAGCCAGGCCGTGCGGCTGCCGGGCAGCCTGGCTGAGTCGCTCAAGGCCCTGGAGGCCAGCGACGAGCTGCGGGCGGCTACGGGCGAGGAACTGATGACCACGTTCGCGGCGTCGCGGCGCGCCGAGATCCGCCTGGCCGAGGGCCAGCCGGACGAGGCCGTCATCGCGAGCGCCCGGTGGCTGGCATGAGCCACGGCAGCGGCAATGTCGGCGGCAATGGCGGCGGCAGCGGCGGTAGTGGCAGCGGCGGCAGTGTCGGTGGCAGTGGCAGCGGCAGCGGAACTGCCGGCCTGCGGCTGATCGATCACCATGTGCATGGCGTCGTGACTGAGGAACTCGATGCCGCTGGCGTTGAGTTCCTGCTGAGCGAGTCGTCGGCGCCGCCGCCACCGGGCACGAGCTTCTTCGACAGCGCGCTCGGTTTCGTGGTGCGGCGCTGGTGTGCCCCGGTACTCGATCTCGAGCCGCTCGCGCCGGCGCCGGTCTACCTCAGGCGGCGGCTGGAACTGGGCAGTACTGAGGTCAGCCGCCGGCTGCTCACCGCGGCTGCGATGGGCCTGTGGCTGGTCGACACCGGCTATCAGAGCGACGCTGTCGCGACGCCCGCGGAGCTGGCCGAGCTCAGCGGATCGCCGGCCAGGGAAGTGGTCAGGCTGGAGTCCATCGCTGAGCGGGTCGCACGAGCGGGCGGCAGCGCCGCGCATTTCAGTGCGGACGTCGAGGCGGCCGTGCAGCAGGCCGTCGCCGACGGCGCGGTCGGGTTCAAGTCCATCGCGGCCTACCGCGGCGGGCTGAGCTTCGACCCGGCCCGGCCGGGCCCGGCGGAGGTCCTGGCGGCGGCGGACCGGTGGTACGCCGCGGCCGCCTCCGGTGCCCGCGTCGAGGATCAGGTGCTGATCCGCCAGCTGATCTGGACCGCGCTGGACGCCGGGCTGCCGGTGCAGCTGCACACCGGCTACGGGGACACCGACTCCCGGTTGCACCGGTCCGACCCCGCGCTGCTGCACGATTTCCTGCTCGCCAGCCAGCCGACCGGAACGCCGGTCATGCTCCTGCACTGCTACCCCTACCATCGGCAGGCCGGGGCGCTGGCAGCACTGTTCCCGCACGTGTACATGGATGTCGGCGTGGCGCTCAACCATGTCGGCGCGCGGTCAGCGGTCATTCTGGCCGAGGCGCTGGAACTGACTCCGTTCCACAAGATGCTGTACTCATCGGACGCCTTCGGCCTGCCCGAGCTGCATTACCTCGGGGCCATCGGGTTCAGGCGCGACATCGAGCGGGTCACCGGCGGCTACGTTGCCAGCGGCGACTGGTCGGCGGCCGATGCGGCCAGGGTCGCCGAGCTCATTGGCAGCGGGAACGCCGATCGCGTCTACCGGCTGGACGAGCGGTGACCGCGCGGTGGCCGGGCGGTGGCCAGCCAGTGAGCCAGACGGACCGCTCGCGGCGGCCGAGCCGCTGGCTTCTGTGCTCACGGCGCAGCTGAATGCTGAGTTGCCTGCCGCCGTGCTGCCTGCGCCAAGAGCTGCACCGCAACCCTGAGGTGTCCGGGTCCGAAGCCGGCACAGCGGCTGCCGCCGCCGCCGCGATCGGCAGCCCGGACGCTCCCGAAGTGGCCGGCACCGGACGGCTCATCCGTATCGGCCCGCCAGCCGGGCCGGCCATCTGCATTCGTGCTGAACTCGACGCGCTTCCGGTGCCTGAGCAGACCGGAGCCGCGTTCGCGTCGGTTAACGGCGCCATGCACGCCTGCGGGCACGACGTCCACCTGGCGGCGCTCATCGCGCTCGCCCGCGCCGCCCGCGCGGCACCGCTGCCGGTAGCGCTGCTGGCAATCCTGCAGCCGCGCGAGGAGGCGGGCCCGTCCGGCGCTCTGGACATCGCCTCGTCGGACGAGTTCGCGGCCCACGAGCCGGCTGCCGTCATCGGCGTTCACCTGCAGCATCAGCTGCCCGGCGGAACGGTCGCGGCGGCCGAGGGGACGATCAATGCCGCCACCGACGATTTCGAGATCACGGTGACCGGCCGCGGCGGCCACGCCGGATATCCGCAGCTGTCCGCGGATCCGGTCCCGGCGCTGTGCCAGTGCGTGATCAGCCTTCAGCAGCTCATCAGCAGGCGGATCGACCCGACCCATGCCGCGGTCATCTCGGTCGGCACGCTGCAGGCCGGTCACGCGCCGAATGTCATCCCGGCGTCCGCTACCGCCGCCGGCACTATCAGAACGCTCGACGAAGCTGACCGGCACTTCCTGCGCACGGCGGTCGTCGAGGTGGTCGAGAGCACCTGCCGGGCGTACGGCTGCGAGGGCCGCGTCGAGATCGTTCCGCATGAGCCAGCGCTGGTGAACGACCCGCAGCTGACCGCCGCATGCCAGCCGCTGCTGCGGCAGGCCGGCTTCACCGTGGACACGCAGTTCCGCTCCTGCGGCGCGGACGACTTCTCCTATTACTGTCGCGAGATTCCGTCGGTGATGCTGTTCACCGGCAGCGGCACCGCGGGCGTTACCCTGCACGACGCTCGCTTTCTGCCTGCCGACGACACTGTGGGCCAGGTCGCGCGGGTGATGCTCGCCGGGTATCTCGCCGCCGCTGCCAGGGTGCTGGCGACGGCTATCGCCTAAGCTGCCGCGAGGCCGAGGTAGTCGGCCAGCATGGCGTTGCCGAACTTGCCGCCCGGATCGAGATCCGCGGCCAGCCGCTGGAAGTCAGCTAGCCGCGGGTACCGCTCTGCCACTGTCACCGGGCTCGCGGTGAAGATCTTGCCCCAGTGCGGTCGTGCGTCGAATCGATCGAGGGCGGCCTCCACCAGGGCGATGACGGGCAGGACCGCGCCGGGGTCCGGTATCCAGGTGAAGTGAAACGCGGCCGAGTCCCGCTGGTAGCTCATGCTCAGCCACAGCTGGTCCGCTGCGACTGTCCGCACCTCCGCGATCTGCGTTACCGGCGCAAGCTCGGCTCTCATGTCGGCGAGTGCGGCCAGGGCCTGCGGTGCGTGCTCCCTGCCGACCAGAAATTCTGACTGCAGCTCGGCGCCGGAACTAGGCACCTGGTTAGCGCGGAAATGCGGGAGCCGCTCATGCCACGGCCCCGGAATGCCGCGCTGCGTGGTGGTACCTGCTGCGGACTGGCCAGCGATGATGCTCAGGTCGCGGGCGGCCAGCTTTGTGCCGAGCCAGTCCGCCGGCGGCTGCCGCTGACCCGGAACGAGCTTGAGCCGGATCTGGCCGAATCGCGGCGCCGCGAAATCGGTGAACATGCTGACGCTGTAGCCAGCCGCCATGATGTCGTCGAACTGCCGGGCCGCGTCCTCGAACGCCAGGTTCTCGTAGACGTACTGGCGGACCTCGAACGCCGGGACGGTCTCGAGCGTCAGTGCGGTGACGATCCCGCAGGCTCCGAGCGCCACGACCAGGCCGTCGAAGCTGTCGTCGGTTCTGGTCGCCGTGAGCAGTTCGCCGCTTGCGGTGACAAGCTCGATCGCCGACACGGCGGCTGCGAGGCTGCCGTTGCGGTTGCCGGAACCGTGCGTTCCGGTAGCCACGGCGCCGGCCACCGTGATGTGCGGCAGCGACCCAAGGTTGCGTAGCGCCCGGCCTTCCGCGTGCAGCCGCGTCGCGATCTCCGCGTAACGCAGACCCGAGCTCACCGTCACTGTGCCCTCGCCCAGCTCGACGCGCGGCGGGAGGCCAGCGGTCGAAACGAGGACACCAGTAGTGTCCGCGACCCGGCTAAACGAGTGACCGCTGCCCAGTGCCCGGATCCTGCCGGACTCTGCGACTAGCTCCTGCAGCTCGGAAACGGAGTGAGGGCGGAGCAGCTCGGTGGCCTGGAACTGCACGTTCCCGGCCCAGTTCGCCAGCGGTCGGGGCCGGCTCGAGTTCATGTCGCAGCAGGCTACCGCCGCCTGCCAGTGCCTGCGATTAGGCGCCGTCGCAACGTCTCCGCGCGGCATTTTTGTCGGTGCCCCTCGCTAGTATGTTCGATAACAGCATCGGTACCCGAGCCGGCTGGGAGGTGCATCAGGATGACCGAGTCAGACCGCGCAGCGAGCCCTGGTGCGCCGGGTGTCCAGGACGAGTTGCTGTCTGCGGCGGATTGCCCGCAGCCGGAGGCTGACACCGTTCCGGCCACTGACACCGCTCCGGCCACTGACACCGTTCCGGCCACTGACACCGCTCCGCCTGCTGATGCCGCTCCGCCTGCCGGTGCCGCGCCGTCTGCCGGTGCCGTACCGCCGGAGGTCAGCAGCCCGTCCCCAGCTGCGCTCAGCGGAGCGGGGATGCCATCGATATCCGACTTTGATCTGATCGCGCTGATGAACGAGCTCGGCGTTCCCTCCGCCGGGGACCTAGACGCCGAGTGGGAAGCGCTCCTCGCCGCCGACGCTTCAGTCAGCAACGCTACTGTCGGCGACACAGCGGCCGGCAACACTGGGCCAGGCGGCACTGCGGCCGGCGACACTGGGTCCGGCTCTAACGCGGCGCGTGGGCGCGAACTTCGCCTGAGCGCAGCGGAGCTGGCCGAGCAGCTGCCGGCCGGCCCAGGTGCCGCATCGCTTCTGGCGGTGACTGCCCCCACGGCAGCAACCAGCTGGGAGCTCCCCGGTATCGCCGCATCCTGCCGGCGACTGGCCGCCTGGGCACAGGCTGGCGAGCTCGCTGCGGTCGCGGAGATTGCCGCCCGGTCAGCTGCGGCTAACTCCAGGATCCCGACTGCCGAGAACGGCTGCCCGCAGGTCGTGCCACCCGAGGCTGCGGCCCAGGTGGCGCTTCAGCTGCAGATGTCGCAGCCGGGTGCGGCTGGCTGGGTCGACCTGGCCATGCAGCTGCGCTGGCGGCTGCCCGCCACCGGTGCCGCGCTGTCCGCGGGGACGATCGACCTGGGCCGGGCCCGGATCATTGCCGAGGGCACGTCCGTTCTGCCTGACGAGCTAGCGCTCGCGGTCGAAGACCGGGTACTTCCCGGCGCGTCCGACCAGACCACTGGCCAGTTGCGGGGCGCAGTCCGCCGGGCCGTCATTGCCGTTGACCCGGAAGGTGCGGAGCAGCGGCGCGCCGACGCGGAGCGCCGCGCCAAGGTGTCGCTGTATCCAGACGAGGAGGGCACTGCCACCCTTGCCGGCACCGGCCTGCCAGGTGTCCACGCCGCCGCCGCTATGGCCCGCATCACCGCGATGGCGAGGGCGCTGAAGTCGTCCGGCGCGAGTGGCGGTCTTGACCTGCTGCGAGCTCACATCCTGCTCGGTCTGCTCCTTGGCACCATGCCGCTTATCCCGCCACCTGCCGATGGGCCGCCGGATGGTCCCCAGCCTCCTGACGACGACACGCCTGGCACCCCGCCGGCCGACGCCAGCGGCCCCGCTGGCGACACCCGGTCCACCGACGACACCGGTCCCCGACAGCGGCCCCGCTGACGACACCCGGTCCACCGACAGCGGCCCCGCTGACGGCCCGACCGGCACTACTTCGGCCGGCACTACCTCGACGGGCAGCACCCCACCCGCCGGCAGGGACGCCGCTGGCGACAGCCCTGACGAAGAGGGCGCGGAGTTTTGCCCTGCGGGGCCCTGGCCGGACATTCCGGCGCCGGGCGACGCGGACGCACCTCCCGATGACGGCGACTTTCTCATCCTTCCGGCCATCGACTACCCAGAAATCAGCGACACCGAGGACGACGACCGGGCAGAACAGCCATCACCCTCCTGGCCGACACTGCCCGCCCGGCTGCCCGCAGGCCCTCCCCCGAGCAGTAAGAACGAGCCGGTCCGCCCGCCGGCCGGGCTGCTCGACGTTCTGGTCCCATGGTCAGTACTGGCACGCACCAGTTCCGAACCAGCCCGCCTGGGCCGGATCGGACCAGTCACTGCGCTGCAGGCCCGCCAGCTCCTGGTCCTGGCTGCCCGCAGTCCTGCCACTCAGTGGCGCGTCGTCCTCACCGACGACAACGGGCGTGCGCTCACTGTCGAGCGAGCCCGCCCCGGCTGGCGGCCTGGCACTAAGACTGATGACGGCTCAACCGGAGTGGTCGGCCGCGTCACTATTGCCATGCAGCGAAGCTGGCTGGGTATCCAGCGCACGGGTCCCCCGCCGGCAAACGGCGCAGACGACCCGCTCGCCGACATCATCGCCATGATCTTGCGTACCGCAGCTCGTGCCGACATCGCCACCGCCACTGCTGTCGGCGCCTGCACCCATAACGCATCGTCGGCCGCCTACCGGCCGCCCGCGCGAATCCGCGAGCAGGTCGCTGCGCGCGACGTCACCTGCCGGTTCGGCCCCTGCGGTCAGCCCGCCTGGCGCGGCGATCTCGACCACACCATCCCGTGGCAGCAGGGCGGCCTGACCTGCTCCTGCAACCTGGGTGGCCACTGCCGGACGCACCACAAGATCAAGCAGCTCCCGGGCTGGCACCTCGAGCAGCCGGAACCAGGCACGTTCCGCTGGACCACGCCGGCTGGGCGCACCTGCCTCGTCCAGCCCGACCCGTACCCGACCTGACCGCCCGCAGCCACGAGAAGAGTGCGTCGCCGAGGGCGGCTCTGCGCGCGGAACTCCGGAGCGCAGGAACTCGCGGAGCGCAGGAACTCCGGAGCGCAGGAACCTCTGGAGCGCAGGAGCTAACCCTGGAGCGCTGCGGCGCGCTGCTTGTGGCTGCTGAACTGGCGGACACCCGCTGCCTTCGGATTCGTCCGAGCTAGCCCTTGCCCTTGTCGTGGTGCACACGACGGTGCATCGGCACGCGGCCGGGCGGCTGACTGGGCCGCGGGCCGGGGGTTATCGGCGCGATCGGCCGTTCCTCAGCCTGGCCGGCCGTCAGCGTGAGCTGCTCGCCATGATGATCGATCTCCAGCGGATCACCGTCCGCCAGCAATACCGGGCAGAGCTGTGGGTGATCTCTACGCGCAGCCGCCGGCCCTTGATGACGATTGAGAAGGCAAGGCGCGCGAGACCGTCCGGAAGCCGGGGTGCGAATGTGACAGTGCCATCCCGGTGCCGCAGGCCCCCGAATCCCGCAATCAGCACGACCCAGGTCCCGGCCAGCGACGCGATGTGAACACCGTCCCTGGTGTTGTGCTCCAGGTCGTCCAGATCCATCAGCGCGGCCTCGCCCAGGTAATCGAACGCGAGGTCCAGCTGGCCGACCTCGGCTGCCACGACCGCCTGCGTGCAGGCCGACAGGGACGAGTCGCGAACCGTCAGAGCTTCGTAGTAGGCGAAGTTGCTCGCTTTCTGCTCGGCCGTGAACGCATCTGGCCGCATCTGCATGGCCAGCACCAGATCCGCCTGCTTGACCACCTGTTTGCGATACAGGTCGAAGTACGGGTAGTGCAGCAGCAGCGGATAGTGCTCGGGGGGCGTGCCGGCGAAGTCCCAGACCTGATGACCGGTAAATCCGGCAGCCTGCGGGTGCACTCCCAGCGCCTCATCGAACGGGACGAACATCGCCTCGGCCGCGTCCCGCCATGCCGCTGACTCCTCGGCATCGACCGACAGCTCGCGGGCACGGTCCGGGTGCTTCTCCGCGAGTATTGCCGCGGCCTGCAGGTTCCGCTGCGCCATCAGATTCGTGTAGACATTGTCGTCGGCAATCGCGCTGTACTCGTCGGGCCCGGTCACGCCGTCGATGTGAAAATGTCCCTCCGCGTCGTGATGGCCCAGCGATCGCCACAGCCGGGCGGTGTGCACAAGCAGTTCCAGGCCGGGGCCGTGGCCGAACTCATCGTCGCCAGTAGCGTCCAGGTAGCGCACGACCGCCTCGGCGATGTCAGCGTTGACGTGGAACGCCGCGGTTCCGGCAGGCCAGTAGCCAGAGCATTCCTGCCCGGCGATCGTCCGCCACGGGAACGCGGCCCCCGCCAGGCCCAGCAGCTTCGCCCGCTGCCTGGCGGGTTCAAGTGTGCTCTGCCGCCATCGCAGTGCGCTTGCTGCGGCCTCGGGTGCCGTCAGCGTCAGCACTGGCAGTACAAAGGCCTCCGTATCCCAGAACGCGTGCCCGTCGTAGCCAGGCCCGGTCAGTCCTTTCGCCGGGATCGGCCGCTCCTCGCCGCGCGCGCCGGCCTGCAGCACGTGAAACAGCCCGAACCGCACCGCCTGCTGGATCTCAACATCGCCCTCAGTCTCGACATCAGCCTTGGCCCAGAATTCGTCCAGGTAGGCCCGCTGGTCGGAGAGCAGCGACTCCCAGCCGGACTGCCGGACGCCAGTCAGCGCAGCCCAGATCTGGTCCCGGATGGCCTCCAGCGACCGGACGCTCGACCAGCCGTAGGAGACGAACTTGATCAGCCGCAGCCGCTGCCCTGGCTCGAGCACCATCGACGCGCTGACCATGCCGCCGTCGTCGTAGGACGCGCGCCTCAGTCCGCACGCTGTCTGGTGCCTCGATCAGGTGATCCATCGCCGCGCCAACGCGAAGCCCGCTGTGCTCCGTGCGGTGCACAAGGACAACCGCATTTCCCTCGCCCCCGTGGTACTCGGGCAGCAGCGGGTGCTCGAGAATCGCCGACGCGCGCGGGTCACCGTCCGCCGATGGCAACTGCTCATTCGCCAGGAGTTCAGACTGAACGGTAATCCGCTGCTGGCCATCCACCGGCTCAACCTCATAGCAGACCGCGGCAACGGACCGGTGGGAGAACGACACCAGCCGCGTTGAGGTGACGCGGACCGAGGCGCCAGTCGGCGATAGCCACTCGGCCTTTCTGGTCAGTGTCCCGGCCCGGAAGTCGAGCAGTTCGCTCATGCGATGTCAGGCTGCCGTACCGGACGTCGAACGCCTCGTCGTCGACAAACAGCCGGATCAGCTTCCCGTTGGTGACATTGATCACCGTCTGGCCTGACTCCGGCCTGCCGTAGGCCTGCTCGGAAAACGGCAGCGGGCGTATCTCGTAGACGCCGTTGAGGTAGCTGCCAGGCAGTCCGTGCGGTTCGCCCTCATCGAGGTTTCCGCGCCAGCCCACGTGCCCGTTAGACAGCGCGAATACCGACTCGGTCTGAGCCAGCAGATCCAGGTCGAGCGTCGTCTCCCTGAGCGCCCACGGCTCGATCGTGAACGCGTCCTGCTTGATCATGACTTGTCCAGCAGCTCGGCCAGGTCCCTGACCACGACATCCGCGCCGTGCTCGCGCAGCTGCGCTGCCTGCCCGACCCGATCGACTCCGACCACGTGACCGAAGTTGCCGGCCCGGCCCGCCTCGACGCCCGCCAGTGCGTCCTCGAAGACCGCGGCCTGCCCCGGTGCCAGGCCGAGGGCGCGGGCACCGGCGAGAAACGTATCGGGAGCCGGCTTCCCCGAAGATGGTCGCGCGCCGCGACAACTCCGTCGATTCGATCCTCGAACAAGTCCTCGATGCCGGCTGACCGCAGGATGTCCTGGCAGTTGGCACTGGACGACACGACCGCGCGGCGCAGGCCCGCAGCCGCGACTGCACGCACGTAGCGCACCGATCCCGGGTAGACCTCCACACCGTCGGACCGGATCTTCGCCAGCAGGATCTGGTTCTTGCGGTCGCTGAGCGCGTGAATCGTGAGCGCACCTGGCGGGTCGTCATCGCTGCCGTCCGGCAGTTCGATGCCGCGGGAGGCAAGGAACGAGCGGGTACCGTCGTCCCGCGGCTTCCCGTCGACGTACTCGTCGTAATCCTTAACCGGATCGAACGGAACGAACGGCTGTCCCGACTGCTTCGACCAGTCACGCAGGAAGCTGTTGAACATCTCCGTCCACGCGGCGTCGTGCACCCGGGCGGTCTTCGTCAGCACGCCGTCCAGGTCAAACAGGCAGCCGCTGATGCCATCCGGAAGCCCGAGCACCGCACCAGCCTACGAGCCGGCCCAGGCCGCGGCGCGGCCGGCACGCCCGCGATGCGCTGCGGGGCTCGATGCCGGACCTGAACGGCGCGCGGCCGTGCGGGCTGCCGTGACCAGAACCGCTCGTTCCCGCTCAAATGCACTTCTTGCCGGACCGGCCCGCGCCACACGCCCTCAGGCGGGGAGGATGGTGGTAGCTGGCGCCGCGCGACAGCGGGCGCCCGGAGCGGAGGTCAGCGGATGGCGGACGGAATCCGGCTCAGTGCGGCAATCATGTTCGTGCGGCATCTCACCAGGTCAGTGGCCTTCTACCGGGAGCTGCTCGACCTGGAGGAAATCGACACCAGTGCGACTGCCGCGCTGCTGAGCGGCGCCGGCGGCACCCAGCTGGTGCTGCGGGCGACGGGCGAGAACGCCGCCCAGTCGCTCGGCTCTATTGGCATTCAGTACCTAGCCTGGACCGTGCCGACCAGGACGGACCTGGAGCACCGGGTCGACATCCTGCGGCGCCACGACTCCTACCGGGAGACCCGGAGCGACTCGGGCGTCACCGTGGTCGAGGGCCGCGACCCGGACGACCTGACCGTACTGCTCCTGCAGGCCGACGACGCACAGGCGATGATGCGCGTCCTGCCGACCCGGATCTACGCCTGGTAGAAGCCGGGCCGGTCGTCAGGAAGTTCGTCACCAGGATGCTGGCGAGCGGGCCGGGTAGTGAGCGGACTCCCCGTCGGCAGGGCTGTCAGTGTCGGCACCGAAGTCGGAAAGTCCGAACAGGTAGGCGAAGAAGATGACGGCCATCATGACCAGGAAGGCCCACCAGGCCGGTGACCTCGTCGCGATGGTCACCGACAGGCCGAGGAACGCAGTGACCGCCGCAGCGCTCCCTGCCACCGCCCGTGACCGCAGGCCGACCATGCGCTGACGCTCATCGGCGCGCGATCCCGCAAGCGCGCCCTCGTCGGTGTCCCTGCCGCCAAGCGCCCACAAGGCGACAACCCGGATGACCGTTGCCACCGCGGCCAGGATCGATACCCACCACAGAGGACCGCCGCGGACAACCCATGCGACCGAGAACACCGCCCCGGCAATGGCCATCAGCGCGGGCTTGCGCAGCCGCGGAGGAATGAAGTTCATCATGTGCCTGCCTCCTCGTCATCCGGGTCGAACATCTTCTCGACCGGCACATCGAAGAATCGCGCGATCCGGAAAGCCAGCGGCAGCGACGGCAGGTACCGGCCGGTCTCGATGGAGATCACCGTCTGCCGCGACACGCCGAGCGCCGTCGCCACCTCGGCCTGAGACAGGCCTCGCAGGGCTCGCTGCTCCCGGACCCGGTTCTTCATGATGTCAAGGTAGCTTTACCATAGACCGGTGTCAAGCAACCTTTACTTCTGACGTAACGGGCTCTTGTCAGCCGTCCGGCTGACGTCCGACGCCGCTGAAGTTTTACCTCGACGATCCAACTGCGGCGTGTCTACATTTGACCCATGACCAGCGACGCCGACACCAGAACGGCGATCCGTGCGCTGGAGCCGGCGCGCCGCTGCGCACCAGCTTCACTTCGCGCTCGCCGACGGCGAGCGCGCACTCAGCACTGAGGGCGACCTCGCGGCCAGCAGGCTCAGTTTCGAGCGCGCCTACGGCTTAGCCGAGCTGGCCGGTGACGTGCCAGCGATGGCGACAGCCGCACTCGGGCTGTGCGGGCTGTGGGTGAGCGAGCGCCGCACAGTGACGGGCGCTGCCATGCTGGAGACGCGCCTTCAGCACGTCTTGCCGCTGCTTGACCCGCACTCTGCGCTGGCTCTCAGGATCCGCATCCGGCTGGCAGCGGAATCCGACTACCTGACCGGCGAGTCGGCGCGCATTCTGAACGCACTCGGCGCGGCGAGGGCAGCCGCGGAACCGGTAGCGCTGGCGGAGGCCCTGAGCCTCGCGCATCACTGCCTGCTCGGTCCCGATCACCTTGCCCTGCGGCGCGAGCTCGCCATCGAGCTGATCAAGGTCAGTTTCCGGACGGACCGGCGCAGTGACCGGCTGATGGGACTGCTGTGGCAGACGGTCGACTGCTACGCCAGCGGCGACCCGCACGCCGGCAGGCTCCTCGGCGAGCTGCGGGATCACCTGAGTCAGCGCGATCACCCGGCAGTCGGCTTCGTGGTCAGCGCCATCGAGGTCATGCTCGCGATCGGCGGCCAGCTAAGCCAGGCCGAGTCACTGGTCGCGGTCTGCGCGCAGAACGGCCGCGCGGGCGAATCGACAGCGAGCGGCGCTGGATCAGGCCTGCCCGCCGGCACCTGCCGCGATGTTCCCGTACCTGCCGGCGCAGTCCGGGTACGGCACGCGGCTGCGCGCCTCGGCGGGCTGCTGTCGGCGGCGAAGCACCGGGCTGGCCCGCGATACTGATTCCTGGCATGACCTGCTGCGCCTGGTCGACTCCACCCCGCTGCCGTGCGCGGCCAGCCGCGAGACCGTCCGCCGCTCGGACCTGGCCGGGTACGCCGGCGTACGGGTATTGCGCCAGCCACTCCCGCTGGTCTGGGGCTTCCGCCTCTGCCTGATCGCCACCGCGCGAGGGCAGGCCGTCAACTGGCGGCCTGGCCGACCGCAGCCTCGGCGGAAGCGCATGGCTCACCCGCGCCCTGATCGAGAATCGCGACACACCAGCTGATCTGCGGCGGGCTGGCCATCCTCGGCGACCTCGGCTTCGCCGGGGAGACTTCGAGGCGTTCATCACCGGCCAGCTGGCGAGCTCACGCGATCCGTCAGCTCGATCGCAGCGACTCGGCGTCGCCGGCGCGGCGGGCCGCCCGCGTCGGCCGAGCAGACGGATCACGGCGCAGCTCGCGATGCCACCGCTGCGGCGGCGCGCGCGTCGCCACTCGAGCGCGCCCGTGTGGCCGTCGTGCCGGCCGCGCGCTCCTACCGGTCGGCGACGCCGGCGACGGCGTCGCAGCAGCTGCGCGCGCCGGATGGAGCAAGGCGGCACAGCATGGACCGCCATGGTCATGTACACTCCGCTGACAGCCACAGCCGCCGTCGTAAGTCCGCCGGATCGCCCGGCCGGGGCTGGCCGGCGGCAGCGCGCCCGTCACCCAGGACCGCAGCGCATCCACCGGCGCGGCACCCGTCTGCCGCGCGGTGACCTTGCCCCCGGTGAGGATCAGCAGTGTCGGGATCGCCTGCACCGCAAAGCGGCGCTGCAGGTTCGGCGACTCATCGACGTTGACCTTGACGAGCTTGATCCGGCCCGCGAGCTCGGCGGCGAGCTGGGCGAGCGCCGGGCTGACCATCCGGCACGGCCCGCACCAGGGCGCCCACAAGTCCACCAGCACGGGCAGCCTGGCCTTGTCGGCAATCTCGGCGAACGTGTCGTCGCCCGCGGACGCGATCCAGGGCAGCGGCTGATGGCAGTTGCCGCAGCGCGGCGTACCGTCCGCCGCGGCGGGCACCCGGTTACGGCGCCCGCAGCTCTGGCATGCGATCACTTCAGCTGACATGTGCGCACGTGCCTTCCTGTCGTCAGGCAGCCTCGGCCGGCGGCGGGGCCATTACCCACCGGATCGCCTGGGTCATCGCATGCCCGGCCGGGCGGACCAGCGCAGCCTCGGCAACCGGCAGTCGGGGCAGCCGAAGCGGGCGGCGTGCCCAGCCCGGCAGCAGCGAGGTTGCCGCTGCGGCAAGCACCCCGTACGGCGGCCGGGCGATGACCGGCAGCGGCGGGCTGAACAGCAGGAAGCGCGCGGCAGCCCTCGCCTCCGCAGTGCCCTCCAGCTCAGGCCGGAACTCGCGGATCCGGTCCGCCAGCTCCGCCTCGGTCCGCGGCGGGTCGGGCACGCCGAGCGCGCGTCCGATCCGGGCCAGGTCGGCCACATAACCGTCCCGGCCCGCCTGATCCAGCGGCCGGGCTCCGAAGCGCGTATGCGCCCGCAGGAAACTGTCGGCCTCGGCGATATGCACCCAGGTCAGCAGCCGGGGATCGGACGCGGCATACGGACGCCCGTCCGGCGCCGTCCCCGTCACGCGCTCGTGAATGGCCCGGACGCGGCTGACCGCCGCCTGCGCATCGGCAGCCCGGCCGAAGGTCGTGACCGCGATGAAGTAGCTCGTCCGCTGCAGCCTGCCCCACGGGTCGCCGCGGTAGCCGGAGTGGCCGGCGACACCCGCCATGGCCAGCGGGTGCAGGGACTGCAGGAGCAGCGCGCGGATACCGCCGATGAACATCGACGAGTCCCCGTGCACCGTCCGGATCGGGCTGCCCTCGGCAAACCAGCGCTCGCCAGGCGGGCCGTGGATCTCCCGGCGGCGCTGCTGCCCTTCCGACCCGGCCACCCGCTCGAATATCGACATGCCGACACGGCGCCGGACAGAATCAGCTGCAGCCTGAACTCGCACCACTCCATTATCGGCCAGCCCGCCGGCCCGGCTGGCCACCAGGGCTCAGGGCTCCGGGGTCACCAGGGCTCAGCGGTCACCAGGGGCTTAGCGGGGGCCGGCCCCCACGGTGACGCGGCCGAGGTCGGCCACGGTGGACCCGGCCAGGATCCGCACGGTCCTGGCCGCAGGCGACAGGCCGACGGCGCCTGGCGGCAGCCGCACCCGGAGGGCCCCCGGCCAGGACCGGAACTCCAGCGGCGCGTCCATCGTCAGCGTCTCCCCGTCGATCGCGATCTGCACGGGTCCGGCAGCCGGGATCTCGAACTCCTCCGCGCTCCACTCGAGCCAGCCGCGAAAGCGCCGCACCTGACCCGCAGCCTGAAGCGCTGCCAGCTGGCTTGCCTCAGCGGGACCGCTGACGTGCGCGGTCACGATCCCGAGCAGGCCACGATCGATCTGCTCACGGGTGCCCCGGCCGCCCGAGTGTGCCAGCTGGTAGGGGTTGTTCGAGACGAGGATCAGCTGAGCGGTCGGGTACCCGGTCCCGTCAGGTCCGGTGAACGGCAGGTCGAGCGGGGCGGCGTCCGGCCCGAGCAGATCCGGCAGCATCGTCGCAGCCGTGCGGAGCTTCGCGTCGCGGTAGCCGGGTGCCTCGACGACGCTGGCGTACAGGCCGAGCGACGCGTTGTTGACGAAGGTCCGGCCGTTCACGGTCGCCAGGTCGACCCGGCGCTCGACCCCGTGCTCGAAGGCCGTCAGCGCCCCGACCACGTCATCCCGGTCCAGGCCGAGATCCAGCGCGAAGTGATTGCGGGTCCCGGCAGGCACGCACACGAACGGGACGTCACGGCGCGCCGCGACGGTCGCGACGAGGGCCTGTGATCCGTCACCACCCGCCATGCCGATCAGGTCGGCACCGCGGTCGATGGCATCCTCAGCCAGCTTCAGGAGGTCATCGCCGGGCCGCAGCACCACGGGCTCGATGTTCCGCTTGCGGCACTCCTCGGCCAGGCGGAATCTCTCCGCCTTGCCGCCGCCGGACTTCAGGTTCATGATCAGGACGGGCTGGCGTGCGGTCGCGCCCGCCGGGAGCCGCGCAGCGGCAGTTCCCAGTGCACGGGGCGTGCGCCTGAGCGCATAGCGGGCCGCGGCGACCGACAGGACGGCCAGCACCCCGGCCACGATCACTCGCAGAATCCTGACGTCCGCGGCCACCAAGGTGGCTACCAGCAGTCCCAAGCGCTGCCGTCATGACCACCAGGGCAGCGGCGCGCACCAGCCCCCGGCGCGACACCGCATACCAGCCTGCACCCACCCAGATCAGCAGGCAGATGACCGCGGCGAGAACGGCCAGCACGTTGCGGGCCACACCGACCACGATGAGGACCGCTGCCGCTGCCACGCAGAGCAGCGCCGCAGCCGCCGCCAGCCGCTCCCCCGCGGCCGGCCGCTCGCGCGCCGCCGGTCGTACCCGGGCCTTCTCAGCCACGCGTTCCTCCTGCCGCGCCGTCCTGGCAGCCGTGACCGGGAGCGCGGGTTGCTAGCATCCACTGATGGGCAGACGCGGGGCGGGCGCCCGGCCAGCAGTGTTCTCGCTGGCTGCCAGGGGCCAGGCCGGCGCACGACCGGCCGGGCACGCGTTTCGCGCGGGCCTGCTGCGGCTCGCCGCCGCCGATCGCGCGCTGTACGGCACCATCGCTGCCACTCATACCCCGCTGCTCGATGAGCCATTCCGGCGGCTGTCGCAGGCAGCCAACTACTCGCGCATCTGGATGCTCGTCGCGACCGGGATGAGCATATTCGGCGGACCAGACGGACGCCGGGCTGCAGTGCGCGGACTGGCCGCCATCGCCGTCACGTCGGCCACGGTGAATATCGGGGTCAAGTCCCTGCATCCGCGCAGGCGCCCGGACCGGACTGGCGCCCTGGTACCGCGGACCCGGCACGTTGCGATGCCCTCGTCGACGTCGTTCCCGTCCGGCCACTCCGCCGCGGCGTTTGCCTTCGCCTCGGCCGCGGGCCGCAGCCTGCCGCGAGCCGGGCCGCCGCTGCGCGTCCTCGCCGCGGCAGTCGCCTACTCTCGCGTGCACACGGGCGTGCACTTCCCCGGCGACGTGATCGCCGGCTCCATGATCGGCAGGGTCATCGGCCGGAAAGTTGGCGGTCAGCGCCATTCCCCCCTGAGCTAGCGGTCCGCGCTCCCGACGGCGCATCGCGCTTCGTAGTGTCCAGGTAACAATACGCACAGGATGGCGCTCCGCTGGCTCGCGGGCGCCCCGGCGGCTGTCGCTGACCGCATCGCAGGTACTTTCATCTCCCCTGACCAGGACTTACGTCACTGGCAGCGCGCTGACCGCAGCGGTGTGCTTCCGGTATCGGCACTCGCAAGACGCGGTAGCGAGCGCTCCCCGGCCCCGCGCCATCAGGCGCGCCTCCGGGCACCGCCTGGTGCTGCGTCGGGGAGAGGATTCCATGTCCAGCACGACTATCGCGCGGCCGCCCGGCGGCCCGGACCACCGGGCATCGGAGCTGACCTCGGAGAAGGATCAGCAGAAGGCCCGTGCACTCGGGCTGACGTCAGCCACCGGCCTGGTCATCGGCAGCATCGTCGGGACCGGGGTCTTCACGATGCCGGCCGTGCTGGCCGGAGCAGGCACCAGCTCGCTGCTCGTGCTGGCGGTCATCGCCGTCGGCGCGATGCTGCTGGCCATCCTGTTCGGCCAGCTGACCAAGCGGGTCCCCAACTCCGACGGCGGGCTGTACGCCTACGCCCGGCACGAGTTCGGTGACTTCGCCGGCTACCTGACCGGCTGGTGCTACTGGATCCAGGCCTGGGCGGGCAACGCGGCCATCGTGTCGGCCTGGGTGCTTCTACGTCGACGCGCTGTTCGGCATCAGCCACCCGTCGGGCATGGCCAACTGGGGAATCGCGCTGCTCGGCCTGTGGATCCCGGCCGCGGTGAACCTGGCCGGCGTCAGGCAGATGGCGTGGTTCCAGAACATCACCGTGGTGCTGAAGTTCCTGCCGCTGCTGTTCGTCGGCGTGGTCGGCTGGTTCTTCGTGTCCAAGGCTAACTTCGGCCCCTTCAACGCCTCTGGCGGCAGCCTGTACAGCGCGATCGGCATCGCCGCCGGCGTGGCACTGTTCTCCTTCATCGGCGTGGAGGTCGCGGCGATCACCGCCAAGCGGGTGCAAGAACCCGCGCCGCAACGTCGGCCGCGCCTCGCTGCTCGGCACCGGAGCCTGCGCCCTGCTGTACCTGGCTGGTGACCGCCGCGATCATGGGCCTGGTCCCGCACCACGCGCTGGTCGGCAACACCGCGCCGTTCGTCACCGCGTTCGAGACGATCTTCACCCACGGCGCCTGGGCCGGCAAGCTGGTCGCCGCGCTGGCCGTCGTCTCCGGAATCGGAGCGCTGAACGGCTGGACGCTGGTCACCACCGAGGTGGCACGGGCGCCGGCCAACGACGGCCTGTTCCCGAAGGCGTTCGCCTGGACCGACCGCAGGGGCACGCCTGGTTCGGCATCGTGATGGCGGCGCTGCTGCCCTCGCTGCTGATGCTGTGGCGCTACACCACCAAGACCGGCCTGACCGTGTTCACCTACCTGGTCGACCTGACCGTGGTCACCGTCGCCATCCCGTACCTGTTCTCCGCCTGCGCCCAGCTGACCTACCTGGTGTCCAGGCGGCGCCGGGTGCAGGGCTGGCGCCTGGCCCGGGACCTGTCCATCGCCGGCGCAGCCGTGCTGTTCTCGATGTGGGTCACCTTCGCGGCCGGCTACGCGGCCGTCTACCAGGCCCTGGTCATCGTGCTGGCGGGCGTCATCCTGTACGCCTTCCTCAAGGCCCGCCGGGAGCGGCTGGCCAGGTCGCGGCGCCAGCTGACTTCGCCGCCGAGGCCGCCACCAGTCAGACCAGGAGGAGACAGTCATGACACTTCGGCGTGCAGTCAGAAGTGGGCCAGCTCCGGCAGGCCATCGTGCACCGGCCCGGCCTGGAGCTGTCCCGGCTGACCCCGCAGAACATCGGCGAGCTGCTGTTCGACGACGTGCTGTGGGCCAGCAAGGCCAAGGAGGAGCACGACGTGTTCGCCGAGATCCTGCGCGACCGGGGCGTGCAGGTGCACTACTTCGGCCAGCTGCTGGCCGAGACACTCGAGCTGCCCGAGGGCCGGGCATTCGTCCTGGACCGGGTCTGCACGCCGGAGATCGCTCGGCCCCGCCCTGGTCGGGCCGCTGCGCAAGCTGTTCGACGAGCTGCGACGGGCCAGCGCTGGCCGAGTACCTGCGTCGGCGGCGTGCTCAAGGCCGACCTGCGGCCCGCTGCGGGCGCAGAGCCTGAAGTGGGACATGCTGCGGGCCGACGACTTCCTGCTCCCGCCGCTGCCCAACCACCTGTTCCCGCGGGACAACTCCTGCTGGATCTACGGCGGCGTCTCGGTCAACCCGATGGCCAAGCCAGCCCGGCAGCGGGAGACGCGTGCACATCCGGGCCGATCTACCGCTACCACCCGATGTTCGCCGACGCCGACTTCGTCACCTACTACGGCGACGACGACGCTCGGCCACCTGCCGGCCACCATCGAGGGCGGCGACGTGCACGTACTCGGCAACGGCGCGGTCCTGATCGGCATGGGCGAGCGGACCACGCCGATGGCGGTCGAGATCCTCGCCCGTGCGCTGTTCGCCAGCGGTCAGGCCAGCACCGTGATCGCCGTCGAGCTGCCCGCAGTCGCACGCGATGATGCACCTCGACACGGTGCATGACCATGATCGACCGGACCACCTTCGTGCTCTACCCCTACATCGATCGCAGCTTCCGGTCCTGGACCCTCACCGCGGGCGGACCGGACGACAGCCGGAGCCTGCGGGTCACCGGACAACCCCAGCTTCTGGGACGCGCTCAGCGGCGGCGCTGGGCGCTGGACGAGGTCACCGTGCTGACGCACCGACGAGGACATCAGGGCAGCCGAGCGCGAGCAGTGGGATGACGGGAACAACTATCTGGCCGTCGCCCCTGGCGTCATCCTCGGCTACGAGCGCAACGTCGCCACCAACACCATGCTGCGCAAGCACGGCATCGAGGTCATCACCGTGCCAGGCGAGGAGCTTGGCCGCGGCCGCGGCGGGCCCCGCTGCATGACCTGCCCGATCGAGCGAGACGCGTAGCCCGCGCACCGGCAAGGAGAATCTGATGGACCTCACGGACGCAGCCTGCTGAAGGAGACCGACCTCAGCGCCGCGGAGTTCCGCTACCTCGTCGAGCTGGGCAGCCAGTGCCGCGACGAGAAGCGGGCGGGCGGCCAGCGGCTACCGGCTGGCCGGCCGCAACATCGCGCTGATCTTCGAGAAGACCTCGACCAGGACCCGGTCGGCATTCGAGGTGGCCGCGCACGACGAGGGCGCCCACGTCACCTACCTCGGGCCGGACGACTCCCAGCTCGGCCGCAAGGAATCGGTTAAGGACACGGCCCGGGTGCTGGGCCGGATGTTCGACGGCATCGAGTACCGCGGCTTCGCTCAGGCCGACCGTGGAGACGCTGGCGCAGTTCGCCGGGCGTCCCGGTGTGGAACGGGCTCACCGACACTGTGGCACCCGACCCAGATGCTCGCCGACATCCTCACCATGCGCGACCACGCGGGCAAGCCGCTGGCCGAGGTCAGCTACTGCTACCTCGGCGACGGCCGCAACAACACGGCGAACTCGCTGCTCGTCACCGGCGCACTGCTCGGCCTCGACGCCCGCATCTGCGCGCCGCCCGCCCTGCAGCCGTCCGCCGGGGTGCAGCCGAATCGCCCGCGACCTGGCCGCCGGCTCCGGAGCCCGGCTGACAGTGACCGCCGACGTGAGCCAGGCGGTCCGGCGTGCCGACTTCCTCTACACCGACGTCTGGCTGTCGATGGGCGAGCCGCCCGAGCAGTGGGACAAGCGCATCGACGAGCTGCTGCCGTACCAGGTCAGCGAGAAGGTTCTCGGCCTGACCGGCAACCCGGACGTCAGGTTCATGCACTGCCTGCCGGCGCTGCACAACCGCGACACCGATGTCGGCCGCCAGATCTACGCCCGGCGCGGCCTGGACGCGCTCGAGGTCACCGACGGCGTCTTCGAGTCGCCCGCCTCGGTTGTGTTCGACCAGGCCGAGAACCGGCTGCACACCATCAAGGCCACGATGCTGGCCACCAGCTGCCCGCCATCTCAGCTGGCTGAATCATCCGCCGGGCCCGGCCGCGAGTCGTGCGTCCTGGCCCAGGCCTGATACGCCGCCACAGCCGTCGGCAGGGTCGGGAAGATGAGGTCCGCTCCGATCTTCCCGGCCAGGCCGAAGGCTTCCAGCCGGGCCAGCAGGTCCTGCTTGACGCGGGCGAGCGCGAAGACGCCGCCCGCTGCAGTGATGTCCTCGCGGACCGCGTCGACTGCCTCCAGCGCGGTGAAGTCCACCTCCACATTCGCCTCGACGTTGAGGACGAACCACCGGGCGGCAGTGGCGCCGTCGCCCGCGGCAGCCAGCGCCCGGCGCTTGAAGTCGTCGGCGTTGGCGAAGAACAGCGGGGCGTCGTAGCGGTAGACCACCAGGCCGGGAATGGTGCGGGCGCTCGGGTAGTCGTCCACATCGTGCATCCCGGCCAGGCCGGGAACCAGGCCCTGGATCGCATCGTGCGGGCGGGCGACCCGCACGAGCAGGTCGGCAACCGACAGGCCGACCGCGACCAGGACCCCGTACAGGATGTTGAAGGCCAGCACGCCAGCGCAGGCCGACAGGGCGATCAGCAGCTCGGGCGGCGGAAGGCGAACAGCCGGCGGAACGCGGTGACATCGATGAGCCGGATCGCCGCGAAGATGACGATGGCGCCGAGAGCGGCGTCCGGGAACCGCGAGAGTGCCGGCCTGCCCGCAAGCAGAACTGCGATCACCGACAGCGCTGCCACGATCGAGTACAGCTGCGTCCGGCTGCCAGTGCTCACCGCGATGGCAGTTCTGGTAGCGCTGCTGCTAACCGGGAATCCGTGCACGAGGCTCGCCCCGGCGTTGGCTACGCCGAGCGCGAGCAGCTCCCGGTTGGGGATGATCTGCTCGTCGCGCTGCGCGAACGACCGTGCGGTGAGGACGTCATCGGTGAATCCCACGATCAGCACAGTGAAAGCGGGCAGCAGCAGGCGCCGGATCTCCTCCGGGTGCAGAGCGGGCAGGCCGGGAACGGGCAGACTGGCGGGGATCGGGCCCGACCACCTGGACGCCGTGGCTGGCAAGGCCGAATGCGGCTACCACGGCCGTCGCGAGCAGTACGGCAAGCAGCGGGCCGGGCGCGTGCGGCCATCGCCAGTGCAGCACGAGCAGGAACGCCAGCACGGCCGCCGCGATCACAACCGTGGCCAGCTGGATCTGCCCGGCATTGCGGGCGAATGAGGCAAGCTGCGCGAAGAACGACCGGCTGGTCACGGGCACGCGAGTGACCCGCTCGAGCTGATCAGCGATCATGATCAGCGCCAGGCCGGCCATATAGCCGACCAGCACCGGCCGCGACAGCAGGTCCGCGACGAACCCCAGCCGCAGCAGCCAGGCGGCCACCGCCATCAGCCCGACCAGCAGGGCCAGGGTGGTGGCGAGGCGCGGCATACCGGGCTGTGTTACCCGCCGCCAGCGGACCGATCGCGATGGCGGTCATCAGCGCCGTCGTCGCTTCGGGCCCCATCGACAGGGCGGACGACGAGCCGAGTGCCGCGTAGACCACCAGCGCCGGCAGCGCCGCCCACAGCCCGGCCACCGGAGGCACGCCCGCGACTGTGGCATAGGCCATGACCTGCGGGATCAGGTAGGCCGCGACGGTGACGCCGGCGAACAGGTCGCCGCGCAGCCAGGACCGGCGGTAGCCGCGCAGTGTCGCCAGTCCTCCGGTCATGCCGGTTTCCTTCCCTGGCGGCGGCCCGAAGCTCACCCGGGCTCGACGACCGTGCCCGCCTTCTTGTCCACCAGGGCGGCGGCATCGTCCAGCCTCCCGATCGCGGCCATCCCGCCGGTCGCCTCGGCAAACCGGCAGGCGGCCTCAGCCTTCGGGCGCATCGACCCGGCCGGCAGCGACAGGCGCCGCAGCTCGGCGGGCGTCGCACGGGAGACCGGGCGCGCATCCGGGGTGCCGAAGCCGTCGATGACCGCGGCCACATCGGTCAGCAGCAGCAGGACGTCGGCGCTGAGTTCGCGGGCGAGCAGGGCGGCGGTCAGGTCCTTGTCCACGACCGCTTCGACGCCATGAAGACCGCCAGTCTCATCCGCGGTCACCGGGATCCCGCCGCCGCCCGCGCAGATCAGCAGCACGCCGCCGTCCACCAGCATCCGGATCAGCGGCAGCTCGACCAGCGCGCGCGGCTCCGGTGACGGCACCACCCGGCGCCAGGCCGCGCCGTCCTGACGCACCACCCAGCCCCGCTCTGCCGCCAGCGCCTCTGCCTGCTGCTCCGGGTAGACCGGTCCGACGAACTTGGCCGGATCCGCGAAGGCCGGGTCGCGCCGGTCCACGAGCGTCTGGCAGATGAGGCAGCCCACGGCCCGGCCCGGCACGGCAGCGCCCAGAGCCTGCGCGAGCCAGTAGCCGATCATCCCCTGCGTCTGCGCGCCCAGGACGTCGAACGGGAACGGGCGGGACAAAGCGGGGTCTTGTGCGCTCTCCAGCGCCAGCATGCCGATCTGCGGACCGTTGCCGTGCGTGACGATCAGGTCGTGGGCGCGGGCCAGCGGGGCCAGGGCAGTGACCGCATCCTGGACGTGCGACTGCTGGATGCCGGAGTCCGGCTTCTCGCCCCGTTCCAGCAGCGCATTCCCGCCCAGCGCCGCGACGATTCTCATGACACCGGCTCACTCGCCGCCGGTAGCCGAGGCGCGGATCACCACGACCGGGCACCGGGCGTGCTGCACGCTGTGCTGGCCCACCGACCCGAGCAGCGCCTCGGTGAAGCCACCATGCCCGCGGCTGCCGACAACCAGCAGCTCAGCACCGTCCGACTCCGCGACGAGCACCTGCGCGGCATTCCCTTCTATGACCTTGTACTCGATCTCAACCTGACCGGCTCCGGGGCGGGCCTCGTCGACGGCCTCGGTGATGACCTGCCGGGCAA